>CAWBEO010000001.1:0-2521518 GCA_963787995.1 uncultured Acidobacteriaceae bacterium
CGGAGAACCATCGAGGCGTTTCTCGATTTGATGGAATAGAAAGAGCAAGACCGAAACTACTGCGCGCTCACCCATTCCCATCAGATGCTCCATCTCGAAGACCATGAACCGGCCTTGGCCAAGCACACTCTGATTCGCCTTGGCCTCTAGCAGACCGCCCAGCGATCCTTCAAGCGTGTACACCCGCAGGGCATCCCGCAGAGCCAGGTTCTGCAAGTTCACCAGGAGTTCCGTGAAGGTTCGCGTATTCGATTGGACAAGGAGCTGAAGCGCCTTCAATATCTCTTTGCGTTCCGCTGGCACTACTGTATGGCCAGCCAAGGCGCACAGTTGCTCGATGTACTGCGAGGCCCAGGCAATATCGCCAGGCGTATCGAGTTCCGCGAATGGCGCGAAGCTCATTCCCCCGTCTTCAGCGCCGAGGTTGTAGAACTCTCCGCCTGCGGCCTGATTCAAGGCCCAGGCCGAGTATCCTTTGTCGAAGACGAAGACCTGAGCATTCGGATAGCGGAAGAACTGCGCTTCAATGCCGCACAACAACGTACTCTTGCCCGCGCCCGGAGGCCCGACGACCAGCGTATGTGCCAGATCCCCAACGTGCAGATTGAAACGGAAGACCGTCGAGCCGGTGCTTGTGGCATACATCAACGGTTCGCTGTTCTTCGGCATCAATGCCGAAGAGTTCACGCGGTCCCCAGTCCAGATCGCCGCAATCGGCATACAATCGGCCAAATTCAACGTGTGCAGGATGATGCGGCGCACGTTGCGATACCCATCTCCCGGCAGGGTTCCACGCCACGCTTCCACGGCGTTGAAGGTTTCCAGGCGCGCTCCGAATCCAAGATTCTTGACGATCTTCGCAACCTGCCGAGCGCGGTCCTTTACGCCCTCGCTGTCCTCATCCATCAGGATGATGTTTCCTGAGTAAAGGCAGAATTGCACATCGCCACTGGAGGCTTCGCCGATGGCGACCGTCGCATCTTCCATCATCCTCAGCGCGAAGGGATCGATACGCTTGGGCGGCTTGCCCATAAGCTGGTCAATGAAGCCGCGAGCTTTCGCGGTCCACTTCTTCAGCGCGTCAGTGATGATCTTCTTTGCCTCTTCCGGGTCCAGCAGGATTGCCCGCGTGTTCCACCTGTACTCGAATGGCAGCGTGTCCAGTGCCGACAAAATCCCAGGGAAACTTGTCGCCGGAAATCCGTCGATTGCCACGATCTGAATATGCTTGCTGCCGACCGCCGGCTCAATGCCGGTCTTGAAGCTCACACAGCCGATCAAGTCATGCAAGAAGACGGGTATCGCCGGAAGGATGAATGGGTAATCCTCGCCTGTCACGCAGCGGCGCACATACCGCGCCAGATCGCAACTGATCCACTCCGTTTCTGCTCCATCGTCTCCAACGACACGATGTCCCCGGAGGCGCTCTACACGCACCTGCGAACTCAGCACATCGTGGAACAGCCCAAGACGATCTTTGAAATAGATGAGAGCCGTTTCGCCAGCAGTCTTGTTGTCCCCAGCTCCACCTTTGAAGAGGAACCCCTTGACCTTCTCCTCGCTCTGCATCGGAGGAAGGTAGGTCAGCGATATGTAATAGGTGCTCTCGTAGTGGCGGCCTTCGGCTTTGAACTGCGCTCTGCGCTCATCGTCGATCAAACTCGTTACCGAGTCCGGGAAGGCTCCCTGCTTCGCGTATTCGTTGACTTCGCAGCGAATCGCATCGCAATGCACCAACCATCCAGAACCGAGCTTCAAGACGGAATTCAATCGCTCCGCAAGGGCGGCCATCTCTTCGTGAGTGGCGGAGCCGAGATCGGGACCGGCATAACGCCAGGTCGCCATCAGTGCCCCGTCCTGAAGGAGCAGGATGCCATCGTCGATCATCGACGCATAAAGCAATAAATCGGGAAGGCCGGCGACCCACTTCCGGCCTTCCTCAGCTTTTGCGCCACGAGCCGCCCAAGCGATCAAGACACACGCCAATGCAGCCGCACACGCTATCACCACAAACACCAGTCCAGAAATCATCGTGCCCACCATCTCCTTTACTTCCATGCCCGCCGCTGGCCTGTACTCCGGCTCGACAATCGGGATTTGGCCGGGTAATACGCCTTGTACTGGAAGCTGCGCGTGGCCACATCGCGCATCCTCGGATCGACCTTCGCCACGCGAACCAGCATCGAAGTAGCCAAAGGCCAAAAGACAAGGCCGATCAAAATGCTCCACCATGTCATCAACGCAAAGATGAACAGCGCGGAGATCATGGCGGCGCCGAGTACAAGTTCCCGGTCGCCGCCCATGAGAAGATTGGGGCGGTTGATCGACGGATGGAATACCGTCTCTCTCGGCCCGTGCATCTCAAAATCCCCCTGTCATCGCAATCACGGCACTGGAGCTGGCGAACAAGGTGCTCATGATTGTGCCCGCCCCGACAATCGCGCCCGTCGCGATCACCGCATAGCAGGATCGTTTGGCGAATTCAGACAGTTCGCCACCGAAGACCAGCGCCATGCCACCAGCGGCAATGCCAACCACGGAAATGCCCGCCGCCACCGGCCCGGTGAGCGACTGTTTCACCGTTTGCAATGGGGTTTCCCAAGGCAACCCCGTGGTGCTGGTTGACGCATATGAGACGGCGCTCGAAACGAGCGCCCATCCCGCCATCATCAAAAAGGTTCGGCCGGTCAGAACCTCAACGAACTTCCCGGCCACTCTCCGCATACTCTTCAACATGTTTCCTCCGTGTTCTGAACCGAAAGCGAATCGTTCAATCGCTCGGGTCGGTTGAATGTTTGCCCTCAGAACCTGAAGGCGCACGGTCGCAGCTATCCGATAACGGCACTGGAACTGGAAAACAAGGTGCTCATGATCGTGCCTGCCCCGACAATCACGCCGGTTGCAATTACCGCGTAGCAGGACCGCTTGGCGAATTCAGACAGCTCGCCGCCAAAGACCAGCGCCATGCCTCCGGCAGCAATGCCCACCACAGAAATCCCTGCCGCCACCGGCCCAGTCAGCGACTGTTGCACCGTCTGCAACGGCGTCTCCCAGGGCAAGCCTGTCGTGCTCGTTGACGCATAGGCCAGCGCATTCGAGACCAGCGCCAAGCCCGCCATTGTCAAAAACCGTTTGCTGGTCACAAGATCAACCAGCCTTCCAGCCATCTTCCGCATCTTTTTCGCCATGCTCATCTCCTTCTTTCCGGTTGAATGTCCTTGTCATGCAGCAACAGGAAACGCTTAAAGCTGTTCAATCTCGAAGCGTTCTCCGTCGTGCCCCTTTACCAAACAAACCTCTTTCACCTTTCGTCCGCACGGAAACTGACGCCCGGCCTCGATGTAGACAACCAGGTGAATCGTCTCCGCGACGATCCTTGCCAAAATGTGAGTTGGGAATGGATTCGCCGTCTTCTGGCAGAGGAAAACAATCCTGTTCAAACCTTCCAACGCATTGTTCGCGTGGATGGTCATCGACCCGCCAGGATGCCCTGTATTCCACGCTTCCATTGCAGTCAACGCTTCGGTCCCGCGAACCTCGCCAACCAATATTCGGTGAGGCTTCATGCGCAGGCAAGAACGAATCAGATCGTCCATCGGGACCGCCTTGCAGGCGGTGAGCTGCACATAGTTCTCGATGGCCACGCGCAACTCTGGCAGGTCTTCGAGAATCAGAACCCGGTCATGCGGAGTCCGCTCCGCTATGCCCTGATTCAAAGCGTCAAGCAGTGTCGTTTTGCCAGACCCCGTGCCGCCGACCACCAGAATGTTCTTGTGGTGCTCGATGGCTGTGAACAGCACATCGACGTGATTGTTTGCGCTACGCAGCGCCTGCTCGAACGGGTCAATGCTCTGGAGGCCGTTCAGTGGATCGTCCCTATTCGTCAGGATTCCGCTGGCTGCGTAATCGTACAGACTCGGCTTCTTCTCGCCCTTCTTGCGGAACGAGAGAGAGGCCGTGCCTATCGGCACCACAGGTGCAACTAGAGCTTCCACCCGGCAATTCAGATAGGGAACATTCCCGCTGACGACCGGACTGTTGTGAGTAGCCACCAGCCCGAACCCCTCCGCAATGCTCATCGTGGCTCCAACGGCCCGCAGCGGCGAAATCTCCGTCAGCACTTCAAACGGCTTGCCCTGCCGCATAATCCAGACCCGCCCGTCTGGATTCACAACCAAGTCCTCGGCAGTCCGGTCCTTCATCAGTGCATTCACGATCTCTGGACCGAGTTCGGTCATCAGCTTGTACCGCTTGCGATACTCGCTCTCGTTCTCCGAGTCAAGCCTCGAAGTCTCGATACTTTCTGCCTGAGCCGGCATCTCCTGCCCCCCGGACGCACTGCGGATCAATTTCCCAGCCATGAGTGCAGACTACATAAAAGATGTATGAGAAGTCAAATATGTATGAGTATGTGATAATCTTCTCCCAGGGATTTTTCGGCCCAGCACCCGGCAAGCCGGGCGCTAGGCCAAGAACCGGGACATTTTGCATCTAATAAGGAGGGACAATTGCTTCCCATCGCACTCAAAGCCGTTCAACTCCAACTTCAGTCAATGGGCGCCGGCCGATACGAGCTGGGTGTCCGGATTCCCCCGGAGAAATCCGAGGATGGCAAATCGCAGATGATTCTGCGTAGCGGCCTCACCAACGGCGAGGTATTCGAGAAGCTCGATTGGCTCGCCGCTGAAAACGCCAAAGGCCACCACATCTACATCCGCCCATCGGGGCTGAGCCAACTGACCCTGATCGACGATCTCAACCGCAAAAGTCTGGACACGCTGATCGACACCGGGTACACCCCGGCCTGCGTCGTCGAGACCTCCCCCGGCAACTTCCAGGCATGGCTCAAGCACGCTTGGACCCTCACCGCCCAGGAAGGCACCGTCGCCGCCAAGGTTCTGGCGGAACGGTTCGGAGGAGACCCCAATTCAGCCGACTGGCGGCACTTCGGCCGCTTGGCCGGCTTCACCAACCCAAAACCCCAGTACAAACTTCAAAATGGGCTCTATCCCTATTCGCAACTCAGGTTCGCCCTTTCCAAAGGCGTCATCTATAAGAGAACGCATGAGGTGCTCTCCGAGGTCGAGGACCGGCTGCTAGATCAATACGTGGAATCCCAGCGGTCCATTCAGACACGCATCGGCTATCAAAAACATCCCCGGCCCGGCTTTGAACTTCTCGACTACGCCCACTTCGCCAACAAATTTGCCGCACACGGCGAACGGCACAAGGCAGACCTTACCTACGCAACCTACTCTCTCCAGCGCGGGGTCTCCGAAGTCGAAATCCGCGATACCATTCGGACCCATGCCTCTACATCCGCTTTCGTCAACCGCTCTCAAAGAGATCAAGACGCCTATATCGAACGCACCGTAAGAAAAGCACTCAAGCAGAACGGTTTCTCCATTCCTTTACAACCCTCCTTCCATCCCGCGGAACTCTGCCGCTAATCGTTTCCCGCCTATCTGTGGGGAGGGGCGCTATGCGTCCCTCCCTCGCTTCGACCCCTCCAGGTTCTCCGCTACCCACCCCAGCGGGGTGAAGACCCCGCAACGCCCCCGCACACTCTCAAAAGAACATGCGCTCGGTCGAGCGATTCGATTCCACACGGCGAGAAAAAGGATAACCGTCGCGCGGCTCTGGCCTGAGAAAAAAGGACGCGAAAAAAGTGCCTTCTCCGGCGGCTTGCTCCCTGTTTCCGGCGAGCCTTAATTGCACGGAAATTATTCGCAACACACTGAAAATAAATGCGTTAAGTGTTGCAATTATATCAGATATATATTAAGATTGAAGTGTAATGTCAAGCAATTCAGGGAGATAGGAAAAATGCAAAGCGACAGATCAAAGGCTCTCATCGACTCCGTCACCGACAGTATCAACACCCTCGCCACCATGACCGATGCAACCGCGAAATCGGACCTGTTCAAGACTTGGCTTCGTGCCGTCTCCCGGTTCCATCATTACTCGTTCAACAACCAATTGTTGGTTCTCCTTCAGCGGCCCGAGGCCGAGCGTGTCGCCGGTTTCCATACGTGGAAGTCTTTGGGCCGCAACGTCAAGAAAGGTGCGAAGGGAATTGCGATCCTTGCCCCGTGCGTCCGCAAGAAGACTGCCGAGGAAGCCGACAAGCAACGGAAAGGCGAGAGAGTCTCCGAGATGAGGCTGTGCGGCTTCCGCGTGACCCACGTCTTCGACATCGCCGACACCGAAGGCAAGCCGCTTCCAGAACTCGAACACCGCGCCCAGGCCGGAGGCGAAACTCTCCTGCCCCGCCTTGAGTCCGCAGCCGCCGCGATGGGAATCGTGATCGAGTACCGCGAGGAGACAGGTTCCCCGAACGGCTGGAGCGAGGGCGGGAAGGTCGTAGTTAACGCGACCCTATCCACGGCCGCAAAGTGCGGGACATTGGCCCATGAGCTGGCGCATGAGTACCTTCACTGGCAAAGCAATCGCAGAGACGACATGACCCGCGAGCAGCGCGAACTGGAGGCCGAGGCCACGTCCTTTGCCGTCCTCGCCCACTTCGGCGTCGAGCAGCCCTCAGACCGCTATCTGGCCAGTTGGGACGCCACCGCCGAGAGCATCACCGCATCCCTCCACACCATCCGCGACGCTGTTCACCACATCCTCAGCGCGATGGACTCGAAAGGCCAGGAACAGGCCGGAGCCGAGATCGAAGAGATCGCGGCTTAGCCATCCACCGGCACCATTCCACTCAGGGCTAGCCGGGAGCCTTATCCCGGCACGGAGACCACAATGGCAATCGCCCACAAATTCGAGACCGCTGGACTCGGGATTGCTCCCTTCCGTTTGGTTCGCGTCGAGATGCGCTGGTTTTCCATCCCCGGCATTCCAGGCAGCAAGAAACCCGGATCGTCTTGTATGTTTTGCGGCCACCCCATCGCGGAGTGCTGTTTCCTTCGTGACGCCAGCGGCAAGGAATTCCACGTCGGCAACGAGTGCATCAAGAAGGCCGGTGACGCCGGATTGTACGACACCGTCAAGAAGGAACTCCGGCGCATGAAGAACCAGGCCGAGGCCGACGCGGCAGCAGCCACCTTCCGGGAAGGCCGCGACATTCTTGCCCGTGCAGACGTTCGCGCATCGCTCTCCATTCAGCCTCATCCCAATTCGTTCTTTTCCGCCAAGGGCAAGACAATGGCCGACTACTACGAATTCTTGTTGCACAACTCTCCGCGCGGCACAGTGGCAAACACGGTTGGCAAACTGCGCGAGATTGCAGCGGAGTCGATCCAATGACAGCAATGCAATTCTCACTCTTCGACGCGCGGTCCGCAGACGCCACTGTCGGCGGTGAGCCGAGCGTGAATGCGCGGAATGCGAAACGCCAACTCGACACCTTGCGCAAACAGTTGGCGACGGCCCAGGCCGATCTTGAGGACGTGGACTACAACCTGAGCATCGTTGCGATGCACCAACGGGCATCGCGCGAAGGAAAGATCGATGCAAATTGGTGGGATGCGGCGATGCGTTTCGGAATGTTGGACCCAGGCGAGGAGCCAGTCTACCGCTTCGGCTCTTACCCAGTGAAGGTCATGCGGTGGATACGGCACCTGATCTTTACATTGAACGCAGAACGCCGCGACGTTCTATCTGCCATCGCCGACCTTGAACCAAAGGTAGCCGCTTTGTCGCAGATCATCGGCAATGCAATCCAGTGAGTACAGTCATGCAGATTCAACTCGACAGTCCATATGTCCAAGACGAGAACCCCGCCGCTTTGCTGGCCGGAGCGGAGATCGAGGCTGCTGGCCTTCATCGCTGCCTCAAGATCGTTCGCCTTTGGAGCCAATCCAGCACCCTGCCCAGGCCACGTCGTGAAGAAATCATCGAGGAAGAACAGAGGCTGGCCAACCTCTACGCGGCCATTCTCTTTGAAATCGGTTCCGCGTTCAGCATCGAGCAAGCCGACGAACTCAAGGTCCGCATCGAGTCCGCTTGCATTCTCGACGATTGGGAATGCCCACCCGCAGAACAAAGACTCCTGTTTCCCATTCCCAACGACTCGGTGACGGAAGCCAACCCCGCCACGGCGAGAAAGTGAGTGCCCAATATGAACACCATCATCCGCGAAGTCAATCCGGCTCGGCTCGCTTGGGGAATCTTCGACCATGCGAAGAGCGATTACGTGAACGAAGGCGACATCCCGGCCAGCTATAGCGGCGATTGCATCGCAATGGGCCAGCCCGTTCGCAAACCATTCCGCATGGACGGCGAGATGTGGGTCGCCATCGGCCTGAGCAACGATGGTGCGCGCGCATACCGCTTGTGTCCGTTGCGCGTCTTCAACGGAACGCCCACCACCTACCACGACAAGAGCGGCACGTCTGAGTGCGCAGAAGCAGCCCGCAACGATCCCAATGGCTTTTACGACCGCATGACCGTCAAGCACGGCGGACAGCAGTTCGTTCTCTGCGGCCCCGAAGTTCAGTTCGTTGCCAGTCAGCAAGAGGACGTTTTCGTGCCACAGGTTCAACTCGCCCTTTTTTAACCGGCACCCAGCCGCACCAACACACGGAGACATCCATGCTAGGACACAGACTCAACCCAACGATTCACCGCTATGAAGACGTGGAACTCATCGAAGTCCACTCCGAGTATCTGGAGTGCAGCTTCATGGTTGCCAAAGACGAATGGGAAACCGGCAAGAAACTGCTCAACATTTTCAGCCCCATCGACGGCAACGTGCTGGGATTCCCGCACTATCGCCTCCACCGCGACAACATCTCCGCCACCGGACCCAAGTTGCCCGACGGCACCACCGCCCAGCCCGGCATGGCCGAAGCCATCGAAATGCAGCGCCAGGCCGGACACGCGATCTACGCCGACCATCTATCCGCCATGCTCTATGGAAATGGCCTCAACCCCGCGCGTTACTGAGACGCGCAATCAGAAGGGACTTTATGCAAATCACTGTTTGGAGTGTGGCAGCGGACGACGACAACGGCACCTATGCCAGCGTCCATGAAACAGAGAGTGCAGCGTACCGGCGCTTGATTCAATTGACCGTCGATGCCGACAACAAGGACGACGTGGCGAAGGCCGAGGCATTTATGGAGGCCGAGGACTTCGAGGGGCTGGACGAGTGGATTCACGAGGACGTGATAGAAGCCCTGAATACCTACAGCGTGGAACAGCAAACGCTCGACTTGTCGGCTCTTCCCACTCCAGCGCCAACAGCAAGCGAGAAGGCATTAAGCCGCCGCGAACTGGCGAGCGTACTCCACGGCTTGCGCCTTATGCAGGAGCAATGGGAACCGAAGATGCACGCCTGTACTTCCATCGGCCTCCACGACCCTCTGGAATTGAGCGAACCCAACTCCTGCGACCATTTCTGCGACGAGGAGGACTCTCCGCTCAGCCCCAGCGAGATCGACGAGCTTTGCGAACGGCTCAACATGGAGTTCTGTAACTAACCGCCCTACAAAAGGGCGAGATAGCGAAGGGTTCCCGTCTACCAACACGGGCCAGCTACTCGCCCGAAGCCGGCATGGATGATTCCTTTGCGCACCGTAGCGCATGTTGCATGATCCGGTCCGTAGCATCCTCCCCAATCAGCGCGTTGACGAACAGGCAGAATTGAATGGCTCTCAATGAGAGAGGCTCCACCACTTTCTTGAGATCATCTTCCGACAGAGTGCGGACATCGGCAATCGCGTTTTCCGTGTCAAGATCGCAGAAAGCCCATTTCAACGCGGAAACCACTCGCCATACATATCGGGCATCCAGCGGAAGCGCGGCCAATGCAGCCAAATACGGCTCGGTATCCTGCCCGGACATCTTTGCCTTCAAAAAGGCGAGATAGGGCTTCATCCTTTCGGAACGGACAAGTTCCTCGGCGCCTACTTCAGAATGAATCTCGCTTGTGGGGAGACTGCTAATCTTTCCCTCCGCCATACTTCCTCCCGATTGAAGATGCACCCTCCGCGGACAACCTGATAGCTGAGACGGTCCGGGTACACTTCAAGGCTACTCCACGCGACAGTGCGCGTTTCCAGAAGCAGCCCAGGTCGCTCCAACATATGACGGTTAAACCAAACGCTCCAGCAGCGCAGGATCGTTGTTTCGCACATTCCCCACGCGGTCGCTCACCGGCCAAGCAAGCATCTTTTCGGCAGGGAAGGGACGGAGCAAGTCCACTGGCGGTCTGGCAGGGTCTCCGGCATCCAGCCAGCGGTCATAGTCTCTCGGTTCTAGGATCACCGGCATCCGGTCGTGAATCGGTCGCATCAATTCATTTTCGGAGGTGGTCAGAATCGTGAAGGTCTCCAGAGACTCGCCGTCTTTTGGCCGCCAGCTCTCCCACAATCCAGCGAAGGCGAATGGCTCGCCGCCCTTGAGCGCTATTGCAAACGGCCGCTTTGACTTGGCATCCAGGCGCATCCACTCATAAAAATTGTCGGCAGGTATGAGGCAGTGCCGCTTCTTGAATGCCTCCCTGAAGACAGGCTTCGACGCCACTTCTTCAGAACGCGCATTGATCGTGTTGTAGCCCATCTTGGCGTCCTTCGCCCAGGGAGGCACCAGGCCCCAACGCATCAGCGCGAACTCCCGGTTGCCGGTGTCTCGGCTCACGCGCACAACTGGCTGAACGCTTTGCGGCGCAACATTGAAGCTGGGCGCAAACCACGGCATATCCTCAAGCTCGACACCAAACCAGTCGGCGAGAACTTCCTGCGTAGATTTCCTAGCGAAGCGGCCACACATACTCCCGCTAGCATAGCTGATTGAGTCTTATTTCTCTTTTGAGTTCCGCACATTGAATCCTCCAGACGCCCCGGCGTTTCATGTTCAATCGCGTTTCTCAAATTGGCGAGTGAAGATCATCCACGGAATACCTTTTAACCAAAACTCTTGCCCTTCAGCTGCGCCTTGCATTGAGTTCTCGATCAGATCAGGTACTCCAACACCTAAAGGACGGGCATAGAGCCTGTTGACGATGGTCACGGGTACGCGTCTTGACCAGTCATGCCAAGCCTCATGCAAACTCTTGTCGATGTGCTTCGTTCGCGCATCAGCTACTGCGTCCCGTGATCCTTCGGGATAGGCGATATAGATGAATCCAATCTCACCAGGTGGTATCTGCCTCACCGCACTCGTCCACAAGGACATGATGCCCCGCGACTTCTTTACCAGCGCAACCTCGCTTTCACTTTTCCACTTTAAGCAGAGAGGAGAGCGAAACCTGCCGACCATGATCTCCAGTGGTGACTCCACTTCGCATAACAACCCGTCCCATTCATCCTGGTCGGGTTTCCACCCAAAGGCGGATTCCAGAAAATCCGGAGAATAGAGTCTGGTATCGATGACCGATTTATAGTAGTGCAATTGCCGAAGAGTGTACGATCCCCAACTCGTCACAATCGGCTTATCCCAAGATTGATCGAATGCGCTCTTGAGAATCTGCTCGACGAATTCGGCTTTGGGAACCTCCCGCACTTCAACGGCAAATGCTACCTCTACCGACACGTTGATCTCGCGTTTCCGAAGGGGCTCTCGGATCGCCTGATAGAGCTCGGCGACATATTGCGCTTCGAACATCTCATAATTCGAGAGCCCGAGCCGCCGTTTGCACTCGACGGCACCGGCGAAGGCTCCAATCCCAGAGACACTAAAATCGGGGACCTTTCCGGTTTTGTTCTCAGGCACCATCGTTATTGAATGCCCGCGGCGTACCCATGCAGCTCCCACCAGCAATTCGAAGATGGTGGAAGTGACCAGATCGTCGGGCATCGATGGGAGCGTGGAGAGTTTGCGCTGTGCCTCAGGACCCAACTCGCCGATCTCGTTCAGACTGTTGCCCAGCATCGCAATCTCGGGCACGAAGGTTGAGGCAGAGAAGAAGTCGAGGTCATTCCGTTTATTCAGGTGGTCGAGAGATAGCAGTAGCATCTGCGCGAACCGATTTGGAGTCGGCGCTTGCCTAGTGACACCCACACGAACGCCATTGACTAACTGAAGCGGGTCTCTCAGAAAATCACGGTCGAGCCGATGGGGCTTCTCGGCCTCCGCACGAAGCCATTTCTGATCCACTGTGCGAAGGAGGTTATCGAGACCTGCCGCAAGTAGATCGTCGAGATCCTCCGTGGGCCGAGTCTTCAGGATCTCCGCGCGCCACAAATCACCAACACGCGGAAGCCGTCTCGCATCGTCAGCTAGTTCTATCTGCCGGAGTTCTGCCTCGGATATGCCGATTTGTCTCTGGAGTTTACGCGCGAGACGCTGGACCTGTGCCTCCAGTTCCTTCGCTTCGCCGGCGATTCGAAAAATATTCTCACTTGGTAGTTTTGCGCCTGCCGCAGCCTCAGCCTTGATTGCTTCGGCAAGCTCGTGGCACTTCGCTTCAATCAGCACCGTAAGTCCATCGATTTGTTCGACTAGCTCATCGAAAGCGGTCCTCCTTCTTAACTACTAATTTCATTCTACTGGATGGATTGCTAGCGTCTGTAAACTAAACAGATTCAACAAGTTGTAGCAATTGAGCCAATTCGGCTTGTAGCTTGCAAGTGCTTTGCAATCAGCGATGTGAAGAATCGTCAACAACAGTCTCCAATTCAGCCGTCTTGATGACAGTCTTCTGGCCCGATCAAGCGGGATTCGCGGCCCGTCGCTCTCTGTCAAACATGACGAGAATCGAGGCATTGCCACATAGATATTATATCAGATGTATATTATACTGACGTGTACCCTCACTCTTGCGAGGTGGAAATGCCACAAGTTCGGCCTATGCAGCAGTCCCTGTTCCCGGAGCTGTCCGGCACCTTCCGGGAATCCGAATCCACCGCTACACTGAACCAGGAGGCACGACATGACTCCCAACGACGCACCCAGCACCATCCCCTCCGACCCCGACTACATTTCGGGGTTGATGCAACTCCCCGCCTTCCAGAACCTGCTCGCCAAGGTGGAGACGAACTTCTACCGGAACCGTCCCAAGGAAGCATCTCAACTGGAATTGGAAGGGACGATACGCTTCACCCTCCAGGAGCAGGCAGCCCAGGCTTGGGAGATACTCAAGGAAGCCCGCTCGTCTGGCCTTCCGATGGACCAGGCCCAGGAGCTGATCTCCGAACTGGTCTACCCACCGCTGGAGTCGGACGACAACTGATACTCGAAAGCGATGCCAAAGCCACCCAGTTAGACTTTGGTATCGCCTCCGACGACTCCACCGAACCCGCAACACCCAAACCGATTCTCCTTCCCGATCCGCTCCGCAATAGCCGGAACTTCCGCCTCAGCAACGATGTCGCCTCGCATATCGCCGAGGGCGGGTCAAAAGCGCGCATTCAGCACAACCTCGACATCCTTGAACTGCTCAAGTCCATCCAGGCCGAGCAGCGCGTTGCGACCACCGATGAGCAGAATCGCATCGCGCAGTACATCGACTTCGGCGGATTGCGCGAACTTTGGGACCAAGGCTATCGCTACTATGAGGAACGCAACCGCCTTGCCGAGATCCTCACAGAGGATGAAATCGATGCGGTCAAGGAGACATCCCTCAACACGCACTACACCGCCATTGAGGTCGTGGACCAGATGTGGGCGGCGGCAAACCGCCTTGGCTTCGCCGGCGGGCGCATCCTCGAACCGGGCATGGGAGTGGGCAACTTTTTTGCCCGCATTCCCGACCAACTTCTCCATGAGTCCGAGCTATTCGGGGTCGAGAAGAACCCCCTCAGCGGTGCGCTCGCTTCCATGCTCTATCCGGACGCCAAGATTCTCATTCAGCCGTTTGAAGACACCCGTCTTCCAAACAACTCCTTCGACATGGTGATCGGCAATCCTCCATT
The DNA here is from genome assembly GCA_963787995.1 of uncultured Acidobacteriaceae bacterium. Lineage (GTDB taxonomy): Bacteria > Acidobacteriota > Terriglobia > Terriglobales > Acidobacteriaceae > Telmatobacter. The sequence goes on from CAWBEO010000001.1 coordinate 13,812, forward strand.
CGCAGACATCAAGATTGCCGATCCTGAATACTCAGACCCAAAGCTCTCCCTACACAACTACTTTCTCGTCAAGTCACTCGACAAGCTCAAGCCGGGCGGGATTGCCGTCTGCATCAGCTCCCACTACACGCTCGATTCTCTCGACGTGCGCGCGCGACGCGCGATGGCCGCCAGGGCCGATCTTGTCGCGGCAATTCGGCTGCCCGACGACACCTTTCAGAAAAACGCCAACACGGCCGTCACCACCGACATACTGTTTTTCCGCAAGCGGCTTCCCAACGAACCCCAACCGGAGCACCCGGTATGGATTGACAGCGTATCGCACATAGTTCCGGGCTATGGCGACCCGGCAGCGGTGAACTACAACACATACTTCGAAGAGCATCCTGAGATGGTCCTCGGAGTTCACAGTGCGGAAAGCCGGATGTACGGGCGGAAGGACTATACGCTGAAGCCCTTTGAAGACGATCTCAGCATCACGGATCGCCTTCAAAAAGCTATCGACACCTTACCGGAAAACATCTTCACTCCTTACGATCCGTCTGTCTCCAAGGATTCGCGGAACAGCCGAAGTGCATCCTCGCTTGTTCCCGCTCCTAACACGATCAAGAATCATTCGTACTTCATCGACGAAGGCACCGTCTGGTTCAACGACAACGGCGCACGGACACCGCTCCCACGCTCATTGTCGAGTGGGCGCGTCCTCTTTCAACTGAAATCGCTCGTTGCGCTCAGGGACTCGTTGAAGGAAGTGATCCGGCTTCAACTCCAATCCGCGAATGAAGGCCAGCTCGCGGAATGCCAAGAGCAACTCCTACAGCACTACGAAAGCTATCGCGCGAACTTTGGCCCGCTCAACAATGTCAGCACGGCCAAAGTCTTTGAAGATGACCCTGAGTATCCGCTCTTGACGGCGCTCGAAAACGTCGATCCAGAGACTTCGAGAATCTCTCTCGCCGACATCTTTACAAAGCGCACGATCCGTCCCTACGAACCGCTGCGTGAGCTTCCCAGCGATCCAAAAGCCGCCATGCTCCAGGTGCTGGCCGAATGTGGTCGATTGGACACCGGCCTGATGTCTCGCCTCCTCGACAAACCGGAGCAAGAAGTCATTGCCCAGCTTGTCACCGCCGACCTGATCTACAAGGAGCCGAACTCACAGCAATACCAGACAGCCGACGAGTACCTATCCGGCAATGTTCGCCAGAAACTGAGGGACGCTCAAGGAGCCACGCTTCTCGACCCGGCGTATGAACGGAACGTGAAGGCGCTCGAAGCTGTCCAGCCTGAGATCGTACCCTTCATCGACATCGACGTGCGTCTCGGACAGACTTGGGTTCCCACCGAGGTTTACGCTGCGTTCCTCAACCGGCATCTGGCTGAGCAACGTCCAGCATCCGGCGACCGAGCGCCCTCCATCACCAGAGACCTCAATGGCCGCTGGAGCGTTGATCTGCCTTCCTGCTACAACACCTTCGAGCTGACTCACAAGTGGGCGGGCGGCGGAATGTCTGGACACAAGCTGCTTGAATATGGTCTCAACCTCCAGGAGCCGACGCTCTACGAGAACAACGCCGATGGTAAGCCGGTCATAGACACGGTACGGACCATCGCGGCGCGCGCCAGACTGCGAGAGATCAAAGATGCCTTTACCGAATGGGTCAAAGACGACAAGCAGGCCGACATTCATCCGCAGATCGAGCGCATTTACAACGAAACCTTCAACGCCAACCGCCTCCGCATCTACGACGGCGGGCACCTGACGTTTCCAGGGCTGAATCCAACCATCAATCCGCGGCCATATCAGATGCGGGGAGCATGGCGCGTCATGGTCGAAGGCCGCGCCCTCCTCGACCACTTCGTCGGCTCAGGAAAGTCGCTCTCCGTGATTATTGCCGGTATGGAGTCGCGCCGAATCGGAATCTCTCGCAAGAACCTCTATGTCGTCCCGAACAACATGATTCAGCAATGGCGCGAGGAATTCAAGAAAGCCTATCCTTCCGCCAATGTCCTGGCCGTCACCGAACGCGACTTCGATTCGCCGCTCAGCCGGAAGCGCCTCTTCAGTAGAGTCGCCACCAACGAATGGGACGCCGTAATCGTTCCCCATTCGCAGTTCGATATGCTGCCCATCTCTCCCGAGCGGGAAGCGAAGACCGTCAACGCTCAGATCCAGGAGATGAAAGACCTGCTGCGCGAAGGCTCTGAGAACGGTCGCAGCAAGACCAGAGCGGAGAAGCGGACCACGCGCCAGATCGAGAACAAGATTCAGAAGTACAAGGAGAAGCTGAAAGAACTTTCACAAGGCCGAAAAGACGACACCATCTACTTCGACGACCTGGGCGTTGACCGCCTCTTCGTCGATGAAGCCCACGCATACAAGGCATTGGCCATCGTCACAAAGATGGGAAACATCGCCGGCATCAGTACCCGCGAGTCTCAGCGGGCGCAACGCATTCTCGCCAAAATCGAGTTCATGCAGGAGACGCACAACGGCGCCGGAGTCATCTTCACCACCGCCACGCCGATTACGAACACACTCGGCGAACAATTCGTGATGACGCGATACCTGGCCCGCGACATCCTCAACAAGTGCGCCATTAATAATTTCGATGACTGGGCGGCCAACTTCGCCGAGCCGGTTACGCGCATGGAATACGCCACCGACGGCGTTACCATCAAGCCGAAGACCGCTCTGGCGAACTACGTCAACGTCCCAGAGCTCCAGTCGATCTGGTCTCAGTTTGCCGACGTGATGATGCAGGACGAGGCCGAGGAAGCAGGCTACATCACTCTGCCCAAAGCCGTGCGCAAAGATATGCTCGTCAAAGTGACTCCGGCCCAGGAGCCATTGCTCCAGAGCATCGCCGAGCGCGGTGAACTGCTGAGCCTTCCGATGAGCGATCCAGAGCGACCGGACCCAACGGAGGACAACTGGCTCAAACTCGATTCGGACGCCTGCGCCATATCGCTCGACGCCCGACTTTACGATCCAACCTGCCCGGACGATCCCGACAGCAAAGCCAATACCGCCGTGCGCATCACGCTCGATGTCCTGCGCCGCACGGAAGCCGAGCGTGGGACCGTCATCCTGTTTGCCGACCGCTATCAGCGCGGCGATTTCAATCTCTTCGAGGACATGAAGAAGAAGCTCATCGCCGCCGGAGTGCCCAGCGAGCAGGTTGCCATCGTTCACGATTACAAAAAGGGCAAGGAATTCTTCGGCCTTCAACAGGCGATGCGCGCGGGCCGCGTTCGCGTTTTGCTCGGCACCACGGAAAAGTGCGGAATCGGCGTCAACATTCAGACGCGCCTCAAGGCGCTGATCGACCTCGATCTCCCGCAGCGGCCCGACCAGTTGGAGCAGCGCCACGGACGAATGCGCCGCTCTGGCAACACCTTCTCCGAAGTCGAGTTCTACCGGATGATTTCGGAGCCGCGTGATGTAGCCTCGCCCAAGGCGCACGATCTTCAACGCGCACAGCTCCTGGAGCGCAAGCAGACGTTTTTGTCGCAGTTCAAATCCGGCGGTCGCATGGGCCGAAAGATCGAAGACATTGCCGGCGAAACACGTTTGAGTCCTCAGATCTTCGCTCTGGCCAAGGCACAGGCCACCGGCAATCCTCTGGCTCTCGAAAAGATCAAGCTGGAGTACGAGATCAAGAACCTGACCCTTCTCGCCCGCTCCAACCGGCTCGACCACTACAACAACCGCCAGCAACTGCTCAACGTCGAGTACAAGATCGCGCATCTTCAAGACAGACTGCCCCAACTCAAGAAGGCCAGCGAGACTTTCAAGTCGCACGAGCGCCGCGACGACGAAGGGAAGCTCTTCAGTCTCCAGGTGCGCTTCGACGGCCTTGAATTCTCCAAGCTCAAAGACGCCAATGAATATCTGCGAACGGTGACCCTCGACAGTACGACACAGCTCACCGTCAACGGCCTCGACATTCCCCTCGCCGTCAGCGACGCCCTCATCAAGGATGAACTCGGGATCATAACGGACATTACGGCCGTCCGCTACAACCTGGCAGGCGAATGGTTCGATGTGCCGCGCTCGGAAGCCCACATGGGTTTGCCGTCAGCCCAATCTCTGCTCACTTCCGTCCTGCGCCGCGGCGGCGATTTGCCATCGAAGATCCTCGAAACGGAAGCCACCATACAGGGAAACGAGGCAACGCTGGCCCGCCTGCACACCGCCTTGGACTATGAAAGCCCCTACGAAGCCAAGCTCAAAGAGTACGAGCAGCGTCTGGCAGTGATCGACAAGGAACTGCTTGGCAAGACGGAAGAGGTCGAGGAGCTTGTCGATGCTGAAACCGAGGAGCTTTCGTCTTCAAAGCCCCTTTCGGTCGAGCATGAATCCGCTGACAGCGAAGATCACGCCCACGTCGAAGTGGAGTCCCGTGAAGACCGACCCGCGCCCCAGGTCGAAATCGACGATCCCCCATCCGAAGCCCTCGAAGTGCCCGCGAAGCAAACCCCGCGCTTCAAGAGAAGGCAATCAGCCGGACTCGAACGCTAAACAGGCCAATTCCAATATTGGTCGGGAAGGGCTGCTCTACGCTGCCCAGGCAAGCGGCCTTCGGAAGCATATCCACCGCCGTGCCCAGGGGATTTCTCAATAAACAGAGGAACAAGGGTTGGCGCAGGAACGTCTGTGCCGACGGGTGTCCATTCCGGCGCTATGCGGCGTGATGTTTTCTGCGACCAAATCCATTGTCGTGCACCCATCTCATTGTCGTGCAAAATGGCATTACAGGACCGAATTGGCTGGACTATACGAACAGATGTGACGGCGCGAAATTACTGTAAATCGTTTATATGGTTTCATTTGCGAGTAGAATCAAAAAGATATGAAAAGTCTTGGCGGAGAGGGAGGGATTCGAACCCCCGGTACCCTTGCGAGTACGTCTGATTTCGAGTCAGGTGCATTCAACCGGGCTCTGCCACCTCTCCGCGACTTTCCTGCTATTGTTGCTCTGGCTTATCGAGCGCCCGTTGCTGTTCAAGCTACTCTCAGTTTAACCGTAAATGCGCGGTGGTTGCAATGCTCCCAGCCCGCATTACCAGCGCCGACGCATATAAACGAATCAGGATTACTCTCTGCAAGCGGACGGAAACAGGTAGAGATGAAGAGCATTGTTTCGGTAGTAACAAGCAGTTGCATTTTGGGCATTCAAAAAACGTGAGAAAGAGGCTGGTTTGGGCTCAAAAGGGCGCTTTTTGAGCGGAAAAAGGGGTGTTTTTCAAGGTTTGATATTACCATTCAGTCAACATTACCAAAATTCAAAGTTCTGATTTCAAGATGTTTGCGCGCGCCTTGAATCACCGAAACTGTGCTTCACCGGGAGGGGGGGTGGGTTTGATGCGTTTTTTCCGCGGCTTCGGCGCGCGTTTCAGCGAGGCGAGAGCAACCTGCGCGGCGTATAAAAGCTGGTTGGCCCGCTTCTCGGGAATCGCTTCAGCCTGGATGCCGTGGGCCACGCAGGCGATGAAGGCGCGGATGTTTTCATAACCGGCAAGAGGAGGCATGACGCGGCAGAAGGCAGGGCGAGCCTGAAGGGCTGCCAAGGCCAGGGTGAAGGGCTTTTTCTCTCTGCCCTCCATGAACGCGTCCTGGGCGCGCTGCCACGCGGCGCAGCAACGCTTGATGGCGGCGCGGGATTGCTTGGAGTCAGAGGAGGACTCGGACGAGGAAATGGCCTCGATGAAGGTGGATTCCGGTGCTGTGGTGATCATGGATTCTTCCTTTCAGGGATCAGGGGTCAGGGATCGGCCCGCTTTTGATCTTTGATTGATTGTGCGACGGGAGGCGATAATTATCTGCAAACGATTATGCAGCGGGCAAGAGGGGCAGAAGCGCCTGGAGGCTCGAGGCTTCCCAGGCCGAAAGATTTGGGCCGCAGCCCTCGAAGTTGGGTAAGCGGCCCCCGATGCAATCAATTGCTGGTTCAGGCGTGCCGCAAGGCGGCATAATGAATGAGGGGATTGGTCCCTGAGGAAATGATCGTGCGCATTGGACGCTGGTCATTGCAAACAATGGAGCGGCAATGAAACCAAACTTGCGTCACGCGGTGGGAAGTTTGCTAGTTGTCGGCCTCAGCGGCACGGAGCTGACCGCGCTGGAGCGCGCATGGCTGAAGCTGGTGCGACCCGCAGGCGTGATTCTCTTCCGCCGCAACATCAGCGACGCCCAACAAACCCGCTCACTCCTCAACGAATCAACCGCCCTCTGCGAGCCGCACAGCTTTCGCAGTGTCGATGTGGAAGGCGGAACCGTGGATCGCCTGCGCGATGCGCTTGCGCCGATGCCCTCCGCGCAAGCTGTGGCGAGTGCCGCGCGGGCAGCAGTTCCCAGGTTTCAAAAGCGAGATCTCCACACCACGGATGAAGGCCTATCCATGGGGACCCCGGAGCTGGGGCACACAACTGGATTGGCCCGCGAACACGGCGAACTGATCGCGCGCGCCGTGAAGGCCTTCGGCTTTAACACAACATTAGCACCGGTGCTGGATCTGGCTCTGCCTGTTTCGGCGTCCGTGCTCGGCACGCGCGCGGCAGGCGCAACGGCGCAAGAAGTCATCGATTATGCGCGCGGTTTTCTTGGCGGACTCGCGGCGCAAAATGTTGCCGGCTGCGGCAAGCATTTTCCCGGACTCGGCGGCGGCTCTCTAGATTCGCACGTGGAAACACCCGCGATTCATCGCGGGATGCGCGCGTTGCAACGCGAAGATCTAGCGCCCTATCGCGCACTGCGCAATGAACTGCCGATGGTGATGGTGAACCACGCGGCCTATCCCAACACGCCCGGCAAAAACACACCCGCGAGCGCATCGCACTATTGGATCACGACCGTGCTGCGCAAGCGCATCGGCTATCGCGGCATCATCTTCTCTGACGATCTGGAGATGGGCGGGATTCTCAAATTCATGTCCATCGAAGAGGCTACGATTAGCGCGATTCGGGCGGGGATGAGCGTGGTTGAAATCTGCCACACGCCGGAGTTGATTTTGCGCGCTTATGAATCGCTACTCGCTGAAGCTGAACACTCGGCAGCGTTTTCAAAGCTATTATTGGCACGCGCGCAACAGACCGCACTACAACGCGCGAAGCTCTTTGCAAGCGGCGTTCCACCAGCACTCACTGGCAAGCAATTCGAAGCGCTGCGAGAGCGGATTCTGCGCTTCACTGAGACCATCCAAGAGGCGCAGACCGCATGAGTACGAAGACCATGACCGTCGCCGGCATCATGAGCGGCACCTCCGCCGACGGAATCAACGTCGCGATCGTGCGCATTGCATCGGGCAAGTCGCGGCCCAGCGTGAAGCTGCTGGCGCACGAGGGCTTCGCGTTTCCCGCTGCACTGCGACGCGCGATTCTTGCCGCGATGAACGCGAGCGCGACTTCAACCGCGGAGCTAGCGCGGCTCAACTGGCGTCTTGGCCTGGCTTACGCCGAAGCAGTGACGGCAACACGCGCGCAACACAACGTCAAGCTTGATCTGATTGGCTGCCACGGTCAAACACTCTATCATCAACCGCGCGCGGAGAGCTATGCAGGCCAGCGTTTCAGTTGCACCTGGCAGCTCGGCGAAGCAACGGTCATCGCATCGGCAATCAAGGTTCCAGTGGTCTCCAACTTTCGCCCCGCCGATATGCTCGCCGGAGGTCAGGGCGCGCCGCTGGTTCCGCTGCTTGATTACGTGCTCTTTGCAGATGCGAAACGCGGGCGCGTGCTGCAGAATATCGGCGGCATCGCCAACCTGACGGCAATTCCCGCCGCGGCGGCGCAGGATGCGGTTATCGCCTTCGACACTGGTCCCGGCAACATGGTGATTGATTGGCTGGCGCAAGAACTCTTCCATAAAAAATTTGACCGCAACGGCAACTTCGCCGCGCAGGGCGCGGTGCTTTTACCGGTACTGAACAAAGCGCTGCGCAATCCATACTTCAAACAGAAGCCGCCGCGCACTGCGGGCCGAGAGCAGTTTGGCCGCGCTTACGCGGCGAATTTTTTAGTCGAGTGCCGCAAACATAGCAAACGGCCCGAAGAGGCGCTGGCCACGGCAACCGCTCTTACCGCCGAGACAATTGCGCAGAGTTACAAAACTTACATTGTAAAATCCATGCGTGGACATGGTGTTGATTACATCGTCTCCGGCGGCGGCGCGCGTAACGCGACACTGATGGCGATGCTCGCGCAAAGACTTGCCCCGCTGGGTTGCGAGTTGGCTGCAAGCGAAGAGTTCGGCCTGCCCGCCGAGGCCAAGGAGGCCGCGGCATTTGCGCTGCTCGCATGGCAGAGCTGGCATCATCTGCCGGGAAACCTGCCTCGCGCCACCGGCGCTTCACGGCCCGCAATTCTGGGGCAGGTGACGTATGCATAGCCTCCTTAGAGTTCACAGTTTCCCCAGTCTTAGAATCGGGACCGGGGGCACCCTGGTTTTGTTGTTTGTAATTGCAATTCTCACCGGCTGCCACTCCACTCCGCGCGACCCGCGCACTGTTGTCTTCCTCATCGAGAGCAGCCCCGCAAGCCTTGATCCGCGCGTGGGAACCGACGCGCAATCCGAGCACATCGACGAGTTGCTCTTTGACGGCCTTGTTGCCCGCGACGCGAGCTTCCACTTCACGTCCGCGCTGGCCGCGAGTTGGACGCAGCCCGACCCGCTGACGCTGGTCTTTCATCTGCGCGATGGCGTTCGCTTTCACGATGGCCGTTTGCTTACCGCACGCGATGTGGCGTGGACCATCAACTCCATTCGCTCCGGCGCTGTCTTCTCGCCCAAGGCTGCCGCATATGCTTCGGTGGATTCTGTTGAAGCTCCCGATGCGCACACCGTTGTTTTTCACTTGACGCACGCGGATAATTTTCTGCTGACCAACCTCTCCACGGGCGCATTCGGCGTGGTTCCCGAAGGCAGCGGGCGCGAGTTCTGGCGGCATCCCATCGGCACTGGCCCCTTCCGTTTCATCAGTCAGAAGATCGATCAGGATGTGGTCGTTGAGCGCAATCCGCTGAGCTGGTCTGTTGCGCCAGCGATTGAACGCGTGCGCTTCCGCATTGTTCCGGATGCGATCACCGAATCGCTGGAATTGGAGAAAGGTTCGGGCGATGTGGCCGTCAATGCGCTACCGATGGATTCGCTGGCGGTTCTCGCCTCGCGGCCTAATCTGGTAATCGAGGACGTGCCGGGAACACAGGTTCAGTACATGGGCTTCAACCTCCGCGATCCGCTGCTGAAGGATGCGCGCGTGCGTCAGGCGATTGCCTGCGCCATCGATCGCAAGCTGATCATTCAGACGCTGCTGCGCGGCCATGCGCAACCGGCCGAGAGTCTTCTTCCCATCGGCCACTGGGCCTGGAACGGCGATGTTGCCCATTATGATTTCGATCCTCAGCGAGCCGCGCGCCTGCTGGATGAGGCCGGCCTGACTCCCGGCACGAACGGCGTGCGCTTTCATCTGACGATGAAGACCTCGACCGATATTGGCACGCGCGCTCTGGCCGCGGTCATTCAGCAGCAACTGGCCGCCGTGGGTATTGCGCTCGACCTGCGCAGCTATGAGTACGCCACCTTTTATTCCGATGTGACACACGGAGCCTTTCAAATGTATTCGCTGAAATGGGTCGGCGGCGAACAGCCGGACATCTTCAATGTCTATGCAACGAAGAATTTTTCTCCGCAAGGAACCAATCGCAGCCATTACTCGAATCCTCAGTTGGACGCGCTTCTCGATGATGCCGCTCAAAGTATAGACGCAAATCAAAGGCGCGAGGATTACGCGCAGGCGCAACAAATTCTCGCCCGCGAACTGCCCGCCATCAACCTCTGGTACCTGGACACAGTTGTGGTGCACAACCGGCGCTTGACTCATGTGCTTCCCACGCCATCCGGCAGCTTCACCTTTTTGGAGACGACGGAAGTAAAGGCCGAATGATGACCGGATTTGCTGGCTGACAAAGAAATAAATAAGTTGATTTCTTAGGCTTTTCAGCCAAGTCTCAAAGAATGCGAGTGCCTTGCTCAACCTTTTGGCGCGCTCGTTCGTCTACCGAAACAGTGAAAACATTTTGCACTTCGGCCGCGGAAAACTTCCGGCCGAGTGGGAGTACGTGGATGAAGAGCACGATAAAAAAAATGATTCTGACCTCGGTCGCGCGCCGGGCCGTGATCGCGGCACTGCTGGCTGGCGCGACGGTGATGCAAGCGCAAGCGCCCAAGCCATTTCAGGGAACGATCACCGCCATCAGCGGCAGCACGCTTTCGGTCAAAACCGACTCGGACGGGGTTCAACAGGTGGAGGTTCCTTCGTCGGCGGTTCTGCTTCGCATTGCTCCGGGAGCCAAGGATTTGAGCGCCGCGGAGAAGATTGCCTTCAGCGATCTTGCGGTGGGCGATCGCGCGCTGATCAGGCCCGATCCAAATGGAAGCGGCCCGGCACTGCAAGCGCTGCGCATCGTCGCCATCAAGCAATCCGACCTGGCGCTGAAGCAGCAGAAAGACCGTGAAGACTGGCAGCGGCGCGGCGTCGGAGGGCTGGTGAAGAGCGTTGATCCCGCCTCCGGCGTCATTGTAGTTGGCAGCGGCGCGGGAGCCACGGCCAAGACGGTTACCGTGCATACCAGCAAGACAACAATTCTCAAACGCTATGCCCAGTCTTCGGTCAGCTACGACGAAGCGGTTCCGGGGCCGATCGATGCCATTCATGTTGGCGATCAGTTGCGCGCGCGCGGTGAAAAGAATGCGGACGGGACGGAAGTCGCCGCCGAAGAAGTGATCTCCGGCAGCTTTTTGAACATTGCCGGAACCATCACCTCGCTGGATGCGGCCGGTTCCACGCTGGTGGTCAAGGATTTGGCAACGAAGAAGCAAGCCACGATCCACATCACCAGCGAGTCGCAGATGAGGCGGCTGCCGGATCGCATGGCAACCATGCTGGCCATGCGGTTGAAAGGGGCAACAAGCAGTGGCCAGGGCGCGTCGAGCGGCAGCACTCCATCGGCAAACGGCGCTTGGGCAGGCGGACAGCACAGCGGCGGCGGGCAATGGGGCAGCGCGAGCGGCCAAGCTCCCGATCCGCAGCAGCTGCTCAGCCGCGCGCCAGCCATCCAACTCAACGATCTGCAAAAGGGCGAAGCGGTCATGCTGGTGGCCACCGATGGAGCCTCTCAGATTACGGCCATCACCCTGCTGGCGGGCGTTGAACCGCTGCTGGAAGCGCCTGCAGCCAGCCAGAACCTACTTTCCAATTGGAGCATGAACGGCGGAGCTAGCGCGGCGGAAGCAGCGACCCAGTAAGCGAAGACAAACATCATTCAGTGGAAACAAGCGAGGAACTCGTGTACTCAAAATTGCATTGCCTTACTCTTTTTTTGATTGCCATGGCATTGGGCGCAGCCGGAGCGTCCGCACAGGATCAACCTGCAGCAACGCCGCCTCCTGCCTCCGCGCCTGTGGTTACAACACCCCCGGCCGCTCCAACTGCCAATGCGGCATCCGCGGCCAAGGCCACACTGCGCGGTCACGTTGCCGATCCTACGGGCGCGTTGATTCCAGGGGCGACGGTCACTGTTACGAATGCAGCCGGCGTCACCCTGGCCACGACAACCGCGGACGAAGCTGGCGCGTACCAGGTGACGGGCTTGGCTCCCGGCAGTTACATCGTGCTCTCATCGGTCGCAGGCTTTGCGCCCTTTGCCTCGCAGCCTCTTCAGCTTGCCGCCGGGCAAACGATGCACGTCAAAATCACGATGGCCCTGGCCGTTGAGCAGCAGAGCGTGGTGGTCACTGACGAGACGCCCACGGTCAACGTCGAGGCCGGTGGCAACGCCAGTGCAATGGTTCTCAAGGACAAGGATCTGGACGCGCTCTCCGACGATCCCGATGAGCTGTCAAATGAGTTGATGGCGCTCGCGGGACCCTCGGCTGGACCTAATGGCGGACAAATCTACATTGACGGCTTCAGCGGCGGGCAGCTTCCGCCTAAGTCGGCGATCCGCGAGATTCGCATCAATCAGAATCCCTTCTCCGCGGAGTTCGACCGCATCGGCTACGGCCGCATCGAGATCCTCACCAAGCCCGGAACCGACAAGCTGCGCGGGCAGTTCTTCTTGCAGGGCAACGATAATGCATTCAATACAGCCAATCCGTATTCCAAGCAGCCCCCCGCAGGGGTTATTCCTCCCTATTACAGCTATCAATTCAACGGCACGCTGAGCGGCTCACTCTCCAAGAAGGCTTCCTACTTTCTCAGCGCTGAACAGCGCAATACAGAAAACATCAATGCATGGTCGATTCCCGACGCGGTGATGCTCCAATATCCCAGTTTGCCGGCTGATAAATCCACCAATATCTTTGTGGAAGATACAGGCACGAATGGTTTGGGTTATCCCGTCAATCTTCTGAACCGCCGCATCCGCGATAACGCCTCGGCGCGCATCGATCTGCAACTCGGTCCCAAGAACACTTTCACCGCGCGCTACGGCTTCTGGTCTGAGTCCGAGCATGGTGATCTCAACCAGGGTTCGCTCATCAATCCTTCTCCAACGGCTGCAAACCCCTCTACCCATGAGTCCAATACCGATCACACCGTGCAGTTGAGCGATGCGATCGTTATCAACGATCACATTGTCAACGAAAGCCGCTTCCAATACGAACGGCAGAATGAAAATCACTACCCTGATTCGACGGCGCTCACCATCAATGTCACTGGCGATTTCACCGGCGGCGGCTACAGTGGCCAGCAGAGCCTCGATCACACCACCCGCCTGGAATTTCAGAACATGACCACGATGAGCCACGGCGCACACGCCATCAAGTTTGGCACGCGGCTGCGCGACTCGCGCGACGCCAACCAGACAAGCGCCGGATTCAATGGCGCCTTTACCTTCGCCACGCCGGACATTTATCTGGCAATGGCCAATGGACTCTTGAATGGCGAATCATTCAGCACTTTGGCGCAGACTTTAAACCCGGCGAATCAGGATCAAATCTCGCTCAGTTACGTCACGGAAAAGGTCGCCGGTAAGAACTCGGCCCTCGCCAATATCTTCGATATGGCCTGGTACGCGCAGGATGACTGGAAGTTCAATCCGCGGCTTACGCTCTCCGGCGGCCTGCGCTGGGAGTCGCAGAACCACATCTCCGACCACAACGACTGGGCTCCGCGCGCCGCCTTTGCCTATGCCCTGGATGGAAACGGCAAAGACAAAAAAGCCAAGACCGTGCTGCGCGCTGGTTACGGCTTCTTCTATGACCGGCTGGGAAGCAGTTCCCTGCTTGGCGTCTACCGCTCCGAGATACAAAACCAGATCGTGCTGAACAATCCCACCGGCTGCACAGATGGTAATGGCAATAACCCATCTTCGCTCGACGCCATCGCGGAGGGCAATTTCTATCAATGCTCCATTAGCGGTAACTCAGCTGCACCCATACCCACCAAATACGAGATCGATCCGCATTACCATTCGCCCTATAACGAGCAGGGCAGCGTCAGCCTGGAGCGGCAACTGAATGCCGGCACCAACATGACACTCACCTATATGCACACCTTCGGCGTTCACCAGACGATCTCGATCAATGCGCATCAGGCTCCAGACCTGATACCCCAGAATAACGGTTACGTTTATCAGATCTTTCCAGAGGCCGAATTCAAGGAAAACCAGATAATCGCCAGCCTGCGCGGCAATCTCACCAAAAAATTTAACCTCACCGGCTTTTATACCCTCTCGTTCGCCAACGGCAATAATAACGGCAACGCTGTGGACAGAACCCATCTGGACAAGAACTACGGACGCTCTGGCTTCATTACGCGGAACAATCTCTTTATGATGGCCAACTATTCCGCTCCATGGGGGATTCGTCTCAATCCCTTCCTGGTGGCGCAATCCGGCCGCCCCTACAACATCACGCTGGACTCCGACCCGCTGAATGGGTTCGGCAATCAACGGCCGTCCTACGACACCAATTCCAATGCCTTAAATGATTCCAAGGCTTGCACGGAGGACGGTGATGTATGGACCACCTTCGGCTGCTTGAACCCAACGCCCGCCAGCGGCGACACCCTTATTCCCATCAACCTCGGCAACGGTCCCGCGGCGGTTGCCTTCAACCTGCGCATCAGCAAGGCCATAGGCCTCGGCGCCAAACTCGTCTCCGCCAACACCAACCCGCCTGACGGCGGACCGCCTCCAGGCGGGCCTCCTCCGGGCGGCGGGCACGGCGGTGGTGGTGGACGTGGCGGACCGGGAGGCGGTGGGCCCGGCGGCGGTGGTCCCATGGGATTGGGCGGCGGCGGCAACAGCACCGGACGCAGGTACTCGCTCACCTTCAGCGCGCAGGCTTTGAACCTCTTCAACGACATTGACAAAGGTCAGCCGAACGGAACCATCGTTCCGAAGATAGATCCTGTCACGAAAATCATCGGACCGGGCAATCAGTTTGGACAATCAACCAACCTGGCCGGCGGAATTTTCTCGTCCGGTTCGGCAGCAAGGCGCATTTTTGTGCAGGCAGTTTTCTCGTTCTGACCTTTTCGACTCGGACAAAAAACAAGCGTGGACCGTAAGGTCCACGCTACAGCCGACCAGGAGGTCGGCGCTACACTCCGGCATTCGATCCCTCTACCGCCCCGCTGTCACCGAAGCCGTCTGCCCGTCGCCATCAAAGGCATCCGTCAGCGAGATCACCTTCAACTGCGCCTTGAGCTCATCAAGCGATGCCGCGCTGGTGGCTGTAATCTCCACCGTCTCACCCGGCAGCAGATCAAAGTAATTATCGGAAAGCTGCGCATCCAGAGTTCCGAAAGAGAGATAAACGTCCCGCGCCAGCACCGGCGAAGTGATGCGAATTTTGTAGCTGCCCTTTACGCCGCTGGTCTCCACCTTCAACTGCGCGGGCTTCAGATGCACGCCCTTGGTAGGAGCAAGATAGACAATGTTGCGCGAGATCGTCTTGCCGTTCATCGCGTAATCAGTGGCGCCGCCAACCTGAAGATCAGCCACCACAAAAACCCGCGAGGTATCCGCCGCGCCCGCGTCGGTGAGCTTCTTCAACGGCCAGTCGAGATAGACCTGACTCGCCAGCGGCGCAACATCCACAGTCGTCGCTTCTTCCAGCAAAACCTTGCCGTCAAAGTCCATCAGACGTGCCCGCAGCACTGCTGCCTCGGCCTTCACTTTGTCGCTTACAATGTAAACCTTCACCGCGCCATCCTCCACATGCGGTGAAACCAGCACTGGCGCATAGAAGCGCCGCGCATAGTATTGCAGCGCCTTCCAGCGGCCGAAGTAATCAATCGACGACCAGGAAGCCACCGGCCAGCAATCATTCAACTGCCAGAAGATCGAGCCCATCGTCTCAGGCCGCGAGCGGCGGAAGTGCTCCGCGCCTATCTTGATCCCCTCGGCCTGCAAGATCTGGCTCACGTATAAAAAGCTTGCAAAGTCCTTCGGCTCTGCATAATCCTTCAGCAGATAGTTGTGGATGATGTCATTGCCTTCGTTGTTTTTCTGATGGGCGAGCATCACCGGCGTAAAGATATTGGCGCGATCCTCCGGCTCGGTAAAGGCCTCCACAGTCCGCATCTCCGGGAAGGATTGGAATCCATACTCGGTGACAAAGCGCGCATGATGCGTCTCGTAGGTGGAGAACGGCACGCGCCCATGCCACACATCCCAGATGTGCGCATCGCCGCTCTGATAGTGGTCGCTGAGCGGCTCATAATCGGCGCTGGGCGAGCTGGGCCAGTAGGGCGTCTCCGGATTCAGCCGTGCCACCACGCGCGGCAGAATGCCACTGAAGACGGTCAGATAATCCTGCCACATCTGAAATTTGACTTCGGCAGGAAAGCTGGGTCGCCCAGCCCATTGCAGGGCGCTCTCGGTCTCGTTGTTGCCGCTCCAGAGGACGATGCTGGGATGATTGCGCAGGCGCCGCACCTGGTCCTCGGCCTCGGCTTCGACGTTCTGCTTGAAGGCATAGGTGCCCGGCTGCCAGTCGTTGCCGAACATGAAGTCCTGCCAAACCATGATGCCCAGCTCGTCGCAGATGGAGTAGAACTCGTCCGTCTCGTAGTAGCCGCCGCCCCAGTGACGGATCATGTTCATGTTGGCGTCGCGCGCCGATTGCAGGATGCGGCGATAGTCGACCGTCTTCACGCGGTTGGGAAAGCTGTCGAAGGGAATCACATCCGCGCCCTTGGCGAAGACGGGAATGCCGTTGACGATGAACTCGAAGCTGCGGCCCCACTTGTCGAGTTCGCGATGTAATGCGACGGAACGCAAGCCAGCTGCGACCTTGCGAGACTCAAGCATCTTGCTATTACTGGTAACGACGTTTACAACAAAGTCATATAGCGTCTGATCGCCGTATCCGGCCGGGAACCAGAGCTTCGGTTGGCGAATCTCTATAGGTAGGTCGATGATGTTGCGACCAGCATGAAGTGTGACTGGGACTGAGACGGTTGGAGCTTTCCCTGCCAACGGCTCACCACTGCCCCAATAGCTGACGCTGACATAGGTAGTCGTCGCTGTCGCAGCATCAATCTCCACCTCAGCATCCAGGTGCGCCACATCCTTGCTCACATCGCGCTGATGAATGACGAAGTCGGCAATGCGCGCATGATCCCACGCCTCCAGCCGCACAGCCTTCCAGATGCCGCTGGTGACAAAGCGCGGACCCCAGTCCCAGCCATATTCGTACGCCGGCTTGCGCAGATAGGTCTTGGCGTCTGTCTTGGTCTTCGGCTGCCATGGATCGCCCGCAGCCAGCTCGGCGGCGGCTTTGATCGGAGAGGGAAAGGTGACCAGCAGTTGATTCTTTCCGGCGTGCAGATGGCTCTTGGCGGGCACGCGCCAGACACGGAAGCTGTTGCCCGCGCTCAGCACCTTCACGCCGTTTAGCGAGACTTCTGCGGCTCCGTCCAGCCCGTCGAAGACCAGATCGACGTTGGCGCGCTTGAGCAGCGCCGGAGTTACATCGAAGCTCAACCGATATTCCCAGCTCTCCTGCTCAATCCATTGGAGCTTGGCTTCGTTGTCGCGCACAAAAGGATCGGGAATCTTTTTGTTGGCCAGAAGGTCCAGATGCACATCGCCGGGAACGGTGGCGGGTAGCCATCCGCTCTCTCCTTGAGCGGCCGCGACCTGGCGGAACTGCCAGCCATGATCGAGCGGCTGAACCGCATTCTGTGCCTGTGCCTGCAACTTCGCGCCTCCCATGCCCGCCACAGCGGCCATCATGCCGCAACACACCATTTGATGAACCATTAACCTGCGCATTTAATCTCCTCCAAGCCTTCCGCGCGCCGAAAAACCAGCGCGAAAGGACGACATATCAGATCGTTCATAAGGGTATCACTTGCCCTCGGCAGTCTGTTTAGAGCTTCCCCGCCTGATTGAGCAACACTGCAGCCACAGCGGCCTGGCCGTAACTCAAGCCGCCGTCGCCGGGGCTGACGTTGCGATGCTGGTGGACGGCGAAGCCCTCTTCTTCCAGTCCTATACGGAGCAGCCGCGCCAGGCGGCGATTATGCATACAGCCGCCACTGAGTGCGACTTGATTCACTCCGCTCATGATGCGCGCGTTGGCCGTGGCATTGATAAACCCCTCGACGATTCCCGCGTGGAACCGGGCAGCAATACGACTGGCGGGTACGCCGCGCCAAAGGTCATTGAGAATTGCCTTCCATATCAGGTCCGTTCGCAGCACCGACCTGCTTGCACCAGCCGTCTCTCCCTCCCACAACTGCGGCACATAGTTCCCCTCTTCCCGCCGGTCCGGCTCATCCTCGGCGATCCCTTCCAATTCAATTGCCGCCTGAGCTTCGTAATCCACTGTGCGGCGCCCAAGCACCACAGCAGCAACAGCATCGAATAGCCTTCCCAGGCTCGATGTCTCCGGTATGTTGATTTTTCTTTCGATCATCCGGCGCATCACCCGCACGTCGCCAGACTGCATACCAAGCAATTTCCGGATCTGTTCCGAGTCCACATCGTAGCCTGCCGCGTGCAAGTGCGCGAAGGCCATGCGCCATGGTTCTTTGATTGCTTTTTCGCCTCCCGGCATGGGGACGTAGTC
This sequence comes from uncultured Acidobacteriaceae bacterium, assembly GCA_963787995.1. GTDB lineage: Bacteria > Acidobacteriota > Terriglobia > Terriglobales > Acidobacteriaceae > Telmatobacter. The sequence continues at coordinate 31,897 of CAWBEO010000001.1, forward strand.
GAGATGGGCGAAGCGCTGGAAGCTACCGGGTTCCGCGATCAGCACTTCGCCGCCCCAGATCTTTCCATCGGGTCCGTAGCCGGTGCCGTCGAGGGCGAGGCCGATGACTGGGCCGGTGAGCGAGTGCTCGGCGGCGCAGGCGGCGATGTGGGCATGATGATGCTGCACGGCGATCAGCGGGAGGTTGCGCTCGGCGGCCCACTCTTTCGCCCACGCGGTGGAGAGATAGCCGGGATGGAGATCGTGGACGACGGCCTGCGGGACAATTTCAAAGGTGCGCATCAGGTGATCGAGAGATTCGCGGAAGAAGTCGAGTCCGGCGAGGTTTTCCAGGTCACCCATGTGCTGGCTCTGATAGGCGAAGCGACCGCGGGCAAGAGTGAAAACATTCTTCAGATGGCCGCCGACGGCGAGAAGCGGCGGAGCGTCGAAAGGCAAAGGCACGCCCAGCGGCACAAAACCGCGGGCGCGGCGCAGTAGTTGCGGCGCTCCGTTGACGATGGCGGCAACGGAATCGTCGCAGCGCTGAAGGATTTCGCGGTTGTGCATCAGGAAGGCGTCGGCGATCAGGCCGAGGCGGGCGCGGGCCTCGTCGTTGTCGATGGCGATGGGTTCTTCGCTGAGATTTGCACTGGTCATGACGAGGGCGTGAACACGCGGATCGGCGAAGAGCAGATGCTGGAGCGGGGCGTAGGGAAGGAAGATGCCGAGCCAGGGTATCCCCGGCGCAATAGCCTCGGCGATGGCCGCATCCGGACGGCGGCGGGCAAGGACGATGGGGCGGGCAGAGGAGGTGAGCAGCGCTTCTTCTTCGGCGGTGAGCGCGCAGAGCTTTCGCGCAGCTTTCAGGTCGCGGACCATCACGGCGAGTGGCTTTCCGTAGCGGCACTTGCGCTGGCGCAGGCGCATCACCGCTTCTTGATTGGTGGCATCGACGGCGAGATGAAAGCCGCCGATGCCTTTGATGGCGACGATCTGGCCGTCAAGGAGCAGGTGGATGGTTTGGCGGATTGGGTCGTCGGCGGCGGAGTCGGCGGCTTCCAGCCAGACGCGTGGGCCGCATTGCCGGCAGGCGTTGGGCTGCGCATGGAAGCGGCGGTTGAGCGGATCGTCGTACTCGGCCTGACAGGCGGGGCACAGGTGAAAGACGGCCATCGAAGTCTGCGGGCGGTCGTAGGGGATGCGGCGCGTAATGGTGAAGCGCGGGCCGCAGTTGGTGCAGTTTATGAACGGATAGAGGAAGCGCCGATCCTGGGGATCAAATAGCTCGCGCAGGCAATCGGGACAGGTAGCGGCGTCAGCGGGGATGCCGGTACTGACCTGGCCTGCCGATTCGCTGGCAATGATACGAAAGGCTGCGTCGCCGGTTGCGGGGATTTGGCGGAGGGTGACGGAGTCGATGCGGGCGAGCGGTGGCGGCTCCGAGCGCAGGCGGGCGAAAAAGGCTTCGAGGCGCTCCGGGGGGCCTTCGATCTCGATGGTCACGCCATCGGTGTCGTTGCCGACTGAGCCGGAGAGGCCCTCTTCCAGCGCGAGGCGGTAGACAAAGGGACGGAAGCCCACGCCTTGCACGACGCCTCGGACGAGAACGGCGCGACGCTCCCGGATTGGCTGGATTTCTTCCATCTATCACCGGAGACCAGCATAGCGCATCGGGGATTCGATTGGGTTGCGGAGGAACAAAACCATTGAGGTTCATGGTATCCCACTTATTCCGTGGATGAAAACGCAGATCGTTCGACTACACTCAGGACGAAATGGATGGGGCACCCAGGGTACTTTGCTCACCAAGCGTTATTCTGTAAGAGATGAGAGCAGGGAGTTTCAGCATGATGCACGGCAGACGATTGGGTTCGGCGGTGGTGGTCTTTTTTCTGACTTTGCTGAGAGTGGGTTTGGCAACGGCGCAGGAGCCGATTGCGGCGAAGGCGCAGCAGCCGGACCAGGCGGCGGTGATTCGGAGCATTGACGCGGCGGTTCATGCGCGCGCGGAGGGCGTGGAGGGCTATCTAGTCATGGAGCATTACGCGGTCTTCCGGGGCGGCGACGAAGAGCATCCGGCAGCGGAGATGATGGTGAAGACGATCTATCGGAGGTCGACCGGCAAGACCTACATCATCCAGTCGGAGAGCGGATCAGAGGTTTTGCGCAAGATGGTGCTGCACCAAATTCTGGACAATGAGAAGCAGATCAACCTTCCCGCCAATCGCGAGGCTTCATGGATCACCTCGGCGAATTACGCAATGACGCTTAGGCCGGGCGGGGCGCAGCGGCTGGATGGGCGGGATTGCTACGTGCTGGATATTGTTCCCAAGCGCAAGGCGCCCAACATGATTGATGGGACGCTGTGGGTGGACGCCAAGGACAGCTCGATCATGCAAATTCAGGGAATCACGTCGAAGAGCGCCTCGGTCTTCAGCGGACCCACGCAACTGATGCGCCAGTACGCGAATGTGAGCGGCTTTGCGATGGCCACGCATGCGCGGGCGGTGGCTGACAGCGCGCTCTTTGGGCGGACGGTGATCAAGATTGACTACCTGGATTACGGGGTTCAGCTCAGCACGGGGCGATGAAAGAACCTCCTGTTTGATTCCGGCTTTAGCCGCTTTGGAATTGTAAATAGATGAAAACAAATCCGCAGAGACTAAAGCCCCATCTATTTTTTGCTCTATCGGCACGACTGAAGTCGTGCCCTGACACTTTTTCGTAATCTCAATGGAGTTTTGCAAAAGGCTCAATTACGAGAGTTTTTCGTTCCGAACCGGAACATCCACCAGCCATGCCACAGAATTGAATCGATTACCACTGCAAGTGACCGTGGTCACCGAAGAAATCCGGAATGGGGCCGTAGAAATAGAGATAGACACTGAACCGCGCGCCTCGCTGTAAATGTGCGTTCTGTTCGGTGAATGGGAGGAACTGTGCCAGCATTCACACCGCCGCCGCTGCCAAGCGACGATAAACGATGGAAGATCGTGAACGGCACCATGCGTAAAAATGGGTTTGCTCGTCACGCGCTGATTGAAACGCTTCATACAGTGCAGTCGGCCTTTGGCTATCTGGACGATGATTCGATCCGGTTTGTGGCGCGCTCCTTGCGTGTGCCGCTGAGCCAGGCCTATGGCGTGGTGACGTTTTACCACTACTTCAGTTTGAAGCCGCCGGGCAAGCACACGATGACGGTGTGCGCGGGAACGGCCTGCTATATCAAGGGCGCGGACAAGCTGATTGCCGCGGCCGAAAAGAAGCTGGGCATTGGCCAGGGGCAGACGACCAGCGACGGGCAGATCAGTCTGATGACGGCCCGCTGTGTAGGCGCTTGCAGCCGCGCGCCGGTGGTGCTGTTCGATGGCGCGGTGGCCGGCGAGGCGGCCACTGAACAGGTGCTCGAGCAACTGGAAAGGTGGGCGGTGGAATGACGATTGAAGAGCTTGAACAGATAGCCAAGAGCGCCTCCGCGGAGAACGCAAAATACGATTATGAAGTGAATGTCTGCATGGACCTGGCCTGCATGAGCCAGGGCGCGGACCGCCTGCGGGAGGCGCTGGATAAGGCCGCCACGACGGCTGGCAAGAATGTGCTGATCCGCCGCACAGGCTGCATGGGCCCTTGTTCCAGTGGTCCGCTGGTGCGGGTTGATCCGGAAGAGCATCTGTATCACCATGTAAAGGCCGAGAACGCCGAGGCGATTGTGAATAGCCTGGGCGACGGGCCGGTTGCGGAGTTGCAATGCGATCTAAACGATCACTTTGACAAACAGGTCCGCGTGGTGCTGGAGAATGCCGGGCACATTGACCCAGAGAAGATTGACGACTACATTGAGCGCGACGGCTACAAGGCACTCTTGACGGCGCTGACCGAGATGACCCCCAACGGGGTGATTCATCGCATCACCGAGAGCGGCCTGAGAGGGCGCGGCGGCGGCGGCTATCCCACCGGATTGAAGTGGGGCACCGTGGCCAAGGCTGGCGGTGATCTGAAGTATGTGGTCTGCAACGGCGATGAGGGCGACCCCGGCGCGTTCATGGACCGCAGCGTGATGGAAGGCGACCCGCATCGGGTGATCGAAGGCATGGCTCTGGCCGCCTATGCGGTGGGCGCCAGCAAGGGCTTCATCTATGTGCGCGCCGAGTATCCGGTGGCTGTCTCGCGGCTGACCACCGCGATCCGCGACGCGCGGCGGCGGGGATTGCTGGGCAACGGCATCTGCAATACGCCCTTCAGTTTTGATATCGAGATTCGCCTCGGCGCGGGCGCTTTTGTCTGCGGCGAGGAGACGGCGCTGATCGCCTCCATCGAGGGGCGGCGCGGCACACCCAAGACGCGTCCTCCGTATCCGGCGGTAAGCGGATTGTGGGGCAAGCCGACACTGCTCAACAACGTGGAGACCTACGCCAACATTGCGCCCATCGTGCGCAACGGCGGCAAGTGGTTTGCCGATATGGGCTCGGAGCGGAGCAAGGGCACCAAGGTCTTTGCGCTGACCGGCAAGATCACTCACACTGGCCTGGTGGAAGTGCCGATGGGCATCAAGCTGCGCGAGATCATTGAGGTGATCGGCGGCGGCGTGCCGGACGGGCATACCTTCAAGGCGGTGCAGACCGGCGGACCCTCCGGCGGATGCATTCCGGCCGAGATGCTGGACCTGGGCGTGAGCTACGATGCGCTGATGGCCGTCGGCTCGATCATGGGATCGGGCGGCATGATCGTGATGGACGACACCTCGTGCATGGTCAACGTGGCCAAGTTCTTCGTGGACTTCTGCCGCTCCGAGTCCTGCGGCAAGTGCATTCCCTGCCGCGCGGGCACGGCGCAGATGTTCACGCTGCTGACACGCATCTGCGAAGGCAAGGGAACCATGGAAGATCTGGATCTGCTGATCAGCCTCTGCGAGACAATCAAGGAGACCAGCCTCTGCGGCCTGGGCATGACGGCGCCCAATCCGGTGCTGAGCACGATCAAGTACTTCCGCAATGAGTACATTGAACACATTGTGCATAAACGCTGTCCGGCCGGCGTCTGCAATATCGCAGCGGCCGCGGCTGAAATTCCCGCGGAGGTGCTGGCATGAGCGAAAGCATGGGCGTAAAAACTCTTATCATTGACGGGCATGAGCTGAGCGCGCGCGCCGGCCAGACCATCCTGGAGGTGGCGCGGGAGAATGACATCAACATTCCCACGCTCTGCCACATGGACGGCTTGGGCGACGTGGGCGCCTGCCGCCTCTGCCTGGTGGAGATCAAGGGCAGCAACAAGCTGCTGCCGGCCTGCGTGGCCAATATCCACGAGGGCATGGAAGTGACCACCAACTCCGACCGGCTGAAGAAGCATCGCCGCATGATTCTGGAGCTGCTCTTTGCCGAGCGCAATCACATCTGCGCCGTCTGCGTCTCGAACGGCCACTGCGAGTTGCAGGCGCTGGGTCAGGAGCAGGGGCTGACGCATATCAGCCTGCCCTATCGCAATCCCGCGCTGGAGGTGGACGCCAGCCATGAGCGCTTTACCGTGGACCACAACCGCTGCATTCTCTGCACGCGCTGCGTGCGGGTCTGCGCGGAGATCGAAGGCGCGCACATCTGGGATGTGATGGGCCGCGGCATTGATTCCAAGGTCATCACTGACCTGCATGAGGAGTGGGGAAAATCCGCCTGCACGCGCTGCGGAAAATGCGTCCAGGTCTGCCCCACAGGAGCGCTCTTTGACAAGAGCAAGATTGGCTCCGATCACCCAAAATATCCTGATTTTCTGCCTTACCTGAATCTGATGAGGGAAGCGCAATGAGCAAATTGAAGGTTGCAACAGTCTGGCTGGACGGTTGTTCCGGCTGCCATATGTCCTTTCTCGACATGGACGAGCGGCTCCTCGCACTGGCCGAGCTGATCGATGTCGTCTACAGTCCCATTGTGGACGCCAAGATCTTCCCGGATGAGGTGGACATCGCTCTGGTCGAGGGCGCCGTTGCCTCGGTGGACGACGAGGCCAAGATCAAGAAGGTGCGCGCCCACTCCAAGATGCTGATCGCCATGGGCGATTGCGCCGTCGCCGGCAATGTGCCCTCGATGCGCAACCCCATCGGCCCCGAAGCCATTCTGGACCGTGCCTACATCGAGAACGCCACCCTGCAAGCCCAGATTCCCTGCGTCGTGGTGCCCAAGCTGCTCAAAGTCGTCCGTCCCATTCACGAGTTCGTCAAAGTGGACGTCTTTTTGCCCGGCTGCCCGCCCTCGGCGGATACCTTTCACACAGCGCTCACGGCGCTGGTCACCGGTGCGCCGCTGGATATTTCAGCCCTCACCCGTTTTGGAGCATAAGCCATGAGCCAAACCATTACGATTGATCCCGTAACCCGCCTGGAAGGCCACGGCAAGATCACCATTCACCTCAACGACCAGGGCGCGGTGGAGAACGCCAACTTCCACGTTACCCAGGTGCGCGGCTTTGAGAAGTTCTCCGAGGGGCGGCCGTTCTACGAGATGCCCAGCCTGATGGCGCGCATCTGCGGCATCTGCCCGGTCTCGCACCTGATTGCCTCGGCCAAGGCCTGCGAGGCGATCATGGCGGTGCGCATTCCGCATACCGCCGCGCAACTGCGCCGCATGCTGAATCTAGCCCAAATGGTCCAGTCGCATGCACTGAGCTTCTTCCATCTCTCGTCTCCTGATCTGCTGTTGGGCATGGAGTCTGACCCGACGAAGCGCCACATCTTCGGCGTGGCGGCGGCGCGGCCTGATCTGGGCCTGGCCGGCATCGGCTTGCGCCGCTTTGGCCAGCACATTATTGAACTGCTGGGAAACAAGCGCATCCATCCCGGCTGGGTGGTTCCAGGCGGCGTGACTGAACCATTGTCGCCCGCGCACCGCGATGAGATTCTGGCCATGCTGCCGGAGGCTTATCGCAACGTGCAACTGGCGCTGACCACCTACAAGCAGATCGCCGGCAACTTCAAGGCTGAGATTGAGGTCTTCGCCAATTTCCCGTCCAACTACCTCGGCCTCATCAACGAGGACGAGACTATTGAATTTACGGACGGCGCGCTGCGGCTGATCGATCCCACGGGTACTATCATCGAGGACGGCATCAGTGCGCATCGCTTCACCGAGCAGTTCGGCGAGGCGGTGGAGAACTACACCTACACCAAGTTCGTCTACTACAAGCCGCTCGGTTACCCTGAAGGCAGCTATCGCGTTGGCCCGCTGCCGCGGCTGAATATCGTCAAGTCTATGGGCACGCCCATGGCGGACGAGGAACTCAAGCTCTTCAAGCAGATGAGCGCGGGGCCGATTGAGAGCAGCTTCCACTATCATCATGCGCGGCTGGTCGAGGCGCTCTACGGCATCGAACTGATCGAGCGCATCCTCACCGATCCGCTGATCCTGGACAAGCACGTGCGGGCCACGGCGGGCGTCAATCGCCTGGAAGGCGCGGGACAGATCGAAGCGCCGCGCGGAACGCTGGTGCACAATTACAAGGTGGACGAGAACGGCAAGATGACCTGGGCCAATCTGGTCGTCGCCACCGGCCACAATAACAAGGCGATGAACCAGGGCGTGCTTCAGTCGGCCAAGGCCTACGTGAAGGACGGCAAGTTCACAGAAGGCGCGTTGAACCGCATCGAGGCCGTGATCCGCACCTACGATCCCTGCCTGAGCTGCTCGACCCACGCCTTCGGCCAAATGCCGCTGGTGGTTTCTCTGGTCAAGCCCGACGGTGAGGTTGTAGATCAGTTGATCCGGTAATATGAAGCCTGTGCTAGTTATCATGGGCGAGTTGAGTTGTGAAGCGTCAGGGCACTGCTTCAGCCGTGCCGCAATGCAGCAGAAGAGTAAGATGGGCTTTAGCCCCTGCGGAAATGTAAATATCACCACTTACATTTCCGCAGGGGCTAAAGCCCTGAGTTTTTAGGGGTATCTTTCGGCACGACTGAAGTCGTGCCCTGACGCTTCTGGGCTTGTTATCGAGCTTTCAAGGAGTTTTCAAATGATTTCGTGGTCGAAGTTTGGTCTGTTGGTTGGTGTGCTATCTTTGCCAGTTGTGACGGCATATTCTCAAATGCCGCCGAGGTTTCCCTCGAACGATTCGATCTGTAACGGCCAAACTCTATTACAGCAACTCTGGAACCTTCTCTGAGAACATCCTCGATAAGCCTGATCTTTCTCTGTGGAATACCATCATTGGCGAGGGGCAGTCAGGCGGTCCGGCAGAAGCAACTCTCATCGAGGTGGAAGTGGATGGTGACGGTGGAGGAAGTGTAATTCATAAAGAGCGCTTGACCATCACTGTTCAAGCGAAAGGAAAGCCGCTAATCACGCGACATACGGGACCGCTGTTTTTTGAACAGAATGGAAAACATTTCGAAGCAGTGTGGCTTTACGACTCCGGTTGTCTTCCTGTGACGATTACGGCACAGCTTGATGGCCATCCAGCAATTCGCAAGAAGATCGATTTCGAGTGCGGCGAGTAGTGATTTCATGATTCCCACCCAAGCCCGATGCCTGATTCTCGCCTGCGGCAACACGCTGCGCTCGGATGACGGCGTTGGGCTTTGGCTTGCCGCGTGGGCCGAGCGGCGCTTCGCTGGGAATGCGGATGTGCGCGTGATCGCCCGCCAGCAATGGACGCCAGAGCTGGCCGAGGACGTGGCCCGCGCTGAGTCTGTCCTGTTCATCGATTGCTCGGTCGATTCTCCGCCGGGATCTGTCAACCTGACGCCGGTCGAACCATCCATTGCCGGACAAGGGCTGGCCACACATCACTCCGGCGCGGCGGAGTTACTTGCGCTTGCCGATGATCTCTTCAATTCTCTGCCCAGCACTGCGCGACTGTTGACCCTTGGCGCTGGATCAACCGAACTGGGTGAAACCTTCAGCGCCGCCGTCGCCGCCGCGCTGCCCGAAGCCTGCCGAAGGATCGAAGAGACTATTCTTGAGATGATCCGTTGATCTTTTCAGCGCAGATAGCCGGCGAGCTTGAATGAATAGGCATAGTCACCTTTCAGCGGAGAGCGCAAGACAATGCGCATATTCTCTACTTGAACTTGTGCTCCCAGCTCATCGCTGCCGCCGAGTTGGGTAATTGCAACACCCTGCTTTACCGGCAATTCGTCGACCGTGATGGTTTGCGCCTTTGGCTTTCCCAGAACCGTCACATAAAGATCCTGGCCTTTGCGAGTGAAGCGCAGGTCGTCGCCCTCCGTGCTTCTGCCCACGGCACGGGTCCACGGCTCGGTGTCGTAGATCGCCTCGCCGTTCTGCTTGAGCCACGCTCCCAGCGCCCGCAGCCGCTCCATCTGCACCGGCGGGATGGTTCCGTCAGCCTCCGGGCCGACATCCAGCAGCAGGTTGCCGTTCTTGCTGACAATGTCCACGAGCAGCGCGATCAGCTCTTCCGGCGCAATCGTCTCCGCCTCGCCCTCAGCGCGGTTGTAACCAAAAGAGCGGCCCAGGCCGCGGCATTCCTCCCACTTCTTCTGGCTGATCTGGTCCAGCTTTTTGTATTCGGGCGATTTGAAGTCGGAGTGAGCGATTCCGAAGCGATCGTCGATGACGCCATCCGGCACCGCATTGTAATAGTCGGCCTCGACCTCCAGCGCGTTACCCGTCTTGGGCCAGTCGATGTCATTCCACAGCACCGAGGGGTGGTAGTGCGCAATCAACTCGTGTATCTGCGCGTTGGCGTATTGACCGTAGGCCTCGCTCTGCGGCTTCACCGTCTGGTAGTCGGCTTTCTTGGTGATCGGCCCCGGCACAAAGGTCCAGTCGTAGCCGCCGGAGTAGTAGAGTCCCATGCGCAGCCCCTGCCTGCGCACAGCCGCGCTCAGTTCGCCGACGATGTCCCGCTCCGCGTGCTGGCGGTCTTTGGGAAGCGTGGGGTTGGGCGTGGCGCTGGGCCAGAGCGTAAAGCCCTCATGGTGCTTGCTGGTCAGCACCACGTAGCGCGCGCCGGCCTCACGGAAGATTGCGGCCATCTCGTCCGGCTTCCACTTTTTGGTCTCGCGATTGAAGATGGGCGCAAAGCTGTAGTAGTCGAAATCCGCGCCGTAGTGCTCGCGATGGTAAGCCTGGGTGGGCGAACCGTCAATGCGCAGGACGTTCAAATACCACTCGGCATAGGGATTGTTCTTGATGTAATCCGTGTTGGCAAAATCGTGATCGGGATGCTTGAGCGGCGCCCACCCTGGCACAGAATAAAGCCCCCAGTGAATGAAGATGCCCAGCTTGGCGTTGGCATACCACTCCGGCAGCGGATGACGGTCAAGCGAGGCCAGTGTCGGCTCGTACTTCAGCGGTGCCTGGGCGGCGGAAAAGCTGGAAATACCCAGCACAATCAATGCAATACCTGCGAAGAGGGCTTTCTTGCGCATCATTCTTGCTCCGTATTCTGTTGCGTCGTGGAATTCACTTCCCATCAGATTCTAAAGCATTTTTACCGGAATGCTGTACTATCGATATGGGCTTCTGCCCCTGAGGAAATGGCTGATGAAAAAGTTTGTTGCTGTTTTGTTCCTACTGCTCTTTTCTGCCACTGTGCAAGGTGCGGATAAGAATAGCTCCAACTACCCCATCAAAGTGCATATTTCCGCATCGCATATGTTGCTTGATCCGGGCAAAGATGATGTGACTTATGCTAATGCGACTCTAGATGGTAAGAAGGTTGAGTTAGCCGGCATCTTACTTGTTCACGCTCAATACTCCCTTATTATCCCAGGCGACTATTATGCTCGACTATCGAAAGATACCCATAATGCGGATAGCACAGCCATTCATCAGGAATATGAAGTTCTTCTTCCGGATGGAACTGTCTGGCATTGTGTGATTTCTAGCATCTCCGAATAAGGTAGTTGAGACCGAAAAGCAGCCGCAGGTCCTTCGACTCCCTTCGCTGCACTTCGGTCGCTCAGGATGACAGAATATTTGATTCAACGTTAACGGCGGCTGCATTTTGCGCAGCCGCCGTTAACGTTTTCATGAGTTGTTGCAGTTCTAGTAAGTGCCCGTCGTTGGCGCAGGGTCAACCGAGTTGGGTGAAGTCTTCAGCAACGCCGTGACCGCCGCGCTGCCTGGAGCGTGCAAGCTGATCGAAGTGACGGTTATTAACCTAATCTCTGGAACATCGTTCTTTCAATGGCCACCATCGGCAGTAATTATATCTTCTTTCGGACAACGAAGACCCACTGTGGCGATCTTCACAAACTTTACATTAATTTCATCTATTTTCCACGCAAATTTTACATCAAGAAATATTTTGTCTTTAACAGAATATGCTTTATGTTCCGCTCCATCATCCAAAACACCAACAACACTTTCCGGAATTTCTTGATTATTGATCTGGCAAATTCCTGAGAATTCCGGATAGATTTTAGAATGAGGAGGGAAAGCCAAGACATCACGAATAATAGAGCTATGATTATGAGTATCTTCAAGCAATAGATATTCATTACCACAGATGAGCCAGGAAGATAAAAATAATCGATCCGATATTTCGTCTCCTCCCAAATCTTTAAGGCCTATATCTTTATGCCGTCGTTCAATCACAACAACACGCTCATTTGATATACGTTTGCCAATAAGTTCTATAGGAATATTAGAGCTGCATTTGATTGCTTCAAATCCATCCAATGCGAATACTTCTCCGCAAAAGATGAGCAACAGAATCGAAATGTTGAGGATTCTTATCACGGGACTCATACTTCATATTATAAAGCAACGAATTGATCTGAAAAAAGAATTCCCAGATCACAATTATGTGACCTGGGAGTTCTTTTTGGACCGACATACTTTAGAACGCGCCGGTTGTCTGGCGGAGGCTGTAGGAGCTGAGGGTCTTGATGTAGTTGCCGCGATCAAACGGCGACGTGTCTGGAACCGAGCGGCGGCTGAGGCAGCCGCGCGTCTCCCAGAGCGAAGTGTACTCGCGCTTCTCCAGCCAGTACTGCACGTCGTCCAGCACTCTCTTGATGTGTTCGATGCCGTGGATGTGCAAGGCCGAGGCCATCATCGTGACGCCCGCTCCGGCCATGATGCCCTTCAGCACATCCTCGGCCGAGTGAACGCCGCCGGTGATGGCCAGGTCGGCCTTCATGTTGCCGTAGAGGATCGCCGCCCAGTGCAGGCGGGGCAGCAGTTCCGAAGGGGTAGAGAAGTGCAGCGTGGGCCGGACTTCCAGGGTCTCGATGTCGAAGTCCGGCTGATAGAAGCGGTTGAAGAGCACCACGCCTTTGGCTCCGGCATCCTCCAACTGGGCAACCAGATTCGGAATGCTAGTGAAGGAGCGCGAGAGCTTGACCGAAACCGGAATCTTGACCGCCGAAGTGACGGCGGAGACCAGTTCCAGAATCTGCCCTTCAATAAACGCGGCCGTCTGGCTCTTGTCGGTGGCCAGGGCATAGGTGTTCAGCTCGATAGCGTCGGCGCCGGCCTGCTCCACGTCCTGGGCAAAGCGCACCCAGCCGCCGGTGGTGGCTCCATTGAGGCTGGCCAGGATGGGAATCCCGGCCGCTTCCTTGCACTTGCGCAGGTGGTTGAGATAGACCTCCTGCGTCATGCGGTAGTCGTTCAGGTCGGGCAGGTAGCCGAGCGACTCGGCGTAGGAGTCTGTGCCGCGCGAGAGGTCGTCGTCCAGCGCCTTCGACTCCAGGGCCAACTGCTCCTCAAAGAGCGAGACGAGCACAATGGCCGCAGCCCCGGCATCTTCCATGCGCTTGACGTTGTCGATGCTCTCGGAGAGCGGCGTGCCGGAGACCACGATCGGTCCGCTCAGCTTCAAACCAAGATATTGCGTAGAAAAATCGATCATTCAGCACCTCCGGCAGCCACAGCCGCCACCTTTTCATTCTTATCTTCAGGCTTCTCTGGCGGGGCGATATTGGGCGTCTCGCCACGGCCAGGCATTGCGGCCCGCGCCGAGTAGACACGCCACTGGCGCTCCACGTCGTCCTGCGCTTCCAGAAGCAGCTTGGCGGCCAGCTCTGGATTGCTGCGCGCAAGCATAGTGTATCGCGCCTCGCGGTAGGTGTACTCCTTGAGCCGGATCGCCGGAGCCTTGGAGTCGAGCTGGAAGGGATTCTTGCCCGATTCGCGCAACTCTGGATTGTAGCGCATCAGCGGCCAGTAGCCGGACTGAACGGCGAGTTTCTGCTGCTCCAGCCCATGCACCAGATCGTAGCCGTGGGCAATGCAACTGGCGTAAGCAATGATGATCGACGGGCCGTCGTGCGCCTCGGCCTCTTGGAAGGCCTTGGCCACATGACTGTCGTTGCCGCCCAAGGCGACCCGCGCCACATAGACCGAACCGTAGCTGACGGCTTCCATGGCCAGATCCTTCTTGCTGTTCGATTTTCCGCTGGCGGCGAATTTGGCCACTGCGCCGCGCGGGGTTGCTTTGGACATCTGTCCGCCGGTATTCGAGTAGACCTCGGTGTCCAGCACCAGCACGTTGATGTTCTTGCCGGAGCCGAGGACGTGATCGAGTCCGCCGAAACCGATGTCGTAAGCCCATCCGTCGCCGCCCAGAATCCACACGCTCTTGCGGACCAGCGAGTCGATGATGGCCAGCAGGTTGCGCGCGTCGGAGGAGCCGTTGCCGGCGAGCTTGGCTTTCAGCGCAAGAACGCGCTCGCGCTGCTCGTTGATCTGGGTCTCCGTCTTCTGCTCGGCCGTGAGCAGAGCGGTGACCAGCTCGTCGCCAATGGCTGGAGCGAGCCGGGTGACCAGTAGCTCTGCGAAATCCTTCTGCTGATCGAGGGCGATTCTCATGCCGAAGCCGAACTCGGCGTTGTCTTCGAAGAGCGAGTTGGCCCAGGTTGGTCCGCGTCCCGCCGCGTTGCTGGCATAGGGGGTGGTGGGCAGATTGCCGCCATAGATCGACGAGCAGCCGGTGGCGTTGGCCACATAGAGCCGGTCGCCGAAGAGCTGGGTGAGCAGCTTGACGTAGGCCGTCTCGCCGCAGCCCGCGCAGGCGCCGGAGAACTCAAAGAGTGGTTGCAGGAGTTGCAGATCCTTGACCTGCGCGTGCGAGAGCTTGGAGCGGTCCACTTCCGGCAGCGAAAGGAAGAAATTCCAGTTATCGCGCTCGGCAAAGCGAATCTCCGGCTGCGAGGCCATGTTGATGGCCTTTTTGCTGGCGTCGCTCTTGTTCTTGACCGGGCAAACCTCGACGCAGACTCCGCAGCCGGTGCAATCTTCCGGAGCAATCTGCAGCGTGTAGCGCTGATCTTCCATCCCCTTCCACTTAGGCTTGGCCCACTTGAAGCTCTCTGGCGCATTCGCCGCATCCGCCTCGCTGTAAACCTTGGCGCGGATCACGGCGTGCGGGCAGACCATGGCGCACTTGCCGCACTGAATGCAGAGATCCTTGTCCCAGACCGGAATGAACTGCGCAATGTTGCGCTTTTCATACTGCGCCGTGCCCGTGGGGAAGGCTCCGCCAGCAGGAATCGCGCTCACCGGAAGCAGATCGCCGTGACCGCCGGCAATCTGGCCCAGCACGTTGCGCACAAACTCCGGCGCCTTGCTGTCAATCGACGGAATCAGATCAAAGCCGGAGTCGGCCGCAGTGGGAATCGCAACCTTTTCCAGATGCGCCAGAGCCGCGTCCACTGCGTCGTAGTTCTTCTGCACCACCGCTTCGCCGCGCTTGCCGTAGGTCTTGTAGATGGCCTTCTTGATCTGCTTGATCGCGTCCTCGCGCGGCAGCACGCCGCTGATGGCAAAGAAGCAGGCCTGCATGATGGTGTTGATGCGCGTGCCCATGCCGGTCTTGCGCGCCACTTCATTGCCGTCAATCACGTAGAATTCAATCTTTTTGCGGATCAGCTCCAACTGCGTCGTCTTGGGCAGATGTTGCCAGACCTCGGAGGCAGGATAAGGCGAGTTCAGCAGGAAGACCGCTCCGGGCATCGCCGCTTCCACCACATCCATCTTCTCCAGGAAGCTGAAGTTATGGCAGGCCACAAAGCTGGCGCGGGTGATGAGGTAAGACGAGCGGATCGGGTTCGGCCCGAAGCGCAGGTGCGAGGTGGTCATCGAGCCGGACTTCTTCGAGTCATAGACAAAGTAGCCCTGCGCAAAGTTCGGCGTCTGATCGCCGATGATCTTGATCGAGTTTTTGTTGGCGCCCACAGTGCCGTCCGAACCCAGGCCGTAGAAGAGCGCGCGGACCGTCTGTGGATCTTCGGTGGAGAAATTGGGATCATATGTCAGACTGGAGTGCGAGACGTCGTCGTCAATGCCAATGGTGAAGTGGTTCTTCGGTGCGGGCTTCGACAGCTCGTCAAAGATGCCCTTGACCATCGCCGGGGTGAATTCCTTGGAAGAGAGGCCATAGCGTCCGCCAACCACCGTCGGCTTGGCAAAGGGCAGTGTGGGTTCGTTCTCGGCCAGCACCGTCACGATGTCCATGTACAGCGGCTCGCCGGTCGCGCCCGGCTCCTTGCAGCGGTCCAGAACGGCAATTGACTTGACTGTCGCCGGCAGAGCCTTCAGGAAGGCGCTTGAGTCAAAGGGCCGATAGAGGCGAACCTTGACCATGCCGATCTTTTCGCCCTGCTTGACCAGCAGGTCCACGGCCTCTTCGGCGGCTTCCGCGCCCGAACCCATCAGCACAATCACGCGCTCTGCATCCGGCGCGCCGTAGTAGTCGAAGAGATGGTAGGAGCGGCCGGTCTCAACGGCAAAGCGGTCCATCACCTGCTGCACAATACCGGGAACCGCTTTGTGGAAGGGCGTGCAAGCCTCGCGCGCCTGGAAGAAGACGTCCGGATTCTGCGCCGTGCCGCGAATGATCGGGCGGTCGGGGCTGAGCGCCCGCTGGCGGAACTCGATGATGTGCTTGTCGTCAATCAACGCGCGGATCGTCTCGTCGCTGATGGGAATAATCTTGCCCACTTCGTGCGAGGTGCGGAAGCCATCAAAGAAGTGGATGAAGGGGATGCGCGACTCGAGCGTGGCAATCTGCGCCACCAAAGCCATGTCGGCCACTTCCTGCACCGAGTTCGAGGCCAGCATCGCCCATCCGGTCATGGCGCAGGCCATCACGTCACTGTGGTCGCCAAAGATGGAAAGCGCATGGGTGGCCAGGGTGCGGGCCGTCACGTGCATCGTCGCCGGGGTCAGTTCACCGGCAATCTTGAACATATTGGGAATCATCAGCAGCAGGCCCTGCGAGGCCGTGAAGGTGGTGCCGAAGGCCCCTGCCTGCAACGCGCCATGCAACGCGCCAGCCGCGCCGCCTTCGCTCTGAAGTTCTTCCACGATGGGCAATGCGCCCCAAATATTTTTCTTGCCCTCGGAGCGCCACTGATCGGCCCACTCGGCCATCGGCGACGAGGGGGTGATGGGGTAGATGGCGACAACTTCGGTGAGACGATAGGCTACAGAGGCCGCGGCCTCGTTCCCATCCAGGATAACCATGTTTTTTTCACTCATTACAGCTCCCTCATTGCGCGGCCGGCGGAATTGAGACCGCTATTCCGAGTCTCTTCGATAGGGGTCTAAGCCGCTGTGATGCAAAGCACATCACGGGTGTCAAATCCCGCATTGTGCAATTAAATTCTTATAATGACGTACTTGAAAAAACTGACTTTGCCGCTGATTCGCCTGAGAGGCAATGTCTTTGAAGGGTACGGGCTTCAGCCCGTACATAAACCAGTACAAGCAGAAGGGCTTCAGCCCCTGTGGCATCTCTCCCAAAAAATAATCCGCCCACTGCCAGATCGCGCTTGATAGACTAGCGTGCAATGGAAGACGAGGAAGAAATCGCACCGGAAGAGCCAGCGGAACCGGAAGCCGAAGCTGCGCGCGAGGAGACTCCCGTCTCGCAACCGGAGGCCGAACCCGCTGAAGAAGCCAAAGAATCGGCCCAACTGGAGCCGGATGCGCCTGCCGCTGCGGAGACCGAAAGCGAGGCGGGCTGCCCGGTCAAGATGGGATTGTCATCTGGCCCAAGATGCGGTCGCAAGCTTCACGCCGCGCCCGCCGGGGTGGATGAGCAGCCCGTATGCCTGATGCACTCCAAAGATCCGGCGAAGCTATCCGGCCCGCTCTTCGATGCTTTCTGGTTGGAGTTTAGGAATATTCTGAAAAATGCAGATGAGATAATAGCGGATTTTAGAGGATTCTTCTTTCCCAATATCGACATAATTGGAGAAGAATTCAAAGCGATCTGCCAATTTGATGAAGCGACATTCATGCAGGACGCAGACTTTAGCGGAGCGACTTTCACGAGGGCTGCAGATTTCAGCAAAGCGACCTTTACGCAGAAAGCAAACTTCTACCGAGCGACCTTCAAGCAGGATGCATTCTTCAGTTTCACGATCTTCACACAAGATATAAACTTTATCGGATCGACTTTCATGCAGAAAGCAATGTTTAGAGGAGCGACCTTCACGAAGGATGTATCCTTTAGCGGAGTGTCCTTCAAGCAGGACGCAAATTTCATCGGTGCGATCTTCAAGCGGAACGCAGAATTCGGCAGAGCATATTTCAAACGGGACGCAGACTTCCGCGAAGCGACCTATATGCAGAACGCAGATTTTAAGCGGACAATATTCTTTGGAAAGGCCGATTGGCGTGAATGCCGGTTTCTCGATCAAGTGGAATTCCGGCATACCGAGTTCGTGCCTACGGAACCAGGGTTTCCATGCGCCGTCTTTTCCCTGGCTAAATTCGCCAAGCCTGGTGAAATCGTCTTCGATGCCGTCGATCTTAGCCGCGCTTTCTTTCTCAACTCCGATGTGAGTGGGGTCTGGTTCACATCCTCAGTGAAGTGGGCAAGACGGAAGGGCCATCGTGGACTCTCAGTCTTTGAGGAGGAAATCCTCCTCGATCAAGGGCATTCTGAAATACGGAAGGTGATATATGGACCGATCGACCATGGCGCGGTAGAGCAGATCTATCACCAGTTGCAGAAGAACTACGACAGCCGCCTGGATTATCGCAAGGCCAATGACTTTCACTATGGCGAGATGGAGATGAGGCGGCTGGAGCCTCCGTCAGGCGGTCGATTTCTGAGCTTGCGCCGCCGCATTCCCCGCTGGCTGAATCTGCTCAGCCTTTACCGGCTGGCCAGCGACTATGGCAACAGCTACGCCAAGCCCGGAGCATGGCTGCTTGGAATCCTTCTGATGGCGATGCTCACTTATCCTTGCACAGGCCTGGAAAAACTCACCAAACCCGGATGCATTGTGACTTACGCGAACGTCTGGAATCAGCAGGACACCTGGGCAAACAATCGATGGAACGAGGCAAAATTGCTGGTCGATAGCCTCAATACGACACTCGATATCGCCACATTGCAGCGCAACCCGGAGTATGTTCCGGCGCATCGCACGGGACGATTTCTGCGCGCGGCTGAAACGATTCTGACCTCCTCCCTCTTCGCGCTCTTTCTGCTCGCCATCCGCCGCCAATTCCGCCGGTAACAACTGAAGGTGCAAGTCAAAATCCTCGAAACCATCCCTCAGCGGCTAAAGCCCAAATTAATTTTCAGTTATTTGCGGCACGGCTGAAGTCGTGCCCTGTCAAAGCAGGAGATTACCACAGGTTGTTAGGATTATAGTTGTATTTGGAGAAAGTTATGGGATTGAAACAAAAGCCCGGGCCTAAAGGCCCTTCAATTTCGCCCATTTTCAGGAGCCTAGAAGCCCCTGCTCCCTCCGTTCTCTCGTATCTACAAATGTAGTAACGGCTTATAGGTTTGTATCGGGCGGCTACAGCACGAGATTTTTTATTGTTGTTACCGATATTAAGGTTACGCTCTGCCGTTTAAATGCGTTCATCCAAACCTTCAGTGCCCGTCTGAGTTCGGATCAACTTTCCCGCGGAACTTGCCGTATACGAAGACCACGTAGCCGATGGCCAGCAGCATCCCGAAGCTCCACCAGACCAAGCCGACGGCGAGCGTGTGCGGGCCGGAGATGGCGCGGCTGAGAGTGATGTCGTTGGCCGTACCGGTGGTGGCCGGAAGCAGTGTGGGATAGAGGCCCCAACAGGCTCCTGCGAGCATGAAGAAAAGGTAAAGGCACGAAGAGAGAAACGCTTTGACCGGCTGAGCCTTGCGGTTGAAGAACCACAGAGCGGCGAGCGATGCGACAACTCCCACAGGAACGATGAAGGTTGCCGGGTAATTGAAGTAATTGTTCAGACTCGTCGGGCGCACGGCGATGGTGGCCAGGAGGCTGATCGCTGTGAGTGCGATCAGCGCAAGCCAAAGCGGGGTGACGATGCTGCGGGCGCGCTGGGCTAGGTCGCCCGAGGTCTTGATGGTGAGCCAAAGAGCGCCATGCAAAGTGAGTGCGACGAGGGCCACCAGGCCGCCGATGACCGTGTACCAGTCGAGAATGCCGGGCTGCGGGCCGGGGTGCCAATTAGTCCAGAGAGGCAGAAAAAAGTATCCGTCGGCTTCGAGCGGAACACCGCGCAGCACGTTGGCAAGGGCTGCGCCGAAGAAGATGGTGAGCAGCCCGCTGGACAGACCGAAGAGGCCGTCGAGCAAAGCGCGCCAGACGCCCACGTCGACATGGTTGCGCAACTCGATGCTGATGCCGCGCAGAATGAGCAGCCAAAGCACGATCATCAGCGGCAGATAAAAGCCGCTGAAGGCTGAGGCGTAGAGAAGCGGAAAAGCGAAGTAGAGCGTGCCGCCACCGGCCAGCAGCCAGACTTCGTTGCCATCCCAAACCGGTCCAATGCTCGCAAGTGTGGTGCGGCGCTCCGCTTCGTTGCGGACCAAAAACAGATGAAGCACACCCACGCCTAGATCGAAGCCGTCGAGCACGACGTAACCCACGATCATCACAGCAACCAGCCAGAACCAAATAAAACCCATCATGATAAAACTCCTATTCTTCAGGCCTTCCATAGAGACCGGTGATCGTCAATCGGCATGAACCGCTTCGGGACCGTTGCTGATTTCGCGATAGATCAGCACAGTGAACAGGATGCCCATCAACAGGTAAAGCCCCATGAAGCCCAGCAGCGTAAACAGGCCGTTGCTTGCCGAAACAGTGTTCGAGTAGCCTTCGCTAGTGCGCATCAAACCGTAGATAAGCCAGGGCTGGCGGCCAAGTTCAGCGGTCATCCAGCCGGCGGTGTTGGCGATGTAAGGCAAGGGAAAACTGAGCAACAGCGCCCACAATGCCCATCGCGCCGTATAAAGCCGTTTGCGCCAGAGCAATATCGCAGAGACGATCATCAGCAGCGCAAACCAGGTTCCCAGGCCTGCCATGATGTGGTAGGCGTAGTAGAGCAGCGGCAACGCGGTGGGCCACTGGTCGTGGGGAATCTGGTCGAGTCCCTTCACTTCGGCTTTGGTGGTTCCGTAGATGAGGAAGCTCAGCATATCATTCACCACGATGGGATTGTCGATCTGGCCGGTCTCTTCATTGGGTTGCCCCATCAGCACGAGGCCCGCGCCCGCCTCGCCATGGAAGAGGCCTTCCATTGCGGCGATGGCGGCGGGTTGATTGCGCGCAACGTACTTGCCGTGCAGGTCTCCGGTGGGAAAGATGATGAGGATCGATGCGATAACGCCTGCGATGACGCCAACCTTGAGAAAGATGCGAGCGTAGTTTTCAAGCCGACCTTCAAGCAGATAGAACGCTCCGGTGGCAGCCATCACAAACGATCCTGTAATCACCGCGCCGGTCATATTATGCGCGTATTGCAGCAGGCCCCAGGGATTCAATAGCAGTTGCCAGAAGCTGAGCACCTCAAATTGCCCATTGGGCAGGCGATCATAAGCGATGGGATGCTGCATCCAGGCATCGGTAACGATGATGAAGAAGCCGGAAATCCACGATCCGGCGAAGACCATCACGGCTGAAAACCAATGCATGAGTTCAGAGATTCGCTTTTCGCCGTAAAGAAACAGGCCGAGAAATGCCGATTCCAGGAAGAAGCTGAAGACACCTTCCATGGCCAGAGGCTGGCCGATGACGCCGCCGGAGAGCCGCGAAAAGCGCGCCCAGTTGGTGCCGAACTCGAACTCCATGGGAATGCCGGTGACCACGCCGAAGACGAAGTTGATGGCGAAGATGCGGCCCCAGAAGCGCGCCGCGCGATCCCACTGCTCGCTGCCGGTTTTGAGCGCCACCGACTTGAGCACCACGATCAATAACGCGAGCCCCATGGTGAGCTGGGGAAAGAGATAGTGGAAGGTGATGGTGAAGGCAAAGTGTAGCCGATGGATCAATTCAGCGGTCATTGAGAACTCCTTTGTCAGGACGGACGCGGGGGAATGCGGAGACATTCCTCTCCGCATGGGTTCACCTGTCACAAGAGTAAACGAAAGTGATGGGCCGCGAAACTTGCGCAGTATGATATATCGTGTCACGATGTATATATGGGGATTCCAACTGCGCTTAACGAACCTGACCTGTTGCTGAGAACTTTGGCTGAGTTCCGCTTTAAATTACGGAGGGTGGCACGATGAGGTCACGGCCATCCGCATTGCGCGACTTCACCGTTGATCGCTGGGTTTGGATGATGACAGGAGTGGCGCTCATTATCGGCGCAGGTGCGGCGGCTTTGGCTGTGTTCCTGCTGCGGGCCATCGCGTTTGCAACCAACATTTTCTACTACCATCGCCTCAGCTTGGCGTTGGTGGGGCCTGCCGGATCGCCCCTCTCGCCATGGATCATGCCGCTTGTTCCAATAGTTGGTGGAGTGATTGTCGGATTCATTGCGTACTATGGATCCGACAAGATCCGCGGGCATGGAATTCCAGAGGCGATTGAGGCGATCCTGCTTCGCGGTGCGCGGGTTGACCCCAAAGTTGCCGTGCTCAAGCCGCTCTCGGCAGCTATAGCAATTGGTTCGGGTGGACCGTTTGGCGCCGAAGGCCCAATCATCATGACAGGAGGAGCATTCGGCTCACAGGTGGCGCAGTGGCTCAAGCTGACGGATGCCGAGCGGACGACGCTGTTAGTGGCAGGCGCAGCGGCCGGCATGGCGGCAACCTTCGCAACGCCGATGGCTGCGATCCTGCTGGCAGTCGAGTTGCTGCTCTTCGAGTGGCGGCCGCGTTCACTGATCCCGGTAGCAGCGGCCAGTGTAATGGCAGGCGTGTTGCGCATCAGTTGGCTGGGGGCGGGACCGCTCTTCCCTGTCGAACTACACACGGACCTTCACTTGACGAGGTCAATGCTTGTGGCGGCTCCGCTGGGAATGCTCGTCGGGATTGCTTCGGCAGGGCTGAGTCGCTTGATGTATGGCTTTGAAGATGGATTCGAGCGCATTTGTGGCCGTTTGAAATTGCATTGGATGTGGTGGCCGGCGATTGGCGGCATCGGCATCGGATTGGGCGGCTTCTTCTTTCCACGCGGGTTGGGCGTTGGTTACGACAACATCGCGGAACTGCTTCGCGGTAATGCTCCGGTGTCGCTGTTGCTTGGATTGCTGATTGCCAAATCGCTGATGTGGGCGTTTTCACTGAGTTCCGGAACGTCGGGAGGAGTGTTGGCGCCCTTGTTGATGATTGGCGCGGCAATCGGAGAATCGCTCGCCCAATTGGCACATATGTCCGGCGAGACACAGGCGCTGTGGGCGTTGATGGGAATGGGGGCGATGCTCTCCGGCGCGTTGGGAGTGCCACTGACCGCAGTACTTTTCTCGATCGAACTTACCCATGCTCTGCCTGCGCTGCTGCCGTTGACGCTTGCGTGCACATCCTCCTACCTTGTGACCACTCTGGTGATGTCGCGGTCGATTCTGACAGAGAAGCTGAGTCGCCGTGGATACCACCTGTCGCGTGAATATGGCGTAGATCCGCTGGAGATGGTCAGTGTGGCGGAGGTGATGACTGACTTGCAAACGCCACTCGATGGTGGTGGTGTTGCAGACGCATCAGATGAAATTACCGGTGTACTCGCATACTCCGATGAGACTTGCAGGGCAGTGGCCGAAGAGATGGCGACCACCGGAGTGATGCGCATCCAGGTATTGGATCGAGAGACCGGGCTGGTTTGTGGAGAGATCACCGCGCAGGAGTTATTGGCAGGACGGAGACGCGCGGTATTGCGAGAGTCAGAGCGAACCAGGTAAGTCACGGTGAAGGGCTTGAGCCGCACGCAAATTATCAAGCAAAGGATGCCTCCAAATTGATCGCGCGGGGAAACAGAAAGTTGTTTTCAAGGTGAATATGCTGATGAAGATCACGCTCGAATTCCCGCAATCCGTCAAAGAACGCGTGATAAGTTGGGCAGGCGTTATCAGGCGTAGTAAAGCCGTGACTCAAATGGCGAATCTCAGCAAGCAGCGCTCCGGCCGCATCGTGTTCTTGAGTCATTATCGCGATTGGATGCGCAACTGTGCCAAAACATCCATGAGGCTTCGCGCCGCCATCGGCTCTTGCGCGCTCCAAAAGCACTAGATACGGAAACAGAACAGCCTCTTCCTTTTGCAGATGCTGAGTCAACTCCTCGTCCAGTTTCGCAAGTGCCGCCTGAATAAGGAGAAGCTCTGCCGTCGTTGCTCCATGACGATTGACGACTTTCTGCGCCAGTACTGCCAAGCGTGGCAGTTCTCTTTTGACATACGCATGGTGCGTTTGGACGATGTGCCCGCTCAGTTCCTCAAGCGAAGCTTGCGACCAATCCGTGCCAATAGCGGAAGGCGTCTGCGCCGCGGCCTCAAGCGCTACAATCACCTCATCCACGGCAAGATTTCCAGCAGCGCATGCCTCGGCGAGGGGTTTGCGCCCACCACAGCAGTAGTCGATTCCATACGCCTCAAAGACGCGGATCGAGGAGGGATATTCCAATGCAATTTCTCGAACAGTCTGCACGGTGGTTGTCATGGCGATCTCCTTGAATCAGAGACTAGCGAAGCGCCAATATTGAACGCAGCGACTTTGGTCACACACAGCAATAAACAGACGCAAGCTGCCGAGCATGAATGCCCCTGTGACTTTAGTCGCTGTGCTTCTTCACCCGCCTGCCTATGCTGATGCTGTAAGCCAATTCATTCACGGAAGGTGCGTACGATGTTTTGTTACCAATGCGAACAGACTTCAAAGGGAGAGGGCTGCCAAACCCTCGGCGTCTGCGGAAAAGATGAGACAACCGCTACTCTTCAGGATCTTTTGATCCACGCGATCAAGGGCATCTCGATGTATGCGCATCGGGCGCGGAAACAGGGCGCATCCGACGCTGAGATCGATGCCTTCACCATCCATGCGATCTTTGCCACGCTGACCAATGTAAACTTCGATCCTGATCGTCTTGTTGAGTTGATTCACCAGGCCGTCGAGATTCGAGAATCAGCTCGCGCCCTGTATGAGAGGACCAGCGTGATGGCTGGCATCGTTCCGGTCGAACTAGGCGGTCCGGCCGCATGGATTCCTGCTTCAACGCTTGAGGGCCTTCTGGCCCATGGACAGAAAACTCTTCTGCCAGCACGTTTCCTGACAGAAGGAAAAGAGATTGCGAATCTGCAAGAACTCGTGCTTTACGGCATCAAAGGTGTGGCAGCTTATGCAGCGCACGCACTCGCACTTGGCGCAGGCGATCCGCTTTCCTACGCGAAGATCCACGAGATTCTGGACTCTCTGACTCATCCTTCCCCTACAGCAGATGAACTGCTTGGCCAGGCATTGGCCGTCGGCGAACTCAACTATCGAGTCATGGAGATTCTGGATCATGCGCACACGGAAACCTTCGGCCATCCACAGCCTGCAAAGGTGAGGCTCGGTGCTCGCAAGGGCAAGGCCATTCTTGTCTCCGGCCATGATCTGCACGATCTGTATGCCCTGCTCGAACAGACGAAGGGTCTTGGCATTCAGGTTTATACGCACGGCGAGATGCTGCCCGCGCACGGTTACCCCAAGCTGAAGGCATACGAGCACCTTGCCGGCAATTACGGCGGCGGATGGACCGATCAAGCCGATGAATTTGACGAGTTCCCAGGCGCGATTCTGATGACATCCAATTGCATTCAGGAACCGAAGCTGACTTATAAGCAGCGCATCTTTACCTCTGGAATGGTTGCGTGGCCAGGAGTAAAGCACATTGCCGATCAGGACTATGCTCCTGTGATCGCGGCAGCACTGGCAGCCAAGGGTTACGACCAAGATGGATCCGATGAAGAGATTACGGTTGGATTCGGCCACAATGCGGTCCTCAGTGTTGCTGACCGCATAATCGCTGCGGTCAAAGAGGGCAGTATTCGCCGATTCTTTTTGATTGGCGGCTGCGACGGTGCACGTTCCGGCCGGAGCTACTATACCGAATTGGCCGAGTCGATTCCAAACGACTGTCTGATTCTTACTTTAGCCTGCGGAAAATTCCGCTTTAACAAGCTGGAGTTCGGCGAGATTGGCGGCTTGCCTCGCCTTCTCGACATTGGCCAGTGCAACGATACATACTCGGCCTTGCAGATTGCCCTTGCACTGGCAAAGGCCTTTGAGTGCGGCGTCAACGATCTGCCGCTTTCGCTGGTCTTGTCCTGGTATGAACAGAAGGCCGTAGCCGTACTGCTCACGCTACTCCATTTGGGAGTTCGTAATATCCGCATCGGCCCAACACTGCCTGCCTTCCTTTCGCCCGCGGTGCTTGATCTGCTCCACGATAAGTTTAACCTCATGGCAATCAAAACAGCAGAGGAAGACTTAGCCGCAATGCTCGCATAACCGAAGAGTGCCTGGAGAGACAGATCTCTTCCGGGCACTCGTTTTTTGACTGAAACTGTGATTCGACGATTCGACTCGCACGCGATTCGGACTATCGATAGACTGTATCAATATGCTAAAGTTGGATCGCGCGGCTTCATGCGCTTGCCTATCGGCAAACCAAACACGCCGGCCCGATGGTCCCGGAGGATTTGAGTCCATGTCGTTTCGTTCTGTGTTTCTGGCTGTCGTTATTGCGTTCGCGCTCATCCTTTCGGCATTTCTCGTCAATCGCGCCCGGCCCAAGATCGAAACCGAGCAGCCCACTGCCGACTTCGTCCGGGCTTCGGGCAAGTGCGCGGAGTGCCACGCACGCCTCCAATATTCCGTGGTGCATGAATACGAAATGTCTGCTCATGCGAAAAAGGGTGTGAATTGCCTGGACTGCCACCAGCCCGGACCGAATCAGCAAAAGGTTGATCATCACGGTTTTGTAATCAGTGCCCATCTCACTGCGGGCAATTGCCGCTCCTGCCACGAAGGCGTATACCAAGAATTTCTGCGCAGCCGCCACGCCGCTCCCAGTTGGGCCGCTGTACATGGCGAAAAGGGTCTGAGCACTGAGCAAGTCGCCTTCAGCGAGCAGTTCCAACCCGGAGGCACCAAGCGTCCGCCCAATCCTCTCACTCTGCCCGAAGGCCACCCTGCCATTAACTCTGGATGCGAGCAGTGCCACGCCATCGGCAAACCGAACGACGACGGCACCATCGGCAGTTGCACCGAATGCCACTCCCGCCACACCAGCTCTGTCGCCCTTGCGCGCCTGCCCACCACCTGCGGCCAGTGCCACATGGGTCCCGACCACTCGCAAATGGAGATCTACAACGAGTCCAAACATGGCGTCATGTTCGCAGCCCAGCGCAACTTGCTCAAGCTCGATGGCGATCCGCGCACGCTCACCACGCGCGATATGTTTGTGCCCACCTGCGCCACCTGCCACATGAGCGGCATCAATGGACTCAAGGTCACGCACAATCCCTCGGATCGTCTCGGTTGGTATCTTGCCGACGCAGTCAGCACCCACCGCCCAAACTACCTCCAGGCCCAGATCAACATGAAGCAAGTCTGCACCCAGTGCCACACACAGGCGGCCATCGACCGCGTCTACACACAGGCTGAACAGGTCGTCGCCGACACTAACGAAAAGGTTCTCGCAGCCAAAGACATCATGGATGGTCTGCATAAGGACGGCACACTGACCGGACCGCCCTTCACACATCCTATTGACTTCACCTACTTCAACCTCTGGCACTACGATGGCCGCACCAGTAAGCACGGCGCCTTCATGGGTGGCGCGGATTTCGTACAGTGGCACGGCAACTTCGAACTGCTGTCAAAGACCGTCGAGTTGCAACACGACGCCGACGAATTGCGGAGAGAACATGCACATAAATAAATTGCACTCTCGCATTCAGAGACTTGTCGCCGACCCGCGCCTGCGCTGGGCGCATGATCCCCAGCTTTGGGTGGAGATGTTTGTCACTGCGAATCTGGCGATTCTCGCGGCGGACATTTACATCGCGCACTCGGTCAATCATTTTCAGAAGACGGCGGAGTACATTCCACTGTACTTCTCGATGGGCGCGGCGCTGGTTCTTGGATGTGCGATCTCATTGCGTTGGATCTGGAAACTGCAAGAGGCGTGGCGGGATATGGGCTATCTGGTCGGTTGGCTCTCGGTGCTGGTCGGACTGGGAGGAGTTCTTTACCACCTGGAGAGCCGTTTTTTTCTCGACAAAACATTGAAGAGCCTTACTTACGCGGCACCTTTTGCTGCGCCACTAGCTTATGCCGGACTCGGATTTCTGCTGCTCATGAATCGCATGGTCGCGGTGCGGAGCGTGGAATGGGCGCGATGGGTGACATTGCTTGCGCTGGGTGGCTTCTTCGGGAACTTTGTGCTCTCACTGACAGATCATGCTTCGAACGGATTCTTCGCGAAAACCGAATGGATCCCCGTAATCTCGTCAGCATTCGCCACAGGATTCCTCATTATTCCAGTCATAGTCACCGTCACACGCCGCTTTCTCGATCTCTGTCTGCTGGTGATGTGCGCACAAGCGTTTGTGGGCGTATTGGGGTTCTGGTTCCATATGCGCGCAAACCTTGTTGAACCGGGCCACAGCATCTTCGACAAATTGGTGAATGGCGCGCCGCCCATGGCTCCACTATTATTTCCGAATCTTGTAGGATTGGCGCTAATCGGGCTGTGGGCATTGCTTCCGCATCTGCCGGAAGCAGCCCCCGGCCAATCTTGGGTAGGGGCCGCTTATGCCTGGGCATATCCCGAAGAAGGAGCAAACGCTGCTGACTAAATAGTGGTTATTTCTACATCTGGCTGTTGAGTTCTGCTTCCATTTCGATGGCGCGTGGAAAGAGCACATCGTTTTCAAGATGAATATGCTGCTTGAGGTTATCCTCAAATTCACTGAGTCCAGCATAAAGCGCAATGTGTGTGGCGCAGGCCCATTCCGGCGGGTGAAAACCAATGGTAAGGCGGCGGAGTTCCGCTACAACGTGATTGGCGGACTCGTGCTGTTGCATCATCCTTGAGACTGGATGAACAACCGAACTGAAGCAGGGATGGCCAGGCGGATAGGCGACGGTTGAGTCCTGATCCATCTGAGCGATGAACGGAAACAGAACCTTCTCTTCTTTCTGGATGTGCGCGAAGATCTCGTCACGAAGTTCTTCAAGCAACTCTTCGATATTCTTCAGTTCAGGTGCACGATCGCTTCGCTTGGCCGCAAGCTTCCGGGCCATCTCGGCCAGTCTTGGCAATTCTTGGCGCACATGGTGGTGATGGACACGAACGATATGTTGAATCAGCCGGCCGATGGGCAGGGATGCAGGATCTACAGCCGGACCGCCGAGTGCCTGAGCCTCCACATCGGCGAGCTTTTCGAGGACTTGATCGACTGAGAGTTGTAACTCGGCGCAGGCGCCGCGGAGAGACTGATCGGCCTGTGAGTACAGGTCGATGTCGAAACGCTGAAATACTTTGGCTGCCGATGGCTGCGTGGTAACGATTTCGCGAATGGACTGTGTTGCGGTAGGCATGGGCACTCTCCACCTGCAAGAGTAGCGAATGGGTTAACGGAACGCAGTAACTTATGTCACTTGGAGTCAACGCCGGCTACAATGCCGTATCCAAAAGTGCGTTCAGTCCCTTCACGTCCTTCACCACGATCTGTCGCGCATCCACATCCAGCAGCCCTTCGGCCTGCAATCGCATCAGGTTGCGCGAGATCAGTTCGCGCACTGTTCCAAGCTGATTGGCCAGTTCCTGGTGGCTCGCCTGTAGTTGAAACTCAATGCCGCGCGCAGTCTTTCTTCCTTCGCTTTGAGCGAGTTTGAGCAAGGTAGAAATCAGCCGTTGGCGAATGGTAGTGAACGACAACTCCTCGATAATACCGACGAGGTTCCGCAGCCGGGCGCCGACCACTGTCAGCACCTTCAGTGGAACTTCGGGATGTTCAAGACAATAGGCGTTAAAGTCGCGCCGCGAGATGAAGACAATCTCCGTTTCTTCGAGGGCCACCGCGGAAGCAGGATAAGGACCGCCGTCAAAGACAGGTATCTCGGCGACAGACTCGCCGGAGACGTTCACAGACAACACCTGTTCCCGGCCGTTCACGGAGGTCTTGAAGAGGCGAACCTTGCCCCGCGCAATAATATGGAGTCCATTGCACGGCTCGCCTTCAGAAAATAGCAACTCGCCTGCGCTGAATAGCTTGCGCACAGTGCGGTCGGCGAGCATTTGCAGTTCAGGTTGCGAAAGGCTCGATAGTAATGCGGTCTTTCCAAGAACGGCAGCGAGATCGGTACGTTGAGAGGTCACTCGGAAATTTTAGCAGGAAGCAACTTTCGTCACTGTGCGCGGTGCGTGTAGCCGACAATTTTTGCGACTATTTAAAGAGGGAAGATTGCTGGACATCCAGCGCAAGGTAGTGCCGCCGTCGATTTAACGGTCAACTGTATTGGTGCCGGTGTAGGCGCTGATCCGCTTCAAATCCAAGGCCAGCTTGGGGGCCAGTACGGTGATTTCCCGCGCGTGATCGAGCGAGAGCTTTCTCAATACCTTCTTGCCTTTTGGCGTGATTTGCAGCAAGACCCGGCGCAGATCGTCCGCATCCTGCACGCGCAGCAAGAGTCCTTCGCGCACAGAGCGGCCGGCCAGTTCAACCACGCTGTTATGGCGCAGTTTGAGGCGCTTTGCGGCGTATGCAATGGTCACGGATGTGCCCTCTCGCGCACCGGCAACCTGCAGCAAGAGCTGATGCTGCTGCGGTTGCAGGCCGGCTGCCGTCGCGGCCTCTTCGCTGAAATGCAGAAACTTTCTCAACTCAAAGCGAAACTCGGCCAAGCACTCTACGAGAGAGTTCGAATTGGCTGGGGACGTTTTGGCTGCCATAGGTACATCGTATAAAGATAGAAACGAATAAGCAAACCTGAGGATACGCTGATGATTCGCCGCTTTGGCCCGCGACTGCCCTATTCACCACAAAGCGATGAGTGGAAAAGAAATCTTAATCCTGCGACCAAAGAATGCAGCTATACGGTCCAATTCCAACATTCGAGAAGTTGTCGACCACCAAGACGTCGTCCCCAGTATCGCGCCACGTCTCCAGTTGGAACTGCCAATCTCACTGCCTTTCCGCGCGCGCTCCTGCTCTCGCATCCAGCCACCAAACAATGGCACCTGATCGGCACGGAGTGGAAAGAACACGTCGCATGGCTCATGCACATCGCCATCACTGCGGTCGCAGTGGTCGCGATCCGCTACGCACGCGATCTCAAACTTCATCCGCAGCTTCGCTCCGCGCTGCTGGGATTCACTGCGATTTCGCTCTTCGCAGCCGGCATCGCTGGGTTCTTCGGTGCAATGCTGGACAAGAATGCGCCCGTTGATGGCGGACAAAACATTCAATTGGTCCAAGGAGAATAGCCATGAGCGAGCAAACCAGCACTGTCCCGGAAAACTCCGCCAGCCTTCCCAACGGCTCCGGCGCGGCCGCTATCTTGTCGGCCGGCATCGGCTCGTTCGCAGTTGCATCCTTCGCGATCACGGCGGACAAATCCGCATTCGTGAAGAACCTGTTCGTCTTTTACAAGCCCACCGGAGCGCTCTCTGGCGAAACTACCGTCGCCATTTTGGTTTGGCTCGCTGCATGGGCGATTCTCAATGGACGCTGGCGCAAGCGAAATCTTTCACTGGCGCGCATCAACATCATCGCGCTCGCGCTGCTCGGTCTCAGTGTGTTGTTGACCTTTCCGCCGATTGGCGATCTGTTTTGATCCAAAGCGATTCGACTGCCCATCTGTGGTCGAATCGCGCTGCTTATAAACTGAAAAAGCTTGTCTTCGACAAAAATGATCCAACCGCCGGAAATGTTAGGATCAAAGATGCAAAGACAAGCTAGCCATGACTGATTCCGACTTCGCTCCCCGCGTCCGTTTCGCCCCCTCGCCCACCGGCTTTCTGCATGTCGGCAGCGCCCGCACCTTCATCTTCAACTGGCTCTACGCCCGCCACAACGGCGGCACGATGGTCCTGCGCCTGGACGACACCGATATCGAGCGCAACACTGACGCCAGCGAACAATCGATATTTGAAGGCCTGAGTTGGCTGGGCCTCGACTGGGACGAAGAGTACAAGCAATCCGAGCGGATCTACCTCCACCAAGAGGCCGCGCAGAAGCTCTTCGAGCAAGGCTTGGCCTATCGCGACTTCACTCCCGCCCACGTTTCAGGCAAAGATGCCATCCCTGCGAACCGCGGATGGCTCTTCAATCCAGGCATGCGCGAACTCAGCCGCGAAGAATCTGACCGCCGCGCCAATTCAGGAGAATCGTTCGCCCTCCGCTATCGCGTCCCACGCGGCCAAAACCGCACCCTCAGCTTTACCGACGCCGTCTACGGCCCGCAGTCCAAGCTCGCCGACGAGGTCGAAGACTTCGCGTTATTGCGTTCATCCGTGAATTGGTTTGATAGTTTGCCAACCTACCACCTCGCATCCTGCGCTGACGACGCCGCCCTCGGCATCACACACATCATCCGCGGCCAGGATCACCTCACCAACACCTTCAAACATCTGCTGATCTTCGAGGGCCTAGGCGCGCCGCCGCCTCAGTTCGCGCATCTGCCCCTGCTCGTCGCTCCCGACGGCGCCAAGCTCTCCAAGCGCATACATGGCCCCGTCGTCAGCGTTACCACCTATCGCGACGCAGGCTTCCTGTCGGAGGCTTTCATCAACTTTCTCTGTCTACTGGGCTGGTCGCCCAAAGACGACCGTGATTTCATGTCCCTCGATGAGATCCGCGCGGCCTTCACATTGGAAAACGTCAACCTCTCCAACACCGTGATCAACTTCACGGATGAAGACCCATTCGATCCCAAGGCCCTGTGGCTCAATGCCGAGCACATCCGCGGCCTCAGCGTCGAGGATCTCAGCCGCCGGCTCGCACCCTTCTTCGAGAAGGCCGGCTTTGAACCCAGTCCCGAAAAAGGCTTGTTTAAAAAGCTCTTGGCCGTCGCTCCGCTCATCCGCGAGCGCATCAAGCTCCTCGGCGAAGCTCCCGCCGCCGCCGACTTTTTCTTCCAGAAAGAACTCGCCCCATACGACCCAGCCGAGTTGATCCCCCCCAAGGGCGGCGATGCGGCCATGGCTCTTCGCGTCCTCCAACTCGCTCAGGAGGTATTGGCCACAACACCCTTTGATCACGACTCGCTCGACCAGGCACTGCGCGCCGCA
The DNA here is from genome assembly GCA_963787995.1 of uncultured Acidobacteriaceae bacterium. Taxonomy (GTDB): domain Bacteria; phylum Acidobacteriota; class Terriglobia; order Terriglobales; family Acidobacteriaceae; genus Telmatobacter. The sequence continues at coordinate 64,310 of CAWBEO010000001.1, forward strand.
GCCGCCACGCTCGGCCTGAAAGCCGGGCCAATGTTCCAGCCCATCCGCGTCGCCGTCTGCGGACGCAAAAACGCCCCCCCGCTCTTTGAAACCCTGGTTGTCCTCGGCCGCGAAACTTGCCTCGCCCGCCTTCGTCAGGCCGCAGCCAGCCTGCAATCGCTCACTTAGCATGCGGAAGCAACAGTCATCTTTTAAGAGGGCATGACTTCACAGGCTCATTGGATTTTTACAATAAGCTCCAGCACTTGTTCATTGGGAGTCGTCTTCGTCTTCTTGCTCCGGGACTGAGTCCAATGGCGCGGCCTCCAAAAGGTGGGCACGGTTGAGCACCTTGCGGGTCAGGCCGGTCAGCGCCATCTCGTCCGCCTGCCGCAGCAGAACCCAGCGCCGCTCGCCGCCGAGGGTGGTCAGCGCCTCCACATCCTCCTCAAGGACCGTGCGGATGCGCACATAATAACTGACCTGCATGATGGAGTGGCGCACGGTCAAGAGCAATGCTGCATCGGGAACCTCTGCGCTGGCGAGCGCGGGCAACTCCCACATTCCCGGCATCACCGTCAACGAGGCGGGGCGCTGCTCCAGCAGCACTTCATGATACATATGCCCGCCGCGCACCGAGAGCGCATAGGCGACCTCGCGGCTCTGCATCGGAGGGCGCGGCGCCGTCTCATGCTCACCCTGCGTCTTGCACACCGATGCCAGCGGACAGACCAGGCACTGCGGTGCGCGGGGCAGGCAGAGCGTTGCGCCCAGCTCCATCATCGCCTGATTGAAATCTCCGGGCCGTGCGGGGTCCACCAGCCGGGTGGCCAGTTCCTCGATCTTTCGCCTGACTGCATTGCCGCCGCCCCCGCGGCTACCTGCCTTCCAGCCTTCGATCCGGCACAGAACCCGCTCGACGTTGCCGTCCACCACCGCCACCGGCTCGCCATGAGCGATACTGGCCACGGCTGCGGCAGTGTAAGCGCCGATCCCCGGCAGCAGGCGCAACTCGGCGGCCGTTTGCGGAAGATTGCCCTGGAAGCGGTCGGCCACAGACTGCGCCGCCTTGTGCAGCATTCGCGCGCGGCGATAGTAGCCCAAGCCGCTCCACAGCGCCAGCACCTCCTCTTCGGTGGCCAGCGCCAGCGAAAGCAGAGTGGGAAAGCGCGCCATGAAAGCCTGATACCGCTCCACGACGACTGCTACGCGGGTCTGCTGCAGCATGATCTCCGAAACCCAGATGGCGTATGGGTTCCGGCTGCGGCGCCAGGGCAGGTCGCGACGGTTGCGCTCGTACCAGTCGAGCAGCCGTTCCCGCACGCGCGCGATTCTGGCCTGACCCCACTCTTGTTTACCCATGCGGACAGCTTATCAGGTGGCGCGGAGGAGAAAATACCGTCTTCTCCGCTAACCCACTAACAAATCAATGCATCGAAGGTGTACACTTTTCCTGAAAGCTGGCTCCAGCCATCCTTATGGCGCGAAAAGGAATATGCAATGCGTAAAAACTTGATCGTTCCCTTCCTCCCACTTATCTTGGCTTTTTTCAGCGGCGTGTTTTGCATCGCTCTGCCCGCTCAGTCCCGGCGTCCCATGACCTTCGAGGACTTGCAGCAGATGAAGCGGCTGGGCAACACCTCCGTCTCGCCTGACGGAAAATGGCTGGCCTATTCCGCCGTCACTGTCGATCTTGGACAGAATACGAAGACTTCCATACTGTACGTTCAGCCAGTGGCGGGTGGAGAATCCTATCCCATCGCCGGCACGCTGCCCGGTGACAATGGCGTTCAGTTTTCTCCGGACGGCAAGAAGATTCTCTTTCTCAGCAGCCGCTCGGGCGCGCAGCAGATTTGGCTGGCCGACTTTGACCCGAACACCGCCGCAACCACCAATCTGATCCGGTTGACCGCCATCTCCACCGAGGCCGGTGATGCCATCTGGTCGCCCGATGGCCGCTCGATTCTCTTTACCTCTTCGGTCTATCCCGATTGCCCAGCTTACTCACACGCCAGCGCCCATCCAGTCGTCAGTGCGAAGGTTGCTGAAGCCAATGCCAAGGCCAAGGCCGCTGCGGCGGCTGCAGCTGCCAACGACACCGCCGAGAACGAAAAGGCCGCCAATGACGCCGCCGCCCTGGCCGCCGAGGCCGAAAGCGCAGCCACCAGCACCGATCCCAATCAGGACGCCGACCGCTGTAACACGGGCCGCGACGCCTACTTGGCCGCCAGCAAGGTCAAGGCCCAGATCTTTACCCACCTTCTCTATCGCCACTGGGACCACTACACCGGCGACAAGCGCTCGCATCTCTTCCTCGTGCCCTCCGCGGGCGGGCCGATCCGCGATCTTACCCCCAACGATCCCCACGATGTGCCGCCCTTTTCCCTTGAGGGAGGCGGCTGCGGCTGCGCCTTCTCACCGGATTCCAAGGAGCTGGCCTTCACTGAAAATCTCGACTCCGAACCCGCCATCAGTGTCAACGCCGACATCTTCACACTCGACCTGACCAACCCGGATGCAGAGCCGGTGAAGATCTCCACCTCGCCCGGCGGCGACTTCAATCCCGCCTACTCGCCCGACGGCAAATGGCTGGCATGGCGCTCCGAGGCCCGCGCCGGCTACGAGAGCGACCGCTTCCGTCTCTTGCTCTATGACCGCGCCACGCGCAACGCCCGGGAGCTGCTGCCCAGCTTGGATCGCTGGATTCTGGAGCTTGCTTGGGCACCGGATTCCAAGACGATCTACTACGTCGCGGAGGACAAAGGCGAAGCGCCCATCTATCGCACCAATCTCCTGGGCAGCATGGTGCATCGCTACGGGAAGGCCGCGGGGCAGTGGAGCGATATCCACCCGCTGAACTATGGCGGACGCGAAGTCATCGTCGGCACTCTGTCGCGCGTCAATCGCCCGCCGGAAGCCGCTTATGGCGATCTGCTGGTGATGGACGACAACGCCCGCACCGGACCTGCTCTGGGAGGCTTTGAGCCCCGCCTGATCACCCATCTCAACGACGCGGTTCTGGCCAAGCTCGATCTGCCCGCCATGGAATCCTTCTGGTTCACCGCCTCCGACAAGACCCGCCTGCAGGGCTTCGTCATCAAGCCTCCGGCCTTCGATCAGACCCGGCAGTATCCGGTGAAGTTCCTCATCCACGGTGGCCCGCAGGGCGCGTGGGGCAACTCCTGGAGCTATCGCTGGAATGCCGAGCTTTTTGCCGCCAACGGCTACGTCGTCATCATGGTCAATCCCCGCGGCTCCACGGGCTACGGCCAGGCGATCATCGACGGCGTCAACGGCGACTGGGGTGGCAAGCCATTCACTGACCTGATGCAGGGCCTGGACTACGCCGAACAGCACTTTTTTATCATCGACAAATCCCGCGAGTGCGCCCTCGGCGCCAGCTACGGCGGCTACATGGCCAACTGGATTCTCGGCCACACCGACCGCTTCCGCTGCATCGTCACCCACGACGGAATGTTCAATCCCGAATCCGCCTACGGCTCCACGGAAGAGCTCTGGTTCAACGAGTGGGAGTTCCGCGGCAAGCCCTGGGATTACTATGGCAAGCCGGACAACCAGAACCCCTACCGCGTCTGGTCGCCGGCCATGTATGCGCAGAACTTCAAGACGCCCACACTGGTCATTCACAACCAGCTCGATTACCGCCTTGACGTCTCCGAGGGCTTCCAGCTCTTCACCACTCTTCAGCGCCTCAAGGTGCCCAGCAAAATGCTCTACTTCCCCGACGAAGGCCACTGGGTCCTCAAGCCGCAGAACTCCCAGCTCTGGTATAAAACCGTCAACGACTGGGTCGATCAGTGGACGAAATAACAGTGAACACTGGACATGAACCTGTAGCGCCGGCCTCCGGGCCGGCTGTAGCGTGGACCTCCGGGTCCACGCTTGTTCCTTCCACGTAAACCTCTGAATTGGTTATTGCTTTGAAAGGGCACGGCTTTAGCCGTGCCGTAAACAGCCCAACAAGAACAGGGCTTTAGCCCCTGAGGGAAGGATTTTCTATATGTTCATTTCCTATATTTGAGGTAAGGTTCTTCCATGTGCGCAACGAGTTTTTCCTGAACAAATTGCAAAATGAACTCCTCATCTTTCCTGCCGAAAAGTTTGCCCATTTTTGGCAAGAGGATGCCAAAGAGCACCAAAGAGGGTGGTACAAGAAGTCCAACCCAAACGCCACTTTTCATGTTATGACCTGGAGTCATTAAATAACGTATAGTCGTTACGACGAGTTTTATTCCAACTAATCCTGCGAATGAGAGCCAGATTCGCATAAACCATTTTGTGTATTGCTGAAGGTCGAAGCGGGCTTCGATCTTCGTTCCGCTCTGCTCCGGTTCAAATCGAGCATAGAAATAGCGCGCAAAATCATTTCGGGTGTAAAGCCGCTTACGCAACCGAAACGTATCGACACCTAGTTTGAGTAGAAGCGGGTGATCACCGCGAAATCCAGAAAAAGAAAAAAGTGTCCAGTGTTCTTCATCCGTCTCACGCAGCAACACATCCCGCAGCCTATCCGGCGACAAAACTGAATGGAAGATAAAAGCCCTTTTGCTCATGATTTGACTATTCTACTGCATCCCTTATTCAATAGTCTTTTGCCGGTTGCTCCTGACCGGAAACCTCAACCTCGGCGCATTTACATATTACGGCATGAGGCATATTCATTAGTCCTGAAGAATTATCATGAGCCATGGAGTACAAGCTTCAACCCTTAGCGAAAGATTGAAGCGAGTAGAATCGTGCTTGGGTCAACTGCCCCAGGTCTCGCTTTTGAGACCTGGGAGACCATGCTCTAAGCAAACCATGCTCCAGGAAAAGCGAGAATGACCAAAATCTCCGTCGCCACCGACGATTCCGTCTTCGTACTCACCGGCGCCGGCATCAGCGCCGAGAGCGGGCTGCCGACCTTCCGCGCCTCCGACGGCCTGTGGGCCGGCAACCGCATCGAGGATGTCTGCACGCCTGAAGCGTGGCAGCGCGATCCGGCGCGCGTATGGGCCTTCTACGCGGCGCGGCGAGCGGCAGGCGCGGCGGCTGAACCGAATCCGGGCCACGGTGCGCTGGCCGAGCTCGAGGCGCGACTGGGCGAGCGCTTTTTTCTTTGCACGCAGAATGTGGACGATCTGCACGAACGCGCGGGTTCGCGCCGCCTGCTGCACATGCACGGCGAGCTGGCCAAAGCACGCTGCGAAGAGGATTGCGGACGCCCGCCTGTAGAAGATCGCTGCATCTACCGTAGCCTCGACGAGGTTGGCCGCTGCCCCTGTGGCGCGCGTCTGCGCCCGCATATCGTCTTCTTTGGCGAGATTCCGCTGGAGATGGAGCGCATTCAGGAAGAGATCGAAAAAGCCACGCTGATGGTGGTGGTCGGGAGTTCCGGATCGGTCTATCCCGCCGCCAACTTTGTTCACTGGGCGCGGCGCAATGGGGCGCGCACTGTCTACATAGGCCCCGAGCCACCGCTGAATGCCTCCGCCTTCACACACGTATGCGAAGGCAAGGCGGGTGAAGTGCTGCCGGGGCTCTTCAACGATTGATTTTGGACCCGCTCATCAACAGCGAAGAATTAACCTGAGCCTTGCGAAGCTGTGCCCCGTTGCCAAGCAACAACTTCAAAGCTTCCAAAACCCGTGGTGCAGGCACCTTAACCGCAGGATAGGGGATTCGGTATTCAAAATCATATCCCCATTTCCAGCCGTGTGCGCGGGTCGAGCTGATCGCGCAGCGCGTCGCCGATAAAGTTGAAGCCGAGGACCGCTCCGGCCATGGCGGCAGCGGGGAAGAGCACCATGTGCGGCGAGTCGAAGAGATGCGCGCGGGCGTCGTTCAGCATGGCGCCCCAACTGGGCGCGGGGGCGGGAATGCCCAGGCCGAGGAAGGAGAGGGTGGCCTCGGCGAGAATCACGCCAGCCATGCCGATAGCCGCCTGGACGAGAATCGGCTGGACGATATTGGGCAGGATGTGGCGGAAGAAGATACGCATTCCGCTGGCGCCCAGGGCGCGGGCCGCATCGACATATTCGCGGTCGCGGACGGCCATCACCTGAGCGCGGACCAAGCGCGCATAGCCGGCCCAGCCGCCGATGGCGAGAGCCAGCACAAGGTTGGAGAAGCCGGGGCCGAGGAAGGCGGCCAAGGCGATGGCCAGGAGAATCCCTGGCAGAGCGAGGAAGGTGTTCATCGCGAAGGTGGTGAGAGCTGTATCGATCCAGCCGCCCAGGTAGCCGGCCAGGCCGCCGATGGCTATACCCAAAAGGAGTGATATGGTGACCACGGTGACGGAGACGGCCAGCGAGAGGCGAGCGCCGAAGAGCAGCCGCGAGAGCGTGTCCCGACCCAGTTCGTCGGTTCCGGCCCAATGCGCGGCTGAAGGGCCTTCTAATCGATGCAACAGATCAATCGCCGAGGGATTGGCGGGCGCAAGCCACGGCGCGGCGAGCCCGCCGAGAACAAAAATCGCCAGCAGCACAACGCCCGCGACCGCCAGAGGTTGGCGGCGCAGGCGGTTGCGGAGGGCGGAAAAGATTTGCATCGGCACTGACAGGATACCGCTCCCACCCATTCCACAAAGTGCGCGGGATGGGGCGCGGTGTTTCAATACTTCTGGGCCGGATCAATATGATTGAAACTCAGACCCGAATTTTATGCCGAATCATGCTCGCCACTCCGGCCAGTCCGCTTCCGAGGAGCAAGAAACTGGATGGTTCCGGTGTTGCCTCAGGAGAGTTGTTCACATTTCCAATGACATCGAATGCTTGCGATGCAGGGAGTAACAAGGGGCCGGAACTCGGAGGCCCAAATGGATCTGTCTCGATAAATTCCTGATACGAGATAGATGGACCAGAACTTTCCGACCACCAAACTGGCTGTATGCCATTGGTAGAGACCGCATTCTGTAATGTGAGGTAATAAATGCCAGCTGCAAGCGAAAGATTTGAAAAGGAGATCGTCTCATTGTAGATTGTATCGGAGTCATCTCCAGGTATAGTGGTCAGAAATTGATTAGTTGTAACTGCCGTTATCGAGGTTCCGCCGAAGGGGGCGGAGGAGATTGACCAGTCGACGGAAGCCATAGGATACGGTGTCCCTGAATCGACCACAAAATCAATACCCGTTATCGTCGAGTTCTGCGTGAGCGTAAACGAATTTGATATCGCTGCGCCAAGATAGAATGCATCTCCAAAATATGCAGTTGAAACTGGACCATTGCTGTAGAGAGTTGAGTCAGCGAAAACCGGAAGAGATGTGATTCCGGTTATGAGGATGAGGAAGATGACTGCAAGAGATGATCTCTTCATAGGTTCTCCGATGTTCAGTTGTAATACCGAGAAGGATTGATTATGGATCGGAAGAATAATATCAGAGGAAGTTGAACCTATGCAATCGAATTTGAATGAGAGCAATCTGGAGAATAAATATTTATAATCAAAATCTCTGCACATTGTTACTGGTTGAACAATTTATCGAGTGGGGCACCCAGTAAATGATATGGTTCCCACCCATTCCGCAAAGAACGCGCAATGGATGGGGCACCCAAACTTTATGACCAGTCAAGATGAAAGTGTAGAAGGCATTGGCCTGTTTAGTGCCCGTCGGGCCTTGAAGCATTGAGTCCGGCAAAGACTGCCTCGTAACGGCCGCTCTCCGCTGCAAGGCGCAGGCCCTTCACCCTTTCCACGCAGATTTCGGACGGCGTCGGCTGCTGGTGGAAGAGCGTCATCACTTCGGCGATGAAGGCAGCGAGCGGCATGGCGTTTGGATCGTCGGCGCCGTTCATCAGGTGAGTGGCCACGTAGGGCGGGATCAGTTCGATGACCTCGACCGCTCTTCCACGAAGCTGATGGCGAAGCGACTGCGTATAGGAGTGGATAGCCGCCTTGGTAGCGCAATAAGTGGGCGTGAGCGCCAGCGGGACAAAGGCCAAGCCGGAGGAGACGTTGATAACCACAGCGCGCCCCTGCTTTTGTAGGTGCGGCAGCAGCGCCGCAGTCAGGCGGATGGGGCCGAGCAAGTTGGTGGAGACGATGGCCTCGGCGTCGGCCAGATCGGCCTGCTGGGCGAGCAGGTTCTCCCCGCGCATGATGCCGGCGTTGTTGATGAGCACGTTCAGCGCGGGAAATTCAGCAACCGCGCGGGCGGCAAAGGCGCGGACGGCGGCAGGGTCTTCCACGTTAAGGATGAGCGACTGGATGCCCGGATGGGCGGCGGTGGTTTCATCGAGGGCCTGTTTGCGCCGGCCGGCGATGATGACCTGATTGCCGAGTTTGTGGAACTCTTCCGCAAGGCCGCGGCCGATGCCCGAGCCGCCGCCGGTGATGAGGATGGTGTTGCCCGTCAGTTTCATGGGGATGTATCCCTCCAAAAGGAATGATAACGGCTTCCCCATAAGCCTGCGCTGAAATCATTGGAGAGGTAGAGCCATTGCAGTTCTGCGCAAACCAGGCTGTGCCTCACTTCGACGGTCAAACGCCGATGCGCCTTAGTCGTGCAGCACAACATTGACTAATGAACTATTGATGATCATCCCGCCGCTGTTGTAGTCGATGTAACCAAGATCGCGGAAGCGATTGAGGAAGAAGCTGACGCGCGACCGGGTGGTGCCGATCATCTCCGCCAGGGTTTCCTGGCTGATCTTGGCGATCACCGGAATGGGCTTTGTCTCCTGGCCGAAGTTCGCCATCATCATAAGCAGGCGAGCCAGGCGCTTTTCGCTGGAATTGAAGAGATGGTCAACCAGGTCGGCTTGAATGCGCTCATTGCGCGAGAGCAGGTAGGCGAGGAATTGCTCGGCAAACTCCGGCTCGCGATGGAGCAGATCCTGCATGGCTTTCTTGTCGATGCGAAGGATGGTGCTGGATTCCAGCGCGTGCGCGGAGGATGTGCGAACTGACTCGCCGGACAAGGCGGCTTCTCCGAAGAAGCTGGCGGCGGGAAGGTGGGCGATCACGGCTTCCTTGCCGCTCATGGATACAACGGTGAGTTTGACCTTGCCGCTCTGGACATAAAAAACCGCGTTGGAGGGATCGCCCTGCGAAAAGATGGATTCTCCGGTCTGGTAATCACGCCGTGATTTTCCGGCCATGAACCTGTTCAACGGACTCTGAAGGTCGAGCGCGGGAAGCTGCATCGTCCGGGCTTCCGGCTGCTTCGCAATCAGCTTCAAGCCAGATTGCGCGGCCGAAGGCATGGGATAAAAGCGGCCCTGCGGAATCCTGGGAGCCATATTGGTCAAAGGTGCGAAGCTAGTAGCCATGATCAAAACCTTTCAGTTTTACAGAAGCAGTGCAAAGGGATGAATTACCGTCATCCGTTGCAACTCCGATATATCCAAGATACGAATTGTGAAAGCGTGTGAACATCGGCGAAAGCTGGGATTGCTGTAGGATTTTCGCGCGGGCTTTGTAGGGTTTTTCCTAAGAGAACAGAAAATAAGGAACATAAAGGCCACTTGCAAAATTCCATGGAGAACGCGAATAAGCGTCAGGGCACGACTGAAATCGTGCCCTGACGCTTATCATCTAAATGAAGGAAATTTTGCAAGAGGCACTAAAAACTATAACAAACTGCGTCTAATTCAGAATCGCATTTCTTGCCAGCTTGGCGGCGTTCTCAAGTATCTTCTTGATTGCCGGAACCAGATCTTCCGGAGCGTTGCTTTTGTTGATATATGCAGTGGCGCCGGCTTGCAGGCAGCGCAGCGCATACTGGCTTTCGGGCTGGACACTTACCATGATTACGGGGAGAAACGGATAACTCTTTCTAATATCTTTGAGCACTTCAAATCCGCTGCGCCCTGGCATATTGATGTCCAGCAGCATCAGGTCGGGGCGCGCCAAAAGCAACTGGGCAAGAACCTCGTCGCCATTGCAGGCTTCGAAGAATTGAGATCCAGGAAATGAATCGATCAACAGCTCTCTCAGTCCGCGCCGCACATTGGGGTGATCGTCGGTTATCAGGATATTCATCATTGTGCTCACTCGCCGGTCCGAAGATCGGCATGAATTGAATATAGCGGGGGCGAAAGAGTATTTCTATCAGCGTACACCGTGATTGTTGTAGGGATTGTTGCGAAAGTATTGTAGGGGTATTCCGACATGGCAGGGACGATCCTCTGATAAAATTTATGTTAGAGAGTTTTTCTATTTGAACGGAGCACGGCGCGGACGAGGACGTCCGCGTTACAACTGGCCGGGAGCCGGCGCTACATTCTAACCGGCACTGGAATACTAATCGATCAGATTGTTCGTCATGGCGTAGCGGGTCAGTTCGGCGTTGCTCTTCATTTGCATCTTTTCCATGATGCGGGCGCGATACGTGCTGATGGTTTTTACGCTGACATGAAGCCGGTCGCCGATCTCCGTCAGCGGAACGCCTGCGGCAATCATGCGCATCACTTCGAATTCACGGTCCGAAAGCAGTTCATGCAGGGGCTTGCCGGCGGAATCATCCAGGTTGGCGATCAGCTTTTCCGCGAGGCTGGCGCTGACGTAGCGTCCACCGCTGAGGATCTTTTTGGTAGCCATGGCCAACTCTTCGGGAGCGCTTTCCTTATTAATGTAAGCGGCTGCGCCGGCCTTCAGGCAGCGCACGGCATACTGCTCCTCCGGCTGGCAGCTCAGGATGATGACCGGCATGCGCGGGTAACTGTGCTTGACATCGCGCAGCACGTCCATCCCGCTGCGCCCCGGCATACTGATATCCAGCACCAGCAGGCTGATGGAGGTTTTTCCCAGATGGCTCAGCACCTCATCGCCGTTGCCGGCTTCAGAAAACTCAACGCCGGGAAGCGTATCCGCCAGGATCTCTTTGAGGCCTCGGCGGACGACGGCGTGGTCATCGGCGATCAGGATACGCATACTTCGATCCTCTCGGAGCGGGGAAGGTCGACGGGAACGCGGACCGTGATGGTGGTTCCGTTGCCGGGAGAAGTGGAGATCTGCACATCGCCTCCGCAGAACTGCGCGCGCTCTTTCATGCCCAGCAGTCCCAGGGAGCCGAAAGCATTGGAAAAACCCGAATCATGAAAGCCGATTCCGTCGTCCTCGACTATCAAAAGGATACTCTCTTCTTGCTGGTAGAGGGCGATGCGCACCGATTTGGCTTGCGCGTGGCGGATGATGTTGGTGAGGCACTCCTGGAAGATACGGAAGGTGGCGGTGGCGCGGTCGCCATCCAGGTGCAGATCGACGGGCGGAACAGAGACCTGGCAGGAAATTCCATTGCGCGCAGCAAAGTCGTTTGCCTGCCATTCAATGGCGGCGGCCAGGCCAAGGTCATCCAACACGCCGGGACGCAGCCCGCTGCAGATGGCACGCACGGCCTTGACGCCATCGCCGATCAACAGAATCGATTCCTGGAGCCGCGCGAGAACATCGCCTGCCGACTCGGGCAGATGACGCGTCATCCACGTCATATCCAATTTGATGGCGGTGAGAATCTGCCCGATCTGATCGTGCAGTTCGCGGGCGACCTGCTTGCGGTCCTCTTCGCGCACCAATTGCAGGCGCTCGGCCAGTGCGCGCAATTGTTCTCTTTGCAGGATCAGCGCCTCTTCTCCGCGCTTGCGTTCGGTGATGTCACTGTTGATTTCCAAAATGCGGGGCTCCTGGTCGCGCTTGCCCCACTGCAAAGCCCAGCGGCCAGAGACCACAAAGCGGCGGCCGTCCATCGCGGTCTTGATGAGGTCGCCCTCCCAATGGCCTGCGCGCAGCAGTTCAGCTCTGATTTCAGTCAGCGGCTGGGGAAACTCGGTGTGCAGCAGTTCGTGAGAGATTTTGCCGACGGCCTGGGCTTTGGTGTATCCCAACATCGCCTCCGCCCCGCGGCTCCAAAAGAGGATCTTGCCGTGCATATCGATCATCAGGGCGGAATCCTGGGTGAGTTCGATAAGGGAAGCCTGCTCCGCAATCTCTATCTGCTCCTGACGCCGCGCCGCAACATCGCGGAAGACCAGCACCACGCCAATCACATTTCCCTGGCCGTCGAGGATGGGCGCGGCGCTGTGCTCGACGGCAATTTCGCGGCCATCCCGGGTGACCAGTTCCACATGATTCGCTACGGAAAGAACCTGCTTTTCTTTCAGCACGCGCAGCACTTCATTGTCCGCGGTCATGCCGGATTTTTCATTGATGAGCTTGAGCACATTGCTAATCTGCTGGCCCAAAGCCTCTTCCGCCGACCATCCGGTGAGAGCGGCGGCGACCGGGTTGAAGAAGGTGACGCGCGCCTCGCTGTCGGTGGCGATGACCGCTTCGCCAATGCTGCCCAGCGTGGCCGTCCAGCGCTCCTCGCTCTGCAAGAGCTTGGAGCCCATTTTTTCGACGTGGTAGCGCGTAAAGAGGGCGAGAAAGACGCCCACTCCCAGGCCCAGGCCCAGGAAGCTGGTCACCATCACCGTCCATCGCAGGTGGGCGGCTTGAACCCGCTCGATGCGAAGCCCTGCTTCCACGTTTTGAAAATCGGCGAATTGCGCGCGCAGAGAATCCATGCTGTGTTTTCTTTGCCGGTTGTCAAAGAGAGTGGGATCGGCTTTTCCCGCGCGGCGAAGAGCGATAATCCGGCTGTCGTAACTCTCAGCGTCCTCAAAGCCGGCATAAGCTTCTCTCAATCGCTGCTGCTGCGGGGGATTGTCAGCCACCATCGGAAAGAGGATCTTGTACTCGGATTCGAATTGCTTCGTACCCGCTATATAGGGCTGAAGGAAGGTTTCATCGCCGGTTTCAACATATCCGCGTTTGCTGGATTCCATGTCGACCAGCAACGCGAGCAGGTGCCTGGATCGGTCAAGAACCTGATCGGTATGGTCAACCGACTGCAAGGAGCGGTTCAAGTCGAAGGTTTCCCATAAGAGCAGGACCGCCAGAGCGGCGGTGATCGCCATGGGAACCAGAATCATCTGGCGGAGCAACGATTTTAATTTCGAGTATTCCATCGGTACCAGTCACTCCTTTCCGGAGGACGGCGTTCCTGCGCTTGCCGGGAATTGAATCAGTTGAGCAGAGTGGCAAGTTTGGCAGGCTTGGCTTGTCCGTGCGGAGGATCAATGATCGCCGGTTTGATGGCATTATCGTCGGGAAATTGATCGTGCAGAATTACATTGAGAAGAGCCTTATGCACGCGAATGCGGCTGTCGTAATCAATCAGGCCAAGGTCGCGGAAGCGATTCATGAAGAAGCTGACTTTGGACATCGTTGTACCAATGGTCTCTGCCAGAGCTTCCTCGGAGATTTCGGGAATCAAAACTTCCAGTTCGCCGGTCTGGCCGAACTGCGCCATCAGCAGCAGTACCCTCGCCAAACGCTTTTCGCTTGAGTTGAAGAGTTGATCGACGAGATCGGCCTGGATGCGCATGCCGCGCGCTAGAAGGAATTGTAGGAATCGAGCGGCAAGGGGATGCTCTGTGTGGATCGCGCGCAACATCTCTCCTCTTTCTATCTTGAGCGCCACGCAGCCGGTCGTGGCCGTGGCCGTGGCCATATGCAAGGCGCCTGCGCTTGCTAGCGACTCCTCTCCCACAAATTCACCGGCGGAAAGATGAGTGATGGTGGCTTCCTTGCCATTTTCGGCAACGATGGTCAGCTTTGCGCGGCCACTCTGCAGATAAAAGACAAAATCGGCGGCTTCTCCCTGCGAAAAGAAAGCCTCGTTTTCGAGATAATGGACGATCTTGCGCCCCAGTCCTGCGCTCGCCAAAAAAACTTCTGCGTCAAAGGCGGAATTCTCAAGTTCAATCATGAATATCGTTTCTCCCAAAAGATTCTATTGCGGGACAAAAGCAGAACGCGCACTCGCAACCAGCTCAGATGAAAGATCCGAGCATGAGGATGTGCTAGCAAACAGAGCAATCACTATAGTGCATCACGAGCAGGAGAAATAGATAGATCAATATTGCTCACTCAACAGAGCCGGTTCCGGGAAGGCTTTGAATCCGATACGTCTTCACTGAGATGCCTCAGCGTGGCTAATTTGGAAAAAGCTGCTGTGGCATCGATACGCAGAAGAGACCTCTCGGCGAGTTGTGCTCGACCAACTGTCCGAGCACAACTGCGAAAAGCCTCTGTCTTGCGCGAGGGATCATTGAAGTCTACAGCGGTCTACTACCTGTGCCCGCCTCCGCCGTGACCACCACCGCCGCCGCCATGCGACGCGGAGGAGTGTGGGGCGGCATGAGACGTGCCAGCGCGTGCAGGCGCCGAGCGCGCTGTGCTGGGACGCGCTCCTCCAGCACGGGCAGTTGTTGCGCTTCCACCAGTGCGAGCAGCAGGCCTTGCCGCGGCATGATCTGCACCGCCGCCACGCGCAAAACTGCTGCGATTGGCCACGGCTCCGCCGCCGCCGCGATAACTTCCGCCGCCGCCATCAGTGAAGCGATGCTCGCCCCAGCCGTGGCCATAACCCCAGCCGGCCCACGGGCCCATGCCCAGAAAGACGCCGCTGTAAAAGTATCCTGGCCCATAGAATCCATAGGGAGCGCAGGCGTATGGCGCGTAGTCGTAATAGCCGTAGGAGCAAACGGGTTGAATGCCAATGTCAACGACGACTTGCGTCTGAGCAGCTGGCGTCATGGCCATGCCGATTACCAAAGCAGTAGTTCCGAGTAGTCTTTTGAGTTCGCGCATACGTGACCCCCTTTTAAGGTGTCTGCGGTTCCTTGTGTTGCGTGAGATGCACTGCTTCCAGCAAGATCAATTCGGACTGCGCAGTCACCATAAGGGGTTCAGTCTGTTCATGAGTGGCAGCAAATTCACTGGGCCATCAAATTACCCTTACGTGATCGACTCTAGCCACAGGTGCGCGGCTGAGTCTGAGCAATACGGAGCATTCCAATTCCGCAACTCGCAATTCATCTGCGAAGGTCAATATTGGTCAGCCACAGATAAAACGATAGGCAATACTGGCATTCAGTACACGCCACGGGATAGCAGGCTGCCGGAATCTCCGGCGTGCGGACTCTTATGAACCCGACAACATAAAGAGAATGCATACCAACCGCCGTGCCAGTGAGTCGGAGAATGAATTGGAGAAACAATGACACTACTCAAAGGATTGGGAACAGGATTGTGCCTTATCGCGCTCTGTGTACTCGTCGCGCCGAAAGCCAAGGCCGACGATTTCGACAGAAAGTCTCTCGTTACCTTCAGTGCTCCCGTCGAAGTAGGCGGCTCTGGCGCCCAGATACTGCCTGCGGGAACCTATGTTTTCAAGATCATCAATTCCGGCGTGAACAACCATATCGTGCAGATTTCGAATAAGGACGAAAGCCATGTCTTTACCGTCATCATGGCGATGCCTAACTATCGCTTGAAGCCCACCAGCAAAACGGTTATGACTTTCAGCGAGCGGCCCGCCGGCCAGCCTGAAGCGCTGAAGGCATGGTTCTATCCGGGCCGTGAATGGGGCGAGCAATTCGTCTATGCAAGGCCGAGGGCGATTCAACTCGCTGCGGAAACCAATGAGGCCGTGCTTTCAACTCCTGCCGTGATTACAGATGCTCCAGTTGAAGTACTGACCGCTGCGCCGGTCGAGGCTGTCACTCCAAAAGGAGAGACCGTTGAGACAGCGCAGGTGGTTGATGCGCCTCCGGCTCCTGTTGCCGCAGCGCCCGCACCCGTGGAAGTTGCTTCTTTGCCTAAGACTGCCAGCAATCTTGGATTGATTGGGTTGGCCGGTATGATGCTGTTCAGCGCAGGATTGCTGCTCTCCGGGTTTGCCAAGAAGTCCAGCTAATCCAGGCACTCCAACGCCAACGTTCCCGGCCATTCTGTTGGCCGGGTGATGCGGGTGGATACGGAGATGGGACAGAGTATCGCCTCGATTGTTTAAGAGCCCACAGAGTTCGACCATTTATCGGGGAGCATCAAGCATCGTTCAAGGATGAGCAAGATGACGAATGAAGCAGCGCCAGAAATCAAAGCCACGCCGCGCGACCTTGTGATTTCTTCTGTTCTTTTTCTGCTGGCTCTTGCAGCTTTGATCTCTCTGTCCACAGTTGCCTCATCCCAGGAAATTCCTCCTGTAAAAAATGAATCAGGCGACTACACTCTGAGCGTCAATGCCAATTTGGTTATCTTGAGCGCAACCGTCGTTAATCAGCACAATGCTCTTGTTTCCGGACTTGGTAAAGACGATTTTCAGATCTATGAGGATCACATTCTTCAATCAATCAAGCATTTCAGCCATGAGGATATTCCGGTATCGATTGGGTTAGTGATTGACAACAGCGGGAGCATGGGGCCGAAGCGTGCGGATATGATCGGCGCAGCGTTGTCTTTTGCCCGTTCAAGCAACCCGCAGGATCAGATGTTTGTCGTCAACTTCAATGAGCAAGTCACTTATGGCCTTCCGGAAGGTGTTCTGTTTACAGACCGGCGAGATCAGTTGCAACGCGCTCTATCCGCGATTCATACGATTGGCGAGACCGCACTGTATGATGCGATTGCTTCCGCACTCGATCACCTCAAGCAAGGCAAATGCGACAAAAAGGTACTGATTGTGATCAGCGATGGCGGCGACAATGCGAGCAGGCACAGTCTTGCACAGGTGATCGCAATGGCCAAGGCCTCCGATGCAATCATCTATGCGGTCGGCATTTTCGATGAGCGGGATGGAGACCAGAACCCAGGCGTGTTGAAACGATTTGCGAAAGAGACCGGCGGAGAGGCATTCTTCCCGGAATCCTCGAAAGAGATCGCATCCATCTGCGAAGCGATTGCGCGGGATATTCGCAACCAGTACACGCTGGCTTATGTTCCTACGAATTCAAAGCTGAGTGAAGGGTACCGGAGTATCGAAGTAAAGGTTAGCGCGCCGGGACATGAACACTTATCGGTTCGCACACGAACCGGATACTCGGTGACATTGCCGCTTCCAACTCCGGTAAATCGAACGGCTGGCCATGATGCTCATGAATGAACAAGAAACATTCGCACTGCAGGGCGAACGGTTTATCTGTTGGACGCGGCGCATTCTGATGCTCTCCGGCGTTCTTGCGATAACTTTTGTCGCACTCACAGTGTTGAATGCGAAACAGTTTCAAAACGATGCGAGCCATAAACTGGATATTCAAATTCAAGCAGCAGGACTACAAACGCCGATTCAAACCAGGAATGTGGTCAAAGAAGGGGATGTTCTGGGCCGCATCGAGGTTCCAAGAATTGGAATCTCGGTGATTGTTCTGCAAGGAACGACATCGAAAACTCTGCGGCTGGGAGTGGGGCATATCGATGGAACGGCACTCCCCGGCGAGTCGGGAAATATTGGAATCGCCGGCCACCGGGATACATTCTTCCGTGGCCTGAAAGACATACACAGAGAGGATGAGATTCTTCTGCAAACCGCGACTGGGATTGCCCGGTACGAGGTAGATTGGATTCAGATTACGAATCCAAGCGATCACGGCATCGTTTCCCTTACGTCGGAATCCGGTCTGACTCTCGTGACTTGCTATCCCTTTCATTTTATCGGTGCTGCTCCAGAGCGATTCGTAGTCCATGCTCACAGGCGATAGAAAACCGTACTCAAGCACTTTCATGATGCGCGCATTTTCCAAAACTTATGTCTGTTCTTTTTTGCTCAGTTTTGAAAACATTTTGCGGGCCCAAGCCTAAAAAACCGTGATTGCTCCGAGCTACTGTGACCATTCTTGCAGGACTCGACTCTGCCAATATCTGTATGAAGGCGGTCTACGCTGACATTTATTACTGGTAACACTCTGTGCTCTGACTGCGCTGATGCTGGCCGAAGGAGGGATCTTGACGACATCGACATGGAACCGAAATTCGCAGTCAGTGCTCGCTTGCTACCGAGAGATAAAGAACAAACTGATGCGCCAATCGAGTGACGAGCCATTCGATTTGAAACTCAGCCGTGTAGCCTTCCTGCTGATTGCAGCTGCTGTCTTGGCGTGTTTGAGCTTGACGGCCAATCCGCAATCAGCGCCTATGGCGGGAGATTCCTCTTCAATTTTGGAAAATGAACCTTCTGCAAAAATGGACCTGGCCTATGTGCGCCCGACGCAGAGAACCATGGTGAGCAATTACCTCTTTGACGCGTATGGGCCATACCCCATTGTTGGCGCTGGACTTGTTGCTGCGTTTCATCAGGAAAGTAATGCCCCTCCGGAGTGGAAGCAAGGCGCTGCAGGATACGGCAAGCGATTCGGTTCGGACTTTGCCATTGCTACGGTTAGAACAACCACTCGCTACAGCCTGTCAGAAGCCTTCAAGGAAGATGCGCTGTATTACCGGTGTGAGTGCGAAGGATTTCTCCCTCGGTTAAGCCATGCCGCGCTTTCGACATTGACCGCACGCCGCGGCGAAGACGGGCATCGTGTCTTCTCAATCCCGGCTTTGGTCGCGCCCTATGCGGGTTCGATGACCGTGGTTTATGGATGGTACCCGGATCGCTTTGGCGCAAAGGATGCGTTCCGCATTGGCAACTATAGTCTTCTGCTTTATATGGCGGGAAATATCTCGCTCGAGTTTTTCTATAGCGGACCCCACTCCCTGCTGCATCGTATGCACTTGAACGATTCGCACGGCTCTCCCGTTGAAGGACCAAACAAATGAGCGATCATGGATTCATTGCCGTTGAAGGATTGCCACTTCTGGAGCGGCGAGCCGAAGCCATGTCTTCTATCGCTTATTCAACCGCTAAGCTGATTAATGGCCTCTTCGAATGGTTTGGTAACTTAGGCATATTTGGCTGGAATGTCCTCCGGGCAGCGGTGACGCCGCCTTATGAATGGCGGGAACTGATTCGGCAACTCGACGAAGTAGGGTCCAAATCATTCCCGCTGATCGCGCTGGCAGGCGCTGCAATCGGCGTGGTGATCTCGATGGAAGCGCGTTATAGCCTTACTCGATTCGGCGCGAAATCGATGTTCCCCGCAACTCTTGTCTACTCGGTAGTTCAGGTCATGGGCCCCATTCTTACCGGGTTGATTGTGAGCGGCCGCGTAGGCGCAGGCATGGGCGCGGAGCTGGCGTCCATGAAAGTTAGCGAGCAGATCGACGCCATAGAAGCATCGGCTATCAATCCCTACAGATTTTTGGCGGCGACACGAATCCTCGCTTGTATTCTGATGCTTCCGTTGCTTACTCTTTCCGCCGATGCATCCGGCTTGTTGACAGGCTGGTTTGCGCAGACACTGGTTGAGCCGCTCTCTTTTCATCAGTTCATCGAAAGCGGCTTTCACGGTGCGACCTTCAGTGCTTTCCTGCCGCAGACCTTCAAGACCGCAGTATATGGCCTGATTATTGGGACAATCGCGTGCTTTCAGGGAATGCGCACACGCGGAGGCGCCGAGGGCGTGGGCCGCGCCGCCACTAACTCAGTTGTCATCGCATCGCTCTTGGTGATTCTGGCCGATGTCGTGCTGGTGAAATTCATTTTGGTTGTCTTCCCTTAACTCTTGACAGGAGCCTCGAGGTTCGTTCATGGCCACTGCGTATGACATTGCGATGAAGCAGGCGGAACCGGAGCAAGACGGCCGCGGGCCAATGATCGCCGTCAATGACTTACGAATGTCCTTCGGATGCCATCAGGTTCTCAACGGGATCAATTTAAGTGTGGATCGCGGCGAAACTCTGGCTGTACTGGGCCGAAGCGGAACGGGAAAGAGTGTATTGCTGCGGCTTATCATCGGCCTAGAAAGGCCCGACTCCGGTTCGATTTGCATCTGCGATCAGAACATCGCAGGCCTGGCGATGGATCGAATGGGTGAGATCAGAAAAAAGATGGGCTTCCTGTTTCAACATGCGGCGCTTTACGATTCGCTCACTGTTGCGGGGAATGTTGCCTTTCCTCTTGAACATCACCGGAGAGAAATGTCCCGTTCCGAGCGCAACAACCGAGTCAAGCAGTTGCTCGCTGAAGTGGGCATGGAAGGCAGCTTTGAAAAGATGCCCTCCGATATCTCCGGTGGAATGCAGAAGCGGGTTGGCCTGGCGCGCGCGCTCGCTCTTGAACCGGAGATTCTGCTTCTCGATGAACCAACGGCCGGCCTTGACCCGATTAGTTCGGGAGAAATTGACGATCTGATACTTAAGCTCCAGCATGAACGGCAGATGGCATCTATCGTCGTAACGCATGATCTGCACAGCGCCAAGACGATTTCCAATCGTCTGGCAATTCTGGATCAAGGAAATGTTGTGATTGAAGGCGCGTTTGAAGACCTTCAGAAAAGCGATATCAAATTTGTCAAGGAATTTTTGAAGCAGTCGTAGGAGGAATCATGTCGAGAGTGGCGAGGCTGGGAGCATTTATAGTTGTAACACTGGCGGTTCTTGCCGTTGGTGTCTTCATCATCGGGAGCAAGGAATATCTGTTTCGCTCGACTTACCAACTAAAGGCGCAATTCGACAATGTTGCGGGCCTTGCAGCAGGAGCCGACGTGCAGGTGGGTGGAGTTCACAGCGGAACGGTGGAAAGCATCACTCTTCCCCACAAGCCGGGCGATCAAGTTACTGTGCTCATGGACCTCGATCAATCAACGCACGAGATCATCAAGCAGGACTCAGTGGCGGCGATCGAAACCGAGGGGGTGCTGGGCAACCAGTTCGTGTCGATTTCATTCGGTTCCGCGGGGCAAGGCGAAGTTAAAGATGGCGAGATCATTCCGAGCGAACCGCCGTTGCAGATTTCGGATTTGTTCAAGAAGACGAGCGGTATCCTGGACAGCAGCCAGCAGGCCATCAATAATGCGACTTTGGCGACGGCTCATTTAAACTCGGTAACCGCCAAAATCGATTCAGGACAGGGCACTGTGGGCGCGTTGGTAAACGACAAGCAACTCTACTCTCATCTGGCTGATTCGACAGCGACGCTCCAGTCCACGATGGTGCAAGCGCAGGCGGGGGTAACAGATTTTCAAGAGAATATGGAAGCGTTAAAACATAACTTTCTCTTGAAAGGATATTTCAAGAAGCGCGGCTACGAAGACTCAAGCGATCTTACAGCCAATCAAATTAGCGGCCTTCCGCAAAGCGCGCCGCTCAAGGCCTTTACCTACGCTGCCAATCAACTCTTCGATGGCCGCGATTCGGCAAAGCTGAAAAGCCAGAAGGCACTGAATACAAGCGGTGAATTTCTGGCACAGAATCCATTCGGCTTTGCAGTCATTGTTGCTTCAACTGGAATGGAAGGCGATACACAAAAAGATTTGGTACTCTCCCAGGCAAGAGCCATGATCGTGCGCGAATACCTGGTTGAAAATTTTGGATTCGATGACAGCCAACTGAAGACACTGGGCATGGGGAAGCAGGCCAATGCAAGCCTGAACGCAGATTGGGGGTCAATCCAGATTCTCATCTTTCCCGTTGGAACCGAGATCCCGGCAGACAAACTTCCACCAGCAAGCAGTTCATCCCTGACTGTTGCGGACCGGCCAACTCAAGTCACCGCAACCGCAACTCATATGCACTAGCGCGCAATGACTTAAGCACACTTTGATGAGACGAATACGAAATGAGAATGGAGAAGAGATGACCGGAAGCAAGTACAACCACGAAGGAAACAGCAGTGAAAGCGGCGAACCTGATCCTGGCCCATACTGGAGGCGCATGCATCGCGACTGGCGCTTTTGGGTGGGCGCGCTCTTCATGGCTGCCGCGCTTGCAATTTACGTTCTAAGCGGCGATCTGGCGTGGGTTCCGCGTGGCCGGATGCAATAAGCCCCCCATCGCCAACGCGAAAATTACGCGTTCACGCCATGAGCACTGTTGCTCAGCAATTCTTCTCTTGCCTTGAAAGAATACTGATGGAGAATGGAGAAATACAATGCCTCTAGTCACAGTAGTAATTGCTCTGGCGGTAGTCGGCCTCTTGCTGTATCTGGTAAACCGCTACATACCCATGCAGGGTCAAATCAAGGGTATCCTGAATGGCGTTGTGGTTATCGCCGTGATTCTGTGGCTTATGAAGATTGTAGGCCTCTTCGACAATCTGACGCAGTTCCGTATCGGCATTGATATGCCACTGGTCCCCGTTGTTATCACACTCTGCGTCGTCGGTCTGTTGTTGTATCTTGTCAACCGCTATATTCCGATGCAGGGACAGATCAAAGGCATCTTGAATGGCGTAGTGGTCATTGTCGTTGTTCTTTGGCTTCTCAAAATCTTCGGACTCTTCGACTATCTTTACCAGTTCCGCGTCGGACGTTGAAGGACCGCGCCGAAGCTGCCTTGTCGTTCATCTCCCAATGTAACGAACGTCCAACCCAGCAAGGCAGAGATCTGCCTGTAGGAGGAATCTTGAAGCGCATGAATTTGTTTGCAATCGGAAGCATCCTCAGTTTGAGCGTATTTGCTCAAGCCAGTCAGCCAGTAACCATGGTCGTGGAATCCACTAGACCAACATCTACCTATCGAGTGGTCGTGATCAGCCGCTCGGTTCAGGCGGTCAACTATCAGCATCAGGGCGGAGCCTCGGATGTGGATTTCGCAGGTACCGCGTTGCTGCCCGCGGCGGACGGTAAAGCAAAGGTGCGCAGCAAGCGCGGCACCATGGAAGTTGAGGCGGCATTTGGCAACCTGCAAAATCCAACAACCTTTGGCTCTGAGTATCTAACTTATGTTCTTTGGGCAATCTCGCCAGAGGGCCGGGCCGTGAATCTTGGAGAAGTACTTATCGGCGATAACAGCCGAAGTAAATTGACTGCGACCACGGAGCTGCAATCCTTTGCTCTGATCGTTACCGCGGAGCCTTACTATGCGGTCCGGCAGCCGAGCAATGTTGTCGTTCTTGAGAATGTTGTTCGTCCGGATACCAAAGGAACCACTGAGACAGTCAACGCAAAGTATGAGTTGATGGAGCGCGGCGGCTACATTCCCACCGGCTACAAATTTGATCCTGTTGTTCTGAACGCCAGCCTTCCGCTGGAGTTTTACGAGGCAAGAAACGCGCTGCGGATCGCTCAATCTGAAGGCGCCGAGAACTATGCAAGCGCAAGCTATCAGCACGCTGTACAATTGATGAACACGGCCGATGCGAATGCGACCAGCAAGCACATTGACAAAAAACCTTTGATTGCGGTTTCCCGCGAGACGGTGCAAACCGCTGAAGACGCTCGTGAGATTTCGGTCAAGAAGATCGACGAGGAGCGCATTGCGGCTGACCGTCAGGCGTCAACCGACGCACAGGCAAAATCGCAGGCGCAAGCTGACAATGCGACTCGTTTGAAGGAAGAGGCACAGGCCGACACTGCTAACGCGCGCGCCGATACGGCAAATGCGCAAGCAAGCGCTGCAAATGCACAGGCCAATGCATCCAAGGCTCAGGCCGACATGGCGGCAAATCAGGCGGCGTCAACAGCAGCGATTACAGCGGCGCAAACCGATGCTGCGCAAGCTCGCACAGATGCACAGATTGCTCAACAGGGTCAGCAACAGGCAATTTCAGACAAGGCCGCAATGCGCGCGCAATTATCAGAGCAGCTCAATAAGGTTCTTGAGACTCGTGATAGCGCGCGCGGACTGATTGTCAGCATGTCCGATGTGTTGTTTGACACTGGGAAGTATTCGTTGAAGCCGGGAGCGCGGGAGAAACTGGCGAAGGTTGCCGGGATACTGATTGCTCATCCTGGCCTGAACATCGAAGTCGGCGGCTATACCGACAATGTCGGCGGCGATGCGATGAACCAGACGCTGTCGGAAAATCGGGCTGGAACCGTCCGTAGCTATCTTGTTGAAGAAGGCGTGACGACAAACTCGGTGAGCGCCAAGGGCTTCGGGAACACATTGCCTGTAGCCTCCAATGACAATGCGGCAGGCAGGCAAGAGAATCGCAGAGTGGAACTGGTCGTCTCCGGCGATGCAATTGGCACAACCGTCAGCGTGACGGCGGGGAGTTCGCTTTAACCAGAGTGACGAATCTCTGCGGTCTTGAAACAAGGCCGCGGAGATTCGGCTGGTATGACTGCATTTGTATCAGGCAGAAAGGAACAGAAATGCTTGGAACGATTCTAGTCGTGATCTTAATCTTGGCGCTGTTGGGCGTTTTGCCGCGATGGCCGCATAGCAGGAATTGGGGATACTACCCGAGCGGAGCGGTTGGACTAGTCCTCCTGATTATTGTCATTCTGCTGCTACTTGGACAAATTTGAGAGTGAAAGAGGAATGCAATGCCGTTTCCTGAGTTGATCAATTACGAGCAGTCTGTCAAAGATTCCGATCAGGACGCATCGTTGCCCGCTGCCGCAAAAGCGTGCAAGCTGCCTCTGCCCACGCGCATTGCATTCATTGGGAATTATCTCCCGCGCGAGTGTGGCATAGCCACATTCACAACGGATCTGTCGACAGCGCTCGCGGTGGAGTATGGAGAGGAGCGGCTGTTTGCGATTCCCGTCAATGATCCTGAATCGAGTTATGACTATCCCAAGCGGGTTCGCCTGGAAATCACTCAGGAGGATATATCTTCTTATGAGCGTGCCGCCGATTTTCTGAATTTCAACGGAAATGATCTCGTCTGCCTGCAGCATGAATATGGAATCTACGGCGGAGATGCGGGAGGCCATATTCTCGCGCTTCTGCGCAAACTCAAGATGCCCATCGTCACCACACTGCATACTGTACTTCGTGATCCGGATTTTAATCAGAGGATGGTGCTCGAAGAGATCGCTCAGATTTCAGATCGCATGGTGGTCATGAGCGATCTGGCAGCGGAACTACTGCGCGAAGTCTATGCGGTTCCAGGCGAAAAGATCGATGTGATTCCTCACGGCGTTCCTGATCTTCCCTTCATGGACCCTAATTATTTCAAGGATAAATTCAGCACAGAAGGCAAGTCCGTTTTGCTAACGTTTGGGTTGCTCTCTCCAAACAAAGGTATCGAAAACGTGATTCAGGCACTGCCAGCAATCATCGCGCGGCAGCCCCACGTTGTGTATATCGTCACCGGCGTAACTCATCCGCAACTCCGCCGGCACGAGGGAGAATGTTACCGCGAGGGGTTGCAAGCGTTGGCTGAGGAGCTGGGTGTGGCGGATCACTTGATCCTCAACAATCGCTTTGTAAGCGCGGAAGAACTTATTGAGCATGTGGGCGCGGCCGATATTTACATCACACCGTATCGGCATGAGGCACAGGCTGTTTCCGGCACGCTTGCGATTGCGCTCGGCGCGGGAAAGGCGATTGTCTCCACTCCCTACTGGCACGCCAAGGAGTTGCTCGCGGAGAGACGTGGTGTCATTGTTCCATTCCAAAATCCAAATGCGATTGCCGAAGCAGTTCTTGCTTTGCTGGAAAACGATGCCGAGCGTCATGCCATGCGCAAGCGCGCTTATCTTTACTCTCGCGGAACAACGTGGGCGAATACTGCGCGAGCTTACATGGCGAGTTTTCAGCGGGCACGCTTCGAGCGTTCGCTGCATCCAAGAGCAGCTCAAGCAGATGTGATTGTGATAGAAATGATTGACGATCTTCCATTGTTGAACACCGGTCAACTGTTGAAGATGACCGATGGCACGGGAATCTTGCAGCACGCCATCTTTTCAGTGCCGAACACACGTGAGGGCTACACAACGGACGACAATGCGCGGGCTCTGATCGTGTCCGTTCTTTTGGAGGAAAGCCCCGAATGTTTAGATCGAGAACAATACTCAAACCTTTCTAATCGCTACCTTTCCTTTTTGTGGCTTGCTATTCATTCAGAGTCCGGAAGGTTTAGAAACTTTCTCGATTACGACCGCAAATGGCTTGAGAAATACGGGTCGGACGATAGTCACGGGCGCGCATTGTGGTCGCTTGGAAAGGTGCTTGGGGTTTCACGGAATCCTGGCTTGAGGGGCGCAGCTGGGAGGCTTTTTGAAGCGGCTGTTCCCGCGACTCTCACATTCACCAGCCCGCGCGCTTGGGCTTATAGCATCCTGGGATTACAGGCTTATCTGGACTGGTTTCCAGGAGACAGAGCCATTCAGGGAGTTCGCAACGAGCTTGCGAATCGACTTCTGGACATTTACGAGCGCACTCATTCCGAAACATGGAGATGGTATGAGAAAAGTCTTTCTTACTCGAACGCAAGGCTCTCGCAGGCGCTCATCCTGGCAGGATGGAGAAGCAACAACCATCGGATGATTGGAGCAGGAATGGACTCATTGAAGTGGCTGGTTACTGAGCAGCACCGCGATGACAAGGATATTTTTGTTCCAATCGGTTCCAATGGATTCTTTATCGAGGGAAGCGAGAAGGCGCGTTTCGATCAGCAGCCGGTTGAGGCTTGCGCAACGGTTTCTGCTTGCCTTGAGGTGTACAGGCTGACGGAAGAGAGCCAGTGGCTTAAAGAAGCGCGCAAGGCATTCAGTTGGTTTCTGGGAAGAAACGACTTGCAGGTTCCCCTGTATGATTCAGTCACAGGCGGATGCAGGGATGGCCTTCATCCTGACCGCGTAAACGAGAACCAGGGCGCTGAGTCCACGCTCTCCTTTCTTATGGCGCTGCTGGAGATGCAGTCGGCCAAAGTTACAAGTGTTGACGAACTGCATCATGGAATGAGCTTCTCTCTTTGAATCCCATCAACTCTATAGCCGCAGTGATTGAGCCCGTCGCTGAGAAAGAACCGAAGCCAGGGGCGTGCACGGAGCATCCCCTCTTTATCCGCCATGCTGGAAATCCGCTCCTCACGCGTGAACACTGGCCGTATCCCATCAATAGTGTATTGAATGCAGGCGCAGTTCAATTGCCGGATGGAGATACTTTGCTGCTGTGCCGCGTTGAAGACAGAAGCGGATTATCGCATCTGTGCGCCGCGCGTTCCGCCAACGGCGTCGACCATTGGCGCATTGATTCCAAGCCAACATTGCTGGCGAATCCACAAGAGTATCCGGAAGAGATTTGGGGCATCGAAGATCCGCGCATCACGTATGTTCCGGAACTCGCGCAATACGCGGTAGCGTACACATCCTTTGCGCGAGGCGGGCCTGGAGTTTCGCTCGCGCTGACCAAGGATTTTCGAGGCTTTGAGCGCTTCGGCGTAATCATGCCGCCGGAGGACAAAGACGCTGCATTGCTGCCTCGCAGGATCGGCGGGCGCTGGGCGCTCATTCATCGCCCGATGACGGCACTGGGCGCTCATATGTGGATCTCCTACTCGCCGGACCTGCGGCATTGGGGAAGCCACAAGATTATTCTTGAGGCGCGTCGTGGCGGGTGGTGGGATGCAAACAAGATAGGGCTCTGCTCTCCTCCAATTGAAACTGCCAAGGGATGGTTGATGATCTATCACGGCGTGCGGCAAACAGCATCGGGGAGTATTTATCGGCTCGGCGTTGCCCTCTTCGATTTGGAAAAGCCGGAGATCTGTCTGCAACGCGGAAACTCATGGATCTTCGGACCTGAAGCTCCTTATGAACGGAACGGCGATGTAAATGATGTTGTTTTCCCTTGCGGACAAACCATCGGAGCCGATGGAGACACGATCAACTTGTATTATGGCGCGGCAGATTCCTGCATCGCTTTGGCCACGGGCAGTATCCTCCGCCTTCTCTCCTGGCTGGACGCGAATGGAAGTCACATGGAGAAGCGCGCATTTTAGTGAACGCAACAGGATGTTCGAAAGGGTCGATCCCATGAGTCATTCAAACACGAGCTGGCCCGATTGGCTGCCGCATCCATTGTGTATTCGGACGTGTCCCCGGTGCGATTCGATGAAATTCAAGCCGGCGGAATTGCGTTTCTTCGATGGATTGTTGGCGTTCTTCGCAATGCGCCCCGTTCGCTGCATGTTTTGTTGGCGAAGATACTATTGGTTTACGTTGCGCGCCGTGAATGCGGACTAAATCAATTACTGAACCGATGGGCAGACTTGCATGAGTATCTTCGTTCAATCACCGGCTCAAACTTCCGCGCCAGCTCCGCATACGGGATTGGCGCCACACTGGCTTACGCACCTGGGAGCGCTGGGACTCTTCTCTGTTGCGGTGATCGATTCGTCAGTCATTCCTTTGCCTCTGCCCGGCAGCACTGACCTGCTGTTATTGTGGCTGGTGGCGCATGGCGGCGATCCTTGGCTGCTGGCACCCTGCGCCATTGCAGGCAGCCTTTTGGGTGGATACACCACCTGGCAGATTGGCCGCAGAGGCGGCGAAGAGGCGCTGCGTCAGTACGTGCCTGCGCGCCTTCTTGGGCGCATCGTCGGATGGGTTGAACGTCACCCTGTTCTAGCGGTCTTTGTTCCCGCTTTGCTTCCACCGCCGATTCCGCTTTTGCCGTTTGCGCTCGCATCCGGCGCGCTAGGTGTCTCGCGCAGGCGTTTTCTTGCGGTCTTCGGCACAGCTCGCAGCCTGCGTTACTCCTTCATTGCGTGGCTCGGCGTTGCTTATGGGCGCAGCATTGTCCGCCTGTGGTCCGGGAGCCTTCAAAAGTGGTCCACTCCGCTGCTATGCGTGTTTATCTTTTTTCTGACTGCCGGCCTGTGTTTCGGGATGTGGAAGATTCACGGGCTGCGCAAGATCGATGCAGCGGAGAAACTAACGCGGCCTAACAGGTATACCTGCGCCAAATGATCGCGCCCGATTCGATCCGCACAAATCTGTTTGGTATTGTCATCATGCATAACGAGGACAAAATGATGGCCGGGAAGATGATCCCCAGCCATTCACATTTCACGGAAGAATCAAGACGGTGGGAAGATGATCCCGCTATCTCCGTCCGGTGCCCGATGAGCGAGCCTGAGGCTGGCGCGATTGCAACGACTGCTGCTGCGCCGCATGCCGTTGCGGCACCATGCGTGAATGTTGCAAGAAGGTGCGTTCTACACAACAAACATCGCAACGCCTGCCGCAAACATGGCTGCTGTGGTGAGCGCGACGACAATCCAACCAAGGCAGGAACTTGGCTGCCCCTGCATCAGTCTCTTGTCGGCAGCAACAATAAGGATTGCAACGAGAAGGAAAGGCGCCAGCAACCCATTGATGACTGCTGTCCAATAGAGAGCCTTTACCGGGTTGATGCCGGTAAAGTCCAGGCCCACGCCGACTCCGGTTGAAACTAGAATGAGAGCGTAAAACCAGCGCGCCTGCCTCAGTTTCTTATTCAGTCCTTGGCGCCAGCCCAAGGTTTCAGCAAAAGCATATGCAGTCGATCCGGCTAAAGTGGGGATAGCGAGTAAGCCTACGCCGACAATCCCCAGCGTAAACAAGGTGGCAGCGAAATTACCGGCCAGAGGGCGCAGGGCATCGGCTGCCTGACGAGAGGTTTCAATCTGCGTAATGCCGTGCCGGTTCAGGGTAACGGCCGTGGTCAGAATGATGAAGAACATGACCATATTGGAGAAGAATGCGCCGACGCCTACATCGATATTTCTCAGTTCAAGCTCTTGGGGCGTCGCGCCACGGCGCTTTGTAAGCGTACTCTGACCGGCTGACTTCTCTTCTTCAACTTCCTCACTCGCCTGCCAGAAGAACAAGTACGGGCTGATGGTAGTGCCAAGAATCGCCACCAGCATCGACCATTCCTCTCGGCTGTGCGGCAATGAGGGAACGAGTGTGGCGCGCAGCACGTGGCCCCAATCGGCTCCCACAACGAACGCGGTAATGGGATAGGCGAAGAGTACAAGGACCAGCCACTTGAGAACGCTCGCAATCTGGTTATAGTGGAACCAGACCGTTGCCCAGCATATAGAAATCGCAAAGACAATGACGAACCAATGTGAGTTGATCCCCGACAGCATGGCTGCCGCATCTGCCATGCCGGCCAGATCTGCGCCAATGTTGATCGTGTTTGCGGCCAGAAGAGCAACCACAAAGGAGAGCAGAAGCCACCGTGGAAATCGCTGCTTGAAGTTACCGGCCAGGCCCTGCCCGGTCACCTTGCCGATGCGGGCGCACATCATTTGCACAGCGGCCATCAGAGGCCAGGTAATGAGTGCGGTCCACAGGAGCCTGGTTCCGAACTGCGCGCCGGCAACGGAATAGGTGGCAATGCCCGATGGGTCATCGTCCGCGGCCCCGGTGATGACGCCGGGGCCGAGCGATCTCAACAGTCTTCGAAACCATTCAGATAGTGACGAAGCAACTAACGGTCTTTGTTCCCGCTTGTCGAGGCTGTGGCGCTTCAAAGTTCCTACTAACAATTCTTGCTATCAACATTCGCGGTTGAATCCTTCATGCCCAATTTCACGTGAGCGTCTAGATGCACTTCAGTGTTTTCAAGGGCCTCCTGAACCGCCTCTTTAGCCTTGCCCCAGGCGCCTTCGGCCTTGCCCTTTACCTGCTGAAGCGCGCCTTCAGCCTGGAGCCTTTGATTGCCGGTCAACTCGCCCGCCTTGCGCTTGGCGCTTCCGGCCACTTCGTCGATGATGCCTTTCACACGATCTTGATTCACGGGTCCACCTCCATGGATTGAATGCTTGCTTGTTCATTAGTGTGAGGCGCTGAAATGTTGTTCAAGCGCCTCAACCAAATGGAAAGCCGCGGTTGGCTCTGATGATTTGCCCCAACGTGATTCATAGTAACGAGTCATTTCCTCATGGTCTGAGCTATTGAGACCACGAGCAAGTGTTTGAAAGACGGGACAATTTTATTGCAGGCTGGCCTAATCGGTATTACGCGCAGTCAGCATTTGCTTGATCATGGGCATACTACTGCCGAAATCCGGATACAGCGCATTGGCATCAAGCGAATATCGCCTCTTCCGGGGAGTAATGGAAGAAGGCGCAAATTCATCGGAGACGGCAAGAACGGCACCCTGCTGGATGCGATACTGACAGACTCTCAGTCGCGCCAGAAAGAACCATGGATACTGGGACAACTCGATGTATACAACTTCGACCGCATTGAAGTACGCGCTCATGCGGAGTAGAGCCAATCTAAGCGCGCTGGAAATAGCATCCTGCGAAGTCTCCCCCACGCCGCTTGCCTGCACACCTTCCGCAATCTTGATGAAGTTCCACTCTCGCGCGCAGATCTTTTTCTCCAACTGCCGTGCATTGTCAGCTGGTGCAAAGTTCCATCCCTCGCGAAATGCGTCGGTGGCAATTCTGAGGCTGGCGGGAAGCTCAACGCGCTCGCGTAATAACATATTCTGTGTCGTGATGGCTTGCATGATTCTCTCTTTCTCTGGAAGATTTCAGTTACCGCAATTAGACGCGCTCAGCTGAAAAGGCATTGCCGGCGCAACCCTTCGCTGAAATGCCTGCATAGGCGCCTGGCCCGCAACTGGCACGATTGCGTAGTGAATCGTACTGTAACAATAGATGCAATCTGTCTTGCGCAGCCGGTAGCCGGTATCGAGGGTGCAGCCGACCGCACGCTGTAGCCCATTTCGGCGAGTGATTGTGAAAGCGCAAGCCTGATGGAAGGCTCATCATCGGCAATCAGTAATGTTGCTTTCGTATTTGGCATTCTTGCCCCTCCAATTGACTGTTTGGGAGAATTGGAGCCAGTATTTCAATGATGGAATGGTTAATCTGTCCTATTTAGGACAGTGCGTGATTGGAAACGTCGGACCCGCTTTTCGCGTTCCGCGACCAATTCCGCGATCTCCGGCTTTTCGGCGTTATCACCCGGCATCTGATCGTGCAGGATCACATTCAGCAGGGATTTATGCACGCGAATGCGGTCTTTGTAATCAATAAACCCCATATCCCGAAAGCGATTCATGAAGAAGCTCACCCGCGACCGCGTAGTCCCAATCATCTCCGCCAAAGTCTCCTGCGTGATAGGGGGAATCAAGGTCTCCGGTTCTCCCGGCTGGCCAAACTCCGCCATCAGCAGCAGAATTCGAGCCAGACGTTTTTCGCTGGAGTTGAAGAGTTGGTCGACCAGATCGGCCTGCGTGCGCATGCTGCGCATCAGCAGAAATTTCATGAACATGTCAGAAAACTCCGGTTCCGCATGCATCACGCGGGCCATCTCTTCCCGCGTTATTTTCAGCGCGCTGCATGCAGTGAGAGCCGTGGCCGTGGATAAACGCATCCCTGGCACGGCCGCAAGCGCTCCCTCGCCTACAAACTCGCCCGCATTGACCAGCGTGATGGTGGCTTCCTTGCCGGCCGCCGAAACGACCGTAACCCGGGCGCGGCCTCTTTGGAGATAGAAGACAGAGTCAGCTGGATCGCCCTGGCAAAAGAAGGAATCACGAGCTTCTAGTTGAACGATTCTGCGCCCCAGGCCCGCGTTAGCCAGAAAAGCAGCGGCATCGAAGGGGATTGGGGTTGAATGAATCATGGCATGGTCTCATTTCGGAAGCGGTTATGAAGCGCGAACTGCTGCTGGATGCGCAACTGAGCAACTTTGCGATCAGATGCAGTTGCGCCGGCGAAGGCAGATTCGCTGGCAAACATCAGGACCCTTGAGAACCGAGCAGGTAGATCCGAGGTAGGGACAAAACATAACAACAGCAGCGTTCGCCCCATCGACACTTATAGAAATCATAGCTGGAGGCGGAGTTGGGCGGTCTGTTCAATTTTGCTCACACCCGCCGAATAGTTTTTTGCGTTTGCAATCGGATTCGGGGTGCTCTTCCTCCCTGAGCGTTCTTGCTCAGACGGAGTTCTGTGTTGCCGCTAGTGTGGGAGCTACCTAGTGCGCCTCAGTGCGCGGAAAGAAAGTGACGCTGCGCATGGGTAGAAAAGGTGGTATTCATGAAGAAACTGATGACGATTGCGGCAGTACTCAGCATAACAAGTGTTTGCTGGGCGGGAACCGGTCGTGAAGCAACAGTTGACCGGTTGGATCATGCGGGCGCGGTGCTGCGCGAGATCATGGCGGCGCCGGATCGCGGCATTCCGGAAGAAGTTCTGGAACACGCGAAGTGCATCGCTGTCGTGCCTCATATGATCAAGGGCGGCTTTGTCTTTGGCGCGGAGAATGGCCGCGGTGTAGCTACTTGCCGCACGGAGAACGGCTGGAGCGCGCCGTCCTTCTTTACCATCACCGGCGGTAGCTGGGGATTGCAGATCGGCGTCGAAGGCGTTGACCTGGTTATGATTATTCAGGGCGACAAAGGATTTCAGCGCTTGATCGATAGCAAATTCCAGATTGGCGGGGACGCCTCCGCGGCCGCCGGACCGGTGGGACGCCATGCTACAGCCGACACCGACTGGAAGCTGAATACTGAGATTCTCACTTACTCGCGGGCCAGAGGCTTGTTCGCCGGACTGACTTTGACCGGCGCGGATGTTCGCCGCGACGACGATTCCACCGAAGCTATTTACGGCCATGAAATCTCCACGCGCCGCATTCTGCGCGGAGACATTGCTGTGCCAGCCGCGGCTCATGCGTTCCTTGATGCTGTCAGGGATGCGAGGGCGCAAGCCATCGCCTCCAAGTAACATTCAACGGTAAGATGCGTTTGGGAAGCCGGAGAATGATCGCAGTTCTCCGGCTTCCGCAACGCGAAGAAGGAGCTATCATGCTTTGGACAATCTTTGTCATCATTCTCGTGTTGTGGCTTTTGGGTTTCAGCTTCCATATCGCCGGCGGCCTGATTCACCTTCTGCTGGTTGTAGCCCTCATTGTCCTGGTCATCAACCTGATCTCCGGGCGGCGCAGTAGTCTCTAAGGAAACAGAACTGAAAAGTTAACCAGAACCTCAGACCGTGGCGATACAATCACTGCATTTTGCTGGGCTTTGCAAGAGTGCAGGTGTGTTGCTTTTCGCCACGGACTCGCTGGTTCCACCTTCAGTGTGCGCATCAGCCGAAGGGTCCGATAGAACTTGATCTCTACTGACTTCTGTTGGAATCTGGCAAGTTGTTCAAACACGTTTATTATGAGATCAATGCGCTCATCCAGCGATGCTGCAACCACAGATCGAACCCGTTGATCCTTCACATCCATCGTTTTCCATGGCATCGCCTCTATCCCTCCGCGCAAGCTTGCGCTTGCGCGGAAGTGTAAAGCATCTCAGAGACAATGTGTAAAGGATGTCATGGAACTGAACAAATCGAGATGTGGGCCACCCGCCGTCAAACTATCAATAAATACCGTTAAGCTGCCGATGGTACGTTGGCATATATGACATCGGCGGCTGCATCGCTTTTTCATAACTTACAATAAAAAAAGTGGATGCAAGCAAAGCGGATATGAGAACGAGTCGCATCCTGGGGGACATTTTCGGCAGCTTCCAGCCGAGGAGAAACATAGCCGCCGAAACGGCAATTGGCCAAACAAACACTCCAACAATGGACAGGTGCGGGTACTTAAAAATGCCAACTGTTTCGTCGATCATCCATATGCCAAAACCGCATACGATGTCCCAAAAAAGGTTCAGGATATGACCGCCTGGAAATGGAACATACGGTAGAATCACGCCCAGAAAAAGTGGCGAGAGACAAAACCACAGAGATACAAGAGTCCTTCGCATTCCATCCTCCTCTGAAAAATCATTTGCAGCCCATGTAGGCCCGCGGGGCAAGGCAAAGCGCCATCCCCAGCAGCACAATCAGTTTGCCAGTCACGCCGTTCATTCCGTTCCTTGGGGCGCTGCGTCAGTGGTCAGTGATCAGAAAAAGACTGCGGGTTGAGGTTCGTGGACTTCTGAACAAGGGCGAAGAAAGGGGGAACGCACCCCGGGGGGGGGGGTAGTTTTTTGGTGAGTCGAACCTTCACCGAGGATGCGGCTTTCTCCCTTTTCCTTTCTGTTCATCTCTCTCCTTCACTTCCCTAGTCTGCGCGAACGAGTCATAATTCTCTGCAAAGTTCTTGAAGAAAAAACCTGCGGGTTGAGGTTCTTGGTCTCCCACTCATCCACGATAAAACTGTGGATGAATGGGGCACAAAGGTTCTTGGTTATTTCATGACCGGGCAACCTGCCATTAGTGGTGTTTCTCACTTTTTATTCCCGGCACCCGGGCCACCCGCCCACCTGCCACAAAGGTTCTTGGTTATCTTATGACCGGGCCACCTGCCCAGCCGTCAACCGGCGTTCGGCCAATCTACACAAGAACCACCCAAGCCAAGCAAATATTCCGAGCACTAAGCCGCCAAATACCCTAGAGAAGCTCTCATTCCACCACGGCGGATAAAAGCTATCTGAAGCGACGCCCAATAGCACAACATATACTATTGGATTTACTAGCATCATCCATGCGCTCGACAATTCCCTGCGTAGCGAGACACCTATCAGGCCACCTGCTATGAATGGCGCTAGTATCGTTCTTACCATAGTATCGTAAGCCGCTGGAGGACTCCAGCCGCTATGGCGAAAGTCTGTAATGATCGGCCATATGCCATCCACAATACCTGAATCCAGCAGCACAAACACTACGAAGACTAGGAGCCAGAGTGAGAATCCCAACAGCAAACGTATCGCACTATTTCTGGTCATTTCGTCACCGTAAGGTAGTTTTTCCCATCCTCTTTTTTCAAGAGATCGAGCACTTTACCAAATTGCTGCATCGCATGTGGACTATCCTCGCTCACGTTGATACACCCATCACTGACGTGCCCATGGTGCAGTTGTGCGCCGAGCCCATCAAATCTGAAATGATGCGCATATCTAAAGATACGAGACATGCGGTCATTTGGCCATGGTTCGAGCCTGAAACGATCATGCGAGTCTATAAAATACTCATTCATTTTGTAACGTCCTTCAGGAATTGGGCCGTTTCTGTCAAATTCAAACCGGAGCTGATTCTGCTTCTCGCCCAGGCCCGAAAACACTCCTTCGGGACCAACTGTGTCAACTTCATGTTGATTACCAGACAATTTTGCCGATGGTTTGTTTGACGTACAAACCAACGTGTGACCAGATATTGAGTACGAACATTCTGCCATTCCCGTCGGATCAGTTCTAGTCAGCGGATTGTTCCGCACGTAAGCATACATATTCAGGTGTTGAGGATCCTCAATCCATTCATTGAATTTTTTACGCTCGGAATCTTTCCCCGTGGAGTCTCCCCCGGAATTCTGCCACTTTAGCCAAGGCAACGGATCGGGCGACATAAAGCGACCCATTGAACTTGCGTAGTACCTTGCCCCGAAGTAGTCGTTGCCTGATTCGGCGTCTCTTTCTTTGCCGGTGAAGTGGTGTTCGGTGGGGTATTGGGTGCTGGGGAAGTAGGGCGAGCCGGAGGGGTTTTCGCAGCTCAGGCCGTCGCCGTAGGGAAGGCTGACGCAGGTCTGCTCTAAGACGCCGGCTGCGTCGGTTTGGGCGCGGCGGGTGCCGAGCGGGTCATCGAGATAGAAGTGCAGGCCGTCGGCGTCGTAGGTGCCGAGCAGCTTGCCGCCGGCCCAGACGTTGGTGTGCTGCCAGGTGAGCCCCATGGTGACCGCATTGGTTCCACCGGTCATGGCCGCGCCGGAAGAGGAAATCGACAGTCCTGTGGTGGGATTTGATTGAGAGCAGTTGCAGCCGGCGAGGGAGGCGCTGAATGTATAGTTGGCCGCCGATCCCACCGTCGTCGAGGTAAATGTCACCACGGGTCCATTGGCCGCGGCGGTGATCAAGCCCCCGCAACTGGCCTGCGAGGCTATTGCAGCCGCGATGGAGGCCGACGTCGTTCCGCCCGTTTCTCCGGCTCCGAAATTTACATCGATTACGCAAGACTCACCGTTCGGGAGCGTGCCGATGAGAACAATAAATGCGCCGTTCATCCCCGATAGCAACGTGCCGGAGATGGTGGCCGAGGCGGTGGAGGCGCTACCTGCGCTTGGAGTACCGACGTTGACGCCGATCTCCGAGAGCTGCTCGCCGCCCAGGCCGAGGGTGAAGTCGGTGGTGGTTTGGAAGCCGTTTTGGCTGGGGTCGCAGGACCAGGCGGTGAGGAGGCCTTTGGCGACGCGGATGCCGTCGGCGTCGTAGAGGTAGCCGGTCATGGTGAAGCCGCCCAGGCCGGGGAGGGCGCTGACGGCGCAGATGCGGCCCTCGGCATCGTAGAGGTACTGGTTGCCGGTGGTGGCGTCGCCGACAACATCGCCCGCCTGATCGTAGTTCAGAGGCGAGGGCGAGGGCTGACTGCCACCCGGCGCGATGACGCCCGTGACTTGGTTATTGGCGCCAAAGACCCATTGGGAGGCCGACTGAATCGGGCATGGAGTGGATTGCGGACTTTGCACCGTGCGGTTGCCGAAGTCGTCGTAGGCCCAGCAGTAGTAGGGGGTGACGCCGGGGGGCGTGAGGCTGAGGCCGGAGACAGAGTCGGCGGCGGAGGCGAGGCGGTTGAGCGTGTCGTAGGCGAAGTTCCAGGAGCCCATGACGGTGTCGGCATAGGCGAGCAGATTGCCGGCGGGGTCGTAGCCGCCCGCGGGAACGGTGTAGGTGTAGACCGGGAGGCCGGTGGTGGTGGTGCTGGCGGAGCCGCCTTCGAGGTTGCCGGTGACCGGTGTGGGAACGAAGGACGGCTCGGCGAAGAGCGTGGAGTTCCAACTGGTGGCCTGGAGGCTGTAGCTCAAGTCGATGGCCGTGGTCTTGGCTTCGATGTAGAGCGCGTCGTCAACGGCGGTAACGGCGACCTGGGTGGTGGAGGCGGTGAGCTTTTCAGCGACCGTGGAGGGGGTGTCTCCTTGGCCGTAACTGGCTGTGGAGACTGTGGTTCCGCCCACGGTGAGGGTGACCGTGCCGGTGTCGTAGGCGGCCCCGGTGACGGTGATGGGGACGGAGAGGTTGAGGCTGGCGTAATCGGCGGCGTCGGAGGGGATGAAGGCGGCGAAGAGCATCTGCTCGCCGGCGGTCAACTGCGGGCTGCCGACGATGGTAAGGCTGGGCGCGCCCGATCCCGTGGTGGTGGAGTTGGCCAGCACCTTGCCGGCCTCGTTGGTGTAGGTGAAGGCGCCGGCGACGTTGGCGTTGGCGTTGAACTGCGCGACGCCGAGGAGCGTGGTGTCGGGGATGGCGGCCGGCGCCGGCCAGGTGATTACCGGCGTGGTCTTGAGGACGTTAAGGGTGACGGAGGTGGTGAGGGGGGCGAATCCTGATCCGGTGGGCGGGGTGTAGACGACCGTGAGCGTCTGCGGGCCGGCGGGCAGAACGGCGCCCGATTGAGGCGTGTAATAGCATGTGCCCGGCTGCGCGGGCGCGGTTGAAATCGGGCAGGCGGTCAGCACACCTGCCACGCTGACCTGAGCGTCCAACTGCGCCGCACTCAGCGCCGCCGGACGGGTGATGGGCGCGGGAGGAACCCAGGCGAGGGCGGGCGGAGGCGGGTTAAATGTTACCGTGAAGGGCCCTGTGGAGCTGCTGAGGGTGAGCGGCAAATTGAAGGTATCCGCACCCTTCAGATGGAGGTACAGCACCGCGCCGACAGCGTGGGCGCAGAGGCCGGAGGCGATATAGTCTTTGGAGAACTTGGCGCCGAAGGCCGAGGCCAGCGAGGCGGGGGTGGAGTACGGGCCGTAGGGGACGGTCTCGGTGAAGGCGTTGCCGGGGGTGTCTTGGAAGGCGATGGTCAGCGAGCCGGAGGAACTGCCCGACGCGCCCGTCAGGGTCACCGCCGCATCCGCCGCAAGAACCCGCGGGGCAAGGCAAAGCCCCATCCCCAGCAGCACAATCAGTTTGCGTGACACGCCGTTCATTCCGTTCCTTGGGGCAATGCGTCAGTGGTCAGTGGACAGAAAAGACTGCTGGTTGAGGTTTGTGGTCTCCCACTCATCCACGATAAAACTGTGGATGAATGGGGCACAGCGGTTTGTGGTTATTTTTTGACCGGGCCACCTGCCCACCTGCCCCGAACTCATTTCTCGCAATATTGCATCAAATCCCTTAATTGGGAACTCAACCCTGCGCCTGAAAAGTGTATATGTAATTTGTGCGGTAAGATTGTGCCGCCTATAGTGATGCCAGCATCCATAAACCCCCCACTCATATCCGTAACGATCTTTTTCCATCTTTCTCTCGTACCTTTCAAATATGCTAATGCGAAATATCCAT
This sequence comes from uncultured Acidobacteriaceae bacterium, assembly GCA_963787995.1. GTDB lineage: Bacteria > Acidobacteriota > Terriglobia > Terriglobales > Acidobacteriaceae > Telmatobacter. The sequence goes on from CAWBEO010000001.1 coordinate 103,108, forward strand.
CACACTCAAATCCTGGATCATACCACTTTGAATCTCCATAAAGAGGGTACGTTACGATTTTTTCGATTTGTGACTTCAGATTTACTGACATTTCAAATGTACTCCCATTTTGCACATTATTAGGGATGTCCGGCCCAATAAACATAGACAACTCTTTATCTGGAATAATATCGTGAACATTTTCGATATATATTCCTAATACTGGGACTCCTGACTTTCCTGATTCAATATGTTCAAAAATAAATACACTTGCCTTCATCTTCTTGCCGCCATATTCTGCCTCAGCAGGAATGGAGATTGCAACTATATTTTTATCTACTTTACCATCATCAGACATAACTGTTTTATGCCATGCAGCTTGAGCATGAGCAAGACTCGATATCGCAGAAAAAACGGTAATCAACACTACAATGAGAGAATTAAATCGATTGTTCATTTTTTCCCTTTCTTCTGTTCTTTCACTTTAGGTTTGTCATCTGGAAAGAATATTATCCGATAGTTATTAGCATCTTCTTCATAATGTCCGGTGCTGTTACCTCCAAAATTACGGTCCGACTCTCGAATGCTGGGCACACCATTCCATTGATCAACCATTTTCTCACCAGCAACCACCTTATCGCCAGTCTTTGTCTTGATTGTATGACTAAAAAATCCAAAATGGAACGCTGCGTGCCCGGTATGTGGCTTACTCCATGAATAAGTATTATTTGGCCCTGCAGCTGTTGCAATAGCCGTTCCTATCGGCGTATTTGCATCAGGCTGAGGTCCAAATCTCCACCCTTTTGTAGAACCTGGCGCGTACTTTTGTATCAAAGCTACACATTCGGATTTGCCATCAGAACTACTTATTACAGGTTCGCCACCACGCAGCGAACCAACGTCTGAAACGATTAACATATGATACCCTTTAGGTACATTTATTCCGCCATTACCTGATGTACTAATTGCAGTTGGGTGCGATGCCTCATTAAATTTATTCCAAAGCTGCCAAATAAGATGACTCAATGGGTCAAAATATGAACCATGGCCATCTGAGTCTATTCTATCCATTGGATTATTTTCAACATACGCATACAGATTCAAGGTCTGCGGATCATCCAGCTTCACATACGGAACCGGCTCTGCTTTGGCGCTCCAGTCGGGCGACATAAAGCGGCCCATGGCGCTGGAGTAGTAGCGGGCTTCGAAGTAGTCGTTGCCGGATTCGGCGTCGCGTTCTTTGCCGGTGAAGTGGTGTTCGGTGGGGTATTGGGTGCTGGGGAAGTAGGGCGAGCCGTTGGGATTTTCGCAGCTCAGATCGTCGCCGTAGGGAAGGCTGACGCAGGTCTGCTCCAGGACGCCGGCCGAGTCGGTTTGGGCGCGGCGGGTGCCAAGCGGGTCATCGAGATAGAAGTGCAGGCCGTCGGCGTCGTAGGTGCCGAGCAGCTTGCCGCCGGCCCAGACGTTGGTGTGCTGCCAGGTGAGCGTGGCGGTGACCGTGACGCTGGAGCCGGAGCCGGTGAGGGTCTGGTTGACGCCGATCTCCGAGAGCTGCTCGCCGCCCAGGCCGAGGGTGAAGTCGGTGGTGGTTTGGAAGCCGTTTTGGCTGGGGTCGCAGGACCAGGCGGTGAGGAGGCCTTTGGCGACGCGGATGCCGTCGGCGTCGTAGAGGTAGCCGGTCATGGTGAAGCCGCCCAGGCCGGAGAGGGCGCTGACGGCGCAGATGCGGCCCTCGGCATCGTAGAGGTACTGGTTGCCGGTGGTGGCGTCGCCGACAACATCGCCCGACTGGTCGTAGTTCAGAGGCGAGGGCGAGGGCTGACTGCCACCCGGCGCGATGACGCCCGTGACTTGGTTATTGGCGCCAAAGACCCATTGGGAGGCCGACTGAATCGGGCATGGAGTGGATTGCGGACTTTGCACCGTGCGGTTGCCGAAGTCGTCGTAGGCCCAGCAGTAGTAGGGGGTGACGCCGGGGGGCGTGAGGCTGAGGCCGGAGACAGAGTCGGCGGCGGAGGCGAGGCGGTTGAGCGTGTCGTAGGCGAAGTTCCAGGAGCCCATGACGGTGTCGGCATAGGCGAGCAGATTGCCGGCGGGGTCGTAGCCGCCCGCGGGAACGGTGTAGGTGTAGACCGGGAGGCCGGTGGTGGTGGTGCTGGCGGAGCCGCCTTCGAGGTTGCCGGTGACCGGTGTGGGAACGAAGGACGGCTCGGCGAAGAGCGTGGAGTTCCAACTGGTGGCCTGGAGGCTGTAGCTCAAGTCGATGGCCGTGGTCTTGGCTTCGATGTAGAGCGCGTCGTCAACGGCGGTAACGGCGACCTGGGTGGTGGAGGCGGTGAGCTTTTCAGCGACCGTGGAGGGGGTGTCTCCTTGGCCGTAACTGGCTGTGGAGACTGTGGTTCCGCCCACGGTGAGGGTGACCGTGCCGGTGTCGTAGGCGGCCCCGGTGACGGTGATGGGGACGGAGAGGTTGAGGCTGGCGTAATCGGCGGCGTCGGAGGGGATGAAGGCGGCGAAGAGCATCTGCTCGCCGGCGGTCAACTGCGGGCTGCCGACGATGGTAAGGCTGGGCGCGCCCGATCCCGTGGTGGTGGAGTTGGCCAGCACCTTGCCGGCCTCGTTGGTGTAGGTGAAGGCGCCGGCGACGTTGGCGTTGGCGTTGAACTGCGCGACGCCGAGGAGCGTGGTGTCGGGGATGGCGGCCGGCGCCGGCCAGGTGATTACCGGCGTGGTCTTGAGGACGTTAAGGGTGACGGAGGTGGTGAGGGGGGCGAATCCTGATCCGGTGGGCGGGGTGTAGACGACCGTGAGCGTCTGCGGGCCGGCGGGCAGAACGGCGCCCGATTGAGGCGTGTAATAGCATGTGCCCGGCTGCGCGGGCGCGGTTGAAATCGGGCAGGCGGTCAGCACACCTGCCACGCTGACCTGAGCGTCCAACTGCGCCGCACTCAGCGCCGCCGGACGGGTGATGGGCGCGGGAGGAACCCAGGCGAGGGCGGGCGGAGGCGGGTTAAATGTTACCGTGAAGGGCCCTGTGGAGCTGCTGAGGGTGAGCGGCAAATTGAAGGTATCCGCACCCTTCAGATGGAGGTACAGCACCGCGCCGACAGCGTGGGCGCAGAGGCCGGAGGCGATATAGTCTTTGGAGAACTTGGCGCCGAAGGCCGAGGCCAGCGAGGCGGGGGTGGAGTACGGGCCGTAGGGGACGGTCTCGGTGAAGGCGTTGCCGGGGGTGTCTTGGAAGGCGATGGTCAGCGAGCCGGAGGAACTGCCCGACGCGCCCGTCAGGGTCACCGCCGCATCCGCCGCAAGAACCCGCGGGGCAAGGCAAAGCCCCATCCCCAGCAGCACAATCAGTTTGCGTGACACGCCGTTCATTCCGTTCCTTGGGGCAATGCGTCAGTGGTCAGTGGACAGAAAAGACTGCTGGTTGAGGTTTGTGGTCTCCCACTCATCCACGATAAAACTGTGGATGAATGGGGCACAGAGGTTCTTGGTTATTTTATGACCGGGCCACCTGCCCCACAGTTCTATATCAACTTTCACATAGATCATAGTCTGACGAGGTATCGGCTGCGTGTGTTAGGCGCCAGCCATCGTGGAACGCAAGCAGTGCATCGGGACCTAACCAATAGCGCTTGACTTTCGTGAAATCCTTTCGAACTGCTGATCGAACCGCGCGAAACAATTTCACAGATAGCTCTCTATCTGAAATCGTTGAAAAATCTCCCATGATAATCGTTCGTTCCCCCAACACTCCTCCAGGAGAAAAAAGTATCGATTCCGGATTGAAAATCTGTGTAACATCGAAACGGAGATTGCCATCAATCATTTTCATCGTCTCAACGCGAATATCATAGTTCTTCTCAACGATCAAATAGGAACCGCTATCGTGTGATCGTTTACCCATCGCGCGCCCCAAACTGGGAATCGCACTGTAGCTTTCATATTTTTCAATAGTTGGTCCACTAATTCTCCCCGCTCTGACGTATTTGATCTCGTGAAAATTCTCAATCCTAGTCAAAAGTGCAATCAGATCTTTTTCGCAGGTGTAAACGTATATTGCACTCATCTCGCCCTCCAGGTATCCGGTGGTCGTTGAGGCATCGGCGGTAATGGTTTGACTTGTCCCCACTTCGGTACCCAAAGGAGAATATCATTAGGGTATGCCTTGCGAATTCTACCAAGTGCTGCATCCTCTCTGGGCGTCGGAGCACCATTCGCATCTGTATCCACAGTCTGAATTCTTACTCTAACTCCTGTATTTTCATCTTTCATCGTGGTATCCACCCAAGTGGATCCCATCGGTCCGCCTCCAATACCGGGAATGTATTCTTCACTTTGTTCACCACCTCCATGTTCTACAACAAGCCCGAGGCGCTTCCAGCTTTGAGCAATATAATAATTTTGACGTCTCGTCATATTGCTGCCCCACCGTCCCCCTCCACCGCTGAGATATCTGAAGGCAAATCCTTCTAAATGACCGAATTGCTCGGCCAACCCAGCTTCTTGCTCAGGAGTGAGACTCGGGGCTTTTCGTGCAGCTGCCTCAGCTTTTTTATAGCTTTCAAGCTCATCTTTATAATCTTCCCATTTCTGTATTTCACGTAAATCTTCCGCATCTTCTTTGAGATTCTCCGGCTTTGCTTCAGTCTTAGGATCCTGTGTCTCCTGATGGCCATCTACATCAACACCTTCAAGTGGGTTATTGCCGACATAGGCATAGAGATTAAGCGTCTGCGGAGTGTCCAGCTTCGCATACGGCACCGGCTCTTCTTTGGCGCTCCAGTCGGGCGACATAAAGCGGCCCATGGCGCTGGAGTAGTAGCGGGCCCCGAAGTAGTCGTTGCCGGATTCGGCGTCGCGTTCCTTGCCGGTGAAGTGGTGTTCGGTGGGGTATTGGGTGCTGGGGAAGTAGGGCGAGCCGTTGGGATTTTCGCAGCTCAGGCCGTCGCCGTAGGGCAGGCTGACGCAGGTCTGCTCCAGGACGCCGGCCGAGTCGGTTTGGGCGCGGCGGGTGCCGAGCGGGTCGTCGAGATAGAAGTGCAGGCCGTCGGCGTCGTAGGTGCCGAGCAGCTTGCCGCCGGCCCAGACGTTGGTGTGCTGCCAGGTGAGCCCCATGGTGACCGCATTGGTTCCACCGGTCATGGCCGCGCCGGAAGAGGAAATCGACAGTCCTGTGGTGGGATTTGATTGAGAGCAGTTGCAGCCGGCGAGGGAGGCGCTGAATGTATAGTTGGCCGCCGATCCCACCGTCGTCGAGGTAAATGTCACCACGGGTCCATTGGCCGCGGCGGTGATCAAGCCCCCGCAACTGGCCTGCGAGGCTATTGCAGCCGCGATGGAGGCCGGCGTCGTTCCGCCCGTTTCTCCGGCTCCGAAATTTACATCGATTACGCAAGGCTCACCGTTCGGAAGCGTGCCGATGAGAACAATAAATGCGCCGTTCATCCCCGATAGCAACGTGCCGGAGACGGTGGCCGAGGCGGTGGAGGCGCTACCTGCGCTTGGAGTACCGACGTTGACGCCGATCTCCGAGAGCTGCTCGCCGCCCAGGCCGAGGGTGAAGTCGGTGGTGGTTTGGAAGCCGTTTTGGCTGGGGTCGCAGGACCAGGCGGTGAGGAGGCCTTTGGCGACGCGGATGCCGTCGGCGTCGTAGAGGTAGCCGGTCATGGTGAAGCCGCCCAGGCCGGAGAGGGCGCTGACGGCGCAGATGCGGCCCTCGGCATCGTAGAGGTACTGGTTGCCGGTGGTGGCGTCGCCGACAACATCGCCCGACTGGTCGTAGTTCAGAGGCGAGGGCGAGGGCTGACTGCCACCCGGCGCGATGACGCCCGTGACTTGGTTATTGGCGCCAAAGACCCATTGGGAGGCCGACTGAATCGGGCATGGAGTGGATTGCGGACTTTGCACCGTGCGGTTGCCGAAGTCGTCGTAGGCCCAGCAGTAGTAGGGGGTGACGCCGGGGGGCGTGAGGCTGAGGCCGGAGACAGAGTCGGCGGCGGAGGCGAGGCGGTTGAGCGTGTCGTAGGCGAAGTTCCAGGAGCCCATGACGGTGTCGGCATAGGCGAGCAGATTGCCGGCGGGGTCGTAGCCGCCCGCGGGAACGGTGTAGGTGTAGACCGGGAGGCCGGTGGTGGTGGTGCTGGCGGAGCCGCCTTCGAGGTTGCCGGTGACCGGTGTGGGAACGAAGGACGGCTCGGCGAAGAGCGTGGAGTTCCAACTGGTGGCCTGGAGGCTGTAGCTCAAGTCGATGGCCGTGGTCTTGGCTTCGATGTAGAGCGCGTCGTCAACGGCGGTAACGGCGACCTGGGTGGTGGAGGCGGTGAGCTTTTCAGCGACCGTGGAGGGGGTGTCTCCTTGGCCGTAACTGGCTGTGGAGACTGTGGTTCCGCCCACGGTGAGGGTGACCGTGCCGGTGTCGTAGGCGGCCCCGGTGACGGTGATGGGGACGGAGAGGTTGAGGCTGGCGTAATCGGCGGCGTCGGAGGGGATGAAGGCGGCGAAGAGCATCTGCTCGCCGGCGGTCAACTGCGGGCTGCCGACGATGGTAAGGCTGGGCGCGCCCGATCCCGTGGTGGTGGAGTTGGCCAGCACCTTGCCGGCCTCGTTGGTGTAGGTGAAGGCGCCGGCGACGTTGGCGTTGGCGTTGAACTGCGCGACGCCGAGGAGCGTGGTGTCGGGGATGGCGGCCGGCGCCGGCCAGGTGATTACCGGCGTGGTCTTGAGGACGTTAAGGGTGACGGAGGTGGTGAGGGGGGCGAATCCTGATCCGGTGGGCGGGGTGTAGACGACCGTGAGCGTCTGCGGGCCGGCGGGCAGAACGGCGCCCGATTGAGGCGTGTAATAGCATGTGCCCGGCTGCGCGGGCGCGGTTGAAATCGGGCAGGCGGTCAGCACACCTGCCACGCTGACCTGAGCGTCCAACTGCGCCGCACTCAGCGCCGCCGGACGGGTGATGGGCGCGGGAGGAACCCAGGCGAGGGCGGGCGGAGGCGGGTTAAATGTTACCGTGAAGGGCCCTGTGGAGCTGCTGAGGGTGAGCGGCAAATTGAAGGTATCCGCACCCTTCAGATGGAGGTACAGCACCGCGCCGACAGCGTGGGCGCAGAGGCCGGAGGCGATATAGTCTTTGGAGAACTTGGCGCCGAAGGCCGAGGCCAGCGAGGCGGGGGTGGAGTACGGGCCGTAGGGGACGGTCTCGGTGAAGGCGTTGCCGGGGGTGTCTTGGAAGGCGATGGTCAGCGAGCCGGAGGAACTGCCCGACGCGCCCGTCAGGGTCACCGCCGCATCCGCCGCAAGAACCCGCGGGGCAAGGCAAAGCCCCATCCCCAGCAGCACAATCAGTTTGCGTGACACGCCGTTCATTCCGTTCCCTCTCGGTGACGCCGTGGTACTTACTGCAGTGTGACAACCGCTTCAATGACGCCCTTGCCGGAGTCGAGCGAGCCGAGGGCCTTGCCGATGACCGCGCCCAACATGCGGCTGCGGTCGGTGCCCTTCATGGCATAACCGGTGGTGGAGGATGCGACCAGCAGATCGCCGATTTTGATGGGGCCGTTTTCCGCGCTCACCTTGACGGGGACAATGCCCACCAAGGCCATAGGCACCTCATCGGGAGATTTCGGGGTGGTCTGGCGGCGGCCTACGGTGCCGGGCTTGGTGGAATAGATGCCGGTGACCAGCGTCGAATAGGCCTCGTTGGACTTGAGGAACTTGCCGGGCGCGCTGGGATCAATGACCAGCACGTCGCCCGGCGTGAAGTTCTTGCGGTCGCCGGAGACATTGACCGACTCGGCATAGTCGCCGCCGCAGGTGACGCCGGTGTAGGCGGTGGACTGGGTGGTGCCGTCAGAGAAGGTGAGGGCGCCGCCGCTGCCGCTGGTCAACGTGATACCGCCGTTGACTTCGAGCTTCGCGCCGGGGGTGGTTGTGCCGATGCCGAGTGAACCGGCTCCGGTCAAAAACATCAGAGTCGTTCGCGGGGTTCCGCTGATAGGAGCGTTCATGAACGCAAATCCACCCGATCCGCCGCCCTGATTATTGATGAAGTCCGTTTCTCCTGTGCCCTTGGTTAGCGCATTCCAGCCCAAATACGCACCCTGTGCTGCTGTTGTGGGGTTCGTATTTCCTGACACATGCAAGTAACCGTTGACATCAAGAGGCACCGCGGGAATCGTCGTTCCTATTCCCACGTTTCCACTTGGTATAACGACGTTCGTCCACCCGCCCTGGTTGATTGTCAAGGTTCCAGTTTGTGCCTGAATGACGCTCCAGGCTGACCCTGCGCCGCCTATTGATAGAGCACCTGAAGTTCCGCCAGGATATCCGCTTCCTGAAGTGCCAGTGATCACTATGTTCCCCGCCACGTCTAAGGCTGAAGCCGGTGTCGTCGTCCCGATCCCGACGCTGCCGGAAGTATTCCAAATTCCGTTTCCGGGAAAATTCGTGTTTGCGGTGAATGTCTGCGGCGCGCTCCATGTCGTGGCGCTGACCGTCGGCCAGGATGTGATGCAGTTTGTGCCATTGATGCAGTAGCCGCCCGATGAATTGATCTGGCCAGAAACGTCGAGCTTAAAAGCTGGTGTCGTCGTGCCGATGCCGACGCTGCCGAGGCCTAAATAATATTGCGACGCATAAAATCCCATTGGGGTATAAGCAGTATTGGCATCGTTAATCGAAAGAATGCCTGGCGTTCCGCTGAAAGCGCTATTTACATTGGAAATAAAATTTATGTGCTGATTGGTTCCCAATTTAATATCAACATTGCCGATCGGTGACGTCGTTCCAAACCCGACACTTCCGCCTCCATTGACCACCAACGCCTGCGGAGTGATTTTTGTTCCTGTTGGATTAAACACTTGCAGGGCCAGATAATCCGATCCCTGAGTTGTGCTTCCCGTATGAGTGAACTGATAAGCGTAAGCGGACGGGTTGAAGATGGCTCCAGTAGTAATCTCCTGATTGAATGCAAGCGAGCCAAAAGTGGTTCCCCCATCGCCTGGATCAATGCTTACGCCTGTTCCATTACTGTTGATATCGAGCTTGCTGCTTGGAGTAGTCGTGCCAATACCGACGTTTTCAGAGGGCAACTGAGTGATCACGGAGTTGGTAAGCGTAGAAGTAGTGGGAGAGGAAGGAGTGGTCAGCAAGGGCACGTTGCCTACAATGGGAGTCACTGACTTGGCGACCACGATGCTCTGCGTCACAGTAGGGGCCGCAGAATAAGTGCTGTTGCCGGCCTGCGTCGCCTGAATGGTGCAAGTACCTGTGGCAAGGAAGGTTGCCGTTGTGCCGGAGACGGTGCAAACACTGGTCGTAGTCGAGGCAAAGCTGACGGCCAAACCAGAACTGGCCGTAGCTGTTAGAGTCAGCGGCGTACCTACTGTCTGCAAAGCAATATATGGGAAACTAATGGTCTGCGCAGTGCCATTGACAGTAAAGCTCTGTGTCACGGTAGGGGCCGCAGCGTAAGCGCTGTTGCCGGCCTGCGTCGCCTGAATGGTGCAAGTGCCAGCGGCAATGAAGGTTGCCGTCGTTCCAGAGACGGTGCAAACGCTCGTCGTCGTCGAGGCGAAGCTGACAGTCAAACCAGAACTGGCTGTAGCTGTAAGCGTTAGTGGCGTTCCTATGCTCTGTGTGCTGGGAGCGGCAAAGGTGATAGTCTGCGACTTCGAATTAACACTAAAGCTCTGTGTCACGGCAGGGGCCGCAGTGAAGGAGCTGTTGCCGGCCTGCGTCGCCTGAATGGTGCATGTGCCTGTGGCGATGAAAGTTGCTGTCGTGCCGGAAACTGTGCAAACGCTGGTCGTTGTCGAGGCAAAGCTGACGGCCAAACCAGAGCTAGCCGTAGCCGAAAGCGTCAGCGGTGTCCCCACCGTCTGGGTGCTGGGAGCGGCAAAGGTGATGGTCTGCGATCCTATGCTGGCAGTAAAGCTCTGTGTCACCGCCGGGGCCGCAGCGTAAGTGCTGTTGCCGGCCTGCGTCGCCTGAATGGTGCATGTGCCCGTGGCAATAAAGTTTGCCGTCGTGCCAGAGACTGTGCAAACGCTGGTCGTTGTCGAGGCAAAGCTGACGGCCAAACCAGAGCTAGCCGTAGCCGAAAGCGTCAGCGGTGTTCCCACCGTCTGGGGGCTGGGAGCGGCAAAGGTAATGGTCTGCGCCTTGCCATTGACAGTAAAGCTTTGTGTCACCACAGGAGCGGCAGCGTAAGTGCTGTTGCCTGCCTGCGTTGCCTGAATGGTGCAAGTGCCGGCGGCGAGGAATGTGGCAGTTGTGCTGGAGACAGTGCAAATGCTAGTCGTCGTCGAGGCAAAGCTGACTGCCAAACCAGAACTCGCCGTGGCCGAAAGCGCCAGAGGTGTTCCTACCGTCTGGGGTCCGGGATTAGAGAAGGTGATGGTCTGCGGATCGCCATTAACAGCAAAGCTCTGTGTCACAGTAGGGGCCGCAGAGTAAGTGCTATTGCCGGCCTGCGTCGCCTGAACGGTGCAAGTACCAGAGGCAATGAAGGTTGCCGTAGTGCCGGAGACAGTGCAAACGCTGGTCGTAGTCGAGGCGAAGCTGACCACCAATCCAGAGCTGGCCGTGGCCGAAAGCGCCAAGGTAGTTCCCACCGCCTGCGTGCTGGGGGCGGCAAAGCTGATGGTCTGCGCCATAGGATTGACGCTAAAGCTTTGCGTCACCGCAGTAGCCGCAGCGTAAACACTGTTGCCAGCCTGCGTCGCCTGAATGGTGCATGTGCCTGTGGCAAAGAAGCTCGCCGTCGTGCCAGAGACGGTGCAAACGCTGGTCGTGGTCGAGGCGAAGCTGACTGCCAAACCAGAACTCGCCGTGGCCGAAAGCGCCAGAGGCGTTCCTATGGTCTGGGTACTGGGAGCGGCAAAGGTAATGGTCTGAGCCTCGCCATTGACCGGGAAGCTCTGCGCGACCTGTGGGGCTGCCGCATAGGTAGAGTTGCCAGGCTGGTTTGCGTCAATGGTGCAGGTACCAGCCGCGAGGAATGTGGTAGTCGTGCCGGAGACGGTGCAGATGGAAGTGGTAGCAGATGTGAAGCTAACTGCCAATCCAGAACTGGCTGCGGCCACTAGCGTCATCGGCGTCCCTACCGTTTGGGTTACAGGAGTCAGGAAGTTAATTGTCTGCGATTTGCCGTTGACCGTGAAGCTCTGAGGAACCATCGAAGCTGCCGCATAGGTGGAGTTGCCCGACTGGTTCGCGTCAATGGTGCAGGTGCCAGTGGCAATAAACGTGGCCGTGGTGCCGGAGACAGAGCAGACGGATGTGGTGGCCGATGTGTAGCTGACTGCCAAGCTGGAACTGGCAGTGGCTGTAAGTGCCAGAGGCGATCCCACCGTTTGGGTTCCGGGATTTGGGAAGCTGATAGTCTGCGATTCGCCGTTGACCGTGAAGCTCTGCGAGACCTGTGGGGCCGCCGCATAGGTGCTGTTGCCCGACTGGTTCGCAACGATGGTGCAAGTGCCGGCGGCAATAAACGTGGCTGCGCTGCCGGAGAGGGTGCAAATGGAGGTGGTGGCCGATGTGAAGCTGACTGCCAGGCTGGAACTCGCCGTGGCAGAGAGCGTAAGAGGTGTTCCCACTGTCTGGGTTCCTGGATTTGGGAAGCTGATGGTTTGAGCGCTGAGGACCGTGAAGCTCTGCGCGACCTGTGGGGCCGCCGTATAGCTGCTATTGCCCGCCTGGTTCGCGTCGATGGTGCACGTGCCAGCGGCAATAAACGTGGCTGTGGCGCCGGAGACAGTGCAGACGGATGTGGTGGCCGATGTGAAGCTGACAGCCAATCCGGAGCTGGCCGAAGCTGAGAGCGTCAGAGGCGTTCCTACCGTCTGAGTTGCAGGAGTCGAGAAATTAATGGTCTGTGCCCAGACAATAGAAGCACTACCGCCACCTCCATTCCCAGGATAGAAAGTAATTGTGAAACCAGTACCATTTAGAGGAAGACCAGAGGGAGGTTCTGCGCCCTGCGGCACGCCAGTCGCACAAGTGCCGTTCCACACTAGGTAGCTCGCCGTTCCAGAAAGAGATGTTACTACGCCAGTGGCGCTGGTAAAGGTAAAGCCACTGAAGTTGTACTGCATCATAGTTTCATTATTTGGACCACAAGACTCGTTCGTTACTGTAGAGACAGTCCAACTGAGTGTTCCGCCGCCCACGCTGAGACTTTGAGCGCGCGCTACTTGTAGGGCCATAGTTCCCATCAAGATGAGCAATACTGTCACGGTCGAGCAGAGTTTCACGAAGACTCTTGCGACAGCCGCTCCGCTGCAGTTACATACAGATCCCCAACCGATTTTGCGCTTGCCATCTACACGAGGTTGCATGGTTTCTCCTAAGTCGATCTTCTGGGTGTGCATTCCGTGCGCGAAATTCATTCGCTCAGTTCCGAAAGTGTGCGATTATTACCTGTGTCCCCGACAGAAAGATTGCTGAATGAATCGAATGCAGCCCCGTCAGGCACAAAGAAATCATTTGTTCTAGCCGAGCTATTGAGAACCGCAGATCGATGAGCATTCGCAACGCCGACTATCCGATTCGCGCCAGCGTAGCCTGTTTGATAGATTGCAGATAACCCGCTGCCCGGATCGCCGGCTCCATGCTCTTTACTCATTTGCTCTGCTCCGATCCTGTGATGGTCACCGTCGCCGAAGCGCCCGTCGCATTTGTAACAGCGCCCCCCAGATCCTGCTCGCTGAGAATCCGCAGCCGGTTGTCATAGGTGCGGTTCAGCGAAATGGCGGCACTGCTGCTGCTCGTGGTAGCTGCGCCAAAGAACGCTTTGGCCAGTCCGCCAAAGGCAGCATAGGACGGCTGCGTCGAAGAAGGAATTGCTGAAAACAGCACAGCCGGATACGTGGTGCCGCTGATCCAGTTGCTGCTTAGAGACTGCAACCGTCCAGCTCCGTTATAGGAGCTGGTAAAGGTGAGTGGCTGAGTAGGCGAAGGGGCTGTCCCATCTGTTGACGAAGTGAGGTCGCCGGCCAGATCGTAGCCGTATTGCAGTTGATACCCCGTCGTCGGATTAGCTATTGTCTTCTGGTTCTCGTTCGCAACGCGACCCATCTGGTCATAACACTGTATTGATCGCATGGTTAAAAATCCGCTTACAGGCACTGGCGTCTGGCATGATTTTGTCGAAGCGCTCTGCGTCCATGCATATGTCAATCGTCCAGTCCAGTTGCCATATCCAGTAGGACAACTGGCTGAAGACAAGCTGTATTGGTAGCACGACAACGGAGTCCCATTAGGATCATTGGAATATATCTTGCTTAAGAGGCGATTCATGTTGTCATAACTGTAATTTGTCGTTATGCCGCGCGCATCTGTTTTATGGAGCAGATTTCCATTGGGGTCATAACCAAAATTTGACAAACAGTTCGATCCGTTTGCTGGCGAACCGCCAGTAGTTCCATAGCATACCCATCCAGTCTCGGGATTAAAAGACTGAGTCAGCCTCGATAGGCTGTCATACGTAAATGTTCTGGATGCTCTCGACGTGCCGTTTGATCCACTGCCCCATTGATTGACTGCCAGCAGATTGTTGAGCACGTCGTATGAATAGTCAGTCTCCATCGACGGCGCCTTGCTGGTCCCATTTGGCTCAAAGACATGAGTCATCTGCCCTAAAGCGTTCTGCGTCCGCTGCCAGTCGCTTCCATTTTCGTCGGCGTCATCTTCCCACGTGCCTGCATTCAAGCTCAGACTCGCATAGCAGCTTGTCTGGCCAGGTGTCGTGTAGATGCCATTGAAGCAAGCCTGCTTCTTCGTTCCGTCAGGGTTGATAACAACCGTCTTCCGGCTTAGCGCGTCGTAGGCGTATGTGGTAACGCCTGTGGTAACGCCATAAGTCAATTCGCTCTTGCTTCTGTATGGATTGGACACGCTCGCAACTCGACCGAGAGAATCATATGTTGTGTCCGTGAGAACAACCCCATCCGGATCGGAAAGTAACTGTGTTTGCGTCAAGCGTCCAAGCCCATCGGCATACGCCACTTTTGTGAGACACCCAGTTCCGTTTTTTTGGCATATTTGAGGTGTGCTGGTTATTCCTTTCGAAAAAGACACAGAAAGTTGGCCCACCGCATCATCATAGGAGAGTGCTTCCCAGCCAGTATCCGGATAAATAACTCCAATCAGCCTTCGCATCGGATCGTATGTATAGGTTGTTGTCTGGCTATTTACATCTGTATGAAACATCAGCAGGCCAGTGTTGTCATCGTATGTTGGATATTCAGAAGAGGTATCCGGATATATAATTTTACTTAGGTATAATCCGCTGCAATCATACGTTAAATACGTAATTTTTTGATTAGCATCGATTTTCTGGGTAGGCATCCCTATAAAAGTATTGCTTAGGCATGGTTTTGTTGTGCTGTTTGGATTGTATAAACTTTCTGGACCGAATACATTTTGCGTTGTGACATAGGACGCAGGGCTGGTATTGACCCAGCGCGAAACAGAAGTCTGAAGCCCCCATGTTGTGGCCGTACCACCTGCATCATAGCCATAGCTTGTTTGTGCAGCCTGGGTGCCACCAAGCCCACCAGCCAATACTGTATCAGAACTGGGCAGATCGATCAGATTTCTGGCGTAGTAGTTCCAGTTTGACTGCCAGAGTTTCGTATGCTGCATGGTGCGTATAGCAGGAAGTTGCGTGCTGATAAGAGGAGGATTGTACGACAACACTGACAGCGATCCGGGGGCCGCGCTGGACCAGTCCGATTCGCTGGAGGAGGTCACCAGTCCAAAGCTGAAGGGGTGGGTGTTCCCTATGTAGTCCTGATAACTTCCGAAAGTATCATATGAAGATTGATCTTGACTGTAGATCGGTTTCGCGTTGGTTGCCAGATTGGTTGTAACAATATTCGGAAATACTCCAACTGCAATATAGTTGGAAAAGTTCGTCGGGTTGGCATAATCCGTTCCCGTGTAGGAGTATGCTGTATCAACTTCCTTAAGCAACTTCGATGCGCCCTGAAAATACTGCGTCTTCGTCTCCCACGGTCCGCAAGTAGACCCTCCAATGAGGGAGAAGGTGTGTACTGTTGAATTCCCAAGTGGATCTGCGACCGTGACCGTCCCCGAATTCGGTCCGCCCGGAGATGCAATCACGCCTGGGTTTACTTTAGAATTGCCATCGCTAATTTCAGTGGCATTGTATTCGATCGACGATGAAGCTTGAGCAGGTGGTGCGCCTATCCAACCAGATCCTAATCCATTGTTGTAAACCCAATGCTCAGTCGGAATTGAATCCGTGGCATTAAGGTATACATATCGATCGGTCACCATCGGGCTTGACAGAATATTTGTATATGGCCAGACGGGCGTCCCCACAACTGGAATCTGCCCGGGTGGGTTACCACAAGCCAAACGCCAAGCATACTGATAAGTTACCATAGCCCCAGTTGGCATAATAACCTGATCAACCTGCCCAAACTGGTCATACCCGAATTTCCAATATGTTGGCGTTACCGGATTCGGAAGTTGTACGCTCGTCAGAACCCACCATTTCTCATTGATTGTCTCTGGCTTAAGGTTTGCTCCATTGACTTGCGGAATTGCCCCGCTGACGACGATTTGCGCATAGCAGAAAATCAGGTTAATTAATCCATTCGTGCCATATCCAGGGTAGAACATTTTATCGTAATAGTACTTTGAATTAATAGGTAAATTTTGATAAATACTCAATTGCCCCGGTGTGATATTATCGAGAGGGAGTTGAGGGCAAACGCCGCCGGTATCTTGAGTTACCGCATGATAAGAAGCATCAATATCCACCAGGCAGCTATAACTCTGGACTGGAGGAAGATAGCTAGGGTTGGGAATCGATCTTCCAATTGTATCGGTGATGGTTGTAGCGGAGGCGGTTCCATGCGCGTAACCCTCCCAGGAGGGCAGAGCGGCATTGAAGTAATCTCCGCTGCCGGGAGCCGTGGCGCACGGCCCATTCAATGTGATCGCATTTCCATTCGGGTCGACCAAGCCGCCAGTGTTTCCTTTGCGATCCACAATCACCGGCCCGCTGGCAGTAGTTCCCGGTTGCAACATCAATCCGCTTCCATCCACGCTGTACTTGATGCCTGAGATATATCCCGCTGTCGAGTTCGAGATTCCGCCGGCGAGCGAGTGTGTCGCGCCGCTGTCATCGATGGCGACAAAGCGCGCCAGATACTCCGCGCCAATCGTAGAATTCTTACCGGTAACAATCCGCTCTTCTTTCCAAAAGAGCCCGCCGGGGCTGATCATCACATGCGGCTGACCCCACGGCGCGCCGATCACCCCGGAGGCCACTTCGAATTGATTCGTATCGGCTGGTCCGCCGGTCAAAGGCGGTGTGGATTGAAAGGTCGTCGAGTTACTGCGGATGGAGATCGTTACCGGCGGAACACCACCGCGCTGCTCATAAGAGAGCAGCGGAATATTCAGCACCAAATTCCCATTGGCCAGATTCACAGTGTCGAAGTCCGAGCCATGATAGGACTGAAAGGCCTGATAGCCCTTTTCGAAGTCCGCCTGCGCGCGGGCGACAGAGGAAGCCAACGTGACAGCTGCAATGAGGGCAAGGGCGCGCAGCGCTCGCGATGAGTAACTGATGATCGGGCGAACACTTGAAGTTGTCTGTTCATTCCATGCCGCGAATATCATCTTCGAGTTCATCGTTTCCCTTTTCCTCATAAAAATTGCCTCTGAAATGCAGTGATCCCCATGGATGGCGTCCGGGATTGAATCCGGGGGCAGGTTCAATTCCCTGCCCCCGGTTCGACCTTGGATCGGCTTTCTAGTTGGTTGTGGCGGTGAAGGAGGGTGTCGAGAAGCCTGCCGCATCAATCACCGAAACACTAATTGAGCTTGAGGCTGGTGTGGTGGACGCATCTGGCTTCGCGGCAGTCGCTTCCGTTTGAATAGAAGCGCGCGGCGATCTTCTGGCGGTCGTGCGGGCCTTCGCGGGCGTTGCCTGGGTGCTGGCCGTCGAGGCGCTTGAAACCGGCGTCAGGTTGACCACATTGCCGCTCGCAGTTGCGCTCCAGTACGCTCCAGCTACCTGGTTGATGGAGGCGGCCAGCGCCGCGGCGACGGATTCCTGCGTGCTTCCGCTTCCCCATTGTGCCGAGGCGGTTACGCCATTCGTGGTCACTTGCACGGTCCCGCTGTCGTAATTGGTGGTGGTGCCACCGGCTTTTCCTCCGGTCAGAGTATTGCTCGACGGGGTGACCTTATATTCGCCGATCACGAAGGCGGAGAGAGGCAGGTTAGCCGCGCTGCCGGTGGCCACGCTGGTCAGGTTCACCACACTGCCGTTAGCGGCAGCCGTCACCGGCGAGCCGGCCGCGTTCAATTGCGCTGCCAGTTGCGCCGCCGCATCATTGACGGCAGTGCCAGCTGGAACATTGAGCGCCTTGGTGAATCCGCCCACGCCCACCGAAAGAGTGGACTGGACAAACTCCGGCTTAACGGGAAGCATTCTGGCCGGAGTCCGCAAGCTGGGAGCTCCGGAGGATCCGCGCCGCGCCGCTTCCGTCGTTGCCACGCGGGCACTCGACGAAGTGGGAACGGGGCTAAGGGTGAGGCTTGCCGTGGCGGGCGCAGCGGCTGTCGTAACCACGCTACTCTTTTCCGAGCCTTTCACGACAACTTGGGTTGTCGAACAGGACGAACAGGAGAGTGTACCCTGTGAGTCATCCATATCCACAATAGTAATGTTGTAAGATGCACTAGCTGTAATTGGAGCCAGCGCTACTCCTGTCGAGGTAGTTGCTGAAATCGAATAGCTTCCAAAGCTGCCAGTCATCGGACATGAACTCGACACACTACCGTTTAGACCAGAGCCAGCAGTGCCAGTAACGACAGGTCCGGTGCAAGAACCAGAAGAAGCGTTGCCAGCGGTAAAAGTGAGAACACAACTTGTACCGTTGATAAGCTGGACGCCACTGCATTCTCCTGCTCCCGAACCCAAAGTTACGGTGTAGCCGGTATTGTTGCTAATTGTGATCGTTCCGCTAGGGGGGTAATAACCATATCCGTTTGTACACTCTGGCCAACCATTGTAGGGGTTCCCTACACAATTCATCATATAGGTTCCATACACCATTAGATTTGTAGGCCCGACTGTTATATTCGGTAACGGCGCCCCGTCTGCTCCCGCTATGGCCAGTGTCGTCGTGTTCGGATTCGTGACCAACGGATTGTTCGCGGTGCCCATTGCAGAAATCTTGGTGAAAGAGGCATTCATCGCTTGAATGAATTTCAAGGTAAAAGCGCAGGATGCGCCAACTCCGATGGTTTGCGTTGTTCCTGTGCAGTTGGCTGTTACTCCATTCGGAACCGCTGTATTATAAGCTGAATTCGAGTTTGTAGTGTATACCGTATTGAAATCTGTACTGTCGGTCAACGCAAAACTGCTCAGCGTTACAGAATATGGATAGTTGTTTGTGAAGAGGAATGGCTGTGTAGCCACCCCTCCAAGAAGAAAGTTAACAACATTCGGAACTCCAGCCACGGCCATCGATGCGGATATCGGAGTCGGAATCAAGGTTGCGGAATATGTGCTCGGAGCGGCATTTCCTGTGATGTACCCGTAATTGGTAACCAGAATATTTTGGTCGGAGGGTGCGTTCACTGTACCAGCGGCAACTATGTAGGCGCTGATAGCCTCGGGTTGTGTCAATCCAAAGGGCAAATTCGCAATATCGGAGGGAAGCGGCTCAAACGCCACCATCAACTGGCACTCATTTGCAAGAATAGTGGTTGGGCTAATGCCCAGTGTATAGGTCAGCGCAGAATTGCTCGGTTGATAGGGCTGAAGCAGTTGACTGGAACAATGATCTTCGCCCGGGACGATCTGGAACCCCGGATCACTGAAGGTTACGGCCGGAGTCGCCATGGTCATCGAATAAACTGAGGTGTTGGTGAGGGTAATAATTTGCGTCTGTGGAGTTTCATAAAGCCCTCCCCATGGCGCTGATGTTCCCCATTGTGATGGAGTTCCCCAAACCTGTGGAGGAGGCGGCACAGGTGTTGATCCGGACAGCGTGAAATTATCGCAGGGTTTTGCGTTAGTCGGCACGCAGGAGGTTGCACTCGGAACGCAGGTTGTATTATTGTTTGTTGCGCTGCAGGCGCTTTGATTCGTGCTTTGGCTTGCGTTGACAAGATTCGTGCCTGTGCCCGTAGTGGCTGCGGGGTCGATGCTGATATTGCCTAAATAGGCTGGAGTGACCGGCGGCATCATGTCGGAGTAAAAGGCAAAGGTCCCGTAGATATTGTCGAGGTAGACATTGTATGTGGCGGGACCAGTGTAGTTGTCACTCAACTGCGGCCCCACAATAGTATAGCCTGCATTATCATTGGACTGATATTCCTTTGCTGCACTGCTCTGATTCTGCCAGGTCATAGTGTTACTATTGGATAAGCTAATGGTTGTGCAAAAACCTGGACCACCTCCACACCCTCCACCCAATAAAAGAGCTGCAGAAAGGCTTTCTCCCACGCTGTGTGTATCAGATGCTGTCTTTGTATTTGAGTTCGTTTGCGAATATTGAAAAGTTCCGGTATAGGTCGAAGGCAGGCCATTCGGACCCGGCACAGGATATTCGACCGTCCCGTAAGGTTGAAAACGGCCATATTCAGGGCTGCTGGAATTGCCGCCGCAACCTGTCGGTATTGGAGAGGTGCTGGAATAATAGAGATCAAAATTAGGAGAATTGGTTGGATTTGCCGGATTGTAAGAGGCTGGCGTGGATCCGGTAACTGGAACTGTTGGAGGTAAATAGCCGCTCCCACCTGTCGCTACTGAGCAACTGGACAGTCCGCCATTTGCATTCCAAGTCGGCGTCATTGTGCCCGAAGTCAATGTTCCTGCCACTCCTCCGATTCCGCCACCTGGAATAATGTTGAAAGTAATCCCTGATCCGGGAGTAAAAGTTCCATTGACATTGGTTCCGCATCCAGAGCCTGCATGGGTCACCGTACAACTGCTGAGCGCCCCGCCGGATACGTTAAACTGTACTGTTGGTTCTACTGTACAAAATGCGCCTGCGCCTGTCGGCGCGCCGGCCGCGGCTGGGTAGGAAATGGTTGGAGGTGAATAAGTTTCACCTTCATTGGGATCCATGCTTGGGCCGTAGGATGAATGACATTGATTGACAGCATTGCCATTCACGGCAACAAAGGGATCGGCCTGCAGAATATCAGCATAATCCCGCAGTGTTAGTCCTGGGCCGAGGGGAAGGCCGGTGCTGGGATCGGTTCCCCAATAGGAATTATCCCAGGAGCGCGAGGTGTATGCGAGCCATTGCGCGCAGCCCTGCGCGGGATTGTAAGGGTTTTTCAGACACCAGACCGGAATTCCAACGATATCCGCGTACGGATACTGATTAGGATCGCAGCCTTTAATATCCTGATAAAGCGAAGGCGCGCCAGTCAATGGATCAGGATCGCAAGTATTTGTTTGAAGACCCGCCCAATTTAAGACAGCAGTACCTCCGGGACCTGTATACGTTACATTTGCCGATATGACAGGGTTCAGCCAGATATAAATAATGTCATTGTCGTGATCAACGCCCAGAGAGGAACTGATCGGTCCCATGGTAGCAATGGAGTTCCCTTCCGTGGATTGAATCGTCAATGAACTACTGGTACCAGATTCTTCGGTAAAACTAGCGTTCGCCTGAGCATCGATATCAAAGCCGGCGCCAAAACCAAACCAATCACCGGAATAAGCTTTCACGTCCACCCCTAGACTGGTTGTATTCACATTGGTAAAAGAAGAAGAGATGGAATCCGTGGATCCGACCATCGTGGTGTTGCCATAGGTGACATTGCTAGCCGCTCCCGGTGGGGCGTAGACTACGCCCATCACCTTGTACTTGAGAAAGATAGGTTGGTTTTGCGCGCAAGCGATTCTCGACGATGCGGCCAGGAGACAGAGACCTATCAGGCAGAGGAGGAAGAGAGACCGGGAGGTGGATTTCAAGAGGATTCTCCTATTCGTGGTGATCTGCGGTGTGGCGTTCTTTGCCGACCGGTGGAATGAGCGGCAAGGGTCAAAGTGTGCTGCGCGCCGGCTGTCCATGGGACAGACTGCCGGAGAAGTTGCGGTGCGCCGGGTTTGTGTGACAAGAAGCGGAAAGCATGTACAGCTCTCCCCTTGGCGCCAAAGTCGTGGATTGCTGCAAGGCCCCATAACTTTTGAGAGAACTTGCGTTACTGTTATTGCATGAATGATAGACACTATCCGATGTCAGGCAGGGGTGTCAAGTTAAAATTAGAAAACATCAACATGAATTACATCCTGTTGATAATAAATAATCTTCCACGATATTTAACGCATATTCTCTTCCTTTTCTCGGAGAGATAAACGATGTGGATAATCCACGCCTTTACCGCTAAAGAAACGTAAAGACTGAACCAGTTTTCATGAATTGCAATCTGTGAAGTCAAATTAAAAGGCAGGCCCTTCGACTCCCCACCCCCGCGACGAAGACCTGTCGCTGGTCAGCCGCGCTGCGTTGAAGATGACAGATTGATCGCGCGCTGAGCGGCCACGATGATCTCACCTTATTGACGGGGCGGGATGCGATGATGGACCATTGGCATATCGGAAGGCTTTGAGTTTTTTTAGTTGACCACGGCCACCGGAGCGCTGCTTCGCGCAGCGCGAGAAAGCTATAGGAATCGATTGATGCGAAGGACGCGAACTCTTTATACTCTGGCATTTGCCTGTATGCCGCTGTGCGGGGCTGTGGCTTTGGCCCAGGCGGTTGCGCCGTCTGTACGGATTGTGCGCCCTATCGAAGAGAGCGCGCGGGTGACGCTTAAGGGGAACACGCATCCGCTTGCCAATGCCAGGAATGACCGGGGCCGGGTGAGTCCGGATCTGCCGATGACGGATCTGATTCTGGTATTGAGCCGTTCGCCAGAGCAGCAGGCGGCCTTCGACAAGTTTGTGGCCGGTCAATACGACCCGGGTTCGCCTGATTTTCATCACTGGCTTGCTCCGGAGCAGGTGGGCGCGGAGTTCGGCCCTTCCGCGAGCGATATTGCGACGATCTCCAATTGGCTGACCGGACACGGATTCACAGTCGATAAAGTGTCCAAGGATCGCATGTCGATCCGGTTCAGCGGGACGGCCGGGCAGGTGGAGAGCGCCTTCCATACCGAGATTCATCACTTGGAGGCCAGGGGCGTTCAGCATATCGGCAATTTCAGCGACCCGCAGATTCCGGCGGCGCTGGCGCAAGTCGTGGTGGGACCCAAGTCGCTGCATAACTTCTTTGCACGGCCCAGATCCCGGTTAGGCAGCAAGGTTATCAGGGATACTGCTACGGGAAAGTGGCGGCGCGTGAGCGAGGATTCAACCGGTTCCGGCGCAAGCGGAGCAGCTAAGCCAGGAAAGGCTCGGCCTGAGTTCGGCATCAGCGTGCCCGCCAGCGGCAATACCCTCCCTTACTTGGTTGAAGATGTGACGCCGTATGATTTTGCCACGATCTACAACATTCTTCCCCTTTGGACGGCGAGCACGCCGGTCGACGGAACCGGCCAGACTATCGCCATCGCCGGCACCAGCGCTATTAATTTTGGCACAAGCGTTGCCGGTGGCAATGGCGTAAATGATTTGGCCACATTTCGCAGCACCTTTGGCCTGCCTGCATACACCACTGGCCAGTTCACGATGTTTTCCGGCAACAGCCAACCGCTCACCGTCTGCACAGACACGGCCGCAAGCGCGCTTTGCGGCATCAACGACTTACTGGAAAACACGCTGGATGTGGAGTGGTCCGGAGCAATCGCCAAGGGTGCCAATGTCGTGCTAGTGGCATCCTATCCAGCCTCCAGTACGGACGACAATCTATTCGACTCAGAGAGTTATATTGTTGACAATAAAACAGCCAATATCATGAATGTGAGCTATGGCCAGTGCGAACTGTTTTATGGAACTGCCGGCAATGTCGAAAACTATAATCTCTGGCAAACGGCGGCATCCGAGGGGATCGCAGTATTTGTTTCTGCGGGAGACGGCGGCTCAGCGGAATGCGATGATGGCGGAGACACAATCGGGAATCCTTATTCCGCGCAATATGGCCTATCCGTGAGCGGATTGGCGTCTACGCCTTATAACACTGCGGTTGGCGGAACTGACTTCAACTGGTGTTCCCCAGCTTCAACTACCGAGTGTACAGCCGCGCCCTATTGGAGCTCGACCAACGCTGCCAATGGCTCCAGCGCCCTTGGATATGTGCCTGAAGTTCCATGGAACGACACCTGCGCGGGTCCGCTGGCTGTAAGTTTTCTAGAGGGACAGGCCAGCCAATATAACATTACAGGCGTCAGCGATGCTGAGACAGCATGCAATTTTGTCTACAATCAATGGTCGACTATCTATCAAGATACCGGCGGCGCCCCAAACGGCGTCAATCTATCCTACTATGTCGATACAGTGGGCGGAGGAGGAGGCGCAAGCGGGTGCATAGTCAGCAGTTCTACTTCTTCAGTTAACGGAAATTGCACTGCCGGGGCCACCAGTACGGGCGCCACAACCAACCCTGATACCGGCGCCGCACAGGGATCAATTTCACTTACCAATAACGGATGGCCCAAACCTAGCTGGCAGACCGGCGTTGCCGGTATTCCCAGCGACGGTGTGCGCGACATTCCAGATATTTCTTTTTTTGGATCGGACGGGTTTCTTTCAAGCAGTTCCTATCTGGTCTGCGTTTCTGCTTTAGACACAAGCAATGCAACTTGCAGTTATTCGCCTACCAGCGAGCCAACTGCTCAGGAGGTTGGCGGAACCTCCGCTGCAACCGCGACCATGTCGGGCGTGATGGCGCTAATCAACCAAAAGGCAGGAGAAGCGCAGGGGAATCCCAATGCCGAATTTTACAGTCTTGCCGCGAAGCAAACCTATTCAAATTGCAGCGCGGAGAAAGCTACAACAGCGAATGTATGCTACTTCAACGATATCGACACCTATACCAACGCGATGCCGTGCGATTACGGCGCGACAGAGGGCGATCCTTCGCAGGCTGGCATTCAATCACCGAATTGCTCAATACTGAACTCAGGAGATCTGATCGGCATTCTGCCCAGTTATAGCGCTGGAGTTGGATATGACCAGGCGACAGGTTTGGGATCATTGAATGTGGCCAACGTTGTCAATGGATGGGCGAATCCATCTACATCAACATTTACGTTAACAGCTACCACGCCGGCTGCTGTTGCTCCTGGAACATCCGCATCTTCGACCGTGACTGTAGCCACAACAGACGGTTATTCAGGAACTGTCACACTTTCCTGCGCGCTCACTTCATCTAACCCCTCCACGGCGACAGACGCGCCCAGCTGTTCCATTGCAACCCCAACAGTAACATTAAATTCCAGCGCCACCAGCGGGACTGCCAATGTAACGATAACCACAACCGCAGCCACCACCAGCCAACTGATCGCTCCGCATCCGCGCGGCGAGGGCCAGAGATGGATGAGCGAAGGCGCGGTACTGGCGCTCTTGATGTTTTTCGGGGTGCCCATCCGGCGGCGCTATTGGAGATCAGTTTTGAGTGCCGTTCTTGCGATTGCAGCGCTGAGCGGATTGACCGGATGCGGCAACTTCTGGGAAGCACCGGTAACTTCGACTGCTACGGGAACGACCGCCGGCACATACACGTTTACCGTGACCGGCACCGGGAACCCCGTGGTTACTCCTGTTACAACCACGTTCAGTATCACTGTTAATTGACCCATGACTCACGAATCTTCATTGCTAATTGGAAGGAATTCCTGCTTTATCAATATGTTTCTGATTGAAGTGTTTACACATCCTCACGAGGCGATATTGTTCTCGCGTTCGCTTTGGATGTAATTTCTTCGCGTGCTGCAAGGCCGTTTGTTCCCCATGTTGGAAAAGCAGTTAGGTTTGTTGACCCGTAATCGTCTAGGTCTCTGACAGAATAAAGTTGTTCCTCTTTTAGCCGAAATACGCGTTACTCGGCCATCGCGGGGACATACGCTGCGGTCATGAACGCGGCGACGATCGATGCGGCTACCTTCACGCTGACTGCGCCGGACGCAGTTGGCCACCGCAACACTTGCACCGAGTTCCTATACGTTGAATTGCGGCGTAAAGGAAGGCAGACCCGTTAAGGAAGGCTTGAAGCCGTGGGAGTCTGCCGCCGCAACGGCGTTCTTTACAGTGAGGGCGTTTGAGCCGCCGCCAATCAGATGCTCAGCAAGCCCCAGCGAGATGAAGCTCGGAAAAACGAGCACCGTAACCGCTAGCGGAGTGAGTACGCAAAACTGCCCGGCCGTATCATCCATCGACAGCACTCAAGATGTTTTTCAGTCTGGAACGGTCTTCGCTGAGCGAAGAAGCAAGGGATGACACTGCGCGAGCTGGACGACTTTTTCAGCAATCGAGCCAAAAACCATCGAATGCCCGCCGGAAAAATGACTCGGCGGGCCCGGAAAGTTTGCAAAATCCACTCATCAATCAGGCTTGCGGCGCCGCCACGCTGGCCTTGCGCCACAATTTTTCCATCTGCTCCAGCGAACGGCCTTTGGTCTCCGGCACAAATCTCCACATGAACAAGGCGGCCAGAATGCTCATCCCGCCGTAGATCCAATAGGCGAAGCCGTGCTTGAAATGCTCCACCAGATAAGGGTTCTCATCCAGAATGGGGAAGGTCCAGCTCACCAGATAATTGGCGATCCACTGCGCCGCCACCGCGATAGCCATGGCCTTGCCGCGAATCTGATTGGGGAAGATCTCGCTCAGCAGCACCCAGGTCACCGGGCCCCAGGAGACGGCAAAGCCGGCGGTGTAGACCAGCATGGCCACCAGAGCAACCATGCCCTTGCCGCCCAGCCAGAAGTCCGCGCCCAACGTAATCATGGCCGCCGCCATCACCAGCGCGCCGATAATCTGCAGCGGCTTGCGCCCGAAGTGATCCACGCTCAGAACGGCAACCACGGTGAAAGCCAGGTTGACCGCGCCCACAATGATGGTTTGCATCAGCGAGGCGTTGGTGCTCATGCCCATGCCCTTGAAGATGTCCGTCGCATAATAAAGCACGACATTGATGCCCACGAATTGCTGAAAGACCGAGAGCGTGATGCCGATGAAAATTAGCATCCCGCCGTAGGAAAGAAGACTTTTGAAAAAATTCTTATTCAAAACAGCAATGATAGATATCCCAAAAATGGCAACACCCATGACAACTGTTTGCATTAACGAGATTTTGCTGCCAACGATTTGTCTTGAAATTAGAATTAAGGCCGTAAGTCCTATTAAATAGAGTAATGTTCTGAAGGTAAGTTTTGTGTCGGAATATTGCTCAGTATGCTCGCTGAGCGAGGCGCGAATCTCCGAGAGTTCCTGTTCCTGCTCTTCCGGCGTAACCAGCTTGGCCAGCACGGCGCGAGCGCCGGACTCGTCGCCCTTCAGCATCAAGAAGCGCGGCGTCTCCGGCACCAAAAACAGCAGCAGCAGAAAGAGCGCCGCCGGAATCACGCCGGACAGAAACATATAACGCCAGCCGATGGTATTCAGCCACGCGTCGCCGCTGCCCGTCTTGGAGATTCCGAAGTTGACAAAGTAGATCACCAGCATCCCGAAGATGATGGCGAACTGGTTCCACGCCACCAGATTGCCCCGCACCTTGGGCGGCGCAATCTCCGCGATATACATCGGCGAAAGCATCGAAGCCAGTCCCACGCCAATCCCGCCCAGAATGCGGTAAAAGACGAAGAAATACATATAACCGTACCCGCCGTGGCCGATGGGGGCGAAAGGAAACTCCGGCGCGGCCGCGCCCAGCGCAGAGAGCAGGAAGAGCACGGCGGCAATCACCAACCCCCGCTTGCGGCCGATGCGGGTGCTCACCCAGCCGCCCGCCAGGCCGCCGATAATGCAGCCGATCAGAGCACTCGAAACCACAAAGCCGAGCAGCGAATTGGCGGCGTTGGCCTGGGCGGCGTTGTGCAGATCGGTAAAGCGCGGATCAATGAAATAGGCCTTCAGACTGCTCACCGCACCGTTGATGACGGCTGTGTCATAGCCAAAAAGCAATCCCCCCAGCGTGGCGATGAGGGTCAGTAAAACGACGTATGGATTCAATTTCGACATGTTGTTCCTAATATCACGGTTGGTTTCCGGGTGGATTTTACACAAATACGAACCCCTGAAATCATACCCTATTCGATCAATGGCCGGACACTGCACGCTCGCTCCCGCCAAAAAATCGCCGCGCCGGGAAGATTTAGAATGGAGAGTGACAGAATCTTGCGCCGGCTTGTCCGGCCGGAAGGCACGTTCTCATCCCTATGCATCGCTGGTCAAAACTCTTCATTCCCACCCTTCGCGAGGCCCCGGCAGACGCCGAAGTAGCCAGCCACCGTTTTCTCATCCGCTCCGGCTACATCCGCCAGATGGGCGCGGGGCTGTATAACTACCTCTTCCTGGCGCAGCGCTCCATTAACAAGATCATCGCCATTGTGCGCGAAGAGATGGACCAGATCGGCCAGGAGTTCTTTCTGCCCGCGCTGCTTCCCAAAGAGCCATGGGTGGAGAGCGGCCGCTGGACGGGCATGGGCGACAATATGTTCCGCCTCAAGGACCGCAAAGGCGCGGAGATGTGCCTGGGCATGACCCACGAAGAGATCATGACCGTGATCGCCCGCGGCGAGTTGCGCAGCTATAAACAACTTCCTCAAATCTGGTATCAGATTCAGACCAAATTCCGCGACGAGCCTCGTCCGAAGTCGGGCCTGTTGCGCGTGCGCCAATTCACGATGAAGGATGCGTACTCCTTCGACATCGACAAGGCTGGCCTGGACAAGAGCTTTGAACTGCACGACGCGGTTTACCGCAAAATTTTCTCGCGCTGCGGGCTGAAGTTTGTCGCCGTCGAGGCGGATTCGGGATCGATGGGCGGATCGCAGTCGCAGGAGTTCATGAGCTACACCGACGCGGGCGAGGATCTGATTGCAAGCTGCCCGGTCTGCGGCTATGCGGCGAATACCGAGAAGGCGACGTCGAAGCTGGCGCCTGTGGTTGAGTTAGAGGCTACGGGAGATGGGACTCCGGAGGAGATTCATACGCCGGGGATGGGCGCGATTGCCGACATTGCGGCCTTCCTCAAGATGAGCGAGGCTAACGACATCAAGTGCGTGGCGTATATGGCGAATGTGCCGGGTAAAGACGAGGAGACAGCCCTAAAAGTACTGCAAGACAACAAGTCACTGGACAAAGTCTCCTTGGCCCAGAAGTACTTGGCCGCGCTGCCTTCGCAACCCGTCGCCGTTTTTCTCCGTGGCGATCACTTCGTCAACGAAACGAAGCTGCTTAAGGTTCTGGGCGCCACCGAGCTTCGTCCCATGGTGGCCGAGGAGTTGAAAGACTGGTTCGATGGTCCTGCAGGTTACCTGGGACCCATGGGCCTCGACCCCGCAAAGATAATTAATGACGGCAGTCTGAACGTCATCTTCGACACAGCCCTGGAAGGCCGGAAGAATATGGTCTGCGGCGCGAACAAACTGGATTATCATCTACGCAACGTCACGCCGGGCCGCGATTTTTCCTGGACTTTGCTGGCCGACATTCGCACGGTGAATGAAGGCGAAGGCTGCCCCAAAGATGGCTGCACGGGCAAGCTGGTCGTCGGCAAGGCCGTCGAGATCGGACACATCTTCAAGCTGGGCTACAAGTATTCCGAGTCGATGGGTGCGCGTGTGCTGGACCCCAACGGCAAGGAAGTCACGCCGATCATGGGCTCGTACGGCATCGGCATCGAGCGCATCCTTACAGCCGCTGTTGAGCAATCCAACGACAAAAACGGCTTTTGGCTGCCGGCTTCGATTGCGCCTTTCACGGTGGTCGTCACGGTGACGAATATGACCGATGCGCTGCTCAAGGAGACGGGCGAAAAGCTGGCTGCTGAGCTGGAAGCAGCGGGCCTCGATGTGTTGCTGGATGACCGAGACGAACGCGCAGGCGTCAAATTCAAGGATGCGGATTTGATCGGCATTCCCTATCGCGTCAACGTCGGCAAAAAGGCCGTTGAGGGCAAGGTGGAACTGGTGACGCGTGCGACTTCAACCAGCGTGGATGTGGCGTTGAAGGAAGTTGTGGCTCTCGTGAAAGAGCGCGTGGCGGAAGAACAGCTTTTGCTGTTAGCTCTTAGCTTTTAGCTTGATTATCAAAAATGCAAACACCTTGGGCATCAAGGAAAGTTTCCAAGTAAAGCACACAGAGTTTTTAGCTTAGAGCTAACAGCTAGAAGCTAAAAGCTAGAAGCTGAAAGCAGAAAGCTGTACAGCAAGGAGAATAGATGGCACTGAAGATCAGGTTTCTCAAACCCACGGGAAATCATCCCATCGCGACGCTGCTTTTACGCGTGGGGCTGCTCGGGTTTTCAGTCTGCGCTCTGATCTTCATTGCCACCTTCACCTATTTCTACATCACCTATGGGCGTATTCTGGACGAGCGGCTCAAGTCGCCCGTCTTCGCCAACACAGCCAAAATCTATGCCGCGCCGCGCGAGGTGCGTCCTGGCCAGAAGTTCTCCGTCAAGCTGCTCGCCGATGAGCTGCGTCAGGCCGGCTACTCCGCCGACGGCGCATCTGAGACCTCCCAGCTCGGCACCTACAAAGAGGGCGTGCAGACCATCACCGTGCGCCCCGGCCCGCAATCCTATCACGCGCCGGACGCGGCCACCATCCGCGTCAGTTCCGGCGTCGTCCAATCCATCGCCGACGACCACGGGCAAGCGCTTTCCAGCTATGAATTGGAGCCGCTGCTGATCACCGGCCTGAGCGACGACGCCAACCGCACCAAGCGCCGCCTGCTGGCCTATAACGAGATTCCAATCAACGCGGTCAATGCCGTTCTGGCCATTGAGGACCGGCGCTTCTTCGAGCACGGCGGCGTCAACTATTTTTCGATGCTCGGCTGGGCATGGCACGATCTGATCGGCGACCGCAAGCACAAAGGCGGCGCTTCGACGCTGACCATGCAATTGGCCAAGCTGCTCATCGTCGCGGACACCGGCACAATCAAGTACAAGATATCCCAGATCGTCGTTGCCTTCCAGCTTGAACACCGCTTCAACAAGCAGCAGATCTTCGAGATGTACGCCAACGAGATTCCCCTCGGCCAGCGCGGCAGCTTCTCCATCAACGGCTTTGGCGAGGCGGCGCCGGTCTACTTCGGCAAGGATGTGAGCAAGCTGGATCTGGCCGAGTGCGCGTTCCTGGCCGGCATCATCCAGCGGCCCAGCTACTTCAATCCCTTTCACCATCCGGAGCGCACCATCGAGCGGCGCAACCTGGTGCTGGATTCGATGGTGGAGACGGGTGCCATCACCAAGGAACAATCCGAGGCCGCCAAGGCTGAGCCGCTGAAGCTGACGCCGCAGAGCGTGGACGCCAGCGAAGCGCCGTACTTTGTGGACTTGGTGCACGATCAGTTGATACAAAAGCTGGGCGAGCGCGACTTCAACCACGAAGGGCTGCGCATCTACACCTCACTCGATCCCGACCTGCAGCGCGAGGCCTCGGCCGCCGTTGATTCCACCATGCACGTGGTCGATGAGCAGGTGGACAAACTGCATGCACGCGAGAAGAAGAAGGGCGAGAAGTACGACTATCCGCAGGTGGCGCTGATCGCGCTTGATCCGCACACCGGCCAGGTGCTGGCGCTGGTGGGCGGGCGCAGCTACGGCGGCTCGCAGTTGAATCATGCCGTCGCCAAGCGCCCCACCGGCTCCATCTTCAAGCCCTTCGTCTACGCCGCGGCCTTTGCCACGGCCACTGAAGGCACCGTGCTGCCGGGGCAGACGAAGCTGTTTTCGCCGCTGACCATGCTGAAGGATGAGCAGACCACCTACGGCGAAGGCACGCCCTACCAGTACACGCCGAAGAACTTTGAAGATGAGTACTGCGGCACGTGCACGGCGCGCCACGCGCTGATGCGCTCGCTGAATAATGCGACGATTGGATTGGCTTCACTGGTCGGCTTCGAGCGCGTCGCCCAGCTCGCCCGCGAGGCCGGCATCAAAGGCGTTGCGGCAACGCCGTCGATGGCCATCGGCTCTTACGACGCCACGCCGCTCGACATGGCCGGCGCCTACACTGTCTTCGCGAACGGCGGACTGCGCATCAATCCCTGGATGCTGGCCAGTATCCGCAACTCCACAGGCGACGTCATCACCGACTACTCACCGGACTCCAAGCAGGTTCTTGACCCGCGCGCCGCTTACCTTACTGTCAGCATGATGGAGAATGTTCTGCGCTCGGACGTGACCGGCAGCGGCACCGGAGCGGGCGTGCGCAATATGGGCTTTCATGCTCCCGCCGCGGGCAAGACCGGCACGGACCACGACGCCTGGTTCGCCGGCTTCACCACCAATCTGCTCTGCATTGTCTGGGTGGGCAACGACGACTACACCGACATCAAGATTCAAGGCGCGCACGCCGCCGCGCCCATCTGGGCCGAGTTCATGAAGCGCGCCGTCGCGCTGCCGCAGTATTCCGACACCAACGAATTCACCGTCCCCAGCGGCGTGGAAGAGGTCTCCATCGACAGCGCAACCAACCTGCGCAGCGATGAGAGCTGCCCATCGGCTACCATCGAAGCCGCCTTCCTGGCTGGCACCGCGCCCACGGAAACCTGCGACCACCCTGCCGAGCATCGCAACCTGCTGCAAAAGATCTTCGGCATAGGCAAGAACAACAATTAGCGTGGAAGAGTCAAAATTACAGAACGAAATTATTTGCCGGTTATTGCCTTTCAGTCTCCGTCACGCCATACGATTCCAGAACATCCTGGAGCGTCACCACGCCTTCCAGCTTGTGAATATCGGCACGATGAATGACCGGCAACTGATCCAGGTGGTATGCGCTCATCCGTTCCAGCGCCAGATGCAGGGCCTGATCCAGATGCACATGCGGCACAGCTTGCGTTTCCACAATCTCCCTCAGCGGTCGTTCCTTTCTTCCATCAACCAATGCGCATTCCAGCCTCTCTCTGGTCAGCATTCCCAGAAAATAATCGTTGTCCACCACGGGCCAACTGCGGCTTTGCGCACAGCGAGTCTGTTCGATGACATTCTCGACGAGCATTTGCCCAGAGAGAATCTCTGGCGAGCGCCGTATAACCTGAGCGACCGTACGCCGGTTGCCTTCGTGCAACGTGCCGTGAGCAGGCAGATGAATCCCATCCTGCTGCGCCAGCGCTTCATAAATAGGTTGCTTCTGAAAGCGCCTGGAGATGGCCAGACTGGTCAGGTTGGCGATCATCAGTGGAACAATCACGGCATAATCGCGCGTCATTTCAAAGATCATCAGCACCGAGGTCATCGGCACGCGCACGATTCCGGCGAAGACCGCGCCCATGCCTACCAGCGCGTATGCGCCCGGCGTGGCCGTGTATCCGGGCAGCAGATGATGCGCCACGGTGCCGACTGCGCCTCCCAGCATGGCGCCGAGAAAGAGCGACGGGCCAAAGATTCCGCCCGCGTTGCCGGAGGCGTAGCTGACCGTGACGCCAATCAACTTGAGCGCCAGCAGCATCAGCATCAGCTTGAGCGCCATCGATCCATTCAGCGCATTGCCTACATAAAAATATCCGACACCCAGAAGCTGCGGCACAAACCAGCCCATCAAGCCTACCGTCAATCCGCCCACCACCGGATGCCACCACTGCGTATTCCTGGGCAAACTCTGAAAGAATTTGCGCATGGCCAGCAGGAGCTTGGTGAAAGCCACCGAAAGAAAGCCGCCGGCAATGCCCAGAAGCGCGTAGATGCCGAACTCCAGCGGATGAACCAGGGTATAATCCGGCACTTGAAAGAGGGGATTATTGCCCAGCAACAAGCGCATCATCGCCCACGAAGTGGCCGAGGCCAACACGACCGAGCCAAGAATCGGCGCGTTCATATCGCCCATGACCTCTTCCAGGGCAAAGAGCACTGCGGCCATCGGCGTATTGAAGGCAGCGGCGATGGCCGCAGCGGCTCCAACGGGGATCAGAGCCTTCACTTTTTCTGGACGCAGTCCCAGCCAGCGGCCCAGGACCGAGGCGATTCCCGCGCCCACCTGGACCGAGGGGCCCTCGCGGCCTAGCGGGATGCCGCAAGCCAGCGTGGTCGCCGTGCAAAAGAACTTGCCCAGTACGGTGCGCAGCGAGATGAATCCATCGCGCGCAAACAGAGCAGCCTTGGTCTGTGGAACGCCGCTGCCTCGCGCATTGGGAAAGTACCGGTAGAGCAGGTAACCCATCGCCAATGAGCCGCCCACCGGCATGGCGATGCGCCTCCACGCGGCGCTGCCTACCGGAAAAAAGCGTATGCCCACACGCTCCGTAAGGACAATGAATGCCACCACAGCCAGCCCGGTGAGCGCGCCGATCAGCAGCGAGAGAAGAAGAAAGATCTGCTCTTCGCGCTCATGCAGTTGCGCGCTCCAGCCCGATTCAAAAAACGCGCGCCAGCTTCTTTTTGGCGGGTCTTCAGCATGAGTGGCAAAGCCCATGCCTATAGTTTACTCGGATGCTCTTCCGCGCCTGATAACCATCATTCTGATATTAAAGATCAACAATTCCTGAATTAGGCCACCTTTCCTCAACCGCGGCAAATGTTCTATAGTTCCCTTGCTATGAATTTCAAATTTCGCAACACACTTCCGCTCCTCGCCGCTTTGCTCCAGCTCATCCCTACCGCTCCGGCCCAAACCGCTCCCGCCAAGCCCACCGTCGCCGACGCCCTGGCCTTCATCGTCAGCGCGGAAAATGAGCTGGCAAAGATGAGCATTGAAATCAACCGCGCCGAATGGGTCGAAGAGACCTACATCACCGACGACACCGTCGCGCTGAATGCCGCGGCCAACGACCGGCAGATCGCCCGCCAGACCGCGCTGATCTATGAGGCGCGCAAATTCGACGGCCTCCCGCTGCCGCCCGACGCTGCCCGCAAGTTGCTGCTGCTCAAGCTGGGCATCGGCCTGCCCGCCCCGCAAGACCCCGCCCTGCGCGCGGAAACCACGCAATTGGCCGCCCAGCTCGACGCCGCCTATGGCCGCGGAAAGTATTGCCCAGACAGCAAGCCCGACAACTGTTTGGGCATCGACGACATCAACATCAAAATGGCCGCAAGCCGCGACCCCAAGGAGTTGGCAACCCTCTGGGCCGGCTGGCACCAGGTCGGCCCGCCAATGCGCAACGACTACGCCCGCCTTGCCGAGTTGAGCAACCAAGGTGCCCGCGAGCTGGGCTTTGCCGACACCGGCGCGCTCTGGCGCTCGCAGTACGACATGACGCCCGAAGAGTTTCAAGCCGAGATCGAGCGCCTCTGGACCCAAGTCGAGCCGCTCTACCGCGAGTTGCACACCTACGTCCGCCGCAAGCTGATTGAGAAATACGGAGACGCCGCTCGCCGCCCAGACGGCATGATCCCTGGCCACCTCCTCGGCAATATGTGGGCGCAGGAGTGGGGCAACATCTACGACGTGGTCGCCCCACCCGCCAGTCCCTTGCCATACGACCTGGGCGCAATCCTCAAGGCCCGCAACACGTCGCCTGAGCAACTGGTCCGCTACGGTGAGGGATTCTACAAGTCGCTCGGCTTTGACGCGCTCCCTGACACCTTCTGGCAGCGCTCCATGCTCTCTCACCCACGCGACCGCGACGTGGTCTGCCATCCCAGCGCATGGGATGTGGACAACGACCGCGACGTGCGCATCAAGGCCTGCTTCCAGCCCACCGCCGACGACTTCGTTACCGTCCATCACGAACTGGGCCACAACTATTATCAGATGGCCTATCGCAACCAGCCCTACTTCTTCCAGGGCGGCGCCAACGACGGCTTCCACGAGGCGATCGGCGACTCCATCGCCCTCAACGTCACCCCGGTTTACCTCAAGAAGCTCGGCCTCATCGACACCGTCCCGCCGGAGAGCGCCGACATTCCGCTGCTGCTGCACACCGCGCTCGACAAGATCGCCTTCCTGCCCTTCGGCCTGCTCATCGACAAATGGCGCTGGCAGGTTTACAGCGGCGAAATCATTCCCAAGCACTACAACATCGCCTGGTGGGCCTTGCGCGAGAAGTATCAGGGCATCGCCCCGCCCGTCGCCCGCACCGAGGCTGACTTCGATCCCGGCGCAAAGTACCACATCCCCGGCAACGTGCCGTATATGCGCTACTTCCTCGCCCGCGTCTATCAGTTCCAGTTCTATCGCGCCATGTGCCAGGCCGCAGGCTACAAAGGCCCGCTTAATCGCTGCTCGGTCTACGGCTCCAAGGAAGCCGGCGCGCGCCTGAATGCCATGCTCGCGATGGGCCAATCCAAGCCCTGGCCCGAGGCCCTGAAAGAAATGACCGGGAGCGACAAAGCCGACGCCAGCGCCATCGTCGAATACTTCCAGCCGCTACTGGATTGGCTCAAGGAGCAGAACAAAGGCGAAAAAGAAGGCTGGACGCTGCCCGCCGATCCGCTGAAGTAACGCATTCAATCCCAGGTCCGAAACTCCGGACCTGGGAATCCACGAACCCCATGCGAGCGAATAGCGAGCGGCTGGCTCCACCGCAGGTGGCGCAGGTGCTTAATCGATCTTGATCTTGCGCAGCAGTCGGAAGTCACTGAGCATCTTGCCGGTGCCCAGCACCACCGAGGCCAGCGGATCGTCGGCGACGCTCACGGGCAGGCCGGTCTCTTCGCGGATGCGCTTGTCGAGGTTCTTGATGAGCGCGCCGCCGCCGGTGAGCACGATGCCGCGGTCGCTGATGTCGGCGGACAACTCGGGTGGGGTGCGCTCCAGGGCGACGCGGATGGCGTTCATGATGACCGCGATGCACTCGCCCAGCGCCTCGCGAATCTCGCTGTCGTCGATGGTGATGCTCTTGGGAACGCCCTCGATCAGGTTGCGGCCCTTGATCTCCATGGTCAGCGGCTTGTCCAGCGGGAAGGCCGAGCCGATCTGAATCTTGATGGCCTCGGCGGTGCGTTCGCCGATCAGAAGGTTGTACTTGCGCTTGAGGTAGTTGGTAATGGCCTCGTCCATCTGGTTGCCAGCCATGCGCACGGAGCGCGAGTAGACGATACCGGAGAGCGAGATGACGGCAATGTCCGTGGTTCCGCCACCGATATCGACCACCATGTTGCCGCCCGGCTCGGTGATGGGCAGCCCGGCGCCGATGGCCGCCACCATGGCTTGCTCGACGAGGTAGACCTCGCTGGCTTTGGCGCGGTAGGCGGAGTCCTCGACGGCGCGCTTTTCCACCTGGGTGATCTCTGAAGGCACGCCGATGACGATGCGCGGATGAACCAGCATCTTGCGGTTGTGGGCCTTCTGAATGAAGTAGTTGAGCATCTTCTCTGTGACCTTGAAGTCGGCAATGACGCCGTCCTTCATGGGCTTGATGGCCACGATGTTGCCGGGGGTGCGGCCCAGCATATCCTTGGCTTCTTTGCCCACGGCTTCCACTTCGCCGGTGTTCTTGTTGATGGCGACGATGGAGGGCTCGTTGACCACGATGCCCTTGCCGGCCGCGAAGACCAGTGTGTTGGCGGTGCCTAGATCGATGGCCAGGTCGCTGGAGAACATGCTGAACAGCGAGCGGATGCCGTGTGACCGCGTGGAGCGCGATGGATAACCATTAGATGACATGGGGAGACCGGTAAACCCTCAGAGCCTATTGTAAGGCCCAGGGCCGGAAACTGCACTGCAACCGCGACAAAGGTCGCGAATGGCTGTCCCAAGGCGGTAAACGGCTGGGCGCTGCCAAGGCCGTAGTTGAGGTTGACGCATAACGTCTTGCGCCCCGAGCTTTTCTGTTGACAAGGCCGGCTCTGGGCGTTAGCTTGGTTGCACCGTATATACCATTCAAGATTCCTTTTAAGGGGGCGCTCATTGACACCGCAATGTCCGTTTTGTGGCCACGAGGCGATGCCGTTTATGCAGAAAAAGGGGTTGTCGACCGGCGGGTGGATCTTCTTTGCTGTTATGCTGCTCTGCTGCTTCCCGCTGTGCTGGCTTCCGTTTGTCATTGACGGATGTAAAGAAGAAGTGTGGACATGCCCCAGTTGCGGCATCCGGAGAGCTTGACGGGGCGGGCGGTTCGCGCCTGCGCCTTGGGACTCTTCGGCTTTTATCTGGCCTGGAACGCTGTCTGGATCGCCAAAGGGCGGATTCCACCCTCGATCCTGAGAGCTTGCACTGGTATTCCCAGTCCCACTACGGGAGGATACCGGAGCTTTATGGCGCTCTCTTCCGGCCATTTTGCTCAGTCCTTCCTCTTCAATCCGTTGATGCCTGTTTATCTTTTGCTTTTCGGCTATTCCATGGCCGTCCTGCTGCGCCAGGCAATCCGCCGAGAACGGCTTGTCCTGCGGCCACTGGTTGCCTGGATGTGGTGTGTGGCGCTTATCCTCGGATGGGTGGCAAAGTTTGCTCTGGGCAGGCAGTACTGGTAAGCGAACCGGCTTGAGCTGGAGCATTGACGCGTGGTTTTACGCTCGTTTTCGCGCTTCAATCATTCCATGCAGCACACCTTCGAGGAAATTCGACAGTGGCCGCGAAAGAGTTCGGCAGCGATCCTAAGTTGATACCTCTCTTGATCGCCCATTTATTCGGCCATCGCACTAGACGGCAATCCGCGGCACGCGCTGGCTGATGCGCGTGAATACTTCCCAGGGGATTGTTCCTGAGGCTTCGGCGTGGTCGAAGGCGGTGATGCTTTCGCCGCCCTGCGCACCCAGAATGACCACATCATCGCCCGGCTCAACGCCGGGAATATCGGTCACATCCAGAACCGCCTGATCCATGCTGACGCGGCCCACCAGCGGCGCACGCTCCCCGCGAACCAGCAGGCTAAAACGATTGCCGAGCCGCCGGTCGAGGCCGTCAGCGTAACCGGCTGCCACCAGCGCCAAGCGCATTGGCTCGGTGGCGACAAAGGTTCCGTTATAGCCGACAACGGCGCCGGCCTGGACCGAGCGGAGGCTAACTACACGTGTCTTCCATTCCAGCACCGGACGTAGCCGCGCGCGGGCCGCGGAGATGGATGGAGGCTCTTGCTGCTCAAACTCCGGATCGAAGCGCGGGATCAGGCCGTAGAGCGCCAGACCGGGGCGCAGCAGCGCCTTCATCCCGTGGCGGGCGGCAAGGTTGGCCATCTGCGCTGCGCGGCCGGCCAGCAGCGAAGCGGAGTTGCCGATATTGAGCCACTCCGGGAAGATTCCCGCGTCGGTGACCACGGCCAGCGCCGCGTCCATGCGGACCAGTTGCGCTTCGGTAACCGCGCCGTCGGCCTCGTCGGCGGCAAAGAAATGGGTCATCACGCCATCCAGGCGCAGCGGCGACGCCGGATGAAAACGGACCAGCAGCGGCGCAAGCTCCTTCAGGCCAACCCCCTGGCGGCTCATGCCGGTGTCGATCTCCAGATGAACAGGGAGCGAACCGGCTGCTGCGCCCGCTGCAAGAGCAGCGCCCTCCAACTCGTCCAACTGCGACGGCTCCCATGCAACGGCGGTCAAGTGATGGCGCGCCATAGCCGCACCTTGGCCGGGAAATACGCCGCCAATCACCAGTATTTGCGGTTCGGGGCAGAGAGAGCGCGCGGCCACGCCCTCTTCCACGCTGGCCACACCCAGCCAGCGCGCACCGGCGTGCGCCACGGCGGGCGCGCAAAGATCAAGCGAGTGGCCGTAGGCATTGGCCTTGACGATGGCCAGCAGTTCGGCGTGGGGCGCGGCCAACTCAGAGAGAAAGCGGCAGTTGTCTTCCAGGGAGCGGGTGTCGAGTTCCACCCAACAGGGGCGCATTGGCATCGAGAGGTCCAAAGATCAGTTTAGCGCGAACGGGGGGCGCGGATTCCGGATTGAACGCGCATGATTTCCGGTCGAAAGCATTTTCGGAAGGAACTTCCTCCTGCGAAAAAGCGATTCTCATCCTTTTTCCTTCAACTCCTGTTGCAGTTCTTCCAGCAGATTCAGCGCTTGCAGCGGTGTGAGCTGGTTCACGTCCGTTGCTTCAATGCGGTCCACGATGCGCTGCGAGAGCGGCGTGAAGATGGTCATCTGCATTGGCTCCGGCTGCGTTTCCACCTGCACGCTCTGGCGCTCCTGCTTCTCGTGCTGGCGGAGCACGTGGCGGGCGCGCTCGATGACAGCGGAGGGAAGGCCGGCGAGGCGGGCCACTTCAATGCCATAACTTTTGCTGGCCGCGCCGGGTTCGATGTTATGCAGAAATACGATTCCGCTGGGCGATTCTTTTACGCCGACACGCAGATTGCGCACGCGCGGAAGTTTTTCGGCGAGCATGGTCAGCTCATGATAGTGCGTGGCGAAGAGGGTGCGCGCGCCGGTCTCGGCATGAAGATATTCGACCGTTGCCCAAGCCAGCGAGAGGCCGTCAAAGGTGGCCGTGCCGCGTCCCATCTCGTCGAGCAGAATCAGCGAGCGATTCGTCGCGGTGTTGAGGATCGTCGCGGTCTCGGTCATCTCGACCATGAAGGTGGAGCGGCCGCGCGCGACGTTATCGCTGGCGCCGATGCGCGTATAGATGCGGTCCACAAGGCCGAAGCGCAGACTCTCCGCGGGCACAAAACTGCCCATCTGCGCCAGCAGAACCAGCATGGCCGCCTGACGCAGATAGGTGCTCTTGCCGCCCATGTTGGGGCCGGTAATGAGCAGCAGGCTTGGCCCATCGCCCGCGGCATTGAGAAAGATATCGTTGGGAATAAAGCGGCCTTCGCGCATCTCTTCCATCCATTGTTCAATGACCGGATGTCGCGCGGCGACGGCTTCGATCAGCGGCTCTTCGATGAGTTGCGGACGCACATAGCGGCGAGCGGCGGCTAGATGCGCGAAGTTCGCGAGCAGATCGGATTCCGCGACGGCGGCAGAGCTGCGCTTGATGCGGCCGGCGGCCTCAAGTACCGCTCGGCGCAGCTCGGCGAAGATGCGCTTCTCAATTTCAATGGAGCGTTCATGCGCGGTAAGAATCTTGCGCTCATACTCTTTCAGCTCCGGCGTGGTGAAGCGCTCGGCATTGACGAGGGTTTGCTTGCGCTCATAGTCGGCGGGCGCAAGAGCCATGTTGGCTTTCGTGATTTCAATGTAATAACCGAAGACTGAGTTATAACGAACCTTCAGGGAAGCGATCCCTGTTCGCGCGCGCTCCCGCTCTTCGATAGCCGCGATCTGCTGGCGGCCGGTGGTGGAGATGGTCTTCAGCTCGTCCAGCTCCGCGTCCACGCCGGAGGCGATTGCGCCACCATCCACCAAAGTGAGCGGAGGCTCTTCAACCAGCGTCGATTGAATCCACGCGGTTACGTCTTCCAGCGTGTCGAGCCGTGCGGCCAGCTCACACCAACGCACGGCTTGCATTGCGGCGAGGGCATTTTTAAGCTCCGGCAAGTGGCTCAGACTCGAGGCCAGCGCGCGCAGATCGCGAGGCCCAGCGGAATCCAGCGAGAGGCGCGCCAGCAACCGCTCCAGATCGAGGAGGCCGGAGAAGGCGCGGCGAATCTCCTCGCGCTTGACCAGGTCGCCATGCGCCTCGCCGACGGCCTCATAGCGCGCTTCAAGGGCCGCCGAGTCCACCAGCGGGCGCAGGATCGTCGCGCGCAGCAGGCGCTTGCCCATCGGCGTCAGGCAGGCATCGAGGGAGTG
Organism: uncultured Acidobacteriaceae bacterium; assembly: GCA_963787995.1. GTDB lineage: Bacteria > Acidobacteriota > Terriglobia > Terriglobales > Acidobacteriaceae > Telmatobacter. Next base: position 143,766 of record CAWBEO010000001.1, read on the forward strand.
AAAGAGCGTGGCGCGCGCGTCTTGCCCGGCAAAGAGCGGTTCCACCAATTCGAGATTGCGCACCGTGACTTGATCCAGCTCCAGCGCCGTCGAATGCTCCTCGAATTTCAATCCATCGACGTGCAGCGCTTCGTTCTTCTGCGTGGTGCGCACGTAGTGGAGAACGGCGCCGGCGGCAATTGCGGCGGCTGGATGATGGTCGAGGCCGAAGCCTTCCAGGGAGCGCACATTGAGCTGGCGCTCGACCAGCGGAACGGCGAAGTCGCGCGTCCATACCCAATCTTCCACGCGAGTGCGCGCCTGAATGCGGTCAAGCTGCGGCGGGAACTGGGCGCTCGTGGGCGCTAGAACTTCGCAGGAGCCGGCCTTGAGAATCTCGTCCACGGCTTGCTGACGGGCGGCGGGGCCGGTGAATTCGGCGGTGCGGAATTCGCCCGTGGAGACGTCGAGCAGGGCTACGGCGCAAAGACTGTTTTCTAAGTCTTTTTCATTTTTTCTCGCAACTTGTTTGGCGCCAGAAGTCTTTGACGGCTCGATCTCAGACAACACTTCAAAATACGCAGCCAAAAAATTGTTCTGCTCCTGGCCGAGGCTGGCGTCGAGCGCGGTTCCAGGCGAGAGCACGCGCGTCACCTCGCGGCGGACGATCTTCTTGGTAAGCTTGGGATCTTCCATCTGGTCGCAAAGGGCGATGCGGTAGCCCTTGCGCAGCAGGCGGTTCAGGTAGCTTTCGACGGCGTGATAAGGGACGCCGCACATGGGCTGCGAGCGCTCGCGGTCACGCGCCGTCAGCGTCAGTTGAAGCTCACGGCTCACCGTCACGGCATCGTCATAGAAAAGCTCGTAGAAGTCGCCCATGCGAAAGAAGAGCAGCGCGTCGGGATTCTCGCGCTTGGCCGCCGTCCATTGGCGCATGAACGGAGTCAGCTCGGCAGTGTTCTTCTCCAAGAGCGCGGCAGCGGGTTGTTCATCTTCTTGAATCACGTTGGCTTTTAGAGTATCGCGGCGGGATGGTTGTGGGGTAGCCTGCACCTGTTTGCCGGGCTATTTCGTCTGTATTACCAGCGTGGAATACGCTTATAGCCGCGCTTCGTATGGCAAGGGGTGACCAATTACACTCAAGAGAGACGAATGATTTGGAGTGTCTCCGGTCGAATCCCGGAAAATAACGCTGCAAGATACTGATTTTACAAGAGCAGGAGCAAATGGAGCCGAACTTCCCCGACTTCCCCCAATCCGAAGAATCGCTGGTCCCTGAATGTGAGTTGAAACCGGCGATTCCTGCCCAGCCTGCCGCGCCGCCGCCGAAATCCAGCGGTCTGGGGCTTTTGTTACGAGATCTGGTGGTCGCTGTTGCTGCCTCGGTACTCATCATCACCTTCCTCTACCAGCCGGTAGTCGTGGAAGGCACCAGCATGTTGCCCCGGTTGGAGGATCGGGACCGGCTCTTCGTCAACAAGTTCGTCTACCACTTTACCTCCATCGAGCGCGGCGACGTGGTGGTCTTCCGCTATCCGCGCGATCCCAATACCAGCTACATCAAACGCGTCATCGCCTTGCCGGGAGACCGGCTGCGCGTTGTTCGCGGCACGGTCCTGGTCAACGGCGTGGCGCTCAACGAGAATTATGTTCCCGAAGAATTCCGGGACAGCGACTCCTATGCGGAGATTGTGGTGCCCGAAGGCACGTTTTTCATGATGGGCGATCACCGCTCCATCTCTTACGACAGCCGCAAATTCGGCCCCGTGGAGCGCTCGCTGATCTACGGCAAGGCGGTCTTTGTCTACTGGCCGGCGCGCGATGCGGGCGTAGTCCGGTAAGAGTCCGGTAGAGCGCCAAGATAAGGCCCGGATATCCACCAGCACGATTCCTTCCAAACTGATAAAATCAGTAGAATCCACTCCTCGGAGAGGCAATGCAATCGATTCTAGCGCTCGAAGACGGGCGTATCTTCCGCGGCCTCGGCTACGGCCAACCAGGCGAATGCTTGGGCGAGGTCGTTTTCAATACTTCCCTTACCGGTTACCAGGAGATCGCCACCGATCCCTCCTATGCCGGACAAATCGTCGTTCTCACCAACCCACAGATCGGCAACTACGGCACCAACCAGGCGGATAACGAGTCGGCCAAGCCCTATATCGAGGGCCTGATCGTGCGGGAGTTCTCGCCGATCAGTTCGAATTGGCGCTCGGAGCAGGTCACCGACGAGTACATGGAGCGCTATTCGGTTCCGGTGCTGGCGGAGATCGACACCCGCGCGCTGGTGCGCCACCTGCGGACTCACGGCGTGATGCGCGGCGTCATTTCGACGGTCGAGACGGACACTGATAAGCTGGTGGCCAAGGCTCGTTCGATTCGCAAGATGGACGGAACGGACTTGGCGCGGGTCGTCTCCACCAAGTTGGTTTACACCTTTGACGCGACCGACAGCCGCAACCAGACGGGCGATCCGCTGCTGGCTACGAGCTTCCTGCCACAAGAGCGCGCCAAAGAGCATCTGCACGTGGTCGCGTACGACTTCGGCATCAAGCAGAACATTCTGCGGATGCTGGTGCGTGAGGGCTGCCGCGTGACCGTGGTTCCGGCCGAGACCACTGCCGAGGATGTCTTCGCGCTGAAGCCCGATGGCGTCTTTCTGTCGAACGGTCCCGGCGATCCGGAGCCGGTGGATTACGCCGTGCGCGCGATTCGCAAATTTTTGGGCCGCGTGCCGGTCTTTGGGATTTGCCTGGGACATCAACTGACCGGCATTGCTCTCGGCGGCAAGACCTACAAGCTCAAGTTCGGCCACCACGGTGGAAATCATCCGGTCAAGAACAACCTTACCGGCAAGGTGGAGATCACGGCGCACAATCATAACTTCGCCGTTGATCCAGACTCGATCAACGCCAATGAAGTCGAACTGACGCACGTGGACCTGAACGATGAGACGCTGGAAGGAATGCGTCACAAGACGCTGCCGCTCTTCAGCGTGCAGTACCACCCCGAAGCCGCCCCAGGACCGCACGACTCGAACTACCTCTTCCGCGACTTCCGCAAAATGATGGAGGAGTGGAAGGGATGAGGTGCCGAGAGTCATTTTCGAGGTGTAGTTTTTGCCAATGCAGCGGGGCTTAGGCTCCGCTGTTTCTTGAGACAAGGATGTGAAAAGAAGCTGGGATTCAGCCCTTTAAGGAGGAAAGCGATGAACATAATTTTGTCAAAGCAAATACTTGTTCCCTTAACTTGGAGAACAATTACATCCTCCGATCAACAAACTTGGCCGTTTACAGACAAAGGCAGTATTGAACAACGATACAAAAATTTGAGAGATCAGATCAAGGGAGCACGTGTATACCGCTTTTTCTTCAATAAAAACGAAGGAAAACCCTATTGCTATATTGGAGAGAGTGGTGAATTTGCGCGTAGATGCCGTGAATACATTAGAGCCTATTCATCGGAAAGAGAATTGCAGAAACCTGAAGACAAATCTGTTGAACTTTACAAACAGGCCCTAAAGAAATTGCGCAAAGATGCAGAGCTTCGTGTTGCTAACAAGATTCTGCAAGCAGATAGGGATAGAACACTTGTTCAATTGCAGTTTATTGATTTTGAAGAGTACGTTTTTAATAATGTTTCGATTTCTCCGAATGATTTGTCAGATTCATTTAAGCGAAGAGCAATTGAGAACTTCGCTGTTATTGATTCTGAATCAACGGGCATAAACATATTGAACATTGGCAAGGATATGAATACGAACTGGCTTAAAAAATTTGTGAAAAAGAACGCGGAGAAGTGGAATGCCACGCAGAAATGACATTCAGAAGATACTGGTGATCGGCTCAGGGCCGATTGTGATTGGCCAATCGGCGGAGTTTGATTACTCCGGCACGCAGGCCTGCAAGGCTCTCAAGCAAGAGGGCTACGAGGTGGTGCTGGTGAACTCCAACCCGGCCACTATCATGACCGATCCAGACCTTGCCGACCGCACCTATGTCGAGCCACTTACGCGCGAGTACGTTGAAGAGATTATTCGCATTGAATCCGAGATGCTGGGCGCTGGCTCCGGCAAGTTCGCTCTGCTGCCAACCGTTGGCGGACAGACGGCGCTGAATCTCGCCGTCGATCTGGCTGATGCGGGCATTCTCGACAAGTACAACGTGGAGATGATTGGCGCGCGGTTAGAAGCCATCAAGAAGGCCGAGGACCGCTTGCTCTTCAAAGATGCGATGTTGCGCATTGGCCTTGAAGTTTCTAAATCCGCGCTGGTGAATAATCTCCGCGATGGATTGGAGTATGCTTCCAAGCTGGGCTTTCCTGTGCTGATCCGGCCTAGCTTTACGCTGGGCGGAACGGGCGGCGGCATTGCGTACAACCGCGAAGAGTTGATGGAGATTCTGGCGCGCGGGTTGGATCTATCTCCTGTGCACGAGTGTTTGATTGAAGAAAGCGTGCTGGGTTGGAAAGAGTATGAGCTTGAAGTTATGCGCGACTTAGCGGATAACGTTATTATTATTTGCTCTATTGAAAATTTCGATCCAATGGGCGTGCATACCGGCGACTCAATTACCGTGGCTCCGGCGCAGACGCTCACCGACCGCGAGTATCAGAAGATGCGCGACGCGGCCATCGCCGTGATGCGCGAGATTGGCGTCGAGACCGGCGGATCGAATGTGCAGTTTGCTGTGAATCCCATCGACGGGCGCATGACGGTGATCGAGATGAATCCGCGAGTCTCACGCTCTTCGGCGCTGGCCTCCAAGGCCACCGGATTCCCCATTGCCAAGATAGCCGCCAAGTTAGCCGTCGGATATACGTTGGACGAAATTCCCAACGACATTACGCGCAAGACGCCGGCCTGCTTTGAACCGACCATTGATTATGTAGTAACCAAGATTCCCAAGTGGCAGTTTGAAAAGTTTCCCGGATCGGATGAAACGCTCGGGCCCCAGATGAAGTCGGTCGGTGAGGTAATGTGCATCGGACGCACCTTCAAGGAATCGCTGATGAAGGCATGGCGGGCACTCGAAACTGGCAAGAAGACCGGCGCGGAAGTACTGGAGCCGCGGCGTCTGACGCAGATGCTGGTCACTCCGCGGCCAGAGCGCCTGGGATATATCCGCTATGCATTTGAGCGCGGCATGAGCGTGCGCGAAGTGGCGCGGCTGACGACGATGGACCCATGGTTCCTGCATCAGTTGCGCGAAGTTGTGCTGGCCCAGATGGCGATTGCAGAGACGACGCCGGAGACCATCAGCACGGAGCAGTTGCGGCAATTGAAGCGCCTTGGATTGAGCGATGAGCGCATCGCCACGGAGTGGAAGCTGGAAGGCCATGCGGGCACGCAGTTAGTGCGCGAACTGCGCGAGAGCAAGGGAATCAAGCCGGTCTTCAAGTTAGTGGACACTTGCGCCGCCGAGTTTGAGTCGATGACTCCCTACTTATATTCAACGTATGATGAAGAAGATGAAGCCCCGCCGACCGAAACGAAGAAAGTGATCATTCTCGGCAGCGGTCCGAATCGCATTGGGCAGGGCATCGAGTTTGATTATTGCTGCTGCCATGCGGCTTTTGCGCTGCGGGAAGATGGCTTTGAGACGATCATGGTGAATTGCAATCCGGAGACGGTTTCAACGGATTACGACACCAGCGACCGGCTTTATTTTGAACCGTTGGTACTGGAAGATGTGCTGGCCATTTATAACCATGAAGCGCAATCAGGCGCGCAGATCGGCATGATTGTGCAGTTTGGCGGACAGACACCGCTAAATTTAGCTAAACGCTTACTGGCTGCTGGTGTGCCGATTATCGGCACTTCGCCGGAGTCGATTGACCTGGCCGAGGACCGCAAGCGCTTCGGAAAGTTACTTGATGAGTTACAGATTCCGCAGCCTGCAGGCGGCACGGCGACCAGCGTAGAAGAGGCTCTGGCCGTGGGTGAACGCATCGGCTACCCAGTGCTGGTGCGTCCCAGTTATGTGCTGGGCGGGCGCGCGATGGTCATTTGCTACGACGGCGACGAAGTGGCTCGCTATATGCGGGAGGCGGTTGAATATTCGCAGGAGCGGCCAGTGCTGGTCGATCACTTCCTGGAGAATGCCGTCGAGGTGGATGTGGACGCGCTGTGCGACTCCAAGGATGTGATTATCGCCGGCATCATGCAGCACATTGAAGAGGCCGGAATTCACTCCGGCGATTCGTCGTGCGTGCTGCCCGCGGTGAGCATCCGTGAGGAAACGCTCGAAGTGATCCGCACCTATGCGCGCAAGCTGGCCCTGGCGCTCAAAGTGGTGGGCCTGGTCAATCTGCAACTCGCCATCCAGCGCGATGCCGAAGGCCAGGACCATGTTTTCATCATCGAAGTGAATCCGCGCGCCTCGCGCACCGTGCCGTATGTCTCGAAGGCGACCGGCATTCCTCTGGCCAAAATTGCCGCGCGGCTGATGACCGGGCGCAAGTTGAGCGAGTTATTACCCGCGCAGTTAGCGGGCGGAAAAGATTTAGAAACCGGCACGCATTCTTATGTGAAATCGCCGGTCTTCCCATGGAATAAGTTCGCAGGCGTCGATACGGTTCTGGGGCCGGAGATGCGCTCGACGGGCGAAGTGATGGGCGTGGCCGAAACCTTTGGCGAGGCCTTTGCCAAGGCGCAGCTTTCTGCCGGTCAAGTGTTGCCGACGGGCGGCACGGTCTTCTTCAGCGTGAACGATCCGGATAAGTCAGCAGCGGCAGAACTGGCGCGCCGCTACATGGATCTGGGTTTCAAGATTGTGGCCACCGAGGGCACGGCCAATGTTCTGGAGAAGGCAGGACTTAGCGTTGAGCGGGTCTTCAAGGTGAAAGAGGGTCGGCCGAATATCGTGGATCTTATCAAGGGCGACCGCATTCAACTTATCATTAATACGCCGCGCGGGCAGGATACGTTCTTTGATGAGAAGGCGATCCGACGGGCAGCGGTGCTGGCGCGGATTCCTACCATCACCACCATCGCCGCCGCGCAGGCCGCAGTCGAGGGCATCAGCGCGATGCAGCGCCATCAGACGACGGTCTATGCGCTGCAACACTTGCACGCGGTGACTTGCAGGTAGTTCGCCATTGTTGTGAGCCGTTCGCGCCGATCCTGCTCCCGCCAGGATGCGCGGGCGTTTTTCATAGCCACGATGCGGGCTGGATTCGATATAGTTATCTGGATGATTTCCCGCGTCTTCAAGGCAATTGCCGTTTTAATCCTCGCCGCCGCCAGCATTCATTGCGTAGGCGCACAAACGACCGCACCCGATCCAGTCTCAGCGAATCCGCGCAACTTTGACGCAACCCGTTTCGGCGACATCGTCACCCTCGGCCCCAACTGGCTCTTTGCCCCCGGCGACAACCTGGCCTGGGCTTCGCCCGCCTTGGATGACGGAGGCTGGAAGACTGTCTCCGCCGAAAAGTCTCTGGCCGATTACGGCTATCGCGATATTCACTATGCCTGGTACAGGATGCACATCCATCTGCGTCCCGGCACGCGCAACTTGACGGTTGGGACCCTGCAGATCGCCGGTAACTACGAGGTCTATGCCAACGGCGTCCGCCTTGGAGGCAGCGGCAAGATGACGGAGCGGTTGCTCTCCGCGCAGGAATCGCTGGTTTCCTATGCCGTTCCCGACAATGTGGCTGGGGAACAGGGCGATCTTGTCCTGGCCGTCCGCTGCGCGGTTAACTGGGGTTCGAGCATGGGCCACGGCGTCAGCACGCCCCTCAATTCCCAATCCGTCTATCTCCTCGGTCAAGAGTCGGCGCCTCTCATCGCCAGCTATGTGGCAGCTCATCAGAGTGGGCCGGAACTGCTTCTCTGCATCCTGGCTCTGCTTGCCGGCCTGATCTCCTTTGCCCTCTATTTTGCGCTGCGGCGCCAGCAGGAGTATCTGGCAATCGGCATCTATCTGCTGGCCGACAGCGTTGTGTTGGCTCTGCAGCTTTGGCTCTATGTCAGCAGCTTCTCCTTTCTCGTTCACTTTCTCGATTTTGTTTTCCTGAGCGTACTGACAATTGCGCTCATCGAGTTCGTGCGCCTGATGTTGCATCTGCCGCGCACGCGCTGGCTGCTGGCGCTGGAAGTGGTTTGTTCGCTGGTTTTCCTGGTGACTCCGCTGCACACTGTGGGAATCGTTTCGAACAGCCTCAATTCTGTGTTTTTTGTACCTGTCCTGGTGATGAAGATTGTTCTGCCGGTTCTGCTGATCAGGAGCCGGCTGCAGGGCAACCGGGAGGCCGGCCTGCTGCTGCCGGCAATTGTCATCGGCAGCCTGGCCGACTACTGGTACTTTCTCCGGAATCTGGCCTATTACGCGCATTTGAATGTGCTGCTGCCTTATTTGCCATTTACGGTTTCCCTGGGGAGCTATCAGATCGATTTTTACCGCGTCGGCGACTTCTTTTTCGACCTCTTCATTCTGATCTTCCTGGTGCAGCGCACGGTGCGCATCGCGCGCGAGCGCAACCGCGTGGCAGCCGAGTTGGAAGCCGCCCGGACCGTTCAGCAGATCCTCATCCCCGACGAGGTTCCCACCATTCCCGGTTTTGTTTTGCAAAGCGTCTACAAACCGGCAGGCGAGGTGGGCGGCGACTTCTTCCAAATTCTGCCGATCCAGAACGGAGGAGTGTTGCTGGTCATTGGCGACGTCAGCGGCAAAGGCCTGCCAGCCGCGATGACCGTCTCGCTGCTGGTCGGCACGGTGCGCACACTGGCGCATTACACGCAATGCCCCGGCGAAATCCTCTCCGCCATGAATCATCGTATGCTTGCTCGCAGCAATGGCGGATTCACAACATGCCTGGTGCTGCGCGCCGATAGGGACGGCAAACTCACCATCGCCAATGCCGGCCACCTCTCCCCGTACCTTGGAGGCAAAGAGCTGCCGCTCGAAAATGGCCTGCCGCTGGGCCTGACTGCTGAAACTGTCTACACTGAATCCACTTTTCAATTGGCCCCGGAGCAGCAGCTTACATTGCTGACAGACGGCGTAGTGGAGGCTCGCGACAAGATGGGCGCGCTCTATGGCTTTGAACGCACAGCCGCGTCGAGCGTCCAGCCCGCGGAGGCCATCGCGCAGAACGCGCAAGCCTTTGGCCAAGAGGACGACATCACGGCATTGACCATGATTCGTACTGCCTGATTCCGCCTCGTGGTCTACAGTAATCTCATATCGTTCACAGGAGCGCGATTCGCCCATGACTTTCAAAGCTCGCCTCGCCTGCCTCACCTTTCTCGCCATCCTCTTTCCGCTCGCTCTCACGGCGCAAACCATTCAGACTCTCGATCCCGGGTTGCAATCTCGCATCGACCGCATCGCCGCGCAGGTGCTGCAGCAGACGGGCGTGCCCTCGGCCTCGGTGGCCGTGGTCCAGCATGGCAAGCTGGTGTACACCCACGCCTATGGCAGCGCGCGCCTGGCCGCTGGCTCCGCGCCCGCCGTGGCCGCCACGCCGGAGATGCGCTATTCCATCGGGTCGATCTCCAAGCAATTCACCGCCGCGGCGATTCTGCTGCTTCAGGAAGAGGGCAAGCTCTCTCTGGACGATGCGGTGGGCAAGTACGTCCCCGGACTGACACGCGGCAACGAGGTGACCATCCGCCAGATTCTCTCCCACACCTCCGGCTATCAGGACTATTGGCCCGAAGACTATGTGATGACCACCATGCTGCCCAACGTGAGTGCGCAGCAGATTCTAGACGGATGGGCCAGGAAGCCACTGGACTTTGAGCCGGGGACAGAGTGGCAGTATTCGAACACCAACTTCGTCATCGCCGGGCGCATCGTCGAACAGGTGTCCGGCGCCCCGCTGATGGACTTTCTCACCCGGCGCATCTTCCGCCCGCTGGGCATGACTTCGGTTTGGAATTCGGACGAGGCCAAGCTGACGCAGGCCGACGCGACCGCCTACTATCGCCACGCGCTTGGCCCGCTGCGCCTTGCGCCCAAAGAGGGGCGAGGCTGGATGTTTGCCGCCGGCGAGCTGGCCATGACCGCGCACGATCTGGCGCTCTGGGACGAGAGCCTGCTCGCGCAGTCCATCCTCAAGCCGGAGAGCTACAAACAGATGTTTACCGAGGTCAAGCTGAAGAACGGCAAGGGCACAGAATACGGCTTGGGCGTCGAAGTGGTTGACCGCAACGGCCACCGGTCGATTGAGCATTCGGGCGAGGTCTCCGGCTTTGTCAGCGATAACGTCGTGCTGGTCGACGACGGCGCGGCGGTGGTTGTGCTCACCAATCAGGACGCCATCGGCGCGGCCTCGACGATCGCGCATCTGGCCGCTCCGATTGTCGCTGCCCTTCCGCTCAAAGACGGTGAAAAGCAGGCGCTGGCGATCTTCCACGACCTGCAACAAGGCCGCATTGACCGGAGTTTGCTGGCCCCCAATCTGAGCGACTACTTTACCGCCGAGGCGCTGGCCGACTTCCAGGCGAGCCTTGCGCCGCTGGGCGAGCCGCTCAGCCTGCGCCAGTCTGGTGAAGAACTGCGGGGCGGCATGACCTTCCGGGCTTTCAACATTCTCTATCCCGGCAAGCGCCTACGCCTGACCACCTACACTTATCCCAACGGCAAGCTGGAGCAGTATCTGATCGCTCCGGCGGAGTGAGGCGAACTTGCAAGTCGAGATACGAAAACTGCCTGTTTTTACTGGGCATCTTCTTCACCTGATTCGATTGTGCGCCATAAAATCTATTCAAAATGCAATCGCCAAAGAGACTCCTAAACCTGAGGGGAAAGCTTCTCAACTGGCGCACGTGGGATCACTCAATTCGCTCACCGGATATAATCCAGGGATGGACTCAATAGCCCGCCAGGCGGACCGACCGGCATGAAAAACTTCCTGCGCCTACTGCGCTTCGGCCTGCCCTACTGGTTTCAATGGCTGCCCGGAGTCGTGCTGCTGGCCATGGTCGGCCTGCTGGAGTCTCTCCGCATTGTGCTCTTTGTGCCCATCCTGGGCGTGGTGCTTGACCCACACAATCAATCCAACGAACTTAAGCTCTTTCCCATGGCGCCGCCTGGCTGGCAGTTCGATATTCATAGTTTTGTGCCCCACCAACTGCACAACGCCTGGACGGTAGTGGCCTTTGCGCTGATCGTCTCCACGGTCCTCAAGGGGCTCAGCGACTATACCGGCACCTATCTGGTGAATTACGCCGGCTTCGGAATGATTACCGACATGCGCAATCATCTCTACGAGACCACGCTGCGCCGCTCCTCCGGCTTCTTTCACAAGCACCCCACCGGCAGCATCCTCTCCACGCTCATCAACGATGTGGACCGCGTGCAGAATGCCGTCAGCTCTGTGCTGGGCGACTTCCTGCAGCAATTCTTCACCTTCGTCTTCACTCTGGCCGCGGTGATTGCGCTGGGCGGGCGGCTCAGTTGGGCGCTGCTGCTCTTTGTGCCGGTCATCATCACTTCTTCGCGCCGCATCGGCCGCTCCGTGCGCACCCGCACCCGCACCGGCCAAGACAAGCTCGCCGAAATTCAAAACATCCTGCACGAAACGGTGACTGGCAACAACATCGTCCGCGCCTTCAACACCGAGCTGTGGGAGATTCTCCGCTTCAAGAAAGCCGCCTATCGCCTCTTCCGCGCCAACCTGCGCAGCGTCCGCATTCAATCCATCTCTTCGCCGCTGATGGACACCATCGGCGCAGTGGCCATCGCGCTGCTGCTGTGGGTGGGCCGCAATGAGATCCTGCACGGGCGCATGACCTCGGCCGTCTTCATCACCTTCATCGTCGCACTCTTCAAGCTCTACGATCCGGTGCGCAAGTTCGCATTTTTCTACAACAGCTTTCAACAGGCGATGGGTGCATCTATCTCCATCTTCAGCTTCTTTGACGCCACGGACGAGGTCCGCGAGCGCCCCCACGCCACGGCGATGAAACCCTTCAAGAACTCCATTCAATTCGAGAATGTGGGCTTCTCTTACTCCACCGAAGAAGGCGAGCATCAGATTCTGCACCACGTCGATCTGGAACTGCACACCGGCGAAGTCGTCGCGCTGGTCGGCCCCAGCGGCGCGGGCAAATCCACCATGGCCAGCCTGATCCCCCGCTTCTTTGACGTCAGCAGCGGACGCATCCTGATCGATGGCCAAGACCTGCGCGAACTGACCCTCGGCTCACTGCGCCGCCAGGTTGCCCAAGTCACGCAGGAGACCATCCTCTTCAACGATACGGTGCGCAATAATATCGCCTACGGCCATCCGGAAGTGCAACTCGACCGCGTAGAGGAAGCTGCGCGCGCGGCGTTGGCCCACGACTTCATCCTGCGTATGCCGCAGGGCTATGATACTGTGATCGGCGAAAAAGGCTTCCGCCTCTCCGGGGGCGAAAAGCAGCGCCTCTCCATCGCGCGGGCCATCCTGAAGAATGCGCCCATCCTGATCCTCGACGAGGCTACTTCATCGCTCGACGCCGAAAGCGAATCGCTGGTCCAAGCCGCGCTGGCCAACCTGATGCAGAACCGCACCGTGCTGGTCATCGCCCACCGCCTGGGAACCATCCGCCGCGCCAATCGCATCGCCGTCCTGGAAGACGGCCGCATCACCGCCATCGCGCCGCACGAGGAGCTGCTGACCACTTCGCCCACCTATCAGCGGCTCTATCAATTGCAGTTCATGGATGTGCCGGAGATACAGGGATCAGAGATCAGGGAATAGGCTTTGTAACAGGGCAGGATTTTAGTCGTGCCACAAATGCAGCAAAAGGTTTTGGGCTTTAGCCCCTGAGGGATCTTTTTGAGGACATTGGTATGCTGAATGCGATCAAATTAACTGTGGTCCTGTTGTTCACCCTCGCGTTGGGGGCATGTTCTAGGATGGACAAATCAATTTCCATTCAGACTGGCACAGCGACAAATGAAAAAGCGGTGAATGGTGAGAATCCACTTCTGGTCGAGGCATCATCGGCCCTAAAAAACTACTGCGATCTGGAGTCAAATCAGAATTATGAGAAGATATACGGACTATTATCAGAGCATAAGAAGAAGTCATTCGTAAAGTATCAGGTAAGAAGTGCATCGCAATACAAGAAATTTCGAGATAGTTCAGAAGCACGTTGGAGTGATTTTGTTTTCGACAAGAAGAATCTGGACGGAGACAACACTATGATTGTTGAGGGTCACGCCAAGATTGAAGAAAGCGGAGAGATAGAGAGCGTTACTTTCAATGCTAGACTTATTCAAGAAAATGGTGCTTGGAAGATTGATGACTGGAAGTATTGATGATTTTTTGTTTTAACATTTCTTGAATTAATAATGAAAGCATGACCGAGGACAAAAAATGCCAATCTATTCCATGACCGGCTTCGCGCGTACACAGTTTGCCGTGCCCCTTCCCAACGACGGCCAGCTCAACTGCACGCTCAGTTTGAAGAGCGTGAATCATCGCTTCCTCGACGTGCAAATGCGCCTGCCTTCCGGACTGGACGCGCTAGAGGTGGAGCTGCGCAAAGCGCTCAAGGACGCGCTCATCCGCGGCCACGTCGATCTGACGCTCCAGATTGATCGCGGCAGCCAATCCACGGCTGGCTACAATCGCGAGCTGGTTGCCGCCTACATAGCCGCCTTTGCCGCGGCGCGTGACGAACACGGCCTCACGGGCGAACCCGACCTGAACGCCATTCTGCGCCTCCCCGGAGCCTTGCAAAGCGACAATCGCTCCAATAGCGACGACGATCATGCCGCGCTCGCGGAAGCTGTGCTCCGGCAGATAGCTCCGCTGCTCGACGAATTGAAGCTGATGCGCGCCCGCGAGGGCGAGGCGCTCGCCGGCATCCTGCACGGCACGCTGGACCGCCTCGCCGAGGCCACCGAGGGCGTGGCAGCCATGCGCTTCGAGGTTGAAGAGCGCTACCAGGCCCGCCTCGCTGAGCGGCTGGAGGCGGCCGTCGGCCCGGAGTTCAACCGCCAGCGGCTATTGGAAGAGGTTGCCGTGATGGTCGAGCGCAGTGACATCTCCGAAGAGCTGGAGCGCATGACCACCCACATCGGCCACTTCCGCGAGCTGCTCTCCGCCGGCGGCGAACTGGGCAAGAAGCTCGACTTCCTGCTGCAAGAAATGAACCGCGAGGCCAACACCCTCCTCTCCAAAACCGGCGGCGCAGGCGGGAAGGGAACTCGCATTACCGAACTGGGCCTGGCGATGAAGGCGGAGATCGAAAAGGCGCGGGAACAGATTCAGAATTTGGAGTAGAAACAGGGATCAGGGGTCAGGGATCAGGGATCAGTTGCGTTCTGGAAGAACGAACATAGAGGAGTGCGTTCTATGAAGTCGAGGAATAAAGTCATTCTGGCATCATTAGCTTTCTTTGGGTTGATAATCGGGCTTGCGGTCTATTTCGTCTCGTCTTTCTTTAGCTCGGAGATTCAAATTCTCGATACTAAAAGAAGTCCCGACGGAAGGTGGACGGCGGTAGTTCAGATGGAAGTCGATAGTGCAGTGTTTGTGACTGTTGCTATCTACACAGTGCGGTTGAAGGGGGCAGCGCAGAAGGATCACAAAGGTGATTTGGTTATGAACATGGATGTGAATTATCCCGATCCGGAACCGTCTATCGATTGGAGCGACGGCAAATTAGTTGTGACGCTGGCGAACCGTGAGAAGTACCTATACTTGGCAAACCCAGTCAGCGGCGTCCCTATAGCCGTGCAATGGAAGTGATAGTGGGCCGTCCTCCGCGGCGGCTTGCTTGCTGTTGAGGCATGTAGCACCAGTACAATTTTGTAGACGAAACAAATTGCTTGACATTCAGGAGAAGTTGCCCACAATCTCAATTTGATCCCTGATCCGTGATCCCTGACCACCAACCATTGACCGAAGGACAAAAATATGGCAGGCATACTCTTCATCATCTCGGCGCCCTCCGGTTCGGGCAAAAGCACGCTGGTCAACGAGGTGCGCAAGCAGTTGACCGGCATTGAGTTCTCTGTCTCCTGGACCACTCGCGCGCCACGCGGCTCGGAGCAGGACGGCCGCGAATACCACTTCACCACCCGCGAGGAGTTCGAGCGGATGCTGGCCGCCGATGAGTTCCTGGAACATGCCAAGGTCTTCGACAAAGATTTCTATGGAACGCCACGCAAGGCTCTGGAAGATGCTCGCCTCGCTGGTAACGACCTGGTGCTGGACATTGACGTGCAAGGCGCGGCGCAGGTCCGCGCCAAGATGCCGGAGGCGGTGAGCATCTTTGTGATGCCGCCCAACCCCACCGTTCTGCGCACCCGTTTGCGCAATCGTAGCCGGGCCGAGGGCGTTCAAGACGAGGGAGAAGTCAAACGGCGGCTGAACGCCGCGCGGGCGGAGATTGAGAATTACAAAGAATACAGCTATATTTTAGTCAATGACATTCTGGACCGGGCGGTGGCGCAATTGGAGGCCATAGTGCGGGCGGAGCGCTTCCATCGCAATGGCGAGCCGATTGCCTTTCGCGCGGACAGAGTGTTGGAGGTAGCCGCGACCTGCTTGCAAGTGAACTCGCAGGAGCGGCTGAAGCCCGTACTCGATGCTTTCAAGATAGGTCTGCCGCTCGACCAGCAGCAGTTTAACTTTGGAGAGGATTCCGATGACGATTGAAACCGGCTTCGATTCAAACTACCGCAAAGTGATGGTGGCCGCGCGCCGCGCCCGCCAGTTGCAAAGCGGCTCCCACGCGCTTATCTCCACCAGTTCCAACAAACCCTGCCGCATAGCCCAGGAAGAGATCAGCGCCGGCAAGATCGCCTACGAAAAGACCGACAGGCCGGTGGTCAAACCGCTGGTCGAGGGACCGGCCATTCCGATTTTGGCAAGCTAGCAGCGCGTCTGCAAAAGTTCAGCGTAACTAAAAACCTTCCCGCAGGGGCTAAAGCTCCATTGATTTTATGGAACTTATGGCACGACTGACGTCGCGCCGCGGTCTGTCAATACTTCAAGGGTAGCAATCGCATGATTCGATTTGCGTATTATTCTTCAGCATTTTGCTACCCTGAAACTACTTGTTCTAAGAGTTGACCAGCTCTCTTGGGAGGGACGGTTTGAATCCGCCCCCCCCCCCGGGGGTGCGTTCTCTTTTTCTTCGCTTTAATCTGGAAGTTCAAGCACAAACCGACACGGTTATTCCTTGGTTTAGGGTGCGAAAACCACGCGTTTCCGTGTGTTTTTGCGCCGTTATCATTCGCATTGTTCAAGTAGGCCCAAGATTGTTTCGTACAAACGAAAGGAGTTAGATCGCTATTCTCGGACGAAAACAGTCCAAACACACCCCCTGTTGACTGTGAAACAGTGAAACTGTGACGACCCTTTCTCATCGGATAGGTATCCGTCTTGATGCGAGGAAGGCAATCTCGATACGCCAAACGCGAAATCATCCACGGAATGTTAAATCGGAGGACTCGATGATCCAATTGACTGCTCGTGAAGTTGCCGCCCGCTTGACCGCTCTGCCGGAGTGGCGGATTGAAGAGGGCGTGTTGACGCGAACCTTCGCCTTCAAGGATTTCGTAGCTGCCCTGGCCTTCGTCAACCAAGTCGGAGAGCGGGCTGAAGAAGCCGGCCACCACCCGGACATCGACATTCGCTACAACCACGTGAAGTTGGGGCTGGTTACGCATGACGCCGGTGGCTTGACGGCAAAGGATTTTGATCTGGCTATCATCGCGGACGGCCTGATCTGAGTATGCCGGAAGGCGCAGCTTAGTGTTGTGAAATATCGACGCAAAAACTACCAAGCAGCAACACTCAACGAACTCTCCAAGGCACGTGTGACTCTGGCTTGGCTCTAACGCTGCAAGAGGTCGATGGGGCGGGTGAAGTCGGTGACGCGGATCTGGGCGGCCAATGCTGGATGCTGGCGCTTGAGTGCCAGGAACATCTCCCAGGCCACGCGGCGATAACTGAAATGTCCTGCGGGGCCGGAGCGCAGTTCGATGATGTACTGGGCTTCGGCGAAATCCATCTTGAAGAGCGAGCGAATGCGCGTGGCCAGTGGCAGCAGATAAAGTGCGGATTGGGCAGCCTCAGGAGCAGTGCCGGCGGCGATCCGCGCGCTGGCGGCGTGAGCATGGTCGATGGCCGCCTGGAAGCCAGCCAGGACACCAGCCTCGGCCAGAATGTTTACCTCCGGGCCGAGATCGCCGCAAGTGGGCGTCTCGTAGCCGTGCAGCGCCGTGAAGGGCTGAATGATCTGCGTGCAACGGCGGTGGCGGTGCATGTCACGGAAGCCGCCAATGTCCATGAGAATGTCGAAGCGCAGGACGGCTCCTGCGTGGAAGGCGCGCAAGGCTTCGTCGTGCCGTCCGCGATGGCGCAGGCCCGTCTCGATGATTTCGTTGATGCGAGATTCTGGCAGCGCTGCGACCAGTTCGCGGATCTGTCGGTAGGGGTAATGGCTGGCCGAGTAGAGCAGCGTGGAGGCCACTTCGACCTCCAGCGTTTCCGTCCGCTCCACCAGATCCACGACCGGAGCAGCGGCAATGGGCTGGCCGGAGAGGAGTTCTTCTGCGGCTTGAGCCAGTTCGGTGCGGGTCTGAATCTCGTAATCGTTAGGCTGGGCGTATTTGACCAGCGTGGGCGCGATGCGTATTTTGCGGGTCAACAGGTCGGCAGCCTCTTCGGCCAGCGATGGTTCTGCAGTAGCAAGCTTTTCGACCAACTCCTGGCCGGCCTGTGCGTTTACGTTCCAGGCGGGGCCGCTAGCAGCTTCGCGCAGCTTTGTGCCCAGATCGCGCACCTCGGCGACGGGATGAGAGAGCAGGCGGGAGACCTGAGTTTCCAGCGTCCGGGCATTCACAATTTGGCCGAGCGAGGTGTTTGTGGCTAGGGGCAGCAGGTAGCGGGCAACGTCAAAGGCGCGCGCCTTCAGTGTGCGTTCGTAGACCTCCGGCCTCATCGATTCCGGGCAAGGAACGCGTCGGCGCAGAGCCTCCAGAACCTCGGAGGTGCTTTTCTGGTAGACGCCAAAAAGGTTGGTGATAGTCTCGGAGTAAAGTTGTGCTGAAGTAGAATCCTCACCAAAATCCGGGAAATACCAGCCTGATTTGAGAAAGTTCTGGTAACGCGTGGAGCGCTCCTGGCCGTCCCAGCGCTGCTCATCCACCAGCACGATAGCCGCCAGCAGGCTCAGCCGCTCAATCGCCATCGCGACGTGCGCCAGATCGGCAATCGAGCGGTGTCCGTATTGAAAATAAAAGGTGTTCAGGAACTGCTCGGCGCGTTGGCGGCTTATTTCTGTGAGCGATTCGCGCATCGATAGGGCGGAGCGGGAGTACTTGGCCATCGCATAAGCCAGCACTTCCGGGTCCGCGCCGTGGACGGCGAAGACTTCTGTCTGGTTGCGGGCACCGGGGGGCAGAAAACTTTCACTGGACATTTCTAAGCTCTCGCGAACAGAATACGACATTGGGGTGGTTTGCGGTTTGCATCCACGCCGTGGCCCGGCGCATCCAAGCGGCAGGCGAAGGGCAGCGAGTCGGAAGATCATCAAATCAGGAGCTACACAGCCATGCTGGAGTATCTGGTACGCACGTCGCACAAGCCGCGGCCCTTGCCGTCTGGACGCTGGCGAATGAAGCAGCGTTGGAACGACCTGCTCTTTGCCCACTGGCCGGTCCCGGCCTCGTCGCTGGCGCCGCTGATTCCTGAAGGCTTGCTGGTAGACTCGTTTAACGGCTCGGCGTGGCTGGGGGTGATGCCTTTTTGGATGGACCGCATCAGGGTTCGCGGCATTCCGCCGATACTAGGGGCGCGCAGCTTTCCCGATCTCAGTTTGCGCACCTACGTCCGCGAGGAGCGGACCGGAACGCCGGGAGTCTTTTGCCTCTCACTGGATGCCAGCAACCTGCTGGCTGTGGGAGTGGGTCGGGCCGTTTATTCACTGCCCTACCATTGGGCGCGTATGCACATGGAGCAGCGTTCCGAACGGGAGTTTTCTTTCTTCAGCCGCAGGCGGTTCAGCCCGCAGCCGGTCGTCTTCAATGCGCGTTATCGTGGGCTGGGTCCATCGCGGCGGCTGTTGGAGTGCGGCGCGGGTTCGCTGGAGTACTTCTTGATGGAACGTCACTGCTTCTTCTCCCGCAACCCGGATGGGCAGCCGATCCGCGCCAATCTCCATCATGTCTCCTCGCAGCTTGAGGAGGCCGAGGCGGATATTGAGCAGAATGATCTGGCCTCGGTGCTGGGCATTCACCTTCCGGAACAGGCGCCGGTGCTGCATTACTCGCGGCGGCTGGCGGTCTACGTGTGGCCGGCAGAGCTGGTGCGGCCAGCGATGGTGGCGCGGCCGGTGACCGTGGCGGCTACGCCGTCCGGGTAAATGCAGTGATCAGGGAACAGGGAAAACCTGCGGGTTGAGGGCGGCTTCTATTCTTTCTTCAATCAGCGAGGAAAGGACGGGGTACTTAACGTTTAATACCAATTTGACAACAAACATAGAGTAATGTCATTCTGTTCTCGGGGTGAATAGAATGCGCAGACCGTCCTCTTTGAGTCCCTGGTTCACGGTGGAGCAACTGGTTGCATGGGTCAAGGAAGCTCCCGACAAAACGGCCTATCAGCGCCGCTTGGCGATCTGGCTTACCCATGCTGGTCCATTTGCAGCGCATCGCGTCGCCGATCTGCTAGCAGTTTCAACACAGGCGGTCTGGAAGTGGGTTGCCGAGTACAACACACTTGGTCCCTCCGGCCTCGACCGCAAGGGACGAGGCGGAAGACGCTGGGGGCTGATGAGTTTGGATGAGGAGCGAGCCTTTCTTGGCGAGCATCTCGCGCAGGCCGAAAGCGGCGATCTTTTGACCGCCAAGCAACTTGCTTCCGCGCTTGAAAAAAAGCTCGGACAGGAGGTTTCGATCGACTACATCTATGGTCTTCTGCATCGTCACGAATGGCGCAAACTAACTCCGCGCCCGCATCACGCCAAGCAGAATCCAGCGATCATGGAGACCTTCAAAAAAAACTTCCGCAAACCCTCGAAACCATAGCCCAGAGCCTTCCTTCTGGTACTCCGCTGCGCGTTTTGTTTCAAGACGAGGGGCGTTTCGGACGCATCAGCGACGCGCGAAGTTGTTGGGCGCCGCTGCCTTTGCGGCCCACAGTTTGCAGTCAATTGGTCCGCGAATATATCTACGCATACGTGGCCGTCTGCCCCGCCGATGGGCAAATGTCTTCGATGATTTTGCCTCGGGTCGATGCCCGTTTGATGAGTATCTTTTTGGCCCAAACCGCAGCGCAATTTCCAGACGAATATTGCGTGATGTTTTTGGATGGAGCCGGTTGGCACAAGGCCCATGAGCTAACCGTGCCGTCCAACATGAGGTTGCTTCCGCTGCCGCCTTACTCTGCAGAGTTGAACCCCGCCGAACACGTCTGGGAGTACATTCGCGAGAACGACATACGCAATCAAATCTTCAACACTCTGGACGAGGTTATGGATACCGTCGAAACGAGTCTGCACCATTTACATGAAGCGCCAGAGGAACGCCGCTCCATGACCGCCTTCCCGTGGATCTTCGAAAAAGCAGCTTAATTACTCTATGTTTGATGACAGATCGGTATCAGACGATGCCTGCGCGGCGGCGCTGGAGTTGCGCGTGCCCGAGTATCGCTTCGTGCGCCGCTACTTGGAGCGCAGTCCGCAAGCCCCTCTGAGCCTGCGCCAAGTCGATCCACTGATCCGCGAACTGACGCAGTATCGCGATTTTATCCAACAACGAATCCAATTCGAGGAATCACATCCATGAACCTGATCGAACTCAATCGCGCCCTGGTGCAACTGCGCCTGAGCGGCATGGTTGCCGTGCTGGAAACACGCCTTCTACAGGCGCAATCCGAGAACATGGCCCCTATCGACCTGATCTCCACACTGGTCTCGGACGAGCTCGCCTGCCGCGGCACAAGACTACTGGAGCGGCGCCACAAGCAGGCGCAGTTCCGCGACGCCAACAAGCAACTGGATAACCTCGACTTCCAGTTCAACCCCAAAATGAATCGCAAGCTGGTCTTCGATCTGGCCGCCGCCGGCTGGGTGGGAAAGCGCGAGGATGCCTTGTTTCTTGGTCCACCCGGGAGCGGGAAAAGTCACTGTGCGCAGGCCATCGGGCACGCCGTCATCCAACAGGGCTACCGCGTGTTGTATCGCGAAGCGCACACGCTGCTGGAAGAACTGGCCGACGCCACACTGGATGGCAAACGCAAGCAGCACATGGAACTGCTGACCACCGTGCCGCTGCTGATCATCGACGATCTCGGCATGCGCAAGCTGCCGCTGACCGCTGCCGAAGAACTGCTGGAGATCATCATGCGGCGCTATGAACGTGCCAGCACGCTGCTCACATCGAACCGGCCGGTGGAAGACTGGGGCAAGTTGCTCGGCGACAGCGCCGCCGTCTCCGCCATGCTCGATCGCCTGTTGCATCACGGTCATGTGCTCAAGTGCGGCCCGCGCAGTTGGCGCACCAAAACCGGCGGTGTGGGAGAAAGCAAATGACAAAGGCAAAAGCAAAGACAAATGCGATTTGGAGGCCGGGCAAAGAACGCCCGGCGGCGTCGCGACTCGTGATCCAGAGGCCTCTCCCGGCGGAGCAACTATAACCTTAACACGCATCCTGAGACCCTGAAAACCGGCCATAACTGCAACGACTCAAATCGCACCTTGCAAATGTACGCCCCGGCAAGGTAAAACAATTACGTCTTCGGCCTATCCCGTTGGCCGGTTTTGAAGTGATAACGTATGGCCGGTTTTAAGGTGATTACCGAGGCCGAGTTACGGAAAGTGAACACCGAAGGCGACATTTACATCAATGACACACCCTGGAAGGTGAGCAAGGCTCTGCGCAGAGATAGGGTCCAGATCCAGCGACTTGACCAACGCATATTGGTCTTTTACTGCAAGACCCTGGTTCGCGAGATCTACCTCAGCGCTCAACGATCAACTGCAGTGGACCGTTAAGCGCAGAACCCAAACCTGTAAAGGATAGCCTCACTGTCCAGTAGAGATGCTTCAAGAAGTCGATCAATTGGACTGAATGACGTTTGCGTAATACGTCCTCATTATTTGAGAGTGATTACTTCTCCATGTTTTTCTGGAACTGGTGCTGCAATGTGAGTGTTTGAAACTCGTCATGCCTGGACATTGTACTTTAGATACTTCTCATGTGCGGCCTTTGCGGCGCGGTGATCGAGGCCCAGGTAGTACCGGCACGTTGTTTCCAACCGTTCATAGCAGAGGATTTCCTTGATGTCGCCGACCGGGCAACCATTGAAGAGAAGTTGTGTGGCTGCGGTATGACGGAGCAGATGAGGCGTTACCCGCTTTTGAATCCCGGCCAAACGGCGGTGTTTGACAAATGGCCTCCGAACGTCCGTCCGTTTGAGGCGGCGTTCTCCGTCTGTGGTTGCGAACAGCGCCGCGTTCTCATCCGTCCGGACAGCCAAATACTGGCTGATCCAGTGCATAGCACGGTCCGTGAAGAAGACAACGCGCTCCTTTGAACCCTTGCCAACAATCTTTGCCTCGGCATTCTTGAAATCAATCTGTCCACGATCCAGCGACAGCACCTCACTGATTCTCATGGCACTGCCGAGAAGAACCTCGACAAGCGCCCGAAAGCGTAGCCCCGGCAAGTAGATGTGTCTCTCCGGTTTCCAGCTTTATACTGGCGATAAAGCGCTCGACTTCTTCCGCCGTCAGTATTCACTTCCCGGCGGGGACGGCGGGAATTGCAACAGATTCCGGCGGCAAAACAGGCAGCTCAAGTTCTTCTCCTGCGTATTTGAGAAACCGCTTCAGGACAAGTAGGATACTCACCTGGCGGATGACCGAAAGCCCTCTGCCCATAAGGTTGGATTTGAGGGCAAGTACTTCGGCTTTCGTTATGGATATACCGGCACATCTCCCACAATTCTCCGGACCTGCCTCATACAGTCGCGGTATTTGACGATGCTTTCCTTGGCGAAGTGGCGCTCAACTTCAATGTGCATCAGGAACCCAGGCACAAGAGTCCCGATGGAGTAGTCCTGCGGTTCATTTTCTGGCATAGCAAAAAGCCCTTTCCATCCGAGAAATATCGTCTGAAAAAGGCTTTCCTGCAATGAAACCAAACAGTGATAGAAATGCTACGCCAGGACCAATGAGGTTCTCGCTTGCTCTGAAGAGCGAAGCAAGATCGACCGTTGACAGTTGTGAGATTTGACAAATAACCTGAGTTATCTTCTAATCCTGTCAAGTTCTCCTTAGAAAGGAGGTGGTCCCCAGGTAGTCTTTCTGAGGAAAGTTCTTGAAACGAAACGAATCGGATGTTCTTATATTTTTAAATACTTGAAGCATACGGTCAATCAGATTTTCCGTCAAGCGAATCGTCCACATCATAGCGTAGTTTATCTTTTACTACACGACGCAGAGCCGGTTTGTCGCGGCCAAGATAATATTGGGCAGTTGTCTGAATGTTGCTGTGTCCTGCAAGTTCCTGAATGAAAGAGATGTCACCCCATTATTGCGGAGTGTCGTGCAATATGTGTGCCGCAGAATGTGTGGGGTTATCTTCTCAGTATAGCCAGAGATTCGGCGCAGCCGCGAAAGTTCTTTGATATGTCATATTCAGCCCAGCGACAAGGCGAACTTCCGGTCGTAACAAAGAGAGCGGGATGATCGTCTCGCGGCAGCGAAGGAATTCCTTAATCCAAAAGATAGCGCGGTCAGAAAAAGTAAACAGTTCTACGCTTCCCCCTTGCCGAGTATGTCAAACTCGGTTACGCCGTGATCGAAGGGTTCGCGATCCATTTGCAGTGCCTCTCCAAGTCGTACCCCGGTCCCCATAATTACTTCGCAAAGCGTACGCAACCGCAGATCGGCCCACTTCTTCGGGTTCAGATAATCCAATATCTCTTTCAATTTATCTAGCGGGACCACAATCGGATTCGGAACCTCTTTTCGTGGCAGCTTGATTTCGCCAGGGTCCGGGCAATCCAGCTTGAGCATTGAACGCGCAAATCCGAGCAATGCCTTCCAAGTTGCCAGAATACTCGACTGTCTGGCCGGGGAGAGATTCCGCGCTATCATTGCTTCGCGCATACGAAGAATGTCGAAGCGTCCAACTTCTTCGATTTCACGCTCACTGAAGAATGGCAAAATCCACGATTGAAAGCAGTCGCGGTGCTTGAGTTGTGTTTGGTATGCGTACTGGCGTTCAACGCGCCCGTAGACCATGAAGTGATTGATGACTATCTTGACTTTCATAAATGCAGAATGTCAGAAAGAGAAAAAATCTTAAAGGAGGGAAATCTTGCGCAAAATGCAATGTTGTAAAAACGATTCAAACGGAGAAGAAAATTTTGTGATTTTTAGATCGACCTTGTAAAGCGCGAGTGAGCCGACATCAATTCGCTCATATAATTCGCCGTCGTTCATTTTTTTGGCGCACTTATCCACAGAATCTTGATAACTACGCAACTTTTCCCTCCTTACCTGAAAAAACGGCTGGTGTTATGGTGCAAATACATTAACCAAAATACACCCGTATGGAGGAAAACAAACAACAAACAAAAAATTCGCTCCTCATCCAGCGCAGAAGGATGGGACTTTCGCAAGAGCACGTCGCCCGAATGATCGGTCTTCGGGATGCAACTCAGCTTTCGCGCTACGAATCGGGCAGCATTCTGCCTTCGCTTGAAATGGCGCTCAAGATTTCGATTTTCTACCAAACTTCGCTGGCACAGCTCTTTCCAGAGTTGCACTCGCAGGCAGTTTCGGAGATTGTCGAACATCCGAGGTCGACTGTTGTTCCCAGAGGACGCGCATACCTTAACCCAGTCATGGAGGTTACATGACGGCTATTCTTGACCGCGTACTCGACAACCAGAAACAAATCCCCCGCACGCCGCATGAATACATGGCGTTGCAAATCGCGCGTAAGCTCTCAGACATGGGACACATCCGCGAATACAGAGTTCTTTTTGAAAATTTTCCTGAAGAGAACATCTTGCTCGCCTTCAGGCGGGCAAGGAGCCGAAACGAACTCAACCACGAAGGTTTTCTATCTGCTTTTCGATCATTAACCATGAACCCCGATGAGTATCCAGACGATGGCGATTAAAGTAACTCGCCGAACCGTTGCTGTCGCCGTATTTCGGGACAGAACCCTCAGTTATGCTGAAGTGCGGCATCTTTCCTCGCACAAAGAAGCCGCAGACGCCAGCGCTACATCCTTTGTCAATTGGGTCTTGCACCACTTCAGCATAACGCGGGCAGCGATAGAAGATGCCGTTGCCTCGGAAGAGGCTCGGTCCGCAGAACTGGTACACCTGCTGGAGAACGATTTGCGGCAGCAAGGAGCATCGTCGCTTCGGGTCTCGAAGTACACACTGTTTGTGGCCTATGCCGCCGAGCCGCTAACTTATCGAAAGGAACTGCATGAGATTGTCCGCCTATTCTGGCCGCAACTCAATTCCTCCGATTTTCATTCTTCGATCTTGGACGCTATGGCACTAGGGTTGTACGCGCAGGTCGAGTACCAACTATCAAGATAATTAAGCCATTAACATATTATGAGAGGACCGCTCAGTTACATCGGCGGGAAAACGCGCCTAGCAAAACGCATCATCGAGCGCATTCCGGAGCACCTGGCTTACGTAGAACCATTTGCTGGGGGCGCGCAAGTGTTCTTTCACAAACCGGAATCGAAGATTGAAGTTTTGAACGATCTGGACGGTGAATTGGTGAATCTCTACCGCGTATGTCAATCACACCACGAGGAACTGGTTCGCTTCATGCGATTCATGCTGCTCAGCCGGGAGTGGTTTGACCGACTTCAGAATACGCCGCCCGCCATGATGACGGACATTCAGCGAGCAGCCCGTTATCTCTACCTTCAAAAAGTTGCCTTTGGGGGGCGAGTTCGTTCACAATCCTACGGTTTCTTCGTCACTGCCAGCAATCGGTTTTCACCGAAGAAAATTCCTGATCTAATCGAGCGTTCTCACGAGCGTCTGATAAAAACCCAGATCGAATGCTCTCCGTATGAGGAAGTGCTTGAGCGTTACGACAGGCCGACCACATTCTTCTATCTCGATCCGCCATACTATGGGGTCAAGCTCTATCATCACAACCTGGAACGGGATGAGTTTCCGAAATTGCGCGACCGGCTGAAAAATCTCAAAGGGAAATTCCTCCTTTCATTGAATGACACGCCCGAAGTCCGCGAAATCTTCTCCTGCTTTGAGATTGAGGAGGTCTCCATCTACTATTCTGTACAGGCCAAGGGTTCGCGTCAGCACCAGGAACTATTGATCTCCAACTACAAAGGCAAGAACGCCTGACTTGATGGCCTCTGAGATCAAATCGTCGAGTGTTTCTGCCATAATCTTAGTCAATGCGCCAAACAGGAAATGCGCCATGAAAAAGCAGGAACGGAAGATTCGGAGATTCGATCCGGAGCCAAAAGACTTCCGCAGGGCAATCCATTGGCTCTGGAGCCAAAGGGTGCCACGGAATCTGATCGCGGACATTTTTCAAAAGTCTCAGAATCTCATTTCCGTTTCAGCTTTCAATGAAGAGAATTTCCGGAGCGAACTCAAGAATCTGATTGAACTTCCCCCGCGTCCCGATATAACGCTCGCCGAAGACGAGTTCCTTCCTGGCTCGATTCCGAAGTCAACAGCTGCAATGAGAAGAATGGTTGAAGAGGCCGCAACTCAATTCTGGCGGCGGGTCCGTTCTCTCGATGGATTATTGGCCTACGGGGCGTTGCTTCAGAAATTGTCAAAGCGTGAAAAGGAAAACACCACTGCATATCGCTTGCAAGCTCGGCTTAAACACCTCACTGCCGAGACTTACGTTCACGCCGGTTATGCGAAAAGCGCAATTCACTTTTCTGAAGAGGCCATCGCGCTCTATTTGAAGCTCTACGATGATACAAGGAGCAGGCTCGATCTGGAAGGCTATGCAAAGGCTTCTCTCTTGCTTTCCAGGGCGAGAATTCAGCGGGAAGAATGGGGCAGCGCATGGCGAACTCTTAGTCTGGCCGCAGAAGCATTCCGCGCAGCAAATGTTCCCGTCGACCCAGAACTGTTAGCACAACGAGCAACGATTCTGGCACAACAGGGCAACATCGCAGATGCACGGAAATTATATCTGAGGGCATACAATGCGTTCCCTGCGCACCGCGAATACCTGGGCTACGGCACAGGCAAACACGCGCACTATGATGTCGGGCAACGACCTCTGGGAATTCTAAACGGAGATTTCGAGCAATCTTTACAGAGCCTTGAGGTTTCCCGCTCTTGGCCTGAAGGCGATATTCACCACGCCATCAATCTGAATGCAGCCATCGCAACTTCGCTCGTGAGTGATTCCGCCGCCAGCAAGCACTTTGCCGAAGAGAACTTTACAAAGGCAAGGGCAGCATCGGCGGGGTTCGGCCATCAAATGACTGTGACCAGACTTTTGGAACTCACCTCCCGCATTCCAAAGTCCCTGCAAGCCGCATGGGTACGTTTTGCTCTCCAGTACAATGCCTACCGCAATCGCTAAAATCAAAATTTAATTTTTCGGCTTCGGGTTCCCTTCTCGCGCAGCTGTATGCCTGTTTTTCTTATTCATAGAGAACATTATGAATCCGCTAGAAACCATCTTCGTCAACACGTTCAACCGACTCGCCCAGGCCAGACGAGAGAAGCTGACCGGCGGTCTGCGGCTTGGGATGATTGTGCGCGATGAGCGCGTAACGAAGACGCCTTTCTATATCCCCACTGCGCAGCGCACTCAGCACATGGCGATTATTGGTAAGACTGGGACCGGAAAAACTTCCTTTATCCGTCACCTCATTCAACACGATATAGATGCCGGTCGCGGACTTGCCGCCATAGATATTCACGGAGATATAGTTCCTGCTGTCCTGCGGTATCTGGCGGAGAAACACCCGGACTACGCAGAGCGTGTTGTCGTGATCGATCCCACGAATACTGCCTGGGCTGTCGGGATGAATCCGCTTGAAGTTAAGGACGAGTACGCGCGCTTTCGTGAGGTTGCAGCGGTTACAAGAGGGCTTGCCGATAAGTGGAATTTCCACGGCGCTCGCACTGAAGAGTTGCTGCGAAATGCGCTCTTCGTTCTCTCCGTAAGCGGCCTCACCCTGCTTGAAGTTGGCATCCTCCTATCTGACGATGAGTTTCGCAAGTCCCTGCTCAAGCCGGTTGCCAATCAGGAGATGAAGGATTACTTCGAGCTGCGCTTTAACCCACTCAGCGAATCGATGCGGCAGACTATGACCGAGCCTGTACTAAACAAACTTACCGACCTTACAGCAGACCCACATTTTAGATACGTGATCGGACAGCGCCGTTCGACAGTCAGCCTGGATAATGCACTCGCCAATGGCTTAATTCTCCTATTTCATCTTCCCAAGGGCCAATGTGGACCGCACTCTTTGACACTCGGAAACCTCTTCCTTACAAAGTTGACTGCCGCAATCTTCCGCAGGCAGCGCCGCGACTTGTTCACCATCTACGCGGACGAAATGCAGAATCTTGCATCCGCCGACACTGACTTTGAGACGCTGTTTTCTGAAGCACGTAAATTCGGTGTCGGCATAGTCACCGGCAACCAGTTTCAGAACCAACTTCCGCCGACGCTTCGGTCGGCCATCCAGGCAATTGGCAGCCGCGTATTTTTTCAATGCTCCCCTGAGGACTCAACGCAGATTGCACAAGAGATTGACGGCGGACGCACAATGGCCGAGCGTTTGCGCAATCTTCCGCAGCGCCACGCCATTATCAGGTCCGGAACTTTTCGCGCATGCGAAATCGTCACGCCGACCATCACCAACGCCACCGCCTCCACGGTCAGTTTCCTCGAAGAATCAAATCGCATTCATGCGCGGCGCAAATCAGAGATCGACGCTGACATTCTCGCACGCAGGCCAAAGCCGCAAAACAAAAAGGAGGTCATCGATGGATGGGACTAAGCGTTTCCGCGTTATCGTGACTCCCCGCGACATTGCCTTCCTTGAGGAGTTGGCCGAGGCAAAAACCTTCGACCGCGAGCAATATCAACTCGTCACTGGCATCCGGCGTACCAACCGTGCAAACGAGCGGTTGCATCGGCTGCATTCCGTGGTCTGATACGCAGGCACTTCCTGGGCACCATCGCTGGCGGGCGCAAGGCTATCTACTCTCTATCACCCAAAGGCGCGAAACTCATCGGTCGGGAGAAGTTCTGGCGCTTCCAGCATCCGGCAGATGAACTCCTCATCGGCGACAGCTTTACCGCTCACCAATCGGCAGTGAACTGGGTCTGGATTTCGGCGAAGTACCGGCGTCCTCTCGGTGTTGAGTTTGTACGCTGGATTAACTTTCACGAACCGCTGACGGCTGCATTGCCGCTAGTTCCCGACGGATACTTCGTAATCACCGCGAACGGAATCTCTGTTGCGCATTTTGTAGAAGTTGATCTCGGAACCGAAACCAGCAAAATCTGGGAACGAAAAACAGAACTTTATCTGAAGCTAGCAACGAGCGGCGAATTTACCAGACTCTTCAAAGCTGACCGCTTTCGTGTGCTAGTCACCGCGCCGTCCGAGCGACGCCTTACGAATCTACGCGCCACGGTGCAAAAGCAAACAAGCAAAATCTTCTTCTTCATCGAGAACAAAATCATTTATCGCGATGGCATCTTCGTACCACTGTGGCTTAGGCCCGAAGGCACAGATAGCCAATCGCTTGTATAGGAGACCAAATGCGCTATTGCAACAATTGCCGCAAGTTCACGGCAGGACATCCGGCCTACTGCCAGTTTTGCGCTCGCAGTTACAGCGTAAAACTATGCCCGCGCGGACATAAGAGTCCACGTGCTGCCTCAGCCTGCTCCGTATGTGGATCGCGTGACCTGTCCACTCCGCACTCGCGTCAGTCGGGATTGAGCCTACTCGGAACAATTATTGGATTTCTCATTCTCGGTGCTCTTTCAATCTTTGCCATTTATTTTGCTTACCGACTTGTGACGACGCCAGACGCTCTCCTGGGCCTCATGAAGCTGGGTTTGGGCCTTGGCCTCCTGCTGCTTGTCTGGGCCTTTGCATTCGACTCCAGCCAGCGAAAGTGAACACGTCTGATGCGGAATGAAATGAGATACGTAGTTGGATTCGGCGCAGACGGCAAATCCAAACAAAACAAGGCTAATAGAGCTAATTTGCCTCTGGCAAAACTGCCAGAGGCAGTACCGGAGGCTGAAATGAGTAAACCCTGCATCGAATGTCTTTCTCTCGGCGAGCCGATGGGCATCCGCGAAGCTGCCCGGACCATCGGATGCTCGCCCTGGAGCGTTCGCCAGACCCTATTGCCTATGGGTCTGCCGCACTGGCGCTCCGGGCCGAGCGGCAAGCTGATCTTCTATCGCGATCAGATCGTCCGCTGGGTGCTTGAACACCAACAGAAGGGATCGAAGTGAATCTGTTTTGCAAATAGGCAAAGAGGCTTGAGAAATACGGCATGATGCAATCCACCACCAAGACGATGTTCAGTTCGGCCACGGATATGTGGGAGACGCCGCAGGCGTTCTTCGACAGTTCTTGATGCCGAATTCAACTTCGAGACCGATGTCTGCGCAGTGCGCGAGAACGCGAAGTGTGCGCGCTACTTCTCACCATCGGTCAACGGTCTTGTACAGGAATGGACAGGCGTCTGCTGGATGAATCCGCCGTATGGAAGAGTGATCGGCGCCTGGATCAAAAAGGCTTACGAGTCCTCTCTGAAAGGGGCAACCGTTGTATGCCTGCTTCCCGCGAGGACCGACACCGCTTGGTGGCACGAATACTGTATGCGCGGTGAGATTCGCTTGGTTCGCGGCCGTCTCAAGTTTGGTAAGGCGAAAACATCCGCGCCATTCCCATCTGCCGTGGTTGTCTTTCGGCCATTGCGTTCTCTTCGACAGTGCAAGACTCACAGTTTGCCTATTCAACAGAAGCATTTTCTTGGTAGGCAAGAAAACAACAGAAAGGAGGAAAAAGTCGATGCTGTATAAGCGGGGAGGTGTTTTTTGGGTCTACAAAATGATTGACGGCATTCGATACTGCCGAAGTACTGGCATGAGCAATCGTCGCATGGCTGAAGGCTTCGAGCGCAAGTTCTACGAAGAGTTAGAAGCCAAAGCTGCTGGGTTCACCGAGCTTGAGCCTGAGATGACATTCACAGAACTATCCGCGAAGTTCCTGTCGACCGGAGAAATTAAACCGCACCACACCGACAGATTGAAAATGCTGTTGCCATATTGGGGCGCTAGAGAGCTTCGGTCCATCAACAGGGCATGTATTCGTGAATACCGCGCACTGCGCATCAAGCGCGATGGGGTCACGGACAGCACCGTCAATCGGGATATTGGAGTTCTACGGCACATTCTCTACTGGGCCGTGGACGAAGGGATTATCGCCGCTAACCCGCTTGCCCGCCTGCAACTGCCTCAGGAGCGAAGGCAGAAGCGAGCGCTACTGAACTGGGAAGACGAACAAAAGCTCATCGCGCATTCAGCGACCCATCTGGCCCGCATCATCATCGCTGCGCTGGATACCGGAATGCGTCGCGGCGAACTAACTCACCAACTCTGGGAAGATGTCGATCTGTCTCGCGGCGTTCTTTCTGTCACTCGTTCAAAAACAGCCGGGGGCGAGCAACGCGAGATTCCGCTGACCAACCGTATGCGCGCGATGCTCTCCGTCTGTCAGCAGTCATCAGGACAGGTCTTCACTTTCAATGGTGAAGCCGTCGCCCTATTGAAAACCGGATGGGCTGGAGCACTCAGACGTTCCCAAATACCACGAATGAGGTTCCACGACCTCCGCCACACATTCAATACCCGTCTGCTTGAACTTGGCGTAATTGCAGACACACGCAAGGCTCTCATGGGCCACTCAAGTGGCGAAGACGTTCACAGCCGTTATTCGCACGTCGAGATGCCGCTCAAACGCAAAGCTATCTCGCTCTTGGATGCTTGGATCGCCGAGCAGATGCACAACTCACAATCGCAAACAACTACGGAGACAACAGATGAAAACCGAATCCGATAACCAAAAACCAGTTTCCCTCAGTCCGGCGCAAGCAACGCAAATGCTGATCTTTGAGCATGCGCAGAAGCTCATCGACCGGCTGAACAAACGAATCGAGCAAGCCAATGAACACCTCAAGCAGATTCAAGGAAACGGTGTTTTAGGAGCGCTCGACGGTGCGGACGGAGACCTTCAGGTGTTGCGCGTCCTGATGATCTTTAACCGCGATCACGTCCACCCCAAAACCAAAACGAATTAGGAGGAATCATGCCTGCTGCCAAGAAGAATGAACCTGCCAACGAACCGGCCACCGCAACCGCCGCAACTGCGCGGAAGCCGTGGACGCCGAAATCACCCATTGAAGTCGTTCTCGAACAAATCAAGCGCCAAGAGGATCGCGTTGCGAAACTCCAGGCGGAGATTGATGCCGAGAAAGTAACTCTCAACAAGCTGAATCAGGCGAAGGCCATCTTCGAAGTCAGCTAACCCAGAAAAGAGTGCTCGCATTTTGCGTGCACTCTTTTTGCTATGGAGGTTTCACCATGCTCAATCCGTTCGCGGCATTTCTCGGCATCCTCTGCACCGTCATCGCCATCGCGGTCATGATTCGTGCGCTCACCATCAACCATCTCGTGCAGGCTTGCACTCGCGGCCTGAAAGCCATCCTTGCGTTCATCGTTCTTGGTTTCGTGGCTCAAATGGTACTGCCAGGGTCTCTCACACGCGGCTTTCTCGAATGCGCGTTCTCTTCGATTTTCCTCGGCTTTGCCCTGATCGTTATAGCCCTCGCCCTGACGTTATTCGCAAAGTTCCTTTTCTCCGCTGGCGGAAGCCGCGACAAATAGGCAAAGGAGACCACCATGCAAAAGAAATCCATGAACCATAACCAGCGCCGCCCAGTATCACTTGAAACAAAAGCGTTTTTTGCTGGTTCACAAAATACCGATCTGAGACCTGGACTTGAAGAGGTGCAAGGCTTCTTCGATGAAAAAACCGCCGCGATTAGTCATGAAGCTGTTGGGCGGCAAAAGAAGCAAGAAGCAATTCTCGAACACACGCGCAATTTGCTTCCACAAGCCGAGATTGATGCCGCCACGATCAACCAAAAACTGAACGGAAGGCGTCCGCAATGGCTTCTGCCCGCTATTGTCGGCATCGCGTCAATCTTCATGGTGGTGGCCGAGGTCGTCATCCTCGCGCCGGCGATGGACGCTCTAGGAATCTCAAACCGCATCGGACAATACTTCACTGCTACCGGGCTAGTTTTGATGTGTTCGCTTCTTTATCACCTCGCCTGGGAAACATTTACAAACGACCACTTCCCGGCAGTCTGGAGTCACGCCATCCGGGCAATGGCTGTCGTACTCACAATCTGCCTAATTCTCTGGGGCATTGAACGTGGTAACCAGGTAGCCTTCGCCGCCAAGCTCGCGCACAGTCATCTTGATGAGTTTTTGACCGGCAACCACTTCCTGTCATCTGCGTTCTACGCCTTGCTGAGTGCGATCTTTCCGATTGCCATTGGCGCTGCGGTCCATTATGCATTCCACAATTTGAAGGATTGGCATGAATGGAAAACATCCAATGCGAAGCTCAACAATCTCAATCAGGCGCGAGTGAATGCTCAGAAACAACTCGACACCGAACGCGAGCAGCATCAGCACGCGCTCCGGCAACTTGCTCACGAATGCGCTCAGTGGAAGGCAATCTACCGCACTCAACATGAGCGCGGCGCAAAGCACGGAGCCATTCAGGAGCCAATCGCGATGGTTTACATCAAATCCACTGGCGTGGCGCTCGTGGTTGGCGCGCTGCTTTTCTGGACGCCATTTCCGCTAGCGGTTTGTGCTGCTCTCGCTGCGGGTGTCTGCGCGTTTCCGTACTTTCGGCGCAAACGCGAACACCCGACCCCTGACCAATACTTTGATGTTCAGCACGTCAACTTCGAGCCTCGCATCCGAAATGTGACGCCTCCCGACGAGCCGCCGTTACTTGAGGCTTCTACTGCGCCAAGTCGCCGGAGAAAGGGACTTCTAAAATGACCCGCTTTCGTACATTTCTTCCTGCGGTTCTCTTTCTCGCCTCGTGCCATGGGTTTCATGGCACGAGCGCAGAATCGCGCCACATCGTTTTTGTGCCGGATGCAACCGCAAGCATCGCACCTTTTGCTCTCGATCAAGCTATGCAAGCCATCGAAGCTCAAGCAGACCAACTTCACCACGGCGACTGTATCACGGTCATCCCGATTATCGGAGACTCAGACTCGGTCCCTTCCGATCTGATCGTCAGAAAGTGCGTGCCTCTGGAGCGCCAGTCCTACGACCAGGAGATGACCGACTTCCGGTTCGAAGTGCATCACGCGCTCTCTGAACTAACCCTCAAGCTCAACAAGCAACACGCGCAGAAAACCGACATCCTGGGAACCCTCAAGATGGCCAATCAGGAATTTTCGTTAGATGGCCCCAGCGTTAAAAAGACACTGTTCATCTTCAGCGATTTTCTTCAGGAGGATGGTTACTATGACTTTACCAAGTCGCCAGACCTCGCTTCGTCTGAATCTGCCGAACGTCTGGCGCAGAGTCTCGCCCGAAACTCCATTACAGGATGCAGCAAGGCTGACAATCTTGCTCATATCAATGTCTTTCTTGGTAACCTGCAAAGCACAGAGTTGCCTAGACTGCCGCCGCAGAGACGTGTTGCGATTCAGCAATTCTGGATCACATATCTTTCTGCTTGCAATGCGAAACCGTTCTTTGCCAGTGACGGGCCGGGAGTGAGTTCGAGATTCCTGTCCCAGGGAAACTGAATGATGTTGATTTGCGCACTCTGTCAGCGGAAGTCGTGAACCGGCCACGACGCTCCCAATGTTCTTCTGCCGACAAAAATATGGAGGGAAACATGGCGAACAAAAACTCAACCACACATCGGGTTGCCAAGGAAGCGGCGTCAATCGGCACCGCAGTAGCCAAAGAATTTGCGTCCATCGGAGTAGGCGTAATCTCAGGCTTGCTCAAGATTGCAGTACCCACCTCATCAAGCGACAAAAAGTAGTAGCAACAATCATCGTCAAATTGAAGCGTTGGTATCACCCGTCCCTGCTAATCTCAACTTCTCGAACCGCCGGATGCGGACCCGTTTGTCCGGGGGTGGCAGGGGCGGAGAGGTGACTCTCCCCCTATGCAAATTCTGTGTACTTAGCCATAGTGAAGATTGCGTGAATATAACCAATGGTCAATGTGTTCAAATGATAGCTTTACCAATAACTTCCTTTAATGTATAATATTGTTGCCTTTATATCGTGTGGGCTTAGAGTCTTAGTGGTAAATAATCAACACTAATGTCCATTTACAACTAACACGCTCAGCTCAACTACGAGTTAAGCATCCCCTCGGGGATAACATGACTACCAACAGGAGGACATTATCAATGACGCACAAATTGAGTGCATGGATAAAAAAGAGCGCTCTTCACGAGAGCAGGTCTGCTCGTAACTTTTCCAGAAGTTATGATTGACTACAACCAAACTCTTGCGACTATGATCCAAGTCGGAAAATATGATTACGTTGACGAAGGCATTGTTGCCGAACGCTTTCCCCTTATTAAAAGTGACGTGACTCGCCTCAACACCATTCTCGTCCGCTTCGGTCGTAGCATCTACGCCGATGATGTTTCAAAAAAGCTGGACTCTTTGGGTCTTCAACCTTCAACATTGCCTGAATTGCTGGCCCTTGGTTGCGCATATCCCAGCACCCAGCTCGCCTTCAAGATATTTGCCTTTGGTTCAATATGCCCAGCACGGGATGCCAGCTTCGAGGTTCCATACCTGGGAGACAGAAACGAAAAGCAACGGGGTCTCTATCTGTTTGGATTTGGAGGGCACTGGAACTCTGTGACAGGCCGGCGACTTCTACCAGGAGATTGCCGCTTTGCTGCCAACTATAGGGCCTAAATGGGCAAAACTGAAGAATCCTGCATCTTTGATCTTTTGCAATCCTGCTTCGCCCCCACGTACAATTCACTGATACGCGGGGGCTTTTCAAAATGTGGAGAATGGCGCCCTGATGTCCAAACTGAGAGTACCCGTTTAGGCATCAGAGCGTGCTGGCAAGGTGCAACCCACCGCGATCTACTCCTCGGAATCTTCTTGAACAAATCAATAAGATTCTTCGGCTTGCCTTTTGATGTTTACTCAGGCGTGATGCTGTAAAGATTCACAATGAAGAGGCCCCCCCGCCAGGTCTAGTATTCTGAATATCGAATCTGTGCCGAGCAGTACGGGATTGATTACCTTTATGGCTTTCATCCTCCGAGTGTGGCACCGGGCACCCAGCAGTGCGATAATGCTTATTGTGAGGTACTGAAGCAACTTCAGGGCTTCGAACACGTCGCGCGATTGTCGAAGCTCATAAGGACTCCAACACCTAATCTGGAATGGTTGTCTCCTCCAAAGCCAGATCTATACTGCAATAAGGCAGTTGCGTTTAACAAGACATCACGAAATACAGGTGAGACAACTGCTATGTCTCCAACGGACTCTAAAAAGCTGAGAAAACAAATCATTGGTAAACTGAGCTCAAAGGAATAGCCACAATCTTGGAATGGAGTTGATTAGAACAAGTGATCATCTTTGATTTTCTTTACGGCAAATTCGAGCTACCGGAATATATCGAAGGACTTGTTCTGTCTCCCGAGGTGCGCCGACTATCGCAAATCCGTCTATTAAACTCTGTGTCGCCAACCATTTCGTCACTTAGTGAGGTAAGGCGGTATTCACATACCCTTGGTGTTCTCAACCTCTCTAATCAATCGAAGCTGGTTGGCTTTGGAATAACAGAACGGCGCGCTCTGGCAGCCGCGATACTCGCTCATGATATTGGAACGCCACCGTTTGGGCATCTTCTCGAGTACCATCTCATTGAACGGTATGGATGGGATCACGAGAACGCAATACCTAAAATCTTGACAGGCACCCACTCAGATGAGAACCGCGCATTTCAAGTGTTTGTTGGGAGGGCAAGTGAGCTTCGTCATAAACTCAAAAAGGCGGAGATCGACGACGAGTTAGTACAAGATATTGTCTCTCAAAAGCACCCTTTATCCCGTTTAGTATTTGGTAGTTTGGATTTTGATAACCTTGATAATGTTGCTCGAATGGCAGCGGGTTTAGGGCTAGGTTGCTTTGCTCTGGACGTAATCAGCATTGCTCGGGAAATGACGGTTGACCAGTGTGGTAGGTTAATCCTTCCGATTGGTTGCAGGTCGTCAATCGAGATATGGGCGTCATTACGCCGGAAGGTGTACGAAATCCTTTGTTTTGATCCTATGACTATTGGGGGACAAGCGGTTTTATCTCACTGTATTAGCTCAGCGTTGGACACTGGATTGTTGACGCAAGATGATTGGGTTGCAACAGACGAAGAACTCCTTCGTAAACTGGCCGAGCGTTCTCCTGACCTAAAAGATATGATTGCAGCCGAATACTTAGGACGGCCACCACGTTTGGTCTTTTGTATTCAACTCAGTGGTGGCATTGCAGATTTGAACATCCAAGGTCGAGCCTCTGGCAAGATCACAATCGAGAAGGCACTAAAAGAGGTGTTCGCATCGCCAAGTGTTCTCGGATATGTCCTAATTGATTCTGGAACGTTTGAAAAGAAGCTAGAGTTTGTTTCACCGCAAGGCGATTCCTGGAGCATTGGCGAACGCTCAGCCAGTGTGATACTATATGGCTTTACCCGAACACCAGTTACTAGGGAGAAGTGCCGCCGAGCAGCAGGGGACGTAGTTGATGCTGTTATGGCACGGGCAGATCAAATTTTACGATTGCGTCTTGGAACGGATCCAGAGTGACGATGCTCAATCCTCGCTTAATCTCGAAACTGTCTGAACTTGATTGGGATTTTGCTGTGCCACTAGCGAATCTGCGTTTTCCTCAATCCATTTATCTGCACGGCTCCCTTCACAGGTTCCGGCTACAATCATTGGGCTATTGACCCGACCAGGGGAAAAAGTTCTTGATCCCTTCGCCGGGTCGGGAACAACTCTTGTTGAAGGTCAACGTCTGGGTCGTTTGCCAGTCGGGATTGATCTAAACCCGATAGCCTGTGTATTGTCAGCGGCGAAAACGCTCTCTTTGAAGCTGCGACTATAGAGAAGGGTGTACGTGCGGTTCAATCACGGGCCATTACCCTTCTCAGCGATATGCGAGATTCACAACTAAGAGATGCTCTCGCGTGTCTGCCTGCTACCGTTCAGCGGAAATGGTACACAGATGAAGTGCTGGAGGATTTAGCAAAACTGTGGAATCATATCCAAAATCACAAGGGCTATCTCAAGAGAATATCTTTAGCCGCATCTCGGAATTCTTCTTCCCGTTTGTCGCGAGACTCGCCATTGGGCTACGTTTGCGATAACACTACACCTCTCAGTTCTCATTCTGGTAATGTTCTTACAGAATTCTGTGCAATCCTCGACCGCCTGATATTGGCATACTGGGAACGAGATCGAGACTACTCTCTCCGAAAGAATTCCGTCAGCTCAATTCCAAAAGCTCAGATATTTTGTGGCTCGGCATCCGAGCGAGTCGCAGCAATAGCACCAGAATCAGTGGACCTATTACTCACTTCTCCTCCATATTTTGGTGTCACCGACTACGTCAAGTCTCAGCGCCTTTCGATGGAATGGAGTGGGTATGAGATTGAACCCTTGCGTCTAAAAGAGATAGGCGCAAGAAGCAAACGACACAGAGGTGATGCTGCAGAATCCGACATTGCTGAACTACAAAATGCCTTTCGTAGTATGGTACGTTGTATGAAACCCGATGGAACCTGTGTCTTGATAATTGGGGAGTCACTTCGGAGACGTTCAGTGCTGATGAGACAATAACGGCTCTAGAAAGTGTTGGATGGCGGCTTGTTTTACACCGCGATAGGCGTATACCATCGCAGCGGCGACAACAGCCTAGCTTGACCCGGGAGAGCGTGCTATTTTTCCAGCTACGCGAGAAATGAGGATGCCTATGCCGTCATTTTTGTCTGAATCGCCTTTTGGGCTGCTTACAGATGCAGCTGCAAAAGCTGAGGCTCAACTCGACCAACGCATATTGATCTATGCCAGAAAGAGAGACCCAACACGTTGCGTAGGTCAGTTTCTTCGATAATGTAGGAGCCGCCGAGGAGCAATATGGGATATACGGTATGGGTGCTTGGATTGCATTGACTGATACCGAAACACTTCGAAATGACCAAAATATCAAAGCTATTAGAGATAACTGTCGAGATAAATTGATTGACTTAGTTCGTGCGTCAACATCTAATACCCAAACGAACAGTGGGTCGGTACTCCTAACTGTGGTCCCTAAAATATGCATGGCTTTCGACGGATTAAATAGATTTACGATTGCGCAACCGGAAGCAACAACCTTAATCGAGAAAATACGCGCTGGACAGAGACATGATGGAGGATGGGGACCGCTAATATCTTCTAATTCGAGCACTCCTGAAATGACTGCAATTGTTCTTAGGACTTTTGGCAGTAAACAATGTATGCCGACAGAAATCGATAATGGTCTTAAATATCTAGATAATGTCTTTTTGGGCATTTCAAATCCGTACATTGCATTATATGTTCTTAACACGATCAAGCATCATAGACACTTGGCGGGCCAAATAACGAGAGAATATGACGATGTGATTCGCGCGCAGGTCAAAAAGGTTCTTCATCGAGCGTTCTACAATCCGACGCAATTTCCCAATCCGATTAATATCGATTTCAATGATGGAGTACGGACCCGATATATTAGGCTCCAAGCTGATTTAATCCTTCTCGAATCGCTTTCGCTTGCATCTGGGGAACATCGATATTATCTTAGAGGACATCCGGGGCGGCGGATATTCTCCCACCTAATGGAGAATTTGCAGAAGCCGCCAGAATATGACACAACTGGACATCGTCTCACGACTCCTGCGGCCTTACAGATTCGTAAATGCCTGAACCTCATTCGGAACTCAAGAGACACAAGAGCGTTCCCAGCCGGTTCGCAATTGAAAGCGTGGGTTGTATGTGCTATCAGATTTGGAACTAACGTCGGGTGGAATACTTTAGCACTTATTCTTGCTGCTATTGGCATTGTCGCGGCGAAGCAGTTGTGTTGGACTGCGGCAGTGAATGCGTTATATGGTGTTTCGGCAAAGACTGCTTTTGATTTAATCAGAAGCATTGTGAATTACAAAAACGTGGTGGAGGACAAGTAATCATGACAGATGAATTTTCAAGACTTCTCATTATCAGGGAAGTGCTTGGGGCAAAGCTTCCAGGCACTGCAATAATCGACGTTGGAGTGTCCGACATGGATGACGCAGCAGTAATTCGACTCGGAGATGGTATCTCAGTTGCTATGGCAAGTGATTTTGTACGTGGTTCCGAGTTCTATTTATTTGCCATGGGATTGATGAATTACTACGATGTTGGATATTACCTGATCGCAGCAAACTTGAGTGACATGGCTGCTATGGGTGCATGCCCAATCGCCCTTACGACTGTTGTACGTTATTCGGATATGATGTCCGATGCAGATTTCAGAGATGTCTTTTCTGGAATGCGTGCAGCGGCCGACAAGTACACGACGCCAATTGTTGGAGGCGACACCGGGGGCTATGTTTCGGATGTATTTGCCGCAACCGCACTGGGAACCCTACCGAACGGACGAGCGATATTGAGATCTGGGGCACAGATCGGAGACGTTGTTTGTGTTACTGGCTTGATTGGTCGAGCCATAACTGCACTAGTATATTTCAAAGAGGCGAAACCGAAAGGCTTTCTTTTAAGCCGGGAGGAGGAGGATATGTTGCTTGATTCTTGGAAGCGCCCAAATGCAAGGGTCGCAGAAGGGATGTTATTAAGCCTTGCTGGAGCCGCGACATCATGCCAAGATGTATCGGATGGGTTGCGAGCAACTGTGGACCAGATGGCAATTGCAAGCAATGTTGGAATTAAGTTATATGAAGCGCAATTACCCATATCTCCTATAAGTGAAGTGGTCGCCGCAGCAGTGGGTACAGACTTGTCGCAGCTAGTAATGAGCGCATCGGTAGACTTTGAGCTACTTTTTACCGTACCTGCTATGGAATACGTTGCGCTTCGTGAAAAGTTCGAGCAACAAGGGTTGGATTTCACAGTAATTGGAGAGGTTATCGCTGGTTCACAAAATTGTATTGTTAGGCGCAATGGAGAGATTACTTCTATTCCTGGAGTGCCATGGAAGCATCAGAGCAAGAGTATTGTAACCGATGTGCTGAGGAAATGATGGATTGCTTATTCTGTTCAGTCGCAAATCATACTTCCCCTCTTTCGGGCTACCCGGAGAATAGGGTTGTTGCCGAGACAGATAACTTTGTGGCTAAAGCTGCGTTAGGTCAAGTTGTTAACGGATACAGCCTGATTTTGACGAAGGAACATTATCGGAGTTTTTCTGAGGCTCCGATCGAGATTTTTGATGAGTTTTATGCGTTTAGGAACAAGATAGTAAACCGATTAGAGTGCATCTATAAAGTTCCAATTGCGTACTTTGAACACGGGGCGGTTCATCGCCAATACCGTGCGGGGTCTTGTATAGATCATGCCCACATACATTTAATTCCGACAGCAATGTCGATTATACCTTTTATTATTGGAGACTACAAATTCGAGATGTTGAGTAGTTTTTATGATGTTAAGCAATACTGGGATGCAAAGGATTCTTACTTCTATCTCGAAGAAGATGGCACTTGCAAAGGTGCTAGAATTGATTGCAATGTACCCTCTCAACTTATCCGGAGGGTTCTCGCTAAGATGATAGGGCATCCTAATGAGTGGGACTGGCGAGAGTATCCGACTCGCGATAAAGTTCAGGGCTTAGTTGATGCGTTTATTTCAGAACTTATTTGATTATGCGCAATATACCCTTTCGTTGGACCCATATTCTCTACTTAGGACTGAGACCTGTCCGCCGGCTCGGCTAGCAGAGATGTGGGTAATCCCCTTGCGAGGGGGCGTTATCGCTGCGACCTTCCTTGTCGCGTTGATCGGAAGTTGCATCGATGGGAAGTCCTCGTGAGTAAGAAAATTATTCAGATTTCGGACGCTTACTGTTCGCTCAAGTTACGGCACTTTTTTCCGTCGGCACGCTGGGATCGAATGTAAAAAATCTTGTAAACTGATGAAAACAGCGGCTATGGAGATGAAATTTGGACCGTCAGATCCTAGATGCACTGGAGTGGGCAGATTCGGAACTTAGCGGCGTAATGCTCGAGCTTGTGGTGCTGCCGCAACCCCCTATTGTCTTCTGGGCGGGGCCGACGAGGCGTTTCCATCCCTCGTGGCTGTATTGCAGCATCCTGAACGACTCGGAAGAGCCCATCTTCGTCTATGGCCCGCGCCACAAATCGGACGTGGCCAAGATTCCGACATCCCTTTTCGTTTTGCCAGCCAAGAACCGCTCGCCGCGCTTCTGGGATTGTAAGGGCGTGCTGGTGCCAATGGGTCAGAATGCGCTGGTGCAAAACCAGGTGGTTCACGGACCGGTTGCCTTGAAATACCGCGATCTGCGGAGGGTGCGCATCCAGATGAAGGATGGCGTCTACGACTGCCCGCGCCCGAACGGAATGCTCACAAGCGAGCAAATTGAGTTTCCCGCTCCTCAACTGACGTATGATGAACTGCTTTCTTGTCCCCGTCGCCTTGTTCGCGTGAGGTGATGATGCGCTTGCCTTATCGAAATACCATCTGATCGCACAGTGCGGACAACGGCTGGGGTCTATGCAAGTTGTTGAGGTATGAGGAACTTGGAGGCAATCGCTGCTACAAATTTGACTACAGTGGCTTTTTCGGAGGACGCCAGAATGGCTGTAAACTATAGAAAACATTGGTCGGGGCGGAGGGATTCGAACCCCCGGCCCTCTGCTCCCAAAGCAGAT
This sequence comes from uncultured Acidobacteriaceae bacterium, assembly GCA_963787995.1. Lineage (GTDB taxonomy): Bacteria > Acidobacteriota > Terriglobia > Terriglobales > Acidobacteriaceae > Telmatobacter. The sequence goes on from CAWBEO010000001.1 coordinate 186,730, forward strand.
GCGCTACCAGGCTGCGCTACGCCCCGACATCTCTCATTGTAACGCGAATTCAAGTGCTGTGACGATAAGCACTACAGTTGTGTAAGCGTTCGAAGTTCCCATCTGGCATGGGATCGGACCGAAGCCTGACCATGCCTTCATGGTCATTGGAGAGAGAGCGGGAGCGGAGCGCCTCGTTCGACGGCGGTCTCGGTTGTCCTTGCCGTAATCGGCGATGTCATTCCAGCTTTCAGCTCCGCTCAATACTGCAGCGATGGCGATCAGAAGAATCTCTTCCAACAGGTGTTCCCGATTCCGTTCTACTCGAGGGTCCGTCAACTCAGAAAAATACTTTATAGATTCGGCAAATAGATACTGATGCTTATGCGGCAACGCGCATCGAATGAAGTATGGAACGCGAAGATGCCCGTAAGCTATCTCCGCAAGCACAGCATGAGCGTCGCCGACAGGTGGTTCGTGCTTACCAGCGCGGAGTAAACCGCCGCCAGATTGCTCGCGATCTTGGCTTGAGTTATTCATCGGTGCGCATGATCGTCAACCGCTTCAAGAAAGACGGTATGCGCGGCATAGATTCCGGTCAGCGTGGCCGTCAAGCAGGCAGTTGCCGCACCCTCAGCGCCGAGCAGGAAGAGTTGATTCAGCGCCTGATTTGCGACCAGCGCCCGGAGCAGCTCAAGCTTGACTTTGCGCTGTGGACGCGCGCCGCCGTCATGCTTTTGATCGAGCGCGAATGTGGCATTCGCCTGCCGGTGCGCAGCGTGGGCGAGTATCTCAAACGCTGGGGATTCACGCCGCAAAAGCCCATTCGCCGTGCCTATGAAAAGTCGCCCGTGGCCGTGCAAAAGTGGCTCGATGAGAGTTATCCCGAGATCAAGCAGCGTGCCAAGGAAGAGGGCGCGGAGATACATTGGGGCGATGAGACAGCGGTGGTCAACACGGATGTTCGTGGCCGCGGCTATGCGCCCAAAGGAGATACTCCGGTTGCTTTTGTTGTCGGCGGAGCGCGGCAGAAGTTATCGATGATTTCAACCGTGACCAATCAAGGGAAAACCAGTTGGATGATTATCGATGGTAACTTCAATCACCTGCGACTTATCGAGTTTTTCGAGGCACTTATCAAGCAGGCGGGGCGCAAGGTCTTCCTGGTTCTTGATAACTTGGGCGTGCATCATTGCAAGCCGGTCAAGGAGTGGCTGGCAGCGCACGTCAAGCAGATCGAAGTCTTTTATCTGCCCAGTTACTCGCCAGAGTTGAATCCAGATGAACGTCTCAATGGAGACTTGAAACAGGCCATTAAAACGCGGGTTCCATGCAGGACAAAAGACAAGTTGCGCAAGGCGGCAACGGAACACATGACGGCAATCGAGAAGAATCCAGAAAGAATCAAACCGTTTTTTGAAGACCCGAAAATCGCCTATGCCGCGTGACAGTATTTTGTTGCCGGATCAATAGGGTGATTACCGAGGATCAGGTGGATTGTGCCAAGACTGTAAAAACAGAACATCCCAAATCATCAGACAAAAACGAGAAAGTCTGATTTGACATATCTCCTATACCGATTTTGAGCGCAACGATTGTGAATCATATTGAGGAATACTATAATCCGGGCGATGTGCTCACGCTTGTGGAGGCTGCCCTATCTTTGCGCTGCCACCCCAAGACGCTGCGCCAGCAAGCCGTCAAGAAGCTTATTCCGGGCAAGTGCGTCTGCCATTTGTGGCGCTTTTCAAAGCACCGTCTGGCGGAGTGGATGCGCGAGGAGGCAGCTTAACCTAATTTCTTCCCCATTAGAGCAGTATCCAGATAGATATACCCAGAGAACGCGGTCATCATTTATTCTCAAATTCTCTGGTGAAGTCGTCGCGACGTGAAACCGATGGGACGAGCTTATTCGGACGATTTGCGAATCAAGATATTGGAAGCCTCTGAGCGCGGCGAAGGAAGTTGCCGCGTTCTCGCGAGCCGTTTTGGGGTCAGTTGGGAGTATGTGCGCAAGGTGCGTCAGCAACTAACTCAAAATGGAAATAGAAGGCGTTTGATGCAGTCGCGCTTCGGTGTTCGCTCGCGTGTTACGGACGAGGTTCGCGCTCATATGCTGGCCTTGGTCGAAGCGCAAGCGGATATCACCATCGCCGAGTTGCGCGATAAAATTCTCGCGGAAAAAGGCGTGGCGATCAGTTGGACTCTCACGCAAAACTGGGTCAAGCGACTCGGCCTCCGTCTCAAAAAAAGTCGATCCACGCCATCTAGCGCGGCTCGGAAGCCAACCGTTTGAGACGCGCCGAGTTTCATCAGCGCATCTTGACCATTGCGCCGGAACGGTTGATTTTCCTGGACGAAAGCGGTGTCATGGTGGGCATGACGCGGCGCCGCGGACGCTGCCTGGGCGGTCGTCGCATTCACGAAGCCACGCCAGAGAGCCACTGGAAAATCCTTACGGTGATCGGCGCGATGAGTTTGAAGGGCATGATCGCCACCATGACCATCGAAGCCGCCACCGACACGGATATCTTCCTGGCCTATCTCGACCATGTACTCTGCCCAGTGCTTGCGCCGGGCGATGTGGTGGTGATGGATAATTTGAGCAGCCACAAGGTTCAGGGTGTCAGTGAACGCATTCAGGCAAAAGGGGCGGAGTTACTCTATCTTCCGCCCTATTCGCCGGATTTGAATCCAATCGAAAAGGCTTGGTCGAAGCTGAAAGAAATATTGCGTGCAGCCAAGGCTCAGACCAGCCATGAACTCTACCAGGCCATCAGAAATGCACTCCCGCAAATCTCCACAGAAAACGCCACAGCATGGTTCAGAACTTGTCAGAACTGGGTATAGCTAGCTTGATATTGCTCTAACACTCCCGGCGGCACCAACTTCTTCACCAATTTGTTGTGACTCTTCCTCATGTCATCCGTCGATGCGTGGCCGTAAATGTTCATGGCTGTGCTAATATCGGCAACGCGAAGAAGATCCTTCTGAACGCCCGCAGGGGTTTTTCCAGAGTCCAACCAGGAACGGCACGCGTGTCTCAACATATGCCATGTGATATGGTCAAGCCCGAATTCTCTGGCCACAGGCTGAATTCCTTTCTGTAGCAGCATGGATGCGCTCCGAACTCCGCCAGTTCTGGTGGAGGGGAAGACCCATTCACTCCCATCCGTCTTAGGGCGCCAATCATCCAAAATCTTCAGAAGTGCGTCGGCGATCGGCAGATTTGCATCGGATGCATCGGATTTGGTTCGACCCAGTTGGCCATGGGTGAACTTGCGCTGGATCCTGATTTCCCGGACTTGAGTATCGAGGTCCTCCCACTTCAATGCCAGCAGCTCACTGATACAGAGGCCGAAGCAGCCATCCACAAGAACCATGATGTTGAGGGGTTCGGGGAGGGCCTGGATTAGCCGATGGAACCATTCTACGGTGATCTTCTTCTTTCTATTCTTGCGAATGGAAACCCCGTTGATCTTGACCAGGAACATTGAACCAGCCTGACTCTCCGAGATGTATCCGTAAAGGCCGGCAATGCCCAGGCACACGCTGATTACAGACCGAATGCCGGCCTTGTTGCTACCCGCCAGCTTCAACTCATCCAGCCACTCTTTCACAGCCAGTGCCTTGACATCGACGGTCTTCGTTTTGCTGAACTTCGGTTCGATGTAGGAGTTCAGAAAATACGAGTTGGTCTGCTGTGTTGAATGCTCCAGGCCAGGAAGGTGCTTGGTCCGATAGAGTTGGATGATTTCGCTGAACGGAGCATCGACCTTTGCATGCCCAGTTTTTGTATTTGTGAGGACCACCGTCGTCTCCGACGTTTTCCGGACGGAGGCCTCGGTTGGATATTCCGAACTGTTGAAATAGCAAGACTTATACTTCTACTTTCCAACTTCCTTCCCAACGGAGAAGCGCACCCCCCAGACAAAACCTCTCACCCTGGGAACCTTGCAGATGTTACCCTGTTGATACCGTGTTTTCTTCGTATTCATTCCGCAGCCTCTCAAGAGTCGGCGGTATGATGCCATTTTCCTCTAATGGGTTAATATGGGTTGAAGAAACAGGCAAGCACGAACTAAACTCAATGTTTTCAATGTGGCCCCGTAGCTCAGGTGGATAGAGCAGCAGTTTCCTAAACTGCGTGTCGGAAGTTCGAGTCTTCCCGGGGTCACCATCTCCTCTTCAAGGAGCCTCAGTCTCTTGCACATTTCCCAACCAAGGCATAGGCTTGGGCTGTGCCATCTGGAATCTCGAAACAGGCCAGCCCTTGCGAAATGCCAGCCCTCAGGGGGCTAAAGCTCAATTGATTCTATTGCACCTATGGCACAACTCGAGTGAAACTTTCAAAGCATAAATGATTGATCCGGCCCTGAACATTAGCGCCTTGTCCTTGCACCCATTTCGCAAAGAACACGCAATGGTTAGGGCATAATGTATTCAATCTTTTGGGCCGGATCAATAAATCCGAGGGTTCTCAGTTTTACTCCGACCAAACAGCCAAGACGTTTCCAAGGCCGTCGGAGAAGTGAAAGCGCCGTCCACCGGGAAACTCGAAAGTGGGCACGACAATGCTTCCGCCCGCAGCCACGACTGCCTCTGCTGTGGCTTTCAAGTCCGCCGAGTAAAGCACTACCAGTGGAACGTATTTAGGCTGCTCCAGAGCCTCCGCGCCCTTGACAAATCCAATTGCGATACCAGAACTGGTGGCATCGCAATCGATGTAATCCGGACCCCAATCCTTAAAAATCCAGCCAAAGACGGTCGAGTAGAACTTCTTGGTGAGTTCAATGTCGGTGGTAGTGAATTCGATGTAGTTGATTCTGTGGTGAAGTGCGGGGTTGCTCATGAATACACTCCTTTGCGTTCTACAGCGTGGAGTCATGGGAAAGGCTGCAGATGCGAGGCGCGGCACACCTTTCCCGGTGTGCTCCTGAAGCGCCCCCATCCACATTCCCTCAAGAGCGGGAGAGTGCAGGTAGAGTCCACAAAATCTTTCAAGAGCGCGGACTCGCGAGGTACAAAAACATGTTAGCAGGTTTTCGTACGGTTTGCATGAAATATTTGTGGATCATCAGCGTCCAAGCCAGATAGATACGCCGCCGGTAATCGTCCGCCCCTGCATGGCGACTCCATTGATCTCCTGATAGCCGGTGTTACTTAGATTTGCGAGCCGGAGATAGGGGCGTATCTTCCCGGAATCATGCGTGATCGCGGCATTCCACACAGGATAAGGGCTGGCATTCCAAGGCGGGTCCCCAGGCTGCTGGTAGGGCTTTACAACGGCAACGGAGTTAGTAACCTGGAACGAGTGATTCAGCGTTACAGTCCAGACCGCATGAATATTTTCAACCGGATAATTCAGCGCGTACTCTGATTGCAGGCCCTGCAACGGAGGTTGCGCTCCGATTAGCGAAGTCCATGCAAGTTGAATCTTCTCTCCGCTCGCTGGAAGATAAGTGACGGAGCTTTCTACCCCCTTGAAATGTAGTCCGCTTAGATTCACAGCGCACCAAGTATTTACTGGGCATCCAGGAGGAAGAGGGGAGTTAGAAGGCTGGGGAGTGCTAACATAGCGCAGATAGTCGATGGTGTTGTGCTGACGGTTATAGAACCCAGTGCCGGAGATCAAAATGTGACTGCTAGGAGTCCAGTCCACCCCTCCTTCGCCGGACCATGCTGATTCCGGCTTGAGATTGGAATTTCCATGCGTGACTGGATCAGTGTAATAGCGATCCGTATAGGTGGCAATTCTATATCCGTTGCCCCCGCTGGCGCGTAGCTTTAGTTTGTCAGTCAAACGCAAACTACCCGCCAAGTGCGGCGAAAATACCGACTGCAAGCCTCCTGAAAGTAACTCCTCGCGGATTCCAGCGGATAAGTTCCAACGACTCTTCGCCGGGCGCAGGTCCAGGTCCAGATAGCCTGATCCGCGGTTTTCGGCATGAAGCCCAAGATTATTGCTATGAATGCTGTCGCCGTCTGATTCCAGCCCAAACAAAAGCACAGATGTTGCGATGGGGACGGTGTGGCGCACTAAGGCCTGCCAGGAGCTATCAATATGATTGTTTTCGTAGACGGAGGGATCGTTGCGCAGTAAGATGAAATCGTCCGTGTGGCGGCGATAACCGAAGGCTGCGACGGTACGGCTTCCTAAATCCTGGCGTCCGCTGGCAAACCATCCTTTGGTCCGCTCCCATGAGTTATAAGGTGCATAAAACTGATTTGCACCGAAGGAGCGATCGCTAGTTGCAAAAAGCATGTCGGAGATACCGAGCCTGGAACTCACCCAGCTCTCCGAGGAAGCATCTTCATTGCGGTAGTCGCGGTCAACCATGAACCCTGTCGAGAAGTTACGTTCCGCCGTAAGCCGGCTGCTGACTCGCTTGCGCGCCAACTCCGCCACCAGTGACTCTTCATTCGACTCATAACTTCCCTGGCCCGCGCGCAGGCGCAGAGAGGTGACCGAGGGCGCGGCAGTCAGAAAGTCAGCTACACCGCTTAATGCGTCCGCGCCATGGAGCGTGGAACCGGCGCCATGCAGCACCTGAATCGAGTCCATTGCATCGAGCGGAATCGGCAGGTCCAGGTTATGATGCGCGGTCTGGCTATCGTTAATGCGGAAGCCATTCAACAGCACCAGCGTCTGCTCAAAGGTTCCACCGCGCAAAACTAGATCAGCCTGCCCGCCGCCCGCACCACGCTCTTCCAGATAGACAGATGAGTCCTGACGGAGCAACTCCTGTGGCGACTCCAGGATCAGCATCTCACCTTCGACCGGCAGAACCACAACTGAAGCGGAAGATTCTGCCAGCGGCACGGGAACGGATGAGCCAAGAACCACCATGGTCTCAGTGGGATGCGGAAGCTGGGCGGGTTCGGTAGGCGAACCCGCATTTGAGAAAGCCGCGTTTGGGGAAGCAGCTTGTTGTGGAAACGATGGTGTCGCGCAGATTGCCAGCAGAAGGCTACCAGCCATTAAAATCGATTTGATCTTCGGCATATTTTGAATATCTTCAATATTTTTACAGTTCGCCGTTTGTTTCGCAAGAAAGATTTGATATTGTGGTAAATAGTTAAGTGTTGAATTATCAGGTGAAGCCGTGCGCATTGATACATTCCTCCAGGAAAGCCCCATGTTCGCTGTCAACCGCGCCGCGCGCCGCTTTGAATCGCTGGCCGTGCAGGTCTTTGCGGCCGACAATCTTGGTTTTTTGGAAGGGCTTGTTCTGGCGGCACTCTTCTTTGAGGCGGAGAAGGCCGTCAAACCGTCGCAACTGGCAGAGACCTTCTGCACGACACGAGGAAATATCAGCCACTGCGTTTCTTCGCTGGAGGCCAAAGGTCTGCTTCTAAGAAAGACTGATCCGAGTGACGCACGAGCCTACCAGCTTACATTGAAGCCGCTGGGAAAAAAGTGCGCGGTGCGCGTGATCGGCGCTTTTGATAAGTTGCAGCGGGAGTTCGAACTGGAGATCGGCAAGCCGTCTTTAGGCGAGATGCTCAAGAGTTTGAGAAAGCTGGAAATAATCTGCCGACATTCCTAACTCATCCGACGGACTGAAAGCCCAGGCGCACGGCAAAAAACCGGCGAATGCACCCCGTGTTCGCCTCAAAACAGCGGTAAAAAAGATCGGCGGTTATAAACGCCGCGGCATAAACAATCAAGAGTAATGCAGCGGATTGCATGCGATTTTGCTGCGAAAGTCTTGGTGCCAGCCATGCGCTGAGCAATAGAATAATGGGGTAGTGCACGCAATAGAGGGTATAGGACATGGCCGAAAGTTTGGTTGACACGTTCCGGTAGAGCGACTCACCGACAGGTTCACGAAGATGAAGGAGCAGCCAAAGTACAACGGAAAAAAGTAATCCAGTGATGAAATCAGAGGCCAATAAGTTAAATGGACGCACGACCACGTACAAGTTGAAGAATGCATAAAACAGGCACATCCATGGAGCGAGGCGGCGCGCAGTAGCTTGCAATATCCCGTTGGGCATGCACGAGGTGACGGCTCCCATCATCCAGATAAGAAAGTAAATTGATATTTGGCGGCCACAAAAAATCAACATTGCGATCAGCGCGACGACAGAAAAGATTCGGCGAGGCATCTTGGAAGAAGGCAGGATAACTACTAGCAAAACCGGAAACATAATATAGTACCAAAATTCATAGGAGAGACTCCACAAAGGACAGTCCGATCCGAAGTAAGGAACAAGAATGCCTTGTAAAAAGAACAGATTTCCCGCAAATGTCGAAGCAGAGAAATGAATTGGTATGACATTCCAAACACTAGTCAACACAGGACTGCGTAAAGTAGCATATATGCGGATAGAGCTGGAAAAAAAGCGCGAACCAATTGTGTCAAGCAGTGCTACAAGGAGTAAAGCGGGGATAAGCACTACCCAAAGACGAGTTGCTCGTTGAAGCAAATACAACTTTGTAGACCAGCGCCTATTTTTTAATGCGCGAATTGCCCCGCCGCCCACTAAAAATCCGCTAAGGACAAAAAAAACAATGACGGCTTGATGACCCATATGCGTATGTTCGGCTGGATTAAATGGCAGGCCTTCAGCGGGTGCCTGGTTTAATCTTGAATTGATTTGATCGTGTACATTTATGTGCAGGCACAAGGCCACCCCATGCCCCAAGAAGACGACAAGAGCAGCCAGCGCGCGCGCCGCGTCAAGATGAACGCAATAGGAAGGTATTAACTTGGTATCTCGCGTTATCGCCTTATCTGGGCTCACCATAGTGCCGATTGTATCACATGCGCTCCATCCAGAAAATGAATATTACAATGTCTTGGAGCAATAGCTTCATTGCAAATGTATGCATCAATCGCTACCCCTGCTATTGTGCAAGATGTTTCAAAGGATGTAACGCGAAAGATCCTGGTCCTTCACGATGGAAGCAACCATGTTTTTCACGTATTCTTCGTCGATGTGGAAGATTTTTTCGGAGCCGGCCGGCGTCGCGCGCTCTTCGTAAGGAAGAGGCGTGGAGGATTCGTTTTTGATGGCTTCCTTGAGCGCCTCGGCTGCAGCCTCATCCGGCACCTTGCGAGCAACATCCGGCGCGAGGAAACTAACATCCTCCAGCACTCGCTCCATAATGGTATGCAATCTGCGCGCTCCGATATTTTCCGTTTGTTCATTCACCTTAAAGGCAAACTCAGCCATCTCGCGCAAAGCTTCGGGAGAAAACTCCAGCTTGACTCCTTCGGTCTCCAGCAGCGCTGAATACTGCTTGGTAAGCGATGCTTTCGGCTCGGTCAGGATGCGCAAAAAATCATCCACGGTAAGTGACTTCAACTCGACGCGGATCGGAAAGCGACCTTGTAACTCCGGAATAAGATCGCTGGGCTTGGAGACATGAAAAGCGCCCGCCGCAATGAAGAGAATATGATCGGTGCGCACCATGCCGTAGCGCGTGTTGACGGTAGTTCCCTCAACGATGGGCAGAATGTCGCGCTGCACGCCCTCGCGGCTGACATCCGGCCCATGACCGCCCTCGCGGCCGGCTATCTTGTCAATCTCATCCAGGAAGACAATGCCGCTGGATTCGACGCGCTCAACAGCGGCGCGATTGACCGAATCCATATCGATCAGCCTGCCCTCTTCTTCTTCGACCAGATAATCGAAGGCGTCGCCAACCTTCATCTTGCGCTTTTTGCTGCCGCCGCCGAAGATATTCGGCAGCATATCCTTGAGGTTCATTTCCATATCCTCAAGGCTCTGATTGCTGATGATTCCGAATTGCGGCATTCCGCGCTCTCGCACATCTAACTCGACCATGCGCTCATCTAACTTGCCTTCGCGGAATTGCTGGCGCAGTTTTTCGCGGGTGCGCTGATAACTATCAACCTCCGGCAGAGTGAGCTGGCCCTCTTGGGCAGGCGGCGTGGGCGGTGGCGGAGGCAGCAGGACATCGAGCAAACGCTCCTCGGCGTTCATCTCCGCGCGGTCCTCAACCTCTTCCAGACGCTCCTCGCGCACCATGTCGATGGCGATCTCAACCAGGTCGCGGATCATGGACTCGACATCGCGTCCCACATAGCCGACCTCGGTGAACTTCGAGGCTTCCACTTTCAAGAAGGGCGAGCCGGTCAGCTTGGCCAGGCGGCGGGCAATCTCGGTTTTGCCCACGCCGGTGGGACCGATCATGATGATGTTCTTGGGCATGATGTCGTCGGCGATGTCGGGCGGCAGCTTTTGGCGACGCTGGCGATTGCGCAGGGCAATGGCGACGGCGCGCTTGGCGTCCTTCTGGCCGACGACGTGCTTGTCGAGTTCGGTGACGATTTCGCGCGGAGTCAGCTCGTCCAGCGAGAGCTCCTGTTCTTCGGCGGATGCGGGCAGGTAGATGGCCATCTCTTTCAGATTCTATTCTCTCAGGCTTTGCCGCCGCGCGCGAGGTTCAGGGTGATTCTCCGGGGCAGGGGATCGGGCCGATTGCCTAGGAATACTATTTGAGGGTTTTACTGGCGTACAGCGGTTGAAATGCGCGATTTACGGAATAGGTCACAACACCTTTGAAATGATGGTTTTCAAGGCCGAGATACTGAAATGCTTATCCTGTACAGGCATAGGTTGTTGTGTTGTAAGTTGCTGCAAGTAATGTGGTTGACTGCCATTTACAGGAGCACAGGACGATATTTCGCATTTTTCAGAGGAGGGGCTGGAAGGTTTGATGGCCGGGTTTGCTTCCGGCACTGAAGCAGCGGCGCGGGCGGCGGCCAAGCCAAATTGGGGACGGCCACCGGGGTAATTCGCGGCCTTCACCGCTTCGGGCAGGGCCAGGAGCAGAAACCTTACCATGTCCGTGACGGTGGTGTCGTAGTCGGCGGCAATCTTCCGCGTCTGGCGATAGAGTTCGGGTTCGACGGCTACGGTGATATTTCTGACGGTACGCATGGTCAGGCACTCCAGAGGCTCTCAGGAACTTTGCTCTATTTAGAGTGTGCGCCAGAGGCGAATAATTATCTGCAAAGTGCGCGCGGAAAAAATCGGGGATTTCCGAGACTAAAAAGCGATATCAGGGGCATCCGCCCGCTCATCGCGAAAAGCCGCGATGAACAGGGCACAGCTTTTCATGGCTCAGAGTGATTCTTCGGGGCTGATGAGCGGGCCACCTGCCCGGGCTTCAGCCCCTGCGAAAATCATATTTAGCCATTGCGATTCCACCGCGGCTAAAGCCGAAACATTTTTGGAATACATTTACGGCACGACTGATGTCATGCCCTGTTCCACAACCTTCAGGTCTTACCAGCTTCCTCTGGTCAGCTTCATGATTTCGCCGGTGGACAAGCGAGAGTTGGCGCTGCCGCGCAAGGCAAGAATAGCGGCCTGCCCTCTGGCGCTCCCCGCTCCGCTCGGCCGGGATTTGCGAATGCGGGCATGGTCGTCTGCAATTTCAAACTCGACCTCGGTGTGGGGAAGCAGCCCTAAACGGAGGCGGACGTGCAGGGGTATGGTCACCTGGCCCTTGCTGGTAATCTGCATCGGTAATACTCCTACCAGTAAGTATAAGGGGGTTTGAAGGAGCGCGCAACAGGAATAAAAGCAACACGGCGGGTAGTTGCCGTTGAAACCTTATCGCGTAGACGAGTAGGTAATTGGATATAAAAGGAGAGTTTAATTCTCTTCTGATTGCGAATTCGCAACTTCAAAAAAGATTTCGAGTACCTTGCGTGTCATCCGCAAGATGCTCTCCGATCTCATATTCCCATTGCGTAAATATGCACTCGGGTCATGAGCAGCAACATTACGGTTGTCCATTATGTTTTCCAGAAAAGGCTTTGCCTCTAAATATTGTGGATACCGTAAGACGATATCGTTAACTTTCAATTCCCATACAGTCTTCTCCTCAGACCACTTTGTAATGAATTCCGGGAATTCCTTTTCAACCAGTTCTTCTATTAGTGTTCCACATGTCAATGTGCAGGGAATATCGAAGTCGAAGATGTAAAGCATATGAGCCTGTTCGAAAAGTGTGCGATGCGCAATTGGGATTTGTTCCCCGATAGCGGCGAATGGATGAAATTTGAGCCGACTGCATCGATTCACGATTGAGGGAAGCAAACCTATAAGTTCCTTCGCCCATTGAATGTAGAGTTTTCCCTCTGATCTTCCGAGCCTGGTATCTTCTGATTTCTCATTTTCCTCAGCATCTAACATTGCACCATAGTATCCATACCATCCAAACGATGTCGGTAATGCTGTTCGCCCCTGCTCTTGACGCTCCTTTTCTTTCATTTCCATATATGCCTTAATCCCAGCACTGTCCTCAATCTTCATGCTCATACGAATAAGACGGTCCATAAGCGATTCAGAATCTGAGAGCATCTTGGGATCACGCGAAATCCATAATTTCCCTTCAAGTTCCTTCAATCGTTGATATGTATCCTCGATATCCTTTGGCAAAAAATGCAGTGTTGCTTGACTTGGCAATGTTAGAGGTGGTGGTGGAGGAATATCAATTCCTGGATTGGATTCCAAAGTCGACTTCCAAAGTTGTTGAAGGCCAAATGATTCTGCCCATGCTCGGGTCCTTTCAATCACTTCCCACTTTGACAATCGGTCATGTATCGCGTAATGCCTTAATTGGAGGAGTTTTCTGTCAGCCGCGTTCGAGAGATCAATCAGTTCATTCTCAATCCAAGCTCTTGCCTCATCCCCTCTAAGCCTCTTTGCCTCAGCCAATCCTTCAAGCTCTTTTCGATAACAGACTACTGCTGTGGAATCGCCTTGCCTCAGCCGGTCGATCTCCTCTATTGTCCAACCACATTGCTTCTCACGTTCGGAGGCAGTTAAAAAAATGTTTGATATGTGTTCATTCGGACCATATTTATCGGATATAAAATTAAAGAAATCGAAGTCATATTCTCTGGCAGTGCCGCAGATTCCATACCAATCATTTAAAAGGCCATCATATTCCAATGATGCGTCATTTCCCTGATGAAGAGCGGTCAGCCTGAGATGTCTAAGAGCATCGTCTTCAGCCTTGGCGATTTGCTTTTCGACTTCCGGGATAACTGTATTCGACTGATAACTCCTTCCGGGCAGATGTTCCCATTCAAGTACGTGACGTGCACGAACGGGATCACATTCATATGCCTCAACAAGGCGGGCCATAGCCGCAGCGAGAATTTTTCCTTGATCATTATAAATTGACCAATCGCGGACGCTCAAGCCTTTAACTCCTCAACAGTCACTCGGTCGTTGGTGTAGATGCAGATGTCGCCGGCGATTTTCATGGCTTTTTCGGCGATGGTGCGGGCGTCCAAGTCGGTGTTTTCCAGCAGCGCGCGGGCGGCGGCTGTGGCATAACTTCCGCCGGAGCCGATGGCGGCCAGCGGCTCATCGGGATCAATCACGTCGCCGGAGCCGGAGATCAGGAAGGTCTGGTTCACGTCGGCCACCACCAGCAGGGCCTCCAGGTTGCGCAGCATCTTGTCGGTGCGCCAGTCTTTGGCCAGCTCGACGGCGGCGCGGTTTAGGTTGCCAGCGTACTGCTCCAGCTTGGTCTCGAAGCGGGCGAAGAGCGAGAAGGCGTCGGCGGTGGAACCGGCGAATCCGGCCAGAATCTTCTCTTGGTAGAGGCGGCGAATCTTTTTGGCCGAATGTTTCAGCACATGATCGCCGAGGGTGACCTGTCCGTCGGCGGCCATCACCACCTGGCCGTTGCGGCGGACACAGATCACAGTAGTCGAACGGATGCGGGAGTGCTGTATCGCTACGGGATTTTTTCTGGAAGCCATGAATAAACCTCTGAAAACGCTCGCATCTGGCGGGCCTAAGCCACGGCAAGATGCAGTCACGAGTATATCGCAGTGCGAACATCAAGGAAGTTGCTGCCGTGTTTCTAGGCGAACAAAAAGAGAATAAGACCCGGGGGGGGGGGGACACACAGCTATAGGGGACTAGGGACTGAGGGACGAAGGACTTGGTTGGCGGTTGAGCATTCTGTTCACCTGAACTCATTCTGCTCCTGATGAAGGAAATCATCGGCAAGCGTGTACGAAGATTTTTCAGGATTATGTGGGTCAATTTGGCATTGACGCACAGCTTGACCTTGCTGGAGATCGCTTCGTGCGCTGTTCTCCGTGAGCGGCTGAGGTATTCTCTAAGCTGGGGCTTCGGGGGAACGCTTCGCGCGCAATGAATTTTCAGCCCGTCAATCTTTGGGAGATCGCCGCCGCCGCCGTCGTAGGCACCGGGCTGCTTGCACTGGGCCTGTGGCTGATCTTCCATAAACGGCCATCGGCGGAAGAACTGGAACGAGCGCGTAGGCTGTTCTTGGCCCGCTCCGGGCGGCTGGTGGACGGAATGCTGCTTGAGGTTTGCGAGGTTGATAGCCCGGCTAAATCCAAGAAAGAGATCGATCGCAGGCTGACTATGCTGATCTTCAGCTATCGCATCGGCGGGGTGGATTACGAGTCCTCGCAGGATATTACTGATTTGGGCAACGTGATTGACGCGGCGCAGGTGCGGGCGGGCTTTCCCTGCTCGGCGCGCTACCAGCCGGGCAATCCCCACAACAGCATCGTGGTGGCCGAGGAGTGGAGCGGGCTGCGCGAGGGGTTGCCGGTCTATCCCTCCTTTGATGACCCCGACCCGGTCGATAAAAGCCACCTGGACAGCGTGCGTCCCGGACGCGGTTAAACGTTTTATTTCATGAGATGAAAGTGAAAATCATGAAATTAGAGTGTTTCCAGCTACTTTCTCTATACTTTTGCTATTTTCGCCTTATATTCCCCTTTACAGAGAAATTGAAAATGTGATTATGTTCTATTTGCGCATATCTGCGTTAGAAAAGGACACCCCCATGAAAAATTCTCTGCGTTTCGCGTTTGCCGCTGCCGTTCTCGCCCTCGCCACTCCGAGCATTTCGTATGCGTTTCCTCGTCCTCCGATGCCCTATCCTCAAAATTCCTTAGCTCAGGTATCCAGCATTTCGAGTGCGTTTCCTCGTCCTCCGATGCCCTATCCTCAAAATTCCTTAGCTCAGGTATCCAGCATTTCGAGTGCGTTTCCTCGTCCTCCGATGCCCTATCCTCAAAATCACAGCGGATTGCAGCTCTAGCAGATTGTTCTTCTTTCACTTCACACAGCTAGAAGTCTCTATAATCATAGAGAATAGTTGCAGTGAGGTGAGATGAATCCGTCGACGATGGATTGGATTTTATGGTTGGGGGGGTCTTTTATTGAAGCCGCCCTCTTCGCCGTACTCATTTATCGGCGCAGGTGGAGGGAGTTCCCTGCCTTTACTGCGCTCTATGGGTCTCAAGGTGCGTTGTCGATTCTCATGTTTCTGATCTACAAGAGCATCTCGAACCTTTGGTATAGGAGAATCTATTTTTCAAGCGAGATACTCGGTTTCATTCTGGAACTCTGGATTGTTTGGGATGTATTACGGATAGTCATGCGGCCCACCGGAACCTGGCTTCGAGATGCCAGGAAACAGTTCATCTCAGGAGGCGCGGTGGGGATTCTGTTGGCCGCCGCGCTTGCATGGATGATTGCGCCTCCGGCATCAAATTTTCTTGAAAGCCTGAAGGCACGGGGCGATCTATTTACAGACCTGATGTTTTGTGAATTGCTTATCCTGATGCTATTGACTGCTCAGCGACTCGGCCTGGGCTTTCGCAATCATGTTTTTGCGCTGGTTTTGGGGTCGTCATTTTTATCAATAGCAGCAATCGTTGTTGATTTATTGCATGATTACTATGGTGATCATCTCGATTTCGGTACGTTAGAAAATATGTATACACTTGTCATCTTCCCAGTAGTTCTCTACTGGATGGTTCAGTTTTGGAAAGATGAACCTGCGCGGCGGGAGCTTTCGCCGGATATGCGCGCCTACATTTTGGCGCTGCACGAGCGCGTGAAAAAAGATGTTGACAGATTGGCAGAGCAAAGGTAATCTCTACGAGATGACCTTTTTGCAGCCCTATTTTGTTTTGTTGGCAAGTTGCAGCCTTATCGGCGCGCTCTTCATTTTGATGGCGCAGTTGATGAAGCAGCGTCGGCGGGGCTGGCACGATATCGTAGCCGAACTGCAACGGCTGAATACAGAGGAGTTGTCGGCGGTGGCGATCGATTTTCTGACGCCGCATCAAGGGCAGATTGATCTGGAGCCGGGAGCGATCTGGGAGTCTCTTGGCGGTTACCGGGGCCTGAGAAAGATGCGCGAGAACGCCGAGGTCATGCTGGCGCTGGCTGCCTGCGCGCAGCAGTGGAATTTTACCGAGGCGGTGATTGTTACCGAACGTATGAGAATGGATGCGGCTCAGTTGCGCCGCGCAGTGCGCCGCGTGGAAGTTGGGCTGATTCCCTCCCGCATGTTGCAGCGTTTCCAGCTTACCCTCCCCCTCCACGCTCAGGAGGCTTCCTCGGCCTATTACCTGATGCGCCAGCGCCTGCTGTGCCTTTATCAGACCAGCCATGCGGGTCTTTATCCGAAGCTAGCGGAAGCTTTATAGAACGCTTGTTCGACATTTTCTCCTCACCTTGCCCAAACCCTCTTCGGCATGCAGGTTCTATAGTGAAGATTGGCCCTACCCCAGCTTCCGCTTGAAGAGGTTCCTCGCATGATACCGCGCAAGCCGTTGAGTACTCTATTGCTGTTGGCATGTGCTTCCGGCCTTGTCGCGGCACAGAACTCCGTCCCGCCCGCACCGGTTGTTTTTGGCTACCGGAATTTTGCGGCTCAAGCAAAGATTGAAGAAGAGTTTCTGGCTGTACCGGACGCACGGCTCGCCGGGCAGCATTTGAAGACGCTCACCCGCGAGCCGCACCTGGCCTCCACGCCGGAAGACCGTAAAACGGCGGAATACGTGGCGCAGAAGTTTCGCGCGGCCGGGCTGGAGACTGAGATCGTGCCCTACCGCGTGCTGATGAATCAGCCCAGGGTGGTGCGCGTGGAGGCCTACGACCCCAGCGGCAAGCAACTGATGAGTGGTCCCACGCGCGAACACGTGGCCGGAGATCCCTTTCAGAATGACCCGCGGGTAAAGTTGCCCTTTAACGGCTCCTCCGGCTCGGGCGACGTGACGGCCGAGGTGGTCTACGCCAACTACGGCCGGCTGGAGGACTTTGACCGGCTGGCCGCCCAGCATATCGACCTGCGCGGCAAGATTGTGCTGATCCGCTATGGCGCAAATTTTCGCGGAGTGAAGGTTTACATCGCCGAGCAGCGAGGGGCGGTGGGCGTGCTGCTCTACTCTGACCCGCACGATGACGGCTTCTACAAGGGCGACGCCTACCCGATAGGCCCATGGCGGCCGGAGACGGGCATCCAGTACGGGTCTGTACAGTACATCTTCAAGTATCCGGGCGACCCGGAAACTCCGGGCGTTGCCTCGACGTTGGAGCTGCCCGACGCGGTGCGGGTCTCACCATACGGCAATGAGCCGCATATCATCTCGATTCCGATCAGCTACCACGACGCCGCGCCGATCCTGCAGGCGCTCAAAGGCCCCGGCGTGCCGCAGGAGTGGCAGGGCGCTCTGCCCTTTCACTACCATCTTGGACCCGGCGGCGTTCGCGTCCACCTGATTTCTGAGCAGGACTATCAGCGGCGCATCATTTGGGATGTGATCGGCAAGGTGCAAGGCTCCACGTGTCCGGATGAATGGGTTGTGGTGGGTAACCATCGCGACGCCTGGGAGTACGGCGCGGTGGATCCCGGCAGCGGCACGGCGGCGATGCTGGAGTCGGTGCATGGCGTGGGAGCGCTGATCAAGCAGGGTTGGCGGCCCAAGCGGACGATTGTCTTTGCCAGTTGGGATGCGGAAGAGGAAGGACTGATCGGCTCGACCGAATGGGTGGAGCAGAACGCGGCGGCGCTGGAGCACGCCGTGGCCTACTTCAACACGGACGTTGCCGTTTCCGGGAGCGATTTTACTGCCTCGGCCGTGCCCTCGCTCAAGCAGTTCCTGCGCGAACTGACGCGCTCGGTGCGCAGTCCGCTGGGCGAAACGGTCTATCAGCAGTGGCGCATCAACCATCCGGCGCAAGCGGAGCAACCGAAGCCAAGCGAGCCTCCCGGCGAGACGACGCCGCCCGCGGCGAGCGCGGAGATTGAAGTGGGCGATCTAGGCTCCGGCTCGGATTTCTCGCCTTTCTTCCAGCATATTGGCGTGCCTTCAACCGACATCGGCTCGGATGGCCCTTACGGCGTCTATCACTCGGTCTTCGACAACTACGCCTGGTTTACCATGAATGCCGACGGGGATTTTGTTTATTTGCAGGAGATGGCTCGCGTGCTGGGACTGGAAGCGGTGCGCATGGCCGACGCGGATGTGCTGCCCTACGATTATCCCGCCTATGCGCGTGCAATCTGCAACTATCTTGAGGCAGCAAAGGCGAAGGCAGCGGATCGCGGGTTCACGGCGCTCGACTTTGGGTCGGCGCAGGCCGCCGCAACGCGCTTCTCGGCAGCGGCGGAGCGCGCCCACGGAGCGCAGACGGCGGCCACAGGCGATCTGTCGCGCCTCAATCTGGCTCTGCGCCAGACGGAAGGCGCGCTGCTCAGCGAACAGGGCCTGCCGGATCGGCCCTGGTTCCGGCATACCATCTACGCTCCGGGCGCATACACCGGCTATTCGGCGGTAGTTCTTCCTGGCGTGAACGAGGCCATCGACGCGCGGGACGCCCGTTTGGCAGCCCAGCAACTGACGGTGCTGACGCAGGCTCTGGATCGCGCAGCTAGGACGTTGGCGAGCGCGTTCTGAACTTCTAAATTATCTTGTTTCAAGAGTGGCGAACAGGTTCTACATTTTTTGGAGGAGTTATTCTCGCCAGCGATGAATTAATCTGCAGATGGCAGCGGTTGTGCTTTTGCAGGATTTTCTTTAGAAACCACAGATTCCATGATCTTTATAATTATCTGCAAGGATTTCTGCGGAAAAATAAATATAGCAGGGGGTGGGGGTACCTTTTGCCTCCAATCACTAGTGTCCGGCTAAAATCGAATCATTCGCTGTCACCGTCACACATTAGAAGCGATAGCCGATAACTCTCATTTTTCGATTTGAAATTTGGTCAGAAGTATCGTGTCTCGGCCTTGAGTGGCCGCAGGCAGCAACGATTGCCCACTATAAGGGATGAATGCCGGACAGACCGTCTTCTCCCAACTCATCGATTACCTGCCCTCCTACGAGTTCCAGAAGTGCGTCGAGCGTTATCGCGGAGATGCGCACCACCGGGGCTTCTCCTGCCGCGACCAGTATCTGGCCATGGCCTTTGCTCAGTTGACTTACCGCGAGAGTTTGCGCGACATCGAAGCCTGTCTGGGAGCCATGCGCGGCAAGCTCTACCACATGGGCTTTCGAGGGCGGGGCACGCGCTCCACGCTGGCCGATGCCAACGAAACGCACGATTGGCGCATCTTTGCCGACTTCGCCCTGGTGCTGATCGCCATTGCTCGCCCGCTGTATGCAGACGATCCTCTCGGCGTGGAGCTCGTTCAGGCTCTGTATGCTCTGGATTCGACCACCATCGATCTGTGCCTCGCGGTCTTCCCATGGGCCAACTTCCGCAAGCACAAAGGCGCTGTGAAGATGCACACGCTCCTCGATCTGCGCGGCAACATCCCCACCTTCATTCGCATCACCGGCGGCAAGGTGCATGACGTCAACATCCTTGACGAGTTACTGATCGAGGCGGGGGCTTTCTATGTGATGGATCGCGGCTACATCGATTTCGAGCGGCTTCATGCGTTCACGCTTCATACCAATTTGACAACAAACATAGAGTAATGTCATTCTGTTCTCGGGGTGAATAGAATGCGCAGACCGTCCTCTTTGAGTCCCTGGTTCACGGTGGAGCAACTGGTTGCATGGGTCAAGGAAGCTCCCGACAAAACGGCCTATCAGCGCCGCTTGGCGATCTGGCTTACCCATGCTGGTCCATTTGCAGCGCATCGCGTCGCCGATCTGCTAGCAGTTTCAACACAGGCGGTCTGGAAGTGGGTTGCCGAGTACAACACACTTGGTCCCTCCGGCCTCGACCGCAAGGGACGAGGCGGAAGACGCTGGGGGCTGATGAGTTTGGATGAGGAGCGAGCCTTTCTTGGCGAGCATCTCGCGCAGGCCGAAAGCGGCGATCTTTTGACCGCCAAGCAACTTGCTTCCGCGCTTGAAAAAAAGCTCGGACAGGAGGTTTCGATCGACTACATCTATGGTCTTCTGCATCGTCACGAATGGCGCAAACTAACTCCGCGCCCGCATCACGCCAAGCAGAATCCAGCGATCATGGAGACCTTCAAAAAAAACTTCCGCAAACCCTCGAAACCATAGCCCAGAGCCTTCCTTCTGGTACTCCGCTGCGCGTTTTGTTTCAAGACGAGGGGCGTTTCGGACGCATCAGCGACGCACGAAGTTGTTGGGCGCCGCTGCCTTTGCGGCCCACAGTTTGCAGTCAATTGGTCCGCGAATATATCTACGCATACGTGGCCGTCTGCCCCGCCGATGGGCAAATGTCTTCGATGATTTTGCCTCGGGTCGATGCCCGTTTGATGAGTATCTTTTTGGCCCAAACCGCAGCGCAATTTCCAGACGAATATTGCGTGATGTTTTTGGATGGAGCCGGTTGGCACAAGGCCCATGAACTGACCGTGCCGTCCAACATGAGGTTGCTTCCGCTGCCGCCTTACTCGCCGGCGTTGAACCCCGCCGAACACGTCTGGGAGTACATTCGCGAGAACGACATACGCAATCAAATCTTCAACACTCTGGACGAGGTTATGGATACCGTCGAAACGAGTCTGCACCATTTACATGAAGCGCCAGAGGAACGCCGCTCCATGACCGCCTTCCCGTGGATCTTCGAAAAAGCAGCTTAATTACTCTATGTTTGATGACAGATCGGTATCAGGGGCGCCACCGATCTTGCGGACGTGTCTGCTGTCTATCCGTCCTGTAGCGACCTCAGAGACAATCTATTCCTTGCCCTGCCCAAGCAGCCGAAGCGAATCTGCTGATCACGAGCGATGAAGAGCTGCTGCTCTTATATCCGTGGCGCGGGATTCCGATTGTGACTCCAGCAGATCTTCTGGCGCTATCCATAGTGTTAGGCCGGGGATGAACACACGCCGAATACGCCACCCTTTGGTTGGACGATCAAGACAAATCTGCCGTAGAATCAATACACGGCAGGAGGCGTTTGTGTCCATATACTCCCTGAATCCGCGCATCACGGTTGAAACCGGCACGATGGGGGAAAGCCTTGCATCCGCGGCCTGCGCTTCAGTGTCTATGATCTGGCTTCCTACCTGGCTTCGGGAATGACTGAGGAGCAAATTCTGAGCGAGTTCCCTTACCTCGAAAAGGAAGACTTCCAAGCCGTTTACGATTTCTTTGCCAGTATTCCTGAAAGGATCGCGGTCCTTGAAGCTGCTCGTTGATGAGAATCTTCCACCCCGGCTCGTCCACGATTTGGCCGATCTCTTTTCCGACTCAGTCCATGTCAATTCGATAGTTATTTTGAACCATTTGCGGCAGTCAATGCTGAAGCCCTGACCTACCAGTCGTGCGCTGATACAAAACCCGCCAGTTAAGGGAGTTTTACAAGAGGCTCAGTCCATGAAGAATCCAGCAGCAAAGTACACCCCGACGCCCACCGTTTCGTTGGCGGACCGGCAATGGCCCAGCAAGACCATCGACAAGGCACCGCTTTGGTGCAGCGTAGACCTGCGCGACGGCAATCAGGCGCTGATTGATCCGATGGACTCCGAGCGCAAGAACCGGATGTTCGATCTGCTGGTCAGGCTGGGCTTCAAGGAGATTGAGATTGGCTTTCCGGCCGCTTCGCAGACGGACTTTGATTTTTGCCGGGAACTGATCGAATCGGGGCGGATTCCGGCGGACGTGACCGTGCAGGTGCTGACGCAGGCGCGCGAACACCTGATCGAGCGCACCTTTGAGGCGCTGCGGGGAGCGCGGCGGGCGATTGTGCATGTCTATAATTCGACCTCGACGTTGCAGCGCAAGGTGGTCTTCAAGATGGACCGCGCGGGGATTCGGCAGATCGCCGTCGAGGGTGCGCGGATGCTACGGGAGTATGCGGCGGCGAACCCTGGCCCGGAGTGGGTCTTCGAGTATTCGCCGGAGAGCTTTACCGGGACCGAACTGGATTATGCGCTTGAGGTTTGCGAGGCGGTGCTGGAGGTTTGGCAGCCGACGCCGCAGCACAAGGCGATCATCAATCTGCCTTCGACGGTAGAGAACTCGACTCCCAATATCTATGCCGATCAAATTGAGTGGATGGGGCGGAACTTCAAGCGCCGGGATTCCATTATTCTCAGTGTCCATCCGCACAACGACCGCGGGACGGCGGTGGCCTCGGCCGAGCTGGCGCTGCTGGCCGGTGCGGATCGCGTGGAAGGAACGCTGTTCGGCAATGGCGAGCGGACGGGCAATGTGGATCTGGTGACGATGGCGCTGAATATGTTTACCCAGGGCGTCGATCCGGGGCTGGATTTCTCGGACATTCCGGAGGTGATTGAGAGCGCCGAGTTCTGCAACCAGTTGCCCGTGCATCCGCGTCACCCTTATGCCGGAGAGCTGGTGTTTACGGCGTTTTCCGGCTCGCATCAGGACGCGATTAAAAAGGGCTTTGCGTTGCAAGGAGGCAAAGAGCAATGGGCAGTTCCGTATCTGCCACTGGACCCCAACGACATTGGCCGGAGTTATCAGGAGATTATCCGCGTCAATAGCCAGTCAGGCAAGGGCGGCGTGGCGTATCTGCTGGAGCGCGATTACAGCGTGCGGCTGCCGCGCAAGCTGCAAGTCGAATTCAGCCGGGTGATTCAGAAGATCACGGACGAGACGGGGCGCGAGGTGCGTCCGGCGGAGATTTGGAGCGCCTTTGAAGCGGAGTATCTGCAGCAGCAAACGCCGTTCTCCTGCGAGCAGTACTCCGAAAGCTCCAGCGCCGGTTTGGTGACGATTGCGGCAACTGTCCGGAGGGGCGGCGCGGAGGAGCAGATTACCGGCAGTGGAAACGGCCCGATCGATGCTTTTGTGGGCGCGATGAACGAGCGTTTTGGCCTGGCGATGGGGATCGTTGATTACCAGGAGCAATCGATCAGCAAGGGCGCTTCGGGAAAAGCGATGGCCTTTGTGGAGATTCAGTTTGGCGAATCGGCGTCGGTCTTTGGCGCGGGAATCGATCCGAATATCGTCACGGCTTCGCTGGACGCGATTTTGAGCGCGGTGAATCGTGCGGTGGGGTTGGGCAGGGTTAATCTCACGGCTGCCAAGGCAGGATACACCCATTTATAATCGGGAACGAAAGGGAGCGCGGAGGTCTGCGCGCAGGGGGTCAAAGAGAGAAGATGGCAGATTTGCAAGGAAGAATTGCGCTGGTGACCGGAGCGGCGCAGGGGATTGGGCGCATGATTGCGCTGGAGCTGGCGAAGGCGGGCGCGACACTGGCCGTGGCCGACATCAACGAAGAGAAGCTGGCGCTGGTAGCGGCTGAGATTGAGGCGCTGGGCGGCACGGCGGCGGCCTTCAAGCTGGATGTCTCGAACGGCGAGTCGATTGAGAACGGCGCCAAGGCCGTACTGGACAAGTTCGGCAAAGTGGAGATTCTGGTGAATAACGCCGGCATCACGCGCGACAACCTGATGATGAGCATGAAGCGGTCGGAGTGGGATCTGGTGATTGCCATCAATTTGACCGGGCCGTTTCTGCTGACGCAGGCGCTGCTTCGGCCGATGATCAAGAACCGCTGGGGACGGATTGTGAATATGGCCAGCGTGGTGGGCCGCGCCGGGCAAGCGGGTCAGGTGAACTACGCGGCCAGCAAGGCCGGGCTGATTGGGCTGACCAAGTCTCTGGCGCGCGAGGTGGCCTCGCGGGGGATCACGGTGAACGCCGTCGCGCCGGGCTACATTGAGACGCCGATGACCGCGGTGCTGGACGAGAAGGTGAGCGCGGCCATGCTGGCAAATATTCCTCTGGGACGGCGCGGAACGGACCTGGATGTCGCCCGCGCGGTCAAGTTCCTGGCCTCGGAGGAGGCGGCCTACATCACCGGGATGGTGCTGGACGTAAATGGCGGAATGTTCATGGGATAGACGGAGGCCTGCTTTTCCTTCTCATCGAGAATCAAACTACTTCGGCTGCGCTCTGTCCATTGAAGATAAGAGCGCAGCTTTTCTATTCCCGCTCGGGCGCACTCCGACCTTTGAGCGCAACTCCTGTCGTCACGTCTCAATCTGACACTCTCTCAAGTTGCGCGCGCTGCCCGCCGATAGGCAAATAGGGATGGCAGGCATGGCGACACTGGAAGGACGGGTGACGAAGGTACAATCCACATCGCCTCGAGCGTGCGCGCTGCCTGAATTTTCCAGTGTGCTGCGTTACGTGGCGCGCCAGCCCATCATGGATCTGCGCGCCCGGGTTCACGGCTACGAATTGCTCTTCAGGGCGGGGCCGGAAGCGGCCTTTCGCGGAGATGGCGACATGGCCACCCGCACCATGCTGGACAACTCGGTCATCTTCGGCTTGGAAAAGCTGACCGGCGGCTTGCCGGCTTTTGTGAACTGTACGCGCGAGTCGCTGGTGGGAGATATGGTTCACGTTCTTCCCTCCGGCATGACCGTACTGGAGATTCTGGAGAACCTGGAGCCTACGCCGGAGTTGATCGCGGCCTGCCGCAAGTTGAAGTCCGAGGGATTCAGGCTGGCGCTGGACGATTTTACGTGGAAGCCAAAACTTGAGCCGCTGGTCCACCTGGCCGACTACATCAAGGTGGATTTTATCCAGACCGGCTATCAGGAGCGGCAGGCTCTTCTCCAGCATTTGCGCGGCGTAACTGTGGCGCTTGTCGCCGAGAAAATTGAGACACAGGAAGAGTACTTGCAGGCCTGCCAGGAGGGCTTCACACTCTTCCAGGGATATTATTTCTGCCGCCCGGCACTGATTGAAAGCCACAAAATTCCCGAGAACAGCCTCTCGCACATCGAAATCCTGCAGCACTTGCGCAGTCAGGTCATTGATGTTCGCAAGCTGACCGCTCTGCTGAAGCGCGATGCCTCGCTCACGTACCGGCTGCTGCGCCTGGTGAACTCCCCCATGTGCGCGATGCGCCAGGAGGTGCGTTCCATCCAGGCCGCACTGCTGGCTGTGGGCGAGGATACCTTTCGCCGCGTTGCCATGCTGGCCATCGCCAGCGAACTCAATTCTGGGCAGCCCGCGGAGATTCTGCGCATGGCCTTTGTTCGCGGCCGATTCTGCGAACTGGGCGCCGGGATCTGCGATCTGGATTCGACCGAGCAGTACCTGGTGGGCTTGCTCAGCTTGCTTCCAGCGATGCTGCGCCTCCCCATGGAGCAACTTGCGCCGGCGCTTCCTCTACGCGACGAGGTTCGCGAGGCGCTGCTGGGCAATAACAATCATGAGCGCGTTTTGCTTCACTGGCTGGAGTGCCACGAGTACGGCGACTGGGAGGCCTGCGATTTGGTGGCTCATGCCAACGGCCTTGACCTGGAGTTTTTGGTGGCCTGCTATGCGGAAGCTGTATTGTGGGCCGAGGCAGGAGTTCAATCGGCTGGTTAAAGTTCATTCAGGGGTTTTGGCAGTCCTCAGATTGAACCGATCTCCTGCCGAAAGAGCATGAATCAAGAGATTAGGCCGGGCCGCGAAAGCCTCATGCTGAGCCCACTGGCCGACGGTAGCGAATGGAACGGAAAGGTTCGTATGGCAACACTGGTTCTTTCAGACGGAAATTCCGCGGAAGTTCAGCAAGATCAATCGGGAGGGCTCCGCTATGTGGCGCGCCAGCCGATTCTGGATTTGCGCGGCAGAGTCCACGGATATGAGTTGCTCTTCCGTGCTGGGCCAGTGACCTACTTCCGCGGGGACGGCGACCTGGCTACGCGCACCATGATCGACAATGCGGTGATCTTCGGGCTGGAACGCTTGACCGGCGGTTTGCCGGCCTTCGTCAACTGTACAAGCGAGGCGTTGACCGAGGGGTATGTCGGCATTCTTCCTCCCAGCATGACGGTGCTGGAGATCGAAACGGGGATGGGGCTGACGCCCAAGCTGGTGGCGGCGTGCAGGAGTCTGAAGATCTCCGGCTTCCGGTTGGCGCTGGACAATTTTACTTGGGTGCCTGACGCCGAACCGCTGATCCGGCTTGCGGACTATGTCAAGGTGGATTTCAGCCAAGTATTCCATGGGGAACGTTGCTGTCTAATCGACAAGCTGGGCGAGACGCCAGTGGCGATGGTGGCGCAGAAGGTGGAGACGCAGGAGGATTACCGGCAGGCTAGGGAAGAGGGCTTTACTCTCTTCCAGGGCTACTACTTCTGTCGCCCGACGGTGCAGGAACACCGCAAGATTCCGGCGAATCGCATCTTTCAAATAGAGATTCTGGAACTGTTGCAGGGTGGTGCGCTGGATATGAGCAAGCTTAGCCAGTTGGTGAAGCGCGATCCCTCGCTCACCTACCGGATTCTGCGGCTGGTCAATGCGTCTACTGGAACGATGCAGCAGGAGGTTCAGTCGATCGAAGAGGCCATGACGGCAGTGGGCGCAGATGCCTTCCGGCGCATAGCCACCAATGCCATCACCAGTGAATTGAGCGACGAGCAGCCTTCCGAGGTTCTGCGCATGTCTTATGTGCGGGGACGATTCTGCGAGCTGGCGGCCGCGGGCGCCTCGCTGAATCCTACTGAACAATATTTGCTTGGGATGTTGAGTATGCTTCCGGCCATGATGGGCCTTCCCATGGAGGAACTGGCCCCGGCGCTGCCGCTGCGCGATGAGATTGCCAAGGCCCTGAAGGGCGTGGAGAATCCTGAACGAAGATTGCTGCATTGGGTTGAGTTCCACGAGCAAGGGAATTGGGCGAAATGCGATGAGATCGTTCAGAAGAATGCTCTGAATGCCCTGGATGTTGTCCGTTGCTATGAGGAAGCGGTCGTATGGTCCGAAGCGGCGTTGAAATCGGCTGTGTGAGCGGGCATCGGCATTTGTTATGATAAAAATTCGTGTGCCCCCGGTCCCTCGCTGTCCAGTGCTAGGAGATCCTTTACAGTATGTCTCTGGATATCCCTTACACATCGAGCGTGCCGTGCCGTTACACGGTTTTACAGGTTGTGGCAATTGAGGTACCAATCGGGCCTGCCGATGAAGCGGAGGCGAGCTCCGCTGGAGAGCAACCCGCCGAGGAGTAGCCGGCTGCGACTCATCGAGACGGTGAGCATAAGGGTACTGAGTCCAGACGGGTTCAGTCCCCGCTGCGTTTACGGCCTACACCTGACGATCGTTCGCCGATGCCTTGAAAACAGTTCGTGCGCACGCGCCTGCATGGGCTCCTCACTGGTGACGATGTTGAGCAGGCTTTTTCTATAGTCTGATCTGACTTCCTTCAGCTTAACGGCTTCATCTGCTTGGTATTTTGGTAGGTGTACACGATGCGATGCGCGACGGTGATCGTCGAGAGCGTGGCCAGCACCCACAACGCCGGGGCCATTACGCCCCAATGATTAAACAGCGCACCCAGAATCACCAGGACAATCCGCTCCGGACGCTCCATGAAGCCTACCTTGCACTGGCCGATCAGCGCTTCGGCGCGGGCGCGCGTGTAACTGATCATCAGCGAGGTCACCATCACGAAAGCCACCAGGCAGACATACCGGAAGCGGTTGATGCGCCCGTAGTAAACCAGCAATCCAAAGAACAGCACCACGTCGGAGTAGCGGTCGATCACCGAGTCAAAGTACGCTCCGAAGACCGTCACCTGGTTGTTGCGCCGCGCCACACGCCCGTCCAGCATATCGAAGGCCCCAGCGCAGAAGATCACCACACCCGCCCAAAAGAACATCATGTCGGCGTTGGTGGCGTTGGCGTGGCCAAAGAGGAAGGCGGCAGCGATATTGATAATCAGCCCTATAAACGTAAGCGCATTGGGCGAGATGCGAGTTAGCGCAAGACCGTGCACAATCTTGTTGAGAAGCCATCCGCAGGCGCTGCCGAAGGCGCTGGTCCAGGTCATTGCCATTGTTCCTACTTTTGCCCCAATATCGGTTCTGTGCCGGCTGCGCCAGCTTCCGCAGCCGCGGCCTCATCATGAATGGTGGTCAGCTTCAGAATCTCCAGCTCGCGCTTGCCGTTGGGCGTCACGATCACCGCCGTGTCTCCCACGCGCTTGCCCACCAGCCCGCGGCCAATCGGCGAGGTGGTCGAAATCAGCCCTTTGGTGACATCTGACTCTTCGCTGGTCACCAGGCGGTAAACGATCTCTTCGTCCTTGGTCGTGTCATAGACCACTACGGTCGAGCCGAAGCCGGCCTTGTCCTTGGGAATGTTCGCAAGATTGACCAGAGACAACTCAGCCATGCGTTTCTTGAGCTGAC
Source organism: uncultured Acidobacteriaceae bacterium (assembly GCA_963787995.1). Lineage (GTDB taxonomy): Bacteria > Acidobacteriota > Terriglobia > Terriglobales > Acidobacteriaceae > Telmatobacter. The sequence continues at coordinate 215,090 of CAWBEO010000001.1, forward strand.
CCAGGCGTGCATCCACAAAGGTCTGGCGCTGCTTGGCCATGTGGTATTCGGCGTTCTCCGAGAGGTCGCCCATGGCCACGGCCTTCTTGATCTCCGCAGGAAGCTCGTGCTGAAGCTCGTGCTCCAGGATGGCGATCTCGGCGAGAAGCTGCTTTTTGATGTGATCTGGCATCTGTTGTCCGTGGAGGCGGGCGGGATTGCTCCGTCCGCGTGAGATAAACGCTTGACTTCTCATTATACGCGGGGGCGAAGACAGGGAACAGGGGACAGCCTGAGAACATCTGCGACGCTCATCGTTCGGAGTTAGGCCTTCAATCTTGCTGCCGCCTTCCGCGTAGCTTCCAGTCGACGCTCCAGAAAAGGCCCCATCTGCAATTGAATCCTTTCGATCTCCTCCGCAGATGCGCTCCGGCGCGAACCCGTATGAAACGGCGGCTGCGGATCATACTCCACACCCAACTGCACAGCGCGCGCAACAGGCTCGCCCCAGAGCTGCGCGATGACCGTGAGCGCAAAGTCGATGCCGGCAGTCACGCCCGCGCCGGTGATGCGGTTGCGGTCGCAGAACCACGCGATCCGGAACAGCAATCGCGCCCAGCGGCTCCAGGTTGTCCATCGATGTCCAGTGCGTGGTGGCCCGGTAACCTTCCAGCAACCTCGCCGCGCCCAGCAATAGGGAGCCCGTGCAAACAGAAGTGATAAAGCGTGCACTCGCTGCCGCGCGCCTCAGAAAGCTGAGCACCTCCTCATCCTCCATCAGCTCCACCTGCCCCGGCCCGCCGGGAACGCACAAAAGGTCAATTGGCGAATCATCTTCCAAGGTGTGCGTCGGAATCAACTGCAAACCAGAGGCGCTGGTGATCGGAGTCAAACTCTTCCAGTAGAGGCCCACCTCGACGCCGCGCACCTTGCGGAAGACTTCCTGCGGCCCCGTCAGATCCAGTTGCGTAACTCCCGGATAGACCAGCATAGCCACTCTGAACGGTTCACCCAATTTGAGAAGCTCCGCCATCTTCGTCCTCTAAGTCAAATTGAACTTATTTCTTCCGTACAACCATATTAAGCGTAATGAACCGAGGTCTCAATTGGATTATGTAATTGCCAACCGCTCCGACGATGCATTATCTTAAATTGCGCGGAATCCATCCATGTTATTGCGTTTTCTTGCTGCTACAGTTTTTAGCTTCGTGTTGCTGGCCGCGCCCCTTGCCGCTATCGCCCAGCGCGGTCCATCAACACCCGAAGAGCACAAGCAGGCGCTCAAATACATCCACCACTTCGAGATTTTGGAGGGGGCAGGGGCATAAATGCCCCTGCCCCCTCCAAAGTTTCATGCAAAGGGTTTCACTCACTTGCCGAAAGTTGGTTGATAAATTCAAATGCAGGCCGTTTGCGCAGTCCAAAGAATATTGCACAAAAACCTTGATCGCCTGTAAATACGAACTACAATGTTTACAAGAGTGACAAAGCGAGGACGGAATGGTGAAAGCTGCTTCTTCGATGGTTGTCAGTATGCGCCTCCCAACGGAGACTGCCAAGCGCCTCAGGCGGTTGGCCAACCGCTATGGATGGACGCCCAGCGACGCCAGCGCGCGTCTGGTGGAAGAGGGCTTGCGCCGCACCGAGTTCGCCTTCATTGACTTTCGCGATACGCCCGCCGGCCGCCACGCCTGCATCCAGGCCAGTTCACTGGCGGTGTGGGAGGTAATCCAGATTGTGCGCAGCTACAAGGGCGATGTAGCCGCCGCGGCCAAGCACCTGGGCTGGCCACAGGTGAAGGTGCAGGCCGCGGCGCACTATGCGGAGGTTCACGCAAAGGAGATCAACGACGCCATTGCCGACAACAAGGCAACGGATTTTGCGACGCTCAAAAATCTGCTGCCGCAAGCCGTCGAATTTGTTCCCAAGAAATCTGCGAGCCGCTAATCATGTTGAAACTTCTGCTCAATGAAGAAATTGCACCCAGCGTGGCCGCCGGCTTGCGCCGTCGCGATAGTCTGATCTCCGTCTCTTCGCTGACCGAGTGGGAGGGCGGCAATTTTGTGGGTAAAGATACCGCCGAGATCCTGCGCGAAGCCACCGACCAGGAGTGGACCCTGGTCACCTATGATCGCCTGAAGGTTCCTCCCACGCTCAAGAACTGGACCGAGGAAGAGTGCCTGCATGGCGGTGTGATTTTTGTCGATGAGAAGAGCATTCCGCCCGCGGAGACCGCCATGCTCGTCGCCTCACTGAACTGGATGCATCAGGTGACCGCGAACTGGGAGTGGACCAACCGCGCTCTCTGGCTCGGCTGATTTGGAAGCTGCCCATTCGCCTAATCCCGCGGCGGTGTGCTTTCCTAGAGATACCGCCTATGCTCAAGCGAATCGAATCTTACTTTGAATTCTCCCGCCTCGGCACCAACTGGCGCACCGAGATTCTGGCCGGGGTCACCACCTTCCTGACCATGGCTTACATCGTGCTCGTCAACCCGGCGATCCTGGCCGCAGCCGGGATGCCGCTCGGCGCCGTCACCGCCGCCACCTGCCTCTCTGCCGGCTTCGCCTCAATCATGATGGGCGTGGTGGCCCGCTATCCCATTACCCTCGCCCCCGGCATGGGCCTCAATGCTTACTTTGCGTATGTTGTCTGCATGAGGATGCATATTCCTTGGCAGACCGCTCTGGGCGCGGTCTTCCTCTCCGGCGTTATCTTTCTTGCGCTCACCGCAACCGGCATCCGCCAGTCGATCCTCTACGCGATCCCCCACGAACTGTATGCCGCCGTCGCCAGCGGCATCGGACTCTTCATCGCGCTGATCGGCTTTCGCAATGCGGGGCTGGTCATTGGCGACGCCGACACGCTCGTCGCCCTGGGCAGCATCCGCAACCCCACTGCGGCGCTCGCTCTTCTGGGGCTGCTATTGATGGTCGCTCTGGAAGTAAAGAAAGTGCGCGGCGCAATCCTGATCGGCGTCCTCACCGTCACCGGCCTCGCTTGGCTGATGGGCCTGACGCATTGGGCGCCCACCTCCGGCGGTCTCGGCTCGCTTGCCTCGACAGCGCTCAAGCTTGACATCCGTGGCGCGCTCAACAAAGGCCTGCTGGAGATCGTCTTCGTCTTCTTCTTCGTCGATCTCTTTGACAATCTCGGCACCCTTGTCGCCGTCACCAAGCGCGCCGGACTCATCGAAGCCGACCACACCATCCCGCGCCTCAATCGCATCCTCTTCACCGACGCCACGGCCACCGTCTTCGGCTCGCTCACCGGAACCTCCACTGTCACCAGCTACGTCGAGTCCACCGCCGGCGTCGCCGCTGGAGGCCGCAGCGGCGTCACCGCCATCGTCACCGGCCTGCTCTTTTTGGCCGCCATCGCCGCCGCGCCCTTCACGGGCATTGTGCCCGCCGCCGCCACGGCTCCAGCGCTGATTCTGGTCGGCTCCATGATGCTGGCTTCCATCGGCGAAATCCGCTGGCGCGACCCGCTCGTCGCCGTCCCCGCCTTCCTCACCATGGTGATGATTCCCTTCACCTACTCCATCGCCAACGGCCTCGGCTTCGGCATCATCAGTTGGGCCGCGCTCCACCTGGCCACCGGCAACCTCCGCAAACAGGACTGGCTGCTCTATCTGCTGGCCGTCCTCTTCCTGGCTCGCTTCATCTATATGGGAGCGGGTTAGTGGTGTTTTCTGGTTTGCATGAACTGAAATCAACCTTAACAGCACATCTTCCCGTTCAGCGGCTGACTGCCCCAAGCGGATATTTTTCAGGCCAGTGCTTCGAAGGCAGCCACGAACACATCCTCCGTCATCAGTTCCGGTGTTTGGAAATAGGTGAACAGCAAGCCTGTCGTAACAGCATCCAGCACGCGCACAAACTGTCTTGCCGGCATCGGGAGACTCTTCGCAGGTATCACTTTGACTAGCTCCTTTTCGATCCGGCGATAGACGGCTGCATTCTTTTCCGTCAATTTTGCCTGCATAGGGGCGTGCGTAAGCGTATAGAGCTGAAAGGATGTCGCTATGGCTGCGTACCTCCGGCGTTCCTCTGCCACCCCCGCCACCGTCTTTCCCACGATGCGCATCTGTTCCTTCAAGCTGGCCCCGGCCTTCAGCGGAGGAATGATCGGCTTCCAATGCGTCTCAATGAGAGCCAGGAACAACTCCTCCTTGTTTTTGAAGTTGCCATAAACCGCCCCGCGGGTCATCCCAGCCCGTGCGGCAATGCCTTCCAGTGATGCCCGATCAAAGCCTTTTTCTGCGATAACTGCAGACGCCGCTTCGATCAATCGCTTCCTGGTTCGCGCGCGTTTCCCCTCTACAGGCGCTTGCGCCCTCTTGTTCGGGTCTCTGTTCATTTCATTCTCCTAAAAATACACTCTTGCATTTTATACATCATTGTATTATTTTAGCTTCATGTTGACTCTTTGGCAACTCTATCTTGGCTCCGCGCTCCTGCTCTCGCTGCTCTTGCTGGTCATCGGCTACGTCTATGAATGGACTGGCGAGCGGCGGGAAGCCCGTTTGAACCCTGCCTCTGGACGGCTCATCTCCGTGGGGAACCACAAGCTTCATCTACTCAGCAAGGGGAGTACCGCTCCGGCCGTAGTAATTGAACAAGGAGCGGGTGAACTTTCAAAATTCTGGTGGCCCTTGCAGGAGGAAATTGCGAAATTTGCTCAGGTGTGCATCTACGACCGCGCCGGTTACGGGTGGAGTGAGTCCGCGCCACTTCGGAAGAGTATTGAAGATCGCACTCGGGAACTGCACACACTGCTCTCCGAGGCTGGAGTCCAGGGACCGTTCATCCTCGTGGCGCACTCATACGGCGGATTCTTGGTTCGAGCTTTCGCCCAGGATTACCCGGGGCAAGTCGCGGGCCTTGTCCTGGTTGACACCCCTGACGAGTCTACGATCTTTCAAAGTGAGATCCTCGCCTTCTATTCAAAGGCGAGAGTGGTGAACCGGGTGGTCGGGCTTATCGCCCGATTTGGAGTGCTGCGTCTTCTCCGCAATTGGGTTCCTCTTGACCGCTTTGGGCTTTGGCTCACCAGGCCCTCGGAATATGCGGCCCTCTGTGACGATCTTCTTTCGTTGGAGCTTGTCCCCGCGCCGCTGAGGGCTTCGAAAAGCGCGGGGAGCCTTGGCTCACTGCCGGTCATCGTAATCACGCACGGACAACCGTTTCCAGGACCCTTTGCGGTGCTGGAGAAAAACTGGAGTGACGGCCAGGCGCGACTGGCTTCTCTCTCGACCGACAGCGTCCTGATGGTAGCAAAGGAGAGCAATCACATGATTCAGCAGGATGAGCCCGCGCTGGTTGTCGACGCGATTCGGAGGATGCATGAAGCAGTGAAAAACGGCACTTCCTTGGTTCTTTCGCAGTAACAGGAAGGATCGCTGCCGGCGGAGTCACGGTCGCAAGAGAACAGTCTATCCGGGAGTGCGGCTAACTTGTTGCCGGTGCACTCATCGGTGAGACCTCCATCTGGAAATCTACTACCGCCCCACCACCAAAATCGTAAAGCTGCCAGCAATCACCGGTGGCCGTGCCCGTGGATTCTCAGGTGTCGGCGCAGGCCGCGGGCCAAATTCGGCAGCCGAGAGATAGATACGGTCAGCTGCGGAATCATACGCCATGGTGCGCGCGCTGGCCTGCGTGGGCAGCGTCTCGATGGTGGGATAGCCGGGCGCAGCGGCGTCAATCACCGAGAGAACGCCTTCGCCGCAAGAGGCAAAGGCCAGCTTGTGCGCCGCATCCCAACCGGCCGCATCCGGTCCGTTACCAATCTCTGCCGTGGCCAGCGTCTTGCCGGTATTCGAGTCGATGACGCCCATCTTCTTGCCATCGCAGACCGGGAAAAGGCGCGCGCCAGTTACGTCGAAGGCTAAGCCACTCGGTCCTTCACAACCGGCGAGCGGCCATTCCGCGGTCAGCTTGAGCGTGTGCGCGTCCAGCCGCACAATCTCGCTCTTGTCCTCAATGTTGTCGAAGACGATGCCCTTACCATCGACAGCGGGAAACTCCGGCTTGCCGGGCAGCGGGATCGTCGCCGCCACCTTCCGCGTTGCCGCGTCGATCACCGTCACATCCTTGCTGCGACCGTTGAAGGCCCAGACCGTCTGCGTCGCCGGCTCAAAGACGATCCCGTCGGGATTGGTTCCAGCGGGAATCGTGGCCACCGTCGCTAGCGTTACGCGGTCAAAGACCACCACCGTATTGCCGCCTCCGTCAGAGATATAGCCGAACTTTCCAGCGGTATCCAGCGCCACCCCGTGCGTGCCGTGCAAACCCGCGATAGAGCCGATCAGCTTGCCGTTCTGCGTATCCACCACATCCACCCGCGCCCCGCGGGTCAGATAAAGCCGGTGCGCCGGCGAGTCGGCCAGCAGATAATCCCATCCGCCCTCGCCGCCAATCTTCCACTGGTCAATGACCTGGTAAGGTTTCTGTGCGGCGCTTACGGCCGGTGATGCAAGCAGGCCGCAAAGCAGAGCCGAGGCCGCAAAGGACGGAATGAGATGGCGAAGTGTGCGCTTCATGAGCATGGAAGATCTCCTGGTACAACACGGGAAGGATACCATCAAAAGATGTCGGCGGTGTGAACCGCTCCTTGATATACAAGACGGAGCCGGAAGAATATAAGTTTGCGGCAAAGAGCGTAAGAGGGGGTGATCCAACAGTATCCACTGCCCCAATAGATTACCCTCATAACAGCGGGCTGATCACGGCCCGGAGGACTTCACCTTGCGCATTGTTCTCTCCAATATAGGCACCTACGGCGACACCAACCCGCTCATCGCTCTCGCACTGGAACTCAAACGCCGCGGCCACACGCCGGTGATGGCGCTACCCGCCGTCTATGAGCCCAAAATCAGGCCACTGGGTCTGGAGTTCCACGCCGTCCGCCCGGACATTGACCCGACCAACACTATCCTCGTCGAGATGATCTACGACATCAAGAACGGCACCGAGCGCGGCCTGCGCGACTTCCTCTTCCCTTCGTTGCGCCAAACCTATGACGACCTGCTCGACGCCGCCACCAAGCCCGCGCGCGCCGACCTGCTGCTACTAGGCGAACTGAACTACGCCGGCCCCATCGTCGCCGAGGTCACGGGCATTCCTTGGGCAAGCTACGTCCTCGCCCCACTCTCCTTCTTCTCCGCATTCGATCCGCCGGTACTGCCGCCTTATCCCCGCCTTGCCCGCGCCGACCGCTTCGTCCCTGGCTTCGGGCGCGTCATCAAGCGCGTTGCCCGCTACATCAGCCGCAAGTGGCCGGAGCCAATCTACGAACTGCGCCGTGAGCTAGGCCTGCCCAAAGGCGCCAACCCCCTCTTCGATGCCAAGCACTCGCCGTCTCTGGTCCTGGCGCTCTTCTCGCGCGTCCTCGGCGTCGAGCAAAAAGACTGGCCGGCCAACACTCACATCACCGGCTTCTGCTACTACGACGCCGACGCCGGCAACCGTGCGCTGCCGCCCAACCTGGAGAAATTCATAAAAGAAGGACCGCCCCCGGCGGTCTTCACGCTCGGCTCGGCAGCGGTGCTGGCCGCCGGAGATTTCTATGAAGTCTCCGCTGAGGCCGCCATCAAGCTCGGCATCCGCGCCGTGCTGCTGATCGGAACCGACCCGCGCAACCATATGAAGACCGCGCTGCCGGAGTCCATCTGTGTTGCCGAATACGCGCCCTACTCGGAGCTTTTTAACCGCGCCTCGATGGTCGTCCATCAGGGCGGCGTTGGCACAGTGGCGCAATGCCTGCGCGCCGGTAAACCCATGCTCATCATGCCCTTCAGCCACGATCAGCCAGATAACGCCCGCCGTATGCTGCGCCTGAAGATCGGTCGAGTAATCCAACGTGCGAAGTATACGCCCTGGCGTGTCGCGCGCAAATTAAAACAAATGCTCGCCGCGCCGCTCTTGGCCGAGCGCGCCGGCAGCGTTGCGCAGCAGTTAGCCAGCGAGGATGGGGTCCGCACCGCCTGCGACGCGCTGGAGGAACTGTATAGGAAATCCCATTAATCCCAAATCAGAGGGGTGCCCCAGGTGCGGACTTTCAGACCTGGAAACGATGAACCTTTCACCGCTGCCCTAAAGCGTCCTCTGACTCTACCAAAGGCCTCCACCGTAATATCGGCTTGCGGGCCGCCTGCACCTCATCCAGCTTGGAAACCCGCGTCGAATGCGGCGCAGTCTTCACCAGTTCCGGCGTCTCCTCGACCTCGCGGGCAATCGCGCGCATCGCCGCGATAAACTGATTCAGTTCCTCCAGCGACTCGCTCTCCGTCGGCTCAATCATCAGCGCGCCGTGCACGATCATCGGGAAGCTGACCGTGTACGGATGGAAGCCGTAATCGATCAGCCGCTTGGCAATCTCGCCGGTCTTCACACCAAGCGCAGCCTGCCGCTTGTCGCTGAAGACCACCTCGTGCATTGAGGCAGTCTTATAAGGCAACTCATAAACATCTTCCAACTTCTTGCGGATGTAGTTAGCGTTCAGCACAGCATCTTCGGTTGTCTGTCGCAGCCCGTCCGGTCCGTTGGCAAGGATAAAAGCCAACGCGCGAATGAACATGCCCACGTTGCCATAAAAGGCCCGCACACGGCCCACCGAGTTAGGCCGGTCGTACTCCCATCGCAGTTTGCCAGCAGCCCCTGGTCCCTGGGTCCCTTTCAACACCGGCGTCGGTAGAAACGGCTCCAGAAACGCTTTGCAAGCCACCGGCCCCGAGCCAGGACCGCCTCCACCGTGAGGCGTCGAAAAGGTCTTATGCAGATTCAAGTGCATCACATCCACGCCAAAGTCACCCGGTCGCGCTTTGCCCACCAGCGCATTCATATTCGCGCCGTCCATGTAAAGCAGCGCGCCTTTGGCGTGCAGAATCTCCGCGATCTTTGCGATCTGGCTCTCAAAGACGCCAATCGTCGATGGGTTGGTCAGCATCAGCGCAGCGGTTTCTTCATCCACCTGCCGAGTTAGCGCATCCAAGTCGATTCCGCCCTCGGCGTTCGACTTTAAATTCTCCACTGAATAGCCGCAAATGGCCGCCGTCGCTGGATTGGTCCCGTGTGCTGAATCAGGAATAAGAATCTTCTTGCGCGCATTGCCCTGCGACTCATGCCAAGCGCGCACTAATAGGATGCCGGTAAACTCGCCGTGCGCGCCCGCCGCCGGTTGCAGAGTAATCGCGTCCATGCCTGTGATTTCCAGCAGGCAGTGCTGGAGCTTGTCGATAACTTCCAGAATCCCCTGCGCCAGCGACTCAGGCCTGTAAGGATGCGCCTCGGCCAGCCCCTCGATGCGCGCGACAACTTCATTCACCCGCGGGTTGTACTTCATCGTGCAAGAGCCCAGCGGATACATTCCCAGATCAATGGCATAGTTCCATGTAGAAAGCCGAGTGAAGTGGCGAATGATTTCGATCTCACTCAGCTCTGGCAGCTCCGCGTTGTTCTCGCGATAACTCGCGCCAAGCAGGGACGCCGCATCAACCGCAGGTACATCTAGCGCCGGCAGCTTGAAAGCATACTTTCCCGGCGTAGAAATTTCAAAGAGCAGCGCCTCGTTCTGCGTCTGGTGCGCGCGGACTTTGCCGGTAGTATGAATCGTTGTGGTCGTTAACTCTATTGAACTCATTTCATTCTCTTTCACGCGCGTGTCAGTGATGTCGAGTTAGGGCGGTTCGTTGTTGAAAGCGAAGACTGCGCTCGTGTCTTCCATTCGGGCCTTTTGCGAATTTCCGTCCAATATTCTTCCCTGACATCTTCATCAATCTCGACTGGCAAATTACTCTTGTAGAGTCGATCTGTGCCATCTTGCCTTGGCCCGGAAATCCAATACTGTTCGCCAGTTTCCACGTCAAAGAAATTAGCTTTGGAACCACTCCCTTTGAGGCTTTGAAATGACTTTCCTGCGTAATACAATGTCGATCCTGTGCGGCTGAAAGTCACCCGGCCAATGTGAGCAGAACCGTTAAGACCACCGCCTTTGCTTTCCTTGCCATAACCATATAAATCCACGAAACATCCACCTTTGTTTTCGATGTACATGATTCGTGGCGGATAAGTCTGTTTAGTCATAGCCGTCTCCTACGCCTCCACCGGAAAGGCCGCCAGTACATCGGCCGCAGCATCAATGGTCGCGCGCGTAACAACTTCTGTGGCGCACCAGAGCGTGCAGTTTTGCAGTTCCGGATACCAGCGGCTCAAATCAATGCCGCCGACGATCTTGTTGTCGAGGAGGCGCTGGCTCCATTGCGCCGGAGCCTCTTCGGACTGCAAGACAAACTCGTGGAAGCGCGGCGCTCCGTTGAAAAGCAGCTTTGCGCCCGGTACGGAACTTAGCTTTGAAGCCGCATACGCAGCCTTCGCCAAGTTATGCTCGGCCAGTTCGCGAATGCCTTCCTTGCCGTAGACGCTCAGGAAGATCGTAGCCATCAGCGCGACCAGCGCCTGATTGGTGCAGATATTTGAGGTGGCTTTTTCGCGACGAATATGTTGTTCGCGCGTGGAAAGAGTTAAAACGAATCCACGATTCCCGTTGCCGTCAACCGTCTGACCAACTAATCTTCCCGGCATTTGTCGCACAAACTTTTCTTTAGCAGCGATGACTCCGCAGAATGGCCCGCCATAACTCAGCGCCACGCCGAAGGACTGCGCCTCCAGGCTGACGATGTCCGCTTCCACCGGAGGCCGCACCACGCCCAGCGAGATCGCCTCGGCAATGGAGACAATCAGCAGCGCGCCTTTTTGATGAGCAATCTCCGCAATCGCGGGAATATCTTCAATAATCCCGAAAAAGTTAGGGCTTTGCACCAGAACCGCCGCGGTTTCCTCGGTCACCGCCTCTTCCAGCGCTGCCAAATCAAGACGCCCGGTCTCGCGGTCATAACTGACCAGAGTCTCAGGCAATCCCTGATGCTTGGTATAAGTCGCCAACACTTCGCGGTATTCTGGATGAACCGTTGCGGCAACGACGGCCTTATGCCAGCCAGTGATCCGCACGGCCATCATGACTGCCTCGGCCGCGCCGGTCGAGCCGTCATACATGCTGGCGTTGGCCACGTCCATGCCGGTCAGCTCAGCGATCATCGTCTGAAACTCGAAGATAGCTTGAAGCGTGCCTTGAGTGATCTCGGCCTGATAGGGCGTATAACTGGTAAGAAACTCGCCGCGCTGAACCAGCGAATCGATTATCACCGGGCGGTAGTGCCGATAGGCGCCCGCACCCAGAAAGCTGGCGTAGTCGGTGGCATTCTTTGCCCCGGCGGTCTTGAAATAGTCAATGATTTCACTCTCTGCGAGCGCGCGGGGAACGTCCAGATCGCGGTTGAGGCGGTCTTCGGCAGGGATAACTGCAAATAACTCATCGATGGACGCAAAGCCAATTTCGGCCAGCATGGCCTGGCGCTCGGCGGGCGATTTTGGGAGGTAGCGCATGGTGCTCCTTTGGAGCAGTTGTCAGTGAACAGCCTACGAAGCGGTTTAAGGTTTAAGGTGCCCCACCCAATTTTTATTTGGGAAGAAACATTTTCTGTTGCCTGTTCCCTAATCCCTGTTCCCTGCTTCTAGACTTCTTCCGCAATGAAAGCCTCATACGCCGCGGCATCGAGCAGCGCGCTTACTTGCGCGGGATCGGCCAGCTCCACCTTGATGATCCAGGCTTCGTGCGGCTTCGCGTTGATCTGGTCGGGAGCATCCTTCAACTCCTCGTTGACGGCGGTGACCGTGCCGGTGACCGGCGAGTAGAGGTCGCTGACCGCCTTTACGCTCTCGACCGAGCCGAAGGTCACGCTGGCGGTCACCGGATCGCCCGCCTTGGGCGCGTCCACGTATACGATGTCGCCGAGCGAGGCCTGCGCGTAGTCGGTAATGCCGATTGTGCCGATGTTGCCGGTCACTTCAATCCACTCATGCTCGCGGGTGTAACGGTAGTTTGCGGGATAAGGCATAGCGGGTCCTTTCCATCTTGACTGATATATCAGTGTACGTCGCGAAAGTTGATCGCGGGATGAGGAAAACTGGGGCCGGTTTCACGCCGGTCCAAAACCGGGATAGGGCTGAAGCGGGACAAGGGCTACAATCTCCAGCATTCCCGCCTGAAAGATGGGCAGGCTGTCGAGGGCGACGTGGACCTCTGCCTCGCTTGCCGCCTCCCAAAGGATGGCTGCGCCGGGCGTGTCGCCGCGCCGCCAAACCTGACGGAGGATACCGCTAGCGTACAGTTCGCGGACGCGCTGGCCCTCGTGGGCGTTCAACTCCGGGGTAAAGGCTTCCGGCGGAAAAGCATCGATACGGCGGCGGGAGAGCGTGAGAAATTGCATGGTCAAATTGTAAAGCCAGTGGCTAAAGGAGTGAGGGACCGGGGGGACTATTCCCTCAGTCCCTATCTTGCAAAGAACTTCCCATGGCCGTTGTTGGCCCAGGGGTCATAGTGAGCGGCGAACTCCGCACGGTGCTGGACACTGGGGTGACTGTAACTCCAGAACTCGATGAAGGGGCTGGGATTAGGGTCTTCCAGCCATGCTTCGCCCATAGCTTTGAAGGCCGAGACAGTGGTTTTTTGCGGATCGGCAACCAAACCGTGGATCGCCTCCTGGCCGTAGATGTCGGCCTCGTGCTCAAAGTGGCGGCTGAAGGCGTTGCTGGCTGGCTGCAGCAGGAAGTTGGCCGCCGAGAGCGTGAGGAGCAACACCAGAAAGCCTTGACGGCTGGCGAGCGCATCTTGCCCTATTTCAATCCCACCCAACTGCCACCGCGCGCGGAAGCGGCGGGCCAACCAGCCGGCGACGAGGCCGCATACCCAGAGGACAAAGAGCGATCCGGCCGCCGAGCCGGCCAGCTCTTGAGGAATGTGGTTGAGGACGTAATGGCCGCTCTCGTGGCCGAAGATGAAGAGTACCTCGTCGTCGGGCAGCCGGTCGGTGGCCGTATCCCACATCACGAAGCGCTTGGTGGCGCCGATGCCGGTAACGTAGGCGTTCAGGCCGTTGCTCTTTTCGCTGGCCTTCATCAGATACATACGGTCCGGCGCGATGTGGGTTCCGGTGCGGATGACGACCGTCTCCAGTTTGTCCACAAGCGCAGGATGCGTCTTTGCCAGCGGTTCAAACTTGTTGAAGATCGGCTCCAGCAGCGGCTCCGCCAGCACGGAGATCAGAATCAGCGGCAATGAGGCCAGCCAGGCCCAAAGCCAGTAGCGGCGCGGCGAGCTGCGAACTATCCAGTGGAAGAGGACCAGGGTAGGCGCGCCGAAGAGCAGCGAGAGGCAGAGGCCCTTGGCCAGATCGCCCAGCCAGTTTGCCCAGCCCTGCACACTGATTCCGTAGTGGCGGCTGACCGCGTGACCGAGGATCTCCAGCGGCAAGCCTGCCAGCGCAGTGATGACCAGAAATGCCACAAAGAACAGCAGCCCCTGCATCCAACGGCGGGGCAGCAGGCGCTCCGTCCAGACAGCCAGTCCCGCAGCCCAGCGCGAGGCGAGCAGAATCCACATCACCGTCAGACCCCAGAGCGAGCTGGCAAAGTCGAGGGCGATCCGGATGCGATTAAGGGTGATGGCCTTAGCCAGTTTTTCTGGCGGCAGGGAATAGGCTTGTTGAGCGGGTTGTGCGGCGATTGCGGGCAGCGTGACCGGCGCTGGAGGCCGCGGGTTCGCGGGCCGTGGACCCGGACCGAGGCGAGGTGCCACAGCCGCAATCAGCATGGCACAGCAAAGTACAAGCAACCAGTGGCGCGCAAAGTTCACGGACGGTTTCCTCTTGAGTAGCTTACTCTGAGACAATCCTTCTTGAAGAGGATTTCAGGGATTTTCAAACGATGAGAGAGATTTCCGTTGCCGCCGTACGGCGGAATGTAGTCAGAATCGGTTTTAATACGGCCATTGCGGCTTGGACGCTGGCGATGCCCACAATCGCCGGAGCGCAGAATCAGACCGTTCCGGTTCTCCTCGACGCCATGACTACTGAGTTGCACCGCGCTTTTACCTCGTTGGGCAAGCAGGGCGATGCCAAGCAGTTGCCGCCTTACTTCCTCAGCTACTCGGTGGCGGACGCCAGCTTTGTTTCCATCAGCGCTCAGTACGGGGCGCTGGTCGGCAGTTCGTCCAATCACCTCCGCGTGGCTGACGTGCAGGTGCGCATCGGAGATCCCAAGCTGGATAATACGCACGGGACGCATCGCGGCTCGGCGGTGAAAAACACCGAACTGCCGCTGAATGATGACCGCGAGGCGCTGGCCCGCTCGCTTTGGCAGGTCACCAACACCGGCTATGGCACAGCTCTGGACAACTACCTGCGCGTCAAGACCGAGGCCGAGGTTCGCGCCAAGGAAGAGGACAGCTCGCCCGACTTCAGCCAGGAGGCGTCGCAGGTGCACTTGGGCAAGCCCGCCCCGCCGGTGGTAGTGGACCGCGCCGCCTGGGAGCAGCGGGTTCGCGCGCTCTCGCGCATCTTCCGCGAGTTTCCGGATGTGAATCGCAATACGGTGATGCTGACGGCGCAAAACGAGACCGACTACTACGCATCGTCCGAGGGTTCGCAGGTCGTTGCGCCGCACGTGCAGGCGCGCCTGGTCATCTTCGCCATCACCCGCGCTGAGGACGGAATGGATCTCTTCCGCGCGGCGACCTTCGAGGCCGAGACAGCTGCTGGCCTGCCCGCGCAGCCAGAGCTGGAAACGGCTGTGCGCGAGCTGGGCAAAAGCCTGGAGGCGCTGCGCGCGGCGCCGCTGACCGAGCCTTTCAACGGCCCGGTCATCCTCTCCGGGCGCGCTGCGGCAGTTTTTTTCCATGAAGTGCTGGGCCACCGGCTGGAAGGTCAGCGCCAGCGCGGCGACGAAGAGGGCCAGACCTTCACCAAGGAACTCGGCAAAGAAGTGCTGCCCACCTTCCTCTCGGTGGCCGACGATCCCACAGCGATCAAATACGGAAACACCTGGCTGAGCGGCAGCTACGAATACGACGACGAGGGCCAGAAGGCGCAGCGCGTCGCCCTGATTCAAGACGGCGTCTTGAAGACCTTCCTGATGTCGCGCCTGCCCATCAAGAGCTTTGCCAACTCCAACGGCCACGGCCGCGCGCAGAGCGGAAAAGTTCCTACCGGACGCCAGGGCAACCTGATCGTCACCTCGACCAAGACCGTGCCGGAGGCCGAGTTGCGCAAGCAGTTGATCGAAGAGGCCAAAAAGCAGGGCAAGCCCTACGGCCTCTACTTCGAGGACATCTCGTCCGGCTTTGCCGTCACGCAGCGCAGCTCGCCACAGGCCTTCAGCGTGGTTCCGCTGGTGGTTTGGCGCGTCTATACCGATGGCCGGCCCGACGAACTGGTCCGCGGCGTCAGCATCGTCGGCACGCCTCTGGCCGCCATGAAAAGCATCCTGGCCA
This sequence comes from uncultured Acidobacteriaceae bacterium, assembly GCA_963787995.1. GTDB lineage: Bacteria > Acidobacteriota > Terriglobia > Terriglobales > Acidobacteriaceae > Telmatobacter. The sequence continues at coordinate 230,459 of CAWBEO010000001.1, forward strand.
CCGGCGACAAGTATGAAGTCTTCAACGGCGAGTGCGGCGCGGAGTCAGGCACAATTCCGGTCAGCGCCGTAGCTCCGGCGTTGCTGATGAGCGCAATGGAAACACAGAAGCAAGCGCAGGGCACGGCCAGGCCGCCGATTCTGCCCATGCCGAAGTGAGAAGCAGTTCTCAGTTCACAGTTGCTGTGTGCCCCACTCTCGCCGCGTTCTTGTTTTCGCGCTAGGGTGGGATACCACGAACCTCAACCGGCTTTTTCTTGCCCACTGTAATCGACATCATTTGATGCTAATATGATATGCATGGAGGGGCGATGAGAACCACATTGGCGATTGATGACGAGTTGGTGAGCACGGCCCAGGAACTGACGGGAGTCATGGAAAAAACCGCTCTGGTCCGCGCCGGCCTTACGGCGTTGATTGAGCGCGAAAGCGCACGCAGATTGGCGGCGCTAGGAGGCTCGGCCCCTGGTTTTCCTCAAATTCCGCGCCGGAGGGTAAGCGCCGATGATTCTGGCCGACACAACCATCTGGATTGATCATCTCAACCACGGCGACCTGGAATTCGAGCGGCGGCTGAACAATCAGGAGATTGTGATGCATCCGTTCATAGCCGGCGAATTGGCGCTGGGGCCTTTGCCGGATCGAAAAAAGACGATCTTGTATCTGGACAGCTTGCCGCGCGTTCGGGTGGCTCAACAGAGCGAAGTTCGGTATATGATCGAGGCTTATGCTCTGCATAATCGAGGAATCGGCCTGATCGATGCACACCTGATTGCCGCCGTCTTGCTCAATCCAGGCACAGTACTGTGGACACGAGACGGCAAGCTCCGCAAGATCGCTATCCGGCTGAAGATGGATGCCAATCTCCCTTAGCCGGCCGAGGTAAAAGCCTGGTTTTGAAAGGGCACGGCTTTATTCGTGCCGTAAGAGCAACAAAATGAAAAAGGGTTTTAGCCCCTGAGATAATATCAGAGGAAATTATTATGAAGATACCCAAGTCGCTGCCAATAGTTGGATGGATTTTTCTATCATTCGCCGTTTTTTGGGCTTGGTATATGGTGGCTGCAGATTATAGCTATAGCGCTGTCTCAGGCACGTATGTCTGCCGAATGAATAGGGAGAAAACGATCTTGGTTCTAAAGGAAGATCATAGTTTCCAGGAAGATATTTCTCGACAAGGAAAGTTACTTCACGCAGAAGGAATTTGGCATCGCTCCGGTGAAGGCGGCATTGACTTCTCCAAGGAATTCATCAAGGTTTCAGGAGAAGAAGTTCACGCCAATGGGACGGCTTGGGGATACATCTACAAAAGTTTTGGACTGCTCTTTTCGATCACTCTCGCTCCTGATCCAGGTGGACCGAGATTCCATAAGAAGTTATTCCGCTAAGAACCATGGAGGCGCAATGAACCCGATTCGTCCTATCGCCGCAACGGCGCTGCTTGCCGTGAGCCTCATCGCATCCGCGCAGGCCGCGCCGCAGCCCACTCGCGCCGACGCCGAAAAAGACCCGGTCCTCAAGGCCATGCTCACCGAGCTGGACCGCAGCAAGAGCGATCTCCAGTTGAAGAACTTCCAGAAGCCCTTCTTCATCCAGTACCGCATCGAGGACATTGACAACTTCGAGACCAAGGCGGCCTTCGGCGCCACCACCGGCTCCGAGCGCAGCCATCAGCGCGTGGCGCGGGTGACGGTCCGCGTGGGCGACTACAAGACCGACAGCTCCGGTGGCCGTGGTGACGGCGCGGCTGAGTTGGCGGCGCTGGATGACGACCCGATTGCCCTCCGCTCGGCGCTGTGGACAGCCACCGACCAGGCCTACAAGGCCGCCCTGGCCGCCTACGCGCAGAAGCAGGCAGCTCTCAAGCAGGTCCAGACCCCGCCCCAGGCCGACGACTTCAGCCAGGAGACGCCTATCGTCTCGCTGGCCGAGCCGCTCAAGCTCACCGTGGATGAGGCCGCGTGGACGGCCCGCGTGGCGCGTGACTCCGGCCTCTATCGCACCGACGCGAGCGTCAAGGCCGGCCAGCGCGACATGCGCTACTCCGCCGCCAGCTTCACCGCCCGCGTGACCACCACCTGGCTGGTCAATAGCGAGGGAACCATCGTGCGCAAGTCGGCCTCCGGGTATCAGGAGGGCTTCGGGGTGGGCGCGCAGGCGGCTGACGGCATGAGGCTCGACCGCTCCTGTTCCAACGTTGGCGTTGCGCTCAAGGACCTGGATGCATCCGATGTCTTTGCGCAGCGAGTGGTCTCTCTGATCGCCTCGCTCAGCGATCTGCGCAAAGCGCCGCTGGTCGAAGAGGAGTACCACGGGCCGCTGCTGATGAGCGCCGATGCCGGCGCGGACACGATGCGCTCGCTGGTGGCTGACGGCGTCGTGGCTACGCGTCCCAAGCTGGGCACCGAGGCCCGCACCAATGGCCCCTTCGCTTCCAGCTACCATGTCCGCGTGCTGCCGGAGTTCTTCAATGTCGAGGATAATCCCGGCCTGAAGAGCTACAACGGCAAAGGCCTGCTGGGTGCATATGATGTGGACGACGAAGGCGTTCCGGCCAAGGCGGTCAAGTTGGTGGTGGACGGCAAGCTGGAGAACTATCTGCTGGGCCGCGAGCCGGTGCGCGACTTCCCGAACTCCAACGGCCACGGCCGCGCCGAGATCGCCAAAGCGGCCCGCCCCTCGATTGGCGTCTTCATGGTCACGGCCAAGGACGGCCTGACGGACGACGAGCTGAACCGCAAGCTGCTTGATCTGGCCAAGGATCGCGGCCTGTCGAGTGTCTATTACGTCTCCACGATGGGCGGAGAGCTGACGCCGCGCCTGCTTTATCGCGTCAGCCCCGATGGTACTCCAGCCGGCAAGCGCGAGCTGGTGCGCGGCGCAACCCTGGACGACCTGGACCAGCGCGCCCTGCGCTCCGGCGTGGTGGCGGCGGGCAAGAATCTTTGGGTGGACAACTCCTTCGGCGAAGTATCGGAGACGGTCCTCGCCCCCGCGCTGCTGCTGGACGATATAACTATCCGCCGCGCCAACGAGAAGAACGACAAGCTGCCCTTCTATCCGCCGCCGGAGTAGAGCAACCGTAGTGAAGCTTGCCGTTTAGGTGTCGAAACACGATGTTGAAAGACCGCAACGACGCGTATGAATTGCTCCAGAGTCTCGGTGCACCTGCTCGCTTGATTCACCATGCGCAAGTGGTCTCTCAAGTTGCTGATCTGCTCCTTAAGGAGTTCAAGGCACTCGGTGTCTCATGTGACATTCTTACTGTCGAACTCGGAGCTGTTCTTCATGATACTGGGAAGACCCAACACCCCCAGGAGCTTTCCGTGTCAGGAACTCATCATCAGCAAGCTGGTAAAGCGATTCTTTTGGCGCACGGAGTCCAGCCTGAAGTTGCCCGGTGCTGTGTCTCACATGGAGTATGGAACCCGCCTGAAGTATCTTTTGAAGAACGAATCGTCGCATTGGCCGACAAGCTTTGGAAAGGCAAGCGCATTGCTGAATTGGAGCTCAGCATCATGGATGAAATCGCGGCAAGGTCAGGGGTTTCGCGCTGGGATATCTTCGAGAAACTCGACACCATTTTTGAAGATATTGCAGCCGGAGGCGCGGAACGGATTCAACAATACAAGAACTATATATAACACCTGAATTTTCAAGCTTTCCGTTCGTCTTCAGCGCGTGGCAAACGGTGCTTCACTTTCGCCCCATGCATCTTCGGTGCGCGGCGCCTCGCCTCCTTCGCGATTCAGAATGCGACGGAAGGCCTCGCGGTCGGCGCGATTGCGGCGGGCGAGAAAAAACTCCTCGGTCTGCATGGCGGCAATTTTCTCGGCGGCGGCGACCACCAGGAATTGATTCATACTGGTACCATCGCGGTCGCTGATGCTCTCCAGAGCGGCCTTCAGCGAAACCGGCAAGCGCAGCGGAAATGTCGCAACTCGTGTGTTCATGACTCAATCCTCCTCAGAGCTTCACCAGGGCGGATAACAGCAATTCCAAAGCTCGGCCGCGCTTCCCGCAAATCCTTTTCGTTGAAGGTCACAATGGCGTCCGCTCGCCCGTTGACGGCTGCCTCCAGAACCATCTCATCTCCCGGATCGCGCAACTGGGGCCGCCAGCGAAAGTGAGACTGGACCGGCTCAGCCATGGCAATTAATCCATCCACGAAGATGCGGGCTTCGGCATACGAGATTCCCGCAGCCATGCAGTGCTCTGCCATCATGCACTTGGCTTCATACTCTAGCGCCAGAGCCACGCTCAACAGCATTATGGCTTTGCCGCTATCGAGCCGCCGCAGCAATTCAGCCGAAGCCCCGCGTGGACTCCGCAGGGCAGCCACCACTACGTCGGTGTCGAGCAGAAGTCTCACCAAAATCATGATATCACATCACCGGCAATGTTAGTCAAACATCATAATCAAAAAACCACATCCCTCCTTTCACGGTCTCCCAATCATTTGCAAAAAGCTCGCAAGGGAAATCCTGAGTTACTTCTTCTTCCAAGCTCCGACGATTGCACCCATAAGAGCCATGCCGCCCAGCCAGAAACCGGCGTTGATCCCCAGCAGGCTCAGAGGTCGAACCTCGAAGACGTATTCGGTGGACCAGGTGGTCAACACAAAGCCGAGCCACAGCAACGCCCCAACCTTGATTCCGCGCAGAGCCGTTTGCGCCCCGGTCAATTGAGTCAAGCAGGAGATAGCCGCGGCTATGACAGCTGCCGAAAGAAAGGCCGTGCTATATTGCAAGACCGGGTTGTAGCCCTCCGCGCTCATCAGCCACTCGCGGTTGCGCCCGATACCATCCAGCCATGGCTGCATAAAGACGGTGTACCAGCCAGCCTCAAAGAGAAAACAAGCGATTGCAGCCACACCAATAGCCAGGTAGTTCTGTTTGACTTTTGCTTCCTGAGTACTCACATGACCTCCTTTAGATTTTCATTTCCAAAAGTATAGAGCAAAATGGATAATATTTGTCTACATGAAAATCTTTCTCGGCAATCGCTCCGGCGGCCGGAATCCCAGCTGAAAAGCCTCTGCCCCTGCTATCATCGCCTAGACAATTGGAAAGGGGCCACCATGTGTTGGTATCACTTCGTTGCGTACTTCTTCGGCGGCGCGTTTCTGACCAACGGCCTGCCCCACTTCGGTAATGGAATCTCAGGCCGTGCCTTTCAAAGCCCCTTTGCATCGCCGCCGGGAGCCGGCACGTCTTCCTCCATGGTCAACGTCCTGTGGGGACTCTTCAATCTCGCTCTCGCCTACCTGCTCGTTTGTCGCGTTGGCAGCTTTGACCTCCGCAACAACGAGCATATCCTTCTGTTCGGAGCTGGCATTCTGCTCATGTCGCTGATTCATGCCCGCGTATTTGGGCGCTTTCACGACGGAATGTAAGGCGAAGTCCCTATCAAATCAGTTTCTTCAACGGACGTGACGGCGGTCACGTACAACGGTAATGTTCGCGATGTAGTTATCAGTGTTACTGATGACGATTTAGGTGCATACTGGTAGGAGTACTCGCGTCAAGCAGTCAAGCCAAGAGCTAAAAGTTAAAAAACAGGCCGGCAAGCAAAGTTCCCCTGCATTTTTCCCCCACATCTGACGACGTTCTTCATCGGCGCGGTCTAGCTGGCTTTAAGCCGCCAACCGTCGGCGATGCACTTTCTCTACTTTTTGGAGGATGGCTAGCGATGAAATGTCTGTGGTGTGAATCGTCAAAGATGAGAACCTCGCGATTGCGGATGGATGACCTCCTGCATCTCCTCCAGCTTCAATATCCCGTGCGCTGCCGCACCTGTGGCCAGCGGGATTATGCCAGCATATTTATCTGCTGGAAGCTGCCCCGCCGCCAGCAGCTCTTCCTGCTGGGAGAATACGCCGCAGTAGCCGGTATTCACTCCCTGAGCGAGCACCGAGAAGCGCTGGAGCGGCAGGGAACACCTCCTGGTCATCGCCTCCTCTAGCCGCTGCATCTCCAAGGTGCAATTGCGCGCATCGACGTCCAAGGGCTGCAAGAGGGATGTCGGTTGCAGAAGTGAAACTGAACGTCACCGGCGCAAGCATCGCCATGGTATTCGGCTAAGGAAATGGGCGTCCCATCCATTGCGGATTTTCCAGGAAAAATGCGAAGAGTGGGATGCTGCCGCGCTATACTCGTTGCCAGCACCAACAACAGGCCAACGTATGTATTTCCTGCAAAAGATCCTCGATAACCCAACCGCCTTGACCATTCTTCTGGCCTTTGTCGGCTACCTGGGCACTTTTCTCAGCGCCCGGATGCTGGCCCGCCGCAAAGACAAGCTGGAGATGGTCAACCGCCGCCTCGATGAATTCTACGGTCCGCTCTACGTTGCTTCCCAAGCCGGAAACATCGCCTACCGCTCGCTGCTCACCAAGCAGGGCAAGTCGCAGAGCTTTCCCATCCTCGATAGCGAGATGAAAGAGTGGATGCTCTGGATGACCACCATCTTCATGCCCCTCAACGACGCGCGCGAAAAGATCATCATCGAGAAGGCCTATCTGATCGTCGAGGAGCATATGCCGCATTGCCTGCTCGACTTTGTTACGCATGTTGTGGGCTACAAGGCAGTGCTGAAAAAGTGGTCCGAGGGCGACTACTCCGAACGCCGCTCCACCATCGGCTGGCCGCCGGAGTTCGACGTCTATGTCACCCGCTCCTACGCCGCGCTCAAAGCCCAGCAGACCCGTCTGCTGCACAGCTTCACCTGGCGGCTCTGGCACCGGCTCTTTCATCGCAAGTAAACTTACTCGCAAACCCTGGGTGCCCCAGGTCTCGATTTTGAGACCTGGGGCACCATGAACCGCATGGCGCACTAGCGCCGTCTGCCTGGACAGCCAGTCCTACTTGATTCCCACGCCGTACCAGTAACTGTACCCGCTTGAATTCGTCCAAGGCAGGTTGGCACTGAACTTGGCAAAGACCACCGAGTTGCCGACAAAGGTGACAAAGACATCATGCTCGTAGGTGCCGGTGACCGCGCGGAATGCGAACAACCCGTTGCATGGGTCCGCGAGTTTGTTCGCTGTGCCGTCGTACAGGAAGCTGGACGACGCGACCGGTGTGAGCGTTGCATTGATGACTGTGTTGCCCTTCGAATCAGTGACCGTAATGTTGGCGGCGGCAGTTACGACGATCGATGCTTGACTGGTTGAAGCCGTGCCCGTTTCCACATTGCCCACTCCCGTATTGGCGTTGGCCTTTTCATACAAGACGCCGCTGTAACTCCCCGCCACTGATGGGTCAAAGGCCGGGCTTGCCGCTTGCGGCAGGCCGATGATCGAGCCATTCGGCGTATCCACAATAAAGTACCCGCTTGCCGTGCCGAAGACATAGTCGTTGCCGGTGCTTCCGCCGCCGTCAGGGCCTGATAGATAGGTGCCGGAAGCCGACTCCTTAATTCCGCTGAAGTCCAGCGTGCCGCTATTGAAAGGGCCGCTTTCCTGGTTGAATGAGCCGTAGGGCCAATAGGATGAATTGGTGCCGGAGGTGGTGCCAATATTCACTGAACCCACTTCCAACCCTCCCGCCGCAGTGCGGAACTGCATATAGTTGTATTTCTTGTTGCCAAAGGTGCTCAGCGAAATCGGGCCGCTCTCGACTGCGGTAATCAATGCCGGAGTGTTGTGGTTCGGGCCGGATTTGGCTGATTGAATTACCAGCGCATAGCCCGGCACCTCATAGGCGGAGATCAGATTGCCATTCGGGTCGGTGATCGCATAGCTGCCATCCGCATTCGTCGTGTAATTGAGCGTCCCCGTATCACCGTTGGAGAGATTCGTATAGGTAATCGTCGATGCGGTGGAGTTAATCACAATGGTCAGGAAGTCGCCCACCGACGCCGTTCCGTTGTAGGTGTGGGTGACTACTGTTGGGGTTGGGGGGGCTGAGGGTGTAGATGATCCAACTGACCCGCTTGTCGTCGGATTACTGCAACCGGAAAATGCAGCCAGAATCAGCAATGCGCATGCCAGGCGAAGACGCATGAGAGCCTCCAAAGGGACACAATCGTATCGGTCCACTCTTCCGCTATCGGCGCGCGCCCAAGCCGCAAGATAATAAAAATCCGATTTCTTAATCTTTTGTAATGTAATTCAGCTTCTGTTCGATTCAATGAATGGAAGTCCCTAGCATTACAGTTGTAGATACGAGAGAACGGAGGGAGCAGGGGCCTTTGAGCTCCTGAAAGAGGGCGAAATTGAAGGGCCTTTAGGCCAGGGTTTTTGTCACTTTCCCATCATTCTCGCTCAATACAACTGTAGTGCTAGGACGCGGATTTCTCCCTTTTCCTACCTGTTCATCTCTCTCCTTCACTTCCCTAGCCTGCGCGAACTGTTCCTAATTCTCTGCAAAGTTCTTGAAGAAAAAGACGGCGGGTTGAGGTTCGTAGACCCCCAGGTCTCAAAATGCTCAGAGCTGGGAAACTTTGGAAACTGGGGTGGGAGAGAACGAAAAGTGGCGGGTTGGGGTTCGTGGTCTCCCAGGCGCCCAAATGCTAGGCACCTGGGCCACCCAGCTTCAATGGATTAATACAGCCCCCTGCACCCGGGCCACCCGCCATTTTTTCTCAAAACTCGGCCGGAAACGGAATATGGGTTCCGAGGGCAACGTCAGTCTTGAATCGGATCCGTACTCTGGTCGGGTTGCATCGGATCCATCCCCTGGCCATCTAGAATCGGTTCTGTTCCTTGGTCATCCAGTATCGGTTCCGTGCCCGAGTCGTCCGTTGTCGGCGGTTCTGTGCCGCAGTGGGAGACAGAGGCGTACTGGACTCCGGAGGCCACCCCGCTCGAAGTCAAGTCAATGCCGGAAACCGATGTGCTTACGACATAGGCTTCATGGCTCACGGCCGCCATGGTGAAAGTTGCATTGGAGGAGAGGGTTGCGGATGTCCGGCACCAGCCAGGGTTGGCCGACAGGCACAAGACCACGAACAAGCCAAAAACAATGCTTGTAACCGGGCCGCAGCAGTTAGACTGTTTTACCAGTTTCGGATACTTTGAATTGATTTGCATGGGACTCCTTTCGGGGAGGGCTGATCGTGCATCGTTACTGCTTGGGAGAGGACGCCACTACGCAGATTGTTACCGTCGCACATCTTGAATTGTCCTTATATAGGCGTCCCAGAAAGCGGCACGTTCATGCAAGAAATCTGTTCCGGCATCCCGCTAAAAGGGAGGCTAGTCTCTTAGTAGATAGTTGTCAATACGGACTCATCATTCCTTTGATTCTAAATCGGATATCTCAAGCATGAAGATGCGGACATGAGGCACCCAGTTATTAATTATTAAACCCTAAGGAGAAGGGCCACGCGCTACCCACTCATTTAGGAAAAGTTAAGATTCCTATAATTTAGACGCGCCCTCCATTTCGCCCGCTCATCGCGATTAAACTGCGATGAACGGGACACATCTTCTCATAACTCTTTAGAGTCGATGATCGGGTCACCTGCGTCTGGATTTTCAGAGCTGGGAAACTTTGGAAGCCGGAGTCGGAGAGAACGAAAAGCGGCCGGTTGAGGTTCGTGATTCCCACCCTTCGCTCGAAAAAAGCGAAGGATGGGCTAGCCAACTTATATGGTTTGGTCAAGGATGCGCCACTCGCCGTAACTGATTGGAGTTTTACTGGCGTACAGCGGTTGAGACACGTGATGTACAGAATGGATCGTAAAACCTTTGAAATGATGGTTTTCAGCGTGGAGATACTGGAATACTTATCCTGTACGGGCACCCGTTGCTGTGCTGCAAATTATTGAAGGGAAAGTGGTTGACAGGCAATTACAGGCGCACAGGATGAAATTTCGCCATTTTCCGGGGGAGTGTCCGGACGGGTTCGGGGTCGTGTCTGCTGTACTATTTCTGGCGGTTCGCATGGTCAGGCTCTCTGGAGGTACTCAGGAACTTATTTCTATTGGCATTATGCATCAAAGACGGATAATTATCTGCAAACGGCTTCCGGAACACCGGGCCACCCGCCTGATTCGGCTGGATGAGACAGGCCTGGATTTTCAGAGCTGGGAGACTTTGGAAGCCGGAGTTGGAGAAAACGAAAAGCGGCCGGTTGAGGTTTGTGGTTCCCACCCTTCGCTAGAAAAAAGCGAAGGATGGGGCAGCCAACTTTTTGATTTGGTTAAGGGTGCGCCATCCGCGAGAAACTACGAACTTGTAGCGCCGACCCCCCGGTCGGCTGTGGCGCGGACGTCCCCGTCAGCGCTCCAAACCCAAGTCCAGTTTTTCAATCCAGCTTTGGCGGGGTTTTCGACGACGTACTGGATAGCACGGCTGAGTTCGTCTCCATTGCGGATCAAACGGTCGAAATACTCTCGCTGCCAGAATCTACCCTTTCGTCCGAGCGCCAGGTTTGCAGCTTTTGCAGAGAAAGTCTTCCAGGCTTTGACGACCTTCGCTAGCTCTTGACCAGGGAAAAGTCTCACCACCACGTGAACGTGATTGGGCATGATGCACCAGGCAAGAAGCCTGTAGTGCTTTCCCTCGCGAAAGCGAAGTGCCGCAGCCATGGAGCCAGCGACGCGCATATCGAGGAACGGGCACGAGCCAGCGCCACGGTCGAAGTACTCTTCGATGTGCGCGTGGCTATAGTCGGCGAGCAAAGCTTTCTGTTCGGGAAGAAGACTAGCGCGGTTATCTTTGGCCGCATCCAGAATGCGATGGCGTTCGGAGATTTTGACAAGAACGTAATGGGGGAGTGAGTCGGCGAGATGAAAGGTGAGGAAGTAGAGGCCTTCGTCTTTTTCCCAATGAGGAAGGCGGCCGCGATTGCGAATGTGGACTTCGCCGTAACGCGGCTGCACCGCGCCATTGATGAATGCGGAAGTACCGTCTTGCGCCATGGCGGGATTGTACTCCGAGTGGCCGAGTGTGCGTCAAATTCCGTGTAGCGCCGGCCTCCCGGCCGGCTGTGGCGTGGACCTCCCGGTCCACGTTCCATTCTTCTGGAGCAGTACAAATCCATCGGATACGGAAAATTATCTCGGACCCCAGCGGCGCCCAGCGCGGACGAGGACGTCCGCGCCACAGCCGACCGGGAGGTCGGCGCTACTCTGATTCGATTCGGCGCTGATTCGGTGGGATGGCCTAAGTCAGGATTTTCAGAGCTGGGAAACTTTGGAAGCCGGAGTTGGAGAGAACGAAAAGCGGCTGGTTGAGGTTCGTAGTTCCCACCCTTCGCTAGAAAAAAGCGAAGGATGGGGCAGCCAATTTTTATGGTTTGGTCATGGGTGCGCCACCCGCCAGCCACCAGAGATTCATGTGGATTCAGCTTAGACTCGAGAGCTTTTTCTCGGCAAACATTCGGTATTTTCCCATGTGCTGATCGGTGTCGCGCACGATACGAAATTGCTCGATTGCTTTCACTCTGTTGCCCATTGCAAGCAAAGACAAACCGAGCCGCCAATATACGGACACAATAGTCAACTCTCTCATGCGGAGAAGGCGTGCTCCGAGGATCAACCTGACTTGTTGCGAAGTTTCGGGCTTTGCCAATTGCTGTTCCGATTTCGACGCGTCTACAATGCTCAGGGCGCGGTCGATGGCTTGGTTCGCCTCTTCTTGCCGATCCAGAAGAAACATTGCCTGCGCCTTGCGAGCCCATGTCATGGCTTCGTAGAGCACTTTGCATAGCGCGTTCCAGCGGGAGCCGAATGGTAATGTGTCGAACGTACTCGTCGTTCTTTGCTTCGCTTGGTCAGCCATTTCAATCACTTTGTCAGGTGAGGCATTCAATGCAAGCAAAATGTCGCACAGGCTTCCTTGCGCGCTTCCCGAAAAATCGCCGATCTCAAGCGCTTGTTCAATACATTGCCTAGCTTCTAGGTACCGTTCCTCGTCGATCAGCACATCCCCAAGGCAAACCAACAGGCGCACACGATCCGATTCAGGTACCTTCTTCCCCAAGGCCAATGCGGCGCGGAAACATCTCTCAGCATCAAGGAGCTTGCCTGAAAGCTGTAGCTCCATGCCCTTGCTTTGCAATTTGGAATAACGCGCCCCAAGGAAACCGGCGCGAGACAGTGCGATTACGACACCGACGCCGAGCAATGCGATGATCCTCGAAGAGTGCGCCAGAATGCGAAGAACTGATTCGGATCCATCGGGAATGAACATACGTCTTCTCCTTTGGAACACTTGCTGAACACAATCGCTTGCACAGCAGATGCCCGGTACAGCAGTTTGAGAGTGATTTTGGAAACAGCATCATTCTATATCCGGAAAGTCGGCGTATGGCCCAGGTCTCGTCTCTGAGACCTGGGATTTCCGCATTGGTAATAGCTATTCTTCTTCTTCCTCGACGGGGCGTTTGGCGTTGGCCAGGATTTTGTCGGCTACTAGTTGTGGGACGATGTCGTAGTGGTCGACTTCCATGCGGTAACTGCCTTTGCCCTGGGTCATTGATGTTAGTTGGGTTCCGTAGGTGAGCATTTCGGCCATGGGAACTTGCGCGTTGATGAGCGTGGTGCGGCCCTTGGAGTCGGTGCCTTGGACGCGGCCTCTCCTGCTGCTCAGGTCGCCCATGAGGGTTCCGGCGAACTCGTCGGGGGCTTCGATCTCCACCTTCATGATCGGCTCAAGGAGGCAGGGCTTGCACAGCTCCATGGCCTTTTTGAAGGCCAGGCGTCCGGCAGTTTTGAAGGACATTTCGTTGGAGTCGACGTCGTGGTAGCTGCCGTCGTAGACGGTGGCCTTGAAGTCGACGACCGGGTAGCCGGCGAGGAAGCCGCGGGCGGCCGACTCGACGATGCCCTTTTCGATGGCTGGAATGAAGTTGCGGGGAATGGCTCCGCCGAAGACTTCGTTGCCGAACTCGAAGCCGCCTCCGCGGGGCATAGGCTCCATGCGGATTTTGCAGTCGCCGAATTGGCCGTGACCGCCGGACTGCTTCTTGTGACGCCCTTGCGCCTCGGCCTTGGCGCGGATGGTTTCAAGGTAGGGCACCTTGGGCGACTTGAGGGTGACTTCAGCGTGGTAGCGCTTTTTGAGGCGGCTGACGATGGCTTCGATGTGCGGCTGGCCCGCGCCGGCGATGAGGAATTCGTTGGTTTGCGGGTCGCGGAAGAAGCGGATGAGCAGATCCTCTTCCATGAGCTTGTGGATGGCGGGGGCGAGCTTGTCCTCGTCGGCGCGGGATTTGGGCTCGATGGCGTAGGTCATGGCCGGCTCGGGCAGCGGGAAGAGGTCGATCTGGACCTCGGCGCCTTTTTGGCCGAGGGTGTCGCCGGTGAGGGTTTCGCGGAGTTTGGCTACGGCGCCGAAGTCGCCGGCGTGCAGCTCGGCCACTTCGGCCGGCTTGCGGCCCTGCATCACGGAAAGGTGGGCGAGGCGCTCCTGCGAGCGGCGGGTGTAATTTTCCACGGTGGCGTCGTTTTTGACTACGCCGCTGATGACTTTGAAGAAGCTGATGCGCCCGGCGAAGGGGTCGGTCATGGTCTTGAAGACCATCAGGGCGAGAGGTTCGCTGTCGGCGATTTTACGGGTGGTCTTGCCGGCTTCCATGTCATCCGCGGAGGTGGCTGCGGCGTCGATGGTGGGCACGCGTACGGCGATGGTGCCACGCTCTACGGGCGAAGGGCAGTAGACCTTGATGAAGTCGAGGAGGTGGTCGAGGGCCATGTTGACCAAACCGCTACTGAAGAGCACGGGGAAGATGCGGTCTTCGCGGATGGCTTCATGGAGGGCGGCGATCAGGTGCTCTTTGGTCAGCGTGCCGGTTTCGAAGTACTCCTCCATCAGCTCGTCTTTGCCTTCAGCGACCAGCTCGACGAGGGCCTCGTGGCGTGTCTTGGCGTCGGCAGTCAAGTTGGCGGGGATCTCGGTGGTCATCTTGCCGCGGCCATCGCCGCCGGGGGTGTAATAAAAGGCCTCCATGGTGACCAGATCGACGATGCCGTGAAAGCCCTCTGCGCCGGTAATGGGCAACTGGACGGGAACACAGTTGCGGCCCCAGCGGTCAACCAGGTCGTCAATGAGGGCGCTCAGTCCGCCGCCGCCGCCGGCCTTGGGATGGTCCATCTGGTTGACGACGACGACACGGGGAACGCCGGCCTCGTCGGCATAGCGCCAGACGCGCTCGCTGACCGGCTCGATGCCATTCTGGGCGTTCACCACGACGAGAGCCGCTTCGGCCGGGAGCAGGGCGGCGCGGGCTTCGTGGGTGAACATATGAAAGCCGGGAGTATCAATGAGATTGATCTTCGTGCCCTGCCACTCGGCAAAGGCGACGGCGTTTTGCATGGTTGCGCCGCGGGCAACTTCTTCCTCGTCATAGGCGGTGACGGCCGTTCCATCTTCGACGCGGCCCTGGGTTGGGGTCATTTTGGCGGCATGCAGCAGAGCGGCGACGAGGGTGGTTTTGCCACTGTGCGCATGCCCCACTACAGCTACGTTGCGGATCTCACTTCCCTGATAGGTTTTCATGGTGTTCTCCTGTGATTTTGTGTGGATTTTAGAAGAGGCCGGATGGAATGTGTGAGGGACAAAGAAACCGTGAGGACGCCTCGGTGGGCGTTCCTGTGGCCGGATTGGAGGGCCACGTGTCCCGGTCTGCCGTCTACCTCGTCCGTCATTGGGAGGGTCTCGGGCCGGCGCCGCGCGGATGAAGTCAGGAAGGGTCCGCAGAGCGTCTTGCTAGGAAAATCGGATGCTATCACACGGGGAGTATGAATGTCGTGTGACTTGACGCACAGAATGGGAAGGTTGCGCGGGAGGGGGCGCAACATATTCGGCCAGTGTTTGCGCTTTGTCTTTTAACTGAGAGTGAAGCCGAGCGAGATGAAGTTTATTATCAATAAGATGTGACGAATAACCGATGATGTGTTACATTCAAGAAGATGCGCCACTCTGTGGAGAGATGGCCGAGTGGTTTAAGGCGCACGCTTGGAAAGCGTGTGTACTCGAAAGGGTACCCAGGGTTCGAATCCCTGTCTCTCCGCCAGCACCTCTTCCAACCGTGTCTTTCCCTGTCCATCCAAGACTTCATAAACAAGTTAAATATAAGAAATTAAACGATAATCACTCCAATCCTATCCAATCCTGTCCAGTGGAAGCTCAGTTTGCCAAGATGTATTTTGGGATGTATTCTTCCTGAATAGCCATGTATTTCTGGAAAGGGGCTTAGATTATGGAAATCAACAAGCTGACCGAAAAAGCTATCGAAAAGGCCAAACCCAGAGAAAAGGACTATGCGATGACCGATGGCGCCGGCCTTTACCTCTGGGTTACCGCATCCGGAGG
Organism: uncultured Acidobacteriaceae bacterium; assembly: GCA_963787995.1. GTDB lineage: Bacteria > Acidobacteriota > Terriglobia > Terriglobales > Acidobacteriaceae > Telmatobacter. The sequence continues at coordinate 245,723 of CAWBEO010000001.1, forward strand.
CAAGCTCTGGCGCTGGGGCTATATGTTCAAGGGCAAAAATAAAATCATGTCCTACGGGAAATATCCTGAGATCGGCTTGGCCAGGGCAAGAGAGCTTCATCGCGATGCCAGATCGCTCCTGGCATCCGGGATCGATCCGATGGCTGAAAAGAAGGCTCGGAAGAACGAGAACAATGTTGCCAACAAGAACTCCTTCCAAACGATTGCCAAGTTGTGGTTGGAACATTGGGGAGAAGGCAAGGACAAGCGCTATGTCGACACAGTTCGGCGGCGGTTGGATACAGATATTTTGCCTGCATTGGGTGCACGCCCGATCGACAAAATCGAGGCCCCTGAAGTGGTGCAAATGGTCAAGGGAATTCAGGACCGTGGCGCTATCGACATCGCCAAGCGCGCGCTCGAAAAGACTGGGCAGATCTTTCGCTTCGCGATTGCCTTCGGCTACGCGAAACGAAATCCGACTGCCGAAATCAAGCCCAGAGACATTCTGAAGTCCAGGGATGTGGTCAACTTCGCGCGGATTGATCGCCGCGATTTGCCCAAGCTCCTGAAAGACATTGAAGTGTATCGGGGCAAGCAGGTAACCCGTTTGGCCATGAAGCTGATGGCTCTCACTTTTCTGCGAACCGGCGAAATGCTTGAGGCGGAGTGGACTGAAGTCGACGTCGATAACGCCCGGTGGGATGTGCCCAAGGAGCGCATGAAGATGGGCAGGCCTCATATCGTTCCGCTGGCCCGTCAGACCCTGGAGCTTCTGGATTTGTTGCGAAAGTTGAGCGGCGATAGCAAATGGCTCTTTCCCGGCATGGGACCCAAGAATCCGACGATGAGTGACGGCACGATTCTGATGGCGCTGAAGCGCATGGGCTACAAAGGCGAAATGACCGGCCACGGCTTTCGCGGAGTGGCCTCGACCATCCTGCACGAGGGCGGCTATCTGGAGGCGCATATTGACGTGCAGCTTGCGCATATCAAGAAGAACAAGGTCAGCGGCGCATACGACCATGCACAGTACCTGGGGCCCCGCACCAGAATGATGCAGGATTGGGCTGATTTTCTGGAGAAGTCGCTTCGCACGGGAAAAGTCTTCCTTCCCCATCCCAAAACCCCTTCGACGGATGAATATGATTGACCTGCTGAAGGGATTGGCAGTGCCTGCGTTCTTTCTTGTTGAAGGGCTTGCTCCTCCACAATTCGATGGAGTCTTCACAGGCCTCGCAGTCCAGTTCGCCATACTGGGTCCACTTCAAACCGGATTGGCAGCAAGAAAGGACTGGATGCGGTCGTATTCGTCTTGGCTGAGCCGGAAGTGCAGCGCTGGGGCCAGGCCCTCGACCTGCTGGCTGCTGCGGCCGCCGACGATGGCAGCGGTGATCGTCGGGTTGTGCAGCGTCCAGGCGACGGCCACCACGCCGGGGCTGACGCCGTGGCCATGGCCGATCTCGCGCAGCAGTTCCACCAAGCGCAGGTTGCGGCTGAGGCGCGGTTCGTTGAACTCAACCGCTCGGCGGCGCCAGTCATCGGCCGGGAAGGCCGCGACGCGCTCGGCAGTCATGGCACCGGTCAACAGGCCGGAGACCATCGGCGAGTAGTTGATGACACCGATCTTGTTGGCAGCGGCAAAAGGCAGAATCTCCTGCTCAATGGCCGGCCGCAACATTGAATAGGGCGGCTGCAGGCTGGTGATGGGCGCGATCTTCTGCACGCGCTTCATCTGCTCGACGGAAAAGTTGGAGACACCCGCCCAGCGAATCTTGCCCTGCTCGCGAACCGTAGCCGTTCGGGCAACCCCATGGTTGACGGGGTTAGGCAGGTGGGGTGTGCTACTTTGCCATGTTGGCGGAGAGCCGGTTCCGCAAATTCGGACAGGGAGTTAAGTGGAGGTTCTGTTCTTCAGCAGCCTAAAATGGCTGAGATGAGGAGAGCAGATGAGCAGACGTCCGCGTCGGAACCACACAGCGGCTTTCAAGGCCAAGGTGGCCCTGGCCGCCCTCAAGGGCGAAAAGACACTTTCTGAGTTGGCCGAACAGTTTGACGTACATGCCAACCAAATCACGAGCTGGAAGGCCCAGCTTCTGGAGGGCGCAGTCGGCGTCTTCGGCGGCGAGTCCAAGCCGGATTCAGCCGCTACACAAGTCGATCTCAAATCGCTGCACGCCAAGATCGGCCAACTGACCCTGGAGAATGATTTTTTAGAAGGGGCGCTCACCAAGGCGGGATTGCTGAGCGCAAAGCGATGATCGACCCCGAGCACGATCTTCCTATCCAGCAACAGGCCGAGGTGCTTTCGATAAGTCGCAGCACGGTCTACTATGAGCCGCGACCTGTCTCAGCCGAGGACTTATGGCTGATGCGGCGCATCGACGAGTAGCACCTCAACTATCCATTTGCTGGCAGCCGTATGTTGCGCGACTTACTCTGGCAACAAGGATTGGTGGTGGGTCGTCGGCACATAAGAACGCTGATGAGAAGGATGGGAATCGAGGCTATCTATCGCAGGCCTAACACGTCGAAACCCGCTGAAGGACACAGGATTTATCCCTATCTTCTGCGCGCTCTTGCGGTCACGCGGCCCAATCAGGTCTGGGCCATGGACATCACTTACATCCCCATGGCGCGGGGATTTATCTACCTGGCCGCAGTGGTGGATTGGTTCAGCCGCCGCGTTCTGGCCTGGAAGTTGTCGATCACCATGGAGAGTTCCTTCTGTATAGAAGCGCTCGAAGAAGCCCTTTCCAAGAATGAAAAACCAGAGATCTTCAACACCGATCAAGGCAGTCAATTTACCAGCGAGTCTTTCACCAAGCGGCTAAAAGAAAAAGGCATCAAGATCAGCATGGATGGCAAAGGCCGCTGGCGTGACAATGTCTTCGTCGAACGGGTGTGGAAGTCAATCAAGTACGAGGAGGTCTATCTGCACGCCTACGAGTCGGTCCAGCAGGCCAGAGAATCCATCGGGCGCTACCTGAAGTTTTATAATTCCTTCAGACCACATTCCAGCCTGGAGGCGTTCACTCCCGATCAGGTCTACTTCAACCGCCTGCCAGAATCCCTGGCAGCCTAAACCGGAAAACAGTTCTTCCACTTAAGAAACAACAAAAACTGTCCGAACAACCGGGACCACCGCAGTATTCAATCGCCTGTATTCATGCGCATTTTCTCGATGTGTTTACTTCTTCGCCAACAGCTCGGCGATACCACTTCCGTTTCATCGTCGCGCTCAAGTCGATGCCGCCGATCAGCAGCGCGAACTCTTCGCGCGTCAACTGCGCGCGGCCATCTTCGGAGACCGGCCAATGCAATCGTCCTTGCTCCATGCGCCGCGCGCAGACCCACAAGCTGTTGCCATCGAAGAAGAGAATCTTCATCCGGTCTCTGCGCTTGTTAGCGAAGAGAAACAGATGACCGCTCTGCGGATCCTGCTGCAACTTGCCGGCGGCAAGAGCATACAGGCCATTGAAGCCGAGCCTCATATCCGTCACGCCAGTAGCGACAAAGATGCGCGTGGCCGCGCCCATGCCGAGCACGAGTTACACCGCCGGCTGCAAGCTGCCGCGCATCGGCGCACTGCCGAGCGCACCAAGCAAACGCCGCAACTCGACCGCATCGAAGCCCGGCTCGACCTCGATGCGAAGCCCATCGGCGAGCACGACACGAAACGGCCCGCTCCGCTCCATGCCCGCCGCTCGCATTGCGCCCACCCGCGCTTCCACCTTCGAACCCGTCCGCGCCACGCAATCCGCAACGATCTCGACAGGAACCATCTCCTGCCGAGATCCAGCCACGCGCCTGCGCCACGCATCCAGCGTATGCACGCTCAGCCCATGCGCCGCCGAAAACTCCTTGCGCCCCAGCCCACTCTGCGCGAACTCCGAAACCAGCCTCTCGACCTCAGCCCGGTTCCTCCGACGCAACCCTGCACCCACTCCATTTGCCTTCATGCTCCAACTTCAACACAATTCAAAAGCAAACGGAAGAATGGGGTTGCCCGAATGCATACGGTTGTCGCCACGGACTTCATGAGCGTCCCGCCGCCGTTATATTCGAGGCGGCTTGTCTCCTTCCAGCTAGATCCCCCACCATTGGAGATCGGAGCGACGGAATAGGAGAACGCGGTTCCGCCGGTGTACATGGTATAACTTCCATCGGGAGCTGTCACCTTCGAGGTGAGTCCGGTCGGGTACGAATAGTCCTGATAGTTGTATTGCCAGCAGTTCTCGGCTCCAGAGCCCGTGGATGTGCATGCTTCCGTGGCCACAAGGGTCGACAGCTTCAAGAAAGGTACCTTGCCGCCGCCGTCGCCTCGAATCCCCCAAACAAACCGCACATAGCCGCCGGTTGGAAATTCAATCTTGGAAATGGTCCGTATGTTGGGTCATAAGTAAAGAGATACTGGGTCGAGTCCGGCAGAGTAATCGAAGAGACCACAGGCAGTTTGGTGTTCAAGTCCCCTGTAGTTGTCTGTTCAACCGCAAGAGATGTGTTGTTGCCTGTCATTTCCGAAGAAGGAGATCCAACAGATCCACTCACGGGATGAGGCATCGTGAAGGATCCGATAGAAATTTGCGAAAACACCACGGAGTACGATTCACTGTTTCCGCTTGCTCCGGTTGTCGTGACGTTGTAGTTTCCCACCGGAATTTGTCCCATATAGTCGACAGGAATGGTGGTGGTAAACGCTGTGCGCCCAAGGCTGTCGGTTGCTGCCAGGGCGTTGCTTGCATTCGGTCCAAGTGTTGCTAGGTTGCCGTTTGAATCTTCGAGTGTACCTGTGGAGAAGACTGTCGTGCCATCCGGTTGCACTACGCTTTCCAGATAACTCGAAGTCGACAGAGCGGAACCATCTGTCGTGAAGTAGTTTTTTCCATAAGTTAGGCTCGCGCTGTATGCATCACTGCATTGCGGCATCATGCCGACAGCTGAACCAGTATTGGTTGTTTCCAGGTTCATGTCGTGCGCCGCGCCGCTCGCGTCGGTATAAATGTACGGTCCATTAACCATGCAACCCTGATATTCGGGGGTTTCCATTTCAATGCCATTAAGATAATACTTATACGGCTCCTCTGGAATGACGCTCGTATGAGAATAGAAGAACGGCCCCGAAGTGGCCCACGGACCTTGCGGCGACTGCGGAGGCTGCAAGTTAAGAGGAGGTATTTGTCCAGTGCTCCAGCCAAAAAACTGTATGGTATTCGTACCTTGGATACCGCCGAGTTCCCCGGCCTGCCCAATTGGGATAACGGAATCAAAGTCACTTTGCAAGGTCACCGTCGAGGCGGAGTTGTAGTGCAGCGAGAAAGGAATCTTGGGGCCGCGTCCGCCTGCGGGCATCGTCGTGAAGGGAATCGTGATGCTGACCGATCCGGTGATCGGATCGACCTGCCAAATCTGATCGAGCTTTTCTGGATCGGGCGGACCGGCGGGGTGATTGGCATTCGCAAAGACGCCTGGAGCGGCCTGCGCAACCGCCTGCCGAGCAAACCCAACAACCAACAACACAACGCCTATTCCAGCAAGCAGACCTTTCGCTTTCATTCTCCGCTCCGTTTATTCTCTCAAATTGTTCTAAATTCCGGTTAAATACTCGCCGAAAACCAATCACTTCACCTGCGAAATCTATCGCGTCTGAGCGCCGCTGCAGCTCATCCATATGTGACTGGTAATCGCCATTCTTGCCGATCCGTTTGTAGCAGCCAGTTTGTCTGTTCCCTTGTCTATCTCACCAGAACGCGAACAAATGCCCGCAGATTACAATCCGCCTAAGACAATCGTAAGTCTTTTGTGGTTACCATGAGGTATACAGTCGTTATAGCATAGGGTACGTTTTCCCTGCCAAGGATTTTTACTCAATTTACCGTATGGCCATAGGCATAATGATTCAAAGCGCATTTGGCCATCAGTATTGATCCTTAAGAAAATGTATTGATAATAAAGCTCTCTAAACTGAAAAACTACCATTTTTTAACTCATGGTTCGCAACACATTAATTCGAGCAGCCAATCAGGCAAGGTGGCAACCTCTTTCTGAGGCTGAAGAAACACATAGCGAGTGCCCTCTCGACGGATTGAAGGGGGGATCAGAACTGAGTCACCCTCGCCGCGAATCCTCATTCCGGGAGCGACTATGCCGCGCAATAGACGTCCTGCCACTGCGGTCGGCCAACGGTAATATACGCAGACCTTGTTGTTCGCACCAATTTCGGTTTGGGAGGTCAGCGTCGGCGAATTGTGCAATGGCTCTTCTTCATTCTCGAAAACCAACCATCTGAAAGATTTTGCTCCAATCTCGCCATCCATCTTAATGGCGAGCACGCCTGATCCTTCGCCGGTGGCGAGAGCCCAGTTACAACCACGATATAGATTAGCCTATTCTTCAATTTTCTCAAGGTTATTTGAAGCCTGACCGAACATCGCGGAAGCATCGATAGCGTGCCTTATGGGACTCAGAACGGGGAAAATTTTCTAACCGCGGAGCACGGCGGCGCGCAGAAGGCCTAAATCTTGCATGGTCATCCGAGAATGAAGGGTAGGTGAACTGGTCGCGAAAAGAGTCGAAGAACTTTTGCTGAATCTTTGAAAAAAGCGATGTTTCATAAGTAGCTCCTGAAATGAAAATGCCGCCCAATGTCAGGCGGCTGTGGGTAAGATCGCTGCGGTTTGAACGAAAAGATTTCTGCACCGGCTTGAAAATATGCCATTGGAATGGCAGTGTGCAAAAAAATCTTCGTCGGGCCAAGTGAGCGGTTGCTGAAAATGGCCAGATGATGAAGCACTGCAGCAGGTTAGACTGTTTCCGGTAATGGATAGAGGGAATAATCCCTCTATTTCTCAGCTTCTGTCTTTTGGAGATGGATTGCCCAAATCCGCTTTGTTTGGCTGATGGAGCATCCAGACATTTGCGCGGTCCTTTTGATCGATTGTCCGGCGCTGCGCAGATTGATAATTCGATCGTGCGTTGCGGTATCCGGCGCGCGCCCAGCGTATTTCCCAGCGGCCTTTGCAAGTTGAATTCCCTGATGCTGCCGTACTCGACGTGTCTCATAATCTTCGCGAGCCATCTGTAGTGCAAGTTTGAGGAGAAGTTCCTGTACAGACTCCAGAACAATTTTCGCGATTCCGTCCGAGCCAGCGGCAAGCTCGGATAGATCTACGAGCCCCGGTATTGCCAGCCTTGCGCCCATGCTTCTGATAGATGCGACCAATTCTTCGGCCTCAACAAGTGGCAAACGGCTCAACCTGTCGATTCTTTCTGCCAAAACAACCTCACCAAGCTGCGAATCTGAAATCATTCTTAATAGCTCTGGCCGGTCAGCGCGAGCTCCAGACGCTTTTTCTCTGTAAACTCCGGCAATGTTATAGCCGGCATCTTTGGCGCTTTGCACGATGGATTCTTGACGCGCGAGTTCCTGGGCCAGAGTACTAACCCTCAGATAGACTCTCGCGACTAACAATTCGGTATAGCTATTTTGCGTATACATCTATTGGCCTCCTATCTGTCTGTGGCCCAGAAGAGAGCAAATCAACTTAACTTGGCCATTTTCATTTTGACTATCTATCTTGGCCACCCGACGGCCGAACGAGTTTGAAGACTGGTCTCTAACTGGCCTATCGAGTAAATTAGTGAAGGCAGGCGGAAGACTTGTCAAGAACGCGGTGCTATTGACCATGTTCACAAGTCGAGTCGAATTTGTAGTCTGAGATGATCCTTGCCAAATGTGAACTGCATTACTATGTCGGCCATGAGATTAATTACGAAATATTTTCTCAAAAAACTCGTAAAACTTTCGGTATTGAATCCGATGAATATAATGCAGGCTCTATGGCGATTAATTTCGATTTGGATGAAACAAGTCAGATTTTGAATTTGCTAAACGAGACCAGTAAATTCGAATCGCAGCGTGAAAGGACAACAACCTTGAATGAGATGAGGACTGTGAATGCATCTTTTGATGGCGCTTGCGAACCATGGAACCCGGGCGGCCACATGGGCCTCGGATGGGTGATCGATGGGATCGAGCACCACGAGTACATTGAGAGTGGACCGGGGAATACCAACAACGTTGCTGAGTACAGAGCGTTGATCCGTCTTCTTGAAGCGATGATTTCCGAGAAAACGCCAGGCAATCTCATCATCATCGGAGACTCAAAGCTGGTCGTGAACCAAGTCGCCGGAGATTGGATATGCAATGGTCACCGTGTAGATCTTCGCCGCGAGGTTGGTTGTCTTATAGACCGGCTAAAAGAAACAGGATGTACTAGAAATCGTTTCAGTCGCCTTCACGCGGCGCGGTGTTCGGGACTTTCCGGGGCTGCGCCTGGCCAAGTCCAGCCTCCAACGTTTCATTGGTCGCCTCCTCGGGCAGCATCGCATCAAAATCGGTCAGTCCTCATCGTTGTCGATCGGAATGTGGAGCGAGATGGACCTGTAGAGGGCTGCGGCCTCCTCGATAATGGACAGATCCCCTTCGGGAGGCGCTTTTGCCTCCTCAACCTCCCAATCCCCCAAGCCACCAGCCTCCCAATCGTCGTCCAGGGATACGATTTCCCTCCAATCCGGTGTTTCTACTGCGTTAACTGGGATGTGTTCAGAGGAAGGTTCGATCTGAGCCAGGGCCGCCAACAATACCTCGACAGCATCTATCGCTCCCGCCTCATGAGCGATGGACAAGGCGGCACGACCGGAAGGATCGCAAAGCCCAGGGTCTGCCCCGGCATCGAGGAGAAGTGCGCAAATGGAAGACCGGTTTTTCGAGGCCGCCAGCATGAGTGGGGGCATTCCCGCCCCGTCCCGGGCGTCGAGATTGTCGCCACGATGAATATGCGACCTTACCACGGCCTCCACGCCGGCCAAAGCCGCCATGCGCAACATCGGATTGAGGACGTTGCCCTGCACTCTGTCGAAACCGTTCATGCCGGACACCCGGTCTCCTCAGTCCGCATTGGAGTGCGTGCACCTCTGGACACGGCGCGAAACACTTCGTGGTTTCTGTGCCAGCCAAGTTGCCTTCCTGGATCAAGCCCGAAATCAGGCACACAGCGGCTTCCTCCTCCGCAGAAAACGCATCTGGACAATGTGGGCAGCATCCGATATGGCCGCATTCTTGGCCTGCACTGACGAGCTGAAAATGAAGGCAGCGCCGTGGTCGTCCAGCAAAGCCGCAAAAACCGCAGCGCGTCCATTGACGCACGTTTAGAGAAGAAGCCGAAGCAGTAACCTTCGCCGTCGTCTACGCTCAATGCTTTCCTTAAGCTGGATATTATTCTCTTTTGATGTCTACTGGCTAGGCATGAAATGCGGAGATACTATAGTCAGTAACCACTGTGGCGACCCGCTGATGGAGCCAATCCACAACCGTATGCCGGTGATCGTCGCGCCGCAAGATCATGACCGCTGACCGATCCTCTTTGCCCCTCCACCGATCGATCTGCTCCGGCCTATCCCGCAGATCAGATGCGCACTTGGCTGGTGAATGATCTCGTCGATAATATGCGCAACAATATCCCGGATTTGCTGGACGAGATTCAATACATCCAGCATTCGCTCATTGCATGAAACACAGAAAAATGGACAAACCAGAGCTGATAAGGCCGTCGGCGAGCAGTCGAGAGCCTATCATGAGATTCCATTCGCGATGGCGACTTATCGTTAGGAATCTGGCCTCGTAGAAGATCGGAAGCTTCCGTCCCCGGCTCATAACAGCGAGGGCTGGAACACCCTCATTTTGGTTTGGAAACATCATCGAGACCGAAACCACCCGCCGAAGGATTCGAACTTTCTACGGTTTCAAAATCGAGACCCGCTGATAGTCAGATCTTCTTCCATTCATCTATCGAGCAGCCCAGCAACAAGGGAGTATACGTCGAATACCCTTTCATATGCCGGTTTCGAGAGGTGCTCCGATTCGGGGTCGAATGAATCGTCGTAATCTGGCTGTTCCGGGAGATCGTCTGCACATGCCTCGAGGTCTGAAACTTCATCGTCGAATTCAATGCCACAGATTTCTGCGAGGGTCGCAAGCTCACTGGCCTCACTGCGAACATCATCTGAGTTATCCGCTTCTCAATAATTATTCCAGCAGCAAGCTTGCCTCCCGCGAGAAAGCCTGCTTTCTCATGATCGGTCAATGGAACTCCGTTGGTTGATATAATTTTCGCAAGGATTTGAAGCGATCCTATAGAACAAGCCCAAATATCATCCTCATCATTGAGGAGTAGTGAGACGGCACGGCAAAATGCGGAATGGCAGGTCGCCTTGATTACGTTGGGCCAGCCGCTCTTTTTCATGATCCATTCATGCAAAATCTTGACGCCGTAAGCATGGGTGTCATTGTTCTGAATTCCGCGGACGATGCTGAGCCATCCGTCAGGAGTTAATACCCTTTCCTGCAATTTTGCGAAGAGAGCGTCTTGCAGATTTACCTCCGACTCAATCTGAAGACGCACGTGAGTTTGGCGAGACCAATCAGCGTCACCCAGATCCCAAACTCGACGCATCCACCCAGCAGAGAGCTGGAGGTTTATCAGAGATCCGCCGGGGACATTTTCTGTAGATGCGGATGTATCTCGGAGCGACATCCAGTACGACGCAAGCTGTTTGTGCAACCTTAGCCTGCCTAAGGTTTGCGTAACAAGTTCGCGGACCTGGCGAAAGCATACGACCGACTTGATTAGCCGCTCAATCCAAGAGGCATCGGATCTCAGGAATTTGTCAATAAACTCTTCTACCGAGGCGTTGCTAAACTGCGCAACGAGGAAGTATTCGCCCTTTTTTGCCCTCCCAGTGTATCGATCGGTGGAAATAAAGTTACCATCTAGCTGGCGGAGTCCGTCCTCAAACTGAAGTGCAAACTCTCCTTCATCACGTGTAATGGACAGGCGATTCACAGCAGATTTCAGACTTTCAAGTTCAGCGGTTCCACCGAACGTCCATAAAATTATCAAAATTGACCGCGCGACTGAACTAATATCGTAACGGAAGGGATGCTCCCAAATGCCTGCTGGATTATCGAACTCGCGCCGAATGAATCGAATATATTCCGTCATCACTAGTGTCCGGCTAAAATCGAATCATTCGCTGTCACCGTCACACATTAGAAGCGATAGCCGATAACTCTCATTTTTCGATTTGAAATTTGGTCAGAAGTATCGTGTCTCGGCCTTGAGTGGCCGCAGGCAGCAACGATTGCCCACTATAAGGGATGAATGCCGGACAGACCGTCTTCTCCCAACTCATCGATTACCTGCCCTCCTACGAGTTCCAGAAGTGCGTCGAGCGTTATCGCGGAGATGCGCACCACCGGGGCTTCTCCTGCCGCGACCAGTATCTGGCCATGGCCTTTGCTCAGTTGACTTACCGCGAGAGTTTGCGCGACATCGAAGCCTGTCTGGGAGCCATGCGCGGCAAGCTCTACCACATGGGCTTTCGAGGGCGGGGCACGCGCTCCACGCTGGCCGATGCCAACGAAACGCACGATTGGCGCATCTTTGCCGACTTCGCCCTGGTGCTGATCGCCATTGCTCGCCCGCTGTATGCAGACGATCCTCTCGGCGTGGAGCTCGTTCAGGCTCTGTATGCTCTGGATTCGACCACCATCGATCTGTGCCTCGCGGTCTTCCCATGGGCCAACTTCCGCAAGCACAAAGGCGCTGTGAAGATGCACACGCTCCTCGATCTGCGCGGCAACATCCCCACCTTCATTCGCATCACCGGCGGCAAGGTGCATGACGTCAACATCCTTGACGAGTTACTGATCGAGGCGGGGGCTTTCTATGTGATGGATCGCGGCTACATCGATTTCGAGCGGCTTCATGCGTTCACGCTTGAGTTGGCATTCTTCGTGGTGCGCACCAAGGAAAACGTGCTGCTTCAGCGCCGCTACTCGCATCCGATGGACAAAAGCACAGGCGTACGCTCGGATCAGACCGTCGTTCTTAAAACCATCGGATCGGCCTCGGCGTATCCAGAACCACTGCGCCGGGTGAGTTACTTCGATGCCGTCACCGGCAAGCGGCTGGTGTTTCTGACCAACAATTTCACGCTGCCCGCGCTGACCATCGCGCAGATTTACAAGCAGCGCTGGCAAGTCGAGCTATTTTTCAAGTGGATCAAGCAGCATCTGCGCATCAAGGCGTTCTACGGCACCAGCGAAAACGCCGTCAAAACCCAAATCTGGATCGCCGTGAGCGTGTATGTTCTGGTCGCCATCGTCCGCAAGCGGCTCAACCTGGAGGCCAGCCTTTACCAAACCCTACAGATTCTCAGCCTAACTCAATTCGAGAAAACACCCATTTTACAGGCACTTCAGGAGATGGACTGCTATAACGACTTAGGTGATATTTGCAACCAGTTGAATCTGTTCGACTTGTAGCCGGACAGCAATGGCTCCAACCAGTCTTTTGGGACGGGCCGGTTCGATTTCAGAAAGGCAGTTTCAGGGTAGCAGGTTGCTGGAAATAATACGCAAGCACCTGCGGTGAGGCTAGCTGGCGCTTGCGTGCCTGGTAGTTCGTGGACGCGCGTCAGTGGTCAGTCATCAGAAGAAAAGTTCGTTCAGGTTCGTCTCCCATCCTTTGTGCTAGTGATCCGGACCTTAAGTATTGGAACGGAATTGAATAATGCAGCCGCAGATCCTTCGACTTACAACCCCCAAATTGAAGTACATTTAGGGCCCGTTCGCTCAGGATGACAGCCTTGAATTGATGCAAAGGTTAAAGGCCGGGTCAATAAGAACGCACAGAGGATGGGGCACGGAGTTGTGTTTACACTTGAGTTGAAAACGCTCTCGCGTTTATGGGTGCGCGGATACGCCACGTTCTCTATGGAATGAGTTATTAACTTTGTATTGACTTTTCGCAAAGAATTGTGACAGCTGTCACATTAATGGATAAGTCATGTGAGCTTATGATCTGCTTGACTTTCAGAAAAGATAGATCGCGCTAATACGCCCTCCGCGACCTCCTCTGGAAATCTCACCCAAATCGAACCAGGAAAGTAGCCGAGCAGCCCCCGCTTGCGCAACCATTCCAAGCCAGACTGCCTCGGCCAATGAGGTGTCAAGTCATGTTCACAAGCGTACAAGTTTTGTGTCCACGGGTTCTGCTTCTGGCAGGACTCATCGCTGTAACGTCGTTATCGGCTCGTCAAGCGGCGAACGCCGAAACCCGCAAAGCTCAAGCCGGCCCTTATGTGACAGGCTCGACCCGGTTTTCCAAACTGTTTCATCGCCTCAATAAGTTTCTGACCATCCTCCTCTTGCTATTCGCGGCCGGAGCACTGCGAGCACAATCCGAATATAGCTGGAAACTGCTCAAAAGCATTTCGGGAGGTGGTATCAGTGGGAGTGGGATAGTTGTTGACGCGGGAAACATTCTTTATACCACCACAAACGGTGGAATATTCAAGTCGTTCGATGGCGGGAATTCCTGGGCTCCTGCTTCCGGCGACCTTCCCGCCACCGCTTCGGCCGCAATTGCGGCTGATCCCGTCACCCCCGGCGTACTTTTCGTGGGGACCGATCTTGGGCTTTTCAAGACCACGAATGGCGGAGTCAACTGGGTGCAAGAGGCAATGAATGTGCCCTCGACCACTTCTATAGTCGGGATCGCCATTGCACCGAGCAATCCGAATACGCTCTATGCAGCGACAAATGACTCATATGTGCAGTGCTCTACGGATGGCGGAGCCACTTGGGCGCAGTGTTCAAATGGCCTTTTTGGCAGATGTGACTATGGCTGCCCCAGTCCGGCTACCATTTCGGAGGTCGCGGTAGATCCAACCAATGCGAGCATTGCTTATGCAATGCCCTGGCGGGGGCAACTCTTCAAGACCACTAACGGCGGCGCGGATTGGATTGCCACCGAAGACTCAGCGATATGGTCTTCCGGCAGTCTGGTAGTAGCTCAGTCGAATCCGAATGTCCTATATATGAACAACGATGAATACTGGTTTGGCAACGGAACTGTCCTCGCCAGCACCGATGGTGGCCAGACATGGACCAATGCGGGTCGCCCTGACGGGGTAGCTTCAGATGCCGGTCAGTTGGCAATCTCGCCTAGTGACCCGAATACTGTGTATGCCGTCACATCTCTTGGCTTGTACAAGACCACGACGGGCGGCAACACATGGGCGAAAGTCTTCGCTCCTGGCGGACCCTCGCCGGGGCTTGTCGCAGTCGCTCTCAGTGGTGGCTCGGATATCTTCGCCGGGTCTTCGGCCTCTGGCTTTTACAGGTCAATTGATGGTGGCGCTTCCTGGGCGCAGTCGAACAGTGGAATCTCCGCCGCGAATGTCGTTGGGTTGGAGGTCTGTAGGAGCAACCCTTCGACGATTTACGCGGCTGAATACGCTACTCCATTGATGAAGAGCATGGATGCGGGCGGAACCTGGTCGTTTGTCGGATCTGTCTTTAGCAACCAACTTATGAATTCGGTAGCTTGCGATCCGCAAGATGATTCCCTGGTTCTAACATCAACATACCCCGCCGGAGCTCCGGGCGATATTGCCTGGAAGACTACCGACGGTGGCGCTACATTTCATCAGGTCTTGTCGAACTATGCTGTTCTAGATATTGCTTTTAATCCGCACAATCCGAACTTGGTGAACGCGTCGACTGCTGACTCGTCAGGAGGATACTTGTACTCCTCGGATGCTGGGGACACCTGGTCTGTACCGGACAACACGTATATGTACCCCGGTCAATACGCTTACCACCCCACGCTGCCGAATGTGGTCTTCACAACCGACAGCCAGTATACGGGAGCTTCGGTGGGTAATGCGTATATTTCCTACTCAGTGGATTCGGGGGTCACCTGGAATTCGTCGATGTCGGGACAGGGCAATCTAACGGCTATCGCCCTCGATCAAACAGATCCAACAATTCTCTACTCGAGCGGATCTATTGTAAGTGAAGGTTCGGTTGGGATTTACAAGTACCAGGTCAGCTATAGCGGTTCTAACATCGCTTCGCTCACCCGGATTCCGGGCGTGTTCAACACCGGTTTGGGCAGTACGGATATTCGGAAACTGGTGTACGATCCATCATCGGGGTACTTGTATGCGGCAACCGGAAACGGAGTTTACCGAACGAATAACCAAGCAAGCAGTTGGAACTCCATCAACAGTGGCCTGCCTTTTCTGGCAGTAAACGAGATTGCGGTTTCCCCCGATGGACACGATGTATACGTAGGAACGAACGGGGGAATATTCGTTTGGTCGGCAAGCCCAACGGTTGCTACCGCAACGGTAGTGACCTCCAACGCGAATCCGCAGACGTCCGGCGCAAGCGTAACCTTCACCATCGGCGTTGCCCCTGCCAGCGGCTCGGGAATACCCAAGGGAACCGTATCCTTCTTCGATGGCGCAACGCAACTAGCGTTAATCGAACTCGATGGCACAGGCCACGCCAGCTTTACGACCTCGGTTTTGGGAGTGGGAACACACACGATCATCACAAACTACTCGGGCGATGCGACGTATGCCCCAAGTTCCGGAAGTATGAACGAGCAGATTGTGGTTTTGGTTCCGGCAGCGGCGCCGACCTTCAGTCTTTCCGGCGGAAGTTACACCGCTGCACAGACGGTGAGCATCTCTGACACCACCCCCGGCGCAACCATCTACTATGCAATCAATGGAACGCCGACGGCCAGTTCGACGGTCTACAGCGGTCCAATCACCGTATCGACGTCAGAAACGATCTCGGCGATTGCGACGGCCACGGGCTACACCACCAGCGCCGTGGCATCCGCCGCTTACAGCATCATTCCTGTACTGACGGTGACGGCCAACAACATCAGCCAGGTAGCTGGCATGGCGAATCCGGCCTTTACCGCTAGCTACAGCGGGTTTGTGAATGGAGATACTGCGGCTGTACTGAACGGAGCGCCGGCTTTTTCCACGGCGGCAACAGCCTCCAGTCCGGCGGGGCTCTATCCCATCACAGTCTCGCAAGGCACGCTGTCGGCGGGTAACTACACATTCGCATTTGTTAATGGAACGCTCTCGTTGGTCGCGGCGCCCACTGTGACACTTACGACCACAGCTACTCTATCGGGGTCGGCTAGCGCTGGATATACGGCGGCCATCACAGTCAAGAATACGGGCATGGGAGCTGCCGACAACGTGCAACTGACCACGGCTTCGCTAGGCTCCACGACGGGATCGCCATTGCCCGCGAATCTGGGAACCATCGCCGCTGGAGGTACAGCAACGGTCACGCTTAACTTCCCGTCGAGCGCGGGCAGCAACGGCGCGGCGGTTGCGGAGAAATACGCCGGAAGTTATACGGGCGGCACTTTCTCAGCCACCATCCGAGCGGTATTGCCGTAGCCACATGTTGATCGGCAGATGGCATTGCGAAAACAAATGAAAAGCAACAGCAGGGCTTCGACTGCGCTGCGCTCCGGTTAGGATGACAGAGTTTTTGTTTCGCAATCGATTCATGCGAATCAAAAAGAACCTCAACCTCGAAAACAAGGAATTCTGGAGAGAAAAATGAAAAACATGAGAAGTTTGCGCGCACTAATGCTCACGATGGTGGGTTTCTTGCTGGCCGGAACGGCAGCCAAGGCCGACTCATTTTCGTTTACCATTGACTCGTCGTTTCAATACGCGGTTGCCGGAGAGACACTCGCGTTCGATGCGACCGTCACTAACCTTGATCCAACCACGACGGTGTGGTTAAACAGCGCTCAAAACACGTCGCTGGATGTTCCGTTGACGGCCGATACCAACCCGTTTTATAACAATTTTCCCTTTTACCTGACACCCGCCGGCGTGGCCGGAGATACATTTGACGGTGAAATGTTCGATGTAACCGTGCCCCTCGGGACCGCGCCGGGGATTTACGTGGGATGGATGGAGGTCTTGGGCGGCAGCGATGGTAATGCTTCGAACCTACTGGGTTCTGAGAGCTTTACCGTAGACGTCACACCCGAGCCCGCCAGTCTATTACTATTGGCGAGCGGCGTGGCTGGAATTGCAGGTCTACTCCGCCGCAGGTTGATTGTATAAACACAGGTCCTCCGACTCCCTGCGCTCCGGTCGCTCCCAATGAACAAGGCTGGTTGAGGTTCGTGGACTCCCAGGTCCAAAAATCCGGACCTGGGGCACCCAGCATTTTGTTCGATTTGGTGGCGATCAGGCGGCTGTTTTGCGCCGGGCCAGAGTCGAGGAGAAGATGGCCATGGCGGCCACGACCACATTGGCGACGACCACAGGATAGGCGTGGATAATCGCGCCATAGATGATCCACAGCGTGGCCGCGGCCGCCTGCACGCGGCGCAGCGCATTCGGCCGCTTGAAGAGGTACGAACTGGCGAAGGCAGCGGTCGCGACCCAGCCAATCCACTCCAGCCTCATTAGGCCACCGCCATTTCAGAGCGCGGCCGGGCGCTGCTGATGATGAGGGAGTCGGTGCGCACCTTGTCCCACTCTTGCAGCATGAGGCCATGCGCTTCAAAGAGAGCGCGAATGCGGATCGAGTCCCAGCCGTTGATCTCTTCCAGGATGGGGATGAGCACGCTGAGGGCATCGTCGCTGAGGATGGTGCGCTCCGCGATGGGCGTGATGTAGGGATTCTCCGAGACGGCGATGGTGAGTCCGGAGAGGCGATTGACGTGCAGCATGACATGCACATCGGAGCTGCCGTCTCCCACATAGACGATGCGGTCATGTCCGACCCCGGCGTGGCTGCGCAACTCCTCGACGACCACGACCTTTCCGTAGCCTGCGGGAACTCTCACAATGGATTCAATCTCACCGCTGGCAGCGTAATGAAAGCGCGTGCCAAAGATGCGGTCAGCGGGCACGATGCCCTCGAGCGCGGATTGAATGACCTCTTCCGGCGCGGCAGAGACCACATAGAAGGAGAAATGGTTGCCGTCCAGGTTCTCAATCATCTGCAAGAGCAGGCGGATGTTCTGCTTCAAGCGAATCCGCTTGCCGACGTCGACAAGATGCTCGCGGCGCACACGGCGGAATTCGGGGTCGTGCAGCAACAGGTAGGCCAGTTCGCCGCCCTGCTGCACCATGTGAATGCGGGAGAGCCCGGCAATGCGCTCCTCGAAACCGCGCAGCCCGAGCAGATCGCTGAGGACAATTCCCGAATCATTGAAGCTCAATGTCTGATCGAAATCGCTGATCAGCAAATACTCTCTGGCAATTTGTATTGTTTTGTGTTCCATAGACACCTCTCCTGTCGCAATCTTTCAATCGGGTTGGGGATGTGGGAATGGAAGATCATTAAAGACGATGAAGGCGCTTAAACCGGCTAGGTTGACCGGCAATGTATCTGCAACCAGTATACCAAAATCGAAGTTTCGGGGCTAAGTCCTTTGTTAACATTGTGCGAATCGGGGAGGGATCATGCAGCTAGGATTCACTTTTGCCGGTTTTGCTGCCCACGGCCAGAAGGGTTTGGAAGTGCGGGGTTTCAGGCTCTTTGTGGACGACCGAGGTTTGCAGCTGAGTGAAGCCGACGTGATGCAGCATAGTTTCCAACTCCGACTCGCTGAAGCCGAGCCACTCGTCGGCGTAGATCTCGCGGGCCTCTTCGAAGCGGTGCTTGAGCAGATCGAGGATGACGATGCGGCCAGCGGGTGCGAGAATGCGAAAGGCCTCTTGCAGCGCGCGCTGAGGGTGCAGGGCGTGATGGAGAGATTGGGAGAAGAAGACCAGATCGACGGCGCGGTCTTCGATAGGCAGTGACTCCATGTCGCCAAGGCGGAAGTCGACGTTTTTAACACCGT
This sequence comes from uncultured Acidobacteriaceae bacterium, assembly GCA_963787995.1. Lineage (GTDB taxonomy): Bacteria > Acidobacteriota > Terriglobia > Terriglobales > Acidobacteriaceae > Telmatobacter. Next base: position 264,466 of record CAWBEO010000001.1, read on the forward strand.
GGCGGAGGGCCTGCTCGCGGCTTACCTCAATCATCTTGGCGGAGGAATCGACGGCGATCACTTTGGTGGCGCGCTCGGCCAGGAGGAGCGAAAACGTTCCTTCGCCGGCGCCGAGGTCGGCGATGACCATGCGAGGCATCAGGCGAAGGAGAGCTTCGGCCATGCTCTTCCAAGAGCGTCCGGGGACGTAGTCTTTGCCGAGGCGTCCAGCGACGGAGTCAAAGAAGGCGCGCATTGTGTCCTGGCGCTTTTTGACGACGCGGCGCATGGCGAGCTGGTCGGGTTCCGCTTCGGGAATCTGCTGACGAGCTTCGGCGAGAAGCCCGGCGAGCAGGCCATCCACGGCGATTAGCCTATAGAGGCTGCTTTTACCAGTGCGGCGATCCTCGACCAGGCCGGCTTGCTTGAGCTGGGAGAGGTGGGTGGAGATGGTGCTCTGGCCCATGGCCAGAATCTCTTGCAGCTCGGCGACGGAGAGCTCCTCAGCCGCGAGCAGGAGCAGAATGCGGAGGCGATTGGGGTCGGCGAGGACGCGAAGAATTTTTATGATTGACGGCATAGCGGAACTCTGATACATATCAATATATCACGATGTGACGATGTGATGGTCAATTTGGACAAGATTTTGAGACGGGCTGAGAGTTCCCTCAGGGGCTGAAGCCCGGTGTTTTTTGTTGGAGTTATGTACGTGCTAAAGCCCGTACTCTTCAACAGATCAATTTGCCAAGAAGTTCACAAAGGAGAAATTGCATGGCAGCTTCAACATTGGAAATCAACGCGGCGTACAAGGTCGCCGATCTGTCGCTGGCCGAGTGGGGCCGCAAAGAGATCACCATCGCCGAGCAGGAGATGCCCGGGCTGATGTCGATCCGCAACAAGTACGCGGCGGGCAAGCCGCTGGCTGGGGTGCGCATCACCGGCTCGCTGCATATGACGATTCAGACGGCTGTGCTGATTGAGACGCTGACCAGCCTGGGCGCGGAGGTGCGCTGGGCTAGCTGCAATATCTTCTCGACGCAGGACCATGCAGCGGCTGCGATTGCGGCGACGGGCGTGCCGGTCTTTGCCTGGAAGGGCGAGTCGCTGGAGGATTACTGGGATTGCACGCTGGCGGCGCTCACGCACAAGGGCGGCAAGGGGCCAGAGCTGGTGGTGGATGACGGCGGCGACGTGACGCTGCTGATTCACAAGGGTTACGAGCTGGAGAACGGCGACATGTGGGTGCATGGACCCGCCGAGAGTCATGAAGAGCAGGTGATCAAGGATCTGCTGAAGCGGGTGTATGCCGACGATCCCAAGCACTGGCACAAGGTGGTGGCGGCATGGCGCGGGGTGAGCGAAGAGACGACGACGGGAGTGCACCGGCTTTACAAGATGATGGAGCAGGGCAAGCTGCTGGTGCCGGCGATCAACGTGAATGACTCGGTGACCAAGAGCAAGTTCGACAACCTGTACGGCTGCCGCGAGTCGCTGGCCGACGGCATCAAGCGCGCGACCGATGTGATGGTGGCCGGCAAGGTGGGCGTGATCTGCGGCTATGGCGACGTGGGCAAGGGCTGCGCGCACTCGCTGCGTGGCATGGGCGCGCGGGTGATTGTCACCGAGATCGACCCGATCAATGCGCTGCAGGCGGCGATGGAGGGCTTCGAGGTGACGACCGTCGAGGATACGCTGGGCCGCGGCGACATCTACGTGACCACCACCGGCAACGTAGACATCATCACGCTGGACCACATGAAGAAGATGAAAGACCAGGCGATTGTCTGCAACATTGGGCACTTTGACAATGAAATCCAAATGGACCGGCTGAACTCCGAGCCGGGCGTGACCAAGCTGAACATCAAGCCGCAGGTGGATTTCTATACCTTCCCCGACGGGCATGGAATCTTCATTCTGGCCGAAGGCCGCCTCGTGAATCTGGGCTGCGCGACGGGCCATCCGAGCTTTGTGATGTCGAATAGCTTCGCCAATCAGACACTGGCGCAGCTTGATCTGTGGGCGCACAAGGACACTTATAAAGTGGGTGTTTACGTGCTACCGAAGAAGCTGGACGAAGAAGTGGCGCGGCTGCATCTGGAAAAGATCGGCGTGAAGCTGACGACGCTGACTGCGCGGCAGGCCGATTATCTGGGCGTGCCGGTGGAAGGGCCTTACAAGGCGGAGAACTACAGGTACTAAGCACCTGCGGTGCGGCGGACGGCGCTTGCGCGCCAAGAAGTTCATGGTGCCCCAGGTCCGAAGATCCGGACCTGGGGCACCCAAGACAGGCCTCTTGCAGTGCAATTCAAACAAGGGTAAGATTGTCTTACTATGCAGACTCGTGTCTCCACCAAGGGGCAAATCGTGTTGCCGGGAGCGCTTCGCCGCAAGCTGGACATTCGTTCAGGCGATCGGCTCAACATTTCCCTCGAACGGGACGGCATTTTGCTCAAGCAAGACAGGAAGCCGATGTATGAAGCGCGCATCGTGAAGGATCCGGTGACTGGTTGGCCCGTACTCGATGCCGGACCGGATGCGCCAATACTGACCAGTGAAATGGTCAAAGAGATGCTTGCGGATTTCCCATGAAATATCTGCTTGATGTGAATGTTCTGTTGGCTCTGGGAGTCAATCAACATATAGGTCATCGGCGGGTTTCGGCATGGGCCGCTTCTGCTCCGAAATCTCAGTATTTGACTTGTTCGATTACTGAACTGGGGTTTGTACGCATTGCAGCGCAGACGGGAGTTTACGGATTTACGCTCCAACAAGCTCTATCGATGCTGAATCAATTGAGGACGATCGGCGATCTGCAACTTTCTTTCATTCCGGATGGAATGGATGTTCTCCACCTTCCTGCCTGGGTTAGGAATTCAAAGCAGACCACCGACGGGCATCTAGTGCAATTGGCGCATGCCCATGATGCCGTGTTGGCCACACTGGACGCAGGGATTCCCGGTGCTTATCTGATTCCGGGGACAGTGAGCAGTTGATTTGGATCTTCGGTTCACTGTTTTCACTAGATTTCGGTGATATTGGAAGCAATATGGGATTGAAGGAATTTCTAAATCGTGTCTTTCATGTGCGACTCTATCCTGCTGGGAAGGCCACGAGTGACGCGATTCGTCGAATAACTTCCCCTTGTCCGGTTTGTAATCAATCCGATTTAAATGGACACCAATACACTGAGTTCGCAAGTCAAATTGCCAAAGAAGTCACCGACGAATTGAAAGATTTTTTCAGATTATTTAGTGAGAAACGCTGGCGTGAATTGAACTCGATTAGTGAATTCGACGGTAAGTTTAACGCTGCGGTTCTATACGCTTTCTTTTGCCCCGAAGGGGCGTGCATGATTGCGGTTCGTGATCCAGAAGAACTTTTTGAAAATATGGAACTTCTTGACGTGATACTTCTTGGCGAAGAAGAAGCAGTTGACATCAAATCTATGAGAATTGAACTGCATGATCTTTGAACTTACTCCACTATTGAAACATAAGATGTGAGTATCAATTTGTAGGCAAACACAGATTCAGAAAGCAATGACATGGAAACTTCTAAGCAAAGTTTTTCCTTCGAGCTGTTTCCGCCGCGCACGCCAGAGGGCGTGGCCAAGCTGCCGGCTGTGATTGAGCAGCTTGCAGCCGTGTGCCCCAACTTCTTTTCGGTCACCTACGGTGCGGGCGGGTCGACACAGGACGGGACCTACGAGACTCTGCGGTCGGTGATCAAGCACGCCGGCGCCGAGGGTGCGCCACACTTGACTTGCGTGGGTTCTACGCGCGCGGCGATTGCCGAGTTGCTGAATCGCTATCGCGAAGCGGGCGTGCGGCGAATTGTTGCGCTGCGCGGCGATCTGCCGGCGACGGCGATGAGTGCCTCGGCTCCCGGCGACTTCCACTACGCCAATGAGCTGGTCAGCTTTATCCGCGAGGAGCATGGCGACGCCTTTCGCATTGAGGTGGCGGCGTACCCGGAAATGCATCCGCAAGCGCCCAGCCCCAGCGCGGACTTCGAGAACTTCCGCCGCAAGGTGGAGGCGGGCGCGGACGGCGCGCTGACGCAGCTTTTCTACAACGCCGACGCGTACATCGACTTCATGGAGCGCTGCGCGAAGGCGGGGATTACGATTCCGGTGACGCCGGGGATTATGCCTATCACGAACTACGCCAACAATTTGCGCTTCTGCACCAACTGCGGCGCCGACATGCCGCGCTGGCTGCGGCTGCGGCTGGAGGAATTGCAGGACGACAAGGCCGCGCTGTTGGAGTTCGGGCTGGATGTGGGGGCGCGGCTCTGCGAGACGCTGCTCAAGAACGGCGCGCCGGGTCTGCACTTCTACACCGGCAATCAGGCTGCGCCGACGCTGAGCTTGTGGAAGAGGCTTGGGCTGCCTACGGTGGGATAAAGTTTGTGGTATCCCACTGTAGGCGCAAAAACGAGGTGTAATCACTTCCTGAGTATCCGAAGATTTACTCAGGCTATGAGTGCGGCCAGAACTGCCCGCGTAACCTCCGCTCCCGGCGCGGCCGAATAACCTTCGTTAAAGACGAGATAGATGACCTGAAGCACAGCGCCCAACCGCTCCGGAAATTCCCGGTGTCGGCACCTCGTACGGAATAGGTGTTTCACGAATCATTGCCTTGGCGCGCACAATGCGCTGTGCCAGCGTCGCCGGCGTAACCAGAAATGCACGGGCAATCTCCTCCGTGATCAGGCCGCAGATTTCTCGCAAGGTGAGCGCAACCTGTCCCTCTGGAGGCAGGGCAGGATGTCAGCAGATGAAGATAAGACGGAGGCGATCGTCCTCGATCTCCTTATTCATCTCCTGTGCTTCACTGAGGCGCGTCTACAAGTAGTGAGCAATGTCTTTCTGTGCTCCATCGAAGCGCGTGCGACGGCGCATTGCGTCGATGGCCTTGAAGCTTGCCGTGGAAATCAGCCAGGGGCGCGGCTTGTTCGGAATGCGCGCCTTCGGCCAAGACTCCAGTGCGGCAGCGAACGCCTCGTGCATCGACTCTTCGGCCAGGTCCAAGTCACTGAGCAGTCGTACGAGCGTCGCCGGTACCCGGCCCGATTCGGCTCAGTAAAGGGTCTCAACGGATCGACAAATCGCGCTCTATCCTGCATACTGTTCGGAAGAGAAGACAGGAGGCAACACGATGTGCGATGACTATATTCACCAGGGCCTTACCCACAATCCCACTGTTTCGCGCCGCGCCTTTGGTCTAGCTGCGGCAGCCACCGCCGTCGCGCTGTATGCACCCGATGCAACGGCACAAGTCAAAGTCGTTGAGACCGACGTGAATGTGCCTATGGCCAGCGGCATTTCTGACTCAGCGCTCTTCTATCCCGAAGGCAAAGGCAAATGGCCGGCTGTCCTGGTGTGGACTGACATCCTCGGCCTGCGGCCCGTCTTCCGCGAACTGGGCCATCGGCTCGCTGCGCAGGGCTATGTTGTTCTGGTCCCGAATCCCTTCTACCGCAACACGAAGGCGCCGGTGGTCGGTGACACATTCGATTTCAGCAAGCCCGAAGACCGCGCCAAGGTGATGCCGCTGGCGGCAGCTCTGACCGCCGACGCGAGCATCAGTGATGCCAAGTCCTACGTGGCCTTTCTTGATGCCCGGCCCCAAACCAGCACGAAAAAGAAGATGGGCGTTCAGGGTTACTGCATGGGTGGCCCGCTCACCTTCCGCACAGCTGCCACTGCTGCCGAGCGCGTCGGCGCCGCAGCCACCTTCCATGGCGGAGGTCTGGTCACCGATAAACCCGACAGTCCGCACCTGCTCATCCCGAAGATGAAAGCAGAGGTTCTTTGCGCGGTCGCCGACAACGACGACAAACGCGATCCCGCCGCGAAGGAGACGCTCAAAGCCGCTTTCGCCGCAGCGCATCTCACCGCTACAGTCGAGGTCTACGACGGCTGCAACCATGGTTGGACGGTGCGCGGCAGCCAAGTCTACAACGAAGCTGGCGCCGAACGCGCCTGGGCCGAACTGCTCGCACTTTATAAACGCAATCTCACTTAGAAGCCATGAACTGTAGTCAAAGTTTTTTCTATGCGCGAAATGTATGGTAGTGCTTTTGCGTTCGCAGCCAGACAGTTGGTGTAGACGGCCCGCAGAGCAGCAACGGCGCGGCAGTTTGAACTATCAAGATTTTTCTCGCACCAATGTATAAAGTTAAAATTGCGCAAATCCTTTCTATACTCGGCTGCGCAAGCCGACTTATTTTTGACAGAGCGAGCGCGCGACCTGTTGATGGACGATTCAAATAATCCTGATCAAATCACAAGATGCCATTCATGGATTCACTCCTTAGGTGGTTGGCGTTATCATGATTCACAGATCGCATGCACGCCGTGAAAGTCTCGGTCTCTTTTCTGCAGTAGTTGCGTTAAGATGCGATAATCAAGCAGCACAGTCTTATCAGGATGACAATCTGGAGTTGACCATAGTTTTCTCACAATGAATACTGTACTTGTCTATTAACATGAGAGAATGCTATCGGTGGCGTTGCACTGCCAACTTTTCAGCCGGGGCAATATTGCATGGCTCTTTCTGCGAACATATTGAATCTATTGTTTGGTCGACCATTGGCCACCAGCGAGGAACGGGCTGAGCAGATCGGCCCCGTCGCCGGGATTCCAGTCTTTGGTCTGGATGCCCTGAGTTCCGCTGCGTACGGCCCTGAAGCCGCTCTGACGTTGCTCATCCCCCTGGGCCTTGCGGGTGTGCATTACATCGTCCCGGTGAGCGCCGCGATTGTGGGACTTCTCATCATCGTCTACTTCAGCTACCGCCAGACTATTGAGGCATATCCTCTCGGTGGCGGCTCTTATACAGTCGCATCTCAGAATCTAGGCGAAGGCGCGGGCCTGTTGGCAGCGGCTGCTCTTATGATCGATTACACGCTCACCGCCGCCGTAGGCATCTCGGCGGGAGTAGGCGCGCTTATTTCTGCCGCTCCCGGATTGCAGCCTTATACCCTGCAACTATGCCTTGGCGTGCTAGCCATTCTCACCGTGATCAATATGCGCGGAGTCCATGATACCGGAGTGGTTTTCATGATTCCTACTTACCTGTTTACAGCGACGCTGCTGGTTGTGATCGGGGTTGGTGGCTGGCAGGCGTTCCAAAATGGAGGCCACCCACACCCGGTCACAACGCTGCCGACCCTGCCTGCTGCTACCACTGCTGTGAGCCTGTGGCTGCTGCTTAAAGTCTTTTCTTCCGGTTGCACGGCCATGACCGGCGTGGAAGCGGTGAGCAATGGAGTGATGGCCTTTCGCGACGACACCCGCAAGAACGCAAAGATCACTCTAACAATCATTATTGTATTGCTCGCAGTACTGCTGGCCGGCATTGCTCTTTTAAGTCGCGCCTACGGTATCGCCGCCACCAATCCCGATGGGCCCGGCTACGAGAGTGTGCTCTCGATGCTGACGCGCGCGGTGATGGGGCATGGAGTTTTTTACTACGTCACCATCGGCTCGGTGCTGCTGGTGCTGGCGCTTTCAGCCAACACAGCGTTTGCCGATTTTCCGCGACTAACACGCGCCATCGCGCTTGATGACTATATGCCCCACGTATTTCTTCTGCGCGGGCGTCGATTGCTTTATTCTTGGGGAATCTATGTTCTGGTCGCGCTCACAGCTCTGTTGCTGATTATCTTTGGTGGTGTGACGGATCGTCTGATTCCTCTCTTTGCCGTCGGTGCGTTTATGGCCTTCACTCTTTCGCAAGCAGGCATGGTAATGCACTGGAAGCGGCAAGGCAACGCTCCGATGCGCATCTTTGTCAACGGCTTGGGTGCTGTGGCCACGGGCATCACCACTATGGTGGTGCTGGTGGCCAAGTTTGCCGAGGGCGCATGGATTACCGCGTTGCTGATTGCCGCCATGATCGTGCTGATGCACGCTGTCAAGCGCCATTATGTGAACGTGGATCGTGAGACAGTTCTCGACCGCCCCATCGTACCTGCTCAAATCACTGAACCGATCGTCATTTTGCCCATAGACAGTTGGAACCGAATTACAGAGAAAGCTCTCAGCTTTGCATTGGGAATGTCCTGCGATATTCGCTGTGTACACGTTCAGACCGGTGAGAGGCCAGACCCAATCTGCCAGAATTGGGAAAAGGATGTGGCCGCTCCTTTACGCGAGGCCGTCAAGTGCGTTCCGAAATTAGATATTCTGCAATCGCCTTTTCGCTACGTCCTGGCGCCGGTGGTCGATTACATTCTGGCGGTGGAACGGGAGTCCAGCTTTCAAAAGGTCTGCGTGCTCGTGCCGGAACTTGTGGTTCACCACTGGTGGGAGAATCTTCTTCATAACCGCCGCGCGGATATGCTGAAGGTCATCCTTCTTCTCCGCGGCAACCGGCGTATCATTGTTATCAACATTCCATGGTATCTCGAACGGGATTGAGCGACTATCCAGAGATCTAGCAGTCGAAAGGAATGGGCGTTGCTGAGTTGCACGTGTGGGTCAAATATGGTTTTGATCGGACGCCGGAGCAAATCGAATCTGTATTCCGGCGGGACGGAACCAAGCGCAGTAGGGCATGCAATTTGGCAAAGAATTCGGTGAAGAATTGCGTTTGAGTTACGTATCCGCTCAGCAGCCGAAGGCTTATTTGGCCCAACCGCTTCTGGAAACCTGGTCGTGGACAGTAGGGATTTGAGCATTTCAAAATGTTAGTCAGTGAGATCTGATCGAGCCCTCGTATTTTAAACGATGAAGGTATTAGGGCATGGACGTGATGTGCTTTTTTCGATCACGACGTTGCCGTAGCGCCCATCGCACTGATGTGCAATCCCGTAGTGGAGGCGGTCGGTTGTTGGTTTGCCTTCCTCGATTCGGCGACGGAACTCTGTTCGGTTGCCCAAATACTCAGTGCTTCAATTCCCTTCCATACTCCATTATCCAGAAGTCTGCACTGGATGCCATCTCGCCATTCTCATGTGGCTCCAGAGTTCGTGCGCTGGCGTCAGTCATCCTCTTCCGACGCAAACAGGTTGTTTGGCAGGTTCGCGGCACCGGATTCTATGTCCACGCAAACTGGTCCGCGCCTTTCTCGATCAGCTGGGTGGTGGAGAAGCCGGCAACCATGGGTACGATCCTGACCTCTCCGCCCCAGGCTTGCACTTCGTGTGCACCGACGATATTCTCCGCGTCGTAATCGCCGCCTTTGACGATCACGTTTGGCCGTAGGGCTAGGATCAGCTCCAGGGGGGTTGGTTCGGAAAAGACCACCACAGCGTCGACGGTGGCCAGCGCGGCCAGCACGCGGGCCCGTTCGCGCTCACCCACGATGGGACGGCTTGGGCCCTTCAATACGCGCACGGATGCATCGCTGTTGATGGCTACGATCAGGCGGTCGCCGAAGCGCCGCGCTTGCTCCAGCAGAGTGATGTGGCCAATGTGCAGCAGGTCGAAGCAGCCGTTGGTGAATATTACACGCTCGCCGTCGGCCTTCCACTGCGCCACGCGGGCAGCCAACACCGAGCGGGTCGCGATCTTCTCCTCTGCATGGAGAGCTATCTGTGGAGAAAGCGCGGCCAGCAGCTCATGCTTTTCGACCGGCGCGGTCCCCGCCTTACCCACCACGATACCGGCGGCTAGGTTAGCCAATTGCACGGCGGTCTCCGGCTTGAGCCCGGAGGCCAGGCAGAGGGCGAGTACGGCGATGACGGTGTCTCCGGCGCCGGAGACGTCGAATACCTGACGCGCCACGGCTGGCGCAAGGAACCGCCTGCCGGGCCGCAGCAAGGCAATGCCCATCTCGCCGAGGGTCGCGGTCAGGAATTCAAGATCCAGGGTACGCACCAGTGGTTCGGCCGCCGCCAGCAGGGCCTCAAGGCCGTGGGCATCCTTTTGCACAGCCAAAGCGAGTTCACTCCGGTTGGGACATATCGTAGTTGCGCCCCGGTAGCGGGAAAAGTCGGCGCACTTGGGGTCCACCAAAACCGGAATCTCCTGCCCGTGCGCGGCCTGAATGATCTGCTGGCATAGATCAGAGTTGAGCGTGCCCTTGGCGTAATCGGAGAGCACTATGGCATGGCAGCCAGGCATCCGCTGGAGCGCCTTCTCCACCAGCCGGTCGTAATCTCTCGCGGCTCTCGCCGTCAGCCTTTCACTGTCCAGGCGCAGCATCTGCTGGCTCCCGCCGAGAATGCGCAGTTTGGTAATGGTGGGGAAGCCCTCGCTGACCACCAACTCGGGAGAGATTCCGTTGGCGCGCAGAGCCGCGTCCAGCAACTGTTGGTTCTCGTCGCCTCCAGTGAAGCCGACGACTGTTACGTGAGCGCCAAGGCGGGCAAGATTCATGGCTACATTGGCCGCGCCGCCGGGCTGCTCGCTTTGCCGGGTGGCACGCACCACAGGCACTGGGGCCTCCGGCGAGATGCGCCCCACCTCGCCCCAGATGTACTTGTCGAGCATCAGATCGCCGACCACCAACAGCCGAAGGGTGGGCCAGTGCTTCTCTATCTTTTCGATGGCTTCATGCAGTTGTTCGATCAACGCGCCTCCCCGTTATCATGCGATGCTCTCCATTTGCGTTGACTGGGAAGAACCTTTTGCCGTGAACTGCTCGTTCATCCATTCCAACTCAATCCAGTCGCACAGCATATGCCCTGCTAAAATGTGTGCCTCCTGGATGCGAGCCGTGTCGCTGGAGTGCACGGCGAAGAGGTAGTCGGAGAAGCCGGTCATCTTGCCTCCGCCTGCGCCGGTAAAGGCTACCGTCACCATCCCCTGAGAACGGGCCGTCTCCAAGGCGGCCAGCACATTGCTGCTATTGCCGGAAGTGGAGATGCCGACCAGCAGATCGCCGGGCGCGCCCAGCGCCTCCACCTGGCGCGAAAAGACGGTTTCGAATCCGTAATCGTTGGCCACCGAGGTCAGGATCGAAGTATCCGTGGTGAGCGCCATCGAGGCCAGCCCGCAGCGCTCACGGCGGAAGCGACCCACCAGTTCTGCGGCCAGATGCTGCGAATCGGCGGCGCTGCCGCCGTTCCCGCACCAGAGGATCTTGCCGCGCGCCCGCAGAGTCGCGCACATCGCCTGGGCGATGGCGGCCAGCAGATCCTGCTGCTCATTCAACTGGCGCACGACCTCCAGGTGTTCTGCAATGGCATTGCCAAAGACGGGGGAGGCTTGACGGCTGGTGGACATGATCTCCACTCCTTTCTATCCTGATCCCGGACAAGCCATGAAAGCCTCACTATTGCTATCATGGCGGGGTGAGCGATTCTGTTGACAATCCTCGAAAGCATTCCTTGACCGCGATATTCCTTGACCGCGACGGCGTCTTGAACGAAAAGATGCCGGAGGAGCGTTATGTCACTTCCTGGAACGACTTCAACTTGCTCCCTGGCGTACCCGAATCGATCGCACGGCTCAACCATGCGGGGTTGCGGGTCTTTGTAGTGTCCAACCAGCGATGCGTTGCCCTGGGACTCTGCACAGCAACCGATGTGGACTTCATCCATTCCGCATTCCAAGACCTCTTGAAGAGCCGCGGCGCCCATGTGGACGGTTTCTACTTCTGTCCACATGACAAGCGGGAATGCAACTGCCGAAAGCCGCTGCCGGGGCTTTATGAACAGGCCGTCGCCGAGTTTCCAGAGATCACCGCCGCGAGCAGCGCCATGATCGGCGATTCGCTCTCGGATATCGAGTTTGGCCGCCAACTGGGAATGTTGACTGTCTTCATCGGCGGCGACCCCAGACGCCAAAAGCCCGGCTCACAAACCGCCGCTGAGTTGGCCGATTTGCGTTTTACCTCTTTGGCCGAGTCAGTGGATCATCTGCTGAAGAATCAGGGGAGCAAAACACCTCTCATCTCTCGGCCTGAAAACTCCCCGGAAAACCGATAGTAACTGTTACGGATCGATAACTTGCAACCGGCATGTCAGTCAATTGTCATTCCTTTGTCTCTTTAGGCGGCTGCATCGGCGGGGAAGAAAAACTCAGCGGAATTCGCGTAGGGTAAAGGAAGGAGATGCCGCCTTGAATTGTCTGTGAGCAGAAATAAGTGGCGCCGTAAAATGAGAAAGTTGCATCAGATAGAAGTGGAAGGTGTTATGAAGACCATTCTGGTGGTTGAGGATGACCCGAGAATTCAAAAGGCGCTGCTGCGGCTTTTTGGCTCTGAAGGCTACCAAGTCCAGGTTGCGGAGGACGGACCGGCAGGATTGACCGCCAGCCGCGCATCGAAACCGATTGCGGTGGTGCTCGACCTGATGCTGCCCGGCATGAATGGACGCGAACTTTGCCGCCTGATGAAGGAAGGCCAGCCAGAGACGCCAGTGATTATTCTGAGCGCGGTCAGCGAAGTGGCCGACAAGGTTCTGCTGCTCGAATTGGGTGCGGACGACTACGTCACCAAGCCCTTCAGTCCCAGAGAATTATTGGCGCGCGTGGAGGCCGCAATCCGGAGGTCCGCGAAGTCAAGCTCGGCGAAACTGATTCAATTTGAAGAAATCGCCATCGACGTGGCCAAGATGGAGGTGCGTCGCGATGGCGTTCCTGTCGTACTTACCGCCCACGAATTCAAGCTCTTGCGCTACTTTGTCGAAAATGCCGGGCGGGTTCTGACGCGCACAGCCTTGTTAAACGATGTTTGGGGCTACGATTCCTATCCCAACACGCGAACGGTGGACAACCAGATTTTGAAATTGCGTCAGAAGCTGGAGCGCGACCCGGCCCAGCCGCGCCATTTTCTTACAGTGCATGGCGCCGGATATAAATTTGTGCGCGAGGGGCTAGACGGCCCCGCACTGGTTCCTGAGCCGATTCATCGGTTCCACAGATAGACGTAGGAGATGCTGCGGGGCTGGAGAAGACCCGGCTGGAGTTCCTTGGATGATGCGTTCATGGCGAATGCGCACGACGCTTCTTTTGTCGCTGACGGCGCTTGTTTTGATCATGACAGTTCTCTTTCTGGGCATGGTGCGGATGACTGTGGAACGCCAGGTTCACGGCAATCTCGAGCTGGATATGCGGCATTCCCTGCAGACTTTCCGTAACTTGCGGCAGCAGCGGCAGCAATTGCTAATGCGGGAGTCTTCCCTGTTGTCGGAGTTGCCCAGCTTGAAGGCCGTTATGACTACTTCCGACTCGCGGACGATTGCCGATGCCGGCGCGGAGTTTTGGAGCCTAAGCGGCAACGAATTCTTTTCCTTGCAAAGTCCTGAGGGACGGTTGGAAGCCTATTACAATAGCGGCTCATCCCTGACGCGCCAGAGTGTGGAAGCCGCGCTTCTAGAAACGGCCGACGACCCTGAACTGCCGCGCCTGTTCGTATCCAATGGCCAGCTGTTTGAAATATCGTCCCGCGCGCTTACCTTCGGCTCCGGTGAACAGAGGACCGGGCTAGGCTATGTGACGATCGGTTATGCCTTGGACGACAAAGTCGCGCGCGAAGTGAGCGAGGCTGCGGCAGCCGAGGTCGTCTTTGTCGCGGACGGAAGAATTGTGGCGGGAACTTTGCCTCAGGCTCTGCGGCAGAAGCTGGCTTCAAGCCAGGGCGAACTGCTGCGCAGGCCCATTGCAAGCGAGGAAATGGAACTAGGTGGCGAGCGCTATTTGGCCTCATCTGTGCAATTGCAACCGGAAACCCCGACCGGAGGCGCAATCCAGCTGGTAGTATTCAAGTCTTTCGGGGAGGAGAAGCTGATTCTGGCCAAGCTGAACCGGATGGTGATAATCCTCGGCGTTCTTGCGGCATTGTTCGGCGTGGCGCTGGCGGTTTCCATTGCGCGCACTGTCACCCGGCCTCTGGAATCTCTGGTAGCTGCCACGCGCACGCTGAGCGGGGGAGATTTTTCCCACAGGATTCGCGAAGATGGCGCGGAGGAAGTGCGGGAACTCAGCCGGGCCTTCGACCGGATGCGGGGCCAGATGCAGAAGACACAACAGAAATTGCTGGCGGCCGAACGCATGGCGACGATCGGTCAAATGGCCAGCTCGGTCTCTCACGATCTGCGTCATTATCTATCGGCGATCTATGCCAATGCCGAGTTTCTTGCAAACCCTAAGATACCCGGCGAAGAACGCGAAGACCTGCTTGAAGATGTCCGCGCCGGGGTCCAGGGCATGACGGATATGCTCGATTCGCTGTTGGTGTTCAGCCGCACCGGCATGGCGCTGCAGTTGCAGCCGGAACCTCTGGCGGCTCTCATAGCGCAGGCAGTTGGAGCAATTCGTTCTCACCCCGAAGCGCGCGGCGTGGAACTGAGAGTTGTTCCGATTCCGGTGGTAACAGTCAAAGTGGATTCGAAAGAATTGCGCCGGGCCGTCTACAATCTGCTCTTGAATGCCTGTCAGGCAGCTGTCTCGGGCCAGAATTTTCCATGGGTGTCCATCCAAGCCGTGCTTCTCCCGGAGGGCCTGCACATTACGGTTCGCGACAGCGGACCGGGAGTGCCCGCTGCAATTCGAGACACTTTGTTTCATCCCTTCGTCAGTGATGGAAAGCAGAGTGGCGTGGGACTTGGACTGGCGCTTGCCAAGTATATTGCCGAGGCCCACGGCGGCAGAATCTATCTGGAGGATTCGGAATCCGGCAATACGGCATTCACAATTGCACTTCCCGGCAACACCATAATGGAGAGGCCTCATGGCTGACTATGGAGGAGCGATGAACAGGTTGACCCTGAGACTTTCAATGGCTGGCATTGTGGCCTTCGGACTGATGGCGCCAGCACCACTGGGTGGACAGTCGGCCAACCCTCCGGCCGCAGACCCTCCACCCGCTGACCGCCTGCATTTGCTTGAACAGCGCATCGACCGGCTTACAGAGGCCTTGGCCGCAGCGGAGCGTCAGGTGGATGAAGATCACCGCAATATGCAGGCAATGCAGGCGGAGTTGGGAGAACTTCGCAAGGCTCTGGCAGACGGCGGGCTCAGCACCGCGGAGCAGACCAACGCAAGCGCGGCCGCGACGTTGCAACAGGCGGTCACGCAGATACGCGAAGAGCAAGATGTGATTGCCGCCGAGGTGCGGCAGCACGAACAGACCAAGCTGGAGAGCGCCTCGAAGTTTCCCGTGCGCTTCCATGGATTGGTGCTCTTCAATGCTTATGTCAACGAGGGCGTAGTCGATCAGCCGGATATGCCCACCTCGGCCTTGCTGCGCGCCTCCGGCCAGAGCCATGGCAGCGTTGGCGCGGGACTCCGGCAGACGATGTTGAACTTTGAGGGAACCGGCCCAGTCCTGTGGAATGGCCATCTCTTCGCGGACATGTCGCTGGATTTTTTCGGAGGCGTGACGGCGGGGGGACTGAGCGCGCCGGCCGGCCTGGTGCGAATGCGCACCGCGGGCATCACTTGGGCGTGGACCCATGATCTGCTGCGCGCCGGCTATGATAGCCCGTTGATTTCGCCGCTCTCGCCGGATTCAATTGCGGAAGTAGCGCAGCCAGCCTTGGCTTGGTCAGGAAATCTGTGGGTATGGGCGCCGCAGTTGCGCTGGGAGCATCACATCTCGCTGGGCAAAGACCGGCAATCCGGCTTCGAATTCGGATTGTACGACCCAATTTACAATGCTCTGAACACCGTCGAAGCGGATAGCTCTGTGACTCCGGCAGAGGCCGCGCGGCAGCCGGGTTATGAGACGCGCCTTTTCTATCGCGTCGGTGGAGAACCTGGAGCGCTGCAAATCGGCGCTGCCGGATATTACGACCGGAAAAATTATGGAAGCGGGCAGATGGTGGACGCATGGGCAGGCGCTGCCGACTGGCGGCTGCCGGTTACGGCGCGCGGACAGTGGAGTGGCGAATTCTATCGCGGACGAGGAATAGGTTCGCTGGGAGGAGGCTCCTATCGCGACGCGTACACGTATGTTGACCCGGATACCGGCGGTACTAAAACTCGCGGATTGGATGCTGTCGGCGGATGGACGCAAGGTCAATGGAAGTTCAGCCAGACCATGCAACTGAACGTCGTGGCCGGGCAGGACACTGGCTATGCAAGCGAACTGCGCGAAGGGACGGCACAGTACTCCAGTGCGCTCGATTACTACACGCGCAACCGTTCGCTGATGGCGAACTTCATTTATCGCCCATGGTCTTCGATCGTCTTCTCTCCGGAATTTCGCCGGCTGACAAGCTGGCCATTTTACGGGCGCGCCAATTGGGCCAATGTGTACACTGTTTCGGCAGGATACCAGTTCTGAGGATGGTTTGAATGGATAGTTCTATCTCCATGCGGAAGAGGCGAAGAAGTCAAGCAACAATCCTTGCCTGCGGGTTCTTGCTACTCTTCATGGCTGCCGTGCGCAGCGATGGACAAGCCGTCGAAGTAACCCTTCATGTAGATTTTGTATCCAATGCGCCCACTCGCAACGCACCAGTTGCGCAACCAGTTACTGTTGCCTGGCTCACCCCGCAGGCAGCCAATGCGGCAGCCGCTCAACCGCTTCCGGCGCATATCTTTCAGATGGCGCAGAAGAACAAGATGTTCGATCCGCATATGCTGATCGTGCCAGTCGGCAGTATTGTGGTGTTTCCAAATCGCGATCCGTTCTTTCACAATGTATTTTCTCTCTTCAATGGAAAAAGGTTCGATTTGGGTTTGTATGAGGCGGGCAGTGAACGCCGTGTGCGCTTCGATCGCGAAGGGGTCTCCTATGTCTTCTGCAATATTCATCCCGAGATGGGCGCAGTGATTCTATCGCTCGCTACGCCGTACTACGCGGTTTCGCGAGAGGGTGCGATCATCATTCCCCAGGTGCCTCCGGGAAGATATCTTTTGAATGTATGGTCGGAAAGCGCAACTCTGGAGAGTTTGAACGCGGCGCGCCGCGAAGTGACGGTGCAAGCGGCAACTACCAGCTTAGGCAGTGTTTCTCTCGTTGCCGCTCCCAGCCCGCTTGCGCATCACGCCAACAAATTTGGCGAATCGTATCCGGCATCTCCGGGTTCCGCATCGCCGGAGATAGTGTACTGACGCCGGGCGGCCGCGTAAACCGTGGCCAATAGCGCGATGTGGACCCACAAATACAAGCGCAGGATGTTCTGATTGAGCTGCAGGATCGCCCATTCAAAAATCAGCGCCAGCACCAGAGCCCGCAGCCACGCGGCATAAAGAGGTGAAGATCGCCTGGCAAGCCGCAATGGCGCTACGATGGTGACTGCCAGAAAGCAAAGGAAAGGCATCGAACCAATCATTCCGCTGGCCGCAGCAACTTCCGCAAAGACGCTTTGTCCCTCATAGATCTTCGCCTCCTCGAAGTTCTGCGGCCTTAATCCGTTGTATGCCGCAATCGATTCAGTAATACCGCCCAGGCTCTGCCCCATCCAGGGATGATTGGCGATGGTAAGCAGCGTGCCTTGCAGACGCTCTTCGCGCTCGTCGACGGAGTGCGATGCGGTTCCCAGCAACCCCGTTCCGCTCACCAGGATTTCAACCGTTTCCGGTTCATCAAGAATCCAGTTGACGGCCCCTCTGACGGCCGAATATGCGATCAATAAGACCGCTGCGGCAGCCATCATCTTCCAGCCCGATAGGCGAAACCCGAGCACAAGGCCGGGATGTTTCACGACCTTCCACAGCCAGGTCAAAGGTGCTATAGATATCTCAACCAAAGCGAAAATAACTCCCATCCGGCTGAAACATATGAACAGGGCGAGGAGTATCAGTGCATAGGTGAGTGTCCATGCCTTGCCGCGAAACTCCGCCATTCCGGAACGGCGCAACGATCCAATGCATACCAGTCCCATGATGAGATAGGTGGCAAAATATGATGGTTCATAACTGAATCCATTCACCCTCGGCACTCTGCCGGGAATCCACCACTGCTCTACCAGCAGCGCCGGGCCGCCGGCGATGGGAAGCACGAACTGCACAATGCCGAATCCCGCAACGAATACATACGAAGCTAAATATAACTTGAGCAGCAATTGCAAATGCATCCTATCGCCGGCAAAAAGATTCACCAGAGCAAAGGACAGAGCAATATCCATGGCCAGCCAGATGCAGTATGCGAAACTCTTCTGCCAGAACTCCGCGACCGGCACGAACGCCAGTTGCACAACGCACCAGGCAACAAGATACAGGCCCCCCAGCGGAATTTCCATTGTCCTACCCATCCGGTGAGTGAGCAGGGCCGCGGCCATGAGCACCAGGGCAAACAACTGCGCAATACGAATGTTCGGTCCGAGATTGATATTCAGGAAAAGATCGAATGAGCTGGTGAAAAAGACCACAGTTGCCGCGGCCAAAAGAATACGATAAGGGCGATTCATAGGCTGATAACCTGCCAATCCGCGCTCTTGTCTGCTAACACGCTCTCGACCGCCATGGCCACGCGCTGCGGCGTCATGGCGGTCATGCAGCCGTTCCACTCGCACTTTGCAAATGTGCGGCCGTCATAACAAGGCCTGCAAGCCAGACGCTCGCCACCCCAGAGACCAATGACTCCTTTGCGTCGGGGAAGAGCCTTGGAGGGCGCGGTTGGGCCGAAGAGTCCGACCAGCCCGCATTGCACCAGTCCGGCAAGATGCAGCGGGCCGGTGTCATGCGTGATGACGCAATCGCAGGATTGATAGAACGCCAGTGTCTGCGGAATCGGCCATTGGCCAATGCGATTCTCTATCGGCAGATCGGAGAATCGCGCTTCAACCCATCGATCTCCCGGTCCTCCGGTGAGTACCACCTCATAACCTTTGTCGAGCAGAATTTGGGCAAGCGAGTAATAGGAATCCAGCGGCCAGCGCCGTTGCGCGTCGTCGCGGAGCAAGTTGCGCGCCCCGCCAGGAGCCAGCGCAATGCGGATTTTTCCTTGCGGCTTCATCGGATTGGGCGGCAGTTGATCGGGCTCCACAGGAGCGATGTTATCGGCGCAATACTCGTCCGTGCGTTCGCACAGAATACGCGCGTACTCCGCGGAATGATGGCGTTCGGAAATGAGTTTAAAGCTACGCAAATGCTGGCTCAAGACAATCGACCTGTGCGCGCGCACCGGAAGAGTCAGAATCCTGTAACGGCGGTCATACTGAAGGATCGCGCATAGCTCGCAAGAAAAACCTATCAGCTTTCCCCAGGTGCGCAAGATTTGCCAAAGGGCCTTCGTTTTGCGATCACCGAAGAGAAGCTCATCATCTACGACGATGAGGCGCACCCAGCTGTAGCATGAGAGCAGCGGCGCAATCGTCTTACCGCACAGCCAGTCGATTTCCAGACCGGATTGAAAAAGCTTCCACGCGGCGGGCAGCACCGAGGCGGCGTCGCCAATGGCGCCTATCTTCACGATGAGAGCTTTGCGCGTCATCGTAACTCCACTTGATGTTCGTCAAGGTGAAAGTACGGAACGCGCGGTTGGCTTCTTTCGGGCGTCGAGGCCTGGGAATCAGCTGTCTCCCGCGTCGCCTGGAGATCGCGCGCAGAGCCGGCATCGATGGATGCGCCGCAAAGCTGATGCACCGCCCGCATCACCTCATCGACAGATATTTTTCTCATGACATTTTCATCATGGCCGCCATACTCAAACCCCAGATCGAGAAAGCCGCCGCTCCCATCGGACGGAGCGACATTCGCGACTCTCGATCCTATCGGTCCCCATCGATGCACGGCAGTCGGGCCGTTGATAGAGACGGTTGGAACTCCAAGGATTGCGCCTAAGTGCATGATGCCCGTATTCACGCTGACCAGCATCTCCGCGTGGTTAAGCACACGCGCGATTTCACCGATGCCGTTCCGCCCGATCATGACCTCAGCCGAAGCGCCTTGCTTGAGGATCATTTGGCACATTGCCTTGCAACGCGACTCGTCGGCTGGGGATCCGGTAATCAGGAATGTTCTTCCCGGCGATCTCAGCCGCAGGGCCAGGCCGGCCCAGTGCGCATCCGGCCACTCCCGAAGCCAACTGCGTGCTCCCGAGGCCCACGGGTGAAAGACGATTACTTCGCCGCCACGCAATACAATTTCTGGAAGCGGACCTCCGGGGATCGCCAATCGGGGCGGATAATATTTTGTTGCTCCAAGTGAGCGTGTCAGGCGGCGCAGATTCTCCAGCTCATGACAATCTCCGCGGTGAGTCACGGTGCTGTCGTATCCCCGCTGGCGATACTGTCCTTTGCGCTCGAAGCCAATCGTAAAGCGCGCACCTGACAATAGCGTGTAGAGAGCAGTGATCCTTTGCCATGAAGTGAAGTCCAGCATCCAGTCCAGAGCGCAGCGCCGAAGGGCGCGGATGGCTGCCAGCGGGTGGGTAATCGGTAAGATCTCGATCCGATTAATTGCAGGAAGTAATTTAGCAGCGGCCAAATTTTGATTCGTTGCGAATAAGACAATTTCCGCCCAGGGAAAGAGGGCGCGAATCTCTTGGGTAACTGCGGAAGCAAGCAAGGTATCACCCAAAGCTGGATTGAACAGCAGACCAATCCGGCCTGGATGCTCGATGTGATTTCTCCGGCGTCGAAAGCTGGCAAGTATATTGAGTATAGGAATTCCCAGATAGAAATCAAGAAGCCGGTTTGTTGCCTTGCCTCGCTGCATGGTTCACTTCCCAGTTTGACTCTGCGTCCCCGCAGGTGAAGATCCGTCCGCATCTCCAAACTCATCACCGCCATAAGCCTTGGGATCACCCAGACTTCCAGCTTTTGGCAGGTGCCGAATGTACAGCACAATCTGCCATATCTCCTCGTCGCTCAGAATTCCCTTGGAAGCAGGCATGCCCGAGGGCGAAATTCCTGCATCAATTACCCGTTTCAATTGACCATCGGTGTAATCCTGTACGATGCTCGACGAAAGCAGCGGAATGGGAGGATCGATGGAACCGGCAAAGGGCACTCCGGTATTCTGGCCATCCCTGCCATGACAGACAACGCAGTAACTTCCAAACGCCTGCTTGCCGGCCTCGATGTTACTGGGCGTAGGCGTTAGCGGATTGCGATCATGCTTGCCGCCAATGGTGATGTGATGCTTCATCCATGTAATCGAGCTGATCTTAATCTTACTCGGATGGCTTGCCTTACACCCTGTCGCCGCCAGGAATAGGCAAGTCGCAAACGCTGCAACGAGAGTGAGTATTGATGCTTGAAGCTTCATGGTTTCTACTCCGTCACATGAACTACAAAGCGCATGGAGCCGTGCCCGTTGCCGCAAAACCTTCCGCAGCGGCCAGGGAAGTCTCCCGCCTTGACTGGGGTGAAAGTAACTTGTGTCGCATGGCCTTTGACAATGGTTTGATTCACGCCGAGTCCTTCAATAAGCAAACTGTGCGGAACGTCCTCGGAGATCAGCGAAAGCGTCACTGCTTCGCCCTTCTTCACAGTGATCTCTGCGGGTGTGAACTCAAACCGCTTGGCATGAACCTCAAACCTACGCTGCGAGTTTTGCGCGAGCGGCCCCGGTACGGCAGTGACAATAAGAATGGCTGCGAAAATAGCCAGAAAAGTCTTTTTCACAATCGATCCTTTCCGCGAAGGAATTCCTTGTTTGTCGAATTCGAATTAGTTGCAGCCGGCCTGAAAAGCGCGTACAAGTCGCACCTTATGGGTGCTTACGGAGCAAGATATTGCAACAATAGTTTCTGATCTTTGCTGCTGAGGCGCGCACGCGTACGCATGTGCAGCAGAATCGTCCCTGTGACACGCGGGCTCAGCGTCATGGGCGGAGTGTGGCAGCGAGCGCAGTTAGCCGCAAAGATTTTTTCTCCGGGTTCTGCGGGGGCTGCGTTAGCCTGTGTATGCGTTGGACCGGTTGCGACCGGAGCAGTTTGCCCAGGCGCGGCAACCAATGCGGCGAGACACAACCCCAACGCGGCAAGAGCGAGGAGCCACTTTTTACGCACTTGATCGTTCATGATTTTCTCCCTGGCCACAATGGCCATACGAACCGGTATGTGAAACCAAAGTTCCATGTGTTACTGTCTCCGCTGTGGCTGAACAGTCTTCCGTAGCTGGATTCAAGCCTCCAGTCATCCCGGATCTGATAATTGAGGCCAGCCTCGGGGCGCTGCTGGTTAACTCTCGCCAGCCCGTTGCCGCCGCCGTTGCGCACAAAGAACTCTTCCATCCGGCCCACCATTTGCACGTGTCGGAAGAAATTAGGCGCAACGGGAAACTGTTGTGGAATATACGCCGCTTCGATCCAGTAACCGTCCCCGTAGTGGTTGCGATCGTACTCTGCCTTCAGGTCTATAGAGGCCCGCTGCGGCTGCCAGGAGAGATAGACGGCCTCATTGTTGATCTGATAGCCATCGAGTGTGCGCTGGTAGGACAACCCAGTCTCAACCCGTTTCGATGGCACAAAGATGCTGGTGTCTCCACCGGCAGCGCGAACTGCTTGTAACTGCTCGATCGAGCTCTGCGCCGAGAGGTAAGCAGTGTATTGAATGGTGGCGGAGGGCAGGCTGGCCGCAACTCCACGCAGCATGAATCCGTCTCCCGATCCGTATGGATGGGTACCGATAGCATAAGTGAGCGGGATATCCTGAAGGTTGTGAATCCACACCGGAGTCAGGCGCTCGCTATAGAGGCCGAAGGGCAGGACATATCGCCCCGCGATTAAAATCGCATGGGAATCGGCAAGCCAATCCAACTGAGCTGATTCAGTAGTTTTATATACCTTTCCGACATAGGGGCCAGAGGTATAGTCCATGCGGTTAAAATATCCGGTAAAATCAACGTGCGATTCCAGCAGCAGGGAGTGCCCGATGGGAACCAGCAAGACCGGATTGATCTGAGGCGCAAGATACTGAACGCCTCCAGAGACATTCTGAATATAAGCAAAGCCTCCAGAGATCACCGGCACATATCCGGCTGTGGTGTGCGCCGAAAGTTCGTCTTGTGCTCTCCCGGCAGTGGAACCAAAGAGAATGCAAAGTGGAAGCACCAGCAGCCTAGTCGTTCCAGGCAGAGTGCATCGATCGATCCACTGCATCTTTCGCATCCATACTGGCCTATTGGCCGATTGAGTCGTCATTCAATTCACCATCATTGTTGGTTTAGAACCGCATTCGGGCTGTTCACATCCTGCTGATAGGTCCACGTCTTGCCGGTTAGCCATTGCAACGCATCGGCACGGAGTAACAGTACGAGGCGCGGATTGCAATGCGAACGGGACAACACTAGAGCAAGTATAAGTAAGGATTGACTGTTAACTGTCATTATCCTGTCTGAGAGTTGTCATTGCTTTGTCAATTCCTCAGTGAGACACAAAATGACTTTTTGTCCGATTTCGAGGACTGCAAGGTCAAGACCTCAGGCGGAGCGGCAATATGCCATTGAAGGCCGTGACGCCGAAAAGGAGATAAATGCAACTCCGTGGTCAGATTGCTCAATTTGTAAAACTCCTCCGAAGCGACCGTGATCTCCCCGCCGAGCATTACTGCGGCTATGTCGCTGCGGGAAAGTGCGGCGAGTGAATCGCAGGGCGACTTCTCGCGATCGCGCACAATCAGAAAGTCTGCCATGCCACCTACAACAATTGTGCCTTGATCTCCGGATAAGCGCAGGAGTCGCGCGGCACGGGTAGTCACCATCTGATAAAGCAGATCGGATGGAATATCCAGCAATGCGCGCGCCGCCTGCAGTTCATCGAGCAGGTCTCCTGTGGCGGAGAGCGGCGAGTCGCTTCCCAGCGCAATCGACGGATAACTCAATAGCAAATCGCGACTCAGCGTATGGCCGAGAATATGGAGATTGGACGTGGGACACCATATAATCCAAACTCCCGCGGCACGGAGCTTTATCCAATCCAACTCTGCAACTCCGATTGCGTGAACTAACACCAGCCGCTCATCCAGCTTGACCTTCCGTTCAAGCCGTGCTGTCTCGCCTCTCGATTGTGCATCCATCCCTTCGGAAAAATGAATAATGAACGGCTGGTTTGCCGGAGTTTGCGCATAGCGCCGGACCCATTGCCGGTCATCAAGAGAATGTGCCCAGCCAAAATCGGTAAACACCTTAACCGGGAGGGTGTTGCTTGTCAGCAAGTCATGAACAGCATCGTGATGGCAGACCGTTGTTACACCGGCTAGCGCATTATGAATGGCTCCTCGCCATAGCCGTGTCTCTTTAGATATCTCTAGCAACTCGAGCAGCGGAGTTTCATCGGGGTGATAAATATCCCCGGCCCACTCGCGCCAACTCGGATAAGGACCGCGTCCAAGCCTGGGGAAGAGGCCAAAGTGCAGATGATCGTGTGCGTTGATAAGTCCGGGGTGAATCAAATGATCTTTCAGGCTTATCACGCGCAGTGACTTGACAAGGCCGACCGGCGGTTCACTGCAGGGCAGAACTGCCGCGATCTTTCCATTTTGCACGACTAGTGTGGCCCTAATTGCACGCCAGGGATCAAGAGCTACTCTGGCGCCGGAGAGAATACAAGTCGCCGGAGACCGTGCTATGGTTTTCGCCATTTCTCCCACGTTTATTCATGCCTCCTGCGATAGCTGGCGAGAAACAGCACCGGCAACCCCTTGACCGCAGCGTACAGTTCTGGGCGGCCAGCATGGACAAAGATAGTCTTCTCGTCTTCTCCAAATGCATATTCATTCAACGACTCCAGTTCAAAACCCGTCTCATTCATGGCGGCGCACAAATCGTGAAGCTGGTATGGGTACGTTTTAATTTCAACTACTTTATGGGCGCTGCGAAAGGTTCTCTTCCATCCATATTTAGCAGTCGCCGGATGGACGTCCGAGATCACCAGCAACGCGCCTGAACGAGCGATTCTCGCGGCTTCGCGCGCCAGTTCATGCAGATCACCCACATAAGAAAGCAGAAACGAGGATAGGATCCAATCGGCGCAATTTGTGCCGAGCGGTGTGTGCAAACAATCCGCCTGCACCAGGCGCGCGTTATGGCCGAGCTTTCTGGCTGCTCGCTCCAGCATTGCCGCAGAAACATCCACCCCAGTCAGCGAGCGTGGTTGTAAAGGATACAGCCGCTCCAGCCATCGTCCTGTTCCGCTACCCAAATCGACGACATCGCAATGCGCGGCAGATGGCAGCAAAGGAGCCAGATGACGTTCCTCAAGGCAGAACAACGGATTAGGCGCAGAATCGTACTCGGGCGCCCACAGTTGATAGGCCTCCTCCACGGGCAGCAGCCAAGACGCGCAATCGCACAAATGCGGTAATTTGCGATTCCTTGGATTGGCAAGCTGTGGATGGTTGAGAATGATCATTGCACCTCTTTCTTTTCAGGGGTTACGGTCCCAAGATAGATGTAAAATTGAGACGGCGTGCGTCGGCCTGCAATGCGGGCAAGGAATGGACGCAAGGCCCATTTCCATCCGCGCCAAGGCGTGTAACGACGCCAGCGAATTCCGAGCTTCGCCAATCGCGCCAGCCTTTCTGATGTGAGATATTCCTGACCTCCCATGTTACCGCCGTCGCTCCCATACCGGAGTAGAAACTCATTTGACTTTTCGCGCTTCATCGCTTCTCCATCCGCCTCACTGCGATAGGTTGGAGAATCGACTATCAAGACTATTCCGCCGGGATTTAGTACACGCAGCGTCTCGCGCAGGGTGACCTCGTAATTCTGCGCATAGTGAAACGAGGCATTGAAGATCACCATGTCAAACTGGCCCGCCGCGAATGGAAGTCTGTCCATCTCCGCTTGAAAGCGCGGGAAGCTGAGCTCCGGATCAGTCCAGTAGTGCCTGGCTGCGCCCAGTCCGTCCAAAGGGCTTACACTAAGATCGACGGCAACCGGCCGATGGCCGAGCAGAGAAAGACGATAACTCATCCAGCAGTTTCCAGAGCCAATGTCAAGTATCCGTAAGCACCGCTTCCCAAGCGTCTTCACGCAGATCGGAAGTATGACCCTAGTCATAAACCGAAAACTGTGCGCACGAATTCGCCACTGTTCAACGAATTTGCCCGTCGTATCTTTCCACGGCAAGGAAAGGTAGAAATCTGGATTGTCCGACCAGCGCCCCTCCGCCTTGCGCACGGCTTCATATGTTGATAACGGACCCGCAAGAAGTTTGGAGCGATCAGGGAGAATTGCACGCCATATTCCATCGATCCGAAGCATGGATGAGTTACAAACCGCACAGTCTGCTTTAGTCTGCGCGGGCCCAACAGTTGCATTGAGTTCTTCCATCTCACCGCAGCATACAGGGCAGCGAAGGCCTGGCTCGGAGCAGTGGCCAGTGGGTGAGCCTTTTTGACGAATTGAGGAAGGATCGCTCATACTGGCCGTCTCACAAAATCCAGCAGAATGTGATCGCCCCAGCAGCGCACACCCGGTAAGTGAGCGATCCGTGAATCAAGAAAAGCAAGTAATCTCAGCACTCTTCTTTTTCCCAGAATGTGAGGTTCGCAATAGGATGGAGGGACAAAGACACCCACGCCGCGCCAACCGCATAGTTGAAACCCGGAGGAGAAAATTTGCCTGGCCTGACTTACGGATGGGTAGATGATTTTCAAGAAGCTTCCATCAATGCAGGCGATGGATGGGCCGCGGCGTATGCGCCGGAAGGCTTTGCGAAAGCGCCCTCGCAGAAGCGAGTGGACCATCTCCCACAAGCACGTGCGGCCCAGTATACAGAGCAGAAAATGGCCGCCAGGTTTTACAAGGCGAGCAATCTCATCCGCAATACTCTTCCAGTCAAGCGTACAATTGAGTCCGGCAAAATTTGAAAATGCTCCATCAAAAATTTCTTCTAACTGGAAGAGTTGCTCGTTGCGCAGGACAGAGAATTGCACCCTAGACGCAAGCGGCTCACTGTTCAACTTGAGGTTGGCAATGCGAATCATTTCCGGGGATGCGTCGTAAGCACTCACTCTCACGCCGCTGCGCGCCAATGCCAGCGCATCTTCGCCGGTCCCGCAGTTAATCTCGAGCACATGGCTGCCGCGCGCAAAGCAGAGATCGAGCTGCTGTGATACTTGAGAGCGCTGCGCCTTGCCAATCGCCGAATAAGTAAACACCCGGTCGTAGTCAAGCGCTATGGAGTCAAACGGTTCGGTAATGGCGGTTGCCGGCGCGACGGATTGGATGACTGAAGCTGTCATGCAGTCCTCATCTCATTCAGTGCGGCAAGATGAAGACATGCGCGTTCAGCGATAATCCTGGCTTCGAGAGCGCCGGCTTCTTCCTGTTGGGCCGGATTCACTTTTACATCGATCCGAACTAACTCCACTTCATGCTTGAGCAACTGGTTCGCGATCTGATAGAAGTCGCTGCTGCGTCGTCCCAGTATCTCCAGTTCCCGGTCGGAGCTCACCGCCCACGGCCGGATCTCACGGATGTGCCCCTGTTCGTGCTCCCGCTTGAAATACGGAGTGCCCTTGATCGGATAGGAAACGGTGGTTAGAAAGACATCCGGCTTGGAGGCGCGCACATGCTCGATGGTGGCTTCGATATCTTCTATCTCCTCACCTTCATAACCCCACATCAGGAACATTCCCGTTTGAATACCATAATCCCGGCATAGCTTTGTGGCCCGCTGCACCTGGTCGACAGTTACACCGCGCTTCATGCGGTCGAGAATGCGCTGGGAGCCGCTCTCCGAGCCGATCCAGAGACGAAAGCAACCTAGCTCCGCCAATGTCCGAATAACTTCCTCTGTTAATCGGTCGGCTCGCGAGATGCATTCGAAGGGAATATGCAGCGAGCGTGAAGTTACCTGATCGCGCCACTCCTGCAGCCATCCATGGTGGATGGTAAAGACATCGTCCGCGAACCAGAGCATGTCTGGCTTGTACCGGTCGCGCAGCCATTCCAGTTCGTCTGCCACAAAGCGCGGCTTGCGGCGGCGGTGCGTCTGGCCGTAAACCTGATGACTGCACCATTCGCAGTGATAGGGACAGCCCCGCGCAGTGATCAGCGAGATGGAACCCTTGCCGTGATGGGTACGCCAAGTATCTACATAACGCTGTGTGTCGATGGCTTCCCGTTCCGGCCAAGGCTGTGCGTCGAGGTCCTGGATCTGCTGCCGCGGCGGGTTGCGAACAACATTTTCGTTCTTATCAAGAAACGCGATGCCACGCACACCATCAAGCTGTTGTGTCCCGTCGCTTCGGAGTATCGGCAGCAGCTCTTCCATCGTGAGTTCGCCCTCGCCCATCACCACTACATCGGCGCCCGCGCGGAGATATTCCTCGACATACGCTCCCGGTTCAGGGCCGCCCACAATAGTCTTCCAGCCATGGCGTTTCGCTTCCTCAAGAATCCGCACCACTTTGGGGCGGGTCATCAGATTGGCGTAGACACCCAATATCGTCGGCGTCTCCTCCCTGAGCCGTTTGTGGAGAGATTCCTGTGTGGAGAATGTACTGTCATGCACATCAACCGCAAAACCGCGAGAGCGAAGATGCGAACATATATAGAGAATGCCCAGCGGCGGATAAGGCTTCATGATTTGCATTTCTTTGGGATCTTCATGGAGAAAATACCCGTGCGTCAGCAGAAGATCTGGCATCTGTTCCCTCTCTTTCCACCGTTCATAACACACCGACAACCACAGCCTCCACGGCTTCATGCTCGTGTGAATGAGGCATGGATTGTTGCGGATAAATCGGGAGAGTCGTGGGCTGCGCACTTCTGCACACGGCCTCTAGTGCATAAACTTCTTCCCAAAGCAAGCGGAGCTTCCCAGGAGTTTTGCGCTCCGCGGGAAGGTGTCCTTCTGTTACTTCAAAATGCAGCGCGTTCCTTAAGGAGCGATAGAATTCCGTGTTGTAGGCGGAACGAAACATCATGCTCAACTCTGCGCTGTCCACCCAGTTGCGCTTGTCCCCAAGTTGCTCGCTGACTCTCTCGTAAAAGGTGGTGTTGGGCAGTGGATACGAAACTGAGACTCCAATCTCATCGGGACGGGTGGAACGCACCAGATCGATTGTCGCCTCGATTTCTTTGAGACCCTCTCCGGGATAACCGAATTGCAGAAAGTAGCAGGCGCGAATGCCGTAACTGCGAAGCAGTTCGCGTGCCGCGGCTACCGATTCAACGCGCAAGCCTTTGTCCATGGCGTTCAATACGCTTTGCGCGCCGGACTCGACGCCCATCCAGACCTCACTGCATCCGGCGCGCTTCAGATCAGCCACCGTTGCAGGGCGCATCAGATCCGCTCGGCTTTGTATCTTGAAAGGAAGCACTGCGCCGTAATGCTCCATGGCATCCGCAAACTGCTCCGTCCACTTTGCATTCAGCGCGAAGATGTCGTCAGCGAACCAGATGTGTTCAATGCCATAGCTGACCTTCAGCTCCGCGATTTCCGCCGCTACCGATTCCGCCGGCCGCAACGAATAACTGTTTCCAAAGACGGGCTTCGCGCACCAGTTACAGCGGAAGGGGCAGCCACGGCTTGCGACAACATTGGTAGAAACATATCCGCTGCTCCGGCACCATGCATCGGCATAATCGGAGAGACGCACAAGGTCGCGTGCGGGAAAGGGGAGAAGAGAGAGATCGCGCTGCCGCGATCGAGCCTCGGTTCTCACCACTCGTCCTGATAAGCGGTCACGCCACGCGAGACCTGGAATCTTCCATCCTGACGCTTGGCCTCGGCGCAGAATCTCATCGAGCAAATCACAAACGGTCTGCTCTCCTTCGCCCAGCAGCACCGCATCGAAACCCTGGTTGAGATACTCCTCGGTGTGGTCGGCGGCATCGGAGCCATGGGCCATCACAATGGCCCCGGATGCTGCTGCGGCCGCGCGCATCTTCCAACATAATTCGCGCGAGCGGAGCAGGCACATCTTGCTGAGATAGTTGAAACTGTCTTCGTAAAGGATGACTACGCGCGGCTTGTGCTCCCGCAACGCGTGAGCGAACCCTGTCTCCGGTTCTTCAAGCATGCTGTCGAAGACGGCCACTCGAAAACCGCTCTCCCGCGCCGCAGCTGCGGCGTAGAGCGTGCCCAGAGGAGGATACGGCTGCCCGCGCTCCAATTGCTTGGGGTCATGAGCAAGGTGATAGGCGTGAGTGAAGAGGACGTCGGCCGTTCCGGCGTCTTGCAATGGGTCTCTCATCGGCTCAACAAACCTCCTGTTCGCGGTGCGGAAAGGACCATGGATTCATTCTTCTTCTTGCACAGTTCTTCATCCCGAGTTGATTATGCTCTGGCTTTCCTGCTCGCTTGTCACGGCCTTGTCATTGCTTTGTCATTCCCTGTTATCCCCCGTTTGTTGAAGGGATTTCCGAAGTATTCTGAACCCAGTGCGGCGAGGAAACATCGATGATCGAAGACGGCCACAATGCGGATGCGCTATACACAACAACCCTTGGCTTGGCCGGCCACGCGTGTTCCTTGCGGACCGATTCAGTACGTCTGATGGAAATTGCCGGCGCTTTCTTTCCCCTAGGCCAGACTCTAGAAGTACAGGCTTCGCGCGCTTCAATGAACCTGCTTGCCGGCAGCCGCAGCGTCGCATCCATAGGCCGTTGCAACTTTCCCATCTTTCGGGGCAGAAATGAATTCGTTCACGCCGACTACGGGCGCGAAGGCTCAGTGTGGTTCGATTTGAAGGCGCGCGAGGTCGCTGGAGTGCTGTCGGAGGAGATCATCGCCGACGAAGGATACTTTCGCCTTGCTGTGCTGGCAGTCATCGCGGGCATTCTTGCGCCGTCGCTGGGGGTGATTGCGCTGCACGCCGGATGCGTGGTGCGCGATGAAAGAGCTATCTTGCTTTCGGCCCCATCTGGCGTGGGTAAATCGACTCTCGCTTTGGCGCTTGCCTTGCGCGGTTGGAGCCTGCTTTCCGACGAATGGACATTTGTCTACGATGCGCCGGATGGCTTGAAGGCGTGGGGAATGCAGACCTCGATCAAGCTTTTGCCCGATGCAATATGTTACTTTCCGAAGCTCTCCGCCTTGTCTCCCGCGATCTCTCTGAATGGAGAGCTGTCCTATGAAATCGACCCCTGGAGTTTCTTTGGCGTTGACCGCGCGATCGACGCAACACCGTTTGGGATTGTATTCCTGAAGCGCGCATCGGAGTCTGGCGCGCCTATCTGCCATGCTTCGCGCGCTGGCGAGGAAGAGATCATGCAGGCGCTGCTTGAAGGGATCGAGGAGCAGCCGGAAACAATCGCGGAACAAAACAGAACCCGGCAAGCTTTGATGCAACAAATTTGCCGGCTGCCCTCGCTGACGGTGCGCTTCAGTGGCGAGCCGGCGGTGGTTGCGGCTGATTTGGACGAAATCCTAAAGGAGCAGCTTTATGCTTGAACGAGATTCCGCCATCGCTCCAAAGGCTGCAACCGCATCAACCGACCTGTTGCACCGCCGCATTCTCTTGGCCTATTCATTTCAAATTGTTTTGGGCGAATTTTCAGTTCGCATTGAGACAGATTCCGCACTAATGGATAAGGCACTTTACAGCTTGAACCTACCGGCTGATCTCACCGGTAGAGAGGCGCTTGGGAAATGGGAGATCGCGGTGGAAACATATGGAGAATCAAAAGCGTCTCTGTCTCACGGAACCGCAACTGAGCTAATCGAGGTCCATCGCTTTGGGCCCAGTTGCGCCATCCGCTTGAGCAGTGGTTCATGGTTCGCGCACACTCCGCCATCGCTGAACGGCGTGGGGTTTGCAATGGTGGCTGGAAATGAACGCGATCAGATAGATCAGCTTGCAGTCTATCTGCGCGCCGTCGTGTCGTTTATTGACGAAGACGGCGCGCGGTCGGATCCAGATTTGGCGCTGGAGGTTTGCGCATGAGCAGAGAATTCTTATCGAGTGTGGTTGATGCACTGCGCTTCTCTGCCGATGAACCCGCGGGCAATGGGTATGCTGACCGCAAGAGACGTGCATTATCCAACTATTCAGCTCATGAATGGTCGCTGCAGCTCGGCGTTCTCGATAGAGTCGGACTTACCCTGCCTTTCTATGCCAGATTGCTGGAAGAGGGAAAATGCGCCAGTCTCCCGGTGCCGGCGATTGCAGCGCTCGAACAACGCCGCCGCGACAATGCACAACGAATGAAAAGAATGCTGATGACCTTTGGACAAGCAGCCGCTGTATTGCAGCAGGCGGGCGTGCGTTTCGTGTGCGTCAAGGGATTCAGTCTCATTCCCGAATACCTGACGGAGTTATGGCAGCGCCACCAGATCGATTTCGATTTGCTCATCGCGCCTGTAGACGCATTGCGCGCGCAGCGGGCTCTCGAAGCGCTTGGCTACCGATTGACCGCTGTTGACGGTGATGAGCGCAGGCTGCGCATTCCCGCGCCTCGCCCCCTCGGGCACAATTCCTATCTTTACCAACCACAGGAGGGCGCGGCTATCGAATTGCATTCTGAGTTCTGGGATCCCGGAGCCGAGGCGTACCCGATGCTTTGCCCGCGTGACTACTTTGCCCAGGCTGAGATGCACACAGTGGGTTCCGTTACTTACCTGCGCCTG
This sequence comes from uncultured Acidobacteriaceae bacterium, assembly GCA_963787995.1. GTDB lineage: Bacteria > Acidobacteriota > Terriglobia > Terriglobales > Acidobacteriaceae > Telmatobacter. The sequence continues at coordinate 296,765 of CAWBEO010000001.1, forward strand.
GCGCGGCATCACGCATTTCTCTATCAGGTACTCCACGTCTTTCGGCATTTCATGGGATCATGGGCTCGCCTGCTTTGGCTCTATGAGATTGCCGCATTCCTGCACCGCCATCGAGAGGACGATGCGCTTTGGCAGCAGGTGCGGGAACTGCTCTGCGCGGATGCGCGCCTGGCGGAAGCTGCCGCGCTGGTGCTTCTATGTGCGCAGAATCTGTTTGCCTGTCCACTCCCACCGGCGCTGGAAAACCTCTGCACATTGCCTGCGGAATCTCCGATGCGCCTGTGGATTGATCGCTATGCGCAACGGTGGCTTCTCGCCGATATGCCCGGAAACAAGCTCAATCTTCTGTTGCATCGGCATTTTATCCCAGATGATCCTACATGGAGACGTCATCTCGTTCATCGTCTAGCACCATTCGGTAAACGCCCGGTGCTGTGCGAGGGCCTCGATCGGATTGTTGCGAAATCCATGGCTTACAGGACCGCCAATCTTCGCTTTCAGGCGACGCGCATCTGGCATCATCTCCGTACCGGTGCTGGTTTTGCAATTGCCAGTGCATCATGGAAATTGCATTTGCGCTCAAACCAAGCCGCCTTTTCCGCAAAGGTTCTGCGCAGGGGCGAGTCATGAGAGCGGATCTGCAATCGGCGACGATGCAGCGGCTTCTCCCGCCGGTGGAAGTTTCTGTCTTGATCCTGTTGGCGGCTCTTTTCCTATTCAGGGCGCTGGTTCCTGCTTGGGGAACTCTGCGCAGCGATTTTCCAAACTACTATCTCATAGCCCGCATGCTTCGCGAGCACTACTCGATGGATAGAATCTACGACTGGATCTGGCTGCAGCGGATCAAAGATCATTGGTCCATTCCAGTGTCGTTGGTGGGCTTTCCTGGAGCCACGCCCTTCTCCGCGCTTCCAGTTCTCCCCCTCACATGGATGGATGCATTGAATGCAAAAAGAGTCTGGCTGTTGGAGAATCTCGTTATTTTTATTACATCCCTTTATGGAATGCAAAAAATCACCGGGGTCAATTTTCGCCGGGTTGCATTGATCGCATTTCTTGCCATCATTCCTCTCTGCAATAACTTCCTGTTGGGACAAATGCACGTCTTGGTGCTGGGTCTGTTGGTGTTTGCCTATTGGCTGAATGAGCGCAATCAGTGGTTCAGTTGCGGCCTCATCCTCGCGGTCGCAGCGGCCCTCAAAGTCTATCCGCTGTTCTTTGTGTTCTTCTTTTTGCGCAAGCGCCAATGGAAGACAGCGGCGGCACTGACAGCATCCACGCTGGCGATCCTGGCCGCGTGCTTTTTCATCTTCGGTGCACCCGTCATGCGGGCCTTTCTGATCGAGCAGTTGCCGCGCGCGATGCGCGGTGAGGCTGTTGACCCGTTCAGCCTGACTGGTCCTTCCGCATCCAGCCTCTTTCATCGCATCTTCTTGCCGCAGCCGCAAATGAACCCGCATCCACTCTATTCATCGCCGCTGCTTTATGCGCTGTTCTATCCGCCCTGGCAGCTTAGCTTGCTTGGCGCGACATTGCTTACGATCTCTCCTGAGCAGAACGACCCACGGCGCAGAAGCCTGGAGTGGGCTGTATGGATCTGTCTCTTGTTGACGCTTTCCACGCTCCCGGCATCCTATCACTTCGTAGTGCTGATCTTTGTTGTTGTATTGGCAATCAATGCGATGCAGAGCGCCTGGCGCAGGGCCGCGCTGCTCGTCTGTTTCGTTGCGGCTTGCGATTTGCATCCTTTTGTCGCGCCTGATTATCTTGTTTTGGCCCTGTTCGTCGACTTTGTCCGCTACTGGGGACTCCTGGGAATGATGGGCTGCCTGCTCTTTGAGTTGCGCGCTTATTCACTCCAGCCGTTGGCCTCGCAACGTGCGTGCACGCGCGCCAGTGCTGCCATGACTCTAGCCGGCTTCGCGATTCTTTGGTGCGTTGCCGCGGCAACTACCTATGCACATGTGCGATCCATTGCAGACTCCGAGTATCTGGCGAATCCCGTGGACGGTTCCTTCGCCCGATTTGCCCCTCATTGGACAGGCAGTCATTTACTTACAGTTGCCATGTCTGACCAGGGCTATCGAGTCAAGGACGAAGTTGGACAGCATTACCCGACGGGTATTTACGGAACCGATGAGGAACAACTGGCAATCGCTTCAAACCCGCTTATAAACCGGGTTTGGATCGAAGCCGAGAGTGGCGGAAGATCGCGATTGGTCGAGTTGACTATCCCATCCAACGCCGCAGCTGCCGCGCCGATTGCGACTGTCCTTGATGCAGAATCTCCCGCACTTTCACCGGATGGGCACAGGCTAGTCTTTCTTCGCGAAGTTCACGGCATAGGCCGAGCGTGGATGGTGCATCTCGATGATAATGGCCGAGTCATGGATGCGCCGCGGCCAGTCAGTCCAGAAGGAATGAATATCTCTAGCGCCAGCTTAGGCGCCTCCGGTGAAATCTATTTCTCTGCCGCGGAGGATGGAGTCTCACATCTTTTTGTTACCACGGATTCCGGAGAGACTCCCCGCAGAATCTATGCGCGGAGCGAGGCGATGGATTCACCAGCCGCGAACGCAGAGAGCGGTCAACTTATCTATAGAAAACGCAGCAGGGGATACTGGCACTTATTCGCGGCCAGCCTGGCGCGCGGGGATGTAACTCAACTCACCTTTGGCGATTGCAATGCGTACGACCCAGCATGGAGCGATGCCGCAACTCTACTCTACATCAGCGATTGCGGGCGAGGCATGGGGCTGGGCGCCGTGGCTATCAGTCATCCAAGCATTGTCGCTCCGGAGCTTGCCAACTCGCTAACTTCCGCGACTCTCACCCATCGACTGCAAGGAGAAGCACAACGATGAGCATAGCGACCGGCTCAACCTCTGAAACCGCGACTCGCGCATACCAGGCCAGTGCCGGGACTCGGCCTGCGCTTACTGTTCTGGACTTGCTCATGCTGCTGAATAGCCATTGGCGTTTACTGGCCAAGGCAGCATTGGTTGGCGTGGTTGTTGGCCTGGCGCTTGCCTTCTTGCTTCCCGCCAGGTACACAGCAGTCACTACGATTCTTCCGCCGTCGTCCTCTTCCTCGCTGGCTTCTGCCTTTGCCGCACAGTCGGGTGAACTGGGCGCTCTGGCTGGCTTTGCCGGAGGCAACTTTGGATTTCGCTCGCCCGCCGAGGTTTGCCTCATCATGCTCAGAAGCCGCACGGTTGAAGACTCCATCATCCAGCGCTTTCAATTGATGAGCGAATATGGCAAGAAGAGGCTTTCCGATACGCGCACGGCATTGGAACGCAGAACCTCGGTAACGCTCAATACCAAGAGCGGAGTCATTGCCATCTCTGCAACTGACGGCGATGCGGCGCGCGCGGCGGCGTTGGCCAACGGCTATGTAGACGAGTTCAAAAAGTTTTCCGCTTCCCTCGCCATCACTGAGGCCAGCCAGCGCCGGCTCTTCTTTGAGCAGCAGCTTTTGGAAGCAAGGGGCGCTCTGACTCAGGCCGAAGAAGCATTGAAGAATACGCAGCAAACCACCGGTCTGCTAGAGCCGGCCGGCGCATCGAAAGCCCTGCTGGAAAGCGCAGTCGCGCTCCGCGCGCAAATCGCGGCCAAGCAGGTTCAGCTTCGCGCCATGCGCACCTATGCCACGGAAGACAATCCCCGCCTGATTCAGGTGAAGCAGGAAACCGCCGCGCTGGAGTCGCAACTTGCGGAACTCATTGGAACGAATTCTGAGGCGGAAGCCGATCCGCTTGTCTCCAAGGGCGACATGCCTGAAGCTGGCGCTGAGTATCTGCGCCGCATACGCGATGTGAAGTATAACGAGTCGGTGGTTGCTCTTTTGGCGCGGCAGTTGGAGATCGCGCGTCTGGACGAGGCTCGGCAAGGCGCGGTCATTCAGGTGGTCGATTTGGCAGTCACACCCGACAAGCGCTCCTCTCCAAAGCGATTGGCGATCTTGCTGGCGTCCATGGTTTTCGCTCTCTTGGGCACGAGCTTTTGGATTGTCTATCGATCGAATGAGGTGAATGTGCGAATCAACCGAATCGCCGCGCAGACCGCCGCGCTGCTTCTTGTTATGCTGACGATGACTCCTGTCCTCTGCGCGCAGACACCGGAAAATCCGGAGCCGTCCGCTTCCTGTACGGCCAGTGCGGACGGCTCGCAGGAAACCTCCTGCGACGATGCACAGCAAGACACATCCGCTGCGGCCGCCAACCCGCAAAGCCTGCAAGATGCCTCCGGAAGACGGACAAATACAGAGCCATACGGCGGTGAGAGACGCCGCAATGCGGAGGATACTTCGACGCAGAAGATGCGGATTGAAGACCACCGCACCCTGCCAGCGCGCTCCCCCGAACCGCGCACCGAGTTTGAGCAGATGGCCGCTGATTCGGCAGGCCGCCCGTTATCCGTCTTCGGCCAATCGCTCTTCGCGCAGCCGCCGGAGAGCTTTGCGCCAGACGGAGATGCCCAGGTTCCAAGCGACTACATTCTCGGACCCGGCGACGAACTGCGCATCCGGATATGGGGCCAGATCGACGCCGATCTGCGCATCGAGGTTGATCGCTCTGGGCATATCTACATTCCCCATGTGGGCGAAGTGGCGGTGGCGGGCCTCCGCTATCGCGACCTGGACGACTATCTCAAACAGGCTGTCGGCCACGTCTACAAGAACTTCAACCTGGAGGTAGCCATCGGAAGGCTTCACTCGATTCAGGTCTTCGTTGCCGGGCAGTCAAGGTCGCCGGGGGTTTACACCATCAGCTCTCTGAGCACGTTGGTGAATGCCGTCTTTGCCGCCGGCGGGCCTTCGCCGCAGGGATCGTTACGCCATTTCCAGTTGCGGCGAGGCGATTCCATCGTGCAGGAGTTCGATCTCTACGACCTGCTTGTCAAGGGAGACAAGTCGCACGACCATGCGCTGCAATCCGGGGATGTAATCTTCATTCCGCCGACAGGACCGCTGGCCGCCATCGCAGGTTCGGTCAACACTCCGGCTATCTATGAGCTGAAAGGCGACACCACCATCGGATCGCTGATCGAGACAGCGGGAGGATTGAATACCGTCGCCGACGGCAGCAGCGCGGTGGTCGAGCGCATCAGCGAGAATCGATCCCGCACTGTGCTTCAATTCCCGCTCGATGCCCAAGGCCTGGGCTTTGTGCTGCGAGGCGGCGACATCGTCCATATCTCCAGCATTGTTCCGCGCTTCGACGACACGGTAACTCTGCGCGGCTATGTCACCAATCCCGGCCGTTATCCCTTCCGGCCAGGAATGCATATTCGCGATCTGATCCCCAGTCCTGAAGCGCTGCTGCCGCGGGAGTATTGGCTTGATCGCGCCAGCGTTACCGATGGCCGCCAGAGAGAATATCCAGTGCGCAAACAGGTTCCTGAATCTCTCCGCAAAACATCGGCGCAGGATCAAGCGGCGAATGTCGGCGGCGTCTCAGCTGCCGTGAACCAGCCATCCCAGTCAACCCGCGCACCAGAGAATTCGTCAACGCGGACGCAAACAGTTACGGAGTATTACAAGGATCTTGCCCGCTCTGAATCCGTGCGCGATCCAGGCCAGGATGTGGCGGCCGTTTCCGGCAGCACAACGGAGACACTGACGCGCGAACTCGAAAAACTGGTGCCCTCGGTCAACTGGAGTTATGCGCTCATCCAGCGAGTCAATGCGACGACATTGAAGACGCAATTGATTTCATTCGATCTCGGCAAGGCCATTGAGGACAACGACCCGGCCAGCAATCTGGCGCTCGCGCCCGGCGATATCGTGACCGTCTTTTCGCAGCGGGAGATCGTGGCTCCTGAGCAGTCGCAGACGCGATATGTCAAGGTTGAAGGCGAGGTGGAGCATCCTGGCGTCTACCAGTTGGAAGAGGGCAAAACGCTCCAGAATGTGATCGAGTCCGCAGGCGGACTGACTGCCAGAGCATACCCTTACGGCGCGCGCCTGACGCGGGAATCCGCGCGCGCCGAACAGCAGAGGGGCCTGGATGAGATGGTGCGGTCCGCCGAAGCGGAGGTGCGTGGATCGACCGCGTCTGCCGCAGCCAGCGCGCAGGATCCCGGTGGCGCCGCCACGCGTCAGGCTGCTCAACAAACGCTCCTTGCCAGTCTTCGCTCGGTGCAAGCCTCAGGCCGCGTGGTGCTCGCCATGCAGCCGGGCGCAAGCGGCATCGGGGATTTTCCGCCGATTGTTCTGGAGGATGCCGACCAGATTGTGATTCCGGCGCGTCCCAATACCGTTTCCGTCTCCGGCGCGGTCTATAACCCGGCCTCCTTCGTCTACGATCCACGGCGCACAGTGGGCGACTACCTGAAAATGGCCGGCAAAGGCGGACTTAACTCGAATCGTCGTCATGCCTTTGTTCTGCGCGCCGATGGCACTGTCCTTAGTCGTCAAGAGGTAGGAGGCGCCTTTCACAAAAGCTTCGAGGATCTGCCGATGTACCCCGGCGATCAGATCGTGGTGCCGGAAAAAGTTGACAATGGCGTAGCTCGCGCGCTGCATGACTGGCCCCAATTGTTTACTCCGCTGGCTCTAAGCGCGATCGCGGTCGGCACATTCATCCCCTAACCCGGAAGTCGGAAACAAGGTGTTCCATGGCAACCCAACATTCCATACTCTATCCCGAAACGAGTTCCTCCCCGCCAGGCATAGCCTTGGTGCGCGATCTCGATGCGCCGTCCCCCGTCAGGCCCGCACCGTGGGAGCGCAATCTTTTGCGGCTATGCCTCTACCTGCTGCCCGCGATTGGGGCTGTGTTGCTGCGGGCCGCGGGGCGCGCAACCGGCCCGCATCCCCTCACTTCACCGGCCAATGTACAGTTTGTGCTGGTGCTCTCCTTCGCATGGATCGCGGCCATCGAATCTCTGGATGTGGCCAGTTGCAAAAGAATCAACCGGGAGCATACCGGATTGATGGCTGTCCTGGTGTCGGTTTGCGTGGCAACCGTCGCGGCGGCGCTGCTGCTGGCCCTTCTGGGCATTCCTCTGCCAAGAATGCCGCAATTGGCCGCCGATGCCGCATTTCTCTTCACCGCCTCGATAATCATCAACTTGTCGTTCCGCGCAATCTTGAATATGCAAAGTCCTCTTACCCGTATTGTTGTTGTCAATAAGCATGTACATGGCGGCGAAGTATCGTGGATTATTACGCGCAAAGTAGTCTTGCGCCATGAGATATCCGGAGCAATCCGCTTGGAATCCATGGGGAAATCTCACCCGGCGAAAAGCGCGCACAGCATGGACGAACTGGTGCGAGAGATACAACGCGAACCATTGGAAGGTGTGCTTATCTCCACACCCTTGACGGAGATTGCCGCTCTTTCGCAGCGCATCGGCGCTTGCGGAGGCATGGGCGCACCAGTGCGCTTCGTTACTGACTCCAGCGGCGGTGCATGCTTGCGTGAGAGCTACTCAAATGCCAATTGCCTTTACCTGTTGAATACCGGCGCTGCACCGACCAAGTCATGGCACTACTCCATTCTAAAGAGGGGTTTCGATCTTGCCTTTTCATTGGCTGCAATCCTTGTTGGACTGCCCTTGTTTGCGCTGATCGCTCTGGCCATCAAAGTCAGTTCAAAGGGCGGCATCTTCTTCGCCCAGGATCGCGTTGGGTGGAATGGAAAGATATTTCGGATGTATAAATTCCGCACCATGCACGCCGCTCCGCCCAGCGTGAGCGATACGCGCTGGTCCAAGCCTGACGACGCCCGCCGCACCGCGGTGGGCAGATTCCTGCGTAAATATTCCTTGGATGAATTGCCCCAGTTCTTCAATGTCTTGAAGGGCGAGATGAGCGTGGTCGGGCCGCGTCCCGAGCGGCCTTACTTTGTCAACAGCTTCCGCGGTGAAATCGACGAGTATCATCGCCGCCACCAAATCAAAGTCGGCATCACTGGATGGGCGCAGGTCAACGGACTGCGTGGCGATACCTGCATTCGCACTCGCGTGTTGTATGACCTCTACTATCTGCAAAACTGGGGATTGATCTTCGATCTGAAGATCATTCTGCACACGTTTTCCTGCGTCATGTGTGGAAGAAATGCCGATTGAACACTATCAACCTCCGTGGAGGCCCTGAGCCGCGATGAAGAGTTTTGGGCTCATTGTTATCAAGAACGCCGCCGCCAACGTGCTGCGTGGAACGGCAACCGCAGCCGTTGCTCTCGCACTGCCGCACTTCCTGACGCGCGCCTTGAGTCCAGAGAGGTTTGGCGCATGGTCGCTGATGCTGCAGATAGCGGCCTGCGCCAGTTATTTGGATTTAGGGCTGCAAACAGCCGTGGCCCGCCATGTTGCCCAGTTGGTGGAGCGCGGCGACAATCGCCGAATCAACCAATTGGCCAGCACGGCTTTGACCATGCTGACTGCGGCTGGAGGCCTGGCTCTGGCGGCGATTGGAATTCTGCTCTGGCAATTGCCGGTTTTCTTTCATGAGATTCCGTCCGCATTGTCCCGCGAGTTTCGACTTGCCGCTTTACTGCTGGCCGTGAGCAACTGTGCGCAGTTGCCGCTTTCCACCTATACCGGCATCTTAATTGGACGGCATCGCAATGAGTATCCTGCTCTGGCCATCGGAGGCAGCCGCTTGGCGGGCGGCGCTGCGGCGATTGCGGCCGGTTTCCTCAGCCACTCTCTGCTTGCGATCGCGGCTTGCGTAGCCATCGCGAATCTGCTAGGCAGCTTGCTGCAAGTGGCATTTGCCTACCGTATTCAGCCGGCGCTCCACATTCGTCTCTTCGCTTCCGATGGGAAGTTGGCGGCTCAGCTTGCCCAGTATTGCGCAGGCCTTACAATCTGGTCGTTCGGCGTCTTCCTCGTCAATGGGATGGACCTGGTATTGGTGGGGCATTTCCAGTTCTCGGCGGTGGGATATTACTCGATTGCGACGGCTCTGATTACTTGTTTTATCGGTTTCAATTTTGCATTGATCAATGCCTTCATGACCCCTATCGCCGCACTGCACGCGCGTGGCGAACTTGACAGCATCCGTAACTCTGTCTTATTGGCCACACGCTGGATCATCGTAATCAATATAGCTTTGACGGCGCTGGTCTTCGTCTTTGGGGAATCTGTGTTGACGTTCTGGGTCGGTAGCTCCTATGCGCAGCCTGCCTTTTTTATACTTAGAATTCTTGTCATCGCACAGGCGATCCGCTGCATCGGCGGCGCTTTTTGTGTGATGTTGATTGCCACCGGCCAGCAGCGCCACGGCATCGAAGGTGCCGTGGTGGAAGGCGTCGTGTGCCTGTGCGCCAGCCTTCTTGGCGCTGTAACCTTTGGTCCGGCGGGTGTCGCGGCAGGAACGCTCGCAGGCACTGTATGCGGCCTTCTCTGGATTCTGATGCGCACTATGCCTCGCGCTCAGGCGGTTCCGATAGCTCGCAATCATTATCTGATCGAGGGGATGCTGATCCCCATTCTTGCATGTTTGCCGGTAGCCGTTTACGCGCTCATCGGCGCCTGCACGCGCGGACAGTTTCAAGCATGGGCTTTGCCGTTCGCCATTGCTGCGACCGGATATCTCCTTCTTCGTATCGGTCGCCTGGCGCCGATCCGCGGTCAAGCATTGCCGTGACCGAAGACAAGAATCGCCGCTTCAGCAACCTATACCATCCCGCCTGACTTCTTCGTCCCAACCACCCTTGCCGCCGTCACAATCGCAACAGAAACCAGTTGGTGTGCAACGATCACCGTCGCGCCAATCAACGGATCCAATAGCACAGTATCCTTCAATTGCTCTGGTCTGCCTACAAAGGCAGCTTGCAGCTTCTTGCCGGCCATGTAACCGGAAGCGGCTCGACAAAGATTACTGTCACCGCAACCGCCCCGAATACAGTGGCTCTGCATCGCGACTCAAATCCGCTCTCGCCCGCTTCGGCGCTGGCGGTGCTTCCGGCCCTCCTCCTCCTTACACCCCTCTGCCCAACATTGAAACGGTGACTGTGACCGCTCAGTCGGGAACTCTTTCGCACTCAATAACTTTCACCCTTGCAGTTAACGACTGGGCGGGGAAGATGCCGCATCCCATTTTTAGGTTTTACTTCAATGCCGTATCCTCAATGCAAAGCGAGGAATGTGAAATGGCTAATGGAACATTGAATAGCGCCAAGCTGAAGAAAGTTGTGGCAGCGCTCGAAGGCAATTGGACGGCTGAAATGGAGGGCTTCCACACCTACACGGCGCTGGCCGACCGGGACACTGATCCGGTGCGCGCTCAGGTGCTGCGCCATCTGGCAGGTGCGGAGTGGGAGCACGCCGCGCTGTGGCACGGGCGCATCGTCGAGTTGGGCGGCGCCGAGCCGGTCTATCGCGGCAAGCCCGGCGGCGATGCCGATTCGCTGGCCAACCGCGCTGGCGGCGTTCGCATGGCCCTGCGCCGTCTCGAAATCGAAGAGAGCCGGGCCATCGCCAGCTACGGCGAGCAACTGAAATCGCTTGGCGATCCGGAATCCATCGCCATCCTCGAACACGTCATCGAGGACGAAAAGGACCACTACAAAGAGCTGGGTTCGCTTCTGCGCGGCCACTACCCGCAGCCGGCCGGAGCGCACACCATCAACGCCCAGGCGATTCTGGACGAGATGCTGGCCAAGCGCGCCAAGGGCCGCAAGCAGCCCGGAAGCTGGATTGGCGACGCCATCTATGGCGTCAACGACGGACTGGGCGCCATCTTCGGCATCGTCAGCGGCGTCAGCGGCGCCACCGCCGGCGACAGCAAGTACGTTCTGCTGGCCGGGCTTTCCGGACTCATCGCCAGCGCCCTCTCGATGGGTTCCGGCGCGTATCTGGCCGCCAAGAGCGAGCGCGAAATCTATGACGCGGAGATCGCCCGCGAGCGCGAGGCCATCCAGATGAACGGCCCCGAGGCGCGCGAACTGCTCTCGCTTTATTACCAGGTCAAGGGCCTGCCGGAAGAGGACTCGCAGAAGATGGTTTCCCACATCGCCAGCGACCCGGAGCAATTGTTGCGCGCGCTGGCCAGTGAGCGGCTCGGCACCAGCGAAGAAGCGCTCGCCAATCCGATGGTCTCCGCCGGTTCCGGTGCTCTCTCCACCGCCGTCGGCGCGGCCATTCCAATTATTCCCTTCTTCTTTTTGCAGGGATTTGAGGCTGTCATCGCCGCCGCCGTCATCTCACTCGCCGCGCATTTTGCCGTCGGCGCGGCCAAGTCACTCATTACCGTCCGCAGTTGGTGGTCTTCAGGCCTGGAGATGACCGTCGTCGGCGCACTAGAAGGCGCGGTCACATACGGCATCGGCTTCCTGCTCGGCAAGGGAGGAATGTAAAAGTCCGGGTCTGCTTGCATAGTTGCTTGGTATGCTATTACGGTAACCCTGAGACGATATTGATCCGGCCCTGAAACTTTGCATCATTTCAAGGCTGTCATCCTGAGCGAACGGAGCCCCAAATGTACTTCAATTTGGGGGTGGTGAGTCGAAGGATCTGCGGCTGCATTTTCCAATATTTAAGGACCGGATCAGTACTAGCAATGGTACTTGCACTGGTAGTTGGCTAAATGATGAGATTGACGATAGCTCGAATCCTGCTATGGGCCGCTGGTGCTGCCTCTTTATGCCTAAGTGCATGGGGATGTTTGGCTTCGATGATGTTGGACTTGAGAACACCAGAGGTTCTTCTGGTCTTATGCTTTGTTCTACCCTTTCCGTCTTATCTGTTGAGCCTCTATTCCTTGAGATGGTCGGCATTTCAACTCTGGGTGTTGTTCGTTGGTCTTTGGTTAGTACGGGCCTTCATGATAGGCCCTAACCCAGAGTTCAACCCACTCGGTGAAATAGGCGTCATCTATTTCTGCATAGCAGTTGCTGTTCAGGTGGCGTACTTGCTTGGTCCTAAGGACAAGCCCCGCAGACTTTCTTCGATGCTGTTCAGACATGTTTAATTCAAGGACGTGTTTCATTTGAGTTTTCGCCTTGGGGGATTTTATGCTGAAGAAGAATCTCTGCCTGCTTGCCTTTGCCGTTACTCTCCTGCCCAGCCAACATGCGAAGGCGCAAACCGCCCCGGTCGCTGTCGAGCGCAACGTGGCGATGAAGACGCGCGATGGCGTTACGCTACGCGCCGACATCTACCGCCCGGCCGGCGACGGGCCGTTCTACGTGCTGCTGGTGCGCACTCCTTATAACAAGGACGCCTTCTCGGTCTTCGGCCACCGGGCTGCCGCGCGCGGCTTCATGGTGGTGGCGCAGGATGTGCGCGGGCGCTTTACCTCCGAGGGCGAGTGGGTTCCCTTCAAGCATGAAACCGACGACGGCTACGACGCCGTCGAGTGGGCCGCCGCGTTGCCCCACTCCAACGGCAAGGTGGGCATGTTCAGCGGCTCCTACGTCGGCGCGACGCAGATGCTGGCGGCCATCGGCCATCCGCCCCATCTGGCCGGAATCTGCCCCATCGTCACCGCCTCCAACTACCACGAAAACTGGACCTATCAGGGCGGCGCATTCGAGCAGTGGTTCAACGAATCCTGGACCTCCGGGCTGGCGCAAGACACCTACAGCCGCCAGATTCGGGAGAGCGCCAACGCTATGATCGGCAGCAACATTCTACCGCTGAAGAATTTTCCCGTCTTCAACATTCAGACCGCTCAGGACGGCGCGGCGCTCACCCGCTCTCTCGCGCCCTACTTCCAGGATTGGCTCGACCACCCGGCGTATGACAGCTACTGGAAGCAGTGGTCCATCGAAGATCACTTCGACCAGATTCAGGTTCCCGCGCTGACCATCGCCGCTTGGTACGACATCTTCCAAGGCGGCTCGTTGCGCAATTACATGGGGCTGAAGGCTCATGCAGGCAACGAAGCGGCCCGCAACGGCCAGCGGCTGATCGTCGCCATCGGCGGCCACTCCGGCTGGGGCCGTACCATCGGTGAGGTCGATTTTGGCCCGGATGCTCCCTTTGACGAGAATGACCTCGTTCTGGAATGGTACGACTATCTCTTCCTCGGCAAGCAGAATCAGTTCGCCGGCAACAAGCCGGTGCGCATCTTCGTGATGGGCGAGAACAAGTGGCGCGACGAGGAGGCTTGGCCGCTGGAGCGGGCCAAGGAGACGCGCTATTTCCTGTATTCCGCTAATGAAGCCAACGGCCCTAAAGCCGCCGGTCTTCTTTACAGCGATCCTAAGCAGGAATTGAGTGCTCCCCGTAAGTCTTCAGATACTTATACTTACGATCCCGCCAATCCCGTTCCCACTGTTGGTGGCCCGCTCTGTTGCGATGGCAATCATCTCGCCGCTGGTCCGCGCGACCAGAAGGAAGTGGAAGCCCGTCCGGATGTGCTGGTCTACTCCACCGAGCCACTCTACAGCGATCTCGAAGTCACCGGCCCGGTCACGCTCGACCTCTTCGCAAGCTCTTCCGCCGTGGACACGGACTTCACCGCCAAGCTGGTGGACGTCTACCCCGATGGCAGAGCCATCAACCTCACTGAAGGGATCATCCGCGCCTGCTACCGCGAATCGACCACCGGCGCGGCCAAGCCTATCGTTCCCGGCCAGGTTTACGAGTACAAGATCGACATGTGGGCCACGAGCAACGTCTTCCTGAAGGGGCACCGGATTCGCCTGGAGGTCAGCAGCAGTAACTTTCCGCGCTTTGACCGCAACCTGAATACCGGCAAGGACGCCGCCACCGATTCCACCTTCGTGAAGGCAACCAACACCGTTCTGCGCGATTTCGCGCATCCCAGCGCGCTGATTCTGCCGGTGGTGCCGCGCTAGTGGTTGGAAGCTAGAAGTTCCTTCGCCGCCTGCCGTCCCAGCCGGATGCAGTCGGGAATACCGATGCCGTCGTAGGCGTTGCCGACCAGCCGCAATCCAGGCAGCGCGGCCACGCGCTCAGCGATCCGCTGCTTGCGCTCTGGATGGCCGACGGCGTATTGAGCCATGGCGCGGCTCCAGCGTGAGACTTGCGCGTGCTCTGGCTCGATCCCCAAACCAACGACGCTCTCGCCGAGAATCTCGCTGAGTTCGCGACGCACCGTGGCCACCAGCGTCTCATCCAAGGCGGCGATCAGAGCTTCGTTTTTCATCCCGCCCAGGAAGGCGCGCAGCACCGCTTTGCCCCGCGGCGCGCGGCCCAGAAACTTGCGATGCACAAAGGTACAGGCCAGCATGGCCCGGCCCTCGACGGCGGGAACCAGGAAGCCAAAGCCGTCCGGCAGACGGCCCAGTTTCGCTTCGTCGTAGATCAGATTGACGGTGATCGATGAGGAGTAGGGAATCGCAGACAGCTCCGCGCCCAGTGTCTCGTCCACCGGGCTGAGCAGCGCGGCGGCGGCCCAGGCGGGCGAGGCCATAATGACCGCGTCGTAACACTCCGCCTTGCCCACGGCCGTGACCTTCCAGCCCTCGACGGTTTTCTCCAGCGAACTGACCGGCGTGGAGAGGCGCACCGAAGACGGGTCGATCCGCGCGGTGACGGCATCGACCAACTGCTGCATTCCGCCGCGCATCGCGGTAAAGATCGACCGTGCCGCCGGACGAGGAGTGGCGGCTCCAGTCTTCTGCGCGGCAGCCTTGGCCATTGCGCGCATCTTGCGGTGCGCAGCCAGCATTCCGCGCGTCAACGAGCCATACTGGCTCTCCATCTCCACCAGGCGTGGCAGCACGGCGCGGGCGCTCAGTTGCACGGCGTCGCCGCCGAAAATTCCCGACAGCAGAGGATCGGCCAGCCTTTCCACAGTCTCCCGGCCAAAGTGCCGCTCCACCAACGCGGCCACCGATTCGTCCTGATTGCTGGGGCGCGGCGGATGCAGTAACTCCAATCCCATGCGCAGCTTGGTGGAAAGGCTGAAGAGGCGCGTCAACGCCGTAGGAATCAGCTTGGTGGGCACCAGGAACATCAGGCCGTCCGGCAGCGGGACGAGCCGGTTGCGGACGACAATGTAGGTCTTGCGGTCGGCGTCGTTGGAAGGGGTCAGCTCAGCGCCAATGCCCAGCTCGCGGCAGAGCGCCGCCGCCGCCGGCTTCTCGGTAAGGAATGAATCCGGGCCGCGCTCCAGCACCGCGCCTCCCACAATCTCTGATGACAGGCAGCCGCCCAGCCGCTCCCGCGCCTCATAGAGCGTATACTCCGCCGCCGCTCCCTGGCACCGAGCCTGCTCCAGTTCAAACGCCGCTGCCAGCCCAGCGATTCCGCCACCAATGATTGCCGTGCGCATCAGGTTCCTCAAACCTCATTTAAGCAGTTCAGGCCCCGATGCGGCGAGAGGATCGTTCTAGCAATGAACCGTCTGCGGCCCAGAAGCGCAGCCATTCCCAGCAAGCCGGTCACGAAGAGACTCACCGTGGAAGGCTCCGGAGTCTCAGCGGGCTGGTCGTTCAGGTTGTACCCGACCGCATCCAGAATATTCACCTCCGCGCCGCCGTCGGTGGTGATGTACTGAGTCGAGCCGAGGCAGCCCGTGGCATCCTGCACGAACTGGCAGTTCTGCGTGAAGTCCGCGTAGTCTTCGCCATTCACCAGTGTGTTGTAGGTTGCGCCATTGGCGCCATTGGTTGCGCCGCCGTCATAGGAAAAGTAAGCGCCGGGGGCGGTGCTTTCAAAGACCCGCGTGCCGGGAGCCTGGTAGCGGAAGAGGTCAACCGCCGAGGCGCTCGTGCCTCCACAGCCGTCTGACAAAACCGCTCCCTGAGTGCTGACGCAGGAGGAAGTGCCGAGTATCTCGTCAGTCTCATGCTCGACGACGGTGTTGATGTTGTACTGGTTGCCGGCCTGCGTGCCGGTTCCGTAGTAGTAGCCCTGGCCGTAACCTGCCACGATGGCGGGAGTAGCCAGCGTGATCACCCCGTCATAGCAACCGCTGCCGCCAGGATTCGCGCAATAGCCCATGCTGGAGGTCGCGCCCGCGCCCGGCCCAAGGCCAAGAGCGCTTTCCAGCGCGCTCGTCACTTCAATATTTCCACCACCAAAGATGGCTGGCTCGGTTCCCGGAAGGCTGGCCAGAGCGCCTGTATCGACCGCATCGCCGGAGGAATCCGCCGTCAAAGCAGCCAGGTAAGAAGTATAGGAAACAAAGTTCAAATACTGGCTGCTGGAGCCCAGCCCGGTGTTGCCGAAGGTGATGTAGATGGAGGCGTTGGCATTGCTGAAGGTGCTTGCATACTGCCCGGCGATGGCCGTGTTGAGCGTTGTGCACTCCGCGGTAGGGATCGATGGATCGCAGGTGTATGAGATGCCCGAGGCGCTTGCCAGCGTCGCGCTTGCGAGAATGGTCAGGGCCAGTACGGTCAGATGCTGCAAATGGACTTTCAAATTACCTCCTTGAATAGGGCGTGTTCTCCAGAAGGCGGGGAATCTGGAGCGCCCTTATCCAATTTAGCAATTCAACCTCCATTCTCGTGCTGGAAATCCTGCTGAAAAATGCCGCCATTAAAAGAATTCCTCTGAAAGCTCTTCTCGCGAGGTGCAATATAATGCATATATTGTTGGTAATTTTATCGCTTCCGCGGCGCGACCAACTGATAGGCGTAGCTTGAATGCGCGAGTGCTCACTGACCTATACACCTGGCGGCGGAATGGTATGGTTCAATCGCGAATAGAAACCAACACGCTCTAATTGATGAGGTCTCGCCATGAAGCATCCGCAGCTTACACTGCCTCGGTTTATTGAATCCGCTCCCCGCGCCACCGCTCTGTTCCTAAGCTGCGCAATCGTTTTGACCGCTTGCTCTCTCTGGGCCGCGCCCGCTCCCATCGTTCTCACCGGCGCCGACCGCCGGCCCGCGCTCTCGCTCGACGGCGATTGGGCCTCCATCGTCGATCCCTATTTTTCCGGACTCTTCAGCTTTCATCATGAGGAGAAAAAGAACGGTTGGTTCATGAACCGCAAGGCGCAGCCCGGCGACGCCTTTCCTACCGAGTACGATTTTTCCAAAGCCCCCAAGCTGAAGGTTCCCGGCGACTGGAATACACAGCGTGAGTCGCTCTTCTTTTATGAAGGGCCGATCTGGTATGAACGTGAGTTTACTTACCAGCCCAAGGAACATACTGCCGTCTTTCTGCACGTGGGCGCGGCGAACTATAAGTCATGGTTCTGGGTCAACGGGCAGAAGGTCTGCGAGCACGAGGGCGGCTTCACCAGCTTCAACTGCGAAGTCACCGCCGCGATTCATACGGGCGAAAACTTTATCGTGGCCGCCGTTGATAATACCCGCCGCGAAGACAACGTTCCCACCCTGCAAACCGATTGGTGGAACTATGGCGGACTGACGCGTTCGGTCTCGCTCATTGAGGTGCCGGAGAAGTTTATCAAGCAATATGATTTGCATCTTAGCCGCACAGAAGATTCGGTCATTGAGGGTTGGCTGGACATTGGCTATAGCGCGGAGTCATTGGATAAATCTTTGGCGCAGGTGGACACGCGGGCGGAGGTTGAGATCTTCGAGCTGGGCATCAAGGTTACAGGGGAACCGGATGCATTAGGCCGTATTCACTTTCACTTCAAGGCGCCTCGGATTCAACTCTGGTCCCCGGAGAATCCGAAATTCTACACAGTTACTTTGCGCGCCGGCAAAGATTCCATTGAAGAACAAATCGGCTTCCGCACCATCGAGACGCGTGGAACCGAAATCCTGCTGAACGGCAAGCCGATCTTTTTGCGTGGCATCTCGATCCATGCGGAAGCGCCCTATCGCACTGGACGCGCGAACACAGACAAGGACGCGGAGACGCTGCTGGGCTGGGCCAAGGAACTGGGCTGCAATTTTGTCCGTCTGGCGCATTATCCACATGATGAGAAGATGTTGCGCGCGGCTGACAGGATGGGATTGATGGTCTGGTCAGAGAATCCCGTCTATTGGGCCTTGCAGTTTGACAATGCAGCCGTGCTGGCTAAAGCCGAGCAGCAGTTGGATGAGGAGATAGGAACCTCGCGCAATCACGCCTCGATTATCCTATGGTCGATGGCCAATGAAACGCCGAATACCGAAGCGCGCACCAGCTTTATAGAAAACGAGGCCGCTCACGCGCGCATGCTGGATCCCACTCGGCTGATTACCGCGGCGCTCTTGGTGCGTGGTGAGGGAGATACCAAAATCATTGATGATCCGCTGGGCAAGGCGCTGGACGTTATCGGATTCAATGAATATGTCGGCTGGTATGAAGGGCATCCGGAGGCAGCGGACACAACCCAGTGGCGCGTAGACTATCAGAAACCCCTGATTGTGAGCGAGTTTGGCGGCGGCGCCAAGGCCGGTTTGCATGGCGACGAGAACGAACGCTGGACCGAGGAGTTTCAGTCCAATATCTATCGCCATCAGTTGGGAATGCTCAACCGGATTCCCCAACTAAGAGGCATGAGCCCATGGATATTGATGGATTTCCGTTCACCGAACCGGCCTTTGACGGGCATTCAGGATGAGTTCAACCGCAAGGGAGTTATCTCCGACCAGGGAGTAAAAAAACAAGCGTTTTCCGTCTTGCAAAAGGCTTATCGGGACAAAACCATCGGTAAGCCGGAATGAATTCGAAAAGAATCTTTCTGGATTAATTGAAAACTTGATTCGTCAAGCTGTGCAAAAGTTGATTTATGAGTTATGCTTGATGCATGGCTAATGACTCAATCCTTGCCCAAATCGATGCAGAAATTGCAAAGCTCACGCAGGTTCGCTCCCTGCTGGCTAACACCGGAAAAATTGCCGACCAGATCAACGAGCGCCTAACCAAGAAAGTCGGCAGGCCTGCCAAGGCTGCCAAGGTCGGCAGGCCCGCCAAGGTTGCAAAGGCCGCCAAGGCTCCTAAAGCCGCCAAGGTCGCCAAGGCCAAAAAGCGCCGCACCCTCAGCCCTGAGGCGCGTCAGCGGATTGCCGATGCGCAGCGCAAGCGCTGGGCTGCTCAAAAGGGCAAAGCGTAACCCGTAACATAAGCGGCCAGCTAACCCCTTCATTGATTGCGTTGATGCTTGCAGATATGCAGCCAGCGCGGCGGAAAGCAATGCTCATCCGCCGCGTGGGCTGTGTCTGCATTTGACACGATATTTATAGTTACTCCCTCCACGGGAAAGTAATGAAAGACACCACGCCGGAGAAGCTTGCCTTTGGGCGCGAAGAGGATTAGTGTGTTGCAAGCAGTAGAAATATTGGGGCAAGCTATGCGCCGATTTCTCCCAATCCTGATCGCGGCAGTTCTATTGTTTCTCTTCGTCCTGCCAGCCAGACCGCAAGCTTCCAACAGCGCCGCGGAGCAGACTCCGGAAGCACTGACTATTCTCTATAACCAGGCGATGCAGGCAAAAGAGTGGCCTCGCGCCGTCACTGCCGCACAGCAACTGGTAGCGCTCCATCCATCGTCTCTCCATTTGAAATTTCTGGCGAATGCGCAGCTCTACTCCGGCTCTGCGGATACGGCTCTATTGACCTGCGACCAAGCACTGGCCGCGGCGGAGAAAGAAAAGCCCGCTGAAGGTCAGCCCATGAATGAATGGAAAGACGGTCTGGCGCAGATATACATTGGCAAGGGCAACGCGTTGCTCAAGCTCAAACGCATTGCGGACGCGATTGCGGCGTATAACCAATCGGCCGAGTTAGCCTCCAACGCCGGGCCGGCTTACTTTAATCTTTGCGCCGTACTCTATAATAACGGCAACACGCAGGATTCAGCCGCTGCCTGCCGCAAGTGCGTACAAGCCGATCCCACCAAAGCCAATGCCTGGTTCGTTCTCGGATCAGATCTTTTTGCCGATGCCCCTGTGGGCGCCAATGGCAAGATTCTCGTCACGGCCGAGACGCGAGAGGCGCTGGAAAAGTATCTGGCTCTTGCCCCGGACGGCCCTCACGCCGCCGACGTGAAAGCCATGCTGGAGATGATCGCAAAGTAAATTCTGATCGGCTCTATCCAATCCCCGCCAGTACCAGCATGCGCGGCTCGGTCATCTCTTCGATGGCTGAGCGGATGCCTTCGCGTCCCAGCCCGGAGTCTTTGACGCCGCCGAAAGGCATCGGGTCCAAGCGCCAGCTGGGCGTGTCTCCAACGATCAGCGCCCCCACTTCCAGCTCGCGATAGGCCGTAAGAATGTGAACCGCATCGCGCGTCAGCAGGCCGGCCTGCAGGCCGAACTTCGAATGATTCACATCGGCCAGCGCCTGTTCAAAGTCCTCATACGGCTCAATGCACAGCACCGGGCCAAAGGCCTCCTCGTCGCGCACCTTCATGCCCGGCTTGGTTCCCGTCAAAATCGCCGGCGTAATCACCGAGCCATGCCGCTCGCCGCCAACCACCAGCTTGGCGCCATCCTCGACCGCCTCCTTGATCCACGCTTCGACGCGTTCGGCCTCCGCAAGCCGGATCAGCGGTCCCACATCGGTAGCCTCCAGGGTTGGATCGCCAACCGCCAGCTTGCCGGCCGCCTCGACCACCTTCCATAGAAAGGTCTGAAAAACGCGGCGCTCGACAAAGACGCGCTGCACACTGACGCAGGATTGGCCCGCGTAGGCAAATGCCGCATGAGCGGTGCGCAGCGCCGCCTCGTCCAGATCCGGCCAGTCGCCATGAACGATCAGCGCCGCGTTACTGCCCAGCTCCAGCAGAACGCGCTTGCGTCCGGAGTGAGCCTTCAGCTCCCAGCCCACCTGCGATGAGCCGGTAAAGCTGACCAGCTTGATGCTGTCTTCCTTTTCCGCTAGCCATGCGGTGTTCGCATTGCTCAGCGTCAGCACGGCCAGCGCCTCCGCCGGCCAGCCAGCCTTCAGAATCACCTCGCCCAGAGCCAGCGCGGTAAAGGGCGTCTGCGGCGCGGGCTTCAGAATCACCGGGCAGCCCGCGGCCATGGCCGGCGCCACCTTGTGCGCCACCAGATTTAACGGGAAGTTAAACGGCGCAATCGCCAGCACTGGTCCCACCGCAAAGCGCTGCACCAGCCCCCAGCGCCCCTCGTTGCCCTCCATCAGGTCCAGCGGAATGCTCTCGCCGCCCAGCCGCGAGGTCTCTTCGGCCGCCGTCTTGAAGGTCAGCACGGAGCGATCCACCTCCGTCCGCGCCATGCGCAACGGCTTGCCCGCTTCGGCCACAATCAGTTGCGCAAAGCGCTCCTTCTGCTCGATCAGTGCCGCGGCCACATCCTCCAGAATCTCGCGCCGCTTCCAGCGCGGCAGGGCGCGCGTGCGGCGCAGGCTGGCCACGGCATGATGCACGGCTTGGCGCGCGTCGGCGCGGGTGGCAATCGTCACTCGCCCCACCAGACCGTTATCCCACGGCGAACGAACCTCTAGCGCGTCGCCCTCCCGCCACTCCTTGCCGCAAAGCAAAAATCCCGTCTGTGTTCCCGGCCGCATCTTCATCGTTTGGCTCTCCTCGTTCGTCTCCCATGGATTCTACAAGGAAGAGGCGGTACGAGTGCATTTTTTAAGAGGCGTCAACAATTTCAGCCAAAGCAAAGTTCCGGCGCGGTACACTGATTCCCATGATCCACAATGGCCGAAGCCGCAAACTTCCCTTTGATTCTGCAGAGGCGCTGGCGCACTTGCGCGCGAAAGACCCCAAGCTAGGCGCACTCATTGACCGCGCCGGAGCCTTCACGCTCAAGCTCGACGCGCTTCAATCGCCCTTCGAATCGCTGCTGGAATCGATCCTCTACCAGCAGTTGAACGGCAAGGCTGCGGCCACCATTCACGCACGCGTCCGCGCGTACTACGAAGGCAATCCCACTCCGCAACTGCTGATCGAGACGCCCGACGAGGTGCTGCGGGCGGCCGGTGTCTCTGGCAACAAGTCCCGCGCCCTTAAGGACTTGGCCGCGCGGACGCTGGACGGAACCGTTCCCACCCACGCCGCGATTCTCAAGATGACCGACGCGGAGATCGTCGAGCGGCTCACCCAGGTGCGCGGCATCGGACCCTGGACGGTCGAGATGCTTTTAATCTTTCGCATGGGCCGTGCCGACGTCTTTCCCGTGACTGATTACGGCGTGCGCAAGGGCTTCGCGCTGACATTCTTGCGCGTGCCCAAAACCCGCCCGCTGGCCGCCGATGAGCTGCCCAAGCCCGAAGTGCTGCTCAAGCGCGGCAAGCGCTGGGCGCCCTTTCGTTCCGTGGCCAGTTGGTATCTGTGGCGGGCCTGCGACCTGGCTAAAGGTGGGGAATCAACCTCTCGATCCAACAGAAAATAATTAAGTTAGTTTAAGATTAGAGATAGATCGTCCTTGCCAAGATCAGGCTGCACTCTATGCGGCGATAACGACCGAATTGGGCAGGCTGCTTGCCGAAAAGCCGCAATATTTCGTGGCCAGACAACCTGCCCAGTGTTGTAGAGGGGGAGTGCAACTCGGATGCTCAACTCAATTAGACACCAAGTGCATGGGTCGCGAGGATAATGATGATAATGATAATCACCATGACCAAGGTACCTCCTTTCTGTATATAAATAGAATTTAGGTAATGTATTAATCCCTGTCAAGTGAATATTAGGCACTAATATTGATTGTTACCTAATCTTAAAATTCTCGCCGATCAGAGTATATTCGCGCTTTATCTTCGTAGAGGTGATCTCCTCCGTGCCTTTTGATTGGCGCCCCCAGGTCCAAAACCACGCATTAAAGATGTGCTGTTTTATATATTATTGATAATATTGCTTTTATCGAAAGTATTTCCTAGAAAGACTGAACGTGGAAGCCAATCAAATCCTGAAAACGAGGGGAAGCTTCGCGCTAAACAGCTGGAGTTAGGTTGCCTCGGCCACCGAACAGAGTCTTCCTGCCTGAAGTAACCATGTAAAAGTTACCGGAATCAACGACAATCGGTGTGAGAGCCAATCAAACTCGGAAATACGGCGGCCGAGCCAGAGACTTAAAACTACTTCGATAGGGTTTTGCTGCCACGCCTGTAGGCGCGCTCGGTAATAGAAACCTCATGATTCTAGGAGACGAGGGTTAAGGCCACAGCCCACGCCAGCCGATAACCTCTACAATAGTCGAAGATGCGGCTTACAGGCAAAGGTTGAGGGAGCATGGCGGCAAACAAACGGTTCATCTGCATTCACGGGCATTTTTATCAGCCGCCGCGCGAGAATCCATGGCTGGAGACGGTGGAGACGCAGGACACCGCCGCGCCCTACCACGACTGGAATGAGCGCATCTGCGCGGAGTGCTACTCCACCAACGGCGCGGCCCGCATCGTCAACAACAAGAACAAGATCACGCGCATTGTGAACAACTATGCGCGCATCAGCTTCAACTTCGGCCCCACGCTGCTCAGTTGGCTGATGGAGAACGCGCCCCGCACCTATCGCATGATCCTGGACGGCGAACGGCGCAGCCGCAAGGCATTTCGCGGCCACAGTTCGGCGATGGCCCAAGTTTATAACCACATCATTATGCCGCTAGCCAGCCGCCGCGACCGCATCACTCAAATTCGCTGGGGCATCGCCGATTATCAGCACCACTACAGCGCACCGCCCGAGGGAATGTGGCTAGCCGAAACCGCCGCCGATAACGAATCGCTCGAGCTGATGGCCCAGCATGGCATCAAATTCACCGTGCTCGCGCCCCACCAGTGCAAGCGTTTCCGCAGCTTGAAAGATGGCGGAGATTGGACCGACACGCCCAACGCCAGCGTGGACACGACCCACCCCTACCTGGTCCGCTTCAGCTCCGGCGCATCGATTGCCGTCTTCTTCTACGACGGCCCCGCCTCGCGCGCCATCGCCTTCGAGGGGCTGCTCAACTCCGGCGAGGCCCTCAGCGGACGGCTTAAATCCGGTTTTGAATACAACGCGTCCCCGCAACTGGTCCATGTGGCGACCGATGGAGAGTCTTATGGCCACCACCACAAGTACGGCGAGATGGCCCTGGCCTACGCGCTCAAGCTGCTGGAAGAAGATCTCACCGTCAATCTGACCAACTACGGCTGCTTCCTGGACCAGTTTCCCCCCGAATTCGAAGCCGAGATCGTCGAGAACACCTCCTGGAGCTGCGTTCACGGCGTCGAGCGCTGGCGCTCCAATTGTGGCTGCAACGGCGGCCATGGTGGCTGGAATCAGGCTTGGCGCGCCCCGCTCCGGCTGGCGCTCAATGAACTGCGCGACGCGCTGGTGCCGCTGACGGAAGCCGAAGGCGCCAAGCTCTTCAAGGATGTGTGGGAGGCTCGCGACGAGTACATCGAAGCAATGCTCGATCACAGCCCGCAGACCGTCGAGCGCTTCTTCCGCAAGCACCAACTCCGCACGCTCACCGTGCTGGAGCGTGTAACCGCCTTGCAATTGATGGAGATGCAACGCCATACCCAGCTCATGTTCACCAGTTGCGGCTGGTTCTTCGATGATCTTTCCGGCATCGAAACGGTGCAGATTATCGCTTACGCCGCACGTGTGCTGCAATTGGCGCGGGATATCTTCAGTGAGCAGGCAGAAGCGCTGGAACCGGCCTTTCGCGCGCGCATGGCCGAGGCGCACTCCAACGTGGCCGCGGCCGGCGACGGCGAAAAGATTTATTTGGAGCAGGTCGCCACCAAGCAGTTGGGTCTGGAGCAGGTGGCCGCGCACTACGCCATCAGTTCCATCTTCTCCTCCTTTGCCGAGGAGACGGACCTCTTCTGCTACCGCGTCTGGCGCAACTCTTACGATGTGTACAGCTCTGGCCGGGGTCGCCTTGCTCTTGGCCGGGTCAAGATTGTCGGTGCCGTCACCGGCAAGCAGCAGAGCTTTTCCTTCGCCGTGCTGCACTTCGGCGATCAGAACATCACTGCCGCGGTCAAAGCCTATCAGCCGGAGGAGGCAGCCGCCTGGGATGCCTTTGCCGCGCAGGCCGCCGAGCGCGTGCAGCGCGCCGACTTCCCCGATGTCATTCGCCTGGTGGATCGCTACTACGGCAGCATGAATTACTCGTTGACTTCGCTCTTTACCGATGAGCAGCGGCGCATCGTGCAACTGATTCTGAACACCACACTCTCGGACATCGAGAACTCCCTCACCGCAATCTACAAGGACCACGCCAGCCTCTTGCACTATCTCTCCCAGGCCGGATTGCCCAAGCCGCCCGCGCTCACCCTGGCCGCCGGCTTCGCCATTAATGCTGGACTGCGCCGCGCATTGGAGGCAGACCCCATCGATCAGCGGCAGTTGCGCTCCTTCCTGGCGCTGGCCAAAGCCGATCAGGTTCCGCTCGAGACGGCCATGCTCTCCTTCCTCGCCGATGGCCGCATGAAGCGCGCCATGATTGATCTGCAAATGTCCTCCGGTTCGCTGGAGGTGCTGGACCGCGCGCTGGCGCTGGGCCGGCTGCTCGCCGAGCTGCCCTTCGAGCTCAACCTCTGGCAGGCGCAGAACATCTGGTACGAGATCCTGCGCACCTCCAGCTACGGCCTGACCGCGCTCGAGGCCGAAGACCGCCCGCTTTGGGAGACGAACTTCAGCGAGCTGGGCGCTTGCCTGTCCATTGAATGCGCAGCCATCCGCGATCAGGACCCGGCTGCCGCCACCACCGGAGATTAGGTAGCCGACAGGATCGTAGCGCCGACCTCCCGGTCCACGCCGCGCTCTATACAAATTGCCGAAATGTTCAAGAAGTCTTTTTCTTCCCCCATGCGCTGGACATTACCCTAGACGGCGCCTCTCGCTCTCGATACAATTCGAGAGCAGTCGGCAGTTGTGAACTCCCCTCGGGACCCTCAAAAAAGGCCCCCTTGCACAGGAAGGAATCTCCGATGGACGGAACTTCAATGGGTCCGCGCTCCAGACGCGCGCCCGGTTTCTGGCAATCGACGAACGGCAAAAAGATTGTGATGGGCGTGACCGGCGCGATCCTCTTTGCCTTTGTCACCGGACACATGCTCGGCAATTTGCAGATCTTTGCCGGCCGGGAACATCTGAACGCCTACGGCCATCTGCTGCACAGCCTCGGTGAGCTGCTGTGGCCTGTGCGCATCACACTGCTGGCGGCTGTTGCTCTTCATATCCTGGCCGCTGTGCAACTGTGGGCGCTCAACCAGAAGGCCCGCCCGGTCGCCTACGCGCGCAAAGAGGCCATCGCCGCCTCCTACGCCTCGCGCACCATGTACTGGAGCGGCCCTATCGTTCTGGCCTTCGTGATCTTCCACCTGCTGCAATTCACCGCGGGCGTCATCCATCCCGGTTCGCAATTCATCGAGGGCGATGTCTATCACAACGTGGTCGCGGGCTTCCAGGTCTGGTGGGTTTCCGTCTGGTATATCTTCGCGGTCAGCCTTCTGGGTGTGCATTTGAGCCATGGCATCTCGGCCATGTTTCAATCCCTCGGCCTCAGCCATCCGCGCTACACGCCGCTCTTGAAGAAGGCCGCCGTGACCATCGCCGCCCTTCTCGTTCTCGGATTCATCTCGGTTCCAATCAGTGTCCTGCTGGAGGTGGTGAAATGAAACTCGACGCAAAGATTCCTTCCGGACCGATTGAACAGAAGTGGGAAAAGGCGCGCTTTGATCTCAAGCTGATCAATCCCGCCAACAAGCGCCGCCACCAGATCATCGTCGTCGGCTCCGGCCTGGCGGGTGCATCGGCCTCGGCCACGCTGGGTGAGCTGGGCTACAACGTCACCTGCATCTGCTTTCAGGATTCGCCCCGCCGCGCGCACTCCATCGCCGCGCAGGGCGGCATCAACGCCGCCAAGAACTATCAGAACGACGGCGACAGCGTGCATCGCCTCTTTTATGACACCGTCAAGGGCGGCGACTTCCGCGCGCGCGAGGCTAATGTGCATCGCCTGGCGGAGATCAGCAACCACATCATCGATCAATGCGTGGCGCAGGGCGTTCCCTTTGCGCGCGAGTACGGCGGAACGCTCAGCAACCGCTCCTTTGGCGGCGCGCAGGTCTCGCGCACCTTTTATGCGCGCGGGCAAACCGGCCAGCAACTGCTGCTGGGCGCGTATCAGGCCCTCGAACGCCAGGTCCACGCCGGAACCGTCACCACGCTGCCCCGCACCGAGATGCTGGATTTGATCGTGATCGACGGTCAGGCGCGCGGCATCGTCGTGCGCAACCTCGTGACCGGCGAAATCAGCACCCTGCTCGGCGATGCGGTGGTTCTGGCCACCGGCGGCTACGGCAACGTCTACTTTCTTTCGACCAACGCCAAAGGCTCCAACGCCACGGCCATCTGGCGGGCGCACAAGCGCGGCGCGCTCTTCGCCAATCCCTGCTTCACGCAGATTCACCCCACCTGCATTCCGGTTTCGGGTGACTACCAATCGAAGCTGACGCTGATGAGCGAATCGCTGCGCAACGACGGCCGCATCTGGGTTCCGAAGGCCAAGGGCGACCCGCGTTCGCCTGATCTGATTCCCGAAGACGAGCGCGACTACTATCTGGAGCGGCGCTATCCGAGCTTCGGCAACCTGGTGCCGCGCGACGTGGCCAGCCGCAACGCCAAGGCCATCTGCGACGCGGGGCGCGGTGTCGGCGCATCCGGCCTCGGCGTCTATCTGGATTTCTCTGAGGCCATCGCCCGTCTGGGTGTGGACACCGTCCGCGAGCGCTACGGAAACCTCTTCGAGATGTATCAGCGCATCACCGATGAAGACCCATACAAAGTGCCGATGCGCATCTATCCCGCGATTCACTACACCATGGGCGGCCTGTGGGTGGATTACAACCTGCAAAGCACGGTTCCCGGCCTCTTTGTGCTGGGAGAGGCCAACTTCTCCGACCACGGCGCAAATCGCCTGGGCGCAAGCGCGCTCATGCAGGGCTTGGCCGACGGCTACTTCGTCCTGCCCTACACCATCGGCAATTACCTGGCCAGCAGCAACCGTCCCAAGGTGGACGGCACGCACGAGGCAGTGCGCGAGGCCGTCGCCGGTGTCCAGCAAACCATCGCCAAGCTGCTCTCCATCCAAGGCAAGCGCACCGTGGACTCTTTCCATCGCGAGCTGGGCAAGATCATGTGGGAGTACTGCGGAATGGCGCGCACCGCCGAGGGTCTGGAAACGGCCATCGGATTGATTCGCGCCTTGCGCCAGCAGTATTGGCAGAACGTAACTGTCCCCGGCAGCGGAGACGACCTCAATCAGAGTTTGGAACGCGCCGGGCGCGTGGCGGATTTCATGGAACTGGCCGAACTGATGTGCATCGACGCCCGCGAACGCAATGAATCTTGCGGCGGCCACTTCCGCGAGGAGTATCAGACCTCGGAAGGCGAGGCGCAGCGCGACGACGAGCACTACTCGTACGTCGCCGCCTGGGGCTACAACGGCGCGGATGGCCCTCCTCCGCTGATCAAAGAGCCGCTGGAGTTCCACACCGTTCATCCGAGCCAAAGGAGTTACAAGTAATGAAACTCACACTGAAGATATGGCGTCAGAAAAACTGCAAGGATGCCGGCCGGTTCGTCACCTATACAGTCCCCAACGTCAATCCGGATATGTCGATGCTGGAATGCCTGGACGTGCTCAATGAAGAGTTGACCGAATGCGGCGAAGAACCCATCACCTTCGAGCATGATTGCCGCGAGGGAATCTGCGGCTCTTGCGGCTTCATGATCAACGGCATGGCCCACGGACCGCTGCCCGCCACCACCGTCTGCCAGCTCACCATGCGCCACTTCAAGGACGGGCAGGAACTGGTCATCGAACCCTGGCGCGCTGCCGCCTTTCCGCCGGTAAAAGACCTGATGGTCGATCGCCGTGCCTTCGACCGCATCATCACCGCGGGCGGTTACATCACCGCGCCAACGGGAAACGCCGTCGACGGCAACAGCATTCTGGTCAGCAAGGAACTCTCCGACAAGTCCATGGACGCCGCTGCCTGCATCGGATGCGGTGCCTGCGTGGCCGCCTGCCCCAACGCCGCCGCCGCCCTCTTTACCGGAGCCAAAATCACTCACCTGAGCACCCTGCCTCAGGGCAAAGTCGAGCGCGACAAACGCGCCTTGGGAATGGTCGCGCAGTTGAGTGTGGAGGCCTTTGGCAGTTGCACCAACATGGGCGAATGCACAGCCGCCTGTCCCAAGGAGATTTCGCTGGACGTCATCGCCACCATGAATCGCGACTATCTAATGGCCGCCCTGCACCGGCACGACGTGGAGCTGGTGCCGCTGTAGCTTTTCACCCAAACCGTGCCCGCTTGACCGTTTGGCGGAAGTCTTCGCCGGTCATCTCGACGCGGACGCACATCTCGGCCAGCCTCGATCGCATACGGTCGCCGATGCGGTCGCCTAGGGTCGGCTCGTCTTTCGCGGCAGTTTTTCCGTCTATGGCCGGTTTGAACCCGGCTCCGGCGCCGAGGTCGGCGTAGTTGGTGGTGATGATGGTCGTCTGCCGGTCGTTGTAGCGGGTGTTCAGGATCAGCGCGACGGTGTCCCAGACCCACTCGTTGGGCTTTTGCGCGCCCAGGTCGTCCAGCACCAGCACCTCTGCGCCAAAGACCGGCTTCAGCAGCTCCAGTTCGGTGGTCTGCACCTGCGGGTTATAGCTGTTCTGGATGCTCTTCAGCAGCTCACGATAGTCGCAGAAGAGGCCGCGCACCCCGCGCTCCTGCACCAGCCGCCGCAGCACGCCCACGGCCAGGTGCGTCTTGCCCACGCCAATCGAGCCGGTAAAGAGCAGCCCTTTGCCGGCCGTGTCCACCGGATAAGCCTCAACGAATTTGCGCGCGGTCATGTGCGCGCGGCCCAGCGAAGTATCCGCGCCCCGGAAAGCGGTCTCGTAGCCGTCGAGCGTGTAATGACGGTACCGCTCCGGGATGTGGGCCGCAGCCAGACGCCGCTCCTCGCGCTGCATCTCCTGGCATTCGCAGGCACGCGAGACCCATTGCCCCTGCTCGTTGACCACCCTGACCAGCCCGATTCCATCACAGATTGCGCATGCACTCATCTCTTTAAGCCTAGCGTACCCGGCGATTAAGCGCGGCAGTGCATCGCGCGTCCCCGGATGTGGAAAAGCTTAATCCGAAGCGGCCGAAGCGCACCCCTCTCACACTCTGTCATCCTGAACGACCGAAGAGTAGCGCAGGGAGTCGAAGGAGCTGCGGTTGCTTTTGTTCGGTTCGGAAATCTTAATAAAGAGTCCCGAAGCGTCCATGACAAATCATACGAATCAATTTGCAGATTATTCTTCGGCATTTTGTTACCCTGAAGCTACTTGTTCTGAGAGTTGACAGGCTCTTTAGGAAGGACCAGCTTGAAATGAGGAAAAAAGACACCCTCCCCCCCAGGGGGTCGTTCTCCATTTCTTCGCTTTTTGCAGGTGTTGAGAAGGCGGAAAATTGCTTCTCTGTTGATGCGATTGTCTTGCAAAAGCGTCAGGGTATCACTTTAGTCATGCCACAAGTGCTTTAAAAAGTTGGGCTTTAGCCCAGCGGAGTGATTTACGGGCTACTGCGGATGGCCCAATGTAGATCAGGGAGAATTTCCGAATGAATCGAATGGCTTTGCGTTTTGTTTTTCTTCTACTTGCCTCTTGCGGCCTGCTCTACACTTCAGCCCTTTCGGCGCAAAATCCCGCCGCGCCCGCTGCTCCCGCGCAGCCGGCAAAGACCGAAGCCGCGCCGATCTCCGAGTGGCAGAGGCAATTCAACGAGCGCATGCTCACCGATTTCCCCTGGCTGGCGCGCTACAAGGAGGCTGATGTGAAACTCGGCGCACCCGCTCCGGGCGAGAACCGCGTGGTCTTCATGGGCGATTCCATCACCGAGGGCTGGCACTTTGACGCCCCAGAGATCGGCTTTCCCGGCAAACCGTACATCAATCGCGGCATCAGCAGCCAGACCACGCCGCAGATGCTGGTGCGCTTCCGCCAGGATGTGATCGCGCTCCAACCCAAGGTGGTGGTAATTCTGGCCGGCATCAACGACATCGCCGGCAACACCGGCCCCATGACGCTGGAGGAAACGGAAGGCAATCTGGCCTCGATGGCCGATCTGGCCGCCGCCAACCACATCCGCGTGGTGCTTTGCTCCGTGCTGCCGGCCTTCGATTTTCCCTGGAGTCCGGGCCTCACGCCCGCGCCCAAGGTTCTGGCGCTGAACCAGTGGATCAAGGCCTACGCCGCCCAACATGGCCACGTGTATGTCGATTACCACTCGGCGATGAAAGACAGCCGCGACGGCCTGCCCGCCACACTGAGCCATGACGGCGTGCATCCGCTCCCCGCCGGCTACGCGGTGATGAAGCCGCTTGTGGAGGCGGGAATCGAAGCGGCGCTGAAATAGCCCAGATCAGATTATGGTCGTTTTCTGGAAGCTGGCAGAAGTTCACGTATGTGCATCGCGTCGCGTGTGCGCCGGACAGCGTAGATGTGCTGGCCATTCACTAGCAGTTGGGCACCGATGGGAAAGTCTGCGATCCATTCGTCATCTTCTGTCTCGCCATAATACTCCAACCTGTCTGGACTCTGATATTTTGAGTGTTCCATCTTCGATTTTTCGCGGTATTCGGTCATATCTACCAATACAAGAAATCCACGACCGTAGGCGGCCACGTTGACGAATGTGGCACCGCCTACTGTTGTGGCCCTCCATTTTTCTTCCCCAGTCTTAGCGTCCAGACGAACGAAGAGCAGGTCGTAGCCGACGATTCCGATTTCATTGGTTTCCGCGTTATAGGAAGGCTCGGAAGTCAGAGTTTCTCCGTCGGTGACATACTTCCAGAGCTGTTTCCCAGAGGCGTCGAGCATATACACGGTGCCAAAGCGGCTCAGCAGAATTCGCCCATCAGGCAAGGCAACGGCGCGAATTTTTTCGTCTGGAAAGACATCGTATTTCTTCGGTGTAAAGGTTAGCTCCGATCCGAAATGCCGTTCCGCTGTGGGTTTGGGCTGGGCTTGGGCAAGTGTGGAGGCGGTAAAGAGAGCAATCAACAAGAAACGCATTCTCATAATGTCTTGCATTGTATTGCATTCGACAGTGGGCGCGAGTATCTCGGATTCTGCTTTTGAACCTGGGAAACCACAAGCCTCAACCAACGTGCTTTTCTGGTCCCTGGTCCCTTAGTCCCTCGTTCCGTTTGCCCCTCCTTCGCCGCGCGCTGTACCATTTGATTACCGCTGGCACGGCGCTCGCCTTCCCTGAGTTCCGAATCCCCAAAGCAGCGGACGGGGCGGATTCAACCCATGAAGATTCACGAGTTCCAAGCAAAGGAAATCCTGGCGCGCTACGGCGTGGCCGTGCCGCGCGGCGAAGTGGCCAACACCCTGGAAGAGGCCTCGACCATCGCCCGCAAGCTCTTTGCCGAGGGCGCATCGGGCGTCGTCGTCAAGGCGCAAATTCACGCCGGAGGCCGCGGCAAAGGTGGCGGCGTCAAGGTGGCCCGCACGCGCGAGGAGGCCGAGCAGTACGCCCAGCAGATCCTCGGCATGACGCTCATTACCCACCAGACCGGCCCACAAGGCCAAAAGGTCCAGCGGCTGCTGATCGAAGAAACCGCCAGCATCGACCGCGAACTCTACCTGGGTATCGTCCTCGACCGCGTCACCGGCAAGCTGGTCTTCATGGCCTCGCAGGCCGGAGGCATGGAGATCGAGGTCGTCGCCGCCAAGACGCCGGAAGCCATCTTCAAAGAGACCATCGACCCGGCCATCGGCTTTGGCGCATGGCAGGCGCGCAAACTGGCCTTCGCGCTCGGCCTGAAGGCGACGCAGATCAACGCCGCTGTCGCCTTCTTCCAGAGCCTTTACAAAGCCTTCATCGAAACCGACGCCTCGCTCGTCGAGATCAATCCCTTCATCACCACCACCGACGGCAAGCTCTTCGCGCTCAACGCCAAGATCACCTTCGACGACAACGCCATCTTCCGCCACCCGGCCATCAAGACCCTCCGCGACACCGCCGAGGAAGACCCGCTGGAAGTCGAGGCCAGCAAGTACGCGCTCAACTACATCAAGCTGGATGGCTCGATTGCCTGCATGGTGAACGGCGCGGGCTTGGCGATGGCGACGATGGACATCATTCAGTACGCCGGCGGCAGCCCGGCCAACTTCCTCGACGTGGGCGGCGGCGCGACGCAAGAGCAGATCGAGCACGCCTTCGAGATTCTGCTCAGCGACAAGAATGTCAAGGCTATCTTCATCAACATCTTCGGCGGCATCCTGCGCGTGGACCGGCTGGCGACCGGAGTCGTGGCGGCGACGCATAACCTGCAAGTCAAGGTGCCCATCGTGCTGCGCCTTGAAGGCACAAACGTCGAAGAAGGCCGGAAGATTTTGAAAGATTCCGGCTTTAACTTCCAGGTCGGAGAAACCATGAAAGATGCAGCGGAATTGGTTGTAGCCGCGGCGAAATAACTGTTAATTGTCTGACTACGAAATGGAGGACATTATGACTTTGGATCGAAAGAAGTATTCGTTCAAATGCAAGGGGTGTGGGAAAGAGAGTTCTTTTTTGGGCGCTGACACTATAGTTGAAAAGCACTCAGAAATCTTCAAAGTCTATCAAGCTTTCGACCCTCAATTCCCTGGAAGAATTATTTGCGGAAAATGTAATCAGACGTTTTCCTATGAATCAGAAGACATCCGCGAAGTGAGCGGAGAGATCTAGCCAGAAGCAAGAACCTTCCTGGAGAAATGAATGTCAGTTCTCGTTAACAAAGAAACTCGACTCATCGTGCAAGGCCTGACCGGCAAAGAAGGCACCTTCCACGCGAAAGGCTGCGCGGAATACGGCACCAACGTTGTCGGCGGAGTTACCCCCGGCAAAGGTGGAACCACGCACGAAGGCTGGCCGGTCTTTAACACGGTTCAGGATGCAGTAGAAAAGACCGGTGCCAACGCAACGATGATTTTTGTGCCGCCGCCCTTTGCCGCCGACGCGATTCTGGAGGCCGAGGACGCGGGGATTCCGCTGATCGTCTGCATCACGGAAGGCATCCCGACGCTGGATATGGTCAAGGTTTGGGCCAAGCTCAAGAATTCAAAATCGCGGCTCATCGGCCCGAACTGTCCCGGCGTCATCTCTCCGGGCAAGGCCAAGATCGGCATCATGCCGGGACGCATCCACCTGGAAGGCTCGGTGGGCATCGTTTCGCGCTCTGGCACGCTGACCTATGAAGCCGTGCATCAACTCACGCAGCGCGGCATCGGCCAATCCACCGCCATCGGCATCGGCGGCGACCCCATCATCGGGACTACACATATTGATGCGCTGCGCCTCTTCAATGATGACCCGGAGACCGAGGCCATCGTGATGATTGGCGAGATCGGCGGCACGGCGGAAGAGGCCGCGGCGGAGTTCGTCCGCCAGCACGTGCGCAAGCCGGTAGTCGGCTTCATCGCCGGACAGACCGCACCTCCCGGCCGCCGCATGGGCCACGCCGGAGCCATCATCAGCGGCGGGCAGGGCACGGCAACC
Organism: uncultured Acidobacteriaceae bacterium; assembly: GCA_963787995.1. GTDB lineage: Bacteria > Acidobacteriota > Terriglobia > Terriglobales > Acidobacteriaceae > Telmatobacter. The sequence goes on from CAWBEO010000001.1 coordinate 331,045, forward strand.
GACAAGATGAAGGCCATGACCGAAGCCGGCATTCACGTCGTCATCTCCCCCGCCGAGATCGGCGCTACGCTGGCGCGGGTGATTGGAAAAGGCTAGCCGCCTGCGGTGAAAGTTTGGTTGTATGCAATTCAAATAAAATTCCGCTTCATCGGCGGCTGGGCGCGAGCGGACCAGGATCGAACTCATAGAGAGTGTACGGCACGCCTTGCTGGTTGGATTCGCCCGCCTTGCGGTAATGCGGATTCAAGCTCTTCAGGTAGACCTGATCGCTGGGCGCCAGCACAACCGTGGGAATCTCGCCACGCTGGAGCATTCCTTCCACGCCGCCATTCTGGTCGCGGGAGCGGGCCGCATCCTGGAAGTTGGGGTCAAAGGTGAAGGCCGCAGCGCCGCCGTCCGTCGAGATCCACGGAAGCTGAAAGGCTTCGTCCGTAGTGAAGATAGGTTTCGGCATCAGTGCCAGCCGGTCGCGCAGCGCCGACGCTTGGGCAAACTCCACGGCAGTGGCGATGGAAACGCGGTCGCGCTTTCCCTGATGATGATAACCGACGGCCACGCCCGCAATCTGCACCGCCGGCTGCACGCAACCCAAAAAAAGAAGTGCCGTCACCAGCCGTCCAGGCACGGTGAAGACGGCGATTTGCAGCAGCGTGGAACCGGCGATGAAGGCATCGAAGAGATAGTTGGAGGTTGCGCCCACCTTGCCCATGCCCGCCAGGCCAACGATAAGCGCGACGGCAAAGACTACGGTCAGCAGACTGATGATCCGGTTGAGGTTTTCCGCTCCTACACCAGAAAAAAAGACGCAGGTCCTTCGACTTCGCTCCCCCACCCCAGCGACGAAGACCTGTCGTTGGGAACCCCAGGACGCTTCGCTCAGGATGACAGGCTTGATTGATTTGATCAGCACGAGTGGAGCAGCAACCCAAAACAGGTTCAGCGCAACCGCCGTAAGCCCCGTGCCAAGGGTGTGCAGAATCCAGCGCATTCCGAAGGCGAAGCCGTTCACCATGCGCGGCGCAACCAGAATGCTGAAGCGGTATTCAGGCGTGCCCAGAAGCAGAGTGACCGCAACCAGCACGGCAAAGACCCCGGCCACAAGCGCCAGATCACGCCAGCGCTTATTGAGGGCGAGCCATAGGCAAAGCGCCACAAGGGTCAGCACGACCGACTGTTTGAAGGCCCAGGCAAGATAGAGCAGCACTCCCGCATAGGCAAAGCAGAAGCGCGGCTGGCGCGCGACCATCCAGAGCGCGATCATCACCAGCGCGGCGGCAGCCACGTCGGGGCGGATCACCAGCGCCCAGTATTTAATGAGCGAAGTGCAGAGCCACAGGCCCACGGCGAAGGCGAGTGAAAGCGCGCTGGCCGAGTTGCGTAGATGGAGCAGCCCACGCACCAGCCGCCATTGCGCCAGCGCTCCGGCGAGCGCGAAGAGCACCGTGAGCTGGCGTCCCCAGGTGAGAATGCCGCCATTGACCGCACCAATCAAATTGAGGACGGCGGCGTAGACATCATAGAAGAGGAAGTTATAAAGTGTGAGCGAGAACGGAGGCGCAAAGGGCCACGGATAGAGCGTCCGGTGATGCATGACCCGCCAGACCGAGTCGATCATCGGTGATTCGGCGGCCGTGGGGCAGAAGAGCGAGCCATAGCGCCAAACGCTGACGATGCGGATCAGATAGACGATGAGATTCAGCGCAAAGAAAGCACAAAGAGCCGCGGCCCTGCGGCGGGTGAGCGTGCGGTCGTGATCGCGCGGGAGTTCGTTCATGGGTTGAGTGGTTTTATTGTGAGGGTTCCCAGCTCTCAAATTCGAGACCTGGGAACCCCGAACCATCAGGAATCCAGAAAATCTATCTCCGCCGCAACTTGGACAGCAGGATGAGGATCTCCAGATAAAGCCAGACCAGCGTGACGATGATGCCGAAGGCGCCGTACCACTCCATGTACTTGGGCGCGCCAACCTGGACGCCCATCTCGATGAAGTCGAAGTCCAGCACCAGATTCAGAGCCGCGATGGCCACGACGAAAAGGCTGAAGCCGATTCCGATGATCCCGCTTCCGTTGATGGAAGCGAATTGGATTCCAAAGAATCCCAGCAGTATCTCCAGGAAATAGAAGAGGCAGATGCCGCCGGTTGCCGCGATTATGCCCATGCGCAGCTTCGCCGTAACCGGGATCAGGCCGGAGCGATAAGCGAGCAGAAGAACCAGCAGCGTGCCGAAGGTCAGGCTGACGGCCTGAATGGCGATCCCCGGGAAGCGCGCTTCCATAAAGACCGAGATGCCGCCCAGCACCATGCCCTCAAAAAACGCGTAGATCGGCGCGGTCACTGCCGACCACTCCTTTTTGAACATGGTGATCAGGGCGACGACGAGTCCGCCAATCAAGCCGCCAATCATCATCGGCGCCACAGCGGCGGGATCCTGGGACTGCGTGAATTGGCTCCATGTCCAGGCCGCCGAAGCAATCGCGCAGAGCAGCAGAATACCGGTCTTGTTCACCGTGCCGGTCAACGTCATGCGGCTGGTCTCTTCGATTGCCCCTCCATAGCGAGCAATGGGTGAGTTCTCAAAAACCTTCCCGTTCAAAACCGGATTGGATGTCTTCATCAGTGCCATGTCTTTTCTCCTTGGTCGCAGCGTGCGGGCGGCCTCTCGCCCGCACGCTGCATGAATCTTCTCTTCCTGATTCAAGTTTAGACTGTACGGGTGGGACGCTCCAGGCTGGGGTGGGCGGCCTCGGTCTCACATACTTTTTATCAGGTTGAGGGTGCCCCCGGTCCCTCGCCTTTGGAGACCGGGAAGGCGGAGCTAACCTGCCGGTAGCGCATCCACGCAGGCAGTTGCCAACGTTCTCGCGGGCTGTCCATTCGGATTTTATCTCTACGATTCCACGCATACTAGTCTGAGAGTAGGCGGATGGCACATCCTGATTTTTTCAATAACTTAGCCATTCAATAAAGCTGGGTGCCCCATCCTTCCGTCCTGACCGAAGCCGAAGGATCTGCGTTTTGAATTAGGGTGGGAATCCATGAACCCAGAGCGAGCGAAGAACGAGTCAGTTGGCCGCACCGCAGATTCTTGCAGAGAATTACGCCCGTTCGTGCAAACTGAATAAGAGAAGGAGAGAGATGAACAGGAAGGAACAGAGAGAGAGCCGCAGTGGTTCTATCGCGCCTGTCCGTAATGGCTCACCACGTAGTTGTCGAGGATCTGCTTGAACTCCGCGACAATGGTCTCGCCCTTCAGCGTTGTGTAAAGCTTGCCGTCCACATAAACCGGCGCTTTGGGCTCCTCGAAGGTTCCCGGCAGGCTGATTCCCAGGTTCGCGTGCTTGGATTCGCCAGGGCCGTTGACCACGCAGCCCATCACGGCCAGCTTCAGCTCCTCGACGCCGGGATATTTCTTGCGCCAATCCGGCATTGAGGCGCGCAAATAACTCTGAATCTGCTCGGCCAGCTCTTGGAAGTAGGTGCTGGTCGTTCGCCCACACCCTGGGCAGCTGGTCACCTGCGGCATAAAGCTCCGAATCGAGAGCGATTGCAAGACCTGCTGTGCGGCCAGCACCTCCTCAGTCCGGTCGCCGCCCGGCTTGGGCGTCAGGCTTACGCGGATCGTGTCGCCGATGCCGGCCAAGAGCAGCGGCGCCAATCCGGCGGTCGAAGCGATCAGCCCCTTCGCGCCCATCCCCGCCTCGGTCAAACCCAGGTGCAGCGCATACGTGCAGCGCGTGGCCAGGTTGGTATAGACATCGATCAGGTCGCGCACACCGCTCACCTTGGCGGAGAGAATGATCTGGTCAGCGCGCAGACCGTAGCGCTCAGCAGCGGCGGCAGAATCCAGCGCACTGCGTACCATGGCTTCCATCATCACCTCGCGCGCCGGCAGCGGCTGCGGCAGGCGGCTGTTCTCGTCCATCATGCGCATCAGCAGCGCCTGATCCAGCGATCCCCAATTCACGCCAATGCGCACCGGCTTCTGATGCTCGACCGCACACTCGATCATCACCTGAAAGTTGTCGTTATCCTTTTTGCCTATCGACGCGTTGCCGGGATTGATCCTGTACTTGGCCAGCGCCTGCGCCGTCGCGGGAAACTTCTTCAGCAGCAGGTGGCCGTTATAGTGGAAGTCGCCGACGATGGGGACGCGCAGGCCGCGCTTCTCCAGGCCCTCGACGATCTGCGGAACCGCCGCCGCCGCCTCTTCATTGTTCACCGTGACGCGCACAATCTCCGAACCCGCCAGCGCAAGCGCCGCAACCTGTTCGATGGAGCCCTGAACGTCCGCCGTGTCGGTGTTGGTCATCGACTGCACCACGACCGGAACCTCCCAGCCGACGCGAACCTGCCCTATACTGACCGTGGGTGTTTTTCTCCGCTGAATCTCCGCCATGCCTCTAGTTTACCTGCAAATCCTCCGGAGTAGGCGCCTTCGACAAGCCTACACGCCGATTCCGCTTACCCTGATCAGCATCCACTCCAGAACTCTCGATGGGAGAAAGCGCTTGAGCGCCAGCCCCAAGTGCGCGTCGCTGCCAAAAACATAGCGAAGCCGGGGGCGCGGATCGTCCAGAATCGCCGCAATGCCGTCCGCAACTCTCTGCGGATCGGCCTTTAACTTGCCCGCCTCGCGATGGCCGAGCAGAATCGCCAGACGAGCGGCGTTGGGAGTAGCTCCGTTCTGCGTCGTCGCGGAAAGTATCGCATTGCGCGTCCAGATGTCGGTCTCAAACGACCCCGGCTCCACCAGCACAACCTGAACTCCCAGCGGCTTCATCTCCAACCGCAGCGCCTCCGCCCACCCCTCCAGAGCAAACTTCGATGCCACATAACTCCCCACTCCTGGAAAGCCCATGCGCCCGGAGATCGACGAGAGCATCACAATGTGCCCACCCCCCTGCCGCCTCAACTGAGGCAGAAAGGCCCGTGTCACCGCTGTTGCGCCAAAGAAGTTCGTCTCAAATTGCTGGCGCAATTCCGCATCGGAAACATCCTCGGCAAAACCGGCCATCGCAAATCCCGCGTTGTTGACGAGCGCATCCAGCCGCGTCGGCCGGGCCGCAATCTCTGCGGATAGCGCGGATATCTGCGCGCTATCCGTCACGTCCAAAGAATGAAACTCGATGCGGTCCATCACACCGGCCGTTTCTGCAGCCGCGGCAAGCCTTTCTTTCCGCGAAAGATCGCGCATAGTGGCCAGCACGCGCCATCCCCTACGCGCTAAGGTAATGGTCGTCAGCAATCCAAAGCCGCTGGATGCGCCGGTAACAAGAGCAACCTTGGTCATCAAGCCTCCCAATACCTTCGATAACTTCCGGGGATCTCTGCCGCGCAGATGATCTACGCTTGAGGCTATCAGATCCCTGCATAGGACCTGGTAATAAATCTAAGATAAACTACTTTGGCGAGAAAAATCGCAAGCTCTATTTCTCTCGCCCACACTCGGTTCGGATAGCTCTTCAACCTGGCTTGCCGGCTTAATTAATATCTCTTCGTAGATTTGCATCGTTCTCTTGGACATCCGCGCAATCGAAAATTCACTGCGCACCCTGTCCTTTCCAGCGTTACCCATTCTCATCCGTAGCTCGCGGTCAGAGAGCAGCAAATTCAAAGCGTTTGCAAGAGAAATTGAGTCCCCAGGTGGAACCGTAATTCCTGTAATTCCATCCAACGAGACTTCCGGAACGCCTGATTCAATGTTGGTGTTTACAACCGGAAGACCCGCGGCCATCGCCTCCAGTTGCACGATTCCGAAAGATTCAGCGCGCGAGATTGATGGCATTGCAAAAATATCCGCGGCTGCAAGATAGTTCACTATCTGCGAGTTATCAATCTGACCCGTAAAAAAAACTCGCCCGGAAAGGTTGCAGCTCCTGGCAACATCCTCCAGGTGCCTGCGCTGCGGCCCATCTCCAACAAGTACCAGGTTCCCTGGCACATTCCGCATTGCCTTTATTAAAATCTCAAATCCCTTAAAAAGAACAAGCCGCCCGATTGCAAGGATAAATCGCGGTCCGTATATGCTTTGAATCTTTCCAACTGCATCCCTTTCAGCCGCCTCGAACTTGGCGGAATCTATTCCAAGAGGAACTACCACAGTCTTGCCGAGATGGGTCTCCAACTCCTTGGAAGTATCTGCGTAACGCTTGGAAGTAACTATGATTCTGGATGCCCGGCGCATGGTCCTCTGAACAAACGGTTCACTCAATCGGCGAATGTTTGCTCGACCCATCGTGTCGGAGTGATGTGTAAGCACGAGAGGTATCCGGCAGCGGCTCATCAAATAGGCGAACGCAGCTGCCGGGTTCGGCATATGCATATGAATAATATCCGCCTGCGCGCGCCCCATATGCCAAAGCAATGCTGGGCATACCGGCATTGACTTGATGCTGCCCAAGCAACCGAGTCGAAACAAATCCGCTCCATCCTTGCTTTCTTGAATAGACCGGATATCATCGCTGGCGACAACTACTCTCACCCGGCAATCTCGTGCCTGCTCCCGAACCAGGTCTTGGAGGTATATCTCTATCCCTCCCATGTGTGGCGGATAGAATTTTCCGATATGCGATATTCGGTATCTACTATCCTGACCGATAATGTCTTGTGTTTCATTGCTCATAGGCTCTTCCGAGTAATCATTTCACCAGTCTCCAAATGAAATCTCATCTGGCCTTCACATTCCGGAATTACAGGCATATTCTCATTTACAACGCGATACGTTCGATTATCACTCGTATTAGGTTTAAGCTGCAAGTTTCATTAGAATCTTCCAGCATTCGGCTTTCGCATGTATCTCAAGAAAAGTCTTCACACCCATTCTCGCCGTCAGTGTAACGCATCCCAAAAAGCATACGACTTGACAATTCCTATCGTCGATTGAAAAAGAATAAATCCAAGTATTCCGACTCCAGAAAGATAAACAAAGTGCCATCTGCTGGAAAGTCTCTTGAATATTACAACGAAAAGTGCCAGAAACATGAGATCAAATAATTGTTCAAACCGGGTGGCCAAAACTGTCTCCCCTATAAAAATAGAATATAGAAAAATGGCGAATCCGCTGTAAACGGCCGCCGCGCGCTCAAACAAAGATAGTTTTTTCCAGCAAAAGAATACTACAATTAAGACGATTGCCACATGTAATAATAAATGAAAAGATAAAAGCGACAGCGTCTCTTCTTCCGATTGCCCAGCAACATAGTCAGCGATACGGTAGACCCCGTACAATTGCTTCAAAAATGCTTCAAATACCAGACTCGCGCAAACAGCGAGGGGAGCAAACATGAAAACCCATTTTCGCGACCGAAACCGAACTCCGCACAATATCAAAATAAATAACGGCAGTCCGATCGCAACGGATAAATGAAATGATAATGCTATCAGGTAGAACAATGCAGCCTTTGCAGGTCTTTGCGTGCAGGCAAAATAGATAGCAAGAGTCATCACAGGAATAGCCACAGCGGCTCGAATCTGTGTCATCTCCAAAAGCAAGTAGAATCGGCAGAATATCAGATAAAAATATAGAGTCACAGCTTGTTCACAGGCAACAGTGTAAGCCAAGACAACCTTCGCGGTAAGAGCTATGAAAGCGTAAATTAAAGGAATTAACAAATATGTGAATCCAGCCGATGCGACTGCGATGGCGATTGCGGCGTAAGCCGGGTCTTTTAACCAAATCTGTTCATGAATTATTCCGAAACGAATCTCGTTAAACCAGTCGACGTAGTTTAAATAGTCAGGATCGAGATATGGCGAGCGCAGGCCCGAAAACAAAGTAAGCACGATAAGTACAAATATAAAATAACTCCAGATAAACGGCCTGCGAACACGCTTATCCTGAATCAGCGGGAAGCAAAGTCCGCAGAGCAGAATGCCGAAAACTGTGTAGTATGCCATCATGAGATGCTCATACTCCCGAGGTGTCCCGATAATCCGTCGTACACGGCGTGCAAAAGTGTAGCAAAATGGCGCGTCTTATGCTTTGCCAGCAGAGGATAGATCGCTAGATAGAGAGGAAGGCGAGGCAGAAAACTGAGTTTCCATCTGATTCCCATGCTCGGCACACGCATAAGGTAGATCGCGTTGCGAAGCAGGTAATAGTTTCGCGCCTCGGTATGAAGATGCATCTGTTTCCAGAGCAATTTCACGACGCCATCGCCAATGCTATGAATCATTCGCGCTTGAGGTACAACATAACTTAGCATTCCCATGCTGCGAGCGCGAAGCCCCCACTCATTGTCAACCCAATCAATGAATAAATCCTCACGCATCAATCCAACCTTCGAAAGAACGAATGAGCGTATCAGACAGCCTGAGGAAATAAGAAAATGAGCTTCGACTGCAGCAGGCGAAGTAAGATCAATTGGTATGGTTTGAAGTCCGATGTAACTGTAGCGGACAACAGGAGATACGCCACCAGTCCTCTCGTCTATATATGCTGGGCCAACCGCGGCTACTGAGAACCCTTTTTTGACTAAAGTAATCTCGGCGGAAAGAAGTTCCTGAACGATTCCAGAAGCAGGAACGCTATCCTGATCAAAGAGAATAACGTGCGACGCGCCTGCTCCAATCGCTTCTTGAATACCGATATTTTGGGCGGCCGCAATTCCCAGATTTGTGCGCAAACTCTTATAGTGGAGTGGAACCGTTATTTGAGGTGGAAACAGTTCTTCTTCTGGCACGGTCTCATGAAAAGCAGTATTGTCAATAACATAAATGTGATCAACCTGATCTTCCAGGCTGCGAATCAGGCGATGAACAGAACTACATTCCGGCCGGTAAAGAACTATGATGGCAGCTATCATTTCACCTCCACGAATACAAATTAAAAACTCAACCAAAACCGCAAAAGTTTGAATAATTCTAATGCGTGCAAGCGTTCTCTAGATCAATTTGCAAAATAGCGCTCTTATACGCTCCCGTCATTGTCTGATAATGATGTCTTTCGACAGGCTCTTCCATCCTTTCGAGAATTTCCAATAGTTTTGCATTTCTGGAAAAATCCTGATAAACCGCATAAAACGATTCTTTGGCAGGCTGGCGCGCAGATTCAAATGCTGAATTTTTTTCTCAAGAAGTGAAATCGAGCGAGAATGGATTGCGTCACCTCCTTGATACAGGTATTGGCAAAGATCCCGCAATTGATGAGCAGTTGCAAGATACTGCAAAGTTGCGGAAGTCTGCCTTCTATTGATTCTGTTCCACACGGAAGGCAGCACGCCACATTGTTGGATGGAATGAATCCGGTAACTGATAAGAGGCTCCGGAACAAGATCAAGCTTTGATCGAAGGGCTATCACCCAAGCAATCCATCCATCATGAACCCAACTGGAGGGAATCGGACAGAATATGGGAATGAACTCTGCGCGAAACATCAATGTTGCTCCGGTTACCACACTTTGGGACAGAAGTACATTGACAGCCTGCCCCGCTTGTATTAGCCGCTGTTGAACGGGGCTGAAATCAATTGACTGCCACAAGGTTCTTCCGATGGAATTAGATTCGGAGTCAATTAGAGCGGCGTTCGAGAATAGTCCCCCAATCGCGGGGTCGTTCTCGAAGCGTGCCGCCTGGATGCTCAACTTCTCCGCTCCCCACATATCATCCTGATCGCAAAGGGCGATTAAATCCCCAGTGCAGAAACGAATGGCTCTCTCAAAGTTGTGCGTCGATCCAAGACGCGACAAGTTGTGTTCGACCCGAACACGAAATGGAGCTGATGCTGCGAAAGAACTGAGAATTTCCCTTGTAGAATCGGCCGAGTTATCGTCGCAAATCACAACTTCGTCGGGAAGCCGCGTCTGCGCTGAAATACTTTTCAACTGCTCTTGCAAGTATCGCTCGCCATTACAGGTGCAAAGCGCCACTGATATCCGAAGTGGGGTTAATTGCGGACTGTTTGAATAAGGCGGGCCGCACTCCGGAAGCGACAAAGCATCCCACTGAGATGCTACCTCGACTTTCAGTTCACTCAGCGAAATCCGGCTTTCTGCTAGAGCGAGCTTCATTGTCATTAATCCTCTTATCTTGCAAAACCGATGCTTTGAAAATGTCGGTTCGATAGTCTTTGTAACACTAACCAGTTTATTACTCCCAGCGAACAATCGGTTGCTAGACTTGCCCACGCCGCGCCAAGCCATCCGTAATGCGGAATAAGCCAAAGATTGAGTCCCAAGTTGAGACTTGCCGCAAAAAACTGTGCCGTCGTTCTATAGCGCTGATAACCCAGACCGGTTATTGCGGCCCCAGTAAGTTGATGTATGCCCCGGAAAACAGGAATCAAACAGAGCCATCGAAGTGCGGTCACACTTTCCTTGAAGCCGTAGCCGACGATATGCGGAATCAGCGGAGCAGCTAGGAACATGAAAACCGACATAAAAAGCCCGAGCAGGGCGGCTCTTATTGCCAAACGGACAGAAAGGCTTGCAACGCTATAAGCTCCCTCGCCGCTTTTGCGAAAGAAGCGTGGAAGCGCTGCAACATCCAAAGCATTAACTGGTACAGTTGAGAGATCCACAATCCTATATGCCATTGTATAAATTCCATTCGCCACATTCATCCCGTAGTGACTCATCATCGTTTTGTCGAAATCGTTATAAGAAGACTGCGTGGAGCCAGCCAGCGAAAAGCCGAATCCTTCGCTTAATTTTGAAAGAAAGATACAAGGCACAAATTGAGGTCGGCCGTATTTCGCCATGACCATTGCCGAAGCAGTGACTGCTGACAACACGGAGACGATCAAAGAAGAAAGCGCCCACTGCCTTGCTGTGACGTGATGCAGAGACAGAGCCAGGGTTATCACTGCCAACAGTCGAAAAAAACTTGTCAGCAACGTGATGGACGCCGTCAAGCGCAACTTCTCAAAAGCCTGAAAAACCTGACTGACGCATGTGACCAGCTGGCGGCAGATGCAATCTCCCAGAGCTACCATCAAGATCAGCGACGCGCTGGCTGGATTGAGCAGATGTGGCGCGATTAGAACCAAAAGAACTGTGAGCGAAGTTCCTACACTAAATGTGGCAAGCAGGATATTGCCCCAATACGATGCGAAGTTTCCAGAGTCGGTACTCACATATCGAATAAAGAGCACTCCAAAGCCAAGGGAGGTATAAGGAGTCGCGATGGCGACAAAAGCAAATGCGCCAGCGAATACGCCATACTCGCGAACTCCAAGCAATCGAGCAAGAAGAATAAAATAGGCAGCCTGCAAGAAAATATTGAGTCCATGACCAATCACCATCCATCCGGCATTACGGGCCAAAGAACTCTGCCGCAAAATGCGGAGCTGATCGCGCAAAAACACCATCACTCCACCTATCACTTTGCGGTTTGCTCCGGAAGAATATGTTGCTCCGCAAGCCTCGCGATCACCCTGTCAAGGGCCGCTTCCCAGAAAGGCAGCCGAAGGCTGAAGCAATTAAATAGCTTTTCATTCGATAATACAGAGTTACGCGGACGTATTGCCGCGGTAATAAACTCTGAGGAGGAAATGGGCTCGACGACGGGAAGCTTGCCGTCCAGCATAACCTTCGTGCGAGTGAAGATGGTTTGCGCAAAACCTCGCCAGGAGACCGAGCCCCCGCAAGTCATGTGATAGAGTCCGGACCACTTGTCTGCCGCGCCATAGCTACCCGCCAGAACATCGCCGACGATAGCGCGGGTTGCGTCAGCCAGTTCGATCGAGGTGGTAGGCGCTCCAAACTGATCGTCCACGATGTTAAGGCTTGCGCGCTCGCGCGCCAGGCGCAGCATCGTCAGAAGAAAGTTATTCCCGTGCGGTCCATAGACCCAGCTAGTGCGAAAGATCAGATATCTTCCTCCGACCTTTTGTATTGCATTTTCTCCGGCTAGCTTGCTTACCCCATAAACATTCAGGGGGTTCGGCGGATCTGATTCTACCCACGGAGTTATCTTTGATCCGTCGAAGACATAGTCTGTGGAGTAATGAACCAAAAGAGCGCCCGCGCGCAGAGCTTCTTCCGCGAGGATGCCAGGAGCCTCGCCATTGACAGCCATGGCGGCTTCTGGCTCGGATTCCGCTCGATCTACCGCAGTATAGGCGGCTGCATTCAAAATAACGTCAGGAGCGGCGTTACGGACCATCGCGCGAAGCCTAGCCGGTGCGGCTATATCCACGGTATCTCGATCATGACAGATAATTTCACTAAAGCCTGAGAAACTGCGCTGTAACTCCACGCCAACCTGCCCTAAATGTCCAACGATAAGAACTCTCGGAAAATTGCTCATGCGAAGACCTCCGCTTCGCGCAATGAACTGCCTGCGCGATCCTTGCCGGAGAGATTAACTGACTCAACGCTGATGGGCCATGAAATCGCCAGATCGGAATCATTCCACACAATGGTCCGTTCACCAGCCGGAGAATAGTAATCCGTGACCTTGTAAGCAAAGCCAACGACATCGGAAAGCGTAAGAAAGGCATGACCAAAGCCAGGGGGAATCCACAGCATCTGACCATTTTCTCCTGTAAGTTCGGCGGTGATATGCTGGGCAAAGGTTTCCGAGCCGCGGCGCAGGTCCACCGCAACATCCAACACGGCGCCATGCGTCACCCGCACCAGTTTACCCTGCGGCTGGATAAGCTGATAATGAATGCCCCGCAGTACATTTTTATAGGATATGGAAAAATTGTCCTGTACCCATGTTGTTGGCATTCCGGCCTCCGCCGTGGCTCGAAGATTCCATGTCTCCATAAATGCGCCTCGTTCATCGCGAAATATCTTTGGAGTTAGAAGCAAAACGCCGGGCAGAGAAGTCTCAGTGATCTTCATAGCGCCTGCGCCTCCAAAATGAACTTCTGCTCGTTCTTAAGAGCCAGAAGATACTGACCATATCCGCTCTTACGCACCGGATATGCTAAAGCATCAAGCTGATCCGCATTAATATATCCAAGCCGGAAGGCGATCTCTTCTGGGCAGGCAATCATCAATCCCTGACGGCGTTCAATGGTTTGCACAAAGAGTCCTGCTTCCATTAACGAATCGTGTGTTCCCGTATCAAGCCAGGCCATCCCGCGGCTCATCACCTGCACATTCAGGCTTCCGGCCTCCAGATAGAGTCGATTCAGGTCCGTGATCTCTAACTCGCCGCGGGCCGAAGGCTTGAGTGCGGCGGCAAGATCGGTAACATGGTTGTCATAAAAATACAAACCGGTCACAGCATAGCGGGACTTGGGAATCACAGGCTTTTCTTCAAGACTGACTGCGCGGCCCAAAGTATCAAACTCCACGACGCCGTAACGCTCCGGATCTTGAACCGGATAAGCAAAGACCACCGCTCCGTGCTTGACAGCAGCCGCGCGATGCAAGTGCGCGGAAAAGGACTGCCCATAAAAAATATTATCGCCCAGAATTAGCGCGCTGGTATCTCCTCGGATAAACTCGCGCCCTATCAGAAAGGCCTGCGCCAGGCCGTCCGGACTGGGTTGTACGGCATAACTCAGATGAATTCCCCATTGGCCGCCATCGCCGAGCAACTCGGCGAAGCGCGCCGTATCCTGCGGAGTGGAGATGATCAGAATATCTTTCAACCCGGCCAGCATCAGCGTAGTAAGCGGGTAATAGATCATCGGCTTGTCGTAGACCGGCAGAAGCTGCTTGGAGACGACATTGGTTACCGGATAGAGACGGGTTCCCGATCCGCCGGCTAGAATAATAGCTTTCATCGAGTTACTCTCTCCTCGTAGTTTTGCCGAATCCAGTCTCGATATGCGCCCGTGCGTACATTCTGGACCCAGGAGTCGTGGTCAAGATACCAAGCCACTGTCTTGCGCAGCCCGCCTTCAAACTCTACAGAAGGGCTCCATCCAAGCTCGCGGCTGATCTTGGTTGCGTCGATGGCGTAGCGGCGGTCGTGGCCTGGGCGGTCTGCAACAAAAGTGATAAGACTCCGACGCGGCGATAGCGCTGGATTGGGGCGCAGTTCGTCAACCAAATCGCAGATCGAAGTGACTACTTCCAGATTCTTCCGTTCGCTGCTGCCCCCGATGTTATAGGTCTCTCCGGAGCGTCCCCGGTTGAGCACCATGCGTATGGCCGCGCAATGATCCTCCACAAACAACCAGTCGCGCACGTTGCGCCCGTCCCCGTAAACAGGCAGCGGCTTACCCTCAAGGGCATTCAAAATCACCAGCGGAATAAGTTTTTCAGGAAACTGGAAAGGGCCGTAATTATTCGAACAGTTAGTCGTCAGAACCGGCAGGCCATAGGTGTGAAAGTAGGCCCGAGCGAGGTGATCCGAGGCCGCTTTTGAAGCCGCGTAGGGGCTATTCGGCGCATAAGCGGTAGATTCAGAAAAGGCCGGCTCCTCAGGCCTCAGCGATCCATACACCTCGTCCGTCGAGACGTGCAGGAAGCGAAACTCCCTTCGCTCGGCATCCTTCAGTTCCGACCAGAAGATCCGAGCCTGCTCCAACAGCGTAAAAGTCCCCTGTACATTGGTGCGGATAAATGCGCCGGGATCAACGATTGACCGATCCACGTGGCTTTCGGCGGCAAAATGAACAATGAACCTGGGCCGGTGCTCCCGCAAGAGAGATGCCACCAACTCCGCGTCGCAGATATCTCCGTGTACGAACTGGTGTCGTGAATCGCCTTTCAAATCCACCAGATTTTCCGGATTGCCTGCATAAGTAAGCAGGTCCAGATTGATAATGGATGCATCGGAATTCCGCATCCAATGCAAAACAAAGTTGGAGCCGATAAAGCCAGCGCCGCCGGTGACGAGGATGGTGTTCCTGACACTTGTCATCATTACCTGAGTCCTTCACACGTTCAGATTAGAGTGAACACATCCTTCTGCTTGATGGTGCATCCGCATACACACGAAAAAGTCACTTGCGCATGCTTGTAGTGCTTCCTGTGCTGCAAGTCCAGCGTCGCCTATGTCTCAATATACGACAGAATCCTCTTTTGCATTCCTACAGATTGAACGCGAATCGGGGCTGGCCAGTACGAAAACAGCACTTGGTCCCACTATGGGATTTCTTAATCTGCGCGAAAGCAAAAATTAGGCGCTTGCAATTTTGGCCGCAGGCATTACAATTTTTGCTGATGACACCTCTTGCTTCCACGCCCGCCCTTGATTCCTCCGCCTCCACGATCCCTTCTTCCGTCCCAACCGGACCCACCACGCTTTCGATCGATATCGGCGGCTCCGGGCTGAAGGCAATGCTGCTGGATGCCGGTGGCAAACCGGTCAGCGAGCGGCAGAGGGTTCTTACCCCGGCCGTTCCCACGCCAGATGCGGTGCTGGGCGGACTGGATGAACTGCGCAAGTTGTTCACGGATTTTGACCGCGTTTCCGTCGGTTTTCCGGGGGTGGTCAAGCATGGCGCCACCTTTGGAGCCTTTAATTTACATCCGCTCTGGGCTTCCGGTTTCCCATTGCAGGCGGAGATGGAACGGCGCTGGCAAAAGCCGGTGCGGGTGGGCAACGACGCTGATGTGGCCGGCTACGGAGCCATCCAGGGCCACGGCGTGGAACTCGTGCTAACGCTGGGCACCGGCCTCGGCAGCGCGCTGTTCACCAACGGCCACTTGGTTCCTGGCCTGGAGCTGGGCCACCATCCCTGGCGCAAGAAGGGTATGACCTACGAGGACTACCTGGGCCGCCGCGGCCTGGACAGGTTCGGCAAGGCCCGCTGGAACGACTTCCTCCAGGCCGGGATCGCACAGACCGAGGCCCTCTTCAACTGGGACTACCTCTATATTGGTGGCGGAAATACCAAGAAGATCCTCTTCACCCCAGCCAAGAATGTGAGCATCGTCTCCAACGAGAGCGGCCTCTTGGGCGGCGTGGTGCTGTGGCGGGATCAGGCGTAGAAGCGCTTGACGGCAGGAACTCCCAACCTTTGAGCCTCCGGCTTTTGCCCCTTCTTCATCAAAATTTTGGCCAAGAGTACAATGAAGGAGAGGCAAGAGTGTTGTGAGAAGGAGGGAAGATGGCCACTGCGACGCTGATTTCACTGGAAACCTATCTGACCACTTCCTATGAGCCGGACTGCGATTTCGTCGATGGGATGCTGGAGGATCGGAATGTGGGCGAATACGATCACAATGCTGTTCAGCGGGCAATCCTGATCTGGTTCTACTTGCACGAGCGGGAGTGGCGCATCCGGTCGATCCAGGAACAGAGAACTAGAGTTGGTGCCACAAGGGTTCGCATTCCCGACGTTTGCGTCTTTTCCCGCGATGTGCCCATCGAGCAGGTCTTTACGCGGCCTCAGTTGATTGCCATCGAGGTTCTGTCACCCGAGGACCGGCACTCCCGCATTGAGGCGAGGATGAACAACTTCCGCAGCTTTGGTGTGCCGAATCTCTGGGTCGTGGACCCGAAGACGCGTTCTGGCTGGGATTTGAGCGATGGGAACTGGGTGCGGAAGGAGCGGCTGGAGGTTGCGAACTCGCCGATCTATCTGTCGCTGCCGGAACTATTCGCGCAGATCGATAAAGACAATGCGGACTGAGATTGCTTTGGTTTCCCAGGTCTCAGAGGCGAGACTTGGGAAACCAGTTTTTTGATCGGACCTGCGCCACCTGCCGTACAGTGGCGGAGATACGCGATCTATGGAATGGCTCGTAACGCCTTTGAAATGATTGATTTTAGGGTTACTATACTGGAATACTTTTCCTGTACGGTTGCCGGTTGTTGTGTTGCAAGTTGCTGAAGGGAATGTGGTTGATTGGCATTCACAGGCGTACAGGGCGCAATTTCTCTTTTTCCCGGGGAGGGGCTGGAAGGGTTGATGGCCGTGGTTGCGGGCTGGGCCACAGCGGCGGCGCGGGCGGCGGCTAAGCCAAATTGCGGGCGTCCGCCTGGATAGCGCGCGGCCTTCACCGCTTCGGGCAGAACCAGGAGCAGAAACCTAACCATATCGGTGACGGTGGTGTCGTAGTCGGCGGCAATCTTCCGCGTCTGGCGATAGAGTTCGGGTTCGACGGCTACGGTGATATTTCTGACGGCTCGCATGGTTAGGTACTCCAGAAGTGCTCAGGAATTTCGCTTTATTTAGAGTGTGCGCCAGAGACGGATAATTATCGGCAAAGTGGGCGGAGAAAAAATCGTGGCCTCCTGACAGTGATCAGGGGTCAGAGATCAGGGATCAGAGGTCAGGGAACAGGGATCAGAAAAAGACGGCGGGTTGAGGTTCGTGGTCTCCCATCTCTGAAAATCCAGAGATGGGCCACCCAATCATTTTGGGTTAGTCAGACCTGGGCCACCCGCGGCGGGTTGAGGTTCGTGGTTTCCCACTCATCCACGATAAAACTGTGGATGAATGGGGCACAAAAAGTTCAGGAATTATTGACCTGGCCGCCCGCCGATCTGGATGGACCTCGACCGTAGCATCGATACTAGATTCTTACCCGTCAGAGCCAGGCCACATGTCGATCGCTCTTTGTACGATAGCTGGACTCAGCACACGTGTGTCTTGGCGAGATTGGTATTCTTCACGCATCCTCTCGACGGCTTTTATTACCTGATCTCGAGACTGCGGAATAGATGCCGCTGCTAGGTCCTGTCCTGCATCGATAGAGCGCACATGCCGGCGTTGCATCGCAAGCCTAGCCCTTGGCGCATTGGTACATAGCCAATGTCCTCCTGCGGTAAAATCTGGTCTTCCTCCGCCCCCAATGAGGCGAATCCATTCCTCAATATGATGCCCAAGAGCTTGCCACACGAATCTGCTATACGACAGGTGCCTCAATACCTCATTTCTCTCGTCGCGTTCCAAAAGCTTCTCCGCAAGCAGAAAATTGGCTGGACTCATGCCACACATCAGACAAGACTGTTCATCTGTAAGGCAGGCGCTAATCGACTTGTCTAGAAACCAGAGTGCCTCATCAACTTTCCCATCGTTCAACGCAGCTAATCCTTCTATCACACTGAGACTATATAGTTCCCATCCAACCGGGTTGAGCTCATGGGCTTCCAACGCGTATTTACTCGCTCTTAAGTAATCTTCAATTTCAGCAGCAAAAACAGAGAGTTCGACTAGGAAAACCACCCTGGCCCGTCCTGTCACTTGTTCGGCGATACCTTCCATTCTCGAAAACTGTTGTTCGGCGCTAGGGCAAAGGGCGAGGACACCCATCCCCTCAAGCGCGCTCAAGATTCCGGTATTGTCCCCTGAAGCAACCGCCGGGAAAAGTTTCCGTGCTGGAATTTTAGCCTCGTCAGATGTTGGCAATCGCTTTCGGTCACCGAAACGGTCCTCCATAATCTCGTAGTCCGAGACGTCTCCAAACTTGTTTCCGGCTGCCTTGTCTATGCACACGCGGATCAAATAAGCATGTTTCATGGCGAACAATTCAACTAGTTCGCAGGTCAAGGAATCACCTTCAACGCACCGACGCAATGAATCAAGACTGCCTGATGAGCGACGATCAGAATAGCGACGGTCTGAGTATTGAAGGACACTTCCAAAGTTCGACACTACAGTTTTCAAATCGAGATCGGTCACGGGCCTCTCTCCTGGCAATGGGCGCTAACAGTCGTAAATCTACGGTTATAGCATTAGTTCCTCGCAGGTTTCCCACGCTTGATCGATAAAATCTGGTCCGTCAAACCCCATTGCTGCCCAATCGGCGATCAATCCAGCCGCGCAAATTGCGACTTTTACTGTGTAGGCCGTTGCCCGCATTTCAAGCTGCACTTGCCAAGTTTCGTTTGACAAGAGTAATCCATATTCGCCCGCATCTTTTCCGCGCGGATCGATGCGATTCACCGGGTCTCCATCCGCGTACAGGTACTTATGCAGTGATTTCGGATCAAAAGTTTTTCCATCCTCCGGGTCACGGCTCATGAAGCGGCCGGTGGCAGGATTGTAGTATCTGGCGCGCAGATAGTACAAACCTAAATCCGAATCAAATTGTTCGCCGCGATAGAGGTAGTTGTTGGGCGTGATTCCGGACTTGGTGAAGCTGTTGCCGTAGGCGTCGTACTCGTACTCGTCGGTTACCTTGCCGGTGGAGTCGGTGAGCTGGCGAACGCTGCCCGCGCCGTCATAGACATAGAAGCTGGGGGTACCCGGGTTGTCAAAGAACTGATTTTGGCTGATGCGCTGCAACCCATAAGTGTACACCCGCTGGACGGCTCCGCCCACCTTTTCTTCCACGACCTGCGGCAGGCCGGTGGGATTCAGATCGTCCACCAGATACTGCGTGGTGGTGGCGCCGCTCGGGGTGATGACGGTCTTGGCGACGCGGTTGCCGGTTGAGGTTCGTGGTTCCCATCTCGGAAAATCCAGAGATGGGCCACCCAATCATTTTGGGTTGGTCAGACCTGGGCCACCCGCCGCTGTTCTACACCTCCTCGATTGCAAATATCGCGGTGATCGTCATAACCGTGGACCTCGAATCGTAGTTGTATCCCCGGTCTCAGAATCGAGACCGGGGCCACCCGCCCAATCATTTTTGGTTAGTCAGACCTGGGCCACCCGCGGCGGGTTGAGGTTCGTGGTTTCCCACTCATCCACGATAAAACTGTGGATGAATGGGGCACAAAAAGTTCAGGAATTATTGACCGGGCCACCCGCCCCAGGTTTATTTTGAGCCACTTGCGGCACGACTAAAGTCGTGCCCTTTCAAAACAGGATTTAACCACAGGCTGCTAAGAAGTAGGCTACGCCATCTTTGACGCAGCCTTCGTCGCCGGCTTGGCGGCTTGTGGCTTGGGAATCGCTTCCAAATCCGTCTTCCCCTCAGCCAACTGAATCAGGAAATCCTGGCTGGAGAATGGACTCGCCAAGGGCTTGGCGTCATTGAGCAGCTTGCTGGCGCGCTGGTAGTTGCCATCGGGCTGCTGCAGGCGGGCCTTCACCGTGTCGGCCATGTAAGCGGGCAGAATCTCGTCGTGGATGCGCGCCCGCGCCGCCGGATCGCGCACCGGGAAGACGACCTCGCAGCGCTCGAAGAGATTGCGCGACATCCAATCCGCCGAGCCGAGATAGATCTCATCGTCGCCGCCGTTGGCGAAGTGGAAGATGCGCGAGTGCTCCAGGAAGCGGCCCACGATGGAGCGGACGCGAATCCTCTCCGACAATCCCTTCACGCCGGGGCGCAGAATCGACAGGCCGCGCACGATCAAATCGATCTCGACGCCGGCTTGCGAGGCCGCATACAGCGCCTCGATGACTGACGGCTCCAGCAGAGCATTCATCTTGGCGACAATGTGGGCGGGGCGTCCGGCCTGGGCATGCTCCTGCTCGCGGCGGATCAGCCCCAGAAAGCTCTCGGCCATAGTCAACGGGGCGACGAGCAGGGGCCGGTAGTCGTCGATCTCAGCGTGGGCGGTGAGGTAGTTGAAGACCATGTGGACGCGCTCGGTGATCTGCGGGTCCGAGGTGAGCAGGCTGAGGTCGGTGTAGAAGCGGGCGGTGACGGGGTTATAGTTGCCGGTGCCCAGGTGGCAGTAGCGGCGGGTCACACCGTCCTCGTCGCGGCGGACGAGCATGGCCAACTTGCAGTGCGTTTTGAGACCGACGACGCCGTGGAAGACTTGCACGCCGGCGTCCTCCATCGAGCGCGCCCAGCGGATATTGGAGGCCTCGTCGAAGCGGGCCATCAACTCGACAACCAGCGTGGTTTCCTTGGTGGTGGCGGCCTCGATCAGCGATTGGAAGACCGGCGAGTCCTGGCTGGTGCGATAGAGGGTCTGCTTCATCGTCACTACGGCTGGGTCTTCCGCGCCCTGCTCTATGAACTCGACGACCGGATCATACGAATCGTAAGGATGGTGGAGCAACACGTCGCGCTGGCGCAGCTCGTCGAAGATGGTGGCGGATTTGCGACTCAGCTTGAGGGCGCGGGGCGTAAAGGCTGGGAACTTCAGGTCGGGCCGCTGCACATCGCCATAAAAAAACATGACGCGCGAGAGGTTCACCGGGCCGTCGCCACGGAAGACTTGATCCCCATCCAGCTCGAAGTTGACGCGCAGCCGCTCGACAATCTCCGGATCGGCGCCAGCCTCAATCTCCAACCGCACGGCATCGCCCTTGCGGCGATTGTGCAGCTCCACGCGAATCGTCTCCAGCAGCGAGCGCGCCTCTTCCTCCTCAAAGTAGAGGTTGGAGTTGCGCGTCACGCGGAAGGCGGCGCGCGAGAGCACTTCATAGCCGCGATACATTCCGGCAAGATTCTGCTCGATCAGATCTTGCAGCAGCAGGTAATGGAAGGCGCCCTCGTCCGAGGGCAGGCGAATGAAGCGGGGCAGCGCGCGGGGCACCGTGACCACGCCCAGCACCTGCGGGCCGGAGCTGCGCCGCTTGAGCTTGAGCAGCAGCGCGAGGCAGAGCGCCTTGTTGAGCACGCGCGGAAACGGGTGCGCCGGATCGATGCTGATGGGCGTCAGCAGCGGATCAACTTCGCGCTGAAAGTACTCCTGGGCAAAGGCGCGAGCCTCTTCGTCCAGTTGCTTCCATTCGAGCAAACGGATGCCTTGCTTGCGCAACTCAGGCAGCAGATGCTCATTCCAGCAGCGGTACTGCGCATCCACGAAGCTGTGAATCTCGGCCGTCAGCACGCTGAGGGATTCGTCGGGGCGCAGGCCGTCAAAGCCCGGCTCGCGGTAGCCGTCTTCAATGCGCTGCATCAGGCCAGCCTGGCGGATTTCGATGTACTCGTCCAGGTTGGAGCCGGTGATGGCCAAGAACTTGACCCGCTCCAGAAGCGGGTTGGCGGCGTCCTCGGCCTCTTCAAGCACACGCCGGTTGAACTGCATCCAGGAGTAATCCCTGCCGTTGAAGAGCTGTTGTTTCTGTTTGATCCTTGCCATGGAGTCCGTTTCGTTCCGTGATGGCAGTCTACAGGGTTTTGATGAAAAACTAAACCGTCGTTTGGGTAAGGCGCAAGCAAAGGCATTTCAATTATCCCCTCTGAGCCATTTTTCAGCGGAGAAACTGGAAGAAGAGATTTTGAGAAACAACGGCTTGTTCCGAACGAATGATTTCACATCGCGGTACACGCGTGGTATTTCGTGTGGAAATCCGCGTCGTAAACGACGTTTTTGAAACTGTGTTTTGTGTAAGAATGGCGCGGAGATTCCAGTCTTTCTCCGGTTGTTTCCGGCATTGTCGATGAATTAATCTGCACGGTTTAAAAATATCGTAGGGGGGAGGGGGGGGCCTTTCTGATAACTAATAAAGCGGAACTTTGTCTACTTTTAAGTACCTAATGCTTTCGGCTTCCGGTTCTGCATTTTCTTCACCCAAGAACATTGTGCGCTCTTGGAGATTAATTTTCTGCAAAGGCCTGCGGTGGGGCCAACTGGCCGCTGCCTGGTTGAGGTTCGTGGTTTCCCACCCATACCGCGATAACACTGCGGAAAGGATGGGGCACCTGGTCCGATCATTACGAGATCTGTCTTCAAGGGCAGATAGGGTATGCCAACGTCAGAGGATCAGAACCCCGCAGTGCCTGATATCCGCATCCCAAGGCGGGCTATCGACCCCGAATTCGGGTCTCTCAGTAAGGGTTGACTTGGACAGGAACCGCGCTGTTTGCCTTGGTTCCATTGCCCAGTTCACCGTTGTCTCCTGAACCCCACGACCACAAGGTCCCATTCGTGCATAGAGCCTCATTATGGAAGTCGCGCGTCATGATATACACCGCGCTGCACAGTCCCTGCACCTGGACCGGGACCAGACTTTGGTAGATGCCTGGAACGCCGAGTTGGCCCGCGCCGTTGGAGCCGAAGGTCCAGACGGTCCCATCCCTGAGCAGCACCGATGTGGATGCATCGCCTCCCACCGCCATGATCGCCCCGCTCAGCCCCGGAACCTGCTCCGGCGAATAGTGGTCGATCTCAGTGCCGTCGCCCAACATGCCGTATCCACAATAGAAGCCAAGGTTGTTATTGTCGTACGTGTCTTCGCAGTCGAATGCGCCCTGCCAATTGTTTGCTCCCCACACCCACACCGTGCCGTCCGCGCGGATAGCTACCACATGCGTCCATCCCGCCGAAACCCACACCACTTGATCGATGCCCGGCACCGTAACCGGTGCAAGCCGGTTGGTTGTCGTCCCGTCGCCGATCTCGCCTTCCAAGTTGTTTCCCCACGCCATCAGCGTATGATCCTGCATCAGCGCCACGCTGAACTGGAACCCGGAGGTGACCAGGATTGGGTTCGTCACGCCCGCAACCTCGATTGGAACCAGGTAGTCGATGTTCGCGTCATCAACGCCGTTGCCCAGAGCCCCGTATTCATCCCAGCCCCACGTCCACACCGTGCCGTCGGACTTGACAGCCACCGAATGATACCCGCGCCCACCCAGCTTCACAATCGAGGTCAGTCCGCTCACCTGGACGGGCGTGGAGCTGTTCGCCGTCGTTCCATTCCCCAACTGCGCATGGCTGTTATCGCCCCACGCCCACACCGTGCCGTCCGACTTCAGGGCGAAGTTATGCTGCTCGCCACCCATCACGGCGACAATTTCGCTCAGATAGCCCGTTCCACCTGGCCCCAGCACTTGCACTGGCAATGAGCTGTCGGTCGTCGTTCCATTTCCCAACTGACCCTTCGCGTTCAGGCCCCAGCTCCAGACCGTGCCATTCGGTTTTAGCGTAGTCACCGCGCGAGCTCCGCCCCAAATGGAAGCGGGTGGCCAATCTGTTGCCTCCCATTGCGCGAAGAGTGTGAGATCGCTGGTGCCCATGGTGAATGTTTCGCCGATGGCTCGATCCGCTCCCGAGCCGTTGGCCGAGGTGTTCCAGCCGGTAAAGGAGTAGCCCGGTTTGAAGAAGAAGCCAAGGTTGCCGTGTACAGTCACTGTTGATCCCGCCGCGTACAGATTTGGATCAGGCAGCCCATAACCGCTGGTGCTGCCATTGCCTGCGTAGGTCACAGTCAATGTTGCACCAGAGACGACCCATTGTGCGTAGAGCACCACATTGCCGCTGCCCATGGTGAAAATCGCGCTTATTCCGTACGCCCTGCCGGAGCCGTTGGCTGCCGTGTTCCAGCCAGAGAATGAAAATCCGGTGTTGACCAAATTGCCGGAGTTGCTCAGCACCGTGACCTTGTCTCCAGACGCATACTTTTTGCCGTCAACAGGCACAGAACCGCCGGTCGCGCCGTTGCCGTTGTAGGTGACGGTGTAAATGGGAACCAGCGTCCACTGCGCGTAGAGCACCACATTGCTGCTGCCCATGGCAAAGCTCGCGCCCGCCGCATAGGCCGTGCCCGAGCCGTTGGCCGCCGTGTTCCAGCCAGAGAATGTAAAGCCGGTGTTGACCAAATTGATGGAGTTGCTGACCGCCGTGTTCCAGCCAGAGAATGAAAATCCGGTGTTGACCAAATTGCCGGAGTTGCTCAGCACGGTAACCGTGGCTCCAGACGCGTATATGTTGGCGTCAACAGGCACAGAACCGCCGGTCGCACCGTTGCCGTTGTAGGTGACGGTGTTAGTGAGAGCCAGCGCCCACTGCGCATAGAGCACCACATTGCTGCTGCCCATGGCAAACGTCGCACCCTTTGCGTAAGCGGTGCCGGAGCCGTTGGCCGCCGTATTCCAATCGGAGAACCTAAATCCTGTTTTGATCAAACTACCGGTGTTGCCTAACACTGTGACGTTTACCGCGCTTGCGTACTTGTTGCCGTCGACATGCACAGACCCCCCGGTCGCACCGTTGCCGTTGTAGGTGACGGTGTAAGTGGTTGCGCTGGTCGAAGCGGGAGACCCGGACCCGCCGCCGCAACCTGCAACGGCAGCCGTAACGCATAGCAGCGCAACCGCCGGAAAAATAATTTTAGCGATCTGCATCGATTCCTCGTAAAGGAATATCGGCATAAAGTGATGCCACAGAGAACATTTCTATGAGTACGCATAACCTTCGTCACTTTGGGGACCAATAAGGACTCTATATTGAGTTTTTCCACAGCCTGTAAAGTCGTCCCCTTTCAAAATCTTACGTTTACCCCAGGCTGTCAGGATGGATGGAACTCCTCCAATTATGATGGGATATGGAGCTCTTTCATTCCATCTCCCATCCGCCGGTCACCCGCCGCCGCTTTCTCAAAGGCAGCCTGGGCGCGGCGGCCGCCGTGGCGCTCTATGCAGGCGAGATCGAGCGGCATTGGATGGAAGTCACGGAGCACGAGATTGCTCTGCGCGGGCTGCACGAGGCCTTCGACGGCTTCCGCATTGCGCAGCTCAGCGACATCCACATGGATGAGTTCACCGAAGCCTTCTTCCTGCGGCGGGTGGTGGAGCGGGTCAACAGCTTGCGGCCCGACGCGGTCTTTCTGACAGGCGATTATGTCAGTGATGGGATTGGTACCAGGAAGTACGCCATCGGCGCGGGCTGGCAGTGCGCCAACATCCTCAAAGAACTGCAATGCAAACAGGTCTACGCCTCGCTGGGCAATCATGATGTGGCCGTCAGCTCCCATGAAGTGACTGAAGCGCTCACCGCCAATGGAATCTCAGTATTGAATAACTCCTGCCTGCCGATGGAGCGCGGCGGCGGCCGGTTCTGGCTGGCGGGGCTGGATGATCCTGTGCTGGGTCATCCAAATCCGGAGCTGGCGATTCCCGCATCCATTCGCAATTTGCCCAGCGAGCCCGTTGTTCTTATGTGCCACGCTCCGGATTACGCGGATCAACTGCTGGAGACGGCGGTGGGCGGCGCGGTGGGCCTGATGCTGAGCGGGCACACGCACGGCGGCCAGATCCGGCTGCCGCTTGTCGGCGCATTGATTACGAATAAGCTGGGAACAAAATATGTGCAGGGAGGTTTTCGGCTGGGCGGGTTGCAATTGTATGTGAATCGCGGCATTGGCACATCGGGGCTTCCCTTCCGCCTCGATTGCCTGCCGGAGATTACGCTGCTGACGCTGCGGCGGGGGGAGCGGCTGCGGAAAAGTGTCCAATCAAGTTCGTAGTCCCAATCGCAGATCTTTCATCAGCAGCATCATGTGCAATTCATTTTCTGGACATCGCACAAAGTCGAAACGCTCATAGAATGCGGCTGCTTGAGCATCGATGGCGTGAACCAGCACGGCGCGCGCTCCCACGATCTCCGCGGCGCCGGCGATGCGCGTCAGAGCATTCATCAGCAATGACCTTCCCAGACCGGTTCTCTGTTCAGCTTTATCGACGGCCAGCCGCGCGAGCACTATCACTGGTACAGGGTGATTGGCCAGCCCTTTT
This sequence comes from uncultured Acidobacteriaceae bacterium, assembly GCA_963787995.1. GTDB lineage: Bacteria > Acidobacteriota > Terriglobia > Terriglobales > Acidobacteriaceae > Telmatobacter. The sequence continues at coordinate 357,211 of CAWBEO010000001.1, forward strand.
GCCACGCGTGCAGGCGCTTCTTCCCGGCTGGTACTGCCGGTTGTTATCGAGTAATAAGCAACCACGCGGCCGGCGCGGTGGACTACATAAGTGCGCGCGGTTTCGTTCTGCTGATTCATCCAGGCAAAGCGCTTCAACCAGATACTGAGTGAGGCATGAACTCCGCAATCGAAGTCACTGACGTCGTGGTTACGAGTGAGGGGTTCAACCCGCGAGAGCGGAGCGCAATGCGATTCAGTCTTTTTCAAGGATGGACGGCCCCCGCAACAGTTCCTCCAACCGTGGAAGATGCCGGGCTGGTTGATCGAGCGCGTCGGTGAAATCCTGCCATGCTTTATCGGAAAGCACGAAGTGCCTTTGGTCCGCCAACGTGCGCTCGGCGCGCTCTGAGGCGCTCTGCAGGATGAATGAACTGACGCTTATCCCGGCAAAGGCTGCCGCCCGATTGATGTTGGTGACGTCGCGCTCGGAAACGCGCAGATGAATCCGATGTTCTTTTCTCGCGGTAACAGGCATTTTTCACCCCGTACGCACATTGTACGCCAAATGCAGAATGAAAACGAGTCAGTGCTTTGCGCGCGTTACCGCCCCACACTGCTTACTCCGCCTCTTTGACCGGAGCATCTGCCTCTTTGGCCGGGTCCAGCGTGCGGAAGCCTTCGCTTTTGGCGGCTTCCAGCAGCAGCGGCGAGGCGGAGACAAAGATGATCTCCGTGCCTTGGAACATATCGCGGGCGACGACGGCGGCGGCTAGTTGCAAGGTGTCGGGCCAGCGCAGGTTGGTGCGGTCAAGGAGCTGGCGGGCAGCCTCCAGAACCGCCGGGTTGAGCGGCTCCTGAACCATGCGCGCGGCTTCCGTGCGCAGAATCTCCAGCGCCGACGCCGCGTCTTCCGCGCTCAATCCGCCGGAGCGTTCCCGGCGGCGGATGGCCGCGTAGACCTCCAGCGGTGTGGAGGCGGAGATCAGTTTGCGATTATCCTCGACCGCCTCCATCAGGCGGATTAACTCACCCGTGCCTTGCTCCTGCACAAAGAGCTTGGCGAAGGCCGTGGCCTCAAGAAAGTAGCAGCTCACAGGTTCCCCCGTTCCTCTTCAATAGCCTCGGCAATGGTTTCGCCATGCGCCTCAACCGGGTGGAAGCGCTGCGCCTCTTCCGGCATTCCGGCTTCGGCGCGGTTCAGGCGGATGGTGGTGGTGGGATACGCCGGCGTCTTGGGATTGGCAATCTTGCTGGTGACCACGACACCGCGCTGGATGGCCTCGGCCAGCACGGACTGGCGCGACTCGGGATGCTGATTCCAGCGATAGGCCTTGCGCGGCAGGAAGGAGTCGCGGAACCACTTGAGGGCGATGAAGGCGTGCCCGCCGCGCTCGGCCTCGGCCAGAGCGGCGCACAGCTCCTTCACGCGGGCATCCTGATCGGCGGGAATCAGCGACTCCTGGCTGTCGTCTTCTTCATTACTCAGGCCGGCGGCAATCGCGCGCGGCGTCCTGGCAGGACGCGGCGAAGGCTCCTCGCCATCGATGCGCTCGAAGTAGATGCGGACCTCATCCTCTTCCGGCGACCAGGTGTCGGCAGATGCGTTGCGGCGCTTGCTGCGGCCGTTTTCGCCGCAGAGTTCGACGATCGCCTGATAGCCCGGAGGGGCCAGGAAGGGCAGGGCCTGCAGCATGCCGGGGTCGGTTGAGGAGGCCAGTTCGTTGAGCGCGTCCTCGATGATCTCTTCCGCGTCGGGAATGCTCAGATGGCTTGTTTCTAGGCTACTTTGAGATTCACTTTTCGATTTCATTCTTTCTTCTCCGTATGCCGCTTCCTATCTTCCGGTGAGTGTGGCCAGACCTCCGGCAAGCTGAATAGCCTGATACAGGAGTTTGCGCCGTGCGCCGGTGACGAAAGCAGCCTTAGTTCTAAAACACAATTCACTTCTCTGGACGATAGCCCGCCAGCTTCCGGCAGGCGGTTGTATCTCCCGTTCATAGCTAGGGCGGCGCTGGACTTTGCGGACTGGATGCCCGCTCATAGACTTTCTTCCGCTGTTTTCTTCCGACGCAGATGACGCGAGAATACTCTAGCTAATCCTTCTGGTTAAAACGATTACACTTCAGTGTAACCTAAGAACACACTTTGGTGCGCGGCGAAAGAAAAAAATCTCTGCGAGCAAGCACAGGAACGCGGACAATCAAAAAGTGTATGTGTTGAAAGGGCATGGCTTTACAGGCTGCGGAAAAACTCAATATCAGGCATGATTTGTATCAGGGCACGACTTTAGTCGCGCCGCAAATGCCTGATAATAACGGTTGGGCTTTAGCTTGTGAGAGAGGTTCAGGAAGGTGAAAAACATCCCTCGGCGGTTAAGGCCGACGCATTTTGGGACTCAAAATCGGGAGGGCGAAAGCCGTACCCGTTGAATACGATTGCCCATCTTGATTTTTGGCAGAAACGCGGAGCCTTGCTTCGTACAATGGGAGATATGCGCCGCAGTTTGATCTTGCCGCTCTTTCTCTGTCTGGTGTGCTTCCGCGCCTTTGCCGCCGAGCCGGCCTTTGATCTCACCGGTCCGAAGGTGGACGTTCATGTGAAGCGGGGAGCGATGACGCTGCCCATCGGCGAGACCACCAGCCTGCTTGCCGGAGACCGGCTGTGGATTCATCCCGACTTTCCCGTTAGCCAGTCGGCCCATTACGTGCTCATTGTGGCATTTCTGCGCGGGACCACGAATCCTCCGCCGCTGGAGTGGTTTACGCGCGTGGAGACCTGGAGCCATCAGGCGCGCGAAGAGGGCGTCTTTGTTACGGTGCCCGATGAAGCGCAGCAGGCGCTGATCTTTCTTGCGCCGGAGACGGGCGGCGACCTCAGCACCCTGCGCAACGCGGTGCGCGGCCGCCCCGGCGCCTTCGTTCGCGCGGTGCAAGATTTACAGGCCGCCAGTTGGGACCGGATGCGCCTGGACGCCTACCTGGCGGAGATTCGCGAGAGCTCGCAGGCTGATCCCGGCCTGCTGAAGGAGCGGGCCGAGCGGGCGGCGCGCAGCCTGGGAATCCGCGTGGACCAGCAGTGCTTTGACAAGCCCAGCGACCAGCAGGCACCCTGCCTCTTGCAGCGCACCGACGCGATGGTACTGGACGACACCAACGCGCAATCCCGCGTGGACCAACTGACCAGCGGCTCGAGCGTGGATCTGATGAACCAGTTGAGCAACTCCAGCATGGCCAAGGGCGGCGCGTACAGCCCCTATGTGGGTGCGATCGTGGACACGGCCCGGATTCTGGGCTCACTGCACACCGCGCATTTTCAGTACATTTCCGCGCTGGCTCTGCCGGTCAAGGACACCCTGAACCTGCGCCTGAATGTGCCGCCCTCCTTCCGCAATCCCAAGTCGGTGGTGGTGGTGGCCCTGCCGCCGGTGGGCGCGGGCAAGCAGCCTCCGCTCCATGCCGTCAATCCGGCGGAGCGCTTCTGCGCGGAGAAGCCCGGCTTGGTGCTGCCCGCCGAGGGCGCGCCGCTGGTCTTTGCTACCCAGTTGGCGCATGGGCTCACGCTGCGCATCGAGACCAAAGCCGGGCCTCTCGAACTGCCGTTGAGGGCCGACCCATCACTGGGTGGGCTGGTGCTGGCGCATCCCGCTCCCGCCTTGCCGGAGGGCGAACTGACTGGCATCGTGCACGGCAAGTGGGGCTTCGACGATTGGGATGGCCCGCGCTACCACCTGCGCGCTTCTCTGCCCGGCAAGTGGGCGCTGGCGGCTGCTGACCAGTCGGCGCTGGTGGTGGGCCGCGAAGATACTCTGCACATCGAGGGCGAAAATGCCCTCTGCGTCGAGCGCGTCGAAGAAAAAGCGGAGGGAGCCAACCCGCTCAAGCTCACTTGGAAGTCGCCCAAGCCGGGGCTGTTGGAAGTTGTGGTCCCGATGAAGGACGCCGCGCCGGGGCCGGTCAATCTGCAAATCTATCAATTTGGCCTGGAAAAGCCCGACCTGTTGCCGATGGAGGCCTACGCCGAAGCCGCCGCGCTGGATCGCATGACTCTGAGCGCGGGAGACACGGAAGCGCTGCTCAAAGGCAATCGCCTGGACGAAGTGGCCAAGGTTACCCTCAGCGGCATCCTCTGGAGTCCCGTCAAGCTCAGCCGCGTGCAGGACGCCGATCAGTTGAGCCTGACCACCATCTCTTCCACGGCGGCCTTGGAGCCGGGCAAGCGCCTCTCCGCCACGGTTCTCTTGCAAGATGGCCGCGAACTGCGCGTGGCCGTCACGGTCGATCTGCCCCGCCCGCGCGTGACGCTGCTCAGCAAAGGCTCCCAGGAAGAGCTCTCCGCCCCTCCCTCGCCGGTGCAGTTGGGCAGCCCGGACGACCTTCCCGTTGACCGCAGGCTGGTCTTCTTTCTGCGCGCCGGCCTGCCGGTGAATTTTCCCCGCGATGCAAAAGTTGAGGTGGCCGCGCTGGACGGTGCATTCAGCACCATGCTCAGCCTGAGTGACGGCAGCCTGATGCTGGAAGACGCCAAAACCGCGCTGGGCGTGGTGGACCCTCTGGCCCGCTTCGGCTCTTCGGCCTTCGGGCCGCTGCGTCTGCGCGTCCTGTCGGCGGCCGGGGTCAGCGGAGACTGGCTGCCCCTGGGAACCCTGGTTCGCCTGCCCGGCTTCAAGGAGCTGCGCTGTCCGCACAACCCGGCCCGGCCTTGCACTCTCACCGGTACCAACCTCTTTCTGGCCGCCTCCATCGCAGCTACCCAGGATTTCGACAACCCCGTCGATCTGCCCCAGGAGTTTACCGGAACCCAGGTCAGCGTTCCGCATCCGGTGAACGGCGCGCTTTACGTGAAGCTGCGCGACGATCCAGATACGGCGCAAACGCTCACCCTCCCGGTGACGCTGGCGAATGCGGCCACGGCGGCGCAGGCTCCGCCTGTGGGGACGCAGCCTGCGCCGGATAAAAACGAACCGTAAGATCTTTTGGGAAGAGCCTTAGTTGAAGTACGCCTTGTTCTTGGCGGCAAAGTGCTCCTTGCCGGCCGGCAATTCATCCTCGACAAAGATCGCTCCCGCAGGGCAGATCGAGGCGCAGTTGCCGCAGTCGATGCACTCATCCGGATTGATGAAAAGCTGGGGGACGCCGGCGGCGGCGTCATCGCTGGCGGAGGCGGGCGCAATCGCCGCGGTGGCGCACTCGGCCGCACAGAGAAAATCCTTGGTACAGGCATCGGTTATGACGTAAGCCATGATGAAACTCCTTGGTCGATGGAGCGCTCCAGGCGCTCTCATCCTCATTCAAGGCTACCCGGCCATGGTCTGCTCACTCCGTGACTCAGATCACACTGCGGCGGGTGCAATCTACCCAAAGTCAGTCACGATGCCCCCGCTCTCTCCTGAGTTTCAAGCATAGGATTTCGCTCATTTTGCTGAATGTTGGTTGAGGAATTCAAATGTAATTTCCCTAAGAACCCGGCAGTTTGTAACAATCTTCTAATTATTTCGATGAGAGACTATACAGATTGAAAGAATTGCCGATGATCACAGAGTGGCGTAGACTGATCCGAGCCTGTCGTTCGAGGCCGGCGTCCGGTTACGAGGAACCTTGAAAGGCGAAACAATCAAAAGCACCTTGCAAATACGGAAGATCGTCAACTTCTCTCGATTCGCATCCGGGGTTTCGCTCTCTTATTTTTTTCTCATCTGCCTGGCGGCACAAGCGGCGGAACAACCGGCGCCTCCGCCGAAAGCCCTCAAGGTCCTGCATTCGATCAATGAGGTTTTTTCCCTTTCCAACGATCAGGCGAAGCTCGGATATCCCATTGATTTTGAAGCTGTTGTTACCTATTGTGATGTGGATTGGGGGATGCTGTTCGTCCAAGACAAGTTCGGTTATTCCTATATCAATATACAAGGCAGCGGCATCAAGACGAACTTCCCCGCGGGTACGCGCGTCCGGGTGAAGGCGGTGACCTCTGGCGGCTATTCGATCAATATTTCCAAGCCGAAGATACAGTTTCTGCATGCTGGACCCGAGATCCAGCCGGTTCCCAGGACCGTGGGAGATATGGATGCGGTTCCAAGAGATAGTCAGTTGGTGGTTACGGAAGGGGTTTTACACCCTTGTAGTGGACAGACCGAGCGCGCTTGTTTCTGGATTGTTGCGGGAAAGGGTGAAGCTTTATTAAATCTCCGCGTACTCCATTCCCCAGCTACGGATCGCCTGATGGGAGCGACGGTTCGGGCCAGGGGCGTCTGCGCCTCGCGGATGGATAGTGCCGGTAAGCGCATTGGTTCGACTTTGTTACTGGAGGACTTGAAACAGATTGAAGTGAAGATGCCAGCGCTGGCGGAGAACTCAGTACCGGTTACAGTGCAGAGCCTGCGCCCGGAAGACGCCGACCTGACCATGGTTCGCCAAGCGCATCTGCGCGGCCGGGTCAACTGGAGCTCGAACAATCTGTTCGCCATTCAGGATGAGACAGGGACGATCTTCGTCAGCACTGTGACGCCGGCTACTCTCCATATAGGCGACCCGCTTGACGTAATCGGCTTTCCCATCCGCGGCCGTTTTGGTCTGGAGTTGCGCGATTCGCTGGTTCAAGTGAACACTGATCATTCTTCCGCTGTGAAAATTGCTCCGTTGAACACTGCCATCACGGAGATTCTCAAGAATTCCCTCAACGGCAAGCGCGTTCATCTGAAGGCGCGGCTGGAGAGTCAGGAGGCGGATTCCTCACAGATCACCTTTCATCTCTTGGATCAGGGCCATCCTTTTATGGCGCTTTTATTGCAGGGCGAAAACTCCCGCAAGATCGATGCCTTTCCCAAAGGTTCGACGCTCGAATTGCAGGGTGTTGAACTCCTGCAAAGCAAGGGCAAGAATCTTCCCTCCACCGTGCTGGTGTTGATTGAATCTCCGGACGATCTCATCCTCCGTCCGGCGGATAACTGGCTCACATGGCAGCGCGCGCTGGTCATCCTGGGCTTCACGGCGCTCTGCCTTCTGGTTCCCTTGGCCTGGGTCAAGCAGTTGAAGAGAACCGTGCGCAAGCAGATGGCCATCAACAGTGAGCAGATGGAGAAGGAGCTTCAGCTGGCCACCAAGTACCAGCGCCTCTTTGAGCGCAATCTGGCGGCCGTCTATTCCCTGCGGCCGGATGGCGTCATCACGGAATGCAATGCCGCCTTCGTCAAATTGCTCGGCCTCGAGGATCAGGAACAACTTCAGGGACGCTCCTACTGGGAGTTCGAGATTGAATCAGAGCAACGGGAGGAGTTGAAAAACGCGCAGCAGATCGAAATGTTGAGCAACTGCCACGCCACGCTCCGCCGCGACGACGGCTCCGTCCTCTATCTGCTCAAAAATGTCACCCCGGTCGAGACGCCGGATGGCATTGTCTATGAAACCACCGCCATCGATGTCACCCAAATGCGCCGCCACCAGGCTGAACTGCAGCGCTCCAGGGATACAGCGGTGAAGAATTCGCTGATCGATCCGCTCACCGAGCTTCCCAATCGCCGCATGTTGATGGAGAGCTTGCCGGCAATCCTGGAGAGCGCCAGGCAAGGAGGAAACTCGCTTGCGCTGCTCTTTATTGATCTGGATAGCTTCAAACCCGTGAATGACAATCTGGGTCATGCCGCCGGCGATGACGTGCTCGTTCAAATCGCCAATACCATGCGCTCCTTGGTGCGCAAGGGCGATTCCCTGGCCCGCCTGGGCGGCGATGAATTCATGCTCATCCTCTCGGATCTGGGCTCGAGCGAAGATGCCGTTCGAGTCGCCGAGGGCCTGTTGCATGCCATCGATATCCCCATCCTTCTCCTCGGTCAAAAGGTGCATGTCACCGCCAGCATCGGCATCAGCATCTTTCCCGCCAACGCCGCTCGGATGGAAGAGTTGATTGTGCGCGCTGATATGGCCATGTATGCCGCCAAGCGCCTGGGTGGAAATCGCTTCATCTTCTACTCAGAAAATATCGCGCAGATCGCCGCGGAGGAACAGATTCTCACCGTTCAATCCTGAACCCGTCCAAGCCCCCCCATCGGCGTTACCGGCCTGCGGAGTCTATAACATTCGATTGCCAATGCCGCCGCCAACTCGCCAACTCGCCATCTCCGCGAAGCGGGCGCTAACTCGCTGATTTTGTTTGTAATCCTCTCGTTCAATAGGCTTGATCGTGAAGTGCCGGGTACAAGGCTTCGAGGGCCGCGGTCCAAGTCTTCCCGCCTGGGAAGCATCGATCCTCCAGGCGCTTCTGCCCCTCTTGCCCGCTGCATAATCGTTTGCAGATAATTATCGCCTCCCGTCGCACAATCAATCAAAGATCAAAAGCGGGCCGATCCCTGACCCCTGATCCCTGAAAGGAAGAATCCATGATCACCACAGCACCGGAATCCACCTTCACCGAGGCCATTTCCTCGTCCGAGTCCTCCTCTGACTCCAAGCAATCCCGCGCCTCCATCAAGCGTTGCTGCGCCGCGTGGCAGCGCGCCCAGGACGCGTTCATGGAGGGCAGAGAGAAAAAGCCCTTCACCCTGGCCTTGGCAGCCCTTCAGGCTCGCCCTGCCTTCTGCCGCGTTATGCCTCCTCTTGCCGGTTATGAAAACATCCGCGCCTTCATCGCCTGCGTGGCCCACGGCATCCAAGTCGAAGCGATTCCCGAGAAGCGGGCCAACCAGCTTTTATACGCCGCGCAGGTTGCTCTCGCCTCGCTGAAACGCGCGCCGAAGCCGCGGAAAAAACGCATCAAACCCACCCCCCCTCCCGGTGAAGCACAGTTTCGGTGATTCAAGGCGCGCGCAAACATCTTGAAATCAGAACTTTGAATTTTGGTAATGTTGACTGAATGGTAATATCAAACCTTGAAAAACACCCCTTTTTCCGCTCAAAAAGCGCCCTTTTGAGCCCAAACCAGCCTCTTTCTCACGTTTTTTGAATGCCCTTGCATTGGCCGTAACTAGCGTCTACAGGCGGGAGAAATCGATCCGCTCAATTCCCTCTCTCAAGAAAAGAGAGGCGAGCGCCTTCCGCTCCGTCTCCCGTGAGGCCAAAAGGCGTGTATGCGCTTGCGCTAGATCGGCGTCGTTGTAACCGGGATGCGTGAGCAGCTCCCACGAACCCTCCGGCAGACGGCCAAGCAGCGCGGAGAGCGTGGCGGCGTCCAGGCTTCCTGTTGCCAGCACGCCCAAAACGCCGTCTGTGGTGGTAAAGCCTTCTTCCGCGACGATGCGCCGGAAGGTAGGCTCCAGCAGCCGCAGCAGGCTCACCTCTGCACGGCGAATCCGGGGAGCGCCGCGCGTTGCACGGCGGCTCCAGGCCGGCTCAAAGGGGTTCCGTACCGCGCGAATCCCGGCGGCCTTGGCGGCGCGCAAGACTGGCCGCAGAACAGAGGGAAAGAGATGGGTATGCTTGTGCGTGTCGATGTGGGTGAGCTTCAAGCCCTTGGATTGCAGCAGCGCAATCTGCGCGGCGGTCTCGGCCTCGATCGCGGAGGATTGAATGCGCCCCAAAAGCAGCGCCCCAAGAAATGCTCTCAACGTGGGATAAAAACTGCCCGAGCGCGGCTCGACCAGCGCAGGAGACGACAGCACCGGCTCGCCGTCCACCAGCACCGCATGGCAGCCCACGCTCAGTGCGGGCGCGCCGCGTGCCAGTTCAATCGCCTCATCAGTCGCCGCGGCGCGCGCCATCAGCGAGGTACTGGTCAGCGCGCCGGCCCGGTGCAGCTCGATCACCGCCCGGTTGACACCGCTGGTCAGCCCGAAGTCGTCGGCATTGAGAATAAGACGGCCCACCGGCTGAGTGTATCAACTTTGCCTGATGCGCCACCGCGCTGCGCAATCGAGTGGTGGAAACGCCCCAGCCACAGAATTGCGAATGCGCTGCTATGATTGCAGAAGGCCAGAAAAAAGAAAGCGCCGCGTGGGCGGTTAGCTCAGCTGGTTAGAGCGCCTGCCTTACAAGCAGGAAGTCGGGGGTTCGAGTCCCTCACTGCCCACCAAGATTCTAAAAGAGTTACATTATATTTTGGATTCCGCTCACCATTGATTGTGGTGGATTTTGTGGGGAGTCCGTTTCAATACTGACCATATCGAACACGCTGACGGCCTTCCGCTTCGCCTCCGCTCGGACGTGCGAGTACCGCTCAATCATCTTGGGACTCATCCATCCGAGCAACGCCTGTAGAGTTTGATCGGTTGCCCCGCCAGCCGCCATGCGGGAAGCTGCGCTGTGCCGGAGATCGTGCCAGCGGCATTCGATACCAGCCGCTTTCTTGGCTCCCCGCCATGCCGTCGCCAAGCTGCGCACCGGCTGGTCCGGGAACGTCTTGTAGGGCACGACTTCGCCGCCGAACGTGCCTTTTTTGCCCTTCAATCCGTAGGCTTCCCGTGGGAAGACGGCATGACTCGGCTGCGCAGCCGGAAACTGTGACCGCCACTCTTTCAATGTTTGGACCGCCAGAGCAGACAGATAAACCAGACGGCCTTCCCCGCCTTGCGTCTTGGACTTGCCAACCGTAATGATTCCTTCCAAGAGGTCTATCTGGTGCCAGCACAGCAAGCGCAACTCTTGAGAGCGCAGCCCGGTATGGATGCTGGTAAGCACGGCAGGGTAGAGGCCACGGCTGGCACTGGCCTTGCAAGTCAACAGCAGCCGGTGAACTTCATCGTCACTCAATTCGCGGCCAACGTCCGCCCGTTCCTTCAACATGGTCACATCGTCCGCAATGTTGCTCCAGAGCTTCGCCTTGCGCAGCACCAGCCGGAGCAGATTCACTTCAATGTTGACAGTCCGGTTGGAAGCCCCTGCCTTGAGCCGCGCCCGCTGGTAACGGGATATTTGCTCCCCGCGAATCTCATTCAAGAGCAGTTTCCCGAAGTGAGGCTCAAGGTGTTTGAGCGAGTTGGCGTGCATTTCCCGCGTCTTGGGACTCCAATGCGCTTCCCGCTCAAGCAAGTAGGCTTTCACAGCACCAGAGAATAGCTTAGGCTTCACAGCCTTTTCCAGATTGTTTGCCCCGCGCTCAAGTTCCCGCCGCCGCTCCCGCTCCGCCTGGAGGCAAACGGCCTTGACCGGGCTTTTGCTGCTTTGACGGATGCGCTGACCCTGAAACGCAAACTCATACCACCAGACATTACCGCGCTTGAATATGCTCATGGTTTTCTCCCTGCCTTTGGTTCTGGTAACTCGCCCGTGTTCACCCGGCGAGTGACAAATTTATCTGTGATGCTTGGCTCTTGTTTCCTAAGCCACTCCTTCCAAACGAGTCCAGATCGGCCCTTGAGCGTGTTCCACTTCCGAATCAGGGCCTTTGCTCGGATGATCTTTTCATCGCGCTCCGCCTTGAGCTTTGCCGCTGTCCTGACTACCGCAGTGGAGGCGTTCCCACACCGGCGGGAGCAGTAGACCTTTTGCGAAGCGCGTTTCTTGACGTAATACCTGCCGCACCGTGTGCAAGGACCGGCAAGCTCTTCACAGTGCGGATTCAGAGCGAAGAAACCGAATGCTATCCATGCTTGGGTTTCGGGAGTGAGCTTGCATGAACCATCCGGCATCTTCCGATACACACGCTCCAGTCCCACATGATCCGCGAGCCGTCCGATTTCGGGATGGATGTTCACGAATGCCCGTCCGCTGTTAGAGGGCATCCAGCGGCCAACACAAAGGACTTGCAGCGGTGTGAGCAGATCCTTGTGACTTCCCCACATCATCTTTTCGAGATCGGGACCGGAATCCTGCCATGCCTTTACAAGCTGCCGCAGGTGCTCCCTCAATTCCGGCTGTTCGCTCGAATTGAGCAATTCGCAGAACCGTTCGAGGTCATCCTTGCTCTGTTCTCCAGACACGTACTGCGGAGGGTTTTCAGCGAATGCGACGGTTGGCACGTAAGGCATTGCGGGCTGTTTGAAGCGCGTCATAATTATTGATAGCACGTTTAGTGCATTGAAGGCAACTAAAATATAATGCCGGTATCGAAAGAATATGTGTAGCATGAATAGTGAAGGCAGAGCAAATCATAATACTGGAGGAGAAATGCAGACACGTTCAAAACTACTGACAATCAGCGAAGCGGCGCAGGAACTCAGCGTGAAGCCCAAAACCTTGAGGGCATGGATCGGCGCAAAGCGCGTTACCGTGGTCCGTCCTGGTGGCTGGTCAATCAGGATACCGGCAAGCGAGATAGAACGCATCGTCGCAGAGGGCACCGTTTCCGCCCTTGAGGACAAGCAGTAATGGATTCGCCTCAAGTCGAACATCGCAGAACACACCCGGATGAGGTACGCGCACCAATGCCCGCGAATAGCGTACAGGCTGGCAGACAGACAGAGGGAAAGAACGGCAGCAGAAAGACGCTGGTTTCTTTGGCTGGCACTATGAACAAACGCGGGATGACCCTGGAGGCAATCGAAGCGGCTCTGTTGGCTGAGAATGCGGCGAAGGGTGCCCCGCCGCTACCAGAGGCGAAAGTGCGGAAGATTGCGGCGGACGTTGTGAAGCGGTATCCGCCCGGTAAGTCGATTGCGCCCATTGTGCAAGTTGCGCCAACCATGACGCCGGAAGACGCGGCCAAAATCACGGGCGAATTGCTCGAAACCTGCCGAGCGTGGACTAGGCGCTATGTCGTTGTATCGGATGAACAGGCTATCATCATGGCCGCATGGACGCTGCATACTTACGTCTTCGCTGCTTTTGAAGTCACGCCTTATCTGTTCATTTCGTCGCCGGAAAAAGGCAGCGGAAAATCGACACTGCTTCGGATTCTGAAAGCAGTAGCCTACCGGGGCCGTGCTTCCAGTGGAATGTCTGGCGCTGCTCTTGCCCGCGTGGTTGAAGCATTCCGCCCAACGCTGTTCCTGGACGAGATTGACGCACAAATGAAAGGGAACAAGGAAACGGCAGAAAACATTCGCTGCATTCTCAATTCCGGGTATGAGCCAGAGGGGGTCTATACGCGATGCGTGGGAAACGACTTTGAAGTTAAAGATTACCCCACGTTCTGCCCGAAATGTCTCGCCGGTATAGGCAAACTCTGGGATACCGTCTCAAACCGTTCGATCATTATTGAAATGCGCCGGAATCTGCCGGGGGAGACAATCGAGCCGGATCGCAAATCTGAGGTGAAGGCCGCCGCTGCTCCAATCAAGGCAAGGCTGGAAGAATGGGCGATGCGGGGAGCGGAAGAGCTACTCCGGTCAATTCGCCCCGCTCCTATCGCCGGTTTCAATCCGCGTCAGAACGACATTGCCGAAGTCCTGCTGTCCATCGCGCAGCTTGCCGGGGGTGAATGGACTCAACGACTCACTCAGGCATTGAAGGCCGTTTGCGCGGCCACCAAAGCCGAAGACGCCTCCATCGGTGTTACCCTGCTATCCGACATTCGCACCGTCTTTGGTGAACGCAAGACGGATAAGATTTCATCGGCAATTTTGGCTGACTGCCTCTGCAAGATTGAAGGCCGTCCCTGGGCTGATTGGAACCAAGGGCACGGCTTGACGGCCAACAATCTGGCGCGGCAACTCGGAAAATACAGCATCTATCCGCAGACGATTCGAGTGGAAAACGGAACCGCGAAGGGGTATCGCCGGGGGGTCTTTGAGGACGCTTGGCTTCGCTATTGCTCTCTCATCCCACCTCAAAGCGTCACACCGTCACAACCCGCGTCTTTATTAACCTAAATGGCATTTTCAAGCCGTAACATCTAACCCCCTGTTACGGTTTGAAAAAGTGCCTAAAACCCGCATGAACAAAGGACTGTGACGGCTGTTACTGTTCAAAACGCGGAGGGGGCATTTCAGACGGGAGAACATAAACGCGGCCTCGGAAGATATTTATTCAGTACAAGAGACTGAGAACCGTTCACAGTGCTACCATGAGACAGCAAAAGCCCCGCTGGCAGGCGGGGCCTTGGTGAATCCGATACACTCATGCGAATCATCGCATGGAGTGTGTCGAAATGCAAACGATAAGCGGAGATCAGGTTGTTTCTTTGATTTCTGAGGGCAGCAATTCTGAGACCGTCAAAGTATTTCTTTCCTCGGGAAGCCCCGTCGATGAGAAATGCGGCGGGAAGAATATGAGTAAATGCGCCTTTTCGGCAATATCATCAGGGGCATCATCTCGACCGATTGCTCGGCGCTCAACGTATTCAAAAACGCACCCATCTAGGCGGAAAGAAAGTGTGGCATCTCCTCGACGGGAGCGCACCTGCCAAGTTGAGTCTGAACCTTCAGAAATCGTCCCACCCATAGCGCAGGCTACCTGTGCGGACTCGAAGCGAAAAAGCAGTGAGGAAGTTTCGTCGGCCCATTTCCTCAGAATCAGAAGCGCGTTACCTGAATCGATCATTCTTCCCTCCGAAGAGACCCGATGGCTACACACAGCGGTTAAGAGAATTAGAAAATCATTGCATAAGAAAGATTGCGCAATGATAACCCCATGAAAACACCGCCCAACACTCCGGAATTCGCCAGGACGCGCCCGCACTCGGCCGGCAACCATTCACCCTTCGATAGCGCCGGAGCCTCACCAAGGAGCATCCACCCCGACCTTTCGCAGCCGCCAGCAAACGAGTGCCCAGTGACCCAGAAGTATGACCGCCGCAATCGCCAAGACGAAGCGTAAAGACGGGAACGCGATGGCCCCCAGGACAGGAATAAAGACCCAGAGCAGATAGTAGAGTTTGGTCAGAACAGCAAGCGTGACATCTGGAGTCAAATCGCGCGTAGGCCGCTCAAAGTAATATAGTGACGGTTCGTCAGAACGGAGCACCATCATTTGCCCGACCATCGTCTCCGTATAGAACTTGCGATACCAGTAACATTCCACCGCCTCATCTACATACCGGCGATTATGAATCTTACGGTCCTTGTATAGGGCAGGGCGTTCCAGTACAAGCGGGGAGTAGCTGGGGAAAGTGAACTGTTCCTCGACAATTTTGCCATTGTAGAGTACGAAGAAACTGTGCACTACAACGTCCTCATAATTGCTCCAATCGTAGGGGAACCATGTTGCAGCGAACGGGGCAACGCCCTTGCTATGGAGTTCGAGCAAGTTGCGCAACAGGTCGCACGTCCCCAAACCTACGGTTCCCTCACCACTGATCTGCACTTTACCTGCTTCGGTGACATAGACATCACCATCTAGGATTGAGTGATGCTCAAACTCCGTGATGTTTGAGTGAGAGAGCCTGTCCCATGCGTTGCCTAAAAGACTCTCCTTTCCGTCCATCTTCAGCGGCAGGGCACTCACCCAATGCGAGAGAACGTACATTCCGGGATCGGGGATAGAAGTCCCGAACGTTTTGGCCGTTTCATTCGCTCCTACCGCCGTGGTTTCCGTTGCCATTCTCGCCTCCAATCTGTCAACCGCGAATACTCTTATGCTCTCATCGCTGCCCGCCTGTTTGATAACAAGTGAATGAGTTGTCGTTCAGGAAATCGACTTCATTCCGGGTGCAGCGCCAGTTTGCAACTATGTAGCCCTGCAATTTCTTGCCATAAAAAGTGACCTTCATTTTGTGTTCTGGTCCATCGTCGCAGGAAACGGAGGACATGGCATAGCCAACTTCTTTGCCTAAAAGGGCGGCGCCTTCACTATTCAGCATTGCTGACCAGCACACTTTGCTCTCGCCCACAAGCCAATCACTCCGGGCTGTGATTACCGTTTCTTCCCGATGCGAAATCCAACCAATCGAATCGAGCCATCCGTATCCACCGTAGATCGCAAATCCGACAATACAGAGGAGGATTAAGCAGCCAAATCCTGTCCCTGTTTCTTTGGTATCACTCATAACTTTCCTTTCTTCGAGCGCGTTTTCAGCAGCCGTTACAATGCGGCTCATTGTTGGCTCGTCCAAATGCCTGTGACTGAATTCTTCGCTGGCGGCATTGATGGCTTCAGACGCGTAATCCTGTGAGTGAAGACGCAAAAGGAGGTAAAGCTCTTCATCCGTTTTGGCCCGCATCACTTCCCGTAAGTCTTCCGCTGAACTCCCCACGTTGATCCACCCCTAGCGCCTATTGTTCCCCTCTCGACAGTGCCGATGCCTCACCAGTAGGCAGAAAGCGCAATACCGTCCTGAAACTAGTGAGCTGTACTCGCCACTTCAAAATATCCAGCCCAGGCCCACCCAACCTGTCCATCCGTTGTTCTTACTTTCACCCCGTAGTCGCTGGAGTTCAATAGAGTTGCAACCTCCCCGGCTTTCATGTGTCCACATACCAAGCTCCCAAGCTCCGTTGTCTTCAGATCGACATCGTTTGAGGCTTTGACAAGGCGTGCGGGCCTCGTATCACGGGTTCGCTTTTCGGGGGCAGCGGGCTGAACGTCTTCGTTTGAATGCAGCACAATACTTGGATCTTTTTCGCATTCCTCTTCCGCGTTGGAAAATTGTGCGTTTCGGGCCGCGCAGTCTCGGATTGGCTTCATCTTGGTTTCATTGGCGGCATTTTCTGCTTCTTGACGCTTCTCGGTTTGGTGCTCATCGTATTTGTACCAACCGTAGAGACATCCACATCCAATGGAGACGAAAATCAAAATCCAGACGGCAATCTTAGCTGCCTTTCGCCAAAGGTTATGTTTGTCGATCAAGTACGCCATGAAAATCAACAGTAAAAAGATACCAAGAGCCAAAATCCTACCTCCTACACAATGTGACTCATCGGGTGTGTACGCATCGACTACAAACCGTGAAGATTAAAGCCAATGCCGCTCGATATTCGCATCCGGTTTGGCCGTGCAATCCGTCGCATCCGCGAGGAACAGGAAATCGTACAGGAAGAGGCGGCGGAGCGTTGCGGCCTTCACAGGACATACTATAGCGGAATCGAGCGCGGTGTGCGGAATGTTTCTCTGGTGAATATCGAAAAGGTTGCCAAGGGCCTGAAAACGAGCCTACCGGAACTATTTGAGCGGGTCTAGGGCCAGTGCCCTTCGGGTCTGTCTAGCTTGCCGGGTTCCCGCCAGTTTACCAAATAGTAAACACCCCTAAGCGCCTCTTCCCGGTTTTGAAAAACGAATCTGCCCCACGAATCGAGTCCAAAAAGGCCTCATTCTATTGACATCTGTTGACATTTGCTGACAGGAATGGGAAAACAGATAAGAGGGAAAAGATGCCCAAAGCAACCGCGCCGGAAACGCTAGACCGTGACTGGTTCACCGTGCAACAGGCCGCAGCATACTTGCAAATGAGTCCCCGGACGATTGCCCGCTATATCGACAGGGGAACCCTCACCGCTTCTCAACTTGTCCCCGGCGGGACCGTTCGCATCTCGACTATCAGCATCGAAAAAGTGCTGGAAGCCGCCAAAAAGTGAGTTACATCACGTTGCCTCTTTATCGACTAAATGCTGGAATCTGCGTGAGTTACAGCACGTTGCCTCTTGTCCCATATTGCGGGACGCTAAAGCTCGCTTACTTCGAGTGAAAAATACGCTTCCAATTTCCCAAAAATTTTGGAAGCCGTGTGAGCGCCTCAAAAGCCGTCCATCCCCTCACACCCCCTACCCTCGGACAACCTCGGCAACTCCGGCGAGCGGGCCGGGACAGCCCGCCAGACCCCGTGCGGGATTAGTGCGATTATTGCACGAACCTCCTGAACCCTCACCGCGTCGGCAAGGCCCCCAAGGGTAGGCCGTGGGCTTGCAATCGCTCAGAGGCGAATTCTGTGCGTCCGCTCCCCATCCCGTGCCGCGTCCGCTTTGCGGCAGAACTGTTCTCAGGCGAGCTATCGGCCAGCGCCGGACGGCTCACCGTCTCCGGTTCTATGTGAACGTCTCTCGCTGGTTTTCCATCTTGCGACTGTGGTGGAAACTGTGGGGAGTCGGTAGGGGAAGCGGGGGGAATTGGCGGGCAAGTCAACACCCGCCAATGTCCTCTTATCCCCTGTTAATGCGGACAGATAAGCAATCTATGGTAAGTCGCGGCAATTCATGGAATACCACCACTTTACCGTCTTACAAGCAGGAAGTCGGGGGTTCGAGTCCCTCACTGCCCACCAATACATCATTCCGCAGTAGTCCAAGAGTGTCCGTCATCCTCCGGGAACATCTTTTATAAACACAGTAAAATCAATGCAATACGGATAATAATATTCCATGAGTATCCTCTGACGTTCGCCAGCGCGTGTCCAAAGCCACGGTCCATTGGGGGTACATTTGGGGGTATTTATTTTCAGGTTTGGGGGTATTTTATCGGATAGTTAAGATTTGGAGAGAAAATGGCACTGACTGATACAGAAGTTCGTAACCGCTGTTACGCAGTCTTGCCCGGAAAGTGCATAGATGCATGCGAGGAAATCAGTCGGCAGGCGAAAAAACCGTTGCCGATTATGGTTCGGCGTGTTCAAGCCTCCCACCCGCTTTGATACTCTTCCCGCATGAAGCGTGCCGATCTGGAGCTATATACCGACTATCTGCTGAGTGCGTTTGGTGCTGCCACGGCTACAGGGCTGTCCGCCATGACAGAGGGCGAGGTCAGCCACGATCAGGTTACGCGCTTCTTGTCGGGGCAGGATTTCACCTCCAAAGACTTGTGGAGGCAGGTCAAATCGATGGTTCGCTCGATCGAAAGCAGCAACGGCGTGCTGATCTTCGACGATACCATTCAAGAGAAGGCCTGGACGGATGAAAGTGAGTTGATGTGCTGGCATTATGACCATGTCAGCGGCCGCAATGTGCGCGGAATCAATCTCCTCAACGCGCTGTATCACTCGAACGGAGCATCGATTCCAGTGGCGTTTGAGTTGGTCAAAAAGCCGATCCAATACTGCGATAGAGTGACTCGCCAGCTCAAGCGCAGGAGCGAAGTAACAAAGAACGAGTTAATGCGCCAGATGATCGACACCTGCATTCGCAATGAGTTGAAGTTTCGATTTGTACTGATGGATAGCTGGTTTTCCGCTACCGAGAACTTTGAATTCATCGCCAACAAGGGGCGGCATTTCATCGCCGCGCTGAAGGACAACCGGCTGATCGCCGTGACCGAAGAGGAGCGAAACAAAGGGCGTTTTGTGCGGGTAGAAGAGCTGAACATTCCAGAGCAAACCGCAGTGCGCGGCTGGCTCAAGGGCTATGTGAAAGAGGTCCTTGTGCTGCGCCAGGTCTTTACAAACAAGGACGGAAGTACGGGTAGATTGCATCTGGCATGCAGTGATTTGACTTGCGATTACGACGCAATCTCGACGACCTACAAGAAACGGTGGGAAGTGGAGGTATTTCACAAATCCTTGAAGTCCAACGCCAATCTGGCCAAGTCGCCGACGCGTACGCTGCGCACCCAAAGCAACCATGTATTTCTGGCAATCTGCGCCGCTTTCAAACTGGAATGCCTGAGCATCAAGAAAAGCCTCAGCCCTTTCGCCCTGTGTCGCAAGCTGCTCATCAACGCAACACGATCAGCCTACGACGAATTGCTGCTGATGCGGGCTACCGCGTAACATCAGTTAATAAATGATAAAGTCGTTCCGCAATGCCGGGCTTGAGAAGTTTTACAAGACCGACAGCAAGGCCGGAATTCAACCGCATCATGCGCAAAAGTTGCGAGTACAGTTGACCGCGCTCAACGAAGCAAGACAGCTGTCCGATCTGGCGACTCCGCTCTCTTGGGGGTTGCATCGGCTGCAAGGCAGCGAGCGGCATTGGTCGATCCAAGTGAACGGAAATTATCGTTTGACCTTCACATTTGAAGGCGAAGACGCCATCCTGCTCGATTAACGGGGTTACCACTATTGATCCGGCAACAAAATACTGTCACGCGGCATAGGCGATTTTCGGGTCTTCAAAAAACGGTTTGATTCTTTCTGGATTCTTCTCGATTGCCGTCATGTGTTCCGTTGCCGCCTTGCGCAACTTGTCTTTTGTCCTGCATGGAACCCGCGTTTTAATGGCCTGTTTCAAGTCTCCATTGAGACGTTCATCTGGATTCAACTCTGGCGAGTAACTGGGCAGATAAAAGACTTCGATCTGCTTGACGTGCGCTGCCAGCCACTCCTTGACCGGCTTGCAATGATGCACGCCCAAGTTATCAAGAACCAGGAAGACCTTGCGCCCCGCCTGCTTGATAAGTGCCTCGAAAAACTCGATAAGTCGCAGGTGATTGAAGTTACCATCGATAATCATCCAACTGGTTTTCCCTTGATTGGTCACGGTTGAAATCATCGATAACTTCTGCCGCGCTCCGCCGACAACAAAAGCAACCGGAGTATCTCCTTTGGGCGCATAGCCGCGGCCACGAACATCCGTGTTGACCACCGCTGTCTCATCGCCCCAATGTATCTCCGCGCCCTCTTCCTTGGCACGCTGCTTGATCTCGGGATAACTCTCATCGAGCCACTTTTGCACGGCCACGGGCGACTTTTCATAGGCACGGCGAATGGGCTTTTGCGGCGTGAATCCCCAGCGTTTGAGATACTCGCCCACGCTGCGCACCGGCAGGCGAATGCCACATTCGCGCTCGATCAAAAGCATGACGGCGGCGCGCGTCCACAGCGCAAAGTCAAGCTTGAGCTGCTCCGGGCGCTGGTCGCAAATCAGGCGCTGAATCAACTCTTCCTGCTCGGCGCTGAGGGTGCGGCAACTGCCTGCTTGACGGCCACGCTGACCGGAATCTATGCCGCGCATACCGTCTTTCTTGAAGCGGTTGACGATCATGCGCACCGATGAATAACTCAAGCCAAGATCGCGAGCAATCTGGCGGCGGTTTACTCCGCGCTGGTAAGCACGAACCACCTGTCGGCGACGCTCATGCTGTGCTTGCGGAGATAGCTTACGGGCATCTTCGCGTTCCATACTTCATTCGATGCGCGTTGCCGCATAAGCATCAGTATCTATTTGCCGAATCTATAGGGTGATGTAGCCGGCCCACATGGGAGCGGCAAAGCTGGTGCCGCCGTATACATTGGCCTGGCAGGTCGTCTGGTCGGCGCAGGTGTAAAAGGTGAAGTTGGCGTTGGCCGAGACATCCGGGCCGTTGCGCAGGGTCGTCGATCCCTTGTTGGTGGAGGTAATCACGCCTGAGGCCGACTGCCACGAGGGAATGGCGATCGAGTCCGGCGAGATTCCGCCGCCCGAATCGCTCCAGGCAGTCTCTGAGGACCAGGGACCGGCCACGCTGGCGGTTACAAGGTCTGTTTCGCCGACAGAAACTACATGCGCATCGTCGGCCGGCCAGGCTTCGTTGCTCGACGACCAGGTGGAGCTGTCGCCAGAGGCCGCGAAGAAGTTCTGCCCCTGAGCAGCCATCGGCTCAAAGTAGGTGTCAAGCGTGCTTGGATCGGCTGGCGTCCAGCCCCGCGAGCAGCCGATGGTGTTCGGAAGCGGGCCGTCCTCGTTCGTGGTCATGGCGCTGATGATGGTCGAGTCCGTGCCGCCGATGTACATTGTCAAGCCGGTCAATCCAGGAGCCATGCCCATCGCCTGGGTCATGTCCAGAGTCTGCTCGCCGTCGTCGCAGCTTGTGGTTGTGGAACCGTTTTCGCATGTTGTCATGTTCTTCGAAGAACAGGTGCAACTGGTGCTGGTGGTATCGACGGAAACCAGCTTGGGCGTGAAGGGTTCGGTCTGGCCAACGTTCTTGTAATAGGTTGTGAGATCGGCCAGATCGGTGCCGAGGAATTCAAACAGGCCGACGGTTTGGCCCGCGCCGGTCAGAGCCGTGCCGCCTTAGTAGGCCGCGCGCATATCGCTGCCCAGAAAGGAAGCTGACGGACCGCTGCCAATGGTGGCATGAGGAACGGCTTCCTCTTCGCTGATGCCGTGAGCCGCGGCGTAGTCGCTGCGCTTTTCCATCATGCGATGCGGGAGCGAGTAGTTGTCCAAGCCCGAGATATGTTCCAGTTGGAAGGGAAGATTCACGGTTGGCTCGCGGTCCAGCGAGTAGAATATGCGGTTCTCGGTCGGATGCTGGTAGGTCCGCATCATCACATGGAACGCGGACTCAATAGCGGATACGGTTCCAGTGAGAACCAGATCCCTCTTTTTGAGGCTGCCGTTTTCGATTCTGAAGTCGTTTGCCTTGGCAAAGCTGACCAGAGCGTCCCAGTTCTCCTGGGTCGGGCCAAACCTGGCTGAGGTCTCTTCCGGAGTCAGGAAGTTGCGGAAATTGGGGCTGAACGGATCGTAGACATCGGCTACAAAAGCGTCCAGACCAGCCTTGTCGCGCAGAGGCAGCACAATATCCACCTGCAAGGTTTGCGACACCGGCAGTTGCCCGACCGCTTTTGCTTGCCCGTTGAGAACAACATCGCTTACATGGCGCGTCATCAGCGATTGCGCGCTTGAATTCGCCGCGGCAACCGTTAGAACGGCAAGGATCTAGAAAAGAAGCAGCCTAATTCTCCGTGTCATGAATCTCTCCTTTGATGGGGGGTGATGAAAGAAGCTGGTGTCCGGCTCAGAATCGAGCAATAGGCACTACTATCAATGATTCGCAGACACTTACGTTACCGATTGGAATGGCATTGTGTTACCAGAAGGGAAGATAGCACAGCAATGATGAAAATTCTGGTAATTCTGGCGTTAAAATTGAGTACCGCTTGAGATCTTATTTAATCAATAACATAGGAGAACTTACGAAGTGGGATTATGTCGAAATCAGTTCTAGCCGCTTTCCATCTGTGAATGTGTTACCCATACGGCAAAGAACAACTTCTGCGCGAGCAACGCGGCCAGACCCCCTCGGCCACGCCGTCCTCTCCAACCTCCACACCCCTAACCAACCTCGGCCAATCCACATCCTCTGAAGCTTTAGTCCTCGTCCACCAAATCCGCTCGTTCACATATTGGCGATCAACCTTGGTCGCAGCCTTTACGCAGATCGAAAGCGGCCCATGATAAAACTCTTAGAATACGCCACACCTGTACCGTTCGTCACGGCAGACCAACCCATCATCAATCTTGCCGCGGAACCGAAGGATACAACACCACCAGAGAGATTCGAATTGTTCTATCCCCCCTTACCAATGAAGGCATTGCTTTTAGTCGAATCCTCAAGTGAATTCCTTCCAGAGGGTGAGTTCGCGTCCGTGGAGTTCGTGCGCATTCGCAATTTACGCATGGCCACGGATTCCTATCGGCAGGTCTTCTCTGTCTCATCGGAGCAATTAGAGGCGGTTCGGAATGAGTTGCAAGCCTATAATAAGATGCTTTCTTGATTGAGTTGAATTCTCTACCGAACAGTCAGCAAGGTTCCGCTGATTTCTGGGTTTACGGTAACCAGCCCATTGCACTTACCCAGAATCGAATACTATCGATTATCGAGATAGATCCACTGAAACGCTCTTTGAGCATGGAATAAATTTCTGACTGTCAAAGTCCGATTCCCAGATACTGGGCGACTTGCGCCTACATGTTTCAAGGCGTTGATCCTGAGTCCAAAACGTAGGTGCTGGGTGGGGTTGTTGAGCGCCACGAGGGATTCCATCTGGTCGCGCCTGGAGCGGACCCGTATGCTGCTCCTCTCGTAAATCGCTCAATTACAGTAAGGAAAACCTCCTCGGTCACGGTAGACGCAACGCAATCATCGTAAAGGGCGTCATCAAGATAACCAGCCCCGCCGCGAATAATGAGGATTTTGGTATGAGGCCACCGCCGACGAATCAACTGACAGGCTGCTTCAAGCTCAAATGAGGAAAGCGTGTCCGCAAGTACAGCCACCTGAATGAACTCCCGCAGAGGCAACTCCCACAATTGTCGATAGTTTGTTGCTACAGTGAGATGATACTTGGGCCCATAAAGCAGCGCATCGTGGATTATGCTGGCACGATCCACAGAACCCACGGAAAGCAGATAAATCGTCTTTGCCACCAACGTTTGCTCCCGGTCCAAAGTTCCAATTGCATTTTCCTTGGTTGATGTAGCAATATTGCAGAGCTTGTTCATGCTTAGTTCCTCCACTGAGAAAACGCTTCGAGATGCAGTTCGTTTCAGAGCACACGGCAATCGCGCCAATTCAGCGACGGAACCGCAGTGCCAACTATGCCAGACTGAAGCGATATGGAGGGGGAGAGCGAAGCGGGATCAGAGAATCGAAATATACCAAGTCAAGCGCACATACAGTAGGCATGTACGCGGCGGTACGGCTGCGGTGGGAAAGACGTTGAATGTAGATGAAAAATGGCTGTAATCCGGGAACGTGATGCGACTTGCTCTTGATTCTTAAAACCGTCGCATCGGATATGTCACGCGACTCGATCCATAACCGTGCATGCGGAACCCGCGACGGAGGGGAAGAATGGCGTTGATCAATCGACAGCCTGTAACCAACCGCCCAAAGTGTGACTGCAATTACAAGTCCGCCGATACAAAGAGCACAGGGGCTATAGCTCTCTCTCCAAGATGAATACTGAATCAAACCCCACATTCGCGCGCGAAGAATGCGCAACTGCGAGATTCTAGCAATTATCGTGAATGGGCTTCGGGCTGACAATTCGTTGAATCGCTCCTTCTTTCAGCGTGAAAAGATCACACAGCTATAGACTCCATTCCTGGCAAAAAGTCATGTGCAATGCTATCGACTCTCATTTACCGGCTTATGCAATGCCCTTACTAAATATCCGTGCGATCGGGTGGTTGAGATTTCGCAATGTCGATATCAATTTTCCAAAGGTTGGATCGGCGCGCCTGTCCAAAACAGAACAGTCCAAAACAGAACAGCTATACAGCGATCATTGATTCACACTTGATGCTGGGATGAGTCGTGTTGCTCGCAAGCGGAGATCAATCGGAGTTGCGAATGCGACAAGCCCGAGCGGAGTTAAGACACTCGGCGCACTCGATTCTCTAGTCTCCGTGCTCCCGCGTTGTCTTCAGAACTCGCGCGCCCAGTCAGGAAAGGAGATTACTGTCCATGGCGCGTACCTGACGACACTCACGCTTGCAAACGGTCTTACCCTAGAGGATTCATAGATTGCCGTGGCTACGTTCGACACCGGCAAGGCTTTTGCCGCCTCAGCCTACGGTCCTCTTCGCTTTCGCGTGATCGAGAATGGAGTTGCGGGCGACTGGCAGCCTCTTGGAACACTGGTCCGTCTGCCTGTGCTTGGAGATCTCAAGTGTCCAGACTTGCCCGATCAGCCTTGCAAGCTCACAGGGGCCAAGCTTTTCCTTGTGGACTCGGTTTCAAACGATCCGCAATTCACTCATCCAGTCATGGTTTCAGAAGGCTTTCCCGGATACTTTCTCTCGGTCCCCCGTCTCACCAATGGGGAGCTCTATGTAAGGCTTCATGATGATCCTTCTGTAGTCAATTCGATAATTTTTCCCTCGGAAGCATTGAGTCCTGCTTCCATTGCAACTCCTCCGGCTTCCTCAAAGACGCTGGCGCAAACCACCAATCCGCCAACCGCCGACAATCAGCCCAGCACTACTTCTCCAACAAAGGTAGAACAAGGCACGCCAAGCGCGCCTCTTCCCCAGTCCTCAAAAACTGAGAGAACACTGCCGGTTTCAGCGGCAGACAAGACCACAACTCAATCTGCTTCTTCCACTGCGCCTACGTCCTCTGGGCAAGCGCCACAGTCCGATAACAGAGACGCCCCGTCCGGGTCTTCCAATGCATCTTCAACGCAGGTGAAAGCGCCCTACCCTGCGCAGTCTGCGCCGCAAAGAGCTTCTTCGACCGATATGTCGCCTGCTGATGACTCCAAGAAGAACTCGTCCTCACAAAAACCCAAATAGATGGCTACAAAGAGTCATGGCCCGCAGAATCTTTCTGATTCGGCGGGCCATGGTGCGCGATTCCGAGCAAATGAGACCTGATCCTGTCCTGCGTATCTGAAACGGTACAAACAATCAGTCACGCAGGAAGACATTCAGCAAGGTCTTGTGAACCCGGATTCGGCTGTCGTAGTCAATAAATCCAAGCTTGCGAAATCGTGTCATAAATGCGTTTACGCGAGACCTCGAACTGCCAATCATATTCGCCAGCGCTTCCTGCGAAATCTGCGGGATCAGAGGATCACCGTCCTCAGGATTACTATATTCCGCCATAAGCAGCAGGATGCGCGCCAGCCGTTTCTCGGCTCGATTGAAGAGTTGATCGACCAAATCGGCCTGGACCCTCAGATTACAGGTCAGGAGGAATGAAGAGAACGAACTGGAAAAGGATGGTTCTTCGCGCATCAAGCGGAGAAACTCCGGTCTTGCTATTTGGAGCGCGGTACAGGCCGTCATGGCAGTCGCCGTCGTAACGCGCAATCCCGGATCAGGCGCAATCGCCTTCTCACCAAAAAACTCCCCTGTTGGAACCAGCCGGATCGTCGCCTTTTTGCCAATTGCTGATGTTGTGGAGATCTTGACGCGGCCGTCCTGCAAATAATAGACACAATCAGCCGGATCCCCCTGAGAGAAGAATACCTGCATTTCTTTCAACTGGATGATTGTTCGCTCATAATTGGTATTCGCTAGAAATACCTCAACATCGAATTCTTCTTGAATATTCGTCATCATCGGAAGCGCCCATTCTCGCTAGCGCCCGGATGGAGGGCCAGCAGGAAACGCAAGCGAGTCCATAGCAAGGAGCACAAAAGCGATTTACCTGAAATGGTAGGCGGAAAACACCTAAACACACTGTCCCAAACGGAACATCTGTCGCGGAGTCTCTCCATTCGCAATGATACTCGATGCTGGTCTCTCAATCGCGCAGAAATACATTCAGCAATGACTTATGAACCCGGATTCGGCCGTTGCTGTATTCAACAAATCCAAGCTTGCGAAAGCGGTTCATAAACAGATTGATGCGGGGCCTGGTACTGCCGATCATGCTTGCCAGAGCTTCTTGTGAAACCGGCGGTATCAGCGTCACATCTCCTTCTGACGGCACTAACTCCGCCATGAGCAAGAGCAAACGAGCCAACCGCTTTTCCGCTGGATTAAAGAGATGATCCACCAAATCTGACTGGGTTCGCAGGCTGTTCTCCAGTAGAAACTTGGAAAACAAATCGGAAAATGAGTGTTCCTCATGCATCACGCGAAGGAAATCGGATCTCGATATCCTGAGAGCTATGCAGGGCGTGATCGCGGTTGCTGTTGTTACGCGTAGTCCCTGCGTAGGCTCCATCGCCTTTTCGCCGAAGAAGTTTTTCGCCGATACCAACCGGATCGTCGCTTCCTTCCCGGCTGCGGAAACAACCGAGATCTTCACGCGCCCCTTGTGCAAATAGTAGACGCAGTCGGCCATGTCTCCCTGCAAAAAGAACACCTCGTCCTGGTCCAATTGAACAATTCTCCGCTCTGGCCCGGCATTCGCCAGATAATCGGCAACATCAAATGCAGATTTGGTTTTCTTCTCCATCGACGGGGTCCGTTTTCGCGTTGTTGGTGCCCAAAAAGTCTTCAACAGCGGCTGCCACGATTATAGAGAAGCGGAGCGGTTCAAATGAGCACATCTTTGTTTTGAAGTGCGGAGCGGGAAGAAACCGAAGAAAGGAAACGATGGCGCAATGTGGTCTGCCCTGACGACACTCAGTGGATGATTTTGGCAACTGGAATCTAATCGGTGAGGGATTCTACGCCACGCGCCGGTTATACCTACCCTGGAACCACTCTAATCCGCCACTCATTCGAATCGCCGACCTTCGTCCCGATTGCGATGCATAACAGGATTCTCTATCGGGATTGTCCTGTACTGCGCTGTCGATGTCGACCCGACCCACTGCGTTCCGGCCTCGGACAGTTCGACGTGTTCGTCGGATTTCCTTTAAACTAAAGCATCACTTGGAGCATATGCCGATGCGCATCTCAAGTATTGGTCATGCTATCTTCGCCGTCACCATGATCGGACTCGGAGCCGTGGGCCTGCTCCATCCCGATTTCGTTCCGTTGTGGAATCCTGTGCCTACCGGTGTCCCCGTGCGCGAACTATTCATTTACTTTGGCGCCCTCATCTCCTTCACTGCCGGCATTGGTCTGCTTGTTCCGCGCATGGCGGCCATTGCCGCGCGCTTGCTGCTCGCTACTCTCTTCCCTTGGTTGCTGCTATTCCGGCTGCCAAACTTTCTTCATGAACCCGCTTTCGACGCTTGCTGGTCTGTGTTTCCGCTCACGGTCATGCTGGCAGCCACGTGGGTGCTTTATGTTCGTTATGCCGCTGCCTGGGACCGTAAGAACCTCAGATTTGTCAGCAGCAACAACGGCCTGCGCATCGCGCGCGTGCTCTACGGCCTCTGCTTGATCTTTTTCGGCATAGCCCACTTCGTCGACGTGAAAGACACGGTATCACTTATCCCCAATTGGCTGCCGGACCACCTCTTCTGGGCGTATTTCACAGGCGGTGCCTTCATTGCAGCGGGCATCGCGACCCTCATTGGATTCTGTGCACGGCTGGCCGTCGCGCTCTCAGCCTTTCAACTCGCACTGTTCCTGTTCGTGGTGTGGATACCTATCGTTGCTGCGGGTTCCAAGGACCCGTTCCAGTGGAGTGAGACCATCCTTAACACGGCGCTGTTGGCTGGCGCGTGGACGGTTGCCGATTCTTATTGGTAGCAGCGGTACTGCCATAGGACGGGGCCACGCTTCATGACAGCCGACAATTCCTGCGGATGGTTCCGTCAACGGATAGGGCGTTTGCCCGACGCGTGCACAAGAATCAAAACCGGAAGGTCATGAGGAATGCGTTCCTGGCTGGGGAGATAGGAGCTTCTAAACAGCGCACTACGGCCACACGAGTCCTCATAAACGCCGTTCTCGCCTGGTGAGAATCTGGCTTGAAAACGGATTCCCAAGCTGTGCAACGAACAAAATCGACCAGAGGAACAATCGCAGAACACGCTGTCATTTTGCTTTTGGTCGACTCTATATGAGTGAGTGACGCTGTCTGAAGAAAACCTGGTTCTCTATACAACCGACGAAATCTCCGCGATAGGCGCATATGCGCCTATATTGACGTAGGGCTGAAATTCGCCTATTGTTTAGGAAAGCGGAATAGCGCCTATACGCAAACTGCATGGACAAGATAAAAACTATTGCTCACACTCCTCGCGCCCAGACACGTCAGTAGCAGCAATTAAATGCAGAGGGTGGAAAAATTAATTTCCGCAAGGAACGGACAACTTGATGGTGTAACTATTGTTAAATCAGCAGATTACGGATACTTCTTCAGATCGGTACCGGCAAGGCTCCGCCGATCAGCTTTCGCGGAATTCTGGGTTTACGATAACAGCCCTTCTTATCGTTTCCAGGGATGCTCCAGAAAATGCATTGGCTGTGGTGCCGATTCGCTAATGCTCCTGTGGCCTGATACCAATATCCCGCCTACTGCTTGGTCTGATGTGAGCGAACACAAGTCGGCAATACCCATCATTCATGAAGGTTATTGGCAGGATCGCTTATACTTCAGCAGAATGTTTCAGGAGAATTTGAATGCCAACAACCACTCAGTTCCCTGCGGACCAGCCACTCTACGACCTCCTGAACGGACCAGTTCCGGTGACCATCGCGGACGTGATCGCGCGTATGCAGGCCATCGACGCGCTCCTGCCGGTGACTGACGGTCTCAAGTGGTTTAACCGGCTTTATCTCATGGTGACGCAGCAGGTTGACCTTTACTCTCCAGGCGGCGCGTGGCAGAGTCCGGTTTGGCTCACTCGTCTCGATATTATTTTCGCTTGCTTTTACTTTAGCGCAGTTTCTGATTTCTTTGCCGGAAGTTCTGTACCATCGGCATGGAGTGCACTGTTTGAGGCGCGCTACCGGACAGATATTGATCGCATCCAGTTTGCGCTCGCTGGCATGAATGCCCACATCAACCATGATCTCGCCCTTGCCCTATTGGCCGCCGACAGCGAGTTGAGCGTGGTTCCCTCACTTGGCAGCCCCGAGTTTGCCGACTATCAGTCCATAAATGGCCTGCTCAATACTGTCATGCCCTCGGCACTTGCCATGCTCGCCACCGACACGATGGGCGTGCTTGCACAGGACACGGGGAGAATCGGCCGTCTGCTGGCTTTCTGGGATATTTGCAGTGCCCGCAACCTCGCTTGGGAGTTCGCCAACCATCTGCGCAGTCTCTCTGGGATCACGCGCTATGCAGCTCTCAGCGCGCAAGATTCACTGACCGGTGTGCTTGGCCGCGCCATTCTCGTTCCCTCTTAACGCGAGAACCATATGTGCGCGGTCAGGCTAAGTAGATGCCGAAGGCTGAATGACCGACTCTAGAAAAACATGCAACATCCAAGGATATATTGAGACCCTTGCTTCAGCGTTGCATCGGTTCGAGGAGCGGAGCGACGGGAGCTTCGGCTTCCACGGATGGCAGGAAGCGCGGAGTGATCTTTGCCCTGGATGCCTGCTCGTACCCATATCCATAGCTGAGCAGGCGCGCTTCGCTCCAGGCCGGACCAATAAAGGAGAGCCCGACGGGAAGCCCCAACACCGCTCCCATGGGCACGGTGAGGTGGGGATAACCCGCGATTGCCGCAAGTCCACCCGCACCCGCTCCAGCGATCTGATCTCCATTAACCGCGTCAATCATCCAGGCTGGAGGCATGGTCGGAGATACCAGAACATCGAGGTGATCTTTGGCGAGCATGGCATCAATGCCGTCGGCCCTCGCGATGCGCAACGACGCAGCGCGCGCTGCCTTGTAGGCTGGATCCTCGAGCCCCTTGGTGGCCTCGGCCTTGACAAAGGTCTCCTG
Organism: uncultured Acidobacteriaceae bacterium; assembly: GCA_963787995.1. GTDB lineage: Bacteria > Acidobacteriota > Terriglobia > Terriglobales > Acidobacteriaceae > Telmatobacter. Next base: position 387,818 of record CAWBEO010000001.1, read on the forward strand.
CCCAAAGAGCGTGAGTTCACGGTCGGCATGCGCTGTGTTGAAGGCGATCAAGTCGGCCAGCGTGCGCGATTGCACCGCCGCGGGCGTGGTGGCGAGATAGGCATTCAGATCTACTTTCAGCTCGGTATTCAACACCAGCGTCTCCGCATCGCCAAGTTTCTCGCGGTCCTTCATCTCGGTGATGTCAACCAGGACAGCGCCCTGCGCCCTGAGCACGCCCAGCGCCTTCTCGAATACCTTGTCCGTCCCTGCCGACCAGCCGGTTGCAAAGCGCAGCACGCCGATCCTGACGCCGCTCAGCGAGCCTGCTTTGAGCCCGGCTAGATAGTCGGAGATATGTGCGTCAGCGTCTTTGGTGGCTGGATCGGCGGGGTCCGAACCTGCGATGGCAGCCAGGATTCGAGCCGCGGTGGTCACATCGGCGGCGATGGGACCGGCGGTGTCCTGACTGTGGCTGATGGGCACGATGCGGCTGCGGCTGACCAGGCCGACCGTGGGCTTGAGCCCCACAACGCCGTTGATTGCCGCCGGGCAGGTGATCGATCCGTCGGTCTCGGTGCCGATCGCGGCCTCCACCTCGCCTGCCGCCACAGCCGCGCCGCTGCCCGACGAGGAGCCACATGGATCGCGATCCAGCGCGAAGGGATTGCGCGTCTGGCCGCCCACCGCACTCCAGCCGGAGATTGAGGCGTTGGAGCGGATGTTGGCCCATTCCGAAAGGTTGGTCTTGCCCAGAATTACCGCGCCGGCAGCACGCAACCGCGCCACCAGCGGCGCGTCGCGATGGGGTACGTTCGCCAGCAAAGCCATGCTGCCGGCGGTCGTGGGAAGCGGCCCGTCAGACTCAATATTGTCTTTGATCAGGATCGCGTATCCGTAGAGAAGGCCGTGCGCTCCCTTGCGCCCGTCGATAGCGCGGGCTTGATCCAGCGCCGTGGGGTCGAGAGCGATTACGGCGTGGATCTTGGGATCCGTCGCTCGCACTCGTGCAATTGCCGCTTTAGTTACGGCCTCAGCCGTCTGGGCAAAGCTCGGGCTCGTGGTGGAAACAGCCACCAAAGGCAGGGCCAAAGCAGCGATGAGCACTCTATGCTTTTTGTCCATCCTCATATTCTATCGGGCACGTCCGACTCAAGCGACAGGCCCGCAATTCAGTCGAACCATGGATCAGAGATTGGGCAAGCTTTCGCTCGCCTCACCCGTCGCGGGCTCCGCCCGCGCCATCCACTGCGCCAATCAGCATGCCGTGCGCGACGCAGGCGATGAAATCACTGATATTTTGTTGGCCGGTGAGCGGCGGCAGAGCCTTGCGAAAGGCTTTTATCGCGACAAAGGAAGAATAGATATCGCCTTTTCCCTGGTCTTTGGCCGCCTGCTCGGCAGAAGCATAGGCTGCACAACAAAGCGCGACAGCGGGGTTTTCAACGGCTGGGATGAACGCATTGGCTGCGGGCGGCACGGAGTGAATTGGGGTGATTTTGGCCATGTGACTTTCTCCTCTTTGAGGCTTGATTGCGAGCCTTTTCTTCATTATGCGGAAGGGGAGTGGAATTATATGCAAAGATCCGCAGTGAAAGAGAGAACTGTTATTGGTAGTGGACAGTAGACAGTGGACAGTGGTCAGAAAATCGCTGGCTGAAGTGTGTGGATTCCCAGGTCCGAAAATCCGGACCTGGGGCACCCAATCATTTATCTGGACCTGCGCCACCCGCCCCCATCGATTCCCTCGACCACGCCAGCCGCCTGCCCAACTACGGCTCCAAGATGGGCATCGACGCCACAAGCAAATGGCAAGCCGAAGGCTTCCAGCGCCCCTGGCCCGCGATGATCGAGATGGACCGCGAGACCAAGCAAACCATCGACGCCCTCTGGCCCAAGCTGGGGCTGTGAGCTGGAAGAGCAAGTGACTTTGTAGGCACAGGGATTGCCCGCTTGGGAAGTGATATAATCTGTTGCCATGGACCAACAGCGTCGAGATGAATATAAGCTGGCGTTATTTGAACTAACGCCCGAAGATGGTAAAAGTGTCGGGAATTCCGCGCTTCGAGTGGCGTTGCGAGAAAAGTTTCAAACCGATGAATTAACCGAGGAAGATTACTGGGATCTAAGGAACTCGTTGATAGCTGAGGGTAAACTTGAAAAGGGACGTGGTAAGGGTGGTTCAGTATGTCGCGTCTTACTCACTGAGCCGCACCCCTTGCCGACAAAAGCGCCCGGGCTGGATCAACCAGGAAAGGGGCCTGTTTCAGCCAATACTGCAGAAGCATCGCTCTATGAACCATTCCAGAAAGTCATTCAAACGGGGTTCGTTCCGGACGAAGATCTCAGACCATATATCTGTGAGATTACCGCCTTTCAAGGAAGGAGGAATACGGGGGGGTTATGGACGCGGCCCGATGTGACATTAATTGCAATCCAGACATTTGTTTACGTTCCAGGAAAGCTTTTCGAGGTCATAACTTTTGAAATCAAACCTAACATCGAGACTGCGATGGAAGGAGTTTATGAAACGGTTGCTCACTCCGCATTTGCTCATCGGAGTTATTTAGCCTTTCCTGATTCAAAAGAGTTTGATGAGAATCCAATATTTGACCGTATTCACGATGAGTGTGAACGATTTGGATTAGGTCTAATTCTGTTTGAGGATGTTGCGAATTGGGATACATACACTTTCGAAGTGCCAGCCGAGCGAAAAAGTCCTGATCCACAGGCAGTGAATGATTTCATAAAAGGTCAGATAAGTGAAAAGAGCCGTGAAGAAATTCAGCGTTGGTTCCGATGAATCACTCTTAAGTTCGCATTTTACTGAGAAATGCGCGGGTGTGTTCTGGAATGGTAGGTTCATGGATCAATGAGAGATACCCACCTGCCAATGCAAGTAATAGAAGGCCAGCGACCAATGTCAATCACCACCTTAGAATTCGAGCAGCATTTGAACGGATGGCTCGCGGGCATCGAGAATTGGAGACGGTGCGAGTGGTGCGGATGCGATGACGGCCAGAAGCGTATAGGTCCACGGAGCAAGCTCTGCGATAGCTGCAAGGAGTGGAGACGTAAAGAACGTCTCGCCTTGAAGTGGCAACAGGAAAATCCCAACTGTATTGGCAAGGAAGAAGGCATCCACTATGAGTACTGCATCCAGTTTGCAAATCTTTGCCGCGAAGAAGGTCACATTCAATCTTGGAAAGGCCCGATTACCGCGATTGAGCTAGAGTCAGAACTTGAATTCCTCACGGAGATATTTTTTGGAAAAAAAGACAAAATCGGTGGCACCATTATAGAATTCAAGCAATTCAGCGATGCTCAGCGTCGGCTGTTGATGTATATATTTAGGCGGATGCACAAGGTCTGGTTACAGCATAGCAGGCGAAATTTCGCAATAGATGCAGCGGTGGCGAAGTACCTTTTAGGGAATCAACCTGATCGGCGAGTGGTGCAGGTCTGACTATCCAAGAATGAATGGGTGCCTCGGGTCCGTATTTTGGAGCTGGGAGACCGCGAACCCCAACCGGCGTTTTCCTGATCCCTGTCGAGAGGCCCTCGCTATTGAACTTGTCCCAGAACTTGAATTCCTTCTTTGCGGGCGGCGGCGATCAGGTTTTTGTCCAGTGTCGCCAGCGGATAGTGTTTCCGCCGCGCAAGTTCCAGATAGGCTGCGTCGTAGGCGGTCAACCCGTGAGCCAGCACAAGCGGCAGCAACTCGTCTCCAGTGACGGGTTGATCCCGAACTTCCACCTCGATGCGGAGTCTTTTGAGGCGCGCAAGGAAGACTCTTGCCGCTTCAGGCGTGATCCGCTTTCTGCGCAGGCTGACCGCAAGCACGTTGGCTACTTCAAAGTACCAAAGAGCGGGAACTTCCGCGCCCCTATGAGCAAGCTGCCGGAGCACATCTTCCGTTGCGGCTGTGGCTTCATCGTCGAAGCACCAGCTCATCGTCATGGACGCATCGAGGACGAAGGACATCAGGATCGATGGCCTTCATGAATCAGATCAGTGAGGTTCAGTCCGCCGAGTGTGACCTTGTATTCATGGCGAAAGGCGAGCATTTCCTCTACGGCGTGCTTTGCCTCCGCATCAACCGTGGCAGCCGGGCGAGCATCGACGATCTGCTCAACGTAGCGGTCAAGCGCCACGCCGCGTGCCTGCGCTTCGCGAAGAAGCTGTGACTCGACTTCTGGCCGCAGTTGGATTTGAATCATCGCCGCAACTCCTTGCTAAAACTCTACCACAATCTATAAAACCCATCTATCCGATCGTTCAGGTGTGATCAAAAAATACCGGGTCTCCCTGCTTCGGATTCTGGGAGCTGGGAGACCACAACCTTATGCGAGCGGCTGGCGCCTCCGCAGATGACTGGTGCTTGGCAGCCTGCGGAAACGTTGAAGATGCTGAAAGACAAAAACCGTTCCGCAGGGGCTAAAGCCCCCTTGATTCGATGGGGTTTATCGGCACGACTGAAGTCGTGCCCTGACACTTCTGGATTCTTTATTGAGTTTTTCCGCGGACTGTAAAGTCGTGCCCTGACACGTTTTCGCAGTCTCAATGGAGTTTTGCAAGAAACTCTTAAGTCCGGATTTTTGGGCCTGAGAGAGCAAGGCCCAAATGCGAGCGAAGAGCGAGCTGTTGGCCACGCCGCAGGTGGCAGTTAGCTGCACTGCAGGTGCCCTCTGCTATATCTTGATTCATGTGGGAAGGGAAGGCGCCTATCAACATTCAGGAACAATTCGGGCAGATTGATATTTACGTATTCGATCAGATCTTGCGCGGGAATATCCGAGCGGGAATGCGGGTTCTGGATGCCGGATGCGGGTATGGAAGGAATCTGGTGCATCTGCTGCGCGAGGGCTGCGAGGTGTTTGCGCTCGATGAGGACGCCGGCGGCGTGGAGCACGTTCGCCAACTCTCGGCATCGCTTGGGACGGGATTGCCGGCGGAGAACTTTCAAGTCGGGTTGATTGCTCAGATGCCCTTTCCGGATGAATTTGCCGATGTGGTGCTGTGCAACGCGGTGCTGCATTTTGCGCGGAATGAAGAAGATTTCCGGGCGATGCTGGCTGATCTTTGGCGGGTATTGAAGCCTGGAGGGATGCTGTTCTGCCGACTGGGGTCCAGGATTGGAATGGAGTTTGAGCGGGTAGGCGGCAATATCTTTGTGATGGGCGATGGTTCGCATTGGTTTCTGGTGGACGAGGAGATGCTCATGGAGCTGACCGAAGAGTTGAACGCGGTGCTGGTTGATCCGCTGAAGACGACGATTGTGCAGGAGTTGCGCTGCATGACGACATGGGTGCTGAGAAAGCGCAGAGAGTAATGCTAAGGGAACTGGGGCGCGGGCGGTTGCGTATGCTGTTGCATACGGCGCGCGGGAGATTCCTGCTTTGAGCCGGACAGATGGGGGCTTGATGAAAATTGAATTACTTTGGGTGATTCTGGTCTACGCGTGGGTTGTTTCCGAGATTTTGCTCGGAATTGTCACGCGCACGCGGCGCGGCGGAGGCGCGGTGAAGGATCGAGGATCCTTGATTATCATCTGGGCGACGATCTTTCTGGCGATCTTTGCTGGAGAAACGATCCGTTCCAAGATGCCTGCGAACATCTTTGGCGGTGCGCACTGGCTGACTTGGGTGGCCACGGTGGTACTGCTGGCCGGCCTCGCCATTCGCGCGACGGCCATCCTTTCACTGGGCAAGGCATTCAGCCCGAATGTGGCCATTCGTTCCGATCAAAAGATTTATCGCGGCGGGCTCTATCGCTATCTGCGGCATCCGTCGTACACGGGATCTTTGATTTGTTTTTTAGCAGTGGGAATCGATATGCGGAATTGGCTTGGATCCTTTGTTCTGGTTGCGCCGATTACCGCGGCTTTTCTCTACAGAATTCATGTGGAGGAGATAGCGTTGAATGAGGCCTTCGGGTCCGAGTACGCGGAATATAGCCGGCAGACCAAGCGGCTGATTCCGTGGGTGTATTAGTTCGCTTGTTTTGCACGAAGGCATTCCTTCAGGGGCTAAAGCCCAGCGCATTTTTATTGCCTTTGCGGCACGGCTGAAGCCGTGCCCTGACACATTTCCTGGACTTGCGCGAAAGTTCCCTATACTTCAAGCACCTAATTGGGAAACTCCGGGGCCTTGGGGCGCGTCTATCTGCAAGGGTCTTCACCTCTGCAAGAGTCTGAATCCGCAAGCATCGAGAAAAACATGCGCATCGGCATTACGTGTTATCCCACCTACGGCGGTTCGGGCGTGGTGGCTACGGAGTTGGGGATCGAACTGGCCGCGCTGGGTCACGAGATTCACTTCATCTCCTATTCACAGCCCTTCCGGCTGAGCGGGCGGGACAGCGGCATTCTCTATCACGAGGTTCCGGTGTCGAGCTATCCGCTCTTCGAGTTTCCGCCGTATGACCTGGCGCTGGCCTCGCGGATGGCGGAGATTGCCGAGCTGTATGAGCTGGATCTGCTGCATGTGCATTATGCGATTCCGCACTCGGTGAGCGCGTTGCTGGCGCGGCAGATGCTGGCCGCGCGGGGAATCCGGCTGCCTTTTGTGACCACGCTGCACGGCACGGACATTACTCTTGTGGGCCTGGACCGCGGCTATCTGCCGATTACCCGCTACGCGATTCAGGAGAGCGACGGAGTGACGAGCATCTCGAACTATCTGCGCGAGGAGACGATCAAGCACTTCGGCGGCTCGCGGCCTATCGAAGTGATTCCGAATTTCGTCAACTGCAATGAATACCAGCCGGTGAAGGATGAGGCGGCCCGGGCGGAGGGGCGCAAGAAGCTGGCGAAGCCGGACGAGGCGATCCTGATGCACCTGTCGAACTTCAGGCCGGTGAAGCGCGTGCTGGACGTGGTGAAGGTCTTTGCCGCGGTGCAGCGGGAGCTGCCGGCGCAATTGATTCTGGTGGGCGACGGGCCGGATCGCTCGGCGGCTGAGTGGCTGGCGCACGACCTTGGGATTCACAGCCGGGTGCATTTTTTGGGCAAGCAGGAGCGGGTGCATGAACTGCTGCCGCTGGCTGATCTGATGGTGATGCCGAGCGAGCTGGAGTCGTTTGGCCTGGCGGCGCTGGAGGCGATGGCCTGCAAGGTTCCGTCGATAGCCACGCGGGTGGGCGGCGTGCCGGAGCTGATCGACGACGGGGTGACGGGGCTGCTGTTTCCCGTGGGCGCGGTGGAGGAGATGGCCGCCGGAGCGGTGAGCCTGCTGAAGGATCGCGAGCGGCTGGAGGCGATGCGGCTGGCCGGGCGCAAGACGGCGCAGAAACGCTTCTGCTCGACGCTGGTGGTACCGCACTATGTGCGCTACTACGAAGCGGTGCTGGGAAATGCGGGGTGATTATTGATGGATATTGTTTCCATTGAAACAGAAAGGACTTGGACGCGCTTTGCTATTCTAAACGTTTGATGGCAAACTGCTGTCAATATACTGACGATTAACCGTCAAGATGATGACATTACAGGACGTGTAAATATTTGTATTGACAGGCAAAATTCTGACGATATAATGCTTGTAACGGTTCTAGAGGTTCAGGTGAACAAATCAGTTCACTTGAACTAAACAGAGGAAGGAGGCCGTCATGGCAACCTGCGCATTCCCCGATATTGATCCTCGGATCAAGCACGTTGGTGTAAGCAAGCTGCGTGATTTGAATGCAACTAAGCTGAGGGAGCAAGAAGACGACACTTTTGTCATCCAGGAAAACGATACCCCTCTCTCGGTGCTCTTTTCGTACAAGAGATACCAGGAGATGAGAGCCGAGATGAATTCGCTGTTGAGTATGATCGAGATGCTCACAAACGATACTGAACGGACTGGATTGCTTGCATCCTTTGAAGATATTCGCGCTGGGCGTGTACGCACGCTTGCTGAGATCGAAGCAGATTTGGAAAAGGAGTAGTCAATGTCCGCAACTGGAAAGGGAGAGAAGAGCGAACAGACGAGGCCAATCTCTCCCCTTCCCTACACCATTGAAATGACCGCCACGGCAGAAGGCGTTTATGCGGATTTGTATCGTAAATGCAAGACGGCAGAGAAGTTAGGACACTCCGAAAGTGTTCATTGCACGACATTTCACATGGTTCAGGAAGCTGTGAAAACGATCATTCCCCATGATCCACTCAACAAACGTCATGCCCTTCGGGGCCACCTGTCCAACATCTTTCGGTTGCGCAAGGGAAGGCTGAGAATCATTTGGATTGCTTCTTCAACCATGCGCCGTATTTGCATCCTTTTTATATCGGAAACATTACGAAAAGACGGGGACCCAAATGACCCCTATGAGGTTTTTCAAGGCCAACTGGAAGCCGGATTCTTTGATCAGGCACTACAACGGTTGGGCGTAAAACGAACCGGAGTCAAGCGTAAGTAGCTGAAGGCTTGGCTGCTGCTCTCTCGATTCGCTCGCTCCGTGACAGGGCCGCCTCCGGCGCGATACTCTTATGGGATGCGTGCGCGGCGCGCAGAAGGAGCATTTCAAAATATATGCCTATCCAAGCAACCTCCAAAATCTGGCACAACGGCACTCTGATTCCCTGGGAGCAGGCGACCCTGCACGTAATGAGCCACGTGATCCACTACGGCTCCAGCGTCTTTGAGGGCATTCGCGCTTATGGTCAGCCGCATGGCTCGGCGGTTTTTCGCCTTCCGGAGCATATGCAGCGGCTGCTGGACTCGGCCAAGATCTATCGGATGGAGATTCCTTTCAACATCGAGGAGCTGTGCGCCGGGGTGGTGGATCTGATTGAGGCCAATGGCGTTGCGCCCTGCTATATCCGGCCCATCGCGCTGCGCGGCTACGGCGAGATCGGCGTCAGCCCCAAGGGTTCGCCGGTTGAGGTCTACATCGCCAACTTCCCCTGGGGCAAGTACATTGCAGGGCACGGCGGCGCGGATGTCTGCATCTCCAGTTGGAATCGGCTGGCGCCGAATACCATGCCGTCGCTGGCCAAAGCTGGGGCTAACTATATGAATTCGCAACTGATCCACATGGAGGCCGAGATCAACGGCTACGCCGAGGGCATCGGGCTGGATGTGAACGGCCTGGTCAGCGAAGGCTCCGGCGAGAATATCTTCATTGTGCGCAATGGCGTGCTCTTTACCCCGCCGCTGGCCAACTCGACGCTCTCCGGCATCACCCGCGACTCGGTGCTGACCATCGCCCGCCATCTGGGACTGAGCGTGAAAGAAAGATCCATTCCGCGCGAGTTGCTGTACATTGCCGACGAGGTCTTCTTCACGGGAACGGCGGCCGAAGTCTCGCCCATCCGCTCAATCGACCGCATTATGATTGGCGACGGCAAGGCGGGCGAGATCACCAAAAAGATCGCCGATGAGTTCTTCGGCATTGTCAACGGCCTCAAGCCAGACCGCTTCGGCTGGCTGACGCCGGTCGAGGTGAATGCCAGCGACGCGGTCAGCGCGTAGCACTCCCTTGTACTTGGGGACAATTGCGGAGCGCGCCCCCCGATGTGGAATAATCGGTCGGTGAGCTTTGAACCCGCAACTGCCCATGGCAGCTACTTTCTTCTCGCCTGCGCCGCCGCAACGGTGGTGCTGCTTCTGGTGCTGATCGCCAAGGTGCGTCTGCATCCGGCGGTGGCGCTGAGTGTGGCTGCGCTCGGCCTGGGAGTGGCTTCAGGAATGCCGCTCGCGCAGGTTCCGCTCTCTTTCACCACCGGCGTCGGCAATCTGATGGGCCACATTGCCATCCTACTGGCCTGGGGCGCGGTGCTAGGGCGACTGCTGGCATCCAGCGGCGGGGCAACCGCGCTGGGCAGAGCGCTGGTGGAGCGCTGCGGGCCGAAGGGCTTGCCCTGGGCGCTGCTGGCGCTGGGCATTTTGGTTGGCATGCCGGTCTTTTTTGAGGTCGGCCTGGTTCTGCTGATGCCCATTGTGGCCGCCGCCGCGGAACGCCGCCAACGCCCGCCGATCCTGGTCGCCATGCCTATGCTCGCCGGCCTTTCCATCGTCCACTGCACGCTGCCGCCGCATCCGGCCGCGATGCTAGCCGTCACGCAGTACCACGCCGATCTGGGCCGCACGATTCTCTGGGGACTCATCGCGGGCCTGCCCGCCGCCGCGCTGGCCGGCCCAGGCCTGGGATGGTTAAGCTTGCGCCGCTGGGAGAAGCAGGCGACGGAAGCTGTGATGGAGATTCCGGTTTTTGGAGTTGCAAAAAAGAACGCGGAAGAGAGTGGAGCATTTTGCGACGAGGACAAAGAGCATCCCTCAGGGGCTAAAGCCCAGGCTGATTTTGCTGGACCTGCGGCACGACTGAAGTCGTGCCCTGACACTCAACAGCTTCCTCCTGCAATCCCAGAAGCAATCAAAGTGCTCCAGGCCGAGAATTTAGAATTTGGAAATTCATCCTCCAGCGATGAGAAGATTCCCGCGCCAGCGGGTCCTGTCCGCGCGGCCACAGCCATTCTGCTTCCGGTGGCGCTCATCTTTCTGGGCAGTTGGGCCAATGCGCTCTCGGCTTCTGGTACCGTCGCCAACCAGATACTACACTTCATCGGCACGCCGGACGTGGCGCTGCTGATCGCTGTTCTGGTGGCGCTGGTTACGCTGGGAGGCCACGCGCAGACCGGTCAGCATCATGGCCGCGAGCTGCTGCGCAAGCTGACTGGCGAGTCCTTTGAACCCATCGCCAATGTGCTGGTGATTCTGGCCGCGGCGGGCGGGTTGAGCGGCATCCTGCGCGACTCCGGGGCCGCGCAAGCCACCGTCGGCCTGGCTCTGGGCGCGTCCATTCCGCCGCTGCTGTTGGCCTGGCTGATGGCCGCCGTGGTGCGCGTCTCCACCGGCTCAGCGACCGTGGCCATGGCCGTTGCTTCCGCGATGCTGGCGCCGATGGCCGCTCATGCCGGCGTGCGCCCTGAACTGCTGGTGCTGGCCACCGGCACCGGCTCGATCATGCTCTCGCACGTCAACGACCCTGGATTCTGGCTGATTCAATCCTTCTTCAAGCTGGAGCTGAAAGAGACGCTCTCCACCTGGTCGGTGCTGGAGACGGTGCTCTCATTGGCCGGGCTGGGAACCACGCTCGCGCTCTCGGCGGTACTCCGATAAAAAGCAGGATTATACTCCGGCGATCTCTTTCCTATCGGATGTGTCGAAGCGAGCGTCAGCCAGGCCCAGCTTCTTTTTTATGGCCAGCAGTTCGATGCCCTTCTGCTCGGAGATGTAAGAGATCGGCGCGCCCAGTTGCGAGGCGATCAATAGTGTCTTGCAATACGTCTCCAGCACCTCGGCGCACCACTCGGCGTGCGTGACCGTGTCGGCCCAGCAGATGATCCCGTGGTTGGCCAGCAGCACTGTGTTGTGCGTTTTCACATACGGCAGAACAGATTGCGCAAACGCCAGCGTGCCGGGAGTTTCGTAGGGCGAGAGAGCCACCTTGCCGATGAGGATTTCAAACTCCGAGAGGATCAAATTCGGTGGAACGCGGCCCGTGATGGCGTAGGCTGTTGCATGCGGCGGATGGCAGTGAACGCATGAACTGGCCTCGGGTACGGCCTTGTAGATTTCCAGATGCAGGAGGATTTCACTGGTGCGCGGATGGCTTCCGGCGATCTGCGTTCCTTCCAGATCAACCATGCAGAGATCCTCGGGCGTCAGATCGTATTTGCTGATGAGCGTGGGCGTGCAGATGACCTCGTTGGGGCCGATGCGATACGAGATGTTGCCGCCGTTGCCATCCACAAACTGACGCATCCACAGCTTGCGCCCCACGGCGCAAATCTCATTCTTGATGGCTTCGGCTTCCGGCGTGAAGAACAATTCCGGAGTGGCATTGCTGCGCGCTGGCGTTGCGCTGCTGTCGCCATTGGCGCTTGCGGACATCTGAGAGAACTGCGCTTCCTGCTCGGCGCTGAGGATCACTTCCATATCCTGAGATTAGGGGCCTCCGGGATCGGTGTCAAATGGTGCGTGATCCCTCGCGTTCCGGCACGACGGAGTACGAAAGCAGCAGGATGCCGCTCGATAAAGCTTTGCTCTCTTCCAAGTGAAGGCTGCGCCGCTCGCCCTCGGTGAGCAACGGTGTTCCGCTTCCCAGCATCACCGGCATTACCGCAACTTCGACTGTATCCATGAGGCCCGCATCGAGCAGCGCGCGAAAGAGAATGCCTCCGCCGAAGAGCCAGATGTCCTTGCCGGGCTGACGCTTCAAGGCGGCAACTGTTTCTTCAACGTGGCTGCTGATGATGGTGATGCCGGGGTAATCTTCAGGCTTCATGGTGCGCGAGACGACGATCCACGGCTGCCCGAAGCTCTCCCAGTTCTTGCCTTTTTCGCTAGCCACTTCGTAGGTTCGACGGCCCATCAACAGGATGTCGTACTGGGCAAACATCGCCGCAAAATCAATCTCCGGATCGGAGATGATCCAGTCGTATTCACCTTTGGGTCCGGTGATGAAGCCATCCAGGCTCATCGCCACTCCGTAGCGCAAACGCCGCATTATCCCTCCTCTGCCTCGCGCAGCTTGGCGATGATTAGAATTCTCGTTACCAATTGCGGGCGGCGTGATAAATATGGTGGATTTGAACCGCCGTGTCCATGACCTCATACACAATGATGTGGGCAAACCTGGAATCACAAGCTCTCGGGTTCCAATGATTCTTCCAGCTCGTCCTCTGGAGGGCAAGAAATCAAGGGAGTTGGCGGCGTCATACAAGGTTCTAGCGACTGTTCTCGCGGAATTTTCGCTATCTTTCTGAATGTAAAGGACGATATCTTCTAAATCTTGGGTGGCGGGGGATGTCCATCGTACTTGCATTGGCTCAGGCCTCTGACAACCTCAAGATTGCAAAACCCGCTCCACTCTTGCCCAGACTTCAGCCGTGGGGACGAAATCTCCACGTGCAGCAGCCTCGCGTCCGGCTTGTACAGCGGCACGAAAGTGCGCATCTTCTTCGATGTAGCGCGCCACAACCTCACGGGCCAACTCATCCGCGCTCCGGCCTGCCTGTGCGGCTATCTGGGAGAGTTGCGCTTCCTGCTCGATGCTGAGTTGAACGACCATATTCTGAGATTAAGAGTATCCGGGGTGGGTGTCAACATGTAGGATTTTGTGGATTCCCAGGTCTCTGAAGCGAGACCTGGGGCACCCGGCGTACGTTCTCAGCTGACATGGGGTTTCCTGGGTCTGTTGATCCATATCTCTTTGCCTTTTCTCATTCGCGTTTTTACGATTCGGTATTTGTCGATGCGTTCCATGCAGGGCAATCGCCTTTTCGAGTCGGGGCCCGCGTAGGAGACGGTAGACGCACCTAAACGCTGATGTGCCTCGCTGACCAATTCGTCTAGTTTGTCGTAGATATGAGCGCATACGCTCAACAGTTCACAGCCATTCAAACCATCCATGCTCCATAGGCGCGTGAAGTTGTGCCCGTGATCAGTCGTCGGCCCCTGGTTTATGTAATAGTGTGTGCATTGAAAAGGATCGACTGTGCCCACGGCGGGGAGTTTGTCTTCTTCCCATGGCGACTCGCGTGGATTACGGAAGCATTCCATCTCCAACCAACTTGAAAGTTGAAGACTCTTTCGGTGAAACAGATTTGTTCGCGTCGAATCCAGCCACTTCATAATGGGATCACTTTTCGCTCGGGAAACCCAATCCACCTCATACCAATCGAAATTGTTAAACGCGGTTTTCTCTGTTTGGAGCATCAAGGTCACGCTTCGGGCGGCTTGTGCAAAGGCCCCGAGGCGATAACGAAATGGGTCTGGCTCGTGGTACCACTCCGCCATTTCATGCCACCAGTAATGAACTTCAGCAAGTCTGTCATGCGTCGCGGGAATTGGACACGGATTGCCTTCAGCCCCAAACTTCTCGGCCAGATTTCGGGGATGAGGATTCGGGTTAACCTTGGGTGGTAACTCCATGCAGAAAGTATAGATCGCCGCAACCCCCCAGGGTTCAGGAATTCAGAAATCCGCTCTAGCCTTCTTCCGCCTCCCTCAGCTTGGCGATGACAGTGAAATCTTCCAGCGTGGTGGTGTCGCCCTTGATCTCGCCGTGGGTGGCCAACTCGCGCAGCAGGCGGCGCATGATCTTGCCGCTGCGGGTTTTGGGCAGGGCTTCCGTGAAGCGAATATCGTCGGGGCGGGCGAGCGAGCCTATCTCCTTGGAGACCCATTTGCGCAGCTCGGTTTTCAACTCCTCGCTGGGCTGATTGCCGCTTTCCAGAGAGACAAACGCCGAGATCGCCTGGCCCTTCAACTCATCGGGACGGCCCACGACCGCAGCCTCGGCCACCTTGGGATGCGCCACAAGTGCCGACTCGACCTCCATCGTGCCCAGACGGTGTCCGCTTACATTGATGACATCGTCAACACGGCCCATCAGCCAGAAGTATCCGTCGGCATCCTGGCGCGCGCCGTCGCCGGTAAAGTAAGCGCCGGGAACGTCGCTCCAATAGGTCTTCTGAAAGCGTTCGGGATCGCCGTAGACGGTGCGGGCCATCGACGGCCAGGGCTTGCGAATGATGAGCAGGCCGCCGTGGCCGGCGGGCACCGGCTGGCCCTCCTTATTGACCACCTCGGGCTGAATGCCGAAGAAAGGCCGCGTGGCCGAGCCGGGTTTGGCGGCCACCGCGCCGGGGATGGGCGCAATCATGATTGCGCCGGTCTCGGTCTGCCACCAGGTATCGACGATAGGGCAGCGGTTGTGGCCGATCTTCTCGCGATACCACATCCAGGCTTCAGGGTTGATCGGCTCGCCGACCGTGCCGAGCAGGCGCAGCGAGGCCAGGGAGTGCTTTTCCACGTGCTGATCGCCCCACTTGATGAAGGCGCGGATGGCCGTCGGCGCGGTATAGAAGACCGAGACCTGGTGGTCATCGACGATCTTCCAGAAGCGCGAGAAGTCGGGCCAGTTCGGCGCGCCCTCGTACATCAGCACGGTGGCGCCGTTCTGCAGCGGGCCGTAGACCACATAGGAGTGGCCGGTCACCCAGCCGATATCCGCCGTACACCAGTAGGTGTCCTCGTCGCGCAGATCGAAGACGTACTTGGAGGTGAGGTAAGTCTGCACCGAGTAGCCGCCGGTGGTGTGGACCAGTCCCTTGGGCTTTCCGGTGGTACCGGAGGTGTAGAGAATGTAGAGTGGATCTTCCGCATCCTGCCACTCAGCGGGGCAATCGGCTCTGGCCGTGGCCACGAGATCATGCCACCAATGGTCGCGTCCCTCGACCATATTCACCGGACAGCCGGTGCGGCGGTAGACGACCACATGCTTGACCGTGTGGCAGGCGTTCATGGCCTCGTCCACGGTGCGCTTGAGCGGAATCTCGTTGCCGCGGCGGTAGCTGGAGTCCTGCGTAAGGATGGCCACGCAGGCCGAATCGTTGACGCGGTCGGCGATGGCGTTGGCGGCAAAGCCGCCGAAGATGACCGAGTGGACCGCGCCGATGCGCGCGCAGGCCAGCAGGGCAATGGCCAGCTCCGGCGTCATGCCCATGTAAACGGCCACGCGGTCGCCCTTGCGGATGCCCAGCGCCTTGAGGGCATTGGCAAAGCGCTGCACCTCGACGTGCAGTTCGGCGTAGGTCAGGCTGCGGACTTCGCCCGGCTCACCCTCCCAGATGAGCGCGGTTTTGTCGCGCCGCTCCCCCAGCGCGTGGCGATCCACGCAGTTGTAGCTCAGGTTCAACTTGCCTCCCACAAACCATCGGGCGGAGGGGAGATTCCACTCCAAAACCTTCTCCCACGGCTTGAACCAATGCAGGTTGCGAGCGGCGTCGGCCCAGAAGCTCTCGGGATCGTCGATGGACTGCTTGTAGAGAGCCTCGTACTCTTCAAGGCTCTTGATGTGCGCCTTGGCGGCGAACTCCGGCGGCGGCGGAAAGACGCGGTCTTCACGCAGCGTCGAGTCGATGTCCTGATTGACGGCCAACACAGGCTTGGTAACGGCAGAGCCAGAGGCGGCTACTTCGAATGCGGGCAGGGAAGTCATGCGAACCGTCCTTTGGGGAAGAGGGATCGAAAAACGGCAGAGTGCGGGAATCTGCTCCTGGCAAGCTCTGCGTGGAACCACTGTATCTAGAGATGCAGCGAAAGGGCAAATGGACGGGAGAAGTTTTTCTGATTTCGCCCGAATGTGCGTCGGGCGGACTCAGAGCAAATCCCCCCAAGCTACAAGGCCCGCTTTTGCGCGGACAGGTATTCGCGCAGCGCTGCATTGAATGCGGCGTTGGGAGCATAGGTTGCAACAACGCCCGCGCTAGTAACGGTTCCTGCAACGGGTGTCGCGCCGGGCCCAGTGACGAAGAAGGTCGTTGCTGGCGATGCAACTGTCGAGCAGAGCATCGCAACGTTGAAGGTTGAGTTGAGCACCTGGCCAGCGGGAACACCGGCCGCAGATTTCACGGGAAGGATATATGAATAGGAGAAAGCTCGAATCTCGTCGGTCCGGAAAAGCGCATAACACATTAACAAATCAATGGCATAGAGTCATATTCCGTGATGGAATACTCCCAGAAGTTATTCAAAACACAGCCATTTTCTGGGAAACGATGCGACCTAACAGTGAGTCCAAGCACCTGCGGCGTCAGCTGTTCCAGATCGATCTGGAGCGGTTGATTGACCTCGAGCATCCGCTGGCCGTACTTGCGCAAAAAATCGACTGGGAACAGTTCGATCTTCTGTTAGGCAGAAGTTATCACCCCAAGCGAGGAGCCTCTGGCACGCCGGCGCGTCTGGTGGTGGTTTGAAGTATCAGGCCGATCTGAGCGACGAGAACGTGGTGGCGGCGTGATCGAAGTCATGCCCTTTCAAAACCTCAACGACCATCTGCGTGGCGGAATACATTAGAAGCATCCGCCTAGCTGAAGCGTATCGAATCCTACTTTGAATTCACGCGCCTGGGAACCAACTGGCGCACCGAGATGTCGTGCTAAACGGCTCCAGCCCTGTATCACAGTGTCAAGAATGCGTCCGGTCCGTACCCCCGAAAATGCTTGCTCATCCCCCCTGCTCTGTCTCTGGATTATCAAAGCGCGTAAAGCGCGAGATGAAATTCAAATGGACCGTCCCCGTCGGGCCGTTGCGCTGTTTGGCCAGGATGATCTCCGATTTGGCGCGGTCGGCCTCGGATTGCTCCTCGTCGCGGTTGTAATAGGACTCGCGGTGAATGAAGGCCACCACATCAGCGTCTTGCTCGATGGAGCCGGATTCGCGCAAGTCGCTGAGCATGGGGCGCTTGTCGTCGCCGCGGCGCTCACTGGCGCGCGAGAGCTGCGAGAGCGCCACCACCGGCACATTCAGCTCCTTGGAAACGGCCTTCAGCCCGCGCGAGATCGCCGAAACCTCCTGCGTGCGGTTCTCGTAGCCCTTCTTGCCGTTCGAGGGCAGCGTCGCTGTCATCAGTTGCAGATAGTCCACCACGATCAGATCGAGGCCGCCCGCGTTCTGCCGCAGCCGCCGCACCTTGGCGCGCATCTCGGAGAGCGAAATGCCGGCCGTGTCATCGATGAAGAGCCGCGACTCCACCAACTGCCCCAGCGCGTTTGTCAGCTTGTCATGATCCTCGCGCCCCAAAAAGCCCTTTTGCAACTTCTGCTGATCGACCCAGGCCTGCGAGGCCAACATGCGGCGCAGCAGCGACTCTTTGCTCATTTCCAGGCTGAAGACGGCCACGATCGCCCCGTGATTGATCGCCGCGTTCTGCGCGATGTTGATGGCCAGCGCGGTTTTGCCCATCGAGGGACGGGCGGCGATGATAATCAGTTCGCCCTTTTGCAGGCCGCTGGTCATGCGGTCGAATTCGGTAAAGTCGGTGGCCAGACCGGTAACCTCGCGGCTCTGCTTGTACAGATTGTCAATCGTTCCGAAGGAGTGCTGCACGATCTGGTCGAGCGATTGAAAGCCTCCGGTAAGCCCCTTCTCGCTCACCTGCATCAGTTGCGCTTCCGCCGCGCCCAGAACGTCGAGCGCCGAATCGCTCTGGTCGGCAGCGCGCGCAATCGCCGACGAACAGATCAGCATCAGCTTGCGCAGCAGGCTCTTGTCCTTGACGATGCGGATGTACTCTTCGATCACCGGGCGCCGCGGCAGACCCTCGGTGAGCGAGGCCAGGTATGCTACTCCGCCGATGGCGTCCCGCTCCTTGTAGCGATCCAGCTCGGCAGCCAGCGTGACAATGTCCACTGCCCGCTGCTCGTTCATGAGCTCGGTCATGCGCAGAAAAATGCGCCGGTGCGAGTCGAGCGAAAAATCATCTGCCTCGATCTTTTCAGCGGCCTCTGAGTGAGCCGCGTTGTCCAGCAGGATAGCGCCGAGAATCGTCTTTTCGGCTTCGACGTTGGCGGGTAGGCCGGTGTCGAAGGCCAGGTTGGGAAGGGTAGCCATATCTATTGAGTCTAGGCCGGGGGCGGACCACAAAGAATGTGGAAGTTTTAGGAAATCTGGAAAAATGGCAGTAACTATTTTCGTGTAAGATTTTTGTCCAACTTCGGCATTGCTGGATAAGAGTTTCTGCTGTAATGCTCACACAAATGTTCTTTTTTACACTTGCTCCACGGGCAATTTTCTTTAAGATTCTTTCAATTGGCGCCCCCGGAAGGGTTCGGACCTTCCTCTCGGGTTTAGCAGGCGAGTGATCGCGCAATCCTCTCCTGAATTGATCCATGGGCGCAGACTACCATTCGGCGAGCGGATCAAGTTTCAACTCTGATAATCTTTGAGAATCGTGATTTTGCACAAGGTGATCGCGTGATCTCTCGAAAAGCAAGTACGACTCTTCTGCTCCTTCTCACTGCTGCTGTCGTTCTGGCGTGCTGCCTGCTGCCGCGGATTCCGCAGCCGCTCAGTTATCACCAGTTCGCCGACCAGCGCGGCCTCTTCGGCATTCCCAACTTCGGCGATGTGGCCTCCAACCTTCCCTTCGCTGTCGTCGGCGTCTGGGGTCTGCTCTTTTTGCTCCGCTCCAGTTCCAGGCAGTTGGCGGAGCGCTTTGTTGAGCGGCGCGAGCAAGTGCCGTACTACTTTGTCTTTGCGGGCTTGCTGCTGACGGCCTTTGGTTCCTCCTGGTATCACCTGAATCCCAACAACGATACTCTGGTTTGGGATCGCTTGCCGATGACCATCACGTTCATGGCGATGGTGTCGGCGGTCATCATGGAGCGCATCAGTCTGCGCCTTGGCCTTTGGCTGCTGCCGCTTTTGCTGTGCGCCGGCCTTTCCAGCGTCTTGCTGTGGCATGGGAGCGAATTGCGTGGAGCGGGTGACCTGCGCTTCTACGCCGCTGTGCAGGCTTACTCAGCGCTGGTGATTCTGCTCTCGCTGCTCTTTCCCGCGCGCTACACCCGCAGTTATGATTTAGGGCTGGTCGCTGGCTTCTACGCTCTCGCCAAGGCCTTGGAGACCTTCAACAAGCCGATCTATGCAGCGCTCGGCGTGGTCAGCGGACACACTCTCAAGCATCTGGCCGCCGCCGCTGCGGGCTACTGCATTTTGCGTATGGTGCAGAAGCGGAATTTTCTGCAAAACCCTGAAGAAATAGAATGATTCTTTTCAGGTCTGAAAATCCGGAGCTGAGACCTCGGCACCCTCGTTAGTGGATAGGGATTCTTCGGGGCTTATGATCGCTCCACTTGCCAACTGTTTCCTGCAATGATTCCTGCGAAAATTACATAGCCTATTGTTTTTCCCCTCTGTTTTTTGGTTGGTAAAATCCAAAACAAAGGAGGACTATCATGTCCATTTTTATTCGCAAAATCAACATAATGATTTTGCTTGCAACCTTGGTGGTTTTTGTCCCCATCGCGCACGCCACTGGAATCTCGGCCTCAGCAACGTACACCTATAGCCAGGTTTCACCTGGCGTGTACGACTACTCCCTCATCCTCGACAACACCGGCACCACAAACATCGAAACCTTCTGGTTTGCTTGGTATCCGCAACCACAAGGACTACTCATTGATCCGCCCATGAGTGTCAGTTCACCCTCGGGTTGGGTCGGTACGACCCCCGGCGATATGACGGTTCAATGGACAACCTCGAGCAATCCGCTCGCCCCAGAGATACAACTCTCCGGCTTCAGCTTCGAAAGCACAGAGACTCCCACGCAAATGCAGTCGGATTTCCCCGGACCCAACGAAGGCCCCCCAGTGAGCTTGTTCACCGTCTATGCCGGAGCGCCTTACTCCGGTTCCCCTTATGTTGCTCAGGCAATATTCGAAGGCCAAACGCCGACTGCAACTCCAGAACCGGCTACTTGGATTCTAATGCTCTCGGGTCTCTCTCTTGCGGCCATCACTTTCCGTTCAAGGCTTCTCCCAGGAGTCTGAGGTTCAATGCTCCACGCATTCGGTTCAATTGAATGCGTGGAGCTTCATTCCATCTTCGTGAAGATTGATTTTCACAAAGCCGGCAAAATCTGCAAAATCGGCATGCATTGAACGGTGCACGGTTTTCCATAGCTCATAGTGATTCTTAGGGGCTGATGACCAAGCCACCTGCAGCGGAATGCGGACTAACGTGTTACGGTCCACACTCCACAAGAAATCTTTTATCCGGAATCTCGATTCCGGTATGCAGGAGACTATCAACGTCGATCCGCTCCCGCATCACGTTCGTTAAAGAAGATTGGAAAGCGAATGGAAGACATTCGCGATAGCATTCGCGAGGAGTTTTATTGAGCTGAGCAAATAAATGGCAACCATGCCAATAACCAGTGCGTACTCGACCAGATCCTGGCCGTGTTCTTGTTTCAGCAGGCTCTGTAGGTGGACGATAAGCTTGCGCAGAATATTTCTCAAGAGGTGCCTCCTTATTGGACAATAATTAACCTATGACTGCAGCCAGCATACCCTGACCCAAGCCGCCGCATGAGGAGAAAAATTCGGTGTGCCTACACCCAAGTAATAGTTGACGGCCAAATCGGGAAGACGGCCGTTTCGCGGGCCGCGGGCGCAGATCCCGATTGAGCCAATTCAATCCAATCTGACGGGGGGCCTGGATTTGACCATTGACCGGTGTGGCCCATATCTCGATTTGGGATGTGGGAGACGGTGAACCTTAACCAGCGAGTCTATTCGGTTCACGGCTGGCCAGAAATAATTAGGGCCTGATCCAGAAGATGATTGTGCGCCAGGGTGAGGGAATCATTCGTGATTTCCAGAGAAGTATGTGCATTCTCTCAGTCCAGCCTTTAGGATAGTTGGAAACCAAGGAGCCTTGCCTTATGCGTCCCAACCTCAATCTGACAAAAGCAACCTTGACCGGCGCGCTGGGCGGTCTGCTCTTCGGCTTCGACACGATTGTCATCTCCGGCGCTATCGATTCTCTGGTCCGGCTCTACAATCTGACTCCGCAGGGCAAGGGCCTTACCGTCGCCATTGGGCTCATCGGGACGGTGGTGGGAGCGCTGGGTGCGGGGCAGTTGGGGCAGAAGCTGGGCGGGCGGGAGACGCTGCGCATCACAGCCGTTCTCTATGTGGCCGCTGCCGTGGGATGCGGCCTGGCGTGGGGTTGGTACTCCTTCATGCTCTTCCGTTTCATTGGCGGACTGGGTATCGGCGCTTCTTCTGTGCTGGGGCCGGTCTACATTGCCGAACTGGCTCCGGCCCGGTGGCGCGGGCGGCTGGTGGGCGCATTCCAATTCAACGTAGTCTTTGGCATTCTGGTGGCCTACACCTCGAACTACCTTATCCGCACGCTGCATCTGGGAGCGGCGGAGTGGCGCTGGCAAGTCGGTGTGGCCGCGCTGCCTGCTGTTGGCTTTCTGACGCTGCTATTCAGCATTCCCCGCAGCCCGCGCTGGCTGGTCTCGAAGGGGCGCAACGAGGAAGCCCTGCAAGTACTTGGTCGGATGGGCGAGCAGAGTCCGGTGGCAGAATTGGCCGAGATTCAATCCGCGCTGGCCGAGGAGCACGCCACGGCCCACGAGCCGGTCTTTCAAAGAAAGTACTTCTATCCGCTCTTTCTCGCCATTTCCATCGGCGCATTCAACCAGTTGGCCGGCATCAACGCCATTCTCAATTACCTGAACAGCATCTTTGCCGCAGCCGGTTTCAGTCAGGTCTCCGGCGACCAGCAGGCCATCGCCATCGGTTTCACCAACCTTGTTTTCACCATCGTCGGCATGAGCCTGATCGACAGGCTGGGGCGCAAGATACTTCTTCTGGTGGGCGCGGCAGGCACGGCCGGCTGCCTTGCTGCTGTCTCCTGGCTCTTCGCCACCAACAGCCATCCCGGCGCGCTGGTCTGGGTGCTGATTACCTACATTGCCTTCTTCGCGCTTTCACAGGGAGCGGTGATCTGGGTTTATATCGGCGAGGTCTTTCCCAACGCCGTCCGCTCCAAAGGCCAAGGCGTGGGCAACGCCAGCCATTGGATCATGAATACCATCATCGCGCTGGAGTTTCCCATGATTGTCGCGCATATTGGCCGCAGCGCTCCTTTCACCTTCTTCGCCGTGATGACCGTGATCCAGTTCGCGGTGGTCCTGCTGGTTTATCCGGAGACCAAGGGGCAGACGCTGGAAGCATTGCAGCGCAGGCTGGTGCGAGCGGAGTAGGCATCTATGAAACAATCCTTGCGTAAGACTATCTATATAGATGAAGGCGCGCCCTGACACACAATGCGGTCTTGATCTAATTTGCAATTGCTTCTGAGAATTAAATATTGGGCGGGTAGCGCCGGTCCAGCCTGTTAGAGCATTTTTTCGGAAATAGTGTAGTGCTTTTTCCATTGGCGCAATCCATTATGGAATGGATCAAAGATGAGTCACTCGCCCCTTGCCGGGTGGCGACTGTCGAGAATCCCTGGTCCAAGAATCCGGTCCTGCGGCATCCGGCGGAATAGGCGCAACTGTTTGCTTAAATGATTCATGCGAGAATTACATCGCCTATTGTTTTTCTCTCTCTTTTTGTTGATTGGTAAAATCCAAGACAAAGGAGGACAATAATGTCCATATCAATTTGCAAAATCAACAAGTTGATTTTGCTTGCAACCTTGGTGGTTTTCATCCCCATCGCGCATGCCACTGGAATCTCCGCCACAGCAACGTACACCTATAGCCTGGTTTCACCTGGCGTGTACGACTATTCCTTCACCCTCAACAACACCGGCACCACAAACATCGAAACCTTCTGGTTCGGTTGGTTTCCCGAAGAAGCAACCTTGATCGCAGCACCCAGCAGCATCGTCTCACCTGGTGGCTGGATCGGTACGAGTCCCAGCAACTCATCGGTGCTATGGACAACTACAAGCACTCCGCTCCTCCCAGATTTCTCACTTTCCGGCTTCTCCTTTGAAAGCACGGAGACTCCCGCGCAATTGCAGTCCGACTTCCCCGGCCCCGGCGAAGGCCCTCCAGCTGACATATTCACCGTCTATGAAGGAGCGCCAATCACTTCTGGTCCTCCGGGTGTTACTACCGCAACGCTTGTAGGCCCAACGCTGACTCCAGAACCAGCCACTTGGCTTCTCATGCTGTCGGGTCTCGCGCTTGCCGCCATTTCTTTCCGTTCAAGGCTTCTCCCAGGAGCTTGAACTTCAATGCTCCACGCTTTGGATTCGATTGAAAGCGTGGAGCATCATCCGTATCAAGAAGGAGCTTCCCGCGGATATGCAGCCGGGGGCGGATCGGGACTTTGGGGGATCATATATGCCAGTCATGTACGTTGTTGCAGGACCCTCCGGCAGTGGAAAGACGAGCGCGTTCCCTGGAAGCCAATTCGGCTGCGATTATTTCAATGCGGACGACCTTGCTGCTCAGTTGAACGGTAGTTCTTACGTCGGCATTTTCAGGTCTATCTAATCGTGTGCTTGCAATGAATGCCTGCAATGCCTACACTACCTGTATGCAGTATACGATTCGCAATGTGCCGAACTATATCGATGCCGCTCTCCGAGTTTCGGCTAGGGCGCGGGGCAAGAGCCTGAATGAAGTGGCGATCGAGGCCTTGGCTCGCGGCTTTGGCTTGGGCCACGCCCAAAGCCGCCAGCGCGATCTGAGCGACATTGCCGGGAGTTGGAGAAACGATCCCGCCTTTGAACGCGCCCTGGCCGCGCAAGACACAGTGGACGAGGAGATGTGGCGGTGAACCCAACAGCATGCCGAATCCGTACGGGTAGCGGGGCCGCGGCATGAGGCTCGCCCTGGACACCAACCGCTACACCGACCTTTGCCGGGGCGATCTTTCGGTGATCGAAGCCGTGGAACTGGCCGAAGAGGTCTGGCTGCCATTCATTGTCGTGGGAGAACTGCGTGCCGGATTCGCGGTGGGCACCCAGGGAACGCGCAATGAAGCAGCCCTTGGCAGGTTTCTTCTCAAGCCGGGCGTCGCCATTCTCTACGCAGACGATCAGACCACGCACCACTACGCAAACGTCTACCGGCAACTCCGCAAGCAAGGAACACCGATCCCGACAAACAACATGTGGATCGCCGCCCTCGTCTTGCAGCATTCGCTGGTCTTGTTCGCCCGCGACGCTCACTTCGATGCACTGCCTCAGCTCACGCGGATTTAGCGGATGAGGGTTCTTGTCTTCCCGCATTTCAAAAGCCAGCTCGTGGAGACACGCTAACGGTGATCTGTCATTCAAACCGCTTGAGGACTACAATTCAGATAACAGGAGGGCGTGATGGCATCTGAAATCCTGATTCCGAGGCCGGACGAGAGCACTGTGGAAGCCCCTAAAGCGGTTTATGTGAAAAAGACGTACTCGCCGGAGTTTCTGGCCGAGCAGGCGGTCATTGACAAGCGTGTGCGGGAAGAGGGCGCAAGGCGCATCCGCCGCTCGGTTGAGAGGGCTATCGCCATGGGCATCATCGACAAGGACGGCAACCTCTTGAGAACGGAGCTTCCTGCGGATATGCAGCCAGGGGCAGACCGGGACTTTGGGGGATAGCGGATGCCGATCATGTACGTGGTTGCTGGACCTGCCGGCAGCGGGAAGACGAGTGCGTTTCCGAGTGATTCTTTTGGCTGCGATTACTTCAACGCAGACCATTACGCGGCGATGTTAAATGGCGGTTCCTACATCGGCATTCCCAAATCGATCCGCAGGGAAGTGGGACCGGTTTGCGAGAAATTTATTCAAGATCACATTACGACCGGCAAGGATTTCGCAACTGAAACGACCTTGCGCAGCACAATCGTCTTCGATCAAATGAAGCAGGCTCATGATGCCGGGTTTGCAGTGAGATTCCGATATATTTGCGTTGATAGCATCAACACATCCGTCAAACGCGTGAAACAACGGGCCTTCATGGGTGGGCACAGCGCCTCAGAAGAGACGGTTCAAGAAATTCGATCAAAAAGTCTCGCCAACCTTCAATGCGCTTTTGGCGAGTTGGGAAAGACCATCGATCTCTTCGATCTGTACGACAATTCCGTCTTCGAGATGCCGCCGAAGCTGATCGCGTCGTTCCTGGGACGCGAGATTATCTTTCTCGCGGCCGAGCTTCCGGCATGGATGGATGAAGCGCTGGGGCAGACTCCGTACGCGACTGCGAAGCTGCGGGAATTTTTCGAGCAAGGGAAGGCTCTACCGATGGATGAGTGACGAAAATTCTAGACGAAAGTGCTACCTGCTCACTTTCCTATCTCCGAGTCCTTGCGAAATAGTTCGAATTCCTTCTGCAATTCCTTGCGGAGTGGTACATCTGCTTCAGAAAGAATTTCAATATCGTAGATCCGCCAGCTAACACCGACAGGGACGAGAGTGAATCGCATTACGCGATGAACCTTGTCTGAAGAGTCCGCAGTCTCATAAATATCGAAGGACACGGTGGCGAGTATCACTCCCGGCTTGACGATTTTGAACTGCATCGAAGAGACCGAAAAGCGGTTCCACTCCTGGCAATAACAGATCAGATCGCCATCTAGGGCATCGGGCATTTCGTGCGCTGCTTCAGCGGCTTTTTCATCCTGTTGAATCAGGGCGAGCAAGGAAGGGTGGAAATAACGGGCATTAGTTGGAATGCCATGGCCCCCGGCCTTGTAACGCTGAAAGACGTAATCGATAAATGCCTTGGCAGAGGATTCGGTTTGCGCGAAGGCGGGCGAAGCGACCGAAGCCAACAGAATGATGCCGAACATAACTGTCTTAAATGGCATTTTCATCATTTAGGAGTACTCCAGTTGCGATGGTAATTAAAAAATTGAGTGAGGCACGCAGAGTCAATCATCTCTGATTGTTCCTACACTCCGTTTTTCTTTTCGATCTTGGCCCAGGCGTCTTTGAGCGGGAGGGTCCGGTTGAAGACTAACTGCTCCGGCTTTGAGTCGGGGTCCAGGCAGAAATATCCTACGCGCTCGAACTGATAGCGGTCTTCCAGCTTGGCGTTGGCCAGCGATGGCTCCAGCTTGGCGGTGGTGAGAATCTCCAGCGAGTCGGGGTTGAGGTTGTCGAGCACGTCCTGGCCTTCTTCCAGGTCATACGGATCGGCCTTGGCGAAGAGGTTGCCGTAAAGGCGAATCTCGGCGCCGATGGCGTGGGCGGCGGAGACCCAGTGCATGGTGGATTTGACCTTGCGGCCATCGGGCGAGTTGCCGCCACGGCTGGCGGGGTCGTAGGAGCAATGCACTTCGACGATGTTGCCGGCGTCGTCCTTGACCACGCTGTGCGCGGTGACGAAGTAGGCGTTGCGCAGGCGGACCTCTTTACCGGGAGAGAGGCGATAATACTTGGGCGGAGGAACTTCGCGGAAGTCGTCCTGCTCGATGTAGATTTCGCCGGAGAAAGGAACCTGACGCGTGCCGGCTGAAGGGTCTTCGGGATTGTTGGCGACTTCGACCAGCTCCGATTGTCCTGCGGGGTAGTTATCGATGACCAGCTTCAACGGATGCAGGACGGCCATGGCGCGCGAGGCGCGGTGATTGAGGTCGTCGCGCTGGAAGTGCTCCAGCATTTCAATATCCGTGCTGCCGTTGGTGCGCGAGACGCCGCTGGCGGTCACGAAGGCGCGGATGGCCTCGGGCGTAAAGCCGCGGCGGCGGATGCCGCAGAGGGTGGGCATGCGGGGATCGTCCCAGCCGCTGACGCGGCCTTCCTTGACGAGCTGCAGCAGCTTGCGCTTGCTGAGCATGGTGTAGGTAATGTTGAGGCGGTCAAACTCAATCTGCTGCGTGGGGAAGATGCCGAGCTGCTCGATGTACCAGCGATAGATGGGCTGGTGGTCAGTGAACTCCAGGGTACACATGGAGTGGGTGACGCGCTCGAGGGAATCCGACTGGCCGTGGGCGTAGTCGTACATGGGGTAGATGCACCACTGATCGCCGGTGCGCTGGTGCGCGGCGTGGAGGATGCGATACATGACCGGATCGCGCATGTTGAGGTTGGGCGAAGCCATGTCGATCTTGGCGCGTAGGACGCGTGTGCCGTCGGGGAATTCGCCGG
Source organism: uncultured Acidobacteriaceae bacterium (assembly GCA_963787995.1). Lineage (GTDB taxonomy): Bacteria > Acidobacteriota > Terriglobia > Terriglobales > Acidobacteriaceae > Telmatobacter. Next base: position 415,180 of record CAWBEO010000001.1, read on the forward strand.
CCTTCATGCGGGTGAAGAGGTCGAGATTTTCTTCGATGGAGCGGTTGCGATAGGGCGAGTCTTTGCCGGCTTCGGTCAGGGTGCCGCGATGCTGGCGGATCTCGTCGGCGGTGAGGTCATCGACATAAGCTTTGCCAGCCTTGACGAGCTGGATGGCCCACTCGTAGAGCTGGCCGAAATAATCCGAAGCATAGCAGAGGCGATCCCAGTCGAAACCGAGCCAGCGCACGTCGGCCATAATGGAATCGACGTATTCCTGCTCTTCCTTTTCTGGGTTGGTGTCGTCGAAGCGCAGGTTGGTTTTGCCGCCGAACTCGTCGGCCAAGCCAAAGTCGATGCAGATGGCCTTGGCGTGACCGATGTGCAGGTAGCCGTTGGGCTCGGGAGGAAAGCGGGTCTGGATGACGGCGTCGCCGTACTTTTTGGTGCGGAGATCTTCGGCGATGATCTCGCGGAGAAAGTTGGAGGGAGTTGCGGCGGCTTGCGTTTCCGGCTTGTCGTTGGTCATGGCTCCACTATTATAAATTTTTTCCTGAGCAGGGAGGTGGTTGCGGGGACGGGATCAGGGATGACGCGGTTGGGGTTCGTGGTTCCCAGGTCCCGATTTTGGGACCTGGGACTCCGATCTACCGGCTCAGCGTGAAGATGACATCGACGGTGGTCTCCACCTCGACCGGCTGACCGTCTAGCAGATAAGGCCTGTAGCGCCAGCAGCTCACGGCATTCAGGGCTGCCTGTTGCAGCATCGGCGGACCACTGGTGACGCGCAGATTCTCAATGCCTCCGGTCTTGGAGATGGTGGCCGCCAGGCGAACCGTGCCTTCAATGCGCGCCGCGAGGGCGATGGGCGGATAGATCGGCAGCGTCTTCTGAACGATCTCGCTCTCGGCAGTAATGGAAGAGATGCGGATTGGGCCACTGGCCGCTGGACGGAGGACGGCCGTTCCTCTACCCGTGCGATTACCGAAGAGGTTGGTGTTGGGAGCGGTTGAGTTCAGTGCCCAGTTCGCCATGCTGTTGTCCACCGGCGGTTCGAGGCGGTCCACATAGACGATGTCGGTGGGGATTTGAGTTGGCATCAAGACCACCCCACCGGGCATCTGCGTAGAGGGCGTGGTTGTTCTGATAATGGGATGCGCCGGCGGCTGGGGCTCTGGCTTGGGCGCGGTCATCTCCACAATGCTGGCGAACGTGTGGGGCAGCGCCTGCGGATAGTAGAGCGGAATCAGAATCGCCGCGAACAGAATCAGGGCTTCGATTGAGGTGACGGCAGCCATCCAGCGGCTGCTGCGGGTGTGGATGATTCCCATGGATTCAAAGGTTGCATCTTCAAACATGGCCTGCCTCCTGAAAAGCACTTTCAGCCGCGCTGGCTGGGAGGAGGAGGCCTTTCAGATGCGAGCGGGCTCACCGCTCTCAGCGCACGCCGGCGCGGGGAGCGGAGCTCAAGGCCATCCGCAACTCCCAATCAGAACCACTGTACTTAGATAGACACCGCGGAGGAACGAAGTGTTCCCGGCGCATGAAAATATTCTTTGTTATTCTTTTAGGCGCTACCGGCTATTGAGTGGTAGGGGGTTCATGTCTAGTCCGCCACAGTGGAAGCAGATGGAGTTGATGAAGTTCGGACGGTTGTGAAAGCCGCGAGCCGTGTACTTCACCTGTTGAATTATGGCGTTGAGCGATTCTCTTCCAGTATTGTTGATGCGGCGCCGCAGATGGGTGAAGACATTCTAGAAGCGGAGCTTCAGCATTCGCGCCACACGCTGCATCGTCTTCCCGCAGTCATCTCTTCAAGTTCTTTGCGAACAATCATTCGCCGATTTCCCAGGTTTTCACACTGCAAGAGCTTCTCTGCTGCCTGAAGAGCTCTGTCTGTCTGTCTGGAACTCAGGCAACTTCTGCTTTGAGCGCCTTGCTTTTCGAAGCGATGCAGTCCAACAGATCGTTCCATGATTTGGCGAATGAAGCAATTCCTTCTTCAAGCAACTGCGCGGCGACGGCATTTGTGTCAATGCCAGCTATCGCAAATTCAGTGAAAATCTTGTCGATATTCTCGGGTCGTGCTTCTCCGAATTCCTGATGCGCGCTGAGCGCATTCAAAGTTGCCTCAGGCATCGTGTTGATGGTGGAGGGCAAAGCGAGGGCCTCGACGTAAAGGAGCTTCGAGGCTTTGGGATCCTTGGTTCCCGTGCTGGCCCACAGAAGGCGCTGCGGGCGGGCTCCAGCTTTTTGGATGCTCTGCCACCGCTGTGAATCAAGCAGCGTGCGATACATCTCATAAGCCTTTTTCGCAATGGCGATTCCCAATTGATTGCGCAAAAGTTCAGGCACCCTCTCGGCAACAGCTACGTCCCATCGGCTGACGAAAAGTGACGCCACGGAACCGACATCGGGATTGAGCCCAGCGGCGATGCGCCGTTCGATGCCGCGCATATAAGCTTCGGCTGCCGCTAGATATTGCTCGCCCGAAAACAGAAGAGTTACATTGACGGGCACACCATGAAAGATTGCCTCCTCGATGGCTGGAAGCCCTTCGCTGGTTCCAGGAATCTTGATGAAGAGATTGGGGCGCTCGGCGCGGTTATGGAGCGCCTTGGCAGCAGCCAGCGTGCCAGCTGTATCGCGCGCGAGCAGGGGAGATACTTCCAGGGAGACCCATCCATCCAAGCCATTGGTTCTGTCGTAAACGGGCCGGAAGAGATCGGCCGCCTGCCTCAAGTCCTCAAGGGCCAACTCGAAGAACAACACCTCGCCAGATTTGCCTTCATCCAGTTTCCGCCGGATGACATCGTCGTAGTCGTTGCTGTTCTTGATGGCGTGATCGAAGATGGTTGGATTCGAAGTGAGTCCTGTAACCGAAAGCTCCTGAATATAACTCAGCAGCGTACCGCTTGCAAGCAGGCGATGTGTGATGTTGTCAAGCCATATGCTCTGTCCGATTCCGTGCAGCTTCTGCGTAGTTGGATTCATCTGTTTTCTCCTCAGGCACTCTTCAATGCTAAATTGGAATGCACTTCCAATGCCAGCACTTTATTCGCTCGGCAGGGTGCCGCGGCGCTCTGCTGAAACGCGCCTTCAGAATGTCTCAATCCACTCCCAGGCCAGCGCTGGCCCAATCACCTGTCCGCTAAAAGAATAGACATTCATGCGTCGTCTTCAACGCCCTGGTGAGCGGAGAAGACGTCGTGGATCAACCCGGCGCGCACATCGGCAACATTGTTGGCGCAGATGAATGCGCCCAGCCGCTGCCGCAGAGCGCTACTCCGCGATCAACAGTCCCGACCGAGGGCGGCATCTGGACTCGCCGTCGTGATGATGACCAAAGCGGGCTGGCGAAACGCCAGATACTGACTCGATAGTCTGACCTTCAGGCAGATTAATAAGTTTCTGTGGTTTACAGGCGGACGGATTCTTGGGAAGCTGAATTAGAGGCTGTAATGGGGATCTGTCTGAAAATTAGTACAGCGGGTAGGTAAACCTACCGTAAGTGCTTTATTTTCAATCGTTGGTGCCGAAGAAGGGACTCGAACCCCCACACCCTTGCGAGTACGTGGACCTGAACCACGCGCGTCTGCCAATTCCGCCACTTCGGCACAGTACACAGGCACAGCTTCCGCGCTGAACCTGCAGCAGATACAAGTCTCGCAAATGCGGCTCCCGGTGTCAAATCTCACTCTCTTCCAAAGCATTTCTAAATGATCTGGGGAACCCAGATAACTATTTCCTCCGCCTCGCATATGCTTAGTCCAGGTACGGAGATATTAGAATTCCTTTTGGAGGGATAGCGCATCCCCAGACTGTCAGAGTTGACCACCCTGATTTGATCGCCGTGAACTACTGATGCAAGTTGAATCCGAACGGCAAAGCGGCCTCAAGATGGATTTCTTCTCTGGTGATGGGGTGCTCGAAGTTAAGAAAATGGGCGTGCAGGAAATAACCTCCATCGCCTGGGAGGCCGGGGAGATTTTCAAGAGGCTGGCCGTTTGCTCCATACAGAGGATCGCCAACCAGGGGATGGCCGATGGAGGCCAGATGGATTCTGATTTGATGCGGGCGTCCCGAATGCAGCCTTACCTCGAATGTTGTGGTGTTTGTACTGCGTGAGATCACTTTTGCCAATGATTTTGACGGTTTGCCGCTTGGGTTGGCCGCCCACACGGAACCGAGGCGCGGATGCGGCACCAGGCCTATGGGTATGAGAATTTCGTAGTCGTCGTGCTCGGCAATGTTTTGCGCCAGCGCCCGATAGATTTTTTGAATTTTGGAAGTGTTCCAGTCTGCCTCCAGAATCGAGGCCGCCTGCGGTGTTTTGGCAAAGAGCATGATGCCGCTGGTACCTCGGCCCAACCGGTGCACAGGGTTTGCTTGGGGGAATTGCTTTTGCACCAGGCGCAGCAGAGTGTTTTCCAAAAAGCCGCCGCCGGGCAGCGTGGGCAGCCTGCTGGGTTTGTTAACAGCCAACAGATAAGGGTCATCCAACAGAACTTCAAAATGCAGAGGGGCCTCTGGTTCGATCCACGGCGGTCGGTTCCAGACAAGGGTTTGGCCCGAGGCGACCGCTTCGCTCCCGCTAGCGATAGCATCGTTGAGGGTGACTTCGCCGTTGTTCAGATTTTGTTGCCAAGCTTGCGGAGTTGAGTGGGGGTAAAGGCTTGCCAGGTGGGAGAGCAGGGTTTGCCCATGGTGTTTGTTGCTTATGATGGTGGTATAGGCATAACCTTTGTTGCGCATGTAGTTTGAGTGTAAGCGATGGCGTTTGCGGCAGGAGCGGCGGTTTTGGGGAGGGCGCGGCATACCCTCCCACCTGAGTGTACGCCGTCACTTCGGAGCGAGGTCGCCGAACCAGTAGGCTGCCGTCACTCCACCATCCATGAGGAAGTCACTTCCAGTGATGAACGCGCCGTCAGAACCCATGAGCAGCGCACCAACCGTCCCAACCTCGTCAGGTGTGCCGGCTCTTCCTGCCGCTGACACTTCCAGCATGCGCCGATATCCTGGCCCGCGCGGACCCTTCAGTTCGTCGTTCGCGAGAGGCGTAATGATGATGCCGGGGCTGATGGTGTTGACGCGGGCACCGCGCTTTCCCCACCGGACCGCCTCGGCCATCACGCGCAAGGAATTTCCGCGCTTTGAAATCTGGTACGAGTGCAGCGAGTCCTTGATCTGATCCGGTTGAAGCATGGGGAGCGCGAGCAGCTCTTCAACAGGGGTAGTAGCAAGCAGGGCGTTCTGCTCCGTGGAGAGCGGCCCGAGGCGATGACCGGATTGGGAGGCAATGACAATACCCGAGCCCCCACGCGCGATGACGTTGCCGAACTCCTCCAGTACCAGCGCGGTTCCGTAGAGATCGACCTTGAGGATCGTCTCCGGAGAGGCTTGCGAAGGGGAGACGCCGGCGGCATGGATGACGCCATAGACCTCGCCCAGTTTGGCGGCTGCCTCAACCAGTGAATGCACCGAGGCGCGCGAGGAAACATCGACCGTTGCGGTGCTGACATTGAAACCTGCGTCAAAAAGAACTTTAGCGGCCGCATCGGCGTTTTCCTGTCGAATATCAGCCAAGAGAACATGCTTGCCCGCCGCTACGCGGCGCACAATAGCCTGCCCTATCGATCCAGCTCCGATCACCACGATCACTTGGGTCATTTCAATCCTCACTCTGTCACTCAAATTGAGATGGTTTGCCGCTAAAGGGTGTTATCGATGTGGATGCTTTGCAAGAAAGGCATTCATCGCCTTGATGTCGAGCGCCTGATACCGGACGGACGTGACCACGGAGTCTTCACTCTCCGCCGGCGTCTGATTCAGATGAATACTGACGCCACAATTTGCCGGATACGAGCTGGTCGATGGCTTCATGAGGCCCTCTGTTGATTTTGCAGGACTCCCGCTCAGATTGTCACTCGCAACCAGCCCGAAGGGCAACCAGTCCTCGCCTGACTTTGGTTTGCATTGCAGAGCATTCAAGAGCGGCGCTCCTGTAGCGCCACTGAACCACCAGGTATCGCCCTTGTTGATTTCGGCAGGTATCCAGGTTTGCTTGGTGATAAGACTGCGCAGAATAGACACTGTTGGCTTCTGGCCTGGCGGGAGAAACGGTAACTGTCCCGGAGGCAGATTATGCACAACTGAAAAGGCAGCAACTTTATCCTCGATGATGGTGAATGCGTAGGATTCGGTCTCCGTCCATGCAAAGAGATAATGCATCGCCGGATAGTTGGAAGCTTGATTGGCATAAGTCGGCGCGCTTGAGGTCAGTGCTGTCTTCACCTCTGTTTCATTCATGCCGAGCGCGATATTCGCCAGCTTCACGTTCTGCCCGAAAGCTGTTTGAGCGAAGTCGATCAGACCGGCGAGTAACAATAGCAACCGAATCTTCTTCATTGCGTATGCCTTTCTTTTTCAGTGGACTGCGACTAACCACGAATGGAGGCCAAGGCGCGCAAATCGTCTTTCACACGCTCAGGCTCATCTTCGAGCGGCTGGTTGGGCGCGTCGCGCACACCGTCCAGAGCGCCTTCGGCATCTGGATCAAGAACGGCAAAAAGAGGAGCAAAGTCCGTTTGCGCCGCTCCCTTCTCGGCGACGAGTTCAAAGGTCTTGCGCAATGCCGGCTCAGACACGAGGCTGGTGACCAGAACTTGCGCGATCTGCCGTCGCGCGATCACTCCATCGCTGGAGTTACCAGCTTGGCGCGTGTCTCCTTGCAGGAAGACGAGATGGTGTTCGTCGGACTTGTTGTAATCAAACCAGCCCGGCCGCACGATGGTGTAAGGCAATCCGCTTGTCCGCACCAGCCGCTCGGAGCGCCGCTTCCAGTCGTGGGCCTCAGTCGAGCGATTGTAAGAACCATTGCGATTGGTCACTCCGATGGAAGTCATCAACGCGATGCGAACCTTGTGCGAACCCAGCGCACGCAGGATGTTGCGCACTCCGCCATAGTCGACGTTCTCCGCACCGGTCTTGCCAGCGCCGTCCGAGCCGAGCGTGAAAACAATTGCGTCGATGCCGTCCACCGCCGCGGCAAGCGTTTCGGGACGAGTCACATCCCCAAGAATCACTTGCGCATCGCGAGGAAGCTGTTGGGCCTTCGCCTGACTGCGCGCCAGGGCACGCACAACATGGCCCTGGCGGATCGCTTCTGCAACCACCAGGCTCCCTATGCTTCCGGTGGCGCCAACTACAAGTACTCTCAAGCTGGGATGCGTCATCTCTCTCCTTGTTATGCGTTCCCGCGCCGACAGCCGCAGCGATGTCGCGGTGACTGCGTCGATGCACCGCGGCGCGTTCAGAGTTCGAGGATACCAGAAGCGAATGCGCCTGCACATGGCGCGCGTGCGCATGATGTGCGAGTGTCTGGATACTGACCTTCCGTGATCATTCGGTGATAATTAGGTGTAGCAGGCGCCACGAATGGAAATGGGATCAGCCGATTTCGACCCCACCATCTCCCCACCCTACCAATCCCTCAGAATTCCCCATCTTTTCAGTACTTTAGGCTGCCAGCCGTTCTGTGTAAGTAGTTGATAATAATCTATTTACTTCTTAAGGTTACAAAGTATGCTTATCCATCTCACCGCTAGGCCAACTACCGTTCTTCGGCTGGAACCTGATTAGTTGGAAGCGAGGTGGCGTGATTGGCGAGAAGCCGCCTCGAAGTGCTTGAATAGGGAGTATGCCCGGTACAGGAGCGCTGATATTGCTGGCCTTTGCCAGCCTGGTAGTTGGGGTGTTGCTCGTCCTGCTGCAGTTGACGCGGCTGGGGTATGTGGTGCGCGCTACGATCCCGGACCGGCCGCGTCGGCGGATGTTTCTGGCCTCGGTCGCCTTTTTGCTTACGTTTATTGGCGTGCGGGTTCTGGTGCGGCTGATTGTGCATGAGAATGACGAGGGGCCGTTTCAGTGGGTGGTGGTGCATGGGCGGCACATTCACCATCTGGTGTGGGGGATTCTGATTCTGCTGCTGGTGGGTTACGGCTGGCTACTAGATCTGGGACGGGCGCACACCCCGCTGGCGATCTTCCTGAGCCGGCTGATGTCAATCAGTTACGGCGTGGGTGCGGCGCTGACGCTGGACGAGTTTTCAATCTGGCTGAACCTGGAGCCGGACGCCTACTGGTCGCGCGATGGGCGGCTCTCGATTGACGCGGTGATCCTCTTCGGCGGCCTGCTGGCGGTGGGGGCGTGGGGCGCGCCGTTCTTTAGTGGCTTGGGTCGCATCTGGGGCAAGCGCGGAGCCTTCGGCAAGGAACTGGGCCGCGGATTGAGCTTTCCTATTCGCCGCGCGCGGTTGCTTCGTCCTCGTAAAGCGAAGCGATCAGGCCGGCGTAGCGCTGAGTAATCACGCGGCGCTTGAGCTTCATGGAAGGCGTCAGCTCGCCCGACTCGAGCGTCCACTCATCGGCAACAATACGAAAACGCTTGAGGCTTTCAAAGTTGGCCAGGCTGGCGTTGACCTCGCGCACAATCTCGGCATAGAGAGTCAGCACGCGGTTGTCTGCCACTAGCTCAACGCGATTACCAAAGGCGACGCCGTGCTGCTTGGCCCACACTTCCAGAGCGGGGAAGTTGGGCGCAATGAGCGCGCAGACAAACTTGTGCCGGTCGCCGACCAGCGCGGCCTGGGCGACCAGCGAATTGTTTTTAAGCTTGTTTTCAATCGGCTGCGGGGCCACCAGCTTGCCGCCGGAGGTCTTCAATAGTTCCTTTTTGCGGTCAGTGATGAAAATGAATCCATCCGAGTCGATGTGGGCGATGTCGCCGGTGCGGAAGAATCCCTCCGGGGTGAAGCACTCCGCGTTGGCCTCCGGTTTCTGCCAGTAGCCGGCGAAGACCGAGGGGCCGCGGACGAGCAACTCTCCGTCACTGTCAAGTTTGAGATCAAGGTTGGCCATGGGTTTGCCGGCGGCGCCGATGCGCTGTGTGAGGGGCGTGTTGAGGGCGATCAGCGGCGAGGTCTCGGTGAGGCCGTAACCCTCCCAGAGTGCGATTCCTGCGGACGCAAACCAGTTGATCGTGTCCACGCCGAGCGGCGCGCCACCGGAGACGAAGATGCGGACACGCCCGCCGAAGGCCTCGCGCACCTTGGAGTAGACCAGCTTGCTGGCCAGCTTCCAGACCGGCGAAGAGGGCTGACGGCCCTGGTAGACCGTCTCGCGATGGGCCGCGCCTACGCCCAGCGCCCAAGCAAGCAGGCGCTTCTTCACGGGCGATAGCGAGGTGCGGCGGATGACTTCCTCGCGGATTTTCTCAAAGACGCGCGGCACGCCGACAAAAACCGTGGGGCGAATTTCGCGCATGGCTTGAGGCAGCTTGTCGAACTTGGAGCAATAAGCTACCTGCACGCCATTGGTGAACATCACATAATCCAGGGCGCGGGCGGTGACATGGGAGAGCGGCAGAAAGGAGATCAGGGCGTCGGTGGGTCCGAAATCAAAATCGAGTGCGGCGATATTTTGATTGGCGGCGATGTTGCCGTGGGTGAGGGCCACGCCCTTGGGCTCGCCGGTGGTGCCGGAGGTATAGATCAGCGTGGCCAAATCCTTGGGTTCGACCGAGCGGACAAGCGCGTCGAAGACTGGATCGCGTTCCGCGCCTCGGGCATCGGCGCCGGCGATCACTTCGCTGAAGGCAATGGCTCCTTCGGGCGCCGCCGGGTCCATCATCAGGATGCGCTCGAGCTTGGTCTGCTCACGCACTGCGTTCAGCTTGTCAAATTGGGAGCGGGTGGAGACGACGGCGATGCGGCAGCCGGCGTCCGAGACCAGCGCAGCAATTTGCTCGCCGGTGAGCGTGGGATAGATGGGCACATTAACGGCGCCGATGGCCAGCGCGGCAAAATCGGTGACCGACCACTCCCATCGGTTTTCGGCGATCAGCGCAATGCGGTCGCCTTTTTGCGCGCCCCAGGCGAGAAAGGCCTCTCCTAGCGCGCGGACGCGCTGGTAGATCTGGTCCGAGGAGATGGGCTGCCAGAGGTCAAACTCATCCTGCCAGAGGATGGCGCGGGGGGTGGAGGAGGCGGCGACGCGACGAAAGAGGTCGTTGATCGTGGAGAGAGGCGTATTCTGTGTCATTTTATGTTGACTCGGCGGGTGGGGATTCCTCAACCGATGATGAAGAGAGTGTAACAGCGCGGAGGGGCTTTCGGCGCGCTCAATCTTCTTGCCGCGCAAAATCCCCTCCAGCTTTGCCGCGCAATCCTCACTTTTGGGGCGGTACTTGCGGTTTGGCTTCCTCTACCTTCTTAGTCCCTTCCCGCGTACTCACTTCGAGCATCTGGATCGGCCTCTCCGCTTCAATCAGTTCTAGGCCTATCGTCTTGAGAGCGGCTTTGGCGGCATCTGCGTCCTTTGCCGGAAACTCCAACTCCGCGTCAAACTTCCCCTCGATGCCGGTTTCATTGATTACGGGAACCTCAAGCCGACCTTCTACCCCATTCGCTAGATCATCCACGGAGCGATTGACTAACTCTAGCTTTCCATTCTCATATCCCCACTTGCTTCCACCTGTGGAAGCGGTAGGCGTTAGGAGTTTATGGTTCGCATCAATCGCTTTCAGCAAGAAGACTTTCTTGGCAACGGTCTTCGATTCTACCTGAAGCTTTAAACCGCAGGTAATGGCCGTCTGAAGGAAGGGGGCAATAAGTTTGTCGTTATCCTCGCCTGTCAGCCAAGCCACGTGCAGATTGTAATGTCCTTCGGGAAAAACGCTTGTCGAAAGAAATCTGTCATCAAGCACGTTCGGTTGAGGAATCCCCGCCCCCCGATCCGACTCAATCCGGTAAGCATAGGAAATAAGTGCCCTCGCATTCCATCCATAGAAATTCAACAGTCCTCCGCTGAAGGACATCCCGTTCTGGGCATCTGGCGGTGCCTTGGTGAGGGAAAACTCAAGGAGAGGTTGGCCGTCTGACGCAGGCGATGTCAACTTTTGCAACCCTTCCATATCCAACATTCGCGTAATCCTGACGGTCTTGCCTTCCGCTGCTTTTGCCAACGCACTCATATCAGGCAGCGTCTGAAACATGACGGTCTTGCCTTCCGCCACGGCCTGTAACTTGGGAACTGTGAGTTCTTGCGGAGAAGTAACAGCGACAATTCGGCCTTTTCCATCCACAATGATGGTCGTTGGATACACCCTTACCCCGTATGAAGCAGCGACGCCGCCTGTGGTGTCCACTCCCACCCATCCCGGCATCTTTCGTTTGGTCAGAAACTTCTGCACAACCTGTTCATCTTCCATGGCAAGACCGTCCACGGAGATGATCTGGAACTTGGCCGGATCGAGTTCGGCGATGAGTTTACTCAAGTGTGGGATTTCGGCGATACAGGGTTCGCATTGCGTCATCCAGAACTCCAATACCACCACCTTGCCTCGCAGCGATTCCCAGTCAGTTTTTGTTCCCGGCGGCGCTTGCAGCAGTTGTGTGAATTGCAACGGCGGGGCAAGCGTTCCGGGTTCGGGCAGCGCCGCGGCTGAGAGCGATCCAAGAAGAGTTGCACAGAAGGAAACCACAAGAAGCCGTCCCAGCCGCGCGGCCCCACGCACACACGAAAACACTTTCATCGTTCTCTCCATTCAAGCTGAGAATACTGCCTGAGCTGCACTCATTGTTCATTAGACGCAAGCGTTCGCAAAAATGCTTGAAAATTAATTTCATGCGATTCGAAACACCAGCAAAACCAGATTTATTGCATACTTATTCTGTTTTGTTGTATATTTATTCATATGGGCTGCTCAAACGAGGGCCGTTTCAAATTGCTTGGCAAACAGACGCATTCGAAAATGAAGGATCAAAGACACAATGCGATTCGCGAACTGGTGAGCCAGTCTCAGGTGGCTCAACCAGGACGAACTGCGCCGCAAGCTGCGACGACGAGGCTTTGCCGTGACCCAGGCCACGCTCTCGCGCGACATTCACGAGCTGAAACTTTCCAAGGGTCCGAGCGGGTACACTTTATCTGGCGGCAATGGCGCGGGCGCGGCGGCAGAAGACAACAGCCCGCCCTCGGTCGCGGAGATGATTGAGAGCTTTGGGATGCGCGTCAAGCAGGCGATGAACCAGGTGGTTATCGGCACGGTGATGGGCGGGGCGCAGCCGGTGGCCGCGGCGCTGGATTATGAAGGCTGGCCCGAGGTTGTGGGCACGCTGGGGGGCGACGACACGGTGCTGGTGATCTGCCCCGACAGCCGCCGCGCAAGCGAAGTGGAAGCCCGGATAAGGAGCTTGCTGGAATCATGAGTGAAACAGTGCAAACGGCGGTAGTGGGAGTAACAGGATATGCTGGCGCGGAGCTGGCGCGGCTGTTGCTGCGGCATCCCCGGCTGAAGGGCAAGCCCCCGGTCTTTCTGGGGCGAGTGGACGCGGCTGACGCGTCGCGCGGTGGCATTCCTCTGGCCGAGATTCATCCCGAGCTGGCGGACAGCACGGGCCACGGAGCGTTGCGGCAGCAGCCATTTTCATGGGAACTGCTGAGCGATCTGGACACTGATGTGCTCTTTCTTGCCACGCCGCATGAGCAGTCGCGGGAATGGGTTCCGGAGGCGATCAAGCGCGGCGTGCGGGTGATTGATCTGAGCGGCGCTTGGCGGCTGGTGGAAGCGGCCAATCGTGCGGTCTACGCCTTTGAAGATAGCGATGCGCAGCTTGCCGAAGATACGCAAGAGCAGGCTGTTTACGGCTTGCCGGAGCTGCATCGTAAGCGGATTGCCGGCGCGAAGCTGATTGCGAATCCCGGCTGCTATGCGACCTCGGTGATTCTGGCGCTGAAGCCGCTGGTGGCCGCGGATCTGCTGGATCTGGAGCGCGGCATCGTGGCCGACTCGAAGAGCGGCGTGAGCGGCGCGGGCAAGGCGCCCACGGCGAAGACGCACTTCATCTCCGCCGCTGACAATCTCTCCGCGTATGGAACCTTCACCCATCGCCACACCGGCGAGCTGCTGGAGCAGATTGGCCTGGACGCGAGCGAGATTGTTTTTTCTCCGCATCTGCTGCCGATTCCGCGCGGAATTCTCTCCACGATCTACGTGCACTTTCGCGCAGAGCAGAGCAGGGCGAGCATCAATAGGCTCTATCGCGAATTCTTTGCGGGCAGTCCTTTGGTCCGGCTTTACGATAAAGCGCTGCCGCAGATTCAATACTCGGTGCGCACCAACTATGCGGACATCGGCTTCCAGCTTGACGCGAGCGGAAAGCGCGCGGTGATTGTCAGTTGCCTGGACAATCTGCTGAAGGGCGCGGCCGGTCAGGCAGTGCAGAATTTGAACGTGATGCTTGGCTGGGGCGAAGCAGAGGGGCTGGAATGAAGTACGTCGTCAAATTGGGCGGAGCCGGTTTGGAAACGCCATCGCTGCTTGATGGTTGCGTGCGTGCAATTGCCGAGTTGGTTCGCGATGGCCATCAAGTGGCCGTGGTGCATGGCGGCGGCGTGCAATTGACGCGCACGCTGAAGGCGCTGGGCAAGCAGAGCGAGTTCATCAACGGACTGCGCGTCACCGATGCCGAGACGCGCGACGCGGCGTTGATGGTCTTTGCCGGCAAGGTAAACAAGACGCTCGTGGCCGCGCTGGGGGCGATTGGCCAGCCCGCGGTGGGCCTCTCTGGCGGCGATGGTTTGAGCTTTCGCGCGCGCAAGAAGCGTACTGAGCCGGATCTCGGCTTCGTGGGCGAAATTGCATCGAGCGATGCACGGCTGATTGAAGCCATCTGGCAAACCAACTGCGTGCCTGTTTTCTGCTCGATGGCTCTTGGCTTCGACGGCGAATACTACAACATCAACGCCGACGAGATGGCCGCAGCTTGCGCCATGGCGTGCAAGGCCGATGCGCTGGTCTTTCTTACCGATGTGCCTGGAGTGAAGGGCGCGGCGGGTGCGGTGCTCCGATGGCTCGCCATCGATCAAATTGCGGAGATGGCCAAGAACGCCGTGATCTCCGGAGGCATGCTGCCCAAGCTGGGCGCATGCCGCGAGGCTCTCTTGAATGGCGTGAAACGCGTAAGAATTTTACCTGCGGAAGCGGCCGGTTCGTTGCCCGATCTGTGCAGTTCCCGCGTAGCATACGGCACTGAAGTAATGGTGGCCTAAGGAGAAAGAAATGACGAAGCTCGAAGAGATTCAAGCCGCTGAATCGCGGTTGCTCATCCACACGTACGATCGCTTTCCTGTTTTGTTTGTCGCGGGCGAAGATGTCCATCTGATCGATGAGCATGGCAATCGCTATCTCGATCTGCTGAGCGGCATCGGCGTCAATGCTTTGGGCTACAGCAGCAAGGTGATTCAGGAAGCCATCGCCAAGCAGAGCTGCACGCTGATCAATGCGTCGAACTATTATTTCAACGACAAGATGGCCGGATTGGCCGAGCGCGTTACGCGCATCACCGGCCTGGATCGCGTTTATTTTGGCAACTCGGGCTGCGAGGCCGTCGAGTGCGCGTTGAAGCTGGCGCGCGCCCATGCAGGCCTGTTGCGCGAAGAAGGCAAGCAGATCGGCACCAAGTTTCTGGCGCTTGAACAGAGTTTCCATGGACGCACCTTTGGTGCAATTTCCGCGACCTACAAAGAGAAATATCGTGCGCCCTTCGAGCCTGTCGTTCCCGGCTTCGAGTTTGTAAAGTTCAATGACATTGAAGATCTGCGCGCCAAATTTTCCAGCGAAGTCTGCGGCATTCTTGTCGAGGCGATTCAAGGCGAAGGCGGCGTGCGTCCGCTCTCACCGGAGTTCTTTGCAGAGGCACGTCGGCTGGCTGATTCCACCGGCGCATTGCTGATCCTCGATGAGATTCAGGCCGGTTTGGGACGCACTGGAAAGTGGTGCGCTTATCAGCACTTCGACATCAAGCCGGACATCACGACACTAGCCAAGCCTCTCGCCGGCGGCATTCCCATGAGCGCGACCGTCTGTACAAACGAAGTGGCGCGCGCCTTCCATGCCGGAATGCACGGCACCACATTTGGCGGCGGGCCGCTGGCCTGCGCGGTTGCCATGGCGGTCATCGACACCATCGAAAAAGAAAATCTTCTCGATCACATCAACGAACTCGGCGAGTACTTCCAAGCTGAATTGCGCAAGTTGGCCGAGCGCCATCCGTGCATCATCGAGGTGCGCGGCAAAGGCCTGATGATCGCTGCCGATCTCAACTCTGCGGAACTGGGCAAGCACGCGGTCACGGAGATGCTCAAGCATCGCGTGGTCATCAACTGCACCAGCGATACGACGCTGCGCTTCCTGCCGCCGTACATATTCGAGCGTGCTCATGTGGACACGACCATCGCCGCGCTGGACAAGGTCTTCACCGCGTTTGCGGAAGCACAAGCCGTGGAGAAGACATTGGTAGCTGCGCACTGAATTTAGGCCGCCGGATCACACTCCGTGCCCCATCCATTCCGTCCTGAGCGCAGTCGAAGGATCTGCGGTCTTGATAAAGGAATGGGTGGGAAACGAAGAACCTCAACCCGCCCCGTTCCGAGGAGGACAAATCCATGGCTAGCAACACTCTTCTAGAAACACCCGCTGTTTCCGTTGCGACGGACCCCGATGTTCTTGCCGCCGCCCAGCGCTTGAATGGCGAGGATATGTGTTCCATCGCTGATCTTTCCAGCGCCGAAGTGCGCGCCATTCTCAAGCTCGGCCACGACGTGAAGCGCAATCCGCAGAAGTATCGCCGCGCGCTCGACGCGAAACAAATGGTGCTGATGTTTGAGAAGGCCAGCTTGCGCACACGCCTCAGCTTCGAGGCCGGCATCAACACCATGGGCGGCAACGCGATCTTTTTCGATCAGACAAATTCACCTTTAGGCGAGCGCGAATCGATTGCCGACGTAGCGAAGAATGTGGAGCGCTGGGTGGATGTGATTGTGCTGCGCACCTACGCGCACGACACCATCACTGAGATGGCCGCTAACGCGCGCGTGCCGGTGATCAACGCGCTCAGCGACTTCGAGCATCCCTGCCAGGCGCTGGCCGATTTCATGACGATCAATGAACACTTCGGCCGCGTGGAGGGGATCAACTTCACGTACGTCGGCGATGGCAATAACGTCTGCCACTCGCTGATGCTGACCGGCGCGCAACTGGGCGCGAATGTTACCGTGGCCACGCCGAGGGGCTACTCGCCGGACATCGAAATCGTCACGCTGGCGCGTGACATTGCGCAGGCCAACGGCTGCGAGGTGCGCCTGCTGCAAGATCCGCAGGCCGCCGTGGAAGAAGCCGATGCGGTCTACACCGATGTCTGCGTCAGCATGGGAATGGAGCACGAGTCTACGAAACGAGCGCCCATCTTCCGTCCCTTCCAGGTGAACGAAGCGCTGATGCAGAAGGCAAGGCCGAATGCGGTCTTCATGCACTGCCTGCCCGCGCGCCGCAACGCCGAAGTCACCGACGCCGTCCTCGACAGCCCGCAGTCGATTGTCTTCGATCAGGCAGAGAATCGCATGCACGCGCAGAAGGCGCTGCTACTCCTGTTGCTCGGTGGCTTGTCGAATACATCGAATTCTTAGGAGTAGAATTTTGAGTGCTGGAGCACCCGGAAAGGTGAAAATGAATAACAAAGCACCCATAATTCCAATATGTAGCCAGTGCGGCAAGCAGGCCATTTGCTCAGTAAGTGGAGCGAATTTGTGTTTAGAATGTTATGACCGTTTCGAGAGAATACGAATTCAAAATCTACGACATCAGATGGCACACCTCAACTATTTGCAAGGCGAGATGGATGACTTCATGGGGTCTTTTGGAGTGAGAAGCCAAGGTCCACGCTATGAACTGCCTCCCTTGGCTCCAATCGTGAAGCACGGAGGATCAATGACTTTTCACAATATCAACGTACATGGAAGTGTGGTAGGTGCGATCAATACTGGAAACGTTAAAACCATCGACGTTGCCATCGGGAACTTGAATAATAGCGGTGATCCCACCCTAGCCGCGGCACTGAAGAATCTCACTGAAGCTGTTTTGCAAAGTACAGAACTACAAGCCAAAGGAAAGGAGGAGGTCTTAGAACAGCTCTCCTTTCTATCAGCACAGACGGTCTTACCAGAGGGAACCCGTCAACATGGAATGATCAAGGCAGTACTTGATGGGGTGGGTAAAGCCGTGAGTACGACGAAGGCCCTTTTAGCTTTATGGCATGAAGTGCATCCGCTTCTCAGCCATGCTTTGCAGTGTCTTTAGCCTTTCGATTTTGCGGCTACCATCCTACGGTCGATCATAACAAAATTGCGTTTTAAGTCCGTTGATTCTAGATTTTTCCGGCACGACTGAAGTCGTGCCCTTTCAAAACAATGATTTGATCAGAGGTTCCAAAAATGTCCGTAATCCTCGAATCGCTGCCCGTTGGCCAGAAGGTTGGCATTGCTTTTTCCGGCGGGCTTGACACCTCCGCCGCTCTGCATTGGATGAAGCAGAAGGGCGCGATCCCCTACGCCTACACGGCCAACCTGGGCCAGCCCGACGAAAGCGACTACGACGAGATTCCGCGCAAGGCTCTTGAGTATGGCGCGGAAAAGGCTCGTCTCATCGACTGCCGTGGCCCGCTGGTGCGCGAAGGCATTGCCGCGTTGCAGGCCGGCGCCTTCCACATCACAACGGCTGGCGTGCCTTACTTCAACACCACGCCGATTGGCCGCGCCGTCACAGGCACCATGCTCGTCGCCGCGATGAAAGAAGACGAGGTCAACATCTGGGGCGACGGCTCGACTTACAAAGGCAACGACATCGAGCGCTTTTATCGCTATGGCCTGCTCGTCAATCCAAGCCTTCAGGTCTACAAGCCCTGGCTTGACGCGGCGTTTATCGACGAACTGGGCGGCCGCGCCGAGATGTCCGCGTATATGCAGCGGCACGGCTTCGGCTACAAGATGTCCGCCGAGAAGGCCTACTCCACCGACTCCAACATTCTGGGCGCAACGCACGAAGCAAAGGATCTGGAGTATCTCTCCTCGTCCATCAAGATCGTCGTTCCGATCATGGGCGTAGCCTCCTGGCGCGACGATGTAGACGTGCCGCGCGAAGAGATTACTGTCCGCTTTGCAGAGGGCTTTCCTGTCGCGCTGAATGGCCGAGAGTTCACTGACCCCGTCGAACTTCTGCTCGAAGCCAATCGCATCGGCGGACGGCACGGCCTCGGCATGAGTGATCAAATTGAGAATCGCATCATCGAAGCCAAATCGCGCGGCATCTACGAAGCGCCGGGGCTTGCGCTGCTCTACATCGCTTACGAGCGGCTCGTCACAGGCATTCACAACGAGGACACCATCGAGCAGTATCGCGACCATGGGCGCAAGCTTGGCCGCCTGCTTTATCAGGGCCGCTGGTTTGATTCGCAGGCTATCATGCTGCGCGAGGCCGCGCAGCGGTGGGTCGCCAAGCCCATCACCGGCGAAGTCACGCTGGAACTGCGGCGCGGCAACGACTACTCGATCCTCAACACCGAGTCGCCGAACCTCACTTTTCATCCAGAGCGGCTCAGCATGGAGAAGACCGAATCGACCTTCAGCCCGCGCGACCGCATCGGACAGCTCACCATGCGCAATCTGGACATCACCGACACACGCGACAAGCTGCTTACGTATGCGGCGTCCGGATTGCTCACGCTTAGCAAGGGAAGCGAAATGCCTAAGTTGAACAGCGCAACGGAGAAGGAATAGCGATGGCCATCTGTAAGTACTGCGAACAGGAAATGCACACTGCTGATGGTTGTGTGAAGCTGCCGATCAAGACCATCGACGGTGAGATGGATCCAATTCAATATGGAAGTGAAACCAGAAATCCGCCCGAACCCGAAGGGCATCGGTGCCACGATTGCGACGCACTGCCCGGCCATTACCATCATGTGGGCTGCGACTGGGAAGAGTGTCCACGATGCCACGATCAACTGATTAGCTGCGATTGCCAACAAGAAGATGATCCTTCCTCCGAATCAGATGAAGCAGGAAGAAAAGACTGAAGACAGATAATGAGCAACGAACAACAATCCGTAAAGATGTGGTCCGGCCGCTTTCGCGAGCCGCTGGACGCAGAGTTTGAAGCGTGGCAGCGCTCGATTGTCTTTGATTGGCGGCTGCTTGCGCAAGAAGTAGCCGCCAGCAAGGCGCACGCTTCGGCTCTCTGCGCCGCGAAGATTCTCACTGTGGATGAGACGGCCAAGCTGCGTGAAGCTTTGGATGCGATTGCCGCAGAGCACGCGTCGGACGCGGGCAAGGCGCAGGTGCGCGATCACGCAACGGCAGAAGATATTCATCATTTTGTCGAGTTGAAACTGGCCGAGCGCATTGGTTCGCTGGGGCTGAAGCTGCACACCGGGCGCAGCCGCAATGAGCAGATCGCGACGAACCTGCGCCTCTATGTGCGCGCGCAGATTACTCTCACGCTGGATGCGCTGATTGCATGGGTCAAAGCGCTGGTTGAGAAGGCTCACGAGATGGACGAAGCGGTGATGCCGAGCTATACGCATTTGCAGCGCGCGGAGCCGGTGCTGGTGGCGCATTGGCTGCTGGCATACGTTGAGATGCTTTTTCGCGATATGGCGCGGCTGATGGATTGCAAGGCGCGGCTCAACTACTGTCCGCTGGGATCGGGCGCGGTGGCCGGCGCGACGCTTGCTCTGGACCGCACGATTGCCGCGCGCGAACTGAATTTCACAGCGCCGACAGCGAATTCGATGGATGCGACGAGCGATCGCGATTTTATTTTGGAATACTTGCAGGCGTTGACGTTTGTTGGCTTGCATTTGAGCCGCTTCGCGGAAGAGATTACGCTTTTTGCGACGGCGGAATTCAATTTTGTTACGCTGCCGGAGGCCTTTTCCACCGGCTCCAGCGCCATGCCGCAGAAGAAAAATCCTGATTTGACGGAGCTGATTCGCGCCAAGGTTGGCCGCATTCATGGCGCGGCGGAGGCGGTCACGCTGCTGCTCAAGGGACTGCCTTTGTCCTACAATAAAGATATGCAGGAGACGCAGGAGCCAGCCTTCGCCGTGGAGTTTGTGCCGCAGATGCTTACGATTGTGGCGCGCTTTACTGCGGCGTTGCAATTCAATCGCGAGCGAATGAAGGAGGCGGCGCAGTCGGGCTACTTGAATGCGATGGCTGCGGCTACTTACCTGGTGCATAAGGGCGTTCCCTTCAGGACAGCGCACGAGAAGATCGGCAATGCTGTGCGCTATGCAATTGAAAAGGGCGTGGAACTCAATGCGCTCTCGCTCGGCGAGTTGCAGCAGTTCGGCGAAGAGTTCGCCGAGGATTTCTTTGCAGCAATTACGCTGGAGGCTACGCTCGATTGCCACGATGTGATCGGCGGGACGGCGCGCGCGCGGGTGCGTAAGGATCTGACTTCAATGCGTAAGCATCTTGCGGAAATGAGCGAACGTCTTAATAAGCAGGAGGCCGCTCATGCTGGTGCGTAAGGCGCTGCTCAAGGACGCCTCAAGGGTTTACGACCTGGTGAATTCGCTCTCTGGTGACGGCACTCTGCTGAAGCGCGCCTTTGCGGAGATATGCGAAAACATTCGCGATTTCACCGTTGCTGAATCCGACGGAGGCGTCTTTCTCGGTTGCGGCGCGCTGCACTTCTACGGACCGCATCTGTGCGAAGTGCGCTCGATTGTGGTGAGGCCCGAGGCCAAAAGCAAAGGCGCAGGCAGCCGCATCCTGGCGGCGCTGATTGAGGAGGCCGAGGAACACGGCATTCAATCGGTTTGCCTGTTTACGCGCATTCCTGATTTCTTCTTCCGCTACGGCTTCCGTACCGTGGAAGACAAGGCTGAACTGCCAGACAAGATCTTCAAGGATTGCCAGAGCTGCCCCCGGCTGCATCGCTGCGATGAAGTGGCGATGGTGCGCGGCCGCATTCCGCGCGTTTCGCTGCTCGGTCCGCGCGAGGAAGCGCAGCAACTGGTTCATCTGGCTGGCTAGCGCCTATTATGAACTTTGCGTGAGCAGTCTGGTCAAATTTGGCGAGCATGAGAATTGCGAAGGCCAAGTAGGAAGTCCGGCGAGGGTTTGGGAGAGCTGTTCGTAGTCCCTTGCCAGTCCGCGGAAGCGGGCCGCCAGGCAAAGCTTCGCTCCACCACCCAGCGGCGGGGCAATAACACGAAACCACGTTTGGCCTCCGTGTGCTTGACTGCCTCCAGTTGCACGCCGTGTTTTTCAGCCGCCTCGTGCAGCGCTCTGTCCTGTATAGCCTTGGTCCACGTAGGCCAGTTCTATATCTTCGCCAATGATTTCCTGCACCGCCTCGGCCAACTTCTCTGCCTGGGAGCGCCAACTCATCGGCTGCGGTCACATGCAGGGCAAGCAGATGGCCCAGCGTATCCACCGCCGCATGTACCTTCGATCCCTTACGACATTTGGCGCCGTCGTAGCCTGCGCGCGCACCAGATTCCGGCGTGGATTGCAGGTTACGGCTATCCAAGATCATGGCCGCAGGCTGACTCTTGCGCCCGGCAAACTCACGGAATAGCATACGCAGATCCTCGACCATGATCGTGTCACTTCGCGAACAAACAAACTGCTCCCGCAGAGGCGGCAACACAGAGCACGTCACGAGAAATGCTGGTCTTTGGATTCCATACCAAATCGTTGAAGATTTCCGCCAGGAGTGCACAGAGCCGCGATAGAGCAAAACTGGCGGCGGCCCTGGACGCTGCCCACCATCAGCATGGAAACCAGGGAGAGGAAACCGAGCAGAACCTGCCCAACGACCCACCTGTCCAGGATCGTCATAATCACCATCAAAAGATCTGCGCGGAGCAGAACAGTTTGTCGATTTCCCTGAAACAAAACTCCGTACTTAATCACCTGCGATGCAACAACTGGAACAGCGTGACTCACTTCGTTATAGTTACCACGAACGTTCGCCATTCTTTAATAGTCAAGTTGAGTTTTTGGGCGTATTATAAAAGTAAATGGTAAATGGCCGAAAGATAGCCTCGCTAAAGACGATAGGGAGTTGCTGCGGGCACAAAGATAGAGAATCCTCCTCTGCTCCGAACTCTATTCTGAAGAAGTCTGCCGTCTGATTGCTTATTCCGTGAATTGTGAAGATACGAAGCAGGCCAGCCATTCGTGAACGGAGTCGAAAGAATAAATGCAAACGCTGAAATATATGCCGAGAACTGTCCTCGGTTCTGGCATGGTGGCGCTATTGCTGGCTTCCAGTTTGCCCGTTGCCGCCCAGGAAAGCCTGACGTGGAGCGAAGCAAAGGCGAAGTTTGAAGCCGCCAATCCCGCGCTCAAGGCTGACGCTTTAGGCGTGGACGAGATGAAGGCCGCCGAGATTACGGCATATCTGCGTCCCAATCCCACGATTGGCCTATCGAGCGATGGATTGCAGATCGCGCCGCACAGCGCTCCGGGGCAAGGAACCCACTGGCTGCCCTTGACCGGCACGCAGCTTGTTCCCAGCATCAACTACCTGCATGAACGCGAACGCAAACGTGAATTGCGATTGCAGAGCGCCAAAGAGGGGGCGCAGATCGCCGGATCGCAGCATGAAGATCTGGAGCGCAATCTGCTCTTTGATCTGCGCGCGGCCTTCGTCGATACCCTGCAAGCCAAAGCGGTGCTAAAGTTAGCCAAAGCCGATCTGGCCTACTACGACAACATCATCCAAATCAGCCGCGACCGCTTCCATGCGGGCGACATCGCGCAAATCGATCTGGACCGCATCGAGCTGTTGCGCGTCCAATACGAAGTGGAGATTCAGACCGCCCTCGTCAATTTGCGCACCGCCAAGATTCAGCTTCAGCAACTGCTGGACGACCGCACGCCAGTGCAAAACTTCGATGTAACTGGTCCTTTCGACTTCGCGGACGATTTGAAGCCGCTTGAAGATTTCCGCCAAATTGCCCTCGACCAGCGCCCTGACCTGCGCGCCGCGCTCGAATCCATCCAGCAGGCGCAGACCAACCACAAACTGGCCATTGCCAACGGTTCTGCCGATCCTACCTGGAGCGTCTGGTACTCCTACAACCCCGCCTTCAACAATCCCTACGGCAAAGACACCCTGGGCGCTAGCGTCAACATTCCGCTGCGCATCTTCGACAAGAACCAGGGCGAGAAGCAGCGCACCCAGATCGATATTGCCCGCAATCAGCAGTTGACCGACGCTACGCGCGCCGAAGTCTTCAGCGACGTAGATTCAGCCTATGCGCAAGTGGAAAGCAACATCGCGCTGCTCCGGCCCTACAAGGCGCAATACAAGGCACAGGCCCTGCGCGTACGCGACACAGTGACCTATGCCTATGAGCACGGCGGCGCATCGTTGATGGATTTTCTCAACGCGCAGAGCGACTACCGGGCCGTCGAACTGGCCTATCTGCAACTGATCGGATCGTATCTGACCGCGGCCGGACAACTGAATCTTGCCGTGGGACGCGAGGTGATCCAATGAATTCGAGTTTCCGCATGAATTATTCCCATGGAGTTGCGCTGCCCCTTGCTCTGGTCGCTGTTTTCGGCCTCGCTCTCTCCGGCTGCAAGTCCAAGGATGAGGGCGACGGCGCGCCGCCGCCGGCTAAGGTGATTCAGGTAGCCGACATGAATCTGATCACCATCGACGAAAAAGAAGTGGCGAAATTTCCGCTCACGGCTGCTGGCCAGATCGACTCCGCCTCCGAGCTGACAGCTACCGGCAGCGTCTTGCCCGACGTCTCCCGCGAGATTCCGGTCATCTCTCTGGCCAATGGCCGCGTGGTGGAGATCAAAGCTCGGCTCGACGACAACGTGAAGAAGGGCCAACTTCTGTTGAAGGTGCAAAGCCCGGACATTACCAGCGCCTTCAACACTTATCTGAAGGCGTCGAACGATGAGCACATGGCCGATATGGCATATATGCGCGCCGATGATCTCTTCAAGCACGGCGCCATCTCCCAGGCCATGCTGGAGCAGGCCGAGGATACGGAAAAGGACGCCAAGGCAGACCTGAACGCAGCCGAAGAGCAACTAATGACGCTGGGCGTGGACAAGAATCATCCCAGCAGCATCGTGAATGTGTATGCGCCCATCAGCGGCGTCATCGTGGCGCAGAACGTGACCAACTCAGCCGCCGCGGGTGTAAGCCTCTCCGGCTCGGCCACGGCCTTTACCATCGCCGACCTCTCCGTCGTGTGGATCGTCTGCGATGTGTATGAGAACGACATTCCACGCCTGCAACTCGGCCAGGAGGCGCGCATCAAGCTGAATGCCTACCCGGACCGCCCGCTCACTGGCCACATCAGCGACATCGGTCCCGTTCTTGATCCCAGCTTGCGCACCGCCAAAGTGCGCATCGAGGTGGCGAATCCCGGCTTTCTCAAGCTGGGGATGTTCGGCACGGCCACATTCACCAGCCACATAAAAGAGACGCACGCCGTGGTTCCGGCTGACGCTGTATTGCATCTGCACGATCGCGACTGGGTCTTTCTGCCCGCGGGCGAAAATCAGTTTAAGCGCACAGAAATTCATGCCGGACGCATGATCGACGACAAACGGCAGGAGATTCTCTCCGGCATTCAGCCGGGGCAACAGGTCGTTGCCAACGCACTGTTACTTGAAACCGCAGGGAACCAGTAGATGATCCGCGCACTCGTCGATTTCGCTCTCAAGAGCCGCTGGCTGGTCCTCGGCGGCATGATCGTGCTCACGGCGTGGGGCATTATCAGCTTCCGCAATCTGCCCATCGAAGCCTATCCCGACGTCGCCAACAACTACGTGCAGATCATTACCCAGTGGCCGGGCCGCAGCGCCGAGGAGATCGAGCGCCAGGTCACCGTACCAGTCGAAATCCAGATGGCCGGCATTCCCCATCTCACGCATCTGCGCTCCACCACGCTGGCCGGCTTGTCGAGTCTGATGCTCATCTTCGACGACGACTCCACCAGCGACGTCAACCGCGAGCACGTGCTTGAGCGGCTCAGCATGGTCAATCTGCCCGCCGGCCTCACGCCTCAGATGGGCACCGACTGGAGTCCTGTCGGACAAATCTTCTGGTATACGCTGGAGAGCACCAATCCAGCCTTCGACGTGATGGAGAAGAAATCACTCGAAGACTGGACGCTGGAAAAATCCTTCAAGAGCGTTACCGGCGTCGTCGATGTATCCAGCTTCGGCGGACCGACCAAAGAGTATCAGATCAAACTTGACCCGGAGAAGCTCGTCTCCTATGGGTTGAGCATCAGCCAGGTCGAGCAGCAAATAGCCGCCAACAATACCAACGGCGGCGGGAGCTTCATCGAGCAGGGCGCACAGCAGATCAACGTGCAATCCGCAGGCCTCTTCACCAGCGTTCAGGACATCGAAAACACCGTCGTCAAGACCGCGAATGGCTCGGCGATCAAGATCAAAGACATTGCAACCGTCGCGCAAGGCCCTAAGATTCGCCTCGGCCAGATCGGTAAAGCCATTCATCGAGTCGACGGCCAGATCGTCGATAATCCCGACACGGTTGAAGGGATTGTGCTCTTGCAGAAGGGCGACGACTCCGACCCCGTGCTCGTGGGCATTCACAACGAAGTAGACAAGCTGAACGGAGACAAGAACCACCCTGGAATTCTGCCCAAGGGCGTGAAGATTGTTCCCTTTCTCGACCGTTCCGACCTGGTCAAATTCACGGTGGATACCGTCGAGCATAACCTCACTGCGGGAATGATTCTGGTCTCCATCATTCTCTTTCTCTTTCTGGGCAACATTCGCGGCGCAATCATCGTTGCGCTCACCATTCCCTTTGCGCTGATGTTCGCGTCCATCTGTCTCGACATCAGCCACATTCCCGCCAACCTGCTCTCGCTGGGCGCGCTGGACTTCGGAATGCTGGTCGATGGCTCGGTGGTGATGATTGAAAACATCGTCCGCCATCTCGCGCGCGCTGAAGATTCCTACACTCCGGCGCAGAAGATTCGCAACGCGGCTCACGAAGTGCAGCGGCCCGTCTTCTTTGCCCGCGGCATCATCATTACCGCTTACCTGCCCATTTTTACGCTACAGGCCGTCGAGGGCCGGCTCTTCAAGCCGATGGCCTGGACAGTGACCTTTGCGCTGCTCGGCGCGCTGGGCTTCGCCATGTTCGTCGCTCCGGTGCTGGCTGGCATGGTCTTCAGCAAGGGCGCAAAGGAGTGGAATAATCCCCTCCTGATCTGGCTCACGGATCACTATCGCGTAGCGGTGCGCAGAGCCATCATGCATCGCCGCACCACTCTGGGTATTGCCACGGCTCTCTTTGCTGTCGCGGTCTATCTTACTTTGGGCGGACCCATCGGCTCGGAGTTCTTGCCTCACCTGGACGAAGGCTCCATCTGGGTGCGCGGCACACTGCCGCCCAGTGAAGGCCCCACCGCCAGCATCGACTTCACCAACAAGGCGCGCCTGGTGATGGCCTCGTTCCCTGAAGTTACCCAGGTCATCAGCCAGACCGGACGCCCAGACGACGGCACCGATACCGCTGGCTTCTTCAACACCGAGTACTTCGTCGATCTCAAGCCGAAGAAAGAGTGGCGGCCCGTCTTCCACAGAGACAAGGAGCAGTTGATTGCCGCCATCGACAAGCAACTCTCACAGTTTCCCGGCGTCCTCTGGAACTACTCGCAGCCCATCTCCGACAACATGGAAGAGGCCGTCAGCGGCGTCAAAGGCGAGTTGGCCATCAAGCTCTTCGGCGATGACCTGCGCACACTGGAAAAGAAAGCCGAGCTGATTAAGGCGCAGATGGAAGCGGTCAAGGGCATCGAAGATCTGGGCATCTTCCGCATCGTCGGTCAGCCTAACCTCAACTACACCGTGGACCGCGCCGCCGCGGCCCGCTGGGGTATCAACGTCGCAGACATACAGGACGCCGTGCAGACCGCTGTTGGCGCCAATGCCGTCACCCAGGTGCAGCAAGGCGAGGCCCGCTTCGATGTAACACTGCGCTACCAGCGGCAATTCCGCGACACCCGCGAGGCCATCCAGAACGTGCGACTGCTCGCGCCCTCCGGCGAGCGCGTCTCGCTGGCGCAGTTGACCAGAATTTCTACCGACGACGGCGCCGAGCAGATCAACCGCGAAGGCGGCCAGCGCTACATCGCGATTAAATATTCAGTGCGCGGGCGCGACTTGGGCAGCACCGTCGAGGAAGCCATTCACAAGGTGAACAGCAACGTCGCGTTGCCTGCCGGCTACCATATCGAGTGGGCCGGCGAGTACGAGAGCCAGAAACGCGCCGACAAGCGCATGGCCATCGTCGTGCCTATTACTGTGCTGGCCATCTTTATGATCCTTTACACCATGTTCCGCTCCTACAAGTGGGCCATGCTTATCCTCGTCTGCGTCGTCATGGCCTCGGTCGGCGGTCCGCTGGCGCTGTTTATTACCGGCACGAACTTTTCGGTCTCGTCCGCGGTCGGATTTCTGGCGCTCTTCGGCGTCTCGGTGCAGACGGGCGTCATCATGATCGAGTTCATCAACCAGCTCCGCTCCCGCCGCATAGGCAAAGAGCTCTCATCGCATGAACTCATCGTGGAAGCCGCTGTCGAGGGCGCGGTGCTGCGCCTGCGGCCCATCATGATGACCATGCTGGTAGCTACGCTTGGCCTGCTTCCCGCCGCGCTGAGCCACGCAATTGGTTCTGACTCGCAACGGCCGTTTGCCATTGTCATCGTTGGCGGACTGTTGGCAAACCTGATTATTGGCGTCTTCTTGCTGCCCACTCTCTACGTATGGATGGCACGGGACAACGACATCCTGCCCGCCGTGGAATCGGACGAAGAGTTTTAGAGCGAAGCAGAGGCCTGAACCTTTCTTCGGTCAATTGCAAGCCGGTTTCACCTTGAAATTGAGCTTGCACATTGCCTTCGCTGTCGATCAGAACGGTCACCGCCACCTGCGCCCGTATCAGATTCGACCGCACTGCGGAACTCGTTCGCACCGCGCGCGTGGTATCGTTGGCCGAGGAACAGTTCCGTTGCACGTATGTTGAATCTGCCGGATGAGATGCCAGCGGCCCGCCGCATCGATCTCAATATCGAACCGACAAAAACACACCCCTGCGTTGCCAGTGATTCAAACCGCACGCGCATTTCACGCCGCCCCAACCCTCAAAATGGTCTGGGTCAAAATCTTCTCAACTTAACGTGCAGTGCGCCCAGGCCGGAATGCAACAGCGTGCAGTCGGACAGCGCGTCGCAGTGGTAATGAATGCTCACGGGAAAATCCTGCCAGGCGGAGTTGGCGGCGGCCGCGGTGGCTTTGTCGATGAGGAAGAGCTTTCTTCCGCGCGTCTCGATCACGCCGAAAGAGGGGTCAAACTCCACGATCGCGTCGTCGCCTTCGATGGTGTAGGGCAGGGTTTTGAGCGTGGATTTTTTCTTGTGGGCGGGCGGTGGCGGTGGCGGCGGCGGCGGATAAAGCAGATCCTGCTGGCGCTTCAGCAGGGCATCCTGCTCGGCCAGCGACGGAAAATCCGGTGTAAAGCTCCATAGCATCGCTTTTAAATAGGCGCTTTTAGAACAGGGGATCTCCCCTTGCGCGGCGATGGCTGAAATCATCCCATCCGCCCCGGTCTGATTTTGAAAGAGATCCTGGCCCTTCTCCCGCGCTGCCTCCTGCGCATCCTGCTTGGTAAAATCCATCGTCTGCGCCGGCTGTTCCGCGACAGGGCTGGCTGCGCCGGTCTGCGCCGTTGAAGCCTCTGGCGGAGGAGCCATCAATGCCTCCGCCTTCCGCGCATCGAACTTCAACAGAACGTCCCTGCCGCATAGGACAAAGCCCTGAGAGTCCTGCAAGTGAATGCTGACCGAAAGAGGCTGCGGCGAACTGGCCACCGCCAGAGCGAAGCCTGCCTGCCGGTCGCCTTCTTCCGGTTCAATCGTCAGGCGATACTTGACCTTTTTGTCCCATTCCACATAAAGATGCCCCTTCAATCCTGCCGCGCTGGCGTGGGCCACGCCCAGATCGTAGCGGCCCTCCGCACTCTCCGAATGCCACACAAGGGCAACGATGAGAATGCCAAAGACAATTCCCAGGCCAATCCCCGCCGCGGCATAGACCCGCACGGGATTCTCAGCAAACTTCCGCAGCCGCTCCTTCCACGCCTCGTTCAAGAAAGGCAGGGGGACCGGCGCCTTCACGGGCTTGGCTTCCTCGACCGGAGGCTCGGCTGGAAAGATGATCGGCTCCGGCTCCGCGGGCAGGCCGTTGGACAGTTCCTGGGCCGGTTCAATGACCCTGTAGCCGCTGGGCTGCGGCAACTCCGCCTGAATCTCCTCGTAAGGATTTCTCTTCCGCTCGTCCGCCATTCTGCTTTCCCTCTTCCCGGTTCCTAGCAATTCCGCAACCTAAC
The DNA here is from genome assembly GCA_963787995.1 of uncultured Acidobacteriaceae bacterium. Lineage (GTDB taxonomy): Bacteria > Acidobacteriota > Terriglobia > Terriglobales > Acidobacteriaceae > Telmatobacter. Next base: position 444,472 of record CAWBEO010000001.1, read on the forward strand.
GCCGGGCTGGATTCAATATTGGTTTCTTTGAAAACTATAAACCGTCTCTGACGAACGTGTATTTTTCGGCCAAGAAAGGGTCGGCAATCACGTGAATGGAAAAGTAATTCATCTGTCTTCGCAGTCTCGCAAAAGGCGAAGAAATGGAGAACGCACCCCCGGGGGGGGCATACTTGGTCTGATTTTGGATCTTTCCAGCCATCTGCAATTGATTTCACCTAAAGACATACTGCGCTCTTCGAGTTTAATTATGTGCAACCACCTGCGGTGCGGCCAAAAGCCTTCGGCAGGCGGGTTGAAGTTCGTGGTCTCCCACCCCTCCCACAAACCGGGGCCCCGACGCACGAATTTTGGGCGTTGGGGTGGAAAAGACGCGGGAAGGATGCGCCACTCACCATGAGCCAGTAAAACATCTTGGCTCATGGCCTGGGCCGCCTGCGGCTTAGTGATAGCTCCACAGTAAACTTCCCTTCTTATGCAAGTTCGCATCATATAGGACAAAACCATCTGTATCTTCCGGTTCATTTACCATGAAAATAACTTCTGATCTCCCGTCGTTGTCGTAATCACCGGCATCAAGGAGAGACATAAAGGAGCCGATTCCGCGAACATTACCATCTGCCGACACAAAAAACCAAGGTTCGGAGAGTGGATCGTTTGGGTCATCAACATATCCACAATCTCCCGCATCCAAATTGGTCTCGACTAAAAATGAATTCTTGTTAGAAACATAAATAGCTGGAAAAGTGAGTTTTGAATCTGGAACCTTCCAGTCGCGCTGCACGATTTCTTCTTCCTTGCAGCGACAAATATGCGGAAATTCGCTGCGAAATGCTAAACGAACAAGCGCCGCAATCTCATCCGGCGGCTTTGGAATATGCTTCCAACCTTCTGGATCACTCACGTTAGGCGCGGAAACCACGACAAGAGGCCTTCTGCCTTTTGTGGGGCCAATTCCCATCGGACCATACAATTCGGAGGTCGATCCTATGGATGGAATGGCAGCGACGGGGCTCACAATTGTCTGAACGAAAGTGAGGTATCCAATACTCCGATCCTCGGTTGGATTTGTACGATCCTGATCCATTGCATTCTCATCAATGGGGACCGCTTGTCCGCTCACTTTGCCTATATTTCTTCCGTCAAAGGCAACAGTCCAGGTCATATCAGATGGAAGCGAATTGGCAGTGATGTCATGCCATCCTTTGCAGTCTTTTTCAAATGCCGGCCTGATCAGTCTTTGTTTTGCAACTCCCGGTTTCCAGTTGACCATTTCTTCGCGAGCATCTTCGAGAATTCCGATATAAATCTTTTCTGTGCATTTTTCTCGGTGATTTTGTGCACAGAGAACCCCGCTAACGATTAATAAGGAGAATGTTACAGTCGCAGCAGACAATCGATTCATTGATAGCCTTCCATTTTACGACTAAAGAATTCGACAAATTTCTACAATCATCTTACGCCGGGACTCCCCATCCTTGCGCCTATTTTCTGGCGCAAAGATGGGGAGCCGCTCCGGTTCGATTTGGGTGCTGGGGCAGTCTGCCTGGACGGCACTCCCTACCGCAGGTGGTCAGGCGGCCAGTGGTCTGATCTTCGGACGTTTCTTTTGCGATTCAATCCATAAGTCGTACTGGAGTTGCGCCTTCGAAAAGAAATCCGGCGAAAGCGCCAGAGCTTGGCCGAGCCGGATGCTCAAGTCCATCGTTACGGCGGTGCGGCCATTGAGGATGCGCGAGATAGTGGCGCGCGCCACGCCAACATGCTCGGCAAGCTCGGTTGCAGTCCTGGCGCCGAGGAACTCCTTCAGCAACTCCCCTGGGCTGGCCGGATTGTGCATCATTGTCATTAGCTTTTCTCCATTAGTGATAATCTTGATAGTCCACGAGAATCGCATCCTCGCCCTCAAAGGTGAAGGTCAGCCGCCAGTTGCCGTTGACGCTCACTGACCAATGGCCTTTGAACTTTCCCTTTAGCGCGTGCCAGTCCCAGCCATCCCGGTTCATGTCCAACGGCGTTGACGCCAGATTCAAGGTGGTCAGCAGGATACGCAGCCGAGCTTCATGTTTCGGCTGAATGCCCGCCTTTGACCCTTCTTCAAAGAACTTCTTCAAGCCGCGATGCCGGAAACTCCTGATCACAGCCAAATTGTAACATGTAATGTTACGCCGTGCAAAGACAATATGGCGCTCGCGGGCGTAACCCGTTGCGACGCCCAGCCGCTACGATTGCGCGCTCTCCAGCACATCCCGCAGCGCAAAGCTGGTTTCCAGCCGGGTCACTCCCGGCAGCCGGGACAACTCATTCTGGTGGATGTGGCTGTAGTCGTCCATTCCGGCCACACGGACGACCAGCATATAGTCGTAGGGTCCGGCCATCAGGTGGCAACTGGCAATGTTTTTCGAGCGGCGCACCGCGGCCTCGAAGGCAGACAGCACCGTGGCCGACTGGCGCTCCAGCGTGACGCGTATGTAGACCGTCATGCGCTTGCCCAGCAGCCGGTCGTCGATCTGGGCGCGGTAGCCGCGGATGGCGCCGGAAGCTTCCAGGGCCTGAATGCGCCGCGAGGCCGCCGAGGCCGAAAGTCCGACCGCCTCGCCCACCTCATAATTCGTCGCCCGGCCATGGCGCTCCAGGTGGCGGAGAATCGCCGCGTCCAGATCGTCGAGGCCGTTCCCGCCGGCTAGAGCGGAATCCTGCGCGCCTTCCAGTCCCTCTGCGGCTGATTCTTGCATCGGGAGGGCTTTTGACTCACGTTTCGTTCCCATGGGACCGTTTTACCACGAACTTTGCACACATTGGAAGTGAATTGTGCCGTAGGATTCTTGGCAGCAAAGGAGAAACAGCCATGATTATCGGCGTTCCCAAAGAGATCAAGGACAGTGAAGCGCGCGTAGGCGTTACTCCGGCGGGCGTGAAGGCGCTCACCGAGGCTGGGCATACGGTGTTGGTGGAGGCGCAGGCCGGGGCGCAATCCAGCTTTCCCGACGAGGAGTACCGGCATGCCGGCGCGGAGATTGTGGCTGAAGCCGGGGCCGTCTGGAGCCGTGCGGAGACGGTGGTCAAGGTCAAGGAGCCGATCGAGCGGGAGTACGCCTGCTTCCGTGAAGGACTGGTGCTGTTTACCTATCTGCATCTGGCGCCGCTGCCGGAGCTGACCGCCAAACTGCTGGAAACGAAGGTGATCGGCATCGCCTATGAGACAGTGCGCGACCGCGCCGGCACGCTGCCGCTGCTGACGCCGATGAGCGAAGTGGCGGGGCGGATGAGCGTGCAGGTGGGCGCGGCGTACTTGGAAAAGGAGCGCGGCGGGCGGGGTATTTTGCTGGGCGGCGTTCCCGGCGTTCCTCCGGCGAACGTCACTATTCTGGGCGGCGGCGTGGTCGGAACTAATGCGGCTAAGATCGCGCTGGGCATGGGCGCAAAGACCACCCTCCTCGACGTAAATCTGAATCGCCTGCGCGAGCTGGACGATCACTTTGGCGGGCGCGTCTACACGCTGGCCTCGAACAGCTACAACCTGGCCCACGCCACACGCGAGGCGGATCTCGTCATCGGCGGCGTGCTGATTCCCGGCTCGACGGCGCCCCGGATCGTCACCCGCGCCATGGTGGCGGCGATGAAAAAAGGCGCGGTAATTGTGGATGTGGCCATCGATCAGGGCGGCTGCGTGGAGACGGCCAAGCCGACCTCGCACTCCAATCCGAGCTTCGTGGTGGACGGCGTGGTGCATTACTGCGTCACCAATATGCCTGGAGCGGTTCCGCATACTTCGACGCTGGCGCTGACCAACTCGACCTTTCCGTATCTGCTGCGCATCGCCACCTGGGCGCGCGCGAAGCGCTGCGCCGGGACGCGGGCCTGTCCGAGGGGCTGAACACTTGGCTGGGCGCGCTCACCTGCCGTGGCGTCGCCGCAAGCCAGCAGCGCACCTGGACGGCAGCGGCCAGCGTGCTGGACAGTGGACAATGAACAGTGGTCAGTGGTCTGTTCTGATGCTTTCGGATACCTGCCTCTTTTTCATGAGAGGATTGTCTTTTTGGGAAGATGTCTGCGGCGGTCCCGGCAGGAGTTGATCCAGATGAGTCCCGTGACCTCGGTTTTGCCTGAGTTTAATACAAGCGGAATAGGATCGGCTCATGATCTTCCCTGTCAGGTGCATTCTGGTTGCCATCTCTTTTGCTTGCGCGGCGGGAGAAGCGCATTCCGCCAATGTGAGTCTGCCTCAACCCGCCATTCAATCCGCGCCGCTGACCTCCGCGCAGATCATCGATGAGTTGCAGCGCCATAACCAGATGCGGGCAGACGCACTGAAGAATGCAATGTCTACCCGCGTCTATCAGGTCGAGTACCAGGGCTTCTCTGCGCAACTCACGGCTCGCATGGAGGTTGAGTACCATTACGACACCATGGCCGGCAAAAGCTTTCACATTCTCAAGCAGAGCGGATCAAAGATGCTCTGTGAGAAGGTATTGAAGCGCGCCATGGAGACCGAGGAAAGAGGCCTCGCAAGACAAAAGCGCCACGGCTCTCACGGCAGCCAATTATCGCTTTCAATTGATAGGGAGCGAGAATCTCGATGGGCGGCAGGCCTATATCCTCCAAATTGAGCCAATCAATTCGAGCAAGTTTCTGATCCGTGGCAGGGTCTGGATCGATGCGGCGGATTTTGCGCTGGTCAAGGTGGAGGCCGAGCCGGCCAAAAGCCCTTCCTTCTGGATTGCGCACACGCGCATTGAGCAGTTCTACACTCCAACCGGAGGCATCTGGCTGCCGAAGCGGAACCGCAGCGAGACCAAGGTGCGCGTCGGCGGCACGGCGGTCTTCACCATTGACTACGGAAGCTACCAGATTGAGTCCAAAGCGTGCATGAAGAGACCGGGGTTGTAGCGCAGGCTGGCGGTGAAGCCCGCAATGTCTTCCAGCGGAATGCCTGCCGCGCACAGAGGGCATTCCTCAACGGTCCACAGTTTGTTGGGCTCTTCGGCAAGGCTGACAAGAGTGAGGTTCATCTGGCGCGCAAACTCTTCCGCGGCGCTTCCCAGAATGAGCAGCGCGCCGATGGCCACCACGTTGGCTCCGCACTCTTGAAGATCGGCGAAGGTTCCTTTCACAGCGGAACCGGCATTGATTACGTCGTTCACAATCGCCACGCGCTTGCCGCGAATCCCCTCCCGGAGCGCGGCAGGCACACAGTAGGCTGCCGGAAAGAGAACTTGCGCGGGCCCGGCGTAGCGTTCAGAGTAAGTGAATTCGACGTTGAGCTTTTCAGCGACCATCAATCCAGCAAAAGCGCCCTCGACCAGTGGGCCGCAGACGGCATCGACATGCAGCGGCCGCAGGCCCATAGCCAGTTCGTCCATGAGTGGTTGAAGAAGCCGGGGCCGCAGAAAAAGCCTTTCCATATGGAGCCATCGATCTCCATGATGTCCGGATTCCAAAAGGAAGTGGCCCTTCTTCGGCGCTAACAAATGCAGAATGGCTGGTTGCACAGGTTCTCCTTCTTGAATCGAGAATACCTCTGCCGGCAGCCGAGCGTATCACGAGCGCCTTCTTCCATCGCGTGGAAGCGGGAGATACATTCCTTTCGGGACAAATAGGTTTTCTGCCGGTCAAAGACCGGGGTCCGGCTTGCTTACGGACTGCTTGAAGATGTGTTTGCGTTGACCGATTGCAGCATCTCGCGGCGCAGAATGGCATTGATGCGCGACTGGTAGCCCTTGCCTTGATTTCGCAGCCAATGCAGCACGTCAGAGTCGATCCGCACCGTGGTGGAAGTCTTGGTAGGCCGGTAGAATGGATTGCGCACCGCGTTCTTCCAAAATGCGTCTTCGAGCGCGGGAATCCCGGAGTAATCAATTTCGTTCTCTGGCTTGGCCTCAACAGAGGCAATCTCCGCTTTCTGTGCCTTTGTCAGTGCAGGTGGTTTTGCCAGGTCAATCTCATATTCAATCATTTTCTTCTTCATAACGCCTCCGTTCCTGGCGGTCCGCGCGCCGCGCCGAGATGATGCGGATGGTTTCAATTCCCTCCCCCTCGCGTACAGTGTGAGCGGCCATGAGCATCATGACTCCGCCTACGGTTCCAATGGCTGCCAGCGGCTTTCTCCATCCGCAATGCGATCTTGCTCAAAGAGCGCGTTGGGATCTGCAAAGACCCGCGTTGCAGTCTCAAAGCTCACGCGATGCTTGCGCAGATTGGCCGCGGCTTTGGCTGGATCCCATTCAAAGCGCTTCTTCATACAAATATGTTACTACATTACTGTTGCTTTTATGCAAAAACAAGAGTCATTCGACCAAAAGAGCGATTGGATAGAATTCGGCGGCTTGAAGCAATGCATCCAGCAGTGATCGCCTCCGCTGTCACATACACCCGCTGTGTTACCGTTTGAATAGCGGCGTCCCTGAGCCGGTTCGGTAAAACGGCCCGCGCCGAAGGCCTGAATTTGCCTGGAAAACGGGGGCGGCGGGCGAAGAATAATAATGTCCCAGCAGCCGGAACAGACGACGCTCTCTTTTGCCCCGAACCCGGCCTCCGAGCCTGGGTCCGCATCCGGCTCCGCGCCTGAATCTGAGCCTGCGCAGAAGGCGGCTGGGCACACAACCCAGCGGATTCCGCGCTGGCTGGTGCGGGCGGAGATGTATTTGCGCGTGCTGTTGCGGCTCTATATCGGCTTGGCCATCTGCTATGCCCCATGGTCGCGCATGTTCTGGGACCAGAACCCCTTGTTTCTCTACTTTCCCACTCTGGGCGCGTATGCGGCGCATGGATCGGTGCGCGGAGTCGTCTCGGGGCTGGGGCTATTGAATCTGTGGATTGCGTTTCACGACACGCTCCGCCATCGGGATGGGTGAACTATGAGGGATCAGGGAACAGAGAACAGGGAACAGGGAACCGTGCCGGTTGCAACGATTCCCGGCAACGGCGCTCCGCCGCAACTCGAATCCGCCCCGCTGGCCTATGAAAACTCCGCCTTCCTCAACAGCGCCGACGGCCGCCTCATCCGCATCGTCTCCGAGTACATGGAGCCGCTGGCCCGATTCCGCCGCGAGCAGATTCAGGACACCGTAGTCTTCTTCGGCTCGGCGCGCTTTCGCGGGCGCGAAGAGGCCGATCACGAACTGGAGCTGCTGGCAAACACCGGCTCCAAAGAGGCAGCACCCAGCTACGAGCAGCCCGCCAAGCCGCTCGACATCGCCGCCGGTCAGGCCACCGATCTGCAACTCAAACGCGCCGAGGCCGCCGTCAAGATGGCCTGCTACTACGAGGATGCCCGCCGCCTCTCCAGTATGCTCACCACCTGGGCCAGAAAGATTCCCTCGCGCCGCCATCGCTTTGTCGTCACCAGCGGCGGCGGGCCCGGCATCATGGAAGCGGCCAACCGCGGCGCCCACGAGGCCGGCGGCAAGACCATGGGACTCAACATCCGCCTGCCCTTCGAGCAGCATCCCAACCCCTACATCACCCCCTCGCTCAACTTCGAGTTCCATTACTTCTTCATGCGCAAGCTCTGGTTCGCCTATCTCTCCAAGGCGCTGGTCGTCTTTCCCGGCGGCTTCGGCACGCTGGACGAGATGTTCGAAATTCTCACCCTCGCCCAAACCCGCAAGCTGGCCAAAAAAATCACCGTCGTTATCTACGGATCGGAGTATTGGAAGAAGGTCTTCAACCTCGATGTGCTCGTCGATACCGGCGCAATCTCGCCCAAAGACATTGAGCTCTTTCAATTTGCCGACACGCCCGAGCAAGCCTTCGAACTGCTGCGCACCGGCCTGACCGAGAACTACCTCAAAGCCGAAGCCGCCGAAGGAACGCTCGCCGAAAGCCAGCAGATGGTCCAAGGCCAGGAACTGATGCCCGGCTGGACCGTCGAAGATTTCCTCGGCCCGGAAATGGCCCAAACGAGAAAATAGATTCCTGACACCAGGGCGATCAATCTTTCAAAGCATCGGATCAATAGGATCAACAGGATCAATCGGATCAGAAATATCAGACGGATCGCTTATATAGAGAACCTGCTCACTGGACGAACTCGAAGCGTAGGTTACATCCCCATCGTAAACCGCAGTGATATTGAATGTGCCATCCAGCGCAAAGACCTGAGACCAGGCAGCCGTGCCGGACGAAAGCACGACACTTTCCATCAAGCTTCCATTGCTGTAAAAGTCGACCTGTCCGGTTGCCGTCGATGGATTGACATTGGCTGATAGCGTGACAGTATCTCCAGTCCAGCCTGTACTTTCACTCAGCGTCAGCGTGGTAGTGGTCGGCGTTGGCCCTGGATTGCTTACGTCGAGTGCGACTGCGCCGCTGGTCTTCGAGAGATAGGTCATATCTCCGCTATATACGGCCGTTAGGCTCCGGGAGCCTGCAGCCATAAAAGCATTCACAAGCGTGCACGAGCCGCCGGCGAGCGTACAGTTACCGATCACGCTTCTTCCGTCGTAAAATACAATCGTCCCTGTCGCCTCCATCGGCGAGACGTTAGCCGTTAGCGTCGCAGAATAGCCGATGAAAAGAGAAGCAGAATCAATCTGCAGCACGACAGTGTCAGGCGTATTGCCGGTAACAAAGAGAGGAATTTGATTCGATGTGCTCGTTTCCCACGAAGCATTGGCGTTCAACATCGCTAGCAGGGCGATCTTGCCCGGGCCGGCAAAACTAGTACTCAGTGTGGCAATACCCCCATTCACATTCGCTGTGCCGATCGCAGTCGATCCGCTATAAAAAGTGACCGTGCCCGTGGCTGTGGCAGGAGAGAGATTGGCCGTCAAAGTGATGCTTTCGCCTATTGCCACGGAGCTGGCTGATGCCTGTAGAGTGGTCATTGTCACCAGCGGGCCGCTGATGTTCATGGAGAGCGAATTCGATGTGCTGGAAAGATAGGTATAGTCGCCGGAATAGACCGCGTGGAGTTTCGCCAATCCTCCTGCCGCGAACGATGTTGTCAAACTGGCAGAGCCGTCCGTGACGGCAGCGCTGCCAATATTTGCCCCGCCGTTATAAAAAGTGACTGTACCCGTAGCCGTCGAGGGAGTGACCTCGGCGGTTAGTGTCACGCTGGTTTGGTATTGCGGTGTCGTGGTGGAGGACTGAAGAATTACAGATGAGGCTGCCAATTGATTGCTGTATACGCCGATCAACGTGGGCTGGGATGTACTGGATGAATTGAACTCGTCCCCGCTGTAAGTCGCGGTAATGCTCTGCACACCATTGGAAGAGAATGTCGTCGAAAGCAGAGCGATTTCATCCATGGAGAATCCGACGGGACCGCTGACCGTCGCACTCCCGATCGACTTCGATCCGTTATAGAAGGTTACCGTTCCGGTGGCGAGGGCCCCGCCGGGTAATACCGCCTCCAAGGTTACCGGTTGGTTTTCCGTAACGCTGGTAGCGGGAGCGATGACGACAACACTCGTTGAAAACTTGTATTGGTTGCCAGATCCAAAGTCGCCCATGCACCCGGCAACCGGCAAAAGGAAGACAGGCAGAAGCACTGACAGAATACTGCGGTAAAAATTTGGCATGAAATTCTCTTCTTTCCCTCCGTTCAGGGAGGACGATAAGCGGTGCATTCATCTATGCGAACCCCGATTAGCGGGAGATGTTGCGAAAAATCAGAACATTTTCCGGTTGCGCAATTTTAATTTCTTGTACGTAGCGGTGGGTGGCGCACCCGTGAAGATTGGATGCCCCATCCTTCCCGCGTCTTTTGCGGGAAGGGTGGGAACCACAAACCTCAATCAGCAGGCTTTTTCTGGCCCCTAGTCCCTGGTCCCGGACCCCTGCCTTGTCGGGTAAGGAAACAATGTAGTAAGATTTCCTTGTATCCTTGTTTGAGGCGAATCATGCTGGCAAAACTGACCGTCAAAAATCAACTCACCTTGCCTAAAGCCATCGTGACGCAATTCAAAGGCGTAGAGCACTTCGACGTCAGCACGGATGGCTCCGCAATCACGCTCAAGCCGCTACGGCGCAGCCGTTTGGAGGAGATACAGGACAAGCTTGCCCGCCTTGGCATCACCGAGCAGGATGTGACCGACGCCATCGCCTGGGCGCGTCAAAACCCGTGAGCGCCAAAAGAGCGAGAGTCGTCTTCGACACCAATGCCGTCCTCTCCGCACTCGCGTTCACCCATGGCCGGCTGAACTGGCTGGTTGGCCATTGGCAGACTGGGGAGTGCGTACCGCTCCTCTCGCGCGTCACGGCAGCGGAATTGGCGCGGATTCTCGCCTACCCAAAGTTCCGGCTTACCGCAATCGAACAATTGGAAGCCCTAAGCGAATATATTCCCTATTGCGAGGAAGTCGAAGTCGGGCAATCCTGCCCGGTGATCTGCCGCGACGCCAAAGACCAGCCCCTGCTGGACTTGGCGCAAAGCGGCAAGGCCGACGTGCTGGTGACAGGCGACGAGGACCTGCTCTCACTGGCCGGGCAAACATCCTTCCTCATCGAGACGCCCGTGTCCTATCGGCAGGGGTGGGAGCCATGAAACTTAGTCAGCAGGTTTTTTCTGATCCCTGTTCCCGGTTCCCTGTTCCCTATTCGCTGTTCCCTGTCCCCTGACCCCTGGTGGAACCCCAATCCGCTCCGAACCTGCTGCAAAACACACCCAAAATGTGCCGGAAAAGCGTTCATAAACAGCTTTTTATATGGCTTATTTTCAACTTTTTGTCCGATTATAATGCGGCATTCATCCCTTTTTCGTCAGCCTGTACACGGACATTTTCACCCTGCAAGCCCGAGATCGCGATTCCGTCGGCTTGTAGGCGGACAAAATATCGATTATTTGTCGGCTTGTGGGCATAGTTGTTTTGCCCATTTGCAGGATGAAACTGGTGGGTGGCGCACACGGAAGATGGGATGTCCCATCCTTCCCGCCTCATCTCTACCCCGACCTGCGGAAGGGTAGAGAGCCACGAATCTCAAGCGAGCGGACAGCGAGCAGTTGGCCGCACCGCAGGTGCCAGTTGGCCGCACCGCAGGTGCTTGCGGGAAGGGTGGGAAGCACGAAACTCAACCAGCAGGCTTTTTCTGATCCCTGATCCTTGACAACACAATTGAACCATAATTCGTGCAACGTTCACGCGGCATTGATCTTCAGGATGCAAACTGGCCTCAGAGATTCCGATTCCCCTCGGAGTCCTAGTGCGTCTTCGCATTCAAGGAGCCGAAATGGCCCAATCGACGATCTCGTATTTGTGGCGCGACCGGAAGGCAACTGAAGGCTTCCGGACCGGCGTCTCGCTGCACAGCCACACCAACCAGTCCCACGAAACGCTGGACTTTCTGGCCAACCTGGGCAGTCAATATCCATGGATTCGCCCGCTGCTCACGCGCCTGGAGCAGCGCTCCGAGCGCATCCACGGCCTGCCCGTCAACTATGCGGCCAGTTATTGGACGCCCCCGATGACTCCCAAGCTGGCCTTTGATCTGGAGACGCGCCAGGTGGAAAACCTGAACCTCGCCCCGATGGTCTCCATTACCGATCACGACAACATCAACGCGCCTATGCTGCTGCGCACCGTTCCGAGCGCGCGCCAGATTCCAGTCTCCGTCGAGTGGAGCGCTCCTTACGGCAATCAGTCCTTCCACCTCGGCGTGCATAACCTGCCCAGCGCGCGGGCCAACGAATGGATGCAGACGCTCGCTGATTACACGGCTTGTCCCAGCGACGCCCGCTTCACCGAGATTCTGCGCGCTCTGGACGAAGAGCCGAATGTGCTGGTGATCTTCAATCATCCGCTCTGGGATCTTTACCTGATCGGCCAGGAGCGGCACGAGTTCCTGGTCAACCAGTTCCTGCTCAAGAACGGCAACTACCTGCACGCGCTGGAGCTGAATGGGTTGCGCAACTGGGATGAGAACCGCGCGGTGCGGCGCTTGGCCGAGCAGTGGAATATGCTGCTCATCAGCGGCGGCGACCGCCACGGCGTCGAGCCCAACGCCAACCTTAACCTGACCAACGCCGCCAGCTTCACCGAGTTTGTGCATGAGGTGCGGCGCGAGAAGAAGAGCGATATGCTCTTCATGCCGCAGTACGCGCAGCCGTGGAAGCATCGCCTGCTGCAATCGACCATCGACGCCATTCGCCACTATCCGGAGTTTCCCATTGGCTCGCGCACCTGGGATGAGCGTGTCTATCATCCGGATGCGCAGGGCGTAATCCGGCCGCTGAGCGAACTGTGGCCCGGCGACGCGCCTCCGCGGTCGATGAGCTGGCTGTTGGCGGCAGTGCAGTTGATGGGCTACGCTCCGCTCTCCGGCGGCCTGCGCATGGCCTGGAGCGAGTCGCGCCAGTTGCGCCTTGCACTGGGAGAATAATACTCGTAACATCTGCCTCTGCGCTGATAGGATGGAAGTTTCCGGACTATTATGCGCGATCACCTGGCTACACTGCTGGACAACTTCCGCCGCTACGGCCGCCAGATTGCCGTCGTTCGCTTTCAGGGAAACCGGCGGCGCGTAACCACTTACGGCGAACTGGCGCGGATGGCGGCCCGCTTTGCCGCGCTACTGGAACGGCGCGGGATTGTCGCGGGCGACCGGGTTCTGCTCTGGGGCGAAAACAGCGCGGAGTGGATGGCCGCCTTCCATGGCTGCATTCTGCGCGGCGTGCTGGCGGTGCCGCTGGACGCTTATGGTAGCACGGAGTTTGCGCGGCGCGTGGCCGCCGATGTCCGGCCCAAACTGGCGGTGGGCGATGCGCTGCTGCTGGCGCAGTTGTCGCCGGAAACCTCTCGAATTGCTTTTGAGGATTGGCCCGGCGCACTGCCCGATGAAGAGGCCAGTCCAGCGGCGGGGCTTTCGCGCCAGACGCCGCTTCAGATTTTATTTACCTCCGGCACCACCGGCGATCCCAAAGGCGTGGTGCTGACCCACGGAAACATTCTGTCCAGCATCGAGCCGATTGAGCGGGGAGCGCAGCGCTATCTGCGCTATGAGCGGCCCTTTCATCCGCTGCGCTTTCTGGAGACGCTGCCGTTGAGCCACGTCTTTGGGCAGACGATGGGGCTGTGGATTCCGCCCATCTTTGCCGCCGAGGTTCATTTCGAGAGCCGTCTGGTGGCCTCGCGGCTGATCGAGACGATCAAGCGGGAACGCATCAGTGTGCTGGCCGCGGTGCCGCGCGTTTCGGCGCTGCTCAAGGCGCATCTGGAGGCCACGCATCCGGGGTTGAGCGAGCGTCTGGCCGCCTCGAAGGACATACGGGCATGGCAGCGCTGGTGGCGCTTCCGCCAGATTCACCGCGAGTTTGGCTTCAAGTTCTGGGCGCTGATCTCCGGCGGCGGGGCGTTGGGCGGAGCGCTGGAAGAGTTCTGGAACCGGATCGGTTTTGTCGTCGTCCAGGGCTATGGAATGACCGAAACCTCGGCGCTGATTACACTGAATCACCCCTTCCACGTGGCCAAAGGGACGATTGGCAAGCCGCTGCCGGGGCGCGAGGTGAAGCTGGGGCCGGACGGCGAGGTGCTGGTGCGGGGGCCGATGATCTCGACCGCGACATGGACCGGCGGTGCCTTGCAGGCGCGCGCCGATGAGTGGCTGGCCACGGGCGATCTGGCCGAGAATGGGTCGGGTGGCGAACTGCGCTTTCTGGGGCGCAAGAGCGAAGTGATTGTGACTGCGGCGGGGGTCAATCTGCACCCGGAGGATTTGGAGGCGGCCATCGAGCAGGAGACAAATGTGGCGGCCTGCGCGGTGGTGGCCGTGGAGACAGCCAGTGGGCCGGAGTCTTGCGCGGTGCTGGCGATGCGCGGCGGGGGCGACGGGGCTGCTGCGGCCATTGAGCACGCCAACCAGCGGCTGGCTGAGTTTCAGCGGCTGCGGCGTTGGGTGCCGTGGCCGGAACCGGACCTGCCGCGCACCTCCTCCGGCAAGGTGCGGCGCAAGGTGGTCTCGGCGTGGTTGGCAGGAATCCAGGACGCGACCAAGAACGGCGAGGCGGCGGCGGCCGGCGCGGGCGCCTTTGGGGCTTCAGGGGATTGGCTGCTCATGCTGATTGCGGAAATCTCCGGCGAGAGGCCGCGCGGGGTGAGCGACGAGCTGCGGCTCAGCGAGGATCTGTTGCTGGATAGCCTGGGCCGGGTACAACTGACGGCGGCTTTGGAGGAGCGGCTAGGGATTGCGTCGGATCTGGACGAGGTGCGGACGCTAGGCGAACTGCGTGCGCTGGTGGATGGGGCGAGTTCGCGAACGAAGACGACAGAACGCCATTCTTATAAAGGGGATGACTTTCGTCGCGCCGTGGATGCAACGAATGAGGTGCGGGCTTTAGCACCTGAGGGAAGTACTTTAAGCCAATCATTCGCCCCTATGAGTACTTCCTCAACTTATGGGTTCTCGGCTGATTCTTCCGAGCCGGGCAAGTACATCTACCCGCGCTGGCCCTGGCTCAAGCCCATTCACTGGCTGCGCGTGGTCTTTATCGAGGCGGTTGAGCGGCCGCTGGTCTGGCTGCTGGCCAAGCCTCATGTGGTTGCGCCGGAGCTGCCGACGAACGGCGAACCGATGCTTATCATCGCCAACCACGTCACCGCTTACGACAGCCCGCTGATTCAGTGCGCTTTGCCGACCGTGCTGCGGCGACGGATGGCCGTGGCGATGGCCGGCGATATGCTGGAAGACTACCGGCATTTGCAGAATCCGGATCGTCCACCTGGGCAATTGGACTTTTATCTGCCCGGCCCGCTGATCTGGCTGCTGCTGACGGCGCTCTTCAATGTCTTTCCGCTGCCTAGGCGGCGCAACTTCCAGCGCAGCTTTGCCCACGCCGGCGCGGCGATGGACCGCGGCTATAACGTGCTGGTCTTTCCTGAAGGCACACGCTCGGCGGAGGGCGCGCTGGCCCGCTTCCGGGGGGGGATCGGCTTGCTGGTGAAGCAATCGGGAGCGGCTGTGCTGCCGGTTGGCCTGCGCGGTCTGGGTGAGTTGAAGGCCGCGCGCCAGGGATGGTTCCGCTCGGGAAAAATCGAGGTCCACGTGGGTGCGCCTATCCGTTTTGGCCCGGAAGAAACCGAAGCCGCGATTACCGAGCGCCTCCACGCCGAGGTCAGCAAATTAGTGAACGGATAAGATTTATGTGAACTTTCCGGGCCTCGGAAAAGCGGTTTTCCGAAGCTTTGGAAGGCCTTACTCTTCAAACAATGGGCACCCCTATTTGCGGTTCTTGGCGGCGATAAAATAATGCGCCACGCTGCGGACGAAATTCACCGCCCCGTCGGGGACGGCGATTTCTCCCTTGAGGATCGCATCAAAGCTGTGCGCTCCGCCGAAATAGATTTCGGTGTCTTCTGCGTTCTGGCTAACGCTGGTGCCGTCCAGGCTGACGCCGGCAAAGAGCCCTTTGCTGCGCGAATAGCTGAGCAGCTCGGCATTCATCTTCCAGTCGGTGGAAGCCTGTCCGCTGCGTCCAACCGGACCTGCCGCAGCCGATGCGTCTCCGCCGATCTTGAATTTGTTCTTCAATAGGTCCTGAAAGCCGAGATCGTTGACGGCCACCAGAATCAGGTCAGTGGATTGGCCGCCAATCTGAAAGCCGAAGGATCCACCGGCCATGCGAATGAAGACCGGCGCGCTCCAGCCGTGGCCGGTGCGGCAGGTGACCACGCCCTGGCCGTACTGCCCACCCCACCCCAATGCGCCCTTCTTCAATCCCGGCACAACGCCGACGCACGTGGCCTGCTCAAGGATGTTCATCGGAATGCTGTTGTCCCTGGCCATCATAATCTGATCCAGCACCACCTTGGCGGCGTCGATGCGCGCCTGCAGGTTATCGCGCGTAGAGGAGGCAAAAGCGGCCGGGGAAAACATGAGAGAGAGTGCGAGAAAAGAAATTGCCTTCTTCATCATCCTGATCCTTTCCACTCCGCACCGTTGACCGGTGCGGGTGCTGAGCTGTCGAAGACTGACTCCGCGGAAAATTCTGCCGGACGGGCAGAGTTGGGGTTCTCCAACGGTCTACTGCCATATTATCGCGCTTTCGCTAACTCACGCTCTGTCTTTGCCGAGAAATTCCGGATTGAAGCAATTTTTGTGTGGGGATCTCGATAATCCGAATGCGGAGTCAACGGGCCTGCGTTTCTTTTCAGTTGATATTTCGCAATGAAATCGCGCGCATCAATATGAAATGGGAATGTCACGGAATGCTGCAGATTCAGGCGCAAAATGAAGAGATTGTCATGGCGGCTTCGGCTGTCTGTCATGCATCTACGGTAGGCTTGATTAAGGATGACATATCATTTCCCCATGATGAACAAATCGTCATGAAGCCAGACGGGATTTTTCGCTATCAAAGGAGAAGAAAATCCGTCTCAATCATGAATTGCAATTGCGGGAGAATCATCGCCAGGATTCTCCCGCACATCACAAAAGAGGCCAAAAAGCATTGAAGAGAACCAGGAGATGAGCGCGCAAAGCGCCTGTATGAACACACTGAGTAAGACGCCGTTCGCCGATGCATTCAGCGCGGGCCTTCCGCTGCCATCGGCAATTGATCCGCAATTCGAAGAAGCGCTTCGCCATGTGCTCGACAACCCCGGCAGCCTCGTACGCCCGCGCATGGTTCTGCTGGTGGCGGCGGCTTACGGGCTGGACACTGTCGCTGCGCGTGATCTGGCCACGGCACTGGAATACTTTCACACGGCCTCGCTCGTCTTCGATGACCTTCCCTGCATGGACAATGCCATGGAGCGGCGCGGAGTTCCTTGCGTTCATTTTGAATTTGGCGAGGCGGCTGCGATTCTCTCCGCGCTGGCGCTCATCAATCGCGCATACGCGTTGAGTTGGCGCGCGGTTGCAGCAGCCCGGCGTGAATGCCAGTCGCGTGCAACAGCCTACATGGAACAGCTCCTCGGTGTGCATGGACTGCTCAACGGGCAAAGCCTCGATTTGCATTACGCGGTCTTGCCGCACACGCGCGAAACGACAGAAAAAATTGCGCGCGGCAAGACGGTTTCGTTGATTCGGCTCACGCTGGTTTTGCCTGCGATGCTGGGCGGAGCTTCCGAGCGTGAGCTTCAACTGTTGGAGCGCATTTCTCTCTACTGGGGCCTCGCTTATCAGATGGTGGACGACCTGAAGGATGTGCTGGATAGTAAAGCCAAGGCTGGAAAGACAGTTGCTCGTGATCTACTGTTGGACAGGCCCAACTCCGCATCCGCGATGGGCATCCCCGAAGCCGTCAAGCGCCTCACTCGCTTCATTGATCTGGGTGACAGAACACTCACGCGGCTTTTGCAAGCGCGGCTTGGGCTTTCGTTCTTAGAAAAATTGCGCAGCAGTCTGGAAGAAGAGCTTGTTCGAGTAGCAGGCAATCACTGCGAGATGCCCGCGGGAGCGCGGCCTTGATCTTCTTCAAACTGATCGTGACCAATCTTCTCCGGCATCGCATTCGCTCGATCATCAGCATCGCCGGCATCGCCTTCAGTGTCGCGGCAATGCTGACCGTGGTCACCATTCTGCAAGGCGCTATTGGAATGTTCTCCGGCATCCTGTCCAGCGATAGCGAGATCATCGTCTTCGAGCGCAACGTCTCTGATCTATTCTTCAGCAATGTTCCCACGGCTGCGGTGGAGCAAATTTCTAGCTGGCCTATGGTGGCTCATGCTGATCCAGTGCTCTTCGGCGTTGTCTCCAGCGCTGATCACCCTATCATCACTTGCTTTGGCGTAACCTCTGCGGATGCGCGCATCCGCGATGCTGCCTGGATTGCGGGCGATCGCTTCGCCTTTGCGCAGCACTCCGATGATGTGGTTCTCGGAGAGCGGGCCGCTGAATTTCTCAATGCGAAGCTCGGAGATCATGTGCCCATCGGGCACGGCGTCTTCCATGTCATAGGGGTTCTGAAGACGGCCAACGGCTTTGAAGATGGCGGCGTCTTCATGCCGCTCAGTGTTGCGCAAAAATTCTTTCACAAAGAGGGAACTTCTTCGGTCATCACCATCAAATTGCGCAACAAGGACGATGCGGCGTTGTTTAATAAGATGGTCAATAGAAATTTTGCAAACTTGATTGGACTGGAAGATGCTGAGTTTACGCACTCGTATTCGCAGTTCAAGATTCTCAAGGCCACGGCCTGGGCGGTAGGCGGATGCGGCCTTCTGCTGGGCGGCTTCGGCGTCGCCAACACGATGATCATGTCGGTCTTTACGCGCATCCGCGAGATCGCCATTCTGCGTGTTTGCGGCTTTTCACCGATTCAAATTGCGACCATGATATTTGGCGAGTCTGCGGTGGTTTCAGTGCTGGGCGCTGTCTTGGGACTGCTCACCGGATGCTGCCTGCTCTATGCGCTCAAGCTGATTCCCGCGCTTCATGGTTATGTGGACGTAACGCTTCAGCCTGTCATCATGCTCATCGTGATTCTTCTGGCTTTGATGACCGGAGTCGCTGGCGCGCTCTATCCGGCAGCCTATGCCGTGCGTATTCGAGCGGTGGAGGCGCTGCGCTTCGAATGAAAAATTCCCAGGCACAGACGAGCAATAATCCGCGCGTAGTTCTGCGCGCTGAAGAAGTATGGAAGAGCTACGACGATGGAGCGATTGCCGTTTTGAAGGGCGTGAACTTCGAGATCATCGAAGGCCAGACGGTTGCGCTTTGCGGGCCATCGGGCTGCGGCAAGAGCACGCTGCTGCACTTGTTTGGCGGCCTCGATTTTCCTGAGCGCGGCCGTGTATCGGTCAATGGCGTGGAGGTCAATCGCCACCGGAATTTGTTGCGTCTACTGCGCCACGAGGTCGGCTTTGTCTTTCAGCTTCACAACCTCATCCCCGATCTCACGTTGGAAGAAAACTGTCTCATCCCCACGGTGGCCGCTGGCTTGGATCGCCGCCGCGCACTGGCTCGCCTTCATCAACTTACGGAGCGCACCGGACTTATGCATCGGCTTGGCCATCGCATTCAGAAGCTCTCCGGCGGAGAGCGCCAGCGCACCGCGCTCTGCCGCGCCCTGATGAATCGTCCGAAGATTCTGCTGGCTGACGAGCCGACCGGTTCACTCGATGAACAATCGAGTGGAGCGGTCTTCAATCTGCTGCTGGAGATTGTTGCTAATGAAGGTGTGACTCTGGTGATGGCCACGCATGACCGCAGTCTGGCGCGGCGCTGCGACCAACTATTAGAGATGCACGATGGGAGGATTCATGAACCAGTCTCCGCATGAAGCGTCCATCTCTTCCGGCAGCGCTCCGCTAGCCGTCGCAAGCGCCGCGTGGCACGCATTGTTCTGGCTGGTCTTTGCCAATGCCATCGGCGTAATGATTGCGCTGCTGCTGCTTTTTCCCGCTCTCAATTCATTGCTGGGCGAATGGAGTTATGGCCGTTGGATCATGGTCCACATGAACCTTGAACTCTACGGATGGACAAGCCTTCCGCTGGTCGGATTTCTCTTCAGTGTCTATGGCGTGGAGCGCGGCGCGCTGGCGAAATGGTGCAGACCTGTGCTGTGGGTATGGTCTGCGGCGCTCGGCATTGGCGCATACTCGTGGCTCTCCGGCCACTCCAGCGGCAAGCTCTTTCTCGACTGGTCCGGCTACGCGCGCGTCTTCTTTCCGCTGGCGATGCTTGCGCTCTGGCTTCTGATCGCAGTTGCATTTGTACGCGCATGGAAGAGTGATGCGAACGTCACAATCGCAGCGAGAAGCACAAAGATTTTTGGCCTTATGCTTTTGTTTGTCGTGCCTTTTGTCATGTTTGCAGCATCCAGTCCCGATTATTATCCAGCCATCAATCCCGACACAGGCGGGCCAACAGGTGCAAGCCAGCTTGAATCGTCGCTAATGATCGTCGCCATTATGCTTATGCTTCCCTATGGCCTCACGCGCCGCAGCGCAGGCCGCTCCCGTACGGTTGCGATTGCCTGGACTGTACTGGTTGCGGAGTTCCTACTTTGCTTTGCGCTGGGCCGCGCGGATATCAGCCATCATCGCCCCGCGCAATTTCTTTCGCTCGGCAGTCTTCTCATCTGGATTCCTCTCACGCCCGCCTATTACGCGGCCTTCCAATGGAATGCAAACACGCGCCGCTGGCGCATCGCTTTTTTGTGGTGGTGGTCGGCATTGCTCCTAACCGGTTGGATCTTCTTTCTTCCCGGCATTCTCGATCACTTCAAATTCACTGACGGTCTTGTCGGCCACTCATTGCTCGCGATGGCCGGCTTCACATCCAGCCTGCTGATCTTTGTTCTGGTTCAACTGCTCGGCGAAGGCGGATGGATCTTCAATCGCACGCGCTCTTTCTATGGATGGAATCTTGCTGTTGTTGCTTATGTTTGTTTGATGACGGCAGCGGGCTGGCGCGAGGGCTTCGATCCAGCATTCACCATTGTCCCTGGAGTGACGCGCAACGACCTCTACATCCTCCGCCTAGTGGCTGGAATCGTGATGCTCGCATCATCCATTGATTGGCTCATCGACGCAGCAACACTGCTACGCACACCCGATTCTGATTTCGCAACTCAGGAGGCCCTAGCATGAATCGCCGCATCCTCATCAGCTATCAATTGCTGATTGGCTTCTCCGATACGATGACCGGCGCGCTGCTCATGATTGCGCCTGAGTTCACGCTTGTGCTCATGAGACTGCATGCGCCCGCCGACGCACTACCGTATCTTTCGTTCATCGGTGCATTTGTTTTCTCTGTCGGATTGTCGTGCCTTTACTGCGGCTACCTAATGATTCGCCGGGCAAGCCCCTGCAGGCTGGAGATTGTCTGGCTGCTCACGGCCTTCACCCGCGCTAGCGTGGCCTTCTTTATCGCCGCGCAGATTCTGGCGCACACACTGGAGTTGGGATGGATCACGGTCGCTGTCACGGATGGCGCATGTGTAGTGATTCAAACAATCGGTCTTCGAAAAGGGTGGCTGGCTCATGTGGCGCGGTAATGGTCGCTCCTCCGGATGGCAAGGCGCAAGCCTTGTCGCGATCACCTATGTCTATTTTCTAATCTTCGCGCAGTTTGCATTTCTCAAACGGATGGCAAGCCTCGGTGTTGCAGGCACGCACTTGAATGTAGTGATGGCTGCGATGGCCATCAGCGGAATACTCTTTAGCCTGCTTGCGCCAAGAATTAGCCTTTGCTCTTCGCCGAAGTTGCGACTTCGCATCGGCCTCTGTGCATCCAGCTCGGCGGCATTTCTTTCGCTGTCTCCGCTCGGCCTTGCCGCCACCATAGTTCTTTCGTTCTTGATTGGCGCGGGGCTTGGATTGCTCACTGTCACACTCGTCACGCATCTGCGCATATGGACGGGCAATCGCCATCCGCTGCTGCTCGTTGGCGTGGGCACGGGCATTGGTTATTTCATCTGCAACCTTCCACCGTTTTTTACTGCATCGGCCGAGGCGCAGACTGCAACCGCAGGCGTACTGTGCTGTGCCGGAATTGGAATCACTTTTTGGCCAACACAAGCGCCGATAGAAAATGAGAAAAATTCTCCGCAATCTGCGATCCCATTTCTTCGCGTGCTGGCTTGCTTTACAGCACTTGTCTGGCTGGACTCTGCGGCCTTTTTTATCATTCAAAACAATCCGCCGTTGAAGACCGGTACATGGGAGGGGTCGGCTCATCTCTGGACAAACGGAACGCTTCATCTTCTGGTAGCTCTGGTGAGCGCGTGGTTGCTGAGCCGGCGCCGACTTTCATGGGTTCTATCGGCTGCGTTTTTCGCGCTGGGGGTCGCGTGCCTGCTTCTGCTTGATTCACATCTTGTTGTTCTTGCTTCGGTATTTTATCCCATCGGGGTCTCGCTTTACTCGGTCGCTCTGGTCGCTTATCCGGCGCTGCTCAGCCCGGCCATTTCCACAGCGGTGCGCGGACACCGGGCCGGATGGCTCTACGCCATTGCCGGATGGACGGGTTCTGCAATGGGCATCGGCATGGGCCAGAACCTGGGCCGCATTCCGCCGCTGTTTGTACTGGCGGCAGGAGCAATGATTCTGGTCTCCCGGCCACACAAATTCATTTCCCAACGCAAGCGTGAATTCGCTCTGACCCTATTGATGCTGTTGATGGCCCTCGCCTTGAATTGCGTATTGAAGACCGGCAATGCGCCTGCCACGCACTCGCAGATTGAGGGAGGTAGACAAGTCTATGTCTCCGAAGGCTGCATCAACTGCCACACCCAATATGTTCGCCCGAATTCGCCGGATGTACTAATGTGGGGTCCGGCTGAGAGCCTTCAGGAACTGCGTCTGGAGCGTCCGCCGCTGATAGGAAATCGCCGTCAAGGGCCTGATCTCTCCAATGTTGGTAGCCGCCGTTCGCCGCTATGGATCAAGCTGCATTTTATGAACCCGCGTGAAGTGAGCGGCGCATCCATCATGCCTTCTTATGCCTTTCTCTTCAGCGATCGGCGTGGCGATGATTTGGTGAGTTACATTATGAGCATGCAAGGATCCAGCGTGCCGCAACAGCGAATTGAACAGGAGAGCTGGCATCCATCCTCCTCCGCAACGGCCGCAGCCAGTGCCGAGGATGGCAAGCAAGGCTTCCGCCGTTCTTGCGCCACCTGCCACGATGCCGGCGGGCAGACGCGCTGGGCGGATGGCTTCAAGAGGCGTCCGCCTGATCTTACCGTTGGCCCGTATTTGCATCTATCGTTTTCAGGAAGCCTCACGCGGCAGAGAGAGCGTCTGGCAAGTATCGTCAAATTCGGAATTCACGGAACCGATATGCCCGGGCATGAGTACCTTTCCGATACTGAAATTTCTTCGATCTCTTTATGGTTGTCACAGCAAATCAGGCAACCGAGTCAAAACCAGCTACCATAATCCATTCAGGAGATGAACTATGAAAACCATCGTAAGCACTCTCTTCCTAACACTTCCGCTGATTCTTGTTCCCGTTGCGTCGGCGCAGCACCAGAGCTTTACCGTGAACCCGGATTCCAGCAAAATCGCCTTCTCCCTGGGCGGCAACACACATCATGTGGATGGAACATTCCACGTGCAGAGCGGTTCAATCGATTTTGATCGCAGCGCGCAGACTATTTCAGGGGCGGTTGTTGTCGCGGCCGGCAGCGGCAACAGCGGCGATCAGGGCCGTGACAAGAAGATGAACTCCGACGTTCTCGACGTGGCGCATTTTTCTGAAGTATCCTTTGTACCCAAGAGCTATCAAGGAACCGTGGCAGCCAGCGGAGTTTCCTCGATTCAAGTGACTGGCGTCTTCACCCTGCACGGCACGCCGCATGATCTGACCGTTCCGATGCAGATATCCATCGACGGAACCAAGCTCACGGCCAAGACACACTTCACCGTTCCTTACGTGCAGTGGGGGCTGAAAGACCCGAGCATCTTCATTCTGAAAGTAGCCAAAGTCGTAGAAATAGACCTCACACTCGAGGGCCGGTTATCCTCTTCAAATTAATTTATGCGATTCGCCCTGGCGGCAATGCGTGCCGTCAGGGCGAGTTGAATGCCGATGCGTCTAGAAACCGGCTTGGGCGGCGCTGACTTCCGCAGCACGCAACTGAATCCGCGCGGATTCGACTGGTTCGCCATAGCGGCTGGCGACCATCGCGGCTGCCTTGCTCTCATCCAGTAGTGGCTCGATAGAAGCCAGCTTGATCGTCGACTGTTCGGCCATCTGCGCCACGGCGGCCTTGCTGGAGATCGAGTTCACCAGCAACAGAATTGCGTTCACCGCAGTCGCCACCACGTTGAGGTCGGCCAGCGCCTTCTGCTCACTGGCAGGGTTGGTGATCTTGGCCGCCTGAAGCAGTGAGGCGTTCACCTGCTGCTGGAAGGTGACCACTGCGGTTTGCAGTTGCGCCAACACGCCGGCATTGGGATTGGCCAGATAAGCCTTCGCCTGCGCCACCAGCGTATTGGAGGCGGCGTCAAAGCCCACCGTTGCAGCGGTAAAGATCGGCGCGGCGGCGGGGTCCAGCACGGCCGCCGTCGCATCCACCGTGGCCACAGCAGACTGCAGCGTCGGTGTCCAGTTGACAATATTCTGCGCCACGCTGATGCCAGAGCAGCCAGTCATGAAGGGCAGCGGCAAGAGAAGCGCGATCAGCGCCCAGGCCCCCAGCCGGGTGGTGGAGTTGGCCGCCGTTGACTTGCCGGCTTGCTGATTCGCTGACTCGCTGCCAGGATCGCGCGCCAGCAGGCCCAGCAGCGCCGTGGCTAGGCCGCTGACCAGTGTAATTACCGTGTCGTTTCCGGCTGCGCCCAGAGTGATGCCCTGCTGCGAGAGCACGCGGGCTATTGTGACAGTTGCAATTAACAGCCCTGCAACGGAGGTTTTTGGGCTGTTCCAGATATTCTGAATCAGATTCATGCGGAATGCTCCTCGCAAAAAAAAGGCGGCCTCAGCCGCCTTGGTTAACCTGGAAATTGAAAAGCGCGGAAGCCGTCAAACGTGTTTCCGTGCAAAAGAAATCGAGACCAGCGGCCATCCCTTGGGGGGCGGGCTACTGATCTCGATTTTTCGCATCTCCCCGATTTCGAGCGCCACCGTGGTTGCGGCTCTAGCTCGCGGCGGAGAGCCGCTATGAGATGCGGACAGGAAACGGTCCCAAGCCCCGGAACCATCCGCTGAGGGATGGCGAACACATTCGCCGGGCTCGGCACTTCCGTCTCTTGTCCTGCTATTTCTTAGCCTAGGCGCTCTTACCTTAATTATCGGTAAAGATCTGAAAAACTTTATCAAAATATTATTTTTTTTGAATTTTTCTTCCTCGGCTGTAGTTTTCCAGAAGTTTATTTTTCTTTGGTGGCGGAAGTGGTTACAAGAGTGCTTGAATTGCGGACACTTCGATCACATCTGCTCCCGGCGGGCGAAAGTGAGACGAAGAGTCATCCAAACCGGGGCAAGATTGACCGCTGCCGTCAAAATTGCGGTCCGCCAATAGCCGAAGACCGGAATCAAGTACCCGCTTAGCACCAGTGCGCCCGCGCATCCGCCCAGCAGGTCGACGGCGTAGAGCAATCCAAGGCTTTGTCGGCTACCTCCATCATAGAGATGCGTCGCCATCGGAAACTGGTAGCCTCCCAGAGTGCCGCAGAGCGCCGCCAGCGCCGGAAAGAGGCACTGCGCCGCAAGCCAGTTCTCTGCCGTCCCGGAGACCTTCTCTGTTAGGCTCACCAGCACCATCAGCACCGGTACAGAGAGTGCCAGAAGCAACTGCGTGGCGGCAACATTTCTGCAAACCCGACTCATGCCGGCGCGAATGCGGCGCAGGCCAAGCCAGCTTCCCACCGCAATGCCGGCCATGAAGAGAGCGATCAGAATGGCTAACTGGTGATAGAGAAAACCGTAGATCGACTGAAAAGCGAGCAGCAGAATAATCTCCAGCGCCATTAGCGTGAAGCCGGTTGCGGCCATTGAAAAGGTCGCGGCGGCGCGGACTCGCTGCTCGCGAGCAGGCGCAAACAAAAACAGCGCGGCCACGATCAGCGGGATAACGATCGCGCCGCCGAGAAGATTTGAGTAGGGAACGCGCCCGGCCGAGCGCAGCCAATCGGCGTAAAGGGGGTTGAACTGCGCGCTCCACAGCACCGTATTGAAGTAGTAAGCAATCGGCGAGAAGTCGCGATTGATTTGCGTTGCTGGCAGCGGCTGCAATTCGTCTCGCACTTGCTCCATGCGATCCGGCATCATGCGATACGGAATGAAGAACTGGCTCACGTAGCGCGTCTTCAGTTTGCGCTCCAGCAACCGGGCAACCAGCGTTTGAGGATCATCGGTGAGCAGGCCTGGGCGCATCGCGGCGAAGAAGTGAATCGTCTCTCCGGGGATGGCGACAACCGAGGGAAAGACCAGCTGCAGCGTGCGCTGAATGCAGCGCAAAAACTCCGCGAGATCGGGGCTGATGGCCTCTTCCGAGGAGCGCAATTCGAGCGCAAGCAGTCCACCTGGCGCAAGATGATCGCGCGCCGAGCGGAAGAACTCCACCGTGTAATAGCGATTCAACTGCGCGGTCTGCGGGTCAGGAACACTTACAATGATTACATCGTAGCTGTCATGCGATGCGTTGAGAAGTGCGCGTCCATCTCCGTAGCGCGGATGCACGCGGAAATCCGAAGGCGCGGCACTTGCGGGTAGGAATTTTTTCGCCATGCGCGGCAACTCTGGGTTCAGCTCAATCAGATCAATGCGCTCGACAGTGGGATGCCGGAGCGCCTGCGCAACGCTGCCATTCGCGCCGCCGCCGATCAGCAAAACGCGTTTAGGCGCGGGATGCTCCAGCAGCGCATAGTGAACCGATTCCTCGGCGGCGCTCTCGTCCGGCACGCTGGCCAGGATCAGTCCGTTTTCGTAGAGGCTGCGCGTCTCGCCGGTCTCAATGACTGTGAGGTTGCCGTAAATCGAATCGTGCGATGCAAGCAGGTGAGGGCCGCGCCAGAGGCTGGCCTGCGACTGCCTTTCAACGCGCGGCGCAACTCCAGCGAGAAGAATGCTGCAGAGCAGCACAGCAGCGGCAATCATGATTGCAAGCCGCTGGCGGTTCATGCGCAGCACAAGAATGCAGGCCATCAGCAGATTCATTACCAGCACAACAGCGGCAATCTGAAAGGGCGAGAGAAAGCGCAGCAGGACGAGGCTGGCCAGGATTCCTCCCACTGCGGAACCAACCGCTTCCAGCAAGTAGGCCGTACTCGCTGCCTTGCTTGCATCCTCGTTGCGATCAATGCAAAAGCTGCGCGCCGATGCTACAAAGAGCGCTCCCGCAAAGCTGCAAGAAACACTTAGGCAGAGGATGGATGCGAGCAGCACCGGAAGCGGGCCGACCAGCTCGCCGGGGACAGTCTGAAAGAGGCACTTGCTCAAGCGCAGCGCCCAAAGGGTGAGCGGCAGGCTGATTCCGAGCAGGCATTCTAGCACGGCAACCACGCGGTGCGGATTGTGCTGGCACAGAGCAATGCGACTGAATAGGAAACTGCCCACGGCGGTCCAGAAGAGCCATGCGGCCAGTGCAATACCGAGAGAACTCTCGCAGCCATTGTAAGCGGAGATCAACTCGCGCAGCAGCACGATCTGGCCGAGGACGGCGCTGAAGCCGATCAGCATCAGAACCGCATCAACAGCCCATGAATCGCCCTCTGTTTGATCGTGCACGGCGAAATGGAAGCATGAGCTCATCCGAGCGCAATTATTCATCCCGCCGCCGGAGAATGCAACAACGATTCACCTCCTTTTGAGTGCTTTCGCAGCATCTGAATGCGGCTTCGGAGCAAGGTGATCTGTATCACTGCCTGTCGTCTTTACGAAGCCGACAATGAATGGTTTCGGGGATAATCCTCGCAAAGAGGAGTTTAGATGGCGAATTTAGAGAAAAAAGATCGCGGACAGATGCAGGTAGATGTAGAGGAATGCAAGGGTTGCGGCCTTTGCGTGGAGGCTTGTCCCCCAAGGGTGATCGCTCTGGGCGAGAAGCTGAACCACTATGGATATCGCACGGCAGCTTACGAGGGAGTGGGTTGCACCGCGTGCGGAATCTGCTTCATGGTCTGCCCGGAGCCGGGGGCAATTACGGTTTTGAGAATCGTCAGGCAATCCATCGATAATGCACCCGGCATCGGCAGGGGTATTGTGGGAGCAAGCGAATGCGCAAGCAACTGATGAAGGGAAATGAAGCGATTGTGCGCAGTGCGATCCTCGCTGGCTGTCGAGCTTTCTATGGCTATCCGATTACCCCGGCCAGCGAGATTGCCGAAGCCGCTGCGCTCTATGTGCCGCAGAGCGGCGGAGTATTTTTGCAAGCCGAAAGCGAAGTCGCGGCGATGAATATGATCTACGGTGCGGCCTCCGCGGGGGTGCGGGCGATGAACGCATCGAGCGGGCCGGGCATCAGCCTGATGCAGGAAGGCATCAGCTATATGGCTGGCGCGGAGTTGCCTTGCGTGATTGCCGATATTACGCGCGGCGGGCCAGGGTTGGGCAACATCGCCGCCGAGCAAGGCGACTACAACCAGGTGGTGAAAGGCGGCGGCCACGGCAACTATCGCACCATCGTTCTGGCGCCGCATTCAGTGCAGGAGATGGCCGATCTGACCGCGCTGGCCTTCGAACTGGCCGAACGCTATCGCAATCCGGTGGTCCTGCTGGCCGATGGATTCATCGGCCAGATGATGGAGCCGGTCGAGTTTGCGCAGACCGCCGTTGCGCCGCAAACGCCCGGCTACGCAGTGACCGGAACGTGCGAGACGCGCGGCAATCTGATCACCAGCTTGCATCTGGACATCGATGATATGGAAGCGCATCAGGGACGCATGGAAGCCAAGTATCGCCACGCCGAGGAGCATGAGACCCGCGCAGAAGAGTGGCGCACCGAGGACGCGGAGATTGTGCTCGTCGGCTATGGAATCATCGGACGCATCTTGAAGGCCGTGGCCGCTGAGGCGCGCGCGCACGGACTCAAGGTTGGCGTGCTGCGTCCCATCACGCTCTTCCCGTTTCCCAAGCCGCACCTCAAGCGCCTGGCAAAGACCGCGCAGGTTTTTATCGCTGTCGAAATGAGCAACGGCCAGATGGTGGACGATGTGCGTCTCGCATTGAATGGCGCGCGGCCCGTCGAGTTTTATAGCCGCGTGGGCGGCAATGTTCCCACGCACGATGAAGTGCTTGCCTGCGTGCGCAAGATCGCGCATGGTTATTTGCCGGCCTTGCAGCCGGAAGAGGAGTGTGCGGCCCATGTCTAGCGAAATGATTGCAGAAT
Organism: uncultured Acidobacteriaceae bacterium; assembly: GCA_963787995.1. Lineage (GTDB taxonomy): Bacteria > Acidobacteriota > Terriglobia > Terriglobales > Acidobacteriaceae > Telmatobacter. The sequence goes on from CAWBEO010000001.1 coordinate 473,132, forward strand.
ACGAAGTTTCGCACGGCAAGGCAAAGGCCTTCTACCAGCGCTACGAGCGCAAGGAAGAGCTGCGCCATCAGACGCACTTCTGCCCTGGATGCGGCCATGGCCAGGCGCACAAGATGCTGGCCAAAGCGATCGACGAACTGGGCATACAGGACCGAACAATCATGGTCGGCCCGGTCGGCTGTGGCGTCTTCACTTATAACTACTTCGACGTGGGCAACATCTCAGCCGCGCATGGCCGCGCCCCCGCGGTTTCCACCGGAGTCAAGCGCAGCCGCCCGGAGAGCATCGTAATCGATTATCAGGGCGACGGCGATCTGGCGGCCATTGGTTCCTCGGAGATTCTGCATGCTGCCAATCGCGGCGAGCCTATCACGGTGATCTTCATCAACAACGCTATCTACTCGATGACCGGCGGGCAATCCGCGCCAACTACTCTGCTGGGTCAGAAGAGCGTGACCTCTCCCAATGGAAGAAGCGCTGTGAACGAAGGCTTTCCGCTGCACGTCAGCGAACTGCTGGCCACGCTGGAGGCGCCGGTCTACATCGAACGCGTCGGGCTAGGCGATACAAAGCAGATTATGCAGGCCGCGCGCGCCATCAAGAAAGCTGTCGAGAATCAGGTGCGCGGGTTGGGTTTCTCGTTCATTGAAGTGCTTTCGCCCTGCCCCACGCTTTTCAAGATGACTCCCGCGCAAGCGCAGCAATGGGTGCGCGAAGTGATGGAGAAGACCTTTCCGCTAGGCGTCTTTCGCGACCACACCAAAGAGGCCGAGCCGCGCACGCTGCCCGATGCCGCTCCGGCACTCAACCGGCTCCCGCATATTCTCGGCGTGGCCGACGAAGATCTGCCCGAGGGCAATCCGCTGGACCTCGCGGAGACAACCGCGGTCGATCTGCGCGTGCGCGTGGCGGGCTTTGGCGGGCAAGGCGTCCTGCTGCTCGGCGAAGTGCTGGCAGAAGCTGGACTCGATGCCGGATTGGAGGTCTCCTGGCTGCCCTCCTATGGACCGGAGATGCGCTCCGGCACATCCAACTGCCATGTGCGCATCACTCGTCAGGTCATCGACTCGCCGATGGTGACCAATCCCAACATTCTGGTGGCGATGAATGAACCTTCTCTGCGCAAGTTTGTAAAGAGCGTAGCGCCGGGCGGATGGATTATCTACAACGGCGAGGAGTTTCCGGCCGATTGCGCGCAGGAGAGTGTGCGCGTGCTGGCGCGGCCCTTCACGGAGATCGCCCATTCGTTGGGAAATCCGCGCGCCGGAAACATGGTCATGCTGGGCGCGCTGCTGGAGATCGCCGGAGTCCTGCAGGACGTGCATGTCAACGCGGCGCTCGGTCGTCTTGTGAAGAATCCGCGCTTTGCCGAGTTGAACCGGCGCGCGCTGGACAAGGGCCGCGCATTGGCCAGAGAGTAATCCGCTACTTCGGCCCCCAGATGCGATACTCACCGCTCAGATGCATAAAGCTCATCAGGTAGAGCATTCCGTCGTAATAGCGGAATTGGCCAGAGGGAATCGTCGTATTCCACAGCGCTTCGGTGAATTGACTGGCGCGGGCGCGGTCTGTGGCTGCCAGCCCAGCTACGGCTTTGGTGCCGATTAGGCCGGGTGTGTGATCCTCGTGCGTTGCCCCCTTGGTGAGGGACGTCGGCAGGCCGTTCAGCGTGTAAACCGGGCCATACGTGTCGATGCCTTGCTTAACAAAGAAGCCCTGAATGCGGTCGCTCAACTGCTGCTCCGCGGGGGCTTTCCGCCACCACGACCAATCGACCGACCAGTTGCTGGCCGTGCGCCACGCGTCGTAGGCAAAGTTGCTTCCATTCGAAGAGAACGGCGCCTTGCGCGGCGTGCCATCAAAGTTGGCGTAGTCGGGCGCAAGGCCTGTCTGCGGATTCGTCGCCTTCACAAAAAACGCGCGGCTGACCACCGCCGCATGCGCCCAGAAGGCGCGGTCCTCCACCGGACCCCAGCGCGCCCACAGCTCATAAAAAGCAGGCAGATGATACGAAGGATCGGTAAACGGCTGCGGCATGATGCCCGGCACAAAGAGAATCATTCCGTTCTCTTCGCTCACCTCCGCGCCCACTGTGCGCGGCCCAAACTTAGTCGCCCCGGTGATCACCGCCCGGTGTCGCATCGCGCTCAGCAACTTCAGAGCCTCCGCGTGATAGTCGTAGATGCCATGGCCGCCCGGCCAGCGATTGCCGGCAAAGAGCAGCGCCATGGCGAAGTACTCTTCTCCGTCGGGCGCGGGCGTTTCTTCGTTGGGTGAGCCGTCGGTCTTGCACGACCACGAAAAGTACCCATACGACGGATGCTTGGGATCGCTGATATACATATAAGTCATCGCCCAGTTCCACAGCGCGTCGAACTCGGCTTTCTTGTTCAGTTGAACCGCGATCATCATTCCATACGACATGCCCTCGGTGCGCACATCATGATTATTCCAGTCCGTCAGGTACATCAGCGGTCCATTGGCATTGCTGCCAGCGGCAAAGACTACGGACTGCGTCTGCGGGTCGCCGTGAAAGAGCTGCTGAAAAGCGGCGTCGATCTTCGCCCCGATCTCGTTTCTAGAGTGGCCGTCTTCCAGAAAAAGATTGCGATAATTGCCGGTGGCGAAGGCTCCCGCGCCGTCTTGAGAGGCGGTTTGCGCGCTTGCGCAGAAGGTCACAGTGAGCAGTGAAACCAAGAACGTTCCTGGCAGAAAACTCCGGATATCTTTAAATAGGTTCATTGCACAATTCCTTTTTATTCCTATTTCTACTTCTGATTCGGCGCAGCGTCCTTTGCGGCCTCTTTCCTGGCCTTGTCAGCGGCGCGCGCCTGCGCATCCAGGCCGTGCGTCGGGTCCTTGTGGAAGAGCTTGCGCGAAACGTCCGGCCAGAATTCCTGGAAGATCGAGCCGATTCCGCCCTCAGCGGTCACAATGAACCCGTTGGTAAAGGTCTGTCCGACACCGGAGTCACTGGGCGGATAGTAGTAATTGGAGATCCAGCCCGCAATGATATTACCCGTCACATTGGAATAGTTGGGCTCCCACTTGCCGGTGTTGTCATGTTTGCAGATGACGTTGGTGGACAGCGCATAGAGCAGACGGTGTCCGGTGCTTCCGTGTCCAAGGCGAAAGTAGCGCGGATCTTGATGGAGGATGGAAGGCAGGATGCCGTTGCCGATCATCGTGCCATTGAATGCGTCCAGGTAGGCCGCTCCCGACCGCTCGCCGTAGCCTCTTGCACCCCAGGGGAACCCAACGTTATCATGGTCAGCTTCGTGGTAGCCGGCCACCACAAAGGCCGCGCCGAAGGTGACTGGATCGATGGCCGAGCGAAAGGCAAGGCGCAGCTTTTGCCCAGCGGTCATGGAAACGGCATCGGGCCGATAGGAGACGTTGAAGGCGGGCAGGATTCCCACATTACGCTGCTTCTCCTGCTCCTTGATCTGCTCTTCGGCCCTTTCGTGCTGGCTTTTCTCGGGCGTCGTTTGCTGCGCGGCGCTTTGCGAACTGGAGCGGCCCTGCGCGGCGGGAGCCTGCTGTTCGGCAAGTTCGGCGGAAGCAACTTCGACCTGCGACCGGGGCGCATCCGGGAGTTGTGTGGACGCTGTTGCGCTCAGTGAAGAGCCAGTTTCCTGCGCGCATGCGCAGAGGGGTGAGCCCAAGAGAGCTATCCCCGCAAGAAAAGTTGCAGAAAAAAGACAGAAACTGAAGCGCATTCGCCCACCAATCAAAAAAAATCAGCTCCCGATTGCCTGCACTGCATCCAGTGAATCAACCGGGGGCTGTCTCTAGGGTAAATCACCGCCCTCGGGCCTTCGATCCCAATCCGGATTCAAGCTCAACCCAAGGCGATGATTTCATTGTGCCTTCACAGCACCTATTGGTTAGACGAAACTTTTGCGGCGATAGACTCATCCACCACTTTCCGCCGAAAAACACCGTACCCCATCCATTCCGCGTTTTATGCGGAATGGGTGGGAGTTGGCGATGCATTCTTTTAGTGCGGTTTCATTACTGAATCGCGTGCCGGGTTTTGATCTCCTGCAGCAACAGATCAACCTTGTCCTCGCTCTCCAGCGCCTGGAAGCGGTCTTCCAGCGACTCAGGCAGCAGCACCTCGCCGGCGGCGGCATTCTGCGCGGCCTTCATATGGACGCGCGTCTTCATTCGGCCCAAAGCGTTCTGCTGGTTGACGCCGACCACTTGCCGCGCCTCCGTCGCCCGTCCCACAACCTTCGCGCGGCGATGCTCGGCCACCAGCATCTCACAGTGAGCGCGCGTCTCGCTCAGCTTCTGGTCCAGCTTGCGTAGCGCCGAGCGCAGACTGTCGGCCTCGTGCTTCTGGTCCTCGGCCTGCGTGGTAAAGCCGGCCACCAGTTCGTCGTGGCTCAAGGCGCGCTCCAAAGCGGCGCGGGCCAGGTCGTCGTGGCCCTTCTGCACCGCCAGTTCCGCTTTGCGCCGCCACTCCACGGCCAGCTCGATCTGCTCGGCGCGCTTCTTCTCCAGCAGGTGCTCGTCGGCGATGGCGATGGCCACCTGCGTCTTGACCTGCATCAACTGATTCTCCATATCCAGGACAATCTGTTTCAACATCCGCTCCGGATCTTCGGCCTTCTCGATCAGGTCGTTCAGATTGGCGCGAAGCAATGTGCTTACTCTCTCCAGCAATGCCATGATGGTCCTCCGTCGGTTCACAGTTCACAGTTCTCTGTTGATCGTTGACGAGCGCCCCACCCTCGCGGCGTCTTTGTTTTTGCGGCTAGGGTGGGATACCAATTACCTCGCCACAGGCTTGTCCGCAGACGGCGTGTCAGGCTTGGCGACTGCTTCCATCTCCTTGCTCATCCCGTCAATCAGCGGCTTCATTCTCTCTTGCATCCGGCTCATCACCAGAGGCATATACTCCTGCATGATGACTGGCGCCATGCCAACCATGTGCTGCCCTGCCGGGGAGGTATAAAACGCGATGATTCCGTCCACATCGGCGCTGGTCAGATGGCGCTGATAGATGCTTGCCATATCTGAAAGCATCTCGTCGACAGGGTAAATATCAAAAACCTTCCCCATGAACTTGTTCATGACCTCTCCGGCGGCCTTCTGCTGCTCTGGGCTCATGGTGGCCATCTCTGGATGGTCCTTCATCATCTGCTTCATCTGCTCTTGCATTTGCTGTTGCACCAGTGTAGGCATCATTTTGGTCACCGACGCCATTTGGTCACGCACCTTCATCACCTCAAAGAGCTTGGTCAACTGCTCTTTGGTGGCCTGTTGATCGGCTGGAATGACTGCGGCGGCCTCTGGAGGGGTCGGGGGTGGTGCAGCCAGAGTTTGTGCAATGACAGCGCAGGGCAACATCATGATTCCCAACAATGCGGTAGTACAAACTGTTTTCTTCATACTCTCCTCGATTTTGCGGTACGCTTTTCAAGGGCTAAAGCCCCGGTTCGTTGATATGGTCCGTTCGGCACGACTAAAGTCGCGCCCTGTTACAAAGCTGCGTCTTTCCACATCCAGGTCATAGAGGTTTGTGGTATCCCACCCTCGCGGCAAAACAAGTACGCCGCAAGGATGGGGCACACAGCCTCTACTTGGACTCCGTCTTTTCTTCCGGCTTCTTGCCGATGCCTTGCACATTGGCCATCAACTGCTTGATGTCCATCCCGCTCAGCGCCTCGAAGAGCGCCGGAACCTGCGCCGCAATGCGCGTCATGTCGCCGGTGATCTTGTGCGCTCCAGTTGAATCATCATTGCCCGTGGACACGATGGTGATCTTGTCCACCTTGCTCAGCGGCTCGGCCATGGCGCGCACTACGTCTGCCATATTGGTGAGCAGTTTGTCCACCACAGCAGCCTGGTTCCATTGCTGATAGGCCTCAGCCTTCACGTTCATGGCCTTGGCTTCCGCCGAACCCTTCTGGAAGATGATGTTGGCCTCAGCCTCGCCCTGAACCCGGATGGCAGCGGCGCGGCCTTCAGCTTCAGCCGTCAGGCGGTTCTTCTCGGCAGCCGCCATATTCTCGATGCGCTGGCGCTCAATCTCCGCGCCTTTGAGCACTGTGGCAATGAGCTGCTTTTCATTGCGCAGAATCTCGGCTTCCTGCACCTTGATCTGCCCTTCGCGCTCCACCTGCTGCACCTTCACCTGCTCAGCGGTCACCTGCTGCAGCATCACGTTGGTCTGCAGTTCGTAAGCCTTGTCGGCAGTGGCTTGCGTGCGGCGGCTCTGCTCGCTGTACTCAGCCTTCTTGATGTCTAGATCGCGTTGCGCCTCGGCCTGGCGCGTGGCAGAGGCGGTCTCGGCAATCACCCGCTCCTGATCGGCCTTGGCCTTGTTCACAGAGGAATCGCGCAGCGCGTTGGCGCGCAGAATGGCGGTGTCGCGCTCGGCTTCAGCCGTGGCCACGTCGGCGTCGCGCTTGATGCGCGCCACATCCGGCCGTCCCATATTCGAGATGTATTCGTTCTTGTCGCGCACCTCCTTGATGGTGAACGAAATCACCTCCAGACCCATCTTGCTCAGCTCTTCCGCGCAGGTGCCGCGCATCCTGTCGCCCACCATCTCCGGCTCCTTGACAATCTGCTCCACCGTCAATTGGCCGATGATGCCGCGCAGATGGCCTTCCATCACCAGGCGGATCAAGCCCTCGCGCTCGCGCGGCTCCTTGGTCAGAAACTGCTCCGCCGCCGTAAGAATCGATGGCTGGTCGCTGCGCACCTTGATCTGCGCTACCGCTTCCACCGTCACCGCGACGCCCTGTTTGGTGTACAAATCCTGCTGCGGCGCAACGTCAAAGCTCATCAGTTCCAGGCTCAATTGGCGAAAACTCTCCACCATGGGAAAGATCATCGTGCCATGGCCCTTGACGACTTTGGTCCCAAATATCCCGTAGACGATCAAAGCCTCGTTCGGCCCGGCTTTGCGATACAGTGAGGTGATGACACCGAGGATGAAGATCAGCATTAATACGCAGATCCCCACGATCACTACAACCGTTCCGTTCATTCCGTTCAAGAGATCATTCATTGCGATCCCGGCCCTTTCATCCGGGAGGTGAGTGGTTGATGGTTTATTATTAGGGACTAAGGGACTAGGGAATGGGGACTATATTCCTTCCAGCGAACGATCAATATTTCTTAATATCAAAAGTCGCTTCTAGTCCCTAGTCCCTCGGTCCCTAGCACCTTTCTCTCATTGCTTCGATCCGTTGCGGCCATTTTTCGGAAACAATTTGGCTAGCAAACCCAACAGGAAGATTCCCGCCAGAATGGCCATGTCGATGATCAGCACGCCGTTGTTGGTCATAAATTCTCCTAATCCCTCAGTCCCTCTTCCCAAGTCCCTGCTCCACATCTTCCCAGCGGCGGACGTAGGCAATTCCTTTTTCGTAGCGATCGACAAAAACTTCTTCCTGCCTTTGAATCTCCACGCCGTCCTCGGAGCGCGCTGGTGCAGAGCAGCGCGCTCCCAGTTGCTCGTAGATAATCTCGCCGATGCCATTGGCCCGGATCGTCGCCGATACACGGCCTACCACGCCCACGACATCGGTCTCGTCCGCAGTCAGTACGTGCTCGTGGGGCAGCACCACTTTGGCGAGGTAGAAAAAGACAATGGCACCGCCCACCACGCCGCAGATTCCCGCAATCAACAGCACCACTCCTGCCACAAACCCGCCGTGACGCGTCAGCAAATATCCCGCCGCGCCAAACCAGCAGAGAAAGATCATCAGAGAGAATGCATTCCACCAGGGAATACTGGGCGTGCCTTGTCCCCCGCCCTGCGTACCCTGACTGGCTCCGTGACTGGCGCTGCCGGCCGCGTGCGCTCCGGCGTGTGTTACGTGCCCGCCCCCATGCGGCAGATGCACAGCGTGCGGCGCATGAGGCACATGAATGTGTCCGATGTGCCCAAAATGTCCCATGCCGCCCAGCAGCGAAAACACGCTCATGAAAAGCCCGATGAGAAAACAAACAAAGTAGAAGGTCTCCCAGTGCATTGCTACGCCTCGTCTTTCCTGCTTTGCATTCTTGTCTTGCGAACCGGCCCCTGTTCCCTGTTCTTCGGTCGCAGCACCTCGCTCAACCGCGGCATCAGCCCCGGAGTCTCCAGAATCGCCTCCAGCAGAAGCAAACACTCCCGTGAATGCTCGTGCCGGGCCAAAGTAAGCAGCGCCTGCATCAACTCCGGATCGCGGCGGAAACGTTCCGCGCCCGCCACCAGCCATAGATCCAGCTTGTCTTCCGTGGGGCGCAGGTCGCTCTGCAACTCCGGCGAGTAGCCCTCCGGATCATCTACGAGATAGCCGGGATGCACCTTGAAAAAGCGCGCAAGAATCTGCCGCGTGGTGTTGGTCAAGTGCGGCCGCGCGCCGCTCTCAATCTGCGAAAGGTAGCTCTGGCTCAGCTTCGAGCTGGTTTCGGCTGCCAGTTCGCGCACCATCTCCTGTTGGCTCATCGCCCGGTCCAGGCCGCGCAGGCTGCCCTCCACCTCGCGCAGATAACGAATTTTTTCACCAAGTTTCATAAATTCCAGTGGTCAGTGGTCAGAATCTACGAACCCAAACCCGTTCAGTTTCCAGTTCAGCCCACGAAAACGTGATCTCCGCTTTCACGTCCATTGCAATCTGTAATAATTATATCGCAATCCGCAATAGATTGCAAGAGAAATCGTAAAAATATTTTTCTGCCCGGATTTCTTGTTGGATTTTTCTCCAATAAAACATGTAGATTAATCTTCCAGATCGCTTTTAAGCAGAGTTGAATGGAAGAAGGCAGGGGTTTAGGGCTGATCTTTAATCTCTGTCCACTGTCCCCTGACCATTGACCAAGGAGGTTCTACCCATGCCCCACGCCCACCCGGTTGTGCATTTTGAGATTCTTGGCCGCGACCAGATGCTGTTGGAAGCATTCTACAAAGGCGTTTTTGACTAGGAGATCACGCCGGCCATGGAGGGGTATTCGCTCGTCAAACCTGGCGTTGGCATCAGCGGTGGCATCGGCGCAATGGGAGAAGACAGCGCGCACGTCACCTTTTATGTAGCCGTTGAGAACATTGCGGAGGCACTGCAACTGATTGAAAGTAAAGGTGGTAAAAAGGCCTTTGGGCCGCATCCCATCCCCGACGGCGGCATCATAGCGGGCTTCCTTTATCCCGAAGGCCATCTCATCGGGCTGGTCTAAGGGCCGTTGGGAATGGGCGCGCCCGGCCTATAGAAAATAAAAAGGGCGGTTGCCCATGAGAAGGCAACCGCCCGAAGTGAATCTTGGAAGGCCAGTTCTGAGACAAGCGATCAGAGAACAAGCTCTTAGACTCACTTAGAGTATCGGCAGGCCAGCGCAATGTCTTGAGCCAATCGAATGAGCGCAGGCTCAATCAATAGATGGAGAAGGAAAGCGACTTGTCTGCGATATTCTGCAATTGATCCTGCAAACCTCCGCGTCAACCAATTACTGTGGAGGTGCGCGGTCTTTGCGCTGGAATATCGTCTTGAACTCCAGTCCACTCAAACCCGAAGCCCTCATCCGGCCCTGCGCGGCAAGGCGATCGCTCCGCGCTTTGCTGGCAACCGTATGGTTACTGAATTGCGCGCTCACCGCCACTGCGCTGGAACCAACCACGCCGCTAGCCAGCTACGGCCGCCAGTCGTGGGGCATGGAGAACGGCCTGCCGCAGAATACCGTTCAGGCCCTCGTCCAGACGCACGACGGCTACATCTGGCTGGGGACAGAAGTGGGGCTGGTCCGCTTTGACGGCAACGGCTTTGCAGTCTTTGACAAGAACTCGACGCCTGCTCTGCCCGGTAGCGATGTGCGCTGCCTGCTGGGGACGAAAGACGGAGCGCTGTGGATCGGAACCAGCGATGGCTTGGCGCGCTGGAAAAGCGGCGCGGTCACTGCGTTCACGACCAAGGACGGGCTGCCAGGAAACGAAATTAGGGCTTTGGAGGAATCGTCTGTCGGTACGCTAATGATCTCGACGGATTCAGGCTACGCAAAGCTGCAATCGGAACATTTTTATGCCGCAGATGGGACTGAATTCAAACTTGAAGGCAAACCGCCAGCTCTGATCTCAGCCCTGACAGGAATCCCACGTGCCATAGCATTGGAGTCAGAACTAACCAAAGACGATATTGCATACTCGCAAGTTTTGCAAGGAACGCTTTTTGCCTTAGCTAGCAAGAATGTTCTAACGATCCCTCATGGAGACATCGTTACCGAGCATTTTTCTATCGGCCGTGAGCTTCCCGGTAGCCGCATCCAAGCACTTTTTGCTGACCGCGAAGGTAGCCTTTGGATCGGCACTAACGGTGGGCTCGCTCGTTGGCTCGATGACAATATACAACGATTCCCAGTCACTGATCCGCTGGCTACGGCCTCCGTTCTCTCCATCATGGAGGACCACGAAGGCAATCTCTGGGTCGGCACCGAGACCAGCGGCCTGCACATTCTGCGCGATCAGCGCTTCCGCTCCCTCGGCGCGCGCGAAGGACTAAGTTCCGACGCAACGACCGCCGTAGTCGAAGATAACGCGGGCGCGCTCTGGGTTGGAACCAGCGGCGGCGGGCTGAATGCGCTGCTACAGAGCGCCGACGGAAAGAATGTCGTCAAGAGTTACACTGTAAGCAATGGCCTGCTGAGCGATGTGATTCTAGCTCTGGCTGCTGCGCCCGACGGCGATCTCTGGGTGGGCACGCCCGACGGCCTCAACCGCATTCACGCGGGCAAGATAGATGCCTTCACCTCCGCCGATGGATTGCCGGATGACTTCATCCGCTCGCTGTTGGCTGATGCCGATGGTTCGCTGTGGATTGGCACGCGGCGAGGGCTGACGCATTGGACGGGCTTGAAGGGTGGTTCGCTCTCTACTGCGCATATGGAGACCTTCACGCACGCGAACGGCCTGGGTAGCGATCTGGTGGGCGCAATGGCGCGCGACGCGCACGGCGATTTATGGGTGGCCACGCTGGCCGGTTTGAGTCAATTGAAATCGGGGAAGTTTACTACCTTTACCACCGCCAATAAACTGCCATCGAATGTGATTACTGCGTTACTGGTCACATACGACAATTTTCTAGTGATTGGCACACAGGATCATGGAATTGAAGTCTTGGATCCGGAAGGATCTTTCGAGCCGATGAATGCAATTCTTGAGAACAAAAGCATTCGTGCGATTGCCCAAGACAACAACGGTCTCTTGTGGTTTGCCACTGCTGATGGACTGACGCGCTGCAATCGCAGCATGAGCGGTCAAAGGAGAGCCATCTTTGTAGCGCACTGCATAGATTTTGGCGCGGCGGATGGCCTGCGCAGCCGCGAGACGGCCGTTAACAGTCATCCATCGGCATGGCGCTCACGTGATGGGCTTCTGTGGTTCGCCACGCCCAAGGGCCTCGTCGAAGTGGACCCAGCGCACTTTCCTGTAAACACCATTCCTCCGCCGGTTGCGCTGGAGCGCGTTGCCGTGGACGACGTTGCGCAAGCACTGCGTGCGCCGAACTCTGTCTTGCGCATTGAAGCAGGCCATGTTCACTTTCAATTCGACTACGCTGGATTGAGTTTCATCGCGCCGCAGAAGGTACGCTATCGCTACATGCTGGAGGGCCTGGACCGAGGCTGGACCGAAGCCGGCGCGCGACGTTCCGCTTACTATACAAACATCCGCCCAGGCCGCTACACCTTTCGTGTGCAGGCAGCCAACAACGACGGGCTATGGAACACCGAGGGCGCGTCGATCACCTTTGAACTGCGCCCGCACTTCTATCAAACATTGTGGTTCTATGCGCTGCTGCTGGCGGCCGCGATTGGCATCATTGTTCTGCTGCTGAGCCTGCGCCTGCGCCGCGCTGAGGGCGAGTTCCGCGCCGTGCTGGGCGAACGCAACCGCATCGCGCGCGAGATTCACGACACGCTGGCCCAGGGCTACGTGGGCATCAGTGTGCAGTTGGAAGTACTCAGTGAATTGCTGCGCCACAACAAGCCAGAGGCCGCTTCCAGGCATCTGAACCTGACGCGTGGTTATGTGCGCGATGGCCTGGCCGAAGCGCGACAATCAATCTGGGCGCTGCGCTCGCAAGATGTAGGCGAGACCACGCTGCCGGTTCGCTTGCGCCGCATTGCCGAAGCCGAAGGCACACACGGGCTGAAGGCCAGCTTCAGCCTCTTTGGCGCCTACCGACCTATGCCCCCTGAGACTGAACGCGAATACCTGCGCGTGGCGCAAGAAGCCATTCATAATGTGAAGAAGCACGCCGCGGCGCAGCACATGTTTGTTCAACTCGAGTACGGCCCTGAGCATATTGCGCTGGAAGTGCGCGACGATGGGCAAGGCTTTACTGTGAACGAGCAAATGGAATCTTCGCAAGGACACTATGGATTGACGGGTATGAAAGAACGCGCTGCGGCGATTGGCGGTACGCTTGAAGTGACGAGCGAGCCTGGAACTGGAACCACAGTCAGACTGCGCGCGGCAATGGCAAGAGGCGCGAAAGAATCAACAAAGGAGCCACAGTGAGCAATGAAACGATTCGAGTGCTGGTCATTGAAGACCATCACGTTGTGCGCCAGGGACTGGTTGCGTTGCTGAAAGTTGTCGACGGACTGGAAGTGGTGGGCGAGGCTGCGGACGGCGTGGAAGCGATCGCGCAGTATCGCAAGCATCAGCCGGATATTGCATTGATCGATCTGCGACTGCCGCGCCTCAGCGGTGTTGAGGTCATCGAACGCATTCGCATGGAGACGCCGCATGCGCGCTTTATCGTGCTGACGACTTATGACGGAGATGAAGACATCTATCGCGCGTTGCAGGCCGGCGCGCGCGCGTATCTTTTGAAGGGCATGACCACGGATGAGCTGATTGCGACGATTCGCACAGTTCATGCGGGCAAATCGCATATTCCCCCGGCGATTGCGCAGCGGCTGGCCGAGCGCATGGGCACGGAAGAACTGACGCCGCGCGAGTTTGATGTGCTCGAACAGATCGTGCATGGCAAGAGCAACAAGGACATCGCCAGTGAATTGGAGATTTCAGAAGCTACGGTGAAGACGCACATCAACAACCTGCTTAGCAAGCTAGGTGTGACCGATCGGACGCAAGCGGCCACAGCCGCCCTTCAGCGCGGGATCGTTACCCTCGAATCCCTCAGAAAGCCAAAGCCATGAAGCGTATTTCTTTGTTCACACTTTTCTTGATCCTGTTTTGTCCGTTTCTGAAGGCACAGAAAACGGTCTGGCGACAGGCCTCGGATGCGGAGCTTGCCTCGCTCTTGCCGGCACGCGCGCAGGTGCAAAAAGAGCACATCGAGACAGAGATGCGCACAGCCTCTGGGATCGTGAATAGCCATGGCCGTTACATCGCAGGCGTGGTGCTGCTCACGGCTGGCTATTCCGCTGAAGGCAAGTACTCGCATTATCTGATTGTGCAGACGCCGGTCCGCGTTGGCGGAGTTGCGTTCAAGCCTGGAGAATATGTTTTCGGATGGACCAAGGCGCTGTCGGGAGATGCTCTGAGTGTGCACTTTTATGAAGCTGCAACGGGTACTCCAGTCGGTTCCGCGGACGCGCATCTGATCGTTGGCCAGACCCGCGTGGAGAGTTTGCACATTTGGCCACCTGCGGAGAAGGCCCTGATTCAGATTGGACGATTTGGCATTCCCTACGAGCTGAGCGGAAAGTGAGTCTCGGCGCGAAAATTGTCAGACCGTAAAATTGAAACAGTGGCCTCGGCGGCGGTTATTGAATTTATATTCCCGCGCCTTGATCTAGCAGAAGCGCTGTCGCCTCTGCATCATCGAAAAATCGAATGGACTGCGGCCAGACGAAGATTTCGTCGCCGGGAACTAGAGCCAGTTCCTCGTATCGTCTCCGATCTACCTCTGCGGTCACCGGCCTGCCATTTCCGGCAATGCTCAATTCCAGTCGAACCTGTGGACCGGCCGCGTGAATGCGTACAACGCTCGCGGAAACTGCCTTGACCTTCGCCGGAAGAGCGCGTGAAATCTCCAGTTCATGCGGGCGCACAAATCCGATTGCGGATTGAATCGATTCTTCTGCACTGCTTCCTCGCTCTACCGGCGAAAGATCGGCCAGCAGACGCCCATGAAAGAGATTCACATTTCCCAAAAAGTGATAGACAAAAGGCGATGCGGGATGGTCATAAATTGATTGCGGCGTTCCAATCTGTTCAAGGCTGCCATGATTCAAAATTGCCACACGGTCTGCAACCTCCAAAGCCTCTTCCTGATCGTGCGTAACCAGCACAGTTGTCACATGCAACTCATCGTGAATGCGGCGCAGCCAGTCGCGCAGCTCCTTGCGCACCTTGGCATCGAGCGCGCTGAAGGGCTCGTCCAGCAGCAGCACCTTAGGCTTGACGGCTAAGGCGCGCGCCAATGCAACGCGCTGCCGCTGCCCTCCAGAGAGTTGATCGGGATACATCCGCGCAAATGAATCCAACTGCACCAGGCGCAGCAGTTCAGTTACGCGTTCGCGAATCTCACGGCGCGCGGGCCGGATCTTTCTCGTTTGCACGCGCAGGCCAAAGGCAACATTTTCGAAAATAGTCATATGGTGAAAGAGCGCATAATGCTGAAAGACAAATCCGATTCCGCGCTTTGATGCGCTGTGCTCGGTGGACTCTTCGCCATGCAGAAGTATAGACCCAGCGTCGGGCGATTCGAGGCCCGCGATAATGCGCAGCAGTGTGGTCTTTCCCGACCCCGACGGGCCTAGTAGCGCCACCAATTCGCCGCTCGCAATCGTCAAGCTAACATCCGAAAGCGCTGTGAATGAGCCGTATTGTTTGCTGATCTGCCTGACCTGGATGCTCATGCCTCTTCTTTCCTTTCTTCGCTGTGTTGATGAACTCCAGAAATTACTTCAATAGTCTTCTTGAGCACCAGTGTGACGATGGCTGCAAGAGTCAGCAGCGACGCGGCGGCAAAGGCCGCGGTGAAGTTGTATTCGTTGTAGAGCATCTCCACTTCCAGCGGCAGTGTTGTAGTCATTCCGCGAATGTGCCCGGAAACCACCGAGACCGCGCCGAACTCGCCGATGGATCGCGAGGCCGCGAGGATCGTTCCATACAGCAGCGCCCATTTGATATTGGGCAATGTCACGCGCCAGAAGATGCTCCATCCATTCGCGCCCAGCACTACCGCCGCAACCTCTTCATCGCTGCCTTGCGCTTGCATGAAGGGAATCAACTCCCGCGCAACAAATGGGAAGGTCACAAAAATTGTTGCCAGCACAATTCCCGGCACAGCAAAAATAATATGCAGGTTGCGATCGCTCAGCCATGGACCCAGCCAGCCATGCAAGCCAAAGACCTCGACATACATCAGGCCCGCGACCACGGGAGAGACAGCCAGCGGAACGTCGATCAGCGTAATCAGCAAACTCTTGCCGTGAAACTCGAAGCGCGTGATCGCCCAACTGGCGCTGATGCCAAAGAGCACATTCAGTGGTACGGCGATGCAGGCGACCAGACCCGTGAGGCGCAACGCCGAGAGCACATCTTGCTGATGTATCGAGTCGCGATACATCGCCCAGCCTTGCGAGAACGCCTGCATGAAAACAGCCGCCACCGGCAGCAATAGAAATACTGCAAGAAACACAAGCGCCGCTGCAATCAACACCACGCGCCCCGCGCGCTGTTGCACCGACGGTTGCAGCAGCACGGAAGACGATTTTGTGCGGCCGCTCATATGCGTTTCCCCTCTCTCCGCTGCACCCACCACTGAATCAAATTCACTGCCAGCATAATCGTGAATGAGAGCGCAAGCATGGCCACGGCAATCGCCGCCGCTCCCGTGTAGTCATACTCCTCCAGCTTGGTCACAATCAGCAGTGCGGTGATCTCCGTCCGCATCGGCATATTCCCCGCGATGAAAATCACCGAGCCATACTCGCCCGCAGCGCGCGCAAAGGCCAGCGCTGTTCCTGTAAGCAATGCGGGAAAGGCTACCGGCGCAATCACGCGCGTGAACCTCTGCCATACGTTCGCGCCCAGGCTTGCGGCGGCCTCTTCCATCGCAGGGTCCAGATCTTCCAGCACCGGCTGCACGCTGCGCACAACAAATGGAAAGCCTACGAACGACATGGCCATCACAATGCCCAGCGGCGTAAAGGCCACATGAATTCCAAGCGGCTCAAGATAGCGCCCGATCCATCCATTCTCCGCATAGAGAGCGGTCAGCGAGATTCCCGCGACAGCCGTGGGCAAAGCAAAAGGAAGATCGACAAGAGCATCGACAATGCGCTTGCCAGGAAATTCGTATCGTGCCAGAACCCACGCCAACAGCAAGCCAAAGGACGCCGAGAGCAGCGCCGCGGCAGCTGCCGAGCCCAGCGTCACGCGATACGAAGCCAGCTCGCGCGGCGCAGTCACCGTGTGCAGAAACGCGCCGAATCCCATGCGCGTTCCATGCAGAACAATCGCCGAGAGTGGAATCAGTACGATGACCGTCAGATAGATCAGCGTGAAGGACATGCTCAGGCGAGCGCCCGGAAGAGGCGAACTCCGCGTGAGAAGACTCCAGGATTTTCTTTGCTTCGTTTCCGGCATTCTCGCCTTTACTTTCCGTAAATCTGATCGAAGGTTCCGCCATCGCTGAAGTGCTTGGCCTGCGCATTCTGCCATCCGCCGCATCCTTCAAGAACCGTGAAGGTATTCACCTTGGGAAATACCCCCGCATATTTATCCGCGACCAATTTGAGCCGCGGGCGATAGTAGTACTTGGCCGCCAGCTCCTGCGCCTCGGGCGAATAAAGATACTCAAGATAAGCGCGCGCCACTTTCTCAGTGCCATGCTTGCGCGCCACTTTCTCGACAACCGCTACCGGCGGCTCGGCAAGAATCGTCGCCGAGGGAACCACAATCTCAAACTTGTCCGCGCCAAAATCTTTCAGCGCCAGCAGCGCCTCGTTCTCCCAGGCAATCAGCACATCGCCTACGCCGCGCTGCACAAATGTTGTTGTCGCTCCACGCGCGCCGGAGTCTAGCACCGGCACATTCGCAAAGAGCTTCTTCATGTAATCGCGCGCACCGGCTTCATTGTTGTTGGATTTGCGCAGCGCGTATCCCCAGGCCGCAAGATAATTCCACCGCGCGCCCCCCGATGTCTTCGGATTCGGCGTAATCACCTTGACCCCTGGACGGATCAGATCATCCCAATCGTGAATGTGCTGCGGATTTCCCTTGCGCACCAGCAGCACAATCGTCGAAGTATACGGCGTGCTGTTGTTGGGCAGCTTCGATTGCCAGTCCTTGTCCAGCAGCCCGCCATTTTGCGCAATCGCATCGATGTCGTAGGCAAGCGCCAGCGTCACCACATCCGCCTCCAGCCCATCGATCACCGCGCGCGCCTGCTTGCCGCTGCCGCCGTGCGATTGATTGATGACCACGTCTTCTCCAGTTGTCGCCTTCCAGTGTTGCGCAAACAAGCGGTTGTACTCTTCATAAAACTCGCGCGTGGGATCATAGGAGACGTTCAGCAGATGAGTCTGCGCGCCGAGGAAACTAGCTGAAATGCCGAAGACGATGGCGACGGCAATCATGATATTGAAACTGCGATACAGGTTTCTCACTCTGTTCTCTCCGTATGAACTATTGTTGGCAATACGCATCGGGGAAAAATGCGCTTGCCGGATTGAATGCTTTGGAGCGCCGGGCGGGAGTTGAACCCGCGAGTACAGGTTTTGCAGACCTGCGCGTTAGCCGCTTCGCCACCGGCGCATTTTTGCAACTAAAAATCAAGAACCCACCGCGCCTTCTGGCGGGTGGGTCACGGGGATTCGAGATTCTTGCTTCGGAATCTATCCCAGCGAACACGCCCGCGCAGCGCAGCCCTGACAGCAGCAGCACAGACACATCGCGGGAGTGAAAGAATGGGCCATAGAATCCTAAAATGGCCGCGCAAATCTCTTTGGCAGGCGACCAATTAATTGAAGATTATAGCCAAAGTGGATGTTTGTCAAGACTGTCGCCAGCCGCTTCCCCGGCACGATTCGTTGGAAGACATAAACTCCGGCGCGCGGTGGTGGATGCTCTTGGGGAAAACGTTATTCCTGTTTGAGAATGACATCACCGTTGATGGTCTTGATCTCCACGTGATTCAACCCGCTGCCCACGCGGCCTTCGGCGTAGATGTATTTGCGCGGGGAACCCTGTGAAGTGTCCCACTCCGCGGATTCGCGCTGGCTCAGACCGGCGTGTTGGATGATGTCAAAGCTCCTGTTCGCATTTTTAGTGTAGGCCAGCTTGATGCGGACATCCATCGGAAAGTCTTTGGGGACGGTCAGCGTGATGGTGCCACCAAGCGAAGATAATTCAATATCCCGGCGCTGATCGGAGGAGCCAACGAGGCGAGCTGTGACATCCCCGCCCATGGTGGTCGCTTTAATCGCGCCGTTCACGCTTTTGAGGGTGACATTACCGCCCATCGTTGTTGCGTCCACGGCGGCCTCGGCGTTGTCGATCGTGACGTTGCCACCCATGGTCTTGACTTTGGCGAACTCGCCCACGCTGCTCAGACGGATGTCGCCGCCCATTGTCGAAAGCGTGGCTCCCTGCGGCGCGTCATCCACATCAATCTCGCCGCCCATCTTGCTGATGGTGAGCGCGCCCCCGTTCGAGCGATATTCCGACTCCAGCCCTCTATGATGCGACCTGCAGCCCAGCATGAAAGTTGAGGCCGCTCCTGTGAGCACGAGCAACAGCACGACAGAGGTTTTATGTATTGTCATGGCGTGGATCTCCCGGTGAATTTTTCCAAATCACTTGATGAGCGTTACGCGATGCACCTCGAAAAAGTTCCTCAAAATGTCGATTCGCTTGAAGGATTGCAAAACCGGCAAGTCAATTCCCGCGCCTTTTACCCCTCCAGCTTCTTTGTCACTAACTCATTCAACAGCGCCGGATTCGCCTGGCCCTTGCTGGCTCGCATTACCTGCCCCACAAAGAATCCAGCCATCGTCTTCTTGCCGGCGCGATACTGCTCCACCTGCTTGGGGTTGGCCGCGATCACTTCGTCGATCATTGCCTCAATCGCCGAAGCGTCCGTCAGTTGCTGCGGCTTCTCGCGCTCATAGACCGCCGCAAAGTCTTCGCCCTTATCAAAGCACACGTCCAAGAGCTGCTTGAACTGCTTGGAGCTGATCTTGCCTTCATCCAGCAGATCGGCAGCCAGCACAATGCCGGCCATCGAGACCGGTGACTGCGCCTGCTCTAGGCCCAGCGCCTTCAGGCGTCCTCCCACCTCGCTCAGCAGCACATTGGCCACGCGGCGCGGATTCCTCGCCGTCTTTGCGGCTGCCTCGAAGCGGTCCGCATAGGCGCGCTCCGCGGTTAGCGTGAAGGCGTCCTGCGTATTCAGTTCATATTCGGCAATCATGCGCGCTCGCCGCGCTTCCGGCAGCTCCGGCAACTCCGCTCTCTTGCGTTCTATATAGGCGCGGGTCAGCACCAGGGGCGGCAGATCCGGCTCCGGGAAGTAACGGTAATCGTGAGCCTGCTCCTTCGAGCGCATCGAGTACGTGCGCCCCTCGGCGGCATTCCACAACCGGCTCTCCTGCCTCACGCGCCCGCCCGCTTCAATCACCTCGGTCTGTCGCTCGATCTCATACTCCAACGCCAGCCGCACAAAGCGGAAGCTATTAACGTTCTTCACTTCCACCTTGGTCCCAAACTTCTCCTGCCCGCGCGGGCGCACGCTCACATTCGCGTCGCAGCGCAGCGAGCCTTCCTCCATATTGCAATCCGAAACGCCGCAGTACAGCAGAATCTCCTTCAGCCGCGTCAGGTACTCGAAGGCCTCGTCCGGCGTGCGCATATCGGGATCGGAGACAATCTCCGCCAGCGGCGTCCCACAGCGGTTCAGGTCGAGATAGGTCCGCGTGGCGGAGTCTGAAAATCCGTCGTGAATGCTCTTGCCCGCGTCCTCTTCCATGTGCAGGCGCGTGATGCCAATGCGCTTGATGGCGCCGTCCGCCGTGGGCACATCGATCCATCCATGCTCGGCAATCGGCTTGTCGAACTGCGAGATCTGATAGCCCTTGGGCAGGTCGGGATAGAAGTAGTTCTTGCGTGCGAAGATCGATCGCTCCCGCACCTCGCAGTTGATCCCCAGCGATGCCAGCGTTGCAAACTCGACAGCCTGCTCGTTCAGCACCGGCAGCGCCCCCGGCAGCGCAAGGCAGACCGGGCAAACATTCGTGTTCGGCGCAGAGCCAAAGTGGTTGGCGCACCCGCAGAAGGCCTTCGAGCGGGTGAGCAACTGCACATGAACTTCAAGCCCAATCACGGGCTCATATTTGGCGAGAACTTCAGGAGAAAGCGTGGCAGCGCACATATTGTCTTTGATTTTAACAGCCAAGTAAAGAGAAAAATCCTGAAAACAGAAGTGTTCATGCTCTTCCGTGCGAAACCCAGGCTCGTGTTATTGCCCCGCCGCTGGGTGGTGGAGCGAAGCTTTGCCTGGGCGGCCCGCTTCCGCAGACTGGCAAGGGAGTACGAACGGCTCTCCCAAACCCTCGCCGGACTTCCCTACCTGGCCTTCGCAATCCTCATGCTCGCCAATTTGAACAGACTACTCACGCAAAGTTAATAACAGGCCCTAGCGGAAACTCACTCCGCGTGGAAGACCACATCGAAGAGCAGCAAACTGACAGTGGTAAAGATGATGTCGTAGCCGACTAGCAGCTTGATCCACAGCGTCGGATCGCTCTCGCCTGTAAGGATTGCCGTGGTTGCCTGAACCATGGCCAGCAGCGCTGGAATGAAGATAGGGAAGAGAATCAGCGAGAGCAGAAGCTCGCGGTTGCGGCTACGGATGGAGAGCGCTGCAAAAAAAATTCCGTTGGCCACCAGCGCCCACGTCCCCAGTGGTAGCACCAGCGCGAGCAACCACGCCTGGCCGACGATGTGCAGGTTATAAAAGATAAAGAAAAACGGCGCCAAAAGAATCTGCACAATGCTGACAAAGAGAAAATTCGCAAGAACTTTGGCGAGGTAAAGCTCCGCGCCGGGTGCGGGCGTCATGCGCTGCGCATCCATTACCTGGTGGCGAATCTCCCGCGCCCAGGCCTGGTTGAGCGCGCTGACCGAGGCGAACATGGTGGCCACGCAGAGCACTCCGCCGGCGATCTGCTGCGAGAATGCGCCGCGCGGATCAAAGGCAATCGAGAAGAGTACGACAACCAGTCCGGAGAAGAACAGCATCGAGACCAGCGCGTCCAGCGAGCGCCACTCGATACGCAGATCCTTGGCCAAGTGAGTCCAGAGGGCGCGGGTCATTGGGCGTCCTCCAGTGTATTGGATAGCCGAGACGCAGGTCCTTCGACTCGCTTTGCTCGCTCAGGATGACAGTTTGATAGAGGTGACGCTTCTTTGGTCAGGTCGGCAGTCTGTGCTTCGGCGGCGCGCAGATAATCGTCCGGCGCGAGGATGAGTTGCGTGCCGCGCGCGCCGGCGGAGATGCTGACCTGATCGAAGAGAATAATAGTCTCATCGACAAAGACGGGAAAAGCTTTCTTCGCGCCAAAGACGGTGACGCCGCCGCGAATATAGCCAGTGAGCGGCTGCACCTCTTTGAGCGGAACCATCTCGGCCTTGCGCACTCCAGCGGCGCGAGCCAGCTTCTTGAAGTCCAGCTCTGCATTGCCGGGAATGACGGCAAAGATGTAAACGTTCGGCCCGCTTGTCGTCAGCAGCGTTTTGAAGACTTGCTCGGGCGGCATTCCAACCTTCTTGGCGACTGTGAGAGCCGACAAATCTTCCGGATCGACATCGTACTCGCGGATGTCGAAATGAATGCCGAGAGATTCCAAGATGCGCGCGCCGTTGGTCTTCATAGGTTTGGACTCCCTGGCTCCATCGACGCTACTCGTCCGGCGTGGAGCGTGAGCACCCAGTCGGCGATGGGCGCGGCCAACTCGCGCTGGTGCGTGGTGAGGATAATCGTCCGGCTGCCGTGGCGGAAGCCCGCGAGCAGCTCGACCATCTGGCGAGCGCTGGTTACATCCATATTGGAGAACGGCTCGTCCAGCAGCAGCAACTCCGGCGCGGAGAGCAGCACGCGGGCCAGCGAGGTGCGCTGCCGCATCCCTTGCGAGTAGTGGCCAAAGGGGCGCGTGAGCGATGGGTCCAAGCCCACCTGGCGCAGCGCTTCGTCCGGAGCAAGGCACGCGCGCTCAGGATAGAGGCTGGCGAAGTAGCGCAGATTTTCTTGCGCGGTCAGCTCGTCGTAGAGCATCGGCGCGTGGCTCATGTAGCCGATGCGCGAGCGAGCGTCGTGCGGTTCGCTCTCGCCGAAGACGGTAACTGTGCCGAAGCTGGGCCGCAAAAGACCAGCCAGAATGCGCAGCAGCGTGGATTTTCCCGCGCCGTTTTCGCCCAGCAGAACGTAACAGCGCCCCGGCTCAAACTCCACCGAGACCTGGCGCAGCGCGGCAAAGGAGCCGAAGAGCTTGGAGACGTTGTCCAGCCGCGCGCAGGATGGCAGTATTGTTGCGGCGGACGTAGTGGCTGGGCTAGCTTGCATTGTCGATGGTCAATTGTTTGGATTTTTTGTGCTTTCGGTTCAGGTAGAGTGCTAGTGGGAGCGGCACTGCAAATGGTAAAAAAAACACAAGCATCCAATTCTCAGAAAGCCCTCCCCAAAAAACTAAATAGAATATAAATAAACATAAAATAACTCCGCCAATAATCCGTTTATAAAAATACATTTCGTGTCCTCCTCGATCCATTTCTTCTATCCCAACAATAAAAAGAGAGAAGATGATACTCAAAAGCGTAGTCACTATGAAATCCCGAAAATTGAAATGTGAAATGTTCTTGATGTGCATTAACATGACGGCTACAAAGATCAATACCGAATACAAGATGACAGTTGAAAGCAATCTTATCTGTCTCATCAAATCTCCTAACTGGCGCATATTTAACTGGCCGGTTTGGCCGTCGGCGCGTTAGCGGCGCGCGGGCTGGCGTTCGGCGCGGGAGCCGGTTGCGTGCCGGGCTGGGCGTTGGGCGTTGCCGGGGCGTACTTGCTGGCGCACTTGGCTTGGAGGACCGTGGCGTGGAATTGGCCGTCGCGGCCATACGTTCCTTCGGCCAGCGCTTGCGAGTCGTCCTTGAAGGTATCCGGCGGCGGCTCAGAGCCTTTGTAGTTGACGGTGAGCCGGCGGCCCGTGGCGGCCTGGGGCGTGTGGCTCTCGAACTCATTCATCACAAAGGTGACGTGGGTGCCGCTCTGTTCGATGGAGCCGGGTACCACGAAGCCCTCCACGCGCAGATTGCTGTGATAGGCCTTGTCGCCCATTCCGCCCAGCTCGGCGATGGTGACGTAATAGCTTTTGTTGCTGCCGTAGCCGGACCAGGCCAGCCACACAATGGTGCCCACGATCACGGCGACCGCGATTCCGATGCGAACGGTATTGGGGGAAGTTTTCATCGTCACCCTAACGATAGGTGCTTTCCGCGACGCGGTCAACAGCTAAAGGGACTAGGGGCTGAGGGACTAGGGACAAAGGTCAACTGGTCAAGCGGGAATGCGCTCCAATTGCTTGAGCTGGGGCAGAGCGTGAATCGCCTTCCCGGCCTTCTGCTCGGCGAGGCGTAGTTCATAGATATTTTGCAGGTTAAGCCAGAACTGGGCGCTGGTTCCGAAGAAATGAGCCAGACGCAGCGCCGTGTCGCCGGTGAGGCCGCGCTGCCCGTTCAGGATCGCGGTAATGCGATTGGGCGGTACATCCAGCCTGCGCGCCAGCTCCGAGGCGCTCATGCCCAGTTCATTCAACTCCTCAGCCAGTTGTTCTCCGGGATGGATTGCGGGGATGTTCATGGAAACCTCCTAGTGATAATCGACAATCTCGACATTGGATGGGCCTGAATCATACTCTGGCCACTCAAAACAAATTCTCCATCGATCGTTGATGCGGATGCTGAATTGCCCCTTGCGATTACCTGACATTGCCTCGAAGCGATTGCCGGGCAATGCGGCAAGATCATGGAGAGAGGTTGCCGCATCCAATCGATCCAATTTCAAACGCGCCGATCGTTCAATGCCTTCGAATGCTCTTTCACGCTCTCCGTGAGCGAAGTACCTGGTGCGCTTGTCCCGATAGCCGACGATCATGTTTTACTTTACCCCTCTATTACGCGTTACGTCAAGGGTATTTTTGAATTGACCTATCGCTCCTTCCGCGCCTCCGCCAGATACTCCAGCCACTCTTCCATCCCCGCGCCGGTCTTGGCGGAGGTCTCGAAGACGCGGATGCCGGGGCGTATCTCATTGATGTTGCGGAGCGCGAGCTCGCGGTCAAAGCTGCACGGCTCGGCGATGTCAATCTTGGTGATAACCGCAGCGTCGGCGGAGTTGAAGAGCGTGGGATACTTGAGCGGCTTGTCTTCGCCCTCGGTGACGCTGAGCAGCGCCACGCGAATCTTCTCACCCAGGTCGTAGCTGGACGGGCAGACCAGGTTGCCGACATTCTCGATAAACAGATAATCCAGGCCTCCGAGAGCGACGCCGCCGAGCGCCACTTCAGGCCAGCCTTCGAGGTGCTTGGCGATCATCTCCGCGTCCAGGTGGCAGATTCCATGGGTGTTGATCTGGCGCACCGGAGCGCCGCTCGAGGCCAGACGGCGGGCATCGTTGTCAGTCTCCAGATCGCCGACCAGCGCCGCAATCCGCGCGCCTTTACTCCGAAGCTCGGTAAGCGTCCGCTCCAGAAAGGCCGTTTTGCCCGTTCCAGGGCTGGAGACCAGATTCAGCACCAGCACGCCGGCCGCCGCGTAACTTGCCCGGAGGCCTGCCGCCAGCTCATCGTTCTTTTTCAGAATGCCTCGCCGCAGCTCCACAATCCTGGTCGTCATGCGCCCTCCTCTGGATCGTCAATCTCGATCGAATCAATCTCCAGTTCACGCCCTTGGCGAATCTCGCCGCAGATCTCATTACAGCGCGGACAGCGAAAGCTCTGCACGCCTTCGAGCGTCGCATCCTGCGCGCACCGCTCGCAATGCACCACCACCGGCAGCAGATCCACTACGAGGCGCGAAGCCTCCAGCGGCGTGCCCTCGCTGACAATCCCCCAGCAAAACTCCAGCGACTCGGGAATCACCGAGGCCAGCGCGCCCACGCGCAACCGCACCTCCTTGACCCGCGCGCCGGGATGATCGGCCAGTGTTTCGGTCACGGTTTCGACGATGCTGGTTACCAGCGAGAGCTCATGCATGCAGCTTTGATTTTACGCTGGCCGATGACGCCAGATTCAGATTCGCGGTTTTCCACCCTTTTGCAAAAAACGCGAAAGGATGAGGCACCCGGCATGAAGGGTGGAGCAATCTTTCTGTTTTCACAGACTATCAAAAAAAGGCGAAGAAAGGGAGAACGACACCCCGGGGGGGGGGTACTTTTTCTCTCTCATTTCAAGTACCCTCCACCAGCAAGAGAGCCGGTCAACTTTCAGAGCAGACGGTTTCAGATTAGCAAAATGCTGAATAATTATGCGCAAATAGATTCATGCGATTGCTTGAATCTTACCCTTTCGCACAGAACGCGAAAGGATGAGGCACGGAGACTAAATTACTTTAATCTGTAGAATAACAACATAAGGAAACTGCCGATGCCCAACTCAGCCGCCCTCCCCAGCGCCGACACCCTTTCCCGCCTCGCCGTCAGCCAGCTTGCTCCCGCCACTATTCAGTCGGAGATTCGCGCCATGACTCTGGAGTGCGACCGCATCGGCGGCATCAACCTGGCGCAGGGCATCTGCGACACGCCGGTTCCCGCGCCGGTCGAAGAGGGCGCGATCCAAGCCATTTGCGATGGTCAGAATATCTACACGCGGCTGGACGGCATCGGCCGCCTGCGCGCGGCGATTGCCGCCAAACAGCAGCGCGACTACGGGCTGGAGTACAACCCTGAGGGCGAGGTACTGGTCTCCAGCGGCGCCACCGGCGGGCTGCACGCCGCAGCGATGGCGTTACTAAATCCCGGCGATGAGGTGCTGATCTTTGAGCCGTTTTATGGCTATCACGTGGCCACGCTGAAGTCGCTGCGCGTTGTGCCGGTCTTTGTGCCGCTGGCCGCGCCGGATTGGGCGCTCGACCTGGATGCCCTGCGCGCCGCCATCACGCCGCGCACCCGCGCCCTGCTGCTGAACACTCCTGCCAACCCCAGCGGCAAAGTCTTCAGCCGCGCGGAGACCGAAGCCATCGCCGCTCGATGCCTGGAGTTCGATCTCTTCCTCATCACCGATGAGATTTACGAGTACTTTGTCTACGACGGCGCACGGCACATTGCGCCGGCCACACTGCCTGGGATGCGGGAGCGGACGATTGTGCTCTCCGGCTTCAGCAAGACCTTCTCGGTGACCGGCTGGCGGCTAGGCTATGTGACCGCAGACGCGCGCTGGATGGGCGCGATAAGTTACTTCCACGATCTGACGTACGTGTGCGCTCCTTCGGCGCTGCAACACGGAGCGGCCGCGGGCCTGGAGCAGCTTCCGCCCAGCTTCTACGCGGAGTTAGCGAGCGATCACCAATCCAAGCGCGCCCGCATTCTCTCGGCGCTGACGGATGCCGGCTTCCAGGCAAGCACGCCCGCCGGGGCATATTACGTGCTGGCCAGCGCGGCGCAGATCCCGGGCAAAACCGCCGCGGAAAAGGCGCGCCATCTGCTGGCGGCGACCGGCGTGGCCGCGGTGGCCGGCTCGGCCTTCTTCCGTCCCGGCCACGGCGAGGAGCTGCTGCGCTTCTGCTTCGCCAAAAAAGACAACGAGCTGGACGAGGCCTGCGCTCGGCTGCGGCAGCTGTAGAGTCCTCATTCCTCCCCAGAAAATTCTATTGATTAAGTAGTAAACAGTGCTGGTTACCTGACCGGAATATCTATTCATTTTATGCGAATTTATATCTTTTACTTGACACGTCTGGAGTATTTGTAGAGGATTGTCTTAAATTGCGAGTCCCCCTTGCCGTTGAAAGATGGTCGTAAAAGTTTGCTGTAAGTTGTATTCAATTATTCAGCCAAATTTTTTCAGGCATGGAATCCGATCCCAAGCAAAGAATCATCCGGGGAGTTCGCCTGCGAAGCTGGTGAAAACCATTCTCGCCCGCACGGCCTATGCCGGAGGCGCGGTCGATTGCTTCAAGCAAATTCTCAGCGTTTTTATTGGCTGTGAAGATGCGGATGCCTCGCAGCCTATCTCACCGGTCCAAAGGCCATGCCAAACCAATGCAGCGCAACTGTTCGACTTTCAACCTTATCCCCCAAAGGAGTCTGCCATGAATTTCCGCCTTGGGTTTGCCCTTCCCACGCTTCTTTCCCTCACCGCTATCACCGCGCTTGCGCAGAGCATCTCTCCTGTGCCGGGCAGCGCGGACACGACGATTATTATTGCGACCGCGCCCGCCAAAGCCGGCAACATCATCACGCTGAAGAGAACAAGCGTGAAGGGAAGCTGCCTCCAATCCGGGACAGCAGTTCTCCTGGTTGCATTCACCAACAACTCCGTGCTGGCCGGCGCCAAGACGGCGCTCATCCTCCCGCCCGGAACGCTCGCCGAAGGCGATATTCTCTGCGCCGTCATGACGGACGCCAAGACGAAGGCAGAAACCGCTAAAACACCGGAGGTGGTGGTCCAATCCCTTCCGGCAGTAATACCGGTCATCGATCCGGTCCCCACCAGCGCCGATACGTCGATCCGGCTGACCACCGCGCCTGCCAAAGCCGGCGATCTTATCACCCTCAAAATTTCGGAAGTAGCGGGAAACTGCGCCGATTCAGGAACTGAGATTCCACTGTTAGAATTCACCACCGATTCGGTGCTGGCCGGCGAGAAGACCACGGTCACCGTCAAGCCCGGATCGCTGACCGCCGGAAAGTTTCTCTGCACTGTATTCTCCGATGCAAAAACCAAGGCTAAAGTGGCCAGCACGGCCGAAGTTACTGTATTGAAGCCTGTCGAGGCGGTCATTGATCCGGCTCCAGCCAGCACAGACACCGTTGTCGACATCACCACCGCGCCTGCCAAGGCCGGCGATGCTATTTCCCTCAAGACCTCCGAAACGAAAGGCCAATGCGCCAGCGCTGGAAAAGAAGTTTCACTTGTGGAGTACACCGGTAATACCGTGCTGGCCCAGGAGAAGACAGCTCTCTCCATCCAATCCAGATCGCTCACCGAGGGCGAGTATCTCTGCGCCGTAATGACCGATGCAAAGACCGGGGCGATAACCGCCAAAACGCCTGAGGTTTTGATTGGCAAAAGCGCGGCTGTTGCGGCGGCGGCAATCTCTCCCGTTCCCACCAATTCGGATACGACGGTTACCATCACCACCGCGCCAGCCAAAAAAGATGACACGATCACTCTCAAGACTGCCAAGGATGCCAATACATGTATAGATAAAGGGGATCCAGTCACTCTTTTAGCGAACACAAGCAACCTTGTGCTGGCGGGCGAAAAGACAACCGTAGAACTTCAAAAAGACTCACTCAGCGCTGGGGAATATCTTTGTGCGGAGATGGCCGATCCAAAGACGAAAGAGATCACAGCCAAAACGGCAGAAGTGGTTGTAGGCAAAGCATCGACGGCCGTACTGGCCGCACCCACAATCTCTCCCGTTCCCGTGGGCAATGATTCGACTATCACTCTGAATACGGCTAATGCCGCTGTAGGCCAAATCATCACGATTCAAAAAGTCGATCCCACCAAGCCGTCCGTTTCCTGCGATAAATTGACTGCGCCTCTCGGATTGGACGAGACAGGCGGAGCTCAAGTGAAGGACGGCGGAACGACGAAAGTGCATTTGCAAAATCCCCTTGCATCCGGTGATCGGGTCTGCGCAGTGATCAGCGACTCCAAGACCAAAGCGGTGTCCGCTACAACCCCGGAAGTCACCGTGACGGGCTGCAAGAATCCGGGAAAATACTCCGACTGCATCTTTTATTATTATTTGATTGGCGGCGTGGAGCAGGCCGACCTGAGCGCGCAGAGCAGCGTAACGGAGGGCTTCTACGATTTGTTTCTGCGCCGTCCCGTCGATAGTTTGAATGGGAATATTTGGTTCCGATCGCGCTATCTGGGCACCTCCAGTTCCTCCTCTACCCAGAATGTCGTAGCTGCCGCCAGTAATCCCTCCGGGGCGATCACCACGGGGACCCTTCCCCAATCGGTGACGGCAGTGGATTATATGCTGGGCATGCAATTGGATAAATTGACTTTCGGCTTGGGGAAAGAAGACGGAACGCGGAGTATGACAGCCAGTTGGATTGTGGGCGTTGGCGCAGCAACGCCGCTCAGCTCCTCCACGGCCGTCACGGGCTACAAGGTTCCGGATTTCGGGACCAATGAATGCACTCAACTCCAGTTGCGCTTCGGCCCGACCAACCATAACGGCTATTCTCCCGCGCTTCCCGCGTCCGGCCCTCTGACGCCGAATTACGGGGTTGGTGCTCCTCCTGCCAATTTGTGCTCGGTGCAGCCCAACCCGCAAAGCACTACGGCCAATCCGCTAGCCGGAACGCAGATCCAGTACATCGCCTTCAGCAATGAGGACCGCTCCAGTTTTCTGGTGAAGTGGGAGGCCGGCGTAAGAATCGTTGACCGGTGGTTCCCTGACAACACGGGCGGGTGCGCCTCTTCCACGGGCTGCTCCCGCTTGATGGCGGATTTTACCATCGGTCAGGATCAGGCGCTCACCGGCGGCTATTTGCAGAAGTTTGTCCTGAAGGCCGATTCCATCATCCCGATCTTTAACACTGGCGCATACTTCTTCGCCTCGTCGGCCAATCGCCTGGTGCATAACACCAACCAACCTCCGCTCATTCTCTCTCCGGTCACCATAGGAACCGCAAATGGAACAACCGCCTGCACAACTTCCGGCACCACGGTGTGCATTCCCGCGGGCAACGTCTTTGTACTGCCCTATAAGCAGCAGAACAGGGACTACTACCGCATTGGCATTGGAGTCGATCTGATCACGGTCTTCAAAGGACTCATCAATCTGGTGCCCGCGAAGACAGCACAATAGAAGCTTGGGCGGGCAGGCGTGGATGAATCCTCCTGTCCACCCAAGCGGTTTGCTTCTGAATCATGAATCGCGATCCGCGCGATAGCCAAATCTGGAGGTGAATTTCTGATGAGCGATCAAGCGCAGCACTCCGAACGAATTGGCGTCCTGGTTATCCACGGAATCGGCGAGCAGGCTCCCTACCAGACGCTGGACAATTTTGCACGCGGACTTGCCTCAGCGCTGCGCAAGAAATTCGGCGACTACAGCCTCCGCTTCAATCCCATCAACCGCAAAGACGGCAGCGGTGTATGGACTGAGGCGCGCGTGCAACTGGAGCCTGAAACTGCGCCGCCGAACAGCGACACAGAAACGCAGGAACCAACGGCCCACTCCAAGCCCGACCCCTGCATCACCGTCGCCGAGTACTACTGGTCGCCCAAAGCCGAAGACCAACTCTCCTGGAAAGACACGCTACGCTGGCTGGCCATCTCCGATCTCAGCCCGATCAGCCACATGACCGCCAATATCCGCGAGATTTGGGAGGACGCCACCTCCACCGGAGAGAACCGGTTGTCGAAGGCCAAAGCCGCATGGATGGCGGCCGGGATTCTCATCAAAGAGATCTTCCGCACTCTCGTGATCTACCTGCCGCTTCCGTTTATTTTGTACGGAATTTTCCAATGGCTGAGCGATGGTGTGGCGGATATCTTCCCCGCTGCTAAATACAAACAGTTACAGGTGGATTATTTTCTTACCCTGCGGCATATTCTGCTCGGCGCATTCGGTGTGGTCGTGCTGATTCTCGGCTGCTTTCTGCTGACGGAAATTGTTCCCAATTTGTGGAGAAGAGCGGCACAAAGGTCGAACGATCCAATCCTGCGCGCCAAAAACGATATGGTTCGCTTCAGCCGCCGCATCTGGATGATCACCGCCAGCGCGCTTCTGCTTCTCTTTGCGGGCGGCTTCCTGTTTGTGTGGACCGAGCTTAAAGACGGTCTGTGGAGCAACCACATCCTGCATTGGTTGGTGCTCCAACCCAAGCTCCTTTCCCCGTGGAAGGATCTCCTGGCTCTGGCACAAACCGGGATTGCCGCTCTCCTTGCCATCGTCTTGCGCAACTTTCTGGCTAACTACATGGGCAAGGTGGCCATCTACGTGACCACCGACGCCAACAGCAAAAACTACGCCATCCGCGGCACCATCCTGCAGGGAAGCTGCACCGCCCTGAGCAATTTGCTGGACACCGGCACAACGGAGCCGCCCTTTGACCGCATCTACATCGCCTCGCACTCACTTGGAACCGTCATCGCTCTCGATACCATCAACGAGATGCTCAATCGCGCTCATACCGATCCCACTCTGCGCGATCAACTCAGCAAAAAACTCTGCGGCCTGCTGACCTTTGGCTCGCCGCTCAACAAGGTCTGGTACTTCTTCCGCCAGCAGACTGATGCCGATGAATCCGTCCGTGCGCAGATCCTCTCCAAACTGCACGCCTTCCGCCGCGTTTCCTCCCATCGCGATTACTCCCCTTACGATCTGCTCCCCCGGACGACCCTCGCCAAAGGCCCGGAGAATCCGCCGCCCTCCAATCCGAAGTTCCTCTGGATCAACATGATCGCCACCATGGATGTGGTCACCGGCCCGCTGCGCTTCGATCCGGATGCGGGAACTGTCACGGCGGCCCCACCCACCACCGGTTCGCTCAAACCGTATCCGAGCAGATTCGGCTTCTATTGGGTCGATCGCCAGTACAAAGGGAAATGGACCCGCTACTGGAAGCCGGTGCTGGCCCACACCACTTACTGGGATGATCCCTGCCTCTATGATCGCTTCCTCGCCGACTTTGAAATTTGAATCGGCGGCCCGCATTCCCCCGCCCGCTCCGCTCCGGTAGACTGAAAGGGCGATGCGTACGAAGCACATTCTTCAATGGGCCGCTGCGGCCGCTGTACTGGCGACTGCCCTCACCGGCTGCGGAACTCCCGGAGCGCCGCAGCCGCCTTCGCTCAACCTGGCAGAGCCGGTGGGCGACCTGGTCGCCACGCGCGCCGGTAGCCAGGTAACGCTCTCTTGGACGATGCCCAAAAGGAGTACCGACAAGCTGTTGCTGAAGGGCAATGTTGCGGTGCGCGTCTGCCGCCAGGAAGGCGCGGGCATCTGTACAGCAACCGGCCCGGATCTGGCCTTCACTCCCGGAGCCGACGCCGCCTTCACCGACACGCTCCCCAGCACGCTCACAGTTGGCCCGCCGCGCCCGCTCAGCTATTTTGTCGAGCTGAGGAATCGCAATGGCCGCTCGGCTGGGCTGTCGAATGCTGCCGTGATTCTGGCCGGAGAGGCCCCCGCGCCGGTCACCGGCCTCATTGCCGAGGCGCATAAGGCTGGCGTGGTTTTGCGCTGGACTCCCGTTGGTGAATCCGCCGCCGTTCGCCTGCGCCGCAATCTGCTGACCCCGCCGCCCGCTGCCAAGCCTCAGCAGGGTCTGCTTGCGCCCGCGCCTGAACCGGTCGAACAAAGCTTGCTGGTGGAAGCGGACAAGCGTCAGACGATCGATAAAACCATCCGCCTTGGCCAGACATACGAGTACCGCGCTCAGCGCGTTGCCCGCGTTGCCCTCGGCGGCAAGACGCTGGAGCTGGCGGGCGAGCTATCGGCCCCGGTGCGCGTGGAGGCGCAGGATATCTTTCCGCCCGAAGCGCCCACCGGCTTGGCCGCCGTGGCCACCACCGGCGATAGCCCAGTCCAGAACGCCATCGACCTAAGCTGGCAGCCTGTCCCGGACGCTAATCTCGCCGGTTACATTGTCTATCGCCATGAAAGCGACGCCCCTTGGCAGCGCCTCTCGACGGCTGCGCCGCTCCTTGGGCCAGCCTTCCACGACGCCCAGGTCCAGCCCGGCCACACATACCACTACACCGTCAGCGCCCTCGGCCAGAACGGCCATGAAAGCCCCCGCTCCGCCGAGACTGAGGAGACCGTGCCCAACCCATGAGAACCTGCCGCTTCCGCTTCGAGAATGAAAACCTCTACGGCCAGATCGAGGAGCGCGATGGAGAATTGTGGATCGTTGATCTTATCCCCGCGCCTGAAGAAGACCTGGCCTTCCGCCTGGAGCATGGCCGCTCCACCGCGCTCGGCTGGGGATTTGAGCCGATGCCGCTCGCGCAGGCCCAACTGCTCGCTCCCGTCACGCCCTCCAAGATCGTCTGCGTCGGCCAAAACTACCGCGCGCACGTCCGGGAGATGGGCCACGAGATGCCCTCGCATCCGCTGATCTTCTTCAAGCCTGTCTCCGCACTGCTCGCCCCCGGCGGCGTTGTCCGCATGCCTGCGCAGAGCGCCCGCGTCGATTTTGAGGGCGAGCTGGCGCTGGTCATCGCCCAGCGCGTGCGCCACCTCCGTGAAGAAGATTGGCGCTCGGCCCTGCGCGGCGTCACGCTGGCCAACGACGTCACCGCCCGCGACCTGCAAAAGACAGATGGTCAATGGACCCGCGCCAAGGGCTTTGACACCTTCTGCCCGGTCGGCCCCATCGTCTCGGATGAGCTGGACCTAGCAGCCGGACTCACCCTGGAGACCCGCGTCAACGGCGAGCTGCGCCAGCAGGGCTCAACCCTGGACTTCATCTTTCCCATCCCCCAACTGCTCGCCTGGATCACTTCCGTCATGACTCTGGAAGCCGGCGACCTGGTACTGACCGGCACGCCCTTCGGAGTAGGTCCGCTCCAGGCTGGAGACAAGGTGGAGATTAGCATCCCCGGTCTGGGTAGATTGACCAACACTTTTCAGCCGGAAGAATATTCAACCTAGTACTAAAGTTGTATTTAGCGAGAATGATGGAAAAGAGACACAAGCCCGTGCCTAAAGGCGCTTCAATTTCGCCCTCTTTCAGGGGCCTGAAGGCCCCTGCTCCCTCCGTTCTATCGTATCTACAACTGTAGTAATGGAAGATTTTTCCGATGGGGGAGAATGCGGCGTGGACCTGGAGGTCCACACGACAGCCGACCGGGAGGTCGGCGCTACAGTTTTGAAGCGTGGCTGCCTGTCACCAGACCCCTGAATCAGAACAGCTCAATGGCCGGGCGGCTGTGGTCCTGATCGTTTTCGCCCCCGGCCACATTGACGTGGGTGACGGTCTGGCTGGCCATGCGGTAACTGCCTTTCTGGGCCTCCAGCATCTCGTCAAAGGTGCGATCAAAGTCCCCATCCCAAACAAATTCGTAAGCCTTTTCCGCCATGTGCAGCATGTGCTGCCGCATCGCCAGGAGCGCCTCCTGGACATGCTGCATGCGCTGCCGCATTACGTCCTGGAACTGGATGTGGCCCAAGGCCTGCGTCAGGCGCTCGACGTTCTCCGCGTAGTTCGCATCCACTTCGGTGATCACGTCCAGAAGCAGCTGGCCATTTTTGGAGAACTCCTCCTGCATCCCGTTCAGATCGCTTACCAGATGACTCATCGCGCTGCTGGTCTCATGCTCTTCCAGCGAGGCGCGCGATTCAGTCAATTCCTGCTCCACTTTCTTGCAGGTCGCGGTGATTTTGTTGGCGATGTCGGAGGCGGCTTTGGTGGAGTGAACGGCCAGCTTCCTGACCTCGAAGGCGACCACGGAAAAGCCCTTGCCGGCGCTGCCTGCGCGCGCCGCCTCGATCTCGGCATTCAGGGCCAGCAGGTTGGTCTGCTGGGCAATCGAGGTAATAACTTTGATGAGCGGCGTCAGCGCGGCGACCTCGTCTGCCAGTCCTTGAATGCGCTCGAAGTTGTTGCGGAACTCCTCAATCTGCATCCCGAACTGCATATCGATGGCGGCAATGATCTGCTTGTTGTTCTCAACGCGCTGATGGGTGCTCTCCGTCAACTCCCTGCCGCTCTTGATGGAAGCCGCGATGCGCTCCCTTTGCTGGCAAGCCTTGGCGTTGAGGGTGCCGAGCTGCTGAATCACTTCGATGACCTCGCGCTCGGATTCGGCCAGCGAATCGCCGATCTGGTCGTGCATCACGTCGATGTACGGCCTGGAGGCTTGCAATTCGTCTCCCATCGATTTCTTGCGCGCGGAGGCATTGGCCAGATCAGCCTTGGTCAGCGTTCCGAGGACACCGAGATCGGCGATGCCCTTGCGGGCGCTGACCCAGTTCAACCATTGACCCAGCAGCGTGGGGAAGACGAGACAGATAAAAAAGGCCGCCGCGGTGCCGCTTTCGGTGCCAGTGGGGACTGGACCCACAATGGCACGCATGACTAAATAGAACAGCAAGATCAGTCCCAGCCGGATGAGCGTCTGATAGAGCAGCCGGTTGCGGGCCTTGCAATAGCGGGCGTTATTGGCGCAGGAGAGGACGGCTTTCTCAGCTTCCTCGATCTCGGCCCGCGTGGGAAGGTAGCTTGCCTGTCCTCGATATGCCGTTGACGCCATGCCTTACGCTCCTGGCAACACCTTCTTGATGACGCGGATCAGGTCGTCACCCGAGCACGGCTTGACGATCCAGCCGGTGGCGCCGGCGCGCTTGCCTTCTTCGCGCTTGGCGGCATCGCTCTCGGTGGTCAGCGTAAGGATCGGGATGAATTTGAGGCCCGGCAGAGCGCGCAGCTTGGGGATCAGCTCAAGGCCGCCCATGACCGGCATGTTGATGTCGGTGACGATGAGATTGGGCTTGCATCCGGCATTCAACTTATCCAGCGCCTGCTGCCCATTGCCGGCCGTCTCCACCTCAAAGCCGTTCATGATCAAAGTGGTCTTGAGGCTCATCACCATGGTGATGGAATCGTCTACGACGAGGACTTTCATGGCCATCCAGGCTTCCTCCGTCTTGGCTACTCTTGATCTGGCGCGGACGGTTGCAAATCCCTCGGCGCGGAATGTGTTCACAGAACTTCCGCCCGATGGAATCTCCGGCACATCCCGTTTATCGGAGGAATCCGGCAGAAGTTGAGCGGAGGGGGAAGATGCGTCTTCAGGATGGCCGCTTCTGTGCGCAGCGTCACGCAGCGGATTCCCGGAGTGGAAGGTGAGTATTCTTTTTGGGAAATGGCCGGGAGACGCTTCGCTCGATCCTCCATTTCGCCGGTTGAATCGAATATCCAGCCGATAGAGCTTTCGTAGGCGTATTCCCAGGTTGGAGTGCGTCCGTGATTAGAAAGAGTCAATGAACATCTGTACAAATGCGACTCAACGATTGCTCCATGCAGCCGATAAGAGTGGTGTTATGCAGCAATAAGCGAACTGGTTTGCTGGCTGGGAAGAAGAAGCGTGGACCAGGAGGTCCACACTACAGTCGGCCGGGAGGCCAGCGCTACAGTTTTATGGGCAGGAGAGCCAGGCCCGCAGGTTTGTGGAAGGAGCGGATTGTGGGAGTCACGCTGGAACAAAGTGAAACGCTGAATCTGCTTCGTCTGGAGGGGGCCGTCGGCATTGGATGCGCGGCGGAGTTCAAGGGGCTTCTGGAGCAGGCGCTTGCTTCCGGCGGTGAGGTGCAGGTCTCTCTGCAAGGCGCGACGGATCTGGATGTGACGGCGGTGCAGTTGCTTTGGGCCGCGGGGCGCAAGGCGAAGGGGGGCGGTGTGGAGTATTCGATTGCCGGCGCTCCGCCGGAGCAGGTAGTTGCCGCACTGAGCGAGGCGGGGCTTCAGCAATTCATGGTTCCAATGAGTGTCGAGTAAGCAAGCGGGCGGGTGGTTGTCGATGGCGAGCAAGGCCGACCAGTTCAAACAAGCATTTCGGGAAGAGGGCCGCGAGGTTCTGGTTGATCTCGAATCAGCGCTTCTGGAGTTGTGTGACAACCGCGCAGACCATGCTCTGGTGGGGCGAGTCTTTCGCGCTCTGCACACGCTCAAAGGCTCCGGGGCGATGTTCGGCTTCGAGGACATGGCCACCTTTACGCACAATCTGGAGACGGCCTTCGACGAGGTGCGCAACGGCCGGTTGCAGATCAGCTCGGAGCTGATCGATCTGACGCTTTCGGCGCTCGATCAGATCCGGGCGATGCTGGAAGAGGGGATCGAAGGCGCGGCGGAGGCCGATCCTGCCGCCTGCGCGGATATTCTGGCCAAGGTCCGGCACCTGACCGGCAAGCCAGAGAAGAAAGTGACCGAGAAAAAAACCGCTCCGGCGGCGAGGGAGGCAACGGCCAGCGCTTCTGCGGGGTCCGAGTCGAGTCCCAAGGACTCCTCGGGCCCGGCGCGGGAGTGGTCGATCCGCTTTGCTCCCGGCGCGGAGTTCATGCTGAGCGGCGCCAACCCTCTTCTTCTTCTGCATGAGTTGAAGGGGCTGGGCGGCTTGGCGGTGCGGGCCAGCTTGGCGGCGCTACCTCCGCTGGAGGAGCTGGACCCGGAGCGCTGTTATGTCAGTTGGGAGATGGTGCTGGCCACCACGGCCGGACGCGAGGCGATTCGCGATGTCTTCATCTTTGTCGAGGACAGTTGCGAACTGACAATCGAACCCATTCTGGAGCCGCTTTCGGTTGCCGGTCCCTCGGCGGCCATCCCGGCGCGGGGAGCTTCATCCGCGCCCAGCGCTGCGGAGATCATTGCCCGCGCTCTGGAAGACAAGCGGGAAAACCGCGGCGGCCGGCGCAACTACGATGCTCCCGACAACGCGACCAGCCTTCGGGTTCCCGCCGCCAAGCTGGACCAGTTTGTGGATCTGGTGGGCGAGCTGGTGACGGTGCAGGCGCGGCTGAGCGAAATTGCCGCCAAGCACGAAGATCTGGAGATCAGCTCGGTCTCGGAGGAGATTGAGCGGCTGACCTCGTCGCTGCGCGAGAACTCGATGAACATCCGCATGATGCCTATTCGCGGAACCTTCGAGAAGTTCCGCCGACTGGTGCATGATCTGGCGCGCGATCTGGGCAAGAGCGTCGAGCTGACCATTGAGGGCGCGGACACCGAGCTGGACAAGACCGTGATCGATCAGTTGAGCGATCCTTTGATGCACTTGATCCGCAATAGTATGGATCACGGCATTGAGTCGCCGGAGGAGCGCGCCGAGCGGGGCAAGCCGGCGACGGCGGTGATTCATCTGGCCGCGCGGCACTCCGGAGCGAGCGTACTGATCGCCGTCTCGGATGACGGCGGCGGGATTAACGCGGATGCAGTGCGCAGCCGAGCCATCGAGCGAGGGCTCACGACCGAGAACGCGCAGCTCACCGAGCAGGAGATATACAGCTTCATCTTCCAGCCGGGCTTTTCAACCGCCAAGCAGGTCACCGATGTGAGCGGGCGCGGCGTGGGGATGGATGTGGTGCGGCAGCGCGTGGACAGCTTGCGAGGCTCGATTGACGTGGCCAGCAAGCAGGGCCAGGGAACCACCGTCACGCTGCGCCTGCCGCTCACGCTGGCGATTATTGACGGCCTGCTGGTGCGCATCGGCGACTCATTCTTTGTTCTGCCGCTGGCGAACACGCAGGAGTGCGTTGAACTGACGCAGGCCGATGTGGAGGCGGCCAATGGCAAACATCTGGCCCATGTGCGCGGCGAGTTGATTCCTTACATTCGCCTGCGCGAGTACTTCGGCATCCGCTCGGCGCGGCCGAAGATCGAGCAGATCATGATCGTCGAGACCGAGGCCGGGCGCTACGGCTTTGTGGTGGATGTGGTGCTGGGCGATTGCCAAACGGTGATCAAGAACCTGGGCCGCTTCTACCGTCATGTGCAGGTGGTGAGCGGGGCAACGATTCTGGGCAATGGAACGGTGGCGCTGATTCTGGACCCGGAGCGGCTGGCGCAAGAGGCGGTGCGGGCCATCGCACACGGACCGCGCGGGCGGCCGGCGGCGGCGATTGCTGCGGCCGTCAAGCAAAGCCTGCGAGAAGGGAATGCGGCACGGCAAAAAGTCCTATAAGCCTTCGTCGGTGCTGGATTGAGCGCTAGCGCCTATCAATCAACGATTCAAACTGCCGGGTCCCAGGCTCTTGGTTTTCAACTCTGACAGCGGGCAGAGGAAGTGACCGGGATTCAAGCGAAAGGGAGGGGCAAATCTCATGCCTACTGCATTGGTAAGTGAAGGCCGGAAGCTGCATGGCGCAGGCTCCGGGAATGGCGGGAGCGGACACGGGGTCCGTGAACGCGTGATTGAGAAGAAACCACTGGCAGAGGAAGATGATTCATTGCTGGTGCTGAATGAGATCATGCGGCTGGTGGACGCCTCCAAAGAGGGCCGTCTCTCCGAGCGCGGCAAAGCAACACTCTTCAATGGAACGCATCGCGAGATCATTCAAGGCGTCAACGAGATGCTGGACGCTATTCTGCTGCCCATCGGCGAGGGCAACCGCGTGCTGGCCCAGATCTCCGGCGGCAAGATCGACGAACTGATTACGCAGAATTACAAGGGCGACCACGAAAAGATGAAACTGGCCGTCAACAACGTGGCGCAGGTACTCCAGGGTCTACAAAGAGAACTGGGGCGACTGATTGAAGCCTCCAAGGATGGGCAGCTTTCTGACCGGGGCAAGCCTGAGCAATTTCAAGGCGCGTACTCGGAGATCGTGCGCGGCGTGAACACCATGCTGGACGCGATTCTGCTCCCCATCGGCGAAGGGAATCGGATTCTGGCGCAGATTTCCGCGGGCAAGATCGACGAACTGATCGCAGCTACCTACAAAGGCGACCACGAGAAGATGAAGATCGCGGTCAACAATGTAGCTGTTGTCACACAGGGGCTGCAAAAGG
This sequence comes from uncultured Acidobacteriaceae bacterium, assembly GCA_963787995.1. Lineage (GTDB taxonomy): Bacteria > Acidobacteriota > Terriglobia > Terriglobales > Acidobacteriaceae > Telmatobacter. The sequence goes on from CAWBEO010000001.1 coordinate 512,800, forward strand.
AATTGGCGCGGCTGATCGATGCCTCGAAAGAGGGGCTGCTTTCTGACCGCGGCAAGCCGGAGAACTTCCAGGGCGCCTATGCCGAGATTGTGCGCGGCGTGAACACGATGCTCGACGCGATATTACTGCCCATTGGCGAAGGGAATCGGATTCTGGCGCAGATTTCGGCGGGCAAGATCGACGAGCTGATCGCGCAGACTTACAAGGGCGACCACGAAAAGATGAAGGTCGCGGTCAACAATGTAGCTCAAGTGGTTCAGGATTTGCAAAAGGAACTTGGCCGCCTGACCGAAGCCGCCAAGGGAGGTCAGCTCTCCGAACGCGGCAAGCACGAGCATTTCAAGGGCGCTTATGCAGAGATCGTGCGCGGTGTGAATGCTGTTCTGGATGCCGTGATTGCTCCGTTGAATGTGGCTGCGAATTATGTGGATCGCATCAGCCATGGCGATATTCCCGCCAAGATCACCGACACGTACAACGGCGACTTCAACGTTCTGAAGAACAATCTGAATACCTGCATTGACGCGGTGAACGCGCTGGTGACCGACGCCGGCACGCTGGTCAAGGCGGCGGTGGACGGAAAGCTGGCCACCCGTGCAGATGCCAGCAAGCATCAAGGCGATTATCGCAAGATTGTCCAGGGCGTGAACGATACGCTGGACGCGGTGATCGGGCCGTTGAACGTTTCCGCTAATTATGTGGACCGCATCAGCCATGGCGACATTCCCGCCAAGATCACCGACACGTACAACGGCGACTTCAACACTATCAAGAACAATCTGAATACCTGCATCGAGGCGGTGAATGCGTTGGTAACTGACGCCGGAATGCTGGTGAAGGCGGCGGTGGAAGGAAAGCTGGCCACGCGCGCCGATGCATCGAAGCACCAGGGGGATTACCGCAAGATTGTGCAAGGCGTGAACGATACGCTGGACGCGGTGATCGGACCGTTGAACGTCTCCGCGAATTACGTGGACCGCATCAGCCACGGCGACATTCCCGCGCGGATTACCGACAACTATAACGGCGACTTCAACACCATCAAGAACAATCTGAATACCTGCATCGACGCAGTCAATGCGCTGGTCACTGACGCCGGCACGCTGGTCAAGGCGGCGGTGGACGGAAAGCTGGCCACGCGCGCCGATGCCAGCAAGCATCAAGGCGATTATCGCAAGATTGTGCAGGGCGTGAACGATACGCTGGACGCGGTGATTGGGCCTCTGAATGTGGCCGCGCGCTATGTGGACATGATCTCCAAGGGCGATGTTCCTTCGCTGATCACGGACACCTACAACGGCGACTTCAACACCATCAAGAACAATTTGAACACGCTGGTCACGGCGATGAACGACATTACCGCGGCGGCAGAAGAGGTGGCGAACGGCAACCTGACGGTCGAACTGCATGAGCGTTCGCCGCAGGACAAGCTGATGCAAGCGCTGGCTTCGATGGTCAGCGGATTGACGCGGACGGTCAGTGACATTCGCGGCATCGCCGGGGAAGTTGCGGCGGCCTCGCAGTCCATTTCGACGGCCTCGGTGCAGGTCTCCAAGGGCGCCAGCGCGCAGGCGGCGGCGGCGGAAGAGGCTTCTTCGTCGATGGAGGAGATGGTCAGCAACATCAAGCAGAACGCCGACAACGCATCGCAGACCGACAAGATTGCCAACAAGAGCGCCAAGGACGCGGCCGAAAGCGGAAAGAGCGTTCTGGAAGCTGTCTCCGCGATGAAGGAGATCGCCAACAAGATCTCGATCATCGAGGAGATTGCGCGGCAGACCAACCTGCTGGCGCTCAATGCGGCCATTGAAGCGGCGCGCGCCGGCGAGCATGGCAAGGGCTTTGCAGTAGTGGCCGCCGAAGTGCGCAAGCTCGCCGAGCGCAGCCAGAAGGCGGCGGCGGAGATCAACCAACTCTCGGCAACCACGCTGCGGGTCTCGGAAAAATCCGGCGAGATGCTGGATAAACTGGTGCCCGATATTCAGCGCACCGCCGAATTGGTGCAGGAGATTTCGGCGGCGAGCAAAGAGCAGGACACTGGCGCCGAGCAGATCAACAAGGCGCTGCAACAATTGGAGAAGGTGATTCAGCAGAACGCCTCGGCCAGCGAGGAGATGGCTTCAACGACCGAGGAGCTGACCGGGCAGTCCGATCAACTGGTCAGCGCGCTGGGCTTCTTCCACACTGGCGACGAGGGCAATGGGCGCAAGGCCAGAGGCGCAAAGACCGCGCACTCCGCCGCGCCGCGTCCATCGAGTCAAGCGGCGCATCCAGCCTCTTTCAACGCAAAACCAGCGGGCGGAGTGAATCTCCGGCTCAAGGACAAACACGACGAATTGGACGGTGAGTTCGAGCGTTTCTAGGGTACTGTGCAGGGTGCTGGCTGTGTCTTTCCCATGTCCCAAAATCGGGACATGGGACACCCGAAGATTTGGTGCCAGCACCCAGTGTTCACGAGAGGAGTTGCAGTATGAGTGTCAGTGAAATCACGGAGACGCGGCAGTACCTCACCTTCAAGCTCGGCAACGAGATCTTTGCCACCGATGTGGCAAAGGTAAGAGAGGTGCTCGACCTGACCACCATCACACAAATTCCCCGGACGCCGGATTTCATGGCCGGGGTGATTAACCTGCGCGGCAGCGTGGTTCCTGTCGTCGATCTCAGGCTCTGCTTTGAGATGTCGAAGACCGAAAGCACGCGCAACACTTGCATTGTTGTCGTCGAGGTGCTGCTGGAGGGCGAATCTACGGTGATCGGCGCCCTGACCGATTCTGTCGAGGAAGTGATTGATCTGGAGCCGGAGCAGATTCAGCCGGCGCCGAGGATCGGAACGCAGATTCGAACCGACTTCATCAAGGGGATGGGCAAGCGCGACACGCAGTTCATCATGATTCTGGACATCGATCGTGTCTTCTCCGCAGAGGAGCTTACCGCGGTCCGCGGACAGGAGTTGAACAAGCTGGATGCCTCCCGTCCGCTTGCGGAGAAGCAAACAAACGATAGGCAACTGGTGGCAGCATAGGGGGCAATGGGGCGGGTAACGCCGCCCCATGCATATCATGGGCGCACACGACGAATCGATTTCCGCAAAAGATTATGCGCGCCTCTGCGAGTTGATCTATGCGCAGGCCGGCATTCACCTGGGCACGGAGCGCAAGACGATGCTCGAAGTGCGCATCAAGCGCCGCCTGAAGATCCTCGATCTGCATTCCTACCATGAGTATTGCAATTTTCTCTTTAGTCAGGCGGGGCTCAAGGACGAGCTCATCCATCTGATCGATGTGGTGACCACCAACAAAACTGACTTCTTTCGTGAGTCCGGGCACTTTGATTTTCTGGTGGAAAAGACGCTGCCCGATTTGGCAGAGCGCATCAATAGCCGCAGTTTCGTCATCTGGAGCGCGGGCTGCTCCACCGGCGAAGAGCCCTACACCATGGCCATTGTGCTGAGCGAGTATGCACTGACTCATCCTGGCTTCCGCTTTCGCATTCTGGCCTCGGACATCTCCAACATCGTTTTGTCAAAGGCCGAGCTGGGCGTCTATACCCAGGACATTATTGCCCCGGTCTCGCCCTGGCTGCGGCGCAAATACTTCATGCGCAGCCGCAAGCCAGGCTCCGAGCAGGTGCGCGTAGTTCCCGAACTGCGGCGATGCGTCGAGTTTCGCCGATTGAACTTCATGGACGCCGACTACGGCATGAGCGAGAAGGCCGATGCCATCTTTTGCCGCAACGTGATCATCTACTTCGACCGGCCAACACAGGAGCGCATTCTGCAAAAGCTCTCCAGCTATCTGCTGCCCGGCGGGTATTTGTTTGTTGGACACGCCGAGACTCTGCATGATATGAATCTTCCGCTTGTGCCGGTTGCTCCGGCTCTCTACAGGAGAGTCGATGGCTGAGGCTGAGGAAAAGCTTCCGGAGATTTATCTGCAGCCGGGCGAGTCGCGTTTGGAGAGGGAGCCCGCAATTTTGCGCACGCTGCTCGGTTCTTGTGTCGGCATTGCCTTCTGGGTTCCACGCCTTGGTCTGGGCGCGCTCTGCCACCCGATGCTGCCGCGCTCTCCAGACAATAAGACGATTCCTTTGACTCGCTCCGCCGGCCGCCGCTACGTCGATTATGCGATTCGAGATCTGGCTCGGCAATTCGATCAGTTGGGCGCGCGCCGCGATGAAATCGAGGTGAAGCTCTTCGGCGGAGGTGACGTGTTGCTGACAGGCAATGATTCAATGCGGCCCACGGTAGGAAGCCTGAATATCGAGGTGGCCATCAAGGTGCTGGAGGAGGAAGGCTTCAATGTGACTGCTTCTTCACTGGGCGGCCAGCGCGGCATCAACATTTACTTCAATACGCAAACCGGTGAAGTGCTGCTGCAGCGGCACTCCTGAAACATCATGAAAACTGGCGGTCCATTGATGACCGCCGATAAGAATGAAAGAGAGCAACGAGGCCCGGCCCATGAGCACACCGAAGATTCGCGTTCTGATTGTGGATGACTCCGCTGTCGTGCGCCAAACGCTGCGCGATGTGCTTGAATCCGATCCAGAGATCGAGGTGATCGCCACCGCCGGCGACCCCTTTGTCGCCGCCGACCGCATCGCCGAACAGATTCCGGACGTTATCACGCTGGACATCGAGATGCCGCGCATGGACGGCCTGACCTTCCTCAAGAAGATCATGAGCCAGCATCCCATCCCGGTGGTCATCTGTTCCAGCCTGGCCGATGAGGGCGCGCAGAGCACCCTCCGCGCCCTCGAATATGGCGCCGTCGAGATCATCACCAAGCCCAAGATGGGCACCAAAATCTTCCTGGAAGAATCCCGCATCGAAATCTGCAATGTGGTGAAGGCCGCGGCGGGCGCGCGCCTGCGCAACTTGGGCCCCAGCCACACCGTCGAGCCCAAGCTCAACGCCGATTGCATCCTTTCGCAGGCCACCCACGCCATGGCTGAAACAACGGAAAAGGTCATCGCTATCGGCGCCTCCACCGGTGGCACGGAAGCGCTGAAGACTGTCCTTGAGGCGCTGCCCGCCGATACACCCGGCATCGTCATTGTGCAGCATATGCCGGAGCTGTTTACGCGCGCCTTTGCTCAGCGCCTCGACGGCCTCTGCGCCATCACCGTCAAAGAGGCCGAGACCAATGACTCGGTGATTCGCGGCCGCGCGCTGATTGCGCCGGGAAACCATCACATGCTGCTCAAGCGCAGCGGCGCGCGTTACTACGTCGAGATCAAAGACGGTCCTCTCGTCTGCCGCCACCGCCCATCGGTTGATGTGCTCTTCCGCTCCGCTGCCCGCTATGCGGGACGAAACGCCTTGGGCGTCATCCTGACTGGAATGGGCGATGATGGCGCTCGCGGAATGCTGGAGATGAAGCAGGCAGGCGCGGCTACCATCGCCCAGGACGAGGCAACCTGCGTGGTCTTTGGAATGCCTAAGGAGGCCATCAAGCTGGGCGGCGTGGATAAGATCCTACCCTTGCAATCAGTCGCCAGGGCAATTCTGTAGCGGTGTGTTTCAAGGCCGGGAGTGCCAGGTCTGACCGACTATAACCAGGTGCTCCAGATGTCGATCTTCTGACCTGGAACCCCATGAACTTCAACCGGGCGAGCGGATCACTGATTTTTGTGGTGAAACCACGAACTTCGAGCGAGCGAAATGCGAGCCTTTTGGCCGCACTGCGAGCGCCAAATTGGATTGTCCAGCAGAAAATTGCGGTTGAACGCTGCAATCACTCAACTGCCCGTTAAACTGGAAGATGTGACTGATATCAAGGAATACATTCGCCGCTTGCCCAAGGCCGAGCTGCATCTGCACCTGGAAGGCACCATTCTGCCCTCGACTCTGGTGGAGCTGAGCGCCCGCCATGACGCCCAGCCGCTCTCGCTGGCCGAAGCCGAAGAACTTTATCGCTTCACGGACTTCACCGGCTTTCTGGAGGCCTTCAAGGCGGTGACGCGCCGCTTGCTGACTGCGGAGGACTACGAGCTGGCCGCGTGGCGCATGATGGAGCACTTGGCCGAGCAGGGCGTTGTTCACGCCGAAGTCTTCATCGCCGTCGGCGTAATTTATCTGTGGCGCAACCACGATCCGTCGGCCTTCGAGCCTATCTTTGCCGGACTGGAGCGGGCGCGGGAGCGTGCCGGGCGCGAACTGGGCCTCTCCCTGTATTGGATCTTCGACGCCGTCCGCCATTTCACCCTGGAAGAAGCCGAGCGCGTTTTCCTGAAGGCCATTGAGCTCAAGCCTTCGCACCCTTCGATCATTGGCATCGGCTTGGGCGGCGATGAGCGCCGCGCCGGCTCCGAGCCCTTTGCCGACCTCTACGCCCAGGCCGCGCAGGCCGGTCTGAGGCTCACCAATCACGCCGGCGAGACCACCGGCCCGGAAGCCATCCGCGAAGCCCTGTCCATTGGTAGCGAGCGCATCGGCCACGCCCTGTCCGCCATTCAGGATTTTTATTTGCTTCAGGATCTGAAGGAGCGCCAGATTCCGCTGGAGCTGAACCCAACCTCGAATCTCCGCACCGGCGTCTGCTCCTCTTTTGCCGTTCATCCGCTGCGCAAGTACTTTGACGCCGGGCTACTGGTTTCCCTCAATTCAGATGATCCCGCTTTTTTTGGCTCCGACTTGGCCAACGAGTTCCTTCTGGCCCATACCGTGCAGGGCTTCACCCGCGACGAACTGCGTCAATTGGCCGCGAACTCGATTCGCTCCAGTTTTCTTTCCGAAGTGGAGAAAACAGAGTGGCTTTTCCGCATAGGCGCGACGCGGTAAGGAACGTTGGCTAGCTCTCCCGGAGACCGGTCGAGGCGCAGCGGAGGGGGCCTGCCAATGCCCTGCAAATAATCGGCGGGCGCAGGGCTCCCACATCAATTTTTGACGTTGCGGGCGCTCTCTGATAATTTGATAGAGGAGATTGATTACACAACACTCCTCAGTAGCTCAATGGCAGAGCATTCGGCTGTTAACCGAAGGGTTGTAGGTTCGAGTCCTACCTGAGGAGCCAAAGAATCAATAACTTACAGCAACACCATCTTCCTCCTTCGCCAAATCTCGCCGAATTGCCTTTGGACCCTTTGGGTTGCGTCCCGTGAGGCCAAGACTCTCCACAGGTGCCTGCCAGTCGCCAATTACCGCAGCAGTCCGCGAGTTGACCGCGTCGAAGACGCTTTTTTCGATGGGCTGCTGGTACGTGTCGCCGGTGGTCACAATGCTGGCGTGGCGAAGAATGCTTTGTGCGTCCTTCATGCTGCCGTGGTCCTGCAACTCCGTCGCCAATGTCCGCCGCATGACCTGGAAGGTCACGAGCTTTGCCGGGATACCGAGCTTCTTGGCGATAGGGCGAATCCGCCAGGTGAGAAAGTTCTTCCCCCAGCGCGGTACCGCCTGCCCCTTCCGCTCCCCACGCCCGAAGGTGGGAAACATCAGGGCCTCTGGCGACGAGTCCGGGGTGATTTTGCGCCAGGCCTCGATGACCGGCCGGATCAACTCCGGCACCGGAATTGGAGCCTTGCTCTTTTTGGTTTTCACGACCCCAGGGTAGAACTGCCCCTCGTAAGCCGTACCGTGTGGCATGAGCGATACCCCGGTCCAGGACTTCCACTGCAAGCCCAATGCTTCGCTGGAACGGGGGCCACAGAAGATCCCCACGCAGAGCAGGCAAAGATCATGGATGTCCTTGATGGCTCCAAGCAACAGGAGCATGACATCCTTCGTCATCACGGGCTTCTCAACCTGCTTGGTCAGAGGCAGATTCACGTCTTCTCCGGGGTTTTCCACAATGTACTTCTTCTTCTTCGCCATCTTGGTGATTGCGCGGATGCTCGTGAAGCAGAACTTCACGACTGATTCTGAATACCCATCATCCGCCATGCCGTCGAGCCATTTCTGAATTTCTAGCTCTTCCAGGTCGCGCAGCTTGAGGTCTCCAAACTTCGAGACCACATAATGTTCAAGCTGATACGTGTTTGTCTTGCGGTAGGCAGCGCTCCATTTTCCCTTCCGCTTAACGATGTAGACCTCGTTGACGAATTTCCGCACCGTCATGGAGGGATCAGGAGATGGCGTTCTGGATGTTTCGGCGGCGTTGGAATCCAACTGAATCATTTCACGAAGCTTCTCTTCCGCCTTGAACTTGGGTACGCCGGCTTTTGGGCAGATGGCCTTGTTTCGGTGATGCCCAACCTCCTTTCCGTTCTCATCTTTCCTATAGACGAGGTACTTGCCATACCACATCTTCGTCTTCTTGCCACAGGTGTACACGGTACCCTGCTGATACATCATTGCCATGATCGTTCTCCGTTTTCTGCTTCTGGGTCCTGGTCGTGGAGAACTACTCCAATTCAACCACGAGAGCGGTGGGAACGGGAAGTAGGGTCTGTGGATAGCTGGACGATAAACTCGTCGACATCGGAGCGCCGGTAGCGGATGAGCTTCCCTAGGCACACGGCGCGAATCTTGGGAAAACGCCGTGTAGTGTGGTCGCGCACATAGCGCTCGGATGTGCGAAGAACACCGGCGACCTCAATGGCCGTCATCAGTTGTTCGCCGATTTGACTCACAGCGTTGAGGCGACTAGCAAATGGGTGTTGGAACCCGCCATTGGGCGCCGCGCCAGTTTCGATTGCCCCAGAAATCGGTTTGTTGATAGATGTATCCATATTTTTTCCTTTGCTAGGGTTCAGTCCGCATCCAGTGAAAATATGATGGCCACGGTCTTCGATCTGTTTACTGGCCCTGAGTCAATTCTTCGCTTTACATAGCCGTCATCTGGTGTCATAATCCTTTACATGTCAAGGAAGATAGATTTCGAAGCTTGGGATGGTTGTTTCCCCGCGGTTGCGGATGCCGTCAAAGCTGTTCATAAATGTTTGGATAGAAAACCAAAGGGCAGGAAAAAGACTCAGCTCGCCACTTTGTTTACTCAAATGATGGCACCAGCTTGGGTAACCTATGCCGAAACCATTCCAGCTCACTCAATATCAGGCAAAGTATGCCGATCACTTTGGTTGAAATGCCCTACTGGTACAAGTGGATTTGCGAGGCTTGATAATCTTGTAAAATCGATCGCTCGAATTGTTGTGAAAGACCACACCGTTACTGACGATCAACGTAATATCTGCCTCGCAACAATCGACACCCTCAGAGATCTTCTGCAATTCTGTGATGTTAGGGCTCAAACCAAAAACAAGTACATTGATCCGACCAAACGACAGGCTGGATTGCAGGAATTATGCAGGTTTTGCGATAAACACACGGAGCTGGTTGCCGCACGGATTTCACTCAAGAATGCCCAGTACATGAATTCACAGTTGAGCGGGCAATTTTGCGCTATCCACAAGCGGAGGCTCCAAGGCGGGGAACAGAACCCGGCTTATCGCAGGGAATTAAGAAGACACGCCCGTTTCAAAGAGGTGTTGAAGCGATTGCAAGCGCATAATCAGCTTGGTATGTACTTGGAAAGGAAGAAACGTGGTCCGGTAGTTTCTGATTTTTATTCCTTGCTGATGGCCGAAATCGATCCTGTTGATGATGTTCTTCCATTCGATTTGGCAGAGCCACTGTTTTGCCATGATCCAGATCTTGCAAGTTGGGAGTATGCGGATATCTCACTACTGAGGAAAACTGCACGGGAAATCGTCGAACTAGGAATCACAGAAAACTGGATGAAGATTATCGCTTTTAAGCATGCCGGTCTAAGCGATTCAGAAGTTGCGCGGCAATTGGGAATTACAAGGCAAGCTCTATGGTCGACGATCAACTCGAAGGGCTTTGGTCTTATTCCAAAACGATTCAGATTCGATAAGCGGAAGACAATTAGATGAGCTTCGCACCCTGCGTTGTTTGGGCAAGTGCGTCGATCTAGTGGTTGCTCCGAATCGCTCCGACCTGTTTTTTCCAGAAGTGTATGATCTTTTCATTCGCATCAGCTTGTTTCGCGAGCGCTATCTGGTAGCTGATGCATTGTTGTTGGCTCTGGCCCAGGAGATGGAATGAGAAGAGAACGCTTTGGCCGCTGCACACGAAGCGCTCAACGCCTTGGAGCCGCAGTTCCAGCCGGCTCACATGGCCGGGCCGCGCCGCAAGCTAGGCCGCTGCACGGATCGTGAGGGGTAAGGCTCTGGCTGAGGATCTGCCACGGCGCATGGCGGCCAAGCATGGGCTGGCAATCTTTCCGCATTAGGGGCACTGGTCTTGATTTTTCTTGGACATAGTCTAAAGAGCGCCTATCATCATGAAGTCCGCCACCGCTATAGTTCCAGCCGTTGAGCAGAATAGCCGTCGACCATGATTATTTATGGATACGTTCATAAAAATTGACATAAACCCAAAAACAGTCCACTATAATGAACGTATTGAGCGTGCATTATGCCAACAGATACATTACCGATTCCCGTCAGAAGTGCCTTGCTTAAGCTCGGAAGCGACATCCGGGATGCGCGGCGGCGGCGGCGCATTCCGTCGGCGGTTATGGCCCAGAGGGCCAACATCTCCCGAACCACACTCGTGAAGGTGGAGAAGGGCGATCCAGGCGTCGGGATAGGGACCTACGCCGCCGTGCTGTTTGCGCTGGGGATGATCGACAGGCTGCGCGATCTGGCCAGTGCGAAGACCGATGAGATTGGCCTGGCGCTGGAGGAAGAGCGCCTGCCCAAGCGGATCAGTCTTGGTCCCCGGCGCGCGAGGAAAGCCCAACCAGAGAACGGACAAGCGAGGCCGTAAATGGATCAGCAAATCTTCGTCTTCGTAGATCTCGATGGTGCGTCGCATTTGGTTGGCCGATTGTGGCTGCACAATCGCAAACGAGTCGAGAGCGCCACCTTCCGCTACGACGAAGAGTGGCTGAGGAACCCAGCGCGATTTCCCCTGGAGCCAGCGCTTCAGATGGACACCGCGCCGCACCACACTGCAGCGGGGAGGAGTTTCTTCGGAGCGATTGGCGATTCGGCTCCTGATCGTTGGGGACGAGCCTTGATGATGCGCTCCGAGGCCAGGCGCGCTAGAAACGCCGGCGAGCCGCCCCGCACACTTTGGGAAGCCGACTACCTACTTATGGTTGATGATGAAACCCGGATGGGTGCGTTGCGGTTTGCCGCAAGGGAGGGCGGGCCGTTTCTGCGTGAGGCCTCGGATCATCGCACACCTCCGTTGATCGAACTCCCGGCGCTGCTTGCCGCCAGCGAGCACGTTTACGATGAAGTGGAATCCGAAGAGGATCTTCGCCTGCTGCTTGCGCCTGGCTCATCGCTGGGCGGAGCGCGTCCCAAGGCCTCCGTGCGGGACCGGGATGGGCAACTGGCGATTGCTAAATTCCCGCACCACAACGACCGTATTCAGACTGTTCTATGGGAAGCCGTCGCTTTTCGTCTTCCCGCTGCTGCCGGCGTTCAGACGGCAACTGCCAGAGTCGAACGGGCCGCTGACCGGCCAGTCTTTCTTTTGCGGCGCTTCGACCGGGATGGCGCGGCGAGACGGCCGTTTCTTTCGGCAATGAGTATGCTGGGCGCCACAGATCACGAGACCCGTAGCTACCTGGAAATTGCAGACGCGATTCAGCGGTATGGCGCGGCTCCCACTGGAGACCTGCATCAACTCTGGCGGCGAATCGTCTTCTCTGTCCTGATCTCGAATACCGACGATCACATGCGCAACCATGGCTTCCTCTATGAGGGCAACCAGGGCTGGCGATTGTCGCCGGCCTACGACCTGAACCCAGTTCCTGTGCAATTCCGGCCACGCATTCTGTCCACGCTTATCAATGAACAGAGCGGTGATGCTTCGATAGAGCTGGCGCTGAGCGTCGCCGAATACTTCCGTCTCACTCTACCCCAAGCGCAACAAGTGGCCCACGAGGTAGCCAAAGCCGTTTCACTGTGGAGACGAGAAGCAACGGCCTTGGGCATCCCAGCGTCAGAGATAGATACTGTGTCGTCCGCCTTCGAACACGAGGATCTCGCGGTCGCCAAAAAGCTGTGACCAGAACGCGTAGAAAGGCTTTTCCCATCTGATCTGCCTCTCGGCTCGCAACACTGTTAAAAAACTAGCCTTGCACACAGATAATGGCAGCAGAATAATAGTTGCCTTCTCGATCATCTCCAGAAAGAATCCGCTCTGTCGCCACCCCGGCGGCGTGAAGTATTGCAAAGCCCCCATAATCAATCCAAGGCGTGTTTCCAGTAAAGCCATGCGGCATCGATGTGAAATGGCCAGTCCACACTAATGTGATGAAAAAACGGCCCGGCGTTTCGACCGACCATTTACCGGCTGGTGTGGGGTTAGCTGCAATTGCGTCTTCCAGAGCCACGATGGACTCATATCGTCGGGGATACGTTTTAGACATAGATAACTCGCTTTCTGCAGCTTTGAAAGCCGCTGTTTTTAATGGGTCTGATTGGTTATATTGAAAGCCTCGCACGGTCTGATTGACACAGAGTCGCGTGCGTTTAGACTTTGCAAGTGCTCAGAATATTCATGGTGAGAACGCAAATATGTATTCTCTTTGCGACGCGCGATGGCGTTGTGGATAACTTAGGCATGGTGAGGCGCGATACCGCACCATGCCTCTTGATGCACATTAGTTAACGCCGGCGAGGAAAACTCATCTTATTACGCAGCGCAACTGGGTCGGGAAACTGTAATAGCTTTCTCTCCTTTCTGAAGCTATCGGGCCGCTTCTGCCATGGATGAGATCCATAATTGGTTGGCTGATCCGGAAACTTCAAGGGTTTTACAGATCCGCTCTTTGAGTCCAAAGGTTTGAAGAGCCTTTTAATGAGCAGGTCGGGCAGAGCCTCCACAGCAGCGGCATTGACATAAGCATGTTGTATCCCATCGATTTCCGACGGAGGCAAAGGAACCCAGGAGCATTCCCCGCGAAGTAATAGGTTAGGTTCAGAATTGCAAAAGGACATCATCGAGAACTTATAGGGCCACTTGAAGTACGCATAGGTGCGCTTGCCTCCGCAGGAAATAAGAGTGAGTCCATCCCAGATGTCGCCGACATCATGCCCTGTAATTCCTGCAAGTTTATAAAGGGCAGAAGCACCGTGCGTTCCGACCATCTCGGCGACGCATACTCCAGAGGCGGACCCGGTCTGCAATCCATACCCACAACTCGGATACGATGACGGGATATGCTCAAGAATCGATATGTCGTTAGTTGCCGTCCCGATCAGCGCATCAACGGCAAACAGAGAATCAGCCAGTATAGGAAATACTTTCCAGCCTCGTTTTGCAGCGTCTCTAATCGCTTGAGGTAGCTTGGCAGGGTTGGCCTTTAAATCGGGACTTTGTGTACCGTCAATAGATTTGACAAGAAAAGGGCGTTGTTGCAGATATGCAAAAGCAGATTCCATAAAATTCCTTTCTAGGCGGGCAGCGATCGCTGCCCGGTTAGGGCTTGAAAAGTCGGGCCAGTTGGTTGGGGAGTGGATGAGTCAAGGCGAACGTCGAAATCTATGTATTTGGGAAACTGTGATGGTGCGTCAGACGCAACGTCACGCATAATTTATCAATGGTTAGTTTGCCACCGATTGTTGCTGCTTCGCTCCTCTCACGAGCAGAGTGATCTCAGGTTGTAAACAATCGTGCTGCGGCAGGCCATGCGCCGCGCGTCAGGGAATATCTTTTCCCAGTGGACTATCTCATATATGCCGTCGACAAAGCGGACAATATTCGAAGTTCATGGCATTATTTATGACATGCAATAGATAATCGGATACTCAAAGTCAGCCGTTTGTTTTGAGCTTTGAATACTGTTCCTCAGTCAGCTTTAGAAGAACACCTCCCCATCCTTTTTCAATGGCCCGGTCAAGTGCTTTACGCTGCCTCATACATCGCAAAGCTCCGCCCCGCTCTGAAGCCTCAACCACCTTATCGAGTGACGCAAAGCTCAGTTTTCGTGGCAAGTTAGTTTTATGATCCTCATCAATAAAACGGCACATCCAGCAGCCATTCTTCGAACGATAAAATAGCATTTGTACGCTGTGGCAAGAGCTCTGACGAGGCGCATTGTCCGAAGCAGATGAAAAAGGGAGTACGATTCCTGCCGCCGATCCCACCGTGTAGACGTCGGATGTTGCTCTGCCTATAGGAGGTTGCGGAAACGGCAGGATATTGCCCATGGACTGTGCATCTTGCGCAACAAAATACTTCTTGATGAGCCATTTTGGAGCCGGCGCCAAAGGCGTATCCAGATCGCGATAGTTGTATTTGGCACCGGCAACGGTATTAGAGGGTGGGATAAGTACCCAGTCTTCGTCCCCACGAATGCTGAGCCCGGGCACGATCCTTCTATTTGTTGTACGCAAGATCATGCCTTGGGGCCACTCAAAAAACGCGCAATATGGAACACCCAGGATTGCAGATTCGAGTGTCTCACTCCAGTCCGTTTCATCCTCGTATTTCATAGTTATTGAAAAAAATGAAGTAACTCCTCCCTCGTCATCCGCCCTGATAGCGAAGACTCCAGATGCGGGTCCGGTGGCAAGGCCCCAGTTGCTGCTCGGGTTTTCGTGCGCTAGTTGTTCCAGAGCAGCTATGTCACAAGTTGCGTTTTTGATAAATGTTCTTGCATAATCAGATCTACCGGCCACTGGCACCGGAAACAATTGCCAATGCCGGTTTTCAGCCACATAGCGTATTTCGGCGGGAAGATCGTGTGCGTTTCGGTGGTTTTGAAGCAGTAATTCCATAGTTCTCCTATCTTTCAGCTAACCACAGCCAGAATTGGCAGTAGTTAGCTGGACGATAAATTGTGTATTGTCGGTAGGGCCGTTTAATAAACTAGGGAAGGTCAAATGATTCTCCACACTAATTGAGATTGGCGATCTGTTTGGTGATATATTCAGATGATGTTTAGTTAATCTGCCATTCCGATTCTCGGATAGGAATAATAGCTGAGGAAAAATAGTGGCCAGATTTATTTCCAGCCACAAAACGACTGACAGATAACCCGGCATTACGAAGGATCACATCGCCCCCAAGAGACTCCCAGGGGATTGCCCCATCGAAGTCTGTTGGTACTAGTTCTGATTCGCAGATCCAACTCAAAGCCAGGAATGATTGGGCTGAATCGATTACCCATCTTCCAGGCTCAGTGATACCATTAAATCGCGCAATTGAAATCTGAAGGGCAAGAAAGGCATGGTGACGAGAAGGAAGTTTTTTAAGCATATATGACTCGCTTTCTGCGGCGAATGCCGCTGTGGTTATGGGCCTGACTAATGCACGATAAAGTCAGCGCAGTAACATGAGTAGTCAAGCCAGTTAATTGGTAAGTGGACGTGTGGGGTAAGGTGGAGACTGAATTTAACTAGTTATCGATAGATAAATGGAGCTGTTGGCCATTAAGCAGTGTTTATATCTGTAATTTCAACGATTGCTGATGAATAACTCATGGAGTTCCAGGCCGAGTGCTGCACTGATGCGGCATAGCGTATTCAGCGATGGAAGTACTATGCCGTTTTCAATTCGCGATAAAGATGGCCGTGCTGTGTTAGTTATAGTAGCAAGACGTTGCTGACTTATTTTGCACATCTTTCTTTGTCTGCGTATTTTACTTCCGATGCTTTTAGCAAGTGATTCGGTGGATAGTATGGCAGGTTCGACATTGGATATTGTTTTACGTCTATAAGCAAACGAATAGACCAATGGACGGTTGCAGCGGCGGCATAAGCCGCTTAAAGGCTTGAACTGATGTAGAGCGCAGTTCGGACAGGTGATTGCTGGGCGATCTATGGTGTAGTCAGGACTCATTGGGTAGCTCCGGTATTTTGAATTTGTAGATTTGAATGGGTGTAGCAAAGGCATTCATGCTGGGTTTCGGACAGGGAGTTGATTCAGTTGAGATGCGATCAGGAATGCACTGAACGATAAGTTAACCGCGCTAAATATAGATAGGGGTTGGTTGTTGAGGCGGAAATGTAGCTTTCCTGTTACAGAAAACAACACAATTACAATCTTTTATCGATTTTGCAGGGACCAGACGTGTCACGATATCAATTCAGACACCTTTGGGAGAGAGGAATTGCGATGAAACATGACGATTTACCGATGAATTCGAGCCCATCAGAAGTGGATCCGAAAGATGGAATAACAAACGACGACGATACCGCGTGCTTATGGCAAGGCAAGGCAATTACCTTTGGAGAGTTGGTGGGTGAATTTAACGCAATGCTGCGGGACGAGATCCCACTGGTAATTCCTGAAAACATGGATCTTGACGAAGATGACCAACGATTGTTGGATGCATTTGATCCGAGCGAATTATGGATGGAATACACTTGGAAATCACAATATATGGAAGATGAAGAGTATTTTCGTTTTTTGTGCAAATTGGGCGGGCTGTTTGCTGGAGGGGCAGGTTATTCACAAAAACGAGAGCGTTCTATCTCACGAGCTGGCAAGATCGCTTTTGGTCGTGGCCGGTCGAACAATGAAATAAATATCAGGAAAAGAATATTTATCTATATGAAAGTGCAAAAGAAATTGTAATAGTGTTTCAGGTGGATACCTCTCACTGGCTTGATAATGCTTGTGCATGATCTTTCGTGCACGCAAACTAACAACAATGAAACTAACCCCAATTCAATTCGCGTCGTCCGCGAGAGAGGATCTTATGTTCAACAAGTATCGCAAAAAGAATAACAGCAAAATGGAAAGGATACTCTACTACATTGCGAGCGAATTGGATTTTCGCCCAAGCGAGTTGAAGGATCTGATTTACGTAAACACAGATATTAAAACGAATCAGATATATCTGCGTCAACGGAAAACTAACAAGGAGTTAATTATTCAATGCGATGCCGCTCATGGATGGTGTACACAATACCTTCATGACGCTTGGGACGGCGGTGATTCGTGCGATTTATAAATATCTGAAAACACGAGATGCTCGATGCCATCGACTAACCTTGGATAGAAATGATATCAGAGCAATAACCAGCAACAATGCCGACAATTGAAATTGTCTACACGGTGCATAACTCGCGGACAGAAAGATGTCTCGATTTCTATGGCATGACTGGGAGTAAAAAGATGCGAATGACAATACGTGTTGGGAAACCGGTGCTGAGTTTTATTTATTGTTGCTCGCTGCTATTGTTTGGCTGTTTCGCAGGAATGCGATGTGCAAAGTCGCTACCGGCCGCAGTCGGGATAGCGATCCTTGGCGCTACGCTGCTGGTAATTCACGATTTGCTCGTTGGGCTTTTCTCCCTGTGGGCAGCTAGGGTTTGGATTCGTACCCAAAACAAGCAACACACCACGTAATAGATTATTTCGAACAATAGCTGTCGAGAGTGGCTTACCATCAGACCATAATCATGCCGGTACGACGCTTGGTGGAGGGGCAACGTCTTGCTTGCCGATCGCGCGCCGAGCGGGCAGGAGTTGCAGAAATGGCCAACTCTTTCAAACTGGTGCCGGCATTGCTCGTTGGCCAGTTGTACGAAGATCCCTTATAGGGAATCTGAGCCCGGTCACGATCTTTTGTGTCAAGGAAGCACTTTCAATAGATACAGCGAGAAAATGACCTTTCCAATAGGGGTTAGCGACGAACTATGTGCCCTTGCCGCACTTAGTCAGACCGGCCAAGAAGCCCCCTATTTGGCGCTCGCAAACATAGCGTCCACAAGGGCTTCGTTTTGAATCAGCTTGCTTCGTTAATAAGGATGCTGGGTGCGCAAGCGCAGAATCTCAACAAACCTGTCTGCATCAGCAAAACCCAGATCGGCCATCTCCGGCCCAGGGTGCGGTTTTGCAACCCGGCAGTTTGCTTCCAGTTGCCAGGAACAGGTGCTAAAATTTTGGTTCAGAGCTGATATGCGAATCCGCCTAAATTCTTGTTCGATAAGCACATCAGAGGGGGATTGAGGGTCTACGTCGGATTTTGAGACCCGCAGGTCTAACTATGGAAGTCCTTGACAATTTAAATCGCTTCCTGGGGGATGACTTGAAGCGGTCGATCATCCCCAGTGCCAGAGTCGCAATCGCGGCATCTAGCTTTTCGATCTATGCCTTCGAGGCGCTCAAGCAAGAACTCGAACAAGTCGATTGCCTCCAGTTCATCTTCACGACGCCAACCTTTGTTCCCAGTGAAGTGACCGACCGGGCAAGGAGAGAAGTTCGCGAATTCCACATCCCCCATCCAGCACAGGAAAAAGGATTCTTCGGTACGGAATTCGAGATACGACTCAAGAATCGACTCACACAGCGGGCCATCGCGAAAGAGTGCGCGGACTGGATTCGTCGCAAAGCCAAGTTTCGCTCCAACCGTACCGGCGCGCCCATGCAGCAGTTTGCTTGCGTGAAGTCATCCGAACAAGAGGCCGTCTATATGCCGTTGCACGGCTTTACGGCTGTCGATCTCGGCTACCAGCAAGGGAATGCAGTTTCCAACATCGTGAATTGCATGGATGAGCCGGTGGCCACCCGGACCTTCATTGAGCTGTTCGACCTGATTTGGAAGGATACCGATAAAGTTGCCGATGTAACAGAGTTGATTTGCGACCATATCGCTTCCGTGTACCAAGAGAACTCGCCCCAGCGTATCTACTTTCTCATGCTCTACAGCATCTTTAGCGAGTTCCTTGAGGACGTGAGCGAGGATGTGTTGCCGAATGAGCGCACCGGCTACCAGGATAGCGTCATCTGGCAGAAGCTATATCACTTCCAGAAGGATGCTGCCACCGGCATCATCAACAAGCTGGAGACATACAACGGGTGTATCCTCGCCGACAGTGTTGGCCTCGGCAAGACGTTCACTGCACTGGCGGTCATCAAATACTACGAGCTGCGCAACAAATCCGTGCTTGTCCTGTGTCCCAAGAAGCTGTCCGACAACTGGGTTACTTACACCAAGAACCTCAAGAACAATCCGCTCCTGAAAGACCGCTTCAGCTTTGATGTTCTTTGCCACACGGATCTGTTGCGAGAGCGCGGCGAGTCGTTGGGGACTCCGTTGAGCCGGGTTAATTGGAGCAACTACGATCTGGTTGTTATCGACGAGTCCCACAACTTCCGTAACGATGACGCATTCAAGGACCGCGAAACTCGTTACCAATGGCTCATGAACCGGATCATCAAGCAGGGTGTCCGCACCAAGGTGCTGATGCTCTCGGCCACTCCCGTCAACAACCGCTTCAACGACCTCAAGAATCAGCTTGCCCTTGCCTATGAAGGGGAACCGGACTCACTCAGCGCAAAGCTGAAGGCAACCCGGAACATTGACCAGATTTTTCGCCGTGCGCAGGCCGCCTTCAATGCCTGGTCCAAACTCCCAGCCGAAGAGCGCACGCCCCAGGCGATTCTAGCTACCCTCGACTTCGACTTCTTCGAGTTACTCGATTCCGTCACTATTGCCCGCTCTCGCCGCCACATCACCACCTTCTATGACATCAAGGAGATTGGCGAATTCCCGACGCGCCGCAAGCCGCTCTCCTTCCATAGTCCACTCACCAAGCGTACTGATGTGATCGGCTTCAACGATATTTTCGTGCAACTCACGGCGCTGAAGCTGGGAGTCTATACCCCGGTCACTTACATCTTGCCCAGTCGCCGCTCCAAGTATGAGGAGATATACGACACTGAAGTCAGCGGAGGCGGCGGAAGACTGAAGCAGATTGACCGGGAAGACAGTCTGCGCTCGTTGATGACGGTCAATCTTCTCAAGCGGCTCGAAAGTTCTGTTGCCGCTTTCCGGCTCACGCTCCAAAGGCTCCAGCAAATCCACCTCAACACCTTGACCAGAATCGAGAACTACCGGCGCACCGGCCAGGGAGGAACCTTTACTGACGTATCCTCCATATTTGAGGACACGGAGCCGGATGAAGACATGGAGTTCCTCGATCCAGATGACGCGCCTTCCGAGCAGCAGACCGGCGGCAAAGTCAAGATCGATCTTGCTGACATGAACCTGCCAGGCTGGGAACACGATCTGAAGGCCGATCTGGAAGTGATCGAGGCGCTGCTGGCGGAGATGGGAAAGGTATCGCCCGCCGACGACGCCAAGCTCCAGCACTTGAAGCAGCATATCCTTGGCAAGATCGCCTCACCGATCAATCCTGGCGTGAACGGCGGACCCGGCAATCGCAAGGTGCTGCTCTTCACCGCCTTTGCCGACACTGCCGACTATTTATATGAGCATCTGTCCCCGGTCCTCCGTGAGCGGCACGGTCTCCACACCGCCCGCGTGGTTGGCTCAGACCGCCCCAAGTCTACGCTCGCCCGGAAGGCCGACTACCAGGAATTGCTTATGCTCTTTTCGCCGGTATCGAAAGAGAAAGCTCTGCTGCTTCCTGACGTGCGGGATGAGATTGACTTGCTCATCGCCACGGACTGCATCTCCGAAGGCCAGAACCTCCAAGACTGCGATTACCTCATCAATTACGACATTCACTGGAATCCGGTCCGCATCATTCAACGGTTTGGCCGTATCGATCGCATCGGCTCGAAGAACGCCTCCATCCAGCTCGTCAACTACTGGCCGGACATCTCTCTGGACGAGTACATCCGCCTCAAAGAGCGCGTCGAGAGCCGCATGGTCATCGCCGACATGACGGCCACCGGCGATGACAACCCACTTGACGGCCGCTCCAACGATCTTGCATACCGCAAAGAGCAGTTGCGCCGGATGCAGGAGGAGGTCATCGAGCTGGAAGACTTGAAAGCCGGGGTCAGCATCACCGATCTTGGCCTTAACGATTTCCGCATGGACCTGCTCAACTACGTCAAGACCCAGGGCGACCTCTCCCGGCTACCCAACGGAATGCACGCGGTTTTGCCGGCAGCACCGGAGCGCGGCCTTGTTCCCGGCGTGATCTTCGCGCTCCGCAATCGCAATGAGAGCGTCAATGTGAATCAGCTCAACCGCCTCCACCCGTACTATCTGGTCTATATGGGCATGGACGGCGAGACCGTTCTTCCGCATACCGAGGTCAAGCGGCTGCTCGATCTCGTGCGCTCCGTCGCCAAGCCCTGCGAGACGCCGATTCTGGAGGCATACCAGCCCTTCAACCAGCGCACTCAAGATGGCCGCGAAATGCGCATTTACTCCGACCTACTCACCGCGGCCATTCACACCATCGTCCAGGTCAAGGAGGAGAAGGATCTCGACAGCCTCTTCAGCGGACAGAAGACAACGGCGCTCACCGGCCCCGCCACCGGCCTCGACGATTTTGAGCTGATCGCATTTCTTGTCGTTGAACCTGTCGCTACACCGTCCGCCTGAGGCTGCCATGTTCCTCTATCCCGAACACGCAAAGGTCGAGCGCATCCTGCCCAAGAACAAAATCTATGGCTACGCGCAGCCCACTCGTGGCATTCGGCAGCGATTTGTCAGCGAGGTTGACGAGATCGTCTGGCGTTACAAGCTGGCGCCGGAGACGCTCCGCTTGCCAGCTCGGTCGGGCGTCGAAGAGATTCAAGTCTTTCAGATTGCCCTCAAAACCGGTGTACTGCGCGAGGATGTGCTGCGCACCATCGACCGCGCCATTCCGTCTCTGCTCTTCTTTGAACTCACCTTTCACGGACAGGTGCGGTTTGCCGCCGCCTACAAGCGCCCCTCACTTTCCGGAAAAGGGGAGGGCAGCTCCAGCCAGCCGGTTGTCGATGCCTGCTACTACGAAACGCCCTGGCAGGACGCATCCGGGCCGCAAGCGCCGGTGCGCCAGCCATTGCCGGTGGCGCTGGACATGGGCGGTCTCTACGAGCAGATGCTCTGCCAGCACATGCTGGCCAGTCCGCTCGGATTGGTGTCCAGACCGGGGGAAACATTGCCGGAGACGGTCGAGCGCGGCAACCAAATCCGGGCCAAGCGCCGCGAGTGCCAAAAGCTGGAAGTCAAGCTGAGAAAGGAAATCCAGTTCAATCGCAAGGTCGAGATCAATGGCGCGCTACGCCAGTGCCGCGCCGAACTGGACGAACTGGAGCGTGCCAGCGACTCCAAGGGTTAAAGTAGTAATGAACCCCGGAATCGACGCGCAAAGCGCGGACAACTCTCAGAAAAGTAGTGCCCAGGAACGTCCGATGGAAAAGCTCAAACTGCATACCCCCGACCTGACCGCCCAGAACATCGACAAGCTAGCCCAACTCTTCCCCAACTGCGTTACTGAAACGCGGGACGAGCAGGGCCGCGTCACCCAGGCCATCGACTTCGATCAGTTGCGCCAGGAACTCTCCGGCAGCATCGTCGAGGGGCCGCGTGAACGCTATCATCTGGACTGGCCCGGCAAGCGGGAAGCGATTCTGGCGGCCAATGCGCCCATCGCAAAAACGCTACGCCCCTGCCGCGCAGAAAGCGTGGACTTCGATACGACCAAGAATCTTTTCATCGAGGGCGACAACCTCGACGCGTTGAAGCTGCTTCAAGAGACCTATCTCGGCAAGGTCAAGCTCATCTACATCGATCCGCCGTACAACACAGGCAACGACTTCATCTATGAAGACGACTTCGCGGAAGACAACGAGGCATACCTTCTTCGGTCCAATCAGAAGGACGAGTCCGGAAATCGAATGGTTGCGAACACTGAGGCCAACGGACGTTTTCACTCAGACTGGCTGTCGATGCTCTATCCAAGGCTGCGTTTGGCAAAGAACCTCTTGAGCGCGGATGGTGCAATCTTTGTCAGCATTGCCGACCAGGAGATTCATAACCTGCGCTTCATCATGAACGAGGTTTTTGGCGCAGAAAATTTCGTGGCAACAATTATCTGGCAGAAGGTCTATGCGCCGAAGAGCAGTGCACGCCATTTTTCTGAAGACCATGATTACATTGTTGTATTTGCTCGCAATGCTGATTTTTGGATTCCGAGCCTTCTTCCACGCACTGATGCGCAAAACGCCGTGTACAAAAATGTGGATAATGATCCTCGCGGTTTGTGGAGAGCCAACAACTTGGCTGCACGTAACTACTACAGTAAGGGAACGTATTCAATCAAGTGCCCAGGCGGAAGAGTAATCGATGGTCCACCTCGTGGCTCTTATTGGCGAGTAAGCGAGGAAAGGTTCTGGGAGCTAGATCGCGATGGTCGGATATGGTGGGGAGAAGACAAGAACAATATACCAGCACCAAAGATATTTCTTTCTGAGGTTAAACAAGGAAGAGTTCCGCAGACGCTTTGGACTTACGCGGAAGTTGGACATACTCAAGAGGCGAAAAAGGAACTATTATCCTTTGTCCAGTTTCCAGATTCCGATTCGACTTTTGAAACGCCAAAGCCCACCAAGCTTCTGAAGCGAATTCTCCAGATTGCAACTGCTCCTGAAGAGGAAGCATTGGTATTGGACTTCTTTGCAGGTTCCGGCTCCATGTCCCACGCAACTTTTGCATTGAATGCTGAAGACGGCGGCAATCGTCGCGCGATTGCAGTACAGATCGCTGAGTCGCTTAACCTTCCCGCCGGGAACGGTCATGCACTTCAGACTATTGCGGACGTATGCAAAGAGCGCATTCGTAATGCAGGAACGAAGATCAAGTCCGAAACGGCTTTGACGGCTCCCAATCTCGATACTGGCTTCCGCGTCCTGAAGATCGACACCTCGAATATGCGTGATGTCTATTACGCGCCGGATGCTGTCGCCCAAGGTGACCTGCTGGCGCAGGTGGACAACATCCGTCCAGATCGCACCCCGGAAGATTTGCTCTTTCAGGTATTGGTCGATCAGGGCGTTGACCTCGCACTGCCGATTGCCGAGGAGACGATCACCGGCAAGACGGTTTTCTTTGTGGACTGCAACGCTCTTGCCGCCTGTTTCGATTCCGGCATTACCGATGATCTTGTCAAAGAGATTGCCAAGCGCAAGCCGCTACGCGCCGTCTTCCGTGACAGCAGCTATGGCAATGACAGCGTCAAGATCAACGTGGACCAGATCTTCCGCTTGCTCTCTCCCGAGACGGAGGTTCGAAGCCTCTAGCCATGAAATTCAGATTCAAAGTACAAGCGTTCCAAACTGAAGCCGTAGCGGCCGTGGCGGACTGCTTCGAGGGCCAGCCCCTCGGCAGCGGCCCGCGTTACCGCATCGACCCAGGTCTGACACAAACAGGCCAAACTGCGCGACTGGAAATGAATGAAGGCTTTCGCAATGCAGACCTGGCGCTGCCGCTCTCTACCGTTCTCAAGAACATCCAGGCCATACAGGTACGCCAGAATCTTTCCGTCTCGGAGGCTCTCAAACGCACTGCCGTTTGCGACGTGAATCTCGACATCGAAATGGAGACAGGCACCGGCAAGACGTACTGCTACATCAAGACCTTCTTTGAACTGCATCGCCGCTATGGCTGGAGTAAGTTCATTGTGGTGGTGCCGAGCATCGCCATCCGCGAAGGCGTCTTTCAATCGCTGACAGATACCTCGGAACACTTTCTTGAGAAGTATGGAAAGAAAGTGCGGCCCTTCATCTACAACTCGAAGGAACTGCATAACCTGGAGAGCTTCAGTTCGGACGCGGGCATCAACGTGATGGTCATCAATGCCCAGGCATTCAATGCGCGCGGTAAAGACGCCCGCCGCATCTACGAGGAGTTGGACGACTTTCAATCGCGACGCCCTATCGACGTGATCGCGGCCAACCGGCCCATCCTCATCCTCGATGAACCACAAAAAATGGAAGGCACAAAGACGGTCGAGTCCTTGAAGGAGTTCAAGCCGCTCTTCATTCTGCGTTACTCCGCCACGCACAAGCAGGAGCACAACAAGATTTACCGGCTTGACGCGCTCGACGCCTATAACCAAAAGCTGGTGAAGAAAATTGCCGTGCGCGGAATCAGCCTGAAAGGCCAGGCCGGCACAAGCGGCTATCTGTATTTGCAATCCATCGAGGTGTCGAAGGACAAGGCACCTGTCGCGCGAGTGGAACTTGAGATTCCCCGTTCCGGCGGCATCAAGCCGGAGATGCGCCTTTTGGGCAAGGGCGACAATCTTTATGAAAAGCATGGCAAACTGGACCAGTACAAAGGCTATGTGGTGGCAGACATCAACGCGCTGGACAACACGCTGAGCTTTACCAACGGCGTCGTGCTCACCGCCGGCGATGCAATGGGCGACGTGAACGAGTCGGTACTGCGCAGGCTCCAGATTCGTGAGGCTGTGAATGCCCACTTTGAAAAGGAACAACTACTCTTCGCTCGCGGCATCAAGGTTCTGTCGCTGTTCTTTATAGATGAAGTGGCCAAGTACCGCATCTATGAAGGCAGCGAGGAGAAGCAAGGCGAATACGCGCAACTCTTCGAGGAAGAGTACAACGCACGGCTCAACGAGATTCTGACGCTGGAGGACAGCGCATACAACCAATACCTGCGAGGGATTGCCACAGCGCGGACGCATGAGGGATATTTTTCCATCGATAAAAAGAGCAAGCGCCTGGTAAACCCGGAAACGGCAGCGCGGTCAAGCGAGTCGGACGACGTGGATGCCTACGACCTGATCCTGAAGAATAAGAAGCGGCTGCTACAGTTCGATGAGCCAGTGCGGTTTCTATTTTCGCACTCGGCATTGCGCGAAGGTTGGGACAATCCGAACGTGTTTGTGATCGGAATGCTGAAGCACAGCGACAACACCGTGTCGCGGCGGCAAGAGGTTGGCCGCGGTCTGCGCCTTTCGGTGAATCAGCATGGCGACCGTATGGACGACCCGGCCACTGTGCATGACGTAAATGTGCTGACAGTGGTAGCCAGCGAAAGCTACAAAGATTTTGTGGCGGGGTTGCAGAAGGATATTGCTGCGGCGCTATCAGCGCGACCGCAAAAAGCAGATGAAGCCTATTTCGCCGGTAAGGTGCTCAAGACCGTGGCAGGCGATATTGCGGTTACACCGCAGATGGCAAAGGTGCTGACGCGCTACCTCATCAAGCACGATTACACCGACAACGACGACAAGATCACAGCGGCCTATCATGAGGCCAAGCAGGCAGGTACGATTGCTCCTTTGCCGCCGGAGTTGGCTGCATATTCGGATCACATCTTCCGGCTTGTCGATTCGGTCTATAGTACGGAGCAACTGCCAGAGATTGAGAATGGGCGGGCACCAAAGGATAATCCGCTTAATGCGAATTATCACAAGAAGGCATTCAGAGAATTGTGGAGCCGTATTCATCGGAAGGCCGTCTATTCGGTCCACTTCGAGACGGCGGAATTGATTGCCAAGTGTGTGACGACCTTGGATGCAGAGCTGAAGGTAGCACCGCTCCAGTATGTCGTTGAGCGCGGGGAGCAGACGACAGAAACCACCTATGAAGCGCTCCAGGCTGGCGAAGCGTTTCGACTGGGACAGACGCAGTCTGCGCGGCTGAATGCGTCCGTTCACTCTGCCGTGCCATA
Source organism: uncultured Acidobacteriaceae bacterium (assembly GCA_963787995.1). Classification (GTDB taxonomy): domain Bacteria; phylum Acidobacteriota; class Terriglobia; order Terriglobales; family Acidobacteriaceae; genus Telmatobacter. The sequence goes on from CAWBEO010000001.1 coordinate 539,121, forward strand.
TGATCTGATCGGGAAACTTGCCGAGGAGACCACGCTGACCCGAGCTACAATCGGGACCATCCTGCGCAAGATCAAGCCAGCCGTCTTCGAGCTATATCGATTGAACCCTGAAGACTTTCTGCGTGTTGCTGCCCGCCTAGTTAATGAGCAAAAAGCCACCGTGATCGTTGAGCATTTAGCGTATAGCGCCACCGATGAAACCTACGGGATTAACATTTTCACCCAGCAGCCGAAGCAGGATTTGAGCAAGGGAATCAAGGCCAATCGCCACATCTACGATTATGTATTCACCGATTCCCAGACAGAGCGGGATTTCCTTGAAAAGCTGGATGCTGGAACCGATATTGAAGTGTACGCCAAGTTGCCGAAAAGTTTTTCTATTCCAACTCCAGTCGGCGACTATACGCCGGACTGGGCCATCGCCTTCAAGCAAGGCTCTGTGAAGCACATCTACTTTATCGCAGAGACGAAGGGTTCCATGTCGTCGATGGAAATGCGCGAGATCGAGAAGTCAAAGATCAAGTGTGCTACGAAATTCTTCACCAGAATTACGTCAGACCAGGTGAAGTACGCTATGGTGGACAGCTATAGCAAGCTGATGGAACTGGTGCATTAACTTACCGGACATCCTTTCAGATACCCGGCAAAACCTGTCCTATGGCCAGATAGACATCCTGCCGGCAAAAAGGCACGCAGCCTCCGCTATCCGTACACCAACTTAGCAGCGCGGTAATGGACAGCGGCATGGCGGCAGGCGTGAGGGGGCGCAAACGGCGTAGTACGTCCGCGTAGAAAGCGCGCTGCGAGTGGGTGGCGTCGAAATCGATCTGGAAGGCGTGCAGGCCGGGTCGTTGGGCTGCCTCAGCGAGGTCAGCGGCGGTTTGCTCACGGAAAAAATGGCGTTCTGGAAGCCGGGTAGAGTGATGACACGCACCAAGGCCATCACCGCCGTTCCCGGCGCAACGACAAGAGGCTGACGCCGGTTGATAGTATGCGTCCGGCCAAGTACACGGTTGCCCCGTCTGTTTCACTGTGGCACTTCATATTAGAGTCAACCGCGACGACGCTTAGTTGGCCATCGCAACTGGCCATCGAGTTCTTTCAACATTGAGTCGTCCTCGTTCTCCTCCTCGTCATGGATATGACCGCGCTCGTCGCGGACCTTTCGCCCTGGCACTTCACCATCTTCGAACCAAAGGAGCGTCAACGTTTGGTCCCATTGGGCAAGGTGCCAAACTTCCTCTAAGAGTGACCCACCTCGTTCCCACTCGCTGAACCAGATGTCCGCGTCCACAGTATCATGGCTTTCGGTGGAGGTTCCTTCACGTACCTTTTGGGATAGGGAGCCTGCGGGCAGGTCCAAGCGGGGCGGAATCCAGGCCGAGGCTTCCCGCAAAGGCTTCGATCTTGATGCATACCTCACCTTGCCCTGCTCGGAGAGCACAAACGCGACTGGAGCGCTGACCACCGCCGCATACCGGGAACCAGTCGCCGTTACGGATGCCTGAAACCGTCCTGCAAGGTCGTCGATGGAGGAGAGGCCGATGCTGGAACTCTCGGCCTCCGGATGGAATAAGTCATAGGGTAGGAGCAGTTCTGCCGCAAATACATCGCACAGAATCTCTGCCAGCGGCCTCTTTGAGTAACTCCACCACGGTAGATCCGTATGCTGCGAGGGGAGGCCTAATCGGATGTGCGCGATCTCATGACAAGTCGTGAATCTTTGCCGCTCCGGACTGTCGTTGGCGTTCGTGCAGATGAAACGCTTGCCTTTACTCTCGAAACAATACCCTGCTTCATCCGGGCCTAGATCCGTCTCTGCCCGAATGGTCGCTTCAACCTCTTGGGCGTACAGTTCGACGGGTACGGGAATGGATGTGGGATTCGCCTTCCGCACCAGTTCTCGCGCTTTAAGAACAGCTTGAAATTCATCCATCGCCATTTTCTTCCTTCAAAATTCTCCGAATTCTCCCAATCAGCTTTGTATATTCCGGTCTTCCCGTTCCGCGGAAGGCCATGCCGGCGGCGGCACTGAATTCTTCGATCGTGATGGAGAGGTCGGTGAGTGTGTGTTCAATGAGTCCCGGATCGACCTGGGGATGCTCGGCGAGGTAGCGAAGCATTTCCGCTTCCCTCTTAGCGGCTTTCAGGGCTCGGATCAGTTTGGTCAGAGCCTCCTCCGAAGGGGATTCCTTCTCTCCGCTTTCCAAACGGTAGATGTACGCATGATCGATTTCGGCAAGCTGCCCCAATTCGCGCAGGGAGAGACGGCGTTCCTCGCGCAGACGTTGTAGCAGCAACCCGAATGCGGGCTGGGCCATTGCTCCTCCTATTGACAAGGTTTGGATTTGTGATATTCTGTTGTCTGTGTGGACAACATGAAGCATGGTTCTACCACGATTAAAGGTTTACTAGAGCAGAATCGGATTCGAATGGCGTTGCCCATACAGACACCAATAATGGCACCTCACGCCGACAGATGGCAAGTCGGATCTGACGCGGGGCGATCCAATGGAGAAGGCAGATGGCCGGTGAAGCAATCGAACTGTTCATCCACAGCCAGGGCGCGAAGCCCACAGTCGCTGTGGCGGGCTCGCACGAAGTCCTCCGGGACGTTCTCGTGCGGGCGGAAGTCATAACCGAAGGCCAGGAGAAGTTGCTGGTCTTTGTTAGCGAATGGGAGGAGGCGCTGGCCGAGCCTGATGAAGTCGAGGATGGCGAAGACGCACATGTCCCCGTTGACTTGTCGCTGACGATTGAGGCCTTGGAACTGCACATCCATCGCCACGTGCATGTGCATAAGTGCCGCCGGGTGGCCGTGGAGGTCCACTTTAATGGGGTCGCCAAACGTCACCGTTTCTCTCCGGCTACAACCATCTCCGTCGTTACTCAGTGGGCGCGGAAGAAGTTCAAGCTCGATCCCGCAGCAGGAGCCGAGTACGTCCTGCAAATCTGCGATACCACAAAGCAGCCGCGGCCGAGTGAGCATCTTGGGGAGTTGGTCGAGCCGCCGGTGTGCGCGATCTGCTTCAAACTCGTGAAAGAGATCACTCCGCAGGGGTAGCTCAATGGATAAGCCCGATCAACGATTGTTTGAAGCCGACATTGCCTCTGCTGAATTCCGTGCTGGCGCCCTGAAAGGATATTGGGGTCTTGTCGGCACGGATGTTTTGCCGAAGCAGCCCGAGTGGCCTCTTCGCATTCTCTGGGTTCAGGCAGTTCCACGCGCGGAAGCTCCCGGCCGCTATTATCTGAAACTGGATCTCGATGGTTATAGGACCGTGTCCCCCACAGGGACTTTCTGGGATCCCGGCACAGGGTCCAGCCTCGTACATGACAAGCGCCCCAAAGGAAAAAAGGATAGCCGCTGCGCCAAAGTATTCCGGACGGACTGGGAGGAAGGGCGAGCCTTCTATCATCCCTATGACCGCCTAGCCACCTCCAGTCATCCCAGTTGGGTCGCCGAACAGCCGAGCCTCATCTGGGATAGTTTCCACACCATCGTCGATTACCTCGAAGAGATCCACTCACTGCTGAACTCTGGAGATTACCTTGGCCTCTAAACCTGCACCAACCCGCGTGACGGTAACACTCTGGCTCTGGAGACGCCTGATCCTTGAACTGCGTCGGCGAGGACAGGGCTGCAATGAAAGCGGAGCATTCTTGCTGGCCCCTCAGGACAGTAACGCTAGTCGGGTGACATCCTTCGTCTGTTACGACGATCTTGATCCAGGCGCCTATGACGGCGGCGCTATCGCTTTTCACGCCGTGGGCCACGCGGCATTGTGGGAACTTTGCGGAATGCGCCGACTTCGTGTTCTTGCCGACGTTCACACGCATCCCGGCAGCTACATACTCCAGAGTCCGATCGATCAGCGCAATCCAATGATCCCTCTGCTGGGCCACATCGCTCTGATCCTCCCAAACTTCGCCAATACTCCCTGGTGGACGCTTGATCCCGCCGGTGTATACGAGTATCTCGGGAACTTTGAATGGCGCAGCTATGCCCGCGCAGACGAACAACAACCGGTGAGTTTGACCCTTTGGTGAAGGTGGATATGAATCGACATGGGATGAAACTTTCGCGGATTTCGAAGCTGCTGGTTGACAGCGACGAGGTGTCGGTAGGAGAGGCCCAGGCCATGCGTGAGCAGTTTGCAGTCACACTTCGGTGCGGCCCAGACATTGGTCAGTCACGGACGCTACAGGTGGCCGTCTTAACTGCGGCAAGTATTGCGATCAGGTGTTTTCCAGGTGCGGTTAAGGTCGTCTTGGATAAGGCTGCTGCCGGTTCCAACGTCGTCCTCACGCCTCTGATCCAAGGCTCCTTCGCCGCAGCATTGGCTGAACTCGTTGGGTTGCAGAATCTGCGAATCTCTAACGGCTCTGAGGTTAAAGGGAAGGTCCTTCTTTTTGGCGACGTGCCGCCACATCCAGGCGCGATTCGCGTCACCTTCGACGGCTGGATTGCTCAGGTCGGGCCCGCCGCAACCTCTGGCCGACTCGTAGAACGGCCTTACTGTGCTTTGGCTGGAGTCCTGGCAGGTGCGCTCGCTCTCTCCGAGGTCTTTCTTTCGTTTGCGGAGCTGAACATCGCCGCCACGCGCAGAACCATAGGCATTTCTCTCTGGCGCCCCGAACTGCCGCACATTCACCCCGCCGCACAGGGACCGCAAGTCGAAGTTCTGCCGCGAGACCTATGGGTGCTCGGTCTCGGACATCTTGGAAACGCGTATCTATGGAGCCTCGCAGCATTGCCGTACGCGGAACCGCAAGCCGTTGAGATTTATCTAAACGACTTCGATAAAGTGGAGGCCGAGAACTCCGAGACGGGCGTGATCTTCACCCCCGCTGACGAAGGCCATCTCAAAACCAGAGTGTGCAGCAGATGGCTGGAGGCGCGCGGGTTCCGAACCAGGCTGATCGAGCGGCCTTTTGACTCTGATTTCCGGCGCCGGAGGGTTGCGCCTCAGATTGAGCCGCCCATGGCACTTTGTGGCTTCGACTCAAATCCCGCGCGGCGGATGCTGCCGGATGCTTACTTTGCGCGCGTCATTGATAGCGGACTTGGCGGCACGAAACACAATTTCGAGACCATAAGCTTCCATACTTTGCCGAACGCGAGAACAGCTGAGGAGCTATGGCCTGATCTCAGCGCTGAACGGCATGAGGCCCAGAGACTAGAGATTGAACGAATCGCGCAGGAGAATCCAGGGTACGAACAACTAGGCGAAGACGTTTGCGGGCGCGCCGAACTCGCCGGCAAGTCCGTCGCAGTTCCTTTTGTGGGTGTTACCGCAGCGACACTCGTTATCGCCGAGGCCATCCGGTTGTTGCACAATGGCCCTGCGTACTCGGATATCAAACTCTCTCTCTCGGATTTGAAGAACCTGTCGGCAACTGCGAAAGGAAGTTACACAGTGCAGGACACCGCCGGAATCAGTTTCTGCGAAGCGAACGTTGAACCTGAAGGTGATTCGATCTCGCTAGGTCTCTGACAGCATAAAGTTGTTTCACCGTGAGCGATATTCAAACCCCACCTTGAGGTTGCTGTTTGTATCCATCATGATTGAGTCATGGCGGACAACACGGGAGCAGCACTGGCACGTTGGCGAGTTCTTGTAGGGGTTGCAGAAATCACGAAATTGCTATCGCAGGGTCATGATTTGAAAACCAGGTAGAATCTTTCGACAATGGTCAATCACTCCTTCGGACAAACCTTGAGCGACGATAATGTATTTATTCGGGTCAAATTGGCTGCGCGTCAGAAAACCTGCAAGGTTGAAGGAATCACTATAAGTGAAATAATCTGGCACCAATAAGTAAGTTCGGTCGCAGTGCGAAAGTGATGGAATGGACAGAGTATGCGCTCTGATCTCCTGCTCTGTGAACCTGTAAAAGCATGTCGTTACTTCGGGAATGTCGGCGACTTGATGGATAAGGGCAATTATCAACTCGTTGCCACCGACCTGACACATTGAAGCCAAAAGAACATGACTAGAATGTTCGTCAAGCAAGTGCTGCATCGCTGCGGCTCCACCGGCCTTCTTCTTCTGGTTAAGAATATCTTGATAATAGAATGGTCGGCCGTTGTCACGAAGCACAATCCTCTTAGCTTCGATAGACAAAGAGAAGTTTGTCGCGTGTCCATGCTGAAACGCGTTTCGGACTAATTCAATAGATAGATCTCGTATCGCGTGCCCGAGATCATCTCCCCAAATCTCATAGACGCAACTGTTCCTAATAGCTTCGCCAATTATTCTATTTTCCGAACCAATGTAAGTCAGCGTTATTTTATCCTCCGCAAGCGGCAACTTTGCGAATCGATCAGGTCCAAACTCTATTTCTTTTCCAAGCGTCTGTCTCAAGGCAGCTTTTAGTTCTCTGATTTCTCGCCAGAGTCTGAGCATCGGTATAGTGTATGTGACTTCATCTCTGTCAACTAATCGAGCATGATTTGCACACATCCAAATACCATTGTCTATATCTTTGAGCTGTTGTGGTGACAGACAGCCATTATTAGACCTTCGTGCTCCAGGACCTGATGATGCGGCTACAATGTGAGCAGCATCTCCTGAGTTGGACGTGCTTTTAGGCCCTTCCGCGCTCGGCCCGATAGTAGACGCTTGGCATTGCGGGAAAGAGCAGCGATTATCAGCTCGTTTGGCGAGAGCTTCTTTTACGTCAATGTTGAAATCTGCCTTACGTGACATCCGTTCACCTGCGGAAATTTTGGTCAATTAACAGAGAAATGCTTGCAAAATAGAGCTTATCATTCAGTAGTAAGTTTATCGCTTTGTCGATCGATTTCGGCCAGTAGTTGTTTGGTGCGCGTACAAGAATCCTCTCTTTTGAGTCTTCACGAGCTGCTGATATGGTTTGGGGTGCGAAGGCAAGACCTGATTACTGAAGATCCTAATCATCTTCTGGCCTATGAAGCCCAAAGTGTGAGCCAAACTCGTAGCGTGGTGTCTCGCTTGCCGCCAAGGCCGCAGAGATATCCTGCATATCCTCTTCCCGCTGAAAATCTGACAGGACGCTAGCGATGGCGTTTTGGTTGTTCTCAATCCTCAAGCTCGGATCGCCCGCGAACCCTCCCGATCCGAGAGAATATGCATTCTCAACGAAGACAGCTACTGCCTTGATCCTGGCTTCGCCGGAGAGGTTTCGAAGAAACTGCTTCACGAATTCCGGATCGCCTAGCACGAGCCGTCCAGGAGAAGTTCGGATCAGAGTCAGTATCTTCTCCATGCGCTCGTTGTCAGCGCCTACGACAGCCCTCACCAGGACTGACAGGACCTCATCACCAAGCCCTCCGAGCACGGTCCAGAAAAGAGAGCGGTACGACGAAGCGGGTGGAACCGCCTGCAGGTAGCGATCCACGCAGGTCTGAACCAGACGAGCCCTGACTCCTGACTCGACGGCGCCAAAAGAAACGTGACCATAAGGCGAATCAAGCCCGCGGAAGCTCCAGTCGCCCTTTGCCCGGCGCTCGTCCTCAATCTCGAGACGGTGTAGCAGAAATTCCAGCACCTGGTCCGGAAAGCGATCTGTCAAACGGCTAAGGAACGAAGGGACAGCCCCCTGATTCGTACTCAAATCTTCAATCGTAGCAAGCTGGGTAAGAATGTGAGATACATCCGCTTCTGACAATTGGGTGAGCCAGACCCCGTAGGGTCCGAAAGCACCAACAAGCGTCGCCGCAACGTGGGCGTCACCCTCTACCTCAACGCTCAATACGGCTCGCAGCAACGCCGGCTGAACCACCGCTTTCCTTCCCAGGTAGGCGATCGTATGCAGGCAGTCGAGTTTTACCAGAGAATTAGGGAACGCGAGATACGTCTCTATCAGGTCGATGTCATCGACTGTCACATTGTCTGCATCCATGCGCAGCGCTCCGGCTGCTGCTATCACTTCATGCAACACTCCACGGGCGATGATCTCCCGAGCCCTAGCGCGCAATTCTACGGGTCGGACGGAATGCAGAGCGAGCAAAGCGGTCCTGAGTTCATTTACCAGTTTCAGTGACTCCGTGTCTCGGCTGATGCAATCGACGATTGCAGAGAGCAATTCTCCGTTTCGCCGGAAGGAGCCCACAATTCGGTGAAAACCATTTGGCTGGAGCCGACATTCGTAGGCAAGCTTCACCTTGGCGACAAGTTCCACAGCACGCTGCTCGACCGTCGCGTACCTTCGCTCCAAGGTTCTGGCGACTTGGGAAAGTTGCGCCTCAGACTGACCTTCCCAGGAACCAACAGGATCGGTAGTGCTAGTGACCGGGAAATCGCCATCCTGACAACAGGTGGCGTCGAAGATCAGAAGGTCATCGTCCCACTCTACTTTCTCAAACTCCGCGCCGACGCGTTCCCGGATTTCCGGGCTGCACCGAACGCCCGTTGCCGATCGAAGCACGTGCACGATGCTTCTTCGAACGGGAAGAGAGAGAGGCCCAACCGAAAGACGCAGAGCCAAGAGGGAGATCACCTTGAGCCTCTCTTCTTGCTGCCATGCGAGTTCTTCAGGAGCGGATTCGCGCCCAACCCGATTGAGCACCTTCGGCAACAATCGGCCAAGGGATTCTGTCGCTGCAATCGCCACGACATCACTCTCGGAATATAGAAGTGAGCCGAGAAACTGCAATGCGTTTTCTCTCACCGGAGCCACCGCAACAGGATTCAATCCGAACCCGCCAAAGGATATCGAGTTACCGTGATACTCGGTGAACTCGCCTTCGCGTTCGAGAATTTGGTCCACCAAGTCGAGCGGAGTGAAGTTCTGATTGAAGGCATCCTGCCGCCGGGTCAGTCGAACAGCCTGTAGGAGCATTGCGAAGTTGAAGGCCGGCCATTTGTAGCGCTGGTAAGATGCAAGCCGTTCGAGGGTGCCCTTGGCGCTGCCGTCAGAATGCTTCTCCTGCCTTTCTTCACACTCCAGTTCCCAGAGGACGTCCACCGAACGTGACGTAAACTCCGGATGATAGGCAGTCGCTTCAAGCAGGACCGACAAGACCTCGAGAAGGTAGCCCCGACCTATCCGATAAATCCTCGGAATATCACCGTCGACCAACGGTTCGGTCCTCGCCAGACGCACGAGCTCAAGTATTTTGCTGGGTTGGTAGACAGCAGCTGACCTCAACTCCTCCAGGAGTTTCCTGCGGCGATGGGTGTACGCCTCGCGGAACTTCATGTAGATCTTGCTCCAAACCGCATTCAGGAGATCCAGACCTCGCCCCACCCTGCCAAGCCGCCAGTCCAACTCCGAGAGGTTTAGCATCAACTTCTCGAAGAACTGATCTCCAAACGAATCGAAGATCCTGTCCACGTAGCCTGTGCTCAATCCCTGCGGGCTGACACAGGCAGTTTCGAGTACATAGTCGGACAAGACATCCGGCACGATACGTACAGGTTCTGTCCGCGGCGTAATCACGCCATGCGTTGCAAGAGCATCAAGCGTTGCGAGAACGTCGCTGCTCGTGCATTCGAGGAAGGTCTCGATGGTGCTAAGGAACCCCTCGGAGGCTGCGTTGACCGGTCCGATTGCAGCAATTACCTGGAGAAGCGGGCGGGGAGGATTGATGGCGAACTCGGGGCCACTCAACTTCAACTCATCGTAGAAGCGGGAGAAAACCGTCAGGCGGAAATCCTCAAGGCCGCTCATCTCTGCCGGAAGAATATGGCGGGAGGTGATCAGATTGCCGCCAGCAATGATCACTAGCGGGCTGTTATTGGATACGCGCGCTAGGTCTCTCGCATAGATGCTGAACTGCTCGCCAAGCACTTCGGTGGCGAGCACCGAGGCCTGCTCATCCGTGAGTTCTTCCAAGTCCGGGAGGCGGAGAACTTCAGACGATCCAACTGATTTGTACAACAGTCGCTCCAATTCCAGTACGCCACCGGGGCGAGTGGAGAGCAAGAGTTTGAGCATTTGGCCAGAGCGAAGCTCTCCAAAAAGCTCGATGACAGCAGCGAGCGTAGCCGCACGATGCGCATCGTCAACGACAATCACGACTTTTCCTTGCGGTATCTCCTTCGCACTTTCGGGATGCCACAGGGGGGCTTCCTTGAGAAAAATTACACTCCAATCCTTGAGGTCCGCGCTCCAGTCATGGAGCAACTTGGATTTGCCCAGGCCGCCTCTTCCGTTCAAGATGGCAATCGACTGGCCGTCCGATTCCAAGAAAGATTCGAGCGTACGAAGCTGATCAGACCGGCCATGCAGAGGAAGGGAAAAGTCCAGAATAGGATTCTGAACCTTTGGGGCTTTGGCGGCGAAAAATGCGGTGTGCGAGACGAAGGTTCGCCCATAGCCCATGTCCGCCCTGCGTTGGTTTTCCTCCACGTATCGTTGCGCCGCAGCTACACTTGCCAGCCGAACAGAAAGCTCGTGATCCAGCTTGATCCCGCGCAGCACTTCCGCGGTGTAGGTTCGGAACTGGTCGTCCACCATCTTGTGGTGCACGCGGCAGAGCACCACAAGATTGCTGACATAGTCGATGATGTCGGCAGGGAAAGTCGGGTCATACCTCGGACCTCCGACCTGCCCCGAGACGATATGGCATTCGTCGCCGACGATGGATTCCTCGGACTCGGCGGTGGCGTCGATGAACAGGTCGCACTTACAGATGGCGCACGATCTACCAGACCGTCCCCACAGAAGCTTTCGAGTCTTGTCAGTAATCGCCATATCGCGCACAACAGAAAATTAAGATCTGGATCAATTCTAGCGTGTCCCAGGGCGCTTCGGATACAACGACTTGAAGGAAGCCGCCCCAGGGAAACCTACGCACTTTGAATAAAAATAATCGAATTCAGTGAGTGATCGATCTGGCTTGAATGGTCGGGTTCTGCGGCATTCATGGCTAAATGGATCAGCTTGGTGGCTTTTTGCTGCTTGATGTGGAGGCTGGAAAAACTACTTGCAGAGCAGTTATTATCAGTCGAGGCGAGGGATCTGCGTTCGCGCCGACGGAAGCGGCGCAGGTCCCATCGACAACCAGATTCATGAGCCTCTTCTTGTTGCCGTGGGCGGAGTCGCGCCAGCGGAAGGTGGATGCCGTACCAGGGTCGAAAACTCCCCAGTCGTTGGGAGTAACGGGTGATCCTCATACCCTTAGGCCTTTTACTACAGTCCCGTTGTTGATAAGGAGAGTACGGTGATAGGGAATTGAGAGTCAATCAATACCCCTATCACCAACCCTATCAATCACAAATAAAATAGGTTACATCGATGATGTTGTTTTATCTGATTTCGCAAGTTTCAGTGCAACCGGTATACTTGGTGGCAATTTGAATCCGTAGCCGACGCGTTCTGCCCATTCCTGGCGAAGCTTAGTATTCATTTTTACATTGTCGAAGTGAGGACTTATTCCATTTTCCCCGTGCCCCATCCAGAAGCGGCGAATGCCTACCGGACATCCCTCACTCCGCAGAAGAGTATCCCGAAAGCGACGGAACGCGTAATACCCCGCGTAGTTATTGCCGGGCTTTTCGTTGACATATCCCAAATCCTTTAGAGCACATTGGAGGTAGCGAAGCACATAGCTCTTAGAGAGTGGATTTCCGTTGTTGGTATGAAACAGGAAGCCGCTCTTGCGCTCACCGACAAAATCTTTAAGGAACGCCACGATATCAGGATGTAAATCAACCTGTCGAATAGAGAAAGATCTCATCACCATTTTTGTTGTCCTATTGTCATCATTGGCTTGCTGAGCAATTGTGATCGTTCTAAAATCGGAAGAGATATGCTTGTCTATTTCAATCCCAAGCAATTCGCCGATTCTTAGACCAGTTGCGCCAGCCAGCGTGAATGACGCCCGCATCTTGGAATCTTTATGCGCAGCTAGACCCGACATAATCTCCTCATCAAAACACCGCGTATTGATTTCCTCATCCTTAATTAATGGAAGATCGATGAGTTTTGCATTCCATTGACGCGGATAGATTGGTTCCCCTGTTTTATCTTCAATTGTGGACGCTATAACTAACTTGGCGAGAGCAATTATGCGGGAGATAGTCGCGGCGGAATATTCCTGTTGCTCCATCGCATGAACGACGAGCTTGAATTCCGAGTTGTTTATTTTGGAGAGGGGAAGATCCCCAAGGATGGGATTCAAGTGGAGGCGAATGCCACGTTCGAATTGATCCAGCGTAGCGTCTGTTAACGGTTTTCTGTGTCGATCTCTCAATTCGCGCATCATGATTGCAGCCTGCTCTCGAAATGTGACGTCGTCATGTTGATTAACTTTAATGTCGATTTGCTCCTCACTCTTGATGACCATCGCAGCGATAATCTTGCGGAGTTTGCTTTTTCGCTGGCTTAAATTCAAAGCTCCGGGCCCCTTAATAGGGCATATCTTTATTGAAATGTGGGTTCTTTTGTCTTGTCCAGGCCCATCGACCCAGACTCGGAATTTCCACCAATTTCCGTCCTTGTAGGACACCAAATCTTCCTGACCTGTTCTGGGCGACATACATTTACCTCTTTTCTTCTTGATGGTTTCATCCGTGTTTCGAATTGTGTCGGCCGATTGTTGTGAGAACCGGTGTTTCGACTCTGCGACTAAGTCTGATATTGGACTCAACGCATCCCTGTCGGAAATCTGCGAGTTAATATCAGATAACAGTGCGGGGCGATCCAGCCCTGATAGTGTTGTGTTTCGGTTTATTTGCATTGTTCTTTCCTCCGAATACCGCGACTACCGAGCTGAGATACACCTTGAGATAGGGGCGCGGTGGGTTTGGTTGTTGCGCTTGAGAGTTGATGGACTTTGTGGTCGTGGAAATAATCTAAGTGGGGTGTACATTAGACCGTCGACCCAAATGGAGTCGGAAAACAAGACTAATTTGTGCTTGATAGATATGCTTTTTAGAAAGATACATGGTGATATTAGCCAGTAGTGAACGACAGCAGCGAATATTGTGTTATCGCTAGCTGGAGCGCCCTTCGTCTCCTTGATCTCCTCACGGAGCGCTTTATCTGTTTGCCACATTGATTCTTCCTGTTTTAATTGGTTGTCCTCGTCAATACCGATACTTTACCTCCTTTGAGACTAAGGACCTTTGAATTGCTGCATCACCGGCTCGCTAAAGGGCATCATTGGATCGAAGGAATCCACGGCTGGGCTATAACTGTGGTAAGCGATCTCTCCTTCAATTGCTCCAGCTTTTTCGATTACGGTATCGGACTTATGTTGACTGTCCATATTCGATATGTCAACTATCGGCAGTACTCGAATTGGCATTAATCTGGCCTTAGTTGTCAGCCGCTGCGGCATGCCGGTCGGCTATGAAGTTTTTGCTGGCAACCGTCACGATTAGATCACGCTGGAAGAGATGGTTCGGCACATCGAGCAGCTGCATAGGCACGCCGCGCGGATCTGTGTGATGGACCGAGGCATGGTGAGCGAAAACAACGTGGAGTATTTCAAGCGGGGCGGGCGGCTCTATATAGTGGGCATGCCGAAAAGCCTTCTGAAGCTCTATGAACGCAAGTTGCTTCTGCAAGTTTGGCGTACGGTCCATGAGGGCCTGGAAGTGGGCTTGTGCCCCGTATCGGACGGTGCCGAGGTCTTCATTTTGTGCCGAGCGCGCAACGGCAACTAAAGGATCAGGCCATGCAAGCGCGCTTTGAGAAGCGCAATAAAGAGGGGCTGCGCAAGATCGAGGCGGGATGCCAACAGAGCAGGTAGAACCCGCTGATGGTTGCCCAGCGCGTGGGCCGCTTGCTGGGCGCGAAAAGCCGATCACATATTTGCGTCCATCGGATTAGCGTTGCGCACTCGTCGATACCATTCCCCGACCACGGCCAGAAGGTATGCAGCTGATTGCTGGTCCACAATCCTGTTCCCGTAAGATCCGAAAGCCAATCCGCCGACCTGGATCAGGACAAAATCAAAGACCATCAGCGCGTAGATTTCGAGATCGTTCCATGGATTGGCTGCTTTCCGGAGGGCCTGGATGAACTCGACGATTTCTTTGACGATTCCAACAGCGGGCAGCGCGGCAACATCCTCTGTCCCAGATGTTGCCGGTCCGTATAGGATCGAGCAGATCCTGACGAAGTCCTCATGGTCAATCCGTTGATGGAGGAGGATTGACGCCTCGATGACTGCAATGTCTCGGCCGGCGACGTTGCGCTTGACTACACCCGCATCAAATATATATGCGTGTGTGCCATTGGGCTCGATGTCGAGCGCAACATTACTCATGTGCAGATCGCCGTGGACAAGCGATCGCTCGGTGACTCGCTGCTTTTTGTCGCTGACCAGTAACTCGGAAAAAAGAGCAACAGGGTCCGCGTCGTAGTTCAGCTGTTCCCGCACCTGAGATGCGAACCGGTTCCACTGATCAGTCACGAGGCCGATGTCGTGGCCGGGCCAAAGAAGCGCCTTCAAAGGCTTGCTTTCCGGCAAGAGGTCGCCGAGTTGCTGCACCTGATCAGCGATCTGAAGAGCCACCTTTCGGGCCTGACCCGGTTCAGATCCGGTGAAGATAGCTTCGAGTGAACTGGGCCTGGCATCTTGTGCGCCGACCTTTTCGGTGACGATCAGGGCACAGTTTTTAGCGGCGATATGACAGGCGAGCTTGATATGGGTGAGCTTCTGCTCCACGTAGCGGGCACTATCGATGACGCTTTTTGCGTCGAAACCGTCCATCAATTTGAAAAACTTGGGCCTGGAGGATCCACGTCCGCCATCCAGCAGATATCTGCCCATCAAAACCTTCGTCCACGGATTCGTCAAGTCACTGCGATTCTTGGAGATGGCGACGAGGCGCTTGGCCTCCCACCACTCCAGATCCAATCCGATGACGCCAGTCTGCTGAAGCACGGATCGGCGCAGCAGATCCTCCTCGCGGGGAGAGATCGGGGGGAACTGCTTCTGGCCCGCATCGCGAACGTGAACGCCGACAGAACAGTATCGAAGAGCTTCGTCGCAGGCTCGGTGAATCTCTCCCAAGAGAAATCCACGGTCGCCCTTTACCATCGTACGACCGTAGTAAAAGCCTTGGCGGACTGTATCCTGAAGCCGAACCTGCTCTGTCGATGCGATGTGGCCGCTTATGACAAGCAAAGACGGGATTGGGTAGCGATCTCGCTCGATGCATCGATTCAGCAGTTTGATTCCCAACTCAACTTCTGCAATCGGCATCCTGGGTTTCTCAGGAAGACGCAAGTCGAGAACAACGACGTGAAAGATCTTGCTCGACTCTAAACAGGCGACCGCTTCTTCGAAGGAAAATGCAAAGGAAGGGAGAACTGGCGAAAACGGAAGGCCTGTGACCTCTTCGGCAATGGTCTCGAAGATGCCCTTATAGGCTTCTTTCGTGCCTTCCTCATCTTCGATCACCAAGGCTTGAATCGCAAGTGGATAGCTCATGTCGTCTCCAGTGGAACCAATATCCGGATTCGAAAATCGGAAGGTTTTGCCTCGTAAAGCTCAACCCGGCCATCGAGGCGCTCTACGGCTTCCTGTATTTCCATCAGTCCCCTCCCACGGCCGCTACTGTTCTTGGTTGAGAAGACCTGCTGAAATGCGATCTCTTTTAGTTCTGGGGAAAAGCCCTCTCCGTTGTCCGAGACCAGTATCTCGAGTTCGTGCCGTTGCCGCCTGAAAGTGATCGAGATCTCGCAATTCTCTCTGACGGATTGTTGGGCGTTGAACCAGATATTCCAGAAGATTGTGTCCAGCAGATACTCGTTCGCCAGCACCTGAATCCATCTATGGTCCGCATTGATCAAGTTAAGTTTCACTGGGCTGTATCGAGCGGCGTATCGGGTGTTAAGTTGCCAAAGCCAATCCGGCAAAGTGACAGGGCGCAGGCGGAAGTACTCTGGATCAACATCCGTCGCCTCAAGCTCCCGCCCCATCGAGATCATGGCATCATTCAATTTGGCCAAGACAGCTTGCACCTCGCTGCCCAGATCCATTGCCATCAGACGGTTCAGCCGACTAGCTTGGT
This sequence comes from uncultured Acidobacteriaceae bacterium, assembly GCA_963787995.1. Lineage (GTDB taxonomy): Bacteria > Acidobacteriota > Terriglobia > Terriglobales > Acidobacteriaceae > Telmatobacter. Next base: position 555,080 of record CAWBEO010000001.1, read on the forward strand.
CTTGCGCCGCAAGCATCGTGTTGCGCAGGCGATGGCGAAGCCGATCGGCTACATAGCGGTATACGACCACTAGTTCGCTTGATGCGGCAACCTTCTGCACAGTCTTGTCTTCGCGAAGCGCCGTCGGGTCCACGTCGGCAAGCGCGCCGGCGATCGCACGGCGGGTGAACTCATCGGTCTCTGTTTCGCGCCATTGAAGCAGTTCGGTGACAATTCTGGCCTTTTCCGGATGCGCCCGGACGGAGTTGGCAATGACCTGCCGAAGTCGTCCCTCATTGGGCTTTCGCAACTGGGCAAAGAGATCACTCAGCCCCGGTGATTTTGCCTCAAACTCGGCCAGGAAGACGACTCTCGCCTCCCGGGGGTCCTCCACCGCGAGTTTCCGAAGTCGCTCATACAAGAGTTCAGACGCGGGCATATCGTTCACGGCGCAGTTCGAACGCCTCTCTGCCACCTTCGAGAAGATCGACAATATCCTCGCGGCACTCGTCCACAGATCCAGACTTCTCTACGTAACCGATTTTTCCGTCCGAGTTCATGACAATGACTAGTTCCGCATCAGCAAGGACCGGAATGTTGGCGTTGTGGGTGATGAAGATCATTTGCCGCTTCCCCTTCAATCGCTGAATTGAGTTTACAACTGTCTCATAGATGAAATGATTGTCCAGGTTGTCTTCCGGCTGGTCAATGATTAATGGGTTGTCGGTCCGGGCGAGCAACAGCGGAAGCAGAGCCGTGCATTTCTGTCCGCGGGACAGCTCGGCGGCATCTTTGAAGATCGGTTCGTTAATCGTAGCGACATTCAGCTCGATACGTACTTGATCTTCGATATCGACGACCTCAAGCTCAAGCGGGTCAACGTTTTCGCGAAATGCATCCAATATCTTTCGCGTCCGCTCAACTCCAAAGCCGCACGCCTCATCAAAGGCAACTTGATCGTCCGTCTGTATGAATTGAGCCAGTTGCTCCGGCCGCAACTGCAGAAGCAAGTCCAGTATCTCTTCGTGGTTCCTGACCCGGGCGCCCTTCAGGCCCTCTGTGAGCAGGGTGCGATACGCCAAATTGTCGGCGTTCCGCAGCACACGAATCCGAACCTTCCGACCGGTCTCCCGTTGGAGTTCGGTTGCCACCGAGTCGCGCAGCACTGACACCTGCTCCCGCTCCAGCAGAAACTTGGCCTTAAGAGTTTTACGATCGGCCAGTAGTTGGACCAATTCATTTTTCTTGAGTGATTGCTCTACCTCAATCTCTTGAAGCTTTTGGACATTTTGCTCCAAGTCCAACCGGATACGGTACCGCTCGTCAGCTTCCCGATGGACTTGCTGCAGTTGGGCCAATTCAGCGGCTTGCTGGGCATGAATTGTAGAGAGGCCAGTTTTTGTTTGTTCGAGGAGCGTCTGGGCGCTCTCGATGCTGGCTATCACCGAGTTGGATGGTGCAAGGGCGGAATCGAGCGTTTGCCGGAGTACCGTCTGTTTTTCAACCAGGAAGCCGGAATTGGCGGATGTTTCATCGACTATGGTGAACTGCTTTGGATCGGAGATTCGCTGCCTGATTACTTCGGTGTCGCGATGCAACGAAGACAATGCCGCCAAAGCATCGTCGATCCGTTTACGTTCACGCGCGTTGCTCTGTTGCTGCCGGCTAGCGGTCGTATACTCCGTCGATGCCGCGTTTTGGGGTAGAGGGCCGACTGCGGCCAGCCTTGCTCGGGCGTCCCCGATTTCCTCGATCCGTTCGGAAAGGTCGTTGATCGATCGGCGCGCCGCCCGGATACGATCCGCATTTGCTTCGAGGGTCCTTCTGTGCTCACCCAGAGAAAGATGAATGGTGGAAAGCTGTTCCCCACGCAGGTCATCGAGAAGCGCGCGGCGCCTTTCCCCTAAAGCCTCGTCAGCGATGGCTTCGATCTCAGGGCCGTTGTATGCGTCAAGAGGCAGGAATGTGCCCCGGTCAAGATCGACATTTGGAACCGTTCGCCCATCGGCCGAAAGGAGCACCGCTGGCTGCTTGTAGCCTCGCCTGATGGTATACGTGCCGGCAGTTTCCGTTTTTGCCACCAGTGTCACCAGACCACTGCTGCCGATATTCGCCTGAAGTAGATCGAGTCTGGGCTTCGATGCGCCGACGGTCCCTTTGATTGCGAACCGTAGTGCCTCGGCCAGCGTCGACTTGCCGCTTCCCCTCGGACCAATAATGCAGATCAATCCATGCGGCAAGGTCAACTTCAAACCTGGCAGGAAGCCACCATTAAGTTCAATGCTGTCGAGTGTCCACATTTCTTTCCTCCAAAAAACAAGCTTTCGGGTACGCTTCGGAACAAGAAAATCAGCTCAGAACGCGATAAATGTACTGCTCTCTGCCCGTCGCTGACGAACCCTTCTCCCGGCGCACGATGCCCATGCTTGTCAACTTCGACAGCCGTTCATTCATGGCCGTCAGATTAATCTCAAGTATCCTGCTCAGCGCGCCAGCCGAGACTGCTTCTCCGGCCTTCACGATCGCCGCGAATGTTTCTCGGTCTGCAGGGTGAACTTTGCCTAAAAGGTTCAAATTCGTATCTCTTCGCTCGATCATCGCGACGTTCAGGCTTTCGAGTGCCTGGTTGAGATTCTCCTCCGTGCATTCGTTCAGGTTCTCGACGACGAGGAACCTGCCCGGAGATTCCACGGTGAGGGTCATCAGGGTCTTGCCAAACAATTCTGTGGCAAACGAAAAGTCGAAGGCCTCCACTGCGGCCGCATCGATTACCAGCACATCACCGGCTTCTAAAGTCGAAAGAATCGTTTCGACGCGGTTTCGAATCTGCCGCGCCTTCTCTTTGGTCCACAGTTGGGAGCCGTATTGGCTCAATTTCAACTTTTTATCCATCTTCTTCAGTGTATGTAATGAATTAGACAAAAGTCAATATAGACTTGAAGCGGAACTGTCACAGCAAAGGTTAAATTTGACCGGCCGAATCTGTCTTGGATAACGCCCTACGGGCCGGAGGTCGTCTTCGGACTGTCAGAGTTTGAATCCAGGGTTGCTGTAGAGATATTAGTTGCCTGCTACCCCCGCGCATAGAATCCGAACGAGCGCTCATTCGCTTATGCGGCTCCTAACTCGGATGATTGGCGACGAAACTTCGCGGGGGATAAGGGTGGAGCACGCGTGGAGAAGGAAGCGCAGATAATTTAGACGCGAGAACCCCATATAGCATTCAGCACCTTCCCAGGATGAACCCGTACCCCGGCATCAAACGCGTCAACCCCTTCACCATCAGGGATTCCTCGACCAATTGCAGTAAAGCCGGGTTTCTCCAACATCGTGACACCGGAAGCAGCCATCCGTGGGCCGTCAGGTTCCATGATCAAAACGCTGAGTATGAAGCAAAGTTAAAGTCAAGTCGTTTCCTTACCGATGTTTGAGATTGGATGCTGCCCCACGGATTGGTTGCAGCGAAGGAGGCTGGAAATGCTAGACTTAATCGCGACGGCAGGAAAAAGTGACATTTTGTCAAATTTGACAGCGGAACTCGAAAAAATCGAGAAAAAACATATTAAATCCCATTGCGACAAACTGGTGCAGGCTCGGACTGATCTGGCCAATGCGCTTCACGGCTTCACCTGTAGTCGTTTTGATGTTGGGAAAATACTCTTCGAGTACAGGGGATACTACAAACTCAGACATGGCTGGGTAGATGCAGCCGAGGCCATTGGCAACGCGATCAATCGAAACAAACGAACCATCTATCGCATGGTCAGAGATTATGAGATCGCAACACAGATTTCTCCGCTGCTTCTGAATGTCCTTGCGGAAATGGATATCGACCCAACACGAGCACAATACTTAAAATTGGCCCAACTGCTCCTCAAGATTAAAACGCCGTCTTCATCTGAAGATGCAGAAAAGAAGGTAAAAGAGGCCCTCGCCAAGGTTGCGGAGACTGGTGCCAGAAAGAATTCGGCGGCAAAGCCTAAAAGTCTGGATGATTTTACAAATCAGATCGTTGACATATTTGTCGGCCGCTATGGGGCCGCAACACCGAAGGAATGCCGCAATGAGGTGCGCGACATTCTTAACATGATCGTGGCCGCATTGGGCCCCGAAATATCCGATCTCCGGACAATTGGCCACCAAGAACTCCCCCCAAAGTCAAATCCTGACGTTCAGATCCCAAAAGCTGTCATGAATGCCAGTAAGTCAGTTAAATCGCGTCCTGAAGAACTACCTCTTTTCGCTGATCTCTACGCGAACACGACGGATGTGGCTGCATAGCCTCGGATCGAGCCGCGTTGCCGCACCGGTTTAAGGCGTTGAAAAGCGGATAGCAAGGAGTACTTCAGCATCTAGCCGACCTGCTTGCGCCAGACCAAACTTCTGCGTCGCCGCTTGTTGTCCTATTGCGTACGCTGACCTGCAACCTTTTGAAAAATGGCGTTATTCTTGCCCTTCGTGGCGCAAGATTGCATCCCAACTCAGATCGAAGCGTGCCAGATACTTGCGCAGACGATCAGCGTCGTTGGACGAGGATTTGCGCACGCGCGAGCTGTTGAACAGTGCACGGCCTGCTTCCGATAGAGTGCGATAGCGCCGACAAATAGCAACTACCTGTTCGAGTTGCAACCTATCGAAAAGATCAATTGCACTTAGCTGCTCCTCGCTCAGTAACGTCCCAAGCACTGGCGCGGAAGATGCAAGAGCATCGCCTCCCCAGGAATAACCGAGACGGCCGATCTCTTCATCCACGACCTCGACGGTGATGCGACCACCATCTGTTAGCGTGGCCATGCGCGCCACGGCGGCGTTGAGGTCGCGAAAGTTACCTTTCCAAAGCGCTTCCGAGGAAAGAGCAAAGTTGAGAAAACGTGTGCGGGCTTCTTTGTTGAAGGTGATCCGTTCGCCGGTACGCTCGGCCCAGCCGTCCAACTCATATTGCAGGTTCGGCTCAATGTCTTCGCGCCGGTCGCGCAAGCCCGGCAGCACGAAGGTCCACAGATGAATACGGGCCAGCAGGTCTTCGCGGAAGCGGCCCTCGCGTACAGCGGCGTGCAGGTCACGGTTGGTGCCGCAGATCAGTTGAAAATCACTATGCGCCTCCTTGTCGGAACCAAGAGGCAGAAATGTCTTTTCTTCGAGCGCACGCAAGAGCATTGCCTGCTCATCCAAACCAAGCTCACCAATCTCATCCAAAAAGAGCAGGCCGTTGTTGGCCGCGCGCAGCAAACCGGCGCGCTCCTGCACTGCACCTGTAAACGCGCCCTTGGTGTGGCCGAAGAGCGCTGACATGGCTCCTTCGCCGCGCAGGGTGGCGCAGTTCACATCGACGAAGTTTCCCTTGACGGCATGGCGGGCCTTCTTCAATTCAAAGATGCGGCGAGCCAGACGTGACTTGCCGGCGCCGGTTGCACCCATCAGCAGCAGCGGGTCGCGCGTGGCAACGGCGACGCGTTCGATGCGGTCAATGAGTAAATTAAAGGCACGATTGCGGGTTTCGATGCCACCCTTTAGGAAGGAGACGCCCGCCGCTTGCTCCTGGTGAAAGCGCTGGGCGATGCGGTCGTACTTCGAGAGATCAAGATCGATGATCTTCAGGATTCCCGAACCGCGGTGCTGGCGGTCGGGTGAGGATTGCAACAGACGCCCCGGCAGGTGATGCGATTCCGTCAGCAGAAAGAGACAGATCTGCGCCACGTGCGTGCCGGTGGTGATGTGAATGAGATAGTCTTCGGCCTCGGCATCGAAGGGATAGGCCCGCGCAAAGCTGAAGAGCGCTTCGTAAACCTGCTCGAAATCCCATGGATCGCCAAATTCGATCTGGTGCAGAACGACCTTGGTCTCCGGCGAAACCGAGTTGATGTCGCGGCGCACCTGCTCGGCCATCGAGGTTTCTCTTCTGCCGTGCAGCAACTCGAAACGATCCACTATCATATCCGGCTGCTGGCAGACGGAAATCGTAGGCCGCCAGTTTTGCCAGCGGTCGGGATGTTTGCCGAGATCGAGCGTGGTTCCGAGCAGGCCAATGACGACAACCGGGTTTTGACTCTTATCCATACGTATAAAGAATATACTAACATATCATTATATTGCGTCATGTGATCGACCTACTATTGCGTAAACTATTCATATATAAACATATTCGTATTCTTTGCGAGTTTGGCACGAGTATTGCTTAATATAAGGCAGGAACAATCAGATAGGCTTCAAGAGGAGAATGACAATGGCAGACGAGAGCTACAACGTATACACGCAGGAAAAGGGCGTTCCGGTGAAGGCCTGGACCAAGGGAGTGCCGGTCGAGGACCAGGCGCGCCAGCAGTTGCTCAATGCCGCGCAGATGCCGTTTGTCTTTCAGTGGATTGCCGCGATGCCGGATGTGCATTTTGGCATCGGCGCAACGGTGGGCAGTGTGATTCCCACGCGCGGTGCGATCATCCCGGCTGCCGTCGGCGTGGACATTGGCTGCGGCATGATGGCGGTGAAGACCAGCCTGAACGCCAGCCAGTTGCCGGACAACCTGAAGGCTGTCCGTGAGGCGATTGAGACGGCAGTACCGCATGGGCGCACCAATCACGGCGGAGCAGGCGACCGCGGCGCATGGGGCGATATTCCGGCGCGACCGATGGAAGTATGGGGCCAGTTGAAACCGCGTTACGACGCGATTCTGGCCAAGCACCCGAAGCTCGATCGCGGCAACCATGCGAATCATCTGGGAACGCTCGGCACCGGCAATCACTTCATCGAGGTTTGCCTCGACGAAGCCGATCAGGTCTGGTTCATGCTGCACTCTGGATCTCGTGGCGTGGGCAATCGCATGGGCAGCTACTTCATTGAACTTGCGAAGAACGATATGAAGCGCTTCTTCATCAACCTGCCCGACGTGGATCTGGCGTACTTTCCGGAGCGCACCGAGCACTTCGACGATTACATCGAAGCGGTCGGCTGGGCGCAGGATTACGCGCAGCGTAACCGCGATTTGATGATGGAAAGCCTGGTTGCTTCTTTGCGCAATTCGGGCGTGTTGCCGGAATTCACTGCGGAACTGGAGGCGATCAATTGCCACCACAACTACGTGACGCGCGAAAAGCACTATGGGCAGAACGTGCTGATTACCCGCAAAGGCGCAGTGCGCGCCGGCGAGGGCGATATGGGCATTATCCCTGGCAGCATGGGAGCGCGTTCCTACATTGTGCGCGGCAAGGGCAATCGCGAGAGCTTCTCGAGTTGCAGTCACGGCGCAGGTCGCGCCATGTCGCGCAATGAGGCCAAGCGCCGCTTTACTGTGGAAGACCACATGCGCATGACCGAGGGCATTGAATGCCGCAAGGATGCGGATGTGATCGACGAGACGCCGGCGGCCTACAAGTCGATTGACGCGGTGATGGAGGCGCAGAAGGATCTTGTCGAGGTCGTCCACACCCTGCACCAGGTGGTATGCGTGAAGGGATAACAGGTGTTGGCGCGGGCGCGTGAAGGTTGGCGCGCCCGCGGGTGAGGGAGTTGCAAGATGATTGTGATCGATGGATCGTATGGCGAGGGCGGTGGCCAGATACTGCGCACGGCGCTGAGCCTGTCGATGGTAACTGGCAAACCGTTCCGCATTGACAAGATTCGTGCCGGGCGTGAAAAGTCTGGACTGTTGCGTCAGCATCTGGCTGCGGTGCTCGCCGCCAAGGAAGTGGGACAGGCCGAGGTGGAGGGAACAACGCTGAGTTCGACTCACTTGACCTTCAAGCCCAGGTCGATTCAGCCGGGTGAATATCACTTCGTTGTCGGCACGGCTGGAAGCGGAACGTTGGTGCTTCAGACTGTTCTGCCTGCGCTGATGATTGCCAATGCACCGAGCCGTTTGGTGATCGAGGGTGGAACACACAACATGGCCGCGCCGCCCTTCGATTTTGTGGAGAAGTGCTTTCTGCCGCTGATTGAACGAATGGGACCGAAGGTGCGCGTGGCCCTGGAGCGTTACGGATTCTATCCGGCTGGAGGAGGACGTTTTACAGTCGAGATTGGGCCGAAGAGCAAGCTGGCTGCGATCTCGCTTGACGATAGAGGCGAATCCTCTGTGCCCGTTGTTCATGCGCTGGTATCGAATCTCAACCCGAAGATTGCCCTGCGCGAACTTGAAACCGCAGGCAAGATGCTGGGTTGCGAAGATGGCCAACTGCGCACGCTGCAAACGAAGAACTCGACCGGACCTGGAAACGCCGTGATGGTTGAGGTGACGAGCGCGAACGTGACCGAGATCTTCACTGCATTCGGGAAACTCGGTGTGAGCGCAGAGAAGGTTGCAAGGGATGCAACAGAGATGGCACAGCTGTATCTCTCTTCGAACGCCGCAGTTGGTGAGCACTTGGCAGATCAACTGCTGCTGCCAATGGCGTTGTCTGGTGGCGGAAGCTTCACAACGACCGAGATCAGTCAGCACGCGAAGACAAACATGGACGTGATCGCGCGCTTTCTGCCTGTGAAGTTTTCGATAGCAGATTGCGATGGCCGCAAGCGCATTACAGTGAACTGAAAGACCACCTTGGCCGGTGGCGTAGGCTACGGTTACTTCGCCTAGTGGGTTGCGGGTTCGAGTCCCGTCCCGGACGCGAAATCCGGGTAGCTCAATGGCAGAGCAACGATCCGTACCGTTTGTTCCCCGGCCAAGATCGACTCAGTGCATTTATGTGCGCACGCAAGTGAAAATGGCCGGTGGCGTAGGTCGCGGATACTTCTTAAACCGTGTGTTGGGGGTTCGAATCCCTCTCCGGAGGCAACTTCGGGTAGCTCAACGGATAGAGCAACGGATATGCCGCTACCGCTTGTTCCCTGGCCATCAACAACCAACGTATTTATGTGCGCACAACAATTGAGTAGGTCCGGTGGCGTAAGCAACGGTTCCTTCGCCTTCAACGCGGGTGAGGCAGGTTCGACTCCTGTCCTGGCTTGTAGCCAGGTCGTCTAGCGGTAGGACACCTTACTGTTGCCGCTTGTTCCCCGGCCATTCATTGCACGTACACGAAAGACCTAGCCAAGAAAAGATCCTGCCGGTGGCGCAGGACTCGGGTTCATCTGGTAGAGCGCCGCGCAAGCGGAGGAGCAGGTTCGACCCCTGTGGCTGGAGCAATCCGGTCTAGCTAACCGAGTCCGTCTATTCCCCGGCAGAAAGATAGCCTTGAAAGGAGGCTCATCATGCGACTGAACATTTTGAAAAACTCCAAGGATTCCAGCCTCCGGACACATGAAGGCGCGCCTGCATGCACGATGACTCCGGAGCAGGCTCTGCGCCGCACGGCGCTCTCCTGCCTGTTGTGGGAGAAGGAGTTCTACGAAGGTGGTGTGCAGATTGCCACTCGAATCCGCGATCTTGTTCCGCAGGTTGCGGCAGAGCGTGTTGCGGCGTTGGCAGTCGAAGCGCGCGAGCGCATGAAGCTGCGTCATCTGCCTCTGTTGTTGGTCCGCGAGATGGCGCGTCACGCGACGCATCGTTCGCTGGTCGCTGATACATTGGCGCAAGTCATTCAGCGCGCAGATGAGTTGAGTGAGTTTGTCGCCATCTACTGGGCCGGTGGCAAGCAGCCGCTTTCCGCACAGGTAAAGAAGGGACTCGCCGGCGCTTTCTGCAAGTTCGACGAGTACGCGCTAGGAAAGTACGACCGCGCTGGAACCGTGCGATTGCGCGACGTTCTATTTATCTCGCACGCTTGTCCCGTGGATACCGCGCAGGCGGAGCTATGGAAGCGTCTAGCGCAGAACGAATTGGCTACGCCCGATACATGGGAGGTCTCTCTTTCCGCGGTTGGACGCGGTGAGCGCACAGACGAAGAGAAGAAGGCCGACAAGCGCGATGCATGGGAGCGTTTGCTCGCAGAGCGCAAGCTCGGTGCCCTGGCACTGCTGCGTAATCTGCGCAATATGCATACCGCAGGCGTTCACGAGGAGTTTGTGCTGGAGGCTCTTGCAAACCTGAAGACGGATCGCGTACTTCCGTTTCGTTTTCTGGCGGCTGCGCGCTCCGCTCCGCAGTGGGAGCAGGCGCTCGAAGCGGCGATGTTTCGCTCACTCGAAGGCCGTGCGTCCAAGCTTCGCGGGCACACAGTTCTGCTGGTCGATGTTTCTGGCTCGATGAACTGTCACTTGTCGCAGCGGTCAGAAATGCATCGTACCGACGCGGCCTATGGTCTTGCAATTTTGCTTCGCGAGATTGCAGAGAAGGTTTCGATCTTCACCTTCTCGAACAAGACTGTGCGCGTGCCGGATCGTCGCGGCATGGCTCTACGCGATGCGCTGGAAGCAAGCCAGCCGCATGGCGGAACCTATCTCGGCGCTGCGGTGACGCACGTAGAGGCAGAGTGCCGTGATAAGTACGACCGCATCATCGTCATCACAGATGAGCAATCGCATGACCGAGTCCAGGCACCGCGCGGCAAGGGCTATGTGGTGAACGTCGCCTCCAATCGCAACGGCGTCGGATACGGTGCGTGGTCGCACATCGACGGCTGGAGCGAAGCCATCATCGACTACATTGCAGAGCTTGAGGCTGGTTCGATCGAGTGCCTGCAATAAATCCCTCATCATTCGCTGCCCAGAGGGCTTATTGCATTGCCTTCTGGGCCAGCGAATGAGGATGAGGAGGGTTTCTTACGAAAGTTTGATCACGCTCCAAAGCGGATGTTGGCAAATCTGACCGAGTACTCAAGTGCTAAATTTGAAGCAGTGTTAAAGTCAAGTTCTTTCCTTGCCGATACTTGAAATTGGCCGCTGCTCCTCAGTTTAGTGGCAGCGCAGAAGGTTGAAAACGTCCCACCATTATCGAGACAACGGGAAAAAATGACAATTTGTCACTTTTGAATGCGAACTTCCATGAAATCGAGAAACAACATTTCAAATCTCACTGCGCAGAACTGCAGGAAGCTCGGACTAATCTGGCCACTGCGCTTCAGGTTACTACGGGCAAAGGCTACTTTTGCTTTCTACGATCTGGTGAAAAAGTCGGCGCTTGCGTGGAGTGACGTCTTGGGTTTGCCAAGACGAATACGAGGAACCCTACGCTCTGGCGGACTGCTTCTGTCCCTCTGCGGGACCCAGCAGAGGCACATTTCAAATAGTTGGCTGGTTAACGCTTGGCGCGCCAGATTCTGCCTCATGACCGCCACAAAAATAGGTGCATACTAGGTGCAGGCAAACAGGGGTAACTGGATAATCAAAACGCATGAAACCCCAATAAATACGGCACGATTATAGCTTTATACACTAGACGCAGCCAGTCTGGGTACAGCCATATCTATCCTCCCCAATCACCCCACTCATCACATTTAGAATCTATAAGATGAACATTTTCAAGATGTGCGTTTTCCACCCAGAGATTAGGTGCAACAGGTGCAATAGAAGGTAGTTCAAAAGCAAAGCCCATTATCTCTGCTTGCGCTAGACGAAACGCCACATCGACTTTTATCTTGTCATAAAGATCGCCCATATCTTTCCCTGCATGTCCAAGCCAGAACTTCCTGAGTCCTTCAGGGCAAGAAACCTTGTTTTTTAGATAGGTAACCCGAGCGCGCCGAAACGCATGGTTGCCCGCCTGATGGTTTTTCTTAAAGACGTTAACGTAACCCAGACGTTCCAGGGCGGGGTGCAAGTGTCTGTTAATGATAATGGACGCATAAAGTGGCCTTCCATTGCGGCTCTGAAATAGGAACCCGGCCTTGCGGTCACCCACAAATTCTCTAATCAATTCCGCGATCGCCGGAGCCAAATCAACCTCACGATTAGCGGCTTCCGTTTTGACCAAATATTCGACTTTCCCTTCCCGGACTTTCTGTTCGATTTTGATAGTACGGAAATCGTTCGTAAAATGCTTATCTATCTCGAGGCCAAGGCACTCCCCAATCCTTGCCCCGGTGGCAGCCAACAACGTAAACAGTATCCGCTCACGCTGCTCCGGATATGCTGCAAGTCCGGTCAGAATTTCAAATGAGAAAGTTGGAGTATCCTGTTTGCTCTTAATGATTCGTGGCAAACTGATGAATTTGTTATTCCAGGATCGCGAATAGAGCATATTCCCCTCCTCGTCGACGGCTGAAGCGACCACTTGTTTGACAACCGAAACGTATGAATTAATTGCTTCAGCGCCAAGCGGCTTCTTCTTTAGTCCGGCAATTTCAGATTGTGGAAAACCCATCTTCACCATGTTCTGTTCGTCCAGCGGTGCTAACCCATTATCTTTCATTCTTGAAATGAGGGACTTTAGTACACTGTTACTTACTTCCTTAAGCGGAAAATTTCCGATTATCGGATTTAGCCAATTGCACAAGCAAGCTTTTCGCTTTTCCAGGGTGGACGGCGCTACAGGATTCTCACGCTCTTCCAGTTCCTTCAGGTATATTTCGCCCTGCTGGCGGAATGTGACTCCGGCAGAGGATGGATTTACGACTTCTTCAAAGTGAGCCCCGCTATTTGCTCCGTTTTCGTTAACGATTTCAGTGGCTCTGCGCCGACGTTCAGCACCATTCATCCAAGCGATCCCTTCCAGTATAGTTCCTCTCTTTAGCGGGCAGATTTTCTTTGATTCATAAACCCGCTTCTCCTGCCCCGGTACATCCGTTCTGAAGCGGACTACATAGTCGATCCTGATAAACTCATAACACAGTAAAGAATCAATGATATAGGGTGAATTTCGTGGTAAAATATTCTCAGAAGTTGTTCAAAACACAGCAATTTCCGGGGAAATCATGCGCCCTAAGAGTGAGTCCAGACACCCGCAACGTGAGCTGTTCCAGATTGATCTGGAGCAGTTGATTGACCTCACGCATCCGTTGGCAGTACTTGCGCAGAAGATTGATTGGAAACAGTTCGATCTTCTGTTAGGCGGCAGTTATCATCCCACCCAGGGAGCCCCCGGTACGCCGACGCGTCTGATGGTGGCGTTGCACTTTTTGAAATATCAAACCGATCTGAGCGATGAAGATGTGGTCGCGGGGTGGGTCGAGAATCCCTATTGGCAGCACTTCAGCGGCATGCGATATTTTCAGCATTCGATGCCGATCGATCCCTCCAGCATGACGCGTTGGCGCAAGCGTCTGGGCGAAACCGGAGCCGAACAGATGCTGCGCGAGACCCTTGCAGCTGGCATGCGCATGAAGGTGATCCGCCCGGCGGAGTTACAACGTGTCAACGTGGATACCACGGTACAGACCAAGGCCATTCGCTTCCCGACCGATGCGCGTTTGTATCATCGCTGTCGCGAGAGGCTGGTGAAAGAAGCACGTGCCGAAGGTCTCGAAATCAAGCAGAGTTATCAGCACGTGGGCAAGCGTCTGTTGATGCAATCCAGCCGCTACGCTCATGCCCGGCAGATGAAGCGTGCCCGCGCTTGTACGCGCCAGTTAAGGACTCAACTGGGCCGGGTGCTGCGCGAGATAGATCGTCAAGTTACAGAACCCTCGCGCAAGTTATCCGGTCTGCTGGAAACAGCGCGTCGCATTCATAGCCAGCAGAGGCACGACAAGAACAAGGTGTACAGCGTTCACGAGCCTGAAGCCGAGTGCATCGCCAAAGGAAAAGCGGGTAAGCCGTATGAGTTCGGCAACAAGGTCAGCGTCGCGGTCAGCAGCCGGGGCGGATGGTTCGTCGGGGCCAAGAGCTTGACTGGCAATCCCTACGATGGCCACACGCTAGCCGAGCAGATGAAACAAGTTAATAACTTGATCGGCGACATAGTTAGAGAAGTGCATGTGGACATGGGCTATCGCGGCCACGACTATGTGGGCAATGCCACGATCTATGTGGACAAACGACGGCGAGGCCGAACGCCAAAGACGCTCTGGAAAAGAATGAAACGCAGAGCGGCTGTCGAACCTAGCATCGGACATCTGAAGAACGAACACCGGTTAGAACGTAACCGGTTGAAGGGCGTTGCCGGAGACGCGATCAACGCCATCCTCTCGGCCGCGGCGATGAACTTCCACAAGTTGCTGAGAGCCTGTGAGGGCAAACTTGTCGTCCAAATCAGGGCTATTCTGGGCCGACTCCTGTACCAATCGACCTTCACCAGCTTCCTGATCGCCGTGCCATCTGCCTGAAATCGGCTTTTTCAGGATCGACTACATACCAAAGGCCGCGCTCTTCAATATAGCCACTTTGGCCCTTACGTCTCGACATACTCTTGCCTCTTCTCTTTCTCGCGTTTGCTGCTACGCGTGGTGTCCCAATTATGTCCATTTGTTGTGAGCAACGCTCGTTCAATTGAGCGATTAGCTCTGCGGCGGGACGGGATGTATCCCAGCATGAGATGAGCGAGCGAATATCAGATAGGACTTCGTGGCCATCCGGAATAGCAATTGTATTGATTGAAGTTTGCATTTTTAGACCTTTCAGACGTGCATACGCAATCTGTTCTTAAGCATGAATTGCGGGATATCGTGAAATCAAAGGAGGTATCTTTAGCTGTTTGTCGCTGAATGGCGTTACAGCAGATTATTGATCGATAGGATTTATCGTCAATCGAGGGTGCCGTCGAGGCTAATGTAAGATGATTTAGGGCAGGCGTGGTCGTATAGTTGTTGTATCCGTACATTTGGTTCCCAATGCGCTTCGGCATGTCCCCCGGCTCGATTCGGGTTCCATACGTTGATGCCTGCGCAATTGGGCCATGGATTTGATCGTCAGCGTCGATTTTGTTGGGCATATTGCACATCCTTGGTTCCGTATATTGGGTTTCGTAATTTGCCGAAGTCGTGCCCAGTACGTTTCCCGAATACAGCGATTATCGGATTAATATGCTTTTTAGATCAGTCTTTCGACAACTGAATATCAATATGAGTGCCGAGTGCGGCGCGATCCACGTCAGCTCCAGGAGGCAGGCCCACCTCTGCCAGCATCACGCCGTAGCCCTGCAATCCGACGCGGCGCGCGCTCAAGGTGCTGTCTAAAACGCTGAAATGTGGCCTCAATTGGGAGATGATGATCGCAACCGATCACAACCATGTTGCGCTCGAACGGCATGGCGGGCGCGCATTGTGGGTTCATCGCAAGGGAGCAATGTCCGCCCAGCAGGGAGAGCTTGGAGTACTGCCTGGATCGATGGGCACCCTCAGCTTTCATGTGCAGGGGCGTGGCTGCGAAGCGGCGCTTTGTTCGCGCGCTCATGGTGCAGGCAGGGCCTTGAGCCGGGCGCGGCCAGAAACAAGTTCACTGATCGCGACCTACAGCGTCAGATGGAAGGCGTCTGGTACGACTACCGCCTGACAGGCAAACTTCGAGACGAGGCTCCTGCTGCGTACAAGGATATTCGTGCAGTCCTGAAAGCGCAGCGGGAACTCGTAAAGGTCGTTCGCACACTGCGACCGGTGCTCAACTACAAAGGCATCTGAAACAGTGGGGGACGGTTCATGACCTTCCCCCGTGCCTTTAATCTCTTTGCCAGATCTCAAATCTGGCTGGTGAAGATCAAACTTTCATAGTAGCGAAGAACGAATTCGCCTATCCAAGAGAACTCCGGCAACAATGGCCAACCAGTACGCGAGAATGTCCCAAGCGGAGAAAAAGCGTCCGAGAAAAAGAATGCCAGGAATTGTCAGACGAAAGGAGTCGAGAGCAGGCGCGTGGTAAAGCTTGAAGAATTCCACGGCCGTGGTGATGCCAGCGGTGAGCAAAGCTACAGAACACAATCGCACCGAGGGCAAAAGAGTTGAGACGATCCAGTAGATCATCAAAGCCCAGAGCATCGATCCTCCGTACTTCACAATAAATGGCGCCAGGCCGAAGTGTGCAAAACGAATCACTAGACCGCTGATCATTGTGACGGTCATGAGAACAAGCGTGAGTGCCAGAGACCGAGGACGCATTCTTTCTAACCTTGCAGTGGGCGATTTTGTTCGCGGTTCGTGTGCAATGTGCATTGGTTGAATCGAAGGAAGAAGGAAGACTAAATCAATCTTGCTGATGTTCAAGCACAAGAATGGACCGCCTGCAGATCAATAGCGGCACCGCACCGAAGACGCCAAAACTGCAATCGATGAGACGCCAAGGAAGTGGGATTCCGCGAAAGTGGCCGGCGATGAGAGCAAGCGGAATGACTCCGGCGCAGGCGATCAGACCGAAGGTGATGACCCACTTGTTGCGAACCGGATCGATGCAGGGGCCAATGAATGCTACGGCGATAGCGAGATGAGCGAAGGCAAGCCAATCGGTACCGTAGGCAAGGAAGGGATAGAGCTTGTTCGTGTTGCAAAGTCCTTCGTTGACACGTTCGATCCACGAGAGCAGTCCGGTTGATTGGGCAATATCCTGCAATGGACTCAAATGCAATAGAGATACGAACCAGCCAAGCTCTGTCTGGAGAGGAAAGGCTGTCACGCCACTGAGGACGAGGCCAACGATGAAGGTTGCGAGCCAGCAGCGTATGCGACGAAGAGGGTCAGGCGTTTGCATGGATGTCACCAGAGTAGCCAGTTATGGGCGTGGATGTCGAGACCTGTTCTCCATTTATTGAACTATGGATTACGGGCAACCAATTGGACTTCCCCCTGGTGCCCGATACTCGCGCGAGCACTGTCTCTAGCAATGGCGTCATTCGAGTGAGTTGTTTGGCGCGAATCATCAGATCCCAGAGCGGCTCGAATTTCTTCCAGCCGGCAGCATAGAAAAAGTGCTTGGCCTGGTGCTTGAGCGTGCCGTGTTGCAAGGATGCGTGTGCGATTGAACTCCAGCGATAAAACTCACTGTAGGCCCAATCGTATCCAGCTTTCAATGCTTCTGGCTTGAGCCGCGCCGGTTTGAAGACGACGTGCCTGGTATCGTATTGTGTCCAGTCATTCGTCAACATACGCCCCTCATGCACCATGCGGGCATGGAGTTGCGTACCGGGGTACGGCGTTTGTATATGAAACGTAGCAGTGGTGATGCCATGCTCGACGGCCCAGTCAACAGTTCGCCGGAAGACATCCTCTCCATCATCATCCATGCCAAAGACGAAGCTGCCGTTGATCATGATGCCGAGCGAGTGCAGGCGTCCTGCAACGGCCTTGTAATCGCGGCCAAGATTCTGCCGCTTGTTGCTGCGACGCAGATTCTCCGGAGTGAGCGTTTCAAAACCGACGAATATACTGCGCAGTCCAGCTTCGGCGGCGCGTTCAATCAGGTCGCCGCGCAAGATGGAGTCAACCGTTGCCGCGCTCTGAAAGAGCCGTTTCATTCCCTTCATACCTTCAAAGAGAGATTCCGCAAAGCGCCGGTCGCCAAGCAGATGATCGTCGAGGAAATAGAGATGGCGTCCTGGCAGGCGGTCGATCTCGGCCAGTGCATCGTCTACCCGCTGCGTGTAAAAGCCACGGCCACCCTGAAAGAATGCGTCCTTGTAACAAAAATTGCAATGCTGGGGGCATCCGCGCGTCACGACGATGGAATTCGGCACCAGATAGTAGTTGCGCTTGATGAGGTCGCGACGAATTGGAGGAACTCGCTCCAGTGTGCGGCCTTCCGTGGAGGCGTAAACACGTAGCGGAGTGGCGGCACGAAAGTCTTTCAGAAATTGCGGGAAGGTCTGTTCGCCGGGGCCGAGAAAGATAGCGTCCGCATGGATCGCGGCCTCATCGGGAAGAGAAGTGACGTGCAACCCGCCTAAGCAGACAAATGCGCCATGATTTCGATAGTGGTCTGCAATCTTGTAGGCTCGATAAGCGTTAGTGATGTAGACCTGAATCACCACCAGGTCTGGCGAATCGTCGAGGGTCAACGGCTCTACGTGTTCGTCCACAATCACGGCACGGTCATCTGGAGTAAGATATGCGGCAAGCGTGGCCAATCCAAGTGGCGGAAATAGTGAATACTTGATGGGACGCCAATAGGGATCGGTCGCCTCCGTGAGAGCGGGCAGAATGAATTTTGCGTTGATGGGGCGTGCGTGAGAGAGCAACCGGGAAACGGGAATAATCATTGCACACCTCCAACTAAAAGAGCATCCGGTTCTGGTACAGCACCAAAGCGGCGCTCCCTATGGCTGAATTCATTCAATGCGTCTTCAAGGTCAGCTTCGTTAAAGTCAGGCCACATGCTATCAGTAAAGTGAAGTTCGGCATAGGCGGACTCCCACAGCAGAAAGTCTGAAAGGCGTTTTTCTCCGCCAGTGCGAATTAGCAGGTCAACATCTCCGCTCCCCGCAGTCAACGTCTGCGTGAGTGTCAGCGTGATTTTGTCGGAATACGTGCTGTTCTCCCGCAAATGCTCAATGTTTTCGCCTACGGCAGCACGTGTAATTGCATCGCGCGACGAGTAATCGATGGCAACGCGCAGATGGAGTCGGTGTCCCGCGGCGGTTGCACGTTCGGCCTTCTCGATTTCGCGCAGCACCGATGTTGCCAACCGATCACGCCGACCGATGACCTGGAGCCGTACCCCGCGCTGCTTTAGTCTTTCAGTTTCGAGGCGCAGGAAAGCTCTCAGCAGCCAGAAAATGCTCTCGACCTCAGCAGCCGGACGGCGCCAGTTGTCGGAGGAAAACGCGTAGACCGTGAGGCAGCGAATGCCTACGTCGGGCGCGCGCTCCACAACCCGGCGCAACGCGGCTACTCCGGCGCGATGCCCGGCGATGCGCGGCAATCCGCGCCGCGTAGCCCAGCGGCCATTGCCATCCATAATGATGGCCACGTGCAATCCTTCAGGGTTAATACTTTGCATTGGAAAGTTACCTTGTGCAAAATGATGATTGTTGTGTCCTGCTTGTTGTTGGGGTAGTGAGTTGAAAGAATTCACCAATAAGCGCCAAATTCAGAAACACTTTGCAATGCAAAGTTGCTATACAAAAAAATAGTCAGGCCCGCAATGGAACAAGACTGCCGATTGAGCTTGGAGCAGAAACCTCTTGAGCACCTTTGGCCGCATCTTTGACCACTTGTTCGAGCGTGGACAGGTATTCAAGATAACGCTTGCGGCCGGATGCGGTGATCTTGCAAAGAGTCTGCGGACGATTGCGATCATGCCCCTTGGCAATCACCACCATCTTTGCTGTCTCCAGCACGGTCAAATGCCTGCTCAAGTTGCCGTCCGTCAGTGCACACAACTGTTTAAGATCAACGAAGGTCAGGCCTTTTGGATTGGTAATCAGAGAGGTCAGAATGCTGAGGCGCGCGCGCTCATGAATCACGCGATCCAACCCCTCGTATGCGAATCGAGCCTCACTGCTTATGGATTTAGCTTTCATCGCCGCCCTCCTCTGCCGTGAAGTACAAAATCCCCGCCACTAGCAACTGCCCCACTCCAAATGGAACACCCATCGCCCATGGGGAAAGAGCATGTGAGTCTCCCAGTGAGATGCAGATCAGCCCTGAAAAAAGATACCAAACACCTGCGGCGAGCATCGGGCGCGACAGAAAGCGGCAGGAGGAAAATACTCCGAGGCTGAAGATCACCTGCCAAAGTCCCGGCAGCATCCACAGTGCAGATGGAACCGCTCGCACCAGCACAAGCGTTAGCAGAACTCCTGCGCCTGCGGATGGCAAAAACTGCTCGACGGCCATACGGATCATCTCGTCCGCCATGCCGGAATGGATGCGATGGGTGCGCGTGACCATCTGCACACCGATCAATCCTGCCGAGAGAATAGCGGTCGAAATCCAGATGGCTAGATAGGCTCCGATATGATTCGCCGCATCCGGCAACCACCCCGCCTGAGCCCCCGCCGCCAGAATCGCGAACCCGGACGTAGCCGCCAGAGTCGCCGGCCCATAGCCACGAAACTCCGTGCTATGAGCCACTTGCCTGCGGATGCTGCTGATGTCTCCGAGCGCCTTGTAGAGTTCATTCATGCGAAACTCACTTTACAATGCAAAGTATACATCATGGCGGTGCCTTGTCAATATCTACTCTCGATCGACTGTCTGGCGGGGGCAAAAAAGGATATTTCCTGGCGTGGCGGAAAAAACCTTGACATGGTGTCTCTGTGACACCATAATAGTGTCAGTAGAACACTAGTGAGGTGATTCGATGCTCTTCTCTTACGTGAAAATCCCGGCAACACATTACGCACTGCACTTCCAGCAGGGCCGAATTCGGCATGAAGGCCCCGGACTGTCGTTCTTCTACTATTCTCCCAGCGCTACCATTGTTTCCGTGCCGATCGGTAGTACCGATGCACCGTTCGCCTTTGTGGAGAGCAGCGCGGACTTCCAATCCGTGACGGTGCAGGGACAACTCACATACCGGGTGGTGGACCCGAAGAAGGTTGCATCCTTGCTCGACTTCAGCCTGGGCAAGAATGGGCAGTACCTTGGCGATGGCCCACAGAAATTGCAGGAGCGGCTAGTCAAGAGCGCGCAGGTTGCGGCCAAGGCTGTAACGCAACGGATGGGACTGCGCGAAGTGCTGACCAGTTCGACTGCCATAGGCACTGAGGTGGAAGATGCTCTGAAGAACTCTGAAGCGATCACGAGCCTGGGTATAGAGATTTTGGAGTTGGCGGTCATCTCGATGAAACCAACGCCGGAGATGGCAAAGGCGCTTGAAGCTGAAGCGCGCGAGGCGTTGCAACGAAAGTCGGATGAAGCGATCTATGCGCGCAGAAACGCCGCGGTCGAGCAGGAGCGTCGCATCAAGGAGAGCGAACTTAATACCGAGATTGCAGTCGAGGAAAAGAAGCGCCAGATTCGCGAGGCGCAAATGGCGGCCGACATTGCGATTGAGGAGCAGCGCGCTCAACTTGTTGACCAGAAGGTGGCCAACGAACGTAAAGATGCCGACAGCCGCGCCTATGCGCTGGACAAGACAATCAAGGCGATCGAGACGGCGGACTGGAAAAAGCTGATGTTGCTCTCTTCCGGCGGATTCGATGCGCGGCAAATGATTGCCATGGCCTTTCAGGAGCTGGCCGGCAACGCGCAAAAGATCGGCGAACTGAACATCTCTCCTGATCTATTGCAAGGCCTGATTGGAAAGACCCGGAGCTGATTATGTTTGAAAAGGTCTTTGTTGTAACACGAAAGACTCGCCTTGCCGAGCTTGTCGAACGCTTCAACACGGTTGGGCAGGCTCGGTTCTATATCGAGCATTCTGGCGGCGAATTTGAAGAATATGTCCGCGAAGATGCAGTATATCGGCAAGCAGTCGAGGTGACTCGGAGGTCGATGCAATTCGATCTCAAGTTGCAATTTCTGGATCGCGCACTTGCGCCGACCGTGTTGTTCACTGAAAAGGATTTGATCATCACATTGGGCCAGGATGGGTTGGTGGCAAACACCGCCAAGTACGTCAAGGGCCAACCAATTGTGGCTGTCAATCCTGATCCCGAGCGATTCGATTGAGTTCTGCTTCCGTTTCTTCCCGAGCAGGTGCGTGACGCAGTTGGCGCCGTACTCAACGGAAAGGCGCCGATTCACGAAGTAACGATGGCGGAGGCCAGGTTCAATGACGGCCAACGCATTCTCGCATTCAACGATCTTTTCCTTGGAGCAAGCAGCCACGTCTCCGCGCGATACAAGATCACGCTCGGTGACCAGACAGAATTTCAGTCTTCAAGTGGCGTGTTGGTCTCAACAGGAGCCGGCAGTACTGGTTGGATTTCATCGGTATTCAATATGGCGAACGGGATGGCCAACG
Source organism: uncultured Acidobacteriaceae bacterium (assembly GCA_963787995.1). Classification (GTDB taxonomy): domain Bacteria; phylum Acidobacteriota; class Terriglobia; order Terriglobales; family Acidobacteriaceae; genus Telmatobacter. The sequence continues at coordinate 576,638 of CAWBEO010000001.1, forward strand.
CGATGGGCGGAAAGCCGCCGCAAGCTGTCCGCATGAGTTGGGAAGATCCACGGCTGTTCTTCATCGCAAGGGAGCCATTCATCAGCCGACATTCCAGTGCAGGACTGGTGGCTGGATGGATCTCCGATGGCGAAGATCTTGTGCTTGAATCCACAATGCCGGCAGGTGGATGCATCTTCAGCGATGGAATCGAAGCCGATTCAATTCCATTCAATTCAGGAGCTGCCGTGCGGGTTCATCGCGCCGCGGAAAGGGCCAGACTGGTGTCAGCATGATTAAGCATGAAATTCAAGTCACCGTCGATATCGTCGTCTTCACGATTCATCAGCACCGTCTGAATGTGCTCCTGATTCAGCGCGGCATTCCTCCCTTCAAAGGGCAATACGCATTGCCTGGAGGGTTCGTACTTGCCAACGAGACTCTTGAAGCGGCTGCGTTTCGCGAATTGCGCGAGGAGACAGGAACGGAGAATGTGTATCTGGAGCAGCTTTTCACCTTTGGCGATCCGAAGCGGGACCCGCGCGGACGAGTCGTGTCCGTGGCGTTCTACGCTCTTGTGCCATCGGATCAAACTCCGCTTCTCGCTGGAACAGATGCGGCTGCGGCCGGATGGTTCCCGGTTGATGAATTGCCCTCGGTGGCGTTTGACCATCACGAGATCATCGACTATGCCCTCAACCGGCTGAGAAACAAACTGGAATACACAATGGTCGGCTTTGAGCTGTTGCCGAAGAAATTCACACTTACAGCGTTGCAAGTGTTGCACGAGGCAATCCTGGGCAAAACGCTCGACAAGAGAAACTTCCGCAGAAAGATTCTTGCGCTGGGATTGGTCAAAGCGACGAAAGAGATGGAAGCAACCGGTCGAAAGCCTGCACGGCTCTATTCCTTTCGAAATGCACGATGAATCAAAGGCGCGAATGCGTTTGAAGTAGGACGAACCGCAGTCAGTCGGCAACCAACGAGCAAGAGAGCAAACGAGATGCAGGAAACACTGAAGATGGATACTATAACCCTCTACCGACCAACTGGTAGCCGAGAACTCGCACTGATACGCGACAGTGGGTGGAGTGTCTTCCCGCCCCGCTTGCCGGACCAACCAATCTTTTATCCCGTGCTCGAAGAAGAATATGCCATCCAGATTGCCCGCGATTGGAACACCTGTGACGGCGGCACTGGTTATGTGCTGCGTTTTCAGGTTCAAGCCGAATATCTCGCACAATTCCCAGTCCAGATAGCAGGTTCTCGCATTCACCGCGAGTACTGGATCCCGGCTGAAGAGCTTGCGGAGTTTAACCGTCACATCGTTGGCCAGATTGAAATCATCAAAGAGTATCGTGACGCCTGCGAATAGGTCGCGCGATTGCAGCATAATTTTAGGAGATAGAATTATGTTGATCTCAACCATTTTTGACTTGGTTCATCTCTGAACCGAAAGGCGTATGAATTGACTACAGAACAAGAACTGCGCCAGAAATTGCGCAAGATTGCAGCTCTCTTTGAAGGCGCTACTACGCCAGGAGAGCGGGATGCAGCAGCAGTCGCAATCGAAAGGGTTCGTTCGGCCCTTAGTGCTGCAGAGCGAACTGAAAAAGCCATCGAAATGAGTTTCCGACTTCCAGATCGCTGGAATCGCCGCCTTTTCACCGCTCTTTGCCGTCGGTACGGGCTGAAGCCATATCGGTATCCTCGACAGCGGTACTCTACGGTCGTGTTGCGAGCACCAGCCTCGTTCATCAACGGCACGCTGTGGCCGGAATTTCTCCAGATCAAGAGCGCCTTGGACGAGTTTCTACACGAGGCCACAGAGCGCATCATTCGGGAAGAAGTCTTTGGGAATTCAGAGGAGGCGGAGGAGCGGGAGGGAACGCCCACAGAGGTCGCGGCAATCCTGGACTCACCGCTATCGACTTAAGCTGAGTGGGAACAATCGAAGGATACGATCACTGCAACTTGATCTTACCAGCGATCTCCTTGGTAGATTTACTCGATACGGCTGCAAGTTCGGCATGGCTTGACCAATTGGCAAAGGCCCTTTTTGCCCGTGCCAGAATTTCCGGCGTGTTTTTTATCCCATGCTGTTTGCCTAATTCCTGAAGTGGGGCAGTACCGGGATTCCTTCCCTCGCCCATGACAAGCATGCTTTGCTCGCCGCCCGGGACATAGGAAAAGACCAGGTCGTAGATCGGTGAGGCTTGGGTAGCGGTGACGATGATCAAATCGCCGAAGATCGAACCCCATTCGCCATAACTCTTGTTGGATTTGAGAATGAGACTGCCTCGTTCGTAGCGTGCGCTGACTAACTGGAAGAAGATCGTTGCGCCTAAGTCGCCCAGCAGCAGATAGCCCATTTGATCGATGATGAGCACATTGGCGCAAGATGGACGCTGCTTCTTTTTGCCGAGCGTCGTTCCCCACGAATATGTATAGTCATCGAAACGAATGCGAAAGGAGCCGACAGGCTTTCCGTTCACGTCAAGGTAAGGAATATAGATTCCGCCCGCACGGGCAGGGTATCCACCGGGTGATTCTCCAGAAACTCACTCGTACCGTTTCTGATGCCAAACCCAGGCAGTGCGGACGATCTCATCGAGCTGCGTGTAACGCGGCTTCCAGCCGAGTTCGCGGATGGCTTTCTCTGAGCTGGCCACCAGAATGGCTGGGTCGCCGGGACGGCGGGGGCAGAGATCGGCGGGGATGGGGTGGCCGGTAACGCGGCGGGCCGATTCAATCACCTCAAGAACGCTGAAGCCGCGTCCATTTCCCAAATTGAAAATCAACCTGCTTGCTGGATCTGGAGCGGTTTCCAGGGCATTCAGCGCAAGAAGGTGTGCGTCTGCCAGATCGGAGACGTGGATGTAGTCGCGGATGCAGGTGCCGTCGGTGGTGGGGTAGTCGTTACCGAAGATCTTGATGGATTTGCGGCGTCCCAGCGCCACATCCAACACCAGCGGAATCAAGTGCGACTCAGGATTGTGTGCCTCCCCGCGGGTAATGCCGCTGGAACCTTCCGGCGCGCCGGCCACATTGAAATAGCGCAAAGAGGCCGAGCGTACGCCGTGAATGCGATTCATCCAGCCCAGCATCTGCTCCACCAGCAGCTTGGATTCGCCATACGCGTTGGTTGGCAGCAAGCGTGCATCTTCTTTGATGGGAACCACTTCCGGCTCACCGTAGACCGCAGCTGTGGAGGAAAAGACTAGACGGCGCGGGCCGTGGGGGAGGATGGCTTCCAGCAGGGAAAGCGTCGCGGCGGTGTTATTGCGAAAGAACTCCTCCGGGTGGATCATCGACTCGCCAGCCTCGATCAGCGCGGCAAAGTGGATGACGCCGTCGAATGGCTTTCCTTGGGCCTTGGCGGCCTTGAAAATCTCCTCGATGGCTACCCGGTCCGCCACTTCTCCTTGAATAAATTCGACTCCAGGGGGCAGCAGATCCAGCCGGCCGTGGCTCAGATTGTCATAAATAATAGCCTGATGCCCATTCTCCGTCAAAAGCCCAGCTACCGTCCCGCCAATGTACCCCGCGCCGCCCGTTACAAATATTTTCATAAAAACTCTCCGGTGTAGATCGCAATAAAGTTGCCTAACGTGTATTATAGATTGCAAGTGGAAGAGGCTTGGCGGCGCGCGATCAGACCGTCGAACAGGCGGCTCGCACGGTCGATTCCCTAAAGTATATACTTGCTGACAGCGCTGGGAAGCAACCAGCCAGATTGCGCTGTAGGATTTAGAATGTGCTCTTTCAGAACGAGTCATTGCATAACTGCTTGATGCCTTGGACGTGAATTGGGGTATTTGTATGTTCGAGGTTCAAGCGGGCAAGGGTCCGGGTTGCGCGACTGTTTTCGCGGTTGCGTGGACCACTTGCACAAAATCGGGTTCTGGATGGACGCGGCGGGCCGAATCGTCTTCGGTCGCGGCCCATCTGAGCCTCCGCTCCTCTCAGCTTGAAAATCCCCTTGGGCCATTTCTGACCAGCCGGTCAGCTGCAAGAGTCGAGAGTTTCCCGGCGCGGGTTCGATTTCGCCAACTGCCGGCGATGCAAGAGAAGATTCAGTTCGTCGCGTCTCTGGCAAATTCACAGCATTCTGTTAAAATGACAGTAAAGTTCTGTCAAAATAGAAGTAGGACATTTTGCAAGGTTCCCACGGGCGACAGAAGCATTCCATCCTCGAATGCATCGCGGGTGTTGGCTTCCGATGTCCTGTACATCCTGGAAACAGGAGTTTCCAGCCACTATAGAGATGAACGGAGGTTGAAATTATGCCGATAGAATCTTTCCCAGAAAAGTACTCTTTTGGATTGCTGCCCGAGCCGGAGCGCAATCCTGGCTCGTTCTTTACCAGTTTGGTGATCAATGGAATCATTTTGGCCCTGCTGTTTATCTTCGGGGCGACGGCCAAGAAGGCGCTTGATCAGCACAGGTACGAAGAAACGCTGCTGGTGTTGCCCGCCAAGCCGACTCCTCCACCGCCCAAGGTCAAGATGCCTCCGCCGCCGAAAGTTGAGGAGCTGCCCCGTCCGCCGGATGTGAAGCTGGAGGCACCCAAGATTAATATCCCCAAGCCGGAACCCAAGCCGGAACTGAAGCCAGTGGTGGTCGATGTCAAGGTTCCGGTCCCGACCATCGATACGGCCAAGATGAAGGTGAACAAGCTTCCGGAGCCCAAGTCCGCGCTGAACAACGTGGCAATCGACCAGCAGAAGGCTACGCCGCAAGAGATTAAAAAGGCCATGATGGCGGCGATGCCGGCGCAGGACAACAGTCAGAAGCCTTCGACAAAGCCGGTCCATTTTGGTGACACGTTTGGAGTTACACCCAATCCGAATGCCAAGGGACCGGCCACCATAGCGGCGATCGGCAACCCGTATGGAGGCATGCAAGGACCAGCTGTGGCACCGCATGGAATTGTTGGCTCAACGGGCATGGGCCATGGAACGGTCTACAATCCGAATGCCGCGTCAGTAGGTCGAGTGGCCTCAGCTGGAGTCAAGGCGAACGCGATCACCGCTCCAACGCCGGGCACCGGCAAAGTAACCTCGGCGGCTATCTACACCGCTCCCACAGCGGTGACGCAGGCTCCCCGGACTACTGTCGGGCCGCCTCCAACAGAACTGGTAGTCGTCTTCAAGCCGCAGCCTCAATACACCAGTGAGGCCAAGCAGCTTCGCGTGCAGGGTGATGTGATCCTGCGTGTAACCTTTGCCGCCGACGGCCATGTGGTCGTGCAGGGTGTCGTGCATGGCCTGGGACACGGCCTGGATGAAGAGGCACGCCGGGTGGCCGAACAGATTCGTTTCCGTCCGCCTACGCGCAATGGCCAGGCGGTGGACATCACAACCAACATCACCATCACGTTTCAGCTGGCGTAATTTTTGGGATTCTCGCATCAACGCTGGTTGCCCTTGCCGCAACTTTCGGGAGCGGCGCAAGCAGCCAGAAGAAGTAAATGCCTCATCTTAGGAGCCTGACATGACGTTTCGGAAGATATTCCTCCCCCTCCTGCTCATTACTATGAGCGTCGCCTGTGCAAATGCGAAAAAGAAGGAACAGAAGTACTCGCAAGTTCATCAGCTTACTCCGGAACAGGCGGCTTTGGTGGAAAAATCCATTGGCCGCGAGAAGGTCCTGATCAAGAACATTCAGCAGCGCACGCCGCTGGTGGAGACCTACATTCAGAATATCCGCCCGGAGATCAAGCTCTACCAGGTTCCGATCTCGGATCAGTATATGCTGAGCCGCATCGATTTCGGCAAAGTCTTCTTTGACAAGGCCTATACGCCCAACGCCTCGCCCCGGCATGGTTATTTCAAGGGATCGTCCGGCGCCTTCGCGGGCTTGAGCAAGGCTATGGGGCACAGTCATTTGACCTATTCGCCCACTGGATTCATGCAGATGATGTTCGTGGATCCCTCCGGCTTTGACAATCAGCATTACGTCTTCAGCTACCATGGGCGTGAGTTCCTGGGGTCGGTGCGCACTTGGGTCTATGATGTGCATCCCAAGGTCTCCGGCGTGGGCCGCTTCGAGGGACGTATCTGGATTGAGGACCAGAATGGCAACATTGTCCGTTTCAACGGCACATACTCCAACCCCAAAGAAGAGGAAGACGCGCAGTATTACTACCACTTTGACAGTTGGCGGATGAATGTGCAGCCGGATATCTGGCTGCCCGTGGCCGTATACGTGGAAGAGACTCACAATCCGGGCACGAAGTTGACTGGGCTGAGGGCACAGACGCACTTCTGGGGCTACTCGTTGAAGCTGCCCACGCGGGAGAGCGAGAATGTGAGCGTGAAAGTGGACGACGCGGTGGACAAGAGCGACGACTCGCAGGACGTGGGTCCGCTGCAGGCCTCCCGCGCCTGGGTGACCGAGGCGGAGAACAACGTTATCGACCGCCTGGTTGAGGCTGGCTTGGTGGCCCCACTGACTCCCGGCGGATATGAGAATACAGTTCTGGATCAGATCGTCATCAACCTGCAAGTGCCGAACAATCTGGCCTTCACCGATCAGGTCCATACCCGCATTCTGCTATCAACCACGATTGAAGCGACCACCGTCGGCAACACCATCCTGATCAGCAAGGGGCTCATCGACACTCTGCCGAACGAGGAATCGATTGCCTCTGTGGTGGCCATGGAACTGGCTCACATCGTGATGGGCCATCATATCGACACCCGTTACGCCTTTAACGACCGCCTTCTCTTCCCGGACGAAGCAACCTTCAAGAAGATCGACATGAATCACTCGGATCATGACAATGCCGAGGCCGCCAAGAAGGCCATGGAGTACTTGCAGAACTCCATGTACAAGGACCGTCTGGCCTCCGCGGGACTGTATTACGCGCAGCTTGTTCAACGGGAGAATGAGCTGAAGGCCCTCAACACACCCAAGCTCGGCGACTCTCTGCTGAAGTCCGATGGAACTCCGTGGATGGCCGACTTGCAGCACATGGCTGCCAAGCTGAACTGGGACGATCTTACCCAGCGTCCAGCCCTCCCGCTCAACAGTTGGCTGAAGACCGATCCCTGGGACGATAGGGTGCATCAGGTCAACGCCAAGATATACGCCTACATGAACCCCCGCGACAAGATGCCGTTGGAGTTGACACCGGTCATCTACAAGTTGCAGCGCTATGACGCCTCCAAGCTGGCTCCTGCGGCTCCGCCTGCCGCACAGCAGCCAGCTGCCTCCGCGCCTCCAGCGCAATAAACGAAACGCACGAGTCCTTTGGCCAGTGTGGTTTTCCAATAGCTGTACCAAAGAAACATTGCCTTCAAGTGGCTTTTTCCTCAAGAAAAAGCCACCTCTTGTACAGTCAGTACGGCTTTATGAATTGGAGAACCGCTCCGGAGATGCCGCATCGGGCATCCGGCCAAGGGATTCGTGGTTTGCCCCAATTGTGGTATTTTCCCTTAGGGCGAAGATTCGCCCGGATTGAATGCATTTCTGCCTATGAAAAGATCTTTCTTTCTCTCCCTGATGATCCTGCTCGCCGCAGGAGCCGCCAACGCGCCCGCTCAGGCTGTTCCTTCTGCCACCGGGCGGCAATTCTCCATCACTGCCGGTGGCATCGCATCGGTCTTTCAGCCGGATTTCGTCTACGACTCATGGGCCTGCGCGCAGCCCTGCCTGGCCTCCTCCAACTGGTACCCTGTCCCAATGACCGGAAACCAGCCGCTCTTGGGCGCCGGCGCCTATGTGGATCTCAAGTTCAGCAGGTGGGTGCAGATTGAAGCCGAGGGCCGCTGGTTGCGCTTTCATCAGTATGCCGGCGTCTCTCAGGATAACTATCTGATCGGCCCCAAGGCTTCCGTCTTCCATGCGGGGCGAAGCACTCTGTACGCCAAGGCGCTCGGCGGATACTCGAATATGAGTTTCGGCACCGGCAACGGCTATGGCCAGTACACCACCTTCGCCTTTGGCGGTGGAGTGGATATCAAGATGACGAAGCGGTTCAGCCTGCGTGCCGCGGACTTCGAGTACCAGTACTGGCCTCTGTGGGTCAATTCCACACTCTCACCTTACGGTGCCAGCATGGGCGTCGGATATAGAATTTTTTGATATTCGCTTCGGCAGACCATCTTCTGGAATCACTCTACGTATGAGAGTTGTAGTCCGCCGGTCCGGCAATCACCAGCCCGCTGTTCTGCCGCCCGTGAATATACCAGCAGCACCAGTTCGTTTCATGCGGAGGGCCGTCATCAGCCGAGATCAGATCCCGGTAGACGACCTTTCCATAAAGATAGACCTTCTCTTCCCAAGTTTCGATGCGCTTGAATCTTTCCTCCGAGTCGCACAAAGCTTTCACATCCTCGCGGCAGAATGGCTTGATCGCCGCGAACTCGCCCGGCAGTAGAATGATCGGCGAAAACGGCGCGTTGCGTTTCTCATTCCGGAATTCAGGAGTGGCGGGAAGCCGCTTCTCGTCGATGGCGATCTTGTACCGCTCCAGAGTTTCAATGATCCGGGCGGGTGTGCGGCCACGATTTGTGGCCATCACGGTGAAGCTGTTTTCCATGCTCCGGGAGGGTTCCACGGTAATTAGAATCCAGGGCCGCTCGGCATTGATGACCGCCTGCGCATTCAACAGGGCGGCATGCGCGCTAGACGAGGCCGCTTCGATGGCGGCTTCCGCGTAGCCCGTTTGGCGCTCAATCTTTTTAAGCAAAGAGCGAGCCTGGAAGATTCCCCAGTAACATAGAACGACCAATACCAGATTGGCAGCCCAAGTGACTTGCTCCTGCCAGGTCCATACCAGCGGCGCGGGCGGAGGATTCGCGACCGTTATGTGCGGCATCTGATAGTCGCGGAAACCGTTCGTACTGTTGATTCCGGAGACTGGAGCTGCGGCGCCTTGCGGCTCGGCGATGGAAGAAGGCGAAACTGGATTGGCTTGTGGCTTTGCGACCGGGGAATCACCTGGCTTGGCGGCAATGGCTAAAGACGCCTGAAGAACTGCCAGCAGCACCACGAACTTCGCTAACCCCTTGAGTTCCATGGGCTAAATGTATCACACGAGGGGCTGAAACTCCACGGCATCTGAAAGCCCGCGCCGTGCCTCTATTTCTCAACATCGACGCCCCGCCAGAAGGCGACATGGCCCTTGATCTTGCGTGCTGCAGGCCTTGGGTCGGGATAAAACCAGGCCGCGTCCAGGTTCTCTTCGTCGTCAACAACCACACTCATGTAGCGCGCCTGCCCCTTGACGGGGCAATGAGAAGTGGTGGAACTGGGGTGAAAATACTCACGCTTGATACTGGATTCGGGAAAATAGACACTCCCGCCCACCGTCTCCGTCTTCTCGCTCTCGGCAAGCACTTTGCCGTTCCACACTGCTCGCGCCATGGCTCTACCTGTCAACTCCCGTTTTCTCTATCGGCACAACTCCAAGTAAAATCAGAGCAATGGATAGGAGATTCGCAGAGTTTCTTCCCCATGGCGAGCAGAGTGCGCTTCGAAGGGTCCGGAAATCTTTACTTCAGTTCGGCAATCGCATCGATGTGAACGCTCTTCTTCTCTTCATCGGCGGTTGCCGTCACGGTCACATGGTCGCCATAGAAGTCTTTCACAGCGTCTGGATTGTCGATCGTCCATACCGACTTTTTGGCCTCGTCCACAAAGACCGGCGTCATGCCTCCCTGGATGCACTTTTTCACGCAGGCCGCGCCCGAGCCGGCGTGCTTGGCGCCGCACATCGAGTCGGAGATCCAGCCTTTGATCTTGGACGAGTCGGTGGCACCGGCCGACGGCGCGGCCAAGATCAGAGCGGCCACCAATAGGGAAAGAACTCGCTTCATGGAAAACCTCCAGGGGAATGGGATTCTCGTACTGCTACCATCATGCACTTGCACCCCGGATTCGGCAATAGATATTTCAGGGCGAGGAGTGTGAAGCAGGCTTATGAACGATCCGATTGCCTGTTCAACCGCGCTTCCACACCCTTCAACGCAACCTCGAAACGATGCGCCGCGGCGGAAAACCGGTTGATCAACTCCGAAGTCTTCATCAGGAATCCAGGATTCTTTTCGCGAATCTCTTCCAGAATCGGCGCAAACTTGGCCAGAAGAAAGAATCCTTCGCCGTTGCAATCGACAAACAGCTCCGCCGAAACCGCCCCATGCAGCACCATCGCCGCCGCCATCTCCCAGTAGCTGAGCACCTGGCGCAGCCACGCGTTGTGCGGGTCGGCAGGGTTATTGGCCACGGCAAAGAAATCCTCGGCCGTCACCGGCCAGAACTCGCCTGTGATCCACGCGCGCGCCCTGCGCATCTCCGCTTCCGTGCGCAGTTCATACAGCCTGAGAATGATTTCCGCATCGGCCGGTGTCGCAAGCATTCGTTCCATGGTGAGTCTCTCCGCTCCCTCATAGTAACGGATGCAGCCAACACTGTGTTGAAGAAGAATCAAGCGGGCAGAGCAATTCATTGAAAGGAAAACAACTCAGCCTGCATTCTAAAACCTTAAGGAAAAGCGAAGAGAAGAGGAACGACCCCCCGGGGGGGGGGCACCTTTTCGCCCCATTCCCAATCAGCCGATCCAGAAGAGAGCCGAGCAAAGTTCAGAATACCAAGATGCCGGAAATAATCTGCAAAATCGCCAGAACTTAAAGATGATCAAGCGGCGATGGCCTTGAGCGGCTTGGTGGGAGTTGGCTTTTCGCCCGTGGCCGCGCCCGCCGTCAGTTCCTCACGGTGTAATAGCGGCCCGATCCATCCAACTCGCCGGAGGCCAGACGGTGGGAGACTTCGGCCAGAGCTGCTATCGACGGCATCGAAGATTTCCTGAACCGACATCACGTCAATCGTTATTGCACTCATTGGGTCTCCTCCTTGATCTTTGCCCAGCGTTCCGGATCATGTACAAACAAAACCAAATCCTCGCGCTTTTCTGCGATCATGGTGCGAACAATGATCAATCCAATTTCCTATTAGATACCGCAATATGATGTCGCTGTATTCTCAGTGAAAATCCAACAGGAATAAAAGAGCAAAAAATGTTACATATAATATCGACAGCAACCCTTTCCTGATTCTTCGAAGAACAAAAGGTCCATTGCTCAATTTTATTAAATCAGACTTGATAATCTGATACTCAATCCAGGTTATAATTAGAATCGATAATGGTATGGCAAGAGTAGCTAATAGATGCTTTGATCCTGTAGCGAAAGGTACGGCTGTGGGATGATAGGCTTGATCAATAATCTTCCATTCCAACAATAGAAGTGGGGTGAGTGGAACTACATATGGAAACCAATCCACAAAATAAGGAAGCGCAAATTTCGATTTCTCCTGTTTCTCCGTCATGGTGATCGATCATCCTTCTACCAGATTTGGTAACAATGCAGTGCGCCGAAAAAGATTCCGCAGGGGCTAAAGCCCAACGTCTGTTTTCAGTGTTCTGCGGCACGACTAAAGTCGTGCCCTGTTACAAAACACACCTATAACCGAGATTTTCCGCAGCCTGTAAAGTCCTGTGCTTTCAAAACCATGCTTTGACCATAGGTTGCTACGCCGGCTGTAATACCTTCCTACCTTTCTTCTTCGCGGCTTTCTTGGCGGCTTTCTTTGCAGCAGGTTTGGCGGCTGCTTTTTCCACCACTGGCCCATGCGTTTCAGCTGTGGGCAGCGGGGGCGCGTCGCCGATGCGCTTGGAGTAGGTACAGGTGCCGCTCGGCTCAGCTACAGCTGCGCCCTTGGCGGATTTCTTTTTGGGCTCAACCTCTTCCTCGGCCGCCTTCTTTTTATTGGGGCATTCGAGGAAGATCCCTGAGCGCAGCGTCTTTTCAACCAAGTAACTACTACCGCACTTTGGGCACTTTTTCGCCACCGGCTTCAAATTCGAGGTAAAGTCGCACTTCGGATAATTGGTGCACCCCCAGAAGATATTGCCCCGGCGCGCCTTGCGCTCGGCCAGATCGCCTACGCCGCACTTGGGGCACTTCAATCCTTCGATGATATTCTGCTTCACGTATTTGCACTTGGGATAACCGGAGCAACTAACAAACTCCCCATAACTCCCCTGGCGCAGCACCAGCGGCTTACCGCACTGCGGGCAGGCTTCGCCCGTCGGCTGCGGAGCGGCTACCTTCTGCTGCTGCTTTGAACTTAGCTTGCGGAAGGTCTTGCAAGGCGGATCTTCGTTGAATCCTGGGCAGGACATGAACATTCCGAAAGGCCCGCGCCTGAGCACCATCACGCGCCCGCAGTTATCGCAATACTCCTCCTGCTCGCCGACCTCCTGGCCCTCAGGCGTATTCATATCCGGCTTGCCCGCGGTGTTTTCCTTGGTGAAGGTGCAGCTCGACTTATCCTTTTTGTTATAGGCGGAACAGGCAAAGAAGCTGCCGAACTTACCCCATTTCAAAAGCAGCGGCGCTCCGCACAAGTCGCATTTCTCGTCCGTCTTGTGCTCCATGCGCTTGATGTCTTCCATCGAGGTTCCGGCGTCCTTCAGTTCCTCGACAAAGTGGTCGTAGAAGCCGTTCATCAGGACGGTCCACTTCTCATTGCCCTCTTCGATCTCGTCCAGCTCTTCTTCCAGCCTGGCCGTATAGGCTATGTCGAAGATATACGGGAAGTTTTTGACCAATAAATCGCAGACCACCATTCCTATCTCGGTGGGATAAAAGCGTCCGCTGATCTTAGTTACATACTCGCGGTCCTGGATGGTATTGATAATCGACGCATAGGTCGAGGGCCGCCCGATGCCGCGCTCTTCGAGCACCTTCACCAGCGAAGCTTCGTTGTAACGCGGAGGCGGCGTGGTAAAGTGCTGCTCGTTCTGCAGCTCATCCAACTCCAGCTTCTTCACGTGATCCAGATTGGGCAGCTTGTTGGCTTCCTCGTCCTCATCATCCTTGTCGGCAACCTCGTAAACCTTGAGGAATCCATCAAAGCGCACCACTGAACCGGAGAGCCGGAAATCATAGGTTTTGCCAGTCTTCGCGCTGACGGCGGCAATCTTCGCCGTTGTCACATCAAAGATAGCCGGGGTCATCTGCGAAGCTACAAAGCGCTGCCAGATCAGCCGATAGAGCTTCAGTTGCTCTTCGGTCAGGAAGCGCGCAATCGACTCCGGCGTGCGCGCCACATCGGTGGGACGGATGGCTTCATGCGCGTCCTGCGCAGCCTTCTTGCCCTTGTATTGATTGGGCGAGGCGGGCAGATATTTTGCGCCCAGATGCTTGCCGATCCACTCCCGCGCCCCGATGATCGCCTCCGGCGCCACGCGCGGCGAATCGGTTCTCATATAGGTGATGAGGCCGACGGTGCCCTCGGGGCCCACGTCCACGCCCTCATAGAGCCGCTGCGCCACGCCCATGGTGCGGCGCACATTGAAGCCCAGCTTGCTGGCCGCGTCGCGCTGCAACTGGCTGGTGATGAAAGGCGCGAAGGGCCGCCTCTGCTTCTCGGTGGACTGCACGGAGACCAGCGACCACTGCGCCTTTTCCAGCGCCGCAACCACTGCGTCCATCGACTTTTTGTCGGGCAGCGCATTGGCGAGGAACTGCTCCTTGCCGTCCTTGTCCACGCCATTCGGCACGCGCGCCGGCTCGCCATTGATGCCCACAAAGCGCGCCTTGAGTTTGGTTTCAGCCTGCTTCTCCGGATGCACCACGGCATCCAGCGTCCAATACTCCACCGGCCCGAAGGCCCCAATCTCGCGCTCACGCTCGACAATCAGGCGCACGGCCACGGTCTGCACGCGGCCCGCCGAGAGGCCGCGACGCACCTTCTCCCAGAGCAGCGGAGAGATCTGATAGCCCACCAGGCGGTCCAAGACGCGGCGGGTCTGCTGCGAGTCAACCAGATTCTGGTCGAGGTCGCGGGCGTGCTTGAAGGCCTCTTGCACGGCTTTCTTGGTGATCTCGTTGAAGGTGACGCGGCGAATCTTTTTTCTTTCCTTGGCCGAAGTGCCCAATTGCAGCGCCAAATGATAGGCAATCGCCTCGCCTTCGCGGTCAGGGTCAGGCGCCAGAAAGATCTCATCCGCTTTGGCCGCGGCACGCTTCAGCGCCGCCACAACCTTCTCTTTGCCGGGCGAGACAATCAAAGTCGGCTCGAAGGTTCGATTCTCCAACTCCACGCCAATTTCATTTTTGGGCAGGTCCATGATGTGACCCACCGAGGCCAGAACCTCGAAGCCTTTGCCAAGATATTTCTCAATCGTCTTGGCCTTGGCGGGCGATTCGACGATGACCAGTGATCTGTTCATTTCCATCCTTGATTCCATTCACACTCTATACTGTCCGGCCTGATGAACTCTTTCCTCAGCCGTTTTCCGCTTGTGCGGAGGGGGCAATTCCCATCCGCACACGGCCTGATTTCCCCCTTCGGGAAAAATCATCCGCAAGAATTGCACGCTAACACGAAAGGCCGCCTCATTTCCACTCCCGGCGGTTTTTTATTCCATTTTCTGGAAATCGCTGCGAGGATGCGTCAGAAAAATCATCGCACATCTGTCAAGCCCCTACAGCACCCGTGCCAGCCACTTGCCAGTATGGGAGTGCAGATTGGCCGCAATCTCTTCCGGCGTGCCTTCGGCGACGATCCTGCCGCCGGCCTCGCCGCCCTCCGGGCCTAAATCGATCACCCAATCGGCGGATTTGATGACATCCAAATTGTGTTCGATGACGATCAGCGAGCCCCCGCCGTCGATCAGCTTGCGGAAGGCGGTGAGCAACTTGGAGACATCGTCGAAGTGCAGGCCGGTGGTCGGCTCGTCCAGGATGTACAGCACGCGGCTGGCCTGCGAGGGCCTTGCGACGGCGTTGGCGGCGCGGACCTGGGCCAGATGCGCGGCGAGCTTGACGCGCTGCGCCTCGCCGCCGGAGAGCGTAGTGGCTGATTGGCCCAGCCGCAGGTAGCCGAGGCCAATCTCGTCCAGCACGGCGAGCTTGTCGAGCAGCCGCGCCTGGCCGGCGAAGAAGCGCAGCGCCTCTTTCACCGTCATCTGCAGCACTTCGTGGATGTTCTTGCCTTTGTATTCGACGTTGAGGATTTTGGCCTGGTAGCGGGTGCCGTTGCAATCCTCGCAGGGCAACTCAACGTCGGCCAGGAACTGCATCTCGACCGTCACCGTGCCATCGCCCTCGCAGGTGTTGCAGCGCCCGCCGGGGACGTTGAAGGAGAAGTGGCCGGGGGTAAGCGAGAGGCGCTTGGCCTCCGGCTGCTGGGCAAAAAGCTCGCGGACCAGGTCGAAGCCCTTGATGTACGTAATGGGATTGGAGCGCGGGGTGCGGCCGATGGGCGTCTGATCCACCAGCACCACGTCGTTGATGCGCTCGACGCCGGTGAGCGATTTGAAGACGCCGGAGGGGTCCGAGCCATCGCTCTGGCCCAGCGCGCGGGCCACGGCGCGATAGAGCACCTGATGGACGAGCGAGGATTTGCCCGAGCCGGAGACGCCGGTGATGGCCACCAGCATTCCGAGGGGAATCTCCACGTCCAGCCCGTGCAGATTGTTGGCCGTGGCGCCGCGCAGCACGAGCCGCTCCTTGCCCGGCGGTCGGCGGCGAGCGGGGACGGGAATCGAGAGCTGGCCGGAGAGATAGCGGCCAGTGAGCGACGCAGGATTGGCCTCGATCTCCGCCAGAACGCCCTCCGCCAGCAGCTTGCCGCCCAGTTCGCCCGCTCCGGGGCCAAGATCGAGCAGATGATCGGCGGCGCGCAGAATGTCGGCGTCGTGCTCGACGACCAGAATTGTGTTGCCCAGATCGCGCAGCTCTTCCAGGATGTGAATCAGCCGCGTCGTGTCGCGGGTGTGCAACCCGATGGAAGGCTCGTCCAGAACGTACAGCGCACCCACCAGCCGCGAGCCGAGCGAGGTGGCTAGTTGGATGCGCTGCGCCTCTCCGCCGCTGAGCGATGAGGCCAGCCGGTCCAGGGTCAGGTATTCCAAGCCTACGGCGTCAAGGAAATTGAGCCGCTGGCGGACTTCGTGGAGAATGGGCCCGGCAATCTCCTCGTGCATTGGCGAAAGGTGAAGCGCGAGGAAGAACTCCTTGGCCTGCGCGATGGTGAGCGCCGTCGCCTGGCATATATTCAGGCCATTCACGCGCACGCTGCGCGCTTCGGCCCGCAGACGCTGCCCGCGGCAGTCAGGGCACTCGGCATAGCCGCGATATTTGCTGAGCATTACCCGCACATGCAGCTTGTATTTCTTGCGCTCCATCTGCGTAAAAAAGCCATAAATACCGGCGAATGTTCCTTTTCCGCGCAGAATTATCTCACGGACAGCATCCGGCAGCTCGCGCCATGGCACGTCCAGCGGGACGCCCAACTCGACAGCGTGGCGACGGAATTCCGTGTACCAGGGACGATATTTGGGGCGATTCCAGGGATCAATTGCGCCCTCGGCCAGAGTCAGCGATGGGTCCGGAATCACCAGCTTCAGGTCGAAGTCCATGGTGTTGCCAAAGCCCTGGCAGCGCGGGCATGCGCCGAAGGGATTGTTGAAGCTGAAGAGGCGCGGCTCCGGTTCGCGGCCCGGCTGGTGGCAGCTTTTGCACTCGAAGGCGGCGGAGAAGCGATGACGGGGGCGGTCTGCCGCCTCGTCTCGCGGAACTTCCTCAAAGATTACCTCGCCCGACTCGCGATAGGCGATCTCCGCGGCATCGACAATGCGCGATCGGTTCTCCGGATTCACCACAATGCGGTCCAAAAGGACAAAGACGGGCAGCGTAAAGTCCAGATCGAGCAGCGATTCGGGGGTGGAGAACTCGAAGATGCTCCCCTGCTGATAAAGACGATTGAAGCCGGAGGCGCGCAACTCGACGAGTCGGGCCTTGAGGGCTTCGGTCAACGGAGATTCAGGGGCCGGCTTGGCGGCGGCTTTGGCGGCTGTCTTCAGAATGCGGCGAACGGGCTTGGCTTCGGCCTGCGGCGCAACCTCGGCGTGGCGCACCGGAAAGAGTGCATTCAGGCGCATCCCGTCTCCCAGGGCCAGAATGCCTTCAGCGACTTCATCCATCGAGTCGCGCTTCACCAGTCCGTCGCAATGGACGCAATGCACAGTGCCGCAGCGTGCATAGAGCAGGCGCAGGTAGTCGTAAACTTCGGTGGCCGTCGCGACGGTCGAGCGCGGATTGCGGGTCGAGTTCTTCTGCTTGATGGCAATGGCCGGAGCCAGCCCGTCGATCAGGTCCACGTCTGGCTTCTCGATGCGCTCCAGAAACTGCCGCGCATAGGCCGAGAGCGATTCGACGTACCGCCGCTGCCCCTCGGCGTAGATGGTGTCAAAGGCCAGCGAACTTTTGCCCGACCCAGAGACGCCGCTGACCACCGTCAGCTTGCCGTGCGGGATCTCGCAAGAGATGTTCTTCAGGTTGTGGGTCCGCGCGCCGCGGATAATGATGGCATCATTCAAAGGGAAGCACCGGATGAAAAGTTGGCCGACCCCGCCTCCTCAGTGAGGCTCAGAACACCGAAGGCCATTCTTCATTATAAGGTGCGGGTGCGGGGGAGAGCCGTCCATAACGGCGGCTAGCAGGTAATCGAAAGGAAGAAAGCGGGCGTGGCCCCATCTCGATCTACCACCAAGATTGGGCGCCCCAGATCCGGACTTTCGGACATGGGAATCGGCTTTCCCATCCCGGACAGCGTGCGTGACCGCGCTCACGATCTATCGTCATCGCGGCGGAGTAAACTGAGTAAGGCGTCGAATGCGCTTTTTCGCCGCACAATCTAGGGATTCATTCCCGGCTCGGCCAATCGCCCAATTTTGGGGTGGCCGCGCAAAAAATCAATCAGGAGATTCATACGATGCGAGTTGCTTTGTTGACCGGCGGCGGCGACTGCCCCGGATTGAATGCGGTGATCTACGCGGCTGTGCGCAAGGGCATCAACCACTATGGCGATGAGTTCATCGGCTTCCTCAACGGCTGGAAGGGCGTGCTGGAGAACAACTTCATCCCGCTGACCCTGGAGGCCGTGGACGGCATCCAGCTCAAAGGCGGCACCATCCTGCACTCCTCGCGCACCAACGTAAAGAAGATTCCCGGCGGCATCGAGAAGGTCCAGGAAGTTCTCAAGGCCAACAAGATCAACGCGCTGATCGCCCTGGGAGGCGACGACACGCAGTCCGTCACGCTTTTCCTCAGCGAGAACGGCGTGCCTTCTGTCGGCGTGCCCAAGACCATTGACAATGACATCAGCGGCACCGATCAGACCTTTGGCTTTGACACCGCCGTGGCCATCGCCACCGAGGCCGTGGACCGCATTCGCACCACCGCCGACTCGCACAACCGCGTGATCGTGATTGAAGTGATGGGCCGCGATGCCGGCTGGATCGCTTACGCTGCCGGCACGGCTGGCGGCGCCGACGTGACGCTGGTGCCTGAGAAGGACATCGACATCGACCACGTCGCCGCTCTGCTCAAGCACAACTACGACCACGGCAAGCACTACGGCATCGTGGTCGTCGCCGAGGGCTGCCATCTGCCCGAAGTCGGCCAGGTCATCAACCCCGACGCGCAGCTTGACTCCTTTGGCCACGCCCGCCTCTCCGGCATCGGCGAGAAGCTGGCCAGCCTGATCGAGAAGAAGACCGGCTTCGAGACCCGCTCCGTCAACCTGGGCCACACCCAGCGCGGCGGCGTTCCCACAGCCTATGACCGCATCCTCGGTCAGCGCTACGGCCTGCACGCCATCGACATGGTGCACGACAAGAAGTGGGGCCGCATCGCCGTCCTCAATGGCCTGGATGTCACCGACATCACCATCAAGGAAGCCATCGCCCACAACCGCCGCCTGGATCAGCGCTTCTTCGACGTGATCTCCGACCTGGAAGCCAAGGTCTAATTTTGTCGTCCCAATAAAATTGGGTGCCCCAGGTCCCGCTCTTGGGACCTGGGATTCAGAGCGATTCCTCACCAGGAATGTCTCTTTGCTTTCCGCTTCCATTAAAGTTGGACTGTGTTCTACCGCCTCTACCAGCCCGATGACTTCCCGCAGCTCTACGCGTTGGAAGAACGATGCTTTGAGCCGCCGGATCGCTTCAGCCGCCGGTATCTGCGCAGCCTGGTCAGCCGCGACCAGGCTGCTACCTGGATTGCGGAAGAGAATGAGCGCCTGACCGGCTTCGCCATCGTCGTCTGGGCGCAAAGAAAGTCTGGAATTTCCGCCTATATTCAGACCCTCGAAGTGGCTCCCGATGCGCGCCGCGGCGGCGTGGGCCGCGAGCTGCTCCTCCGTATTGAAGCCTCCGCTCGCGCTGCCGGAGCGACACTGATCGGTCTGCACGTCGAGGCTGCCAACGCCGCCGCCATCCACCTCTACGAAACGCAAGGCTACCGCTGCGAGGGCCGCCGCGAGAACTATTACCCCGAAGGTCGTCCAGCGCTTATCTACACCAAGCGCATGGACTGCGAACCGGAAAAGCCAGGCGTCTGAAGCCTCGTGATCCAACGCCATTGCGTTGCGAATAAGCATCTGAAGAAACTACCGCAGATCCCTCGGCTACGCTGCGCTTCGCTCAGGATGACAGAGTTTTGTTCTCCATCGCTTTATGCCAGATCAAATAGGAAAGGGCCCGGCCAAAGCCGAACCCTTTCAAGCAGCCGTCTGTCACAGGCGCTTTAGTTGGTGCTGGTCCCCCAGATAATGCCGCGCCCGTTGGTGCCCACGTAAACCGTTCCGAAGGTACGCATGTCACCGGTGACGCAGTCCACTCCGCCGCCCCATTGGTGGGCTGCGTCGTTGATCTGCGTCCATGTGGCGCCATTGTCCGTCGAGCGGAAGAGTTCGGTTGTATTGCTGGAATCGGCGACCCCATACATATAAAGAGTCAGGTAGCTGGAGCCTGCGGCGGCCTTGCCAAAGCTCAGATAGTTTGCACTGCCCACTCCGCTGAGCGGTGTCAGATTGGGAGCCGTGGCTGTGCCGGTGTTGTGATAGAGGCCGCTCCCCGAGGCCATCCAGAGATCGCCCTGCGCGTCAGGCAGGATGACCAGGCATCCGGTCTGCGAGCTGCAATTGGTGGGAAGGCCGGTTTGCGCCGAGGTCCATGTTTTGCCCTGATTTGTGCTGATATAAAGCGTGCCTCCGGCAAAGCCATAGAAGACGCCAGGCGTGACGCGGTCGCTCACCACCTGCGTGAGAACGGTTGTGTACGACGAAGCAATATAAGAACTCGCCGGTAAGCCGGTTGCCGCCGACCAGGTTGCTCCGTTATTAGTGGAGTACCAGGCGGAAGCCGTGTTCACCGGGGTCCAAACCATGGACGAGCCATCCGGGGCAATGGCGATGCTGCCGCCGCCAGAGGCTGACCCTTTGGTTGTATCAGTCCAAGTCGGACTTCCGGCAAAGCCTATCCAAGTCAGTCCACCATCGGTCGAGATTGTGCCCCAAGGAGTATTGCTGGCCGCCGTTCCTCCATTGGCCGCGTTACCCGCCGTCGCGCGCACTACGGTCATGGGTGTGTTCTGCTCGAAGTCCATATCTGACGGGTAATAGCGCGGATTCGAATACATTCCCTGCGTCGGCGACTTGGTCAGATCGGTATGGGCGAAGCCGTAGATGTCTCCCATGCCGCTGAGCAGAATGGTATTGCCCGAGGGCGGTGCAATCGCCATGCCCAAAGAAGCCTCTTCCACTCCATTGGCGCCCACGGCCCAATCGACCTTCTTGCCGGAGTCGGCACCGGTCAAGTCGGTCGTCTCCCAGATTGTTGCGCCGGTACCGTACATCGTGTGATCCGAATTGAATGGATCGATGACGATGCTGCCCACCCAGTTGCCGCTGCCGATGTTGGAGACGTTGCCTCCAAAGGCCAGGTAAGGCGAGAGGATTCCGTTATGTATGCCGCCCGTGCGCGAGACATCCGTCCAAGTCGTGCCGTCGTTGACGGAGCGATAAACGGTGTCGCCGGGCCACCACTGGTCGATCGTCGACAGCAGCAAGACGCCTGCGTGGCTGGGATCGGCCGCAATGCCTCCAAAGCCGTCTCCATTGCTGTTGCCGGTAGGGTTCGGAGGAACCGTGATCTGCCGCCAGGTTCCCGATGTCCAGAGTGCGCCCGGAGTGAACTCCCACAGCTGGCCGGTGCTGATGCCGTTGGGTCCGGCCCCGTCCCCATACAGCACATAAATGTTGCCGTTGGGTCCGAGAATCGCATGAAGCGGAGCCATCGGATCGGCGGCCGTTGCAAACGAAGGCTGCCCGGTAACCGGCGTCCACGTGCTGGTAGCGCTGCCGCCCGCAGTGGTCACATACAGCCCCACCGGATCGGTGACGCCTTTGGTCGTAACTCCGGTTCCAGCGACTGCTACATAGACAACCGGCGTCGCCGTCCCGCTCGATCCACTGGATTGGATCGGCACAACCGAGACGACGCCGCTGCCGTTGGCCGTTGCAGTCACCGGCAATCCCGTCACCTTGGTCCAGGACGCGCCGTGATTGGTCGAGATTTGCAACCCCGCCAGACGCGTGCCGAAGTAGACCGTGGCTGGCAGGTTGGGGTCTACCGCAATGCGCTCGCCGGCGTTGCGCCCGTTGTCGTTCGAGCCGTTCTTGAAGGGCAGGGAAACCGTGGCGAAAGTAGCTCCCTGATCGTCGGAGACCAACATGGCTCCGTCTCCATCCCAGTTTTCCGCTGCGTATTCGCCTACTGCTAAATAAAGACGATTGGAATCGGTGGGGTCCAACCCGATAGCCTCTGTCCCCCCGTACGACCAATTTGTCGGGCTGATCCAGTCCGTCAGCGGAACCCACTGCGTATCGTTCGGTCCCCAGCGATACGCACCGCCCATGTCCGTGCGCGCATACATCAGGTTCTGCGTGGTGGGGTGGAAGTAGAGTCCGGAAACGAAGCCTCCGGCGACAATCTTCACGTTGCCCCATGCGTAGTTCGGCTGACCTGCGGAAACCACACTCAGCGTCACGCTGGCTGTCGCCGTGGTGTAATCGGCCGTATCATTGGGCGTAAAGGTCACGTTCAGCGTGACATTTCCAGCCGTGGACTCGACCGTCCCGGCCGCTGGTGAATAAATAAACGTCCCCGCCAAGTTGGCCGTTGCATCCAACTGCGTCGCGCTGAGCGCCGTTCCTGCCGAGATCGAAGCCGGCGTGCTCCAGGTAATGACCGGCGTGGTTTTGGCGACCGCAGTCACGGTCAGCGTCACACTGGCTGTCGCCGTGGTGTAATCGACCGTATCATTGGGCGTAAAGGTCACGTTCAGCGTGACATTTCCAGCCGCGGACTCGACCGTCCCGGCCGCTGGTGAATAAATAAACGTCCCCGCCACGTTGGCCGTTGCATCCAACTGCGTCGCGCTGAGCGCCGTTCCTGCTGAGACTGAAGCTGGCGTGCTCCAGGTGATGACCGGAGTGGTTTTGGCGACCGCAGTCACGGTCAGCGTCACACTGGCTGTCGCCGTGTTGTAATCGACCGTATCATTGGGCGTAAAGGTCACGTTCAGCGTGACTGGTCCTGCCGCGGACTCGACCGTCCCGGCCGCTGGTGAATAAATAAACGTCCCCGCCACGTTGGCCGATGCATCCAACTGCGTTGCGCTGAGCGCCGTTCCTGCTGAGACTGAAGCTGGCGTGCTCCAGGTGATGACCGGAGTGGTTTTGGCGACCGCAGTCACGGTCAGCGTCACACTGGCTGTCGCCGTGTTGTAATCGACCGTATCATTGGGCGTAAAGGTCACGTTCAGCGTGACTGGTCCTGCCGCGGACTCGACCGTCCCGGCCGCCGGCGAATAAACAAACGTGCCCACCACGTTGGCCGTTGCGTCAAGCTGCGTCGAACTGAGCGCCGTTCCAGCGGTGATCGAAGCTGGCGTGCTCCAGGTAATCACCGGCGTGGTTTTGATGGCCGGGGTCACGGTCAGCGTTACACTGGCTGTCGCCGTGTTGTAATCGGTTGTATCGCTGGGCGTAAAGGTCACGTTCAGCGTTACTGGTCCTGCCACGGACTCGACCGTCCCGGCCGCTGGCGTATATACAAACGTGCCCGCCACACTCGACGTTGCATCCAACTGCGTCGCGCTGAGCGCCGTTCCTGCCGAGATCGAAGCTGGCGTGCTCCAGGTGATGACCGGAGTGGTTTTCGTAGCCGCAGTCACGGTCAGCGTCACGCTGGCTGTCGCCGTGTTGTAATCGGCTGTATCATTGGGCGTAAAGTTGACGGTCAGTGTTACGGGTCCAGCCGTGGACTCGACCGTCCCTGCCGCCGGTGAATAAACAAACGTGCCCGCCACACTCGCCGTTGCATCCAACTGCGTCGCGCTGAGCGCCGTTCCCACAAGGACCGAAGCTGGCGTGCTCCAGGTGATGACCGGAGTAGTTTTGGCGGTGGCGCCACCGTTTGAGGAGCCGCAACCCCCAAGCAACAGAAACAATGGGCAGAGGAGAATAACAAAAACAATAACCGGGAACTTCATTTTCATAAATGCCTCGGATCGACCCTGCGCCAGTGGAAGGCGCAATAGGCCTGTATTTCATCGTCTACGCTTCCGAATCCTCTTTCCGAGCAATGAAACGTGCTGCGGGAGATCGGAAGGCTTGGAGCTTCTATTCGCGGTTCACTCACAGTGCGCTGTGCGCAATCCAAAAGGTGCCCTCAGGCATATAGAAAGACATTTTCCACCTGAGGGCATGGCCACATGAGATGCCGAGATAAATCATCAGGCCGCACTCGGCTCTCTGTGAAGTACCAAATTACAGGTACTTGTTGCATCGGTTAGAGGACAGGTACGTCACAGAAAATAAATAATGTACTGATTTTCCAGCGGGTCTTGAAACGCGTCTTCGCGGCCCTTTGGACTTGCCTGCCGCGCCCCTTCTTTCGCGCTCTTCTCAACGGATGGGAAATCACTCCCTCAACACCGCTCTCTAGCAGGGTCGATTTCCCCGATGCGCTTAAGCCCGAGAAGCCCGGCAAGCCTCACAGCTTGTTCAACTTGGCTTCAAGATCGGCGATGATGCCCGCGCTGGCCTCCGGCTCATATCTCCGTGCCACTTCCAGAGCAGCCAAATATGCCACGCGAGCCTCGTCCTTATGGCCAAGCCGCACGGCAATGTCGCCCAAAGCTCTTTGGGCTTTGAGTCCTTGCGGATTGAGCGCGGCGGCCTCGCGGACCATCGCCAAAGCAGCTTCGGGCTTGCGCGCACTCATCAATTCCCATGCACGCTGCACACGTCCGTAGGCAGCGATTTGGTTGACGCGGAATGTGCCGCGGTAAACCAGAACACTGTCGTCGATCATCTCGTCAGGCTTCAGCGTCTGGAAGTCCGTATAAGGATTCAAGTGGCTGTTGCTGATCTCGCTGCCCATCAGGTCTCCGGCGCTGAGCACTACATCTCCGCTGATCACTGGCGGAATCAGATCAGCTCCGCCCAGCCATCCGGTATCCTCGTTGGGCAGCACGTGGCAGCGGATCCCGTAGACCGAGGGGTCGATGACAGGAGAAGCGAAGTAGGCGAACCAGCACTCCTCGCCGGGATGGCGGTCCTGCCACTCCTTGACCTGGTAAAGCTGCTGGCCCCAGTCCTCGTTCGAATCGCTGAGCAGCTTGTACGTGTTTGTGGAGCCTCCCCAAGCCTCATTGGCATAGGCCATATCATTGGGAAAGACGGTGAGCGCGGAAGCGAT
Organism: uncultured Acidobacteriaceae bacterium; assembly: GCA_963787995.1. Classification (GTDB taxonomy): domain Bacteria; phylum Acidobacteriota; class Terriglobia; order Terriglobales; family Acidobacteriaceae; genus Telmatobacter. The sequence continues at coordinate 601,245 of CAWBEO010000001.1, forward strand.
GTGGACCGCGACGAGCGCCGCGCCGATGATTGCCCAGCGGCGGCTGCGCGCGGCTAGAGCGGTGATGCCAGCGCCGGCAAGTATTGTCGCTATCGCGTAGAGCGGCAGAATGTGGCGTGCGCCGATGTTTAACCCGGAGAGCATGGAGACGGCCAGATATACCGCTCCGGGAAGCAACAGATAGATTACTTCGCGGTCCTTGCGCAACCGGCGGGAGGCGATGGCAAAGGCCGTCAGCGCAAGCAGCAAGAGCAGGCCGAGCGTGGTCTTGACGGCAATAACCACAGGAAAATACCACCAGACTCCGTGCGGGTAATTCTTGCCGAGAATGAACGTGGGGCACCACTGCGCCACCAGCTTCACATCCACCAGGCCCATCAGGTAGGACTCCGGCAGCAGATGCAGATGCGCAATGGCCATCACCGCCGTGGATTGGAAGTGACTCAAGCCCCCGGAATAGTTGGCCAGCGAAGTGCTCAGCACGAGACCAGCCGGACGCGCTGCATAGCGGAAGCCGTAAAAAGCCCAAAGAACCGTGACGCCAATAACGACGATGGCGGCAAAGGCGCCGCTCAGCCGCAACGCCACACGCTTTCTGCTTCCCTTGGGAGCAACAATGATTTCCCCGCCAATCAGCATCAGCAGCATGGGCGCCAGCAGGATGCCGGAGTGCTTGGTGGCCAATAGCAGCCCAGCCGCAAGGCCGGTCAGCAGCAGTCGAAGCAGCGAGGGCCGTTTCACGTAGCGATAGAAGCCATAAATACTTGCCAGAAAGAAAAGCGAGACGCCGATGTCCGTGGTGACCAGCGCGGAATGAGCCAGCAGATTCGGATCGAAGACCGCCAGCGTGAGCGCGATGAGCGCGGCGGGCGCGCCAAACCACTCCCGCGCGGCAACCCAGATCACCAGCGAAAGCCCGAGCGCCAGCAGCCCCGCGGCCAGCCTCATGCGGAAGACCAGCCGCTGGCTCGCGCCGTCGTTGCGCGCCAGCCAGTCGCGTCCGTCCAGGTAAGCCTCGGATTTGAATTCGCGCCCTTGCAGCGGCGGAATCCAGAGCTTTTCACCGAGCAGAGGCAGCGTAGCCAGCAGCTTCACCAGCGGCGGATGTTCCGGATTCAGTCCATAATCGCCGGTATGCCACATCATGTAGCCGGCGAACATATGATCGTCTTCATCCCAAGTCAGCGACTCGCGATGAACGATATACACAACCTGCGCGGCCTGAAGAACAAGCAGCAGGAGCACCGCGAACAACTCCCATCTTTTCGTCAATCGCATTCCAGATTCTTTCCGATGTTGAACCACTTCAGCGTAATTAGTACCGCCAGCTCGTCAAATCCGCTCCCGACGGCGCGGTCTTCTTGATCTGCTCCAGAATCTTCGGCAGATACATGGTGTTGTAATGCAGCCGCGAGTAGGCATTGGGCAGCGTCGGATCGCCATTCCAGCAATGCTCGGCGCGCTGGCCGTAAGTCACTTCGCCGCCATACGCCGGACTCTTCGTCGTCTTGAGGAAATCCTCCATGCGATAGACCGCGTCATTCAGGAAATAGGTATCGTCGGAGCCGACATAGATGTGAATCTTCCCCTCCAGTTGCGGTCCTAGCCGCGCCCAATCCCGCTCCAGAATCGCTTCCAAGTCATAATTTTTCCGCCAGTACTCCGCAGTCTTATGATCAATCTCGCCCGTCACCTTGTCGAAGATCGGCTGCGGGTAGCCGTCCGCGCCCACCGGCCCGTAGACCGCCTGCCAGATATCGAACTGCTCGCCCGAGCGCCCATGATCGCCCAGCGCCAGCTCGTAGCCGTTGATCTCCTCGGTGGTGATGAAGGTGTGGCCCAGATAGTCGCGCATCGCCGGCTGTGCCTCGCGCTTGTGCGCGCCTTCCAAATAAAACGCGTTCTTGTCGTTGTAAAGATCGATGTTCGTATAGGCGTGGAAGTCCACTGGGTCTGGGCAGGCGGCAAATGCGCCGTTGTAATGATCGGGATAAAAGACCTGCACCGCCAGCGCCTCCCATCCGCCGGTCGAACCGCCATAGGTGAACCGCGCCCACCCCTGGCCGATGGCGCGGAAGCGCTTCTCCACCGCCGGAATCAACTCCGTCTCAATCGCATCGCCGTACGGCCCCACGTTGGCCGAATTCACCGCGTAGGAGTCGTCATAATAAGGATTCGCGTGCTGAATCTTGACGATCAGAAAGCGCGGAAATCCCGGCGCAATCCACTGCTGATAGAACTTGTACCCCTCTTCCTGCTGAATGCGGTTGTAGCCGGCAAGGTGGAAGCGCTCGCTGTAGTCCGGCTTGAGGTTGGGATCGGGCGGCGTGGTGCGAAAGTTACCGAAGTCGGCGACGAAGTGGTCATGAAAGAGCATCAGCGGGAAGCGCGCTTGCGGGTGCTCGTCAAATCCTTCAGGCACCATCACAATGGCGTTCAAGAACATTGGCCGCCCCCAGAATTTGGTCAGCAGCGCGCTCTGAATGCGGATGTGGCGCACGTACTTGGTGTCGGCTGGCGTCTGGATGGGCGGAATCACATCGTCGAGTGAGATCGCCAGCGGCGAGCCGCCGGGCTTCACGGTCATCTTCACCGGCTTCGAGGTCAGATTGCCGGGAGAGAGATTCCAGTGCTGCCCTTCGCCTTGATCCATGTGCAGCTTGATCGTCTTGCCGTCCGAGCGGTGAAAGGTCTCGTACTTGTTCAGCACGGCCTGGACGGTGTATTCACCCGGCGGCACATCCTTCAAGCTGCGCACCGGATAGCCCCAGGCGCTGGCGTCCACCACGATGGCTTGCCCCGGCTGCCAGCCATCCACCGTCAGCCCAAAGACCATCTGCGAGCGCATGGAATCGTCGATCTGATTGCAGGGATCGTCGCTCGGATCAGTGGACAGGCACAGCAGCAGCCTCCCGTCGAGCTGCTGCGCATTTACTTCTTTGGGAAAGCTGACGCTGAAGGACTGCGCGGCAGCCGCAACTGAGAGAGATAGTGCGAGAGCAAAGGCAATGCGTTTCATGCTGGCTAGTCTACCGCGTGGCCATTGTGGACGACAATGACGATTGCCCCGTCAAGGCAACGCCGCTCAGTAAAAATTCTTAGGGCCACTCCCGGTCAACAAGGTAATCTCCCCGTCCGGCAGTTCCAGCATCCCATGGCGCTTGGATTCCACCAGCAAGGTCAGCGTCAGTTGCTTCTTCTCGCGCAGCACGATCACCTGCACCGGCTTACCCTGGTTCGCGCGCAGCGCCCGCTCCCATTCGCTCAGCGTGGTGATCTTCGCCGGACCAACCTTGAGAATCACATCGAAGGCCTGCAACCCGGCCACCGCGGCCTCGCTCTTGCGCGCCACCTCTTTGACCATTAGACCAGCCTGCACGCCCAGGTACTCGGCCATCTGCCCGGTCAGCGGCTCCACCAGAGCCCCCACATTCAGGCTGCTGCCAAAAAACGGCAGATGGAAGCCGCTTCCGGTCTGTGGCGCGTCGCCGTCAGCCAGAAAGCTCATCTCCGGCGCTGACGCAAAGAGATCCCCGCCATTGCCCAGCTTGTTCCAGACATCGTGCTCCATCACAAGCCGGTCGGCCAGTTGCACGGCAAGAGTCTGCACATTCCCGTCGCGGCTGATCTCCAGGCTGACCTTGCGCCCCGCCGGAATCTCCCGCAACATCCGCCGCAACTGCTCCGCCCCCTCGATCTCCTGCCCGTTCAGCTTGATCACCACATCGTTGACCTTCAGACCGATCTGCCCGGCCGGCGCGTCGTGATCGATCAGCGTAATAACCGCCCCTCGCACCTCCCTGAGCTTGAGCGCCTGTGCCTTCTCGGCATCCACATCCGACAGATCCACGCCCAGATAGCCTTGCGAACTGCTGCCTAGCATCATCGCGCCCTGTCCTGCCAGCAGGCCAACAATTCCCCGTCCCTGCGCCGATGACTGCGACGTCATTGCCCCGCAGGCACCCAGAAATCCTATCACTGCCAAGCTCCAGCAAGGCCTCAAAAAGCACTTCATTGCAAACTCTCCCGTGCTGCCCAAACCCTCCGTACTCCCTCCATTCCGTTCGGAGCGCAGTCCAAGGATCTGCGGTTTTGAAAATGGAATGGGTGGGAGACCTTAAACCCCATGCGAGCATTCAGCAACGATTAGCCCCACCGCTGGTGGTTTACTGAATCTCCGGCTCGTTCTCTAAAACCTGCCTCGAAACGGTTCTTATATACGGATTGCGATCGGAATCGGCCACTGAGTGCAGCACCTGCCGCACGCTGGTGTCGCCCTCCACCGGCTCCAGAATGCTGATCGCCGCGGTGCGAATCTTGGGGTCGTAGTCGTTCAGCAGCACCTTCAGCACGGCATTCCGCACCCGCGTATCCTCAGCCACATACGGCTTCAAACCTTCCAGCGCCTTCTCACGCACTGTATCGCTCTTGTCGGTACGCAGCGCCACCAGCAGCGCATCGCGAATCCCCGCCGTCTTGCAGCCGTGCCCCGCTTTGCACTCGTCCGCCATCAACCCCACAGAATCATCCCGCACCCCGGCCGGCGATGAGTTCCGGCTGGCTAGCATCAGTAACTGCCGAATCGCCGGATCATCCAGCGACCCCGTGGTCTTCTGCGGAACAATCTGGTTGTAGCTCACCTCGACCATGTGGCTATCCGACCGGCGCACAATGCTGGAGATGCTAGCGATCTCCGTCGCCGCGGGAATGCGGTCCAGCGCAGCCGGCTGCGAAGGCACCGTCTGCGCAGTATGCGCCGGTGCGGCAGTTGCCGCGCGACTCTCCGCCAGCCGGAATCCGCCCAGCGAACCCGCGCCCACACCCAGAGCCAACAGCAGCCCAGCTGCCACCGGCGCAGCCTGCAAGCTGGCAAATCCATGCAGTACCCGCTGGCTGAGCAGCTCAAACCAGCGCCGAGGCGGCAACGCATCCAGCGCCTCTTCCAGCCGCAGTCGCGAACGCGCAATCAGGTTGGCATCCGGCTCGGTCACCGGATACGCATCCGCCAGCACCCTCAGCGCTCGCTGTTGTTCCTGCTCCTTGCGGCACTCCGGGCAGCCCTCCAAATGGCGCTCCATTTCGCGCGCCTCCGCGTCGGCCAACTCACCGTATTCCGCCGTCACTATCCGCTCTTGTGCAATTTGGCAATTCATCTCAACGTCCTTCCAGCCTCATAAAATCTCACCCGCGCCTAACGATCCGGCTCCCTCCATGTATTGAAGGAAATGCCACCGGCGCTTTTACCGCAACCCCGCCAACTGGGTTCTCAACTTCTTCGTAGCCCTGAAGAGTGTGTTCTTGGCGGTTTCTTCCGTGGTGCTCAACATCTCTCCGATCACCCGCAACCGGAGCCCCTGGTAATGCTTCAACTCAAAGACCATCCGCTCCCGCGGCGTCAGCTTCTCCAGCGCCAATTGAATCCGCTCGCCCAGCGCCTTGCGCTCCAGCTCCTTGGCCGGGTTCGAGAACGAGCGGTCATCGGAAACCGAAGCCAGCAGATCAATCTCCTCGCCGGAGTGGTCGATCAGCACGCCATTGCCCTCGCGCCGCGTCTTCCGCCGTCGCATCTGGTCCAGGCAGAGATTGGTCACAATCCGGTAAATCCACGTATAAAAAGAGCATTCAAAGCGGAAATTTCCCAGATACCGGTAGGCCTTCAGGAATGCTTCCTGATAAATATCCTCGGCGTCGTGCTCGCTGCCGGTCAGGTGCAGCGCCAGCCGGAGCACCTGCTGCTCATACTGGCGCACCAGAGAGTCAAAGGCCGCCCGCGAGCCCGACTGCGCCTCGCGAATCAGCTCCGCTTCGCTGGCGCGCGCCTGCATCCGCTCCTCGGCGCTCTTGTCTCCGTTCGTTGCCTTGGTTGCAGCCATGCCTGAGGTGGATTGTACCCTCCGGCCTGCCGGCCATGCCAAACCCGCCGCGTTCTGGACCGGGAAGTTGGGGTAGATCAATACGTTCGCTGCCATCGAATCCGCTCCGGGGATAGGGGAGTCTCCGCAATTGAATAGACGCGATGCGGCCCTATCGGTAAGCAGTACGATTTCGGTTGCCGTTGTCTGTTCTGCAGGAGGGAGCAGGGGCATTGATGTCTCTGATACTACGCAGATCCGACTAACCCAAAATGATTGGGTGCCCCTGACTGATTTTCAGAGATGGAAGACCACGAACCTCAACCCGCAGGCCTTTTCTGATCTCTAGCCACTATCCAAAGATCGTAACCTCAACCATGCGAACTGAGGACTGACAACTGAGAACGGAGAACTGTACCGAAACCACGAACCACAATCAGCTCTTTATAAATGCCGGATCGCTACTTGCCTTCGGCCTGCGTCTTGGCGATAAACGCCGCCACGCGGTCATGCAACTGCTTCAGGCTCTCGTCGCGGACGTAGACCATGTGGCCGGATTCATACCAGTCGTACTCGATGTTCTTGGCCAGTGATTGCGGAATCGGCAGGTGCTTCTCCTCGTACTGCGCGGCAAAGAACGGGGTCGCCAGATCGTAGTAGCCGCCGTTGACCATGACCTTCAGCCGCGGGTTGATCTTGAGCGCTTCGGCCAGATCGTTGGCCACATTCAGGCTGATCGGGTTGCCGTTGTGCTTGAAGTCCCACTGCGCGCCGTCGAAGAGCGCATGATCCAGGTAAGTCTGGCCTTCGCCATACTTCAGCTCACGGCGGACGTAATCGTTGAAGAGCGAAACATACGCCGAGGAGATCGCCGAGCTTTGCGGATCATACTCCGCGTACTCGCTCAGAGAGTTCAGGTTCGGCCCGCTGAAGCGCGTGTCCAGGCGGCCGGTGGTCAAATCTAGGTCGTCCTGCAGCGTTTTCTCGAACTCGCCGCCATTGACGCGCAGATTGGCCTTGAGCAGATAAGCGACCGGCAGGCCTGTAAACGCGTGCAGCTTTTCGGCCACCTGCTGCTTCTCGTCCGCGCTCAAGTCCGTACCAAGCGCCAGCGCGTGCGAGTATGGCCCCATGGCGAACTCCTCCACATCTTTCAGAAAAGCTTCCAGCGTAGCGGGCTGCTGCGGCAGCTTTTTGTGGTACCAGGCCGTCGCCGCATAAGTGGGCAGCGCCAGAATGTAAGGCAGATCCACGCCGGGATTTCCGCTGGGGCCGTCGATGTCGGTGGTGAAGTTGAAGATCTGCGAGAGCAGGATCACACCGTTCAGATCGATGCTCATGCGGTTTTCCAGGATGTCGGCCAGCACCGCCGAGCGCGTGGTGCCGTAGCTCTCGCCAAAGATGTACTTGGGCGAATTGTAACGGTTATACTTGGCCAGAAAGCGCTGAATGAAACGGGCGAAGGCGTTGGCGTCCTCATCCACGCCCCAGAAGGCCTTCTCCGGATCCTTACCGGTCAGCCGCCCAAAGCCGGTGCCGGGCATATCGATGAAGACCAGATCGCTTGCATCCAGCAGCGAGTAGGCGTTGTCCACCAGTTTGTAGGGAGCGGCGGGCAGATGCTGGTCGCCTGTCGTCACCACATGCTTGGGGCCAAGCGAACCCATGTGCAGCCAGACGGACGCGCTGCCAGGGCCGCCATTGAAGAAGAAGGTCAAGGGCCGGTCTTCGGCCTTGGCGTCTTTTTTCTGCCCCAGCGACGAAGACCCGTCGCCTGGGACCCCTTTGAAATAGGCCACGTAAAACATCCGCGCTACTGGCGCCGCGTCCTTGGGTTCTTTGGGTTCATTCAGGGCAAGCTGGCTACCGGCCTGCGGCTTGCCATCCAGGCCAAGCTGTGCGTCCTGCGCGTCGGTTGCGCCCACCGTGAGCGTCCCGGCAATGGCCGTGTAGGCGATCTTCTGTCCGCCTACCTCGACCGCGCCCTGTGTCTTGACCTCAGCCGGCGGAGCCTTCTCGGCGGTCTTATCAGCGGTGGCCTTGTCTGCGCTAGCCTTGTCGGCGGGCTTGTCGTCTTCCGCGCGGATCAAGGAGGGCGCAAGAAAGAGTGTTGCCGTCAGTAGGGCGGCAAAGATGCGTGGGGTGCAAATCATTCAGGACCTCCAGAACAAGGGAATGCTTCAACAGGCAAGTATATAGCCTGACAGAAGCTGGAGCGCGAGGCCGTCCGGCAATCGCGTAAGCGCGAGAGAAGCTTATGCAGGGTAGAGTTGGAATGCGGAAGGACGGCTCATTGATTCGCTTGAGTTGCACAACAGACGGCTGACATCCGCTCCATTGCTAGGACTGCACTGGAGCGGGCGTCAGCCGAACCGGTATCAAACCCGACTATTCTGGCTGTGGGCCTACCATGTAATCGGTCGCGAACCTGCTGAGGGACACTCCATTTGTACCGCCATCAAGGGAGATGGTGATGGTGGATTGAAGCACCCGGATAGGAGAGATGGACACACTGTCAAACTGTTTCAACATGCATGCGTCCTCGCATTTGTCATAGACATCGAGTACAGCCGTATTGGTTGCAATGGGCGCATTGGCTACTTCCTTTACGTCTACGCTGCCAATGATTCCAGAGACATCCGCCCCGCCAAGGTCAAGAGTGAGTACAGCGCTGTTTGGAAGGGCCGCTGCATTCGGCGGGAATGGGACCGCGTTGAAGAGGATCTTCGACTGCTTGGATTCTCCGGCAGGCGCGCTCCAGATGGTCGCCGTCAGAGCCGAAAAATTAAGGCCCTGAAAGCCGTTCTGGAACGGAAGCACGGCGGGAGTCACAAGGATCTGATCCGCGCCGTCGGCGGTGGAGGCGGCGATGTAGTTGAAGTCGCGGTAGAGGACGCTGCCGAACATGCATCCTCCTTCACCAAGTGCGATGTAGCTGGCGAGCGTGCCGGTAACACAAGGCGGCGCGCCGGCAACCTGGGCTATGGAGGGGAAGGCAAACAGCAGCGCACAAGCTGCCGCAAGAATGGACCTGAATTTCATGGTTGACATACCTCATGGGGGGTGAAGATAGACAACAGAGCCTAAATTAGCCGTTTTTTTAGATTCCTGTCAAGAGGTGAGTACAAGGCGCAAAAGTAGAGGAGGCAACTCGAACATAATCAGGAAGTTTGGGCAAGAGAGCAGCTGCCAAAGTCACAAAATTAATTTTTATTCAAACTCCCGTAACATTGCGGGCAGACAATCTAGGCAGCAGATTATCTGCAAGGGAGAGCTTTGTGAAGAAATTGTTGGTTGTCATTGGATTGCTGGCTGTGGCCGTTAGCGCGGCACAGGCGCAGAAGTTGACTGGGGCGGGCGCAACCTTCCCGTATCCGATCTATTCCAAGTGGTTCAGCGAGTACAGCGCGGCGCACCCCGGCGTCGAGATCAACTACCAATCCATCGGCTCCGGTGGCGGCATTCGCCAGATGGTCGGCGGCCTGGTGGACTTCGGCGCCACCGACGCCCCAGCCACTGACGAGCAGTTGGCCCCGTCCAAGACCAAGCTGATTCACATCCCCACCGTGCTGGGCGCCGTGGTTCCCATCTTCAACGTCCCCGGCATCAGCAACCTCCGCTTCAGTCCCGACGTGCTGGCCGACATTTATCTGGGCAAGATCACCAATTGGAGCGACGCGCGCATCGCCAAGGACAACCCGGGCGTATCTTTGCCCAACCTGAAGATCATCGTTGTACACCGCGCCGACGGCAGCGGAACCACATATATCTTCACCGACTACCTGAGCAAGGTTAGCCCGGAGTGGGCCAGCGGCCCGGGCAAGGGCGCATCGCCCAGTTGGCCGACCGGCGTGGCGGGCAAAGGCAATGAGGGCGTGGCCGGGTATGTGCGCCAGCTCAACGGCTCCCTGGGTTACGTCGAGCTGATTTACGCGCTGCAGAACAAGATCAGCTACGGCTCCATCAAGAACGCCGCCGGCAACTTTGTGACAGCCTCCATCGAAGGCGTCACCGCGGCCGCCGCCGGCATCAAGCAGTTCCCTGACGATTACCGCGTCTCCATCGTCAACTCTCCTGGCAAGGATGCTTACCCGATCTCCAGCTTCACATGGCTGCTGGTGCCGCTGAAGTCCGCCGATCCGGCCAAAGGCAAAGTCATCAAGGACCTTCTGAACTGGATCGTTACCGCCGGCGAAAGCGAAGCAGCGGGTCTCTCCTATGCGCCGCTGCCCAAAAATGTAGTGCAAAAGGAACTCAAGACGATCTATTCGCTGCAATAAGCCAATCGAATTTCGGGTGCCCCGGGTCCCGCTTTTGGGACCTGGGAGTTCGAACCTCAACCGGCCTGATTCACAGCGAGCGCTGCTCTGGTAGCGCGAATAGAGTTTCCAGAGCATCGGGCAGGCTGCACTCCGGCTGCTTACAAAGAAAGTCATCGATGGGATCGGCCGTCGGACGCCCCAGCAGATATCCCTGCACCTCATTCACTCCCAAAGAGCGGACCAGATCCAACTGCTCCTGCTTCTCCACGCCCTCGACAATCACGCGCATTCCAACATTGTGGGCCAAAGCCACAAGCGTGCGAATCATCGCCCCATTCTTGGGGTCCTGCTCCAGATTCATCACAAAGGAGCGATCGATCTTGAGTGCATCAAAGCGCATTGAAGGCAGATAACTCAGGTTGGAATAACCGGTTCCAAAATCGTCGATGGCCAGACTGATGCCCAGGCTGCGGAAGCGGCTGATCAGGTCGCTGGCCATATGAGCGCCGCTCATCATCACCGACTCGGTCAGCTCCAATTGCAGCAGTTCAGGCTTGAGTCCGGTGCGCTCCAAAATGCTGACAACTTCTTCCACAAAGCCTTTCCGGCGAAATTGAATGGTGGAGACATTCACGGCGATCTGAACAGGGTAGGGCATGATGCTCTGCCACCGGACCGCCTCGACGCAGGCCATCTCCATCACGAACGCCCCGATCGCCACAATCATTCCGCTGTCTTCCGCAATCGGAATGAACTTATCTGGCGGAATTTTTCCCAGGGTCGGATGGGTCCAACGGGCCAGAGCCTCGAAGCGAACCAGCCGGTTGCTGCTCAGTTCGAACTCCGGCTGAAAGTGCAGGAAGATTTCTTCGCGCTGGATGGCACCGCGCAGCTGATTTTCAAGAGTCAGGCGCTCATGAATCGCAGAACCAATCTCCGGGGTGTAATTCATCACCCGGTTCTTCCCCTCGCGCTTGGCGATGTACATTGCGCTGTCCGCTTCCTTGATCAATTCTTCGGCGCTGCCAGCGCACTCCGGGAAGATCGAAACGCCGATGCTTGCCCCAATGGCCAGCTCGTGGCCCTCCACAAAAAAGGGATTGGCGATCGCCAGCAGAAGGTCTTCAGCAACGTGCGCCGCGTCTTCCTTGGCGTGCAGCTTGTCAAGAATCACCACAAACTCATCTCCGCCCAGCCGCGCCAGAAAATCCTCTTCCCGTATCCGCGCTTGCAGCCGTTGCGCCAACTGAATCAGCACCACATCGCCGATGGAATGGCCCAGGCTGTCATTGACCAGCTTGAAGCCATCCAGATCGATGTAGAGCAAGGCAAACGTCTTGCTCGCTTGCTTGGATTTGATCATGTGGGAGGTCAGCCTGTCGGAGAGTAGGCGGCGATTGGGGAGGCCGGTAAGGGGATCATTGAGCGCATCGCGTACGGCCGCGTCTTTGGCTTTTTGCAGTTCGGCCTGATTCAGCCGCAACTGGGTTATATCTATGGCCGTTGTCTCGTAGATCATGCCCTCGGGCGTCTCCACCGGCGTGATATTCGTCAGCAGATGAATCATCACCCCATCGCGCCGGCGCAGGCTGGCCTCTTGATTGCTCACAGCTTCCTGACGCAGTGCGGCGCAGAGTTTCTCGCGCTGCTCGAAATCGACTTCAAAATCCCAATAAGACTGCCCAATCAGCTCTTCGCAGCTTGAAAACCCCAGCATCTTCGCAAAAGCCATATTGCAATCGACAAGGGCGCCGTCCGGCCGCCACAGGAAGACCGCCGCCAGATTGCGCTCAAAAAGCCGCCGATGCTTGGTCTCCAGTTGCAGTTCATTCTCCAGCCGCGTGCGAATGATGTCCGTCTGCTTGCGCACTGTCCGCCGCAGCATCCTCACCCACAGCAGCGGGGTGATTACCGCTACGATCATCGCTCCTAAAATGAAAAGGCCGCGGCGCAGCGTCAGCCATCCATTTCCGCCCAGGACAACTATGTCCGCGGGCGAGGTAATCATCACCAGCAGCGAATCAGGCCACTCCGAAGTTCCTTTGCGCACCACAGCGACGCCGGTCACTTCAAGCTCCGAGTTGCGCGCCAGACCGACAGCCTGCCGCGCCGCATCGTTTTGCAAGAGAGTCGCCGTGAAACGCTGATCCCCATCTTCGAGCTGGTAGACCACTCCTGTATCATTGGCGGTCTGGCTGATCAGCCGGGCCTTCAGATGCACCTGCCAGCCGTTCAAGGAGCGCTTGATGATCTCCGCGGCGGATAAATTGAGAGGCGCGATCTTGACCGCATAGGCCTCGCTCGCAACCGGCCTCACCAATGCATCCGAAACCGTCAGGCCAAACTCGCCGTAGCCGGGAAACCCGATCAAATCGACAGTCTTTCCGGTGCGAATCTCCAGCGGCTTTTCGGTTTCCGCAAAAACCGCACCGGTGCTGTCTTGCACGAATAATCCTTGCGGAGAAGCCCAGGTTAATGTGCCGCGAATATGAACCGGGCGCATGAATCGCTGGTTGAGGTATCCCGCTGTTACACTCCCAATGGGGATCAGAGAGGAAGAAAGCGGGTCCGCTTGAACCGGGTTCTCCGGCACAATGTCACTCAGGCTGTTGACAAACAACTGCGCTCCAACCGGCTTGTTTGCCTTGTCCAGATGAACGCCGCACACGCCTTTTATCTGAACGGCGGAGCCCAACAGACTCTGCGCCGCAGGGCTGTTCGCTTCGGGAACGATCACCCATCCAATGGTTTTTCCATCGAAGATGCGGAAGCACACCCGCGTCCAGCTCTCATGGCAGGGATGCAGCACCCCTTCGGTGATTACCCAGTGGCTATCCTCGCCTCCTGCGTTCAGCTCAGTCATCGTATTGGGTTCTGGAACGGGAGCAGGGCCACTGCCCAGAACCCGGATCTTGGCATGAGCCACAACCGCCGCGACATCTCCCGGCGCGGTCGTTCCCTCAATGCGCACGCGTGTTCCCAAAGGGTACCGTATGCTGGTGCCGTGAACATTGATGTAGGTTGAGCCGGTCGAGTCCTTGATAAAAAGCAGGCCCCACTCAGGATCGGAGTAAGTGACCGCACCAACAAGTTCGACGGGGTAGGCGTTGGCGGCCTCCGCGTTTGTCATGCCGGCGATCTCCTGCACCAAACGCAGAATACGGGGTGGGCCCGACGCATCCTTCACCTGCGAGGCGGCCGGCTGAGAAGCAAGCAGGAGCAACGGAATCCAGTACCATCCGAACGCACGCCTGTTGTGAATCTCGTTCGCTGAACGATCAGCCTTCATCCCCATATATGGATACCTATTTCGCGTGTCCTGGATTTCTTCCAGCGCTCCCGATCAGGACTGGAACAGCCTGAATAAAGCATCGGCAAAAAACGCCCAATCATGAATGCAAACTGATCCATGCTTCCGGCGGACTGAACGATTGCCGAGACTTAGCTGGCCAGATACTCCTCAATCAGCCGGTCCACCAGCGAATTCAAAGGTTCCCCTGTGCGCTCCAGAATAAACGCCGAGGCCGTCTCATCCCAATCGAGCTTGAAGCTGGTTGAGAGCGCCGAAATCCATATCTGCCGCACCGGCGCATTGGGCGTAATCACAAACTTGCCAGCCGGTTCCTCGAAGCCAATGTAGAGAACGCCGTTCTGCTCGTCCACTTCAAAACCGGCTTCATCCTCTTCCTCGCGCACAATCAGGTGTTGCATCAGTGAGTTGAGAGTGGCCTCAGCCATGCGACGAAAGTGCAATTCATCCATCATGCTCACAGTCTACAACTCTCGAAGAAACATTTCAGGATCAACTGTATCGAAATAGGACACGAAAAACATTGCAAAGCCCCTAAACTTCTCCGTCCGCCTGCCGATATGCCGCTATAAGGGCGGTACTCGGGCGGAAGATTATCCGGGTAAGTGTCCCGAATCCAGACAGAGGATCATCAGGAAGATTAGAGCTGAGGAAAAATGGCCTTCTAGAACGGGCCAGAGACATCCAGGAAGGGAGAAACGAAGATGGAGATCGCCCCGGTTGCCAGTGTTCGCCTCGCCCCCATGGTTCGTTCCAAGGTCACCGACCTCGGATTGACGGATATCTACGAAGTTGAGCGCTCCTCTCGAAGCGCCGACGAAACTTACACCCCACACAACTCCAAAGCGGCCTCCGGCTTTGAGGATGACGCCTTCAGCGAACCAGAGGACGAAGAGAACGCCGCCCGCCGCGGCGAGAACGGCGTCATCAAGATCAATTACTTCGTCTGAGTCTAAAAATTTCAAGTCAAGTATGTATCCTTGCGCCGCGGAGCGCCGTGCTGAAACCCGGCCTTGCTTTCCGCGATGCCGCATCAGCTAATTCGCATGGAAATTATTTCCGAAGCCGCACCCTCTATGCCCAGATCAGACTGCAAATCATCCTCGCCCCGAAGGTCCACAATTCCGCCTGAAATTTCTCCAATCTCTCAACCGAGAAGATATCCATCTTCCATTGAAGTTGTGCGGCGGACCATTTACGATACTCTGCATAGAAATGAAGCCACGACCTGAAATCGACAGCCTTGCCGAGGAGATTCACTCCCGGTTAAGCCAGTTGGCCGTGCCAAATGCTGTCTCCTTTCGTGCTATCCGGCGGGAGATTTCCCGTCGAATCGCACATGCATCGCCGCAAAGTGTCGTTCAACTTGCCTTGTACCTGCTCACCTGGCCCTCTGATCTCATGCGGGCCTTCTCCTATGAAATGATCAGCCAGCACAGGCCTGCTTTTGAACACCTTACCGCGGACGACCTGATGAAATTCGGCGAAGGAATTCATAATTGGTCGACCGTAGATTGTTTCGCCATGTACCTTTCAGGCCCGATGTGGGCGCGGGGCATAATCTCCAATAGGACCGTCCAAGCATGGGCGCACAGCCAGGACCGCTGGTGGAGGCGTGCTGCGCTGGTCAGTACCGTTGCGTTGAGCCGGTGCGGGAAGGCAAAAGACTTTATCCGCGTGGCGCGAATCTGTACTTTGCTTGTCGAGGACAGGGATGACATGGTGGTGAAGGCTCTCTCATGGGCTTTACGCGAAGCCGCCAAGAAGCACCCCAATCAGGTCAGAAGTTTTGTTGTGGAACATCAAGTGACACTTGCCGCCCGCGTCAAACGAGAAGTCAACAACAAACTCACCACCGGCCTGAAAACGCCTCGCAGACGCGCAAAGAACTGTTGAGCCGCGGGCGTCTCATCCTTTTCGCACCTTTTGCGAAAAAGATGGGGAACCATGAGCCTCCATCAATCATCTTCTGAAGAAGCAATTCTCGCTGCGCCGGAGCGGAAGAACCATATAAATTTCCCGCCAAAATCCACGATTGGGGTTGCGCTGTGCTCACCGTTGTGTTAACTTACTAACCAGTTAGTTAATAAATGACAACCGTCACTCCAACTCGCACCCAGGCCGAACGCGCCGACCAAACCCGTGCCCGCATCCTCGACGCCGCCATCCGTGCCTTCAGCGAAAACGGACTGGCCGGGGCGCGTACCGAGCAGATTGCCGAGGAAGCCGGCGTCAACAAGGCGCTCCTTTACTACTACTTCAAGGGCAAGGATGACCTCTACGCGGCGGCGCTGGAGCAGGTGATCAATTGCGTACGAGCGGAGAGTGTCAGCGTCTTGGAGACCAACGCCTCGGCCGGCGAGCGCTTTGTGCAGATCGTGCTGGGAAACTTCGACCGCTCCCACTCCCACCCCGCTTTGAGCAGCATGATTCAGCAGGAGATGGTTCGCCTTCACCAAGGCGAGGAGAACCGCATTGCGTCGATGGCCGAGAATTTCTTCCGGCCCTTGTGGCTCATGGTCGATCGCTTGCTGGAAGAAGGTATCAGCTCCGGCGAGTTGGTCCGCGTAGATCCCGCACAGCTGCGCTATGCCGCGCTGGGCGCCAATCTTCTTTACTATCTCTCCGCGCCGCTCATCAAACTGGCCATGGGTACTGACCCGCTGGGGCCGCGCGAACGGGAGTATCGCCGCAAGGCCGCCGTCGAGTACCTGGGTCAGACCATCTTCATCGACCGCCAGCACGGCGCCCGCGTCGCTGCCCGCGTTTTGGCCAGAACGCCCATGCCCCAAGGCGACAGCCACCCGCAACACTGCTCTTTTCCACTTGCAATAAACAACCCGCATGAACCGTCCTTAAAGAAGTGAGGTACACGTGAACGCTCGCAACCGAGTTTTTCTGATTCTGGCTCTGCTGACTATCGGCTCGCTGATCTGGTACTTTTACACGGAGCGCCCCACCGCCGATCTGCAACTGATCGGCACGGTGGACGCCAACGAAGTTGTCGTGAGCAGCAAGATCGCCGGACGCATTCAGACCCTCACCGTCGACGAAGGCCAGCAGGTGCAGGCCGGCCAGTTGATCGCCATCATCGAGAGCGACGACCTGCAGGCCGCCCGCAAGGCCGCCGAGGCCAATACCGCCAGCCAACAAGGCAAGCTCGCCGAGAGCGTGGAAACCGTGCACCAGGACAGCGGCGAAACCGGCAGCGCTACCGTCAATGCCGAGGCTATGGTCAAAGCCGCCAAAGCTGCACTCGCCCAGGCTCAGGCCAACTACGACCACCAGCAGGCCGACACCAGCCGAACCGTCGCGCTGGCCCAGCAGGGAATCATGAGCGATCAGGCCAGGGACGACGCCGTCACCAGCCTCCAGGCCAGCAAAGCCGCCGTCGAAGCCGCCCGCGAGAATGAAGCCGCCGCGGAAGCCTCGCTGCGTCAGGCCCGCGCCCATGAACTGCTGACCGCCGTCGCCGCCCGCACCGTGGACTCCACCCGCGACGCAGTCGAGAACGCCCGCGCCCTCGCCGAACAAGCCAAAGTTCAGGTTGGCTACGCGCAGATCTTCGCCCCGGTCAGCGGTCGGGTCAACGTCCGCGTTGCCCGCCAGGGCGAGGTTGTTGCCGCCGGAGCAGCCATCGTCACCATCATGGACCTGACCCAAACCTGGGTCTACGCCCCGCTGCCGGAGACGCAAGCCGACTCCGTCCAGCTCGGCGACTCGCTCAAAGTCACCATGCCCTCAGGCGCATCCCTTCAGGGCAAGGTCATCAACAAAGCCGCGCAGGCCGACTTCGCGACGCAGCGCGATGTGGGCAGCCGCAAGCGCGACATCGAGACCGTACAGATCAAACTGCTCATCGAAAATCAAGGCGAAAAATACGTTCCCGGCATGATCGCCGAGGTAGATATTCCCGCGAAAAAGCTGGTGAAAGAATGAGCACACTCGTCCAAAACGCGCCGCCGGCCATTGAAGTCTCCCATATCGTCAAGCGTTATGGCGACTTTGAAGCCGTCAAGGACGTCAACTTCTCCGTCGCAGACGGCGAAATCTTTGGCTTGCTCGGTCCCAACGGCGCGGGCAAGAGCACGCTCATCCGCATGATGACGACCCTCGTTCCCATCACCAGCGGCCGCGCCATCGTCTCCGGATATGATGTTGCCAAAGATCCGGACGCCGTTCGCCGCATGATTGGCGTCATCCCTCAGGCCCTCACCAGCGACCCCGACCTTACCGTCGAAGAGAACCTGAGCATCTACGCCAAGCTCTACTCCGTCCCCAAGGCCGAGCGGATCAAGAACATCACTGAAGTGCTGGAGGCCGTGGACCTGCTCAAATGGCGCGGCGCGCAGGTCAAGACTCTCTCCGGCGGAATGCGCCGCCGCGTCGAGATCGCCCGCGGCCTGGTCCACAATCCGCGCATCTTCTTCCTCGACGAACCCACCACCGGTCTCGATCCCGTCAGCCGCATCGCCGTCTGGGAGATGCTGAGCAATCTGCGCACTACGCGCAACCTGACCATCCTGATTACCACCCATTACATGGACGAGGCTGACAAGCTCTGCGACCGCCTGGCCATCGTCGATCACGGTAAGCTGGTTGCTCTCGGCACGCCGCTTGAACTCAAGCACAACGTCCCTGGCGCCAATGTCGTCGAGGTCCACTTCGATCGCGAGACCCCTGAGTGGCAAGCGCGGCTGGAGGCCATGGAAGACGTCACCAGCGTGCAGGCCGAGAGCGCCGGCTACTATCGCGTCCTGACTTCATCCGGCTCGCGCACCACGATGCAGTTAGTCGAGTTAGCTGCTTCTTTGGGGGAAACGATCACCTCCCTCAGCGTGCAGAACACCACCCTTGACGATGTCTTTGTCCACTACACCGGCCGCCAACTCCGTGATGAGCAGGTCAAGCCGCCGGTCTTCACTCTGCCCCCAAGGCCAGGAATGCAGCCATGATCAGAATGTTCGCCATTGTCGAGCGCGAGATGCGCAAATTCTTTCGGTCGCCCATGCTGATGATCATGTCCCTGATGATGCCCATCATGCAGTTGCTCATCATGGGCAACGCCTTCGGCGGAAAGATCACCGGCGAGCGCGTGGCCATCATCGATTACGATCACGGCCCGCAATCGGTCAAGCTGCGCGAGGCCTTTGACTCGATCGCCGTCAACATCAAGACCTTCTCGACCGTCGAGTACTCGAACGAAGTACAGGCGCGCGAGGACGTGCGCACCGGCAAAATCAACGCCGCCATCATCATTCCCAAGGAGTACTCCCGCCGCGTCTATGCGCAGAACAAGCCGGTCATCGGCCTGGTCGTCGATGACACCGATCAGTTCAGCTCCGGCTCCCTCGAAGCGGAGATGCAATCCGTCGTGACCGCGCTCAACGCCCCGGTCATTCAGCCGCGCTTGGCCAATCAGATCGCGCTAGAGATCGTCGAGCTGTATCCCTACGTCAATTACCTGAAGTTTCTGCTTCCCGCCTGCTGCGCCATGGCCATGTATATCTCCGTCATGATCGGCGGCGGAATGCTTTACATCGACGACAAGGCACGCGGCGTCCACGAAGGCTATCTGGTCACGCCCATCACCAAGCTGGAGCTGGTCTTCGGGTTGAATATGGCCGCGGCCATCAAGGCGGTGCTGGCCGGCATCTGCCTGACGGTGATCGGATCGCTGATGGCCGGATTGGGCATCATCTTCCATCCCATGGCCGATCTGGAACTGCTCGCCCTCATCATCGTCACCGCCATCGCTTTCAACGGAATGATGTTCCTGCTGATGGTACGCGTCGATGACCCGCTCACCCCGCGCGCCATGTTCGGCGTCCTCAATCTGCTGCTCTTTTACCCATCGGGCGCAATGTATCCGATCGCCGCGTTTCCGCCCTGGCTGCGTGCTCTCTCGGTCATCGATCCCTTCACCTATTGCGTGGACGGCTTCAAATCCATCTTGCTCAAAGACGGCGGCTGGGTCTCTATTCAATACGACCTGCTCTTTCTCTTCGTCTTCGGCTTCGGCACGCTGCTCATCGCCACGCCGCTCTTCAAACGCACGCTCTAAGCGGTACTGAAATCGCATGGCAGGCCCGAGCTGGTCCAGAAGCAATGACCAGATGAATTCAACATGCTTGTACGACACAAGCTCTTGCAAAATCAGTCTCTGGAGCCGACTCGTCCTTCAAAGGGAATCATACCAATTTGACAACAAACATAGAGTAATGCCATTCTGTTCTCGGTGTGAATAGAATGTGCAGACCGTCCTCTTTGAGTCCCTGGTTCACGGTGGAGCAACTGGTTGCATGGGTCAAGGAAGCTCCCGACAAAACGGCCTATCAGCGCCGCTTGGCGATCTGGCTTACCCATGCTGGTCCATTTGCAGCGCATCGCGTCGCCGATCTGCTGGCGGTTTCAACACAGGCAGTTTGGAAGTGGGTCAGCGAGTACAACACACTTGGTCCCTCCGGCCTCGACCGCAAGGGACGAGGCGGAAGACGATGGGGGATGATGAGCTTGGACGAGGAGCGAGCCTTTCTTGGCGAGCATCTCGCGCAGGCTGAAAGCGGCGATCTTCTGACCGCCAAGCAGCTTGCTTCCGCGCTTGAAAAAAAGCTCGGACAGGAGGTTTCGATCGACTACATCTATGGTCTTCTGCATCGTCACGAATGGCGCAAACTGACTCCGCGTCCGCATCACGCCAAGCAGAATCCAGCGATCATGGAGACCTTCAAAAAAAACTTCCGCAAACCCTCGAAACCATAGCCCAGAGCCTTCCTTCTGGTACTCCGCTGCGCGTTTTGTTTCAAGACGAGGGGCGTTTCGGACGCATCAGCGACGCGCGAAGTTGTTGGGCGCCGCTGCCTTTGCGGCCCACAGTTTGCAGTCAATTGGTCCGCGAATATATCTACGCATACGTGGCCGTCTGCCCCGCCGATGGGCAAATGTCTTCGATGATTTTGCCTCGGGTCGATGCCCGTTTGATGAGTATCTTTTTGGCCCAAACCGCAGCGCAATTTCCAGACGAATATTGCGTGATGTTTTTGGATGGAGCCGGTTGGCACAAGGCCCATGAGCTAACCGTGCCGTCCAACATGAGGTTGCTTCCGCTGCCGCCTTACTCTGCAGAGTTGAACCCCGCCGAACACGTCTGGGAGTACATTCGCGAGAACGACATACGCAATCAAATCTTCAACACTCTGGACGAGGTTATGGATACCGTCGAAACGAGTCTGCACCATTTACATGAAGCGCCAGAGGAACGCCGCTCCATGACCGCCTTCCCGTGGATCTTCGAAAAAGCAGCTTAATTACTCTATGTTTGATGACAGATCGGTATGAAATAATCAGTAAGTTACAGATTCCACATTGCCAGGGTTGCTATAAATGCCACGGTTGCCGTCGACCATTGCACACTATTGCATGCCAGCGGGATTTTGGCAAAAACTTGAACGACGCGACGTTGTACGATCTCGAAGCGAAATGGGGCGAACAAAAACCAAAAACGTCGCCATTCCGGAGATGTTTGAGCGGTTCCGGCGGGGCCTCATTGTTACTGAGGCTGAGTAGCCATCCATGCGAAGGGAGTCGGGCACGCTTGGCTGTCGATTGCTGCGACTGCCAACTGAGCCCGGCCCTTTTCGCTTGTCTACTTCTTTGCCGCCCACCGCGCCTTCGCAGCTGCTGAGATTCTGGTGCGTCCCTCATGTGAGAGGGTGCGATGTGAATAACAAGCATATGTTATTCATTATGCGGATGTTATTCTTTTCTGTGCGAGGCGGTGCAAGGCAGTTCTCAAAGTCGAAAAGCGGTTTTAAAATCCGCAGGCCGCAAGGCCGTGGGGTTCAAGTCCCCCTCCGGGCACCAGCAAACAATAGATTTATATGCAAAATGGCCTCCCGCGAATGGAGGCCATTTTTGTCTGGAGCATGTTTGGGTGCATGTTGTGTCAGGCAGTGCTTGCCCGCAGCGCCTTGGAGTTTATCCGTAAATAGTGATGGTCTGTCTCCATTCCACCCATCAACGTGTTTCCATTTCAGTGCAAACCCCTCTTCACGGACAGAATCGCGATCGGGATTTCCGGCTTATATTCAGCTATTTCAACTGTCTACAAGGTGCTGGGCATGAGAATAGGAACATGAACACATAGAATCCACCACTTGCTCTCTTTTCGCGCTTATCAAGCGAAAACTTATAGAACGTTTGGCACAATAAAAACAATAACGTTGACACAAAGATTCCAAACAGTTTGAAACCCCAGCTTTGGGCCAAACGGTGAGTCACTTGTCATCTGAATTGGGTGGGGCAGAGCATTGGCTCGTTTTGGTACGAGGGTCTGAAATCCGGGGAAGAGTCTGACACATTTCCGCATCACGTCTTATGCCCTCATTTCTTGTTCTGCAAGGGTGAGTCGAATAATGTCTGACGGACATGCGTTTGAACTGCGAATACTTTCCGAGACCCACGATTTGCGCTTAGACCCAGACGAAAAGGAGAATCCAATTTTCCAAGAATCCAATTTTCCATTTATTCGGTTTCCCCCACATCAACCAAAGGGTGAAGTGAAGCCCAAGGGCGCGCCCGACGGCGCGACGCAGAACGTGTTCACCGGTTTTCAGATAGCGAAAGGCGTCTGGTGTTCGCCAGGCAGTGAGGAAAGCCGCGTTTTTCAATAGGCGGATGATTTGCTAGTTCACTAAGATCCAATGATTCCGCCAACGTCGTTCTATGAGGAGCATAAGCATGAGCTTCAAAGTCCACAATTCATTCCCTACAAGCGTTTGGATGCCACTTCGTAGAAGCGGAAAGACAACACGCATGTTGCTATGTTTACAACTGGCAATGCTGGCAAGCCTTGCCTTGGCCCAGCAGACCTTTCCTCCCCCGGCCGCGAGTTCAACGCCGATCTGGGGGCAGAATTTCTCCGGTTTCAAGACAGGGGTGGTCTGGCCCGACATCGACGGGGACAAGATCAAGCAGGATGGTGGCGCTCTCGTCGCATCGTGCCCTTCGGGCATCAACGCGACAAACTGTTTCCAGGTGATCTATAACATCGACGGCGGCTGGTCCACCACCACGGGCATCGTCAAGGCCGTGCCCAGCAACCCTGTGCTCGTGGCGCCCGTTCCCGGCTCTCCCGACTGCGATGCAGCGGGCATGGCCTCGGCGGGGCTTCCCTGTATCGGCTGGTCTCCAGCTGGTGTGCCGCCCGACAACTTTGAGAGCGTATATACCACAAACACCAGCACCGACGTTGTTCAGAACGACATCGTCATCAACCCATCCATCAATGGAACCAAGGAAGATCCGATCAGCGAGTCGGCGACCCCTTATGCCAATCCGCCATCGCCGAGCTACGCCTATACACTGACCTACGACGTATATTTCGCGCCCGGCTTTGACTTCGCCAAGGGAGGCAAGCTGCCCGGCCTGGGAGCTGACGATTTCGATAGCGGCTGCACCGATGACGGCAGCATCAAGCGCACTCCCAATCGCTGGAGTGAGCGCGTGATGTGGCGCGAGAATGGTCGTGTCGAGCTGTACTCCTACGACCAGAGCCGCCCCTCCGGCAACTGCGGCATCGACGAGCTGGTCAGCGCGGCCGCCGGCGATCCTGCTTACGAATACCCCAATGCGGTGCCCGGCGACGGGAAGTTTCGCTTCCAGACCGGGGTGTGGTACCAAATCACGATCTCGGTAGCGGTCAACGCCAACAACGCAGTCGTCTATGCGACCGACGGATCGGGCAATACCTTGCTGGATGCCTTCGGCGATCCCATCGTGATCGGCGCCAACGGTCCCGAGGGAGGCATGGTTTATCTGGGCATCACAAACTTGAGCACCAACACGCTGGAGGGAACCATCCAGTACAACAACGTGGCGCTGCGCGACGAGTGCGACCTGCAGGGTTCGGGAACTTACTGGCAGGGTTCGGCTCCGGTCTGCGCATCGCCCGTGCCGGATAGTATCGACGCGCGGGTCAACACCTTGTTCTTTAGCACCTTCTTTGGCGGTAACGAGACCAAGCGGCTGACATGCCTAAACGATTCAATCCCGGGTGGCGCCCCCACCGGCATCACGCAGGCTATTTACGAGGAGTTGTGCGCCTCGCAACGGGTCGAGTCTATCTGGCCGACCAACACGTGGCTGCCGCAGACGCCCTCCCAGGCATACTTCGCGAACTTGAACGTCTATCCGGGCTACACGGGCCTGCCGGGCACACCTCCTTCTTGGGGATCGGGCACGACGCTAAGCGCAACGCCCATCAGCGAGACGGAGATCGATCTGAGCTGGACGGCGGCTGTCGCTGGCACTGGCGTGTCGGGCAGCGACCCGATCGCAGGCTACAAGATCTACAGCAACGGCGGTATCCTGCTCGGCCAGACCAGCACCACCAGCTTCCAGGTGACCAACATCTCCGGGACGCAGTTGGTGGCCTCGACCCCCTACTACTTCTTCGTCAAGGCCTACAGCGAGAGCGGCAACCAATCTGGATTTAGCAACGAAGCCTATGCGGTAACGACCTCGACGCCCTCTTCGGTGATCCTGCCACCGGGCAGCGTGACCAGCAACACATTGCCGGACGGCACGAACATCGTCCTGTGGGCTCCGCAGCCGACTGCTGCTAGCTACCAGATCCTTCGCAACGGCGTGGCCATCCAAGGCGCGGCAAAAGCGGTTCCTCCGGTGACGCAGGGCTGCGGCGCACTTCCCGCCCAGCAGACCTATGTAGACAACGGCTCTGACATCGGCGGCCTGAAGCCTGGCACCGAGTACACCTACACCCTGACAGCCACCGACGGTTCCGGCAATGTCTCTGGGCAGAGCCTACCCACCACCACCTCTCCGCAGAAGGCGGTAACGTCTAACGTCGTGCTCGCCGTTATTCCGCCTTACTGCCAAGTCATCTCGCCGGGCAGCAGCACGAGTTACAACCTCTTCGTGACAGATCCAAGTGCCACGCTGGCGGTGGTGGCCTCGAATCAGTATTCGACTTCAGCATCCTCGACAGCCCTGGAGTTTGGCGCTCTGTACACCGCGCTTCCTACCGGAGTTTCCGTCTCGTTCGGCTCTGTCGGCGCCAACGACATGGGGACAATGACAGTGACCACCAGTGCTTCGACACCCGCCGGCATTTACCCGATCAACATCACGGCCAAGAGTACCAAGGTTCCCAACCCCCTCTGGGCCCAGTTCGAATTGGTAGTGGGAGCAGGTCCGACGAACGTGACCGTAACTGCGAACAACCAGACCATGGTTGCCGGCGGCGCGGTACCGGCGCTGATCTACACGCTATCTCCGGCCGTTACTCCCACCACCAACCCTACATGCACGACGGCGGCCACGTCGAGCAGCCCGGCGGGCAGCTATCCGATTACCTGCTCGGGCGCAGTACTCTCCGGCTACACCTTCACCTATCAGCCCGGCACGTTGACAGTGAATTCGCTGACGAACGTGACCGTAACTGCGAACAACCAGACCATGGTTGCCGGCGGCGCGGTACCGGCGCTGATCTACACGCTGTCTCCGGCCGTTACTCCCACCACCAACCCCACATGCACGACGGCGGCCACGTCGAGCAGCCCGGCGGGCAGCTATCCGATCACCTGCTCGGGCGCAGTACTCTCCGGCTACACCTTCAGCTATCAACCCGGCACGTTGACAGTGACGAATTCCACGCCAACCTTCACCCTCTCGGCCGCGCCCAGCTCCCTGTCGCTGGCCCAGGACGCCAGTACCACCGATACGATCACCGTGACCAGCCAGGGCGGCTTCAATTCCGCAGTGGCGCTGACCATCGCCGGAATGCCTTCTCCCTTTGCGACTCCGAAGTTCTCTGCCAAATCGGTGACTCCGGCAGCCAACGGCAGCGCAA
Source organism: uncultured Acidobacteriaceae bacterium (assembly GCA_963787995.1). GTDB lineage: Bacteria > Acidobacteriota > Terriglobia > Terriglobales > Acidobacteriaceae > Telmatobacter. The sequence continues at coordinate 626,541 of CAWBEO010000001.1, forward strand.
CATCCTCACTCTCCCTGGAGGCGAAGGGCAGCACCGCCCCAGGAACCTACACCCTGACTGTAACCGGAAAATCCGGCCCTACCGTCGTCAGCGTGCCAATCGCTCTGACCGTTACCGCGAAGTAGACCACGCACAAGCCCGGTCCCTTCGCGCCATCCAGCAGCCATTCGGGCCAACCTCAAAAAGGTCGACCCGAATGGCTGCTTCCCAACACAAAAAGAAATAAGCGTGAAAAGAGGAATCATGTTGAGAAAATCACTCACAGCGGTAGCTCTTGCCTGCGGATTAATCGGCGGTGCTATGGCGCAATCCGCGCCCTCCGTGCCGGCTCAGCCTACTACTAAGACGAATTGGAACCATCCCGGCATTTGGCTGGACCCTGCGCAGTTGGCTTATGTGGCCTCGCAGCTATCGACTGAAGCATTACCCAGCGGTTGGCCTACCTCCGCCGCAGCCGAGCCGCCTTATTCGGAAGCCACTGGAACGATGCAAGCCAGCATCTGGGGCCTGCCTTACAACATGGGCGGGACCAAGGCTGCATCCGAAACTTGCTACTCCAACACCACTGGCGTTGACGCTTATACCTATCCGTCGAAATGCTCCGATGTCCTGAACGGTCTGGCGTATAGCGACACCTTCCACGACAGCAATACCGCCGTCAGCGTTGAGATTCCGCTGATCACCAATCCCCCGGTTGTTGCTCCCGCGGGCAAAGCCATCTCAGGCGGTGGGCCGACGGGCTACCTCTTCGTTCAGCCACTCACCGCGCCGATCAGCACCAATCCCGATTACGGCACCGGCATTGTCTTCGGCAATTCCATGCCGGTCAATGTGATGGCTGGCCAGGTGGTTTGCGGCTCCGGCACCCGCACCTATGCGGGCAGCAGCGGCGCCGCACTCGATGAGACTCGCATGGGCTGCGACCAGGAGCTGAACGCCGCGGCCACGGCCTACACCCAGGCGGTTCTGTACTCGCTGACGGGCAATATTAACTATGCCAAAAATGCGATGGAAGTCATGGACTACTATTCCGGTTACATTCAGAATGAAGGGGCCGGTGCGCTGGTCACGACGATGCCGCCTTGCGCCGTGACTGCCGTTGCTAATCCAACGACAGCTTATCCGGTGCCCTCCAACCTGCCCTTCCCAAGCGCGTGGCCTGTCATGGCCGCATCGGCGCCTGTGGCTTATGCCCCCGGTACGGGCAAGGTGCCAGTCGCCAATTGCAACACTCCGTTCACTGGCTATGTCTACACAGTTTATTCTTCGACAAGCGGGGAAGCACCCGGATCAGGGGTTTGGGACTACACGGTGGCCGATAACCTGCAGCAAGCGAATAAAGTCTTCTCGAATGCTCCCCTCGAAGCGACCTGGGCTGCTCCACAATGGATGGCTGCTGCTGAGCTCATTGAGCACTTCGTGCCTGCTGGCGGCTCGGCTGTCTCCTGGCCTGGCTTTCAAACCTTCGCGGACTGGCTTGACATCTACTATTTCACCCCGTATCTGAGCCAGGATGCCTATTACGACGACCACAACGGCAACTGGATTCTGACTTTGCTCGACACGCGCATGAGCTATGCCGTACTGACCGAAAATGCTCCCCTCTACTATGGCACGATGGCGGAATGGGAAGAAGCGGTCCCAGCGGTTTTCTATGACTCCACGGACGATGCCGGATGGCAGAATCTGGAAGGCGCAGCTGCGCCCTCCGCACCCTTCACCTATCCTGAAGGCCCGACAGATGGAAGCGCGCAGTCCGTACTGGATGGCTATGGCTGGAACGGCCAGGCGATTTGGGGCGCGTCTCAGAGCGGCATCGGGCAGGAAATTTGCCGTGATGGCGCGCACTCCCAGTACTCCCTCTCCGCTTCCGCCAGCACCGCTGAAACGGCCTTTATTCAGGGTGACCCGGAACTCTATACCAGCCAGGCCATGCGCATGGTTGATGCCATGGAATTCCAATCCAGCATCCAACTGGCGGCTATTGCTTCAACTGGCGTAAAGAATATCGAGCAGAGTGCTTCCGCTTCGGTTGCCACCAGCACGCTGGGATCGGCGTATTCGGGCGACTGCTCAGGGCCGGCCGCGAGACTCGCAAACGCCTACGATCCGATTCTCAAGGGATCGATAGAAAAAGGCCATAGCGAATTTGCTTCGCGCCTTGGTATTTCCATGCCCAACACGATCAACTACTTGGTCGCTGATATCCGTCCTGTCACGGATACCTTCGATTGGGGACCTCTAGTCTCCCCAACCAAGGAGGGACCGAACAACCAAATCGCCGAAGACCGCATGGGCGTCTTCTGGGAGACAGCCACGAACGCCACTGGAGAAAGCACGGCCAACCCTGTGACGCCTGCCCCGGCGTATTCGGGACCGGTATGGACAACGCTCTCGCAGAATGCTCCAACCTCATTGGCTGTCTCTGGCACCCCCTCAGCCAGCCAAGTTAGCCTGAACTGGACCAATAATGATTCGGTTGCTACCTCCTTCAGCGTCTATCGCAACCATGTATTGATAGGAACTCCTTCCTCCGCTTCGTTCATTGACAGCGGCGTGGTGGGTGGAATGACCTATAACTACCAGGTCTATGCGAATGACGCAACCAACGGCCAGTCGGCGGAGAGCAACTCGCTGTTCGTGACGACGCCGGTGGGATCGATGCCGCAACTTCTCGTGCAGGAGGCGCCGCCCTCGTATGAGGATGTCGATCTGCCTGCTGGTAGCACGGCCATCACGATGAGCACCCTCTACACCCTGAGGGTGATGCCGTCGAGCACCTTCCCTAGCGCCAATCTCAGCTCCATCACGCTGAGCGCGAGCGGTGGGCCGAGCGGCGCCACCTACACCTTCTGCGCTCCATCTATTTCGAGCGCGCTTTGCCCGATACAGATATCCTTCGGCACCGCGATCCCGGCTTCGCTGGGCATCTCGGTCTTGAAGGTAACCTTCCCGGCCACCACCGCGAAAGCTAGCTACACCCTCACCGTCACCGCGCAAGGCGACGGCATTACCAGCACTACGACTATGCCTCTGTCTGTGAATGGCGGCGGAACTGTTGTGGCGCAGCCCTCCCTCAGCGCCTCACCAAGCACGTTGCCGATTACTGCGGGCGGAGCTGCGTCGAGCAGTAGCATCACGGAGTCCAACTACACCGGCGCCGTTACGCTCAACGACTCCTTGGCCGCTTCGGGTTGCACCGGCGTGACTGCATCGATGAGCGGAACTGCGCTGACGGTCTCGGCCAGCAGCTCGGCGCTTAGCGAAAGCTGCACCGTGACGGTCACCGGAACGGCTGGCAGCCAAAGCGCTTCGGTCCCTATCACCGTCAATGTCGCGCCTGGGATTACACCCGTCACGGTGACGGCGAGCAACGGAACAATGGTTTACGGCGGCAATCCTCCCGCGGTGACCTATACATTCACCCCAGCGAGTGCGACCTTCACCACCACCCCCATCTGCTCAACCACGGCGGCCTTGACCAGCGCTGTTGGCGGCTATACCACCAGCTGCTCCGGCGCGGCGGGGACGAACGAGTCCTTCACCTATGACAACGGCACGATGACGGTCACGCAACTCGCGGTGACGATCTCGGCGAACAGCGCGTCGATGCTGCAAGGCGGCACGGTGCCAGCGCTGTCGTACGCGGTCGTTCCTAGCTTCACGGCGGCTAGCAATCCGATCACCTTCACCACCAACCCGACCTGCAGCACGACAGCCACTTCGGCCAGCCCGGCGGGCGGCTATCCGATCACCTGCTCGGGCGCGGTAAATCCGAACCTTTCCATCACCTATACACCCGGCACGTTGACAATCACACCAGCTACGACGAACGTAACCGTGACTGCCAACAACCAGACCATGGTTGCCGGCGGCGCGGTACCGGCGCTGATCTACACGCTGTCTCCGGCCGTTACTCCAACCACCAACCCCACATGCACGACGGCGGCCACGTCGAGCAGCCCGGCGGGCAGCTATCCGATTACCTGCTCGGGCGCAGTACTCTCCGGCTACACCTTCAGCTATCAACCCGGCACGTTGACAGTGACGAATTCCACGCCAACCTTCACCCTCTCGGCCGCGCCCAGCTCCCTGTCGCTGGCCCAGGACGCCAGTACCACCGATACGATCACCGTGACCAGCCAGGGCGGCTTCAATTCCGCAGTGGCGCTGACCATCGCCGGAATGCCTTCTCCCTTCGCGACGCCGAAGTTCTCTGCCAAATCGGTGACTCCGGCAGCCAACGGCAGCGCAACATCCTCACTCTCCCTGGAGGCGAAGGGCAGCACCGCCCCAGGAACCTACACCCTGACTGTAACCGGAAAATCCGGCCCTACCGTCGTCAGCGTGCCAATCACTCTGACTGTTACCGCGAAGTAACAAGTCTCGAACTTGGCAACAACTTCTTCCATGCCATGCCGCTTAGGTTGAGGCATGGAAGAAGTCGAATGAGGGCATTCCCGCCGATGGCAGGGTACACCTTGAATCGCAAGAAAAAATGAAATGGAGGCTGACAATGAAAACATTGAAATTGAAGGAAATGCTTTGTGCATTCTGGGTGGTGATGGCCATCTTGCTGACGTGCCAATCCGCGACCGCACAGACGCCTGATCCCTTTGTGCATCCCGGTGTGCTGCTCAACAAGGCGCAACTCGACTGGATGGCGGAAGAAGTCAACGCCGGAGTCGAGCCATGGGCCAGGGAGTTCACCAACGCGCAGACCGTCGTTAAAAACAGCTCCCACATCGCGTGGGGATCGTTGTCGTACAAAGTTCAGGGTCCCTCGTCGGGCGGATGGAACCAATGCGGCTCCTTTTCGACTCCCGACGACGGTTGTACCTTTGCGGATGCGGACTCTGCAGCCGCGTATATTCAGGCGCTGTTATGGTACATCACGGGCAACCAAGCGTATGCGAACAACGCTATCACCTACATGGACACGTATGCGCAAAACATGAAGGGATACAAGTTCGGCTCGACTGGCCCGGGCGCATGCCCTGACAGTTCCGGGAAAGCCTGCGAGAACGGTCCCTTGCAAGCAGCGTGGGACTCGACGAAATGGCCGCGCGCGGCGGAGATCATCTATTATGGCCGGCCTGCCAGCACCAACGGCGCAGGCTCCGGATGGACTGCGGCCGAATTCCAGGCCTTCCAAGCGATGCTGACGAATGCTTATCTGCCCCTGATCGAAAACGGCTCACCCGACAATGGCAACTGGGAACTGGCCATGATTGAGGGTATGATGGGCATCGCCGTGGTCACTGAGGATCAAGCTCTTCTGCAGAAGGCGCAGGCTATGTGGATCCAGCGCATTCCGGCAACCTTCTATGACTATAGCGCCGATGGAACCACTCCCAGCGCAAGCGGCGACCCGTGGCCTGTACCCTTTCCCCGTTCCAACGGCACTGGAACAACCTGGAACGGACAGGAGATCTTTACTGCCACAACCAGCGGCGTGGCGCAGGAGACCTGTCGCGATCTGAATCACGCCGGATATTCCATATCGGCAGCGATAGCCGCCGCCGAAACCGATTACATCCAGTCCAACCTCACCGCCAATCTATACACTTCCACGGCTACCTATACGCCACCAGCACCCTGGACTGGACCCAGCTTCCAGGTGGACGCAGAAAACAGGCTGGTCGAAATGATGAATGTCAATGCTGGGATACAACTGGCGCAGTCCACCACGGCCCCGGCAGAGTTTTGCACCGGCGCCAAAGACGCGATCACCCTGGGGGATGGCACGACCTACGTCATCGGATACAACGAATATCACAACCGTTTGCATGATCCGAACATGGCCGATGCATCGGGCACTACAGGTGTCCAAGGCACCTCGAACACCTATAGCTGGATCAATAACTATGGCATCAATATCGCTGCCGATACGGATGCCGGCGCTCATCTGACTGTCTTCGAGGCGCTGACGCACTTCTCCAACGCACCTGACACGCAATCGGTGGTGACGGTAACGGCCAACAACCAGACCATGGTTGCCGGCGGCGCGGTACCGGCGCTGATCTACACGCTGTCTCCGGCCGTTACTCCCACCACCAACCCCACATGCACGACAGCGGCCACGTCGAGCAGCCCGGCGGGCAGCTATCCGATCACCTGCTCGGGCGCAGTACTCTCCGGCTACACCTTCACCTATCAACCCGGCACGTTGACAGTGAATTCGCTGACGAACGTGACCGTAACTGCGAACAACCAGACCATGGTTGCCGGCGGCGCGGTACCGGCGCTGATCTACACGCTGTCTCCGGCCGTTACTCCCACCACCAACCCCACATGCACGACGGCGGCCACGTCGAGCAGCCCGGCGGGCAGCTATCCGATTACCTGCTCGGGCGCGGCTCTCTCCGGCTACACCTTCAGCTACACACCTGGCACGTTGACAGTGACGGGGGCGACGCCAACCTTCACCCTCTCGGTCTCGCCCAGCTCTCTGTCGCTGGCCCAGGACGCCAGTACCACCGATACGATCACCGTGACCAGCCAGGGCGGCTTCAATTCCTCAGTGGCGCTGACCATCGCCGGAATGCCCACTCCCTTTGCTACGCCGAAGTTCACTCCTAGCTCGGTGACTCCGGCAGCCAACGGTAGCATTACATCCTCTCTCTCTTTGGAGCCGAAGGGCAGCACCGCCCCTGGAACCTACACCCTGACTGTAACCGGAAAATCCGGCCCTACCGTCGTCAGCGTGCCAATCACTCTGACTGTTACCGCGAAGTAGACCACGCACAAGCCCGGTCCCTTCGCGCGCGTTGGAGTCCGGCGGCTATAGCCGCCGGACTCCACCCCATCATCAACTGTGATTGCACATCGAGACTGAATCCATTATTTACCGGCTCAACCATCCGCCATCGACAACCAGGACGTGGCCATGAACATAGTCACTGGCCCTCGACGCAAGAAAAACGGTTGCCCCGGCAAGATCTTCAAGGCATCCCCAGCGGCCAGCCGGAATCCGCTCCATGATCTGGCGCGAACGTTCGGGGTCGGCCCGCAACGCCTCCGTGTTGTCGGTAGCCATGTATCCTGGCGCAATGGCATTGACGTTGACGCCCTTGGCCGCCCACTCATTGGCAAACGCCTTGGTAAGTTGTCCCACTGCGCCCTTGGCCGCCGCATAGGAAGGAACAAAAACTCCACCCTGAAAGGTCAGCAGGGAAGCGATGTTGATGACCTTCCCGGCTCCTTTGGCCAGCATATGCTTACCCGCATGTTGGGTAAGACGAAAGACGCTGGTAAGATTGGTATCGATTACCGCCTTCCAATCTTCCTCGGAATGTTCGATCGCCGGCGTGCGCCGGATGATGCCGGCATTATTGACCAGAATGTCGATGCCGCCAAAATGCCGGATGACCTGCTCCACAAGCGATGCACATACCGCTCCATCGCTTATATCGCCCACTAGTGCGACCGATTCCGCTCCTGTTTTGCTCACCTGTTCCCGCGTAGTTTCAGGAGCGGAACGCGATCCGTGAACGGCCACGTTCGCTCCGGCTTCGGCCAGTGCTAGGGCGATTCCCGCGCCCAGTCCGCGCGACGATCCAGTGACCAGCGCCGTCTTTCCCTTCAGGTTAAATCGTTCTAGCATCATGGCCAAACCTTTCCGGTTACTTCAATTCGGCAATAGTCAGTGCGTCCATATCGTTGTAGACCTGGTTCTCTCCACCCATGCCCCAGCAGAAGGTATAGTTCTTGGTGCCAACGCCGGAGTGGATCGACCAGCCGGGAGAGATGACCGCCTGCTTGTTGGCGATTACGATACTGCGCGTCGCATCGCCCGGCCCCATCAGGTGAAGGACCCGCTGATCGGCATCGAGGTCGAAATAAAGATAGATCTCCGACCGTCTCATATGAGTGTGCGGCGGCATGGTGTTCCAGACGCTTCCCGAGGCCAGTTGCGTAAACCCCATCACCAGTTGGCTGCTCCGTGCTCCTTCGAGATGAATGAGCCTTGTAATATCGCGCAGGTTGGCGGTTTCCACAGAACCCATGGTTGCCTTTGCCTGATCGGCCGAATGAATCAAATGGGTTGGATGTTCCGCATGAGCGGGATAACTCAAGAGATAGAATTCCGCCGGGCGCTCGCAATCAGCACTGAAAAAGGCGATCGTGTCATTTCCCCGGCCCACGTAAAGCGCATCGAATTTCTGGAGTTCGTGCGCGGTCTCGTTCACGATCACTGTTCCAGGGCCGCCTATGTTGAGGATGCCAACTTCGCGCCGCTCTGTGAAATACGCGGCCTTGAGCATCTCATGCGTTGGCAATCGCAGCGACTCGCGGGTGGGTACGGCCGATCCGATCACGACACGGTCGAGATCGACATAGGTTAGGCAGACCTCTCCCGGCTGAAAAAGATCGCTGATAAGAAACGATTCGCGCAACTCCCCAGTGGTCATGGTGCGAAAGCGGACAGCGTCCGCCATCTGTAGCAATTTCATCAAATCACTCTCTTTCCGGATTATGCAAACGAATTATCGGGATATGCGCGCCGCGCCTCCACCCATGACACGCATCACCTCGGCCAAACTCGCGGTGCTGGTATCGCCAGGCGTCGTCATGGCCAGCGCGCCATGCGCGACGCCGCACCGCACCGACCATACCACATCCTTGCCGTCGAGCAGGCCATAGATGAGGCCTGACGCGAAGGAGTCGCCGCCGCCAACGCGATCGAGGATGTCGATATTGCGTTGCTTGACAAGGGTGATTCCATCGCGATGGAGGGCAATGGCGCCCCAAGCGTTCTCCGAGGCGGTGTGTGCCGTGCGTAGCGTCGATGCAATCACCTTCAGATTCGGGTAGGCACTGGAGAGAGAGAGCAGCATCTTGCTGTAGCCCTCGGTCGGCAACTCGTCAAAACTCTGGCCCACGCCTTCGACTTCAACGCCAAGCATGGCGGAAAAATCCTCTTCATTGCCGAATAGGACATCGACCTTCCGCACCAACTCTCGATTTACCTCTTGCGCTCGGGTCTTGCCCCCGATCGATTTCCAGAGAGATTCGCGATAGTTCAGATCGTAGGAGATGGGCGTCTTTGCCTGCCGTGCCGCATCCATCGCTTCGCCCGCTACGGCGATCGTGGTATCGGAAAGTGCGGCAAAGATGCCGCCGGTGTGGAACCAGCGGGCGCCGTTAGCCGTGCCGAAGATGGAGGCCCAGTCAAGGCCGCCTGGCTTCAGCTGCGAAACCGCCGTATTGCCGCGGTCGGAACAACCAACTCCGGCGCGGACACCGTAACCCCGCTCGGTGAAATTCAAACCGTTGCGAGCCTTGCGGCCAACGCCATCATAGGAAACCCATCGGATTAGATCCCGATCCACACCTCCTTGCAAGATCAGATCTTCAACCAGGCGGCCGACCGGATTGTCCACCAGAGCCGTGGCGATGGCGGTACGCAAGCGAAAGCAGCGGCGCAGCCCGCGCGCTACGTTATACTCGCCCCCACCCTCCCATACGCGCAGCGTCCGTGTGGTGTGAATGCGATCTTCGCCCGGATCGAGCCGCAGCATGACCTCACCCAGGCTGATGCAATCCCAACGTGCGCTGCCGCTTACCTTGATTTGGACACGGATGTCGTCCATAGTTGCTCCTCAATGGATGGATGTAGCGGCAAAGAGCATGGCGCGGATGGTCGAGCAAACACCGCCGATTCGCTCGCTAACAGTGGAGGCCTCTGCATTCTGCTCCGCAGGTGCCGTAATACCGTCCATATACGCTTCATAGAGTGAAAAAATGCGCCTGCCCGTGAGCAGGCGCAATAGAGACAGCATTAGAACACTTAGAAAGTCAGACGCAAACCAAGTTGAATCTCGCGCATACCGGAGGCAGAAGTAATGGTGCCGGCTGCAGAGGAGCTCAGAGTTGCATTTGGAGCGCCGAGGCTGACCAAATTGAAGACATTCGATGCCTCGGCACGGGCCTGCAACTTGATGAGATCGTAGATGGAAAAGTCGCGGAAGAGCGATGCGTCTACATCCCTATACCCAGGGGAATAGTAGTTCATGCGCCGCAGCGATCCATCCGATCCGCCTGGGCCAATGCCGGCGCAAGCCGTTGGATATGCCGTGGCGTAGCCGCAGTAGACGTATCCCGTAGGCGCTGTCGGTTGACTGGGGCTTGGAGTCCAGAAAATGTTGGTATTGGCAGGGGTGTTAGCGACGAAGTAATCCGCAGCTAGTGTGGAGCGGCTCTTTCGGTTGGTTCCGGTGTTAAAGGGATTGGCGCCCGCAGCGAGGTTTGGCCGGTCCGTCGTATTCCCATCCTGATTGTTGTCCGAACCCGTCAGGATATTAAACGGCGTACCGGTGTGAAGATTGATGATCGAAGAGACATGCCAGCCGTTCAATGCGTTCGCCAGTAACTTCTTCGATTTGTCAATGTAATTGGACTCCCAAATGATGGACATGGAAAAGACATGGCGCTGGTCAAAGTCGTCGTTGCCTTTGTCCACCTTCAGGTTGTCATAGTCTTCTTCGGCTGAGGTAGAGGATGGGGTGCTGGAGTTCAGCACGCCGCTGTCGAGGTTCTTGCTGAACGTGTAGAACCCGTTAAAGCTCACCCCTTTGGTTACTTGCTGCGAGAATGTGACTTGCAGCGCGTTGTAGTTGGAGGTCTGATTGGAGTTAGTCTCATATGCGATGCCGAGCAGTTGCGTCTTTTGACCCGCTGTGTTCACAGTCGCGGCGTTGTAGTTCGGCCTGCGCGATAGGACGGTGGCTGCGGTATTGGCCGTGGGAGTTGTGGTATTGAAGACTGGGTAGTTCTCATCGACCGACATGGGAAGATGGCGCGACAGTGCGCCGACGTAGGCTACGGAGACGGCGGCTCCTTTCGTCAATTGCTGTTGCACCGAGGCCGTCACCTGGTAAGTGCTCGGCCAAACGAAGTTGGGCGAGGCACCGAAGATGGTGCCGTTGCTGGGGATTGGGTTGACCGCGCCGGATGTGTAAGTGAACGGGAACGGCGAATCCGACACGCAGCCGGTCGTGATGCCATTTGCACAGTACGGATTGGTCAGCGACCCTTGAGACGGGAAGGTGTAACGCAATGAAAATGGATAGTAGTTCGACGATGCATTCCACTCGTTTCCGGAGATGCTGCCCCAGAAGACGCCGCCGGACGCTCGAACCGAGGTTTTGCCCTTGCCGAATGGATCCCATGCCAAACCGACGCGTGGCGAAAAATGTTTGAAATTGTTGGGAATTGTGCCGCGTGTTATACCACTGTCGCCAGGAACCAGTTCGCCCTGCGGCATATTCGGGTTAACTTTCGATTGCTGTCCAGGCACAAAGGTCGATTCCTTGTCCTGCGGGTCGGTCGGTGCAGTCTGTACATCCCACCGCACGCCAAGATTAACTGTCAGGTTGGGGCGCAGACGCCAGTTGTCCTGCGCAAACAGCGAATAGAAAAACGAGTTGTCGATGGCGGTAACCGGCTGATCCTGAGTTTGTGTCCCAGGCAGGCCGAGGTAGAAGTCCGCCAAGGCATTGCCGCTTCGCGCCTTGGTGCTTGAGCTGAAGGTGAAAACGCCATAGTTATTCAGATCGGTGACCTGAACGTCCTTGTTGAGCGACAACTCACCACCGAAGGTAAACGCGTGAGTGCCTTTGTTCAGAATGAACAAATCGCGGGCCGAGTAAAAGTCCGTTCCCGCTTCCGGGCCATCGATCGCATTGGACAGCGTGAAGAACCCTGTCACCGCGATTTGGGATAGACTCGGCGGGCCTTGAACGGCAATATTCGAGCCGAGGGCAGCCAGCGACTCGCGGCCGCTCTTGCCCATGTTGATGGTATTCGCGCGCGAGCCAACGAGCTGCGAATAGGTGAACCAGGTCTGGTTGATCATTCTGGAGTTGAGGGTATAGGTGTCGCTCAGGTTCGAAAGGCGCTCAACCCAGTTCTGGGTTTGCGTCACCCAGGGCACGCTGGTTCCTTCAGGAACATTGGTGTTGCCAGTGACATTGAAATATGAAGCAACCAAGCGGTGCTTGGTGCCCAGTTGGTACTCGACCTTGGCCAGGAATTCGTCGCTGTTGTATGGCGCCGGCACAGCTCCGCTAAAGGATGGAAGCCCTTTCAGTGTTGTATTCGCGAAGCCATTTACGTACTTCATAATGTTGCCCGCAGTTGGATCGATCGGCGAGGTAATAATGTTGCTTGCGTATCCGCTGGCATTCATATAGGGAATCCCGGTTGCCGGGTTGCAGATGACCGTTGCGCTGCATTGCGAGAACGGCTTTGTCGTGTTGACCGTCAATGTCTTGTTTGTCAGTAAATCGCTAAAGTCGCCTCCAGCCTCTCCAGTGCCGGTCGTTCCGCCCGTGGTCGTCGGTAAAACGGATCCAGAATAGAGGCTCGGCTTGATCTGACGGACCCCGCTATATTCGCCAAAGAAGAATGCCTTGTCCCGGCGGATGGGTCCTCCTATTGTCACTCCAAACATATTGCGATGCACGACCGGCGTGATTACGGATGTTACGCCCGATGTGTTCGTCACTTTGACAGGATTGATGATGGAGTTCGATGCATCGAAGTCTGTATTGCGGTTGAACTCGAATGCCGAGCCGTGAAATGTATTGGTGCCGGACTTTGTCAGCGCTGTGACCACGCCGCTGGACATTCTTCCATACGTGGCGTCGTAGTTGCTGGCTTGCACGTTAAACTCCGCGATCGCCTCCGGATTCGGCATGTCGTTGCCGGTCATGCGCAACGCCGTCATGTTCAGGCCGCCGTCCAGGTAATAGCTCACCGTCCCGGTATTGTCTGCTGTGGTGCCGCCATTCAACTGCAACACCTGCTGGTTGAAGCCAAGCGCGTCGGAACCTACTTGATTGTTCTGCACGCCGGGAATCGTGGTAAGAAGGTTATAGATATCCCTGTCCAGGATGGGCAGATTGTCCACTTCTCTCGACTCCAGTGTCTTCTCAACGGTCGCGCTCTCCAAGTCGAGTTGCGGCGGTGCCGCGGTGACCGTAATCTGTTCTTCCGCGGCGCCGAGCGTCAACGGAACATTCAGTTGCAGTTCCTGATTGACGGTGAGAGGGACAATTGGCTGCACGAACTTTGCGAAAGTTTTTGCGGTCACAGTTACCGAATATGTACCCACGGGAACCAAGTCAAAGCGGTATTCGCCCGCCCCAGTTGTGATCTGGGTGGTGGAGATGCCGGTTTCCACATTGGTGATGGTGACGGACGCGCCTGAAACAACTGCTCCTGTCGAGTCGGCTACGCTGCCGAAAAGAGTGGCTGTGGTTCGCTGTGCGATGATGCTGCCCGGCAGGCAGCACAGTGCCAGTAGCACTGTAAGTGAAATCATCGCCTTCCAGTAGATGATTGCCTTTCCTTTTCCCATGGACATTGTTTGCATGATAAGCCTCCCGGCATTCTGCACGTACGTTGCGTTACTTGGATCTGATTTTCGTTTTTCCGACGTCACGGCATCCTCCTTACTCACGGTTTGGCTGCGCTTCCTCTTGCGCGCAGGTTGTTAGATTTTGAGCAACGCAGCGGGTAATCCCTCCACGGAGGCTCTAATGGAGCAGGGTCCATTCGAATCAAGCGAGATTTCCGCGCGGCCATTTGACAGTTGCAACTCGCGCGAGGCACGGGTGGTGCCCAGGTTGTCGATGAGGCGGCCCTCGCCTGCAAGCGAGAAGCGTAGAAGCATCTGCGAGTCGAGGCAGAGCGCTCCTTTGGCATCGAAGAGTTTCGCTTCCACCGTAATTCGGCCGCCGGTATGCGCCTTCTGAAGTAACTGAAGCCGGTCGGGCTTTCCCCAGGATTCAGTTTGGTAGTTCAGATCGATCTCATCTGAAACAGTGGCCCCATTCTTGGTGGCGACGGCGCGCAGGCGGTTCGGCCCGGGCGCAAAGGCGACTTTCCAGCGCAGGCCGGCTGCCGGAAAGTCCTGACTGTCGCGCTTCTTCGCGCCCAGCGGTTTTCCATTGAGGAAGAGCTGCGCCTGGTCGCAATTGGAATACACGCGCACGGTGCGCAGTTCACCTTCTTTGCCCCAGCGCACCGGCCAACTGTGCCCGTAAATATGAACCATTGGTTTCTGATCCCAATAGGATTGAAAAAGAAAGTAGGACTCTTTCTTTGTGAGGTCTCGCTCCACGACGCCTTTTTGATTCACGCGCGGAATGCCGTTGTCGCCACGCAGGGGTGACGCAAAGTCTTTAAAGATCCATTGCGCCGACCCGGAAAGCCAATCGAGTTTCTCTTGTGTCTTCAAATGCCAGTCGAAGAGGTCGCAGGCATACGTCTCTGACCAATCTCCGTCCCTTGAAGCGCGAGCGTCGCCACCGCTCTTGAGATAAGCGAGGCCACGCTCATCGGTGCCTTTGCCGGTTGCTATCTTCTTCAACACGGCCTCGGGGTCTTCGGAGTGGCGCCCGGCGTGACTGTCAGCTCCCCATTCGATATGGATAAAGCGCTTGACTCGTTGGCGCTCGGTGTTGAGGCTCTCTTCGTATTCGCGATAATTTCCGCTGTACCAGCCGGCCCAGATCGATGGCGAATAAGCATCCGGAATGTCGCGTGCAAAGTCGCAGCGCCGGAAAGAGGTTAGCCGCGAACTGTCGAGCGCGTGCGCGAGGTCGCGCAGTTCGGTCATAAAGCTGCGAATGGCCTGCTTATCCACGGCCGGGTACTCGCCTGGCCAGTCGTCTTCATTGCCGAGGCCCCAGAGAATCACGGACGGATGGTTGTAGTGCTGGTCGATCATATGGGAGAGCATCTCTTTGGCGCTGCTCTGAAATGCATCGCCGCCCACGCCGGCGCGGCACCACGGAACCTCTTCCCAAACCATGATACCGAGTTCATCGCATAGCTCCAGAACCAGCCGGTCCTGCTGATAGTGGGCGAGACGGATGAAGTTGGCGCCCATCTCTCGGATGAGGCGCAACTCTTCGCGAACTTGCTGGTCGCTCATCGCGGCTGCCACTCCCGCATGATCGGCGTGACGATGTGTGCCGCGCAGGAGAACCCGCCGCCCGTTGAGTTTGAATGGGCCATGTTCGACAAACTCGATTTGACGAATGCCGAATCGTTCCTCGGCATACGTCTCTCCGGCTGAGCTGGAAAGCGTAACTCGGCATGTATAGAGGGCCGGCGACTCCGGCGACCACAGCTTGGGCGTCGCTATGTGAAAATCGGCTAGGGGAGCAAAATCTCTCCAGGCAGAAATATTTTGCGAAGATTGATGGATCGATCGGCCGCCGGGCTCCCGGACCTCAACTGAAACCCTGCAAACAGAATCGGTGCCGGTGGGGTTGTAGAGCCGGACTTTCACGGAGGCTTGCGCAGACCCATCCATTCCAACAACGGGAAGGACATGGACGGCATCCAAGCCGACGGCGGGAAGATAAATCAGATTCACATGCCGGTAGAGTCCGCCGTAGAGACAAAAATCGCTCAGGTCGGAGGGAACACTTTCGCAATCCGGCGAGTTATCGCAGAGCACAGTGATCGGCACTCCTCCGGCTCGCTCAGCTGGAGGCAACTGCGCAATGGCATCGGTAATGTCAAATGCAAACTCATCGTAGCCCCCCTTATGTTTGCCGAGGAGCGTTGAACAGAGCCAAACTGTGGTGGTCTGGCCTGCACCCTGGAAGTGCATGATTGTACGTCCGCCGGATAATGGATTGCGTATGGAGAGCCGCGTCCTGTACCAGCCATTCCCGCGGAAGTAGGGCTTCTCCGGGTCGCACGCATCCATGCCGTTGAAGCAGTGCGGCAAGGTAATTTTTTGCCAGGGATTGTTCTGCTCAGGAAGCCATGCGTCCCGGAGTTCGGCGGAGGAATCGGTGCGGAACTCCCAACCGCTATCCAGCCGGGTGACGAACTGAGAGCTTGCTTCCGCTGAGGCGGCGAATTGAGACACGGCTCGCATTGGGGCAGTGAGCAGGGCGCTGGCAGCGGAGAAGGACACGGTCTGCATGAATTGCCGGCGAGACGGATCGAACAACTGGAACCTCTCTTTCTATGGCTCTCTTCCCATCGGAAATCGCTCCGCTGGACTCCGAAATCAGCCTTTCGAGGTCCAGCATGAACTTAGGACGACTTGTAGCGGGGGGACAACAGGATTAGCAAGTGACTCACCGTTTGCTCTACGGGGCAATAGATATCTCGTATGAAATCAGTGGGTTGGCATCGAGGTTTTTCTTGTGTCAAACGTTATGGCGCGGTGCGTAAAAAATCGGGTATGATGCAATAAACTTATGATTCGAACTCGTGCAATCCGAGAAGCGTGGCACCCGCAAACCAGGCAGGACCGCGACGCAGTTCTGCGGGAGCTAGCGGAGATCCTGTCCAGTCCGCACTTCTGCAACAGCAAGCGCTACCCTGCCCTGCTGCGGTACGTTGTGGAGAACACCCTGGCTGGCAAGTCGGAGTTCCTAAAAGAGCGAACATTGGGCGTAGAAGTTTTTGATCGACCGCCGACCTACGATACCAACGCCGATACGGTTGTGCGCTACACCGCAGGCGAGGTGCGCAAGCGGCTCCTGCTCTACTATTCGGAGCGAGAGCAAGATTCCGGCATTCGCATCTCGCTTTCAGCGGGTTCATACATCCCGGAGTTTTTTCAAGGGTGCCAGGAACTCGATGAGGCTGAAAGCGTTGTGGATCTTCAGGCCGGATCTTTGCCGGAAGCTGAGGGCCTCACACACGCCGGCCTGGCGACGCACGAGCCTGGATGGACCGCTCTATCGGCTTCAGGTGAAATCGTCCCTGCTGCCCCCGCCGCGGCTGGTGAAAGATCCAGTTCCAGGCGCCGGTTGGCCCAGGCTCTTATTGCCCTGTTGCTCATTGTTCTGGTCGCTGGATCATGGTGGAGATATCGCGCTGTCAGCCCACAAACAGCGGTGGATGTTTTTTGGGCGCCGGTATTGCAGAATCAGCGAACGGTTATGATTTGCACGGGAAGCGTTGTCTTCGACCAAAAGAAATACTCCGGCGTCGTCACGGCCAGCAAGGACATCGACTATCCATTTCTCTCGCTGCAGACAGCCTTTGCCACTGCTCAAATCAGCGGCATGCTGGAACGTGACGGCGCGGCAATCCAGTTGGCTTCTGCGGCATCCACACCCCTCACTGAACTCCGCGAACATTCCGTCACTTTGGTCGGTGGTTACAACAACCTATGGACGATCCGCTTGTTGCAGCCTTTGCGGTATCATTTTGGACCCGATACGGACCCCATGATTGTGGATAGCATGCAGCCTCAGTTCCGATGGCAACGCGACAAGTCTCTGACTTATTCAAGTGCCGACGATTACGCGATCGTGGCGCGATATCGCGACGCAACTACCGATGGCTGGGTGGTGGCTCTCGCTGGATTGGGCCGTAATGGCACGGAGGCCGCGGCGCAGTTCGCATCCAGCCCGCATTACATGCAACTGCTGCGCGACCAGGCGGGAAGCGGCTTTTTGAATCGCAATATAGAGGTCGTCCTAAAAGTCAGCGTCATTGACGGAAAGACGGGAGCGCCCTCGATCTTGGCTGTGCATACTTGGTAGCGGTCAGCCTTCCGCAAAAGCATCGGCTATGTATCCAACTGGAAGGGGACGCAATAGGCTCTTACCATATATAGAAGCATTCACAACCAGAGAAGAGACTGCCGGATCGGATAGTCCCGGATGATCTCCTTCTCGGTGGAACCCTAATTCAGCGTCTTACACAATCCACTTTCGATTCCACTCGGCTACCGGCCGGAAGCCATGGAATTCCTCATAAGGTCGTAGCCGACCTTAGGCAACGGCCAAGGCCGTGGAACAACTGGCCTGCCGACGCTTTCAACAATCTTCTTCTCGGCGCTTTTGCCAAAAGACGGTTGCTCAATGGGTCTCCAATGCATTTCCAGCACAATCGGAGATGCTTGATGAGAACAAACCTGCGAGTGTCTAACCGTTTGTCTCTTTCTTTTGCTTTGCGATCGCAGGTAAGATGCGCCTGAGATTCGAAGCATAGGAATTTCTTTACCGGCAACAGAGACAGGAAACGAGATGGCATTGATTGCATGGCTGAATGATAACTTCCGGCTCTTTCTATGTATACTTGCAGTGACGATCGGATTGACAGGATGGCCGGCCAGCGCACAAATGGCCAATCCCCCACAATCCTCCGAGGCGCAGATGACGCCATCGCCTGTGAACCGGGTGGTTTCGGGAGATTCGCCGGACGAGGCGGGTCCGCTGGCCACGGATCTCTCTCCAGCATTGACGGACGCTGCCATACGTAAAGCGGTACGAAAGGTGGCTGACTGGCAGCTTGCGCGCGCGGAGCCGACCTTCAATCGGCAATGGACCTACGCTACGTTGTACGAAGGCTTTCTAGCGGCTTCGAAGACGACTGGAGATCCACGCTATCGCGATTCAATAGCCAAAATCTCCGAGAGCTTCGGATGGAAGCTGCTCGATGCGCGCTTTCCGCATGCGGACGATATGGCCCTGGGCCAGTCGTACCTCGATCTCTATCTCGAAAATAGGGATCCTGTACGGATAGCCGATACGAAGGCCATTCTAGATCGCCTCGTGGTGCGGCCCGATGATCCTGGCAAGCTGCTCTGGTGGTGGTGCGATGCGCTATTTATGGCCCCACCCGTACTGGCGAAGATGTCTGAGACCACCGGCGACAGACGCTATCTGGACTACATGGATCACGAGTGGTGGCTGACTTCAGCGAGTTTGTACGACCCGGTGCAGCATCTGTATTCGCGCGACGCGAGCTATCTTGCGCGGAAGGAGAAGAATGGCCAGAAGCTATTCTGGTCGCGCGGAAATGGCTGGGTAATGGGTGCCTTTCCAAATGTGCTCGCGGCAATGCCCGAAGATTATCCCAGCCGCGGCAAATACATTGCCCAGTACAAACAGATGGCTAATCGGATCGCGTCTATCCAAGGCAAAGACGGGCTATGGAGAAGCGGACTTCTCGATCCCAAGGACTACGATTTGCCCGAACTCTCAGGATCGGCGTTCTTCACTTATTCGCTCGCATGGGGCATCAACCGCGGTTTGCTCGACAAAGCAAAGTTTGAACCGGTGGTTAGCCGTGCATGGGCAGGAATGGTGGCCTGCATCTATGCGGACGGCAGGCTCGGATCGATTCAGCCGATTGATGGAGCGCCAGGAACGTTCAAGCCGTCCGCAAGCTATGTCTATGGAGTGGGGGGATTTCTGCTAGCGGCATCGGAGCTTGATGTGCTCGCGCAGAGCGAAGGTGCAAAGCAGTCAAAGCGGAGCGCGCATTCCCACTCGCAATAGTCGGTTGTTTGACCTGGCCTTCCCGGCCCGAATTGCAATGCTCGCGCCGAGTGTCAGGGGCGGCGTAAAAGTTGACCGCTACCGCGGAGTAAGAAGAACCGAGGACACAAATGACTCAGAACTCCAAACTGCCGATCGTCTCTTCGCTCGTGAATTGGAATACAGGGCTATTGATCCTTTTGGGCGCGGCCGTTATGCCCGCCATGATCGCCGCGCTGCCGCCGGCCGCATGGGGGCAGCAGTTGCGCCTTACTAATCCAATGAGCATCGACCGCGGCGAGGAGATCGTTGAACTTCCGCTTAAGCAAGTCGCCGAGCGCCTTCACCGGACTCCGGCCCAGTTGCAGGCGCTGGTTGCGATCGACGCTCAAAGCAAGCGGCGCATCCCGATCCAGTTGTGGAGCGTCCGGCAACGCACTGAACCCGATACCCTGCTGCTTCTGGTCGATTTGCCGGCCCATGGCGCATTCAACGTGGCGTTCCAATTGGATCCGACAGCGCCTCCCCTGAAGCCGCTGGTCTTTGGGCGGGCGGTCCCGGAGCGCAAGGACGACTTCGCGTGGGAGAACGAGGTGGTGGCCTACCGGGTTTACGGCCCGGCGCTGGAAGCGGCTGGCGAGGTATCGTCCGGCATCGATGTATGGTCGAAACGCATTCCGAATTTTGTGGTGAACAACTTCTATGAGCGAGGCCAGAAAGCGAGCCTCACGCACAATCAAGATCTCTCATACCACAAAGACAACGGCCAAGGGCTTGACTCTTATGATGTTGGACCATCCCGTGGCTGTGGAGGCACAGCCGTGTGGGCCGATAGCAAGCTGAATGTTTCCAGGAACTATACCTCCGCCCGGATCATCGCGGCGGGACCCATCCGGTTTGAGTTTGAACTCTCCTATGCTCCCTGGCAGGCGAGCGGAATAACGGTTTCGGAAACCAAGCGAATCTCGTTGGATGCCGGCTCGCATCTGAACAAGATTGTATCCACTTTCAAATTTGACGGACCTGCGGCCATCGACCTTGCAGCGGGGATCGCCATCCACGACGGAGGCGCTGTCACCGTGCCCAGCGGAAAAGGCATCGCATCCGTTTGGGACACACCGCAGGACCCGACCGCCGGGAGAATTTCCACCGGCCTGGTATCGCTACCTGCCGAGCGCGCAAAAACGCTCTCTGCGGCAAATCATTTGTTGCTGATCTTTGAGCGGCATTCGGGCGAGCCCTTTACTTATTTTGCGGGATCGGGGTGGTCCAAGGCCGATATGCCAACCCAGGCCAGCTGGAATGCCTATCTGAACAAATTTCAGAACTTGCGAGAACATCCCATCGCATTTTCCTGGACGAAACGGTGAGTTTAGCCTGTGCCTCGCCAAAATTCCATCCGGGTGCGAAGATGCATTTATGGGCAAATTGGGATGAGCAGCCAGTGAGGATTGAATCAGAAATTTTGAGTGAACGGCGAGCTTGTTGAGGCTGGCACGTTGCGCGCAAAATTGGTTTAGGAGAGAAGTCAAATCAGACTTTCTTATTTTTGTCTGCTGTTTTGGGATGTTTTGTTTTTACGATCTTGGCACCATCCACCTGCTTGCTGTTTGTTACCAAGGTAACGTTTGAAATACGACTGTGAAAGTCATGCCCGTTCAGAACATCAGCTTAATCAGAGGTTCACTAACTCTCTAGCAATTCAACTTCACTGCTGAGCTGCCTGTCTTTGCCGCTTCCATTGCAGCAGGAACTTGGTCAGCGCGGAGGACTCCAGGTGGCGCATGTCTTCAAATTCGCCGCTCTTCTGGCTGTAAAGCAGCGCTCCGTGCTCGTCGAGCACCGCCAGCGCGGGTACTCCTTTGTGCAGCGGCACGCCATACTTCTCGGCGATCTCCACGTTGGCGTCCATGTGGCCGATGTTGACGTGGACCAGCACAAAGTTGGCCTCCAAAATCGGACGATTGGCGGGGTCGTGGAAGTAGATGTCCAGCACCTGACAGTCGCCGCACCAGTCGCCGCCAAAGTCCAGCAGAATACGCTTGTGCGTGGCAACAGCAGTCTTTAGCGCGGAGGCCAGATCGGCTTTGGCTTGCGATGGGTCGGGATAAATCTGGCGGCCAGTGGTCTGGGCGTTGCAGACGCTAAACGCCAGCAAGGCAGTCAGCGCGAAAAACTTGATGGTCTTCAAGGTAGAATCCTCCTCAATACATTTCAGTCTGTCACAAAGCACCGATACGCGGCTATTCTCCTTGGTGCTACTTTTACGGAGATTCCATGAATTGAAAAACTTTCCAACCTCGCTTCACACTTTTACAAAATGATTTGCAAAAATGAGGCGAACAAAAAGAGAACAATACCGGGGGGGTACTTCTTATCTCACTCCGAACTGGACCGGCCGAACAGGCCGATCCGTTTGCAGCGTCGCAAGCTTCAGAGTAACAAGATAGTGGAAATAATCCGCAAATATTTCAGCCGATTGCCCTGCTGAATTTCCCACGAATGCGCGGCGGCGGCGCGCAAGACATATACTCTGGAATGAATGAGAGATTCAACCAACTTGCGCATGAAGCTGGAGGCGTCGATCTTCCCAGACCTGGGATCGATGATGGAGGGCTATGCGCGGGCGGCGGCGGAGTTGGGGCGCAGCGAGTTCAAACAGAAGCTGGACTTCAGCTCGGAATCGATTGACGCGCTGGACGAGATTCTGGTGCGGGTGGGCGAGAGCCCGGAGCTGGAACTGGACTTTGAGGTGCGGCTTTGGGGCAGCTACCTGGGCGAGGTGCTGCGCCGCCGCTATGCCGGCACATGGGAGATGACCCAGTATCCCGGCGCCATGATCGCGGTTCCAGCCATCGAAGTGCGCGCCAGCCGGCTTTTTCCGCTGATGAAGGTCTATCGGCGGCTGACGCAGGGCGACGAGGAGGATCTGCGCGCCTTCTACGCGATGGTCGCCGAACGGCTGGGAAGGCCGGCGCAGGTGAATTAGTGCGGGGAACTGGGATCGAGGGACCAAGGAACCTAGGGACTTGGAATCGCTGCAAAGTCTTTGTTGATCACTGTTCGCTGCCCACTGACGACTGTCTCTATGCGACAATATATTTTGGACGCGTGCGGTGGTCAATGCCGGGCGCGTGGAGGGTGAAACGATGGGCTTCCTGACTGAACCGTCACATTGGATTATTTTGTTGCTGATTCTGTTTGTCTTCTTTGGCGGCCGGAAGCTGCCTGAGCTGGGCAAGGGATTGGGCGAAGGGCTGAAGGGCTTCAAGGAAGGCCTCAAGGGCATCAATGACCCCACGCCAGCCGCTCCTGTGGCGCAGCAAACGGTGGCTCCCGCGCCGCCGGTCGCGGCGGCTGCCAATATGGAGTACGTCACCTGCAGCCGCTGCGGGGGCAAATTTGAAAATCCGATGGGATTCAAGGTTGTTGATTTTGTTTGCCGCTCCTGCCAAGGGCGCGGCTAAGGGTCTGCTCCGTTTGTTGATGGAACAGAGTGTGCTTTTGCGGGATGATGGGATCTGATTTCAGTTCTGGATGATCCTTCCTCAAGGGCTAAAGGTGCTGGGGAACAACTACCCCGGTTTTTCCGTAGCTGTTGTTTGAGGGCTTTGGTTGAGGTATGGGGTCGCCGGCGGGGAAGCTGAAGATGCGCCAGGATTATTTATTTCACTCTATTTATAATATGTAAATCTATTTATAATGTGCAGCGTGCATTGACTTTTAGGTCGCTTTGCGGGTGCAATTTCTCATTCGGGTCTGTCTTAAGATTGCCAAGTAGACTCGCGCAGATCAGGGAAAGAAGCCACCATGTTCACAAGAAAGATGATTCCCGGGGTGATTGCATCCGCAGTGATTGCCCTGGTCGTTGCGCCGTGTTGTTACGGCCAGTTCTTCGGCGGCCCTAAAAAGCCCACAGGCCCATGGATGGACAAAACCCTGACGCCGGATCAGCGCGCCGAACTTGTCGTGAAAGAGATGACGCTGGATGAAAAGATTCAGTTGGTCCACGGGTTGGGAATGCCTGGTTTTGGCACCCCCGATCCAGCGGCCGTGCGTTCAAATGGCGGCGAGGGATTCGTGCCCGGCATCGAACGGCTTGGCATGCCCGATCTGAATATGAACGACGACTCCATGGGGCCGGGCGGCGGCTCCAGCAAGGGCCGGTATTCGACGGCCATGCCTTCCTTCCTTGCGCTGGCATCGTCCTGGAACACTGGGCTGGCGCATGACTTCGGCGCGCAGGTGGGGCGTGAACTGGCCGACCAGGGCTACAATATGTCGCTGGGCGGCGGCGTGGACATTGCGCGTGAAGCCCGCAACGGACGCAACTTCGAGTATCTGGGCGAAGATCCGATCCTTGCCGGCAATCTCGTCGCGCAGTGGATTCAAGGGGAGCAGTCGCGCGGGACAGCCATGTCGCCTTCAGCGGCGGTCCGAGCGGCATCCGCCACACTGCCGCTCACGGCCTCGGTCACGCTGAATGGGGCAAGCTTGTAATGCGTTCGAGCATCTGCGGGGATTTTTTCTTTATTTCTGATCCGAAACCAAAAGATTGAATCCGATGGAAGTTCGGATTACCCCATGTCCGGAATCGCGTCAAATATACGGCAAGGACCCCGCCAGCGCGAGACAGGCGCGGCCCTTGCCTTTTCATTCTATGTAATTTAATAGACTATAGGTTTAATGCAATGTAGTTCTAAGACACTGTAGGTTTAATAGAATGTAGTTTTAATACACTCGATAGGCTCTTAGAGCTTAATCATGGGCCGCTGCTGGCGGGTGTTGGCGCGGTCGAGAAAGAGCCTCATGCGCAGCGCCTCGGCCCGTTGAATGGCCACCAGCCGCATCTGCCGGCGAATGTGATCGCCATCCACCAAGAACTCGACCTGTGTCTCATCGAACTCGGCGTCCTTTTCCAGGCGGGCGATCCGCTCTTCGACGCTGCGGCGGAAGCGCGGGCTGATCTCAAAATCTTCACCGACTGCACAGTTGGTCATCATGGAGGGCTCCTTTAAAGATTCAGAATGGTTGAATGACTCTGGCTCTAAAAATTTCTTGGAAGAGCTAAAGTATTTTCGACCTGTGCCGATATTACCGAGGACGAATGAACAACGCCAGATTACGCGTACTCACACAAAAGGTAATTTGACTGTCCGATTACGAGACAAAGCCGCCCTATTTCTCCCAGGTTTTCCACAGCCCAGTAAAAATCCAAGGGCTTTTTAAGGAATCTAGGAACAAGTTGATGTTTTGAAAGGGCACCGCAGAAGGCGTGCCCTTTTCAAAACAAGAATTCCTTGAAGTTCCAAGTTCATCCAACTGATCAAGTTCCGCCCAAAAGCAACCTGCGCGCCTCTGGCGCGTCTGATACTCTGACGATTACGGTAGTGTTGCAGAGATCAGGGGTCAGGGATCAGGGATCAGCTCCCAGAGCTTCTTGGCAACTGAGAATTTAAACTGTCCACTGTCTACTGGAGAACACCTGTGAAGCTAGGTTTTTCGGCAATCGCGCTGACCGCGCTCCTCGGTTCGAGCTTGAGCATGATGGTTTTGGCCCAACAGCAGCAACCCACCGTGCCCGACGCCCCCGCGCCGCAGGCACCCAAGCCGCTGTCGGATATGAACGGACCCATCACGCCCGGCAAAGGCGAAGGGGATGAGCCGACGGGGCCGACCTCGTCCTCCAACCCATCAGCGCAGCAGCAGGAGTCTTCCGCGCCGGTCAAGGATACCGTCCAGACCACGCCGCCCGAGCAGCCCGCCGCCGGTGAGGGCGTAGACAAGATTTACAGGATCGTCCAAAACGTTACGGCCATTGAAGTCCCGGTTACCGTCAAGGACTCCAAGGGCAAGCCGGTCGCGGGCCTCAGCTACCGCGACTTCAAAGTCTACGAGAACGACACCCGTCAGCCGATCTCCTTCTTCACCACTGATTCTTTTCCGCTTTCCGTCGCTTTTGTTATCGATCAGAGCCTGACTTCGGACGTGATGGCCAAGGTGAACGACTCGCTAGGCGCCATCCAGGGGGCGCTGACGCCCTATGATGAAGTGGCTGTCTTCACCTACAACAACGGCTCTCAGGAGCGTTCAGCATTCACAGGCGCACAGAGCGCGCGCTTGCCGGCCGTGCTGGCACTAGCCAAGGTGACCGGCTCAGAAATCCTGGTGCCGAGCAATGAGGGCCCGTTATCTTCCGCCTGTAGCGCAACCAAGAACGGCGGTTGCGTCGATCCCAACCTGCAGTCCGGCGGCTCGGCCGGTAATGGCATTTTTACGCCTACTCCCAAGGAGACTCACACCCTCAACGACGCCATTCTGGCCGCGGCCAAGGAGCTTTCCACCCGCCCCAAGGGCCGCCGCCGCATCGTCTACGTGATCAGTGACGGCAAGGAATACGGCAGCAAGGCCAAATTCAACGAAGTGCGGCAGTACCTGCTGACCAACAAGACGGCAGTTTATGGCACGCTGGTGGGCGATTCGGCACGCTGGGGCGAGGGCTACATCAGCCACATCCATCTGCCCTTCACCATGTATGACAACCTGCTGGCCAAGTACATCCTGGCCACCGGCGGCGAGCCCGACTTCGAGCGCGGCGTGGACGGCATAGAAAAAAGCTACGCCAAGATCGCCGAGGAGGCGCGCAACCAGTACACGCTGGTCTACTACACTCATCAACCTATGATCGACGGAAAATTCCGCAAGATCGATGTGCGCGTCGACCGTCCAGGCATGGATGTCGTCGCCAAGCAGGGTTATTACCCCTCCGGGCAGGACGTAAAGTAAGGGAACAGGGATCAGAAAAACGTCAGAAGATGCTAGGTGCCCCCGGTCTCATTTTGAGACCGGGAAACGATGCGGCTCTACATCGTTCCTGAATCACCGCCGATAACGCAGAATGAACTCCGGGGGCAGAAGCCCCTCTTTCAGCCGTGCGTCAGGCTCCGGTTCGCCTGCCTTCAAAGCCAACGGCAGAACACCCGCCCAGACCGGCAGCGCATAGTCGGCCTCATCGTCTAGCGGAGGGCCAGACCGGCTCTTGGCTGAGGCCTCCTCAATGGTCAGCTCCAGCACCGTGGTGGCTTTCAACTCTTGTCTGGCAGGCGGACGCACCTCGTCCCATCGTCCAGCGATCAGATGCTCGGAGATCACCCGCAACGCCTCGGCCTTCCGCTCCGGATCGTCGATCTTGCGCGCCGTCCCAAAGACTACGGCGGAGCGGTAGTTCATCGAATGGTGAAAGGCCGAGCGGGCCAGCACCAGACCATCCACCAGCGTGACCGTGACGCAGACCGGCACGCCGGCCTCCAGCGCGCGCATCATCCGGCTGGCCGCAGAGCCGTGCAGGTAAAGTTTGTCGCCCGCGCGGCCAAAGAGCGTGGGAATTACAAACGGCTGGCCATCGGCAACAAAGCCGACGTGGGCCAGAAAGGCCGCGTCCAGAATCGCGTAGACCGCCTCCATCTCATTCGAGCCGCGATTCGGCAACCGGCGCAAGGTGCTTCGTTCGGTCATGGCATCTCTCCTCGAAATCAGGCGAAAAATATTTCAAGATCCTACAGCTTCATATTACTTCTGTAGATCGAAGGCAGCGGAGGGGCAGGGGGCACACGCCAAGGCACGCTTCATGTGCGAAAGTTATAAAGGAATGGAAACTCCACTCAAAATCTCTCCCCGGCTCAGGTTTTTGGGCTACAGCGCCTGCTTCGCCGCCAGTTGCCTTTGGGGCACGGGCTTTTATTTCAGCCGTTTGGCGCTCAATGAGATGAGCGTCAACTACATGGTTCTTTATCGGATTCTCTTTGCCTGCCTGGGAGTGCTGCCGGTGGCGCTGTTTTGCCGCGCGCGCCTTACCGGCGCGGAGTGGCGGACGCTGCTTCTTTCAGCGGCCTTCGGAATCCCCATCAGCTGCCTGCTGCAATTCGGCGGGCTGGCGCTGACCACGGTGAGCCACGCTTCGCTTATGGTGGGCGCGATGCCGGTGATGCTGGGCGTGGCGGCCGCGCTCTTCGCACCCAAAGGATCGAAAGAGGAGCGGCTGGACCGCCTCGGCTGGCTGGCTCTGTTTGCCTCGACGGCGGGCGCGGCGCTGATTACTCTGGGCGGTAGCCACGGCGCGGGCAGACGCGGTCAGCCCTCGCTGGGCGGCGATCTGCTGGTGCTGGTTTCGCTGGTGGCGGCGCTGGCCTGGATTCTGCTCAGCAAGAAGCTGATGCTCTCGCACAGCCCCTCGGTGGTCTCGGCGTACACGATTTTGGTTGGCGGAGCGATGCTGACGCCCTGGGTGATGGGTTCCTGGATTCTGAGTCCGCTCACCCACGCGCGGGTTGCACCGCCGCCCTTTGCCGAGGTGAGCTGGACGGCGTGGGGAGCGCTGGCCTTTGCCGGCGTGCTCTGCACGGCTACTACCACGCTGCTGTGGAATTGGGGGATTCACCACGTGCCTGCCTCGCGTGCTGGTGTCTTTCTGAATATCGAGCCGATGCTGGGCTCCTTTCTGGGCGTGCATCTGCTGGGCGAGCATTTGGGTTCGTATGCCTGGATCGGCGGCGGGCTGATTCTGAGCGCGGCGCTGGCCCTGACCACTCACAGCCATCAGCCGGAGCCGAATATTCTTCTGGAGTAGACAGGGCCATCCTTCCATGCGCATCACCTTGGTTACGTGAGGCGAAGCAGATTACCTATCATGCTCGGCCAGCAATCTCCGATAGAGACTATAGCGATTGTTGGAGGCATAAGTGGCACTTCTAACCTGGAATCACGCCAGCAGTGTGGGCGTGCGCGCCATGGATGACCAGCACGGCATTCTAATGGATACATTGAACGAACTTCGCCTGACCGCCGTCCGCGGTTCAGGCCGCGAGCAAGTCAGCGAGGTGCTGGACCGGCTAATCGAATTTACCCGCATGCACTTCTGGAGCGAAGAGCAACTGCTGGAGAGGTTTGGCTTTCCCAACATCAATGACCACCGCAGCGAGCACCAGCGCCTGCTGGCGCAGATTCTACAATCCTCCCATCGCGTGCAGCACGGCGAAAAGATGCAGATGCGGCCGCTGCTCTGCTTTCTGCGCGAGGCCTATGCCGAGCACATTGAGGGCATGGACCGCGAGTATGGGCCGTGGTTGAATGATCGTGGCGTGGATTAGAGCGGCGGATACCACTCGCTCCTACTTGGCGGACTCTTTGGAGGGCCTGGCGGTGAAATCGCCGGTGACGCCAAAGGGATCAACATCTTGAGGAAAACTGGCTCCGGCCGCCACCGTCCGAGGTAGTGTTAACAGGGCCTAGTCGATGCTGGGCGTCTCCGCAAAGGCCCACAAGGCCGCGAAGATCCTGGAATATCCTTCCAGCTCCGCGCTTCCATAAACCTGATAGCCACGATCTCCGCTGCGCATGCGGCCATCGCTCTCCTGAACAGCCAGTTCGACAATGCCGAGATCTTGCGCGGCATAGAGCGAGAAATCGACATACAGGCCATCCTCAATGCGGCGCAGATATTTGTCCGCGCTCCGAATGTCCAGCACGCGCACCTCAACACCCTTGCTCTGATGCTCCCGGATCACCTTCTTGAGCAGTTCGCCAAGCGCGTTGGGCGAGTCAAGGAAGATTCTTCTCACGCTCACCCGCCCTTCCTTGATCTGCTTCTCTTCCGTATTCAAAATCTCCAGGGCGCGGGAGTTCTTTGTGTCCAGATAGCGCTCGGGGAAGAGATCCACGCTCAGCTTTTCTCCCTGAAGGTGCTCGGCGGCCTCCTTCGACCAGGCCTCCAGCTCATCCAGGTCGCCGCGTTTATGCCAGCCATTGACGCGCGGAATATCCATCAGCGGAATAATGAGCGGTTCCGCGCCCAGAGCGCCCTGCTGCTCCAGATACTCTTTGATGGTCTTGACGGTCTGCCTGATCATTTTGATGGAAGCACGCTCCACCGTCATGGCGAAGGGCAGATACTTCCACTCGCCACCGGCCGGGACCGCGGAAGTGCCGGTAGCAACGCAATCCAGCAGTTCGCGTATCTCCTCCACCGGGTGCTCAAGCTGCAAGATCTCCCGGATGCCAATCTCCGATTTGCCGATCAGTTCAGCGATTCCGCCCACCAGGCCGGCCTGATCCTTGACCACAAAACGGAGATAATAGCCGCTGAAGCGAACCTCCTCAAAGGGTCTCATCTTGAGCGAAGCATCGGAGTGCCGCTGCGCCGCGCCGGCCGCGAGCGCCGCCGAGCCGGGATGCGCCGCCCGCTCCCGCAGCAGATACAGAAGATCGGAGACAATGGCGTTGGCGGTGGGCGATGGTCCCGCTCCTGGGCCCACCGAAAGCGTAGTGCCGGTAAAATCTGAAGCCACCACCAGCGCGTTGTTTTCGCC
The DNA here is from genome assembly GCA_963787995.1 of uncultured Acidobacteriaceae bacterium. Classification (GTDB taxonomy): domain Bacteria; phylum Acidobacteriota; class Terriglobia; order Terriglobales; family Acidobacteriaceae; genus Telmatobacter. Next base: position 656,161 of record CAWBEO010000001.1, read on the forward strand.
GTCAATCTGGCACAGCTCATGCCCTTTGGGCAGCATCACCGGGCAATAGAAGACGTCTGTGCTGTGCTCACCCGCGGAGTTGATCACCTGCCGCGCAACGCCAACAAAGCGGATGGCCGACTTCAGCTTCTCGCACGCATAGCGCAGGTCGGCGCGCCGGATGAAATAAGCGGGAAGGCCGTGGCTCTCGATCTCGCCGTTGATGGATGTGGCCGGGCATCCCCACGCCAACCGCGCCAGCAGCGAGGTTTTCGAGTAGGTGTCCGAGCCATTCAAATCCAGATCTTTTTCCGGCTCCCATTGTCCACGGCTTGGCTCGGCCAGATGGCGCGCGCAGGCCTTCAGGCGGGCATTGGCGAAGCCCGCGCCCTTCTCCATGGTGGAGAGAATGTAGTTCGTGGTTCCATTCAAGATGCCGGCCATCAAACTGATTCTGTCGCTACCGAAGATGTCCCTCAGCGTTTTGATGGTGGGCATTCCCCCGCCCACTGAGGCCTCCATGAGCAGCGGAACCTCGGCCTGCATGAAGGCATCCAGATAATGCAGGTTCTTGGCCAGGAATGCTTTGTTCGGCGTAATGATGGGAACTTTGTTGGCGAGGCAGCAATCGAAGAGTCCGCCGAGCGCCAAGCTGCCCGTGCATTCAATTACCACCGTGGTTACGCCCTTGGCTTTTGCGGCGGCAAAATCTTTTTGCAGATTCTCAATGGAGGCCGCATCCACGCCGTCAAAAGAGAGTGTGGCCGAGGGAAAATATCCGGCCAGAAAATTCCTCCGCTCTTCGCGTTCCGTTTCATTCTTCAGGTAGTCGATGACCGCGCTGAGCGTGACCTTCATCCCTTTCGGGAAAGGAGAAGCGGATTCCTCGCGCACTGCGTGAAGATGGCGCACGACGCCTTTGCCGATGGCGCCCATTCCAACCAGAATGACCTGAACAGAAGATTCAAAAGATGGCATTCAATACGCTCCTTGCACAGATGCACCCATGGGGGTTCATCGGGTTCAACCCAAACTATACACGAGCAGGGGATGGACGAGCCAAAGCAGGGCCACTGGGACAGATGTATCGCAAATAAAGATGATCCGGCTAAAATATTCCACGAGGATCTCCGTCTTTGAAGGTTAGGAGGGGATTGAAATGACCATCAGCCCTATCGACAACGCACAACGAACGGCCGCAAAAGTGGCGGCATTTGCTTACCTGCTTTGTTTTGCCATTGTGATTTACGTTCATTACGGTATTCTTTGGCGCCTGATTACAGAAAACGCCGCCGAATCCGCCCGCAATCTTCTGGCGCACGAAACGCTCTTTCGCATCGGCATCGCTGGCAACGTCCTTTACTGCGCGGGCGTAATGGCGCTGCTTACGGCGCTCTATGTGGTTCTGAGGCCGGTGAATCGGGGGCTGGCCTTGCTGGGCGCATTCTGGATGTTCGTGAATGCCTTGATGTGGCTGCTTATGGCGCTCAATTATTTTCACGCGCTGCTGCTTCTGAAAGGCGCGGATTACTTGCAGGCGTTTGATGTGGAGCGGTTGCAGGCCGGGGCAATGTTCTATTTCAAAATGGGTTTTGATATTTATTACGTTGGTCTGTTCTTTTGGGGATTGGCGTCCACCATCTGCGCCTGCCTGTGGTTCAAGTCGCGCTATATTCCCCGCGCTCTGGCGGCCTTCGGCGTGCTCTCCTCCGCATTTGCCGCGGCGTGCAGCTTCGCACTCTTCATCAATCCACACTTCGACAAGATCGTCGGCCTGGGGTGGTTCGATTCGCCGATGGGCCTCTTTGATATAGCGCTGAGTTTCTGGCTTCTCTTCAAGGGATTGAGGCAGCCCGCGGCTGTTCAAACCCATGCACAAACCAGCACGGTTTGATTGGGGCGAAACTCAATCCTCACGCTGATTCAATCGAGCGGTAACTGCCGTACTTCGGATTCATATGCAGCGCCCTCCAGCTTCAAACGAAGCTCATAGCGCGCGTCCAGCCTTGGCCTATAGACAAGCGGGGGCCGAAAACAAACCAGGCAGCGGCCACTCTTATGGCGGACGCTGGGATACACGATTCCGTTGGAGGGCTTCTCCATCAGTTGCCGCGCCAAGTGCTGAGAAGCTGCATAGCAAGACGGCACGGGCTCCGGCAACAGGAACTCGGCGTACTCTTCTGCCGGATCGAGAACATGGAAGCTGGCATGGAAATCGGCCAGCCAGTCATCGTACTGCGAGCGCTCCTCGTCCGGTTGCTGGCGGGGCATCTCCGGCACAACGATGTCGGCCAGGTTGCGCGCCTTGTGGTAGGTGACCTCCGCCAGCGAAGTCTCCAGCGCAACCGCGGCATACCATGCGCCCCGCGTCGCATCGTTGAAGCGCGATCCGAATGGACTGGCATGCAGGAAGGCCGCGCGGATGATCTGCGCATGAGGAATCCCGTAGACCAGCTCGAAGCTGCTGATCCCGCTCAGGCCTTGCTGTTCGCCTTTGATGCGATCATTGGATGCGCCGTCCAGCAGCAGCAGGTCGGCCAGCATTTCATCGTCGCCGGCGATCTCGGTCAGAACCGAATCCCCGCCGCTGAAGCGCGAGGGAATCAGCCGGTGCATTCCATCTTGATCAAAGAGTTGCAGCGGTGGAGTCACCGGCCGCCTCGCCAAGCATCGAGCATCCGGCGCACTTCCACCATTCCCGGCTGCCCGTGGCGGATCATATAGTCGATGGGCGCGCTGCCGGCAAAGAGCGCTCCCCGGTTCTCCAGAGTGATCCAGCGATCCGCCCAGGGCTTGCCGAAGTAGATGTTGAGAGCCTTGAAGATGCCGATGGTGAGTGAGATTCTCATCAGCGTGTCCTGATCGAGCCGCTTGCCTTCGGGCTTGGACTTCCACGCATGGAAGGTGGAGGAGGCGACGCCGCCCAGCAGGCCACGCGCCTGCACTTCGTTCAACTTCCATCTGTTGGCAATGTTGATAAAGGCTTTGATTCCGCTGGCGCTCAGGCAGCCACGCTCTTCCGGATCGGCCAAGTTGGGAGCCTGGTCAAAGGTGTATCCCGCGACGATGGGCATTGTCATTGCGGCAGCCATGGTTCACCTCGATTTCAAGGATTATTATCCACGCTTTCGAGAATATTTGCAAGACTTACTGTGATTGGGAGGGAATCATCTGGCTTTACAGACTAAGAAAAAAGATCTAAGTTAGGGTAAATTCTTTGAAAATCATCTCGCAGGGGCTAAAGCCCGCGCTTGTTTTTATCTGTTTCGGCACGACTGAAGTCGTGCCCTGACACTTCTGGAATCTTATCGAGTTTTCCCGCGTCCTGATAAACCCGGGCATTCGACTTTCCACTCACCACCCTGCTCTCGTGATACCATCTCGGCAAGGGGCTTCCCCGCCCGCAAGCAGACTCTCTCCGGAGGCCATCATGAGCCCACTCTCCCGCCGCGCATTCCTCAAAGCCACGCTTGCCGCTGGTACCGTCGCCAGCGCCGGCACGCTCCCGTTGCACGCCACCACCAGCAAAGCCACGGACATTGTCACGCTGGGCAAATCGGGCCTGAAGGTGACGCGTCTGGCCTTCGGCACCGGCAGCCAAAATGGCCATGTGCAGTCCTCGCTCGGCCAGAAGGAGTTCACGCGCCTGGTTCACTATGCTTACGACCGCGGCATCCGCTTCTTTGAGACTGCCGAGTCTTACTCGACGCCCGCCATGCTGGGCGAAGCGCTGAAAGCCTTCCCGCGCGAAAGCTATCAGTTGATGCACAAGGTGACCACCGACGAGGGCGTTGATCCGATGAAGCGCTTTGACGAGATGCGCCGCATCGCCCAGGCCGAATACTTCGACATCATGCTGCTCCACTGGCAGCACACGTCCGACTGGACGGCGACCACCCGCCGCTGGCAGGACGGCGTTCTGGAAGCGCAAGCCAAGAAGATCATCCGCACGCGCGGCGCTTCAGTACACGGACTGCCCGCGCTGCGCCAGGTGCCAGGCAACACGTGGCTGGAAGTGGCGATGATCCGCATGAACCACAACGGAGTGCGCATGGACGGGCCCGACTACCGGACCGATGACCACAATCCGGAGTACCGGGACGAAGTGGTGGAGCACGTCAAGAAGGTGAAAAGCGAGGGCATGGGCGTGATCAGCATGAAGCTGGTGGGCGACGGCGCTTTCATCCGCCACGAAGACCGCCAGGCGGCGATGCGCTTCGCCTTCAAGAATGCCGGGATCGATTGCGCAACGGTGGGCTTCAAAAACACGCAGGAGATCGACGAAGCGATCGACAACATGAACTTGGCGCTGAGTTAGACGGATTGAAAATCAGAAGAACCAATTTGAATACTTGGAAAGGGCAATCTAGCGTGGTACGTTGACGCATGGCTTGGACTCAGCACATTCCAGAAGAGATACAGAAACTTTACGAAATCCACGATTACCACCATGCTGCAGCGATACTGGCGTCAGAATTCCCCGCTGAATTTAATGAAATCCTCAACGTTTTGAGAACTTTTCGAATTCAAACATATGATCTGACGAAGCCGGGCGGGAACGAATCCAATATTCCCAAGATGGTTTCATCTTCTCTTCGTCCTTTGGGGTGGGAAGAGAGCAACCTCCACGCATCCATGGTTGTCGATGGCCAAACAATCCATTCTGATACACATAAAGTGGACTACATCAAAAAACGGGTCGCTTTTGATCTGGAATGGAACTCGAAGGATCAAACTTTTGATCGTGATCTATTTGCCTTCCGTTCGTTCCACGAATATGGGAGAATCAGCGTGGGTGTTCTTTTAACACGCAGCGCGGAACTTGATCCTGTCTTCAAAAGCCTCGGTATTCATGCAAAGTATGGTGCTGCAACAACTTGGATGGGAAAATTGCTGCCTCGGCTAGACGCTGGAAGAGGCGGCGGTTGCCCGATTCTAGTTTTTGGTATTACGCCGCGTTTGATTACCGACTTGAAGCAAGAATAAAAGGAAAGAAATGTCCTCAGCATCACAAGATTTTCTTGAACGAATTGGGCGCCGTAGATTTTCAACGGTGCTCGCTGATCCTCCATGGCAATTTCAGAACAGAACAGGCAAGATTGCGCCTGAACACAAACGGCTTAATCGATATGGCACGATGACGCTTGAGGATATTAAAGCGTTGCCGATCAGCAAAGCTGTAAAGGAAACAGCGCACCTCTACCTTTGGGTTCCGAATGCATTACTTCCACAGGGTCTTGAGGTTTTGAACTCATGGGGGTTTCAGTATAAAAGCAATATTGTTTGGCATAAAATTCGCAAAGACGGAGGGCCAGACGGTCGTGGAGTTGGGTTTTATTTCCGAAATGTAACCGAATTGATTCTGTTCGGTATTCGAGGAAAAAATGCCCGTACTCTTGCACCTGGACGAAGTCAAGTCAACATTATCAAAAGTCAAAAGCGAGAACACAGCCGAAAGCCTGACGAGGCTTATCCTCTCATTGAGTCCTGCTCACCGGGACCCTATTTGGAGCTTTTTGCCCGCGGAGGCAGACCCGGTTGGACAAATTGGGGTAATCAGGCAGACGAATACGAAATTTCGTGGCCTACCTATTCAAATAACAGCCAGTCTGAAAGTTTGCCGCTGTTGATGACTCGATCTGAAATTGAAATCTAAATCACTCCCCGGCCGCAGCGCCGGCGAACTGGCGCGCCTTCACATCCCGCATCGGCGGCTGGCCGAAGAAGCGGCTGTACTCGCGATTGAACTGGCTGGCGCTCTCGTAGCCTACCTCGAAAGCGGCGCTGGCGGCGTCCAGGCCCTCGGTCATCATGCGCGCGCGAGCCGCGTGCAGGCGCAGCCGCTTCTGATATTGCAGCGGACTCATCGCGGTCAGCGAGCGGAAGTGATGATGCAAGGTGGAGACACCCATCTGCGCGACTGATGCGAGTTCTTCGACGCGCAGCGGCTTGGTGTAGTTACTCTTGAGCCAACCCACCGCCTTGGCCGTGCGGTTGCTTTGTTCGCCCAGCGTGGCGATGGCCCGCAGATGGCGGCCCAGCGGCGAGCGCAGCAGCCGGTAGAGAATCTCGCGCTGCATCAAGCTGCCAAGGAATGGAATATCCTGGGGCGCGCCGAGCAGATTGAGCAATCTAGAACATGCGCCCAGCAGTTCGACCGGGGTTTTGCCCACCGCCATGCCGCGCACTCCGAAGGAAACCTCCGGCGTCAGGAACTCATCTTGACTGAGAATTTCGCGCACCACTGGCATCTCCAATTTAAGGACCAGGGCCAGGTAGGGTTCGCTCTTGGAGGCCGTGATGATCTGGCTCTCGACCGGCAGATCGACCGAGGTGAGCAGAAAGTTGGAGCCGTCGCAGAGGTGAGTTGTGTTGCCGACCTTGAGGCGTTTTTCTCCCTGCGCAAAGACCACCAGCTCCGGCTCGTAGGTGGTGCAAAAGCACTCGGAGGGCGCGGTTCTGCGTGAGAGGATCAAACCGGGAACGGCGGTGTCCACCGGGCCCTCCAACTGGACGTGGGCGGCGATCTTGCGTGCCAACTCGGCCCGCATCTGTTCCAATTCTGCCTTCGCGCTACCAGTTGCATCCAATTCTTTCGCCATCTGTCCTCCAATTGCTCCAACTATTCCAGCCTACCGCTGATTCGGTTCTCGATGCACAGAAAAATCACCGTTCGACAGAATTAGGCAATCAATGGGAAGGATCGGGATACCATTTGCAGCGAGTTTCGATGTACTCTCTGAATGGTGAATGGGAGGCTCGACGATGCAAAGACGCAAACTCGGAAAGAGCAACCTGGAGGTATCGGCCATCGGCCTGGGCTGCATGGGAATGAGTTCGGCTTATGGTCCGGCAAGCGACAAGGGCGAGATGATTCAGTTGATTCGTACCGCTCATGATCTTGGCGTCACGCATTTTGATACAGCCGAAGCGTATGGGCCGTTCGTGAATGAAGAACTGGTAGGCGAGGCGCTCCAGCCGATCCGCGACAAGGTGACGATTGCCACCAAGTTCGGCTTCGACATTGATCCCGATACGGGCGCGCGCACTGGCGGAACGAACAGCAAGCCCGCGCATATCAAGAGAGTGGCAGAGGACGCTCTGAAGCGGTTGCGGACCGATCGCATCGATCTCTTCTATCAGCATCGTGTCGATCCCGCTGTGCCGATTGAAGACGTGGCCGGAGCGGTCAAGGAATTGATTGCCGAGGGCAAAGTGAAGCACTTCGGAATGTCGGAGGCCGGCGTGCAGACCATCCGCCGTGCGCACGCCGTTCAGCCGGTCACCGCGGTGCAGAGTGAGTACTCGCTCTTCTGGTGCGGCCCGGAGGCTGAGTTGCTGCCTGCACTCGAAGAACTTGGCATCGGCTTTGTGCCCTTCAGCCCACTGGGCGCTGGGTTTCTTACCGGCAAGATCGACGAGAACACCAAGTTCGACGCCACCGACTTCCGCAACATGGTTCCGCGCTTCACGCCCGAAGCGCGCAAGGCCAATATGGTTCTGGTCGATCTGGTCAAAGCTGTTGCGGAAGGCAAAGGCGCGACACCTGCGCAAGTCGCGCTCGCGTGGCTGCTGGCGCAGAAGCCGTGGATCGTGCCGATCCCGGGAACCACCAAGCTGAATCGACTGGAGGAAAATCTTGGTGCGGTGAACGTCGAACTGACCGCTGAAGACCTGAAGCAAATCGACGAGGCTGCTTCCAGTTTGAAGCTCGAAGGGGCACGCCTGCCTGAAGCAGTGTTGAAGATGACCGGACTCTGAGAATCGGTTGCATTGGTTGTATCGAGTGCGATCATGACCAGCGACCGTGAAGAGGAGAAGCAGTGCAAGAACGCACAGTGGGAGGAATTGGCCTGGCATGGCTGATGACTCATATGATCCAAGACACCGGTGCTGCTCAGGTTGCGTTCAGCCCGGACGAACTCAAGGAGTTGAATGCTTCCGTATTGAGTATTCAGAATTTTTTTGTATCCGAGCAGCGCGAACGATCAGCCACGCTGCTTCAAGTTCCACCGCAAGTCAACCAAAATCGAGGGTGAGCCATGAAAACCTGGATGTTATGTCTGTTTCTATTCATACTGATTGCACCGTCGCCCTACGCACAGCAATCGCCAGCGCCACCAACGGAAACGATTAAAACTGCCGCAAGTCAAACACCCGAGCAACAAGAAGTCATCAACCTCTCAAACATGAAGTGGGATTGGATGGCAGACAAGAAGGTCGAATCCTTAGAGACACTCTTTGACGATAAAGCCATGTTCACTCACATGGGAGGAACCTGGGGAAAGACCCAGGAACTGGCGACCATCAAGAGCGGTGGCATCTGGTACAAAAAAGCTGTGGTGTACGCAGTGGACGCGCGCATTTTTGGTAACACGGCCATCCTGCTGGAGGACATTGATTTGCAGGCAGCGGTAGGTGAGCACGAAGTCACCAATCCTTTTATGGTGACGGAGGTTTATATCAAGGAAAATGGCAAGTGGAAGCTCGCCCAACTCACGTTCTCGCATCTGCTCAGGCCGGTCAAAATGAACAGCAATAAGAATTAACCGCAAACATCGAGTGTAAAACATCCTCAAACTCCAGAAGGAAGGCAGGAAGAATCATGCAAAAGCGAAGATTAGGGAATCTGGAAGTTTCGGCCATCGGCCTGGGCTGCATGAGGATGAGTGAAGGACACGGGCCAGTGGCGGGCACCAAAGAGGAGATGATCGCCGTGATGCGGAGCGCGGTGGAGCGGGGCGTTACGTTCTTCGATACGGCTCAGGTGTACGGTCCGTTCGTCAATGAAGAGGTGGTTGGTGAAGGGCTGGCTCCAGTGCCGGAGCAGGTGGTGATTGCAACCAAGTTCGGCTTCGCTTTGAATGCTCATGGCAAATCCGCCCCAGGGTTGGATAGCCGCCCCGCGACGATCAAGGAAAGCATTGAGGGTTCGCTGAAGAGGCTGCGGATCGAGACGATTGATTTGCTTTATCAGCATCGCGTCGATCCGGAGGTGCCCATCGAAGATGTGGCCGGAGCGGTCAAGGATCTCATCCAGCAGGGCAAGGTGAAGCACTTCGGACTATCGGAGGCGAGCGCCCAGACCATTCGCCGGGCGCACGCCGTACAGCCGGTGACCGCTCTGCAAAGCGAGTACTCGCTGTGGTGGAAGCGTCCCGAGGATGAAATCCTGCCCACGCTGGAGGAACTCGGCATCGGCCTTGTTCCTTTCAGCCCGCTGGGACGGGGCTTTCTCGCCGGATCAATTACAGAGACCACTCAATTCCACAAAGAGGACAACCGCGGCTCTCTGCCTCGCTTTGCGCCCGATGCGCTGAAAGCGAATCTGGCATTGGTCGATCTGATTACTGCTTTTGCGGAGCGGAAGAATGCCACCTCCGCACAGATCGCGCTGGCCTGGCTGCTCCATCAAAAGCCCTGGATCGTTCCCATTCCAGGCACTACCAAATTGCAGCGCGTCGAAGAGAACATCGGAGCCGCTGCCCTGGAGCTCACCCCGGACGATCTCCGCGAACTTGATAGCCTCACCACGCAGGTCAAGGTGCAAGGCGGCCGCTACCCCGAAGAGGTGGAGCGCATGACGAATCGCTGATTTACAAACAACACTTAGAAAGTTGCCATCATTCTTTCAACAGGAGAGACAATGCAAAAACGCACACTGGGAAAGAGCAATCTGGAAGTATCGGCGATTGGCCTGGGCTGCATGGGGATGACCTTTTCTTATGCGCCCTTCCCGGAGAAGAAGGATTCCATCGCGCTAATCCGCGCGGCGGTCGAGAAGGGCGTCACATTCTTTGACACGGCAGAAGTCTACGGCCCATTCAACAATGAAGAGCTGGTGGGCGAGGCTCTCGAACCATTCAAAGGCCATGTGGTCATCGCCACCAAATTCGGCTTCGACATCAACGCCGACGGCACGCACGGCCCGAAGGGCATGGACAGCAGCCCGGTGCGCATCCGGCAGGTCGCCGAGGCCTCGCTGAAGCGTCTGCGCGTGGAGGCGATCGATTTGTTTTATCAGCATCGCGTCGATCCTGAAGTGCCCATTGAAGAGGTGGCCGGAGCGGTCAATGATTTGATTCAGCAGGGCAAGGTCAAGCACTTCGGAATGTCGGAGGCCGGCGCAAAGACGATCCGCCGCGCTCACGCCGTCCAGCCCGTCACCGCCCTGCAGAGCGAGTATTCGCTGTGGTATCGCGCACCGGAGGTTGAGATTATTCCAACGCTGGAGGAGCTTGGCATCGGTTTTGTGCCCTTCAGCCCGCTGGGCAAAGGCTTCCTGACGGGCAAGATGGACGAGAATACCACCTTCGAGGCGACTGATATTCGCAGCAAGATTCCGCGCTTTACGCCGGAGGCACGCATCAATAATCAGAAGCTGGTTGATCTGCTGAGAAAGATTGGAGCGGAGAAGAAGGCAACGCCCGCGCAGATTGCGCTGGCCTGGCTGCTGGCACAGAAGCCGTGGATTGTGCCGATTCCCGGAACGACCAAGCTGCATCGGCTGGAAGAGAATATCGGTGCTGCCGCTGTTGAACTCACCGCCGATGACCTCGCGGAGATCGAAGGCGCGCTGGCGCAGATTCAGGTGGAGGGCGCGCGCTATCCGGAGGCGCTGGAGAAGACGACCGGGCGCTGAACTGTCGATACCACCCAGATCATTCAGGAGAACAGCATTCTATGGAAATTCAGCGAAACGGCTCTCAGCCTTCAAACAAGGGCCCGGCGGATTACTTCACCGGCACGGTGCGCGTGGACCCACTCTTTGCAGCGCCCGATCCGGCGCGCGTCACCGGCGCATATGTCACCTTCGAGCCCGGCGCGCGCACCGCATGGCACACGCATCCGCTTGGCCAGACGCTGGTTGTCACTGCGGGCTGCGGCCGCGCTCAGCGCTGGAGCGGGCCAATCGAGGAGATTCGTCCCGGCGATGTGATCTGGTTTGCGCCGGGAGAAAAGCACTGGCATGGTGCGGCGCAGACAACGGCCATGACCCACATCGCCATTCAGGAAAAGCTAGACGGCAAGACGGTCGATTGGCTGGAGCAGGTGAGCGAAGAGCAGTATGGAGGATAGTTACGCGGACGAGGGACTGGGCTTTCCTCCTCTTTGACGGGTTGCGGCGTGGACCGGGAGGTCCACGCTACAGCCGACCAGGAGGCCGGCGCTACAGATTTACAGGTAACGCCTAAATTCCTTCGCCCATCGAGACATACTGCCGCATCTGCTCCAGCTTCACGCGGTAGGCTTCGCGTTCGGCGGCTTCGGCGGTGAACTGCTCGGCCTTGTGGGGCTGGCTACCCAGACGCTCTTCCAGTTCATCGACGCGCGCCGCGAGCGCAATCAGCGAATCGGAGAGCGGGTCTTTGATGTCGTGCGGATCGGTAATCAGCACGCGCTCGCCGTTGCGATAAACAATGTGCGCAGGCACGCCGACGACGGTCGAGTTGGGCGGCACGTCGGACAGCACCACCGAGCCAGCGCCGACGCGCGAGTTCTCGCCGACTGTGATGTTGCCTAAGATGTTGGCGTTGTTGCCGATGAAGACGCCGTCGCAGATGGTGGGATGGCGCTTGCCGTGCTGCTTGCCGGTGCCGCCCAGCGTGACGCCCTGGTACATGGTTACATCGCTGCCGACAATCGACGTTTCGCCGATCACCACGCCGGTTGCATGATCAATGAAGAGCCGCCGGCCCAAGAGCGCGCCGGGATGAATATCGACACCGGTGAAGAAGCGGGCAATTTGCGAGAGCAGACGCGCTGACAGCAGCATCTTTGCGCCCCACAGCTGATGTGCGACGCGATGGATCCACACCGCCCAAAGTCCCGGATAGCAGAGCAGAACCTCCAACCGCGAGCGGGCGGCAGGGTCGCGCTCCAGTATGGAGTTGATGTCATCACGGATGCGGTCGGGCAAGGACATGGAGACAGTCTTTCAGACGAGTGAGATTGATTGAGGTTCATCGCATCGCTTCCCACCCTAGCCGCAACGCATCAAGAAGCAGATCCTTCAACTTCGCTCAGGATGACAGCGGCGAGGGTGGGGCACCCGGGATTTAGGCTAGACTGTGACGGCTTCGGTCGGCAGAGCCAGCGCCTGCTGCCTCAGATTCTCAAACAGAATGCTCGACAGATAGCGCTCGCCAAAGCTGGGCAGGACGGCGACAATCAGCTTGCCGGCGTTCTCCGACCGCGCGGCCACCTTGAGGGCCGCAACCACCGCCGCGCCTGAGCTGATGCCAACAAACAAGCCTTCTTCCAATGGCAGCCGGCGCGCCATGGCAATCGACTCATCGTTCGTCACCTGCACCACCTCATCGATGAGCTTGGTGTCGAGAATGCTGGGCACAAAGCCCGCGCCGATGCCTTGAATCTTGTGCGGTCCCGGCTTGCCGCCGCTCAGCACCGGCGAGTCAGTCGGCTCCACGGCGATAGCCTTGAACTCCGGCTTTTTCTCCTTGATGTATTTGGCCACGCCGGTCAATGTGCCACCGGTCCCAACTCCAGAGATCAGTATGTCCACCTTGCCGTCAGTATCATTCCAAATCTCAGGGCCGGTGGTGTAATAGTGGATTGCCGGATTGGCCGGGTTGTCGAACTGGCCCAGGATGACTCCGTTCGGCGTCTTGGCCAGGATCTCATTGGCCTTGGCGATGGCGCCCTTCATGCCGTTCGGTCCGGGAGTGAGCACAATTTCCGCTCCAAAGGCCAGCAGCAGCACGCGCCGCTCCAGACTCATTGTCTCCGGCATGGTCAAAATGATCTTATAGCCCTTTACGGCGGCCACAAAGGCCAGCGCAATGCCGGTGTTGCCGCTGGTCGGTTCAATCAAGACCGTCTTGCCGGGAGTAATCTTGCCTTGCCTTTCGGCATCATCGATCATCGCAAAGCCGATGCGGTCCTTGACACTGGAAACCGGGTTCTGGCTTTCCAGCTTGACCAGGACGGTTGCGGGCAACCCGGCCGCCACTTTGTTCAGCCGGACCAAGGGGGTTTTACCAATCAATTCTGTGACATTCGCAGCGATGTGCGCCATGATGATCTCCTCTTTCCCGGGATTCGCTCCCGGACGATTCTGTTTTGTGGGGTGATAAGTCGAGCTGTCAGGCGGGGAAAACTGCGCGCGAACAAGGCGCACACCCACGTCGTGTCTGGCACCAGAGCGGTGTTAGCGACATCGACGCATGCAAACAGCATAGTACCGTAGCGCGCACTCTGGCAAGTCTTTCTTTTCTTCATCCCGTATTCCTCAGCCCCGCCGCGATGCCGCTGATGGTTGCGGCAATCGCACTATTGACCTCCGGCGTCTCCTCGCCACTGCGCTTGCGGCGCAGCATGTCGACTTGGATGAGGTGCATCGGATCGACATACGGATTGCGCAGGCGGATCGAACGCGCCAACACCGGGTTCGTCTCCAGCAACTCCTTCTGGCCGGTCACGGCCAGCAGAGCGCGCACCGTGCGATGAAACTCGGCCTCCATCGTGGCAAAGACGCACTCGCGCAGAGCCGCATCCTCCACCAGCGATGCATAGAGCCGCGCCGTTGCCAGATCCACCTTGCCCAGCGCCAGCTCCACATTGCGCAGCAGATCAATAAACAGCGGAAACTCGCGCGCCATCGTCTGTAGCAGGGCAAGCGACCCGGGCCGCTCCAGAAAATCGCTCAGAGCATAGCCCACGCCAAACCAGGCCGGCATCAGCAGCCGCGATTGCGTCCATCCGAAGACCCAGGGAATGGCGCGCAGGTCGGCCAGCTTGGTGGACGCACTGCGCCGCGATGGCCGCGACCCGATCTTGGCCTGCTCCAACTCGGCTACCGGAGTGGACTGCTCGAAGTAAGTGACGACGCCGGGATCGTCCAGAATATGCTCGCGATAAAACGCAAAGGCCAGCGCGGAAAGCTCATCCAGCGCGGCCTCCCACTCAGGCTTCAACACGCCGGTAAAATGCCCCTCCGGATCGCGCGCATTAGGACGGGCCAGCGCATCCAGCGAGGCGGCGATCATCAGTTCCAGGTTGCGCTCGGCCAGCACCTCGTCCGAGTACTTGAAGTTGAGCACTTCGCCCTGCTCGGTGATGCGCAACTGCCCGTCGAAGGAGTCCATCGGCTGCGCAAAGATGGCGCGGTGCGTCGGCCCTCCGCCGCGCCCCACGGTGCCGCCGCGCCCATGAAAGAGCCGCAGCTTGACGCCGCATGCACGCGCGGCTACGTGCAGATCGCGATGCGCGCGGAAGATCTCCCAAGTCGAGGTCAACATGCCGCCGTCTTTGTTGGAATCGGAGTAGCCCAACATGACCTCTTGCCAGTTTCCCCAGGTGGCCATCAGCACGCGATAGTCAGGCCGGCTCCACAGCTCACGGCAGACGGCAGGCGCGCGCTTCAGATCGTCAATCGACTCGAAGAGCGGCACAGGCATCAGGCCTGGGTCACGACCTGAACCCTCGACACGCACCCCGCCCAGCCGCGCCAGCCGCACCACGGCCAGCACCTCGTCCACCGTCGAAGCGCCGCTGATGACATATTGGCGAATGGCCTCCGGCGAGCAGCCGCTCTTGATCTCCGCCACCACGCGGAGGGTATCGAGCACGCGCGCGCTTTCTTCGGAGAGTTCGCCGGTCAAGGCCGCTGCGCCGGTCGCGGCCACCGTCTCTTCAAGCGCCGTTGCGTGCACCCGCGCATGCTGGCGAATGTCCAGCGTGTGCAGATGCAGGCCGAAGGCGCGCACCTGCAAAATCAGCGGGTCAATCAGACTCCGTGCAATGCGCAGCCCGCGGTTGGCGGCCAAGGAGGCGCGCAGCGTCTCCAGATCATCGACGAAGTCGGCGACATTGCAATAGGCCGGCAGCGCCTGCGTCAGCTTGTCGTGATTGCGCGAGAGCGTATAGGGCGTCACTGGCAGCCGCGCGGCCGAGCCCGGTTGCTCCACGGCTTTTTCCAGCGTCCTCTGAATCCTCGCCTTCAGGCAGATGGCAAAGCGCCGGTAACTCTCGAACTCGTATTGCACGCCGAAGACCTGCGCCTCCGGCGTATGCACCAGCGCAACATAAGCCTCCAGGCGCTCCAGCAGTTCATCGCTGACGCCCATCTGCCGCCCGCTGGTGGTGACCAGATCGATCAGCTCATCCAGCCGCCGCTGATAGTAGAGCAGCAGGTGGCCGCGCGCCAGTTGAATCGCATCGCGCGTGACCTCTGGAGTGACATACGGGTTGCCGTCCCGGTCACCTCCGATCCACGAGCCGAAGCTGAGCACCTGCGGCAGCGCGTGGGCCTCCACCTCTACGCCGTAGGCCGTCCGGAGCGCTCCGGCAATCTCGCGATACAAGCTGGGCAGGGTCGAAAAAATCGAGACATCGTAATAGTCCAGCCCCATCTTGATCTCGTCGTAGACAGTTGGCCGGCGCGAGCGCACCTCGTCGGTCTGCCACAGGCTGGTAATCTCCGCGCGGATTGCCTCTTCCAGCCGCGCCATCTCTTCTTCCGGCACGGGAATCCGGTCCAAAGCGGAAAGAAACTCGCCGATCCGCCGCCGCTTGAAGAGCACCGACCGCCGCGCCACCTCCGTCGGATGCGCGGTAAAGACCGGCACAATTCGCACCCGCTTCAACGTCTCCAGCGCTTCTTCGGCGGTGATTCCCACGCACCTCATCTTGGTCAGCGTTCCCAGCAGCGAGCCGCGCTGCCGCCCCGCTTCTCCGCTCACGTGCAACGCATTGCGCCGCCGCTTGCGGTGGTTCGTCTCGGCCAGATTGATCAGCTCGAAGTAGAAAGCGAAGGCGCGCGTCATCAGAATCGCCCGCTCCGCCGGAAGCGAACGAACTCGCTCCAACGCCTCCGCGGCGTGCAGCTCGGCTTCACCGGCGCGCCCTCGGGCCTCTTCATCGCGCCGCCGGATTGTCCCTTGCCGCAGCGCCTCCACATCGGCAAAGAACTCTTCGCCCGCCTGCTCGCGCAGCACCTCGCCCAGCAGCGTGCCCAGGGAGCGCACATCGCGCCTGAGCGGCGCTTCTTTCAGCTCGCCCGCCTGCGCCTCCAGCTCAGCCAGACGCCCGCTCCAACTCTCAGGATTCCAAAGTAGTCCCATCGTCTCTAGTAGGATGCACGCCTGCGTCTAAGGATTCCCGATGGAGAGCGCAGAGCTTTCAAGCTTCTGAATGCAGCCTTGCCGCCCCATCCAGTACCATCAAACCAGCAGGAGCGTGTCAGCCAATGAATTTCGATCTCAATCAAAGCCCTGCCAGCCAAACCTACAAGCTGCTGGTGGGCCTGGTGGCGCCGCGTCCCATTGCACTGATCACGACCATAGATGAAGATGGGCAGTTGAATGCCGCGCCCTTCAGCGCCTACAACTATCTTTGTATTGATCCACCCATCCTGGGCGTGGGCGTCGCCGGCCGCTCCGGTACACCGTCTCTTCCCAAGGACACGGCCCGCAACATCCGCCGCACGGGCGAATTTGTCGTCAATGTGGTCACCGAAGATATTGCCGAAAAAATGAACCTTTGCGCCATCGATTTTCCGCCCGAGCAGAGCGAGGTCGAGCTTGCCGGCTTCACCACCGCGCCCTCGCAATTGGTGAAGCCGCCACGGCTGGCCGAGGCGCACGCCGCCCTTGAGTGCCGCGAATATAAAACCATTGAGATTGGCAGCTCCAGCATCATTCTGGGGCGCGTGGTGGCTGTTTACGTCGAAGACAGGTATGTGGACCCGGCAGGGCCGTACATCAAAGCTGAAGAGTTGCACGCCATTGGACGCATGAACGGACAGGGGAATTACGTGCGTACGCGCGACGCTTTTATCACCATTCCACGCGTCTCTTATGAGGATTGGAAGGGCGAAAAGCAATAGATTGCAACATCGATGCCGTAGCGCTTTGCCGTAAGCGATAATAGTTTCATTATGCGTTCTCATCCACGCGAAAAAACCGGCAGAAACGATCCCTGCCCTTGCGGCAGCGGCAAGAAGTACAAGCATTGCTGCCTCTCCAGCGGCCCGATTTCCCTGCCCGTTCCGGAGTTCAGCGATACCCCCTGGCGTCGGCAGAATGAAGCCTCGGACCGGCTCAGCAAGGCCTTGCTGAGAGAAGTTGAGCGTGAATTCGCCGACGATGTGGCGGAGGCGTGGACGGACTTCAACCAGACCGACGACATAGAGCCCGTGAGCAAGATGCCGGAAGAGCTGAGCATCTTCACCCCCTACCTGATCTTCGAGTGGGATCCGGTGAGGCGCGCGCGCCGCAAAGGAAGCAAGCCAAAGGCCGGCGCGGTTCTGGAATCCTATCTGAATAGAAATGCTCACCGGCTTTCGGTGCTGGAGTTTCAGATTCTGGAACAGGCGATCTCCAGGCCGGTTAGCTTTTATGAAGTTGTACGCAGCGATCCTGGGCGCGGCGTGCGCTTGCGCGACCTGCTGATTGGTGAAGAGACGGAGGTTGAGGAGCACTCCGCGTCGCGGATGATGCGCCCCGGCGATCTGGCCTATGGGCAAATCTGGATTCTGCCCGAAGTCGCCTCGTTGGGCCGCCTCGCGCCGCGCGTTATCCCTCCGGACCGGAAGATCGAGATTGTGAAGCTGCGCGCGAAGCTACGCAAGAAGATCGCCAAACAGAATCGAGAACTCGCTGCCGCCGATCTGGTTCGCTACACCGATGAGATTCGCACCGTTTATCTGGATATTCGGGACGCCATGCGCAGGCCGCCGACGCTACAGAATACCGACGGCGATCCATTCGCCTTTCATACGCTCACTTTCCGCATCGGTTCAGCGCAATTGGCCTTTGATGCGCTCGCTTCGCTTGCATGGCACGCAACAAAAAAGGAACTGCTTGATGAAGCGGAGCGGAGCAGCGACGGCGAGTTGCAAAGAGTAGAGATTCCCTGGAGTAAAAAAGGAAACAAGCTGCATGAGACCTGGGATAACACCATCCTGGGTCATCTAAAAATTGATGGGCATCTACTTACTGCCGAGGTCAACTCAGCTAACCGCGCTAAAAAAATTCGCGGAGAAATTGAGCAGCGGCTTGGGCTTCATGCAACGCACCTCAGCACCAGTTCGCAAACGCTGGAAGAGTCGCTCAAAAAGCAGAAGAAGCTCAGTCATACCGCGCCTCGTGAAATTGAGGGGGATGCTTCCCCCCTTGATCCTGAACTGATGAAAGAGTTTGCCGTTCAGTTGCAAAAGGAGGTCGAGGCCTGGGTTCACAAGAAGGTTCCGGCTCTTGGTGGACTGACGCCGATGCAGGCCGTAGCCACTCCCGATGGGAGAGAGATGGTTGAGGCACTGCTGCAGGGCTGGGAACGTCATTATGAAGGGCCGGGTTCGCCTGGAATGGTTCGCCCGGACATTGACGCCGTCCGCCGGTTGTTGAAGCTGCCGGTCCAGATGAAGACTGTGCAGTAGCCTTCCTACGAATCCCATTCCTTTGGCTTGCTCTCCGCCAGATTGGCGGGCGTGCCCCAGGCCGACAAGACAAACTCGCTCAACGGCTTGCGTGTACGCGCAGAGGTCTCCCTGGAAATCAACCGCGGCTGGCTCAGGGCCGCCGGATCGCCTTGGTAGCCCAGCGCAATTACAGCGCCGAGCAGGTAGTCCGTGGGTATCTGGAAGAGCTCGCGGGCGGCCTCGTGGTCAAAGCCGGCCATGGTGTGCGTGGTCAGCCCCTGCGCCGCGGCTTGCAGCGTGAGCGCTCCGGCGGCTGCCCCCAGGTCATAAAGCGCATAGGCATTCGAGCTGCCGTTGTGGTTGAACGTGGTGCTCGCCACGCCCAGAATCAAGACCGGAGCGGCTGCCGCCCAGCTCTGATTGAAGCCGATCAGAGTAGAGAAAATCTTCTTGTAGGTCTCCGAGCCGCGCACGCCAACCAGGAAGTGCCAGGGCTGCTCGTTATAGGCCGAGGCGGACCAGCGGGCCGCTTCAAAGACTTTGGTCAAGTCGGCAGAACTCACCTCGCGGGCCGCGAAAGAGCGCGCGCTCCAGCGGCCAGCAACCGCTGAGAGTACGCCCTCAATGGTTGGCGCCTGCTTCAAGTGATTTACTTCGATAGCGGATAAGGTCATGAAGCTTTTCTCCTCATTCGATTTGTATGCGCCTTTTAGAGTAGCCGGAAGCGCGGAAGGATTCCTCATTGAGCGGAAAAGCCCTTGACAGGAGGTTTGCGCGGGAAGATGCTGAACGGAACAGGAATCTCCTGCCAAGAAGGGAAAGAGCGGCTCTTTCCAAAGGAAAAAGCCGCTCGATGTTACTGCCCCCACGGATCGCGCTCTTACCGGTAGATCAGCGGGATGAAGTTCTGCTCCTGGATGGGCGGCCGCACGTACTTGGACTTCTCCAGTTTAGGCAGTTCCAACGGCTCCGGCGTCAGATCTTTATAGTCGATCTGTGAAAGCAGATGGCGGATCACATTCAGCCGCGCGCACTTCTTATCCTCCGCATTCACCACCCACCAGGGAGAGAGTTTGGTGTCGGTGATGGCAAACATCTCATCCTTGGCGCGGGAGTATTCGGCCCAGTGCTTGCGCGATTGCAGGTCCATCGGACTCAGCTTCCAGCGCTTGGTGGGGTTCCTCATGCGGTCCTGAAAGCGCCGCTCCTGCTCCTCGTCGCTCACCGAGAACCAGTACTTGATGAGTCGAATGCCGCTGCGCTGCAACATGCGCTCGAACTCTGGACAGCTCTGCATGAACTCCTGGTATTGCGTCTCGGTGCAGAAGCCCATCACGTGCTCGACGCCGGCGCGGTTATACCAACTGCGATCGAAGAGCACCATCTCGCCCGCCGCGGGCAGGTGCGGCACGTAGCGCTGAAAGTACCATTGGGTCTTTTCGCGCTCGGTAGGCGTGCCCAGCGCCACGACCTTGCAGACGCGTGGATTGAGCGACTCGGTGATGCGTTTGATGGCTCCGCCCTTGCCCGCCGCGTCGCGCCCTTCAAAGAGAATCACCACGCGCAGGCCTTCCACGCGCACCCACTCCTGCAGCTTGACTAGCTCCACTTGCAGGCGTCGCAGTTCTTTTTCGTAATCGCAATCTTTACCCAGTCGCAAGGGCGCAGCACCGGCTGGAACCGGGACGAGCTGATCTCCGCCCTTCTTGCCCGCAACCGGCTGCGCACTCTTGTGTGCATCCACCGCTTTGCCCGACTTGTCCTTGTCCTTCATCTTATGCCCTCCCGCAAACTTCAATCACCGATCTTATCGGCAGGAATTTCCGTAGAAAGAATCATATACCCAAGAAACGTCTTCCGTGGAAAGTAAAGACTGGGTCAAGCCATGCAGTCTGGAAATTTCCGCCGCTAGGAAACCCCGCCTCTTTGGGCCACTCGGCATGGAAGGCGATGGTAGCCAAGTGGGCCCATCTCCCGGAATCGCATTTTCCGTTCTATACTCGTTCCATGCGGAACGAATTTACAGCGGTGATTGAACGCGATGGCGAATGGTTTGTCGGCTGGAGTCCAGAGATTCCGGGCGCGAACGGGCAGGGGCATAGTCTGGCAGAGTGCCGCGAGAGTCTGGCCGCTGCTATCCAACTGATTCTGGAAGACCGCCGAGAGGATGGATTGCGCGGAGTTCCGGTGGAGGCATTGCGCGAGACGGTGACCGTTCAGTGAAGCGTGAGTCTCTACTACGCTTCCTGCGTCTGCATGGGTTCTATCTCAAGCGCGAAGGCGGTTCGCACTCTTTGTGGTGCAATTCTGAAACTGGACAGACAGAAGCCATTCCTCGTCATACCGAAGTCGCCGATCTTCTTGCGCGCACAATCTGCCGTGGATTGTCACTTCCGGAGATCGGAAGAAACTGAGATTTTCCAGTGCCCGCGCCTCATCCTTTCGCGATCGCTACGAAAGGGCGGAACCAGGCACCGCTACCGGCTCACAGCGCTCTAGGAGGCTATGGTTGGCAAGCGATAGAGCTGGCCGTTGCATTCAGCGTCCAAGGTGATTGAGGTCCATGGTCTCCCACCTTTCTTGACAAACGGATCAAGGGCGAGCCACCAACAGAAAGTGGGCCATCTACATTGTCTCTTGAAGATAAATGACCGATCACCGGAATAGATTGCGAAGAAAATCGAACTCGCGATCGACGGAAACACGACATTGGATTTGAGGGTTGGAGATACCCTTATCTGTCAATACGCCATAATTTTCGGCTCGATAGTTTCCCGTGGAATTCATTTGTAACAAATCTGAAAGCGCCGTGACTTCATCTTGTGTAAAGCTGCCTGAGATTCGGCCTGAATCACGAATCGCACTCTCAATGTTGGCAACTTCTTTGATCTGATTATTCATTACCACAGCCATGCTATGACCAACATTCCTGTTCGTGTAATCGTAGAACCTGTCGCCGGCCTCCTTGGTCAGCGTAAAAAGAATCTCTCTCCGCCCAGTGTTTGTATCCACGCTCGGATCGGCTGTGCGGAAGTCGCTCCCACCAATCACTGGGATTCGCTGCAACACATATGTATTGAAAGCATCTGTTCCCGATTCGGTTGAACCGGTATAGTGCAATACTTCGTCCTCCGAAGGGATTGATCCGCCCATAGCGGACATTGCTTCCTGCTCATTACGGAAGGGACCACTCATTACAGCGCGAACCTCTAAACGAGGCGCTGAATCCTCCTCGTACGGTGTGTAGGTCATTGTTGCTGGAGATTTAATCTCATGGTTGCAATTGAGCTTCCAGTGAAGATTGACTCCAGTAGCGTTATCTAGAGCTTTAACCTTGTAATAGAAATGCGCTGGAATCTCATTTCCATTGGCTCCGGTTCCGCCGCCACCGATTTCTGGCAAATTATTTACGGAGATTGCTTCCGCTGAAAGAATTTTTACAGCGCGAGACTCTGGCCCCCACTTCAAATTGCTGTTGACTTTGGCGTAATGCAAAAATGCAATGGCGCTAACAGCGAGCACAAAAATCAACGCCACAACACACGACGCCATGATGAGGAAAGCTTTTTTCATGTACTCATTCCTGTGTTCTTTTCTTGTCCCATACCCATCCTTTCACTTTCTGCGGAAGGATGGGAAACCAGGAAACTCAATGGCCCAACTCCGTCCCAGCTAGCGACTTGCCGTTCTCATCCATCTTGCCGAAGATCATTTTGCCGCTGGCGGTTTGCAGAACGCTGGTGACGGTGATTTCGACGGACTTGCCGATCACTTTGCGGGCATGATCGACGACCACCATGGTGCCGTCGTCCAGATAGCCTACGCCTTGGTTGAACTCTTTGCCCTCTTTGAGGACCAGTACTTGCATTTTTTCACCGGGCAGTACGACCGGGCGCAGGGCGTTGGCCAGGTCGTTAATGTTCAATACCTCGACGTGATGCAGATGGGCCACCTTGTTCAGATTGAAGTCGTTGGTGACGACCTTCGCCTCCCACTTCTTGGCCAGCTCCAGCAGCTTCAGATCCACCTCGCGGATGGAGGGGAAGTCGTCGGTGACGATCTGCACCTGGACGGCGGAGTTGGACTGCATGCGCTGGAGCATATCCAGACCGCGGCGGCCGCGCTGACGCTTGGAGCTATCCGTCGAGTCTGCGACAGTTTGCAGCTCGCGCAGCACAAACTCCGGCACCACCATCATGCCGTCAATGAAACCGGCCTCGGCGATATCGGCGATGCGGCCGTCGATGATGACGCTGGTGTCCAGGACCTTGGCGCTGCGCCGGGTGATTTTTTCGCTGGCAAAGACCGAGCCCAGCGCGGAGGGGTTCAGCAGGTCGCCCTTGCTGGCACCCACCAAGAGTCCGATATAGGTCATCAGCAGCAGATCAAAGATCTGGATGACCGAGGAGGTGGGTCCTGACGGCAGGGCGAAGCGCAGCACCAGGCAGAAGAGCGCCGCGCCAAAGATGCCCAGCACACTGCCGGTGACGGCGCCAATCAGCCGCTTCAGGCTGAGCGCCCGGACGCGCAGCTCGAAAATGATGCACGCGCAGGCCGAAGCAACCCCCGCGACGACGCTCGACCATCCTGTCAAGCCGAATGGATGAAGGAAAAAACAGACCCCTACAAGCAGAGCCACAAAAAGGAAACGAAGCACAATCAGATCCATAAAAGGCCTACTCACCACCGTTAGACAAAAAAACATACAAGGTGGCTACAGTTGGCGAGTATGACGATTCACCCATATGTTAGTCAAGTGGCAAGCAGTTCTCGGTTCCCCGATCTCCGTTCTCAGAAAAGCCGGTGGCTGACAACGGAGAACTGGGAACTGCTTTACGACGCCCGCGCCAGCTCCAAGACCGGCGTCACGCGCACTGAGCCCTTGCGGGGACCGCGCTTCCGCGCGCTCATCACTTTGATGCGCTCAAGCAGCTCCTGGGGCGAGCAGTTCTTCTTGGCCAGCAGGGCGTCGGCCGAGTGCATCTCGCCGGCCATCCGCTGCGGATCGCCCAGCAGAATCATCGGTACATGCGAAGCGATCTGCTTCAGCCTTTCGACCAACTGGCCACCATTCATCTGCGGCATCGTATAATCGGCCAAAACCAGGTCCACAGGAGTTTCGGCGAAGATGCCGATGGCCTCCTGCCCATTGCCGGCCGAGATGACCCGGTAACCATTGGTGGCCAGCATGAACTTGAGTACGGAAAGCTCTTGTTCGTTGTCGTCTACACAGAGAATGATTTTCTTGGGGCGCATGATCTAGGTAGGAACTCCTCGTTTCAATTTTTATTACGCCGAACAACACGCCGCCCTAACCCGCTCAGATGGCAGGTTGGAGGAGTGAGATTTCGGGGCCGGAAGCGGGAGCGAGCCAGCTATTCCCTCCCATCGAGCCGCATGGTTGCGCTACGCCGCGGAGGCATGCCCTTGAAGGGCACGCCAAACCAGCGAGGCGGCAACCGGCATTCGATGCTCAGGCTGCTTGCTTCACCCCCGATCAATGTATGGATGAAACCAGGGAAAAATTCCGGCGCGAAGCCGGTTAAATTCCTTCAATGAATCCTTAGCCTAGGACGAAACGAAGCCAATGAAAAGGGGGAATTTCGAGCGAAAGTGCGCTGATTCATACAAAAGTAACAAGTGGAAAACAGCTAGGTTGATGAACGGCCGCTACTTGCAACGTGAAAGGCCTGTGTAAAGCGTGTGAATTACGGCAGGAAAAACCGTCCAGTTGCCACAAGAACGGTGCTACCGGCCACCCGCACATCGACAACCCTGGCCAAACCCGCCCCTTCGGCTCCAAATTGTTTTTCATCAGTCCCGTTCTGAAGTTGGACAGGGCTGTTATGGACTGGCACAAACCTCCCGCCGATCCGCGCCTCCTGGTTTCATTTGATGGGACCCCCACCAAGTCAAGCGAACTGTAGCTACTGCAGTTCGTGCGCCACGGCAGCAAAGAATGAGTCGTCATCCACTCCGGTCACGCCTACGGTCTTGGAACGTGCGCAAAGCACCACGATGACGAGCTTCTCCTTCGGATTGATATAAATAAACTGTCCGAAGATGCCTTGAGCTTCAAAGGCTCCCTGATGAACGGGATCACCCTTGGGCAGCGGCCACCACAGGAAGCCGTAATCAACGGACTTGCCGCCCACGACGTGCGCAGAGCCAGCCTCACGGAACCAGCCCTCGGGTACGAGGCGCTTGCCGTCCACCACGCCATCCTGCTGCACAAAGAGGCCGAAGCGCGCATAATCGCGCAGAGTGGCGCCAATGCCCGCGCCGGCCAACCCGATCCCCCCAGGCGACTCCAGCCACCATGTAGCGTCGCTCTCCATGCCGAGCTGCGACCAAAGCGATTCTGACAGAAATGCGGCCAGCGGTTTGTGCGTGGCACCTTCAATCACCGGCCCGATCAAATAGGTCTCACCCGTGCTGTAATTGAAAACCGAACCAGGAGCGGCGGCGCGCGGCAAACTACGCATATAATTGACGACCCCGCCCGGCTTTTGCGCCATCAGGGCGGCGCTGATCTGGCTGACATCGGATTTAGGGTCCCAGTAACTCTCATCCCAGCGCACGCCGGAGGCCATTTGCAGCAGGTTGCGCACAGTGACGCCATCGTAGGCGCTGCCACGCAATGCAGGCACGTAGGTGGTAACTGGATCGTCTAAACTATGCAACAGGCCCTGTTGCAAGGCAATACCAACGAGTGTGGAAGAGACGGATTTTGCAACCGAGAACGATGCCCAGTGCATCTCCGGCTTGGCTCCCAGTTCGTAGTCCTCAAAGACAATCTTCCCGCCCTTCAAGATCAACAGGCCAGCCACCCGGTTGCAGGCAAGGTAGTCGTACAAGTCAAGCCATTTTCCGTCTATTTGAAAATGCACGTTGTCCAACTGTTTTTCTGCCCGCGGCAAACTGCGAACCGGTCCCTTACGCGCAACGGTAGCAGATGGGTACAGGTTGTCAGAATGCGAAAAGATCAACACTTCATCGTCTGGGCGCATGGCGCCACTCAATAGCTTCTCCACTGTGCTGCTCTGCGCCAGAGCGGGGGCTACGGACACAGCGCCCAAAAGAAGCAGCACGGATAAGCGCTGTAACAAGATAGAACGGATTGGCAGGATCATGACTTCACCCTCAGAATGCGCATTCCTTAGCGGAGTTTTTCTGAGAATAAATCATCTCGTGATGGCCGTGCGGCGGTTCTGCTGAAAGTGTGTAAACTACGGCAGGAAAAGCCGTCCACATGCTACAAGAACAGTGCTTCCGCCAACGCGCACATCCACAACCTTGGCCAAATCCGCTTCTTCGGTTATAGATTGCGTTTCATCAGCGCGGCTTTGAAATCGAACAGAAATGTTATGGGGCTGAGCGGAATTGTAGTTGATCTTCGCTGATAGAAAAAGCTCGCTCGGCCGGCCAATCTCCACACCTTGGCGCACGTGGATGCGTTCGCCCGGAGCGACAGCGCCGCGCTGCACCAGGTAGCTGATGGCGCAGCCGGCGGCCGAGCCGGTAGCCGGGTCCTCGCCTCCGTAAAACTGCATTCTGGCGCGATAGCGGGGCGCGGGCAAGCCAGTCGAAGCCAGCAGATACATCCAGCGCGCGCCAAGCTCCTGCAACCAAACCGTGGCCTCCTGTTGGTTCACGCGGAGCCTCGCCAGCGCATCTACAGAGCGAAGCGGCACAATGACAAAGGGCGTGCCGGTGGAGACAATCTGCGGCGGAAGGGTAGGGTCCAGATCCTCGAAATCCAGGCCGGCCAGCCGGGCGACCGTGCGCGGGTCGGGTTCCGCGCCAAACACCGGCTCCGGCTGCGTCATCTCGCCGAAGAGGCTGCCATTAGCTTCGGGCAAACCGTCAAAGCGTACCGGTACGGAGCCAACATTGAGGCGAAGGGTGACAACGCCTTCTTGCACCGTCTCCGGCGCATGCTGCTTGAGGACGCTGGCTGTGCCGAGAGTGGGATGGCCGGCAAAGTTCAGCTCGTCCTGAGGTGTAAAGACGCGCACCCGCACGCCTTCAGCCTGCTCGACGACGGCCGGTCTGCGCTCGACGAAGGTGGTCTCCCAGAGGTTGAATTCGCGGGCGATCTGTTGCATCCGTTCGGTTGCAAGGCCGCAAGTGTTCATTACCACGGCCAGCGGATTGCCCGCAAGCGCAGTCTCCGTGAAGACATCGACGATGAAATACTCCAACTCCATGCAGTTTCCTGTCGTACGGGGGAGATGCGATCCGGCTTCATCCTGCCACGTTCCTTCCGATGGAACCGTACGGCGCGGCAATCCGTACACCAGAATAGTATGAAAGAAAACTATAGCTGGGCGTGGATCGAGGCGCAAGTAGCGCAAACCGCTGAAGTGTGGAAGGCCTGCGCGCATGACTCATTGCCGGAGCTTCCGCGATTCACTCCGAAGGAACAGCGCGGGCGCGAGAAGGCATACGATCAAGGGCTGAAGGAGGCTGAGCGCGCGTCGCGCTCCTCCATGCGCAACCCGGCCGAGCGGCAGTTGGCGCGGCAGCGGACCACGGCGCTCTTTCCCCGCTTTGCCACAAGCGCGCTGGGGCTGGGCGCGGAGCCGGTGGCCCTGCTCACGGACGGCTTTCTGCCTGTTGGCGCGGAGCTGGCGCAGTGGACGCATGCCTTCGATCCGGAGATGAGCTTCGAGGATACGATACAGGCCGCCCGCAACGCCTGGATCGCCTGCGGAATGCAGGCGCTCGTGGGGCTGCCGATGAAGCTGACTCCGTCGATCCTGGCCTATAGCCTGCTCTATCCCTACAGCGACAACTATCTGGACCAGCCGGAGCTTGGCGTGGCCGAAAAAATTGAGTTCAGCGAGCGCTTTCGGCAGCGTCTGCGCGGGCAGCGGCAGTCCGCCCGCAGCCCCCGCGAGGCCTCCGTCTGGGCGATGGTAGGCATGATTGAAGGCCAGCACCCGCGCGAGCGCTATCCGCAGGTCTTTCAAAGTCTTCTGGCGATTCACCAAGCACAGGAAGAGAGCATCGCGCAACTGCAAAAAGGAGACCGCCTCCTCCGTGCCGAGGAGGTGCTGCGCATCAGTTGCGCCAAGGGCGGCAGTTCAGTGCTGGCCGACGGCTGCCTGGTGCAGCCTGCCCTGACGCCGGAGCAGAGCCGCTTCTGCTTCGAGTGGGGCGTGCTGTTGCAATTGGGCGACGATTTGCAGGATGTGCGCGAGGACCTCCAGCGCGGGTCGCTGACGCTCTTTACCCTCGCCGTCAGGGAGGGCAGGCCGCTGGACGGCCTGATCCGGCAACTGCTGCATTTCAGCGAGCGCTTGGCGGAGCAGATGGAGAAGCTGGAGCACGGTTCGGCGGCGCTGAAGGAGCTGATGCGCGCGAGCTGGCGGCTGTTGATCCTGATGGCTGCGGCCGACGCTCAGCCCTTCTTTTCGCGGGAATTCCTGGCCGAACTGGAGCCACATTCCGGCTTCCGCTTCGGCTTTCAGCGCAAGCGCAAAGAAAAGCTGGCCGGACGCGAGGCGCTCTACGCGCCCCTCTTCGACGCCTTCCTGGAAGACGCGCCGGGCGTCCAGGGCGCAATGCAGCTCCCGGTGGCTATCCGCGAGCCTTGGATGGCATTGAGCGAGCGGTGAACGGAAAGTTGCTTTCTTCAATCCATATTTCTAGCGTCCGTTTTTGATCCGCCTGCTCCTTTCAAGCCAGTCTGTTTCAGCCTGTGGAACCAATTGCAGATTTCTTGCGTACTAGCGCAATATGCAATACGCGGGTACATTATGCTGGAGCGATGTGGGGTTGGCTTGGCCGACAAGAGGCTCTAGCGACGCAAGGCGGTCGCTGGGAAGCCTGACGAAGCCGTCGCGGCGCGATCTGGAGGTTCAGAGAGCGGCGGGCGCTTCACGGAGCCATCCGATTCCCGAGGGCAAAGCCGCCGCGCAAGGGCGGGCGAACGCGGCAGTTGCGCCGCAGCCGAGAGACCAAGGCTTGTTGGCGGGCTCTCCGGCGATTGGGCTGGCTGGCCGCGCGGCGAGCGGAGAGGCAAGGTCATTGGAGACCGATTGGTCCCAGGTCGTACTGCGTTGCATGGCTGGGGATTCCGGCGCGTGGGCTGAGTTGGTGCGCGCGCAGCACCGGCGCGTCTACGGGCTTTGCTATCGATTTACCGGCAATGCCGCCGACGCCGAGGATCTGACCCAGGATGTCTTTTTGAAGATCTACTCCAACCTGAGCAGCTTTGATCTGGGACGCGGCAGCCTGCAGGTGTGGATTACTACCATGACCCGCAATCTGCTGGTGGACAACTTCCGGCGGACGAAGAACCTGCGGGCAACCAGTTCGCTGGACGATGGCTGGGAGAGCACCGAGGAGCTGAAGCCGATTGACCGGCTGACGGCGCGTGGCGCTTCGCCGCTGGAGTCGGCGGCCAAGCTGGAGCTGGCCAAGATGGTGCAGGAGGCGCTGGCGCGGGTCTCTGTCGAGCTGCGCGAGGCGGTGATTTTGAGGGACTTGCAGGATTTGGACTACAAAGAGATCGCCCAGGTGCTGGGCATTCCTGAAGGGACAGTCAAGTCCCGCATCAGCCGGGGCCGCGCGGAACTTGCAAGGCTTCTGGAACGTACTAAACGGGAGGTGATGTAAATGGCAGAGCGCACATTTATTCCGAGCTCCCCCGCCTGCGGGCAGTGGGAGACACTTTTGGCGGAGGCGCTGGACGGGCTGCTGAAGCCCGCCGATGAGACGACCTTCAGCGCCCATATGGCCGCCTGCCCGGCCTGCGCGGCGCTCTTTGAAGAGGCTCGCCGGGGGCGTGAGTGGTTGGAGTTCCTCTCGCCCGAGCCGGAGGTTCCGGCCGGGCTGTTGGACAAGATTCTGGCGCGTACGGGACCGGGGCAGAAGGCAGATTTGGGTCTGGCGGTAGCGGGTGCCAACACTGTGCCGATGCTGCCGGCCTGGCAGCGTCCGGGCTTCATGGGCTTCATCCGGCGCTTTGCCGAGCCGCGGCTGATGATGACGGCGGCCATGGCCTTCTTTTCCATCGCCATGACGCTGAATCTGAGCGGGGTTCGCCTGCGCGACCTTCGTCCCAACGCCGTGCGCGCTTACATGGAGCGGCGGCTGACGATGGCCTCGACGCCGATCATTCGCTACTACGACCATATGCGGCTGGTCTACGAGGTGCAATCGACCATGCGTGAACTGCGCAACTCCGGCGACGGCGAGAAGCAAGGCGAAGGCGAAGAGAACCGGAAGAAGTTGCAAGAGCCAACGCCGGGCGAGTCCAAACAGGCTCCGGCGCACAAGGAGGGCGGCTCGCGGGTGGACCCTCCGCAGCAGTCCATTAGCCCGATGCTCAACGACTCTGATTTTCTGGAGAGCAGTTTGACCTTTCAGCAAGAGCCCGCGCATTCCGGCGGCCCCCGCGCGGAGATGCGGGAAAGGAGCACAGTATGGACTGCGTAAATCACAATGGCAGGGTTGCGGTCTATTATTGCCAGAATTGTGGCAAGCCGCTCTGCCTGGAATGCACCGTCAGCGGCGCGCTCGGCCATGGCGCCAAGGGTCAGGTTCTTTGCAAGGATTGCGGCGCGGCCTGGCAGCAGAGCTACCAGCCAGCGGCTCCGCATAACGCCAAACCCGTTACGCCTTCGGCCGTTCCATTCAGGCCGAACAGGCCGAATCCCGTGGCGGCAGCCTTTCTGGGATTGATTCCCGGCGTGGGCGCGATGTACAACGGACAGTTCTTCAAAGGATTCATCCACGTAGTGGTCTTTGCGGTGCTGATCAGCATTACCGATCACTATCCGATCTTTGGCCTGTTTATCGCCGCATGGGTCTTCTATCAGTCCTTCGAGGCGTACCACACGGCCGTGGCGCTGCGTGACGGGGAGCCGCCGCCTGATCCCTTTGGATTGAACGAAGTGGGCAACTGGCTGAATATGGGCACGTATCTACGGAATGCCGGTCCGCCTCATGCAGGCCAGAGTGCGGGCGGCGCGGCGCCGGCGAGCACTGCGCCTCCCATCGAAGGCCAGCCTCTGCCGCCGGGTCAGCAACCTCCTACCCCCGCGCCGTATTGGCCTCCGGTCCAGTTTCCGCCCACGTATTGCTGGGGAAACAGAGCGCCGGTGGGAGCCATCGTGCTGATCGGCCTGGGGTTAATATTTTTGATTGGGGAGATGCGCTACGCCTTCCCGTTGATTTTGATTGCGCTGGGCGTTTGGCTGATCGTCAGCCGCCTCGGCGGTAGCCAAGGAGGAGACAGATGAACCCGTATATCATGATTCGCCGCTTGCGTGGACCTGCATTTCTCTTATTGGTCGGCGTGCTTGCATTGCTCAATCAGGCCAACATCCTCAGTTGGGGAAGGAGCTGGCCATTCTTTCTGATCTTGGCGGGCGTGCTGCAGTTGGCCGAACGCGGAATACTGGCAGCCGGCGGTGGTTATCCGCCCACGCCCTATCCGGGCGCGCCTTATCCCGGCGCTCCCGATCCAAGAGCGTCCACTGGCTACGGGCCTTATCCCGGACAGCCGGAGGCTTATATTCCTCCGGCTCACCAATCCGAACCGAACAAAGACTCTGAAGGAGGAGAGATATGAGTACACCTCCCAATATGCCTCCAGGCGGCGGACAGCCTCCGATTCCGCCTTACGATACCAAGGCCCAGTGGAAGGCCTACCGCGAGCAGCAAAAGGCCGCATGGCGGGCGCAGCGCGATGCGTGGAAGGCGCAGCAGCGCGCGATGAAGGCTGGCTATGCTGGTCCTTACGTTCCGCGGGTTCCTTCGTTCGTCGGCCCCATCCTTCTGATCGGCGTGGGCGTGATCGCTCTGCTGGTGATGACCGGTCACATCGCAGCAGATCAGTTCTGGGATTGGTCCTGGCACTGGTGGCCAATGCTGCTAATCTGCGCGGGCCTGCTGATGCTGGGCGAGTGGGCGCTGGACATGCGGCGCGGCATTCCGGTGCGGCGCGGCGGCGGCTATGTGGGCATTCTGATCCTGCTGGTCGTTCTCTTCTTCGTCGCAGCCGCAATCCACCATGTGCGTCCGTGGCTTCAGCAGAATGGCAACAACGATTTCGGCTTCAACTTTGACGACAACTTCTTCAACTCGCTAGGCCAGCCCGAGCATGACTTCGACGCGCAAGCGCTGCATGCGCAGATTCCCGCCAACGCCTCGATTGAGATTCAAGACCCGCGCGGGGATGTGAGCGTGACGGCGGGCGATGGCTCGACCATTGAAGTGCTGGCGCATGAAGTGGCCTACGCCAGCGCGGATGCGGAGGCCAAGAAGATCTTCGATGCCGAAGCAGCGCATCTGACGGTGAACGGCAGTTCCGTGCTGGTCAAGTCGGAGAGCAATGATCATGGAAAGCTGAACCTGACCATCACCGTGCCCAAATCTGCGCACGTGACCATCAACTCCGGCAAGGGTGACGTGACCGCTGCGGGCATCGGCAATGGCATCAACTTCACTGCCCACGGCGACGTTCACCTGAGCGGGATCGCGGGATCGGTCGAGGCGCATTTTCCCAATGGCAAGCACGACTTTTCCGTTCATGATTTGCAGGGCAATCTGACTGTGGACGGCAATGTGGATGATGTAACTTTGTCTGAAATCAAAGGCAAAGTAACGCAGATGGGAGAAATACTCGGCGATGTTCACATGGAAAACATCTCCGGTCCCACGCACCTGCACACCTCTGTGACCGACCTGCAAGTGGCCGAACTGCCTGGCGATCTGACCCTCGACTCCGACGATCTGCACGTCAATGAGGCCAAGGGACAGGTGCGCGTCGTGACGCACTCCAAGGACATCGACATCAGCCAGGTGTACGGCGACAGCTACGTGGAAGACCGCGACGGCCGCATTGCCGTCGAGCCGGCCGGCAACTATGCGATTGACGCGCGAAACAGCAAGGGAGACGTCGAAGTAACGCTGGAGCCTAACGCTTCGGCCTCCATCGACGCCCGCACCCGCAACGGCGAGATCATGACGGAGTATGGCCTGAAGGTCAATGGAGAGGAAAGCAAGACGGTCACTGGCAAGATCGGCTCCGGCTCGGCCAAGATCACCCTGAGCACCGACGTAGGCGACGTAAGCATCAAAAAGGGAACTGCCTTTCCGGCCACGCCCAGCCTGCCCAAGGCCGATGTTCCGCCTTATCCCAAGACGCCTGATTTGTCCAACGCGCCCAAGCTGAAGTCATCCAAGACGCTACCCGCGGAGCCGGTAACGCAGTAATCACCGCCAACCAATCCAATAATCGCAGAACCGGCGCGAGAGACCACAATCTCCCGCGCCGGTTTTTTGCATTGATTCCTATCTCCAGACCACAAACTTGAACCAGCCCTCCCAAAAGTCGCTCCACGCATGGGCGACGATATTTGCGCGCAGATTTCCGCGCCACGCGGCCAATGCGCCATAGATAACTCCAAGCACGCTGATGACAGCCACATTTTTCCAGCCCTGATACGCATGAAAAAAGCCAAAGACCATCCCCTGTCCCAGCACGGCCAGCGCAACGCTACCGCCCAGTGCTTGAAGCTGCCGCTGCACGTAGCCGCGGAAGACCATCTCTTCGCAGACGCCAGCGGTGATCGACGCCGCGATCCAGATCAGCACCTCCAGCAGGCTCTTTGGCAACAGGCTATCGACGGTCTTCGCGCTATCCGGGCCTCCAGTTTGCGTCAGCAGCCAATGAATACCATAAGCCGCGCCCTCCCAGATTACCCAGAAGGGCGCGACAATCGCCAGGTCCACGGCGACGCTCTTCCACGACTTCCACCGTCCCCCGGCCAGCGCCCAAAAGCTGCCGCCGCTATGATGCACCCCTCCAAAGCAGTAATAGAGCAGCGCCCAATCCATGAAGATCGCCGTCAGGTAGATGGGAATCGCCGCGCTGTGGCTGGCTAACTGCCCGTTTGGCGCCGCGCCGCCGCCGCTGGGGGCGTGTTGCGCCAGAAATCCAAAGGCCACCACGCCGGCCCCAATCAGCAGAAAGCCCACCAGATGCGCCCAGGAAGCAACCTGCTCCGGCTTTTGGCGCAGCGGCGGTACTTCCGCGATAAGAATCTCATTTTCCAGCATGATCCTTCTCCTTTCGTTGTTCCTCTTGTTTGCGCTGTTTTTTGGCGAGTTTGCGCAGTTCGTCCAGCGTCTCTTCGCCCCAGCGCTGGTGCGCCTCCAGTTCCAACTGCCCAAAGCGCGCCGCCATCTTCCAGTACGGCGCGTCGGGATACTGCTGGTTCTTGCTGATTTCTTCCAGTTCAATGCGCCGGAACTCGCGCAGAAAGGCGCGTTCGCGCTTCATCATGCGCTCCACGTGTTCAATCGAAATCTCCGGCGAAACCTGCGCGCCGAAAAATAGCTTCAGCAGCAGTTCATTGCGCGCAATCTCCGGCTGCGGCTCAACCGCCAGCCATTCCACCAACCGCTCCCTGCCCTTAGCGGTGATCGAATAGATGCGCTTGTCCGGCTTGCCCTTCTGCCGCTCTGTCTTCGCGCTCACGCACCCCAGGGCCGCCAGCTTTTTCAGGTTCGGGGTAGATCTGCCCGTAGCTCTCGTTCCAAATGAAGCCGACCGAGGTGCGAATCGTCTGCCCCAGATCGTAGCCGGACATCGATTCGATGGTCAGCAAGCCTAGTAGTACTTCCATGCTCGAACTTGAACGCTTTGCCATATGCCTATTAGATATATGACTGACAGAAATAAAAGTCAAGGGCGCATTTTTTGCGGCTGGTGCGCGTTCCGTCCTTGCTTCATTTTGGAAGAGAAATTTATAAGCGGCGCTGGCCGACGCTTACGCGCCCCGCACCGCGCCGCGCCCGCTCGCCTTCACCGCATACATGCGCAGATCGGCAGCGGCGATGACCGCGTGAACGGTTGCGCCGTCGGCGGGAGCAGTGGAGACGCCAACACTGGAGCTGACTCGCAACTCCAGCCCATTCTTCATACGGTAGGTGGTCTCCATCAGCGCGCGGTGCAGCCCCGTCGCTTGCCGGAGCGCATCATCGACGCCGGTCGCCGGCATCAGGATGACGAACTCGTCGCCGCCATAGCGGAAGCACCAATCCTGTTTGCGGCTCAACGCGCGCAGCCGCTCGCCGACGCGGGCCAGCAGCTCGCTGCCAATCAAATGGCCATGCTCATCGTTGACCCACTTGAAGTGGTCCAGATCGAGAAAGGCCAGGCTCGCCGGCAGCCCAAGCGGCTTGCATCGCTCAAGCTCCCAGCCCAGCACATCGTAGAGATGGCGGACATTATAGAGGCCGGTGCAGTCGTCGGTAATGGTCAACTGCTGAATGCGGGCCATATCGTGAGAGTTTTCAATGGCGATAGCGGCGTGATCGGCCAGGATGTGCAGAAAAGCGATGGTGTAGTCGGTGAGCTGTTCGGCGCGTGGATTGAAGATCTCAATGACACCGAGTGTGCCTTTGCGGCTGCGCAAAGGTAGGGCAATCACCGAACGGACTGCGGGCTGATGGCTTCCGAGGTACGGTTTCAGCCGCGGGTCGTTTTGGGTTTCGGGCACCAGAAGCGTCTCGCCATGCTCGGCCACCCATCCGGCGATGCCTTCGCCCACTTTGACGCGCAGGTTGCGCAGCGCATCATCCGCGCCGCCCGCCGTAATGGCGTAGTAGAGGTCCTGACGCTCCTCGTCCAGCATCAGCAGCGTCCACAGATCGGCCTCAATGAAGCGCTCCATGTGTTCAATAATGGTCCGCAGAATGGTATCCAGATCGAAGCTGGAGGTCAGCGAACGCGCTATCTGATGAAAGACCAGAAGGTCGTCGAGCGGGATGCGGCGTTCAGTCTTGGTGGTCATTTTTAGGGGGCCCAGAGAGAATTCTCTCTTCGCCATTCTTGCACATTGCGGCCATACGCGTTAAATCTCTGACGGTTCGTTGCCGATATTCTTCAAATGCGATGACTCACACGTACCATGACTGCTTTTGCTTTGGCATTTTGTGGAGATAAAATTGAGGGACAGGAGGCCTGTGATCAGAATCGGCGTAGTCAGCGACACGCACGGCCTCTACCGTCCCAGGATCGCCCGCGCCCTTGAAGGTGTCGAACGCATTCTGCATTTAGGCGACATCGGCAATCAGCAGGTGCTGGATGAGCTGGGCAAGATTGCGCCGGTCACCGCCGTGCGCGGCAACAACGATCGTCTCGGCCCCGCTAGCCTATTCCCGGAGACCGACGTCGTGCTCGTTGCCGACCGCTATGTCTATATGCTGCACGATCTGGGCACCATCCACCTGGACCCCGCCGCCGGAAAGTTCGCCGCCGTGCTCTTCGGCCATACCCACGTGCCCAACTTTTACCGCCGCAAAGGCGTTCTCTACTTCAACCCCGGCTCTTGCGGCCCGCGCCGCTTTGACCTGCCCATCACCGTAGGAATTCTCAAAGTGGATGAGGCCGGCGACTTCAAGGCCAAGATCATCGATCTTACTCGCAACTCAGACAGATAGCGGATCGCATCCATAAAAAAGTTGCAACGGCGCTGGCTCCCTTATGCCATCTTTGTAAATTAATTGCTATTTTCCACTCAGTATGAAGCGCTTCCGAAACGAAAAGCCATTCCATGGCGAATCTATGTTGAGGAGATTGATGCTTTGAAAACAATCCTGCTTAAAACTCTGTTCGCATGCATGCTCATCTTCGTTTTTGCGCTTGGATTATACGCGCAGATACCAGCTCCAGAGCCGCATCAAGAGATAGCGCCGTCCGGCACATCCACAGATTTTTTTGTAATGCCAGGATCGGATTTCGACCGGCCGGGAATGCTTCCCAGGGCCAACCTCAACATCGGCATTGGGCACTCCTTCGGATTCCTGAAGAAGGATCCCCTCGGAGACGAGTTGACGTTTGCTTATACCTACGAAAACGCCGGAAGCCACGGATTTTTCCACACCGGTTTCGGATCGCATACCGAATCATTCGGCGTGATGAAGAACTTCGCTCTGCCCAAGACCAAAGCCGTTACCGGATATACCTGGATTCAGGCCGGGCTGACCAGCTTCACGGGATACTCTTCCGTCGAGAACCGCTTCTACGACGGCGAAGCGCTGGGCGCCATCCTCCATTTGAACGATCACAACTCCATCTGGATTCAAGAGGGCTACAACAAGATTCCAACCGTTCCCTGGTACACGACAACCAGCATAGGCTATACGTGGAGTTGGTGAGATCTTCCCATCACCGCCGGAATTCTTGAAATGAATGAAGATGGCGAGTTCAAAGCAAAAATAATTCCCCTCAAGCTGTAACGATTCCCGCACCCGCTTCACTATCAAATGTTGCCGGAGTCAGCTTCACACTCCCTACTGCCTCATCCGTGAAGCTGGTTCCAGCAGCACCCTAAAACCACCCGCCATCCCGGTTCGGTCCTTATACCTAATCCGACTGATTCGGGATGGCTTATAACCCTGCCAACGACTGGCGGATGGCATCAATATGTGCTATGTGCGACATATACATCCCCCTTCCCCTCCCATCCTCGCAAGCACGAGTGCGGGGATGAGACTGGAGTTCCCCCACGCAAGAACGAACCTTAAGCAATGGAGCGTCATATGACTCAGATTCGCAGCACGTGGACCTTGTCCACTCCCCCGCCCCTTACTGGCCTGCTCACGGCCGCCGAATGGTCCGCCGCCGCCACCATGACCATCCCCCATGGAACGCTGCTCGCCCAGAACGATGCCACCCACTTATATATTGGCCTGGACATTACCGCCGAAACCGGCGCCGCCAACGCCAACGACTACTTCTGGTTTGTCGTCGATGTCAACGACAACGGCGTCATCGACGCCAACCGCGATAAACTCTTCGGCCTTGTCTTCCCCAATCAGAACAAGCTCACCATGGCCTATATGCTCGGTCCCGGAGCGTCCACCGGCGTGCCCGCCAACCAGTCCATCCCCTCCCAGATGCACAGCGGCTTCGGGCCTTCGTTGAACTCCGCCACGGCCCACCGCCAGTGGCAGATTTCCTTTGCTCTATCGGACCTCGGCATCGACCCCATCGACCCCGCCGGCCCATCCCCGATCGTCGATTTCGGTCTGAGAATCGGCACCCTCGGCGGCTTCGTCGGCGAACTCCCACCCAACCCGCTGAATAGCTTTGCCAACTTCAATCAAATTGTTCTGGCCACGGTGCCGGCCGCCGTTGTTCCGCCCGCAAGCGCCGGACCGGTGATTGCCGCGATTGGCCTGATCGGCACCGGAGACATCGCCGGTGACGGCTACGCAACCATCACACAGCCCTACTACCTCAATCCCAACGAAGCGGCATTTGCCGGCTCGCTGAACTTCATTGGCAATCTGGCGGCTTTGAATACACTGTATGCTGGCGGGAGCCCGGCGGGAGCAGCCAAGTACCAGGTGCTGCATCGCTTTGGAACCACGGGCGCCTTCACTCCCCTCCTTCAGGCTTGGACGAACTTCCAGATCGTCGGCGCGAATGACGTCTGGCAATCCTTTGGTCCTGATGTGAGCGGCTATTACTCCTTCATCAATCCCGGCATCCAATACACCATCGAGAATCTGCTCTTTCAGTGGGACACCACCTCGGAGCCGGATGGCGTTCATCAATTCCAGTTCGCCTTCTACACCGCCGCAAACGTGCTGATCACCACCACACAGACGCTGACGCTGGCGCTGGACAACCAGCCGCCCACAGTGGACCTGATCAACATTCTCCACGGCGGCGTCCCGGTGCCTAGTTGCGCGCTGGTCAATTTGACCTCGATCAACGACGGCATTCAACTCCAATATGAGGCCTACGATCCGGAAGGCGATCTGCTCAGCATTGCCTTGACGGCGGAGTTCGGCCACGGTCAGTCGGCAACCATCTACCAGGCAAACTACGCTTCAAACATCACGCCCCCGCACACTTGGAAAGGAACCCAAAGCGACATCCAGCCACCCTCACCGGCTCACTGGACGCCGCCGATTCCTCCCGGAACCTGTGCGTATCTCTTCCGCGTCGGCGCCTATACCCGCACCACCAACGGTTACAACTACCCGGTGGTCTATGCCAGCGACTTCCAGACTGTAACGCTGATCGAACCGGGCGTCACTGTCAAGCGGCCCATAGAGACCGGCCCAACCCACGTAGCCACGGCGGGCTTTGAAGAGCTGCCTTCCAGCGGCAATCTGGCTGGCGTAGCAGTGAAAGCTCTGCCCACCAGCTAGCGCAACACTCACTCGTCCATCCATGAACGTGTGCCCCCAGGTCCCAATTTCGGGATCTGGGGCACACATATTTGCTTCCATTGATCCGGCCCTTGAACTTTGCATCCTTATAGGGCTGTCATCCTGAGCGAACGGGGCCCCAAATGTACTTCAAATTGGGGGGTGAGTCGAAGGATCTGCGTCTGCATTTTTTCAATTCCGTTCCAATACTTAAGGGCCTGATCAATAAATGTAGATAAATCCACTTCCCAATTACTCCGCCCCGGCCGCGCCCATCAGCACCAGCGAACGCTGCGCAAAGGGTGAATAGACCAGCAGCGTCATGCACGCCAGCGCCAAGCCGAAGTTGATGTGGTGCAGCAGCAGGAAGGGCGAGAGCGCCCATAACTCATCCAGCGGAATCAGAAACGGCCACATCTTGAGGAATTTTCCCAGGAATTTTGGCGCATGGAAGAGCGTGGCGGAAAGGATAAAGGCGCGAGCGGGAATCAGCAGCGCCGCAGTCACAATAAGGAGATTCAGCAGCAATGTGGCGTGGGGCAGAAACGCAAAAAGCTCATCGATCTCCGGCAGATTGGCCAGCGCGCCCACGTAGAATCCCAGGTACATGAGCTGCAAAAGGACAAAGAGAGTGCGCACGACCGGATAGGAAGCTTGCGGAAGCTCCTCAGGCGTGGCCAGAATGCGGCGGCGCAGTGGAGTTTCGACCTCAATCAGCGCGGGGTCGGAGGCTGGGAGCTGATCAAGTGCCAGGCCGATCTGCTCGACGGGCGCGACGAAGCGATAGCCGCGCCGGGCCAACGTCTCGACAAACCGCGGATGGCCGGCCTTGTCGCCCAGCGCCTCGCGGATGCGATTGACGGCCGAGTTCACGCCGTGCTCATAATCGACAAATGTGCCGTCCGGCCAGAGTGCGCGGCTGATCTCCTCGCGTGTCAGCACCTCGCCAGGCCTCTCCAGCAGCATCAGCAGAACTTGAAAGGGCTGGGCGTTCAGCTTGACGCGCAACCCCTGGCGTCTGAGTTCTCCGGTGGGCGCGTCCGCCTCGAAAACTCCAAAGCGATAGAGCCGTTCTGGCCGTTCATCCGTCATGACTCCTGCCAGTGTAACCGATGAGGTGCGCACTTCCCCATTCGCCGCACAATGTACAACTTTTTGCAACCCTCAGCGCTACAATCAGTTGCCCGGTGAGAAACAATCATTTGCAGATGAGCCGCCATGTATTGCCCTGGGGGGCGTGCCGTTGTAACGTTCTATTCATGATGCAACGACAGATCGCCGATTCAATCCGATTCACTGCTCTCTGCGGGTTGCTGGTCCTGGCGGCTTTGCAACCGGCTAAAGCCGACCCTCCTGCGGCGGCGGTGACGGCATTCAATACGTATGTAGGTGCGCTGGAGTCGCGGCTGGCCCGGCAGCACAGCGCGCCGAAAGGCTTTTTGGCAGGGGACACACAGGCCGAGGCGCGTGCGCGGCGGGGTGAGTTGGTGATTGAAAATCTGACGCCGGCTGGCACGGAGCTGCCCGGAGCGATGCTGCACCACTGGCGCGGCACGGCCTTTGTCCCCGGAGCTACGGCGGCAGATTTCGAGCGGCTGATGAAAGACTTCGATGCCTACCCACAACATTATGCACCTCAGGTTTTGACTGCAAAGGTGCTTGCGCGCCAGGGCGATCATTTGCAGGTAACGATGCGCGTCCGCCAGCAGCACATCCTCACTGTGGTGATGGATACAAGTTATGACGTGAGCTTTGCCCAGCTTGACGCGCGGCACGGCTATTCGATCTCGCGCAGCACGCGGGTTGCGGAGATCGACTCGCCCGGCACACGCAAGGAGCGAGCGCTCGGCGCGAGCGAGGAGCATGGCTTTCTCTGGCGGCTGAATACTTACTGGGGTTATGAGGAGCGCGACGGCGGAGTCTATATGCAGATAGAATCGGTCACGCTAACGCGCTCCATTCCGCGCGGGCTGGGCTGGGC
The DNA here is from genome assembly GCA_963787995.1 of uncultured Acidobacteriaceae bacterium. Classification (GTDB taxonomy): domain Bacteria; phylum Acidobacteriota; class Terriglobia; order Terriglobales; family Acidobacteriaceae; genus Telmatobacter. The sequence continues at coordinate 696,693 of CAWBEO010000001.1, forward strand.
AGTCGCGCCGTTTGTCGAGAGCGTGCCCCGCGAGTCGCTGGAATTTACCCTGCGCTCCACATGCACTGCGCTGCGACGATGAGTTGATCGCGGCATATAAGCCCTGCGTTAGTCGATGTGTGGATGGATATGGTCCTCGGCCCGTATGCAGGATTTCTACGCTCAAAATACCATTCTAAATTCTGCGGACAAACCGCAAAGTAAAAGGAGAAATCAATGGATTTTTCATGCGTTTCAACAAAGAATGAAGTAACATTTCAACACGCTAGCCGAATCAATCAATCTCTAACTGCCTCTATGGAGAAGCGCGCTCTGCAATGGATGGCCGCGCGCGCGCCGCAGTGGCTTACCTCTGACCAGCTAACTCTGCTTGGCTTGTTCGCGCAGATTGGCGCGGGTATCTTCTATGCGCTCATTCGCTATAACCGCTTTGCACTGCTCGCGGTGATTGTGTGCATTGCGCTGAACTGGCTGGGCGACAGCCTGGACGGTACTCTTGCTCGCGTGCGCCGCCATGAGCGCCCGCGCTATGGATTCTATGTCGATCACATGGTGGACATCTTCGGCGCAGTCGCCTTGATGTGCGGGCTGGGCTGCTCTGGACTGCTCCATTGGAAGACGGCAATTGCCATGCTGATTGCCTTTCTTCTGCTGGCCAGCGAGAGTTATCTGGCCACTTATACCTTGTCTTGCTTTCAGATGTCGCAGGGAATCTTCGGCCCCACGGAGATTCGCATCTTTCTCATCATCGGCAATCTGGTTCTTCTGCACAGCCCCTATGTGACGCTCTTCGGTCATAGGATGCTGCTCTTTGACTTAGGTGGAGCGATCGGCGCAGTTACGATGTTCGCAATGGCGATTACTATAACACTGCGTCACACCGCGCAACTCTACCGCCAGGAGCCGCTGCCATGAATCCCTTCACTCGCTGGTGCAAATTCAATCTGGTAGGCGTGGTGGGCATGGCTGTGCAGTTAGGCTCGCTGGCTCTCTTCAACCGCTGGGCCAAGGGGCATTATCTTTACGCCTCGGCCGCAGCGCTGGAAGTTACCCTGCTGCATAACTTTGTCTGGCATCTATGCTACACGTGGCGAGACCGGCGAGGTCATTCCTCATTGGCTGCCCAACTGTTGCGCTTCCATCTCTCCAACGGACTGGTTTCGCTCATCGGCAATCTTGCACTGATGCGCATCATGGTGGAGGGCGCGCACATGCAGGTGCTCGCGGCGAATAGTATTGCGATTCTCTGCTGCTCGGTGGTGAACTTCTGTTTGGGAAATGAATGGGTTTTCGCTGCAATAGACACGGGCAGTTTTCGGGTAAGCGGTGTTTGAGAAATCGCGGGGAACAGTCAGCCGATCAAGTTACTTTCTCTCAGGGGCTAAAGCCCGTATTTATGTTGCGCCTTTATGGCACGACTAAAGTCGTGCCCTTTCAAAACACCGGCTTATCCAATTTAATACTCGGCTTATTCATAGGATCGTTAGCGCGCCGGCCACTCATCGACGACCAGACCGAGATCGTTGAGCTGCTGAATGGCGGCTTCCATGTTGCGGCGGAGCTTGGGACGGTCCTTGGGGCTGGCCAGCGGCGACTCGGCGACGGCGATGACGCGGCCATAGCGCCATGCGCCGGCGGGCAGCGCGATCACGGCATTCGCCAAGTCGGCGGGACGCAATTGAATCTCCTGGCGGCGGGCGGCTTCAGGGCGCAGCATGGTTCCCTGCCCCACAGAACTGGGGTTAGCATCGGTCAGCGTGATGCGCAGGGTATAGGTTTCGGCGTCTACCGAGAGGAAGGGATTGGCCCACGCGCCGGGCTCATGCACGTCCACGTACATACTCTTGGTGGGCAGCGGAATCAGGGCCAGAGCGGCGCGCTGGCGGTCGCGCTCAGTAGCGGCGGCCTGAGCGGAAGCCTGCGCCTTCTGCTCAGCGCTGACCGCGGTCTGGGCAACGCCGACGACGGCTTGCTCTTCCTTGTGGCAGGCTGTCATGGAGACGGCCAGCAAAATACCGGCCATTACAAATCCCTTGATTCTTGTAAGCGCAATCACCCTACAAGGATAACAGGATTGGCAAAGCGCATGAAAACCCTTCCAGAATTTGCTGTAGACGCGAACCATACCTGAGTTGTTGTATTCTGTCAGGTTAGAAGGGAAAAGTCCCTCATGCGCTTCAGGGAAACCGTCAAATCATATGGCATCGACCTCGACGCCGACCCGGTCCATGTGCCTGCGGGCTTCGAGGTCATTACACATATCCGTGGCGGCTTCCTGAGCTGGACGCCTCATAAGCCTCAGATCGAGCTGTATCTTCCTGAAGCGCAGCGCAAAGGCATCGTATCCGGCGAGAAAGTTCTGGAAGCGCTGGAAAAGTTTGATGGAACCATCGTGAACGCCAATGCCCTGGATTTTCTGATTCAATATGTCGCTGATTTTCCGTGGATCATTCCTGAAGAGTGGAAGAACGTGGAGATGAACCGGACGAAGCATATTCTCTTCTGGGGCACGCGCTACCGCTATCAAGAAGGCATCTGCGTGCGCACGCTGGAGTGGAGCGCGGACGCGCGGCAGCGGGTTTGGAGAGCCGGCTACTGCTGGATCGATAACCGTTTGAACTCCCAGTTTCCGGCTGCGATGCTCCGCAAGCCAGCGCCGATTGTGTGAGGTATGCGCCCGGCTGTGCTTTCGCCCGCTCGCGAGGAGATGAATGAGGAGAGTCACTTGGAGCGAAAGATGCTGTCCTTTCTTCCGATTCGATGCAAAGTTGGAATCTTCGTTTTTTTGGCGGCCTGCGCGGTCTTGAGTCTGGCTCCTTGCGCCGCAGCGCGGAGTTCAAAGGAGTACACAGCCGCGACGCTGCGGGAAACTGCCGATTACAATCCCTGCGGCGAAGAGTGTTCTGTCGTTGTTGGTTCAACCAGCGCATTCTGCTTCCAGTTGGACGATCAGTTTCTGGTGGGGGAGGGTCGCAGCTTCCTGCATGGAGAGAAGTACTCCGCGCTGGACGATCTTGTGGGAAAGCAGCTTACCCTTGGCCTCAACCGGCGCAGCCTCTGGGTCGGGACGCCGGACGGCCCGGTGATCAAGCTCAGACGCGGCTCGTCCTACGAAAATTTCAAAGATCCAGGGTGCATCCGCGCTGTGCATCAGCCGATCATCGCGGCCGCCAACGCCCAGAAGCGCCCGGTCATGCTGCCCGCCGACGCCTTTCCGCTGGCCAGTTCGGGTTACATCTATCGCTTCCTTTGGTATCAATGCGCGCTCGACGCCGACAAGACAGAAATCACGTGCCAGAGCTGGTATCCGAATGGCGATGCTCATGGCAAGGACTTCTTCTGTGCGCGGACAATGGCGGGGGAGCCGGTGGGAGCAGTGGCCACGCTCGACCCGCTGCTCAGCCAAACCGGGCGGCTGGTGCTCAAGTCAGGCATCGTAGTGCGGCACGACAACCGGGCCAGGACGAATGATGTACTCGATCGGGCAGGCGAGGCTTGCCGGTAAGAGGAATACGCAACATGATTGATCCGGTTGAATATTTGCAACTTGGCACCCCACCCATTTCGCCAAAAACGTGAAATGGATGGGGCATGGATCACCAGTTTGAATTGATACTGACCGTCAGGATTTATGGCTTATCGCTTGTATGGATAAACCGTTTACTGCTTTCCAAAGCGGTAAACGAAGCTGAGGGTAAAGGCGCGGCTGTGCTGGAAGTTCGAGCCGAAGCCGGTGAAGTAGTACTCAGGAGCGACGCGCAGACCGATCTTCGGGGTCAGGTTATACTCGAAGGGAATGGCGGGAGCGGCGGCAAAGGTATAGCCGTCTTTCCAGAGTCCTAAACCATTGGGGCCGGAGGCGAGCGCAACGCTGTGGTTGGCGTCGCCGGAGAAGTTACCCTTCTCAAAGCCGGCCAGACCGCGGACGGCGACAGAGAACTTCGGCTGTAGGTAAAAGCGGTAAGAGGGTCCAACCATAAGAGCGTACTGGCTGATGGCCACGTTGGTGATTCCGTTATTGGTCACGTACTGGTCGTTATAAGGGCCTCCGACATAGGCGGTGGAGAAATAGCCTCGGCCATCGACATTCCAGCCGAGCCGCTGATTGCGGTAGCGTGTGAGGCCGACATTCCAGGCGTACTCCCACGCATGTTCCAACATGCCTTGAGGAAACGAACCAGCGCATGCCGGGGTATGGGTGGAGCAGGGACCTGGGCCGGGTTCAAAGCGCTGCACGCCCATGCCGGTATACGCCTCATAGTGGTGGGAATAGGCCTCATGGATGGCGGCGGCGCGGCGCTTGGCGCGGCGAGCCTTGATGCGCGCTTGGACGCTGAGCGCGCCCGCGGACTGCGCGGCGTTTTGAACGGGCTGGACCTGAGATTGGTCTGGGGTTGGGGCCTGATCAGACGAGCTGCTGCTCGACGGCGAGCTTTGGGCGGAACCAGCGGTTACGGCGACCAGACCGAGCGCCAGAAAAAGGGCAAGACGGCAAAAAGAAGACATCGTGTTCGGGTTTCCTCCACGGGAGTACGGAAGGCAAGCCTACACAGCGCTCCCCCCATAGGTTATTAAAACACCTTGGGGGGAGGCTTGGCTGCTTGCCATCACGGTTTGGACGCGTGGCGGATGAAATTGTGGCTAGTAATGCTATTTAATGTTGCCGAGATCGACCTGCAACTGCGCCTGGTCAAAGCCGCTGGGCGCGCCTTTGGCGGTGAGCCAATCCTGGGAGAGGAGGGTATGAGCCTCATCGCAGTATTTCTTCCAGAAGGCCAGGGTCATGGTCTTCTGCTGGCCCCAGGTAATGCAGGTAAAGCTGTGGGCGTCGTACTTGGGCACAAAGACGCAGTGACCGCCCCAACTGCCGGGCTTGGCCTTGGCGCCTCCGCCTTTGACCACGTCCCACACATCCTGGGTTTGCGCGGTCAGCGGCAGGCTGAGGCCTATGTAGACGCCGCCGAAGAGCGCGATGGATTGCCGGATCTCGACAATGTTGGCCGCCTTGGGGTCGGCAAAGGCCAGGAGAGCGTTGCCGGCAAAGCCGCCCTTCTGCCAGTCGTTCAGCACATCCAGCTCGACACCGCCATTGTCGGTCGAGGGATTGCCGGGAACGTAACCGTCCCACTGCTCGTAGTAGCTCTCTATGGTGGGGTCGGGGATGGTGACCTCGCCGCTTGTGTTGGCGGTCCAGACCTGCACCGCGTGGCCGCAGCCGGCAATGGTGCAGTCGCCCAGGGTGTCGTTGAGCATCATGCCCCAACTCGCAATGCCTTTGGTCCAGTCAGCGGCGGGGGGCGGCGGCGGAAGAGTGGGGGTGAGGTACTTGGCGAAGGCCAGAGTGCGCGTGTCGGTTTTGATGGCCTTGCGGCCCAGTTTCATCTTCGAGTGATCAGCCATGGGGGAGCTCCTTTTTCAGATGATGTGTGAGGGTTGCCGCGAACGGCGTGGATAAAACTGTTTCAAATTCAGACAGTTTTGTCCAGGTTACCTTGGATAGTGCAAAGAATGTGCAAATTGTTTCATGCTTCCTGCATCAAAAGAGGGACAGAAATCTTTGGCTGGAAGAGTGCGAAGGAAGTCCTCGCGATAAAATTGATCCGGCTCTTTCTAGAAGATCGAACCCGGAATTTCATGCACGGGGACTAATGCACTACGATTTAAGGCAGTGGAGGCGAAAACGAAAATGAAACGTGTGCTTCTGGGAGTTCTGCTCGGGATCGTACTGGGGCCGGTTTTCCTGCTGGGCTACCTCTGGTTTGGCAAAGTGCCAGTCGCTGTGGCGGATCCGCCATTCTTTCAGGAGCGGCTGCTGACCGGGATTCCGCTGCACGCGCGCATTCATCGCGAGATGCCAAAGAGCCCGGTCATTACGCCGGACGAGGCGAGCCTGGTCTCCGGCGCGCATATCTATACCGAAAAATGCGCCTTCTGCCACGGCTTTCACGGCAAACCCTCGCAGGTGGGTGGCTCTATGTATCCGGCTGCACCGCCGCTGTGGGAGGATCATCATCATAACGGCACTATCGGCGTCAGCGACGATCCTCCGGGCGAGACATACTGGAAGGTGGCCAACGGCATACGCCTGACAGGAATGCCGTCCTACGCGGGGCAGCTCTCCGAGGCCGAGATTTGGAACGTGAGCCTGCTGTTGGCCAACGCAGACAAGCCGCTGCCGCCACCGGCGGTGGAGATTCTGCGCGGTGAGACGCGCCCGGCTCCAGCGGCGAATGTGCCGGCAACGAAGTAAAATAGGAGCGCGAAGGAACGAGGAGGAAGTGGATGGCTGAGTTGCTCAGCGCTTTGTTAGAAGCAGTTGGGCGATTCTTGAATGCATAGGCGCTTCCGTGCCGGGGAAAAATCCAAGGCCTAGGCGTAATCAGTTGCCGAGAGCGAGCCCCGCAAATGACTCCAACTTGCAGCAGCATCCGGCCGTCGCTGGCCTTGGTCAAACTGCTCAAACTCCTCGACCGCCATCCCGACCTGCTGCAAGAGATTCGCTCTGCGTAGGCGGTTGAAACGGATGTTGAAAGGAAGAAGACATGAGCGTGCTCGACTCGCTGCGCAAAGGCTTCAATCTATTTTTGCTTAGCTTTGGCATTTCTGCGCCGGCGAAGAAGCCGCGCCCCGCGCCGAAGTCACCTTCCAAAGACGCCTCCGGCAAGTAACTCCTCCGTGCCTAGCTGCTTGCCCTATTCATTTGTGGCAGTTAGGATTAGGAACGAAGGATGTTTCTTGATCGGAGACTCTGGATGAAAGACCGCAGAATTTTCAACTTCTTGCTGTTTTTGGGAATGTTTTTTCTCGTCTCGACCTTGGCTGCACCTGGACAGGGCGTGGATTATTTCAGCAATCTGCCGCAAGGGGCGACGCCCCAGGAAGTCGGCAAAAAGGTGGCCGAGCACTTTGTCGGCAGCCCGCACCAGTCGCTGCATTCGATCGGCTACGCCGAGGTCTGCACATGGTACGGTGCGCTGACCTACGCGCAACTGACGCACGACGACGCGCTGCAGAAGGAGCTGATTGCGCGCTTCGAGCCGCTGCTGCCGGGCGGCGCTGAGGAATCGCGAAGGCCGCAGCGCCATCATGTGGACGACTCGATCTTCGGCGTGGTTCCGCTGGAGATCGCCATCGAGACCAAGGACCCTAAGTATCTGGCCGATGGCGTGGGCTGGGCCGACCGCCAGTGGGAGAATCCGCAGCCGGATGGACTCTCCGCCGAAACGCGCTTCTGGGTGGACGATATGTATATGCTTACCATGTTGCAACTTGAAGCCTACCGTGCCACCGGCGACCGCAAGTATCTGGACCGTGACGCCAAGGAGATGGTGGCCTATCTGGACAAATTGCAAGAGCACAATGGCCTCTTTCACCACGCCCCTGATGTGCCTTTCTTTTGGGGCCGGGGAGACGGCTGGTTCGCGGCCGGCATGGCCGAAATGCTGCGCACACTGCCGCAGGACCATCCGCAGCGGCCGCGCATCCTGGCCGGCTACCGGCGCATGATGGCCGCGCTCGTGAAGTATCAGGGCAAGGACGGGATGTGGCATCAGTTGATCGATCATCCGGAGGCCTGGCCGGAGAGCTCCAGTTCGGCAATGTTCACCTTTGCGATGATTACCGGCGTAAAAAACGGATGGCTGGAGGGCAAAAAGTACGGTCCGGCGGCGCGCAAAGCGTGGCTGGCCGTGACCGGCTACATTGACCAGAATGGCGACGTGACCCAGATCTGCGTGGGGACAGGCAAAAAGAACGACCTGGAGTATTACCAGACCCGTCCACGCCGGACCGGCGATTTCCATGGACAGGCGCCCGTCTTGTGGGCTGCTTCCGCGCTGCTGCGATAAAGACAAAGCGTCTGCTGTGCCCCATCCATTTCACTTACTTTTTGAAATGGATGGGGCACCACGAACTCCTCATTTCAGAATCTGCATAGATACTCTAGAATCGAGTCATGCCGCTGACCCGCCAACAGGCTCTCGACCACTTCCACTCCCCCGACCTGATCGGCCTTGGCTTCGAGGCCGACGCCGTGCGCCGACGCCTCCATCCCGAGGGCGTGGTCTCCTACATCATCGACCGCAACATCAACTACACCAACTTCTGCACCGAGTACTGCACCTTCTGCGCCTTCTACCGGCCGCTGACCGGACCGCGCTCGGAGGAAGGCTACATCCTCGACTTCGAGGTGATCTACCAGAAGATCGCCGAGACGCTGGAGATGGGCGGCACCGGCGTGCTTATGCAGGGCGGCATTCATCCCGACCTGAAGATTGACTGGTTCGAGCGGCTCTTCAGCGGCATCAAGCAGCGCTTTCCGCAGATCTGGCTGCACTGCCTCACCTCCTCCGAGATACTGGCCATCGCCCGCTACTCCGACCTGAGCCTGCGCGAGACGATCATTCGCTTGCGCGCGGCGGGACTCGATTCCATCCCCGGCGGCGGAGCGGAGATTTTGGACGACGAGGTTCGCCATCGCATCGCGCGCATCAAATGCAACACTGAAGATTGGGTCAGCGTGCATCGCACCGCGCACCAGTTGGGGATGCGCACCACGGCGACCATGATGTTCGGCGTGGGCGAGACATTCGAGCAGCGCATCAATCACTTTGAGGTAATCCGCCGTCTGCAAGACGAGACCGGCGGTTTCACGGCCTTCATTCCCTGGAGCTTCCAGCCCAAGCACACCGCCCTTGGCGGACGCGGCTGGGAGGAAGCGACTTCGGTTGAATATCTCAAGACGCTGGCTATCTCGCGCCTCTATCTCGATAACTTTGAGAACGTGCAGGCAAGCTGGGTGACGCAAGGTTTGAAGGTACTGGAGATAGCTCTCCACTTCGGCGGCAACGATGTTGGCTCGGTGATGCTGGAAGAAAATGTAGTCAAGGCAGCAGGCACAAGTAACTGCACGACGGAGGAAGAGCTGCGCCGCATCATCCGCGACGCCGGCTTCAAACCCGTCCAGCGGGATACATTGTATCGGACGATGTTCTTGAACTGATCTTGCGCAAATCAAGACTTGCAGAAATCAGCCTTGCCTTGGCAAGATTACATATTGTTGATAAAAACATTTGTGACTCGCACAGATCTTCGTTGATTCAGGCTTTGAACTCCGGCCTGCCCGGCCGTCAACCTCCGGCGCGCCAGTCCCCTCTGGAATGACCGGTGATCCCATTGGAGGTTTCCATGTCCACTCGCAAGAGTCTGGGAGTGCTGTTCTGCGCGCTCCTTCTGGGGGCTGCGGCCATCGCTGCACCCGTGTCCACCAACATTTCAGCCTGCATCAATACCACAACCGGCGCGGTGCGCATCGTCAACTCAACCAACCTGTGCGTTGCCGGGCAGGAAACCGGCACGAGCTGGGCGCTGATTGGTCCGGCAGGCAGTGCTGGAACACCCGGAGCGCCTGGACCCGCTGGCCCGCAAGGTCCTGCCGGAGCTGCCGGGAGCACGGGCGCAACCGGCGCAACTGGCGCAACTGGACCTGCTGGTCCGGCCGGTCCTGAAGGTCCCGCTGGTCCTGCTGGTCCCACCGGTGCAACAGGCCCAGCAGGTCCGCAAGGCGGCGCTGCTCCCACCAGCCTTCCCTTTGTCTGTAACAGCAATTGCAGCCAATTTGCTCCCCAGGTATTCGTGCCCATCCCCAATCCGGCGATAACGAATGGTTATCCTGGCCTCCCTCCCTATACCGGAGGCTCGGTCCAGGTTGTGGATTCGCCCATCGGCAGGCAGCACGGGATCATCGGCATCGCCTCGGGTCCGCAAACTCCGGTCGTGGGCAGCACCAATCTTTTTTCAGGGACCTACTACACTGCCGGACAGACGGTACAGGTGATCACCTCCGGCATTGCCTTCTGCCAGTTTGATACGCAGGTGAACCCAGGAGACTATGTGGTCGTCAGCCCTTATAACACCGGGTTTTGTTCCAGTGCGGGCAGCACATATCCTGGGCCTGGCAGCAGTCAGGTCCTTGGCATCGCGCTCGCTCAAAATGGGCAGGAAGATTTTGGAAGTCCCTTTGCCCTGCCGATCTTGCTCTCTGGCGCCGTGGGAGCGCAATAGCTCATTTCCCCTCCCAGCAAAGTTCCTGGTTGCGGGGAGGGGAACAATGCCCAAGAGTTAGAGTCGAATGAACCCGTCCCCTATGACCCAAACGATCCTGACGACGGCCCTCACGATATAAACGCCGAGGCAACCAGCCAAGCGTCAGCCGAGGGCAGTTGGCCCCACCGCAGGTAGTTATCATGAACCTATGGGACTTGTGAAAGAGCTATTGAAACCGCTGGCCGAAGATGGCGCGGCGATGACGCGGGAGCAGGCGGCTGGGGCGCTTGAAGAGATTTTATCCGGCGCGGTGCCGGATGTGGAGACGGCGGCGCTGCTGACGGTGATGGCCACGCGCGGCGAACAGGCGCCGGAGCTGGCCGGGTTTGTGCAGGTCATGCGCGAGCGGGTGACGCCCCTGCCGCTGACTGAAGCCGAGCGCAACGCGCTGGTGGACGTGGTGGGCACGGGCGGCGGAGGGCCGCTTACTTTCAATATTTCCAGCGGCGCGGCGCTGGTGGCGGCAGCGGCGGGGGCCAAGGTGGCCAAGCACGGCAACCGCGCTGTGACCTCGCTGTGCGGCGCGGCCGATGTGCTGGAGGCGCTGGGCGTGCCCATCGATCTGAAGCCGGAACTGGCCGCCGAGTGCCTGCGCGAAACGGGCTTCATCTTCCTCTTTGCGCCGCACTATCACCCGGCAATGAAGCAAGTGGGACCGCTGCGGCGCGCGCTGGGCTTCCGGACGATCTTCAACCTCTGCGGGCCGCTGACCAATCCCGCCGGAGCGCGGGCGCAGGTGATTGGCGTGCTTGCGCCCAGCCGCGTGCTGCTGGTGGGCCGCGCGCTGGTGGAGCTGGGAGCCAAGCGCGCTTTCGTGGTGCATGGGACGGACGGCATCGACGAGCTGACGACCACCGGCGAGTCGATTGTGGCGCGGATTGAGGAGGCGGCGGACGGCGGCAAGCCCACCATGAAGGCCGCGCGCGTGACGCCGGAGATGGCCGGCCTGCCCCGCCGCAAGCTGGAGGAGTTCACCGGCGGCGATGTGAAGTTGAACGCGGCTCTGCTCTACGACGTGCTGACCGGCATCCCAGGCGCACGGCGTGAGATTGTGCTGCTGAATGCGGCGGCGGGGCTGGTTGCGGCTGGGCTGGCTAACGACCTGAAGGAAGGCGTTCGGCTGGGGGCTGAGGCGATTGATAGCGGGGAGGCCGCAGCCACTTTGGCCAAGCTGCGGACCTTCGGGTCTAAGTTTTCTTCTTGAACCGCTGAAATTCTTGGATAATTTGGATGGATTTATTTACTTTCTCCGCGCCGATCTTGTATGGCTTGCGTCCAAGGGGTGAAAGGAAACCACTATGTTCGTCAAGCAAGCAACGGTAGCTTTCACACTCGTCTTTAGCTGCATGTCAGCCTTCGCGCAACAACCGGGCAACCCATCCTTGAGTATCGATGCCCGGAATCGCACACTCGCTGTCAGCGCGGAGGAGCGGGTAACCACCGATCCCGATTTGGCGATTCTGCATATCGGATTCGAGACCAAGCCGATGGACGCTAAGTCCGCCTATGCAGCAGGAGCGAAAACCTCCAACGGGATCATTGCCGCCATCAAACAGGCGGGAATTGCGGAGACGGCGATTCGCAGCGAGAGCCAGCATCTGGACCGCTATTACGGCGACTCGCACAAATTCAAATTGGTGCAGCAGTGGACAGTGAAGACACCGCCGGAACGGGCTGCGGAAATTTTGGATGTCGCCGTTACAGCGGGCGCGGTTGAGAGCGGCGAAATCGATTGGGCCTTGCAGGATACGCAGGCTCTGGAAGATCTGGCGCTGGACCATGCAGTCGCGCGTGCGCGATCCAATGCCGCAGTGCTGGCCAAAGGGATGGGCGTGCATCTGGGAGCGTTGATCTATACCACCAACCAGATTGTCACACCGATGCCAGATTACAGGCAGAAAACGTATGCTAACAATTCTTTTCCAGTAGCTATGGAGATGCTTCATGATAAGGTTGCACCCCCGCCGCTGGCCATTGAGCCGCGCAAAGTGAGCCGCGTGGCCACCGTCTATGCGGTCTTTGCCATCGAGTAAGACGCCGCACTTATCGGCTGCCTTCGCCCATCCCCGCGCCCATTACAATGAAGATGCGGAAGCAATTTCTTTTTAGAGGAGCATATTCAGTGAGCGAGCGTACCTTCAGCATCATCAAGCCGGACGCCGTCCGCAAGGGATTCACCGGGGCCATTCTGGCCGAGATCGAGCGGGCCGGCTTTCAGATCGCGGCCATCAAGCGGCAGTCGATCTCCGAGGAGCAGGCCAGGGGCTTTTATGCCGTTCATGCCGGAAAGCCGTTCTTTGAGGGTCTTTGCGCCTTTATGTCCTCCGGGCCGCTGGTGCTGATGGTGCTGGAGAAGGAGAACGCCATCGCCGACCTGCGCAAGCTGATGGGCGCGACCAACCCCGCCAACGCCGACCCAGGAACCCTCCGCAAGAAGTTCGCCGCCTCCATGTCAGAGAACGCCATCCACGGCTCCGATGCCCTGGAGACCGCGGCCTTCGAGATCGGCTATTGGTTTGCCGGGTATGAGCTGGTTTAGCGGCCTCGTTGCCGTTTCAGTCCTGCCGCAACAATCCCCAAATATCTTTTGGGCTGTATCCGCTGCGGGATATCTTTCCTCAAAGCCACTCAAAACTTCGAGTCTTTCCACTGCCTGTAAAAGCGCCTTTTCAGAACACAGCCGCGCGACAGGTTTGTTAAAGAATGAACCTATCCATCGCCAAAGAGGTCGTCGATCTTTGCTCGTAGCGCGGCGATCTCCTGGCGCAGCTCGGCGACCGTCGCTTCCAGGCGCGCGATGCGGTCTTCGTGGCCCGAAATCAAAGCTGAGTCCGGCTCTGCGAATTGGCCAGCTTCGCGGGGCGCGTAGGCAGGCGCTGCGGTGAACGCTGCCGGCAGCGACTCAATGCCGCCGGAGAGCAGGTGCATGTAGCGCGACTCCTTGGTTCCGGGCTGGCGGGGCAGGACAGCGGCCAAGGGTGGCGTGCGCTCCATCAGCTTTTGCAGGCCGGCCAGAACGTCAGTCAGCTCGTCGAAGGTATGCATGCGCTCGGTGCGCCCGCGCAGTTCGCCGGGAGTCTGCGGGCCGCGCAACAGCAGCACGCAAACCAGCGCCGTTTCCGCGCGGCTGAAGTTGAAGGCCTCGCCCAGCCAGTGCTCGTACTTGGCGACGCGGCCTTCGGAGGAGCGGGCGCGGCCGGCCAGCTTCAAGTCGTCCAGCCGATGCAGGGCCATGCGGACGGCCTCTTCGTCCAGATTCATCACCGGCTCGCGGTTGCTGCGCTGGTTGCAGGCGTTGATGAGCGCGTTGAGCGAGAGCGGGTAATACTCCGGGGTGGTGACTTCCTTTTCGATGAGCGCACCGAGGACGCGGGCTTGAGTGGCGGAGAGGACGATGGGGATGGAAGGAACTGAATCGGAGGGCGGCATAGGACTATTTTGCCACTTCGGAGTCATTTAAGGGGAGATTGAGGTTATCCGGCAAAACAAAAGCAGGTCCTTCGACTGCGCAGACCGCAAAGTACGCGGTCTGCTCCGCTCAGGATGACAGGTTATTCATTGGTCTTATTGTGCAGAAGAGATTTGGGGGCGTGGATTCCCAGATCCGAAAATCCGGACCTGGGGCACCGAGAATGATTGGTTGAATAAAACGCTAGCGCTTGCCCTTGAGAGTAACGGGGCTGGGGCTGCCGGACTTTTTGGCTGCGCGCCTGGCTTGGATGGTCGCCATTTCCTTGCCGATGTGCGACTGGTTAATGGCGATCTGCAAGGCCAGGTTAATGACATTGCTGGTGCCCCAATAGAGGGCCAGACCGGAGGCGTAGCGCCAGAGGAAGCTGCCCATCAGCACCGGCATCATGATGGCCATCATACGGCGCTGCGACTGATCCATCCCCGGCGCAGGAGTGATGATCTGCGTCACGAACATGGTGACGATGATCAGGATGGGCAGAATGTGCAGCGGGTCAGGCGTGGAGAGATCGGTGAGCCAGAACCAATGCGCCTGTCGCAGTTCAATCGCGTTCGAGAGCAGCTCAAAATAGGCAATAAACAGTGGCATTTGCACCAGCATGGGCAGGCAACTGCCGTACATATTGACGCCCTCAACCTTGTAGAGCTCCATCATCTCGGCGTTCATCTCGGCCTTTTTAGGGTCGGTGGCCTTGAGGTTGGCGTACTTTTTCTTGATGGCGTCCACTTTGTGCTGGATGCGCATCATCTTCAGCGACGACTTCAGCATCATGTAGCGCGTGGGCAGCATGAGCATGGTGAAGGCGGTGGTGAAGAGGATGATCGCCCAGCCCCAGTTGTACGGGCCGGGGCCGAGCAGCCCCTTCAGGAAGCGCAGCACGTAATAGAGCGGCTTGGCGACGATGCCCATCCAGCCGTAATGAATGAGCGGGGCGAGCGACGGCCCGTCGAGCTTGCCGCTGGCGCCAATGGCATGGATGGAGTTGAGCAGGTCCATCGACTTGGGACCGGCGAAGACACGCAGGCTGGTCTTGCCGCTGGTGTCGCCCATGGCAAGGCCGAGAACGTGCGCCGGGGTCTTCTCGCTGTTGGGATCGTCCAGGTCGCGCGGCAGGTTGATGGTGTCGTGCAGCGTTACAGTGGTCGCGCGCTCGGGCACGTCCGGCAGAAAGGCTGCGGTGAAGTAGAGGTCGGTTACGGAGTCGTAGTCGTAGGGCAGGTTCTCCGTGTTGTAGCCGCTGACCTTGGGCGCGGCGGTCGTGTCCTGCTTGCCATTAAGCGACCAAGCGATAGTAGAGAGAGCGGAGGCGCGAATCTGGGAGCGGGTGGAGGACTTGGGGAGAAACTCCTCCATGTCGCCCAGCCCAGCGGGCCATGCGACCAGAGCGCGAACCGGCGCGCCGTTGCGCGTGACTTGGGTCTCGACGCCGATTGCGTAGCTTGAATCGAAGCGGAAGGTCTTGACGACATCCAAGCCATTGGCGCTATAGCGGAAGGTGAGGGCGCTGGTGGCAGGCACGTCCACGTGGCCGCCCGCCGAGGGCTGCGCGCCGGTGACAGAGAGCTGATAGAGCGCGGTCTTGTTCAACTGGTCGTTGAGGGCTGGCTCATAGGTGAAGAGCGAGAGCGGATATCCGAATTTTTCCGAGGCCTGATGCTGAACCAAGTCGAGGAGATTGCCACCGGATTTGCCGCCGCTGTCATAGTAGTTCTTCAGCACCCAACTGGTCACTTGTGCGCCGCGATTGGTGAAGGTGATGCGATAGTTGGCGTTCTCGACGGTGGTGGTGGTTTCCGTGGACGCGCTGATGGTGGGTGAGACCGCGTTGACTGCTGCCGAGGCTAACTGCGGTTGAACGGCTGCGTCGGCTGCCGGAAGAGTTGGTTGCGGCTGGTTGGGCGTCTGGCTCTGGCTTTGCGCGGCGGGCGGGGGCGGCGGCGGCTGCGGTTTGAAGTAGAACCAGATCAAGGCGGCGAGTGCCAGTAAGGCGATAATGGTCAGGCTGTGGTTGTCGCCGCCACCGGCGGGAGCGGAGCCGGGCCCTTGAAGATTGGGATTGCTAATTTCTGCCAAGGTTAACTTCCTATTCGTTGGAGAAGCGAGCCGTCTGGCCGCCACTCTTTCTATGGTAAAGGTTTGTGGTGAATTTGGCGCAAAGATGAGGGCGGAGGAACCGGGTCCAGTCCTCCTGGGGTGAAAGGATGGCAGCGCAAGAGCCGCCATGCGGAAAGATAAACGCCCTTCAGCGGGCCGTGTGTGGCGATGGCCTCCGAGGCGTACTCCGAGCAGGTGGGTAGAAATTTGCAGCCGCCCGGGCTGAGCGCGTGCAGCGCCGGAGAGAGCCAGCGGCGGTAAGCGGCGAGGATGGCGAGCAAAATGCGGGTCATGATAGAGGCTTGGGTGGGGCCGGATGAGCAGTCATGCGCTCCTCCTCGGCCTTTGCCTGATGAAGGATACGCACAACCTCCGCCTCAAGTTTCGCGAAATCGAGGTTGAGCACGGTGCGGCGGGGATGGAGGATCAGATCGCAGCCTTTCGGGAGCAGGCCAGTATGCCGGCGCAGCGCCTCTCTCATGCGCCGTTTGAGGCGGTTGCGCTCATGGGCCTTGCCCATCACCTTGCCCGCGGTGAGTCCTACGCGCGGAGCAGTCGGCAGCGGAGCGCCGTTATAGGCGGGCTGCTGCGGGGCCAGAAACCAGCTCATCGACGCGGACTGGCGCTTGCGTCCGGCTGCATAGGCGCGCTGGTAGTCGGCGTGCTTGCGCAGGCGCAGTCCCGTGAGCGACTGCCGAGCAGGCTGGCGTTCGTCCGTGCTGAATGAGGTTGTCATGGCAACGCCGCGGAAGGTGTTGGCCGAAATGGACCTGTGAAACTCATCCATTTCGGCTCCAACAAAAGGCGAGATCGAAACGGCAGACAGATTAGTCGCGGAAGCCGGCGCTGACGGCGACGCGCTTGCGTCCGATGGCGCGGCGGCGGCTGAGCACGGCTGCGCCGGCCTTGGTCTTCATGCGCGCGCGGAAGCCATGTGTCTTCACACGCTTGCGGCGATTCGGCTGAAATGTGCGCTTGGGCATAAAAATGCGCTCCTGTTCCCTAAAGAAAATCTTCGCCTTGACGGCAAGTACTAAGTGTATCGCAGATCGGCTTCAGAATCCAGCGCGAACTGTACTGAGCTATTCGAGGTGCCTCTTTGAGGCGCGCGGAAGGAAAATAATTCAAAACTGTTAGTCATCGAATTTAGTGCCTCATAAAACGATTTTTTAGCGTAACTCTGGTAACTTTTCCAGCGAGTTTCACCATCCATGGTGCAACTTATTGGGACCAACAAAAACTTCGATGAAAGGGCTATTACATCGACCCTGAAATGTGCTAATCTTGGGACCGTTCCAGTAAGTTTTTTCAGCGTCTCACAAAACCGGACTTTTATCCCAGGCTCCGAGGCAAGATTCAGGAGCCGAACAGCGGCAATCAGGCACTCGGCAGGCAGCATGACGGTCACAAAGCGTAGCGCTTTGCGTCGCGGGTGGATAGTTGTCATAAATTGGCGGATAAACACGACCGGCGGTTCACATGAGACGCAGGCAAGGATCAGCACGATGGCTTTTGCAGTCTCGCCAGCTTCGGCAATTAATCCCTGGCTCCAGATTCTCTCTGCGCTCGAGATGAAGGTGATTCGCCAGTCCTTCGAGACATGGTTTAAACCTACTCGTTACAGTCATATAGCTAATCGCACGCTGTATGTGCGCGTACCCTCGCCAGAGTTCCAGCACCTCGGGGACCGGTATAGCGATCTGATCCAGGAGGCCATCGAGCAGCACGGGCTGGAGCTGGACGACGTTTGTTTTGTGACCGCCGAAGAGGACCCCTCGGTTCCGCCGGTGCGCAAGGACGGCGGCTTTGCACCGGTGCCCGCTCATGCGCCCACCGCGCCGCCACAGACGGCGAATCGCACGCCCGAGCAGGCGCGCTTTGACTGGTCGACCGCGGCGCAGCTCAACCCCCGCTACACCTTCGAGGCCTTCGTAATCGGCAACGGCAATCAGTTTGCCCGCGCCGCCTCACTGGCCGTCGCCGAGCGCCCCTCCAAAGCCTACAATCCCCTCTTCCTCTACGGCGGCGTGGGCATGGGCAAGACCCACCTGATGCACGCCATTGGCCACGAGGTGAAGCGCCGCCAGCCCTCGGCGAGCATCTGCTACGTCTCAGCGGAAAAATTCACCAACGAGATGATTACCTCACTGCGCAATGATCGCATGACCAGCTTCCGCGACCGCTTCCGCACCGTGGACGTGCTGCTGGTGGACGACATTCAGTTCATCGCCCAGAAGGAGCGCACGCAGGAGGAGTTCTTTCACACCTTCAACGCGCTGCACGAGAGCATGAAGCAGATCGTCATCGCCAGCGATCGTCCGCCCAAGGAATTGGCGGAGATCGAGGACCGGCTGCGCTCGCGCTTCGAGTGGGGGCTGATCGCCGACATTCAACCGCCCGATCTGGAGACTAAGGTCGCCATCCTGCAAAAAAAGGCAGAAAACGAGCAGGTGATTCTGCCCATCGATGTGGCCATGTTCGTGGCTTCCAATGTGCGCACCAACGTGCGCGAGCTGGAAGGCGCCATGACCCGGCTAATCGCCTGGTGCCAGATGAACCGCATGGAGATCACGCTGGCCACCACGCAGCAGTGCCTCAAGCAGTTCATCGACATGCAGGTGCGCAAGATCACCATCGAGTCGATTCAGCGCGCCGTCAGCGAGAACTTCGGCATGAGGATCGTTGATCTTAAGCAGAAGAACAACTCGCGCAACGTGGTCGTGCCGCGGCAGATCGCCATGTACTTGGCCAAGCAGATGACCGAGGCAAGCCTGCCGGAGATCGGCCGCCAGTTTGGCAACAAGCACCATACCACCGTGATGCATTCCATAGCCAAGATCGACGAGCAGCGCCGCGCCGACAAGGATCTGCACCGCACCCTGAACAAGCTGCAAGAGCAGTTGAACGCATAACCGCCTGCGGTGGGCCAGCCGGCGCATACACGCCATGGGGTTCGTGGTTTCCTAGCTCCGAAAGTCCAGAGCTGGAGCATCCAGCCCCTGGTCCAACTATAGAAATCTGCGCCACCCGCCTCTATGATGACTATGCATATCTAATCATCAAAGAGGTAGCGGGTGATCCAATTGCAAATCGAAAGTCAGGCATCGATTCCAAAGCGCCGCTGGCGAATTGCCTGGTTGCTTGGATTGGGCGTATTGGTCAACTACTTTGATCGCGTCAACCTTTCCGTCTCGCACGATTCCCTGTATGCCGCATTCGGAATTTCGAATATTGCCTTCGGCTACCTCTCCGCCGCATACAACTGGACCTATGCTCTCTGTCAATTGCCCATCGGCGTCGTGCTGGACAGGTTCGGCGTTCGGCGCATTGGCCGGATCAGCAGCTTTATTTGGAGCATATCGACCTTCGGTGCGGCGATTACGCCCACGCTGGGCGGGTTGTTCGCAGCCCGGCTTGCTCTTGGAGTGGGAGAAGCTCCTACCTTTCCGGCGAATGCAAAAGCCATTGGCTACTGGTTTCCTGAAAGTGAGCGCAGCCTCGCAACGGCAATTTTTGACGGTGCCGCAAAATTCGCTTCAGCCATCGGCGTGCCATTGATCGGCATTGTCTTGCTATGGGTCGGCTGGCGTTGGAGCTTTGCTATTACCGGCGTGGTCAGCTTCCTGTACTTTCTTCTCTTCTGGATGGTCTATCGCGATCCCGGCGACGACCCGGCTTTGAGCGCTCTGGAGAGGCGGTATATTGAAGGCGAAGCGCCTGCCAGCACGGCACCCGCGAAGCCGGATTCGCTCGGCTATCTCTTGCGGCAGCGCAAGGTGATTGGATTGGCTGTAGGCATGGGTTCTTATAACTATGTCTTCTACCTCCTGCTGACCTGGCTGCCGAGTTATCTATCGATGGTATTGCACGTCGATCTTCTGCATTCCGTTCTTTACACCAGCCTGCCCTGGCTCTTTGCCGGATTGCTTAATCTTTTAGTCGGCGGCTGGCTGGTGAATACTCTGATCCAACGCGGCTGGAATACAAGCCGGGTGCGCAGATTCATCCTCATTGGCGGCACCATCTGCGGACTCGGGCTGGTGGGAGCGGCCAACCCGCACAGCGCGCGGCAGGCTCTGATCTGGATCAGCATCTCCATTGGCGGCCTTTCCGCTGCGTCGCCGGTTGGATGGTCACTTCCATCCCTGATCGCGAGGAAAGAGAACGTCGGCAAAGTGGGCGGGATCGTCAACTTCTCGAACCAGCTTTCGGGCATCGCGGCACCCATCGCCACCGGCTATTTGGTGACGGCGCGGCAGTCTTTCGCATTGGCTTTTGGCCTGCCGGTCATCTATCTGGCGGTTGGGATCGCAGCCTACATCTTCTTGCTGGGAAGGATTGAATTGCCGATGGAACCCGAAGAGCGCCGCAATGTTTTATCCTGAAGCGAGTTCCGGGATTTGATGGAGATCCTATGAAAGCACTGCTGCTTTCCGCTTACAAGCAACTCGACATTGTGGATATTCCTGTGCCGCGGCCCGCCGAGGACGAGTTGCTGATACGCATTCACGCCTGCGGCATCTGTGGTAGCGACGTTCACGGTTACGATGGAAGCACGGGCCGGCGGCTGCCTCCGATCATCATGGGGCACGAGGCCGCTGGAATCGTTGAGTCGGTCGGCGGCGCGGTGGCGGGCTTTCTTCCTGGCGACCGCGTGACCTTCGACTCCACCGTATACTGCGGCAAGTGCTTTTACTGTCTCCGCGGCCAGATCAATCTTTGCGACAACCGAGAAGTGATCGGAGTTTCAGCGCCGGCCTTCAGGCGCATGGGAGCTTTTGCGGAGTTTGTTATCGTGCCTGCTCGCATCGCATATCCTTTGCCCGAAATCCTGCCTTACGCGCACGCGGCGCTGATTGAGGCTGTCTCCGTTGCCGTTCATGCGGTGTCGCTTACTCCGATTGCGCTTGACGATACGGTGGTCGTTGTAGGCGCCGGCACAATTGGCCTCCTGGCATTGCAGGCGGCGCGTCAGGCGGGCGCGGGCAAATGTATCGTCGTGGACGTGGATGATACACGGCTGGAACTCGCTCGCAGCCTGGGAGCCACAGCCACATTCAACTCTCGCAACGCCGACGTGGTCCCTCTTATTCTTGAGCAAACTAATGGACGCGGCGCGGACGCGGCCATGGAGTGCGTAGGTTCCACCGTCCCTGTCAAATTTGCTTTGGATAGCGTTCGCAAAGGCGGCGCGGTAACGCTGATCGGAAATGTATCGCCGACCGTCGAATTCGGTTTGCAGTCGGCGGTCACACGCCAGATTCGCCTGCAAGGCTCTTGCGCGTCATCGGGAGAGTATCCGGCATGTATCTCGTTGATCGCGCGCGGCGCCATTCAAGTGGAACCACTTATCACCGCCGTGGCTCCGCTTGAAGAAGGAGCTTCATGGTTTCAGCGTTTGTATGATCGTGAACCGGGTCTTCTCAAAGTGGTGCTTGAGCCGTAAAAAAAGGGCGCCATCGCAGAAACTTTAGAGGAAAGTGTCGATGAATAACTCCTTGTTTGATCTCACTGGAAATGTCGCGCTCGTGACCGGCACGAGCCGCGGCCTGGGACAATACTTTGCCCGCGCTCTTGCGCGCTCCGGCGCTGACATCGCGATTACCAGTCGCGATAAGAGATCGCTTACAGGTTTTGCCAATGAAATCGAGGCACTGGGACGGAAGACGTTTTCCGTGGACCTAGATGTCCGCGACCACGCGAGCATCCTACAGGCAATTGCAGCAATCGAAACACATTTCGGCAAAATCGATATCCTCGTCAACAATGCCGGATGCAACATTCGCAAACCCGCGCTCGATGTTAGTTGGGAAGATTGGAATGCGATTCTGGACACGAACCTACGCGGTTCATTCTTTGTTGCCCAAGCGGTTGCGCGAGGCATGACGGAGCGCGGTTACGGGCGCATTATCAACATTGGATCGGTCACTGCTGTGGCCGGATACGCCGGCCTCGCTCCTTATGGCGCCAGTCGCGGTGGGATACGCCAACTCACCATGAGTCTCGCCGATGATTGGGGCAGCCATGGAGTCACTGTGAATTGTCTTGCTCCCGGCTGGTTCCAGACCCAGCAAAATCGCGTGCTGTATGAAAATGCCGCATGGGTCGAATATATCTGCGATCGCATTCCATTAAAGCGGCCTGGCCTGCCAGACGATCTCGATGGCGCGATTGTTTTTCTCGCATCCGAGTCAAGCCGCTACATCACCGGCCAGACACTTCTCGTAGACGGAGGCATCTCCACCGGAGCAACCAAGGCAACTATTTAGCTCTGATCGATTCGGCCCATAGATACGAGAGTATGTTTGTTCCACGGACGGGTGGCGCACCGTTGAAAGTTGAGCTGAAACCATGAACCTCAACGCCATCCTTTGCTTCCGTGATTTTTCGGTAATCACCGCATCGGCTGCCGGAGGATGGTTTTGAGCTTCTCGGGCGCGGTGCGGCGCGGATCACTCAGATAGATCTCGTGGTGCTTGCCGTGAAGTTCTTTTCCGGCTGCGTGGATGAAATCGTGCATCCGCTGGATGGTTAACCCTTCAGCTGAAAACGGACCGATGTGCAGCACTTGCGCGGAAGGGCCCTCGGTGAGAGTCTCGAAGCGGACCCGGTCAAGCGCAGCGGGGTTCTTCTTGCGGCGCACCTCGTTGAAGGCCGCCTCCACCTCCGGCTGCGCGATGAACTCCGGCTGCGCGATCATCGCCGTCCACTTCCACTTGGATTTGTCAGCCTCATGAAAAACGCGCGGATCGTCGGCCCACCATAGTCCTTCCAGCGGCATCACGCCGTAGTCGATGGCTCGCGGACTCTTCTTGAGCGAGAACTTCAACGTATAAGAAAGCGCGTAGAGCGCTTCCACGGCTTCCGAAAATATCTGCGCGGTATTGGGGTCGCCCTCGCCATCCACCATCAGATAGGTGAGCGGAGGTACATCCACGGCCGTTATGATTCCGGCCTTCCCTTCGTAAAGAGGCTTCCATTGCTTTTTCAGATCGAGTTTTTCCATGCGCGTTCTCCGTCAAAAAATCGACGGGGAAAGTATAACTCAGTCTGGCTGCTTTTGTTCTTCGATTTTAGGCAGGAGAATGCGCTCGATCCAAGGGCCGCAATTCCAGAACAGAAACGACACAACCAAACAGATCGTAACTCGCGCAAAAAAGAACGCGATGTCCAAGCGATAATAACCACTCCAGAAATCGTCATATCCCGAAGGCCCCAATAGGTTGATGCGATTTGTGTGATGAAAGAGCGACGCAAACCGAATAGGCAGATAAGTAATCTCCATCATCGCATAAATCAATTGAAGGATAGAGAGCGCCCGGCTAACCAGGAGTACAGCCTCTTTTCTTGACATTGTTTTTCTCCTTTTCATCATTCTACGGCCCGGTTTTCCATTTTATCGGTGAAGATTTATTTTACTGCGGACTAATTTTTCCGCTGGGGATAAACGGTCTATGGAAAGGCCTTATAAGATCCGGGTCCGGTGCACTTAGAATTTGTGTGATGATCCGCCTTTAGCCCTCGCCGCGAGCCACATATTCGCGCTCAAAAAAGAAGGGCGCGGGAGAATCCGCGCCCTTGGCCGTGCGGTTGTTGGAGCTTCAGAAGCGGACGGAGACGGTTCCGCTGATGGTGCGCGGCGCGCCCACCTGCAGAGTGTTGTTATTCACCGAAGTCGGATCGCTGTAGATGAATCCGTTGGTGCCGATGGAGGCGTAATACTGCGAGTTCAGCAGGTCAGAGGCGTTGGCCTGAACCTTCAGATCCTTGAACGCGCCCAGATCGGCGCGCTCATAGCCTAGGCTGAGATCGGTCAGAAAACGTCCGGGGACGCTGTTGTCGTTCGAGTAGGTGAAGAAGCGCTCGGACATATAGTCCGCGCCAAAGTGGGCGAAGAAGCCGGACTTCTTGTACTCCAGATAGGTCTTGTACAGGTATTTCGGCGTGTCCACGACGATCAGTCCCTTGAGCGGCAGGCAGGTGCCGGTCGAGCTGGCATAGATGCAAGCACCGCTTGCGCCCGTGTCACTGTCATAGGCAGATTTATTCCAAGTGGCCGCGTTGTAGAGGGCGATCTCCGGAGTGATGTGGATACTCGCCGAGCCGTCCACGCCGTTGGTGGTGACGCCGCCGGCGTTAGCCAGGATGGAGGCGTTGCCGGCAATGCCTGCGCCCTGCGAAAAAGCCAGCAGGCGGTTCTGGAAGTTGACGTGGAAGTAGCTGACCTGGGCGGAGGCGCGCTTGGCGGTGAAGCGGTAGCCGGCCTCTTCGGTCCAGGAGGTTTCGGGGCTGGTGGTGGACTTCAACGCATCAAAGCCGGCTTGAGTAGTGCCCCAGGGTGAGGTTCCGTAACCGTAGCCGCCAGGGACATAGGAACGCACGTTGTAGGCGGCGTCACCGAAGATTTCGTTGCCCTCGTTGAGCTTGAAGTTCGCGCCGAATTGGGGAAGAAATGGCTTGCCGGACGTGAGTTGCCCCTGTGCATACTCCCCAGCAGAATAGCCGAGCTTGGTTTGCAATGTGGGATCGGCCATCACCGGCGGGTTTGCTAAAAAGGTTGTTCCCAGTTCTCCATCCGTAGTGTTCTCCGCAGTCTTGAAACCTGCTGAAAGCGCCAGCTTACTGTTCACTTTGAACTGATCCTGCAGGTGGATTTGATATACGGTTGTGTTGAAGACATACTCCCACTGCGTGAAGAACGGATGGGATGGAATGTCGTAGAGCGACTGCATCGGACTAGCGATACTGGTGGGATAATAGCGCCGCGCCAGGTTCCACTTTTCACCTTCGAACCAGAAACCGCCCTCAATCTTGTTGCGCCCGTTCTCATAGGCAAGCGAGACAATCACGCCTCCGCGGTTGATCTGATATTCAGAGGTGCGCTCCGAGATAGGTGAAACAAACGAGGTAAAACTGTCCGTATAGATGTCGTTGTACGTCGGCACGTAGGGCGTGAACCACAGGCCGCGTCCATCATCGTGATGGCCGTAGCCGGTCACCTTCAAGGTTAGGTGATCGGTGAGCGCGGTTTTGTAGCTGATGCCGCCGATCTGGTCCTTGCGCAGGCCCGCGCCACCGTAGTACCCGGCGTCGCAGGCATCATTGTTGTTGTAATCCGCGGCTGTGGGGCCGAGAGGAGCGAGTACGGTGGGATAGCTGACGCCCGGAACACCGTCGCAGGCATAGGCCGCCTGTATCGACTGCTGCCAGTTGCCGAAGTTATCCCAGTTATAACCGAGCTTCTGCACCCATACTTTATTGTCGTCCTGGTAATCCACTTCGCGGCGGTCAGAGACATCGGCGAAGACGGACAGTACGCCCTTGTCGCCCACGTAATGCACCAGCTTGCCGTTGAGCTGCCAGTAGTTTTGGCCGATCTGGCCGTGGCCGCGCCACTTGTCGGTGAGGTTATAGGCGCCGGTGAGATAGAACTTGGTGTGGCCGATCAGGCCGCTTTCAAACTTGACGAAGGTCCGATAGGCATCCCAACTGCCCACCGTCTGATTCACGGTCACGCTGCGCTTGTCGGAGGGGTCGGCGGAATAGAACTGGAGGGTTCCACCCAAATTGCTTGTGGACGCGGTCTCCAGCCCGCCGGTCCCTTGCGAGATGACGATGCGGCCCACGTTCTCATCCGTGATGGCGCGGCTGATGTGCAGGCCGTTCCAGTTGCCGTAAGACATATCCCCCAGCGGGATGTCGTCGAGAGTGAAGCCGAGCTGGTTCTGATTGAAGCCGCGCAGCGAGATGCGCACCGCCCACTCATAAGAGCCGTAGGGATCGGCGGCCTGGAAGTTGACGCTGGGCATCTCCGCGATGCTCTTGATGGGGCTGGTGCCGGGAGCTTCTTCCAGCAGCGCGGTGGACTGCATCTCCTGCTCGACGCGGAACTCGCCCGGCGCGGTGACCACGACGGTCTCGGTGTTGGAAACCTTGGGCTGCGCAGCTTCGGCATCAGGAGCTTCGGGGACTGGCCCTTGCGCGGCGGCAGCCGCCGCGCCAAGGAAAACAAACAACGCTAGGGATGAGATGTGGCCTCGAATCATGATTTCACCTTTCTTGTAGTGCGCATCCGCGCTAGGCGGGCGGTATGCGAGTGGTAGGTCAAGCGATGCCTTTGCGGCATACGCGCCGCTGCTTCAGCATCTGCATCGCAGATACATGCTTCCCTGCGCGCCGGGTGGGCAATGAAAAATATCCTGGCGCGTTAAAAATGAATAACTAGCTTGAATTTTGGCGAAATATAAAGAACGGGCTGTTAGAGACAAGTTAAGAATTAACGAATCAAGGGAAGGAGAATTGTTAAAACACGAATAACAACCGCAGATCCTTCGACTCCCCACCCTAGCGGCATGATTTGCCGCGGATGGCTTGTGTCTTGATCTCATTCTCATGCGTCTAAGCAGTGGGGAGTTGCCATGAAACTCTGTCTCATCGCCGTAACCGTCTTAGGCTGCGCGCTCACGGCTGGCCTTTCAGCGCAGGAGGCGCCAGCCGCTCCGTCTTCCAGCCAGACGCCGAGGGCCGGCGGGCAAGGCCAGCATGGCGGACGAGGCGGATGGGGCGGAGTTTTTGGTGGGAATGGAATCGCCGGGACCGTCACTGCCGTCACCGCCGGCCACTACACCATCAAGACCGAATCGGGCGAAAGCTACACAATCCATTTCAGCGTCAACACCCGCATCCTGAAGCAATCGATTCAGCGTGAGCGCGGCGCAGCCGGTAATGGGTCCAAACCCGGAGGCAACGGACAAGGCGATCCTGAAGGCATGGGCAGCTATCCTCCGCAACCGCTCAAGCCCACGGAGATCAGAGTGGGCGATGCAATTGGCGTCATGGGCGAGGTGGACACGGCCGCCAAATCCGTCGGTGCGGTGGTGATTGTGCAAATTGACCCGGAGCGCGCCAAAATGATGGAAGCGATGCGGGCCAACTTCGGCACGACATGGCTGATGGGCAAGATAACGACGATTGAAGAAACCAAGGTTGTACTGCTCAGCTCAGTGGACAACACCGCTCATGCCTTTGTGGCTGACAAGAACACCAGCTTGCGCAAGCGCCACTCCCCCATCACGCTGGCCGATGTGCACGTCGGCGACATCGTGCGCGTGGAGGGCGCGGTGAAAGATGGAATCTTTGTGGCTGCTTCGGTTGCGGTGATGGGCGCGCAGCCGGGAGAAACACCGACGGTCCCGCGCGAGGACTTACCGGCACAAGAGCAACAAACCAGATAGTGCAGCTTGGAATTCAGGTCTCAAAACTGCTTTTGAGACCTGGGAACCATGAACCTCGACCCGCCGTCTTTTGTTTTCTATCAATCGAACCAAGGCTTTTGGATGTAAGATGAAGCCACGCCAATGGGGTTTGTTCGTTACCAGCAATGCAGCTGCTTTCATTTCATCTCCTTCGGCTGTTCTCACAGATTCGTACACCTCAGCACAGCGGGGAGCGGGAGCTATTCGAGCATTCGTTGGAGACGGGGTACTTTGGGGAGGATTTACAAAGATGAAAATGCAAGATATTGATATTAAAATATATATCGGTTAATATGAATCCCTGTCTCACTGAGAACTGAGAATTTAGAACTGACAACTGCTACTCAGTCGCCCGGCGCTTCTTCCAGCTCCGCGCCGATGCGGCGCAGCTTCATCACGCGCCATTGCAGACGGTCGAAGAAGAGATAGACAACCGGAGTAGTGAACAACGTGAGCATCTGCGACACAATCAGCCCGCCCACGATGGTGATGCCCAGCGGCTTACGCAGCTCGGAGCCTACGCCCATGCCGATGGCCAGCGGCAGTCCGCCAAAGAGCGCAGCCATCGTCGTCATCATGATCGGACGGAAGCGCAGGAGGCAAGCCTGATAAATCGCTTCGACGGGCGGCAGGCCCTGCTCGCGCTCGGCTTGCAGCGCAAAGTCGATCATCATGATGGCGTTCTTTTTGACGATGCCGATCAGCAGGATAATGCCGATCAGCGCGATGATGCTCAGTTCGGTTCCCATCAGCATCAGGGCCAGGATGGCGCCGACGCCGGCCGGCGGGATGGTGGAAAGAATGGTCAGCGGATGAATGTAACTCTCATAGAGGATGCCAAGCACAATGTAAACAGCGGTGAGTGCGGCAAAGATCAGCCAGGGCATGTTGTTTTTAGAATCCTGGAAGGCCTGCGCGGTCCCCTGGAAGGTGGCATGGATGGTTGAGGGCATTCCCATCTCGGGCTGAATCTTTTGCAGAGCATTGACGGCATCGCCAAGCGCGAACCCAGGGGCCAGGTTGAAGCTGAGCGTAACGGCCGGGTACTGTCCCTGGTGGTTGACCTGGAGGGCGGTGCGCTGCTGCTCGAATTTGGCAATGGCGGAGAGTGGAACCATGGAGCCGGTGGAGGATTTGATAAAGATGCCGTTCAGCGCGTCGGGGCTGAGCTGGAACTTTGGATCGACCTCCATCACGACGTAGTACTGGTTGAGCGCGGTGAACATAGTGGAGACCTCGCGCTGGCCGAAAGCGTCATAGAGGACCGCGTCGATGGCTGCAGCGGTGACGCCGAGCCGGGAGGCCGCGTCGCGATCAATGACCAGATTGGCGGCCAAGCCCTGATTCTGCTGGTCGCTGTTCACATCGCGAAGCTCCGGCATGGCTCTCATGCGGTTGAGCAGTTGCGGAGCCCAGGTATTCAGTTCGTTAAGGTTCTCATCAGAGAGTGTGTACTGGTACTGCGCCGCGCCGCCGCGCGCGCCCGTCGAAAGATCCTGTTGAACCTGAAGGATGAGGACCGCTCCGGGCACGCTGTTGAGTTTGCCACGCAGGCCATTCACAACATCATCGGCGGAGACGTGGTCGGGATGAAGGTTCAACGTCTTGCGCAAGCGGCCAACCCAATCGCTAGAGTAGGGACGATAAGGGCGTTCATTGAGCGGCTTGAGTGCGATGAACATATTGCCGATGTTGGAGCTGCCGCCTCCAGGACCGCCGCCGCCGACAAAGGCGGTGACCGATTGAACTGCCGGATCGTCGAGGACCATTTGCGCAAGGGTCTGCTGCTTGACCTTCATGGAGTCGAAGGCAATGTCTTGCGCTGCGCGGGTTTGCCCGCCCATGCGACCGGTGTCCTGCTGCGGGAAGAATCCGAAGGGAACAATCTTGAAGAGGTAACCATTGAGCAAAACAGTACCGATCAGGATGCACAGGATCAAAATCTGATGGCGAAGAACCCAGCGCAGGCCCACGGCATATTCGTTGTGCAGCCAATCAAAAGCGCGTTCGCTGGCGCGGTAGACGGGGCCATGGCGGCTCTCGTCGCGCGACTTGAGGAAGCGGGCGCAGAGCATCGGCGTGGTGGTCAGCGAAACCAGCAGCGAGACGGCGATGGCGACCGAAAGAGTAACGGCAAATTCGCGGAAGAGCTTGCCAACGATGCCGCCCATGAGCAGAATCGGTATGAAAACGGCAATCAGCGACAAACTCATCGAGAGAACGGTAAAGCCGATCTCGCGCGAGCCTTTCATTGCGGCATCGTAGGGCGAGTCGCCCATTTCGAGATAGCGAGTGATGTTCTCGATGACCACGATGGCGTCGTCCACCACAAAGCCTGTGGCGACGGTGAGCGCCATCAGCGAGAGGTTGTCGATGGTGTAGCCCAGCAGCCACATGACGCCAAAGGTGCCCAGCAGCGAGAGGGGCACGGCGATGGAGGGAATGATGGTGGCCCAGACCTCGCGCAGAAAAAGAAAGACGACCAGCACCACCAGGCAGACGCTGATGATAAGCGAGATCTCCACGTCGCGGACACTGGAGCGGATGGTGGTGGTTCGATCCACGGCGACATCAATCTTGATGGTTGGCGGGATGGCGGCCTGCAGGCGGGGCAGCTCGGCCAGCACGCTATCCACAGTGGAGATAACGTTGGCGCCGGGAATTTTGAAGACGATAATCAGGATGGCGTCTTTCAACTGGCCACGTTCGCCGTCGATGTTGATGCCGCTGACGCCGGCGTTGCGGATGTCGGCCACGCTGTCGGTGACCGTTCCCAAATCGCCCACGCGGACCGGAGCGCCAGTCTGTTTGTTGTAGCCAGCAACGATGGGCGCGTAGTCTTTGGCCTTGAAGATCTGATCGTTGTCGCTGATCTGCCAGCGATGATCGGCATCCTGGAATGCGCCTTTTGGGCGGTTGGCGTTGGCGTTGGCCAGCGCCGTGCGCACGGCTTCCAGGCCGACGCCATTCGCACCCAGTTGCATGGGATTCAACTCAACGCGCACCGAAGGCGAGGAGCTTCCGCCGACAAAGCACTGGCCCACACCATTGATCTGCGAGATCTTTTGCGCCAGGATGGAGTTGGCCAAATCGTAGATCTGCGGCTTGAGCATCACGTCGGAGGTGAGCGTGAGAATCAGGATCGGCGCTTCGGCGGGGTTGGCCTTGCGGTAGTTGGGGTTCTGCGGCAGATACGAGGGCAACTGGCTGCGCGCCGCGTTGATGCTGGCCTGCACGTCGCGGGCGGCGGCGTCGATATTGCGGTTGATGTCAAATTGCAGACTGACGGAGGCCGCACCGAGCGAACTGGCTGAAGTCATCTGATTGACGCCGGAGATGCGTCCGAACTGGCGCTCGAGCGGCGTGGCGACCGATGAGGCCATGGTCTCCGGACTCGCCCCCGGCATGCCCGCGCTGACGCCGATCACTGGCATATCCACGTTAGGCAGCGAGGCCACGGGCAGGATCGAGTAAGCTACCGAGCCGGCCATGAGAAGAGCCAAGCTGAGCAGCGAAGTAGCTACCGGGCGCTGAATGAATGGTGCGGAGAGATGCATCGGTTACTGGATCCAGTTCTCAGATGTCAGTTCACAGTTAAAAGCTAATAGCCAGACTCGGAAATTTCTTATCTCAGTCCCTAGTCCCTTTTCCCTCAGTCCCTAGCTCGCCAAGTTCTTTCGGCTTCAAATACTTTGCCAGCTTGTCGAAGTAGAGGTAGATCACCGGCACGGTGAAAAGCGTCAACGCCTGCGACATGATCAATCCGCCGACGATGGTAATGCCCAGCGGCTGGCGCAGTTCCGCGCCCACGCCGCCGCCCAGCCACAGCGGCAACCCGCCCAGCATGGCGGCCATGGTAGTCATCAGAATCGGACGGAAACGCAACTGGCAGGCCTGGAAGATGGCCTCTTCCGGCGGCTTGCCTTCGTTGCGCTCGGCTTGCAGGGCAAAGTCGATCATCATGATGGCATTCTTCTGCACGATGCCGATAAGCAGGATGATGCCGATGAGCGCAATCACGCTGAACTCCACGCGCGTAATCAGCAGGGCAAGCAGCGCACCCACCCCGGCCGAGGGCAGCGAAGAAATGATGGTGATGGGGTGAATATAGCTCTCATAGAGTACGCCCAGCACGATGTAAACCGTAATCAGCGCGGCCAGAATCAACAGCGGCTCGTTACTGAGCGAGGTCTGAAAGGCGGCGGCCGTGCCCTGGAAGCTGGCGTTGATGCTGGTCGGCATCTGGATGCGCTTCTCGATGGCGTTGACTGCGGTCACTGCGTCGCCCAGCGCCTTGCCCGGAGCCAGGTTGAAGCTGACCACCGTCGAGGGAAACTGCCCTTGGTGGCCGATGGAGAGCTGGGCGTTGGTTGTCTGCTCCCAGTGCGCCAGTTGGCTGAGCGGAACCTGCGTGCCGCTGGCTGATTTGACGAAGAGGTTGTTCAGCGTCGAGGGATCGGTCTGGAAGCTCTTTCCGACCTCCATTACCACGTGGTACTGGTTGAGCTGCGTGAAGATCGTCGAGACCTGGCGCTGGCCGAAGGCGTCGTAGAGCGTGTTGTCCACGTCGGCCATCGCGATGCCCAGCCGGGCCGCGGTGTCGCGATCTATGACCAGTTGCGCGCCCAGGCCCTGATCCTGCAAGTCGCTGGCGACGTCGGTAACCACGGATTCTTTGCCGAGTTCGCTGACCATCAGCCGCGTGTACTTGGCAAGCTCAACCGGATTAGGGTCTTCCAGCGAGTATTGGAATTCGGTCCGGCTGACGCGGTCTTCCACGGTCAGGTCCTGCAGTGGCTGCAGGAAGAGCTGAATTCCTTCCACGCCTGTGAGCTTCGGCTGCAAGCGTTGAATCACTTCCGTGGCGGATAGTTTGCGCTCCTCCAGCGGTTTGAGCGTGATCTGAATGCGGCCCGAGTTCAGCGTAGTATTGGTGCCGTCCACGCCGATAAAAGACGAGATATTATCGACCGCCGGGTCCTGGAGCAAAATGTCTACAAGTTTTTGCTGGCGCTCGGCCATCGAGGTAAAGCTGACCGTCTGCGGCGCTTCGCTGATGCCCAGAATCACGCCGGTATCCTGCACCGGAAAGAAGCCCTTGGGGACCACCACATAAAGCAGCAACGTGCCCACCAGCGTTCCGATGGTCACCAGCAGCGTGATGAAGCGATAGCGCAGAACCACTGTCAAAGTGCGGCCATAGGCGGAGATAATCGAGTTGAAGACACTCTCCGACCAATAGTAGAACCGTGACTGCTTGGCGGTCTTCTTATCCTGCAGAATGCGTGAGCACATCATCGGCGTCAGCGTCAGCGAGACGAAAGCTGAGACCAGGATGGTGACCGCGAGAGTGATAGCAAACTCACGGAAGAGCCGGCCCACCACATCGCTCATGAAGAGCAGCGGAATCAGCACGGCGATCAGCGAGACGGTCAGCGACATGATGGTGAAGCCGATCTGCTCGCTGCCCTTGAGCGCGGCCTTCATCGGGCTCATCCCCTCTTCAATGAAGCGCGAGATATTCTCGATCATCACAATGGCGTCGTCCACCACAAAGCCGGTGGAGATGGTGAGCGCCATGAGGGTCAAATTATTCAGAGAATAGCCCAGCAGGTACATCACGCCGAAGGTGCCGACGATCGACAGCGGCACTGCGACCGAGGGAATAATTGTGGCTGCCAGATTGCGCAGGAAGAGAAAGATCACCATGACCACGAGGGCGATGGTGAGCATCAGTTCGAACTCGACATCCTTGACCGAAGCACGGATGGTGGTGGTGCGGTCGGTAAGCACACGCACCTGCACCGAGGCCGGCAAACTGGCTTGCAACTGCGGTAGCAGCGCCTTGATTCGGTCTACCACGGCGATGATATTGGCACCCGGCTGGCGCTGAATGTTGACGATGACCGCTGGCTGGCGATCCATCCACGCGGCCTGCTGATTGTTCTCGGCGGCGTCAATAATGGTGGCCACGTCCGAGGCCCGCACCGCTGCGCCGTTGCGATAGGCGATAATCACCGGCTTGTAGTCGCTGCTGGAGGTTAACTGGTCATTGGCGCCGATGGTGTACGACTGGCGGTTGCCGTTGAGCGTGCCCTTGGCCTGATCGACGTTGGCCGCGGCCAGAGCCGTGCGCAGATCCTCCAGACTGAGGTTGTAGGCGGCCAGTTGTGTGGGGTTGGCCTGTATGCGCACCGAGGGCTTCTGTCCGCCGGCGATGGAAACCAGCCCCACGCCGGTGACTTGGGAGATCTTCTGAGCCAGGTTGGTGTCGGCCGCGTCTTCGATCTTGTCCAGCGGAAGCGAATTCGAGGTCAGCGCCAGCGTCATGATCGGCGCGTCGGCCGGATTCACCTTGCTGTAGATGGGCGGATTGGGCAGATCGGCGGGCAGAAAACTGTTGCCGGCATTGATGGCCGCCTGGACTTCCTGCTCGGCGACGTCGATGTTCTCGTCAAGATTGAATTCGAGCGTAATGACCGAGCCGCCGCCCGAGCTCTCCGAAGTCATCTGCTTCAATCCCGGCATCTGGCCGAATTGCCGCTCCAGCGGCGCAGTCACCGAGGAGGCCATCACCTCCGGCCCAGCGCCAGGATAGAATGTCAGCACCTGAATGATCGGGTAGTCCACTTCAGGCAGGGCGGAGACCGGCAACTGCTCGTAGCCGATGAAGCCCGCCAAAAGAATTGCGAACATCAGCAGCGACGTCGCCACTGGGCGCAGTATAAAGGGCCGGGAAGGACTCAGGCTCACTGCTGCTCCTTCTTCGGCTGATTGCCCTTGCCGTTGGCTTGGCCAGAACCCTGCCCCGTACCTTGCCCCGCCGCTTGTCCGCCGTGCTGCTTGGCCACGCTGGCGATCACGGTCTGTCCATCCCGCAGCCGGTCCGCGCCGTCCACCACCACCTGCTGACCGGGCTGCGGGCCGCTGTCCAGAATAGTCAATTGGCCTTCCGCCAACGCAATCTTCACCAGTTGTATCTTGGCCACGGAAGCTTTCTTGATGGGATCGGTATTGACCACCCAGACAAAGGAGCCCTGCAGGCCGGACTGAAGCGCCGCCGAAGGAACCACCAGCGCGCTGGGCCGCTCTTCCAGCACCAAATGAATGTTGACGAACTGGTTAGGAAAAAGCGCTGAGTCCGCGTTGTCAAAGACCGCCTTCAGCTTGCCGGTTCCGGTGGTGGTATCAATCTGGTTGTCGGCGGTGAGCAGATAGCCGGTGCCCAGCTTTTGCGTGTCGCTCTGGTCGTAAGCCTCCACCGGCAGGCGCCTCTCCGCAGTCAGCTTGTGCAGCACCTGAGGAAGCTGATCCTCAGGCAGCGTAAAGTAAACCGCAATGGGCTGAATCTGGTTGATGATGACCAGATTGGTGGTTCCGGCGGCGATGATGTTGCCAGGATCCACCAAGCGCAGTCCGATCTTGCCGCTGATGGGCGAATGGATGGTGCACCAATCAAGCTGCAACTGCGCCGTTTCGATGGCCGCCTTGTCAGATTCGATGGCCCCCAGGTACTGACCCCGTGTGGCTTCATAGGATTGCATCGACTCTTTGGAAACCACGCCGGCGTCGTAGAGCGCCTTGTAGCGCGCGTACTCTGCCTGAGCATCCTTGAGCAATGCCTGATCGTGGGCCAGGGTGCCCTTGGCTTGATCCAGAGCTGCCTTGTACGGGCTTGGGTCGATCACCATGATCGTCTCGCCCTGCTTGACCATCTGCCCTTCGGTGAATTTGACCGGCTCCAGTTCGCCGCTGAC
Source organism: uncultured Acidobacteriaceae bacterium (assembly GCA_963787995.1). GTDB lineage: Bacteria > Acidobacteriota > Terriglobia > Terriglobales > Acidobacteriaceae > Telmatobacter. Next base: position 731,375 of record CAWBEO010000001.1, read on the forward strand.
GCGTGCCTTGACGGTAACGCTCATGTAAGGCGTCACGGTGCCCAGCGCAGTCAGAAAGATGGGCATCGGCCTCTCGGCAACTGTGGCCACCTGCACCGGAACCGGCCGCCCCATCAGCGCCGCCGCCTGACTGGCGCTGTTGGCCGCGTTGAGCTTCTGGTTCTGGTGAATCTTCCAGATGATCCCGCCCAGCGCAACCACCAGCACAATGTAAAAAACAATGCGCAGCCCCGATCCCTTGTGTGCGGGCGGCTGTTGGTTATACGTGTCAGAGACCGTGTGGTTCTCCGCGTTGCTATCAATGGACATGGTTTGAATTCCCGCCGTTTTCTCTTGTGTGAATGCCCCGTTGGGAGGCATTCCTGGCTCAATCCCGAGTAAAAAGTCAGACTGCCTGTTACCGTTTCTACGGACGATTGAATTTACTGAAAGGTTTCGTTCTGCCAATCGGCATCCGCAAGTGCGCTTGTTGCACTCTTCGGAAACATTCCGTCTGTTGATGGGAGGCCGAAACTATTGTAAGCGAACAGGGCGCCTGTCTTGCGCGGAAGAAGAGCGCAATACCCCATTCATCTTTGACGGTATCCTGGAGGCTCAGATTACATCTTTCAACGGATTACTGACCGCTGTATTGCTGACTGTCAGACCGATCCGGCCTGCGTCCTTGCCGCCCGTTAAAGCGTCCAATAAACGTTGTGCGGAAGTCCCGTTTTTCGTTGCTCTAACCTTTATCCGGGGTCATCGGCTACGATTGTGATTTGAACAGGATGTTGGAAGGGAGCGGAGCTGCAAGCGCTTTTCGCCTCCGAGATCCGATGAGCCGGGCGTGATTGGACCGGGCTGCTCCGGCAGTTTGGTTTCCGCAGCGGCTCAGGAGCGAGTACCTGCCTTATGTGGATTGTCCGGCTTGCGCTGCGGCGGCCTTATACTTTCGTCGTCTTTGCGCTGTTGATTCTCATTCTCGGCGTCTTCAGCATCGAAACGATGCCAACGGATATTTTCCCCAATATTGATATTCCTGTCGTGACCGTGGTTTGGAACTTCAACGGAATGTCAGCGCAAGAGATGTCCACCCGCATCGTCTTCAACAGTGAAAGGGGCATGACCACCACGGTCAACGACATCGAGCACATCGAGTCGCAGTCGCTGAACGGCATCGGCATTATCAAAATCTTCTTCCAGCCGAAGGTGGATATCGGCAATGCGGTCGCCCAGGTGACGGCCATCTGCCAGGTGCAGTTGCGCAGCTTGCCGCCGGGGTCGCTGCCCCCGTTCATCATTCAGTACAACGCCTCGAGCGTGCCTGTTCTTATGCTGGGCGTCTCCGGCGCGGGAATGAACGAACAGCAGTTGAATGACCAGGCCACCAACAATATCCGCACGCAGTTGGCCACCATTGAAGGCGCGCAGATGCCTTTCCCCTACGGCGGCAAGACCCGCCAGATTCAGGTGGACCTGGATCTGCACGCCCTCCAGGCCAAGGGCCTTTCGCCGGTCGATGTGGTCAACGCAGTCTCCGCGCAGAATCTGATTGCGCCCTCGGGCACCATGAAGATTGACCGCTATGAGTATGCGGTCGAGACCAACTCCGCTCCGCAGTTGGTTGATGATTTGAACAATCTACCCATCAAGGCAATCGACGGATCGGTGATTTATATCCGCGACGTGGCGCATGTGCGCGACGGCAACCCGCCGCAAACCAACATTGTGCGCGTGAATGGCAGCCGGGCCATTATGATGGCCGTGATGAAGACTGGTTCGGCCTCCACGCTGGAGATCATCGAGGGCGTCCGCTCCAAAATTGACAGCATTTTGCACATTGGCCTGGTGCCCAAAGAGCTGCGCATCAGCTTTCTCTCCGATCAATCGATTTTTGTTCGAGGTGCCATCGACGGGGTGGTGCGCGAGGCGATTATCGCCGCTTGCCTCACGGCCATCATGATTCTGGTCTTTTTGGGCAGCTTCCGCTCCACGGTCATCATTGCGGTTTCCATTCCGCTGTCGATTCTCTGCTCGCTCAGCGTACTGGCCATGCTGCATCAGACGATCAACATAATGACGCTGGGCGGCTTTGCGCTCGCCGTCGGCATTCTGGTGGACGACGCGACAGTGGCCATTGAAAACATCAATCGCAACCTCGAAGCGGGCAAGGAGCTGGAGCAATCCATTCTGGACGGCTCGGCGCAGATTGCCGTTCCGGCGCTGGTTTCGACCCTGGCCATCTGCATCGTTTTTGTTCCCATGTTCTTTTTGAGCGGCGTGGCTAAATATCTCTTTGTCCCCATGGCTGAGGCGGTGGTCTTTGCCATGCTCGCCAGCTACTTCCTTTCGCGGACACTGGTGCCCACCATGGCCAAATACCTGCTGAAGGAGCATGACGACGCCGAGAGCGCGCGCAAGCAAAGCAGCCGCAATCCCTTCACGCGTTTTCAGCGGGGTTTTGAAAAGGGTTTCGAGAGCTTCCGGCGCGGCTATCTGGGGATTTTAACGCTGTGCGTGGACCATGCGCCGGTTTTCCTGGTGCTTTTTCTGCTTTTTGCGGTTGGTTCGGTGGGCGTGCTGGCGCCGTTTCTGGGCCAGGATTTCTTTCCCTCGGTGGACTCCGGCCAGTTCAAGATTCACGTGCGCGCCCGCACCGGCACGCGCATTGAAGAAACGGCCGCGCTTTGCGACCATATCAACCAGTCGATCCGGCGGGAGATTCCCGCAGATCAGTTGGTCACGGTGCTGGATAACATTGGCCTGCCTAACTCTTCACTGAATCTCTCTTACTCGACCTCCGCGCCCATCGGTCCGGCCGACGCCGACATTCAGGTGCAGTTGAGCAAAGAGCACCGGCCCACCGCGGAATATGTGGACAGGCTGCGCAAAGTGCTGACCCAGGAGTATCCCGGCGTCACCTTTTATGTGCTGCCGGTGGATATTGTGACGCAGATTTTGAATTTTGGCCTCTCTTCGCCGATCGATATCCAGGTCGTCGGCTCGAATCTAGCGGCCAATCGCGCGCTCGCCGAGCAAATGTTGAATGAAGTTCGCTACGTCCCCGGCGCAGTGGACGCGCGCATTCAACAGCCCTTCAACTATCCGGAGATGAAAGTGGATGTGGATCGCACCCGCGCCCAGACCATTGGCCTGACGCAGAAGGATGTGGCGACGAGCATTCTGGTTGCGCTGAGCGGCAGCTTCCAGACCACGCCCAGCTTCTATCTCGATCCCAAAACCGGCGTCACGTATAACGTCGCGATTCAGGCGCCGCAATACAAGCTGGAATCGCTGGCGGCGCTGGAGAGCCTGCCGGTAACCGGCGCGGGAATGGCGCAGCAGTCTGGCGGCACAGGCATTCCCGGCGCTCCGCAACCTGCGCAAGTGCTGGGCAATCTGGCCTCCATCAGGCCGGGCGCGGAGATGGGCACGGTGAGCCACTACGACGTGCAGCCGGTGATTGACATCTACGCCAACGTGGAGGGAACCGACCTGGGCACGGTGACCGGCAAGATTGAAAAAATCATTGCGGCGCACCAGAATGAGCTGCCGCGCGGCTCACATTTCAATCTGCGCGGCCAAAGCGAGACGATGAAGAAGTCCTACATCGGCCTGCTGGGCGGGCTGGCCTTCTCGATTCTTCTGGTCTACCTGCTGATTGTGGTCAACTTCCAGTCCTGGCTGGATCCGTTCATTATTATTGCGGCGCTGCCGGCGGCGCTGGGCGGAATCGCCTGGTTTCTCTTTCTTACCCACACGCGGCTGAGCGTACCCGCGCTGACCGGCGCCATCATGTGCATGGGCGTGGCCACGGCCAATTCAATTCTAGTGGTCAGCTTTGCGCGCGAACAGCTTGAAGTCCTGGTCGGCGATGCGCGCCGGGCAGCGCTGAATGCCGGCTTTGTCCGCCTGCGCCCGGTGCTGATGACCGCTCTGGCGATGATTCTGGGCATGGCCCCAATGGCCCTCGGCCTGGGCGACGGCGGCGAGCAGAATGCGCCGCTGGGCCGCGCGGTGATCGGCGGACTGCTGCTGGCCACTGTGGCCACGCTCTTCTTTGTGCCCGCATTTTTCTCTTTGGTCCACGGCTGGCTGGAAGGCCGCCGCACATCGCCCCACGGCCTTCTGCCGGTGGGAAGCAGCGACGAGTTTGATGAGATTCCGGAGTAGTTTCCATGAGCAACAACGCCAATCCGCAGCAGCCGAACCAAGAGCACGAATCCGCGCCGCAACAGGAAGCCGCTAGCACCAGTCTGGCAGTGGTAGCCATGGTGATCATCGCCGTGGTCACTGCCGCTCTGGCGGGTTACGGCGTATGGAGCCGCAAAAACGCCAATCGCGTTCTGGCAGACACCACCCTATCGCTGGCCGCGCCCACGGTGATGATCGCCTCCCCAATAGCGGGCGCGCCGGTGGACAGTTTTGTGCTGCCCGGCAACGTGACCGCTTATACCGATTCACCCATCTATGCGCGCACCGCCGGCTACCTGACGCGCTGGTATTTTGACATCGGCTCCCGCGTTAAAAAGGGTGCTCTCTTGGCCGAGATCGCCACGCCCGAAGTCGATCAGCAACTGGCGCAGGCGCAGAGTGATCTGGCCACCGCGCAGGCCAACGCCAATAACGCCCGCATCCAGGCAGAGCGCTACACCGGCCTGGTCGCCTCCAACGCCGTCTCCCGCCAGGACACGGATACCTTTGTGAATCAAGCCGCTTCCACCGCCGCGCAGGTCAAATCCGCCGAGGCTAACGTCGAGCGGCTCCGCCAGCTTCAGTCCTTCGAGAAGGTTTACGCGCCTTTTGACGGCGTGGTTACTGCGCGCAATATCGATACCGGCCAGTTGATCGACCCCGGCGCGGGCAAAGAGCTCTTCCGCTTGCAGGCCATCGGAACCCTGCGCGTTTACGCCAATCTGCCGCAGGTTTATTCGAGCCACGTGAAGGTGGGCGCGCCCATTGACCTGAGCTTTGCCGAGCACGCGGGCAAGCTCTATCAGGGAACGCTCGTGCGCACCGCAGACGCCATCGATCCAGTCAGCCGCACACTTCTGGTCGAGATCGATGTGAACAACAGCGCCGGTGAGCTGCTGCCCGGCTCGCTCGCTCAGGTTCACTTCAAAACGCCCCCCGCCGGAGCTGCTTATATCGTTCCCGCCGCCGCGCTCATCTTCCGCAAAGAGGGAATGCAGGTTGGAACGGTTATCAACGGCAGCGTCGCGCACTTGGTTCCGGTGATCATCGGCGAAGACGACGGTGCCAACGTGCAGATTATCAGCGGCCTCGGCGCGGCAGACAAAGTTATTCAGGACCCGCCCGACTCACTCATCGAAGGCGAAAAGCTCCAGGTCGTCAACCCCGCTGGACAATCCAACGCGGGAGGCAAGTAGTATGGCAGAGCCTCAGTCAGCGGAACGACAGTCTGCGGTGAAGGGTACGTGCTCTAGCCCATACATTGCAGCCGCCACATTGAGCCGGGTGCCCCAGGCCCTGATTTTCGGACCAGGGAAACCACGACTCTCAAACATCCTAGTCTTTGCCTGTCTTCTGACTCTTACCCTCCTCACCGCCTGCAAACCCGTCGGTCCTAATTACAACCGTCCCGGCTACCAGGCCCCCGCCGCCTACAAAGAGACCGGCGCATCCACAGTCGTCCCTCCGCCCGCTCCCGCCGGAGGCGCATGGCAGCCCGCCAACCCTTCCGACAATCTCTTGCGCGGCAAGTGGTGGGAGATCTACCAGGACCCGCAACTCAATCAGTTGGAAGAGCGCATCGAGTCAAGCAACCAGACCCTCCGCAAGGCCCTGGAAACCTACCTCGCCGCCCGCGACCAGATCACTGTCGCCCGCGCCGCACTCTTTCCCTCGCTTTCCGCGGGAACTTCCGTTGCCCGCGACAATGTTTCGCAAAACGGCCCCTCTTATAACGGAAGATACACCACCTATAACGATCTAAACCTCGGCGTCCAGGCCAGTTGGGAGCCGGATCTTTGGGGCCGCGTGCGCCGCACCGTCGAGGCCGCCCGCTCCAATGCCCAGGCCAGCGCCGCCGACCAGGCCAGCATCGACCTCAGCCTTCATGCCGAGATGGCCGCCGACTACCTCCAACTGCGCGGACTGGACTCCCAGGTCCGGCTACTCGCCGCCACCATCGCCGACCTCCAGAATCAGCTCGACTTGACCCAAAAGCGTTTCGCTGGCGGTATCGGCACTGAGGTGGACGTGGCCCAGGCCCGTACCCAACTCGAAACCGTGCGCGCCCAACTGGTGGACATCGGCCAGGCCCGCGCCCAGTACGAGCATGCCATTGGCGCCATCGCCAACTCCGATCTTTCCACCTTCAGCATCCCCTTTTCGCCACTCGATTTGACGCTGCCCAGGGTTCCCGTTGGTGTGCCCTCGCAACTTCTCGAGCGCCGCCCGGAGATCGCCGCCGCCGAGCGCCGAGCCGCCGCCGCCAATGCTCAAATCGGCATTGCCGCCAGCGCTTTTTACCCCAACATCACGCTCAGCGGCTCGGGGGGCTTTGAAAGCATGCACGGTGGAACCTGGATTCAAGGTCCCAGCGTGCTCTGGTCTTTAGGCGCGCAGGCCACAGAGCTCCTCTTTGATGCCGGCCAGCGCCATGCCCTCACCGACGCCGCCCGCCACAGCTACGAGGCCCAGGCCGCTGATTACCGCAGCGTGGTTCTGGCCGCCTTCAACGACGTGGAAGACCAGCTTTCCGGCCTGAGAGTTCTGGAGGCCGAGGCCGCCGTCGAACAGAAGGCCGTCGCCTCGGCCCAGCACTCCCTCGATCTCTCCAACCAACGCTATCAAGGCGGTGTCACCAGTTACCTGGAGGTCCTCACCGCTGAGGCCGCGCTGCTCCAAAACCAGCGCGCGCAGGCCGATCTTGAGACGCGCCAGTTTGTCCTCAGCGTCGGCCTGATCCGCTCCCTCGGAGGCGGCTGGGACGCCACCCAATTGCCGAAATAGATGCTATTCCCGTTGCACGAATGCTCGATGACCCAAGTCTGACTTACCCAAATGAATAGGTGCCCAAGGTCCGGATTTTCGGACCCGGGAAACTACGAAACTCAACCCTGCGCACTGATAACTGAAAACTCCTATAATCAATCCGAAGCTTTAAGAAAGAAGTAGCGGGAACGAGAAATGAAGATTTTGATCTTGGGTTCGGGAGGCCGGGAGCACGCGCTGGCCTGGGCGGTCAAGCGCAGTCCACGGGTAACCGAAGTAGTCTGCGCCCCTGGCAACGGCGGCATGGCGGGGATTGCCCGCTGCCTGCCAGTCGATTTGACCGATGTTGCCGCAATGGTCCGGCTTGTCGAGGCCGAGCAGCCTGGGCTGACCATCGTTGGGCCGGAGTTGCCTCTCTCGCTGGGCGTGGTGGACGCTCTTGAGCTGCGCGGCCTGCGCGTCTTCGGGCCGACGCGGGCGGCGGCCATGCTGGAGTCCAGCAAAGGCTTCGCCAAGCGTTTCCTGCAACGGCACAAGATTCCAACAGCGAATTACGCGGTCTGCACAAGCGTCGCCGAGATCGAGCGGGCCATCGACTTCTTCCATCCGCCCATCGTGGTGAAGGCCGATGGGCTGCACGCCGGCAAGGGCGTCATTATTTGCGAGTCGCGGCACATGGCCATCGAAACCGCAGAGGAACTGCTGAGCGGGCGGCTGTTGGGCAAGAAGGAGCCGCACGTCCTCTTCGAGGAGTTCCTCGAAGGCGACGAGATCAGCTTTCTCTGCCTGAGCGACGGCAAGAGCGTGCTTCCGTTGGCCCCCGCGCAGGACCACAAGCGCATCGGCGAGGGCGACACTGGACCTAACACCGGCGGCATGGGCGTCTACTCCACCGACGTGATGCTCGATCCCGCGATGTCTGAGTGGATTCTGAAGCACATTGCCGAGCCCACGGTGCGCGGCATGGCCGAGGAGGGGACGCCCTTCGTAGGCGTACTCTATTGTGGGCTGATGATGACCGCGCGCGGGCCGCAGGTGCTGGAGTTCAACGCCCGCTTCGGCGATCCGGAGACGCAAGCAATTCTGATGCGCTTGGAAAGCGACCTGGTGGATGCGCTCGAGGCCTGTGTCGATGGCAAGCTGGCAGAGATCAAACTAAGCTGGACTTCGGGCGCTTCGGCCTGCGTCGTGGCCAGTTCCAGCGGCTATCCGGGCAAGTACAAGACGGGGCTGCCGATCACCGGCCTCGCCCGAGCCGCGCAACTGCCGGATGTGCAGGTCTTTCATTCGGGCTCAGCGCACGCCGGTTCCACGCTCGCGGACGGCCAGGTGGTGACCGCCGGAGGCCGCGTGCTAGGCGTGACTGCTGTTGCACCGTCGCTGGAAGAGGCGCTGGCCCGTGCCTATGAGGCCATGGAGCTGATTCACTATGACGGCATCTACTTCCGCCGCGACATCGGCCATCGCGCGCTGAAAAAGAAGTAATAGGCAAAGGAGTCTTGAGATGACCGCTGCCATCACACTCCAGGAATTGCTGACCTGGAACGAGGAAGCCGCAAGCTTCTGGAAGGCGCACCTGGAAGCCCATCCGGCGCTGTTAGAACTGCCCTGCGACATTGGCGGAACCAAAAACGTGCGTGAATTTGTCCGCCATATCTGGGGCGTGGAACTGCGCTGGAGCCAGCAGATCGCCGGTCTGCCCCAGTTGGCGAAGGAGCAAATGCCGGAGGGGCCTCTGGAGGCGCTCTACAATCTGCACATTCAGGCTGTTCAGCTCATGCGCACGCTGCTGGACGATCAAGCTTTCCAATGGGGAGAGACAACCACATTGCACTCGCCCTGGCTGCCACCGGAGGGACTCACCGTTTCCCGCCGCAAGATCGCGTCTCATGCGCTGACTCATAGCCAGCGTCATTGGGCGCAATTGGCGACGCTGGTCCGTTTGGCTGGTTTTCCGTCTGGATTCCGGGGCGATCTGCTGCTCAGCTCGGCTCTGCTGTAGCTTCCTCCACCTTGTGCGCATCTTCTCCCTGCGCCAGTTGAGCGGGCGACTTCTGCTGCTTGAAGCAGACGCGGCAGAGCACCGGCCTGCCCTGCGTCGGCCGGAAGGGAACCGTCGTCTCCTCGCCGCACTGCGAACAGCGCGTGCGTGTCTCCGGGCGCACCCTGGAGCCGCCGCGCACACCTTTGGCCTTGCACACCTTGCAGTGCTTGGGGTCGTTCTTGAATTGTTTATCGTGGAAGAAAAATTGCTCGCCCGCGGTGAAAACAAACTCCGAGCCGCAATCGCTGCACTTCAAGACTCTGTCCGTAAATTCCATGGCCGGCTTCCCCAAAGAAGGGAATCACTCTGAAATCGGCCATGTTCTTGAAAACTTGCCGGTCCCCTTCCCTGTCTTTGCGCTGCTGTCAACAACAAGGGCCCGGGCCGCAACAAGCTCTGCGGCGTTACGACATCACCCCGGCAGGCCGGGAGATAGAAACAACACTCTAACGCAAACTCCGCGCGAAGCGTTCAAGCTAAACGAAAGAATCGCGACAGCCCGCCCTAGTCCAGCCTTGCGTTCCGGCCTCCTGCCCGCCTCTTGTCGCGGGGGGCGCCAGGGCGGCGCTTGCCACGATTTGTTCTACAACTAGTCAGCCTCTTTACGCGCCTTCTTGCGATTCCGCTTGCGCGCCAAAGCAGCCTTAACGCGTTTCTTTTCACCGGGCTTCAGGTAGTAGGAGTGACGCTTGACTTCCTTGATGATGTCTTCCTGCTGTACCTTCCGCTTGAACCGGCGCAACGCATTTTCTAAAGGTTCGCCTTCTTGTACACGAACTTCTGCCAAAAAATCCCACCTCCAAACCTGCCTAGGGGCTTCATTCATGATACGGGATAAATCGGCCCCGCGGTCAAGCATTGAACTCCTATTCGACAAATTTCACTATGAAATGCATATAATTTCGCCCGAATCGCGCAATATAGCTTTATCGGCTCCAGATCGGAACCGCATTTCGGCTCATGCGGACCGATTCTGAGCTGACGGCGGGCTTGGCACTCGCTCCTTCCAGGAGTGCCAACCGTAACCAGGTCCCGCTCAAGATTGAAGATCATTCACCGCACTTGACCGATAGGAAAAATAGCGTCACAATTTTTGCGTCTGTATGAATTCCTCTGGCATCTCTTCGGGTAGTTTGGAGTCAAATGAAGTGGCTGAACCGTTCAGCTTCCGAATCCGTATCCGTTTCCAAGGCAGAAAGGCAGGCTCGCGATGCAATCCTCCTCCCATTCCGCATCCGTTTCCGTACACGCATCCCCTGGAGAGATCGAGCGCCCAATCCTGTGCGACGAACTGATCTACCAGGCTATGACGATTGCCGCCATCCTGCTGGTTCTGGCAAGCCTTTGGGTCTTCTGAGGCCGAGAAGTCTCCGCCATGAAAAGCGAGAGGAGCGGTTGCGTTTAAATTGGCTCACCCCGCGGACCATTGCCAGGATGTGTCCGATTGCCAAGCGACCACGCCCGGATGGCCAGGCTCATGGTTTTCAGGATCTTGAGCAGCGGGTAACTCCTTCCGAATAGAGTTGACAACTGCAGATTCTATTTTATAGAAACAATGCAGAACGGCGTACGTTCTTCGACGTACAACTCGGTTTTCTACCGCTCCCCACACCCAGAAACTTTTTGCACAATTTGAAGAGAAACTCCGTCGCCTGGACTCCCTCGCCGATCGCGGCGCAGGCAGCTTTTCCCTCCGGCCACCTCTTGACCGAAAGAAGCCCATCCTATGAAATCGATACCCAACCCTTTCCCACCTTTCAAGGAGAAATGAGATGACTATGAAGATTCTTCGCTCTTCCGTGCACCGCATTCTTTGCATGGCCCTTGTGCTGACTCCGGTGCTGTATGCGCTGACTGCCCGAGCGCAAGTCCTGTCGGCCATGCCATACGGACTCCACCAATCGCCGATCAACATCATCAACGCCGGACGCGATCCGAAACCGCTTGAATTTGGCGATACTACTTCTTTGAAAAAGGAGCTTACACTGACGCTGAAGAACACCACCGGCAAGGTATGGTGCCTCCAGTGCGACAAGACGACGGTTGATCAGCGCTGGGGCAGCTTGAAGCTTGTGCCACCCCTTGGCAGCAAGATACAGATATGGTACGGCGGAGAGAGCTACACTTTGCTGGAATTTCACTTCCACGCCCCTGCCGAGCACTTGGTGAGCGGCCGGCTTACGGAGATGGAGGCGCACTATGTCTTCATGAAGGACAATGGCGCAACCTGCGGACCCGACACGCTGCTGGTGATCGCGCAGAGGATCACGGAGAGTAAAGTAAACAAACCGAACGCAATGTTGAATAAGATCTTCGGCCAGGATGTGGAGCTTCCGATCAATTACAACAGCCACGTTCCGGATGTGACCGGTTACAAAATCAGTGATGTGCTGGGCGATCTCCATACGCAGAGTTCCTACCGCTATCCGGGTTCCTTGACGGCGCCGACCGATGATTTGAAATGCCCGAATCCGCCGGGAAATCCCAGCCAGCAGTTGGCCTCAGGGTTCTTGCCGGAGGTGGTTTCCTGGGTGGTGCTGTTGCCAGAGATTGAGATGTCCGAAGGGCAGATCGCGCGCTTTCAAAAGCTCTTTCCCAATGGCGATGCGCGTGGCCCGCAAGCGCTGCATCCCGATGTGAGGAGGGTGATGCTGGCCGTTCCGTCTCTCCCCCAGTGACGGACGCGGCGGAATCCAGCAAGCGCGTCGGAGGCATTTATCGCCGCCTGCCCGTCGGGTCAGGTGAGGGATTTTCCGGGTATGGGCTGTCTCAAAACAAGACAAATTCCAATTTTTGCGTGAAAACCCTGAAAGAACAGAAAAAAACCTAAAGCCAAAAGTGTACTGAAACGAGGCGCTCTCTAAGAATTGGAGATGCCGCGTGCGCCGGCCAACGCATCTTGAAGACGAATCGAGTACTTGCGTGCGCTGAATCTTCGGTTTTCTTGCTGTCTCGAAACAGGACACTTTCCAGAAAGTGACCAAAGAAACCGAAGATTCAGGAATAAACCCTCAAGTAAAAACTGTCTCGAAGTGATACAAAAACAGCTTGGGACGCCGGAAATTGCGAGAAAATGCCTTGAATCGAGACAAAACGACTTTAGACTTTTGCGAGGCCTTGTTTTGCGTTTTTACCCATTCCGGGAACAAAGGAAAACGATTCCGCCGGAACAGGATGCGATCCATTCATCGGGTAGGAATTCGTAAAGCAGTAGTCAGCCTTGCAGAATGTGCGGCCCCCTCTGACCCGCTCGATCCCGCCTTGCGTTGGCGACAGAGCAAAATATTATTAGCAACTTCAAAGGTTAGAATGGTTCTGAATGGATCCACCAGCGGACTTGGGCGCGAAGGTTTTCAGTTCGTGCATTCCACGGCCACGGGGTCAACAAACCGGTGGAAGCAAAAACAGATAGGGAGAGACAGAATGAGCGAATTGGAGATGAAGGCGGAGTTGGAGCGGCTACGTGCGGAAAACGCTCAGCTCAAGAACAAAAAGCCGGGCGGGTTGAGCTTTAAGGTCAGCGAGAAGGGAGCCGTTTCTCTCTATGGAATGGGACGCTTTCCGGTCACGCTTTACAAGGAGCAGTGGCTTCGCATTCTTGCCAGCGCTGCTGAGATCGAGGCGTTCATCCGCGAAAACGACAGCAAACTCAAGACGAAAGAATAGGCGTACTAAGCTGGTTTGGACGGGTAGTAGTGCAGGGTTCCGAAGATGCAGCCGCCGGGCCGACGCCTTGCCGCTTCAATCTGCTCGGCGAGCTCTTCAATCACAGTCTCGCACTCGGCGGCGCGCTTGCAGTGAAGAACGCTGAGAATCGTCCAATGACGCCGCGCAAAGATAGCCGCGACGGTTGCGGTGAAATCTTCCGAAGTTTCAGCCCACGCTACAACATTCGTGCAGCACTTCGTATCGCCGAACTCCGCCGCCGGCGTCAGCAAGTGCACTTGCGCGGTCCATAGCTCGCTCATAGATTTCACTGCTGCAAGAATGCTGCCACAGGCTAGCCTCCGGCTCCTTATAAAAATTAAGCAAATCCTGATGGGGAATCGTGGAATGCTGTTTACCCTTCCCCGATCATGACTGTGATTGAGCTTTGCTTTGAATTGTTGACAGGCTGGCACTCTTGACTGAGGTTGCAAAAGACCCCGCTACTCGGAGTCAACATTTCTCTTGCCGCTGATCTGCTCCACCGCGATCTCCACCACGGCGCAGCCAGCGGCATTTTTCTCACTGACCGGTTGAAAGGCCTTTCCCGCGGCAAATTTCTCAGTCAGCAGATTGAGCAACTCCGCCTTTTCCCGGTTGTCCGTGAGCACCCGTGCCACGCCGAAGGTCAGCACGGATGTATAGCGGGTTGCGCACGCGCAGGCACGATCATCTGATACATCAATCTTTGCCGCGGCGCTCACTTCAAAGCAGACTCGGCTATTTTCAGCTATATTGCAGAGCTTGCGCCCGCTTTTCTGAGAGTGAAAGTAGATCTTCCCCTGGTGAAACAGATAATTGAGGGGTGAAATGTAAGGCTGACCGGCGGCGTCGCAGGTGGCCAGCCGTCCTTCCGTCCCCGCGCGCAGAAACTCACAGGCATCCTCTTCATTCATCCAACGAATGGGCATTACTTTTCTGGCCTTTGCTCTCAAGTATATTCTTCTGGCGGCTAAAGAATGATCGTTCGGGATGATTCCTTTGCGCGGCTTGAAGAAGTCGTCCCGCCCGGCGAATGGGCCGTTTGATTGTGACACTTTCGAAAGTGTCACAATGCTCCACAATGCTCGGAATCATGCGGCTAATATCCGAACATGAAAAACCTACGGATCGTTCTCTCCCTCTTCGCATCGCTGATGGCTGCTTCAGGAGCAGCAGCACAGACTTTGAATTGGCAGGCCGTCGAGAGTCTCAAGCCGAACACCTGGATTGATGTTGTAACGCAGAAGCGCACCCAATGCAGTTTCCAAAAAGTTGACAGCGATACGTTGTATTGCCTGACAATTCCTGAAAATTGGCTCACGTATTATTCTTTGGGATTTCACGAGCAACGACAAAAAGACCTTGTATTCAATCGCGCGGAGATTCGTGAGATGCGCATTGTTCCCATGGATGATTCTCAAGGCCCCTTTGCCATGATGCTCGCAGCAGGAGGCGGCGGAGGTTGGGATTCCACCGGTCATACCAATGGTTTTGGCGGCGTCAAGATAGGTGGTCCGTATAGCCTGGACCTTCAATACGACCGCATCCAGGGCCACAATGGATTCTCCACGGAAGGCTCGGCGGTGATTCCTATCTTTAGATTTCCGCGCTTCGAGGAGAATAAAAATGGCCGGTTTATCAAGATCTTTGCCGAACCGGGAGTTGGATACCGCGCAGGAGACGGCCCATACGGCGGCTATTCAAGTGCCAAGGCTATGGCTGTATTTTTATCAGGAAAGTCGTCCGATGGTTGGGCAGCGCCCTATATTGAATACCAGCGCCGCTTCCCTTTCGATTCACCGATGCAAGGCGACAATCATGTAACAATTGGGTGGATGCTTGCATTCTGTATACACTGCAGCATCTTTTGATACCACCCCACCCTATTTACTTGGCTTGAAGAAGTCTTCCAGCCCGGCGCGCTTGGCGTGGGCGGCCATTTGGGCTTGAATCTCCAGCGCCAGGGCCAGCGCATCGCGGCCTTGTTGCGCAGTGACTTGCGGCGTGCGGCGCGTGCGAACGGATTCCAGGAAGGAGAGAATCTCCAGCCGCAGCGGCTCGCCGGGAGTGACTGGTGGCTTGGAGAAGCTCAAGCCAGCTTTGGGTTCCGCGGGAGTTGTGAACTGCGCGATGACTGCTGGATCGATCCCTGCCATGGCGGCAAACTGCGCAATCATTGCCGGGTCAATCTTGCTGAGGTCGATCACTCCCGATGCGATTCCCTCGGCAATCCGCGCCGGAAGCATTGCGGCAACCTGCGGCGGCAGCTTGGCGATCAGATCGGCCGGTGAAGCTTTGCTCACGTCCGCATCGACACGAATCACCAGCAGATCCTGGCGTGCATAATCAATCGACACGTACTGGCGCGGCTCAAAGAAACGCAGCTTGCGGACGCGCTCGGTGGAGACGCGCGAGGCAGTGAAGTTGGCCACGCAGCCACTCTCGAACTCGACGCGCACATTGGCGATGTCCACCTTGGGCGAGAGGATCGGCAATCCGACGGCCCGCACCTCGCGCACCGGCGAGGCGGCAAAGGTGAGCACAATGTCCAGATCGTGAATCATCAGGTCCAGCACCACGTCCACATCCAGCGCGCGCGGTCCAAAGATCGATAGCCGATGCGACTCAAAGAACATGGGCCGTTTCAGTTGCGGTTGAATAGCGAGAACCGCCGGATTGAAGCGCTCCAGGTGGCCGGGCTGCAGGATGCACTGGCCCTTGGCGGCGCGGGCAAGGAGGTCGTCGGCCTCCGCGAGCGTGGCGGCCAGCGGCTTTTCGACCAGCAGGTCGAAGCCGGCGTCGAGCAGCACCGAAGCAACGGCATGATGATGCACTGTTGGAACGGCGACGGTAGCCGCGTTCAGCTTAAGGTCTGCGTGGAGGAGTTCGTCCACGCTGGCGTAGACAGGGATCGCGTAGCGCTCGGCGGTCTCGGCGGCACGGGCCGCGTCCGGCTCCACGGCGGCCACGAGAGCTGCGCCCAGCCCTGCCGTCTCCAGTTCGCGGTAGACGCGCAGGTGGTTCTTGCCAAAGGCTCCGGCGCCGACGACGGCAACGCGCAAGTCTTGGCTCACGGCAGCGGCGTCCATCCCTGCGGTGCGCGCGGCGGCTGGGGCAGCGGCGCTGGCGCTTCAGCCTTCGGTGAACCGCCTTCGACGGCCTTCAGGCAGCGGCTGTATAGGTCGAGAAGTTGAGTGACGTGCTCCTCGGGCTTGGCTCCGGCAGCGCCGCTGAAGCCGGTCGAGGGCGCGGCAGGGCGGCCTACGCCGGCCGTGGCGGCCACAAACTTGAGCAGATCGAGTGCGATGTCTTCATTGCGCCGCGCGCCGAGACTGGTGCTGGTAAGCGAATCCATCCGCGAGGTTCTCCATAATGGATGCTACCACCTGCGGCGGGGCTAATGGGCGCTTGCGCGCCTTGAAATTCGTGGACTCCAACCCATTGCACAGGGCGAGAAAGATGGTCTCCCAACTGGTTACCTTTACTTTCTCATGATCCTTTCGGCTGGGAATCGAATCTCAGAATTCGCTGATCCTGTAGCGGGTTGCTAGAAATGATATGCAAATGTTGTTGTATCGAATCTTATGCGCGGCGATTTATTTATACTGGTTCTCAAGTTTCCGGATTATGAGGCTTTTATGCGCAAAACTTCTGTTCTGTTCTTCGCGTCTCTTTTGCTTTCAATAGCTTCGGTGGCTCATGCGGATTTAGCCGCAATTCACGCGGACAAATTGCCGCAGGAAACGGCCATCCTGGCCGCGCTGGACGATGCCCAGCAGCTTGAGTCCTACAGCCACTCATGGAATGCCAAATGGCAGTTCTCCATCTCCAAAGATGAAGTGACAACAAGGCTCGGCAAGGATCTGGGCTTTTTGTCCATCGCATTGAAGAGCCATCCTGACAACGCGGAACTGCTGTTATTGACCGGGCTAGTGGCGCACTACGCCTATAACCTCGACGTGGACGGCAGCTACGATACGGCCATGAGAGTGTTTGGGCAGGCGCAAACGATGGTTCCTGCAGACGTGCGAGCGCCTTGGTTTCGCGCCACGCTACTATGCCAGACCACGCAGCCTAAAGCTGGTGCCGATGTGTTTCTTTCGATTGAAGGCAACCATACGTGGGAACAACTGCCCGCAGCTTTCTGGGACGATTTCATGGAATGCGCTTCGGTCACGAATATGCCCGCGCATATTCTCCGAGCGGCTGACCACCTTGAAAAGCTGCACGCACCTGAATCGAAGATGCGTACTTTTCTCAAAGAAACTGCGCTCAATCGCTTCGACGCATTCGACCCGAAAAAGAAGTATGAACCAAAGGAAATCTGGCAGGGTGCTAACGCCGGCGAAAATACAGATTTTACAAGCACCACTTGTGGCATTCGTCTTCGTACGCACGGCATCTGGGAGATCAATAATCTTGGATTGTACGGCAAAGGATGTGTGGCTAACTTCAGTACCGGTCCTTATAAGGCCACGACACGCAACCTGAGTCCCAGCATTCTCCTACTCGTCAAACAAGCCGATGAAAATGAAACACTGCTGGATTTTGCCAAAAAATATTCAACTGGCCTCTTTGGAATGTTTACGCCATCTCATTGCCCTGCAACAGAGTGCGTCGCATTGTGGGGAGTGCAGGCTGGAATGTATAAAAAAGACGGAGATGGACGCGGTCGCATTGTCGTCTTTGAGCGGGATCAGCCCGCGTTTCCAGGATTGATTTTTGAAACCCCTACAGAGATTTCCAAGCCGGAGGCCTCGGAGAAGATCACGTATTACCGCCCCAGCCAAACACGGCAACGCATACCCGGTAAGCTTTATTACCTCATCCTATTGGACACGGCGGCTTCAATTGAAGAGTCCGCGATGAAGGACTTGGACTACTTTTTGGAGAATCTGACAGTCGAATAACCCCCTACAGCCCGTAAAACTGTGCGCCCTTTCAGCGATTTCCGGCTCTCCGGTCTGAATGCGCCGTGGGAGTTTGATGCCGCTTTCGGGAATCTTCGGTTATTCTGCCGGAATCATCGGGTTAGGTCAATTTCTCCTCGGTTATCCACAGGGAAAGGTGCTTTCTGGAAAAAGCGAACCATATTCGACAACTATTTCCACTTCTTTTTTCATTGCGGCGGTAGTTTAAGCCTGCTTATCCACGTAGAGTCTTGTCATAATCCTAGCTAGAGCGGTTTCTCAGGAGAACTTCCAAGAGCCGAGTCCAGGAAGACCGGGGTGCCAACAGGTGCCGGGGCTTTGCCGGAAGCAGACAGGGAGCATGGAAGAGTGACCAGCTATAGCCGTCAGGACGTGTTGCGCATCTTGCAGATCGGCGCCCGCCAGTTGCAAGGGTGGGAGCGAGCGGAACTGATTGCCCAGCAGCAGAGCTACAGCTTCCAGGATCTGGGGCAGTTGCGGACGCTGCGGCTGCTGCGCGAAGAAGCCGTGCCGTTGGCCTCGATCCGTCACTCGATTGTGGCGATGAAGGCCGTAGCGGGCATGGCCAATCCAATGCTTGAGGCGACTCTGGTGCGGAGCGGAACGCGGCTGGCCTTCCGGCACTGCGGAGCGATGGTGGACCCGATCAGCCGCCAGTTGCTCTTTGACTTTGAGCGGCTGGAGGATGGCTGTGGGCTTTCAGTCAGTTCCGAGCCGCTGCTGCTGCGTTCGCCTTCGGCGGGCAAGACGGACGGCGTGCAGGAGCTGTTTCTGGAAGCGGTGCGGGCAGAAGAAGCGGGCGAAAAGATTTGCGCCATTCAGCTTTATCAGCAGATCATGGAGCGCAACCCGAACTTTGCTCCGGCATGGATCAACCTGGGGACCATTCACTTTCACCTGCGCGAGTTTGGCTGGGCGGAGGAGATGTATCGCCACGCCACGGAGATCGACCCGAATTACGTTCTGGCCTTCTTTGACCTGGGCAATGTGCTGGATGAGTTGCTTCGGCCGGAAGAATCGATTGTGGCCTACCGGCGGGCGGTGGAGCTAGCGCCGGGTTACGCCGACGCCCACTACAACCTGGCGCTGGCCTATGAGCGCCGGGGCGAGGAGCGGGCAGCGCTGCGCCATTGGCGGGCTTATGCAAAGCTGGACAAGGATGGTCCATGGGCGGAGCACGCGCGAGGGCAGATTCGCAAGCTGCTGGACCGCGAGAAGCTCACCATTGCCTGGCGCGCGCAAAGCTTTCTTCCGCCGCGCAAGGGACAGGCGGCGCTGACGCTGGTCGGGGCATAGAGCTTTTTCGATTGCTTTTGGTTAGGGGGGGAAGAGTTTTCACTGCGATATTTCTGCCGAAAAACAACCACAGATCCTTCGACTCCGCTACGCTCAGGAATGACAGATAATTAGTCGATCCTGAAAAACCTTCTAACTCGTAATTAAATCCGCAATCACTAGTGTCCGGCTAAAATCGAATCATTCGCTGTCACCGTCACACATTAGAAGCGATAGCCGATAACTCTCATTTTTCGATTTGAAATTTGGTCAGAAGTATCGTGTCTCGGCCTTGAGTGGCCGCAGGCAGCAACGATTGCCCACTATAAGGGATGAATGCCGGACAGACCGTCTTCTCCCAACTCATCGATTACCTGCCCTCCTACGAGTTCCAGAAGTGCGTCGAGCGTTATCGCGGAGATGCGCACCACCGGGGCTTCTCCTGCCGCGACCAGTATCTGGCCATGGCCTTTGCTCAGTTGACTTACCGCGAGAGTTTGCGCGACATCGAAGCCTGTCTGGGAGCCATGCGCGGCAAGCTCTACCACATGGGCTTTCGAGGGCGGGGCACGCGCTCCACGCTGGCCGATGCCAACGAAACGCACGATTGGCGCATCTTTGCCGACTTCGCCCTGGTGCTGATCGCCATTGCTCGCCCGCTGTATGCAGACGATCCTCTCGGCGTGGAGCTCGTTCAGGCTCTGTATGCTCTGGATTCGACCACCATCGATCTGTGCCTCGCGGTCTTCCCATGGGCCAACTTCCGCAAGCACAAAGGCGCTGTGAAGATGCACACGCTCCTCGATCTGCGCGGCAACATCCCCACCTTCATTCGCATCACCGGCGGCAAGGTGCATGACGTCAACATCCTTGACGAGTTACTGATCGAGGCGGGGGCTTTCTATGTGATGGATCGCGGCTACATCGATTTCGAGCGGCTTCATGCGTTCACGCTTCATACCAATTTGACAACAAACATAGAGTAATGTCATTCTGTTCTCGGGGTGAATAGAATGCGCAGACCGTCCTCTTTGAGTCCCTGGTTCACGGTGGAGCAACTGGTTGCATGGGTCAAGGAAGCTCCCGACAAAACGGCCTATCAGCGCCGCTTGGCGATCTGGCTTACCCATGCTGGTCCATTTGCAGCGCATCGCGTCGCCGATCTGCTAGCAGTTTCAACACAGGCGGTCTGGAAGTGGGTTGCCGAGTACAACACACTTGGTCCCTCCGGCCTCGACCGCAAGGGACGAGGCGGAAGACGCTGGGGGCTGATGAGTTTGGATGAGGAGCGAGCCTTTCTTGGCGAGCATCTCGCGCAGGCCGAAAGCGGCGATCTTTTGACCGCCAAGCAACTTGCTTCCGCGCTTGAAAAAAAGCTCGGACAGGAGGTTTCGATCGACTACATCTATGGTCTTCTGCATCGTCACGAATGGCGCAAACTAACTCCGCGCCCGCATCACGCCAAGCAGAATCCAGCGATCATGGAGACCTTCAAAAAAAACTTCCGCAAACCCTCGAAACCATAGCCCAGAGCCTTCCTTCTGGTACTCCGCTGCGCGTTTTGTTTCAAGACGAGGGGCGTTTCGGACGCATCAGCGACGCACGAAGTTGTTGGGCGCCGCTGCCTTTGCGGCCCACAGTTTGCAGTCAATTGGTCCGCGAATATATCTACGCATACGTGGCCGTCTGCCCCGCCGATGGGCAAATGTCTTCGATGATTTTGCCTCGGGTCGATGCCCGTTTGATGAGTATCTTTTTGGCCCAAACCGCAGCGCAATTTCCAGACGAATATTGCGTGATGTTTTTGGATGGAGCCGGTTGGCACAAGGCCCATGAACTGACCGTGCCGTCCAACATGAGGTTGCTTCCGCTGCCGCCTTACTCGCCGGCGTTGAACCCCGCCGAACACGTCTGGGAGTACATTCGCGAGAACGACATACGCAATCAAATCTTCAACACTCTGGACGAGGTTATGGATACCGTCGAAACGAGTCTGCACCATTTACATGAAGCGCCAGAGGAACGCCGCTCCATGACCGCCTTCCCGTGGATCTTCGAAAAAGCAGCTTAATTACTCTATGTTTGATGACAGATCGGTATCAGTTATCTTGAAGCATCCCAGCGCTCTAATAAGGAGGATGCCGAACGATAACTTGAACAAACATCAGCTTCGGACGGGGGGACACGCACGCACGGCTGCGCGAGGCGGCTGAAAAACACGGCGTGCAACTGGAGGTAGTCAAGCACACGGAGGCCAAACGTGGTTTCGCGTTATTGCCCCGCCGCTGGGTGGTGGAGCGAAGCTTTGCCTGGCGGCCCGTTTCCGCGGACTGGCAAGGGACTACGAACGGCTCTCCCAAACCCTCGCCGGACTTCACTGCCTGGCCTAGGCAATCCTCATGCTCGCCAATTTGACCAGACTGCTCACGCAAAGTTAATAACAGGCTCTAGCTTTGGTTCCCATCATCTCCGGCTTGATGCTGGAAAGCAATATTGAAACCAACTGCCTGACGGAGAAGGGCATGGCCGGATTTTTTGGCTTGGTCTTCGACGCGATTTTTCCCAGCCGCCCGTAGGCTTGGCAGGTGGCCTGAAGTCTGAATAACCATAAAGCGGGTGGCAGATAGCAACCTCATCAACCGCGATGAATGTGGCACAGCCTTCATTCTTGGCGAATGATCGAAGAAGCTAGAATCAATGCCCGATGCCATTTTCAGGAAAACCTGGAATCTCAAGCGAGCGGAGAGCGAGCAACTGGCCCCGCTGCCGGCAGTTGGCCGCGCCGCCAGCGCCCGTCAGTATACTGGTATTGCGTTTGCTTTCTGTGAACTTCTCTCGCCCGCCCGAGCCTGGCCATGGATTCGTTCTTCGTCCGCTACCGAAATCTCCTGGTGCTGCTTGCCATTCTGTTGGCGCAGATCATCGGGCTGGCTGTGCAGGTTCGCCGCACGGCGAGCGGGCGGAGTACGCTGGACACGCCGGATGAGCCTAGCGTGCGGCTGATCCGGCTGTGGGCCGATGCAGTGGTAACGCCGCCCGAGCAGCTCTTCCACGCCGCCAAGATGAGTTGCGAGAGCCTGTGGGTGGACTACCTGGATCTGCGCCAAGTGCGTGAGCAGAACAAGGATCTACAGAAGACCATCGACCGGCTCCGGCTGGAGCAGGCCGCGCTGCTGGAAGACGCCAAGCAGGGCCAGCGACTGCAATCGATGGTGGGCTTTCAGGAGAAATACATTTACAAGACGGTCGCGGCGCAGGCCATCGGCTCCAGCGGCACGGATTCCTCGCGGGTCTTCTACGTCGACAAGGGTTCAGCCGAGGGGCTGGATCGCGATATGGCGGTGATGACCGCGGACGGCATCGTGGGCAAGGTGCGTGAAGTGTATCCGCATTCGGCGCAAGTGCTGGCCATCAACGACCAGACCAGCGGCGCGGGCGTGATTCTGGAGACGACGCGGATTCGCGGCATTCTGCGTGGCAACGCCAATGGCCGGTTGCAGATTGTGGGCATCTTGCAGGATCAACGCATTCAGCCGGGAGAGAAAGTGCTAACGGCGGGCGGCGATCTGGTCTTCCCACGAGGGCTGCCGGTGGGCGTCGTCGAGAAGGTTGTGCCCGACCCGGACCGCGATTCATTCATTGACGTTATCGTGAAACCCGCGGCCCATCTGGACAGGCTGGATGAGGTGCTGGTGATTACCTCAACCGAGCCGCGCTTCTCGGCCGAGCAGCAACAGGATCTGGCCACCAGCGAATCGCTCAAGGGCGCAGAGGTGGAAGCGATCAAGCAGCAGCAGAAGGCCTCGCAGATCATGGCCGAGCGCCTGCCGGGGCTGACTGATCCCAATGCGCCGGTGGCTCCCGCCGCCGCGACGCAGCCCGGAGAGACGCCGGCTGCCCCGGTTGCGCCACCCGCTCCCAAGCTGCTGCCCGCCCGTCATCCCGACCGCTTTACGCCGGGAGCGCAGCCTCCGCCAAGCGAAGGAAGCCCCGCGGCCGCCGGAGAGGAAAGCAAGCCGGAGGCGACGCCCGCACAGAAGCCCGAAAATACAAACCAGCCGCGGAGGAATCCGACGCCATGAATGTTCTTGGCACCGAACATCGCCGCGAACTGGGAATTCGCCACTATCCGTTTCTGGTCTACGCCATGACGCCGCTGGCGGCGCTGGTGCTGCAAGCCCTGCTGCCGCGCTTTCTGCACGGGTACGCCTGGTTTGATCTGCCGCTGCTGGTGACGATTTACTTTGCCCTGGTGCGCCGCGATCCTATCCAAGGGACGCTGATGGGCGGAAGTCTGGGCCTCTTCGAAGATGCACTCACCCACCACGCCATCGGCGTCAACGGCGTCGCCAAGACCGTGGCCGGCTTTCTCTCCGGCTCGGTGGGCGTGCGCATTGACGTCGAGAACCATACCATCCGCCTTGTGCTTACCTTCCTGCTGTCGATCCTGTGCAGCGCGATTTACGTCTTTATCTACCGCGTTCTCCTCGGTCTGGAGCTGGAGTGGAGCTGGCTGGCGGAGTTGATGAAAGCGGTGGGCAACGCGGCGATTGGCGCGGTGCTCTTTCCGCTGCTGGACCGGACCCAGATCAAAGAATAGGGACCATGGACTGAGGGACCAAGAAATCTGCGCGGTTCTGAACTAATGTAATTAGGAAAACTTAAGTTTTGCATCCGATCAATAAAAAACTCTCATGAACCGATGAACCACACGATATAGGGCTACATGGCTAGAGCCGCGCCTCTTGCGTTGCGGCTTTTTGGTCTGGAATCCAACCCGGCAGCATGATGAGGAGAATAATGGAAAACTCAGAGTTTTGTTCCGCTCCAATTTCTTACGCGCGTGTGATGGCCCTTCGCTCTGGCGCTGCGCTGCTTTTCCTGCTGGCAATCGCGCTGTTGGCGGCGGCTGGCGCTGCGCAAGCGCAGACTTGCGCGGGAATGGCGCTGGGCAATGGCGCGAGTTTGAATGGATTTATTCCCTTCCCAGCGACGAATGCCTGGAACACCAATATCTCTACTGCACCGCTTGACCCGGATTCGGCGGCGATTACTTCCGCGGCTGGATTTGCCGGATTGCATTTGCATCCCGATTTCGGCTCGGAGAGTTACTACGGCATTCCTTATGTGGTGGTGGATTCGACCACAACTCCCGCCGTGCCGATCAATGTAATTGACTATCCCAGTGAAAGCGATGTGGTGGTAGCGCCTTATCCGGCGACCGCGCCGATTGAGGGGCAACCGGCGGACTGCTCGGGTTGGCCGGATGCCTATAACGGCGACGCGCATGTGCTGGTGCTGGACCGCGCCAAGTGCTTTCTCTATGAGACGTGGAATACTAATCGCTGCAACAGCCAATATAACGCATCGAGCGAAACAATCTGGGATATGAGCAACTCTGAGTCGCGGCCCTGGGGATGGACCTCGGCGGACGCGGCCGGACTGCCAATCTTTCCCGGACTGGTGCGCTACGACGAAGTGGCCTCCGGCGCGATTCATCACGCCATCCGTTTTACGATGGTGCACACAAAGGATGATGCGAACGACGGCTACTTTGTGCCTCCGGCGACGCACGCGGCGGGCAACATCTGGGGCGTTTCGAATGTAATGGGGATGCGCATCCGATTGAAGGCCGGCTTTGATATTTCAAGTTACTCCGCGACTAATCAGGTGATTTTGACGGCGATGAAGCAGTACGGAATGATTCTGGCCGATAATGGCGGGTATTTCTTTTTTCAGGGCGCGTCTGATCCGCGCTGGAACGACAGCGATCTATCGCAACTGGCGAATGTGGGATCGGAAAACTTTGATGTCGTGAAGATGGCTCCGGAATTTCCCGGTTACGATTCGGCAACAGCGCCCACTGGAGCTTCACCGGTGATTCACAGCTTTACAGCGTCGTCGCAGAGCGTCGCTTCGGGCTCAGCAGTTACCTTCAGTTACAGCGTCAGCGGCGACTCGTACGATTTCATTGATGCGATTGGACCAGTCAAGGCGGGCGGCGGAAGCGTAACTATTCACCCCACCGCAACGCAGAGTTATACGTTGAATTCCACCAATCAATATGGCCGCAGCACGAGCGAGGCAATTACTGTCACGGTGACGGG
This sequence comes from uncultured Acidobacteriaceae bacterium, assembly GCA_963787995.1. Classification (GTDB taxonomy): domain Bacteria; phylum Acidobacteriota; class Terriglobia; order Terriglobales; family Acidobacteriaceae; genus Telmatobacter. The sequence continues at coordinate 756,358 of CAWBEO010000001.1, forward strand.
TTCCGTGGTGGCTGCGCCGGTCTTCGCGCCGCCCGCGGGTTCTTACAGCACAACGCAAACCGTTACGTTGACCACGCCCACCTCTGCGAATGCGGTCATTCATTACACCACCAACGGAACAACGCCGACGGTGAATTCGACGGTGTTTACCTTTGGCAATCCTGTCAAAATTTCTTCCTCGGAGACAATCAAGGCAATCGCCACGGCGACCGGCTATGCGGCGCCCAGCGCGGTGAGCAGCGCCGCGTACACCATCGCCAGCTTGGCGGCCACGCCCACCTTCACTCCGGTGGCCGGCGCGTATAACGGCGCGCAAACGGTATCCATCAGCACGACCACGCCAGCGGCCATGATCTTCTACACCGTCGACGGATCGAACCCCGCCACGAGCGCGACGGCGATCAAGTACACCGCGCCCATCACAGTCTCCAAGACAGAAACAGTGGATGCGGTTGCCGAAGCTACGGGATTTACCAACAGCGCCGAAGGCTCGGCATGCTATACCATCAACCATCCGCTGGCAGTGACGCCGACCTTCACACCAGCTGCGGGAAGTTACACTGGAACTCAAACGGTGACCATCAAAACGGCTACCGCCCATGCAACGATTCTCTACACCACCGACGGCACGAACCCAACGACCAGCACAACTGCACTGACATACACAACTCCGATCACGGTTGCAAAGACTGAAACCGTCAATGCTTTTGCCGACGAGCCCGGCGTGACCCAAAACAGTACGGTTGCCACGGCTGCTTACATCATCATCGCGCCCGCAGCCGCCACGCCGACTTTCAGTCCCGCGGCGGGAAGTTATACGGCATCGCAGACGGTGACGATCAGAACAACAACACCGAATGCGACTATTTTCTACACAACGGACGGATCGAATCCGGCAACAAACACATCGGCAATCAAATACACTGCGCCCATCACGGTCGCGAAGACGGAGACGCTGAAAGCTGTTGCCGAGGCAACTGGAGTTACAAACAGCGAAGCCGCTTCCGCGGCGTATACCATCACTTTACCCTCAGCCGCTACGCCGACTTTCAGCCCTGCGGCGGGAAGTTATACCGGCACGCAGACGGTGACGATCAAAACAACCACACTGAATGCGACGATCTTTTACACGACGAACGGCACGAATCCCGCCAGCATTGCAACAGTTCTCAAGTACACTGCACCCATCACGGTTTCGAGTACGGAAACGCTCAATGCAGTTGCCGAGGCCACAGGCTTCACCAACAGCGCGGAAGGCTCGGCGGCTTACACCATCAATCATCCTCCGGCGGCCACTCCTACCTTCACTCCAGTGGCCGGAAGTTACACCGGGACACAGACGGTAACAATTAAAACAACCACGCCGAACGCTACGATTCTCTACACGATGGACGGCACAAATCCCACAATCAGCAAAACCGCATTGATCTATTCAACGCCCATTGTTGTATCGAAGACGGAGACACTCAACGCCTTCGCCGATACACCGGGAACCACCACGAACAGCGCGGTTGCCACGGCGGTATACACCATCAAGGCGTCCACTGTAACTTCACCTAAAAAGTAATCTTATGCCTCCGTTCAGTCGAGGTGCCCCACCCATTGCGCAGAAAACGCGGAATGGATGGGGCACCCGGCCTCATGAATCTTGGCCTGCAAATCAATCATGCCGCTTGGCCTTTTGCAGCAGCAACACCAGCGGAATGCAGGCGAAGGAAAGAGCCGCAATCAGGCGGAAGTTATCCGCATACGCAAGCAAGGCCGCTTGCGTATGCACGCTGCGGTAGAGCACGTCCAGGGCCTTTTGCAGCGCGGTGAACTTATCCGCGCCCTGCGTAAAGAGCCATGATTGCAGGCCGCGCGCCATGCCGTTGGCCATTGGATTCCCCGCCCCTGCGTTGGCGGCCAGATAGGTTTGATGCGCCTGCGCGCCGCGCACCAGCATGGCCATGACGGCGGCAATGCCGATTGAACCGCCCACGTTGCGCATCAAGTTATAGATGCCCGCGCCGTTGCCGATCTCCTGCTTGTGCAGGCGGCTCAGCGTCACGGTGGTCAGCGGAACAAAGATGAAGCCCATCGCAAAGCCGTTGAAAATGTTAGGAATAATGACGGAGGACATTCCTATTTGCAGGTTAATGTTGCCCAGCATCCATGTGGATGCGCCCAGCAGCCCGAAGCCGAAGGCCATCAGCAGGCGAGCATCGATTTTGCGCACCAGCAGGCCGACGAACATCATGGAAGCCATTGCGCCCAGACCGCGCGGACTTACGGAAAGGCCGCTTTGCAGCGCGGAATAGCCCATCATGGTTTGCAGAAAGAGCGGCAGCATGGCCGTTGCGCCATAGAGAACAAAGCCGTAGATGCAGGTGATCAGCGTTCCCATGGCGAAGTTATGATCGCGGAAGATGCGCAACTGCACAATCGGCTCGTGGTCGGTCAGTTCGCGGATGATAAAGGCAGCGAGCGCCAGCGTTGACACGGCGGCCGTCCAGCAAATCCACGTCGATCCAAACCAGTCGGCCTCCTGGCCTTTGTCCAGCACTAACTGTAACGTCCCCAGCCAGAGGGCCATCAGCCCAAAGCCGAGATAGTCAATGGCCCCCTTGAATTTGTGGCGCAGATAGGGAGGGTCTTCCACAAAGAGGTTGACCATGAAGAGCGCCAGAATGCCGATGGGCAGATTGATGTAAAAGATCCAGCGCCAACTGTAGCTGTCGGTGATCCATCCGCCCAGCGTGGGGCCGATGACCGGGGCGACGATCACGCCCACGCCATAGACGGCCATCGCCGTGCCGTGCTGGCGGGGCGGAAAGCTCTCGAGCAGAATCGACTGCGCCAGCGGCTGCATTCCGCCGCCTCCAATGCCCTGCAAGACCCGCGCCACAATCAGCATCGGCATGCTCAACGAGATGCCGCAGAGCAACGAAGCCAGGGTGAAGAGCAGAATGGAAAAGAGCAGCAGGCGGGTGCGGCCGATGCGCCGGGCGATCCAACCGGCGGCGGGCAGCATGATGGCGTTGGCAACCAGATAGCTGGTCAAAACCCATGTGGATTCGTCTGTGGAGGCGGAGAGGTTGCCGGCGATATGCGGCAGCGCAACGTTGGCCACCGATGAATCCAGCACCACCATGAAGGTAGCCAACATCACGGCGCCGGCAATCATCCATGGATTCGCCGCGGGCTTCCAATCGCGATGCTCGTCCTGCGTCAGGTCTATCGTGTTGCTGGCGGCGCTCATCCGGCTCTCTCGCACAGTTCTTCCGCGGGTTGGCTGCCGGGGTTTATCTTCATGACTCCCGCCGCGCAATCTCTACTCCTATTATGCGCGTTTGGGCGCCGCAGAGGAGGCGCGGGAAGCCACTTCCGGGAATTGAAACAGCCCGATCCTAGATTGCTGAGTCCAGGCCATACAATATTTCCAGCCGCCGTTCGTCTTCACAAATGGGTGGATGAGAGTTTGAAAATCACCTCCATGATCGAGCAAGACCTGCGCATCTCCGAGATCATCGCGGAAGAACGATGCCGGCTGCGCAACTTCATCCGCAAGCGCGTTCCCTTCGAAGCCGACGTCGAGGATATGGTTCAGGAAGTCTTCTTCGAACTGGTGCGCGCCAACCGTATGCTGATGCCGGTGGAGTATGTGACCGGATGGCTCTATTCCGTGGCACGCAACCGCATCACGGATTTCTTCCGCAAGAAGAAGCCGGTGAGTTTTACCGATGCCGCCCTTGATGACGAGGAGGGCGAACTGCTTGATTTTGAGGAGTTCTTGGTCTCATCCGATGCCGGACCGGAAGAGCTTTACCTGCGCACACTGCTTCTGGATGAGCTGGAATCCGCGCTGGCCGATCTGCCCGAAGAACAGCGTGAAGTCTTTGTCGCCCAAGAAATTGAGGGGCGCAGCTTCAAGGAGCTATCAGCGGAGACAGGCGTGAACGTCAACACTCTTCTGGCGCGCAAGCGTTATGCGGTACTGCATCTGCGCGCGCGATTGCAGAAGATTCATGATGAGTTTTTGAGGAAATGAGGACAGTATGGGAAACGATTGGGTCAAACGAAATAAGTGGATTTTTGCGGCAGGCCCGCTGGCGTTCGCGCTTTTCATCTGGGTAGGCGGCGAAGTCGTCATGCATCTGTGGAATTGGCTGCTGCCCATGCTCTTCGGTGTACGCACGATCAGCTTCTGGCAGGCGCTTGGCCTGGTGTTGCTGAGCCGGATTCTCTTCGGCCGCTGGGGTTGCGGCGGGCACGATAACGGTGGCCCGAATCGCTTCTCCGGCGACAAATGGAAGAAGACGACGCCGGAGGATCGCGAGAAATTCCGCCACGAGATGCGCGCGCGCTGGTGCGGCGGCGATGCTTCAATGAATGAAACCAGTGAATCCGCCTGAGGAACGATGATGAACACGAACAGGTTGAAGCAGTGGATTGCAGAATCGTCACCGGCTTTGAGGGCGCGCCTTACCGGAGTCCTCTATCTGATCAACGGAACGGTTTACTCAAAGGCCGATGGCTTGGTGCACGGCCGGATTCTGGTCAAAGACGATGCCGCTGCCACTGCGCATAACATTTTGACGAACGGAAGTTTATTGCAGCTTTCCTTCGCCTATAACCTGATTGCGACCGTGACGTATATCGCGGTAACATTCATGCTCTATGAGCTGTTGAAGCCTGTGAATCGAAGCATCTCCTTATTGGCGGCATTTTTCAGCATGGCCGGTTGCACAGTCGGAGCATTTGGCAGCTTCTTTACCATCGCCCCGTTGACAATCCTGGGGGGCGCGCCGTACCTGAGCGTCTTCAAAGCGGAGCAGTTGCAGGCGCTGGCGCTTCTATCTCTCAATTTGAGTACGATTGTCGCCGATATTTCGATGGTGCTCTTCGGATGCTACTGCATCCTGATCGGCTCTCTGATTCTCCGGGCAAAATTCATGCCCCGCATCATCGGCGGTTTTTTGATCATCGCCGGTTTGACCTATCAGTTTTTTATGTCGCCCCAACTCGCGGCCAATCTCTTCTCCCATGTGGTAATGCCAGCGGGTGCGCTTGGTGAAGGCTCGCTGATTCTGTGGCTGCTGATCTTTGGCGTAAATTCGCGGCGATGGAGGGAACAGGCGGCGTTACGCTGGAAGCGTGAACGCACCGGATCGTAACCAAAAGGAGACGATGATGACAATCGCTGAAGATGGAAGAACACAGATCAGGTACGCGCGGCTTGCGGGCTTCATGTATCTCATCCTTATTGCAATCTATTTGCTGTCGGTATGGATCGACAGCCGATTTGAAGTTTCTGGAAACATTGCGGAGACCGCGCATCGCATCGTGGGAAATGAACTGCTTTTCCGCTTCGGACTGGCTCTGGGATCGCTCAACAATTTATGCGCCGTTCTTTTGGCAGTGAGCCTCTTCGTAGTTGTCCGGATGATCGACAGGAATTTGGCGCTGCTGGCTTTGGCATTTGAATTGGTCTACGCAGCCGCGGGCTCTGCCTTGGATCTGATCAATTACGCCTTCCTGAAGCAACAGATGGGCGCATATTCTTCCGGCATCCTGGATGCGAGTCAGTTGCAGGCTCTCGCGGATCTGCATTCGTTCCTGCTAGCGGCGGCAATGAACATCGTCACCATTCTGTATGGCGCGGGGTCCATTCTCTTTTTCTATCTCTTTTTCAAAGCAAAAGCAATTCCGCGAATTCTTGCGGCATTGGGACTATTCGGATCACTTCTTGTGCCGCTTACAGGCTTTGTGGGCCTCATTCTTCCGAATCCATCCAAACTGCTGCAACTCGGATGGCTGCCCATTTTTGTTGCGGAACTCTCCACAGGCTTTTGGCTGTTATTCAAAGGCATAAAACGGCCGCAGCCAGAAAGGTAAAGTTATGAAAGCGATTGTCTACGAACGATACGGGCCTCCAGAAGTCTTGCAATTCAAGGAGCTTGCCAAGCCTGCGCCGGCGGACAATGAGGTCTTGATCAAAGTCCGCGCGGCTTCCGTCAATCCGCTTGACTGGCACTTCATGCGCGGAGAACCGTGGCCTATACATCTGATGCTTGGGCTGCGCAAACCGAAAGAGATCCGGCTGGGCGTGGATGTGGCCGGGGTGGTGGATGCGGTTGGCAAAGACGTAACGCAATTCAAGCCGGGAGACGAGGTTTTTGGAGGATGCCGCGGAGCCTTCGCCGAATATGTCAACGCCAAGGAAGATACGTTGGCGCTGAAGCCGGCCAGCCTTTCTTTCGAGTCTGCGGCGGCCGTGCCGATAGCTGCAATCACCGCGCTACAGGGGCTGCGCGACACGGGAAAGATCAAGCCAGGGCAGAAGGTTCTCGTCGATGGCGCCTCCGGCGGCGTGGGAACATTCGCGATTCAAATTGCAAAAGCCTTCGGAGCCGAAGTCACCGCCGTGTGCAGCACGCGGAATTTGGACCAGGCGCGGTCTCTGGGAGCGGACTACGTCATCGATTACACGCGTGAGGATTTCACGCGCAACGGACAGCGCTACGATCTGATCTTCGGCGCAAATGCCTATCATTCGATCTTCGCGTACCGTCGAGCGCTGCGCCCGGGCGGAACCTGCGTCAAGGCGGGAGGCAAAGCGAATCTAAGTGCGATGTTACTGGAGTTTTTGCTCTCGCTGATGTTTTCAGCGGTGAGCAGCAAAAAGGTCTGTGGCTTTCTTGCAAAGATGAACAAGAACGATCTACTGCTGCTGAAAGAGCTTCTTGAAGACGGGAAGGTTGTCCCGGTCATCGTCCGGCGTTATCCGCTGAGCGAGACGGCACAAGCCATTCGCCATCTGGAAGAAGGTCATGCGCAAGGAAAGGTTATCTTGACGGTTGCAGACAGTCCGTTCACGTGACATCATTCTAACAGCGCGACAACTTTGGTTGGATCAATCCGTCAGCATTCGCTCAAGCTGCGCTGGCAGCTGGCAACTTCTGTTTTTCTTCGGCGGCCAGCATTTTTTGAAATTTCTCCGCGGAGACGGGGCGTCCATAGAGCCAGCCCTGGACGAGTATGGGTTGGTCGAAGGTTGCAAAGTAACTGGCCTGCACAGGAGTTTCAACGCCTTCCACGATCACATTAAGTTCCAGCGCCTCGGCCATGGCGAGAATCTGCGGCAGGATGGCCACAACCACCGAATCCGTGCCGACGGCCTGCGTAAAGGATTTGTCGATCTTGATGGCGTCGACCGAGAGTTCATGCAGATAGGCGAGACTGGAGTAGCCGGTGCCGAAGTCGTCGATATGCACGCAGTGGCCGCGCTGGTGAAGACTGCGGATCGTCTCAATGGCGATCTCGTGACGCGCCGTGGAGCCTTCGGTGATCTCGATGACCAAACTGCTGGTGGCGACCGCTGCTTTGTAAAGGGATTGATCGAGCAGGGGTAAAAACTCAGGATCAGCGAGATCGGCGGCGGCAACATTGATGCAGAGGCGAAAATCGGGATATTTCCGTAGCGTCTCGCCGAAGTCGCGCAATACGTGGCGCAAGACCAGCCTGGTGATCTCTCCGACAAAGCCACATTGCTCGGCGATTTTCACAAAGATATCCGGCCCAACCGAGACGCCTTCTTCGTCGATCCAGCGAACCAACGCCTCCGTTCCCACAATGCATCCGCTGGGCAAATCGACGATGGGCTGATAAACCATGAAGAGTTTGTCTTGGCGAATGGCGCGGCGAAGCTTCTGCTCGATGCTCTTGTTGCGCCGGTAAAGAAGGGATGATGTAAGACCCAGCATTGCGCCCAACAGTGCGCACGTTGCAATACATCCGTTGAATCTGGCGCGATTCACTGCAATGATCTCCGGCAGTGTGGTAAAGGCAGTGACACAGTTGAAAAAGCGGATTGAGCATCGGGTAACGTAAAGCGTATCACCCTTCCGGTAGCGGCCTTCGCTGCTGAGGATTGCCGGCTCGGTCTGGATTTGCTCTCCAAGTAAAAGGCCAGACTTCTGATTAGGTGCATTGGTCACCGTTTCGACATAGTGCATTGGAGACGATTCCAGATGCATGCGTGAAAACGGAGTGAATACCACGTACGATTCGCCCAATTGCAGGACAAGGACCGTGAGATTAGTATTCCGGTACGGAGCCAGGTTTATATAGATCTCCGTTCCGTCCTGTTGAATGAAATCCGGCTGGAATTGTCCCCGAGGCTGCGCTGGCTTGCCCAGAGCCGCCGAGCACTCAATTTTTCCGTCGTGCATCCGGCCCGCATCCTTCAGATAATCCGACTCGAAGATCAATGCGCGGAAGTAGTCAGTCTCCTTACTTGAACAGGCACGGCGCCGTGAGGCGCCCACAGCGGCCAAAACGGTTCGCAACTCGGCCGAAGAAGCCTCTCCGTCTGCCACCAGACGGCTTGCGTACTGATCTAACTTACTTTCAGTTACACGAACGGCGATGGCGCGCGCCAATTGATAGCCGACAACAGTTCCGCAAACTGTCGCAAAGATTACGGCTGCCAAATTCAGTAAAAAACGCTGTTTGCGTGTTGCCATATTGTGTAAACCGATCCGGAGCAACCGCCCGTTCTTGCGAAATCCATACATGAAGCGGTTTCATTGTCCACGTTTAACGCATACAGTGAGCGGAATGATTTATAACAGGTAAGGAGGCATACCCGTCCCGCAATCTGAATAATCCTAATCCAGAAATCACTGTGACTGCAACAAACTTACTCTGCGTATCGGATCAATTGCGACGATCTTTAAGCATGGAAGTAGAATTTAACAATACTGGCGTTACCACAGATGCATATTCCTAAGGAACTTGTCACCATTCCCAGCCTCGATTATGGCTGAAAAACTTGCCGACAGTGGATGCTTCCATTCGATTCAAGCAAATAGCCGGTGCGAAGTGGATCGGTCACAGCAGCTTGCCCGCAGCGAGGTCTTTAATCAGCCCCCGATCAGCGGCCAGGAACTCATACTCGGCCAGATCTTCCAGCTTGACCCATCGTACCTGGTTGTAGATGCGGCTCACGATCTCGCCGGCGAACTCATGCACGGCAAAGAACTGCAAGTCCACGGCGCCGCCATGGCGGTAGTTGTGGCGGACGCGGGTGACGCGCTTGCCGATGCGCGCGCGAATGCCGAGCTCTTCGTCCAGTTCGCGCGCCAGCGCCTCTTCCGCGCTTTCCCCGGCTTCGATCTTGCCGCCGGGAAACTCCCACAGCAGAGCCATTGGTTGATCGGGCCGACGTTGACCGATCAGGATTTCGTCCCCGCGCACAATCAGCGCCGCGGAGACAAAGCGCAGGGCAGGCCCGGCAGGCCGCGGATCGGATTGTGGTTGACGTTCACCCACGCTTCCAGTGTAAATGCTGCAATAGGTTGCGGGTTTGCACTGTAGTACTATTCGCCCGCGACGCTTGACTGATTGCCTTCAGCCGCGGCCGGACGGAAGCAGCCCCAACCGTTCCGGGCCGCGGCAGCAAGCAGCGAAGGCGATGGATTCACGGGGTATGCGCGGCGCGCCAGCTCCAGCATCGCCAGGTCATGGACCGAATTGCCGAAGACCGCATCTGGGTGCGCGAGACCCACGCGTTTCAACGCCACGGCCTTGCCCTCGCCGGTGGGCACGTCCACGAGTTCACCGCTGATGAGGCCGTTCGTGATGCGCGCCTCGGCAGCCAATATGCGCTCTTCGGGAATGCCAAAGCCGCGCACGCCCTCGGCGACCACCCATTTGTTGGTGGAGCTGACGGCCCAAAGTGCAACTCCCGTTTGATTAAGCCGGTCCACCAGTTGCGCCATCTCGGCGAAGATGCGCGGCTCGACAAATTCGCGCACATAGTCCGCGGCGGCCCGGCGCAGCTCCTCGTCGCGCAGTCCCGCGTACATCTGCACCATCTCACCGCAGATCTCGACTTCGCTCACCTGCCCGGCCAAGTAGCCGCGGTAGCGCGTGTCGATCCAGTCGGTGGTTTCGCGCGAGACCAGCCCCTGGGCAAGCGACCAGACCATAAATCCGTTTCCGGCGTCGCCGCCCCAAAGCGTTCCATCGCAGTCAAAGACCGCGACCTGCGGTTTGCCGTCCAGAACCTGGCGCTCGAACTGCTGCGCGGTCCACTGTAGTGCTTCCATCTGGTTGCCTGTCAAACTGCCCTCAATCGTTAAGAAATTCTTCTCTGTCTCTTTTTATTTTCCGATATGCGGCCTGGTTTTGCACGTGAAGATTTCGAGAAGGACGGCCATTCCAAAAGAAATTTTGGATTATTCTGCAATGATTTGAAAATAAAAAGGAAGGGCTCTGATTCGGAGATGATGGATTATCTTCTTCTATTGTTCCTCTACTCTTGAATCGCTCATCCCTTTCATTAAAACGATGCAGGTTCATGACAGGTGTGTGAAACCGCTGCTCCGATAAAATGCGGCAGTTCAGTGATGGATACTGATCTGCCGCAAATGCACGATCCTATTCCGGCTATTCCTTTTTTACCGCCGAAACGGTCGATAAGTGGAAAGTGTCAGGTTCTATTGATTTGTCTTCTCGTCCAGGCTAAATCCATCACGGCGATTCTTTTGCCAGCAAGCCTCAGTGGATTGAGTGCAGAAAGGCTTTTCCTTGCCGTAACTGATGACGCGGATGCGGCTGGCAGACACGCCTGCACCAATAAGAACATTCTTTGCGGAATTGGCTCGTTTCTCTCCCAGCGCGAGGTTGTACTCATTCGATCCACGTTCATCACAGAAGCCGCCGATCAGGATCTTCTCATTTGGATGGCTCAACAGATACTTCGCATCCTGAGCCAAAGGAGCCTGTGCGTCACCGCGGACATCGTATTTGTCGTAGTCGAAAAAGATGTCATGGACATTCGCTACAAACTCATCTTCGCTACTCACGGCGCTGGTAGGAGCCACCGCAATTTGCGCGGCTGGGTTTACGGTAACGCGAACCGTTGCATCGGCCGAGCCTCCAGCGCCGTTGGCTACCAAATGGTAATTGGTGGATTGAGTTGGAGTTACAGTCTTCATGCCAGAGGGGGGTACTTCGCCCAGACCGTCGATAGAGACCGTGGCGGCCTCAGTCGTTTTCCAGGATAATGCAACTTGACCACCTGCGGTTATCGTGGTGGGATTGGCGGTGATTTGCGCGGTAGGCGCTAAAGGCGCGACCGCCGCGGGTGCAGTTGCCGTGGGAGGGACAAGAGAATGCGCTTTTTTCTTGCACCCCGTAACGGCAATCAAGGCAACTGCAAGCAGGACAGAAATGAGAAGCAGATTTCTTCGACCCAAAGCTTTACTCCTTCGGCATCTTCTACGCGGCTTGACCCATTTCTCCACGCTCTGCTATTGTTGCCCAGTGTACGGACACACTTCAGATCATCCCATTGGTTCTGGTCGTAACCGCTCAGAAAAATGCCGTCGTTAAGGCCGGCGCGTCTTTTCCTTCATTGAAAAGACCTTGCCGGCACGCCCTTTTGCCGCAACTCCCGCGAGTGAGAAACGGCATTATGGATTTCATTTTGAATCAAGGTATCCGGCATATGGTGTTCCTTTTGAGACAGTCGTTTTTTACTCTCGCTTTTCGATCTCAGCGCGGAAGGATGGCCGAATGTCCGAATGAATTGACTCGCTTCTTAATCCAATTTTGCTTGACCAGAAAACCATGAAAAAGGCTCCGCCCATGTCAAACGAGAGTAAAACAAAGTTTGATGTTGATGCCTACCTGAAGAACGCTGGGCCTGGGCGCAAGATTGTCCAGTTGAACAGTTCGCAAGTCTTCTTCTCTCAGGGGGATTCGGCTGACAGTGTTTTCTACCTGCACAAGGGCCGCGTTAAAATTTCGGTCCTCTCTTCAGCAGGAAAAGAAGCCACAATTCGTCTTGTGTCATCGAACAACTTTTTTGGAGAAAAGGCGATGGCTGCGGAACCGGGGTTGCGCGTGACAACGGCCATGGCCGTTACCGCTTGTGCCGCGCTCAGAATCGAGAGACCAGAATTTCTTCGAGTCATGCGCGAAGAACCGGCATTTGCGAACTTGTTCTCATCGTTTCTTCTGGACTGCAATTTGAAAACTCAGGCGGATCTGGTCGATCAACTTTTCAATCGAGCGGAAAAACGGCTGGCCCGCGTGCTTCTGCTGTTGGCGGAGTATAGCCAGCCGGGGGAAGAAAATGCGCTGATTCAGCCGATCTCCCAGGAAGCTCTTGCAAGCATGATTGGCAGTACGCGGCCTCGCGTCAATGCTTTCTTGAACCGATTTCGCAAGCTAGGATTCATCGAATATGACGGCCGAATCCGGATTCATAAATCGCTGCTGAGCGTGTTCCTGCGTGATTGAAATAAGTGCCTTGAAAGTCTAAAGCCCGCACCAATTTATTCATTGATCGCACCCTTTGACTTAGCTCAAGTTGTGCCCTTTCATAGCCTGATTTCACCACAGATTATTAGAAGTAGCGTTTGAGTTTGAGGATTTGGGATTCAAAGCTGTACCAGAGCGCGGCGGCGAATGCGGTTGTGGCGGCCATGCGCACGACAACGACGGCGAAAACTCCGGTTGCGCCGTAAAGGGCCATGCTGTGGTCAAACCAGCCGAAGTAGACGAAGACGATGATGTGCGTCAGGTAGAGGCCGTAGCTGATGCGGCCATAGAAAGGCAGCGGTCCTCGGCGCAGCGCGACGCTGACCGGGTTGCGTGCGCCAGTGGAGGCCATGGCAGCCAGCACGGCTCCGGTAAAGCCCAGGGCCAACGCCGTATCCAGCAGTGAGGTGCCTCCGGCCAAGGTGGCCGCGAGGCCGATACCCAGCACAAATGCGCCCAGGCCTATCCAGAGCCAAACGCGGCGGCTGAGCCGGAGCGTATATAGCCCTAGCGCCAACAGACTACCCAGAGCGATGCCGTCGAGCTTGATGAGGGTGTGCGAAGGAAGCCCCCAAAGCCAGTGCGGGTTCAAGTGGCGCAGAAACGGCGAGCAAAGGAATGCGGCAGTCAGCAGCGCCGCCAGCATCCACGGCCGGCGCAGCCAGCGCACCGAGGGCGCCCAGAAGAAGTAATACTGCTCCTCCATGGCCAGCGCCCAGGTGGGCACCAGCGCCGGGGGCAGCGAGAGATGAAAGAGATTCTGCAGAAAGAGCAGGTAGGCCCACCAGGGCGCGGAGCGGATCGCCTCCAGCGGATACGGGCCGACGAACCAATCGGACTTGGCGTAAACAATGGCCAATGTGAGCAGGTAGACGGGCCAGATGCGCAGCGCCCGACGTGCATGAAAGTTATGGAAGTAGCGGGGCTTTTGGCGCGCTGCAAGCAGATTCGCGGTAATCAGGAAGCCGGAGAGAACAAAGAAGAGAATGACGCCCGCCCATCCCCACTGCACCGCGCCATGCAGGCGAGTGGTTTCCAGTTGCTTGTAGTCACAGTGATAGATCACCACGCCCAGAATCGCCAGGCCGCGCAGGCCGTCGAGTTCTGGCAGATACGTCGGCAGCCAGCTTGGGCGCTGATAGGGCATGGTCAGGGGCGCGACCTCCGCGGAAGGGAGTGCGGCATTGGAGCTTGATGGCGTCATGGGTGCATTTCGTGGCTGTTTTCGATCTTAGCAGCCTATGGCCAAATCAAAGCATTTGAAGATATTTTTGCAAGGGCTCGACAGGCAGTGGAAAAAGGCCGGTCGTTGCGAAAGAGGTTCGAAAAGAAAATTGCAGAGGCCAAACCCCAAAGTTCTTTTTTGGCACTTACGGCAATCTGGTCTGAAGCTTTGACCTACCAGTTGTGTCCTTTAACAGCGCGTTTCATCTCACGCTCATTGACAAAATTAGCGGGAAATTCATCTGCAAAATGCTCCTCTATTGAACACATTACTATCTTGGAAACTTTGGTGCCATGGGCCTTACGGGAAAACTCCGGTAGAGTGAATATGGCTCCTTATGGAGTCTGGATGCCATTTATGGATGCAGTGAGACCCGCAGTACCGCTTTCAACTGCACGTTCCCGCCCGGTCGTTTCGCGGCAGGAGGTGCGTTGCGCAGTGCGTTTTCCGCTTGCGCTGCCTGTGGTTTTATCCTCTGGACAAGGAGAGATTGCGGCCATTACGCGCGATGTCTCGGCCAGCGGCGTGGTTTTTGAGCTCGACAGCCCGGTTCAAACTGGGCTTGAGATCCGTTTTTCCCTACGGATGCCCAGTGCTATTTTGGGTACACCACACGATGTACTGGTTCATTGTCAGGGGCGTGTGGTACGCTGCCAGAAGAACCAAAGTAACTATCAGGCTGCCGCAACAATTGACGATTACCAATTCGCCGAGCAGTGACAGCCGGAGCAGGTCTGGCAAAACTTTTTATGGACTTTTTGGACGAAACAACTGAAGTTGAAACTCTGGACGTTCCGGTCAAACCAGGAACCATCCGTGTGATTCTCGCCGATTCACAGGCCATTTACCGCGTCGGCATACGCAAGGTCTTCGCGCTGGAGGATGATCTGCGCGTGGTGGCTCAGGCCGACTCGCTGGAGAATCTGCGCGCCGCCATTCAGCGCTATCCCACTGATATTGTTTTACTTGAGGGAAGTCTGTTGACCGGCACGAACAACGTGATCCCGGAATTGCTGCGCCTAGCCCCCGAAGTGAAGCTGATTGTGCAGGCGGTGGCCGCCAACGAGAATCAAACCGTCGAACTCTACCGGCGCGGGGTGCGGGGCATCGTCAGCCGCTCGATCTCGCCCGATCTGCTCGTCCGGTGCGTGCGGCGGATTGCGGCCGGCGAAACCTGGATCGATAATCAGTCGGTCAGCTGGGTGATCGAGGCCTATCGCGCCCAGGCCAGCGCGCTCGTCAACCCGCGCGTCCAGCCCAAGCTTTCGCCCAAGGAGATGGCCATCATCACATGCATCACTCAGGGCAAGCGCAACAAGGAAATCGCCTACCAGTTGGGAACCACCGAGCAGGTGATCAAGAACTATCTGCGCAAGATCTACGACAAGCTAGGCGTCAGCGACCGTCTCGAACTGGCCCTCTATTGCCTGCACAACAAGATCATAAAGTCCGACGTGGATGAAGAAACTGTGGCGCAAAAGGTTTTGGGGCAGTAAGCGTAGGGCATCGAGCATTTTCGCAATCCGGTAAGTGCAGGAGCCTTACGTTGGCTCCTCGTTCCAATCGCAGGCAATCTCCCGGCGCTGGTTGGTACTTTCTTCAGCCCACTCCAACAGCCTTGCAGTTCGCCATGCCTCTAGCGCCGTCACTGGCGGTGCCGCTTTGCCTAGAAGCGCATCCCGTATGCCCGCGTAGTAGAGCCGGTAGTCGCCGGGAACCGGCGGAACTGGGCGGGTGACCTTACCGCCGTCGATGTCCACTTTGAGCAACCCCCAACGGTCGGCCGCTTCCTGGCCCCAGGCTGAACTCTCGATGCGTGCGATCTTGTTCAGCGCGGCCTCCTGCGGGTCTTCGCCGTGCTTCCAATAATTGCCCTTGGTTCCGCGCAGATGAAAGCGCGGCCGTTGCAGCGACGAGAGGCAGGTCGCGCCCAGAGTCACCCACATCCCCTCATAGCGCAGGCGCAGCGCGAAGGCGTCGTTGGAGCCTTCGCCGTCGCGCTCGCGCAGGACCTCGGCGCTGATGGCCAGCGGCTTGCCAAGGAGCGTGAGCGCCTGATCGGCGATGTGCGTTCCCAGGTCCAGCAGGAGCCCACCCTGCGCCGGATCATCCTTCCAGGGACGGCGTGCGGCTCCCGGCGACCAGCGATCAAAGGTGGACTCCAGATGAACCAGGCGGCCCAGCGATCCCTCTCGCAGCAGTTTCTGCACCGTCAGAAAGTCCCCATCCCAGCGGCGATTCTGAAAGGGCGCGAGCAGCACGCCCCGCGCCGCGGCCAGCTTCATCAACTCGGCAATCTCCGCCGAGCGGACGGCCAGCGGCTTGTCCACCACAACATTTTTACCGGCTTGCAGCAACTGCCGCGCCACCTCGAAGTGGCTTCCGCTGGGCGTGGCGACGACAAAAAGGCCAAGCGAAGCGTCTTCCAGCATCGCCTCCAGTGATCGGTGAGTAGTGACGCCAGGATAGCGTTCAGCGGCCTGGTCCGTATGGCGCTCGACCACGGCGGCCAACTCCAGGCCATCGACCGAGGAGATCAGCGGCGCATGAAAGACCCGCCCCGCCATGCCGAAGCCAACCAAACCCACTCGAATCATCTAGTCCTCCCGCGCCGGAGCGGCCGCGCTCTGGCTTGAAAGAAAGTATATTCGCTCTTCATTCATTGGGTTGACGAAGTGATGAAAAAGAATGGGAAAACTGGAAGCATTGGGAAAAATGCGATCCCTGGAAACGGAAGAGCAGGAGCGAAAAGACCATGACCGTTGCCGTCCTTTACCCTAGAGAACAGGGAGCAAGAAACCAACCATGGCTCAAACGCAGATCAAATTCGGCACCGACGGCTGGCGCGCGGTCATCGCCGACGACTACACCTTCGCCAATGTGCGCATTGCCGCCGAGGCCATCGCCGCCTACGTACACGCCAAGGAAGAGCCGTCCAAGGGCATCGCCATCGGCTACGACACCCGTTTCGGTTCGAAGCGCTTCGCGCGCACCTGCGCTGAGGTTGTCGCCGCCACCGGCATTCCCGTGCTGCTGGCCGACCGCATTACGCCCACGCCGGCGTTGAGCTTCGCCGTGGTCAAGCGCGGCATGGCTGGGGGCATCATGATTACCAGCTCGCACAATCCCGCCCAGTGGAATGGCGTCAAGTACAAAGGCTGGTACGGCGGCTCCGGCAAGCCTTCCATGATCTCCGACATCGAGTCGCGCCTCGGCCAGACTGTCCCGCTCGCGGCCACGCCCGCGGCCATTACGGAAGTTGATTTTATCCCGCCGTATTTGACGGCCATCGAGAGCTTCACCAGCCTGGACGCGCTGAAGAACTCCGGCATAAACTTCGGCCTGGACGCCATGTATGGCGCGGGCGGCACCATCATCGCCGACATCTTCGCGCGCCTCGGCGTGGCTCACGTACAGATTCGCTCCAATCCCGACCCGCTCTTTCCCGGCATCAATCCCGAACCGATTGAGCCGCATATCCGCGCGCTTGCCGAGGCGGTTGTCGCCAACGGCTGTCAGGCCGGACTCTGCACCGACGGCGACGCGGACCGCATCGGCGCTGTCGATGAGCATGGAAACTTCGTCGATCCGCACAAGATTTATTCCGTCCTGCTCAGTTGGGTTCTCAAGCGCCACAACGACTGGCCGGGAGCCGTCACGCGCGCCTTCAACACCACCAAAATGCTGGACCGCATCTGCAAAAAGCACGGGCGCGAACTGATCGAGCACGGCATCGGCTTCAAGTTTGTCTGCGACTATATGCTGGAGCGGGAGATCGTGATGGGCGGCGAGGAGTCGGGCGGCATCGGCTTCCAGCGCCACCTGCCGGAGCGCGACGGCCTGCTGAACTCGCTGCTGCTGGCCAACGTAATGGCCGAAGAGGGCAAGACGCTGGGGCAACTGGTTGCGGATCTGCAAGCCGAGTACGGCGAGCATCAGTATGGGCGCATCGACCTGCACATCTCCGACGAGATCAAGAACGGCGCAATCGCGCGGGCCAAGGCGTTGCCGACAGGTGACCCAGCCTTTGCCGGAATGCCGATCCTGCGCCAGGAGACGCTGGACGGCGTCAAGTTTTACCTCGACAACCACGAAGCCAAGACCAAGCCCAACGCCGCCGAGACCTGGCTCCTCCTGCGCGCCTCTGGCACCGAGCCTCTCCTGCGCATCTACACCGAGTCCTGCTCCAAGGAGTCGGTCGTGCGGCTGCTGGAAGCTGGCCGCAGCTTCGCGCTGGGCGCGTAAATTCCTAGTGCCGTGACCGCAAGAATGGGTAATAGCAAGAATGTAGCGCCAGCCTCCTGGCCGGCTGTAGTGTGGACCTCCTGGTCCACGCTTGTTTCTTTGCGGAATCGATGAAGCAAAACAAGGAATGGGGTTACGATAAAGGAAAGGAGGCGACGATGGCGACAGCCACTCTTGATTGGTCTCAGTGCGACGCCGTGGAGAGCATTCCCGGCAAGGTCAGCGGCGCTTGGGTGCTGCGAGGAACTCGAACACCGGTCAAGGTTCTCTTTGAAAACCTCGAAGCCGGAATGAGCATTGAAGATGTGATCGAAGAGTTCCCGGTGACCCGCGAACAGATCGACAGCCTCATGGCGTTTGTAGCGCGTTCTCTCGATAAAGAACCCGCTTATGCGTAGTTTGAGGCAGGCCTGCTGATACTCTTCGATAACAACTCGTCCCGTGGACTAACACAATGCAGCTTGAACGAAAATTGGTGCATAGGGAAGAAGACTGTGAAGCAAAATACTAACCATTGTTCAAAGTTATGTCATCTCTTGATTTTGTTAGCGATGATCTCAGCAGCAGAAAGCGCCCACGGACAAGCGCCTGCCCGAATCGCTAGTGAATTCTCGACCGCTCGCAAGTGGGGTTCCACACAACAGGGTGTGCGTGTCAACCTCACGTTGGATAAATTTGAGTTTCAGTTGGGCGAAGATATCGTGGCGCACATTGCAGTGCAGGTGGTCGATACAAAAGAGCCAGTATATGGAGAACCTTTTGTTCGCGTCGGGGCATTTTTTCAAACCATTGCTGGCAGTTTCCATCTGACGATACTTGACGCAGATGGCCCGATTGAGAACAGCGACCGCCGTACTAATATATACGAACCTTCATTTGGCAGTAGCGGACCCAGCGTTTGCCCAAAGCCGCTCGAAGTGGGTAAAGTGGTTCCTTTGGACCGCTCACTGCACCGTTTTGGATTGCTTCCCATACGCCCAGGCACCTATCAGCTATCTGTTACCTGGAGCCCCTACCATTCCCGTGCGTCCGAGTGCTCTAGCCAGCTCCCCGTTCATCCTGAGCAGCCATTTGTCACAGTCACTTCGAACGCTCTCACTGTCACCGTTTTGGGCAATGCGCCCCCTTCCAATGTGCCGCAATTTCCCGAGTACACCGCGTGGAGAGAACATTTCAGCTTGGTTGATACCGCCTTTGGTCCGCAAACCGCGTTGCTGGATTACGTGAGCGGATTGGAGTGGCTTCGGCCTTCGATCACGTCTGATTCAGGGACAATCGTTAATAAGCAGAGTCTGACTATTCGCATGTTGCAGGAGAGGGAGTTTTCTGGCTGGCGGTTTGCCACAATAAGCGAGGTCAAAGACTTCTTTGCGCATTTCACCGGTTCACCGGATGGCAGCAGCCATGATCCGGCTATAGAACGCAAGTTACTGCGGCTTTTAGGCGGTGCTCTGTCCGAAACGCCTGATCCGCAATCCGGTTGGATCACAAGCGGAACCGTAGTTCGCATCGCCGAGTTGACGTCAGCGCCTGCAGTGCTCACATCTGACGGCGCCACCATCTCCTGCCCCAATTGCGGCCCTGCATTCTGGGCTCATGCTGCCACGGTCGGTGAAGTGTTTAAAGAAGGCCAACTGACCGCAACAATTGACACGGACAGGGAATGGCGGAACGATGGCAAACAAGAAAATGGTGTCCCGGTCCTTGAAGGAGGAAAGCTTTCCTGGGCCGGGTTTTTCCTGGTACACCAACAATAGGACGGTGGTTGGGCGGGTGGCCCATCTCCGACCATCCCAAAATGATTGGGTGCCCCAGGTCTCGCGTTTGGGACCTGGGAATCCACAAAACTCATCCTTCGTGTTTTTCAGATCGGCGTGTTAGCGATCCGAGGAAAATCCAGACGAAAATGGGGCATATGCGGTACTATGAACCAGAAATGGCACAAACTCCACGAATTTACCTGGACACTTGCGCGCTGAATCGGCTGACGGACGATCAGAGCCAGATGGCGGGTGGCCCCGGTTTCATACGTCGTTTTATCAAGTTGAGGGTGCCCCCGGTCCTTCGCATTTGGGGACCGGGGAGGTGGAACCGATCTGCTGGCAGCGAATCCACGATCTCCTGCACGGATTGTGGTATAGTGAAGGCGCGAGGTTGTGCTTGAGGCCCAAAAGAACATTCACCGTCCTGATTGAGCAAGACGAAGAGGGCTATCTGGTTGCCACGGTTCCAGCCCTTCGCGGCTGCCATACGCAGGCGAAAAGCCTCGATACTCTGATGAAGCGCGTACGCGAAGTCATCGCCCTGTGCATTGAAGAGGAAAAAGACCTGCCCGGAGCGCTGGAACTTGTCGGCATTCAGCAAGTCACCGTATGACACGCCTTCCACGGATCACAGGAAGAGAACTGGTCCGCGCCCTCGAATGCGTGGGTTTTACGGTGGAGCGAACCCGCGGAAGCCATCACTTCCTCAAACATCCAGACGGCAGAGTCACTGCCGTTCCCGTCCATTCCGGTGAGACCATTGGTCCCGGACTGCTGCGAGCCATCCTGCGCGACGTGGAAATGTCGGTCGACGAACTGGCGCACTTGCTTTAATCTGGGCGGGTTCTATAAAAGGGGATGTCAAGTAAAAAACACTTCTCCCTATCCGGCGGGTGGGCAAGTGGCCCGCTCATCAGCCCTGAAGAATCATCTTGAGCCATAAGAAGCTGTGCCCCGTTCATCGCGTTTTTTTCGCGATGAGCGGGTGGCCGGCATGTGCCTTTGCTTTGAGAGGCTGAAACGCTTGAGATGTAAAATTTTGGGGCTGCTATTCGTTTGCGCTGCATCAGATTGTAGAGAAGGAGGCTGTATGAGTCCGAAAAAGAAGACACTGAAGTCTGCCAGCAGCGCCACCGCGCCCAACAAGGCGGTCAAGGGATTCACGGACGAGGAACGCAGCGCAATGAAGGAGCGCGCCGAAGAACTAAAGTCGGAAGAGCGCCGCGATCCGCGCGCGAAAAAGATGGATGGGGAAGAGGACGTGCTTGCAACGATTGCTGAGATGCCGGAACGGGATCGCGCCCTGGCCGAACGCCTCCATGCCATCATCAAATCCAACGCGCCAACCCTTTCACCGAGGACCTGGTACGGAATGCCCGCGTACGCCAAAGACGGAAATGTCGTTTGCTTCTTTCAAAGTTCGCATAAATTCAAGACGAGATACGCGACGCTCGGCTTCAGCGACAAAGCTTCCCTCGACGAAGGAACTCTGTGGCCCGTCGCCTATGCGCTCAAGGAGTTGACCGACGACAACGAAGTAAGGATTGGCGCGCTCGTAAAGAAAGCGGTGAGTTGAAAAGTTCGGCGGTTGACGCACCCTAGATTTTTGAAACCTTTACCATCCTGCAAAAGTGGGTGCCCCACCCTTCCACGTTGTTTGTGGAAGGGCGGGAACCACGAACCTCTACCCGCGATCTTTTTCTTCCGTGATCTTGCAGAAAATTATGATCCGTTCGTGCAAACTAGGGAAGAGAAGGAGAGAGAAATGAACAGGAAGGAGAAGAGAGAAAGCCGCGTTCCCGGTAAAATCCCCCACCAAAAGCCTTCCCCCCGGGGGTGCGTTTTCTTTCTCTTCGCTTTTTTCCGTCAACTCCACGACTGCCACTAATCGCGCCTAGCCCTGAACCTTTGCTTGAAATAGGCCGGTAAAGGCGGAGCGAACCTGATAGAAAACCAGCAGCCATAGAAGTGTCGCAAACAATCCCATCCCGATGTTCCGCGGTGCCATTACGATGTGGAAGATCAGGATGTTCACCAGCACCGGGCCGAGCAGCACCAGCGCCAGGGGTATAAAGCGGCCCACTAGAAACAGAACCCCCGACACAACCATTACCCCGCCCACGAAGTAGAAATAGTGGGTCGCGAACATCACACGGGCAAAGTCCCCGGCCGGTCCGGGCGGCATCGGCCCCATGGGGATGAAACTCAGAAAATCGTTGAGCCCGAAGACTGTGAACATCAGGCCCAGCAGATAGCGCGCAATCGTCGCAGCAATCTTCATCATGTTCTCCTTGAATCAATGTCAGTTCGGAGATTGGAGCAGGCCCCGTCCATTCTTTGCCGGAGGGGGTCCGCAGAGGGGAAAAATTTCTCCGTAGGCTATGGATGGTTTTGTAATTTCCGTGGATTCAAAGGATTTATCAGCCGATTCTCGATTTGGCCGCAAACCGGAGAAGTTGAAGCAGAAGCTGATGCCGATACACCATGTCTCGATCGGGAACCTAGGAAATCAGGTTCCTACGCAATCATTGCAACCTTAGCCCGCTTGCCGAGGCGTACGACGATGCGGGCGGGCAAGGTTGGGACGGAGATGAGAGCGGCTGCGGCGCTTTCGCCGTCGAGCTTGACGGCCTTTTCGGCGATCTTGCGGTTGGCTTCGGCGTTGCTGGCGGCTAGGCTCAGCGCTACCAGCAGCTTGGGCAGGCGGATTTGATTTGGCTCTTGTCCGGCTACGTCTGCAAAAGTGATTGAAACCTCTTCGATATCTTCGGCGGTTTCTTTTTGCTGGAACATTTTCGCCCAGTTCTCATCGGCGGCCAGCGCGGCCTCTTCGCCGTGGAAGTCCGCAGTGATGGAACGGGCGAGGCGCTTTTTGGCGGCCATGGGATGCAACTTGCCGGCAGCGACCTCGGCCTTGAGAGCTTCCACCTCGGAACCGCGCAGGTCGGTGAGGAAGAGAAAATACTTCCACATCAGTTCATCGTTGATGCTCATCAGCTTGCCGTACATCTCGGCGGGCGGCTCGTTGATGCCGATGGCGTTACCCAGCGACTTGGACATCTTTTGTACGCCGTCCAAGCCTTCCAGGATGGGCGTCATCAGGACGATCTGCGGCTTCTGGCCGTATTGGCGCTGGAGTTCGCGCCCGCAGAGCAGGTTGAATTTTTGGTCAGTCCCGCCCAACTCAACGTCGCATTGGAGGGCGACCGAGTCGTAACCTTGCATAACGGGGTAAAGAAACTCGTGAAGGCTGATCGGCTGCTCGGCCTGGAAGCGCTTGTGGAAGTCGTCGCGCTCCAACATTTGAGAAACAGTAAAGCGCGCGGCCAGCCGCACGATGTCTTCGTAGCCAAGCTTGCCGAGCCACTCGGAGTTGTAGCGGATTTCGGTGACGGCGCGGTCAAGGATTTTGAAGGCCTGCTCGGTGTAGGTCTTGGCGTTCTCATTGATCTGCTCGCGGGTGAGTGGCTTGCGGGTGACGTTGCGGCCGGTGGGGTCGCCGATCAGCGAGGTGTAGTCGCCGACAAGAAGATGACCGCGTGGCCGAGCTGCTGGAAGTGGCGCAGTTTGCGCATCAGCACGGTGTGGCCCAGATGCAGGTCGGGAGATGTGGGGTCGAAGCCAACTTTGATGCGCAGCGGGCGCGAGGTTTTGCGGCTCTCTTCAAGGCGCTCGCGCAGGTCGCTGACGCGGATAATCTCCGCCGCGCCCTTCTGGAGCAGGTCAAGCTGTTCGTCTACGGGCAGGAAGGTGGTCATGTTGTCTACTAGTATAAATTGGGATCGGTACCTGCTTTGTGGATTCCCAGATTCTAAGACCGGGACCTTCATCTCTCAGGAGAAGGTTTTTCTTTAAGTAAGTGTCCAGGCAAACGGCATTCTCATCGCCTATCGCCGAAGATCCAACCTAGCAAGCCACCACCGCCTTTCGAGGCGCTATTCGTCTGCCTTGGCAGAGTTCCACCTCTAGGCAGCATATCTAACTTTTCTCCTGTGAAGGCAATCACTCGCTTCAAGCGGTCTTCATCCATCGACGCACGGTACCACTCCGAAGCTCGATGAAGAAACGGAATGCTTGACCGGCGTGCTACAAACGATGGCACAAGCCAGTTGTCGAGGGCCGCATTGAGTTCGTTGACTACATCAGGTTTCAATCCGTAACGTCTAACAGCTTGTATGTCTTTGTCGAAATGTAGAAAATGAGTCCGGACCAGCGTGTGCGCCCAGAAAAGGCAGGCAGCCATATCACTTCCGGGTTTTGTCTTGGTCATTGCCTTGCGCGCGAAAGAGAGCGAGGCTTCGTGACTTCCGCCCCATCGCTTAGAAAGCGCGGAGATAAGTGCAAAGTGCGCGGGAACGAGGTCTGGAGCGATTGCAACGGCTTTTGCAAAGGCTTGCTTCTGGAGATCAGCCTGGGAGAAGATCGTCAGCGGCTTGAGAATCAGCGTGTAGACGGTAGGGTCCTGGCTGTCGAGCTGCGCGCTTTTCGACATATCGCTCAGCGCAGCTCTGACACAGTCAGCAGCATTCTGAAAGCGTGCGCTACCGACTTGGTCGGCAGTTCCGGTGCCGCGCATCGCCCCAGCGAGTTCTGCATAATAGGCGCATCGTGTCACGAGTAAATCGGCAACTGTAGGCTCGACGGCGCAGGCTGCGTCCAACGCATCAATGGAAACTTTAGGGGCAACCCGCACGAGGACATGGATACGATCCTGCCAATCGCCACTTGCCCGAGTTCTCGAAAGAAATTCGCGAAGCCCTTCGAAGCGGCCTGCCTGCAATTCCTGGATCAGTTGCGCAATCTCATAGTCGACGGGAACGGAATCATCGGTGCGTAGAGAGATTGGTTGTTGAATTGACGAAACCATATACTTAGCCTTCTTTCTTGATTAATTGCTCTCAGTATGACACAGGCTTTAATCCCTGAGCGATTACGAGGGTGGAAGCGCAGCGATAGGATCGAACAGCGGCCAGTCGCCGATAGAGCGCTCTGCACGGAAGCTTCTCCACGCCACCACGGAAAGTGTGCCGCTCTTCAGATCTCCGATGACTTGAGGTGGATCAACTGTAAATGGTCCATTTTCGAGAGCCAAATAACCGGGCCTTGTGACCAAATTCCAGCCGTTCGCAAGCAAGCAAAGCGCAAACGCGCTGAGCAGAATTTCGTAGGCAATTGCAAGGCGCTGCGATCGATGGAGACTGCCTGTGTATGGATGGGGAACCAAAGCAGTGATAGATTGCGGATCTAGAACAAGAAATGGAAGATCACCCAGCTTTTTTGTCGAGAGAAAAGGAATGTAGTTCGCCACACTTTTGCGCCATTCGGGAATGTAAATATCTGTTCCGGCCGTCTCCCAATTCAAGGGTTTCAAATCTGCAACGTCATGTGTAGGTAGAATCTTCGTCAGAAGGCTGGCTTCGAGTGATTTGACGTCCTCAATGAGTAGCGAAATCATCGGCAATTCTGCGTCTTCTATGGCTGAGATTTGGGGAGCAGGTAGGTTAAGGCGCCGCGCCTGATCGATGCGCAGATTGAGTGGTGGATGAGAATCGAAAGGGGATTGCTTCGTAACAGATGCCTGGTGGGCGAGATACTCTGATGTCGCTTTGACAACGTGCGGCACATGCATGAACTGCTGAAAACCATTTGTCAGATCTGGTTGGTACCCTCCCATGGCGACGGGCAGAACAAAGGAGTTCCAATATGCGTTCAATCCCGCGCTACATTTTGCAATGCCCTCAAACCCATCGATGAGAGCCTGAGAGCCGGCGATGTAACAAGCCAGTTCATCGGAACGGATTTCCTGGCGGCGTGAAATCGCCTGCGTGATGCGCATAAAAATCATCCAATACATCTTCAGTCCATTCATCAAAAACTTATACGCGATAGCCATGATCCACCACCGCCTCAGATAGGGCATCACTTGGGAGTGCTTGCCCAGATTCTGATAAAGACGCGACAAGCTGACGCGAGCTTCATAGACCCACGGCCCTAGGCGCGTATCGCCGGCGTAGTAATGAGCGAATTCATGCGCCAATACCGCTCGAAACTGAGATATCGTCAGCATTTGAAGAAGCGGCAAACCGAGCGCAAGAATTCTGCGCCGACCAAATCCCTTCGCCTCGTCCTCTTCGCGGACGAAGGCATTCGCGTCGCCGATCAGATACACTTCCGTTGGCATTGGCTCACGCAATTCGGTCGCAATGGCCTTAATCTCCTTCGCAAGTGACATTTCTTGATTGAGGTCGATGCGCACGCCATTGACCTGGTGCTGATCGTTCGGCGGTACAAGCGACCAAAAAATAGTCAGCCCCGTTGCAATACCGAAAACTGAAAAGAGCATGCGGTAGACCAAAAAATTTGCAGGACCGCCAATCGGCAGGTATCCGAGCAGGACAACCGGCAAAGCAAGACAAGCGAATCCAAGAAAAATCGCGAGCAGGTACGAAACAATGACCAAGGCCATCCCAGCCGAACCCAAAGCGGCGATCGACCATTTTCTGGAAGGAAGACGACTTACACGAGTTGTCATAGATGGCATTGATCATACCATGCAAACGGGACCATTGAATGAGACGAACCAAACATTTTGGGACCCAACATACCATGTAACTTCAAGAACAAGATCAGAGGATGACCCACAAGTACCGCTCCCCGCCCTGCACACCCCGCCCCTTTTGCCTTAAACTTGATTGATGGAAGAATTCAGCCGCATTCAACGCCTGCCGCCTTACGTCTTCAACATTACCGGGGAGATGAAGGCCTCGGCTCGCCGCCGGGGCGTGGACATTATCGACTTCGGCATGGGCAACCCGGATGGGGCCACGCCCAAACACATCGTGGACAAGCTGGTGGAGTCGGTGCTGAAGCCCGTCACCCACCGCTATTCGGTCTCGCGCGGCATTCCGCGGCTGCGCAAGGCGATTTGCAACTGGTACAAGACGCGCTACGACGTCGATCTGGACCCAGAGACGGAGGCCATTGTCACCATCGGCTCCAAAGAGGGGATTGCGCACCTCTGCCTGGCAATTCTGGACTCGCGCGACACGGTGCTGGTGCCGAATCCCAGCTACCCGATCCACATTTATGGCCCGGTGATTGCCGGGGCGCACGTGGTGAGCGTGCCGATCCACGACCGCGAGCAGTTTCTGGCGCAGCTTGAGGATCTGATTCCACGCATGGTGCCGCGGCCCAAGGCGCTGATCGTCAATTTTCCGTCGAACCCGACGACCGAGTGCGTAGACCTGCCCTTTCTGGCGCGGCTGGTGGAGTTGGCGCGGGAGTATGGCTTTCATCTGATTCATGATCTGGCCTACGCCGACCTGGCCTTTGACGGCTACAAGCCGCCCAGCGTGCTGGAGGTTCCGGGGGCCAAGGATGTGGCGGTGGAGTTCTTTACACTGAGTAAAAGCTACAATATGCCGGGCTGGCGGGTGGGCTTCATGGTGGGCAATCCGAAGCTGGTGGCCGCGCTGGCGCGGCTGAAGAGTTACTTCGACTATGGAACATTCACGCCGATTCAAGTGGCGTCGATTGCCGCGCTGGAAGGGCCGCAGGAGTGCGTGCATGCGATCTGCGAGAACTACCGCAAGCGGCGCGACGTGCTGGTGGAGGGGCTGAACAAGCTCGGCTGGCCGGTGGCGCTGCCCAAGGCGACGATGTTTGTCTGGGCGCAGATACCAGAGCAGTTCCGGCATTTGAAGTCACTGGAGTTTTCCAAGCTGCTGCTGACCGAGTCCAAGACGGCGGTTTCGCCGGGGATTGGCTTTGGCGATTACGGCGACGGGCACGTGCGCTTTTCGCTGATCGAGAATGAAGAGCGAACGCGACAGGCGCTGCGCGGCATGAAGCAGATGTTCGCCAAGGGGTAAGGATGTATCCGGCTATTTCTCCAAATCGAAATCTATCGCACAAACCTGGACTAATGAAAGGATGAGTATGACTGAGAATTCACGGGTCGAACTTACACAGGAATACAACACACTTCGAAACGAACTTCTTGAAGCGAAGCGGTATGTTTTTGAACGCCCATTAGCCATCACTGCACTTGCAGCTATCGGTTTACAGGTCTTAGGTAAACCTCAACAAGTTGCGTTGCCTATAGCTATTTCGTTTGTAACGCTCTTCAATCTTTGGTTTACCGTTAATCGGTTGCAGAGTGCGTCTCGCATCGTTGCATATATCCAACTCATACTTGAACCATCGGGTAGCTTGCCTTGGATAGGGTGGGAGACGAGTCTTCGAAAATATAGGACGTGGCTTGGGAGTAAAGGTAAACGAGAAGCCACTAAGATCGTTGACAAAAAGCTCGAGAGCGATAAAACAATCGTCCCAGATGCCCTAATGTACTACCCAGCAGTCTATCTCTTCCATGTTGCTCTGATGACATTCGCGGTCTTGACAAGTATCGTGCTGTTCAAACAAGATATTGTGCTGTTCAAACAAGGAACCTGGTCGTGGACACAGGCTCTTACTCTCATCCCGGTCGGTCTTGGATTATGGTCACTTGTTTATTTTTGGAACTCGCGGCCTAGTCGTCTTCGCTTTTCGATCGAGAGAAATCTCGTGATATGGAATGAGGCGTTTGCATCACCTGCACCTCCAAGCCAGGAACAACCAACTGCATGAACTACGCATCAGGTAAAACAAGATGGAGACACCAAAAATGAAATTATTAACTTCTGTTTTGCGAGTTGCCGCGCCATCCCTGGCGCTTTGTCTTAGCGTTATATCGGTTCACGGCCAGAATAGCACTCTGGCCATGGAGAATGCCCCAACATCTCCAGCCAAGAAGATTCAACACATCCAGAATGGCGTGCAATTGTCAGTTGGTGACCAGTCCGTCCGGGCGCAGTTTTATGCCGAGGGAACCGTCCGCATTGTGAAGTGGCCAACTGCGGGAAAGGCCGATAAACTCAGCCTAACGGTGATTCAGAAAGAGCTGCCGGTTCTGGATGTTCAGGTTGCGGAGAGCGCGGATGGAGTTACTCTGAGCGATGGGCTGGTCAAGCTGACGATCAGCAAGAGCGACGGGGCGATTCAATATTTCGATAAAAATGGCAAAGCTGTTCTTCAGGAGCAAGGGCGGGCGATCTTCACGCCCGCCACAAACCCGCGCGAGGAATCAGCCTTCAATGTTCAACAGAACTTCACACTGAGCGCGGACGAGGGCGTCTACGGGCTGGGACAATTTCAAGACGGCATCATGAATTATCGTGGGCATACCGTGAAATTGGTGCAGGCGAACACGGTGGATGTAACTCCCGTGCTGGTTTCCACCGCTGGCTATAGCATTCTCTGGGATAACTACTCGAAGACGATCTTTGACGATACAGGTAAGTCGACTTCGCTCTGGTCCGAGGTCGGCGATAACATCGATTACTACTTCTTCTATGGACCCAGCATCGATCAGGAGATTGCCGGATACAGAAAGCTGACTGGCGACGCGCCCATGTATGGCAAGTGGGCGTATGGATACTGGCAGAGCAAGGAGCATTACGCAACGCGGGATGAATTGCTGGCCATAGCGATTGAATATCGGGCGCTGGGGATTCCGATCGATAATATCGTGCAGGATTGGAATTACTGGGGAGACAACGATAACTGGGGCGGAATGATCTTTGATGAGACTCGCTATCCGCGCCCCAAGGAGATGGTGGACGATCTACACAAAAAGAACTTTCATCTTATGATTTCCATCTGGGCGGGGCTCGGACCCAAGTCTGAGATTTATAAAGATATGGATCAGCGCGGGTTCTTATTTCCAACGGTAGGATGGGCCGGGTTCCGGTACTTTGATGTTTACAATCCGGCGGCGACAGACCTTTATTGGAAGTATGCGAGCAAGGGGCTTTTCTCAGCGGGCGTCGATGGATGGTGGATGGATTCAACCGAGCCGGATATTGTGAATGCCCTGACGCCGGAGGGTGAAGAGTTTGAGATGAAGCGGGAGAAAGATAATCACCTCGGCACCTTTGCCCGCTATCTCAACCCGTATTCGCTTCTGGACACCGAAGCTATCTATAACAATCAGCGCAAGGAGACGGATCAGAAACGAGTTTATATTCTGACTCGCTCGACCTTTGCCGGGCAGCAACGGGCTGCGGCAACGACATGGTCGGGAGATATAGGCGCGGACTGGCCAGTCTTCAAGAATCAGATTTCCGCCGGCGTAAATCACAGCATGGCCGGCATTCCTTATTGGACTTTTGACATCGGCGCTTATTCACTCGGCTGCCAGGGCGGCACATTCATGAATGGTGGGAAAGACCCTGCTTACCAGGAGTTATATACCCGCATGTTCGAGTTCGGCGCATTTGCACCGATCTTCCGCTCACACGGCTCTGAGACACCGCGCGAGATATGGGAGTTTGGCGCATATACTCCGGTGCTGATGAAGTATGACAACCTGCGTTATCGTCTGCTGCCGTATATCTACTCTCTCGGCTGGCGGGTGACGCACGATCAATATACGATCATGCGCGGCCTGCCGATGGATTTCGCCGCCGACAAAAAAACTTACTCTATAAGTGATCAATACATGTTTGGGCCTGCGTTCATGGTTGCGCCGGTGACAGAATATATGGAGCACAGGCCGCCGGAACTTGGCGTGCTGGTTGGGCCGGAGAACTTTAAGACCAAGGATGGAAAGCCCGGACTCGACGCCACTTACTTCTGTGACGATGCGTTCCAGACGCCGTGCCATGAAGCCAACGAACCGGATGTGAATCTCTTCTGGTATACGGGCTGGCCGAGTTTTATTCCCAGCCCCAAGTTCTCGATTCGCTGGGAAGGAAAGCTGACTCCCGCGGCAAGCGGAACGTATCGCTTCAATCTGAAGAGCTTTGGGCCGCGACGGGTATATCTGGATGGCAAGGAGATCGCGCATAACTATGAGTCGATGGAGTCATGGACGGTTCCGGTCGAGTTAGTTGGCGGCAAGGAATATGACTTCAAATTCGAAACCGCCAATAGCTCGCTGGGCGCATTCCGCGCTATTCTTTTCTGGAAGACGCCGGCGATTCACGCGGATGAAAAAATCGTCGAAGTTCGGGAGAAGACGCGCAGTGTTTATCTTCCCGCTGGAACGGAGTGGATCGATTTCTGGACCGGAGAAAGGCTGGCGGGCGGCAAGAGCATCGTCGCGGATGCGCCGATTGAAACGATGCCGCTGATGATCCGGGCTGGATCGATTGTGCCGATGGGGCCGATGGTTCAGTACGCGACCGAAAAGCCGGCTGATCCGATTGAGTTGCGCATTTATCCGGGCGCCGATGGAAGCTTCACGCTGTACGAGGATGAGAACGATAACTATAACTACGAAAAAGGCGTCTATGCGACAATCACCCTTCACTGGAATGACGCCAAACACGAAGTGACCATCGATGCGCGCAAAGGGGGATTTCCCGGAATGCTGAAGAGCCGCAGCTTCCAATTCGTGATCGTTGGAAAGGGACACGGAACAGGCGTGGACGTTACCAGCAAACCGGACCGGACAGTAACTTATAACGGAGAAGCGGTGACGGTGAAGCTAGACCGCTAACCGTTTTTCAGGGTGTGGCAATTTCAGTAATCCCAGGTCCCAAAATCGGGACCTGGGCACCCGTCAACTTATTCCTGTTGTGAATATAACTTCCATGAGCTAATTTTGTGCGATGGACGCGGGATAAACAATGACTTGCTGCGGATAGTCAACATCCGCGCCCGGCACGCCAAGCTTAAGTTTCATCCCTTCAATCTTCGGCTTACCGGTCATGCCGATTGTGAAGTTGAGTTCGTATTGATTCTGGAAGCGGCGAGTCAGTTCGTCAAAGTACGGCTGGAAGGACACCGGATTGCCTATCCCTATCCAGAAGCTTTTGCCGCCGGTGGCTTGGGTAACTTCCGTCAGATAGTTCTGGCCGGCATTGTTTTCATAAAACCTTCTGCTGCCGGTTCCCCTGCTCTCCCAGTAGAGCGAATAGACGACCAGATGAGCGCGCACAGAATCCGAGATTGCGGCCTGAAGATACGGTTCATCTGGATCAAAGCGCATGGCGTACGGATCGACGCCGTCGGAGATCATGATCACTTCGCGCCGCGCGTCTTGATCATGAGAAGGCCAATGCTGAGCGAGATCCGAAAGACAGAAGTAGGGACTAGCGCTGGAGCCGGGCATGCCTCCGGTCAGATGCAGCGCGCGCAAGACGAGCGCGTGATCTGCGGAAAGCGGTCCTGCAAAGACAGCCCGGCCATTTTGCATATAGGAGATTGCAGCTTTGACATTCGGCGCGAGGTTATTCACAAAGTCTTGGATGGTTTGAATCTGGGTTCCCAAGCTGCTGATCGCAGAATTGTCGATCAAGAACACCAGTTCGACGTTGTTATCAGGGCTTTGGAAGGGCTTCCAGGCAGTAATCTTGGCCAACTTCCCGTCGATTTTGAGCTGCATATCCTGGCCGGTGAGACTGGCTGGCACAGCTCCGTCTTTTTTCGGAAGGACCGTGACCACGACCTTTCCCTGCCCCTGGAGCGCATCGCTCTGCGAAAAAGCGGGCGCGGCGAGGAGCGATGTCAGAGCGAGACAGACGGTAATTGTGGTTTGTTTCATTGCAGATACTCCCTTCGAGACTGGCGCAGGCGGCTTAATCACCTCCATGCGCGTTTCCTATTCTGGTGATTAGACGCACAATCGAATCTATTGGTTACTAGGGCCTGTTCACACTACCTCAGGCGGATGGCGTTGCGAGCGAAAATCCGCCCAGACGCGGCGGAGCCCGCAGGGTTTGGTGATTCCAAGCTCAAGGGCGACAACAAAGTATGGGCTGATTTTCGCCGCAACCCGAAGGGACGGGGCCAATTTTCCCCGTTTCTTCGTTGCTCGTCGCTTCAGTAACCAGTTACAGCGCGCTCCTCGCGCCTCGAACTGAGAAAAATTGGCACCCGTCGCCACCGCCTGAGGTAGTGTGAACAGGCCCTAATTCACGAGAGAGGCAGGGAAGTCAAGCAGGTTCAAGCCGCGCCATCTTTCTTATCGAGGGCTCCATGCAGAAAGGGTTGCACTATTTCCCAATCAGCCCGCGCGCAATCGAGTCCAGCATTCCGTTCAGAAAGTTGATCGACTCCGGCGCGGAGTAGCGGCGGCCGATCTCCAGGGCTTCATTAATAACAATGGGGAAGGGCGTGCCTTTGAAACCGATCATTTCACCCACGGCCATGCGCAGCAGATTGCGGTCCACAGCGGGCATGCGCTCGATGCGCCAGTGCTTGGAGTTGGCCACCAGCAGCTCGTCGATATTCTCCTGATGCTCGATGGCGACGCGAAAGAGATCCTCGGCAAAACCTTGCACTTCGGGCTCAACCTCGTCGGCGGCCTTCCAGAAATTGGCGCGCACCTGATCCGGGGTCTGCTTGCCGATGTCCGCCTGGTAAAGCATCTGCATGGCCAGTTCGCGCGACTTGCGGCGTCCCGATCCACGATGCTGCCCGGCGGTCAATTGCCCACCCCACCATCTTGCTTGATCTTCCGGTTGAGGCTGACCATCTCGATGGCCGCCAGTGCCGCCTCAAAGCCCTTGTTGCCGGCCTTGATGCCGGCGCGGTTAAGAGCCTGCTCCAGCGTCTCGCAGGTAAGCACGCCAAAGCTGTGCGGAATGCCCGTCTCCTGCTGCGATTGGCCGATGCCGCGCGCCACTTCGTTGTAAATGGCCTCGTAGTGAGCGGTCTCTCCGCGCAACAGGCAGCCCAGAGTGATGATGGCGTCCACTTTGCCGGTCTCGGCCAGCGCACGGGCGGCGGAGGGAATCTCCCATGCACCGGGGACGCGCACGACTTCGATTTCGGCGCGCTGCGCGCCGCTGCGCAGAAGGGCGTCCAACGCGCCCTCCAGCAGGCGCTCGGTAATGACCGCATTCCAGCGTGCTACGACGACGGCAAAGTTCATCCCCGCTGCCGAGAGATCGCCCTCGACGGCCACCGGCTTGCCCTTGACCGGATCAGTCCATGCCCAAAATGAAAAGGAAAATCCAGGCTCCGGCTCGACGGTAAAGAGGCGCGACTTCCAATGCGTCTCGGTGACGGCGGAAAGGCGCGCGACGGCCTCCTCACCGCCTTGGGCGAGCAACCAGCTCTGCGCGGCCTGATGAACAGCATCCAGGTATGTGACTTCGACCAATAAATCGGCAGTTGAGGGGAACTGGCCATCGACGAATTCCAGATTGCCCAGCGGCGCCAGGAAGGCCGCGCCACGGCTGTGTTCTTCCGTCCAGCCCTTGCCGGAGGCGAATCCCAGCGCGGAAAAGAAGCTCGCTAACCGCTCGTAAGCGGCCGCGCTGCCCGTGGGACGAAGAAGGGAAATCCCTTTGATCATTCTTCCATTCTATCGTGCGGAGCGGGGGAAGAAGGTTTCCCATCCGGGGGCGAGAGCATGGAGAAGCCGAATGGGGGCGCGGACTCTCACCCTTCCGCACGCACGAAACGCAGATCCTTCAACTCCGCTGCATTTCGCTCAGGATGACAGGAGTACGGTGCTTTTTGCAGCACTTTTTCTTTGGATTCACGCAAAAAGGACTGGCGCATGGCCAGTCCTTTCTGCTAATGCATGTTTGCTATCCGCCGTTAGGTAGTCGAACTTGCTTGACGGCAATACCCGTAGCCGGAACAACTGTGCCGCTGCCTGTGAAGGTGCAGCCGAGATCATCGCCACCGGCAGAGACAGGCGTGCAGGCCGGCAGATTGGGACTGATCTGCTGCGTGTCGGTCAATGTAGGCACGTCGATCACATGAACCATGTTGTCGCCCGCCGTCGAGACGAAAAACAGCTGGTCGCCCGGGGTAACGATTTTGGCCGGGGTAAAGGTTCCGCCCGGAGTAAAGATTCCGGCCAGAGGCGCGCTGGGGGACGTACCGCCCTTCTGCGTGGTAAGCGGGACGTAACCCACCGTTCCCGGTTGCGTGGGGTCAGTGGTATCCGGCTGATAGTACGGCAGCAGGGCATTGGTGTTGGACTGCAGCGCCGTGTAGGTGACAAAGGCCAGGTTGGAGGCCGGCGAAGCGATGATCCGGTTGATGGCTGTGGCGTAGAGGCTGCCCAAGGACGGGGGGGGAGCAAGCTGGGTCGTGTTGAGCTGATTCGTAAGCACCAGTGGTGAGAGCGGGCCATTGAGAGCTGGTGAAACATTGGTACTGTTGTCTAACAGAGTGCAGCTCAAGGCGGTGTTGAGGGTTGAGTTGGTGGAAGTAATGCCGGTGAGTGAAGCGACATTGATGTCGGCGATTGAAACAACGCCGCCTGTCACGGAGGCACCTAGAATGTGCTGGCCGTCGGTGGTCGCGGTCAGCGCATCGCTCTGCACATTGACACTGTTGTCGCCGGTCTGGTCCGGTCCCGGATAGAAGTAAATGCTGTCGTAGTTGCCGACGGTTCCCGATGGGCACCAAGTATGAGCCTCGGTAGGCGTGCCTCTGAGGTAGGCGCCGACGGAGGGAATGGCAATTGCCGGGGTCTGTACAGTGCTGGAGATCGCTGAGTTGGGCGGCAGCGAATTTGCCGGCAGCGTATAGCCAACGGACGTAGGCAGCACTCCCGGTGGCAGGTTATTAGGAAGCGGGCTCGGCGGTAGCGGATAGGTGGCCCAGCCGGTATTCCGGTTGTAGACGTAAAGAGTGTCGGTGTGGCCGGTAATGCCCTGGTTCGCATTGTTCAGCGCCGCGTTGTCGGTGATGTAGAGTGTCTGCGAATCTGGCGTCCAGACGGCCGCGTTGCCCATGCCGCCGAAGCTCGAAGTGACGCTGGAGGACACACTCAAAAGATAGAAGACCTGGCGAACCTGGTCGTTGACAAGTATGGTCGATCCATCCGGTGAAGCGGCCAGCACAACTCCGGGAGCCGAAGGACTCTGCGTGGTGACTGATCCGCTCGATGTGCTGAAGATCATCAATTCATGGGCAGAACCGAGGTAAATTCCATTTCCCAGCGGATCCACTATCATCGAATTCGGCACGTAGGGTAGACGAACCGCCGGGCTCACGGTTCCGGTCAGCAAGTCTACAGGAACAATATACTGCGACTGGCCCGGAGCGCCAAACCAGAGATAGTCGCTGGCCGTGCCGGGGGTTGTGATCGTCACCGGGTTGGAGGAAATGGGCAGGCCCGTGCCGAATAAGCCCGCTTCATAGATGGGGGATGGATTACAACTGGGAGGCTCGCAGATCGCGTAGATCGAAGCGATGCCTGGGAAGCTGGTCGTGACAGAGCCGGAGCCAGATACCGATATGTCGGCCGGATCGGTGGATTGATAGGTCAGAGTCAGGCCAGGCATGGGATTGTTTTGGGTGTCAAGAACCGTAGCAACCAGATTCTGTGAGACGCCCTGGGAGATCGTGCCCTCGGTCTCACCGTTGGCAAGCGTCAAAGTGATCGACTTCGGCGGGCAAGTGGAGAAAAAGCCAGCAGATGATCCGGAATTCGACAAGGAGGCAGTAATCGGCGTTGTGCCCGGCTGCTCAGCCGTGATCGTCGTCGTGAGTGTATTCGAGTCTGGCTGGGCTATCGCCGGGTTGTTGACTGTATAACTGAGAACTCCGACGGACGCGGTGCAGGACGGAACCGGGGTCAGCGTCGTCGCAACGGTGGCTGTACCGGAACAGGCTGCCGTGCCGCTCGAAAGCTGCGCGGTGGTGGGCGACGCCGTGGCACCCGAACCGCCGGCGGTAACCACCAGAGGCGTTCCGGGGGCGATGGTGTTGGGTCCGGTCAAAACGACCGTCGCGGTTGCACCAGTGGAGCCATTATTGAAAAGGCTCAGATTGCAGGTTTGCCCTTTGATTCCGGCGATTGGACCCAGAGTAGACGTAATGACTGCGGTTCCAGAGCAGGTTGCCGTGCCGTCAGAGAGCGTGGCTGTTGTAGACGCCGCAGTCGCGCCCGTGCCTTCCGCTGTCATACTCAGGGCAGTCCCAGCCGCAATCGTGTTCGTTCCGGTCAGGTAGACCAGCGCGGCCGCTCCCGGACTGTTGTTAAAGCCATTGACGATGCAAGTTTGCCCGGTGGTTCCTGTGACCGATCCGCCAGACGTATAGGCAGCGCCGACGATGTTGCCGCTGGAAGCTGGGGCGGCAGTGAAAGTTCCGGAGGCAACGATATTGGGCGAGGTAATCGTTCCCCCTGAGCAGGCAAAATAAAGGCTGGTATCAGCGCAGCGCGCGTCTCCCGGCGCATAGGGGCATTGGGTAATGCTGGGCGGCGCGCACAGTTGAACCGGCTGATTGCTGGCGTTGGCAACGCAGACCTGCGCATCCAGTGAGACCTGCGTACCCTTCGAATAGCACTGCTGGCCCACGCTGCCATTCAAAGGCGTAGTGACCAGACTGATCGAGGTCGCCGGAGCATGCACAAAGACCGGAATAGGATTGGAGACCACCGATTGCGCGCTGGCAGTGACATAGACAACGGAGTAAGGCAGGCCGCCGGTCGAGGGAGGAGGATTCGGCGGGTTGCAGATAGTATAGTTAGCGATGCCGCCGGCTGAATTCCGGTTCCATGTGCCCGCGCAGGCATTGCCGGAAGGCGAAATATCCACCAGTTGGTTGTTGGAGGTGCCGTAAGAAAAGGCGGGGACAGAGGCGGCGACGCTCTTGCAGGTAACCGCGGCGGGCGAAGGAAGATTTCTGGTCTGCCCATATTGAAGGGAGATGCCCGTGGTCGCATTCGAAAATGTGATCAACGCCACATCACTGGTCTTCAATCCATATCCTAAGCCATTGCAATAGTCTGCACCCGGATCGCGGGAGCAGCCAGAGATCGAAACCCCGGCCGGAATGGCCAAGCACAACAAGCTGATAAGCGTCAAAAACCGCCGCATGAATCCTCCCCGCTCCGCTTTTTCTCGCCGCGAAACGGTCCCTCCCGAACCAGTCGGAAAAATTGCCATATCACTCAAATTCCACCCCTCTCCCCCGCTTTAGTTGCCGGCTGCTGGCTGTTTCTCTTCGAAAAAGCTCTCGAATTCGGCGCAAAAACAGGCTATGAAGAGTGAATACACACTTGAAGGAGCGGTCCATCTCCCGGAATAAACAGCCGGCAGACGGTTCAATCGCTCTCGTAATACTCCAAGAAAAGTGTATCAGGGCGGGGTGGCAACCGGCAGACCGCTCCCCGGATGGCGCCTCAATCCCTGCTTCTTTAGACTGCTGCGAGCGCGGATGGAAAGCAGATGCAACTTCGGTCTGCCGACGCCTCCGCGACCCGCATCCCCTTCGGAGCGGAAAGTGGGAAGCGAATGAAGGCCGAGCCGGAAATCGCAACCGTAATTTGATTCTTCATGGGAAATTTACACACCTTTTGCTTGACAGTGAAGAGAATTGAGCGTAACACTGAAATTGAGAGGGATTCTCTAATCCCCATCCAGATAGCCCGAATACAGGCAGACCATCTGGAGTTAGTGGCCCCTGCATTTCTCCCCGCAGGCTTTTCAGGAATTGGTGTTAAGCCTCAAAAGCAATCGAAGCACGTGAATGTCGCAGCCTTGGAAGGTTCTCATGCCACGGTGCGGGAAAGCTGTCCGTCGTTTCCCGAGTCCGTCGTTTCCCGAATTGTTGCGAGCGCTTTCCCGAATTGCTTTGATGAGCGAAATCAAGTGACCTTCTTCTCGCCTCATGCCCTTGATTTTTCACACCAGGCGAGCATACTGAATCCAGCAACCATTCGAGTAGGAGTTTAGTGATGGCCCACCTCAAGGAATACGAATCATCTGATCATCTATCCGCGCGCCGGAGTCAAACCCACCGCATGTTCAGGCAGTCTGGTCAGGCTGATCGAATGGCCGCCTCCGCCTTGGAAGCAGATGGAATGGGCGCGAAGAAGTCTACATTTGCCGAGGACTTCATGCTGGAGCACTCTAACGCCAGCTTGTTTATCGCCATGATGGGGAGCGCGAGCCGCCTGGGCGCTCCGAAGGAACCGGCAAAATCAACCCAGCAATATGGATTTCCCGCTTAAGACAGAGCTATTGCCACGGAAAAACCGACGAAAGACCGGAGGAAAGAGCTATGAAATGTATGGTGTGCGCGAATCTGGAGCGAACTTATCTTGCTCGCTTGAACGAGTATGTTGAAGCTCGCTCCTCGGCGGGCTATCGCATCAGCACGCGGCTGGCGGCCCAAATCAATGTCGAGATGGAGCGCGCTCGCTATGAACTGGAAGAGCATCAGGCCGCCTGCATCTCTGCCCTCCGGCCACCTGCGCTCCTGCCGAAACGGGAAGCGCCCGCACAGTTGATTTCCATCGCGGCATAGCGGTTGCCCTGCATCAGTCGAGCAACGCACTGCCTGCTCCGGCTGTATTTACCTGATCTATTAAAAAGAAACGGCCCGCTTCTCGTAGTGAGAAGCGGGCCGTTTCGGTTCTTGAAGCAGAGTTGAGTTATGCCTTGGCGGAGGTCAGCGCGCCCAGGTCGGCGGCCAGTTTCTCGGTGGAGTAGGCTTCAATCAGATCGCCTTCCTTGATGTCGTTGAAGCCGCTCAGGCCGATGCCGCATTCCATGCCGTTGGTGACTTCGCGAACATCGTCCTTGACCCGTTTGAGCGAGTTGATCTTGCCCTTGAATACCTGTTCTCCATCGCGCGTGATCTTGATCTCCGCATCGCGCCGGATGACGCCGTCCTGCACGCGGCAGCCGGCAATGACTCCGACCTTGGGAATGCGGAAGACCTGAAGAACCTCGGCACGTCCCGCGTAGTTTTCCCGGTAAGTCGGGTCAAGCAGGCCGAGCATCGCCAGACGCATCTCGTCCTGCAGATCATAGATGATCGAGTGCAAACGAATCTGGACGTTTTCCTGCTGCGCCAACTCGGCGGCCTTGCGCTCCGGCCGGACGTTGAAGCCGATGATGAGGGCGTTCGAGGCCGTAGCCAGAAGGACGTCGCTTTCGGTAATCGAACCGACGCCCGAGTGGATGACCTTGACGCGCACCTTCTCGGTAGACATGAGAACCAGCGAGTCGCACAGCACCTCGACCGATCCCGTCACGTCGCCCTTGATGATGAGCGGGAGATCCTTGATGCCGGCGGTGCGAATCTGCTCGGCCAAGCCTTCCAGCGAGACGCGGGAACTCTTCGCCAACTGCGCGTCGCGTTCCTTCATCTTGCGATACTGGGCAATGCCCTTGGCCTTGTCGCGGTCGGCTACGACCAGGAAGGTGTCGCCGGAATCCGGCATGGCTTCCAGGCCGAGAACTTCGACCGGGGTTGAAGGGCCGGCTTCCTCGATGGCGCGTCCGCGATCATCAAACATGGCGCGAACTTTGCCGAAGGTATTGCCGACAATGTAGGAGTCATTGATGTGCAGGGTTCCATCCTGCACCAGGACAGTGGCGACGGTGCCACGGCCACGGTCGAGCTTGGCCTCCAAAACCGAGCCGACAGCCTTGCGGCCGGGGGTCGCCTTGGGAGCCTTGACATCCGAAACCAGGCAGATCATCTCGAGCAGGCCATCAAGATTCAAGCGCTTCTTGGCCGAAACCTTAACGTAGGGCGTATCGCCGCCCCAGTCGTCGGGAACCAGGCCGCGATCAGCAAGCTGCTTCTGCACCCGGTCTGGATCAGCGTTGGGCTTGTCGATCTTGTTGACGGCGACGATGATGGGCACACCAGCGGCCTTGGCGTGGTCGATGGCCTCCAGGGTCTGAGGCATGACGCCGTCGTCGGCGGCAACGACGATGACCACAATGTCGGTGACCTTGGCGCCGCGCGCTCTCATGCGGGTAAATGCCTCGTGGCCAGGAGTATCGAGGAAGACGATCTCGCGTCCGTTTGCCGGGGAGCCTTCCTTGGCAAACTTCACCTTGTAAGCGCCAATGTGCTGCGTGATGCCGCCGGCTTCGCCCGCCGCGACGTCGGTCTCGCGGATCGCGTCCAACAGCGAGGTCTTGCCGTGATCGACGTGGCCCATGACGGTGACCACAGGCGAACGCGGTACTTCCAGCTCGCCTGTGTTTTCCGCTTCAAGAACCTCTTCAATGGATTGATTGGCAAGCTCTTCCTCGTAGCTGATAACGGTGGCGGCGGCGCCGAATTTGGCAGCGACATCCTTGACCATATCGGCATCGAGGGACTGGTTAACGGTGACGAAGATGCCGCTCATCAGCAGCGTGGCGATCAGATCCTTGGCCCGCACATCCAGCTTTTCGGCCAGATCCTTGACGCTGATGCCTTCTGTGACGGTTATCTCGCGGGTGATGGGCAGCGGCTCTGTGCTGTAATGCACCCCGCCATAACGTGGCGGCGGCACAAAGCCCTTCATTGGGCCTTCCTTCGTCTTGGGATACTGCGGACGGCCACCGCGGCCTCGCGACGGGGCGCGCTGCGGACGAGGCGCTTCGCCGGTTGGCGGCGCGCCGCCTGGACGGGGCGGACCACCGGGGCGGGGAGGACCAAAGCCGGGCCGTGCGCCAAAGGCAGGCCGTGCGCCGGGTGCGGCCGTACCAGATGCGCCGCCATAGCCACCGCCAGCCGGAGCATAACCGCCAGGAGTGGTGCGCGTGGGGTGCTTGGGACGCGGACCGCCGGGGAATTGGCCGGGGGCTCCGGGTGCGCCGCCGGTGCGCTGCGGATAAGAGCCGGGGCCGCTGGCGGGGCGATTGCGGTCGAAGATCGGCCGGCCGCGCTGGATGCCTCCGGCCGCGATGCCGGTGTTGGGCGCGGGAACGGTGGGAACCACGATGGGCGCTTTGTAAACCGGTCGCGGCCCGGTCTGCGGCATCACCATGCGGCGGGCGGGTAGAGCCGGGGTGGGCGAAGGCGTGTGCGTGTGGCCCTTGGTACGATGCGCCGGTGGAGGCTGCGCGGCGGCGGCTTCCAACTTGGGTTCATCCCCGGCGGCTGAGGGCTGCGATTCCGGCGCGGCGGCATCGACCTGTTCAACAGGCGCAGGTTCAGTGGCCGCAGGTTCTGAAGCGGCCGCAAAAGCGCTGGCTGCCGCGGGAGCGGCGGGAGCTTCCACTTGCGCCGGTGGGGCGGTGGGAGCGGCAGCTTCAGGCTCTGCAACGGGCGCGGCTACCGGCTTGACGACAACTACCGGCTCGGCGACGGGAGGCGGAGCCTCGCGAGCGGCGGGCGCCTTGACCACCACCGCGACGGCGGGCGGAGCGACGGCGACTGCCGGGCGCGGCGCGGCCTGAGCGCTGGCGGGCGCCTTGGCAACGACAGCTCCCTGAGGCGGACGGGAAGCAATGGCCGGTGGGGCCGAAGGAGGAGCGATAATCGGCGGAGCGGAGCGTGGCTGAGGAAAGATCTTGCGAGGCACCGGACGGGCGGGGGCGGCCGGCGGCTGTGCAACAAAGACCTTGGGCGGCGCCGCGGGGGTTGGCGCCGGCGGCGCAACCACAGGACGCGGCGGAAGATGACTCTGCCGCGCTTCGGCTTCCTGCTCCTGCTTTTTGGCCAGGATGGCTTTCAGCACGTCACCCGGCTTGGAGATATGCGAGAGGTCAATCTTGGGCGCTATGCCCTGCGGGGCGCGCGCGGCCTGTGAGCTCGATTGGCCCGCTGGCCGCGATCCGCGCTCAATATGCGCGCGCACCTTGTCGGCCTCGTAATCCTCCAGAGAACTGGAGTGGGTCTTGCCGGCGCCCATGCCGAGCTCCGTCAATACATCCAAAATCTGCCGGCTTTTGACTTCCATCTCGCGCGCGAGATCGTTGATACGAACCTTACTCATCCGCCTCTTTTCAAATTGTGCTTCCCAAAGCCCTTAGTCGCTCATAGCTACCTCGTGGCCTTGGCTGTGATTCAAACTTCCGTGATGATCTGAATGGGCTGTAAACGGGCGGCGCATGCTACGCGCCATCCTCTTTTGCAGCTTCTTCATTCGGGTTTGCGCTTTCAATCTTGTCCAGCAGCGATTGCTCCGCGTCTTGCGCATCTTCCTCACGCGCTTCAGCCGATTCTCCCTGCGGGCCTTCGCCTTCGGCCTCTTCCACAACGCGCGTGTTCCTCGCTTCAGCGAGGACGGCAGCGGCGTTCTCCGCCTCCGCAGCGTCGGTGGCCAGAACGGCCTCCCGCTCTTCTTCAGTAACCGCCGTTTCAGAACCCTCGGCCTCCGCGGTTTCAAGCGCGCGGCCTTCCTCGCCCTCTTCAAACTGGCCAAAGTAATGGCGAACCGCAACGCTGATCTTCTCCAGTGTCTTTTCGCCGATGCCCGGGATCTCCTCGAGCTGCTCTGGAGTCATGTCGGCCAGCGTTTCGACTGTGGTGATGCCGGCAGCTACCAGCTTCTGAATAATGCCGTCACCGAGTTCGCTCACCTGTTCAATCGGCGTCGAAGGGCCGCCGGAAAGGGCTTGCATCTGTTGCTCAACCTCTTGGCGCTTCTCCTCTTCGCTCTTAATGTCGATCTTCCAGCCCAGCAGCTTGGCGGCCAGCCGCACATTCTGCCCCTTCTTGCCGATGGCCAGCGAGAGTTGCGTGTCGTCCACAATCACTTCAAGCTGCTTTTCGCCCAGGTCAGCGATAGAGACGCGGCTCACCTTGGCCGGCTGCAAAGCTTTCTCGGCAAAAGTGGTGATCTCCTCGGAATATTCGATGATGTCGATCTTTTCCCCGCGCAGTTCGCGGATGATCGACTGCACGCGCATCCCCTTCATGCCCACGCAGGCACCCACGGGGTCCACATCCTTGTCGCGGCTTTGCACGGCGATCTTGGTCCGCTCGCCGGCCTCGCGGGCTATCGCCTTGATAACCACCGTGCTGTCGTAAATCTCCGGAACCTCGGACTGGAAGAGGTTCTGCACCAGCTCTGGCGCGGCGCGGCTCACAATCACCTGCGGTCCCTTGGCGGCGCGATCCACCTTCAGCAGCACCACGCGCACCCGCTCTCCGATCGAAAACTGCTCCAATCGCGACTGCTCCCGCTTGGGGCAGCGCGCCTCGGCCTTGCCCAGGTCATAAATAATGTCCTGGCCCTCAATGCGCTTCACCGTCGCGTTCAGCACTTCCTTTTCGCGATGGGCGTACTCCTGGAAGACTGTGTCGCGCTCCGCCTCGCGCACCTTCTGGAAGATCACCTGCTTGGCCAGTTGCGCGGCGATGCGCCCTAGCGGCGTGGTGTCCTTGTAGGTACGGATTTCGCTACCCACCTCAACATCCGGCGCCAGCTCCTTGGCCGCCGTCAGCGTGATCTGGTTCAGCGAATCTTCAATGGGTTCATCGTCAGCCACCACGGTTTTGTAAATATAAGCCAGAATCGCGCCGCTCTCTTTGTCCAGCTCGCCGCGCATATTCTCCTGCGTCTTATAAAACTTGCGCGTGGCCAAGGCAATGGCCTCCTCGACCGCGCTCACAACAATGGCGGGGTCAATGCTCTTTTCCTGGCTCAAGAGTTCGATGCTCTGATACAAAACGCTGGCCATACTGTGCTTGCTCTCTCAGTGATCTCTCGGCCTGAGACGATTCGCGCCCCGGCCGGTTGCTGTTTCAATTTCCTTGAGACTGAGGTCTGGTCCCTCAGTCCCCGCTTCAACTAAATCTCCGGCACCAGTTGCGCCTTCTCAATGTTCTCCAGCGCAATCTCTACCGTGCTCACGCCAGCCTTCCGGCTTTTGCTGTTCTGCTTGACCGCGTTCTGGTCCAGCGTAATCGTTCCACCGGTTTCAGAGATCAATCTTCCCTGCCAATGCCGGTTGTTGCGGATCGGCTCAAAGGTCTGCACCTTCACCAAACTTCCCGCAAACCGCTGATAATCCTCCGGCCTGGTCAGCTTTCTGTCCAACCCCGGAGAGCTGGCTTCCAGCGTGTACTCCGCGCCCGGAACCAGATCTTCGACATCCAGCAGCACGCCAAAATCCCGGCTGAATGCCGCGCAATCCTCGTGCGTAATGCCAGAGAGCTGCTCCGCCCGGAGCCTGCCCTCTTGCGTCTCCTGAATCAGCCGCTCAGGAAGCTCATCTTCTTCGCTTCCGGCCTCCAGAGCCGCCTTCAGCCTGGTCCGCCCCTCGGCGTTCTTCTCTAAAAAGATGCGCAGCGTGCGCTCTTTCGCCGGGCCGACGAACTCGATCTCCACCAAGTCCAGCCCGTGCGAGGCAGCCACTCTCGCCGCCGCTCTCCGGATTTCTTCCAACTTCAATGCCATCGTTGCCTTGCGCCCCCGGACGAGCGAAAATGGCTCGCCGGAGTCCCATTTGCTGTCAAAACCGAGGAAAACGCCCCTAAAAACCCTGGAATTTTCCGCAAATAAAAAGTGGGCTGTAAGCCCACTCATCTCTCCGCCAGCCGGCGAACCCACGGCAACTCAGGCGGACAAATTCGTCTGCATCCTTAGCATAGGCCAAAATGCCGTGAATATCAATGCAAAAGAAAGGAA
The DNA here is from genome assembly GCA_963787995.1 of uncultured Acidobacteriaceae bacterium. Lineage (GTDB taxonomy): Bacteria > Acidobacteriota > Terriglobia > Terriglobales > Acidobacteriaceae > Telmatobacter. Next base: position 801,239 of record CAWBEO010000001.1, read on the forward strand.
AAGACCAAGAGAAGCCATTAAAATTGGGCATCTCCGGGGAGGATGGCCTGCCGATCTGCATTTTCGGCATTCTAGAACGGCAAAGAGCGCAAACTCTGTCGAAAAACTGTACGACCACCCGGAAAAACGACCTGCCTATGCATACTCCGCCGCACCCTAGCAAAATCGTTCGCGAGTTCCTGGGCAAGTTCGATGTAACCTCAGCCGCAAGGCATTTGCAGGTCTCCCGCGCCACGCTTCCGCGCATCCCCAACGGCAAAGCCGGCATCTAGGCCGAACTGTCGACGCGCCTCTCCGCCGCCTTCGGCACCCACCCAGAAATCTGGTACGAGCAGCAAACCGGCTACGACCTCTGGCAAGCCTCCCCAAAAAAGCGGCCCAAGATCGAGCCGTTCAGACGGGCCGCATAGTTAAAAACCAGGATTTGGACTTGTACTCAAGTTTTGGCGTTAAACTTGTGGCAGGGACTTGGCAATGACAAAATCACCTCAATCCAAACCACTAAAAATTACGGAGATTACTCGCCGGGCAATTATCGATAGGCTGTTTCTGGATACAAGCGAGCCATTTTATGGGAAATCTGATCTCATTTCATTTTTGAAACGGACATGGCCGCTCTCTCAAATGCCTTCTACAGATTATCGCTTCAAAGATGCCGAAGGTGATATCTGGCAACATTCTATAAACAATGATGATTGGACAGAGTCGGAGTTGTTGTGGAACCGGCTGAAAATTGGTGAAATACCAGATGAACAATTTGCACGCTTTTTGGATGCACGTGTGCATCCGCTTATTTGTCCAGAACGTGAACGCATTGAATATTTAGTTCGTAGTTTCAATGAGGAACTCATAAATGATCGTTTTGTAATGCAGAAGTCATCCGAGATATCTGGGAGGCCAATCTATAAAGTTGTTCCGATGGATCATATCGATGGTATGGGTAATGCATATGAAGTGGTTCTTTCATTCGCCGGTGAAAATAGACAATATGTTGACCCTGTTGCTGAAATACTCCGAAAGAATGACATTGAACTCTTCTATGACAATTATGAAGAGGTCTCACTCTGGGGTAAGAATTTAACGGAACACCTGCACAAGGTCTACAGCAGTTCGGCACGATATTGTGTCATGTTTATCTCCAAGTTCTATGCCGAAAAAGTATGGCCGACTCATGAGCGCAGAAGTGCATTTGAAAAAGCGATTAGCTCCAAAGAGGAATATATTCTTCCTGCTCGGTTTGACGATACTGAAATCCCTGGCTTACATAAAGATATTAGTTACGTCGATCTTCGCAAGAAGACACCTAAGCAATTCGCAGAAATGATTATTCAGAAGCTCGGTAGGAGTATCAAAGAGGAGGAAGAAACTCTCGGCATCGAAATCAGTGAAGACGATATTCCGTTCTGACCGTTGCCCCATCAATGCCGAGCGCCCAATATCCCTCATTGTTTTGAAACTTCACAGCTAGACGCATAGATTCCCTCAAGCCGCCATCAACTGCCCAAATATCTCAGGCAGATCAACATACAAAGGCGTCCCTTTAACTTCCAGCCGCGCTGCCTCCACCCACTCCGCGCCACTGCACATCCGTCCGGTGCGCGTCTTGGGATTGATGATCCAGACCGTTTCAACGCCCATGGCACGGTAGTCCTGCGCGCGCTCCTCGGTGTCGGAGTAGCTATCGTCGGGCGAGAGTATCTCTACGACGAGCAGCGGCGGCTCAACAACCACATCCGGCTGGGAGCCGAGCGTCAGCAGCGCCACATCGGGAATCCGGACCCGCGTGGGCGAAACCCGCACACGCTGCTCGGTGACGACCTGAATGCTCCACTCCCGCTCGTGGTTCCCAAACCAGCGCGCCAGTAATGCTTGAATCCGCGCGTGCTCATACTTGCCCACGTTGCGCTCCCTGATCTCTCCATCCACATACTCACGGTCCGGCCTGTAATTCGTGCCGAGGTATTCCGTGAGCGGGATGTACAAGACCGTAGCCATAAGAAGATCGTAGCACGATTTCAATTTGCGCCGCCCAAACACAAAGAGGCCCTCCCCAAAGGGAGAGCCTCTCGGTGAAAATTCTGCTGCTGGCTTACGCGACGACTTCAATGCCCATGGAGCGGGCGGTGCCGCGGATGCTCTTCATAGCTGTCTCGACAGAAGCGGCGTTCAGGTCAGGCATCTTCTGCGTGGCGATCTCGCGGATCTGCTTTTCCGTCACTTTGCCCTTCTTTTCCTTGTTGGGCGTGCCCGATCCCTTTTCAATACCCGCGGCCTTCTTCAGCAGAACCGCGGCCGGCGGCGTCTTGGTGATGAAGCTGAAGGTGCGATCACCGTACACCGAGATAACGACCGGGATGACCAGCCCTTCCATCTCCTTGGTGGAGGTGCGCGCATTGAACTGCTTGCAGAACTCCATGATGTTGACCTGCGCCTGACCCAGCGCGGGGCCAACCGGCGGCGCAGGCGTTGCCTTGCCAGCCACAATCTGCAGCTTGACGTAACCCGTAATTTTCTTCGGAGGTGCCATGTTTTGATTCCTTCGGAATCAGCTCTTAGCTCCTAGCTATTAGCCGCTAGCTGATCTGCTCTGTTACAAATTTTGGTGTTGCCGCTTCAACGTTTGCCTTCAACCAGCGCCCGCCAGGTGGGCATAACCGGCTAGAAGCTGAAAGCTGATAGCTGAAAGCTGCAACTACTCAATCTTTTCGACCTTGCCGAACTCCAGTTCGACCGGTGTGGAGCGCCCGAAGATGGTCACCATAACCTTCATCGTCTCGCGATCTTCGTTGATCTCATCCACCACGCCATTGAAGTTGGCAAAGGGCCCGTCGGTAATGCGGACCTGCTCGTTCTTTTCAAACTTGACCTTGAGCTGCGGCTTGTCCTTGGTGGTCTCGGAGCGGAAGAGAATGCCACTTACTTCTTCTTCGGTGAGCGCCACCGGCTTGTCGCCCGTGCCCAGAAAGCCGGTCACCTTGGGCGTGTCTTTCAGAACGTGCCAGAGGTTGTTGTCCAGCTCCATCTCCACCAGCACATAGCCGGGCAGAAAGACGCGCTCCACGGTACGCTTTTTGCCGTTGACAATCTCTGTCACCGGCTCAACGGGAATCATCACGCGACCCACACGGTCGCTCAGCCCAAAGGCCTGCACTCGGCTCTGAATAGACTCGCGGACCTTGCGCTCAAAGCCTGAGTAGGCGTGCAGAATGTACCACCGAAAGCGCTCATTGCGCTCCGGCGCAGCCTGCTCGGCGACTTCGTTAACTTGCCCAACTTGCTCGGCTTGTCCCACTTCTTCTGCCATCAAATTCTCGATTCGCGCCTGCGGTTAACGCTAAAATCCGCCCAGTTTGCCCAGCAATGCATGCAGGCCATTCTGGAAGATAAAGTCCACCACAAAGAAGAACAGGCCAAAGATAAAGACGGCGATGATCACCACCGTGGTCGTTGACTTTACTTCCTTCCACGAGGGCGTAACCACCTTGCGCATCTCGGAGCGTACATCGCCGAGGAAGGTAGTGAACTCCTTCCACTGCCCCACCACTGTATCGACCAACTTGGGCATGGAGGATTTTCCGTGCCTCTTGATCGGGCGATCCTCGCCGTTTACCAACGCTACCTTCGTTGCCATGCTTGCGCTTCCTTCGCGCGCGACGCCGGGCCGCGCATTCCCGAATTCATCGGGGGTCAATCTGGCAGGGGCGGAGGGATTCGAACCCCCAAGTTCGGTTTTGGAGACCGACAGTTTAGCCGTTGAGCTTACGCCCCTAATTATTAGATGACAGGATACAGGTGACAGATGACAGTGTCCGGATAGTAGTCGGCCTTCTGTAATCTGTCACCTGTAATCTGCTACCTGTCGTTACTTCGTTTCCTTGTGCGCCTGGTGCTTGCGGCAGCGGTTACAGAACTTCTTGAACTCCAGACGGCCTGTGGTCGTCTTCTTGTTCTTCGTCGTGGTGTAATTCCGCTCCTTGCACTCAGTGCACTGCAATGTAACAATTTCCCGCATTTCCAATCCTTTCAGGTTTCAGGCGACAGGTTACAGATGACAGTTGGAACCGCAGCTCATGCTGTCATCTGTAACCTGTAACCTATCACCTGCAACATTACTTGATAATCTCGCTTACCGTGCCGGCGCCCACCGTGCGGCCGCCCTCGCGGATCGCAAACCGCAATCCCTTTTCCAGAGCCACCGGCGTGATCAGCTCAACCTCAAGCTGAACATTGTCGCCCGGCATCACCATCTCTACGCCTTCGGGCAACTGCGCCACGCCCGTCACATCCGTCGTGCGGAAGTAGAACTGCGGACGGTAGCCCTTGAAGAACGGCGTATGACGACCGCCTTCTTCCTTGCTCAGCACGTAAACCTCGCCCTTGAAGACCGTGTGCGGCGTAATCGATCCAGGCTTGGCAAGAACCATGCCGCGCTCCACATCTTCTTTCGGAATGCCGCGCAGCAGAAGCCCGGCGTTGTCGCCCGCCAAACCCTCTTCCAACTGCTTCTTGAACATTTCCACGCCCGTGACCACCGTCTTGCGCGTCTCGCGGAAGCCGACGATCTCCGTGTCTTCGCCCACCTTCACCTTGCCGCGCTCGATGCGGCCCGTCACCACCGTGCCGCGCCCGGAGATCGAGAAAATGTCTTCGATGGGCATCAGGAAGGGCTTGTCAATGGCGCGATCCGGCCGCGGAACAAAGGCATCCACCGCCGCCATCAACTCGTCAATCTTGGCCTCCCACTTGGGATCGCCATTCAGCGCCAACAGCGCCGAGCCGCGAATTACCGGCACATCGTCGCCCGGGAACTGGTACTTGGAGAGCAGCTCACGCACTTCCATCTCCACCAAGTCGATCAACTCTTCGTCCTCGACCGCGTCGCATTTGTTCAGGAAGACCAGCACGCAGGGAACGCCCACCTGGCGCGCCAACAACACGTGCTCCTTGGTCTGCGGCATCGGCCCGTCGGTGGCCGCCACGACGAGAATCGCGCCGTCCATCTGCGCCGCGCCGGTAATCATGTTCTTGATGTAGTCGGCGTGGCCGGGGCAGTCAACGTGCGCGTAGTGCCGGTTGGCCGTCTCATACTCCACGTGCGCCGTGGCGATGGTGATGCCGCGCTCCCGCTCTTCCGGCGCGTTGTCGATCGAGTCGAAGGAGCGGAACTTGTTCTTCGGGTTATGCTTCTGCAACACCTTGGTGATGGCCGCCGTCAACGTCGTCTTGCCGTGATCAATGTGCCCAATCGTTCCCACATTCACGTGCGGCTTGCTGCGATCAAACTTTTCCTTGCCCATGGTCTTCAGTCCCTTCCGTTAAACTTGATTTCTCGTCGCGTTCCCGCATCGGAAAACGCCTATATTGTCAATCGCGCCTCAATAGTACGCGTAAACCTTCAAATACCGCTCCCGCAACTCCCGCGGAACTGCTTCCACCTGCTGCAAATACCGCTCGCGGGTCAGAGCCTGATCGGAGACTGGAAGCGCCTGATACAGCCCCGCAGCTTCCTTGCCCAGCAGCCCGCGCTGCAATGCGCCTTCAAAGTCGCGAATCCGCAGCTTTGAACGGCCCACGCGGCTCAAAAAAACCTCTACATCCCGCGCGTCGAAAGCCGCTTCGATGCATGCATGAAGCCCGACGTATCCCTGCTCGTCCTGCACGGCAATCGCCGCCTGCTCAAACTTCATTCCCTGCCCTCGGCTTCGTCTGCACTACAACAGATTGCAACTCTATCCAACTTTGGAGCGGGAGACGAGGTTCGAACTCGCGACCAACAGCTTGGAAGGCTGTGACTCTACCACTGAGTTACTCCCGCCGAACAGTTGTCAGTCATCAGGTGTCAGTCGTTTTCTTGCATTATCAGGACTGATTCACTGACAACCGGCAACTGAGAACTGAAAAACTGACAACTGAGAACTAAAACCTGGAGCTGATGACCAGGATTGAACTGGTGACCTCTCCCTTACCAAGGGAGTGCTCTACCAACTGAGCTACATCAGCCCTCTTACAAATCTAACAGGAACCCTCATCTCAGTCCCCATTCCCATCCCTGCGAATCTTCTCCGCATGACGAGCTAAAAACGTCTTCAGCGCAAACCCGCCTAAGACCACCAGTGGAAGCAACCGTATCTCCACCAGCCGATTCCCTACAAGAACCTTGCCCTCGCCTAAAGTAAACCAAGCGAGCAGAGCCAACATCCCATAAAGCGCCAACGCTATCCAATACTTCCGGTCCAAATCGGAACTGGCACCTTTCAAATCCCTGCGCTCACCCGGCTGCGGTTCTTCGCGCATTCCTACCCCTCAAATTCATGGTGCACAGGGGAGGGTTCGAACCTCCGTAGGTCTAAAGACCGGCAGATTTACAGTCTGCTGCCATTAACCACTCGGCCACCTGTGCACATCCAACCCAATCCCCGCTTTTCAGCCCGTTTCAGCGCATCCCGTCCCCTCCGGAATTTCTCCGGCTTACGGAGCTTGCACCTCTGTGGAATCACCGCGGAGGACAGGAACGGCGCTTGAAAAGAACGCCGGTATAACTTTCCGCCGTCCCCGGCCCCACTTGCCGCCTTCCGAAAGTGGAGCTGGCGAAGGGATTTGAACCCCCGACCCTCTGATTACAAATCAGATGCTCTACCAGCTGAGCTACGCCAGCCCTTTCCACCCGGAAAACTACCCGGAGGCCCGATAATCCGCGCGGACACACTGAAGCTCCGCACGCATCACGGCACAGAAGTCAAGGTTACCACAGCCCCGGCAAACGGAGCAAACCGGCAACCTGCGGACCAAGGAACCGGGATCGACGGAATAGGGGTAGGTGAACAGGGATTAGAGTGCTAACGCCCACCGTACCGCCGATTGCCCTCTGCTCCACTATCCGTTAGACTGAGGTTCTCAGAGGCCACATATGCTGGTTGTGATGAGAGAGCAGGCGACTGCGGAGGAGATTGAGTCCGTTTGCGCGCAGATTGCGCAGTTGGGCTTCCGCGCCCATCTTTTTATGGGAACCCAGCGCACAGCCATCGGCGTCACTGGCAACCACGGCAGCGAAGGCCGCTCCAGCCTGGAGGAACTCCCCGGCGTTGCCGAGGTGATCCGCCTCTCCAAGACCTACAAGCTGGCCAGTCGCGAGGCCCATGAAGAGGGCACAGTTCTCCGCTTTTCTCGAAGTGGAAATTACCCTGAAGCGATTATTGGCGGAGGCGTACTAACCGTTGCCGCAGGCCCCGGAGCAATTGAAAGCCGCGAGCAGGCCTTTGATCTTGCTAAAAAAGTGGCCGCCTCCGGCGCGCAATTCTTCCACGGCACCGTCTTCAAGCCGCACGCTTCTCCCGGATCGTCTCCACTCTTAGGTATTGAGGCTTTGCACACTCTGGCCGCGATTCGCGTGCATTTCGGACTGCGCATTATTACCGAGGCCTTTGATAATGAGAGCCTCAATCTGGCCGCCGAATGGGTTGATGTTGTCCAAATCGGCTCAAGCAATATGCAGAACTTTTCTCTGCTAAAGCGGGTCGGGAGGCTCCGCAAGCCAGTGCTGCTTGTGCGTGGCCCCGGCGCAACACTGGAAGAGTTTCTGCTGGCTGCTGAGTACGTAATGGTCGAAGGCAACTACGAGGTGATTCTCTGCGAGGCCGGCGTACGCATCGTCTCAGGCCACGCCCGCAACGTACTCGATTTGAGCATCATCCCGATGGTGCGGCAGCTCAGCCATCTGCCTATCCTAGTTGATCTTAGCCATTCGACCGGCAGCCGGGAGAGCGTGTTGCCGATGGCCCGTGCCGCCATAGCAGCCGGCGCGGATGGCATCCTCGCCGAGGTCCACCCCGAGCCCAAGGAAGCGCACGCCGACGGCCCCCAGTCAATCTACCCCGAGCAATTCGCCCGTATGATGGACGAACTCGCGCAGATCGCCCCAATGGTGGGCCGCAGCCTGCCGCGGCGCGATGACCTCGCAACCGATTCCGCGTTACAATCTCATCATGAACAGTAGCGCTCTAGAAATTCTCGAAGATGCCCCGCAATTGCCAATCGATGAGGTGAACTGGCTCATTGAGAGCCTCCTTCTTGACGAAGGGGATGAGGCGAACGAGACGGTTGAAGCCGCATGGGACGGCGAGATCGACTCTGGAGCCGTGGAACTGATTCCGGGTGAGCAGATTCACGCTGAGATGATTGCCGGTCTTTCTCCACTAGCAAGGGCGCGGCTGCGAGCTTGAAACCGATCAAGTACCATCAAGCGGCTAGGCGGGAGATCAAGGCCTCCCACGCTTGGTACGCCCAGCGCAGCGAAGATGCCGCCGATGGATTTTATGAGGAGCTTCTTCGGCGATTGGTCGCGTGAAGCGGCGACCTCAGTTCTATCCGCCGTATTTACACGGCACCGAGCGCGCCTTCCTTGACCGCTATCCATTTTCCATCGTCTATCGGGAGAACCACGTGAGATTCAAATCATCGCCGCAGCCCACGCCAAACGCCGCCCCGGTTACTGGATGAAGCGGCTATAAGCTAAAAGCGATGCAATTCCAGGCGCTGGTATCCGCCCTCTGCCCATAAGATGTTAGATAGATATGCAGAGAATTTGAAAGCCGGAATTCACCTATGAACCTGTCGCACGCTACCCTAGCCCGCATCTTCGCACTCGCCCTGCCGGCCCTGGCCCTCACCGCCTGCCGCCCGCACGACTTTCCGCAGTACCCGGCCAACTATCGCGAGTACGCCTATGTGACCAACGGCGACAGCAACACCGTCACCGTCCTCGACGTCGTCAATATGCGCCTGGACCGCGAGATTGCCGTCGGCCAAAAGCCCGTGGCCGTCGCCGTCAGCCCCACCCGCAACGAGGTTTACGTGGTCGACTCCGGCGTGGCGGGCGGACCAGGTTCGGTCTCTGTCCTCAACGCCGAAAACAACACCGTCGCGGCAACGATCCAGGTTCGCCATGCGCCCGTCTCCATCGAGATCGATCCGACCGGAAATCTGGCTTACGTGGCCAACTCCGGCTCCAACACCATCTCCGTCCTCGACCTCAAAGCCCGCAGCGAGATCGCAGCCATCGGCGCGGGCGAGCAGCCAGTTGCCGTGCGCCTCTCCCCTGACGGCAAAACCCTCGCCATGGCCAATCGCAAGGCCGGCTCCATCAGCCTTATCGATCCCGCTGCCCGCCAACTGCGCGCCGTCTTCGATGGCTGTCCCGGCGCGTCGGATCTCGTCATCCTCCCCGACTCCTCCAAGCTCTTTGCCGCCTGCTCGGCCGGCCATCAGATCATGATCCTCGCTCTAGCCCGTGTTGAGGCGCATCCCTCCGCGGCCAACCCTCAACCGCTCGCCGCGCGTCCGGACAGTTTGGAGGCCCTACTCGACGTAGGCCAGGCCCCCGTGCAACTTGCCCTCAAGCCCGACGGCGGCGAAATCTTCGCCTCCAATGCCCTTTCCAACAACATCTCGGAGATCTACAACGGCACAGACGAGGTCGGCGGCGCAACGATGATCGGCGACTACCCCGTCCGCAGCCTGGTCTCCGCCGACAATACTCTGCTCTATGTTGCCAACCTCCACTCCCAGTACGTCGCCATCTACGCCATCGACGACGGCAAGCGCATCGCCTCGGTCCGGGTCGGCGACGGCCCCTCGGCGCTGGCCTTTTCCGCCGCCGGTCATCTGCTCTTCGCCGTCGATTCCCGCTCGGACGACATCGCCGTGGTTCGCACCAGCTCGCGCTCGCTCTTTGAACTGCTCCCCGCCGGCCGCGCCCCCAACGCCATCGCCATTAAAAGCTTCACTGTGCGCTGAGCAGCAGGGCTTTACAGGCTGCGAAGAAATTGAGGATTGGGAGCTGTCTTAGGAGATCGGCGGCTGTTCGCGGTTTAGCGGTCACGCGCACCAGCCTTGAGTGGGGACTTGAGTGGAGAATTCAAGAGCCTTCCGGGGCGGTCCTGGGGGAGGAGTCCGGCTGCCGGAGACACCGTGCTGGTTGAACTATTCTCGAATGGCAGTGGGTTGAGCCGCGGCATCCCACAACTTCCGAAACGGATCGTTTTTGGCTACGCAGCATGCCGATCGCGTAGCGTCGAGTTTCGATTCCTCTTGATTCAAGGCGCGCAAAGCAGCATTCACCAATGCGTTGGCGTTTTCGTATCGTCCACTCTCGATCTTGGTGCGGACAAAGTCATACGATTCGGGAGTCAGGTAGACCGTTCGGTAAATCATGACGTTTTTCTCCTTGACAGATACACCCGGCTTCATGGGATGAACGGGTGGTTGGCCTTGTTGCCTATGGTTGTTTTTGCCAGAAGCAATGCGTTCACAGCAAATGACGAAGAAGTGCTTTTTCTTCTCAAACAAAGGCTAACAAGCGCGGCAGTTGTATTACTATCGGGCAAAACAGAAATCTTCTGTAGGATGTTTTGAAGTGATTTGTAGGACAAACACCTACGCACAATAGTTTGTTTAAACTGCTCAATTAGCGCGCTTTACTTGGTTAAAAACAGATACACTGAAATCGACACAGTGATGCCCAATCAAAGTTCACATCAGAAAAGCAGCGCCCCCGCATGGATTCTGGCATGGGGCGTGATGGCATTCTGCTTCGCGCTGGATTGGTGTGGCATCTTCGCCAGCGCTCATTCTCCCACCATGGATGCGCAATTCCAATCAGTATCCGGAGATGTTGAAGTTATTTCAGTGAAAGCAGGCGGCGCGTTGCAGAAAGCCGGAATCCGCCCCGGAGATAGAGTGTTTTCCCTCGCTGGCCGCCCCGCCGCGCTCTGTGCCTTCTATCCAGAGAACGTGGGCGTCTCGCTGTCTTGGGCCGATGAAGACTGCTTCACCGAGTGGCAGAACTTCCTATGGAAGGCCACGGCGCGCGGAAGCATCCAGATGACCTTTCTTGTGCGCGATGAAATGCGCACAGTTACGGTTCCCACTCCCCGGCTCGGATGGTCCGCGGCCTGGAAGCGCGGCCTTTCGCTGCGCCTGGTAGGCGCAGTGTTCCTGCTGGTCTTTCTCTTTATCTGGACCAGCCGCAGGCGAGAGGCAAGCCTGATGGGAATCGTTGCGGGCATGGGCATTTTTATTTCGTTCACGACCGCGGCTGTCTTTGAGCATCGTGAATTTTGCCTGCCGCCGTTCTTCTTCTCGTTGGGAGTGCTCTTGAATTACCTGGGCACCCAATCGCCGATTCTCTGCTTGCATCTGGCCTGGGTTTGGCCGACTCCGATTCGCTGGCTTACGCGCCGCCCCTGGTTGCGAGCCCTTCCCTGGGCAGCATTCGTGATTCAATTCATTCTCCATCTCAATCGCGTCTTTCCAAAGCCGGTTTGGACCACGTATCCGCTTTGCTTGCTATGCCTGGCGGGACTGATGGCCACGGTTGCGCTGCGCATGATGCGGGAGCCGAATCCCCTGGTCAAAGCGCAGCTCCGCTGGGCGGCGCTGGGTTGCGTCGTGGGCTTCCTGCCTTGGATTCTGCTCACGGTGATTCCGCAAGCCTTGGGCATGGCAATGATCTCCGAAAGGTTTTCACTGCTCTTCGTGGTGGCGCTTCCATTCTGCCTGGCCTTTTCGATCTTCCGCTATCGCCTGCTTGATGTGAACCTTGTCTTCGACTGGGTCATGGCCCATGCCGTAATCCTCGGCCTCTTTTCGCTGGTCGAGCTGGCATTTTGGACTTGGCTGGGAAGCCAATTTGCGCCCCGCTCCTTCAATCGCGCGCTGCCCATCTTTCTCGGAATGTTTTTACTGATCTTTCTCTATGCGCCGATGAGAGCCTGGCTGATGCGCACCTTTACCCGGCTGGCCGGAAAGGAGCGGCCCTCGCTGGCCGATGCTTTGCAGAATCTGCTCGAGCGCGCCCGCGATTCAAAGACGCCGGAACAGGCGCTCGAAAAAGCGTTGTTGTGGACCCTGAAGCCATTCCGTTTGCAGTGGATTCAATCCGGGCAGGGGTGTGACGCCGAAATCGAGCGTCTGCAATCGGCGCAGGACGGCATGATCGGCTACCAATTTGGTGAGCAATGCCCGCCAGACTTGGAGAGTGCCGCCTGGGTGCCGGTATACGCGGGCGCAGGGCAGGCGGCGATTCTTCTTTGGCCGCAAGGCTCCGAGGCCTGGAGCCGTTCGGATCTGTATCTGGCGCGTATGCTTGTGCGCGCGGGCGAACCCTTGATGGAGATTGAGCGGCTGCAACGCGAGCATCGGATCAAAGAAGCCTCTCTGCGCGAACAACGCGACGATCTGGTCCGTGAAATGCACGACGGACTTGGCAGCCAGCTCTTCGGCGCTTCTCTGCTGACCAACGCCGCCGAAGACGCTCCTCCCCAACTGCTTAAACAGCGCATGGCCGAGGTCAACGCCGCGCTTGTGGATGCGATGGATTGCCTGCGCGCCGGACTGACTGTGCTGGGCGCGCCGCCCGGTGCGTTCGGACCGGCAGTGATGGCCTTGCTGCTCCGCGGTGAGCGAGTCCTCGAAGCGGCCGGCATCGCGCTCCAAACCGAGGTCGAGGACGAAGTGATCTCTCTGCATCTGGATAGCCGCTCTGTCTTTGCCCTTTTGCGCACCATGCAGGAAGCGTTGACCAATATCGCGCGCCACTCCCGCTCTCGCAACGCCGCGGTGCAGATTCATTGCGGCGGCCAATTGCTGTCCATTCTGATTCGCGATGATGGGCGCGGATTTAATCTTGAACGTGTGCCGGCCGGCCACGGCATCGCCAACATGAAAAGGCGGCTGCAACAGCTTGGCGGTGAAGCGCGCATCGTCTCGGCTCCAGAAACAGGCTGCACAATCACACTTTATCTTCCGCTGCGTCAGGAGAATCATGACTGAAAGCCCGGCTTTGCAAGTTTTGCTGGTGGACGATCACGCTGTAGTGCGCGAAGGGTTGCGCGCCATCCTCGAAGCCTCGGGCGAGATCGCCTGCATCCAGGCCGACAGCGCCGAAGCTGCCATCCGGATGCTGGGGCGTCCCGTGCGCGTCGATGTGATGCTGCTGGACATCTCCCTGCCGGGAATGAGCGGGCTGGAAGCTCTCGGAGAGATTCACCGCCTTCGGCCGCATTTGCCTGTCCTGCTGCTCAGCATGCACCCCGAAGAGCAGTATGCCGTGCGCGCGCTGCGCATGGGCGCTCAAGGCTACCTCAGCAAGAGCACCCCACCGGCGGAGGTGCTCCATGCGGTCAAGTCCGCCGCACGGGGGGAGAATTACATCTCGCGCCATATCGCCGCCATGGTCGCCCAAGGGATCGGCGGCGAAAGCGAGAGTCCGGCGCATGAGTCTCTCTCCAATCGCGAGTTCGAGATCCTGCGCATGATCGGCTCGGGGAAATCCGTTTCCGAGATCGCGCAGAATCAGGGCCTCAGTGTAAAAACCGTCAGCACATACCGCGAGCGCATCCTGACCAAAATGAACTTCAGCAATAACTTCGACATCATTCGCTATGTTCTGCAAGAGGGGCTGCTCGAGTAATTGGGCGGCGAGACTAAATGCGAGTCTCCCAGATCCGGATTTTTGGACCTGGGAGACCACGAACCTCAACCGCGTGAACTGAGAACTGAAGACATCCATCAATTCAAATCAATCTTCCCGCTCAACGGAAGCTCCTGGGAAGAACCTCCAGCCAGCACGGTATAGCTGCCCGGAACCAGCTTCCACGCATCCGAGCCTTCGTCATAAACCGTCAGCCGCTCGCGCTCCACGGGAATGGTAACCGTCTTCGATTCGCCCGCTGCCAGCGCCACCCGCGCCCAACCGATCAGCCGCTTGGGCGGTTCGCCCGCCGCATCCGGCAGCGAAGCGTAGACCTGAGCAATCTCCGTCCCCGCCCGCGCGCCGGTATTCCTGACAGTAAAAGTAACCGTCAACCCATCGCCGCTCTTCACCGTCAGGCCGGAGTAAGCATACGTGGAGTAAGACAGCCCAAAACCGAAGGGAAACAGCACAGCCTTCTTCTCCGCGTCGTACCACTTGTAGCCCACCTTCAGCTTTTCATCGTAAGTGGTCTGGAAGGCAGGCATTCCCTTGGCCATCTTGCTCATTACATCATTGAAGTCTCCACCCGGCTTAAACAGGCTGTTCATATCGGACTCCGGCGGCGGGAGAACCAGCGTGGGATGCGGCAGATCGGCGTCGCTCTTCGGGAAGGTGATGGCCAGCTTGCCCGTCGGGTTCACCTTGCCGGTCAGGATGTTAGCCAGCGCTTCACCGCCGCGAATGCCCGGATACCAGGCCTCCACCACGCCCGCAACTTTGTCGATCCACGGCATCGTCGCTGGACTGCCCGTCTCCAGCACCACAATGGTCTTCGGATTCGCCGCGGCAACCGCTTCAATCAGATTGTTCTGCTCCGCCGACAGGTCAAGCGTAGGAAGGTCAAAACCCTCCGACTCCCAGGCATAGGCAAAGACAATCGCTACATCGGCCTGCTTGGCAGCTTCCACTGCGGCTTTGAGATTGTCCCCTGAAGTGAAGCTCACCTTGGCCTTCGACAGAACGACCGTCAACGCACGCAGCGGCGAACTGGGCATCCACGCCGGACGAATGAAGGCATCCAGAACGCCCGATCCCGGCGGCGGAGGAGGAACCGGCGAACCTCCCGGCGGATCCACCTGCGCCGATCCGCCGCCGCTCAGCACACCCACATCCGCATGGCCGCCGATCACCGCTACCCGCTGAGCCTCGCCCAACGGCAGAACCCCACGCTCGTTCTTCAGCAGCACAATGCTCTTCTCCGCCAGCTTCTGCGCCACCGCGTAACCGTGCTCCACATCCGGAACCTGCATCTGCACCGGGTTATCAAACAGCCCCACAGCAAAGATGGCGCGCAGCACCCGATGCACGTGATCGTTCAGCTCGTTCTGGGAGACTTCGCCCGCCTCCACAGCCTTCTTCAGCGTGTCGCCGAAAAAGTACTGGTCCGGCTGCTCCTGGTCCAATCCGGCGTGCGAGGCCTTCACCGCCGAGTGCGTCCCGCCCCAGTCCGACAGCACAAAGCCCTTGAAATGAAAGGCCTTCTTCAGCACATCCGTCAGCAGGTAGCTGTTTTCGCAGGCAAAGTCCCCGTTGACGCGGTTATAGGAGCACATCACGCCCTGCGCGTCGCTGATGCCGAGCGCAATCCCGAAGGCCCGCAGATCCGTCTCCCGCATCGAGCGCTTGTCAATGTTCGCGTTAACGGCGTTCCGTCCGCTCTCCTGATCGTTGAGGGCGTAGTGCTTCAGGTCTCCGATCACGTGCGCCGACTGCACGCCCTTGGCAAAATTGCCCGCAAGCGTTCCCGCCAGCAGCGGGTCTTCGCCCTGGTACTCGAAGGTCCGCCCATTGCGCGGCTCGCGCGCCAGGTTAACGCCGCCACCCAGCGACATGCTGTACCCCTGATCGCGCAACTCCCGCCCAATCAGCGCGCCATATTCATACGCCGCCTCCGGGTCCCAGCTCGATGCCGCCCCCAGATCGTTGGGCAGCGCCGTTGCGTACCGGCCCATCGCCGAGCCGCGCGTCACGCCATAAGCCGAATCGGCCATCTGCACCGCCGGAATCCCTAGCCGCGGAATTGCATTCGAGTAGCCCGCCCCGCCATTCGATTCACTGGAAACACCTGAAGAGAAGGGCGCTCCTTGCCCGTGCAGCAGGGAGATCTTTTCGTCCAGACTCATCTCTTTGATCACCAGATCAGCCCGCACATCAGGCGAAAGGCTGGCATCCGACCACGCATAGTGCTTGGGCTGCCCGCCGCCCGGCATCTGAGCGCCCGCAGCCTGGGCCAAGACAGCTATCACAAACGCAGCCAGCGCAACCGCCGCGCACTTCCCCAAAGTCGATACCTTCATTGCTGTTCCTGCCTTTCGAATGCGATTCCCAGTTGCCGGTCAATCGATCGAGCCATCCCCGGAGCCGGACTTTGTGGACAGCCAGTATGGTTGCACAATCTTCCAATACCTCTCGAGAGGACTGCCTCCCAGTGGCGCAGTTCTATCCCCCTTAAAGGACGGGCTGTCGGGCGTTGCAGTTTCAACCGTTCCAAAAATGAATAGGAGCCCCACCGTCGCCGTGTATTTGTTTTTGCGGCTTCGGGGTTTCCAGCGCTAGGTTTTCGTCGTTTAGGTGAACTTGGGTTGGAAAACTCGATGCATTGATAGAAAGACTATGAAACCGCTCTAGACTTGTCCGAATGCGCAGCCGTTACACTAAAGCCATGGAAACCTCCATTCAATCCGGCGAGCCGCAGGCCGAGCCGAGCCGCCTCGTCCTCACGGGATTCATGGGCTCCGGCAAGTCAACTCTCGGCCCGCTCCTCGCCGCGCGCCTGTGCTGGAAATTCCTGGATGTGGATGAGGTCATTGAGGCCGAGGCCGGCACAACCATCGCTGAACTCTTTTCCCTTCATGGCGAGCCGCTCTTCCGCGCCCGCGAGGCGGAGACCATCGCCCGCCTGGCCGCCAACGACGCGCAGGTGCTGGCCCTGGGCGGCGGCGCCATCGAGCACGAAGCCACGCGCAAGCTGCTGCTCACCGTTCCCGGAACGCTGCTCGTCCATCTAGAAGTTTCGCTGGACACTGCGCTTCAACGCTGCCGCGGAACTGAGCAAGCGCGCCCCATCCTTGCCGATCAGGCCAACCTCGAAGCCCGCTACCAGCGCCGCTTGCCGCTATACCGCATGGCACATTTTTCCATTCCAGTCGATGCGCTTCTCCCAGAACAGGCCGTGGAACAAATCCTGCACCATGCCTTTCCTGCCTGTGGAAAACTTGGCGGAAAGTAATCTTGCGCGCGATTCCCCTTCGGTTCAAGATCGGTTGAGTAGGGGGTCCAGCCATGATGTTTCCCGACACATCCAACGCTCAGCAGAGTGCCGCTCTGCGTCAAGCCGCCGAGCGTTCCCAAGCCGCCTCCAACACACAATACGAGTACGCCTACTCCACTTGGACACCCGTTCCGCCGCGCCGCGAGGGCTTCCCACCCGCCAGCCTTCCGGCAACAAGCTACTCAGCCGTACGCGAAGAACTTCGCCTCATCAGCCGTTAGTCACTAGCCCTTTAGTCCCTATCACTGTAATATCGGAATCCCGGCAATCCGCCGCTGCCACTCCGCCGGGCCGGTCGTGTGAACGCTTGTGCCTTGAGAGTCCACGGCCACCGTCACCGGCATATCGCGCACGTCAAATTCGTAGATGGCCTCCATGCCCAGATCGGCAAAGGCCAGCACGCGCGCGCCGTGAATGGCCTTCGAGACCAGGTATGCCGCGCCTCCCACCGCCATCAGGTAGACCGCGCCGAACTCCTTGATCGCCGCAATCGCCGCCGGTCCCCGTTCGCTCTTGCCCACCATTCCCAACAGTCCCGTCTCCGCCAGCATCTGCCGCGTGTACTTATCCATGCGCGTCGCCGTCGTTGGCCCCGCCGGACCCATCACCTCGTCGCGCACCGGGTCCACCGGACCCACGTAATAGATGAACCGCCCGCGGAAGTCCACTGGCAGCGGCTCGCCGCGATCCAGCATCTGCGTCAGCCGCTCGTGCGCCGCATCGCGCCCGGTCAAGAGCTTCCCAGTCAGTAGCAGGACTTCTCCCGGCTTCCACGCAGCCGCCTCTTCGCGCGTGATTGTATCCAGATTCACCCGCCGCGCCGCGCCCGCGTCATACGTTAGCTTCGGCCACAGATCCAGATTCGGCGGATCGAGATACACCGGCCCACTCCCATCCAGCACAAAGTGCGCATGGCGCGTCGCCGCGCAGTTGGGAATCATCGCCACAGGCAGATTCGCCGCGTGCGTCGGATAATCCACCACCTTCACATCCAGCACCGTCGTCAGTCCACCCAGCCCCTGCGCGCCAATCCCCAGCCGGTTGACCTTGTCGTACAACTCCAGCCGCAGCTCCTCGCAGCGATTCGCCGCCCCGCGCGCCTTCAGCTCCTGAATGTTGATCGGCTCCATGAGAGACTGCTTGGCCAGCAGCATCGCCTTTTCCGCCGTGCCGCCAATGCCGATCCCCAGCATCCCCGGCGGACACCACCCCGCGCCCATCGTCGGCACCGTCTTCAGCACCCACTCCACAATCGAGTCCGAGGGGTTCAGCATCATGAACTTGCTCTTGGCCTCCGAGCCGCCGCCCTTGGCCGCCACCGTCACCTCGACAGTGTCGCCCTTCACCAACTCGACCGTCACCACCGCCGGCGTGTTGTCCTTGGTATTCTTGCGCTTGCCAGCGGGATCGGCCAATATCGAGGCACGCAGCTTGTTCTCCGGGTCCAGATACGCCCGCCGCACGCCCTCGTCCACCATCGCCTGCACGTCGGGCGCAGCGCCGCCGTCCGCGCCTTCAAAGCGCACATCCATCCCCACCTTCAGGAACGCGGTCACAATCCCCGTATCCTGGCAGATCGGTCTATGCCCCTCGGCGCACATCCGGCTATTGATCAGAATCTGAGCAATCGCATCCTTGGCTGCCGGCGACTCCTCGCGCTCATAGGCCTTGGCCAAGCTGGTAATGTAATCCACCGGGTGGTAGTAGCTGATGTACTGCAACGCCGCCGCAACGCTCGCAACAAAATCTTCGTGCCGGATGGTGGTCATGGTGCGCTCCTGTTTCTAGTTTAAGGTAACGGGCGTGCCTTGTTATCTTCCCCACGGGCTTCGCAGGACGGTTCGTCAATTCCTATCTCGCAAGCTGTATCTTTGAGTATTGCGGTCCGGTCATTGGTCAACAATGTTAACCATGAATAAGAATTGACCTTGGGATAACGCAATTTTGCAAATGCGATCCATGCATCGCGGTACTTAAGCCAAACCAGTTCAGTGGAGAGAATGTCTTCGGCCTGTATCGTACTGATCTCATCTTTGCTTGTCTTGGCTTCTGTGATGATCTTATGATAGGTTTGATTTAAAATCTGATCAGCTTTTGCAGAGTCTTCGGCCGGCCAGTCAGGAAATTGACCCTTTTCAAATGCTTGCAAAGCGGCCACGAAATCATTCCGCAAACCCTGTTCGGCGTCGACCTCCCATACGACTCGTCCGCTCCCAGATAAGTCAATCTCTTTTCTTGCGTGGGCGGCTGAGTAAGAGAATTCTGCTTTTACCAATGCAGTTAAAGCAACTTGCTGCGCTTGCGGCCATGTTGCCGAAAGCTGCTGGATTACTTTCTGGCGTTCTTCATCCTCGAGTTTATCTTCCCATGATGCGCAGATAGCCACCTGA
Source organism: uncultured Acidobacteriaceae bacterium (assembly GCA_963787995.1). Lineage (GTDB taxonomy): Bacteria > Acidobacteriota > Terriglobia > Terriglobales > Acidobacteriaceae > Telmatobacter. The sequence continues at coordinate 820,431 of CAWBEO010000001.1, forward strand.
GGGGTTGTTGGGTCTCCATCGCAATAATTGAAGTAGTCCCTCTTGGTACGTGGCGCGGGTTTTCCCGCCAATTCTTCCAGAGCTTCAATTTGGTCTATTGCGGGCGAAATCTCGGCAGTCTCGCACGCAAATCGTAAGGCAAGCGGAATGTTCCTTGTGACGCCTACTCCATTGGCATAGATATTGGCCAGCGTTTCCATTCCACCATCGGCTGGAGACCCCTCGTACTCGTTTTTTTCTTTCAGAAAAACAGCTCGTTCCTGCCAAGCGCATTTCCGTGCAGCAGTATGGTCTTCTTTTTCTCCACCAAAACCGTAATAAAGCCAAAGAGAGTGGCAAGAAGGAAACTTGGCTGGAGTTGGAATTGTATTTGCTTCCGCAGGAAGCGGAATTTGTATGTACTTTTCGCACTTGACCTTGATTTTTGCATCGAAATCGACAGTTTGGCAACAAACTGTCGACGCCCAGGCAAATACCAATAAGACGGCAATCAGATTCGTTTTCATGCTAAGTAGCATAACGCAAAGCGCTAGTCCATGCTAACAGGATTGTTTATGAGAATGCGAAGTTTCACCCCGGCCGCTAAAGAGCATTTCGACCTTGCCGCGCATCGCTCGCAAACGCAATCCGGGGTGGGATCATCCAATAGCGCCTCTACTTCAGTGTCAGGAACCGTCACCGGCTCTGGAAATGCCAGCGGCTGGCTGGCATTGGCGTGCTCGGCTTCGCGAGCGGGTGGCGCATCCATGCATCTCAGTACCTTGACCTCTATACTGCTGGTGCTCACCCTTCTCTTTTTTCCAGCGAAGGATGAGCACCAAAACCTCAAATCTGTCCCTTATTTCTTGTTCTCAGCTTTTACATCCCAGTCAAAGCTGATTTGCCCGATCAATTCATTCAGCTTTTCGGTGGCCACCTTCTTCTGCTGCTCCAGATCGGCGGTCTGCTTGCGCGTGGTCTGCAAGAGGTCTTCGGCTTTGTTCAGCTCGTCCACAAAGCGCTTGGCCGCGTCGTTGCCTTTGAGCGCGGTCAGGTTCTCGCGGTCGCGCGCCTCGTCAGCCGTGGCGGATTTTTCCGCCTCATTGGATTCGTAGATCCGGCGGTCCAGTTCAGCCAAGGCTACTTCCGCGTTGAAGACCGGGTTCAGCTTTTCGTAGGCGTCGGGGACGCGTTTGATCAGCTCAAGCAGATAGGCCGGCTGGCCATAACTCGGATCCAATGTGACCGTGGTCTTCTCCGGTCCGCTCTCGCGCACCTCCAGCTTGACGGTCGAGTGCGCGGGAACAGGCAGCTTGAAGCGATAGAGGCTGGGCGTGCTCTCGGCGGCCTTCAAATCGCCGTCCAGCGTCCAGTCATTCGTGTGGCGTGGATGCTCAATCAGCACATCGCGCGTTCCGTCCGATGAGTTGGTCGCGGAATAGGTCTTCGACTCCTCATCCATATAAGTTTCAACCACCACTCCCTTATTAATCTGCAAATGATGCAGCGTCCTCTGGCCGTCGCGCGCCATGACGCGGACGCGGACGGCTTGATCGGCGGCGTAGGAGAGCAGCCGCTTCTCGCCGGGATGAATCGGATCGAGCAATCCCTCCCCGGCAAACTCGCCGGATTCAAAGATAGAAAAGCTGCCCGCGTCCAGCGTCAGCTTGGATTTGTTCTCCAACCACACCGCGCGCAGCGGCGTCGGCTCTTTCTCGCTCCACAGCGTCACGTGCTGGGCGGGAAGCTCCTGCTGCAAGATCGGCACCATCGCTGACTCGTTCTTATGGATCGTCACCGGCGCGGTCAGCGCGTACTCGAAGAAGTCGTCGAAAGCGTTGGTGGTTACGTCGCCCTCTTTGATTGCGTCGGAGACGCGGTCCACGCCGTTGTTTGGTGCGACTAAGCCAGGTTTAGGCTGAAAAGCAAGATCAGCGGCATTGGAAGAAGCACTAAAATCCGATCCCGCCACGCCATAGAGCGCTGTTGGCGCTTCTTTACTGGATTTCATCATGATGCTACGCGGAACACTTGTCGGAGCAAATAGCTTTGCACCCATTTCAACTCGATCGAACTGCTTGTCCACTGGCGCCTCATGTGTCTGCGGCGTTAACTGCTCTTCGGTAGCAATCGGAATCTCTACTCTCTTCGTATAGATCGGCTGCGAGAGCGGCTGAATGAAGCTCTGCGGCGCTCCGGCCACCAGTGACAATTGCACATTGTCCCAGTCCGCGCCCACGGTGTTATCCACCACCGCCCAGCCCTGCATCGTGGCTGATCCGTTGGGCGTGCGCGGGAAGACGATGCGGTAGGTGGACTTCCAGACCGGAACCTCGCTGATGTAACTCACGCGCAGCTCGCGTTGCCCTTGGCCCAGCGCGTCGAGAGTCAAGTGCCGCAGCCCGGTTGCGTGGGTCGTCGAGAGCAGCTCCAGATAGCGGTCAAGCTGGCCTTGCAGATTAGCATCCAGCGGGCGCACGCTCAGGGCCGGTGTCAGCTCGATCACCCGCACAGCGCCCGATGTAGCGATGATCGACAGATAAAACTTCTCAATCGTTGGCTTGCTGGTGTCATCGTCCGCGCCTTCCTTGACCGCGCGCGATTCAATCGAGAGCAGCCGCCCGGTGATCGGGCCGCCGGGTCCGCCGGTCACTTCGATCCTTTGCCCGCGCAGCGCCTGAAAGAGTTCAGTTGAAGTCGGATCGTCCGTCATCCCCAGCGAGAGCGTCTTCAGTTGTTCGCTGAGCGGCGTGGTCGAGTTGTAGTTGACCCCGCCGATCCGCCCGCCGCCCTCGTCCAGCACGGTCAGCGATTGCAGCACGTCATTTAACTGCGGCGAGGTAAAGTCGATTCCCACACGCTGATTGCCGGTGACCGTCCCGGCGTGCTCAAAGTAGCCCACGCCGTTCTTGTAGAGCACCACTTTGCGCACGGGCAGGTCTTTCACCACCTGCGGTGCGGCCAACTGCGCCTTCGGCGCTACCTGCGCTTGAGCAGGGGACGGAGCCGCAGTGAAGGCGGCAAGACAGAACACGAAGAAAGAACGGCGCACAAAGCCTCCTCGGAGAACCAACAAGAAACTCTATACCCTTAGACCCCGAACAACGGCAAAATGGTTCCCGGGTCAGAAATCTTGGAGGCGGATGGCGCACACTCAGTTTTTAGTCCCTCACCGGCTTCTCTGACCCGCGCGAGATGAATCTACTGTCTTGATGAGGAGTGGGTATTGTGCAAGGCTGGAGATGCGTAGCCGGGATTGTTTGTGCTGGAGAGACAGGTTTGGAATCCCGGCCCACCCCGGCCGCAAAGGAGCATTTTCGGCATCGCCGCGCGTCGCTCGCAATCATCGGCCGGGTGGGATCGCCCAACAGGTTGCTCTATTTGTTGTCGGGAACCGTTACTGGCTCCGGAAATGCCAGTGTCTGGTTGGCCTTGGCGTTCTCAGCCTCGCGGTCGAGCATGGCGCGACGGGGAACCTCGACCAGATCTTGATCGTGAGCCGCGACGCGGATTTCCAGAAGAGCGGCTCGCAGGGATTGTTCGCTTGTTGCCATTTGATTTCTCCATTGTCTTGCGTGCATCGTTTTGCGCGCCACCTCCCGGCAGGGTCGAGGTATCGCGGATTGAGTTCTCCGAGCAGACGCGCCCGTTTGCGGCGCGCGGCGGGCGGGAATCTCCTGCCGGTCCAGGAAGTTGAGCCCTGAAGATTCAAGCCTTGGTTTTCAAGAGTATTCCGATCTTCCAATTAATCTGCAAACGCAATGCCGGATTTTTTGATCCGGCATCTCCGGCTTTCAACACAGGCTGTTCAGCGACGCGCAAACTGTCCGAGCGTTGCAGTCTGTAAAAATCCCGGATGAGTTCCAAAGAACATCGAAGGACCTGCTGCTTAGAGCGAAACCAGAATTCATATACCTTATTAAGATCCGAAGAAGGTTGCCGCTCCCTGTTGGTCGCGTCAACTTGAGTATCACAGTTTCGGGGGACACCCATTCTGGTTCCGCTATAACCGCCCGGCCATGCGGAGGCTTTTATAAGTCTTGCTGTAACTCCGGGCGGAACTTTTGCCAATTGTTCCGGCCCAGGCGCTTGGCTTCATACAAGGCAATATCAGCGCTTTTATAGAGTTTCTCCTGGGTATCGCCATTCTTTGGGAAAGATGCAACCCCCACGCTCACCGTGGTCTGGATGGATACCTCATTGAACTTGACCGGCGCGGAAAAACTCTCCACGATCCGGTCGCATATTTTATTCAGCCACTCCTCATCATGGCCGCCGATGAGCAGGATGGAGAATTCGTCTCCGCCCAGCCGCGCCACCCGATCTGTCGAGCGGACGGCCGACTTGAGGCGCTGTGATGTTTCGACGAGAAAGGCGTCTCCAGCGTCGTGGCCGTAGGTGTCATTGATTGCCTTGAAATCGTCTACGTCAATGAAGAGCAAGGTGAATTCTTCCCCCGTTGCGCTCGCGCACATTCTGTCAAAATCTTCTGTAAAGCGGCGGCGGTTGGGCAATCCGGTCAGCGTGTCGAAGAGGGCAAGCTGCTCCAGTTCTTTCTGGCTCTTGCGCAGTTCGGCGGTCTTTTCTTCTACCACTCTGGCTAGGTGATCGGAGCGCGCGCGGATCAAACGCGTGGCGAGCCGGTTGGCAGCTAACACGATAAGGATCGCAAGCACCAGGCAGGCAAAACGAAACCAGTTGGTCTGGTAAAAGCGGGGTTTCAGGAGGAAGCTGACGGAAGCTCCATGGAGATTCCAGACGCCGTCGTCATTCGCGGCGATGACTTGAAAAGTGTATTGTCCAGGGGGAAGATTGGTGTAATACGCGACGCGGCGGGCACCTGCATCGATCCATTCGTTTTCGTATCCTTCCAGACGGTATTTGAAGCGGACCCGTTCCGGGATGCGAAGGCTGAGCGCCGTGTAATGGATCTCGATGCTTTTTTTGCCAGGCGGGATCATCAGGTCGCCCGCGGGGGGGTGATCGACGCCGTCGGCGACGACGGATTCAACGATGACCGGCGGAATGAAATCGTTGTGAATCATATGCAAGGGATCGACCTCCACGATCCCTTTTCTTGTGGTGAACCAGAGCTTGCCATCGGGTGTGCGGCAGCCGCCCGGCTGCAATGCAACATCGGAGGCCTCGGTGGTTTTCATGCCGTCGGGCAACCCGTAGCGCACGGTTGAAACCGAATGTGCTCGGCCCTCGGCTATGTCATTCAGAGCCTCCCGGTTGACGGAATAGATCCCGTCCTCCGCGCTGATCCAAAGATTGCCGTCAGCTCCGCCCAGAATGCGCGAGGCAAAGCTGTCGAAGAGCCCTTCTTTTTTTGTGAAGTGAAGGATGCTTTTATCTGCGATATGGAAGCGCACAATCCCCGGCGTGCGGCCTCCGAGCCAGAGGTTGCCCTGGCGGTCATCGTAGATGGAGGTGATATCGAAGCCCCAGGCGATCTGCCGGCCGCTAGAAACAGGATCATCTGCCGGCGGCAGCTTGTAGAGCCCGTCGCTCGTTCCGAACCACAGCGTCCCCACAGGATCGCGATAGATCGTATAAATGTAGATTTTTCCGTCTGTGAATGGCGTCTTTTGGCCGCGCACTGTGAAGGGCGATACTTTACCGTCCTTGAAGCGAAAGGCGAGTGACTCTGAGTTGGTGACGATCAATCCCTCATCGTCTTCCGAGATGACGGAGACAAAGTTCTGATAGAAATGGCCATCGCCGGGGTAGATGGTGACTTTATCTCCCTGAATCCGGCTGAGGCCACGCCATGTTCCCAGCCACAGGCTTCCATCCCTGCTCTCGAAAAGTGCCGAGTCGGAGAGTGAGGCCAATTTGTCGTTGTGCGCAAAGGGCGTCACGATTCCATTCTTGATGCGAACCAGCCCGCCGGAATCGGTGAAGACTTCCACGGCGCCGTCGCGCGTCGCAATTGCCGTCTTGGTTCGATTGGTCGGCAAACCCTCGCCGGTTGAAAAGGTGGTCAGCTTGGTATCCCGTAACTGATCCAGGCCGCTGGCCGTGCCGATCCAGATGCTGCCTTCACGGTCCTCCAGCAGCGAGAGGACATTATCGTCGGTCAAGCCCGCGGTAAAACCGAGTAAGCTGAATGCTGGTCTGCCAGATCCGTCAAGTTGAATGCGGGCTAATCCTAACCTTTCCGTTCCAGCCCAAAGATTTCCCTGCACATCCATCAGAAAGGATGTCAAAAGGTAAAGCCCGTCTCGATGCACAGGCTCCAGGGATGGCTTCTCCGGATGCAGCAGATAAAGCCCGTCTCCAGTCGCCAGCCATATCCTATTTTGGCTGTCCTGGCTCATGGCCGTGATCGAGTTGGGCGAGGCTTTGGAGTCAAGGGCCTCGGTGAGCACGTTGTTTGCGTATCGGTAAACGCTGGGCGATCCAGAGATCCAGATGGTGCCGTTATGGTCTTCAAGAAAAGCGTTGATCCATCCGGTCCGGCTGCGCAGAGTGGTAACTGAACCGTCTTTTTCCAGTTTGTAGATAAAATCATCCGAACCGATGAAGACCGTGTGCTCCCGGCTTTCAAAGAGAACGCGAATGCCGCCGCCCGGCCAGGTTGCCTTGGGCAGGTAATCGCTGAATTTCCTGTCTTTGTAAATCACGGTTCTGGTAGCGGTGCGGATCAGCAGGTCGCCATCCGCGCCCATGCAGATGGCTTTGACCGGTTCGGCGCCAATCTCTGCATCCATGGAAACAAAGCGCACCCCATCAAAGCGCGCAAGGCCTGATCCAGTCCTTATCCATAGGTAACCGTCTTTGCTCTGGAGAATCTGATAGACGGCCTCTCCCGGTAGTCCGCGCTGAGAGGTCCAGCTTTCATGGCCATACTGGCCGATCTGCTTCTGCGGATTGAGCGCCCGGAGCCCTGCGGCGGAAGCCAGAATGGCGATCAGAACTGAAAGTGCAGCGCAGGTCCAACACCAGGCTGGCCTGGACAGAATCCGTCGCGCACTTGCCCATGGCAAGTCTCCAGCGCCAACTCGCCTGCATAATCGGATCACAGCACTCTCCCGTCGCCAAGCCGCTACGCGAAGGTTCATGCTGATTATCGGCTAATTTCCTGAATTCGCCATAGAGTTTTTTATGGTCAAGCATCCTTGAATCAGCATTATTCCTCCGTTGCAGTGAAGAATAATCCCGTATTACGGTATGCCGACCCGGCTTGTGACCTTTGGCACATCCGCTTTTCCCCCCGTTGGCCGACAATCAATACATGAGGCCTGCGGCTTTTGCCGCGCCCCTGGAGAGAATGAACATGAGTGATCTTGCACCGCTGGCAGAAGCCGTTGCCGTTGACCCGCTGGTTGGCCATCCCGCCGACTTCCACGTCTTTCATCAATTTCTGGAGCGCTGCAAAGAACTGCCGGCGATTACTACCGCCGTGGTCTGGCCGCTCTCCGGCGTGGCGCTGAGGGGTGCCGTGGAAGCCGCGCAGGAAGACTTGATTCTGCCCACGCTGATCGGCGACGAAGCGGAGATGAAGGCGCTGGCCGCCAAGATCGGCGTGGATATCAGCCCTTATCCCATCCTGCAAGCCGACACTGAGCGCAAGGCCGCCGAGCTGGGAGTTTGCATGTGCCGTAGTGGCCAGGCCCAAGCCATGATGAAGGGCAGCCTGCACACCGATGAGCTGATGAAAGTGGCCATGAAGGGAGACACCGGCCTGCGCACCAACCGCCGCATCAGCCATGTCTTCGTCATGGATACCCCAGCCTACCCGCGCACCCTGCTGATTACCGACGCGGCCATCAACATAGAGCCGGAGCTGGAAGACAAGATTCACATTGTGCAGAATGCCATTGACCTGGCCCACGCGCTGGGCATTCCCGAGCCCAAGGTGGCGCTGCTGTCGGCCGTCGAGACAGTCAACACCAAAATCAAATCCACGTTGGACGCAGCGGCTCTGTGCAAGATGGCCGACCGCGGACAAATCACCGGCGGCATTCTGGATGGTCCGCTGGCCTTTGACACGGCGGTAAGCGTGAAGGCCGCCAAGATCAAGGGTCTGGTTTCGCCCGTCACTGGCCAGGCTGACATTCTCGTTGTGCCTGATCTGGAGAGCGGCAACATGCTCGCCAAACAGCTCGAGTACCTGGGCGGCGCGCAGTTGGCCGGCATCGTATTGGGCGCGCGCGTCCCAACCATCCTCACCAGCCGCGCCGATTCAGCCGAGACGCGGCTGACCAGTTGCGCCGTGGCTGTTCTGCTCCACTACGCCGATCATCCGCTGGGCAGCTAGAGCATTTTCACTTTGGCCATACCATTGGCGCCCCATCCTTTCCGCGCTTTCTGCGAAACAGGTGGGGTGCCAATAGTATTTTGGACTGCTCTCCGAAAACGCTCAAAAAAACGCCGGGGCAAGGATAGCCCCGGCGATGCGCGTGCAACGCAATGAAATTTTTTGACCTCCGAAGGGCAATCGAGGAGGTCAAGCTTGAACTCAACTCCTCATCTACGTTGCCATCCGAAGGAAAGCCAGCAAGCTCCTGCGAAGAGCGAGCGTTCGGCCCCACCGCAGGTGGTTATGCGGCGTTGTCGATGCGAGCCATCAGCGGCGCACTCAACTGCTGGCGAAGGCTGCCGGCCAGATCGGCCACCACGCGCATCCGCTCGGCGGCAGGCGCAGGCATATCAGAGCCGTTAAGCGCCAGTTGGGAGTGCAGTAGCAGGCCGGCCACGGTGGACTTCAACTCGGTTTCAATGGCCGCAGCAGCGGCGCGGCGGGCCAACGATTGCTCACGCTCCCGGCGATGCAAAGCGGCGCGAATCTCGCGGATCAGCCTTGAAGCGCCCGCCAGGGCGAAGTTGATCTGTAGAGGGATAGCCAAACTGGCATGGTCCCAGATGGCCTCAGCCGAAGCCGGATCGCACTCGGCCATCGTCTCATCCACCACCACGGCGGCAAACTCGCGGCGGCGCAGTGCGGCCAGCGCCGCCTTACGTCCGTCGGCCACCTCAACCTCCATGCCCAGTTGCGCTGCCACCACGGCGGCGCAGTTGCGGGCTCCTTCGATTCCGGTCACAATCAGTATGCTCATTCCAAACTCCTCATGAATGCCACTGGCCAGCCTGCGGCTCGGGGCGGGGGTGCGGCTCGCGGCCGGATTTCCCGGCAGGAGCAGTGGGTATTCCCGTAATTAACCTATCGGCGCGTTCTGTTCCGGCTTGAGTCCAGGCGGATCATTCTTCCCGAAGCGGGTCGGCGATGCCGTATTCCTTCAGCTTGCGGTAGAGGGTGGTCTTGCCGATGCCCAGCAGCTTGGCGGCTTGCAGTTTGTCGCCATTCAGCGCCCGGATCGCTCCCAGGATCGCCGAGCGCTCCATATCCGCCAGTGTCGTCAACTGCTGCTGCGCCTCGCCCTCGGAGGCCTGCTCCCCGGCCACCGCCGAGCGCCGTGCCTCCAGACCCTGCTGCTGAAGCTGCGTGGGCAGATCGCCCAGATGCAGAATCGGACCGCTGGAGAGCGCGCAGGCCCGCTCAATCGAGTTTTCCAGCTCGCGCACGTTGCCCGGCCAGTCATGGCGCATCATAGTGCGCAGCGCCTCGTCGCTTAGCGTGAATTTGACGCCATGTTCGCGGCTGATCTGATCCAGAAAGTGCGCCGCCAAGAGAGGTATATCCTCGCGGCGGTCGCGCAGCGCGGGCAGCCGCAGATTGACCACGTTGAGGCGATAGAAGAGATCCTTGCGGAAGGCGCCCTTTTCCACCATTACCGCCAGATCGCGGTTGGTGGCGGCAACGATGCGCGCCTTGATCGGCACGCGATGCGTGGCCCCGACCGGCCGTACTTCTTTCTCTTGCAATGCGCGCAATAGCTTGGCTTGCAGGTCGAGCGAGAGTTCGCCGATCTCATCCAGAAAAACCGTGCCCCCCTCAGCCGAGACCAGCAAGCCGTCCTTGTTGCGATTGGCCCCGGTAAAGGCTCCCTTGACATAACCAAAGAGCTCGCTCTCGATCAGCGTCGGAACCAGAGAGCCGCAGTCCACCGGCAGGAATGGCTTCTGCGCATTCGGGCCGTAGGCATGGATGGTGTGCGCCACCAACTCCTTGCCGGTGCCGCTCTCGCCCAGAATCAGAACCGGATGGGTGCTCTGGGCGACTTTGGAGAGGATGCGATAAAGCTTCTCCATCTCCCCGCTGCGGCCGATCATCGCGCCCAGCCCCTGCGAAAGCCTCAGCCGCTCGCGCAACTGCCGGGTGGTATTGTCGGTGACCAGGCTGGCGGCGGCGCGATCCAGAACCGTCGAAAGTTCGTCGATGGCGAAGGGCTTGGCCAGATAATCCGAGGCTCCGCAGCGCATCGCTTCCACAGCCGAGTTGACTGAACTGGAGGCGGTCATGGCGATCACCGCGGTTTGAGGGTAAAGCAGCTTGACCTCACTGACCAGTTCCAGCCCCTGATTCGAGCCGGCTGGCAGGTTGACCAGAAGAATGTCTGCGGTCGAGCCGCGCAGTATGGCGCGGGCTTGTCCCAGGTCGCCGGTGCTCTCGACCGCATAGCCCAGGCTGGCGGCAATCTCGGCGCAGGCCGAGCGCACCGCCGTGTCGGCGTCCACTACCAGCAGATGCAGGCGCACCGGCTGTTCGGCGAGTTGTTGAGGAATAAAATCCATGACTCTCGCATTCAGAACTGTTTCAAGCATTGTAATAGCCTCGCACGCAAAAATGTGAAAAGAAGGATGGGATTATCGCTGGCCAATCGTCTCCCGGCCAGCGCGCCGCAGTGCATTGCCTTGCTCCTTAACGGGAGCGGAGGGGCAAATCGATCTCGAAGCGGGCTCCAATGGGAACCAGATTGATGACATGAATACTGCCTCCGGCAGCTTCAAGAATGGAACGTGTGATGCAAAGACCCAGCCCGCGATGCCCAGCCGGCCTGCCGGCGTCAGAGATCAAGCCATGGGCGCGCGTGGTGTAGCCGGAGTCGAAGATCTTGTCGAGTGCCTCGCGCGGAACTCCAGGCCCGCTATCCTCTACGGTGAGCGTCAGGCTCTCCGCAGTGCTTCCGGCAGGCAGGCGTTCCCGCAAGCCCAGCCGGATGCTTCCGCCCTCGGGCATCGCCTCGGCGGCGTTTTTGACCAGGTTGACCAGAATCCGGGTTAGATCCTCGCCGGTCAGCCGCACCGGCTGCGCGCCGCCTTCCACCTCCAGGGTCAGCGCAATCGAGGGTCCGGCCAGCGCTGCAAGCAGATTGCGGTTGACGCGCAACTCCGCCGCCAGATCGCTGATCGGCTCGGCGGGCATCAGATCCCAGCGGTGCGCGCGGCCTTGCCGCGAGGCGACCTTCAATCCCGTCTCGCTCTGGCCCGTGCCATTTTGATGCGCCACGCTAGCCGCGACTCGCGGAAGCCCCGCCTGCGCATCCAGAGACACCAGCTTCTCCACCAGCCGGCGGCTGGCCGTGGCCACTAGCCGCAATTCACTCCCATAATGCTGGTAGGCCGGATTCAGCACCCCCGGTTCCTCCAGCAGATCGCAGTAAAGCCCCAGCGCCGTCACCATATTGCGCGCGTCATGGGCCACCTCGGCCAGGTTCTCGCTCTCCGCGCGCAGATTGGAGAGCGTCTTGACCACGGCTTCGACCCGTCGGCGCTCGGACCTTACTCCCTTGCCAACACCTGCGTTGAAAGCCGCCAGTGCGGCCTCGCCTGCCCCTGCTGTTTCGGCCAGACCCGCCACTGCTGGCCCGCCTGCGTTGAAGCCCGACACTTGCGCCGCTTGTTGCATGACCGCTTCCTTTCCTTGCCTGAATCTGGATTCCCGAATTCCGCTCGTCTGCCTTCCCGTTCCTGCCCGATTGTCTACGGATGTCCCTTTCTATTACACGCGGCGTGCCAAACTAGAACGGGAGGATTAAGTTCCTGATAAGGGAAGTGATTAACCTCCAATCTTCGTAGCCCACCTTCGGAACCTATTTGTGGAAAACAATCCCGAAATGGGAACCGAAACGCAAGAAAACACTTCTAAGTAACTTGGATTCAATGGAATAAGTAACTATTCCTTATCCGGGCGAGCAGATTGGAGAATTCCCATCTTGGAATAGGTGGGGGTCGGAGAGGGATTGGAGAATGTTAACCACTTGGACTCCCCTCCCGAAGCCTCCACTCCCGTACAATCTCTTCATGAACCTTCCTTCGGTCTTTCGCCCCGGTGGCCGCACGCCGCTCCAGCTTCGCCCCCTCACGCTCACTCCCAACTTCGTCCAGACCGCCGAAGGCTCGGTGCTGGTCTCGCTGGGCAACACGCGGGTACTGACCAACGCCACTGTCGAACAAGGCGTCCCCGGCTGGCTGCGCAACTCAGGGCGCGGCTGGGTGACGGCGGAGTATTCGATGCTCCCCCGCGCCACCCTCACCCGCACCCCGCGTGAGAGCGAGAAGGGCAAGATTGGCGGCCGCACCCACGAGATTCAGCGGTTGATCGGACGGAGCCTGCGCTCGGTGGTGGACATGAAGGCGCTGGGCGAGCGCACGGTGATTCTGGACTGTGATGTGATTCAGGCCGACGGCGGCACGCGCACCGCGGCCATCACCGGCGCGGCGGTCGCGCTGGGCCTGGCGCTCAATGCTCTGGTCGCCGCCGGAACGCTGAAGACCTCGCCGATGATGCAATTGGTCGCCGCCACCTCGGTGGGCATCGTCGGCGGCGCGATGCTGCTCGACCTCTGCTACGAGGAGGATTCGCAGGCTGAGGTGGACATGAACGTGGTGATGACCGCCGACGGCGGCCTGATCGAGACGCAGGCCACGGCGGAGAAGGGCAGCTTCTCGCGCATTCAGCTTAACAATCTGGTCGATCTGGCCGAGAGCGGCCTCAAGGAGATCTTCACTGCGCAGCGCGCGGTGCTGGGGCTTTAATCCGGGCCTCTTGAAAAATTGTTTTCAATCAACTGATTCGCGTCAGGGCACGACTTCAGTCGTGCCGCAAATGACTGATAATAAAATTGGGCTTTAGCCCCTGAGGGAAGAATCTCTCCTTGCTATAACTTATTCAGAGCCTCTTCCGCTTGCTATCATCAACTCAGGCTCCCGGCGCACCCGATCCAAACTCACCCGCTGAGGTTTCACCTTGAACTCCGCTTCTCAGACTGAGCTTTCCGCGCCGCCCGCAGCGCCAGGGCACCTCCATTCGCACGCGCTTGAAGCTGGCGCCACAGCCACGCTGATTCACGACCTGCGCGAACTCTTCAAGGTCAAGGTCGTCGCGCTGGTGCTGGTCACCGGCTGGGGCGGCTTTTATCTCGGCTCGCTGCAATCGGGCATCACCAGTATGCAGCGCGGCTTGTTGGACACATTACTGGGCATCGGCTTGGTCTCCGCCGGCGCGGGCGCGCTCAACGAGGCTCTCGAGCGCAAGATCGACGCGCGCATGAACCGCACCGCCAACCGCCCCATGGCCGCCGGACGCATTTCATTGGCCCAAGGCATCGTGGCCGGCCTCGGCGCGATCCTACTGGGCGCTTGGTGGCTGGCCGCGCACACCAACCTGCTCACCGTCGCTCTGGCTCTCTTGACCGCCTTCAGCTATGTGGCCATCTACACTCCGCTCAAGCGCGTCACAGCCTTCGCCACCTTTATAGGTGCATTTCCCGGCGCCATGGGCCCGCTGCTCGGCTGGACGGCGGCGCGCGGCCAGATCGAAGCTCCGGGCGTGGCTCTCTTCGCCATCCTCTTTGTCTGGCAGTTCCCGCACTTCATGTCCATCGCCTGGCTCTACCGGGAGGACTACGCCCGCGCCGGGATCCGCATGCTGCCCGTCGTTCAGCCGGACGGCCTCTCCACCGTCGTTCAGGCGCTCTTCTTCGCCGTGCTGATGATCCCCGTCAGCCTGGCCCCTTGGTTTCTCCACGAGGCCAATCTTACCTACGCCATCCTGGCCGCGCTCCTCGGCCTGCTCTATCTCGCCTACACCATCCGCTTCGCCCGCATCCTGCGCGTCAAGGACGAAGACGAAAGCCGCAAACTAGCTCGCGACCTGCTCAAAATCAGCGTCCTCTACCTGCCCCTGCTCTTCACCGCGCTGATGATTTGCGCAATAGCAAAGCACCTGTAATATCCGAAAATTGTTTCATGAGGTTCGATAAGATGAGTGAACAGATTTCCTCCAAGAAGCGCAAATGGATACTGGTTGCATTTGCATTTTTGCTTTATGCTGCAACTATTATTGAAAGACCTTTTCATAGATGGTTGATTGGTTTTCTTTGTGGCCTACCTATATATTCCTCCTTCCTGTTTCCGGAGCAGAGTCGATGGAAATGGCTCTTGTTCGGAATAGGCATCGGTCTTTACACGGCGACTTATATCTATCCGCTTGTTCACTTATGAATGCTCCGTGCCCCATCCATTCGCGCATTTTGCAAATGGGTGGGAAACCAAGAATCTCAATCCGCTTTGTTCACGAGAACTCTATGACAACCATCAACCCGCAATCGAACACACGTCCCGCCATCGCCGCCATCCTCGCCGTCAGCGCGGCGGCCACAGCCTTTCTCTTCTGGCTGATCTACCTTCATCCCGCCGCCGACCAGGCCAATGTCCGCCTCAGCTTTCTTCCCGCGCTCAACGCGCTGCTCAACGGCCTCAGCGCCATCGCCCTTCTGATCGGCTACACCTTCATCCGCGCCCGCCGCATTTCCGCCCACCGCGGCGCGATGTTCACCGCCTTCGCCTTCTCGACACTCTTTCTGGTTAGCTACATCCTCCATCACGCGCTGCACGGCGATGTCCGCTATCCACTTCATGCAGCCCTGCGCAGCGTTTATCTGCCGCTGCTGGCCAGCCACATCATATTAGCCGTCGTTGCCCTGCCGCTGATCCTGGTCACCTTCTTCTACTCGCTCACAGGCCGCATTCCGCAGCACCGCAAGATCGCCCACTGGACCTTCCCACTCTGGCTCTACGTCTCCGTCACCGGCGTCCTTACCTGGGCGATGCTGCGCTTGGCGCAGGGATAGAATCGATCATGCCCACATCCAACCCCAACTCGCCCCACGACGGCGCTCGCCCGATCCTCCGCGCCGGTCTATGGATGCTCGCCGCTGGATTTTTCGCCGTCCTGCTGCTCCAAACCCTCCTCGGCGGCTTCTCGCACACCGGCGCACACACCAACCTGGGCTGGATGGCTCTGATCGTCGCGCTGATGTGCATCCCATTTGGCGGCTTGTTGACAGCCCTGGGCGTAGCCAAAACCCTGCGCAACCGCGCCCGCCCTCGTTAAAGGATCTTCAAAAAACCTGAAAACCAGCTTCATCCTCTGCTATTCTTTTCGATGAACGGAGTGCACACCCATGGCAAGAAGCGTCAACAAAGTCATCCTTTTAGGCAACGTCGGCAAAGACCCGGAGATTCGCTCCACCCCCAGCGGCACCATGGTCGCCAACCTCACCCTGGCCACCAGCGACCGCCAGAAGGACGCGCAGGGCAACTGGCAGGACCACACCGAGTGGCACAACCTCAAGGCCTTCAACCGCACCGCCGAGATCGTGCGCGACTACGTCAAGAAGGGCTCCAAGCTGTACATCGAGGGCAAGCTCACCACCAATAGCTGGGAGGACAAGGAGACCAAGCAGAAGCGCTACCGCAACGAGATTCTGGTCAATGAATTGGTTCTGCTCTCCGGCCGCGAAGAGGGTTCAAGCGGCGGCGCGGGCGGCTACAGCCGGCCGGCAAGCGCATCGATGCCCGCCTCCAGCTACGACCAGCGTCCCCCGGCAACCGCGGGCGGCACGGACGACTACGCCCAGCAGACCGAGATCTCAGACGACGATATACCTTTTTAAGTGCAGTTCTCAGTTGACCGCATTCAGTGATGGAACGGCAGATATTCAAACAGCAGTATTTCTTGCTGCAGACAGATTGCTCGCTTCTGTCCGCATACTGAGAACTGTGAACTGAGAACTACTCCGTCTTCATCAGCACCGCCAGCAGCGCCTCCCGGCGCTGGTTGGCGATTGCGTCCACGGAGCGCAACCCGCGCAGCCAAACCTG
The DNA here is from genome assembly GCA_963787995.1 of uncultured Acidobacteriaceae bacterium. Taxonomy (GTDB): domain Bacteria; phylum Acidobacteriota; class Terriglobia; order Terriglobales; family Acidobacteriaceae; genus Telmatobacter. The sequence continues at coordinate 836,424 of CAWBEO010000001.1, forward strand.
GATGGCGGCCACCGCGGCCAGCAACAGCAACAGCACTGCCAGCCACGGAGCTTCCAAAGCCCAGCTCAGCCAGAAGGCCAGTCCACCCACAGCCATCACTACCAGCAGCAGCGCCATGCTGGCGAGCGCATTGGCCTGCGAGCCGCGCTGCCGCGTCATCCTGCCCGGATGAATGCGAAAGGGCATGCGCAGCGAAAAGATGTTGCCCACAGCCAGACAGCAAGGCAGAGCAAACAGAACCCAGGCCGCTGTAGCCGCCACTATCAACCCCGTCTGCGCTCCCAGGCGCACAATTGCCAGCGCGCCCACCAGCAGCGCGTCCAGGCAAAATAGCAGCGCATGAAAGAGATTCTTGGCCAAAAAAACGGCGCGGATCGGCGTGGGGGAGAGAAAAAGCAGTTGAACCCCCGCTCCCTCGGCTCCCAGATTGTTGGAAAACAGCTGCGTAAAGCCCATCAGCGCGAAGGCCACATACAGCGGCAGCGCGAGCCGGAATGACCCCGCCCAGCCCGAAGCACTGTTGCGAATAATGCTGGACATGACCAGAACCATGAAGATGGGCGCGCACAAGGCCCACAGCAGCGGCAAGGTGCGCCTCAAGGCCCGCGCCTCTTTTTCCATCAGCGCGATGATCGGACTGGAGCCTCCGAATCGCCATCCGGAATCGAGCGCAAGAGTCGAGGCCAATCCCCCGGCGGCTTTGGCGCGGCTCGGAGCGGAGCTCAGATCTTCGCCGCGATACTCCGCCCGCAGCCGCCGCGCCAACACGCCCCCCGCCGCCAGCACCCACAACCCCAGAACGCCCAGCGTGAACAGCGCCTGCCCTGGATGCCCAAAAACCTCTTTGCGCAACACACGCGCCGCCAGACCCGGCGGTGTCCAGTCCTGCGCTTGAAAGACAAACTTCACCCAGGCCCCATATCGGGACATCAATTCGGCGCTGATGCGCTGCGTTTCCGCTCCCACTTCCTGGGCCTGCTCCGGGTTCCCCGCCGCCGTTCGCGGATGGCTCCTGGAGCGCAGCGCTGGATTCAGCAGTTGCAGACTCAGCAAAAGAATCATGAATGCCGCGCCCAGAATCTCCCGCGTCTTGCGCTGCGTCAGCCAGCGGTCAATCCAGGCAAAGACGGCGCGCACCAGCAGCACATTGAATGCCGCAAAGCCGATCAGCCCCAGCGCCGTCCAGGCCCAGAACTCCGGCCGCGCCACGGTGAAGCCAATCCAGATCCCCAGGCAGCACAGCGCGCCCAGGATCGTCGAAACATCCGCCAGCCCAAAGACCACATACAGCAAATAGTATGTACTGAATCGCACCGGAAAGCGCAGCAGAATGCCCAGGTCGAACTGCTCCTGAAACGAGGCCATCATGACCGGCCCCATCTGCCAAAGTAAACTCACCATCCAGAAGAGAGCTGGCAAAATCGGCCACAACCTGCTGGTGGACAGAAGATAAGCCCCCACCCCCGCCAACACGCCCATCCCCAACCCGAAACTGCCAAAAAGAAGGTAGGTCACAGTGCGCGCGCCCAGCTCAAAGACGCCCATGCGGGAGCGCAGGCCGTTGACAAACATATGCCAGCGCAGCGCGCCCATCGCCGCGTACTGCGCCCGCGACGAGGCGCTCGTCACCTCCGCGCTCAGCCCGGCCAGGTCGAAGCCCGCTCCATCTACGCCAGCCATGACAGCTCCTGCGCCGGCTCCGACCCGTCCGCCCCCACAATCGAAAGAAAGATTTCCTCCAGCGTCAGCCGCTGCTCCCGCTCTGCGTCCGGCAGCGTCGAGACCACTCCCGCCCTCAGTTCCTCGATCGGCCCATTGGCCACCAGACGCCCTTTGCTGATAATCGCCACATGGCTGCACAGCCGCTCTACAATCTCCAGCACGTGTGTGGTCAAAAAGATCGTCGCCCCGCGCGTCAGCATCCCCTGCAGCATCGTCTTCAGCATCCCCGCCGCAATCGCGTCCACCCCCTCAAAAGGCTCGTCCAGAAACAGCACCTTCGGCCCGTGAATCACCGCCGCCGCCATCGCCAGCTTGCGCTGCATCCCGTGCGAAAAGTCGGTCACCAGCTTGCGGCTCTCGCCCGCGAGTTGCATGAACTCCAGCAGCTCCTCGGTTCGTTTCTTGGTCGTCTCCCGGTCCAGCCCGTACATCCGGCCCACAAAACGCAGATACTCAGGCGCCGTCAGCCGCCCCAGCAGCGCCATCCCCTCCGGCACCACGCCGATCTGCCGCTTCAATTCCAGCGCAGTGGCCCCAAACGGCTGCCCCAGAATCTCGATCCGCCCCGCCGTCGGCTCCAGCAGGCCGGTCAGCATCTTGATGGTGGTGGACTTGCCCGCCCCATTCGGCCCCAAAAAGCCAAAAAACTGCCCCGGAGCCACGCTCAGGCTCACATCTTCCACCGCCGTCAGCGCGCCAAAGCGCCGCGTCAGGCCAAATGTTTGAATCGCCGCAATCTCCATGTGCCAGCAAGCATAACAAGATTGCCCCGCAAATCAAAACGACCACGCGCGCCCTATGTAACGCCAGAATCTTTTCGGGCAACCAAAATTGAACCGGCCCAAGGCAGGAATAACCCCTCTTGTTTGCAAACTCGCAATCATAGGAAAGCTCAAAGCCTTCAAAAACACATCGCGAACCGGATGGAACGGCCAATCGATCTCAATAGAGCGCCACAAACCGTTCTCGGCAGCGGAAAATACTCCGTGTACCGATCGATAAACACTTGGCGACTTCCGAGGACCTATCCATCTTCATTGAGCGCATTGGCGATTTTGCGTCATTGCAGATTGAAGGGATGGCCCGAAGTATTCGACAAATTGAATGGATCAGTGGTTATCCAAGCTCGCCGCTTTCCCAATCATCGATCGCAACCCCGCTCACAAATTCCCCGTTTAGAAGCCGCTGCAATATGTGCAGGGTCAATCTGTTAGCCTTGGTTAAGGTCTCATCCTCAGTCGGTGTCTCGAGGAGACGCCTAAGTTCCGCAACGGGTATTTTGTTTTCTATGAATGGCTCAGGGTTTCCAGTATACAGCGCTTTGGGCATGAAGAACGTGGCGAAGACCTCGGCAAGGCGCTTTTTGCTAGTGCCAATGTACCTGAGCCAAAAATTGCATTGCACTGCACGGTTCTCGTTGACCGTTTTAGTGTCAAGTTCAATACCTTCCTTACTAAGATCGGACATTCCCCACAAATTGAAGGCCGCCGGGTCTGAATAAGTGAGGTCCATGTTATGCGCATCTGAGTTAGGCCCGTATCGATTCATCATCCGTGCAAGGAAGCTCGGGTACAATTCCGCAAACGACACGCCTAGGTTGAAATCATGCCCGGGCTTGGAGAGGGCAGTTTGAATGCGAAGAGCGAAAGTATCGTCTCCTGCTTCCAGCATACACTGGGAGAGAAAAGCGGTGCGCTGCGCGGCTGGAATCCGTAATGCAACCCTTATAACCATTCTTAACGCATCTCCCGCCTCGCCAGTGGAAACAAATAAATCGTAACCATATTTGTCGGCAGCCAGCATACATCCATGGACTAAATCGGTAGCAAGACTGAGATCTATTGTTTGCATCCGATCCGATAGTTTTTCGAGAAAATTCTCTCTCCTCGGGTCACCCTTCTTCATTGAATCAAGTACCCGGAAGAGCTCATGTCTTCTTGTGTCAATATCCGGAGCCTCCTCAACCGTCCGAATGAAGTTGTTCATTTCCCTTGAACTGAAGATGTCTTCAGGAAGTTTCTGATGGAAATAGGCCCTCAACAAGGCGGGATTAGCAATATTTCGTTCGGCCTCAGCTCCTTCTGGATTAGGCCCACGCAACCAAGGCCGCTTTCCATCAATTTGCGCAAACAGTGGGAACAGCCTCTCAAGAACCCCCCTCACAGCATCAAGACGTCCGGTTCCCTCGGTAGCTTTATGAAGTTCATCAATTAAGCCTTTGTTGAATGCTTGTTTTTGGTCGTCAGTGCGGTAGTGGTAGCGTACCCAGGAATTCTCCGGCCCCGCAAGTGCATCTTTGTATCTCCAAACAATCTCATAAACAGATGGCTCGAATCGTCGAAGCACTTCGATAAGCGTCAGCTCTATTGGGTTCACTTCGCCCCTCAAAGGCAAGGACGCGGCACTCACATCGTTCGCCAACAGCCCAATCGAACGGGGGGTCTGGCAAAAGGGCGCTATCAGATCGTGCCAAATCTTTTCGATTCCATCGGAGTAGGTCTCGCGGTCAGCGTCAACTTCAAACCAGCCTTGATCCGTTAACTTGGACACCAATTTTCGTACTCCGATAACCTTGAGTGTGTCTTCATCAATGACGGGTAGGCTTATGGATGTAGGAAAAAACTTCTCAAGGTAGACATTGCTATCATGGCCTATTCCTTCGGATACCGCCGATGCCATTCTCACACGATCAGATGCGCAGACGTAGCTGAGATTTGAAGAAACGGATATGCCACGTAATACCTTCAATAATTCGAGAACCTCCTCTTTCTGCATACGGTCAATTTCGTCCAATAAGACAATAACTCTTCGGGGGAGGCGTGATATTGCGTCGGCGAGCCTTTGTAGGTCATCTCTCTGGGTCGACGTGGACCACATATCCGAGACGGAATTCAGGAGCGGGACATTCTTCGCCAGCGCCAGCGCCAGTTTTCGTGCGTCTTTTCGGATTCCAGGAATGATGTACCGCTTTCCGCATTCACGGGCAATATCATCTAAGAGATATGAGGCAAGGCACTCGGAGCTTCCAGGTAGCCAGCAGTTGAAGTAGACGACAATCGCCTTCTTTTTTACCTTCTGTCCCAAATGGTCTCGGAGCAAATTCAGAACGGACGTCTTTCCTGACCCAAGTTCGCCGAACAGCGCAAGAACGGGGGTCTTGGAGGACAAAAGACTAAATGAAATCGTATTGATGATCGGAGCGCGCCCAAGAATGTCTTCCGGCCATGCGCTGATTGGGTCATCAGAATCGGAGACGCGCGTACCTGCCAGCTTGAGGTCTTCAGCCGTGACCTGCACATCTTCTTCTTTAACCGATCCCTGAGATCGTTTCAGTCCAATCAGGTAAAAAATGGAGCTGATGACGACTAAAGCAACCACGGCCTTGAGGTCTAAAAGGCATTGATCGAATACCGTCGTTTGGTAGAAAGCAAAGATCGCAAGCGCGAAGAAAAAGGGAAGCAGTCGCAGCCCACTCGTAACACCCAATAACCAAGAACAAAGTCCCTTCTTGATTAACAAATAGATGCGAGGCAACAACGCAATCGCAAGCGCCAATGCCAAGCCAATGACAAATGGCAAGTATGCATGTAAACCGTCGAAATGGTTTCGAATAGGCGTGTATTTTGATTTGCAGAATTCACTAAATGTTCTATCAGAAAGGAGAAGTCGAAGCAGGGCCGCTACGAACACACCAACGCCAGAGGAAACGAATACAGATGTCCACTCTCGTTTAAGAAAGGTCCACAGTGCGTCCATCGCCCACTTAGTCGGTTTCGTTTCCAGCCATCTTAATCGCATGATTTACCCTCCCACTAATTCAATACCGGACAGCGCGAAAGCGCAAACTAAATTCGGGTATGAGTATCATCTAACGCCAACAGCCCAATGCGCTCATTCCGCGTGGTTATTCATCAAATGCCGGATCGCTACTGGCAAACGCCCTTATCGTCCGAAGAAGACGATGACCCTCAGCCGTTTCCTGGTCACTGTCTACTGGCAAGTTGATCCACCGCAATGAGTGCATATTATTTCCAGCAATCTGCTACCCTGAAATTGCCTCTCTGAAATCAGCCCTATCAAAGGGACCGGTTCGGAATCGAGAGAAAAAAGCACCCTCCCCCCCCCCGGGTGTCGTTCTCCTTCTCTTCGCCTTTTCAATGAGCCGTATCATGGTGAAGATTGGAGCCTTTCTTCCTGCGATCCATCCGCAATTCGTACCGGAAAAGATTCCTCTTCGGCCCGCAAGCGCTATCCTAGAGTGTCCGGCCAAACCGGCCGCCGAGGAACGCCATGCCTGAAGAGACTGCTCAAATACCCGTCGTTACCATCGCCACCATCGGCCAGCACGAAGGCCAATCCGTCACTCTGCGCGGATGGCTCTACAACCTGCGCGAGAGCGGCAAGCTGCTCTTTCCCATCTTCCGCGACGGCACGGGAACCATCCAGGGCGTTGCTCACGTCAAGAGTGTGCCCGCCGAAGTCTTCGAGGCGCTCAAGGGCCTGACGCAAGAGTCCAGCGTCATCATCACCGGCAAGGTCCGCGCCGACAAGCGCGCGCACGGCGGCTACGAACTGGACGTGGAAGGCCTGGATGTCGTCCAGCGCGTCTCGGAATCTGATCCCTATCCGATCACCCTCAAAGAGCACGGCGTTGACTTCCTGATGGAGCATCGCCATCTTTGGGTCCGCAGCCCGCGCCAGTCGGCTATCCTGCGCATTAGGGCCGAGATCATGCGCGCGGCTGCTGAATATTTTGACTCCAACGGCTTCATCCGCACCGATCCGCCCATCCTGACGCCGGCCGCCTGCGAAGGCACTTCGACCCTCTTTCCCGTTGATTACTTCGGCGATCCCGCCTATCTGACGCAATCCGGTCAGCTTTACATCGAGTCCACGGCGCTGGCCCTGGGCAAGGTCTACAGCTTCGGCCCCACCTTCCGCGCGGAGAAATCCAAGACCCGCCGCCACCTCACCGAGTTCTGGATGATCGAGCCGGAGGTCGCCTTCCTGGACCTGGACGGCCTGCTGGAGCTAGCCGAAAACTTCCTCTCGCACATCGTCCAGTCGGTGCTGAAGAACCGCGCCTCGGAGCTGATCGTCATCGGCCGCGATCCCGCCAAGCTGGAAGCGATCTGCCCGCCCTTCCCGCGCTTGCGCTACGATGAAGCCTGCGACCTGCTCAACCAGGCCCACAAGGACGGCCTTCTCGAAACGCCCTTTGAGTACGGCAACGACTTCGGCTCTCCCGACGAGACCTGGCTCAGCAGCCAATACAACAAGCCGGTGATGGTTCACCGCTATCCCGCGGACGTAAAGGCCTTCTACATGGAGCCGGACCCCAAGGACGCGCGCTACGCCCTCTGTGTCGATGTGCTGGCCCCGGAGGGTTACGGCGAGATCATCGGCGGCTCGCAGCGCGTCTCCAGTTATGAACTGCTGAACGCCCGCATCGAGCACCACAACCTGCCCAAGGAAGCCTTCCAGTGGTATTTGGACCTGCGCCGCTACGGCAGCGTCCCCCACTCTGGCTTCGGCATGGGCATCGAGCGCGCTGTCGCCTGGATCTGCGGCCTGGACCACGTCCGCGAGACCATCCCCTTCGCCCGTACCCTCCACCGCATCTATCCGTAGCAACAGGCTGACACGCCGCGTCTAGTTACGCCACCGGCTGAGGGTGCCTCCCGGTTCCTCGCCTTACTGGACCGGGGCGGTAAGACAGCCATTCCACTGCCGTTGGATTCACAATTGGAGTATCCTGTGGGTGCATGAAAGGCGAGAGAGGTTGGCAACTGCCCGAGTGGATGCACTACCGGCAATTCGGCTCTTTTTACACGGTCCCCAAAGACGAGGGACCGGGAACACCCTCAATTTGATAAAGCAATTTTTGAGGCCAGGACCGCTCGCCGCGCTGCGAGTTGGAGTGTGCGTTACCAGCTTATCCTGCGTTCCCATGATCGCGCAGCAGCAGGAAGCCGACCCGTTGGAGAAACCGTTCGTTCTGCACAGTTCTACGCGCGAGGCACTGCTGGACGTAGTGGCGAGAGATCGTCATGGCAATACCGTGAATGATCTTGCCGCTAATGAATTGCATGTGCTCGAGCTGGGCAAGCATGGGCAGAAGACGGAAAAGCGCATTCTTTGGATGCGGACGATCGATCCGCGCAAGGATGAGAGTCAAACTGAGGCTGGCGATGCCGGCTTACGAATCAGTTCGGGCGCGGTTTGCGCCCTGAATGCAACAATGCGCTACAAGCTCGCGATTTCGGCATCGCCGGAGGCGGGTTATCACGAGGTACAGGTCAAGACGACGCGGCCGCAGGTGACACTCTCGTACCGGCGGCGGTACTTCGTCGGCGAGACAAGGAGTTCGATCCAGGCAACGCACAAGCACGTGAGCGACAGCAACTCGCTAGAAGAGGACGCGTGTTTGCATCCTTCCATACCGCCGTCGCTTGCCATCAACGCGCTTCCGATGGCGACTGGCGGAGAGAATACAACGCGCTATGTGCTGATTGTGCAACCGGAATCGTTGGCCGAAATTGGGCTGGATGGAAGCAGTCTGCAGGTTCAGTTGGATTTCGGTGTGTGTACATCGAACGTCGCGACACCGGGGGGGAAGTACGGGCACTGGGCGCTGGTAAAAGAACTGTCCCCGGCGGAAATGGACCAGGCGCAAGAGCACGGACTGTCAAACATACTGGAGATTCAAGGGGGACTGCCGGATCTGGCGCGATTTGTGGTACGGGATCGTGGAACCGGAAACATAGGAATAGTGGATGTTGCCAAGCCGCACATTCTCGCAGTGCAAGCCGATCGCGCGAAGGGTGATCGGAAGGAGTCTCGATCATTGGCTGAGCCGCCCGGTTCCTTTGGATACGTGATCCCGCGGGAGAATTCCTTCTGCGGCGATGTCTACGAACTGCCGATGGGAACTCCCATGTTGCCGGACTTCTGGGATCTTGATCCAGTCGGCTCAATCTACACAGACTCGCTGAATGTGCCAAACCAGGATCTTTTTTCTTTCCGGGGCATTCCCGGCGCTACGATGCGTAAGTGGTTTGCCGTGGACTACTACGGCGAGTTCTACATTAGGAAGCCGGGCGAGTATGAATTTGAGATTCAATCCGATGACGGCTCCAGGCTGGAGATTGACAACCAGGTGCTTGCCGACCTCGATGGAACACATCCTGTTCTGACCAAGGTCGTGCGTATGAATTTAGCCGCCGGCTTGCATTCAATCCACGTTCCCTATATGCAATCGTTGCCGGAGCGCCTTGCACTCAAGCTACAGATCAAGCCGCCTGGGGAATCGATGCGCCTCTTTAACCTGAATGAATTTGCGCCACCGAGAACATCTTTGCCCGGCGCTGTTGACTAGGCCGCATCGACCCATACACATTGCGAATACCCCAGATCGGGATTTTCGGACGTGGAGAACACCAATCCCGACCAGCGTATCTCTGATCCTTGACTGTTATTGCCTTGACAACTTGCGCGTTGCACTGCATCTACCCATCAGCGCGGCGCGGGGCATACAATGGTTGGCAGCCATTCAGGCACCTGGAGTGATCGATGCATATCCGCCGCAAGCTTTTCCTGACTTGGATTTTTACCGCCGTCATCCTGACCGCTACCGCATGGGCGCAAACGGATTCCGGCATTCCTCACCTGCAGAAGCAGGGCAGCGCCACGCAGCTGATCGTGGACGGCCAGCCCTTTCTGATCGTCTCCGGCGAGCTGACCAACAACGCCGCCACCAGCATTGAATCGATGGAGCCGATCTGGCCCAAGCTGGTCGCCGCCAATCTGAACACCGCGCTGGTCGGCGTGTCGTGGGCGCAATTCGAGCCGGAAGAAGGCAAATTCAATTACGTACAGGTCGATGGGGTCATCGCCAAGGCGCGCGAGAATCACCTGCATATCGTCTTCATCTGGTTCGGCTGCTGGAAGAACGGCACATCGAGTTACGCTCCCTACTGGGTGAAGAAGGATTACACCCGCTTCCCGCGCATTCAGATTGACGACGGCAAGACGGTCTCCATCTCCGGCCCGGTCGAGTTGCTCAGCACCTTCAGCGACGCAACCCGCGACGCCGACGCCAAGGCCTTTGCCGCGCTGATGCATCACATCAAGGAAGTGGATGGCGCGCAGCATACGGTACTGATGATGCAGGTGGAAAACGAGGTCGGCGTCTTGCGCGACACGCGCGACCGCTCGCCGCTCGCCAATCGCGCCTTCGCCGGCCCCGTGCCGCCGGAGCTGATGAAGTACCTGGAAGCTCACAAGGACGCACTGATCCCCGAGCTGCGCGAAGTTTGGGCTGCCAACGGTTATAAGTCCGGCACATGGGAGCAGGCCTTCGGGCCCGGCAAGCCGACCTCGATCCAGATGCCCATCCAGACCAATGCCGCGGCTATCGGCGCGCTGCGCCATGAGGGCGATTGGCTGAAGCTCAACTGGCCGGCCGACGAGTTCTTCATGGCTTGGAATTACGCCCGCTTCTTGGACAAGGTGGCCGCGGCGGGCAAGGCTGAATACAACATTCCGATGTACGTTAACGGATGGCTCCAGCAGCCCAATCATGCCTGGCCGGGCAGTTATCCCAGCGGCGGCCCGCTGCCGCAGGTGCATGACATCTGGCGCGCCGGCGCTCCCAGCATCGACATCCTCGCGCCCGATCTTTACGTTCCGCAATTCGACGATCTCTGCGCGCGCTTCAGCCGCGGAGGCAACCCGCTCTTCATTCCCGAGACCAGCACCAGCTCGGCCAATGCCCTGATGGCCTTCGGCAAATATAACTCCATCGCTTTCTCGCCCTTCGGCATCGATGGCAATCGGCCCATTCCCACAGACCTGGCCGCTACTTACAGCATTCTCAACCAACTGTCGCCGATGATCACCGCGCACCAAGGCACGGAGAGCATCACCGCCGCGCGCCTGAGTCAGGGCGATGCGCCCAAGCAGGTCAAGCTCGGCAATTACACGCTGACACTGACCTATACCGGCCGCGCCACGCACATTCCGCCGCAGCCGATCGGGGAGAGAATTGCGTCTTCATTCTTTGCGCAGCCAACAACGACCGAACCGCCGCTTGAGGCCGCGGCGATCCTGATCTCCACCGGCCCCGACGAGTATACCTTTGCCGGCGGCGGCATGACCATTGACTTTGCCGCCAACACGCCCGGTCCCAAGAATGTCGGCCTCGGCGATGTGCAAGAGGGCAAGTTCGTCGATGGCAAATGGGTGGTCACGCGTCAGCTCGCCGGCGACGACGACGCGCAGGGAGAGATACTGATTCTTCGCCCGAACACCATTCTGCGCGTCACACTTTATCGCTTCCCATAGCGCGACGGCCCATTGCAGCCGCTGACTTCACTGCGTCGATCCGGCGGAGTCCGCGGCTGCTGGCGACTTGCGTTATTGAGTGAGCAGCGCCATTTGCTTTGCTGCCAGAAGGAAGGCGCCTACGCCGAAATTCTCTGTAGTGGTCGCCGTGGTCGGTCCCGGACCTGCGCCCGCGGGTTGTACATAACCAAGCAGGCAGCAAGAAGTTGAAGGGGGCTGAATCGCCGTGTTGGCAAGAAAGTTCCATGCGTTCTGGACCACCGGCAGATAGGACGAATCCAGAACTCCGTTGTTCATGCCCCAGGCAAATCCATAGAGAAAGAAAGATGTGCCGCTGCTCTCCGGTCCGGCATAGTCGCTGCCGGTGAGGTCAGCGTTCCAGTAGCCACCCGGCTGTACCTGAAGCTTGGCCAGCTCCTTGGCCATGGCCTGGAAGGTGCTGAGATATTCAGCGTAATGTGGATCTGACTTAGGAAGCACGGAGAGTACTTTCGCATGGGCCGCAAAGGCCCAGCCATTGGCGCGAGACCAGTGAATGCTGCTCTTGACATACTTACCGTTCTCCCACCACAACGCATTCGCGGAGTCATACAATCCGTATGTGTCTTTGGCGTAATGATAGAGCGAGTACATCTTGTTGTAATAGCCGGTATTGCCGTCGATCGCTCCCAATTCGGCGAAGTCGGGCATCGACATATTAATTGCGTCGGTCCAGCTCCACTCGCTGTCCGAGCTGCTCTTGACCATAAGGTTCAGACTTTCGGTAACTCCGGCGATCTCGGAGGCTGTATGGCTCAATTGATAGAGCCGGATGTAGACCTGTCCACACGCTTGAGAGTTCGCGTAATTGGTCGTGTTGCCGGTGTACAGGGTATAGTCGTGTTCACTTGCCCATGCCTGCGCGGCAGTTAAATAGGACTCCTCTCCCGTGGCGTCATAAGCAGCCAAGTCGCCGGTAAAGTAGGTTGCTTCCGGCCAGTCGCTATTGCCCGGGCTATTATTGGCGAGCCAATAGTTATTCACTTCTTCGATTGCCGTCAGCACCTGTGCGCGCGAGGGCAAGCCCGGAAGAGCTTCAACAGTGAAAGGCAAGCTGTTGCTGGCTTCTCCCGCTACGGTAACGGCGACTCCGCCGGTAGTGGCTCCGCCAGGGACAGTGGCTACTATACTCGACTCACTCCAACTCGACACAGGCGCTGCTGTTTGGTTGAAGGTGATTGTGCTCGTGCTCTGTTCTGCGCCGAAGTTGACCCCGGTGATGGTGATAGTGGTATCGATGGATCCACTCGATTGGCTGAGACTGTTGATGTGTGGTTGCTGTGCTGCGCAACAGGCGGGCAGCGAAACGCCTAGGAACAGCATTCCGGCGCACAATTTTCCTGCCAGAGTTCCGTAGGTCAAGGACAAACGGTTGGATACTGGATTTGACATAGGGGGGAGGCTCCTCAGTTATTTGCCGCTTCGCCGCAATCTTCATCGCAGCGAACCAGTGCATCGGAGTATACACCGGTAGGTCTCTTGGAGGCTTCTGTAACTTAGTTGGGTGCGATTTCCAAAGCCGGGAATCCAAGCCTTGCTGGCGCGCAAAGGACGTCTGCCTTAACGCTCTGGCGGCCTTTGGTTGTGCAACTGACGAAGCGTGTTACGCAGTCCAATCTGTTGCAGGGCAAGTGAGTCTGCTTTTGCGCGGTCTCCACTCTGTTCAGCAGCTTCCATTGCAGCACGCAACTCGCGCAATTGGTGTTCAATCGCCCGCTCATGAATCTCCTGAATGGCGCTCTGGACTTCATTTTCATCGGGCGGCCTAGTCTCGGCCATCAAGGTTTCGGCCAGCAAGGCCCGCTGCGCTTCATCCTCGATTACGTCCATCGGATCGCGAGCCTGGCGCTGTGCCAACGCCTGCAAGGCCGCAAAGCAGCCTAGATGCTCAAACCATGCGGGCTGCTCGGCAAGCGCCATGACCGTCAACCGCCGGGCGCGCTCGTTCTCCGGATCGTCGATGGCCAAGGCGCGCAGCAGTACGCGCTCTACCTCGGTGAGAGCCGTGACGCGCGTCTCGATGTGATCGCGCCGGCGGAGCGCGGCCTGGCGCAGTCCTTCTCTTAGAACGGCCGAGTCAATGCCTAGTTTTTGCGCGGCATCGTGGGCGAACTGGTCGCGAGCGAGCTTCTCCGGCATCCGGCGAATGTGCGGCAGCAGGAAGTTCATCGCCTTCACCTTCTGCTCGCTGCTTGCGCCGGGGAAGGCCAGCCGCGCCCGCTCGATCAGGTAGTCGGCCTGCCGCCGCGCCCCCCGCAGAGCGGCCATGTAAGCCTCCACGCCCCGTTCGCGGATGTAGCGGTCCGGGTCGAGGCCGCCGTCCAGCGTGACGATCTTGATGGTGAAGCCCTCCTCGGTGAGAAGGGCAATGGACTTTTCGGCGGCATTCGAGCCGGCGGCGTCGGGATCAAAGTTGACCACCACCTGCGAGGTGTGACGGCGCAGCAGAGCCACTTGCTGCTCGGTGAAGGCCGTGCCGCTGGTGGCAATCACATTCTGAATCCCGCGCAAGTAGACCGAGATGCAGTCCATCTGCCCCTCGACCAGCAGCGCAAACTCAAGCTGGCGAATCGCCGAGCGCGCCTTGTCCAGATTGAAGAGAACCAGGCTCTTCGTGTACAGCGGCGTCTCCGGCGAGTTGATGTACTTGGCGCCGGCCTTCTCGCCTGTTTCGAGCGTCCGCGCGGTGAAGGCAATCACCCGCCCGCTCTCGTTGCAAATCGGAAACGTCACGCGCTTGCGGAAGCGGTCGTAGATCGGTCCGAGGGTGCCGTCTTCGTGCTCCTTGGCGCTGAAGAGGCCGCAGGCGCGCAGCGTCTCGTTGTCCGCCATACCGCTCAGCCGGTCGCGCAGCGCGTTGAAGCTCTCCGGCGCGTAGCCAATGCGGAAGGTCTTGATTCCCTCCGGCGTCATGCCCCGGCCAGCCAGATACTCGCGCGCCAAGGCCCCCTCCGGCCCGCGCAACTGCTCCTCAAACCACGCCGCCGCCGTCTCATGCAGCTCCAGGAGTTTCGCCCGCATCCGCGCGCCGGCCGCCTCCTCCGGCGAGGAGAACTCCCGCTTGGGCAGCGGAATCCCGCACTTGCCCGCGACGATCCGGACCGCCTCCGGGAATCCTACATTCTCGATCTTGGCGACAAAAGAAAAAACATCGCCGGAAACCCCGCAGCCAAAGCAGTGGTAGAACTGCCGTACCGCATGCACGGAAAACGACGGCGACTTCTCTTTGTGGAAGGGGCAGAGTCCGGTGTAGTTCTGCGCCCCGGCCTTGCGCAGGCGGATGTACCCCTCGATCACCTTGACGATGTCGGCCTGCTGCTTGACGGTTTGAGAGAAGTCGATCATGGAGCCTGTATAGAGGATAAGGCCGGCGGAAGAACGGGGATGTGGAAGGCTTGGCTGATTATGCATCTCCGGCCTCTCGGAAAAATGGGGAAATGCTGTTCATCGCACCCAGCTTGATCTTTCGAAAACAAGACATTATTGTAGTGAAAATCAGCGGTAGCACGGTCCGCTTAGGAGGTTTGTCCCATGAGACGGTCTGCATTGTTGATGTTGATCGGTTTGATGAGCATTCACCCAAGCCACTCCCAGGCAGCTCTCCCCCAGAATCCCGTCGAAGCCATCGTCAAGCTCTTTGATACACACCGCATCGTGATGTTAGGTGAAATCCAGCACGGATGCAGGCAGCAATGGGAACTGCTGCAGGAATTGGTAGCTGCGCCAGAATTTTCCGAACGCGTGAACGACATTGTGATGGAATTCGGCAACGCCCATTATCAGGATGCGGTGGATAAGTATATAGCCGGAGAAAATGTGCCCATAGAGCAGGTTGAGGGAGCCTGGCTAGACACCGTCGGAGCCTTCGGCCCAGTCTCACCGGTTTACGGAAAGTTTTACGCGGCGGTGCGGGCGGTAAATATGAAGCTCCCCAAACAACGACGCCTTCGCATAATTTTGGGCGATCCGCCAATAGAATGGGGCCAGGTGCAGACACGCGCGGATATTGCGCTATTCCTTCCTTTTCGAGAGGAATTCTATGCCAGCGCCGTGCGCTTGCAGGTCTTGGCCAAAAAGCATAAGGCTCTGCTTATTATGGGTGCAGGACACTTTCGACGCACGGCGGGGCACCCCGGCTTCATAGAAAACCAATTGCTGATGGCTTTGGTGCAACCTTATGTCATTATGCCCGGCAGCAACATGGTGGCTGGTTATGACGATCTCGATCCTCGATTCGACCAGTTGTCGGCGCCGTCATTCATCGAGATGAATGGAAGCTGGATTGGCAGCCTTCCAACGCAGAATCCTCGAGGAGGACAACCCGGCACTTTAGAGCAAACAGCTGATGCATATTTGTATCTCGGACCGAGGGATAAACTGACGGTTATCGCAAATAGGAGATCGGATTTGGAGGGAACCCCTTACGGTAAAGAAATCGAACGCCGGCTGACTATCATCTTCGGCAAGGCTCCAGATTTCCTTCCACAGCCTGATGACTTGGCGGAGCGTCCCGCATTTACGCGCACCTCGCCTCCTCCCCCGCCTCTGCCGCCAATGCTGAAGCCGCAACCGTAGGCGGAAGCGGTCGTAGATCAGTCCCAGGCTGCCATGCAGTGGTAGAACTGCCGTACCGCATGCACGGAAAACGACGGCGACTTCTCTTTGTGGAAGGGGCAGAGTCCGGTATAGTTCTGCGCCCCGGCCTTGCGCAGGCGGATGTACCCCTCGATCACCTTGACGATGTCGGCCTGCTGCTTGACGGTTTGGGAAAAGTCGATCACGGTGTCTATCTAGAGGATAAGGCCGGAGGGTAGGGCATCGGAGACTCGGAGCGCGGTGGCCGGATGTTTCTACTGATTTCCAGTTGACATACACACTTTTCACTCCTGCGCCGGGAAGTATGGATGCAGAAATACTAGCGTAAAATAGGAAAGGTCGTTGCATCAGCGCAATTGGCGCAATCTTGACTTTCTGCACCTGTAAGCGACCCGTCATCCGCGCACTTGGCAAAGGGGGAAAGCGGGATTATCTCAACCGGCAGTCACTTTCCGATCTCTGTCTCCCGATTGTGCTTCCGACCCTCAACCGGCCGATCTGACCGCATGCAAATGAACCAACGCCCATCAGCCCGGCTCTGTTTGAAATTTCATTAGGGAAATCAGCATGACTTATGATATTATTTAAATCTCTGTGAGGATGCGCGCCCCTCTGCCCCAAACATGAGCTTCGGCTCGCGGGCGACCCAGGCGAAACCTGATGCGCTGTCATCCTGCTCCGAGCAACCACCCTTAAGCCGCATCTTGATGCGGATCAACGCGGGACCGCGTCCGCGAGCGCTGCATTTTGGGATTTTCCTTGGGGAAATTTTCTGCGCGCTCCGGCCAGCCCACGCTCTGTTGCGTCCAATCTAAGGAGCGGCAGCGCTGAATCTGCTTTGCAGTGGAGAGTAGGAATATCTTGGCTATTGACGACAAATTTGAATCCGATCACGAACATGACCACGAACACGATCACGATATCAACACCCTGATCGAAGTGGGCAAGGAAAAGGGTTACCTCACATACGGCGACGTGAACGACATGCTGCCGGATGAGATGGGTTCCTCGCCCGAAGATCTGGATGACCTGATTACCACCATCGGCACCCAGGGCATTGACCTGCTGGACGGCCCCAAATTCGGCAGCGACAAGGACTTCGAGCTGGAAGACGGCGAGGACGGCGAACTGGACCTGACGCCGGGAACCCTCGAGAAAACCAACGACCCGGTCCGCATGTACCTGCGCGAGATGGGCACGGTTCCGCTGCTTACGCGCGAGGGCGAGGTGGAGATCGCCAAGCGCATTGAGCGCGGCCAGATGCGCGTTCTGAAGTCCATCTCCCGCTCGCCGATTGTGATTCGGGAGATCTCCGCCTTGGGCGAAGACCTCAAGCGCGGCGTTCGCAACGTCAAGGAAGTCGTGGTCTTCGACGACGAAGAGCTTACCGAGGACGTGGTGCAGACGCGCGTCAAGGCCACCGTCGCCCGCATTGACGCGCTGGTCAAGCACCAGAAGAAGATCGCCCAGCTTGAGGAAAAGCAAGCCGCCCCGGCGGTCAAGGCCAAGACTTCCGCCATCCGACACACCCGCTGGCAGATCGCCCGCGAGAAGGTGCTCATCTCGCGCATCGTCCGCGAGCTGAAGTACACCGCGATGGAGCGCAAGCGCCTGCTGGACAAGGTCAACAAGACCGTGGACACCATGCGCACTCTGGAGCGCCAGATCAAGTCCCTGGAGCAGAAGCACGAGGCCAGCAAGAGCGAGGAGCTGAAAAAGGAGTATCGCCGTCAACAGAAGAACTGCAAGACGGATTTGGAAAAGATCGAAACCGAGGCTGGCGTCAATATCGCCGAACTCAAGCGCACCCAGCGCGAGATGATTCAGGGCGACATGGACGCCGAGCAGGCCAAGCGGGAGTTGATCGAAGCCAACCTGCGCCTGGTCGTTTCCATCGCCAAAAAATACACCAATCGCGGCCTACAATTCCTCGACCTGATTCAGGAGGGCAACATCGGCCTGATGAAGGCCGTAGACAAGTTCGAGTACCGCCGCGGCTACAAGTTCTCGACCTATGCAACCTGGTGGATTCGCCAGGCGATTACCCGCGCCATCGCCGATCAGGCGCGGACGATCCGCATCCCGGTGCACATGATCGAGACCATCAACAAGCTGATCCGCACTTCTCGTCAGTTGGTTCAGGAGTTGGGCCGCGAGCCTTCGAGCGAAGAGATCGCCAAGCGCATGGACATTCCGGTTGCCAAGGTGCGCAAGGTGCTCAAGATTGCGCAGGAGCCGATCTCGCTGGAGACGCCCATCGGCGAAGAGGAAGACTCGCACCTCGGCGACTTCATCGAAGACCGTCAGGCTGTCTCGCCCTCGGAAGCGGTCATCAGCGTCAACCTCAAGGAGTATACCAGCCAGGTTCTGCGCACGCTGACGCCGCGCGAAGAGCGGGTCATCAAGATGCGCTTCGGACTGGAAGACGGCTCCGAGCACACCCTGGAAGAGGTAGGCCAGAGCTTCCAGGTCACCCGCGAGCGCATCCGCCAGATCGAAGCCAAGGCCCTGCGCAAGCTCCGCCACCCCAGCCGCAGCCGTAAGCTGAAGGCCTTCGTGGACGGCGTCAAGGAGATGTAATCCGGCAGCAACTCAATTGCAATATGCGGCAGGAGCAGCAAATGTACGTCTCAGACTACCTGATAGATCAAGAGGGAAAAGACTGGGTCGAGCTTTTGTCGGATTGGGGGATGCTCCTGCCGAATTCATTCACTGTTTGGCTTGTCAATCGCTTTGGAGATATCTTTGCAGTCTTTGAGGATGATTCAGTCAATTTGCTCGATGTTGGATGTGGAACCATCGAACGCGTGGCGGAGAACCGCGATGATTTTGCTAACAAAATCGATAAGGATGACAATTCTAATAAATGGTTGATGATCGACCTGGTGGACTCTTGCATGGAAGCGGGCCTTGAGTTATCGCCAAATCAATGTTATGGCTTTAAGGTCCCTCCTATACTTGGTGGAAGTTATAAGGTCGAGAACATCGAACCAACAGATTTATCTGTTCACTATTCTCTTCTCGCACAGATTAACGAACAAACCAAGGATTTACCGGACGGAACGAAGATCAGTTTAGTTGTGATGAAGAAACCATGATGATCAGCTTCTACCAAGGTGTTCTTTATCGGATAGCTTTTTAACAACGGCCCGACTTTAGTCGCACTGCAAATTTCAGATAATTAAGGTGGGCTTTGGCACCTGCAAAAATTCCGAAGTGAAGATGAACGCTGCTTCGGCTTCTCCGCGATTCTAGCTTTTTTTCTGCTCCTCATTGCACCAAAAAGGTGAAACATACAAACGCTACAACCACTTGTGTTTTGAAGTAGAGGACCAATTCCAACTCGTATCAATTGCTGTTTTTAGCATGAATCGATTTGCGGATAATTCTTCAGCAATTTGCTACTCTGAAACTGCTTGCTCTAAGGCTTGACCTGCTCTCTTGGATGGGGCGGCTTGAAATGAGGGGATATGGCCCCCTCCCCCCCCCCGGGGTGCGTTCTCCATTTCATCGCCTTTTACCGATACTGAGTAGGCAGAAGGATTGATTCACTTTTCATCCGATTACCCTGTATGCGAAGGGACGCAAGATTGCGAGTCAAAGTTACGGATGTTAGGATCGAATCAAAAGCGGCTTGCTTCAAGCGCCATCTTCCTTGCAAGAATTGGTGGTCTGCATCATGCCGGAAGGTGGACTGAATTGCACCCTCAGAATCATCCCATTTCCAGAACCATACCCGCCGCTCTTCTGGCGACAGCGGCGTTGATTGTGTCGTTGCTGGCGCAAGATACGTTTTCGCATCGTCATTCTTTCGACTTGGCAACGGTCCACGCTGCTTCGCCGCTCCCGCTAAGCGCATCAATCACCGTCGATTATCCAGAAGAAGGGTCCATCTTCCCGCCTGAGATTACGCCTCCCACCTTCATCTGGCACGATGGCAACGCCGGCGCAAAAAAATGGCGGATCGACATCACCTTCGACGAAGATTCGAAGCAGATACATTCTGCCTCTTCTGGCGAGCCCATTCAACTGGGAGAGATTGATCCGCGCACGGTTTCCATCAACAATGAACCACCCGCGCTGACGCCCGAGCAAGCCTCCGCGCACACCTGGATACCCGACGCCAAGACCTGGGAGGCCATCAAACAACACTCCAGGTCGCGCGCCGCCAGAGTGACGATTACCGGCGTCGATGCTACCGATCATCCGGTTTCTCAAGGTCGCGTCGCTTTCTCCACATCGATGGATCCCGTGGGAGCGCCCATCTTCTATCGCGATGTTCCCTTGATGCCGACCGAAGGGGTAAAGGGGCAGATTGAACCGTTGGGCCGCGCCTTGATGTTTCTGATTAACTGGCAGGTTCGGGATGTCGGCCAACCGGCAAGCCGAGTTGTGCTGCATGATATGCACACCTGCGCCAACTGCCACTCCTTTTCCGCCGATGGAAAGACGATGGGAATGGACTTGGATGGGCCCAGAAATGACAAAGGCCTGTATGCCCTGGTTCCGGTCCAGCGGAATACTGTTATTCGCAATCAGGATGTCCTTTCGTGGAACAGCAACCTTACCCTCGGCAAGTCCCGCATTGGATTCATGTCTCAGGTTTCGCCGGATGGAAAGTATGTGCTCTCTACCTTTGCCGGGCAGGATCTGAATATTGGCAGCTCCTACTTTGTAGCAAACTTCAAAGACTATCGCTTCCTCCAGGTTTTTTATCCTACCCGCGGCATTCTCGCCTGGTATGACCGCGCCTCCGAGCGCAGAGAGCCTTTGCCCGGCGCCGACGATCCTCGCTATGTGCAGACAGATGGAGTCTGGAGCCCCGATGGCAAATACATTATCTTTGCCCGCGCCGAGGCGAAGGAGCCGTATCCTGAGGAAGGAAAGCCGGCGCTCGCGGCCAATGACCCCAACGAAATCCAGATTCAGTACAGCCTCTACCGCATACCCTTCAACGGCGGCAAAGGCGGCGTCGCGGAGCCAATCGAAGGGGCCTCCAACAATGGGATGAGCAACAACTTCCCCAAGGTTTCTCCGGATGGCCGTTGGATTGTCTTCGTCAAATGCAAGAATGGCCAGTTGATGCGTCCCGACAGCCAGCTTTACATGGTTCCGTTCAAGGGCGGCGTGGCGCGGCGCATGCGATGCAATACTTCGCTCATGAATTCCTGGCATAGCTTCTCGCCCAATGGCCGCTGGATGGTTTTTTCCTCCAAAAGCCGTTCGCCTTACACGCAAATGTTTCTCACCCACATCGATCCGCAGGGAAACGACAGCCCACCTATCTATATTGACAACGCAAAAGCTGCCAACCGCGCTGTCAACCTGCCGGAATTCATCAATATAGCGCCCGATGGACTTGAGAAGATTGACGTGCCCGCCTCCGACTTTTACCGCATTGTCGACGAGGCCTCGGATTTGGAGAAAAACGGCGACTGGACAGGCTCCTTCGCCAAGTGGCAGAAGGCTCTCGAACTCGATCCCAACGACGCACGGGCCAATAATTCCGTGGGCGTCTCTCTGGCATCGGCAGGAAAACCGGCAGATGCAATCCCCTATTTTCAAAAAGCCACCCAGATGCACGCGGAGTATTCTGAAGCCTATTACAATCTGGGCATGGCGCTCAATGATACCGGACGTGTCGATGAGGCCATTGTTGCCTGGTTGAGTGCCGTTCGACTCCAGCCGGAGATGGCTGAAGCGCAGGAAAGCTTGGGCGTGGCGCTGTATTCGCAGCGCAAGTACGCAGACTCCGCGGAGCATTTGCGCATAGCGGCCGAACTACAGCCGGATCGCGTCTTCGCACTCAATTTGCGCGCCACCATCCTTGCCACCTGTCCGGATGATTCGGTCCGCAATGGCGCCGCCGCAGTCCCTTTGGCCGAGCGCGCCATGACGCTCACCAAGGGAGAAAATGCCTTCGTGCTGGATACGTTATCGGCAGCCTACGCCGAGGCTGGCCGCTTTTCGGAGGCCATCGCCACCGAGCAGCAGGCGATCAACATTGCTGTTCAAGAGGGCAATACCAACCTGGCAGATATGCTGAAGGATCACCAGTCGGCCTTCACCAGAAATCTCCCGTTGCGCGTTATCCCCCCAGAGCCTCACTGATCTTTTTTGCGGCGCTCTTGCTGGGCGCCCCGGATACGCATTCTCAGAGACGGGAAACTACGCATCCGATGGTGCGCAAGCACCGTTCGCTTGGACGGCCAGTCCATCTCCTGTTTTGAATCTCGACTCAAACTACGTCGCGCAGATACATGCGCACCAGGGTCTGGTTCAGCAACTGATGCGCAATCTCTCCGAAGGTGATGGGGCCGGTGACATTGCCGGTCTTTTTGCCCTCCAGCTTGCCATAAAGAAAGTTGAGGATGCAGTTGCAGGAGAACTCCGGCACTTCCGCTTCCGTGCCAATCACCTTGGCAAAGGCATTGGCATAGTCTTCCACCGGAGTTGCAAAGCGATAATCAACGCCGGGAAAGACCGGAGCATAAAGGTCGACGCAATGAGTGACCGGATCGACGCTCTGGATGGAGACATTCACGGGGCAGCCGCAATAGTCGCCCACCAGCGGAAATTCCGTGCGGATCTTCCTGTCGGCAATGTAGTCGGCCAGATTGGCAGGTTTGCCGTTGATGAGGCAACCGGCCACCTGAAAGCCCTCTTCCTTGAAGTGAATCACGTCACCATCACCACCCTTGAAAATGCTGACGATCTCCAATTCGGCTTGCTTGCTCGGGGGCAGCGTGATATGCAGCGCGACGGCCTTGTTCTCCAGCACATCGCCGGTCTGTCCGTTGAAGACCGCGGGCAGTTCCTTGCCAAGGAGGTCCATGCGCACACCGGCGATCCAGCCCACCACGGGATGCATCAGAAAGCCTTCAAAGTTGGGGGCTTGCTCGGCAAAAACCTTATGAATTTTGGTCGAGGCGGGAATCACCAGATAGGTAAAGCCGTTCACCGGCGCGTCGCTGAAGAGGCTGGTGAGATTGCCCAGTCCGTAATTGACAATTTTGGCTCCGAGGGCGAAGGCCGGTACTTCGGTGGCAAAGATCTTGTCTTCCGAAACCAGGCCGCCCTCGTCTGCCATGAAGTAGCAGATGGTTCCACCGATCCAGTTGCCCCTTGGAAGCTGGCTGAGCGCCTGCCGGCTTCCGGCCAGGAACAAATACTTTCCGGCGGCAATGGACGCTTGCACCTCCGGGATGGATTGCAATGTGGAATGTTCGTTGACAGGCATCGTTTTCCCTTGTTCCTTTCGGAGGAGTTGAAGCTTTTACTGGGAGATTTGCGCGATCTCTTTGTCGAAAGTGGACTCATATCGGGCAAAAAAGCCGTGCATTTTGGCAACGATCTGGTTCAGGTTGTCAGGGGAGGGGTTTCTTCCGTAGCTCATTCTGCTGCTTTGTGTTAATAGGTTTACAGTGGCCTTCTCGGTTTGAATTGTCTTTTTTCCGATAACGATTTCCTTCCAGACTGGATGGTTCACTGCTGGCAGCATGCGAAATCTGCTCCTTCCATGAAGGCAAACTTGCTCTTTCTATCGGCGCGGCGGAGAGCTTCTTTATGGGTTGTTTCAGATTGTGGAGACGCGCGTACCGTGACGAATCAATTGAGGATTATCCTTCAATTCTTTCTATTGAGAAACTGCTCGTCTTTCTTTCCGGCCTTGATTCGCCTTACACTCTTTTCATGGACAACGAGCGAATCCGCCAAATCTGCCTCGCCCTGCCGCACACTGCCGAGACGCTCAACTGGGGCCATCACCTGGTCTACTGGGCCGGAGACCGTGAAATCGGCGGCAAGATGTTCGCCATGACTGACTTGGACGGCGCAGGAATCGGCGTTCTCTGGTTCCATTGCGGGGCCGAGCGCTTCCACGAGTTGTTGGAAAACGACGGGATCTGCCCTGCACCGCACCTTGCTCGCGCCCACTGGGTCGCTTTGGAGCGATGGGATGCCTTGCGTCCCCGCGAGATTGAGGAGGAGCTGGCCCGCGCCCATGCGTTGATTTACGAAAAGCTGCCCAAACGCGTCAAGGCCATTTTGGCGCTGCCGGAGAAGGAACGCGCCAGGCTGATCCGCGAGCGCAAGAAGCTGCTGGCCGAGCAAGCCAAGGCCAAAAAAGAATGAGCGATGGGAACTGCCAGCGGCGTATTCTCGTATCAATGGATAGATCAAGCCGGAGAAGATCCCGCGCTGAGAGGTGGTCAAGCCATGGTCAAATTCCTTTTGTGGTGCATTCTGCTGGTGCTGTGTTGGCCGCTGGCGTTATTGGCGCTCGTGCTTTTTCCGCTGGTCTGGCTTCTGCTACTGCCCTTTCGCGTGGTGGGAATCGCGGTGGGCGGCGTACTGGATCTGGTGGGCGCAATCTTCACTCTACCAGCTCGAATCGTCCGGTCGATTTGATGATTTTGGTGACTAGCTTCTCACCCTTTCCATAGAAGGCGAAACGCAGGTCCTTCGACTTCGCTGTGCTTCGCTCAGAATGATAGGAGCACGAAGTTCTAAAACTTCTGGGCCGGATCAATTATTAGAAAACTCTAGGTAAAACCCGTTGCGCCGATAGGTTTCTTAGGTGCAACTTATGATCCAACCTCTCCGCCTCTTCCTGGCCACCGGTATCGCGCTCCTCTCAACCTCTCTCTGCGTCGCGGATGAGACCTTTCCTGTGGTTCACAATGAGCCTATCACCGTGCGCATCGTGGGCGGCATCAACGGGCAGCCGCTCTGCAATCTGCATTTGGTTTTGATCGGCGGCTATGACCAGAGCGATCTGCATCAACAGCTCTACCGCGAGGATGCGCTGACCGACAACTTCGGCAAGGTGCGTCTCTCCAACCAGTTAACCAACCTTCCCTGGCTCCAGGTCTGGGTTGGGTCGATGCCTCTGTGCCAATCCAAGCCGCGGAAAGCCAGCTTCAGCGTGGAGCTAATTCGCCGCGATGGCCTCAGCGCGCCCAATCTCTGCGGCCCGGTGTCGGCACAGGATTCGCCCGGCGTCTTCACGGTCTTTGTAAAAAACCGGGCTAAAAAACTCAAGAAGGGTGTCGCGATCTCGCTTGAATTGCCGCGAACTCCGCTCCCGGCGGCATCTCAAGCGCCTGCGCAAGCCGCGAAGACATCGGTAACACCTGTTGCCACGGAAAGCTCACTCACTGTTCCCGTTCTGGCGGTTGTTACAACCACTGCTTTGCCAGC
Source organism: uncultured Acidobacteriaceae bacterium (assembly GCA_963787995.1). Lineage (GTDB taxonomy): Bacteria > Acidobacteriota > Terriglobia > Terriglobales > Acidobacteriaceae > Telmatobacter. The sequence continues at coordinate 861,327 of CAWBEO010000001.1, forward strand.
GACGCCCGCCGAAGCACCAGCGGAAACAGCGCCGAAGACCGCAGTGCTCGCTCCAGCGGCCGTTCCAGCACCTATCCTTCCTCAGGCGAGCGCCCCGGCAATCGTCCCCGCGAAGGCAGTTGTGCATCTTCAGACCAGGCGCGTTGCCGCCAAGGCAGCCGTGCATCGGGTAAAGCCGGGCCCGCCTGCATGTTCGACGCAGTCACCGGCGACCAAGGCAACGACCACATCGCGCGCTCAAGAGGAAAGCGGAAAGGTCCAGCCATGGAGGACTCCAGTCAGCGCTTCTCATCGTTCCAAGCCTTTAGCCGGTGTCCGGCTGGCCGCCAAGAGGCCCGCGCCTCCAATCGCACCGCTAAAGAAGGATTAGTCGACTTGCGCATCTCCTGCCGGCTGCGGTAGCGCGAGCGCAAGGACATGGCGTTCGCTCACCCTATCTTCTTAGCGGTGAAGAAATCGCGGAGGAGATACTTTAACCGGCGGATTCGGCGAGTTGCTGGGCACGCCAGAGAGCGCCCTCGAGGGAGACGACCTCCTCGCGGCTGACCGGCATCTGCGGCGCGGCGGTTTGGAGGGCGGCGAAGAAGGCATTGCGGACCAAGGGCATGTGGGCGAGGACGCCGCCGGTCCAAGCGACTGGGAGTTCGACCTTGAGGTTGTGCTTGCGGCGGAGCTTGGCGCGGACGAGCAGGACAAAATCGACCAGATCGGCTGCGGCTTGGGCCAGGGTTTCCTGGGCGACGGGGTCGCCGGCTTCGGCCAGCGAGTGGATGGTGGGCGCAAGGGCGGCGAAGTCGGGGCCGGGCGTGCTGTCGCCCAGTTGGATGAAGTCGTTCAGAGTGGGCGTAGCCCAGAGTTCGCTGACGCGTTGGATGATTTGCGTGGGCTGCTCGCGATCATGGGCATGAAGGGCGCGGCGGAGGCTGTTGACGCCGATCCAGTAGCCGGAGCCTTCATCGCCCAGGCGGGAGCTCCAGCCTCCTGCGCTTTCGCGCGTGCTGTCGGGGGCGCGGCCGATGGTGTTGGAGCCGGTTCCGGCGATCTGCAGGATCCCGGGGCCGCCGCGGAAGGCCGCATCGAGGGCGATGATTTCGTCGCCGACCACCTCGGAGCGCGCGACGCGGAAATCGTGGAAGACGGCGGTGATCCACTCAACGGTGCCGGGCATGGAGACGGAGGCTACGCCGACCGAGGCAGCATCGACGGCGGTGACGCCGGCCTGGGCGTAGACCTCTTTAAGCAGAGCGCGAAGGTTGGTCTCGGCGGCCTCGGCGCCAACGCGCAGGCGCTTGATGGAGCCATTCACGGAGTGCGCCAGCAGTTTGTCTCCGGCCCGGACGGAGGCGCGGGTGCGTGTTCCTCCACCGTCGATTCCCAGGATGATCTTCATCGCGCACCTTCTGTTGCATGGACTGCCCGGTTATCAGCGGTAGTCGGCAGGGCTAAAGCCTGGTTGATATTATGGGCATTATCGGCACGGCTGAAGTCGTACCCTGTTACAAAACATCCTGTTTTCGCCTATAGTATCAAGCCTATCTCATTACTGAAACAATCAATTTTTCCGGAAGAAATCGTTTTCTTTTCAGTTTATCGCAAAGAGGCAGAGGGTGGTTTCACTGACCAAAACGGCATGATGAATCTCAAATTGGACCGTTCATAGGATCGCGTCATGTTCTGGATCAATTTTTCATCATGCTTTACGAATCCTTGGCTTATGTTTAGGTGAACTGCTCCCATTTTTATGGGAACCGCTCTTCATGGAAGAGGCGAGGGGAAGAATGACCGAGATTGGAAACCTGAAATTACCGCTCATTGGATCGCAAAAAGGACAGAGAACCGCGCTGGGGGTTGAGGCGCTGGCGCAATCGTTTTTGGATAATCTGTTTTTTGTGCAGGGACGGTCGACCGAGCGGGCGACGGTGAACGACTTGTACATGGCGCTGGCGCATACGGTGCGGGACCGGCTGGTGGAGCGGTGGATTCAGACGGTGAAGAACTACCAGGCGCAGGATGTGCGGGTGGTTTGCTATCTTTCGGCGGAGTTTTTGACCGGGCCGCACCTGGCCAACAATCTGATTAATTTGGGTATTTATGACGAGACCGAACAGGCGATGCGGCAGTTGGGAATTGATCTGAATACGCTGATCGAACAGGAAGAAGAGCCGGGGCTGGGCAATGGCGGATTGGGCCGGCTGGCCTCGTGCTTTATGGACTCGCTGGCTACGCTGGATATTCCGGCGATCGGTTACGGGATTCGCTACGAATATGGCATCTTCGATCAGCAGATCCGCGACGGGTGGCAGGTGGAGTCGACCGACAAGTGGCTCAGGCTGGGCAATCCCTGGGCGCTGGAGCGGCCGGAGGACGCCTTCGAGGTGAAGATCGGCGGACGCACGGAGCGCTACGTCAACAGCAAGGGCAAGGAGCGGGTGAAGTGGATTCCGCAGCGGCTGGTGCGCGGGGTTCCGCACGATACGCCGATTCTGGGCTACCGGACGAATACCGCGAACACCATGCGGCTGTGGGCGGCGCAGGCGGTCGAGAGCTTTGACTTTGGCAGCTTCAACCAAGGGGATTTTCTGGGCGCGGTGGCCGACAAGGTCTCCAGCGAGAATATCTCAAAGATTCTTTATCCCAATGACGAGGGCGTGCAGGGCAAGCAGTTGCGGCTATTGCAGCAGTTCTTCTTTGTCAGTTGCAGCTTGCAACACATTTTGAAGATTCAGCTCACGCAGCACCGTCCGCTGGCCGAGCTGCACCGCAACTTCGCCATCCAGATGAACGACACGCATCCGGCGATTGCCGTGGCGGAGCTGATGCGCTTGCTGATTGACGAGCACGAGATGGAGTGGGATGCGGCTTGGCACGTGACCGAACACACGCTTTCTTATACCAATCACACGTTGCTGCCGGAGGCGCTGGAGCAGTGGCCGGTGGGACTGTTTGGCTCAGTGCTACCGCGCCATCTGGAGATCATTGACGACATCAATCTGCGCCATCTGGAACGGGTGCGGCAGAAGTTTCCCGAAGATGATGGGCGTGTGACGCGGCTTTCTCTGATCAACGAGGAGGGCGAGAAGTATGTGCGCATGGCGCATCTGGCGGCGCTGGGTTCGCACGCCATCAACGGCGTAGCGGCGCTGCATACGGAGCTGCTGAAGACAAATGTGTTGAGCGACTTTTATGCGCTGACGCCGGAGAAGTTCAGCAACAAGACCAACGGCGTAACGCCGCGGCGCTGGATGGTGCTGAGCAATCCACAACTGGCGCAGTTGCTGACAGCGAGGCTGGGCGCGGGCTGGGCGCGGGATCTGGACAAGCTGCGCAAGTTGGAGCCGCTGGTGGGCGACGCGGAGTTCAGCGAGGAGTGGCGGGCGATCAAACGGCAGAACAAGCTGCATCTCTCGGCATATATTCATGACCAGTTGGGGATTACCACCGATCCGGAGTCGATGTTTGATGTGCTGGTGAAGCGGCTGCATGAGTACAAGCGGCAGCATTTGCTGATTCTGTACATTCTCACGCTCTACAAGCGCATCCAGCACGACCCGGATGTGGAGATTGTGCCGCGGACGTTTATTTTTGGCGGCAAGGCGGCGCCGGGCTACCGCATGGCCAAGTTGATTATCAAGCTGATTCACTCGGTGGGCGAGGCGATCAACTCCGACCCGATGGTGCGCGGGCGTCTGAAGGTGGTTTTTTTGCCGGATTACAGCGTGAAGCTAGGGCAGAGGGTCTACCCGGCGGCGGATTTGAGCGAGCAGATTTCTCTGGCCGGCAAGGAGGCTTCAGGAACCGGGAATATGAAGTTTGCCATGAATGGAGCGGTGACCATCGGCACGCTGGACGGGGCGAATGTCGAGATTCGCGAGGAGGTGGGCGCGGATAACTTCTTCTTGTTCGGACTCACGACTCCGGAGGTGGAGAAGCACAAGGCGGATGGATACAATTCGCGGGCGATCTTTGAGGCCAACCCGATGCTGCATGAGGTGCTGGTCTCGCTGTCGAGCGGAGAGTTTTCTCGCGGCGACAAGACGCTCTTCGAGCCGCTGATCAACTCTCTGCTGACCAGCGATGAGTATATGCTGCTGGCCGATTACCAATCGTACATCGATTGCCAGGACCGGGTAAGCGCGGCCTACAAGGATCAGGAGTTATGGACGCGGATGTCGATTCTGAATGTGGCACGGATCGGGAAGTTCTCCTCCAACCGGTCGATCAAGGACTACTGCGCGGAGATCTGGAAGACTTGGCCGGTCAAAATTCAGTTGTAGGGTGGTACAAGTGGGATGGGAGCGTGGACTCCCATACAAAGGCGAACAAAAAAAGAACGCACCCGGGGGGGGGGGTGGACTTTTGGTGGGGAAAACTTTGCCGAGGAGACGATTTCCTCCCTTTTCCTTCCGGTTCATCTTTCTCTCCTTCTCCTCCCTAGTTTGCGCGAATGGGTCATAATTCTCTGCAAAGTATTTTAAGAAAATGAATTTTGGATGGTTCGCCCATCTGAAAATCGAGTGGATTCCCAGGTCCGAAAATCTGGATCTGGGAATCCCGCGCCCGGTCTGGTCGGGAAAGGTCATTGGGATCGGGACCACCCGCAATCACTCTGCGTGGTCGGTCGAAGGGGTTGCGCGGTTTAGAGCGTCAATCTTACGAGTCACAAGCTTGACTACAGTCGCCGTATCCCTGACAACAGTCTTTCTCCACCATTGTCCATCCTCTTCCTGCCACTCATCGATTACTGTGCTCTTTTTCAGCCTTACCCGCTCACAGTAGAAAGAGTATTCCTTTGTCTTAGAATCACATTTATATCCGATCACATCCACTCGTTCATAACCTTTGCGCTTCTCATTCGCCAGCGCATTCATTGATTTATCGCCGACTGCAGGCCATATCACAATCCCATCTGTCTGTTTCGACGGATGCCATTGGAAGTTTTGCCTTGTCATAACTTCGGCGAATGTCTTCCAACCCTCCTGGAGATCAGGATTCTCAAGTGCCTTGCGAAAAAGGATTACCTGTCTGAATGTTTCCATTACGCGATTAGACTTAAGCTCTGCGTTTACTAGAGAGGCCAGACCATCAGAATCGACTCGCACCAGGAGCAGGTCTGCCACCACTTTTTCCGAAGCGGTTTTTAATGCAATCTCGTCTGAAACAAACCAATACTGGCCACCAAGTTCCTTGTCCAGCACTTCCACCCCTCCTCCCGATTTCAATGCACGCTGGATCAACCATGATTGCAGATGTTTCTCAGGAGTCGAGCGTTTTGGTGGAAACAACTGCTCCTCCATTTTCTTTGCAAGATTGCTGATAGATATTTTGGGAAAACCAAGTTGCGGAGTTTTTTCACAGCAGCTTATTGCGCTAATCCCATTAACGGAAGGGCGCAGCCACATCAGTTTGCGTGAAAGTTCATCTTTGAATGCTTGAAACGGATCAGATTGAATCAATTCAGCGTTTTTGACCAGTTTCTGTAGCTGTTTAAGCAAAGTTAAATCAGTAAGAATTTGATCGACCTGCGTCATAAATTCCAACTTTCTCCGTCGTTGTGTGTGACTACGTTTGCATAGATCTGTGAGAAATCTTCGCCGTGTTCTGTGTGGATTGGAACAAGCTTTTTCGGCTTCAGCGCTGTGGCCAGCCGCTGCAAGTCGGCAACCGGTGCGTGTCCGCTGGTATGGGCGCAGACGAAGTGGACTGCCTGGTCGCTGCGGTAGGCGGCGATTTGGTCACTGCCGAAATAGTCGGGGTGGCTTCCGTCTAGATAGCCGAGCCATTGCGAGTAGATGACGTTGACAGGGGCGGCGGCGTTCTTGAATTCGTCGATGAGGCGAAAGCTGGACATCTTGCCGAAATAAAGAAACGCTTCGGGAGTTGCGTGTAGTTCTTCGCGCTTGACCCTGCGGAGATAGAGTCGCTTTCTGAAATCTCCAAAGTACTCCGGGTTGGCCTTGAGTTTTTCTTCCTGACTGTGAGATGTGAAAACTTTTATATCGAGCCAATCCATGGCGGGCGTATTTTGAGTGATTTGCCGGAGTTGCTCAAGTACCCATGCAGTGTAGATGTCGATGACGAGAAGTTTGCGGGCACGTTTGCAGGCCCGATAAGCGGAGACGATGCGGTCGATGTTCTGCGAGGACGAAAGCAGGAACGCGATGTTCTTCTGCTCTCGAATTGTCTGGAAGATGGCGTTTTCGACCGCTGTCTCGTCAGGGAATTGGTCGTTGCTGCGCTGCAGCATGGTGCCTTCGAGGAAGAGGAGATCGATGTTGCGAATCGGGCGTTGTATGAGATTGTCGAAAAGCTTTCCCTTTCGGCCATGCGAGCGTAGGTCACCGCTGTAAAAGAGGCGCTTGCCTTCGGTTTCGATGAGGAAGGCGTAAGCATCAGCGGCCGAGTGATCCATGAGATAGGGAGTTATCGTGAAGTCCCCGATCTGGAATGATTTCCAGGCCTGGAAATGGCGGTACTCCCTCTCATGAATTTCTTTGCCCAGAAAGATTTGGGTGGCGTCAATGAAAGACTTTCCAAGTTTTCCAATATAGATCGGTGTCTGGAGCGGTAACAGCGTCATTAGCCCATAGTGGTCCTGATGCGAGTGGCTGATCAGTACCGCATCCATGGCCAACTGCGCCACATCCACGGGTTGGCTTTCAGCACTGAGGGGAAGCCCTGCTTCCAGCAGGATGGAGGTCTCTCCAGCCGTCAGTTGAATACAGGTTCCGCCGATCTCATGACTTCCTTTATGCAAAACGATCTTCATGCAGCCCTGATTCTACGCGGAATTATATCAGAAACACCTAACAGTTGATGGCCGATGATAGGATGGCCACAAACTTAACGCCCACGCCCAAAATAATGCACACTCTCTATATTCAAAATTCGCAGAAAGAAATTTACACTTGTCGGCGCTTTTTCGAAAGAAAGCTGTGGAAAACTCAGATTCATGCGCAAAGCCACTGCCCCCCAGCGTCTACTCGTTTGTGATATACGTCAAACCATGGACCGCCGCACACTTCTTTTCGCCGCTCTGCTTTTCGTCTTTGCTGCAACCCTCTTGCCCGCGCAGTCTCCCGCGCCTACGCCGCCGATGGGGTGGAACAGTTGGGATGCTTATGGGCTGACCATCAATGAGGCTGACTTCAGGGCCAATACTGCCGTGCTGGCCAAGTACAGGCAGTATGGGTGGCAGTATGCGGTGATCGACGAAGGGTGGTATATGGAGAACCCCTTCGGCGCTACCGTCGAGCAGAAGAAATACTTGCTGGACGGGAACGGGATTCTGATTCCAGTGGCGAACCGCTTTCCCACGTCGGTAGAGGGCGCAGGCTTCAAGCCGCTGGCCGACTGGGTTCACAAGCAGGGATTGAAGTTCGGCATCCATATTGTGCGCGGGATTCCGCGGCAGGCGGTGAAAGAGAATCTGCCCATCGCCGGGACGAACTTCCGCGCCGCCGATGCAGCTGACAAGGACTCGCCCTGCCCCTGGGATGAGGGCAACTGGGGCGTGGCCGATAACGACGCCGGACAGGCCTATTATGATTCGATGCTGAGGCTCTACGCGGGCTGGGGGTTGGATTACATCAAGGTGGATTGCATCAGCGACCACCCTTACCGGCCGAGCGAGATCAAGCAAATTGCCGAGGCGATCCGCAAGACGGGACGGCCAATTGTGCTGAGCCTTTCGCCGGGGCCGACGCAACTGGAGCACGGTGGCGAGGTGGCCGAATATGCGCAGATGTGGCGCATCACCGATGATCATTGGGATGGCTGGAGCTTTCCGCATAAGCCGGGGGATGGCGAGTTTCCCTTTGGCTTGCGCGATGAGTTTGACCGTCTGGCCAAATGGTATACCTATTCGCGAGAAGGCAATTGGCCGGACCCGGATATGCTGCCGTGGGGATCTCTGACACCGCATCCGGGCTGGGGCGAGCCGCGTCAATCGCGCTACACCCACGACGAGCAGCAGACCGAGCTTACGCTGTGGGCGATGACGCGCTCGCCGCTGATTCTGGGCGCGAATCTGACCAAGCTGGATGATTTTACGCGCTCGTTGCTGTCCAATCAGTCGATTCTCTTCATCAATCAGAATGCGACATACAGCCGACCGGTGGACATTTCCGGGCTGGGTTCCGGCTTTGAGAACGCGCGTGTGTGGCGGGCGACGATTAACGAACCGGGAGCGAGGAATTATTCGGAGTTCTTTGGCTTCTTCAATCTGGACGACAAGCCGGTGACGCTGCACGTGAGTTGGAAGCAGTTAGGTTTGGAGGGTGCCAAGCACAAGGCGCAGAATCTTTGGAGTCAGGATGGCTTCAAGGAGTTGAAGGAAGTGACGGTGACTTTGCCCGCGCACGGCAGCACGGTTTACGAGCTTCGATAGGAGGGATAGACCGTGCGGCGAAGAACTTTCCTTTGTGGATTAACGGCGTTTGGGCTGGCGACTGGACGGCTTGCGGCTGCGGCTCAAACCAACGGCGAAAAGCTGGCAGCGGCGGCGCGGGCGCAGTTAGGCGTGACCACCGGGTATGATCCTGGCTACACAAAGCTGAGCTATCCCGGCGGTGATGTGCCGCGCTCGACTGGCGTCTGCGCGGACGTTGTGATTCGCGCGGCGCGCGATGGGCTGGGACTGGATCTACAAAAGCTGGTGCATGAAGACATGGTGAAGGATTTCAAAGCCTATCATCAGTTGGGCAAGTGGGGTATGACAAAGCCAGATGCGAATATAGACCACCGGCGAGTTTTGAATCTGGAGACGTATTGGACACGGACCGAAGCGCGGCTCTGGGTTGCGGAGAAGCCTACTCCGGGGGACGGCTTTCCCAAGCCGATTGAGGTGGGCGATATTCTAACTTGGCTGCTGGATGCGCGGCTGCCGCACGTGGGGATTGTTGTGAGCGCGGGTCAGCAGAGGCAGGTGGTGCATAACATCGGCCGCGGCGTGGAGGAGAGTCCACTGGAGGAGTTTTATGCACAGCGGGCAGCGGGGCATTATCGCTGGCCGAAGGCGTAACTCCTCTTTGGCTGGAATCTTGCTGAGCCTAGCGGCTAACTTGCTTCCCCGCCAACTTCATCCCATCCTCATGGTTACCAAAGATTCCTCGCATTGGAAATGCAAAAGCTCGCTGGGAGCATAAACTGATCTCGGAGCAGTTTCCGGGTAAGACCTGTCGCCAAACCACGAAAGGATCGAACCCATGCGCAAGCCGTTGGGTCAATTGGGGGAGGGCAATTATGAGGCCATTCCTCCGTATTTCAATGATATTCTTGCTGCTTTTCGCAGCTTTTTTCCTCGGAATGACTGAATCCGCAAATGCGCAGGTTTGGGTCTCCTCCGGCTTCAAACCCGGCTCAGACGCCAAGCATGAGACTGCCTATTGCAGCACATCGGCGATTGACCCTGCAACGGGTCAAATCTCACCAGCCGCGACCGAATATGAGGTTTTTTCGGTGGGTTGTATAGTAACCGCTTCTACGGGTGCCACATTCACAATTCTGTCCAATCAATCCTGTACCACCGCTCCGTTTAATTACCTTTATTTTGGCGATGCCCCCTTTGGTCAATTGTACAGTGGAAACACAATGGAGACTTGCAATATTGATTTTCAACCACTGCCAGGAGTTGAATATACCATCAACTCCGTACACTGGTTATCCTTTTATACTGCTCCTCAGCCACCCCTTTATACTCCCTGCAGTACATCAACCGACTATATGTGGTGCGGTGTCTATTCCGATCCTCAGGGCTATATGATTTTACCCTTGAAATTCGGACCTGTTTTTTCAACACTGGGATCGAATATTGTGCAGGAAATAACAGGAAGTATGACTGGAACAGGAGTCGATCAAAACTTCCCATTGGTTGCAGCAATCAACGATCCGAGTTACCTAAACAGTTTCGGCGGATCATGGCAGATTGCTTCAACCTCCGCACAGTATATACAAACTAGCGCTATCATCACTGATACCAGTGACATCATGAATGGCAATGTGACGGTCAAACTGACTGCGCCTGCCGGGACAACCGGAGAACTTAATCTTGACTTTAACGGATCAGACAATTCTGGTTTGCAGCTCAGTCAGGCAACATTCCCCGCATTGACTCCCGACTCACAGAATCTTCAGTTACCTTCGTTTGACACGATTCTGCCGGGAATCTATCCAATGGCGAACGGAAACTGGAATGCGTTGATTCCCGGCAATTCATCTATGCAGACCGTGACGGTTCCGGACTATACACTGCCGACTCCTTGGACGTACTTCAGGAAAATCTTCTATACGCAATACAATGTTCCTCATGAAAACGCGTGCTCGGGTGGTGATGAGGACGCATGGCTCGTAACTACTTCAGTGGTCAAAGGGAAGACAACTTGCAACTTTACGAAGATCAAATTGAACTCTCAGTTCGTCGCAGCTACATGGATGAACGGCACCGGGATAGATCTTGATGGTGACGTCCTGAAGAATGCTGCCGCCGTAAATCTCGGCAGCGCCAAAGGACAACTATGCCACGGTCAATATCCAGATGGCCCAATAGGAAATGGAGAGTGGGATGGGAATACATTTGCAGTGGTTAATTCGATCTCCGGCAGTTGTCCCGGTAGAACGCTTGTCGCCGGTCAATCCCTAGCAATGCCAAGAGCAATAATTGCGAATGTCATTGCGCTTAGTTGTGGGGACCAACTCAACCTTGATAGTGGGGATTACACTACGGAAGCTACGCGAACCGTTGACGATATTTGTCCTAAATGCTGGCAGTCATCTACGTTTCACGGTGCAGACGGTCATATCGATGCCTTTTCGTCAGACCCATCCTGCACTGGCCAAGCTGTTGGACACCTCGGATTCTTTTACACTTCTTACCCCACGAATTGAGAGGAGAATGAAGATGAAATCATGGTCAATTGTTATAGCTAAACTCGGCAGATTGTTGGGGATGTGCTTAGCCAGTCTTTGCGCTTTGATTTGTACGTCTACTCTGCTCGCTCAAGATGCACCCGCATATCAACCGCTTCGCTCCGAGATCAAACACTTCGGATCGGCTGAAGCAAGATCGATAACCAAGGACAGTGGCTTCTTCCCAGGTCGGCAACCAGTGGTTTACTGGCACGATGAGGATTGGACAATCGATCTGCTGCCTTTATTGTCCCCTAATGCTGCCTTTACTTTGAAGATCACTTCTGGTGATAAGCGAGAAAAAATCGTAACGCTTCCAGATAGACTTGCTCAAATTGACTCCATATCTCGGACTCCGAATGAAAAGGCTATCATCACTGCGGAACTCGGTGGAATGACTCAAGCGATCTGCATTATCGATCTAAGAGAGGGGAAAGTAATCGATCAAATAGGATTATATAGCCCAATTATCTCACCCGATCATCGATTCATCGTGTACAACAACTGGTATCCGCCTCATTTAGGAGGCGAGAATATGTATCGTCTATATGATGTGCTGAAGACTCCTAGGGAGAATACCTGCGGCTACGACGATAACGATCCGAAACACTTGCGGATTTTAGACGCTTTTCGAGGATTCCAAGTATATCCTCAAAAGCCAAATCAGACAGATTGCACTGATGTGGATAACGATGATGACAATGTGGACGCATCGGAATTTCTATGGACTGCGGATTCGAGCAAGCTAATTTTTGCGGATGCGAAGAGCGGAGTTCTCAGCCTAGTCCTGGTGAAGATGCATCGAGACAAATGTGACAAGGACCATGATCGGGGCTACGACAAAAATTGTGACAAAGACAGGAACCTCGACAAAGATCACGACAAAGACAACGACCGTCCTCAAACCTTCATTTATCCGTTCATCGGCGCGGAGAATGTCTGCGGGGCGATTGGCCCGCATGGACCGACAGGTTGCGACTACAACAAAGTTAAGTCCATTGCCTGGAATGGCGATGCTGTGAATGTTGTCCTGGTTCAAGCGAATCCAACTGGTCCGGCCATATTGAAAAATTTGACCATTCCAATCTCGAAATTCGTACCTTTGTCCAAATAGTCATTGTGTCCATTTTCTTTCGCCCCGGATGCGCCAGACACCTCCGGGGCAGTTTCTGCTTATAACATTCGGCGAGAAGTATAAAAGCTCAACGCTGCGTCGCCTTGTTCGAGCAGGCGGGTGCGTTCGAGCGCGCCGTAGCGGTCTTCCAATTGATGCTTGCGGCGATGCTCGGCGATGACCAGAGCGCCGTCGGCCAGCAGACCACTTGCCGAGCCGCCCAACAAGCCTAACGTGGTCGCGTACTCTGTAGCCGCATCCCAGGGCGGATCGAGATAGAGTACTTCGTACTGTTCTCGAAAGGCTGCTTCAGGCCATTCAGGAATTGTTGAGGTGCTGGCGCGGCGCAAGAATGCCGCAACGCTACTGGAGTCGATGCGAATGCCGCTGGCAATTCCAAGGCTGGCCAGATTGCCGCGCAAGGCCCTCAGCGCTGCTGGAGCGCGCTCGACAAAGGCCACGCGGGCCGCGCCTCGGCTGAGCGCCTCGATGCCCACAGAGCCGGAGCCGGCATAGAGGTCCAGGAAAGACGCGCCCTCGATGCGCGGGGCAAGCACGTTGAAGAGCGTCTCGCGGAGGCGGTCGCTGGAGGGGCGGGTGGCCATGCCCTTGGGCGCGTCCAGAGAGCGGGAGCGGAAGTGTCCAGCAATAATGCGCATCACAAACCAGCATACGGGAAGCGCGGCGGGGTCCGGCATTCTACAATCAAAGTAATGCGTGGCTGGTCAATTCCGTTGGGCCGTTGGATGGGCGTGGAGGTGCGCGTTCATCTTTTCTTTCCGCTTTTGGCCGTGGTTTGTCTGGGGATGGGCGGCGCAGACAATGCGGGGGGCGGCTTTGCGCTCTTCATGATGCTGGTGGCCGCGGTGGCGGTGCGGGAGACGGCGCGGCTGCTGATGGCCGCGTGGCTGGGCTTGCACCTGCGCGCCATTCTGCTGTTGCCCATAGGCGCGCTCTTTGCTTATGCCGACCCCGATAGCCAGGAGGGCGCCAGCAACGGCGGCGGGCAGTTCGCTCTTGCGCTGGCCGGCCCCTTGGCGAATCTGGCAACGGCCGGCTTGCTGGCCTTGGTCTTTCTGGGAGCCAGCGGAAGTTTTGATTTCTTCAGCCGGCCGTGGATTTCGCCGGTACATCTGGTGCGCGGCCTGGTGTGGATGCAGGCCGGCCTGGGCCTGTTGCATTGCATGCCCGCCTATCCATTGGACGGCGGACGATTGCTGCGCAGCCACTTTGCGCGCAAGCTTGGCGTTCCGCTCTCCGCACGCCTTGCCGCCGGGCTGGGCCAGGTGCTGGCGCTGACCGCCGTGGTCTGCGGGATATGGTTGCAAGATTATTGGCTGAGTTTCGCCGGCTTTTTCATTATGATTGGCGCGCAGGTGGAGGACCAGGGCGTCTTCTTTCAGTCAGTGGTGGACACGGTGCATATGCGTGAGGTGATGCTCACCGACTTTGCCACGCTCTCGCCCTCGGATACGCTGGCCGACGCGCTGGTGCGATGCGTTCATTCGCTGCAGGAGGATTTTCCCGTGGTGCGCGGCCCGCAACTGGTGGGCATCATCAGCCGCCAGCGCATTGTGGAGGCCCTGCGCAGCGAGGGCAACGGCTATGTGCAGGCGGCCATGTCCAAAGCCTTCCAGGTGGCGCGCCCCGAGGACACTCTGGGAACCACCATCCGGCGCATTCAGACCGGCCGCGGGCTTTCGCTGATCCCGGTTACCGACAGCGGGCGCGTGGTAGGCATTGTGAGCGTGCAGAACCTGATGGGGGCGATGTCGCTCTTGGCCGAGCAGCGCCGCATGGAGCGGGAAGAAGCCAGCGAGCGGGAGATCTAATCTTATCGGTGGCAGGATCCAAAATTATTGAATCCCCCAAAGTATCTATAATTGCCGGGATTTCTCGTGAGACAAGGGGAGACAATGGCGCTCGATCAATTGTGCTGGATTGCAACCGCTGCCCTTGGCGCGCACGTTGCGGAAGAAGGCGTGCTTGATTGGCCCGGATGGGTGCGAGCCGTCGGCAAGGTGGAGGTTGACTGGAAGAGCTTTTATCTGGTCAATGCCGCCGGAATCTTGTGGGGCATTGTGTGCGCCGAAGTTGCCAGCGCGATGCCTCTAGTTGCGCTGTCGCTTCCGGCGCTACTGCTGATCAACGCGACATTTTTTCATGTTCCTGGATTCATCCTAGGGCGCGGGCGCTTTTCGCCGGGACTCATTTCGGCTGTCGTTCTCTTCTATCCGATCGGAATCTTGGGTTACAAATGCGCGTACGATACTGGAGTTTTGACTCGCACAAATCTGATTGGATCGCTGCTGCTGGGAGCGGCGGTTATGCTCGCGCCTGTGCTGCTGTTCCAGGCGCGAACGCTGCCTTATTTTCGGCAGGACAAGTAGGAGAGTGGGTTGAGAGTCAGATGCCGAAAGACGTCCCTCAGGGGCCAAAGCCCAACCCTTTTGCTGGATTTACGGCACGACTGAAGTCGTGCCCTTTCAAGATCTAACTTTCGCCCCAGCTTTTCAATTTGATTTCATCGCAGTTGATTTCGAAAGTATGCCATGACCGTGCCCTTCGCCAACGAACCCGCTGCACCGCTCACTCCCGGCCTTTATCTGGTGGCCACACCCATCGGCAACCTGGGCGACATTACGCTGCGCGCCCTGGACGTGCTGCGCCGCGTGGACCGCATTGCCTGCGAAGACACCCGGCAGACGCAAAAGCTGCTCAATCACTTTGATATCAAGACCCCCACCGTGAGCTGCCACCAGCACAACGAGCATCAGCGGGCGGAGGAGTTGATTGAGGCGCTCAAGGCCGGCGGTCGCATCGCCGTGGTCAGTGACGCGGGAATGCCGGGGATCAGCGACCCCGGAAGCCAGCTCGTTGTCGCCGCCGTCGCCGCCGGAGTTGCGGTCATTCCCATTCCCGGCGCCAATGCAGCGCTGAGCGCGCTGGTGGCCTCTGGGCTGCCCTCGGACGAGTTCCACTTCATTGGCTTTTTGCCGGAGAAGGCGGGCGCACGGCGTACACGGCTGGAGGCGCTGGCCGCTGAAGCGCAGCGCAACCAGACCGCGCGCACGCTGATTTTTTACGAAGCGCCGCACCGGATTCTGGAGACTCTTGTGGACATTGAAATTGTCTTTGGTTCCGCCGTGCGCGCAGCACTGGCGCGCGAGTTGACCAAGATACACGAGGAGTTTCTGCGCGGAACGGTGGCGGAGGTACGCCGCGAGCTCGCTGGACGGGATCGCATTCGCGGGGAGATTACGCTGTTGGTGGAGGTGCGGCCGCAAGCGCAGGCTGAGGCAAGCGGCTCTCCTGTCCGCATAGCCGACCGGGTGGCGCAGCTTCAAGCTGAGTCCGGCCTGGATGAAAAGGAAGCCCTCAAGCGAATTGCGCGCGAGCTGGGCCAATCCAAGAGCGAGGTTTATCGCGAGCTGCAACGGGAGCGCGCGCGAAAGCGCTGAAGAATTTCAGAGATTGCAGAAGCAGATGGCCTCTCCGAGCGAGAGGCCATCGTTGTCATCGGGCTTCAAAACGGCAATTCAGCTGACTTTGAAGGCGCCCACCAGACCGGTAAGTTCATTGGCCAGCTGTGACAACTGCTTGCAGGCAGCGACTGCCTGACTGGAACTGGTAGCTGTCTGCTGGATGATGGAGGCAATTTGGTTGACGTTGGTGCTGACCGATTGGGTCGAATAGGATTGCTCGGTGGCGGCGGCGGCGATCTGCGTGACCAGCTTCTGCATCGACTCGGAGCCGTGAATGATGCTGGTGAGGGCCTCGCCGGCAGAGCGCGCGGAGGCCACGCCGCTCTGCACGTGACCCATGCTGGAGCGCATGGCCTCGACGGCTTCGCCGGTGCCTGACTGAATGGCGCGCACCGTCTGGTCAATCTCCTTGGTGGCTTCGCTGGTGCGTTCGGCCAGACGCCTGACCTCGCCCGCGACAACGGCAAATCCCCGCCCATGTTCTCCGGCCCGCGCGGCCTCGATGGAGGCGTTCAGGGCCAGCAGGTTGGTCTGTCCGGCGATTTCGTTGATGACGTTGATGATTCTTCCGATGGCATCGGAGGAGCGGCCCAGATCTTCGATCTTGGAGGAGGTTTCCTGGTTGGATTCAAGCAGTTGCTGAATGGTGTTCACGGTAGACTGCACGGTTTGGCCGCCGGTGTGGGCGCTTTCTTCGGCCTTGCGGGCATCCACGGCGGCGCTCTGTGTGGTCTGGCTGATCTCCTGAACGGAAGTAGTGATCTCGCACATGGTAGCGCTGATGCGCTCTGCCTGCTCGCGCTGCTGAACTGCCTGGCTGGCGGTTTCGGCGGCGGTTGCGGCCAGTTCGCTTGCGGCCTGACCGAGCGTTTGCGCGTGCTCGGCAACGCGGCGCACGATCTCTTCGACGCGCTCGATGAAGACATTGAACCAGATGCCGACCTCGTCGATTTCGTTATGGCCGTTGACCTCGATGCGCTGGGTCAGATCGCCTTCGCCCTCGGCGATGTCTTGCAGCCGCAGGGCCAGCAAATGCAAGGGCGCGACTACCTTGGATTGCACCACCCACCAGGCCGTGGCGCAGCTCAGCACGGCGAAGACCAGCATGATCAATCCGGTGACCCGGCTGCGGACGGAACTCGCGTCCACGGCATCCAGTTGCTGTTGAAAGCTGGCGGCGATCACTTTGTCAAAGCCAGCCATGGCGTCGGTCAGAGCTTTGTTGTCCTTGCCCAGCGTACCGACCTGGGCCATCATGTCATCGCTGGGTCCGGCGGTAGCGCCAAGAATGGCAGCGTATGTGTCATGGGCGCGGGAGCGGATGGAGGAGAACTCGGCCACCAAGGCGTCAGCCTGCTTGCTCAACTCAGGAGAGGAGGCCAGCGCGTTCTTCACTTCTTCCAGTGCGGCGGCGGTGGCCTCGGCATCCTTATCTCCGCCTTGCAGGGCCTTGGCATCCTGCAAGACCACGGCGTCGCCGTAGTGCTTTTTCATCCGCTCAAAGGCTGCCTCAGCCTCGGACATTTTGAGAGCAGCGGGAAAGAGAGAGGAGGAGATCTGCTGCATCCGTGTATGCGTGGAGGTGGCGGAAATCTGCACCATCGCCAGCAGCAACAGATAGCCCCCAGCCAAGACGGCCAGAATGCTCAATATCCTCGTTTTGATCTTCATCTGCCCAAACATGGAATCACCTGACACTTATTTCTTTGAAGCCCTCGAAGGAGGGATTGTTTTGCGATTTGACGCCATTTTTCCGATATTCCGAGGCCGTGATGCAGGTGGATGGAAGCCTGCATCACTGCTCCGAGGTTTCATTTTCCCGGCTATTTCACCGTCAGCACTTTCACGCCTTCATGCGGGGTTGCTTTGCTGATGTAGCCGATGGCGCCGGAGTTATGGGCGACAAATTCCACGACAGCGGCGTCCCCGTCGAGGCTTTTGGGCATGGTTGCCTGGCCGGAAAAGACCAGGCTGCGCCAGCTTGCGCGGAAGGCTGTGTCGTTCTTGCCGATATAGGCCTGCAGGAACTCCTCATGCGCTGTGCCGGCTTTGAGCAGGATCGGCACCACGCGGCTGCCGTCCTTCAGTTCAGTGGCGGCGCCGGTGAAGACATCGCGCAGATCGCTCTTCGAGACTTCGGTCGCCTTCACGCTGGGATTGGCGATCACAATGACCTGGGCTTGTGCGTGGACAGCAAAGATCGACGCGGCGGCCAGGAGCAGAAAAATGGAAAGTAGCTTTTTCATCTGAGTGTTCTCCTTTCGTCCGCGTTAGAAGTTGAATCCTGCCCGGACTACGATTCCGTTAGTGTTGTCGCCGATGGTGGGGTTGTTTGCCGGGTAGAAGCCGTCGGGATAGGTTGCCTCGCCATTGCCGGCCATGAAGTGCCCCTCGACCTTCATCGTCCAGTACTGGTTGATGGTGAATTTGGCGGTGACGGCCTTGTCATAGTCGTGCTTCTCGGGACCGGTCAGGCTCGGATAAGCCAGATGAGGACCATTGGCGACGAGATCCGCGCCGCCGAAGTAGGCCCGGTAGTGGGAGTAGTAGGAGCCAACCTCCAGCCATTTGTTGGCCGTATAGGCAACGCTGCCGTACCAGCCGCGGGTGTCCACATCGAACCATGCCTCGTTGCTGAAGATGTCCTTTGCCTGGTAGTAGCGCTTGTGTTCGGCCGCCAGGTGCCACTTGTTCTTGTCGTACTTGCCATAGAACCAATTGGTCCAGTCAAGATAGGAATGTTCGTTGTAGGGAGCGCCCGATATATGCGCGGCTGGAACCGATAATGTTCCGGAGCCGGAGATCCGCTCGTTCTGGCGTGATGCGCCGATCACCAGCCCTTTCAGCGGAGTGTTCCAGCGCAGATCGCCGCCCCAGACCGGCCCGCCATAGGTTCCGCCCAAGCTAATATGCACGCCAGGGGCGACATTCATGAGCAGATAGGGATAGCCGCTGTACTTGCTATCCTTGCGCTGGCCGCCGTAGGCGGTGTAGGCCAGGGAGCCATACTTGCTCGGCAGCTTTACTTTGCCGTAGATATCGCCGCCCAGGTGGGCGATGGAGGTGTCGCGCAGATCAAGGGGATACATACTCTGCGGCAGCAGCGCGAAGGTGTGATCGAAGTCCATGTCTTGGGTGTCGGTGTAGAGGCCTAGAACCGTCTTGACTTTGCCGCCGCGGAAGCCCAGCCAGGGCTTGGGGCGATAGTCGGCCATGTAGAAATCGAATTGAGGGTGCCATTTTCCCAACTGGCCCAGTTCGCGGTCGTAGCCCTGCGCCGCGATGCGGAAGTTAGAGCTGATCTGCGTTCCCATATTCAGGCCCACATCAGTGAACTTGAAGCTGCCGGCGCTGGTGTCCATAGTTAGCCAGTTGTTGTCGTCGGTATAGATGAAGCTCTGAGAGCCGAAGCCGTGAATTTGGATATCGTGGCTCTTCCCCAGCTTGATCTCCTGCGCTTGCAGGGCAGCCGCGACAGTGAATGCCGCGAGTATCCCCGTTGCTAGGCCCCTTAAAAACACGCTCTTCATAGAATTGTCTCCTCCTGATTGCCGATGCCGGATCTGCCGGGGTGAGTATCTTCAATCCGTCCGTTCAGCCGAAGAGCCATCTCCCACGGACTTCGGCATCTGCCCGCGGATCGCTCTTATTCCGGTTCCGATTGAGTTATCGGCAATGCGCATAGCGACTTGAGTCATAAGTTCATTCCAATGCGCGAAGAATAAAAATGAACGGGAAAACTCCCCGGTTTCCAAAAAGCCGATTTGAGAAGTGAACGGAAAAGTTATCGCTTATGAAAAGGGAATTCATTTTTCCGATTTTGATTGGCCGAGGCGGGGATGTACTATCGTTTCGTGGTATGTTACTTCCGGTAGAAGTGTGTGGTTTTAATGCACTGTGACTGCTGTCACATACTGATTTTTGGACCATGTTAGTCTAGTAAGCGATTCCGAGGGTCTCAATGGGCACTATCTCGTCTTTTCCCGCTGTCGATCCAATTCCGATTCCAGCGCCGATCTGGCTGGTGAAACTGCTGCATATCGTCACGCTGTCCTTGCACTTTGTCGCCGTGGAGATGCTGCTGGGCGGGCTGCTTCTGGCGGTTGTGCTGAGCCTCTTCCGCAGCTCGCCGCTGGCGAATGTAACCGCGCGGGCGCTGGCCAGGCGGCTGACAGTTGTCATGACGTTTGTCATTAATCTGGCAGTGCCGCCGCTTCTGTTTACCCAGGTGCTCTATGGCCGCGCGATCTACACCAGCACGGTGCTGATTGGCATCTATTGGATCTCGATCCTTGGTCTGCTGACGCTGACCTACTGGCTGCTTTACCGGTTTACCGGGCGGCTGGAAGCTGGCAGATCGGCGTGGGTTGTGGGGCTGAGCGCGTGGCTGCTGGCGGGGTGCATTGCACGGCTGCTCTCCACCGAGATGACGCTGATGCTGCGGCCGGAGGTCTGGAAGCAGATGTACTCCTCTTCGGCGATGGGCGCCTTCCTGCCGCCGCACGACCCGAACGCTGGAGCCGCGGTGGCTGATGATGATGGCTGGGGGCCTCTTCATTGGCGGGCTGTGGCTGCTTTATCTCTCTAGCCGCTCGACCTTCACCACCGATCAGAAAAGTTATATCGCAGGACTAGGCGGCAAGGTGGCCGCAGGCTTCGGCGTGGTGTATCTGGCGGCGGGAGTTTGGGCAGCAAAGGTACAACCTGAGATCGTTCAAGCTTGGCTGGCGAATGGCCCTCCATTAAAGATTTACGGTGACTTGAACAATTACAAGTACTTTGGCTTGGCCGGTTATGGCTGGCTGGCTCTGGTGGCGGTGGCGATTCTGCTGGCCGCTGTCGCCGGCTTCGGCAAGCTCACAAGCGGTTTAATCAGCTGGGCCGCCGTGCTGCTGGCGGTGTTGATCGAGATCATGTTCACCGTCTACCGCGACGGCGTGCGCGACCTGACTCTGCTCAGCAAAGGCTATAACGTTTGGGATCGCGCGGTGGAGACCAACTGGTGGGTGGTGGGCCTGTTTCTGGTTCTTTTTGTCGCCGGATTGGGCGTGATCGGCTGGCTCGTTTCGGTGGTGGCGCGGGCGCGGAAAGTGATGGAGGACGCAGCCTGAAGAGGCGCGGGAGAAAATATGGCCTATCCAACAGCAGTCAACAATCAGATCACCGATTCCGTGACCCAGGTGAACCCGAGCGAGCAGCATCCGGTGGAGTCCATTGCTCCCGATCCCGGCGAACAGCGCACGCGGCGTGCTTTTCTGGCAGCGGCGGGCGCGGCCGGTCTGGCGTATACCGCTGCGCTAGCCTATCCCATCTACCGTTATCTGGCCTCGCCGGAAGAGATGGCGATGGAGGCGACGGCGGTGACCGAAGTGACGCTCAAAGATGCGCAGAAGCTGCCGCTGGGCTCGGTGCTGATGTTCAAATTTGGCGCTTCGCCGGCACTGCTGATCCATCATGAAAAGGGTGAGTGGGTGGCGATGACCGCGGTTTGCACACATCTGGGCTGCACGGTGCAATATGAGCCCCAGGCCGACCGCATTCACTGCGCATGCCACGGCGGCGTCTACAACCCCTACACCGGGGCCAACGTCAGCGGGCCGCCGCCCAAGCCGCTCAAGCTTTTCAAGGTGGCCGTCTCGGAAGCCGGCGTGAATGTTTCGCGCGCTTAACGACAGGTGACAACTGTCATCTGTCACCTGTCACCTGTTACCTGTCCACTGCAAGAGGATCATCGGAATGAGTACAAAAGCAATTTACGATTGGGTCGATGAGCGGCTGGGACTCTCGGAGCTGGCCGCCTTTGCGCGCCACAAGACCGTACCTGTCCACTCCCAGTCTTTCTGGTATTACTGGGGCGGCATCTCGCTCTTTCTCTTCCTGGTGCAGTGCTTCACCGGCGTGCTGCTGCTGGTCTATTACCGGCCTGGCGCGGAGGCCTACGAGTCGGTCCGCCAGATCACTTTTGTGATGCACTTCGGCTGGCTGATCCGCTCGGCGCACGCCTGGTCCGCCAGCCTGATGATCTTCTCGATCCTGGTGCATATGTTCTCGGTCTACTTTATGAAGGCCTATCGCAAGCCGCGCGAATTCGGCTGGCTGAGCGGCATGGCGCTGCTGGGAATTGCCTCGGTCTTCGGCTTCTCCGGCTATCTGCTGCCGATGGACGAACTGAGTTACTTTGCCACCAAGGTTGGATTGCAGATTCCCTCGGCGATTCCGTTTGTGGGCGAGGCGATTGCCAATATGCTGCGCGGCGGGCCGGATGTGAGCGAGTTCACGGTGCAGCGCTTCTTCGCTTTGCACGTTGTCGTGCTGCCGGCGATTTTTCTTCCGTTGCTGGGCTTTCATCTCTGGCTCGTCCAGCGCCACGGCAATGCTGCGCCACCTAGCGTTGAAGCGCTGCCGGCCGCTGAGCGCAAGAGCGAGCCGTTCATGCCCAACTTCCTGCGCAAAGATCTGGCGATGTGGCTGATCTCGCTCAATGTTCTGGCGCTGCTGGCTTCGGTTTTTCCGTGGTCGCTGGGCAAGGCCTTTGATCCGCTGGCGCCCGCGCCGCTGGGCATTCATCCCGAGTGGTATTTCATGAGCCCCTTCGAGATGCTCAAGCTGCTGGGCATGGTGAAATTTCTGCAGGGCGAGGCGGGCGAGATCGCCGGCATTCTGCTCTTCACTTTGGGCATCATGCTGTGGGTGCTGATTCCCTTCTATGACACCAAGAAGGAATCCGGCCAGCGCGCCCGCAACGCGCACTACTTTGGGCTGATTGCTGTTTTCGCGCTTTTAGCAACAACAATCATCGGTTATTGGACGATTCGGTAGAAACAGGTGACAGGTTACAGGTTGCAGATGACAGCGGAGATGCAATGACGGATACGCGCAAACAGAAGATACAATCATTTCGCGACCTGCAGATTTGGCGAAAGTCAATGGAACTGACTGTGGCTGTGTATCGCATGACTCAGAGCTTTCCACGCGAAGAGATGTTTGGGCTTGCCAGTCAGTTGCGACGCTGCGCTATTTCGATTCCCAGCAACATCGCGGAGGGTCAGGGAAGGTCGAGTGAGCGAGAGTTTCTGCATTTCCTCAGTATTGCGCGTGGATCAAATTGTGAAGTGCAAACGCAGTTAGAGATTGCCCGCAGGCTTGGGCTGTCAGATACCCAACTACTCAACGATGCCGAGAGCTTGTCTCATGAGATTGGCAGAATGATTTATGCATTTATGCAAGCCTTAGACACCTGAATGACTGAACCCGCTCACTGTCATCTGTAGTCTGTAGTCTGTCATCTGTAACCTGTTTCGGAGAAACCATGAACTATCCATTCTGGGACATCCCGTACCTCGGTTCAGGCTGGGTGATTGGCCTGATTGCCATCTTCCACGTCATGATCTCGCAGTTTGCCGTGGGCGGCGGGGTTTATCTGCCGATGGCCGAACGCAAGGCGCTACAGATGCCGGAAGGCCCGCTGCGCACGCAGTGGCTTGCGCAGTTGGCCAGCCATTCCAAATTCTTTTTGATCCTTACCGGCGTCTTCGGCACCATCAGCGGCGTCGGCATCTGGTTCGCCATTGGATTGACGCACCCGGAGGCCACCAGCACGCTGATTCATAACTTTGTCTTCGGCTGGGCCATCGAGTGGGTATTCTTCATCGTCGAACTGACCACCATCGCGGTCTACTACTACACCTGGGGCCGGATTGATCCCAAGCTGCATCTCACCGTGGGCTGGGTTTATTCCGTGGCCTCGGTCTGCACGCTGGTGATTATCAACGGCATTCTTACCTTCATGCTGACCCCCGGCGACACGTGGATTTCTGTTGCGGGAACGGGCCATGAGGCGAGCAAGTTCTGGTACGCCTTCTTCAATCCGACGTACTGGCCGAGCCTCTTCCTGCGCTCCTGCGTCTGCTGCGCGCTGGCTGGAGTCTGGGCGCTGATCACCGCAAGCCGCATCGACGGCGACAAACAGCCGGAGCTGAAAACCAGCCTGGTCAAGTGGAGCGTCAAGTGGCTGGTGCCGTCGTTTGTGGCCACGCCCTTCATACTGATCTGGTACTTGTATATGGTTCCGGCCAGCCAGCAGGCTCTGCTGCGGCTGGGCATTGACACCATTGGCTCCGGCACCTTCTCCATCATCACGCGCATTGCGCTGCTGATTATTATTACTTCAGCGACCATCATCGGCGTGGCGTACTTTCTGGCTTATCGCAACCCGATCGATTTCAAACTTTCGCACGCGCTGGCCGTGCTGATGCTGGCGCTGATTGCCACCGGATCGGGCGAGTACGCGCGCGAGATGCTGCGCAAGCCCTACGTGATCGGCCGCTGGATGTACTCGAATGGCGTGCGCGTGCCTTATGTTGCGCGCATTAATCAGGAGGGTTATCTGGCGCGTTCCATGTGGGTCTGGGGCGATAACAACTGCATCTTCGCATACCTACAATCGCCGCAAGATACAAGTGTGCCGACTTGCACTACTAGTTACTCGCGCGGCGAGGCGATCTTCCGCGGCGAGTGCGGAAGCTGCCACACGCTGGCGGGCTATCGTCCGTTGAAGTCGTTGCTGGCCGGCCGCGACCGCGCCAACATCGGCAACTTCATTACCATGCTGCACGAGTACAAGGCCGACTCGCCCTACCGGCATTACATGCCGCCGATGGTGGGAACCAAGCAGGACGTGAACGATCTGACCGATTTTCTGAACGCGCAGGTGAATGGGCCGCAGAAGGCAGTTCAGACGGCGCAGAAGTAGGAATGCGGTTAGGAACTGAGGGGACTTTTCTCAATGTCATGCGCAAAGCCGGAGAGAATCGAAAGGAAAAAGAACGGCAGCGCGATTCCGAGAATCGTCCAGCAGATGTGGAGAAGCTGCATCTGATTGGAGATGCCGGGGACATAGCCGAAGATTGCGATCTCCAGAGCCACTAAAAAAAGGACCGCCGCAGCCATCAGAGTCCATGGCCAGATCATGCCCAGGGCCGGGCGCATCGCAAGCGGAATCAACCAGCGAGAGAAAGAGAGCGGCGCGCGGATGCGCGTGGCGAATCCCCAGACGATGGTGAAGAGAACGACCTGCGCGATGCCGCCGCCGGTCAAGAATGAAGCTACGCCGAGCAGGAAAAAGCCAGCCGGTCCGTGCTTCCGATGGAGAAAGCGGAACGCCCAGAAGATCATCAGCAGGCCCAGCGATGTGGCGATCAATCCGGTCAACAAAAAGTTGGGGATCAGCGTGAAGGCGCCTTCGCCGCCCTCTTTCCATGCACTCCAGCTATAGCCGGGGCCGAGGGCGTTGATGATCAGGCCTGGAGTTGGCCGGTTTCCTTGTACTGTCTCCAGCAGGCCGTGATCGATGGAACCGACGCCGACTAGTACGCCAAGCGTGGAGACAATGGTCCGCGTCGCTTGGTTTTCGATTTCCCCTTTCAAAAGGGTTTGCTTGACTGCCATTCTTGAATTTCCGTTCTGAAAGAACAGTTCTTAGTTGCGTCCTCATCTTATAGCAAATCCGCAGCAGGCTGGATCGTCTTGCACCCGCTTATGCGATCCTAAAGAAGCTATGAAGATTCTCCTCGGCATTCTCGCTGTGCTCCTTATTGCCGCCTCTCTGATCGCTGACTACAAATGGCGGCAGTGGATGGCCGCGCGGCGGCGTGATCGGCTATGACCGAATAAATTCGCTGTGCCTATGGCTGTTGCCCGGCAAATTTCTGCCGCGCAATCAGCGACTGGCCCCGCCGCAGGTGGTTACAATAACCTAGAGGGAGCCGTCCAACCGTTATGTCTGATTCCTTTACCTTTGCCCTTCGCATCTCCGCTTTCACCCGGCGCAGCAGCCTGCTGTTGAGCCTAGCCGCCGCCGTGATTCTGTTTGCCTCCAACGCCCATGCGCAGTTTGGCGCGCCGGCGGCGGGAACCCAAGTGAAAGACGCCTCGGCGCTGCATCCGCCGGTTGGCGCGCGCGTGGCGATTGTTGAATTTTCAGATTTCGAGTGCCCTGCCTGCGCTCATGCCAATCCCACGCTGATGGCGGCAGCGGCCACATACAAGATTCCCTGGGTGCGCCACGACTTCCTGATTCCCGGCCACATTTGGAGCACCCAAGCGGCGGTCAACGCCCGCTGGTTCGACCTCAACAAGAGCAAAGCCGTGGGCGAAGAGTACCGCAATCAGCTCTTTGCCAACCAGCCCTCGATCTATAGCCTCGACGCGCTTAGCCAATTCACACAGAAATTTGCGCAGAGCCATGGCGTTTCGCTGCCCTTTTCCCTCGATCCGCAGGGCAAGCTGCTGGCCGAAGTTCAGGCCGACAACGAGATGGGCAAACGCACTGGTATTCTGCACACGCCGACGGTCTTTATCGTGACCGCCAACGGCAAGGGCGCGCCATTCCGGGAGGTCCAAAATATCGATCAGGATCTTTATTTGGCCATCGATCAGGCGCTGGCGGACACCGTGCCGGTCAAGCCCGCGCCGAAACCGCCGACGAAAAAGCCTGTCACCAAGTAGGGCAGAAGTGCTTTAGAAAGCACTCACAAGCAGAAGCAGGCTCATGTTCATCTGATCCTGCAAATCAACTCCCCATTGCCGATGGGGACGATCATGGCATCGACTCTCTCATCCTCCAGCGCGCGATCGAGCATCGGCTGCAGGGTCGCGCGATGATTGATTGCATTATCGGCGACTAGAATGCCGCCGGTAACCATGTTTGGCAGCAGCGCCTCATAACAGCGGCCGTAGATTTCCTTCTCCGCATCCAGAAAGCAAAAGGCGACATCCTTCATCTTCGGCAGGCAATCCAAGGCGTCACCGTGCACGAACTCGACAACGTCCCAAACAGCAGCCTCATCGAAGGTCTGGCGCGCCAGATCAGCTTTCTCATCCAATATCTCATAGGTAATGATCTTCCGGCCCACAGCCCTGCAAGCCAGTGCCAGCCAGAGCGTAGAGTATCCCGCGCTGGTTCCAATTTCGATACAACGGCCTGCCGGAGCTGAAGCCGCCAGAATGGCGACGAATTTTCCCACCTCCGGCGGAATCTGACGAAGGCGTTTCAGGCGAGGCGTGCCATCGGCTCGATCTCTGGAATCGATCCGCTCCAACTCGCGCATACGAATCAACATTGCTTCCGGTATCTGGTGGAACATGGTCACCTCAGTACTTCGGCACTTGCGGATCGACCTCGCGGCTCCAGGCGTCGATGCCGCCCGCGAGGTTTACGACGCGCGGGAAGCCGGATTTCTGGAGAAACTCGGCGACGCGCTGGCTGCGGACGCCGTGATGGCAGTGGACGATGATCTCGCGCTCGTGGTCGATCTCTGAGAGGCGTTGCGGAATCTCATTCATGGGAATCAGTTTGCCACCAATCTGGGCGACTTTGAACTCCCACGGTTCACGCACGTCGAGGATATATGCCTCCTCACCGGCGTCGATGCGGCGCTTGAGTTCCTTGACGTTCATCTGCGGGATTTCGTTCGACATTGATTTCTCCTTGATGTATCGGGCCTGGGCTAGTAGGATTCCCACCCATTCGCAAAAAGCGCGAATGGATGGGGCACCCAATTCTTAGGGACCATATCACTCATCCCAGAAGTTTGCCGACAAGTACCTGTCGGCGGCATCGGGCAGGATGGCGACGATAACTGCTGATCGGCCGGCGGCGGCTTCTTGCTGGGCGATTTGCAGGCTGGCGACGACGGCTGCGCCTGCCGATGGGCCAACCAGCAAGCCCTCCTCACGGGCCAGCCGCCTGACCATGGCACGAGCGGCTTCGGTTTCGATCTCGACGGCATGGTCGGCCAGATGCGGATTATAGATGGGCGGAACGATGGCTGCGCTGGAGTGAATCAGCCCTTCGAGGCCATGAGCCGGCGCGTCGGGCCGGATGCTGATCGCCTGAAGCGAGGCTTTGAAGCCCTTGAGGCTGCGTGCGGCACCCATGAAGGTGCCCGTGGTGCCGAGGCCGGCGACAAAGTGCGTTATTTCGCCAGCGGTTTGCCGCCAGATTTCCGGGCCCGTGGTGTGGAAGTGGGCCAGCCAGTTGGCGTCATTGGAGAATTGATCGACGTAGCAGAAGCGGGCCGGGTCGTTGCCAGCCAATTCGCGGGCGCGGCGGATGGCGCCGTCGGTGCCTTCGGCAGGGTCGGTCCAGTCCGCGGTCGCGCCGTAGAGCGCGAGAATCCGCTTGCGTTCCGGCGAAAGGCTGGCGGGAATGGCCAAGTGGACGGGAAAGCCGAGCGCCGCGCCGAGCATCGCATAAGCAATGCCGGTGTCGCCGCCGGTGGCGTCCAGCAGAGTTTTGCCAGGGACGAGCAGCTTGCGCGCGATGGCGTCGCGGACGATGGCGGCGGCGGCTCGGTCCTTGACGCTGCCGCTGGGGTTGGTCCACTCCGCTTTGCCCAGTAGCGTGATGCCGGGGAGTCCGCGAACAATCTGGTCAAGCCGAAGGAGCGGCGTGTTACCGATGCGTTCCAGCAGTGTGGAACCGTGTTTGGCTTGCGCGTCTTCAGGATTCATCATGATTGCGGTCTGCGCTCCCAGTATGCGAGATTAGGTATGCGAGATGGCGTGTGCGAGGAGAAAATCCGGGAGGTAACTCCGCCGCCCCGCATTACCATCCTCGCAGATTGGAAGGCAACAGTGAATCGAAAAACCCGGAATCCCAATTTTGATCAGACCCTCACGGCCTTGCGCGCCCATTCCTTCGAAGTGGCGGAATGTGCCGAAGTTGCGGGCGGCGTGCTGGTGAGCAAATACGGCGCAGGGGCGGTTCTGCTGGCCTCCAAAAGCCCCCATGCGGCGGTGGCCTTGGCCGTGGCTCCGGGAGCGCTGATTGGGGGCCGGGTGGCGCGCCTGCTGGACCGCGGCTACCAGAAGTTTTTGAAGACCGCAGACTTTGAACTTCCGGCGACGGCTGGTCAATTAGAAGCGATTCACCGCTTCAGCGAAGAGTTGAAGATTTTGACCGGCGCAGTCGATTTGTACAATGAGGCCCTGGGAACCACCAGCGATCTGTACGAGTATGACCGCCTGAAAGGCCGGGAAGCCCAACAGCCTGGCGAGCGCTGACTCGATGGTGGTTAGAGAACATGGATTTCCCAGGGAGAAACAGATCTGCTTTTAGGCTGGAACCTCAACGGCTCACGGTATGGAACTGCAAGGCATGTAGGAATCGATTTAGCAAGTTAGAGTCCGCTTCGCGGAGATAGCAAGTTAGCGAGTTAGCGGCTGCATTTGCAATCGGAAGTTACATCTCCGTGGGTTGGCAATGCAAGTGGAGAGCACTAGGGTACGCAGGAGAGCCATGGAATCGGAAGGCGAGGCAGTGGAGCTTCCGGAGAAGCGCGAGGAACGGCGCGCAAGTCCACGTCTGGCGGTGGAGGAACCTGCCGCGATTGTGATTCTGGAGGAGGGTGTCGGCTTTCGCTGTAGTGTTCTTGATTTGAGCCTGTCAGGCTGCCGATTGCACACCAGCCTGCGCTTTCCCGGCAGCGCCTGGGACCGCGTCGAGATTTCCTTCAAGCTGCGCGGGATTTCCTTACGTTTCAGCGGTGAAATTCAATGGATCGATGGCCGCCAAAAGGTGGGCATCCGGTTTATAAACCTGACCCCACGCCGCCGGACGGAGCTGGCCGAGGTGCTTGCCGAGATCAAAGCGTATAACGACGCGCGAATTGAAAGGGAAGCGGAAGAGAAGCAGGCTGCCGGGATAGGCGCAATGCCCCCGAATGTTCCATGAACGTTTGCTTTCTTCCTTACTTTTCACCATTCGCGGGTAAAATAAATTTCCAAAGGTGTGCAAAACGGAACAGTAACCAATCCATTCTTTGCGATAGGTTACTGATGAGTGCACTTGCGAGTCCATTTAATTGGAATCAAGCGGCTTCCCCTTTTCCTCTTGCCCGGGCAATCGAATGGTCTGATGATTCTCGATGAAGCCGTATTCATCGGCCCAACTGCCAAGTGAACCGTAGCGCTTTGCAATTGAGCATCCTTCCACACAATCCGCGTCATAGCGTTCTTGCGTGATGAGACTTTCGTATGGCTGTCGTTCCGAGTCCACTATTTAATACTGCCGATTTTCTGTCCCGCCCCGGGCTGGGGCGAAGAATGGTTCAATTCACGCCCAAGGAGAAATTTTACGCACAGGGAGATCCGGCAGATGCAGTCTTCTATCTGCAAAAAGGGCGGGCAAGAATCACCGTAATTTCAACTGCCGGCAAGGAAGCCACAATCACCTTTGCGACGGCGGGTGATTTTGTTGGAGAAGAGGCGCTGGCGACTGTGGGCGGAAATCGTTTGTCCACGGCTACCGCGAGCGAAGCGTGTACTGCTTTGAAGATCAGCCGGGAGGAGATGATCCGGGTGATGCACGAGGAGCATGGATTCTCCGATGCGTTTCTAAAGTTCATGCTGGCGCGCAGTTCACGCATCCAGGCTGATCTGGTCGATCAGCTCTTCAACTCCTGTGAGAGGCGCCTTGCAAGGACTCTTCTACTGATGGCTGAGTATGGCCAGTCAGGAGAACCGGAGACACTTCTTCCGAAAATCTCGCAGGAGACTCTGGCGGATATGATTGGAACAACCCGTTCGCGGGTGAGCTTCTTTATGAATCGCTTTCGGGAGTTGGGTTTTATCGATTACAAAGATCGCATTCGCGTGCATAAATCCCTTCTGAATGTCGTCCTGCACGATCAGATGCCGGACGACAACGCCGAAAAACCGTATCTTGTGGCACATCCAGCGGGGTAGCCGGGAGCGCAGAAGTTCACAGCAATCAGCGAAGCCTATTTGGTCTGAACTTCGTTGATAGGAATTCCGTCAGGAAGATCTCGGACTTGATCTTGAAGTTGAATCGTGATCTTCCCATCAACATCGATGTGCCGGAAAAATACGGAAAGGGATTCTCCCCTTCAGCCGGCGAAAAAGATGCCCATCCACTTGCGCAGCTGGCGCTGCGCGGGCTTTTCCACCAGATGCAGCGCCAAGAGGGCCATCGCGATCAGCAGAGCATAGCTGAGCCAGGGATCAAAGCGGACGAGGCCCAGCCGGTCCAGAATATGGGTCTCGTGAATCAAGGTCCAGAGATTGAAGTGCAGAAGATAGAGGCAATAGCTGGCTTCACCCACAAAGACCAGCGGACGCCATCCCAGCGCGGAGGCCAAGGGGTTTTGCCCGGCCAGCCCCAGGACAATGCAGCCGAAGAGAGGCATCAGCAGGCCGTCGTGCATGATGGCGTAGGGCAACAGAGGCCCCAGGGTCAAAAGGCCATAAATACTCGCAAAACCACCAAGAGCAAGCCAGAAGCGCAGGGAGCCCTGGCGGGGAAGAATCTCGTCCAGTTCTGCCAGCATGACACCAAAGACGAAGCTGGCAAAATGCGAATAGGGGGTGTACTTAAGTGCCCAAAGCCAGCGTCCGTAGCTCCAGCGGTCGAGATGGGCAATGCCATCGGGATTGAAGGCCATGTAGAGAGCGCCGGGAAGCATCCCGAGCAGCCAAATGCCAGCCATCTTCCAAAGGTGCGGGATGACGCGATCCGGACGCTTCCAGCGTGCCAGCCAAGGAAATACCGCGTAGTAAAAGGCCTCGGCCGACATGGTCCAGGCGGGCGTGTTCATAAAGGTGGCGATGGCCGGTATCCACCCTTGCAGCATCAAAGGCGTCAGTATCACGCCCATCCAAAACATTCGATGCGTATGGCTGCCATACTCCGCGTGCAGCGTTCCGAGGCTCAAAAGCAGGCTGAGCAGATAAATGGGATAGATGCGGGTAAAGCGCGCTATCCAAAATCGCTTCCGGTCCAATTCCCCAGCCCGCGCGCGAGCATTGTAGTTATAGCCGAGGACAAATCCAGAGAGCAGTATGAAGTAACTCACCGAGACATAGCCGGCGTTGACCACCGGAGCGAGAAAGCCAAACAACTTTGGATTCGAAAAATGAAAAAAAAGAATATTGACGGCCGCAAAGCAGCGCAGACCCGTGAGGGCATTCAGGCGTTGTGGTTTGCTGATCTCCACTACGTAGCTTCCAGCTCCTGGCTTCCAGCTCCCTGCTTCTAGCTAAAAGCCGAAGCCGCGACGCAGAAGCCTCCATCTCAAATGCCATAGCTAGTAGCGAGAAGCTAACAGCTAAAAGCTGCTTTTACGCCGTCACCAACGATCCGACCTTCTCGCCCAGAACCACGCGGCGGATGTTGCCCGGCTGGTTCATATTGAAGATAATCATCGGCAGGTTGTTGTCCTTGCAGAGGCTCACGGCGGTCAAGTCCATCACCTTCAGCCCCTGGCGCAGGATCTCCATATAAGTAATTTCGTCGTATTTGACGGCATCTTTCACCAGCACCGGATCGGCGCTGTAGACACCCTCCACCTTGGTGGCCTTCAGCAGCACCTCGGCCTTGATCTCCATGGCGCGCAGGCTGGCTGCTGTGTCGGTGGAGAAGTACGGGTTGCCGGTTCCGGCGGCAAAGATCACCACGCGGCCTTTTTCCAGGTGGCGCACGGCGCGGCGGCGGATGTACGGCTCGGCGACCTGATCCATGGCCACCGCGCTCATTACGCGGCACTGCACGCCGCTCTTCTCAATCGCATCCTGCAGGGCGATGGCGTTGATGACCGTGGCCAGCATGCCCATGTTGTCAGCGGCCACGCGGTCCATTTCTTTGGCCTGCGCCGCTACGCCGCGGAAGAAGTTTCCCCCGCCGACCACGACGCCGACCTCCACGCCCAGCGCGTGGACCTCGACGATCTCGCTGGTGATTTCGGCGATTTTTTCGGCGTCCAAGCCAAAGCCGCGCGCGCCGGCCAGAACCTCGCCCGATAGCTTGAGAACGATGCGTTTATACATACACTTCCAGTATCGCATAGCCGCATTTGAGGGAATCCCGCCCTGCGCAACGCCATCGTAGTTCGCAAGCAGTGCCGGATTACAGATTGCAAGGGAAGACGATAGGCTTGTTAGCCATTCCGTTGCCCTGCCGGCTGAGATTACAATGTGGCCATGGCTAAAACCTGCTTCGTGGGGAGGTTTTCAGAGTTGCGTCTTGTCAGTCATGAAGAGAATTTTGAAAGGATGTTTATGCAACTGAAAGGCCGCCTTGCCGCACTGGCTACTACGATTCTTTTCTTATTGGGCGCAACATCCGTTGCACAGAACTCCGACCGCGGCAAGCCCGCCGATGTTCCGAATCTCGATTTCCCCACCGTGCTCTACGGCGCGGCTTACTACAACGAGTACACGCCGCAGGACACGCCCACCGCGCAGGCCGAGCGGCTGGAGAAAGACGTCGCGCTGATGAAGGCCGCCGGACTGAACGTAGTACGCATGGGCGAGTCCACATGGAGCCTGTGGGAGCCGGAGGACGGCCGCTTTGAGTACGCCTGGATGGACCGCGTGGTGGACGCCATGGGCAAGGCCGGAATCAAAGTCATTCTGGGCACGCCCACTTACTCGCTCCCGGCCTGGATGGCCCATCAGCATCCGGAGATCCTGGCGGATCGCTCTCCCGGCGGCATGTTTGGCGGCAAGGCCGTCCCCAGCGTCTATGGCCTGCGCCAGAACATGGACACCGATTCGCCGGCCTATCGTTTTTATGCCGAGCGCCTGATCCGCCACATTGTTGCCCACTACAAGGACAACCCCACCGTGATCGGCTGGCAACTGGATAACGAAACCGGGAGCTACGAAGCTGCCAACCTAGACGTTTTTATCGGCTTCCAGCATTATCTGGAGAAGAAATTCGTCACGCCCGAGGCTCTGAGCAAGGCCTGGTTTCTGAACTACTGGGGCGAAAATATTCATACTTGGGAAGACCTGCCGACGCGTGAAGGGACCATCTCAACGGGCTACAAGCTGGAGTGGACGCGCTGGAGCCAGATGCGCGTGACGGATTTCCTGCACTGGCAAGCGGCGCTGGTCCGCGAATGCGCGGGCAAGAGCCAATTTGTGACCACCGACTACGGCGGCATGATGAAGCGCGACGTGAATGAAGAAGATGTAGCCGCGGGACTGGACATTGTCGCCGACAACATCTATCACGGCACACAAGAGCACTACGACGGCTCTTTCCAGGCTTTGCAGACCGACTTCTCGCGTTCGCTCAAGCACGGAAACTTTCTGGTCACCGAAACCAATGCGCAGACCATCGGCTGGAGCTCCAGCGGCCAGTTCCCGCCTTACGACGGGCAGATGCGCGAGGATGTCTACACCTATTTGGCCAGCGGCGCCAACATGGTGGAGTATTGGCACTGGTCCTCGATCGCCGCCAACCAGGAAACGTACTGGAAAGGCGTGCTCTCGCACGATGGGGAGCCGAACCGCGCGTATGCCGAGGTCAGCCGCACCGCGCATGAGCTGCAAAAGATCGGCCCGCATCTAGTCGGACTCAAGCTCCACAATGACGTTGCGATTCTCTGGAGCCGGGACTCGGCCAACGCCATCAGCTTCATGCCCTACGGCGGTGATGTGCCGGCCAGAAGCTGGACGGGAGAGCCCGACGGTTATGTCACGGTTGTGGAGCAGATGCACAAGGCGCTGTATGACCTGAACATCGGCGCGGATTTCGTCTTTCCCACCACGCAGGACTTCTCGCAGTACAAGCTGCTTATCGTGCCTGCGCTCTACATCTCCGACGACACGCTGTTGCAGCGCATCTCCGATTACGTGAAGAACGGCGGGCACGTGGTGATGACCTTCAAGAGCGGATTCGCCAACGAGAACTCCGCCGTGCGCTGGGTGCGCGCGCCGGGGCCGCTGCGTGAGGCAGCCGGCTTCAGTTACCAGGAGTTTTCCAGCCTGGAGCATCCGCTAGCGCTCAAGGGCGATCCCTTCAAGGCGGGAGAGCAGAACAAGGTCTCGTATTGGGCTGAGTTTTTGATGCCTGAGCACGCCAAAGCTCTCGCTTCTTACGACCATCCCTTCTTCGGCAAATGGCCGGCAATCACCGAGAACGAGTTCGGCGCCGGAACGCTGCTCTACGAGGGCACTTACCTCTCCGCCAAGCTGCAAACCGCCGTGCTGCGGCGCACGCTGGAGAAGCTCGGCCTCACTGGCCCCGATCAGCAGTTGCCCGCCGCCGTTCATGTGCAGCACGGCGTCAACCGCCAGGGCAAGCGTCTGCATTCTTACTTCAACTACTCCGGCGCGGAGGCCAAGTTCAGCTATACCTATGCCGCCGGCGTGAACCTGCTCAACGGAAATCCGGTTGCCAAGGGCGCGGAAGTTACCCTGGCGCCGTGGGATCTGGCGATTATAGAGGAATAGAATATTTTTCATTTGATCCTATTGGAATTCCTGAAGAACAGAGCGAACGCATTTTTTCCTGATGATTACCGGCTTCTCTTCCCCCGATAAGCTATCGCTGCGGAGAAGTTCGTGGGGCGTTTCTATGGCCTTGAAAGAGCTTTTGGCGCGCGAGGAGCAACTTCCGGTATAATCTCAGAGTGGCACGGAGAGATGGCCGAGTGGCTGAAGGCGGCGGTTTGCTAAACCGTTATAGGGTCAAAAGCTCTATCTGGGGTTCGAATCCCCATCTCTCCGCCAGTATCCCTTCCAACCGTGTCTTTCCCTGTCCATCCAAGACTTCATAAACAAGTTAAATATAAGAAATTAAACGATAATCACTCCAATCCTATCCAATCCTGTCCAGTGGAAGCTCAGTTTGCCAAGATGTATTTTGGGATGTATTCTTCCTGAATAGCCATGTATTTCTGGAAAGGGGCTTAGATTATGGAAATCAACAAGCTGACCGAAAAAGCTATCGA
Source organism: uncultured Acidobacteriaceae bacterium (assembly GCA_963787995.1). Lineage (GTDB taxonomy): Bacteria > Acidobacteriota > Terriglobia > Terriglobales > Acidobacteriaceae > Telmatobacter. The sequence goes on from CAWBEO010000001.1 coordinate 896,588, forward strand.
AAAGGCCAAACCCAGAGAAAAGGACTATGCGATGACCGATGGCGCCGGCCTTTACCTCTGGGTTACCGCATCCGGAGGCAAGCTCTGGCGCTGGGGCTATATGTTCAAGGGCAAAAATAAAATCATGTCCTACGGGAAATATCCTGAGATCGGCTTGGCCAGGGCAAGAGAGCTTCATCGCGATGCCAGATCGCTCCTGGCATCCGGGATCGATCCGATGGCTGAAAAGAAGGCTCGGAAGAACGAGAACAATGTTGCCAACAAGAACTCCTTCCAAACGATTGCCAAGTTGTGGTTGGAACATTGGGGAGAAGGCAAGGACAAGCGCTATGTCGACACAGTTCGGCGGCGGTTGGATACAGATATTTTGCCTGCATTGGGTGCACGCCCGATCGACAAAATCGAGGCCCCTGAAGTGGTGCAAATGGTCAAGGGAATTCAGGACCGTGGCGCTATCGACATCGCCAAGCGCGCGCTCGAAAAGACTGGGCAGATCTTTCGCTTCGCGATTGCCTTCGGCTACGCGAAACGAAATCCGACTGCCGAAATCAAGCCCAGAGACATTCTGAAGTCCAGGGATGTGGTCAACTTCGCGCGGATTGATCGCCGCGATTTGCCCAAGCTCCTGAAAGACATTGAAGTGTATCGGGGCAAGCAGGTAACCCGTTTGGCCATGAAGCTGATGGCTCTCACTTTTCTGCGAACCGGCGAAATGCTTGAGGCGGAGTGGACTGAAGTCGACGTCGATAACGCCCGGTGGGATGTGCCCAAGGAGCGCATGAAGATGGGCAGGCCTCATATCGTTCCGCTGGCCCGTCAGACCCTGGAGCTTCTGGATTTGTTGCGAAAGTTGAGCGGCGATAGCAAATGGCTCTTTCCCGGCATGGGACCCAAGAATCCGACGATGAGTGACGGCACGATTCTGATGGCGCTGAAGCGCATGGGCTACAAAGGCGAAATGACCGGCCACGGCTTTCGCGGAGTGGCCTCGACCATCCTGCACGAGGGCGGCTATCTGGAGGCGCATATTGACGTGCAGCTTGCGCATATCAAGAAGAACAAGGTCAGCGGCGCATACGACCATGCACAGTACCTGGGGCCCCGCACCAGAATGATGCAGGATTGGGCTGATTTTCTGGAGAAGTCGCTTCGCACGGGAAAAGTCTTCCTTCCCCATCCCAAAACCCCTTCGACGGATGAATATGATTGACCTGCTGAAGGGATTGGCAGTGCCTGCGTTCTTTCTTGTTGAAGGGCTTGCTCCTCCACAATTCGATGGAGTCTTCACAGGCCTCGCAGTCCAGTTCGCCATACTGGGTCCACTTCAAACCGGATTGGCAGCAAGAAAGGACTGGATGCGGTCGTATTCGTCTTGGCTGAGCCGGAAGTGCAGCGCTGGGGCCAGGCCCTCGACCTGCTGGCTGCTGCGGCCGCCGACGATGGCAGCGGTGATCGTCGGGTTGTGCAGCGTCCAGGCGACGGCCACCACGCCGGGGCTGACGCCGTGGCCATGGCCGATCTCGCGCAGCAGTTCCACCAAGCGCAGGTTGCGGCTGAGGCGCGGTTCGTTGAACTCAACCGCTCGGCGGCGCCAGTCATCGGCCGGGAAGGCCGCGACGCGCTCGGCAGTCATGGCACCGGTCAACAGGCCGGAGACCATCGGCGAGTAGTTGATGACACCGATCTTGTTGGCAGCGGCAAAAGGCAGAATCTCCTGCTCAATGGCCGGCCGCAACATTGAATAGGGCGGCTGCAGGCTGGTGATGGGCGCGATCTTCTGCACGCGCTTCATCTGCTCGACGGAAAAGTTGGAGACTCCAATCCAGCGGATCTTACCCTGCTCGCGAAAGCGCGCCAACTGCGCCCAGCCTTCTTCGATCTCGTTGTCAGGGTTGGGCCAATGAATTTGGTAAAGGTCGATCGTTTCCACGCCGAGGCGGTGGAGCGAACCTTCCAGTTCTTCGGCCAGCGAGCCGGCCTTGAGCGAACGATAGATCGATCGGTCGGCGTGCCAGCGCATCGAGCATTTGGTGAAGACGAGCGGCCGCGCACCGGCGTGGCTCTTGAGGGCGCGGCCCACGACCTCCTCGGAGTGGCCGAGGCCGTAGACGGCGGCGGTGTCGATCCAATTGATGCCCAGATCGAGCGCGCGATGGATGGCGGCGACGGATTCGTCGTCGTCCTGCGGCCCCCAGCCGAACTCCCAGTTGCCGCCGCCGATGGCCCATGCGCCAAAGCCGATTGAGGTAAGTTGCAGGTCAGAGTTGCCCAGTGTGCGGAGAGTGGGAGAACCGGTTGTCGTCATAGCATCTGTTTGGATGCTTGAGGTGGAAACAGGCTTCAACTTTTACTGTCTGGTACCTGTAAACGCGGAAAAATCAATGGGGCGGTGCTGCTTGGAAGGTGCGTTGGCTCAAGGAGTATTGCTTGCGGCGTCTGGTTTCGTGCGCGCCCGACCTCATGGTGGTTTTAATCCATCTGCCAATTGCGCAACTCGGAGGGCTTTCGGTATGTGTGGTCGTCGTTCAGTTCCTGTTCCCACTGGTCGCGAAAACGGAAGATGCCCAAGCATTGCAGGCAGCCAGTGAGCGTGCGCAGCGATTGACGAAAACTGTAAACTTCGGCATCGTTCTCGGCGTTTGCGAGATCGCGCTCAGATTCCCAAGTGTCCTGCACGAGGAAAAACAGAAGACCGTTGGCCCGCCGGAGCAATTGCGTATGAACGTGGCCTGGCAAACGGCTAGATATCCTCTGCCATGGTCCGTCAAACGCGGAGGCAAAAGCGGTCACATTCACTGTCTCAACTTCAAAAAGTGTAATTACGCAAATCATTCTGAATCCTCCGAAAGTTGGTTGTGAATCGAGGCCTGCATCAGCGAATTCGGATGAAGAGGTCGAGGATGTCCATGTTGAGAGCGGTTGCGACCCGTTCGAGGGTTTTCAGCGTTGGGAGCGCGAGGCCTCGCTCGATTCGTGAAAGGCCTGCACGTGCAGCGCCGATGGATGCAGAGAACCGCGCTTGGCTCAGCTTTCGCTCTTTCCTGAGGCTTCGAATTGTGGCACCGATGCGCTTGGCGAGGGGAGCGGCGGGCAGGCTGTTGGAGGTGGACAGTATTGAGTACCTTCTCCGATTGAGAAGCAAACTTTCCAGCTTGCTGTTGCAGTGACGGCAGGCGCCGGTGGTTGATTCAAACTGGACCAAGTCGCATTTTGAGCAGTAGAGGATATCGCGAAGAGTATCGTGAGCTGGATTCATTTTGTGCCTTCGAGAATGTCAAGTCCGTTGATGGGTAGTCTGTTTCGATGCAATACAGATTGGTGCGCATGATGGCACAACCGAGTTTATGGGCGATGACGTTAAAGAAATTTGCAAGAATGTATCTCTACGAATACAGAAATCGTAGAAACAATAAATTGTTGCGAGCTATTCCAAGTCAGGATGTGGCAGACTGATCTTCCCGGCAGCTGCCGGTCTTGAGGTTTGTTATGAAATATGACAGTGATCCGTTGGATCCAAATTCATTTGATGAGGAGCAGAACGTAGAACCGACGGACGAAGAAAACCTGGCCGCCTACATGACCAGTGAGATGGAGCGGGCTGTGTTTGAGGCTGAGCTGGAAGCCATGACGCGGGGCGAGTTTCCTGGGCTGACTCCGCGCATTGGGGCGTGGACCGAAGCGCACGAACTGATGGCTGAGGTCGAATCGCCTTCGTATCTGCCCATGGATACTGCGAGAGGCGAGTTGTTTGAGGAGGATGAAGAACTCGGATATCTTATGCGTGAGCAAGGCAGATATTTTGCTGGTGATGGGTATCCTTTGCGAAGACAAGCTTGTAACATTGCGCAAGCTCGGCGTATTGCCTCCAACCGCGAAGTGATTCGAAGAATTCGGCGACCAAGAGACTTTGGCAATATTCAAAAGCGGCCAAGACGAGCGGTTTACTTTCCGCCGGCGTCGAGACGAATAAATCCGGAGGACAATTAGATGACGCGATTGGAGCGTGAAAAGGTTATCCTGATATTCGAATACCAAAAATTGCTTGAACTATCAAAAAGAATCAATGAGGGCCATCCCCGTCGTGATAGTGCCAGGAATCTTTTACCCTATGTTGATCGGCTGATCTCGATCTGCTCGAAACAAATTGAATGCGAGCAAATCAAGGATCGCATCGAAAATGCAGAACGCTTTTTCAATCAGGCGTATGAGTTGATTCGCACAACTAATGCCATTCCACGGGAGGAAGTCGAAAAAGAGGATGCACAGGCTCGCGCTTCTGTAGAGGTTCTGAAGGGCAGCTTGGCAGAGAAGCAACTGGAGATCGAGGCGATTCTAATCCGAATTGGTAAAGAAGCCACCGAGATTATCAGGTATTTGGAGGTTCTTGAATTGAGGCAAGATCGACTCCTCCTGAGTGGATTGCCAGATGTGGCCCTTGACCTCTTGAAGTAGTTTTGCTATACATGAAAATGAAGTCCTGGTGTACCGATGCTTGCAAGTCCCCAGGGCTATGTGTAATTGAAAAAGCCGCCTTTCAGGGCGGCTTTTTCCAGTATTGAACCAAATTCATTTTACGATTTGGTCCGTAGGGTTGGCAGGCTGTCTCCAATCACTAAAATGTTTGTGCCAGACTTTCGGGTACGGGCAATTCGATCTATAGCAGGTAGCCTGTGTTGTGGATGCATTGTTCAAATGCGGAATATAACCTTTTGTCATAGGCTTATCAGAGATTCTTGGCTAGTGTCCTTCATTGCTCTCTGCGCGAAATTGCAATGATTGATGAACCATTCTGGAAACGCAAAATAATTACTGGCTCAGACGGATTCATCGAAGGGTTTTGACGGCTGCTTTTTGAGCACTCGTTGTACGGTTGCAGTGGAGATGCGGTGGTCTTTCGCTATTTGTTGGAGGCTGTGGCCATTATGGCGATCCAGGCAAATGGCGGCGCAATCAAGTTCCAAGGGTTTGCGACCAATGTGCTGGCCATCGAGGCGCGCACGCCGCATACCGGCACGCACTCGCTCGCTGGTGAGGTTTCGCTCAAGTCGAGCAAGTAAGCTGGTTAGGAGTGCGATGGCATCGCCCTGCGGTCCGCCGGTGTCGATCCCTTCGCGGACTGAGCAGAACTCGATGTGGAGTCGGTGGAGTTCGTCGAGTAAATCGAGGAAGAGGCGAGTTGAGCGGCCAATACGGTCACAGGACCAAACGATGACCAGATCGAAATGGCCTCGGCGGGCGTCGACGAGCAGCCGGTCGAGGGCCGGACGCTTGGTTTTCGCGCCGGAGGCTTTTTCAATGAACTCTGCAACGACCTCATAGCCGCGCTCTGCAGCCATCTGGCGTAGTTCGACAAGTTTAAGATCGGGATCGAACGGCGTAACACGTAGGTAAAACGCGGCGCGTTTGGCGCGGCCGACTTCTTGTGCGCTATCCATATACATAGGCTGGACTCCTTTGTGGCTGGTTGAAGTGGGTTGGTGTCGCTTGTCACGGGATTGTTTGGGGCATCACGATTTCAATTGCATTTCACGGCATGAAATGATTTATTACATGCGATGGACAGAATGAAACAGCGCTGGGTTGCACGCAATCTCCAATTCGCTCTTCGCGTCCTGCCCGTCACGGTACTGACGGGCGCGCGGCAGACGGGCAAGACCACGCTCACACAGGCGATTGAGCCGGCGCGGGCGTACGCCGCGCTCAGTCATCCGACGACGCACCGGTATTTGAACCTGCTGGAGACCGGCTGCCTGATTGCGCGCATCCGACCGCTGGCGACCAACCCAGCGACGGTGCTGGTCAAGGCTCCGAAGCTGCTGTGGACGGATTGCGGCCTTGCCGCCTGGCTGGCCGGAATCAGGTCGTCCGCCGATATGGCTGCGCGCATGGACGCGGGGTTCTGGCTGGAGCAGACACTCTTTCAGACACTGGAGACATGGCGTTCACTCGATCCGCAACAGCGCAAAGTCCACTATTGGCGCGACCGAGCAGGGCATGAGGTGGACTTCATTCTGGAAGAGGCCGGCAAGCTGGTCGCGCTGGAGATCAAGTCGGGCAGCCAGGTGACATCGAGCGATGCGAGCGGGATTCGCGCCTTCCGAGACGATTTGAAGCGCAAACAATCTTTTGTGCGCGGCGTGGTTCTGCATGGCGGCAAAGCGCGCCCGCTCGAAGAAGGCGTCCTCACGCTGCCGTGGGGATGGATGGTTCCCAAGTCGCGCTCGAAATAGATCGACCGTATATTCAGAACGCGGCATGCAGCTTGTTTTAGACTGTGCGAATAGCAATAGGCCGCCTGGCGCCAAGCGGCCTCTGTTGTGACGGTACCTTGGGGACGTGCAGAGCAGCGGTCGATCCAAGGCATACCAATATAGGATAGCAATTCGCCGCAACAAGAACCAGTAGCCAAGATGTCAGGGTTTCGTTTATCTTGTTGACTTGGTTTCTGGCCCAAAGAATTACCCGCCAACCAAAATAATTCCGGATGAAAAGTGACTGCCGTCAGCTGCTTCGGCAGACAAAACGCGACAGATTTGAAGTCCAGCCATCTTCAGAATGACTTCGCCTCCAAACTCCTTCCATGTTCTCAGTCCGTCATAATCATGCTGATTTGTTGTGAATTGGCCTGTCCAGGTTAGAGCGATAAAGAATCTTCCTGGCGAATCGATGGTCCATTTGCCGGGTCCTGGACCTGTATAGGCGCCCGACAAGGTATAAGATTCAATGGCCTCCTCCAGTGCGATTATCGCGCCTATGCGCGAGGGATATGAAGGCATGTGCAGCTCACTTTCCGCGGCATAGTTGCCGCTGGTTGATAATTTGACTCGCGAAGCGCAACACCACTTGTTAATCGCGCACCGGAATAATGGCCGACATAAATCTGCTCGGGCCGGACAGTTTAATAACTACGTGCTCAAACGATAACCCGGCGTTTGTGAGTATCTCTTCTCCTCCATACGATCTCCACAATCTCTCGCCTTTAGTTTCAAACGGAATGTGATTATCTTCGAAGATCCATGTAAGTGCGACGAATGATCTTCCTGAATCAATTACCCAACTTCCAGGTCCTGGGTCGCCTTGATAACTGTCTATAGCCACTATCAGCGCGACAATTGCCTCTGTTTTTGCGGGAAGTATTGTATCCATTTGTGTCTCTCTTTCTGTGGCATTGAGTGCCGCCATGAATATGATTTGGCTAGCCCAAACCGGGGCTATTCGCAGCGGTGTGAGGCACGATGCCTCACACCGCTGCAAAAGACAGGATTAACGGCGGCGGGTAACTCCAGACTTGCTGCGCCATGCAACCGGATCAGCGAATTGCACTGTCTTCCGCTCCCGGCTGACTACACCAGAACGCTGCAAGGGCCGCGAGGAACCGGAATTAACTGGCCGTGTCGAATACTGTTGCGGCTCTACAGTTGCTGGATTGATCGCCGGATACTCGAAGAGCAAGTCAGACAAGAATGCCGGGGTCATTGAGACTGCGGCACGGTTCAGATATATATAGGATGAACCCTTGAATGAAGAGGGAGGCAAAGGAACCCAGGAGCAATCCCCGTGCAAAACAAGACACGAATCAGACTCGGTCCCGAGTCGTATCATCGACAGCGCATCTGGTGGCCATTGGAAGAATGCGTAAGTACTCCCAGATCCGCGGCTCAATAGCGTCAATCCATCCCATTCTTGTTCTACGTTTTCCGGGCAGGTTCCTGCGAGACGATAAAGGACTGATGCAGCGCGAGGCTCGCGCATTTCAACAACCCAAACGGCAGAATTCGGCCCTGTTCGGAGGCCGAAGCGGCAGCCAGGATAGGTCGATGGAAAACCTTCCAAAATCGAGAGATCGCATGTTGCAGTGTCTGCCAACGCGTCTGCGTTGGATGCGAGCAGGGTCCCCGATAGAATCGGAAATATCTGCCAACCCCGCTTGGCAGCATCGCGAATCTCCTGCGGTAGTTCATCGTGGCTATCTGGATGGTCTGTGGCTTGCGGAGAATCGACACGCTTTAGGCGTAGTGCGTGGTCTCGCAGAAATTGCTCTGCTTGGATCATAGGTATCTCTTTCTGGCGGACGGCGACGTCCGCCCGGCTTTGGCATGAGCTGTCAAGCCGATTGATGAGTAAATTGGAATGTGGAAATGATGGGCGAATAATCTATCTATCGAGGAGATCAAGGCAATGCGCCGGAGACACGGCCAGATCTGCTGTATTTATGAGTTAGTTAATTTTCTCCCTGGCACTTCATGATAGCGCGGGCTGTGAAGCAACGTGCTACTTACGATTGGCTCTTATCCAGACCCTGGCAGCCCATAAGGATATCAGCGCCATCATTGTGTCATGCACCACGGTCAGAACAGATGCCAGAATTGCAATCGTGATTGCGGTTGGCGGCGCCGCCGACCAGTACAATCCGATCGCGCATCCAAAGAGAAGCAGCGCTAAACTATAAAGAAGAATCAGCACTGGGTTTCCAAAGCGAATTTCCATTTTCATTTATAACCTCCTTACCTCGTCGTTCATATCCTGTTGCCTGAACGAGGATGATTGTTGATGAAAATTGTTATTAAGAAACTTCTTGCATTATGAATGGCGAGATTCGGATTTTACTCATAATCATTCTGATTATTCCACAAGTCCTGATTACCGATTTTCCACTCATGTGCTAAATGTGCCACCATCCATCCATGCGAGGAGTCGCATTGAATTTCATACGTTTTGTGAGTTTTTGGATGGAGAACAGTGATTTTGTTGAGTATTGTGTCTGCATCAACTAATACTAGCTCAACCATCTCTGATGGTCGCAAGTTTGTCTCCACGGCTACGAATATCAGAATCTCATTGAGTTGGGCGGTTTTCTTTTTACTGCGCTTTGGTTTGGACATAAAGATAGCCTTTCTTCGCGCTGGTCGCGAATTGCAGTTGAAGTTAAGGTTTTACTTTTCCCTGTTGAATCAGTGCCACCTCAGCGTCGGTGGCACATCGGATGGTGAAGGGAAAGCGCTGATGGAGAAGCGATATGCATGATCAGCCGAAACTAAAGTGCCAAGATGCTACTGGGCGGGAATGTTAATGAATATTGAACTCCCGTAAAATAAAACATTTGCGGTTTGTCAAAGTGAAGCGTTATCATTTGCAGAAACATCTACCTTGACACGTCAACGATCAAAACTCGCGCTCATTTACCAGTTCTCATATTCCCAGGTATCAGATGCGCCCTTCCAATGGTAAACATCGACTTTGGCTCGACCTTCCAGGTAAGCTTCAATCACTTCCCAAGCCAAATCTGGTTGCAACTCCGAATCATCTTTCGCCTTGGATTCAATTTTTTCTCCGATTGTTCTGCACTCCGCATTATCTGGCGGTGCGCAAGGGCGATGGAATGAATACACACCATCCGTGAGGAGTTCGGCGATGTTCCCATGTTCGAATCTGTGAAAGCCGATAAAGCTAATTATTCCTTCTTTTTCCATATAGTGCAGCGCCTGGTCTTTGGCTCCATAAATCATGTCGATGCCTAATGTTGAATTCCGCGCCTTTCCGTCGCGAATACGTTTTGCGTGACGGTTCAGACTCCACAGAGCCTGAGCTATGTTCAGGTTCATTTCTCGAACCGATTTTATGCGTTCACAACGGCGTTTAGATTCGGCTACTTCCCTCTCCGCTTTAGCCTTTTGAGAAATGAAACGAGGGCGGATGCGTCTTTTCGTAACAGTTGAATTCCCATAGCATTGCTTGAAGATCACGACTACATTGGCTTCAGCTTTGAATGCTTGATCATACGCCTCTTTCATAGCAGCCTTTTGGTTGACTCCTCCGCACAACTCAATCAGTTCATCCAGTTCGATACCTGGGAAATCCTCAAGAGGAGTATTCGCTGCAATGTCTTCTGGTATCTCAACGATGTACCAGCGGAAACCGGCATTAAAGCCGCCTTGGCAGTGACAACGCTCGTCGAGGTACGATCCTGAGCCAAAGCAGGAGCTGCACACGTTTTCCCGAAGAAAAAACGCTATTTCCTTTTCCATCATCGATCAAACTCCATATTTGTCGCATATACGGGATTAGAGGACCTCATCGTGCCCGCGTTTGCCCTGGCATCGAACGCTCGCCAACGATTCCCTTGGCGGCGCTGGTACCTTTCGCTTCAATCGCCGGATCTCCGCTTCGCGCGGCAAACTCTTCTACCGTCTGGCCCAACAAGCCGTTCAGGTTGACCCAGCTCCATTCCCCTGATATAAAGCTTCGGCTGTAGCCGGACCTATTTTGGCTTCTCAGTGGAGTTTGGTTCAGACTTTTCCAGTGGGCTACAGCTTGTCGAGGGGAGTGTTTTTTCCGGGACCGTCACTCCCCATTGGGCTGTTGAGCCGATGGCTCGCCAGTTGCATATCTGCTGCGTGCACTGCGTACGCATTGGCTCGGCCGGACCCTGGTCAGCGGGTATGGGGATCTCGGGGAATAAGCAGTCTCCTTCAGTCGTTTTCGGAGTAGCATTGAAATCCACTGGTGATGCTTGCTTATTTATCTTTTTGGCGATATTCGTGCTTGATGGCTGATCATGGCTGTATATGTGCGGTTCAATTTCCGCTTTTGGCTTTGGTCCCAAACTTGCTGTGCCTTTCTTGCTTAACCTGTTATGGAAGCGCCTCGCCATTTCTGCCGAGCGAGTTTGAGAATTCAAAATTGAGAGCTCGGACTCACGGTCAAGATCCAAAGGAGAAGGATCGTCACCAATGCCAAGTGCGCCGCGGCGTTTCAGGTCTTCCTTGATTACCATGGTGGTCGTGAATCCCGGCTCCGAGTACCGCCGCCCCTTGTCGATCTCCGCCTGGATGTTGCGCATCACCGCTTCAGCTGGCGAGTTCGTCATTCCCGTGGCCCAGTATTGGAAGACCTCATCACGCCGCCCCTCAACGAACGCGATAAATTTCTCGTAGAATGGCCTGATCTCTGAGGGAATCTTCTGCGCCCAGTCGTCAAAAAAGTTTGCCGCATCAACAGGGTTATGTGCGGAATGCCACCAATTTAGGAAACTCAAGTGGACCCGATTAGCCGCAAACACGAGAGGCGTATGGTGTGGAAACAACCTCTGCTGTTCCTTTTCGTCCCAATACGTAGAACCATCGATCTTCGCCCAGAAGTCTTTTCTACCGCGAAGAGCATCTTTGTCTTCGCCTATGGCCAATCTCCATTCGTGAAGCCGCACATCTTCTCGGCAATCGTGGAGGTTACCGAGTAGATGGAAGGGATCACGGAGGTGGATTGCAGTTGGGAAAAAATCTCTGATGATATTGTCATATTTATTCGTTCCATCAGTGCTCACGAATTTTACAAAACTTAGATTCTCAAATTTTTCCAGTTCTTCCCTGATTTGCTCAGGATTGTCAGTATCCAGTAGCATGATCATGGTCGAGGTGTAGCCATCGGACATCACAAAATGCAGCTTGCCGTAGATGCGTTTTTCGTCGAAGCAGACCCACAGGAATCGATCAGTGGTTCTCTGCTTCACAAAAATCTCGGATACAAAGTCTTTTTTGACATTTGCAACTGTCTTGTCATCTAACTTGTGTTGCTTTGCGTTCTCCCTGTTGGTCCGATCCGCGTGTTTGCGAAGACTGTTCCGAAAGCGGACTGTCATGTGGCGCTTCCCATCGAGGCCCGGCAAGGGATCGCTCCTGATGTGCCGAGGTGTCCCGCAACACTGATATTTTTGTCGACGGGCGATCAACTGACAGGCATATTCACCCTGACCCCAGTCTTTGAATTCTGGATCAGGGGCAGCGAATCCGTACCGAGTTAATCCTGCACCGCATGCCGGGCAATACTCGAGGTGAACTGAAGAAGAGGCGTGAATTCGTAACTCTCTTCCTTTTACAAACACTCTCAGCGGTTCCCATCCTGGAGGCACGGCAGCTTCATGGCGCGGCTTCTCAACCCAACCATCTGCGACGTAACTGCCATCCCACGACGTGAACCCGGTTCGCTTCAATGTTTCCCTCTTTGGCTGTGCCAGCCGTTAAAAATAAATAACTATATACTTTGGTACACCTCCTCATTAGTTTTTGGAACGTCCACGGGAACAGAAAGATCAGATTAATCTTTGCCTTGAGCTGATTTTGGCCTTGATGCACAAATCTTCTGAAATAACAACGTCTGTGAGAACACTATCTTCAAAATATTCTCGCGCTATCTGGTAACAGGCAGAAAGACGTTCTTTGCAGATTTTTGTCTCGGTATGGATATGAGTGTGGACCCATTCTATCGGCAGCGAACCACCAGACACGCCTGATGGACGCGATGGGCGATCATGCAGTGAAATGCTTCAGACCGACAAATATGCTGGAATTGTTCTCTCTTCACTTGTCTGCTTGGAAGTGTAGAGGTTTCAAGTTTCTGAACTTGCTGCATAAGCAAGCCACTCTGAATTCCGCAGCCACCAACTCTGAAATGCGAAGACCCTAAATAAAAGATTACCGCCTGGATTTCAGAGTGGGTCGAGCCACCAACTTTGAAATCCGATAAGCCTAATTTCCTATAGAGATCTCATTCGTGAAGGATCTCAAGAGCTTGATTGGCTGCGGGATGCACACGGTGCTGATTGCAATCAATTCTGACACCAAGTGAAACGTAACGCCGCAACACCACACAATGGTAGCCGAATGAACCGCAACAAGTCTGACCGTGAAGGGAATAGTGAAACAAGGACCGGCCACAAAGCCCGCAGCGCGCCGGAGGCATTTCCTCGACCCAACGGTGTCAGTCGAGCATTGAACGCTGACGTGGAAGACATCATTTCAGGATTTGAGCAGGCCATCTCTGCTGTGCGTTGAGGCGTTGCGCCTGCGAACTTCCAGATAAACCAGTCTTTACAGAAATTCCCCTTGCAGAACGGAATTGTCTATGGTAGATTGCATTCATGAGTTCTTTTAGCCCGATGACCGCCGCGATGTGTTGTTGTGCAGCGATGTGCTGTGCGCAAACACATTCTGGCGTGAGGAAATGGCTGGGCTAGAGCAAGATACAAGCCGCCGATTCTTAGAAACCCACCGCCAGAGTTGACTGGCAGGTGGGTTTTTTATTTGGGGATTGAGGCGGTTGCGGAAACAGAGGCAGTCGCCAAACAGGTTTCAGGCAAAGGGAGAATAGGATGAGCATTCCTGAGATTCGTGTTGAGGAACTGAAAAAGCGGTTGGATGCGGGCGAGAATCTGTTTTTGCTGGATGTGCGCGACGAATACGAGTACGAAATCTCCAATATCGGCGGGCAGTTGATCCCGCTCCCCGAGTTGGCCAAGCGCATGAATGAACTCGACACACACCTGAATATCGTAACCGTCTGCAAGATGGGGCCGCGTGGCGCAAAGGCTGCGCAGGTGCTGCACAAGGCGGGCTTTACGCATGTGTGGAATTTGAGCGGCGGCATTCATGCCTGGTCGGATCGCGTGGACCGGAGTGTGCGGAAATATTGAGTTTGTTAGAGAAGCGCCGGTGGCGAAGTGGCTAACGCGCAGGTCTGCAAAACCTGTATTCGCGGGTTCAATTCCCGCTCGGCGCTCCAAGTTTTGCAACTGTTTTTCCTGTTCTTGAAAGCGAAATCCAGATTGATTTTCGCTTCTAGACGAAACGGCATCGATGTATTGGCGGCTCAGCTGCCAACTGTTAAAATTCCACGTTGTGCTACTAAAAGGAGATCGAACGTGCCAGAAGACGTAAGCCGTGTTTCGTTGCGCGAAGAAGCCGCATTTCAACTTGCCAATGTCACCAAGACCGCTCCGCAATTTGGAGCCATCACGCCGCGCTGGCTGGTTCGCTTCCTGGATTGGAAGCCGCTCGAAGCTGGCACTTTCCGCGTCAACAAAGTGAACGAGAGCAAGGTGATCGAGTCGCTCTGCGCGCATGAGGATGAGTCGCCGCTGCCCACCACGTTCGCTGACTACGAGGATGCGCCGCGCGAGTATCGGCTGGGCAGCATCAATGCCGTGCTCAATGTGCATACGCGCGTCTCTGATCTGCTCAGCAATCCCTACGATCAGGTGCGCGAGCAGTTGCGCATCTTGATTGAAAGCGTCAAGGAAAAGCAGGAGAGCGAACTGCTGAACAACGCCGACTACGGCCTGTTGAATAATGTTCCCGACGGGCAGAAGATCAAGACGCGCAAAGGCGCGCCGACGCCGGACGATCTGGATGAGCTGCTGGTGAAGGTGTGGAAGGAGCCATCGCTGTTTCTGGCCCATCCCCGCGCCATTGCCGCCTTTGGGCGCGAGTGCACGCGGCGCGGCGTTCCTCCGCCGACGGTGACTTTATTTGGCACGCCCTTCCTGACCTGGCGTGGCGTTCCGCTGATTCCCTCGGACAAGATCGCCATTCGCAGCAAGGACCAGACGACCAAGATTCTGCTGGTGCGCGTGGGCGAGAAGAAGCAGGGCGTGGTGGGCCTCTTTCAGCCTGGATTGCCCGGCGAGCAAAGCCCCGGATTGTCGGTGCGCTTCATGGGCATCGATCAGCGTTCGCTGGCCTCGTATCTTGTTTCGCTGTACTGCTCGGCGGCCGTGCTGACTGACGATGCCATTGCTGTGCTCGAAGACGTGAACGTGGGTCAATACCATGAGTACAAGTGAGCCGTTGCCAGCCTCAATGAATGAGACTGATTGGGCTGCTGGATTGCGCGGGAGCGACGCGGTTGCTCCCGGCCTGCTTTCTCCGGCGCAGTTAGCGCAGATGGCCAATGCGGTCTTCAACGAGTTGCCGGACGAGCAACAGTACCTGGCCGCAACAGCGGCCCGCGCAGTGTTGCCTCCGAACTCGACCTTCACCGGCAATCCATTTGCGGCTGTGCCTGCGCCGACTGCGCCTGCCGTGTCGGGCGTTGTTGCGCCTCTGAGCGAAGCGCAGAAGGGAAGCTATATCGCAACGCCGGAGAGAAGCATTTTGCCGGACGCGCGTTCGTCTGCCTCTTCGCTCCCGGCAGTTCCAGGCGGGGGAGTTGCGCCGGCCGCAGCGCCGGAGTTTGCTTTCTTGCAGGATGCGCGACCGATCTTTGCCGAGCCGGATGCAGAACATTCAACTGCACAAGCGAGCGTGAAGCCTGGGAGCAGCGATGAGGGATTTGCAGCGATTCCTGCTTCGCTGTCACCTGATTTTTCAGCGTCACAGGCTATTCAGCCGCCTACGCCAACGGTCCCCGGCACATTCGGCGTCGTCGATTCCTCGGCTGTTCCTACTTTTTCTTTTATCGAAGATGCGCGGCCACTTTTTTCTGGTTCGATTCCTGGACCGGTTCCGGCGGATTTTTCCAAGAGCAGCAATCCATTCGCGTCGCCACTTGATTTGGACGCTCCACAGTTGCCCGGCACAGTTACACACGAGCCTGATTTTCGCGCGCCTGCATCGCAAAATCAGAATCAGCCTCGTTCGCTCGGTGCCTTGAATGTCGTTCCTGCCGTGATTCCCGGCGAAGGCCAGCCGGAGTTGTTGGGTGATCTCGGACTCTCGTCGTACTCCTTCGATGTAGAGGCGATTCGCCGCGATTTTCCGATTCTGCGCGAGCGGGTCAATGGCCGTCCGCTGATCTGGTTCGACAACGGCGCCACCACACAGAAGCCGCAGTCGGTCATCGATCGGCTGAGTTATTTTTACGAACACGAAAACTCGAATGTACATCGCGCCGCGCATGAACTGGCTGCTCGTTCTACGGATGCATACGAATCCGCACGAGAGAAGACGCGCCGCTTTTTGAATGCCGGCGCCACGCGTGAGATTGTCTTTGTGCGCGGAGCAACCGAAGCCATTAATCTGATCGCGCAGAGCTGGGGACGGCAGAATATTCAGCAGGACGATGAGATTGTCGTCACCTGGATGGAGCATCACGCCAACATCGTTCCCTGGCAAATGCTGTGCGCAGAAAAAGGCGCGCGGCTGCGGGTTGCGCCGGTTGATGACTCTGGGCAAGTGTTACTCGATGAGTATGAAAAGCTGCTTGGGCCGAGGACGCGCCTGGTCTCGATTGCACACGTCTCCAACGCGCTGGGCACAGTTCTTCCAGTGCAGGCGATGACCGAGGCCGCGCATCGCCACGGTGCTCGCGTGCTGGTGGATGGCGCCCAGGCGGTCTCTCATATGCGCGTCGATGTGCAATCCATTGGTTGCGATTTTTATGTCTTCAGCGGCCACAAGGTCTTTGCGCCGACGGGTATTGGCGTTGTTTATGGCCGCTCCGAGGTGCTGGATCAGATGCCTCCCTGGCAGGGTGGCGGTAACATGATTCAGGACGTCACCTTCGAAAAGACGCTCTATCAGCCGCCCCCGCAGCGCTTCGAAGCGGGCACGGGAAACATCGCGGATGCAATTGGCTTGGGCGCGGCGATCGATTATCTGGATCGCGTCGGCATCGTCAATGTCGCGCGCCATGAGCACATGCTCTTGACCTACGCGACGGCCGCGCTGTTGAAGATTCCCGGCTTGCACATCATCGGCACGGCCAAGGAAAAGGCCAGCGTGATTTCGTTCGTGATGGACGGCCTGCGCACGGAAGAGATTGGCGACTACCTCAATCGCAAGGGCATCGCAGTACGCGGCGGCCATCACTGCGCGCAGCCGATCCTGCGTCGTTTCGGCTTGGAGAGTACGGTGCGCGCGACCTTTGCACTCTACAACACCTGCGAAGAAGTGGATGCGCTGGTCGCGGCCTTGTGGGATCTGCGGCAGGGACGCTCGACGGGAATCGTGTAACGCATCGGCTGCATTAGTCGGATGGATTCAGCACGATGAATCCGCCCGAATGACTTATATACATTCGATGAAAGATCGACGCTGGCAGAAGGCCAGACGCATCGAAGGCCAGCACACGACGCGATTGAACCACATCCACTCCGCGAACCGTCGTTGTGCCGATTCTGAGTGCGGTATTTGAATAGATCACCGCACTCTTCGCGCCACTGCTGGTTGCCATTGATCCGCCCCATGGTTGCGATGAAAGAGAATTATGGACGGAAGGAAACAACTCCGGATATTTTGCTCCGGTATCCAACTGCAACTGCACTTTGTCACGGCTCACTTCAGTGAACTCGACTGCGATCAGCAAACGATTGGTCGTGAACGCACCATCGTGTTGTCCCATCGTCTCGAATCGACATCGCTCACCCGCGGGGGGCGTACTGCCGAAGCGCAATGTGCGTTCTTTGAAGTCGATAAGAAAGTCGAAGTTGGCAAGAAAATCCTCGCCAAGAACACCGCGTATACCTGGGGCTAGCATCTTTTGCCGAGGCAGTGTGTCTACGATTGCCCCCAGTCCGGAAACGGAAGCCGCGCCCAAGCGAAGATTCTTGAGTTGAACCAGCTTGTCCTGGCGTCTGCGCAGCATCCCGGTAAGAGCGACCTCGCCGATGGCGGGGGCCCGCAATTGGCGGGCGAGATCGGGATCAATCACAACGCGCGTGGTGCCCGTATCCAACAGAAAGTTGAAGGGACCGGCTCCATTGATCATCGTCTGAACGATGATCAGGTATCCATCGCGTAGCTTGAATTTGATGATCTGGTCCGGATTCTTCTCTTGCGCGATCACTCCTGCTGGAAGCACAAGTATCAGAAAGAAAAGATAGAACCAGGTGGCAAAAGATCGACTGGGAGGTCGGCTTTGATCCAGGCAACAACATCGAAGTGTCAGAGGACGGACCTTGGCCATGATACTTTTCTCATCGGCGGCACGCTCAAAACGCTTGAACGTTGACCACCCCACGAATGTACTGCGAATCGGAGGGAATGTCCACCGCAGAGATTTTCTCGCTATTCAGGCCCGTCTTCTGTGTTTTGCGTCACCTCGTTTTTGTTCGTGCTGGATACCACTTTCTCTTTGTCGTCGAAAGCACTCGGCCCCATCGCAGATGGTCAGTACTTGGGCAGCGACTTGTCGATCCGGTCGGCCCAGGCAAGAATGCCGCCGGCCAAATTGGTGACGCGCTTGAAGCCTGACTTGCGCAGGAAATCAACGGCCTTGGCGCTGCGCATTCCGCTTTTGCAATGCACCACAATCTCACGGCTTGAATCGAGTTCATGCACACGCGTCGGCAGATCGCCCAGAGGAATCAAATGTCCTTTGATATTGACAATCTGATACTCATGCGGCTCGCGCACGTCGAGTACGAAAATGTTATCCTGCGCGTCGAGACGGCGCTTGAGTTCCTCGACTTGAATCTCCGGAATCTTCGCGCTCGTTGCCGTTTCCGACTCTTCGCCGCGAATGCCGCAGAATTGGTTGTAGTCGATCAGTTTGGTGACGGTAGGATTTGCGCCGCAGACCGGGCACTCCGGATTCTTGCGCACACGCAGCTCGCGGAAGCGCATGGCCAGCGCATCGACCAGCACCAGGCGACCAATCAGCGGTTCGCCCGCACCGAGAATCAACTTGATGACCTCGGTGGCTTGAATCACGCCGAGCAACCCCGGCAGCACGCCCAGCACGCCGCCTTCGGCGCAGGAGGGAACCAGCCCCGGCGGCGGCGGCTCGGGATAGAGGCAGCGATAGCAGGGACCAGCCTCGGTGGCAAAGATGCTGGCCTGACCCTCAAAGCGAAAGATCGACGCATAGACGTTGGGCTTGTTGCTCAACACGCAAGCATCATTGACCAAATAGCGCGTGGCGAAGTTATCCGTGCCGTCGGCGATAATGTCGAAGCCCGAGAAGATATCGAGCGCATTCTGACTATTGAGGTACGTATCGAAGCGCTTGATTTCGACAAATGGATTGATGGCGGTCAGCTTGTCGATGGCCGAATCGATTTTGAGACGGCCCACATCCGCAGTGTGATGCAAGACCTGGCGTTGCAAGTTCGTGTAATCGACCACGTCAAAATCGACCAGGCCAAGAGTGCCCACGCCCGCAGCAGTCAGATACAACGCCAACGGTGAACCAAGCCCGCCCGTGCCCACGCACAAGACGCGCGCGGCCTTCAGCTTCTTCTGGCCTTCCAGAGTCACTTCCGGCATGATGAGGTGCCGCGAGTAGCGCAGAATCTCTTCGTTGCTCAATGTTGCCTGACTACCATCAATCAATTCAGCCACTGTCCATTTCTCCAAATCATTTTGTGAATTCATTTTCCGCAGAGTTGCAGTGCGCTATCGCCCGCCTGCGACTGAAGGAACGATGGTGATCGTATCCGTTTCTTTGACAGGCGTTGCGTCCTTGCTCAGGTAGCGAATGTCTTCATCGTTCAGATAAACATTCACGAAAGAGCGCAGCTTGCCATCCTCGGAGAAGAGGTGCTTGCGCAGATCCGGGTACTGGTTGACAAGATCGCTCAGCGCCTCGCCAACAGTGTTAGCGGTAACTGAAAGGACGGATTGCTTTCCGGCATAAGGCCGGAGCGGCGTGGGAATCAAGACTTTGATGGACATTTTCTTCCTTTCAAGACGGTTCTGATTTGTGTTGCAATTGCTTTACTGAATGACTTCGAGAGGTTCGTCTTCAAAATGCTTGGCGTCGTCCTGGTCCAGCAACAGAAATGAATTCGTAAGCACGGCGCGGCCTTTTTCAACACTGGTAATGACGTATGAACAGCCTGTCCAATGCGCCTCGGCAAGATCCGTCGCCGACCAGCGCGCGGGATGATCGGGATGCGAGTGATAGAAACCAACGATGTCGTTGCCGGCCAGCATCGCCTCGCGCTGAATGCGCACCAGCTCCGACGGACTGATATGATAGCGATTGACCAGAGAATCGGTGCGTGTGTTTCCGCACGGCACGGCGGCTTTGACAGCCTTATCGCCACTCCCGACAAACTCGCCTACTAGCACGCCGCAGCACTCATGCGGATACGTCGCTTCGCCATGCTGCCGCAGTTGATCGTAAACATCGGTCGGTATCTTTAACGCCATGCCTGCTCCCTTACCTTATGTGTTCTCATCCCAAAAGTGCTCACTCAAATACTTGTCGCCCGAGTCGGGAAAGATGGTTACAATCACCGAATCCGCGGGCGCGTCTTGCGCCACCTTCAATGCGCCCACCAGCGCTGCGGCTGCTGATACGCCGATCAGCAATCCTTCTTCGCGCGCCACGCGGCGGGCCATCGCGTAGGCCGCTTCTGTTTCGATGCCCAACTCCGTATCTGCGATGCTGGCATCGTAAATCTTCGGAACAATTGAGGTCTCCATGTGCTTGGTTCCCTCGATGCCATGAAAGGGAGAGTCGGGCTGAAGAGAGATGCAACGGATTGCCGGATTCAACTCCTTCAGTCTGCGCGACGTTCCAACAAACGTTCCACTGGTGCCGAGAATGGCGACAAAATGCGTGACGCGTCCCGCCGTCTGCATCCAGATTTCATCCGCTGTTCCGCGGTCATAATGTGCGCGCCAGTTATTTTCATTGGAGTACTGATTGGCATAAAAATACTTCTCCGGTTCGGCAGCCGCAATTTCCTGCGCCTTGCGGATAGCGCCGTCCGAGCCTTCACCGGGGTCGGTGTAAATGACATTGGCGCCATAGGCGCGAAGAATCCGTTTGCGTTCCTTTGATACATTCGACGGCATGCACAAGGTAGTCGGAATACCGTACGCCGCGCCTAGCATCGCATAGGCAATTCCCGTATTGCCGCTGGTGGAATCAAGCAGCGATTTACCCGCGCTTAGGTAACCCGCGCGCAATGCTTCGTTCACGATTCTCGATGCGGCGCGATCCTTGACTGAGCCGCCGGGATTAGTCCACTCGGCCTTGGCCAAAACCTGCGCGTTCAGGCCATCTGTGACGCGTTCGAGGCGCAACAGCGGCGTGCTTCCGATGCGCTGCGATAGATTGACACCCAATAAAGTCGTCATACGCTCTTGCCGTTCCATTATGCTGTGGTCTTTGCTTCTGCGGGAAAGCGGAGCGAATTGTCCATGCTGCGGTAAAGAGCTTCGACGGCATGGAGCAGCTCGAAGACTTCCTCTTCCAATTGGCTCAGTTGCCCGGTATTTTTTTGATGCGCGTTTTGAATGACTGATTCAAAGCGCCTATCGATCAGCCCCGCTTGGATAAATTGCTTGGCGAAGTTCTCAAAGACAGCTGCATCCGAGGGCGCTTCAATGGCCCGCGTAATCAGCAATGCGCGCGCGCTGCGCAGGGCAATTCCGTAAATGACCTCCTCGTTTTGCCGATCACCGGATCGAAGTTCTTCGCGCAGTTGCCTGGCTGCATTCAGGTCGACTTCAATCAAGTCGAAGAGTCCAGCCGAGCATTCGCCGAGGCCTCTTCCGACTAGCGAGAAGGACTCCGTCGCGCCCCAATCCTGGTAGTAATGATTGTCTTTACTGAAGGCAGGAATTTGACGGTAGCGGCTGGCAATCTCTTGTAGTTCCTTCGTTCCATCTTCATCCACAAACGCAGCAAAGGATGGATAATTTTTCTTTTTTGCAATCCACAATTTCAAGACATCATGGACATAATCAGGAAGGTCGCGCGCACTGACGCGGTCGATCGGCTTGGCTAGACGAGCTCTTCCATTGCCGATCTCTGCTCCGGCAACGATCATATAAGCCGGAAGCATATGCTGCCCGTTGCGGCCAACATTGCCGTAAAAGCCAAGATCGGCCAGCATATGCTGTCCGCAGGTGTTCGGACAGCCGGATAGGTTAAGCTGAAAATCGGCAATCTGATCGAGATCAACAGTGGATTTGTTGAGTCTTTCGACGATGGCGGTTAACGCGCCTTTTGAAAGGCAGATGCCGAGCTTGCAAGTATCCGCGCCGGTACAAGCTATGGAGTTGCCGATGAAGCGCGGGCCAGAGGCAAGCTCCGTCAGATCGAGCACCAGATGATAGACATTGGGAAGATAAATCTTGGGGATGTTGCGCAGCCGCAGATTCTGTCCGAAGGATGCGCGTAGCACATGGTCTCCGAAGGGTGCCAGAAACTCCGCCAGTCGAATGGCATATTGGTTTTTTAGATTGCCGAGAAAGACAGGAAGCCGCACTGAAACCAATTCAGATTGCTTCTGGTTTTCGACGTAGCGATCTTTCCATTGATAGAACTCTGGCGTTGTATTTTTCTCTGGAGCGAACGGCGGAAGAAGACTGAACTGCGGAATCTCTTCGATTAGCAACGCCTCTGGGTTTTCGCTGCGAACGATCTTCAACTGCTCTTCATATAATTCAGTGAAGCGTGCTTCGCCGAGAGTCTTCCACAAAAAACGCAGCCGCGCCGCATGGCGATTCTTGCGATTGCCGTGCTTGTCAAAGAGGCGCTTCAAGGCGCTGGCAACAACATATACATCTTCAGCAGGAATGAACTCGTGAAGCAGATGTCCAACTTCTGGCTTGGTGCCCATGCCGCCAGCGACATACACGCTGAATCCCTTTTGCCCATCGCGGATTTGGGCGACAAATCCAAGGTCGTTGAATTCAGCATAGGAGCTATCCGCCGCAGAGTTCGAGAAGGCGATCTTGAATTTGCGCGGTAGCAGCCATGAATCGGATTCGGCAATCAACTGGCTGGTCAACGCAAAAGCGTAGGGGCTTGGATCGAAGACTTCATCCATGCCGACACCGGCGTCCGGAGAGATGAGAACATTGCGGACCGTGTTGCCGCCGCCTCCGCGCGAAGCCAAACCAGCCTGCAACAATTCGCGCATGACCAGCAGCACATTTTCCAGAGCGACATGATGAATCTGAAACTCTTGACGCGTGGTGATGTGAATCGCGTCGCTGCCATAGCGCGTGGAGATCTCTGCAATGGCGCGCAACTGGAGCGGCGTAAGCGCGCCTCCGGTTGTCCGAATCCGCACCATGTACGTGCCATCCTCGCGCTGCTCATAGCAACCGAAGGGTACGCGGCGCACCTTCAATGTTGCGGCGTCGATCTCGCCGCGTTGATAGCGCGCGATGTAGGAATTCAGCTCATCGAGTTCGGAAGGAAGATTGTCCGGAATCTTGTAAAACATGGCTGCGTCCTCTGCAGAAATTTTTCGTAAATCTTTCAGTGTGTTATTCACAGGCGAGACCTTGATGGTTGTGATCTCGCCTGTGAATGGATCCGGTGCTACTGGTTGTCACCGGCCTTGGTTACATTCTTGAAAGCATCAAGCAGAGAAGGGGCTCCCGGTGTTCTGTGAATGCGCCCATTCAGCACATCGTCCCAGGTGATATACGGATAGAGATGATGCGCTTTGGCTTGCTCTTCAAATTCAGCTTTTAGCGCTGCCAACTTTTCCGGATTCTTCGCGGCCAGATCAATGCGCTCCGTGGGGTCGTCGTTCAGGTTGTAAAGCTCCCAGGCATTCTCGTCAAAAGCTTTTTTGTCTGGAATTCCCGTGATAAAGCTGCTGGGATAGGCCAGTTCCGCCTTCCATCCGTCCTTGTAAATCGAGCGTGAACCGAAGATGTAGTAATACTGCTCTGTGTGTCGGGTTGCAGCTTTGGTGTCGTCGATTGAGTATGCCAACGAAGTTCCTTCAATCGGCTGCTGCTTGATGCCACGAATTTCTTCTGGAGCTTTCACGCCCACAAGATCAAGCGTGGTCGGAAGAAGATCAATGACGTGGCTGTATTGAGTGCGAATTCCACCCTTGTCCTTGATACCTTTGGGCCAGTAGACGATGAGCGGATTATGCGTGCCGCCTTCGCTGTTTGCATCCTGCTTCCAGAACTTGAAAGGCGTGTTGGCGGCCTGCGCCCAGCCTAGCGGATAATTGCCATTCGTTGCAGCAGACGTCCCGATCTCGCCGATCTTGTTCAGGTTGTAGTTGATGTTATCCTGCGCCGATAGTTGTTTTGCCACAAGACTTTGATCGATGGTTCCGTTCAAAGTTCCTTCTTTACTGGCGCCGTTATCACCGATGGAGATGAAGATCAGCGTGTTGTCGAGCTGACCGGTTTCTTTCAAGTGATTGACTAGACGACCGATCTCGAAATCCGTATAAGTCAGGTAGCCCGCATACACTTCGAAGAAGCGCGCATAGAGCTTCTGTTCCTCCGGCGTCAGTTTGTCCCAAGCGGGGATGTTCGGATTTCGATCAGGAAGTATTGCATTGGCAGGAATCACGCCGAGTTTCTTCTGCCGCTCGAAGACCTCTTCACGATACGCATCCCAGCCCTTGTCAAATTTGCCCTTGTACTGATCGCTCCAGTACTTGTCCACTTGATGTGGCGCGTGCGTTGCACCCGGCGCGTAGTAAAGGAAGAAGGGCTTGTCCGGCGCGGCTTTCTTCTGGCGGTCAATATAGAAGATCGCCTTGTCAGTGATCTGATCGCTCAGGTGACGGCCATCGGGACGCACATGCGCCTGATCTTCCACTAAGTCTGGTCTGTATTGATCGGTCTGCGAGCCGAGGAATCCGAAGAAATGATCGAAGCCCTTGCCCGTCGGCCAGTGATCAAAGGGACCGGCGTCCGTCGCTTCTTCGTCCGGCGTTACGCCATACTTACCAACTGCAAAAGTGTTGTAGCCGTTGTCGCGCAGTATCTCGGCGATGGTTCCAGCCGTCGCGGGCAGACGTCCATCCCAGCCAGGGAATCCAGCGGACATGACGGTGTGGGAAAATCCGGATACGTGAACCGACGCGCTGTTGCGCCCGGTCAGCAGGGCTGAGCGGGTTGGCGCGCAGATCGCGGTGGTGTGAAAGTTCGTATAGCGCAGGCCATTCTCGGCCAGTGTGTCGAAGGTGGGAGTTTTAATCAGCCCCCCGAACGTGCCAGCGGCACCGTAGCCCACATCGTCAATCAGAATCCAGACTACGTTGGGCGCTCCAGCAGGCGCTTTCACTGGCTCCGGCCACCATTCTTTTGACTCGGCGAGAGTTCTACCGACGACGCCTTGGTATGGCTGCGCCGTCTGCGCGTGCAGCGGGAGACTAACGCCCGCCGCGAGTAGTAACGAAGAGGTTAATGCATTCAAGAAGCTTTTCTCGTTCATAAATCTCCTGTCAATTTGTGTCGGGTGGCTAGAATATTCCGCACTAGCCACCCGAAGATCCTCAATAACGCGGAGCCAAAAACATCCGGGCTGCACTACTTGCTGCTGGCCTGTGCCGCCGCCGCAGCCTTTTGCCGGTCGAGATACCACTGAGGCAGGTAGGTGTGATGAGTGTCCTTCATATCATCAAAGGTGAGGAAGGGAGCGAGATGATGCGACTTGGCCTGCTCTTCGAACTCGGCCTTCAACTGCTCCAGCTTCTCCGGATACTTCTTGGCCAGATCGATGCGCTCCGTTGGATCATCGATCAGGTTGTAGAGTTCCCACTTGCTTTCATCCAGAGGCGGATTCACGACTGTGTTCTTGGTGAGAATGTCGTTGGGATACGCCAGTTCAGCCTTCCACCCGTTGTCGTAAATCGACCGCGAACCGAAGATGTAGTAGTACTGCAATGTGTGGCGCGTCGGAGCCTTGGCATCGTCAATCGAGTAAGCCAGTGAGGTTCCTTCAATCGGCTGCTGCTTGATGCCGCGAATTTCTTCCGGTGCCTTTACGCCAACCAGATCAAGCGTAGTGGGAAGAAGATCGATCACATGGCTGTACTGGGTACGAATGCCGCCTTTTTCCTTGATGCCCTTGGGCCAGTAAACGATGAG
Organism: uncultured Acidobacteriaceae bacterium; assembly: GCA_963787995.1. Classification (GTDB taxonomy): domain Bacteria; phylum Acidobacteriota; class Terriglobia; order Terriglobales; family Acidobacteriaceae; genus Telmatobacter. The sequence goes on from CAWBEO010000001.1 coordinate 922,117, forward strand.
CGGATTGTGCGTGCCGCCTTCGCTGTTGGCGTCTGACTTCCAATAGCGGAAGGGCGTGTTGGCGGCCTGCGCCCAGCCCAGAGGATAGTTGCCATTCTTGGAATCAGGCGTACCGATTTTGTCGATGTTGGTCAGGTTATAAGCGACTCGATCCTCATCAGAAACCAGCTTGCCGCGATAGGATTTGTCGATTACGCCTTCCTGTGATCCTTCCTTGCTGGCGCCGTTATCGCCAATCGAGATGAAGATCAGCGTGTTATCGAGCTGCCCAATCTCCTTCAGGTGATTGACCAGGCGGCCAACCTCGAAGTCGGTGTAGGTCAGATAGCCCGCATAGACTTCCATGAAGCGCGCATAGAGCTTCTTTTCGTCGGGCGTCAGCGCATCCCAGGCCTTGACGGTATCATTGCGTTCGGGAAGAATCGCATTGGCTGGAATCACGCCAAGTTTTTTCTGACGGTCAAAGACCTCCTGACGAAATGCATCCCATCCCTTGTCGAACTTGCCTTTGTACTGATCGCTCCAATACTTGTCCACTTGGTGCGGAGCGTGCGTTGCGCCGGGCGCGTAATAGAGGAAGAAGGGCTTGTCCGGAGCAGCTTTCTTCTGGCGGTCGATATAGAAGATCGCCTTGTCAGTGATCTGATCGCTCAGGTGGCGGCCATCGGGAGTTGCGTGTGCTTGATCCTCTACGAGATCCGGCTTGTATTGATCGGTCTGCGAACCAAGGAAGCCGAAGAAGTGATCGAAGCCCTTGCCGGTTGGCCAGCGATCAAATGGGCCTGCATCGGTTGCATCTTCGTCAGGCGTGATGCCGTATTTGCCAACAGCAAACGTGTTGTAGCCGTTGTCGCGCAGAATCTCGGCGATGGTGCCAGCCGTCGAAGGCACGCGGCCATCCCAACCGGGAAAGCCTGCCGACGAGCCAATATGCGAGAAGCCTGATTCATGCACCGATGCGCTGTTGCGTCCGGTCAGAAGTGCCGAACGGGTTGGGGCGCAGATGGCGCAAGTGTGAAAGTTTGTATAGCGCAAACCATTGTTGGCCAGGTTATCGAAGGTGGGAGTATTGATCACCCCGCCGAATGTGCTGGCTGCGCCGTAACCCACATCGTCGATCAAAATCCATACAACGTTTGGCGCGCCGGCAGGTGCTTTCACTGGCTCTGGCCACCATTCTTTTGAATCGGCCAGCGTTCTGCCCACAACTCCCTGATACGGTTGCGCCGTCTGCGCATGCAGCGGAAGAGTTGCGCCCGCCGCGATAACTAGCGTTGATGTCAACGCATTCAATACGCTTTTCTCGTTCATAAAATCTCCTATTGATTGCAGTCATTCCGTGATGACTCGGTCCATTGCTTCTTCTTCAAATGTGCTTCAACGCGTCCGGCGCAGTGAAGACTGCGTCGGAACACGAGGGAAATTCTGAGCGCTACTTCAACTCCACGGTGACAAGATCGATCTTGCCGGTGAAGCGGTTGGGCGATTTGTACTCGCTCGATACTGGAGAACCGAGATCGCTTCCAATGTCGAGGGTTTCGCCGGGCGAAACATTGACGTTGGCAAAGTGGGCCTGGCCAGCGGCCTGTCCGTTCACCTTGAGTACCGCATCGCCTTCGGAGGCTCTCCGCGAGGTGAAAGCAATATCCGCGGCGCCGTTTGCCGCACTCGGCGTAACCGCCAATTCAAGATGCGATTTGCCGGGCTTGAGCGGCTCGCTCGCCACCAGTTGTCCCGAACGATTAGCGTAGGCATTGATCTCGTAGTAGACGACGTTGTCCTTGACGAAGAGCGAGACACCGCCCAACTCGCCGCCTTGCGCAAGAATGACGCCGTTGGCCTTTTCGCTCACTGGTACTTCCACGTCCGCGCTGATGGTGTAGGGACGCCCGCTCAGCGCCGGCGCAGCGTTGGCGTTGAGACGATCGACGCCGCTGCGATAAGTGAAGACAGTTTGACTTGCTGCCGGGCTCACCGGATTCAACTGGCGGCCGGGCAGAATGGGATACGCATTGTTGCGCGTCGCCTCTTCGTCGAAGACCTTGATGAGTTCTTTCAGCTTTTCAGGATACTTGTCGGCAAGGTTGTGCGCCTGGCTGAAGTCGTCATTGAGGTTGTAAAGTTCCCACGGGCGCACATCAAATTTGTTTGTGCCGTTGAGGCTGTAACTCTGCTCCCAGGTCCATTGATAACGGTCGCCAGCCCACCATCCATCTTTGTAAATCGCACGGTTGCCGCTGGTGGTGAAGTATTGCAGGGTATGCTTTGTAGGCACATTCGGATTGTCGAAGGTATAGACCAAGCTCTTGCCTTCGAGCGGAATCTGCTTGACGCCATCAACCGCATCAGGGAACTTGGCGCCGGTCAACTCGTAGATGGTGGGCGCAATGTCGTTGACGTGTGAGAACTGACTGCGCACGCCGCCCGCGTCCTTGATGTGGCCCGGCCAGTTGATAATCAGCGGATCAGTCGTGCCGCCCAAGTGCGATGCGTCCTGCTTGGTTCCCACAAAAGGCGAGTTCAGCGCCCAGGCCCAAGATGCCGCGTAGTGGTTGTAGTAGAGTTCACTGCCCAGCAGATCGTAGACATTTTCGCGGTCTTCGATAGACTTTTTGTTGCCGTTGGCATCGCGGGCATCGGTTCCTTCCAGGCCGCCTTCGGCGCTGGCGCCGTTGTCGCCGATGATGGTAAGCACGATGGTGTTATCGGCCTTGCCCTCTTCTTGTATGGCGTCGAGCAGGCGGCCGATCTCATAATCGGTTTGCTCCAGGAACCCGGCGTAAACCTCAGCCTCGTGCGCCAGCAGATGCTTCTGTTTGGGCGTCAACGAATCCCACGAAGGCAAGCTGTCAGGGCGCGGCGTGAACTCTGCGTTGGCTGGAATCACGCCCAGCTTCTTCTGCCGATCGAAGGATTCTTTGCGGATCGCATCCCAGCCTTGATCGAACTTGCCCTTGTACTTGTCTATCCATTTTTTATCCACATGATGCGGCGTATGCGTGGCACCCGTGGCGTAGTAAATGAAGAAGGGTTTGTCCTTGGCAACGGCATCATGCTGATGCAGCCATTGGATGGCGTGATCGGTTATGTCGGTGGTAAAGTGATAACCCTCTTGTGGCAGCTTCGCGGGCTCGACGGGCGTAGTGTCATTGAAGATGCGCGGATAGTATTGGCTGTCGGCCGCCTGATTGAAGCCGTAAAAATGCTCGAAGCCAAGACCCGTTGGCCAGTGATTGAACGGACCGGCGGGCGTGACCTCCCACATCGGCGTGTTGTGCCACTTGCCGTAAGCCGATGTACTGTAGCCGTTCTCTTTCAGGACTTCGGCGATGGTGGCCGCGCTCTTGGGGATCACCGTGCTGTAGCCCGGATACGGTGCCGACCACTCGGCGATAGAACCAAAGCCAACCTGATGATTATTGCGCCCAGTCAGCAGAGCGGCGCGTGTCGGCGAGCAGAGCGCATTCATGTGGAAGCTGTTGTAACGAAGGCCGCTCGCCGCCAGCCGGTCGAAGGTTGGCGTTTGGACCGGCCCGCCCAAGGCGCTGGTGGCGCCGAAGCCTACATCGTCGAGCAGAATCAGTACGACGTTGGGCGAACCCGCGGAAGCCTTGGGCTGTTCGGGCCAACCCTGTGGTTTCACATCATGCAATGGTGCGGTAGGCCAAGCAGGTTTGGGTGCGTCTTTCTCTTCCGCCCAGAGTTGGGAGGAGGAACCGAGCGCCATCGTTCCGCTCAGCAGCAATACGATTTGTTGCGAATTTTTCATGACCTGTCTCCGTGAAATCGAGATTCGGGTGATTGCGGGGAGCTGCCTGTCAACGCAGAGATCAAAGCGCAGGACAAGTGTGGCAGTTCAGAAGCGAAATGCGAGAGATCAACAACAACAGCGAAAATCAAGCGCGAGAGAAAGCATGGATGCCCTCCCTGTTGGCCACGGTCAGGTGCTGCGCTCTGCGCTTCCGCGCCCACTCCATCACGCGCGCCGGCGCTCCATTCCGCTTCAGTTCTTCCGCCATAAACCGCATATACGGATCGATGTGGTGGAAGAAATGTTTGTAGCCCGCGCAGAGATAGTTCAGCCCGTACTCGCCGGATGCGGTGGTCAGAAAGCGGTGCTTGGGGCACTCGCCATTGCAGGCAAAACGCACATCGCACTGACGGCAATCGGAGGGCAGCGCAAATTCCTTTGCATTGCCAAAACGCGTTTGCTGCGGGCTGCTCACCAGGCTCGACAAGTTTTTCTGCATGATGTTTCCCAACTTGTTGTCGGGATAAACAAAGTGGTCGCAGGAGTACACATCTCCATTGTGTTCGACGGCCAACGCGCTGCCGCACTTGGGCGAAAAAACACAGAGCGTCTGCGGCACGCCATACCACGACTCCAGCGCAACATCGAAGACCTGCACATAGACGCGGCCCACATCCTGAATCACCCAATCGTCAAAGACCTGTTGCAGGAACTTGCCGAATTGCAACGGCTCAACCGACCACTCCGAGACCGCCGACTCTTGCCGCGAATACGGCTTCAACAAGACAAGACCGTTGGGGTCCGGCTCTTTGGCAACCTGTTCGACGATGGGAATGAATTGCAGATATTTGCTGCCGATCTCTTTGAGAAAGCGATAGACATCGTGAGCACGAGTTGAGTTCAGGCGATTGACAACCGTGAGTGTGTTGAACTCCACGCCATGTTTCTTGAGAATACCGAGCCCGCGCATCACGCGCGCGTGCGTCGGCTTGCCGCCCTTGTCCACGCGATACGCATCGTGAACCTCCTCTGGACCATCGACGGAAAGGCCAATCAAAAACTTGTTGCGTGCCAAGAACTCGCCCCACGCATCATCCAGCAGCGTGCCGTTGGTCTGGAATGCATTCTCGACGGTCTTGCCATTCGCATATTGTTTCTGCAACGCAACGACGCGCTCGAAGAAGGGAATCCCCAACAGCGTAGGCTCACCGCCCTGCCACGCAAAGCTGACGTGTTCGTCGGGCTGCGATTGAATGTACTGGCGAATGTAGGTCTCCAGCACATCGTCCTTCATGCGGAATTCGCGCCCGCTGCTGGCGTAGAGATTTTCCTTCTCCAAGTAGTAGCAATAGGTGCAATTGAGATTGCAGATTGCGCCATGCGGCTTGGCCATGATGTGAAACGGCTTCATCGGAGTGCAGCTCTCTTCCTGAATCGCAATGCGGGCGCGAACCCAATGAAAAAACCCACGAAACAGATGCTCGTGGGCTGGGATTGCGAAGACTCAGGCGATGCGGATCAGCTAAGATCGCATATGCGCGGCATTCCCACGAGGCTGCTCAACTGTCAGAGAGGCGACAGGGCAACAACAACAGCGGGATGCGCGGCGATGAAGCATGGAGTTCGATTCCTCGATCCAGGCAGATCCTCGGATTCAACGAGGACCGCACTTGAAAGATCAACTATTTCGATGATGCACGGGGATTGGAAAGCTGTCAAGCGAACAGAAAAACTTTTTGCATTTTGTGAAGAAAATCTTTGGCGGACCTTGACACGATTTCGACTTTATGGCCCAATACAGAATATGCAGGTGCAAATCAACATCCAGGCAAACCTCACGCCCGCCTCCGAGCCGACGCCATGTCGCTCGTGTTGTTGTTGACGCCCGCACACCTCCTCATCCAATCCATCTTTGATCTTGCGCACTATCCGCGCCATGAGCATAGCGCCGTGTTGCGCTTGAGTTCGACAGACCGCCTTGGATTGGATTACGAATTTTGAATAACAAATGAATTCTTTGCTTTGCACTAGGATTATTGTGCGAATCGAAGCGATTTCATCCAGATAAATCACAAAAAGGAAGAAGAACATGAGCATTCAAAAGCAGATTGCCCGCAAGGCAGGAAGTTGTTGTCGCTTCACTCAAAACCCTGAAGCGGATGCGCCTTGCGTCGTGGGCAAGTGCATCATTCCCGTCTGACGGCAGTGTGCGCGTAGCGCAGTGCCATGGCCCACGAGTTGATCGTGGGCCATTTTTCTGTGCGGTCAAAGTTGATCGCACCCTTGGAGGCAAGTATGTCTGTTGCATTGTATTCGTTACGAAATCTCGTAAAGCAAAACCTATCGCTGGTTCTGGCGGCGCTGTTCGTCATCGTGGCCGCCTCGGCTCTGCACGCGCAGATCGTTGAAACCGGCATTATCACCGGCGTGGTCAAAGACAACACCGGCGCGGTGATCCCCGGCGCTCATGTAACCGTGCGCAACACCGGAACTGGGTTAACAACCCTAATATCCACTGATGCGCAGGGCATCTATGTATCTCCGCCACTGCATCCCGGCGACTACACAGTGCAGATTGATGTTGCAGGATTCAGCAAAGTTGTTGAATCTGTCCGGTTGGAAGTTGGTCAACGTGTTGCCGCAGATGCGAATCTGGCGGTGGGAACCGCAGCGGAGACGATCGAAGTTCAGGCCTCCGGCGAATTGCTGGAGACGGAAAGCTCCAGCGTCGGCAATCTCCGCACTGAGGAAGCGGTCAAGAATCTGCCTTTGAATGGCCGCAACTTTGCTGAACTGCTGGGTCTGGGCGCAGGCGTCATTCCTGCCCAAACGCAATTGGTCAGCGTTCCCTACACCCAACAGCGCGGCCCGTCGTCTTATGCCTTCGCAGGCCTGCGCTATCAGGAAAACCGCCTGCTCTTGGATGGTATTGGCGACAATGAAAATCACAACGGACTTGCTGTTGTGATCTTCCCGCCCATCGATGCCATTCAGGAATTTTCCGAAGAGATCACGGACGCCGACGCTCGCTATGGACGCGGCAATGGCGGCACCATCAACCTGATCTACAAGTCAGGAACGAATCACTATCACGGCGAAGTCTTCGAGTTCTTTCGCAACTCCGCTCTCAACGCCAGAAATTATTACGCAACGGCCATCAAGCCCGCGCTGCGGCAGAATGAATTCGGCTTTACCTTTGGTGGCCCGGTCTTTTACAAACAGGCCAATCCCAAGACCTTCTTCTTTGCGGACTACTCTGGACAGCGCCTGGCACAGGGATTCACATATGTGGATACCGTTCCGGATTTCGTCTTGACTCCAACCGGATACGACTTTTCCGCCTATACGCAGACCATCAAGAATCCAACGACCAAGGTTGCATACGCCAACAACTTTATTCCCTTGGCCGATGTGAATCAGACCGGCGCAAACATTTTGAACTTCTATCAGAAATATGCGTCGCCTAACAGGCCAGGGCAGACGACTGCGAACAACTTCTTGTACAACCCGGTAAAGACGCTGAATGAAGACGACTTCGACGTGAAGATCGATCAAAAGTTCTCTGAGAAGGACAGCGCATTTGGCCGCTACAGTCAGGGGCACGACATCATTAGCCAGCCCGGAACGCTTCCCAATCCTTTGGTGGGAGCTGTGATCTGCGGTCCGGCCAGCAATCCGTCGCATCAGGCCGTTCTCAGCGAAACGCACATCTTATCGTCGTCCATCGTAAATACCGCTCGCTTCGGTTGGTCGCGGCTCTTTGTCTATGCGCAGAATTGGGATGCGGGCCTTGGATTGCCCACGCTACTCGGCATCCCCGGTGTTGAGATTCCCGGCGATCCCCGCTCCGACGGCCTGCCTGTGCTGAGTTTTTCGGGAGGTACGTCGATCGGTGACGCGGGCAACAGTCCTACGGTGATTGGAACCAACAACTATCAAACAGACGACAACGTGAACTGGGTTCGCGGCAAACACTCACTGGACCTCGGCTTCGAGTTTGTGCGCCTGCAGTACAACATGTTTCAGACCGGCGCGGAGCATGGCTCTGAATCTTACGGTACGTCGTACACGGGCCTGGCCTGGACCGACCTGCTCTTCGGCGCTCCCAAGAGCGGAACCTACTCCTATCCGACGGGGGTCGGTCTGCGGCAGAGCGATCTATCCTTCTACGTGCAGGACAACTACAAGCCGACCAACAGGCTGACCGTGAATGCAGGCATCCGCTACGAAAACTTTCTTGGCTGGCCGTGGACTGAAGTCAACAACAAGGAATACAACTTCATTCCATCCATCTCGACCACAGCCCTGGAGCAAGTTGGCACCAACGGCATTCCAAGAAGCGGAGCCAACGACAACAAGCTCAACATTGCGCCACGTGTCGGATTTGCCTTCAAAATCACGGGCAAGACTGTCTTCCATGCGGGCTACGGCATTTACTACTCGGCGCCCAACGTAACCAATTCGAGCGGCCTCTCGGCCAACGTCCCGACGGACAATTACTGGGCCTTCAATAACTCCGCAACCTACGGCGCGGCGGCTCCGAATGGCGCTCCATTCAACTACTCATCGAATGGATTCGTTCACACCGCCGTCACCTCCGCCAGCAATCTTCCGGCGGGCCTGCCGGTTTTTGCGCAAGATCCGAATGCCAAGACTCCCTATAGCGAGCAGTGGCACGCAACACTCGAACAGCAGGTCCCCTTCTCCACCGTCATCAAGATAGCCTATGTCGGCACGAAGGGAGTCCATCTGGACGATCTGCGCGACATCAACGCCGGTTCTCCGGGAACTACGAACGTGACCGCCAATCGGCCCTATCCAAACTTTATTCAGATCAACGAGCTTGAGACCCGGCAGATCTCCAACTACAACGCGCTGCAAATCACCGCCGAGCGCCGCGCGCATGGGTTGAACTTCCTTGCCTCGTACAGCTATAGCCACTCGCTCGACGAAGGATCGGGCAGCCCCGGCAGTGTTTTGAACCCCTACAACATTCGCGCCGACTACGGAAACTCCGACTTGAATATTCCCAGTCGCTTTGTAGCCAGCGGCGGATATGAACTTCCCTTCAAGGCCAAAGGAGTGCTGGGCGGCTTTGTCAAGGGATGGCAGGTGAACGCCATTCTGAATTTCTCCGATGGGTTGCCTTTCTCCGTCTCTGCTTCCAGCGGCGTCGGTGATGGACTGACTCCGAGGGCGCAGTTTGTCGGCGCCAGCGGCAACGGATCACTACCGTCAGGCCATCGGACTAAGTCGGCCTGGTTCAACATCGCCGACTTTGCGAATCCAACTGCGGGAACGTGGGGTAACTCCGGACGCAATATCCTGCAAGGCCCAGGCACCAAAACGGCGGACTTCTCTGTCTTCAAGAACACTCACTTGGCAGAGACAAATGTCCTGCAACTGCGTGCCGAATTCTTCAACCTGGCCAACACGCCGCAGTTTAACAATCCTGGGTCCACCGTTGGTACTGCCGCTTTCGGAACCATCTCCTCGGCAGGTTCTGACTCAACCTTCCAACGCACCGCGCGCCAGGTTCAACTGGCGGGCAAGATCACCTTTTGATCGGCAGGGCGTTAACTAGCCTGTTGATCCTCAAACCATCGGTCGCGGCGCTCAGAAGATCGAGCGCCGCAATTGATGTATTCATGGTTTCTCGCCAAATCAATGAAAGGATATTCATCATGCAATCATCGACTCAAAGACTTTTTTTCAGAGCTGCATTTTTTCTTGTTTTTCTGAATGGCTTGATCGCTGCCGCGGCTGCCGAGCCGATTACGCTGTCTGCGCCAACCGTCATCCCCGTGCGATTTGTGAAAGCAGTGGACGCAAACAAAGCAAGGCCTGGTGATCCGGTCACCGCAAAGACACTGCAAATTGTTTTTCTGCCCGGCGGCGGAAGCTTTCCCAAGGGAACAACCTTGCTCGGTCACGTCGTGGAGGCTCATCGATTGCAGATTGATTCCACGCCCTATGCGCGCCAGAAGCCCTCGCTGCTCTCCATTCACTTTGACCGCATCGTGAATGGCGATCTTATCTTGAATGTGAATCTCTCTGCACGCGCTGTTGCTGATCCGATTGATTCCGAGCAAGCGGCGCGCCCTCAATACCTGGATGAGGAAGATGCGCGTGGAATCATGCGGTTGATTGGAGGCGGCGAGTTTGATCCATTCACCGAGGCGATTCGATCAAGCGATGGCGACATCATCGGATACAACCGCCAAAAGGGAATCTTCGCCCGCCTTCTTCCAGGAGTTGATTCAGCATCTGGTTCCACGCTCTCCTGCCCCGCTACAGAGAGTGAAGAGTCGGTCTCGATCTTTTCTCCGCGCGCCTGCGGCGTCTACGGTTATGCCAACACGGTTCTGGCTGACAACGGCCAGAATGGCAGCGGAACATTCACTCTCGCCTCGCGACAGAATTCGGTCAAGCTCTATGCAGGCAGCACGGCCCTTTTGCAGGCAGTGGATGTGAAGCAGTCCAGCGTTGCGCAATCGCATCCATAGCATGATTTCAATCACACATTCCCCAGGAGGTCACAATGGAAATCACAACCCGCAGTCTCTGGACTTTAATTCACGGCATGGGCTTCGGCGCGCTCTATCTGCTGGCTTGCTCAGGCGCGATTGTCGCGCTCTATCAACGATATTCAACCGAACCTCCGCCGCAGAATCAGGCAGGCAGAGATCGCTTCCTCGGCATCTATCTCAGCATCATGGCCGCGTTGGCCTGGCTCACCGTACTCACTGGAACTTACATCATCTATCCGTGGTATCGCGCTGCGCCACCCAAAGACTCGGTCAGTCTGGGTGCCTTTCCGCGCTCGCTTTTGCTTTCAAATCCAGCTACAAAACAATGGCACTTGATCGGCATGGAGTGGAAGGAGCACGTAGCATGGCTTGTCCCCATCGCCATCACAGCGGCTGCGTTCATCGCGATCCGCTATGCGCGCGATCTCAAACATCATTCGCAGCTTCGCTCCACGCTGCTTGGATTCACTGCGCTGTCACTCTTCGCGGCAGGCATCGCTGGATTCTTCGGCGCGATGCTCGATAAGAATGCCCCCGTCGATGGCGGACAAACAATCCAACTGGTTCAAGGAGAATAGCCATGAGCATACAAACAAACAATGTCTCGGAAATTTCCATCAGCCTTCCCAACGGCTCCGGCGCGGCCGCGATTTTATCGGCAGGCATCGGCTCGTTCGCAATTGCCGCCTTCGCAATCGCTGCCGACAAATCCGCATTTGTGAAGAACCTGTTTGTCTTTTACAAGCCCACCGGCGCGCTCTCTGGCGAAACCACTGTGGCCATTCTGCTGTGGCTTGCTGCGTGGGCAATCCTTGAATGGCGCTGGCGCAAGAGGACGGTTTCTCTGCGGCGCATCAACGGCATCGCATTTGCGTTTCTCGGTCTCAGTGTGTTGTTGACCTTTCCGCCCATCGGCGATTTGTTCTGAGAGGCAACGCGATTCGATCATGGAAGCGCTGTCGAATCGCGTTGCTTTTTGAAATCATCAAATGACTGAGGGAAATCAGATCATGCCATTGAGGGCGATAAATTGCTTTACGAGAATATTTCTTCTCGCGGTCTTGACCACTCGCCTGCTATCGGCGCAGGCCGGTCCTCCCTTTCAGACGGACGATCCGACGCCGGTTGACCTCGGGCATTACGAGGCTTACGTCTTTAGCACAGTGGACGGAACTCCAGTGGAGATTGACACGGCTGGTCCAGCCTTTGAGTTCAATTGGGGCGCGATTCCCAATATTCAGATCCATGCGATTCTGCCCTTGGGTATTGCGCGTCCGCTGAACAATCCCGTCTATCTTCCTGCCGGTGCGGGGCCCAGCGCCTTCGGCCTGACGGATATGGAATTGGGCGTGAAATACGGTTTCATCAAACAGACCAAACGCCGACCACAGATTGGCTCATTCACCATGTTCGAGATTCCCATCGGCGACTCTATGCGCGGACTCGGTGTAGGCAAGGTCTGGTACAAACTCCCTATCTGGGTAGAAAAAGAATTCGGCCCCTGGAGCCTGTGCGGCGGCCTTGGCTATGCTGTTGTTCCACAGACGCAATATCGCAATTATTTCTATGGCGGATTTCTCGTGAAGCGCGAGATCAGCAAAAAGCTTGAGTTGTCAGCGGAGGTTTTCTCTCATGCACGTGAAGGCTTCGCCACGGCACAGACTCAATCCTCCACGATGATCGACGCGGGCGGCTATTATCACTTCAAGTCGCCTGGACTGCAATTGCTCTTCGCCTACGGGCACTCAGTTGCAGGACAGACGGAGAACTACGGCTATCTTGGCCTCTATAAGACCTGGGGGAAAGACCGATTTCGTTGAGGTATTCCACAATAAAGCCATACCGCAACACTCTGTCGACGTCTAGAAGATTCATTCCTTTTACTCCATTTGATCCAAGTTCAGAGGAACGACTGAATCATCGGTACTATCAATTGCCAGGATTAAATGCAGGATACGTTGTTGGCAGAGCGCTTGCACTTCATGTAAGCATTGCCGTAATTCATAGTCATCACGATGTCGGCGTGGAGTAACAGTTTTTACTGTACCCCGACCGAAGATCCTTTGTCGTCCAACAGAAAACGGTAGGCGTGACGGAAGGTATAACATTCTAAAGCGATCAGCCCATTTTCTGTGCCACAAGAATATGGCTTCAACCCAAAACCAACCTACTTTGAGGCGCTCCTTGTCTGTTGAAATAAACCAATCATGAGGATGACGCCTAGGATCATCACTACTATTACGACATCACACAGTATACAAGGTAAAATACTTTACAAACGACAATAAACCTCATATACTATGCAAATGTTGACTTTATCCTCACTAGGCGAACAGATCGCAGCCCGGCGCAAGACGCTTGGATTGAGCCAATCCGCCTTGGCCAAAAAGGCTGCTGTCGGCCATTCCACACTGGATGCCTTGGAGAACAGCCGCATCGGTGAACTGGGCTTCTCCAAGATCAGCAAAATACTTTCTGCCATCGGCATGGAACTGAAGCTGCAAGCGGTCATCTCTGAGCGGCCGACGCTAGAGGAACTGATGGAGGAGGAACGGAATGATCAAAGTCTGGACCGACGCGGCTGAAGCGGGACTGCTCGACCGAACTGGCGAGCGCAGCAGCGCCTTTCTCTATCTGCCGCAGAGCCTCCCCGCACGCGCGGTTTCGGTCACCATGCCGGTGCGCCTTCCGTCGTGGGATATGCGCTTTGGCATCCCGCCAATCTTCGAGATGAATCTTCCTGAAGGCGCGCTGCGTGAGCGGTTGCGCCTGACATTTGCCAAAGCGACGGGCACGTTTGACGATCTTGATCTGCTGGCTGTTGTCGGACGCTCCCAAATAGGGCGCATTCGCTACACCGGCCAGCAGGATCAGTTGGTGGAGGAGGTTCCATTTCAGTCTGTCGATGAGATTCTTGCCCAGCGGCGAGGCGGCGACTTGTACCGCTACCTCATCGATAAATTCGCATCCTACTCCGGCATCAGCGGTGTCCAGCCCAAATTTCTTATCCGGGACGAGAATGCTTTTTCCGCCACCCACGCAGCAGGCGTGCGCCTATCCGAGAGCTATCGCGGCGCAACCCACATCATCAAATTCTGGGAAGCGAGTGAATATCCGCAGCTTGCGGCGAACGAGTATTTCTGCCTCAAAGTCGCCCAACGCTGCGGCCTTGAGGTGCCCCCCTGCCAGCTCGCTGAGGATGCCGGGGCGCTGGTCGTTGACCGCTTCGATCTTCGGATTGATGGCAGCTATCGGGGCTTCGAAGATTTCTGCGTGCTCAACGCCAAGCGGACCGATCAGAAGTACAACGGCAGCTACGAAACCTCGGTTCTCAAGCGATTCACGCAGTTTGCCAATTCAACCAGCGTGCGTGAAGATCTTGAAAAACTCTTCACGCTGATCGTCCTCAACTGTGTGCTTCGCAACGGCGATGCGCACCTGAAGAATTTCGGCATTGTTTATGACGATGTTTTAGGGGAAGCAAGAATTGCTCCCGTCTACGATCTGGTGACGACAACGGTCTACCTCGCTCAAGACCGCATGGCGCTTACGCTGAATGGCAGCACAAATTGGCCGTGCGCCAAAGAGTTGCAACGGCTCGGTGAAACTCGCGCGGGCTGCACGCCATCTAGAGTCAGAGAGATTTTTGGGCAGATCGAGGATGCTGTCATCAGCGTTTCGGCGAAGGTCCGCGCCTATATCAAAGCACATTCGGAATTTTCGGCGATCGGAGAGCGACTTCTCCAGGAATGGCAAATCGGATCAGCGCAATCTCTCAAAAATGCGTAAGCGAGATTCGAGGATCTATTCAGGGTAAGGTTGAACAACTCACCTCGCCTGATACCGATCGTGAACTAGAGTGCAATCGCGAACTGAATCAATTCGGGACGGAGTGCGTTTATTCATTGCCAGAACCGTAAGATATCTGCGTTTCCACCTGCATCACGCACTGCCACAGTTTGCCTGTTGATGCATCAAAAAACATCTCCGGCTCAAACGCCTTCAACCGGTATGTTGCTCCTTCAGTCAGCTTTTTAAGTAGTTGTGGGGTCAGCCTCGCCGGCGGAGCTGGCATTGGTAATACCTTCTGCTGTGTCGAATCAATACGCAACGCAGGGGGTGGTGGCATCGGAACCGGTCGCAGTGCCATCTTGGCTTTCTTGGCAGGCGGGCCAGACCGAAGCGCCTCTCGTTCCTGGACCCAGGCTTCGATCTCCGCCTCAACCCATCCGACCGTGTTCTCCGATTTCTGCACCTGGTGGGGAAATTTATCTTTACGTATCAATCCATACATAGTGGATTTTTTTAGCCCCGTCCGGCGCAAAACCTCAGCCCGATTGATCAGGATGGTGGGCGTTGCGCGTTCTATGATGAGACTATCATTGCTCATAATTTGCATCCTATTCATTTAACCTCCATATGTGAACGTCCAGCAGTGCATTTTCTGAAAAATATTGAGCGATATCAGATGGCGTTGTTGGCAGAGTGATGGTGCGCAAGTTAAAATACGGTAGATGTTCGGGTGAGATTGGGTTTCTGGGATACTCAGATATCACACCTCGGGAGTAATCTCTGGGATGTATTATTGGGGGTATTTTTGTTTTTTAATTTATTTTGTATTGAAAATAAATGACTTGCTTGTAAGTTCGAATCCCCATCTCTCCGCCATAAAGTTCAGCAATCGAATGAAAACAAATAAGTTAATAAAGTAGAACCTACTTAGACTTGTCGGGGTCCCGACAACATGTTTACAAGATTTACAGATTTTACACTGTTTCCAACCTGTGAACCCCAAAAACCCGACAACCCGACAATGGTAATTTTCAGCTTGTTTTCGGTGTCGGCTCCCAAGACGTCTTACTCTGCGCCAAGATTGGCAACAGGGCGGCGGCGCGTTGTTGCGCACTGTGCGAGGTTATGGGAGTCGTAGGTGTAGTGGTTGCCGTTGAGGTCGTACGTCGCGGAGGTGATCTCGTCGTCGAGGTTGTAGACGCCCGCGATGGGCTGGAGGCCGGGCAGTGTGGAATCCGCCGAGAGGCGATTGCCGGGTCTTTCGACAGGGATCAGGGATCAGTGGTCAGGGATCAGAAAAAGACGGCGGAGTGAGGTTCGTGGTCTCCCATCTCTGAAAATCCAGAGATGGGCCACCCAATCATTTTGGGTCAGTCAGACCTGGGCCACTCGCCCGCAATCTTTCTATAATCCGGACTGCTTGGTCTCTTAAAGCCATCTTCTCTATATCAAAGCATACTGATTCTTTAGATGCCAAAATCCCCTCGGCCAACTTTGAAATACTGGCAACCTCTTCACACGAAACAAAGCCCGGAGACTCGACACAAAGAATCGGAAGGAACGTACTCAAATATGACAAAGCGACCGTAAGTTCATCCGCCTTGAGAGCGCGCGGAGGGTTGACTAATACTTTTACCAAGGTCTTGATTGCAGCACTGGTCCCTGTAGTCGCTACTACAGAAATTAAAGCTTGGTCTGGATCATTAGACACAGCTATGCACAGACGCGCAATGACATCTTCCCTGATTTGATTAGTGATATTTATCCCGACCAGTTCAGGTAGCAGAATATCCTTGTAATCAGCATCCACTTGACTAGCAACGTCACCACGCGCAAGGCGCGCTGATTTTTCGAGCAACATTGCTAGCTGGAGAGGCAGTATTCCGCGTTCGCCAGCTAGCACCTGGTTCAAGAGAGCTAATGCGATTTGGTCTTCTGAACTCATTGGCTTAAATTGAATCCGTAAAGATTTTCAAGATCGATTCGCCAGCCACTTTGATCTCCCGTTACATATGCCTGACAAACTGTGTATTTACCCTGTAGGGTTCCAGTTTGACGACCAACACATTGGCTAACTTCAATGATCGCTGACCGCAAGTCTCTTTGTAAACTTTTCGGAAATCCAGTTTGCCCTGAACCTCCCAACCCCCACAGAGCCGCAAGGCCAGCCCATACTTGGGCCTTCGTCACGCCCGGAGGATCATCTGCTTGAAGAACTGGCGTACCGACAACGGTTACTGTGGTTCCCTTCTGAAGTTGTATTCGCATTTGGGTTTTCCCACGTGCGTTACAATTTTTCGCATCCTGTACAATGTCGATGTCATTTGAGAATCTCAGTTTATCGACAGCATAATCCATTCGAATTTCACAGCCCAATTTTGCGACGGCTGGTTCTGCTGCGAGGCTTATCACCGAGAGGACCAATGCATATTCAAGAGCACCTGCACCAGGTTGTTTAGTGGGTTTAGGTGCTGGGGGCGGAACTAAAAACGGCCCCGGAGCAGGAGGCAATGGAACGGGCATTGCATTCTTACCAGACGCATCATCGAAATCAACCGGATCACCGTTTGCATACAAATACTTTTGAAATGAGATTGGATCAGTTGGATCTCCGTTCAAAGGGTCAACAGATATAAATCGTCCGGTGTTGGGGTTGTAGTATCTGGCGCGGAGGTAGTAGAGGCCTAAGTCGGAGTCAAACTGTTCGCCGCGATAGAGGTAGTTGTTGGGCGTGGTTCCGGACTTGGTGAAGCTGTTGCCGTAGGCGTCGTATTCGTATTCGTCGGTGACTTTGAGGTTGATGTCAGTCAGTTGCCTTACGCTGCCTGCGCCGTCGTAGACGTAGAAGCTGGGGGTCCAGGTGCTGTTGCCGGTGACTGTCGGACTTAGATTTTGGCTGATGCGCTGGAGGCCGTAGGTGTATGTGCGCGTAACGACACCGGCACCGATGGGACCGGATAACTCTTCAACAACTTGCGGCAGGCCGGTGGGGTTGACGTCATCTTCGACGAGATATTGCGTGGTAACTCCGTTGACGGTTTTGGCTACGCGGTTGCCGAAGGCGTCATAGGTCATGTTGATGACCGTAGCGCCGTTGGTCATTGAAAGCATATGGTTCTGGCTGTCGTATGTGTGGCTGTTGCCATTGGCTTCTTGGGTGACGTTGCCGTTGGGGTCGTAGGTCTCCGAGGAGATTTCATCGTTGGCATTGTAGACGCCCGCGATGGGAGTGAAGCCGTTGAAGGATGAGGTCACCGAGGTGCGGTTGCCGACCGGGTCGAGTCCGTAGCTGGCGCTGCCGCTATTTTGAGCTTCGTCTACATTGATGGTCTCGCCGGTCAGCCGGTAGATGCCGTCGTAGTTCCACTGAAGCGTGCGGCTGGATTGCTGGGTCGCGTTGGTGAGGTACTGCTCGGTTGCTTGGGAGCGGTTGCCGGTGAGGCCCAGCGTGTACTTGTAATCGGCGACGGGCGGCGTGGAAAGCTCGGTGAGCCGGTTGAGGGCGTCGTAGGTGAAGGTGGATGTGAGGCCGTTGGGCGCTTGAACTGTGGCGACGTTGCTGGCTGGATCGTAGGTGTAAGTGGTGGTCTGATTGCCTTGCAGGCGGTTATCCACGACCGTGCTGGGACGGTTGAGATCGACCCACCCCGTTGACGTAGACCTGTCAACGGGGACCCCGGCGTCATAGGTGTAGGCAACGGAGATGCCGTTCGGGTTGGAGGAGGCGTTCGATTTGGAAGAAGCGATGCTTTCCACATTACCGCTCGCGTAGAACGTGTAATTCAGTGTACCCTCCGGCGTGGCATTTGTCACCAGCCGGTCAGCGCCCGCTCATCCACGATAAAACTGTGGATGAACGGGGCACAGCTTTTCATAACTCATCGTCATTCTTCAGGCCGATGACCGAGCCACCTGCCTTTGGGTGCGCTCCCGATCGACAAAATCGAGGCCCCTGAAGTGGTGAAGATGGTCAAGGGGATTCAAGATCGTGGCGCTATCGACATAGCCAAGCGCGCGCTCGAAAAGATCAGGCAGATCTCCCGCCGCTCTACCAGGCATCTTTCGCCTTCTGCTGCTTGGACCAGAGGTAGTCCGCAATCCGGTTGATGTCTTCGTCGCTCAAAACGTTCTTCCAGGAAGGCATATAGAGCGGCGGGGTGGGGCCTGCGGCGTTGTCCAAAGGCGGCGTGCGGCCATTGCGGATGATGGCGATGACCTCGTCCTTGGTATAGTCGTCGGAGACGTGCAAGAGCGATGGCACCTCGCCGCCCTGCGCGTTGGGATTGGCCACGCCCCCTTGCAACTCCGTTCCGTGGCAACCAACGCAGCCGAAGCGCGAGAAGTTCTGCTTGCCGGCTTCGATGGCGATCTCCTCCGGGTTCATGGCCCGCGCCTTGCGGGAGAGAATCGCCTGCGCGTCCTCGGCGGTGGCAGCGGACATATAAGCGACCAGCGCCGTGCGGGCATTGGTCTCCAGATCGTACTCCGGCATGGCGCTGCCCGGATAAACCAGCTCAGGATTGACCAACTGTTCGTCGAGCCATTCGATGGAGTGGCGCTTGGTGACGCCGAGCAGGTCGGGAGCGGTCTTTGCGCCCACGCCGCCGATAGCGTGGCAGTTGATGCAGTTCTTTTCAACAAACAATTGCCGCCCATACTCCGGGCTGGGAATCAGGCGAAGGCTGGAGAAGAAGCTACCCATCTCTTCGTTGGTGAGCGAGAGCATATAGTAGGTGAGATCGCGCGCCTGCTCCTTGGTGAAGTGAAAGTTGGGCATCGCCGAGCCAGCAGAGACCGCGTTGGGTGCGAGGAAGTGGCTCTCCAGCCACTCCGGCGCGCGGCGGTTGGCGCCCTCGCTGGTCAGGTCGGGTCCGATGCTTCCGCCCACGCCATTGAGCTTATGGCAGCCGCGGCAGCCCTGGGTTTCAAAGAGATGGCGGCCCTCGGTCAGCTCTGGCACGCCGGGTACTTCGCCTTCCTTGTGGCAGCGGCCGCAGGAGGCGCGAATGTAGTCCTTGGAGAGCAGCGGATTGGGCCAGAAATTGACCTTGCCGTGCGCGTCTTCTTTCGTAGTGGCCAGACCCTGGCCGCCGTGGCAGATGGTGCAGCCAAACTTAGCCGGAATATGCGGGCCTAGATTGGCGTGATAGCGGAACGGTTCCGGCGCATTCTTCATCGTCGGATCTTCCACTCCAAGGTGGCAAGTGGTGCAGCGGTCCACGCGCTGCAAACCGGGGAGCAGTACCTGATGAATCTCCGGCGGCGTAGCCAGAACAGCGGCTTTGGTGATGGCGTTCGGTTCCTCCTGAGCTTCCAGTTGCAGGAAGTTATGCTGATAGACCTTCCATGAAGGCGTATTGGCCTGCCACGCGGCGGCAAGAATCAGAAGCAGCGCCAGAAAGCTGAGTGCGAAGAAGATTTGCTGTAGTCTGCGTTCCATTACTCCGCACCTCCAACCACATGAACCCACGGTGGAACCAGCGCCCAGCCCGGCCCGCGGAAGAAGGTTCCGATGACAATCAGGGCCAGGTTGGCGACAACAAAGATGGTAAATAACCAGAGAATCAGCTTGCGGTCGGCGAGTCGGCGGCTGGGATTCCGGTCCAGATAAGGGATAGCCAACAGGGCCAGCACCATCAATGCGGGAGCCACCACACCGCCAAGAAAAGCGGAGTGGCTGACCAACTCCTGAAGCCCCAGAAAATACCACGGTGCCTTTGCTGGATTGGGCGTCTTGGCCGGGTTGGCCAGTTCCTCCAGCGGAGCATTCAAAAAGAGCGACATGGTCATGATGGTGGTGACGGTAGCCATCAGCACCACAGCTTCGCGCACAAAGGCGTAAGGATACGAGAAGACTGTATCCTCTTCCTCTTCCGGAGTCACCGTCTCGAAGATAGGCTTGCCGCTGACCACTTCCATCAGGCCATAGGTTTTGTCTTTGGAGCCGGCAGCCGCTTGCAGAGGCGCAGTCTGCGCGAGCGCGCCGATGGTGACCAGAGCTTCCGTCTTCCCTTTGAGCTTCCACAAGGGCCTCGAGAGGCCGCCATCCTTGCGCACACGCCAAAAATGAACAATCGTCAGCAGGATCATGGCGGCGGGCAGCACGGCAACGTGCAGCACATAGAAGCGAATCAGAGCGCCTTCGCCGACGCTGTGTCCGCCCAGAAGCAGCTCACGCAGTTGCCCACCGATCAGCGGAGCGTAGCTGCCGATGTTGGTGCCGACGGTGATCGCCCAATAAGCCAGTTGATCCCACGGCAGCAGATAGCCGGTGAAAGAAAGGCTGAGTGTGATTAGAAGCAAAAAGACGCCAATCACCCAGTTGAACTGGCGCGGCTTTTTATACGAGCCAGTGTAAAAGACCCGGCACATATGCAGGAAGACGCAGATGACCATGCCGTGCGCCGCCCAGCGGTGCATATTGCGCAAAAACGGACCCATGAAGACAACGAACTGCAAGTCTTTCATATCCTGATAGGCCTGCGGCGGATAGGGCCGGTAGTAGCACATCAGGGCAATGCCGGTAGTGAGCAGAACAAGAAAGAGAAAAAAGGTAATAAAGCCCAGGTAAAAGGTATGCCTGAACTTCAGATTCTCCTTTTTCACCTTGGCGGGATGAATATGCAGCCACACGTTGAGAAAGACCAGCTCGGTCTTTCCCTTGTCGGTGGAGAGCGGATCCCGCCGCACAATCGATTGCCAAATCTCGCGAATCAGATTCATTGTTTACACCATCAGCCGGTAAGTGGGCGGTACAACCTTGTCTTTGTTGACCAGCAGCTTGCCATCGCGCGCCTGCGTGACTTCAAACCAATCCAGCGCGCGTGGCGCCGGACCGTGCTGTACCGCTCCGTCCGCGCCAAAGACGCTGCCGTGGCAGGGGCAATGGAAGCGCTGGTCGCTGGCAAAATGCGCCACTGTGCAGCCCAGATGAGTGCAAACGGCGCTGGCCACGGCAAAGCCTTTTTCGCGGTCGCGGAAGACAAATATCTTTTCTTCGACGAGAAAGGTCGGGGGGCCGAAGGGAAAGTCCGCAGGGCTGCCAATCTTGAAGCTCTGCGGCGGCTCGTAAAAGACGCTAGGCATCAGAAACCGCACTACCGCAGCCAGACTCACCCCAACTCCTGAGAGGATAGCGCCAATGCCGACGGCTCCCCAACTAATTTTGAAAAAATCTCTTCGATTCATATCCTTCTTGCCCTCACTCGAAAACTTCGCGTTCCTGCTGCTCCAGAGCCTCCATGGTGATGGCTCCAGAGGGGCATCGCTGGGCGCAGAGGCCGCAGCGGATGCACTTCTCTTCGTTCTTGATAATTGCCCCAGCTTGACCGGCTTCGAGTCCGGCGGCGGGTACTCCATAGCGATTGTGAATGAGCGCATCGTAGCGCGCGTCGCCGCGCACCTGCACCAGATCCACCAAGCGCAAACAGCTCTCCGGGCAAACATCCACGCAGCCGGCACAAAGAATGCACTTCGAGCCATCGAAGATGGTGTTCACCTGGCAGTTGAGGCAGCGCAATCCCTCGTCGCGTCCCTGCTCTTCATCAAAGCCGAGTTCCACCTCGGCAATCCCGATGCGGCGATTGGCGGCCAGTACCGGCATCTTCTGTCGCGGCGTGGTGAGAAAGCCGCGCGGCATCTCCCAGTTGGGCAAAATACGAAAGCGGCTCAGCACCGTCTTCTTGGTCTTGCCGCTCAAGAAGACGTGAATGGAGCGCGCTGCTTTGTGCCCGTTGGCCACGGCCTCCACCAGAATGCGCGGACCGAAGGCCACATCGCCGCCTGCAAAAACTCCGGGAGCCGTGGTCATCAGGTTCTCATCGATCTTGAGAATGCCGCGCGGCGTAACCTGCACGCCCTCTTCGCCGCTGAAGAAAGAAAGGTCGGCCTGCTGACCAATGGCCAGAATCACGCTGTCGCAGGGGATGATTTTTTCTTCGTCGCTGAAGGCGGGATTGAAGCGGCCATTCTCGTCGAAGACAGTCAAACAGCGACGCACCTTAAGGCCGGTGACTTTACCGTTTTCACCGACAATCTCCTTTGGCCCCCAACTGTTTTCAACGGCAATGCCTTCGTGCTCGGCCTCGTCTACCTCGCCCTTCCAGGCGGGCATCTGCACGCGCGATTCGAGGCTGACCAATTCGACCTCTTCCGCGCCGGAGCGCAGGGCCATGCGGGCGGCGTCGAAGGCCGGCTGAAGACCTTTGGCGTCCTCATCCTGCTCCGCATCGGGAAAACTGACTGATTCTTGAACTAAACGGACAGCCGCGCGCGCCACATCGATGGCCACATTGCCGCCGCCCACCACCACCACACGCTTGCCCAGTTCAATCTCGTAGCCCAGATTGACGTTAATTAAAAAATCAATACCGTTGTAGACGCCGGCCAGATGCGCACCGGGAATATTCAGCTCGCGGCCTTTGTTGAGCCCCGTGGCCAGCAGAACCGAATCGAACTTCGCGCGCAGCTCGGCGAAGGAGATATCGCGGCCCAGCGTGACGCGGGTGTGCAGCGTGACACCCATGGCCAGAATATGATCGACTTCCATCTTGATGATCTCGCGCGGCAGGCGGAACTGGGGAATGCCCAGGTACAACATTCCGCCGGGGACCGGGGCGGACTCAAAGACTTCTACTTCATAGCCGAGCAATGCCAAATCATGTGCGCAGGTGAGGCCGCAGACGCCCGCGCCGACAATGGCTATGCGCTTGCCGCGCTTGACCGGCGGAGGCAGCTTCTTGCGCGCCGGATCGTGGCCCATGCCCAGGTTGTGGCGATCCGTAGCGTAGCGTTTCAATGCGCAGATAGCGATGGGTTCGTCGATCTTGCCGCGGCGGCAGTTATCCTCGCAGGGATGGGCGCAGATGCGGCCCAGCACATAGGCAAAGGGATTGGGCGCGCGGGCCAGAAGATAGGCTTCCTCATCCTTGGAGATTCCAATCGCCTGGACATAGCGCCCGCATTCGGTATGAATCGGACAGGCGGCGCGGCAGGGAATATTTTTATCGAAATACTCCTGGTCCGGGACAGTGATGGAATAACTCATGAATTCCCCGATCTGGCGATTGCTGATTTCAAAAAAGACTTACAAACAAATTTCTTTTGGAAAAAATCCCGGTGAGCACACTCCGAACTCACCGGGATGGAAGGTCGGCCACATGATTGATTCCCCTCCGGCCAACGAAACTGTTAAGGCCCTAGTGCTGCTCCGCCTTCAGCTTTTCAATCTCTTCGTCGCTCAGCGCCTTGGAGAAGGCCGACGGATTCTTGTTTTTGCGCGTCTCCTGGTCATAGGCGAGGAACTCATAAATCGTCTTGCCCTGCGCGTCGCTGATGCCTGAGTTCGGCTTGTGCATCATGCGCTTGACATAGCGGCTCCACTCCTCCTTGGTCATCGAGGTGTTGATGGGCCGTGCGATGGTGTGGCACTTGGAGCACTTGTCCGTAAAGACCTTGTACCCCTTCTGCTGCTCCGCCGGATAGCTGGAGACGTTGACCTTGTCGGGACCTTTGTCCTGCGGGAGAGTCACATTGCTGCTCTGCGCCCACAAGAGCAGAGGCGCTGCAATACCAATTACAGTTACGATGCGAATAGCCTTGTTCATCTCTCTCTCCTTACCACATGTACCGGATGTCCAGCTTGAAAAGTTTGTCAGTTGTGCCCGCAAGAGCCACCGGATCGCCGTCGTGTTCCTGGTTGTATGCCGCACGCAGCACGATGTTTCCCAGCGAAGTCAGCGCGTGCTCGCCACCGATGCCCCAGGCCTGCGTATGCATTGTCGGATTGGGGCTGATGGTCTCCAGCGCATGATCATAGCGCGCCATCACCACCGTTCCTGTTTTGAAGTAGTAATCCGCCTCGCCGCGCACCGAGTTGGAGACATAGTGCGAATTCGGTCCGCCATCCGGTGGCATCCAGTCATCTTGGCTGCGGATATAGCCGCCGAGCAGATCGAGTTTGTCGAAGAAGAGATAGTTGCCAAAGACGCCTGCCCGGTCGATGTTAGCTCGGTAGGTAAACGGTGCGTTTCCGTTGTCTGGAGTCTGATTCTGATCCTTCGTTCCCCGATAGAACATTACAGTGACACCTCCATCGGGACCGAACCAGTAATCGGCATCCACCCAAACATCCTTGGAACTTTTGGTCGAGGAGTCCAGAATCTCGCTCCCGTCCGCATTCAGCCCGTTGGTCACCTTGGCAGAGACGGCAAAGACATTCTTGAAGTAATTCGAGGCGTGGGTGTAGCCAACATCAATGCCGACTGGATGCTGATCGAGCGCGAAGCTGAGCGGATCGACATTGGTCAGCGTGAAAGCCGGATCGGAGAAGAGGTTGTAAAACATCGCCGCGCGCGTTCCCTCGCCCTCCTGCATGTGCATCTCGCCAGCCTTGATGAAGTAACTGCTGTTGGCGCGCCCGCCGGTCCAAACTCCGAAGCCCTGCTCCAGGTCGTTCTCGCCGCCTTGATAAAGTTCATAGTGGCCAAAGTAAGAGAAGCCGCTCTCCGGAATGGCGCCGGCGATGAAGAGCGCCGCCTCATCCAGATTGAAGCTTGAGCAAGAGGAACTCGCCAAAGTGGCGCTTCCGCAAGAGGTTACAGGCGATGCCGAGGTGGTGTTGCCCTTGTCGGCGACCGTCTTCTCGTCCGTAAAACTGGCCTGCAGGATCAACGCGATCTGGTTGGTGATGTCGAACTTGATCTTGTTGTCCAGCTCGGCAACCTTCGGGGCGGGCTTAGTCCCGTCCATCTCGTCCGGCGGCATCCGGTAACCGAGACGTTTGAACATATAACCGTTCTTGTTCAGCGCCGGTGGAACGGTGTGGCAGGTGTAACACTTGACGCCGTATTTGCGGGCAAATGCCGGAATCGCGTGACCCGGCTGCGGCACAAGAAGAATCAAGCCGATCACAATCAGTATTGCTTTTACGCCTGAAGACCAGAGTTTCATCGTCGGAGCTCCCTGCAGGTTCCTCAAGCACGACATGAACCAAAGCGGATGAATCATGAAGTGAATGACTTACCGCAATCCACCCCGAGGCTTTGGGGAATCTATTCCCCGCATTCCAAACCCAATTGAGGATTCGATTCCCCAGCTTGCTGCTCCTTCTCGCGTTTCAGGAGCGCGTAAAATGTCTTGCGATCCACCCCAGCTTCGCGCGCCGCAGCGCTCACATTTCCGCCGCAACGCGCCAGCACGGCCTGAGCATAGGAGAGTTCAAAACTGGCCAGATATTGCTCCCGCGCCTCCTTCCACGTGAGCGCGGAAAGATTGGAGACATCAGCTTGCACCGGCGGGAAATCTTCGGCCAAGTCGCTCGGTCCCAGAACTCCGCCCGGATGAAGCGCCGCCAGCCTCTCCATCGCGTTCTTCAACTGGCGGACGTTGCCCGGCCACCGCTCCCGCAGCAACGCCTCGTAGAACTGCGGCGAACCCGATAGCCTCTTGCCATAACGGCGCGAGAAACGCTCCAAAAAGAAGCGCGCCAGAGCTGGAATATCCTCCTGCCGTTCGCGCAGCGCCGGCAGCTTGACCGTCACCACGCTCAGCCGATAGAAAAGCTCCTCGCGAAAGCTGCCCGCCTTGATCTTGGCGATCAGATCCTGGTTGGTGGCGCACAGAATGCGGCAATCCACCTTTACTGTGGCCAGGCCGCCCAGCCGCCGCAGGGCGCGCTCCTCGACAAAGCGGAAGAGCCGGGTTTGCAACTCCACGCCCAGATCACCAATCTCATCCAGAAAGAGCGTGCCGCCGTCGGCTGATTCGATCAGCCCCTTCTTGGTTCGCTCCGCGCCAGTGAAGGCTCCGCGCTCATAGCCGAAGAGCTCGCTCTCAATCAGCGATCCCGGCATGGCGCTGCACTCGACCGGCACAAACGGCCCATCCTTGCGACGGCTCTGCTCATGCAGGAAGCGCGCAGCCACCTCTTTGCCGCTGCCGCTCTCGCCCAGGATCATCACCGTGGCGTCGGTCGTCGCCGCGCGGCGGCACTTTTCCATCTGCTCCAACATCGCCGGGCTGTGCGTTTGCGCTCCATCCGACTCGCCCAGCGCCTCCAGCCGCCCCTTCAGCGTCTCCACCTCGCGCTCCAGCTTGGAGTGCGCCAGCGCCCGCTTGGCCACCAGCAGCAGATCCTCGCGCTTGAAGGGTTTTTGCAGGTAATCGAAGGCTCCGTTGCGCATCGCCACCACCGCGCCCTCCACCGAGCCAAAGGCGGTCAAAAAGACGATGGGTAGCGTGGGGTGCGCCTCGTGCAGCCGCTGAAAGACCTCTTCGCCATTCATCCCCGGCATCCGCACATCGAGCAGCACCAGGTCGGGCGGGTTGGCCAGGCACTCGGCCAGCCCCCTCACCGGGTCGGTGCAGACCGCTACCGTCGTTCCAGGCGCGCGCAGCATCCGCTGAATATTTTCGCCCAGCGCGCCTTCGTCGTCGATCACCAGAATATGGCTCAAGTGGTGGCTCCTCCGGCAAACCAGTGGTAGGGCTGTCCGCGCGTGAAGCGCGCCGGAGGCAGTTCGATGACAAAGCTGGCCCCGCCGCCCTCCCTGGTTTCATAGCGGATGCGGCCATCATACATATCCAGAAGGCTAGCTGCCAAAAACAGTCCCAGCCCCAGCCGCTCCCGGCCCGCGCTGTGCGAAACAAAAGGCTCGAAGAGGTGTTCGCGAATGCTCTCCGGCACGCCCGACCCGTTGTCCTCGATCCGCGCCACGACCTTGGCTCCGGCGGTGCGATATGGCTCCAGCCGCACCCAGATTCGGCCCTCCTCGCGCCCCTTCAGTGCCTCCAGTGCGTTGCTCAGCAACCCGCGCACCACTTCGCCCACCACGTGTTCCGGCACGTCCACCCGCGGCGCCTCGGCGATCTCCTCAATCAGTTCCACTCCCTGGCTCTGGGCAGATGGCCGCAATGCTCCCAAAGCCTCTTCCAGCGACTTCTTCGGAATCGAAGCCTCGAAGATCTCGCTGCCCCGCTCCCGGCGCAGCGCCTGCAAGAGCGTGGCGGCGATCTGGCTCATATAGCGCGTCTCCTTGAGCATCTGCTCCAGATCGGCGCACAGAGCGGTGTCTTGCTTGCGCTCATCGAGCAGCACCTCGATCCGCCCCGCCACAATCGCCAGCGGATTGTTGAACTCGTGCATGAAGCCGGCCGTAAATTGGCCCAGCAGCGTTAGTTGGTGCGAGAGCCGCGCCTGACGGTCGGCGGCCTGCAATTCCTCCCGCAAGCGCGCTGTGCGAAAGCGAACCGTCTCCAATTGCAATCTCAGTTGCGCCGCTTCCTCCTCTGCTTGAGCCGCCTGTGCCTGCAGGCAACGACGCTGGCTGCGTAAATGCAGCAATGCGGGCAGCGGAGCAAGAAGAACTGCAACGATTGAAGCAGCAATCCTGGCCACTGCCGAATCAGGAAAACCCCAATAGCAGAGGCCGAGTATCGGAAGAACCCAGCCCCCGCTCACCCAGAGCAGAGGCCTGGCCGACCCATTGAAGGGTCCTGTCTTCCCGTCATTCCTCGATGGCTCCGGCATATTCACTCAAGTGTATTGCCTTAAGCCCGCTGAAACGCAATCGATCATTATTTTCTCCCTATCGTTTCCAATTATTTGAGATTTCGGAATGGCTGAAACAGGGGGCGACAAATGGCGGAGTTTTCAGAGCGGGCCTTTGTTTTGATGCCGTTTCCAGAAGTACAAGATAAGATCTGCAATACATCTCGTTCGATGTGCAGCCAGCTATGGCAACAGAGCAAAGCTTCAACCCAAACCCAACCCAATTCAGTCGATCCTGATAAACTCATAACACAGTAAAGAATCAATGATATAGGGTGAATTTCGTGGTAAAATATTCTCAGAAGTTGTTCAAAACACAGCAATTTCCGGGGAAATCATGCGCCCTAAGAGTGAGTCCAGACACCCGCAACGTGAGCTGTTCCAGATCGATCTGGAGCAGTTGATTGACCTCACGCATCCGTTGGCAGTACTTGCGCAGAAGATTGATTGGAAACAGTTCGATCTTCTGTTAGGCGGCAGTTATCATCCCACCCAGGGAGCCCCCGGTACGCCGACGCGTCTGATGGTGGCGTTGCACTTTTTGAAATATCAAACCGATCTGAGCGATGAAGATGTGGTCGCGGGGTGGGTCGAGAATCCCTATTGGCAGCACTTCAGCGGCATGCGATATTTTCAGCATTCGATGCCGATCGATCCCTCCAGCATGACGCGTTGGCGCAAGCGTCTGGGCGAAACCGGAGCCGAACAGATGCTGCGCGAGACCCTTGCAGCTGGCATGCGCATGAAGGTGATCCGCCCGGCGGAGTTACAACGTGTCAACGTGGATACCACGGTACAGACCAAGGCCATTCGCTTCCCGACCGATGCGCGTTTGTATCATCGCTGTCGCGAGAGGCTGGTGAAAGAAGCACGTGCCGAAGGTCTCGAAATCAAGCAGAGTTATCAGCACGTGGGCAAGCGTCTGTTGATGCAATCCAGCCGCTACGCTCATGCCCGGCAGATGAAGCGTGCCCGCGCTTGTACGCGCCAGTTAAGGACTCAACTGGGCCGGGTGCTGCGCGAGATAGATCGTCAAGTTACAGAACCCTCGCGCAAGTTATCCGGTCTGCTGGAAACAGCGCGTCGCATTCATAGCCAGCAGAGGCACGACAAGAACAAGGTGTACAGCGTTCACGAGCCTGAAGCCGAGTGCATCGCCAAAGGAAAAGCGGGTAAGCCGTATGAGTTCGGCAACAAGGTCAGCGTCGCGGTCAGCAGCCGGGGCGGATGGTTCGTCGGGGCCAAGAGCTTGACTGGCAATCCCTACGATGGCCACACGCTAGCCGAGCAGATGAAACAAGTTAATAACTTGATCGGCGACATAGTTAGAGAAGTGCATGTGGACATGGGCTATCGCGGCCACGACTATGTGGGCAATGCCACGATCTATGTGGACAAACGACGGCGAGGCCGAACGCCAAAGACGCTCTGGAAAAGAATGAAACGCAGAGCGGCTGTCGAACCTAGCATCGGACATCTGAAGAACGAACACCGGTTAGAACGTAACCGGTTGAAGGGCGCTGCCGGAGATGCGATCAACGCCATCCTCTCGGCCGCGGCGATGAACTTCCACAAGTTGCTGAGAGCCTGTGAGGGCAAACTTGTCGCCCAAACCAGGGCTATTCTGGGCCGACTCCTGTACCAATCGACCTTCACCGGCTTTCTGATCGTCGTGCCATCTGCCTGAAATCGGCTTTTTCAGGATCGACTAATTTAAGAACTTTTCCAACAGTATGCGGCCCATTGAATCATAGGCCGGCAGGACGGCGCTGTTGTAGGCCGCGGAAGGAACCGAGATTGAGGTGGGTGTGCTGCTTGGCATGGGGCAGGCAGTGCCCACCGGGGCGGTCCATTCCGATGTAAGCCGGCCGATGGTATTCGTCCCATCTTGGTCGTATTGCATGCACACGGAGGGGTCGCCGGAGCTATAGGTTTTGGCATAGAGCCGGTTGAGCGGATCGTAGGAGTAGCTCACGGTAATGCCGCGGCGTCGGTCTTGGAGATTAGATTTCCGTCGGCGTCAAAACCGTTCACGCAAGACGATCCGCTCCATTGGCCATAGCATATCGTTACCAGCTACGCCTGCTCCGGCCTGGCCCACTTCACCGTTGCGTTCCATTTGGACAGCAATTACGGTGGTTCTGAGCCATACTAAACATAAGAAAAAACAATTTAATCCTATACCCTCCGGTAACTTTCAGAAACTTAGTTCAATCTTTATTTTTTATTATTTTGGTTCGCTGGTGTTCACCCTCGTCCGTCAGGAACCTTGCCGCGCCTGGATTTCCAGTAGTTTTCGAATCCTCGGCTCAACGCCTCCCGGCTGCAGGGCCGGCAGCAGCGCCAGACCTTCTCGTGCAGCAGCGCGACTCTTCTCCATCTGGCCTGTGGCGCGGTAGGCCTGCGCCAAGGTCAGCAGCTTGGATGGCACGCGTCGATGAGTCAACTCAACCGCGCGTTCCGCGCATGTGACGGCCAACTTCGGATCTTTCAGAGAGGCGGGCTCCGCATAAAGGAAATCTTGCGCCGCATCATCAAGAATAGACGGGGTATCCTGATTCTTTTTCACGAGTTCCTTGAAGGCGGCCAGGCCTTTCTTTACCAGATCGACAGAGTTCCCGCCACGATGCAGCATGAATTGAATGGAGCCGAGATCGAGCTGCGCGTCGGCAAGATAAGGTCCCCATTGCTCCTGGCCTCCCGTCTGTTTGATGAGCTTTTCTGTGACTGCTATCTCTTCTATTGATGCCTTTTCCGCACGGATCAGAGCTTGCCGCCGGTCGCTTTCGGATGGCGCCAGATCCGGATCGGCCTCGAGAATGTATTCGCGTGAGGCCTGAACCAGGCCGATATTCAGGTTGGTAAGAGCGCGAATATCCTTTGGATCTGCAGCAGCCATTCGATGGTACGACTGACTCAACTCGTCAAGAAGTGAATTTGCCTCGGAGTAACTTCCCAATTCAACCAGAGCTATGGCTTTGTCTGAGAGCAATTCGTTGTTGATTAACTGTACCGGCAGGTGTTCCTGATCGTATTTTGGCAGAGCGGAGAGATTCTGCAAGCCGATCAATGCATCCTTGAGCGCTTGCGCCGGATCAGTCTCAAATTCGATCTCGATGATCTTTTCCCGGCCCAGAATCAAGTTATTTTTGGCCCATAGCAGATTTGGATCGATGCTCATGGCGCGCTGGTTCAGATCGAGGAATCTTCGATATGCCGAAAGAGCGCCGGGCAGGTCGTTCAGGCTTTCAGCCATGACCACACCAAGCTCATTTCCCAGTTCCATATAACCATTTGCCGCATCGAACAGCTCGTCTGGCGTGAGGTTCGGAAACGAGTTCAGTCGATCATAGCTCGCTATCGCCGTACGCGTAGAGACGATGAGTTCCTGAATATGCGTGGTTCCGGTGAGAATGTCGCTGCGGGCCATCTGGGCATTGGCTAGTGCATGGATCGCATCCCTATCCTTCGAATCGCGACCGGCAAAAGGCTCGCACAGGGCAATCGCCTTATCGACACTTGCCAGCGCGCCCTGAACATCGCCCAGATTCTGGCTAGACGAGCCTCCCTGCAGATCCGCCAGTTGGATATAGGCATTTGCTGCATCGAGCTGCGTCTGGCGGTCACCCTTTGCGTCGGCAACCATGCGATCCAGATGTTTCAACACACTGGTAACCAGCAACTTTCGCACGCCTGTCGAACCGGGAATCTGCTGGATGGACTGGTCCAGGTCTGTGAGCAGGCTATTGTTCAACTGGCGCAGATCGGCCGAGCGGGCTTCGGCCTTGCGCCGCTCTTCGTCGGCCTTGCTTCGCTCACGGTTCGCTATCGTGGCCTGCCAGACGACACCCGCAATGCCAACAAGCAGCGTGACAGCCAATACTGTTGCCGCCGCCAGGCCCCACCTGTGGCGGCGGATGAACTTGCCGGCACGGTAACGCGTCGATCCGCGGCGCGCTGCAACCGGGAGTCCTTCCAGATAAGCGCGGAGGTCATCGCCCAGCCGCTCAGCAGTGAGATAGCGCTCCTTTGGCTCCTTACGCAGAGCCTTCATCAGAATAGCTTCCAGATCGCCGTCAAGCCGCTTGGTTGAGATTTCAGCAGAAGCGGGCTTACGCGGAGCTTCTTCGCAGATCACGCGCAGCATTTCGCCGGTGGTCAACTCTTTCAGCTCATACGGAGGCCTTCCCGTCAGTAGCAGATACAAAAGGACGCCCAGGGAGTATGTATCCGTGGCCGCGGTGATTGGATTTCCCAGCACCTGCTCCGGGCTGGCGTATTGCGGGGTAAAGGAGAGGCAGCCTTCGCGGGTAAACTCGCTGTCTCGGCTCTCCAGGGACGGGGAAAGCAGCTTGGCAGTTCCAAAGTCCAGCAGGCGCGGAGCGCCATCTGCTGCAATCAAAATATTGTCCGGCTTCAGGTCGCGATGCACGATGAAGTTCTGGTGGGCGAACTGCACCGACTCGCAGACGAGGAGAAAGAGCTTGATCCGCTCCTCCAGGTTGAGATGCCGCTCCGCGCAGAAGCGATGGATCGGCGCGCCGTCCACATACTCCATCACCAGATAGGGTTCACCCTCGCCGGTCACTCCACCATCCAGCAAACGGGCAATGTACGGATGCTGCAAACTAGCCAGAATCTGCCGCTCCTGGCGGAATCGCTCCCGAAACAAATCGGAGACCAGAGGCACGTCAATGAGCTTGATGGCAACCTTTTGATCGAATTGCCCGTCGGCGCGATGCGCGAGATAGACGGCGCCCATTCCGCCGCGGCCCAGCAGGCGATCAATCTTGTAAGGCCCGACAACAGTGCGAATCGGCGCAGCATCCCGGAGTTCAGCCGGCTCGCGCCGGCAACTGCCCATCATTTGCTCCTCCTCTTCACAGGCGGCCAGCATGATGCGGACCTCATCGGCCAGTGCTGAGTCGGTTTGGCATTGGGATTCGATCAGGCCTGCGCGCTCCTCCTCGCGAAGGGCAAGAGCTCCCGTAACGATTGCCTCAACCAGATGAAACCTCTCGGGTGTCTGGTCCATGGTGAATAAGGTCTCCATCTGTGGCTGATTCCTCAATTATCGATATTGCGAGCATCGCGGCAAGAATGAATCACGCTCTTATCCGGTCTTTGAGGGGTGGATGCGCCGGAATAGCCAGCCCTTGATGAACCTCAACTCCCGATCAACCGTGGATTTGGATATCTGCATCACCGCAGCGGTCTCCTCGGCCGTGCAGCCCAGGAAATAGCGCAGTTCGACCAACTTGACGCGGTCGGCATCGATCTGGCCAAGCTCGTCCAAGGCGCGGTTCAGGTCCAGCAGCTCCGGATCGTCAATCTTGATCCACAGCAGATCATCACTGAGCGGAACGCGATTATTGCTTCCGCCCCGAAGCTTGACCTGGTTCTGGCGAGCGTTATCGATCAGGATCATGCGCATGATCCGGGCGCAAAAGACATAAAAATGGCGGCGATCATCCCAATCAGCCTTCTTCTGGTTCAGGAGGCGGAGGTAAAGTTCGTGGACCAGGATCGTCGCCTGCACCACATCGGGATTTCTCTCCCGATGCACATAGGCCGCGGCAATCCGGCGCAGATGGGGATAGACCAGCGGCACCAGGTCGTCAAATGCAGAAGGTTCGCCATCCCTCCATTTTTTCAGCAGCACCGTGATTTCGCCTTTATCTGGTTCCAAAGTCAACTCCATCCCTGCTGAATCTTCATAATTACTTTAGATCGCGCGTTATACATTCTTTATATTCATACACTTACACGAAAATCAATCCGATGTCAATTCAAACCTGAAATAATTCCTCTAAAAAACTGATGCTTATTTTCGTCGTCATACGCATTCCTGGTGAGAGCAAAGACCTCCCTTGTTTAGCAATTTGGGCCGAGACAACACCGGTTATGAAGCATCCCCCCTAGCCTCAAGCCCCTGAAGGACTTGAGAAAAGCAATTCGCACATTCGATCAGCCTTCATCTTACTCCCGACGAAGCAATTTCACGTGACTGGAGCAGGGTGAATACGGTACGAAAGCATCTGCAATCCGGTAACGAATGCCCCTCAATCGCTGCCCGCCTGGTATATACAGCTGAGGCGAAATGCCCGCTCCAGTAATTACCATAGAACAGGCACCAACCACTTCCGATCAACGTATCCTCTGGAATTTCAGAGGATACCGACAGGAAGATGATGAAAACAGTCAGGATTCCTCCCTCTCGTGCCAACTTTTGCAGCCTAGTCAAGGCGCTCGCGCTCAACCCAAGCGAGTTTCCCGGCAGATTACGTGAGTGCTTTAGTGGAACCAGAATGGGTGCCCCCGAAGCTGCAACTCTCAAATTGACGCGAGCAACAGGGAGCGGCAACTTCCTCGTATCTCAATAGAGTGTGTGAGTTCTGGTTTCGCTCATGCCGCGGCGCCCCTTCTCGCAATAGGCACTCCATTTGAATGCCTTGTCTCAGGAATTCCGTATTTGAAATATTTTCAAGTCTGTGAGGCATTTTTCTCTCCTCGCACGCAATAATAAGTAAAGAGATCATCCGGTTTTCACCTTGGTTGGTGGACGGGTTGCGGCTACGACAGCCTCCCCAGGCGTCGTCGCCGTACGCGAATCACGGGATCGAAGAGTTTGAACTCTTGGTTTTTGCTCCATTCCAACTCAAATATTCTTCGATCCAAGATTCTTGTGCAAGTATCGAGGCCACTCGCCGGTAATCTCGCTGACGCCGCATTGTTTTTTCAAGGAGAGATGCCAAATGCTCCATCGAAGTCTTCACCTGTCTCCAGAGTCCAGCGATTTCATTCGCTCCAGAATCGAAAGTGGACGCTATGAGAATGTACATGCATTGCTGCACGCTGCCTTGTCCGCCCTGCAACGCGAGGAATCTCGCTCTGTAGATCAATGTCCAGCCGCTACCGCCGACAACGACGCATATCGCAAACTGTGGGAGTCATCCGATCGCTTCCAGCGAATGCAACGTTAGAGCGGTTCTCCAATTCCTATATCCTTACCGGCAATGTCGTACGTGGCTCTTTCTTGAGGAAATGGCCGCTCGGCTGCATGGATTCTGCATACGCAAGAATGGAAAATGCTGTAGCCGGCCTCTAACTGTCCCAACTCTCAGACCTGGTCTGCGACCGCGCCGACAACCTCTACTTGGTGGACAAAGGCGCAAATCTGGTCCGTTCGGAGTCCAGTAATAAATCTCCTGCAGAGCCGCGGTTTTTTCCGTTTGTAATTAAATCGAATTGATTCGCCGAATAAATTTGTTAGACCTCACGGAACTCCACCTTCCAGGCCCCCGATAAAGGGGGCCTGAGAAGCCGGTAGACCGTTCGTTACTGACAGGTGGTGCCGTTGACTGCAAATGATGCCGGCACCGCGTTGGTTGCGTTGTTCCAGGTTCCGTTGAAGCCAACCGAGGTTAGGCTGGCGCCGGCCGCGATGCTGCCGTCATAACTCAGATTGGTGAGGGTGACATTGGCTCCGCTCTGCGCCACATTGGCATTCCAAATGCTTCCGGCTGGGATCGTCTGGCCGTTGGCGAATGTCCAGGTCAGCGACCAACTGGAGATCGCCGTTGAGCCTGTGTTTTGAATGGTTAAAGCAGCGCCGAAGCCGCCTGCCCACTGGTTAGTGATCGAGTAGCCGACGTGGCAGGCAAAGCCGCCGCTGCCGCCCGTCTTGGTTACTGTGAGAGTTATCGCCGCCGTGGCTGGAGTTATGGAACCGGAGGTTCCTGTGATGGTGATTGGATAACTCCCAACGGTTGCAGTGGCAGCCACATTAAAGGTGATGATGCTGCTGCCGGAGGTTGGATTGGTTCCGTAAGTCGCAGTTACTCCGGCGGGCAAGGCTGAGTTAGTCAGAGTTACACTGCCGGTGAATCCGCCAGTACCGTTCACTGTAACTGTGTCGGTGGAACTGGCGCCCTGCGCGATGGACAGCGTGGAGGCCGAGGGCGCGATGGTGAAGCCCGGCGTGCCGCTTCCGGTGACCATGAGAACGAAGGCCTGCGTGCTCTTGCAGGAGCTGGTGTTGGTGTAAGTCGCGGTATATGTGTCGGTACCGACGGTGAGCGGAATGGCGTTGATTTGACGCGCGGTGGAGGTGTAGCCGCTGGGGCCGGTCCAGCTCCATGATCCGCCGCTGGTGGGCTGCGGGCCAAGGTTGACGGTGGAGGTAGAAGTCACCGTAGCGGTGGAGGCCTGCTGCCAAGCCGCGCCATTCACCTGGAGATAGGGAGTGATCGCGGTAGGCGTGCAGACGGTCGCACCGGTTATGGTCAGTGCTATGCTGGTGGTTTCTATCAAGGTGCCGGAGGTTCCTGTGAGAGTCACAGTCGAGTTTCCGATGGTGGCGGTGGCGCTGGCCGTCAGGGTGAGCGTGTTGCCGTTGAATGCGGCTGTTACGCCCGCTGGCAGGCCGGAGGCGGCATAGGTAACTGTACCGCTAAAGCCGTTTAAGTCGGTCACAGTAATGGCATCGGTGGCGCTGGCGCTCTGGGCGATGGACAATGTGGCTGCCGTGGGAGCAATGGTGAAGCTGGGCGTGCCTCCGCCGCTGGATGAAGTGAGAATCCCGTACTCGGTGTAGGCAGGGACGGTCACCTTGAATGAGCTTCCCAAGCCGGTAATGGTGGTCTCTTCGACGCCCGTGCTTGATGTGCTTTGTCCATTGAAGTTGGCGGTGCCGAGCATGTATTCGGTGCCCGAGCCGGAGATCGTGGCGCCGGAGACGCTGACGGTCGCGGTGGTCGCATTATTGGGATCCTCATTGATCAGAATAATGGCCACTTTGCCGTCCGTGCGCTTGACCGCGTGTGTCCGGAGGAGCGCATTGCTGGAGGTTGTCGAGACCATTGTGTCGCCGGGGCGCGCCAGGTCGCTGGCAAATTGCGTTCCATACCAAGGCCCTTCGGGGACGCCGGGACCGGCATCGCTGAGGAATCCGTTGTGCAACTCCTGGTATTCAACGTTCGTTGCAGTGTTTTCAAACCAGGTCAGATCGTCGTCCGAGGCAAAAAGAGCCGGCATGATGCCGCCGACCGAACCCGCGCCTGACTCGGTGACAATGATCTCCAGGTTATTGGCGTTGCTGAGTTTGTAGTAGTTCTTGATGTCGGAGCGGATCTGGGTGACGGTGTTTGCAATCCCGTATTGGCCATACTGCGATGCCAGAATCTGCGCATCGGAGCCGCCCGGATACCAGTGCACAATCACAAAGTCCAACGAATATCCTGAGCCACTCAGCGCACTCGATACCGCGCTCAGCACATCCTGGTCCCAGTTGGTGTAGTAGCTGGCGGTATTGACGAAGACGCCGCACTTGATGCTGGGATCAACGGCTTTCATTGCCTTGATGAAGGCGGCGGCATTGGTGCCGTAGGCAGTGGGCGAAAGCGCCGCGTTGCCCACGCGATCGGCCGGAGTCGTATCCGTGTCGTGCAGATCTTCTTCCCAGTCGAGGCCGGTGCTGTAGTAGCCATTGCCGTAAACCTCGTTGCCGATCTCCCAGTACACTATGCCGTAATTATTGGTCACATTGGCGTATTGGACCCAAGAGGCAGCCTCGCTGGGCTGGCCGCCGCCGTTGTTGGTCAGATTGGAGCCGTAGTTGACGGTGATCAGGGCTTTGCCGCCTTCAGGCAGAACCGTATCGCTCATAAAGAAATTGAATTCATCGCCGGCCGCGAAGTAGGCGCCTGGCTGAACAGTATTGTCGGTGCCGCTAAAGAAGTTGAAGATGTCGGCATACGATCCGCCTGGATAGCGGATGGCGTTGATGCCGGCCTCGGTGAGCAGGGAGGAAACGCCGCTGCTGGTCAGATAGCCATCGTAGACGGCGGTGTCGACGCCGTAGGCTTCGGGCCCGACCGGCGCCATGGTGGAAGCGGCGTTGACGGTGACAGTTGACGTTGTCTGGCACCAGGCAGGGCTGGCCGACAGGCACAAGGCCATGAACAAGACCAGGAGTCCGCTCGTGAGCAGACTGTGGAGAGGTGACCGTTTTGCCGGTCTGAAGAACATCGGTGTGTTTTGCATGAGACTCCTTTCGGGGAGGGCTAATCGAATACCTTCAATTTGAGGGAAGACGCATCAATGCAGGCAGTTACTATCGTTTGTTTGGATAGAAACCGTCTCGGCGTCCAAAGATGGCGGGACGTTCCTGCAGGAGAATTGATCCAACGTTCCGCCGAAAGGGAGCCTAGTCGTTTATTGGGATCGTTGTCAATAGGGAAATTTCCTTGTCTTTCCCCGGCATTGACGGTGAAATTCAACGTCGAGGCATGCATTCGGATGAAATTGGCTGCTGATTGCCCGAAAAAGTCAGCGCCTGATTTTCGCCTCAACAGTCTTACAGATTGGTTATTGCTAAACGGGCAATATTTCTCTACGAGAGTAATTGGATTTAAACCACAGGGATTGTACAGCCTAGAGATGAGCCTGAAGAACGAAGTTTGGTAACGCGCGCTACGGTTACTATTGGTACTTGACAGCTTTACATCAAACGTTTTATTAATCACTCCGGTGTCACACGTTCGTAACATTTCACGGGGGACCCGCCCTCGAGAAAATTAAGTGATGCTTGGTAACTGCTTTGCATCTTTTAGATTTTTCCCTTCATTCCGTTTTCTTGCAAGTGTTTTGCTTGTGAGAGAACGCGACAAGTTGATTTCCGCGGGTGTCTTAAGAAGACTGGGCTCATCCTGTTATGCCTTGAATTCATGTTTTTTCTTCATATACAGCGGCCTGCACATCCTCAATTAGGGGCTCAGGCGGTTGGCTCCTGCTGATAAAGAGCAGGCATTTATAGCGCCATCATTTAGCTACAGCGCTCCTGTTTGTTGCGAAGCGCCTGGACCATCTGATGTGAAGGAGAAACCATGTCGTTCAAGTTGACCCCCTCCCGTTGGCGGGCGCAAGCTCGCCGATTGAGCGCGTACGTTTTTGTACTCGCGGTAGTACTGCTCACGACGATGTTGCCGGGCGCATCTGCCCAGGTGACGCATGCTACAAATCCATTTTCAGGCGCGATCGGCTACGTCAGCCCTGACTGGAGCACTGAAGTCGGGGCGGCGATTGCCAGCGAACCGGCCGGTTCCACGCTCGCGGAGCAGATGAATACTGTTGCCAACACGCCGACCGCCGTGTGGATGGACCACATCAATGCCATCTACGGCGGCACATTGAATAGCGGACGCCTTGGCCTGCAGGCGCACATCAATGCGGCACTTGCCCAGCAAGCCGCCTCCGGCACCGGGCAGCCGGTCGTCGTTGAGCTTGTGATCTACGATCTTCCCGACCGTGACTGCGCGGCATTGGCCTCGAACGGCGAATTGAGCATCGCCGGTAACGACACGCCCATCGGCAGCACCACCCCGCTGACAGGCACGGGCATTCAGGAGTATGAGAACGATTACATCACACCGATCTACAACATTCTCGCTCCGTATGCGAGCAATCCGAATATCCGCTTTGTGCTGGTGATCGAGGATGACTCGCTTCCGAACATGATTACAAACGTGGGCAACAATGGAGCCTCTCCTATTGCCAATTGCGTCGCGGCGAACGGCGGCGTGACCGGATCACCTACAACGACTGGCGTGTATGTTCAAGGCATCACCTATGCGCTCAGCAAGTTCCATTCACTGGCGAATGTCTACAACTATCTCGATGTGGGGCACCACGGATGGCTGGGATGGCCGGATAACTTCAACGCCGCCGTTCCATTTTTTGTTCAGGTGGCAAAACTGACGACAGACGGGGTAAATAGCGTCGACGGATTTATCACCAATACAGCCAATTACGGTGCGACCAAAGAACCGTACATGACCGCAACTACGGCTGTTGGCTCCAACGGCGGAGAGGTCTATCAATCCACTTACTTCCAGTACGATCCGTATATCGATGAGGAAGACTACGCTGCCGCATTTGACTCGGCTCTGATTGGCGCCGGTTTCCCCTCCACCCTCGGGTTCCTGATCGATACCTCACGCAATGGCTGGGGCGACGCCGCATTGCGTCCAACCGGTCCTAGCACCAGCACCGACTTAAACACATTCGTAGATGCGACCAAGATTGATCTGCGAGACGACATGGGTCAGTGGTGCAACCAGCAGAATGCGGGAATCGGCGCTCTGCCCGTAACCAATCCGGGCGGCTTTGCCAATCTCTCTGCTTATGTGTGGATCAAGCCGCCGGGAGAATCAGACGGAACCTACAATGGCGGCGGTGTTTATCCGCCCAGCACGCAGTGGAAGGCCGGCGAAAACGCCGATGAAAACTGCGATCCAAACCACGATAACGCGCTGGCAAACGGTTTTGCAACGGATGCCCTCCCGAATTCTCCCCCGGCAGGCAACTTCTGGATCTCTCAGTTCGACATGCTGGTACAGAACGCCTATCCAGCCATCCCTCCGTCTGCAAAGGGAACCAGCGGCTACTTCCTCACAACCGCTGGATCGGTCACCGTTATTCAAGCGGCGAACGTGGTCACCAGCGTGACTGTGGGAACCTTCGGCGGTTATAACAAGCCTGTCGCTCTGACCGTTACCGGTTTGCCAGCAAACGTTACAGCGGTCTTCAGCCCTGCTTCCGTTACTGGCGCCACAGGAGCCAATCTCACAATTACGGCTACCGGAGCGGCCGTTCCAGGAACCTATCCTCTGGTGGTAACTGGAACCAGCAATGGAACCACCGAGACCGCTGCACTGAGCCTTGTTGTGGGTTATGCAAAAAGCTTCTTGATTTCAGTAACTCCCACTACAGTTAACTTGCCGCCGGGAACGAACCCCACGGCTACAATAACCGTCACTTTTGAAGGCGGACTCACTGGCAGCGTTTCGCTCAGCGCCACCGGATTGCCCTCAGGCGTGAACGCCAACTTCGCGCCCTCGTCTGTCAATGCGCCGGGCGGCAGCATCGTAGTGAACTTCAACGCGCAAACCAGCACAGTCCCCGGATCCTACACAGTTCAGATGGTCGGGACCAACGGCACGATCACAAATTCCGCGCCGCTTACTCTCGTCATCCCAGGATCTGGCTACAGCCTCACGCCTACCGCACCGTCTTTGACAGTTGCCACGGGCCAAAATGCGACCGACACCATCAAAGTGACCGACCAGGGCAGCTTCACTGGCGCGGTAACTTTGACTAACTCAGCCCTCCCCACAGGCGTAACCCTCAGCTATGGAACCAATCCCGCTACAACCTCCAGCATTCTCACCTTCACCGTTGGCTCCAATGCGGTCGTCGGGACCTACCCGATCACCATCACTGGAAACTCCGGCAGCCTGGCGCCCGTGACGACCCCCATCTCACTGGTGATCACCGGCGGCGGTAGCTTTACACTCTCTGCCGCGCCCGCGGCACTGAGCATCGCTCAAGGCGGAAGCGCCACCTCGGTCATCACAGTGACCGACACCGGCGGCTTCACCGGCTCTGTAACGATTGGCTCGTCGTCCTCGCCTGTCGGAGTTACCGGCATTTGCGGCCCGATCAATCCCATTACAGGGAACGGAAGCTGCACGCTCACCGTCGCCGTCCCAAGTTCTACGGCAGTGGGAACCTATACGCTCACTGTGACCGGAACCTCAGGTACACTCACCAGCTCCGCCGTCTTGACCGTTAGTGTTACTCCGGCGACTGGCTATACGCTGGGCGCCTCGCTGCCAATTCTGACGATACCCCAATGCGGCAGTGGCACCGACTCTATTACGGTTACTCCCATCGGCGGATTTACCGGTACAGTCACTCTGACTGTCAACAACCTGCCCACCGGAGTCACAGTCGGGTTTGGTGCAAACAATGTGCTCACATTCAACGTGGCTTGCACCGCGGTTCCAGGAACCTATCAGATCATCATTACAGGAACCTCCGGCACGCTGAGCAAAACCACCACGATCACCTTGATCATTACTCCCAAGACGGGCTTCACCATTGCGCCTTCCCCAGCCACACTTTCCGTAGCCCAGGGCGCCAGCGGCCCCGATACCATCTCGGTAGCGGATCAAGGCACTTTCACCGGCAACGTAACTCTGGCCGTCACCTCAACCCTGCCCAGCGGAGTGAGCGCCGCTTTTGGCACGAATCCAACCACCGGTTCCAGCGTGCTGACACTGTCGGTTGGCAAGTCGGTCGCGGTGGGAAGTTATCCCATCACCATCACCGGCACCTCTGGAACGCTGACACCCGCTACCACCACGATTAACCTCACGGTTACTCCGGCTGGTGGCTTCTCGTGCCATGTTGCCTACACGATCACCAGCCAGTGGCAGGGAGGCTTCGGAGCGAGCCTGGACATCGAGAACACAAGTTCGACGGCGATCTCCAGTTGGACTCTGACTTGGAGCTTCGCCAACGATCAGACGATTCCGGCCGGCAGCCTGTGGAACGGAAATGTTTCGCAGAGCGGGGCTAAAGTCACCGTGACCAACCTTAGTTACGACGGCAGCATCCCCGCCAACGGCAGCCTGAACTCGGTGGGCTTTAACGGCACCTGGAACGGCACGAACGCTGTGCCAACCAGCTTCGCGGTTAACGGCACCACCTGCCAATGACACATTCCAACAGCAGTAAAGCTATGACGCCATCACAGTAGGAATGGGTGCCCACCCCTGAACGGGTGGGCACCGTGGCGCATAAGGAGAAACCATGATTCAGTCGTTCAATTCCTCCCGCGTGCATACCAGCGCACGTCGATTGAGCGTGTACTTAACAGTACTCGCGGCATTGCTACTCACCCTTGTCACACCGGGCGCGCGCGCGCAGGCGGCCTGCAACATCGGCTACACCATTACCAGCCAGTGGGCGGGCGGCTTCGGCGCAGCGCTCACCATCAACAACACCGGCACCACCGCCCTCACCAGCTGGTCGCTCACCTGGAGCTTCGCCAACGGGCAGACCATCCCCGCCGGCAGCGCGTGGAACGCCAATGTAACTCAAAGCGGCGCCAACGTCACCCTGACTAACTTGAGTTATGATGGCGCGATTCCCGCCGGCGGAAGCCT
This sequence comes from uncultured Acidobacteriaceae bacterium, assembly GCA_963787995.1. GTDB lineage: Bacteria > Acidobacteriota > Terriglobia > Terriglobales > Acidobacteriaceae > Telmatobacter. Next base: position 964,750 of record CAWBEO010000001.1, read on the forward strand.
CACCTCAGTCGGCTTCAACGGCACGTGGAACAACGCGACCAACGCCGTTCCGACCGCCTTCACGCTCAATGGCGTGGCCTGCAACGGCGGCGTCACCAAGACGCCCAGCTTCAGCCTTTCGGCCGCTCCGGCCAGCCTGCCGCTCACCATCGGCAAGACCGCGACCGACACGGTCACCATCGCCCCGAGCGGAGGATTTACCGGCGCGGTAACTCTGACTAACTCGACTTTGCCGACCGGCGTAACTGTGGCTTATGGAACCAACCCCGCCACGGCGACCAGCGTGCTGACCTTTACGGCTGCCTCCAATGCCGTCGCCGGAAGTTATCCGATCACCATCACCGGAACCTCGGGCACGCTGCCCGCGGCCACCGCCACCATCACGCTTGCGATCAGCGGCGGCACCTGCGTTCAGACCGCGATCACGCCCTACTTGCAGGTGAACGGCGGGGCATGGCAACAAATTGCTACAGTATCAGTGCCGGCCGCGGCCACGGTGAATCTTGGCCCGCAGCCCACCACTGGAACCTGGAGCTGGGTTGGCCCCAATGGATTCACCTCCAAGACGCGCCAGCTCAACGCCATCGCGTTGACCGCCGGTCTCAATACGTACACGGCGACCTACACCAACGCCGCGAACTGCCCGAGCACCCAAGCCTTCAACATCACCGAGGCCGGCAACGGCGGCGGCAGCTTCACCCTTGCGCCTACGGCCGCGACAGTGACGGTTGTTCAAGGCCAGACCGGTACAGACACTGTTAAGGTCACTGACGTAGCTCCCTTCGCCGGAACCGTAACGTTGACTTCCTCCACACCTCCGGCAGGAGTTGGCATCACCTTCGGCACCAACCCCACGGCCGCGACAAGCGTAGTGACCTTCACAGTAGCTGCTACCACAGTTGCCGGCAGCTATCCGATCACCATCACTGGCACCTCCGGCACCACTGCAACCACCACCATCACGCTGATCGTGACCCCCGTGACCGGGACTAACGGCTATACGCTCTCAGCCACTCCCGCGACCGTCGATGTCGTTGTGGGAAATTCCGGAACCAGCACGATCAAGGTGACGGACGTGGGAACCTTCACAGGCAGCGTAACACTGGCGGCAACAGGTCAGCCCGCTGGAGTTACTCCCACATTCGCTCCCGCATCCACCACCGCGACCAGCACACTTACCCTGGCTGTAGCCGCAACAACCGCTACCGGAACGTACCCGATTACCATCACCGGGACTTCCACAGTGGCGCCGGTGACCACCACTGTTACGCTCGTAGTGCAGCCTAAGACAACAGGTGGTGGTTGCACAGGCACCCTTTGCACTCAGTTCAAGGGATACTTCCAGGACCTCTATGCCGACATTCACGGCGCTTCCAACGGGTACTTCAGTCCGCAAGGCGTTCCTTATCACTCGGTAGAGACGCTGATCGTGGAAGCTCCCGATTACGGCCATGAGACGGTATCAGAGACTTACAGCTACTACATCTGGCTGGAAGCATTGGAAGGCAATTTCCTGGGCAACTACAGCAGCTTGGAAACGGCTTGGAACAGCTACGCAACCAACATGATTCCGAGTGCGACTCTGCAGCCGACCAACAGCGGTTACAACCCCGCTTCTCCAGCTACCTACGCTCCAACGTGGGATAGCCCGAGTAACTATCCGTCGCTCTTGACCACTTCTGTAACGGTTGGTCAAGATCCACTTGCGAATGAGCTGCACAACCAGTACGGCACTTGGAACATCTACGGCGCGCACTGGATCGTGGACAGCGATAACTGGTACGGCTATGGCCAGCAAGAGGATGGAACATCCAAGCCGTCGTGCCTGAACTCGTATCAGCGCGGACCGCAGGAGTCAGTCTGGCTGACGGTTCCGCAGCCATGCTGGGATAACTTCAAGTGGGGCGACACCAGCAATGGCGGTTATCTGAGCCTCTTCACCTCTGGTCCGTACACGCAGCAGTGGAAGTACACCGACGCTCCTGATGCCGACGCGCGCGCGATCCAGGCTATCTACTGGGCGCAACAGTATGCCGCCACTCAAGGCGCAACCGCAGTCAGTCAAGTTGCAACATTGACTCCGCTGGCAACGGAACTGGGCGACTATCTGCGCTACTCGTTCTATGACAAGTACTTCAAACAACAAGGCTGCCAGAGTCTCTCTTGCCCGGTAGAAAACGGCACCAAGAACTCTTCCGCATACCTGCTGTCCTGGTACTACGCATGGGGCGGCGCGCTGCCAGCAGAGGGTAGCTGGTCTTGGCGCATCGGATCAAGCGACGTTCACTTTGGCTACCAAAATCCATTGGCAGCCTATGCCCTTACGACCAGTTTGGCTTCGACTTCAGCAACCGGAAAAGCGGACTGGACCACCGGCCTCGAGCGTCAGCTTGAGTTCTACCGCTGGCTGCAGTCGTCGAATGGAGCCATTGCAGGCGGCGCAACCAACAGTTGGGGCGGCGGCAGCAATGCAAGCGAAACCGCATGGGGCGGCCAGTACGCTGTTCCTCCCGCGGGTACCAGCACCTTCTACGGAATGTCCTACATCGCCGAGCCGTCCTATGACAATCCGCCCAGCAACCAATGGTTCGGATTCCAGGCCTGGTCGATGGAGCGCGTTGCCGAATACTACTACGTAACCGGCGATCCGAAGGCCAAGATCATTCTGGATCCCTGGATTGCGTGGGCAGAAGCCAACACCACAACGAGCGGGACGACCTATTCAATCCCGTCCAGCATGACGTGGAGTGGACAGCCCGCCCTTGACTGGAATGCAACCACGCAGAATTGGACTCCGGGTACTGCCTTCAACGCGGGATTGACCGTGACCATTACGGCCTCCTCTCAGGATGTGGGCGTGACGGGTTCGCTCTGCAAGGTTCTGCTCTACTACAGCGCTGGCACCAAGAAGTGGGCGACTGCACAAGATATGCCGTCCTACAACTTGGCCGTGACGCTGCTGAACGATGTGTGGGCGAACGACCGCGACGCCATTGGTCTGTCGGCTCCAGAGACAGGCACCACCTACAACCAGTTCGACACACCGATTTACATTCCGGCAGGCTGGACGGGAGTCATGCCGGATGGCGATCCAATCAACTCCAGCTCAACCTTCCTCAGCATCCGGAGCAAGTACAAGGTGGATCCGAGCTATCCTGAAGTGGCAGCCTATGTAGCCGGTACCGGACCGGCTCCGGTCTTCCATTTCCATCGCTTCTGGGCGCAGGTTGATATCGCCTCCGCCTATGCGATCTTCGCCAACCTCTTCCCCAACGAGTAAGGGAAGGCTCAACCCCGCCAGCCCGCATGACTTGTAATAGTCAAGTTGCGGGCTGGCGACAGCAGTGAAAAACAGGCCGTAATTTTCGAGATTCCTTCCTTTCTGGAAGTGAACCTCTGAAAATTACGGCCTGTATTTTTGCGCGAATGGGTTTACGGGTTCCATTATCGCCAAGCGTGCTATCCATCCGGCCTTGAACATTTGCAACATGGCCTCCCATCCATTTCGCAATGTACGCGAAATGGATGGGGCACGGTGTATTCAATCGTTTGGGCCGGTTCAATAAGAAAGGATGCCGGGAATCAATGGGGCGGCGAGTCCGAACCGCACTCGGACAATGTGGATGGTCGCGGACCACAGTTAGGACCCCAGATACTCCACATGTACATAAGTTCCCAGACGCACGTTGTAGGCAAGATAGTAGCCTTCGTGGTCCGGGTCTTCGTAGATCACGATCTGATCGGAGTCCCACAGCCAGCCGTCGCAGTAAGCAATGTCAAAGGCCGCAACGTCCCAGTACCAGCCGTTGAACCAGAAGCGGCTAGGTCCGCCGCCGCCGATGCGCCAAACGTGTTCGCGGCCAAAGCCGCCGGTGAAGCGGCCATGCGCCCAAGGATGATCGACGTGGTAATGTGCATCATCGCGGCCAGTATCGTGCCCAACCCAGGTCTTGCCATCGACGTGCGGAACGTTGGGGTGGCCGTCCTTGTCACTGAAGTTGCGATTGGGCTCGGCCGCATGGGGCGTGCCGGTGTAGACCTTGGGCCCGCTCCTGGGAGGCGCCTGGTGGGTACCAGCACCCGTGGAACGGGCCCCTCCCTCATGATGCTGCGCGAAGGCTGGAACAGAAAGTACCAGCAAAGTGGCTAATGCAATCTGAATATGTTTCATATTTTTCCCTCCGGATGCCCTTGGCGGGAGCAGCGAATCCGTGCTGTCCTTCTGCCAGTTCGGGGGTCATCCCCAACAACATTAGATAAAACCCGGCCCTCGCTGGCAAGTTGCGGTGAGGCGCGGCCCGCCTTCCCGTCTTCTTCACAGTTCCACAGCTTCACAGTAAATAGGGGGGAGGGGGCACCTTGAAAACTTCTGCCGAGAGCAGGTGTTTCTTCCCTATCTTTTCCTTTCATTCCGCGCTTCTTCATTTCCAGATTATGCAGGAAATGCGATAAATTCTCTGCAAAAATCGGAAAGAAAAAGACGGGCGGTTGAAGTTCATGGACTCCAGGTTCCAAATGCGAGAGCTGGGCCACCTGTCGCCTGCACGAGCGATCGGTACAGGGATGTGAATTGCAGACGTTATTCTATGAAACCCGACTCCTCAAACAGAGCCTTGAGATTTCTTTTTCCGTGAAGCACTGAGACAATCCGCAAAGGCTTGGTCTCAGGGCGATAGACCACAATGAAATTCGGGAATTGGGTCACGGTCCAGAACCGAACTGGCAAGGGCGTAATCTCGATTCGTTAGGAGCCGATCATGGGGTATCGGGAGAGACTGTTGCAGGCTGATAAAATCGCCGATTCCACGCGATTTGCAGCGCCGATATTATCTTCCGCGATGTAATCCCAGATTTTGCTCAGAGCTTTGAGCGCCCGCGAAGTGAGCTGAAAAGGAGTAGGCATTTCTCAGGCAATACGCCGCTGAGTTCGGCGATCCTGGAGCACTTGAATGGCCTGTTCGGCGTCAATCAGTTCGCCCCGCTCGGCCTGTGCAAAGCCTTCCGCGATTTGGGCGGCAATAGCATCACGGTCAGTCAGCATCCAGTCTCTGTATTGCTCCTGAATGACGGCAAAGGCCTGTTCGAAAACCTCTTCAGCGCTCATGCCGGAGCGGGCAGCCTGATCGAGCAATTTCTGCTGCGCGGGTTTGAGTTCGATGATCATGGACTCACCCCTTCACAACGCATGAGAATCCGGTGATTGCCATTTTTTAAAGGATCATAAACAATTTCAGATTAGGTGCGGGCACTTTCAGAAGATTCTTTCTCGCCTTTTTTGCTTGATCTCTTCAATAATAATGGCATTTGATTTGAATGGATTCGTAGTGATACCAATCCAAACGCCGTAAAGAAATCCCTTGAAAAAATCGAAGAAGTTAGCAACCTTGGTAGCCATACTATCCTCATTTCTCTTCAAATCGTAGTATACCCCAGGTCCGGATTTTTGGACCCGGGATACTACGAACCTCATGCGGGCGGATAGCGAGCGTTTGCCACGCCGCAGGCGGCTACAGTCCCCGCCGCCAGGCGTAGAGCGGAAACTGGTTGGCCAGCTCGGCTACTTCAAGGCGAATCTTTTCGAGCGCCTCATCGTCGCTGCGCTGCGCCAGGGCCTTTTCAATCCAGGCGGCAATCAGCAGCATCTCCGGCTCCTTCATCCCGCGGGTGGTCATCGCGGGTGTGCCGATGCGAATGCCTGATGGCCTCAGCGGCGGATTGGCATCGAAGGGAATGGTGTTTTTGTTCACCGTGATGCCGGCCTTGCCTAGCGCCAGCTCGGCCTCTGAGCCCAAGATGCCTTTGGCGAAGACATCCACCAGCATCAGGTGATTGTCCGTCCCGCCGGAGACGATGCGGAAGCCTGCCTGCTCTAGGGACGCGGCCAGCACCTTGGCGTTGGCCACAATCTGCGCGGCGTACGTCTTGAACTCCGACCGCAGAGCCTCACCCAGCGCCACTGCCTTGGCGGCAACAATGTGCATCAGCGGCCCGCCCTGCTGGCCGGGAAAGACCAACCGGTCGATCTCCTTGCCGATGGTCTGCTCCGGCTTTACGCCCACCTGATAATCCTTGCCGCAAACGATCAGCCCGGAGCGTGGCCCGCGCAGGGTCTTGTGCGTGGTGGTGGTGGTGATGTGCGCGTGCGGCACAGGCGAGGGATGCACGCCGCCCGCCACCAGTCCGGCAATGTGCGCCATATCAAATACATAAACCGCGCCCACCTTGTCGGCTATCGCGCGCATCCGCTCAAAATCCCAGAGGCGCGGATAGGCGCTGCCGCCGCCGATGATGACCTTAGGTTGCTCGCGCACGGCCACCTCTTCCATCTGGTCGTAGTCGATCCGCTCGGTGTCTTTGCGCACGCCATAGAAGGTTGTCCGGTAGAGCTTGCCGCTGAAACTCAATTTATGCCCGTGGGTAAGATGGCCGCCGTGCGCCAAGTCGAGGCCCAGGATAGTATCGCCCGCCTTGAGCACCGCCGCGTAGGCCGAGGCATTGGCCTGCGAGCCGGAGTGCGGCTGCACATTGGCATACTCGGCGCTGAAGAGCTGCTTGGCCCGGTCGCGCGCCAGATTCTCCACCACGTCGGCATACTCGCAGCCGCCGTAGTAGCGCCGCCCGGGGTAGCCCTCGGCGTATTTGTTGGTGAAGATCGATCCTGCCGCTTCCAGCACCGCTTCGGAGACAAAGTTCTCGCTGGCAATCATCTCCAGCCCTTCGTGCTGGCGGAGGGTTTCGTGCTCGAGGGCAGCGGCTACGACGGGGTCGGCTTGGGCGAGTGTCAGAGACATGCGATCAGTCATATTGAAATTCTAGCGCCTTTCGATGGAAGGATGCAGGGCTGTCTCTTGAATCCAACGCGAAAATCCTTTTATAAGAGAAAGTTAAGAATGTCTCTGATAGAGGTCAATACGGACCAGCATATGCCTTTCTTCCGGGTCCATTGTTGCTTTAAGCAAGCATCTTCCCTAAATCTGGCTCCATCCCTGCCGCTCCGTCCAAGAGGCGGCTGGGATGTATTTGCCTATTAAAGATCGGCACATTACCCTCGTCCAACTCGCCGAAGACAAAAAACGCCCTGGTGTTGCGGAATCTGCTATTGTTTTCCGAGAAACCCCTATTTTCCAAAAGGTTCCTATGAAAAACAGATGGAAGCAATTCGTTCTTGCGGCCGCTCTGGCAATGATCGTTCCAGCGCAAGCGCAGACAGCGGGCATCGATCCTTCTTTGCTGGCCAAGGCCAATGGCGGCGACGCGGCGGCGCAGGTGCTGGTGGGCGAGAGCTACGCCGCCGGCAAGGGCGTCGAGCGCGACTTGAAGCTGGCCGGCGAATGGTACGGAAAGGCAGCCGCCCAAGGCGACCTGGCCGGCGAGCTGCATCTTGCCGTGCTCTACCGCGACGGCGGAAAGGACTTTCCTCGCGACATGGGCGTGGCCGCGGAGTGGTATCGCAAAGCCGCCGAGCAGGGAGATGTCTCCGCGCAGGCGACCATGGGCGTGCTATCCTCCATCGGCCAGGGCGTCGCGCAGAATTATGTCGAGGCCTATTACTGGCTGAATCTGGCCGCTGCCGTGAAGGGGCCCAAGCAGGAGCAGTACGCTGCCAGCCGGCAGTTGATGGGCGCTCACATCACCGCCGATGAACAGGCCGAAGCCGATGCGCGCGCCGCCAAATGGCTCGCCGCCCATCCGCGCACCGGCGCCGACGAATAGACAACCTCCGTGCCGTAACCGGATATGCTGAAGACAATGCGATTCTCTGTGCTTCTCAAAACAATCCGCAATGGATTCTCGCTCACTTGCCTCTTGGCTTTTCTGCTGACCGCCGCTCGCGCGCAATCTCCCGCTGTCACGCTCATCCCGGCAGTGGTCGTCGCCGGTTCGCCGGAGCTGGTCCGCGTAGAGGCCAGCGGCGTCACCAAGATTGAGGGCGAATGGCTGGGGCGCAAGGTGGAATTTTTTCGCGGACGCGACGGGCGTGCCTGGTTTGCGCTGGCCGGAGTGGATGTGGAAGGAGCCGTTGGCGCTTCTACGTTGAAGATTACCCTGCATCTGAAAAGCGGCGGGGAGCGCGACCTGTCTGAAACCGTTGCGATTGAGGCGGCTCACTATAAAACCGGCGCGCTGACCGTCGAGCCGAAGTTCGTTTCGCCCGGACCGGAAGAGCTGAAGCAGATCGCGGAAGACAAGCAGCTCAAGGAGAAGGTCTTTGCCGCGAGCTCAGCCGAGCCGCTCTGGTCGGCCAACTTCCGCGCGCCGGTCGTTGCTGAACCCACAGACAGCTTCGGCACCCGCCGCACCTTCAACGGCAAGCTGGCCAGCATTCACAAAGGGATGGACTTCCGCGCCCCGGCTGGGACGCCGGTCAAGGCGGGCAACAGCGGCCTGGTGGTGCTGGCCCGGCCGCTTTATTACGAGGGCGGCTGCGTAGTGATCGACCACGGCCTGGGCCTCTATACGATCTCGATGCACCTGAGCCGTATCAACGTGAAGGAAGGCCAGAAGGTGGCCACGGGGGATCCGCTCGGCCTGAGCGGCGCCACCGGCCGCGTCACCGGCCCGCATCTGCACTGGGCCGTCCGCTGGCAGGGCGCGTACCTGGACCCTGCCAAGCTGCTGCAGTTGGATTTGAGCGGGGTGCGTTAGTCGCCAGCCGCTTTGCCTTACGCCTCGGACAATTCCGCTTCCGCGTTCAGGCCCGCAGCCCATTCTCTGCGCAGAGCTTTGAAGGCACGGTAGACAAACGATCCCATATACCAGCCGTCGATGAACTTGTAGGGCGATTCGCCGGTGGTGTAGTGGCCGCAGGGCAGCACGCGCTTTTCAAAGTTCAATCCGATGCGCTGGAAGGCTTTGACCACCTTGAGCGAATACTCTTTGGGGAAGGTCAGGTCGTAGTTGGCGTAGACCAGCAACACCTTCTTCTCCGGCCCGGCGACGACCGGGCGCATCAGCTTCTCGTAGTAGCTGCATGGACTGACTGCTGCCCAAAGCGCGCGAATGCGATCCTGCGAGAGTCCCGCCGTCTCCAGCGCCTGCTTCACGTGGCGCGTGCTTTGCCCAGCCCAGACCACATCGCCAAAGGCCGTTGAGGCATGGTTGAAGGCATTCACCCGCAAGCGCGCGTCGTGGGCGCTGGCCAGGAAGGCGTAGCAGGAGCCGAGGCTGGTGCCCAGCACGCCGAACTGCTCGTAGCCCTGCTCCTCCAGCCAATCCACGCAGCAGCGGATGTCCACCACCGCCTGACGGCAGGCCGAGAGCGTGCGGCCGATATTGGCGCTAACGGCATAGTCGGAGCGCTCCAGCTCGGCGGGCCGGCGAATATCGTGATACGGCAGCGAGAGCCGCAACGCCGAAATCCCCATCTTGTTGAAGATGTCGCAGAGCGCGTTGTGGCTGAAGGCGTCGGCATTCCACTGCGGCATCACAATGATCGCCTGCCGGGGGCGATTCGCATCCTTGGACGCAGGCGCCGGATACCAGCGCGCATTCACCTGGTTGTTCTCAGCGTGCGGCGTCCGCTCCGGCGAGGTAAAGCGCAGAAACTGCGCCTTATCCGTCTTGCCCTCGGCGGCCTGTTGCTTCAGCGCCGCGTCCTGGGCCAGCGTCTCCGGGCGCACGTTGGTGGGATACAGCTCCGGGTGACGCTCTTCCAGGCGGAAGTCCGTGGGCCGCTCGTAGCCGAAGAAGCTGTCGCTATGGCGGATGAGGAACTGATTAATAAGCACCATGGCCGCCTCGGCCAGCGCGGGGTCGTTTGCGACCTCCGGCCTGGGCAGCGCCGCCGCAAAGCCGTTGTCGCGCAAAAAAGGCTCAATCCACTCGAAGCCCCACTCCAGCGGACGCACCACGCGATTCTCATCGCGCGTGGTCAGCCGCGTTTCCCACTCATACATCCAGTTTGCGTATTGTTGTTTAAGCATCGGTATAGGACGATTTTACCAGCGGAGAATCGCCCCTGCCTTAACACAAGATGAATCCATCAAACGGACGTACTCTGCGTGCAGGTACTCCGGATTCCGGATTGTATGTTGAATCCGGCCTGTTCATATTCGCGCTCCGTGCTTCATCCTTTTCGTGTTCTCTGTGAACAAGGAGGGCTGCCACGAATCTTATGGCGCGCAAGCGCCGTCTGCCCCACCGCAGGCGGCCTTTTTCAGGTTGAGATATTCCGTCCCCACCCACCCCAAACTGAGCAGCGTAATCAGCGCAATGATGACCTGCGAGATTACACAATAGAGGCACCATGTCTGCAAGACAAGCTCCTCAATGGTCGTCAGCCGCAGCGCAAAGCCGAGTCCCACCAGCGCACACAGAAAGACCAACGCCCGCTGCCGCCAGAAGGCCAGGCCACCCAGCGCCAGGTAGCCGGCAATGCCGATCGCCGCCACGGGAAGGCCCGCGATCTCGGCAAAGGGGCTGTGATTGACAACGCCGCAGTCCCACCGCTCGTTGATCGAGCAGGGCTGCGGGTCGGTGCAGTAATGCACGTGCAGAGCCAGCGCGGAGACCACCACGCCGGCCAGGGCAAGAATCAAAATGATATAGCGCATTTTTATTGGACGCGCAAAGGCCGCTTCTGTCGCAGGTTTAACATTTTTGGAAGCTGAATATCAATTTTGTTTAGGCGAAGAAAAGACGATACGCTTGACATATTAGGAATTGTTGCCGGAAGTCTTTCAGGGTGGGGTAACCAGTCAGCATAACCACAAAGGCCGAAGCGATGGCTCCGGCCTTTGTGGCGGATGAAGGGTTATGGATTACGAGGCGCTTCCGAAGCTCTTGCGGCGCTCGGCCAGTTCGTTGGCGATCTTCTGATTCTGCTGGCGCGAGATGGGGTAGAAGACCAGGCAGAGTGCGACAGCCAGGAAGAAGGCGCCCGCGTAGACCGAGGCAATCAGGCGAATGCCTTCCAGCGCATGGGCGGATTGAACCAGGGCCTTGGAGTCGAAACCGTAGAGTTCGAGCAGCCAACTGGCGATGGCGCCTCCCAGTGCAACGCCAACCCACAACGCGAAGACGACTGCGGAGATCACGGTGCCGGTGGCGCGGCGGCCCGTCTTCCATTCGCCGTAGTCGGCTACATCGGCCATCATCGACCAGAGCACGGGGCCGGAGCAGCCGAAGGCAAATTGGCGCACAACCTCCAGCCCGATAATGGGTACGATTGCCGTGGGCGAAAAGAAGTAAAGAGCGATGCAGCAGAGGCCGGTGATCAACATGCTCAGAAGAAAGACGGCGCGCTTGCCCATCTTCTTGACCATAAATGTGGAGCAGGTGACGCCAGTAAGCACCGCAATCAGACCGAAGCCGTTGAACCAACTGAAGAGGAGGCGATTGCCGGAGAGATTTTCAAAATAAGGCAGCATGATATTGCCGCGAACCAGCAGGGCGGAGAAATAAAAGACAGTGGCCAGAAAGAGCATGATCCAGGGGAAGTTGTGGACCAGGTCGCCGAGATCGCGCGCAACAGAAGTTTTCTGGCTGGAATCGGGCTGAATTCTTTCTTTGGAGACGGCAAAGGCGATCAAAAAAAGGACAACCGAGAGTGCGAGAAAGCTGCCCATTGTCAATTGATAGCCTTTGGCGCTGTCGTTGCCACCCAGGTATTTGACCATGGGAACGGCTAGCGCTCCGACGATAAATCCTGCGCCGTTGGCGAAGAACTGACGGATGGAGGTGATGCTGTTGCGCTCGTTGGGGTCATCGGTCATGACGCCGGTGAGCGAGGCGTAGGGCACGTTGTTGGCGGCATAGATGAGACGCAGCAGCAAGTAGGTGACCCAGGCATAGATCAGCTTGGCGGCAGGGTTCAGATTGGGCGTGGTGAAGGTGAGAATGCCGATGACGCCAAAGGGCACCGAGGTCCACAGCAGCCAGGGACGGAAGCGGCCCCAGCGGGTGCTGGTGCGGTCGGCAATGACGCCCATGACCGGATTGAAGCATGCCGAGCCGAGGCCAACGACCAGAAACATCAGGCCAGCCTGCGCCGCTGTGAGTCCGTATGTTTTGGTGTAAAAATCCAACTGCAAGGCCATGACAGCCTGAAAGACAAAGTTGGCGGCCAGATCGCCCAGGCCGTATCCGAATTTTTCTCCAAAGGAGAGCTTTGTTGTAACGCTCATCGGGTTCTACTCACTTTCGCTGCTGGTTTCTGAAAAATCGCTAATTATTCCTATACCTAAGAGAGTAACCAGTGACGGCTCCGACTTGGGGCTCCGTTGTAGATTTTCAAAATGCTGCTTCAGTTCGCTACTAACTTTGTATTTCGGATGGTCTTTCCAATACAAATATTCCCCAGCCACCCACAGGTACGAATCAAGTTCAGCGCAATTGCAATTCAAACCTGCGACCCGCTTGAGCGTCTCAATGTCTTCCGCAAATCTGTGATAGCGCCTCGGGTCTTTTGACTGCATCTTGCGACCGAGATGCTTTCCAAGCATCCACTCTGCAAACGAGTCCAGAATTGGGAGACTGGAATCGACAAAGAAATGAGCATATTTGGCGGCAAAGCTGTAATTGCTCCTCTTCGTAACCTCTCGAATCTGACTGACCAGTTCTTCAACCATGTCCGAGCCTGCCCATTGATTTGCTTTCAATACTCTTTCAACACGGTCGGCAGCTCGTACGATTGCGATGATGTTCGTACTATAAAGCTCATTCAGCACAATCGCTTTGATTCTAACGGCATCGAGAGGATTTGGGAAAGCTTTCCTCAATTGCTCAAATTCCTTGCTTTCCAATTCGCCCTGAAAGAATTCAGCAGCGGCATCAAGCTGACTCTGCTTCAGCGGTATCGCCAGTTGCTGAATTGTTTCCATTGTGAGCCTCTCCTTTGTGACTGCACCGCGCCTTGGGGTATTGTTGCTATTCTGAAGAACGCTTAACAACCTGTGGTGAAAGTCGAAAATACCTAATAACATCCCGCAGGGGCTAAAGCCCTCCAGTTATTTTGTCCGGCTTGCGGCACGGCTAAAGCCGTGCCCTTTCAAAACATCAACTCAACCAACAATACGTGGATCGTGCCGTTTGGTTGATCGTACCGTACGGTAGATTGTGCCGTTCGCGCTCACTTGGTCACGGTGAGCGTCAGCTTGGTCAGGTCGGCGTCTTGCGACGATGAGCCCACCATGATCTCGAAGTCGCCCGGTTCCACGACGTACTTCATGTTGATGTCGTAGAACGAAAGCAGATCGGGCGTGATGTCGAGCGCGACCGTGGTGGTTTCGCCCGGATCAAGCCATACCTTCTTAAAGCCCTTCAGCTCCTTGACGGGCCGGGTTACCGAACTGAAGAGGTCGCGGATATACATCTGCACCACTTCGCTGCCGGCGCGCTTGCCGGTGTTTCTGACTTCCACCAGCACGCGCGTCGAATCTTTGCGGCCGATCTTCTTTTTGGCCAAGCGGGGATTGGTGATCTCGAAGCTGGTGTAGCTGAGGCCGAAGCCGAAGGGATAGAGCGGCGTGGTGTCGTCAAAGAGATAGCCGCGGCGCGCCGAGGGCTTGTAGTTGTAGAAGGCGGGCAGGTGGCCGACCGAGCGGGGAATGGTGATGGGCAGCTTGCCGCCGGGGTTGATGTCGCCGAAGAGCGCGTCGGCGACGGCGCGGCCGGTCTCCTGGCCCATGTACCAGCACTCGAAGATGGCCGGAACGCTCGCGCTCAGCTCGGTAATCGAGAGCGGACGGCCATTGAAGACAAGAGCCACCACAGGCTTGCCCAGTGCGACCATCGCCTCGACCAGTTCATTCTGCCGCCCGATCAAGTCTAAACTTGTCCGGTCGCCCATGTGGTTGCGCGCCCAGGCCTCGCGCGAGGTCTGCTCGTTGCCGCCGATGGCCAGCACGATGACGTCGGCGTTCCTGGCCACTTCGACGGCTTCGGCGATCTGCTTGCGGTCCTCAACCGGATCGCTGGCGACCACAGGGTCGATATTCCAGCTTCCGCCAACGGTGATCTTGCAGCCTTCGCTGTAGAGAACTTCGACGTGAGTGCCGACCTTCTGCTTGATGCCGTCCAGAACTGTAACGTTGTGCTCCGGCACGCCGCTGTAACCGCCCAGCAGACTGCGATTGGCGTTGGGTCCGATGACGGCAATGCTCTTCAGCTTCTTGGCGTTCAGCGGCAGCAAGTTGCCTTCGTTCTTGAGCAGCGTGATGGTCTCGTGCGCCGCCTGGAGAGCCAGTTCGCGGTTGGCGTCCGAGCCGACGACCTTGGCCGCCACTTCGGGATCGACATACGGATCGTCGAAGAGGCCCAGGACGAACTTCCAATAGAGCATGGGAGCCACCAGCTCATCCAGTTCCTTCTCTTTCAAGACGCCCTTCGTGACCAGTTCCTCCAAATGCAGGTAGCAGTCGGGATCGGGCAACTCGATATTTACGCCCGCCTTGACGGCCAGCGCGCAGGCCTTCTTTTTGTCCTCGGCGAGGAAGTGACCGTGGGTGTCAGGGCGGTAGTTCAACTCCCAGATCGCGTAGTAGTCAGAGACAAGATAGCCCTTGAAGCCCCACTCCTTGCGCAGCACGTCGCGCAGCAGCCAATTATTGGCGTGCGAGGGAACGCCGTCCACCTCGTTGTAGGAGGGCATGATGCTGATGGCTCCAGCGTGCTTGAGCACCTCCTTGAAGGTGAACAGAAAGGTCTCGCGCAGCACGCGCAGGGAGACATTGGCTGGCGCGCAGTTCTGGCCCGACTCCGGCTCCGCGTGGCCGACAAAATGCTTCAGCGTGGCGATGACGTGCTTCTTGTCACGGAATTTTTTGTCGCCCTGAAAACCGCGGACGGAAGCGATACCGAGGCGCGAAACGAGGAAGGGATCTTCGCCGTAGGTCTCTTCGACGCGGCCCCAGCGTGGCTCACGGGCCACGTCCACCACAGGGGTGAGCGCCTGATGCGTGCCGCGCACGCGGGCCTCTTCGGCGGTCATCGAGAAGAGCCGCTCGACCAGTTCCGGATTGAAGCTTGCGCCCAGGCCAATCGGCTGCGAGAAGCTGGTTCCCGCCGGCGCCGCGTGGCCGTGCAGGCACTCTTCATGAAAGACGACGGGAATGCCCAGGCGGGTGTTTTCCATGAAGAACTTCTGAATCTCGTTGGTCAATACGGCCATGCCGCGGGCGTCCTTGCCGCCACCGGCGTCACTGGGACGGCCCACCTGACCGATTCCGCGCCCACCTTTGAAGGCTGCCTTGGCCTTGGCCAGGTCGAAATTGCCCTTTTCGTCCACCAGCTTTTGCGCCTTCTCCATCCAGACGCAGCGCATCTGCTCGGCCTTCTCTTGCACGGTCATGCGCTTAAGCAAATCCTGGACGCGCTTGGCGGCGGGCAGCTTGGCGTTCTTGTAGGCAGGCACGCTCTTGGACGTGGCTTTGGCTTTGGAGATCGGCTTTTTCATGGTCTGGATTCCTCTGTGTGATGGACCGCGGTTTTCCGCTGCGATGGAGACATTGCGAGAATCGCTGACGGTTTGCGCTATTGGCTATGATACACATCACGAAAGCCGCCGGTTTTTTCCAGCTTGCCGCCTTTGAGTGTGAAGCGTTCGCCGCGCCAGACGATGGTGTTGCCGGCAAAGCCGGCAACCCAGAGGCCCATGGCGATCAGATCGCGCAGCGGCAGCAGCCAAAGGCCGGACAGAACCTGGCGGTCGCCCAACACCTCCGCGCCGACGGTCATGGCCAGAGCCATACGCAGGCAGAAGCTCAACCCCAGCAGCCACAGGCTCAGAAGGCTGGCTCCGCTGGCCAGCACGTTCAGGAGAGCCAAACCCAGTCCATGCGTGAAGAGCAGGCCTGCATAACCCCACGGCCGTGCATCGCGGACCGTCCGCGCCCAACGCAACTGATGGTCCACAAAGCCGCGCCAGCCATAGGCCGCTACGTTTGTCTCGACCACCTCCGCGCTCAGCACGACGCGAAAGCCAACCTTGTCCACGCGCGCGCCCAGTTCGTAGTCGTCGGCCAGATGATCGACCAGTACTCCCAGGCCACCGATCTTGTCGAGCGCGGCACGGCTGACGGCCAGCGTGGAACCAAGGCCGTAGTGCAGACCACCTTCGATCCACTTGGAGAGCAACACGTTGGCTTGGAAATCGGCGATGCCCAGCGCCTCCAGCCGCGAGGGCAGCGTGCCGTGCGCACGGCCGCGATAGAGCGCCGTGACAAGACCGACTTCTGGGCCAACTTCCGGCGCAAAGCAACCCATGACCCGCTCCAGATAGCGCGGGCTGACGGTAATATCCGAGTCGTTGATGAGCAGATAGTCGAAGCGGGCAGCTGCGGCAAGCTGGACCAGCGTACTGACCTTGCCATTGGTTCCTAGCCGATCGGGGCATTCGATCAGCCGGATTGCAATCTCCGGGAACTCGGCCTGCAACTGGCGGACGGCTTCTACGGCGGGATCGGCGAGCGAGGCCACGCCGAAGAGCAGCTCATACTCGCCTTTGTAGCTTTGATTGCAATGGCTGCGGAAGGCGCCGATCATGCCGGGATCAAGGCCCCTGAGGGATTTGAGCAGGGTAACGCCGGGCGCAAAGGCAGCCAGCGGCGCGCGGCGTTCCGCCAGGAAGAGGCGCGCGGCAAGAAGAGCGGCCAAGAAGTAGCCGATGCCGGCCACGGCAAGCACGGTGGTGAGTAGCGAGAGGAAGAGAGCGCAAGCGTGAGGCATTTCAGGGGTCAGAATACAGCGTGCAGCTTCGGTAAGGAAATCAGGAAAGAAGTCGAACTTTTTTGCCTTGAGATCGGAGTAAGTCTATAGCCTTCTTGTCAAAGCTGGCGAACTCCTCTGCCCCCAGCCAATAGCCTTCATAGGCGATGACGCCGTCCGCGAAGTCTCCGCCCTTTTCGAGGACCGCCAATCCTGCCTCGATGGCAGGATGGTTCGTCACCACATTGTGGCTGGAGAGTAGTGAACGAATCGAACGGGCGACCTCAAGGGCGGATCTCTTGTACGCGCCTCGCAGGACCCAAACGAATTCGCAGAGAACTGCAACGGGAACTGCAACCAGATCCGCCGAGCGAAGCAGATTGGCGGCTGCGATGGCTTGCTGCGGGTCGTCGCGCACCGCCGCTCGCAGAAGCACGTTTGTATCCGCCACGATTCTCATCGTTTACCCGCCCAGGCGTCTTCGGTAATCTTCTTGATTTGCGCGATGGTGAGCCTGGGGCCACCTTTTTGTTCGAGACAGCCGATGAAATCATCGATCGTGCCGGTCCGCACGACCGGCTGTACAACGAGGCGCCCATCCGGCAGTTTCTCCACTTCAACCTTTTGGCCGGGAGCGGTGTTCAGATGCCTAAGCAACTCCTGCTTCAGAGTGATCTGACCTTTGGCGGTAACCGTAAGTGTGGTCATTAACCTGCCCCCTTCTCGATAGTAAGGCAAATCATCCTTACCGTCCAGTTTTCCGGTATACCTGTTCCCTGCCTTACTCGTAGCGTAGCGCTTCGATGGGGTCCATGTTGGCGGCTTTCCAGGCGGGGTAGATGCCGAAGATGAGGCCGATCAGGCAGGAGACTGTGAAGGCGATGATGACCCACGTCGGCGAGAGCGCCGCGTGGAGGAAGCCGACGGCATAGTGCAGGACCAGTGTGAAGAGCGCTCCGGCCAGGATGCCGACAACGCCGCCCACTACGCACAGCGTGACAGCCTCCAGCGTGAATTGCAGCAGGATGTTCTTCTTGGTTGCGCCGATGGCCTTGCGGACGCCGATCTCGCGGGTGCGTTCGGTGACCGAGACCAGCATGATATTCATGACGCCGACACCGCCCACCATCAGGCCGACCGAGGAGACGGCAACCATGAAGGAAAAGAGGCCAATGGTAAGCGAATTCCACAGCCGCGTGAGCGAGTCGGGGCCGAAGATGGCGAAGTTATCGTCCTGCTGGGTGCGGACGCCACGGCGAATGCGCAGCAGTTCGCGGATTTCTTCGACAACTAATTGCTTGTGGGCTGGATCGTCATATTTTACGGTGATCCAGAAATCCTTCAGCTCGGGATGAAGCTGGCGGAAGGTTTCGAGAGGAAAGTAGGCAGAATTATCCTGCGTGTTGCGGCCGCTTCCGAAGGGCTGCGGCTGCGTGTCCAGCACGCCGATGACCGTAAAGATGCTGCCTTGGCAATCGACATCCTTGCCAATCGGATCTTCGTCGGGAAAGAGATCCTCGGCGGCATCGTGGCCTAAGACCACCACCTTGGCGGCGCGCTCCTCTTCCGAATCGGTCCACATCCGGCCCTCGGTAAGCTCAATGTCGTTGGTCTCCTTGACCTCGGTCGTCGAGCCGTTCAGGATGGTGTTCTGAATTTTGTGAGCGCCGTGCTTGAGCGAAACGAAACCGATGCCAAGTTGAAAGTTCTGACTGGTCAGGCCGGGATCGACGGCGGCAACGTAGGGCAGGCTGCGCATGGCAATGCCGTCCTCGTAAGTCAATTGCCTGCGATTGAGCTCTTCAGTGGTGGGTCGCTTGCCGAAGGGTTCAAAGCGGAAGACCCACAGGTCGTTGGTGCCCAGCGAGTTTACGAAGGCCGAGATATTGGTATTCAGCCCGTTGATGGCCGAGGAGATCAGGATCACCGTAGCGATGCCGATACTGATGCCCAGAATGGTCAGGCCGGAGCGCAGTTTGTTCTTGCGCAGCGTGTCGAGGGCCAGCAGCACGGATTCTTTGGAGTCGCTCAGTCTCATGGTTATAGCTCCGCTCTCAGGGCAGTGATGGGGTCAAGACTGGCGGCTTTGTAGGCTGGATAGACGCCAAAGAACAAGCCGACGGCGGTGGCGACAAAAAGCCCAACCAGGATCGACCAGAGCGCCACAACAGAGGGGAAAGAGATGGCCAGCGTGATTAATTTGGCCACTACGATGCCAGCGAATACGCCGATCAGGCCACCGGCCAGCGACATGGTGCCGGACTCAATCAAAAATTGCATCAAGATATCTTTGCGGCGCGCGCCGAGGGCCTTGCGGACGCCGATCTCGCGGGTTCGCTCGGTGACCGAGACCAGCATGATGTTCATGATGACGATGCCGCCAATGACCAAAGAAACGGCGGCGATGGCGGCGACCACTGCACCGAAGTTATTGAGCACCTTGCTGAGCATATTCTGAAAGGTGGCGCTGGTATCCACGGAAAAAGTATCCGATGTGCCGGGCGCCAGATGGCGTCGGGCGCGCATGATGACGCGCAACTCATCGGAGACCGCATCAATGACCTCGCCGCCGCTGCCGGCATCGGCGAAGACCGACAGGCTGCCATGCGCCCCATAGCCGTGAAGAAATGCCGTCAGCGGAATGGCTACCCAGTTATCCATGCTTTGACCGAGCATCTTGCCCTGGCACTCGCCGACTCCGATCACAGTGTAAGGAGCGCCATCGACGCGAATCTCCTTGCCCAGCGGTTCGCCGGAGCCGAGGACATTGTCCACAATGTCGCAACCGATGAGGGCCACGTGCGCGCTGTGTTCGTCCTCGACCTCGGTAAAGGAGCGCCCGGATGTGATGTTGATATTGGAGAGCGCGGGCATGGTCCAAGTCCAGCCATGCACTTGCGTGTCGGTGGTGGACTTGGTTTGGTAGACGACCTTGCCGTTCCCAGTGCTGCGCGAGGCGCCGACCGAAACGCAGGCCTTGCACGCATCCAGGATGGCCCGGTAATCGTCGATGGTGACGTCTTTGCGCTTCTGGAAGTTAAGATACTCTTCGACGGTGATAAAGGTCTCCGGCATCTTGCTGACGGTGACCACACTGGCGCCATAGGTGTTGATCTTGGAGGTGACAAAGGCCCGCGCGCCGTTGGTGAGCGTGACCACCATGATGACCGAGGCCACGCCGATGACCATGCCCAGCAGCGTGAGGATGGTGCGCATCTTGTTGGCCCACAAGGATTGGAGCGCGAGTTTCAAGGCCTCAGTAAAGAGCATGGTCCTGCTTTCTGTTTCTTGACAGCCTGTAGTAAAAGTCCAGTGTCCCGAAAAGACATCCCTCTGGGGCTAAAGCCCAAGTTTATTTGAGCCTTTTGCGGCGCGACAAATGTCGTGCCCTTGTTACAAAGCCTGCTCACCCAACGTTTTTCCGCAGCCTGGAAAGTCGTGCCCGTTCAAATCCTATTTGCTCAAGACAGATAGATTCCGCTATTCCTATGGACGCATCAACCGCTCCTCAGGCCGCTTTTCGTCGCCAAATTTCCGCGGCAGCCTCCTGTTCGCACGTTTTCAGATACGCAGGACGGCGTCACCCAGTTCCGGGGGCCTCACCAAATCCAAAAAAATCAGTCAAAACCTCCATTGTTTGGAACAACCTGCTGCCGGCAGGCGTAGCATGGATGAAACGTGTTGGAACTCTGTTTTTGGCATCCGCCCTCAACTAGTGTTAATGCTTCCCATCATTCAGCAACGAACGCTGAATGGATGGGGGCACCCAACTGCCAGTATTTATAGGCCGGATCAATATTGGATCCAATCAATCCTCTCCCCCTCGGAGGCTTCATGAATCGCGTCAATTCCCATTTTGCCGTGGCGCTGCTGACGCTGGCCGCGCTCTTCCCCGTACATCTCTGCGCAGAAACCACTCCGGCCGCCGCGCCGCTGCTACTGCGCTCGCCCTCACTCTCGCAGGAGCGGATCGCCTTCCGGTATGCCGACGATATCTGGACGGTGGCGCGGACGGGCGGCGAGGCGGAGCGGCTGACTTCGGACGGCCATGTGACGGCTGGCCCTTACTACTCGCCGGACGGAGGCTCCATCGCCTACTCGGCCCACTTGGGCGGCAACACCGACGCCTACGTCATTCCGGCGACGGGCGGCATTCCGCGCCGACTCACCTGGCACCCGGACGAGAGCAACGTGGCAGGGTGGTCGCCGGACGGCAAAGACGTGCTGATTGTCAACGACGCGCTCAGTTACCGGCATTTCTACCGGCTCTTCC
The DNA here is from genome assembly GCA_963787995.1 of uncultured Acidobacteriaceae bacterium. GTDB lineage: Bacteria > Acidobacteriota > Terriglobia > Terriglobales > Acidobacteriaceae > Telmatobacter. Next base: position 985,667 of record CAWBEO010000001.1, read on the forward strand.
GCGTAGCCGCCGACGGCTCCGGCCTCCCCGCGCCGCTGCCGTTGCCTTCCGGCACACAGGTCTCTTTCTCGCCCGACGGCGGGTCGGTGGCCTACCAGCCATTCACCAAATGGCAGGCGGCCTGGAAGCGCTACGTCGGCGGCCAGACCTCGCCCATCTGGATCGTCAACCTGAAGACTCTTGATCTGGTCAAAGTCCCCCGCGAAAATTCCAACGACTCCAACCCTGTTTGGGTTGGCGATCAGGTTTACTTTCTCAGTGACCGCTCGGCGGACGGAAAGAATGATGCGCCGGTCACACTTTATCGCTACGACAGCAAGAGCGGGCGGGTTGCGCAAGTGATGGCAAACAATGCTTTGGACATCAAATCCTTCCAGGCAGGCCCGGCCAAGGGAGTGGACGGATCGGACCGAAGCGCGCTGATTGTCGAGCAGTTTGGCCGCATACTGCTGGTGGACCCGGTGACCGGCATGAATATGCCCGTTCCGATTCAGGTTCACGGCGAACTGGCCAGCCTTGCGCCGCATCGCGTGAACCTGACCCCGGATGAGATTCAGAACGCTCAGCTCTCGCCCACCGGCGCGCGGGCCGTCTTTGAGGCGCATGGGGAGATCTTTACTGTCCCGGCCGAGAAGGGCGACACGCGCAACTTGACCCAGACCCCCGGCGTGGCCGAGCGCGATCCGGCCTGGAGCCCCGACGGCAAGACCATCGCTTATTTTTCCGACGCCAGCGGCGAGTATCAGCTTTACCTGCATGACCAGACCGGCTTCAAGCCGCCCACGGTCATCGACCTCGGCCCCGATCCGAGCTACTTCTACTCGCCCACCTGGTCGCCGGATTCCAAGCACATCCTTTATACAGACAAGCACCTGCGGCTTTGGGTGGTGGATGTGCCGGCGGGCAAGCCGGAGCTGGTGGACAAGGAAATTTACGGCAATTGGGGTCCGAACTTCAGCGCAGCCTGGTCGCCTGACTCCAAGTGGATTGCCTATCAGCGCGACCTCGACAATCAGTTGAACGCCATCTTTCTCTATTCGATGGAGACGCATAAATCCACCCAGGTGACCGACGGGATGAGCGACGCCTCCAGCCCAGTCTTCGACCAGAACGGCAGGTACCTCTACTTCCTCGCCTCCACCGACGACGGCCCCTCGAACGCTGGAATCGATCTCTCCTCGCTGGATCGAGCGCAGACCACCGCCGCGTATGTGGTAGTGCTGCCCAAGTATGGCTCCTCGCCGGTTCCCCCGGAGAGCGACGACGAGAAGATCAAGGACGAAGCTAATAAGGACGATGCAAAGGACGCGGACAAGAAAGACAGCGATAAGGACAAGAAAGACAGCGAGAAGAAAGATGCGGATAAAAAGACGGACAAGAAGGATTCCGGAGCCGCCGATAAGGAAAAAGACAAGGAGACCGGCAAAGATCCGGGCAAGGACGACAAAGACAAGCCAGTCGAGGTCAAGGTCGAACTGGAGAAGATCGGCGACCGCATTCTCGCACTGCCCATTCCGCCTCGCAATTACAGAGGCATCTCTACTGGCAAAGCCGGCGTACTTTATCTCATTGAGGGTTCACCCGTTGGACGTTCCAGCAACGAAGGCGGAGGCACCCGCACGGTCTGGCGTTTCACGTTGGAAAAACGCCAAACCGAATTGGTGCTCAGCGACCTGGATGGCTTCATCGTCTCCGCCGATGGCTCCAAAGTGCTCTACGCACGCCATAACGGATGGACCATTGCCTCCTCTGACGATCTGAAACCGAACGACGGATCTCCAGGCAAACCTTTGAATCTGAGCAGTTTGCAAACCGTCATCGATCCCCGCGCCGAATGGCGGCAAATCTATCACGAAACTTGGCGCATCGAGCGCGATTTTCTCTACGATCCCAAAACCCATGGCCTGAGCATTCCCAAGATCGAGGCCAAGTACAAGCCCTACCTGGACGGCTTGGCTTCGCGCTCCGAGTTCACCTACCTCTCCACCGAGATGCTGGGCGAGATCACCATCGGCCATATGTTCATCTCTGGGCCGCATCAGCCCGAAAACGGACCCAAGACAGGCCTGCTGGGCGCCGATTACATTATTCAGAAGGGCCGTTACCGCGTCGCCAAGGTTCTAGGCGGGCAAAACTGGACCCCTGGCCTGGCCTCGCCGCTCACCCTGCCCGGCGTCCATATCCACGTGGGCGCTTACCTGCTGGCCGTCAATGGCCGCGAACTGCACTCGAGCGACAACCTCTACGAGTTCTTTGACGGCACGGCCGGCAAGCAGACCGTGCTGCGCATCGCCTATAACGCCGAGGGCAAGGACGCCAAGGATGTGACGGTCGTCCCCATCAGCGACGAGGACGGCCTGCGCAATCTGGACTGGATTGAAGCCAACCGCCGCAAGGTAGATGAACTATCCGGCGGCAAGGTGGCCTATGTCTACATGCCCAACACCGGCGGCGCGGGCTACACCAACTTCAACCGCTACTTCTATGCCCAGCTCGACAAGCAGGGGCTGGTGCTGGACGAGCGCTGGAATGAGGGCGGCTTCATTGCCGATTACGTGGTGGACGTGCTCAAGCGAACGCCGCTCTCTGGAGCCATCGAGCGTGACGGCAAACCGATCCACGACCCGGTGGGCGCCATCTTCGGTGCCAAGGTCATGCTCATCAACCAGAACTCCGGCTCTGGCGGCGACGCCCTGCCTTGGTACTTCAAAAAGGCCGGCATCGGCAAGCTCGTCGGCACGCGCACCTGGGGCGGCCTGGTAGGCATCGGCGGTTACCCGCAACTGCTTGACGGCGGCTTTGTGATGGCTCCGCGCTACGCCATCTTTGGCCTCAACGGCAACTGGGAGGTTGAGAATCACGGCATCGCTCCCGACGTGACAGTCGAAGAACTGCCCAAGGACTTTGCCGCAGGCCACGACCGCCAACTGGAGACCGGCGTGCAAATGGTGCTGGACGAGTTGAAGGCCCATCCCGTGCCGGAGATTCAAGTTCCGGCGATGCCGAACTACCACCAGAGCGATGGCTTGGGAATTCAGTAGCGGATTGAGACCTTGGCTGCCCCAGGTCCCAAAATCGGAACCTGGTGCAGCCAGCAACCAACTGGATAGTTTTTTCTGCCGCTTGGAAGTCCAATAGGTAAGGAGTAATCTGAAAGAAGTAAGGAGTTGACCGTTATGGCTACTGCCGCCAAACCCATTCCCGTCCAGAGCTTCCGCGCCAAGGTGACCAGCAAGGGGCAGATCACGGTTCCGGTGGAGATTCGCCGCTCACTGGGGGTCAATCCGGGCGATACGATCCGCTTTGAGCAGCAGGAGGGCGGCATTCGCGTGGTGCGCGACGGGGACGAAAACCCCTTCGAGAAGTGGCGCGGAATTGGCGGCTTTCCCGGCATGGGAAAGGGCCGTGAGGCCATCGTAGCTTACTTCAGGGAGATGCGCGGCCATGACGATCTCGATTGACGCGAATATAATTGCCGCTCTTTGGAACAATGATGACCCGTTGAATGAAGTTGCGGCCAAGATATTCGGCGACCTGGTTGGCCATGAAAGTTTCGTGGTCTCAGGGCCGGTATATTCGGAGTTGATGGCTGGTCCTTTGCGCGATGAAGCCTCCCTGGACCTGTTCTTCAAGGATACGGGTATCGAAATCGATTGGGAGTTGGGGGAAGAAGTCTGGCGCTCGGCAGGCAGGGCGTATCGCGGCTTCGCGCAACGTCGCAAGAGCAGCGGCGCGACTCCACCCCGGCGCATTCTGGCGGATTTTCTGATTGGCGCGCACGCGCTGGTTCGCGGCTATACCCTGCTCACCATCGACTCCGGGCATTTTGCGGCAGCATTCCCGACGCTGGCCATCATCGCCGCATAATCGCATTCCCAAATAGGTTTGGCACTGTTGATCGTTTGAGCCGTTTTATCACTGGCGATAGATACCTGCATTCTCCGGCTGAGGCGAGTTTTGTATGAGCCATTTTTCCGATTGGCGAAACCAGGCACTCAGATTTGTAGAGAGATGAGTGGACCACGCCGGTTTCCGCTCGCCGCGTTCGTGTGCAAAGCGCGCCAGAGAGTAGCCGAAGACCATCTCCGGCAGATAGCCCAAACGGCTCATCGACCAACCCTCCAACCGATCATTCTGGAATTTCCGAAAGTTCCGGGAGGCATTGGCGGAGAATACACCTAAGCCGAGATAGACCGTGGTCAAGTCGGTCAGCGGCTCCATCTCTTCATCCTCGCGCTGCAAGTGTCCGCCGTCCAGCAGAATCACATGGCTTAATTCATGCGCCAGAGTAGCCACAGCAGCCAGAGGATCTTTCAGCAAGGATTGGCGGAGGGCCACAAGCGGTCGTTCTTCCGAGTTGCCGCCAAAGTGCAAGCCTGCTAGTCCATTTTGTTTGTTCATGCTGTACGCAGGCAGCATTTCCAGCAATTCACTGGTATCGGGAATGATCTCCAATTCAACTTTGTCCGGGTTCACGCCCGTGTATCGACAGACGCGGCGGAAAAGCGCCGTGATTGCCGCTTTACTGCTATCCCATGGATCGGGAAAGAACTCATCGGTGGGCAGAATGACAGTGGCATTCTGCAACCGGCTCGATCCCAGCATCTTGCTCAGGCGGCGAAATCCTTCATCCACCCATACACGCTCTTCTTCGGTAACCGGCAATTTGGGACCAAAGCCAAACATGGCTCTGATTTTATCGGACGCATCCATTGAATTGATTCCGGAATGACGAAAACAGAAAAATCGCAGCCATCATAGGCGGGCGGCGCAACTCCTAATGAGAGGAAGTTTGTGTGCCCCAAATCCGAAATTTTGGATCGGGGGTTTCGTGGTGCTTACCGCCCCGAACTGCCAAAGCCCTTTTCCGCGCGCGCCGAGTCTTCCAGAGTTTCGACCGTCTCCACGTGTCCGGTGAGTACAGGCACCGGAATCATCTGGGCGATCTTTTCGCCGGCCTTCAGCTCGACGACCGTATCGCCGAGGTTGGTCATCAGGATGAGAATCTCGCCCCGGTAGCCGGCGTCGATCACTCCGGCGGTGGTGGCAACGCCCCGCGCCGCCATCGACGAGCGGTCGCGCACCAGCAGCCCCAGCGGAGCTCCAGTTGCCGGATGCCGCGCCTCGACGGCAATCCCTGTCCGCACCTTCACGGCAACGCGCGGAGGCAGCAGCACATCTTCCAGCGCAAAAAGATCATAGCCCAAATCCTCACCGGGATGGGCCACCACGGGCGCGTGCGCCCCCTCTTCCAACAGCTTCACTCGCAGCATTTCTTCATTCTAACGTGCTTCCGGCCGCCCGTTCCGCCCGCTCCGGCAACCATTCGCTGCCTAATGTCGCAGTTCGCTGCAATGCCCTTCGCTTGACCGGGAGGCGCGGTTACTCTGGGAATGGATTTTCAGACCCATGGACCGGCCCGCGAACGGGCCTCCGGGGTGCTTCGACCGAATGATTCGGTAATTGCTCCTAGAAAGCGCGGACGAGGACGTCCGCGCTACAGCCGACCGGGAGGTCGGCGCCACATTCTGGCCAATACCGCCGCTGGGAACCAACTTATTCAAGGAGATTGCAACCATGGCAAAAGCGATCAAGTATGTTGAGAAGGCCGCCGCCTACGCGGCGCAAGGCGCGTGGGTGGTCTTTGAGCGGTTGAACCGCATTAGCCCCAATCCGGGTTTCATCCCCAAGTGGAGCGACAAGCCCCTGCAAAAGTCCTGGGAGAAGGAGAAGCCGCCGCTGGGCTGGCCGCGGACCACGGATTCGCTCTGCCCCAAGTGCGTGCCGGAGATTCGCAAGCAGATACTGGACGGCAAGCTGCCCTATGAAGTGCTGCTCAACGAGAAGGTGGGCGAGATCAAGGCGCAGATCATCGAGCGCGACGGCAAGATCCTGATGGTGAAGGATTGCCCCAAGCATGGCCACTTCGAGGACGTGATGTCCATGGACCCGGCCTTTTTCAAGCATCTGGAAGAGACCTTCCCTGGCCGCGATATGCGCTCGCATAATGACAAGCGGCTGCACAATCACGGCACCTCGACCGTGACCCATGGACGCGGCTCAGTGCTGACCATCGACCTGACCAACCGTTGCAATATGATGTGCGATCCCTGCTTCATGGATGCCAATCAGGTGGGCTTTGTTCATGAGCTGAGCTTTGAAGAGATCAAGACCATGCTGGACAACGCCATCACGCTGAAGCCCAAGCGGCAGATGAGCGTGCAGTTCAGCGGCGGCGAGCCGACGCTGTCACCCTACTTCCTGGACGCAGTGGCTTATGCCCGCAAGGTGGGCTATAACTCGGTGCAAGCCGCATCAAACGGCATCGAGTTCGCCAAGAGCAAGGATCTCTGCGAGAAGGCCGCCAAGGCAGGATTGCGCTACGTCTATCTGCAATTCGACGGCATCGGCAACGCCGCCAACTCGCATCGCAAGGTGGGCAACCTCTTCGACGTGAAGCTCCAGGCGATCAACAATTTGCACGAAGCCGGCGTGGATATTGTGCCGGTGACTACGATCATCAACGGCATCAACAACGAGCAGGTGGGCCGCATTATTCAGTTCGCGCTCGACAACCCGAAGAAGATCAACTTCCTCAGCTTCCAGCCGGTCAGCTTTACCGGCCGCGACGAGGACATCAGCGACGAGCGCCGCATCGCGCAGCGCTACACCCTCTCGCACATGGCGCACGACATTCAATCGCAGACCGGCTTCGGCATCCCGGAGCGCGATTGGTTCCCGATCAGCTTTATGAGCACCTTCAGCGACTGGGCTGACCTGGTTCACGGGCCTCAGGCGGATTGGGGCGCGCTCAGTTGCGGCTGCCATCCCAACTGCGGCATCGGCATGGCCATGATGATCGACAAGGAGACCAAGGAATCCGCACCGGTCTCCGCCTTCCTGAATATCGACCGGGTGGCCAAGGACATCGCCAAGATCAACGATGCGGCACGCGGCAAGGTGCTCTCCATCCTGGGCGTGGCGCTCTCGCTGATGCGCAACTACGATCCCTTCCAGGCGCCGACTCACTTCAAGATCACCGACATGATGCAGAAGATGGACAAGACCTTCAACGCCACCGGCAAGGACTACGGCAAGGTGAGCGGCGACCGCACGATGGAAGACATCAAGAAGCGCCGCGCCGACCGCTGGAACTTCTTGTTCATCGCCGGAATGTGGTTCCAGGATCTGTTCAATTACGACTTCCGCCGCACCGAGCAGTGCATTATTCCTTATGCCACGCAGGAGGGCGAGATCAGCTTCTGCGCCTACAACACCGGCGTCGGCTGGCGCAACATCATCGAGAAGATGCACATGACGGCGACGCTGACCAAGTGGTACGAGGAGCATGGCCGCCACGAGATCTTCGCCGGCGGGCACAAGGTGAAGATGGAGGTTGTTGGCCACGACCTCGCCCTGCGCGCCGAGCACGTCAACGCCGACCGCAACCACACGCTGGATGATCTGGGCATTGCCAAGACCGCCCGCGAAGAGCACATCCGCGCCCGCGACAAAAAGCAGCTCGGCGCCGGCGAAAATGCCCGCATGGCCAAGCTCTACCGCGAGCATGTGCTGGGCGAAAAGCCGGTCGAAGGGCTGGTCAGCCTGGGTTCGATTCTTCCCGCTCAGCCGGTTGCGCAGAAGGAATCCGAGCTGGTCGCCGGGGACTAAGCATTGCATGCAGCAGCTGCGCCTTCGGCGCAAAGCCACAGAGGCCGCTCCCATGGGAGCGGCCTTTTTGAACTTGCTACAAGACCATGTTCCACCACATCTCATGAATCAGAAAATCTTTCGCGAAAATCGCTCCGCAGGATAATCGAGGGAATCGGTTGGACTGCGGAGGACATCGCCAAGGATTATGGTGAGTATATCCTTATGTGCATATCCAGACCAACGGGCATCATAGCCAACTTCCGGCTTTGCTCATCGCAAGCAAGCGCCTTTGTTACCATGAGGGGGTATCCATAGGAGAAAAACCGTGGCCGACTTTCCCCCTGTTCCCCTCACACTTGAAGGCGCATTTGTTCTCCACCAGTTTTTTCGCTTCGATTGGAAGTCATGGCGAGCCTGCGCGGAGGGCGAACGGCTGCGGATTGCCTCCGCGGCGGCTGTGGCGCTGCAACGCTTGGAACGTAGGGAGCACGGCGCGCCGGTGCAGAGCGCGCTCTTCTCCCAATTGGGCCACAAAGGCGACCTTGTGCTGATTCACTTCCGCGACTCGCTGGAAGCCCTCAACCAAGTTGAACTCGACCTTGCCCAGACCGGGCTCTACGACTTCCTCACGTTAAGCCACTCCTACGTCTCGGTGGTCGAACTCGGCCTGTACGAGTCCACGCGCAAGAGCTACGAGGCCGCAGCCGCCTTGGAGCAGAACTCGCCGGAGTGGAAGGCTGAGATTGCCGCCACGCTGGCCCGCCAATCCGCCGCGATGGCTCCGCGCCTCTTTCCCGCCGTGCCAGAGGCCAAGTATCTCTGCTTTTATCCGATGGACCGCAAGCGCGGCGAGACGGTCAACTGGTACACCGTGCCCTTTGCCGAGCGGCAGAGCATGATGCACGAGCACGGGCTGATCGGGCGGCGCTACGGCGACCAGGTCAAGCAGATTATCTCCGGGTCGATTGGCATGGATGATTGGGAGTGGGGCGTTGACCTCTTTGCCGACGATCCGGTGGTCTTCAAAAAGCTGATTTACGAGATGCGCTTCGACCAAGTCAGCGCGGTTTATGCGCTCTTTGGGCAGTTCTTCATCAGCGTCCGGTTGCCGATTGAGCGACTGCCCGGCTGGTTGGCGGGAAATCCGGGGAAGCTGTAACCTGCGAGCATAGCTTATCTGTAGCCGAAGAAGGGAAAACCTTGACTCAACCGCGATCCAAATCGCCTATCGCCACAAAGAAAACACTGAAGAACGCTGCGAACGTGGCAGCGCCTGCCAGCAAGCCGGCGAACGCTTCGCTTCCGCTGGGAGCGCGCATAAACCGCCGCGCTGCCGACCGCCTGCGCTCCGGCTATCTGTGGGTTTACGCCTCGGACATCGAATCTGTTCATCTGCCTGAGGGTGAAGCGCTGGCGCTGTTGCCGGTGGCCGACAGCCGCGGCCTGCTGCTGGGCACGGCGCTGTACAGTCCCGCTTCCCAGATTGCCTTGCGGTTGGTGGCGCGCGAGGCGATCAGCGAAGCCGCGTGGCTGGATCTGCTGGAGAGCCGTTTGCGGGCGGCGATTGCGCGGCGGCGTCCGCTGCTGGACGAGCAGAACGACGCCTGCCGCCTCTGCTTCAGCGAGGCCGATGAGCTGCCCGGCCTGGTGGTGGACAAATATGGCGAACTGGTGATTCTGCAACTTCTGGTCAAGGGGCTGGATTCGGCCGCCGTGCGGGAGCGCTGCGTGCGCGTGTTACGGGAGCCGGCGCCGGCGGCGATTCTGGAGCGGCCTGACCCGCGTGTGCGCGAGCTGGAGGGATTGGCAACGCCGAGCCTGGAGCCGCTCTATCTGCGCGAGGGCGCGGCCGCGCCGCTCAGCACCAGCTTCCGGCTGAACGGACTGACCTTTGAATACAACGCCAACGCCGGACAGAAGACCGGCGCATTCCTCGATCAACGGGCCAACTACGCCGCCGCCGCCGCGTGGGCGCGGAAGCTGGGCCTGGCCAATCGCCCGGGAGGCGGACGGGCGCTGGATGTTTGCTGCTACCAGGGTGGATTTGCGCTGCATCTGGCCGAGGTCTGCGCGCAGGTGACGGGGATTGATGCCTCCCGCGCCTCGTTGGAAGTGGCGGAGCGGAATCTGGAAGCCAACCGGGAGCGTTTGACCGCGCCGGTGGATTGGGTGGAGGGCGACGCCTTTCAGATTCTGCGCGAGTGGTCGGACGCGGGCGAGCGCTTTGACGTCATCGTGCTTGATCCTCCCGCCTTCGCCAAGAGCCAGCGGGCCGTCGAAGGCGCGCTGCGCGGTTACAAGGAGCTGAATCTGAGAGCGCTGAAGATGCTGCGGCCGGGAGGCTTGCTGGTCACTTGCTCCTGTTCGCATCACGTCGGCTGGACCGAACTGGAAGCTGCCGTCGCTTCAGCCGCCGCCGACGCACCTCGCCGAGTGCGCTTGCTGGAGCGGCGAGGCGCGGCGTTGGATCATGCGGTCGTGCTGAACCTGCCGGAGACCGAGTATCTCAAGGCTCTTTTGCTGGAGGTGGAGTAAGCCGCAAGCTACGACTTACCAACTAGTGTGCGCCTAACGCTGATTAAATCCGCCTCAAAGCAGGAAAGTTGTTGTCCATTCTAAGAAAATTGTGATAATTTCTTTGCGAGGACCTATGCACAATAGACCCGGCATTCATTTCTGCATTGCAAGCGCGGCCATCCTGGCCTTGGGCGCAATCGCCTTTGCCGCGGTCTTGGAGAATCCACAAGGGCAATATCACCTTGCGTACTCACCGCTGGGGCAGTTTGGCACAACGTCCACGGGAAGCCTGGCAACCTATTCTCCGATCAAATCCGTGGACGGCAGAACGATCCAACTGCGTGGCGATGACGGCGTCACCTATGCCTTCACGCTGACCGCGGATACGGTTTATTGCCAGGGCGGCTTGAGGGTGTCCGATTGGACCTATCTGAAAACTGTCCCGAGGAAACACTCCGTCACCGTCCTTACCGTGGACGATGTGAATTTGAAGGCCATTGTTATATGGGATAAGGCGCCTTCGATTGACACCAGTGGCGGGCGGCTTAACTTCACCCTTCCACCAATGTGCAAGTAGCACTTGATTGAAACAACCCCCAAAAGCATTTCGAAAATAATGTAGTCCAAGATTCCATTCGCTTCCCATCCATTCCGCAGAAAACGCGGAATGAGTGGGGCGCCGAAGTTTACAGCAAGAACGAAAACACTCTATGCGCGCGCCTCGCGCTGGTTTCCCTGCCAGGGGTTCAACAGCCGGCCCATCCAGAGCGTCAGTCTGCGCAGCCAGGAGCCACGCGCGGGCGCGGGATTCAATTGGGCGGATGCGGAGCGCAACTGCGCCATCGTCTCTTTGACCATCGCCCGCAATGACTCCGCTTCGAAGGTGCAGGAGCGCAGATATGCTGAGACCGTCAATCCAGCCTCGGCCGCTCTGCGGTGCAGTTGCTCACACTCGGCCTTGCTCATGCGAATCGTGATGCTGGCATCCTTCAAGCTCTTTTCAAAGGGGGAGAGTTGCGGGTGAGGCGCATCGGGCGGCGCAGCGGCGGCCGCACTCTTCTGGCGGCCGCTCAACCCCTCTGCCGGCGTATCGAGCAGCGTTGTGAGGACCGGCGCTGTTTCCCGCTCCGGTTCCTGCTTCGGGTCCGGTCTCGATTCCAGTCTTGGTTCCTGCCTCGATTCCTGCGCCTGGAGCATCTCCAGAAGGTCGCTGGCCCCCTGGGCGAGCGGATTCTCCCCGCCTCCGAATCCTACATCGGGAGAGCGATAGCGGGAGTGAGCGCGCAGAGCGCTTTCATAGCTCAACGTGGCAACATCGTCCTCTAGTTCGTCCTCCTCCCAGGGTCGGCCACTTTTCTGGCTCGTCGAGGAGAACTTTTCGCCGGGGGAGGCAAGCGCGGCCATCAGCCCTGCGAAGCTGGGCGCGGCAGTGTGGGGCGTGGAGGTTGAAACGGCTGGTTGCTGCATGGAATGAAGCTTATCGTAAGACAAGACGGCAAGCGTGAGGGATTTCCCATAGAAGATGTTAGACATGTGTCAGAAGAGGACAAGCCCGCACACTATCCCGAAATGAAACACGCAGCAGAGCTGCTCAAGCGCAGGCCAACTCCGCAACCTCGGGATCAGGCAGGATGCGGCCCGGCAGCCGCATCAGTTCGGTCACCGCGTCGGCGGTGAGGGGGCGGGAGAAGAGATAGCCTTGGCCAAAGCGGCAGCGCATATCGCGCAGCAGCCGGAATTGTTCACAGGTTTCAATTCCCTCGGCCACCACATCCATGCCCATCACCCGTGCCAGTTCGATAATGGTGCGCACAATCTGCAAAGGCTGCTCGCCCTCGGTCATGCGGGTGACAAAGGAGCGGTCGATCTTCAGCACGTCGAAGGGGAAGGAATGCAGGTTATTCAGAGAGCTGTAGCCGGTGCCGAAATCGTCCATCAACAGAGAGACGCCCAGACGGCGCAGGCTGCCCAGAACCTCCATGGCGATGCGCACATTGGGAATGATGCTGGATTCGGTCATCTCCAGCCCCAATTGCCGACTGGAGATGCCAGATTGAATCAATAGCGCCTCCACATGGTCTGCCAGACCCTCGCGCGAGAACTGCCGCGCGGAGAGGTTGACGCCGACCCGCAAGGTAACGTGGCTGACATCTTCCAGACACCATTTGTGAATCTGGTTGCAAGCTTCCTGGAGAACCCAATCGCCGATGGGCAGAATCAGCCCGCTCTCTTCGGCCAGCGGAATGAAATCCATAGGTGGAATCAGGCCGCGTTCGGGGTGAATCCAGCGGATAAGAGCTTCCAGGCCGACGATCTTGCGCGTGGCCAAATCCACCTCCGGCTGGTAATAGAGCACGAACTGCTTCTGATCCAGCGCCTGGCGCAGGTCGCTCCTTCTGGGCCAGGAACCGTTGGAGGCGGCGGCGGCGCGGGCGCGTTTTTGTCCGCTCCCGTTGGCATTCCCATTGAAGGATTTGCGCAGCTTGCGCAGCTCTAATTGGCTGGAGACCATCTCGGCCAAACTCTCCAGGGTGCGAATCGCATCGGGCAGCATCTCCAATCCGGGATGCCTGAAATAGATGGTCAAAATGCCAAGAATTTTGCCGTCATTACTGCGTATCGGCGCGCTGGCGAAGGCGGCTACGCCCAGATGCTTGAGGCGCGGAAGAAGGATCTCTTTCTGCGGATGACTGTTGATGTCCGAGACTATCACCGGACCGTCTTCCGCCAGCACCATTTCAAAAATGGAACCCTTGCGCGGCAGTTCGCGAACCGACTGGCGCCACAGCGACTTCATCCAGATGCGGCTCTCATCGGCGAAGCCGATTCCGGCAATGTCCGCCTGAAAATATTCGGCAGCCAGGCGGGTGATGGTATCGTAGGAGGGTTCGGGCGGAGTGTCGAGAATGCCCGTGGAGATCAGCTCTGCAAGCCGCGCATCCTCCGCCTGCCGGTCCATTTCTTGAATCTGCATCTCCATCAATGGCATCTCCGCTCCTGCTCCCACGGCCCGGTGTATGCGGATATTAAATGTCTTCCGCCTGATTTATTGAGCCAAATTGCTCGAAATTAAAAAATCTGACCCGGCTCTCCGCGTTGACAAATCAATTTCGCGGAGACTGAACGGCTGAAGATTCGCCCGCCAAACAACTTCCGCACTCTTCTTATCGGAGGAATTAACTTCCTGCATGAGGTTACTGGAGAGCCGTGCATAGGAGTACTAGCCCAAGGACACAGCACAGTTTCAGGGCAGCATCTGTCTGATATTCGTTCACGGTCTGGCGCGGAGTTCATCTGGGCTTTCCTTACATGGGCCGGCGTCTCCCATGGCAAGAGTTCTGAGATTCAGGCGGCGGGACCTATACTGATGCGTGGTGCGGCGAATGACGCGGAATCTGGAACGGCAGGAGGGATGCGCGATGACGCGAAATCGGATGGAAGCCAGCCTCCCGCAACTCGATGCGAAGGATCGACGCGCTTTGCAGTTGCGCAGCTTCAGGCGCAACCAGATCTTTGGGGTGTTGCTGCTGGCGGCGGCCATCTTGCTGGCGGCTCTGCTGCGCACCCATCCGCAGTGGATCTTTCCGCCGGGATGGTGGCGTCCATGAGTGCTGCGCGCACGGCGGGCGGCGGCTTCGCCGCAAAAGATCCTTTGGCCATTCTGCTGCTCGGACCTACCGGCAGCGGCAAGACGGCACTCTCTCTGGAGTTGGGCGCGCGCTTCAACGGCGAGATTGTCAGTTGCGACTCAGTAGCCGTTTATCGCGGCATGGAACGGGGCACGGCCAAGCCCACTGCCGAGGAACGCGCGCTCCTGCCGCATCATCTGATTGACGTGGCCGATCCCGATCAGCTCTTTACTGCGGGCGCATACAGCCGCCAGGCGCGGGCGGCGCTCACAGAGATCGCCGCGCGCGGCCGCCTGCCCATTGTGACCGGAGGAACCGGCCTCTACCTGCGCGCACTCACTGAAGGGCTCTTCGCCGGGCCGGAGCGCCAGCCGGAGCTGCGCGTGCGCCTGGAGCGCAGCCGCATAAGGCATGAGAAACAGCCTGAAGCGCCGCTTCAAGTTAAACCGGATATGAATCCCGCGAACTCGCCAAATAGCGATCACCGCGAAGCGGTGGCTAACTCGCCAAATGATCTCCCAGACCCTTCGCTTATTAAAAGAGATGTACCAACAAAAAAATGCTCCGTGCCCCATCCATTGCGCGTTTTTTGCGAAAAGGGTGGGAATCCACGAACCTCAACCAGCCTCATCCAAGAAGAGACTTGGCTGCACCGCGTTCTCCAGCGCCTCGATCCGGCCTCGGCCGCGCGCATCCACGCCAACGACGCGCCCAAACTGATCCGCGCCATCGAGGTCTGTCTAACCGCCCGCAAGCCGCTCTCGGAGGTGAGGACCCGCAACCCGCTAACCGGCTTTCGGCTCTTGCGCATTGGCCTCAACCCGCCCCGCCAAAGTCTTTACGACCGGCTGAACCGGCGTGCGGCAGCGATGTTCGCCAATGGGCTGGTCGAGGAGACGCGCGGCCTGCTGGAGCGCTACGGGCCGGTGCAGGCGCTCAATTCGCTCGGCTACCGCCAGGCGCTTGCCGTCCTGGGGGGATCATTGAATGTGGATGCGGCGGTGCAAGCCGCCCAGCAAGGACATCGCAACTACGCCAAGCGCCAGTTGACCTGGTTCAGGCGCGAGCCGGAGGTGCACTGGATCGCCGGCTTCGGCGACGAGCCGGAGTCGTTGCACAAGGCGATGAAGCTGATCGAGCAGACTTTGTTTTTGGATGCGGACTGAATCAGCTCAGTACTGGTAGGCTGGCTGCGCAAGCTGGAGCCTAACGGCCACGGCGACCCGGAGCCGGTCTTCGCCGCCCGCCGCGTGCGTCTACTCACCCCCGCGCATCCTAAAGGAGCGCCACATCCGGCTGGAGTTGGCACAGGATTCCGTGCAGCCGGTGCCCTTGCCGGGTTCGAGGGCGCTCTGCGCGCCCTCGGCTGGAACATGGCCGCCCGCATCGCTGAACTAGGCCTGACGCAGGGCAGCCTGATCGACCTCGCCTACCGCATCCGCGAAAACGACCACGCTGAGTATGGCGGCTTGGAAGTGGAGATCGCCGGCATTGAACTGGTGTGAATGATGTAGGATGCTTGCCGCGCTCAGTAATGCCCAGGATGAAGATGGCGGATGCCCCGGTCCCTCGCCAGGGACCGGGGCCACCCCGCCATCTGCCGAACATCTATACAGTGCTAATCTAAATATCAGTGTGTGGTTCTCCGTCAAGGAGTACAAAATGATGGAGAATTTGTTGAATTGGCAGGGGAACATCAATACTGTTTTCGGATTCACTGAGTTCGTGCTTCTGAAGATCGTGTTGTTGTACCTTCTGGTTAGCGGCTTGAGGAGTGTTATCCGAAAGCACTAACTCGCTGAACTGCTGTTTCTTCTACCTCATAGGATCGCGTAGAGTTGCCAGAGCAGGCGATTGAAAAATCGATGTATTTACGCATGAGGACCACACACTACCCCAAGTTTGGCAGGTGGACAGGTGACCAACCCTTGATCCGCCCATTAAGAATGGGTGACCCATCCTTTCCGGAGCTTTATTGCGGAAAGGGTTGGAATCCATGAACCTAAGCTGGCATGTTTTTCTGACCCCTGATCTCTGCGATGGACCGGGGGCACCCTTAACTTGATAGAACGCTGTGTGAGACTAGAACCAAGCATCCGGTATCGAACTTGGCTTGAATTATCCGTCTAGAAACTCACCAATCAGCCGCGCCACCATCTCCGGCGCGGCGCGCATTGCTCCGTGACCTTGGCCCGGCAGCCACTCGAAGCGCACGCCGGGCAGAACTCCAGCCAGCGCCCGCGCGGCGTCCAGCATCGGATGCTCCGGGCTGAGGCTCCCCGCCAACAGCAACGACGGGCAAGCAAGAGCGCGGTACGGCTCCACATCCGGGCTGTGCGCGTCCATTTCGATGAGTTCACGAATCCAGCTTTTGGCCAGCACGCGCAGCCGCGGCCAAGCTTTGGAGACGCGCAACGCGGCAATCGCCTTCGCGGGCATCCTAGGAAAGCGGGCCAGCCCCCAATCCAGGGCACGGTCCAGATCATCCTCCTCAATGGCGGCGACATAAGGCGGCAGGTTTTCGCCGGCAATCAAGCCGCCGACGGGTAAAGGCGGCTCGTAGAGCACCAGCCGCGACACCGGATGGCGCATCGCCACGCCCAGGGCGCAGATGGCGCCGTAGGAGTGAGCCGCCAGCGCGGCGCTCGGCCCGGCCACAGCCAGCACCGCCTCGATATCCTCATACTCGCGCTCGATGGAATACGGCCTGATGCCCTCGCCACTCTTGGCGCGACCGCGCCGGTCCATCACGAAGCAAGTGAAGCGGTCGGCCACGAGGCGCGCCACCAGCATCCAGTCCGTGTGTGTCGAGACGCTGCCATGCACAAAGACCACGGCAGGGCCGTGCCCCAAGCGGCGAAAGCCGATGCGCGTTCCATCCGCCGAGTGTGTTGATCCCTCAGCCACCTCTACCGGCGCATGTTTCATATGTGCTGTAGTCATTTAACTTATCGTAACCCGCTGACTCCAGCAGCGCGCGCTGCTCGTCCCATGATGGGAAACGGATTGCGCAAACTCTTCGAAAGAAAAGGGACGCTGAAGGCTATGATCGAATCAGAGGGCGGGTGCGGGGCACCCTCCGCATCACCGATATTTCTGGAGGTATTAGTCAATGAAGCAACTTTTGGCTGCCGCCGCGATGAGTGCGATTATTTTTGCCATGAATTCTTCTGCTCAGACGGCGAGCCCACCGGCCGCGAAGGTGAACGATTGGTGGCACGCTGCCTATCCGACGCAACCTCTGATCAGCCCCAATGCAAAGAAGCTGCCTCTGATCTCCGTCCGAGGCAATCGGTTCGTCGATCCCGCCGGAAAGCCGGTTCTCTTCAGCGGCGTCAACATCGGCGATCCCGACAAGCTCGAGAGCCAAGGCCACTGGAGCAGGGATTTCTTTATCAAGGTCAAAGAGACCGGAGCCACAGTGGTGCGCATTCCCATTCACCCGGTTGCCTGGCGCGCGCGCGGAACAAAAAACTACCTCGCCCTGCTCGATCAGGCTGTCGAGTGGTCTACCGATCTGGGGTTGTATGTGGATATCGACTGGCACTCGATCGGCAATTTGAAACAGGGCCTCTTTCAGGACCCCATGTATGAGACAAGCATGCCAGAAACTTTCAACTTCTGGCGTATTATGGCCGCTCACTTCAGCGGCAATCATACGGTTGCCTTCTTCGAGTTGTACAACGAGCCGACGCTCTACGGCGGTCAGCTCGGATCAATGAGCTGGGACGAATGGCGTCAGATTAACGAGCAGATGATCTCAATCATTCGTTCTGTCAACCGCGAGACCATCCCGCTGGTTGCCGGTCTCGATTGGGCCTATGACCTCACTCCCCTGCGCGACAATCCAGTCCGAGCCGAGCGCATCGGCTACGTCACCCATCCTTATCCAAACAAGAGAACGCAGCCTTGGCCGCTCAAGTGGGAAGAGGACTTCGGCTTTGCCGCCGACCACTACCCGCTCATCGCCACCGAAATTGGCTTCAGCTCGGATTACGGTCCGAAGGAGCTGGGCGTTGCCTACGGAAAAGAGATTACCAGCTACCTCGAATCTCGGAATATGAGTTGGGTTGTCTGGTGCTTCGATCCGGAGTGGGGTCCAAGCATGATCTCCTCCTGGGATACCTTTGCCCTGACCGAAGAGGGTAGATACTTTTCTGACGTGATGCACGCCAAGGAGTCTTCTTCCTCTTCGCCGGTAGGCAAGTAGGCTGGAGTCGTATGGTTTGGCGAGGATGTAGTGTCTCAAGTTGAGTGATTTGCGCTTCGGCGTGTCCGCCGTATACTCTTGCTGCCATGAACTGGCGGCGAGGATTGTTGTTGGCTGGGGTGCATCTGGCGGTGGCCGGATCGCTGATTGCATGGCAAGAGGTTCAAACTTGGCAACACGAAGTGGGCGAATCTTTTTCGGCGCATTCTCCTGCGCTACTTCTTGCGGCCTATGACGAGGAACAAGTTCCTGATTTTTGCACAAACGGCGTGGTGGATTATTGGGTAACCTCGCAACAGAGGATTGTTCAGATTGCCAATCTTCCTGTTGTGATGCTCTCCGGCTGGATATTGCCTTGTCCACCCTCATGGACATTGGCTGGATTTCTTCAGGCAAATTACAAACACGACAAATGGCCGGACCAATGGAAAATTGAAATTGCCACCGCAATTTGTCTATGTGTGGCTATTCCTATCCAGTGGTTGTTAATCGGCGGGTTTCCACTGTTTCGTTCACGGCGATGGTGGTGGCTGGAGCCGGGAATGCTCATTACTATTTGGACATTGATTGCATTGGTGATGGTATTAATTCCAGTTACCAGATATTGGTCAGAGTTTCCTATCGATTTTGCTGCATGGTCCTGGCTCTATTGGATATGCCTGCTGCTCTGGAAGAGCCTTCGTTGCGGCTGGTGGCTGGTGCGGCAGAGAACGGCTGCAACGCACCCGGTAGGGATGCAAAGTAAATGAATCACCGACACTGCGCGGAGGCGGTTACTAGTTTGGCGCGCCGGAAGGCTCTTCGACGGCAAAGGTGCATTCCGGGCATTGGCAGGATCTCCGCAGGTATTCCCAGGAATAGATTCCGCCGGAGTGGCCATCCTGCCAGTTGAACTGAATCGCGTAGCGTCCGACGGCGTGAGCGCTGGCCGGCTTGGCGGGCGGAGTGTACATCGGTAGGATGGCGGCGGACTTGGCTTTCGGCTGACCGGCCTTTCGGCCCTCCATTTTGCGCTCTTCGATGCAAGTTGCGCAGGGGCAGGCATCACGCAGCCAGGCAAAGCTCCAGGCGCTTCGGTGGCCGTCGACCCAGTCGATCTCCACGCCTTTGCCTTCGGTCAACAGCACACGAACTTTATCTGGAGTGATGCTGATGCGCGGCAGCGGCCTGGATTCTTCGTTCTCGTCTTCCTTGCGGGCAATGCGAATGCCTTCGTGGCTCATGAACCCAGTTTACAGTGATCCGCAGTCAGTGTTCGGAAAACGTAGGATCGCCGCGGCTACCTTTTCCGGTCGTAATGGAGTTTGAGCGCAAGGATCGCAAGGGCCAGGATCAATGTGATGATGTTGGCGACGGCGATGGGCACCGAACCGATGCCCCATCCGTAAACCAGCCAGCAGGCCACTCCAAAGCTGAAGAGCAAAAACATCACGAGCGAAATGTCCTCAGCGCTCTTGCGCCGCCAGACTCGGATCAGTTGGGGCAGAAAAGAGATGGTCGTGCAGGTGGCAGCGGTTGTGCCGATCCAGTCAAAGACCCAGCGAGGCGGCGATTGAAAGATAGGCATGATTAGTTGTTTCTCCAGAAGAACCATGCGGCCATGGAAAGCCCAATGCAGACAACAGCCCCGCGAAGCACCGGCTGTGGAATGCGCCGCGCCAGCCGCGCCGAGGCGTAGCCGCCGATGGCGCAGGAGATCATCGCCAGCAGGCAATAGCGCCAGACAATCTGGCCGCTGACAGCGAAGATGAGGCAGGCAATGCCGTTGGCCGTTGTGGTGGCGGCCACCTTGAGCGCGTTGATCTCGTGCAAGTCCTGATAGCCGAAGAGCGACAGCAGGGTGATGATCAGGAATCCTGCTCCGGCACCGAAGTAGCCGATATAAAAGCAGACGGCGACCATCGCCACAAAAACCGGCAGCCCGCTTGACGGCTCTCTCTCTCCAACGGCGGTCGTCTTGCGGGCTTCCAGCCAGCGAGAGACTGGGCCACTCACGGCGAAGATCAATGCGGAGATCAGCAGCAGCCAAGGCACCAGATGCAGAAAGGTCATCTGCGGCGTGTGAATCAGCACCAGCGCCCCGCCCGTGCCGCCCATCAAGCCAGCCAAAGACATGAGCAGAGCCAAGCGCAGATTCTTGCGAATATCGTCGCGGTATCCGGCGACCGAGGTCAGTTGGCCCGGCCACACGGCCACGGAGTTGGTGGCGTTGGCTTGGACGGGCAGCATCTTCATCCCCAGCATCGCCGGGAAGGAGAGAAACGAACCACCGCCGGCGACAGCGTTCAGCACGCCAGCCAGAAAGGCTGCCACGGTCAACCAAAGCCAGCGCCAGTTGATGAGTTGAAAGAGGGCGGAGAGATGCAGCATCTGACTCTATTGTAGTCGGCGTACAAAAGCGGGAAGAAGATGAAGGATAGTCTCTTTCTTTTAGGTTCCAGACCTCCACCAACGGTGTAGACTTTGCTCATGAATTGCCGCTTACATGCCTTGGTTCTGCTGATTTTTTTGACTGCTGGCGGCCTGTCTTCGCAAGCTCCCGCGCCCTCCGCGGCGAAACCCTCCGCCTCCGCTGCCGCGACGCCGGCCCCACCACCGCCCGATCCGTGGATTGGCGTTCGCTTTTTGCTTGGTTCCTGGGAGGCGAAGACGACCGGCGGCATCGCGCAGGCCAAGGCATCCGCCGGTTATGCCTTCCGGCTGGAGTTGCGCGATCACATTCTGGCGCGCCACTCGCGCAGCGGCGCTTGCAATGCGCCGGACGACTTCGATTGCCAGCACAGCGACCTGCTTTATCTCTATCCTGTTCCAAACGGAGGCGCGCTTCAGGCCATTTATTTCGACAACGAAGGCCATATCATCCACTATGACGTCACCGCGCCTTCGCCCAATTCCGTGGTTTTCCTCTCCGATCCAGCGCAGCCTGGGCCGCAGTACCGCCTCAGCTATGAACTCGTTGATGGCGTGCTGAGTGGGAAGTTTGAACTCAAAATGCCCGGTCAACCCGATTTTGTCAGCTATCTGGAGTGGAGCGGTAAGCGTCGATAAATGGTTAATTATTCGGCAAACGCCGGGAAATCGTATCAGTTTTCCTTGGAGGGCTGATTTCGGCATTACTCTGTCTGTTGCGAATCGGGCTGATCGGGCTGAGGCGGCGTCGGTGCGAGTGCGGGCAGAATCTGCACTAGTGTTGGTGCGGCCGAGGCAACCGGCCTCGTGGCGGCCTCGTGCTGACGCTGGCCCGCCGCGCTTAGATCCACGGGAATCCCTCCCGGCACAATCACCGGTGCGTTGTAGACATAATCCAGCTCGCGCGTCAGACGGTAAACCACAGGAATCGCAAGGAGCAAAATCCCGAAGGCCACCCAACTTCCATCCAGCCCAAAACCGCCCCCGGTCAGCCAGAACGGGCCCATCGGGTTGCCCTGCACCACCGGCGAGTGGCGGGTCTCTCCGTTGATGGCCAGTCCGAAGAGCAAAGCGCGGCTGGCCTTCCAGCCGAAGTTGAGTCCCCAGCTCACCCACAGCGCGCGGCTGCGTAGATATGCCGTCGAAAGCACCAAGCTCAGCGCCACGGAAACAGCTACGCTGGCATTGTTTGCCCCGAAAAGATAGGACTGCACAATGGCATAAAATGCCGCAAAGCCCAGCGCCGCTCCCAGCGAACCGACGGCCTGTTCAAAGCGCTGGAATCCATAGCCGCGAAAGGCAACCTCCTCGGCCAGTGCGGCCAGCGCGAAGAAAGTAGCTTCCAGCAGCAGCCATCCCCAAGCCGAAGGCCCCAGAACCAGTACGATGGCGATTCCACCGCCCACCACCAACGGCAGCACGCATGCCACGGCGAGCGACCAGCCCACGGCCAGGCCCATACCCGCTTCACTCAGCCAGCCCGTCCGCCGCGGCAACCCCTGCTCGCTGATCGAGTGCAGCTCGCGGTCCAACCAGAAACCCATGCTCGCGTAGCCCAGCAGCAGCAAAAAGACCAGCAGCACTTGCTCGACGATCGGCTCAAACTGCTCAGTCGCCACACCCGTAGCGCCGCGATGCGCCAGCTCCCGCGCCAGAAAGAACCAGATGACCGCGACAATAAAGCGCATATAGGCGCGGAGACGGCTGTTGCCGGGCTGGAGTTGGCTCATAGTCATCAACCTTCCGTGTAAAACTGCGCGATATTGCGAAATTTCGCCTGGCGTGCGGCCACCAGATCACCAACCGGAATCGCCTTCAACTCCGCCAGTTGCTTGATCAGAACCTCGCTCAACATCCCCGTGCCCGCGGCGCGATCGGAGTGAATTCCCTCCGGCGGCTCGGCGACAATCTCGTCCACGCAGCCCAGCGCGGCCACCTCTGGCGCTGAGATGCGCATCGCTTCCGCGGCGAGCTGCTTGTGCGCGGCGTCGCGCCACATGATCGCGGCGCAGGACTCCGGCGTAATTACAAAGTAAAGCGCATTCTCCAGAATCAGCACGCGATCCGCCACGGCCAAAGCCAGCGCGCCGCCCGAACCGCCCTCACCGCTGATGACCGAAATTGTCGGCACCCTCAGCCGTGACATTTCCAATAAGTTGCGCGCAATCGCCTCGGCCTGACCCCGCTCCTCAGCGCCGAGCCCAGGGTATGCCCCCGGCAGATCGATAAAGCTGATCACCGGCCGCCCGAACTTTTCGGCAATCTTCATCGCCCGGAGCGCCTTGCGATAGCCTTCGGGATGCGGCATTCCGAAGTTGCGCCGCACGCGATCCCTGGTGCTTCCGCCCTTGCGGTTGCCGATCACCATGACTTCATTGCCAGCCAGCCGCGCCATCCCGCAGGCCACGGCCTCGTCGTCGCCATAGGCGCGATCGCCGTGAATCTCGCTGAAATCAGTGAAGATACGCTCTATAAAATCCATCGGATAGGGCCGTTGGGGATGCCGTGCTCGCTCGATCCTGATCCATGCTGGGCTAGCTGTCTGCACCTGAGGGGAAGTTCCTACTGTCTGTTCGCTCATCAATTCTTGTCGCGGCTCCTGACGGCTTTCAGTCGCGGTCATGCGCGCGATCCACCGCTTATGCTGATTCTACGGGGCGCGGGCCGTTGAAACAAATCTGGTTCACGCCCGGAATAAGACAAGCCAATGGTCACCGCCAACATCCACTAGTGCTGTTTCCCCCTAGCCGAGCTATAATCTGTCTACCTTCTATCTCAAATCACGGGAACGATAGAGAGAGAAAACATGACATCGAGATCAGTACTTTTTAGCCTTCTGCTCGTTTCACTGACTGGTTCAGTCGCGGCCCAATCCTCTCAGACGCCGGAGCCAACGGCCAAGCCATCCGCCAAATCGTCCGCTAAGCCGCCGGCAAAGCCCGCCGCCGGAGCACGGCCAGCGATCTCCGCCAGTCTTGCCGCCCGCAGGCAACTGGATGCTTATCTGTTGGAGTTCCAAAGCAAGCCCGATGACGGCATCCTGCGCCAGAAGATTGTCACGCTGGCCAAGACCATGAATCCGGAGCCGGCGCTGCCTCAGGCCGCCGAGGATGATTTTTCCCAAGCTACAACGCTATTAAAATCTGCCGCACGCACGGACGACTTCAAAGCCGCCGCCAAGCTCTTTGAGCAGGCAGCCGCGCAGGCTCCGTGGTACGCCGATGCCGACTACTTTGCCGGTGTGGCCTATGCGCGGGCGGATTGCTTCGACGATGTCAGGCGCAATCTGGAGCTGTATCAGGCGGCAGTGCGGCCGGGAGCCGACGCCGGGAAGGCCATGGAGCTGCAACACGATCTTGACCGCCAGCAATTTGAACTGCAGTTGACCGCGGCGATGCAGAAGTTCTCCGCCGATCCCAGCGACGCAGCCCGGATCGGGATTATCAAGCTGGTTCAGGCCGCGAAGATTCAGCCGGATATTCCCGAGGAGGCCCGCGGCCATTACGTGACGGCTGTTGCCCTGATGAATGCGGCCGAAGACAATCCAGGCTACGAGCAGCGCGCCGTGGAGGAGTTCAAGATTGCTCTGCTGGCCGCTCCCTGGTGGGGCGAGGCGTATAAAAAAGCTGCGGCTGCCCAGACGGCGGCAGGCCAATATGCAGGCGCCGGCTCCAGTTTGAACTTTTACCTGCTCACCCAACCCACCGACGCCCGCGCGATTCAGGACGAGATTTACAGTCTTAAAGTATCGGAATTGAAGGCGGAGGACGAACAGACCAAAAAGCAGGCGGAAGAATTGCGGCGAAAGCAGCTTTTGGAGCAACAGCAAAAAGATCAAGTCGCCGTCAACTCCGCCTCTTCTAGCTTCGAGGGAAGCTGGTATGACGCCTCCACGCCCAAGCAGTTTTTTGTCGGCGGCAAGGATGATCCCAATTGCGATTACACGATCCGGAAGAACGGCGGTCATTGGTCCGTCACCAATCCCTGCCCAAATTTGAAGCGGTCTATCGATCGCCTGGAAGTCCTGGCAGGCCAATTCAGCTTCCGCCTGACCGGCCATGATCCCGGCTTCCCTTACTCAGAAGTGGATTTCACCTTCACGCTCTCGCCGGACGGAAATAGGATGGATGGCCGCGGGACCTATTACGACAAGGAAAACTTTGCCGCCGGCTACTATTCGGTCCTCTGGGTTCGCCGCCAATAAAAGAAACACCCGAACCGGCGCTCCGTGCTCCACCCTTTCGCAATCGATGCGAAAGGGTGGAAGGCCAATGGGAATTTGAACTCACAATCTCTAAAAAACCCTCCAATTCCCAAGCGCTGAGATTCAGGTTTGGGCGCGATCAATCCCGGAATGCCGCCCAGGGTATACCGATTTCCCAGGGCGGTCACGTCAATTTCTGCAAACAACAAAATCCGCTTGTCGGGGTAGGCCGTCAGTCTCTCGGCCTTCGATTTTGAGTCTTGGGAATCCACAATTCTTAAGGCGCGCAAGCGCCAGTTGGCCGCACCGCAGGTGCTTGGCCCCACCGCAGGGGGCGCAGGGGCTTGCAGAGAATTAACCCGGCAAGGTGCACAATAATTCTGGAGCTGAAAAAATGCCAATCAACCTGTTAACTAAAATGGGTAATAATATACTTGACTAATGGCGAAGCACAGGCGAAACTGAAATAGCCGTAACAGGGCAGCGCTATTAGTCAAGTATGGAAGCCGAGGAGGGGAAAGAAGGTGAGAATCCTTGGCTACTTCTTCACCTGGTATTGATCGAAGATTTCGCTTTCAAGAATTCTCGTTCGAGAGAGAAAAGAGTTCTGCTGACGATTTTTGTGAGATTGCCGAGCGTTGGAAGGATTGGAAGTCGTTCGAGGGGCATACCGTGGCCGAAAAATATGCCCAAGGCCGCATCGCCCTTATATGTGACATTCACGTTTCGTTTTCCGGTAGGAATGTACGAAGTGCGACCGTGAGTAACGGCCCATTCAGTGATGGTGAATGTTTCGCCACTCTCGTCTAGTCGATCCTGATAAACTCATAACACAGTAAAGAATCAATGATATAGGGTGAATTTCGTGGTAAAATATTCTCAGAAGTTGTTCAAAACACAGCAATTTCCGGGGAAATCATGCGCCCTAAGAGTGAGTCCAGACACCCGCAACGTGAGCTGTTCCAGATCGATCTGGAGCAGTTGATTGACCTCACGCATCCGTTGGCAGTACTTGCGCAGAAGATTGATTGGAAACAGTTCGATCTTCTGTTAGGCGGCAGTTATCATCCCACCCAGGGAGCCCCCGGTACGCCGACGCGTCTGATGGTGGCGTTGCACTTTTTGAAATATCAAACCGATCTGAGCGATGAAGATGTGGTCGCGGGGTGGGTCGAGAATCCCTATTGGCAGCACTTCAGCGGCATGCGATATTTTCAGCATTCGATGCCGATCGATCCCTCCAGCATGACGCGTTGGCGCAAGCGTCTGGGCGAAACCGGAGCCGAACAGATGCTGCGCGAGACCCTTGCAGCTGGCATGCGCATGAAGGTGATCCGCCCGGCGGAGTTACAACGTGTCAACGTGGATACCACGGTACAGACCAAGGCCATTCGCTTCCCGACCGATGCGCGTTTGTATCATCGCTGTCGCGAGAGGCTGGTGAAAGAAGCACGTGCCGAAGGTCTCGAAATCAAGCAGAGTTATCAGCACGTGGGCAAGCGTCTGTTGATGCAATCCAGCCGCTACGCTCATGCCCGGCAGATGAAGCGTGCCCGCGCTTGTACGCGCCAGTTAAGGACTCAACTGGGCCGGGTGCTGCGCGAGATAGATCGTCAAGTTACAGAACCCTCGCGCAAGTTATCCGGTCTGCTGGAAACAGCGCGTCGCATTCATAGCCAGCAGAGGCACGACAAGAACAAGGTGTACAGCGTTCACGAGCCTGAAGCCGAGTGCATCGCCAAAGGAAAAGCGGGTAAGCCGTATGAGTTCGGCAACAAGGTCAGCGTCGCGGTCAGCAGCCGGGGCGGATGGTTCGTCGGGGCCAAGAGCTTGACTGGCAATCCCTACGATGGCCACACGCTAGCCGAGCAGATGAAACAAGTTAATAACTTGATCGGCGACATAGTTAGAGAAGTGCATGTGGACATGGGCTATCGCGGCCACGACTATGTGGGCAATGCCACGATCTATGTGGACAAACGACGGCGAGGCCGAACGCCAAAGACGCTCTGGAAAAGAATGAAACGCAGAGCGGCTGTCGAACCTAGCATCGGACATCTGAAGAACGAACACCGGTTAGAACGTAACCGGCTGAAGGGCGCTGCCGGAGATGCGATCAACGCCATCCTCTCGGCCGCGGCGATGAACTTCCACAAGTTGCTGAGAGCCTGTGAGGGCAAACTTGTCGCCCAAACCAGGGCTATTCTGGGCCGACTCCTGTACCAATCGACCTTCACCGGCTTTCTGATCGTCGTGCCATCTGCCTGAAATCGGCTTTTTCAGGATCGACTCGTTCTACGTAGCGGATATTCCGAATGTACTCCAATTGCAAATGGGGAATGATGAGCCGATGCTTGTCCTCGATGTCGAGACGGTGAAGCTGGTAGATGGGCTCACCATACCCTCCCTCGTAGGGTTGTATCGAATCCACGATGTAGTTGATCACCCTTTTGGGGGCCTTACCTTCCAGTCTTTTCGTGATGGCTCTTTCAAGATAATCCCGTGCCTTGTACGTAGGGAACTCTACATCCTTCGTTCGCTGGCCAGTGAGGGCGAATTCAATGTCGCTCAATGCAAAGTCGAGGGCGCACCGGAGATTGTGGACCACATCGCCGACGATGCACATAAAATCCGGGGGCAAAGTCTTACAAGGGATGAATTCGAGCGCATCACAGCCGGTATTCGTTTCACGCTTCACGCGGACAATGTGTCCGTTATCGCGGACGAATTCCGTGAGGCGAAGGTGGAGTTGTTGGATGTGCTCACCGGCCCTTTGGACCTTTAACTTTGCGCCGTGAAATGGTTGTGTCATAGGAGGGTATCAAAATGCAATTAAACGCGTTTGTCTATCGGTTTAAGCACCAAGCGCTCCCGGCGGAACTGGAAAGCCAAGATTCTTCAGAGATTCAGGTGTACCGGGAACAATCTGCACATCCACCTCGGCTCCATCCGCCAACGGAGTCTGACAGTGTTGACACTTTTGAGGAGTGGAAGCAATCGCTTTCTGTAGCGTAGCTAGTTCTTCGGTGGTGGAGTTCATTACGTCTTTTACTATGCTGGTTATACAGCACGAAAAGCACACGAATTCCACCTTAACGCCAAACCAGAATTTCTTGTACATAAACCCTCCGTTTTTTCTGATTGCGCTATGATAATCCCATGAACCAGAAACCGCAATCCGCCGAGTACAAAGCCTTTGAAAACCTGCTAGGGAAAGTTTTGACCGTCTCCAAGACGGAACTCAACAGGCGCATCGCAGAGGAGAAGGCGGAGAAGCGAACGCCTAGAGGCCGCGCTTCCCGCGTTTCTGCCGCCCCAACCAAGCAAGCCTAGAACGCCGTTTCTCCCACCTTGCCGGTCAATTCTGCATAGGTCAGTCTCTTCCCTGAAATCTGCGAAAGAACCAGCGCGAAACGGTCTGCATCGGTCAGCGGATTGTCTTTGGTGGCGCGGTTGTTGTAACGGAATGCCTGTTCCTCGACGTAGCGGTCAAGGTGAAAGGGTTCAACGCTGATATAGGTTCCGCCCAGGGACCGCTTGAGCAACGCCCAAAAGTTCTCAATCCCTTGAGTGTGGACCTGTCCGTTCACGTACTCAACGGCGTGATTGATGATTTCGTGTTGCAGGTTGGTTCCCTTGTATCCGCCCCATTCATCAGTCATCAGGGTAGCGCCGTATTGGATGTGTTTATTGATGAGCGCGTGTAGAGTGGGCTGAGTACGCTCCGATACCACTTCGGCCCGGACGCGGCCTTTGCGCTCCAGCATTCCCACAACGATAGTCTTCGCCATAGCGCCGCCAGCGATGCCGCTAAACCCTGTACCCTTCGGCTTCTTCGATTTGTGCATATTCTTCAGTTTGCCGCCGATGAAAGTCTCGTCCATTTCTACAGGCCCGCCGTCGTAGCCGAGTTTGAGAACGGACTTGTTTTTCATCGCAAGGCGAATCCGTTGCAGCATGAACCAAGCTGACTTTTGGGTGACGCCAATATCCCGCGCGATCTCATAGCTGGAGATTCCGTTTTTGCAGTTCGCTAGTAGCCACATCGTAGGGAGCCACTTTTGCAGGGAGATGGGCGAATCCTCAAAGATAGTGTTGACCTTGACGGAATACTGCTTGCCGCACTCCCGGCACTGCCAGCGGCGCTGATTCTTGAGCCAATGCTGGCGAGGTTCAGGGCTGAGGCAAGCGGGGCAGTGAGGACCGTTAGGCCAGCGCATCGCAGCTACGGTATCAATGCAGACCTGCTCATCAGAAAAGTATCTGATTGCATCTAAAAGGGTTTTGAGTTCGTTTTCCATAACAACTCCAGAATAGCAAAGTTTTTATCATTAGTCAAGTATATTATTACCCTATATGGTAACTTCTAACCGCGAAGAATCTTCCTTTTGTCGCCAATAAGCAGCCATTCTTGCCAATAAAGTGGTGAGGATTAATCAAAAACAGGGGCCATTTTTAGGTAGATATGAGTAAACTTCAGCGGCCAAACGCATACGTATTTTCTTCGTCTTCTCAGGCCTACACCATCGCCCGCTCCTTCACCTTCAGGTACTGATTCAGGACCGACGAAGTGAGCGCATCGGGATGGATGTCCAGAGTCAGCGCGCCCTGTTCGTGCAGGCGGGCGAGGAGCAGTTCGCGGCGGCCAGCCATCTCCTGCGCGGCGGCGGCGCGGAAGAGTTCGTCGATATTTTCAGGCCGGCTCTGCGCAATGGCTTCAACCTCCGGCTGCGCCATGGCGACAAACAACAGCACGTGGCGGCGCAGAAGTTGCATAGCGCCGTCGATCACCTCCGGACGCATCGCCGTCTCGGCTAGGTCGGTCACCCACAGAATCAGCGAGCGCCGTGGTTGCAGCCGATTCAGTACAGCGGTAGCGCGCAGATGATCAGCCTCGCTCGCCTCAGCGCGCGCCAGAGCCAGCGACTCAATCAACTGCCGCAAATGGCCCGCGCCGCGACCGGGCAACAGGCGCTGCTGAATCCCCTGCCCATACGCCAGCAGCCCGACGCGGTCGCCGGAGTAGAGCGCCAGTTGGGCCAGCGCAACAGCGGTGGTGCAGGCGTGGTCGAGCTTGGAATGAATGCGCCCAAGGCTGGAACTCGCCATAGCCACGCGCGCCCGCATCAGCCGCCCGCAGTCGAGAACGATCCAAACCGGCTGGCTGCGCTCGGTCTGGTACTGGCGGGTGATGGGGCTGCCGCGCCGCGCCGTGGCCGTCCAGCAGATATCGCGCAGGTCGTCGCCTTCGCGGTATTCGCGCAGGCTCTCGAAGTCGCGGCCCAACCCTCGCTGCTGCGCGCGGCGCAGTTGCAGATCGATCTGTCGGCTGCGGGCGAGAAAGATCTGTTGCTCCTCGCCGGTGCGCAACGCCGGATAGACGCGAACGGTTTGGGTGAGCGGTGCGCGTGCCCAGCGCTCCACGAGGCCCAGCCCGGAACGGTAGCGGAGATAGAACCAGCCCGTCGCCCAGTCGCCACGCTCCTTGGGCTGAATGCGGGATCGCAGGCGGGCAGGAATGCTAGGAAAGGCAGTCAGCCTGTGCGTCTTCGGTTCGGCAACCAGCGCGGGCGGCAAATCATCCACCAGGCGGCAATCGAGAATCATTCGCCCATGATTTTCGACGGTCAGTTCGATCTCGGTTTCGCTGTCGAGCGCCGGAGCGTTGGACCAGGAGCGCGTCGCGGTCAGCCGCGCGGGAGCAGGCAGTCGCAGACCGTCAAGCAGCGCAGCCAGCAAAACCAAAGCGTCCCAAGCCAGCATCGCCCAGGCCAGCCGCCCGTCCCAAAAGCCCGGAATCAGCCAGGCAAAGCCCACGAGCAACAGGCCGATTGCCCGCGGCGTCAGCGCGAAGGGCCAACGCCGCCGCCGCTCACAAACGGCGCTCACCTGGTCGGGATGGAGGCTGGGCGAGATCATTGCCTCGGTACCGGCACGGCTGCGACCACATCGGCCAGCACGCGGTCTGCGTCGAAGCCTTCCAGTTCCGCTTCCGGCTTAAGCATCACGCGATGGCGCAGCACCGGCTGGACGGCGCGCTTGACGTCGTCGGGCAGCAGGTAGTCGCGGCCATCAAACGCCGCCGCCGCCTGGGCCACGCGCATCAAACTCAACGCCGCGCGGGGGCTTGCGCCCAGTAGCAGCGTAGGCCACTCGCGGGTGCGCCGGGCCAGCGAGAGAATGTAGGCGTACAGCTCCGGCTCAATGCGGATGGCGCGCACTTCATTGCTGGCGGCGGCCAGCAATCCCGCCGGAATCGGCGCAATCGCCGCGTCTTCCAATAACCCCGCGCCGGAGCCTGCGTGGTGGCGCTCCAGAATCTGCCGCTCGTCGGCCTCGCCGGGGTAGCCCAAGCGAATCTTCAGCAGGAAGCGGTCCAGTTGCGCTTCGGGCAGAGGATAGGTTCCCTCGAAGTCCACTGGATTCTGCGTAGCGAAGACGGTGAACCAGGCGGGCAGCGGGCGGCGTGTGCCGTCGGTGGTCACCTGGCGCTCTTCCATGCATTCCAGCAGTGCAGCCTGGGTGCGCGGAGGCATGCGGTTGATCTCGTCCACCAAGAGCAGATCAGTGAAGACCGGCCCGGCGTGGAAGGCAAAATCGCCAGAGCCGGGCCGCAGAATGGTGGTGCCCAGAATGTCGGCGGGCATCAGGTCCGGCGTGGCCTGCACGCGCTGAAAGCCTAGGCCCAGCAGCCGCCCCAGCGCCTTCACCATCAGCGTCTTGGCAATCCCCGGCACGCCCTCCAGCAGCGCATGGCCCTGGCAGAGAACGGCGATCAGCACCTCCTCGATGGCCTCATTCTGGCCGGAGATCACCCGGCCCAACTCGGCGCGGGAGTGGGCAATCAGTTGGCTGGTGGCGCGCAAGCGCTCAGTGGTTTGGTCGAATTCCAGGTTGTTTTCCTCGCTCATAAAACCCTTTCCTGCTCTTAGGATTGAATCTTCTCAGATTGTGCCGCCTGGCTGCCGGTCGTGCTGCCCGGCCGTGCCGCTTCTCTCAATTGCGTAAAATGCCCATGCAGCGTCTGAATCAGCTTGAGGGCCTCTTTCGGGGTCGCGGATTGAGACCAGCCAGCCTCTTCGCAAGCTTCCAGATCGGCTTCCACACTGGCGTCGATCTGCGGAAAGCGGTGGCGAATGATGGCGGCCAGCTCCTCCGCGCGCATCTTGCTGGGCCGTTGCCCACAGAGGCGGAGAGCGTGACGGCGGAAGCGCTCGAAGGCAATCGAGACGGCCGTGGAAGCAGCTCCGGCGTTGCGGTAAAGGCCACCCAGCGCCTCCAGAAATTCGATGGGCGTGGCCCGCACAGGAGGCGGAAGATCGCGCAATGGCCCGCTGCGCCGGCTGAAACTGAAGACGATCAGCACTGCCATCCCCAACAGGCCGAACCACAACAGCGGCCACGATGGCCCTCTTGCGTAACTGAAGACCGAGCGCACTTCCCCGTGCTGCGACTCATCCCAATAGAAACGGTGGCCGGCGCGGGGGCCAAGCGAATTCAGCAGCAGGTCCAGATTCGCGGCGCGGCTGATCGAGCCATTTTCCAGCGGCGTCGAGCCCGCCCACCAGACGATGTGGCCCTTGCCCCAGTCGTACTCCACCACTGCGGGATTGCCGGCGCAACTGTACTGGACGCGCGCGGCGGGGTTGCCGACGGCCCATGTGGCCTTGGGTGCCATCCAGACTTCGCCCGTTCCGGCCAGCGCATCCAGACCCTCCGGCTCCAGCTTGCAGGCGGCGAGGTTGAAGTTTTTTGGGTTGTCCACGGACTCGGCGGGCAGGATGGCACCGCCTGTATAACCAGTGGCCAGCACGCGTCCGCCGCGCTCGACAATCTTGCGAATCGCCTTCATCTGCTCCGGTTCGCGAGTGAAAGGCTCGGCAAGAATAACCACCGTCTCCGGCCCTGCAGTCGGGGCCAGTTCGTTCAGTGGCCGCTCCCAGCGTTCGATAAGGTAACCGGAACGAAGCAGTGTCTCGTAAGCGGCACGCGCACCGTGCTTTCCAGCCAGATAGCTGGAGGGCAGCGGATTATCATTGTCGTTGCTGTCAGGCATCAGGAAGCCGATGGCCACGGCCAGCACGAGCGCAATCCCCAGGCACCAGAGCAACAGCTTGCGGTCCTTGGCGTCGAGCGAGGAGAGAAAGTTCATCGCACACCGCCTTCCGGTGCGTCCGTCTTCGCCGTTGGGTGCCCCACCCTCGCCGCGTCCTTGTCTTTGCGGCTACGGTGGGATTCGCTACCACCGGAGATCAGCCCCTCAGCCTGCTGCTCGGCTTGCAGATAGTCGCTTTCGCCTGCCGCGCGGCCGCCGTACCAGACGCTCTCAAAGCTGCGGGTCAGCTTGGTGAGGCCGGGCTTGCGCGTATCGTCGGCGGCCACCAGCGCCAGGTACTCGCGCGGCGTGCGCGCCAGGTCGGCCGGCCACAGCCGCTTGGACTCAAGCCGCGAGATCGCCGCCCAATAGACAAAGTGAATCGCCTCGCGCCACTGCCCTGCCGCGGCGGCGCTTCGAGCATCGGTCAGCCAAAGCTGCCAGTCGCGCGCCGATGCGGCTCCCGAGGCCGGAACCAGGCTCTCCGGAACCATCTCCATGCGCCAGCGCCGCTCCAGCACCACCAGCCTCCACACCAGCACAACACACGCAATCAAAACAAAGCCCCAGGTGATCGCCCGGCCAACCCAGGCCGAGTTTGTATGCACACTGCCGATCCGACTGAAGAGACGGTCGAGCCACGCGCCCAGCTTTTCCAGGAACCAATCTTTCTTGCCGTGCGGCTCCAAGTTGCGGAAGTCATGGCCGGAGAGCACCTGCTTCAAGCTCACGCGCTCTTGAGAGTGATCGGTGGCAGCGGCGGGCGGAGATCCAGCGGCGGCGTCCGCTTGGGCAATCTCCTGCGTCAGACGAGCCTCCGCCGCCTGCAAAAGCTCGCTGGTGGTTGGCTTGGGCGGCAGCGCGGGCTCTTCCGGCGCGGACGGTTTGAGTCCAATGACTTGCTTGTCTTGGGTTTGTTCAGCTGGCTTGGCGGGCGACTTATCCTTGACTTCAACTTTGACTGCATCCTTCTCTTGCCCCTGATCCAGCAGCGCGCGCAGCCACTCATAACTCACCACCCGCCGCTCCGCATTCAGTGCATTGCCGAGCGGCACACGGTCGTCCTGCCCGGCGAGCTCCGCGTCGCAGCTCTGGGCGTCGCGCGCCTTGGCGCAGGCAGCCACCACGGCCTTCAACTCGACCAGGTGCTGGCGGTACTCGGCTAGCGTCGCCAGGTGCGCGTTGGCCTCGGAGGAAGCGACGGGAGCATCCGCGCAAGCCGGCAGCGCGGCGAAGAGTGCGGCCAGAGCCACAGCCGACGCCAGATGCGCGAGTTGAGGACGAACGATCAAGCTTGACTCACCTCAGAGCCCGCCGGCGCGGTTGGCGGACCTTCCTTGCGGAGCCTCTGATCATGATAGAGAACGGCGAAAGCGGTCGAGAATGCGGCCCAGAACAACGCTATCCATAGAAACAAGAATGCCAAGATGCACAGCACCCCCAGAACAACTCCGGCAATGCCCGCAACCGAGAGCAATGTCACATGGAATGCCATCATGATCAGAGCACCCACGCCGATGATCGCCGCCAGCACCAAGAAACCAGCCATCTCCGCCGCATAACCAAGGGCATAGATCACCAGCAAGACCAGGAAGATGCGGCCCTTTGCGCCCTTGGTCAACTGGCCGCTGCGCCGAATGGCCTCTCGCGCGGTCAGCCCCTCGGCCAGCGATGCGGGAAAGGCCAGCGAGAGTCGCATCGCAATAATCAAGCCATAGACCATTGCGGCAAACAACAGAAGTATCCCCAGCGGCAGAAGAAAAAAGAGGGCCGGCGCGGGTGCTGCATCCTGCACGGCGATCAGCTTCATGCAGGCAAATAGCGGCAACTCAATCAGCAGCATGGGAAGAAAGGCAATCAGATAACAGAGCGTCAGCAGCCAGAAGGATCGTCCGAAGCCCTGCCATGCCACTTGATAGGATTCGCGGAAGGTGACCGAAACACCCTGATGGGCTTGCAGCGCCGCGTGGATCGATGCCGTCAGGTAGAAGGAAAAGACTGCCAAAAACAATGGAGTCAGGATGAGAAATGCCATGGGGAATATCTTAAAGATTTCGCTGAGATCAGGTTGTGCAGGCATATGAGAAATAATTGGGATGAAGATGATCGCAAAGAACAATGCGTAGAGCAGAATGAATGCGGCCATCGGAAGCGAAGCGATGCTGAGGAAGAGTTTGAACTGCGAGCGCATCAGCCGGTAGATGCGGTCGAGAATCTGGCCGAAGGTCATCGGATAGGGCATAGCGGGCTGAATCGGTGCGTTCATGGCTCATTCTCCTTCTTGCGTTGCGTTGACTTCTTGTGCGGTGGAAATCGGTTCCGCTGCGGCTCCCGGCTCTGGCGCGATCATTCCAGCGGATTCCATCATTCTCTCGATATCGTACCCTTCCAATCGTATGCGTTGATCATAGTAGATGAGGGTGAGGGCTATGGGGAAGATCGGCGAAAAGAGGATTGATACGAAAAATGCAATTAGAGAAACGATTCCAATTTGAATATTTCGATAAAAATGCAGCCACAAATGAAAACTGATTACCGTCCATCGAAATACCCAAACAAAAAGCGCCACCAATGAAAAATTCATTAGACAGGCAAAAAGCCAAAAGATAAATCGAATTGAAAATATCTTCCAACGGCCTCCTTTTGACAGAGTCCAACTTCGACGCAAGGCTTTTCCGATCTTGAGACCTTCCACAGTCTTGACTGGAATAGCTGAAAAAAATGCAGAACTTATCCAACAAAAAGTCACCAATCCCATTAAAAAAAGAATAACGATTACATCAGGCATCAACCATTCTTCCGTTGACTCATTTATCTTTATAACTTCAGTCCAAAAGAAGTAAAAACTTAGAAATAAACCAAAAAATATTAATTCAAGCACAAATAAGATAACTCCCCAATTTGCAGTCGCGGTCCAGAGCCAACTGCGCCAGGAAGCATTTCCCCGGAAGGCCCATGCAGTGAAATTTGACCTTTCACCACAATAAAGCCGAGAGGTCAAGCAAACCGAAGCTGGCCAAAACAGTAAATGAAGGAATAAGGCAAATTGATAAAGAGCCGCTAAGTAAGTCGTCCACTGTATAGAGAAAAGGTAAATATCACCATCAAATCGGAACGGCACCAATCCCCACCAAACACGATTTATAGTTTCTATGAATATCATCATAAACGATGGAATGGCTGCAATTCCAATAAAATTCAGAAACTTCTTTCGATAAATCTGAAAGGTTCGGTCAAGGATTTCGCCCAGGTTCATGGGTCGCAGATTCGTGTTCATACGGTTTCTCCAGATGGAGGCGTTTCAGCCTCGGCCAGTTGCTCTTTGCGCGGCGCAGCGGCCATCCAGGTCGCTGTATTAGGCACAGGCGCGGCAACAGGCGTCAAGCCCGCCTTCTGCATCATCCACTCAATGTCGAAGCCCTCCTGCCGGATGCGCTGGTCGTAGTAAAAGAGCACCTTTGCGATGCCGAGGATGGGCTTGATCAGCATTTGAATCACCACCGCAGAGGCCAAGAAGCCCCAGCCAAGAATCGCATTCTCGGTATTCCCGTGGCGAGAGTGATGTAAGGCGGGGATAAGCTGAAGAATGATCGCCAGCGTGATCGTGAAGCCAATCAGCAGCACCCAACTGAGAACCGCCGCCAGCAGATAGAGCAGGAAGATGCGGCCCTTGCTTCCCTTGACCAGTCCCCACGACCGCTTGAGCGCGCGGCCCGCGCCGATCTGCTCGGCGACCGAGGCGGGAAAGGCCAGCGAAAGCTGCACCAGCATCCAGATCACATAAGCTGCCAGGAGGCCCATCAATACGAGCATGGCCACGGCGACTACAGCACCAGAATCCGTATTCCCCATGCCTGCCTTCGCCGCTGCCGTCGCGGCAAAAGCGAAGACGAAAACCAGCACGGTCCAGGCGATCCAGGGAGCGACGCCGATGATAAGCGCTTGCAAAAGATAGAGTCCAACGGAACGCCAACCCCGCCGCCAGACGCTCTTGTATGCGCCGCGTATGGTCATCGGTTCATCGGGAGTTGCCTCTCCCAGAAAAACGCGGGAGACGGCGTGGCTCATCGCCGCCTCAGAGAGCGCCCCCGCACCCAGCAACAGTGGCAGCGCCAACAGTGTAACGGCCAGCCAAAAGAGTGCCAGCAGAACGTATCCCGCCTCCACAGATATGGAACGCGCGCCGAACCAACTCCACCACGCGGCCACCAAGCCCACCGCGAAGGCCAGCACCAGCGCCGCCGCGGCCGGCGCCAGCGAGATGCCTAGAAAGACCAAAAAGCGTGAGCGGTAGAGCTGCACGGTCCGATCCAGGATTTCGCCCAGAGATTGCGGGCGCAGCGGCTCACTCATGCGCGGCCTCTGGCTCGGTCGGAATCGGCTGTTCCGGCTTGTTTGGCGTCGCCCCAACCGCATCAGGCGGCTCAACGGCGACAAGCAGTTCGGGGCCAGAAAGCGGCTCGGCGAGGACAGGCAGTTCAACAGCGGCTGCCGGCTGCTCCGCGGCGGGCGCAGGCACGGTCAGCCCGGCAGCCTGCATCATCCACTCGATGTCATAGCCTTCCTTGCGAATGCGCTGGTCGTAATAGAAGAGAGTAGCTCCAATGGCCGGAATGGGAACGACAAAGGTATTCACGAATGCGTCGAGGATTTGCTGAAGAACGCTGAAGCCGATCGGTAAAACCTGATGATGCATCAAGGGGTATATGAGGAAAAAGCCATTGGCTAGTGAGAACAAGCCAATCCAAATGAATCCTACCAGGAGCCACAGCACGAAGATGCGCCCTCTGGAACCCTTGCTCAACTCGATGCTGCGGCGTATCGCTTTGCGAGCTTTGAGGTTTTCCATAACTGAGGCCGGAATAGCTAAAGAGTAGCGGAGCGCCACCCAACACGTCACGACCCCAATGCAGGCATAGATCAGAAGAACCATCAAAACGATGAAAATGGTTCCGGGAGCGGCGCTGGAACTTAATAAAAAGCCAAGAATCCCGGCGGGGATTCCTAAAACAATCCCTGCCGCAATCGCAGCCAGAAAAATCATGAATGTAGTGATCGTTTTCAGCCATAGGTAGCGTCCCAGGCGGGGCAGAGTGCTGGTATATGCGCTGCGGATGGTAGCTGGTTCGCTCAGATGGAGCCAGGCCACGGCGCGCGTGGTTGCGGCAACCGTCGCGCCGAAGACAATAAATAGGAGGAATAAAACCACACCTGTGGCGGCAAAAAGCGCCAGAAGTTGCGACCCGTCCGGTACGGGCTGCACATTCATCCGCGTGACAGGCACAAGGATGAACAGATTCAGCAACAGGCCAAAACCTGAATAGACGGCTGCAATCCCGGCAAACAACAGGAAGTTGGTGCGGTAAAGCTGCGCGGTGCGGTCCAGAATCTCACCGAGCGTAAGCGGGCGGAGGTTGCTTTCCATCGTAGGCTCCCCAGAAAGGCAGTGTTAGGCGCTTTCCGGGATGGTAGCACAGCGCGCGCTACTCCATATACTATTCCAGGTGTTGAATTTTGGTCCCCTCGGCGATTTTTAACTCGAACGAATCGCTGGTCAACGGAGGACTCTGAGGATTCTCCGTCACTTCGTCCACGGTGAGAACAGCTCCAAACTCATCCATCGGGCGCTGGATTGAAACCGTGGCAGGATATTTGGTGCTTCCAGAATCCTGGTAATTCGAATAAGTGACCTGCGTCTCCAGGTTGCCGTCGGCGTCATATAAATCCTGTGCATAGGGCAGCAGATCATCGCGATGGAAGGTAATCACTCGCACCGGCGTCAGGAGCGGACTGCCCGCCCTGCGGCGCATGATGGTCAGCTTGTACTCCGGAACGGAGTAGAGGTGCTTGCGGAGCGCATCCTCCACCGTGACGGTATCGGCGGTCACCATGTACTCGTCCCCTTTTTCAAGCCCGCGCACCACCAGCGCATCGCGGAAGAAGCCGGGACGCAGGTTCAATAATGGGTTGGAGGACTTTTTGGTAAGCGCTTCGGAGCCCTTGAAGGCCGTATTCGAGGAGGGAATCCAAAGGGTGAAGTTGCTGCCATCGCCTACCATGTCAAAGAACCGCGTGCCCAGCACCGGAACCCGCCCGTAAACCCGCAGCATCTCCGGCTTGAGCATCAGGATGATCCCGCGGATGGTGGGATAATCCTTGGCCGTACCTTCCTTGGTCTTCAACACGCTGGCCGAGATCTCGACGCTGGCATTCAGGCTGCCGAGTGCCGCCCAACGCTGATTGAGCTTTTCCACCAGCGCCTCGGGAGTCACCGTCTGCTCAATCGACGGCGCCTTGGGCACGGGCAGCTTGCGCGTAACGATCCTCAATGAGCAGCCGGAAAGAAACAGCGCGCACGCAAGAGCGGCAACGGTGATAAGGCAACAGCGTACTTTCACCGGCCACCCGCCTTCTTCACGGCGTGCCGGTAATCGGCCACGTTCTTCGCGTGCTCTTCAATGCTGCTGGCAAACCTTGAGCGCCCTTGCGGATCTGCTCCGGCGGCTACGAAATAAAGATAGTTGCTCTTGGTCGGCTCCATCGCCGCGCGCAACGAACGCAATCCGGGATTGGCCACCGGGCCCGGCGGCAGGCCAATGTGCAAGTAAGTGTTATACGGTGTGTCGAGCTTCAGGTCGCTGGCATAAATCGCGCCCCGCCAGCGGCCGTCCAGCTCCAAGCCATAAATCACCGAAGGATCGGTCATTAGCGGCATCTTGCGCGCCAGCCGGTTTTCAAAGACGCCGGCCACCAGCGGTCGCTCCGCATCCACCGCCGTCTCCCGTTCCACCAGCGAAGCCATGGTCACCACGCGATGCACATTCCCTTTCAATCCCAACTGCCCAGCCATGGTTCTGAAGCGCCTCACCATCGCCGAGCAGATCTGCGCCGGAGTAAACTTGCGCGCAAAGTGATACGTATCTGGAAAAAGGTAGCCCTCCAAGCTCGTCGCCTGAGGGTCCAGATCGGTCACCAGACTCGTCTGCCTTGCAGCGCCCTCCAGAAAACTCTGCCGTGTGCCAAAACCCGCCTGCTCCAATCGCGCGGCAATCTCAAAGAGGCTGGAACCCTCCGGAATCACCACCGTCCGCGTATAGACATCGCCACGGTTAATCCGCGCATAGACCTCGGTCACCGGCGCCGGATGGTCGAAGCGATACTCGCCCGCCTTGAGCGATCCGCGCTTCCACCAGCGCACCAGATCGAAGGCAAACTGGCTGCGCACCACGCCTGCGGCCTCCAGTTGCCGGCCCATTTGCAGCGTGGAAGAACCCTTCTCCAGCTCGACAAAGTTCTCGCTCGACGGCCCAAACGGCGTAAAGACCAGCCATGCCGCCGCGCCCGCCGCTATCAACAGGACGAAGAAGAGCAGCCGCAAGACTCCCGCAGCGCCGGAACTCTTCCTTCTTCTTGTCTGTCCTCGGCGCGCCATGCGTTGCTGTCAACCCTTCCGCGGTGAAAAAACGGTGAATCCCGTGAGGAACTCCTCCTTTGATTGTACCGGTCTGGAGACGCGAAAGACCGAGATCCAGGATTGGGAGCCGATCCAGAAGCCTGATCCATGGATGAAAAAGACGATCGATAAGACGTGATATGGTGCGAATAAACGGCCAAGAGCCACTATATTTCACGCTCAAGGAAGGGAAATACCGGCTGCAATCCGTTCGTAAATTGTCTAAAAAAGGCGAACAAAAAGAGTATGACCCCCCGGGGGGGTATACTTGCTCTCCCTTGGAAGCTTTCCAAACCTCTGGAATGGAATCCGCCTATAGATATTCTGCGCTCTCCGAGTTTAATTATCTGCACCACCTGCGGTTGGGCCTGATGCTCGCTATCCGCTCGCATTGGATTCTTGGATTCCTGCCCTGCGCAAAGTGCGCGAATGGATGGGAGATACGGCAGATTATGGTGTAAAGTAACGGTCAACGCCCCGTGGAAAGGCAAAAGCCCCCTTATGCCCCTGATCGACAAGATTCGCGAAGAAAAACTTATTGAATTGGCCAGGAAACACTTTGCACCCGTGCTCAAAAAGGCCGAGTTGAGAGTGCTGCGCGATTCGGCTAGCTCTGAAGAACTGCCTGAGCCTGACGAGAATGCCCCGAGGCCTGTGGTTCGGGCGGAGTTTCTGCGCTGGCTGGCCTCTGATCCGGAGGCTGCGACACTCATTGATCCTCATGGGCTGCGCGTCTACGGCGCGACCATTCCTGGCAAGCTCGACCTCTTTCATTGTCATGTCAAACCGGCGCTCGATTTTCGACGCTGCGAGTTTCAGGGGGAGATCAATCTCCTGTCAGCGGAGACACAAGGTATCTTTATTTTTGATTCTTCACTGGCTGAGGGTATTCGGGCAGATCGGGTTATTATCCACGGCCCGCTCTTTCTGCTGAGAATTCAATCCAAGGGCGAGATTAGCCTGCCGGGCGCGGAGATTAAGGGCGAACTCGACTGCTCCGGCGCAAAGCTGAAGGCCACGGGTAATGCACTCTTTGCGGACGGCGCAAAGATCGGCGACAACGTCTTCCTGGACGACAGCTTCGAGTCCGAGGGCACGATAAACCTGCTGGGCGCGGAGATTACGGGGCAACTGACCTGCAGGGGCGCAAAATTGAAGGCCACGGGCGATGCGCTTAGCGCGGACGGGGCGAAGATCGGCGGCGGCGTCTTTCTGATCCATAACTTCAAGTCCGAGGGCGAGATTCACATGTCGGGCGCGGAGATTGGCGGAAACCTGGTGATCCGAGTAGCGAAGGTTGCTGAAGTTGACTGCCACAACACTGTTATCAAGGGTGATCTGATCTGGCAGAAGATTGAGAAATCCGAGGCGAAGGAACTCTATCTGGCGGGCGCAAAGGTGAAGAACCTGCGCGACGACAAAGAGAGTTGGCCGGATCAGGGAATGCTGAATCTGGATGGACTGGTCTATGAGGAACTGACCCTCCATGAGCCTTTATCGGAAGAAGACATTAAGGCTAAAAAGCACGCGCCCGAACTTCCGTTGGTTGCCAAGGAACGGATTGCTTGGATCATGCTTCAGAAACGTGATTGCTGTACCGAGCCGCAGCCGTGGATGCAGCTTCGGGAGTTGTTGGAAAAGAAGGGCGACCGCAAAGGGGCCAAGTACGTTCTGCGGCGCTTCCGGTGGTTGCAGGCGAAGGAGAAGAGCTTGGAAGCCCGGCGCTGGATTTACAGAAAACTTAGAATACACCGGCAGTTCGCGAAATCCATATTTTGGGTTAAAAGGATCATTCGCCGCATAAAAAAATACATTGGCAAAAGCAGACTCTGGTGTCGAATCATCTGGTTGTGGAACAGAGCAGCTTTTCTTTGGTCCGAGAAATCGCCGATTAGCATTCCCCTCACAACCTGGCATAAGGCCTTCGCCATGCTGGAGGAGAATCCTTTGCGCATCGGCTGGTCGATTCTTGTCACACTTACGCTGGGAACGCTGGTTTTTGCCGGGGCAATTCGCAGTGGGGCGATGATCGAGACGATAAGAACGCAACCCAATATGATTTCAACCTATGAAGAAAGCACGAAGGGGAAACCAAGAAATCCCGACGAATCGAACAAGCCAGTTTCGCTTCATTACACATCCTTTCAGCCATTCATCTATACACTGGAGAATGCCGTGCCGCTGGTGAAGCTGGGGATGGACGAGCGGTGGATGCCAGACCTTCAACACCAGCCGCGGGCGTGGTTTCCGCAGATTGGCTGGATGGACGGACTGAAGTGGTTCAACAGCTATGGATTTCTGGTTTGGTTCCGCTGGGCGCTGATTGTTTGGGGATGGATTCAGGCGACGGTTTTGGCGGCGGCGGTGGCGGATCGGTTCAAGAAGTAGGCGGGGCTGAGGGGCGACGAAGCTTGTGTCGGGTTTCTTTCGTTCTTTGCATTCTTTACCCTAGAGCCGCAGGTCCTTCGACTCCCTGCGCTTCGCTTCGGTCGCTCAGGATGACAGAGTATTTGTAGATGAAGATTTTCCGCAGGGGCTAAAGCCCTGCGTTTTTTGGACCTTTGCGGCACGACTGAAGTCGTACCCTGTTACAAAACAGGCCTATTGTCGAGTTTTTCGCAGCCTGCAAAATCGTGCCCTGACACGGGCTGCATTCACTTTCGACTGGTTCCGCAGCCTGTGAAGCCGTATCCTTTCAAAACATCAACTTCTTCAGAGGTTCCCTTGAAAAAGACACGCGTGGACCGGGATGTCTGCGCGACAGCCGGCCAGGAGGCCGGCGCTCCATTTTTCTGTGGCTTATTCAGTTCGTGACATAGAGGCGAAGAGATGTAAGTTATTAATAGGGAGATGGAAGCTGGAAACCGATTCTCATCCCCGCTATCTCGGCCTGGACGTGGGCAACCGGCGCATTGGCGTGGCGGTCTCCGACGAGTTGGGGCTGACAGCGCAGCCGGTGCTGACGCTGGAGCGAAGGCACAACCAGCGCGAGGATTTGCGCTCACTCGGGCGGCTCTGCCGGCGCTTTGGGGTGGTCGGGATTGTCGTGGGCAATCCTGTGGCATCTCTCCGGCGAGGTGAGTCCCCAGGCAGTGAAGACACAGGCCTTTGCCGACGAGCTGGGTGCGCTGACCGGATTGCCGATCCATTTGTGGGATGAGCGGCTGACCACGCGCGAGGCGCACCAGATTCTCTATGAGGCCGGACACGCGCGGCATGAACATCGCCGCGTGGTGGATCAGGTGGCGGCTACGCTGATTCTGCAATCGTTTTTAGAGCTGGGAACAGGGATCAGGGATCATGGATCAGAAACGCCCTCAATTGACACCGATAAGACTTAAATTCATGGAAAGCTTTCTCCGTCCCGAACCGCGCTTGACAGTTTCTATCGCGCGCCTTAGCGTTGGAAACCGTAGAGTAGGCTGGTACGTCTAGGAATAGGCTGGGACTGTATGGGGATTTTCTGATCCCTTAGCCCTGACTCCTGTTCTCTGATCCCTGAATGAGGAAACCGATGAAGTATTTTGGATTGAAGTTGATGGCTGCGGCGCTGGCGTGTTGCGCGGCGATGGGTACGGCCGGGGCGCAGGATGCTCCCAAGCCCGCATATTTGGACACCAGCTTGCCGGCTGAGAAACGCGCGGCGGACTTGGTTGGCCGGTTGACGCTCCCGGAGAAGGCTAGCCAGTTGGTGAATCAGTCGCGGGCGATTCCCCGGCTGAATGTACCTGCGTATGACTGGTGGAGCGAGTCATTGCATGGTGTGTTGACCTACGGGACGACGGAGTTTCCCGAGCCGGTTGGCCTGGCGGCAACCTTCGATCCAGCGGCGATTCACAAGATGGCCGAGGTGATCAGCACGGAAGGGCGTATCAAGAATGCCCAGGCCGTGCGCCGCAATGGCGGCCACGCAAACATCTTCGAAGGATTGGACTTCTGGGCGCCCAACATCAATATCTTCCGCGAT
This sequence comes from uncultured Acidobacteriaceae bacterium, assembly GCA_963787995.1. Classification (GTDB taxonomy): domain Bacteria; phylum Acidobacteriota; class Terriglobia; order Terriglobales; family Acidobacteriaceae; genus Telmatobacter. The sequence goes on from CAWBEO010000001.1 coordinate 1,029,804, forward strand.
CCGCGCTGGGGACGCGGGCAGGAGACCTATGGCGAAGATCCCTTTCTGACCGGGCGCATGGCCGTGGCCTTTGTCACAGGGATGCAGGGCGACGATCCGCGCTATTACCGCACCATTTCGACCCCCAAGCACTTTGCCGTGCACAGCGGACCGGAGCCGACGCGCCACACGGTTGACGTGGCGGTGAGCAAGCACGACGAACTGGATACGTATCTGCCGGCCTTCCGCGCCGCCGTGACCGAAGGCAAAGCCGGCTCGGTGATGTGCGCCTACAACGACGTCAACGGGGAACCCGCCTGCGCCAACGAGTTTCTGCTGCAAGATCAGTTGCGCGGCAAGTGGGGCTTTCAGGGCTATGTGGTCTCGGACTGCGGCGCGGTCATCGACATCTTTCACGGCCATCACTTCAAACCCACGCAGCCGGAGGCCTCGGCCATCAGCCTGCAACGCGGCATGGATAATGAGTGCGTCGATTGGGTCACAGCCGTCAAGGACGACCACGATTACAAGGCCTATCTGGACGCGGTGAAGCAGGGCTTCCTCAAGGAGAGCGAGATCGACACGGCGGTAACGCGTCTGTTTACGGCGCGCATCAAGCTGGGAATGTTTGATCCGCCGGAGATGGTGCCCTACACCAAGATCGACGAGAAGCTGCTGGATAGCGCGGCACATCGCGCCATGGCCCGCAAAGTCGCCGATGAGGCGATGGTGCTGCTGAAGAATGACGGCGTGCTGCCACTGAAGAATGCGGGCATCAAGATCGCCCTGGTGGGACCACTGGCTGAGCAGACCCATGTATTGCTGGGCAACTACAACGGCACACCCACGCACACGGTCTCGATCTTGGAAGGCATGAAGAAAGAATTTCCAGGCGCCAGCATCCAATACCTGGAAGGCACGCAGTTCCTGAGCAAGAGTGCCGATCCGGTTCCCGCGGCGCTATTGAGCAGCGACGGCAAGCCGGGTGTGAAGGCTTCGTATAGCCTTATGCAAATGGACTGGGGTCCGGACGCCAAGAAGCCTGAGGTATTGGCCAGCCGCGTCGAGCCGAATATCAATCTGACGCCGGAGACGCTTCCCGCGCAGGTAGTCGGCGTCCGGCCGCTCGGCGTGCGCTGGGAGGCAATGCTGACGCCGCAGGCAACAGGCGAGTATTACCTCGGGCTGGAAGGCGACGGCGGCTTCAATCTCTCCATCGATGGCAACACGGCTTCGACTTCGTATGACACCAATGGGATCGAGAGCAAGCTGACCAAGGTTCATCTGGAAGCGGGCAAGCCGGTCAAGCTGGAGGCCAACTACGGCGCTACCAAGTTGCATCAGCTTGCTTTGCGGCTGGTGTGGAAGAAGGTCGATCTCAAGCCCAGCTCCGAAGCCATTGCCGCCGCCAAAAACGCGGATGTGGTGGTCGCCGTGGTGGGCATCACCAGCGAGCTGGAAGGCGAGGAGATGCCCGTCCACGAAGAAGGCTTCAAGGGCGGCGACCGCACCTCGATTGAACTACCCAAGCCGGAAGAGGAGCTGATCGAGGCGCTGAGCGCAACCGGCAAGCCGCTGGTGGTGGTGCTGACCAACGGCAGCGCGCTGGGCGTCAACTGGGCGCAGGCCCATGCCGACGCCATTCTGGAAGCCTGGTATCCGGGCGAAGAGGGCGGCGCGGCAGTAGCCGAGACGCTCAGCGGCAAGAACAACCCCGCCGGACGCCTGCCGGTCACCTTCTACAAGAGCGTCGATCAGTTGCCGCCCTTTGAGGATTACGCAATGAAAGGCCGCACCTATCGCTACTTCCAGGGTGAGCCGCTCTATCCCTTCGGCTACGGCTTGAGCTACACCAGCTTCAGTTACGGCGGATTGACCGTTCCGGCAGCAGTGGCGGCGGGCAGTCCCGTTGTGGCCGAGGTCACCGTCACCAACACTGGCAAACTCGCCGGCGACGAGGTTGCCCAGCTTTACCTTGAATTTCCCAAGCTTCCGGGCGCGCCGCTGCGGGCGCTGCGCGGCTTCCAGCGGGTTCATCTGGAGGCGGGAACAAGTCAGAAGCTGCGCTTCGAGCTTCAACCGCGCGATTTGAGCATGGTCACCGAAGCGGGCGAGCCAATTGTCGCCGAGGGCCAGTACATTCTTTCGGTCGGCGGCGGCCAGCCCCACACGGCCACTCAGACACTCCAGCAGAGCTTTGATGTCAAGGGCAAACTGCTGTTGCCGGAGTAATCGAAACTGGTTCAACCATCAAACTTGGGTGCCCCAGGTCCGGATTTTCGGACCTGGGAATCCAAAAACCCAGCCGGATTTCCTAAAGATAAACTACACAATCCATCCCCCGCCCACCACCTCATCCCCGTCATAAAAGACCGCTGACTGCCCCGGCGTAACAGCCCGCTGCGGGTCGTCGAAGGTGGCCAGAACCTCTTCCGTTCCAGCCGGTTCCAGCGTCGCCCAGGCAGGCTCGTGCCGGTGGCGGATCTTGATTCGCACGCGCATCGGCTCGGTCAGCGCGGGGATGGAAATCCAGTTCAGATTGCGGGCGCGCAGAGTTTGCGTCGCCAGCTCCTCGTCCGCCCCAACGGTGACGCGATGCGTGGCCGGGTCGATCTGCAGCACGTACAGCGGCGTCGGCGAGCTGACGCCCAGCCCTTTGCGCTGGCCGACCGTAAAGTTGAAGATGCCCTCGTGGCGGCCCAGCACCGCGCCGCTGGAGTCCGTCAGCTCGCCGGCGGTCTCCGGCAGCCGCTCGCCTTGTTCCTCCAAATAAGCGGTAAGGAACTGCTTGTAGTCGCCGCCGGGGATGAAGCGAATCTCCTGCGAGTCGGGCTTTTCGGCCAGAGCAAGGCCGTGCTGCCGCGCCACTTCGCGCACCTCCGGCTTGGTCATGCGGCCGAGCGGAAAGAGAGTGGCGGCAAGCTGCTCCTGCGTCAGGCCGAAGAGGAAGTAGGTCTGATCCTTTGCCAAGTCAGCAGGCCGCTTGAGAATCCAACGCCCGCGCCGCTCGTCGAACTCGTTCACCGCATAATGTCCGGTGGCGATGAGGCTTGCGCCGATTGACTGCGCGGTCTTCAGGAGCTGGTCGAACTTGAGGTGGTTGTTGCAGAGCGAGCAGGGGATGGGCGTGCGCCCCGCCAGATACTCGGCGACAAAGGGCCGGACGACGGCCTCCTCGAAGCGCTCCTGCTGGTTGACGACGTAGTAGGGAATGCCCAGATGCTCGGCGACGCGGCGAGCGTCGTAAACATCATCCAGCGAGCAGCAGCGGCCTGCTTTGGGCGCATCGGGAATGCCGTGCTTGCCCGCCAGCCGCGTCTGATCCCAAAGCTGCAACGTCAGCCCGACAACTGAATGATCCGCGCCGCAGGTGCCGCCACCCGCACCGGAGGTGCTTTGGGCGAGCATCGCCGCGACGGTCGAGGAGTCCACCCCTCCGGACATGGCTACGGCGATGGTTTCGGGCTTGGGCATGGGGAAAATGGCCTCGTTACGTTAATTTTACAGGCCAGTCTCCATGTAAGAACCGGCAGTCGGATAATGATCATTTGCTATTGTTTTGTTCTCGGCAAGCAATTCCTTGATTCGTTCTGGCGAAACGTGGGTTACGCGGCCAATCTCTAAAAGTATTGGCTCCGATGGTGGAACGTCGTTGAAACGAGACAATTCGCCGAGCGCTGAAAAGAAAGCCTCCGCGTTACCCGTCAATTTGATAGCGCTAAGATCAGCCTGAAGCAAGATAGCAGGCGAGTACCGGATAAATGCAACCATCTCCCCAGCGAGAAGTGTCAAGTATATGAGAAAAGCTAAGAGCGGAGTAAGCTGGAGCCACTGTCCGATCGAGACAACCACAACATTACATCCAAGCAGAATCCAAAACGACCGAAAATAAGGGCGTAACGACTCCAAACACAGCTGCCGCGCCGCCAGAGCATTAATCTCTTCGCGAGTTAGATAATCTAAAAACTGACGCGGCAATGCGACCCCATTCCTAACGCGAACGCATATCTTTGAATATTCTGTGACGGGTATCACGTACAAAGGAGCTTCCTCCAACCGGAAAAACCCGCTTCTCTTTGCTAACTTCGAGATTGCGTTATATAACCGGCCTCGCGACACGCGAAAATCATTCAGTCCGCGCAGACTCAACTGAAATCGAATTGCAAACACCAAAAAAATAAACATAACTGTACACAATGCTGCAATAGCAACCTTTTCCGACAAGGATAAAGGCGGATTGCTATGGGCATCATGGTGAAACACGATATGCCGGAAAAGGTCCGCCGTGATCCATACACTGCATAAAATCGAAGTGGATGATCGACCGTCTTTTCCAGGCCAAATGGATGAAAAACCGGCAGTTCTACCAAGACGACTGAGAATTCTACCTTTCTGTTGTGCGCAATCAAGAATGATAATGCCGTAAAACTGAAGGACCATTACTAAAAGAAATCCATCCCCGAATTGTTGGTTAGAGACGTGCATTGGTCTGCTTCCTTCAAGGCGTGGAAACTCATCACATCCGTATTCTATCCCGCCGTTCCCGCCGCGACCGGCGAAATCGCGCGCAGGTGGGCGACGGCTTCGGGGACTACCTTCAAAGCATAGTCCACATCGGCGCCGGTGGCGTCAAGGAAATACCCCTAATCTGTAAAATCTTCCATCCGCGATTGCTCTAAAAAAATGTGGGCGCTCTGGAGGAGGGAGCGCCCGATGCTTTCGCAAGGATAACTCGGTAATCAACGCCAGTAATAGTAGCCGCCCACCATGTAATAGGGACGGAAGTAAACCGGGGGATAGGCGTACGGATCATAGTAGGCGCGCCGATACAGCGTGGGACCGCCGGGATAAAGCCCCTGCGCCAGCCGGGCCGCTTCTTGCGGACTCACCGGCGTAACCGTCAGAGGCTGATCCAGACGGAAGTCGACACGGGCTTCGGAGGGAATCCAGACGTTTGGTCCCGGAGTGGCCGCAGAAGCCGCCGTGCCGGCTGCTGCGCCTGCTCCGGCGCCAACCAGGCAGCCCCAGCGGCTGACTGCGCAGCCGATCATGGTGCCGATCAGCGTGCCGCCGACCACATTGCCAGCCGTTTGACCACCCTTGCCCGGCCCCTTGACCATGAATTGGTCGGAGGCAACAAGGTAATTTTGTCCTCCCAGATCAAGCGAGGTAAGCTTGAGCGCCAACTCCGGCTCACCCTTCAGATCGCCGGCCTTCTTGACCTGGCTGACCACGCCGTGAACGGCCGCGCCGCGCGGAATCGCCAGCACGCCGCCATAGGTCACATCCTGAATCACGACAAAATCAACCGGTGTGCCGTCCTTGGCCCTCTTGGTGCTCACCGGCTGGATTGTCCGCAACTGCAACAGCGTACCTTCGGGGAGGGTTACCGGTCCCTTGGCCGCCTGCTGCGCCTGCCGCTGGGCCTGGATTTCGGCACGAACCTGGTCTCGTATTTGGGCGCGCATCTGGGCCTGCGCAGGCGTCTCGTTGGGATCGGGAACGCCAGCGTCGTCCGGCGGGTTGTCGGCCGTCGCCTGCGCGTCAGGCTTGGGCGAAGCCGTAGGATCACCGACCATCAAGTTGTTGTTCACCTTGGTCACGCCCTGCACATGGTTCACAATCGCCTCGGCCAGTTCGCTGGAGGCTTCGCTCGACACGGTTCCAGAGAGCGTCACCTCGCCTTGAATCGTCGCCGCGGTAATCAGATCGTTCTTCAGCGCCTTGGATGTGTCCAGAGCGTGCACCACATCGGTCTCAATCTGGCCGTCGGTGCGGGGCGTTGTTGCCTGGTCTGCTGTCGCCTGTGCTGGGGATGGTTCTGGAGAGGGAACAGCCGCACTAGGCTGTGCAGGCGCTGGATATGCGGCTTTAGTGGATGAGTTATCTTGAGCCAGCGACCCAACACCGGACAGGACGGCCAACGCCGTCCACGCCAGGGCTTGGGGAAGAATTCTCTTGAACAGAGGCCGATTCATCATAGTCATTCTCCTGCGCTTGAACTCTTGCTTCCGGTTCGCCCATTCAGCTTGATTAGACGGGAAATCGCGGAAGCCGTCATCCGACTCAAACACGGCCGCCGGGAAAAAGTTCCGGCAAGCGGAGGAATTTCCGCGCGCCGCTCAAGCGTTGATGGCCATCCCCTCCACAGCTCCATAGGCATCCAGCAGCGACTCGGCCAGCGTCGGGTGGGCGTGAATCGTGTACATCAGCTCCTCGACCGTGCCTTCCAGTTCCAGCACCGCAACCGCTTCGGCGATCAGCTCCGTGGCCTGCGGACCAAGGATGTGAACGCCGAGAATCTCGCCGTATTTGGCCTCGGCAATGACCTTCACAAAGCCGTCGTGATTGCCCAGGATGGTGGCCTTCGAGTTACCCGCGAAGGGGAATTTGCCCACCTTCACCTCGTAGCCCTTTTCGCGCGCCTGCGCTTCAGTCAGACCAACCGAAGCGATCTGCGGCTCGGTATAGGTGCAGCCGGGGATGCGGTCGCGACGCACCGGGCGGAAGCTGCGTCCGGCGATTTTGGCGGCGGTGATCAGGCCGCACATCGCGCCTACGTGCGCCAGTTGCGGCAGCCCGGCCACAATGTCTCCTATGGCGAAGATGCCCGGCTCGGCGGTCTCCTGCGCTTCGTTCACTTTGATCAGGCCGCGTTCCAGCTCGATATGCGTCTTTTCGACGCCGATGCCGCTGGTTCGCCCGGCTCGGCCCACGGCCACCAGGACCTTCTCGGCTTCTTTAACCTGCGGCCTGCCATTCGCATCGGTAAAGGCGACCCGCGCGCCTGCTTCGGTCCGCTCCACGGCCTCGACCTTCGCTCCAGTGTTCACGTCGATGCCGCGTTTTTTGAAGAGCCGCGTCAGCTCTTTGGAGATCTCCTCGTCCTCGACGGGAACGATGCGCGGCAGGAACTCCAGGATCGTCACTTCGACTCCGAAGGCGCGGAAGAGCGAGGCAAACTCGACGCCCACCGCACCCGCGCCGATGATAATCAGCGACTTGGGAAGCTGCTCCATCGCCAGTATCTCGATGTTGGTGAGAATGCGGTCGTCCGCCTGCAATCCGGGCAGCATTTTGGCCTCGGAGCCGGTGGCCAGAATCACATTCTTCGCTTTGATCTGGCTGGCTTCACCACTCACGGCGGTCAGATCGACGGTGTGGATGCCGTTCGAGGAAGGCCCTGTGAGCCGCCCAATGCCTTCGATGCGCGTGATCTTGTGCTTCTTCATCAGGAAGTCCAGGCCTTTGGCGTGCTTGTCGATGATGGCGTCTTTGCGCCGCAGCACGGCAGACCAGTTGAGCGTGGGTGCGCCGATGCCCTCTATGCCGAAGTCGGCGGCGTGCTGAAGGTGCTCCCAGATTTCAGCGTTGAAGAGCAGCGCCTTGGTGGGGATGCAGCCCACATGCAGGCAGGTGCCGCCCAGCTTGGGGCTCTGCTCGAACAGAACCACCTTCAGCCCGTATTGGGCAGCGCGAATCGCCGCCGTGTAGCCGGCCGGTCCGCCGCCAATGATCGCCACATCGTACATTGTCTCTGCCAAAGGAACTCCATTCCGGGCGCGCTCTTCAGGGAGGCGAGCGGCACCTTCCACCGTCCAGTCTAATGGATGCGCCGAAGGCCCACTTCGCATCTGGACCGGCGATCCAGGGCAATCGCATGAAAGGAGGAACAATCTCTCTGCCTTTTCAGCTTCCATCAAAGGCGAAGAAATGGAGAACGCACCCGGGGGGGGGGTAGGTATTTTCCCCTCATTGCGAGCCGTCCCATACAAGAGAGCCGGTCAACTCTTAAAACAAGTAATTTCAAAGTACCAAAATGCTGAAGAATAATACGCAAATAGATTCAAACGATTGCCTGAACTTGGAGGAGAATTTCATTGACTCACGGACCCTGGTTTGTTAGTCTAGGGGGACATTCTGGGAAGTGTACCCTTTTGTGGGTGAGATGTAGTTCGGGAGCGTTTCCGCTCCGTTGCCTTGGGCTTCGACTGAGTACACGGCGAAATGCTGCTCCGCGCAGAGCGGAGATGAGAGGCGAAGATGCTGCGCAATCGCTATTACATCCTATTTGTTGCGCGGGATGAAGATGGGGAGATCCGCAAGATTCCCCTGCCGCTTCGCTATGTCTACATATTTGTTGCCGCGGCATTGGTGGGAACATTCACCATCGTTGGATTGGCCGGTTCCTATACACGGATGCTGCTGAAGACCGAGAGCTTCAATCAGCTCCGGCAGGATAAAGAAAATCTGAGCAAGAATTACAAACAGATGGCGCAGATTGCGCATGACCGCAATGTGCAAGTCGCCTCGCTGGGCGCTCTGGCCAATGAAGTGACCGCGCTCTATGGGTTGCGCCAGAGCAAGCTGGCCAAGCCCGCGCCCGCAGCCGCGACTGCGGCCGAGCCCACACCCGCAAGCATAGCCCTCACCGACGATCCGGATCAGCAGCAGGTCAAGCTCTCCGTGGATCAGTTTTATCAGTTGCGCAGTCAGGCCTTGTCGGGCCGCATCTCGCGCGCTCTGGAGGGTGGCTTGTCGCAGAACTTTGCCGGCGACTGGACGGAACTGGCGGACGCGCCTTCTCTCTGGCCGCTGGAGGGCCGTATCGGATCGAGCTTCGGTGAGCGTCAGGATCCAATCAACGGCGAAGGCGCATTCCACTCCGGCATCGATATTGACGCGCCCGTCGGCACACCGGTGAGGGCCTCCGCTGACGGAAACGTGACCGAAGCCGCCATGGCCAACGGATACGGGCGGCAGGTCAGGATCGACCATGGTCACGATGTGGTCACGGTCTATGCCCATCTTTCCGCAATGGCAGTCGTACCCGGCCAGCACGTCACCCGCGGCCAGGTCATTGGCTACGTGGGCCTGTCAGGCCGCGTGACGGGGCCGAATCTGCACTATGAGGTGCGCGTCCATAATGTGCCGGTCAATCCGCACAAATATCTGCGCACCACCTATGCGCAGATTGCTTTCAGCGAACCCAGCGCAACCGAGCAACCAAACTAGGGCCTGTTCACACTACCTCGGACGGATGGCCGAGGTAGTGTGAACAGGCCCGAGTCTATCGAGAGTTCTCCCGCCTTCAGCCTTTGCACAATGCCTTCCAGATCAAGGAACCGAGGTTGCTGGAAAGGGCGCTGGCAGACGGCCACCTTCAAGGATACCCAGCGCGATGGAAATGGAAAGAGCCTCGAACACCACAGTTGCCGCCGGAGAAACCGAAGTTGCGGATTGCCCGGGCCTGCTGAAGATTCCGTATCTCCACCGCTACTGGCAACGCTGCTGGCTCAAGGTCAAACAGCCGGCGGCCATGCCCGGACAGGACCACGGGGAGTGGGATCTGGAGAACACTTTGCTCAGCGGCCTGGGGCTCAACATACTTGAAACCGGCAGGTTTCTTCACTCTGCAAGCCACACGGGCTTTGACTCCTTTGTACAGTGGATCCTGGAAACCAATGGCGGGGCCATCGAAGAGGCGCGACTGACGCGTCTGCGCGATGCTCTTGCGGGCCAGCCAGTCGGCTCCGCTGCCGGCTCTCTGGACGATATACCGGGGCTCACGGCGGAGGAACTGGCCTTCTGGGATGAGTACGGTTATGTGGTCGTACCCAACGCGGTGGCGGCCGAGGATCGCGATGCTGCCGCCGCGGCCATCTACGAGTTTGTAGACGCCGATCCCGGCCACCCGGAGACATGGTACGGAAACAAGTACGGCGTGAGCATCTGGGTTCCCCTGCTGCGCCATCCAGCTTTTTTGGCCAATCGCCAAGCGCCGCGCCTGGTGAAGGCATTCTCCCAGTTATGGGGCAGGGAGGATCTGTGGGCGACGGTGGACCAGGGCGGTTTCAACCCTCCCGAGCACGAAGCGTGGAAATTTCCGGGGCCGCATGTGCACTGGGATGCGTCGATTGCGCGGCCCCACTGCTTCGGGGTGCAGGGGATCCTCTATCTCACAGACACACCGGCCCATCAGGGTGCTTTCAGTTGCATTCCCGGATTTCACCGCTCTCTGGATCAGTGGCTGCAGGAGTTGCCCGCGGGGGAGGATCCGCGCCAGGCAATTCGGCACCATCCGGGATTAAAGCCGATTGCCGGCAAGGCTGGGGATCTGGTGCTGTGGCATCAGTCTTTACCCCACGGCAGCAGCCCGAATCGGGGCACGAAGCCGCGCGTGGTGCAGTACATTTCGCTGCGCCCGACGCGTTGGGAATATACCGCGGAGTGGAAGTAGGAGTGCGTGAAAGCCACTACTCCGATTCCGATTTGAAGTTGAAGCTTACGGTACTGTAGCAGGGACAGCCTTCCACCTGACAGCGCATCTCACCACCTTTTGTGAAATCATTCGCGTCGTAGGCAAGGACGATGTGCGGATTGAAAAGATGGCCGCATCTCCTGCAGTTCCCCTGCTCGTCATCGCAGCTTCCATCCGGCCAGATTGAATCGCCGATTTTTTAAACTCTTTCTCATTCATGATTTGTCCAATCTTTTTATATCTTATTGGCGATGTGGGAGCTGTTGCTGTTTTCAGAGCGAAAAGCGGCCGAATGAAGCTTCCTGCACGACAGGGATATTTCATGGTATCGTTACCTCGTGTGTTTTGAGCCAGATTTCAGGAGCCTCTATCGTGCATCTTCGCCTTCCTTGCATTGCCTTGTTGTTAGCCTTGGCGCTTCCGGCCACCGCGCAGGACCGCGCCGCTGAGCTGCAAACCGCTTTTCACCGAGCGCAGCACCTGAAGCGGGGCATCAACGCCTCAAGCTGGTTTGCGCAGTCGCGCGATTATTCCGCAGCCCAAACGGATCGTTATACCGACGCCCAGGACATTGCGCTGATGGCGAATCTGGGCTTCGACAGCGTGCGATTGAGCATTGACGCCGCGCCGCTGATAGGTCGCTCGCGCGGACAGGATGGGATGAACGCAGAGTTTCTGGCCCGGCTGGACCGCGCCGTGGACGCAATGCTGGCCCAGGGCCTCGCCGTGCAAATCGATCTGCACCCCGAGGACGGTCTCAAGCAGAAGTTGTTCACCGGCAACGATGGCGTGGACCAGTTGACCGCTCTGTGGAGGCTGCTGGCCGCGCACTACGCGACGCGCGACCCGGAGCGGATCTTCTTCGAGATTCTCAACGAGCCGGAGGTCAACGACCCTTATCGATGGGCCGGCATTCAGGCGCGCGTAGCGGCGGCCATCCGCGAGGTCGCACCCAAAAACACCATTATCGCCACCGGGCCGAATTACTCTGACATTCCGGATTTGCTGACCCAGCATCCATTGCCCGATGGAAATGTCATCTATTCCTTCCACTTTTACTATCCGCATGAGTTTACCCATCAGGGGGCCAGTTGGAGCGTGCCCTATTGGAATTACACGCATGATATCCCCTATCCGGCGACGGAAAGCTCGATGGCCGAAGTGCTGAAAGAGGTTCCGAACGCCTCCAACCGTTATGATTTGGAGCGGTACTGGCTTGATCATTGGGACGGTCATCGCATCCGGCTGTTGATCGACGAGGCGGCGGCTTGGGGGAAGGAGAATCGCGTGCCGCTGATCTGCAACGAGTTCGGCGCGTATCGCGAGCACTCCGATGCCCAGTCACGCATGAACTGGATTCATGATGTGAGAACGGCCTTGGAAGCCGATGGAATCGGCTGGACGATGTGGGACTACCGCGGCGGCTTTGGCGTGGTCTTCAAGAAGGACGGACAGCCGGCGGTGGTGGATACGGCGGTGGTGGATGCGCTGGGGTTGAAGAAGCAATAGAGTGGTTCCTTCTTTTTCCACAACAGCCAAGCTTCATTTTTCGCCCACGTAACTAACGTGCCAGATGGACCTGGAGCCGTCATCGGAGACGAAAAGCGAGCCGTCCTTGGCCACGGCGACGCCGACTGGTCGTCCCCATACGGAACCATCGGGGAGCACAAAGCCGGTGAGGAAGTCCTCGTACGCGCCGGTGGCTTGGCCATTGACCATTGGCAACCGGATCACCTCATAGCCGCCTCGTTGGGCGCGGTTCCAGGAGCCGTGCTCAGCGGCAAATCCGTCGCCCCTGAACTCGGCAGGGAACTGGCGGCCCTGGTAGAAGAGCATCTCCAGCGAAGCAAAGTGCGGGTTCACCAGGATGTCCGGGGTGATCACCTTCGATTGCAGTTCCGGGTGTTTGCCGGGATGGCGTGGGTCCTGAATGCCGCCACTGGGGCCTCCGTAGATAAACCAGGGCCAGCCGTAGAATCCGTCCTCCTGAACATGGGTGATGTAGTCGGGCGGGTAGTTGTTGCCCAATCCGTCGCGCTCGTTGGTTGAGCACCAAAGTTCGCCGGTGATGGGATTGCTGGCCTCGCCCACGCAGTTGCGCAGGCCGCTGGCGTAGATCTTGATGAACTTCCCCTCCGGAGTAAACTCCAACACATCGGCGCGGTGAAACTCCTCGGGATGCGTATCGGAGTCATCCACGTTGGAATGCGAGCCGACCGAGGCGAAGAGCTTTGTTCCGTCCTTGGAGAAGACCAGAATCCCTTGTCCAATGGCCACCGCCGCGCAGCCTTCCACCGCCGGGGAGGTCGGCAATGGGCTGGGAAGATCCGGTCGCCGTCAGATCGCCGTTCTTGTAAGGAAAGCGGACGATGCCGTCGGTGTTGCCGATGTAGACCCATGCGGGATTTGCTCCAACGGGATAAAAGGCGATGCCAAAGGGCTGGTGAAGGCCCTCGGCGAAGAGGGAAACCTGCGCTGCTTTACCGTCCGGCCCAACACCGCGGAAGACCTTGATCTTGCCGGTTTCGCTCTCGGCCAAAAAGAGATCGCCGTTGGGCGCGGTGCGGATAAGGCGTGGATTATCGAGGCCCGTGGCGAAGAGTTCGACCTTGAAGCCTTTGGGGGCGATGGGCAGCACGTTCGCTGGCCGGGGAACGATTTTGGGTCCATTGTCCACCGACTCCTCCTGCGCCGGGGCAGGCAGGTCGGCCAGCGTCAGATGGCGGCGGATGCCGGGCGCCTCCTTGGAAGCATCGGTGAAGGCGGCATGGCCGGTTAGTACGGGGTGGGGCGCTGTGGCTTTTTTATGGGATGCGTTGGCTGGCCTATCGGCAATCTGAAGAATCAGAAATGCAAGAAATGCCAGGCTGCACAGCAAAGCCGGGGTGTTCAGGGAATCTGCTTTACGGACCATGGGACCTCCGCTTGGGGATGCGGCTCTACCTAATGGACGAAGTGAGGAGCTTGAAGGTCGCATTCTCCACCTTAAAAACGCACCCCAGTTTTAGGCGGAGGACGAAGAGCAGAGTGCAAGTCAATTGAAATGAACTGCTTTTTCTGACTACTTTCAGTAGGTTTTTGGAAGAGCATTTTCATTTGCGGCACTGAAAAACGAGCGGCCCACAGTGGCCGTCACCACGACCCGATCGTTCTTCTGGGTGACCACGGCGGTCTTCAGAAGTTCTTTCAAGCTGTTGTTGCCATTGTTTTCAGAAAGCGGAGTTGTGAAGCCGCGGGCCAGCGTTACCAGCACGGTCAGCGCGGCAGCCTGGCGGGCGGCCACCTCCTCGCTGGATGTCTCCTCCTCGATCCGCAGCCGCAGCAATCCCTCCAGCGTTGGAGCGGCGCTGGCCACAATCGTTGAGTCTGCCTTTAATGGCAGCGAGAGTCCAAAGACGCTGATGGTGCAGTTGCTGGGCACGGGCAGGCCCAAGACGCTTCCGATGCTTCCATGCTTGGCAGGGCGCTCGTCGCCCGTTGATGCGTCGCAGCCGTCGGAGAAGGGCAAGCCAATCTGCCCCACTCCCCAGGCCAGCCTGCGCGAGAGCAGCGGCACGGTTGGCCGGGGCGTCGGCAGGAAGAGGTAATTCCAGTGCCGCTTCAGCAGAGTCGAACCGGCAACGGGCAGCGCTGCGGTCGCGTGCCGATCCAGCATCGCGTGAATCATCTCTGTCGTTGGAAAGTTGGATACGGCCACCATGTCGTAGCCGATCTGCGCCACCCGGACGGTCCGGCCCTCGGAGGGAATCGAGTAGATAGTATGGCCATCATACGACTCTCGGCTGGCTGCGTGCGCCTCCAGCCAGTGATTCAGCCGCGCGCCGGTGATCTTGCCCACCAGCACCATCGAATAGGCCACGGGGCCGTTCGGTCCGCTGGGGTCCTCCATGCGGTGCAGCGCGACGGCTGCCTCGTCTACGTCCTGCTCAGGATCAATGCCGATAGCATCCATGAACTGCTGATAATCTTCGGCGCGGCGCGGCGGCTTCAGATCCTTGAAGTGAGTAAAGCTCCGCACCGTCTTTACGTTGAAATAAAGAATGCCGTCCGACTCCGGCAACAGGCGCGCGGCCTCCGGCGGAGCAACGTAGCGCAGAAAGATCGCCGAGCCCAGAACTACGAGCACTGCGGTGACGATCCAGATTGTTCTGCGCGTGCGCCTGTTCATGAAAGGCCTTATAAATAACGTAACACTTCAGGCTCTTGTAAAATCTGTCGATGGAGCTGACACATCGTTCATAGGGAATCAATGATCACTTACTTTCATGATCGGTACGCGGTTATTAAAAGGCGAAGAAAAAGAGAACACGGCCGGGGGGAGGGTGCCTTTTCTCTCCTTACCAGCCACACCTGCAAGAAAGCCATTCAACTTTCAGTGCAGACGGTTTCAGATCAGCAAAATTCTGAAGAACGATACGCAAATGGATTCATGCGATTGCCCTGCGTGAAGTGTTCATGCGTATGGATGATGACTTTCGTTTGACCTTTTCTTAATCCCGTGAGTGCAGGCGGGCTCGGATAAAACTGGCTACCAGCCCCAGAACTCCCGCACCGAGCAGAATTTTGGCTTCGATTGGATGGCCTTGCATCACGAGATAGACAAACCCGCCCAGCACCAGAATCAACGCCAATGCCGCGATTCCCAGCGCCAAGGATGCATAGATAAATTCACGATGAAGTTGACGATCCCGAACCTGAAACACAAGGGCTGGTAACGCCGGATTGACTGCCTGGTATCGCTGGAGTTGTTCCGGACTTGGAACGAGAGAAACTTGCTGTTTGGCCATCCTGAATTTTGGCCTCCATCTCGAAGGATAGGTCCTGGCGGGCCTGTGCCTGCCACCGGTCGATGATTCCAGGGGTTACGCAAAGGCGACGCAAGTCGCTGAGTTTGAACTCCCGAACCTCGCTGGCCAGGAGGGGGCGAGGACCTACCACGCTCATGTCGCCGCGAAGAACACTGAGAAACTGGGGCAGCTCATCCAGTGAGTATTTGCGTAGAAAGCGGCCCAGCCTAGTGATGCGGGGACCATCGGATATCTTGAAGAGAACGTCCTCCCGCTCATTCAAGTGCACGATATCCGACCACTGTATATAAGCGTCGGGAACCATGGTGCGGAACTTGAAGCTGCGAAAGATGCGTCCCTTCTTGCCGATTCGCTCGGAGACATAAAACACTGGACCGCGGGAATCCAGTCTGACGGCGATGGCGATGAGTAACAAAATAGGTGAAAAAACGATTAATGTCAGCAAGGAGAAAACAATATCGAACAATCGTTTAAGCAGGGGGCGTATCGGGGACACGGTGCCACTTTGTCGTAAGTCTGCATTCATGGCTATATTTGGCGGAGTATTGTATCCCGGAAGTTCTGTGCTGAGAGAACTGGACACTTTTTGCCAAAAATGCGATGGCGAAATTACATGATCGTCTTTTAGGTACGCTTCCTCTGATGAACGGGACATTCCTTTTAAATATTGCAGTCTTGAAATTGCGGCATCATATTCTGGATATGCTTCATCAGGCGACCGCTCATCCACCAGAACTGTCGGAGCTCCAGGAATCCGTAGCTTGCCAAAGAACGCTGCACCGGTGATTCCGTCGAGGAAGGAATCGATCATGATGTTTTGGATTCTAGATGCCGCCATAGAACCGTCCTCCCGTTCCTCTGAATGGACCAACAGTTCATTTTACCACTTGAAGAAAAAACCCGGCTGACTCAGATTCCCAGCTTGCGTACTTCGTCGTTGTAGTACTTGCGGTAGAGAATCTCCCACTCCTGCGAGCCTTCCTGGATGATCTTCTTCTGATTGGCGATCTTCTGCCGCGCGGCGGTGTCGATGCCGGCCTCCTGGGTGAGCAGCGTGGTGAGCGCTTTGCGCGCTTCCTGGCGGATGGTGTTGCGGTCTTCCAGAAAGCCAACCGCTTCCGTGTCGGCCAGCGTATCAGCCACGGTGTGGGCCAGCTTGTTGAGCTTATCGGGGCTGATCCTCATAGCACCGCCTTGTACTTCTTGGTCAGCTCTGTCTTGACCTTCTTGAACATCTCGGCATACTGCGCGCCGGATTTGCGCATCTCTTCGGAGTAGGCTTCAAGAATCACGCGGACCTCCTCGTTGATGCGGTCTTCCAGCGACAACTCCTCGATCAGCCCCTCGGCGATGCGGGCTTCGGTGGCTTTCAAGTCGCTGGTTGTGATCATCTTGGCGTCGATGAGGTGCTTGACAGTCCGGCGGGCTAGATACCCGATGTAATCGCGGGAAAAGATCATGGGCTAAGGCTCAGGATAACGCATCAGGCGGCTCCCTGTACACAGGTGGCGTAAGACAAGCACACTCTTTGCTCAAAAGACTAGATTCAAAAGGAGATAACTGCTGCCGCCTGCCGCGGGAAAGGCGGCGCTTATCTGACGCTGCGCGCTTGTCCGGAGGAGAACGGGCGCGCCCCCCTGGAGGCTCACCGCGTCAATTTCGTAGAGCAACTCCACGCCGTCCGGCGGGCGGGTCACTGTCCACGCAAAGGGAATCTCGGCCGCGCAGGTCGCCGTCGAGCCGGTCACGGAAACCTGCCCTTCGGCCATCGGAGTGGCGGCAAGCTGGGCATTGCGCAGGTCAAGGGCTTCTGGAATCGGCGTCATGCGCGCCCTGCAGGTGATTGTGCTTCCGGCCGGCAGAGTGGAGGCGATCTGGAGATTGAAGGTGATTGAATAAACGCCGCTGATGGCGAAGGGGAAACTGCGCTCGAGCGGAAGGCCGGCGGCGCTTGCTGCGGTCCAGGTCAGCAGCGCCAGGCACAGCAGCAGCAAATTGCGAACAATCGCCATGGCCGGCCTCCATGGTGCATTCATCGGCATTCAGCGGAAAGAAAAGCGCCGAAGGAGGTGCGGTTTATTGAACCAAAGTACTATTGCGCTATCCGGGCATGGCGTTGCTTTGCTACTCTTTTCCTACCATGAAACGCAAGTCCATCCAGTTCTTTGCCGTCTTTCTCCTTCTCTCCGGCAGCGGGCTCGCCGCGCAAGAGAAGTTCACGCCCAAAACCATCCAATTCAAGGGCGCTCCGGAGTACTCTGACCAGGAGTTGATGGCCGCCGCAGGGCTGAAAAAGGGCACGGTTCTTGCCTTTGCCGAGATGAAAGACCACTCACAAAAGCTGATAGATACCGGCCTCTTCGACACTCTCAGCTTCAAATTCGACGGGGTTGACCTCGTCTATACGCTGGTTCCCTCCACAACGCTCTATCCCATCCACCTGGACAACCTGCCGCTTACGCCGGGTAAAGAGCTGGATGCCGCGCTGCACGACCGCTTTCCTCTTTATCACGGCAAGGTTCCAGCCGAGGGCGGGCTGACGGAACAGGTGCGCCAGGCTCTGGAGGAAATGCTTGCGGTCAAGGGCATTCACGCTAGCGTGATGGCCGCCACCTACGCCGATCTCAAGCTGCACAAAATCACGACTGTAACCTTCTCTATCACCGCGCCGCCGGTGCGTGTGGGAGCGATCCATCTGGACGGCGTTTCCGCCGCACTGCAAGCCCAGGTCAAACACGTTGCAGACCACGAGACAGGGAGTTCGTTCGACACGGACAATGCGGAAGGAAATCTGGAGCACGCCTTTACCTTGTTCTACAGCGACGAAGGCTATGCCGCGGTCAAGGTTCATGCCTCCCGCTCAGGCGATCCGGTGGCCACAACCGAAGCCATCGACATTCCCTTCTCGGTAACCGTTGAAGAGGGCCGGCGTTATAAATTGGGATCGATCTATCTGCCTTCAGGCGCTCCATTGACTATTGCAGAGCTCAATCGAGCCGCGGGGATTGAGTCGAGCAAGAACGAGAAGATGACGATCAAGGACGGAGTCATTCTACGCACAGCCTTGCTCTATCTCAACGGACAATACAAATCCAAAGGCTATATGGATTGCCTCATCACTCCGCATCCGCAGTTCGATGAGGCCTCCGGCACCGTCAATTATTCTGTGGAGATCGCCCCCGGTCCGGTCTACCACCTGGCCTTCGTCAAGTTCGAGGGCGTCAGCGATGACCTGCGCAGCCACCTGATGCGCGTTTGGCAGATGCTCCCTGGCGACCCATTCGATGCAAGTTATGTTTCCAGCTTCATCCTCAAAGCCCAGAAAGACGACCCGGTTCTGATGCGGTCGCTTGCCGGAGTGAAGATCTCTTTTGATGTCCGCGCCGACCAGCAGACGCATGACGTGAACTGCGTCATCCACTTTGCGAGGGCGCAACAGACCCCGTAGAGCGGCCTTCCGGCTCTTTGATCATTGGTTCGCAAGCCGCTCCCAGACAGAGCGGTTTGCGAACCAGAGCACCCTGGCGCTATCCGCGCATAGCGTTGCTTTGCTACTCTTTTCCTATCATGATTCGCAAGTCCATCCTGCTCCTGATCACTCTCGCCTTGCTTTCCGCCGCCCTGCCCACCTTTGCGCAGAAGAAGAGTTCCTCGAATGCGAAGAAGACTTCCCCCGGCGCGCAGCTGATGTTTACACCGAAATCGATCCTGTTCAAAGGAGCGCCGGAGTACACCAGCCAGGAACTGCTGGAGTGCGTGGATTTGAAGCTGGGCACGCCAATCGTCTATTCCACCGTAAAGGCCCACTCGCAAAAGCTGCTGGACACAGGGCTTTTCTCCTCGGCCAGTTTTACCTACAGCGGAGGCGCTCTGGTCTTCAACTTGGTTCCTTCCACGGCGCTTTATCCGTTACGCCTGGAAAACCTTCCGCTCACTCCGGGCAAGGAACTGGACGCGGCGCTTCATGCCCGGCTCCCTCTCTACCACGGCAAGGTTCCCTCTGAAGGCGGAATGACGGAGGATGTGCGCAAGGCTCTGGAGGAGTTGCTTGCGGCCAAAGGGCTCCAAGCCACCGTAGCCGCCTCGCCTTACACGAACCAGAAGCTCTTTCAAGTTACCGCCATGAATTATGCCATCACTACGCCGCGTGTGCTGATGGGCGAGATCCGCCTGGAGGTGACACCGGTTCCGGCTGATCGCAATACCGTTCCATCCCTGGCCGCTCTCACTGGTACGGCGTACAGCACGGAGGGAAGTTCCAGCCAGATCGAAAGCCTCCTGGGCGACTACTACCGCGACAATGGCAATCTGGAGGTTGAAGTTCACGCCAATGCGCAGGGTGACCCGGTGACGACTCCGGAGGCAATCTTGATTCCATTTCTAGTCAAGGTCATACCCGGTCCGAGATATAGACTGTCGGGAATCCAGCTCGCACCCGGCCTGCTGCTCTCGCAGGCGGAGTTTGACAAGCAGGCGCGCATTCCTTCCAATGCTTTTGCCGTTGCCGGTTATGTGCGCGATAACTGGAGTTTCATTGAAAGCCAGTATCACAATAAGGGTTATATGGAGGCCGCCGTTCATCCCACGCCCACCTTTGACCGCGTCAAAGGAACGGTCAGCTTTGCAGTAACCGTCGATCCCGGCCCGGTGTACACCATGGGCAAGCTGACTATTCAAAACGGCGCGGACGATCTGCGCGCGGCGATGCTGGCAGTTTGGAAGCTGCCCGCCAGAGCGGTCTTCAATGAAGGCGCGATGCGGGGCTTTTACTCCAAGCTACCGCCCAAATCTCCGCTGGCGCGCACCATGATGACTGCTGACCTGATGTTTGCCACGCATCTGAACAAAGACACGCACACCGTGGATGTAACGCTGCGCATGGAAAAGAAGCACTGAGGCCAGCTATCCTCATCTCATGCCACACTCGCTGATCTTCGACCATATCTTTCAGTTGCCGCTTCCAATTGTGGAGAAGCTGCTGCGCCCGGTAATTGTCTACCTGGTTCTGGTGCTGCTGTTGCGCCTCTTTGGCAAGCGGGAATTGGCGCAGCTCAACCCCTTCGACCTGGTGGTGCTGCTTTCGCTCTCGAACACCGTGCAGAACGCCATCATCGGCGACGATAACTCGGTGACCGGCGGGGTGATCGGCGCCTTCAGCCTGCTGGCTATCAATTGGCTGGTAGTGCGGGTGCTCTTCCGCTCGCGGCGGCTGACGCGTGCGCTGGAGGGCCGAGCCACTGTGCTGGTTCATGACGGGCAGATCGACCAGAAGGCGCTCAACCGCGAGGCGTTGACCCGCGAAGAGCTGATGGACGCGATTCATCGCCAGGGCTTCGAGAACCTGCATCAAGTGCGGCGCTGCGAACTGGAGCCGAACGGCACATTTTATGTGGAGGCCTTTGATCCTTCGGCTGCCGACAAGCGCCACGCCGAGCTGCTGGAGCGAATCGACGCGCTCAGCCGCGAGGTGGCCGCGCTGCGGACGCAGACGGCGAGCGAGTGAGCACTTCGCCGTTCAGTTGCGAATCAACTCGACGGGCACATCCAGATTGAATTGAACCCAAATCCGATCAGCAGTCCATGCAGTTGCATGATTGATTTTGGCCAGCGCCAGACAGGCTCGATCTCCGAGCGAGAGCGCTTGGCTGAAGAGAGCATAGCTGGCTGCAATCTCAGCAGCTTCCTTGCTAAATGGAACCAGTTCGATGCCGGCAAGCGCCGCCGTCAACTCTTCCGCCGTCATTCCCCGGTGGTCGCGTTGGGTTCGCGTTAGAACTTCACACCAGTTCACAGAACTGATGGCGACTTGTACATCAGCTCCAAGTTCCATAGCGTCCAGAATTGCTTCAACCCGCTCTCCGCCCGGTTCCCCTTGAACCATCGCCAGCACCGCGGCAGAATCCAAGACGATCTTATTCACGGGCGGCTTCCTCGTGTTTCTCTGCAAGGAATTCATCCAAGATTCCGTCGAGGCTGCCGCGCTGCTTGATAATTCCTGCCCGGATGCTGGCCAGCGCCATCTTTCTGCTTAGAATACGGATTGCGCCCTGATCGCTGCTGACGGTCAGGCGGTCTCCGGCTTTTAAGCCCAGTTCCCTACGGATTGCCGCAGGGAGGACAATTCTGCCACTTTCTCCTAAAACTACCGTTTCAGTCATATCATGCCACCTTTGGTCAAGTATGGCATATTTGTATATAAGTGGCAATAAACCGCTTCATCTTTTGAACGATCGCTTATCGTCGGGAAGAAATTCCGGGAGAAGTTATGCCATAATCGGCAGTAAACAAGGGAAATGAACATGAATCCGATTTTTACCAAAGTCGATCCCGAGTTGTTGCCCGTGCTGGAAGAATTGCGCCAGCGGGAGCCGATCTTTCATACGCCGGAGTTTGGTTCGGCGGCGGTCGAGTTTGAGCGTGCGACCGCGCCGGATTATTGGGAGGTGGGCGCTTCAGGCCGCCGCTACAGCCGGGAGTTCATTCTGGCGTGGGCAGAGCAATCGCTTTCTCACTTCGTTGACGCCAAGGCGGCGGACTGGCGAACAGAGGATTTCGGCTTGCGGCGGCTCGGCTCCGACACGTATTTGCTGACCTACACCCTCGATCAGGCGGGACGGCGAACGCGGCGGTCGACGATCTGGCAGAGGACAGAAGATGGATGGCGCATTCTTTACCATCAGGGCACGATCATCGCGGCGGAAGAGGACGATTGCGTTCCGGCATAAATGCAATTTGCGAACCGGCTATTCGTTCAACGCGCCGATTACTCTCCGGCTGGCAGGACTTCTTCAATTCCAGCCCACGGTCCGCCTTGAAGCACAAGGTACTTCAGATAAAGTTCGGAGCCTGTGCGATCGGCCGAAGAGAGCAGGCTGCGGGCAGCCTCCTGAACGCGTTCCTTGGTCAGGGTGGCGTAGTCAAAGTTCTCTTCGATCATTCCCTCGGAATGGGGGATATGTGCGGTGGTCCCGGTTGTTCGGACAGTTTTTGTTGTTTCTTAAGTGGAAGAACTGTTTTCCGGTTTAGGCTGCCAGGGATTCTGGCAGGCGGTTGAAGTAGACCTGATCGGGAGTGAACGCCTCCAGGCTGGAATGTGGTCTGAAGGAATTATAAAACTTCAGGTAGCGCCCGATGGATTCTCTGGCCTGCTGGACCGACTCGTAGGCGTGCAGATAGACCTCCTCGTACTTGATTGACTTCCACACCCGTTCGACGAAGACATTGTCACGCCAGCGGCCTTTGCCATCCATGCTGATCTTGATGCCTTTTTCTTTTAGCCGCTTGGTGAAAGACTCGCTGGTAAATTGACTGCCTTGATCGGTGTTGAAGATCTCTGGTTTTTCATTCTTGGAAAGGGCTTCTTCGAGCGCTTCTATACAGAAGGAACTCTCCATGGTGATCGACAACTTCCAGGCCAGAACGCGGCGGCTGAACCAATCCACCACTGCGGCCAGGTAGATAAATCCCCGCGCCATGGGGATGTAAGTGATGTCCATGGCCCAGACCTGATTGGGCCGCGTGACCGCAAGAGCGCGCAGAAGATAGGGATAAATCCTGTGTCCTTCAGCGGGTTTCGACGTGTTAGGCCTGCGATAGATAGCCTCGATTCCCATCCTTCTCATCAGCGTTCTTATGTGCCGACGACCCACCACCAATCCTTGTTGCCAGAGTAAGTCGCGCAACATACGGCTGCCAGCAAATGGATAGTTGAGGTGCTACTCGTCGATGCGCCGCATCAGCCATAAGTCCTCGGCTGAGACAGGTCGCGGCTCATAGTAGACCGTGCTGCGACTTATCGAAAGCACCTCGGCCTGTTGCTGGATAGGAAGATCGTGCTCGGGGTCGATCATCGCTTTGCGCTCAGCAATCCCGCCTTGGTGAGCGCCCCTTCTAAAAAATCATTCTCCAGGGTCAGTTGGCCGATCTTGGCGTGCAGCGATTTGAGATCGACTTGTGTAGCGGCTGAATCCGGCTTGGACTCGCCGCCGAAGACGCCGACTGCGCCCTCCAGAAGCTGGGCCTTCCAGCTCGTGATTTGGTTGGCATGTACGTCAAACTGTTCGGCCAACTCAGAAAGTGTCTTTTCGCCCTTGAGGGCGGCCAGGGCCACCTTGGCCTTGAAAGCCGCTGTGTGGTTCCGACGCGGACGTCTGCTCATCTGCTCTCCTCATCTCAGCCATTTTAGGCTGCTGAAGAACAGAACCTCCACTTAACTCCCTGTCCGAATTTGCGGAACCGGCTCTATGGAGCAAGTCAAGAAAGCTGACAATCACCGCGCGATGCTCGTGGAGAAGATACTTCTTCAGCAGGTCATCCACGATCGGCTCAGGAAGGGTCAGGGTCGTCGCCGTCCAGTTCACCAGCCGCTCCATCGAGCTTTTGCGGACAAAAACCTCACGCAGGTTTTTTGCTTTTGCGAGAGAGGCAATGACGATCTGTTTCTCTACGCCCTTAGCCTCAGCCCAAAAAATCTGGCCGGCGGCGATTCGAATCTCATTCGGTAATTGTCGCCAAACACGGCTTGCAGTAACGGGCATCAGTGGTCCTCTCCTCCATCAAATCTGAAGCATCATCTTTCATGATAGCGGTTGCCGGAAAATTTTGTGCGGACAGGCGGGGATTTACGAGTTGCCAATCAATGCACCGATTTACTTTTTTACACAGAGATTGGATGCGGTGCATAATTGAAAGATGAGAACCAGGGCAAACATCAACCTCGACAACGACGCATACAGCACTGCAACCGCTTTTGCCGCTGCAAGGGGCATCGCCCTGGGCGCGGCCATCAGCGAAATCATCCGCCGCGCCGAGCAGGCTCCGGAGTTGCCCCTCAGCGCATCGCCCAAACTCAAGCGAGATCAGCACGGCGTTCTAGTCGTGAAAGCTGCCGGCCCGATTATCACTTCGGAGATGGTGAGGGAAGACTCCGAGGACGATCGTGACTAAAGCCCTTTACCTGGTCGATGTCAACGTGCTGATCGCCCGTCTCTTTGAGGGGCATGAGCATCACGATCTTGCCACGGAGTGGTTCCAGACTCCCGGCCTCGAATGGGCGCTCTGCCCGTGGGTGGAGGCTGGATTTCTGCGTTTTGCCACGCGGACCGGTCGGCTCAGCATGAGCGAAGCCACGGGGCTGCTGGAGCAGATGGAGCTTCATCCGGGCTACCAGTACCACACCTGCGCAACCAACTGGCGCACGCTGACCAAGCCCTTTTTCCGGCGTCTGCACGGGCACAAGCAAGTCACGGATGCGTGCTTGCTCGGCATGGCGATTGAAGACGATCTGATCCTCGCCACCTTCGACAAACGCATCGGCCATCTTGCCGGAGAGTACGCTAAACAGGTTCTGATCCTGGGGCCATAAGCCTTGACCCACTCCCCGGTCTCAAAATCGAGACCGGGGCCACCCGCCGATCTTCCGCCACGACAACGACAAACTGATAGTTGGAGCGCGGATAGGCGATTGAGATTTGAGCGCTATCCTAGGTCCCAAACACGAAACCTGAGGCACCCAGCCTCCAGTCAATCCTGTAGTATCCTTTTAGGCAGGAACCCAAGAGACAACGCCATGAAACTCAAGTTTTGGCAGGGTGAGTTCGAGTTCGACCGGGATGATGCAGTCATCGTCATTCCCATCATCCTTCTGCTTATCAGCTTTGCAACGCCGCTTTCCAAGGTGTGGCTACTGGTAGGCTTTGCAGCGTACTACGCCGTTCTCTTGTTGACTTGGAAGCTGACGGAGCCTTTGAAGAGGCTGTTCAAATGGCTGCACACCTTATGGTTCTATCGCTGTCCGTATTGTAAGAGCCGGGAAATCTTCTTGCAGGGCTATCAGGGATACCATTCCGATGAACATTACGGCTATTGGCGGTGCAACAACTGTTTTGAGACTTCCATCCACATCGGCGACAGGCTTATCCGAGCCAACCCTAAACGAGTAATCACCAGTGGGAAGTGAGGAGGCTTCGTGAAATCAGTCGGCGGTTCGCCCCGGTCCCGGTGACAGTTTTCGACCATGTTGAGGGTGCCCCCGGTCCCTCGCTTTTGGGGACCGGGGAGGCAAGCTATTCCCACTCGATGGTGCCGGGCGGCTTGCTGGTGATGTCGTAGACGACGCGGTTGATGCCGCGGACTTCGTTGACGATGCGGCTGCTGATGCGCTTGAGGACGTCGTAGGGCAGAGGGGTCCAGTCGGCAGTCATGCCGTCTTCCGAATGCACGGCGCGGACGGCGCAGGTGTAGGCGTAGGTGCGCTGGTCGCCCATCACGCCCACGCTCATCACCGGCAGCAGCACGGCAAAGCTCTGCCAAATCTTGTTGTAGAGTCCAGCGGCTTTGATTTCGGCGACGACAATTTCGTCGGCCTCTTGCAGCAGAGCCACGCGCTCCGGCGTGACTTCGCCGAGGATGCGCACGGCGAGTCCTGGACCGGGGAAGGGCTGGCGGCCCAGAACGTCGTCGGGCATATCGAGGTCGCGGCCGATGCGGCGGACCTCGTCTTTGAAGAGGTCGCGCAATGGCTCAATCAGTTTGAGTTTCATGCCCAGCGGCAGACCTCCGACGTTGTGGTGGCTCTTGATGGTCTGCGAGGGGCCTTTGACGCTGCTGGATTCGATCACGTCCGGATAGAGCGTGCCTTGGACGAGCCAGTCCACTCCTCCACTCTCCTTGGCGATGCGGTTGGCCTCGTCGTCAAAGACGGCGATGAACTCCGCGCCTATGATTTTGCGCTTCTTTTCCGGCTCGGTGACTCCGGCCAGTTTGGTGAGGAAGCGCTCGCTGGCGTCGACGGCGACGATCTTGAGGCCGAGCTTGTCGCGCAGATTCTTTTGCACGCTCTGGAACTCGTTTTTGCGCAGCACGCCGTTGTTGACGAAGATGCAGGTGAGCTGGTCGCCGATGGCGCGATGAACCAGCACCGCCGCGACGGACGAATCGACGCCGCCGGAGAGGCCGCAGATGACGTGCCCGCTGCCGACCTTCTCGCGGATGGCGGAAACGGTGGATTCGATGAAGTGCGCCGGGGTCCAGTCGCCCGCCGCGCCGCAAATATTGAAAACAAAGTTCTTGATGAGCTGCGCGCCCAGCGGCGTGTGGTGGACTTCGGGATGGAATTGCACGGCCCAGATGCGGCGCTCTGCACTTTCGAAGCCGGCGAGTGCGTTAGCCGAAACGGCGGTGCGATGGAAGCCAGCGGGCAGTTGAGCGGCTTCATCGCCGTGGCTCATCCAGACGGCGATCGTTGAGGGCAGACCGGCGAAGAGCTGCGAGGCGCTGTCCTCGATGGTGACTTCCGCGTGGCCGTACTCGCGGCGGGGCGCGTTGAGGACTTTGCCGCCGAGATGATGGACGATAAAGTGCAGGCCGTAGCAGATGCCGAGGGTCGGCAGGCCCAGCTCCAGCAGACGCGGGTCGGCGGCGGGGGCGTCCGCGTCGTAGACCGAGGACGGCCCGCCGGAGAGGATCAGGCCGAGGGGCTGAAGCGCTTGAATCTCGGCGAGAGGGGCCGTGCAGGGCAGTACCACGGAGAAGACGTTCTGTTCGCGGATGCGCCGCGCGATCAGTTGCGTATACTGCGAACCGAAATCGAGGATGACGATGGTTTGAGTGGCCACGTATCAAGTGTGGCAGGGCGCATCCCCGGTACGCAAGCAGAGCGCCGCCGCGACTTCCCGTCAAACCGTTAGATAAACGATTCAGTAAAAGAAAATTTGGCTCTTGACCGGGCCATAGCATGTCGGTTATTGTTTACGCGTCTTCATGGGTTGCCTTGACGCGTCCTGAAAATAGACGTTCGGCGGGTGAAATCCGCTCAAGGTGGACCCAGCAACTGGAGAAAACGGCAGATGCGGTCCCTAGCCATAATGTCCACTCAAGCGAACCATTCAACGGAGGAATAGTGATGCGAAGAATTTTGGAGATGTCAGGGAGTTCAACACGGTCGCGTGCAGCGAGGTTTTGGGTTGCTCTGCTGTGCGTTCTGATCCTTTGCCTAAGCGCGACAGCCGCAAACGCGGCCTCGTCCGTACCACCAGTCATCTTGAGCCAGGTCACATGGCTGAACACTTCGCAAGGTGGCGGGATTCTTACCAACGGAGACCCCGCCGGAACCAGCTTTGCCGTGAATCAGAATGGCGACGTCATTCTGGCCAATAGCAATGCGGTTTTCCTGTTCAATGGGCAGACCGGCGCGGCGACCAACCTGGGTGCGTGGGGCAACGGTCTGCCAGTTACCGTGGACAGCCAGAACAATCTCTATGTTGCCAATCTGTATGGAACCACCATCGTGAAGCTTCCGTTTGTCAATGGTGCCTATGCAGCCTTTAATAATAACCCTTCTAGCGGTTGCACGGGGAACGACACCGTTGCCTGCTGGCTTCCGAATACAACAGTATCGGCGAACGGCTGGTATTACCAACCCAGCGCGATTGCGTTTGACGCGCAAGGCGATTACTTCTGGGTCCAAAAGTCCGGCAATAATAATACCCCGAACAGCATCTGGGAATGCTCAGCGACTTGCCTCTACGGCACAGGCGCCAGCGCCCAGATGATCTACCAGGAGCCGACGACCACCCCAGCGCCTTCGGCCACATCAGGAACCGGGCAGCTCACTGTAGGCGGCTTGGCGATCGATCCCTGGGGCAACATCTTTTTCACTGACTCCTCCATCTATATTGGAAACGGCTACCAAATTATCAGTTATGTTTCCAACCTCAATGAGATTCCGACTAGCGCGGGAGCGGGCTTCGGCGGAGCGACGACAGGCTATGCTGCAGCGCCCATTACCCTCTACTCTGAAACCCCTGCGGTTCCTGGACCTTTCGACAACGAGTTGACCAGCGTAGTCATCGACATCCATGGTACCGTCTACTTTGCCGATATAAACAACGGCGTCTTCGCTTTTCCCAACACCGGTGGAACAATTCCCTTGACAAGCGGGCAGCCGACCAACCTGTATGCGGTTTCGCCAGAGGGGGCAAAAGCGCTGGCCCTTGACGGCAAGGGCAATCTATTCTTCACCGTTTACAGTAGTGCCATCAATTCTGGAGGCACTGACACTCTGGGCAAGATTTCACTTGGTAGTTTAGCCGCTCCCACGACGGCAACGGGAACCCAGTTTACAGTGACCAACATTTCGGCTGTTGTGAATGACGGCGCGGCAACTCCGGCTCTGACCTTCACCGCATCCAGTGGTGGACAGGTCATCCCCAGCGGGATCACGGCGACGCCAGGCACGAGCAGCGCGCTCGGATCCTCGACGGTCTTCCCGGTGACCCTCCAAGCCACGCCCGGCAATGTGGGCCTGCAATCGGCAGTGCTGACCGCGACAGAGACGGTGAATAGCACAACCGGATCGGCAGACATTTACGTGGTGGGCCAGGGACCGATGCTTACCCTTGATCCAGGCGCATGGAACTCGTACACAACGGGATTTACCGCCCCCTATTCAGTCTCAGTGGATCAAAGCGGCGACCTGGTTGTAGCCGATGAGAGCGCAGGCAAGGTTCTTGAGCTTGCCAATGGAACGTCGACATGGGTTTCGATCGGCACCGGATTTGCCGCGCCCGCGGCGACGGCCTTTGACACGAATGGAAATCTGTATGTTGCAGACTTCACCAACAACAACATCATTGAGATTCCCAACACCAATACGACCGGCGGTTTCACCGCTGGTACGCAGACGACTCTTGTGTCGAGCAGCATGACCTTCGGCGGAACGGCGCTGAGCAAGCCGAGCGGATTGACAGTTGGACCGGATGGCGTCTTGTACATCGCTGATCTCGGCAACAAGCGCGTTGTGACCTTCAACTTGGCCAACTGGGACACAGCAGTTCGTGTGACCGGATTGACCAATCCTTGGGGACTCGCAGTGGATGGGGCAAATAGCCTCTACGTTGCGAATACCGGCGGCGGCAACGTGCTGGTTTATTCCGGCGGAGGCGTTGTCACAACCCTGACTCCAGCCGGTGTGACCAAGCCGTGGGGAGTTGTCGTCGATCCTTCCGGCAGCGTTATCATCTCCGACAAGGCGACCGGCAACATCGTGTGGGTACCCAATGAAGCGGGCACACTAACGGACGCCGATGCAGTCACCATCGAAAAGAATCCCAGTTCCGGCTATGGATTGGCGATGGACAACAACGGCAACCTTTTCACAACCGATAGCGTTGGCCATGCGGTCTATGCCATTTGGCGCAACCAGGCCTCGCTCACCTTTGGCACGGTCAATGATGGCAGTACCAGCGCGGCGATGCCCCTCTGGGTGGAGAGTGTGGGCAATACTGCACTCACCCTTGGCACCCCGTTTGCGACCGGGCTGACCGGTCCGTTCACTGAGGCGGTTGGATCATCAAACCCCTGCGCCGACGGAGCTAGTGTTCTGGCTGCGTCTGTTTGCCAGTTGTCCGCGACCTTTGCTCCCACTACGGGTGAATCAGGCATGCAGTCCGGTTCATTCACATTAAACTCGAATGCGGCGAAGCAGGCGACGGCGACGGTGAATCTTTCCGGCACGGCTAATTCGCCATTGCCTCCTGAAGTGAAGCCCACCATCATGGTCGGCGCCAACGGCGTAGTCACCTTCAGCGATACCGATGCGGCCGCGACCATCTACTACACCGTCACCGCAGGTGCCACGGGCGTTGCGCCAACGAGCGGTTCGCCGAGCACCACAGTGGGCGGCACGGTGACCGTAGGAGCCACCTCGGTGGTTGAGGCTTATGCCATCAATACCGGCATGAGCGCCAGCCCGGTTGCCATGACCACGGTCATGGTTGAGCCGACGCCGACCATCACCGTCGCCAACAACGTGATCACCATCAGCGACACCGATGCCACGGCGACCATCTGGTACACCGTCACCGCGGGCGCTACGGGCACCACCCCGGTGTCCGGTACATCTCCGTCGTTTACTGGCAGCGGAACCGTTCCTCTGACAGTCACCTCGGTGATTGAGGCCTTCGCCACCAACACCGGCGCAGTCAACAGCGCGCTGAATTCGATGACCGGAACCTATTCCACGGCGCAGACCATCACCTTCACTGCGCCCACCATAACCACCGTGACTTATGGCGTTGCGCCGATTACGGTGGCCGCGAACGGCGGCGCATCGGGCAACCCGGTGACCTTCACGGTTGACGCTTCGTCCACTGCGGGCGCTGGTTCAATCGTTGGCAGCCTACTCACGGTAACGGGTGCTGGCACGATTATTGTGGACGCCAATCAAGCGGGGAATGCCACCTATTCGGCCGCGACGCAGGTGCAGTTGACTATCACTGTCAATGCGGCGCCGCAGACCATCACCTTCACTAACCCAGGCGCGCAGTTGATCAATGGGTCGCTGACGCTCGCCGCGACCGCCTCTTCAACCCTGGCGGTTTCTTACTCCTCCAACTCGGCGACCATCTGCACGGTTGGCGCAACGACCGGCGTAGTGACCTTTGTTGCTCCCGGCACCTGCTCCATTACCGCGGCGCAGGCCGGTAACGCCAACTATGCCGCCGCAACCTCGGTGACGGATACCTTCGCCATCAATCTGGTGCCGCAGACCATCACCTTCGCCGCCCCCAGCGCGCAGACGATGACCTCATCACTGACGCTGGCCGCGACTGCCTCTTCAACCCTGGCGGTCTCTTACTCCTCCAACTCGGCGACGATCTGCACGGTTGGCGCAACGACCGGCGTGGTGACCTTTGTTGCTCCCGGCACCTGCTCGATCACCGCGGCGCAGGCCGGCAACACTACCTATGCGGCCGCAACCTCCGTGACGCAAACCTTCGCAGTCACTCTGACGCCGCAGACCATCACCTTCACTGCTCCCAGCGCGCAGACAACGACCTCGTCGCTGACACTGGCCGCGACTGCCTCTTCAAACCTGGCGGTCTCCTACTCCTCCAACTCGGCGACGATCTGCACGGTTGGCGCAACGACCGGCGTGGTTAGCTTTGTCACGGCCGGCACGTGCTCAATCACCGCGGCACAGGCCGGCAACACTTCCTATGCGGCCGCGACCTCGGTGACGCAGACATTTGCTGTCAGCCTGACCGCGCAGACCATCACCTACACACCCGCCGTCTCCACGTACCCGTACTCCGCAGGCACGTTCACTCTGAGCGGCGCAACGGCCACTTCCAACCTGGCGGTCACTTATTCCTCCACCACACCCGCTGTTTGCACGGTTTCTGGAACCACGGCCACCATTGTGACCTTCGGAACCTGCACCGTTCAGGCAGCCCAGGCGGGCAATGCGGATTACTCTGCCGCCACATCGGTGACGGCTAACTACACCATCACCGCGCTCGGCACAGCTGTTGCGCCGGTCGCCTCGGTAGCCTCTGGCGCAACGCTTTACACCACGGGTGGCAGCCCGATCACGCTCTCGTCCACCACGGCGGGCGCGGCCATCTACTACACCCTCACCAGCGGCGCCACAGGCACAACTCCGACCGCCGCATCGACCCTTTACGCCGCCCCCGGCATAGCGATTCCTGCTGTGGGCACCTGGACACTAGAGGCCATCGCCTGGGAAGCTGGATACAATGCCAGCACGGTCACGAATGTCACCTTCACCGTCAGCGCCATTCCGCCGAACTTCGGATTGTCGCTCGACATTCCAGCAATTACCCTGACCAGCGGCCAAGGCTCCGCCAGCGAAACGATCACTGTGACGCCGACGGGCGGCTTTAACGCACCCATTACCTTCGCCTGCACACAGGCTCCCGCGGGCGTTTCATGCAGCTTCAATCCGGCGACCATTACGCCTTCGGGTGGCCCGGTAAGCACCGTGCTTACTGTCATCTCCTCGTCGGCGGTTGCGTCGCTTCACCGCAACTCCAATCCGCTCCTGCCAACCGGCGCCACGCTGGCCGCAGCTCTTTGCTTCTTTGGCTTCAGAAGGCGGCGCAGCCTGAAACTGGTGCTTATGCTGGCCGTCAGCTTTGTGGGACTTGGCCTGTGCACCGGCTGCAGCCACACATTCTACGGCTCTCCAAACCCGCCTGTCACCGGAACAGTGGTGGTGACGGCCACAGCCGGAACACTGGTGCAGACGGCGTCGTTCCAGGTCACGCTCGTCAGCCCCAACCAACAATAACCCTTTCAACGATGTAAGCAGCCACAACGGCCTCTCCCTCCGGGAGAGGCCGTTGTGCATAGAATGACAATATCCTTTCGCGATCAATGATTCCTACCGCCCTGTTAAACTAATTCGACAAGCATTCGCATCGTTGCGCTGTGGCGCAAAATTCGGAATATCAGGCAGGGAAGAAGCATGGAGATCAAGTTCGCGCGCAGGATGAGCGCTGTTCGCCCATCGACGATTCGCGAGATTCTCAAGGTGACTGAGCAGGCCGAGATTATCTCCTTTGCCGGCGGACTGCCCGCACCGGAGCTGTTTCCGGTGGCCGAGATTTCTGCCGCCGCCGAACGAGTGCTGCGCGAGGGCGGGCCGGGGGCGTTGCAATATGGTCCCAGCGAAGGTTTTCTGCCGCTCAGGGAATGTTGCGCCGAGGAGTCGCGGCGGCGCGGGATTCGATGTACCGCGGACGACATTCTGATCACCACCGGCTCACAGCAGCCGCTCGACTTGGTGAGCAAGATTTTTCTGGACGCGGGCGACTGCGTGCTCACCGAAAGCCCCACCTATATGGCCGCTCTTCAGGCCTTTCAATGCTACGAGGTTCGCTTCGCCGCCGTGCCTACGGATGAGAACGGGCTGATTCCAGAAGCACTGCCGGAGCTGATCGAACGCGAGCGGCCCAAGTTCCTCTATACGATTCCCAGCTTCCAAAACCCTACCGGCGTAACACTGACCGCCGAGCGGCGCAAAAAGCTCTACGAGATCGCCGTACGTTATGGATTAGTCGTGCTGGAAGACGATCCTTACGGGGCCTTGCGCTATGCCGGACAGCCTATTCCTCCGGTCAAGTCGCTGGATACGGAGGGATTGGTTATTTATCTGAGCACCGTTTCGAAGACTATTGCGCCGGGGTTGCGGATCGGCTGGGTGGTGGCATCGGAGGAGATACGGCGCAAGCTGACGATCGTCAAGCAGGCGGCTGATCTGCATACGTCCAGCCTGGACCAGCGAATCGCCCATCGCTATCTGACCGACTTCGACAGTGATGCGCACGTTGAGCGCATCCGGCGGGCCTACGGAGAGCGGTTTGCGATCATGGACGCGGCGCTGCGGGAGACGATGCCGCCGAGCTTCACCTGGACCCATCCTGAGGGCGGAATGTTTTTGTGGGTCACCTGCCCGGCGGGCGTGGACACCTGCGAACTGATGCTGGAGGCGCTGAAGCACAAGGTGCTTTTTGTGCCTGGCCGGGACTTCTTTCCTGACGCGAGCGGTCGGCGCTTCATGCGGCTGAACTTCTCGAATGCCTCGCCGGAACAGATCAGAAAGGGCATCGGGCGGCTAGCCGAGCTTTGCCGCGCGGCGGTTTTGCAAGCGGTGGATTGAGCCGCAAAGTATCAGGAAGCAAATTCTTCGACTTTGCCCCTCAAGAACGCGGTTCCGGTTGGGGTTCGTGGTTTCCCATCCATTCCGCAATAAACGCGGAATGGATGGCGCCCACAGATTCTCAATGAAGGAGAAGTTTTTAGAGACATTGGAGTTCTGTGTTGACCATTTACGCACTGCAGGCGTCAAAACCTCAGCCTGGCACAAAATCGGACGGGTGAGCCGGCCCGGAAAGAGTTGTGGCCATTATCAATGTGCAAGAAGTAGGGAAAAATAGGCTGTTTTGCCCTCTATCCGGGCAAAACTAGGCACAACCCGGCTTGGGCTTTTACAATGCAACAGGGACCAATCCCAACCCAGCTCTGCTGTGGAACTAGCAAACTTGGCGGCGCACGCCTGACCAGGATGAAGGAATCGCATGAAGTTCAAGAAATTCGGCAAGGCTCTGCTGCTGAGCGCCCTCTCCGCTGGTGTTGTCCTCAGCGTCACGTCTTGCATCCAGAGTTATTCGGTTGGCTACTTGTATGTGACCGGGACGGTGACGTCCGAAACCACCGGCAACGGCATCGTCAGCGGCTTTAAGATCAACCACGATTCCGGCGGACTGACGCCCATTAACGGCCTGCCCGTTTCCTCTGGCGGCGCCAATCCGGTGCGAGCCATTCTGACAAATGGAAGCCGCTTCCTTTATGTGCTGAACCGGGGCGTTAGTCAGAATCCAGCAGGCAACTCCCTGTGCACTACGGCCTACCCCTGCAGCGGCGCCAATATTACACAGTTCGTTGTGGGCGCCAATGGCATCCTTACGGCGCAGGAGACCTTCTCCACCCAGGGGATCAACCCTTTCCGCATCATCGGGGATAACAGTGGAAACTATATTTACGTGCTGGACCACGATTCTCCCGTTCCTCAACCCGACGGAAGCATTGTCCCATCCGATTCCGCACATCCGAATCAGTATTGCGCGGCCGCTCTTACTGGCGCTACCACCTGCGGCGACATCACCGTTTTCCAAATCAACTCGACCACCGGACGCCTGAGTCTGGTCGTCAACGACCAGGTGACCGCAACCTTTGGCGGCGGGACCTCGCCGCTGACCTACTTTCCGGTCCCCGTCAATCCCATTGATTTTGTGATGGCCGGAAGCCTGCTGACGTTGAGCGGCTCGCCCGCGGCCGGTGACGTGGTTTTTCCCTACACGTACAACACCGCCAACGGGCAGCTGACGGTCAGTCAGAACAGCGCGACTCTGCTCAAGAGTAGCCAGACTGCCAACGGGAATGTGGACAACGCAACGGCTATCGTTAGCACCGGCGGATACATTTACGTGCTGGACAACGAGCCGATCTCGATTAACGGCGCAGTTGCCTCCCAGAGTCAGATTCTTCCCTTCTCGATCGGTACGGGCGGAGCGCTGACGCCTGCGGTGAGCGGCCCCATCCCCGATGACGCCGCGCAGTCCAATCCCATCTACCTGGTAGCCGAGAGCAAGGGCAAGTGGCTCTACGCTGCCAATCAGGGGGATCTGAGCAATCCAACGCTGCCTTTGAGCGGCATCTCCGGCTATGTAATCAACACGCCTTTTCAGCCAACCGAGATGGCTGGCACGCCGGTCAATTTCAGCTCCGGGGGCGGCCCTCAGTGCCTGGTTGAAGATCCCTCCAGTCAGTTCTTCTATACGGCAAACTTCAACGATTCAACGGTTACCGGCCTGGGACTGAACGAGCAGTCGGGCAACTTGGTGCCGCTCAACCAATCCACGAAGGCGCCCACGCAGTACACGTTGAACGGTCCGGCGACCTGGTGTCTGGTGGATGCACGTGTCGATTAAGCCGCGGAGCATTCTGTAGAGCCAGAGAGCGGCTGGTTTCCGCTCGGGCTTTGACTTTACGGATTTCTCCACAGTCTTCAAGAACGCAGCCAAAGGCCAGGATGCATTCAATCACTTGATTGCCCTGGTCTTTGATTCCAAATTTGATTGATTGCGCGCCCAACCTTCCGGCGCGCTGACGAAAGATGCGCATGAAGTTCAACAAAACGAGCCAACTGCTGCTGGTTTCCGCGGCCAGTCTACTGGCGGCCGGAGCGCTGGCCGCTTGTGCCGACGCCACTGTGGATTTTGTCTTTGTGGCCAGTTCTCAGTCCGCTGGAACCAACAACTACGGCGAAATCAATATCTACACGATCAACCAAGTCTCCGGACTCATGCGCCAGATTCCCACCTCGCCCTTTCCGTCCAATGGGCGCAAACCAGTCGCATTAGCCGTCTCTCAGGATTACACGAACCTGTACGTGGTCAATCAGGATGACAACAACATCGTTCAATTTCTGATCGGCCCGGATGGCAAAATTTATCCGCAGAACACCGTCAATACGCCCGGAATCTTCCCCCTGGCCGTTGCCGTCAGCAGCACTTATCTTTTTGTAGCGGACACCTACCAGCCGGGCTCCGCCTGCAACCCGGCGGTTCCCTGCTCTGGATCGGTGGGCGTCTTTCCCATCCTGACCACCGCGCAGGCCCAGGCGCTCGCGGAGCCGCAGATCGGCGGCACGCTGGGAGCGGTGGTGGCCAATCCCGCCAACCCACCCAATGGCGGAGACTACTGGCCGCTTGCTGCAACGGGAAAATATGCATCGGATATTATTGTTCCCACTGGAATTAGTGTTTTGGATTCCGGCGCCTTTCTTTATGTCTCTGCTTATGACGCCACAGCCAATTCTGGCTTGATCTTTGGTTTCTCGATAAGTTCCAAGGGTATTCTTACTCCGTTGAATGGCTCTCCCTACTCGGCCGGAACTCACCCCTCGGCCGTTGCAGGTGAAATTGTCAATACTACGAATAGCAGCACTGGGCAAATCACGGAAAACGAGTATGTTTATCTGACAGATTTTACAAATGGCAACGTAGTTGGCCTTCAAAGCGAAACAGAAATTGACCCGCAATGCACCACTCCGGGCACACCATCCAAATGCAACCTTGTTCCCACGGGTGTAGTGGATATTTCTCTTCCTGGCAGTCCATTTGCGGCCGGCAATCAACCCACGGCGATCGCCATTGATCCCAACTACCCCTTCGCGTTTGTCACCAACTCGCAGGATGGTACTGTGAACTCTTATTCCATTGGCGCAAACGGCGTGCTCACCAAACTTGGCACCTTCCAAGCTGGCGTTGATCCGGTGGCTATCGGAATTGATCCGGGAACCAGCCACTTTGTCTTCACCGCCAACTTCCTGGGTAACCAGGCAGTCGGCACCGTCTCCGATTTCGAACTGAACACCTCCAGCGGCTTGCTGGTCAACGCGCAGCACTCGCCCTTCAACTCCAACCTTCTGCCGACGGCTGTGGCGGCGGTTCCACATACGCCGTCGCGGTAGTCTTACGCAGGGCATGACTTTAGCAACACCCCGTAACGGGCTTTTATAATACCCACGGGGCAACTCAACCGGTTTTCCCTGGGTCCGGATCTCCATGGCCCACGACGAAGGAAGCGCATGAAGTTCAGCAAATTGAGCCAGCTTTTTCTGGTCTCTGGCATCGGCCTCCTGGTGGCCGTCCTCCTCTCTGCTTGCGACATTATCACCGTTGATTTTGTTTATGTGGCCAGTTCCGCCGGCGCGGGAAGCTCCGGCTACGGACAGATCGATATCTTCGCGGCAGAC
Source organism: uncultured Acidobacteriaceae bacterium (assembly GCA_963787995.1). Lineage (GTDB taxonomy): Bacteria > Acidobacteriota > Terriglobia > Terriglobales > Acidobacteriaceae > Telmatobacter. Next base: position 1,066,975 of record CAWBEO010000001.1, read on the forward strand.
TCCGCCTCTGGGGCGCTGCGCTCCATCGATACTACCGTCTCTTCCGGTGGAGTTGACCCGGTCTCGATGACGGTCGATTCGGCATATGCGAATCTGTACGTCGCCAATAAAGGGAGCAATTCCATCGAGCACTTCGCTATCGGTCTGGATGGCGGTTTGACGGCCAAGGATGGGGCTTCGGTGATCGGCGCGCCCGTTGCCATTGCTGTCAATACTGCCGGCAAGTATCTCTATGCGATATCGGGAACCTCTTCTGCCATGTTGACGGCTTACCCGCTCAATTCGGGGGCGCTCGGCTCGGCCGCCGGCTCGGCCACTCTCACCGTCCCCAGCTATGCGGGAGACACCATCATCGCCACTGGGATTACGGTTTTGGAGGACAACTCCGCCGTCTTCGTCACGGCCTACGATCAATCCGCTTTTAACCCCGGTGGAAGCACCACCAGCACAGCCAATCCCGGTTGGGTATTTGCTTTCTCTGTCGGCTCCGGCGGCGCGCTCACGCCTGCTCCGGGCAGCCCCTGGAAGGCCGGCATCAAGCCCAGCGCCATTGCCTCCGATCCCACCAATCGATTCGTCTATGTCACCGACTACATCTCCAATCAGCTGATCGGCTACACGATTCTGGATGAAGGCACTGCAAATGTGTCTTTGAACTTCCTACCCAACGGCCCATTCAATACCGGAGTCGAGCCATCTGCCATCGCCATCAATCCGGGCGGCAGGTTCATCTACATCACTAATCAATTGAGCAACACAGTTTCGGCGTATGCCATTGATCTGGCCACCGGCACACCGACAACCGTGGTCAACGTTACGGGCAGCCCCAGTAACTCCACGGAGGCGGAGCCAGTTGCTCTGATTGTGGACCCGGCGCTCGGCCGGTTTGTCTACACCGCGAACTACTTGGGACCCTCGGTCACCGGCTTCGCTCTGGACCCGACTGCCGGCTCACTGAAGGCCACCCAGTCTTCGCCCTACCCCACCGATCCAAAACCGACTGCGATCACCGCCATTCCTCATGGCAACCATGCTACCCAGGTGGTCGATAATTAGTCGCATCTTCTGTGCAAGTTAATAAGCCCAGCCATCCCGGCTGGGCTTTTAATTTGCGTGGATGCGGCGCCTCGCAATCAGGCTTTTACGCAGTGCAAGGATTCGCCAGAATTCCCGCTCACTGAAACTTTCCACTCACATCCGCGCCGCCCTACTCGACTTGAGGTGCCCGCGGCAACTATCCTGTACTATCGCGGGGCAAATTTCTCGCCCATCCGATCCACAGGACTGAAAAATCATGAGCACAGAGACCATCGCCGTACATCTCCCCGACGGGGCCATTCGTGAAGTTCCTTCCGGCACCACGCCGCTGGAGATCGCCAACTCGATTTCGCCGCGCCTGGCCGCCGTTTGCGTGGCAGCACGTCTGAAGCCGTTGGCCGTGCCGCAGCCCGATGAGTTCAACTGCTGCGGCAATCACGGCGAAGAACCGCCGGAAGAGGCTGCGATGTACGCGGCTGTTGACGCCGCCGCCGAGCGCATCGTCGATCTGACTACGCCGCTCACCGCCTCGACGCGCCTGGAACTGATCCGCGAGCAGGACTCCGAGGCGCTCAAGGTGCTGCGCCACTCGGCCGCGCATGTGCTGGCCACGGCGGTGCTGGAGCTGTTTCCAGAGACCAAGCTGGGCCACGGCCCGGCTACGGACGCTGGATTTTTCTATGATTTTCATCGCGCAAAGCCCTTCACGCCGGAAGATCTGGCGCTGATTCAGGCGAAGATCGCAGAAGTGGTCGAACGCAATGAGCCTTTTGCTCATGAATTCGCGCCCAGAGAAAAGGCGCTGGCGGAGTTCGAGCGCGACGGCGACTTCATGAAGGCTCACTTCGTCACCAAATTCACCGTTCCCGGCGACGAGGTCAGCTTTTATCGCAACGGCAGCTTCGTCGATTTTTGCCGCGGCCCGCACGTGCCTTCGACCGGCCGTGTCAAGGCCATTAAAGTGACCGGCCTGGCCGGCGCCTACTGGCTGGGAGACGAAAAAAATCCGCAGTTGCAGCGCATTTATGGCACCGCCTTCTTCTCGCAGAAAGAGATGGATGCCCACTTCGCGCGCCTGGAAGAGGCCGCCAAGCGCGATCATCGCCTGCTGGGCAAGCAACTGGACCTCTTCAGCATTCAGGAGCTGGCTGGCGCGGGGCTGATCTTCTGGCACCCCAAGGGAGCCATCATCCGCAAGGTGATGGAAGACTGGATGCGCGACGAGTGCCTGCGCCGCGGCTACTCGCTGGTCTTTACGCCGCACGTGATGCGCCGCGAGCTATGGAAGGTCAGCGGCCATGAGGGCTTTTACGCGGGCAATATGTATACGCCGATGGAGCTGGACGACGCCGAGTACCGGCTCAAGCCGATGAACTGCCCCGGCCATATTCTGATCTACAAAAACTCGCCGTGCAGTTACCGCGACCTGCCGGTGCGCCTGGCTGAGCTGGGCAATGTCTATCGCTACGAGCGCTCCGGAACCATGCACGGTCTGCTGCGCGTGCGCGGCTTTACGCAGGACGATGCGCATATCTTCTGCACCCCGGGGCAGATTGTCGATGAGGTTGTCGCGTGCGTTGACTTTGCCGAAGCGGTGTTGACCACCTTTGGCTTCAAGGAATTCAAGGTCGAGCTCTCCACCTGGGACCCGAACGACCGCGCCCATTACGCTGGCTCGGACGACAACTGGAACCTGGCCATCAGCGGACTCAAGCAGGCGCTGGATCGCAAGGGAATTGCGTACAAGACCATCCCCGGAGAAGCCGCCTTCTACGGCCCCAAGATCGACGTCAAGCTGGTCGATGTGCTGGGCCGCTTATGGCAGCTTTCCACGGTGCAGTTCGACTTCAACCTGCCTGCGCGCTTTGAGCTGGAGTACGTGGGCGAAGACGGCGAACGCCATCAGCCTGTGATGGTGCACCGCGCCCTCTTTGGCTCCGTTGAGCGCTTCTTCGGCGTGCTGATCGAGCACTACGGCGGTGCCTTCCCGCTCTGGCTTGCGCCGGTGCAGGTCGGTCTTGTCCCCATCAGCGAGCGCCACCACGAGTATGCGCAAAAGGTCGAGGCCGAATTGAAAGCCGCGGGCCTGCGCGTGGAAGTCGATGTCCGCAATGAGAAGATGAATGGCAAGATTCGCGATTTCGCCAACCAGAAGACGCCGTACATCCTCGTCTTTGGCGACAAGGAGCAAGAGGCCAACGCAGTCAGCGTCCGCACCCGCTCGAAAGGCGACCAAGGCTCCATGCCGCTCGCTGACTTCATAGCCAAGGCCAAGGCATTGGTGGCTGATCAGTCGATGGAACTCTAGCCGTCCCATTGAATATGAATGATTTGACTCATAAAACCGCGCGGCATGTAGCGGTTGTGCGGCGAGTATTTTGCCAGAATATCCACCCACAGCCGGCGAACCTAAAATATTAATTAGAAGTGTGCGTTATTTGCTTGACATTTGGCTAGAAATGGGATATGCCTGTCTCAGTGTTCTCTCCCCATTCATTCCTCATACTCGAAGAGAGCATCAGGGGAAGGCGCGTGTGCTTCCGTCTTCCGAGCAAAAGCACGAGAGGCCTATCATTCCTCATTTCGCCCGAATCTTAGCGATATTTGTCTAAGATGCTCTCGGCGAATATTGTGTTCGTTCAGTTGCATTTTAATATTACCCCAGTCGAGTGGCCAAACGGCTCCCCCGAAGCAATCCCGCGGCTCCGTTGAAACCGCGGGATTGCTTTGTGCAGCCTGCGGCAAGCTTCATACATATTTCCAGTTTCTGGAAAACTTTGTCAGTCGTGAAGCACTACATTCAATAAAGATTTATGCACCTTAATTCCACCGTTGTAATCAATGAATCCCAGCTTGCGGAAGCGGTTCATGAAGAAGCTCACGCGCGAGCGCGTTGTCCCAATCATCTCCGCCAGCGTCTCTTGCGAGATCTTGGGAATCAGCGATTCGGTTTCTCCGGGCTGGCCATACTCGGCCATCAGCAGCAGAATCCGCGCCAGCCGCCTCTCGCTGGAATTGAAGAGTTGATCCACCAGGTCAGCCTGAGCCCTCATGCTGCGCTCCAGCAGAAACTTCAGGAAGAGATCGCTGAAGGCATGCTCCTCATGTATCACGCGAATCATCTCGGCGCGCTCAATCTTCAGCGCAGTGCAGGGGGTGATCGCCGTTGCCGTCGCCATGCGCAAGCCCGGCGTCCCAGCCATAGACTCCTCGCCCACAAAGTTGCCCGCCGTGAGCAGCGCGATCGTCGCCTCCTTGCCCTCCTTGGAGATCACGGTCAGCTTGGCTCGGCCGCTCTGAAGATAGAAGACGCAATCCGCTTCATCCCCCTGCGAGAAGAAATCCTCCTTTTTTTTTAGGCGCACAATCTTCCGCCCCAACCCCGCCTGCGCCAGAAATGCCGCCGGATCAAACCGCTCCTGCTCTCCGCTCACCATTCGAAATTCCGTCCCGCATTGATTTCATGGCCTCTATACGAGTACCCGAGTCGCACCGCCTTTCCCTGATGAACCCTGGAAGACTTTTATACCCGACTCCATTATGAACCTCTCTTTGCTGGAGAGAAAAGTCTGTTCAAAATTGACCACTTTTTCAGGAATTTAACTTTGCCGTTTTCGGAATGCAAAAAATATCTTCGATTTTGCTGAAATAAAGCAATACTCCAACGAACTGGATCCTGAGCGCCTCAGCTCCCGATTTTGGGACCCAGGAACTACGGACCTCAATCCGCTCCGCTTTCCGATAGTCTGTCCCCAAAAATGCGAAAATGAAAGCAGCGCCCGACTGGGCGCGGGGAGATCCCTTTGGCCAAGTTGCGCGTCCTGTCCACGCATCTGTTCATGAACCAGCGGCTGCATCCTGGCCTGCTGGAGATGGCTGCCCGCTCCGGCGCCGAGGCCGTCGAGATCTTTGCCGCCCGCCAGCACTTTGACTACTCCAGCCGCGAACATGTTGCCGAGCTGGCCTCCTGGTTCCGCTCCAACCAGCTCCAGCCCTGGTCGATGCACGCGCCGCTCTTCCCGGATCGCGAGATGGGCCGCGGCGGCGCGCCCGCCGTCAACCTGCTGCACCCGGAGAAGGCCCGCCGCATCGCCGCCATGGATGAGATCAAGCGCGCCCTGGAAGCCGCCGAGCAAATTCCCTTCCGCTACCTCGTCGTACATCTTGGCGAGCGGGATGACGAGTGGTCGGAGCGCTCCCTTGAGTATGCCCTCACGGCTCTGGAACATTTGGGCGCATTCGCCCGTCCGCTGGGTGTGCGCCCGCTGGTCGAGAACCTGCTCAGCGAGCCCACCACCCCCGCGCACCTGATTGAAATTTTGGAGATTGGCCACCTGGACCAGATCGGAGTTTGCCTCGACCTCGGCCACGCACACATGACCGTCGGCGTCTCAGAGGCCATCGCCACCCTTGGCAAGCGCATCGTTCAAGTCCATGCCCACGACAACCACAGCTTGAAGGACGAGCATCTCTTCCCCGGCGACGGCTCCATCGATTGGCCCACCGCCACCGCTGCCCTCAACGCGCTCACTGTCCCTCCCGCCGTTGTCCTTGAGCTAAGCTCCAAACTCCCCGACGAGCCGGCCGCCTTGCCCGAGCGCATTCAAAAAGCCTTCGAGCTGCTGGATTGATGGAGCCGTATAATCGGATGATGGAGAGACGTGGTGGCATCTAACGCTGAGACCATTCAGACAGCCTTTTCCGGTCACTTGCCGAAGCCAATTGCGGTGCGCGAGGTTGTTCCCGAGAATAATCGAGTCAAGGTAGAAGATCGCGCAATTCATGATTGGTACAGGTTTGTTCTGTCCTTCCCGCCGCATCTTGTTCGTGACTACGTTCAGCGTTTTGGTTTATCCGAAGGCGATTGTGTTTTGGACCCGTTTTGCGGCACTGGCACAACCCTCGTCGAGTGCAAGAGGCTTGGCGTCAATTCGGTTGGGCTTGAAGCCAATCCAATGCCATGGTTTGCGACAAACACCAAGATCGATTGGAGGCCGCATCCAAGCGAGCTACTAAAACACGCTGAGAAAGTTGCAGGCGCGGCGGAGGAAAATCTTTTCAAAAGCGGAATACCCGATTTTGAGAGCCTTCCACTTTTTCCAAACGGCAACCGAATTTCCGTACTGAAAAAATTGCCGACCGAAGCTGAAAAACTTATTCTCACCAACTCTTTAAGCCCGCTACCCTTGCACAAGACCTTGGTGCTGCTGGAATCTCTTGAAGAGCAGTCCGATGAGCGATTTGCGTCTCATGAGAGGTTAGCGCTTGCGAAGGCTATTGTTTCCGATATAAGTAACCTGCATTTCGGGCCAGAGGTCGGAGTCGGTAAACCAAAAAAAGATGCCCCTGTGGTCGCGGCTTGGCTTAAGCGCGTTACCGCAATGGCGCACGATCTGGCAGATCTCCCTGAGAGCAATTATGGCCATGCAACGGTTTACAGAGCGGATTCTCGGAACTCTTCCTCCATACTGAGGCCGAACTCGGTGGACGCGGTGATCACGTCGCCCCCTTATCCAAACGAGAAGGATTACACGCGGACTACGCGGCTTGAATCCGTGCTGCTGGGGTTTACGAAGAGCAAGGCAGACCTGCGTCTGGTTAAGCATGATCTGGTTCGGTCCAATACTCGAAGCGTCTATAAGTCAGATACCGATCACCTGCTAGTAAAAAATCACAGCGAGATTCAGAGAATTGCGGAAGCTATTGAAGATCGCCGCATTGAACTTAAAAAGACATCGGGTTTTGAGCGGCTCTACAGCAGGCTTACTACTCTCTATTTTGGCGGAATGCATCGGCATTTGGCTGATCTGCGGAAGGTTCTTAAGCCTGGTGCGCAACTTGCCTATGTCGTGGGAGATCAGGCTTCGTATCTTAGGGTTATGATTCGCACCGGGCAATTGCTAGCCGGTATTGCCGAATCACTTGGATATGAAGTTACAGGAATTGATCTGTTTCGCACACGTCTTGCGACTGCCACCGGGGAGCAACTCCGCGAGGAGGTTGTTTTGCTGCGGTGGCCCGGAGCAAGAAAGAAAGGAAAGTGAAAGATGGCAGCGCGGAAAAGCATTGAAAATGACAACCGGTATTCGGCTTTGATGGCCAGCATCTTCAAGAGCAAGTACAAAAAGGGAATGCGCGAAGTGGAATTCGCGCGGGCCGAGTTTGAAATATTCTCGAAGGACTTGGAGATTGTGCTTCCGCTCAATCTTGGAGATATAGTTTACAGTTTTCGCTACCGGGCGGCCTTGCCAGACAGCATACAGGGAACAGCCAAGAAGGGAGAATGCTGGATTATTCGGTCAAAAGGCAGAGGGAAATACACGTTTGCACTGGTTGCAGATAAACCACTTGCACCAAATTCCATGATGACCATAACCAAAGTTCCTGACTCGACTCCAGGCATCGTTTCAAAGTATGCCTTTGAAGACGAACAGGCATTGCTCGCGAAGGTACGCTATAACCGCCTCATCGATATTTTCACCGGGCTGACTTGCTACTCGCTTCAGAATCATCTACGAACGACAGTTCCTCAAATGGGCCAGGTCGAGACGGACGAGATCTACGTTGGTTTGGACAAGAAAGGCGCTCACTATGTTATTCCAGTTCAGGCAAAAGGCGGAACAGACAAACTCGGAATCGTTCAGATCGAGCAGGATTTTGCCGTGTGCGCTCATCGGTATCCTACTTTGATCTGCCGCCCAGTAGCCGCTCAGTTTATGGCGGAGAATGTTATCGCCATCTTCGAATTTGCTCAGAATGCAGATGGAGTTGGCGTTTATTCAGAGAAGCACTATAAACTTGTGCCGCCCAAGGATGTTACAGAAGAGGATTTGATTGCTTACCGGGAAAAGGCAGAGGATTGATTTTTAATAATTCGCACTCATAGCCTCCCGGCCTCGTTTCGGAGACCGGAAGGCCACAAGCGTCCAATGCGCCGCGCTCTAGTGGAAGACCCCCAACAGATAGAGCAACAGCAAAATCACCAGAATGGTGCCCAATCCTATGCCTCCGCCGCCGGCATAGCCCCAGCGGTTGTAACCGTAGTATCCTCCTCCGCCGCCAAAGATCAGCACCAGAACAATAATCAGAATAATCAATCCCATCTCGTATCTCCATTCCCTCCTCTGGAGTCTTCCACGTGCCGCCTCCAAAGGCTGAGCAATCGGATACAAGGAGATGCAGGCTCCCCCAGCCATGCGCAACAGCTTCCTTCTTACGCTCCTGAGAGCCGCGCTTGTGTGTTGGCCTCAAACCACCGCATGAGCTGCTCCTCGGTGAGTTCTCCGGCGGCGAGGCTGAGAATGGTGAGGTACGCATCTTCCTGGCTGGCAATCACCTCCAGGCCGTTCACATCTAGAAATGCAAATGAAACCACCAGGGCTGTGCGCTTGTTCCCATCCATGAACGGATGATTGGAGCTTATGCCATAGGCATAAGCCGCGGCCAGCGCGCAGAGAGAAGCTTCAAAATCTGCATAGGCCGGCAGATTCTTCGGTCGGGCCAATGCGGAGTCCAGCATTCCGGCATCCCGCACGCCCTCCGCGCCGCCGTGCGCCGAACTACGCCGGCAAGGTTTGGAAGCCATCGTCGAAGCCGTGGGAAAGGCCGGCGATCCGGCGGATTACGATGCCGTGATCATCGGCAGCGCCGCCTATTTTTTCCGGTGGATGAAGGAAGCCAAGAGTTTTGTGCTGCGTTATACGGGTCCGCTCGCTAATCGCCCGGTGTGGCTCTTCAGCAGCGGGCCGCTGGGCAACAAGACGCAAGACGATCAGGGCCGCGAGCTTTGTGAAGTCCTGGTGCCCAAAGAGATTGCCGAGTTCAGAGAGACCGTCAAGCTACAGGGACACAGAGTCTTTTTCGGCGCATTTGATTCCAAGCGGCTCAGTTTCTGGCACAAGCTTGTCTACAAGCTGCCCGCAAACAAGGAGAATGCCCTCTTTCCTCCCGGCGACTTCCGCAACTGGAGCGAGATCGATGCCTGGGCCACAACCATCGCGCAAGCGCTCAAGACGGTCTCTTCTCCCACCTAAGTTTTGACCGGCGGTAGATAAAGCTGTAGCGCTGGCCTCCTGGCCGGCTGTCGCGTGGACCTCCCGGTCTACGCTTGCCGCTTATCAAAAAATCAGCAAATACGCGGCAACTGCTCGCCAATCTGCTGCGGAATCACGCGATTGGCGCCCATCGCCGTCCGCGCCACCAGCATGCGAGGATGCTCTGCGGTGACCGTGCCAATGCGCGCCGCCTCGCGGCCCAGTGGATGTTTTTTCAGGATGGATAAAACTTGCTCCGTCGCCTCCGGCGCAACAAAGAAGACCACCTTGCCCTCGTTGGCCACATAGACCGGGTCCAACCCCAGCAGCTCGCAGGCCGACTGCACCTCTGCCCGCACCGGCAAACTCGGCTCGTCGATCTCGACGCCGACGCCAGAAGCCAATGCAATCTCAGTGAGCGTGGAGGCCAGCCCGCCGCGCGTGGGGTCGCGCATGGTGTGAACCGCCCCGCCCGCCGCTGCCAGAACCTCGGCGATCAGCCCGTTCAGCGCCGCGCAATCGGAGCGGATCTGGCTCTCAAACTCCAGGCCCTCGCGCACGCTCATGATTGCCATGCCGTGATCGCCTATGGTCCCGGAGACGAGGATTGCGTCGCCCACTTGGGTGCGTTGCGGACCGACTGAGATTCCGGGACGAAGGAAGCCGATGCCCGCCGTGTTGATGTAGCAGCCGTCGCCGTGACCGCGCTCGACGACCTTCGTATCTCCAGTCACAATCTTGACGCCCGCCGTCGCCGCCGCCCGCGCCATATCGGCGACAATCGCCGCCAACTGCTGGAGCGGAAAGCCCTCTTCCAGAATGAAGCTGGCCGAGAGGAACTTCGGCTCTGCGCCGGAGACTGCCAGATCGTTCACCGTGCCGTTCACCGCCAGTTCGCCAATCGATCCGCCGGGAAAGAACAGCGGCTGCACAACAAAGGAGTCCGTGCTCATGGCGAGCCTGCCGCCGCCTAAATCAAGCACCGCCGCGTCGCCCAGATTCTCCAGCTCCGCATTGCGGAAGGCAGGCAGAAAGAGATGCTCCACCAGCTCATTGCCCAGCTTGCCTCCGCCGCCGTGGCCCATCACGATGGTGGGATAGTCGCGCAGCGGCAGTGGGCAGGACCAGTTTGTAAAGTCAGGCGCGGAGGAATTAACAATTTCACTCATCTTAAAATCTAGGCTCACAGTATCCAATCCTCTTTCTTTGGCGAAATCCGTGCGTTGCAAATCTTCCAATTCTTTGCGATATGTCTCCACGAGCTGGACTGTCCTCGCCTTTGGGTCATAGGGTCCATTTATGTCAAGAGTACGAATGAATTCCCAATCCGCGAAATCTTCCTCCCAATCTGGGGTATTTTGCGATGACAGACTCGCGCGAGCCATCATATCGATGTGTTCATCTACACGCGATTTGCCGAAAATGCCCATGGCGACTCGTTTTGCAAAAATTCTGGCTTCTCGTTCGTGAGGATGATCATACCAATGGTTCAAATCTTGTGTAGGAAGGGACGGGAGTTTCGTAAGTAACGTATTGATTGCCCAAAACTGTCTCTGATTTGCAAATTGCATGAAATGCTGAAGTTCGTGCGCAAGTGTCATTGCTAATTGAACTTCCGTACTACAAGTTTTCCCGTGAAGATAAATAAAACCATCATAAAGCTTAATGTGCTCTTTGGAAATGGGATCAATGGGATCAATTATTTTCAGCATTTCTTCAGGCAAATTACGTACAAAAGGATCATCAATTGGACAAAAAAATCCTCTATTTGATTTTCCTATTCTATGCTTGAGTATTGCTAGATCATAATTGTCTATATAACATATGACTCGTGCATTAGTATGAATTTGAAGATTTGAGACAAAATAGTTTTTAACTAACAGTGCAAGGCATTCACGTTTCCCATGTTCTTCAGGATCGTTAGCTTGAATACAAAAATTGATTGAGTTCATAAAATCCTCTAACAAAAAGTCCTTGATTTCAATTAAATCTTCCCTCAGGGGCAAAAGCCCAACATTCTTTGCTGCATTTGCGGCACGACTGAAGTCGTGCCCTGTTACAAAGCCTGCTTCGATAAAGACAATTGACATCTGTGCTTCGATAAAGACAAATGAAAACTAGAAACTTGGAACTCGTGACTGAGAACTATGAACTGAGAACTGTGAACTTAGGACTGACCACTGATCACTGTACACTGACCACTGTTTTTGCCAACTCTTCCGCCGAGATAAACCGCCCATAGTTATAGTAAGCCGCGCAGGCGCCTTCGCTCGATACCATGGTCGCGCCGAGCGGATGGCGGGGGGTGCATTCCTTGCCGAAGGCGGCGCACTCGGCGGGCTTGATGGCTCCGCGCAGCACATCGCCTGAGCGGCAGAGCGGCGACTCTTCGGTATGAATCCCGGTAATGTGGAAGCGCTCTTCGGCGTCGAAGGCGCGATAGGCCGCGCTCAGCCGCCAGCCGCTTTTCGGGATCACGCCGATGCCGCGCCAGGCCCGGTCCGTCACCTCGAAGACTTCAGCCAGCAATTTTTGCGCGCCTTGGTTGCCCTCGAATTTGACGATGCGCTCGTAGGCGTTCTCGACCTCGTGCCGCCCAGCTTCTAGTTGAATCACGCAGCGGCGAATCCCGTCCAGCAAATCGAGCGGCTCAAAGCCGGTGACCACCAGCGGGACTTTATACTTTTCCGCAATCGGCGGATACTCCCAGTAGCCCATCACGCTACAAACGTGCCCGGCCAATAAAAATCCATCGATCTTGTGGCCCGGCGCGCTAAGGATGGCTTCAATCGCCGGCGGCACCAGCACGTGCGAGACCAGCAGCGAAAAGTTCTTCAGTCCGCGCCGCTTGGCCAGATGGACACTCATCGCGTTGGCCGGAGCCGTCGTCTCAAAACCCACGCCGAAGAAAACAACTTCGTTGCGTGGATTCTTCTGAGCGATTTCCAGGGCATCGAGTGGCGAATAAACCACGCGCACATCCCCGCCCGCGCCCTTCACCTGAAAGAGATCGCCCTCGGTCCCCGGCACGCGCAACATATCTCCAAAAGAACAGAAGATCACTCCCGGCTGCGCGGCGATGGCCAGCGCCTTGTCGATCAGTTCTAACGGCGTCACGCAGACCGGGCATCCGGGCCCGTGAATCATTTCAATGCCAGCCGGCAGCATCTGGTCTATTCCATTTTTGATAATCGAGTGCGTCTGCCCGCCGCAGACCTCCATGATCTTCCAGGAGCGCGTTGTGACAGCAGCAATCTCCCGCGCCATACGCTGCGCGATCTCGCCATTCCGGAACTCGGTCAGGTACTTCATGGGTCGAAGAAACTCCTCTGTCTAACAAAATTCCGCCGGTAACTCGAATTTTCCATCCGCATTAGGAGCAAACTCCGCAATCCGGAGCACGGCAGAAAGATTCAGCGGTCCATAAATATGTGGAAACAATAATTCCGTTCTTGGATCGTGGACGCCAGCCGGCGCCTCAAACTTCACTTCGGCTTCCACCTTGCCGGTGTCGATGCACAGAAGAACCAACTCTTTCTGATGAGCGAAATACTGATTGGCAGTTTCCACTGTTTGCTCGATGGTTGAGCAGTGAATGAAGCCCTCTGTATCCAGGGAAGCGGGCTTGTAGTAACCGCTGGAAGCAGATGCTTCCCAGGCGCTGCGATGCGTGATGTGCAGAATCAACCTCAAGTGCATTCCTTTCTCATTGTGGAAGCTTCGTGCCTCATCCTTTCGTGGACGTTGCGAAAGCGGTGGGAGACCATGAACCTCAATCAGTGGCCTTTTGGATTTCCATTGAACAGCTCCCATCCGGGCAAGGCGACTGCTGCGACGTAGCCGCCCGCGCAAAGGCCTCTTCCTCGCTCTCCAACTCTGCGTCCAGCACGCCCATGGCGCGGAAGTCATCGAGCGTCTGCAGAGCCGTCTCCTCATCGATCTTGGAGAGCGCAAAGCCTACATGGACAATGGTATAGTCGCCCACCACGACCTCCGGCACGTAATCCAGACAGACCTTTTTGCGCACGCCGCCAAAGTTCACCCACCCGATGCGGAGATCGCCCTCAGTGAGAATCTCCTCGACTTTTCCTGGAATCGCTAAGCACATAGTTCTACCTTATACCGGTGGCAGCGCCAGCGTATAGAGTGATATGGATCACATCTGTCGCTTTACAAGCTGTTGCGGGGAGGCTGTTTCCTTTCATGCGATTCCGTTGCTACTCTCGCACGCTGATTCCCAGCGCCTTCATCTTGCGGTAGAGGTGGCTGCGTTCCAGGCCAAGCAGTTCGGCGGCGCGGCTCATGTTGTTGCGGGCTTCATCAATCTTTTTCAAGATGAACTCGCGCTCGTAGGCGTCGCGCGCCTGTTGCAGCGTCGAGAACTCTTCGGTCGAGCGCGTGCCGGCTTTGTGGGTGAGCGGCGGCAGGTGCTTGCGCTCGATGCGCAGCGCGCGGGGATTGAGGATCATCACCCGCTCGACGACGTTCTTCAGTTCGCGCACGTTTCCCGGCCATTGGTACTGGGAGAGCGTCTCCAACGCCTCTTCGCCAATCTCCATGCGCGGGCGTCCGTACTGGCGGCCAAACTCGGCCAGGAACTCACGCGCCAAGAGCGGAATATCCTGCTTGCGCTCGCGCAGCGGCGGCACAAAAAACGGCACCACATTCAGCCGGTAGAAGAGGTCTTCGCGGAAGTTGCCTTTGGCGATCTCCTCCTCCAGATCCTTGTTCGTAGAGGCGATCAGGCGCACATCGACGCGGATGGGCTGCGTGCCGCCGACCGGCGTAAACTGCTGATCGTCGAGCGCCGAGAGCACCTTGGATTGCGTCTTTAGGCTCATGTCGCCCACTTCATCCAGGAAGAGCGTTCCGCCGTCGGCACGTTCCAGCGTGCCGCGCTGCTCGGCCAGGCCGCCGGGTTGCACTCCGTGCCGGTAGCCGAAGAGTTCGCCCTCGATGTGCGCTTCGGGAATGGCGGCGCAGTTCAGCTCGACAAAGATCTGATCCTTGCGCAGGCTCTCGGCGTGGATGGCGCGGGCGATCAGCTCCTTGCCAGTGCCCGATTCGCCGTAGATCAGCACGCGGCCGTTGGTCGGCGCCATCAGCCGAATCTGCTGGCGCAGCGCCTTCACTGGAACACTATCCCCGGTGAGCGCCGAAGCCACGCAAAACTGGCGCTTGAATTCCAGGTTCTCGGTGCGCATCCGGCGCGCTTCCACGGCATTTTTCAGCACGATCAGCGTGCGCTCCAGCGAGAGCGGCTTTTCCAGAAAGTCGTACGCGCCCAGCTTGGTGGCTTTGACGGCGGTCTCGATGGAGCCGTGGCCGCTGATGATCACCACTTCCGGGCGCGTGTCGGCGGCCTGGCGGTGAATGTCGCTCAGCACGTCCAGCCCGTCGCGGTCCGGCAGCCAAATGTCCAACAGGACCACATCGTAGGGCGCGTCCTCCAGCAGCACCAGCGCCTCCGAGGCGTCGGCCGCGCAGGCCACTCCGTAACCCTCCTCGCGCAGGATCTCTTCCAGAGAAGAGCGAATCTCGGCTTCGTCGTCTACGACTAGAATGTGGTTCATCAGAGCGATTCTCTCACAGCCCCAGCGGCGCGGCAAACACACCGGTTGATCCAAGTACGTGATTGCTTTATTCTCGCCAAATATGGCCCTCAAATGGCATAATGACAGAAATATGATGGCGCGATCCACAAGTCAGAAGATCAAAGGCTAAGAAATGAGTAGTGCAATGGAATTGCGCAAAGTATTGAATTCACTTGGCTATAGAGATTCGCTGAACTATCTTGATCGTGAATCCCTGGAGAGAGATCCTGACTTCGGTCACATCTTCCGGAAAGCGAAAGCAGAGTGCCGTCTTCAGGGCGTATACCTGCTCAACGCCTCTCTCTTTCCTCAATCGCAATCCAATGTGCCAGTCGTCTATGTTTGTGAGGCGGATTCTGAGGTCGAAGCCCGCGAAATCCATAAAAAAGTATGGAATCAAAATGCGGTTCCCTTTCTGATAATTGTGAGTCCAAAAACAACCCGGCTTTATCCCGGTTTCAGCTATCAGAGAGATACATCAGGCGATCCGCTCGATGGCGCGTTGCGAGTATTCGAAGATTTCAATGAAGCGCTTCATGCGAATTCGATAAATTCGGGTCGAGTATGGAGCGAATTGGGGAGTGCCGTCACACCCGATAAACGAGTTGACTGCCAACTCTTGGCGAATCTTCGCGACCTGAACAACTGGCTGCGCGACGAAGGCAATGTGCATGATCGCAAATTGGCTCATGCTATGATCGGTAAGTTCGTTTACATTCATTATCTTCGCAAGCGCAATATTCTTTCCGATAAACGGCTCGGCGAATGGAATGTCGATCCGTCTCATATCTTCAGTCAAAACGCACGCTTGAGCAGTTTTGTAGAACTTGTAAATTACTTGGATGAATGGCTTAATGGTGCGGTCTTTCCCCTGTCATCAGCAAAGATCAGGGAGTTTGGAGCGACGAATCTGCGAAAGGTCGCCTCCGTCTTTGTGGGTGAACAGGCACAGTCCGGCCAACTTCCTTTACCTTCATTCGAAATCTACGACTTTTCGTTCATCCCAATAGAAACTCTATCTGTGATCTATGAGCAGTTTCTGCACGAGACTCTCAATCCTTTAGGAGAGTCAGAGGGCAAGACTCGGGGTGCTTATTACACTCCGGTTCCGCTCGTAAACTTCATGCTGGATAAATTGGATGCGCGTAAGGCACTTGAGCAAGGAATGAGAGTTTTGGATCCTTCTTGCGGCTCGGGAGCGTTCTTGGTGCAATGTTATCGAAAGCTCATCGAGAAGCGACGCAGGGAACTCCCACGTAGTTTGCAGCCAGCAGAGCTTGGCAAGTTGCTAACAGACCATATCTTTGGCGTTGATATTGACGAAGATGCATGCCAAATCGCTGAGTTGAGCCTGGCGCTTACTCTTCTGGAGTATATCAATCCACCTGATTTAACTGAGACCAGCTTTAAGCTGCCGGCTCTTCGTGACCACAATATATTCAATGAGAACGCTTTTGATGACCAAGCTTCATGGTATCGGGAGGGGCAGGACCGTCCGTTTCAATGGATAGTGGGCAACCCGCCGTGGAAAGAGCTTAATCCGAAGAAACTTGACTCGGTTGACGAAGTGGCGTGGCAATGGATGCAGGGTGTGCGCAAAGAACAACCTGTCGGCGGGAACCAGTTGGCTGAGGCTTTCGTATGGCGAGCGTCGGATGTCTTGGCGCAAGATGGTGTCGTAGCGTTACTACTTCCGGGCATGACCCTGTTCAAGTATGAATCAAAATCCTTCCGTAAATCATTTCTGTCTCACCATCATCTTTGGTCCGTCGCAAACTTCGCTAACCTTGCCTTCGTACTTTTCGGAGGCCGTTCCACAGTGCCAGCGGCGGCCTTCTTCTATTCATGGCAATTACAGCGTACTGAGAATGAAACAAGTGACACCTCGATTGAAGTCTTTTCGCCTTTGATTGCAAATCAGCCGGAGAGTTACGGAAAGAAAAGCAGAGGCAGAAGGGAGACTTGGAATATCGTCGTAAACGCCAGCGATCTTCGAGAGATCGACTATCAATATGTAGCCAATGGAGACCCGCTCCCATGGAAGATTGCGATGTGGGGTTCGGAGATTGATCACAGGGTACTTGTATCTGTAAGCAAGCGATTTCCAACCTTCGAAGCATTGGTGGATAATGGGCAATTGTTCCTTTCGGAGGGGCTTCAACTGCGGTCAATCAAGCAAAGTAGTAAAGACGAGCAAAGTGCTAAAGAGATGACTGAGTTGCACGAAGAACTGGTCGGCAAGCAGACGGTGAATATTGATCATCTAAAAACAGATAGGTTATTGTGGCGTTTTCCGATCAAAGCGTTATCGCATATTCCCGAAGAGACTCCTTACGTGAGAGAGGGAAGGTTTGAACGCCCGATTCGCGTCTGTGAATCACCGCATATAGTCGTCAGTGCGTCTCGCAACTTCGCTGTCTATGCAGAGGAGTTTTTGGTTGTCCCCCCAAGGCAGATCGGGATCGTGTCGTTAAAAGGAGATAAGTGTCTTCTAAAAGCAATTGCGCTTTACTTGAACTCCGATTTCGTTACTTACCATCAGTTCTTGACATCAACAGAGGATGGGATTCAGAAGTCCAGAAATACTCTCAAGGCTCTTAAGTCACTGCCGTTGCCATTTCAAGGAGATGGCGACCTCCATGACTGGGAAATGTTATATGGTCAGATTTCGACCCAATGTGCGAATAGGGATGATTTTGATATTCCAGAGTTAGTGAAGGCATTGAACGAACTGACGGCAGACAGTCTAAAGCTGTCTGCGAGGGCGAGAGCTGCCGTTCACGATCTCGTCCACGTTCGACTTGCCTTAAAGCAAGGCAAAACAGGAGAGTTAGCGATTGGGAAACCGAAGCCTGAGGAACTGAAGAACTATGCAAAGATGCTTCGCAACGAACTCGACAATTTCGTTGCGCGATCCAGTGGCAGCAGACACCGAATTGATGTTCTATCCGGGGAGGGGTCAGGTCTAGTATGTGTGGAAATAGTTCACGCTCACAATGCCGAACAGCCCATTCGGGTCGTTGAGGCCTCCAATCACGATGCTGGACAGCTTGAGCAGACAAGATTGCTTTTGTCCGAGCAACACGCCCAATGGCTATATTTTAACCGAAATATTCGGGTCTACGATGGTCCACGAACTTACTTGCTTAAACCACTTCAGCATCTTCATTGGACTCAGACACAAGCAATTCAGGATGCAGGTGAAATCATTGCAGATTCGTTGCCAGTGTCTGTCGAGGTGCCTCAGTGATGCCTGCGAGCGGGATAGACCAGCAAGAACTTTATCGGCCCGCTTTTGCACGTAATTGCATGACGCTTCTCGTGTGTGCGCACAGAAAATTAACTCCGGCTTCTTTCCAGACAGCTGAAGAGACTCACATCACCGGCGAACTTATCAAAGAGGCTCAGAATCTTATTGAGAGTGATGAGGCAGAATCGTGGATGGAACATCTTGAAGTCAAAGATGATCCGCCGCAGAATGTTCCTGGGCGTTTCGGGAAGAAACGACCCCGCATTGATATTGAATTCGTTCAGGTCGTCCGAGGGCGTCACCCTCGGTTTCATATTGAGGCAAAGCGTCTCTATCGCTCTGATTCAGTCAACGAATATTTTGGATCAGGTGGACTCGCTATGTTTGTTGAAGGTTCATACGCCGTGGAGTGGCCGTCGGCTGGGATGCTCGGATATGTTCAGTCTGACGATTGCGCAGCGTGGTTGAATCGATTGGAAAAGGGATTGAAGACCCGCTCTATGCCTGAATGGAAATCGGCAGGTTGGTCAGGTGACGGACTTGACGATGTAAAGACATCTTGTCATGAGCGTTCCGATAAAAAACTCAGTTCAATTTCAATTCATCACCTGCTACTCGAATTCTGTTGATTGAACTGTGGGAGATCACCAGAGCAGGTGGCCCGGTCATGAAATAACCAAGAGCCGCTGTGCCCCATTCATCCACTCCTGAGCGTAGTCGAAGGATTTGTGTTTCTCAATCGTGGATGAGTGGGAGACCACGAACCTCAACCCATCGTCTTTTTCTGATCCCTGATCCCTTGGTCCCTCGGTCCCTGGTCCCTAGTCCCTGATCCAATGTCCGAAGACCATGATTTTTTCTCCCCGCACTTTGCAGATAATTATCCGCCTCTGGCGCACTCTGGAGATAGCACTTCGGGAGAACCTGATCATGCGAACCGTCAGAAACATTACCGTAGCCGTCGAGCCAGAACTTTACCGCCAGACGCGCAAGATCGCGGCCGACTACGACACCACCGTCACCGACATGGTTAGGTATCTGCTCCTGATCCTGCCCGAAGCGGTGAAGGAGGCGCGCTACCCCGGAGGCCGCCCGCAATTTGGTTTGGCTGCCGCTCGCATTGACCGCGCCGATGCTGAGGCCCCTCCGCCTGTAAATGCCCATAACCAGCATTCCATTCAGCAACTTGCAACCAAACAATCGGTGCCCGTACAACATAAGTATTTCAGTATCTCTACCCTGAAAACTATTCTTTCAAAGGCCCTACGATCCAATCAGTAAATCGATCCTATGAACCGCTGTACCCCAGTAAAATTCCAAATATATAAGCAGAAATTTACCCAGAGACTTTCTCGATTGAGTCGTTCTTGGCCGTTTCAATCGGCGGCTCGGCCTGCTCATCGGGCTGCTGGAGCGGCTCCATGATGGGCAGGCGGAGCAGAAAGCGCGCGCCCTTGGGGCTGTTGGGCTCGGCGCTCAGGCTGCCGCCGTGCTCCTGGACGATCTTGGCGGCGATGGAAAGCCCCAGGCCTGTGCCGCGCTGCTTGGTCGAGTAGAAGGGCAAAAAGAGCCGTTCGCGAATCTCATCGGTGAGGCCGGTGCCGGTGTCGGAGACCTGGATCTCGACCACTAAGCCGTCTTCGCTGAGTGAAGTCTGCACGCCCAGCACGCGCAGCAGGCTGCCGTGCATGGCCTCGGCGGCGTTGTCGATCAGGTTGGCCAGGGCGCGGCGCATGGCTTCCGGATCGGCAAGAACCAGCGGCAAGTCCGCCTCCAGGCTTCGCTCGACGGTAATACCGTCCAACCGGCCGGCAAAGAGGGCCAGCGCCGCTTCAACCACATGGTTCATATCGCAGGCGCGCGGCTGCGAGGCAGGGAACTGGGCCAGCGCGGAGAACTGGTCCACCAGCGTGCGCAGCGTGCCAACGCAGCCCAGAATGACTTCGCTGCATTTGCGGATGACGGCGGCCGAGTCCGGCAGGGGGCGGTCCAGATGGCGGCCAATGCGCTCGGCAGAGAGGGCAATAGGAGTGAGCGGATTCTTGATCTCGTGCGCCACGCGCTGCGCCACCTCCTTCCAGGCCAGTTGCCGCTGGGCGCGCAGCAGCTCGGTCGTATCCTCGACCACCAGCACCGTGCCGGGCCTCCCGCGGCTTTGCTCAAAGCGCGCGGCGGTGATGGCCAGATGCAGGATGCGCCCGCCGGAGTGGAATTCGATCTCGGTGAATGCCAGGCCCATGCGGCGGCCGCGGCGAATGACGCCGGTCAGATCCTCGGCGGAATCAGAGGGAAAGAGCGTCTCGATCTTTTCCCCGGCCAGGCCGTAATCCACCGGACGCCCCAGCAGCGCGGCAAAGGCGCGATTGGATTGCAGGACCGTTCCGCGACCGTCCAGCGTGACGACGCCGGATGGTATTGTCTCGACGATCGTCTCCAACTCGCGGCGGCGTTCTTCAATGGCCAGATTGGCCGCAGTCAGTTGCGCGCTGGAGGTTTCGGCCAACTGCCGGCTGGCGTCCAAGTCTGCGGCCATGTGGTTGAAGGCCCGTACCAACTCGCCCATCTCGCCGGTGGCGATCAGCGCCACGCGGTGATCGTACTTGCCGGCGGCGATCTCCGCCATGGCCACGCCCAAACCCTCTACTGGCCGGGTGATCTGCCCGGACAGGAACCGCGCCATCCATACGCTCATGAAGATAACCAGCACGGTAATCACCACCAGTGTCAGGAAATACTCAGTACGAATCTGGTTGCGCTGGCGAAAAAGCGCCCAATAAGTGGCTGAACCGGTACGGATGCGCATCGCGGGCTGGCTGAGTCCCTGCGGCATGGGCAACGCGGTCACCACGATCTTGCCGGAGGGCGTGAGCGAACGGCCCAGCGCATACTCCCGGCCCACCACACGGAGTACCGGTTCACTTGTGCTCTGCGAAGCGGTCAGCAGGCTGAACGACAAAGGCCCTTTGAGCGCGATGGCGCTTCCCTGACCTCCCTCCTCCAGCCAGGGAATCAGACTGGAGGGGCTATTCTCCGGCGGTGCATTAAAGCTCGCCATGACCCGCTTGTCCCGGTCGTAGACCATCACAAAGCCATTGTCCAGTGTGATGCGGTGGGAGAGAAGCACGGACTGGAGCACCGCAAGATCGCTCTCCGCCGCTCCGGTGGCGGCGATGGACTCAGCCTCGCCGCGTGCGTTATCGGCCACGTAGTGCGCCAGTTCCACCACCACGCGGGTCGAGTCATCGCGCAACTCAGAGGTATTGGGTGAAAACCAGCGGTCCATGGAGCGGTTCATCAGCAGAAAACTGAAAAGAAACATGAAGACCGCGGGGATCAGCGCAATCGCCACCGCGCCGAGCACCATGCGGGAGCGCAGCCGAACCCCCAAGCCGCTGCTGCCCTGGCCTGCATAGAGCTTGAGGATATTCCGAAGCAGCAGCACCAGCAGCAGGAGCAGCAGCAGAAAGACCAGCACCATCAGGGCGGTCGAGAGCAGCGTCTCGCCGGCGGTCTCCGGATTGAGAAAATCCACGTTGAAGGAGTAATGCCAGATTCGTACCGGCAGTGTTGTGTTGAAGGCCTGAAAGGCGCCCAACGCGATCAAGATCAGCAAGAACGCGCTCGCATAGAGTGCTATCGTGCGCCACCGTGGATCGCCTCTGAAGAACATGGGGAGATTATAGAGCCAGCTGGGCCGTATCTGGGTCGGGCGTGAAGACGTAATAGCAATTCCGCCCTTCCGCCTTGGCCTTGTAAAGCGCCTCGTCGGCCGCCTTCAGCAATCTCTCTATGTCGAGGTCATCCGCAGCAAAGGTGCAAACTCCAACACTGACAGAGACGGGAATCGGGCGTTCCTCAAAACGGACCGGCTCCGCCAGTGATTTGACAATCTTGGCGGCAATGCTTTCCGCCATCAAGGAATCATTGATGTCCGGGAGAAGCACGACAAACTCATCGCCGCCCATCCGGGCGACTGTATCGCTTTTTCGCACCGCCTCCATAAGACGAGCGGCGGTCAGGCGCAAGACCTCGTCACCGCCGTGGTGGCCAAAGGTATCGTTGACTTCTTTGAATTTGTCGAGATCAATCATGAGAAGGGCCAGAGCAGCTTGATGACGCCGGGCGGCTTCGACTGCGGCGTTGAGCCGATCATCCAAAAGCAGGCGAGTCGCCAGGCCCGTCAAGGAATCGTGCAGAGCCATGTGGCGGAATCGCTCTTCACTCTCGCGGAGAAGGATCGTCTGCTGCTTCACCTGCTTCCTGAGCGCCACCACCCAGGCCAGCACAAGCAGCGTTCCGGTCAGCGCGAATGCCAGCACCAGAAGCGTGTGAGCCGTGGTCCACCAGGAAGGACTCCTGGTGACAATCACATCCGACGGTGAGCGCATCAGGATCTCGAATGCTTTGGGAAGCCGGTAATGCCGCGACGCCTGGGTATCCGATATCACGCAGATGCCGGTGAGTTGAATTTCACTGCCTTCGCGCAGATCGGCCAGCGATTGCTCTTTGATCTCCGCGGGCAGTATGGCGGAAAAGACTTCGCCTCCAGCGGCGACCAGCAGAGTGTATTGGTTCCAGTCCTTCTTATGGCCGATCAAATGGCCGTTCATGCGAATCAGATCGCCCTCAAATTCGCCGGAGAGCACCTGTTTGACGGTTAGGAGTTTCGGTTCTGGCAGCGGCGCGGTGCCCAGCCGCCTGAATATGGCGTCGTCCAGAGTGTGTGCCGTCTCTCCAAGTACGGGGTATCCCACGGCATCCACCATCTCCCCCGGCTGAAGGTTGTTCGTCTCCCGGCTGAGCACCCCGGCCCCTTGCGTGCCATCGTAGATAAACACGGTCTGGCCCGAGCGAGCGGAAACAATGCCGCGGATTCGAACCAGATGGTCCGAACGGGCTCCCGGCGTGTACTCGAAGACGCTATTCAGATGCTTCAATGGCAGGGAAAAGGGATCGGCGGGCGCGGGATCGAGAATTTGGATGTAGTCCAAATTGGGGGAGTAAGCGCCGACCCCTATGAGTTGACGTCTCTGATTGAAGACCGGACCGGCGGCGCCGCGAATTCGCACCCGCGCATCGATGAGCTTGTTGGGGGCGTTCTTCCCTAGGGGAGTGTTCACGATGATCTGCCATCGTCCAGAGACAATTGTTACCGCCAGCATCGAGTTTCCGGGTCCGATCGATCGCACTGTACCCTCGAAGGCAATCCACTGCCCATCCTCAACGCCGGTCGAAATGAGATCCAGACTGACCTCCTGAGCGGGCGGCAGAGGCCTTTCCCCCAGAATCCGCAAAGTGCTTTGGTCAACAACGGGAGCATAGTCACCCGGGCCGGTAACCCCTACGATATCCAGATAGGTTCCCGGATGGAATGCGGCGGTCAACAGGACTTGATTCTTGGTCTCAACATAAACGCCGGTCACTCCGTCATTCACGAAGAAGCCATGCCAACCGGCGAAACAGATGGTGCAAACCGCCCTCAGATGCACGGGATAATGCAGCTTGGCCTGGGCGGGAGTCAGGTTGTGAACCTCCGCGGCGGTGGTCAAGGTGGGCAGTTGTCCCCCCACCGCTGGCGCGGATGCCGCGCTGGCCGCCGTCGCCGCCCGGCCAGATACTGTTGCGAGATTCAAAGCAAACAGAATAACCAAAATGGGTGAAAGGCAGCGAAGGCAGACAGGCGGGAGGAAGATCTTGGATACTTTTTCCCTGCCGCGATTTGCTGTCTTCTTCACTCGATCCCGTCCAATCCACAAGCTTCCCACGGAAACCAGTGTCTTCAGACAGTAGTCACAGGCCCACCTGTCCACTGGCCGACTCGTTGACGAGTTTTCTTCCGCAGGGGTGCACACACAGACCACATCGGCAGCCCCGGCTCCAACTTCAACTTCAACTCCCTAATTCTAATACCGTTTGTAACTGACGGCGTCAATGCCCATGAAATGGGTCTATTTGGAACGGGGAGAGAGCCACCGGCATTTTTACCGCCGGATTAATTGTACAAGTCCGCGGCTTGCGGAATCAGGGTTTTATGCGAAGGTTGACCGGCGGCGGGCAGAAGGCGTCTACCGGTAAGAGAAACGTTTGCGGTTCAGAGCGTACGCGGGCAAGTTCGGCTCGGTCGGCCTGCATCTGTTTGTCGTTCTCCAGCGCTGCCAGCGTGGACGCAAGGATGGAAGCGGAAGCTGGATCAGCGGGCGCGCAGATGCTGTAATGC
The DNA here is from genome assembly GCA_963787995.1 of uncultured Acidobacteriaceae bacterium. GTDB lineage: Bacteria > Acidobacteriota > Terriglobia > Terriglobales > Acidobacteriaceae > Telmatobacter. The sequence continues at coordinate 1,091,107 of CAWBEO010000001.1, forward strand.
ATCCATTTGCCTTCACGGCGCGCCGCAACGAGTCCGGCCCTGCGCAGATAAGCGAGGTGGCGCGATATCTTCGGCTGGCTCTGACCGAGAATCTGCACAAAGTAGCAGACGCAGACCTCACGACCGGCCATCAAATTCAACAGGCGGAGACGGGTATTGTCGGCCAGAGCGGCGAAGAGTCCTGCCAAATCAAGCGGTTTCGAGCAACCTCTCATGTCGTTATTATATGCGTCTTGACAAATATGTAAACTGGTCATATATTCGTCTTAGCGAATATGAGGTGCTGAAGATGGATACGAAAACTCTGGTTCAGGAGAAATATGGAGCGGCGGCGCGGGGCGTGCGGGAGAGTGGCTCGGTGGCTTGCGGCGATCCAGCGCTGCGCTGTTGCGACCCGATCACCACCAACCTATACAACGAGGCAGAGAAGAGCGGTTTGCCGCCCAGCGCCGTGCTGGCGTCGTTGGGCTGCGGCAATCCGACGGCACTGATTGAGCTGAAGGCGGGCGAGACGGTGCTCGACCTTGGCTCCGGCGGAGGCATTGACGTGCTGCTCTCCGCCAAGCGCGTGGGGCCAAAGGGAAAAGCCTATGGCCTGGACATGACCGACGATATGCTGGCCTTGGCGCGCGAGAATCAGCGCCAGGCGGGCGTCGAGAACGTTGAGTTCCTCAAAGGCGAGATCGAGCGGATTCCTCTGCCGGATAACTCCGTGGACGTGGTGATCTCCAACTGCGTCATCAATCTTTCCGCCGACAAGGATCGCGTGCTGCGCGAGGCCTTCCGCGTGCTGAAGCCGGGCGGCAGGTTTGCCGTCTCTGATGTGGTAACGCGCGGCGAGATTCCCGCCGAGGTGCGCCACAGCATGTTGCTGTGGGTGGGCTGTGTCTCCGGTGCGTTGGAGGAGAAGGACTATGCGGCCAAACTGGCGGCGGCAGGTTTTGCCAAGGTTTCGCTGGAGCCGACGCGGATTTATTCGATTGAAGATGCGCGCCATTTCCTGGTCGAGGCCGGGATCGATGTCGATGCCCTTGCGCCGCTGGTCGAGGGCAAATTCCTAAGCGCTTTCATCCGGGCCACCAAGCCGGGTGGCGGATGCTGCGCGCCGGGCTGCTGCGGCTGAGGGGTTCATTGATTCCCAGGTCCAAAAATCCGGACCTGGGGCACCCAATTCTTTACCAAGAGGGAGAGATTGAATGGCAGGTAACTCAGAGCTTTGCTGCCCGGTACCGATTGGAGTTTCAAAGCTATCATTTATCGACAGGTTTTTGACTCTTTGGATTGTTTTAGCGATGGCCGTGGGTGTCGCGCTGGGGCGTTATGTCCCCGCCTTTCCCGCTCTGCTGCAACGCTTTCAGGCGGGCACGACTAATCTCCCCATCGCCTTGGGCCTGATCCTGATGATGTATCCGCCGCTGGCCAAGGTGCAGTATGAGCGGCTGGGCCAGGTCTTTCGCAATCGCAAAGTGCTGGGCCTCTCGCTGATCCAAAACTGGTTGATCGGCCCGGTGCTGATGTTTGTGCTGGCGGTCGTCTTTCTGCGCGGTTACCCGGAGTACCGCACCGGCCTGATTCTCATTGGTCTGGCCCGCTGCATCGCCATGGTCATTGTTTGGAATGAACTGGCCAAGGGGGATACAGATTACGCTGCCGGCCTGGTGGCCTTCAATAGCGTCTTTCAGGTACTCTTCTATAGCGTTTACGCATGGTTCTTCCTGGCTGTACTGCCTCCGCTGGTTGGGTTGAAGAGCGTAGTGGTTGACATTCATATGAGTCAGATCGCGCAGAGTGTCTTTATCTATCTCGGCATACCCTTCCTGGCCGGAATACTGACGCGCTTCATCCTGGTTCGTGCCAAAGGACGCGCGTGGTATCAAACGCGCTTTGTGCCTGCCATCAGCCCTCTGACACTGGCCGCTTTGCTCTTTACCATCGTGGTGATGTTCAGTTTGAAAGGCAATTTGATTGTCCAGCTTCCGCTGGATGTGCTGCGCATAGCCGTGCCGCTGCTGATTTATTTCGCTGTCATGTTCTTTGTGAGCTTCTGGATGGGCCGCGAGGTAGGCGCTGATTACTCGAAGACGGCCACGCTCTCCTTCACCGCGGCCAGCAACAACTTCGAACTGGCAATCGCAGTCGCGGTGGCCGTCTTTGGACTGAACTCCGGTGCGGCCTTTGCGGCGGTCATCGGGCCGCTGGTTGAGGTTCCAGCTTTGATTCTGCTGGTGCAGGTTTCGTTGTGGATGAAGCAGAAGTATTTTTGAGGAAGATTTGAGAGGAGATGATCATGCAAAAGCCCTACAATATCCTCATCCTGTGCACCGGCAACTCGGCGCGCAGCATCATCGGCGAGGCGCTCTTCAACACCATGGGAGCGGGCCGGTTTCAGGCGTACAGCGCGGGCAGCCATCCCAGCGGTCGGGTGAATCCCTTCGCCATCGAGCAGGTACAGGCGCTGGGCTACCCAACCGAAAATCTGCGCAGCAAAAGCTGGGATGAATTCGCTCTGCCCGGCGCGCAGGAGATGGACTTTGTGATGACGGTCTGTGACAACGCTGCTGGCGAGGCTTGTCCGCTGTGGCCGGGCCATCCGGTGACGGCGCATTGGGGCTTTTCCGATCCGGCGGCGGTCACGGGCACGGACGACCAGAAGCGCGCCGCCTTCGCGCTCACTCTGCGCCAAATGCGCCATCGAGTGCAGCTCTTCCTGTGTCTGCCACTGGAGACGCTGGACCGCATGGCCATCGAGAACCGGATGCGGGCTATCGGGCGACAAGAATTGTGAGTCTAATAGCACTTCATAGAAATCGGTGTTACTGGACTGCGAACCAGGCATCCCCTTGCCAATCATTTTGTCTGCTCGAAGAACTTATTTATGAATTCCTTATCTTGAGTCATTCTATTTTGAGAATTGATTCTCTGCGAAACACGGCAGCATGATCTGTACTTACATAGAATTTGAGTCCCTTCGCATCTTCAAAGAATCAGTAAGATACAACGGGTGATGTGGATGCCTCATCGCTTCCGCGTGATGCTGTCCGCGCCCGATGTGGTTCCCGGCGCAACAATCGTGAGGCTGGTCCGTGATGTTTCAGGGAAATTCTTGATAAAATCGGAGGAAGTTCATCCCGAAATCGACCGGGCATGACAGCCACCGCCCGGCCGGCCGTCTCAGATTTTTTTATTCCCAGTGCGTCGCTCTGCTGCCCGTGAGCGCCGTGGAGGCAAGACATCTATGCAGCCTACATCTACCAAGCCGTTTTCTTATGAAACTTTTCCCATGTCGGGGCTGGTGGCCTACTTCTCGATGGAGATCGCCATTCATCCCGCGATGCCGACCTATTCCGGCGGCCTGGGCGTTCTTGCAGGGGATACGCTGCGTTCGATGGCCGACCTGGGCGTTCCCCTGGTGGCCTTCTCTCTAGTGCATCGCAAAGGCTATTTTCAGCAGCATTTGGACGTTGCCGGCAGGCAGACCGAAGACATTCAGCCCTGGAATCCCTCCGACTTCTGCACCGAAGAGAAGGCGCGGGTGACGGTCAGCGTGGAAGACCGCATCGTGACGGTTCGCTGTTGGCGCTATGACCATGTCGGACGGTACGGGCATATCGTGCCCATCTATTTACTGGACACAGACTTGGACGGCAACTCGCCTTGGGATCGCGGCCTGACCGATCACCTCTACGGCGGCGACACCAACTATCGCTTGCAGCAGGAGATTGTGTTGGGCATGGGCGGCGCGCGGATGGCCAGCGCGTTGGGGCATCGGGTGAACGTCTTCCACATGAACGAGGGCCACGCGGCGCTGCTGACGCTGGCGCTGCTGGAAAGCCAGTTGGGCGGCGGACCGCTGGGCGCGGCCACGGAAACCGATATGGACCAAGTGCGCAAGAAGTGCGTCTTCACCACGCACACCCCGGTTCCCGCCGGCCATGACCGCTTCAGCACCGAGCAGGCCATTCGCATTCTGGGCGGAGACCGCACGGCGCGACTGGAGAAGCTGGGCTGCTTTCGCGACGGAATGCTGAATATGACGCTGCTGGCGCTGCGCTTCTCGCGCTATGCCAACGGCGTAGCACTGCAGCACGCCAAGGTCTCGCAGGCCATGTTCCCGGAGTTCACTATTGACTCCATCACCAACGGCGTTCATGCCCCCACCTGGGTCTCGGAAGCCTTTCAAGCTCTTCTGGATAAGAACATCCCCGCGTGGCGGAGAGACACACTTTATATGCGCAACGCGATTGACCTGCCTGAGCCGGAGATTCTGGCCGCTCACGCGCGCAACAAGGCCGCGCTGCTGTTCGAGGTGGCCGAGCGCACCGGGAAGGTGCTGGACCCCAAGGTGCTTACGCTGGGCTTTGCCCGACGCGCCGCCACCTACAAGCGGGCTACGCTGCTCTTTACTGATCCAAAACGGCTGGCAGAGATTGCCACGAAAGCCGGCGGATTGCAGATTCTTTACGCCGGCAAGGCCCATCCTCAGGACGATCCGGGCAAATCTCTGATTCAGCAGGTGGTCTCGGATGCGGCGCGGCTCTCGAATGAAATGCTGCGCATCATTTACCTGGAGAATTACGACTGGAAGCTGGGCGCACTGCTGACGGCGGGCGTGGACGTGTGGGTAAATACGCCGCGCCGGCCTTATGAAGCCTCCGGCACCAGCGGCATGAAGGCGGCGCTGAACGGCGTTCCCAGCCTGTCGATTCTGGATGGCTGGTGGATTGAGGGCTGGATCGAAGGCTTCACTGGCTGGTCCATCGAAGACGGCGCGGATGATAACGCCGAGGCCGACTCGCTTTATAAAAAGATGGAAACGGCGGTGGTGCCGCTCTTCCTGGACGCGCCGGAGAAGTGGGCCGCGCTGATGCGCACCACGGTGGCCTTCAACGGCTCCTACTTCAACACCAACCGCATGGCGCGGCAGTACACTCGCAACGCCTATTATCCGGTGAAGCTGATCGAAAAAAACAAGGAGTAAAAATCAAAACTGCGTCAGGCTCAGCACGTTCTTGTCCGGATCTTGGAACCAGGCAACGCGCGCCCCGCTGGGCGAGGTCCAGATGCCGAGCGGGTCTTTGTCATTCATTCCGGGATAACGCTTGAACTCAACCCCGGCCGCGGTGAGTTGCTCGACGGTGCGCTCGATGGATTCCACTTGCCAGCCCAGTACAGTACCAGGCGCAGGTTTGTGCTCGCCTCCGGGGGTCAATCGCAGCATGATTCCATTGGCGTCAAAAACCAGAGCGAAGGGCTTTTCCTCTTCCACCAAGCGAAGCCCTAACACGTCTTCATAAAAGGCGCGCGCCCGTGCCCAGTCTGTGATGTGCACAAAGGTGATGATCTTGCTGGTGCCGAGAATCGAATGCTTGGTCATGACTTACCTCCAAAGGGAATCTATTTCCATTCGGTCTTTCGATGCAGGGAGTTTCACCTTCGGCGCATCTTTATTTGAGCTTAAAGTGAGGTAACTAATGTCTATCTTGGTATACAAATTTCACTTATTGCCTACGAAACCAATGCATCCAGAAACTCTTCCTAGTTAACTTTTGCAATCTCTTCTTGATTGCATCATCCTCCGGCCCAACAAGCCCTATCTTTGAATGTCGCTGGAATCCGGAATGACCCCTCTGAGCGGCTTCGAGTGCTTTGATAGCGTTATCTCTTGCCTCCTCCCGGTGGCCTCTTTGAGATTGAATCAAAGCATAGGCTCCATGCCACGCGAAGACCAGTTTAGGAAAAATGAGATTAGATCGATTCTCATTCAGAACTCTTAACGCTTCATCGAATTCTGACTCAAGATTATGACCAGAAACGAGAAGAATAAACTCATTCCATGCAGTTGTTCTGTAGCTGGGTCTCAGACGTTCAATTTCCAGTGCTTTCTTATAGGCATCGACGGTCTTGTCAATTTGTCCGAGAGACAAATAAGCATTGGCCGCTGTAACATGCGCTTCTGGAAGAAAGAATTCTTTTCCGAGAGCAAAGAACTTATCTAGCAATGACAGAGCAACTTGTGGATGCGATTCGGCAAGATTGTGCGATTGGGCAACCAAATACTGAGCTTTGTCTCTGGCTCGGCTAAGTTTCTCAAAGAACTTGGCTTCAATCTCAGGATTCCACTTTGTATTGCGATACCATTCGACTTTTGGCATGATGATCCTCTGCCGGTGTCTGGCTCTCACTCATTGGCGTGAATAATTGCAACATCATAAGCTACCGCCGCGAGCGTCCGGGGTCGCCAAAGCCTCGGCCGCGATCTCTGCTGCCGCCGCGATCGCCGCGATCCCCAAAGCTGCGTGGCTTGGGCACGGGCGTCACCGGCAGATGCGTCTGGCCGGCGGGATAAACGGCGAGGAAGCGATCCGGGCCTTCGCCGCTGCTGGCCGTCTCCACGCCTTCGATGCCCTTGAAGGCCATGTGCAGCAGGCGGCGCTCGCGGCTGTTCATCGGTGGAAAGGCATAGGGGATGCCGGAGCGGATGACTTTGTCCGCGGCAATCTCTGCCTTCATGCGTTCTTCCTGGGCGTGCAGGGCCTTGAAGTTCCCGGCGTCAAAGCTGATGAGATCTGCCTCGCGCTGCTCGAGGCGGAGGATCTGTGCTGCGATGGTCTCCAGCGCCAGCAGAAGCTCACCGTTGTGCTGCGTCACCAGCAGCACGTCCGGCCCTCCCAGCTCAACACAGAGCGCGGGAGCCTTCCCTTCGGCGTCTGGCGCGCCATCCCCGGCGCTGATGCGGTACTTGAGGCGTAAACCACCCAATTTGTTCAGGGTGGCAAGGAATCCGGCGATTTTCTGGGCAGCCTGTTGCAGGTCGTTGATAGGCATAACAATCCAGTATCGCAGAGACGGGCGGCGGATGGGAGAGGTTTTGTAAAAACTCCACTGAGGAGATGCCATTAAGCCGTGATTCGGAACACAGACCAGCCGCCGCGCCGGGATCGATCATGGCCTCGCAATAAAACTCCGCTGACAGAAGGATTTACCTTCATGAACGCTGAAGCTCCAAATCCCGGCTTGCTGCGTACCCCATGGAGCCGCATCCCCATTGCGCCCTGGCTCTTCTCGCTGCTGGTGCTGCTGCCGCTGGCCTCCATGCGGTTTTATGCTGTCTACGGTCCGGCCCAGGCGCGCACCTTCTTTCTCATTCATTTCCTGCTGATGTGGGTCTTGCCGTTCATCGTGCTGTCTGCGCGCGGGCGGCGCGAGATCGGCCTATGCAAGCAGGGCAATAGCCCCTCCGCTTTGGCCCTTAGCGCCCTGGCGGGAGCCTGCGGCGGGTTTACGGTCTACGCTCTCGGCATGGCTCTCTACGGTGCTTCGCCCGATAACTGGTGCGTGAGTATCCGCGACGCCTTCCGCTTCGCCGAGTTGCGCGCCGTCATGCCTCTGCCCGCAGCCTTCGCCGCCGTCGTTCTTCCTGCCATGATCGTCTCGCCTATCGGCGAGGAACTTCTCTTTCGCGGCCTGATTCAGCAGAGCTTTGCCCGCCGCTGGAACGTCTTGGCGGCCACCGTGGTCAACGGGCTGGCCTTCGGCCTGGTTCACTTACACGTCCATGGCCTCTGGCACGACGCAGCCGGTTTCCACCTCCATCTCGTCTCTGGCGGACTGATGGTGCTTATGATGGCTGGCGTAAGCGTCATCTTTACCCTCTGCCGCCTGCGCTCGGGTTCTTTATATACCGCCATGGTTGCTCATTCGGCTCTCAACCTGGCGTTGGTCGGCGCCATCTTCCTCCACCCGCCCGCGTAAGCCAGACTTGCTATGCAAGAAAGGAATCCTCTTCATGCAAGATCAAAAAATCTACTGCATCACCGGTATGAGCGCACTGGCCTGTATCGCAACATTTTTCATCGAGTTTCCCTTCTACTTTGTGCGCAGCCCCTGGCCTGGGCTGGCGGCGTCAGACAAACTGGGCGATTTCGCCGCTCGTAACGGAACCAACGTTATGTGCTGCGTCTTCCTGGACTTCATCATCCTTACTCTGCTCATGATCTTTCTCGCTGGCATCCGTCACCTCATTCGCCAGTCGAGTCCGCAGCATGAATGGCTCGCCGGTCTCTTCTTTGGAGTTGGCCTGGTCTTCGTCGCTCTTACCTTCGTCGCCGATTCCCTCCAGGGCGCGACCGCGGTGGACGGCTTCAATCCTCCCGCCGACGGTGTCATCGTCCGCGCTATGCTGGAAAGCACGATTCTGATGTACGGAGCGGTCGCGCTCTGGCTGCTGGCCTTGATGATGGCCATCCTCAGCTACGTCACACTTGCCAGCGGTGCTCTGCCACGATGGTCGGCCTGGCTCGGCTACGGCTGCGCGTTCGCCTGCCTGGCCTTTGTTCCGGCGATGTTTGTGCGTCACGTCAATATGCTGGGCTTTTACAACCCGGCAGGCCTGGGTGTCGAGGCTATCGCCAACAGCTTTCCGCTGGCCGCATGGATGATCGCCATCGGCACCCTGTTGCTGCGCAAGCGCGAGCTGTCCGCCTTGAGTTCTTAGATCTCCCGCACCTTGGGCGAAAGATACTCCGGCCCGATGGGATCATTGACCGACTCACTCACGATGCGGTCGATCTCCGCCATGGCTTCCGCGTCCAGCTTCCAGCCGAATACGCCAATGACCGCGTCAAGCTGTTCCGGACGCTTGGCTCCCCACAGGGCGACAGAGACGCCGGGACGGTCCAGCACCCAGCGGACGGCCAGCTCAAGCACTGTCTTGCCGTAGCGTTCCTTGGCAAAAGCCCCCAGTCGCTCGACGGCGGTCATGTACCGCGAGAAGCGCGGCTCCTGAAACTTGGGATCGAAGCGGCGGATGTCACCCGGCTCGAAGCTCATGCAGCGTTGGACCCGCCCGGCCAGCAGGCTGCGGCAGAGCGTGCTCCACGTCAGCACGGCAACATTGTTCGTCGCGCACCAGGGCAGCACTTGGCCGTCGATCTCCCGCTCGAAGAGGTTGTAGGGTGGCTGATTGGAGGCCAGCGGCGCAACGCTGCGGAACTCCTCCATCTGCGCGACGCTGAAGTTGCTCACGCCCACGGCGCGCACCTTGCCCTCGCGCTGGAAGGCGGCCAGCAGCGCGGCGGTCTCGGCGATGGGCGTACGTGTGTCCGGCCAATGGATTTGGTAAAGGTCGATGTACTCCGTGCCCAGGCGGCGCAGGCTGGCTTCGAGTTCTGTGCGCAGGCGCATCTCGGTCGAGTTGGCGAAGACGCCGCGCTCATTCCATTCCAGGCCAAACTTTGTGGCGATGAAAAATGCAGCGCGCCGGCCGTGGGCGCGCATCGCCTTGCCGATGACCTCCTCAGCGCGTCCGTGGCCGTAGATGGGCGCGGTGTCGATCACGTTGATGCCGCGCTCGACGGCGCTCAGGCAGGTGGCGGTGGCCACATCTTCGGGAATCGCGCCCCACTCGCTTCCGCCAATCTCCCAGGTGCCCAGGCCAATCCGGGAAACCTGCTTTCCGGCAATCGTAGTTGTCTCCATGCACACCATCTTAACCGTTTGTTCATGAGCCGGTTGTTATTTTATGACGAAGGAAGGCTTTGTATTTTCGGTCTTTCAGAAGGTTATCAATCCAATCTTCTCGCCATCTTCTTTATATTGTGATGGTTTTGGCTGCCATTGCAGCCGCGCTTCCAGTCCATGCACAAGGCGGTCCGCCCTTCATTACCGACGATCCCGGCACCCCCGGAAACCACCACTGAGAGATCAACTTCGGCTGGATTGCCAATCACAATCCTGGTCAGGTCAGGCCTTCCTCCAGACACCGGACATCGACATGAACTACGGCTAGGGCGACCGCCCGCAACTCAAGTACGAGCTGCCCATGGCCGTGGCGACTGACGTGAACAACACCACGCGCGTTAGGCTGGGCGAGTCGCTGCTGGGCGTCAAGTGGCGGCCTTATAAGCAACACACGGCAGGCGAACCGAAGAGCGACGAGAATATGACATTCTCGCTGGGCACTTATCCACAGGTCTCCATCAGCAACCCCACCAGCGCGGTTTGGAGGGGAATTGTCGAGAACGGACCGCAGTACTATCTGCCTGTGGAGTTCACCGCCAAATGGGGTCCGGTGGGCTTTGACGGCGAGGTGGCCGCTGGATCGGCAACCAGCTTGTGTCCAGCCGCTGGAGGCGCGGGCTGATCGCCGGGCATGAGTTCAATAAGTGGCGGAACTTTACGGCGAAATCTACGACCTGCAGGACGCCAACCGCATCGGGTTGGGACCCAAGCAGCGCGCCCTGACGGTGGACTTCGGCGGGCGGCAGACGCTGGACCGCGCCGGGCATCTGCGCTTGCACTTCATGGGCGGACGCGGCATTCAGACCGTTACCCGCCAGAACAGCGAGCCGAATTGGATTGCTTATCTGGGTGTACAGATTCTGCTGGGGCCGAAAGAGGAGAACGAAGCGAATACCGCGGATGGTAAGTGAGAAGGACTGTTCGCGTCCGTTGACTTAAGAGTCCCCCTGTTTATTCTTGAATGAGGCGCTGTGCTCGTATTTCCCCGCGATTACACCATTTGCAGTGACAGTACGGGGGCTTGCCTTTTGCGGTGGGATAGTACCGCCAACCTGTGATGCGCGGCGCAAGATACGTGCGCGTGATTTCTTTTGGAGTGATCTTTCGGGGAATAACAACTTCGAGTCCCATTGGGTCGGCATGGTCAAGGATTGCGCCAAGCGCCTCCGCTGCTGTCATCTCCAGTTTTTCGCCGTCGTATTTGCCGACCAAGACTGGGGCATCGTCAGGGACGTTGAATTGAACACATAGAAGCGTCCTAATCGGCCGTCTCCGGAGTTCTCGCGCCCACTGATGAGTTGTTGTGAAGTTCGGGACAACCGGCATAGCCCAAACGCCCCGTACTCCGGAGCGGTGCTTTGTGGCTTTGATACCGTTTCGCAGGATTGCTTGCTCATTGTTCTTGTCTGCGATGTGAACGAAAGACGCCATTTCTTTGTCGCGCTCTCCGGCGGGGTGTTTACGAAGATTGTAGTCGCTGGAAGGGCTGTTGCTGAAACAAGATCGACCTGCTAAATGCGAGCTGAGCGAGTGAACGGCAAGCCGGATAGTACCTTTGTCAAAACATGGTGTGGCGGTACGGAAGCCACGCACCAGGGAACAGAAACTGCGCTCCAGAGCGAAACGCATCGATAACGTGGTTGAGACGGGGGTGGCACGGATTCGCTTGGTTCTTCGACTGCAAATGCAAACTTGGCCCCTGCGATTCCACTCGGGAGGGGTACAATTCAGATAAATCGGTCACAATAATGGGGATTCCGGTGAATCCGTGTGACCAAAGATGAGTTCGGAACCATGACAATGATGAATGTCAAAGGCCTGTTTTGCATCTTCTGTGTGACATTGCCCGGATATGGAGCTTTGATGCCGCAATACTTAAAGGACAAGCCCTCAGAACTGTTCATCCGGCAGGGGGATAAAATCGTGAAGGCCCCGCAAGAGGACCTTGCGGTTGCACGGGCTTATCCCGAATTTCAGCTCAAAGGTGAAATTCACAATGGACAGCGAATCACGATCATGACTGCGAAAACTCAATATCGAGCGGGCGAGGAGATCAGGGTCATTCATGTTTTGGAGGCTCCCGAAGCCGGGCACAAACTGTGGGTGATGGGGCCGAAGAAGATTCAGGAAGAGTATGTCGATGGCAAACTCGCCTCCCTGCCCAGATCCTCAAACTTTTCCTATGACGGGTTGGTGATCAACAGCCCCGGTGTCGACTTTAATTATGAGATTACCTCTTACAAACTAACCAAACCCGGCATGCATACGATCCAATGGAAGGGCGGAGAATATCATACGCTGGAAGATCCGGGACTAACTTCCAACCTGCTGCGCATCGAAGTGCAGTAAACGAGGCCCGCGTAAAGTCCGAGTATACTCCGGTAACCCATGCAGATTTCGGCAACGGCATTCCGGCTAGCAGCACACTGCTTTCCGCCCTCAGGCAAGGAGGCTCATCATGATCGACTGGATACGCAAGATTCTCGCACGCCTAGCTATGCTCTTGTTTACTGCCGCCCTCGGTGCGCATCCCGCACCCGGCGCCGCGCAGGCTCTGGAGTGGAAGACCTACAGCTATCCGGCACAAGGATTCAGCGCCTCGTTCCCATCCAAGCCCATACTCCAAAAGAGAGACATTCCTACCGCTACAGGCTGCTTTTTGCGCTCTTATCTCGCTAAGTCCGGTCCTGCTTCCTTTTTCGTCGGGATTTGCGAACACGGCGCGGCGGCGGCCGGCAAGAATGCGGGTACCATGCTGCAAGGGGCCAAGAACGAAATCCTGTCCAACTCCAACTCGCACCTTGTCAGCGAAAAGAAAATCACTCTCGGCAACTGCCACGGTGTTGAGTTCGAGGCCGATAACTATGAGGCCCATTTCTCTGCGCGCATCTACATGGCGGGCACCACGCTCTACCAAACGCTGACCGTCTTCCCCCTTGGCAGGCCGAATGCCAATGCCAAGCGCTTTCTCGACTCATTTCAGTTGATCGCCCGCGTCGAGGAATAGTGCAGGCTGATGAGCGGGATAGTTACCAACTTTATTGAAAAACGCGCTTTAAAAACGTCCGGAAATGGCTGCTACGGCCAAATCCATCGCGCAGGCCAAAAGGCTTCGCCGATTGAGAGCAGGATTTCTCCGATTCCTACCACGCAAATGATCATTATTCTCATTTTTCGGACTACAGAAAGAATAGTGTTTGTTTTGCTCAAATGGGATACTTGAGTGCCAATAAGGCGATCTTCAGCAAGGTGACATTGACGCACCAAGAGGAAAAACAAGAAGTTCATAACCACCATGATAGGCACAGCAAAAAACCAATAGTGATGAACATTGTTGGCCAGCACGTCATTTTGGCCGATAACAAAACCAAAGCCAATTCCCTGTACAAACGCAAACGCTGTAATCGCATCCGCATAAGTGTACATCTGCCTTGCAAGCTCTTTGTCGTCCATTACACACGCCTCCAGCGCACGAATCGCCGTGGGAAGTCTATCACATCAGTGCGATCTCTAAATCTCCTATTAAGGATTGTTGGCTTAAGGATTGTTGGCGCGCCTTTCCGCTCAGCGATGTCGAAAATCTGATTTGTTCCCACACGCCGCGCCCCGGCTCGGAGTTGTATTGTTCAGTCCGTATCTAAAGTGCAAGTCCTCGCTTCATGGCATCCAGGCCGGTATGGATATAGTCCACGTACAGATCCACAAACAATCGCTTCACCGTCTCGTTGCGCACTCCGTTTTGATTGAGGAGCAGGGTGAGATCTTCAATGGTCTTTCGATAGAGGCTCTGCATTCCTTCCAGACTCCAATCATGGCTGAGCACTGCAGTGGAGCGGACCGCGCGATCCTCATCCTGATCGATCCAGTCATCCAGCATCTGCATGAGCAAAGAAGTATCGGCCATCCATCGCTGCTCCGCATTCCAGTTCCCGCGGCGGAAGGCTTCGACTTTATCTTCAAGGCCCAGGTGCGGTCCAACCACATACCACATACCGCTGATGGCGGCTTCGATTCCTGCCCACCGATATCCCATTCCGCTCGGATCAATCTTCCCCGTCGCGGCCAGCGCTTCTTCCTGACAATACCTTTGCATCGCGGGCAGCATCACGGCCGTCCAGTGATGCGCCTGCCAACGGCTTTCGCCTGCTCGCAGATGGACAGCGATAGTCCGCAGTCGGGTCTCAAGAGATGTAACCGGCTCAGCCGCGGCGGTCAGAAGCAAAGCAACCCGCGCAGCCTCGTCCGGCCCCTTCGCCGTGGCCTCGTCCAGCAACTGATCGATCAAGCCGATCATCGTAGCCATCAGCGCCAGTTGCCGATGAACGCGCGCTGGAAGCATCCAGGTCAGGAATGAGTAAATCCACTGACCCGCTGATACGACTACGGCACGCGGCAGCGGAATTGGTCGCGGGCAGCGGATCTGCATGCGCAGCAAAAGCGGGCAGCGATCGCTCAAGGCAATCATCGAGTAGCAGGCGCGCAGGTACATCTCCGCCAGAAAGCGAATCTTGATGGCTTTGGCGCTGCCGAGTTCCAGGGTGTCCGCGCCCAACGCCTGCGGCACATACCGCTGCCACTGCGCCGCAACCATCCTTTGAATCGATCGGCGAAGCGGGATGACGTCTTCAGGAGGCTTGGCGATCAGCTCTTCCAGCGTGCGCACGCGCGCAGCCGCCGGACTCTCCTGTTCCAGAGGAAAGGGCGCGAGATCCTTTTCATGCAACATGCTTCGATTCTAGTGTTCCGTATACGGGAAAGCGCAATCACTAAACGGGATATTCCCCAGCCCAGCGCTCTCCCATTCGCAGCCTCAGCATTCAGGCTCGTATAAATAACTTTATCTTCCGACCTTTCTCGTTTTTTCCATTAGCTTTGGGTACCTTAATACATAGCGCGAGTCTATGGCAAGAAGACGATCAGTCTTACGTCAAATATGTCTCGCGTTTTACCAAGCGTGTAAATCTTCGGCTGGGGGAAAATGAATGAAGTATTCGTGGCTTATGGCGTTGTTATTCGTTGCCGTCGCTGGCAAAATTCCAGCGCAAGAGGCGCTCATCACGCCAGAAACGCTAGTTGACTCTGCCTCCATCCATCAATGGCTTCATAGCAACGATCCGCGCCTGATCGCGTGGGCGGCTGACTTTGCACAGCGCAATCATGACGCCAAGCTGATTGCGGAAATGCCCGCGCTGCTTGAACACTGGACGCTGCCGCCGCTCTATGGAGGCGATGAGACACAGCAAGCCCAGCGCCGCGCAGCTCAGGCCGTTCTGGATACGCTGATTCAAACGAACGCTCAGGTTTCGATCCCGGCTATTAAAGCCGTCGCACCGTACTTTCCAGCACAGGCCTCCATCCTACTCAGCCGGCTTCCGTTGATTGAATCCCGCGTGACTCTGGATGACTGGTCGCTGGGATTGACCGGCGGTTCCTACCCCGGGAGTACACTCGCGCGCATTGCAACAATGATGCTGGCGAAAAACCCCGGACCAAGCTGGGGGTACTGGAATGGAAATCCGACCGGATTCGTCGCTGGTGTGGTTGCTGCCTCTGAGGAGGAGGTGGAGATCATAGTCAGTTCGTCCAACACCGGCCATGGCTTGATGGGAAGCAACTCCTGCGGCGATTCCATCGGCCGCAAGCTCACTCCAGGCTGGCCGCAAGTTTATGCCTACGACCTTGAGGAAGATAACTTTCGCAAAGTCAAAAACTCCATCGTCGTTGAACTGGACGGCGATCAAATTTATTACCGGCGTTATGAGGAAAATGGCGGCTGGGGATCCTGCAATTTCGTTCAAGGGCTCAACCCTTTGACCCGGCACAGGATCATCGCGTATTGGCTCGGTGTCAAGGAGAAGGAGATGTCTTGGCAGCCCGTCGAGAACTTTACCATCGTTTGGACCGATAAGGCCGCGTATCAGCGGCAGCTCGGAGAGATCGTCGATACCGAGCGAGTCAAGCTGCGCGCCACGGTCGAAGCCTTGCATCAGCGTGGATTTTTAAAAGAGAGTGAAACGAAAAACCTGATTCCCAGACTGCTTGTTTCGGTCCAATGCGAGATCGACCCCTGTCCGCTGGATTGACTTCCGCTCGCCGCAACCCGGCCTCATGTTGTATTGTTCAATCCGTATGGAATTCTCAGCGAACAGCACCCCCCACCCCGCCCCCGAAGCTGAAGAGGTCTATCGCCGCTGGATTCAGTTTCTCGATGAAGAGTTCACCCGCCACCAGGCACCGGAGCGGCGCGCCGAGATTGTGCGCGACCAGCTCTGCCAGCTCTACCTGGGCCGTCCGCACGGCGCTAAGCTCAATCTGACCCTTACCAGCGAATTGCCGGGCAACGTGGTCAGCCTCTCGCTGGACCCGGAGAACGTGACGCTGGAGGCCGAGCACTTCATCGACGCCAGCCCGGAGCAGTTCGCGCGCCGCAAGTCGCTGCTGTGGTTCTGGCAGATGTTCGACCGCTCGCCCATTGGGACCAACCACTGGCTGGGGCTGCGTTTCCGCGCCATGCTGGGCCGCCACATCTTTGCCCGCATCGGCGCGGGCGTCAAAATTTACCACGGCGTCGAGCTGACCTACGGCTACAACCTGACTATCGAGGAGGGCGCCACCATCCGCCATCACGCCCTGCTGAACGACCGCGGCGGCATCACGATTGGCAAGGGCGCCGTGGTCGGCTCCTTCGCGCGCATATACTCCCACAGCCACGCCGTGCATGACTTCGGCGAGGTCACGCTGGCTCCCACGGTCATCGGACCAGCAGCGCGCATCGCCAGCCACGCCATCGTCCTCGCCGGTCAGCACCTCGCCGCCGGCGAACTAGTGGGCAGCTTCCCGTCCGAAAGGCTGTGAGCTTTCCGGCGGGATGTTTCTGATCCGAGAAAGTATCCAGCGTGGACCGGGAGGCCCGTCCTACAAATTCCCGGCGCTACAGTTTCATCTCCCGCTGGTTGGCTTTTCGCGGCTTTCGTTCAATTCCGCTCAACATCCCATGCAAGACACCGTCTATACAAGAACTAGTAGGATCGAATTGCTTACCGGAGTCGAAAGTGACTTTCCCCGTCTTGACGCGATACCGCCAATTTAGGATAGTTTTAGTCGTTAAGTCGGGGCTGGATCGCTCATGGGCGTTTTTTAGAGTATTTTCGGTTGGAAGCGGAAATTTTGTTGGATCGGGGGTTTTTCCTCCCGAAGGAAGGGTTCAGGTTTACCACTATGCGCTTGATGAAGGCTTTCCCAACCAGCATATTGGCCAGCGCGTGGATCGGCTCGATTGTGCTCTTTTGCGCTTCGACATTGACGGCCCAGAGCTTTGCGCCCCTCCAGCGAATCACCGGCAAGGTCGACGAAAACCAACGGGTCACGCTCAGTGGCAATACGCATCCGGCGGCCAACGCCAAGAACGATCGCGGCCGCGTCACCCCTGACCTGCCCATGTCCGACCTGATCCTGGTGCTCAGCCGCGATTCGGCGCAGCAGGCGGCCTTCGAGCAGTTTGTCGCCAGCCAGTACGACGCCAACTCGACCAACTTCCATCAGTGGCTGACGCCGGAGCAGGTGGGCGAGAACTTTGGTCCATCCGACGCTGATATCGCCACTGTCTCCAACTGGCTCACCAGCCATGGCTTCTCGGTGGATGAAGTGAGCAAAAATCGCCTCACCATCCGCTTCAGCGGCAAAGCCTCGCAGGTGGAGAACGCTTTCCATACCGAGATGCACAACCTGGAAGTAAACGGCAAGCAACACATCGGCAACATGAGCGATCCGCAGATTCCCGCCGCGCTTGCGCCCGTGGTGCTGGGCGTCAAGGCGCTCCACAACTTTACTCCCAAGCCGGCGCATCACATGGGCAGTCCGGTGACGCTCGATGCGACGACGGGAAGATGGAAGCGGCTGTCGAGCGATACCAAGTCGAACAGATCGGTGCATACGCTTTTCGCGACGCAAGATACAAATGGTTATCTGGTTGAAGACGTTGCTCCGTTTGATTTTGCCACCATCTACAACATTCTCCCGCTTTGGAATGCAAGCGCGCCCATCGACGGAACGGGGCAGACAATCGCCATCGACGGAACGAGCGACATCAACCCAAGTGACGTGGCAGCCTTCCGTTCGGATTTCGGCTTGCCTGTCGGCCCTGCGCTCATACAGAAAACAGGCAATGGCATAGACCCCGGAGAATGCACGGCGACCAGTGGCTATTGCACCATCGACGATCTGATTGAGAACTCGCTGGATGTGGAGTGGTCCGGATCGGTGGCCAAAAATGCGCAGATCGTGCTGGTCGCTTCTGGGTTCAACAGCGCTACGGCCCCGACCAATGACCCGGTGTACGACTCAGCAAGTTATGTAGTCAACGCCAACCCCAAAATTGCGAGCATCCTGAACGTCAGCTATGGCGAGTGTGAGTGGGGCGAGGGCACCGCCGGCAACGTAAGCTACTACGATCTCTGGCAGACGGCGGCCTCCGAGGGAATTGCGGTCTTTGTCGCGGCGGGCGACTCCGGCTCGGCAAGTTGCGACGACGGTCAGGATTCTTCATTGCCGTATGCCGCGGAATATGGCCTTTCAGTCAGCGGCCTTGCCTCCACGCCCTACAACACGGCAGTAGGAGGCACGGATCTGTACTGGTGCCCGGTTACGGACACTTCTTGCGCCACCCCTGCCGCGCAGTACTGGAACACAGCGAACACTACGAGCACGCAGGCGAGCGCCAAAGGCTATGTGCCGGAGGTTCCTTGGAATGACACCTGCGCCGGAACCTTGGGATTCCAGTTCATACAATCGCTCGCATCCCAAATCCATGTATCGGGCGTAAACGACGCGGAGACAGCTTGCAATTTTGCCGCGAATGGCCGCTATGAAAGGGAAGTCAATAAAGAACTCCAGTATGATATGGCATATCTCGTTGATATTGTTGGCGGCAGCGGAGGGTCCAGTGGTTGCGTAGTCAGTAAGGCCTCCTCTGGCGGAACCATCTGCACATCGGGTTCCACCAGTACCGGCATAACCAGCGACCCCCAAGCGGGCGGCAACAACGCTTCCCAAGCTTCGATACCTCTGTACAACAACGGCTGGCCAAAGCCCAGTTGGCAGACAGGCGTTCCCGGCATTCCATCGGACGGAGTCCGCGACCTTCCGGACGTCAGCTTCTTTGCCTCAGACGGCTTTTTAGGTAGCGCCTACTTGATCTGCGTCACCGAGGGTGGATACTCCTGCGCGTATTCGGACAAGAACCAGCCGTTTGCCGAGGAGGTAGGTGGAACCTCGGTAGCTACACCGGCGATGGCCGGAGTGATGGCGCTGATCAACCAGAAGACCGGTTCCACCCAAGGACTTGCCAACAAGGAGCTCTATCTCCTGGGTGCCAAGCAGGCTTCCACCTCCGGTTACTCCAGTTGCAGCGCGGAGAGCGTGACGACCTCCAGCAGTTGCTACTTCAACGACATCGACGCCGGTCCTTTTACTCCGGCATATAACAATGCCGTTCCCTGCGATTACGGCGCCTTTGCCTATTTCTCCTATAATTGCGCAGTCGTCGGTACAAACGATGAAATAGGCATTCTTGGTCCCAGCGCGGGCAATCCTGGTTACAATGCGGGGACCGGCTACGATCTGGCCACCGGGCTGGGATCGCTGAACGTGGCGAATGTGGTGAATGCCTGGACATCGACATCTTCAACCGCAACCGGTGCTTCAACAGTGACAGTTACGCCGACGCCCGCGACGATCTCCACCAGCCAGAGCGTCAGCGTTGCGGTGACAGTGGCCAGCTCTCCCGCCGGCAAGACAACGCCAACCGGATACGTCACGCTCTCTGGAGGCGGATATACTTCTTCGCCGGAGCCGCTGACCGCGGGCTCGTTCACCTTCACGATTCCCGCCGGCAGCCTGAGCGGGGGAACCGACTCCCTGACGGTAAGCTATAGCGGTGATTCGATCTATGCTCCCTCCAGCGGAAGCGGAAGCGTCACAGTGAGTAAACTGAACGCGGCGATGGGTCCAGTTTCCTTTAACCCATCCAATACCATTCTGTCGAACCAGACGCTGATGGTTTTGGGCACCGTGAACTGCTCAGGCACCTGTGCCGGCTCTCCGACTCCAACCGGAACCGTAACCGTCTCCTCCGGGACCTACACCTCGCAGGCGGCCACACTAAGCAGCGGGAATTATTCGGTGACCATTACGCCGAACACGTTCGCAGGCAGCGGAACCGTTATCCTGACCATTCAATACAGTGGCGACAACAATTACAACCCGGTAAGCGCCACAACCCAAGTCAATGTCACATATTTCGCTGTGCTGGCTCCCACCGTGACCGTGACGCCGACTTCCACGTCGGTGGATTCCGGCTCTCCGCTGCAGGTGACTGTGACGGTCAACGCTCCCATTGCCACGCCAGCCAACCCTACGCCAACAGGGTCAGTGACATTGGCAGGCAGCGGCTATGCCTCTTCGATGGAGCCGCTGACCGCGGGTGCCTACACCTTCACGATTCCCGCCAACACGCTGGCCTCCACTCCGGCGAATACGGTGAGTGATACGCTCACCGCCAGCTATCAGGGAGATCCGAACTACGCGCAAGCCCTTGGAACGACAACTTTGACGGTAACCCAGTCAGGCTTCTCGCTTGCCGCTTCAGCGGCAACGCCTTCTTCCGTTGCGCCGGGAGCGTCTGCCACAACCACCGTCTCGGTTACTTCGCCCACCGACTATACCGGCACGGTGACCTTTACCTCCGCGTCCTGCGTACTGACCGCTTTCACTGTGGGATTACCAGCGCCCCCTGCTTCGAGCCTCCCCACCTGCGCACTGACCGGCAGCGGAGCGGTGACGGTGGCTAACGGCGTACCCAGCGGAACCGTTACCTACACGGTAAGCTCGATTGGAACCACCACCGCGCAACTCTCCCCGACCGGCAATCCCGTACTTCTTGCCCAACGCCGCTACTCCTCCGGTTGGTTTGCGACTGCCGGTGGAAGCGCTCTGGCCGCTCTCTTCCTTTTCCTGACGCCCATCGGCTCCCGCAAAGGGAGAAAGATGCTTTGCGCCATCCTGCTGATGGCGGCTGTCACCTTCGCGGCTGTGGGCTGTGGCGGAGGCGGATCGTCCACACCCACTTTTACAACACCAACCGTTACTGTCGCGCCCTTCAAAAGTAGCATCCCGGTCAATAGCTCGCTGCCTGTCACAGTCACAGTTGCAAGCACCTCAGGCGGCCCGACACCGACGGGAACAGTGGTTCTAAACGCTGGCCAAAACCCACTCCCACAACAAACTCTCTCTTCCGGAAGCGCTTCCTTCACCATTCCCGCCACCTTATTGACCGTTGGCAGCGAAACTCTCACGGCAAGCTACTCTGGAGACAACAGCGAGGACTACAACCCCGCGACGGGATCAGCCATGATTACCGTCAGCAATGTGCCTACTCCCGCAGGAACCTACACCTTCACCGTGACGCCCACCGCAAATCCGACCGTCACTCCCGCTGTCTCCACCACCTTTACCGTGACCGTAAATTAACTGATTCATCAGGCAATGAACGTCGCTGTCCGTGACGCTGTTGAGCGCGACACTGTTACCCCAACAGGAGACGGGGCAGCGAAAAACGAGAACGGCTGCCGCGCTGAAAATAGAAAAGCGATTAAGTCACAACCTCTGAGCGAACGGGGCCTCAAATGGTCTTCAATTTTCCGGGGTCCCCACGAACAGGTCTTCGTTCGTGGGGTGGAGTTTGGGGGTGGTGAGTCGAAGAATCTGTGTTTTTGCGGGTGGCCCATATCTCGATGTTGAGATGTGGAAACCACCTCAACCAGCAGGCCTTTTCCGATCTCTGACCCCCTGACCCGTGATCCCTGACTTCATGCGCGTAAGATAACTCCCATGAGCTGGATTGGATGGGCATTGCTCTCCGCAACCTTTGCCGCCGCCACTGCCTTGCTGGCCAAGGTGGGCGTGGCGCATGTGGACTCGAACCTGGCCATGGCCCTGCGCACCAGCGTGGTCGTGGTCTTTGCCTGGACCATCGTCTTTGCGCTCGCCAAACCAGGCGCGGGCGGCCTCACCGAACTGCGCTGCCTCGACCGCCGCACCCTGCTCTTTCTCACCCTCAGCGGCCTGTGCACCGGCCTTTCCTGGCTCTGCTACTTCCGCGCACTGCAACTCGGCCCAGCCTCCCGCGTCGCTCCGCTAGATAAGCTCAGTGTCCCCCTGGTCATCGTCTTCGCATGGCTGCTTCTCGGCGAAAAACTTGCACCTCCCGCCCTCCTCGGCGGCCTGCTCATCACTGCCGGAGCCGTGGTCATCGCCCTCGGCTGAGCCGATGCAGTTATACCGCAAGAGAATAACATTTTTTATGATTAATCATAATTTCTGCTTGACAAAAAGATACGGCAATATGATAGGCTTCGTAAGATTCTGTTTCCCAGATTTTTCTCCACTGTAATCTCAGATGCGAGGTGCTGTCTTGAAGTGCACCCAATGGCCATTCCGTCCAATCCATATCACCAATGACGGTGAGGAGAGCCGTGAGCGGCCCGACCTGAAGAAGTTGATTGGCCCCGGCATCATTTCCAATAATTATCTGGCCGCCTTTCAATCGGAGATTTGCTCCAGCATAGATCGTGCGACGACGCTCATTGAATTTTCGCCGTCCGGCGACCCTATCCGGACCGATTCACCAATATTGGCTTATAAAATTCATCCGGTTTGTCGCCTTCTGCGCGAATTCGATCCATGCGTTTCCTCTCCTAAAGAGTTCAATGAAGGTTGTCAATGTAAGGACTCGGATGCTCATCACGCCCTTCTTTTTTTGGCCTGACGCGAGCGCAAGTTGATGCGCAGCTTCCTGCCAAAGTAATTGAGCTTCGGGAACAATTTTTCAGAATTTATGATAGTGAGCCCATATGCGATTTCCAGCGTCTCCGGATCGATAACCGCTCATTTCTTGTTTACGACTGCCATTTATTGGGTATGCGTGAGGGTGTCTTCCCCATCTACGTTGAAGATCGTGTCATTGGAGTGCTTTTCGCTGGTCAAATCATTCTCCAAGATAAAGTCGACTTCATCCGGGATCGCATGCGCACTCTTGTGGACCGCATTCCGGCGCATGTGATGACGCACCCGGGCAAAAAATGCCAAAGAATATCACCGAAAGCATTAGTAAAAGAAATGCTCAAGGCGAATAGTAAATGGCTGAAGGAAAACCAAAAATATGTATTGACGGAGCCGGATTATCAAGCCCATCTGGAAAAGACCTGTCAAGAGATTTCAAAGCTTGAAAATCGCTTGGAAGAGGAGCTAAATCATCAGCGCCGGCAATTTGTCAGCAAACACATCGGAATTCACATGGAGCAGTTTCGGAGGAAGTTGCCGCCGGATCCGGTGAACGGGCGTGAAGCATTGGATGCACTCTGGAAGGATTTGAAGGAGGAGCTCTCCGGCCTAGTAAGAGATTTCTCTTTCAAATACATGGCTGTTTTTGGCATTCCCAAACCGACCGCCGAGAGAAATCCTCAGTTACCGATTGTGGCTGTTACAGATGAGAATTTACCTGAATCCATGATCGATTCGGGCCATAAAACTATTTACCTTGATTTAAAGGCGCTTCCGGAAGTGAACAATGGTTCTGTTTATACGCCGGGTGAAAACGGCGATGTCTTGCAAAAATGTTTAGGTGGCATATCTTACAGTGCGCTGGGAGACTTCTACCTTGTTCCAATCGGTGTGCCGCTTCATCCTCTGAGCTCCATTGCAATTCTCGTTGGATGTACAAAGGAAAACCCCAGCAATGCAACAGAGAACCAGGCATATGGGGAGTTGGAAAAAGCTCTGCGGTCTTTTTATACGCTAGTAGTCTCCTCCCTCTCTGCGATTTTGGCAGCTTCTTCCGAACAAGAGATCGATAGCCGTATGAGAATTCTGCGCCATGAGGTCGGCCAATTGACTGCTGGTTTGGATGCACTTCGCGTTTGTTATTTAAGAAATCCAGAGGACATTCGCCGGCTAACTGACAGTAAAGTCAGCGATATCTGCCGTGATTTTGAGGCTTATTTAAGGCATGTCCATTTGATCTTTGGGAGCGTGAAATATTCAATTGATGAACTTCCGAAGATTGATCCGGAGCACTTTCTCGCATTTCGAGAACTGTTGTATAAATGGAAGGACATTTACCGTCTTGAAGCCAAGAAAAAAGGCCTCGAATTCTGCTTGCCTCAAACCGGTGTCGACGATCCTGAGCGTCCTCCCGTTTATGGAGATCGGAATCTTCTTGAACAACTCCTTTACAATCTGGTAAGCAATGCAGTCAAGTACTGTCATCGCGGGACTAGAATTCACCTGGATTGTTCAATTCAAAGTTCTGATCGGTTGGCATCTCATATGCTCACGGTGGCCAGTTATGGAGTGCATATGCCAGAAGATGAACGTCTTTACGAACTGTTTCAACGTGGAGACAATGCGCCCGATGAAGGTCTTGGAATTGGATTATGGCTGGCAAAGAAAATCGCTCTTGCTCACGGGGGAAAAATTCAACATGTTTCAGAGCACGTCTCCAAGTTTAATTTACCTTTGATGGAGCCATATCTTAGACTTCCCAAGAAATTTATCGATTTGGCGATTGGGGACAAGGTTCAAGAAGAACTTGACCGGCTCAAATTAAGTGGTGAATTCGAAATGGCCATAACGCCGAGGTCAAGTCAAAATAGATATAACCCTTTTCTTCGAACTGTTTTGAATTCCATTCAACTGCCAACCTACCGTGTTGAAATTCGCGTAGCAATTCCACGAATGCCCGAAGGGAGAAAATCCAAATGAGAATTCTATTTATTGAAGATAAAGGTTCTGTATCCGTTCCGGTGACAGAAACATTGGAACTGGATGGATATGAAGTAATCTCCGCCTATGACATCAACGATGCACAGAGTGCATGGGAAAACAGGGAGGTAGAGCCAATTGATTGTCTAATAATCGACTTGAATATGCCCGCTGATGGTCTTACTGACGATCAGAAGAAGCAGACTTTTGGAGGGCTTCTAACGGGCTGGATATGGCTGAGGGATTATATTTTCAAGGATTATCCTGATATGAGAAAGAGAACAGTGATTTTAAGTGACTATCTAAGCATCTTTAGAGAAAAAGTTCTTGAAAATCAATATTTGGGTGTTGTCACTATTCCAAAAAGTGCGCCATATAGTCCCGTGGAGATGCTTTTGAAAGAGGTTAAGAAAATTGCTAAAGGAGGAAGATAATGACATATTCGAAGGGAGGAATCATAAGAACTGTAGAGGAAGTCGTTATAATAATTGGTCTCATGGCGATCTCATTGGCCATGTTTGTGTTAGTTGGCGTTGAAACGGTTAATTGTTACGGAAAGTACAAAATCAGTTCGTCTATTTTAGATGACGTCAAGAAAATCTTAGACTCTGGACCTGGTAGTGGAAAGCTAATCTCTCCTGATGGTTTTCAGAGATATAGCGCCGATTTGGATGCGATTCATAAGGAGAGTCAGGATTCAGGAACAACATCATTCCTTTATACATTGACGATGTTTGCAGTCGTTACAGTAAGCGGAGGTTTCTATTGGCGCGCCGTACGCGAATTCAACAAAGCACAGAACTTGCTTAATGAACTTCGAAAAACAACTGCCAGTTCCAACCAGATACAAGCGGCTATATTGAGCTTGGCAATTGGAGAAGGAATTGCTCTTCAAATAGGAAGGAATGGAGCAATTGATATCACAAGTACCGCACCAGTGATGAGGGATTGTGTCAAGGATATAAGAAATACCCTGGTGTTTTTAAATGAAAACAGAGCTGCTATATCGATCGTATTATTCGATGGTTTGAGAAATGGCGTTGGGCGTATTCAGTCATTTTTATCGGATAATGTTCCACCACAAAATAGGGTTGCGGTTAGAGACATATTTGATACTGTTGATGAGATTTGTAAAATAATGGATTCAGAGGATTTTATTAAGAAATGTAAGCGTGAGTTGGAAAGTGCTTCTGCAATTGAAGAGTAGGTAGGCGGGCGTAATGTAAACTACTGAATCAACTTCTACATTTAACTGAGGGTGCTTCATTTTTTTTGCGGCAGATGGCCCGCTCATCAGCCTCTAAGAATTACCATGAGCCATGGGAAGCTGTGCCCTGTTTCATTGCAGCACTGTCGCGATGAGCTGGCCGCTGGCCCACATCCGCTCTCAGGGCAATCGCATTTGGATTAGAAGCAGTCGCTTTGAAAGGGCACGGCTTCGGCCGTGCCGATTTCGAGGCATAAATGATCTGGCTTTAGCCACCGAGGGAAGGTTTTCAGCTTTATAATCCATCCCTCAGGGGCTAAAGCCCAACTTCTTTTCGTGGTCAGCCGCACGATTGAAATCGTGCCCACTTATAAAGCAACTTGCGACTGAGTTTATTCCCAGCCTGTAAAGCCTTGCTCTTTCAAAGCTGCGAAACGGTACGCAGTACACTTCATCTTATAGCATTTATCCCGCCGTTCCCGTCGCCAACGGCGAGATTGCGCGCAGTTGGTCGACGGCTTCGGGAATTACCTTCAAAGCAAACTCCACATCAGCGTCGGCGGCGGTTTTGAGGAGGCTGAAGCGGAGGCTGGCGCGGGCGCGGGTCTTGTCCAGGCCCATGGCCAGCAGCACATGGCTTGGCTCAGTTGCGCCAGAGTGGCAGGCCGAGCCGCCGCTGACGGCAATGCCCTTGAGGTCGAAGGCAATCACCAGCGCCTCGCCCTCCAGATGGTCGAACCAGATGTTGGTAGTGTTAGCCACGCGAGGGATATCGCCCCCGTTCACGCCTGTGCCGGAAAGCGCAAGAATGCCCGCCTCCAGCCGGTCGCGCAGAATGGCCAAGCGGGGAATGGTTCCGTCTTCCAGCGAGTGCATGGCCAACTCGGCAGCTTTGGCCAGGCCGACGATGCCTGGGACGTTTTCTGTTCCGGCACGGCGGCGACGCTCGTGGCTTCCGCCGACGAGCAGCGGC
The DNA here is from genome assembly GCA_963787995.1 of uncultured Acidobacteriaceae bacterium. Taxonomy (GTDB): domain Bacteria; phylum Acidobacteriota; class Terriglobia; order Terriglobales; family Acidobacteriaceae; genus Telmatobacter. Next base: position 1,117,623 of record CAWBEO010000001.1, read on the forward strand.
TCCAGCGGCGTTCCTCGACGGACGAAGAGCGCACCGACGCCCTTGGGGCCGTGCATCTTGTGGGCGCTGATGGTGAGCAAATGGCAGCCGAAGCGGCGCACGTCGATGGGAACTTTGCCCGCGCCCTGCACTGCGTCGATGTGAAAGAACGCGCCGACGGCTTTGGCGATCTTGCTGATCTCTTCAACAGGTTGCAGAACGCCGGTCTCGTTGTTGGCCAGCATCACGCTGACGAGGCGTGTCTCCGACCGTAGAGCGCGCTCAATCTCCGCCGGATCGATCAGGCCGTTTGGCAAGGGCGCGACGAAGGTCACTTCCACACCAAACTTCGCTAGCCGCTCCGCCGCAGCTAGGATCGCCGAATGTTCAATCGCGGTTGTCACGAAATGATCGCCCGGTTGCAGCAGACCGAAGAGGGCAGTGTTGTCGCCCTCGGTGCCGCCGGAGTTGAAGACCACCTCCGCGTCGTGGCAGTTGAGGAGCTCGGCCAGTGTGGCGCGTGCGCGATTGACGGCGGAGTGGGCCTGCTGGCCATCGATGTGGATGGAGCTGGCATTGCCGAAGCGCTCCGTCCAGTAGGGGCGCATCGCCTCGACCACCTCCGGTAACAGGGGAGTGGTGGCGTTGGCGTCCATGTAGACTCGCGGCACGGCAGGCGTCTCCTGACTTCGATTGTACGGGAGGCGGGATTTCGCGCCTGTTCAACCGTGAAGGGTTTGGATTTCCTGCTGGTAGGCCGCGTAAACAGGCGCGTCGAAACAAGCGAAGATCACTTCTTCGATTTCTCTGTTTGTATTCAACTCCGCAACCGTCTCTAGCAGCACAATATTGACAGCTCGATCAATGGGGAAACGGTAGATGCCGCAACTGATCGCCGGGAAGGCCAGACTCTTGAGGCCGTGTTGGCGGGCCAGCGCAAAGCAAGAACGATAGCAACTGGCAAGCAATTCCGGCTCGCCATGCTGGCCACCGTTCCACACCGGGCCAACGGCATGAAGGATGTACTTGGCCCGAAGTCGATAGCCTTGAGTAAGTTTGGCATGTCCGGTTTTACATCCGCCGAGCAAGCGGCATTCGTGGAGAAGTTCCGGGCCAGCGGCGCGATGGATCGCTCCGTCCACGCCTCCACCGCCCAGCAACGAGCTATTGGCGGCGTTGACAATGGCATCGACGGCGAGGGTGGTGATGTCCGTCTTGAGGAGTGTGATTCGGTCAATCATCGGTTTTCTGTCTACTGTAATCGATCGTAGGGCGGATGCGAAGCGCTTGCAAGGACGAAATTGACGGCGGGGGTAACAGGCCACACTGACACTGCTAATTATTTCTAAGCTGTTGAATTCATATTATATTGAGGCATTTTCAAGGCGGAAAATCACTGCATTGGAGGTTTTTTCGGTTTCCCTCGCGCCCCATCTCTGCCATACTTGTAAGTGTCCACCTCGTTCGGCCCATCCCAACAAGTTAAAAGTGAGGTTGCATCTATGTCGGCAAAGTATGTCTTTGTGACGGGCGGAGTTGTGTCCAGTTTAGGCAAGGGTCTGGCGGCGGCCTCCATCGGCTGCTTGCTCGAGAGCCGCGGCCTGCGCGTCAACATGATGAAGTTCGACCCCTACCTCAACGTTGATCCGGGGACCATGTCGCCCTTCCAGCACGGCGAGGTTTTTGTCACAGACGACGGCGCGGAGACCGATCTTGATCTGGGCCACTACGAGCGCTTCACCCACGCTCCCCTCTCACGCGATAACAACCTGACGACCGGGCGCATCTACGAGCAGATCATCCTCAAGGAGCGGCGCGGCGATTACCTGGGCAAGACCGTCCAGGTGATTCCGCACGTGACCAATGAGATCAAGAACGCCATGCGCAAGGTAGCGGCGAATGGCGCGGATGTGACGCTGGTGGAGATTGGCGGCACGGTGGGCGACATTGAGTCGCTGCCGTTCCTGGAGGCGATTCGCCAAATGCGGCAGGAGCTGGGGCGCGAGAACACCGTCTTTGTGCATCTAACGCTGGTGCCTTGGATCGCCGCCGCGCAGGAGCTGAAGACCAAGCCGACGCAGCACTCGGTGAAGGAACTGCTTTCCATTGGCATTCAGGCCGATGTGCTGATGTGCCGCTCGGAGCGGCCGCTGGGCGAGGAGATGAAAAAGAAGATCGCCCAATTTTGCAACGTCGAGGATAAGGCCGTGATTGGGGCGCTGACCGTGCCTTCCATTTATGAAGTTCCGCTGGGTTTTGCCGAGGAGGGCGTGGACGCGCTGATCCTCAAGTACCTGCACATTGACGCGCCTGAGGCTAACCTGACGGAGTGGAAAGCGCTCATCGAACGCGTTTACCACCCCAAGGATACGGTGAATATCGGTATTGTTGGAAAGTATGTGGAGTATGAGGATAGTTATAAATCGCTCAAAGAAGCGCTGACGCATGGCGCGGTCTCGCAGAACCTCAAGCTGCAAGTTACATGGATCGAGGCGGAGGGGCTGGAATCGAAGACTCTGGAAGATAGGAGTTATGAGGAGAAGTTAGCGGAGTTCGATGGCATTCTGGTCCCGGGCGGATTTGGCAAGCGCGGTATAGAAGGAATGCTGAATGCGATCCGTTATGCGCGCGAGAAGAAGATTCCTTATTTTGGAATTTGTCTGGGAATGCAGACGGCGTGCATTGAATTGGCAAGAAATGTTTGCGGACTGAAAGAGGCTAACTCGACGGAATTCAACCCGTCCAGCCCGCACCGCATTATCTACAAGCTGCGCGAACTGCTGGGCGTGGAAGAGATGGGCGGAACGATGCGGCTGGGCGCGTGGACCTGCGTTCTGAAGGAAGGATCGCTGGCCGCGAAAGCATATGGCGCAACGGAAATCAGCGAGCGCCATCGCCATCGCTATGAATTCAACCGCGAGTATGAAGCGGCGCTCACTGGCGCAGGGCTAAAGCTGACCGGCACGACGCCCGATGCGACGTATGTGGAGATCGTCGAGCTGCCCGATCATCCGTACTTTCTGGGCTGCCAGTTCCATCCAGAGTTCAAATCCAAGCCCCTGGAGCCGCATCCGCTCTTCCGCGATTTTGTGATTGCGAGTTACGGGAACCGGCACTTGAGGTCAGTGCCAACCGCCGTCGAAGCATAGTCTTAAAGGCCTGACTGTGTGATATTATGCAACGTATGATGGCAGGCTCAAAGAATCTTTCGACACGAGAAGGTCTTATTGCATTTACTCCCACCATATCTCGCGAGACGGTATTGACCCGTCTAAGGCGGTTACTCGACCAGATTCCGGAGTTGCGATCAAAAGGGCGCAACTCGCCCTTTTTGACGACCTGGCAGCAGAATATCGAGGGGACCCTCCACGCCTACTATGGCCCTGAATCTTTGCAACTTGCTCAATTTAGGAATATAGAATTTTTCCCAAACGCTTTTATTGCAGGCGGTCCTGAAACTCCCTTTATTAGAGCCTTTTCGAAAGGCACAGAAATCGCGGAATCGTACCTTCAGTCAAGAATCGCCGAACTGGAAGAGGATGCCACGAATTTAATCTCATTGCCAAATGATGGAGGTACAGCGAATCGAGAAATTACACGTAGTGTGTTCGTTGTCCATGGACACGATCACGGAATTAAGGAAACTGTAGCTCGATTTCTTTCCAAACTCGAACTTGATCCGATCATCCTCCACGAAAAGCCGAATGAAGGCCGCACTATCATTGAGAAATTCGAACATCACGCGAATGTCACATTTGCCGTAGTAATTCTCAGTCCCGATGATATGGGTTTTGCAAAAAAAGCACCCGATACAAAAGAACAAAGAGCGCGCCAAAATGTGATATTTGAATTAGGTTTTTTTGTAAGCAAACTAGGTCGTAGTCGGACCCTTGCGCTTTTGCTGCCCGGCGTGACGAAGCCCTCCGATTTTGATGGTGTGCTCTACATCCCAATGAACAGCGATTCCTGGAAGATGGAGATTGTTAGAGAACTGAAAGCGGCAGGCTTAGATGTTGACGCAAATAAGGCTTATTAATCCACCGGCACATCCTACACCCTAACTAAGCAGCACCGCCCTCTTCGTCTTTCCGGCCAGCGCGCGGTCGAAGGTGACGAGATGAAGCCCGGCAGCGACCGAAAAAGCAGAGAGATAGCCATCCGCCCATTGCTTTGTCGAGGCTTCGTTTCGATCAGTATGCAGCCGGAAAAGAGGGTCAATTCCGCGCGGCTCTTCCATCCATTGGTTGCCGGGATTTGCCAGAAGCGCATCATAGGCTTTCCAGGCTTCTGACTGGGTGAGTACATCTTCCCCCATTGCTGCGTTGTTCGTCAGAAGGCGTAGCAGGCCAAGCTGCGTAAAGCGGCAAAAAAAGATCACAGCCTCGTCGTCAAGCGATTCACCCCACGCCATGGCAGCATCATGATGCGGATGAATCTCATGCGCCAGCGCGAACCAGACGTTCACATCAGGGAAAAGGAATGTACTCGTAGACACCTTCCTCGCCCAACTTGAGTGAGCCGGGATGCTTGGAGCGAATCACCGGAAATCTTGGTAGGCCCTCTTGCTTCGCAGGTGCACGCGCATTGAGGAATCTAACCGCAACGCAATCCAATATGATTTTTTTGACGCTTGTACCTTCGCTGGCAGCGCATACCTTCAACTCACGGTAAACCGGGTCCGGGATGTCGACTGTAGTTCGCACAAAGAGAGTTTACCATATTTATGGCTCTGAACAGCACGATTATCGAGTGAAGTGAGCGCCAGTCACACATTCCCATCAGGGCAAACCCATCAGATCACATATTTGCTTATGAATCATACGGTTTCATACTCTGGACAAATCGCTGGCTGCGCCGTCTATAGTATGGTGAGGCTGCACAGCTGAAACACTACGGGATTTCTGTTGCTACCGGCGCGGTTCCGCGTGAGTCCAATCCAATTGAGTACTCCCTTGCATGAAAGCCATTTGCTCTGAAGGAACTGAAAAGAAGGGAATTGCGTACCTCGGATTCATGAAACTCATGACTTTGGGGCTGGTGGCTTGTCTGGGAGCGGCTTTCTGCGCGGCTTCGGCTGCGCAGGTCGGCAAGCAGGCGGTCATGCCCGCAGCGCCTTCCAAGTCCCGGCCCGCCCACGAGTACCGTGTGCCGTTGCTGACAGAAGGATTGAAGCTTTCGGAGTTTGCGGGAATGAAGCCCAAGCCAGAACTGAAGGACAAGTTACTAAAGGTTACCGGCTTCATTCAGAATTCGCCCAGCGACGGTAAGTCGGCGACTGAAGAGACCGAAGTTTGGATGGGATATACCAAAAGCACCCTCTATCTTGTGTTTATTTGTTACGACCATCGCGCGGACCTGATTCGCGGACATCTGGCCCGGCGGGAAAATATCCTGGGCGATGACAACGTTTCGGTGCTCTTTGATCCCTTTCAGGATCACCGCAAGGGCGTTCTTTTTACCGTGAATCCTGTGGGCGTGCAAGCCGATGCGGCGTGGACCGAAAACCAGGGCCAGGATTACAGTTACGACCAGGTTTGGGACTCCGAAGGGCAAGTGACGCGTGATGGATGGATGGCCCTGATGGCTATCCCATTTCGCAGCCTGCGCTTCCGCCCCGATGGCTCGGATTGGGGCGTTGTTTTCTGGCGCAACTTTCCACGCAACAGCGAGACGGACAACTGGCCGCACATTGCTGCGAACATCTCCGGCGTTCTTACCCAGGAAGAAACCCTGAAGGGCATTCAGAGTGTAACCGGCTCGCATAACATCCAGGTGAACCCCTATGTATTGGGACAGAATGAGCGCACGCTGGAGACGCTCGATCCGCTTGATCCCTATTTCAGTTCGCGCCATATGGAAGGCACAGCGGGCGGCGAGTTCAAGGCCGTTCTCAAGGACAAGATCGTCTTCGATGCCACCGTCAACCCGGACTTCAGCAACATTGAGTCCGATCAGCCGCAGTTTACCGTCAATCAGCGTTATCCGGTGTACTTCCCTGAGCTGCGGCCGTTCTTTTTGGAGAATGCCAACTACTTCACCACGCCCTCGCCACTTATCTTGCTTTACACGCGTAACATTGTGCGTCCGGAGTTTGGGGCACGCCTGACCGGCAAGCTAGGCCACACTAACCTTGGTCTGCTGGCCATCGACGACCGCGAACCAGGCGAAACCGTCAGCGCTGGCGACCCGCTCTACAAAAAACGCGCCTTCATCGGTGTGGGGCGCATTTCGCAGGATCTCGGCAAGGGGTCGAGCATATCCGCGCTCTGCACCGACTACGAGTTCGGACAGGGATGGAACCGCATCGGTGGAATCGATTCCATCGTGCGTTTCAACAATAAGTGGACGGCCGTGGGGCAATGGGTGGAAAGCTCGACCAAGGGCGATCTTGACAATCCCGGCTACTCCGCCGGACCAACGTGGAATATGATTGTGAACCGTTCCGGGCACTCCTTCAATCTCAACTCATCCTTTGTGGATTTCAGCACCGGCTTTCAAACTCAGCTGGGTTTCATCCAAAGCTCCAATATCCGCACCGGACATACTTACTCAAACTACAACTGGTATCCGAAGCACAAGATCATTCAGATTTTCGGAGTGGAAACGAACCAGAACATAGCCTTCAACCATCAGGGAGACCGCGTCTACCATTACTCGAATTTCGATCCTTTTTTCACCTTGCCGCGCAATATCGTCCTGTTTCCGTTTGTGGGGCAGAACTCGGACACAGTGGGTCCGCCCAGCTTTCCGCTGCTTACGGGGTACAAGAACTTCACCGAGAATTACGGGGGATTTGGCGCTCGCGGCGCGCCCTGGGCGCAACTGAACTTCAATATGAACGCCACCCGCAGCGGCAATGTGAATTATAATCCGGCTGCAAACAAACTGCCCTCGCTCATGAACGAGGAGACGGTGCAGGCCTATATTACTTTGCAGCCCATCCGCCAGCTAACCGCGGATAACATCTATCTGCTAGACCGCGATCACTCCGTCGCCGACGGCGCGCTGGTCTATGAGGCCCAGACCTTCCGCACCAAGATCAACTATCAATTCACGCGGGCGCTTTCCGCGCGCGTCATTGTTGAGTATGACTCGACACTGGCCAATCCCGCCGAAACTTCACTGCCACGCACCAAGCAGGTGCAAAGTGAAGCGCTCTTCACCTGGCTGCCGCATCCCGGCACGGCGATCTATATCGGCTATAACAACGACCTGCAAAATCTGGACCGCCGGCTCTGCAAAGGTTTTACCAGCGGTGTCTGCGATAGCAATGATACTGTCGCGCCGCGCTCCAATGACTTCCTGAACGATGGGCGGCAGATATTCATCAAAGCATCTTACCTCTTTCGCTTTTAGGAACGAAAGCTCCCGTCGCGCATCCAATCTTCTGTACGGCAGAGGAGGTCACCCTTGTCGCTTCGCCCTGTAAAAGAAATCATTGAGAGCAAGCCCACGATGGAAGGCGCTGGAGTCAAGCTGCGGCGCGCCTTCGGCTTTGGAAAGACCGCGGAGTTCGATCCCTTTCTGCTGCTAGATGACTTTCGCAGCGACCATCCGGCTGATTATCTGGCAGGATTTCCCTGGCATCCCCACCGGGGAATCGAGACCATCACCTATGTGCTGGCCGGCGAGGTAGCGCACGGAGACAGCCTGGGCAATAAGGGTCGCATGACGGCCGGCGATGTGCAATGGATGACTGCGGGCAGCGGTATCCTGCATCAAGAAATGCCCAAGGGCGATGCGCAGGGCCGTATGCACGGCTTTCAGCTCTGGGCCAATCTGCCCGCTTCGCTCAAGATGACTGATCCGCGCTACCAGGACATTCCCGCCAGCGCGATCCCCGAGGCTGTCGAGGACGATGGGAGCCGTGCGCGAGTGATCTGCGGCGAGTTCTGGGGCAAAAAGGGGCCGGTCGAGGGTGTTGCCACAGAGACCAGCGTCGCCGCGCGCTATGTGGATATTTCGATTCCCCCCGGCAAGTCCAAACGGATCAGGGTGGAAACCTCGCGCCAAGCCTTCGCCTATGTTTTTGCAGGCTCGGGCGTTTTTCGCGACGCCTCTGCGCCGCAGGCTGTGCGGACCGAGTCGGCCGTGGACCCCAACGCGCCCGTGGTCTACGATGCCGGCAACCACTCGCTGGTGCTCTTTGATCGAGGCGACGAGATCGCCGTGCAAGCCGGCCCAGAAGGCATTCGATTCCTGCTGGTCTCCGGCCAGCCGCTGGAGGAGCCGGTCGCATGGTACGGGCCTATTGTAATGAACACTGAGGAGGAGCTGCGTCAGGCGGTGGCCGAGCTGCACAGCAATACATTTATCCGGCATAAATAAGTTCAAGCTACTCCAGCGCCTGAGCTTCTCCTGACAAAATCTGCTCGGGCGTAATTCCGTGCTGCCGCAGCGCGCGCAAGCTCAGTGCGTCATGTCGCTTGGCGAGCCGTTTGCCGTTCTGGTCCACCATCAGACGGCAGTGGAACCATGCCGGATTCTCGTAGCCCAGAGCGCGATTGAGAAGAATCTGCCGCGCCGTGGACTTGAGCAGATCCTCGCCGCGCACGACTTCAGTGATCTTCATCGCCGCGTCGTCGGCCACGCAAGAAAGCTGGTAACTCGGAACGCCATCGCGCCGCCAGACGACGAAATCGCCGAAGTCCACGCCCGCCACAAAGCGCTGCGGGCCTAAATTCCCGTCCTCAAACTCGATTGCCGCGCCGTCAGGAACCCGGAATCGCCAGTTATATCCATCCGGCGACGGCGGCAATTGGGCAACATCTCCATGAAGCTTCCGGCAGCTTCCGGAATAGATCGGCTCGCCGTCCAGCGTCACCTGAGCCGGATTCTCATGCGGAGCGCTGAGTGCGGCTTCTAGGTCATTGCGCGAGCAGCGGCAAGGATAGATGAATCCGCCGCGCCGTAACGTATGCCATGCCTCCAGATAGAAGACACCGCGACCGCTCTGCGCATAGGGCGCATAAGGTCCGCCCTCATCCGGGCCCTCCTGCCAATCAATCCCCAGCCAGCGCAAGTCCTCCAGCGCGGCCTCGGCATAGATGGCACGGCTGCGGTCAGGGTCCAGATCTTCCATACGCATCACCAGTGCGCCGCCCGCTTTACGTGACCGCTCGAAGGCCGTCCAGAAGGTACGCGCGTGGCCCGCGTGCAGATATCCGGTAGGCGAAGGCGCAAGCCGTCCGCGATAACCTGGCGGCGATGAAGGTGAGTCTTTCATGCTCTCTATTAGTTTAGTGAACGGCCGCCACGTCGTAAAAAAGGCTGCCCCAGAGATTGGAAGATCTGGGGCAGCCCTTGAAGGATCGAAGGTCAGCGTGTTGCAGTCAGCTTTGCTTACTGAATGATGACTACGTTCATACTCCACGGAGTCAGTGTCAGAATGAGCGGCAGAGTCGGCGATGTGATCGTCGTGGTGGTTGGCTCGGCCCAAACCGGGATCGTTGCGTTTGTCTGATCATAGATCGACTTGTCGTAGGTCTCGACAGTGACGCTGGATGCAGTGGATTGCCCGGAGATGGTGATCTCGACCGGCTCGCTCGTGGTTTCGTTGCGATTGAAGAGCATCAGCGCTGTGCCGCCGCTGTGAGTCGCTGCATAGGCAACCACATCCGCCGTATCGCCTGCCACGCTCGCAGTCAGCACGCTTTCATTGTTAACGGCCACGTTGCTGAAGAGATGGAAGGCTTGCGCCGTGGGTGACATGGTGCCGAGGGGACCCGCGCCTGAACAGGAGGAATCGGCAGATCCATCGGAGAAGACATTGTAGGCCCCCCAATCCTGCCAGCCATAAAACGAAGCACTATCGTTTCCTGCCGTGCCGTTGCAGTTGCCGAAGCCGATCCACCAGGTGGAGCGGACGACACCATCATTCATCATCTCGCCCAGCGCCTGGCCGGCATACAAGCCTTGCGTGATCGACCAGCTCTGTTTGCCGGGGTTGGAGGAGACTGAGCCGATTTCGCCCACATAAATGGGCGCAGTCTTGTTGGTTCCCCAATTCGTCATCTCGGTTCGAATCTTCTTGATGTTCGTGGTTAATGTTTGCGCGGCTGACTTCACCAGTGTAGTGTCATTCTCGTAGCCTGGGTTGGTGGCGTAGTAGTGGTATTCGATGAAATCATAGGACGAACCGGACAGGACATCCTGATCCCACGGAGCGTAGTTGGGATCAATGTCTACGCCCACCTGCGTGGACGGTGAAGCCGCCTTGATCTGCGCATAGAAGCCGTTGCCGGTGCTTAAGCCTACTGCGGCGGCATAAATGGGTGCGGTTGTAGAAGGCCCCGGTTTATTATTCACAGTGCTCGTATCTTGGGGGGGGCTTACGTGCATATCCATCTCCCAGCCTCCGAACTCCTCGTTGCCCACCGTCATGTGGCTGACCGTGACGCCTAGGCTCTGAGCGTAGGTAACCCATGCGGCAGCCTCGCTTGGCAAGCCGCCGCCGGTGCAGGCTGGGTTAGTGCCGTAGTCCGCCGTAAGCGCAATATCTAAACCGGCCGGAATCGCCAGGTCGTTGACGAAGTTCGCAAATGTATTGTTCGGAAAGGCGTAACTGCCAGTGGCGCACATGCTGGGGTTCAATGGGGTGTTGTTTGTACCCTCCCAATGATAGAAGTCAGAGGTCGATCCACCCGGCCAGCGCACCGCTTTGATGCCAGCGGTCTCGAACGGAGTCACGGCTTCTGCGAGGGTTGTATCGTCCCAAACGGCCATGTTCATACCCAAAATCTGGTCGGTCACGGCAATTGGGGTGCTCGGTGTACTAACAGTGATTGTGGTCGGCGCGGTCACCGTCACCGTCGAAGAGGTGCCCGAGGCAGTGTTATAGATCGAGGAGCTGGCTGTGTCGGGCGTATAGGTTGCTTTGAGCGCATCAGCGCCCGCCGTGAGCGAATTGGCGGGAATGCTGATCTGCGCGCTGCCGCCGCTGAGAGCCGTCGTCGCCGAAGTATAGCCTCCGCCGGTCAGCACTACGGAGCCAGTAGGCGTGGGGTCGCCGTTGCCGGCGATTAACGTCACCGTCACAGACAGCGGATCGGTTGTGAGAATGCTCAATGAGCCCGGCGTCACCACCACCGTCGGCGTAGTGATCACCGGCGCGGTGAAATTGGCGGTGACGGTGGTATTGGCGTTCAGCGTCACATTGCACGTCTCCGTGCTGGAAGTGGTGCATCCTGTCCACGAGGAAAAGGTATTGCTGCCCGAAGGTGAGGGCGCAGTCAGCGTCACGGCTGTGCCGGAGTCATAGGTGCGCGTAAAGCTGGTGTTCCCACTCGACGCGCTGTTGTTGTCTGCCGGAGAGACGCCGATCGCCACGCCGCTGGCCGGGTTGGTAGAGTTCACGGTCAGCGTGTAGGTCACCGGTACGGTATAGTTGGCCGTGACCGTTGTATTGGCGTTCATCGTCACGGAACAGATTGTGCCGCCCGTGCCACTGACGCTGGTGCAGCCCGTCCACGAGGAAAAGGTATTGCTTCCTACGGTTGGCGGGGCCGTAAGATTCTGGGTTGTGCCGCCCGTTTCGGTCACTGTAAAACTCGTCGTGCCTGAAGTGATTACGCCGATCTGTAGATTGGTGTAGTTGATTATCACGCCACTGGCCGGATTGGTCGAGTTCACGGTTAATGTGTAAAGGGTGATATAGTTGGCGGTGACGGTTGTATTGGCGTTCAGTGTTACGGAACAAATTGTGCCGGCTGTGCCGCTGACGCTAGTACATCCGCTCCAGTAACTGAAAGTACTGCCGCCCGAGGTGGCCGGAGCGGTCAGCGTCACGGCTGTGCCGGAGTTATAGGTGAGCGTAAAGCCGGTGCTTCCGCTGGTTGTGTTGTTGTTATCCGCGGGAGACGCGCCAATGGTCACGCCGCTGGTCGGATTGGTCGAGTTCACGGTCAGCGTATACGTCACCGGAACGGCATAGTTGGCCGTCACGGTGGTATTGGCGCTCATCATCACCGTGCAAGTCACGGTGCTGGCCGAGGCGCATCCGGTCCACGAAGTGAAGTTATTGCCGCCCGATGTGGCCGGCGCGGTGAGCGTAACGGATGTGCCCGCATCATAGACGCGCGTAAAGCTGGTGCTTCCGCTGGCCGAACCGTTGGTGTCCGCGGGAGAGACTGTGATGGCCACAGCGCTGGCTGGATTGGTCGAACTCACCGTCAGCGTATACGTTGTTTGCGGTGGGGGTGTGGTGCTTCCTCCGCCTCCGCCGCAAGCCGTCATCAACAGGCTTACTCCAAATCCGATACAGAACGCAGCTTGCCGATTCCAACCAATCATGCCAATACTCTCCGTCTCTTTAATCTCTAGCCATTGCCCCGCCTGCTTCCTCGGACGCTCGTGAACACGCATCCCGTCGGCATGAATCCCCGGCTAGGATAATGATATCGCTATCAGGGTGCCTGGAAAAAGAATTTGAGCGCCTGGAGTACCGACGGTGTACATCGTGCCGAATCTCCTGCTCAAAAAAGCTCTGGAATGGTGTGGAAGGCGATGCGCGTGGGCGCGGCCTTGTAGGCGGTCAGCATGGTGGCCGGAGCCAGTGTGCTCAGGCCGTATTTATTGTTCAGCGCATCCATGGCCGTCAGCAGGCGCGCGCGGCTCTGTTCTTCCTCTGATCCGTCAAAGAGATTCAGCGAATGCAGTTGGTCGGGCACCAAGCGGTTCAAATGCACGCCCACAAAATAGGGCTGGTCGAAGTCTTTGCCCGTTGGCCGCGAGGCCCACAACTGGCTCAGCGCGGCAATCAATGTCAGATTGTCTTGGCACTCGCTTAACCGCAGCTCGGCCTTCCATCCGCGCGTGGGCACGCCGTAGGTGCTGACTGGCCTCTTTTCGCCCCGCGGCCCGGCAAAGCCAATGGCCAGGCCGATGCTGCCGGCCCATAAGCCGCCCGCGCGCAGCCGCATCGCCGCCTTGTGCAACAGCTTGTGCGCAACTGCCCAAGCCTTCTCCGGCGTGCGCATCTCCGGCCCCAGCACGTGCTGATGACTCAGCGATTTCATGTGCGCGGCTTCGTCCATATCAAAGTCTTCGCCCTGTAGCCAGTGCCAAAGCCGCTCGCCTAACACTGATCCCCACACCTCGCCGGAGCGTTGGCTGTCCAGCGTCAGCAGTTCATCCATGGTGTGAATGCCCTTGGCGTTCAGCCGCTTTTCCATGCGGGGACCAATCCCCGGCAGGTCGCGCAAGCTGAGATGGCGCAGCGCCTCCGGCAAAATGTCCAGAGTGAGCGCCACCAGTCCGTCGGGCTTCTCCATGTCGCCAGCCACCTTGGCCAAATAACGATTGGTGGCCAGCCCCACCGAGCTGCGGATCATCGGACCAACCTGCTCCCGGATGCGCGCCTTCACTTGTCTGCCTACCGCCATCGCTTTGAGCAGCGGCCGCTCCCGTCCCATCAGACGGCAGGCCATTTCGTCGATGGACAACACCGCCGTTACCGGCAGGCAGCTCTCCACAGCCTCGACGATGCGGTGGTGATAGGCCACGTAAAGCTCGTGCCGCGCCTCCACAAGTTGGATTCCAGGGCAGAGCCTCTTGGCGTCGGCCACGATCGTTCCGGTCTTCACGCCAAAAGCCTTTGCCTCATAACTGGCAGCAATGCAACAAGTTGTATCGGCCATCATGGGCACAACCGCCACCGGAAGGCCGCGCAGCTCCGGTCGCGCATCCTGCTCCACAGAGGCAAAGTAGGAGTTCATATCGACAAAGAGCCAATTCAACAGCGGACCGCTCTCCGGCACAATCGGAGCGCAATGCGGCGACTCTTCGGAAAGAACTGCCAGTGCGGAATTGGAAAGTGAAGACATCCCGCACTTATCTTCGTCTTATATTCGCCTTAAATCAAGTCAAAATTTACCATGGCATTGTGCAAAATCTGCCGATGAATCCTTTTGTGGCGCAGAAGCGCCTTCGCTGCTTATTGAAAAAATGAGCTGGAAGGCTCAACCCTCGCCGCAGTTCCGGAGTCTAATTAGGGTGGTTGACGAGTATGTTTAGCTTCCTTCATGGATTTGTCGCGATTCAAAACCTTCTTGCCGCTCTGGTGACCATTGGCGTGGCGCTGCTGCTGGCTTGTTGCGTGGAGTGTTCACACTGCGAAGACCGTGAGGACGACGACCTCTTCCGCCACCGGCATGCATAGCTGTCTGCGCTCAATGTCGTTTTTTGAAAGGCGTAACAGAATCCGCGATCTGATTGGCTTAGGGCCTTCAACGATCCAAATGTGATAACTCTGGGCAAGAGTGGGCGTTTGCGTATAATTACGCTTTCAAAGAGCACAATGAAAAGATGATGTCGCATTCAACTCCGGCCCAATCGCGAAGCAACCTTGTCGGAAATGCGCCCGGTCTGTACTAGAGAAAAAGTACCCCCCCCCGGGGGGGGGCATTCTTCTTTTCTTCGCCTTATTAAAGCATGCACCGATCACGACAGTGAGTGATAATTGATTCCCTTGGAAGGATAGGTCGGTTCCATATCACGGCGTGCTCCGCCAGCCGCAGCCATAATCCGGCGTGGTGGTCTTTCCATCCAGGCGGAAGCAGGTTGCGCCATTGAGGTCGGTCGAAAAGGTGCGGATATGGGCCGTCTCCAGCTCTTGCAGAACCTCGCGGCGCGGATGGCCGTAACGGTTGCGCAGGCCACAGGAGATGACCGCCCATTGAGGATGTACGCGGGCCAGGAACGCAGGCCGCGTGGAAGTGATGCTGCCGTGATGGCCAACCTTGAGCAGCGTGCTGGCGAGATTCGGCTCTGCAAGCATCGCTTCCTCAACCGGAGCCTCGGCGTCGCCCTCCAGCAGCACGGAGGTAGCGCCATAGGCCACGCGCATCACCAGCGAATCATTGTTGGTGGGCAGTGGGCCGGGCTGATAGTTGCTGAAGGGTGCCAGAACATTGACCTGAGTTGAACCAAAGGAAAAGGCGTCGCCGGCGCGCAGACTGCGTACCTTCACGTGGAGATCGGCCGCCTCGTCCAGCAGCGCGTTGTAGGCGCCAAAGCGGGGGTTATTCCCCACCCAAAGCTCGGCGGGATGGAAGTTGCGCAGCACCGCTGGCAGGCCGCCCATGTGGTCGGAGTGAGCGTGCGTAAGCGCCACAACGTCCAAACGGTGAATGCCGCGCGACCACAATACCTCCGAAACGACCTCCTCGCCGATGTCGAAATCCTGCGGTGCCTGATGCGGGCCGCCGCCATATCCGCCGCCATCGATGAGCAGGGTTTTGCCCTCAGGCGTAATCAGCAGCAGGGAGTCACCCTGGCCAACGTCGATGGCCTCCATCAGCAATGCGTCGCGCGGGTGGTCGACTGGACGGGGCAGAACGGCGGCGACCGCGGCTAGCAGCAGCGCGGCCCAGGCAGCGCGGCGGGGCCACCACATTCCGGAGAAAAGAGCAAAGCGGGCAAGCACGATGGCCGCCGCAAGCAGCGCGCAGAAGACGAGCGACTGCCAGAGCAGCGGCGCGGGAATGCGGAAGTCACCCAGGGTGAGCGAACCAAAGAACCGAACCAAGCCAATGCCGATATGGAGAAAGAAGGCCACGATCATCGCTGGAAATACGGCGGCGGGAGGCCAAATCACGAGCACCAGCAGGGTAATCAGCGCGGCTGGCATGAGAACCGCAAGCAGCGGCAGAATGAAAACATTCACAGGCAAAGCAAAGACCGTAATGCGATGGAAGTAAAGCGCCATGGGCAGGGCCATGGCCAGCTCGACGATCAGGGAGACGACCAGCAATTCATAGGCGCGCAGCAGCCAGCGGACGGCTGTGGGAAAGATACGCCAGGCGATGGTTGCAGCCATTCGGCCTTGGAATGCTCCCAAAAATGCAAGAACAATCATGCCCACTGAGTCGTGAAAAAGTTCGAGTTGTCTATGTTGATCGTCTGTGTTTTTGGTTTTCTTGCGGAACGTGTTCTTTCCGCCGATTGCCTTCTGCAATCCTCTAGCAATCATTCGAAGGATCACGCGGAACTGAGCCAGACGCGGAGGCAACTTATTATCCATGGCAATCATGCGCAGATCCCGCGTGGCCGTCAGATAAGGATGCACCGTGCTTTGCAGCAGGGGAAGGGCCACACCGCCGATGACCACTACAGCCAGCAGCGTCATCTGGAAGCTGGAGTCGAAGAGGCTACGGGGGCTGTAGGCAAGCAGGCAGAGCGCGGCGAAACCGATGGTGTTCAGTGGGTTGCGTTCGCGGTAGAAGAGACGGCCAATCAAATAAATTGTGACCATCCAGAGCGACCGCTGGACCGGCGTGGCGAAGCCGGTGAAGAGCGCGTAGGCGAAGGAGGCGAGGATCGTGACCAGCGTCGCAGGAACGCGGGACAGGCGCAAGCGGCGCGCCAGCCAGAAGAGGCAGCCAGCGACAATCGCCAGATGAAAGCCGGAGACTACCAGCATATGAAAGGAGCCGGTGCGCTCAAAGCCCACACGCAGGGAATGAGTCAGGTAGGTGCGGTCGCCGGTGATCATCGCGGCCAGCATGATCACGTCGTCCTCGGAGAGCCGCAGAGGGGCGGGCAGCCGGCACATGGAGGCGGGAAGACCCAGAAGGCGCGTGCTCGTGGCGTGCTGCAAGGCGCTTACCCGGCAAAGGATGGAAGGGGCATCCTGGCCCAAACGTTCCACGCGGTCAATACTGACGGTCGCCGTCGAGGTAATGCCCTGATCGAGCAGGAATTCTTTGCGGCTCCAGACGCCGGGATCGCGATAGACCTCAGGTCGCAGCAAGTGAACCGCGGCACTGACCCGTTCGCCGCAGCGGAAAGGTTGTTGACTGATTCGGTTCTGCGGCCATTGAACGGTCAGCCGCACGCCGCCCGTGACCGGCTCTTGCGCGTCCTCGGCATCGGTGACCACCTCCAGGCTTGAGACGCGCAGATCTACTCTCTGCGTGGGCTTCTCTTCTACGTTGGGCACGTCCAGGTCTTGCTCCGCTTCGTTACGGACCGGCCCGGCATCAACAACCGTGCCTTCCACACTGCGCAGAAGGTCGTCGGAGAGGGCGGCCACCGCGGGCGCGGGAACCGGATGCGGCTCCATCAGCGCGCACCATGCTCCCAGCAGCAACCACAACACGACCAGCGGCAGCCATGCGATCCCATGGGCGCGGGTTGCCGCCAGGCCGCAGAGCAACGCCAGCGGTACGAGCGCAATCAGCATCAAGCTGGGACGCAGATAAAGTGTCAACTGTTGCGCGGAGGCAATCCCAACCGCAAAGAGCAACGCCGCGGAAAAAAGAGGCACAGATGGTTGCGCAATCACCAGGCCCTGGGGAGGATCGGAGGCAGCGTGCTCGAAGTTGGAGAAGTCCGTTGGCATTGCGCGTAAAAGCGGAAAAGCTGTTCTGGCCCTCAAGCCTATCAGGCGCGGCGCAACTGGACCACTGTTTCCAGATGGAAGGTCTGCGGAAAGAGGTCGGCGAGGGTGATGGAGTAGATTCTGTAGCCGGAAGCGAGCAGCGCACGCAAGTCGCGGGCGAGAGTGGCTGGGTCGCAGGAGACGCAGACGACTGCAGGGGCGGCGATCTCGCCGAGCAACGCGCAGGTCTCCGCACCCAAGCCGGTACGCGGCGGGTCCAGAACGATCAGGCCAGGAGAAGGCACGCCATTTGCACAGCGGATTGCTTGATTGTGCAGAAAATTGAGAGTTTCTCCGCTTACGGGGAGGCCAGAAGTGCCTTGCAGATTGGCCGTGAGCGCCTGCTGCGAGGCTTCAGCCGATTCGACTGCTACGACGCATTCAAACCGCGCCGCAAGCTGCCGGGCGAAAAGGCCGACGCCGGCGAACAAATCCCATGCCAACTTGCCTTGATGATCGGTTACGACATTTTCGACCAGAGAATTCACCAGCCAGCGATTAACCTGGAAAAATGCTCCGTGGTCTACGCGATAATCAAAGCCGGCGGCGCGGTAGTCAAGCGAACTCGCGCCCCAGCGGGAGATGGTCTGGGACTGAAGATTTGGAGCGCTTTCGACCACCAACTCCGCACCGGTCAGGGCGGGAATGCGTTCCCGCAAGGCCAGTGCGAAATCGTCAAAGCACAGCTTAGGCAGGCTTCCCGTGAAAACTGTCAGCAGCAGAGCAGTCTCGGCGGGATTGCAGAAGAGCGAAAGCTCGGTGGGACGTAGCGCGGGGGAAAACCGACGCGCAACCCCGGCAAAGGCCAGCGCGGCCTCTACCAGGAGCGGCGCGGCGATGGGGCATTCCCTGAGAGGAACGACGGCGTGCGAGCGGCGACCGCGATAGCCGGGATTTCCCGCCGCGTCCAGGGCCAGCCGGATGCGATTTCTGTAACCCCATTGTTCGCCTGAGAGTACGGCGATCTCTTGGGGCGCCTCCACGCCGCCGCGCAGGAGAGTTTCTCGCAGAATCGTTTGTTTGAAGTCGAGTTGGCTGGCGTACTCCGCGTGTTGGTAGTGGCAGCCGCCGCAAGCACCAAAGTGGGGGCAGGCGGAGGCTATCCGCTCGGGCGCGGGGCGGAGGATTTGCTCGACCTCGGCGGTCGCGTAGGCGGATTTGCTCTGCGTGATGCGCACCAGAGCCTGCTCACCCGGAAGCGTGAGCGGCACAAAGGCGGCCTTGCCTTCCAGCCGAGCTAAAAAGGCACCGCCGTAGATGGGCTTTTCGATCTCGACGATCTGTGGCTCGGATTGGGGCCGAGCATTTACCTTCTGCACAACACCTGTTTTCGCCAATGACGGCTTGAGAGAGCCTTTTCTCCCGGCAGAAAGCTTCTTCGCGGCCTGTTTGGCTCGGCGCTGCGCTGTGATTTGTTTTCTGGGCGTCATTGTTGGCTCATATAAAAAAGGCTGAGGCGCGGTAGGTTGTAGTGGACCAGAAGCTGCTTTTGCACGAACTGCCGCTCCACCTGGCGCAGTTGCACCACGCCCATTCGGGCGCGATACGGCGACAGCTCGCGGGCCGCGTGCTCCTTCAGCCCCACCAGAAACTCTTCTGGAGCCGCAGCTGTCAGGGCGGCAAAGAGCTTCTCTTCGAGGACGGTGAGAATGCGCTCCAGCGCTTCCAAGTCGGGCGTCGAGTCGCCTTCGCCACTGTGCTCACTGCACAGCTCACGCAGTCGGGCAGCGGTTGCGGCGCAGGCTTCGGAAGCGACCGTCGCTGCGTCGAGCGCTGCAGCGGCGGCTTCCAGGTGAGCGGAAACGCGTTTCTTCTCAAAGCCCGACTCGCGCGGAGTTCCGGCACTTTCTGAAGTCGTTCCGACGGCGGCTTCGCGCAGTTCTTCGGCGGCCTCCATCACTGCCTGCGCGCACCATGCCAATCCGTTGATCTTTCGCATTCTGCCGCGTTTTTGCCGCGCCTCGTACTTGTCAAAGGCCGCGTCGATCCCGCGCAGTGCTGCCTCCAGCGGAATGCCCGCCTCGCGCCAGGTCTCGATCAGCGCCCAGTCGAGCGTCGAGAGCAGCAAAAGCGCCTTGCGCCGCTGCTGGAAGCGGTCCTCAATCTCGGTGAAGTAGTTGAAGTAATTCAGCACAAAGCGCCTCGAAATCTCAATGCGCTTTCCCGCGCGGCTTGGCGGCGCGGTTGCGCTCGAAGAGAATCAGCAGTCCGTCGAGGGTGAGCATATCGTCAATCTCGGCGATGAAGCGCGAGTCTTCAGAGATCTGCCGCGCCAGGCCGCCGGTGGCGATGACCCGCGCCGGCGCACCCAGCTCGCTTATGATACGCTCCAGAATGCCGTCCACCAGCCCGATGTAGCCAAAGTAAAGCCCACTCTGCAAATGCGTGACGGTGTTGGTGCCGATGACTTTGGCGGGGCGTTTGATGTCCACCCGGCCCAGGCGCGCGGCGCGAGAGAAGAGCGCATCGGCGCTGATGCCCAAACCCGGCGCAATCGCTCCGCCCATGTACTCGCCTTTGGCCGAGACCACATCGAAGGTCGTCGCCGTGCCGAAGTCCACAATCACGCACGGCCCGCCATAGCGTTCAAAAGCTGCGATGGCGTTCACCAGCCGGTCCGCGCCCAACTCGGCAGGGTTCTCCACCAGAAGCGGCATTCCGGTCTTGATCCCCGGCTCCACAAAGAAAGGCTCGGTATGGAAGTAGCTCTGGCAGACCTGGCGCAGCGTGCCTTCCACCGGCGGCACCACCGAAGAGATGATGATGTGGTGCGCCTGATTGGTGGAGAAGCCATTCATTTCAAAAAGATTGACGAAGAGCACGCCATACTCGTCCACGGTCTGCGAGCGGTGCGTGGTGACGCGCCAGTGCGCCACCAGTTCCGGCTTCTCGTCTTCGAGCCGGTAGAGTCCAAGAACCGTATTCGTATTGCCAATATCGATTGCAAGCAGCATGGTTCTTTCAGCCTATCAAGAGATTCCCGCAAGGACTAAAGCCACGTTGACTCTATTGGCCTTATCGGCACGACTCAAGTCTCGCCTTTTCATAGCAAAGGCCTTAATTGAGTCTTCCGCAGCCACTGAAGTCGTTCTCTTCCAATTCTTGACCTTTATTACACGTTGACAAGCGCCTAAAAAGCGAAGAAAGAGGGAACGCACCCCGGGGGGGGGGGAGGGTATCTTTTCTCCCATCCCGCGTTGGCCTCATTGAGCGTACCGATCAGAATTCAGAGTACCAAGATTCAGGAATTAATCTGCAAAAGAAATCATGCAAATGTTCTATTCATCCCTGCTGAAGTTTGCGGCGTCCCGGATTCCACCGGTCTGCACCGTTACCAAACCAGCTTCGGTCTGCACGCGCAGGAACCCGTGTTCATCCAACCCTGCCGTAACGCCCACACAAGCCTGTGGCCCATGGACCTCGACCCCGCGCCTACTCATCCATGTCGAAGCCTGCTCGACGCGCGCCGGAATGGTCCCGCCCGCCTCCGGATCAGCCAACTCCAGCGCCTCACGCTCCAGCGATTCTAGCAGGGCAACGAGCAAATCCTGACGGGAAACTTTGCGCTGCGTTTCCATGTCGAGCGAAGTGGCAATCGCGGCCAGATTAGGATCAAATCCGTGCTGGTGGACGTTGATGCCCAGACCAACGACGGCATAGTCCACCGCGCCGCGCGCACTTTTCGCCTCAACCAGAATCCCACCCACCTTGCGCGGGCCAAGCAGCAGGTCGTTGGGCCAACGCAAATCGGCAGTCAGGACGGAGACGGAGCGAATCGCCTCGACGGCGGCTAGTCCAGCGGCCAACGGAAGCAGTGGCAGGCGGAGAATAGGAAGCTGCGGGCGGAGAAGCACACTGACGTAGAGGCCTACCCCGGCGGATGATTCCCAAGCGTGATCGCCGCGTCCCCGGCCAGCCAATTGCTCATCTGCAAAGAAGACAGAGCCGTGCGGCGCAGCGGTACGCGCGGCCTCCTGCGCGTCAGAGTTTGTCGAATCCGTGACTGGAGAAAAATGCAGCTTGCCCGCAAAGACTGTGCCCGCGAGCGCGGCCTCCAAGGCTGCGAGGTCATACACGTCTAGCGCGACTCCGCGCACTAATCCGTCTCCGCGACGATGCGCATGGAAATATCCGCGGCCTTGGCCGAGTGTGTCAGCGCGCCGACGCTGATAAAGTCCACGCCGGTCTCGGCATAGGCGCGAATGGTATCGAGATTCATGCCGCCGGAGGCCTCAATGGGAATCGCGCTCCCACTTTTTCCGGTCGTAAATTGTCGAATGCGCTCGACCGACTGCCGGACCTGCTGCGGCTTCATGTTGTCCAGCAGAATGGCCTCCGCACCGAATGCGAGCGCCTCTTCCAACTCCTGCGCGCTGCGCGCCTCCACCTGCACACGCTGGCCCTGATGGCGAAATTCGAGGGCGCGGGAAAGCACCGTCGGCAACCCGCCTCCCAGCGCGATGTGATTGTTTTTAATGAGGATGCCGCTGGCCAGGTCAAGCCGGTGATTAGTTCCCCCGCCGCACAGGACGGCGTACTTTTCCAGTGTCCTCAGGCCGGGAACGGTTTTGCGCGTGTCCAGAATGCGCGCGCCGGAGCCATCGATGGCGTCCACAAACTGCCGGGTCAGCGTGGCGATGCCGCTCAAATGCTGCAAGAGATTCAGAATCACCCGCTCGCAACTGAGCAGCACGCGGGCATTGTGGCGGATGACGGCCAGCACCTGGTCCTCACGGACTTTTACTCCATCGAATATTTCAGGATGACTCACCACCTCGAAGCGGGTCTGCGCCGGGGCGCGCCGGTCGAGCCGTGCAAAAATCTCCAGAAAGCGTGGCACCGCGCCCAAGCCGCAGACCACCATCTCCTGGCGCGCCACAATCGAAGCGGTGGCGCGCAGGCCGGGATCGATGGTGAGATTGGTCGTGGCGTCGCCGGCGGCTTTATCCTCTAGAAGCGCCTGCTCCAGCAATGCGTCGATGGGGGTAGTCTTCCAGTCCATAATTCCTCTGCACTCGTGCGGGATCAGGCTTGCGCCTTCTTGTCCAGGAAAAATTTGTACAACGTTCTTTTGACGCTGTCCTCCACCTGATCGGTCAGGGAGAGAAAGAGAGAGCCGTCGGCGCGGTTGATGGCCAGTTGGCAACCAGCCGGAGTGCCGGAGAGATTGCCGATTATCTTATGCCACGAACCGGATTTGCTCCCGCCTTGCCCTTCCACCCAGCGCAGCTCTCCCATGTCTTTATACCAGAGCAGGGAGACAATGTTCCGTACATTGCGCATCATGATTCCGCGGCTGGAGATCAGCAGGAATTGAGAGTAAGTGGCAAAACGCGCACGGCTGCCGCTCAGGTCAATGATCGCCAGAGCTTTGTCGGCCGATCCCAGATGGCCGGCGATCATCTCTTTGATTCCAGCGTCAAATTCGGAGGCCGTCAGGCAGCCGGGCGCGCCGTCAAACGAAAGCTCAGGCGAAGCGGTGGGCTGGGCAGCTTGAGCATATTGGTCTGAAGGAACATTCGGAGCAGATGATTCATATGGAACAGAAGAGGCTTTGGCCGCCGGCGTATACCCCGGCGCGTTGTGTTCTTTCAGTTCCCGATAGGCAACCTGAATCTGCTTGAAGCGTTCCTCGGCCTCCGCGCGCAAGCTGGCGTAATTCTCATAGAGATCGGGATGCCATTGCTTGACCGATTCGTTATATGCCTCTTGAATCTCGGATTCCGAAGGCACACCATAGGCGATGCCGAGCGTCCGAAAATGCTGACGGCATTGACCACACTCACAGGACATTGTCTTAACCCTCCCCCTTGAGCTTTTCCAGCGCGGCGCGCGCTTTTTCCAGCAGCATCCGCGTCTCGGCTTCTTGCTTCTTCAACCCTTCGACCACCTGCGCCGGAGCTTTAGCTAGGAAGCTTTCATTTCCTAACTGCCGCTCGGCGGAGATTAGACCTTTCTCATACTTGGCAATCTCTTTTGTTAGACGCTCACGCTCGGCTGCTATGTCGATTTGCTTCTCATGGATCAACGCGATTTCTGTATACCCTATAGATCGCCAGTTTAAGTTCGCGTCCCCATCACTCTTGTGCTTATGGAACGTGATCGATGATAGCTTTGCCAATCTTTGAACAACTTCGGCATTTTGTTGTATCAATTCGTTCGGATTAGTTCCAAAATCTCGAATAGAACTTTCCATCACGGACATCGGAACGAATTCCTTTTCAGGTATGTCTCGATTCTTGCGTTCCTCTCGGGCAACACGTATTAGATCTTGCAATAAAATCATTCTGTATTGTGCGTGAGAATCAATACTCGGATAGCTCTGTGACGGGTAGCTTGTCAGCGCAATGGATTTTACCGGCGGATTGCCATCATAAAGCGCATGCCAGATTTCCTCTGTAATAAATGGCATGAACGGAGAAAGCAGACGCTGAGATGTTTCGAAGACTTGAAGCAATGTGGTCAGCGCAGCTTGTGTCTGAGCTTTGTCTGCTGTTTCCGAGAAATCCATTCGCAGCTTGACGATTTCCAGATACCAATCACAGAAACTACCCCAGAAGAACTGATAGATGGCATTCGCCGCGTCGTCGTAGCGATAGTTCTCCAGTGATTGATTAATCTTGGCTGTGGTTGTGTGTAACTCGGCAACGATCCAGCGGTCTTCGAGGGGCGCGCCTTCAGCGGCTTCCGGCATTCCGCCCAGCGTCTTCGGATCAACAGCAATGCCGATCTCGGCGGCGCGGTCCACATTCATGAAGAGGAAGCGGGCGGCATTCCATATCTTGTTAGCGAAGGCGCGATAGCCTTCGGTGCGGGCGATATTGAAAGCTATATCGGTTCCGGGCGAGGCCATCGAAGCTAACGTGAATCGAACTGCGTCGGTACCGTATTGCTTGACGATCTCGATAGGATCAACAACATTACCTTTAACTTTGGACATCTTCTCGCGGTTGGCGTCGAGAACCAAGGCGTGAATGTAAACCTCGCGGAAGGGCACGGAATCCGCCAGCGGGCGTTTGCTTCCATCGGGCATGGGAACGTCGGCGGCAAACCAGCAGCCGAGCATAATCATGCGCGCAACCCAGAAGAAGAGAATGTCGAAGCCGGTCACTAACAAACTCGTTGGATAAAAAGCGTCGAAGTCGGTGCGATTAACTTCCTGATCCCATGTCCCCAAATGCGAGGGACCTGGGCCACCAGGTGTTTTGCCGAAATTAGGCCAGCCAAAGACGGAGACGGGGAGAAGGCCCGACGAGAACCATGTGTCCAGAACGTCGGTCTCCTGGGTGATCTTCGCGGAGCAGCAATGCGCGCAGGCTGTCGGATCAACGCGGGCGACGGTAATCTTGTGGCACTCCGTGCAATGCCATGCCGGAATGCGATGGCCCCACCAGAGCTGGCGGCTGATGCACCAATCGTGGATGTTCTCCATCCAGTTTGAGTAAGTCTTTTCGTACTGATCGGGCGTGAATTTGATGTAACCTTGCTTGACGGCTTCGATGGCTTTGTCGGCCAGCGGCTGAATCTTGACGAACCATTGCGTAGATAGGCGCGGCTCGACGGTTGTTTTGCAGCGGTCACAGTGGCCCACGTTATTGGTGTGGTCCTTAATCCCGGCTAACAGACCTTGCGCCTCTAAGTCAGCAAGGACTTTCTTGCGCGCGGCATAGCGGTCGAGTCCCGTATAAGCTCCGCCTTCAGTATTGATGCGGCCTTCCGAGTCCATTACATTGATCGAAGGCAGATGATGGCGTTCACCGAGGGCAAAGTCATTGGGGTCGTGGGCGGGAGTTACTTTGACCGCGCCGGTGCCGAATTCGCGGCTCACCCATTCGTCGAGGATGATAGGAATCTCGCGGTTCATCAGCGGCAGGCGGAGTTTCTTTCCATGCATGTGGAGATAGCGCGCATCTTCCGGATGGATAGCAACAGCAACGTCGCCAAGCATGGTTTCTGGCCGCGTGGTTGCAACCGTTATAAACTCGCCCGTATCCTTGTTATTCGCATCGGTAACTGGGTATTTTATCTCCCATAAGTGACCTTTTTGTTCCTCGTGGAACACTTCCAAGTCACTTATCGCGGTTTGACAGCGCGGGCACCAGTTCACAATGTAGGCACCGCGATAAATTAGATTCTGCTCATGAAGGCGGACGAAGGCCTCCCGCACGGCTACCGATAAGTTCTCGTCCATGGTGAAGTATTCGCGATCCCAATCCACTGAAGTTCCCAGGCGCTTCATCTGGCCAAGAATCGCGCCGCCGTAGTGCTGCCGCCATTTCCAGACGCGCTCGACAAAAGCCTCGCGTCCCATCTGCTGGCGGCTGGTTCCTTCCGTGGTGAGCTGTCGTTCGACGAGCATCTGCGTTGCAATGCCCGCATGGTCTGTGCCGGGCACCCATA
This sequence comes from uncultured Acidobacteriaceae bacterium, assembly GCA_963787995.1. Lineage (GTDB taxonomy): Bacteria > Acidobacteriota > Terriglobia > Terriglobales > Acidobacteriaceae > Telmatobacter. The sequence goes on from CAWBEO010000001.1 coordinate 1,143,382, forward strand.
GAACCCGTCCGCCGCACATACGGCGCCAGCGCATCAGAATGTCGCTCTCCGTATGCTCGAACATATGCCCCATGTGGAGGTTTCCGGTCACATTGGGCGGCGGCAGCAGAATCGTAAAGGAGGACTTGCCGGCCAAGCTTTGATTCTCTGAATTTGCGGGGGGGATGGCTGGCGTCGGCTGTGCAAAGAGCTTCTCGCGCACCCAGTATTCGGCCCAGTGATCCTCCAGGCCGGCGGGGTCGTACGCTTTGGGTAAATCGTGAGGCATAAGGGTTGTCTTCAACTCCCGGATGATTTGCGCAGAGCCATAGTACAGGGTATGTTTTGCGCCTCGGGGCTACTCACAACTTTAACAGAAGTTGAGCCGAAGACTGATCTTAAGGCGATCCGCACCTGAATAGTGAATGATCTCTTCTTCGCTTGACGGGTGTCCATGTATTCATGAACGCTCCTCCATCGCCCAATGGCCATTGGATTTTTCCACAAAGGGCTGTAACGATCTTCAGCGGAATTGCACTATCCCTTGTACGGCGGAAGTGATTCTTAGCCGAGAAGGTGCGCAGATGGCAATCCAATACGGCAGAAACGGAAACGCCGGGGAGTCCCGCTTTGAGCGGAATCGGTTGCGGCGCGGGTTTTTTTTGCCCCGGAGAACACCCTCTCCAGCGGATTCTTTCGCCTCAGAGTCAAACTGTTCAGTTAGCAGGGATGCGAGTCAGGAGAGCGAGATCGAAGCGCCGCCCACTCCCGTTTCGCCCGTGCGAACGACGGCCCTGAAGCCTCTTTCTCCAGTGGAGTTGCACGCACTTTACGCTGGTACAACGGTTCAACCTCATCGCTATCTGGCTCCTGCGCTGATTGCGGCTCTCCACTCCCCAGCGATTGCCTTGGACCCGGCAAAATGGTTTGCCGATCTGGAAGACGTGGATCTCTCCAGCGTTGTGGGAGCCTGGCTGAGGACCAACGGGGATACCAGCTTCGAGCAGTTGAAGAGCGTGGGCCTCGATCCACAAGCTAGTCAGTTGACAGCGGTGCTGACGATCAAGCAGAGCCTCGGCTACTTGGGAGGACCGTTAACGGCGGGCAGTCATGAGTTTGTCGCTTTTTGGGTAGATTGGGGTTCGGGATTCGAGTACGAGGGAACTGCGTCGACGGTGGTGCATGATTCCAACAACCTGCCGGTCGCAGGTCTGGATTGCCGCGTAAGCCTGCCGATTGATCTTGCATCGCATCTGCGCACAGCGGGCGATGCCACAAAACTCATCGGGGTGCGGGCAGTGCTCTCCTGGAGTACACCGCCGTCCATCTCCCATCCCAGCGCCCAAGCAGTGTGGGGCAACAGTCTGGTGCGCCGCATCGCCATCCATTTACAACCATCAGCTTACACAAAGAAAGAATCTGAAATTTTCACCAGTCCCCGGCACAGCGATTCCGCTTTCACCTTTAGCACAGAGGATCTTGTTGAGCGCCGCCAGGCATTGACACGGTTTCGCTGGGAACCACTTGATCTGGCCCGCGACGCCGCATCCTTTTAATCAACCAGCAGGTCGGCTTCTGCCGACCTGCGAAAAACCGAAAGATTGACTGGCTTCCCCAGATGCAGACGGAACTGGCCTTTTGAAGCAGGTTCCGTCTGCGGCCACCCAGATGAAGGAGGTTTTCTGCAATGATCGATTTTAACGATGTATGGTGCTTTGCTCTTTGCGCTCTCGCTGTTTGGAGGATCGCGCACATGCTGACGGTCGAGAATGGACCTTGGGATTGGATTCTGAGAATGCGCGTGGCTCTCGGCTTCGGTCTGCTGGGCCGCCTGTTGGGCTGCTTCTACTGCCTCAGCCTTCTGGCCGCATTGGCTCCGGCGCTTTGGATGAGCTCGAGCCGGGTGGGATTTTTCGTCCAGTGGATGGCGATCTCGGCAGTGGCTTGCCTTTTGGAAAAAGCAACGCAGAAGCCGCACGGAAAGCTCCAGCTCTATCCTCTTCCCGCAGCCTATTTGGATAAAGTCATCCGCGGCGTCTAGTGCCCGTTCAGGCGCGGCCCACCGCATTCAAGGAGAATCATCCCATGCTTTGGCCCACAGCGCAGTTTATTGAGAGTCATTGGAGCGTTAGGCATCGCGGCACAGTCTCTCCGGGTTCCCACGCCGCCGCAGAAACGCGCGCATGGCCCGTCCGCCAGGAGGTTGCGAGGCGAATTGCAGAGCAGGCGATGCCACCAAGCCGGACAGGAGACGCGCAAAGTAGTCAAGAGTGCAGACAGCTTCAATCCTCCCGGTAGACGAGGAATACCATGACCGCAGTGCGTCCCATAGGCAACTGAAATGTGCGGGATTCATGCATCCAGCACCTCTGCGATGTTATACTTGGCTCCTCTCGACTAAGCGGAGTCTTCGTTGCAGTTTTGTATCTTTGACGCGAGTTACGTCAGTAATCTCTGCGCTGGTACCCCCCAGACGCAGGCGCACTTTGTCGCCTATTTTTCAGAACTACTCCAGATCAAGCTGCGCGGCCGCCTTCAATCTCCGCAGGCCATCGAGGATGTACGCCAGGAGACCTTTGCGCGCGTTTTTTCGGTCCTGCGCAAGGACGGCCTGCGCCAGCCGGAGCGCCTGGGCGCCTTTGTGAATATGGTATGCAACCACGTGCTCAGTGAGCACTATCGCTCCTCGAGCGGAGGTGAGTCGCTGGATGTGGACGGCCGGCCTGAAGTGCCTGACAAGGCCGCCAGCGCCCTGGATGTTGTGGCCGCAAAGCAGATGAAGGAGAAGGTCAGCGCGATTTTGAAGCATTTGGCTCCGCGGGACTCCTCCCTGCTGAGGGCCGTTTTTCTGGACGAGCGTGACCGCGACGAGGTCTGCCAGGAGTTTGGCGTGGACCGCGACTACCTGCGCGTGCTGCTGCATCGCGCCAAGCAAGAATTCAAGACAGAATACGTTAAACGAATGGGAAATCGATCGCCGCTGGGCGCAAATTAGCAAATTAATTCAAAATTGATACGCTTGATCGGCTGCCGTCACTATCAAGTGTTGGATTGCACTGAGGATTGAAAAATGGACCACAACGAAGCATTACAACAGATGGCTGCTGAGCGTTACTTGCTGAATGAACTGACGCCCGATGCGCGCGATGCCTTTGAAGAGCATCTTTTCGATTGTCACGAATGCGCCCTTGATCTTCGCGCCGGAGTTGCTTTTGTCGAGGAAGCCAAAGTCCAGTTGCCTAAACTGGCGCCGAATGCGCCGGAGCCGCTTCCGATTCGCGCTCGCCCGGCAAGGGTCAAGCGTGAATGGTGGCTTAACTGGTTGCAGCCTTCCTTCGCTGTTCCCGTCTTTGCTACCATGCTTCTGTTCATTGGTTATCAGAATCTTGTCGTTCTGCCTGGACTTCACGAAGCGGCCAGTCAGCCTCAGCTTCTTGCTTGGGCGCCACTGCATGGCAGCACGCGCGGCGCTCCGTTGGCGATCACAGCCGATCGCAAGCACGGAGTCGCGCTGCCGGTTGAACTGCCCCAGCAGCCCAGCCCCGGCGCTTATGATTCTTACTCCTTTGGCCTCATTGATCCGCAAGGAAAGGCCGCCTGGACCGGTTCCGTGGCCGCTCCCACATCCGATGCAGGTGAAAGCCAGCGGATCTCCCTGGCGATTCCCGGAGCCATGCTGCGCAACGGCACCTATACGGTTACAGTTTCCGGAGTGACGCCGCGCGGAGAACACACTGTTATCGACCAGTACGCCTTCAGTCTTCAAATTAATTGATTGACAGGCCCGCATCTACAACCTAGAATTTTCGCAACTCCTTATTCCAGAAAGGGATCAGCGTCCATGCCTGCAGTGAATGACAGAACCCACACCTACCACGCGGAAGCAACCGTCCTCTCGGGTAAACTGACGCTTCCGGTCACCCAAACCATTGAGCCACAGGCTCACTCCAAACTCGACCCGTCGGGCGGATACTTCAACCAAACATCGGATGGCTACGCGCTGCAGTCGATCGTCTCGTTCGACTACGCTTACTCGCATGTCGCCGGCAACAAGAGCACCAAATCCGGCGAGGGATGGAACACGCTGACCACCACCGTCGTCGAAGGCCTTAATGTGATGGAGGTCGTCACGGCTGACCGGGTCGTCGGCCAGACCCTCACCCAGCACCCCCTCAAAGGCTATATGCCGTCAATCTCCTTCCTCGGCACGCGCTTTGAGAATCTGCGCATCGCCGGCATCCCGGTTGAGCTGGAGTGGGATCAAGAGATCTTTGCCTCCACGCCTGCCAACGACCTGCCTTGGGCCCTTGATCCAGGGATCGTCAGCCGCGTCGGACGCCAGTACAGCAGCATCCTCCAGAACAAGAACCTTTCCCCCAAGCTCCAGGAACGGTACAATCATCTTTCCCGCACTCTTGGCGTTTCGGAGACGATTGAATGTTCACTGGTCAACAGAGTGGCTGGACTCTTCCCTGGGGCAATCGCCGGGAACGTGATTACTATCCCCGGCTTCGGGGCGATCACACTGGGCAAGGTGACGGTGAAGCACGAGGACCAGAACGAGTCGAAGGTATACAAGAAGACCACCATAAGCTTGACAATGATCGATCTCAAGCTGGGCTGCGTGATCGAAGGGGATATTCCGGTCGGGACGGGTGGATCGAACGGAAGTAGTGAACCATAAAGAATCCTATTTTATTTTTCCTTGACAACAGTGTCCGAAAACGTTGCAAAGTGAGCCAGGAGGACATTCAATGTTCAGCTGGCTCGCTTCGTTTTTTGTGTTTTTTCTTCATAGTATCCCCGCTCAAGTTCAAGCTACCGCTCAGCCTCATTCAACCGGTGCTGGTACAACACAATCCTTACATGCAGACATCGAAGGGGATATTCCGATTGGAACCGGAAATTCCAACGGCGACAGTACACCTTAGAAGAAGCTGTTTTCCTGAGTGCCCGCCCGATTAGTGGCAGGTGGCCCGATCATCAACCGCGAAAAATCACCATGAACCATGAGGAGCTGTGCCCCGTTCATCGCAGCACTATCGCGATGAGCGGGCGGGCAGCTTAGGATCAGATCATAGCCAGAGTATGACGAAGCCATGCCATATGGTTTGAAACGGTTCCAGAAAGCAGAAGCTTTCCACTTCATCACCTGCAATTGCTTTCACCGTCTCCCTTTTCTCGATTCATCAGACCCCAAGAACACCTTTGAGGCCATACTGGAACTAACTCGTGCTCGGCATCAGGCAAGGGTCTACGCCTATGTTCTTATGCCCGAGTACGTCCATTTGCTCATCAACGAACCGCCATCAATCCTCTTGGCCCAGTTCCTCAAAGTTGTAAAGCAGATCACGTCACGCAAATTGAAAGGCCAGCGCGAGAAGTTCTGGGAAGAACGCTATTATGACAGCAATATCCGTGGTGAAGATACTCGCTCAGAAGTGATACGCTACATCCATCGGAGTCCGGTGAAGCGCGGATTGGTTGCATCACGCAGCGATTATCCCTCGAGCAGCTTCAACCACTACGCAACAGGCGTTCGAGGAATGATTGAAATCGAGTCGGAATGGACGGCAAGACTGCGCGGCCCACTCATCGCGATAGTGCCGCGATGAATGGGGCACAGCCGTGAAGTCGCAGTGATGTGATCTTCAGATTTTTCCAATACAAATGAAAGAATCAATAGACAAAACGACTCGCGACCTAATACGACTCGGCGATTTGGACGGGGCGGATCGCATCGTAAAGGCGGAATTCGAACGAAACGATGATCTTGGGCCGTCCGCAGAGGTGTGGGGTCTACGTCTTTGCCGGGCCGATTTACTGCGGCTCAGCGGACGAGTCGAGGAAGCCCTCGAATATCTTTTATTGAAGGAGTCCGCGTTTCCGCCGGAAGGCGACGATCTATCCTCCATCATAGGACTCAAAAAAACACGCGGCTATTGCCTTGGGCAGTTGGGCAAATATGCGCCTTCGCACGGACTGATGGAGGAGGCGGAGTTCCTGGCAAGAAAAGCTGGAATGCTGGAGATGCTATGCGATGTCCAAAGCTGTCAGGGTATGATTTTTTACCTTCAGAAGGATCATGAGCCTTCATCCAGAATTTACCGATTCATTCTCGACGCCTCCGATCAAATGGATGGATGGTATTTCAAGAATAATGCACGTTGGGGGATTGGGAAGAACCTGATGGCTCAGGGCTTCTACAATGAAGCAATTCAATGGTTTGAAGAATCGCTAACGATAGCGGAATCCGCCGGATCGCGCGCCCTGATGGCTCTCGCTTGGGGCGAGCTGGCGGTTTGCCACCTAAAATTGGGAGATGACGGCAAATCTTTATCATTGCTGAAAAACGCCTTGCAAATTCATTTCGAGACCGGTAGAGTCCAAAACTATCTGGTTTCACTTGCAAATATTGGCAATATATATCTGTACCGGTGCGATTATTTGAGGGCTATCGATTACTATCGCCGCGCGCTTGAATTGGCCTACGAGATCAAGGATCCAGTCTCCATCCGTAAGTGGTCCCACAATATCCGGCTTTCATACGCTCGTCTTCGTGAATCGGTGGAACGTATGCGCACTACGACAGATTCGATGTAAGCTGGAATCATGTTTGTTGCAGGCAGCTTCCGGTCAGGGCTACGTCTATTCGCTTGGGCGGCGATCCTTTTTTTCTTCGTTCCTCTCGAAGATACGGGTCCCGGCGACGCGCAGGAGGCCTATGACCATGCCTGGAGACTCTTCCAACAGGGCAGATTGACCGAGAGCGAGCAGGATGCAGAACGTGGCAGGATTCAATTCCAGTCCTTCAACCCGGAATGGGGAGCTAAATTTCAACTCCTTGAAGCGGAGACTATGGTATGGCGTGGAAAGTATGACGATGCAATGTATCTTCTGTCTGTTTACCCAAATTCCCATGATAACAAAGGAACTGTTGAAAAATTAGCGCTTGAAGGTATTATTTTTACTCACCAACAACAGTTTTCAATCGCTGATCAGAAACTTAAACAGGCTTCGATTATCTGTCGGAATACCAATAATCCTAACTGTGGTGACGTACTTCGGGCGCAAGGAATCCTCGCCGTTAGACAAGCAAAGTATGATGATGCAAGAAAGTATTTTTTAGATACATTTTACTATGCTAAAGCGCATCAAGACAATAACTTGGAAGCAAGCGCTGCGCTGAATCTGGGGTGGGAGGCAATGCAGCTTAACCATTTCGATGAGGCAGTGGATTGGTCTAGTTCTGCATATCGATCTGCGGTGGATTTAGGAGCGGAAGATAAGCAACAAATAGCTTCCGGCAATCTGGGATGGGCTTATTTTCAAATGGGAGATGACGAAAAGGCACTAGAGCATTTTCTTCAAGCGGAGAAAAGCGCAAAAAAACTTGGAAATTTTCGCGATGAACTCAAATGGGTGAATAATGCTGGGGCAGTTTATCAAGATAGCGGAGATTTATCCCGCGCCGCACAATCATATAACCGAGCGCTTTATCTAGCAGGACAGATCAAAAGCAAGGAAGAGATTGCTTATATATTGAAGGATCTGGCCACAGTTTCAATTGGAACTGAAAAGTTAGACGAGGCCAGCGCATATCTCGATCAAATAACTTCGATAGTAAGTACTGGAAATAATTCTCTAATCGCTAATATTATGCTGACGCAGGGAATGCTGGCTGCAGCGCGGCATCAGGATCAGCAGGCGGAGAAGTTTTTTCGTGCGATTCAAGACAACCCGGCAAACCCCACCACGACGCGGCTAGGCGCCGGGAATGAGATGGCAAAACTGTTTGAGCGACAAGGCAACACGCAAGAGGCCGAACAAACTTATAAAGCTACGCTAGCCATCTTCGAGTCGGCGCGGGCGCAGCTCAAGCATGAGGACTCGCGGCTGCCCTTTGCCGCCAACGCTACTGGCATTTATGACGACTATATTCACCTGCTGGTGGAGCAGGGCCGGGTTGAAGAGGCACTGGCTGCCGCCGATCAGAGCCGGGCGCGGACGCTGGCGCAGGGGTTGGGCGTGGAGGAGAGCAAGGCCGCCCGCCTCGCAGCGCTGCATCCCCGGCAGATTGCGCAAAGCTCCGGCGCGACGCTGCTCTTTTACTGGCTGGGCGCGCAGCACTCTTACCTTTGGGCGATCACTCCGGCCAAGATTATGCTGTTTCCACTGCCCGCACAGAAGGAGATTGCCGAGCGCGTCGAGCGCTACCGCCGAGCGCTGCTGGACGGGGAAGACGCGCAGAGAAGCGGAAATGAGGACGGGCAGGCGCTCTATCAGATGCTGGTGGCCCCGGCCGCCAAACTGATCCGGCCCATGGTTCCTGTAATGATCCTGACCGATGGCGCGCTGAGCCAGTTGAACTTTGAGACGCTGCTCGCTCCCGGACCCGGCACAGGCACGCATTACTGGATCAACGATCAGACCCTGCTCTCCGCGCCGTCGCTGGAGTTGCTGGCCGTGGCAAGGCCTGCGCGGAGAGATAGCCGCAAGCTGCTGCTGGTGGGCAATCCGGTGACGGCCAGCGCGGATTACCCCAGCCTGCCTCACTTCGGCTCAGAGATGAACCAGATTTCCCGCCATTTTGCCGCGCGCAGCCAGGACGTCTTTGCCGGCGCGCAAGCCACGCCCTCCGCCTATTTGGCCAGCCATCCGGCGCAGTACTCTTATATTCACTTTGTCTCGCACGCCACGGCCAGCCGCACCGATCCGCTGGATTCAGCGATTATTCTTTCGGGTTCCGGGCCTCTAAGCAACCAGACTGGCGAGACATCCTTCAAGCTTTACGCCCGCGATATTATCGAGCATCCCATTGATGCGCGCCTCGTGACCATCTCGGCCTGCAACGGCAGTGGTACGCGCGCTTATGCGGGTGAGGGATTGGTCGGCCTCTCCTGGGCCTTTCTGCGTGCCGGAGCGCACAACGTGATTGGCGCGTTGTGGGAGGTGAGCGACGACTCCACGCCGCGCCTGATGGACACGCTCTACCAGGGATTGCAGGAGGGCCAAGCGCCGTCCGCCGCGCTGCGCAACGCGAAGCTCAGCCTTCTGCGTTCGAAGAGCCGTTTCAGCGCGCCGTTTTACTGGGCTCCTTTCCAGATCTATACGCGGCGGTAAGCGGCTTATCTTTCCCAGGTCCCAAATTCGGGACCCGGGGCACCCATTATTTGTTGGATTTACTGCTTCTGTTCTAATGCTTCGGGTTGCTTGGGCATGGGGATGGTGATGTCGATAGGCTGGACGGGGCCTAGCTTGAGCTCGTCCAGGCCAGGCTTGATCTCCGGACCGTTGCCTACGACTAACACGGCCAACTTATCGGGATGAATATACTTTTTGGCTACGCGGTCGAGGTCGGCGACGGTCACTTTTTCCAGCGCGGCCCTGTAGCTCTCCAGGTAATCCGGCGGGTAGCCGTAAAACTCCAGGCGCACGCGCTCGGCCAGAACTTTTTCGCGAGTGTCGTAACGGAAGAGGAAGGAGTTGAGGATGTTGTCCTTGGCGCGGGCCAATTCCTCCTCGGTGAAGGGTTTGGTAGTGAGGCCGCTGATTTCGGTCAGCGCGGCTTTGGTGGCGTCTACGGTGGAGGCGCTTTTGGTCATCACGACGGCGTGGAATCTGCCGGGATGATCCCATTCGTAACCGTAGCTGCCGCCGACGGCGTAGGCCAGGCCCAGCTCGGTGCGCACCTTCTGGAAGAGACGGCTGGCAAAGCCGCCGCCGAGAATTTCATTCATCACGGCAAGGGCAGGCACGTCGGGATTGCGGCGGTCCGTGCCCAGACCGACGATCTGAACATTGGATTGGTTCACGTCTTCCTTGTTGATGAAGGAAACGCCGGGTTTGGGATCGGTGAAGCTGTCGTGGCGAATGGGATTGGGTTTGGCAGTAGCCAGCGGCTCGAAGGCAGAGCGCAGCTTGGCTTCCATCGCCGCCGGGTCAAAGTCGCCGCTGATGGAGACGATCAGCTTGCCACCAATGGTGCGGTCGTGCCATGCCTTCAGATCATCTACGGTGACCGCGCCGATGGTGGCCAGTTCCGGCTGGCGGGTGTAGGGCGAATTGGCGCCATAGACTAGCTTGGCGGCTTCGCGGCTAGCGATCCCGCCCTCATCATCGTTGCGGCGAACGATGCCCGTAGCCACCTGTTGCTGGGCGAGCTGGAGCTTCTCGTCGGTGAAGTTGGGATGCAGGAGCAGGTCCAGAGCCAGAGAGAAAACCTGGTCAGAGTCGGCTTTGAGCGAGTCCCAAGAGAGCGCTGTGGAATCGACGTCCCCGCCAGTCTCGATGTGCGCGGCTTTGGCTTCGAGCAGGTCGTCGAGGGCGTCGCCGCTGAGCCTGGCTGTACCAGAGGTGCGCCACGTCTGGCCGTAAAGGCTGACTAGGCCGGTTTTGGCCGGGTCTTCATCGCGCGAGCCGCCGGGGATGTTGACCGAGCCGTAAATGAAGGGCAGCTCGTGGTCTTCTTGCAGGAAGATTACGATGCCGTTCTTGAGTTCAATGCGCTGGGGTTGATGGGGCTTGAAGTCATGCAGTTTGGGCGTGGAGATTTGCTCCCAAGGCTTGGCTAGTTGGGCCATCTGCGGTGGACCAGGCGTCACATTTGCAATAAATGGAGGAGTAGCGGCAGGCACGAGAGTTTGTTGCGTCGCAGGATGGCATCCGACGAGTATCGTTGCCGCGCAAGTCAAGGCAAACAATAGGGCGAATCGTTTCATTCTTTCACCGGAATATAGAGGGTTTGGGAGTTTTTTTAGCGAGTTAGCCACCGCTGCGCGGTGATCGCAAGTTAGCGAGTTAGCGGGGTTCATTGCGCACCTCCATCTTTCTGCGCCGGTGACGCAGCAGCATTAGTTTCAATCCAAGACTCGGTGCGGTTGCTGGGGATAAAAACCTCATTGGCCACACGGCGGATGTCAGCCTTGGTCACTTTGTCCACCTTATCGAGTTGCAGGAAGAGTTCACGCCAATCGCCGTAGCGGGTCTGATACTGGGCGAGGGAGTTGGCGAGGCCCTGATTGTCAGCCAGGCCACGCAGCAGGTCAGCGCGGGTGCGGGTCTTGTACATGGCCAATTCCTCGTCCGTGACGTCGGCGGCTTTGAGCTTGTCGATCTCCTTGTGGATGGCATCGCGCATCTCGACGGGGGTGTGGCCGGGCAGGGGAACCGCGTAGAAGGCGAAGAGGCCGGGGTACTTGTCGCCGGGGAAGGGCGAGAAGCCTTCGGCTTCGGCGGCGATTTGCTGGTCGCGCACCAGGCTGCGATAGAGACGGGAGACGCGGCCATTGGACAGGATGTCGCTGATGGCGGCGTAGACCTCAGCGTCGGGGCTGCGATAGTCGGGGCGGTGGTAGCCTTCGAGGTAGAAGGGCTGCGTCTGCTCACGGATGGCGACCGTCTTTTCGGCGAACTGCTTGGGCTCAACGGTGGTCATCTCCGCCGGCTTGGGTCCGCCGGGAACCTTGCTGAAGTACTTTTCCAGCATAGGCATTGCCTCGCTGGCCTTCACATCGCCGACGACGGCGACGACGATATTTGCGCCGACGTAATACTTTTTGTGAAAGTCCATGGCCTCGGTGGCATTGATCTGCGAGACCTCGCTGGGCCAGCCGATGCTGCTCCGCCCGTAGTTGTGAGCGACATAGGCGGTGGCGAGGAACTGCTCGACTAGGCGGCCGATGGGATTGGAGTCGGTTCTCATGCGGCGCTCTTCATTGACCACGTCGCGTTCTTTGTAGAATTCACGCGGCACCACATCGGAGAGGCGTCCGCTCTCAAGCCACGCCCACAGCTCGAGGCGATTCTCCGGCATCGACCAGAAGTAGACCGTATCGTCCAGGCCGGTTTCGGCGTTGAGTCCCTCAGCGCCGTTGCGCTCGGCCACGTCGGTGAACTGGTTGGGGACGACGTACTTATGCGCCTCTTTCTGCGCTTCCAGGAAAGCCTTCTTGAGCTCTGCCAGCTTGGCATCGTCGCGACCAACGGCCTTCAGGTACTCAGCTTCGTAGGCGTCGTTGGCAGCCTCAACCTTGGCCAGCGCCAGTTTTTCAGCGGCGTAATCGGTGGTGCCGATCTGGCTGGTTCCTTTGAAGGCCAAGTGCTCGAACATATGCGCCAGGCCGCTCTGACCGGAGGGATCGTTAACATCGCCTGCATCGATAAAGGTGGAATAGCTGAAGACCGGCGCATCCGGCCGCTCGCAGAGGATGATCGTCAGTCCGTTGGGCAGAACTTTGGTGGTAATCTTCTGCTCAAAGCTCTTCAAGTCCTGCGCCCGCGTTGAGGCCATAGACAGAGCCGCCAACATCAAGGTCCAGGCGCACGTCCAAATCCAGGGGAGTCTATTGCGTCGCATTCAATCTCCTTGTCGAGGGCGCGCACGGCGCGGCCCGCACTCTTTCAAGCTATTGCCATGGACCGAGGAGGGTCAAACCGGAAGCCTTTACTCCATTCATATTTCGTCCTTGTTAAGATGAAGCTGTGCAAGGTCAGCGGCCAAGCCGGCGTCGTCTCACCCCCCTCTGGCGGGCGGTGGTTGAGGTTGCGTTCATTGACTTTCTCTTCTACGCCAATCTACTGATGGGCGAGTTCACTGTCTCGAATGGGCGCGGAAAGAGCTTCTCTGCGGCGTTGACGGACATCTTCACCGTCACCAACTTCGCCATCGCGCTCATCTCCGCGTTGATCGGATATCTGGTCTTTGAGTACCTGCGCAAAAAACTCTGAGAGCGTCGAAAGCTAGTTGGTCGCGGGAGGCGTTGCTGGAGCGGTGGGCGGCTGCTTGGCCAAGCTTCGTATGTATACAATGAGATTCTTCACTTCCTCGTCCTTGGCGCGGCCCACCGGCTCGGGCGTCATTTGACCCTTGCCGTTGCGAATAATGTTGAAGAGATCCTTGTCCTCTTTACCGGCCAGCGTTTTGGGATCGGTCCAGTCATCCAGCGTCATCTTCGCCGCTGTGGCCAGATCGGTTTTTCCGTCCCCTGAATCGCCATGGCAGAGAGCGCATTCTTGACCGTAAAGTTCTTTGATACGCGCCTGCGCTTTGTCGGCCTGCTTGGCCGAATTGGTTTCGCCGGAGACGGTAGACCGGCCTTTGTCCTGCTGCAAAGGCCCGGCATCCGATGCAGTGGAGATTCCCAACAGAACAAGAGCAGAGACAAACAGCAACGGCTTCAACATGGTAGCCTCCTCAGCCGAGGATGCAATTTTATAAGCATCAAGCGGCCGAATGATTTCACGCAAGGATTATATGCCCAATGGACGGCAATCGTTTCTATAAAGTTGCCGGGAGCGAGGCAATTGCCCTGTTTCAGTTCGATGAGCTTTGGACTAGAGCAGCCCACCGCGGCCCACGAGGCTGCGCGCAAAAAGCCAGGAAAGCAGAGCGAGGCCGAGAGAAAGCACGATCCAATTGGCCTGTCCGGCAGAACCTGTATAAAATTCGGAGAAATGCGGGAGTGTGAGTGGGCGCGGGTTCGGAGCGATCCGGGCTAGGCGAATCATTTCCACCAGGCTCCAGACGAGCACGCCAATGGAGAGAAGGACTCCGGGCAGGGCGCGTTTCCAGGGGAAAGGAATGGGTGGAGGCGCTGAGGCCTCTTCCTGCACTCGCTCCATGATCGAGGCCAGAAAGCCGGAGGAGGGGATCAGATCATCTTCGGTGGCTAGAAGGCGGTCAATCTCTGAGTCGAAGCTACCTCGCTTTGCTTCCGCGCAGATTGTCTTTGATCGATTCATCTTCAGGCCTCCCTGCCGGTCAATTGAGGAGAAAATTCAAGTTTCGCGCGCTCTTCAGCGAGGTGCGGAAAGCGTTGTCGCAGAAGGGTTCGCGCCCGGCTGAGACGCGCCTTCATGGTTCCTTCGGGCAGGCCCAGCGTCGCGGCGGCAGCGGCCACATCCATCTCATGAAAATAATAAAGGATGATTGGTTCGCGATAGCGCAAAGGTAAAGCCAGCACAGCTCTTCGCACTACATCGTGACGTCCTCGTTCTTCCAGTTCGTCCTGCTGAGAAGCTGGCCCAGAAGCTTCTGGAGCAGCGTCGAGCGGCAGCATCTCGGTGGGAAAGCGCTTCAGTTCATTGCGGTAGACGTTGGCGGCCAAGGCAAAAAGCCATGTGGAGAAGCTCGACTCGCGCCGCCAGTTCGCCAATCCGCGCCATGCGCGCAGAAAGGCCTCCTGCGCCATCTCTTCGGCCCGACTGCGATCACGGCAGTATCGCCATGCCATGGTCACCATCGGCCCCTGCCAGCGGCGGACGATCCCCTCGAAGGCGCGGATTTCTCCCGCGAGGACGCGCATAACGTCTTGCAGGTCTTCAGCGGCGCTGGTCGCGGCATTCATTTTTGAAATTTGCACCTTTGCGAATGGTGAGACAGTCTCAGTGAGCTTCCGGTTGCATTTTCTGAAAAATCTTTCTTTAGAGATTATGCAACCGAATTCTCAAGGCTGCTGTCTTACCTGACGCATGGGGAAAAACCCTTAGCAAGGAGGAAATTATGAATCCAGAAGCAATCGGGGTATTTGTACCTATTGTGATGTTCGTGATGCTCTTCAGTTTTCTATCTGTTGCAGTATGGGTGGGAAGCCGGAAAGCCGAGCGCGAGGCCTTCTACAAGTCGGAGACTCTGCGGAGGATTACCGAAGGTTCAGGCGACGGCGCCAAGCAGGCCATGGAAATGCTTCGAGAAGAGGGCCGGTTGGCGCGCATCAAAAAGCGGGAAGAAACCAAGCTCACAGGTCTGATCTGTGTAGCGGTAGGAGTGGGAACAATGATTTTTTTGGGTTTTCTCATAGAGGGCCATGGCAGAGCTGTTGCTCTGAGCGGCCTGATTCCCTTCTTCGTTGGTGTGGCGATGCTGGTTTATGTCCATAAATTTGCCGCGCCCATTGACTAGACAACAGGTGTGAATCCTGCGTTGATCCAAGGCATCAAAAGAATAGTTGTTAGAACAACTATATCCCGGCTCAAAGGATAGGGCCGGGATATTTCGGAGGGTGCCTTATGACCATCAAACGCCAGCCAGCTATCTTTCTTCCCCACGGCGGAGGCCCCTGCTTCTTTATGGACTGGACGTGGGGTCCGGCCGATACCTGGAACGCCACGAAGCGCTTTCTGGAGGGGCTGGCGGCAACGCTACCCGCTCCTCCCAAAGCCCTGTTAGTCATCAGCGGCCACTGGGAAGAACCGGCCTTCACGGCCAGCGCCGCTGCACAGCCCGCGCTGATCTTCGACTACTCTGGCTTCCCCGAAGAGACGTACAAGCTCACCTGGCCCGCGCCCGGTTCGCCGGATTTGGCCAAAAGAGTGTCCAGCTTGCTCGGTGAGGCGGGCTTACCGTCCGGCCTTAGCGCCAGCCGGGGCTTCGATCATGGCGTCTTTGTGCCGTTGAAGGTGGTCTTTCCAGAGGCGCGGATTCCCGTGGTCTCACTCTCGCTGGCTGCTTCTCTTGATCCTGCACTGCATCTGGCAGCAGGGCGGAGCTTGGCTCCTTTACGCGAGGAGGGCGTGCTGATTGTAGCGAGCGGGATGAGCTTCCATAATCTGCGCGCTTATCTTCGGCCAGAGACGGTGGAGCGCGCGCGGGCCTTTGACGCCTGGCTGACTCATGCTGTTGAATCGCCCGCAACCGAGCGGGACGCGCTGCTGACGGAATGGCGCAAGGCACCTTTTGCCGCCTACGCTCATCCCCGCGAAGAGCATCTGATTCCGCTGATGGTGGCAGCGGGGGCAGGTGGCGGCGCGCCGGGGAGGTGCATTTTCACCGATGAGCCGATGGGCGCGACGATCAGCGCTTACCGCTTCGATTGAGGCGGCATTTCCTAAACCTGAATGATTTTTATTTCCTTTGGCGCGTTGGTGGAGATTTGAATCGCTGACGGCAATTGCGGGTATCCAGGCCTGTTGCGGATTACGAACTGCCGAGGCAAACCGCGAGAGCAAACAAGCCCAAGGAAGGATAGACGCATGAGAAAAGATGCGTCGGCAAAGGAATCGTACGGTGCATAGGATAAGTTACCCGATCACTGAAACGATAACGGATGAAGGGGAGGCTCTTGGGCTAAGGCTGAGACCAGAGACAACTGAGGGGTATGGATAGAAGCCCATACCCCTCAGAGATGTACGTAGATCAAATAGGTTAGAAGGTTGTGGAGACCGTGAAACGGAAGGTTTTACGCGGCTCGCGGAAGACGTCCCGTGCTCCGTATGCGGCGGAGGTCTCGGCATAAGTATAGTCGCCCGCGCCGCCGGTGGGGAACATACTGCGGGTAATCAGCTCGCCGGAGCAACTGTCCTTGTTGCTGCCCAATCCCAGATTGCAATAAGGCTGCTCGTAGAGGCGCAGGGGATTGTAGGCCCAGAAGAAGCGGAAGGGCGCATTGATGACCGGCATGATGACCGAGAGTTCCGCGCCAAGGGACATGCGCGGCACGAAGTTGGTTCCGGAAATAGGGTGAATATCCCGGAGGAAGCCAACCTGCGAACCCGGAATTCCGCCTTGGCAGGCACCGTTATTCCACACCGGGCAACCGTAGAGCGGCGCTGTCAGCGAGGCGAATCCCTGCGGACTCTGCTTTAACTGGTTCTTATTGAGGGCCGTGTCAATGCCAAAGTCGTCAAAGAATGCGAAGGTGACCGGACCTGCGATGGGAATGCGATATTCGGCGTTGGCTACAAGATTCGTATCGCCGCCGATGGAGGCGATTCCATAGATTGGCAACGGTACCTGGATGCACTGGCCCAACTGCGGCTGCGTCGGATCGCGTGGAACGCAACTTCCGTCCGGATTGGTCAACTGTACATTCACGCGGGTGGGAACATAGCCGTAGGGTGTGGCGGAGCGGATATCGAAGCCTCGCAATTCAGCCTCGCCGCCGTCGTAGAAGCGGTTGTTGGGCGGAGCCACGGAGCCGCCGATACCCTGTATGTAACCCAACTGCGCGCGGATGCCCAATACGTTGCGCCCGGTCGCCGAAGGCATAAGATAGTGCATAGGGCGGAACTGCTTGTAGGCCACCAGCGGCGCGATATAGCGCACGTTGCCCCAGATGCCGGCGCTCTGAAAGACGAGCGTATATTCCTTGCCAGTGCGGGGGCGCATGGGGTTGTTGATGGTGTTGTAGGTATACGTGAACGAAGCCATGCTGTTGATGATGCCGGTCAGCCCGCCGGCACCCTGAACGCCCGAGCGGAAGGCGATGGTCTGGAAGAATGTCTGCGAAGCGGTGCTGAAGGCAGTAATTGTTGACTTGCTCCACGAATAAGTGAAGCCGACCCGTTGGAAGGCGTGGCGCTTGAGCGGATAACTCAGTGAGAAATTCAAGCCATCCGAACCCTGGTTGTAGTTCTGGACCAAAGACGACTGCGCTTGAGTGAGGTTGGGGGATGCGCCGGTCTGCGCCGCGTAGTTCTTGGCGGCGTTAAAATCCTGCTTGCTGTTGTAGATCTGGAAGCCCACGTTGAGCGGACGGTTATGCACGTAGGGCTGTGTGAAGCCGAAGGTGAACTGGCGGCTGATGCTGCCTAGGTTGCCCTGCAAACTGAGCGTCTCACCCAGGCCAAGGAAGTTGTTGGTCTGGTAGTTCACGCCCAGAAAGGCACCTGACTGGCCGCTCATGCCGCCGTTAACGCCGATAGAATTCTTGCCCTTCTCTTTCACTTTGAGCAGCAGGTCTACCGTACCCGCCTCTGAGTCCTGATGGGCCTCGGAATCCTGATCCACCTTCAACGGATCAAAGTACTCGAGCTGGTTCAAGCGCAACAGGCTATACTCCCAGAGTTGCGAATTGTAGACTTGGCCTTCTTCCAGCATCAACTCGCGGCGAATGACTTTGTCGCGAGTGATGGTGTTGCCCTGGAACTCGATGCGGGAGACGTAAAAGGGCTTCCCCTCGTCGATGTCAATCACCATCGAAACGATCTTCTTCTCTTCGTCATATGTGGGCTTGGGAATGGCGCCGAAGTTAATGTAGCCCATCTGTCCATAAGCCTTCTTCAGGTTCTCCAGGCCTTTGCCGACCAGCGTAGCGTTGAACCAGTCGCCGTCTTTTACCGCAAAGGTGGCGCGCAGCGCCTTCACATTGTTGACCGCCTTGTTGCCGGTGAAGGTGATGGTGCCCAACCGGTAGCGCTCGCCCTCTTCAACGGGCAGCAGGATGTCAATCCGCTTGCCCTTGTTGGGGCGAAAGGTGAAGAAATTCAGGCCGCCCTCGTCACGAATCTGCGTCTTGGGCTCTTCTATGGCCGCGTTATAGTAGCCTCGGTCCCGGTAGGCAAAGCGCACCCGCTCCGAGTCTTCTTCGAGCTTGGTGGCGTCAAAGGTCTGCGAAAAAAGATTCTCGAAGATAATCGAATAGGGAATCCCGATGGGCCTCAGGTTCTTCATCGAGCGGCGCAGAATCAGCGAACTGATGTGCTGATTTCCGGTAAAACGGATCTGGCCCACCTTGACCGTGGGGCCTTCCTTGATATTGAAGTTCACCTGCACGGAGGCCGGCGGAATCGTCTTGATCTCGGTCTTGATGGTGGCAAACTGATGCCCGTGCTCCGAGAGGATATCCTTCAGAACCGTCTCCGCCCGCTTGATCTTGGCCGGATTGTACTGGCTCTCCACGGAGATCCCGACCTTTTCCTTCTTGAAGCGATCCAGGATATCCGACGTAGAGACGGAGTTGTTCCCCTTGTAATTGATCTCGCGGATGGTGGGCTTTTCCACGACAAAGATATTCAGGATGATGCCCTTTTCGGTGTCCTCGCGCTCGATGCGCAGATTGTCAAAGTACGAGGTGTTCCATAGCGAGTTGAAATCGCGCTCGATGGAGACCGGGTCATAGGTGTCACCAGGATGGGAAAAGAGACGAGCTAAAATGGTCTCTTTGGGAATGCGCCGGTTGCCGATGATCCGTATCGAATCAATGGTTAGCGACTGCTGAGCCAAAGCGGATCCGGCGATGAGCGCGAGTGCGACCCATAGAATCATCCTCGCCAAACGGCTCGTGGTCCGCGTCATGCGGCAGGTGCAAATGCGCTGTCTCTTCACCGGGCTGGAGCCATGCGGCGAGCAAAAATACTGGTGCGGTCCATAGTTCGGCTTCACGGGAAGAATATCGGCACCCTCACTGCTTAAAATCTGATCCTGTTACAGGAAAGATTGATTTTACCACCCCAGCGACTAAGACCTGTCGCCGGGAACCCCGGAAAAAACCGGAACGCACCTACCCCGCCCAAACCAACGAGCAGTGAATCGGCTCGGAAAATCGCGTCTTTCCCCAAATTCCCAGCCGCGCTTGCTGCCTTCGGACTCGGGCTGGATTCGATTAGGAACCCTTCCTCAGTCTAACGGACTCCAGCGGGTTGTGAAGCTTTTTCCACCAGCCGGCGAACGCAAGATGATATTTAGACGCGGGAGATGCCAACAGGACATCCAACCTGGAACGAGGTATTTTCCCGATGAAAGATTCCACGGAGACGATTTATGGATTATCCGCCACCCTGCTGGACGGCGGCACAATCCGCCTAGACCAATTTCGTGGCCAGGTCGTGTTGATCGTCAACACCGCTAGCAAATGCGGCTTTACCCCCCAGTACGCGGCGTTGGAGCAGCTTTACCGCGCCTACAGAGAGCGTGGGTTCGCCGTGCTGGGCTTCCCCTGCAACCAATTTGGCGGACAGGAATCCGGCTCGGAGACCGAGATCGGCGCATTTTGCGAGAAGAACTTTGGCGTCAGCTTTCTCCTCTTCGCCAAAATCGAGGTCAACGGTCCCCAGGCCCATCCCCTCTACCGTTTCCTGAAAAGCGCCAAACGCGGCTTCCTCGGCTCCCAGAAGGTCAAGTGGAACTTTACCAAATTTCTGGTGGACCGCCAAGGAAAAGTCGTTGCCCGCTATGCGCCGGCGACCAACCCCCTTGCCCTTACCGCTTCTATCGAGAAACTTCTTGAAAGCCAGGATGGCCCATCACGGCCTTTTTCATCCCCGAAATGAGCCTGTATTCCCAAATTCATTCGCCAAGTTTCCTCTTTTCTTTCCAACTCTTTGGCCCGTGCGGTATGCTTCTGATTGACTGGCCTGATACTGCATAACGATCGAGAGTTGCCCGGCCAAACCAGCTGACAGGAGGAATCGGTGCGCCAATCTCTTCCCATGATCCTGATCCGAGTGATGGTGGGTCTGGTCTTCCTGCTGGAAGGCATTCTCAAATTTGTTCGGCCCGAGGCGCTGGGCGTAGGACGCTTCACGGCCATCGGCCTTCCCTTCCCGCATCAATTGGCGACGCTGGTGGGCGGCGTCGAGATCGCAGGCGGCGCATTGATCCTGCTGAATTTTTACGCCGGTGACGCCGCGCTCGCTCTGCTCCTGGTGATTGTCATCGCACTGATCACCACCAAGCTTCCCATCTTGCTGGGAAGGCCCCTGGGGCCGTTCGCGTTGGAGAAGCTCCCGAATTACGGCTGGCTGAGCTTCCTTCATCAGGCACGCATCGATTTTTGCATGATCTTCGGTTTGATTATTGTGCTCATTGACTCCGGCCTGCATATTATCCGCAGAAAACAGTGGTACCAGCGCGGGTGACGCCGTGGCCGCCAGCGCTCAATCTTCCTTGCATGAACTTTTCAAGCTTTTCTCGCGCCTGGGCCTAACCGCCTTTGGAGGCCCGGCCGCACACATTGTCCTGATGGAGCGTGAGGCAGTCGAGCGACGGCGATGGATGAGCCGCACCCAGTTTCTCGACCTGGTCGGCGCCTGCAACCTGCTCCCCGGCCCCGGCTCGACCCAGGTGGCGATGGCATTGGGCTTCAACCGCGCCGGCTGGCCGGGCCTTCTGATCGCTGGAAGCTGCTTCATCTTGCCCGCCTCGCTGGCCACTCTTGGACTTGTTTGGACCTATGTGCATTTTGGCGGCCTGACGCAGGTACAGGGGCTACTCTACGGGGCTAAGCCGGTGATGGTCGCCATTGTCGTACAGGCTGTTTGGATGCTGGGCCGGACGGCCTTTCGGCGCTGGTCCTTGGCGCTGGGCGGTTTTGCCTGCTTTGCGGCAACGCTGACCGGCGCGCCGCCGCTTGCCGTGCTGCTCACCGCAGGCGCGGTCGCGCTTCTGGCAGTTTGGCGGCGCTCCCATCCCCGCACAACGCTGGGATTGGCGGGTCTGCCCTTCAGCCTGGGCGGCGTAACAGCAGCTAACACGGGACTTGTCTCGCTCGTTCTTGTCTTTCTCAAGCTGGGAGTTGTGGTTTTTGGTTCGGGATACGTCCTGATCGTTTTTCTCAAGACTGATCTGGTGGACCGGCTCCATTGGATTACAGATCCGCAGCTGCTCGACGCCATTACCGCCGGCCAGCTCACGCCGGGTCCGGTCTTTGCCACGGCGACCTTCATCGGCTACCTGCTGCGCGGTTGGACGGGAGCCGTGATCGCCACAGTCGCCATCTTTCTGCCATCCTTTTTCATGGCTGGGATGGTGGGCGCACTGGCTGGCCGCATCCGCAACTCTGCTCTGGCAGGCGCATTCCTGGATGGCGTCAACGCAGCCGCTGTGGCGCTGATGGCCGCCGTGGCGCTGACTCTGGGCCGGGTAACGCTGGTGGATGGATGGACCTGGGCGATTGGACTGACCAGCGCCACGCTGCTTCTGCGCTACAAAATCAACGCCTCATGGTTGATTCTGGGCGGAGCAGCTCTCGGCCTTCTGCTGCATGGGCTTGGCTGAAAATGGCCAACCCCAGCCGGAAAGCTCTCCCGGCCGGGGTTGTCTTTCACCCCAGCGAGCAAAAATCGCTCACCGAGGACCCCGAATCATCGAGGCTCCCGAATTCGGCAGGAAGATCCTGTAAGCCGAATTCTGTCGTGTGCGGTCATTCCTCTAGGCGCCGCGTCGCCGCGGACGCTCATCAGCGACCTACCCGGAGGTTTCGGCGTCCTGCGGACGGTAGCCCCTTGCAGGACTAGGGTATCCGCAGATCGTTCAGAGCCGCCTGGGCGCGTCGGGCCGATGCGCAGCGGGAGCCTGGCTCTGGCTCGCGCTTCCCTCCCTATTTGGTCTTGCTCCGTGTGGGGTTTACCCTGCCCCCGGCGTTACCGCCGAGGCGGTGCGCTCTTGCCGCACCTTTTCACCCTTACCCCGGCGCTGGAGTTTCCGCAACGGCGGCCGGTCCCGGCAAGCCGGGCCAACACGGGTATTGCGTTTCCAGGGAGGCCCTCCCGAAAGAGGGGTAGCCGAGGCGGTATCTTTTCTGTGGCACTGGCCGTCCATGAGCCTTGACGCTCACGTCCCGGACGTTATCCGGCACACTGCCCTGCGGAGTTCGGACTTTCCTCCCCCGAAGAACCGCGCTTACGCACGCCCTCCGGCAGCGACCGCCCGGTCCTCCTGCCAGTACTCAGTCTACAGCACTTCTGGTTCTACCAGTTGCGGTAAGGGATTTTGGAATTTTTAACTTCGAATTTTCGGACACCTTGTTTTCTCAAGAGTCTCTCAACAGATTTCGCAGCTTCGAATGGATGAGGACAGGGGCCGACAATTATCTTATGGATATCAAGTGCTTGATTTTCCCAAGTGAGATCAACATTGAAATAAGGGATAGGCATTGAGCGCCCAAGCCGGAACTTTGGTTCTGAATCAGTTGTGCCGGTCCTTTCAAGTTGAAAAACCAGCCTCCATTCGGCCTCTTCGGAAAATGCCTGATCTTTCGTGATCGCACGCCGTTTACTGAGCGGAAAGAAGTGCTTTTTTGAAATCGCTCCGAGTATTCTGAATCCTTCCTCTCTTTCTGGGATTGCTTGCCAATTGGCCTGATTCGCTTCCGTTACATACGAATCCAAAATTCGCCCAATTTCGCGGATCAAAGATTCCTCTTCTCGTTTATCGCAATATTGACAAGCTGCGAGGGGATTTGAATCTTCGTAGAAGCTCTCTTTCCGACTCTCGAGGAAGTGCACGCCCACCGACTTTAGATAGGACCGCGTAAATGCGATGCTGTAACCACCTGTCTCACCTGAGTAAGCCCGCCACTGGCTGAGGAGGTCACCCCGTTCAGAGAACGAGGCCACAAATGTATCTTGGTTCGCTATCCAAGAAAAGGCTTTTTTTCCCAAATCGAGGACATCTTTGTAGGCACCTTGGATCTGGCTTTTTGGCTGATCGATCGAAAGCATCATGAGCTGTGCGTACATTCCGAGTTGCGACAAAGGTTCTTCAGGTCCTGTCGTAGTACGCTGATTCAATTCATCCAGAAGTAGTTTGGAAAAAATGTGTCCTTCGCTCTTGTCGTTTAGATATTGCAGGTGCGATGCCCAGATCTTTTGCTTTTCGAGAATACCGAGCAGACCTTCTTGTGTTGTGTAGTGATAAAGCAAATCCGGCTTGGCTTGGTGTTCCGTTTGTTGCAGCTCTTGTTCTTCCATCTTCGACACCTTATCCGCTCTTCCGGCATCTTTGCGCTGGATTTCTTCCTATTCCGCTTCCTCGAACTCGTTCAACGCCGCAACGATCTTCGACCGGAGAGCGGGGACATCGTTCACAACCAGATTCCAGACAGTATCCATATCCACGTCTTCGTATGCGTGGGTAATTCGGTTTCGGGTCGCGTAGATTTTGGCAAATGGAATCTCTGGATGCATTGCAACATACTCCGGGGCATCTGCCAGCAACCTATGCGCCGCCTCACCAATGATGCCGAGGTTGCGAAGTACGCCATCCTGAAGTAGAGTGTCAGCCATGAATTCGATTTCGGATTTACTTGCGGTATATCGCTCGATTCGTTCGAGTGCGCCGAGTATATGCTCGATGTAATCCTGGGCGCGTTCTGGATGTTTGCTCATATCGGCAGGGCCTCTTCTAAAACACGCTGCCTGAATTTAAGCGGAAGGCACTTTGGCGTCAGCAGGTCCACTTTAACTCCGATTCGCGCTTCGATTTCAATTTGCAAGCCAGCTATGTCCAGCAGGCTGGTTTTCGGCGCGGGGTCCACCAGAATGTCCAGATCGCTGCCGTCTTCGTCGTCACCGTGAAGCACGGAGCCGAAGACGCGCGGGTTCGCCATGCCCGCCTGCATCACAAGCTGGCGGATCGTCTCCCGGTGCTGGGGCAAAACCTCGGAGGGTCTCATGGCGTTTCTCATTCTCACTATAGCGGCTTTCTTCTCTACGTGCTACCCTGATTTTTCAAAGGGTTGAGACGACTTTTTATCGCGGAGGCGGGTATGGGTACACTGAGCAGGATCGGGATTGCGCTGGATTCGGAGCTGATCAAGCGGTTTGACCGCTCGATTGCGCGGCGGGGCTATACGAACCGATCGGAAGCCTTCCGAGATCTGATTCGCGACCGGCTGGTGACCGAGCAGACCGCCGCGCCGGATGCAATTGTGGTGGGCACGGTGACGTTGATCTACGACCACCACGCCAGCGGCATCACCGAAAAGCTGACCGAGATTCAGCATGAGCATCACGAATTGGTGGTCTCCACCAGCCACGCGCACCTGGACCACGACTCCTGCCTGGAGGTGCTGATCGTGCATGGCAAATCGGCCAAGGTGGAAAAGTTCGCCGATCTGCTGATTGGACTCAAGGGCGTACAGCACGGACGGCTGGTGATGAGCGTGCCGGAATCCGCGCTGACGCCCTCCTCCGAGCCAAAGAAAAAACACGCACACAAGCATTGACCGTTTTTCGCGGCGGTGGTCAGAAGCTTCTTCCCAGCGCGAATCGCAGCAGAAACGGTTCGGTTGGGTGGTTCACGCGTCCGAATCCCGGCGCGGCTGTTGGAGCAATTTGGTAGAGATAGGCGTAGTCAATGTCGGCATCTTTGCGGTCAAGCATATTCAGAAATTCGGCTGTAACGTGCCATTTTTTGAAGAATTGATAACCGGCCTCCCCATTCAGCAGCACCGTTTGACTTGACTGAAAAAGTCCGTCGGAGGTCAAATCGCGGGGCCCGAAGTAGCGCAGGCGCAAACTCGACGAAAAGCCTTTGCAGTCGTGCAGCGTGATGCCCGATGAAATCACCACCTTGACCGCTTCGGGCACCAGCTTGCCCCCCGGGCCGCTCTGTTGCGCATAGAATGAGCCAACTGGGTTGCCATTGATTGTGATAGCGCTACTTGTCAAGGTCTGTGTCGCATCATCCGGGTCTGTCTGAGTGAATTGAGCTCTGGAATCTGAAATGTCGAAATCAACGGCCAAATGTTCGGTTGGCGTGTAGTAGTTGGCCCATTCAAGACCATAGCGGTTGCTCGACTGCTCGGAAGCAGAGGTGCCTCCGGTATCGCCATCCTGCAACAGTTCGGAGTTACTGCGGAGATACCAGAGCGCAAGGGTGCTTTGCAGATGCGGGACGGCCACCGTGCGCACGCCGATCTCCCCGCCTTTGGTTTGGACCAGGGGGGTGATTTTCGTGTTGAGCGTACCGTGGTAAGGATTGTCCGGCGAAACCGGTTCCACCTGTTGAGTTGCGCCACGCCCGTCGTTCGAGTGAAAGCCGAATCCGCCCTGTAAATAGAACTCAGTATTGGCCCAGGGGCCGAAGATCAAACTGGCTTTGGGGCTGGGCAGAAACTTGCTGGCCGAGCCGGAATTGGCCGCGTTCACTGTGCTGCTGGTGCCATCGGGCAAAGTCACAATATCGGAGGGGTAAGCCAGGCTGGTGACGATGAATTTTTCGTCATCGCCGCGCAGTGCCACGACCGACCGGAATTTGTTCGCCCACTGCATTTTATTTTCTACATATGCACTGCCTATCAAGTCCGTAAACTTATCCCGCTCCGTGGTTGGGGGCAAGGTCGGACAGGCGCTTGGATAAGTGGCCGGGGCACTACCATCCACACTGATACTGACGGTGGAAGTATAGGTGTTGCAAATGACGTCGTTGAAAGAGATGCCGGTGGCGGAGTAATCGGTTTTGACCGTGCGTTTGCGATCTTCCGTCCGGTAAAGACCGTTGTTGATCCAATCGTTGCGCAGTTGCAGGCCGAAGGTATTGGACATCTTGCGGCCAAACCAAGTGCGGAAGGCCGTGTGATGCGCGTCAAACCCGCCCACCCAGCGCCTATCCTGTTGTTCGAACTGATCGCCTCTGTTGTGGTCCACCAGGTAGTAAGTGAAATCGGAAAATAGATCCATGTCGTAATAAAACAAGTAGGCCGAGATCTTCGACTCGGCATTTTCGCCTTGGTGATGACCCTCGCCCTGCAAGCTATAGCGCTGGCTGTGACCGCCGTCCGTCGGGTTGATTGTGCCGAAGTAACCAACTCCGAATGGAGTAGACGGCGTGGGGTTGACTTGGGCGGTTACGGGAATTTGATCGCTCGAGTTCCATTTTCCGCGGTAAGCGTGGGCCGTAATGCTGAAACCATTGGCGTCATCGCCCTGGCTGTAGGTGATCAAGCCGTTGATTTTGTTATAAGTATCCGGATGCGTCCATGGGCCGTCATAGTATGTCTCTTCCGCGCCGTAGAGCAAATTGCCCGAACCGAGCTTTTGCGATGCGCCGAAGACGGCCCGCCCATAGGTGTACGAGCCGCCTTCCACCTTGGCGAAGTTCTGGGGTAGCGTCTTGAAAAACTCCATACGGGTCGATGCAGCCGAGCCAAAGTCGCCGACATTGGCGTAATAAGGACCTTTCTCGAAATTCACACGCTTCACAAACTCCGGGATGACGGTGTTCATGTCCGAGTAACCCTCGCCGTGCGCGTGTGACGGCAGGTTGAGCGGCATATCGTCAAGGAATATGGCGATATCAGTGCCGTGGTCGAGATTGAAGCCGCGAAGATAGTATTGGTTGGCCTTGCCGCCGCCGGCGTGTTGCGTGATGATGAGTCCGGGGACTGTCTCCAAGACTTCTCCCGAACGAAGAATCGGACGATCTTCGATTTCCGTTGCGCCCACTGTTCCCTGAGTGCCGGATTCGGCAATTCCGATAAGATCATCCTCCCGGCCCTGCACATGGACGGTGGTGCTTACCGAGCCCACTATCAGAGAGATACGCAGCGGTACCAGCGCCCCGGTGATTCCTATGGTGACAAGGATTTCTTTGGTTTCAAAACCGGGATTCGACACAACGAGTCTATAATTACCCGACGCGACTCCAGAAATTTGGAAGTATCCGTTCGCGTTCGACTGCGCCGTTCTTTGTACAACACCGTCTGAATTTTGCACCTGCACGGTAGCCCCGGCAATCACCGCGCCAGAGGTGTCAACGACAGTTCCTGATAGCCGAAAAGGGGAAGCCTTATCAGCCTTGGCGACAGAAAAACCCCGCGGATCAAGCACATACCCGCTGATCGTGGACTGTTGCGCGGAAAGCAGCGAGGCGGACGCGAATATAACAAACGCAGCAAATCGGCGAAAAAGCATCGGCGCAGGCTTTCGATAGAATTGAAGAATCATTCACAAATCGGCAGACGTGAACTTGTCTGAAACATTATCGCACGAGTAGCACGAAAAAAAAAGACGTATGCTCCATAAATGTTAACGAATCGTGTGTGCCGTGCGGAGGGAGACAGCTTGATCTCACCCGCGAAGGTGGAGTAAATTCATGGCTGCGCGATGGAAGGCTTGCCTGCGGTGGCTGGCGAGGGGGTTGCAGCCTTCAACTGATTCAGGTTAATCAGAGTAACTTGCTGGCGAGCTAGTTCTTTTTTGGTCTTGACGGGCGGCAAGGGGCGCGCGTAGAACTCAAGAATGTTTTCGCGCAACTGGGGCGATGTTTGATTGAATTTACTTGCGGATAGCTTGGCCAGCAGGGTTGCATAGGTGTCATCCGTCAGGGAGTATTCTCCCGACGCCGTCTCTTTTCCATCATCGAGATCGCAGTCAGGCAAAACCAACTTGCGGGCGCGCACCTTTTGCAGCAGCGCGCGGTAATCATCCGTGGTTGTATTGATGCTTTTGATATAGAGGTCTTCAGTTTGCGGAGTCGGATTGTTGAAGCCCAGGCCCTTGAATGGACCAACTCTTGGCACCATGCGTAAAAGCGTGGATAAGATTCGCGTACCCAGGCCGGGCTTAACATAGGTCGTTCCCCACTCTCTCTCATAATCGGAGCGGGAGAGGCGATAGAGAAACTTGCGCCGGGAAAAGTTGGGAATCTCATGCATCAGGTCCTTTTTGTGCATCTGAATCGCAACCTGCGTCATCTGCGGAATCAGCCGGCTGATCGAGTAGCGATAGGAACCAATCGCCAAGTCTTCATGCGTGAGCACGTCCTTTAGATCCAGCCCGTAAACAACGGGAAAGACCCGTTCCAGTAGCGGCTGCGAAACTTGGAATCCGATAAAATCATGGTATTGCGCAGGCGCATAACGATTCTTCGCCACCTGCAGGGTGTCGAATCCAAACTCCGTCTTCAGGTGCGCCGAAGTGTCCTGGGCATAGCGAACGGAGTTGCCATATCTGGCCCGCAGCTTTGGATAGTGAAGGGCGACCGCTTCATTGACGGCGGGGTGGCCGTCAATATCCGCCACATAGTGCGATAGCGCGCCGAGCGCGAAGGCATACTCATCGGCGTCCTGACTTTCAGCGAGTAACTCAAGGACAAAGTCACCGCTGCGAACATAGTGCGTAAGCTCACTGAATTCCCTGCTACCAAATGGATAGTAGCCCAAGTCCTGAATGACAGAGCCTCCATACGCATAGGCATGAGCTTCCATGATCTGATCTTCCGTGAGGCCTGGATAGCGTTCGATTAGAAGGGGACGAATCTCCGAGGTCCATGCCAGATCAATGATTTCTTCGTGAGTCAAAACAGAATAAGCAGACGCGCATTCGCTTGAAAGCAGAGCGGCGAAAACAACCGCTGCCAAGCGGAGCGTAAATTGGCTCAACTTTCCAGTTTGTGAGCGTGGCCAGAGGTTCAAATTGCGCCGACCAAAAGAAGGACAACCAGGATCAGCAAGACAAGACCAATCCCACTGCTCGGATAATAGCCCCAGCTTCTGCTGTGCGGCCATGTGGGCAGAGCGCCAATCAGCACGAGGATCAACAACACAACTAAAATCATTCCCAGCATATTTTTCTCCTAGCGTTGCCGCTTGATGCGCATCGGGCTCAGGGCAAGCCGAAAAGCAACGACAACTTGAGTCTTCCACGCCGGAAGGCGAGAGTCTGCTCAATTGAATACAGTGAGCGAGCCGCTGAGATGAGTTGCCCAAAGCTTCCGAGCCTATAGCGCGGGAAGAATCTTTATTGTGTGCAACCAGAGTTCCACGCTCTGCGGCCAGGTGGTGACGGGCTGACTTGCCCTGCGCAGTCCGTATCCATGGCCGCCTTCCGCGTAGATGTGCAACTCGGCGGGCACTTTGGCGTTCTTGAGAGCCATGAAGTACACCACCGCATTCTCGACGTGGGCTGGATCGTCTTCGGCTTGCACGATGAAGGTGGGCGGAGTCTGGGCGGTGGGGTTGATGTCTGGATTGGGGGCGAAGTTTTTGTCAGCCAGGGCCAGGTAGCCCGGATAAACGATGACGGCAAAGTCGGGGCGGCAACTGAGCTTGTCAGCAGCGTCGATGGGATCGTAGAGGCGCTGGTCGAAGTGGGTGCTGAGGGCGGCGGCCAAGTGAGCGCCTGCGGAGAAACCTAGAACGCCAATGCGATTGGGGTCGATCTTCCACTCGGCGGCGTGGGCGCGTACTAGACCGAGAGCGCGCTGTGCGTCTTGCAGGGCGGCGGCGGATTTAGGGTAAGGACCGGTGTCCGGGACACGATACTTGAGCAGCACGCAGGCGATGCCGGCGGAGTTCAGCCAGTCGCAGACCTCCGTGCCTTCGAGGTCGATGGCCAGAATACGGTAGGCACCACCGGGGAAGACGACGATCGCCGCGCCTGTGCTTTTTCTCTTGGGCTGGTAGAGCGTGAGGGTGGGCGTGGAGACGTTTCCGAGGCGGATAAGCGGGCGACCGGCGATGAGGTTGTCTTTGGCGGTGGTGGTATCAGCCTCGGCGGGCAGGTTGGCGGGTGCGCCGGGCACCGCGCCGGGCCAGAGAGCGATGGTGGGCCGGTCGGGCGTTGGCGGCCAGCCGGAGGATTGCGCCGCGAGGGTCAGCGAAGAGGCCACACTTGCCGCAAAAAGAAGTAAATTAACTCTGTTCATGCCGGAATCTCCCAGGAGCTGTTGCGCAAAAAGGATTGCACCCGCGGCTGTGGAATGGCAAATGGAAGAGGTCAGGAACTGAATGATGCGGCATTCAGGCCTTTGCGCCAGGCG
Source organism: uncultured Acidobacteriaceae bacterium (assembly GCA_963787995.1). GTDB lineage: Bacteria > Acidobacteriota > Terriglobia > Terriglobales > Acidobacteriaceae > Telmatobacter. Next base: position 1,173,563 of record CAWBEO010000001.1, read on the forward strand.
GGATCAGCAGCAGGACGGACGCAGGGGCGATTTCCATGCGGATGGGCAGTTCGCCGAGATACTCGCCATCTGCCTCGGCGAAGATGCGCGCCGAGGAGCCGCTCACGAGGCGGCACTCGACCGAGTGGGCATCCAGCACTTCTATCTTGCCTTTGAAGCTATGGCAACCGATGAGCGCGGGTATCATAAAGCCGAAGTAGCGCAGGCGGCTGCGAGTTTTGAAGGCCACCAGGCGCAGCTTGTCGTGGTGCAGCGAGGCTCCGGGGACGAGGTTGTTGATGAGACCTCCGAAGTTGCGGATGCGCACGGCCAGCAGCTCGGAGACCTGCTCGACGCGCGGCTGTGCGCCAGGAGCTTCAGTAAAGGCGACTTCAAAGAGCGGAAATTTATAGGTAAACCAGACGCGGAAGGCCTCGATGACATAGAGGAGATAGCCGAGGCGGCGCTTGAGAACGGGATTAAGCAGAGAGATGAAGAGAGCATCCGCGCCGATGCCCGCGGCAACGGTGAAATAGCGGGAGCGGGTTGCGCCGGCGGCGTCCTGATAGAGGATACGGCTGACAGGGACGCTCACGGGGAGCGCAGTCAGTAGCCGGCGGACGGCTTTAGCGGGTGAGGTTTGCAGACCCAGATTGGCGGCCAGCGCGTTGGCTGTGCCCAGCGGCACCACGCCCAGAGCGACCTGCGTACCAACCAGAGTTTGCAGGACTTCATGAACGGTGCCGTCACCGCCGCAGGCGATCACCGTGTCGCAACCGCGGCGCGCGGCGTCCTTGGCGAGCAAGCCGGCGCTGCCGGGAGCGATAGTCTCCAGAGCTTCGGCTTCAATGCCCGCGGCGCGAAGGACGGCGAGAGCTTTGTCGATGGCGGCGCGGCGGCCTTTGGAGTGCTGGCCGGAGGCTGGATTGTAGATTAATACGACACGACGCATGGCGGAATTCCTCTGGTCTTCGCGCCGTGCGCGAGGTTGGATGCTACCTTCTTATTTTCGCATCCGTGGGCGCGGTTAGGTTTGAATCTTGGGTTCATTCAGATGGAGCGGTTGCAGATCAGGCCGAAGGGATGTGGCATTCCAGTTACCGATATAAAACGGCTTGTTTTTGCTAAAAAAGGGGTAAAAGGGCGGTGATTGGGACGGAAACCGGGGCGTTTTTAGGGGTTTAAAGTTACTGTTTGGTAAGCATACATAAATTCTATATTGTTGAATTATTGTATTTTATAAGAATTGTGCGTCACCGGAACTGTGCTACACAGGCAGGGGGGGTGGGTTTTAAAGTTTTTTGGCGGGCTGGCTGGGCCGAATTTACTCCTCTTCCGCGTCTCCTGATCGGTTTTTTTCATCGTTCGATTTCATTTTCATCTCTCTATTCGAGTATGCGGAGAGGGAGGGAAATAATCTGCAAGGAGCGGTCCAGAAAGTTTCCTGGATTCCCGGGTCCCGGAAGCGGACCTCTACCCCACGGACTAAGACCTGTCCGTGGGGACCCCGGACCTGGGGCAACCGGCAAGAAGCTCCAAGAACAAATCCTTACTGGACGGTAAGGGTGACTGTGCCAGTCGATGTGATTGAGTTTGAAATGCCGGTTACAGTGATGGTGTAGCTTCCGGGCATCGTGCCGGCAAGGACGGCGGTGCTGCAAGCCTTCCCACCTCCTCCGCCGCCGCAGGCCATCGCGCCGCCAGCCAGTGCGACAAGAAGAACTGCCACTCCGAGCATCTTCAACCAACCGCGCCGCCGCGCTGGAACGCCAAACAGCAATACGCAAGCCAGCACCGCGCCGCCTCCGCTATACCAGGGAAAACCTTGCCGCACACGGTTCTCCGAGCTGCATTGGGTCGTGGAACTTGCCGTCGTGGTAATGGTTAGAGTGGCCGTTCCCGCCGCTGCGCCGGTGATGCTTGCCGGTGTCGTCGAGCCAAAGCTCAAGGTTGGCTGGATTCCGCCTGACGGGCCGGAGGTGATAGTTGCGGTCAATGCAACATTGCCGGTGAATCCTCCCACCGGCGTCAAGGCGATTGCAGCGGTGTTTCCAGAGGCCGCTCCTGCGGTAACGGTAACCGGCGTGCCGGTGATGATAAAGCCTGGCGTAATGGTGTAAGTCGCGCTGGCTACTGCACTGCTACTATAACCGGAAGCCACTGCGATTGCTTGGATGGTTTCGGTGGAAGAGACGGAGATGGCACCTGTATATGGTGTGGAACTGATGGTGGGCGTTGTTTTGCCGTCGGTGGTGTAATAGATGGTTGCTCCCGTTGTGGAATCGGAAAGCGTAACCGACTGTACCAAGTTATACGATCCACCTTTTATCGAGAAACTTGGAGTCGCCACCGGCAGAAGTATTTCCGTGCCGGTCAGCGAGATCGTTTGCATAGCTGGAAGGGCGTTTGTGGTTATAGCTACACTTTCGGTCAGAACCTTCGACGCACTGCTGCCGAGCGCGGCAATAGGCGTAAAATCTATGCCGATGTAGCAAGAGCCGGCGGGCTCCAGGGTGACTCCGGCTGCGCATGTCCCCGGCGACGTCGATTCAGGGAAGTCTGCTGGAAAACTTATGGACGAGATCGTGAGTGGAGCGTTGCCGATGTTAACAACCGGTATGCTCTTCGGGCTGTCTGAACTTGATACTCCCTCGGACGTGGATTGAAAACTTACGGTTTGAGGAAGGCTATAGTCAAACTTAATGAGGCTTCCGCCGTTCGCCAAATAGATGTTCCCGCCGGCATCCACAGCCAAGTATTTTAAGGAATAAATATCACCACCTTCATAAGCAGAATTATAGTAATTGTTGTTTCCTTGCGGAACTTCTATAGCCAAGTATTCACTGGCATTTTTCCACTCGTAGATAACTCCTCGCGTGTCCGCTTGAATTCTCACGAGTGGATAATACGTTACCTCCTCGCCGAGCAAATTTGCGCAACATCCCACCCCAATCGGGGTGTAGGTTCCGGAAGATGCAACCTCCTCTAATAGCCCATCGTAGATTTTCGGATATCCGACGACGTCTAAGTTATCAGTCCAATAAATATGAATATACAGGTTTCCGCTTCCATCCACAGTAATTGAATCAATGGTATCTAAATTGTATCCCATAGCTAAAGCTGGCAAAGTCATTGGGCCGCTTTGCATATAACTTCCATCTGGCTGAAGAAACTCGGCGTATACGCTGAAATTGTCAAGCCAAAAGATATTTCCGCTCCCATCCACGGCCACACTCGATTCCGCCAACCCAGTATTAACAACAGTTTCTGTGTATCCACCATTGGAGGGAGTTTCTTTATAGATAGCGGCGTTGACTGGTCCGCAACCAGTACAATTTTGATTTCCTGAATCGTTGATGTAGACATTGCCGGCACCGTCCACTGCAAGGGTTCCAGAGGAGACCATGCTGCCGGTGTAAATTGTGCTCTGTGTATAAGAGCCGCCCGAGAGCGTTTCTTTCACGACGCTTGACTGGCCCGCTGGACCGCTGGCTGGTGCGCAGCAAATATATATGTTGCCACTCCCATCCACGGCGACCGATGCGGCCGAGACTGTGGGGCTGAAGGGTACAGGTAAGCCTAGGGGGGATTCCGGGTAATTGAGTGGGTAGGCGATTTGCGGCCCAACGCCTGTGCCCAGAAGAAATGCCGTCGCAATGACGCCGCTGCCATCCGACAAAACGACCGCGCCGTTGCGTGCCCCTGCATACATTGGCGTAAAGGTCACCTCGACCGTACAACTGGAGACGCTGGTCCCTACCGCACAAGTTCCTCCATCCACAGCGGTAAAGTCCAAGTTCGGCGCTCCCTGGGTGACAACAGAGATATTACTCAATGTGCCACCGTTGGGGATAGTGACGGTCACGGTGGATGTCACGCTGCTCCCAAGGTTGACCGAGCCGAAGCTGGTTTGGGCGGCGGTGGTGTGGGGGAGGAGGACAGATCCGAGGAGAATCGCTGACAGAGAAGCAGAGAGCAGACCGGAGGTGCTGATTCGCATTGGGATTTCCTTATGAAGCAGATTGCAGATTATTGTAGCGGGAGAGAGGAGCAACTATCCAGCATTATCTTTCTACGGGGAAACAGTTCTGGCTGTTGACGGGGATCGAATTGCACCGAAAAGCAACCGCAGATCCTTCGAATCCGTTTGCCGTAAAAGCGCGTCCAACTCCGCTCAGGATGACGGGGCCGTTGTTCATTTACAAATGGCTGGTTAAGGCTCGTGGTTTCCCACCCATTCCGCAAAAAGACGCGGAATGGATGGGGCACCCAGGTTTGATCGAGTAACACCTAAAAACAACCGCAGGTCCTTCGACTCGCTTCGCTCGCTCAGGATGACAGAGCACAGAATTTAGTTAGTAGTTGCGCTTTTTGCCGCTGGATTTGCCGCCGGGCTTGACTCGGTGGCTGGGTTTGGCGGAGTTGCCGGGCTTCCACCCCACGGAAGAAGACCTGTCCGCAGGCACCCCGGGCCTGGGTTTGGAGCGTGTACTTGCCCCTGGTTTGCCGAACTTGCCGGGTTTGCTGCTAGGACGCGCGCCGCCGGGGCGGGGCTGGCCGCTGCTGGTGAAGGATGGGCGACCGCCTTCGGGACGCGTGAAACTGGGGCGGCTGGAGGTAGGACGGTCGCCCGTGGGACGGGACGGGCGGGGCCGAAAGTTGCTGGGACGGCCGGAGGGAGCGGGCCAGTCAAAGTTGGGACGATCTTGACCTGGACGGCTGGGCCTTGGCCGGTCTGAAGTGGGACGGTCGGAGTAAGAGCGGGGAGCGCTGGGACGGCTAGAGGGTGATCGATCCGCATAGGGCCGAGATGCGCTGGGACGGCTGTAGTTGGAGCGCGGGGCGCTGGAACGTGGGCCACTGGGACGGTCAAAACTGGAAGGGCTTGGGCCGGTGATCTCCTCGATGTGAAGGTTGGGCGGACGGATCGGCTCCGAGTCCTCGTCGAAGACACGCGTCTCGCGGGCGGGAAGATCGCGGCGGGGCGGGGCTGAACGCTTGAAGTCGGGGCGCGCCGGGCGATCCAACCTTTCGGGACGGGTCGGCCTGTCGGGGCGGGGAGAATTCGCCGATTTGGAAAAACTTGACGGACGGGCGGATCTCCCTGGGCCTTCCGGCTTCTTCCAGGCAGGCTTCGGGGTGAAGGGCCGAGCTTCGCCGGTTGGGCCTTCCGCGGAGCGCGCGGGCGGACGAGTGGGGCGGTCGTCCCGCTTCCAAGCGGGACGCGAGGCAGGGCGTTCAAAGTTGCGGACGGGGCGCGAGGCGGAACGTGAGTCTGACCGCGCACCTGGTCTCGCGTCTGGACGATCAAAGCTGCGACCGGAGGGGCGATTGAAGCCAAAATTTTCCGGCGCGCGGCTGTCGGTCCGGGGCGGACGCTCTTCTTCGTTCTGGGAGAAGCTACGGACGGGATTGGGGGCCGAGGTGCGGCCGGCTGAGGGACGGAAGCTATCGTTGCTGGGGCGGGCCGGACGGAAGAACTTGTTGGCGTCGCCACTGGCGAAGCGGTCCGTGGGCTGGGCGGGGCGGGATGATGGAGATTGACCGAATTTCTTCGGCTTGAAAGCGCCCGGGCGGGACCAGTCAGTCCGCACCGGGGTTGCGGCGCCTGCGGGCAGCGGAGCAGCAGGTAGGGCAATGCGCGGGCGGCTGCTGGGTTTGGGCAGGACCGTGGGCAGCAGGCCTGCGTCGAGCAGATTGCGGCGGCGGAGATCTTTGGATTTTGGGGTGCGCAGCTTGCCGTCGGCGGCCTTGCGCAGTGCTTCCAACTCCTCCGGTTGCAGCTCACGCAGATTTCCGGGTTCCTGGTCGAGGACCAGCGGACCGTAGCCGGTGCGGCGGATTTTCTCGACGAAGTGGCCGATCTCCTCGAACATTTTGCGCAGCTCGCGATTGCGGCCTTCGATGAGAACGACCTCGTACCAGGGGTTGTCGCCCTGGCGGACCTGGCGGACGCGAGCTGGAGAGGTGCGAACTGTACGTGAACCGGGCTTGCCGAGGGCGATGGTGACGCCCCCGCGGAGAATGTCCAGTTCGGCCTCAGTGGGCTGACCGGCAACCTTGACGAGGTAGGTTTTTTCCACGCCGGAGGAGGCTTTGGTGAGCTTGTTGGCCAGTTCTCCGTCATTGGTGACGACGAGCAGGCCCTCGCTGAGGTAATCGAGGCGTCCGACGGGGTAGAGGCGCTCCTTCATTTTGTCGAAGAATTGCATCACCGTTGGACGGCCCTCGGGGTCTTTGACGGTGGTAACGAAGCCACGGGGTTTGTTGAGGATGAAGTAGCGCAGCCGCTCGGCGCCTTGGAGGAGCTTGCCGTCGACGCGGATGTGGTCGCGCCCGGCATCGGCCTTGGTGCCGAGCTCGGTGACGACTTTGCCGTTGACCTGGACACGGCCCTGCTCGATCATCGTCTCTGCACTACGGCGGCTGGCGACACCGGCGGCAGCGAGGATCTTCTGCAGGCGCTCCAACTTGGCGGGGGGACGCGGCTTGACTTCGCGCGCGGTGCTGTCTTCGGATTCAGCATCGGGAAGAGAGGAAATGAGCTGCGAATCTTGCGCGGAGGTCTCCGCAGAGGCTAAAGCCCCACTTTTTTTATGCCGCTTTTCCGGCACGACTAAAGTCGTACCCTGATTCAAAGCTGACTGCTCCGAGGCAGACTGCTCTGATGCAGGCTGATCCGAGGCAGCCTGAACGGAAATCAACTTATCCGCGACAGTGTGATCGGAAACGGACAAATTGGAGGCAGACGGGCTTTTGAGCTTTTTTGCGGCGCGCGTTTTGGGGGTCGGGGTTTCAGAGGCGATCTCCAGGATTGCTTCGGGAAGCTCGGATTCGATTGTCTCGGCCGGGATCGCTTTAGACGTTACGGATTCAGGAACAGATGATTTTTTGGCCTTGGTGGTTTTTTGGGGCTTGGATTCAGCCGCGATTGATTTCTTGGGTGTGGTCATGGATTGCATTCTCAGTTTCTGCCTGCTCGGTGACAGGAGGCGCAGCAGGAGCGGCCTCGTCGGGGGTGGGGTGGTCGATGCGGCCCGCCGTCTCGGCGGTCTCTAGAGGTGCGGGTGAATCGTTCTGCGCATGCAGGTCTGGAGAGGAAGAGTCTTCCATTTCCTCGCTGGCGGCTTCATCGAACTCCGCGCCAAGGGCTGGGTTGACTTTCTCCTCGGAGTCTTCAGCTTGCTCCGGCTCGTCGAGTTCAACGGCGGCCAACTTTTCGAACTCCTCCATCGAGGGCAACTCGGAGACATCCTTGAGGCCGAAGCGGAGGAGGAACTCCTTGGTGGTCTTGTAAAGGATGGGGCGGCCGATGACCGGCTTGCGCCCGGCGGTGGCGATCAGCTTGCGGGAGAGCAACGAGCCGAAGACGCCGGAGGATTCCACGCCGCGAATCTCGTTGACTTCCGGGGCGGTCACTGGCTGCTTGTAAGCGATGATGGCCAGGGTTTCCAGGGCCGGAAGGGAGAGCTTGAGGGTGGGCTTGAGACTCTTGATGAAGAGGCGGACGGCGTCGTGACACTCGGGTTTGGTGGCCATGCGGAAGCCGCCAGCGATCTCGCGGATTTCCACGCCGCGCTCGTCGGAGATGCAGTCGTCAATCAGCTCGTCCAGGAACTGGCGGAGGATTAGGCGAATTTCGCGGTCGAGCTGGCGGGCTTGGCGCTTCTGCTCCAATTCAGCCTCGGCGGTGAGGTCGGTGGACGGGGCGGACTCGGCTGCTAAGGGAGCTTGCGGCAGCGGGACGGTGCTTTCAAGGCCTTCGACTGCGCCGGGAAGGGTCTCCGCAACTGCTTCGGGGCTGACCTCCTGGTCCGCTTCAGGGTGGTTTTCACTGTCCGAATTCAGAACAGTCTCGGCGGAAGAATGTGCGGCATTGAACTCCGCATCAATCTCCGCGAGAAGAGCCATATTAGGCTCTGGAACGAGGTCTGCCTGCGGGTCAAGAAGGGCAAACTCTTCACCCAGGAAAGGGTTGGGCGGAGGGAGATGCAGCACCGTCGGCCTCCTGCTGCGCCTTCCATTCGAGGACGTCGGCGGCAAAGAGAACGGCGAGCTGGGCCAATGTGACCGGCTCTTCCGCTGCGTAGATGACTGCTTCCAGCTTGGCTTTCAGGCTCATTCTGCGATAGGTACCTTCAATATCGTACCGGAAGTGGAGGAAAGTTGCTCATAGAAGATAGATTTATCGACCTTTTGAGGGACACAAAGATTCTTCCGCAGCTTCGTGCGCGCCCAGATTCGGCAGATGCGGGGACGGAGAACGCCTCCCACTGGACAAAGTAAGAGCCTCCGCGCCTGAAGCGGGGCCCGCTGGAGCAGGCGAAGGTAGGTGTCCTTACTTGGGCGGGGCCGGGGTAAACCCTTCGCGCCTTTGCGCGGGTTCTGGTTTTGGCTTCGGCTTGGGCGCCTTCTTGACTTCTTTTCTGCCTTTGTCTTTGCTTCCCATGTCTGTACGTGTCCCTTAAATCAATTCTAACCCTATTTTCTTTGGTTCAATTGAGTGTCCAAAAAAAATGTGGACACCTTGAATTTTGGACACTGGCGCGTCCCGTTGCTCTATCTATCGGCAGAGCATCGACTTAGGTTAGTTGACTGCATGACTTTTGTCCATGCGACAAAAGTAACTAGGGAACGTTAATGATTGGTAACTAGGTGTCCACTTGGACACTGGCGCGGCGGAGCCGCGCTGTGCGCGGGTTTCGCGAGCGCGCGGCGTGAGCCGCGCCGCTCAGGGCGGAACGAGAGAGCTGCGCTCCGCCGCGCACCAGCCGAAGAGGCAGAGCAGACCGCAGAAGAGCCAACGATGAGGGCGGCCCACGGCGACGGCGGGAGCAGCTACGGAGATGTGAAGGCGACCGACTGGCGAACCGCACCAGCAGCAGGGCAAGAGAGAGTTTTTTGTTTGCGCGTTCATAGTCGATTCCATGCGCCGCCAGTCAAGGGCGAGACAGTGGGAAACCAGCGGCGCTTTTTGCCGCGTTCTGGTTTTCCATCTGGCGAGTGGCGAAGCCACGCGGAGCGCCCTTGACAAGGCGCGACACCATGAACCAGAACGCGCAAACGTCCACCAGGCTGACCGGCGCCGCTTAGGCCCGCCGCTTCAGCGGCTACGGCGGAGCCGTGACTTTTTATCGTCTTTTACGAAGGGGCGGAGGGCGCGCAGTTTTTGCGCCCGAAGCGCGGAGCGCAGCGACGCGGCGCGCGCGGGGCCGGGCCGAGCGAAGCGAAGAGCGAAGGAGCACGGCGGAGCCGGGCGGACGAGCGTGCCCGCGCGGAGGGGCGCGCGCCCCCGGAGGGGAGCGGAGGCGCTCAGTGATGCGCCGGTTGGCAGACGGCATAGCCGACTGCCAGCGCGAGCGTTGACGCGCGCCGCCATCTGGCGCGCGGCAGGTTGCGCCGGAGCGGGAGACCAGCCGCGCGGCCTCAGCGACGCGCCGCGCCGCACTTTGGCGCGATGCGACGCTGACCAGAAGGCCGCGCCACCTTGTATAGTCTTTTTTTATCTAGATTTTTATCGAGACGGGTTGTATCTATAGTTCTTTATCTACAGTCTTTTAGCGGGGTTTATCTATAGTCTTTTATGCACTTTGCTGGTCTGCTGAAGCAGCTCGGTGAGTTGCTTCCCCTGCTCTGGCGTCAGAGCTGCATCCTTGCGCAGAGGCTGTGGTTTTGACTGCGGGAGCTGAGATTTCTTCCAGGCCGGCACGCTCATCCGAGTTCCTGATGGCGCAGGTCACAGAGCAGATCGAGGAGCGGGCCGCAGTCACGGCCGGCGCGCAATGCGTCGCCGATCTGGCGAGCGAGCGCGCTGAATTGCGTCTGGCGGTCTGCGCTGTCCTGTTCCTGACGGCGCAGAATGGCCGCTTCTTGCATCCACTTCTCTCGGTTGCTGCCATCGGCTATGGCGCGGCCTATGGTGGCCCAGCGCGCCTCTCTGGATTGCTTCGTGGACTCTTCGAGGTTGTTCATGCTTTCACCAGTGTACGGAGGGGGTGGGGGGGTTGTTTGTCCCTTTGGCCGTCTATCGGCACGACCTCTACTGAGAAGCCCAGGACGAAGGTCAAGCGCGACATGGATTCGAGCGAGAGGCGACGGCGGCCATGGAGGAAATTGGAGACGTGGGATTGTCCCAGGTTGAGCTTGACGGCTAGGAGCTTTCCGGAGAGTGTTCCGGCTTGCACGCGCCGGTTTGCCACCACTCGAAGATTCTCATGCAGCCGTTCAAAGGTCATAAAAAATGCGGGGCGTTAGCCTTACGCCCCGCTTCCATGATCTACGCGAAACAAGCGTTTTAGCTCACCGTCTCAGCGTATTCCCAAAATGGGAATCAGTCAAGTGGGCACGCTGCCAGCACGCGAGACGCGGCGCGCCGCGCGTCTTCATACATTTGCGCGGAATCGTCCAGTGTTGCCGCGTCCCAGAGATCCTCAGCCGCGCCAACGAGCAATTCTGCCAGCCCGGCCAGATACGGCGGTTGCCCGGTGACGCGTACAGGGGGGTGGGGGGGTGGGGGGGTGGTCATTGCTTCACCGCCGCCACCACGGAGACTATGAGGGGCCTGATCACGGTCTGGAGGCAGGAGGCACAGCAGAACATCCCAAACTCAGGATCATCATGATGCTTTCTTCCACAGACCGGGCACTTGTAGAAGATGATTTTTCCTTCTCTGATTTTGGGGGCAATGGCTTTTGTTTGCATGAACCTTTCCTTTCAAAGTGATTGATTTCCAGCCCGTACCGATACCGGCCTTCATGCGGCCCGCCGCAGCTTGGGCAGCATTCGATCCGGTAATATCCCTGCCAAGCGATTTCCGTTACGCTGCTTTTTCTTTGGGCTTGCACGCTTCATCCTTTCGTTGAAGTTGCACCACGCTTAGGGCAACTTGCGCGGCGTAGAGGAGCTGCGAACCGTCACGCCCGGAGAAGATTCCGAGCGCGACACCTTGGGCAACGCATGCGATGTACGCGTGGATTTCCTCATACGTGCCCAGCGGCGGCAGCGCCAGGCGGTACATGATTTTGGCGTTGGCGATGCAGTCGCTTTTCTGCTTTTCTGAATAGCCGCCACCGAGCGCGCGCTGACAGCGATCCGTGTACGCAGTGAGTGCTTTGTTCATGGCCGTGCGAATGGCCGACTGCTTGACCGGCGTCTTCATGGCGACCGCGTGGATTGTGCTAATGAAGTTCATGCGGATTTTTCCTTTCTCCAGGCGATGAAGGGCAGTTTTGCTTTTTCTAGCGTGCTTCTTGTCACTTTTACTGCATCATGATCCAAGTACCATAACGTTGTTTTCAAATCGCTGTGCCCCAACACCGATTGAACTTCTCGAATATCTCCCGTTCCTTCAAGTACTGCAACTGCCGTTGTTCGTCTGAGATCATGCGGTATGATTCGCTTTATTCCCAACTTTTTGATTGTTTCTCGGAGTTCTTTTCTCAAAAGTTTTGGATCATAAACTTCCGGCCAGCGCCCTTGCCTATGCTCTTTTGCCCTGATCTGCCAGACATAGGGTACCTTTGATCGGTCATCCAAAGGCTCAAGAATTTTGGCGATTTCCTCAGTTACAGGCATTGTTTGTTTCGATTCACCCTTTGAAACGAAACGAATTACGCCTCTTTGCCGATCATAGTTTTCGCCAGAGATTCTGTTTGCTGTTCCTGATCGTAAAGCCATATCGGAACAAAATAGCAACCAAAGCTTTACACTGAGTTTTACCTCAGAAAGAATCTGCCAAATTTCCTCTCGACTTGCTGTTACATTGCGGGGCCTTGAAGCTTTGTACCGAGGCACACATTCGTTCAATTTTGGCGCACCATGGTATTCCCATAGGTCCAATAAAATTCGTCTTAATCCTCGTGCTACATCGTTTTTTGTCGATGTTGCATATCCTTTGCTTTCAAGGATATAGACCGCTTCGATAATGTTTGCTTTGACGAGACGACCCGGCTTGACACTACCTGCAACCGTGATGAGGATTTTGGCCGCTGCGATTGTTGCGTCACGTCGATTTTTCTTCCACCGCTCGACTTCGGCGTTGAGTATCGCGGCGATAGTTTGCCCAACGTCATCTTTTTTGGGTGAGCAATTGACCGCATCTCTTCTTCATACGCCAATGCAGCTCGAACCGATCCAAACGATTTGCGGATTCTTCGGCCCTCTTTATCTCTCCAATCCGCATAAAACTTACCGTCTTTTTCAAACATGTTTCCCTTTCTATCGCGCCTTTGCTTAGGTGTCAAATTCATTCTGGACACCTTTGGACACCGGCTCCCGAATGAAATATCCAATACTAGCTTAGGTTTTGCGATTCTTGGACACTATATTTCCCAAATCTGTACGTGTGCCACAAAAGGGGCTTGAGGGGAAAGCATAAAACACCACAGTCGCAACTCTCGAACGGAGATCAGGAAGGCACATAACTCTTCCGGTCGATCAGACAGTTTGGCACAGGTAAACTAGAGATTGAGGAATTCCGTGCCGCGCTCGAATCTTTACGTATTGCTTTTGGTTTCCATCTTCAGCCTGACAGCTGGTCTCAGCCAAACGCCTGCGAAGGCCAGCGAAGCCGACCAGCCGCTCTCTCGTGAGGTCGTCGAGGCGGAGGCTGCCATTGCAAGCTCCAACTGGAGCGCAGCCCAGGCCAAGCTGACTCCGTGGCTGGCCGCAAATCCAACCGATGCGCGGGCGCTCTTTGACGCAGCCTACGTGGCGGACGCACAGAACCACCTTGAAGATGCAGCCGGGCTCTACCGGCGCGCCTTGGAGGCAAATCCATCTTCCTTTGAAGCGCATATCGAATTGGGGCTGCTGCTGGCCCGGCAAGGCAAGCTGGACGATGCCCGCCCGGAACTGGCGGCCGCGACTCAGCTTGATCCAGGCCCGGCGGGAGCGGCAGCCAAAGCGCGGGCATGGCGCGCGTTGGCGCAGATCGACCGTGAAGGCAATCCAGCCCAGGCATCGATCGACCTGTTGGAGGCGCTGAAGCTCTCACCGGAGACGCCCGCGGATACGCTGCTGGCTGCGGAACTGGCCGACAAAACCGGCCAGCCCGATGCCGCCGAGGCAGCTTACCGACGTATTCTGGCCGCGGATCCAAAGTCAGCGCCGGCCGACGCTGGATTGGCCCATCTCTTGATTGCCCGTAAGAAATTTCCCGAGGCGGAAACGCTGCTGCGCGGCGCGCTGGAGCTCGCTCCAGAGGATGAAGCTTTAACCGCACAACTGGCCACGGTGCTGGCCGCTGAAGACAAAGCAGAGGCACTGCCGCTGCTGCAGAAGCTCCATACCGCCCACCCCAAGGACCCGGCGATTACACGGATGCTGGCCGAGGTGTTGGATGATGCGGGAGAGTTCGCAGAAGCGGACAAGCTTTATGGCTTTCTGCTGGCAATCAATCCCAATGACTCGGATCTGTTGGTGGCTCACGGGCAGGATCTTACCCGCCAGAAAGAATTCGCAGAGGCATTTGTTGCCTTCGACAAAGCCACGCGGCTGGATGCGGCCAACGCGGACGGCTGGAGCGGTTTGGCCTTTGCCGCCTCGCGCACCAACCGGCCGGAGATAACGCTCCATGCACTTACCATGCGGTCAAAATATCTTCCTGAAATCCCGTCCACTTACTTTCTCTGGGCGACGGCGTATGACACTCTGCACCAGAAGACGGCTGCTGCGACTTATTATCATCATTTCCTGGATGCGGCGGCGGGAAAATATCCCAATCAGGAGTGGCAAGCGCGCCAGAGGCTTCTCTTTCTGGAGGCAAAAAAGTAACGCGATTAAAAATTGATTCAAGGGAGTCAATCCCTTCCCTTGTTGATGCTGATTCTGCCCGTGCTAGAAAGCTGTTTTTTATTGCATTCACGCAGGGAAGTCGCGAGAAATTTAAACAATTTTCGTTCTCGCCTGACTTTAATTGTTTTCTAAAGCATACTGGCGCCCTGTTCAGCGGAGACAGGGCGCTCCATGCCGGGCATCTTGCGCGCAGCGCGATTCAAAGCGACTTCCGCACCCGGCATCCGCGAAACTATTCCTCTGTCTTCCGGTTTGAACGCTCCATAGAGCAAGCTTTCCATAATTGAGTTATCCCAGCGGCGCAGAACACTGTCAATAATGATTTTCAAATCGGAAAAGAAGGTGGCGTGAGCCATATACTTCGCGTCCAAATGGCGCTTTGCCGGAAGAACGACGGAGTAATAGTAAGCGTCCAAATGATGCCGGGGAACGCGATCCAGCACCGACTCCTCGCGCGCAAAAGCGATGGTTGCCGCCCCGGTGATTCCCGGGCGGCAGGGTAGATCGGAGATTACATGTTCGGGCATCTTGGGGCGCGGACCCACCAAGCTCATATCTCCCCAAAGCACATTGAGTAATTGGGGAAGTTCGTCGAGCTTCCATCGACGCAGAAAAGATCCGATCGGAGTGAAACGCTGGTTGCCGGCCGTGGTTACCGCGTGATGGGCTTTGTCCGTGGCCAACAGCATGGTTCTGAATTTCAGTATGGTAAAGGCGCGCCCATGAAGCCCCATCCTCTTTTGCCGGAAGAGCGCGGGGCCGGAGGAGGTCATCCGCACCGCCAGCGATATCGCCAACATAAACGGAAGCAAAAGCGGCAGCGCCGGTAGAACACAGGCACAGTCAAAGATTCGCTTCCTCCTGGACCGAGACCATGGACTGAGATGCCTTACAACAAGAAAGGGCTGTGAATGGTCTTTTGATCCAGCGATTGGAGTCGGCGGCAGAACCCCTGGAAGATCTCCGCCATCATACGAGGAGAAATCAACAGTGCGACTTACAGCCCGGTCATCGTAGGTTGCAGTAACAAGCGAATTGGCGCTCAAATGAACCCCTCTTAGGTGAATCCATCGACTGCGTTGTGAAATTCATGAAAGGAAAAGATCGAATTCTTTCTTGAGCTTTGCGAATTGTTTGCACTTTCTGCCTTTTCGATCTGATATTAGAAAAGACAAATATGCAAGCGCCGTAACTTATGAATCCAAAGCAACAAATTGCTTTCACTCATCCATGCCATTACCGCAAATCAACCCCCGAAATCGAGATCAGTTTTGATGCACAGGATCATTTTGCATTGAATGAAGCTGACTGGAGAGACAATCTCTTCGGACAAGTGTCTTCTTGTAGCTATATGGGATTCAGAAGAGATGCGGTAGCAATTTGGAACGGCGTGGCGAGGCGCAGTTACCGGATCCGCTGCGAAACCGGCTTGAATTGAGCGATCCATCGTAAAAGTACCGGCACGCTTTAGTGTGGGATGAAAATATTATTTGAGGGGGGTACCATAATGGACCATTCCCGTTGTGGGATACAAACGAAACACATCCCTGCATGCGCGGTTTCCAGGAACGTTTCATATGGATTCCTGGCCCATGCCTGATTGAAATTCGTTTGATGGAATACACATTAATCATTCCTATCTTGTTTATTTCACTCATTCTTTGATTTTTCACACCTTCCCTATTTTTTGCTTGCCATTTTCGCGGACCATTTGAAGTTTTCAAGGCTTACGAAGCCGAAGCAGGTTTGGCAAGAGAGAGAGCCAGGTACGTAGATTTAATTTAAAAAGTAGACTGATTCACGAGGGCGCCTATGTATACAAATCGTGCTATTCTCCGGCCATATGGTTTCCATGGCGCATCCAACAGTATTCACGCTTGTGCATGACTTCTTCCGCATCCGCCGGACCGCGATGCGGATTCGCATACCCATTCAACTTGGAATTTTTCTTACTGTTCTGTCGCCGTGCACATCGCTTTTCGCGCAGTTACCTGCCCAGGGCGGCGAATTGAACAACTCCAGTCAAACTCATGAGGAAACCGGTTCGTCACTGAGTAATCCGACGCATAACTTGCCGCCGGTCGAAAGCGTTAATTCTCCCCGAAATTCCAATTACACCGATATTGATCCAATTTCACGGCAAGCTGCTTTACGCAGCCAGTCTCCGCAGACACAGCCGCCGGAACCGTCCACTGAATTTCAACTGTTTGTCGGATCGACCACCGGCCGGATTCTGCCTGTTTTTGGAGCAAGCCTGTTCGCGAGTGTTCCCTCCACATTTGCGCCCCTTGACCTGACTCCGATTCCGCTTGATTATCGGATCGGACCGGGCGACGAACTGCGCATTCGTGCCTGGGGACAGGTCAATTTTCAGATCAATGTGCGAGTGGATCGTTCCGGCGAGATATTCCTTCCACAAGTCGGACCGGTGCATGTGGCAAATATGCCTTTTTCGGATTTGGATGCGCATCTTCGTAGCGCAATCGGACGGGTGTACCACAATTTTGACCTTACCGCGGATGTGGGTCAGATTCACTCCATCCAGGTCTATGTGACCGGGCAGGCACGCCGCCCCGGCGTTTACACCATCAGCTCGCTCAGCACGCTAGTCGATGCGCTTTTTGCCAGCGGCGGCCCAGCCGCGCAAGGCTCGATGCGGCATATCCAAGTGCACCGCGGCGGCTTGCTGGTTACGGATTTCGATCTTTACGATTTGCTGATTCATGGAGACAAATCCAAAGATGTGAAGCTTCAATCCGAGGATGTGCTTTTTATACCCGCCGCCGAGGCGCAGGTTGCCGTGATTGGCAGCGTGCACAATCCCGCGGTCTATGAACTGCGGAGCAATGAATCGTTGTCAGGCCTTCTGGCCGATGCGGGAGGCGTTTCTTCGACAGCTTCGAACGCGCGCTTTTCCATCGAGCGCATTGACAATCATCGCGAGCGTCACGCCATGGAGGTTGCCTCGGATGCTGTCGGCCTGGCAACCACCCTTGCCGACGGAGACCTGGTGCGGGTTTATTCAATTGTGCCTGTTTATCGCCGGACTGTGATTCTGCGGGGAAATACTGCGAATCCTGGACGCTTTGCATGGCATCCCGGCATGCGCCTGAGCGATTTGATTCCAGACAGAGAGTCACTGATTACGCGAAATTATTGGTGGAAGAGGGCGCAATTGGGTTTTCCTGCTCCTGAAAATGCGGACGCGCCGAGCCAACTGGGGGCGGCGCAACGCGATCAAAGCTCTGGCGGTAATTCGCTGGCCGCCACGCAGGCATCCACCAATCGAGTTCCCCTTCCGGTGCAACACACCGAGGTCCGCGCGCTGGCGCCGGAGATTGACTGGGGATATGCCGTCATCGAGCGGCTCGAAGCAGAGTCTCTGAAGAGCACTTTAATCCCCTTTGATCTGGGAAAGCTTGTGCTGCAGCATGATACGTCGCAGGATTTGGAATTGCAGCCCGGAGATGTGATTTCCATTTTTTCAGAGGCGGATATACGGGTTCCAATTGCACAGCAGACAAAGATGGTTACGCTGGACGGCGAGTTTGAGCACGCCGGAGTGTATACGGTTCGGCCAGGAGAGACACTGCATGATTTGGTGGAGCGCGCGGGCGGTCTGACCCATGATGCCTATCTTTACGGCTCCGAATATACGCGCGAGTCAACGCGAGCGATGCAGCAAGCGCGCATGGATGAATATGTACGGAGTCTGAGCGTGAGACTGCAGCGAGGCAGCCTTGCTTTGACATCGTCCTCGGTCAGTTCCGCGCAGGACATGGCGAGCGCCGCGGCGGCTCAGAACAGCGAGCGGGAGATATTGAACGGTCTGCGGCAGATGCGCGCCACGGGACGCATCGTTCTAAGATTTTCGCCCGAGAGCAGGGGCGCAGAGAGTCTTCCCAACATTGCATTGGAAGATGGAGACCGCTTTGTTGTTCCTTCTGTTCCGAGTACGGTCAATGTTGTCGGCGCGGTCTATGATCAGAATTCATTTCTCTACGCGCCAGGACAAAAAGCAGGCAGCTACCTCAGAGAGGCCGGCGGTGAGGATCGGGATGCCGACCGCGGGCATATGTTCATCATCCGCGCCGACGGGGAGGTAGTCAGTCAAGACAAGGGAAATACGATTTGGAGCGGCGGGAATTTCAACAACCTGCGCATCAATCCCGGCGATACGATTGTGGTTCCGGAGAAGGTATTCAAGCCCTCCGCGATGCGCAGCGTAGTTGACTGGTCGCAGATGTTCTCGCAGTTTGCGCTGGGCGCCGCGGCGTTGAGCATACTGAAATAGCAGCGTATCTGGCGCGCATCCTTGCAGCATGTCAGGCCAGGAGATGCCCTAGCTTCCATCACGACGGGAACCGATGACGACTGAAACAATGCAATTCGAAATGAACGAGACGGCTGGCTTTCAATCCGAAGCAGACGGCGCAGCGCCCAACGCACAAGAGGGAGTGATCTCTCTGTTCGATATGCTGATCGTCCTGGCGGAGCGGAAGCGCTTCATCTTCAAAGTCACCGCGGCATTTGCTCTGCTCGCGGTGGTGATCTCTTTTGTTCTGCCGACGCGCTATTCAGCAACAGCAACGATCCTGACCCCGCAACAGCCTTCTTCGATGGCCGCGGCTTTGTCGGCACAGCTAGGCAATCTGGGTGGTATGGCAGCACTGGCCGGCGGCAGTGGACTTAGCCTCAAGAACCCCAACGATCTGTATGTCGGCATGCTGACCAGCCGCACCGTCGAGGATGCGATGGTGCAGCACTTCAACCTGATGGGCGAGTACCACAAGAGCCACCTCTCGGATGCGCGTAAAGTTCTTCAGAAACATACGAGTATCGATGGCAGCGGCAAGGACGGAGAGATTCATATCATTATCGAGGACCGTGATCCGCAGCGCGCCGCGCAACTGGCGAATGGTTATGTAGATCAGTTTCGCAGCCTTTCTCAGCGTCTGGCCATCACGGAGGCCTCGCAGCGCAGGCTCTTCTTCGAGCAGGAACTGGAGCTGGCGAAGAACAAGCTGGCGGATGCCGAAGAGGCAATGAAGCAGACGGAGCAGTCCACAGGAATGATTGAAGTGAATAGTCAGGCGAAGGCACTGATCGACTCGGCCGCGATACTGCGTGCGCAGATTGCAACCAAGGAGGTGCAGATTCAGGGAATGGAAACCTATGCCACCGGGGAAAATGCGCAACTGGTGCAGTCGCGGCGGGAGCTGGACGGCATGCGCGCGCAATTGGCCAAGCTGGGCGGCTCGGAGGACAGCGGCAGCGCCGGATTCATTATTCCCAAGGGCATGGTTCCCGAGGCCAGCCTTGAAACCATTCGCAAGATGCGCGACGTAAAGTACTACGAGACGATATTTGAGATTCTGGCGCGGCAGTTCGAGGCCGCCAAGCTCGACGAGGCCAAGCAGGGCGCGGTGATTCAGGTCGTTGATCCGGCGATTGCTCCCGACCGGCGTTCCTCTCCCCGGCGCGGGCTGATCGTCATTGGAGCTACTATTCTGGGATTCTTCTTTGCGATTTTTACGGCACTCTTTCAGGCTTTCTTTGAGAATTTGAAGAGCACTCCCAAGACGAACGCCAAACTCACTGTTCTCCGCAAGGCCCTTTCCATCCGGGGCTGAGGCATCAATTTTCGCTTTTAGCCTCGGCAGGCCTATTCTCGAAAGAGAGAAGAGCGAGTTGAGCAGTACGCCCATCCAATCGACAGAAAATCATCCCGCCGCCTCAGCCGGCCCCCTCGGCCTGAGCAGCGAGCGGGCGCGCGCCGTAGCACTGGAGTCTGGATTTGCCGAGGCCGGGCTGGTTGCTCTGCCACACGCCAACCAGAAACGGGACGCAATGCGCTTTGAGCGGTGGGTGCGCGAGGGCCGCGCGGGAACCATGCGCTACCTGGAGCGGCGGGATGACCGCGATCGGTTGCTGCGTTCAGGGGCGGAGATTCCTTTTCCGTGGGCGCGTTCGGTTCTGGTCTGCTGGGCGAGTTATAACAGCGCGCAGCCGCACTCGATCGATCCGGCTCCCGCCGAGGCAGGCTGGATTGCGCGCTATGCCTGGTCGAGCCGGTTGGATGCAAACGGCCAGCGGCATCCGAGCGACTATCACAAGGTTCTGCTGAAGCGGATGAAGGCCGTGGAGGCGCGGCTCCATGCGGAGCTGGGCGCTTTTGAGGCACGCGCCTTCGTGGACACCGGACCAGTGGTAGAGCGGGCCTTGGCAGAGGCGGCCGGTCTGGGCTGGACCGGGAAGAACACATGCTTGATCCATCCCCGGAATGGTTCGTTTGGATTTCTAGCTGTGCTGCTGACCTCGCTGGAAATGAGTGAGGTGACACCGGCCACGCTCCAGCCGGACCGCTGTGGAAGCTGCCGCCGCTGCCTGGATGCCTGCCCGACCGGCGCACTGATTGCGCCCTACCAGATGGATGCCAGGCGCTGCATCGCCTACCTGACCATTGAGCATCGTGGGCCGATCGCGACCGAACTGGTTGAAGGGATGGGGCGGCAGATCTTCGGCTGCGACATTTGCCAGGATGTCTGTCCATGGAACCGCAAGGCTCTGATCGGCATGGATACGGAACTGGAGGCTCGCCCGGAGCTGGTAAATCCGGCGCTGGAGCTTCTTGCGGGGATGGGCGAGGGCGCGTTCGAGAGCATGTTCAACGGCTCGCCGGTGCGCCGCGCTGGATTTTGGAGCTTACGGCGGAATGTGGCCATCGCGATGGGCAATAGCGGGCTGAGCCGGTTCGCTCCCAAGCTTGCACGCTGGGCCGACGCCGCGGACGAGGGGTTGCGCGCGGCGGCATTGTGGGCTTTGGAGAAGATCGGGGAATTGAAGTGAAGGTTCAATACGCCAGCCGGTGTCGAGCGCTATCCTATCAATAGAAGCCTCACCACATTATTTTGGAAGAGTTTTTTGCTCTGGAGGGGATGTTGGAGTGACAGAAGTCTCAGGTACGGAAATGCCGCGCGAGAGTGCGCTGGAAGCTGCTGGAGTAGTTGAAACCACGGAACCCACGAAATCCAAGTGGTATCGCTGGCGCGCCGACGGCAAGGCGCTGCTGAGTTACCTGCTGGATAGCGAGGTGCATACCTTTGCTTTTAGCGTGGCGGCCAACGCAATTTTGTCGTTCATTCCCTTTACGGTGCTGCTCTATACGCTCTGCCGCTCAGTCTTTCACTCGACGATGATGCGAGGAGTAGTCACCGACATGGTGAATTACTTTCTCCCTTCCGTGACTGACGAAAAAAACTGGATAGCCATTCAACTGTATGGCACAGCCGCAGGCCAGGGAGTACAGTTCTTCTCCCTGCTCATGATTCTGATTGCCTGCACCGGCATTTTTCTTCCGCTTGAAGTTGCGCTGAATCAAGCATGGGGCGTAACCAAAAGCCGCAACTATCTTCAGAACCAGGTGATCGCCTTTGGTTTGGCAATTTTGATGGTGATTCTGGGGATGAGCAGCATTCTTCTGAATGCCGTAGCCCGCGGTATCTTGCAGCTTTTCTTCGATCACCAGACAAATATCCACTTTATTGATGTTGTTCTCAACTTCACTCTTGCGGGAAGCGAGTTCATCGTGCTGACGGCAACCACTGGCGTAGCTTCGATCCTTTTCTTCTTTTCCATCTACTGGCTTCTGCCCAATCGGAAGGTTCCCTGGCGGTCGGTGCTGCACACGTCAGTCTATACGGGAGTGATCTGGCTGGTGGCGCGCTATATTTTTGTGCTTGTGCTGCCTCATCTGGATCTGAGAGCGCTTTATGGGCCGTTCTTTGTTTCCGTCGGTCTGCTCTTCTGGGCCTATGTCTCCGGGCTGATCCTCTTTGCCGGAGCGCAGTTCAGCGTGGCGCGGATGGGGCAGAAGAATACAGCGAATAAGCACAATGTGGACTAAAGAACAGTAATCAGACTGTTTCGCATAGGAGTTCATCCTGATGGGTGGCCGCATCGGCGATGGTGCGCGGAACTTCCTCGGCAGCGGTAGGCCTGCCAAAGAGCCAACCCTGCCCCAGTTCGCAGCCCAGATCGTTCATGATGCCGGCCTGCACCTCGGTTTCCACGCCTTGCGCCACGGTCGTCATGCCCAAGCTTTTGGCCAGATTGATGAGCGCCGCGACGATCTTCCGGCTGTCCTGGTTATGGTCAATTGCATGGACGAAGCTACGGTCGATCTTGAGTTCATCGAAGGGCAATGCCATCAGGTGAAAGAGGCTGGAGTGGCCGGTGCCGAAGTTATCCAGCGCCAGACGGCAGTTCATCGACTTCATCTCTCCCACCACTGCTTGCGCCGATTTCAGATCGTCCAGCAATACATTCTGCGTCATCTCGATGGTCAGACGATCCAGCAGGAAGCCTCCCCTTTGGGCGACGGAGGCAATCTGGTGGGGCAATGTCTCATCCATCAGTTGCTGCGGAGAGAGGTTGATGGACAAGCGCAGCGAACCGGAGAGCAACGGAGTGATAGCGAAGATCTTGTTGAGCAGCTTGTGCGTCAGCGTATTGATGTATCCGCACTTCTGCACAATGGGAATGAATGCGTCCGGCGAGAGAGCGCCGAGGCGCGCATGATTCCAGCGGGCCAGCGCTTCAAAGCCGGTCAATTGGCGGCTGTTCAGTTCCACTAATGGCTGGAAGAAGGGGAAGAATTCGTCTTCGCCGAAGGCTCTGCGCACATCTTGCAAGTCAAGATACATGGCGTTACTTTACGACAAAAAAGACGGGCGCGCCATGGACCGAAGTAACGTATGCAGGCAGGTTTGTATCGCTTTGAAGCATTGGTTTCTTTTCGGTATTTTCGGAGTTATTAGCTCTAATTATCAATGATTTGGATTTCTCTGCATTAACGCACCAATCCGAGCGCTGAGGTCAAATCTAGAAATCCGCGCGCGGCCCAGCCGACGGGGTCAAGTAGCACGGTTCGTCCTGCAAGCAACTCGCTTACTGGCTCACCGCGAAAGTGGCCAATGCGGCGGTAGTGGGCGATGAAATAAAGCACGCGTAGAAAGAGCTTCCAGCCGAGCGGAGCAAAGAAGGTGGGCGTAAGCAGCGCCGTGCCGTGGCCGTCTTTGACCTCGGCGGCAAACTCGGCGAAGGTGGCCGCGTGGGTGAGCGCGAGGACGGAACTGGCCAGCAGCAGGTGGCTGTCACCGCCGCCGATGACCGGCTTGCGGGCGTGCTCTGCGAGCGCCAGCACGCGGTCGTTTTCCTCGCGGCTCCTCATGCCGTTGTACTCCAGCGCATGAATCGCCCAGCCGTACTGCGTCAGCAACTCCTCGGCGGGAATCTTGCGGCCATGGTCTTTGCCCCATGGAACCAGCGGATGATTGAAGACGACCAGCGCATCAGTTGCCCGCAGCATTTCGAAGAGGTCGTCGATGCGATTTTCTTTGGCTGCGGCTTGCAGATCGGCGTGGAGTTGTTCGATGCCAGCGGCGGGTAGCCCAGTTACACCGAGATGAAACAGGTAGTCATCGAAGCGGATGGAAATCTCTTCGCCAAGCGGATTGCGGTGGGCTTCTTCCGGATGAAGGCGCGCGAGTTCGACGCTGCCGCTGACCTCGTCGTGGTCGGTGATTCCAAGATGAACGCCGTGAAAGCCAAGCGCCGTAGCGCTGGACGACTCAGTGGTGAAGACATCCTCGACGGTGAGCGGGGAGCGATAAAAGATGTCGGCATAATTCAGGTTTTGAATCGCCGCGAGACCAAAGGCTAATTGAAGAATGCCGCGCCACGGGCGCATGAAGCCCAGCTTGACCACCTCG
Organism: uncultured Acidobacteriaceae bacterium; assembly: GCA_963787995.1. Classification (GTDB taxonomy): domain Bacteria; phylum Acidobacteriota; class Terriglobia; order Terriglobales; family Acidobacteriaceae; genus Telmatobacter. Next base: position 1,197,109 of record CAWBEO010000001.1, read on the forward strand.
TTGAGAAAGGCCATGTTCTCGATGGAGTGCTGGGAGTGATTGTGCAGGGAGACAGCGAAGGGGAACTCTTGCGCCGGATGCGGGCAGGAGCGGTAGGTAGAGTTCTCGATGATCCAGCAATCTGGCGGCAGCATTTGCGCATCCTTGCAACTGGGGTGATTCTCTCAACCCGGCGAATGAGAGTATTGTGATCCAAATCACCAACTGTGATCCCGCAGAAGCTTAGAGTTTGACCAGAAGATTCCGGGACCAGGTGCCTTACACTGGAGGAGAGGACCCATCTCAAAGGTAGGGCATTGCCGCTCCCCCGGCAACTGCGCAGCTGCTCCCGCGCACCTCGTCTCCACCTTGAAGAGGCTTCGCACTCATGCGACTCGATTCCAGCAGCGCCGCCAGTACGATCTGTGAGGCAGACGGGCATTGCGCCCATGGGCCGCAAGAGCAGCTGGTGGAGATTGGGGCGCGCAAGAAGATTGAGCATTTTCATCGGCCGCACGAGCGCCCATTCACCGCCGAGGAACGCGACCGCGTGACCATCCTCTTTGGCGGCTTTACATGGAAGCATGAGCGGTTTATCGGCGCGATTCTGCGCGGGGCGGGCTATCGCTGCCTGGTGTTGCCGACGCCGGACGTGGCGGCGTTTACCTTTGGACGAGAGTACGGCAACAACGGGCAATGTAATCCGACGTATTTTACGGTTGGTAATTTGATTAAATTCCTGCGCGCGGAGGAGGAAAAGGGCCTTTCGCGCGCTGAGATCGTCGAGAAATATATCTTTTTCTCCGCCGGGTCGTGCGGTCCCTGCCGCTTTGGCATGTACGAGTCGGAGTACAGGCTAGCGCTGGAGAATGCCGGCTTCGGCAACTTCCGCATTGTGCTTTACCAGGCCGAGCAGGCGATCAAGGCGGCGAAAGACAATCCAGGCCTGCACTTTTCGCTCGACTTCAACATGGGCGCGCTGAATATGTTGAACCTGGGCGATGTGATCAACGATATGAGTTATCGCATCCGCCCGTACGAGCTGGTGCCGGGAAGCACGGACCAGGCCGTGGAAGAGGTGGTGGAGCAGTTGGGCAGCTTTCTGGAAAGGCGCAAGAAATTTGAATTGCAGGAACGCGCGCCACGGTGGATTGCAGGGCCGCTGAGCCGGCGCAAAAAGCTGCATGGAATTTTGAACGGCACGGGCAAGATACTCGACCATATTTATAGCAAGGAGTTTGCAGGCGAGATGCACCGCGCGCGGCAGAGACTGGGCGAAGTCGAGGTGGATCATACGCGGGTGAAGCCGGTGGTGAAGATTGTCGGCGAGTTCTGGGCGCAATTGACGGAGGGCGACGGCAACTTTAATATGTTTGCCTTTCTGGAGCAGGAGGGCGCGCAGGTTCATATTGATTCGATTGCCGGATGGATCAGCTACTTGCTGCATCAATCGCGGACAAGTTTGGAGGCGCGCAAAGGGCTGGACGATCCGTACCCCGGCGCGCTCTGGTGGCAGGCGAAGAAGCGGCTGGCCAACGCGTGGAAGTTTCGGCGCAAGACGTCGCTGCTGCGGTTGAGCGAGGGGCTGTGGAGTTATCTTTTTGCGCGGACGATTCGGCATATGGGCGGGATTACGCCGCAACTGCTTTCGCAGCCGGAGCTGGCGCGGATGGCGCATCCTTTTTATCACTCGCTGGCGCGCGGCGGTGAGGGCCATCTGGAGGTGGGCAAAAATGTGTATTACACCAGCAAGGGGCTTTGCCATATGGTGCTGGCGCTGAAGCCTTTCGGGTGCATGCCCAGCTCGCAATCGGACGGGGTGCAGTCGGTGGTGGTGGCGCGCTTTCCGAAGATGATCTTTCTGCCGGTGGAGACATCGGGCGAGGGCGGGCTGAATGCGCAGAGCCGGGTGCAGATGGCGCTGGGCGAGGCGCGGCTGAAGGCGCGGGAGGAGTTTGAAGAAGCGCTCGCGGCGACGGGGAAATCGGGGGATGAGATCAAAGAGTTTGCGGCTCGGCATCGGGCGCTGCGCAGCCCGTTTTATCCGATTCCGCGGCGACGCGGCGTGGCCGGAGTGGCGGCGAATTTTGTCCTGCACGTCAGTCAGTTGATCGATGGCAAAGCGCGGCTGGCACGGCTGTCGGGCGAGCGGTGAGCGGGAGATGATCTTGGATTTAATTGCCCAACCCGCGCATCTGCAGGGACCACGTTTCATGGTTGGCCTGGACATCGGCTCGACGACCGTCAAGGCGCTGGTCGTGGAGGCCGAAGGTGGGCGCATTCTGTGGCAGGATTATCAGCGCCACGATACGCGGCAAGCGGATAAACTGCTGGAATTCCTGGACAGGATGGAGAGCGAAGCGGGCATCGGAGCAGGGAACTGCCGCGTCTTCATTACTGGCTCAGGCGGCGGCGCACTTGGGGCTTTGATCGGCGCGCGCTTTGTGCAGGAGGTAAACGCCGTCGCGCTGGCGGTGGAGAAGCTGCATCCAGAGGTTCGCTCGGTGATCGAACTCGGCGGCCAGGATGCCAAGATCATCCTCTTCAAAGAGGAGCCGGGGAGCACGCGCCGCCAGAAGATCACGTCAATGAACGACAAGTGCGCGGGCGGGACCGGAGCGGTGATCGACAAGATCAATGCCAAGTTGAAGATTCCCGCGGAGCGGCTGTGCGATCAGCCATACAAGGGCGTGCGCATTCACCCGGTGGCGGGCAAGTGCGGCGTTTTTGCGGAGACGGACATCAACGGCCTGCAAAAGCAGGGGCTGCCGCCGGAAGAGTTGATGGCCTCGCTCTTTGACGCCATTGTTTTGCAGAACCTGACGGTGCTGGCGCGCGGACACACCCTCTTGCCGCATGTACTCCTGCTGGGTGGACCCAACGCTTTTATTCGGGGAATGCGCGAGGCATGGCAACACAACATTCCGTTGTTGTGGCGAGAGCGTGGGGTTGAACTGCCTGCTGGAATTGCGCCTGAAGAGCTGATCCAAACGCCGGAGAACGCGCTGTATTATGCGGCTCTGGGCGCGGTGGAATTTGGAAATTCCCTTGAAGTTGGAAGAGATTCGGAGAAGAATTCCGGAAATTATCTGGGCTGCGAGGCTCTGCGGCGGTTCATTGCGGAGGGCCAAAGCGCCGCCAAAGCCGCTGCCGGTAAGAGCGCTTTGTGCACGTCGGCTGAGGAGTTGAGCGCGTTCAAGGCCCGCTATAGCCGCCCTGTCTTTATTCCAGCGTTGTTCGGTGCGGGCGAGCAGGTTAAGGCTTTCATCGGCCTGGACGGCGGCTCGACATCCACCAAGGCTGTGCTGCTTACGGCGAGCGGAGAAGTCCTAGCCAAGGCCTATCAGCTCTCCAAGGGCAATCCCATCGAGGACACCATCGACGTTCTTGGAGCATTGCGCGCACAGGTAGAGGCGAACGGCGCGAGACTGCGGGTGATGGGCGTGGGTGTGACCGGCTATGCCAAAGATATTCTCCGCCAGGTTCTCGCGGCAGACGTGGCGCTGGTAGAAACCGTGGCGCACACGCAGTCGGCGCTGCATTATTTTTCCGATCCGCAGGTGATTGTCGATGTCGGCGGGCAGGACATCAAGCTGATCCTGCTGCGCGATGGGCGCGTACGGGACTTCAAGCTGAATACCCAATGCTCGGCGGGCAACGGCTACTTCCTGCAAGCAACAGCGGAGGATCTTGGCGTTCCGGTTGAAGGGTACGCCGAAGCGGCCTTCCGCGCTCAGTCGATGCCGGTCTTCGGCTTCGGCTGCGCGGTTTTTCTGCAATCGGAGATTGTGAATTTTCAGCGTCAAGGCTGGAACGCCAATGAGATCCTGGCCGGGCTGGCCACGGTTCTGCCGCGCAATGTTTTTCTGCACGTGGCCAAGGTACCCAGCCTGGCCGCGCTCGGTCAACGCTTCGTCTTGCAGGGAGGCACGCAGAACAATCTCGCCGCCGTCAAGGCGCAGGTGGATTTTCTGCACGCCAGCTTTCGCGGAAGCGGGGTTGAGCCGGAGATTGCCGTTCATCCCCATTGCGGCGAATCGGGAGCGATCGGCGCGGGGCTGGAAGCGATCCGCCTGCTGCGCGATGGACGCGCAAGCAGCTTCATCGGCCTGGACGCGGTGCGCACTCTCCGTTATTCGACCACCTGCAACGAAGAGACGCGCTGCCACTACTGCAAGAACGCCTGCCTGCGCACCTTCCTCGACGTGCAGATGGATGAGGCACAGCAGCGCATCATCCTGGCCACCTGCGAAAAAGGCGCTGCGGTAGACGTGCAAGCAATGCGCGGCGTTCACGCGCAGATGGAGGTGGCCAAGGCTGCCAATCCGAATCTTGTGGAACTGGCGGCGCAGGAAGTCTGGCGCAGCTGCCGTCCAGAGAGCGTCGCCGATCCGCTTCCCGCACGCGCCTGGACGGCAGCGGCTCAACGCCGCCTTGCGCTTCGCAAGCGGCGCGATCAGTTGCGCATCGGCATTCCGCGCGTGCTCAGCCTTTATGCCTATGCGCCGCTCTTCAGCGCCTATCTGGAGAGCTTGGGCGTGCTTGCGGAGAACATTGTCTATTCGGATGTGACCTCGAGCGAGATGTATCGCTCCGGCTCCAGCCGCGGCTCCATTGATCCCTGCTTCCCCTCGAAGATCGCCATCGCCCATTTTCATAATCTTCTCTTCCGGCAGCATACCCTCAAGCCGCTGGACGCGATCTTCTTTCCCATGTTCGATGTGCTCTCGACAAAGCTGGTGAACACACGCGCCAATAACGGTTGCCCGACGGCTTCGATCACGCCGGAGACGGTGGAAGCCGCCTACACCAAAGAGACGGATCTGTTTGCGCAGCGCGGCATTCAGTACGTTCATCCACTGGTCAATCTCTCGCACCGCACGCTCTTTGCCCGCCAGATGTTTCAGGCGTGGGAGCCGCTGCTGGGAGTTTCCGAGAAGGAGAATCAGCGCGCCGTTGCTGTTGGCTTCCGCGAACTGGAGCGCTATGAAGCCGGCCTGCGCCGCCGCTCCCGTGAAGTTCTCGATCAACTGGAAGCCGAAGACCGGTTAGGAATCGTCCTGCTGGGGCGCCCCTATCATCACGATCCGGGTATCAACCACGAAATCATGGCGCAATTTCAGAGGCTCGGTTATCCGGTCTTCTCGCAGAGCACGCTGCCCATGGATCCGGAGCTGGACGCTGATTTATTAGAGCGGCTCTTTGGCGACGAAGTTCGCGCCGGAGTCATCACGCATCCACTCGACATCTCCGATGTCTGGAAGACCGCCTTTTCGGCCAACTCGAATCAAAAGCTCTGGGCAGCCAAGTTTACCGCGCGTCACCCCAGCCTGGTCGCGGTGGAGTTTTCCAGCTTCAAATGCGGTCACGACGCACCTATCTACAGCGCCATCGAGCAGATAGTCGAGCGCAGTGGAACGCCATTTTTCTCCTTCAAGGACATGGACGAGAACCGTCCAGCTAACTCCCTTAAGCTGCGCATCGAGACCATCGATTCCTACCTGCATCGCTACCAGGAAGATCGACTGCGCGGAAAGGCGAACAGAGTTACGAGCCAGGATTGAATTGGCAGACAGAGGTTGGCCGGTATGCCCCAGGATCGTTATAGGGTTTTGTGGGATAAGGTTTTGGAATCCTGAGGGACTGGGCGGCTCTCGGCGCCTCCTGCGTCAGGCCTCCGGTTGAACCGGGCTCTTGATAAATTTGTAGCGGACTCGTATAAAGAAACGGCTGTTGCACCCCGCGCATCTCCAGGGATAGAAGCCAAAGAGGCTATAGATCCTCTTTTCGGCGAAGCCTCTGCGCTTTGACCGCTCAATTCCTTCATATTGGCACTTTGGACATTTCACAGGAGTTCTCCTCTCGGGGATGAGAGTTTCTACATAGAGAATACCCGTTTCGACGTCGATGTCAATTCAATTTCGGCTTTTTCGATTTGCTCAAATTCGAGAAGCGCGAAGATGCTCCTCTATAAAACTCCAAGCTTATTTAACTCCCGCCGCAATGGCCCCGCGCCAGTAAACAGAATCGCTTGCATTCCAGCGGCGGCAGCCCCTGCAACATTCTCCGCACGATCATCGATAAACAGAATCCGCGCCGACGGGCGGCCCAGAATCTCCAACGCGCGGAGGTAGATGGCCGCATCCGGCTTGCGCAATCCAAGATAGCAGGAACTCAACGCGACTTTGAAGATTGCGCGCAGGCCGAAATTCTCGAAGCGGAAGTCGTTGGTCTCGCGCGCCTCGTTGTTCAGCGCGCCCACCATGCACTGATCGGATGCCGCAATCTCCTCAAGGATTCCCATGGCCCCATCGGGCAGTATCTTTGACCCCGCGCAGATGGCCGCGAAGAACTCCTCGCGAGAGAAACTGCGGGGTTGATAAAAGACCGTCGCATCCAGATAACTTTGCAAGGGGATCGCGCCCATCTCCCAGGCGCGATAAGGGGCGATATGGCGGGCTTCAAATTCGGCGTGGTTCAGCCTGAATTGGTCCAGCACCGCAACGCGCTCGCTGCTGTCCCAGCCATTAGTGAGTAGAACCCCGCCCACATCAAAGAGAATCACATCGAAAGGGAAGATTGCCGCCTCCTGACTTACGTTTTCTTTCCGACCTAAATGGGAGAAACTAATAATCGCTAAACCTTCAAATCAAGCGATAATCTCATCCATGCCTGATTCACTCGAAAGTTCAATGCCACCTTCACTTTCCGACGAAAGCAAAGACAGGGCAATGTAAAGCGGCACGTAGGGCAAAGCAATCAGGAGCGAGATAATTGCGTCAAGTACCCAAAGTTGAAATGCATGATGTAACTCCGCGCTGTAGATGAGAAACGATCTCTCTTTAAATAAGAAGAAACCGATAGCAACAGAGATAATTTCAGCACAAATAGCGAATTTTCTCCCTTGCAGCTTGATATTCAGAGAAACTTCAGGCGAATTCGGCGGTCGAATTAGTTTGATCCCGCCTGGAGTCACAAACCATGCTGTGCAGATACCAACCGGAAGAGTTGCAAGCATTATGTAAGGCATCGTAGGTTTGGACCATTTCAGAATAACCATAACAAGAAAAACGCACAAAAGCGCGAGAGGTATCAGTGCAAGCAAATAGGCTCCAAGCAACTTCAAGGTAAACGTCAGAATCCTGCGTGAACTTGCCAGGATGTCATTGAAAGCAGCATGAAAGCTAAATTCTTGATGCTGTAGCTTCTTTTGCGCGAGAGCTGCTGTGAAGACAAATGCTGTGACGTAGAAGCAGGCATTCAGGATAAACCTGCTCCAAACGAGAGGCAGTGTTAGCAATGAAACCTTAAGGATATACGATCCAAAAGATGGCGCCCCGTAATAACTTCCACCTAATGCTGAGTATGTTGTCTGAAGCCATATACGAATATGCTTCGTCCCAGCCCCTTGAAGCCATGTCAAGCTGTAAGCCGAAAGATCAGCACAGATAAGCGGCAGCCATAGGATCGGATTTTCCCGAAATAATTCTGTGACCTTGCCCCAAGTCTCTTTCATAAGGACTCCATCGCAGCGAAGCCGAGTCGCACCATCGAAATCTGAATTCTAATGACGTTATTATGCCGGATTAGCCGAACCGTCACCGCACTGATACTTGGCTTCGATAGCCAGCACTTTCTTGAAGCGCCGCGCAAAGCGCTCTTCACCAGCGATAAACTGCGCCGCGATAAACCGATCCACCACCTCAAAGGCCAGCGCCGAGCCGATGATGCGCGCGCCCAGCACGCAGACATTCATATCATCATGCTCCACCCCCTGGTGCGCTGAATACGTGTCGTGGCACATTCCGGCACGAATTCCGGGAATCTTGTTGGCTGCCACGCAGACGCCCACACCCGATCCGCAGATCAGAATACCGCGCGGGGCAACGCCCTGCTTGAGCGCAGCGCCAACCTTTTCAGCAAAGTCAGGATAATCGTCGGGCAGGTCTGCGCTATAAGCGCCAAGATCGACAACTTCATGACCGGCCTTGCCCAGATAGTCGCGAACCTCCTCCTTCAGGGGGAAGCCGGCGTGATCGGATGCGATGACGAGTTTCAAAATGTACTCCTTCGGAGTTCAGGGGCTGAGGGACTAGGGACCAGGGAGTAAGGGACTCGCAGTTAGCCGAAGGAAACAAATCAACTATTCCTTAGTCCCTAATCCCTAGTCCCTGCATTACTTCACCAGCTTCTTCGCCCGCGTCGCGATGTTCACCGCGCTGAAGCCAAACTCGGCCATGACCTTCGGCCCGGGCGCGGATGCGCCAAAATGATCAAGGCCAATCACGTCGCCATCCGTACCTACATACTTCCACCAGCCCACGGAGACGCCCGCTTCGACGGCCAGCTTGGGGACGCCGGTGGGAAGTACGCTGGCCTTGTACTCGGCTGTCTGCTCTTCGAAAAGCTTCCAACTGGGGAAGCTGACGACCCGCGCATGAATCCCCTCCGCCGCGAGGAGCTTGGCCGCCTCCAGACAGAGCCAGACCTCAGAGCCCGCGCCGATCAAGACTATTTGCGGATTCTCCGCCTCTTGCAAGATGTAAGCGCCCTTGCTGACGCCGGCGTAGAGGTCGTGCGCCGCGGCGTCGAGGACGGGCAGATTCTGCCGGGTGAGCGCGAAGAAGCTCGGCCCTTTACGCTCGACGGCCAGCCGCCATGCAGCTGCCGTCTCGTTCGCGTCTGCGGGGCGGAAGTCAGTCAGCCCCGGAACCGCACGGAGGCCGAGCAATTGCTCGACAGGCTGGTGTGTCGGCCCGTCCTCGCCCAGGGCAATTGTGTCGTGGGTGAAGATGAAGAGCGAATGGACCTGCATCAGAGCCGCCAGGCGGATCGCCGGCTTGGCATAATCGGAAAAGACAAAGAATGTGGAACCGAAGGGAATCAGCCCGCCGTGCGCGGCCATCCCGTTCACCGCGGCGCACATTCCGAACTCGCGCACGCCGAAGAAGACGTTGCGGCCGGCCGGATCTTCGTGAAAGTTTGCCCCGGGCTGAAAGATGGTCCGCGTGGAAGCGGTCAGGTCCGCCGCGCCGCCAAAGAGTTCTGGCACGGCTTCGCCCAAGGCATTCAGAATGACGCCGCCGGCGCTACGGGTGGCGATCGGCTTGTCCACCGGGAAGCTGGGAACTGCCTTCTCCCATCCGGCCTTCAACGCGCCCTTCTGGGTGCGCTCGAACTCCGCCGCCAACGCCGGGAAGGCCGCCGCATAGCCGGCAAAAAGCTGCATCCATGCTGCTTCCTGGCCCGCGCCCGCCTCGACGGATTTGCGCCAATTGGTCAGCGCCGCATCGGGCACCACAAAGCTCTGGTCCTCCGGGAATCCAAAGAACTTCTTGGTCGCCGCCACAGCCTCGGCGCCCAGCGGCTCGCCGTGCGCCTTGTTCGAACCCGCTTTGGGACTGCCGTAGCCGATGATGGTGCGCACGGCGATGAACGAAGGGCGGCTGGTCTCGGCCTTGGCCGTGGCAATCGCCGCTGATAGCGCCGCCAGATCGTTGCCGTCTTCGACCCGCTGCACATGCCAGTGATAGGCTTCAAAGCGCTTCAGCGCATCCTCGGTGTAGCTGAGGCTGGTCGGCCCATCCAGCGAGATCAAATTGTCATCATAGAGGAAGATCAGTTTGCCCAGCCCCAGCGTTCCAGCCAGTGAAGCCGCCTCATGCGAGACGCCTTCCATCAGGTCGCCGTCGCCTAGCATCGCATAGGTATAGTGGTCCACCACATCGAAGCCGGGGCGATTGTAGACAGCGGCCAGATGCTTCTCGGCCATCGCCATACCCACGGCCATGGCGATTCCCTGGCCTAGCGGCCCGGTCGTGACTTCGACGCCGGGCAGGTGACCGCGCTCCGGGTGTCCGGGCGTGCGCGAACCCCACTGCCGAAAGCTCGTCAGGTCATCCAGCGTTACAGAGTAGCCGGAGAGAAAGAGCGTCCCGTAGAGCAGCGCCGAGGCATGGCCATTGGAGAGTACAAAGCGGTCCCGATCCGCCCACTTGGCGTTCGCCGGATTGTGCTTCATCCACTTGTGAAAGAGCAGATAGGCCATTGGCGCGCAGCCTAGCGGGGCGCCGGGGTGGCCGCTGTTGGCCTTTTGCACGGTGTCCACGGCCAACAACCGCAGTGTGTCTATGGACAGTTGATCGAGGGAGGATTCCAGGAGTGTCGAAGTCATGCATCTATTGTAACCAAAGGCAGCGCCCGATTTCCTCCGAGTCTGTGGAATCAAGGCACCGGTGCTCACGCTTACTGGAGTTTGCAGCAAAGAGGGCTATAAAAATCTGTTTTCTTTCAGAGCATCGCCACCCTGCACAGATATTCAATTAACGGCTGATGATGCGGTAAGCCTGGGCGGAGACATAGTACTGACTACCTCCTAAAACTGGATTGTTCGCCCAGACGATTCCGACACCAACAAGGTCTCCAACATAGTTGCCATTCGTCCCAGCGCCGTATAAGAGCAGGACGGCTGGAGTTCCCCCGGAGCCTGCCAGACGTAGGTTGCCCGTGACAATGCTGTTAATAGTTGTTTGGCAGGCGGGGTCTCCGCTGGTTTCGCTATGCAAGCTCGCATAACGCGCTGCTACACGAACCGAATATACCGCGTCACAATAGTTGTAGAGGAGAATCGAAGCTTGTATTGTTCCGATCACTAGCATGAGGAAGAGCGGCAACATAAAGGCCATTTCCATGAGCGTCGAACCTTCATCGTCTCCCAACCTCAATAACATTCTGCATCTTGCCATTGAATCATCTCCTGACTTAAATCGCGTTTTTGTCCAATCGAAGATCAAGTGCAACTGGAGGCCGATGGGGAACACCATGGCACTCTATAGGTGGCTTGTCCGTAGAGTGTGATTTGAGAAGGAAGGCCGGGGCAGATCAGGATATTTTTAAAGATCCCCTGAGTCTTGACTTGAACATATTCGATGGGCGTCCCAGCCGGATTGCCCAGGCACGATGAGCCGGAGCCTACCGATGCGCCACCGGGGCTGCAAGTAAAGATGTTGGTGGCAACAGCCTGATAACCGGAAGTAACCGACAACCAATTGGTTTGCTGGTTGTAGCTTGCCCAGAATTCCATGCCCGATATGTTGTTCTGGTTGCCGGGAATTGCTCCGAATGCGGCGCCCACCGATGCCTGGTCCTGTAACTGCATATTTGCTTGAAAGAAGAGGGCGAGATCTACGACTCCGGAGAGGATGAGGATCATCACTGGTGCGATGATCGCAAACTCAACCAATGCGACTCCGCGCTCCTCTCGAATTAATTTTAGAAAACCTCGGATATTCATTCCACCACCCCGCCGAGAGGACGGAATGGATTTCCGTCCGAGAATGAGGAATAATTACCCAGGGGCGAAACCGCAGAACTGACAATCAGCATGTTATCCGTGTCGAAGCCGAAATAATTGGTTCCAGAAAAAGTGGAGCCTAACACCTCAATGCCCGTTCGAGTCGTATAGTAAATACCATCGCCCGTGTACACACCAGACAAAAACTGAAAATCCTGTCCGGAAGCAGATGTATTGACCCAGTTACGGTCTCCGAAAACGACAATTTTCGGTATGCCAGATCCTCCGTTGCCCGGAGCTGAAAGAGTATATGTTCCCATTGTGACTATGAACTGCCCGTAAACATTGTCCCCCTTCTGTGTGAAGAACAGAGTTACACCTGTTCCATTCACATGGACGCCATTCCAATTGGCTCCGCCACAGATGATGTAAAGCCCGGAATTGAGCGTAAACGTTCCTCCGCCGCTGAAGTTGAGTCCCCCGCAGTAGGTTCCTGGGTTCAGCGTGTAACTGCCGTTGGCTGTAATATGCACCGATGCAGTTCCGGCCGTGACTCCGGTTCCCGCGGGATGGTTGCACGAACTGAAAACCGGTTGGGTGATCGAACTCAGCGGATCTGAATAGGCATTCGCGCCGTAGTGAGGCGCATGAAATAATCCCCCAGACAGCAAAGACGATGCGGCCGATCCAACGACATTTTCCGCATTGGTCCATACGCTCGAGTTGGTGTCCGCCTTCATACCCGTACCGACATAGATGGAACAGCCCATGGTCGATCCGCCCCATCGCCCAATCGATGATCCGGTGGACAGATTCAGCGCGTAGGTAGTCAGCGACCTTGCCCCCGTGAAATAGGAGCATGGCGTCATCACACTGGCGGCCTGAGCCATGACAGTTAGATTGCTAACGCCGGCTATTCGCATAATATACATTGATACTGGTTTTGTAATCGTTACCTGTATCGCATCATAATCCCCGGCATAGACGCCTGCTGAAGGCTGTTCCGCAATCGTCACAACTACCCCATTCACGCCATTCGTAAACCCGTTCGTACCGGCATCGGCAATGCCATCGGCTACCCATGCCGTATCTTCTCGATCGTGTGCAACCTGAGCACCAAGCGCGGCCGCGTCGGCGGCGCTCTGCATTTGCATTTTGGTTAATTCGAGATTGGCGACATCCAGCGTCAAGCCGCAGAAAAGGATAATAACTGGCAGGAGAAGAGCATAAAATGTCATCATGGCTTTGGCCTCTTGCCGGCATCTTGTCTCATATCACTTTTCCCGCATCTCAAAATTGACTCATGCCGAAGACAATGGTTTTCACGGACAGGTCCTCAAACGAGCCGCTGATCTCATTCTCGCCGCGTTTACTTTTTCGGCAAGGTCTCTCTGAATTTCCTCCGGAGTATAACTCCTATCAATGAGAAATTGTCGATCTCGCACAAAAACGCACATAGAAGCAGATCGGCAGTTTCACCTTTAACTTCAACTTACTGTTGATTATGGACAGTCATCGACCATCGAGCAATCGATGGTAACTAAATTATTTCTAGTTAGTAACATGAAGGAACGTCGACCTGTCTTGAATTGTGACATTATTCAACGATTAATGAGTTCTGAGTGCCTTGCACGCGAACTAACCCGAAAATTAAGTGTTTTGAAATGAGGCATCCCAGGTTTCGATCCAGGCTTTGGGAGATCAGAAAGCCTTTGGCGCAGCCCAACGAGGCGCCGGGAAGGCCGCGGTTGGCCGTTTGCATGGTGTCCACGGCCAGCAATAGTAGTGTGTCTATGGACAGTTGATCATAACCGAAGTCAGCAGAAGATTTTCACTTGCAATTTGTGAAATCACCGTGCTTCAATCTTGGCTATTCGGAGCGGAGAAATCTTGATTCCCGATTAGTTGCGAGGGAGGAATGGACTGATGGCGGGTCAGCTATGGCCGTGCCGATTCAGCATTCTTTTTCTCTTCGTTTGCCTTGCGCGTCTCCATCGCCTTGAGCCGCCACTCATTGGCCTTTGCCACGTCGGCAAGCCGGGCTGCCTCGTTGCCGACATCCAGATCGGCCTTGCGCCGGTAGACCAGATTCAGATAGGCCATCGCATCGGCGTAATTCGGACGGTTTTCAATGGCTTGCTGGAGATACTGCAAGGCCTCCTCGACCAGCGCGGCATTCTGCGCCTTAATCGACTCCATCACCGCCGCGGGCGCCTTGGCGTTGCCCACTCCATCATCTGTGATACTAGCCGCCTTCAGTGCCGTGAGTGCGTTATGGTGAGCTTGCATCCAATCAATCACGCCAATCTTGAAAGCTGCTTCAGGATCTTTCGGGCTTTCGGCCAGCAGTCTTTTCTGCCAGTTTTTGGCGTCATCCAGCTTTCGGATGCTGAATTCAATGCCCGCAATCTGCCGGATGCTGTTCTGATCGTGCGGAGCCAGCCGCAAGAGATCCTGGAAGATGCGAATCGCCTCTTGCGCAATCTCCAGGTTGGCCGGCGTGTCCAGCCCAGGCGCCACTTTCTGCGCCATGGCGGTTCCCAGGTACACCTTACCCATGGGCTGATTGGGCTCCAGTTGAACAGCTCTTTGGAAGTGGCGGATCGCCTCATCCAAATGGCTTGCCTTGTACGCCTCCATGCCTTGGCTTAGCTCATCCTGGTACTCGGCATCATCCGGTGAGGAATGATGCCCTCCGCCTCCTCCGCCCCGTTGCCCGGCGGCAGGGTAAGAGGCCATCGCAAGAATCGCCAGACAGGCAGCGGCCAGCCTCAGCATACGAAAATGTTTGCGGAGGTTGAGCATTCTGCACCTCGATTGAAAATCCGGACCTTTTTTCATTAGACGGATTCAACCTAGCCCGTATTACTTGTTTTTTTGTTCTGCTAAACTCTGGTCAATCATTGAGGCCTAACCCGACCTTCCGCGCCAATCCTATTAACGCGCTAAATCCACCCCTGCGTTCCTCTTCTCTTCGTTTGCCTTGCGCGTCTCCATCGCCTTGCGCCGCCACTCATTGGCCTTTGCCACGTCGGCAAGCCGGGCTGCCTCGTTGCCGACATCCAGATCGGCCTTGCGCCGGTAGACCAGATTCAGATAGGCCATCGCATCGGCGTAATTCGGGTGGTTCTCGACTGCCTGGTTGAGATAAAGTAGGGCTTCCTCCACGAGCGGGCCATTCTCCGTTTTGATTACCTCCATAACTCTCACTGGCGCCCCAGCATTGCCTTCGCCATCATCAGTAATGCCGACCGGCGAGAACGCCTTCAGCGCATTCTGGTGCGCTTCCTGCCAGTCGATTACACCAATGGTGTAGGCCGCTTCAGGATCCTTTGGGTCTTCATCCAGTACCTTTTTCTGCCATACCTTGGCGTCATCCAGCTTATTTATACTGTAGTCAACCCCCGCTATCTGTTTCATGGTATTCACATTATGAGGCTCCTTATCCAGAACCTCTTGGAAGATGTTGATAGCTCTTTGCGCGTTTTCAAGGTTCTCTGACGATTGCAATCCAGGCACCACATTCTGTGATAGGGCCGTAGCCAAGTACAACTTGGCAAAAGGAAGATTGGGAGCCAGATCTGTCGCTCGCTGGAAATGGTTGATGGCCTCGTCGTAATGAGCGCTCTTAAATGCTTCTACTCCTTTGTTCAACTCGTCGCGAGCCGCAGCTTCGACGGTTGAAAGATGCGAGTTGCTGTCAGTAGGAACCTGCCCCATGGCGGAAAAACGAGCGGTTGCCAGAATCATGAGGCAGGCAATTGTGAACAATCTCGATCTGAAAAAACTGCGGAAATGAACCAAATTACACCTCGAATTAGGACGCATTCATCATATCCCAACGATCTAACTTCGGCGCGTGTCTGTTTTGCGGCTGGAGCACAAATCCGCGAATTCCGGCCTACCCTATCCGTCATCGCCAACTTTCCCGCAACTTAGCCACCAGTTGAGCATCCATCTAGTGTAGGGCTCTGCTGAGGATCGACAAGCGCAGCAAAGCCCCGCCGCTTCCGCACGGCCACAGAGGCCAAGGTACGCCCCCCAACGCAGCAAAGCACGAACCAAGCACGATGAAGGAGATTTCCCCGATGGCTTACGAACTCGCTCCACTTCCCTATGATTACGCCGCTCTGGAACCATTCATTGACACAGAAACGATGCACATCCACCACGACAAGCACCACCAGGCGTACGTCAACAACACCAATGCGCTGCTGGCCAACCATCCCGAACTGGCCGCCAAACCCATCGACGACCTGGTCCGCGATCTGGCGCAAGTGCCTGAGGATATCCGCAACGCGGTCAAGAACAATGCCGGCGGCCACGCCAACCATACCGCATTCTGGAAGCTGATGGGCGCGGTCGGCTCGGACGGCGTCGGCGGCGCGCCGACTGGCCCTATTGCCGCGCAGATTGCTGCTGACTTCGGAGACTTTGAGGCCTTCAAGAAGCTTTTCAATGAGACCACCGCCAAGCAGTTCGGCTCCGGCTGGGGCTGGCTTGTCTTTACCGGCGGCAAGCTTAAGGTGATCTCGACAGCCAATCAGGATTCGCCACTGACGCAGGGCATCTATCCTATCCTTTTCAACGACATCTGGGAGCACGCATATTATCTGAAGTATCAGAACCGGCGGCCGGATTATCTGGCAGCTTGGTGGAATGTCGTCAATTGGCACGAAGTTAACCGGCGCTTCGCCGTTGCCAAAGGCTAGAGGCGAGGACCAGGAATTACAGAACTAGGCGCGGCTTCGGCTGCGCCTTTTTCTTACAGGATTAAATTACCTCTGCATAGGAAATGCCGGGACAATGCTCATGTTTGCAGGGGTTTGTACCGATGTCAGACTCAAGCCGACGTTAGGGGAAAGACGGCAGGAGATGAACCGGCAAAGAACGCAAGTTTCCTCTGTGACAATTCGAACCTCCAAGCAACGCATTTATGTTGCCCTGGCAGCCACGTTGATTGGGGCAGCGTGCGGGACGCTGTGCGGCCTCTGGATTGGGCGTGTGATCACGCTACAGATGATCCTAAGAGGGTTAGGCCACGAGGCGGCGCGGAACATCGACGAATGCGATACCTATGCCCGCGATGTGCATGCCGCGCTTGACGCCATGAATGCTGCGCATTATCCCTATTGTTCTGTAGAAGATATGGAATTCCTCCGCGGCCTGCTGTACCATTCGACTTTCCTAAAGGAGATCGGCCGCATCCGAGACAATAAGATCGCCTGTTCCACAACGCATAGGCCGCAGCCTCCGTCCGGCATCGAATTGCCAAATCCGGATTCCATCGGCACCGACGGAGTGAAGGTCTATCGTAATTCTCCCCTTTTCCGGATGCCTAAAGTTGCGATGAACGCCCTGCAAGCAGGTGATTCCTACGTAGTTCTATATCCCTATTTTGATAGTCTTCGGGAGCACAATACCGTCCGCTTGTGGAATACGACTGTGGGTAGAGCCGAAAAGAACCTGCCTGCACTTGGAGAGGGCGGTTGGGCGCGACCATCGGAAGAGCAGTTGACTAAGAACAGCGATTTCCGCATCGGTGATGTTATGTACGCGACCCGTTGCTCATCGCTCAGCATCGACAATATCTGCGCAACGGCCTCTCTCACTGTCACCGAAGGACTCCAGTTAAACCGCCGTGAAATGAAAGTTTTTCATGCTCTGAGCGGGTTGATGGGGGCCTGCTTCGGGTTTATCGTCATTCTTCTTTACCAGCGCAACCGGAGCATGGAGCAGCAGCTTCGCCGCGCCATTCGCAGAGATAAGCTGAGTGTGGTCTATCAGCCCATCGTGAGTCTGTCCAGCGGCAGCATCGTTGGAGGTGAGGCTTTGGCGCGCTGGACCGACGAAGACGGCTTTGCGGTAGGCCCCGACATTTTTATCAATGTCGCCGAAGAGCGCGGTTTTGTGGGAGAGATAACGCGGCTGGTGGCGCGCCACGCATTGAATGACTTTGCCGCAACTCTCCGCGCCAACCCTGATTTTCACCTGAGCATCAACGTGGCGGCGGCGGATCTGGCCGATCCGGAATTCCTGCCGATGCTGGAAAGCGAACTTGAGCGGACTGGCGTTCGCGCTGAAAGCTTGTCCATTGAGATCACCGAGAGCTCGACGGCACGGCAAGATGTGGCCATTGCGACGATTCAGCGCCTGCACGCGTGCGGCCATAGCGTCCATATCGACGACTTTGGAACCGGCTATTCCAGCCTCTCGTATCTGCATGACCTGTCCGTAAATGCCATCAAGATTGACAGATCCTTTACGCAGGCCATCGGCACGGAGGCGGTCACCTTGTCCATATTGCCGCAGATTTTGGCCATGGCCGAGTCACTGCATTTGCAAGTGATTGTGGAAGGGATCGAAACCAGGCAGCAGGCCAACTATTTCACCACTGGAGCCAAGGGAATTCTTGGGCAGGGATGGCTCTTTGGACGCCCAGTTCCAGGAGAGGAATTCCGCCGATTGCTGGCCGAAGACGGAAAGGAAGAGATCTTCCTTCTGGGCGCTGCTTGAGATTGGCGGCCGTTAGCAATATTGCCCATTGCCGCTGCACAGGAAATGCCGGGACAATGCTCAAGTTTGCTGGGGTTTGTTCCGATGAAGGACACATGTCGGCCGCATCGGGACGATGACGGGAGTTCAACCGGCAAAGAAGGCTATTTTTCTCTGTGACGATACGATCCTTCAAGCAACGCATCCTGATTTCACTGGCGTCCACGCTCATCGTGGCCGTGTTCGGAACACTGGCCGGCTGGGTCTTTGGCCGGTTCGTCACGCTGAAACTGGCTGAGCGCAGGCTTTGGCAGGACGCAAGCCTGGCCTCGGCAGAGGCGGATATTCGCCTTGCCGAATCGCAGGCCGTGCTGGCCGCAATGCTGAGTTCCTCCAATCTTCCCTGTTCAAGCGCGGAATTGACATACTTTCGCGCTCTGATCTTCGATGCCAAATTCCTCAAAGATGCCGGCCGCATGAGCGACGGAAAGATCGAATGCTCCGCGTCTCTGGCCCGCCCGCCACAACCTCTCGACCATCCTAAACAAGACTTCACGCTCGTCGAGGGCACCAAAGTCTATAAGGACCTTGTCTTCTACCAGAGTGAGGATCAGATCCTGATCACCCTGCAGCACGGCGATTTCTATATTGTCCTCATCCCCTACATACAGGCGCATCCGGGTCTCTGGCACGAGCACTACGCCGAGGCGGTGCGCGACGCCTTAAGCGGACAAGTCTCCTGGCTGCTCGGCGAACCGCCTCAGGTCAGTGCCGCAAATTTCACGCGGAATGGTTTAGCTCGATTGGGGAACAGCCTGTACTTCACGCGATGCTCTCCCGGCTTCTCCAATTGCATCACCGCCTATGCCTCTATTCCAGAAGCCCTGCAGGCCGATCACACCCAGTTTCGCCTGTACTTGGCGCTGGGGGGGCTGGTCGGCGCTTTTCTGGGCTTATTCTGTTCCGTGGTCTACCAGCGCAATCGAAGCATTGAACAGCAACTCCTCCGGGCCATTCGCCACGACGAGTTGCGCATGGTCTATCAGCCCATCGTGAATCTGCCCAGCGGAAAGATCGTGGGCGCCGAGGCGCTGGCGCGATGGACCGACGAAGAAGGCTTCGCGGTTGGCCCGGACATCTTTATTAAGATTGCCGAAGAGCGCGGCTTCGTGGGGGAGATTACCCGGCTGGTGGTGCGCCACGCGTTGAATGATTTTGGCGAGTTGCTGCGTTCCCACCCCGATTTTCACTTGAGTATCAACGTGGCGGCCGCGGATTTGGCCGATCCGGGCTTTCTGGCGATGCTGGAAAGTGAACTCATACGGACCGGAGTCAGGGCCGAAAGCTTGTCCATCGAGATCACCGAAAGCTCGACGGCACGGCATGATGTGGCCATTGCGACGATTCTTCGTTTGCACCAGAAAGGCCATAGCGTCCATATTGACGACTTTGGAACCGGCTATTCCAGCCTCTCGTACTTGCACGATTTGTCGGTAAATGCCATTAAGATCGATAAATCCTTCACGCAGGCGATTGGGACCGAGGCGGTCACACTTTCCATCTTGCCGCAGATTATGGCCATGGCGAAGGCATTGCATCTACAAGTGATTGTGGAAGGAATCGAGACCAGCCAGCAGGCCGGCTATTTCAGCTCCGAATCGAATCAAATTCTTGGTCAGGGATGGCTCTTCGGCCGCCCGGTTGCGCCGGAGGCCTTTGCTCGTCTGCTGGAGGAACAAGAGAAGGCTGCACCGGTTGAAGCGAAAGCGGATTGCGCAGCCGCGGGCGAGACGCTGTAAGCTGGAATGCATGAAATCTCTCTTCTCGAATGCCATCCAACTTCTTCTGGTCCTCGGCGTGGTATTGAGCGCCGGCCCGGCCTGTTGGAGCCAGAAGCGGCAGTTTCAGTTCGAGCAGTTTCCGGTGAATGTCTATCAAGGTCCTATCAAGATTCCGCAGGGACTGCAAAAGGGCGATGATGGCATTTGGCGAGACGATCTTGGTAAATGGGTCGCAGATCTTGAAGTAACTTATGCGGGTGAATACTACCTCGCGGGACACAGTTGTGGCGCTTTATGCCGATACTACCAGTTGGTAAACTTGCGAACTGGCGTTGATATGCCAGAGATCAACATGTTTGCCTGTGCCGAGCCACGGCCATTGACGAAGAAGGGGCATTCGTACATAACCCATCTTTTTTATCAACCAGATAGCCGTCTGCTGATCGCCGAATACCACTTGGATTTTGAAGATCCAAATAGACCTGAAACCTGCCGCCAGCGATATTTTGTCCTCGAAAACGGCAAACTCCGCCCCATCTCCAAAACATTTTTGTTTTGTACCGAGGAGGATGAGCAATGATAGTGGTGGATGGCGCAATCGATGAGAGATGAAACGGAAATGAATCCGCCGGAAGAGAACGCGCCCAGCCAGACAGAAGCGCTGGAGCAGGCCTTCTGCGAGCAGTTGATGGCTTGCCTGGACGAATGCGCCCGCGGGCGGCGGGGTCTGTTTTCCAGTGTGGAGTTGCTGGAAGATGGGGAGGAGAGCGCATGGCCGGAGGCAGAGCGGCTGCGCGAGCTGGCGCTGGCGATGCAGGGGGTTCTGACGCAGTTGGAAGATCAGAATGCGCTCTGCGACGAGTTCCTTGACCTGTGCTCGATGCATGGCGAGAGCCATCCTGGCGAGCGAAAGCTGGCGCGGGCGTTTCTGGAGCGGATCGAACGCGGCGAAGTGGGCCAGCAGCAGACGGGGAAGAACTTGCCGTGGTGATCCTGTTTACATTTCTCACGCTCGCCGCCGGCTTTGGCGTGACCGTTCTGCTGGGCCTCGGCTTGACTGCGCTGGCCGCCCGCCTGGTTCCGCGCTGGGCAGATGAGGTGGGAAAGCAGGCGCCTGGTTATTTCTTTGCCCAGCTCGGTTTTTCGTTTCTCGCCGCAGCTACGGGCGGCTATGTGACTGCTAGGCTTGCCACAGGCAATCCGCTGATTCAAGTGCTGGTTCTGGCGCTGGTGGTGCTTCTGCTTTCAGCGATGAGCGCCCTGCAAGCGCGAGGCAAATACCCGATCTGGTTTCAGTTGGCGCAGGTGGCGATCACACCTCTAGGCGTACTGGCGGGCGGGCTGATGCGGTTGCGCGTGCTGGGAATTCTGTAAAACCGGCGTGTGCAGAATCAAATATCGGATAAGACAGCACAGGTAATCGCATGAACGCTCTTTTGCTGATTATTTTAAACATTCGTTTATGCTGGATTCGAATGGATTTTTTCGATCAGGCCCGTATGCAAAGAGAGGAAAGACCCTCCCCCCCCCCGGGGGTCGTTCTTCGTTTCTTCGCCTTTTCAATAAGCGGCGTCCAGGTAAACACGAACTGCTTTTCTTCATGCAATTGCCCTGATAAGACAGATCGACTTAGCATGTCGAATGTTGCGAATGCTAGAATCTCTTGGCTGCGCGTAGTGAGGATGAATCGATGCGAAAGCTTCCTGTGTTGTTTTTGATCGTTAGCTTTGCTTTTCCGGCGTTTGCTGAGAAGAACGCCGCCGTGGCAAAGGTCACAGTGGACCAGTTGGAACAGGCATTGGCTGCGGCGCACGGAAAGCCTGATGTGGATTTGGCGCGACAACTCTCCGGACTTGAACTTTCTGAGCGGATGAGTACAGTCAAGTTCACTCAATTGAAGGCCTATCTTCCAGGCGACAAGTCCCGTGAGCAGTTGGTGATCCTGGCCGATTCGGCGGCATTTCTGAATCCGCCGTCAGCGGAGATACCCGCAGACTCACCACCGGACCCCGATGCGGCACGCAAGATGTTGACTTTGATCGTGAATTATGTAAACACCACCGCCCGCCAGTTGCCGAACTTCATGGCTGTGCGCGATACGATTGGCTTTGAGGACAAGCCCCAAGCGGACGTTTTGGGTCCAACCGGCGTGGCTACAGAAGCTGCCATGCCGCTGCACTCGATGGGCAAGTCCCGTGTCACGGTGACGTATCGCGACCGCAAGGAAGTGGTGGATGAGAAGGCTGTGAAGCACGGCGCACAGATTGGCGGCTTATCCACCGCGGGAGAATTCGGGCCGATTCTCAGCCTGGTGGTAGCCGAT
Source organism: uncultured Acidobacteriaceae bacterium (assembly GCA_963787995.1). Lineage (GTDB taxonomy): Bacteria > Acidobacteriota > Terriglobia > Terriglobales > Acidobacteriaceae > Telmatobacter. Next base: position 1,218,980 of record CAWBEO010000001.1, read on the forward strand.
GCGCTACAGGGAAAAATTACTTGGGGCCGCTGGGAGCAGGGAGCAAGCGGGAAGGATGCGGTCTTCCACTATGTGGTTCCCAGCGAGAAGTCGCATTACCCGGTGCAGTTTTGCTGCATTGCGGACGGATTCAACTCCGACGGAAGCCCGATCAGCCGCGCGTTCAAAGAGATCGTCAGCTATCACGGCGAGATTGTCTTTGATCCCGCGAACGGATCAATTCTTCGCATCACGATGGAGGCCGACCTTTCGGCTGCCGAACTGGTTTCCAGAGCCGGCATTCAGGTCGAATATAGCCCAGTGGAGATTGCTGGAAAGACTTACATCTGCCCGGTGAAGAGTGTCTCCATTTTGATGGCGCACACGGCGCAGCAGACCGGCGCGGCATCCCGGTCGAATTACAGGGGCGCGGCAAAGACTTACCTGAATGACGTTGCCTTTTCGCAATATCGCCGCTTTGGCACGGAGTCGCGGATACTATCCGAGGACAGTCTGGCTCCGAATACGCCGTCCGGTCCGGCTTCAGCAGATTCACCGTACTCCGCTCCTTCGCGGTCTGTAAGCCACTGAACTGGGGTGAGTCAGGGTATCCTCGATATTGCTCCAGCGACTACAATTGCTGGTGTTGGATTTGTGGAGGCTTGCCCTGTTTGCCCTGCTTGAGAACCATATGAAACCTGCTATCAACTTGTTGAGCGAATTGCCTGTCCAAGCTCATTCGCTGCTGTTTTTTGCGCCTCGCAACGGCCTGCGCCACCAATTCAAGATGCTGTTTTCCGACCCGTTCTCGACGGTGACCCACCAATGGAACTGGTTTGATTTGACGATGCTCGTTCCGTATTTTGCAGTGATGATCGTGCTGGCGTTCTATGGCATTCATCGCTACACCATGTGTTACCTCTATTTCAAATACAAAAAGAACTACGATCCCAACCCGCCCAGGCATTTTGACGAATTGCCGATGGTGACCGTGCAACTACCCATCTTCAACGAGCAGTTTGTCATCGATCGGCTGATTGAGGCAGTCTGCGCGATGGACTACCCTCGCGAGAAGCTGGAGATTCAGGTTCTGGACGACTCGACCGACGAGACGCAGCAGGTGGCGGCCGAGATTGTGGCGCGCTATGCAGCGCTGGGCAATCCGATCAGCTACATTCACCGCACCAACAGGCACGGCTTCAAGGCAGGAGCGCTGGACGCTGGCCTGAACGTGGCCAAAGGCGAGTATGTGGCCATCTTTGATGCCGATTTTGTGCCGCCGACCGATTGGCTGATGAAGGTGATTCATCACTTTGCCGAGCCGGGAGTCGGCATGGTGCAGACGCGCTGGAGCCACATGAACCGCAATTACAGCGTGTTGACCCAGATCGAGGCGATTCTGCTGGACGGGCACTTCATCATCGAGCACGGGGCGCGCGTCCGCACGGGCGACTATTTCAACTTCAACGGCACCGCTGGAATGTGGCGCATCAAAGCCATCAGCGACGGCGGCGGCTGGCAGCATGACACGCTCACCGAAGACACCGACCTGAGTTACCGCTCACAATTGGCTGGCTGGCGCTTCAAGTATCTGCCTGAAGTTGAGTGCCCCAGCGAGTTGCCGATCGAAATGAGCGCCTTCAAGACCCAGCAGGCGCGCTGGGCCAAAGGGCTGATTCAGACCAGCATCAAAGTGCTGCCGATGATCTTCAAGTCGACTGTTCCGCGCAGGATCAAGGTCGAAGCGGTGTACCATCTGACGGCGAACTTGAGCTATCCGCTGATGGTTGTGATGACTGTCTTCCTGATGCCGGCGATGATTGTGCGCTCTTATCAGGGCTGGTTTCAGATGCTGCTCTTTGACGTGCCACTTTTTACCGCCTCAACGGCTTCGATTGGCGTCTTTTATGTGATGGCCGAACGTGAACTTTTCCCTAAGACCTGGTGGAAAACCTTCCTCTATCTGCCTGTCCTGATGGCGCTGGGTATTGGTTTGACGCTGACCAACAGCAAGGCGGTGATGGAGGCATTGTTTGGCATCAAGAGTCCTTTTGTGCGCACGCCCAAGTATCGCGTGGCCAAGAAGGGTGAGAAGTCCCAAGCCGCAAAGTATAGAAAGCGGCTGAAGCTGACGCCGTGGTTCGAGCTGCTCATTGGCTGCTACTTTATGGCGGCGATTCTTTACACCTTCTCCAACAACAACTACTTCACCGCGCCGTTTTTGATACTCTTTGTGATCGGCTACTGGTACACCGGGCTGATGAGCCTGCTGCAAGGGCGCTTTGAGCGCTGGCGGTCGGGCGGCTCTGGCGCGAATACCGACGAGTCGAGTCCCAAGCCATTTCCAGTGGGGGTATGAAGCCATAACTCAATGTTCTTCGAAACAACTCCAGTCGCCGCTGCGCGTCCCCTGGAACGAGGTTCAGTTCAGTCGGGTCAAGCGCTTTTGGTGGCCACTGATCCTGCTGACTTTGGGTGAGCCGGAACGCATTTCTATGCGCATCTCCGAGCGGATGGCAAGCAAGCTTGGGCTTTTAGATCGTATGGAGCAAGGAGCCGTTCAGTAATCCGAATTTCGACTCACAGAGCGATCGGTTTGAGTTTCACGAAATGCAGTTCGAATGGCTTCGGTGGTTCGATCAGCAGGCTCGTTTTCGCGGCACGCTGCTCATCGGCGATACAACACAGACGCGCAGGCTCTGCTCCATGCGGTCGATGACGCCTTGAATTGCATGGAGTTCCGCGGTGGGGGCGGCGGTCTTGAAGATCAACAGTCTGTTCTGGATGCGCGCGGCTGCGATGCGGACGATCGTGCGTACGCGCGGCCCTTGGCAGACCATGGAGAAGTAGGCGCCGGCAGCGCCAGCGACTGTGGCTGTTCCTTCTGCCCAAACTTCCGCAGTTGGGCACAAATGGCGCAAGAGGGACTTGTTGAACTCCAGAAACTGCTCGACGGAGTCGCCGGCTTCGGTCTCCGCTGTGGAGACGCAGACGCTAGCCTGACCATTCATGAAGGTAAGCTCATTGGCGGCTTGCTGCGGGCAATGCTCCCAGTTGTCGGGCGCCTCTACCGCGAAAAATCCATCCGGGCTGGGATAGAGGCGGTCGGAGCTTTGCTGGCTGGCGAAGAGTTTTTCACCGCCCACCAGATTCCATGCGGCGGCAAAGGCCGGTAAAAGAATAGCTAGATCAACCTGAGAGATTCCCATATGCGTTATCCATTCCATTCAAGTGTTGATTGAACCGGCGTTTCCAATCCGAAATGCCCTTCACTATAGATGGTGGTAAAACCAGGCAAAACGTGTCACGGAAAATTAAAGATCATTTACCCGGGTCACCCGCGTGGAATTTCGGTTCGTCGATACGCGGGGGCTTCTCCGTTACAATGAAAAGAAGCGCCTGCCGCGCCGGGAGTGTTTTTCCTGGTTCGCCAGGCGTTCGGAGCATGATGCTAACCAATAATTTGCCCGAAGCTTTGACCTTCGACGATGTTTTGCTGGTGCCCGCCTACAGCGAAGTGGTGCCTGTGCAGGTAAGCACACAAACCCAGTTGACACGCGCCATTACATTGAAAACTCCTCTGCTCTCCTCGGCCATGGACACGGTCACCGAGTCGCGAATGGCCATTGCCATGGCGCAGCAGGGAGGGATTGGCATTGTTCACCGCAATCTGAGCATCAACGATCAAGCGGGTGAGATCGACAAGGTGAAGCGCTCTGAGAGCGGCATGATTGTGGACCCGGTAACGATTGAGCCGGATCAGATGATCGGTGATGCGCTGGAGGTGATGCGACGCTACAAGATCTCTGGCGTGCCTGTCGTGCAGGGCAAGCGGCTGGTGGGCATTCTGACCAACCGCGATTTGCGCTTTGAGACGCGCACTGATGTGCCGGTCGGCGAAGTCATGACCAAGAAGGACCTGATTACTGTCCCGGTGGGAACCACGCTGGAGGAGGCCGAGCAGATTCTGCATGAGCACCGCGTTGAGAAGCTGCTGGTGGTGGACGATCTGTACAATCTGAAGGGGCTGATCACCGTCAAGGACATTCAGAAGAAGCTGAAATACCCCAATGCCAGCAAGGATGAAAAGGGCCGCCTGCGGGTGGGCGGCGCGATCGGCGCGACAGGCGATTTTCTGGAGCGAGCTGCGGAGCTGGTACGGGCGCGCGTGGATGTATTGGCCATCGACTCGGCGCACGGGCATCAGACACGCGTGCTGGATGCGGTCCGCGCGGTAAAGAAGGCCTTTCCTGGCGTGGATCTACTGGCTGGCAATGTGGCGACGTACGACGGCGCTTTGGCCCTGATTGACGCCGGCGCGGATGCAATCAAGGTCGGCATTGGACCGGGCTCGATCTGTACCACGCGCATGGTCACTGGTGTGGGTATGCCGCAGATTACGGCTATCTCCGAGGCGGCGCGCGCGGCCCGCGAGCATGGCATTCCGGTGATCGCGGATGGCGGCATCAAGTACTCCGGCGAACTGACCAAGGCCATTGCCGCCGGCGCCAGTTCCATCATGATCGGCTCGCTCTTCGCGGGAGTCGATGAAAGCCCGGGCGAGACGATTCTTTACCAGGGGCGTAGCTTCAAGAGCTATCGGGGCATGGGTTCGCTCTCCGCTATGAGCCAGGGCTCGGGTGAACGCTATTTTCAAAGCACAACCGACATCTCCAGCGGTGAGTCTGGTGGCGAGAACGTCGTCCAGCGCGAGCGCGCCAATGGAAACCGTTTGGCCAAGTTTGTTCCCGAAGGGATTGAGGGTCGCGTGCCGTACCGCGGGCCGCTGGAGTCGATGGTCTTTCAGCTAGTGGGCGGGTTGCGTTCCGGAATGGGTTACCTGGGCTGCGCCACGATTCAAGAGTTGCAAGAGAAGGCGCAGTTTGTGCGCATCAGCGGCGCGGGCCTGCGCGAGAGCCACGTGCATGATGTGATCATCACGCGAGAGGCGCCCAATTATCATGTCGAATAGGCCGCGCGACCGTAAATTCTGGATCAGCGCATGGCTCCCGGTGGTGTTCGCCATTGCCGTTATTTTGTTGGAATCGACGGAATTCTGCGGCGCTGACCATACCAGCCACCCGCTGCGCTGGCTTTGGGAGCTGCTTTTCGGGCCTGTCGGCAATGCGCAGTGGGAGCAGATTCATCATCTGATCCGCAAGTGCGGCCACTTTTTCGGCTATGGATTTATCGGTGTGGCGTGGTTGCGCGCCTGGTGGATGACGCTGCCTCACTCGCACTTTCTGGAAGACGCCTTTCTGGCGCTGATGGGAACCGCATTGATCGCCAGCCTGGACGAACTGCATCAGAGCTATCTGCCCAATCGTACCGGCTCGCCCTGGGATGTGCTGCTGGACTGCACCGGGGCGATTGCACTGCAACTGATTCTTTATATGTATCTGCGCCTCTTCCGGCCGCGGCGGCTGGTCAGGGATGAATAGCAAAAGAACGTCCCTGCCCTGGACAAAAGCATCCAGTTTGCAATCTATATTGTTTATGAGATGCAGGACTTCCACGCTCTACCAGATCACTGGTCCTGATGGACCGGGCAAGATAGAATCTGCTCGCTAGTCTTGAATGGTCTCGATCGAGGTACTGTTCAAAGTTTTGCTGCCAGGCTTGATGAATGGAATATTCCAAGTGAACGGGTAACTAACCGTCACCTTAACCTCGCACCCCTGAGCGTAAGCATTTGCAGTGCATGCGGCGTTAGTACCGGATACGGGTGTACCAGGCCAGGTGACCGAAATCTCGGCTGCTGTCAAGTTAATGCCGGGGTGCGGCTGGTTCAAAATGTAGTTTTGCACGTTGGTCGCCGTAGCCTCACAGCCAAAACTAGCGGTCGTCGCACAGGCAGATGTCCAATCTGAACCGCGCACCATGGCATAGCGCGTCCCTTGCTGGGCAGCGAGCGCGACAGAATTGTAGGCATAGCACATCAAGCATAACTCAATGATAACGAAGATCAACATGAAGAGAACTGTGGCAGAAAGCGCGAATGCCATGATTTCTGCGCCGTCTTCGTCGAATATAAGGCTTTTGACTTTTCGCATTTTGATCCTCCAGCTTCCTTTCAACAGCGTAAATATGTTCTAAAGTACGTCCTACGGATGGGCGCGTATGGTGGCCGTGGAAGACAACGTAATGGTGGCCGGGCCAGACACATTGAATGGGTATGGGATGGCAGGCCAGGGTATCAATGGCTTATAAACCGCAGAGGTTGTGACGGTAACCCTATAGACAGTATTGGTGCCTCGATTGGCGCTAGCCACACACGCCGGCGATGGGGTAGTGGACGATGCGGTGTACGAACTGCCATCGCTGCATTCACTGCCCCACGATACCACAGGCGCAAGCAACCCCACATCGGGAGCGCTTGCCTGAGCCGCCGCGGTGATGCCTGCTGAATTGGTGGGGAATTGCGATCCGTACTCCGCTCCCGCATGCGCGGCGTTCGCCACTTCGAGGCTAAAAAAATAAACGCGGCCAACATCAACGGCTCCAACCAGGAAGAGCATCAAGAACGGAGTCACAATGGCCAATTCGACGAGGGCTGCGCCCTGTTCGGCTCTGCAAAGGAGACTGAGACATGCTGGAATTTTCATCGCCTACTCCGCCAGTGCAATGGCTGTTGAACCGCCACCAACGCCGCCGCCGCCACCGGCAGGACAAGTCGAATTTGGCATAGCGGAGCAACTCAGGGTTAAAGTTGAGTCCACCATCAAAGTTTGCGAAATAATACCGCCATAGGCGTTCACAATGCTTCCGCCATTCACCGTAAGCTGACCGTTAGGAACATAGACTGCGCCATTCAAAGTTATATTGCTGGTCGCATCCAAGATGAAAGGACCGGTGGGCTGCCAAATCAGAATTCCGTTGTAAGGATTTGGGGTTATAGTCGTTACCTTCGAACCATCCGCCTGCGAGGTCAAATCTGGCGCGGTGAGGTTGAAGCTGACGCCGCTATTTACCGTCAGGTTAGCACCGGGCGCAAAGAAAAAGGTCACTCCACCTGAAGTGCTTGTGACGGCAGCGTTGCTAAAGGTGACACTGGCGTCGAAGTAGTATAAACCAGGTTCAAAGTTCACCGTATAGTTGCCACCATTTAAGCTGACATTGCCCGTGTAGGTTCCAGGGTAAAAATTAGTTGTAGAATTATTGGGGGCTGAGAAGCCGCCATAACTAGGAGTCGTGGTCGCCGCCGGCGGGGTGGGCGGCACAAGGCTCGCAAAGGGATCCGGCACGTTCGGGACAAATGGATTGGTATCTGAGGGAACAACTGCGCCGCCATTGGTATCGCATAAGTTTCCGACCGTATTGAGGGAACTGGTGGTTACCGAGCCATTGACCGTTACCGAAGGCGTGCCTCCACTACATGTGCCGGGAGAATTCGAGTCGGAGGTGACGTTGCAATTGGAACCCGGTGCATCTTGAATTTTACCGCCGCCGTTGACCGTAATGTCTGTGCCGGCGCCCCCCGAGCTAAGGTCGCACGTAGGGTATGTCGGGGTTGCTTTACCGGCTTCCGCCCGTGCTGTAATTGTGAGGGTGTAGACGCCGAACATCTTCGCAAAGTAGGTTTTCACCGGCGTACTCACAATTGCTTCCACGTAGTTTAAGTTCGCATTATTCGGGTCGCTGGCGCCCAGCGCAGAAGGACCGTTGTTGATGGTCAGAGTCACGGCCGACCCAGCGTTCCCGCCCTCGGTTAACGCTTTGGTCGCGGCCGTTGTCATTTGGCTGCACTTGGCTGTCCCTGCGCATGTGTCCACCTCCAGCGCTCCCGCCATTGCGGCAGCGTCGGCAAGCGTCTGCAATTGGCGCTGGTTGTAGTAGATATTGCCTAAATCGATAGCTAATGCCATAAATGAGAGCAGCATCGTCATACTGAGCGCTGTCAGTGCGAGTACGCTCCCGCGTTCGTCTCTCAGCATTCTCATCGTTTTCATCCTCGGCGGATTGATCCTATCGTCATGGTTTGGCGCTCCACGCCACACCAGAAGATCAAGGATGCTATCCGCATCATCCATCCGGCCTGAATTCTATCATAGGCAGGATATATCGGATACAACCATAAGAGTAACAGAATCTTCATCGACTATTCAGTTTCTAAAGTAATGCATGGTAATTGCCTTCTCGCAACCGGCCCGGACAGACGCGGGCGCATCCCTTATGAGGGGATGCGCCCGTGTGACCCTCCAAACGATAAGGGTTCGAAGGAGAGCAGCGTTGTTACGCAGCTTCTTCCTTGGTTTCTTCGACTTCCTGCTGCTTGGCCTCTTCCATTTGCTTTTCGAGATCGGCACGCTTTTTGGCTTTGATCTCGTCGCGCTTTTGGCGCTTGGCATCGAGCTGCTTTTCCGCGCCGAGCAATTCGATGAAGGCCTTTTCGCCCCCATCGCCCTTGCGGAAGCCGGTGCGGACGATGCGCAGATATCCGCCCTCGCGGTCTGTGTAGCGCGGCGCTACGGTGTCAAAGAGCCGCTCAACGGACTGATCGGTCATGAGAAAGCTGAGGGCCTGACGGCGGGAGTGCAGATCGCCGTTCTTGCCCAGGGTGATCATCTTTTCAACCAGCGGGCGGACGGCCTTGGCCTTGGTCACGGTGGTCTCGACGCGGTCTTCGAGGATGACGGAAGTAGTCAGGTTGCGCAACAGCGCGCGACGGTGGCTGGTGTTGCGTCCGAGCTTGAATCCTGCATTGCGATGGCGCATGGTGAAACTCTCTTTCGTATCAGGGGTCAGGGTTCAGGGATCAGTGGTCAGGGAAGGCTGATCCCTGATCTCTGACCCCTGATCCCTTTCTAAAAGTTCTCGGTCTCGGTGGGCAGTTGCAGATCCACGGAGTCCAGCGGCTCGTCCTCGTCGTCGTAGTGGCTGTAGTTGGCAGCCAAAGCGGTGGCGGGCGGGATGCTGGTGGGTCCGGGGACGGCGTTGCCCTGCTCGTCGATCTTCATGCCCAGCGAGAGGCCCATCTGGGCGAGGATTTCCTTGATCTCATTGAGGCTCTTGCGACCGAAGTTCTTGGTCTTGAGCATCTCTGCTTCGGTCTTCTGCACCAGCTCACCAATAGACTGGATGTTGGCGTTCTTCAGGCAGTTGTAGCTGCGGACCGACAGCTCCAGCTCTTCGACGGAGCGGTTGAGGTGGTCATTGCGCAGCATGGAACGGCTGTCATCGCCGCCACCGCCTGCCTCAATCTCCTCCTCGAAGTTGATGAAGATGTTCATGTGGTCCTTGAGCAGCTTGGCGGCCAGGCCGACGGCGTCGGCGGGCAGCACGGCCCCGTTGGTCCACACTTCCAAACCTAGCTTGTCGTAATCGGTGATCTGGCCCAAACGGGCGGCTTCGACGACATAATTGACGCGGCGCACGGGCGAGTGGACCGAGTCCACCGGGATGAAGCCAATGCCCAGATCGGCATCAAAGTTCTTATCCGCAGAGATATAGCCGCGGCCGCGCTTGAGGCGCATCTCCATGTCTAGCTTGCCGCCTTCGGAAAGGGTGGCGATGTAGATGTTCTTGTCCAGGATTTCGACGTCGCCGTCGGCCTCGATCATCCCGGAGGTGACTACGCCGGGCGTGTCGGCGCGCAGATAGAGCGCCTTGGGGCCTTCGCCGGCGAGCTTGAAGGGAACCTGCTTGAGGTTCAAAATAATGTCCGTCGCGTCTTCGACCACGCCCGAGATGGACTGGAACTCGTGCAGTACGCCTTCGATGCGAATCGCGGTGACTGCGGCGCCTTCAATGGAGCTGAGCAGCGTGCGGCGCAGCGCGTTGCCGATGGTGGTGCCAAAGCCGCGCTCAAAGGGCTGGGCGCTGAACTTGCCGAAAGTGTTGGTAAGCGTTTCGGCTTCGACCGCTAAACGCTTGGGTTTTTGAAATCCTCTCCAAAGCATATCTGTCTCTCTTTTCCCGCGCGGGCGATGCGTCGCGATGCATTTTGCGGCGGCCGCGCAAGTTCTCCTTCTGGTTAGGGTTCAGGGATCAGGGGTCAGGAATCAGGGAACAGCTAAGACGCTGTGGTAAGCGTGTTACTTGTTCCAGTTTCCATGCCCTATTTTCCCTGTATTACTACTTCTCAAGCTTACGCTTGAACATCCAATTTTCTCTGCCGGCTGGATTACGAACCGAACATATAAGCTCCCAACCTTCCAGTCCTGCTAGGCGTAGAAAGCTCCATCTGTCCACTGTGCCATCTTTATCTTCCGGCATATCAGGAACATTCGTCATTGAAAGGGGATCACGGAAAAAATGACCATTATCCGCAACAATGACACATCCATATTCCCACTTATCTGCCATCGTCTCCTTTTCCTTCTGTAGCACATGAATTGGTCAGTGAACAGCGTCCGGGTACTGACCCCTGATCACTGACCCCTGATCACTGTTACTTGCTGTACAATTCGACTATCAACTGCTCATTGATGGGCAGGTTCACGTCCTGACGCTTGGGCAGATGCAGGATGCGGCCAGAGAGATTTTCGAAATTCGCCTCCAGCCACGCCGGCACCGGGTTTTGCGCGGCGTACTGCGCGCCTTGTTCGATGATGATCAGCTTCTTGGCTTCGTCGCGAACCTTGATCTCGTCTCCCACGTTCACCTGATAAGAGGGAATGTTGACCTTGCGGCCGTTGACTTCAACGTGCCCGTGACGAACGACCTGGCGGGCCTGGCGACGGCTGAGAGCAAAGCCGAGGCGGAAAGCGACGTTGTCGAGGCGGCGCTCCAATTGCTGAATCAGCAGTTCGCCGGTGACACCGGTAGCCTTGTTGGCCTTCTCGTAGTAGGCGCGGAACTGGCTCTCCAGCGTAAAGTACATACGCTTGGCCTTTTGTTTTTCATGCAGTTGCAGGCCGTAGCCGACGATCTTGGCCTTGCGGTCCTTGCCGTGCATGCCGGGAGGAAAGTTGCGCTTCTCCAGCGGGCAACGGTCAGAGGCGCATTTGGCGCCCTTCAAAAAAAGTTTGGTCGCCTCACGACGGCAGAGGCGGCAGACTGCTCCGGTATAACGTGCCATTTCTTCTCCTACTTCGGATGACGGCCGGTTTACGTGTCGGTGGACATGTCGTCCCGGCCCGTTTCAGTTCTCAGTTCTCAGTTCACAGTTCTCAGTTCTCAGGAAAAGCCCGATGCAGGCGCTTACTGAAAACTGACAACTGAGAACTGACTTACACTCTGCGTCTCTTGGGCGGACGGCAGCCGTTGTGCGGCACCGGCGTCACGTCGCGGATGGTGCGCACCTCGATACCGGCAGCGGCCAAGGCGCGGATCGCCGACTCGCGGCCCGAACCCGGACCGGAGACGCGCACATCGACCGCGCGCAGACCGTGATCGCGGGCCATGCTGGCCGCGTTCGAGGCAGCCTGCTGCGCCGCGAAAGGCGTACCTTTGCGCGAACCGCGGAAGCCCAGCGAACCGGAACTCTTCCAGCTCAGCGTGTTGCCCACCTGATCGGTGATGGTGACAATGGTGTTGTTGAAGGTTGCCTGCACGTACGCCACGCCAAATGGCACATTTTTGCGTTCGCGCTTCTTGAACTTCTTGTTTTTTCCTGTTTTGGCTGCTCCGGCTTTGCCGGATTTCTGTTCCTTTGCCATTAGGTTTTACCCGTCGCTTTCTTCTTGCCGGCAACTGTACCCTTGCGCGGGCCCTTGCGAGTGCGGGCATTGGTGTGAGTGCGCTGGCCGTTCACCGGCAGACCACGGCGGTGACGCGTGCCACGATAGCTTTGGATGTCGATGAGACGCTTGATGTGCATCTGGACGTCCTTGCGCAGGTCGCCCTCGACGTTTCCTTCGTCCTCGATCACCTGGCGGATGCGGTTGACCTCGTCTTCGCCCAGATCCTGGATCTTTTTGAAGGCATCCACATTCGCCTTCGCCAGAATCTTCAGCGCGCGAGGATCCCCGATGCCAAAGATGTATGTGAGCGCGATTCTTGCCTGCTTGTTGCGGGGCAGATCGACGCCTGCAATACGTGCCATTGAGATTCCTTTGCTGTACAGGTTACAGGGGACAGATTGCAGGGGACAGTCGTGAACTCTCTTGCGCCGTTACTGATCCCTGTTCCCTGATCCCTGTTCCCTATCGTGTTGTGCGCCTCCGGCCTAGCGCCGGTTCGCGCGGGTTGAGCGGAAATGCCTCCAGAGGTTCATCGCAAGCCTTGACTCAGGCTAACTAGCCTCTTTTCAGGGGTCAGAGATCAGGGGTCAGGGGTCAGCTAATTGCGTTGAACTCACTTGCTTTTTCTGATCCCTGAAACCTGATCCCTATCGTTGGAGCTTCCGCCTTTTACCAGGCCCAAACTAGCCCTGGCGCTGCTTGTGCTTTGCGTTCTCGCAGATCACACGCACCACACCGCGGCGGGTGATGACCTTGCACTTCACGCAAATCTTCTTGACTGATGCACGAACTTTCATTGGTTACTGCCCTTTCTTTTGAGTTGACAGGTTTCAGGTTACAGATGGCAGTTGGTTCATATCCCCAAGATGCCGTTTCTGTCACCTGCAACCTGTCACCTGCAACCTACTTATACCGATAAACGATCCGACCGCGGTTCAGGTCGTAAGGACTCAGCTCGACGGCCACGCGGTCGCCGGGCAGAATGCGTATGAAGTTCTTGCGCATCCTTCCTGAAACATGAGTCAGCGCCTCGTGATTGTTCTCGAGCTTGACCTTGAACATGGCATTGGGCAGCGTCTCGACTACCACCGCCATGACCTCAATCATGTCTTCTTTCGACAAACCGCATCCCGCTTCTGCCAGTGCGCTCTAAGCACCCCCTGGCCTGTATTTCCGAGCGTGCTACTCGGTAAGAATTCTCGCTCCGGTTGCGGTCACCGCCACCGTGTGCTCAAAATGAGCGCTCATGCTTCCATCCGCGGTGACTGCCGTCCAGCCGTCGCCCAAAACCACGACTTCATGCTTGCCCGCATTCACCATTGGCTCGATGGCGATCACCATGCCGGCGCGCAACTTCATGCCGCGTCCAGCTACGCCAAAGTTTGGCACCTGCGGATCTTCGTGCATATGCGAACCGATGCCGTGGCCCACAAAATCCCGTACCACCGAAAAACCCTCGGCTTCGACAATATTCTGAACGGCAAAGCCAACGTCGCCCAAAGTCGCTCCGGGCTTGACAACAGCAACTGCCGCAAGCAGCGAAGCCTCGGTCGCCTTCAGCAGTCGCGCCGTTTCCGCGTCGATCTTACCCACCGGAACGGTAATGGCCGCGTCGCCGCAGTAGCCGTCCACGAAAGCTCCAAAGTCGACCGAAACGATCTCACCTTCTTTGAGAACCCGCTTGGCCGACGGAATGCCATGCACCACTTCGCTGTTGACCGAGGTGCAGAGCACGCAGGGAAAGCCGTGATAGCCCTTGAAGGCCGGCTTGGCGCCCAATGCAAGACAGCGCGCCTCGGCCGCCTTTTCCAGATCGAGCGTTGTTGCCCCAGGCTTGACCAGCCCTCGCACCAGTTCCAGCACCTCACGGGTTACCTGCCCCGCGCGGCGCATTTTCTCGATCTCCTTGGACGACTTGACGACTACAGCCACTAACCCAGCTTTCGCGACAGGTCACAGATGACAAGTTACAGATGGCAGTTAATGGCTCTTCACATTAGAACTGTCACCTGCAACCTGTAACCTGGCACCTAGCTCCTCAACCCATCAACAGCCGCAACAATTCCGGCCGCGATTTCAAGAATCGGCCGGTCTCCATTCACTTCCGCAAAGCGCCCCGCCGCCCGGTAATGCTCCACCACAGGCGCGGTCAAGGCCTCGTAAGCGCGCATACGCTCCTCGAAGACCTTCTCCGTGTCGTCGGCTCGCTGGACCAGCGCGGCACCGTCTACGTCACAATAGCCTTCCTTCACGGGAGGCTTGCCGTAGAGGTTATAAATCGTCTGGCAGACAGGGCAATTCCTGCGCCCGGTGATACGGCGCAAGAGTTGATTATAGTCCACCTTGATACTGACAGCAACCACCGGCAACACGCCGGCCAGCGCAGCCAGGCGCTCGTCCAGCCAGTTGGCCTGTACCAGAGTGCGCGGAAACCCGTCCAGAATGTAGCCGTTGGCAGTGTCGGGCTGGGTCAGGCGCACCGCGACCATTTCGTTGACCAGCGTGTCCGGAACCAGCTCGCCGCGTCCCATGATCTCTTTGGCTGTCTTGCCCAGTTCAGTGCCCTGCGCCACATTGCCGCGCAGTAGATCGCCGGTCGAAATCTGCGGGACTCCCCAAACCTTGATGAGTTCCTTGGCTTGTGTTCCCTTGCCCACACCGGGTGCGCCCAACAATAGAATGGGGCCGGGAGCGGTCTTTTGACCCGCCCCCTGGCCCTGAAGATTGGAATCAGATGAAGACATTACCAGGTTTTCCTTCCGCGAATGCGACCGGAACGCGGCGAAAATCCGTCATAGTGGCGCATAATCAACTGCGATTCGATCTGGTTGACGGTATCCATGGCTACACCGACCACAATCAGCAGCGAGGTGCCGCCAAAGTAGAAGTTGACCCCCAAGCCGTGCGTGGTCCAGGCCGGCAAGCTCTCGAAGACCTTGCCGATAAGCCAAATCTTGTCAAAGCGAATGCCCGATATCAGGAAGGTGGGCACCAGCGAAATGATAATCAGGTAGCAGGCGCCGACCAGCGTGATGCGTGTTAAGATGTCGTTGATGAAGTCCGAGGTGCGTTTGCCGGGACGGATTCCCGGAATGAATGATCCCGACTTGCGGAAGTTGTCGGCAATGTCGTCCGGCTTCATCACGATGGAGATGTAGAAGTAGGCGAAGAAGATGATCGCCAGAATGTAGAGCGCCTCATACCACGGATAGCCGGGGGTGAGCGCATCGAAGATGGGGCGCAGGAATGCGCTGTTCTGCACAGTGTCGGTCCGGCTGAGCAGCATCGGTGCGGAAAGGATCGAAGCCGCAAAGATAACCGGCATCACGCCGCCGGAGTTGACTTTGAGGGGCAGGTGACTGGCCTGGCCGCCCATCATGCGCCGACCAACAATGCGCCGTGCACTCTGTATGGGGATGCGCCGCTCGCTGCGCTCAACAAAGACGATGAAGCCCACCACGGCCGCCATGCCCGCCACCAGCAGAAGGATAGCCACGATGGTGAACGAACCCCACTGGTTGGTCTGCACCTTTTCGGCCAGGTCGATGACGCCGCGCGGCAGGCCGGCGATGATGCCGGTAAAGATCAACAGGCTCATACCGTTGCCGATGCCACGCTCGGTAATCTGTTCACCCAGCCACATGATGAAAGCGGTGCCGGTGGTCAGAGTGAGTACCGTCATCAGAACAAAGGAAATGCCCGGATTCAGCACCATGCCGCCTTTTTGCAGCATGAAAGCAATGCCGATCGATTGCAAGGCAGCCAGCAGCACCGTCATGTAGCGGGTCCACTGAGTGATTTTGCGCCGGCCCAGCTCGCCTTCCTTTTGGATGCGTGCCAGTGGCTCGTATACCACAGTGAGCAACTGAAAGATGATCGAGGCTGTGATGTAGGGCATGATGCCCAGGGCGAAGACCGTCATGCGGCGCAGGTTGCCGCCGCCGAAGAGGTTCATCAGCCCCAGAGCAGAACCGCCCTGCTGGTCAAACATCCGCGCCAGCATCGTCGTGTCAACGCCCGGCGTTGGAACAAAGGCGCCAAAGCGGTAGACGGCCAAAATGCCGAGCATGAAGAGCACCCGCTTGCGCAGGTCAGGAATCCGGAAGATATTGAAAAACTTCTCAAGCATGGTTGGTTATCCGCTTCAGGGCGTTTGCCGCCGCTTGAATCTTTACTCTGACCATCTTACTTGCGCAGGGCTGTGTCTGTCGCATATCCGCCCATCAAACCTGTCATC
The DNA here is from genome assembly GCA_963787995.1 of uncultured Acidobacteriaceae bacterium. Taxonomy (GTDB): domain Bacteria; phylum Acidobacteriota; class Terriglobia; order Terriglobales; family Acidobacteriaceae; genus Telmatobacter. Next base: position 1,234,820 of record CAWBEO010000001.1, read on the forward strand.
CCGAGCGGAGCTTGGCGCGTTCGTTGCGTTAAGCGGTGTCGAAGGACCTGCGTTTCAACGGGTTTCCCCGGTCTCGATTTTGAGATCGGGGAAACCCAATCCTACTTCTTTGACTTGGCGACCAGTTTCCCTTTGGGCGCCACGGTCTCGCCGCCAAGAACCACGGCCTTGCCGCCGGCTTTTTCGATCTTCTCGACAGCCGACTTAGAAAACTTGTGCGCATGAATGGTGAGCGCCGCAGTCAGCTCGCCAGAGCCAAGAATCTTGATGAGCGCATTTTTACTCGAAGCCAAGCCGAGCTTCTTGTAATCTTCCAGCTTGATCTCGGTGAGCGAGATCCCTTCCAGGTGCTCGACCATCCGGTCCAGATTCACCACCGTGTACTCGGTGCGGAAGATGTTGGTAAAACCGCGCTTGGGCAGACGGCGGTGCAGCGGCATCTGGCCGCCCTCAAAGCCACGCATCAGGCTGGTGCCGGTGCGGCTGCCCTGGCCTTTGTGGCCACGGGTTGAGGTCTTGCCCATGCCGGAACCCATACCGCGGCCGACACGCTTGCGCCCGGTGTTCGCCTTGCGGGGCGCGCGTAAATTCGATAGATTTCTCGTTGCCATTGTTCCCTCGCTGTAGCGCCGGTGAGCATTTGCCCGCCGACTCGCGTAAGTACAGTTCTCAGTGGTCAATTCTCAGTTAAAACCGGCCGAACTGCGAACTAATTCTCCAGAATCCTGACCAGATGCGGAACAGCCTTGACCATGCCGCGGGTGGATTCCGTATCGACGCGCTCGACGATCTGATTGAGCCGGGTAAAGCCCAGCCCCTTGACCACCAGCTTATGCTTGACCGGCGTCGAATTCTTCGAGCGATAGTATTGAATGCGAATCATCTTGGTCTCTGCCATGGCTTACAGTTCCTCCACGGACTTGCCGCGCATATTGGCCACTTCCGCCCGGTCGCGCAATTGCACCAGGGCGTTGAATGTAGCCTTGATGACATTGTGCGGGTTGGGCGAGCCGAGGCTCTTGGTCAGCACGTTCTGCACGCCGGAGGCAGTCATCACCGCGCGTACCGCTTTTCCGGCAATCACGCCCGTGCCTTCCGGGGCCGGCTTCAGAAGCACCTGCCCGGCTCCGTAACGGCCCAGCACAAGATGCGGAATCGAGGTTTCGGTCAGGTTGACGCGAACCAGGTTCTTCTTGGCCGCCTCGATCCCCTTGCGAATCGCTTGGGGGACTTCCTTGGCCTTGCCGGAACCGTGGCCCACCACGCCGGCGAGTGGATCGCCCACCACAACCAGCGCCGCAAAGGACATATTCTTGCCGCCCTTGACCACCTTGGTCACGCGATTGATGGAGACAACCTCATCCTTCAGGTTGTACTGGTTGGCATCGAGTTTCTTCTTCAAGATCGTCATTGCTCTCTCGTCTCTTTTTGAGCTGATAGCGACTAGTCCTAGTCCCTAGTCTCTAGTCCCTATTAGAACTCCAGGCCTGCTTCGCGGGCAGCGTCGGCTAGCGCCTTGATGCGCCCGTGATAGAGGTATCCGCCGCGGTCAAAGACCACCTTCTTGATACCTTTTTGAACGGCCGCCTGAGCCACCGCTTTGCCGATCTCTTTGGCCGCGGCAATGTTGCCGCCGGTCTTGAGCTTCAGCGCTAGAGAAGATGCTGACACCAGCGTCTCGCCCTTGTGGTCGTCGATCACCTGCGCGTAAATGTGAGTCAGCGAGCGGTGAACGCTCAAACGCGGCCGCTCCCCGGTGCCGGCCAGCTTGCGGCGGATGCGCACGTGAATGCGTTGGCGGATTTCGTCTCTGTTGGTCTGCGTAATCATGATCTCTCGTTCCTATCAGCGGAGCCGCCCTGCGGCCCCGTTCGGTTGGTGTTCAGGTTACAGGTTATAGGTTGCAGATCACAGAATAGCCACTATAACGGCTGCTACCTGTCATCTGAAACCTGTCACCTGCCACTTACTTCGCGCCCGTCTTGCCGGCCTTCTTCTTGAGCTTCTCGTCCGAGTAGCGCACGCCCTTGTTCTTGTATGGATCGGGCTTGCGCAGCGAGCGCATATCGGCCGCCACCTGACCCACCTTTTGCCGGTCAATGCCGGAGATGGTCAAATGAAGCTGCTTGGGATCGATGGCCACTTCGATGCCTGTTGGGAGCGGGACCTCAATCTGGTGCGAGTAGCCCAGCGTGAACACCACTGTGCCCTTGCCCTTCAACTCGGCGCGATAACCGATGCCGACAATGTCCAGTTCCTTCTTCCAGCCGGTTGTGACGCCCTGCACCGCGTTGGCCACAAGGGAGCGCGTCAGCCCGTGCATCGCCGCCTGACTGTCGTTCTCGCGGTTGACGTGCAAAACGCCGTCCTTGGTTTCGAGGGAAATGCCAGGAGCAATCAGTGCCGACACCTTGCCTTTGGGCCCCTCGACCACAACCGTATTGCCCTCGACTTTATACTTGACGCCCGCGGGCAGCGGGATGAGCTTTTTTCCAATACGCGACATCGAATCAATCCTTCATTTGGCTTGCGAGTCCCGAAAACAGCGTTCAGCCTTCAGCTATCAGCTTTCAGCCTTCCTGTCCCATCGTTCCACTGCAGCCGGAAACGGCTTTCAACTCTGTGCCGCAAGCTGATAGCTGACGGCTGTTTACTGAGAGCTGCTTCTACCAAACTTCGCACAAAAGTTCGCCGCCCACGCCCTCGCGGCGCGCCTGACGTCCGGTCATCACGCCCTTGGGCGTGGTCATGATCGAGATGCCCAAGCCGCCCTGAACGCGCTTGATTTCGTCATGGCCAATGTAAACGCGGCAGCCGGGACGCGAGATGCGCGCCAGGTCGCGAATGGCCGCTTCCGTTCCGCCGTACTTCAAGTACACGCGGAGGACGAGCTTGCCTTCCTCTTCCTGGGTTTTGTAATTCGAGATGTAGCCCTCTTCCTTGAGGATGCGGGCGATCTCGGTCTTCAGCTTGGAAGCCGGTACGTCCAGCTTCTGGTGACGCGCGCGGATTGCATTCCGGATGCGCGCCAGAAAATCGGCAACTGGGTCGGTCAGACTCATTCCTTCTCCTTCATTCCCCGTTCGCTCCCATTTGAGGAGAACCAGCGGGAATGCTTAAAACAGTTGTCAGTGGTCAGGGTTCAGGGATCAGCTTCAGTTGTTGCTGATCCCTGACCTCTGAAACCTGATCCCTAAAACGCTACCAGCTCGACTTGACGACGCCGGGGATCTCGCCCTTGAGCGCCAGTGCACGGAAGCACAAGCGGCAAACGCCGAACTTGCGCAGGAAGCCGCGTGGACGCCCGCAGAGCTGGCACCGGTTGTGCTTGCGGCAGCTGAACTTCGGCTTCCGCGCGTCTTTCACCCTTTTTGCAGTGGTTGCCATATTCCTCTTATCCCCTTACGCGCCTTGCCTGAAGGGCATTCCGAAGTGCTTCAACAGCGCCTTCGCCTGGTTGTCATCCTTGGCCGTGGTCACGATGGTGATGTTCATGCCCTTCATCTTCTCGACCTTCGAATAATCGATCTCCGGGAAGATGAGTTGATCGCGCAGCCCAAGCGTGTAGTTGCCGCGCCCATCAAAGCTCTTGGTCGAAACGCCGCGGAAGTCGCGCACCCGCGGCAGCGCCAGCGAAATCAGGCGGTCCAGAAACTCGTAGGCCTTTTCATTGCGCAGCGTGACCATCGCGCCAATCGACATGCCGGCCCGCACCTTGAAGGCCGCAATCGACTTCTTCGCCTTGGTGGTCACCGGCTTCTGCCCAACAATCGCCGCCAGGTCAGCCACCAGCGGGTCCAACAGTTTGGTATTTTGCGTCGCCTCGCCCAGGCCCATGTTGACCACGATCTTCTTCAACGCGGGAACCGCCATCGGATTCTCAAGCCCCAGCTCCTTTTGCAGAGCCTGCTTGATCTCCTTGTGATACTTCTCTTTCAGTCTTGCCGCCATGTTGCTCAACTCTCTTTCTTCCGGACCCGGAGTGGCGTTCAGGCCGTTTACCGTTGCGGATTCAGCCGTCAGCTCTCAGCTTTCAGCCATCAGCTTCATCGCCGTTCAGCCTTTCTCGTCTTGCCATTCCGGCTGAGAGCTGAAAGCAGACGGCTTAAAGCTGCATTGCTTACTTCTTCGTCGGCATCGTCTGCCCGCACTTCTTGCAGACGCGCACCTTGACGTCGCCTTCGGTCTTTGAGCCGACGCGCACCGGGCCACAGTTGGGGCAGATCAGCGCGATATTGGAAACATTGATCGCCGATTCCTGCTCGGCGATGCCACCCTTGGTCCGCTTGCCCGATTTGCCTGAAATCGTCTTTTTGACCACGCGCACATGCTCGACCAGCACGGTGCCTTTGTCGGTAAAGACACGCAGCACACGTCCTGTCTTGCCACGGTCTGAACCCCGGAGGACCTTGACCGTATCGTTGCGATGAATATTCAAACTCGGCATCTTCTTCTCCAAATGCAGGGGTCAGGGGTCAGAGATCAGGGGTCAGAATAACCCGCAAATCCAAACTCATTGATCGCCCGTTAAACTCTGTTTCTGATCCCTGAAACCTATTACACCACTTCCGGCGCTAGCGAAACGATCTTCAAAAACTTCTTCTCACGCAGTTCGCGGGCCACCGGCCCAAAGACGCGCGTGCCCACCGGCTCATGCGAATCGTCGATCACCACGGCCGCGTTCTCGTCAAAGCGGATATAGGTTCCGTCGCGCCGACGATGCTCTTTGCGGGTGCGGACGATGACCGCCTTCACCACTTTGCCCTTCTTAATGGTGCCGTCGGGCGAGGACTCTTTGACTGCGGCGGTGACAATGTCGCCCAGTCCCGCCTTCTTGCCCAATCCGCCACCCAGGGGCAGAATCACTTGCAGCTTGCGCGCGCCGGAGTTATCGGCCACCGCGAGCATGGTTCTCATTTGCACAGCCATGGGTAATTCTCCTTGGTTCTCAGTTCTCTGTCTTCAGTTTTCAGTTTCCAGTCCGGCTTCGGTTCACCTCAACTGACAACGGAGAACTGCCTAGTTGGCAGCCTTGACTTCAGTCTTGATCGCCGCATCTTCGAGCTGACCGAGCGCCGAGCGACGGACAATCTCTTCCAGAGCCCACCGCTTCAGCTTGCTGAGCGGACGGGTCTCGCGAATGCGCACCACGTCGCCCATGCGCGCCGAACTTTGCTCGTCGTGAGCGTAAAACTTCTTGGTGGTGCGCACAATCCTCTTGTACTTGGGGTGAGCCTTGCGCATCTCGACCGCGACCACAATGGTCTTCTGCATCTTGGTCGAAACCACTTCGCCGACCTTCTCATTGCGCCGCGCGCCAGCGGTTGCCGGCGCCTGTACCGTCTCTTGAGTCGCCGTCATTAGAGGGCTCCCTTCTTGCTCTCCGCGGTATCCTTGGAGGCGCCGCGAATGCCCAGCGCGCGCTCCCTGGCCACGGTCTTGATCTGCGCGATCTCCTTGCGCAACTGCTGGAGCTTCTTCACTCCCTCATTCGGCTGCAAGGCGATCTGAAAGCGAACGCGGAAAAGCTGCTCGGCATCTGTCTTCTCCAGGTGCGCCAGCTCTTCATCGCTTAAATGGCGAATTTTATCCAGTTCCATCGTGTTTCTCTCTCTGGCTTTCAGCCGTCAGCTATCCGCTTTCAGCCGTGAGCTTGTTTCCTAAACCGTCTTTTACTGGCAACTTCCAACGATTCGCTTAAAACTGAAAGCTGATGGCTGAAAGCTGAAAGCTATTTACTTGGCAGCTGCTTCCGGCCTCACCGCGCCTGGACGCATGACAAACTTGGTCTTGAGTGGCAGCTTGTTTGAAGCCAAACGCATCGCTTCCTGTGCCGTCACCGGGTCCACGCCTTCCATCTCGAAGAGGATCTTGCCCGGCCGCACCACTGCAACCCAATGATCCAGAGCGCCTTTGCCCGAGCCCATGCGGACTTCGGCCGGCTTCTTGGTGATCGACTTGTCCGGGAAAAGGCGCAGCCAAATCTTGCCTCCCCGCTTGATAAAGCGGGTCATCGCGATACGGCTGGCTTCAATCTGCCGGTCGGTAATATAGCCGCACTCCATCACGCGCAGGCCGTACTCGCCGAAGGAGATCGAGGAGCCGCGCCACGCCTTGCCGCGCCTCTTGCCCTTCTGCTGCTTGCGAAACTTCACCTTCTTTGGCATCAACATAGCGAAAATCCTCAATCTTAGCTGTCAGCTCTCAGCTTTCAGCTTTCAGTTCTTCACGCCGCTCATCCCACTCAACTATCGCCATTGGCTGATAGCTGAGGGCTGATAGCTGCTCTTAGAACACGCTCGTGCCCACCGCGACCGGTTGACGCTTTTTGGCCTCATAAATGTCGCCGCGATAGATCCAGGTCTTGACGCCGATCACGCCGTAGGTCGTATTGGCCTCGGTGAAACCGTAATCGATGTCGGCGCGCAGCGTGTGCAGCGGCAAACGTCCCTGCAAATACCATTCCGAGCGGGCGATTTCATTGCCGTTCAACCGGCCCGAAACCCTCACCTTGATTCCCTTGCAGCCGAAGCGCAGCGCAGAATCCACACTTTTTCTCATAGCCCGGCGGAAGCTGACGCGCTTTTCCAGTTGCAGCGCGATGGCCTCGGAGACCAGCTGGGCATCCAGCTCCGGCTTGTTAACCTCGATGATGTCGATAAAGACATCACGATTGGTGCGCTTGCCGAGCTCGATCTTGAGCTTGTCGATCTCCGCGCCCTTGCGGCCGATCACGATGCCTGGCCGGGCGGTGCGGATGAGAAAGCGCAGCTTGTTGCCCGGACGCTCAATCTCCACTGAGCTAACCCCGGCGGCCTTCAGCTTTTCTTTCAGCTCAGCCCTGAGCTTCACGTCTTCGACCAGGAGCTTGTCATAATCGCGCTCACTAAACCAGCGCGAACGCCACGGCTTGTTCACTCCCAGCCGGAATCCATAAGGATGGACTTTCTGTCCCATATGCTTTTCCTCAAAACCCTCTCGGCCTACTTCTTGGCCTTTTTCGTTGCCTTGGCTGCCGGCTTCGGCTCGTCAACCGTGGTCACCAGGCTCTCGCCGGAATTGCGCTCAGCCACGGAAAGAATGATGTGCGTCAGCCTGCGCTGATAGCGGAAGGCGCGGCCCATCGGCGCGGGGCGGATGCGCTTCATGCGCGGACCGTCGTTGGCCAGGGCCAGCTTGACGTAAAGGTTGTCCACGTCCAGATCAATGCCCTGCTCGCCGGCCACGTACTTGGCGTTGTCCACCGCCGATGTTAACAGCTTGTGGATCACCGGAGCGATGCGCTTCTTGGTGAAGGCCGCGACGGTGAGCGCCTCCTCGACCCCCCGGCCCTTGATCAGATCGAGTACCAGCCGCGCCTTCTGCGGTGACACGCGCTGGAACTTGGCCTCGGCCCTGTACTCTTTTGTCTCGACTGCCATTGTCTCTTCCTCAATCTCCGCCAGCGGCCGGTCCTGCTTTGCAGTCCCTAGTCTCTAGTCCCTTAGTCCCTGTCTCTACCGCGCCTTGGCTCCCGCCTCGGCCGCCTTGGAGCCCCCGGTGTGGCCCTTGAAGATCCGCGTCGGCGAGAACTCGCCCAGCTTGTGACCCACCATGTTCTCGGTCACGTACACCGGAACAAACTTCTTGCCGTTGTGTACCGCGATGGTGTGGCCCACAAACTCAGGAAAAATCGTCGAGCGGCGCGACCAGGTCTTGACGATCTTTTTGTCGTTAGCCTGATTCAGCGCCTCGATCTTCACGGTCAAGTGCGCATCCACGAACGGGCCCTTCTTTGTCGAACGTGCCATAAAATCCTCTGCTCCTCTGCTCGCCCAGTACTCGCCCTGCTACTTCGCCCGGCGGCTGACGATAAACGCATCCGTCCGCTTGTTGTTGCGCGTCTTGTAGCCGCGCGTCGGCTGGCCCCACGGGGTCACCGGATGACGGCCACCCGAGGTCTTGCCCTCGCCACCGCCGTGGGGGTGATCCACCGGATTCATCACGACGCCGCGGTTGGCGGGGCGAATACCCTTCCAGCGGTTGCGTCCGGCCTTGCCGATGGAGATGTTCTCATGGTCCGTATTCCCCACCTGGCCAATCGTCGCCATACACTCAACCAGAACCCTGCGCGTCTCGCCCGAAGGCAGCTTGAGCAGGGCGTACTCGCCCTCCTTGGCCACCAACTGCGCCTGCGTTCCAGCCGAACGCGCCATCTGCGCGCCCTTGCCGGGCCGCAACTCAATCGCGTGAACCGTCGTTCCGGAAGGAATGTTCTTCAGCGGCAATGCGTTTCCAACCAAAATGTCAGCATCGGGGCCGGAGCTGACCGTCTGCCCCACCTTCAAGCCAACCGGCTGCAGGATGTAACGCTTCTCGCCGTCCAGGTAATGAATCAAGGCGATGCGGGCCGAGCGGTTAGGATCATACTCGATCGTCGCTACCTTGCCCGGAATCCCATACTTCTCGCGCTTGAAGTCGATCAGGCGTAGCATCTGCTTATGGCCGCCGCCTTGATGGCGAATGGTCAAATCGCCCGAATTGCGGCGTCCGCCGGTGCGCTGCTTGACCGCCAGAAGCGGCTTGTGCGGCTTCGCCGTCGTCAGGTCATCATTGACCTGCGTGGTCTTGAAGCGCAGCGTCGGGGTAATCGGTCTGTATGTCTTGATTGCCATGGTCGTTTGTCCCGGAAAGCCAGCGCTGAACTCCAGCCGCCGCTCTCCCGTTTCTCCGGAACCCATCCCTACTGCCGGACTCCGATAATCTTTCCTGATGAGCTACCAACTAATCACTACTACAGGTTGCTCACATACTCAGGCAGCTTCTGGCCGGCCTTCAGCCGGACATACGCCTTCTTCCAATCCGGCTTGAAGCCGGTAAACTTGCCGCGGCGGCGTTCTTTGCCCAGCACGTTGGAGGTGCGAACCGCAGAGACCTTCACCTTGAAGAGAGCCTCTACGGCCTGCTTGACCTCAGTCTTCGAGGCGTTGGGAGCTACTTCAAAAACCAGAGTTCCCTCGGTCTCCTTGACGCTCAGCCCCTTTTCGGTAATCAGCGGGCGGCGAATGATGGTGTAAAGTGTCGGCATTACGCAGCCTCCGTAGCCGCGGCGAGCTTGCGCTTCGACGCATTCTTTTCCAGCATCTCGGTAATCTGCTCCATGGCGGCCGTCGAGAAGATGGCCCGCTCATAGCGGAGCAGATCATAAGGATGCACTTCGTTGTTGAGCACCAGTTCCACGCCTTTGAGGTTGCGTGCGCCCAGAACCAAGCCCGGTGTCAGTGTCTTGGAGTTTTCCACCAGCAGAGCTGTGCGCGTTACGTCCAGCTTGGTCAGCGCAGCGCGATAAAGCTTGGTCTTGGCGTCCTTGATCTCCAGCGAATCCACCACAGTCAGCTTGCCGTCGGCCAATTTCGCGGCCAGCGCCGAGCGCAACGCGCCCAACAGCTTCTTGCGCGGGAAGGCATAGTCGTAGCTGCGCGGCTGCGGTCCGTGAACCGTATAACCGTGACGCCACAGAGGCGAACGCACCGAGCCGATACGCGCTCGGCCTGTGCCCTTCTGCTTCCACAGCTTCTTGCCGGAACCGGCAACCTCGGTGCGGCTCTTGGTCTTGTGCGTGCCCTGGCGCAGCGAGGCGCGGTAGTGCTTGACCGCCTCCCACAACAGGGCCTCGTTCACCTGGTCCGGCCCAAAAAGCGCATCGGAGAGCTCCAGCGTGCCGACCTTTTCGCCATTCAAATTCACTACATCCACGTTTGCCATCGTCTTCTTCTTCTGCCAGGTACTGCGTACAGCAGTCTTCCCAGCTTTGAACTTTGTGCGCCGTCAGGCGCGATTGGCCCCACCGCAGGCGGTGCGCCGCAAGGCGCGTCTGGCCGCACCGCAGGTTCTACTTCCTCTTGCCGCCAGCCTTCTTCGAAGCCTTCAAGGGATCGACCGTTCCGCTTCCGGCGAATCCACGGCGCTCGCGCGGCGGAATCTTGGCCTTCGAGATCAGCACATACCCCTCGCGCGATCCGGGCACCGCGCCCTCGACCATCAGGAGGTTCTCCTCCAAATCAATGCCGCGAATGCGCAGATTGCGCACCGTGACCTGCACCGCGCCCATGTGCCCCGGCATACGCTGGCCGGGAAAGACGCGCGACGGATAGCTGGATGCGCCAATCGAACCCTGCACCTGGAACATGTGGCCGTGCGCCTTTTGCCCGCCACCGAATTTGTGGCGCTTCACGACGCCGGCAAAGCCCCGGCCCTTCGAGGTGCCGATCACGTCTACAAACCGCGCTTCGGAGAAGATGTCCACCAGCACGCGGTCGCCCGCCTTGACAGCCACAACGCCGTCGGCGTCCAGCTCCAGGGCAACTTCATTGATGACCTTGACCGGCGGCGCTTCGCATTTGGCGAAGTGTCCCGCCTGCGGCTTGGTCACGTTCTTGTCCTTGACGAATTCAACCAAGCCAATCTGCGCAGCCTCGTAGCCGTCCCTGGCCAGCGTCTTCAACTGCGTAATCACACAAGGGCCAGCCTGCAACACCGTAATCGGGTGCACATCGCCCTTTTCATCGAAGACCTGCGTCATGCCGATCTTTTTTCCTAGAATTCCTACGACGCCCATGTTTTCCTTTCCTCATCATGCGATGCGAAATTCATCGCACTGCCGGGGGCTCTTCCGAGCCTTTCTGCCGTTTCGCGTAACCGCTACCAGCCTCCTGCGCCGCAAGGCGCGATGGGCCGCACCGCAGGTGCCTACTTCTCAAACGCCTTGATCTCGACGTCGACACCAGCGGGCAGATCGAGCTTCATCAGCGCGTCCACTGTCTGCTGCGTTGGTTCGAGAATGTCGATCAGCCGCTTGTGCGTGCGGATCTCGAAGGCCTCGCGCGACTTCTTGTCCACGTGCGGCGAACGCAGCACGCAATACTTGTTCTTGATCGTCGGCAGCGGGATCGGGCCGGCCACCGTTGCTCCGGTGCGCTTGGCCGTCTCCACAATCTCGCCGGTCGAGGTGTCCAGCACGCGATAATCGTATGCCTTCAACCGAATGCGAATCCTTTGTCCTACCATCTTCTTCCGTCTTCCCCGTGGACTGCTTGTGACTCATCCACGCACCTGAATTTTTCGGGACCGGCAATCAGTGCCGCTTGCTCAGGCCGCATACCGCTCCGGCCCTGTTCCCCGGTCCTCGTTGTTTCAGTGGTCAGCGCACAGTGATCCGATTTGACTGTTCACTGCACACTGTCCACTCGCTACTTGATAATCTCGCTTACCGTGCCGGCGCCCACCGTGCGGCCGCCCTCGCGGATCGCAAACCGCAATCCCTTTTCCAGAGCCACCGGCGTGATCAGCTCAACCTCAAGCTGAACATTGTCGCCCGGCATCACCATCTCTACGCCTTCGGGCAACTGCGCCACGCCCGTCACATCCGTCGTGCGGAAGTAGAACTGCGGACGGTAGCCCTTGAAGAACGGCGTATGACGACCGCCTTCTTCCTTGCTCAGCACGTAAACCTCGCCCTTGAAGACCGTGTGCGGCGTAATCGATCCAGGCTTGGCAAGAACCATGCCGCGCTCCACATCTTCTTTCGGAATGCCGCGCAGCAGAAGCCCGGCGTTGTCGCCCGCCAAACCCTCTTCCAACTGCTTCTTGAACATTTCCACGCCCGTGACCACCGTCTTGCGCGTCTCGCGGAAGCCGACGATCTCCGTGTCTTCGCCCACCTTCACCTTGCCGCGCTCGATGCGGCCCGTCACCACCGTGCCGCGCCCGGAGATCGAGAAAATGTCTTCGATGGGCATCAGGAAGGGCTTGTCAATGGCGCGATCCGGCCGCGGAACAAAGGCATCCACCGCCGCCATCAACTCGTCAATCTTGGCCTCCCACTTGGGATCGCCATTCAGCGCCAACAGCGCCGAGCCGCGAATTACCGGCACATCGTCGCCCGGGAACTGGTACTTGGAGAGCAGCTCACGCACTTCCATCTCCACCAAGTCGATCAACTCTTCGTCCTCGACCGCGTCGCATTTGTTCAGGAAGACCAGCACGCAGGGAACGCCCACCTGGCGCGCCAACAACACGTGCTCCTTGGTCTGCGGCATCGGCCCGTCGGTGGCCGCCACGACGAGAATCGCGCCGTCCATCTGCGCCGCGCCGGTAATCATGTTCTTGATGTAGTCGGCGTGGCCGGGGCAGTCAACGTGCGCGTAGTGCCGGTTGGCCGTCTCATACTCCACGTGCGCCGTGGCGATGGTGATGCCGCGCTCCCGCTCTTCCGGCGCGTTGTCGATCGAGTCGAAGGAGCGGAACTTGTTCTTCGGGTTATGCTTCTGCAACACCTTGGTGATGGCCGCCGTCAACGTCGTCTTGCCGTGATCAATGTGCCCAATCGTTCCCACATTCACGTGCGGCTTGCTGCGATCAAACTTTTCCTTGCCCATGGTCTGCTCCCAATTCTTTCGTAGCTCGTACTGCCCGTTTCAACCTGGGGCGCCGGCCATCCGGCTCCAGCCCCAAAACTATTTCCTTACTAGCGATCCAAGAAACTCCGCTTGGACGGCTAGTCCTACTTGCCCTGCGAGCGGCCGATAATCTCGTCGGCAATCATACGCGGAGCCTCTTCATACCTTGCGAACTGCATCGAATACGATGCGCGGCCCTGCGTGGACGAGCGAATATCGTTCACGTAGCCAAACATTTCCTTCAACGGCACTATCGCTTTGATGACCTGCGAACCGGCGACGTGTTCCATGCCCTCGATGCGTCCACGGCGAGAATTGATGTCGCCAATGATCACGCCCATATGCTCTTCGGGAACCGTCACTTCAACCGCCATCACAGGTTCCAGCAGTACCGGCGAAGCCTTGCGCGCCGCTTCCTTGAAGGCGATCGAACCGGCGAACTTGAAGGCCATTTCGTTCGAGTCCACTTCGTGGTAGCTGCCGTCGTAGAGCGTCACCTTCACGTCCACAATCGGGAAGCCGGCCAGAATGCCCAGCTCGAGCGCTCCCTGCACACCCTGATCGATGGGCTTGATGTACTCCTTGGGGACCGAGCCGCTCTTGATCTCGTTGATAAACTCGTAGCCTGCACCTGGCGTATTCGGCTCGACGCGCAGCTTGCAATGTCCGTAGTTACCCGAGCCGCCGGTCTGCTTGATGTACTTGCCTTCGGCCTCGGCTTTCTTGCGGATAGTCTCGCGGAAGGCGACCTTGGGTTCGCCGACATTGGCTTCGACCTTGTGCTCGCGGCGCATCCGGTCCACGAGAATTTCAAGGTGCAACTCGCCCATGCCACTGATGATGGTCTGCCCGGAGTCCTCGTCGGTCCGCACCTTGAAGGTAGGATCTTCGTCGGCGAGGCGCGCCAAGGCAACGCCCATCTTCTCCTGGTCGGCCTTGGTCTTGGGTTCGATGGCGACAGAGATCACCGTATCCGGGAAGGTGATCGCGCCCAGAGCGATAGGATGATGCGGCGCGCAAAGTGTATCACCCGTCTTCAGTTCCTTAAGGCCGACAACGGCGCAGATATCGCCCGCCAAAACCTCGGTCACATCCTCGCGCTTGTTGGCGTGCATCTTCACTAGCCGGCCAATGCGGTCCGTCTTGCCGGTGCGAGGATTGAGAATGGTGTCGCTTGTCTTGAGCGATCCGGAGTAGACGCGAACGAAGGCCAGCTTGCCGAAAGGATCGTTGATAATCTTGAACGCCAAGGCAGCCAGCGGCTCACTATCATCCGCCTTGCGAATGATAATCCTGTCGAGATGGTGAGGATCAATGCCCTCCACCGGAGGCTTATCCAAGGGGCTGGGCAGATAGTCAACCACTGCGTCCAGCAGTGTCTGGATACCCTTATTCTTGAATGCCGTGCCGCAGAGCGCCGGGAAGATCTTCATGTCGACGGTAGCCTGACGGATGCCGGCCTTGATTTCTTCCTTGGTCAGCGATTCGCCTTCCAGGTACTTCTCCATCAGAACATCGTCGGTCTCGGAGATTACTTCAATCAGTTGCGCGCGAAAGGCTTCAGCCTTCTTCAGCAAATTGGCGGGAATCTCTTCCACGTCGTACGCCGCGCCCATCTCCTCATCGTGCCAAACAATGGCCTTCATCTCGACGAGATCAATCACGCCCTTGAAATTCGCCTCGGCGCCAATCGGAATCTGCAGAGCCAGCGGCCGCGCGCCCAGGCGCTTGCGAATGGTCTCCAGGACGTACTCGAAATCCGCGCCGTTCTTGTCCATCTTGTTGACAAAGCAGATGCGCGGCACCTTGTACTTGTCGCCCTGCCGCCACACCGTCTCCGATTGAGGCTGCACACCGCTCACCGAATCAAACAGCGCTACCGCGCCATCAAGAACGCGTAGGCTGCGCTCGACCTCGGCGGTAAAATCCACGTGGCCGGGCGTATCAATAATGTTGATGCGGTAGTCGTTCCACATGCAAGTCGTGGCGGCGGAAGTGATGGTAATGCCGCGCTCCTGTTCCTGCTCCATGTAATCCATGGTCGCGGTGCCTTCATGCACTTCGCCAATGCGGTGCGTGATGCCCGTATAAAACAGGACGCGCTCTGTCGCTGTCGTCTTTCCGGCGTCGATGTGCGCCATGATACCGATGTTCCGGCAACGATTCAGAGGTATAGTGCGAGCCACGGCAACTTCTTCCTTGCGAGCCTATAGCCCGCGGTTAGCAAACACTTCAATAATCAGAAACTTTGGGTGCCCCGGGTCCGGATTTTCGGTCCTGGGATTCCTAAACTCTTAACGATCCAGCCCAGTTACCAACGGTAATGGGCAAAGGCCCGGTTGGCCTCGGCCATGCGGTGCACGTCTTCCTTCTTCTTCATCGCCGCGCCGCGCCCGTTGGCCGCATCCAACAGCTCATTCGAGAGCTTGTCGGTCATGCCCTTTTCACCGCGCGCACGGCCATAGGTCAGCAGCCAGCGAATGGCCAGAGAGGTGCGCCGGTCGGGATTCACTTCGATCGGCACCTGATAATTTGCGCCGCCCACACGGCGGGTCTTCACCTCGAGCAGCGGCTTGCAGTTCTCGACCGCCTTCTTGAAGAGCTTCAGGGCATCGTCGCCGCCGCCCTTCTCTTCCAAGTTCTTCATCGCCGCATAAAAGATGTTCTGGGCCGTCGACTTCTTGCCGCCCCACATCATCGAGTTGACAAATTTGGTGACCAACTCGGAACCGTAAACCGGATCCGCCGCCACTACCCGCTTCGCAATGTGCCCTTTTCTTGGCATAATCCTCAAAACCCTCGCGCTTCCGCGCCACTCACTGCCCTAGTCCGGGTTCAGAACTCCGTCCCGGAACCGTTGACTACTTTTTCTTGGCCGGAGCCGCTCCGCCCTTGGCGCGCTTGGCGCCGTACTTCGACCGGCTTTGCTTGCGATTGGCCACGCCCACCGAATCCAGCGTGCCGCGCACCACGTGATAGCGGACACCGGGCAGATCCTTTACGCGGCCGCCGCGGATTAGCACAATCGAGTGCTCCTGCAGGTTGTGGCCGATGCCGGGGATATAGGTTGTGACCTCAATCCCATTCGTCAACCGGACGCGCGCTACCTTGCGCAGTGCCGAGTTCGGCTTCTTGGGGGTCTGCGTATAGACGCGCGTGCAAACGCCGCGCCGCTGCGGCGAGGCCTGCAAGGCCGGTGACGCCGTCTTGTACCGCGGGGCCGTGCGCCCCTTGCGAACCAACTGATTAAACGTAGGCAACCTGCAACTCCTTACCCGGCAAAAAACCTGCCACTGCCTTCAACAACCGCAAACGCGCGCAGACTGCAAAGGCCCTCCGGTGCAAAAGCGCAACGAAATACCGTCACGCGCGCACGGAAGCTCCATTCTGCTGCTTCGCGTCTGCCTTCGTACCAATCTCAGACGAAAACTGGGACGGTGGTTGAGCGTTTTCCAACTGAGGAAAAGCCAACTCCGTTTCGCCAGTTCCGGCTCGCATAGCCCTCCAAGGTGGAGAACGCGCGAACGCCGATGCTATGTGTCCCTGCCCATCGCAAGAAAGAGCAACTCCAGGACTTCTGCGGCCAGCCCATAAAGCCCGGCCTTGGGGAATCCGCGCCAGAATCATCCGGCCGGACCGCCCGTTCACCCACCCCCGTCAAGAGACACGGATACGGGTGTTCTTGCGCAACCTTTTTACAATAGCAAAGAATCAGGGGCGGGGTCAACCATTTTTCCTTATTACCGCCAGTTTTCCGAAACTACTGAGTGAAAAATGCCGGGTGCCCCTTCCATACCGTGTTCTTTACAGGATGGGTGGGAAACCACGCCCCCGATGCGTGGTGGCACCCTCAAATCTCAAAGTCCCTTCTTCTTATGGGTTTATGAGTTCCCCACCCTCGTTGCGTTCTTGTTTCTGCGGGCAGAATGGGGTGCAGTTTCCCCTTTGCCCCAACATGGAAACGCTCTTCCGGCAATTCCACAGGAACGATTGCCTTGATTTTTCCGAATATACGCCGTCAAGCCGTCACTTTACGGTTCGATGTACGTTCCGGAGTTCTCTATATTGGAAACCGTTTTGCTGGATAGGAAAGAGTCCAGTGAAACTCCCTGAGCAATACCGGCCAGCCAATTGATCGTCGTACCGGACGGCGCCGGCGCGATAAATCCTGGAATCCCGGAGAGGTCAGGAATGGAAACTGTGGTCGCGCCCTTCTGATAGTTTGCCGATGCGGTCACATCGATTGAACTGTAGGATTCCGTTCCCAGCCCCCAATTGATAAGGGCGGATTGGGTAACATTTTCCGTACCGGAAAATCCCGAGTAATCAAAATTGAATGTAGGCAAAGCGGCTGCCGTGGGTCCGGCATACGACCAAGGTGCTGGAAAAGTAATTGCCAGCGGGCCACCGCTGCTACCAGGAGGCATCTGAATAGACATAAACTCATTCGGTGTAGTGGTACTGTTCGTTAGCGCGGTAAATGCATAACTGTCGCCACTTTGAACTTCGCTGGATGGGACAGCCATATATTGTGATGTGGCATTTATATTCAGGTTTGCGGTTCCCCCGTCTGCAAAGTATTCAACCATTGTGGATGGCGCTGTAAATCCGGACGGAACATTGTTGTAGGTAATCGTCTGCGGCACTGTCATATCGCTGGCACCGAATACAACCGTGTTCCCGCTATTGAGAGCGCCGGGAATCGTCTGATTGCGCAAAATCCTCACCGCCAGAGCGTTGGAATTTGCATCGACCGCGTACACGGCAACATCACGGGTTCCAGAAAGCATTTCGCTGCTAAAGGACAAGGTGTTGCCGGACCAGGGCTGCGAATACTGCCCAACGAAGACATATGCCGTCCCGGAAATAGCGGCTGCATTGACCTGGACGGTAGCCGTACCTAGGCCGGTCACAGCCGGTCCGGCACAGATAAAAGAGAACGATGTACTATCCTGGGTGCTCGCAAGTATCACCCGTTCGCCACTAGCTACACCACTGGTCGCGCCGGAGAGTCCTGGACAGACATAGGCAACCGAGTAATCCGTTGTCCCGCTGGGAATGCTCAGAGTCAATACGCCGGATTGCAATGATGCCTGCGTATACGCGCCCGTGCCGATCCGTGTGGCCACAGCCGTCGGCGTGGCCCCAGTAAATGTGTAGGTCACCGTCGTCGGGGTGCCTCCACCGCCAGTTCCGCCACCGTTGCTGGAACCGCCACAACCAGCTATCAAAATAAATACTCCGCTGAGGGCAGATAAACGAATCAATCCACGAGACATTGGGGGAATCCCTTTCTCAAACCTTTCGGGTCCGCGTGCGAGTCTCCCGAAAAGAGTTAGGGCGGGACAAGATCAACACTCTCCGCCCCGCCCCGATCCTTTTTCCGGATTTAGTTCGTGCTTTGCAGCTTCCACGCGCCGCCGTCCAGCGCAAAGGTAGCCACGTGCTTGGTGCTTAAACGGTTGCCGGGGCCGCTGGACATGATCTTCAAATCGTTCGGCACGCCGTCCAGGTTGACATTCTCCTGGTAGGTAACGGTCTTGGTCGAGTTCACATCATCCTGCGGATCGCCGGTGACGTGAGCCTTCGCATGATTGGCCGCCACCGTCACAATGGTAAACGTGTAGTTCTTGTCGCCAGCGTTGAGCGGCTGCCAGTGAATCACGTCGCCGCCCTTTTGCAGCGTAAGCACCTTCTTGCCCTCAGGAGTCAGCGTGAAGTCGCCCCAGAACCGGTTGTAAACCTTCGTCCTTTCCCAGTATTTGGCCGTCACGCCCCGCGCCAGCCCCTGTTCATCCACCAGGATAACCGCGCCCGTGGGCGACGCCTGGTCATACTTCGCCTGAATCATGGCCTGCGCTTCGGCCTGCGTCAGCTCCGGCGCCGACTTGCAGCCGGTCAGCAGCAGCCCCGCGCCC
The DNA here is from genome assembly GCA_963787995.1 of uncultured Acidobacteriaceae bacterium. Classification (GTDB taxonomy): domain Bacteria; phylum Acidobacteriota; class Terriglobia; order Terriglobales; family Acidobacteriaceae; genus Telmatobacter. The sequence goes on from CAWBEO010000001.1 coordinate 1,253,175, forward strand.
ACAATTCCCATCATCCCCAAAGCAAACAACTTCCCTGCGTTTTTCACTTTCCCTCCACAGACCGCTTGAAACGGTTCAAATTGGTTCGCAACGTCATTTTTCTCCTCTACTCCCCTGTGTGTCAATGTCATTCAGAAATCAGTTGCCACAATCGACAGATTTATACCCTGAAACCGCAAATCTTCGCCACTGGGGCCTCGTCAATCTCAGAACCGGAACCGCGTAATCCAGTCGGCTGCACATTCGCATCGATCACCCCTCAGCCGGTGTCCTCTCCGCCCAGTGGTCCTCCGTGAAGACGCTCTGGTTGGTGAGGAGGCCAACACACCTATCGGCCTCCTCACCTTGGGTGCTTCCGGCGAGGACGCTGGGTGCCGCAAAGTCTTTTTCTCCTTGGGCCGGTGGATTGGAGTGAGGAGGAAACAGGTTTTGCAGCCAATTGAATTCGAGCCACTCAGAATTCTGCTACACTTACAAAAGCGCAATCAAGGGGCAAGATGCGCCAGGCCGCGCCCCGTGGATACGCTTCTGCAACCCATGTTCGGGGAGTGGCTCAGCCTGGTAGAGCACCTGGTTCGGGACCAGGGGGTCGGAGGTTCAAATCCTCTCTCCCCGACCATATCTACTAACCACTTGTAAACCAGCAATCCCAACCCTCTGGCACGGGCCTAAGTGTCCTAGTGCTGGACGGTGCGTCAATACTGGGTTTCTCATCAAATCTTGGATGCAGTACCATCTATAGTCGACCGCAGATCGATATTTTATCGAGGGATCGCAACAATTGAGAACAACAGCGGGACCCCACCAGTGCCTCAAAAACTATCAAGGGTAGGATGGGGTACCGCTTGTGTTTAGTCTTTGAACTTGTACGTCGCCGAGCTGACTGCGCTGTTGGTCAGCCCTGCACCAAACGCAATGGCCTTGATCGTGGTGTTAGCGCTAACCGTGATCGGCCCGGTGTAGAGTGTTCCTGCCGTGGCGCTGGGTGTACTGCCGTCAGTGGTGTAGTGGATGGATGCGCCGCTGGTGGCAGTGCTCAGCGTCACCGTCTGAGGAGCGGTGAACGTCCCTCCGTTCGGGCTAAAGGCGGCCGCGAGAACCCGAATCTTGAATGTGTCTGAGCTGACTGCGCTGTTGGTTAGCCCTGCGCCAAACGCAATGGCCTTGATCGTGGTGTTAGCGCTAACCGTGATCGGCCCGGTGTAGAGTGTTCCTGCCGTGGCGCTGGGTGTACTGCCGTCAGTGGTGTAGTGGATGGATGCGCCGCTGGTGGCAGTGCTCAGCGTCACCATTTGAGGAGCGGTGAACGTCCCTCCGTTCGGGCTAAAGGCGGCCGCGAGAACCCGAATCTTGAATGTGTCTGAGCTGACTGCGCTGTTGGTCAGCCCTGCACCAAACGCAATGGCCTTGATCGTGGTGTTAGCGCTAACCGTGATCGGCCCGGTGTAGAGTGTTCCTGCCGTGGCGCTGGGTGTACTGCCGTCAGTGGTGTAGTGGATGGATGCGCCGCTGGTGGCAGTGCTCAGCGTCACCGTCTGAGGAGCGGTGAACGTCCCTCCGTTCGGGCTGAAGGCGGGCGCGAGAACCCGAATGGAGTAGACAGCCTTCGCCACCGCGCTGGTCGTGTAGCCTACTGCCGTTGCGATGGCCTTTAGCGTTTCTGTCGACGAAACAGCAATCGGACCGCTGTACACTGTCGAAGTGATTGTGGGTTTGGTTCCGTCAGTGGTGTAGAAGATGGTCGCGCTGGGGGTGGGGTCGGAGATGATTACCGTCTGAGGCGAAGTGTAGGATCCAGCGGCTATGCTGAAGGTTGGTGCAGCGGTCGGCGATACAACGACTGCGAACGGCTGAAATCTCCATAGGTCATTGAGGTTTCCAAAGTTTGAACTATTTGAGAAGCCATTCCCACCGAAGAGCCAGAGATTTCCGCTGTTGTCGATCCAACTCGCTGGGGCTAGCCGCGCTCCAGGACTGTTACCTGCGGCGGATGTTCCTAAAAAGCCGTAAATTCCTGGCTGGTCTACGAATGTATTTCCGCTCATCCATGTCCATTGGTTGGTGGATGCATCGAAAACCCAAAGGTCGTTGAGATCTCCGCCTTCTCCGCCGGAGTCGATGCCTTGGCCGCCAAAAAGCCAGAAACGTCCGATGCTATCGGTCCAGGCCGTAGATAATCCGCGGCCGCCGGGGACGTTTCCAGCGGCGGGTGCTCCCATTGCGTTATAGATTCCGGCTTGACCCAAGCCACCAGCAGGCACAGTACTGCTTCCGTTCACCCACGCCCATTGGTTTGTAGAAGGATTGAACTCCCACAGGTCATTGAGCCAGGCCCAACTGCCACTGGCATCGGCGCCACTGCCCCCAAAGAGCCAGACGTGGCCGCGGTTGTCGGTCCAGCTCACAGCCGATTCGCGACCGCCGGGAATATTTCCTGCGGCGGAAATACCGAGAGTGCCATACACTCCGGCGTTGCCTTGTTCCGGTCCGGGCACCGTGTTGCCTCCACCCATCCACGCCCAAAGGTTGGTGGAAGGATTGAACTCCCAAAGATCGTTCAGGTATCCGTAAACTCCGTTGGAGTCGTAGCCAAGCCCTCCAAAGAGCCACGGGTGGCCACTGCTATCGATCCAACTCACAGCCGATTCGCGCCCGCCGGGAATATTCCCGGCAGTAGGCACACCAAGAGTGCCGTACACCGCCGCTGTATAAGGACCATATTCCCCCAATGTATTGCCGGTGCTACTGCCACTCATCCAAGTCCACTGGTTGGTGATGGGATTGAACTCCCAAAGATCGTTGAGATGGCCGTAGTTTCCGTTGGCGTCAAAGCCTGCGCCCCCAAAAAGCCAGAGGTTGCCGCTGCTATCGGTCCAGTTCGATGCCATCATACGGCTTCCCGGAATGTTAGTAGAGGCGGGCACACCGAGTGTGCCATATTCGCCGGCTTGGGATGAAACACTGTTTCCGCCCATCCACGTCCACTGATTGGTGGAGGGACTGAACTCCCAAAGATCATTAGGAAAAACGCAACAGCCAGTATCTTCGAGTTCCTTGCCTCCAAAGAGCCAGAAATGGCCATTCTTGTCAGTCCAGCTCGACGCTAAAACACGATTTCCAGGATTATTTCCAGCGGCGGGCGTCCCCAGTGCGCCGTACACTCCCGGCTGGTTTTCCAAGTCGCTGCCCCCTATCCAGGTCCACAGACCAGGTTGCGGGGATGCTGGTGCGGGGATTATCACCTCGCTCAGGGCATTCGAGGTGCTGCCAACAAAGTTTGCGTCGCCGCCATAGACGGCAGTCACTGTGTCTGTTCCTTGCGGAAGATTCGTCACCAGAAGAACAGCGGCGCCGTTGTTCAGGGTTCCATACCCCAACACCGCCGTTCCATTGAAAAGTGTCACCAATCCAGTAGGCGTTCCGCCCAACACTCCTGCCACGGTGACGGTCACGGTTACGCCCTGGTTAACAAAGAATGGATTGGGCGACGAGGTCAGCGTGGTCGTGGAGCTGGCCTGACCAACAGTCTGACTGATCGGATTGGAGAAACTTCCGTTGTGAATCGCGTCGCCTGTGTAGATCGCAAAGATCGAGTCAACGCCCGTCGGCAAGGTTGATGTAGTAAAGCTGGCCGTGCCTCCTCTCAAGGTGCCCGTTCCCAATATGGTTGTGCCGCTGGCAAATAAGACAGTCTCCCCATCCGGCGGCGCTCCGGCACTGGAGGTAACGCTGGCGAAGAAGGTCGCCGGCTGTCCAAAGACGGAGGGATTCAGAGCGGAGGCGAGCGTGGTGGTGCTGGATACGGGCACGATGACCGTCGAGGGCTGATACTCCCATAGATCGTTAAGGATGCTTAAATACCCACTGGCATCGTAGCCCTCGCCGCCAAAGAGCCAAAGATTGCCACTCCTATCGGTCCAACTCGCAGCGCCGGAGCGGCTTCCGGGAATGTCTCCGGCTGCGGAAACACCCAACAGGCCATAAGCTCCGGGTTGGTCATCCATACTGTTGCCGCCCATCCAAGTCCATAGGTTTGTGACCGGACTGAACTCCCACAGGTCATTGTGAAAGTCGGAAGATCCGTTGCCGTTAAGTCCACCGCCGCCAAACATCCAGAAGTTACCGCTCGGATCAGTCCAAGCTTCAGCCGCATAACGGCTTCCCGGGATATTTCCGGCGGTTGGTGTACCCAACAGGCCATACACTCCGGGTTGGCTTCCCGTACTGCTCATTGAACTGCTTCCGCCCATCCATGCCCATTGGTTCGTGGCAGGATCGAACTCCCATAAATCGTTGAATTCGTATGAATTGGCGTTGGCTCCGGACTGGTAGCCGCCACCGCCAAAGAGCCAAAATTTGCCGCTGCGGTCAGTCCAACCCGATGCGGCCACTCGGCCGCCTGGAATATTTCCATAAGCAGGCGTTCCCAATGTGCCGTAGACCCCTGGCTGACCCTGATTTTCTCCAGGAAGCGTACGGCTCCCACCCATCCACGTCCAGAGGTTCGTGACAGGATTGAACTCCCATAGGTCATTGAGCGCCCCTCCGGTGCCGTTATCATCCCAGCCCCAGCCGCCAAAGAGCCAGAGATGGCCGCTGCTGTCGATCCAGCTCGTAGCCACTTGGCGGCCTCCGGGAATGTTTCCGGCAGCTGGAGTTCCCAACGTGCCGTATATGCCTGCCACAGCTCCAGCGCTTCCAACCACGCTATTGCCGCTCATCCATGTCCATTGGTTCGTGGATGGAGTGAATTTCCAAAGGTCGTTGAGTACGTTGCTGTTGCCGTCGGCATCGTAGCCAGCGCCCCCAAAGAGCCAGAAATTGCCGCTGCTGTCTGTCCAACCCGACGCATAAAGACGTCCGCCGGGAATGTTTCCGGCGGCAGGGGTCCCCAGCGTGCCGTAAACGCCAGGCTGGCCTTTGTAAACGGTTGGTACGGTACTGCTGCCTCCCATCCATGTCCATTGGTTTGTGGAGGAATTGAACTTCCAAAGGTCATTGAGCGAACCTCGAGTGCCGTTGGCATCGAACCCATAACCCCCAAAGAACCAGAAGTTGCCGCTGCTGTCTGTCCAACTCACGGCGGCGTCGCGGCTGCCAGGAATGTTTGCGGCTGCCGAGATTCCCAGCGTACCGTACACCCCTGCCTGACCACCAAAACTCTGGTTGATTGTGCTGCTGCCGCCCATCCAGACCCATTCGCCACTTAGCGACCCGGGCAGCGCCGCAGTTACTGCCTGGCTTAAGGTGTTCGATGTACTGGCCGCAAAGTTTGCATCGCCGCTGTAGACCGCGGTAATGGTGTCCGTACCTTGCTGGAGAGTTAAAGTTGCGAAGACAGCTACGCCACCATTCACGGTCGCGGTTCCAAGTGCCGTGCTCTGATTGCTAAAGGTCACTGTGCCGGTAGCCGTGCCGCTATACTGGCTGGTAACGGTTGCCGTAAAGGTCACCAATTGTGCGAAACTGGATGGATTCGGCGACGAAGTCAGTGTTGTTGTCGTCGGCGCATAAACCGCTATGGTGTAGGCGGAAGCCGCCACGGCACTATTTGAATAGCCGCTCGCTGTCGCTATTGCCTTCAGCGTTTCCGTATACGCGACGGTGATCGGTCCATCATAGATCGTCGAAGCGGCGGTGGGCGTGCTTCCATCGGTCGTGTAGTATATGGTTGCGCCAGGAGTCATCTCACTGATTGTCACCACTTGAGACCCGAAATACGTTCCGCCCGCCAAACTAAAGTTCGGCGTCGCAGCAGCCGGCAGAGAAACGGCCGAAGGCTGATACTCCCAAAGATCAACGGGATAGCCAAAGGTGCCGTTGGCGTCGTATCCCGCACCGCCAAAGATCCAGAAATTGCCGATGCTATCGGTCCATGCACCTCCCACTTCCCGGCCGCCTGGGACGTTCGCGGCAGCAGGAACGCCAAGTGCACCGTAAACGGCCGCCTGGTCTCCCGCGCTGCTTCCGCCCATCCATGTCCATTGGTTGGTGGAAGGGTTGAACTCCCAAAGGTGATTAAAAAAACCAAGTGTGCCGCTGGCATCGTAACCATAGCCCCCAAAGAGCCATAGTTGGCCGCTGCTGTCGGTCCAGCTCACGGGATTATATTGACCGCCTGGGGTGTTTCCGGCGGCAGGAATGCCCAGTGAACCGTAGACACCCGCCTGGTTTGCAGCGTTGCTTCCGCCCATCCAGGCCCATTGATTGGTTGAGGGGTTGAACTCCCACAAGTCGTTGAGAAGGCCCGCTCCGCTACTGGCATCGTATCCGTAGCCCCCAAAGAGCCAGAGATGCCCGCTGCTGTCGGTCCAACTCACATCATTCTGGCGGCCTCCGGGAACGTTTCCAGCAGCAGAGACTTCCAATGTACCGAACTCTCCGTGCTGGTTGGCCGCGCTGCTTCCGCTCATCCACGTCCATTGGTTTACGGCAGGGTTGAATTCCCACAGATCGTTGAGATAGCCTTTTTGACCGATTGCGTCGAAACCCAAGCCCCCAAAGAGCCAAAGATTGCCGCTGTGGTCTAACCAGCCAATGGCGCCTAAGCGGCCGCCGGGAACATTCCCGGCCGCAGACGTCCCCAGTTCGCCGTAGATGCCGGGTTGGCCTTGGTCAGCGCCTGGCACTGTGCTGCTACCACCCATCCATGTCCATTGGTTTGTGGAGGGGTTGAATTCCCAGAGATCGTTGAGACTGCCCTGAATGCCGTTAGCATCGTAGCCGATGCCGCCAAAAAGCCAGAAATGCCCGCTGCTGTCCGTCCAGCTTGCAGACTGCTCGCGGCTTCCGGGGATGTTGCCGGCGGCAGGTATTCCCAAAGCGCCGTAGACTCCCGGCTGACCGCAATCATTGCAGGGCGCGGTGCTGCTGCCGCTCATCCAGGCCCATTGACCTGTGGAGGGGTTAAGCTCCCACAAGTCGTTAAGAAATCCCAATGTATTATTGGCATCGTACCCATAGCCTGCAAAAAGCCAGAAGTGGCCACTCCTGTCGGTCCAGCTGGCAGCGGCATCGCGACTACCAGGGATATTTCCAGCAGCGGGCGTTCCATACGTGCCGTAGACGCCAGGCAGGCTGCCGTAACTGCTGGGCACCGTGCTGCTGCCGCCCATCCAGACCCATTCGCCAGATGACGTAGCGGGCGGCTTGGCGACTGACGCTACGGCAGGTTGCAGAGCAGCGCAAAACGCGATCATCAGCACCAGGCTATGCACAAACCAGCGGAGACGACGGGAAAGACGGATAAATGGCAGAGAAGCGGAGATTGAAGAACTGAGAGCGCTGGAATGCATTGAATGTTTCATGGCAGGCCGTTCCTTTCAGGACCTAATGTGGATCACTTTGCTACTGGTTCTTCGACCGGCTGATACAGGTATGGAACTTCCAGCGTCCGTACTCGGACGCTGGCGTCACAATAATTTATGGGAAAAACCCGCCGCAATCATAATCGTGCGAAGGTAGGCCGGTCAATGGCCGCGTTGCATTGGAAGGAGTCCAGCTCTACTCCCGAATATTATTTCGCAAATTCTATGTCGAATTAGAGGGTGGGAAATACACGATCTTTTCCCGCAAGCGAAATACGTGATGTCTGCGCGCCAGACCTGCCTAACGCTCGTCAACTCCAGTTCCGCCCATCAAGCGCTCGAAATATCTCAATCACCGATGATTCACTCTTATTCGGATCAACTTCAACGAAGTCAGTCTATCGGATCATACGTCCAGGCGTCCGGCAGCGGCGACGCGGCCATACCAGAGACCGGAGTCTTTGATGATGCGCTTCTGCGTGGCAAAGTCCACGTAGGTCAGGCCCATCCGCGGCGTGAAGCCGTTTTCCCACTCGAAGTTATCCAGCAGTGTCCAGGCGTGATAGGCGCGCACGCGCGCTCCATCCTTCATGGCGCGCGCCAGTTCTACCAGGTGCTGGCGATAAAACTCAGTGCGGCGCTGGTCGTGGATGCGTCCACCGGCGTCAGGCTTCTCCTGAAAACTTCCGCCTGTCTCGGTGATCTCGATGATGGGATGGTCGTAGTCGCGTGTAACTTGCATCAGCAGGTCGTAGAATCCCTGCGGCCAAACCTCCCACCCGGCATCGTTCTTGAGGCCTTCGTTGCCTGTTTCGACGCGAATCTGCGCCATCGGATCGTGGTTCGATGGGTCGGGCGGCGCGCCCTTGCTGGAGTCCGAGGCGATCAGACGGAGATAGTAATGAAAACCCAGCCAATCCAGCGGAATCTTCATGATCTTCTCGTCGCCGGGCTTGAATCCCATTGCCTCGTATGGTGTTTCGCCAATGAAGGCCTTGGGGTACTCGCCGCGCATGGCGGCTTCAAGAAAGAAGACATTGTGGATGGCATGGAAGCGTGCAGCGGCGGCGCGATCGGCATCGCTGTTAGTTTTTGGATAGACTGGCTCCATACCGTAGGCGCTGCCGACGGTGGCCTTCGAGGACGCTGCTTTGATGGCGCGGAAGGCCATGCCCTGCGCCAGACTGACGGTATGCGCAGCCTTGAGGAATTGATCGTAACCGGTTCTGTAGGGCGGAGCCCAGCCGACTCCGTAGCCATGATAAGTGAAGTTTTCAGGCATATTGAAGGGTGCCCAAACGGTAATGCGGTCTCCAAGGCTTTTCGCCAGAATCGCCGCGAAATCCGCATAATAGCTGGCCAGATCGCGATTCGGCCAGCCGCCGCGATCTTCGAGGGTCTGCGGCAGCTCCCAGTGGTAAATGGTGCAGAAAGGACGAATGTCTGCTTCCAGCAAAGCATCAACGAGGCGGCTGTAATAATCGAGTCCTTTTTGATTCACCTGCCCAGTTCCCGTGGGCAGAACGCGCGGCCATGAAGTCGAAAAGCGATAGCTCTTCATATTCATCCGCTTCATGATTGCGATGTCTTCCTTGAAACGGTGGTACTGGTCGCAGCTCACATCGGCGTTAGAGCCGTCGCGAATCTTGCCCGGCGTGTGCGCGGCCCTGTCCCAGATCGATTCGCCTTTGCCATCGGCGTTCCATGCGCCTTCCACCTGGTAGGAAGAGGTGGCCGTGCCCCAGAGAAAATCCTTGGGAAAGCGGGCGGCGGCGATTTGCTCGGCAGAAACCGCACCGGGAATCTGCTGTTGAGAGGAGGATTCTGAGAATCCGCTGCGCGCGGCCAACGCACCACCAGCCACGATGAGAGAACTTTGGATAAACTTTCTGCGATCCATTTCGTGCCTGCTCAGATTCGTACGCGAGAGTAACAGCGCGTGCGGCGTTAAGTCAATCGGCGAAAAGCACGATTTTTGCCCGAACGCCAAGCCGAAGGCATTTTGCCCCGCAGCAGGTGACTTATCGGATGACTTTCAACGCCCCCCGGAAGAGGCCGTCAAAGTCTCCCGCCAGCCCAGCCTCTTTGGCAAAGGCCTGCTCTATCGCCTTTTCGGCGGCAACCCGCTGGTAGCCGAGATTGACCAACGCCGAGAGCACATCGTCCACCGCCGCGCCCTTCACAGACGATTGCACCGGTGCAACGGCAAAGTCGTCCAATTTATCTTTCAGCTCGACCACCAAACGCTCGGCGAGCTTTTTACCGACGCCGGGGATGCGCGTCAGTTGCGCGTGGTCCTGGCCGCGAATCGCCTGTACCGTCCGCTCCGGCGAGAGGCCGCTAAGCATCTTGATTGCCAGCTTGGGACCGACGCCGCTGACGGTGATCAACCGCTCGAAGAGCCGCTTTTCCTCGCGGTCGAGAAAGCCGAAGAGGGCGATCTGATCCTCGCTCACCTGGGTGTGGATGTGCAGCGCCGCCTCCGTGCCCACAGAGGGCAGCGCCGTGAAAGTTGGAACAGAAATGGTGACGTCGTACCCCACCCCGGCAGCCTCAACGATGGCCTGGCCGGGCTGCTTATAGATGAGCTTTCCGCGCAAGTGAGCGATCATGGTGCTTTATTGTAGAATCCCCAGCTGCCTGAGGAACACTATTCTTTCCAGATCGCGTCCAAAGAGCAAGCGGGGAATGGCTCCGGTCCGCCCGCGCCGGATACAATAAGGTTTTGGGTCGCGGAAGCCGGGCGGCAGAGAATTTTGATTTTGGAGCAGGTACAAGTGAGAGGAATAAACCGCCGCAGTCTGCGGCTTGAGTTGGTTGCAGGACTGGTTGTCGCGCTGGCGATGCCCGCGTTGGCGGTTCCTTCGGGCGTGGACACAACAACGACTCTGACCGCGCAGAGCACGCAAGTCACGCAATACAAAGAAAATGCGGTTTGCTCCTTGTCTACTCTAGCCGTGAATGTATCCAGTTCGGCAGGAGTGCCGGCGGGAACCGTCATTATCTGGGATGAAACTCCCAGCCCCGCCGTTCAATTGGCCAGCGCAACCCTCGATACCAAGGGAAATGCCACTTTCTCTCTTGCGTTGGAAACCGGTGCTCATTCTCTTAGTGCGGTTTACGCCGGAGTCCCCGGCAGTTTTGTTGGTTCTTCCTCCGCTGCGTCCGCAGTAAGTGTTAGCTCGCAGTGCGATTCAACCTTCGTGGTGACAGTTTCCACTGGTACAACGGGGAATGCCTTGATTCTCACGCCGGGCGAAGCAGGAAAGGCTACGGTGACCGTAACGCCTTTGCAGAGTTCTGTTCCCTCGACGGCGCCGCTGTTCGTCACACTCTCCTGTTCTGGCCTTTCCGATATGGCCAACTGCAATTACACCCCGGAGAATGTTGAGATCTCGCCGGGGCAGGATGCGGGAGTCACCAGCGATATGGTGATTCAGACCTACGCTGCTTCGAGCACCTCGCTCAAGCCAACGCCCAAACCCGGCCAGAGTTCAGCGTCGATTGCGTGGGCGCTTCTGCTGCCTGGAGTATTTGGCTTGGGCGGCCTGGCCTGGGGCGCGCGGCGGCGGCGTTTTCTTTGCCGGCTCTCGCTCGTGGCTTTGGTTGGCGTGGTCACGCTGCTGGGCACAACGGGGTGCAATCCTCGATATAGCTATGAACATCATGGGCCGGTCCCGAATCCCGCGACACCTGCTGGAACCTACACGTTGCTGGTGACCGCGCAGTCCAGCAACGGCGTTACTGCCATCACGCACTCCGCGACACTGACATTGACAGTCAACTAGGCTTCGCTAGGAATCAACCGAGGATCTGCGGCACTCCGCAGGTCCTTTTTTGCGCAAGCGATGAAATCGGCATCGAAATCTCTGGTAGTTTGAGCAGGCGGGTGCAAGAATGGTGGGGGTACCGGGAGTTGCAATGAGAAGAACTGCTCAGCCGAGTGGACCTTGTTCGGCCGGCTAGATCGCTGCAACCCCGCCATTCAGTACTTCTATCTGCTCGGTGGCGTGGAGTACTATTCAACCTGGTTCATAGAAGAAGATATACCATGGAATCATCACCTGGATTGCCGTGCGCCTGGGCGCTAGCATGATTTACGCTGCTCTAATTGCCGCAACAAACTTCTATTCTGTTCAACAAATCCAGGGATGCTGTATTATCTTGGGGAGAGTTTTTTACTTGCAAGTTTAATACACTAGAGGAAGGAAGTGTGCTTTTTATAAACAGTAGTCAACAATGATTGATTTCCGGGGAATTGTCATGCCTACTGAAACCAGGTCGACGAGCCTAAAGCAGGAATCTGTTACGCCTGGAGCAGCTTCGCGGCTCGAGTCATCACTGAGCCGCGTCTCTGTCTCTGGATGGTTTGGCTTGGCCGTAATTCTGTTTTTTCTCCAAACCCTCCCTTGTTTATCGAATCGATGGTTTACGGATGATAGTTGGTACTCCGCTCCGGTATATTCAGTTGCTCAGGGCAACGGGTTTCTAGATCCGGCTATCGGGCCTAATGACATCGAGAATCGGATCGACACTAGGCCCCGGGAACGTTTATGGTTATTACTGGTGCCTTCCGGCTCTTCGGATCGAATCAGCTAACTGCCCGCTTGGGTTCGCTACTCGCCGGGCTGGCAATCATCTTTTTACTGATCGCCTGGTGCGCGGTGTGCTTGGAGAGCAAGGCGCCCTTTTCGCGGCATTCCTTGTGGCAACGGAAAGGATCTCAATCTTCAGATGGCAGAGGTGAACGCGCAGGGGAGATTGGTCGGCCGTTTCTCCGACCCCTACTACGGCGATCTGAAGATATGCGAGTTACCTGCGCGCTGATAATCTGCTTGCTTAGCAAAAGCATTTTCTGAGGCTGTCTATCATGGGTTTTGTATTAAGCATTCTTTATATCGTTACATACTACCTCACCCCGAGGGTTATCTTTGTGCAACTGGCTGACTTTCGGATTGAATTGATTCTTGCCAGCCTGGTTGTTCTTTTATCCATGCCTAAGCTGGCAGGATCTCTCATTCTGAAGACGCCGCAATCTTTTGCATTGCTTGGATTGACGCTAGCAGTGTTTTTGTCCGTACTTGTCGCGCTGCATTGGCCCGGTGGCGCTTTGACTGCATTGCTGGGGTTTATTCCATGCGCTCTGTCCTATTATTTGGCTTGTCTTTATTGCAACTCAATTAAGCGGTTGCAGGTTCTGGTGGTTATGTTGGTGTTTGTCTGCCTGTTTGTTATGGCGAACGGGTATATCGAACTGGCTCGCGGATTCCAAGCGAGCGTTATGAGTCAGCCAGGGTTTATGGGAAGCTCCTATCTTTTTGCCGGGCAAAACGAGACCGGCGAGTGGATTTTTCGGCTGAGAGGCCTGGGTGTAATCAACGATCCAAATGATTTTGGCCAGTTGCTGGTTTGCGTGATTCCCTTGGTCTTTATTATATGGAAACCTAAAAAAATCTTCCGAAATTTATTCTTTGTTTTGCTTCCAGTGAGCTCGCTTCTGTTTGGCACATACATGACGCATTCTCGGGGTGCGCTACTGGCTTTAATGGCGATCGTCATTGTCGCATTTCGACGCCGTATCGGTACAGTGCCCGCACTTCTACTGGGAGCTGGCGTTTTTGCCGCAGCCATGGCAATGCATTTTACGGGGGGGCGGCAGATTTCCACAGAGGCAGGCTCAGATCGAACAGCTCTCTGGGGCGACGGCTTGCAGATATTAAAATCTCATCCATTATTTGGAGTAGGGCTCGGCGGTTTTGCAGACAATTGCGATGGGTGCGGTCATACAGCACATAACTCCTTGGTGGTGTGCGCGGCCGAACTCGGCTCATTCGGTTTGTTTTTTTGGTGTTTTTTTTTATTTCCTACGGTACGGGACGCTCTGGCTATAACATCGCCGGAAAAGGTAAGTGAGGGAGAGCCTATCGTATTCGAAGAAAATAATTCTTTACTTACAAAGAGAACATTTGATGCCGTCGAAAAGGCGGAAATCAATCGCTTGGGCCGATTACTCTTATTGTCGCTCACCGGCTTTTTGGTTGCCGGATGGTTTCTTTCGCGCGCCTATGTATTGACGCTCTTCTTGCTTGGGGGTATGGTCGAGGTGGTCTACGAAATGGCCTTGCAGCGTGGAATGATTGCACCGCGCCTGCCACTTGCCCGCACAGCCATTTTTGGTGGTGGATTGGCGGTGGCTTTGGTATTGCTGATGTACATTATGCTTCGCATTATGAATCTGATGCACTGACAGGAGTATTAGTAATACCGATGAAGATTGCACATGTGGCGGATAGCATGGAAGTTGGTGGGGCCGAGACGCTTGTCGCGCAGCTTTGCCGGCTACAGCGGGAAGAGGGGCACGATCCAAGCGTCTATGCGATTGCGGCGCTTGGCCCTCTGGGCGAACAATTGCAGCGGGAGGGCTTTCAAGTGCGCGCAGGTATTGGCCACCACCTGCTTGATTCAACTCGGGAGTTCTATCGCATCTTCAAGGAGTTGCATCCGGACGTAGTTCATCTTCACAACCCAACTCCGGCTATTTATGCTGGCCCCTCCGCGCGGATGGCCGGCGTGCCCAGCATTATTTCAACAAGGCATAGTCTGGTAGCGCCGCCACATAGATTAGTCAGAGAATTGAAGTACAGTGTTGCAGCCTGCTTTTGCGATTGGGTTGTTGGAATCTGCGACGCAACAGCGAAGAACATCAGAAATTTGCACAGCGTTCCAGAGCGGAAAGTGGTTCGCGTGTATAATGGGGCAGTTCCATTGTTGCGCGCGAAGAAAGATCGGTGGCCGTCGAAGAACGGCTTTACATTAATCTACGTAGGAAGAATGGAGCCGGTAAAGAACCATGCACTGCTGTTGAGCGGATTTCGAGCAGCGCTTTCCTTGCGCCCTGATTTGCGCCTTTGGATGGTGGGCGACGGCAGCGAGCGCAGAAGAATGGAAAGCCTGGCGGCGGAGTTAGGCATTACTTCGGAAATCACTTTCTGGGGGCAGCAACTGGATGTGGCGCCTTTTTTTTCCGCGGCCGACGCTTTCATCATGTCGTCTAAGTCTGAGGGGCTGCCCATCTCCCTGTTACAGGCTTTTTCGCTCGGGCTTCCGGCAATCGTGACAGACATTGGCGGAATGGCCGAGGTTGTACGACTGGCTCAGGGAGGAATCACCGTTCCCATAGGCGATGCGGTCAGGATGGCTGAAGCGATTCTGCTGATGGCCAACAACGATGCGGAGCGGGCGCAGTTTTCCGCGAATGCGGAAGTTGCCTTCCGGTCTTGTTTCACACTGCAAGCGATGTCCGATGCATACATGAACTTATATAGAAAAACTTAACGCAACAAGTACATTGATGAAGTTCAAGGATAGAAACTACTCGCAGGTTGAATTGCAAGTTACATTTGTATTCCGAGGTGACACATCCTTGCTACGGATTTCGCGTGCACTCGTCGGTGATGCGAATCGGCGTTCCCAATTCCATAACCTCGAAGTCGGTCACCTTCAAGTCCAGCAAATCATGAGAACCGAAGTCCATGTCCGCATATTTTGCTTTTGTATCTTGGTCGTTCTGCGCAGTCAGGGCGATATTGCCGCCGTCTGAAAGGAACATGCCATATTTTTGCATGGCCCGTGCAACGACCTGTGCCGCAGGTGTCAATTGCGACAGATCATAGGAAGCCTTCAAGCGGAAGCGGGCACCCATAGGCGGCGCGGTAACCGGCCCGCGTGGAGCACCTGCATGCGTTGCTGGATGCACAAAGACGTGCGCGCGCATGCGCGAATTGGGAAGGATGAAGCGGATGGCGTGGTTAATGCTTCCTGATGCAAGTTCGTCGGCATTAAAGAGCAATGGAGCAATTGGGAAGCCAGCTGCATCGGCGCTGGTACATTGATCCCCGCGTCCCGACGGCGGATAAACACGGTTGAGATCCCATACGGCTACAAATTTTGCAGTAAGAGCATTCTCCGCGTAACTGGCGGAATAGGCCTCGTAGAGCTTGCCGTGGCTGCGATCCACCACGAGAATCTGGCAATCACCCTGAGAAACATCGCACTGATATCCGGGCCCATTGCCCACGCCTCCGCCGACGGGAAGAGGAAAGGTGGAGATGTTATCGGAGTCCGGGCTGTAAAACGGATTATCTTTGCGGAAAGGGACAAATGGAGTGCCGGCGTCCGCCTGCAAGACCCGGAAGCTAAAGTCTACTTGCATTCTATTATTGTTTCCCCATCCGCCAGCATCCTTAAGCCAGGCGATGATCGTGGAAGACTGAGGATCAAGAGGAGCATGGCTGATATCCTGGGTCCAGATGGATTGCGGCGGAAAATAACTTGCGGGCGCAGCGATATGTTCCAATTTAGCTGCTTTAACCTTCGCAATATGGATGTGAAGAATGTAACCCGTTAGGATGATCGCGATACTCAACACGGAGATAGCCAGCGTTTTCATGGGCTTCATAAGGATCGTTTGCTCCTCTCACGAATGTGAGCCGCTCAAGGGAATTCTACACCTGACTATTCCCGTGGCGGGGAATCCGGCAACAAGAAAGTCTCAATTTGCTGAGCCTCAACCGCAGATGGGGGGTTTCCAGTGTTCCAAATCTTCCAAAGATCTCCGTGCGTGAAAAGGAATTTGTAGAGCCCCGCGACAGCAGCCGAAAGGAGCACAAGCATTGCGCCGGCTGGAGACGCAACGCGATGAAAGAAGGGCACTCTGCAACTCAGTGAGGCAGCCGCCAAGATCAAGAATAGTATCTGCAAAAAGGCAAATAGAGCATAAAACAGCGATGTGCCAGAGAGCGCCAGCGTGGAAACCAATAGAAGGATCATCAGATAGGGCGCCAAAAGACGCGTTACCTTGTGCGAAAGAAGCTGAAAGAAAACGGGATTACGCGGAGTCAGCGTCCAGGGCACAAGCTGAAAGAGCTGAAAGTTGCCCGCCAGCGTGCGCACTTTGCGATGAAACTCCTTTTCAATCTTTACCGGCCAGGTGTCATAAACATAGGCTTGCTGATCAAGGACCGAACGATAGCCCTGACGAATGATGGAAAGCGGTTGAAACATATCGTCCAGGATTATTCCGGCCGGTTGCGGCACGGCAACACCACGGCGGATGGCATAAAAACCGCCATACACGCCGACCGGCGAACCAAAGATCGATTCACTGTTTCTGATCCACTTTTCGTAGCGCCAATAGAGACTGCTGACGGCCGCGGATGTATGGTCATGGCTGCCGGTGCGTAAAATCAGTTCGCCTGCCACGCAGCCCACTTTGGGATCGGCAAAGTTGCTGACCAGTTGCTGGATGGCGCCAGGAGCGATCTCTGGTCGTATATCCACAAAGAGGATCACCTCGGCAGTGGCTTTGGCCACACCGGCGTTGACGGCTACCGCCTTGCCGCTGTGTTCAGGCAGGATGATTGAAGTCAGGCGCGGATGCTGCTCCCGCGCAAGCAATTCGGCTGTTCCATCCGTAGAGCCATCCGAGACAATGATGATCTCCTGGATGTTGGGGTAGTCGAGATCAAGCAGGTGCTGAATCTTGCTTGGCAAAAGCGCCGCGCCGTTATGCACTGCCATCACAACACTTACGCTGGGAGTGACGGGACGGGAGATGCAAGGTCGCGGGCGTAACCGCGCCAGCAGCCAAATCAGGAGCGGATAGCCCAAGTAAGTGTAAAAGATGCCCAGTAGAGAGAGCCAGAAGAGATATCTCACTGAGCCCCCCTGCGCAGAAGAATGGTTTTGACGGTCTCGAACATGATCAGCAGATCAAGGCCAATCGACTGATGCTTGATGTAATAGAGATCATATTCGAGCTTGTGCTTGGTCTCCTCAAGGCTGGCGCCGTAGCGATAGCGCACCTGCGCCCAGCCAGTGATTCCGGGACGGATCATATGGCGCAGATCATAGTAAGGAATCTCCCGGGCAAGCCATTGCACAAATTCGGGCCGCTCGGGACGGGGGCCGACGAATCCCATCTCCCCGCGCAGCACATTCCACAGCTGCGGAATCTCGTCGAGACGGGTCTTACGCATGAATCCGCCAATCGGGGTGACGCGCGGATCGTTCTTGGCTGCCCAGACCGCTCCTTCCGCTTCCGCATCCGCGCGCATGGTGCGGAATTTGAGCGCCGTGAAGAGGCGTCCGCGCTGCCCGACGCGGGTTTGAGTGAAAAAAATCGGGCCCGGCGAAGAGAGGCGCACCGCAAGAATAATGAAAGGGAGGAAGGGCAGACAAATCACGAGCGCCGTCAAGGAGACCACAAAGGAGAGCAAACGCCGGAAGAGCTGCTGCGAGGGACTCATGCGGAAGCCATCCGTGAAGATCAGAGTGCTGGGATTGAGCCCGTCCAAGGGCAGCTTGCCGGAGAGCCGCTCCTGCAACGTACTTGCATTTTCAATCAGCACGCCGCGCACGCGCAGATCTAAGAGTTCGCGAACCGGCATCGCATCGCGGCGGTCTTCCATGGCGACAATGATACGGTCAACGCTCGGTCTGAGCTGACGAAAGGCGCGTAACTCAGCGGTAAAGCGATCCAGTCCGCCCTGGGGTTCGCTATCATCCTTCCATCCGATGACATCCATGCCGGCATTGCGGCTTTCACGCAGCAATTGAACCACGGCGTGGGCCCTTTCGCCGCTGCCTAAGACATACACTCGCTCGCGAAAGATGGGAAAGGCCAGAATCCACTCGTAGGCCCAACGCCATATGAAGAGAAAAACAGCAAGTATTGAAAGGCCTACGAACGACACATAGGGGCCGATGTCCAGATCAGGAAAGAGAAAAACCAGTCCAGCCAAAATCAAGGACAGTACGCCGAGAACGATCAGGAGAGGGAAGTAAATCACCGACCCTTCCGTGGTGCGCCTCGGCCCATACAGATCAAAGTAATAGGTGAGCAGCATTGTTATGACGGTGACGCCGGCGATTTTAAGCAGTCCGTTTTCATAGAACAGGTCGATATACGGATCTTGCACCATAATGTTCACGGCCACCAGAAATGAGCTGGCCACAAGCAGTGCTTCACAGCCAAGCAGCACTAAGGCTCGTGTCGGATAGTAAACATTGAAGAGTCTTATCATCCGTAGCGCCTCTATTCCTTTCTTCCAAGCAATCCGCTTTCCGTTTCCCGTTTCCTATAGTAGTAATAAGCGCCAATGCTGGAGACTTCCTTGACGGCATTCAGCACGAAACCGAGAAGGCGGGAGTTGGCGAAAGCAGATTGAGTGCGTTGCGCTACATCGTAGGGCGTTCGCGCGGCGCGGGCAACAAGGAGCACGGCGTCTGCGGCGCGAGCCAGATCGATTGCGTCAGCGACCACCAAGGCCGGCGGGGAGTCGATAATGATCCAGTCGAAATGCGGTGATAGCGTTGTGATCAACTCATCAAAGCGGTGGTTGGCGACGAGTTCGGAAGAGTGGTCGCCGCCCTCGCCTGCGGAGATAAACGTCAGATCAGGCATCTGCCCGGATTGGTCAGCCATGTTTATGTTGGGGAGCTGGCTGCGCTGCAGGATATCTCTGGCCTGCGCGGTGCCGGTTAGATACTCCGCGAGTCCGGGCAGATGGGGAGAACCAAGTAGCTTGTGGAGCGTCGGTTTCCGCAAGTCGGCGTCAATCAGCAAAACCGTGTTGTTTTTGTTGCTCGCCAGGCTGATGGCCAGGTTGGCCGCAACAAATGTTTTTCCTTCCGCTGGCAAACCGCTGCTAATCAGGATGGACTTGAGCGGAGCCTGATCGCGAAACTGGTAGATTTGCGCGCGCAGTCCGCGAAACTGCTCAATCCCTTCACCGCGTTCGCCGAGGGTTGGAAGGGATTTGAGGGATGGGTTCCACGGATGCCGGCTGATCAGATCGAAGAGTATCTCCTCCCGGACCGGAGGCAGTTCCACCTCACCTGGAACGGTAAACGGCTCTATCAACTCCGGGCTATCCGATTCCGGAATGGAGCCCCTCTCAAGGTTCGCTCTTTGCAATGCATCATAGATTCGGCTCATATTTCATGTTCCTCTGGGGAATTTGCAACCTCCATGATCGGCGCGATGGAGTTGCTCGGATTGTTTTGCGAGCTGCGGTTCATTAAAGACTGCATCGCCGGAACCGAAATTGTGAAAGGATGCTCAACCAGATCAAGCTCCAGGCCAACCGCCTCGACGATGTACTCCGCAATGGGTTTAACCTGTTCTGCATACGCATTGACCAGGGAGTGTTCGCACAGTAGGTTGATTACGCGGGGAATGCCCTTCGAATAATGATAAACAAGATCAGCTGCTTCGGGCAGAAATACCGGCTGTACGGCTCCGGCGATCCGCAATCTTTCGGTAATGTAATCTCGTGTCTCCTCGCGGGTCAGTGGTTGCGTCCGGCACCAGAATGATATGCGCTGGCGCAACTGCCTCACGCTGGGATGATGCAGCATTTCCTCCAGTTCTGGCTGACCGGAGAGCACGATTTGCAGCAGCTTCTCCGAGGAGGTCTCTAAGTTGGTAAGGAGGCGAATCTCTTCCAGCAAATCCCAGGATAGGTTTTGCGCCTCATCGACAATAATGATGCATAACTGATGCGCGCGAAAGCGTTCGATAAGCCAGCTATTCAATTGTAAAAGCATACTGGATTTGGTGCGCGTTCTGGGCGGAATGCCAAAGTCCGTGAGCACAAACTCCAGGAAGTCAAGCACTTCCAGGCGTGGATTAAAGACAAACGAAGTTGCAGTGCGCTCCTTGGCGAAGGTGCTCAGCACGGCCCTGAGCAGGGTCGTCTTTCCCGTTCCCACCTCTCCAGTCATCACCACAAATCCCTTGCGCGCGGCTATGCCATATTGCAGGCAAGCCAGCGTCTCCCTGACCTGCGGTCTCAGAAAGAGAAACCGCGGGTCGGGACTAGCCCCGAAAGGCTGAGCGCGAAGGCCGAAAAAAGATCTATACATTGCTAGGTGCCGTGCTTTCCATGGGTTTAGAGTTTCGGGAGATCAAACTTCTCAGTCTTCCGCGAAGGCCGGTTGAGTTCGGCTGCTCCAGTGTTTTGATGTACGAAACAACTGCCAGCGTGGGCAGCCTGGTGAAAGCCCAGATATCCCCTTCGTTGCGCAGTGAGGTATCGCGGTATTCAAGCAGGCCAGCAAGCAGTAAACCCAACGCCAGACCAGCCGCCAAACCTCCTCCAGCAAAAACGCGCGGATTGGGGAAGGTGGGTTCCTCGGGAAGGTTGGGAGCGTCCATCACACGAAACTGCTCGCCTTGCTGGCGGTGTTCCAGAGCTGTCGCCATGGAGGATTCATTCATCTTGGTGAGCAAAGTGTTATAGAACTGCTGGGCAGTCTCATGATCCCGTGTAATTGCTTTGTACTCCTCCTCGACCATGGGGCTCGATTCAATTTTGGCCTCATATCTTTTAACCTGCTGCTCGATCCCCGCCTGCTCCTGTTTGGCCTCTGCCAGCGACTGCTTGGCGGCGCGAAGTTGCAATTTGAGCTGCTTGAGCTGGGGAGAGTCGGAGGAATTGACGGATGTTTCATCTTTGGCCGCAGGCTGAGCATCGTGCGCGATCTCCGCTTTCAGATTCGCGATTCGACGTTTGCTGGCGACAACTTCCGGATAGTCCGGCGTATAGCGCGCCTCTAAATCTTTTTCCTGCTGGAGCGCCTCCTTGAGCTGCGCCTGAAGCGTAGTTGGCGTGGTTTCGGTTGCCTCCTCGACGTGCGTGGAAGACTGCGACTGCTCGGCGACCATCGCTTCCAGAAAGCTCTCATTCTGCTCATCGCGGCTGACTGTCTGTGTAGAAGCATCCAGCCGGGCGGTCAATGACTGTAGAGCGTTGGCGTTGCCCGGCTCCTGCTCGGGAAGCCTGCCGATGTTTCTGCGCTGAAAATCAGCAAGTTTGGCATCCTGTTGGTCCAGGTTGCGCTTCGCGTCCTCCAATTGCTGCTTCAGAAAGTCAGTTGTCCCTTCCGCCGACTGCTCCCGCGCACTGAGATTCTCGCTGACAAACAGCGAGGTGATCTCGCCGCAAACCTGCTGCGCCGTGCGCGCGTCCTGTGCCTTGAAGGTGATAAAGAATCCAGGCATTCCCCGCGATCCTTGCCCATACGGGATCGGATTGATTCCAATCGCTTTCTGGGTCATTTCCACCTTGTCGTCCATATTGCCGACTTTGGGATAGAGGCTGAACTGCGTGATAATCGGCTCGATCCGCGAGCGGCTCAGAATCTGTTCCTTCATCGACGCCAGTCGTGCATTCAAATCTTCATTGACAACCGGTTTTACATAGTCTTCCGGAACCTTCTGCTGTTCAATCAGTACAAGCGTCTGCGACACATACTGCGAAGGCAGAAAATGGCAGAGGGCGAGGCTGCTTCCCAGACAAAGAACCGTACAGGCCAGAATCAGCCAGAACCTCCGCTTCAATATCTCTGTATAGTCCCGCATGGTCAAATCGCGATGTCCGAGCATATGCCTCCTTCTTCGATTACCTCTTGAAACGTTTCTCCCGCGGCGAATAGCCGATTCCAAAGCCGATCACCTGGTACATTCCGTTCAGAATATTGGCATTGCCAGTTAATTGTAGAATCGGCGTAGAAATCTGAACCTGCAAATTGGACGACTGGTCAATGAGCGTGTAATTTGCGAATGCATTCATGTACCGGCCCAGTTTGCGCGTGGCCTGCACTCCACCGTAGAACGAGCGGGTATCCGGCGTATAACCGATCTGAGCGTAACAGGGTGGGGTAGCGCCGTTTGGACACGATTCAGGTATGTTGTAGGCAATGAGCGAGGAAGTGCGCATATACGATCCGGTCGATCCAACGGTCAGGTTCCTGCCAAATTCCCGTGAGAAGTTAGCGCTGACGCTATCGAACTTTTCTCCCAGCATAAAACCTGATCCGCCCGTGGTTCCATGAAAATAATTTACGCCGGCCGACTCGCGCCGCATCGAATAATTGGCCGTTGCGCTCAACGCTAGCATCGTTGAATTGGGCGTAGCCACGCCTCCAGAGCTGGCGATTCCCGAATTGGAGTACCACATCGGCCCAGCGGAAACCGTCGTCGTGAACGGACGGCTCCACTGCCGGCTCAAGCTCAATTGCAAGGTGTTGGTTTGAATAGCAGTGCTGGTGCCACTATAGCCGTAACGGGAAAACGAATACTCGCTCGAGATTGAATTGCGCGCGTTCAGGCGGCGGGAAACGCTCGCGTTTGCTGTCAGCGTGTTCATGTCCTGGCCGTTATTGTCAATGTAGCGAATCTCTCCCGCGGAGCCGCCAAAATTCAGCGTGGTTGCATGATCCAGCCGATCTCCCGCGGCAACCGTCGTTAAATTGTCCAGCGTGCGGGTATTCACCGTCAGGATGGTCTGGTCCGGCGGGGTGGTAGAACCGGATCCGCCGATCGATTCCCCCGTTCCAGGAACTCCTGAGAAGCCTGTCGTCGGGGTCTGAAAGGTGTAGCTGACGCTGTCGTTGGCGTTCACATTCCATGCGCGCCAGACCATGCCTTGGGAGAGTGCAAGGTGTTGATAGAGATTCCCCCCCGACGGCTCTCCAGCCCACACCCATCCGTAACCGCCGCCGTATTGCATGTTGAATGGAAGGCGCTTGCTTTGGTCCGCGTAGCTGGCATCGCCCGAAAAGTAGCTTTCCTGCTGGTCACCCTGGAAGTCGCCGAAGCGCGCGGTTTCTGAGAAACGCAGATCATAGTGCAGCACGCCGCCGCCCAACAGACCGGCCGGGCTGGCGGAATCGGCAGTACCGGCCGCTGCGGGTTTTTCTTGCCCTTGTATCGCGGCGCTGGCGAAAAATAAAATCGCAATAAGTGTCAGACTCGGCTTCATTTAGGTTCCCCACTGGCCTTGCCGACCCGCGAAAGATGAAACTGTAGCGCCGGCCTCCTGGCCGGCTGTAGCGTGGACCTCCTGGTCCACGCTTGTTTTCTTCCTGAAAGCTTTACGGAACGACAATCGTATCCCCCGATTTCAATGTGAGATTGAGCGAAAGGTCGCCCTTCAATGCCTGTTTGTATTGAACGGGAATCTTTTGCTGCTTGCCGTCCACGACGCGCAAAATATAGATCTTCTTGGTGTTGGCAAACTCTGTAAGTCCGCCTGCGGTGGCAATGGCTTCCAGCACCGTCATGCCGGGGGTCAGCATAATCGGTCCTGTCTTGCCGATTTCGCCCATCATGTACACTCTCTTGCTGCTCATCGAGTGAATCGTTATCGTGACATGGGGATCCTGTAAATACTTCTTCAGTTGTTCCTCAATTTCCTTTGCCAGTTGCATGGGTGTCTTGCCGGAGGCTTTGATATCGCCGATGAGCGCCAGCGAAATCATGCCATCAGGTCTCACCAGCACATCTTTGTCTGTCAATCCCTCTTCTTTCCAAACGACAACGGAGAGTGAATCCAACTCTCCAATCACATAGCTGTCGTCCAACGGTTGCTTGGCGGTCTCCTGCGCCGTCGGACTGGCGGCGCTCTTCGTCTGGGTCGCAACTGTAGTCTGCGCTGCCGGCTGATCGGCAGGCGGTTTCTCCTGCGCAAAACAGAAAAATGCCGGAAGAAGCAGTGCCAAAATAAATGAACTTCCCGGTTTCATAGTGCGGCTCCATTCTTGCTTGAGGCAGGCGAATTCTTTGATTCGATCTGCTTGATTTTGTACTGCAACGCGTTACAGTTGATTCCGAACTTCGCCGCGGCGCGTTTACGCTTGCAGCCGGTCAACGCCAGAACCTCGGAGATCCGTTGCCGTTCGATCTGGAGGGATGAGGCTCGTGTGGCCTCCTTTAATTGTAGATGCCTATGGTTTCCATTCGATCTTCCCGATGCGTTCGCTGCGTGGATGGCAGGCAAGTGGCCCCGTCATCGGGCCACTTGATTCATGGAAAGCTGCGCTCCGCTCATCGCAGTTTTATCGCGACGAGCGCCGGGTAGCACCCAAGAACCCCAACCCGTGTACTTCTGATCTATGATCTCCAATCCCTGACCACTAACCAATGATCTCAACCCGCCGTGCTTTTCTTCAACAACTTTGCAGAGAATTATGCCCCGTTCGTGCAAACTAGTACCTTGACCGCATGAATTGGTAATACCGGATTGCAGCGCGTGCGTTCCCGCCCTCGCCAGTCTGGGGAGAATTGCCAAATCATGCTGCCTAATCACTGGGGAAGAGGGTGAGAGAGATGAAAAGGAAGGAAGAGGGAGATTGCCGTGTCCTCGGCAAAAGTTTTACCGGGCAAAAGATACCCTCCCTTACCCGGTATATGCTTCTTTTTTTCTTCGCCTTAATGCGGGAGCGGATGAACGAAAGTCGCGATTTTTCGGGCAAAAACGACGCATATTCGCGCGTCTTGCCGCCATTTCTTATCACTTTTTGCAAGCCACTCAGAGAAGATTTCACACAAACGAAAGGAGTTAAATCGCTTTCTCGAACGAAAAAACGCCTACCCTACCCCCTGTTGACTGTGAAGCCGTATAACGGTGAACCCTCAAAGCGCGGAATCGTAGGCGATGCGGCCCTCGGAAATTGTCCAGCGAACCTTTCCCTGCATCGTCCAGCCGTCGAAGGGAGTATTCCGCGACTTCGATTTGCCCTCGCGGGCACTGTAGGTCCACTCGGCCTTCGGATCGAAAATCACCGCGTCGGCAAAGCTGCCCACGGCGAGCGTCCCGCGGCCCTTTAGATTCAACAGCGCCGCCGGCTGCGCGCTGAGCAGATTCAAGACGCGCCCCAGCGGCATCTTCCACTCCTTGTGCAGCCAGCGGAGCGAGAGGCCCAGCGCCGTCTCCAGGCCGATGATGCCGTTAGGCGCGCGGTCGAACTCGACTTCCTTTTCGTGAACGGCGTGCGGCGCGTGGTCGGTGGCAATCGCGTCGATGACGCCGTCGAGCAGCGCTTCGATCAACGCATCGCGATCCGCCGATGCGCGCAGCGGCGGGCACATCTTGGCGTTGGTGTCGTACCCGCCGACGTGCTCGTCGGTCAGGAGGAAGTGATGCGGAGCAACTTCGCAGGTCACGCGCAGCCCATTGCGGCGGGCCTGGCGAACGGCAGCCACGGCGGCGGCGGTGGATATATGCGCGACGTGCAAATGGGCGCGCGCCTCGCGCAACTCGCTCACCAACCGGATGTCGCGTTCGACGATCCCCGATTCGGCCTCATTCGGCCAGCCGCGCAAGCCGAGCCGGAAGGCTGTCGGTCCCGCATTCATGCTGGCCACCTTGTCGCCGATGTGCGTCAGCCGCGTGTCTTCGGCGTGCTGAATCACGGTGAGTCCCACGCGCGCCGCAGCAGCCAGCGCCTCGCGCATGACGTTGTCTTTGAGGATGGGCAGGCCGTCGTCGCTGACGGCCACGGCTCCGGCGGCCTTCAGCGCGGCGTAATCATTGATCGCCTCGCCCTTGCTGCCGCGCGTGGCGGCGGCAATCGGAAAGACGCGAACGGCCGCATTGCGCTCCGCCGCCTGCATCCACCGCGTCGTCTCCGGGGAGTCGTTCACCGGCATAGTGTTGGGCATTGCAGCAACAGACGTAAAACCGCCCGCCGCCGCCGCCGCCGTGCCAGTAGCGATGGTCTCCTTGTAGCCCTGCCCCGGCTCGCGCAGATGCACGTGCAGATCGATCAGCCCCGGCGCGACGGTGAGGCCCGTCGCATCCAGAACATCTGCGCCGTTCGCCGACTTCAGCTTGCCCGGTCCGGCGATCTCGGCGACGCGCCCGTCCTTGAGCAGAATGTCCTTGAGCGCATCCACCCCCGCCGCCGGATCAACCAGATGCCCGCCACGAATGATAAGAGCCGTCATGCGCGTCCTCCTGAATCGATTTTGTCTTGACGTGAATCAACTCTCGAATCAATGTGGTTTCGCTTAATAAATAGACAATAGACCACACCGCAAAGGAACAAGAATGCAACGGGGAACGACGCGTTTGCCCATCCTCCATCCGGATAATAGGCTAGGTAAATAAAACAAGACACGAGACCGACTAAATTTATACAGACCCAAAAAAACCTAATATCCTCGGCTTTGAGGCTTTGATATTGCTCTTCCGAAAATCCCTTTGAATGCTGGCGATTTTTCCTGAGAAAAATAAGAATCCAAAACGAGAAGAGAAAGAAATTCATAGGAGCTTGTGCAATTCTTCGACTAATCAGCAAGTCGGCAATCAATGAAGTTATTCCGAGCGCGGAAAAAGCCACAACAAAATATGAGATATTTTGCCGCCATATTTCTTGAACCCAGAAAAGTGGAACGAAGAGTAGTAACACTGCGAGTGAAGCTACAAGAAATCCATGGAAACCTGGATGCCCACGTAGGATGAAGATAGATGCAATTTCACTACATGCCAGCGCCAGCAAAATCGGAATGCGGATTTTGATGATATTCGGCAACTTCATTTCTCTCAAGCCTCCGATGTTGGCTTAGCCTTCGCCGTCAGCGCGCGTTCGACGACGGCCATTCGGATGGCGACGCCGTGTCGGACCTGCTCGAGGATCGCCGATTGCGGGCCGTCGGCGACATCGGCAGTGATCTCCAAGCCGCGAATGATCGGTCCTGGATGCAGCACCTGAGCCTTCGGCGCAAACGCCGCCAGTCGCCGTTCGTCGAGTTGGTAGGCGGCCTTGTACTCGTCCAGATCAAGCTGCAATCCAGCCAGCCTCTCGGCCTGAATGCGCAGCATCATCGCCACTTGCGCCTGTGCGAGCGCGGCCTCAAAGTCGCGTTCGATGGTGATGCCGGGGCCATTCTGCGCGGCTACTTCCGGCAGCAGAGCCTTGGGTCCGCAGAGAATCACCCGTGCGCCAAGGCGCGGCAGCAGCAGCATATTCGAGCGGGCGACGCGGCTGTGCAGAATGTCGCCGGTGATGACCACGGTGACGCCGGCCAGCGTCTCAGCCGTCACCATCTCGACGCCGGGACGTAGATGAGCCAGCATCGTGCGCAGGTCGAGCAACGCCTGGGTGGGATGCTCGTGCATTCCGTCGCCGCCGTTGAGGACCGGCAGGCGGGTCTCGGCCTCCAGCAGCCAGGCCGCGCCGGAGTTGGGATGGCGCAATATGATGGCCTCGGCGCCCAGCGCGCGCAGCGTTAAGCCAGTGTCCTTGAGCGTCTCGCCCTTCTCGATGCTCGACGAGAGGCTGGAGACCAGCGTAGTGTCCGCGCCGAGGCCCTTGGCGGCCAGCTCGAAGCTGGTGCGAGTGCGCGTCGAAGACTCGTAGAAGAGAAGCGCAATGCGCCGCTTGGCCAGGATGCGAGCGCGTGTCAGCGGGTCCTGATTCTCCAGAGCCGTGGCGCGGGCGAGGATGTTGCTCAACTCATCCAGGCTGAAATCCAAAACCGAGAGCATCGAGCCGGGATGGTAGGGAAACGGCGAGGCGGCAACGGGCGGAGTATGCAGCGCGCGGCGAGATTTTTCAGCGTTCGGAGTCATTTGTTTCGCTCTCAGTTCTCCGTTCTCAGTTCTCAATCCCCAGCATTTAACTGAGAACTCAGAACTGGCAACTGAGAACTGCATTTCAGTCCACCCGCTCGACCAACAGAACCTGCTCGTCTTGATCGACTTCGTTGAATTTGACTTCAATAATC
The DNA here is from genome assembly GCA_963787995.1 of uncultured Acidobacteriaceae bacterium. Classification (GTDB taxonomy): domain Bacteria; phylum Acidobacteriota; class Terriglobia; order Terriglobales; family Acidobacteriaceae; genus Telmatobacter. The sequence goes on from CAWBEO010000001.1 coordinate 1,281,057, forward strand.
TCGCGGCTGCTGGTGGGTACGCGTCGTCCCACGTAGGCCGCCTCAATAGGCAGTTCGCGGTGGCCGCGGTCGATCAGTACGGCCAGTTGCACGCGGCGCGGGCGGCCGTGCGCAAAGAGCGCATCCATGGCAGCGCGGATCGTCCGGCCCGTGTAAAGCACATCGTCGCAGAGCACCACGTCGCGGCCATCGACATTGAAGCCGACCGAGCCGGGCGTAACCACCGGGCGCACGCCGGTTGTGGAGAGATCGTCGCGGTAGAACTGGATGTCCAGGACGCCGGTGTCGATGGGGCGCTTCTCGATGCCGCCGATCAGCTTGCCCAGGCGCTCGGCCAGCGGCACACCCCGCCGCTTGATGCCGACCAGCGCCAGATCTGGGCTGCCGTTACTCTTCTCGACGATCTCGTGGGCCAGGCGCACAAGCGTGCGCTCAATCTCCGAGGCGGACATCAGCCTGCCTTTGACGCGCAGGGTGGAGCTGGATTGGGATTCACTCATAAATGTTTTCGCAGTCTGTCTCTCGCAGAATAGATGGGTTTGGGCCTGCGGGCAAGTTGTGGAGAAATAGCCATCATTTGAGTCCGCCAAATCAGAGTTCCGGTTGGCGTGAGCGGCCCAGCATCCGCGCTGCCAGTGCGCCGCCGGCGACGGCAAACAATATTAGAAAAATTGCATACGAAAAAAGTTGAAAGGTCGCAAACCCAGCGTGCCCTTCCGGCGTGAGCATCCATGCGTAAAGCCCAGCCTGATTGGCCTGAGACTTGGCCAGATCTGGTGCAGTCATCCACGTACTGCACTGTTGGATCAGTTGCTGGTTCACTTGGTTTGAGAGATCGGCGTAGGATTTCCACTGCGCGTCTATTTGAGCGGACTGGTGGAATACAAACCGCTGAAGAAAGAGCAGGCTGCCGCAGACACCGAATGCCAGCCATCCACCCAGCAGACCGGTGACCAGCCCTATGCGCGCGCCGGCTCCAATGGTGATCCAGGCAGGCTTCTGGCTTCGCATATAGAGCGCCACCGCCCAGGTCGCGGCTGCCGACATCCAGAATACCCCATAGAAACTTCTTTCAGAGAGCAACGCGCACAGTACTCCAGCCGGTATCGCCAGCTTCAGTGCGACGCTCAGAGCCGGCTTCCAGGCGATGCTGCTTGCATCGCGAATCGCCCCATCCCAGCGCTCCGGCTGAGCCTGGACCGCGGCGCCGTCGGTCGAGTAGACCAGTTGCGGCAATCCACAGTAGGAGCAGTAGCAGGTCTCGGCCTGAACGGTTTGGTGGCAACGGTTACATGTGATGTCCATACATCTACGAGCCTATAGCATTTTGCCGCCGCATGGAATTCCGCGGATGAAGCTATATCCTGCTCCGATGTCTCCTGCGGCACATTTTGTATTCGCTGCGCAGTTTGAGGAATCGGTTTATCGAGGTAAATGTTCGTTCTTCGCAGTTCAAGCAGCGCACCGGCAACTGCAAAATGAGCAAATGCGCAAGATCCGATGGACAGAATCGGAAGAGAGAGGGACGAAACTTCTCCAATCCGCAAAAACGGCAATAACGTGCCATTTTGACCTCCACTTTGTTCAATCAAAAAATGAAGAGTACGAGGTAGAGAGGGAAAATATCTTCGTCTCTGTCCGTTGTCTATTGGGGGATAAGCAACGAAGCAGGCTTTCTAATATTTTTACATGTTAAATAAAAACGCATCAGGATGTGCGTGCTTCCATTGCTACTTTTGTATTGCAAGAAGAGCGAGCTTTTTGGCCACGATCGCTTCAGACGCAGCCAGAACCTCATCCAGAGTCAGGTGAGTTGAATCCAACAGAACAGCGTCGGTTGCCGGCCGGAGCGGTGAATCGGCGCGGTTGCGGTCGCGCTCGTCGCGGGAACGCAGGTCGCGAATGACCTCCTCCGGTTGGAGGGCTGGAGCAGGGCCAAGCTGGTCATAACGGCGCAGGCCGCGCACTTCGGGAGCTGCGTCCAGAAAGATCTTCACCTGTGCTTGAGGAAAAACGACGGTGCCAATGTCGCGGCCTTCCATCACCACCCCACCCGCAGCACCCATCTGTTGTTGCAAGCGAACCAGCCAGGCGCGAATCGCGGGCCAAACGCTGACGCGGGAGGCTGCGTCCGTGATGGTTTGACTGCGGAGCAGGCCGGTCACGTCCTCGCCGTCGAGCAAGACACGGTTGCCCTCCAGGCCAGCTTCCAGGCAGATACTGGTCTGGGCGGCAAGCCCTTCCAACTCCGCGCTCTCGTCAAGAGATGCGGATGCACGGAGCGCTTTGAGGGCGAAAGCGCGGTACATCGCCCCGGTTTCCAGATTCAATAAGCCAAACCGCTGCGCCAAATGGCGGGCTATGGTACTCTTTCCCGCTCCCGCGGGACCGTCAATCGCGACGATGACTTTGCAGGATGGATCAAAGGGGTTCACGGAACTCTCGTTCATACTCATCCGCGCTTTTTAGTCTCCTGCTTGGGCCGGGCCGCAAAGCCAAACCGCTTGCTGATTCCAGCCTTTGCGCCAACAGCAAGAAGCGGCTTCCGGCCGCTCCGAGCAGCGCTGACGGGGCGCGCCGAACCAGTGCCGCTACGCGAAGCTGCTCCGACCTTGCCGGCGGCTTGTGTACTGCTCGCGTGGCCGCTCACTTTACGCCCACCCCAGGACGGTGATGCTGGCTTTGCTGTGCGCGTCTCGGATCTTTTTCCTCCCTTTGCGCCGTTTCCGTTGTTCCTGCTACTGCCTGCGGAAGAACCGGCATGGGCGCCATTGCGCTTCCCATTCGTCTCCGCAGCGGCCTTGGGGTTCCAGCGAGCCGAAGATGCAGAGCGTCCACCACTTTTTGCGCGTGCATCAGCGGGACGAGAGTCAGGTGTGCCGCGTCGCACTGGGCGGTTTGCGGAGGAAGACTGAGCTGGTTTGCGGTCCCTTGAATGTGCTGCTGCACGGCTGAAATGAGGCCGCGCGGGAGAGGATTTTGGATTTGGAGCCGCTTTGGGGGCGGCTGGAGTTCTAGATGCTTGGACTTCGACGGGCTTCTGCGGGACGGCGGAAACAGAGGCGGTCGGAATGCTCTCCTGTGCCTCGTCAATCTCCGGCAACTCCTCTTCGGGATCGCTGTTGCGCATGAAATATGCCGAGGCAGGCATCGAGGAACTGGCGTAAAGCGTGGGTGCGACAGCGAACTCTGGAAGTGTGCCGGCCACATAGAAGAGCGGCGCGTGGCCCATCGAAAGAGTGTGAACCTGCCGCGTGGCCACCAAGCCGCGAAGAACTTCGCGCACCTTGCTGCGGGCCGTAAGAGGCGCCAGGAATATCTCTACCTCTTCCATGCTGGCAGCAATGACCGCTTGAAGGTAAATCGAGGCTAACACGGAAATAGCCGTCACCTGTGAGGTGGAGGCGCCTTCGGCGATGGCTTTTTGGAAGCGTGTGCGAAGCAGTTGCCACTGAGCGGACTGGCCGGGAGCGGAGACTACTGGAATAATGCGCAACTGTTGCCAGAGTTCGGTAATGGCACGCAGAACAGCGGTTTCCGTCACTTCCCGTCCTAGAGCGTGCGTCAGCTTGCTGAGGGTCGTATCGCCCATTTCCAGCAGCTTGTACGCTTCGACGGCTAATTGCGAAACCTGGCGTGAGCCGGTCAGTTGCGGGGTGCGGCGCCAATCGCGATCGCCACGCAAGGCATAGACGTAGGGCAACACCCAACTGGCCACCACAAAATCAGGTGCTTCACCGGGAAGCCCGAGCAGATTCAGACGCACCGCTACACCATCTGCTTCCAGACGCACCAAAAAATCTTCGGCCAATGCGATGTGTTCCGGGGTGGTCTCCCGTTTGCCCGCTACAGCCTCGACAAACGACGGCGCTACCGAAGAAGAAAACTGCCGCTTAGGCTGGAAGAGACACAGTCCTGTCTCCTCTATCCACGTCCGGGAATCCTCAAGCGTGAGTGCCCCGCGTCCGTCCAAGCGCATCCTTTCGGCGCGCGATGCTTCCAATTGTTCCGATGTCAAAGAAAAACCTCGCTTCCAGGCTGGCGTTGGCGCCGGGCAGCCCCGTCCCCTAAGAGGAGGGCTGCCACCTTCCACCCATTTCAAATTCGATGGAAGGCCCGCTGGATCTCCTTCCAAGAATACAGCAAAGCTATTGGACGTCCATGTGGGCAATTGGTTGGGTGGCTCGTTTTCGCTAGTTCCAATAGTAACCACTCCATGCGCGCGGGGTCAAGGGGCGTGTTCACCTTGATGGCCGAATGGCAGGCAATGGAGGCGGCAATACGCGTGCGAATTGCCGTAAGATCATGATTGCGGTTAACTTCCTCCGATTCCTCACTCGATTGATCGATCACCTCGGTCAACATCCTCTCCAAAGCCGCTCCTTCCAGTCCAATCGGCGAAGCTTTCACCGCAAGTGTCTGAGGGCCAAAAGGTTCAACCTCAAATCCGTTGCCTTCAAGCTCTTCAGCGATCCTTGCGAAGGTAATCATCTGCGATGCCTTAAGTTCTACAATGAGCGGCAATAGTAATCTTTGACGCATTACCTTTTCAACCTGACGATCCCTTAAAATTTTTTCAAAAAGAACACGTTCGTGTGCCACATGCTGGTCAATAATCCACAATCCATCTTCGCCCGTGGCCAGAATGAACGACTCCCGTAGTTGCCCCAGCGGGCGCAATGCGCCCAGATGGTTCAAATTTGAAGCAGCTCTTTCTGCCTCAACCAAAGCCGTTTCCACTGCGGTATCGGCGCTGGCTGCATAACCAAACTGTGAAGAACAATCGCCGGCTAGCGGAAGACTGGCGGGCTGGAAGAGCGCCGTTGCCGCCTCGCCCCATGCTTGCTGGTCATCCCAGCCGCCCACAGCAGCGTTCTGAGAGGAAAAATCCAACCTTCCTGGAACCGGCGAGAGCAGGCGCGGCGTCAGTTGAAAGGCTTCCGCGTCGGCACGGGCAGCCTGGAAGGCGGCTGGATCGGAGTCAGGCTCTTGCAGAGAAGCGCCATCGGACGCGCCCGGTAGCGGCGATGTGGAAGGAGGCATCAGGGATGAACTGGCATCCGGCGCGGATTCGAGAGCAGCCAGAAAACCGGCTGCGGGACGGGCCTTGATCAGCGCCGTACGCAGGCTGTCGCGGACAAAGTCGTGAACCTGGCTCTGCTGGCGAAAGCGCACCTCCGTTTTGGCCGGGTGAACATTCACGTCCACTTCTTCAGGCGGCATTTCCAGAAAAAGCAGCACCACCGGGAAGCTGGTGGGCGGAATCACATTGCGGTAGGCCTCGGTAATGGCATGAAGCAGCAGCCGGTCGCGAATCAGGCGATGGTTGACAAAAATGTAAATCGAATTGCGGTTGAGCTTTTGCAACTCCGGCTTGGAGTAAAAGCCGGAGAGCCGCAGCACGCCGGGCAACCGCGCGGGCTCATTTGGATCCCGCTTCCACGGCGGAGGCTCAGGCAGCCCGACGCGCTCCAGCGGTAGCTCCGCGGCCACGGGGAGCAGCGAAGCCAGCGTATCCTTGCCGAATATCTGGTAAATCCGCTCGGCCGTCCGCGCCACGGGCGGCGCGGAAACGATGGTATGCGTGGCTGATAGCAACTCGAAGTGCTTCTCTGGATGGGCCAAAGCATAGTGAGTCACTAGCGCCGTCACGTGAGCCAGCTCCGTCGATTCAGCGCGGAGAAACTTGCGTCGTGCCGGAGTGTTGAAGAAGAGATCGGCAACCGCCAGTGTAGTGCCGCGTGGCAATGCGGCGTCATCGACATGGAGAATCTTGCCGCCAGCAATCTCCAGGCGCGTTCCGGCGCTCTCCTCGCCGGTCGCCGTCTCCAGGGTGACACGAGCCACCGAAGCGATCGAGGGCAGCGCCTCGCCGCGAAAGCCCAGCGTCGCAATCGAAAGCAGATCGTCAGCCGTGCGCAGCTTTGAGGTGGCGTGGCGCTCAAAGGCCAACAGCGCGTCGTCGCGGTTCATCCCCTGGCCGTCGTCGGTGATGCGAATTAGCTTGCGTCCGCCTGCCTCAACTTCGACGCGGATGCGGTTGGCGCCCGCGTCCAGCGCGTTCTCCAGCAACTCCTTCACCACCGAGGCAGGACGGTCCACCACCTCGCCAGCGGCGATCTGGTTGGCAACCTCGTCGGAAAGAACGCGAATACGGCCCATACGATTTAAGAGTAACGCAGCAAAGCCCGTACACGGATTCGCTATAATCGTGGCCTATGGCAAACGGCCTGAATTTCGGTGGAAAACGTGAGCTGCTGGCGCGCGGATTGATCTGGAGCGGCACATCCTTTCTGCTTTCGCACCTTCCGCCGAGTAATTCGCTCCTGGTCTTGAATTATCATCGCATCGGTAACTCCGAGAACGATCTCTTCGATCCCGGTGTCTTCTCCGCGACCCCCGATCAATTTGACGATCAAATAGCCTATTTAAAGCACCACCTTTCGCTGGTGACTCTAGATGAAGCATTGGCTTTTATCGACGGTACGGATAAAGAGAAATCTCCTCGCTGCCGCGTCTTGATTACCTTCGATGACGGATATCTGGACAACTATCAGATTGCTTTTCCCATCCTTCGATCACATGGCGCGCAAGGCGTATTTTTCCTCGCCACAAGCATGGTTGGCTCTTGCGCAATTCCCTGGTGGGATCAGATCGCCTATCTGATGAAGACCGCGCGCAAGCGCCAATTCTCGCTCTCCTATCCGGCTGACTTTGCGGTGAATCTTGAAAGAAACGGCTTGGAAAAAAGCTTGAACACGATCCTGAAGTTATATAAGCGACCCGATAATTTAACACCCAAGCGATTCTTGCGGGAGTTAGCAGAGGCGTGCGAGGGAAAAGATTCGCCCGAAAGATTGCGGCGCTTTTTGAATTGGGAAGAGGCCCGCGAGATGATCGGTGGCGGAATGGAAATTGGTTCGCACGCGCATTCGCATCAAGTACTCAGTCAATTGGAAGGGGAGAAGCAGCGTCAGGAGCTAGATGACTCCCGAAGATTGATTATGAATCGGCTTGGCGTTGAAGTAAGGGTGCTCGCTTATCCGGTCGGCCACAAAATCAGCTTCACGGATCAGACTCGAAGAATCGCGCGAGAGTCAGGATACAAATATGCCTTCTCCCATTATGGCGGCGCTAACATTCAAGGGAAGATAAGTTCATATGATGTGAAGCGTACCAAAATCTGCCTCCAAAGCCGGCAACGCTTCCAAACTAGATCCGCGGTTGGCCGGTTCACCGGTCTGTTTTGGCCTTGAGAGCCCTAGCGCACGCAAGCAAATAGCATTCGACCGAAACTGTTCGTTATCGGCGAAATGCGGTCTTCGTCCACCCCAAGCCTTACAATCCGCGCAAATGTTGTATTGGTCTCGAGCCAGCGATGAATATAGTTAACATCCCATTTTGCAAGCCGCGAACCAGGATATTCACGGCCCTCGCCTGTGTCAAAAAACAGGACATAGCGCGTAGCCGAATCCAGCAAGTGAATCAGATCCTCTGCGCTCGCGTTCATGCTGCTCATAACATAATGATGCGCAAGGCTGAAACAACTCGTGACGTCATATTTCGATTGAATCGACTGGAGAAATGTAACAGCATCGGCGCGATGCACCTGCTCGGCCTTCAACCCATACATCAGTGTTCCCACGGAAATCGCAATTGGATCGCGCTCCACACCCTCGGCATGAAAGCCTGCTTTGGACATTGCGTCAACAAACCAGCCATAACTGCTGGCAACGTCTAGGTAACTCTGACAAACCGGCGGCATCATGCCCTCGGAGCGCATGAATTCCAACATCTTTGCTTGCCTGTCTGAGCATCGCCGCACTAAAGTCCACTGCGCCACCTCAGGCGAATCAATCGGCTGATAAAGCTCCGTGCGTCCCTTGAGCCATAAAACATCGAGTAACAGATCCTGAACTGGCGTTGTAACAGGAGGCCTAAGAATAAGCCCGGATACCTTTTTGACTCCATTCATGTACGCCTTGGCCAGCCGGTGGTGACCTTCGCTGACCTGAAAATACTCCGAATTCTTGATCGGGTAAACGGAAATATGCTCGTAAGGGTTCCGCACATAGCTGGCAATATCCGGGCAATCTTTGTTCACATCCAATCCCCGGTAAGCACAAATATAACGGCGAGCGCCCCGGTAAATCTGATCTGGTTTGACAGCGTCAAAGTATCTGCCAAATATCTCGATATTCCTTACTGCGTTTTTATAATACTCGGTCTTTTCAAAAACTCCCTCATCCCAGATGCGCTCGCCAATCACATCATACTGCTGAAGCAATTTCACATGCGGCCACTCAGAGATGTGCTGTGAAGCGTACCGTGGATCACCGATCAGCCGAGCATAGGTGGCCGCCTTTACGCCACTGTCGCCGCCACGTAGGCAGAGATCCACGGGAATTGAAGTCAGCTTGCATCTCAATGCCAGACCCTTAATGCTATCTTGATAACTCAATAAGCTGTAACGAATCGAGTCAGAAAACAAGCGGTGGTACATCGTGATGGCCTTATAAAAAACCAATCCCCTCTCCACGGGCAACGGATAACTTCTATCCCGGATTGCACCGTCTGCCTCCGAACGGATCAGCAGCGCCAAAATCGTACCTGCAAAATGAGAGATTGGCCTGGGCAATATCCCAGCCAGCAGTCGAAAGCGACGGTGATCCTCCGGTTCGAGCACGCGCATCCAATAAAGTAGCGTGAAAAGGACGATCAAGGAAGCGCTTCCGCCGAATAAAATTGCAGTCAGTGGCTGCATTCGCACAACAAATAAATGCGCGGTCAACGCCGCGAGAACGCCAATAAAAGTAATCTTCGCGAAAAAAAGCCAGGGGAGTTTTACCTTTTGTTGATGGATGCCGAAAACCCACATGATGCTGACCGCCACGGTTTGCGCCACTCCGCTGCCAATGCATGCGCCCACCGCGCCATGAGATCGAATAAGGTACCATGCAACGCCTATGTCGATTACACTGGCAAATGCCGTTGCTGCGATCACATAGCGCTGCCGCTCAAAACTCTCCAGCAGGTTTTGCACCGGTGCTACGAAAGCCTTGGGCAAGCATAACAATGGAGCCAAAGTTACAACCATCGCCGCTCCCGCGTATTCATGTCCATAAATTACCAGAAGCGCGGGTACCGCGAGCGCGGCGGCGATAAAGTGCAGCGGAATCGAGGTTAGCGCAAGATAACGAAATGCGGTAGAAACCAAGTCCGCAATCCTGGATTTATCTCGGCCGTACTGCGCAAAAATTGTTGCCCCTGCCGCTGATCCAAAAATTGTTGCGCCCTGCAGCAACTGATCGGCCAGACTGAAAGCCACCGAATAGAAGGCAACCTGACGTATGTCCGCGCAGAATTTGCCCAGAAGAACCACTTCCGAGCGGTTCCAGACAATCAACGATACGCCCATGGTGACAAGGCTCTGCCACGCGAAAGGTATCATTCTCGCGCGCAATCCAGGCGGATGAACATGGGTTGCCTTCCATGCAAGCGCACGCTTTGCTGCGGGAAAGAACCGCACGAGAAAATCCACTACTCTCATGCTCAACAGCGATGCGCCGATTCCAACTACGCCCCACTCGAACACGATTGTCACGGTAATTCCGATGAAGTAAGTAAGGGCTGATAGCGCTGACGCGGGAAAATTGGCGGAAAAATCCTCGGCGGCCACATTTGCCTGCGCGGAAATCGAATTGACCATTGACGGCCAAATGCTGAGCGCGATAAAAAATGACGCCAGCTTGTATTCCGCGGGAGAGGTCCCATTAATCCAAAAAAGAATACCGCCGGTTCCAAGCGTAGCCAGAATCGCCTGCAAGATCAAGGTGCGCCAATAAATGTATCGCGCCGTGCCCTGATCGCCTATGGCAAGAAACTCGGCCATATACTTTCGCGCAGTTGCTGCAATGCCGAGCCCGCCAAGGTTGCAGACGAGATATGCAATAAACGAGATATAGACGATATAGCCATTTTTGGATGGCCCCAGCGTTCGGGCTATGGCAATCGAAGTAGATAAATTGACAATACCGGTGATGATGTTTTCAAGGCTGTACCAGCCGGTGTTCCGGGCGATGGTCTTTGTATTTGTCATGTAGAAAGGTACTCATGTCCTCCCAAAAAATGCGCCTAGTTGTGGCGCGGATTACCGTTAAAACCGAAAGCCGGCGCTGAAGAGTCACCGCCGGCCGCTTCAAAATCACCGCCTCTATCTCAGTCCTTGCAGAGCAGCCAGCGCATCCTTGGCCGTTTGCGAATCCGGCTCCAAGGAAATGGCCTTTTTCAGATGAAGCGCGGCATTGTTCTTATCCATCAGCTTGATGTAGACCATTCCAAGGTGATACTGCATCGATGCGTTGTTCGGAGTCTTCTTCGATGCGTCTTCCAACAGGTCTCGGGCGTAGCCGTAAGTTCCCTTGTAATAATAGGCCCACGCCAATGTGTCGGCGGAGTTGGAAGAGTCCGGCATGCCGCGCCGCGCCGTCTGCGCCAGCGTCAGCGCTACATCCACATTCTCGCCATTTTGCAGCATCATGTAGGCAAGATTGTTGGCCGCCACGGGCTGATCCGGCTTGATTTGAAGAGCCTTCTTGTAATAGTCTTCGGCCCGTTTCCTGTCTCCCGCCGAATCCTCCAGCATTCCGAGTATGGCCAACGCGCCGGCATTGCTCGGATGGTCCTTTGAAAATTTCTCCCAGGCGCCAAGCGCATTGGCCGCTTGCCCGCGCATTGCCTGAAGCTGCGCATAAATAGCGACCGCCTCACCGTCATCAGAATTCAATTCGATGGCCTTTTGAGCGGAAGCAGTTGCCTGATCCAGGTTTTTGTTTTGGGCCTGAAGCATGGCCTGCATATCGTAGAATTCGCTATTCTCTGGACTCTTCGCGATTTGCGTGTTCAAGCGATCCATGGCCTGCGCAGATTGTTTTTTAAGGAGATAGCAGTTGATCAACCCCCTCATAGCGCCAACCGAATTGGGGTCGTATTGCAAGGCCTGCTCAAAGAGAGACGCGCTTTCCGGGTATTTCTTCTGGGTGAGGCGGATCTCACCCAGCATCAGATAGGCTTGCGCGTTTCTCGGAGCAACGTCCATTGCCGTCTTCAGGTCCGCCTCGGCCTTGTCCTCCGATTTACGGCTTAAATCCACAGCGGCCCGCCAGATATACCCACCGGGAAATCGGGGATTGGCGGCAATCGTCTTCTCCGCAACATCGGAGAGCAAATTAATATCGCCTCGCTGGCTGGCCATGCGCGCAAGTTCCTCCTGCGCGTCAACGCCACGCGGATTCAGTTGTGCGGCCTGTTGAAAGCTCTTCTCGGCCAAACTGGGGTCGCCTTTGGCCAGCGCCGCCTTGCCCAGCCAGAATTGAATGAAGGCATCCTTCGGAGCATTGTTCACAGCGCCTTGCAAAGCGATGACGGCATCATTCGCCTTGCCGTTGTTGAGCAGGACGATTCCGTTCAGCACCGCTACCTGGGGATCCTTGCTGTGCGATTTCAATAGCTCCGTAATCACCGACTGCGCAGCAGAAAGATCCTTGGTTTGTAGAAGAATATGGACATATCCAAGCTGAACGGGGAGATTTTTGGGGTATTTTTTCGCCAGGGCGGTAAACTCCGCCTTGGCCTTGTCCGTTTGACCCGTCCCGACATAATAGTCCGCCAGAATGCGCACACCCTGAGGGTTGTCGGCAAGATCGTTGGATGTCTGGCGAAGAACCTGCTCGGCACGGGCCTGATCGCCTTCCTTGAGAATCACCTCAACAAGCGACTCCCGCGCGCGGAGATTCTTTGGGTCACTGGCCACAGCGCTCCAGCAGGTGTGCTCGGCATCCTGCAAGCGACTGTTCCTGATATAAAAGGCAGCTAGCAGGAGCTTGGCATTTGCGGATTTCTGATCCAATTCAATGGACTTTTTTAATTCGGCTTCGACGGTTGTGCTTAGAGCGGAATCTCCGACTTCCATCAAGGCCAGTGTCTCGTGAAGGGAGGCCTCATTCGGTGCCAGCTCCAGGGCGCGATGAATCTCCGTCAGAGCAATATCCTTTTGTCCACGCCGGGCCGCAATGCGAGAGAGCAAGGCATGAGCGTCGGCGTTGTTGGGTTGCGCGCTCAAAGCCGCCGAGGCTTGCGCCTGGGCATCATCGATTCTATTTCCCGCAAGGAACATATTTCCCAAATCAATCCGCGCCTTGATGTTTCCGGGCTGTAGGTTGACCGTCCGCTGAAGCTCGCCGAAAGATGCGCTCATGGCGCCCATATGCTGATAAGTCTGCGACAGGGCATAATGCGCATCGGCGAAGTTCTTGTCGATCTTGAGCGCGTTGGAAAACTGGATGGCTGCTTCTTTGTCCTTGCCCTGGGCGGCATACTTCTGACCGCTTTCCAGGTATTTATGCTTGCGCACGTTGGGGTCGCGAAAGCACCCGGACAAAAAAGCTGCTAACACGAACAGCGTAACCACCCCCAGAGCGGCGCGATGCCGCGCTCTACTCGTTGCATAGAAGCTGGACTCAAATATCATCTTTTCCTTCCTTTCAGGCCGCTGCTTGTGTCACCGGAACCATGGTCAAACGGCAGAGCGCGCAGCCTCTTTTCTAATCTCAGTCAGGGATAAAGCGCGGCAGCAGGGGCGCAAGCTGCCGAGTAAACGCTTCTGCGCGCGCGCTTGCCGCCGCAGGGTCTTCTCCGGGAGCCATCGGCGTAATGACGCGCACCAGAGCTCCGTCTGTCCGATTCAACCGCATGGCGTCGAGAACCATGTATATCTTCGCCATGTATTCGCTGGCAACGCTCCGCCCATGCGCCTGATACCAGTAAAGAACGAACTGCCTTGCCTCGCCGTTGGCAATAATGTATTCGCCCACCCGGTGCGGTTTGCCAGCCGCGTCCATCAAGTCAACGGTGCTGGAGGACTCAAAGACCCAGCCCGCTCCGGGCAGGCAATTCTTCGGTGAATGAATTGTCTGCCCGGTTCGCTGGCTTGGAAAATAGCCTATGAAAAGACTGACCGGGGCCGAATGCTTATCCCGGATATAGACACGAGAGAGGATGTCTCCGGCTCCAAGAACGTCGCGCGTCTCCTGGTCTATTTGCAAATCGCTTCCCGTCCGCCCGTCCAAGCTGAGCGGAAACTGCGCTAGAGGCTCGCTGGGCGGGTTCTGATCCACACTGGCACGCAGGTGCAAAAGCAACGCCGCTACAACCAGCAGCAGGACAACCGTCCAATATCGAAGGTTCTTCATCTCTGCTGCCTCTTGAGTGGAATCAAGCTCATTCCGCGATGAAGGATATACAGGCACGCCAGGGAAACCAGGAAGATGACCCACCCGGAAAACTCATGAAAAAAGCCCATCGCCTTGTCGGGATCCCAATACTGAACACAAAGTCCGGTGCCAAGGATGCGTACAGCGTTGGCGGCAATCGCGATCGGAATGCTGGCCAGAACAATCACCATCCGCCGCCAACTGGATTTCTCCATGAAGTATCCGTAAAATACCGCCAGCGTAAAGAGGCTCATCAGCGACCGAATCCCACTACATGCCTCGGCTACCTCCAGCTTCATCAGAGGAAGCTCAATTATGTTGCCCTCGCGCAGAACAGGAATGTTGAAAATTGGAGAAGAAAGCAGGCCGCTGGCCAGCTTGGACGCCAGGATCTGCAACGGAAAGGTGATCTGATTGAAGATAATGGCGGGAAGCGGAATGGCCAATAGCAAAACCAGCAGCGCGAAGCGCAATTCCTTCAAAAGCTGCCAACCGCCAAAGGAAAGCGTCAAACCGGCCAGAAGAATGAGCAGCGAAACCCGGGAAAGAAAGAGTTCTGAACCGTAGACTCCCAAAAGAAGAACCAGTAGCCCCAGAGCGATCACCCCAATCCCGCTCCAAACCGGAGCAAGCGGCTTACCGAACAGGGTTTGTCTCTTCTCCCATATGAGGAAGGCAGCGAATAGGGGCACCAGGAAGCCATGAGAATTATCTTGGCTCTGCCAGTCCAAAATCAGCTTCCAAAGAACGTGATAATAAACCGCAATCACCAAGAGACAGATCAGCGCCGCGCCCAAGTAGGATTGAGTGTCGCGAAAAAGCCAGAAACCGGAGGCCTTCGCCGGGGTTCGTTCGATTTGTGTCTCATTCTCCGTTGTGCAATCCTCGCCTAATCCGATCTTCTACACTCTATACTAGCAATCTGTTTACCGAAAAGACGCCGTGCTTAGGCTGCGGCGCACCCACAGGACGTGGGGACGCACAACCATCCCAGCGAAGAAGGCCTGCCGCCGAGGGCTCCTAAGCTGAAGCGGATTCTGGAACGGGATCAGTCCGGAAGAGCATGGCCTGCGACGGGTACGCTGGGCGAGCATCTCAACCCCTGCCCACACGCGGAAAGTCGCTTGGTTAAAACAAAAGGCAAGCGCTGGTGTTTTTCTTGACCATTCCGGTATCGGCTCTGTTTTTGCGGCAAGTGACAAATGCGCCGCCACATGGGCAGTAGCGCCTTTGTCAAGCAAATCCGAACTGCCTGTCAGGCCTGAACAGGCTTCGGTGTCTCGGCAAGAGCGGCTGGAGACGGTGCGGCTTGCTTGACTTCCGTCTTCTTGATGTCGATGCCGCCTTTGAAGAAGGCGCCATCTTCAATGCTGATGCGCGCCGCCGTCACGTCGCCAGTCAGAGCGCCCTCGGCGCGGATATCCACCCTGTCCGAGGCAGCGACATTGCCGCGCACCTTGCCCAAAATGACAATCTCGCGGGCTGCGATGCTGGCCGTAACCTGGCCATTGCGGCCGACGGTGACGCGATTGCCGGGCAGATTAATGCTGCCCTCCACTTTACCGTCGATAAAGAGTGACTCTGTTCCAGTGATCTCGCCCTTAACGAGCAAGCCTTTGCCGATGGTGGCCTGGTCGCCGGCCGTCACCGCGGGCCGATGCACAGGCTCCGACGTGAGAGTGGGTGTCACGGGGCGGGCGGGTTCAGGCGCGGGGCTGAGATGTACGGGTCCGGGATTACTGGGCTTCCACATAGCGCTCACGAGGTTCCTTTTCTGTCCTGTCGGGACTGGGCAAGCAAGGCACGTGCCATCGCCTTGGGCCCAAGATTAGATTGCGTGGATTGCCGGGTCTTCCAACCCTGAGCAATTCACATACGGCCACAACTAGGATGTTACCTCTTCGCAGCGGGCCGGGATAAATGCAATGAGAATATTTTAGGACAACATGCTGTGGAAGACCGAAAACCGCTGGCGTTGATCAGCCGCAGGTTTCCCTCTGTGTCAACAGCAAGCCCTTTGTACCGAATGGGGAAGCGCGCGCTTTGGGAGGCCATGGGACCGGGCCGAAATATCGACCTCTGAATCCGAGTGCGCGGTGTGATGGCTCATCAATTCTTGCTCTAAATGTGCCTTCGTTTGCTGTTGGCGCAACGGTCGCACGGGGCTTTCGCCTGCAAACTCTGTTTACTGCAATTGAGAGCATGCGCCTCCTCATCTTCCACCAGCCTCGAAAAGTTTCGAACCCGATGGCCGTCAACCGCCCTCCAATCAACATACGAGGTGCTGCTTTATGGAAGTGAATCAAAAAGTTGCTGACTTTACCCTGCAAACCGACGAGGACAAGACCGTAAGCCTCTCAAGCTATGCCGGCAAACCGGTTATCCTCTTCTTTTATCCCAAAGCGGACACGCCCGGCTGCACCATTGAGGCCTGCGGCTTCCGCGATGCGTTCACCAAGCTCCAGGCGGCTGGAGTGGTAGTGCTGGGGATCAGCCGCGATACGCCGAAGGCTCAGGCAAAATTTCGCGCCAAGTACGAGCTTCCCTACACGCTCCTTGCCGATGTGGACGAGAAAGTCTGCAATCAGTTTGGCGTACTGAAGGAAAAGAATATGTACGGGAAGAAGGTTTGGGGCATCGAACGAACCACGTTTGTCATAGGCCCGGATCAGATTCTTCTGCACATCTTTCCCAAGGTGACGCCCGCCGGCCACGCGGAAGAGGTGCTGGCCTTGCTATCGGAAGGGAAGAATGCTTAAAAATAGTGCGAACTGCGCATTCCATCAACCAAAACGCGAAAGGCGCTCCCGGCTGCCGGAAGCGCCTTTCCGTGGATGAATCGGGCTTGACTACTTCTTTTTCTTGGTCTTGTCGGGTCCAAAGGCCGTGTTGTGGGTCTGCGTAGCCTCGGCGAGAATCCCCTTCACTTCATCAGCAAACGGGCCGGTCGGAGCCAGAGCCAGATATTGTTGATAGGCTTCTGCGCAGCCTGGAGGCAGAATCATCTTGCCGGTAACAGAATCTAGAGTGGCCTTCGCAATGAGTCCCTGCCCCTTGAGATAGTAAACGATTGCGACTTTAGGATCAGCTGTGATTGCCTTGTCCGCAGCCGCCGCTTCAGCATCCGAGTTGCTCGTATCGGGGTGCGAGAAGATCACCGCTTCGTTCTTGTAATAGATAGCCGCGCCCGGAGGATAAGCTTTGGCGGCCGAGTCGTATGCATCGCTTGCCTCCTGAATCTTGCCGGTGCGCGCGTAGATCTCGCCCAGCCCAGAGAAAGCAGCCCCTTGAACTTGAGGATTCGGCTTCTTGGACGCCGTATCCAGTTCAATCACTTTCTTGTAAGTGACGATTGCTTCGTCGAACTTCTTCAAGCCGAGCTGCGCCTGGGCCAAATCATTCCAAAGGATCGAAACGTCCGGCTTAGCCGCTGTGTCCTTGAGCATCAAGGTTTCAGCCTCAGAATACTTCGCCGTCCTGATCTCATTTGCCTTGGCTTCGAGATCCGCCTTGGAGGCTCCGGCTCCGAGAGCCTTCGTTGCCGCGTCCAACGCACTATCAACATCTCTGAAATCCTGATCGCAAACTTTGAGGTCGGCATTGAGGTTCTTGATCACCGAGTTGGCCTGCATAGCCGCCGCGTTCTTCTTCCTGATCTCCTCCAATTGCTTGCGCTGATCCGCCGGCAAATTATCGATGTACTCCTTGCGAGACATGTCGTCGTCCACCTGTGTATCCTTACCCGCCATGACCTGGATATTGTCGAGGTGATCGGCTTCCTTGTCGGCAGGCATTCCCGGCGAACGGAAGACAACCTTATAGATCCCCGGAGCAACTTCACCGGAGTAGTCGCCGTTAGCATCCACCGGAAAGACGCCCTTGTCGCTGGTCGCGGCTTTCAATCCAGGACCGGAGGCAGCTCGATCCGTTCCAACGAAGGAGATCGTGCCCGCTTTCTCGGGCGCCCCCGAGGGATTGGTTACGTGGCCGTGAACTTTGCCCGTGGGTAATTGTGCAAACGCGGGTACAAGGGCGAATGCCAGCAGGCCCAGCCCAAGTGAAAGGTTGCGAATCATTTTCTTCTCCTTGGGAGCGGCGCGGACGGAGCCGCCCACGCGCTCAAAAAAGTTGTATCTCAGACCACAAATATCCTGGGCAGCGATGACCGGAACGCGACGGGAGCCTGCACACAACCCATAAACTTCGTGAAGAACCCAGGCAAAATCCCGGTGCCGCTCCCGACAAAATAGCTGACCTGAATGGCAGCGGAGATAAACGCCAACCTATTCAACTGTACATCGTAGCCCGACTGTCGCTCGGCTGCGTGTGGCCTGTATCACATAGTAACTTTCTCGCGCGCAGATGGGAATCACAAAATTGTCTTCTCCGAATGCTCTGCGAACTTGGCGCATGTCGCGAGGGTTGGTACGACGTTGCGACCGAAAGGGCAAAGCATGATCGACCGAAGGTACCTATTTCATAGGGCTTGTTTAGCATGGGCCCTCCTAATCAATCTCTTTTTGCATAGAGCCGTGTGCCCCAAGTCCGGACTTATAGACAAGGGAGTCCTCCAACCTCTAAGAGCCTGTTTACGATCTTCTGAGCAACAGCCGGAGGAAGGCCAAGTGGATCATTTGCAGGCTGGTATTCAGTTTTCGCTCGCCGTTCTTCCATAGTCGGCGGCACTTTTCCAGCCATCCGAAGGAGCGTTCGACAATCCAACGTTTCGGCAACACGGCAAACGTCTGGAGTTCATTGCGCTTGACGACTTGCACCGTGGCCTTCAGCCGCTCCATCACGCCGTCTGCAAAGGGTTCGCCCGTATAGCCGCCATCGGCAAGTACGCTCTCCACTCGCTCCAGATTCGGCTTGCAGCGGTCGATGGCCGCCAAAGCGCCGTTGCGGTCCGTGACCTCGGCCGTAGTCACGGCGATGGCGTGGGGCAAGCCCTGCGTGTCCACCACGATATGCCGCTTGATGCCACTGATTTTTTTGCCCGCGTCGTAGCCCTTCTCTTCGGCGCTGTCGGTGTTCTTCACGCTTTGCGCGTCAACAATGATGAAGCTGGTCATGGCGTTGCGCCCCAGTTTGACGCGGGCCTCGCCAACCGATTTTTTTTAAGGCCCGCTCCAGCGCGCTCACACCGTCCTGGTCTGGCGTGCTCCATTTGGCGAAGTACGAGTACACCGTGACCCAGTTGGGGAACCCCTCGGGAAGCATGCGCCATTGGCAGCCGCTTTTGAGCAGGTACAGCACGGCGTTGAAGACCTCGTGCAAATCCACGGTGCGTGGCTTGGTGCGCTTGCGCACCGATTCCAGCAAGGGACGAATCCGCTCGAATTGCTCCCGGCTCACATCGCTTGGATACGGCTTTCTCTGTGCCATACTCCTTGAGTACCGTACCGCCGGACTGGTCGCGTAGAACTTTTTGGAGTCAAACGACATCCCTGTTCATAGATCGTAAACAGGCTCTAAGCAATCGGCTGATCCCTGACCACTGTTTACGCGATTTGTCCAAGATCATTCCGCCATGCGCGTCCGCGCGGGCAATCAGATGATCGGCGTGCTCTGGACCAAGGAGCCGGCCTCGTAGTTAGGAAACTTCTCTGGTGTCTTTGCTGCCCCCTTCCGAAACCAGGGTAAAGTGCGCTCAGGTTGTCTTTAAGCCACCGCCGTGGGGGCAGAGAGTCAGTCGCCCAATGTCGTGCGCGGCGATCCCTTATTCCTAATCCGTGCTTACCATTCCCCTTATCGATTCATGTTTTCAAATACTTGCGGATTGATTCATCGCCAGAACTTAACTTTTCGCCAAGATGTGAGATTCTTCTATCCTGATTTATTTGGTGTTTCGGTTTTTTTCTCCTAAAAGGCAGTCGTTGAGGAGAGATTGAATTGGCATCGGCCCTGATTGGGCGTTCGAGCAAATTGACCTGCGGCGGGATTTCCATTAGACTAAGGTTTTGCGAGGGATGCGGCTTGGGTTGCATTCTGTGACCGCATCAACCTGCCCGAGATCAGGGCCTGAGATCTAAGGATAAGCAATGGCAAACCATGTATCTTCGCTGAAACGCGCCCGCCAGACCGTAACCCGCACCGCGGTGAACCGCGCCAACCGCAGCCGTGTGCGCACCAGCCTGCGTGATCTGCGCGAGGCACTCGCGCAGGGCGACGTGAAGGCTGCCCAGGAGCAGTATCGCTCGACCGTCTCCACCCTCGACAAGAGCGTGCAGAAGGGCATTTTCCACGACAACACCGTCTCCCGCTACAAGAGCCGCCTGAACGCGCGGCTGAAGGCCCTGGTTCTGGCCAAGGCGTAGTTCGGAATTCTTCACTGAAAACAGCAACAGCCGGGATGAATCCCCGGCTGTTGCTGTTTTTTGTGTTGGAGAGATGGTTGTTTCTCTGCTTTCTTAGAATTCATAACGAAGGCTGAAGACCGGGTAGCGGCCAACTTGGTCAACCTTGGCGATCGGCTGGTTGGCGCTGTTGCCGCAACCGCAGTTAGTTTGGAAGTTGTCTAGCCATGCATAACCCATCAGGTTGCCGCGATTCATAATGTTTTCCGTACCAGCGTGGAAGTCGATGACGCCCATTTTTATACGAAAATGGCGCTCAACTTCCAGGTCCAGCCGGTTGTAGAGCGGTCCGCGCAGCGCGTTGATGCGGGTCACGTCATAAATACCGCGGCTCTGGGCCATCGAGTCGGCCATATCGAACGGTGTGTACGGGCGGCCGCTGGCAGCCGAGTCGCGCCAATCCAGTTGGAAGCCGTGCGGTAGCCGTAGATTACCCATCGCATTCATAACGAAGGGAATATCGTAGTTGCCGGGTCGCCGAATGCCGTCCAGAGCGCGATAGGTGGACTGCGAACGGGAAGCGGAAACCATGCCTTGCAACCGGCTGCGCCAGTGCGCGCGCAATGCCACTTCCAATCCGCGGGACTGAGCGCTTCCGGCGCTGGTCAAGGGAAGCCAAACAAACTCCTGCCCCAGCGTATCAACCATATTGGAGAGCATCAGCGCCGGGTATTCGGTGGAGACGGCCTCGCTGCGGTAGTTCTTCTGATAGGCCTCCGCATCCAGCGTGCCCCAGCTTCCCTGCCACAGCCTCATGCCTAGAGCCGCCTGGCGAGCTTGTATCGGCTTCAGGCTGCGATTGCCTGCGTAGCTGATCATGTCCATGATCGGCGGAAGTTGCGAGGCGACGTTCAGAGAGCCATGCAGGTTCTGGCGGCTATTGAATTGATAGGCCACTGAGACGCGCGGGTCCAGGGCGTATCCTCCGGTGAGGGCGAAGCTCTCCGCGCGCAGTCCGGCCAGCAGCTTCCAACGCGTGCCGAAGCCGCCCTCCGCTCCTAGGAAACCCGCGGTCTGGCCGGTGGAGAACTTGCGCTGAAAGGTGTCGGCGTCGGAGCGGGTTGCATCGGCGCTGAAGGGCGATAACTGGCCAGCGGGCTGGGCGACTGAGTCATCCGGAGTCATCAGTTTGCCGCTCAACCCCGCCGAGACCAGCCATCCATGTATATCGGCGCGCAACTCATAATTCAGCGCCGAAAGGCCATCCTCTGAATCTTGCGTGAAGGCCGGTGTCACCGAGACGGAGAGGCAGTCTCCGTTGCTGTCGAGATAGGCGCCATACTGCTGCTGCTGACTGATCTTTTGCCGGGTCAATGAGGAGCTGGCGGTCAGATCGCCGGTCACTCTTGAAGTGTAATTATGCCTCCAGTTGACCGCTTCGGTCGAGCGCCACCCGGAGTACTCCGTCTGAAATGCGCTGGTCGCCGCAGGCACCTGGCAGGGGGTCATCTGGATCGAATCGGAACCGCTCAAGCTGAAAAATGAGAACGAATCGCGTTCGTTAGGGTCGATCACCAGCCGTGTCATGGCGTTGCTATAGGTGGGAACTCCGTTGATTCCGATGTCATTGGTGACCAGATTCAAGATGCTGCGGTGGGCAGAGAGTAAAAAACTGCCCTTGTGGGCCAAGGCGCGCTGATAAAGTCCTCCCGCGCCCGCAATCCCTATGGAGAGATTTCCCGCCTGCCGCGCATCCGTCAGTTCACGCGTATGAATTTCAATCAGCGAGGAAAGACGGCTGGCATAGCCGACATCGTAGACATCATCACGGATCTCCATGCTGCCGACAGCGGTGGAATCTATCATGGATGTAAATCCACCGTTCGATCCGGAGAGAGAAAAATGATTGATATTCGGAACCTCGACGCCATCAACGACAAAGAGGTTTTCCGTCGGATGACCGCCGCGCACCAGCACGTCGTTGCTGAGATCGGAGCTGCCTATCACACCAGGAAAAAGTTGCAGATAGCGGGAAAAATCTCCATAGGTTCCAGCCGCGGAGAGAATTTCATCCTGAGAAACACTTGTAACTGGAGCTAAGGAATTTTGAATTTCGGAGTCAGTCGCCACCACTTTCAAAGTGGTGGATACCATGGGAATTAACCTGGTAGGCAAAACGGATCCGCCCACGGCAGTATCCGTCGCCGGGGTTGCCTCATCGGAAGCCGCATGGGCAATTCCCGGCGAAAACAGAGCGAGAACGAGCGCGGGATAAGCCACAAGTAAATAAATAAATGTATCGTAGATAGTCTTTCGGCGCATGAATTCTCCGCTTAATTCAAGTAAATGAAGATTGCGCACAACGAAAGGTCTGGAGTATCCTAACCGGCACAGTTACTCAGTGCAGGAGTTGTCAGTCTTTGTAGTTGAGGCGATTCCGCGCTAAATTGGGTTAGCAATCTCTAATTAAGTTTCTCTTGAATTAGATAAAATGGAAACATCTCATCTGAGCGCGATTCGGTAACCTCCGTCGCATTCCGCAGCAATCCGGAGGATCACTATCAATATGTTACGTAGCCTAAGTAATCATAGTTATCGTGAGAGGTAATCGACTCGTTCATTACCCGCGGTTATGGTTGGTTTTGGAGATTGGTTATTTCAACCGTTCGAAGATTGCTGCCGCGCCCATGCCTCCGCCGACGCACATCGTCACCATGCCGTAGCGGATCTGGCGGCGGCGCATCTCGGCGAGCAGAGTTGCCGTAAGCTTGGCGCCGGTGCAGCCGAGGGGATGGCCGAGGGCGATGGCGCCGCCATTCACATTGACGCGACTGGGGTCGATATCAAGCACGCGGAGGATGGCCAACACCGGCGCCGCGAAGGCTTCATTGAGTTCGATCAGGCCGATCTCGTTGAGGGTAAGACCGGCTTGGCGGAGGGCCTTGGGAATCGCGGTAAGGGGACCGATGCCCATCTCCTCGGGCAGACAGCCAGTGACCGCGTAGGACACAAGGCGCGCCAGAGCCGGAATGCCCAGTTCACGTGCTCGGTCGGCTTCCATCAAAACTGTAGCTGCTGCGCCGTCAGAGGTCTGCGAGGAGTTGCCGGCAGTGACGGAGCCATGGGCATGGAAGGCCGGCTTGAGCTTGGCGAGGGCATCGAGCGACGTATCCGCGCGGGGGCCTTCATCGGCGACGAAGATTCTGTCTGTTACTGCGGACCTTCCGATTGTCGATTCGGGGACGGCGCTGGTTAACGGGACGGGAATCAGCTCATCGCTGAAGCGGCCCGCAGCCTGCGCGGCCAAAGCCTTTTGATGGCTCCAGAAAGCAAAAACGTCCTGATCCTCGCGGCAGATCTGGAAACGATGGGCGACGCGCTCGGCGGTGAGTCCCATGGAGAGCAGCGCAGCGGGATAGTGTTCGGCAAGCCAAGGGCTAGGGCTTGGCCTCAGTCCGCCAAAGGGAAGCAGACTCATCGACTCGACGCCGCCGGCGATTATGACGCAGCAGTCTCCGGCGCGGAGGCGCAAGTCGGCCTGAACGATAGCCTCAAGGCCGGAGGCGCAAAGGCGGTTGACAGTGACGCCGGGAACCTCGACCGGCAGACCCGCAAGAAGGCCAGCCCATCGAGCCAGATTCATGCTCTGTTCACCCTCCTGCTGAGCGCAGCCGAGGATCACGTCGTCGATCTCAGCGCGATCGAGGGTTGGAAGCCTGTCCAATGCTCCGGTCAGAGCAATTGCCGCTAGGTCGTCGGGGCGGGTGCCGGAAAGCGCGCCTTTCTGAGCGCGGCCCACCGGGGTGCGAACGGCGCTGACCAGTACGGCTTCCGGCATGGGGTTGCTCCTTGAGGATTCTGTCAGACGTTTTCACGCCCCAACCCGTCTCATCTATTCCGATTCGCCGACAACTCGAAATATCCGCGTACTTCCATCTGGCATCAGGAACTCGAACGTGATGTGATATTCATAAGCATCCGGTGCCATCGTGTCGTCACCTTTCGCCTTGTAATCGCCAATGCGCAATGCTGATCCCTGGATATCTACGCTATCCAGTTCGAATTTCTTTCCGTTGATAAGCGCTTTGAGGTGTTGTGAGGTAGCGCAATGGGTAGCTTTCCCCATTCCGCCAGGATTGAGCATCCCCCAAGAGTCTTGACAAATGTTGACCAAATTTGACGACTGCACATGTGCTCTGATGGTGTAGTCCGCCGGGTTCGGCTTCGGTTTCTCTTTCCCGGCCCAGGACAGAGCAGGCAAGAAAAACACCATTGCAACGATTACCTTCTTCATGGTTCCCTCCAGCAAGCTGGATCGCAAATTGGAGATTGCATGTGCAATTCCTCGTTCAGCGTTCTTCTGCACTTTTTGTGTAAACGCGCAGCAGATTTGCAAATGACTCGCGCCCCTTGCATGGCAAATGCTTACTCGGGCATTTCCAGCACGATCCAAGCGTTCTTCAGATAGAAGTGGTAGATGGTATGGCGGTCGATAAGGGAATCGGCCAGGGCGTCGTGGTCGAGGAGCGCGGGGCGATGCAGAAGGCCAATCTGCGCTGTGCGAATCTGCTCGGGGGTGGCAGGATCGATGGCCCAGTTGAAGCCGAGAACGCCGGATGCGTCGTGGGCCTGAAGGCGCTCGGTCTCCGGCGCGGCAGCCAGTACGTGGAGATCCGCTGGTGCGCTGGAGAAATAGACCAGCAGCGAAACCGTTCCCCGCTCCGAACAGAGAACTGCCCAATCAGAGGAGCCAGAGCGCTCCAGGCTGGCGTGGATGACATTCTCCGGGTGATGCGCCTCATACGACTGCGGAATCAAACAGTTCCGGCGATTGAGAAGATTGACAAATGAAGCTGGAAGGTCGGGAAAGGCGCTCACAGGAAGATGGCGGATCAGGTAGGGAATGGAGCGGCCCGCAACAACAACCTGCCCGGAGACATTGAGCGGCACGGGAGTTGGTTGTTGGGCAGGGAGTATCAAGCAGGCACAGAGGATCGCGCCTTGCAAGCAAGCTCTCGATTTCATTCCCGCGCCCATCATGATTCCCTCAGGGGTTGAAGCTCAACATTAGTTTTGTTGTTCTGGCGGCACCCTTCAACGATGCGCAGGCCAAGCTAAAATCTGCTGTATCAGCCGACGAATCCGTTCGATTCGTTTTGGGTTGGGACGGGTCCCGGTTGCCAGAAGAGCAGCAGGAGCAGCGACATCGCAAACAGGAGCGGAACCAGTATGGAGGAACTGCCCATCATACGCAGAACAAACCCAAGCAGAGCTATAGATTCAGCCGTGGCAAAGCGAATCACATGTCCCGTAAACCACTGGCCGCGCGGGGTTGAACTTTGTGTCGCTGAACCGGGCCGGTTAGGAGCGTTCATCACTACACGTTGCAGAATGAAGCCCGAGAGAGCGGAGCCGATTGCACACAACAAAAAGCTCCATTCCATGGCGGGGTTCACGCTATGTAGCGCGGGGTGCATAACATGAAGTACATAAAGAAACAACAAGACAGAGGCGATGAAGGCGACTTGCATGGTGCGAACCACTCGAATAATCGGATTCATGCTTGCTCTCCCAGCGGAGGTGGAAATCATTACCGTTTCCGCATTTCGTTGAATGCATCGAAGAATACGGAATGGCGCGGCGAACGGTCAAGGAGGGCGCCGATTTTCCCGGTAATTGCTTTGTAGTCCCCCAGCGTTGCCGACCTGCGGAAGATGAAGCAATAGCCTGACCTTCTGGCCAGTAGCTCATGCCTGGGGCTTCTAAAACCGTTCTATAAGAGCGCTAGCTCGCGCCAATACGGTCACGCAGCCGCTTGAGGACGTTGGGGGGGACGAGGCCGCTGACATCGCCGCCAAATGTAAAGACTTCTTTCAGCATCCGCGAGCTGACAAACGAATAGCGGCCGGCAGGCTGCAGGAAGACGGTTTCGATCTCCGGGGCCAGACGGCGGTTCATCAAAGCCATCTGAAACTCGTACTCGTAGTCGCTGATGGCGCGGATACCGCGCAACACCGCGGAAGCGCCTTGCTGTCGCGCAAATTCGACCATGAGGCCGTCGAAAGTAGCCACGGAGACGTTATGCAGAGCACTGGTGGACTCCCGCAGCATCTCAACCCGCTCCTCAACGGTGAAGAGCGGATTCTTCACCGGATTGTTAAGGATGGCGACGGTGAGGTGGTCAAAGAGCTTGGCGCCGCGCTGGATCAGGTCAATATGACCGTTGGTGGGCGGGTCGAAGGTGCCGGGATAGAGGGCGCTTGCGCTCATGTTGGCTGCTCTTCAGTGATTCTAGCAGCGGATGGGCAGGCGAGGTTTCAATCCGTTCCGCACGTTGCAGCCCAACAAGCCTCAAGCTGCTTCGACGGCATTGATCTTTCGGGCGACTTCGAAGGCCAATGGTTCAATGGTCTGATGGAAGAGTCCGCGCTCCCTGGCGGGCAGTTCTTCCAGCAGCTCTGGATAAGGCGTGGCCTCGCATCCGGGAAATGAGGGGAAGCCCGCCGTATCGGCCATGCGGCAGCAGAGGTTGATCAGATCAGGCATACCCCAGGAGCCGTTCATCTCTCGCGGCTTATGATGATCGGCAACAATGGGTTCAAACTCCGGGGGCAGCTTCCAGTCCGCGATCAACTGACGGCCCGCTTCGCAATGATCCCAGCCGAAGAGTTCCCGCTCGGCCTTGAGGATGCTGATCGGAGTTCCGCTGTGCGCACCCAGCGGCAAACTGTATTCTTTGGGCCGGACCACGGCCAGCGCCAACCGGCCGATATCGTGCAGTACGCCGGAGGTGTAAGCGACATCACGGTCCAGGAAGCCCACCGAAGCCACCTGATCGGCGATCAGCGCGCAGGCCAGATTGTGACGGAAGATGGCGCGCATGGCGGGCTGATTCAGAGCCTTGCCCATATAGCCGCGCACTCCAACTGTCAGGCATAACCCATTCAAATTGTTCGCACCTAACACGGCGATGGCTTGCAAAATGCTCGTGGCGGGAAAGCGTGGAGCGTAGAGCAGCGAATTGGCAATCGTCAGAACTTCACTGGCGAAGGCCGGATCAGAGGATATCAGATTGCTCAACTGGTGCAATTGCACATTCTCATGATGAGCCAGTTGCAAAACCTGGAGGGCGACCTGGGGGAAAGGGGGAATGCGAAGATGCGCCCAGGAAGGAGCAACCGCCTCGTCCCTTCGCCTCTCAATCTGCAGCATTGGATTCTCCCTTCCTTCCTTGATTCTGCCTTGCAGGCTATAGCGCAGAGCCATCCAAGGAAAATGCGCGGCAGGAATTTACGTCCTAATTGCTGTTTCGGCAATCGGTGGAAATTCATGAGTAAGATACGCAGAATGAGTAAGTTTTAATCAATTTAAGAATGATTTTTACACCGCGCAGATTCTGTTCAGGCGCGCTCTTTGCGGCGCGCCAAGCGCGGTACCGCGATCAACGCAATCGCAAGCATAAAGATGGATGCCGAGATCGATCCCAGATTGCCGAGAGGCAAATCTTGCAGAAGAAGTTTCATGGCAATCACACCCAGCATTACGTAGGCGAGGCGTGTCAGTTCAATGCGGCGCCAAGCTGAGCTGATCCAGGCCAGCGCGAGCGCGCCCATGCAGAGAACAATGGTGCGCATCAACGCGACAGGATGAGCTTCGCGAGCCAGGAACGGCGTAATCAGGCGCATCAGGCCCGTCACCAGCAACGCAAGCGACTCGCCAGTTGCCAAAGCCGACGTGATCTGGTTGATCCACTGGCGCGCCTTGCTCATCCGAGAACCCGAGACGCTCATTGCATAACAAGCAATCATGCAGGCGGAAACCAGGAAGATATTCCAAGAAATGCCTGCGGAAAGGCTTCCTGCCAATGCATCCGAGATAAAGTGGAACAGCCCGGAGGTAAATGCCGCGGCCAGCAGAAAGGCCAAACCCTGCATATTGATCGCCGGGCGGAGGATTGGAAGAGAGGCGGCGATAGCCGCAAGGCTTAACCCCACCGGCAGCCAGTCAGATGGCAGAATCAAATTGCTTCCCACCAGCAGTAAAGAAGCAGCCCAAAGAGAAAAAATATGGAAATTGCGTGCCTCGGCGTCTTTGCCAAAGAGAAGAAAGGCGACTGTGTAGGAGCCCAGGGAAATCAGCAGGCAGAGCGCACCCAGGATTATTGCCCCCCGGTTTGGAGCAAAGAAAAGCACGCTTGAAGCCGCCAGCAAAAAAGCAGCGATCGCCTGGCTCGTCTCAAAGATGCTGATCTTCCGCCCTTGCTTCGCACATCGGGTAACAATGCTCACCGCATAGATCAAGAAGAGCAGACAGCCGGGCAAAATTAATCGGACGGCGTCCAGCAGCGGATATTCCTGGCGCGCGCTCTGCGGGCTGGCATAAATGAAGATCAGCGCCCAGAACGGCAAGATCAGCCGCTGCTGCTGCCAGTAGCCGCAAGCTCCGATGGTGTTCGCGCCCGGCAGCGATCTCCGCGATCAGCGCCATCAAAAGAATTGTGCCAAGGAATGGAAGCAAATCATGAGTGGCGACAGAAAGAGCTAGAGCCGCCACTGCAGCCGTTGCATTTACCACCCAGTAGACCGGCGACCGATCCTGCTTCCACGCCAAAGCTGTGGCGGCAATAGCAAATACTCCGAGGATGGCGGCTGCGCCCGGCGTGGAGAGAACCTTGAAGCTCAAGGTCAACTCCCAAAGCATGGGAGCAAGAATCATTGCCGAGGTTGCGGCATAAACTGTGCTGGCAAACCACGCTTCCGCAGGAATGCGCGCCGCCGCCACCAGCCAAAGCAGCGCATAGACAATGGCAATGGCCGCAATCAATGGCCGGGGAAGCACACCGGATTCGGCCACGGCACGTAAAAAGTACGCGCCGGCAATGCCCATCAAAGCCTTGCTCAGCACAGGAAAGAAGCCGCCGCCGAGCGCATGAGAGGTTCTCTCGGCCGCAATCGGCGCAACCGCAAATGCCGGTGTGGCTGGCGCGGCAGACGACTGTTCAACGGCCTCAAGTGTCAGGACCCGCCGCTCCAATGCTTCCAGGCGCGCCGTCAGTTGTTCTAGTGCGTCGGGAAGAACGTCCATAGCCTCCACCCGAAATTAGTAAACTCTTAATCCCCGATGGCCGGCTCCGGCGCGTTCTTCTCAGGCCATGGAGGCAGCAGCTTGACCAGTACCCAAAGGAAGACCAGCGGCAGCAGCGTAAGGAAGACTGCAACCAACAGCCCCTCGCGCGTCACCAGGCTCATCTTGTAGGTGGTGTAACCCAGGAAGCTCTTGGAAAACAACTGCCCGCCGATCACCACATTCCAGCGCATCGCAAAGATGCCGATCAGCGTCAAGCAGCCGGCCACGCCATAAATCCGCTTGCGCGCAATCTCGTTCAACTTGACCACCTGCGTGACGCCCAGCAGTATGATTGGCGTTAGCGTACCCAGGCAGATCTGCACCACGATGTGCGAGAAGTAGAGCTGCGTATGGACCATGAAGTTCAGGCTGCGGAAGGATTCATCCGCCTCGTAGATGCGGTGAATCAGATCCAGCATCTCCAGGCTGAAGTCGATGATGAAGATGTAAAACAGGTACATGGCAATCGTGTCCACGCAGTGCACATCAATCACCTGCTTGCGCAGCTTGGTAATCGCCATATACAGCAGCATGACCCCGGCAATTCCCGAAACCATCGCTGAAAAGATGAAGACTACCGGCATCAGCGGGGAGGACCACCATGGATTGGCCTTGATGGAGCCGAAGATGAAGCCGACGTAGCCATGCAGCAGGAAGGCGGAGGGAATGCCTATCAATGTAACAATCCAACCCACCCGCTCGTCGATGGCCAGCGAACGCTCGCTGATGTTGCTGGAACCGAGCGTCATCACTTTGTAAATCAGGCGCAACAGCCCTTTGCTCGATTGCGAGAGGCGGACAATGTCTTTCCGGTAGTCAAGCCAAATCTCCAGCACCAGCACGGCCATCAAGTACCACAGGTAGACGTAGCCGAACATGGCCATCGCCGAAGTCGAGTGCGGCGTGAAGTACATCTCCGGCGAGCGCTCCGGATGGCCCAGATGCAACTGAAGCGGCAGCGGCGCGACAAGAAGAAATGCCAGCGCCGTCAGTAGCGCCAGCCGATAGGTGGGCTTGACCGCCTCTACGCGGAAGACGCGTTCCAGCGAGGCCAGAATGAATGCGCCCGCCACCAGCCCCGTGATGAACGGGTACAAGACGATCAGTACGCTCCATTGGAGTCCGACTTCGTTCGGATACATGAAGCCTTCAACACCGTTCATAATTTTCCCCTAACTTATTGCAGAGGGAAGACTCCCTCCGGGGCTAAAGCCCCCGCTTGTCCTGGAGACTACTTTGCGGCACGGCTTAAGCCGTACCCTTTCAAAACAGTCACTCCGTTCCATACCGTTGCGCCGAAGGCCCTTGGCCCCACCGCAGGTGGTCAGCGCACCGAACCGTCCAGCCCGTTATAAAAGGCCTTCGCTCCTGTCGCCATCTGCGGCTTGAGCACTTGCACATTGTGCGTCTTCAAGAACTCGTGAATCGGATCCTTGGGATTCTTCAGATCCACCAATTGCCGGGCTCCGGTCGGGCAGGCTTCGCAGCAAGCTGTGGTTAACCCCTTGGTGATCCTGTGGTAGCAGAGGGTGCATTTGTCCGCGACCTTCTTTTCGGGATGAATGTAGCGGCAGCCATACGGGCAAGCCTGCACGCAATAAGCGCAGCCCAGGCAATACTTCTGATCCACCAGTACCACGCCATCCGGCGCCACGAAGGTTGCGCCCACCGGACAGACCTGCGTGCAGGGCGAATCCGCGCAGTGGTTGCACATCTTGGGAACGAAGAAGTACTTGCCGCTCTCATCCGTGGCCACCGGGAAGCCTTCCTTGCCGCCATCGGGCGAAATCACTTCAGGTAAGATCATCGGATTGGCCATCTCGCCGTTGGCCTCGACCCCTTGCCAATCCTTCACGTGGTAGCGCTCCACCCAGGTGCGGAAGAGCCCATCCGGCACATCGTTCTCGATCTGGCAGGCGCGTACGCAGTTGCCGCAGCCAATGCACTTGGGAATGTCGATCAGCATCCCCCACCAGTGGTCGGTCATCGCGTAGTTGGGCGCGTCCTCTGGGGTACCGGCCAGCACGGATTTCCAGGCCACCGCCGCCGCCGGTAAAAGAATCAACATTCGACGCCGTGATAGATTCATTTCGCACCTCCCGTGGCTGCCGCCGGCGCATCCATGCCCGGACTATGCGGCTGATGGCAGCTCTCGCACGGCACTCCATTCGAGTGATCCGCCGGAACCACCTGCGGAAAGCCCTTGGGCTTGGCCGCGCTGGCCGTATGGCAGCGGGCGCACAGCACAGCCGTATCTGGCATAACCGGCTTTACTGTGGAAGGATCATCTGCATGGAGAAGGATAGGCGGGTCAGGCGCAAGCTTCAGGCCGGCGAAGGTAAGCACGCGGTCATAGAGGCTCGCCGGAGGCGCAGCAGGAACGGGCAACCGCTGCGCCAGCGCTCCGTGGCAGGCCTCGCAGTTCACGTGCGCATGCTTGCCGGCATTCTTCTTGGCCGCCTCATCCGTATGGCAGCCCTCGCACGCTTCATGGCCGGAGAACTTCACCGGGTGCTTGGCAATATCGCCGAGGGCCGCGCCACGATAGTGCCCATACTGCCCAAAACTTTTCGGCACAACGAAGTGGCGCACCACAAGAAAGACCAGAAATGCCAGGACAAAGAGCCCCGCAAACCGGAAAAGATGCCCTGCATCCTTGAAGACGCTCATCAAATCCTCTCCAAAACGCTGCGGCCAAAGCGAGAACGAAATCATACAGATGTGAGCTGGATCACTTTGCGCAGCCTTCACTGTACCCCTTGAAGAGGAATGGTTGTATGTGAGGAAAATCACAGCGGTAGGTGCCGCAAGGTGGATTCATGCTTTTTCGCAGCCCATCGTTTCAGAGTGGGAATGACGGCACGCACGCATCCCCGGCGCAAAGCGATACGATTAGATTGGGGATGCGGAACGCCCAGGATTTCTTAACGCCTATGGTGAAAATCGGGTTTTGAAAGGGCAAGACTTTACAGGCAGCGGAAAAACCCGATAAAAATCCAGAAGTGTCAGGGCACGACTTCAGTCGTGCCGATAACGCCCATAGAATTCAGTAGGGCTTTAGCCCCTGCGGGATGTTTCTTGGGGACTTTGGGACCTGGGAATTCACGAATCCCAACTAACCCTATACAAGTGGAGCTCAAGTATGGCGAGAATTCTCGACGGCATGGCAATTGCCGCGGCAATTAAACAAGAAGTTGCCGAGGAGGTCCGCGCATTGGCCGCGCAGGGAATTCGTCCCGGCCTGGCGGCAGTGCTGGTAGGCAACGTCGCCGCCTCGCAGATTTACGTCCGCAGCAAAGTCCAGAGCTGCGCCGATCTGGGCATCTTCAGCGACCTGATCACCCCGCCCGCCACCGTCACCACCGAGGAGATGTTGGCCCTGATCGCTCAGCTCAACGCCCGCCCGGAGATCGACGGCATCCTCATTCAGTTGCCGCTGCCCGCCCACGTGGACGCCAAGGCCCTGCTCGACGCCATCGATCCCGCCAAGGACGTAGACGGCTTTCACCCCGTGAATGCAGGCCGCTTGCAGGCGGGACGCCCTGCTCTGGCACCCTGCACTCCGGCGGGGATTATCGAGATTCTCAAGCGCAGCAATATACCCATCAGCGGCAAACACGCGGTCGTCGTCGGCCGCAGCGATCTGGTCGGCAAACCGGCGGCGATGCTGCTGCTGCATCAAAACGCGACCGTCACGATCTGCCACTCCAAGACCCGCGATCTGGGCGCAATCACCCGCCAGGCTGACATTCTGGTAGCCGCCATCGGCCGCCCCGGCTTCATCACGCCGGAGATGGTCAAGCCCGGCGCGATCATCATCGATGTGGGCATCAACCGCCTGAATACCCGCGCCGAGTTTGATCGCTTCTTCTTGGGCAATGCCAAGCGCGAAGCCGCCTTCGCCAAGCGCGGCTCGACGATTGTCGGCGACGTGCATCCAGATGCCTTTGAACTGGCCGAAGCCTATACCCCAGTCCCCGGTGGTGTGGGCCTGCTGACCGTAGCCATGCTCATGGCCAACACCGTCTCCGCCGCCAAGATGCGGCGGGGGCTATGAATTTTTCTAAGGTTGAGATCACAGTTTGTGATCTCAAACCAGGAGTCGGAATGACAAGCGAAAGTGCCCTTGTACCCTATTCCATTGAGAACCAAATCCATCTGGTTCGCGACCAGAAGGTTCTGCTCGATTCCGACCTGGCAGCGCTGTACGGCGTAGAAGTCCGGGCGCTTATTCAGGCCGTCAAGCGAAACGAAAAGCGTTTCCCCTCGGATTTCGTCTTTCAGTTCACGGCGGAAGAGAACGAGGCATTGAGGTCACAAACTGTGATCTCAAAGAGCAGTCGTGGTGGCCGCCGCTACGCGCCCTATGCCTTTACCGAGCACGGAGCCATCATGGCTGCCTAAGATCCTGGAGGCCAACACCGTCCGCGTCGCCAAGACGCCACGGGGGCTATGATGATGACATCAGATGACTACTTTGAAAGAGAGGGTTCATGATATTGTCCGGAATTATTCTCGCTAATCTGTCAAACCTCACGGTTCTATCGTCTTTAGACACGCCTTCTATCAGATTTCTGTTGGTAGGGTTGGTATTTGTTGGAGTCTATGTTATTTATCTCCGGAACATGAGACATTGTCCGCCCGAACTCAGGCTTCGCCGAAAGGGATTGGATTTACTTTTGGCGGGAAAACCCGATAAAGCGGAAATTTACTATCGCAAATCCTTGTCGCTGCTCGCACCCTCTGATCAAGTGCGTCCGTTGGTTTGCTTGGCTGACGCTCTTATGGATCAGGGGCGTTATCAGGAGTCTCAAGAATACCTGGAACGCGCACTTGAATTGGGAGATTCAACCGGAAGCGGTCAAAGTACTATGGCAGATTTACTTCTAATAACAGCTTCTGATCCGGAAAAAGCAATAGACATGGCTGAACAGGCTGTAGAACTTAACGTTAGCAGGCAGAGGAAGGATATCTATTTCGGAGGTGGAGTTTATGACGATCTAAAACGTGCAAAATGCTGGGCTCGAAAAGCACAGGCTTTGGTGCAACTTAATCGTAGAGCAGAAGCTCTTCAGGCAATTGATAGAGCGGTGCGATTAGTTGAAAATGCTCATACTGAAGCGCGGCAAACCAGACCTCGTAATTCTCTTCTCGTTATGCTTGTAATTGGTAATCGTCGTCTCACCAATCACAGAGAATTGGCGATTGCTATAGTCCACTGGCAGATTGGGTTGGCGTTTCTCGCGATCAATGATTCAAGCGGAGCTATCTCACACTTTCGTATTACACGTGACACAGACCACAGAGGCAAATATCGTCGTCTTGCTCAGCAGCAGCTCTCAAGGCTTGAATCGTAGCATTTACGACACGGCTGAAGCCGTGCCCTTTCAAAACGTCAACTTATGCAAAACATCGAATTATGCTGAGGTCTAGAGAATGCTTCGAGTAGGTCTCACCGGTGGTCTGGGCAGCGGCAAGAGTACCGTTGCGGCCATGCTGCGCGAGCTGGGCGCGGAGGTGATTGAAGCTGACGAACTGGGCCGCGCATTGATGGAGCCGGGGCAGCCGGCATTTTCTTCGATTGTAGAGCACTTCGGCGCGGAAGTCGTTGGCCCCGATGGCCGTCTGAACCGCGCGCGGCTGGCCGATCTGGCCTTCAAGGAAGGCCGTCTGCAAGAGTTGAACGCGATTGTGCATCCGGCGGTAATCGAAGCCGAAGAGCGCTGGATGGAGCAGGTCTTTGCCCGCAATCCTGCCGCCGTGGCCGTCGTCGAATCGGCGCTGATCTTTGAAGTAGAGCGCGACGCCCGCCTGCGCGGTGAAAGCGAGACGCTGCTCGCCCGTTGGCGGCGGCGCATGGACCGAATCATTGTCGTCACCGCGCCTGACGAGCTGAAGATCGCCCGCTATGCCGCCCGCGTCAGCCCCACAGCAGCGGGCCGCGCCGTCGGGGTCCCCAGCGACAGGTCTTCGTCGCTGGGGTGGGAAGCCGCCCAAGCCAGCGCCCGCCAGCGCCTCCAGCATCAGATTCCCGACGCGGAGAAAGCCGCCCGTGCCGACTATGTGCTTAAAAATTATCGAGATCTGGCAGCTCTTCGCGCTCAGGTGGAAGCACTGTGGCCGTGCCTCCAGGCCTCTGAAATCGCATGAATCTTTTTGCGGATCATTCTTCAGCAATTTGTTACTCTGAAACTATCTGTTCTGAATATTGACCAGCTTTTTTCCAGAGGTAGCTCGATGTGAGGAAAATGATACCCCCCCCCGGGGGGGTCGTTCTTCTTTTCTTCGCTTTTTCGTGAAAGTGGCGGGCGGCGTATCCTTGATCCGCAGAACCGCTGAGGGTACAACATTTTTTCGCGCACGTGGCGAAAGGGCGGGCAGCCATAAAACTCAATCATCGGGTTTAGAAACAAGGCTTAACACTACAGGCCGAGAAAGAACTCAATCACACGCTCAAGAATGGAACCGCTCTTGCGACCAACTTTGTCCGTGCGCTGAGTTGTCTGCTCTATCATTCTACAAAACGGCCCTGCATCGCTGCAGGGCCTCTGTTATTTTGCTGGCTGAACTGAGCGGTCAGATGCGCATCGGCATCAGGACATAACGGTACTTGTACTCAGCATCGGGATCTTCAGGGCGCATCTGGCCGGCGGACTGGGAGTCTTTGAACTCGAGGCGAACCTCGCCCTCGTTGCTGAGAGCCTTGAGGAAGTCAAGGATGTAGACAGAGTTGAAGCCAACCGAGATGGGGTCGCTGGCGTAGGGAGTGTCGATGGTGTCTTCGCTCTCACCGGATTCGGCGGAGTTTGAGCTGATCTTGAGTTCATTGCTTTCCAGGCGCAGCCGGATCGCGCCGGAGCGCTCGTCGGCAAATTGGGCAACGCGCTGAATGGCGGAGGCAAGTTCACTGGAGCGCACCACGGCGAACTTTGTGTTATCGCGCGGCATCACGGCTTCAAAGTTGGGGAACTGGCCGGAGAGTTTGCGTGTGCTGAGCGTGCGATGGCCGACCCGGAAGAAGAGGGTGTGCTCATCATCCGCAAATTCGATTTTTTCGGCTTCCGTGTTAGAGAGTAGTTGTTGCAACTCCTGAAGAGCCTTGCGAGGAATGAGAACGCGCTTTTCACCGCTGATGCCTTCGAGGATCTCATTGGGCTTTTCAACAAACGAGAGGCGGTGGCCATCGGTGGCAACCATAGCCAGGGACTCAGCCTTGATGACCAACAGCGCGCCGTTGAGTGTATAACGAGATTCTTCGTTTGAGATGGCAAAGATAGTGCGATTGATCAGCGTTTTCAGCGCCGCGACGGAGATGCTGGTCACCGCAACGGGGGGGAACTCAGGAACCTGCGGGTAATTGGCGCGGGCCATGCCGACCATTTTGGTGTTCGAGCGGCCGGAGCGGATCTGGACCCAGTGGTTATCGAGCAGTTTGATGGAGATGTCGCCGTCGGGAAGCAATTTGACATAGTCGTAGAGTTTGCGGGCGGGAATGGTGCAAGCTCCAGGATTCTTGACTTTGGCTGAAGCGCTGGTGCGGATTGCTTGATCAAGGTCGGTGGCGGTGATATTCAGTCGGTCGCCATCCGCTTCAATCAGAAAGTTTGAGAGGATGGGAATCGTGGTCTTGCGCTCAACAACGCTTTGGGTCGCGGTGAGTTCCTTGACCAAGTCCTGGCGGGTTACGGTAATTTCCATTGCTGCCCCCGGCGCGGCCGGCTTCTCAACTTCGTTTTCCAGGTTCGGCATGAATCGTTCCTCATTTACTACGGAGAAAAAAAGCACTGGAAGCAGAATCCGCGCTGGCCACACTGTACAACATCTTGGTGCCTGTCGGAAACGGTTTCTTTTCTTCTTCTTGATTGTATTCACCTTTGCGTCGCTATGCGCGTGGAAAACAAGGGTCGAACTCTGAATTATCCGGCTGGATTTCGGTATGTCCTGGTGGCGCGTTCCTTGTGGTGCGGCTGGGAATAGAGATCGGGAGAGGAGGATCAGAATCAGTAAGGGAGAGGAAAAGAGTAGGAAGTATAAAGAAAAAGATAGTAACCTTAACCGTTCCGGTCGGAAATGTGGGAAATGGGGAGAAGTGATTGGACAAGAAAGAGTTAGTGTGGTGTCTAGATTTCCAAATCGCGGATGTGGATATGAGGAGGTTTGGATAATCCGTCTAGAAGCTCTGGGTATGTACTATCTTTCCCACGGCTTCCACAAGAAGAGAGAATAGGCCTGTGCAAAGACAGCGGGATGTGTGGAGAGCGAGTCCAAAAACGCGTAAGAGAAGGGGAGGGAAAGAACCGGTGATGCACATAACGCGAGGATGATGAGTGATTATCTTTCATGTCTGAAAACCAACAGATACGGAGGGATTACGGATTCCCGGCTTCGATGGGGTTCAATAAGAGTTCCCAGTTCAGTCATATAGAGATATTTTGAATCACGATTTGGCGCGCTTTTCGAATGAGGCGGCACTACACTTTTCAGGGAGGGGTGTGAGCATGGGTATCGACATTGGCAAACTAGAGGATCAACTGATGCAGATGTCAGCCGAAGGAACACCGGGACAGGAGTTTTGTGAAGCGATATCGGAGTTGGCGCGTACGGGAAGGTTTTACCAATTAAAAGAAGTACTTCCAAATATTGTGTACGACGAACTATGGGCCAGATATCAGCAGGACGAAGCAGCTTTCATAGGAGGATGGAAGAGGCTGGCGCAGGAAATGCGGCAGGGTTTTATTCAACACGCACGGCAGAGACTGACCACTTTGACCAGGTTGCAACCGATTGGAAATGGAGCGATTACGCCTCTCTGGCAAGAGATTCAAAGAGCATTGGATGGTCAACAGAATGATCTGCTACGTACAGCTTTTGCTCTGGAGTTGCTGGAATTGGTAGAGCCTGCCGTACAGAGGGCAACTCACCTTCGGGAATGTGTTGTTACGACATCGAGTTCCGAGGAAGCGGACAGATATCTGGATGAAGCCACCCGCTGTTATTTTCTTGGTCTGTTTACCGCGTGTGCGGTGATGTGCCGTTCCGTGCTTGAGGAGGCCATCAAGCAAAAACTGCCATTCGGTCTGACTCGTCAAGTGCGCACCCGTTACCGGAATACCGCGACATTGGGGAACCTGTTGCATGAGGTGAATAATAATCTGCAGATGACGGGGTTTGATGCCGATTTCCCACGCGTAGCCAACCAGGTGAACGATATTGGTAAAAAGGCGGTTCATCAGGGGCTTTTGTCGGAGGATGAAGCTCGCGGCTGCCTGCAAAGCGCACGCGAGGCTCTTCAATTGCTGTTGAGCCGATGATCATTATTCGCCAGCCAGAGATCGGGCTCTTATACTAATGTTTCCATGTCTTATCGAGCAGCCATCGAATCTCTGCGCGCCATGGCTCCGGAGTTGCATTCAAAACCGAACCAGCCGCGAAGAAAATTCTCATTGGACGAGTTTCGCGCTTTGATGGCGGCGCTGGGAAATCCGCAAAATCAATTTCGTTCGGTGCTGATTGCTGGAACAAACGGCAAGGGCTCGACGGCGTCCACGCTGGCCTCTATTACGGACAACTCAGGGGTGCGTACTGGCTTGTATACCTCTCCGCATTTGGAGCGAGTGAACGAGCGAATCCGAATTGGAGTGGAAGAGATTGGCGATGAGGATTTCGGCAGACTCTTTTTTTGTGTTTACGAGACCGCAGAAGGTTTGGTTCGGGAAGGTGATTTGCCGCAACTTCCCAGTTTTTTTGAGATTTTGACCGCTCAAGCGATGCTCTATTTTGCAGAGCGGAAGGTGGGTTTGGCGGTGCTTGAGGTTGGGATGGGTGGCCGACTGGACGCTACGAATGTTGTCGAACCGCTGGTTTCAGTCATCACCGATATCTCTCTTGACCACACTGAATGGCTTGGGTCAACAGTGGCCGCAATCACACGCGAGAAGGCGGGTATTTTGCGACGCAGAGGGACACTAATCACGCTCCCGCAAGATCAAGGAGTGAACGCGGTGCTTGGAAAGATTGCTTCTGAGCTGAGTGTAACAGTGGTCAAAGCGTCCGGATTTGTGCCGCGGTCGGACGTTCCGGCCAGCGGTTTCTACACCGTCGTGGGCTTGGGAGATCGGATTGAAGTCCAATCGCCGTTATCAGGTGTTCATCAGCAAAGGAATGTTGCTCTAGCGATTTCTGCTTCTATTGAGTTGGCAGAGGCGCACGGATTTCCTATCTCCGCGGCGTCGATCAGTGAAGGGATTCGCAAGACTTACTGGCCAGGACGGCTGGAACGCCTGCATTTTGGAGGCGTGGATTGGATTCTGGATGTGGCGCATAATCCGGCCGGCGCCATCGCATTACGCAATGGGCTGAATGAGTTCCGGGGAGTAGGACACCCAAGGATACTGATATTCAGTTGCTTGCTTGATAAGCCATTGAAAGAACTCGCGCGGATCCTCTTTCCTTTGTTCGATGAAGTGATCTTTGCGCCTATTCATTCCTCGCGAGGGATGGCGATGGAAGAACTGGAGGCTGCAGGCAGAGAGATGAGTGTGACGACAGAAAGCGCGAAATCCGTTGGTGAGGCGTTGCGAAGGGCAAGAGATCGCGCAATGAATGGCGCTGTAGTTATTTCTGGTTCTGTTTACTTGGTAGGAGAGGCGCGGCCGTACTTGATGGGCGGAGGAATCGAATGAGAAGAGAGCGTCCCAATCCTCTGCCATGGTTGTATTTTTGGCGAACCAACCTGATCCAGGCTCCACTCTTTGGGCTGATTACAGTGATTTGCGGTAGTGTCGCGATAGCCGTTTCTCTTGTAGACAAGAAAGGGAATGCGCAGCATCGGATAGCAAGGTTTTGGGCAAGTGGCTGCGTGTGGTTATCTGGCTCAGAGCTCAGGGTTATAGGATCGGAGAACTTGCACAGGTACAAGGTGGCCGTCTATGCTTCCAATCACACGTCTTATATGGATACACCGGTCATTTTCACTGCTTTGCCTTTCCAGTTTCGCATTCTAGCGCGCAAGATGTTATGGCATATCCCATTCATAGGATGGTACTTAGAACGATCTGGACAGATGCCGATCGACACCGAGAATCCGCGTGCTACCCTTTCCAGCCTAGGAGCGGCTGCCAAAGCTCTGCGCTCGAAGATGGCGCTTTTCGTTTTTCCTGAGGGTAGGCGTACGCCGGATGGACAATTGCAACCATTTCTCTCCGGTGCCGCGTACCTGGCCATTCGCGCTCAGGTTCCGTTGGTGCCGATGGCGCTGAGCGGTGTTTACGAGTTGCTCCCAATTCATACGCGTCATTTTTTCCCTGGAGAGCTGACGCTCCATGTCGGTGAACCAATTGAGACGGTTGGGATGAGCTTGCGGCAGACGGATGAACTGACTGTGCATCTGAGGTCGGCCATCGAAAAGCTGCTGAAAATGGATGACTTGACGGCTTCGAGCGGTCGAAGTTGAGGTTGCAGGTTCATTGCAATGAATCTACAACTTGTCCCCCTATCGCATCTACCGCTTTTATGATTACACTGTTGCTGCTATGTGCGTTCATATTGCAATCCCTGAACCTACCGGCAGCGACCCTGAATACAATCAGCGGTCGTTGCCTCCTTATCTTGCATCTTTGCGCTCCGCCGGAGCCACACCAATTCTTGTCCCTCTCCACGAGCGTCAGGATCGCGTAGCTCGGCTGCTTTCAGGGGTTCAAGGGATCCTGCTTCCTGGCAGCCGCTACGACATAGACCCACAAAGATATGGCGAAGATCGCATTCCGGAGTGTGGGGAAGCTGATCCTGCCCGGACGGCAGTGGATGAGCTGTTGCTTCAAGACGCCTTCAGCCTACACAAACCGATATTGGCTATATGCCACGGAGCCCAAAGCCTGAACGTCTGGCTGAATGGGTCACTGATCCAGGATCTGAAGACAGAGGTCAATCACCGTCCGGGAAGGGAGATTGTGGAGGTGCATCCGGTCCGGATAGTACCTGGATCGCGACTCTCAGGTCTGGTCCCTCGTGGGCTGGATTCGGATCCACAGGTCAATTCGAGCCACCATCAAGCCATTCGGCATCCCGGCGACAGTCTCACGGTGAGCGCCGTCTCTTCAGGCGACGGCGTCATTGAGGCGGTGGAACTGGACTCGCAGGAACAATTTGTGTTGGGCGTGCAATGGCATCCAGAGCGCACTTACACGCAGAGCGCCTTTTCCCGTGCGATCTTCGCAGCTTTCGTGCAGGCAGCAGTGGTTTGGCAGCCAAGGCGGATCGCAGAGTCGGTGGGGTCCGCGTGAGCGATTTACATGAGAAGGCAGCCAACCGGCTTAGTCGGATTCTCGCCGAGCATGGCCTAGACCCGTTGAGCTGCGATCTCGCTCGTGCTTTTGAAGACTATCTAATTCTCTTGGTCCGCTGGAATGCGCGGGTGAATCTTACTGCGATTCGCAACGAAGAGGGAATACTACTCCGGCATTTTGTCGAATCGATTGCTTGTGCGCGCTTGCTGCCTTCCGGAATTGCATCGTTGCTAGACTTTGGCTCCGG
The DNA here is from genome assembly GCA_963787995.1 of uncultured Acidobacteriaceae bacterium. Lineage (GTDB taxonomy): Bacteria > Acidobacteriota > Terriglobia > Terriglobales > Acidobacteriaceae > Telmatobacter. Next base: position 1,322,281 of record CAWBEO010000001.1, read on the forward strand.
CGCGGGCTTCCCAGGAATCCCAATTGCACTCTGCCGGCCTGAGATCGTTGTGACTCTGGCCGAGTCCCAGGGAAAGAAGGCAGCATTTTTGAGCGAAGCGGTTCGTGTGCTCGGCGTCAACGCAAAGGTGCATTCTGGCCGGGCCGAGGTACTTTGTAATGTATTTGATTGTGTATGTCTGCGGGCGGTAGACAAGATGAGCGAGGCCGTCCAGGTGGCCGCAAGGTTGGTCCGCCCCGACGGTTGGCTGGCATTGATGACTACAGGTAAAGATCTCAGTATGCTCAAGACAGCCATAGACCCAGTATTCTGTTGGCAAAAAGAGATTTATCTACCCGACGGCGAGGACAAACTGCTAGTAATCGGAGCGCGCGCGATCAGTTCGCCAGCTTGATGAGGGCAAGCTTACGAATCTCGACCAGGTCGTTGACAGATCGGACCATCAGTCGAAGGCCGGTTCCCTCAGGGTAACGAGGCGCTTCGTCCATCAGTTTCAGTGTGCTCCCCGCGAGATCGGATTGCCGCGCGGCTGCCATCGTTTTGTCGCCAAAGATGAAGGCGACGCGAAAGCACCCCTCGCATGGACTCATATGGATAATGTTTCTCTTTTTGACTTTGAGCTTAAAACTCCAGCCATACTTTTTACCGGAGCACTTCCACTCCTGCTCAACGATCTTCAGTTCGGACGCCCAAGCTACAAGGTGCTTCCATAGTTCATCGGCAGGGCCAAGGGCAGAAGAAACTTCCGCAGGCGTGGGCGCGTCGAGTTGTCCGATAAATGCGTTTGGGATATCCATCTTGCTTCCCTTCTTTCTCGAAATCGGTTTATACCGTCAGCGGAGGAAGAACCCGGCGCAGAATCTCCGCCTGTTCTGAAGGCTCATAGAAGGGGTGATTGCGGTAGACGCTGGCTGCGGTCTCCATGTAGACCTCAAAGATTTCCGGGGTCCGCTGCGCAGAGACCTCTCGGACTCTACGCACGTGGGCCTGCGTAAACTCCAACTTTTCTGGATTCACAAAGCCGGCCTGAATGAAGGCGCGAGTCTTGCGGACACACTTGCAATTGTTTTTGGGATTGACAAGGCTACAGTTGTCGCGTAGGTATTCATAAAGATCACGACGAGCACGCGAAAGAATCTGTCTGAAGTTGACGGGAGAGACTTCGACGATCTCGGCGCCAACTTCATCGCTGACCTGAAAGATTTCACCCAGGATATAGACAAGACGCTGGCGGCCATCCAGACACAGCAAGGTTCCGATGATGCAATTGTTCTTTGTCTCTTCAACCAGGATTTCAACCGGGACAGGCACAGTGCGCGGGTCGGGAGGGTCTAGATCAGGAACTTGCCGCAATCCAGCTGAGGCAATCGAAAAGGAGCAAATAGAGTCGGCGACGGCCCACTTGGACTTCTTTACATTCAGCAAGTGATTCACCGCGATTCGATAGAGCCAGGTTGAAAAGCGGGCGTCGCCTCGAAACTCCGGAAGCGCCTGGATAACCTTCAAGAGGATTTCTTGGGTTGCGTCTTCCGCGTCTGCGCGTTGATGCAGCATACGCAGGGAGAGATTGAAGAGCCAGGGAAGATGTCGAGTGAGCAAAGCTTCGAGATTGTCGCGGTCTCCAGCTTTTGCCTCTGTCAAGAGAGTATTGTCTGAAGAGTTGGAGTGGTTTTCATCAAAGGGGTATGGTACCGGTTCGCAAGCAAGTCGCATAAAATCCTCCTACAGATAAGACAGTCCGCAGCGATTCCTGTGACAGATGTTGAAGGAACATTTCCAAGATGCTGAAAGGGATTGTAATTGGAAAGGCCTCAAGAGGCTGATAGTCTGCTCTGTTCCACGTGAAACATTTTGGGAAGTAACCCAAAACGGGAAAAGTTCCACGTGAAACACTCCTTTCCTCATCCCAAAACGGGCGCAGTTTCAACTTGGAGATAAAAAAAAATTGCTGAGTTCACCCTACACTCTTGATTAAATCGGGTAAAGTTTTCCACCGATTCACTCCATCCTCCCTCAATGAAAACGCCTTACGCATAAAGCGCTGAACCCCTTACGCAGCTATTGTTTGCCGGGCGCATTCCGGCCATCGCCGAGATGGCTTTCCACAGCGGGGAGAAGTTCTCCACAGTGCAAGCTCCTACCCGTAAAACACTCCCTCCCTATAGTCTTAAAAGTCATGGGCAAGATACTTGGAATCGTCAATCAAAAGGGCGGAGTCGGCAAAACTACGACCGCCATCAATCTGGCAGCATGCCTTGCGCTCGAAGGCCTTAATGTTTTGCTGGTGGACTGCGATCCGCAGGCGAACTGCTCCTCCGGACTTGGTTTCCAGCGCGACGATAACCGTCGCTCTATCTATGACGTACTGATGGGCGACGCCCCGGCGCAGCAGGTGATTCTACCTACGGAGATTGATCTGCTCTCACTTCTGCCGGGATCGAAGAACCTGACGGGCGCCAACATCGAGTTGGCCGGGGTGGATGACCGTGCGGTTCGTCTGCGCCATGCGTTGAGGCCGATTCAAGACAACTTTGACCTGATTATCCTGGATTGCCCCCCGGCACTTGATCTTCTTACGCTGAATGCCTTGGCTGCGGCGGACACTTTGATGGTGCCGATGCAGGCTGAGTATTTCGCTTTGGAGGGCATTTCCGAGCTGATTTCGACGCTCGAAAGGGTCCGCGCAGCCTTCAATCCCACGTTGACGATTGAGGGTGTTCTGCTGACGATGTACGACGACCGCACCAACCTGGCCCAGCAGGTTACGCAAACCTTGCGGGAGTACTTCAAGGAGCGGCTCTTCCGCACGGTGATCCCTCGGAATGTGAGGCTGGCGGAGGCACCTAGCCATGGTAAGCCGGTGGCGCTTTATGATGCCCGATCGCGGGGAACGGAGGCATACTTCGAGCTAGCAGGCGAGTTTCTGGCGCGCAACCAGATTGAACTCCCATCCAGGAAGGGACGTATCGTCGTCGAATCGAAAGTTGAGGTTAGTGCTTCGACAAGCTCCTGATCAATGACTGAATGAAATCCGTCGTTCACAGCAACCTTTCCAGTCAACGCAGTGAAGAATATCCCGTCCTTCATTCGGGTTAAAGGATTTTGAATCATGACTATCGCCTCTCCTGACACAAAACGACGCGCCCTGGGTAAAGGGCTTGATTCGCTTTTACCAAGGGTTCCTTCCGCTGCCGCCACGCAACCCGCTACCGATGCGGACGGCGGTAAACCACTGGAGATTCTCCTCGATCAAATAGATCGAAATCCCTTTCAGACCCGCTCCCAGATGAACGAGGAGCAGTTGGGGGAGTTGGCCGCGTCCATCTCCGCGAATGGCGTAGTACAACCGATCTTGGTGCGCCCGCAGCCCAACGGCCGCTTTCAACTGATCGCCGGCGAGCGGCGCTGGAGGGCTTCAGAACTGGCCAAGAAAACCACCATCCCTGCAATTCTGCGCCAGGTCTCCGATGAGCAGGCGATGGAAATTACCATCGTCGAGAACTTGCAACGCGCCGATCTGAATGCGATGGAGCAGGCTCGGGCTTTTGAGCGACTTTCGCGGGAGTTCCACATGACTCAGGAGCAGATGGCTGTGCGCACCGGAAAGGACCGCGCAACTGTCGCTAACTTCTTGCGTCTACTGAAGTTACCAGCGTCTGTGCAGGCCAGGGTCGAGTCTGGGGAACTGAGCTTTGGCCATGCGCGCACGCTGCTGGCATTCGAGCACGCTGAGGAGATGGAGAAGGCCGCGCAGCGCGTGGTTGCGCTCGCGCTCTCGGTGCGCCAGACAGAGAGTTACGTCCAAGGTCTCATCCATCCCGAGCGCGCCGCCAAGAAGGAAGCCAGGCCCGAAGCTCCCGTTGACCCCAATGTTCGCGCGGTTCAGGAGCGGTTGCAGCGAGCTCTGGGACTGAAGGTTCACATAGAAGACAACAACGGCCGCGGAAAAGTCATCATAGAATACGCGCAACTGGAAGACTTTGATCTACTGCTGGAGCAGTTGGCGGGGGAATGAAAAGAGGCAAATGATGGCATGCCGAAAAGGTCTTCGCTAATCTAACCCATTGTTCTCTCAACAAGTTCCAGAAAATGAGGATTCGCTACACGCCATAGTGGATCGAATATGCTGGAGAACCCGAGCGGCAATCTTTTCGCAAGACGTCGCCCGGTTCTCACTAGAACGCAATCAGCCATCACACCTGCATGACTTCGGCTTCCTTTTTGCGGCATAGCTCTTCCATGCGGCGGATCTCTTCATCCGTCATCTTCTGGACCTCTTCCATGGAACGCTTCTCCTCATCCTCGCTGATCTTCTTTTCCTTGGCGAGCTTCTTGAGAGCATCGTTGCCGTCGCGGCGGACGTTGCGGACCGAGGTGCGATGCTCTTCGAGTTCGCGGTTGAGGTGCTTGCAGACATCGCGCCGGCGCTCCTCGGTCATCGGCGGAACGGGGACGCGGATCACCTTGCCGTCAGAGAGGGGGTTGAAGCCGAGATCGGCATTGCGGACGGCCTTTTCAATCTCCTTGACCATGCTCGGCTCCCAGGGAGCAATTAGTATCATCTGCGCCTCTGGTGAGGAGACTTGAGCAACCTGGTTGATCGGCATCGGTGTGCCGTAGTAGTCCACTTTGACTTGATCGAGCATATGCACGCTGGCGCGACCGGTGCGGGTGGAGGCAAGATTGGCCTGGAACGTGGCTACGGCACCGTCCATGCGGCGGCGAAGGTCGGTGTTGAGTTCCTTGAGGGCCGGGATACCGGCCATGATCGAAGCTGCCATTGAATTCGTCCTCGTGGAGCAGGTTACCAACGAACATTCTACTAAAAATGAAGGCGTGAGAAAGTTTTCGCATGGAAATAACCATCTCGATTTCCGATTTTCTGGCCTCCCAGGCGTTGGCGAAGAGGCTTCCCGCCGAAGCCTTCGTCGAACAACTTCTTGGCAAGACTGCCGAAGTCAGCTTCTTCAAAGCTTGCTTGGTGATATAGATCACCGAAAATATCGGCTATTGTGGTAACCTCTGAGCATATTGAAAAGCGACTTCCAACGCGCGGCGGTGTCCATCCTGTTGATGGGTTTATTGCTTGCGCCGTCTGCAACCTGCCTACAACCGACACATAAGGCAGCACATAGCTGCTGCTCGCGCGCATTCAAGTCCTGCACATCCGTCGGAACAAATTGCTGCTCCGCCACTGCTCCGCTGCCAGCCGTCGTCGTGACGCCAATGTTTTTCGGTCCGGCTCCCGCGACCGTTGCACAGGAATTCATCTCCATCGATGAATTCTCTTCATGGAGCGATCTGCCGCGTTTGACTGCGCCGCCTCCGCACTCTCCGCCTACGAGCGCATTCATCTTAAGAATCTAAATCTTCACTTCCGCATTGGCTCTCCGGGGCGCGTCTCTCTGCGCCCTGCGTTTCTCCTCTTGCCGATTCACGCGGAGTTGAAGAGTGAAATCCATCTGTGTTTGTGCGCCTTATGTTTTGGCGCTATCGATTGCCTGTTGGGGGCAAACGGAGCCACGCTCTGTTTCTGCGCCCAATGCGGCTGCGCCTTTGTCTGTTGAGGATGCCGTTGCAACTGCCCTCGGAAGCAACCCCGAGATTCGCGCGGCGGTGCGGCGTTTATCGCTGGTCCAGCTAAGGACCGCAACCGCGCGCAGCCTCGACGACCCGATGCTGATGATGCGCGACTGGGATACACCGGTGACGAAACCCTGGGATCTGAATCGAGCGCAATTGATGGTCTCGATCCAGCAGACCTTCCCCAGCCGCTTGAAGCGGGATGCGCGCGCGCGACTGGCGGAAGACGACGCAGGTGTAGCCGCCTTCGATCTAGAGACTCTGCGCCAGGAGCTTGCCGCGGAGGTTCGCAAGCTTTGCTTCGAGCTATTGCGTAATGCGGATGAATTGCGGTTGCAGGCGCGCCAGAGTTCGCTGCTGAAAGAATCACTTGACGTGGCACTGGCGCAGTACGCAACGGGCAAGGACTCTCAGGCAGACGTATTGCGCGCGCAGATGGCGTTGACCCGGCTGAACGAAAAACTTATTGAACTGGAAGAAGAGCGCGACAATGCGCGTGCGGAATTGAATGCACTGATGGGCCGGCCTGCGGACGAAGCGATTGAAATCGCTGGCAGCTATGCGCTTCCAGCCGCACTGCCCTCCATCGAGGAACTGGAGCAAACGGCGATGGAGCATCGTCCGGAGCTGGCGGCCTTGCGCACCCAGATTGCAAGGTCCAGAGATGAGGGTAAGCTGACGCGGCTCTGGCTGAAGCCTGACTTTACGGTCGGTCTGGGCTATATGTTGATGCCCGCGGGCTCCGATGCTCGCAACGCGTACATGGCCGAAGTTACGATGAATCTTCCCTGGTTGAATCGCGAACGCCACGACGGCGAGGCGAAGCAGGCCGATGCGGCAACGGATGTCTCACAGGCGGAGCTGGATGCGCGCGCGGCCTCGGTCTTCCTGGAGATTCGCCAAGCGCAGATCGCGGTGCTGGCTGCCGAGAAGCGCGTCAAGCTCTATCGCGACACGCTGCTGCCGCAAGCTGAAGCATCGTTCAAAGCCTCAACCGCCGCCTACCAAAATAACCGCGCGGAGTTCATGAGCCTGATCGACGCACAGAATCTGCTGCTGGAGATTCAGACCGCAACGTACAAGGCGTCGGCCGCCGCGGACGAGGGCAGGTCGCAGGTGGAGCGGGCGATAGGCGCGCCAATAGCGAAGACAACAAACAGCGATCCAGAGAGGAAAAACAAATGACGACCAATGAAAAGAAGCTCTTTGCATTCGGAGTTGGCGCTGGGATTCTGAGCGCGGCTTTGGTGGCTGGATTTTTGGTGACGAGGTCGGTGCGTCCGGTGGCAGCCGCCGCGAATATGGCCAGCCCCGCCGCTTCTACTCTATATAAAAGTCCGGCGCAGCAAGGCACTGAGCCCGGCACGATGGTCGAGCTTACTCCGGCAGAGATTACCGCGGCGGGCGTGCAGGTCGCCGAGGTGCGCACGGTCGCACTGAAGACGGACATTGCCGCCTTTGGCCGCGTCGAGCAGCCCGAGGCGCAACTGACGGCCGTGAGTTCGCGCATCGGCGGTCGCGTCGACAAGCTCTATGTGCAGTACACCGGCGAAGGGGTGCGTAGCGGCCAGGCGGTGGCCGACATTTACAGCCCGGAAGTGGCCACGGCGATTGAGGAGTATCACTTGGCGGAGGAGAATCGCAATCAACTGAAGCAATCGGACGATGCGTCCGCGCGCACGCAGGCTGACGCGCTGGTAAGGGCGAGTCAACACAAGCTGGAGCTGTGGGGGATAAGCGGCAAGCAATCGGATGCGCCGGAAAGCGAGGGCGTTCCCCACGTGACGATCTATTCCTACGCTTCGGGAACGGTGGTTGATCGCAAGGTAACGCAAGGCCAATATGTGAACGCTGGCGACACGCTGCTGACGGTTGCGGATCTCAACCAGGTGTGGATCAAGGCGGATGTTTACGAAGAGCAACTGCCGCAGATTCGCCAGGGGCAGGAGGTGGCGATCACCGCTGATTCGCTGCCCAACAGAACGCTGCACGGTCATGTCGATTTTATTGAACCGGCCGCTAATCCCCAGACGCGCACGGTTCCGGTGCATGTGCATGTGGCTAATCCGGGGATGCGCCTGCTGCCGGGGATGTTTGTCAGCGCCATATTCGAGAGCAGCGCGGCAGAGCCGTCCATCGTGGTTCCGCGCTCGGCGGTGCTCGACACGGGCACGCGCAAGATTGTCTATCTGGCAAGGCCCAACGGCGTCTTCGAGGCGCGCGAGGTGCAAGTGGGCGCGCCGACGGAAGACCTGTTTCCCGTGCTGCATGGGTTGACGATGGGCGAAAATGTGGTGCTCAACGGCAACTTCCTCATCGACTCACAGGCGCATTTAAGTTCATATGTTTCAGTACTTTATGGAGGATCAAAGGAGTTTGCGGCGGCCGCATCAACGAGTAAAGGCGCAGAGGCAAGCCCAGCGGCCAGTACGGTCAAGATTGATTTACACGCCGACCCCACTCCTCTAAAAGCTGGTGAAGACAACCAGTTCCACGTGACTCTGACGGATGCCGGCGGCAAACCCATTTCGGATGCGCGCGTGACGGTGACGCTCATCATGCCGGCGATGCCATCGATGGGAATGCCGGAGATGAAAAGCTCGGTCGAGCTGGCGTGGAAGGCCGAGAGCAATCGATATGAAGGCAAAGGCCAAGCGCCGATGGCGGGCACATGGACCGTACTTGCCGAGGCGCGCAAAAACAGCAGCGTTATCGCAGAGATGCGCACCCATCTCAGCGCTCAATAGGAGAAGCCATGATCAACCGCATCCTGGAATTTTCGATGAAGAATCGATGGCTGATCCTGGCCATCTATGCTGCCTTCGCGGTGTGGGGCTATTGGGCGCTGCTGCATACGCCCATCGACGCGATTCCTGACTTGAGCGAGAACCAGGTGATCGTCTTTACCGACTGGCAGGGCCGCAGTCCTCAGGAGGTCGAAGACCAGATCACCTATCCGCTCACCGTGAACCTGCAAGGGCTGCCGCATGTGCGCACGGTTCGCTCGGCCTCGGCCTTCGGCTTCTCGATGGTGAATGTGATCTTCGAGGATTCTGTGGACATCTACTTTGCGCGCACCCGCGTGCTGGAGCGGCTAAGCCTCGCCGGCAGCTTTCTGCCCGCAGGTGTGACGCCGATGATGGGTCCAGATGCAACCGGCGTCGGCCAGGTCTTCTGGTACACGGTCGAAGGCCCGTACGACAGCGGCACACTGCACTCGCTCCAGGATTGGTTCATCAAATATCAGCTCAACTCCGTGCCCGGAGTCGCCGAAGTGGCCAGTGTCGGCGGCTTTGTGCGGCAGTACCAGATCGATCTCGATCCGATCAAGATGCGCGCCTACAACGTCGCGCTAAAGGATGTTGTCGGCGCGGTCGAGCACAGCAACAACAATGTCGGCGCAAAAGTATTCGAGACGGGCGACACGGAAAACATCGTGCGCGGCATCGGCCTGATTCGCAGCCTGAAGGACATTGAAGAGATTTCGCTCGGCGCATCGAACGGCACTCCTGTCACGGTCGGCAACGTGGCCAGCGTGCAGCTTGGTCCGGAGTTCCGGCGCGGCGTGCTCGACAAAGACGGCAAGGAGGCCGTCGGCGGAGTTGTCATCATCCGCTACGGAGCCAATACACGCGAGGTCATTGAAGCAATCAAGAAGAAAATCGTCGAGATTCAACCGGGGCTTCCAACCGGTGTAACGGTGGTTCCCTTCTACGACCGCAGTGTTCTCATCGACCATGCAGTAGAGACATTGCGCCACGCACTGATTGAAGAGATCATTCTGGTCACGCTGGCGCATGTGCTCTTTCTCTGGCACTTCCGCAGCATTCTTGTGGTCACCATTCCGCTGCCGCTTGCGGTGCTAGGCGCGTTTCTGTTCATGAAGGGCGCGGGCATCTCGTCCAACATCATGTCGCTGGGCGGAATCGCCATTGCCATCGGCGTGCTCGTCGATGCGGGAATCGTGATGACGGAAAACGTGATTCGCCAGGCGGAGCGATACGAAGAGGAGCACGGCAATTATCGCGAACACATCGGTGAGATCACGCTCAACGCCGCTCGGCTCGTGGGCCGGCCCATCTCTTTTGCCATGATTATAATCATTCTCGCCTTCATTCCAGTCTTCGCGCTCACCGGCATGGAAGGCAAAATGTTTCATCCACTGGCCTTCACCAAGACTTTTGCCATGGTTTGTTCCACCATCATGGCCGTCACGCTAGTGCCTGTTCTATGCACCTTTCTGATTCGTGGCAAGCTGCATCGCGAGGATAAGAATCCGGTGATGCGCATGCTGCAAGCCATCTACAAGCCTGTTTTGAATTGGGCGCTGAACCACCGCATCCTCACTCTTGGCGCAGCGCTGGCGCTCTTCGGCGCGGCAGTCTACACGGCAACCACCATCGGCTCCGAATTCATGCCGCCGCTCGATGAAGAGACGGCGCTCTTCATGCCCATCTCCGATCCGCGCATCTCTCTGACCGAAGCGACCAAGATTCTGCGCCAGCAGGATGCCATCATCGCCGCCGATCCTCAAGTTGCAATGGTGGTGGGCAAGGTTGGCCGCGCGGAAACCTCCACCGATCCGGCACCCGTAAATATGTCCGAAACAACCATCGCCTTCAAGCCCAAAGACCAATGGTCAAAGGGGCTAACGAAGGATGCAATTTTGGCTCGGCTCGATGAAAAGCTGCAAATTCCCGGTGTGACGAATATCTGGACCCAGCCGATTCGCAATCGCATCGACATGCTCTCCACAGGCATCCGCACGCAGATCGGCATCAAGGTCTTCGGTCCCGATCTCAGTGTGATCGAACAAATCTCGGAACAGATCAAGGAAGTAGTAAGCCAGGTGCCCGGCTCGATCGACCTCTATGCCGAGCGCACCACAGGTTCACCCTATCTGGAGATGACCGTGGACCGTCCTGCGGCGGATCGCTACGGCTTGAATGTCGCCGACGTGGAGGATGCCATTGAAACCGCGGTGGGCGGCAAGAATCTTACCACCACCATCGAAGGCAGACAGCGTTTCCCGGTGCGCGTCCGCTACGCGCGCGACTTCCGCGAGAACCCGCAGCAGCTCGGCGACGTGCTTGTCACCAGCAGCAACGGTGCCCAGGTTCCATTGAACAAAGTGGTTGACATCAAGACAACGCTGGGTCCATCGATGATTTCGAGCGAGAATGGTCTCCTGCAAGGGTCAGTTATATTGAATGTGCGCGGTCGCGACGTGGGAGGTTTTGTCGATCAGGCTCAACGAGTGGTAGCACAGCAGGTAAAAATGCCGCCGGGCTACTACGTCGAGTGGAGCGGCCAATATGAAAACCAGATCAGCGCGCGCAAGCGGCTGGAACTGGTCATTCCCATTGTGCTGGTGATCATTTTCGTCCTGCTCTATCGCACCTACGGCTCCGCCAGAGAGGCTGCGCACGTTTTGCTTGCCGTGCCTTTTGCGCTGACGGGCGGCGTTTTCATGGTTAAGGCTTTAGGTCTCAACTTCTCTGTTGCAGTCTGGGTAGGTTTTATCGCGCTCTTCGGTACTGCGGTGCAAACCGGCGTGGTGATGGTGATCTATCTTGAAGAGGCTGTTGCCCAGCGCATCACAGCCGATGGCCGCCTCACCCGCGCCGGCCTGCACGCGGCGGTTATGGAAGGTGCGCTGTTCCGGCTCCGTCCCAAAGTCATGACCGTAGCCACAGTGGTGGCTGGATTGTTGCCACTCCTTTGGTCCACGCGAACCGGCGTGGAGTTTATGAAGCCGCTCGCTGCCCCCGTGCTTGGAGGAATGGTCAGCTCCCTGATTCATGTGCTGATCGTGACGCCTGTGATCTTCACCTGGTTGTGCGAGAAGGAACTGCAAAGGGAGTCGAAGATATGAATCTGCGCGGTCAAAGCCGGTGTCTGCAACAGCTCTGCCTAAATCAGTCAACGAATCTAACTGGCTAAAATGGCCACGAGGAGAAACAACCTCCTATCTTGTTGATTGCAGAATCAATATATGGTGCCGGGAGGGGGGGTCGAACCCCCATGCCCCGAAGGGCGGCGGATTTTGAGTCCGCTGCGTCTGCCAGTTCCACCATCCCGGCTCGGGTTGGGAATCCGCCCTCAAAGTATCGCATAATGGCTGCCCTCTAGGCTAGAGCTTTCGTCGCTGCGGAGTCATCTTGTCCGCCGCTATGCGCGGAAGCGCTCCTGATCCCAAAATCCTATTGGAACTGGGATTCCGGGAATGGTTCCTGCTTTCCACATCGGAAACGGCTTCAAACGGCGCTCCACGTGCGACAATGGAGGCAACCGTGATGAACAATTCCTCTTCGAGCCTCGTTCCCGATCCGGTTTCGATAACCCCGGAGCTTCTTGCCCAGCACAGCATCACCGCGGATGAGTACAGCCGCATCCAGAACGCCCTGGGCCGCGTGCCTTCGCTCACCGAGCTGGGCATTTACAGCGTGATGTGGAGCGAACATTGCTCCTACAAATCCAGCCGCGTGCATTTGAAGCGGCTGCCCACCAAGAGCGAATTCGTGGTGCAAGGTCCGGGCGAGAACGCCGGCATCATCGACGTGGGCGACGGTTGGGCCTGCGCCTTCAAGATTGAGAGCCACAACCACCCCAGCTACATCGAGCCATTTCAGGGCGCGACGACGGGCGTGGGCGGCATTCTGCGCGACATTTTTACCATGGGCGCTCGACCGCTGGCGGTGATGGACTCGCTGCGCTTTGGGCCGATTGAGGCCGGGGGCGACGAGCCGGAACTGGTGCGGAAGAATCACTCCATCGTCGAGGGCGTGGTGGGCGGCGTGGCCGGTTACGGCAATTGCTTCGGCGTGCCCAACCTGGGCGGCGAGACCAAATTCGAGGCCTGTTACAGCGGCAACCCGCTGGTGAACGCTTTTGCGCTGGGCATGGTCCGCAAAGATGAAATCTTTTACGGCAAGGCCAGCGGCGCGGGCAATCCGGTGATTTACGTTGGCGCCAAGACGGGCCGCGACGGCATTCATGGCGCGACGATGGCCAGTGAGGAGTTCCACGAAGGCACTGAAGCCAAGCGCCCCAATGTGCAGGTGGGCGATCCCTTCATGGAGAAGCTGCTGATGGAGGCCTGCCTGGAAGCGATGAAGACGGGCGTGATCGTCGGCATTCAGGATATGGGCGCTGCGGGGCTGACCTGCTCGACCTGTGAGATGGGCGCGCGCGGCGGCGTGGGGCTGGACGTGGAGCTGGACCTGGTTCCGCAGCGCGAGACCGGCATGAGCTCCTACGAGATTATGTTGAGCGAGAGCCAGGAGCGGATGCTGCTGGTGGCCATCAAGGGCAGGGAAGAGGAAGTCCTCAAGGTTTTCAGCAAGTGGGGATTGGACGGCGTCATCGTGGGCACAGTGCAAGACGAGCCGCGGCTGCGCATCCGCCACCACGGCGTGCTGGTGGCCGACATTCCCAACACTTCGCTCACCGACGATGCGCCGCTTTACCACCGCCCGGTTGGCGTTTGGAAGGCGCCGATTCCGGTTGAGCCTTCCGATGAGATTCTGGCCAAACTCACGCTGGAGCGCGATTTTACCGCCGACTTGAAGAAACTACTCGCCAGCGCCAACGTCTGTAGCAAACGCTGGGTGTACGAGCAGTATGACTCGATGGTCCAGACGAATACCGTCCTCGGCCCCGGCGGCGAGGCTGGTCTGATGCGCATCAAGGGCACCTCCAGTCCGGATGCGGCTGGTGGGCCGGTTGGCGATCGAGCCTTGGCGATGGCTCTGGACGGCAATGGCCGCTGGGCTTATCTCGATCCCAAGCTGGGCGCGATGCACGCCGTGGCCGAATGCGCGCGCAAGGTTGCCATGACCGGCGCCAAGCCCGTGGCCGCAACCAATTGCCTCAACTTTGGCAATCCTGAAAAGCCGGAGATCATGGCTCAGCTTTCAACGGCCATCGACGGCATCGCCGAGGCCTGCACCGCGCTGGGAACGCCCATTACCGGCGGCAATGTTTCGCTCTACAACGAGACCAAAGGCGAAGGCATCTATCCGACGCCGGTTCTGGGCATCGTCGGCATTCTGGAGGATGTTTTCAAAGCGGTTCCTGCGGATTTCCAAAAGGCGGGCGACGCGATTCTGCTTGTATGGCCGGTTCCGCGCGACGATCAACCCGACCCCAATCTCGCTGTTCCCTTTCAACCCATTCCCATGAACCACAATGTTGTGCCGGAGCTGAATCCCAGCATTCCCGGTTCCATCTTCCCTGATCCGGTTCCCGATGAACCGACCTCTTCAGAAGCGGAACTGATCGCCTTCGGCTCCTCGGAATACGCCAAGGTTCTGCTCGGCAGCCTTTGGGGCACGCCGCCGCCGCTCGATCTAGAGGCCGAAGCCAGCCTTCACAAGCTGCTTGTCAAATTGGCCGACGAACAATTGCTTAGCTCTGCCCGCGACATCTCCGACGGTGGTATCGCCGTGGCGTTGGCACAGGCTGGATTCGCCAAGGGCATCGGTGCGACCGTCGAGCAGGACCCCTCGCTCATGGTTCATCCACTGTTCGGCCTCTTCGCCGAACCGGCCTCGACGCTGGTGGTCACCACACATCCCTCGAACATCTCCACCATCGAGAAACTGGCCAGCAAGTACAACTTCCTGACTGCCCATATAGGCACTACCGGTGGCGACCGCCTGAAGATCACGGTGGACGGAGAATCCTTCATTTCCACCCCCTTGGCGAAACTCCGCAAGCCCTGGGCCTCGGCTCTGGAAGGCATCCTCCACGACGAGGTCACTGCATGAGCGGGCTGCTTTTTCAGGGGGTCGAAGGCGAGCTGGATGCGTCTGAGTCGCTACAGTCGATGAAGGGATTGAGTTCTGGTCCCTTAGTCCCTGAGTGTGCCGCCGAAGGCGATACGCTCCACGAAGAATGCGGCGTCATCGCCATTCATGGCCATCCGGAGGCCGCTCGGCAGGCCTACCTTGGACTCTATGCCCTGCAGCATCGCGGCCAGGAGTCGGCGGGCATCGCCACGGCCGATGGCCAGCATTTGGCCAATATCAAGGGCATGGGCTTGGTCTCGGAAATCTTCACCGACGATGTGATCGCCAAGTTGACCGGCTCGATGGCTATCGGGCACACGCGCTATTCCACCACCGGTGACTCGGCGCTGTTGAATGCGCAGCCCATCCGCGTTGAATCCACCAAAGGCCTGATTGCCATCGCCCACAACGGCAATCTGGTCAACCTGGGTAATGTGCGTTCGCGTCTGGAGCGCACCGGAGCTTACTTCCAGACTACGTCAGACTCTGAAATTATTGTTCAGCTCATCGCCCACTCCACTGCCGGAAGCCTGGTGGACGCCATCGCCGATTCCCTTGGCCAGATTGACGGCGCCTTCTCCATCGTGATGATGACACGCGACCGCGTTTTTGCAGCCCGCGACCCGCACGGTTTCCGTCCGCTGTCGATTGGTCGTATCCGCAATTCCGACGGTCCGGACACCATCATCTTCTCTTCAGAGACTTGCGCTCTGGACCTGCTGCGTGCCGAATACGTGCGCGATGTGTTTCCCGGTGAGCTGGTCATGGTCACCGAAGACGGCCTCACCAGCCGCCAGTATTCGACCGGCACGCTGCAAACCAGTTGTATCTTCGAGCACGTCTACTTCGCCCGTCCAGACTCGCGCATCTTTGGCCGCTGGGTCCAAGAGAGCCGCGATCAAATGGGCCGCCAACTGGCTCGCGAGTCAGGCGTTCCAGCCGATGTGGTGGTGCCCGTGCCCGATTCCGGCGTGACGGCGGCCTTGGGCTATGCAGAAGAGGCTGGCCTTCCCTTTCGCTTAGGCTTGATCCGCAACCATTATGTGGGCCGCACTTTTATCGAGCCGGAGCAGCGCGTGCGTGACTTTGGCGTCCGCCTCAAGCTGAATCCTGTGCGTAATCTGCTTGAAGGGAAAAGAGTTATCCTAATAGATGACTCAATTATTCGCGGGACAACCAGCCGCAAAATTGTCCGTATGGTGCGCGGTGCCGGGGCAAAGGAAGTACACCTGCGCATCAGTTGCCCCCCCACCATCTCGCCCTGCTTTTATGGCGTGGACACCCCCAGCAAGCGCGAACTGATCGCCGCCAACAAGTCTATCGAAGAGATTCGCCGTTTCATCGAGGCCGACTCGCTGGCTTATTTATCCCTCGAAGGACTGCTCCAGTGCTGTCAGGGCGAGGAAAAAACCGGCTACTGCACCGCCTGTTATACCGGCAACTACCCCACTTCGTGGGTCGATGTGGATGATATTCTGCCGGCGATGGCGAGTGCATAATCTGAGAGCCAAACGAGCTATTTAAATTCTTGGATGCTGCCGTTCGAGGCGGGGATTCCGTTCGCCGGCGGATAGATGCGCAGACGCTCGACGAGTCGGTCGGTGGAGGCGACGACCTCAATGCGCAGGCCAGCGGATTCCAGCAGCACAACCTCGCCGGGGAGCGGAATGCGCCCCTCGACCTCACTGACCAAGCCACCCAATGTCGTCGCTTCGTAAGCTCCGTCCAAAGCGTTCAGGCCGACTTGCTCGCCGAAGAGGCTAGGCAACTGGTCGACGGGGAAGCTGCCGGAAACCAGCCAGACGCCGCGAGGCTCGCGCTGCGGGGCTTCGATGGGAGTCTCATCCTCGTGCTCGTCATGTATCTCGCCGACAATCTCTTCCAGCAAATCCTCGATGGTGACCAAGCCGCTGACGCCGCCGTACTCGTCAATCACGATACGCATGTGCTGCTTTTCCCGTTGCATCTCTCGCAGCAACTCATAAACGCGTTTGGTCTCCGGGACAAACTCAACCTCGCGCGCCATGCCGGATACAGTGCGCGTGGGTGCCTCGGTGTCGGCGACCTGTAGCAGGTCGTGGGCGAAGGCGATACCGGTGATGTTGTCGATCGAGTCTTCGTAGACCGGGACGCGGGAGTAGTTGTGCTCACGCAGCTCTTCAAGGAATGCATCTAGTGTAAGGTTCGCGGGAACGGAGAAGACCTCGGGCCGTGGTGTCATCACCTCGCGGACCAGCTTATCGCCGAACTCGACGGCGGAGCGGACCAGTTCGCGGTCGCTCTCCTCCAGGATGCCCTCCTCTTCGCCGGCTTCGAGCAGCGCCTCGACATCAGCTTCGGTCTCTTCTTCGTTAGTGGCAGGCTCCTCAGCCAGAGCAGCCACCGAGTAGAAGAAGCGAACGAAGACGGTGATGGGGGTCATCAGCCACAAGAGAAGGCGAATCGGCCAGACCAGACGCCTCGCCCAGCGGCCCCGCGTTCGGTCGAAGAGCAGCGTGGGCAAAAGCTGGTTGCAGAAAACAATAACCAGCACCACGCCGAGAACAGCTTGGGCGATCTCAGCGGTGTTGGGACGCGTAAGCCCGCCGCGATCAAAGAGGACCGCCCCAAATTCAAGAGCGATTATGCCCAGAGCGAGCTGCTGAAGGATCTGGGCGCAGAGGGCAGCGTGATCACGGGTGAGTCCGAGTTGCGGCTCGACCAACTCCTCCCAGGCGTCGAGGTTCTCTTCGATCTCGCGTGTGAGGATTTTGCCGAATTCGGCGTAGACGCGGGCGATGTAGGAGGCCAGCGTTTCGACTGCGGCAAGCGTAAAAATTAGAAGAATGAAGGATAAGGTCATGGATGCTTCCCCTTAGCTTCAGTGCGCTCAATGAGTCCTGGCGGCAAGCCCAGACGCATGCGCAGCAGCAGCTCGCGGCGGGCCATCTGGCCTTCGTCCGCTTCGTGATCGTAGCCGGCCAGGTGGAGCAGTCCATGGAGAATGAGGACCTTAATCTCGGTCGAAAGAGAGTGACCTTGTTCGACGGCCTGCTTGCTCGCGGTGGGAACGGAGACGGCCAGGTCGCCGGCATATCCCTCCTCGCCCAAACCCTCGGTGGGAAAGGAGAGCACGTCGGTGGCTTTGTTCTTGCCGCGGAACTGGCGGTTGAGCTTGCGAATGGCCGCGTCGGTGGTAAGCAGGATGGTGACCTGGCCTTTAAGGTGAACATTTTTTTGAGCGAGTGTCAGAAAGCGGGCCAGCGTACGGGTTGCGGGCAGGCGGAGGTCTTTAGGTGGGACTGGAGGGCCGGGCGCAACTGTCTTCTTCGCCGATGCAACATTCGGCGTGGGGTCGGGTTCCAGGTCTGGGTCCAGAAGAATCATCTTGCTCGGAGGCGCAACAAATGCGGAACCGGTAATTCTTATTCTACGCAGTTTCGCGGAATCCATCCCGCCCTCTCACCCCAGCTTCACAAAGAGCAGCGCCGCAGAGTTCATGCAATAGCGCAGCCCGGTCGGCGGCGGGCCGTCATTGAAGACGTGGCCCAGATGCGCGTCGCAGCGCCGACAAGAGACCGCGTCCCTTTCCATCCCTAGGCTATAGTCGCTGGAAATCGCAATGTTCTCCTGCGCAATCGGCTGCCAGAAGCTTGGCCAACCGGTCCCGGAGTCGAACTTGCTCTCCGAGCTGAACAGCGCTGTGTCGCAGCAGATACAGCGGAAGAGGCCGCGCTCATGCAAATTCCATGTAGCGCCGCTGTAGGCTCGCTCGGTTCCAGCGCGGCGGGTTACCTCATACGAGATCGGTGAAAGCTGACGACGCCACTCGGCGTCAGTCTTGATGACGCGGGGAACTGAAACTTTGCCCGTCTTGTGGCCGTGGGCGTCAAACTCGACGATGGTGACGCTGCCCGGAGCTACTGCCGCCACCACCGCGTCCGGCGCAAAGATCGCCCCACGCTTCAAGGCCAAATATGCCGCTCCACCCGCCGCCGCAACAATCAACGCTCGGCGGCTCAAATTCGCTTTTCCGGTTTCGCCTAGCGATCCTGATGCTTTCCGCCCAAAAATGTGCATAAAATGCTCCTCTTCAGAAGAGAATAGCTTTTCGCGCCGCATTACTAAAACTATATAAGTTGGTGGCCGGCTCAAAACTGCCCAATCAAGTTGAACTGTCGACGTCACTTTCTCATTGGGACCTGCGCCCCCTACCCTTCAACGGTACATAAAAGGCGAACAAAAGAAGAACAACCCCCCGGGGGGGGGGGTAGGTTAGGCGGCCGTACACTTCTGAAAAAAATTTCTGCTAATGGCGCAAATTTTATCCTTTCCATTCCGTCCCTACCTTTTCCTTTGCATCCATAGTATGCATGAACGGATGATAATTCCCTGCAAAATCTGTCAAGAAAAAACGGCTGGATAAGGTTCATAACGAGTGACCTTTACAGTCCGGTCTGCTTCAACTCTGTGAGAAGTCGGATGCGCAGAGATTGTGGCTGGTGCGCGTTGGTCCTCACGGCGGCACCTGCGGTGCGGCTAATCGCTCGCTTTTCGCTCGCATAGGGTTCGTGGTTTTCCCACCCTTTCGCATCGTGCGTGAAAGGATAGGGCACCCAAATTTGAGGGAAGGATAGGATTCAAAAAACTCAGTGCGCTCCCCCGCCATTAGCTGCCCGTTCATCGCGGCAAAAGCTGCGATGAACGGGCACAACTTCTCATGGCTCATTAATGTTTTGGGCCTGATGAGGCCACCTGCCACCCACTGACCTTGCTATTGTGCGGTCAAAACGTTCAGCGGGTTCACAGTCAAGCCAGTCAATAGATTTGCAATCTTGGGGGGCAGGGCCGATCCCGAGTCTTGATCGCATAACCCGGACGCCGGCGCAGAGGAACTCTTCATCGCCTCTTGGATGGTTTGAAAGAAGCGGTACTGATCCGGGCACATCACCGAACGATGTGTTGGCAGCTTCGAGAACTTGTTCATGCGCCCCGGCAAAAACCCTCCGCCGCAGACGCGCCTGTGCGAGCAATCGCTGCAATCCCCAGGCAGATGCTTTCCCAGATTGTGCAGGTAGCGAAAGGTATCATCGTCTGCGAGGCGGTTGAAATCGTGTTCGAAAATGTTGTAGTCGGTTCGGGTTAGCCCATCCCCCGCGGAACGCAGAAAATCGTGATACTCCACAGTCCCGTCGGTATTGACCACAATCATGTCGATGGTGTCGTTCACAAGCATGTCCGTGTGCCGAGGCGATCCCAGATTCACCAGGATACTCTCAAAGAAAACCCTGATAAAAAGGCTGGGATCGTCCTGCATCCACCACAATTTGAAGATGCTTGAAAACCAATCTCCATATGCCGGATGTTGGCAGTAATCGTCGAATCCATGCCCGACCCACGGCGGATTGCTATAACTGAACTCCATAGGCCACAGAAGATCGAAGCGCCGTACCGGCAACTCTTGCATCCAATCGAAGAATTCCGCCGGTGGAATCTTCGGATCTGCTACGCATAGAACTCCCGCTACGATCTCCGCGCAAGGGCCTTCTTTCAGTAATTTGAGATTGCGAATGATATTGTCGTAGGAGCCTTCTCGACCGTGCGTGTAGCGCCGTGCATCATTGAACCGCTTTGGTCCGTCCAGGCTGACTCCTACAACTACGCAGTATTTCTTCAATAGCTCCAATAGCCCCATGTCGAGCCGATAGCCGTTGGTCTGAAGCGTCACATGCAAGTCCAGCCCGCGCTGACGGATCGCATCGATCTCGCTCAAGAACCGATCAAACGACTCCCGCGGCCAAAGCGTCGGCTCACCGCCGTGAAGGGTTAGGGAGAATCGAGGGATCGCATTCTCACGGCAATAGTCCTCGATTCTCCTAAGTAGAAGAAGTGAATCATGTAGAGGAAGGTTTCGGGGAACGTGCTCGAATGTCCTGTCCCGCTGATTGAACATGTAGCAGTAAGAGCAATCAAGGTTACAGACGGCTGTCAGCTTGACGATGGCCGACTTAAATATCGGACGATTGAAGTCGACCTCGCCCATCTTATAGCCCCCTGCTCGCTTCCTGCTCTAAGCCAAGGCTCAGATCGAATGAAAGGTCGAATGATAGCGACCAATCGCCGTCTTCCGACGGTCCGCGAAGTGACTGTAAATGGGCATAGGCGGCTTCGATAATCTTCGATTTGCCAACCTCATTTTGGAGAGCTGAGTAGCCTTTGATTTGCAGGTGACTCGGTTCTGGCATCTTGTATTACCTCCATTTCCAGAGGGGAATCTCTGAAGTAAAAAAATCCTAGCATGACCTTCGTATTTCCTGCAAGGAAATATTTCGCCATTTTTAATTTTAATATTGATGTAATGTAGATCACATTTTGAGGGTGCGTATAAGCGGACTCGAAGCCCTTAACCAAGCGGTCGAGCCTCAGGCCGGGTCGCGGATATCTCATCCGCGACGTAATATGAACGTGCCCAAGGTAAAACCCAGTTTGATTTTATTGCGGTTTGGCCGGATGCAACGGTTGCGGCTGCGGGCGGTTTTCGCGGGGCGGAGTTCCGATTTCGATGGCATCGCCGAGGGCTAGCGGCAGTTCCTGCTGCTGGCTCTTCACGGACTCGTAGGCGCGGACGATTCTTTGCACCAGGGCGTGGCGGACGACGTCCGAATCCTCGAAGTGGCAGAAGTGGATGCCTTCGACGCCGCCTAAGATATTGATGGCGTCGAGCAGGCCGGATTTGCGCGGGTTGGGCAGGTCGATCTGCGTGATGTCGCCGGTGATGACCGCTTTGGAGCCGTTGCCCATGCGGGTGAGGAACATCTTCATCTGCTCGATGGTCGTGTTCTGCGCCTCGTCCATGATGATGAAGGCATCGTTGAGGGTGCGGCCGCGCATGAAGGCCAGCGGAGCGACTTCGATGATGTTTTTTTCCAGCATCTTGTCGACCTTTTCCGGGTCGAGGAGGTCGTAGAGGGCGTCGTAGAGCGGGCGTAGATAGGGATCGACCTTTTCCTGCAGGGTACCGGGAAGGAAGCCGAGGCGTTCGCCGGCCTCGACCGCCGGACGCACGAGGACGATGCGGCTAACTTTTTTGGCGGTGATCGCGGCTACGGCCATGGCTACGGCGAGGTAGGTTTTGCCGGTGCCGGCGGGGCCGACGCCGAAGACCATATCGTTCTGCTCGATGGCTTCAACGTACTTGCGCTGATTAACGGAGCGTGGCTGGACGGTGCGCTTGACGCCGGCCGAGCGCTGCTTGCCGCTGTCGGCCAGGCCACGCAGTGTGGTGGCTGGATCGGTGACGACCAAGCGCAGCAGGCCGTTGAGTTCGCCATTGTGGGGATGGACGCCCTGTTTGCGGAGGCCCTCGAAGTCGGAGAAGATGCCGCGAACGCGCTCGACGGCGGCGGGCGGTCCCTCGACGTGGACGGCGTCGGAGCGGAGATCGATGCGCACACCAAGCGAGTCTTCCATGAGCCTTAGGTTTTCATCGCGAGTCCCGAAGAGGGGCTCCAGGTTGGGCGTGATCTCCAATGCGATCTTCAATGTTTTCAATGGCCTCCGATGGGGTATGGGGTTGAAGTGCGTGAAAGTTCCGAGGGATTGGCCTCAGGGGTGAAAACCCAGTTCAAGAATGCAGGAATTCTGTACGGGCTGAAGCTCTTACCCTTCAGCAAGGGCAGAGATTTTGAGGGGCACGGGCAAACGCGACGCGGGACCGAGCTAAGGCTCTGGGCTGTGCGACGAAACCGCGGGTTGGAGAAGGCCGCCAAATTCGGTATCTGGGGTAGAGATTAGCGCCGCAGGAGACTGGAGTCAATGCGGGAAGCAAGGAATTTTGATGAAAAGACGTACCTGAAAGGGTACGGATGGGTGGTTTTTGTTGCCGTCCTGTTCGTCGCACCGCAGAGCTTGACAGGCTGGAATCCTGCGTCCGCACATCGAAAACAAACCAGCAACGCGTTCTCGCAGTTGAACATTACCACCCGAATAGGAGATAGTTGACCTGATCGTTTTTTATCCTTGTACACTGCAATAACGACCTGCCTCAGTCTGCACCGCTGGTGTTTAATTGAGAAAGTTCTTGGGGGTATCTCCATGTTACACAAGCAACTTGCCGCTCTGCTTTGTCTACTGGTCTCCGGGTTTGGTCCGGCGTTGGCGCAGCAAACCCATTACCCTTTCAACGACCCGTTACTATCAGCGGAAAAGCGGATCGACAATCTGCTCTCGCTGATGACCGTGGAAGAAAAGATTGCCTGCCTAGGCACCCAGACCGGCGTGCCTCGTTTGGGTGTGCCCAACATCGGCAGCTCCGAGGGGATTCATGGCGTGGTGCAGAGAGAGAAAAGAGGCTCGCGGCTGCCGATTACAACGACACAGTTTCCGCAGCCGCCGGGTATGGGCGAGTCGTGGGATCCAGAGTTGGTTCGACAAGCGGCGGGGGTCGAGGGATATGAGGCCCGTTTCATTACACAAACGGCCAAGTATGACCGGCAGATTTTAATGCTTTGGGGTCCGCAGTCCGACCTCGAGCGTGATCCGCGCTGGGGGCGCAGCGAAGAGGTCTACGGAGAAGACCCGTACTTCAATGGAACCATGGCCGTTGCCTTCATCAAAGGGCTGCAAGGGGACGACCCGAAGTATTGGCAATCGGCCGCTCTGCTGAAGCACTTCCTGGCCAACAGCAACGAGAATTTTCGCGACTCTTCCTCTTCCAACTTTGACCAGCGGCTGTTTTGGGAGTACTACTCCGTTCCCTTCAGAATGGGATTTCAGGAGGGTGGCGCAAGGGCTGTCATGGCTTCCTATAACTCATGGAACGGCACCACGATGGTCGTGAATCCGATTTTGAAGAGTATCCTTCGCGAAAAATGGGGGGTGGAGGTGATCTCCAGCGATGGCGGAGCTGTGCATCTGCTGGTCGATCCGCGCCATCTCTTCCCGGATCAGAAGGCTGCGGTGGTTGCCTGCCTCAAGGCGGGAATTAATCAGTTCCTCGACCGCTATCAGGACGAAGCCAAGGCAGCGGTGAAGGATGGCTCGATCACCGAGGCAGAGATTGATGCGCTGCTTCGGCCCAAATTCAGAATCACCCTTCGTCTGGGCCTGCTTGATCCACCCGAGATGGTTCCCTACACCAAGATCAAAGACGCGCCCGAACCTTGGACGACAGAGAAGGATCAGTCGGTCTCGAAAAAGCTGGCGCTGGAATCGATAGTGCTGCTGAAGAATGACAACAGTTTTCTTCCGCTAAAAAAGGAGGCTATCAAGTCGATTGCCGTCATCGGGCCGCTGGCTGACTCGGTGCACTGGGACTGGTACGGTGGTACGCCTCCCTATACGGTGACGCCACTGGCCGGAATACAGGCGGAGGTGGGTCCAGGCGTGAAGGTCAATTACGCGGAGAGCGAGCTGGGCCACGCGGCGGTGAATGCAGCAAAAAATTCAGATGTTGCGGTTGTCATCATTGGTAATGACCCCACCTGCGGTCCGGATATGGCGCAGGATTGGCACCCGACGATTGACGGCGGCGGCACGCTTGCCTGCACCGTGCCCAGTGACGGTCGCGAAGGCCGCGACCGCGAGAGCATCATTCTCGCTCAGGAGCAGTTGGTGAAGCAGGTCTTTGCAGTCAATCCCAAGACGGTGGTGATACTGGTTTCCAGCTTCCCCTTCGCCATCAATTGGTCTCAGGAGCACGTTCCGGCGATCTTGCACATGGCGCACTCCTCGCAGGATGAGGGTACGGCTCTGGCGCAGGTTCTCTTTGGCGACTTCAATCCCGGCGGGCGTCTGGTGGTCACCTGGCCGAAGTCCATCGACCAGTTGCCGCCAATGATGGATTACAACATTCGCGACGGACGCACTTATATGTACTTCAAGGGCGAGCCGCTCTATCCCTTCGGTTTTGGATTGAGCTACACCACATTCAAAGTGTCGAATCTCCGCTTGAGTTCGGCGAATCTGGCCAAGGACGGCGCAGTCACCGTGAGCGTGGATGTGACCAATACCGGCAGTCGCGAGGGCGACGATGTTGTTCAGATGTATGTGAAACATATGGGCTCAAAGGTCGAGCGTCCGAGGGAAGAACTGGAGGGCTTCCAGCGCGTTTCGCTGAAGCCGAACGAGACCAAAACTGTACGGATGTCGCTGAAGGCCTCGACGCTCGCCTGGTGGGATGAGAAAGTGCCCGGATTCCGCGTGGAAGCCGAGCCGGTCAGCGTCATGATCGGCAATTCTGCGAGCGAGATTCTGCTTTCGTCCACGGTAAACGTTCAATAATTGAAGCGTCCTTGCCTGATCGGACAAGGGCGTTTTCGCTATTGGTTGTTCTTGAAGGCAAGCGGGGCGCGTCTTTCGATATAATCCATTGAGCGAAGGGCGGCTATGGCCCTCGCACTTGGAGCCATGGAATGACCTTTGATATCCAGGAAATCCTGGGACTGCTTCCCCACCGCTACCCGTTTCTGTTGATTGACCGAGTCGTCGAATTCGAACGCGGCAAGCGTTTGGTGGCAATCAAAAATGTGACCATGAACGAGCCTTTCTTTCAAGGCCACTTTCCCGGTCACCCACTGATGCCTGGTGTGCTGATCGTGGAAGCGATGGCCCAGGCCGGGGCCATCATCATGCTCAACGAGATTCCCGACCGCGACAAGAAGCTGGCCGTCTTTACCGGGATCGAAAAGGCCAAATTCCGCCGCCCGGTGACCCCCGGCGACCAGTTGCGCATTGAGGTCGATGTGCTTTCCTTCAAGCCGCGTTTGGGACGCATGGAGGCGAAGGCGTTTGTTGAAGGCAAGGTTGCCTGTCAGGCGGTACTAACCTGTTCCATCGTCTCGCGCGTGCCCGAAGCTGCACCAGCCGCAGCTGAGGCCGCGACAGAGGCAGCTGAGTGAGCATTCATCCTAGCGCCGTCATCGCCGCCGGAGCCGTGGTTCCCGCCTCTTGCACCGTCGGGCCGTTCTGCACGATCGGCCCCAATGTCGTTCTGGGCGAGGAGTGCAACCTGATCTCGCACGTGGTGCTGGACGGCCGCACCCGCATCGGCGCGCGCAACACCATCTACTCATTCACCGCCATTGGAGTGCCGCCGCAGGATTTGAAGTACCACGGCGAGCCGACTCAGCTAGAGATCGGCGACGGCAACACCATTCGCGAGAACGTGACCATCAGCCGGGGAACGGTGGGCGGCGGCGGCGTAACGCGCCTTGGTTCGGATTGCCTGCTGATGGCCGGCGTCCACATCGGCCATGATAGCCAGGTGGGCAGCCATTGCATCCTGGCCAACTGCGCCACGCTGGCCGGCCATGTGACGATTGAGGACTACTCGACGGTCGGCGCATTCTGCCCGGTCCACCAATTCTGCACGGTCGGCAAGCACGCTTTTATCGGCGGCGGGACCATCGTCACACAGGACGTGCTGCCCTTCTCCAAAACCTCCGCCCGCCGCGAGAACAAGGCCTTCGGCGCGAACAGCATGGGCCTGGAACGCCGCGGCTTCAGCCCGGAGCGCATCCGGCTGATCCAAAAAGCCTTCCGCCTGCTGCTTGTCTCCAAGCTGAACACTACCCAGGCCCTCGAAAAGATGCGCGAGCTGGAGGGCGAGGACGTGGCCCTGCTGGTCAGCTTCATCGAACGCAGCGCGCGCGGGGTGATCAAGTAAGCACCTATATGGAGGCTTCATGCACTTTCGAAGATTCCTGATTTTCGTTTTTGCGTCTCTCGCGATAACGTTTTGTACCGCCGCTCAAGAGGTCATCTCCGTAGACGCGACTACACTCGATCAGCACGTTGCTTATCGTGTCGCTTGTATATATCCTCCACTCTTCAAAGCGTCTACACTCCAAGGCAAAGTTGTGTTGCAGGTTCAAGTTAACGCGACTGGCAAGGTCGAATCAATCCAGGTGGTAAGCGGCCATCCAATGCTCTCGCAGGCTTCTATCGATTGCGTCAAACAATGGATTTATCGTCCATTCGTGAAAGATGGCAAGCCAATAGCAGCTAGTGGTCAAGTATCTGTTGCCTTCGGTTGGGGCAGAGACGAATCGTTTCCCGCCGCCATTCAATCGCAATTGGAACCGTGGCTTGGACGCTGGGAGTTTCATGAATGTTGGCCTATGCTCGAAGGGGCTGGTGCGAATTGCATTCAATACAAGGTGAACATTTCAAAGGTTGTAAACAGGACGATTGCAGATATCGATGTGGAAGGATTTCAAACAGATTCTCATATCAGAGGCAGCGTAGCCTTGACCAATCATGGTATAAAGATTGTTTTTCTGAAAATTCGTGAAGCAGGATTATTCGATGACGCTTTTAAATCAGGTGATGTGTTGTTTGAATTATCTTCACAGAAGGACAAGGTGATTACAACTTGGAAGAAAATGGAACCTGCACTCGATAAGAACAAAACAGACGGTGTGTATTTTGAGAAAGAGAAATAATGTGAACGGTGCTGGAGGGGAAAATACACTTTCGATTGATGTTGCAGTCACCTCTCCCGGAGGGAGAGAACGAGAATAGCCCAGGGTGGAGCGCAGCGGAACCCTGGGAAAGCAGCCCCAGCCCAGCCGCCCCGTCCCGTCGGGACGGTCGAAATTTACCCCCAGGAGTAATGCTATGCATTGGGATGTGGTTTCAGTAAAGCCGGTTTCGCCGCTGGAACTGTCCGTTTTATTCAAGGACGGCACGGAGGGCAAGGTGCGCTTTGAATCCAGCCACTTCAGCGGAGTCTTCGAGGCGTTGAAGAAGCCGGAGATTTTTCGACAGGCGCGGGTGGAAGAGGGCGCGGTAACATGGCCCGGCGAGATCGACCTCGCGCCCGACGCGATGTATCGGGAGATCAAGCGCGCTGGCGAATGGGTGCTGCGGTGAAACTCGGCCTCATCGCCGGTAACGGTCGCTTTCCGTTTCTGCTGCTCGACGCGGCGCGGGCGCAGGGCCTGGCCGTCGTCGTTGCTGCCATCCTCGAGGAGACCGACCCGGAGATCGACCGCCGCGCCGCCGAGGACGACCGCCTCACCGTCTATTGGCTTTCGCTGGGTGAGCTTTCCCGCCTTATTGAGACCTTTCGCAAAGAAGGCGTCTCCAAGGCCGTGATGGCCGGGCAGGTCAAGCATAAACAGATCTTTTCCTCGATCCGCCCCGATTGGCGGTTGGCCAAGCTGCTGCTGAATCTGCGCACGCGCAATACCGATATGCTGCTGGGCGCGGTGGCCAAAGTGTTGGGCGACGAGGGTATTGAGCTGATTAGCTCGACGGCCTTCCTGGAGCCGCTGCTCGCTGCCGAGGGCGTTCTTACTCCGCGTGCCCCGGACGAGGAAGAGCAGAAAAATATCGACTATGGCCTGAGCGTCGCCCGCGCCGTTGCCGGGTTCGACATCGGCCAAACGGTGGTCGTCGCCGCGCAAGCTTGTGTCGCCGTCGAAGCAATGGAAGGCACCGACGCCGCCATCGAGCGCGCCGGGCTTTTAATGAAGTCTTTGGATGCCGACGCGGAAGTTTCCGCATCGGGGGAAGAAGATGTCTCAACCCTCGAACGCCGTCTGACGGTGGTCAAGATCGCCAAGCCTAATCAGGATATGCGCTTCGATGTGCCGGTGATCGGCGAAGCGACGATTGAGGCGATGATCCGCGCCGGAGCCAGCTGCCTCTCGGTGGAGGCCGGGCGGACGCTAATCTTTGACCGTGAGGCCCTCATCCAAAAAGCTGCCGAGGCCAACATCGCTATCGTTGCCTCTCCGCGCTAAAAGAAATATGCGTGGACCAGGAGAGGTCCACGCTACAGCCAGCCAATAGGCTGGCGCTACAGCTTGGCAGGTCGGCTCTCAGTCCAGGCGCGGCGTACCCCGGCGAAGATACGCGCCCACGCCGCCGCAGACAGCGATAATGAGCAGAACCAGAGCAAAATAGTAGGCCATCGGATGTATCCAGCCCGGCGACCAAGTCAAATCCTGACCCACCCACAGCAGCAGAATCGCCGCGATCACCACAAACTGCCAAGCAATTACCAGCAGTGCGTGGCCCAGCTCGCGCCGCTTGTCCAGCGCCTCCACCTCATCCGGGGTCAGGTTGCGCTCTTCAGGGGGAAGCCGCAAATTTACCATCCTGATTTCTCCAATCCATCTGATTCGATTCAAACACAGCCCGGACGATTCCATTCACGCGAAGTTTTCTACGCCATCGCCTCCCGGCTCATTGGCTCAAAGCTCAGCTTGTTCGTGAGCCGGTCCACGCCGATCCGCACATGGGAGCCATGCAGCACCTCGCCGTTCAGAATCTTGATCGCCAACGGATCTTGAATCATACGCTGCAAGGCACGCTTGAGCGGTCGCGCTCCATAGGCGGCGTCGGAACCCGCCGCCAGAATCAACTGCCGCGCTGGCTCGGTTAGTTCCAGCGAAATCTGCCGCTCCACTAAAAGTTTGTCCACCTCGGCCAGCCGCAGATCCAGAATCTGGCTCATTTGCGCCGTGCCGAGCGGCCTGAAGATCACAGTATCGTCCACGCGATTCAAAAACTCTGGCCGGAAGTGCTCCCGCAAGACACGCATCACCGACTCGCTGGCCATCTCGTAGTCATGATCGGTCTTCAGCGTGTCGCCGATCAGCAGATTCGCGCCCAAATTCGAGGTCATAATCAGTATGGTGTTTTTGAAATCCACCGTCCGGCCCTTGGCGTCGGTCAACCGCCCGTCGTCCATCACCTGCAACAGAATATTGAAGACATCCGGATGCGCCTTCTCGATCTCGTCAAAGAGAATCACCGCGTAGGGCCGCCGCCGCACGGCCTCGGTCAGTTGGCCGCCCTCGTCGTAGCCCACGTAGCCCGGCGGCGCGCCAATCAGCCGCGCCACGGCGTGCTTCTCCATATACTCGCTCATGTCGATGCGCACCATCGCCTGCTCGTCGTCGAAGAGGAACTCGGCCAACGCCCGGGCCGTCTCCGTCTTGCCAACGCCCGTCGGCCCCAGGAAAATAAAGCTGCCGATGGGCCGCTTCGGATCGGACAAGCCGGCACGTGAGCGGCGAATTGCATTGGCCACAATGGTCAGCGACGCGTCCTGCCCAATCACCCGTTCGCGGAGCCGCGTCTCCATCTGAACCAGTTTCTTTACTTCACCTTCCAACATCCGCGAGACCGGAATCCCAGTCCATTTGCTGACGATCCCGGCGATGTCTTCCTCATCCACCTCGTCCTTCAGCATTCGCGCCACGCCCGCGTTCCCGTCCTGCGCGGCGCTCAACTGCTTTTGTTCGGCTTCCAGCTTCGGCAGTTCGCCGTATTGAATTTGCGCGGCGCGTTCAAGCTGGCCCTTGCGCGTCTGTTCTTCCATCTCAAAGCGCAGCGCCTCGATCTTCTTCTTTACATCGGTAATGCGCGTGCTTGCTTCGCGTTCCTTGGTCCAGCGCGCCCGCAGCGCGGTAATCCTTTCCTTCAGCGCGCCCAGCTCCAGTTCCACCGCATCCCGGCGCTCCCGGCTGTTGGCATCCGTCTCGCGCTTCAGCGCCGCCCGCTCAATCTCCAGCGAGGTCGCCTCGCGCTCAAGCTGGTCGATCTCCGTCGGAACCGAACCAATCTGAATCGCCAGACTCGCCGCCGCTTCGTCCACCAGGTCAATCGCCTTGTCGGGCAGAAAGCGGTCGCTGATGTAGCGATGCGAAAGCGTCGCCGCCGCCACAATCGCCGCGTCCTTGATGCGCACATTGTGATGCGCCTCGTAGCGCTCCTTCAGTCCACGCAGAATCGCAATCGTATCTTCGACATTCGGCTCGCCGACGTAAACAATCTGGAAGCGCCGTTCCAGCGCCGTATCTTTCTCAATATACTTGCGATATTCATTCAGAGTCGTCGCGCCGATTGCGCGCAGCTCGCCCCTCGCCAAGGCCGGCTTGAGCATATTGCTGGCGTCAATCGCCCCCTCGGCAGCCCCGGCACCCACCAGCGTGTGCAGTTCGTCGATGAAGAGCACAATCTCGCCGTTCGATTCTTCAATCTCCTTGAGTACCGCCTTCAGCCGCTCCTCGAACTCGCCGCGAAACTTGGCCCCGGCCAGCATCGAACCTAGGTCCAGCGAGATAACCCGTTTGTCCTTCAAACTTTCCGGCACATCGCCCGAAACAATACGCCGCGCCAGACCCTCGACAATCGCCGTCTTGCCTACGCCCGGTTCGCCAATCAGCACCGGATTGTTCTTCGTCCGCCGGCTCAGCACCTGAATCACGCGCCGAATCTCCTCGTCGCGCCCAATCACCGGGTCCAGCTTGCCTCGCCGCGCCAGTTCTGTGAGATCCTTTGCGTACTTCTCCAGCGCCTGAAATTTTCCCTCTGGATTCTGATCGGTCACCCGCTGGGTTCCACGCACCGCCGTCAGCGCCTTGAGGATCGCATCGTGCGTCGCGCCCAAGGCAACCAGCGCCTCCCGCGACGGCTCGCCCTTCCCGTGCGCCGCGCCCAGCAGCAAGTGCTCCGTCGAAACGTATTCGTCTTTGAAGTTCGAGGCCTCGCGGAAGGCCTGGTCGAGGACTTTGTTGAGCGACGCGCTCACCCCCGGCTGGCTCGCCGCACCCGCCACGCGAGGCAGCTTCTCCTCGATCTGGTGCAGCTCATGCTCCAGCCGCTCGGTCGGCACGCCGATCTTTTCCAGTACCGAGGGAATCACCCCCTCTCTGTCCTCAATCAGCGCCAGCAGCAAGTGTACCGGCAGAACTTCTGGATTTCCCAGAGTGGCCGCGCGCCCCTGCGCTTGCTCCATCGCCTGCTGCGACTTGACCGTCAACTTCTCCCAACGAATCGCCATTTTTACCTCAGATGACAGGTTACAGGTTACAGATGACAGACCGCAGATAACATCGGACGGATGGCTTTCACGGCCAAGCGCAGTTCAACATTGGCTGTCATCTGTCATCTATAACCTGTCACCTGCTTTTACGCCGCCACTTTGATTTCGATCTGTTTCGGCTGGGCCTCGGCCTTCTTCTTCAGCTCCAACTTGAGCACACCCGCATTGTAGCTGGCCGAGACGTTCTCTGTATCGACTGTACTGGGCAGCGTGAAGGCGCGATAGAAGCTGCCATAGCGCCGCTCGATGCGATGGAAGTTCTCTTCCTTCTCCTCGGCCTCGAATTTGCGCTCGCCCTTGACGGTCAGCGTATGGTTCTCCACACGCACGTCCAGGTCCTTCTGGTCGATGCCCGGAACTTCCAGCTTGAGCATCACCTTCTGCGGGTCTTCATAGATGTCCACCGCCGGCACAAAGCTGGACGCGGCCACCGGATCGTCTCCTCCGTTCATGTCGCGGAAGAGGGAGTTGACGCGATTCTGCAAAGCTACGACTTCCCGATAAGGGTCCCAACGAGTAATTGCCATGAGAGAGTACCTCCTTGATGTTTTGGATGTGGGGTTGGAATATTGAGTCCGAACCACTCACATAATCTAAAATAAATATAGCACACATGAATCATAAAATGTGCGCAAAAGACACTCATATTCTGAATATTTTTTATCCTCTTGTTTATCAATAATTTGCCTTTACGGTCATTCCCAATTTTATGCTTGCTGACCTCTTGAAGAAGTCCTCGCGGGAATTTTCAGTCTCGGTAGTAGCCGTCACCCGCATTGTCGGCGTGATGGTTGTCAGCCCACTCCCAAGACCATTTATCGGTCAATAAACATCGTAAAAGGGTTCATAATGCCCTACTCTTAGAGAATGACCGATAAGGATCTTTTGGCGCGGATTGCCCGTTCGGCTGGCCAAAAGGCTGGCTACAAGCAGCTTGTGCGGGAACTCTCGCTCGGCGGCGGGCGGGAGCGGCGGCTACTTTTGGAGCAGCTCGCCCGGCTGACCGCGCGCGGCGCTCTGGTCAAACTGGACCGTGAGCACTGGAGCATTCCCAGACCGCTTGGCGTGGGCGGCGTGCGCGACAATCTGGCCGCTGGGCGGCTCGATCTGCATCGCGACGGCTACGGCTTTGTGCGTCCCAACGCTCGGCAAGCCGTAGGCGAAGAGGATATCTTCATTCCTCCCAACGAGATCAACGGGGCGATGCAGGGCGACCAAGTGCTTGTAGAGGTTGAGCCGCCCAAGGCCGATGGCCGCCGCACGGGCCGCATTGTGCGCGTGCTCGAACGCCGCAACCCGACGGTGGTGGGAATTTTTCATTACGCACGGTCGGATCGCTCGCTGGGAAACATCGTCGTTCCCTTTGACGAGCGGATGACGCAACAGATTCTGATTCCAATTGGCAAGGAGATTCCGGCGGTTCAAGATACCGCTTCGCCCCATCGGGTGTTGGGTGGCGAAGCCTTATCTGTTCCCGCTTACGAAAGTATGGAGGGGCTGGTCGTCGATGTCGAGATCACCAGTTGGCCGACGCCAACACGGCCGCCCGTGGGCCGGGTTATCGAGGTGCTCGGCTCGCCGGATGACTTCGGCGTCGATGTCGAGATGATGATTCGCAAGCACCAGTTGCCGCACATCTTCCCGGAGAATGTCCTGGCTGAGGCACGGGCCGTGGCACTCATCGACGAGGACGAGATGGCACAGCGGCAGGATTTCCGCGGCCTGCCCATCGTCACCATCGACGGCGAAACAGCGCGCGATTTTGACGATGCGGTTTTGGTGAACGAGCGCACCGATGGTGGCTACGAGTTGCACGTCCACATCGCCGATGTGGCCGAGTACGTTCGCGCGTCGACTGATTTGGACTTGGAGGCGCGGCTGCGCGGCACCAGCGTCTATTTTCCAGATCGCGCGATTCCCATGCTGCCGCAGGAGCTATCTACTAACATTTGCAGCCTGCGCCCCGGTGAAGACCGGCTGGTGCTGAGCTGCCTCATGCAGTTGGACGCCGCAGGGCGCATCACGAGTTATGAGATTGTTGAAGGCGTGATCCGCTCGGCTGCGCGGATGACCTACAACGAGATCCACGCGATTCTAGAGGGCGACGCGGAGACGCGCACACGCTACGCCAACCTTGTTCCCAACTTCGAGCGGATGCGCACGCTGGCTGGCCTGATGAACCAACGGCGCGAGGAGCGCGGCAGCATCGACTTTGATCTGCCCGAGCCGGTGATCGAATTCGACGAGCAGGGCCAAATGCGCGGAGTAACGAAATCCGAACGCACCTGGGCTAACCGGCTGATCGAAGAATTTATGTTGGCCGCCAATGAATGCGTAGCCACCTGGCTGGAAGACTTGGGCGTGCCGTCTCTTTATCGCATCCATGAGAAGCCGGAGCCTCGCAGAGTCGTCCAATTCGAGGAGCTGGCCGCTAGTTTTGGCTACACGCTAGGGCTGGGCGCGCTGCCGGTCAAGCGCATGCAAATGAAGAGTGACCGGCGCGCTGCCCGCCGCACCGGCCGAAGCGTTCACACCCATGAAGTTGCCGAAGACATTCCCGTCACCCCACGGATGTACCAGAAGCTGGCAGCCCGCATTGAGGGCAAACCCGAAGAGCGAATCTTGAGCTACCTGATGTTGCGCTCCCTGCGGCAGGCGCGCTATTCGGAGAGAAACGAAGGGCACTTCGCACTCGCCGCACCCACATACACGCACTTTACGTCGCCCATCCGCCGTTACCCGGACTTGATTATCCATCGCATCGTGAAAGCGCTGCTGCGGGAGGGCGTGAGCGGCGATGGAGTGGTGGCCGAGGGACGGCATAGCTCGCCCTGGACGCATCACAACGAAGGCCTTTCATCCAGCCATAAATATCGTGTGTCTCAGGTCCCGATTTTGAGAGCTCGGAATCCACAAATAAAAGAGCCACCTATCTCTGAGCCGGAGCTTGCGCAGATTGCCGAGGAGACTAGCCAGACAGAGCGTCGCGCCGCCGAAGCGGAACGTGAGCTGGTCGAGTGGAAGAAGGTGCGCTTCATGCAAAACCGAGTCGGCGAGGAGTTTGCCGCGCTGGTGCTGAATCCGGCCAAGTACGGACTCTTTGTCGAACTGACGGACTTGTTTGTCGAGGGTTTGGTGCCGATCGACAGTCTGCGCGCTGACCGCTATATCTGGCGGGAGAACACACATGAGATCATCGGCGAGCACAACGGGCGTCGATTTCGGGCGGGAGATCACGTGCAGGTGATCCTGGATCGCATCCTGGCGCAGGAGCGCAAGCTGCAATTCTCAATTGTGGAAGAAGAAATCCAACGGACCGGCAAGAAAGGCGCCCCACCCAAGCAGAAGAAGAGCAAGCGCGGAGAGATTCGACGGCCCAAATTCAAGCCACCAAAGAAGTTGGGCAAAAAAGGCAAGCGGTGCTGAAGGAATCCAACCCACAGCGCGGCTTGCCCATTTTGCTATTGTTTGCTTCCGCCCTGCACACATACCGCGTCATAATCTGGAAAAGCAGTCAGCAGCGAAATAACTCATTCGAGGAAGAAGGCCGGAACAAACCGCTTGTTCTGAAGCCTCCCGGTAGCCTACCCATTGGCCTGTCTTTCGGCAAGTTTGCCAATGATTGGCAGCTTAAGGCTCAGGCCCCCCAAGGCGCTGAGGGCACAAAAAATCCACACAACGACCCAGAAGTACACGATCAGCACACTTCCCTGCAAAACGATCTTTCCTGAAGTGATACTGCCCCCGTCAACAAACAGGTTCAGCAGATAGCTGATGGTCACCGCAACAAAGAAGAGGAAGATGGATTGCCAGGCGTGAAAGCGTACAAAGAGATTCTTCTTGTAAGGGACAAGGATCAGGAAGGCGATGGCCGGGAAAACCGTGATATAGGCGATCGCGCCTGCTGCTTTGTCAGAGAAGCCAACTTGTTTCGTTTCGGACATGGGTGATCCTTTCGTATGCGAGAGTGGAATGCTGAAACGTGTACTCCTCCGCTGGCCAGACTCAGCGAACCCAGAAAGATCTGGTTAGCCGCGCTTGAAACGCAGAGTTGTGAGACGGGATTAGAAGAGCGCTTGCGCAATGCAATTGTCAAGCAGAATCTCAGCGAGCGAACGCGGGTGGTTACCCTAAGACGAAATTCATCCAATGGGAGGCTCAAATGTGCAAACGGCCTCCATATGGTGGCTGCCCTGCGTTCGCCTTGGCTGTGGAACCAGTTACCGGTTAGCTTGTTTCTCCGCCAGACCGCCGACGATCGGCAGCAGGATGCGTTTGCCATTGAAGGCACTCACGAAGACGATGACCAGAACGACAAAAAAGGTCAAACCTACCAATTCCCATAGCGGCAAAGTGAAAAAGACAACGGCTGGAACTATGTTTTGTATGATTTCCACCATAATATGTACCACCGCCCATGCAACATAGACAAAGATCGACTGCCAAGCGTGGAAGCGGACAAACGAGCTGTTCTTGAAGGGCGCGACGATCAGGAAGACAATTGCCGGAATAATGGTGAGATAGGCAAGGCCGCCGGCGGCGTTGTCAGAGAGACCGGTTGGATTCGAATCGGACATGGTAGCTCCTTTGGGGACTTGATTGCTCGCTCGGCTGTTGGCAGTCCCAAGAGAGCGCAGATGAGATTGTGAGCCGCGCAACCAGAATCCGTCCGGTCAGAATTGCTCAAGCCAATACTCTCGTTGTTAATCAACTTCCCAGCCAGACCGCGACTAATCCAATACAATGGGACCAGGAGCATTAAGAATGGCACACACGGTTTTTTGCGTTCGTTACAAGAAGGAGATGGAGGGGCTTGAGGAGCCTCCATTCGACTCGGAGTTCGGCCAGAAGGTTTTCAAGAATGTTTCTCAGGCAGCTTGGGGCGAGTGGGTCGAGCGGCAGAAGATGCTGCTGAATGAGTACCGCCTGCAACCATGGACCCCGCAGGCGCAGAACTTCCTGGTCGAGCAGATGGAACAGTTCTTCTTTGGCGAAGGTTTGGGAATGCCCGAGCAGTACATTCCTCCATCGCACTGAGAGAGAAGGGTCAGGCATCTGCGCGAATTGCCAATCTTTGCAATTCCTGGAAGATTCTCCCTCCGGCGCAAGCACATCAGGCTGGCCTCGTGTAAACTGAGGGAGACCCCAATGCCGGCTCCGTGTGAGTTGGCTCAATAGCGTCGGGACGTGGCTCAGCCTGGTAGAGCACTCGCTTGGGGTGCGAGGGGTCGGCAGTTCAAATCTGCCCGTCCCGACCATTCTTTACCGCTTAAGCAGATTTTGGATTTCAACGGAATGGGCCACGTCTGTTCAGATGCGGCCCATTCCGTTTTGATTATTCTGAAGAAGACTTCTGGTTGCAATCCGCTGCTTATTGATTGCTATCTTGGGCCTCTCCGGCGATCAATTTGAGCGTGATTTGCTTGTGGCCGCGATAAAAAGTGACGCTGACGGTGTCGCCCGCCTGGTGCTTTTCCATAATTGTGTTGATCTCTTGGGGATCGGTGACCTCGTGGCCGTCGATCGCTACGATGAGATCGCCGCCCAGCAGGATCGGCGTGTATCCGACATAGGCCTGCTGGTTGCCGCCGCGCAGGCCAGCCTGCTCCGCCGCGCCTCCGGGGATGACTTTCTGGATCAAAATTCCCTGGTCAGCGGCCAGGCCCATCTGCTGAGCCAGATCAGGACCAATCGCATAGGAAACAATGCCCAGCGAGGGCCGCTTGACGCGCCCGTAACGGGTCAGATCGGCCAGCACCGCCTTGGCTGTATTGATGGGAATGGCGAAGCCGATGCCGGAGCTTTGGTCAGCGCCGTTGGAGGCGATCATGGTGTTGATGCCGATGACCTCACCGCGCGAGTTGAGCAGCGGGCCGCCGGAGTTGCCGGGATTGATCGCG
The DNA here is from genome assembly GCA_963787995.1 of uncultured Acidobacteriaceae bacterium. GTDB lineage: Bacteria > Acidobacteriota > Terriglobia > Terriglobales > Acidobacteriaceae > Telmatobacter. Next base: position 1,359,375 of record CAWBEO010000001.1, read on the forward strand.
GCGTCGGTCTGGATGGCGTCTTCAATGGGCGCGCCCTCGGAGCCGCCGATGGTACGAATGGAGCTGATGATGCCCCTCGTCATGGTGCCGCTGAGGCCGAAGGGGTTGCCGATGGCGTAAACCTTCTGGCCCACGGCCAGATCGCGCGAGTCGGCCAGCGTGACTGGCTGCAAGTCAGGCGCGTCGATCTGCAGTAGCGCTAGGTCGTGCGACTTGTCTGTGCCAATCACCTTGGCTTTGTACGGCGCGTGCTTGTTGTTGAGCTTCACCTCGATGCCTCGGTTGGCGCCGGCGATGACGTGAAAGTTGGTGAGGATGTGGCCGGCCTTGTCCAGAATGAAGCCCGACCCTTGGCCCTGCTGTGGCACCGGCTCAAAGAAGAAGTTGTACACCAGCGACTTGGAGGTGATATTGACCACCGAGGGCAGCAGGCGCTTATAGACGGAGATGTTGTTCTGCTCCTCGGTATCGTAGGCAGGCGCGGCCTCGGCCTCGGTCAGTTGGAGACCGGAGCCGGAGCCGCTGACATGAAAGAGATGGCCAACGGAGAAGCGATCCAATCTGGAAGGAAGATGCGTAGTGAGAAACACAAATCCACCCACCAGAAAAACAATCAATAGAACCCGGCGCAATTTCATAGCGTACCTCGTCAGGGGTCAGAGATCAGGGATCAGTTGCAGCTTTATCCGCCAAAGGCGGGCTTCTCTGTTCCCTGTTTCCTATTCTAAAGACTCCGTCGCGGAAATTTTGTTGCTCTTGCTTTGGAGGTTAGCGCAATCGCGTGAAGGAAAGAGCAATTCCTCTGTCCTTAGAATATCTGTAAAAGCGAAGAGAAAGAGAACGACCCCCCGGGGGGGGGTAGGTATCTTTTTGGTTGTGAACTTTGCCGAGGACGAGGCTTTCTTCCTTTTCCTTGCCGTTCCTCTTTCCATAGTCTGCACGAACGGGTGATTATTATCGGCAAAGTTCTGAAACAAAAAAGCGCGGGTTGGGGTTCGTGGTCGCCTACCCTTTTGCCAACCGGGGTCCCCGACGCACGGTCTTTGTGCGTTGGGGTGGAAAGTGCGCGAAAGGATGGGGTACCCGCAGTGGTTGAGCGGATCAAGGATGCGCCACCTGCCAACATGCCGGAAGAGATTTTGCAGGGGCTAAAGCCCGGACTTTCTTTGGGCCTGATTTCGGCACGACTGAAGTCATGCCCTGATACAAAGCGGCGGGTTGGGGTTCGTGGCCGCCCACCCTTTTGCCAACCGGGGTCCCCGACGCACGATCTTTGTGCGTTGGGGTGGAAAGTGCGCGAAAGGATGGGGTACCCTCAGTGGTTGCGCGGATCAAGGATGCCCCCCAACTTGAATAGGTGTCATAACAATCCACTAATTACAAATTGATAAAAAGATGGATCATCCCAATAGCTCATGTGCGCGAGCACCGGCACTCGGTAAGGAAAGCTTTTCTGCGCTTGCAAATCGTAAAAAAGCAGCTTGCCGCTAACCGGATCAAGTAGCGACCAAGCATTGATCCAGGTGAATTTGTAGTTTAACCAGGTATCCGCTGCAAGCCAGGCTGGTGGTAGTGGATTCAGATTGGACAGCTTCTCCGTAGCCGGAATACTAGGATCAATAATACCGGTTTTGATTCGAAAAGAGTTGAGAAGACCGACCAACTGCCGACGGTAGGTTTGTTTCGCGCTAACCTGCTCACGAAAGAAATAATAAATTTTGTTAAGCGGCGAACCGAAAGTGACAAGGCCGGTCAAGCGAGAAAGATCTAATTGTGCATGAACATGGTTTGGACCGGGAGTGCCGAACACATTCACGCGGGCGCGATTGAGCAGTTGATTTAAAGAGTCGTAAGCGATCACGCTCCCCAATGAGTGACCTGCCACAATGATACGGTTAAACCGAGGGAAATTCTGGGCAGTGGGTATGGTTTGGTGCAGGATGTTGATCAGCGTTGAAGTACATTCATCAAGGATCTGAGATCTAGCGGCAAAATTCTTGGTTCTCTCATCGATATTCACGTAGACAGCCACGTCTCCAACATAGTGGATGAGGATCCAGCGGGCCAACAGAACCGCGCCTAGGCTGATTGTGATCAAAAGCGGATGGGTGAGTTGGGAATCGAGGAAGAGCAACTTTGATACCCATCCATCGAATGATGTTGGGTTCTGCGATATAGATGCAGGTAGGAGGTTCATATATCTTTGTAGGAGCTTCCATGGAACTTCGAACACAAACGGGAGAGCCAACCAAAGTAAAGACAAGAATACTGCTATGCCTCGGTTGCTTGTTTTGGCGCGCCAGCCCGTTTTCTTACCCCACGCATCAAGAAGAAAGCTGCCAAAGCTCCAAAGGTAAAGCAGGCGAAGTACCGCAATGACAAGAATGATGGCTCGTGCGATACCGCTCAGAAGACTAGGAGGATTAAGCAGTTTCATCAACTCGCCGGGTGCCGACTGAAGCAGCGCTAGCAGCCCACCAAGGGCAACGATGAGCGGCCCGAAGAGTAACAGAATACGTAGTACTTCCTTCGAGAATATCTTGACCTGAGATTCTTTTTTACCGGGCCCGGCCGCTTGAATAGCCTGGACGTTAGCAGCCAGGTATTGCAGCGGCTTCATTGCAGCCGCGATCAGAAAGCGAATCGAACCGGAGTACGTAATTTTGTCTTCGGTGATCGGAGCCCAATAATATTCAAAAAGTGATATATCTTTGACGCAGATATTTGAAATCTTACGATTGGTTTGGTTTCCATTCGCCGCAAGTGGTGTGAGGCACAACGATGCGCGTGTCCAATCCTTCTGGATTTGCAAGGGATCGGAGACGGTTTCGAGCTCGGGTTCAATCTTCCAGCTTCCGCCATTTGTAGGCAACGCTGAAACAAGACCGCGCGCGAAATGGTCCAGAGTTTCGTAGGGGCGTTGTTCGCCAATGCCGTGGATTACGAGGATGGCGACGCTTTCCCCATTCGCGCAGCCTGCCGGAGTAGCAGTTGGCGCGGGACTATTTGATGCTGGTGTAGTCGATCCTGAAAAAGCCGATTTCAGGCAGATGGCACGACGATCAGGAAGCTGGTGAAGGTCGATTGGTACAGGAGTCGGCCCAGAATAGCCCTGGTTTGGGCGACAAGTTTGCCCTCACAGGCTCTCAGCAACTTGTGGAAGTTCATCGCCGCGGCCGAGAGGATGGCGTTGATCGCATCTCCGGCAGCGCCCTTCAGCCGGTTACGTTCTAACCGGTGTTCGTTCTTCAGATGTCCGATGCTAGGTTCGACAGCCGCTCTGCGTTTCATTCTTTTCCAGAGCGTCTTTGGCGTTCGGCCTCGCCGTCGTTTGTCCACATAGATCGTGGCATTGCCCACATAGTCGTGGCCGCGATAGCCCATGTCCACATGCACTTCTCTAACTATGTCGCCGATCAAGTTATTAACTTGTTTCATCTGCTCGGCTAGCGTGTGGCCATCGTAGGGATTGCCAGTCAAGCTCTTGGCCCCGACGAACCATCCGCCCCGGCTGCTGACCGCGACGCTGACCTTGTTGCCGAACTCATACGGCTTACCCGCTTTTCCTTTGGCGATGCACTCGGCTTCAGGCTCGTGAACGCTGTACACCTTGTTCTTGTCGTGCCTCTGCTGGCTATGAATGCGACGCGCTGTTTCCAGCAGACCGGATAACTTGCGCGAGGGTTCTGTAACTTGACGATCTATCTCGCGCAGCACCCGGCCCAGTTGAGTCCTTAACTGGCGCGTACAAGCGCGGGCACGCTTCATCTGCCGGGCATGAGCGTAGCGGCTGGATTGCATCAACAGACGCTTGCCCACGTGCTGATAACTCTGCTTGATTTCGAGACCTTCGGCACGTGCTTCTTTCACCAGCCTCTCGCGACAGCGATGATACAAACGCGCATCGGTCGGGAAGCGAATGGCCTTGGTCTGTACCGTGGTATCCACGTTGACACGTTGTAACTCCGCCGGGCGGATCACCTTCATGCGCATGCCAGCTGCAAGGGTCTCGCGCAGCATCTGTTCGGCTCCGGTTTCGCCCAGACGCTTGCGCCAACGCGTCATGCTGGAGGGATCGATCGGCATCGAATGCTGAAAATATCGCATGCCGCTGAAGTGCTGCCAATAGGGATTCTCGACCCACCCCGCGACCACATCTTCATCGCTCAGATCGGTTTGATATTTCAAAAAGTGCAACGCCACCATCAGACGCGTCGGCGTACCGGGGGCTCCCTGGGTGGGATGATAACTGCCGCCTAACAGAAGATCGAACTGTTTCCAATCAATCTTCTGCGCAAGTACTGCCAACGGATGCGTGAGGTCAATCAACTGCTCCAGATCGATCTGGAACAGCTCACGTTGCGGGTGTCTGGACTCACTCTTAGGGCGCATGATTTCCCCGGAAATTGCTGTGTTTTGAACAACTTCTGAGAATATTTTACCACGAAATTCGCCCTATATCATTGATTCTTTACTGTGTTATGAGTTTATCAGGATCGACTGGTGTATCGTTCATAGTGACCTCCGCGAAGGCAGGACTTTTAGTCCCCAATACCTGCGGTTTTGGGCGAAGAATGGGAATCCAAGTTGTGATTTTTCTGAATATTTGGGGAAGCATTCCTGACACTCCATGCAGCAAGTCGGAACGATTAGATAAGAATATAAGGCTAAAATTTGAAGAGTGTCAACATATTTCTAAGTCGTGTGCCGGACCCCAGGCCTCTATTCAGAGACCTGGGGCGCTAGTAAGTAAAACCTACCCCACCGACGGCAGGCCGGCGAGGGCCATGGCGATCTCTTCCTCCGGGTACTCGTAGTTTTCGAGCTTGCCGGCTTGGTAGGCGATGTAGGAGGCCATGTCGAAGTGGCCGTGGCCGCTGAGGCCGAAGAGGATGGTCTTCTGCTTGCCCTCGGCCTTGGCTTGCAGGGCCTCGTTGATGGCTGCGGCGACGGCGTGGTTGGATTCCGGCGCAGGAATGATGCCCTCGGAGCGGGCAAACTGGATCCCGGCGGCGAAGGCGTCCAACTGCTGGACGCTGGTGGCTTCGATCAGGCCCAGGTCCATGACGTGCGAGACCAACGGCCCCATGCCGTGATAGCGCAATCCACCGGCATGAATGCCTGGGGGAACAAAGGTCGAGCCGAGGGTGTGCATCTTGACCAGCGGGGTCAGGTGGCCGGTATCGCCGAAGTCGTAAGCAAAATGACCTTTAGTCAGGCTGGGGCAAGCGGCCGGCTCGACCGCGACAATGCGCGCTTTGCTCTGGCCCTTGAGGTTGCGACCGACGTAGGGCAGCGCCAAGCCAGCGAAGTTCGATCCGCCGCCCGCGCAGGCGATGACCACATCCGGTTCATCCCCAGCCAGAGCCATCTGCTCGATGGCTTCCAAGCCGATCACCGTCTGATGCAGCAGCACGTGATTCAGCACGCTGCCCAGCGCGTACTTGGTGTTGGGATCCTTGGCGGCCATTTCGACGGCCTCGGAGATGGCAATGCCTAGCGAGCCGTTCGAGTCCGGATGAACGGCGAGAATGGCGCGGCCCGACTCGGTTTCAATGCTGGGGCTGGCGGTGACGGTTGCGCCGAAGGCCTCCATCAGCGCGCGGCGATAGGGCTTCTGGTCGTAGCTGACACGGACCATGTAGACCTTGCAATCCAGACCGAAGAAGGAGCAGGCCATGGAGAGCGCCGAACCCCACTGCCCGGCACCGGTCTCGGTGGAGAGGTGCTTGGTGCCTTCCTTCTTGTTGTAATAAGCCTGCGGCAGGGCGGTATTCAGCTTGTGCGATCCGGCCGGGCTTCCGCCTTCGTATTTGTAGTAGATGTGCGCGGGCGTATCGAGCGCCTTCTCCAGCCGGCGGGCGCGGAAGAGTGTCGATGGCCGCCACTGCGCGTACAACTGCCGCACTTCGCCGGGAATTTCAATCTCCCGCTCCTGGCTGACTTCCTGCATGATCAGGCTCATCGGAAAGAGCGGCGCCAGATCGTCGGGGCCTATCGGCTGAAGGGTGCCGGGATGCAGCGGTGGGGCCATCGGCGTAGGCAGGTCGGCGGCGAGGTTGTACCAGGCGAGTGGAATACGGTCGGGCGGCAAGTTGTATTGGATGATTTCCATGCGCAAATTCTAACAGCACAGAGGGCGGGGTTGGCAAAGCCCACGTCAGTTCTCCGCGCGCAAGGCAACCAGTTGTCCGGTCCAGGAGCCGTTATTGTACGTAATGCCGCCGATGACCATGCCGTCATCAGAGATGGCCAACCGGTACTTGTCTATGCTGAAGATGCTGTTGGGGTCGTCTTTTTTATAGCCGTTCAAAACCAGCAGCCCTTCGCCTTTTCTCTCGCCTTTGACGGACTCCGTAGCGGTCATGCCAACTTTGGCAGCCTCTTCGGCAGGAGCTTTCGCGGGAGTTTTGCGCATTGTCCAGACAATCGTGCCGCGGACAGAGCCGTCGCCCGTTGCCGCACAAGCCTTGCAGCCGGAGCCAGTTTCCAAAGTAAAGGTGGCAGTGAAGACATACCCGGAGGGATCGGTCCATATCCCGCGCCACTCCCCGGCAACGCTGCTCGATTGCGCGGAACAAATCAGGCTGCTCAGCAAAAACGCACAAACCAGAAGAACCCGTTTTCTCATCACTCGACCATCCTGTCGATTGCCCGACATGCAGCCATTGTAAGTCCAGCCGAGACGGGGGCGGCGTCGAGAAAGGCATATATTCAATTTTTACTAAATGGCGGAACGCTGATCTTCGTCGGGGAGTTGTTTTGGATCAGAGTCTTATCGAGTCCGGCGCCTTCTTGGCGATCTTTCTGGAGAGCAGGGCGGCTTCTTGGGAGCGCTCAACGGCCTGCCGGGTCAATTCGGAATCTGAGACATGATCGCCTGTGCTGTGTCCGCAGGCGGCGACTGCGTGGGCGTGTGCTGCGTGGTTGTGAAGTTCCGCGGCTTGGGAATGTTCGCTCTGATGCATGACCATCTCCTATTCAGGCAAGTGCTTGTCTCGCCTTTCTTAAGAGTCTTCCATTAGGCGCGGGAGACGCTGAGCAATCCGGGACAGCCGCAAGGGAAACCCCCTTGTGCCCTTGCCACGGAAGCACGGACGTACTGGTCCGAGAGATTACGCGTCTCCAAAACGGGAACGGCATTCTGTGCGTGTTGTGCCAAGGACTGTCCTGTTCCTGTACACTGGAGGCGCTATGAGTTGTATCTTTTGCAAAATCATTAATGGAACCATCCCCTCAACTGCCGTTTACCAGGATGAGCAATGCTACGCCTTTGCGGACCTGCATCCAAAGGCTCCAGTGCATCTGCTGGTAACGCCGCGCGAACACATCGCGTCGCTGGCCGATGGCATTGAAGGGGATCGCGCGCTGCTCGGCCACCTGCTGTGGGCTGCGGCGCAGATTGCCCGGGCAAAGGGTTTAGCCAAGGGCTATCGCGTGGTTATCAACACCGGCGAAGACGGCGGCCAGACCGTGGACCATCTCCACATTCATCTGCTCGGCGGACGCCCGATGACTTGGCCACCGGGGTAAAAGCAGGGACTAAAAGAATAGTTCCCTAGTCTTCCAGTCCCGCCTTTCCTACATCGGTTGCGGCGTGTTATCTTCTTCTTCTTCCATGCCGTAGCGGCGAAGGAGATTTGGAAGCGTCTGCGAGAAAGCTGAACGAGGCATGACCGAGTCGCATCCGGCCTCGATTGCTTTGGCCTTCAACTCGCCTTGCAGGTGGTTGAGAAAGCCGATGATCGAAGTCGCCTTCTTGAATTTTGCCTTGAACTTGGGAATCAGCGAGATGGGCTTGGCATTCAGGTTGTTCAGGTCAAAGACCAGCAACTTGGGCCGCTCGGCTTCCGGCAACTCTGCCAGCCGCGCCACAACCTCCTTATCGCCCTTGACGAACTCCACCTTCACGCCTAGCTTGCGGGCCGTCTCCTGAATCTTGGCAACAAAGAAGAGATCTTCGATGAAGCAAAAAATGCGCGGCGTTGCGTCTGCGCGGACGGCGACAACAGGCGCGGGCTGGTAGGCCTCAAGATACTGACCACCATTGCGGCTTCCGTTGGAGATTTGAATGGTTGAAGGCGGACCGTCCGCGACATTGCCGTTCACTGTGCGATAGCTGTGGTCCATTGGGCCAACAAACTCCCTGGGCCCCTTCTGCGTCCCTTTGCGCTTGCGTTGCGACTGGCCGGAATTGCCATTTCCGGGCTGCGCGGGCAGGGCAGAATTTTTGGGCACGAAGTTCTTCTTCTTACGGCCCTGACCGGGTTGAGCACTCTGGCGGCCCCCCGGCTGTGCGGAAGCCTGTTTGTGCCGGGCGGGACGTGGCGGAGGTGCTGCTTGTGGTTGCGGCGGCGCCTGGAGCGATGGCTGTTGGAGCTGAATTTGCGGTGCCGGTGCGGTTGTCGCCTGGCTGCCCTTGTTTTTGCGGCGGCGGCGGCGGCGGCGGTGCCCCTGGCCAATGGCCGGGTCTGGCCCCAACTCGACTTGGGGCTGCGTCAATTCTGTCGTCATGCGTGAACTTCCTGATGGATTGCTCTTTGTTGCATTGCGTTTTATCGTTCAGCGGCTCCAGGCGCGCTAAACTTCCATGGCCCGCCGCCAACTGATCCTGGACGGGGGAATACGACGATAAGCGGCGAAGACTACACAGGAACCCGTTTCAAAACCATCGAAACCAAATTCCGTTCAATCGAAGACAATTTCCTGCGTCAGAAGCACGCTCACAGATCCCGACTGTATCCAGAGTTCTCCTGAAAAACCTAACGCGCCTTGTTGCGGCAATGATTCAGCCTCTGCGGTAGACGATAAAAATTGCAGCCTTGCCGCCACGCACACTCTAGCCGGAGAACCTCTCCCTCCGGTTGTCAGAATCATTTCGGTGCGAGCCGCGCCTTTCTCAGGTGAAGCTCTTCCTATGAGAAGCCATGCCGCCTGTAGTTTGCAATGAATGGATCGGTACGGCGAAGCTTCCTCGCTTGCGACGAGCTTGCACATCCCCATCGGGGGCTCGCGTCAGTCGCTTGATAGGCTTCCTCGATAGTACAGCGGACGGTTGCGGCTGGCAAGTAACTTTCGATGTGCCAAAATCCAACCTCGATAGACGCCACTCTCAACCAGCTGCCAAATGCGAGAAACGCCACCCAGATCGAGTGGCGTTCCGCATCTTCCGCGCTTGTCACTGGCCTCCCAAATAAATCGTGGACAGTGGCAATTTCCACTGTGCCACCTGCAGCTACTCCCGGCCTCTACTCCCTTTTGAGGGCCGCTTCGTTGGCGGTTGCTCTTGCCGGGGTCTGCTCTTCTATGGGCTGGCCTAACACTTCCAGCACCTATACATCACTGGCATTCTATCAATAGCAATTGCGGGGCCATCCTGCGCAATCTTTATTTTCAGTGGGTTATGGATTTCGAATATAGGGAGGTCTATAACATTTGAGACACCAAATACAACAACTTCCCGATATCCATAGATTACTTTGCTATCTTTGGCACTTGGGACAATAATGAGTTCCTCGTCCAGCCAGCACGACGCGGCAAATCGCCGTCTGACAACGCCGGCAAGGAAGGCCTCCGCGCTGGTAGACGCAATGCTCCAGTTGAAAGAAGCCCCGCACTCCGGCGGCGTCCACATAGTCGCTCACAGAAGAACCGCCCAAAAGGATAGCGTGCTCCAGAACCTCGCGCAAGGCTACCCTTAGCGACTCGAAATCGGAACGGGTCATCCGTTCACACAAGCGGCAAGGGCGGATTCCGGCGCGGAAAAGGCTCTCGTCAGCATAGATGTTCCCCACACCGCTCAACAGCTTTTGGTTGAGTAGCGCCGATTTAATGGTCAGCCGCCGGCCACGAAATATCTGGACGAATTCGCTTGCCGTCACGGATAGGGGATCCACTCCGGGAGCGCGGAAGGCCGGGCATCCGCTCAGGTCGCGAAACTCCAGCCGCCCAAAGCGGCGCGGGTCTACAAAGCGAAGCTCGCGGCCACTGGCCAGACCGAGCCGCGCATGAGTGTGAAGTGCCACGGGAGCTTCTGGCGTGGTGACAAGTAAACGGCCTGTCATGCCAAGATGCACAATCCATTGGCCGTCACTCTCGGAAGATTGCTGGCAGCTCACCCGGCCCAACTCGCAGACGATATGCTTTCCCGTGCGGTGAACCGCCAGAATCGCGCGCCCTTCTAAGCCTTTGGCCTGGGAGATCGGCGACGTCTTGAAGGGCTGCGGGTGGCTGCCGAACCAGGCTTCGACGATGCGGTCGCCGCGCAGGCGTTCATCGACGCCGCGGGCAATCGTCTCGACCTCCGGCAGTTCAGGCATCGATCTATTGTACGAGAGTGCGGGCGTGACGTTAATTCGCGGTTACCGGTTCTGGCCCGGTGCGCGAATGGCGCTGGCCTCAAAGCTGACGATCTTCCATTCGCCCTGGGCATTTTTCACGTAGACATGCGTGTACCGATAGCTACCGGAGAGATCGACCCCGGAATGCGTGCCGCTCATTACAGCTTTGGAAGTTACAAGCGCTGTGGTTCCATAGAAGCGGACTCTGCGGTCGGAGATCACAATCGATGTGAAATGTGTGGCTCCGCTGCGCAGGTTGTCCAGCGTCTGCTGCTTGGATTGCAGTGTTCCATTGGCGGTAATGGCCGTGTAATCGTCGGCCAGCAGGGCATCCAAAGCGGAGATGTCCGCCTTCAGCACGGCATTCCGCCAAGCCTCTTCCAGTTGGAAGATCTCGTGGTGGTTCTCATGGCGCTGCCCCCGAGGCATACCGTTGTGCTGAAAGGCATTGCAGGGAGTGATTGCCAAAGCAAAAAAGACGGGCGAGAGCGCCAAGGCGTACAGTCTTCGGCGGCAAAGAGGCGCGAAGGAATTGAGCTGCGCTGCAAGCATGACCGTAACGGATGGTAGCGCCATGAGCCCGCGCCGGTCAATCGAATTCGAGCGACGCCCAGGGTGACGCATCTTCAATCTCTCCACAATGCAACTATTACGGTCAATTTCCGGATTTGGCGATGCATAGATCCGCAAAGATTCAAGGCGAAGAAACAGAGAACGCACCCCCCGGGGGGGGGGGGCGGATTCAAGAGAAGTTGGAACAGAAAATAGGGGGTAGCGGCTTTGTCAGAATGGCATTTTCGCTGGGCATTTTGTTTACCTCAATTTGATTGTGCGCCGTATGTATTCAATTATCTGCAATCGTCTTGAAATTAGATGCGTCCGCGCTGGGGCGGCGGGTTACCGTCAGGCTGGAGGATGCGGCGTGAGGCGGGCGCTTTCGCCGCGGCGCGCTTTCGCGCCTGCAACTTTTTGGCGAGGGCTTCGAACTCCGGGGCCAGGGCATCGTACTCGCGCTTGACTTCTGGAACGGCCAGCCATTCGGCCGCAAGCTCTTCGAGGGGGATGGTTCGTAATTCCCCCGGCCTGAATTTTTGGACACGGTGTGCACACAAAATTTTTATTCACTATTTTTCACTTATCATTTAGAATGTACTAAACGATGAATGATCTAACCTTAGCTCGTGAACAAATGATAGAGAATCTCAGCCGCATCAGCGAGTTTTGGGGATTCTCCCGCGCAATGGGAGGTCTCTATGCGGTGCTGTATCTCTCGCCAGACCCGCTCTCGCTCGACGAACTTGTACCAATCGTGGGCGTAACCAAGGGCGCCATCAGCACGAATATCAGAGCCCTTCAGCAGTTAGGCATGGTGCATAGGCACCTGCGTACCGGAGATCGGAAGGACTACTACGAAGCGGATACAGAGTTTTGGAAGATCGTGAAGACCATCCTCGAGCGCAGGGAGAAGCCTGAGTTCGACAAAGCGCTTTCAAGTGTCAGCGCGACGCTCAAGCAGGTTCGTTCGCTGCCAACCCCACAAAGGGACTCAGATCAGGCCAGATTCTATGAGCAAAGGCTTGCGGCGATGGAGCGTTTCTTTCACACATTGGATGGAATCGTTGCGACCTTGCTGCAAATGGAAAAGCTACGCACGGATGGGTTAAAAAACCTTCTTCCGCGATTGGCGAAACGCAAGAGCAAGAAAGGGTAGGAGGAATTTCCATGAATGTTGTTACCGGAGCTTTTGGATACACGGGCAAATACATTGCTCGACGGCTCATCAATTCTGGAGAAAAGGTCATCACGCTGACCGGAAGTCCGAACCGAGCGAATGAATTCGGGAACAAGGTAAAAGCGTTTCCATTCAATTTTGAGAACCCGGACGCGATGGCATCATCGATCACTGGCGCACACACGCTCTACAACACATACTGGGTGCGCTTCGACCGAAGAGATGAAACCCATGACCGAGCCGTCAGGAATACAATTGCGCTTATCAAAGCGGCCAAGATGGCGGGAGTCCGGCGAATCGTTCATATCAGCATCACCAACCCTTCTTTAGACTCAGGCCTTCCCTACTTCCGTGGCAAAGCACTGTTGGAAGAGGAGATAAGACAATCTCAGATTAGCTATGCCATTCTGAGGCCCACGGTGATCTTTGGCAATGAAGACATTCTGATTAACAACATTGCATTCTTGCTGAGAAAACTCCCGGCGTTTATCGTGCCGGGTGACGGCCGATATAGCCTTCAGCCAATCTTCGTTGAAGATCTCGCGCAGATTGCTGTCGAGGCAAGCCAGCGTGCCGAGAATCTGACCATCGACGCAGTTGGTCCTGAGACCTTTCAATTCGAGCAGTTGGTACGTCTGATCGCGAAGTCACTTGATAGTAGAGCGCGCCTGCTGAACGGGCCGCCTTGGTTAGCACTTCTCGCCTCCCGTGTGATGGGGTTGGCACTGGCAGACGTAATGCTTACCCGATACGAACTCAAAGGACTGATGGCTAATCTGCTTATTTCGGATTCTGCTGCGACCGGGCAAACCCAGCTGAGCGACTGGCTAACGGCAAACTCCGCTACTCTGGGCAAGCGCTATGCATCCGAGATAGGTAGACATTACACGTCGAACTGACATAACCCGCTGCGAGTTAGTAAGTTAGCACCCCTCTAGCTTGGCCTACCATCTTGTGCCGCCGACGGTCATCTTGTCCAGCTTGAACTTTCATGCCGCCAACAATCGCAACTCTATCTTCGAGCCGGTGGCTTCGGCGAAGCGGATCAGGGTTTTGGCGCTGGGAAGGGTTCTTCCGCTCTCCAGCCGCGCGATAGCCGACTGGCTGGTTCCCATGCGTTCGGCCAGTTCTGCTTGAGAGATGCCGGCACGCAGACGCGCCCGCAGCAACTCAGCTGAGAATTCAAATTCGAAAGCGAGTGCATCATACTCACGTTTGACTTCTGGGTCGGAGAGCAACTCTGCCTTGAGTTCCTCGAAAGAAATGGTCATAAAATCTCCTTTGCTCGTTGAAGCGCCAGATCGATTTCGGCGCGCGGAGTCTTTTGCACCTTCTTGATAAATACCCGTACCACAAAGATTCGCTCACCGATCGCAGTCACGTAGAGCGCTCGCGCAATGCCATCGCGCCCGATCAGACGCATCTCCCACAGCTTGCCGTCCAGATGCTTCACGTGGGGTTCGCGCAGACCAACCAAGCCCATCTGGCGTATGCGATCACCGAGTTCTGACAAAGCGCGCCTGCAAATCCCGCGGAAGTGCCCGAATCTCAGCGCGAACCGTATCATTCAGTACTTCCACGCTCCAAGACATGACCTATTATATCTCATATTTGAGATAATCGCGCAAGTATTTTTCGCCGACTACCTTCCCGTTCCCCCGACGGTCATCTTGTCGAGCTTGATGGTGGGCATGCCTACGCCTACGGGGACGGATTGGCCGTCCTTGCCGCAGGTGCCGATGCCTTCGTCGAGCTTGAGGTCGTGGCCGACCATGGAGACGTGTTTGAGGGCGTCGGGGCCGTTGCCGATCAGCGTCGCGTCGCGGACCGGGGCGGTGATCTTGCCGTCTTCAATCAGATAGGCCTCGCTGGCGGAGAAGACGAATTTGCCGTTGGTGATGTCCACCTGGCCGCCACCGAAGTTGACGGCGTAGAGGCCGTGTTTGACACTGCGCAGAATGTCTTCGGGGGCGTCTTCGCCGGCCAGCATATAGGTATTGGTCATGCGCGGCATGGGGATGTGCTGATAGCTCTCGCGGCGGCCGCTGCCCGTGTTGGCCGAGTTCATCAGGCGGGCGCTGAGCTTGTCGGTGAGGTAACCGCGCAGGATGCCGTTTTCGATGAGGACGGTATTTTGCGTGGAGGTGCCTTCGTCATCGACGTTGAGGGAGCCGCGGCGGCCGGCGATGGTGCCGTTATCGACGACGGTGACTTTGGAGCTGGCAACCGATTGGCCGATGAGGCCGGTGAAAGCGGAGGTCTTTTTGCGGTTGAAGTCGGCTTCGAGTCCGTGGCCGACGGCCTCATGAAGCAGGATTCCCGGCCAGCCGGGGCCGAGAACGACTTCCATTTCTCCGGCCGGAGCGGGGACGGCGGTGAGCTGCTGGATGGCTTGGCGGGCGGCTTCGCGGGCCAGATGTTCGGGTTCTTTGGAGCCTGTGAACTGGTCGAGACCGGCGCGCCCGCCGCCGCCTGAGGTACCTTTGGTGGTGGTTTCGCCGTCTTTGGCGATGACGAAGACGTTGAGCCTGCAGAGGGGCTGGGTGTCGCTGGCGAAGGCGCCATCCGAGGCGGCGATGAGGATGCGGCGGAGTTCTTCGGCGTAGCTGGCGCGGACCTGGACGATGCGCGGGTCAAAGGCGCGCGCGGCGCGATCAGCGCGCAGAATCAGCTCAAGACGCGCGGCCAGGTCCAGATCGTAACCGCCCATCGGCACCGGATAGAGGTCGGCTACTGGCGCATCCATCAAGCCCTGAACGGGCTGCTTGGCGGGGCCGGAGGCGATCAGAGCGGCGGTGCGGGCGGCGTGGAGAAGGCGCGCGGGGCTGAGGTTGTCGGTATAGGCGTAGCCGGTGCGTTCGCCGCTGAGCACGCGAATGCCGCAGCCAGCGCTGGTGCCCTGTGAAGCGGTTTTGACGATCTGCTCGTCGACGCCGAGTGTGGTGGCCGTAACCGATTCAAAGTAAAGGTCGGCGTAGTCGCCGCCGGCAGAGAGAGCCTCGCCCAGGCAGCGTTCGAGGAGGCGCTCGGTGATGTTGAATTTCTCAAAAAAGTAACGCTTGTGACTAGGACGAGGGGAAGCTGCCGGTATGTTCATCGTTTTTATAGTTTACGCCGGTTTTCGCGATTCTTGGCTCTTCGTTTACCCCGTTTCTGATTTGATACCCAGCGATCCAGGGCTACCGCTGGCCTCCGGATCGTGGTACATTTTCACCATGAAGAAGATTCTTGCTGCTGTATTGTTGTTGGTATTCTTTGCTTCGCCGGCATTTGCCTCGAAGCATAACCACAAGTATCCGCACCACCATCGTCATCACAATCATCCCCATCACGTCTAGGGAAACAACGGGATAATTCGTTTTTTAGCAAGATCGTGACAGGAGCTAAAGCCCGGCATTTCCGGCCGATTACAGCATGACTGAAGTCTAGCCCTGTTACAAAGCTGGCTTGATTAGGAGATTCCCACAGACGGTTTATCCTGCAATAGAATTGGAAGGGTTCGAGCTATGACTGAACTGGACGACTTCCGCTTTCCGATTGGCCGTTTTGCACCTCCGGCCAGCAGCTTGCCGGGCATTCGCGCGGCGCAGATTCACACGCTCCAGATGCTGCCTGAACGCTTAAAGGCGGCGGTTGCGGGATTGGGTGAGGAACAGCTCAAGACACCGTATCGCGAAGGCGGCTGGACGGTTTGCCAGGTGGTGCATCATCTAGCTGACAGCCACGCGATGGCCTACACGCGCTGCAAGCTGGCGCTGACTGATGATTGGCCGACGATCAATCCATACAAAGAGTCGGCCTGGGCGAATCTTGCGGACGGCAACGCGCTGCCGATCGACAGCTCACTCTTGATGCTCACGGCGATTCATGCGCGCTGGGTGACGCTGCTGGAGTCGCTCTCCGAGGATGATTTCCGCAGAGGGTACAACCATCCCGAGCGGGGCCGGGAGATGCTGGCCAAGATGTTGTCAATGTACGACTGGCACTCGCGCCACCACGTTGCGCACATCACTACTCTGCGCGCACGGCAGGGCTGGTAGAGGCAGATGCCCGCTGACGCCGAGGCTGCGACTCCGCAAAAGCTGGCCCAGGCAATTGAAGAGTATTTGGCCGATCATCCGGCGGCGGCTCTGCTGGAGGATGGGCGTGTGCTCTTTGATATGCGCTCGGCGCACTATGCGGTGAGTGAGCAGCATGGGCGCTGCCTGCTGCAACTGTGGAGTGAAGAACGCAACCTGATCCGCACGGTTGTGGGCGTGCAGGAGCGCGCGCAATGCCTGCGCGTGGCCACCCGCCGGATGGGCGCTGCCAAGCCGCAGACGCTGGAGCTGGTTCCCACCAGCGATCGCCGCACCCCCACCGCGCGCGAGGCCGCCCGGCGCAACTATCAACGTCTGCTGGAGCGCGTGCTGACCCGCCACTTTATTGGCGCAAAGGTCGATGGCTTGCGTTCCGCAATGGATTTGGAGCACAGCTTTGGTCCGGCGTATGTGCGCGGACGGCTGCTGCGCGGCTCGGCGGCCGAGGCGGTGATCGGCGTTGGAGAGACGGAGTCGGCGGCGATGGTGGATGGCGTTCTGACGCTGGGGATTCTCTGGCTGGATCATTGCAGACAGAAAGGCGACGGGCGGAGGCACTTTGGCGGGCTGAAGGTGATTCTGCCGGCCGGCGCGTGGCGAACGACGGCCGAGCGCATGGCATGGCTGAATCACGCGGCCGCCGATTTTCAGCTCTATACGCTGGATGAGCGAAGCGAAGAGCTGACGGCGGTGGACTATCGCGACACAGGCAATCTGGACTCGAGGCTGGTTCACTCATTTTCAGCCGCTGCGGCGATTGAACGCAATCGAGAGGGAATCGACCGCCTTCTGTCGCTGGTTCCGGCGGCGTCTCGATCTAGAGTTGAGGTGCATCCCAGTTCAGCGACCGAGGTTGGGCTACTGCTGCATGGGCTGGAGTTTGCGCGGGTGCGGCAGGGCTTTGCTGCCAACTCTTTTACTCGCGAGGACGAGATCAGCTTTGGCGCAGGGGCCAACGAGACGCCGCTTACGGAGGAGAGTGAGCCGCTCTGCCGCGAGTTGCTTACCCGGCTGTTTCAAAGCCGCCACGGCGACGGCGCGCACACCGACCCGCTCTTCCGTATGCAGCCGGAGCGTTGGCTGGAGGCGCGGCTGCGGGCGGAGATTGGGGAGCTTCTGCCAGGGCTGCGCGGGGATCTGCTCTACTCGCAGGTGCCCGCTCTCTCCACCGGCGACCGCGGCTTGCTGGACCTGCTGACGCTGGATCGCAACGGACGGCTGACGGTGATCGAACTGAAGGCCGACGAGGATTTGCATCTGCCGCTGCAAGCGCTCGACTATTGGATTCGCGTACGGGCGCTGAATGCCGACCGGCAGCCTTCGGCGGGCAGCGAAGGCGGGCGGTTGCTTTCGGCCTTCGAGCGGCAGGGTTATTTTGCCGGCGCGGAGGTCTCGACGCTCGCGCCGCGTCTGCTGCTGGCCGCTCCGGCGCTGCGCATTCATCCGGCCAACGAGCCGGTGCTGCGCTACTTTTCGCCGCAGGTGGAGTGGGAGCTGATCGCGCTCACCGAACACTGGCGGCGGGAGTTGAAGGTGGTCTTCCGGAAGCGCAGCGGCTGACCACCTGCGGTAAGGCCAACTGCTCGCTATCCGCTCGCTTGAGATTCGTGGTCTCCACCCTTTCGCCAAGTACGCGAAAGGATGGGGCACCCGGCGGTAAAAGAAACAAAACTCAATTTGCACTTAAATAAACCTTGCGCCTTTGTGTGCATTGATCTACTCTGCATTTAACCAAGCAATGTGCAAGAAACAGGTTCCCGATGATAATTGATCCAAAGGCTCTTCCAACTCCGGTTGCCAAAGTAGCTGCTCGCCTGAATGTCGTAGGGCCGGAAAGTTCCGCCGATACGTTCCTAATTACATCATATCTGGCAGAAGTTGCTATTAAAACAATAGCAACTGTATTCTATGCGGGACTCCTTGATAAAGCTCCAGATTACGCGTATCGGATGGGGTATGAGCTTGTCCGTGCAGACGGTTTGGGTTCATGGGAGCAAGCTATACGCCTATCAACAACCCTTCCTACTGCGAGCTACTTTGGGCCGGATTTCTCCCAATCACTTGAATGGATCACGAGAAGAAGAACCCGGGCCGAAGACGAGTGGTATAGAGATGGTCATAATGCTGCATCCGAAGTTCTGAGCGAATTGGGGGTTGAATTTGAATCCTCCCGACAGGACACTGTACGTACATTGCTCTCCGCCTTTGTTCAAATTCGCAACAAGACAAAAGCGCATGGGGCCGTGGGAGAGGACTTTTTTTCTAAAGTTAACGCACCTTATATTCGTGCAGTATCTTCATTAATTAATAGTTGTCCTATGTTTGTTTGGCAATGGCTACATCTAAGTCGCCGTCTGAAAGGGGACCCAATCCGAGGAGTATTTCTCCAAGGAGCCGAACCTCGATATATGAAATTGGACGAACTTGAAGGCCTAAACCCATCTACAGATGGTATCTATTTTTGTGTAGGTCAGACACGGAAACTCATCGCTGCTCATTTTATCAGCACATCAAAGGAGTGTAAAGAATTCTTTTTCCCAAACGGCGGGTTTAATCAATCAGGGCAAGCAGAATCTGTGGATTATGCTTCTGGAACCACAATAAAAATCGATTTTTCGGCGTTTCTGAGAATCCCAACACCTCTTCCGAGAAGCGAAACACATGGTTTAGATTCCATTGAGGTTCAAAGTAACGTATTCGGAAATCTGCCCGCTCTAAAAGGGAGCTATGTACACCGGCATTTGCTTGAAGAAGAACTGGAGTCGAAACTTCTTGACAGAAATCATGCGATTATTACATTGCATGGAAGCGGTGGAGTGGGGAAGACTTACTTAACGCTCGCAGTCGCCCACAAAATTACCCAAGTAAACGACCCACGCTTTGAGGCGATTATGTGGATAAGTGGACGTGATGTTGATCTTCGTGCAACGGGTCCGCACTTTGTTAAGCCTGCAATGCTAAAGTTAGAAGACATTAGCAAGAGGCATGGAGAACTATTTGGCAGAAATGGAACAATCGAAGATTTTGCTGAAGTTCTTCATGGTACCTCAAATAGCAGTACGCCTGGGATGTTATTCATATTTGACAATTTTGAAACGATGGAAAACGTACGAGAACTGCACAAATTTCTAGACACCTATACTCATTTGCCAAATAAGGTTCTTATCACAAGTAGAGAAAGGGCTTTTAAGGCTGACTACCCAATAGAAGTTCGTGGGATGGAAAGGCCTGAAGCAATCGAAATGATGAGGAAAATTGGCCGGGAACTCGGCATTGAACCCTTGCTTACGCCACATACTCTAGGTGCAGTTTATGAGTACACGAAAGGACATGCCTACGTTATGCGTGTGGTCGTGGGCGAAATGGCAAAGGAGGGCAAATACGTTCCGCCATCCCAAATCATGAGTTCGCGTATTGATATTGTTAATGCGGTATTTGAGAGGTCATTTACAAAGATGACTGACGACGCTCGTTGGATATTTCTTACGGTTTCAAACTGGAAGTCGAGAATCTCAGAATTGGCTCTCGTAGTTGTGCTTGGCCAAAGAGGAGTCGACGTTGAGGCAGGATTAGAGGAATGCCTACGCCTATCTCTAATCCAGCGAGAGGAACTCCAGGATGGCCAGCCGTGCTATTCTGCTCCCCAACTCGCACGAGTCTTTGGAAGAAAAAAGCTGGAGGGTGAACCAGATCGACTCGTAATTCAAGAAGATCTGGAAACAATTCGAAAATTCGGGGTAGTAAATGAATCCGGGAGAGGTGATAGCCAAGAATCTCAAATTTTGAGGTTTATTGCTTGGATTCGAACTGAGGCCAGGTCTGCCAACGACGAGAAAATGGATAAGTTGGATTCCCTACTAGAGATATTAGCGACATTCTGGCCTGATGGCTGGCTGGAATTGGCCGCCTTTCGTGAGCTGGCTAATAAGACACCAGAGAGCATTGATTCCGCTCTGCGGCGAGCGGTTGAGGAGTGCCCCTACAAGAAAGAAGCTTGGTTAGAACGCGCTAAATATGCGCAGAAAATTGGGAATGAGGCTACTCGGATTGCTTCTCTCGTGAGCGCTGTGGATGCTGCTCCTACTGACGCAGAATTAGTGCGCGATGTGGCGACGCAATTGGGCAAATACATCAATGACCATCTGCAAGAAATCCCTCAGGCCCGACGTGGTGTCTACTTGGCAAGTGTAAGATCGCATATGGTAAGAATTTCTGATCAGTTGGATGCAAATGGGCTTGGCCGACTTGCGTGGTTGTTCCTATTAGAGGGTGATCGTCAAAATGCTAAATTGTATGCCGAGAGAGGCTTACTAAAGGAACCAGATAACGAACATTGCCAAAAATTTCTGGACCGACTTCAAGCCTAGGTTTGTGGTGAGAGTTCTCCACTTGATTTGTTTAAGCTATTCCATGCATCCCATCGTTAGCTTTGCGGTACGCTGAAGCCGTACCCTTTCAAAGCATCCCCTCAAACAGAGTTCATTGTGAGTTCACGGCTGACGCAACTTGAGTTGGCAAACCAGACTGCGCTTGGCATCCCATGGAGCGAGTTTACCCGTAGTACTGGAAACGCTTCCAGAACTCCGGCCAGGGGAGGCGGATGTTGCGGCAGATGTAGACCTGGTCGCGGTCGCGGAAGGTGTCGTTGGCGACTCCATAGGGATTCCAAAGCTGCGCGGCAACCTGGCAGGAGGCGAAGATCGGGTTGAGTTCGCCGGGCTTGAAGCCGACAGCAATCACGGTCTGGGGCGGAGGGTCGCCGTAGCCGCGGAGCCAGTTGGAGTTCATGCCGCTGAGGGCGCGGGGCAGGCCGTAGGCGCGGCCATAGAGGTTGACGGCCCCGGCTTCCCCTTCGTCGGCGGCCAGGACACCGACGCCGGCGCGCTCCGCGGCGGGGAGGGAATCGCGCACCTGAGCGACGGTGGCGGCCAGTTCCGGCCAGCCGATTTGCATGTTGAACTGAGGGGTTATCGTGTCCTGTACGCGCCAGTACGCCGAGTTAATGGGGGCTATGGGGAGGACCAGTGCAGCGATGATCAAGCCGCCGATGCTGAGCGTCGCCCACGCGACACGCAATAATCGGGTCTGCCGCTGCACTGGAAGCGACCGGAGGCAGCTTTCGCTCCAGGCGGCGCCGGCGGCGAGCAGCATGGGGTAGGCGGGGGCAAGGTAGTAGTCGCGCCCGCGCACGGCCATTAGGAAAACAAGCGTGAAAACGTACATCCAGCCGATCATGCGCCAGCGCTTGCCTTCAGGCCGGGCAAAGAGAAACCATAAGCCCGCAAACAAGAGCGGTAACGCAGTAACGCCGCAAATCTCCCATAACTGATTCAGGAGAAAGTTGTCCGCGCGCCCAAGGCCAATGTCGCGGGTGTGGATGCTGCGCATCCAGGCAAGGCTGACGAAGTGATGCTGGAGCTGCCACCAGAGATTGGGCGCGACGATGAGCAGCGTGAGCGCCATGCCGCACCAGAACCAGGGACTGCGCAAGAAGCGGCGGTTGGGAGTCAGCAATAGCGCGCATAGCAGGGCGGCGGCGAAGAATGCCATGGTGTACTTGGTCATGAGTCCGAGTCCGATGAAGACACCGATGCCAAGCCACCAGCGCGCGTCGCCACTTTGGAGCAGTCGCGTGACGCACCAAGCCACCGCGACCCAAGCTAGCAGGTCGAACGACATATAGGACATGAAGGAGCCGGTGAAGAAGACGGCCCCGCCGAAGCTGGCCGCAAAGGCCGACGCAAGCATTGCCTGACGGCCACCGCCCATGGCCCGCGCCATCAGCCCGGTGAGTACGGCCACGATCCCACAAGCAATGGCTGCAAAGAAACGGAAGCCGATGAGCGAGGATCCGAAGAGCGTGAGCTCGATGCGGCCCAGGAAGGCGGTCACCGGCGGGTAGACGACGTATCCCCACTCGAGGTCGCGCGCATTGGAGTAAGTGAGCAACTCGTCGCGGTGAAATCCGTAGCGCGCGCCTGCGATGAGATGGAGCAGGGTGAAGGCGAGGCCAAGAAGCCAGAGAGCGGCTGTGTCGCTGGAGAGAATCCGGCGCAGGCGAGGCGTTTCGTGCATGGGCCCTCGATGGAGAAGATGGATTCGGGGCTAGAATAGCACGAAGGGTCTGCGGATATTGTGAAAGCTGCAAAGCTTTCCACTCTACTCTACTGAGTGATACCGAAAGTCTCCATCGAAGAAGCGAGCGCCGCGGCTTCGCACTCCAATTGCGGGTCCCAGTGTTTGGGCTGGTAGATGCAGCAGGGTTCCTGGGCGAGGGGGTCGCCAGTGACGGCGTAGGCGCGGGCGCGGGAGCCGCCGCAGATCTCTTTGTACTCGCAGGCGCCGCATTTGCCTTCGAGCTTGCTGGTGTCTCGCAGGGATTTGAAGATGGGCGCATTGCGATAGATCTCGCTGAGCGGGGTCTGGCGGATGTTGCCGGCGTGGATGGGCAAAAAGCCGCTGGGGTAGACGTTGCCGACATGGGAGACGAAGAGGAAGCCTTTGCCGTCGTTGACGCGGCGTGTGGCCCAACTGGCGGTGCGGGTTTGGGCGTCGGCGGTGGGTGCGCCGGGTTCATACCCTACGGCGGCCGCGACCTTGGAGCTGCCGGGATGGCCGTGGCCGATTTTGCGCTCTTCGAGGTTGTGCTGCAGGAGGTAGCGGCGATAGTGCATGGCCTCAGTGGTCTTGATCTGGAAGTTGACGCGGTGGGAGAGCTCGTATATTTTGCCGAAGACCTGTTCGAAGTCTTCGCCCGAGAGCAGGTCGTCGAGCTGGCCGCGCCCGACGGGAACCAGGAAGAAGACATTCCACATGACG
Source organism: uncultured Acidobacteriaceae bacterium (assembly GCA_963787995.1). Lineage (GTDB taxonomy): Bacteria > Acidobacteriota > Terriglobia > Terriglobales > Acidobacteriaceae > Telmatobacter. The sequence continues at coordinate 1,382,345 of CAWBEO010000001.1, forward strand.
ATGGCCAACTTCTCGAAGAGTGCGCAGAGAGAGTCAAGGTCCTGGGCGTTGTGGCGGCTGATGGTGGTGTGGACCTGGATGGGAATGCCGGCTTCGTTGGCCCATTGGATGGCCTGGATGGTGCGGGCATAGGCACCGGGCAGGCCACGGAAGGTGTCGTGAATCTCGGGGGTCGAGCCGTCGAGCGAGATGCCCAGGCGGACGAGGCCGGCTTCCTTGAGCTGGAAGATGGCGTCTCGGGTGAGCAGGGGCGTGGCACTGGGGGTAAGCGCGACCTGCACGCCTTTATCGGCGGCGTAGCGGATCAGCTCGAAGACGTCCTTGCGCTTCATCGGGTCCCCGCCGGTGAAGACGAAGATGGGCACGCCCATGGCGGCGATCTGGTCGATGAGCGCCTTGCCCTCGGCGTTGGACAGCTCATCGGGATGGGCGATGGGCTGTGCGGCGGCGCGGCAGTGCTTGCAGGCGAGGTCGCAGGATTGAGTGATCTCCCAGATGGCGAGGAAGGGGGTTTCGTCAAAGTTCAACGCGCCACGGGCGGGAATGTTGTGCATCGGTTGCATAAGACCTCCAACGGAACGGGGCAAGCGTGCCGGGAAACGGACAACGCCGGGGATGGAGCAGACTTTCGTCATTATAGGAAGCCAAGCAGCTGCCGATAAGATGATTTTCCTTGTGTGAGGGAATCATCATGAAAGCCAGCGGCAGGGCACCGTAAGAACGACGGCGACTCTGGGGCAACCCGAACCGAGTCCAGAAGAGCAGCCTTGGCGCTTGGCGGGCTGTGATATGGATCACTTTATCGACGTTATCGGCGGATTGGACCCCTGTTCGCGGGCAAATTCCCGAAAGGGCGCGCACGCTTCCCATTTTTTCACCTGATTTTTAAAATTCTTCGGCTTTGTTTTCTGAGAGTTAGATTTCGGCACGCCGGACGCTAAGGTTTCAAAGTGTCCCCCGATGCAGTTGATCTCACGCTGTGCTGCGCCATCGGGCGTTCGCTTCGATGGCAGGTCCGAGCAGATCGCATCGGACCACGAGGAGATTCCCATGTCCCTTGCACTAAAGCCTGGTTGGAGCAAACCCTCAACCATCCTGTTTGCCTCTGAGATTCCCGTCAATGAGAAAGCATTCAGCTTTGCGCTGGCGCAAGCCGTTGAGTTTGGCGCGCGCCTGATACTTTTTCATGCCTATGATACGGTGGTGGTGACCACCTCAGAGGGATCGGGGCTGCGTTCTTACGACGCGGCTGCTGCGGCCCGCTATGAATTGGAGCAACTGAAGCCGCTGGCCGAACGCGCTCGCGAGGCGGGCATTGAATGCGAGACGGTGGTGCGGCCGGGAGCGCCGGCGGAAGAGATTGTAGCTTACGTGCAGGAGCTCGAGGGCGATCAGACGATTGATCGGGTGGTGATGGGAACGCACTCGCCTGGGCGGGTGGGCAAGCTGCTGGTGGGGTCGGTGGCCGAGGCTGTGCTGCGCACGGCGAGTGCGCCGGTCTGCATTATTGGTCCGCAGGTGGTGAACGGCAAGTACCGCAACTTTGCCACGCGGACAATATTGTGCGGCGTGAGCCTGCATGAGTCGAGCCCTGCGGTGGTGCGCTTTGCCGCGGAGCTTGCCGCGGAGCAGAATGCGCGTTTGGTTTTACAGCACGTGATTCGGCCTCAGGATCGTCAGGAAGTCCTTGCGCATCGGCCGATTGACCGGATTGAAAGTGAGCTGCGTGAGCTGATACCAGAGGCGCTGGAGAGCAGCGTGGAGGTGCAGACGATAGTTGTACATGGCGATCCGACCGAGGAGCTGCTTTACTGGGCCAGCGCGGAGCAGGCTGACCTGATTGTGCTGGGGGCTCAGGGCGCGTCGGCCTTTGCGGCGATCACCCGGCACGGGGCGGTGTACAAGGTGCTGGCGCACGCTCATTGCCCTGTGATGACGCTTTCGCCGCTGGTTCTGGCGGCGAATGCCGAGAAGAAGGAATCTGCGCACCAGGCCGAGGTCTTTCTGGCGGGGGTGTTTTAGCGGCCTTTTCACCTTTCTGCAAGAATTGCCATGGAAACTGTGGTTCACTGCGGGTATACTGTCGGCAAGGCGGCAGGTGTTTTGCAATGCCGCTGGAAGCGAGGTGCGTCTTCCGCAGGGACTCCGGTTCACTGACGTTCGACGTTCCGACCTCGGAGACTTCCCGTTGGCGAGCTGTGGCTCGTGTACTGCGAAGTCCCGTGGATGCTGTGAGTTGCGCCCTCTTTCCCGCTTTGTGTATTCTGTGCGGCTCCCTTCTGCCGCATCTCTCCTTCGTGCCAATTTGTGCGGTGTGCTGGACGGAGTTCCCCGTTCAGAGGGGTGAGCTGTGCCGGCGCTGCGGCGACAATCTTGATGCGCCGATTTTGTTTGGTCCAACCAGCAGTGGACTCTGCCGCGCCTGCCGCATGGCACCGCCGCCCTTTGAGCGGGCAGTGGCTTTTGGGCCGTACCGGGATCGCATGAAGGCGGCCATCCACGCGCTGAAGTATGACCGGCTGCATGGCGCTTCGCGCGGGCTGGGCCGGATGCTGGCCGCGGCGATTGCCCAGTTGGCGACCGAGGCGCCCGGCGAGATGCTGGTGGTTCCGGTGCCATTGCATCGCTCGAAGTATGTGGATCGCGGCTTCAATCAGGCTCGTTCGCTGGCCGCGGCTGCCCTGGTTGTGCTGCGCAAGACGCATCCGGATTGGCGGCTCAGGCTGGCCTCCTCGACGCTGATGCGGCTGCGCGCCACGGAAAGCCAAGCTGGGCTGACACCGCGCCAGCGCCGCTTGAATGTGCGTGGAGCTTTCTCGGTCTCCGATCCGGCGGCGGTGGCGATGAAGCACATTCTGCTGATTGACGACATTCTGACCACCGGCGCAACCGCCCGTGCCGCTGCGCAGGCGCTGAACCGGGCGGGAGCGGCTTCGATTTGGGTGGCGACGCTGGCGCGGGCCGGGTCTGTGCGCGACGGCCGCAGGGTTATGTCCTCGCTCTTTGACGGGGCGGAGGGCAATACCAGACAGATTGGCGAAGCGCAGATCGAAAGAATGCAAGGAGCATTCCAACATTCATCGCACGACTAACGACCTTTTTAACGAGTTAACGAGGGAAAAGGATGTCGCTGGGAAAAGCCATGATACACGCGCGCAAGCAGAAGTCCATCGCCCGGGCCGCGGCCTTGGCCGGGGAAACGACGACGATGCAGTCGCCACATATCTTACAGATGCCGGTGCTGGTGCTGAATGCCTCGTATGAGCCGATCAACATTTGCGGCGCGCGGCGGGCGCTGGTGCTGGTACTGAAGGGCATTGCGCGCACCGAGGAGGAGCATGGGCTGATGCTTCATGCGCAGAGGAGCCGCATTCCCATGCCGTCGGTGATCCGGCTGCTGGAGTACCGGCGCATTCCCTACCAGACGCGCGCCCTCTCGCGGAAAAACATTCTGCTGCGCGACCGCAACACCTGCCAGTACTGCGGCGAGGCGATGCCTCCCGGCGATCTGACGCTGGACCATGTGATTCCCCGCTCGCGCGGAGGCAACTCGACCTGGGAGAATCTGGTAGCCTGCTGCCCGGAGTGCAATCACCAGAAGGGAAACCGGATGCTCAGCGAGATCGACGATATGGTTTTACTGCGCGAGCCGCGTGCGTTTTCGCTGCACACCAGCCGACAGATCATGCGGATGCTGGGGCGCGGGGATGACCGGTGGCGGAAGTATCTTTTTTATTGAGTTATGGAAACTGGCTTTTCAGAACAGTAGAAAAAGCCGATACTATGGAAGTTCCTTGCCGTCTATGCCTTGTATTCTAGGCTTCGCTTTGAGACGTTCGCGCAATAACACTTCGCTGATACAGGTCACTTGATCTTTCGTGCCGGGATAGACTCCGAGGATTGTCAATTGAATCTCGTTTGCATTTTCCGGATATGCCGGCAGATTTACCAATTGATATCCCTTCCAGGCACTTGAAGAGAAAGAGATATATTCGTCGGGCAAAACAGTTGTGAGTTTATATTCGCCGTTCACAGTAACCCGCAAGCTTTTGATGCGGCTATGACTGAACCATTCACTCTTATCTTTGCCGCATCCGGGAATGATTCCGATCTGGGTGATGTGCGCCGGCGGGTTAGCTGCTAGCGTTAGAGTTTCTCCAAGTCCGGGCTGGTGCACGGTTCGCCAAGCCGTATTGCCGTCAAAATCATAGTCGCGCACCATTGCTGCCGAAAACTCTTCACTGGCGCTTATGCCATTCGCCGTATAGTTGTGCGATTCGAGGTAATAGCCGCCATGATCGGCGGAGTACTGGCTACCATCACCTGACGAATCACCACAGGCATCCTTGCAAATCGTCGAGAAATGATTATTGAGATTGACCACTATATTGTCGGCCATCGTTGGCTTCAAATTATGAAACTCCCAAACGAAACCTTCTTTGGTTGGTTGAAATCGCCCTCGGGGTGTGATGATCAATTTGGCTGCATTGACAGTTACAGCCTGGATGGTCACACGTCCTTCTTGAATTGGTCCCTTCCACGCTGCTCCGGTTGAGAGTAGGTAGGTAAAAAGGTCGTCCAGATAATCAGAATCTACGGAATATCCTCCGTCTCCAGAATTATAAATCGATTCGTAACTGACGTGAATCCGCCGGGTTTCACCACGATTAAAATGAACTGTGGAAACCAGCCATTCCATCATCAAGATATCGGATGGGTCCTCGCCCAAGGTCATCATGTCCAGATATTTCTTTCTGTAATAGGACCTGAATGGCGCGGGGTTTCCATTTTCCCAGGTGAACGGGATACTTTTGCCATCCGCGGAAATCAAGTAATCTTCAATATCCGGCTTATTTTTGTCATCTGCGTCATAGACACAGAGGCTGGGAAAGCCCGCTTTCACACCAATTGCATCGCCGGTATTATGTAGAAGATAATCAATCTCAACCTTTGCTCGGTCGCGGTAGAGGCGGATATGCAGGTCTTCTTTGACCATTTCCACTTGGCTTGTACCGATGGGTTTGAAGGTGCCGGTGGCGAAACTGCCGCCGGTTCCGCCGCCCCAATTGGCATAAAGAGGCTGAATGGCAACGATAAATAGCGCCAGCGCCGATAAGATGGACAAAATTGAGAACTTTCGCATGGTCACGCAAATCCTTGACCGCAATAACTAAAGGCGCCGCAGGCTATCTTGCCCAGAGGGTAACTGAGTCCGGGTCGCTCTTCCAGCGGACGACGCGGTTGTTGCTGAAGTAGACGATCGAGTGGTCGTATTCGAATTGGTCTTCGGTGAAGGCGGTTGGCGTTCCCTGCACTTTGAGCACCTCGTCCTTGGTTGAGCCGACGGTGAAGAATTGCAGATCCGGATCGACGGGGGTGCGCGGCCAGAGCTTGACGTGGAGCGGCGAAGCGATGCGATCGATCCGCCATCCGACGACGGTGTTGTTTCTCAGATAGATCTCCGATTTTCCAAAGATCAGCTTGTCTTCCGTGGAGGCAGTTGGCGTTCCTTGCTGGGCGAGCACCTCCTCGCGGGTGGAACCTACGGTGATATAGGGAGTGAGTTGGACCCCGTCGATATGATTTCGTTGAGTTGTGGCGGGTTGGGCCGGACGGATTGCGGCGTGGGTCGTTGCCGATGGCGTGTTCTTCCCGTTTATAGGCTCGGATGTCGTGGCGTGGGTGTTGGCATCCGCGGTTGGGCTTTGCGTGTTGAAGGTTGAATTCTGCGGGGTTGACTCAGAATTCTGCGGGGCGGTCGTTGCGGGCAGCGGGTCGATCTTGTTCAAGAGCTGCGCCAGAAGCGCCACAGCAGGATTCATGGGCTTTTTTCTTGCCTCTGAGCCGTTGACCTTGACGGCTTGGTCTTCGGAGGGATTGGAAGCGCTCGATGCGGTCCAAATCAAGAAGAGGGATGCCAAGGCGAGGAACGCAGCCAAGGCGATGATGGGAATTTTGAACTTTTGCCAAGGACTTTGAGGCGTCTGCTGAGGCTCAGTCTTGGGGAGCGTGGAAGAGGCGGGAGAGGCATTGGGGATTGGGGCGGGCGTGGGCACAGAATTATCGCCGTGAAATGATTGCGCATCGGAGATGGGAGCCGGCACCGCCGCCGCGGCGGCCAGATTGGCGGATAGATAGACCGGCCTGCGTGCCTGGACCCGATCGGTCGATGTCAAGGTAAGAAAGTCGAAGGCGGATTGGATGTCCTTGAGCTTGGCTTCGGCGGAGTCCTTCAGCTTTGGATCGTCCTGGAAGTTTTCCGGCAGCCATGCCTTGGAGAGCAGCCGATATGCGCTTCTGATCTCATTCTCCAGTGCATGCATTCCCAGGCCGAGGACATGCAGAGCCTCGCAACGAGGGCAGAGTGTCGTACCTTCCTCTGTAAATTGACCGCATGAGCAGACAACCATTTCGCTTCCAGCCCTCGACTTTCATCGATTTTCAGGGACGGCCTCATTATAAGGGACCAGGGACCAGGGGACCAGGGGACCAAGGGACCAGGGGACCGACGGACTGAGGGAGTCGGAGACGCGGACGGCGAGGAATCCGTAGAATAGCGTTGTTGCTGTTTTATGGAGCCGGATGGCATTTACCGAACAATACGATGTGGTGGTGGTGGGCGCGGGGCACGCGGGGTGCGAGGCGGCGACGGCGGCGGCGCGCATGGGGATGAAGACGGCGCTGATCACCATGAACCTGGACCTGATTGCGCAGATGAGCTGCAATCCGGCGATTGGCGGCGTGGCCAAGGGGCACCTGGTGCGCGAGGTGGACGCTCTGGGCGGCGTGATGGGCGAAGTGGCCGACGCGGTGGGGATACAGTTCCGGCTGCTGAATGCCTCGCGCGGTCCGGCGGTGTGGAGTCCGCGAGCGCAGTGCGACAAGCAGCTCTACCGCGTGAAGATGCGGGAGGTGCTGGAAGGCCAGCCGGGGCTGCATATAAGGCAGGCGGAGGTGGTGGGGCTGGTTCTGGACGAGAGGGGTCAGGAGTCAGGGGTCAGGGATCAGGGCTTAGAAGACGCAGGTCCTTCGACTCCTCACCCCAGCGACCAAGACCTGTCGCTGGGGACCCCGACTGCGCCGTCCGCAAAGAACGCGAACGGCTCCGCTCAGGATGACAGTGTATTTATTGAAAATAATAGTCCTTTTGTGAGGCGGCGGGTTTTGGGCTTGCGGCTGCGGGATGGGCGGCAGATGCTGGCTGGGGCGACGATCATCACCACCGGTACATTTCTGAATGGGCTGATCCACTGTGGCGAGGAGCAGTATCCGGCGGGGCGGAGCGGGGAGCCGGCCTCGGTTTTGCTGGGCGAGGCTCTGCGGGCGCTGGGCTTGCGGACTTGCCGGCTGAAGACGGGCACGCCGCCGCGGCTGGACGGGCGGACGATCCGCTGGGAGCAGTTTGAGGAGCAGGCGGGCGACCGGGAGCCGACACCCTTCAGCTTCCGGACGAAAAAACTTATCCAACCGCAGATCAGTTGCCACATTGCCTTCACCACGCCGGAGACGCTGCGGATTATCCGCGAAAACGTGCATCGCTCGGCGATGTATTCCGGGCAGATCGAGGGGATCGGGCCGCGCTATTGCCCGTCGATCGAGGACAAGATTGTCAAGTTTCCCGACAAGACGCAGCACCAGTTCTTCTTGGAGCCGGAAGGGCTGCACACGCACGAGGTCTACATCAACGGAATGTCCACTTCGCTGCCGATGGAGGTGCAATTCCAGATTGTGCGCTCGATTCCGGGGCTGGAGGCGGCGGAGATGCTGCGGCCGGGTTATGCCATCGAGTACGACAGCATTGACGCGACGGAGCTGGACCGCGCGCTGCGGGTGAAGAGCATGGACGGGCTGTATCTGGCCGGGCAGATCAATGGGACGAGCGGGTACGAAGAGGCGGCGGGGCAGGGAATCATGGCCGGTATCAACGCGGCGCTGATGCTGAAGGGCGAGCCGCCGTTCACGATGGACCGCAGCGAAGGGTACATCGGCGTGCTGATTGACGATCTGATCTCGAAGGGAATCAACGAACCGTACAGGATGTTTACCTCGCGGGCCGAGTTTCGGCTGCATCTACGCATTGATAATGCCGACCGGCGGCTGACTCCGCACGGGCGGCGGCTGGGGCTGATCGGCGATGATGCTTGGGCGGAGTATGAGCGCAAGCAGGAGCGGTGTTCCGCGCTGATGCATTTTTTGACTACGGGTAAAGCCAATCCAGAAGGGCTGGCGGCGGCGGGGTTGGGAGAGCTGACGGCGACGGCTGGATTGACTTGGGCGCAACTGCTGAAGCGGCCGGAGGTGGGGATCGAGGCAGTGCTGGGGGCGGTGTGGGAAGAGTTGAAAGCAGAGCCGCTACTAGAGGATTTTATTGAATTGTGCGGCACGGAGATGAAGGAATCCCACCCAAGCGACAAAAACAAATACGTAGCGAGGGTGGGGCACCCAGAGTTGGAATTGGAGTTCGCAGTCCTGCGCAGCCGCGCGCGCAACGAGGCGCGTGCGGTGGAGACGGAGATCAAGTTTGCCGGCTACCTGGAGCAGCAGAAGAAATCCATTGCCAAGTTGAAGGCGGCGGAGGAGGTTGCGATTCCGGGTTGGCTGGATTACGGGACGATTAGCGGGCTTTCGAGGGAGATGCGCGAGAAGCTGGAGCGGGTAAGGCCGATGACGATTGGGCAAGCCAGCCGGATCTCTGGCGTGACACCGGCGGCACTGGGGCTGGTGCATGTTTCTATCCGGTTGCAAGGGGCGAGGCAAAAGGCTGTATAGTTCTTGTGAAGTTTCAGGAGCCGATTCTGATGCCGGTTGATGAAGTTTCCTTGCAGATTATTCAGAGGGAGCGGGCGGCGCTGGACCGCTGGGGCCGGGGCGATCCGGATGGTTTTCTGGAGATTTCCGCGGCGGATGTGACTTATTTTGATCCCTTTTTGCCGGAAGAGATCCACGGGCTGAACTCCTTGCGGCAATATTACGCGGAGTTGCGCGGAAAGATATTCGTCGAGAGCGACGAGATGATCGACCCCAAAGTGCAGGTGCGCGGCGAGATGGCGATCCTGAGCTACCGTTATGCTTCACGCGGGAGAAGCGGCGACGAGATGCGCTGGAATGCAACCGAGGTTTACCGGCACGGCGAGGACGGCTGGCGCATTGTCCACACGCATTGGTCGTTTACGCAGCCCGAGATCGTTGGTTTGCAAGCGTGATCCGATGGTTGCGCTGATGGCGCCTTAGGCGTAATCCTGCGGAAGATCGCGCAGTTGGAATTGCCGGACCAGGTCTTCGAGGGTGTGTGCCGTACCCAGCAGATCGCCGGCCGCAGAGACAACCTGATCGGCGTTGTTGGAGCTGTCTCTTGCGCTGGTCGCCACCTGCTGGATTGAGCCGCTCACCGAGGTTGCGGCCTGCGCCTCGTGGTTGGCTGCCTGGGCAATCTGTTCGACCCGCCCATTGACATCGACGACCATCTGCACGATCCGCTCGAAGGTAGTGTTGAGGCTGGCGACGGTGGTGGCTCCCTCGGAGGCGCGGTCGCAGGCCGAGAGGATGCAATCGGCCGTCTGGTCGGTTTCGGCGGTGATGCCACTGATGAGCGCGGAGACCTGCTTGGTGGCCTGTGCAGTGCGCTCCGAGAGCCGTCGAACCTCTCCGGCGACCACGGCAAAGCCGCGTCCGTGCACGCCTGCGCGTGCGGCTTCGATGGAGGCGTTGAGCGCCAGCAGATTTGTGCCGGCGGCAATCTCTTCAATGACTCCGACGATGGAGCCGATCTGGCGCGCATGTTCGCTCAAGGTGGCAATGCGGGTTGAGCTTTCGAGGGTGTCGTGGGAGAGCGACTCGATGTGCGTCACGGCAGAGCTGACTAATTTGCCCCCTTCGCGGGCCGCCTCGGCCGCGGCGCGCGCCAGCTTGGAGGCGGTTAGGGTGTGGCTGGAGACAGTGGCGATGTCGCGCGAAAGCTGGGCGACGGACTCCGCGGCCTCCTCGGCATGGTGGCATTGTTCGTCCATGCTGGTTTTGGTGGTCTGCGAGATGCCGCGAATCTCGCCTGATTTGGCTGTCGTGGCCGCCGACCCGTCGCGCACATCAAACATCGCCTGGCGAAGACGATGAACAAACAGGTTAAAGCTGTTGGCCAACGCTCCAATTTCATCCTTTCGTTCTATCTCAATGTACGTATTCAGGTCGGCGCTGGTCAGCCGTTCCGTCAGAGTCAGTACTGGACGCAGCACCAAATGGCTCAGCAGCACAAATTGCAGGACAAGAATCACGCCCACCAGAATCACGGCCGCTCCAGCCAGAACCTCGCCATTCCGCAGCAGCCGCGCCGTGACGTCTGACTTTGGATATGCGGTCAGCACGGTGTATCCCCAGGACGGAAAGACCTCCTCATGCGTAACCCAGCCTTCCGCATGCGCGCGCGCCTTCTCCAGCTCTTCGGGAGTGACATGCTTTCCGCGGAAGACAGTTGCGCCAGACGGCTTGATGAGAGCCATCGCGCCATGGTCCAGGATGGTGGCGTCTTCAATGAATTTGCCTAGCGATGCAATCGAGTCCAACCGGAAACCTGTGTACCAGGCGCCTACCGGATTTTGATTTGCGTCCAGCATCGGCACATAGCAGGTGATATAGGGCGCGCCGAGAATATCCACGACGCCACTGAAGGGATGCCCCTGCACGAGCGCGGCGTAGGCCTTGCCATGCGGATCGAGCACGGTGCCCACGGCCCGCGAGCCATCCGGCTTGAGCACATTCGTAGTAACGCGCGTAAAGTTTGATCCGTCCCAGACAAAGAGCGTGGCTGTTCCGCCGGCCAGCTCCTTCACGTGATCGACCATACCGAAGTTCAGCACCTGCGATTCGTTTCCGAGATGAAGATCGGGAACTGTCTTTCCGGCGATGGAGGCAGATCCCTTCAGTGAAGCCGCCCCCTTCCCTCGGCTTTGCTCCTCCAGAATGCGCATCGCACTTTCTACCTGCGCGCGTGAGAGATCGTCGATGTTCTCCAGGCGGCTGACCGCTTCCTTCGACTGGAAGGCGGATTCCTGCTCGGCATCGCTTGCTACCCGCGCGGAAAGGATGCGCCATGCAACAACGGAGAAGATCAGACAGGTGACGAAGACAGCCAAAAGTGTAGAGGCAATGACCCGAAGGGCAAGTGATGTGCGTTTCATCAAATCGTTACACTTTCCCGGCGGCCGCACAGTTTTCCCAAGGTCTCCGGCTGATTGAATGCTCTGGATTGGATTATCGGCGGCGAAATGCGGCGCGTGAGGCGGCATCTGGGAAAAAACAGGGAAAATGAAGCGGCGAAGTAATCAGAACCGCAATCCGGGGACCGGCTCGGAGCCGGAGCTAATCTGGTCGAGACAGAATGCGCTCATTTCTGCTGGAAGCACTACTATAGTTCTAAATTTCAGGTGCTTGTTGGAATAATAAATCTCGTTATTCCAGAAAACTGGAATAGGCGGTACCGGTCACGTGAGGATTGCATTTACGTGGAATCATCCGCCGCTCTACTTGTCCTTGTCGCTCTTGCCGAAGAGGAGCGGGATGTGGAAGGGCATTTCGGAGGAGGGTTGCTTTTTGGACTTGCCGCTGGGCTCCACAGGCAGACGGGTGCGCTGAGAGCTGATGCACATCCAGCCGCCGCGGGCATGTTCATAGATGTGGGAGAAGACGCCGCGCTCTTCGGCCGGAGCCAGGCCGCCGGGCTTGCGATGCAGAATATAGGTGCCGTAGGCGACCGCCGTGTCGCCCATCATGCGCACCGTAACCACCTTCTGTTCGAGGTGGATGGTCTTGTCGTCGCCGGTGATCAACAGGGCCAGTTGCTGGTTGCGCGTGGTGATCTCGCCGCCCGCCGAAACATCGACGAAATAGGGTGAGAGCACCAGCTCCAATGCATACTGGTCGCGCAGATTGATGGCGTTGTCCCAAGCATCTTCAAGCTTCTGGAACTGCTGGACCTCGGTGCTATCGGTTGAGATGACGGCCGCTGGGGTCGAGGCGGGCGCGGCGGTTTGGTTCTGCGCAAACAAGGCACAACAGGAAAACAAAAAAAGAGAAGATCCAGCTACAAGACGAGTCATAAGCACCTTGAACAGTAGACAGTGGTCAGTTGACAGTTGCCAGGTGACAGCAAAAAGTAACAGATGACAGATTCATGGGAACTTCTGAACAAGCCTATTCTTGCGGTAAATCTTCCCTCAGTGGCTAAAACCCGGCTGATTTTAGGACACATACGGCACGACTGAAGTCGTGCCCTTTCAAAACGTGGACTGGATCCCAAGTTCCCTGACCGCCACCTATCACCTGTCACCTATAACCTGTAACAATGATAGCTCTTGGACTCGGCTGGCAGCGCTTTGGAAGCGAAAAATTCAATTAAGTGAGCGTTTGCAGCCGTTCCGGCTCGTGCAGTGTAATCAATGAATCTTCGATGGAGATCCAGCCATCCTTGCGGAACTGGCCTAGGGTGCGGGTGACGGTCTCGCGGGTGGTGGAGGCCATCGAAGCCATCTCTTCGTGAGTCAGCAGGAGCGGGAAGCGGAAGCCTCCTCCATTCAGATGCTCGCCGATCTGGTGGGCCAGCTCCAGCAACAGGCGCCCCAGACGGGCGGCTACGGTTTCGGCCAGCGCGATGCGGCAGGCATCCTGCAAGGCGAAGCGGTACTCCTGGCATATGCACTGGACGGCGCGCATCTGCGCCTCCTTGTGGGTGCGCAGAAAGGTGAGGAAGCTATCGCGCGCGACGGGCCGGAGCTGCGCAGCGGTCAGCGTCTCGGCAGAAACCTCATATACTCCGTGCGAAAGAACTGCGTACAGGCCCAGCATGGAACCGGGCCCGGCCACGCGGACAATCATCTGCCGGTCTTTGTGCGGGCCGGCGGTCAGCTTGAGATAGCCGCCGCAGATCAGGTAGAGGCAACTGGCATCCTCTCCCTGAGTAAAAAGATGAGACTGCGCGGGCAAGGAAACAGTGCTGGAGACCAGTTCAAGATCGGAGAGAACAGCGCTTCCCAGAGAGCAGAACCAGCCAGGGCGGCGATTGCCACAGACCGCGCATCCTACAGGAACCTGACGGGCTATGTGCTTCTGCCGCGGTTGCGCTCCAGCCGAGTTCTCTGTGTCCGTCATGCTTGTTTCCCGTCCGCCGGTTCAGTTTCTTCCACTCGCGGGGTTTAACCCCACGCGCCATTCTGCGGGCCGGCCCAGGCAAGGAGGTGAAAACGCTGTGTGCCTCCTGGGAAGAGAGTTCTGCTTGCAATGAGTGTGCAGGAGCCGGAGCGGCCATGGATGTGATGGGCCTCACGTGCCTGCAAGGAACCCACGGCGGGGCGATTTCTTTCACTGATAGAAGATTAGAATATGCCCTTTTTTTCCGGTCTCAGCCGCAATGCAGGTCGGGCATGGATTGGCTCGGTGGACGGCACGAGGGCGAGAAGCATTGCTGCTTGAAGCGAATCCCATTCAAAAAGATAAAAGTGACTCTTTTAGCACAGCCACAAAGCAAAAGTTTGCGGTTGTATAAAGAGGCGCGTTTCACGATGCGGAACCTCCGGCTCGAGGAAGGCGCGCTGTCTTCGGCGAGGGGGGCTGATCCTCCTGGATCTTTCAGAAGATCGGGTTGCGGACTCGGAATCCATGTCACGTTGGAAGAGGAAATTCCACGAGCATTCAGAGTGTCCATGGTATGTGATGTACGTCACCGCAAGATTGATGACGAGATCGTAATCTTCCGGAGATGAAGTGATGCTCCGCACAGAGCAGCTTCCGCGGAAGCGAAACTGGCGCTTCTGACTCCAAAAGGGATTCCCAAGGCGGGAATTCATTCTGTTTTTCTGGGGTACGCCGGTAAACTTGTTTCACAAAGCTGTTATAAGAGCATCCGAGGCGGTATTTTTCATGTTGAGAGCAGGGCCTTTAACGCAATTGCCGATCAGTGCGGTTCCGGGTAGGAGACCGGTGCTGCAAGCGTGTTTGATATTGCTTCTGGGCGCAGGTGTGCTGTGCGCGCCCGTGTTGAGGGCCCAGGCACCGGCCGATCAGCCCGCCGCGGCGGCCAAAGAGGCTGCGCCCTCCCTGCCCTCAGATTTTGTGGGATCAGAGACCTGCGCCACCTGCCATGGCGAGGTATCTAAGAAGTTTGCCGACAACCCGCATACCAAAATGGCCCTGATGCACGGCAGCCAGGGTGTGACCTGCGAGAACTGTCACGGCGCGGGCAAGGCGCACGTGGACGGCGGCGGCGACGTGACGAAGATCTTCAACCCCGCCAAGGCATCGGCCAAAGAGGTGGACGCCAAGTGTCAGAGTTGCCATGCGGGAACGCATCCCAACTTTGATCGTTCTCCTCACGCCAAGGCGAATGTGAGCTGCATCGGCTGCCACAGCGTTCATGCCGAGAGCGGCCAGGAGCACCTGCTGAAGGCCGAACAGCCCAAGCTCTGCTTCCAATGCCATAACGACGTGAAGCCGGCCTTTGCCATGCCTTTCCACCATAAGGTGAACGAGAAGCTGATCACCTGCAATGACTGCCACGACGTGCATGGCACCTTCGGGAACAACAACGTGAAGTCCACGGCGGATCAGAATGCCATCTGCACCAAGTGCCACTCCGAGGTGCGCGGGCCGTTCGTGTATGAGCATGTCGCTGTCAAGGCCGAGGGCTGTCTGGCCTGCCACTCGCCGCATGGATCTCAGAATCCGCGGTTGCTGAACATGCCGAACATCAACACGTTGTGCAATCAGTGCCATAGCCCGGTCGCGGCCGGCACGGTTCACGGGATGAACCCCGGATCAGCCGAACTACAGCCTTGCATTAACTGCCACACCATGATTCATGGGTCCAATATCGATCCGTATTTCAAGAGGTAAGGGAGCCGTGCCGCGCCCTCTGGAGCGATTCCGGGCGCGGCAATGGTCCCGTGCGGGTTTGGCAAATGATTTTGTGAAATCGATGTCAGTCACAACGTGTTTTTGAAGTGAGGCTTCATATGAAGACGAAAGGCTGTTTTTCAAGGCTGTCCAAGCAACAGCCCTCTCCCGCAAAGGCTCGGCGCATCGCCGTGGGCATTGCGATCATTCTGTTTCTGATGGCGAAGGGCATTGCCGCCGCCCAACTGCCAGCACCGGGCGCCAAGATGGACGTTCCGGACGGGTATAAGGCCCATCAGACCGTGGATATCGGCGGGCACGTTGTAGGCCTGTCTGGCAGCGGGGCCATGTACGACACGCTGGTCAACACGCAATCCGGGCCGCGTGTGCTTGGCGAAAGCTTTGAGTTGCGCGCGCTTCCGGGCAACACCCATTCCGTGGTCGATTCTTTGCACGCTTTTGGCAACGGCTTCGGCGGCGATCCGAACAGCTTTGCCAAGCTGACCTTCGAGAAAGGCAAGCTCTACGAGTTTTCGGGAACCTTCCGTCGCGACCGCCAGTACTTCGACTATGACCTGCTGGGCAATCCGAATATCACCACGGGGCAGTCGATTCCCATTGGACCTGCAGCCACTTCCACCACTTCGCTGGCTTGGCCGCAGGTGAACCATTCGTCGGTGATGTATAACACGGTGCGCCGTATGACGGACACCAACCTGACACTGCTTCCGCTTGCAAAGGTAACCATCCGGGTGGGGTATGCGCAGAACGTCTTCCAGGGACCGACCCTGAGTCCGAGTTATACCATCGCCAAGTACAACGCCTTGCTCCAAGAGTTTCAGCGCAACAGCACGGACGAGTTCACGGGGGGTCTTGACTGGAAGCCGGTGCGGGGCACCAAGCTAAGCTTCGAGGCAGAGATCACCCACTTCAAGACAGGCTCTTACTTTACGCTCGATCCGAATGGTTTCACGGTGCAGGAGGCCGACGGAACACCGGCCTATCTGGGCAACTGGGACAGCCAGACCGCTTACGCGATCGCCGCCTGCAACAAGACCAGCATGATCAACAACACCACTATCCTCTATCCCAACGCCAGCGGGATGCCGATTATCGATCCGGCCTGCGGTGTGGTCACCAGCTATACACGGACGGCGCCTACACGCATTCTCACCCCCACGGGGATCATCCGGCTGCAAAGCTCCAGCATCAAGAACGTGATGATGAATGGAGATTTTCGCTATACCAAAGCGAACATGAACCTGCCCAACTACTATGAGAGCTTCCAGGGCCTGAACACGGCGGCTCGCTCGATCACCTATGTTGCTTCCGCCTCTGCCTGGAGGGAGGTGGTATCAGGTGACTACGGCTTTGTCTGGCAGGCTACGAGGACGCTCAGCCTCGCCGACCAGGTTGACTACTCCAATGTTCATCAGCCTGGGACGGCCATGTTCACCACAGATACCACTTTGTCGACACCTGTCACAGCCGGAAGTGAAACTATCAACTATACCGGCAAGTTGACTGCTACGTCTCCTGCGACCGGCACTGCCTTATTTGGCGCATCTCCGTTCAACACACCCTATCCGGCCGACTTTGGGCAGAAGCTCTTCACCAACAACCTGACCGGAAGCTGGGAAGCCACTTCGCGCATGCAGCTTTCGCTCACCTATCGCTACCGCACGCACAGGATCAACGAAGGGCTGGATGGCACGGATAATGCCCCACTGGCTCCCGGCGCGACCAACAATGGAGACGTGACCATCAATGAAAACGGCGCAATCGTAAACGCAGCCTTCCATCCGATTCAGAATTGGAGCATCAACGGCACGGTCGAGGCGCTCTACGACGACAACGCTTTCACACCAGTTGGCCCGCGTCAGACCCGGCACTACAGAGTGCATACTCTGTACCGGCCCAAGCCGTGGGCGACGATCTCCGGCGCCTATAACGATCTGGAACGCCACAACAACACCAACAACAATCAGGTCACAACGGCGTTGTTCGTTCCTGCTTCAGCAACACCTGCGCCGAACGGAACCGCCGCAAGCGGCACCCCGTATGAAGGTCCGCTCCAGCATGTTGATTACAGCCGGGTTTTCAGCGTGGGTGCGGTCGTAGCGCCCAACGAGCACTACGGTCTGGACTTGGACTACGCCTACAGTGATGTGTATGCGTCGACCAACATCTGCTACCTGAATGGCGCTACAGCCACATTGCCCGGGGCGGTGCAAACCGCGACCAGTACTCCATGCCCGAATGTATTCGGAAGAGGCTCTACGGGCGCTACGGAGATTAGCGGCACGGCGCTTTCGGACTGGTTTGCCAAGGACTTCTCGGATGCTCCAACGCAGTATCTTTCTGCGGCTATCCTGCTGTCTCCCAATGACAAAATTCATTCCACCCTCGGCTACCGCATC
Organism: uncultured Acidobacteriaceae bacterium; assembly: GCA_963787995.1. Classification (GTDB taxonomy): domain Bacteria; phylum Acidobacteriota; class Terriglobia; order Terriglobales; family Acidobacteriaceae; genus Telmatobacter. The sequence goes on from CAWBEO010000001.1 coordinate 1,399,642, forward strand.
AGCGATGTGAACGGCAGCCGGTTCTTCAACGATGCGCGCGACGTCAATGGCTCGCTGGTCTCCAAATATCAGTCGCCTTTTGTAAGTCTGGCCTGGACGATTCATACGGGGTTGATTTTCAAAACGGAGTACAACTACTTCGGCTACGGCGAGGGCGGTCCTTCCGGCTCACCATACTGCAGCACGGCAACCTCCGCAACCGCGACCGTTGTTCCTTGCACCTCGGCAACGATCTCTGCGTATCCGACAGGTCTGACTGAAACATCCGCCGGCCTGACCGCACCGAGAAACTTTCACGCCAACAACCTGACCGTTGGCATGCATTACGAGTTCTGAGGAAAGCCGACGTTTGAATCTGTAAGTCTTTAAGGGGAGGACGGGCGCGATTGATCGCCAGTTCTCCGCTCTTTTTCGGTTGAAGCGGCTTTCCAAAATTGCAACAAAGTTTGTGAGTTTGGCGGAATTGGGACGATGTATGGTTTTTTCGGCGAGAGATTCGCTGGGAGGCTTAACTTCCTGCGGGAATGGCCGAAAGATCGCTCAGAGGTCCCGTCATGATCAAGGCTCTTCGGTTCACATGTGTTCTGGCCGCGTTGATCTTCTCAGCCCGCGCTGTGTGCTTTGCCCAATCTTCTGGGGAAGCGGTTTACAAGGCCAAATGCCAGAATTGCCACGGCACCACAGGCTTGGCGAATTCGGGAATTGGCAAGTTGATGAAGGTAAAGCCGATCACCGATCCGGATGTGTTGAAGATGTCTGAAAAAGAGATGATTGAGGCAACGAAGAACGGTGTGGGCAAGATGCAGGCCTATAAGGACAGCCTGACCGCAGCCGAGATCAAGGCTTCGGTGGATTATTTTCGCTCTTTCATCAAATAGGGTAGAATCGGCGCAGTTTCTGAAAGTCCTGGAACTGTACAGCGGTGTCTCCGAGGTCACTCGGTTGACTGTCGGGTTGAGTGTTCGGCGACTTCTTCTGCCGCCGGGGTTTAAGGATGAAAAGATCGCCGGGAAGCTTTTTGAGATGCGGCCTGACCGGCAGAAATCAAAGGAGAGTAGCAGTGACAAAGACGAATCGAACCAAGATAGTGTTGGCCGTGGTGATCTCAGTTGCCAGCGCCGTGTGCTTCGCCCAATCCGGCGGCGAAGCGACCTACAAAGCCAAGTGCCAAAGCTGCCATGGCGCGACCGGCGTCCCCAATCCGGGGATTGCCAAGATGATGGGCGTGAAGGCGGCCTCCGATCCTGACATCAAGAAGTTGACCGCGGACCAGATGTTTGCCTCCGTCAAGAACGGCAAAGGCAAAATGGCGTCCTACAAGGACAAACTCACCGACGCGCAGATCAAGGACGCGGTGGCCTTTTATCGCGGCTTGAAGTAGGCAGTACAATCGAAGTGAGATGAACGGATCAGGCCCGCCGGTTGCGGCGGGCCGTCCATTTGAGCAGGGGGAAACCGCAAGTGCTGCAAAAATTCCGCGAACATTGGGTGCGTCCAGCGCTCTTCTTTGGCAACAATCCCATCAGCCTGGCCGGCGGAGCAATCACCACCGCATCTGGCGTCACCATGATCGGCTATTGGCTGGTGGAGATCTTTGGTCGGCCGAACGACAATCCCTATCTTGGCATTATCTTCTTCCTGCTCCTGCCGGCCCTCTTTATCCTTGGTTTGCTGCTGATTCCGGTAGGCGTTTGGGTGCGCCATAAAAAGCTACAAAAAGCCGGCCTGATCCCGGCGGAATTTCCCAAGATTGATCTGAACGACCGGATCTTCCGTCATGGTTTGGATATTGTGCTGGTGACCACTATTGTGAACCTGCTGGTGGTCTCGGTGGCCAGCTATCGCGGTGCCTCGTACATGGATTCGCCGCAGTTCTGCGGGCAAAGCTGCCATGTGATGCACCCCGAGTACACGGCCTACAAAGTCTCCGCGCACTCGCACGTGGATTGCGTTGCCTGCCACATCGGCTCCGGCGCGGAGGCATACTTCTCCGCCAAGGTAAACGGCACCAAACAGCTTCTTGAAGTCAGCTTTGATCGCTACCCCACGCCGATCGAGTCTCCGGTGAGGAGCCTGCGCCCGGCGCGCGAGATTTGCGAGGGCTGCCATACGCCGGCCCGCTTTATCGGCGAAAAGCTGCTGGTCAAGTCCAGCTTTGCCGACGACGAAAAGAATACCGAGACGCAATCGGTCGTTGTGCTGCACCTGGGCGGGCGGGATTCGCTCTCGCATCTCTCAGGCATTCACGGCGTTCATCTGGGGCACATCGAGTATGTCGCTACCGACCCGACCCGCACCAACATCCCCTGGGTGCAGAAGCGCAACGCGGACGGCTCGGAGACAGTCTTCACCACTTTGCCGGCGGGCAGCGGAGCACCTGCTGGTGAGCGCCGGGTGATGGATTGCATCGACTGCCACAACCGCGCCGCGCATACCTTTGTCACGGCGGAAGACGCGATCAACCGCGCCATGGCGGAAGGCGCCATCTCACCTGATCTGCCCTGGGTTCACAAAGAGGGTCTGGAACTGCTCAAGGCAAATTACGCCAGCCAGGATGAGGCACGCGCCAAGATTCCCGTCGCGCTGGAGGCCTTTTATCGCTCCGGGAATCCCCAAGTGCTGGCCAGCAAAGCCGCGATGGTCAAGGCTGCGGGCGAGCAGCTCGTGACTCTCTACAGCCAGAATGTCTTTCCCAGCATGAAGGTGACCTGGGGCACGCATCCCAACCACATCGGCCACATGGACTACCCCGGCTGCTTCCGCTGCCATGACGGCAGCCACGCGGCCAAGGACGGCACGGCGATTACCCAAGACTGCGCGGCCTGCCACAACTTGCTGGTGGTGGATGAAGCCAAGCCCAAGGTGCTGACCGATCTGGGGATTCAATAGAATACAAGGGCCTTTTGCGAGCGAAAAGCGAACGATTGGCCTCACCACAGGTGGCGTGATAGCCTTGCTCTTCAAGCTGAAGGAGCAAATCTCTCATGTCGAACGGCCACCCGATCCACTTTAATCTTGTTGCCGCGGCCCATGCCGCGATGATCGAGCATGGTTTTCAGCCGGATTTCCCCGCCGGAACCGACGGCGAGCTGGCCGCGATTGCGGCTCACAAGGCCGAGATGCCTGCCGTTGCCGGGATTCAAGACCTGCGCAAGCTGCTCTGGTCTTCGATCGACAACGATACGTCCAAAGATCTGGACCAGATTGAGTGGGCCGAGCAGTTGCCGGACGGTCGCATTCGCGTGCTGATCGGCGTGGCGGATGTGGACTCCCGCGTCCATCAAGGGACGGTCATCGACTCCCACGCACAATCTGAGACGACCTCGGTCTACACCGGCGTCAAGGTCTTTCCGATGCTGCCTGCCCAGCTTTCCGAAGGCATCACTTCGCTGAATGAGAATGAAGATCGAGTTGCTCTTGTCATCGAGTACGCCGTCGATACGGCGGGCACGGCGACCGATGGCAAAGCCTATCGCGCTCTGGTCCGCAATCGCGCGCAGTTGGCGTACAACGCTGTTGGCGCGTGGCTGGAGGGCAAGGGGCCTGCACCGGCCAAGGTTGCGGCGAGCGCCGATCTCGCCGCGCAGCTCAAGCTTCAGGACGCGGCCGCGCAGCGCATGGTTGGGGGGCGCTTCCAGCACGGCGCTTTGGATTTGGAGACCGTTGAGACTCGACCGGTAATGTTGGCCGATCAGGCCATCGACATCGCGCGCCTCTCCAAGAATCGTGCTACATCATTGATAGAAGAGTTCATGGTGGCGGCCAACGGCGTCATCGCGCGCACCTTCGAGGAGGCCGGTGTGGCATCCATCCGGAGGATTGTGCGCACACCCAAGCGCTGGGATCGCATTGTCGAGATGGCCGAGGGGCTGGGCACCACGCTGCCCGCCGAACCGGACTCGAAGGCGCTCAATGATTTCTTGCTCGCCCAGAAGCAGAAAGATCCCGACCACTTCCCCGACCTTTCGCTGGCCACCGTCAAGCTGATGGGCCCCGGCGAGTACGTGCTGGTCAAGCCGAACGAGGTTTCACCTGGCCACTTCGGCCTGGCGGTGCAGGACTACACGCACTCGACCGCGCCCAACCGCCGCTTTCCGGATGTGGTGACGCAGCGGCTGCTGAAGGCCTGGATTGCCAAAACGCCGCAGCCCTACTCCGCCGACGACCTCAACGCCATCGCGACGCGCTGCACGCTGATGGAAGACGGCGCGCGCAAGGTGGAGCGCGAGATGCAGAAGCGCATCGCTGCCGTCGTGCTCGCTAAGCGCATCGGCCAGAGCTTCCCTGCCATCGTCACCGGCGTCAACCACTACGGCACCTTCGTCCGCACGCTCGATCCGCATGTAGAAGGCATGGTCGTCCAAGGCGGCAAGGGACTCGATGTAGGAGACAAGGTCACGGCGAAGCTCGTCTCCACCGACCCCGTGCGCGGGTTTATTGATTTTGCGGTGTAGTAGCCACTTCTGACTCGGCTTCAAAAGGCACGGCTAAAATTATGCTCCGTCATTACAAGAGGTTCCGAATGATTTTTTCGTGCAATGGCGAAATCCGTTGACTAATTTTATCAAAGTCTATACTCTGAGAATGCTCTTTACGCGTTACCACAGAGTAATCTGTGGTTCTGGCGTTTCGCCAGAACGTGTACGATTGGCGGCATTTACCAGCGCACAGACGAAGATTTTCTCGTCGCGCTCTTCGCGCCAAGAAAATCTTCGTCTGCGCGCTTCACTCTGAGGTAAGGGGCATATCTCGCATGGACAAGGCTCTTGTCGAGGTTGCAAAATCGCATAACCTCGCCAAGAGTTTCGTCCAGAATCGCATCCCAAAGCTCTTTCTGTGCGGCGGGGAAACATCCCAGAATGGTGAACCACCTAATACTCTACGCGGATTTTTGGTCCAATATCTAGAGAATTCAAAACCTGGCTTAAGATCAAGCACCATATTAGCTGAAGAAGCAGCAACCTGGTATCTGAGTACAAAATATTTTGATAATCTGGTTGACTTGGAAGAACAGATCGCCGCTCTTTCCACTTTGATTCTCCTTATAGTTGAGAGTCCAGGTTCGATGACCGAACTCGGTGCATTTTCATTCGTAGAAAGTCTACGAAATAAACTCTATGTTGTGCTTGAGGAAAGCTACCAAGACGACCACTCATTCATTGTACTCGGTCCGATTGAAAAGATAAAACGCGAGGGTGAGTCAGATCGCAGCAGGTACTATACCTATGAGTGGTTTAATGAATCTAACAGTCCGAATATAGATGCGGATCGCGCACGAAAAGCATCTCAACAAATAGTAGAGGAAATACTCGAACCAGCATTCAGTCAAATCAGTAAAACTGAGCAGTTCGACAGTGAGAATGTTGGGCATCGGATGCTTCTGGTTGCTGATTTAGTGAGCATTGGCGGAGCTCTCCTCGTATCCGAGATTATGGAGCTCTTAACTGGATTTAACGTCACGGTCAACAACCAAATAATCGCAAGAGATAAAGTTGAGCAATATCTATTTATCTTGGATAACTTAAAGCTTTTAAAAAAACAACATGCAGGGAACTGCGATTATTATGTTCAAATCGGCGAAGATCTAAAGTTCATCAACTATTCTGCCCGGGAACGTCTTCGGATTGATATTAACAATGTTTTGCAAAAACTTTCTGGATATAAGAATCGGACACGAGCGCGTGAACATGCTCAAAAGAAGGTGCGGTGATGAGAATCTTACGCCCACTCTCCGATTCACTTATGATCCCTGAGAGCACTCTGGATTATATAATCCGTTCTGCACCGTTCCGTTACAAAGTTTTTAAGATTGATAAGAGAAATAGCAACGGAAAGCGAACGATTGCTCAACCAGCAAGAGAGGTCAAGGCTCTTCAGTATTGGGTAATGGAAAAGATTTTGCGCCATTTTCCAATTCATCCAGCTGCTATGGCGTATCGGAAAGGGCGCAACATAACGGCAAACGCAGCAAAACATGCACCTCAGCGGTTTCTACTTAAAATGGATTTCAGGGATTTCTTCAATTCTATAACGTCAGATGACCTTGAAGCCTATCTCCGAAATCCTTCGAAAGAAGAATGGAGCGAAGAAGACATCTCTTATTTGAAGAACATCTTGTTCTGGAATCGGGATCGAAAGGGGAAACTAATCATGTCGATAGGTGCTCCATCTTCTCCAATGCTTTCTAATATTCTCATGTACGATTTCGATAAACAAATCCAGTCATTCTGCACAAAACGGAAAGTAAAGTACACTCGCTACGCAGATGATCTAGCGTTTTCTACAAATCGTAGAAACATATTGCGAGAAATTGAGGTCCAAGTCGCCAGAATATGTGAGGAACTAGCCTTCCCGCATCTTAAAGTCAACACAGAGAAGACAGTACACGCCTCTCGTAATGGAACGAGGAGAGTGACTGGCCTTGTTTTAACAAATGACGGAGTTGTATCGCTAGGACGAGATAAAAAGCGATTAATTCGTGCTCAAGTAAACCATTATATTCATGGAATGCTAAGCCTTGATGAGGCAAGAAAATTACATGGCATGTTGGCTTTTGTGAATTCCTCAGAACCCGCATTTATTCAAAGGCTTAAAGATAATTACGGGAGACGACGTGATCGATAGCATCATAAGATTGTCTGATTGATAGACTCACCGCGGGTGCCCCAGGTCCAGATTCTCGGACCTGGGTTGAACATTGCTCAAAATAGATTCTTCAAGTTGCGCCGTCCATCCACGATTCTCACGATTTCTACCTCATCAATGCTGCCCTCGTCTTGATCGGGATGCGTTTCGTAGAGAATGAGGTACGGACCTTCGACTAACATGCGCGTGGAGGGCCTTATCTCAGGACGCCTCACGCCAAGCCGGGGATAATCGACGAGCAATTCAGCCTTCACCTGCACTGCATCGAAGATGCGTTCGGCGGCGGACGGGTTGTCGCAGCCGATATAGGTGTAAATCTCGATTAAATCTTCACGTGCGTGCCGGGTCCAGACGAGATTAACGGACAAGGGCTTGATCCTCCGCGGCAACCGCCAATCGCTGTCGTGCTTCCCGCCGCACGGCTTCGAAGTCGACCGGGGTGGCGGCGCTTGTCTTGCCTTCGTCCCAGAGTTGGCGCATGCGCTTGAGGTCTTCCTGGCGCAACTCCCGCTTGAACTGCCAATCGCGAATCGCCTCGCGCACAATCTCGCTGGTGGTGGCGTATTCGCCGGTTTCGATTGCGGACCGGAGAGCGCCTATCTGCTCTCCGGTCAATGCAATGCTGATTTTTTGCACATCCGGCATGATTAGGACCCCCGCTCTCTGTAGAGCAAATCTTGCTACTTCTTGCATGAGTGTAGCAGATATTTAAACGCCGTTGGTAAGTAATACCTTCATGCGCAGCGCAGCCGCTTCTGGACGTGAGCAGTTGCCTTAACCCGCTGAGCAGGGGCGATAATACCCAGAGGAGATCCCATGCGTAGATTGAGTTGTTGTTGCTTTCTTCTTTCTTTTTTGATTGGCGTTGCCTTGGTGAGCCAGGGCAACCGCGTGCACGCACAGGCCACTACCCGCCCTCTACCGCCCGCGCCGCGCGCTAAAGAGGTTCGCGCAAAGCACGTGCTGGTGATTGGCCAGACCAAGGATTGGGAGCATGACTCGGTTTCGGCTGCGATGGCTGCGGTCTACAACATGGGCAAGGAGAGCGGGCTGTGGGAGACGACGATGCGCACCGACACCAAGCTGCTGACCAAGAAAGAGTTGACGCGCAACGCCAAGAACCTCAGCTATTTTGACCTGATTGTCTTTGCCAATACCAGCGGCGAGCTGGATATGGACGCGAGCCAGAAGGCGGATATGCTGTCGTTCATCAAGGAGGACGGCAAGGGCTTTGTCGGCATCCACGCAGCGCTGGACACCAACCATCACTGGCCGGAGTACGGCGAGATGCTGGGCGGCTGGTTTGACGAGCATCCCTGGATGACCTTTGAAGCGCCGATCGTCAACGAAGATCCCAGCTTTCCGGCGGTGCGCCACTTGCCGGCTGCGTTTGTGAAATACGACGAGATCTATCAGCCCAAAGAGTGGTCGCGCGACAAGGTGAATGTGCTGCTCAGCCTTGATCCGGCGCGGCTGAACTATGACAATAACCCCAAGATTCACCGCGCCGACCACGACTTTCCCGTGGCGTGGAGCAAGATGTACGGCAAGGGACGCGTCTTCTATTCGACGCTGGGTCATACCGAGGAGTCGTGGCTGGACCCGGATGTGCGCACGCTGTACTTTGAGGCGATCAAGTGGGCGCTGGGCATGACCGAGGGCAGCACAGCGTCGCACCCGCGGCCGGCCGGGCCTGGACAGAGCCGTTGAGTGGAGAGTGGCGTACTGGTGTCGTGAGCAAAAAATCGTTCAATACCAGCACTTTGAAACGCAGGTCCTTCGACTCCGTTTGTCGCAAAAAACGCGCCAAACTTCGCTCAGGATGACAGTCTATTGTTCAGTCTATTTACGACTCTGGATGCGGACTATTAGTAGGTGGGCGCCAGCTTGACGCGCAGCGCGAAGCCAAATTTGCAGGCCGCGTCCGAGGGCAGTTTCACATTCAGCGCGCCGGTGGTTTGCAGCCAATCCACTTTCTGGCTGGAACCGAGCAGGTTCACATCCGCAATGACCAAGCCTTTGGCTTCTCCGGCCAGGCCAAAGGCGCGTACGGAGGCGGTTCCATCCTGCGGGCAGGCGAGGCTGATGATATACAGATTGTCGCCCTTGCGGGTGAAGCGGAAATCGGAGGCGGTGTAAGGCTTCATATCCTGGTCGGAAGCGAAGCCGGTCTTGACTTCCGTCGGACCTTCGCCGGAGATCACCCACGGCTCGGTTGCATAGATGGCCTCGCCGTTGCGGTCGAGCCATGCGCCCATCTCCAGCAGGATGACGCGCACTTCGTCGGGGATGGTGCCATCCGCGCGCGGGCCGAGGCTGAGCAGCAAGTTACCATTCTTGCTGACGGTATCCACTAACTGGTGGATGAGGAACTCGGGCGTCTTGAACTCATCGTGCTCCATATAACCCCAAGAGAGCTTGCTGATGGCGGTATCGGTCTGCCAAGGCCGGGGATCGATGCCGGTGCGCGCACTGCGTTCAAAGTCGCGCGCGCCGGCGGTCCATTCCATTGCATAGTCCTTGAGGGTGATAACTCCGTCGATATGGTTGCGCACCGCGAAGTTATCATAGAACGCGGTAAACTCGGTCATCTTCGCGCGGAAGGAAGGCTGGCCGTTGCCGCCGTCAAAGTAGACTAACTCCGGCTTGTATTTTTCAACTAACTCGACCGAGCGGGCGAGCCAGTCGCGGGTCCAGGCATCGCTGACATAGGTCCATTCATTGGTAGGGAGAAAGTGCGGATCGACGAGCCACTCATGGGCCGGGCCGTAGAGTGAGGCATACTTCGGATCGTTGACATCGGAGCGGATGTGACGGCCTTCGCCGTAATAATAGTTGTGTTCGGCACGGTGGGAGGAGAAGCCGAAGTGCAGGCCAGCAGCGCGAGTGGCCTGTGCTAACTCGGCCAAAACGTCGCGGCGCGGCCCCATCTTGACGACTGTCCAATCGGAGAGGTCGGAGTCGTACATGGCAAAGCCGTCGTGATGCTCGGCGATGGGAATCACATACTTTGCGCCGGATTTCTTGAAAAGCGCGATCCAATCCTGGGGATCGAAGTGCTCGGCGCGGAATTTAGGGATGAAATCCTTATAGCCGACGCCCTGGTCGATGGCGCCGAAGCGCTTGACAAAGTCATCGTGGGCCGCATCGGCGGGCTTGTACATATTGTGCGGATACCACTCGTTGACCGCGCCGGGGACGGCATAGACACCCCAGCCGATAAAAATGCCAAACTTGGCGTCCTTGAACCATTGCGGGATTTCGTGGTTGCGCAGGGTCTCCCAATCGGGGCGATACGGACCGTCGTGCGCTTGCTGATCGGCTTGCTTGAGCAGAGCTTCGCGGCGGGAATCGAATTTGGAGACCGAATCCTGCCATTCCTTGTCGATCTGCTCGGCGGATTTGATGCCGTGCGTGGGCGCCAACGGATCGGCGGTTTGGGCGGGAGCAAGAACAGGCGCGGCCGTGATGCCGGCAAGCAGCAGAAGCAGGAGGTTGCGTTTCATTTCATTCCCCGAATCCGGCCAGAAGCCATCGGACGGATCACACTGATTGTAAATGGGCGGAGTTGATGAATAAGGATATAGAAGCACTTTTACGGTTCCCGCTAGGTTAGTCCGTGGTCTCTCACCCATTTTACAAAGAACGTGAAATGGATGGGCTCACCCGGCCGGTGGGAACCAGGAAGAAGAAAGCGTGGACCGGCAGGTCCACACGACAGCCAGCCTGGAGGCCGGCGCTCCTGAGATTGCGAATCAAAGGTTTTGCGTTCTCTTGACGGCGCGGACGCCATTGACGCGGCGCAGGTTGAGGACCATGCGATTGAGGTGGCGGAGATCCTCGGCTTCCGAGATCAGCTCGACCACGGCCTCGCCGTTCTCGTCCTTGCGAATGTCAATATTGCTGATGTTGGAGTTCTCGTCGGAGATGACGGCGATCAGCTCCTTCAACATACCGGCGCGGTCGTCGCAAGATATGGTGAACTTGACCGGGTAGCGCTGCGGCTTGCCGGTCTGGTCGGCGCGCGCCCACTCGACATTGATGCGGCGGTCGCTCTCATAGAGCAAATTCTGCACGTTAGGACAGCCGCGCGCGTGGACAGCGACTCCTTTGCCGCGGGTGACGTAGCCGACGATCTCTTCGCCGCGAATCGGATTGCAACATCGGGCGCGGTAGACGAGCAGGTCGTTCTGGCCTTCGACCTGGAGGGAATCGGAGCCGGTCAGATGCAGCTTGCGCACCGCGTCGGACATGCCAGCTTCGCCCGGTCCGCCGGGCTTGATCTCCGGGGCTGCCTCGAGCTCAGGGAGATTGGTGCTGCCGGGAACCAGGCGGTTGAGCAATTGGCGGGCGGAGTGCTTGCCCAGGCCCAGGGCGGCGAGCAAGTCGGTAGCTGTGGCCACGCCATATTCGTTGGCAATGCGGCCCAAATCCTGGTCGCAGATCTGGGCTTGTGGCACCTTGAATTTACGCGCCTCGCGCTCCAGCAGCTTACGGCCGATTTCGACGGCGCGGCGGCGATGGTCCTCGTTGAGCCAGTGCTTGATTTTGTTGCGGGCGCGGGGGCTTTTAACAAAGGTGAGCCAGTCGCGGCTGGGTTTGTGATCCTTCTGGGTGATGATCTCGACGATGTCGCCGGTGCGCAGCTTGGTGCGCAGAGGAGCCATGCGGCCGTTGATCTTGGCGCCGACGCAAGTATGGCCGACATCGGTGTGAATGGTGTAAGCGAAATCGACCGGAGTGCCGTCGGCGGGGACGACGACCACCTTCCCCTTGGGAGTGAAGGTGTAAGTCTCGTCGGGATAGAGGTCCATCTTCAAGCTGGAGAGGAACTCGTTGGGGTCGGTCATCTCCTTCTGCCATTCGACGAGCTGACGAATCCAGTTGAGGCGCTCTTCGTCGCGGGCATTGACTACATCGGCACCGGCTTTGTACTTCCAGTGGGCGGCGATGCCTTCCTCGGCGGTGCGGTGCATCTCTTCGGTGCGAATCTGCACCTCGAATTGGTGGCCGCTGGGGCTCATCACCGTAGTGTGGAGGGACTGGTAGCGGTTGGCGCGGGGCATGGCGATGAAGTCTTTGATGCGCCCCGGCACGGGCCGCCACAGCGTGTGGATGAGGCCGAAGACGGCGTAGCAGGCAGCTACGTCCTGGGTGATAACGCGGATGGCCAGCAGATCGTAGACCTGGTCGAAGGAGACCTTGGAGCGCTGCTGCTTCTGGAAGATGGAATAGATACGCTTGATGCGCCACTCAACGCGGGCCTCGATGTTGTTTTCGCGCAACTGCTCGTTGAGCGTGTCTTCGACGGTGCGCAGGAACTGCTCACCCTCGATGCGGCGGACCTCGACGGCGGCTGAGACCTGCTCATAGCTGACCGGGTCGGTGAAGCGAAAGGCTAAATCCTCAAGTTCGCCGCGCACTTTGCCCATGCCCAGGCGATGCGCCAGAGGGGCGTAGATGTCGAGAGTTTCCCGAGCTATGGCCTCGCGGCGCTCAGGCTTGAGATGCTCCAGAGTGCGCATATTATGGAGTCGATCGGCTAGCTTGATGAGAACCACGCGCACGTCGGAGACCATGGCCAGCAGCATCTTGCGGACGTTTTCCGCTTGACGGTCCTCGCGATTGGCAAACTCGATCTTGTCGATATTGGTGACGCCCTCGACAATGCGGGCGACCTGCGAACCGAAGCCGGTCGCGATCTCCTCGTTGGTGGCGGGGGTGTCTTCGACCGAATCATGCAGCAGGCCGGCGGAGATGGAGGTCGAGTCCATGCGCATATCGGCCAGAATCTCGGCAACTTCGAGGGGGTGGACGATGTACGGCTCGCCGGAGGCGCGCATCTGCCCTTCATGGTGGTGGACGCAAAAATCCCATGCCTTGCGGATCAGGTGGATGTCTTCACTGGGGCGATTGGCGTGAACCTTCTTGAGAAGGGCTTCGACGCGCCTGTCGAGGGCCTGTTTTTCCAGGGCTTGCTGATGGGGATCGCGCACGACCGTCTGCGCCTTTCCCGTGGGAGCCGGGGGCGCGTCGAGAACCTCTGCCGGATCAATCTGCCGGACAGTCGCCATATCTCATTATAGTCTTCCTTTAGAGCGGTTCTCCAACTCATTTACCTTTACCGGTAGTGCAGAAGGTGGCTTTTTCTTGAGGAAAAAGCCACTTGAGGGCAATTGTTTCGAGATACACCAATTGGAGAACCACAATAGGTTTGTGAGACGGCTTGCATCCGATGTAGAGATGAAAACGTCCAATTGGATAAAGGCGCCAATAGAGCCGATTACGAGGAATCCCCCCTTTGAAAAAATCTTCTGTGTGGCTTGGAATTGTCTTGTCCTTGGTGGTGACATCTCCATTCGCGTGGGCGCAATTGCCACCAACGCCTGGCGCTCAGCCAACCGCGCAACTGGGCAAGGCTCATCAGCTTAGAAAGCTTTTGGCGCATCCCGTTGTTGCGCTTACCTTTGACGATTTGCCCGCCGCGGGTAGCCTGCCCCCCGGTGGCAATCGCGCAAAGACGGCTAAGGATCTGAGTGCAGAATTGCAGGCGAACCATTTGAACGGCGTTTATGGATTTGTGAATGCCAGCAAGCTGGAGAATGATCCCGACGCACAAAGGGCCATGCGCATCTGGATGGACGCGGGCATGAAGATCGGCAATCATACCTGGTCGCATCCGTCGCTGACGGATTTGAGCGCGGAGGCATATGAGCGCGAGATCGCGCTGAACGAGCCAGCGCTGGCCCGATACGGTGTGGGGCTTGACTGGCATTGGTTTCGCTATCCCTATTTGGCGGAGGGCGATACAGTCCAGAAGCGCGACACTGTTCGGGGATGGCTGCGCGGGCACGGCTACCGCGTGGCGGAGGTGACGCTCAACTTTGAGGATTACTCCTGGAACGATGCGTATGGGCGCTGCTTGGCCAAGCAGGATTCCGCGGCGATTGGCTGGCTGCGGCAGAGCTACCTGGAGAGCGCGGCGGAGTACATCAAGTTGGGTCGCGAAGAAGAGCAGATTGCCTTCGGCCACGAGATTCCCAATGTGATGCTGCTGCACGCCACGGCCTTCACCACGCTGATGCTGCCCGATCTGGTCGATCTTCTGCGCCGACAGGGATTTCGCTTTGCGCCGCTGGAGAAGGTGGAGCGGAATGCCGTCTACAGAAAAGCTCCGGGTTCCGGTCCCAAATACAACGGCACGCTTCCTGATCAGTTCATGGATATGGGCCATTTCACCTACCCACCGTTTCCGCCCTTGCCGACGGAAAAATTGCAGAGCATTTGCCGGTGAGACGAAGACAAGGATGGTTGCGAGAACAGAAAACCTCCTGACCATAGTCAGATGACCATGGTCAGGAGTATACTTGAATTGACGGACGGTGACTGATGCAGAGGATGGCGGCAGGTGAGTTCAAAGCCAAGTGCCTTGGCTTGATTGATGAAGTGAATGCCTCCGGCAAGACTGTGATTATTACCAAGCGGGGGAAGCCGATGGCGCGGTTATTGCCTTTCGAGACACTACCGAAGGAGAGTCCGGCGGCGATCTTTGGCTGCTTGCGGCACTTCCTGGCTTCAGAGAAGGGATTGGACGATCTGGTCGAACCAATCTTTCCATTAGAGGATTGGGATCATCTCAAAGATGATTGGTCCCTGTCGCGGCCTAAATGATACTGCTCGACACACACGTGATTTTTTGGTTGCTAACAACCAACGAGCGGCTGTCCGTGAGGGCGCATGATCTTCTATTGCAAGCTCACACCGCTGGCGAAGAGATCGTCTATTCTCCGGTCTCGCTCTATGAGATTGCCTATGTCGCGCATCGTAATCGTATGTTGCTGAACTCGCCCATCGAAGCCTTTGTAAAAGCCATACAATCCCAGCTCGAAATGGTTGCTTTGACTGCGGAAATCGTAGTCTGCGCCGCGAAGCTTCCGGATACCTTTCACGGCGATCCAATCGACCGAATCATAACTGCCACGGCAATAGTGATGGATTGCCCGCTGATCACCAAGGACGAGAAGATCCGCGAAGCCAACCTTTGCAAAGTGGTCTGGTAGCTGTGTCTATCGCAGCTTGCCGCGCACTTCGGTCCGCACCAGGTAGAGGAAGAAGACCAGATTGAGAAGGCCCTGCACCAGGGCCGGCCCTTGATGCGAGCGGAAGAAGATCCACACGTCGTAGGCGGATAACAGAAAGACCGCGCCCAGGGCCATGGCCCAGGCCCAGCGCTGGAGCAGAATCAAACCGGCGCTGGAGGTGAGAAGCGCTGCGGCAAAAAAGAGGAAGATAAGCGGATAATGCCGCGCGGAGAGAATCCCAAAGAGGATGACTCCGGCCAGGATGAGCAGATAGAGGCTGATGGCTGCCAGGCCTGGCAGGCTCTTGATTTCCTCGTTGATGGGCGGGTTGGTCATAGCGTATGCAGGTAGGCTAGCAGATCGCTGAGCTGTTCGTCGCTGAGTTGCGTGGCAGGCATGTTCAGCCTTCCGCGCAGGATAACTTGTGTCAGGCGCTCGTCGGTGGGCGGCGCGCCGGAGGGCATGGATTTGATCTTGGTGAGGGCCTGGAGGCCGGGTCCGTTGAGCGGGCGCGCGGTGGTGGGGTGGTGGCACTTGGCGCATTTCTGGTGAAAGACCTGCGCGCCGCGCGCCTCTTCGGCAGTCCACAGCGCCTCGGGCTTGGAGGGAGGCAGCGAACGGCAGCCGCCGAGCGCCGCTGCGATGGCGGCGGCGAGAGCGAGTGCGGGAGCAAGGACGGCCAGGGAAGCGGCGAAGGAGCGTATGCGCATCTGGTACTGATGATACAAGGTTACAGTCAAGTCTCAACTATTCCATTGTGCTGAAGGCTTCGACGATGCGGTCAACGGCATGGAGTTTGATTTTATTTCCAGTAGTACCATCGATGGAGGAAATGTTATTCCCAGTTTCGAGGAATGATTGAATTGAAAGCAACCTGCCGCAATACGATGACGTGGCGACTGCGCAGCGGTGTGCTGGAGCTGGGACGGCGGACGCTGGTGATGGGCGTTGTCAACGTCACGCCGGATTCGTTCAGCGATGGTGGGGCTTTTCTCGATCCTGAGGCAGCTATCGCTCACGGATTGCAATTGCTGGAGGAGGGGGCTGACCTACTGGATCTGGGGGCGGAGAGCACGCGGCCGGGTTCGCGGGGCGCTGGGGGCGCTTCTGACTCTACATTCGCCAGCGCGGAAGAAGAGCAGGCGCGGCTGCTGCCGGTGTTGGAGGGCATTCTTAAAGCTCGGCCCCGCGCAGTGGTTTCCGTGGATACGTACAAAGCGGCGACAGCGTTTGCAGCTTTGCAGGCAGGCGCGGAAATTATCAACGATGTGAGCGGATTTGCGTGGGATGAAGGGATTGCCGCGGTCTGCGCGGAGTTCAAGGCGGGGGTGGTCCTGATGCACACGCGGGGGCGGCCCGATGAGTGGCGCACGCAGACGGCGCTGGGGCCGGAGGAGTTGCTGGAGGCCGTGCGGGTGGGACTGGCGGCGAGTCTGGCCAAGGCGGAAGAGGCGGGGATTCCGCCCGAGGCCTTGGTGCTCGATCCAGGCTATGGTTTTGGCAAGCGCTTTGAGGAGAACTATGCACTGCTGGCGCGGCAGGGGGAGTTGCTAATGCTAGGAAGGCCGCTGCTGGCCGGGGTTTCGCGTAAGTCGTTTTTAGGGTGGACGCTGGCGGCGCTGCATGGCGGAGCGAACGCGCCGGTGGATGCTCGGGAGACGGCGAGCGTGGCGGCGCTGACGGCGGCTATCCTACAGGGCGCGTCGATCGTCCGGGTTCATGCGGTGCGTCCGGCGGTTGAGGCGGCGCGCATTGCGGATGCGGTGCTGGCGGGCGCGCATGAATTATGATGGACAGTTCCGGGTTTGATTGACTCCCACCCTAGCAAAGATGCAGAAGCGTGGCGAAGGTGGGGCACCCAGATTTGATGGTTTGTTCAGGAGGAATTTCATGGCGCGAGACACGGGCAGCGCAGCGGTAAAGTGGTCGGTGATCATCTCTCGTATCGTGGGATTTTTTGTGTATGTGGCGGCGTTTTTTCTGCCTGCTGTCCGGGAGGTTGCAACCGGCGGCGACACTCCGGAGGTACTCCAAGGTTCACGCTGCGCATGGATCATGTTGATCAATTCCTTCAGCCATGAACTTTGGCATTCCCAGAATTTTTTGGCGATTCTGAGCGGCTGGATCAATCCGCTGGTTGTTCTCTACCTGATCTTTCTTCTATTTCCCAAGTTCAGATGGCCGCGGCGCATTGTAGCGGGGCTGATTGCGCTCTTTATCGTGGGAACCTGGGTCTTCTTTTACCTTTATCCGTTGGTCCCGCTGGCGGGCCACTTCCTGTGGATTGCGGGAATTCTGCTGATTCTGGCTGGAGAAGCGCGGAGTTCCAAAGCCGCGAATTAAGCGCGGAACTTTACCGAAGGCGGGCGTAACGGTACAATTCAAGAATGCAGGCCGAAGTAGCTCAGTTGGTAGAGCAGCTGATTCGTAATCAGCAGGTCGTCGGTTCGAGTCCGACTTTCGGCTCCATAAAATCTTTTACTTACGGGCAGTTCATACCAGCCGTGCCTTGAAGCGATGAGTCAAGCAACTGCCGACAATTCGCGCCACCTCTTCCAGAAACAGGCGATCAATCTCGGCGAAGGCAGCTGGGAGGTGGCTGTCAATGTCGATTTCGCCCACGACTTTTCCGTGAGCGGTGATGGGGACGACGATCTCAGATTTCGTCTTGATGGAGCAGGAGAGATAGCGCGGATCGGCATGCACGTCGTCCACGACCACCGTCTCTCCGGTGGCAACCGCAGCGCCGCAAATCCCTTGTGTAACAGGAATGCGCACGTGCGGGGTCGGCTCGCCGACAAACCCGCCCAGGACCAGCGTCTGCGGATCGTGGGGGTCGAGCCAATACAAGCCGGTCCAGTTGTAGTGGGGCAGCTCGGCGGCTATGGCCGCGACAATACCCTTCTCCAGCGCATCGAAATCATTCTCATCCGCGGCCAGTTCGTGGATGCGCGCCAGCAAGGAGTTCAACATCGGAGTGAATTCTGAAGCAGACATATTTCAGGTTTAGCACAGTGATCCAGAGTCTGAAAATCCAGACATGGGATACCCAGCAGTGGATGTTACTCTAGAGCCACCATGCGAATTGTCTGTTTTTTCGGCCTGATTCTGACGGCTGTTTTGCCGGGAGTGACTCAGACGCCAGCCAACGCTGCGCCCGGTCTGCCCAAGGATCCCCATGAAATCTTTGCCGCAGCGGCCCCCTTCTATGACTTCAATTCGCCGGAGTTGAAGCCTTGGCATTTGAAGGCTACCTATCGGCTATACGACGAGAATGGCAAGCCGTCTGAGCAGGGAACCTTTGAATATTGGTGGGCTTCGCCGAAGGTCTATCGCAGTAGTTGGACACGGCCGAGCGCAACGCACTCTGACTGGCATATGGCAGACGGCAGAAATGCGCATCAATTTACAGGCGCACCATTGGAGTACTTCGAATCCAATCTACTAGAGGTACTTCTATCGCCATTGCCTTCTTCCAACGAGATTGATCCATCCAAATACCGTCTCGATCAAGGTTCGGTTGGATCGCGAAAGGATAAGAGTCCCTGCGTGATGGTTGTTCCATTGATGCCGCTCTATCCTAAGTTGCAAACCGTGCCTTTGGGGCTATTTCCGACATATTGCTTTGATTCTCAATTGCCGGTCTTGCGGGCCAGCCACACATTCGGAAATGTAACCACGGGGTTCAATCACATCGTAAAGGTGCAAAATAGGTATCTGGCTCGCGAAATTGGATTTTATGATGGGGAGCGTAAAATTCTCTCGGCTACAGTTGATTCAATCACCAACTTAAGTCCAACTGATCCGGCATTGAGTCATCCTGTGGAACCCATAATTCCACAAACAATAAATACATCCGGCAAGAAACCTGAAAAAGTTACCATCTCTGGCGGACTTATGACAGGTATGCTCGTCAAGAAAGTGCAGCCTATCTATCCTCAGAATGCAAAAGATTTGCATGTCTCTGGCACAGTTGTCTTGCAGGCAACCATTGGAAGAGACGGCGGAGTCCATAATTTGCGCGTGATTTCAGCCCCGGCACCATCTCTTGCAATATCCGCTTTGTGGGCTGTCTCGCGGTGGCAATATAAGCCGTACCTGCTTATGGGCGAACCAGTGGAGGTGGATACAACGGTTAACGTCATCTATACGCTAGACGATTAATTAGTATCTCCCAGGTCCGAAATTCCGGACCTGGGATACCCAAATTGAAGAAGAGAATCGAGAAAAATCAATACGGCTGCGAGAACTCCGGCTCGACGGGATTCTCGAAGAGCGAGGCGTCGCGGGTGACGATGGTCAATCCCGAGGGCGTCACGAAGTAGCGGCGCTTGTCCTCGGCTGGATCGTAGCCGATGATGGTGCCCTCTGGAATATGCACATGGCGATCGATGATGGCGCGGCGAATGCGGCAATGCCGCCCGATATTTACATGCGAGAAGATGATGCTGGCGTCCACGGTTGAGTAGGAGTTGACGCGCACATCCTGCGAGACGACGCAATTTGCCACCGACGCGCCGGAGATGATGACGCCAGCGGTGATGACCGAGTTGACGGCCATGCCGGAGCGGCCCGGCTCGCCGAAGACGAACTTGGCCGGCGGATACTGGCGCACGCGGGTGCGGATGGGCCAGCTCTTGTCGTAGAGGTTAAAGGTTGGCGAAACCGAGCAGAGGTCCATGTTGGCGTCGTAGTAGGCATCCAGCGTGCCCACGTCGCGCCAGTAGAGTGCCTGCTGCTTGTTCTCGTCGACAAAATTGTAAGCCATCATCTTTTTCTTGCCCAACATGCTGGGCAGAATATCGTGGCCGAAATCGTGCTTTGAGTTGGGGTCCTCGGCGTCGGCAATCAGCGCCTTCAGCAGAATCTCCGTATTGAAGATATAGATGCCCATCGACGCATCCACAGAGCCGGGATTGAAGGGCGAGCGGACGCTGGTGGTCACGGGCTTTTCCTGAAAGCCGCGCACTTCTCCGTTCCGCGCCACCTCGACAATGCCGAAGCGCTTGGATTCGTCCGGCGAGATGGGCAGCGTGGCCAGCGTAATCTCGGCCTTGGTCTCCTTGTGGTACTCCAGCATCCGGCTGTAGTTCATTTTGTAGATGGCGTCGCCCTGGAGGATGATCATGTACTTGGGCTGTTCGCTGCCGATGGAATAGATGTTCTGGTAGACCGCGTCAGCGGTGCCCATATACCAGTTGGCGCCGGTGCGCTGCATGGGCGGCAACAGCTCGAAGAACTCGCCCAGCTCCTGCGCCACAATGCCCGTCCAGCCTTCGCGGATATGCCGGTTGAGCGAGAGAGCCTTGTACTGCGTCAGGATGAAAACCTTGCGCAAGCCGGAGTTGATGCAGTTGGAGAGGGTGATGTCGATGATGCGATAGTGCCCGCCAAAGGGCACGGCCGGCTTGGCGCGATCCCGCGTAAGGGGGAAGAGCCGTTCTCCCGCCCCGCCTGCAAGCAAGACTCCCAGTGTGTCTCTCATAGCGATTCAACCCTGCCTTGGTGCGTAATCTGGTCCAGACCCCGCCTGCCTCAGGCAGACGAGCGCGGCTATCTACTCCAGCATATTCCAACGCCACAACGACGATGAAATCGCCGAATGTGGAGAATACCACGAGCCGAAGAGTGATGCTGCCCTTTTCACTTTACCGTAGAGGTCTGCCTGGAAAGTGAAGGCTGGAGCAGCCGCCAATGAATCTTCATTGAGGGATGCTCCGTAATGGGAAGATTGCTGTTTGGGTGCGGAATTTGAATGCCCCACCCTCGCCGTTGTCATCCTGCGCGAGGCCGAACGATCTGCTTCTTAAAACTTTGCGGCAAGGGTGGAAATCCCAGCGCTTACCGCTTCTTTCTGAACTTGTACTCGACGCCGACTGAGATGGCGGCGTTCCAATTGGTGTGCGGGCTTGAGGTTCCCTGGCCAGCGTTGAAGCTATAGCCGTAGCGGGTAAAGAGCGCATCGGGCGTAACCCGGAAGACCCAGTGCTCGGAGCGGTTCAGGTCGATGTGGCCGCCGAAGACTGCAGCTGGGGCAAGCTGATTGTCGTAGAAGCCCACACCGGCGGGTGTCTGGGGCCAGTCATGGGAAAGAAAGCACGCTCCGCCCCCCAGCACATGAAGCATGATGTCGCCGTGCTTGTTGTGCGGCCCCAGCCATTCGGGACCGGCGGCGAAGATATACTCGCTGACAAAGGGGCCTCTGACCTCGTTCAGTCCTGAATTGCTTCCGCCGTTACTGGCCACACCGCTGGTGCCCAAATAGCCGCGGCCTGAGCCTTCGGCGGCAAAGTGCTTGCTGAACCAGTACGAGGCGGAGAGATCGATCCCGCCCAGGTTGGCACCTTGCAGCGCGACTGGCCCGGCGTGGATGTGGCCATAGGCCATGCCCAGCGAAAAATCATAGCGATTGTCGTAGCGCACCTTGGCCAGTGGATCGATGGCAATGTATGTGCCATTGGCGGTCGCGGTCGCGCCAGTGCTTTGCGCCAGGGCGCGAGGGGCAACAGTCAGGGCCAAGACAGCCAGGACGGCAAGAGCAGCGGAAGTTCTTACAAAGAGACGCATCATTTTCAGCTTACTAGACCATACCGACGCGGGACAATGCGCGGCGGACTGGATTACGGCTCGCACCGCTCCGTCCATCGCGCCCAGAACAGGTAGCGCACAGCCTTTACATCTTCGACGGCGGAGGCTGCCCATTGGTAAGCCGGGGACTCAGGCTCGACAGGCGGCGCGGCGTGCATGCGCCACTCCAGCGGCAACTCGCCAAAGATAATTGCCGCGCGGGGCAGGTGGCTGGCGCGCGAAACTACCTCCGCCGACCGCCAGCCGTGCGCCTTCATGATCCGCGCGGAGTAGCAGGCATTCTGCAGCGTGTCCCGCGCCTCCGGCTCAATCAAAATCGCCGCTGCCGGAATCCCCTGCGCCTCAGCGGTCCGCGCCATCACCCGCGCCTCCACAAATTGGTTGTGCGCCGCTCCCCCGGTCATGATCAGCCTCCGCGCAATGCCCCGCTCATACTCATGCACCCCTTCGGTCACCCGCGCCAAAAGATCGGGCGTGGGGTTGCCGTCCCGGTCCGCCGAAGTGCCCAGCACGATGATGGCGTCAAAGCGGGTCAGCGCGGTGTTCGAGGCCGGCGCCAGCATTCGGGCAATGGCTCCGCAGGCCAGCAAGGCGGCGATCAACAAGAAGCCGAAGAGAATCAGCTTGCCGCACCAGCCTAGGCGGCGCTTCCGCACAGGCGCGAGGCGTCTGGGGCGTTTGGCTGGTTTGCGAGCTGGGCGTGGTTGGGGCAGGGCAACTCCAATATTCTGAGTCTAAATCTTCCTTTACAAAAAACTGTCATCCTGAGCTGAGTTGGGCGCGTACTTTGCGTCCAACGCAGTCGAAGGACCTGCGGTTGCTTTTCGGAAGTCTTCTTAACCACTAAGAGGACGCTCCGCATCCAAGTTTCTGAACTTGGAAAAGTTCAAGACTAGGAATTTCTAAGAATAAAAATTAGCGAATCTGCGGCTTCATCTCAGTTTTTTGAAACTCAATCACATGGTTATCCGGGTGACCGTAATAGAACGTCTTTGTGAAGGGGCTGGACACCGAATCTATAGGAAAGTCAGGAGGGACGAAAAACATTTGTGAGGGGTGAGTGCGGTCAGCAACGATCAAAAGCCAAATATCTCCAGCGCGTTTCTTGTAGGCGTTGATCTTTTTGGCCTTCTCGTTGATCTCCGCTTGGATGTACTCAGGGGTTAGGGTTGCAACCAGTCCAGCCTTTACGACAGTCCAATGAGCAAAACGAAGTTCAGGCACTCTTTCGGTATGAATGAAATAGACCAAATCCAATAAAGGGTGTTCGTTATTCTCTTCCTCGATCGATCTCCATTTGACATCCTGCGAATTCTGGAGGCTCATCCTTTGAATCTGATCTGCAATAAGCTCGGCAATCTGATCGCCCTTTTTCTTGTCGAGCGTGATCCGATCTGAGATAACAATTGTTGATAGAACCGGAGGGTTACCGGCACGGAAATAAATTTCTCGCGCCTTGGACATGATCCGGTCAGCATTTGACTCAAACTTTTTTAGAAGTGATTCTTCCGTCGTTTTGGAATGCGACTCCGATTTACTATTTCGAATAAAAAGCTCAGTCAACTCGATACCGAACGTACGCCCTTTATAATCGATTAGGAAGTCAGGAGATTCTCCTGGGTCGATGTGTGCGGGTGTTATTCCTTGATGTTTAAGAAATTGGTCCAGAAAGAACCTTTCGCGTCGTTTCTTTTCCTCATCAGAACCCATCCAGTTCACCTTTCAGAGTTATGATAAACCAGAAACGCCTAGTCCAGATTCTCGAACCAGGGATGCTGCTGGATATTGCTGTGCAAATCTGTCCATCAACTCAGCCGACATCCAACTGCATCATCAGCTCTTCCCACTCGGCGGTGAAGGCCTCCAATTGCGCGCGCAGCTCTTCGGTTAGCGTGGTCAGGCGCTGCGTCTCGGCGGCGCTGACGTAGATGCCTAGCTGCTCCTCGGTGTGCGCAATGGAAGCTTCAATGCGCGGGACTTCTTCTTCCAGAAAGGCGCAGCGCTCCTCCATCTGCTTTTGCTTGATGGGATTCAATCGGCGGGGGCGGGTATTGGCTGCTTCGGTGGAGGACTCGGCATTGGTTTCTGCATGAGCCGCAAGGGCTAAAGCCCTGCCGTTTAGGTCGCTTTTCGGCACGACTAAAGCCGTGCCCTGAGACAGAATAGCTTGCCCCTCCTTCCAGCGCAGATAATCCTCGTAATTGCCCTCGTGGCTGGTGACCTTGCCGCCCTCCACCTCCAAGACGCGCGTAGCCAGCCGGTCAATGAAGTAGCGGTCATGCGATACGAAAACCACTGTTCCGCTGAAGGCCGCGATGGCCTCCAGAAGCACGTCCTTGGCGCGCATGTCCAGGTGGTTGGTTGGCTCGTCGAGCAGCAGAAAATTGGAGGGCGAGACCAGAATCCGCGCCAGGGCGAAGCGGTTGCGCTCGCCGCCCGAAAGCACGCCCAGCGGCTTGAAGACATCGTCGCCGCGAAAGAGAAAGCAGCCCAGCAGCGAACGCAATTCATTCTCCGGGACTTTGAGCGCGGCCCGGCTGATGTCGTCCAGCATCCGCGCCTCCGGGTCCAACACCTTGTACTGGTCCTGCGCAAAATACTCGCTGATGACATTGTGCCCCAGCTTCACATACCCGCCGGTCGGCGCTTCTTCGCCGGTGAGGAGTTTGATGAGTGTGGATTTGCCAGCGCCATTCACACCGACCAGCGCCACGCGGTCGCCGCGCTCGATGCCGAAGCGGACTTTATCCAGCACTAACTTCGACCCATAACTCTTGGTTAACTCCTCGGCTTCGACGACCATGCGCCCCGAAGGTGGAGGCTGGGGAAATTTGAAGTGGATGGTTGACTCCTCTTCGGGAATCTCGATGCGCTCGATCTTTTCCAACTCTTTGATGCGGCTCTGCACCTGCTTGGCCTTGGTGGCCTGGGCGCGGAAGCGGTTGATGAAGGCTTCCAGATGCTCGATCTGCTGGCGTTGATTGCTATACGCCGCTTGCAACTGCGTCCGCCGCTCGTCCTTTTGACTCAGATACTTTGTATAGTTTCCCTGATAGATATTCAGCCGTTTATTCCATATCTCCACGGTTCTATCAATGGTTACATCCAAGAAATAGCGGTCGTGGGAGATTAGAATATAACCGAAGGGATAACTCTTCAGGTAATCTTCAAGCCAATTACGCGTCTCCAGGTCCAGATGATTGGTTGGCTCATCGAGGAGCAGTAAGTTAGGTTTGGCCAGCAGCAGCTTGGCCAGCGCGATGCGCATCTGCCAACCGCCGCTGAACTCGTCCGTCTGGCGCGCCCAATCTTCTTTGCCAAAGCCCAGGCCGGTCAGCACGCCGCCCACCTGCGCATCCAGCGCGTAACCGTCCAGCGCGTGAAAGCGCTCTTGCAGCATCGAGTAGCGCTCGGCGGCGGCCTCGTACTCCGCGCCTTCGTGGTCCAGCACGGATAACTGCCCAGCCAGCCGCTCGACTTCGATGGCCATCTCGCGCTGCTCGTCGAAGACGGTCAGGCATTCCTCGAAGACTGTCCGGCCAGTGAGCGCCAGCCCCTCTTGCGGTAGGTAGCCGATGCTCATGCCGCGCGTCTGCTGCAACTGGCCGTAGTCGAGCGACTCCAGACCGCAGAGCACCTTCATCAGCGTGGATTTTCCGGTGCCGTTGGCCCCCACCAGCGCGGTTTTTTCCCGCGCCCGGATCAGCCAATTGGCCTCCAGAAACAGGACGCGCGGTCCAAACCGCTTGCCGGCATTTTGCAGAGAGAGCATCTGCTTCTATTTTCGCAGAGAGATGCGCGCCGCCCGGAAGTGGGGAGAGTCAGAGTTGCGTCAACGATTCTTGCCATCTGCCCAAAAATCATTTTGGACTAAAATTGTCTTGCCATTGGAATTGTCCATCGTGTAGCATCACTTCAGTCGGCTTCCCAAAGCTTCCTTTTCGGTTTCGTGCAGGTCTATTTTCGTTTCCCCAAGGCCTGCATTCATCACGAAGGTTTCTTCGCTTTCGTGCAGGGTCGGTCCATCAAATTATGCGTATCACGGTGTGGCTTTCATGGCGCCACTTGCGAACCCCGCTCTATACATTTTTTGTTCCAACACAAATGGGCTGCAAAAATCTGTTCCAACAGGAGTCAGCGATGATCTCGAAGACCGTGTTTCTCTCTCGTTCATACCGTTTCCTCACCGCTGTGCTGGTTGCAGTACTCGGTTTTGGGTGGAGCTTAACCGCAATTGGGCAATCCGCTGCCCCGGCTGGAGGCCCTCCGGGAGCGCTCGCATGGGGGGCGGGAGGCGCGCATTTAGCATCGGGAAGCTCCGCCGCCACGCCATCGGCCAAAGAAGCAAGCGCGCCGAAGGGGTCTGCTGGTTTAAGCCAAGGCATGAACCAGGGCATCAAGATGCATGGCCACTGGATCATCGACATCAAGAATGCCGACGGCTCGCTGGCGCACCACCACGAGTTTGAGAATTCCATTCAGTACGACGGCCAGAATTATCTGATCGGGCTGATGTCCGGCTACGGCGCTGCCGGCCTTTGGGAGATCTACTTCTCCAGCGTCGGGGCCGTGGCCGGCACCTCGCCCTGCAATTCGGCGCAGTATCCCTATTGCGCCATTGTCGCTTCGACGACGGCCCAGCCCGGATTGTTCG
This sequence comes from uncultured Acidobacteriaceae bacterium, assembly GCA_963787995.1. Taxonomy (GTDB): domain Bacteria; phylum Acidobacteriota; class Terriglobia; order Terriglobales; family Acidobacteriaceae; genus Telmatobacter. Next base: position 1,425,610 of record CAWBEO010000001.1, read on the forward strand.
TTTGCAATGGCCTTTATACCTGCGCGACGGGACTAACCATCACACCGACCTTTGGCATAGGCCCCACCCTCACGCTGGCCGGCTCCATCGTAGCCACCCAGGCCGGCTCCATTGGTTTTGTGGGAACCGGAATGAGCGCTTGCGGTGGCGCTGCCGAAGGAAACGGATACCCGGCCGCGATCTCCACTGTGACGCCGACGGCCTGCTATACGTCCACTACCACCAGTTTCAGCGGCACGGCGACTTCGACCAACCTGGCGTCGCCCATCCCCGTGGCCAGCGGCCAGATCATTCAGGTGACCGTCGTACTCTCGCTGTCGTAGCGGCCTTGCACACGCCCTGAACGGCAGCGCCGGGGAGGGCGATTCACTTTCAGCGCAGCAGGTTTTCCATTCAAAAGGAGTCAGCGATGATCTCGAATTCAGCTTCTCTCTCTCGTACGCACCGCGTTCTCGCCGAAGTCCTGGTTGTGGCGCTGGGAGTTGCCTTGAGCCAGACCGTCTGCGGGCAAATTGCTGCGACCACTGCCCAGCCGCGCGGAATCTCCGCATCAGGCGCGCCCGTAATGGGTGTAGGGCCGGTCTCCGCAGCTTCTCACGATCCAGCAGCTTTGGCCTCTGTCGCGACGGCCAAGCCGACAAACAGTCAGAGAGGCTCTGGAGAGTTCTATCAAGGCGTCAAGATGCATGGCCATTGGATCATCGACGTCAAGAATCCCGATGGAACACTGGTCGAGCACAGGGACTTCGAGAATGCTCTTGAAGGCGGCGGCCAGGGCTTTCTGGTTGGGCTGATGTCGGGCTATCTGACGCCTGGCAATTACATGATTGTCATGGGCCCGCAAAGCGGCAATGGCGCCTGTGTGGCTACCTTCCAATGGTGCGGCATCGTGACTTCTCTTACCACCTATCCGGGGGCTGGCTACTGCGGGAATTATTATTGCGCCACGGGGTTGACAGTCACGCCGAATTTAGGCTCGGGTGGCTTGAACACGGGACCCTTCTCATTGGTCCTGGCGGGTTCGATTACAGCCAACCAAACCGGAACCATCGGGTCTGTCTATTCTCTCATCAGCACCTGCGCCAATATCGCCTACAGCTCGACGGTCAATCCCAGCACTTTGGAGACCAATAGCCCTGCGAGTTGCGTTACGCAGACATCGCCGGAGCCTTGGTACGGGCCGCTGAGTCAGGCCAATATCACACCTATCGCGGTGAACTCCGGCCAGATCGTTCAGGTCACTGTCACCATCTCCTTCTCCTGACGCCAATAGAAGCCTATAGAATTTGGCAATTTCTGAAAGGGAGAGGGGAAAGCGATGAGATTTCCGGTGAGAGTCGGTCGAAGCGTTGGCCTTTTTGCGGTCGCTCTGTCTCTTGGCGCTGCGTCCATGCAGTTGTTCGGGCAGGGCGCGCCCTCTCATCCGGGCCATCCGTCTCTTTCTACGAATGCGCAATCCAATTCTATTCCGCTTGCTTTTGCCCAGAGCGGCTTTCCCAACGCGACGCTTGGCGTATTTTATAATTCTTCCGTACAAGTTATCGGCGGATCAGGTTTGTTGACCATGACTGTAACCGGCGATCTGCCGCCGGGACTGTCTGTTGAGATCGGAGCCAATACCGTCGTCGTCAGCGGAGTCCCTTCCCAGGCTGGCCAATTCACGCTTCAAATCACCGTCAGAGATACGTATGGGGCCGCGCTGCAGAGTGATTTTACGATCCAGGTGCTTCCTCAGACACTGCAAACACTATCGCAGAGCGCTTCCCCCAAAGTCATAGACAATGAAACATTCAATTTCCACGATGCGGAAAATGTCTTCTTTCCGGTCGTGATCTCCGATAACGAGACATTTCATTTCACCGACACAGAGAGCGACATGGACGCTGTTCGCGTCCTCGATAACGAGACCATTACACTTACCGATTCCGTGAAAGGTCTCGACTCTGTCGTCCTCGTCGATCGCGAGAACATTACGTTGACCGATAGGGAAGCGGAGGCGGAATTGGCTTACGAGGCCGACAGCGAGAACATTACGCTCACCGACACGGACAGCTTTCAGATTCTGACGGTTCCCAAGATCAATTGGCCGACCCCATCTGCGATTCTGTACGGCACGGCGCTGAGTGGAACCCAATTGAACGCCAGCGCGGCCTTCAACGGAATCACGGTCCCTGGAACCTATGTTTATTCTCCGGCTGCCGGCACAGTATTGGCAGGTGGCTTGCAAACACTTTCTGTTATCTTCACCCCCACCGAGGCGACCGATTACACCACGGCAACTGCTTCCGTCCAACTGCAGGTGAATGCCCCCGGCGCGCTGCTCACACCCGCGCCCGGCTCTACGCTATCCACCTCAAGCGTCAGCTTCACGTGGTCAACCGGCGCTGGTGTTTCGGCCTACCAGCTTTGCGTGGGCGACCTGTATGCCGGCAACTGCAACCTCTTCGCCTCCGGAGTCACCACGGCCCTCACGGCCGGCGTCACGGGCCTGCCCGTCAACGGCGAAAAACTCTACGTCCGCCTCTACTCCAGAATCGGCACAGCATGGCTGTTGGCCGACTACTCCTACACCACATCCGGCACACCCGTGCTTGCCTCGCTCACCTCTCCTACGCCCGGCACTGCGCTCCCCGGCGCCAGCGCCACGTTCCAGTGGAGCACCGGCAGCGGCGTCACAGACTACTTACTGATGGTGGGAACCACGGGCGCCGGTTCGCGCAACCTCTACAGCGGCGTCGCAACGCCGGCCACCTCGGCCAGCGTTACCGGCCTGCCTTTAAGTGGCGAAACAATCTATGTGCGCCTCTACTCCGAGTTCAACGGAAGTTGGACCCTTTATAACGACTACACCTACACCGGGGCCGGCGCGTCGCTGCTCACCCCCACCCCTGGCTCCACGTTGCCTGCCTCCTCCATCGCTTTCACCTGGAGCAAGGGCGTAGGCGTCAACGGCTACCAGCTCTGCATCGGCGATGTAGACGCCGGCAGCTGCAACCTATACTACTCAGGCTTCACGACGGGCCTCACGGCCAATGCCGCCAATCTACCTGTCAATGGCGAAAAGCTCTACGTCCGCCTCTACTCCAGATTTGGCACCACGTGGCAGTTTACTGACTACACCTACATGATGTCCGGCACGCCCGTGCTGGCCACGCTCACCGAACCCACACCGAGCAGCACGCTCACCGGCACCAGCGCCACCTTCCAGTGGTCGGCGGGCGGCGGTATCACCAGCTACATTCTGATGCTGGGCACCGGCAAAGGAACGCATGACTTGTACGACTCCGGATCAACGCAAACTACATCGGCTAATGTGACCGGCCTGCCCGCCGACGGCGTAACGATTTACGCGCGTCTCTTCTCGGAGTTCAACGGCAGTTGGGCTCATTACATCGACTACACCTATACCGAGACCGGCACGCCCCAGGCCTCTGCGCTCCTCAGCCCCACTGCTACAACACTGACCACCTCCAGCGTGGCATTCACCTGGAGCAAAGGCTCTGGCGTCAGCGGTTACCAGCTTTGCGTGGGCGACCTGTTCGCCGGTAACTGCAACCTCCACTTCTCGGGCGTTACTACAGCTCTTACGGCCAGCGTCACTAACCTGCCCCTCTATGGGGAAAATGTATACGTCCGCCTCTACTCCAAGATCAACACCGCTTGGCAGTTCACTGACTACACATTCACAATGTCGGGAACACCCTTGCTGGCCGCACTCACTTCGCCCACACCGGGCAGCACGCTCGCCAGCCCCAGCGCCACCTTCCAGTGGACGGCGGGCGGCGGGGTCAGCAACTATCTCCTGATGCTGGGCACCACCGGCACGGGTTCGCACGACCTGTATGACGCCACTACGGCGCAAGCCACATCAGTCAACGTGACCGGCCTGCCCACCAACGGGAAGACAATTTACGCGCGCCTCTGCTCCATGATCAACGGAAGTTGGGCACAGTGTATCGACTACACCTACACTGCGCAGTAAAGAGCAACCAACCCCGTGCCGCCCGGATGAAGAACTTGGCGGCATGGAAAATCATTGAAATAATCTCCCCACAATCGCAGATAGATTGATCAGACCTGAACATTTGCAACTGGACTTCCGCCTATTTCGCAAAGAACGCGAAATGGATGAGGCCCTAATTTGTTGCATGAATTTCCGACTCAGGAGGCAAAGCGGTTCTCCGCGATTAGAAAAAGCGGTCCGCCTTGAGTGTTGCAATAATTTGAGCGGCGGGGTCCAGAACAGGCGAGCTAGCGGAAGAGACTTTAGCCGTTGGCCTGAGCTCAATCTTCAGAGTCATGCGCTTGTTTGCCAAGAACTCCGCACTGACGATATTCGAGGTCTTTTGATCAGCCGCGTCACGGACCGTTACGCGGAATTCCTGCACCCCCGGTGGGACAAAAAGATTTTCCAAGGCGGCTTTGTCGCCAGATTCAGCCTTCCAATAAATCTTCCGGTTCATCTCGACAGTAACGGCGAGTCCAGCCGGGAAATGATCCAATTCCACCTTCAAGTGGGCATTTTTCCTGGGATCGAGCGTCTTGGGGTCAAAGGGTACGGTAGCTGATTGGGCGTGTGGAGCAGGGGTCGTGGGAGCCTTTGGAGACTCTGCCGCCGGAGTAGCCTCAGGGGCAAGGACGGGCGCTGCTGCCGTTGAATTTGGCACAGGAGCGGGCGCCACTGCCACAGCCGATTGCTGCACCTTGAAATGTTGAAAGGGTAACCGATACCAGCCTCCGGCAGCAGCCACAGCCAGCAGAAGAATAGCTGCTACTGGCAGCAGCAAGTTCTTTTTCCTGGCTGGCGCGGCTGACTGCTGCGGCGCAAGTGTCGCTGTCGACAAAGTGGACTTTGATGACCGCCCGGAGTTGAGGCCATAGGTATCTTCTGAGGCTTTCGCGGTACCCCGCGCCAGCGGCGCGGTGGATAGCAGGCTGGATTCCTTTGCTCCAGCGCGCAATTGAGCCATGGCTTGGGCAAGCTCCTCACCGGTCTGAAAACGGTCGTCCGGGCTCTTCGCCAGGCACTTCAGAATGACTGCTTCCATCGCCGCGGGAATGGCTGGATTCAGCTTTGCTGGGGGAACAGCTTCGGTGTGAACAATCTTGTAGGAGACAGTGGTCATCGTCTCGCCGGGAAAGGGCTGTTCTCCGGTGGCCAGCCAATACAGAATCACGCCCAGCGAAAACAGGTCAGCACGGCTGTCGATAGGCGCGCCAGTAAACTGCTCCGGGGGCATGAAGGCGGGGGTTCCCAGCATCTGGCCGGTGGTGGTGATCCCTCCAGCGTTCATCTTGGCCACGCCAAAGTCGGTAATCTTGGCCTGCTCTGTGCCATAGGCTTCCGGCGAGGCGAGCAAAATATTGGCGGGCTTGATGTCGCGATGAATCACGCCGTGGTGGTGCGCATGGCCTAGAGCCTCGGCGATCTGCTGGCCGATCTCGCAGACGCGCTCCAGCGAGAAGCGGACGCCCTTCTTCATCGCGGCATCCAGGGTCTGCCCGCGGACAAACTCCATCACCAGATAGGGCGTACCCTCTTCTTCGCCGACATCAAAGACCGGCACAATTCCTGGATGCGCCAGAGCACCGGCGGCGCGCGCCTCTCGTATGAACCGCTGGCGATACTCTTCGCCGAGTTCGCCGGCCAGCGCCACGGAGAGGATAGTCTTCACGGCCACAAGACGGTCCATGGCCGGGTCTTTGGCGCGGAAGACGCTGCCCATGGTGCCACGGCCCAGCTCATCAAGGATCTCGTATCGTCCAATAGTCTTGGGAATGCTCATAATTTCAGTCCGTAACACTCTAGCACAATGCGGCGGGGCTGCGAAATGAAAGTTTATTCAGCCGTGCTGGAGAGCCTACGGCCGAATCTCCACTGGAGTGCCCACCGCAACCAGCGCGAAGATCTCGTCAATCTCCTCGTCGGTGACAGCGATGCAGCCCAGCGTCCAATCGTAGAGGCGGTGCGCCGCGCCCACCCAGCTTTGGCCATTGGGCAGTCCATGGATCATAATATCTCCGCCCGGCGAGATGCCTAACTTGGCTGCCTGCTTGCGGTCCTCGACGTTGGGATAAGAGACGTGTAGCGCCTTGTGATAGTGGCTGGCCGCGTTCTTGGCGTCGATAATGTAATGACCCTCCGGAGTGCGTCCATCGCCCTGGCGCTCCTTGGGCGCAAGCCCGCCGGTCCCCAGCGCTACTTTATAAGTGCGAATCACCTTGCCTCCGGCGAAGAGTTCCAATAGATGTTCTTTCTTCAGTATCAGAATCGAGTCAGCCTTCCCGGGCGGCGTTTTCTGCTGTGCCGGAAGCAGCGCCGCCAGCAGGCCCAAAACGAGGCAAAAGCCGGCACAGAGAGCCAGAACGGTAATACTTGTATGAATTTTTCGTAAATTCATGCGCTTAATCTACCACAATCCACAGCACTTCTCACGCTGATTCATCTCCCTTTCATACAATTCCGCTATCAATGGACCAGTCCGGCTATTCTTCCCCAGCGTGACCGGGCGCGAAATCTGAACTCTCTGGAGCCTTTGCATGGCCGATCTGGCAGCAGTTGTCGAAGCCCGCCCACCCGCGGCGGCGCTTCTGGATAAAAAGATGAAGAAATCCCACGCCATGGTCAGCGGCGGAGTGGTGATTGCCGCGTTGGTGATCGGCATCGGGTTCATTGGAACCAATATCGTGCAGGACTTCAACGGGATTACCATCAGCAGCTTCTGGCCTTACGCGCTGTTGGTTGTCGCCCTTCTCATCGCCTTGGGCTTCGAGTTCGTCAATGGCTTCCACGACACGGCCAACGCCGTCGCCACGGTGATCTACACACATTCGCTTGATCCGAATATTGCTGTTGTCTGGTCGGGATTATGCAACCTCTGCGGCGTGCTGCTCTCTTCCGGTGCGGTGGCCTACGCCATCATCACACTGCTTCCGGTCGAGCTGATTCTTCAGGTCAGCTCCGGCGCGGGCTTTGCCATGGTCTTCGCTCTGTTGATCGCGGCCATCATCTGGAATCTGAGCACCTGGTGGTTCGGCCTACCCGCTTCCAGTTCGCACACCATGGTCGGTTCCATCATCGGCGTGGGCCTTGCCAACCAGTTGATGAGCGCCCATACCGGCACGAGCGGCGTGGACTGGGAGCAGGCCACCAAGGTCTTCAAGGTGCTGCTGATCTCGCCGATCGTGGGTTTTGGCTGCGCGGCAATTTTGCTGATGATTCTCAAGCCAAAGTTGCGTGCGTACGGTTGCAGCCTGTTTGCTGTGCTGGCGGCGTTGATTGCTCATTTCTTTTTCACGATGGAGATTCTACCTTCAGTGCTGATCGGCATCGGCATCAGCGCTCTGATCTGGCTACTGTTCCGCGTGATACCGGTGCCGGACACACTCTTTGAAGCGCCCAAAGGCGCAACGCCTCCACCTTGGCCAATCCGGCTTCTGTTGGTGTTGACCTGCTCCGGCGTCAGTTTTGCGCACGGCTCCAACGACGGCCAGAAGGGCATGGGACTGATCATGCTCATCCTTATCGGAACCGTGCCGACGGCCTACGCGCTTAACCACGCGGTTAGTAGCCACGACACGCAGTCCTTTATCGCCGCCAGCGAGCAGGCCGGCGTGGTCATTAACAACCACGTCGATAAGACCGGCATTCTGGGTGCGGACGCCCGCGCCGAGGTGACCGACTACATTCGCACCAAGCAGATTCAGCCCGACACGATGCTGGCGCTGCGCGAGTTGGTCAGCGATCTGAAGGGCGACGTGACCACTTATAAGGAGTACAAAGCGGTTCCGGCCAACCGTCAGGCCAACGTGCGCAACGATATGTACGTGGCCAGCGAGGCGATTCGCCTGATGCAAAAACACGACGACAGCCTGAAAGCCGCCGGCCAGCCGACCGTCTTCACCGCTGCCGAGAACGCCACGCTCAAGACTTACAAGAGCAAGGTGGATCAGGCGACCAAGTTCATTCCGCCGTGGGTCAAGGTGGCTGTGGCGCTGGCGCTGGGCATGGGAACGATGGTCGGCTGGAAGCGGATCGTGGTCACTGTCGGCGAAAAGATCGGCAAGGAGCATCTGACCTACGCGCAGGGCGCCTGCGCCGAGCTGGTCGCCATGTGCACCATCTCCGCCGCTGACACCTGGGGCCTGCCGGTCTCGACCACGCACGTCCTCAGCTCGGGCGTGGCCGGAACGATGGCCGCCAACGGCAGCGGCTTGCAGCTCTCGACCATCCGCAATATCGCCATGGCGTGGGTGTTGACCCTACCCGCCGCCGCGCTACTCTCCGGTTGCCTCTTCTGGCTCTTCCGGCAGGTGGCTGGGTAAAACCTTACAGCGGCCCTCGCAAGCGTCCGGCTCATCCCGGACGCCTTCGAGATGAGCCAGACGCGGCTTTTCAGGAAGCCTTCTTGCTGATCGAGTGCTGGATAGTAATCCTTGTCTTGCCGCCCTCGTGTGCTGAATTCTCGTCAATGATGACCTGTACGAATTCCTGCGAACCTTCCTTGAGTTGGATGATTTGATGGCCAAAGAAACTCTTGGCAGTGGCAGCGCTGCCCAGCTTCTCCTTATAAAAAGCAGTCACCTGGGCGGACGAATCCGAGGTGAGAAATATGCCCGTCACCATGGAGCTGTTGGGCATCTCCGTCTTCATGCCTCCGCGTAGGCTCTGCGCGCCGGGATAGATTTCCGCGCCCAGCTCGGCAGCCGTAACTGTCTTCATTGGAGTTGTGGTAATGGCGCCGCCGGGCATGTTCATCGTAACCGCGCCATTGGCATCTACATGCGCGCTCTTAGCAATGCGATAGCCGACAAAGACAAGAGAACCCACGCTGAGAATACCCAGCCCAAAGACGATGGCGACGACAATCAGGATAATTTTAATGGTGCTGCTGCCAGATTTAACCTCGGAAGCGGCTGGTTGGATAAATGTTGCAGCCATGTCTCCTGTGACCACCGGAACTCCACAGGATGTGCAGAATTGCTCACTTCCAGATAATGCCTTGCCGCATCTTGCACAAGAACTTTCCACTGTGACACCTCTTTCGCTGGATCATTCGCAGATTATTCTGAATGTTATTCCAGATTGTCTGCCAATATATCGCAATAGACCCACGTCTGGCACGATCTTTGTGTTCATTTTCTTCACATTTATTTTTGCGATCATGGTGGGAGGACTCGAACCCAAATCGCCCCTCATCGGAACCAAATCCGTAAATATCTTGTGCAATTTAATTTCTGTTTAAAAATCGACAGTGGTGCAGATTCCTGTTAACAAGTCATTTGGGAAAAGCACTAATTTGAACAGTTCCAAGTGAGCTATTAGTTCACGGTTTCTCTAATTCCAGCCCTAAATTGCTCATATGTTTCCCATTGCGGATCGTGTGCTATATGGATTTCGATCGGAAATGCCGACATCCCTATAAACGCGAAGTTGAGGCGGGCCATGAATTCATCTTCAGACTTTGCATAATAGGTCCATTCACGCAAATCTTCACCTGTTGATACAAGTGCTAACGTCGCAAATTGATTTTGATCGAGAACTGACTCCAGAGCATCTTCCAAGAGATACATCAGCTGAAGTTCTTCAACCATCGGCTGACCACGCTCCGATTGATATTTCCAGACTATGATGATCCGAATAGGCTGGGTTGCCCGAATAAAAGTGTGGCTGAACGTCTCGGCATAGCGGAAGATAATCTGCCTGTCAGTCTGCGAATCAGTTGATATTGCTGTCGCCCAAGTTTTTACATCTGAATCGCCAGCCATAGTCAAGCAACTCCAAACATTATCTACGGACCCATTATCTCAAACTCACCGGTGTCTACATCGGGTCTCGGATTCCGGATGAGTGGTCGCCTATTCGTAGAAAGCGCCGTTGTTCAGAGGTTAAATTCCAGCAATTTCTCTCCGCTTCCCGTATGATTTCCTACCGCGCCCGCTTATGGAAAGGCAAGGGAATCCGCTTGGCTCGCACTTGATTCGCGCGGACTTGCACCAGAACGTCCGCGCCGCTGGCAGCAACGCTGGAGGACACCAGCGCCATGGCGATATTGGTTTTCAAGAACGGCGCGGGTGAGCCGGATGTGACGGTACCGATTGGCTCTCCGTCCAAAGACAGTACGGCGTACCCGTCGCGGGCGATGCCGCGCTCGACCATCACCAGGCCCACAATCCGGCGCCGCGGCCCGCCAGAAGCCTGGACGGCCAGCAACGCCTCTCGGCCAATAAACTCACCTTTGTCCAGCTTGAGCCAGCGCTCGTGGCCGGCCTCGAAGGGGTTGATCGAGTCGGAGATTTCGTGGCCGTAGAGCGGCATTCCCGCCTCCAGCCGCAGCGTGTTGCGTGCGCCCAGGCCGCAAGGAAGAATCCCGAACTCCGCGCCAGCTTCCAGCAGCGCGTTCCACACCTTCTCCGTCGTAGGCACATCGGCTGGCAGATACACCTCGAAGCCGTCTTCGCCGCTGTACCCGGTGCGGGCAATGAGCACGTTCGCCACTCCGCAGAGCTCGCCGAAGGTGAACCAGTAATTGCGGATCGCCGCCAGATCCACCTTGGTCAGCTTTTGCAGGGTTGCGAGCGCCTGCGGCCCCTGCACGGCAAGTTGCGAATAACTGTCCGAGTCGTCGCTGATCCGCGCCTCCGGCAGAGAGCCAGCGTTGGACCTAATCCAGGAATAATCCTTGTCCTTGGTCCCGGCATTCACCACCATCAGGTAGTCGTCCGGGCTAATCCGGTGAACAAGAATATCGTCCACATACGTTCCCTCCGGCGTCAGCAGCGCGGAGTATTGGATCTGTCCGTCCTGAAGGCGCGCAGCATCGTTCATCGTGAGGTGCTGGACGGCGGCGAGCGCGCCGGGGCCACTGAAGCGAATCTCGCCCATGTGGCTGACGTCAAAGAGGCCCACGCCGGTGCGCACAGCCAGATGCTCGGCGACCAAGCCTCCGGGATATTCGACCGGCATATCCCAGCCGCCAAAATCCACCATCTTGGCCTTCAGCGCGCGGTGAGCGGCGTTGAGGGCAGTCTTCTTTGGCGAAGTAACGGCGGGCGAAGATTGCAGAGTCATGGGGGAATCCTTTCAAGTGCCTCTCTTCACGATAGGGATTGGCGGCGATGGGGTCAAACCGTCGTTTAGTATCGGTAATGCACCGCCTCACCGCTTCCGCGCCCGCCAAAAGGAACTCACGCTCAGGTAGAGAAAGAGGGCCATTACGGCGGCCGTCACCAGGAACCTCCAGTGGTCCGGTCCATGTGCCCAGTTGGCTCGCGTGGCCCAGAGCCGGGGAGCAAAAACAACCACCGGTAAAAGGAAGAAGACGCCGGTAATCTCCAGCCACAGAATTGCGCCGATGCGGTGGAAGGGACGCAGAAAGCCGCCTACTCCGCGCGCGAGGCCTCCGGTGGCTCGCCCAGCCATTTGACCCGCCACGCACCGGCCGGTTTCTCCGCGCACTCCTGCGCTGGACGCCGCCGTTGATGTCGCGGAGGCGCTCTGCGTGCCGGCGGCAAGGCGTTCTCCGGCGATCCTGCCGGCAACCCGCAGACCGACTCCAAGCGCGCGTCCTATATTTTGTGCTCTCATCTTCGATATGATGGTAGCAGCGATGGTGTCTGGGAAGCATTTTTACGGTTCCGGCAGATTCGCGCTTGCCATCGAACGGTAACGGAAGTAAGGTAGAGGAAACCTACGCCGCCCAGCGCAGTTTGCCCGCGCCGGTCGCAGACCTTGGAGGTGCTTATGACATCCCGTTTGCGCGAACTGATTCAGCAACTGGGCGAGGCCATCCACGAATCCGTCATCGAGAGCGAGCAGATCGCCGGCGTGGTCCAGGATATTCGCCAGCACGGCTTTGATGTGCTGCTGATGCTAGAGGCCACCATCGGCCTCAACGATGTCGCCGCCAAAGAGGCGCAGGAGGCCGAGCAAGGCAAAAAGCAGCCTCTCGAAGAAGCCCTCCAGCTCAAGTTTGGCGCTCCCTTCACGCAGAACGATCTCAGCTTCCTCCGCTCCTTGCGCATCTCCGTCGCCGGTGAGCAGGAAACTTCCACAGAGCCTGACGGCCAGTAGCGGCGTACTGGGGTTCTGGCCAGGCTGACTCATCCGTGGAAAGAATGAGGCTGCGAGGGGGGCGCATTTTATCTCTGGCGCGTTCCATGCCTCATCGGCGACAATCTTTCTGCCATGACAAAACTGACACGCCGTAATTTTCTATTGACCACTTCCGCCGCCACTCTGGCCACAGCCGCTGCTTCCGCGCTGACCAAGCCGATCCCCTCTCGCCGCCAACGGGTCTTTGTCGCTTCCGGCTCCAAAGATGGAATTCTGGCCTACAACTGGGAACCGGCCACCGGCGATCTGGCTCCTGACGGCGTGGCTGCGCAGATTCCCAGTGTCTCCTGGATCACCTATTCCTCTGCCCATGAGTATCTCTTTGCCGCCGCGGAAGCGGGCAGCGATAACGGTAAGCCTACAGGCGCGGTGGCCAGCTTTCGCGTATTGAAGGGCGAACTGCAGCCGCTCTCTATGCAGAAACTCTGCCGGCTCGGGCACTTGCCACCTGGCGCTGGACCACACCGGGCGCGTGCTGATTTCGGCCGATTACACCGGCGGAAGCGCGGCCAGCTTCCTTCTGAGTGGCGGCAAGATCGGCCCCATCGTGTGGAGTGAGCATTACACCGCGCACGGCCCCAACACCGACCGGCAGGAAAAGGCCCATGCGCACTTCGCCTGCGTCTCGCTGGATAATCGTTTTGCGTACATCAACGATCTGGGCGGCGATTGCATCCATATTTATAGCCTGAATGCGACCACAGGCGTGCTGACTCCGGCGGGGAGCTACCAGGCGCGCCCCGGAGCCGGCCCGCGCACACTGCACTTTCACTCCAACTTTCATACCGCCTATTCGGTGAATGAGCTGGATTCAACCGTAGATGTGCTGAAGTGGAACCGCGCCGATGGCAGCCTGACCCTGAGCTCGCGGATTGAACTGCTGCCGGAGGGTTATCAGGGGCCGACGCGCGCCTGCGACACGGTGATGACGCGCAACGGGCGGTTCGTTTATTTTGCCAATCGCGACAACAATTTTCTGATGGCTTTCCATGCCAATCCCACGACCGGCCAACTGACGCCCATCGGCCGTACCCCTTGCGGCGGCAAGACTCCTCGCAACTTTGTGCTGGACCCGACGGAGAACTGGATGCTGGTGGCCAACCAGGACTCGAATCTAATCAGCGTCTTCCGGCGCAATCCGATGACCGGCGAGCTGGCGACCGAGGGAAAGAGCTTCCCGGCAGCGACGCCGATGCGGATTGTGTTTTAGCCACCTGCGGTGGTGCCAGAGGCTCGCTTGTCGCTCGCATGGTACCCGGCGGGTGTTATCATTTTCAGAAATGAACCTGACAATCCAATTTAGTGCATTACGGAACGGAACTCATCGCCACTCTTGTGCAGAGTGTTCTTTAGAACTATTTCATAATTCAATCCTTGCAAAACTTCCCCTTTGGCTAAAGCCCGAATTAATTAACGGAACTTATGGCACGGCAAAAGCCGTGCCCTTTCAAAACATCTGTTAACTCAGCAGCCTTTATGACCTCTTCTTTGCAGCAGTCTTTTTGACCGGGGCTTTCTTAGTTACGACCTTCGTTGCAACTGCCTTATTAGCTGCGGCTTTCTTGGCAGGAGCCGCCGTTTTAACAAACTTCTTCGCATCAGCCTTTTTGACCGGAGCCGCTTTGCGGACAGCCTTCTTTGCGGCTGGTTTCGCTTTCTTCGTCACGGACGCGGCCTTTACGGCTGGCTCGGCCTTGGCAGCGGGCAGCTTTGCCTTGGCTTTGGCCTTCTTGCGGGCAGCGACGGTCTTTTCCGTCAGGGCGGTTTTCAGTTCGGCGTCGAACTCAGTGGGGGTGAGTGGGCGAGCGGATTTGCGCAGGCGCTCGATGTCGTAAAAGGCGCGGCGCTCGGTTAGAAAAACATGAACGACAAAGTCCACATAGTCGAGAAGAATCCAGTCGCCCTTGCGGCGGCCCTCGACCGAGTTGGGCAGGACGCCAAACTCTTTTTTGAGCCGATTCTCAATCTCGTCGGCAATGGCGATGGACTGGCGGTCGTTGGTGGCTGAGGTCACCAGAAAAAAATCGGACAAGCCAGAGTCGATTGGGTCCAGCTCCAGGATGCGTGTCTCTTCGCCTTTTTTGTCTACACAGGCCGCGGCGGCGGCTTGGACGAGAATGCGGGTTTGCTGCTTGGCGTCAGTGGTCATTCTTTGAGATAGGTCTCCGAGTTTCATCGTAGCCCTTCAATCTGAGCGGGGCAAGTCGCGGTAGAGGCCGTGGACGCGAATGTACTCCAAAACGGGAGCAGTGAGCAGCGCGGATTGTCCAGAGGCGTGAATCTGGCGGCGGATCTCGGAGGCGCTGATCTCGATTTCCAGGTTGGGAAGCAGGTAGAAGGGGGCTCGGTTTCCGGCTGGATCGCGGAGGTTGTAACGCTGCAAATTTATGGTTCCGCGTTCAGGTACGGCTTCCATTGTCAGTCCCATCGGCAGTCCAGCTTCCAGATCTTGCAGGCTTTCACCCGGCCGGGAGGCGACGATCAACGCGGCGGTGAAAGGAATCTCGGCGGCGTGATGCCAGCGGCGGAGCGCGGCGAAGGAGTCTGCACCCATCAAACAATAGAGTTCGCCCTCAGGCGGCAGCCCGATGCGCAAAGTGAGCAGCGTCTCCAGCGCGTAGTTGGGTTCGCCGGAGGGCTGCGGAGCGTCAGCCAGCGAGAGGGCAAAGCCCCGCTCATCGGCAATCGCCAACCGGGTCATGGCCACGCGATGCGCAAAGGCGGCCGTCGAGCCGTGCGGCTTGAGCGGCTGCGCGCCCACTGGGGCAAAGAGCACTGTGTCTAGGGCGAGCGCCTCCTGAGCCGCCCGCGCAATGGCCAGATGGCCAAGATGGGGCGGGTCGAAGCTGCCTCCGAAGAAGGCTATGCGTTGGCCGGCATCGCTTTGCGCAGCCTGATGGGCGCCTTGGTCCATGGGTTGATATTAGAGCATTTCGGAATTTACAACGCATTATCAACAATAAGGAAGGTGGCTTTATATTGAGAAAAAGCCACTTGTGAGCTTGGTTTCGGTCTACAGTAATTCCGAAAGATGAATATCAAGCTAGCTCGTGCATGGCGACAAGCTGATTGTAAGTGATGGGTACTGTGCAGATGCCAGCGCGCAGTAATCGAACCATCAAGTCCGGCTCGACGGTGCGGCGCTTGAGCCTGTAGTTGAATTCGGCAATATAGTACTTGAGGTGTTTTTGCTCGACAGCGCTGGCATTTGAAAGCATCCGTCCAGCTCTGCCGGCTTAGCTGCTGCCCGCACTGTTGCTCGCCTCCGAACGATGTCCGAAACTACAGCACCGTCATCATCCGACCGCGCTTGTCAGTTGGATATTTCTTCATATACCAAGCGTATCGCCTTTTCTTCGCCCAAACAAGATAGATATTCAGCTTCCGAAAATGCTAAACCTGCTAAGAATAGTGCAATTCTGTCCTATTCTTGGAATGTGGGATTGAAGCCTTTCAATTCGGGAAGTGATGCTGGTCAAGGCGAACTCGCCCTGTTGAAAGAGATTCGCGCTCGGAGCCATCATGCTTCGCGAGGCGGACTGCGGCTGGGCATTGGCGACGACTGCGCGTTGCTGGCTCCTCGTCGAGGCGAGGAGATCGCCGTGACGACGGATCTGTCGATAGCCGGTCGCCACTTCCGCATGGACTGGCATCAACCGGAGGCCGTCGGCCATCGCACACTGGCGCGCGGTCTGAGCGATCTGGCGGCGATGGGCGCGCGTCCCATGGCTGCCTTTCTTTCGCTGGGATTGCCGCGCGAGCTGACCGCCGCTGCTGGAACGCGAACCCAGACTCGATCCTGGGTGCAGCGCTTCCTCGACGGCTTGCTCGCCTTGGCTGTGAGCCACAAGGTTCCGCTGGCTGGCGGCGATCTGGCCGAGTCGCCTATCGCCGTGGCAGACATTGTCCTGGTGGGCGCCGTTCCGCAGGGCCGTGCACTGCTTCGCTCCGGTGCGCGAGACGGCGACATGCTCTACGTTACCGGCGCTCTAGGCGGAGCCGCTGCGGGACTGGCCCGCTTGGCTGAATTGGCTTCGACTGCGAACCTCACGCCGCCGCGCATCCCTAAAGGGCTTGCGGCAAACCTCGCTCCGCACCTCTATCCTGAGCCGCGCATCACGCAAGGGCTTTGGCTGCAGCGCCGGGGGCTAGCCACTGCGGCGCTCGATATCAGCGACGGACTTTCCACCGATCTGGCCCACTTGTGCGAGGAGTCAGGCATAACCGCTGAGGTGGATACAGCGCGCCTGCCGATTCACCCGGCTTCAACTCTCGATCAGGCTTTGCATGGCGGCGAAGACTATGAGCTGCTGTTTACCGCTTCAGCCGTGGCGCGCCTGCCCCGCGTTCTCGCCGGCGTTTCGATCACCAAAATTGGTCGCATTGGAAAGCCGCGTAAAGGCCAGCCCGCCATCGCTCTGTTCACCGAGCAAGGCTCCCAGCCGCTGAAACCGTGCGGCTGGGAGCACTTCCACAATTAAACTCGCATCGGAAAAATCTCGCCTTTTTCATCGAAATCCGCCTTTTCTGTATTACGATGGTTTCGAAAGGTTGGCTGACAACCATTCGATCAGCCCTGCTCTTTTCACATATTGAGACTCTGACTGCCGCATTCGCACTCTCTTTCCCCCGCTGCGCAACTTGCAGAAATGAGGTGTTTCGTCATGCAGATCAATTTGAGTGAAGTGGGAGCGTACAGCTCCTTTGACGCAAATGGAGTCATGTCGATCCGCTTTGGCCTGTATCTTCCTGGCGTGACCAGCGTCGGCGGCTTTGAAGTGGATGTGCTTATCATTCATCAGGCGGACCGATTTACGCCAGGAATCAATCCGGTGAATATGACTCTCGCTTGGCAACTGTCGCCGGCGAGCGGCCTTGACCTATGGACAGCTACTGCCGTGCTTACTCCTGACCCAGGGAGCCATTACGGGCAGGATGGGGTCTATCTCTATCGCTATCAGTTATGGTGGACTCCGGCGGGTGGGCAGAGGACGCTCATCTCTCGCTGGTTTACCGATCCATTTGCAACGCAGACCGACGTAGGAATGCTGGCAGCCGTGCCCTGCGCGCGCGTCCCAGTACCACCATTTGCCTGGACCGACGCCGCGTGGAAGACTCCGGCGCTTGATGACCTGGTGGTCTATGAGTTGCATGTGGATGAGTTCAACAACACATTCCAGGGCGTGATTGACCGGTTGGCTTACCTGAAGAGCCTGGGAGTGAATTGCCTCGAGTTAATGCCGGTCACCAGCACAAAACTTGATTTCGACTGGAATTACGGCCCCATTCAATACTTCGCGCCTAACTCAGAATATGGTGGTCCGCTCGGCCTGAAGCAATTGGTCGATGCAGCCCATGCGAATGGTTTTGCCGTCATTCTCGACCTTGTCTATCAACACGTCGATCCATCCTTCCCATACAGCCAGGTCTATCAGGATATTGCGGATGCGGGGATTTCCGGTCTGAGCAGCCCGATGATCGGCGCTAGCGGTCCATTCGGCCCAGAGGTGGATTTTTCGCAGATATTTGCTCAGCAGTTCTTCCAGATTGCCAATCAGCAATGGCTCGACGAGTATCATGTCGATGGTTTCCGCTACGACGAAGTTACCGATCTTTATCAGTCGCCCACCGACACCGGTTATGCGTTGCTGACTTATGTGACTTATCTGTATTCACGCTTGATCTCCCGATTTGGCTGCGCTCCGGGAAGTTACAGCCGGATCATTCAGTGCGCCGAGGCTCTCTCCATTGCGCCGACAGTCCTGAAATCCACTTATACCTCCGCGGCTTGGCAGGATGCACTACTGAATAGCGCTGAATCGGCGATTGGCGGCGCGCTTGACGCCGGCACGCTGACCGGGCTTGCGCATAACTTGGATCCATACTTCGGCGGCGTTTATCCGGCGACAAAGACAGTTGTGGATTCGGTGGGAAATCCTATCGAAATGCCAGTTGCGCCTTTTCAGTATCTCAACTCCCACGATCACAGTCATCTGATCTGTTTTTCCGGCACCAGCGGCGACGGTCCATTGCCTTGGGGCAACCGTAGTAACTTCTATATGCTCCAACCCTTCGCCATTGCGCTTTATACGGCGCAGGGCGTGCCCATGCTTTGGGAGGGCGAGGAGTTTGCGGATAACTACCTGCTGCCGCAGGGCGGCGCTGCCCGCATCAATTTGCGCCGCGACGTGAATTGGGAGTATTTCTACGACGATGAAGGCGTGCCGCTGATCCGGCTCTATCGCATCCTTGGGCAACTCCGTGCCACAAGCCCCGCGCTGCGCAGTCGTGAATCGTACTTCTTTTATCAGCAATCGTTGCAGGGCAATAACATCCTAGCCTATCAGCGTCACGCTGCCGCGACTACAACTACACCGGAGCAGTATGCAATTGTGCTGCTCAACTTCAGCGGAGACGCCGGAAACATCACAATTCCATTTCCCAAGGCGGGTAACTGGACGGAGAAGATCAACCAGGTTATCACGCTGAATGTTCCCTCGGACGGTAGTTCGCTGACGGTAACTGTGCCCTCTTGGTACGGGTATGTCTTTCTGCTGTGAGTTTATAGACGTTTGATATTCATTGTGATGCCGAGGAAAATTGTTAGTTGAAAGAGCTTCTATGCCAGAGACAACAAAACCCGAAGAGATTGAACGCCGCAGCGACTGCTTCCACAATGCGCGTGAAGAAGCAGTGACTGCACTTGTCAAACGCAAGGATCTTCGCGTTCTTCCCACTCTCATCGGATTATTTCGTGGTGATATATTGTCACTGCTGTCAGAGGAAAAATCAGCGGTGTTAACGTAAATCAACGACTGCTCCGTTGATAGACTTATCCAGCATCGGGAACGATTTGAAATTCTTTCGGCGAATCCTGTGGTTGGCATTAGCCTCTGGGTAGAGCAGCAATGCAGAATGAACGCTGGCCGAACCGTCTTTGCGCTACTGATCGAGCATCTGCCCCACATGGCGCGGGAGGCGCTGGCGGTCACCCACCCGGTCACCTCCAGTTCGCCGCTTTCGCAGCACGAGATCAAGGGCCAACTGGTCGAGATTCTGGACGCGCCGACGGCAAGGTGGTGCTGGAGACCGCGGCCAGCCCAATCCTCGACGCCGGCGGCAATATGGCCATCTCGCCTTCCGGCTGGCGCGTGGCCGAGCTCTCCGCGGGAGCGATCCAGCTCTTTGATCTGCCTCCTCCGCCGTACTCCCTGTGGTGCCAGCGCCGCTGCATGCCCCGCTTTCCGCTCATTGAGCGGAGAATATCTCCGGCGGTATTGTTACAAACCGTGTAAACTGTACAGCGGGAGAGATTTCTTGTCTACTGACGTCGCACGTTATACCGCCGCCGCTTTAACGGATGTTGGCAGCAAACGCCCTTCGAATGAAGATGCCTTTGGCTACTCCGCCGAACAAGGAGCTTATATTGTCTGTGACGGCATGGGCGGTGCCGCGGCGGGTGAGATCGCCAGTTCCATGGCCGTCGAGGTGGTGCTGCATGGATTGAGCAGGCGTGCCGACTCCCAAGCCCCCCTTGAACATCAGGTTGCGGAGGCCATCCGCGCCGCCAATGAGGCGATCTTCACTCGCGCACGGGAGAATCAACAACTCAACGGCATGGGCACCACGCTTGTGGGCATCGTGGTGGAAGGCAGCCGTGTCCTGGTCTTCAATGTGGGCGATAGCCGCTGCTATATTATGCGTTTCTTGCGCCCCGGTCCAAGCGCCGCGGAACCGAACAGTTCCGTTCAGGAGAACCAGGGAGAGGCTTGCGCGGAAAACTGCAGGCTGCATCAGATCAGCCTGGATCACTCGCTGGTTGAGGAGCAGGTCCGCATGGGCCGCATGACCCATGAAGAGGCGCTGCACGCCAACTACCGCAATGTGATTACGCGCGCGCTGGGAACCCAGCCCACCGTCGAGCCGGACATCTTCGAGTTGCAGGCCCTGCCCGGCGATATTTTCCTGCTCTGCACCGATGGGCTGACAGGCGAAATCAGCGACGAAGTGATTGAAACCATCCTGGCGCAGGAACTTCCTCTAGACGAGCTTTGCGTCAACCTGATTGAAGCCGCTAAACGCGCCGGCGGCCACGACAACATCACCTGCACGCTGGTCCGTGCCGAAGGGTAAGACGGCTTTTAGTCTCTCATCGATGTTTTCGTTACGCCGCTGTTTGAACTATAGGGTTGGCCTCCTGGCCGGCTGTAGCCTGGACCTCCCGGTCCTCGCCGTATCTTTCCAGAAGAATCAATGATGCCGGCGCGGGAACACTTTGCCCGCCGCCGGTGTCTATCTTAGGGATGGCCTATAAAAAGTGGATTCTCCGCATCCTCCGCGTCACGGCCCTGTCCGTGCTTGCCGTGGTTCTGCTCCTCTTTGCGGCAGTGCAGTTTCAGCAGCATCTGCTGCGCTGGCGCGCCGAGCGGCTGATGGCCGACATGCACCAGATTCGCCTCTACCAAAGCACCTGGGCCGACGCGCAAAAGCTTATGGACCGCTGGGGAAAGTGGGGGCATTATGACGGAAGCTGCACGGCGGCGGAGTGCCGGTATTTTATTGATCTCAGCAATGCTGGCTGGCGGTCTTGGGATAGAGAGCCGAGAGGCGTTGGTGGATGGCTCATGCGTCATCATTCAGCGCACATTCTTTATCGATGGATCGGAGGTCGTTTCACGATCGTTCAAGTTGGATTCATAGTGCAAGACGGCACAATCTGGAGAACGATAAGTTGGACGAATATTGAAGTGCCACCGAAGTTACTGGATTGTGAGGATTGCGGTTACACACTTATGACCGGTGCGAAGAGTCAACAGGCGCTTCACAGATCAGAGGGTGAAGGTTCTGTTTTTGGGGGAGATGATGTGCCTTCCGAACATCCCTATTACAAAATGGGACGGCCTGGCGGATGTGAGAATTGCCTTATGGCCGGTATTACTTATTCCACACATACTCCACAAGCCGAGATCGAGCGTTTGACATCCTTTGATTTTTCCTGCCTCACGCGATTAGTTTCTTGTAGGATGCCAGAAGATCTGATGCCTGCTACGCGTGAAGGTCATCTTTATGATTATCTCGATCCTAATTCTCATGAACCTTCCATTGCTCCACGCTCCTATGAATACTGCAAAACTTTCCTGTGGGCGGTTGCGCGGGATGCAGGCACAATACTTATTGTTGATGTACTCTCCATCAAACAAGAGAAGGAATATAGCGGTTCTTACCAATTAGCAAGCGT
This sequence comes from uncultured Acidobacteriaceae bacterium, assembly GCA_963787995.1. Classification (GTDB taxonomy): domain Bacteria; phylum Acidobacteriota; class Terriglobia; order Terriglobales; family Acidobacteriaceae; genus Telmatobacter. Next base: position 1,446,963 of record CAWBEO010000001.1, read on the forward strand.
GAAAATCGATGGTTATTTAAAGGGAGATGCATACGGACCTTTGGGTTCAGTGCGGACCGTTGAAGCAAAGGAAATGGTTCCAGGAAAACATTATATTGTCTTTCCAGAAGAAGATATTTACGGTAAACGAAACCGTTATGGCGATGATTCATTGATTGCACCTGGTACTTGCGGCGTGCAGGAAGACACCCCTGAAAACCGCCGCGAGCTGGAAAAGGGCTTTGCGCAGAACGACCATCTGCGCGGGCCTGAACTAAGATAATTGTCACTCCCATGAATTTGACGGCGTTCAGTTCCGGGACAGGCATGGCTGTACGTTCCCCCGGAGCGAAAGCGACTGCAAGCCGAATGGTTGTATCCTAAGGCTCAGATGATGTTTTCTTCCACAGGCACACGCGGCGAAAAACTCCCTACCGTCAAGCTGACGGTGGTGCAGTACGGCATTTTGTTCATGATGCTGGGGTTGTCGGCTGGGCTGTGGCGCTTGCAGGTGCTGCGCGTGGACGATTACCGCCTCCAGGCCGAGCAAAACCGCATACGTAAAGAGCCGGTGATGGCCGGGCGCGGCAAGCTCTTCGACCGCGAGAACCGGCTGATTGTGGACAACTACCCCTCGGTCTCCTGTTACCTGGTTCGCGAGCAGAATCATAACGTTGACATTGATCTGCCGCTGATTGCCAAGGGGCTGAATCTGGATCTGGAGCAGTTGCGCTCAACTCTGCGCCGTTACCGCACCCGGCCGGTTTACGAGCCGATCCCCATCAAAGGCGAGGTTACCGCCGACGAGCAGGCCTTCATTGAGGCGCACCGAAATGAGCTGCCGGAGCTGGAGACCGTTGATGTGGAGCGCCGGCTTTATCCGCGCGACGGCTTTGCCGCGCATTTGATTGGATACGTCGGCGAGGTCAGCGAAGAGGATCTGAACAATCCCCGCTATGCCGCCTACGAACCGGGAGACGTGGTAGGCAAGGCCGGCGTCGAGGAGACCTATGACCAGTTGCTGCGCGGCCAGGACGGCTCACGCGATGTGGTGGTAGACAGCCATGGGCGCGAGGTGGGCTATCTGCGCACGCAGCACGCCGTTCCCGGCCAGGATCTCAAGCTGACCATCGACATTGACATGCAGCGCGCGGCGGAGCTGGCGCTGGGCGACGCCAATGGCGCCGTGGTGGTGATGGACCCGCGTAATGGCGAGATTCTTGCTTTAGTCTCGCATCCCAGCTACGACCCCAACGCCTTTGCCGTGCGCATCAATCGCACCGACTGGAATGCGCTCATCACCAATCCCAACCATCCCTTGATGAACAAGGCGATTCAGGATCAGCTTGCGCCCGGTTCAACCTTCAAGATCATCATGTCCGCGGCCGGCTTGCAGGAAGGTGTGGCTCAGGATATGCACGTCAACTGCGTGGGCGGCGGCGATTTCTACGGGCGCTTCTTCCACTGCGATCATCATCATGGCGTGCTCAGCATCCGCGAAGCCATTCCTATGTCCTGCGATACCTTCTTCTATACACTGGCGCAGAGGCTAGGGATCGACACCATCGCCCGCTACGCGACCAGCTTCGGCATCGGCTCCAAGACCGGCATCGACCTGCCCAACGAGATGGCCGGTATTATGCCCTCAACGCAGTGGGAGATGAAGAACTTCCATCAGAAGTACTACGCCGGAAACACGATCTCCGTAGGCATCGGCCAGGGAGAAACGCAGGTGACTCCTGTTCAACTGGCGCGCGCCCTGAGCGGCATCGCTTCCGGCGGCCATTTTGTGCGGCCCCACGTGGTGATGCCGGATCAGAACATTTCAGCCGACTTCCGCCAGGCGATCCTGGAGAGCTTTCCCGGTTCCGGAGACAAAGACGTTCCCCTCAACCCGGATACGTGGACCATCATTACCGACGGCATGGCCGCCGCCACCACGCCCGGTTTGTACCACACGGCCGAGGCTGCTCACTTAGAAGGCGTGGACTTTGCCGGCAAAACAGGCACGGCGCAAGTCGTGGGCGGCGGAGACACGCACACCAAAGGCGGCGCCAAGACTCCGAACGCATGGTTTGTGGGCATGATTCCCCGGCGCAACCCGGAGATTGTGATTACTGTTCTACAGGAGCACGGCGACTGGGGCTCTGGATCGGCGATGATCGCTCAAAGAATTGCCATCGCCTACGTGAACAAGAAGCGGATGCAAGACAAGAACGTCCTCAATCAGGCAGCCCTTGACAAACCAGTTGATGTCGGCGCCGTCTGGACAGAGCCTTCGCCCGATGGCCGCAGAAGCGCTGGCGGTCTTCCAGGACAGGATTCCGTCCTCCATGCCGGGCACTTCCTGATCGGTCCCGGAGCGCTTGCTCCAGCAAAGGCCGTTGCCAGCGCTCGGCCTTCCCTGCCGGCCTGGCTGCCGGACCTGCCGTTGCGCTTTAAGGAAGGCCAGCACTGATGCGCCGCTTCATGAGCTTCCGTGAATTTGATTGGGCGCTGTTCTCCATGGTTCTGCTGCTCTGCACGATCTCCGTTCTGGAGATCTACTCAGCCACGCTGCACACCAAGTACATCGGCTTCCACACCAAGCAGCTATTGTGGATCGCCGGCTGCGTGGTGGCCATGTTTCTCTTCTCCAAGATCGACTATCACCGGCTACTGGACTGGGTCCCGTGGGCTTACGGCGTCAGTCTGGTGGCGCTGGTGGTGGTCCGGCTGGTGGGCCACAAAGTGCTGGGCGCGCGCCGCTGGATCAACATTGGTCCCATGCACTTTCAGCCCTCCGAATGGGTAAAGCTGATCCTGATTCTGATCATGGCGCGCTACTTTGCCAATCTAGGCGCGCGCTCACTCACCTGGAAGGAGATCTTCAAGGCGCTTCTGCTGGTTGGCCTGCCCATGGTTTTGGTGCTGATCCAGCCCGACCTGGGAACCGCGCTCACTTACACGCCGATTCTGATTGCTGGCCTCTTTCTGGGAGGCATCAACCTCAAGCAGGCGCTGATTCTGGTCACCTGCGGAAGCCTGCTGATCGTCGGGGTCTGGACCAGCGGTAAGATTCTCAAACCCTTCCAAAAGGCGCGTCTGACCAGCTTTATCAATCCCGACAACGACCCCAAAGGCACCGGCTATCAGCTCAAGCAATCGCTGATCGCCGTCGGCTCCGGCGGCGTCTGGGGGCAGGGTGCGGCCAATGGTTCGCAGACCCAGGGCGCTTTCCTCCCGATTCCCCATGCGGACTTCATCTTTGCCGCTTTTGGCGAAGAACATGGATTTGTCGGCGCTATTTTCGTCCTGCTGCTATACTTTTTCATATTGATGCGTTTGATTCAGAACGCTCAAACAGCCGCAGACCTGTCCGGCTCTCTGATTATCATGGGAGTGGTGGCTGTGTTGACCTTTCAGATTGCGGTCAACGTGGGCATGGTCATAGGGTTTATGCCCGTCACCGGAATTCCTTTACCGTTAATGAGTTACGGAGGATCTTCGGTGTTGTTTACGTTCCTGGCGCTGGGTGTGGCGATGAATGTCCGGATGCGCCGGTTCGTCAACTGACGGACTCGCAGTATCACCTCTTGTGTTTCCCCGGAAAAGTCCGGTCCGCAGGAGAAAGTTTTTTCAAGTATTACGCCGGCCAGGTCCTGATGGATCGAGCGCTCGGCAGGATTGGGTTCATGAGCACGCAGAGACGGGAAAACCGTTGGCGGCATATAGATTGTTCGGGTTGCGTGGAAGTCTTGGGGATTGCAATCCCCGATCCCAAGATGGGGCGCGTCCGGGCAAACGCCAGGGTTGGAACGGCCCCGCCGGAATCTCCGGCAAGCTTTCACACCAGCGGTAAAAACCTGTCGCTGGGGGCTCCGGAAAAGTTGGCCACAAACTCTCTGCATTTGGGTTATGGTATCGTACAACTTGTTCAATTTGTTCAGTATGCACAGCTTGTTTGTCTTGTTCAACTTGTTCAAATTGTTCAGTTTGTTTTGTTTGTCCGATCAGGCCTTCGCTTCTGTTCACTGCCCCTCGGGGCTGGTGTTGGCGCGGCCTTCGGAAGACCAGCGAATCACGGTTCCTCCCCTCGGCACATTCCCTCTCCTCCCGGTCTTTCTCGTCTTTCATTGACCTTGCCGTGGGTTCCAGCAGGCTGACGCTGTTGGACGGAAAGGTACGATGGCAAAGGAAATTTGTATCTCCAGCACGCCCCATGAGACGCGGCTGGCAATCCTGGAAGACGATCAACTCGCGGAAATCTACTACGAACGCGAAAATGAATATACCCTGGCCGGTTCAATTTATAACGGCCGGGTCACCCGCGTCCTGCCTGGAATGCAGTCGGCCTTTGTAGACGTGGGCCTAGAGCGCGATGCCTTCCTCTATGTGACCGACTTCATGGAGTTGGAAGACCCGGAAGAGACAGACGAGATTGAAAAGGCGGCGGCCAGCGGCGCCAACCTGCCTCCTCGCGAGGTTCGCCATGCCGCCCCGGAAAGCCGTAATGACAGCCGTCCGGGACGCTCCAGCCAAAAGCCTGAACAAAAGTCAGAGCAAAAGGCCGAGCCAAAACCAGAGCCGAAGCCAAAGCCGGATCAACGTCCTGCAGCCGAAAAGCCGCGCGGATTTACGGTTGAGGAACTACCCGAGTCCGAGGCTGCATCCCTGCCCGCCTCTGGCTCCATCAGCTTCAGCGATCAGGCGGACGGCGGCGATCAGGACTCTACGGAAGCCGGCGCCAAGCGCTGGCGCGGACGCCGCCGCCGCCGCGGTGGCCGTGGAGCGGCCACGCACGAGAGTCAGGAGCAGCACGCGCAGTCGCCGATATTCCAGGTGGATGAGATCGAAGAGGCTGAGCAGGAGGTTGCGCCGCAGATTCACGCCGGCGCCGGCGACAGGCCTTCGCCGCAAAAGCGGGACTCCGCCGACTCCACGCCCCACTTTGACCGCATCCCGGCTTCGACGCCAGTCCCTTTTGTCATGCCCGGCGAATCGCTTTCCAAGTACGGAGGCGCTCCGGCGGAAGGTGCGGTAAGATCCTCGGCTCAATCGCCAACCTCTGCCCGTCCGGCCAGCACCTTCAGGCCCGCGACGCTGATCGAATCGCCCTTGCAATGGGACGGAAGCGGCCTGTTGCCTGGTGAATCGCTCTCCCGCCATCGCAGCCGGCCCAGTGAGCCCCCTGTACAGGTAGAGTCCTTGGCCGTGGAAGAAATTCCACCCGTCGTGCAGCCCGCCGTGCCTGTTCAGAGCGAGCAGGAGTTTGTCGAGGAGACGACAGAATCCGAGTTCGATCAGCCAGAGGACGAAGAGGAGCTTGAATCCAGCCCGGAGATTCTGGAGAAAGAACTGGTTTCCAAATGGACCAAGGCCTCTCTGGCGGAAGGTGACCTGCCGGACGAAGAGCCTCTTGAAGAGGATGAGTTCCAAGAAGAAGATTTCGAGGAAACGACGGAAACGGTCTCCGAGCAGGCTCAAGACGAGGGTTCTGAAGAATTGTCAGAAGCGCCCGGCGCGGCCGAGCCGGATGCCTCCGCCTCCCACAACGTTGATCCGCTGCCGCCCTCTGGCTTCCGGCTCTTTGGCTTTGGCAAAAAAGCCGAGGAGGCTCCGAAGGCCCCAGCCAAGCCGGTCTCGTCCTATGCTCCAGGCAAGGGGCTTATCGTCGAAGAGACCATCGAGGAGGAGGAGTTCGATGCGCCCCGCCACAGCCACCGCGCCAAGGGTGGCGACCACGACTCCGACGACTTTGAAGAAGAGACGCTGCCCAAGCAGATGCGCACCGGCGATCTGGGCGAGATGCTGCAAGAGGCTCAACTCTCCCACCGCATCTTGTTGAACCTTGACGGCGACACGGACGACGAGGACGACGAGGACGAACCCGCCGCTGGCGGCCAGCCCGCCTCCTCCAGTGCAGGCCAGCCGCGCCGCGACCGCAATCAGCGCGGACGCCCGGGACGCCCCGGTCAAGCCGCCCCGCAACAGGCCAATCGCGGCCGCGGACCCACGCGCCGCTCCTCGCAGCTCTCCGACCTGCCCATCATCAGCGATCTCCTCAAGCCCAACCAGGAGATACTGGTGCAGATCGCCAAGGAACCCATCGCCAAGAAGGGCGCGCGCATCACCTCGCACATCGCCCTGCCCGGCCGCTTCCTGGTCTTCATGCCCACAGTCTCGCACATTGGCGTCAGCCGCAAGATCGAGTCCGACGCCGAGCGCCAGCGCCTAAAGCGCATCCTCACCCACGAGCGCGGCGAGGCCTCTGGCGGATTCATCGTGCGCACCGCCGCCGAGGGCGCCAGCGAAGATGAACTGCGCACCGACTTGCGCATGCTGCTCAACCTCTGGGCGGAGATCAAGAAGCGCTCCGACGAATCCAAGTCTCCGGCGCTGATCTATCACGATTACGGGCTGATCGAGCGCATTCTGAGAGACCAGGTCAGCGACAACTTCGCCGCCATCTGGGTCGATTCCCAGGAGAACTACGAGCGCATCGTCCGCTTCCTCAACCGCTACTCGCCCGCCCTCGTCCGCCGCGTCAAGCTCTACACCAAGGAGACGCCGCTCTTTGAACAATTCGGCATTCAGGACGAGATCACCAAGGCCCTGAACTCCAAGGTCTGGCTCAAGTCCGGCGGTTCCATCGTCATCAACCAGACAGAAGCGCTGGTGGCCATCGACATCAATACCGGCAAGTACGTCGGCAAGTCGGCGCGCCTGGAAGACACCATCGTCAAGACCAACCTGGATGCCGTGCCGGAGATTGTGCGCCAGATCCGTTTGCGCGATCTGGGCGGCATCATTGTGATCGACTTCATCGACATGGACGACCGCAAAAACCGCTACAAGGTAATGGCCGCGCTGGAAGAAGCACTCAAATCCGATCGCGCGCCCACCAAGGTTCTCCAGTTCAATGACTTTGGCCTGGTCGCAATCACCCGCAAGCGCGTCAAGCAATCGCTGGAGCGCACTCTCTCCGTCCCGTGCCCCACCTGCCAGGCCACCGGCATGGTCAAAAGCCCGACGACGGTCTGCAACGAGATCTACACCGAACTGCGCAAGATGAAGAAGCACTTCGAGGGCGCGGACATTCTCTTGCGCGTCAACCCGGAGACCGTCAAGGTACTCAAATCCAACAACGGAAGCTGGCTCACTGAATACGAAGAGTTAGTAGGCAAAAACATCCTCATCAAGAGCGACGCCACGCTGCATCCCGAGCAGTTTGATATTCAGGGATAGCGCTAAAACCTGCATCAACATCAAAGGCCGGAGCGGTTGCCCCGGCCTTTGATGTTGATCCATGATGAATGGTTGTAAGAGTTATGGCGTGGCCGGTTTCAATTCTGTTTCCATCAGATGCTTGTAGTCTCGTTGGAATGGAAAGAGTGCTTTCAGAGCACGGAATGGCTTTCCTTTCTTGGTGTATATGAAATAGATGTGATTCGAATTCAGAAACTTATCGAGCAGGTCAATGCTGGGGCTTCCGTCTGATGAAAGTATTTCTGGATGAACTCGCGCTACGCAGGATTTTTCATCGCATGAATTAAAGTCAAGCTGCGACATGGAATCCTTGTCTTCGACCATCTTCCAGCCATTACCATCCTTCACGGTTTTTGAGAACATGATGATGATGCCTTGTTTACGATCCGCGTCCGCTGGAACATAGAAAGCAAAGTATGCCGGCTTTCGGTCGCTTCGATTGATGGCGACGCCAATGGTAATGAACTCCGGGTGCTTAGGGTCCGCAGGATGATCTGGATCGCCGATCAGCACATCCGTAAACATCGCGCATCCTTTTTCACTGCACTTTGAATCCCATTTACCGGCAAGAGCCTCAATGGGATCGATCTGAGCAGTCTTCTCAGCTTGCTCTGGAACAAACGCCGATTTGGGGCGAATAACTGCTGGTTCTTGTGAAAAGCCAATGGAAACAAGTGAGTGGGCAATCAAGATTCCAGAGAACGTGATTATTTTCAGATAAATGGGCATCAGTCTCCAATCAAAAACTCAATAGATTTGGCAAACAAATGAATTGTAGTCGAAGTGCCTACGACTGTGTTTCACCGGATCCCATGAATGAGCACGCGCCTTTTCAGAAAATTATAGGCATCATATGAGAAAATCATTTTGAATTGACTGCGAGGTTGAATTGTTCGTATCTTTGTCAAAACTCTCACTGGCATTCCACTGCTTTCTCTTTCTCTCCCTGGCGGCTTCCTCGCCGGCAGCCGCGCAAACCGTGCCGGGTCAGACTGACAAAGTGCCGCAACCGGGCGAGTTGGGATCTCCCTTTCCGGCAAACCATTTCTGGAACCACTTCTCCTTCGAGATTTCCGGCGGTTACTCGCCGGTGGTGAACCACGGCACAGGGTATTTCGATAAAGGATGGGATGTCACAATTGGCGCGGTCGACCGCCTCACTCCGCGATGGAAGCTGCTGCCGGAGTTGCAGTACTTCGGCATGAATAAAAACACTCTTTTCAAGGGTCAGGTTTCGGGCAATTCAAATATCGTTGCGACTCTTGGACTCTCCACGAGCTTCGATCTGCTCGCGCATACCAGCACCAGCCCCTATCTCATCGGCGGAGGAGGATATTACCGCTTGGTTCCACAGCCCGGAGCCAATGCACCAGGCGCCAACATCGGCGCCGGTATCCGTCACAAAGTCTATGCGGATCGGCAGGTGGAGATCTTTGCCGAAGCGCGCTATCACCTCATCGCCTCCGGCGCAACGGACTTCGGGCAGCTTTCCCTGCTTCCCATCAGTGCCGGAATCCGCTGGTAGCGCACAATCCGTCTCACCGGATCACATGAATCGGCACCCCCAGCTTCAGATCTCGCCAGAGCTGCACGGTGGTGTAGATGGGATCCTTGAGCGCAATGGCCAGCGCTAGCTCCAAGGTGACTACTTGTTGAGCCTTGAGTTGATAATCTGTCCGACGATAGTCAGTACTCCAGTTCCCAATACCAAGCCACATGCCTCAGGATGCCCAGCCTCAATCAACCATGCACAGGCCAAAACGCAACTCATCCGGCCAAGAGTGCCGCAAATCATGGCAAGGCTAGCGTAAGTATGTTCTCTTTGGTTTGCGTTGTCGATGACTTCCAGAGCCTTCGCGGCATTGGTGTCGGTGAGGACCGTTAATCCTAACAACGGCATTTGCCGAACAAAAGTGCGCCGGCATCGAGGCATTTTCGGTGTCGATGGGGAATGATTCTGGCTACGATGTACTCCAACATGGCCTTCCACCGGTCAGTCGTTGCGGCTGCTCCGCGGCCGCCCTTACAAAAGCGGAGGGCCGTGCGGATAATGGCGATCAACAGCATCAGCGCAGACTTTGCGGCGTGCATCGGCGTCCGGTGGAGCATCGTCTGCCTTTGCCGAGCTTCCCGCGCTGCTCAATCCCGGCGACCTGCTGGTTCTGAATGAAAGCCGCGTGATTCCTGCTCGCCTCTACGCGCGCCGCACGCTGCGCCGTGAAAAGGAGAAACCGGCCGGACGCATCGAAGTGATGCTGACAGAACCCGCCGGTGAAAATCTCTGGCGTGCGCTGGTCCGCCCCGGCCGCAAGGTCGCCGTCGGCGAGATTCTCGTCTTCCCCGGGTCCGCCGGCGAAATCGCGCTCGAAGCCGAAGTCCTGGAGCGCGGTCAGTTTGGCGAACGCTTGCTGCGCTTCAAACCCGCGGACGACTTCTTCGCCACCCTCGACCGCATCGGCCACATCCCGCTTCCGCCCTACATTCGCCGCGACGATGAAGCCCACGACCGCGAGCGCTACACACTTTCCGTCACAGCCGCCGAAGCCATCAACCGCGCCGACCGCGAAGGACGCCGCATCGTCGCGGTAGGAACCACCGTCGTCCGCGCGCTGGAGCACTGCGCCCTTCAAGCCAAGGGCGATCCCCTGCAACCCCACTCCGGCGAGACGAAGACCCATGAATTCAGAGGTGGTGCACATGGCACCCGACTCATATCTCACGATATGAGACTTGCCCGGTTTGAATGAGTCGAGCAAGTGGTTGTTTATTAAACTCTTATAATTAATCTGCAAAAGTTATCCACAGTTTGAAAATATCGTAGGGGGGAGGGGGCGGAGTACCTTTCTGGTAATGGAATTCTCCAGAATTGTTTGCATTTTAGTCACTGTGGCGCTGGCGTTTAAGAGGCGCATTCTTGCCCTCAAGTATGATTGTGCGCCTTGCTGGGGAATAATTGTGCAAAGGGATCAGTGAATAGGGATCAGAAAAACGCTGGTTGGGGTTCGTGGTCTCCCGCCCACCGGAGAAGTCGCTACTACGGAAAAAATAGGTTCGGGTCGGTTGTATGAGACGAGTATTGTATATATAATGGCTATATGGACGTGTACTCCATGCTGGATGGGCAGGGCTTTGTCTGGGATAGCGATAAAGCCGCCAGCAATGCCTTGCGGCACGGCATTCGCTTCGAGCAGGCCCGCGAGGTTTTTCTGGATCAGTTAGCCCGCTCCGAGATGACAACCCCCAGGAAGAGGCACGGCAGGCATGTATCGGCCTCACAACTGATGATCGATTGCTGTACGTCGTCCACGTGATTCGCGAAGGAGATGTACTCCGCCTTATCTCCGCCCGACTTGCGGAACCGGCGGAAAGGAGACGCTATGAGAATGACTGAACGGATCAAGCGCAATATGCAGCCCGGTAAACCCATGACCCTGATCTCCCTTCGCCTTCCCGATCACGTGATCGATGATCTCAAAGAGGTCGCTCCGTCGCTTGGTTTCGGGGGGTATCAAGCACTTATCCGAGCCTACATCTCGAATGGACTCCGCAAACACCTGGCCGAGAGGGAAGCGCAACGGGCAAAGGACAGCACCGTCGAGGAGTTCAGCCAGAGACTTAGGTCTCATGGTGTGCCCGAGCAGGCTATCCAGGAAGCCGTAGCCGAGATGAGAGTTGGAAGAAACTGACCACTCGCCCGGCGGCTTACACATCCCTTGATGGATGAAAGCAAAGAGCTGCGCATCCTCGGATAATCCGGCTGTTCATGGGCGAGGCGGGTTGGGGTTCGTGGAATCCCACCATTCGTAAAGAGCGCGAAGGGTGGGGCGCCCAGCTTTGTTGAGAAGGTCAAGATTTCAAAAACTTAGGATGCGCCACCCGCCGACTGTATGTTTATCTCATGAGAGTGTTATTCTCCGGTCATGGAACTCTCAACAATCAAAACCGCCCTTGAACTTCTCGGAAATGCATCGAAGGGCCTTGAGTCTGTGCGAGAACGGGCGAAGACTTCCAACGATACCGCGCTAAAGGAAAGCATTAGCAAGCTGTACGATGACTTCCTGGACCTGAAAGCCATCATCGTGCGCCTCACAGAGGAGAATACCGGGCTTCGACAGCAAATTACGCAGGGTATTGAGAAGCCGCTTAAGCCTGAAATCCGACAAGTTGGAGAAGCAAACTATTATTTCGTGGGCGACAAGGGACCCTACTGCCAACCCTGCTACGACCTTAATGGCAAGCTAATGACATTATCGCCACAGCAAAATTATGCGGGAGGAACGGGCAGAAAATGCCATGTTTGTAATAATACGTTCTTCGAGACCACTGCCCGATTGAGGACAAGGCAAATCCCCTACCCTCAGTAGCGTTAGACCATGCCCTGCTAAACTCGTACCGTGGCCGAAACCTCCAAACCGCCCGTCTTCCTGCTCGACACCATGAGCTTCATCTTCCGCGCCTACCATGCGATGCAGCGCTCGCGGCCGATGTCTACCCGCGCGGGGCTGCCCACGGCGGCGATTTTTGTCTTCGTCAACATGATCAAGAAGCTGCGCCAGGACTTTCAGCCGCAGCTCTTTGCCGCCGTCTTTGACGTGAGCGGCGAGGTCTTTCGGGACGAGCGCGCCCGCGCCATGAAGCCGCTGCGCAAGTGGAACGGCAAGACGCAGAGCTTTGACGAGGTGAGCTACGAGGGCTACAAGGCCAATCGCGCCGCCATGCCGGAAGACCTGCGGCGGCAGATTCCCTACATTCGCAGGGCGCTGGAGGCGCTGCGCATTCCCATCCTGGAGGCCGAGGGCTTTGAGGCCGACGACGTGATCGGCACGCTGGCACGCGAGGCCGCCGAACAAGAGCATGAGGTCTTCATCATCAGCGGCGACAAGGACATGATGCAGTTAGTCACGCCTACTGTCAAAATTCTCAATCCGCAGAAGGACAACCTGATTCTCGATCCGGCCAAGGTGGTTGAAGTGCTGGGAGTTCCGCCGGAGAAGGTCGTCGATGTGATGGCCCTGCGCGGCGATGCGGTGGATAACATTCCCGGCGCGCCGGGGATTGGCGACAAGGGCAGTGTGGATCTGATCGTTGAGTTCGGCTCGGTGGAGGCAGTGCTGGAGCGCGCCAGCGAGGTCAAGCGCAAGAGCTACCGCGAGTCGCTGGAAGAGAACCGAGAGGCCGTGCTGCTCTCGAAGGAACTGGTCACCATCGATTGCCACGTTCCGCTGGCGCTGGACCTGGCCGCGATGCGGACCCAGCCGCCGAACCTGGAAGCCTGTCGCGAGCTGTTCACTGAGCTTGAATTCACTTCGATGTTGCGCGAGTTAACGCCTAATGAATCCGCGCAGGTGGTTGAGCTCATCGAAGCGCCAACCGAGGAGCAAGCCGCCGCCTTCTATGCCGCTGCGCAGGCGGGTGGCTTTGCCTTCGCGCTGGATGCGAAAGCACCTGCGCCGGAAGCGGAAGAGGAGGCGCAGCAGTCGATGTCTCTGCTGGATGCGGCCGAAGCGGCAGAAAAGCCGGCCGTCTTTCTGGTAGGTGTTTGCGCACAACCGTTGACAGCTCTGCAACTTCCCGTGACTAAGACGCTTTGCGCACTGCTGAAAGACGCCGCTGTCGCCAAGCAGACGCATGATTGCAAGACCGCGCTTCATTTGCTTACTGGGCAGGGCGTTGCGCTGCGGGGAGCGGTGGATGATTCGATGCTGCTCTCCTATGCGCTCAACCCCACGCACGCGACGCAGGCGCTGGCCGATGTGGCCGCACGGCACTCGCAGGCTGCGCCGTCCTCGCTGGCGGCAGGCGCGGCGGCGATCCGCGGGCTGGTTCCGGCGCTGAAAGCCGAAGTCGAAAAGGGCGGCCTGGAGCAGGTCTACGCCATGGATTTGCAGCTTGCACCGGTCCTCTTCCGCATGGAGCAGGCCGGGGTGCGCATCGATCTGGGCGTGCTGGACGGGCTTTCCAAGCGCTTTGCCCTCGAATTGACCCGCGTCGGCGAGCAAATCTTCGAGCTGGCCGGGCGGCGCTTCAACATCAACTCACCCAAGCAACTGGGCGAGGTGCTCTTCACCGACTTGCACCTGCCCGCCCCGGCCAGCCGAGGCAAAGGAAAGGCCGTCTCGACGGCGCAGGATGTGCTGGAAAATCTGGCGGAAGGCCATGAGGTTCCACGTCTGGTGCTGGAATTCCGGCATTTATCCAAGCTGAAATCGACATATATCGATGCGCTTCCTCTCTTGGCCGACGCGGACTCCCGCGTCCACACTACCTTCAACGCCGCCGCCGTGGCTACCGGACGACTCTCGTCGGTCAATCCGAATCTGCAGAACATTCCCACGCGCACCGAGCTGGGCCGCGAGATTCGCGCCGCCTTCACGGCTGCGCCCGGAAAGCAGCTTCTCTCCGCCGATTATTCGCAGATCGAGCTGCGCCTGCTGGCACATTTCTCCGGCGATCCGCTGCTCACGCGCGCCTACCAGAACAACGAGGACATTCATACGCTGACCGCCAGCGAAGTCTTCGGCGTGGCCGCTGCGGAGATGGACAAGCAGACTCGCAACCGCGCCAAGGCCGTCAACTTCGGCATCGTCTATGGCATCTCGCCCTTTGGACTGGCCAACCAGTTGGGTATTCCGGTCAGCGAGGCGAAGTCCTACATCGAGCGCTATTTTGCACGCTACGCCGGCGTGCAGGCGTTTATCGAGAAGACCCTGGAAGAGACACGCAAAACGGGCAGCGTGCGCACGCTCTTTGGCCGCGTCCGGCCCATCCCGGACATTGAGAGCCGCAACCCCAACCAGCGTGGTTTTGCCGAACGCACGGCCATCAACACGCCGCTGCAAGGCACCGCCGCCGACCTGATCAAGCTGGCCATGATCTCGCTGGACCGGAAGCTCGCCGAGCGCAAGCTGAAGACGCGCATGGTTCTGCAAGTCCACGACGAACTGCTCTTTGAGGTTCCGGCGGACGAGAGCGCCGAGGTCGAAGCCCTAGTCCGCACGGAGATGGAAGATGTGGTCAAGCTGAATGTGCCGCTGATTGCCGACCTGAAGTCCGGGAGCAATTGGCGGGATATGAAGTGATCTTCACTTTGTATCCGCGTGCGAAATACTCAATCCCCAATTAATCTTGATGACGCGCAGAAGATTCGAGAAATCGTCTGTCCATAGATCGGCTCCGGGAGGAACGCTTACCGCCGTCCAGCGAGGGTCTGTAGCCAATATACCCAGATCGGCCCGGCTTCGCGCCATAACCAGCCACTCCGAAGGGGATCTTCCCGTGCCGGTCTCTGCTTTGCTTAGCGATAAATCGTCATCCCTGAGGCAGACCAACCCGGCGTCGCGGGCAAGCGCGCCGAAGATGGGCGCCAGTTTCAAGTGGCCGTTGCTGATGTGAAAGGCAAGAATCCCCCCGGGCGCGAGCTTGCGCAAGTATAGTGCCAAGGCTTCCCTTGTCATCAGGTGCATAGGAATCACATCCCCACTGAAGGCGTCCAGAACAATGAGATCGTAACTGGCGTCCGCGGAGTAGCGCAGCTTGAGCCGCGCATCGCCGATGACAACCGGCGACCTGGGCGCGCACTGGCTGAGATAGGTAAAGTAGCGTGGATTGGAGGCAATGCGCACAACGGCGGGATCAATCTCGTAAAAGGTCAACGATTCGCCCGGTTGAAGATAGCAGGCCATTGCTCCTGATCCAAGGCCCACAACGGCCCAGTTCGGTCTGGTAAGATCGCCCGTGCTTGTCATGCGGGTCTTGGCTTCCACAGCTCTCAGAATGCTACCCGCCGGACCGGATTTTGCGTAGTACAACATCGGTTCCCGGCTCTTGGCAGGGTCAAGGCTCTGCGTTCCATGAACGATAGCGCCATGGATAAAATTCCGTACATTGCTCTCCGGGTCGTCGCTGACACGCAAGACTCCGAAGAAGCTACGCTGTTGAAGAATGAGTTTCCCATTGAGGCTGTTAAAGAGCGAACCGGCAACGACAAGCACCACCATACCGGTTGCAAAACGCATCGGCCGTTCGGCAAAACTCAGACACCAGATCATCGAGCCGCCAAAGAAGACTATCGTGATCATGCTGTTCATCGGAATGTTGAAGTGCGCCAGGCCGAGCGTGATTGCCACCATGCTCAGCCCCAACGACAGCGGGAGGAGCAAGTCGTTGCGTTTATGCTTGGCGGCCTGAGCCTGTGGAACGGGCTCTGGGTCAATGGCTGGGAGTAAGAATGCAGCGAAGATCAGAGCAAGCGGAAACTCAAAGACGGAGGAGAAGATTTGAGGGGCAAGTAGCGCATTGAAGATGCCGCCGAGCACTCCGCCAAAGGAGATCCAGAGATAAAACTCCGCCAGACGGCTGACCCCTGGCCGATTGTTTGCAATTTCTCCATGGCAAACCATGGCAGCGACAAACAGCACCGAAAGATAAAGGGGAAATAAGATCAGCAGTCCCAAATTCTTCCCGGAAAGGATAGGGAAAAGCGTAAAAAGAAGAAGGATAGGCAATCTGAGAATCAGATTTTCATGCGAAACAAGCGGCCGTTTCGCAAAGACAAGCACAAAGCTCAGCAAATAAAGCGCCAGCGGCATTACCCAGATAAGCGGAATGGCCGGAATGTCCGTGGTCAATGCCGTGGTTACGCCCATCATCAGGCTGGAAGGAACAAAGGCAAGGGCAATCCATCGCAAACGCTGGCGCCAGGCTGCTCTCGGCTCCATGCCGCTAACTTCTTCCTGTGGCGCAGTCTCTCTTTCATCCCTGCTTGGACGCCTTCGCCAAACCAACGCGCCACAAAATACCGTCAGGACTATAAACGTTACGTAGCCATAACTCCAGAGATAGCTCTGGATGCTCAAGTGGAGGGTAGGTTCAATGAAGAGCGGATACCCCAGTAGTCCTACCAGGCTGCCCCCGTTGCTCGCGGCATACAAGAAATAGGGATCGTGCGCGGACTTATCTCCCGACTGCGAAAACCATCGTTGCAGCATCGGCGTTGAACTGGAGAGCAAGAAGAACGGCAGGCCCACCGTGACCGCAAGCATGGCCAGCACCCACAAGACAGGACTGCCCTGTACCGGCGGTTCCCAGCCAATCGGAAGGTGCAGCGGCAACACGATGAGGGCTGTGAGCGCGAGGACGATCTGCAGGAGAATCTGCGTTGATCGCCTCAGCCATTTCGTCACTGCGTAGGCGTAGAGATAACCGGCCAGCAGAACCGTTTGAAAGAAAACAAGACAGGTGTTCCAGACCGCGGGAGTTCCACCCAGCATCGGCAATGCCATCTTGGCCAGCATAGGCTCGACCAGAAAGAGCAGCGTTGCGCTGACAAACATGGAGAGTGTGAAAACAACCAATAGCATCGAGGGATTAGACCTCCGTAGTCTTCTTTATAAGCCTTTTTGAACATACTACATGCGACGATCAGAATATGAAATAAATCAGCGATAAGACATTCTGGGCAAACCCGTCCGGGGTGAATTGGCAAGATGAATAAGCCTGATTTTTAAGTCAAAAATTCCTATAACTTTGGTGGTATAGCCCATGCTGGAATTGGTGGGGGAGTTGTCTCTTTCCCCATAATATTGTGTCCGGTTGGGGTCATAATACGGAATACCCCGTCCCCCTTGTCGTCGATAATATCTATGTACGCCATGCAGGCCACATCAAGAGGACCAAGCAAGTATGAGTAAGCGTACGCTTTACCGTTGATCTCCCAGCGCACCATTTGATAAAGAAGAAACGAACGTGAGAGCATCTTTGTGCGCTTACCCTCCTCGACGAAAATTGCATCTGGAAATGTAACGTGGTAACCATATTCATGCTGAACCATCGAGAAGGTCACTCCGTCCGGTAAAGACCACGACGCGGGTTTACCATTAACGACAAGATTGGCTGGCCGAATTGCTTTTGCGTCTGTTAGCCCAGGAATGGACCAACCTTCGCTGCGATACCAACGAACTTCTGATGCCGGTTCAAACGCAAACCCACACTGCGCATAAGCCACAAACGATCCTGAAAGATTTAGAGCGGTAAAAATAATAGCTTTGAAACACCTATTCACAATTACCTCCGATGACACACAAATTCTACTCTGAATCCGCATCCTGAGAGAAATCTATACGCCGAGTTCAATGCGTATCGCATCGGCAATCGCATCCGCGTGCAGGCGCATCGCCGCCTCGCTTTCGGCCTCAATCATCACGCGGGCGAGAGGCTCGGTGCCGCTATAGCGAATGACCACGCGGCCGGAGTCCTTCAACGCTTCTTCAGCGGCGCGGATGGCGGCGGCGACAGTGGGGATTGACTCCAGCGGCTTGCGCTCGCGCACCTTCACGTTGACGATAACCTGCGGGAAGACCTTCAGGTCGGCGGTCAGCTCGTCGATGCTTTTGCCGCTGCGGGCAATGAGATCGAGGACAACCAGCGCGGTGAGGAGGCCGTCGCCGGTGGTGGCCAAGTGCGGTAACAAAATGTGGCCGGACTGTTCGCCGCCGAGGGCCGCGTTGTGCACCAGCATCTGCTCCAGCACATAGCGGTCGCCTACCGAGGCGCGCAGCATCCTGATTCCAGAACGCTTGAGCGCCGCTTCCAGGCCCATGTTGGACATGGTCGTCGCCACCACCAGATCGCCGGTGAGCAGCCCACGCGCCTTCAGATCACGCGCGGCGACGAGCAGAATCGCATCGCCGTTGATAACGTTGTCCTTGGCGCCGGCCAACATGCAGCGATCCGCGTCGCCGTCAAAAGTGAGGCCCAGCTCCGCTCCTCTTTTGACGACTTCAGAGGCGACAAAAACAGGATGAAGTGCGCCGCAATTCAGGTTGATATTTCGCCCGTCCGGTGCGACATTGAGCAGCGTGACCTGACCGCCAAGCCGCCGAAATAGCTCCGGCGCAATCGCCGCCGCCGCGCCGTTCGCACAATCGGCGACAATGCGCAGCCCGGCCAGTGTCAGCCCTGGCACGCAGGAGATGAGGAACTGAATGTAGTCGGCCTGGAAGGCGGGATTGTCCTCCACAGCGAGCAGCGTGGCCGGATCGGGCGCGGCAGAGCCCTGTCTTTCGATCTTTGCCGCGTGGTGAAGGATCTCCTCTTCCATGGCCAGCTCGACGCCGTCGGCCAGCTTGAAGCCGTCCGCGCCAAAGAGCTTGATCCCATTGTCCTGCCAGGGATTATGCGAAGCGGAGATGACCGCGCCCGCTTGGAATCCATGCGTCCGGGCAAGAAAGGCGACGGCTGGGGTGGGCACAACGCCCGCGCTCTCGACACGGACGCCTGTCTCCCGCAATCCGGCGGCGAGCATGGCGGCGATCCAGGGACCGGATTCGCGCGTGTCGCGGCCTAGGAGGACGCGCGGCTCGGCGGCTGTCGAGCGCAGAGAGTGGCCCAGCGCAAGGCCGGTTGCGTAGATGGTGGCGGCGTCCAGCGGATATTCACCCGCTACGGCGCGAATGCCGTCGGTTCCGAAAAGTTTGCGTGCATTGTTGGCGGTCATAATCTCATTTCCAGAAGAATCATCACAGCTTTGGGTGTAATCCAGTAAAAGTCAAAGGCTAACTGTTAGCCAAACACTCATTCATCCATTCATCGTACCAACTCGCGAATGTTGCCAAAGACCCGTCCGACAGCCGCAATGGATTCAATCCACCATTCTCACTTCGACGGTCCTCCCATAGATTTCCAGCCTGAGGTCCGGTTACCACTAGCCAAATCCGAATTGCACATCCTTCATGACAGATCGGGATAGCGCCATTCACCAGTGAGGTACTCCAGTAAACACTGTCAAATACTTCCATTTGCCTATCAATTTCTGATTTATCTCTTATGCCATCTGATGGCAATGCTGATAAGTCATTCCATTCTGTTTCATGTGGAAACCGCTCAGAAAGAATGCCAACTATGTAATCATTTTCTTGCCATACTTTGAGTCCGAAGTTGTCATCCATCTTGCCAAGCGGAAAGATGCCGTAGAATGGACCGGCTCCTCCGTTTCCTACACATGTCAGGAATTGCCGAAAATCTTCTGGGAGAGAGACTTTATTACTTCGTTCAAATATCAAAACGTCTGCTTCTGACAAAGGTGGGTTCAATCGAAATCCATGGGTGTCAGCACCAAAAACTTGAGAATGAGATTCTTTCAAAGATGCAATTATCTCTTTTATGTATGCACAATCGAGTTTTTGCATGAAAAAATACTCCTTCATTGACTGTCAAGAGACTCATTTCTTGGTGGTTGCGGAGGATTCTACAAAGCTGATGAATGCGCCGTCGGAGAGGCGCGTGATGACGCGGTCTCCGGGTTCAATCTGAAGGGTGGAACGAATCACTTTGTTCTTGCCGTCGAGAACCAGCGCATAACCGCGTTCGAGCACGGCTAGCGGTGAGAGCGACTGCAGTTGCGCATCGAGGGCGCTCCAATAATTCATGGACTCATGCAGTTTGCGCTCCTGCGTGCGGTCAAGGCGGGTGCGGCAGGCGGCCAGTTCTTCGCGGGCCTGGGCAAGCTGCTGGCGCGGATCGCGGCGCAAGACGGCGGCGGCCAGTTCAGCCAGGTATTGCTGCCGGCGGCGCACACGGGCGCTTATCTCCGATTCTAAACGGAAGCCGAGGTCGTCCAGCCGCTGCGCCAGCCGGTGGACCAGCGTCACCATGCGCCCTTCTGCGCGGCCGACAGGAAGGCGCGTGAGCCGCTGGCGGGCTTGCAGCAGTTGGAAGCGCGCTGCGCGGTCGAGCCTGTGCGCCTGCTCAGCCAGCCGCTCGGCGATCTTGTGCTGCGCCTCTGTGATCAGCTCGGCGGCGGCGGAGGGCGTGGGCGCGCGGAGGTCGGAGACAAAGTCAGCGATCGTGAAGTCAGTCTCATGGCCGACGGCGGAGACCACGGGCAGGTGAGAGGCGGCAATCGCGCGGGCCACGCGCTCGCTGTTGAAGGCCGCCAGATCTTCCAGTGATCCTCCTCCACGGGCCACAACGATTACGTCCACCAGGCCGTTCGCGTTGAGTTCGGCCAGCGCAGCTTCGATTTCGGCGGGCGCGGAATCTCCCTGCACGCTGACCGGACAGACGAGCACACTCACGCCGGAATGGCGGCGGGCGACGATGTTGAGAAAATCGCGAATCACCGCGCCGGCGGGCGACGTAATGATGCCTATGGTGTGCGGAAAGCCGGGCAGCGGCCGTTTGCGTTCTTCTTCGAAGAGGCCTTCGGCTTTCAGGCGTGCCTTGAGCTGCTCGAAGGCCAGTTGCAGCGAACCTGCGCCCACCGGCTCCATGGTCTCGGCTACCAATTGCATCTGACCGCGCTGCTCATAGACGCTCACCCGGCCGCGCACCAGCACGCGCAGGCCGTCTTCGGCGCGGAAGCGCAGCAGCATCGCCTGTCGGCGAAAGAGCACCACAGGAAGCTGCGCGTCGGCGTCCTTCAGCGTGAAGTAAACGTGGCCGCTGGGCGCGGGGCGGTAGTTGGAGATTTCGCCCTCCACCCAGACATCGCCATACTCCAGTTCAACCAGCTCGCGCACCTGGCCCACCAGCTCACGTACCGGCCAAATGCGGCGCGCAGGGCGCGGCTCAGCGAAACTGATCCCCAGTTGGGGGCTCAGGCCGTGCCGCGGCGCGAATGGGTCTTCCCGGATCATCCTTTCAAAGTGTAATTGCGCGGGGCCTCCTGAACGCGCGAAAATGTCACGAACGAATGTTCGTTGATGAAATAAGCCTTGAAACCGTAGGTCCTTCGACTATGTTTGCCGAAAAAAGTTCACCATACTTCACTCAGGTTGATAGATCATTAACGGGATGAATTTTGGACGAGAACACTGTTGAATTCTTCACGTGGAAATTCCTACTTCACGCGGAAGCTCCGGCGGTCAACACTGCCAGCCTTTCGGCAACCGCTTCGACAATCTGTTCATGGACCTCGTCGATGGTCAGGTCGCCTTCGATCAGCACAACACGCTCCGGCTCGCGCTGAGCAATCTCCCGGTACTTCCGCCAGACGCGGCGGTAGAAAGCGTCCTGTTCCTGCTCGAAGCGGCCTTCGTCCGGGCCATTCTCCTCAGCGACGCGCTGATTGCGGCGGCGGGCGCGTTTGAGCGAAGCCTCCAAGTCCGGCAGCAGCAGCAGCGTCAAGTCAGGCTGAAGATTTCCGCAGATCAGCCGATGTAATGTTAGAACCTTCTCCGAACCGAGCTCTCGCCCACCGCCTTGATAAGCCTCGGTCGAGTCGGTAAAGCGGTCACAGAGAACAATCCGTCCGGCAGCCAGAGCGGGTTGAATCACTTCGGCAATGGCCTGGGCGCGATCGGCAAACATCAGGGCCATTTCGGCCATTGGCGCCAATCCCGTCGAGCGCGAATCCAGAACCAGCGCACGGATGCGGTCGCCGGTCGCCGTGCCGCCGGGTTGGCGGGTCACCAGGGCGTCATGGCCGCGTTTTTTCAGCCACGCTGCCAAACGGTTGATTTGCGTGGTTTTACCGGAACCGTCCAAGCCTTCGAGAGTAAAAAACAGACCGCGTGCCATGGGCTGAGTCTACCACCGAAATAAAGTTGAAGACGAATCTGGTCCAATTGTGTTACAAGGAATTTGATCTCAATCGTTTCCGGAGGCAGGCGACTGCGCTCCACTGGAGTTGAAACCAAGTGAACCTTCGCGCATCCTACAGAATCGCAGTCTTCGGCCTCCTCGCGGTCGCCCTGTTCGCCACCCGGCAACTCAACGCGCAATACCTTACACTGGAAGGCCAGACCGGCGGTTTCCTGACGCCCACAGCCTACGTGGTCTACACGGATAAAGGCCAAGCTTTCTCTCACCCGGCCATCAGCTTCCACTTCATCAATGCCTCCAAGGTCATCGGCAATATCGAGACATTCAGCATTACGGAAGCCTTTTTCAACCGCGTCGAGGTTGGCTATACACGCAGTGTGCACCAGATCGGCAACAGTGGCCCGAGCACCGTAGTGTTGGGCAATTTTGTGCCGGGATCAACAGCAGCGGCCACCGCGGCACCGACCAACCCGAATTTTAGCGCGCTGTGGAATTCGAACGGCATGAATGTCTTTCATGGCAAGGTGGTGGCCATCAAGGACGGCCAGTTCGGCCCTTGGACGCCCGGCCTGGCGATAGGCGGCGTGGTACGGGCAGGCGACAAGTTTGTGAGTGGTGTCCTCTATCAGGAGGATCAAGCTCTGCTGGGAAATAGCGTGCCCATCAAGGCATACACGAATGAGGACATCTATGTTGCCGTGACCAAAACCTGGGCCAAAAAGCCGGTTCCCTTTCTCGCGAACCTCGGCTGGAAGGCCACCAACGCCTCGATCTTCGGCATTGGCGGCGAGGCGAATAGGTTTGGCGGACGGTTCTTTGGCGGCTTGGGTATCCCGCTACCTCTCGGCAAGGGCATCGTGGCCGTGCCCTCGGCAGGGTTCACGCAGGAGCCACCTACAGTCAAGAACCTTGGCCCGAATCCTCCCAACGGCATCCCGCTGGTGGCCGGGAAAGCAGACCTGCCCACTACGCTGGACTACGCGGTGCGCGTCACCCAGCGGGAGAAGCCACACTTCGCTTTCGATATTGGTATCGGGCAGGTGGCTAGCAATATTGGAACGCTCCCGGCGGCGACCGGCTTGCCCGCAGGGTATCCGCAGGTCGTCTACATTCCTGTGAATCTCCAGGCGAAAAAGGTCGTCGGCATGGGCCTCAGCTACCGCTACTAAACAGTTGAGTTCGAATAGAGCAGTTTTGAACAGAAACGGGATGTGGCTGATGGGTACTCTTTCAGCGAGGTATCTAGGCCCTCATCCCGTGCCGGGAAAATCGATTCCTTGAGCGGAAGAGGTGCCAAAGAACCTTGGAGGTTCTTTCGATGCAAATCTTCCGTTCCGCGCGTTGGCTTATGCTGACGCTTCTGTTCCCGCTGATTCCTGTCTCTTCTTACTCGCAGATCGTCATCAGCGTCGGCTTCGCTCCGCCGGAGCTGCCGGTTTATGTGCAGCCCATATGCCCTCAGCCCAACCTGATGTGGACGCCTGGCTATTGGGCTTACGATCAGGATCAAGGCGACTACTATTGGGTTCCTGGCGCCTGGGTTCCTGCTCCCAGTCCTGGCCTGCTGTGGACGCCTCCCTACTGGGGCTGGTCTAACGGGCGCTTCGGTTTTTACCAAGGCTATTGGAGCGAGCACGTTGGCTACTATGGCGGCGTGAACTACGGCTTCGGCTTCGGCGGCATCGGCTTTGCCGGCGGCGAGTGGCGCGGCGGCTCCTTTGCCTATAACATTGCAGTCGTCCATGTGGATAAAACCATCATCCACACCACCTATATCAACCAGACAATCGTCCAGCAAGGCATCGTAGCCAACCCCGGCCACGTGGCCTATAACGGTGGTCCCGGCGGCATTCAGCACACCCCTACCCCCGTAGAGCGTGCGGCCCTAAGCGAAAAGCATACGCCTCCAACCAGTGTCCAAACGCAGCATCTGAGTGCAGCCAGGGCCGACAAGACCTCCTTCGCCAAAGCAAATGGCGGCCATCCCAAGACGCTGGCCGTAGCCAAGCCCCTTACAGTGGGGAAACAATCTGCCGCGCCGATGGCCAAGACCGAAGCCAAGACTCCGGCGAAGACTGAACCGAAGGTTGCGCCAAAGGCTGAAGTCCAACCAAAGGCCGAACCCAAGTCTGAGCCCCGTCCTGCTCCGACACCTCGCGCTGAGGCTAAACCCCCATCGCATCCGTCCCCAGCTGCCCATCCTAAGCCAGCATCGCGTCCAGCACCGCAGTCGCGCCCTGCTCCACAAGCGCATCCAGCGCCGCAGGCACATCCGGCTCCTGCACCGCGCCCAGCGCCTGAGCCCCGTCCTGCTCCCGGCAAAAAACCCGAGTAGAAGTAGACAAGTCTCAGTCTTCAACTCAAAGAGGCCCACTGTCAGTAGTGGGCCTCTTTGAGTTCGGATCCGTAGTCGCTGGAAGCCCATCCTCTCTCGACCAGAAAATCCCTTAAATAAAAAGTAGTCCGGGCGTTATACTGATTTTCAAACCGAGCGCATCGGAGACTCGTTGGCTCGGAGGCGAACCTACCTAGCTCCAGTCAAGGTGGCTGCGCCGTCGAGCGTGCGCTAACGGCAAGATGTGAATTGGTTCCCCTTTTTCCTGCGCAACTTACGCCGGAAGAGTGTGTTTCAACTTAACAAGCGCGGCGAGTGGACGCAATTGAAAGGTCATTGCCGCCAAGATTCTGGAGGAATCATCCAATGCAATCTCTGCGCTCCGCGCGCTGGCTTCTGCTGGCGCTCCTTTTACCCGTTTTTTCTGTCTCCAGCCGCGCTCAGATCTCCATCAGCGTTGGCTTCGCCCCTCCGGCGCTGCCGGTCTATGAGCAGCCGCTCCCTCCGCAGCCCGACCTGATGTGGACCCCCGGCTACTGGGCTTGGGATCCCAATCAAGCCGACTACTACTGGGTTCCCGGCGCCTGGGTGGCCGCGCCTCGTCCAGGCCTGCTCTGGACTCCCGGATACTGGGGATGGTCTGGCGGACGCTTCTTCTTTCATGAAGGCTATTGGGGTCCGCATATCGGCTACTATGGCGGCGTCAACTACGGCTTCGGCTACGGAGGCATCGGCTTTGGCGGCGGCGAGTGGCGCGGCGGCCATTTCTTCTATAACACCGCCGTGATCCACGTGGACGAGCATGACCGCCGCTTTGGCGGCTACGTGTTCCGGGATCAGGGACGCGTAGACAGAGGCTTTGTCGCGCGGGACAGCCATGTCGCCTTCAGCGGCGGTCCCGGCGGCATCCGCCATGATCCTGGCCCAGAGGAGCGCATCGCCGAGCGTGATCAGCATGTAAACAAGACCTCCTTCCAGCAATCGCACGAGCAGACGGCCCACGCCGACCGCAGCGCATTCTCCAAGAGCAATGGCGGCCATCCAGCTCACGCTGCTGCCGAAAGAACGCTGGGCATGGAGACCCACCCCACAGCCGCTGCACACCCGGTGCCCACCGCACATCCAGCGCCTGCCGCTGAGCGGAGTAAGTCGGGGATGGACGACTGGAGTACCAAAGCCCAGGTCAAATCACATTCAAATACCAACAACAACCGGATCGAGCAGCCGGCTTCGCATCCTGCGCCCGTAGCGCACCCAGCCCCTGCAGCTCATCCGGCGCCTGCCGCGCACCCAGCTCCGGCTGCCCACCCTGCGCCCAAGGAAGAACACAGGCACTAGACGCAACACTTCCTTTCACTCACCAGGCCCACGGTCAGCCGTGGGCCTGGTTGCATCTGCGGCAGGCGTTTTCAGCTCCTCCAGAAACGGAAAGAGCCGCCCGGCAACAGGGCAGCTCTCTCCTCAGGGAGAATAGTTCCAACGGAGGCAAAACCATCAGAACTTTCTGGCTGCATAGTAGGAGCGGGGGAAGGGAGTGTCAAGGATAAATCTCATGGGGAATAAGATTCATTTATTCAATAACTTATAAAATCAGATAAAAAGGATTCACAGGAGGTTGATTCGTATTTTGTTCGCCTTTTTACTTCTTTAATTTCCTGTATTTGCAGGTTTCATAGCTGGAATCTCCGGGATTCTCTGGGTTTCCACCCTGCGTAGTCCATGCGGAAAACCCATCTCAATCTGCGGAAGATCGCCCTCGCTTACTCCCGCAGATCGATCCGGATGAACTCCTCATCGAAGACCGACGAGGCTGGTAAGCCGCGCGCCTTCCGATAGAGCGCTCGAAAGCCGCCCAAGAAAAATCCCAGGAAGAGCGAGATGCCGCAGATAATCATCACCAAGACAGCGATCCCCAGTAGCAGCTTCCCGGTCTCGGCTACTTCATTCTCAGTTGGCGCCTGCATCGAGGTCAGATCCGCCTCGAAGTGAATTGCGGCCAGCAGCTTGTGGCTTTCGTCGGGAACGGCGTCACCGCTGACCAGCGCCACCAGCGGCCCGCTGCGCTTCACCTCCAGCGAGACTAGATCCGAGTCCTGCAGCCCCTTGGTCCACCCGGCCTGGGTCTGCTTGTCGGCGTGTTTGCAGGCGTCGATGTAGGCGCGAATCTTTGTCTCTTGAGCCGCGGCCATCTGCGGAGTTGGATAGTCGAGGATGGTCAGTGTCGCCGGGCCGGAGCTCAGCGAGTAGTTCGCCGTGACTGCCTCCGCGCCGCGATCAAAGCCCACCAGCTCCGCCGGCAGCACGCCGCCAGCGCTGCTATAGCTCGCCGGGCCAACCGCATAGTGCGTCGTCTGCCCGTCCATCTGAGCCTTCGGAAGATTGGCCAGGATCGGAGGCGTCAGCGCCTTGCCGCCCTCCGGCTGCGGCAACCCGGCGGCCAGTTCGCGCAGTTCCGAGCCGGACATTGCGCCAATGTGCGAGAACGTCGCATCCACCAAGCTCTCGCCCACCCAGAAGAGAACCCGGTTGTGGTTCGAGGTCGCCCCCGTGCCGATCTCTTCCTTCGGCCAGCCATTCTGCCGATAGAAGGAATAAGCCCCATACGCGCCGCTGGCATCGTGGAAGCGTAGCGCGCGTACGCTCAGCGTTTCGCCCTCGCGCTTGTACTCGGCCAGCTCCGCGTCGGAAAATCCATACTCTTTCAGCGCCCCAGAATTCGCCGCATCCGCCACGGAAGCATCGGTCACCTTTTTCGCCGCGCCCGCCGCCTTCCATCCGGCAAACTCATCCGGCAGCAACGCTTTGGGAACCGGCGGCAGCACCAATTGCGTGGCAGATTGCCGAGCTGTGCTGGACGTACCCTGCGCGAGAGCCGCGCCTGAACTCGCCATCAACATCGCCGAACAAGCCAAAACCAGAATCTTCCGCATCCGCACGCTCCCCTCTCAAGGGTACACGCCGCCGCCTGCATCCCCTTTCTACTTGGACACTGACGGAATAGAAAAGGTTCCCGCAATAGCAAAGTTGTGATGGGCATAATCGCGCATTAGGACGAACCTAATGGACAATATATTGGAAAAAAGAGCGACCGAAAGCTCAGATGGCTGGTGCGATTTGTGCAGGCGGCGGGTACAAAATCTCTCCTAGCGCCTGATAGCGGCTGCCGTAGAAGGCAAGCGCATACTCGCGCAACCCGGTGCTCAACGGCCCTCCAACGCTGATGCCGGCCAGCAGCGCGAAGCCGAAGGCAATCACTCCGAAAAACACTTCAAGTGCAACGCCGACCAGCGCAGCCGCACCTGTGGCGTCCGAGAAGGCCGAATGAATCGCGTAACCCATCGCTGCGCCTGCGCCGGCCAGCATGAGTCCAGGAATAAGCAGCACGAGAATCGAACCAATCATCGCAACCGTCGGAAGGATCAAGCGCAGCAGTGCGTACACTGCAAACTGCCCTTTCTCCGCCTTGAAGTGCTCCCATACTCCCCGCCACGCTTCGCCCGCCGTTGCATCCTCCAGAGCATAATGCGGCATGACAAAATCGCGCAAAATCACATCAAGCGCAAAGCCAATCAGAAGCAGTAGAAGAATGACTGGAATCATCGGCAACAATAACGTGAATAACTGCCGCATATCAGGGTGGCCACCGGACGGAGCTTCGCGAATCAACCGCATGAACCCAGCCACGAACGGAAGCGTGGCCGCCGTCACCAGCAGCATATAGCAGAATCCAACTCCGATATTCAGCCAGAAGAAACGCATCGCCTGCGCCTGATAAAGGCGCCAACCGGGGCCAATCTCTCGGATGTTGTGAATCAGGCAATGAAAAAAAGCAAAGCGCAGCCGCGTGATCAGGTAAAAGACCACAAGCGAGAGAAGTAGCGCCAACACCACCACCGCAACAATGGCCGCAATCCACGCAACGGGGATGTCAAACGGCGATTGGATCATGGGTCCATGAATCGGCGCTGGGCCGCCATGCTTGGAGGAATGAAGACTGCTTCCGATCCCTTCTGTGAGGATGGCGACCAAGCCCAGCTTCAAGTAGGTTCCCCAACTGAATGGCTTGAAGAGAAACTCCCTGGTGCGGTAAATGGCGATCGAAATGGAATCCGTGGCGGAGATGGGTCGCATTAGCATCCTTTCCAGGAAAAGCACAGCGTATCACAAAGCTACGAAAAACCTGAGCGCGAAGTTCCCCAGCCGGTGCGGATCGGCCTCAATCCAGAATCTTCGCCGGAGTTTGCGCCGCGCGCCAAGCATCAAACGCCGCCAGCGCCCGCTCGCATTGCAACCGGTGCCGCTCTTTCTTATCCCGCACCTTCTTGCGCAGCTCTTCTTCCAGCGGTTCCAGAAGGTCAAAAGTCATATTCGCCGGCTGAAAGTTGTTGGCCTCGGCATGGGTGATGTAATGCACCAGCGAACCGAGAGCGCAACAGCGTGGCGCTGGCGTTGGTTCCTCGCCTCGCGCTAACTGAGCCGCAAAAATCCCCGCCAGCAATCCAGTCGCGATGGATTCGGTGTAACCCTCTACTCCTGATAATTGCCCAGCAATCATCACGCCCGGAGCGCACTTCAGCCGCAGAGTTTCATCCAGCAAAGCCGGCGCACAGACGTAGGTGTTGCGATGGATTTGCCCGTAACGCAAAAAGCGAGCATTCTCCAACCCTGGAATCAACCGCAGCACCCGAGCCTGCTCGGCAAACTTCAAATGATTTTGAAAGCCGACCAAGTTATAACTATCCGCGCGCAGATTCTCCTTGCGCAGTTGGACCACGGCCCAGGGCGTTCGCCCGGTGCGCGGGTCGCGGAGGCCAACCGGCTTCATCGGGCCAAAGCGCAGCGTATCCCGTCCCCGCCGCGCCAGAATCTCAATTGGAAGACAACCTTCGAAGTAATCCGCCGTCTCCCACTCTTTGGTATCCGCCGGCTCGGCTGCCAGCAACGCATCCAAAAAGCAATCAAACTCGGCGCGATCCATTGGGCAGTTGATATAGTCCGCAGTACCTTTGTCCCAGCGCGCGGCAAAGTAGACCCGCTCCATGTCGATCGAGTCCGCCTCGACAATCGGCGAGATCGAGTCATAAAAAGCCAGGTGGCCGGAGCCCGTGATGCGCTCCATCTCCTTGCAAAGCGCATCCGAAGTCAACGGCCCGGTGGCCAAAACGGTCAGCGCATACTCACCGTGCTCAGGGTCCAGGCGCGTCACTTCTTCGCGGATTACGCGAATCAGCGGTTCGGCGGCAATGGCCTCAGTAATTCGCCGAGAAAACTCAACGCGATCCACCGCCAGCGCGTGACCGGCTGGGACCGCCGTCTCGTCGGCAATGCGCATCAACTCCGATCCCGCACGGCGCATCTCCTGCTTCAGCAGCCAGGGTGCGGTGTTGGGCGATTCGCTCTTGAGAGAGTTCGAGCATACCAACTCGCCGAACTCCGTCGTCTGGTGAGCCGGAGTCATCCGCGGCTTGCCGTCGATCATCGCCCGCATTTCATAGAGATCCACTGCGCAGCCCAGCCGCGCAGCGGTCAGCGCCGCTTCCGGTCCCGCCAAACCTCCGCCTATGATTCGTATCTTCACCGCTTCACCGTTTCACAGTAAATAGGGGGAGGGGGTGACTTTCCTCCTCAATTGGCCTGCCCATCCCAGAAGACTCACCGCGTTCAGCGTAGCAGGTTGGCGGAAATAATCTGCAAATCTCCTCATGGGATGGTTCCAGCCAGCCGCTGCAAGGCTTCGCCGCTCACCCGCACACTCCGCCACTCATCCAGAAACTCGCCGCCCATCGCCCGATAAAAGTCAATCGCCGGCGTATTCCAATCCAGCACTGCCCACTCCAGCCGCGCGCAGTTCTTGTCTGCGGCAATCGCGGCTACACGCTGCAACAGTAGCTTGCCGATCCCCAGACCGCGCAACTCCGGCTCCACGAAGATGTCTTCCAGATAAATCCCCGGTCCCACCCAGGTCGAGTACTTGTAGAAGTAAAGCGCATAGCCCGCAGTCCGTCCTTCGTGCTCGGCGATCAGGCAGAAATAAAAGGGATTAGGCCCGAAGCCATCGCGCTCCAGGCTTTTTTCAGTGGCAGTCACCGCATCCGGGGCGCGCTCATATGCAGCCAGCGCTCGAATGAAAGCCAGTATCCGCGGCACATCGGCGCGGGTCGCGGGGCGAATCGTTGTGGTCATGCTCTCATGCTAATTGAACGGGCGGTTCATCCAGCATTCCCTCCGGCCATTGCAGTGCGCCGTGCAGCACACGCAAGATGCGCACCGTATCGCCTGAAATCCGATAATCGGCAATGTACGGTGTTCGAGAGATGACCAATTCCCGCGTTCCTTCAATCCGGCCCGGGCGGCCCATCTCAGGAAAGCGCGTCAGCTTCTCAACACAATCCTGAATGCGATCATCGACGGCAACTGCGGCGCGAGGACTGTCTGCCTCAATATCGTCAAAGATCGCCATGCGGTCCGCAAACGCAAAGGCCGACCATTCCAGGCGCATGGTCTACCTCGGCTCCTTACGCAGCGTCGCGGCGCGTCTCTTTGCAAAGTACGCCTCAACCTCTTCATGTGGGATAGCGGGACGCGGATCGTCCAATGCCTGCTGAACCATGGCGCGGAACCAGGCGTCATGCTCAGCATTCTGGACGAGAGTAAAGGGAAGCGCTCCCTCATTGGCCGTGCGTGTCAGAAGGATGCGCACTGCGTCGGAAACGGTGATTCCCATCTCGCCCAGCACAGCCGCCGCGCGATCCCTTACTTTCGGGTCGATCCGTGTTTGCACCATTGCGTTTGCTGCCATAATAGAGACCCTCCAATACTCCTGCAATTCATGATCGTCCGGCTGCGCTGAAAGATCACTTCTTAGACATACGCACCATTCGCCTATAACTGCCGTGACATCTGCTCTATCAACCTATGAACCAGGGGGCCAAATCGCTTGGATATGGCGTCATTCATGTCACATCCTCGCAAACCTTCAATTACATCCATGACAAGATATTGGGTTTCCTCGTCTCCCTCACGAACCAATCTCTCCAACAAAGCAGAGAAATCTCTCCAACAAAGCAGAGAATAGATCAGTCTCAATATAGGATTCAGAAGCAGCCTTTTCACAAACAAAGGTCAACATCTCTTGCATGAACATATAAGGAAGAGGCTCTGCCCAGTCCGTCTCGGAACCCTCAAAGCCAGGGATTGCATTTGCGAGAACTGGGAAGATTGAATCAAATCTGATGCTCATAAGCCAAATTGTAATTCATTTGTACTACATCATCCATCTCTACCACTCAGCTTGTCCTCACCGCCAGCGGAAGATGCGCACTGAAACCGCAAAGGCCGCCACCAGCCACGCCAGCAGAATCGCTACCGGCGCGGCCATCTGCATAAGACTCAATCCTTGCAGCATATTCCCGCGTAGCGCATCGTTCACCGCGGTCAGCGGCAGCAACTTCACCACTGGCTGTACCACCGCTGGAAAGCGCGACTCGGAGAAGAAGATGCCGGAGAGAATCCACATCGGCATCATCACCAGGTTCATCAGCCCGCTGACGGCCTCAATCGTCCGCGCCCGCGAGCTGACCAGGAGCCCGAGCGCCGCAAAAACCAGCGAACTGAGGATGCACAGCAGCGCCAGCTCCCACAACGGCCCACGAAACGGCACCCCAAAGGCCAGCCGCGCAAAGCCCAGGAAGAAGGCCACCTCTATCACCAGCAACAGCAACCGCGAGAGCAGATAGGAGGCCAGATATTGCCAGCGTGGCATCGGCGAAGCCACCATCCGCTTGAGCAGCTTCTTCTGCCTTGCATCAACGATGGAAAAGCCGATTCCCCACATCGCCGTGCCCATCAGGTTCATGCCCATCAGGCCCGGCACTACAAAGTCAATGTAGCGCGCGCCCTTCTCATGGACCAGATTGTTCTCCGCGCGTACAGCTTCCCGCCGGCCGGCCGCCGTCTGGATCGCCCGATCGGCCACCATCCGCGCCACGCGCGCATCGGGGTTGGTATCGTCAAATTTGTACTCGACCCCCTCCGGCCTTTGAATCGCCAGCAGCAGAATCCCGCCCGTCGCCAGAGCGTGCGTCCCCGCGGCCTCATCCAGCGTCGCCGCCGTCAGCCCTTTGTCCGCCGCCAACGCCTGGGTCAGTTGCGCCGTCGTCGCGCCCACCGGCAACACATCCGCCGGGCGGTTCCGGAAGGCAATCCCCAACCCCACCGCTAGCAGAATGGGAAAGACAAAAGTCCAGAAAATCGCCTCCGGTTCGCGCAGATAGAGCCGAAAGCGCGTCGAAGTCAACTGATATAGGGAGCTTTTCTCAAGATTATTCATTGCGCAGAGTCCTCCCCGTCAGGCTGACAAAAACATCTTCCAACGTCGCCGAGTGCGTGCGGAACTCGCTCAGATGCAGCCCCTGCCCATCGAGCGCCGCAAAGATCTCCGGAACCGCTGTGTGCAGCTCGACCACGGAAAGCTGATGCAGCCCCGCATCCACGCGATGCGATTGCACCCCTGGAATCGTCAGCAACGCGGCTACGTTTACTTCGTTCTTTTCCCGCTCCGCTACGGCGAACTCCACCACGTGCTCCGCGCCCACCGAGGCAATTAACTGTGCAGTCGTTCCCTGCGCAATCACCCGACCGTGGTCCATGATCGCCACCCGGTCGCAGAGCCGTTCCGCCTCTTCCATATAATGCGTCGTCAAGATGATCGTCCGCCCAGCCCGCTTCAACTCATCCACCAGATCCCACAAATGCCGCCGCGCCTGTGGATCAAGGCCGGTCGTTGGCTCGTCCAGAAAGAGCAGCTCCGGATCGCCCACCAGGGCGCAGGCCATCGCCAGCCGCTGCTTCTGCCCGCCGCTCAGCGTACCCACGCGCCCACCACGCTTCTCTTCCAACTGCGCGGTCCGGATAGATTCGTCCACCGAAATCCCACGCCAGTAAAAGCTGCGAAAGAGGCGCAGCGTCTCCTCAACTGTGAGCTTGTCGGGAAACTGCGTCTCCTGCAACTGCACACCAATCCGTTGCCGCAGCTCCCCGGAGTTCTTCTGCCAATCCAGTCCCAGCAGCTCCACGGTTCCGGAGTCGGCCGGCGTCAGCCCCTCGCAGATTTCGATGGTTGTGGTCTTGCCCGCGCCATTCGGCCCCAAAAGGCCAAAGCACTCGCCCCGCGCAACCTCCAACTCCAGCCCATCGACAGCCACCACGTCCGCAAAGGCCTTCCGCAACCCGCGCAGTTGCAGCGCCGGAGCGCCTTCGTTGGCCGCGTTCGAAGGCTTGGTTAGAGTTTGTGATTCCGTCAAAATAGAACTCCTTGACCAATAATATGTACAGTTACTCTCTCTTAGATACAGAAAGAAGTGATTCTGTTCCTCTTTTTCGGACTTTCAATCATCCTACGCCGGATCGGCTTCGGTTGTTCCAACAAAGCTTAAATGCCTGGCACATGCTGGAGTACCATGATTTGTGGAGGAAGCATGAAGGTTCTTTTCATTGGCGGCACCGGAAATATCAGCACGGCCGTGACTGAATTGGCGGCCGGGCGGGGTATTGAATTGACGCTGTTGCGGCGCGGCCAGAGCGAGGCCAATCTGCCCGCGAACGTCCGCACCATTATTGCTGATATTTACGACGAAGCCGCTGCGGATCGGGCTCTCGGCAATCTAAAATTCGATGCGGTTGTGGACTGGATCGCCTTTACGCCCGAGCACATCGAACGCGACATCCGCCTCTTCCGCGAGCGCACGCGGCAGTTCATCTTCATCAGCTCGGCCAGCGCCTATCAGAAGCCAGCCACGCATTACCTGATCACCGAATCGACGCCTCTCGCCAATCCGCACTGGCAGTACTCGCGCGACAAGATAGCCTGCGAAGAGCGGCTGATGAAGGCCTATCGCGAAGAGGGCTTCCCGATTACCATCGTGCGCCCCTCGCTCACCTACGGCGATACGCAGATTGTGCTGGCGGTCAATAGCTGGCAAAAGTCTTATACGGCGGTCGACCGGATGCGGCGGGGCAAGAAGGTCATCGTTCCCGGCGACGGAAGCTCGCTCTGGGTCATTACCCACAACAGCGATTTTGCCGAAGGGCTGGTGGGTCTGCTCGGTCACCCGCAGGCCATTGGCCACGCATTCCACATCACTAGCGACGAAGTGATGACTTGGGATCAGTTCTATCGCATCACTGCGCAGGCCGCCGGCGTCGAAGCGCAAATGGTGCACATTGCTTCGGATTTTCTCGCCGCCTGCCAGCCCGATGAGCTGGGCAGCCTCACCGGAGACAAATCCGTCAGCGTAGTCTTCGACAACCGCAAGATCAAGCGCTTTGTACCCGGCTATTGC
This sequence comes from uncultured Acidobacteriaceae bacterium, assembly GCA_963787995.1. Classification (GTDB taxonomy): domain Bacteria; phylum Acidobacteriota; class Terriglobia; order Terriglobales; family Acidobacteriaceae; genus Telmatobacter. The sequence goes on from CAWBEO010000001.1 coordinate 1,481,406, forward strand.
GCTAAAATGCCCTTCGCGCGCGGCATCGAAAAGACCATCGCCTGGTTCGACGCCGAACCGCGGCGCAAGGTGATTGACGAAGAGGCGAACGCGGCCTGGGACAAGATTATCGCCGCATACGAGCGCGTGCTTGATGACGCCGTACGCAGCTTCCGCTCATAAAGAAGTTCGCTCTAAAAGGTTGAAACCCGGACGGGAACCGCGCTGTTGACCCAGTTCCCGTCCCCCAGCTCCCCGCTTAATCCCGAACCCCACGACCAGACCGAGCCATCCGACAAGATTGCTTGATTATGGAAGTCGCGCGCGGTCAAATCCACGGCAAAGCCGAGACCTTGAACCTGAACCGGAACCAGGCTCTGCGTCGTGAAGCTTCCCGTTCCCAACTGTCCTGCCTGGTTCGAGCCAAAGGCCCAAACCGTTCCGTCCTGCATCAAGACGGCGGTGTGTGTGTCCGCGCCCCAGGCTTGTAGTGCTTTCAAGCCAGCAGGCAGTCCAGTCACTTGCACGGGCGTGGTGCTGTAAGGTTCCTTGGTGCAGTCTTTCCCGTCTCCCAGCAACCCGCACCCCGGGTACGTTCCGCCCCAGGAGTTTGAACCCCAGGTCCAAACCGTTCCGTCTGTTTTGACGGCGACCACTTGACCCCACCCAGCCGAAACCCAGGCAACATTGTTGATGCCTACGACAGGCACAGGTGTGTAGCGGTTGGTGGTGGTGCCATCTCCCACTTGACCTGCATTGTTTTTGCCCCAGGCCACGAGCGTGTGGTCTTGCAGCATCGCCACGCTAAACTCGTAGCCGGCCGTTACCATGATCGGATCACTCACCCCTAGCACTTGGTTGGGAACTAAGTTATCGTAATTGCTGTCTGTCACCCCGTTGCCCAGTTCCCCGCAGCGGTTGGTCCCCCAGGCCCATACCGTTCCGTCCGACTTGATGGCCAAAGAGTGATAGGCGCGGCTGCCGAGGCTGATGATATTCGCAAGACCACTGACCTGAACTGGATAGACGCGATTGGTGGTCGTTCCATCTCCCAGTTGGTTGTATTTGTTATAGCCCCAAGCCCAAACGCTGCCATCTGATTTCAAGGCCAGATTGTGCATTTCTCCGCCCATGATAGCGGTAATTCCCGACAGATTTCCCACTCCGCCCGGCCCCAGAACATCTAATGGAAGAGCGCTGTTGTAAGTGGAGACAAAGACTTCATTGCCGGTATCATCCGTCTCTCCATCGCCCAGCTCGCCGTTGAAGTTTGCCCCCCAGGTCCAGACGCTTCCGTCCGACTTCAACGCGATGGCCTCCTGCGCTCCGCCCCACACCGAAATGACCCCATCTCCAGGCGTCCATTGAGCATAAAGAGTCAAGGGACCGCATCCGAACGTGATCGTCTCTCCCGGATTCAAATTCTCTCCCGAGCCATCGGCCGCTGTATTCCATCCGGAAAAGATGTACCCGAAGCGAAAGAGATTGCCGATGTTGCCGAGCGCGGCTGCTTCTGACCAAGGCGAGTAGACGCGGGCATCGATTGGGACGAAGCCAGCGGTATTGCCATTTCCCTCGTAGGTCAAGGTATAGGCCGTGAGTGGAGCCCACTCCGGCGAGGGATTCGACGCTCCGTTGCCCGCTGATTTGTTGAAAGCGCAAGAACTCGAAGAGGTGCCTCCAGCATTTGATGGACTGACCGTCGAGGAGTTCGAGGCCCCCAACAACTTACTATCATTTGTCTGGCTCAACCTTCGGCTTCCATTGCCAAGGAGCGCAGCGGAATGGCTTTGAGAAGCAGGAAGGCTCGAAGATGAGCCTCTTTCTGTTACGCCTCCGGAGCAACCCGATAGACAAGCCAGTGCCAACAAATACAGAACCCATCGTTGGTCCGATGCTCCGCGCGCCATGACATGCTCCAATAACTGGCTTATCGGCGCTGGCGGCAGAAAATTAAAGTTGTCTAATTTGAATGCAGCCTGCCTCTTGAAGGGCCAGCGTGTAGAGTGAAGCAAGCGCAAGTATCCGGCTCCCAGCGCTATCATCAACCTGTGCGACCCAAGCAAGCTACCTACCATCTCGGCGACATCCTGGCCAACGCGATTACCCACGGCATCGGCGCTTTGCTGGCCATCGTTGGCGCCGTTTACCTGATCGCCGCCTCTTCCCATGGAGGCGGGCGCGGCTCGGCGTGGGTAGTGGTCAGTTGCTCCGTCTTTTCGGCGACGCTGGTGCTGGTGTACCTTTGCTCCACGCTTTATCACTCGCTGGTGCGCACCCGCGCCCGTCACGTCTTTCACATCCTCGACCACTCTTCGATCTACCTGCTGATCGCTGGCACCTACACACCGTTCACGCTGGTGACGCTGCGCGGTCCGGTGGGCTGGACGCTCTTCGCCGTGGTCTGGTCGCTGGCCGTGGCCGGGGTCATCTTCAAGAGCTTCGCCGTGGATCGCTTCGAAGTGGCCTCGGCCGTGGTCTATCTGGCGCAAGGCTGGTTCGTGGTGGTTGCGGTGGTGCCGCTGGTTCACGCTCTCGGCTGGCACGGGGTGATGTGGCTGGGCGCGGGCGGCGTCGCATACACCCTGGGAATTATCTTTTTTGCCCTCGACCGCCTGCGCTACTTCCATGCTTTGTGGCACCTTTTTGTTTTGGCCGGCAGCATCAGCCACTACTTAGGAATCCTCTATTACGTCGTTCCGGCACGACCGTGAGGCTGTCGGGAACTCGCTCTCAGTTGCATCGTTACTGGTGCAGATTGACCTGAGTGCGGCAAACCCGGTACACTACTCTAGTTTGGCGATTCCTGCCTGTGGCTGTGGAGATGGACGTTCGCCCGGATTCTTGAGGGCTTGAATGCACTCTTGCGGTTCAGAAGTTTCCGCCCAGATTATATTGGAGCGCGCACCGGCTGAGCCGACCAGCGCTGGAGGTTTTATGTACGCAGTGATTCGCACCGGTGGCAAGCAGTATCGTGTTGCGCCCGGCGATGTGGTGAAGATTGAGAGCGTTGTCTCCGATAACCAGGAAGCCCAAACCATCGAGTTCAGCGACGTGCTGGCCGTCAGCGGCGAGCCGGGAACCGTGGCCAAGCCGGCCACCGCCAAGGTGACCGCCGAGATTCTGGGCGAGGGCCGGGGAGAAAAGATTCTCGTCTTCCACCTCAAGCGCAAAAAGCAGTACAAGAAGCTGCAAGGGCATCGGCAGAACTTTACCGAAGTGCGCATCAAGGCGATTGAAGCTGACGGCGTCACCTACGCCGCCTAGGAGCTTATTGCTGTCAGCTTTCAGCTTGGCAGTTACGGGTACAAAGGATTTTGGCCCAAACGGGCAGAACTGAAGGCTGAAAGCTGAAAGCTGGAAGCTGAAAAGGAGATTCGGCAATGGCACACAAGAAGGGTGGAGGCAGCTCCACAAACGGACGGGACTCCAATGCACAGCGGCTGGGCGTAAAGGCCTTTGCCGGCGAACTCATCACCGGCGGCTCCATCATCATGCGTCAGCGCGGCACGCGCATCAAGCCGGGCCTCAACGTGGGCATCGGCTCAGACGACACGCTCTTTGCCAAGGTCACCGGGCGGGTGAAGTTTGCCGACCGCGGCAATCACGGGCGTTTTGCCTCTATCGAACCAGTCGCCGCCGAGTAACTTCGGCTTTCATTCAACAAAAAAGCCGCGGCATACGCCGTGGCTTTTTTGTGGTGCGGATCCCTGACCTGTTACGACTCCGACTCCCGATTCTTCAGATTCCGGGTAAGCAAGCCTTCCACTACCTTCTCGACGTCCGTGAGAACAAAGCCTTCAGCGGGTTGAACGGAGACTTGTGTTCCCGTGTGCCCTAAAGCCGAGGCAATCTCGTTCCAGCGAAGGATGGTGGAGTTGGCCGGAAGTACCACGGGCTGGCGGGCCGGCTCCGGCAATGCGGCATAGGTAACCCAAATCCCCAGCGAAACTAGAATCAATGCTTCGGAAACGAATTGAAAGGCATCCGTCATCGATGTTTTACGTGTCCAAAATGATGCGAGGATAAAGTCGCTGGAGGACATGATGCCGAAGCCTAGAGAGAGTCCGAAGGCTAAATTGCGAACCGAAAGGTTCAATGCATTCATGCTGAGGCAGAGAAACGCTAACAGACAAATCTCTAAGATGCTGACCGACCGCATTAACCTATAGGCTGTATGGACGATCATGAGGGAGCTTGGGTGCGACAAGGAAAGGGTTGAGAAACTCAGTAACACAGCGACCAGAGCGGCCCAGCGAAAGGCTATGATTCCAAGCCTCTGGATCCCGGAAAAGGCTGAAAGCGCGGAACGGAAGACCTCAATGCAGATAAAATATAGCAATACGGCGCTGGCTACATAAACGGCCCAATAGCTATAAAAGTACATATTGAAGGAATAGTCGTTGAACCAATGCCGCAATTGGCCAAAGAAAAAGAATAGCAGCACGGGCATGGCGGCGACACGGAGCGCCAAGTACATACCCATGGCCGGGAAGCGCTGCGGCAGTTTCCTGGTCCAGAAAAGAAAGCAAATTGTGGCCCATAGCACAAATTCCACCACGGCCATCAGGCACATCGCTGTATGTGGAGACATATGAACCCGCCATTCTGCGAACCTCTTCAGAATAGCGCCAAAGGCTCCGACATTCAACTAAAAAACGGTATCGTCTTCTGGTACCCCTGCAGATTCTCTTGACTTCTAATTGTCCGAGGGATCGTCACTGCAGGCTAACTGTCCGCCGCATACTGGCCCAGGCATGCTCTCGGTGGCCGACTGGTGACTGGGAAGCGTGGGGGCGGCCTTGGACGTGGTGGCGGCGGCAGCGACGCCGGCGATGACGATGGACAAAGCGAAGATGCGGATGACGAGTTTCATGGTGGTAACCTCCGGTGGATTCAGTTTGACAGACGAAGTGTCTTCTGTATGCTGGAATAGTAAACGTTTAACTTTATTAAGTCCAGTTCTTTCATGCAGATATATAATTAGTAAAGAGTTAGATTACTAACGTAACTATGCTTCCTGCGTTATTGCCCCGGTTAATTATCGTTTTCCTCCGCTTTTCCATTTATGCGTCTACCCTTCCCACGTGGTAAAATCTAGATAGGAAATTTCGCTCGAAAGCCCCGGTCTTTCAATCGGTTAGACTGCAATCCCCGGCAGTAAACGGCGTTCCGGACGCCCCTCCACCAGGTGGAATTCGAAGCGAGAGCTTTGTGAACGGACTATTATGGCAATCAAAACACCAGACGAGAACTCCCTCCCCGACGAGAACGAAAACAACGGCAATAACGGCAGTTACACCGGCGAAAACATAAAGATCCTCGAGGGCCTCGAGGCAGTGCGCCTTCGTCCGGCCATGTACATCGGCTCGACCGGCGAGATGGGCCTTCATCATTTGGTCTACGAAGTTGTGGACAACTCTGTCGACGAGGCGCTGGCCGGCTATTGCAAAAAAATTGACGTTATCATCCACGTCGACAACTCGATCACCGTCGTCGATGATGGCCGCGGCATTCCCGTGGATATGATGGATCTTTCCAATGGCAAGAAGATGCCTGCCGTGCAGGTGGTGCTCACCAAGCTCCACGCGGGCGGCAAATTCGACGCCTCCAACTACAAGGTCTCCGGCGGTCTGCACGGCGTCGGCGTCAGTTGTGTCAATGCGCTCTCACAGGAGTTCAACGTCGAGATCTGGCGCGATGGCTTTACCTGGGAGATGGACTTCAGTTGCGGCGACCCGGTGAGCGAACTCCGTCAGGCCGGCACCAGCAAGCGCCGCGGAACCAAAATCCACTTTCTTCCCGACAAGTCGATCTTCACCGTCACCGAGTACAACTACGACACCTTGGCACAGAGATTGCGCGAGATGGCCTTCCTCAACAAGGGCCTGGAGATCTCCCTCACGGACGAGCGCACCGCCGACCCCAAGACCGGCGAGGCCCGGCGCGCCGAGTTCAAGTACGCCGGCGGCATCAGCGAGTTCGTCAAGCACCTGAATCGCGGCAAGACCGTGCTGCACGAGAAGCCTATCGTGATGGAGGCCGCGCGCGACGGCGTGGAGATCGATATCGCCCTCCAGTACAACGATAGCTACTCGGAGACCGTCTTCAGCTTCGCCAACAACATCAATACCGTGGACGGCGGCACGCATCTCTCGGGCTTCCGCACCTCGCTCACCCGCACCGTCAATGCTATCGGCCAGTCGCTTGGGCTCTTTAAGGACGTGAAGGAGAACCTGAGTGGCGACGACGTGCGCGAGGGTTTGGTGGCCGTGGTCAGCGTCAAGCTGCCCCAGCCTCAGTTTGAAGGCCAGACCAAGGGCAAGCTCAACTCCGACATCGCCGGCATCGTCCAGGCCTTCGTCAACGAGCGCCTCGGTGCATTCCTGGAACAGAATCCCCCCATCGCCAAGCGCATCATCAACAAGTCCATTGAAGCAGCGCGTGCCCGCGAGGCTGCCCGCAAGGCCCGCGATCTCACCCGCCGCAAGGGTGTGATGGATGGCGCCGGCCTTCCCGGCAAGCTGGCCGATTGCAGCGAGCGTAACCCCGACCGTTGTGAATTGTATTTAGTCGAGGGCGAGAGCGCCGGCGGCACCGCCAAGCAGGGCCGCGACCGCCGCTTCCAGGCCATTCTGCCCCTCAAAGGAAAAATCCTCAACGTCGAAAAGGCCCGCTACGACAAGATGCTCGGCCACGAGGAAATCCGCGCCATGATTACCGCCCTCGGATGCGGCATCGGCAAGGATGACTTCGACGCCACCAAGATCCGCTATGGCAAGGTCATCTTGATGACCGACGCCGACGTGGACGGATCGCACATTCGCACCCTGTTGCTCACCTTCTTCTTCCGCCACATGACGGAGCTGATCAAGCGCGACAACATCTATATCGCCCAGCCGCCGCTCTTCAAAATCAAGAAGGGCCGGCGCGAAGAGTACATCAAGGACGAGCGCGAGTTCGTCAAAGTCATGGTCAGCCGCGCGGCGGAAGGTATGATCGTCCGCCATGGTGAGGATGCCTTGCGCATTGAGGGCGCTGGCCTTACCCGCTTCATCGCCACGCTCGGCGAGTATCTGGACTTTGTCGAAAAGGTCGACAAGCGCATCCGTAATGAAAAATTAACGGAACTGCTGGCCCGCGCCGAGTTCATTCATCGCGCCGACTTCGCCTCCAAATCCGAGAGCGAACTTCCGCCCAAGCTGGCTCAACTCCACGCCGAGCTCTCCGAGCGCTCGGAAGAGTTCCTCTTCAAGGCTCTCGGCGCTCCGGTCGAGGACGAAGAGCACCATACCTGGTCCATCAGCTTCACCGACGCGCAGGGTGCCGAGCGCCGCATCGACTGGGTTCTTGCCTCCAGCCCCGAGTTCCGCCAGATGATGGCCAAGTACAGCCTCATCAAGGAGTTTTTGGAGCCTCCCTTCCTCGTCGAGTACGCCGCCAAGAATGCCGTTGCCGAAGCTGCCAGCGACGAAGTTGAGACTGCCGAGCCTGAATCCGCCGAGATCCAAGCCGAAGCCAAGCAGGCCCGCCGCGTCGCTCGCGCGTTGCAAGAGCCGGTTGAAAAGCAGACCGCCCGCGAGCTTTTCACCTACATCGTCGAACAGGGCAAAAAAGGCTATGACGTGCAGCGCTACAAAGGCCTGGGCGAGATGACCGCAACCCAGCTCTGGGACACCACCATGGACCCCGAGCATCGCACATTGCTGCGGGTCAAGCTCGAAGACATTGCAGAATGCGAAACCATCTTCACTACGCTGATGGGCGAGGACGTGGAAGCCCGCCGCAAATTCATTGAGGATAACGCCCTCGACGTAAAAAACCTCGACATCTAGTGCTTGCTGTTTGTTGAAGGGAAAAAATGGTAAAACTTGTGCATTCTTCGCCACTCTTGCTGGCAACCGTCGCCTGCATGGTGATCGCGGCGTGTGGCGGAGGATCCAATTCAACACCAACCCAACCCACGACCCCCAACGTTACCGTCACCCCAGCTGCCTCTAGCATCACCACCGCGCAATCACTCTCTGTCACCATTACGGTCTCCGGCCCCGGTAGTGCGCCGACCGGCTCTGTCGTCCTTTCCAGCGGAAGCTATCACTCTTCCGCCACGGCGCTCAGCTCCGGCTCTGTTACGGTGAGCATCGCAGCTGGTTTGCTTGCCACGGGCACGGATACACTCACAGCCAAATACACGCCCGACTCGTCCAGCTCCGCCACATACAACTCCGCTTCAGGAACCGGCTCGGTTACGGTGAGCGCCCCCGCGCTTCTCACCCCTACCGTTACCGTCACCCCAGCTGCCTCCAGCATCACCACCGCGCAATCACTCTCTGTCACCATTACGGTTTCCGGCCCCGGTAGTACGCCGACCGGTTCCATTGTCCTTTCCAGCGGAAGCTATGCGTCTTCCGCGACAACACTAGTCTCCGGTTCGGCTACGGTTACCGTCGCCGCCGGCTTGCTCACTATTGGCTCCGATACCCTCAGAGCCAATTACACCCCCGACTCGTCCGATTCCGCTGTCTACAACTCCTCCTCCGGAACCAGCCCGGTCACGGTTATCGCACTGATCACACCTACCGTCACCGTCACCCCTGCTGCCTCCAGCATCACCACCGCACAGACGCTCTCCGTCACCATCGCGGTCTCCGGCTCCGGAAGTACGCCGACAGGCTCCATCGTCCTTTCCAGCGGAGGCTACTCATCTTCCTCCACAACGCTGGTCTCCGGCTCTGCCACCATCATCATCCCCGCAGGCGACCTGGCCAAAGGCGCGGACACGCTGACAGCCGCATACACGCCGGACACCTTGAGTGCCATCACCTATAAAGCCTCCTCCGGAACCAGCCCAATCACGGTCAACGCGCTTACTAGCCCCACTGTCACCGTTACCCCCGCTGCCTCCAGCATCACCACCGCGCAATCGCTCTCTGTCACCATCACGGCCTCAGGCTCCAGCGGCACTCCGTCCGGCACCATCGTCCTTTCCAGCGGAAGCTATACATCTTCGGCGACAACACTAGTCTTCGGCTCGGCAACGGTCACCATCCCCCCCGGCGACCTAGCCACAGGCACGGACACGCTGACCGCCAACTATACGCCGGACACGTTGAGTGCCATCACCTATAATGCCTCCTCCGGAACCAGCCCGGTTACAGTGAATGTTCCCGCGCTTGTCACCCCCACCGTCACTGTCACCCCCGCCGCGCCCAGCATCACGAACGCGCAATCGCTCTCCGTCACCATCGCGGTCTCCGGCTCCAGCGGCACTCCTACCGGTTCCATCGTCCTTTCCAGCGGAAGCTATGCATCTTCGGCGACAACACTGGTCTCCGGCTCGGCCACGATAAGCATTGCAGCCGGCTTGCTCGCCACCGGCTCTGACACGCTGACCGCCAAATACACCCCAGACCCGTCCAGTTCCTCGCTCTACAACACCGCCTCCGGAATCGGCTCGGTTACCGTCACCGCTCCCGCTTCGGCCATCACCGTCAGTATTAACGTTCTCGCCAATCGGCACGCTATCAGTCCCTACATCTACGGTGGCGCCTTCCCCCAGGACGCAGCCCACGTGACTGACAGCGGAATGAGCCTCGTTCGCTGGGGCGGAAACGCCACCTCTACATATAATTGGCAGCTCTCCACCAACAACTCCGCCGCTGACTATTACTTTGAGGACTACAATTTCGGAGGTCTTCCTCCTCGCAGCAATGGCGACTCCATCCAATGGATCACGGACGTGGAAAATGCAGGCAGCCACCCGCTCATGACCATGGTGATGCTGCCGTGGGTGGCGCAGAGCGCTGAGGATGGAAGCAACGGCCATTGGAGCTTTTCCGTTGCCACCTACGGCAAGCAATGCAGCACTGACTTCTGGGTTCCCGATGCTGGCAACGGCCAGGAAACCGACTGCTCCACACCCATCACCAAAAACGCCTCCACCGTCGCCTACTACCCGCTTCTTGACGACAACACTGAGACCTGCACGGGCGCAACCTGCGTCTATCGCGACGCCTGGGCCAAAGCACTGGCCACGGCCTTCGGCTCCGACCCCTGCTCTGTTCCCAATTCTTCCATCACCTCGTGCCACTTCTACGACATGGACAATGAGATCGATATTTGGGGAGGAACCCACCGCGATGTCCATCCCGCTCCCTCCGGCTATGACGAATTGGCTACCGTCTACGTCACCGAGGCAGCCAAGCTCAAGATCTGGGACCCCGCCGCCGTCCGCTTTGGCCCCGTCTCCTGCTGCTGGTGGTACTACTGGAACGGCGCTAACGGAAGCGACAAGGCAGACCACGGCGGAGTCGATTTCCTTCCTTGGTGGCTTAACCAGGTTTACTGGCAGGATCAGATCGCCGGCACGCGCACCCTTGATGTCTTCGATATTCACGCCTATGCCGACGCCAACACCTCCGGCCTCTCAACCGCCCAGCTCAAGGCCTTGGCCGCCGATGTCTATCGCGACTACTGGGACCCCACTTACGTCAGCACCAGCGGCACCGTAACCCAAATCTATACCACCAGCATGCAGCCCAAGTATTCCATCCCCTTCCGCATCCCCCGCATGCGCGCCCTTGTCAACGCCATCTATCCCGGCACGCCGCTGGCCTTCACTGAGTGGAGCGCGGCCTTCGCAGGCGAATCGGACTTTTCCACCGCCCTCGGCGACGCGGACGCCTATGGAATCTTTGGCCGGGAACGCCTCTCTTTCGCCTCCCGCTGGGGAGCGCCCGTTCCCACAAATCCCAACTACCAGGCCCTGAAGCTCTATACCAACTACGACGGCGCTCATCACAGCTTTGGAACCACCTCTGTTTCCGCCGTCGAGACCGGCAGCACCGCGCTTCTCACCTCTTATGCCGCGCTCAACGCCGGGGGAACCACGATGACCGTTATGGTGATCAACAAGGACCCCAACAACACCGCATCGGTCGCCTTTGACCTCTCCGGTTTCAACGCCACCTCCTTTAACGCCTACACCTTGGCCAGCACCGCCCCCTCGGCCATCAGCGCCTCTGCCGCCTCGGCTTGGAATGCCACCCAGTCTTTTGCTCCATCCTCCGTCACGCTTCTGGTCATCACAGGTTCTCTGGCCGCCACGCCTGCTTCGGAGTGGGATCTGAATCCGGATGTCATCATGGTTCCGGCATCGGGCACGACCATTCTCCACCCGCAGATCACCTCCGGTTCCGCCGACGTCATGCTCACCTCAGCCGCCTTTGACAGCTACGAAGGCGTTCCCGCTTGCTCTGGTTCCATCGCCCTCACCACTCCCAGCCTCACCTCCACGCAGACCGGCGCGCTTACCGTCACAGCCGGCTCGACCCAAGGCTTCTGCCACTTCACCGTTACTGGCTCCGACGGATCGGTCACGCAGACCCAGGGCGGCTGGATCGTGGTCGGCAAACCGCCGGCAAACCTCACCGTCTCAGGTGGCAACAATCAGAGTGCCACGCACGGTACGGTTCTTGCTCAAGCGCTTACCGTCACCCTCGCGCCGGGCCAATCCAGCGGCGCAGCTCTCGGAGCTGGGATACTCTTCACCACCTCGGCCGGTACGCTTTCGGATGGGACTACCACCGGCACCCGTGTCATTGCCACAACGAACGCCTCCGGCGTGGCTTCCGTCACCCTTACCTTGCCAACCTCAGCAGGTGCAGTGACCGTCCTAGCACAGGATCAGTTTGCACTGGGCGGCGCCGTCGTCACTTTCACCGAAACCGCTCAATAGGTACGGTGGGGGGTCGAACGCTAGTTCAGGTGGAAAAATTAGTCGTGCCAACCTTCGCGAATTTGCTAAGGATGAGGCTCCGGTCGATTTGCTCCCGAATCTGAACCCGCCGAATAATGGGAAAATTCACACTCTAAACCGCGCATCTCATTCATATTTCTATTGAGCGCGGCTCGCAACCAGCCTAGCGTCCAGTTAGGGTCGCAATGTGCATGACGCGAATCCGACCATAGAAGTTCAAAGCAGAGAAGCGTGAGAATTCCTCCAAAGGACCTAACCGGCCATCTCACCGAGGTGGCGCTCGGCTGCCAGCAAATGCTGGCCCAGAACCCATGCCATCCGCAAGCGCTGGTCGGAATCACGCTGGTGGCGCTGGCCAGTGGCCAGTCCACAGCCGCAGTTCAAACGGCCGAAGCCGCTGTCGCTGCTGCACCGCGGATGGGCGCGGCCTGGGTCGCCCTGGGTCAGGCATTGCAAGCCGTCAATCGCACCGAAGACTCTGAGAGGGCATACCGCCAGGCAAGCTGTTACGGCATGGATGCGCTGGCCCGGCTGGGGCTGGGAGAGTTGCGGATCACCGCTGGCCACCCAAAGGAAGCAATCGATGAGTTCGAGTTAGCCCTTCGCTGCCAGCCGATGCTGGTTGCCGCACACATGGGCATCGGCAATGCGCTGGCCTGGATGAAGCGCAACGAAGAAGCGCTGGCCCGCTATGAACACGCGTTGACGCTTCATCCCAAGCTGCCGGAGGCCAACTTTGCCGCCGGATTTGTTCTGACGCGCATGGGGAAGCTGAAGGAAGCCGAGACGCGTTACCGCCGGGCTTTGGCGCAGCGCCCCGATTTTGCCGCGGCATGGATCAATCTGGGCAGCCTGCTGCGCGATCTGGGCCGCGAGGTTTACGCCGAGGCTGCCTTGAGGCGGGCCATCGAACTGCGCCCGGATCTGATCTCCGGCTGGGTGAATCTGGCGCTTTTGGAGCGCGAGCGTCGCCGTCCAGCAGAGGCCGAGGCCCACTTGCGCAAGGCCTTTGCTATTAATCCGGAGCAGATAGAAACGCTGGTAGCCTGGTGCCAGTTTCGCGCCGCCGAGCGCGATCTGTCCGGCGCATGGCAATGGCTGCGCTGGGCGTTGGCCCGCGATCCGGACCACGCTGAAGCTATCAATATGCACGGCATTCTGCTCCATCTGGAGGGCCGCTTCGAGGAGGCGATCCAAGTCTTTGAGCAGGCCGAGGCGCTTGGCCATCCTGCGGCAGCCTCCAATCGCGGCAACTCCCTGATCGATCTGGGCCGCCTGGAGGAAGGCCTTCAAGCGCAAGAGCTGGCCGTTGAGCGCGATCCTTTCAGCCCCGGAGCGCGTTACAATCTTGCGCTTACTCGCATGCGGCTGGGCGATTGGCTGCAAGGATGGCCGGCCTATGAGGCACGCTGGCGCTTCCGTGAGGTGCATCGCAGCCCGCGCACCTTTGCACAGCCGCGCTGGCAGGGCGAGATGCTCAGCGGGCAACGCATTCTTCTTCACGCGGAACAGGGACTGGGCGACACCATTCAGTTCAGCCGCTACGTCTCCATGGTCGCGGCACGCGGTGGCCAGGTGATTCTGCAAGTTCAGCAGCCAACCCTACGCCTGATGCAATCCCTTGCCGCTGTTCGCTCCGGCGTGGCGGTAGCCGCGTTGCTCGGTTCCATGCCGTCAGAGTTCGACTTTGAATGTCCGCTGATGAGCCTGCCGGCGGTCTTTCGCACCACACCAGAAACAGTTCCCTGGCCGGGAGCGTACCTGGGAATAGACCCTATTTTGGTTGCGGAAAAGAGTATCCAGTTTTCGTTTTTGAGGTCGCAGGATTTACCGCGCGCGCAACTCCGCATTGGTTTGGCCTGGGCAGGCAACCCTAATTACAAGGCCGACCGCCAGCGATCCATCAAGCTTTCCACCTTAATGCCCCTCCTGCGCACACCTGGCCTCACTTGGATTGCCTTGCAAAAAGGCCCGCCCGCTGAAGAACTAGCTACATTACCCGCCGATGTTCACGTTCAGGACGGCTCCAGCCGTGACCGCGATTTGGCCGAAACCGCCGCGCAGATCTCATCCCTCGACCTAGTCATCACCTCGGACACCTGCATCGCGCACCTGGCTGGAGCGATGGCCAAACCCGTTTGGATTCTTCTGCCCCACCTGGCGGACTGGCGCTGGATGCGCCAGACCGAGACCACCCCCTGGTACCCCACCGCACGACTTTTCCGGCAAAGCGCGCCCGGCGACTGGGCCGGAGTATTGAAGCGCGTCATTGGGGAGCTGAATGGCCTGAAGGCGGTCGAGAGAAGCCGGATCATCAGGCCCGTGAGCCAAAACAAGCAAAGTCCCCAGCACATCCAAGCGTAATTTTCTTGCAAATCGAAAAATAATGAAAATCCTGCTTGACATTTTACTACTCTATTATGTAGAGTACTCTTCATAGACGATTACTCTGACGATTGCAGAGACCGTCAAGGAGAATGATATGACCGCAAACATGGACGAAATGGATCTGAAGGACAGGCTCAGCCTGATTGAAACCATGATCGCCGAAGGCCGGCGCACTACCATAGGCTGGGGCTGGACTTTCGTCTTCTGGGGCGTGGCCTACTATATCGCCATAGCCTGGACCGCATACAATCAATGGCCCTGGGCCTGGCTCGTGACCATGATGAGCGCCTGGATTCCTTGCTGGCTCATCATCCGGCAAAAAAAGAAAAGCATACCGCAGCGCAGTCCGGAAACTACGATGGGCCGCGCCATCTTTTCCATCTGGAGCGCCATGGGAGTGTCGATGTGTGTACTGTTGCCGGCTCTGGGTTTTAGCGGCAGATTCAACCAGCATATCTTTGTGGCAATTGTCGCCGCCATGCTCGGCGTATCGAACGGCGCATCCGGGATGCTCCTTCGTTGGAAGGCGCAGATCGCCAGCGCAATTGTCTGGTGGGTGGCAACGATTGCGGCGTGCTTTGGCTCCGACAATCAATGCACGGTTGTCTTTGTGGTTGCCATCTTCTTCTGCCAGATTGTCTTCGGCGTCTACGGGATGATTTTGGAGTCTCGCGAACGTAAGCAGGAGGCCAACTATGCCTGAGCTGCCGGAGCTGAATCCCATCATCCATGGGAAGCTGCGCCTGGCTTTGCTTTCGCTATTGATCGGTGTGGAGGAGGCGGAGTTTACCTGGCTGCGCGCAAAGACCGGGTCAACTGATGGCAACCTGGGCGCGCAACTGTTGAAACTGGAAGAGGCAGGCTATGTCACGGTAGAAAAAAAGTTTGTCCAGCGAAAGCCGCAAAGCATCTATCGCGTAACCGAAGCCGGACGCTCGGCCCTCACCGAATACGTGCAGGCTCTCAAACAACTGCTCGGCGGAGCCATCGGCCCGTAAATCTTAACCTCTTCCCCAACCAGTTAATCAAACCAAGGAGGTCACATCATGCAGAGGTATACAACTGCTAATCAACTCAGCGGCCGAGCTATCGGCTCCATCTTTTTTGTTTTCTTCGGAGCCGTCTGGCTGTTTTTAGCTCTCATCGCAAAACAACAGATTACGCTGGCCACAGTTTCTGCAGTTATGCTGGGCATAGTGTTTCTGCTTCTATTTGCGTTCAACCTGTTGCGTCTATCGAAGCGCTGGCCCCGCGTGCCGGACGATCCGGCTATGGGCCGCGCCTTTGGCCGGATCAATGCCATCCAGTGGATCGCCGTTGCCGCCGTCGCCTTCTCCTTCGCGAAACTGCACATCGACGCCTACGTGATCTCCGCCATAACGGCCATCATTGGCCTGCACATGTTTCCATTGGCACGGCTCTTTCATTATCCGATGCACTACGCAACAGGAGCCGTTCTAGTCGCGTGGGCGGCGGCGAGCGCTATTCTGGCGCCTGTTGAGCAGATGCAAGGTACGGCCGCGCTCGGAACAGGAATCATCCTTTGGTTGAGCGCGATAGTTACGCTAGCTATTGGAGTCAAAGTGGCGCGGCAACCGGTTCCCGGAACTTCCGTCGCTTAGAGGTTTCGAAGAAACGGCGCGGCACTCATCGAACACCTGTAGGCTTGCTGACTTCGTCGATCTCAGCGATGGTATCAAATGAATGAACTTTCAATCTGCGATGAATATCATGTGAGGGATGAAGGAACAAAACACCTCGCCCTCTCGTAAATATGACTGATATCGCGGGTGAAAACTTTTCATTTGAAAACCCTTCTCAAAATTGGCGTGGCGGTACTGCTGTTGGGACTCTTGACTCTGGCGTCGGCGCGCTTGATTCCTATCCACGTGTACGATGGATTTGAATCCTCCGGGCTGAGTTGGATCTATTGGTCGAGCAGCCGTATGGTTTCTGGAGCCGCCGTGACACAGAGCGAAATTGTCCGCTCCGGACGACGCGCACTGGCGATCACCGTGCATTCTGGAGACCGCTATGAAGCGGCCAGCGAGGACGGCGTTGCTTCGGAAAGAGATGAGCTGCTGGAGTCTTTTTGGCTCTATTCACGCTCGGGGGAGAGTTATGCATACTCCTTCAGCCTCTATCTTCCGCGCGATCTTCCACCAAACGCGCAGCGCCTGGTGATTGCGCAATGGAAGCAACTCTGCATGGCTTCCTCATGCCAACCTGACAATCCTATTCTCGCCATCCGCTATACGGGCGGACGGTTGTCGGTCACCCGCCACGATGAGATAGGAAACGAAATCCTCTATCAGACGGACGAGGACGTGCGCGGGCGATGGCTCGACTTCCACTTTGTTACGCGTTTTGATGCAAGCAGCCAAGGCAGCATCGATGGCTCACTCAACGGAAAAGAGATCGTACACTATCGCGGGCCGACGGTTTATCAGCCGGCGCATGGCTATCCCAAGAGTGGACGCGTCTATTTCAAGTTTGGACTTTATCGAGACGCGCTCCAGCAGCCGCCTTGGACCATATATCTGGATGAGTACCGCAAGGATCAGTGCCCGGCCTCCGGTTGCCAGTAATCCCGCAATCGCGCCGCGTTGATCAAATACATGCATGCGCTCTGGAAGTTCCTGGGCGGAGCTATGAGCGTTTATTGTCGGCGCATCGTCTCCTACAATGTAACAGCCAGACCAAACTTGTTAGGAGAACAAACTTATGCGCTTTTTCGTGTCTGCCTTGGTATTCCTTTCTTGCAGTCTTACACTCGCCGCCCAAAGCACTCCGAAGATCGAGATATTCGGGGGCTTTTCCTACTTGAACTACGAAGCTGCTTCCGACAATCTGCCGAGCGGAACAGAGACGGACACATATGACACTTCCTGCACCTCTACTTTATGCTCTAGTTCATCATTCACAGAGACTGGCCCTTCCTATGTCAAATTTAATCCGCGCATGGGACTCTATGGATGGGATGGATCGGTCACAGCCATCCTAACGCCTTGGTTCGGTCTTACGACGGAGATGAGCGGCAACTACAACACATCAACCAGATCGGCCACCACAACAGTGACGGTCATTCAGAATAATACTTGCTCATCAAACTCATCAAATTTCTGTACACCAAGCACGAATACTTCGGTAAATACATATCAAGTAACTGTTTCGGAACCTCTATTGCATCACTTTCTTTTCGGTCCGCAGTTTTATTTTCCAACCAGGAAAATGCGAACTTACGCCCATTTTCTCATTGGTGGCGTCAATAGAAACGCATCAAGTTTGGAGTCTTTCAATGAGAGTAGTTCGGATAACAGCATCACCATTGGCAACGCTCTCGCAGCTCCAAGTTCTTTTAATGAATTCGCGATAGGCTTCGGCGGCGGCATAGACTATCCTCTCCGCAAGAAACTATCGTGGCGCACCGGTGCGGATTATTTGACCAGCGCCGGTACGGCGCAGAATCATTTCCGCGTCTCCACCGGTTTGGTATGGCGGATCGGCAAATAGGCATGCATAAACGCCAAAGATGCAAGTGCGGCATCTTTGATGTTTACGTCGAGTGCTGCAAACTCTTTCGAACTCGCTCCATAACTCCCAGGTAATACGCCAAGTTATGGATCGTATTCAGCGTTGCGGATAATGCTTCGCCGCAGTGCATCAAGTGGCGCAGATAGGCCCGCGTGTAACGCCGGCAGACCGGGCAGTTGCAGGCCGGATCGGGAGGGCCTTGATCTTCGGCAAAGCGCGCGCCTTTGATGTTCAGCCGCCCCTCGCTGGTGAAGAGCAGCCCATGCCGCGCGGCGCGGGTGGGCAGAACGCAGTCCATCATATCCACGCCCATGCGGGCGTACTGATCGATCTCGTCCGGATAGCCGACGCCCATCAGATAGCGAGGCTTGTCGGCCGGCAGCAGCGGTAGAACTTCGGCAATCATCTCCAGAGTTTTTTCGCGCGATTCGCCCACGCTCAAGCCCCCAATTGCGTAGCCGTCAAAATCCATCTCGACCAGACGCTCCGCGCTCTCGCGGCGCAGGTCGAGGTACGTTCCGCCCTGCACGATGCCGAATAAACTCTGCCTGAGAGATTCAATCCCCGGTTTCAAAGGCGAGACCGGGGGCACCCGGTTTTTGTTGAACTCGTTGAACCAGGGAACCTCGTGGCAATTCTTCTTGAAATGATCCTGCGACCGCCGCGCCCAGGCCATCGTGAGCCGCAAGCTTTCCTCCGCACGGCTGCGTTCGGCAGGGTATTCTGTACACTCGTCAAAGGCCATCACGATGTCCGCGCCCAGCGCGATCTGCACATCAATGGAATGCTCTGGAGTAAAAAAGTGGCTGCTCCCGTCAAGGTGCGAGCGGAAGCGCACGCCCTCGTCCGTCACCTTGCGCAGCGCGCTCAAGCTGAAGACCTGAAAGCCGCCCGAATCGGTCAGCATCGCCCGCGGCCAACTGATGAAATTGTGCAGCCCGCCCATCCGCCGGATCGCCTCATGGCCCGGCCGCAGATAGAGGTGATAGGTGTTGCCCAGAATGATCTCCGCACCCAGTTCTTCCAGCACATCCTGCGCGACAGCCTTCACCGTCCCCGCCGTCCCCACCGGCATAAAGACAGGCGTCTCCACCGTCCGGTGCGGCAGGTGCATCCGTCCCCGCCGCCCGCCGCTATCCGTTCTCGCCAGCACATCAAATTCAAGGCCCATCACTCGATTCTACGGGGCAGGCGCAAGATGAATCGGATTTCTGGATCAGATATGCGATTGGATGAATCCTAGATTGTGCGAACTGGGAATCAGAGTGCGGATGAGGAGAACAGCGGTCCATCGGCAGCGGTTCAAAGCAAAAAATAAAGCAGGTGGGCAGGTGGTAGGATAGGGACGATTCGGTCTACGGAATTTTCGTGTAAATTTCAAGGATGGATTCTTGTGCGATCAGCACTCTTTCTACTACTGTTCCTTGCCACCAACGCTGTGCTTGCGCTGCTTTATCCTTTTTCTCTTTCGCGGTTTGCGCTGGCGGCTGTTCTTTATGTGCTGGGGACAGGGATCATGCTTTATCTGCTTTTCCATCCGCGCAATCAATGGCTGATCATCAACCGATTCCTGGTGGATGATCCGGCCTCGGTGGCGCTTACCTTTGATGACGGTCCTGACCCTGTTTTTACTCCGCGGCTGCTCGACCTACTGCGGGAGAAGCAGGTGAAAGCCACCTTTTTCGTGGTGGGTCAGCGTGCCGTGCAGCATCCAGAGATTGTGCGCCGCGCCTGGGAGGAGGGACATCTTATTGGCAACCACACCTGGTCGCACCGGAACCTCTTCTGCTTTTTGACTCCGGGCCGTTTACGCTCGGAGATCGAGCTGGGTTCGGAAGCGGTGCGGAAGTGCTGCGGAGTTCGCCCCCGGTCTTTTCGTTCGCCGGTGGGATTGCGCCATCCGCTGCTGCGCGCGGCACTGAAGCGGGCTGGAATGGAGTATGTTTCCTGGCGGATTCGCAGTTGGGACACGGTGATTGATAATCCTCAAAAGTTGGGGCAGCGCATCTTGAGCAGAGTGGGCGGCGGGGAGATCATCTTGCTGCATGATCGCCTGCCAAGGGGCGCTGAGGTCATGTTGGAAGTGTTGCCAGGGCTGATTGATAAACTAAGGGAACGCGGATTCACATTTGTTCTTGCAGGCTCCCGCGAAGCCGAGGGCGGCACCGCCAACCCATGAAGATTTGCGCGCTCATCCCAGCCTTCAATGAAGCCCCCCATATCGCCCGTGTGGTAGAGGGCGCCCGAAAGCATCTTGATTCGGTTGTGGTGATCGACGACGGATCGCGCGATGGAACGGCTGAGCAGGCGCGAGGGGCGGGCGCGATCTGCCTGGAGTCGCCTGGGAACCGCGGCAAAGCGGCGGCGCTGCATCTGGGCATTGCTTATGCTCGCGCGCATGAGTTCACGCATATTCTTACCATGGACGGCGACGGCCAGCATCTGTCCGATGATATTCCCTCACTGCTGCGGGTGGGTCGCGAGACGGGGGCGGACTTGGTGATCGGCGCGCGGAGCTTTGACCGGGCGTTGATGCCGCGGGCGCGCTTTTATTCGAACACGATTGGCAGCCGGTGGGCCTCGGCGCTGGTGGGCCAGGAGATCAAGGACAGCCAGAGCGGCTTCCGGCTCTTGCGCCTGGAGAGCCTTTGCCGTGCCAAACTGCGGAGCCGGCGCTACGAATTCGAGATGGAGGCGCTGATCAAGATGGGCCGGATGGGCTGCACGATTGCGCACGCTCCCATCCATATGGTCTACGAGAATGGGCAGTCGCGCTCGAAGATGAAGCCGGTGCGCGATACCATTCACATTTGCCTATGGTCGGTGGCCTATCGGTTTCTGGGAGCTTGAGATGAAATTGAGGAATAGTGCGTATATATTGATGATGCTGGTGATCTTTTCGTTGGTGCTGACAGCGCAATCTCCAATCCAAACCGCGCCGCAGCCGGACGATCTGCTGATGCGCGTCTGGAGCGGTGTGCAGGGGGCGCAGGCCAAGTTCACCACTGCTTGCGGAAGTGTGGTTGAGACGCGCACCTCAAAAATGATGGTCAAGCCGATGGTGCTGCGGGGAAAGTTTTGCGCCGACGGCATGACGCGCTTCTGGCTGGAGTATGCCGCGCCGAACGAGCTGCGCATACGCTTCAATGGCGATTATCTGAACGTGACGGCGGGCGACGGCCAGACGGAAGTGCTGGAGATCGGCAGCGGCGTGCGGCGCGCGCAATCCGCCTTCAGCCGCGAGAGTTCGATTGTGGGCCTGAAGAAGAATTTCATAATCACGGCGACGGAGACCGCGCGAGAGTATGAGCTGAAGTTTGTGCCCAATTCGGAGGTTTTTCGCCGCCGGATGAATTACCTGATTGTGAAGCTGAATAAAAGCAACTTTCTGCCCCGCTCGCTGGAGGTGGATGGCAAGAGCGGGGTGAACAGCGTCTTTGCCATTGAGATGACTTCCTTGAACGCCAAGCTGCCTGCCGAGAGCTTCGAGGTGACTAAACCGAAATGATGAAGCGCGACGAGATCGAGAAGCGGATTCCGCACCGTCCTCCCTTCCTGTGGATCGACCGTGTGGAGGAGTTGGAGCCGGGAGTCCGCTGCGTGGCGGGGCTGCTGGTGGATGGGACAAACCCGCTCTTTGCGGGGCATTTTCCTGCGCGGCCGATTCTGCCGGGAGTTTTAATCATCGAGGCGATGGCGCAGACGGCGGCGGTGATGCTGGGAGCAGAGGTGCCAGCAGAGGCGGCGGTTGGTGGACTGCTGGCGGCGGTGAACCGCTTCAAGTTTTTCAGGCCTGTGCTGCCCGGGATGCAGATGCGCATTGAAACGCGGATGCTGACGCGGGCCGGAAGGTTGGCTTGCATCGAAGGCACGGTGAGCGTGGATGGGTTGAAAGTTGCGTGCGGTGAGTTGATGGTTGCGGGCCACGAGATGAGAGTTGATCGGTGATTCAAGGAACGAAGGCATTTCTGCGGAAGTTCGCGACCACATTGCTGACCGAGCGTCTTGCTCCCGGTCCGGCGGCGGCGGCTGTCTTCTGGGGAGTTTTAATTGGGGTTGTGCCTATATACGGCTTGCAGACGCTGGCGGCGCTGGGGTTGGCGTTTCTTTTGCGACTCAATAAACCGTTGATTCTGGCAGCCACTTTTATCAATAACCCGTTTTTTCTGCCGTTTCTGATTGGCGGTTCGTTGGAGATTGGCTGCTTTTTGCGCACCGGCAAGTGGCAGGCGTGGCAGTTGTCGGCATTTACCTGGACGCAGTTGAGAGGAGATGCTCTCTCTGTTTTTATAGGCAGCGTGGTGGTGGGCGTGGTAGTGGGCGGGATTTGCGCGGCAATCACTGCGGTGGTTGTTTACTGGACCTTACCCTCACAGCGCGGATTGCGGGAGCGGATTCGCTTTGTCAATCGCACCTTTGCCGGCTGCGCTAGCTTTGATCGGGGCTTTGTGCGCTGGAAGATGCGCCTGGACCGGATCTTTTCCATCCTCGCCGCGGAAGATCTGGGAACGGGCACGGTGGTAGATTTGGGCTGCGGCTACGGAATGGCGCTTTGTTTTACGGCCTTTAACCAGCCGCTGCGCCGCTTGGCGGGCTGCGACCTGAATGCGCATCGGATCGATGTTGCGCGGCAGGCATTGAGCACGATGAATGCCGGGCTCGTGATGTGCGACGTGCGGGAATACCAGCTTCCGCCGGCTGGGCTGATTTTGATTCTGGATGTGCTGCAATATCTTTCAGCCAAGGAGCAGTTGGCGCTGCTGAAGCGTTGCTGCGCAGCCCTCGATCCGGGTGGGCGGCTGATCTTTCGGGTGCATGACCGGAAGCGCGGGCTGTGGAGTTTCTTTGTGCTGGGCTTCGATCGCCTGCTCTTCTCGGCGGAGCACGTGGGGCGGCGACCGCTGATGCTCTCGGCGGAGCAGTACCACGACGCTTTGGTCGAAGCAGGAATGCAGGTGGAGATGCGGCGCTTTCGCAACCGGCTGCCCTTTGCACATATTCTCTTTCTGGCGCAACGCGCATCTGGGGAGAGCGAGTCATGATGGCGCGCTTGATGCGCGGCTGGGGCCGCATGGTGATCGGCCATCCGGGGTTGGTGGCCGGGCTGAGCCTGCTGCTGACTATTTTTCTCTACACCAATATTCACAATCTGCGCACCGGAACCGACTTGATCGATCTCTTCGGCAGCCACGACCCGCAGTGGCAGGCGGCCAGTCAGATTGGCAAGGAGTTGGGCTACGGCAATCAGCTTTTTGTGATGGTGGAGGCAACGGCGAGCGACGCGGATGCATCTGGCGCGATGGAAGAGACAACTGATCGGCTGACCGCCGCGATGGCTTCGAGCGGACTCTTCAAGCAGGAGCGCAGCGGGCTGACGCAAGATGAGCTGCTGAATTTTGTGCGCCTGTTTTCGTGGAATTTTCCCTCCTACACGACGCCTGACAAGCAGGCTGAGCTGCGGCTACAGCTTGACCCGAAGCAGATTCATCAGAATGTGCGCCGCGCGGCGACTGAGCTGGTGACGCCATTCTCCACCATGGGAGCTGATTACTTTGCAGCGGATCCGCTGGGCCTGATGCGTGTGACGGCGAGCAACAGTCAGGGGTTCTCGCAGTTTTCCAGCTTCGATCTTTCTTGGGGTTCAGGCAATCGTTTCTTCAGCCGGGACCACAAGGCGCTGTTGATTATTGCCGAGCCGCGCGAGTCGGCGGTGGACTACAAATTCGCCGAGCAGATCATGCGCTGGACCCGCACCGAGATGCAGGTGATCAGCGGCGATCCGGAGTTGCGCGACGTCGGCGTGCGCGTGATTCCCGCCGGGGCGTATGTCTACGCCGAGCAGGACCACAAGTTCATTGAAGCAAATATCCAGCGGGTTTCGCTCGTTTCGATTATCGGCAGCCTGGCGCTCTGCCTGCTGGTTTATCCCAGCATTCCGCTGCTGCTGCTGTCGCTGCTGCCCACCAGTTTGGGAATTCTCTGGACCACCGGCATCGCCAGCTACTACCCCGGCGAGGTGAACCTGATCAGCCTTTCGTTCATCGCCATTCTGGCCGGGCTGGGAGACGATCAAGTGGTGCATTTTTTCAATCGCTCGCCGCAGGAGTGGGCCGAGGGCGGCAGCTTTGACGGGGCGATGCTGCGCACCTTTGAGACCACCGGCGTCAGCATCGTTCTCTGCATTCTGACGGCGGCCACGGCCACGGCAGCATTGGCCACTTCCAGCTTCAAAGCGCTGGCGGAGTTTGGCTTCATTCTTACCGTGGGAATGTTCATGATGATGTTCCACACGCTGCTGACGGTTCCCGCGCTGATGCAGTTGTGGAACCGGCACATCCGGCCTTTCAAGCCGCGGGCAATCACCTTCCGCGTGCTTCCCGCGCTGGCGCACAAGAGCGTTGATTTTGTGGGCCGTCATGCGCGGCTGGTGGTTGGGGTTTCGCTCGGCGCGTTTCTGCTTTCGCTGGCGCTACTGCCTGGAATCCGGATGGGTGGGCGCTTTGAGATCGCGGGCGGACCGGACTCGCCGGCCGTGGCCGCGCAGAATCTGCTCAGTGCGAAATTCGGCATCGAAGGCTCGCCTAGTGTGCTGCTGATTGCCGGCGGCCAGGAGGAGGTTCTGCGCAGGGCCGAAGAGCTGACTGCCAGCCTGAATGGCTACAGCAAAAGCGGCGTGCTCAAGTCGGTTTTTTCGCCGACGGATCTGCTTCCCTCGCAACAAACGCAGCGGATGAGGGCCGCATCGCTGGCTGGGATCAATCTGAATGCGACGGCCAAAGCTCTGGAGGATTCGCTGCGGGAGAATGGCTTCCGAACCGAACCCGTCCAGCTCTATCTCGCGCAGTTACGAAAGTTGGAGCAGGGTCCGCAGCCGATCACTTTGGAGAGTGCCGGGCAGTATCTTCCTTCCGGATTGCTCGATAACAGCTTGCGGCGGACAAAAGATGGAAGTTATGTTGCCGCAATTGCTTTTTATCAAACGAACAGTAGCGCCGGCCCAGCGATTCCAGACTCGGTAATGGATTCATGGCGGCGTCAGTATGGGCCTTTCGTCGAGTTTTCGTTTGAAAAGATTAACCGGGACTTACAGGCGCAGGTGTTGCGCGACAGCCGGAGAGCTTTGATTTGGACGGCCGCGGCAATCTTTCTGATTGTTTATCTGACCTTTCGCAATCTAAAGATCACTCTGCTGGTCTTGATGCCCATCCTCTTTGCCATCGTTGTCACTTTCGGCTTATTGCGACTGGTGGGCCATCCCTTCAGCTTCATGGCTGTTACCGCGATTCCACTCATTATCGGCATTGGGATTGATAATGGGATTCACCTGGTGCGTCGCTATCAGGAGAAGACTCCCAATCGCATTCTCGATGTGGCCAAAGCCTCCGGCGCAGCGCTGATTCAATCGAATTTGACCACCATCATCGGCTTTGGAGCGCTGCTGGCTTCCAGCTTTACACCGCTGGCCGAAATGGGGCTGGTTACTTCCCTGGGCGTGGCTCTCACATTAGCCGGCGGTCTTTGGATCATTCCCGCCATCCTGCTCATTGGAGAAGAAAAACTTCAAGGTATCTGAACCGGGAGATACTCCGAAGCGCAGCCGGAGAGGCATCTGATTTTTCTGAATTCGGCCTCTTCTATCGAACTGAATTCATGATGAGTCTTGTTGGTTAAATAGAATTGTTTATGCGCACCGCGAAACTGGTCGTCGGCGATTGCCGTATGCAGATTGAATTCCTTGTCAAATTCATATTCAATGACGCATCGCGCCAACAGTTCGCATTCTAAAACAGAGAAGCGAATCAAGCCTCCGTCCACGATAACATCCTGGCCAATGTTATAGACAGACAAGGTTCGGTTCAGATCACTGCGTGTGAACAGAAGGCGCATTTTCTCCTTTGCAATGCCCATGCCGTGAAGCTGAAGATCGGGCCGCTCCGGCTCATTCGAGGCTCCATTCATCCGATCAGGGTCAAGCACCACCAGAGTCGCTTGATGGTATCCATTGCTGATTCCACCGGCAATCACCTGTTCGTGTCCGCCATCATCAAGGCTGGCCAAAACCATGTGATCGAGATGCCCGGAATGCCAGTACTCGGAGAGCGTCTTGCCGTTGGAGTTGACCAGGGCGATCTGATGAGGGTAGTAGAGAGTATGGCGGCTAGACAGGACGATCCGGCGCGGTTGCCCGGATGCTGCCTTCAGAACTCCCATCCCCACAGTCTCGTAGAAGGCCGGACTATCGATCTCGGCAAGAACTCTTCCCGGAGTCCAGCGCCACATCTCCTTGCCTTTGCTTGAATAGCAGATCAAGGTTGTTGAGTGCGCATTGGGGTTCGCGGCGGGTTGGTATAGAAAAAGAATTTCGCTATGCCCGTTGCCGTCCAGGTCACCGAACCAGATGCGCGTGGCCAATCCCTGCTCGTAGTAGTCGCGCCTGAATCCGTCGGCATAATTTTTATGCCAAAGCTCATCGCCTTCCGCATTCATGATGGTGAGTGTGGAACCGTCCAGGCGGCCAAAGTGAGGCTGGCTGTCCGCGGACCAAATTCTCAGAGCGATCAAGCTCACCAGGATGAAGGCCAGAATCGCACCAATGATTTTCATGGTTTTGAGGGAGACCGCTGGAGAATCAGATAGGGAAAACGAGGGGGCAGCGTTTTCAACTACTCCGCTTGGCTCTGCGACGATCCACCGCTTTTCTTTCATCCCGTCCGGCCCGGGCATCGAACGGTTTGGCAGACTGATCCGAATAGGGTCGTTCGGACCCTCAATGTGATAATAGAGGTCCAGAGCCTTCCGCAGGCGTGCCATCTCCGTGGCAACATCCGTGGATCGTTTGGTCTTAATCTCCTCCGGCCATAGCTCTGTGATGACTTGGGCCGGCTTGAGGGCAGTCTCCGAATCAATGTATTTGAAGAGAACTTCCAGCAGTCTTTTGA
This sequence comes from uncultured Acidobacteriaceae bacterium, assembly GCA_963787995.1. Lineage (GTDB taxonomy): Bacteria > Acidobacteriota > Terriglobia > Terriglobales > Acidobacteriaceae > Telmatobacter. Next base: position 1,508,004 of record CAWBEO010000001.1, read on the forward strand.
GCTGGCTTTTGTCCGCGAATGTATGGCTGCGCAGAATTCTTTCGATCTGTTCTCGGTCAGCGTTGCGATCCATGGATTCGGCAAACTCCACTCAAAAAATCCGAAAAGTCGGCTCCGGTACTCATCAATCGTTAGCAAGGCGATTATTGCATAGCAAGGGGTGCGTCGGGAATGTGCGGTCTAAAACGTTTCAGCAGGGCGTATTCCTGCAACTAGCGCCTCGCGTTTCAATGGTCCAATAACGGAGCGCCTTGGTCCAAATTTGCCACTACAGCAATTAATTTAGAAAATGTCATACCAATTTCATATCAATTGTGCTTGTCTCCTCTTGTAACGACCACAATCTACTACAATTTTTGTTAAGTTATTGGTATCTACCGTGGATAAATTTGGAGGAGTGGGAAGTGCACGGTCTGTGCATCTTTGCGCAGCCCAAAATCCAAGGTGGATTGTTTGGCTGCTGAATCTTGGGAAGGTATGGCAATGCCATTCCCGCGATATTCAACCCTTAACCTCAACAAGGAGGAACTCATGCAACGTCTTTTTGCGTCTGCGCTGGTGCTGGCGGTGTTGTTCACGTCCCTGCCGTGTTTAGCAGAAAACACGATTCCCTTCAAGGCCCTGGAGCATTCGGCTGGACTGCTTCCGAATATGGCGAACGGACAATCGTCATCGAGTCAGCCTGCCACTCGGAGCCACTGGACCAAAGGCGGAAAGATCATGACTTATATAGGTGTTCCAGTGATGGCAGCCGGTGGCGCCATGCTGGCGTATGGATTGAAGGATGGCGACAGCACATCCTGCAGTAATAATACCTGCGTTTCCGTCAGTTGGAAGTACACTGGTGCGGCCTGGATCGGACTTGGCGGAGTCTTAACCGCGATCGGACTCACCAGGCACTCCAAAGAGTAAATGTTGCAGTTGCAAAACCTGTTGATCATCACAATCGCTGAACACAAGATGCACGACATCCTGCTGATGCAGTCACTGACAGGATGTCGTGCTTTCTTCTGCCCGAATACAAGCCGATTGAAATGGGCTATTTACGGTTCGGCAGAATCCTAGGTGGACGCGCCGGGCCGGTCTCTGCCACATGTGCGGATCCTTTAAGCAAGTCTTAAAATGTTCATAGGATGTGTATTCTCCAAAACTTGGCCGAAGTCATGTACACTAGTACCATATCTGAGGTATCAATCTGGCAGGTCTATGTTGAAAACACTCGTCAGCGATGTCACGATTGACACGGTTTCCTCTCTCTGCCCGAAGTGCGGCCAGCCAGCTCTTGCGACGATCCTTGATCGCGGCGGCAAGGTTTATCAGCGCTCCGAGTGCTCCTGCCATCCTGCTAGCGAGGACCTGATCTTCTCCGACTCAGCTCTTTACCGCAAGCTTGAAGAGTGGAACAAGCTGGTTTTTCCGGACGCGCAACCGGTTGACCTGTCAACGACGCCGAGCTGCTGCGACGCCAGCACGTGCAGCGAGAATGAACCCTGCCTGGCGGTCATCGACATCACCAATCGCTGCAACTTCAAATGCCCGGTGTGCTTTGCGGAAGCCAAGGGCGAAGGAAGCCACTACTTTCTGGAGATGGAAGTGGTGACTCGAATGCTCAAGGCGCTGCTCAACCGGCCAGTGCCCTGCCGCAGCGTTCAGTTCTCTGGCGGTGAGCCTACGATTCACCCTGACTTTCCCAAGATCCTTCGCACCGCGCGCGACTTGGGCTTTACCCATATTCAGGTAGCCACCAACGGCAGCAAATTCGTCGATCCTGCCTACGCTAAGCTCTGTGAGGAGTCGGGGTTGCATACGCTGTATTTGCAATTCGACGGTATGACCGATGAAGTCTATCTCAAGATGCGCGGCCAGAGGCTCCTGGACAAAAAGATTGCCGCCGTGCGCGCCATCGAGCAAACGAATATGCGGATCGTGCTGGTGCCGACGATCATGAGTTCAGTAAACGTCGATCAACTGGGTCCAATCTTCCAATTCGCGCTGGAACATAACAAGATTATCACCGGCATCAGCATACAGCCGGCAGCCGATGTGGGCCGGATCGAAGCGGGTGACCGCGCTTTCGAACCCTTCAATCTGGCCTCAATGGCGCGCGAGTTCAGCGAACAAACTGGATTGACCCGCTTCCCGGATGACTGGTTTCCACTCAATTCCCTTTCGCTGCTGACCCGCGCCATCGAGCGTGTTCGCAATGAAAAGACGCATCCCCCGCTCAGTGATGCGCATTGCTCCATCGGCACCTTCTTTTATGTGGATGACGATAACAAGCCGTTCTGCTTGAACAGCTTTTTTGATCTTGGCCGCTTTTTGCGCAGCATGGCGGATGTGAAGCCCTACGCAGAGCAGGGGTTGATTGAACGAAATATCTCCAAGATCCGCCAGTTCGGAAAGCTATCGCAGTGCCTTGACCTGCACAAGACTCCTCCAGGACTTACCTTCCCACGTCTTCTACGCAGCCTGGATGCTTGGGAAGACAAGCATGAGGGGCGTTCTGAAGGTTGGTCGCAGAGAGGCTTCAATGGTATCTTTGTTGCCGGAATGCACTTCATGGACGCGCACAGTTATAATCTGCGGCGGCTCCGGCGCTGCATTATCCAATATGTTGGCACGGATGGGCAGTTAGTTCCCTTCTGCAGTTATAACGCCGGCGCCCGGCTTCGCGACGCGGAGGAATTGACTCGAATTGTGAGCAAAGCATCTCGTGCATGACTGCTACGCGGTTTCAGGGGGAATGCGGCATTAATCCATGCAGGCCAACCAGTTATTCAACTGAATCATGGGCCGATGGTCCCAGAGTTATGAAGAAAGCATCGTTCGTTGCAACTGCTTCATCCCCTTTAAGTGAACCTTTGTTGCGTCCTTTTTGCGCACTGCTGATTGCATTCTGCTGCGTCTCTGCAAGCGCAATCGCACAGGCGGGGTTGCCCAGGGATGCTGTTTCGATTCCTTTTGCTCCCGGCAATCTAGAGTTAGCGGCTGCGCTTCAAGATGCGCATCCGTGCGTCATCGGCGGCTCGCCGCTTGTCTTGCCGCCCGTAATTATGCAACTTGGCGACAATCCAGGCACGGCCAAGGCATTGGTTGAGCAGGCTCAAGCCATTAAAAGCTTGCCTCCGGAGACAGAGGTTTGGCTCCATATCGTCGTCAATCCTCTATCGGGCGATTCCGGAACCGAGCAGCTTGTCACAGAAAGAGTCAACTCGATCCTCAACTCTGCTCCTTTCGGGTTTCCGCAGGTGCATGGAGTTATCCTTGAGCCGGCTGCCACGCAGAAAATTCCCGACCTCTTTCTCTTTGAGTTGCTTCGCATTGCCGTAAACGCCAAATCAACTAATCCTGCGTTGCGGCTTGCCTTTGTCTTTCAGCCCGGATTTATCGGCCGGAATTCCGATGCAGTCAAGAGACTCGCAACTTATTCCGATCTGCTGGGAGTTACTGACTCGCAGGATTGGCGTACCGAAGCCAAATGGGTTGCCGATCATGCGCTCAACAAGCCAATCATCCTGAAGCTCGACAACGGAAATTCGGCGGTAGATTCTTACTTGAATGGGGTGCTCGCAGCTTCAGGAAGCGGTGTCGAAATGCTCTGGGCAAATCCGTCGGACGCAAAAGCTGCCCATCAACTATGCACAGCGAGCAGCTTTCTAGATCACTCCATTCCAGCCAGCCTACTCCACCTGGAAGGCGCAGCACTGCCCTTCATTCTTACCGTGGATGGATCAAAGATTTTGGACGCAGGCTGGTTCGGCGGTGGTGAAATTCCGGATATCTCAGTTCTTGCGCGGGTTCATGGCCTTTCCGGAAATCCCCGCGAGATCACACTTCTTAGCCGTTCAAAGATTCAATATGAGTTACAGTGTTTTGATCCAGCAACTAGCCAGCCGCTCACGGTGAGCGCTCCGGTCATGAGCGAGACTGGATGGACAGCGACCTGCGTTTCGGCCGGTGAATATGCACTTCTCAAACTTCATAAGAAGAGCGACTCCGGCAGCTCGGTCTTCAGTCAGATCGAAGTAAAAAGCGGTGTCGATCTCAGCGTCGAAGAGATTATCGCCCGCTGGCAGCAGTATAAAGAGGCTCAGAAGCAGAGGTTGGATAACTACCAGGCTACTAGTTTCATGAATCTTCACTTTGAAACGACCAATGTGGCACAGGCCTTTGATATCTCCATGAAGCTCCGTCAGTACTTTGAGCGCAATGGAAAAATGGAACTGGAGCAGACAGAGTTTTATGTCAATGGGGTAAAATTCAGTAACAAGCATGAATTTCCCCTTCCGCAGCTTGAGCCGGAAAAAATTTTGACCCAGCCTCTCGAACTTGCGCTCAATGAACGCTATATTTATAAACTACTAGGCACAGAACAAATCAACGGCGCACTTTGCTTTGTAGTTGGAGTCGAACCGAAGGAGCAGGATGCGGCTCTCTACAGCGGGAAGATATGGATTGACGGAACAAGTTTTCGCGAGGTCAAGCAAACGCTGAGTCAGCGAGGCAGCAAAGGAAGCATCGTGGTTAATGTGGAAACGCAGAGCTTTGATCTGGTGAAAGATGTGCAGGGTCGTTCCTTTAACCTGCTCAGTTCTATCTCTGCGCAGCAGACTCTGAATGCAGCAGGACGCGATTTTCAACTGCAAAGAACTTTGAAATTTTCCCAGTACGCTATCAATACTCCGCACTTTCAGGATGATCTGACCGCTGCTCATATCTCCGAAAATCCGATGTATCGCGATACAGATGAGGGACTTCGCGAGTTGAAGAAGAAGGGCGGAGAGCGCATTCTCGTGCAGAACAGCGCCAAGCGGATTACCTCCCTGGTGGGCGGAACTTTTTATCAGGGGACTTATAATTTCCCCATTCCTATTGCAGGCCTCAGCGTTGCAGATTTCGACTTCCGTAATACCGGCGCTCAGCTTTCCCTCTTCTTTGCAGGACCTTTACTCGCTACGAATATCTCCAAACAATATAGTCCGAAACTTCGCCTCGCAGCGGACCTTGCGCTCAATGCCTTGCCCGGTGAATATCGCGTTTACTGCGCTGCAGTACTGACAAGCACGTTCTGCAAAAACCAAACGGCAGACACAGAAAACACAGACGACGAAATCTGGTCGTGGGAGCAGACTCTTGGCGGACGCGCGTCATGGCAGGCTAACACCCATCTCAGCCTGACGGCCTATACATATCTTGCTTACGACATCTTTGGCCGAACTAGCGATACACCGAAGTCCTATGAGCCCCCGCGCAGTGGCGTCGCGCTGCTTCCCGGCATTCAAGTAAGAATGACAGAAAACGGTTATATATTCACCGCGGACGGCACACGCGGTCAGCGCCTCGCATGGAAGCAGTTCGGTGAGGCTCCCTTCAAACCTTTAGAGAGCAGCTATACTCTCTACGACGCCGATCTGAATAAAGATTACTACATTCGTAAGTTTACTAAGGGCGGATGGGATTTCTCGTACTATGGCGGCGACCAGCTTGATCGTTTCTCCCGCTATTTTCCTTCTTTCTTCTCCAATCCACGCATCCATGGCATTCCCGGCGGCACGGATTCCTTTGACGCCATCGCCCAAGGCAACGTGCATTATGGCTTCAATGTGATGGATCTGATGAAATTTGAAGGGTTGTACAGTTATGCGCGGGCGCGCAACCTGGATGAGTCCAGCCACTTCCGCAAGTTTGATGGGCTGGAGACGAACTTCAACACCGCTGGCCCTAAAGGGACTTTATTGCAAGGTACTGTTTCCTATGCTTTGGATGGAAACATCAATCGCTATAACTCCCGCTGGGGAGTCATGATTATGATCTTCAAGCCGTTCAAGTAGGCGCGTGATGACAACTGAAACGAAAACGGCGCTGGTGACGGGCGGTTCCGGGACGTTGGGCGCGGAGATGGCGCGGGCTTTGGCCGGCGCGGGGTTCCGCGTTGCTGTTCACTATTATCGCGGCCGGGAAGCGGCTGAGCAGGTTGTTGAGAGTATTCGCACTGCTGGGGGCGATGCGATAGCGGTTGCGGCTGAGTTATCAAGCCAGCTCAGCGCGGCTGCGCTCTTTTCCGAGATTGAAAAGACATACGGGCCTGTCGATTGCCTGGTGAATAATGCAGGCATCAACCGGGACGGGCTTTTGGCTTTTATGCCGGAAGAGCAATGGGATGAAGTCATCAATACCAATCTGCGCGCGACTTATATCTGCTCGCGGTTGGCAGTGATGGGCATGATGCGCAGCGGTGCGGGGAGCATTTGTAACATTGTTTCGCCTAGCGGCGTGCGCGGTCAGGCCGGCCAGTGCAATTACGCTGCATCCAAGGGCGGAATCATCGCCTTCACCAAATCGCTGGCGCGCGAGGTTGGCCGCTTTAACATTCGCGTCAACGCTGTCTGCCCCGGGGTGGTGCCCAGCCCCATGTCCGCCAAGTATATTGCCAAAGAGGAACAGCGGTTACTGGCTGAGATTCCGCTGGGCCGTTTCGGCAACCCGGAGGAGATTGCGCCGCTGGTGGCTTTTCTCGCTTCTTCGCAAGCAAGTTACATCACTGGACAGGTTATCGCGGTCGATGGAGGGCTGCTATAATCGCAAACGCGGGAGAAATGCCTCCCGAATTGTCGTGAAATCGAAGACTGTCATTCTGAAACAGACTTGAAGGGAGAATTTGCATGAAACGGTTCGTCATTTCCGCTGTATTGTTTTCACTTTGTCTGGCGTTTCCAGCTACTATGATGGCTGGTCGCCACAGTGTTCCTCGTTATTTGAACAAGGAAACTTCGGCCGATATGAGCCATGCGAACCACATTTTTGTCTCGTGGGTCGATATGCACGTGGAGGACTGGGGCGCGCATGGCTATCACACTCAACAGGAGTGGGCCGATGTGATCAGTTCGCTGAACGCCAGTCTGGGTTCGAATCTGATTGCGTCCTACCTACCGGGCAGGAACGTGGTCATGGCCAAGAGCAAAGACGAGGCGGCGCCGGCGGACGCCGATCTGATTGTCAAATTCAGCGATGTAAGGGTGGACTATGACAACTATCATCTGATTCTGGCGATTCATTTTATCGATCCAAAAACCGGCAATGAGATCGGTGCGATTCCGGTGCGGCCATACTATGGAAACGACTGGGGACTGCGCGGCTATTTGAATGAAACGCTGAAGGATGTGGGTATCAAACTGCACGTGGAAATTACCGGAGAATCCGGAAAGGGAATGAAGTAGGAGCCTGGCCGTGGAATCGATTCTACGGTGGTGGGAGGATTATTTGCACGTGTGTGGGCGCGGTGTCTCCTGGGTTGGAGCGAAGGATGGACTTGCAAGGCTCAGGAGACCCGCGGTCTAGAAAATGACGAAAAGAGTATTTTGAAAGGGGTAGAAGGAATGAGGAAATCAGTTCTTGCTATTATTACAGCGTTTGTTCTGCTGGCGTTCGCCGTTCGCATGAGCGCTGGTACCGTGGACAACAGGGGACAGGCTTGGCTTGATGCTCAAAAGGATGCGCCAGTGATCAATGTTAGTGGCGACTGGGAATCCGATTTTGGCCTCATGCACCTTGAGCAGGCTGAGGGAAGCAGGGACGTAACCGGCAGGGAAGGAAAGTATGAGCTGAAGGGAGTGGTCAGCGGCAAGATGCTCTACATTCTTTTCGGTACTGGCCACGGAACGGTAGACTACTGCGCGGTTTTGAGCGCCGATAGCGACAAGCTATTGACCGGGAATTACCACTATCGCAATACACGTTTGAAATTCGGTGCCGGTCTTTGTCAAGAAAAGGGCTACGCGATGGAGATGAAAAAGCAATAGCCTGCCTTATTGGCCGCAATGCTTCATCCCGCTCCGATAATGAGCTATGAGCTTTCCGCTGGCGGGGTTTGTTTCCTCATGGCTCATTTTTATTCCAGGACGCGCTTCAGGTTTGCATTCTACTTTTTCAGCTGCATGGGGACTGTCTTGGAGGCGGGGGTGAGAATGCCTTTGGCGTAGACCCCAGCCAGTTGCGAGGAACCGTCGAGAGTCAGTTTGGCGGTGAAGGCGACCTTGTCTTTCTTCCAGATGACAAGATAAACGGTAGTTCCACTGACGACGCCAGTCACATCCCAGCTATCGGCTGTTCCGATGACTCTGCGACCGCCTTTGTTCTGTGTGAGGGTGACCGTGCCCCAGTCGCCAGCATCCCAGATTCCAGTCACATTTATAACAGGTGGAGTGGCGTTGGCCTCAAGCCATGCTTTTCCATCGCTCTCGTTGGTTTGAGCGCGCAATAGAATTGCGCAGGCAAACAACAAGGCCAATAGCGCGGCTACTCTTTTCATTTTATAACTCCGATCAATTTGTGTCGGTCGCGTTAGCGATCTTCGAAGTGCTCGGAACAGTCAGCGCAAGAGCGGGCTTGGCTTCAGAATCGCGGAGCAGAAAGAGATTGTGGACGGGGGAGTGGGGCTTGAAGATGACCTGCTGTTCCAGATAGTAAGTCTTGCCTGCCTCGACTGTCATCATGAGCAAGCTTTGACTCTTGGCGGTGGAGCAGAAGTAGTGCAGGCCCGGTTCCACTGTTAACACGAAATAGGTTCCTGGAAGGTTGGCGCCCTTAGCTTCACCATCTACTGCGAATCTGCTGGGAAATCCCGTCATCCCGTGATGAGGGCGAAGAACGTAAATCAGCGCCTTGTCCGCTGGTTGCGTGGTTGCCGAATGCATTGACTTATCGGCTTCCACTGTGAAATTCACCTGTTTATCGGGCGCACCACAGGCTTGCAAGACACGCGCCTGCCAGGTGTCTGGGAAGGTATCTGTTTGGGATTGGCAGAGCGCCGGCAGGGCCATGGCGCAGAGAAGCATCAAGAAGACTTTCGCAAGACGCATCGCTTTCACGTTCGACCGGAGTGTTGAATCCGATCCCCTTTCATTCAAAGGCAAAAAATATTCTGCAGGGGCTAAAGCCCGAATTTATTTTGTGGCATTGGCGGCACGACTGAAGTCGTGCACTGACACAAAACTGGATTCGATCCGAGTTCGACCGGTCTATTCATCAGTTCGACCTGCAGATGCAATGCTCCGAAACTGCCATTGCTTATGAATGCAATGATGTTACTGCTCGCTAGGAAGTTCCGTCAAGCGTTTGCGCCAGCGGAAGGGCAGGCGCTGCTTCAGCAGGCTCCAGCGCGTATCCTGGAAGGGGTCGGTTTGATCTCCGTAGATTGGATGATAGGTCTCGACGCGTCGGCGGCCGGGAATCTTGATGCCAAAGTCATTGAGCTGCAAAAAGTGGCGCATCTGGAGCTTGTAGCGGCCCTCGATGCCGAAGATAAGTTCGAGCATCCGTTCATTAAGCCAGACGATATGGCGGAAGAAAAACTCCCAGAAGTAGGTATAACCCTTGAAGAACTTCCAATCTCCCTTGGTGGCGCGCCACATTCCGATGACTTCGCGGCGAATCTTCCAGCGCATGAAGTTCAGCTCCTCGGGCGAGAGCTGGCTGGTGCGCACGTTGCTAAAGTAACCGTCGTACCAACGGAAATCTTCAAGATTGGCGACGCGATGGTCATCAATCATCTCACCGCGCAGGGGCGTCTTTGGATAGGGCGTCATGATTTGATCCATGACGCTGGTGATGCCCATATTTTTAATGAACTGATAATTCTCCCGCATACTCTCCGGGTCATCTTCGGGCAGACCGTTGATGATGCCGGCGATAACGATGATTCCCTCTTTCTTGAGAGCCTCTACGCCGCGCTGGATGGTGTCGAGGGTGTTGGGCTTGTGCATGGTGCGCAGGTTTTTTTGCGAGCCGTTTTCGATGCCCAGAAAGATGGAAACAAAGCCGGACTCGACCATTTTCTTGGCAATATCCGGACGATGCGCGAAGCCTATGGGGCTTGCCTGCGTGGTGAACATCACGTCCTTGAGTTTGAGCTTGATGACGCCATCGCATAACTGCTCAAAGCGGTCCATGTCCAGCGTGATGTTATCGTCGGTACAGAAGATGTGGCGCGCGCCGCGACTGTAAGCGTCTTCGATGTCGGCCAGCACGCGCTCCAGGGGAAAAACGCGAAAGGAGCGGCCATACATCTCGCGAATGCTGCAGAAGTTACACAAGTGCAGGCAGCCGCGCGAAGTTTCAATTACATCGGCTTTGCGGAAGTACATATGAAAACCGCTAAGCAGGCGCTTGTTGCGCGCGGGTATTCTGATGCGGCTCAAGTCCTCCAGAGGCCGCGCGCCGTTATGGCGAAAGACCCCGTCTTCCTTGTAAGAAAGGCCAAGAATCTTGTCCATTCCTTTGCCGCCGACTTCGAGGCTGTCCAGCATTTCGCCGAAGGCAAAGTCGCCTTCGCCGCGCATGAGAAAGTCCCACAAGCCCACGTCTTGGCCGGTCGCGATGGTCTCCGAGAACAAGGTGGAGTGATAACCACCGAGAACGGTCTTGATCCGGGGGTTAAATTGCCTGGTCAGATAGGCTAAGCCGGCCGTGGTCTCATACTGGAAGGTCATCGAGGTGAATCCTACGACATCCGGGTTGAACTCTCTGAGCAGTTGCTGGAAGCGCGGCACGGCCTGTTTGCGCCAGACCACCGTGTCGGCCACACGCACATCGTGATTGTCAATCTGTCCGGCAATAGTCGCCATGGCCACGCTGGGCGGCTCCCACTGGCGGCGTGGAACCCAGGGCGAAGTTGCGGGACTCTGAACCAGCAATGCTCTCATGCGGCCTCGTCTAATTGATTTCCCGTAAAAATCAGTAAAACTTATTACAGAGTGTTCTTATCCAGTTTACCTTGAATTAGCGCTTCGATTTGTTGGACGGAATCCAGTGCTTGCACATCAATTTCCCGGGGTAAAAACTCTATGGCGAAGCGGCTTTCAATAAAATCGACCAGGCCGAGCATTCCTATCGAATCGATGATGCCGCTGGTGATCAAGGGCGTGGCATCGCTGATCGCTTCGGGCGGCGTGTCGGGCAGGTAGTTGGCGGCGACAAACGCCCGGATCTCGTTCTTAATCTCCACAGTTCAATCCTTCTGCAATTTTGCACAGGGCGAGGTAGTCGATTTTGCCCCGGCTGCCCTTGGGTATGGTATCCAGAACATGTATGCGGTCGGGCAGCATATAAGGCGGCAAGTGGCGTCCGCAGCGAGCCTTCACCTCAGCTAAAGTGATTGCACCTTCGGCGCTGAGACGGAGAAAGGCAGTGATGACAACGCCCTTTGCATTCGTCTCGACGGCAACCACAGCCGATTCCAGTATAACTTCATGGCGAGCGAGAGCGGCTTCAATCTCGCCCAATTCAATGCGAAAGCCGCGCCGCTTCACTTGGCGGTCGAGACGTCCGAGAAAAAGATAACTTCCATCCGGAGCTATGGATACGCGGTCGCCGGTGTGATAGAACCGTTGGCCCTGCACGAGCTTGAAGCTGCGCTGAGTTTCTTCCGGACGATTCCAGTAGCCCTGCATTAGCGAGTCTCCACCGGCCAGCAGTTCGCCGCTGGATTCATCGATGCACACCACGGCGTAAGGGCAGGAACGGCCTATAGGCAGCGGGTTTACGCCGTCGAATACGGCAGGCACTTCTTGCCAGGTGACGACATTTGTCTCGGTGGGGCCATAGAGATTGACGAGGCGCGCGGCTGGAAGCGCGGCTTGCAGGCGAGCCAGAATGGGTGAGGGAAAGACCTCGCCGGCAAAGAGAATCAGCCGCAGATCGGGATAGGCGTGCGTGCTGAAGCGTCCGTCCTGCAACATTCCAGAGAGGATGGACGGCACGGAATACCAGCAAGAGATACGGGCTTCGCTGACAAATTGCGTGAGAAAGCGCGGCATCCAAACGATATTGTCGGGAACCAGAACCGCAGTAGCGCCGGTGAGGGCCATGTTGAAGAGGTCGAAGGTGGAAAGATCAAAGCCCAACGGCGACGGGCAGGCGAGGCGGTCCGCCGCAGTGATATGAAATTCCTCCGCGGTCCAGCGCACGAAGGCGGCAACGGCGCGATGAGAGAGGGCTACGCCCTTGGGACGGCCTGTGGAGCCTGATGTGAAGAGGATAAAAGCAATGTCTTCGGAGTTTACGGATGGAAAGGTCGGAGGGTCTGGGAGATCATTTAGCAAGTTAGCGGGGTTCGTTGCAGGCCTGGGCAGCGTCGCTCCAGTTTGACGGTCGATGATGCGCCGGCCTTCCTCAATTACCAGCCGGGCATCGCACTCTGCAAGGACAGAATCAATGCGTTCTTGCGGCCAGCGGGGATGGATGGGCACATAGATGGCTCCGGCCAGCAGCGAGGCAAAGACGGCGACGATGGCGTCGGTATTCTTGGGCAAAACGAGGGCGATGCGGTCCTGCGTTTGCAAGCCGTTTTCGATGAAGAGCGCGGCAAGCTTAGCTGCCTGATCGAAGATTTCGTCGAAGGAGGTGACTCGGTTTTCTTCGACGATTGCGGGCGCATTGGGCGTTGCCGCGGCGGTCGAGCGCAGCCACTCATGCAACAGTTGGCTTTCAGGCGCGGGCAAGCGTCACCCCCCAGGTGAAACCGATTCCTGCGGAGGCAAAAAGCAGCAGTTGCCCCGGAAGAATGCGGCCCTCGCGCCGCATCTCCGCGTAGTTGATGATCAGATCGCTGGCGAAAGTGTGGCCATATTCAGTCATGCGCGTAAGAGGCAGTCCGTTCTCGGCCAAGCCAACCATGCGCCGAAAGCCATCGCGGTCGCGACGGCTGATATTCGAGTAAATAAAGTGGTCCACGTCGCTGAGGCGCAGCCCGTGATCGGCCAGGACCTTGTTCGCCAAGCGAAAGAGATGGAGATAGAAGATCGGCATCACTTCGTGCTCAATGCACACCGCATCGGCGATGAGTTGGATGCGTCCTTCGTGCTGCGTGATAGCGATGGCCTTGTGCAGGTGGCCGAGGGTCATCGCGTCCACGCCCAGAATCAGCGGACCCTGCTCGCCGTCGCGGCGCAGAATCACGGCGCTGGCCGCGTCGCCCTGTACGGTAATGGGGAGCAGCGAGCGGTTGTCCGGGGGGGCGCAGTCGCCGGTGACCAGCAGCGCGGTGCGGATGCGCTCATCCATGCTCATCCAGCCCAGCGCGGTCTGGATGGCCAGATGCAGCGCTCCGCAACCTCCCGCCCGGAAGCTCAAATTCAGCGACGAATCCGCGCCCAGATCGGCGCTGAGCCGATGTGCCGGCGAGATAGATTGTGAACTTTCTCCTGGAAAGGTGCTGAAGTCGAGGATGAAGTCGATCTGCTTTGCCTTGATCCCGGCCTCGGCGATTGCAGCAGTTGCGGCCTCCAGGGCCAGATCGTAGGGCTGCTTTTCCCGGCAGACGCGGACACGGCAGAGGCCAAGGTTATCCAGCGCCCTTTGGCGAGCCTGCGGAGTCAGAGGCGCAAGAGTCGCTTCGACGCGGCGGCGCTCGCGTTCGAGGATCGCCTCCACGCTTTCTTCGTCCGGCGGCACGACGTAGGCCGCAGATGCAATGCGTACATTGAGATTCACAGCAGCTCCAGGTGAAGCGCGGCAAAGCCGCTGACGCCGGCGGTGCCTAGCATGATTGCCTCGCCGCTGCCGGACTTCCGGCTCAAGGCCAACAGGAGATGAAAGAGAGCGCCCGCATCGGCCAGCCCCGCGGCCACCGGCTGTTGCGGCAGAATTGTGGCCTCTGGGCCGACAACCCGGCGCGCCGAGCAAGTCAGTTCACTGGAGGCGCAGGGAGCGCCATTGCCGGCGCAGATGGTCCGCAGCGGCGCGGCTCCGCCGAGCAGTTGATGAATGCAGCTCTGGGCATCGCCGCCGGATGCCCAATGACCACCCCGCAGCGCCGCATAGGAGCGCGCCTGCCGCTTGCCTGTCGGCTCCAGTACCGTCGCAACAACGCCTTCTCCGGGAATGAATCCGGTTGAGGGCGCCAGTGGCTCTTCGTTGAAGCAGGCCGGAGCAAGAAGGTGTGCAGCTTCATACCACTCATAGACAGGCTGCGTGAGCGTGTCCCCGGCAATCACCACGGCAAGATCGGCTTGATTGTGGCGCAGCAGGGAGGCGGCCTGGAGCAGCGCGCTCTCGGCGGCAAAGCTCTTGCTGCTGATGGTCAGGTTCGGGCCTTGCAACTGATGAAAGAGTGCAACGTGCGCGGCCGGAGCGTTGCTGAGCGTCTCAGGAAAGGTGATGGGATCCGTGGCCGGCCAGCCATTCGCGGCAGCGCTCTGGTAAAAGGCCTCGGTGAGTTCGACGCATCCAAAGCTGGTGGCAAAGACGACGGCAATGCGCGAGCGATCCATCTGGTTCAGATCGACGCCCGCATCCTGAAGCGCCAGAGAAGAGGCCACCAGCGCCCAAGCCGAAAGGCGATCCAGCCGCCGGGTCTTCAATCCTGGCACTACGGCGGCTGGCCGGAAAGGCTCAACCAGAAAGGCGCGGCGCAGCCCCGGTGTCGTCCATGCGGTAATGACGCGCGGTTCCAGAGACTCGGAAGACTCGGAAGACTCGAAGTTAAGGAGTCCAGCCAGCGGACCATAGGGAGTTACGGATCCGATGCCGGTAATCTGTGTCGAGGTCGTGTTCATATGCGCGGCCTCCCGAATATAAGCGCCGCATTGCTGCCGCCAAAGCCAGCCGAGACGGATAGGACCACCGGTAAGCTCTGGCGCCGCAGGGTGCCACGCAGAAAATCCACGCTTTCGCTCTCGATGGGATCGGTCAGCCGCAGGGTGGGGAAGAGCGCGCTCTCCTGCATCGCGGTGATGGTGATGGCCGCCTCCAACGCGCCGGCAGCGCCCAGGCAATGACCGAAGTACGACTTGGTCGAGGAGACGGGAATCGGCGTCGCGCGCCCGCTGAAGGCCCGCTCGAAGGCGTGCGTCTCGGCAATGTCGTTGAGCGGCGTGCCGGTTCCGTGGGCATTCACATAGCCGATCTCGTCGATGCCGCAGCCGGCCATCTCCAATGCGCGATGGATGCAATTGGACAGACCTGCGCCGTCGGTGCGCGGAGCCGTGGGGTGCGAGGCGTCGTTGGTCATTGCCCAGCCGCGCAGAATGGCATGAATGTGAGCGCCGCGCTCAGTGGCGTGTGCCAGAGTTTCCAGCAGCAGAACCGCCGCGCCTTCGCCCAGATTCAGCCCCTGGCGATTCTGGTCAAAGGGCCGGCAAGGCTCCAGATCAAGAGCTTGCAAAGAGTTGAATCCGCTCAGCGTGAAGGGGCAGAGCGCGTCGCTGCCGCCGGTGAGCACCATCGGAGCCGCGCCGTCCAGCAGCATATTTGCGCCCAACGCAATGGACATCGCTCCCGAAGCGCAAGCCACGGAAACCGTGCAGGCTGGCCCCTCAATCTGGAGGTGCTTGCCAACCGCGGCGCCAACACATGAAACCGAGTAGGAGGCAGCGCGTTTCAAGCCGCCGTGCCTGTACCAATCGGCCGCGCCCTTGGCAATCTCCGCATCAATCTCACTCAGTCCGGCAACTGTGCTTGCCATGACGATACCGCTCTCGCGCAAGGTTGCGCTTGAACTGCTGAAGCCACCGATGGCATCTTGCGCGGCCAGCACTGCCAGCTTGTCGGAGCGAGAAAAATGATGACTTTCCGGCAGTTGCGGCAGCTCACCCACGGTTGCCGCTGTTCCTTGAAAGCCTGGATACAACTCCGTCATGGGCTGGAGGCAGCATCGGCCAGACAGCATTCCGTCCCGCAGAGCGGCCCAGCCCATTCCATACGGACTGACCACGCCAATACCCGTGACTACGATTGTCTTTTTTGCGTCAATCAAGAGCGTGATCCGGCCAAAAATCGAAGAAGTTTACCCATTGATCATCATAATTCTTCAACTGCGCTTCCAGAAAGCCGACGGCCTTGCGCAAGGCGGCGTGCTGGTCTTCCTCGTGATTGCCCGTCGAAGCGGTAAGAATCGGTTCGCCCAATAGCACGCGATAATGCTGCCATCGCTCGCGAACCACAAAGCCCGGCAGCAGTGGCGCGCCCGCGGCTTCAGCCAATAAAAACGGTCCCAGCGGAAAAGCGGCCTCCGCGCCAAAAAACGGCAGGCGGGCGCTGTGGCGTGGGTGAAAGACGCGATCACCCTGGATGGCCACGATCTCGTTGCGCCGCAGCGCCTGCAAAAGCTCAATGGTAGCCCGCGCGCCCTCCTTGAGATTCACAATCCGCAGCCGAGGGTTGATCATCCGCTCGCGTAGCATCCGCTCGGCCGGCTTATCCTCCACCACGCGCGCCACGTTCACCGGGCGGCCATGCAACTCCAGCAGGCGCGAGGCAAACTCAGGATTGCCCAGATGCGCCGTCCACACTATCAGCCCATGCCCTTCGGCCAGGCAGCCATCAATCACCGCCGCACCGCGCTCCGGGTCGGCCAGCATTCCGAGCAGTTCTTCGTCGCTGGCCTGGGGAACAAAGCAGTAGGAGACCATCAAATCGCAGAAAGAGTAAAAGACGCGATAGACCCGCCAGCGCAGAGCCAAGCCCCGGCGACCCGTAACCCGGCGCAGATTCCGCTCGACGGCGCGCCGTTCCTTGCTCAGCATCAGATAGAAGATCAGCGCCGTGACCATCGCCATCGGCGCCTGCACCCAGCGAGGTGTCCAGCGCATCGTCAAAAACACCATGCGCAGCGCCGAGACATTATGAAAGCGATGGCCGTACCAGCGTTTCATCCCTCAACCGCCCCGGTCAGCTCGCTCACCTCATGGATCACTTTGCGCTTCAAAACCGAGTACATGTGAGTAATGTCCAGGTCGGTGTAGCCAATCGAGCGCAGCGTCCGTACCGCAGCTGAAACAGCGCTGGGGTTGCTCATGCCGAAGCGCCGATGATACTCCATTTGAATATCGTTCATCTCATGCTTGGAAAGCGTCGGCGTGCCCATCGCCATATCGTTATAAGAAAAGCGGCTGCTCAGCCCCATGCGCTCGGCGTCCCAGCCCGCGTCAATCGCCTGCTGATTGATCTCGCAGCCGGGAAAGTAGCGCAGGCAAAAATGATAGGGTAGCAGCGATGGCTTGGGCAGTTCACCCAGAAAGTCCAGCGTCCGCTGGGCCATCGCCCGCGTCTCGGTGGGAAAGCCGTACATCGTTGAGATATTCACGACTACATTCTTGCCCTGCGTATAAGTGATGATCTTCTTGGCCTTCTCCAGATTCAGATTCTTCTGCACCAGCAGTTGAATCTCCGGAGCCGCTGATTCAATCGCATAGGTGAACCAGATCGCTCCGGCTTCGATTGCGCGGTCCACAAACTGCTCGCTGGTGATATCGGCGCGCAAACCGTTGACAAAATATATCCGCAGCTTCAGACCTGCGGCCAGAATCCTGTCAAACAGCTCCATCGACCGCTTCAAATCCACGTTGAAAATATCATCAACAACATAGAAATCCCGGATGCCGTGTCGGTCGTGCAGCTCGACCAGCTCGGCAAAGATATTGGCCGCGCTGCGCAGCCGGATGCCCTTCCAATGGCTGAAGCAATAGGTGCAGTGATAGACGCAGCCCCGGCTGGTGAGCAGCACTCCCTGCCGCCGATGATTGTACGCATAGCTGAGCTGGCTCTCGTATTGCGCGCTATCGATCAGGTCATAGGCGGGAATCGGCAGGCTGTCTATCTTCACTGCCTCTCGCAGCCCGGGACTCTCGACAATCCCGTCCGCACCGCGCAGCAAAACTCCGGGGATTGTCTCCGGCGCAGTCCCGGAGAGCAGCTCGACAAAGACCTGTTCGCCTTCGCCCTGCACCGCAATCTCCAGCTCCGGAACCTCATCGAAAAGCCGCTGTTTGTAAGCCTTCACAATCGGCCCACCCACAATGAGAATCGCATTGCTGTGCGCGCGCACCAGCCGGGCCACGCGCTGCAACTCCTCCAGAAAGAAGGCAATCGAGCGCAGCCCCACCACATCCGGCTGAAACTCCTTCAGAATGCGCACAAACCGCTCATCATCCGGACAGGAGAGCGAAGATTCCACAATCTTCAGCTCAAGGCCCGGCAGCGCCGCCCGTGCGCTCGATGCCAGATACATCAGCCCCAGCGGGGGCACATGCATCTCATAGGGCATCGTCGTGCCCACCCACTTGTTCATGTTGTTGCATTCCACCAGCAACACACGGGAGGGGTTCATCCTGTTGCTGGTTGGCATCAGTGCTGCTCCTGAAATCTATTGTTCGGCGACTTTTGCCTGAATCGAGGCGGCCAATGAGCCGATCGTCTGCCAGGCGCTCTGGTCCAGTTCGCCTTCCACCAGCTTGATTTTGAACTGCCGCTCGATCTCCAGAATCAGTTGCAGAATATCGATCGAGTCGATCTCAAGATCGCCATCCATCAACCGCGTATCGGCGCTTAAATCTTCGGCTGTTCTATCTTTGATCCGCAAGCCGCTGATTATAATCTGCTTGAGTTGCTCCGTTATCTTGTCCATATTGATCACCCGCTTAGAATACCATGGCTCTGCCGCTCCCGAATGTGCCGGAACTCGCTCACCAACGCACTACTTCGCACTCTGAATCTGCACCAGTCCCGGCTTCGCCACCTTCAGCAGATCCGGCCGGATCAATTTATTCTGCGGCGCTCGCCAGTGGTCAATGTAGCTGATCCGGTGCACGCAGCCGATGGTGCAATTCGGCGCGCAGTACTTCGCCGTCAAAAACTCCCGCTTCACGTCCGCGGTCGTGTACTCGCTCAGCGGCACGCCCGGATACCCGCGCTGCTGGCTGCAATAGTGCACCAGCCCGTCTTCGCAGATATAGAGGTAGCGCGACCCCGCGCGGCAGCGCCAATCATTCGGCCGCCCCTGCGCAATCGCCTCCTGAAACTTGTCGAACTGCGAGTAGTTGGTCTTCCGCCGGTTGGTCATCTCGTGGTAGACCTTGGCCTCTTCCGGCAACAGCGGCTTCAGTTGCCCGCTGTCGTCGTGGATAATCCCGATCGTCGATTCAAAGCCCAGCTCCATCGCCCGCCGCCCAATCACTAGCGCGTCGTTGGGATTCTTGAAGCCCCCGCCGACGACTGAGTTGATATTCACATGGAATTCGGCATGCTCGGCCAGCATTTGCAGCTTTTTATCCAGCACCTTCAGGCTCTTCATCGACACATCGTCAGGCACCAGATTGTCGATGGAAATCTGCATATGGTCCAATCCAGCCTGGTTCAGCCGCTCGATTCGGTCCACATTCAGCAGGTAGCCGTTGGTAATCATCCCGGCAATCGCCCCGGTTTGCCGCATCCGCCGGATAATCTCATCCAAATCTGGATGCGTCAGCGGCTCGCCGCCACTGATGCCGATCATCGCCGTTCCCAACTGTCCCAGATGGTCGATCCGCCGCAGCATCTCGTCGAGAGGCACCGGCTCTGAGACTTTATCGTACTCATTGCAATAGCCGCAACTGAGGTTGCAAAAGCGCGCCGGCACAATCTGCGCCAGTACCGGATGCGAGGTGTCCGCCAGAGCCCGCACCACCATCGCGTACTCGCGCGCCTTCCGCTGCGCTCTGATCCACAACCCGCGCGCCGTCTTTTTCCGGGGAAGAGCCATCTTTTCTATTGAATCACATCGCAATGAATCTTCCCATTGCGCGGCCAAGATCCCCAGTGCGCCCAGCAGTCGTGCCCGGACATTTCCTGATTCACTCTGCAGCGGGTTCTTTCGCGATTGCGGCTTCGGGGGCAGCTTCGGCCTTGAGCAACTCCTCGTGAATAATCATCTTGAGATAGGTCTGATAGCGCAGGCCGCGCTTTTCTGCCTGGACGCGCGCCTTGGCAATGTCTTCGGGATCGAGGCGAATGGTAGTGGTGGGAGTGGGCGCGGAGGCCCTAGGCTCAGGAAAGGGAATGCCGCGCTCGGCAAAGAGACGGCGCGCACTGGCCCGGCTCTGACGGCCTTCACTGGCCGCTCGGCGGAATTCTTCGGAGATTTTTTCCCGGTTCTCAAACCACCATCTAGCCTCGTTGGCCTCGCTTGCAAACTCGGGTAACTGCAATTCGCTCATGGTTTGCCTGATTTTTTCTCCAGGGAAAGCAGCTTCTCCTGCCTGGACGGATCGAAGGCTGTGAGTACACGGATCTTTTCTTCACGCAAAGCGATCACCACCAGCAGTGTGCGTCCCCGCTTGGTATTGCCGAGAAAGACCCATCGTTCAGCGGAGCCCGTTGCCGTCGTAAATTTACTATCCTGGGAACTCCCGCGTACCGCCTCCTCCGCTTCATCCGGAGTCACATCGTTTTCGGCAATGTGATAAATATTCGCACCGTCCCAGTCAAAATGCGCGTGATTCATGCTCACTCAACTTCCATGGCCAGCAAAATAATCGTAGCTACATTGTAGCTATTTTACAAGCACCTGCGGCACCTGCGGTGCGGCCAATCGCTCGCTATCCGCTCGCATGGGGTTCGTGGTCTCACAGGTCCCAAAAGCGGGGCCTGGGGCACCTGGCTGTAGAATGATCATTGAGTTCAAACGCAATGGATGGAGAACGACCAAAAAACGGTTTTCTTGATCGCACTCAGACACATCCCAATCGGATTGTGGCATTGATCCTTGCAGCCTACAGTCTAATCGCATTATCCGTAATCTTGGCTTTCATTGGATTTATCGTTTTCGCTTTAATTTATCTTCTATTTCACCTATAGTTTCGACTATTTTTAGGTTATAAGTCGATTCGGTGATACACCCCTGAGTGATAGATTTATCAAATTGTGGTTAGATGGCCTCTGGTCGGGATACCCACTTATGTGATCTGGGCCAATGCCATTTCAAAGGACCTATCCGCATCAAGTTGCTTGAACCTGTAAAGCTTGCCGATAAACTCGACTCTTACATCTTGGCCGAATCTGAAATGATTGAGTTGCTCCATCGTAAGCTCGATGAGCTTTCCTTCAAAATGGATTCCTATAAGTCTGCCCGTAAAAGATTCTGGATACGGGTATAGTGGAACTTTTCCAAGATTGGTTTCTGCTTTCACGACTGTGAAAACACCCCTGACCTCGTTCCCATCAGGGTCGATGTAGGAGCTAGATATCGAAAGATCATGTTCCATGATGAAGATACCTTTGCGCAATACAATCAAATTGCATTTTATCACATCATTCGGTACTACTGCCTTAGCTCAACCAGCGTAGCTCCTTGCCCGCCTTCGTTTTGCGGGGCTTCTGCGATGGTGGCTACGTGGGGATGGCCTTTCAGAAACTCGCGGACGCCACGGCGGAGAACGCCCGCTCCGTGGCCGTGAATGATGCGCACGCGGGGCAGGCCGGCGAGGAAGGCGCGGTCCAGGTACTTCTCCAGCTCCTGCTCGGCCTCGTCCACGGTCCAGCCAATCAGGTTGATCTCCATGCGCAGCGCGTCGGTGTTGGCGCTGATCATGGTGACTTGCACGCCCTTCTGTTTGCGGGCGGCGGCGAGTGGATCGGGGCGCTTCTCCGGCTCCGAGTTGGTTGAAGGAGCGACGCACTCGTCGCGCTTGACGCGCATTTTGATGGGGCCGAGAGCCACTTCAAAGAGGTCTTTCTCCACTTCGCGCACTACTGTGGCGATCTTGTTCATCGACTTGAGGCGAACCTGATCGCCGGCGGCGATGTGCTTAAGCAGGTACGGCTGGGCGTTTTGGTCGCCGACATCCGCGCCGGTGCGGTGGGCGACGACGGTCTGATTGAAGCTCTCCTGAAACTCGCGGCGCAGGCGCAGGATGCGGCGTTCGGCCTCTTTGCTGAGCTTCTCCTTGCCAGCGCGATCCTCGATGGCGCGGACCGTCTCGCGCATCTGGAACTCGAAGTCCTTGAGCAGCGAGGCCAGCTTGGATTCGAGCTCCTGTGTGCGCTTGCGCAGCTCGACGTCGCCTTCGAGGGCCAGCTTTTTTCTCTCCAGATTTAGCGCGTATTGTTGCTCGCGGGCAGCCTTGCGGTCTTCCTCAAGCTGGGTCAGCTCGCTGTGCATCTTGTCCAGAAAGCGGCTGATGTCCGCCTGCTGCGAACCCAGGCGCTGGCGGGCGGCAGCGATGATTTCGGCGTTCAAGCCCAGCCGCTCTGCGGTTTGGATGCCGGCCGACGCGCCGGGAACGCCGATGCGCAGTTTGTAGTTGGGCGCAAGCGTCAGCTCATCTACGCCCGCCGCGGCGTTCAGCACGCCGGGAGTGTTGGCGGCGTAGACCTTGAGCGAGGTGTGGTGCGTGGAGATCAGCGACCAGGCTCCCGCCGTCAAAAAGTGGCTGGCAATGGCCACGGCCAGCGCCGAACCCTCTTCCGGATCGGTCGATGAACCGAGTTCGTCGAGCAGAACCAGCGACTTCTCGCCTGCAAGACGGGAGAGCCGGTCGAGATTGGTGATATGCGCTGAAAAAGTCGAGAGTGCGGCTTCAATCGATTGCGCATCGCCGATGTCGGCCAGAAAGGCCGTGAAGACGGGAAAGCTGGCTGCCTCGGCCGGTACGGGCAAACCGGCCTGAGCCATCATCGCCAAGAGAGCCGTGGTCTTCAGCGTGACAGTCTTGCCGCCGGTGTTGGGACCGCTAATGACAAGCTGGTGGGCCTCGGCGGTGAGTTCCAAGGTCAGCGGAACCACGCTCCCACCAGTGGCGCGGAGGCGCTTTTCCAGTAGCGGATGGCGGGCGGCTTCTAAATGTAGCAATCGCGGCGTGAGGGTTGGCGCGACGCAGTTGTAAGCGCGAGCAAAACGAGCGCGGGCTTGCAGGCTATCGACCAGCGCCAAAACGCGCGCGCCCTCGACCAGCGCCACGGCATAGCTGCCCACCTGGCGGGTGAGAGCTATGAAGATGCGGTGAATCTCGGCCTGCTCTTCTTCCAGCAGGCGGACCAGTTCGTTGTTCTGCTCGATGGTCTCTAGAGGCTCAATGTAAACGGTCTGTCCCGACGAACTGACGCCATGAACCACGCCGCTCACCCGCCGCTTCTGCTCGACGCGGACAGGAATGACAAAGCGCTCGCCGCGAATGGTAATCAGCTCATCCTGCGTTGCGCCGTCACTGGCCAGCTTGCGCAGCGCGGCGCGCAGGCTTTCTTCGATCTGCCGCTGCTGGCGCTCCTGCTCGCGGCGGATGCGGCCCAGCTCGGGCGAGGCGTTGTCGGCCAGCGAGCCGTCTGGCTGGATGGTGCGCTCGATGGATTCCGCCAAGGGGCGCAGGCTGGTGGTCAGCGCGGTTGAGAGCTGCGAAAGCCCAAAGAGCTTGCCCACCAGCCGCGCCGGAGGCGATTGCAGCAGCGCTTGCCAGGAAGCTACGTCGTTGGCCAGGCGGGCGATGGCTTGCAGCTCATCGGCCTCCAGCGCCGCGCCGGGAATCTGCGCCTTGGCCGCGTGCTGTGTGGGATCGAAGAGTCCGCCGACTGGGATGGAGGTTTGCTCCTCTAGCAGCAGGCGCAGCTCGCCGGTAAGCTGATGCTGGCGGACGATCCACTCTTCGTCGGTGGAGGGCCAGAGCGCCAGAATCGCATGGCGGCCGACGGGCG
Source organism: uncultured Acidobacteriaceae bacterium (assembly GCA_963787995.1). GTDB lineage: Bacteria > Acidobacteriota > Terriglobia > Terriglobales > Acidobacteriaceae > Telmatobacter. The sequence continues at coordinate 1,531,440 of CAWBEO010000001.1, forward strand.
AAGCGGCAAAGCCGGCAACCAGCGCCAGCAGCGGCTCCCACTCCAGAGCGGCAATGTCGGCAAACTCCACCGGCGACGGGATCAGATCAAGTAGAGGCATATTCAGTACTGGAACTATCTTAGCGGGCCGGGGGATTCTCCCTTCGTTCGGCATCCAACAGCACAATTGCCTAATGTGATTTTTTCGACAGAACGTTGCGGCATGGCTTTATAGTGATTGAAGGGTTCTATCTGACTTGATTGTATCGTGGTGCGCTCGTTTTTCGCCGATTTTTACCGGATTGGTCGAGCAGGGGCCGCAAGTCGCTCGTTGAGCCGCAAGCGGATTTCGATTGATCTAAAAACTCATCGGATAGGCCCTAATTCACAATTTTCGGTCTATTTCTCAACGAGGACTGTAGCATGAGCGGGAGTGACGTAAGCGAGAACATATTTCAAGAGCTTGAATCGAATAACCCTGCAATAGCCGACGCATTTTCCACAATGCGTCATTATCGCCGTCTGGCAGACCTTTCAGACATAAGAGCCAGGGCGCTCCATATTGATCCGCCTCGTCCTGGGAGGAAAACATACCAAGAACGTTATAGAGAGACGAATGAAATGTCCTTGTCCGATATTGACACTCTCATAGCCAAACGCGAGAAGAACGGACAAGAGTGTGGTGTTCTCTATCGTGTAAAAGCGGATAAATTGGAATCTATGGCTGCTCGAGGCAATGATAACTTACCTGAGAGGAGAGCTAATCGGGATCAAGTTTGGTTCAGTGGGCGCAATGAATCCAGTCGCCAACGAATAAAACCAAGAGCCGTCTCGCGACTCTTCTACCGTGATCTTATGCCGGTTATGGAAGTGCATAGATCTTCTTTTACATCTATTTTCATTAATATTATAGTACTTACCGTATTTCTCGTAGGGATCGGTTTTTTATCGTCAATTGTCAGGGGACCAAGCATATTCAATTTCCTCTCGGGCCACTGGCAATCCGTGCTTCTACCACTTGGTGGAATCTGCGCAGGTGTAGGTGTTGTTCTACTTGGATCCCGTATCGGAAGCTCTCCATTGGGATCAATCACGCCTCCCCGCACAGATACGGAAGATCCATTGAGGGAGTTGAAGGATCTATCGGAGAGAACTGCCTCTCGGCTTCGATCAGCCTTTAGCCTTCAAATCTCGGCTGCTCTGGCTGTAGGCATTCTCTTTATTATATTAATACTTTGGTCGGTTGTAATGGTGAGTCAGAACCGCATTCTCTATGCCTCGGCATTCGGTTCTGGCAGTGTTGCCATGTTGATCCTGACTCAGTGGAAATGGCAGCCCTTTGATCGAATCAACGAGGCGAGAAAACTGGCAGACAACGCAGATATCTTAGCCACGGGGCTACGTATGCGGATGGCGACAATCTCAGCGATTCCCGATCTAACTGAGCGGAGCCGCGCGCAATGGCAAGCAGTCGAAGAATATCTTAAAAGTTCATAATTTCCGGTTAGCAGTATTTCAACCCGCCCCATGAACGGAAACCCTGAAAGGCTACAATGAAGCAGTGACCGAACTGGTGCAAATCTCTCCCGCTCGCACGGCTCCGGCGCCCAAGCCGGAGTGGCTCAAGGCCCGCGCCCCGGTGGGCGAGAACTACCACGCCCTCAAGCGGCTGGCTCGTTCGCTCCAGCTCAACACCGTCTGCGAGAGCGCGCATTGCCCTAACATCGGCGAGTGCTGGCATCATAAAACGGCCACCTTCATGATGCTGGGCAACCTCTGCACCCGGCGCTGCGGCTTTTGCGCGGTGCCGAAGGGCCGCCCTGAGCCGATTGACTTCGACGAGCCTCGCCGCGTCGCCGAGGCCATCGGAGCGCTGGGCCTGGAGTACGCCGTCATCACCAGTGTTGATCGCGACGACGACCTGCTGGGTGGCGCGCGGGCCTTTGCTCTGGTGATTGAGGAGGTTCGCCGTCAGGCTCCCAGCTGCCGCGTCGAGGTTCTCATCCCGGACTTTCAGGGTAATCCCGAAGCCATACGTTTGGTCGTCGAGGCCCGCCCGGACGTGCTCAATCACAACATCGAGTCCGTTCCGCGGCTTTACCGAGCCGTCCGCTCCGGCGCGCGCTACGAGCGTTCGCTGGAGTTATTGCGCTACTCGAAAGAGCTGAACCCTTCCGGCATAACGAAGTCCGGCGTTATGGTTGGCTTGGGCGAAGAGACCTCCGAACTGCTGGAAGTCTTTCGCGACCTCGCCCGCACAGGCTGTGACATTCTCACCATCGGCCAATATCTGCGCCCCTCGCGCGATCATCTGCCGATGGCCCGCCTCTACACCCCGCGCGAGTTTGCCGAGATGAAGTCCGAAGCGCTCAAGATGGGCTTCCGCCACGTGGAGTCCGGTCCGCTGGTCCGGTCGAGCTATCATGCCCATGAGCAAGCTGCGTCGACCGGCCTGATGGCGCTTGTTTAATGACCATGGTGGTGATGGCGGCTTTGGTTGCTGGACATTTCTTCCATCGGAACCACGCAGCCTTCCAGCCGCTCACAGCCCAGGTGTTCGAACTGGATGGTAGTGTGGCTGATGTGGAAGCGCTCATGGAGCAAGTGATTGAGCCGGACCAGGATGCAGGCGCTCTCCGAGGGCGGAATGTCCGCGATGGTCACATGGCATGCCAAAGCGCTGGAGTTTGAGCCGAGGCTCCAGACGTGCAGGTCGTGCACGTTGAGCGCGCCTTCAACGGATTCCATGGCGGCGCGAATTTCGGCGAGCGAGACGCCGCGGGGTGTGCCTTCGAGGAGAATGTTGAGGCTCTCGCGGACAATGCCCAGACTGGTCCAAAGAATAAGCACGGCAATCAGCAGCGAAAGAGCGGGGTCGATCCAGTTGCTCCCGGTAAGCAGAATGCCCGCGCCGCCGGCGATGACCGCGGCGGTGGAGAGCGTATCTCCGGCCATGTGCAGAAAAGCCGAGCGCAGATTCACGTCGCGAGCGACGCCCCATAAAAGGGCGGCGATCACGCCATTCATCACCACGCCAGCCGCGGCCACAATCATCATCAGGCGAGGTTGCACGGCAACCGGCGCATAGAGCCTGTGGATGGCTTCGATAGCGATCCAGATCGAAATGACGATTAGAGTTCCCGCGTTGATGAAGGCGGCCAGCACTCCGGCCCGCTGATAGCCGAAGGTCTTCGAGGGACCGGCGGGGCGGGACTGGAAGTAGACGGCGGCAAAGCTGAGCAAGAGGGCAAGGAAGTCACTGGCGTTGTGGCCGGCCTCGGAGATCAGAGCCAGCGAGTGAGCCCGCAATCCGGCTACAAAGGTGACCACGACATAAACGAGCGTGGCCACCAGCGAGAAGCGCAGCACGGATTGGGTTCTCTGTGTGCCTGAACCCTCAGGCGCGGCGTGAACGTGCATGGGAATAGTATACCGGGGGTGGGTATCGAAAACCACTGGAAATTCCGTGCGCAAAGCCAACTCTGTGCCCCATCCATTCCGCTCCTTTTGCAGTATGGATGGGAGCCGCGAATCTGAAATGAACCAGAAAATTATTAAATAGAAGGAATCAAAGCCTGTGCGAGCGAAGAGCGAGCGGTTGGCCGCACCGCAGGTGCCGAGCGATTGGCCGCAGCGCAGATGCCTACTCGTTGGCCTCGATGCGCCGGCCGTGCGTGTCCTGCAAGCCGCGCGAGTTGACCCGGAAGAGCGAGGCAAAGATGCGCAATTGGTCGCGGCTCACGCTTAGATCCTGCTCGAAGACAAACCAGCGCACCCTTTCGGTGCAGGGCGGAGTGGTCAGCGAACCTGTGTACGTCCAATAGCCGCGATCCGCCGGCAGCAGGCCACCCGCACTGACCATCTCGGTTACCGTCTCGGTTGCGCCGGTGGCTCTGGGCAGATGCGGCCACAGAGCGGCCAGCACCGCGTTCGGCTTGCTCGCTTCTTCCATCAGCCGCACAGCGAGGATGGCTATCCTGCCGTCGGCGCTGCGATGCAAAAGGTGAACGCTCATATCGCTCAGCTTGCCGCGCACCGCCTCCTCGCCGGGATGGTGGAAGTCGAACTCGACCAGCTCATAACGCACGCCTCCGGCGACGATGTAGCTTCCGGGATTGACGTGGGCGATGACGGTATGACCATCATTTTCCAGCTTCACCCGTCCGGCGATGTAGTGAAATTCAATAGGCTGAAGAGATTGATTCAGGCGCGCGCCGCGAATGTCGATGGGCGACTGCTCACGGCCTTTTGAACAGGCTTGATAAGAGGGGTCGAGCTTGCCCCAGTTCAGTTCGCCGCGCTTGCCTTCGTAGTCCCAAGGGGCGGTCGTTTGTGCGGCGGAGAGGGTCGTCATGCCCAGTACAAGAATGGCAAGTGCAGGAAAACACATTGATTAGCTCCTCGACAAAATAGGGCCAGCACACTAGAAAGCATTTTAATGCATGGACGGCACGGGTACACCCGGAGATCAATATCCATCGGCACAGCGCGTCTGCATATCCGTTGCGGCCTTCTAGTCCGACCCAGGTTTGGGTGTCCTTCAGGAACACAGCTTCCAATGCTCTTTGTGAGGCGGTCGTTTCCTAATTTGACGCGTGTGGAGTTCTGTTGCATAAAGGAGAGTAGAAGGGGAATTCAGTGTGCGTTAAAGAGAAGATGAGCCTGATTGGCCAGCCAGTGCCGGAACTACCTGCTGCTGATGTCGAACGCGCGCAACAGCATTACAGAGATGCGCTGGGCTTTGAGATCGAATGGCTTTACCCAGGTAAAGAAATTGGAGCCGTGTCGCGCGGCAATGTGGCGATATTTTTTCGAAAAAGGACGCCGCCGTTCGAACCTGTAGTTCACTGGGTGTTTGTCGAGGATATAGATGCGTCGTACCAGGAACTGAAGTCGTCAGGCGCCAATATCGTGGATCCTCTGGAAAGAAAGCCCTGGGGATTACGGCAATTCACCGTGCAGGATCTGGACGGAAACCTTTTTTATTTTCACCATGACTAAAGCAAACGCCAAAATTCTAACTGCCGGAACCAGTGAGCAGTCCGGCTCTCATCGGGAGCAGAGCTATAAACGACGAATGGAGGTAAGCGATGCCGCTTCCCGTTCTCATATCCATCGAGGCCCAACTCTTCGTTGCAGACGTCAAAACCGCCTGTGATTTCTTTACAAGCAAGCTCGGCTTCAAGATCGAATTCATCTATGGCGATCCGCCATACTACGGGCAGGTTGTTCGCGACAATGCGCGGCTCAACTTGAGGCTGGTCTGCGAACCTGTATTCGCCGGCGATATTCGTAGACGCGAAGATTTGCTCTCTGCTTCCATTACGGTTGCGACTGCGAACGAGATCAATCAATTGTTTCTGAGTTATCAGGCTGCCGGGGTCCGCTTCCATCAGGAACTTAAGCAGGAGCCATGGGGCGCTAAAACATTTATAGTCTCGGATCCGGATGAGAATCTTATTCTCTTTGCCGGCCCGGCATCCGACTAAGCTACTTACGCTAAATGGGACCCTTCTGACGAAGGGTCCCATGATGTTGCGAAGAAGTGCGGTGGGCTACTTGGCAGCGGACAACAATCCAGCCTGCTCAGCCAGTACGGCAGCCTTGTCGGTGGCCTCCCAGGTGAACTCCGGCTCGGTGCGGCCGAAGTGACCATACGCGGCGGTCTTCTGGTAGATGGGGCGGCGGAGGTTGAGGCTCTCGATAATGCCCTTGGGCGTAAGAGCGAAGTTCTTGCGGACCAGCTCGGTCAGCTTGGCCTCGCCCACTTTGCCGGTGCCAAAGGTATCGATGCGCACGCTGACTGGATTAGCGACGCCGATGGCGTAGGCGAGCTGGACTTCGGCGCGGTCGGCAAGCCCTGCCGCGACGATATTCTTGGCGATGTAACGGGCCATGTAGGCCGCCGAGCGATCCACCTTCGTCGGGTCTTTGCCGCTGAATGCGCCGCCGCCGTGACGGCCCGCGCCGCCGTAGGTGTCCACGATGATCTTGCGGCCGGTCAGGCCGGTGTCGCCCATCGGTCCGCCAATGACGAAGCGGCCTGTGGGGTTGATGTGGTACTTGGTGTTCTCGTCCAGCCATTCGGCGGGCAGAACAGCTTTGATGACATGTTTGAGGATGTCGGCGTGCAACTCCTCGTTGCTGACGCTGTCGGAGTGCTGGCTGCTGATGACCACGGCGTCGATGCGCGCGGGCTTGCCGTTCTCGTCGTATTCGACGGTGACTTGGCTCTTGCCGTCTGGGCGCAGGTAAGGCAGCTTGCCGCTTTTGCGGACGGCGGTCAACTGGCGGCAAAGCTTGTGGGCCAGCGAGATGGGCGCGGGCATCAGCTCGGGGGTTTCGTTGGAGGCGTAGCCGAACATCATGCCCTGGTCGCCGGCGCCGCCGGTGTCCACGCCTTGGGCGATGTCGCCTGACTGCTTGTTGATGGTCGAGATGACGGCGCAGGTATTGGAGTCGAAGCCGTAAAGGGCGTTGTCGTAGCCGATGGAGGCGACGACGCCGCGGACGAGGCTTTGAAAATCGACATAGGCCTTGGTGGTGATTTCGCCGGCGATGACGACTAGACCGGTGGCGGTCAGCGTTTCGGCGGCCACGCGGCTGTAGGGATCCTGCTCCAGGCAGGCGTCGAGGATGGCGTCGGAGACTTGGTCGGCAATCTTGTCGGGATGGCCTTCGGTCACGGATTCAGAGGTAAACAGAAAACGGTCGCTCAAGGAAACTCTCCTCCCATTGCAGGGAATTCAATTTGGGCGGCCTGGAGCGAGGACCGGTAGATGCTGGATCACCGGCGCGGAAAATACTCACCGCAACGGACCCACTCTCACGCAAGGACACGCCAGCACCGTCAGGCGAGCGCCTTGGGATGCATTCACTTATGATAATTGGCGCGAGTGGCAGCGGGCAATCGCTAGCAGCAAACGGTGCGGATTATGGTTTCAATGGGGTTACAAGACGGCTCAACCGCGACTAGCTTTTTATCCAAAAGAGGAAAACAGCGGAAACACTGTGCACTGAGGCGGTGTGCAGGGGCAGCAGATTGGGCCACCAGCCGGCGCGCACGCCGTAGTAGCGCCAGCCTAGAAACGCGCCCGCGGCCACCACCAGAATCAGCAAAATGACGCCGATCCAGCGCATGCGAAGCTCCAGCGCGTTGCTTTGCTGAATGCGCGCCTTGCCGACATTCGAGGCGAACTCGACCCAGCCGCGCTCCTCATCCTTCCTCTGCATGCTCTCGCCGGCAGCCACGAGAAAGCGCTCCGTCCAGTCCCCAGGGTCAAGCCCCACCGCACCCGCATACCCGCGCACGATCCCCTTGCTGAGAATCCCGCCGGGAAGTTGACGGAAGTTTCCCTGCTCCAGCGCCTCCAGATGCCGGGAGCTGATCTTGGTCACCGCCGTAATCTCATCCAGCGCGATGCCGCGGGAGATCCGCTCCATGCGCAACTCTTCCCCAAAGTTGTTCATCGTCGTCCAGAAAACACTTCGAATACCCTGTGAGTTTTTAGAAAAACTCAAGGAGATTTCCACATTCACAATAAACCCGAAGGCCGTCGCGGTCAAAGAACAAATTGGATTTCCCTTTTCTTTTCAGGAATCTGTCATATTACGGACCAGAATGGTACAAATATAAGGCAAGTCATGGCCGCACTGCTCGGACCGGACTGCCGGAGTCCTGCTACAGAACGGTCTGCCAACCCTGAACTGTTACCCTTGAGAACGAGGGTTTTTAGCATTTTCCAGCCTCGAAGTCTCGGAGCCACGATCAGGAATGAATAAGCTCATCCTCGCCAATCTGCTGCACCGGCCCGTCCGCTCCCTTATCAGCGTGCTGGCGGTGGCCATTGAAGTCGTCATGATTCTATCCATCGTCGCCATCTTCATGGGTATGCTGAACGACCAGAAGAATCGCACCAATGGCATCGGGGCCGATCTGGTGGTGCGCCCGTCCAACACCAGCTTTATGGTCGGCGTCAGCGGCGCGCCGATGCCTGCCCGCATTGCCGAGGTCTTCCGCCGCATGAATCATGTGGCTGTGGCCTCGCCGGTGATTACCAACTTCAATATGACCGGCTCGGTCGAGATTCTTTATGGCATCGATTACACCAGCTACAACGCATTGAAGCCTTTCAGCTGGGTTGCGGGGGGGCCTTTTGAAAAGCCTAATGATGTCATCATCGACGATATTTGGGCGCGCAAGGATGGCGGACACCATGTCGGCGAAATGATCGAGATTCTCAACCATCCCTTCCGCATCTGCGGTATTGTGGAGAATGGCAAGGGCGGGCGCAGGATGGTGCCGATTACTACTTTGGGTGAGTTGAGCGGCAATCCAGACAGGGCCACGGTCATCTATATCAAAAGCGACGATCCTGCCAATGAGGAAGCAATCCAGCAGGAGATTGTCGCCACACGTGGCCTGGAAGGTTACCACGTGCAAACCATGGACGAGTTGCTCTCGCAATACACGCCTGCCAAATTTCCCGGCTTCGACAAGGCGCTGGATGTGGTCATCTCGATTGCCGTCATTGTGGGCATTCTGGTGATCTTCCAAACCATGTACACCGCCGTGCTGGAGCGGACACGCGAGATCGGAATCCTCAAGTCGATGGGCGCCTCCAAGCAAACGATCGTCGGTGTCGTTCTGCGCGAATGCCTGGTGTTGGCTGTGGTTGGCGTGCTGGTGGGCATTGCGGCCACTTTCGGCGTGCGCGCGTTTCTTGACGTGAAGTTCCCCGGCTTCAGCTTTGAACTGACGGCGGCGTGGATCGTCCGAGGCGCAGAGATCGCCATTTGTAGCTCTATCTGCGGCGCGCTCTACCCGGCTTGGATGGCCGCCCGCAAGGACCCAATCGACGCGCTGGCTTACGAATAGGTTTCCCGCCGAGGAGAAAACCGCTTCTCGTTCGATTGAATGAGCCGGTTTTGCCTCGGCTTCTGTACACTGGAATCGTTACCTCAGGGTTCCCCATGAAGAAGATTGCTCTCACACTCTACGCGCTCCTCACCGTTGCCCTTATGGTCTGGGGCTTTTACCAAGCCATCTATGTCGCTCCGCTGGATGCCCAGCAGGGTGAGATCTTTCGTATCATTTTCTACCATGTGCCCTCGGCATCGGTCGCCTTTCTTTTCTTCGCTATCTCACTGGCAGGCTCCATCGGCTACCTTGCCTTCCGCCGTAATCACCCGGAGCGGGCGCAGATCGCCGACGCGTGGGCGCTGGCCGGGGCTGAAGTGGGTGTCGTCTTCTGCTCTGTCGTGCTGATCACCGGGCCCATCTGGGGACGGCGCGCCTGGGGAATCTGGTGGACCTGGGATGCGCGGCTGACCACCACACTCGTTCTTTGGCTGATCTACGTCAGCTACTTGCTTTTACGCCGCTTTGCCGCCGGGCCACAGGTGCAAACGCTGGCCGCCGTGCTCGGCATCTTCGGCGCGCTCGACGTGCCCATCGTCTATATGTCCAACGTCTGGTGGCGCACCCAGCATCCTACGCCGGTGTTCGGCCCGAACCGCGGAGAGGGTGCCGGCATGGCTCCGGTCATGACCCACGCGCTCTTGTGGAACATGCTGGCCTGGCTTGCCTGGGGGCTGCTGATTCTTGCGCTGCGCTACCACGTTGAGCGCCAGCGACAGAAGATCGCCGCAGCCGAAGTGCAATCAGCCATGGACGCAATCCTTTAATTGCCACGGAATTAAACCAAGACGAGGGAAAAATGGACACCAGAGCCGTTCTCGACCACCAGTTTTTAGTTGCCGCCTACGTTCTCACCTGGGCCATCCAACTGGGCTACCTGGCCTGGCTCGGCCTGCGCTGGCGTGCGCAAAGGCGCGAAGCCGCCCGCTCCGGCCGCCTGACTGGTTAGCGGAGGCTTCCCGCGCCACGGTGAGGATCACAAGCCGTCTATGCTTCCGGACTCAGAAGGTCAGGGCTTCTTCGCCGCAGGCGCCGGGGACGCAGGCGAAGTTGCGGCTTTGCTGTAGACGATCTTCTTTGTCCTGGTGTCGCAACTCCCAACCACTTTGCCTGCCGCCTCCTGATCCTTGGCGACGATCTCCAGCGTATAGTTTTTTACGCCGTTTGCATCCAGCTTTTTGGCGATCTCCGCCTTCAACACATCACAAGACTTGGGTCCGTCCGCGTAAGCCAACGCCGACGCGCAAAGCAGCACTGCCACGGTCGCTACGATCTTCATGGTGCTTTCTCCTTCGATTTGCTGGCAATACAAATTCGCGCTTAGAGTAGCGCATACAGTCTGCCGCCGTCAATCTGACGAACGTCACGACGCAGAAGATGCCGGAGATGTTTCGCGCGACGCATGAGCGCGAGAAGACCAGCCCGACGGTCTTTGCTGCCTACATGAATGGGTCGCCAAGCCTGGTGAGCAAATGGGAGCGCGAAGAAAAACATCCCCAGAGAACTTTGCTCAAGTTGCTTTCGCTTGTGGAGAAAAAGGGGGTGGAGGTTATGGCGTAACGAGATTGACTTTCAAGTCGCAACGCGAGTGCCGCGCTCTCGGCCAAATCGTAACGCCGTAAATATTTTATATTTTCTCTTGCGCAGCGTGACGTTACGCGGTACACTGCATGCAGTATGATTCGCAGCTTTCGGCATAAAGGGATCGAGAAGTTCTTCATGACCGGATCGAAGGCCGGAATTCACCCCAGCCATGCCAGCAAGTTGAATGAGCAGCTTACCGTTTTGAACTCCGCCACCAAGCCGGAGCAGATGAATGTTCCCGGTTGGCAATTTCATCCGCTGACCTCCAGCCTCGCGGCGCATTGGGCAGTCAGCGTCAATGGAAATTGGCGGTTGACTTTTCGCTTTGATGGAGAAGATGCCATTCTTGTCGATTATCAGGATTATCACTGAGGAAAGGAGTTCGCGCCATGCAGATGCACAATCCATCCCATCCAGGCAGGATTCTTGCCTACTATCTTGAGGACAGGACCGTGACCGAAGTCGCGCGGCATCTAGGCGTCACGCGGCCAGCGCTCTCTCGCGTACTGAATGGCAAGGCTGGCATCTCAGCAGATATGGCCCTGCGCATCTCGGAGGCCTTCAGCACGGAGCCGGATTTCTGGCTTCGCCTTCAGGCTCAGCGCGACCTTTGGGTCGCTTCGCAAAAGAAGCGCAAGAAAGTGAAGCCGCTGGCCGTGAGCGCGGCGGCGTAGTTCATGCTCTCCCAGGTCGCAAACTAAAGACCAAGGTTTCCGGCAAATCAAACAAGAGTGTGGTAGTCTATAAACTACAAGCTCCGCGATGATCGAATTCAAACAAACCGAGAGCTTTCGGAAGTGGCGCTTACACATCAAGGATATGCGAACGCGGGCTCTGATTGCTTCTCGCCTGGATCGTCTGGCCTTTGGTCATGCAGGGGATGTGAAGCCGGTTGGAGAGGGCGTCAGCGAACTACGCATCGATCATGGACCGGGCTACCGCGTTTACTTCCAAAAGAGGGACACCACCATCATTCTCCTGTTGTGCGGCGGCGACAAAGACACGCAGGCGAAGGACATTCAAACAGCAAAGCGGTTAGCGGCGGAATGGAGCGAAGAAAATGGCTGAGAAAATCAAACCGGAAAAACTGACCAACTACGATCCCGCAGAGGATCTCGGCTCCGACGAGGCCATCGCGATCTTCATGGCCGAGGCATTTCAAACCAACGACTCAGGCTACATTGCGCACGCTCTGGGAGTCGTTGCTCGCGCCAAGGGAATGGCACAGATTGCCGGTCAAACGGGATTGTCGCGTGAGCAGCTCTACCGCTCTTTCAGTGAAAAGGGAAACCCGACGCTGAAGACGACGCTGGCCGTGATGAATGCTCTAGGCGTTCAACTGACTGCGAAGATCCCGAATGCTGCTTGAGGGAAATGACGCGCTCAGAATTTGTACGTGAGGTCGTGGATTTCCAGTTACGAAAATCTGGACTTAGGGCAACCTCATTTCTTATACCCCGGACCTGCACTACCCGCCGAGGCCTGGGGTACCCGGCATCCGGCATTACTCGCCCCAAAGACCTGGTATCGTTGGTTGATCTTCCTTGAATACTTCTTCTATATCTCTCCTTACCACTGGAGTCATACGATATTCGGTACCTATATTGACAGTTTCAATCATATATTTTTTGACCATCTCAGACAGCACTCTGTCACCGAAGGCTTTCCCTCTTTGCATAGATTTATAGAGATCAGTCTCCCGAACCGATTCTTTTCCCCAAAGCATCCTTAAAACTATAATCTCGTCCAAAGACGTAAGAGATTGGGACCTGCGCTTTACGAACTCACTAAACTCCACACTTCCTACGAGCGGGATTCGAGCACAAAACCTCCCATGTTCACTCTCAAACTCCGGAAATGGAAGTCCGTGCTCCAAAATACCGCGAAAAACAATATCTATTCCCAGACCAACTTTATCACATAGAGCAAAAAAACGTGAGGCTTCAGCAAGAAGCAGATTTCGGTAAACTGGAACACAATGAATAAGACTGTCTGCACTAAGTCCTGCCGGAAGTTCTCCCGGGTTCTCTATCTCTAGTCCATGTTCATCCAAGCGGATTATCACTGGTCCGGGGCTTCGATAACATCTATGAACGTAACAGTTGGTCACAAGTTCCAGCAGAATTTTAATATCAATCTTTGGCACAAGGCCTGCCAGGATGGCATTATTTCCGAGACACAGATCACGAATTGAATCAATAATATTTTCTCTTAGTGTGATTGTTCCCGCCTTCGATATAATTGTAGTTTCAAAAAAAGGCACGTGCTGATTTAAAGCTTTCTTTGTTCCAAATAGAAGTAAAGCAGCCAATGTAATCTGTTCATTTTGCGATTCGCAAAATGCTGTAGTATCTACCAACAATCGTCCTTGCCGCAGTAACTCCCAGTAATCTCCGTCGAAGCATCCATCCGGAAACTTCTTACTATATTTTCCTTCTGCCCATTGTAATGATAATGACGACAGGCTTGATCGCGTCGCCCCTGGAACAACCACATTAGTTCTGTCGTCCTCCGCCGCATACTGGGTACGGCACTCCTTTCCTATCCTAGTTTTCGAAATACCCTTCGCAGTAAGATGCCCACTCATTATTGTCGTCTTTGGAAGACGAATAGCAAAAACGTTACTCCCTGAGGGCGAAGTTACAGGAATTAGCTCAGAGATATCTGACACCGTACAATTGACTGGAGGCATTGTTTGATCCCAAATCCGTCTTTGCAACCACTCCGGATTGACATCTGAGTATGGACACGGAGAATATTTAGAAGCTTCCTTTGGATGATCTTCAATTCCAACTAGAACTAAACCACCCTTTGAATTAGCGAGACAGGCAGCTGATTCGCTAACCTTTTCGATCAGTTCTTTGATGTTCTTGCACCAACCTTTTATTTCAAGAGATTCTGATTCAATTGCGTCAGTCGTTTGAACGGCAAGTTGAACAAGAATATTTCTAATCTCCTGTTCAGTCACCTCTGACTGACTAGCTTGTACAAAGTTCGAATTGGAGGTCCAGTGCATTTCAACGCATAGTAACACCAATTTCCCGAAATATCAATCAGATAGAGAGGTAAGGACTCATCAACGCAATACATTTTGAGGGAACATCGTCTGGAATCTTCAATTCATAAACCCTTGCAATCTGTTCAGATCAGCTCGGTCCTCCCGGTGATGGCCAGCTCCTTGACGATCTTGCCGACATCCTGGGAGTGGTCGCGGTGGGCGATGAGCAGGGCGTCGCCGGTGTTGACGACGACCAGGTTCTTTACGCCGACGAGAGCAACGAATTTGTCAGGACTGTAGACGTAGTTGTTGCAGGCGTCCAGCGCCATGTGGCCTTTGGTCTCGGCCACATTGCCCTCGGCGTCGCCGCGCAGGCGGGTCTCGATCTGGTATTCGTAAAGCGAGGCCCAGGAGCCGAGGTCGTTCCAACTGAATTCGGCGGGGATGCAGTAGAGGTGCGAGAGATGCTCGCCCTTGGCCGAGCGCGGCTCCAGCACGGCGTAATCCACGCTGATGTTCTCGCACTTGGGATAGAGGGCGTGGAAGACCTCCTCAAACTCCGGGGTCCCGTAGGCGGCGGCGATCCCCTCCAGCAGCGGCGCGGTCTCCGGCAGATGCTCGCGGACGGCGTTGGCCAGCGTGCGCGCCGACCAGAGGAACATTCCCGAGTTCCAGAAGTAGTTGCCGGCGGCGACGAACTCCTCGGCCTTGTTCTGATTGGGCTTCTCGATAAAGCGGCGCACATGCAGCGCGGAGTCGTCACGGGTGAAGTCGGTGGTCTCGATGTAGCCGTAGCCGGTCTCGGCGCGGGTGGGTTCAATGCCCAGCACGACGATGTTCTCTCCGGCCTGAGCAACAGCGATGCCTTTTTGCAGCGCCTTCAGAAAGCGCGGCTCGTCGGCGATGACATGGTCCGAGGGAAAGACGCCGAGGACGGCTTCAGGATTTTGGCGTTCAATAAGGAAGGCGGCCAACCCGCAGGCGGGGGCGGTGTTGCGCGCCACCGGCTCCTGGACGATCTGACCAGCGGGGATGCCCTTCAACTGGCCGGCGATCTCCAAGGCCAAGTATTCGTTGGTGATGACCCAGGTCTGCTCCAGGCTGGCGACCGGCTTGAGCCGTTCGACGGTCTGCTGAATCATGGAGCGCTCGCCGTCCAAGGCAAGAACCTGTTTGGCATGAGCGCGGCGCGAACGGGGCCAGAAGCGGGTTCCGCTGCCTCCGGCGAGAATGACTGGGCGAAAATCAATTGGATTCGACATAGAAAACTCATCCTACCCGACAAACGATACGTTTGCACAGTGAGAAATAAAACGATTTTGGAAGACCGTCCCATTTGTTGAAACAGGGAGGAATCCGGGGAAAATTGCTGAGATACTATTTTCGCACATCGCAACTTCGGAGTGAAACTCACCCCAGTGCAGCATGCTTTCGTTTACCGCGAACGCGTCCGAGCGAATCCAAGCCCGGTTACACCGGGATTTAGCCCCCATAAAAATGCTCAATCTTCAGGAGAGGAAATCGGAGGCGTCCGGTGGAAACCTGATTTTTTTGAATATTGACCCTGAAAAGCTCGTCGGACGGCATCGCGCGGCTACAATGAGAGAAAGTTAATTCTGAGATCGGATGGCGTTACCAAATGAGGAATCTTCGTTTACTCTCCGGCGCTTTGCTGGGTTGCCTGCTGCTTGCTTCCGCCACAACCGTACCGGCGCAAATAATGGATGACGGCGCGGGAAGCCAAATGTACATTCCGACCGTCGTCATTGCGATCGATGCCCCCAATGCGGGCACGAAGGCGCAGCAGGGGACCATCGTCGTCGGGATCGACACCGCTGGAGATGTGGCGGGAACCTATATCGACGCGAACGGCCTGACGCACGGCTTTGTCCTTCCCGCCGGCGGGAGCATCACCGCCTTCGACGCCCCGTGCAGCACGGGAACCTATCAGGGAACCGTCGTTCGCGCCATCGACTCGGCGGGAGACACCACGGGATATTTCACTTGCTCCGGTCAGGTTCGCGGCTTTGTGCGTTCGGCCAGTGGCGCAGTTTTTTCCTCTTTCGACGCTTTGCAAAGTGGGAATGGAACTTCTCCCTTCGCCATCAACTCTCAGGGCGCGGTCACCGGCTTTACGGGAACGAATCAAGAGGGCTTTGTGCGCAACTCCGGCAGCACTGTAACCACTTTCAGCGTTCCAGAACCGGGGCAAAGCCAATACGGGTACCCCACGATGGGCACCGCCATCAACTCTAGCGGAGTAATCGCCGGAGCCTATTTCAGCAATAAAGATAACGTGTCGCACGGTTTTGCGCGCGCGGCCGATGGTACGATCACCACCTTCGACCCCGCCAACGTGGCCATCACCCCGGCCGGCAACACAAGCACCTGGAACAGCGGGGATGTTCCCACTGCCATCGACACGAACGGTGACATAGCTGGAAGTTACACCGACACCACCGGCGCGCGCCATGGCTACTTGCGCACCGCCGCCGGCGCGATTACTCCTTTCGATGCTACCGGCGCGGCGACAACTCCCTGCGCCACTTCAGGCTTTGGCAGAGTTGCCTGCGGCACCATCGCTCTCGGCATGGACGATGCAATGGATATTGTCGGAACATTCTTTGACTCAAATAGCACGGCCTGCGGCTTCCTGCGCTATGGGGCCACGGGTTCATTCACCACGGTCTGCGCCTCCGAGGCAGGCACGGGCGCCTATCAGGGGACGGGCTTTGTTGGCGTCAATCCATCTGGAACGGTTGCCGGAACGTATGCCGATTCGAACAACGTGCTGCACGGCTTTACCTATAGCCTGCCGACAACGCAGACTACGACGGCACTCACACCAGCGCCAACGCCCAATCCTTCAATCTTTGGCGAGCCGATCACTTTGAGTGCTACGGTTGCCGCGGGCAGTGCCACTCCTCCCAATGGCGATACTGTCAATTTCCTTTTTAATAACTCTTCCTTGGGCTCTGGACCGTTAAGTAATGGCGTTGCCAGCTATACGATGACAGGCCTAGTAGTAGGCTCATATTCCATCACAGCCAGCTTCAACGGCGACTCGAAGTATGTTGCCAGCACTTCGACGGCGGTCAATCAGGTGGTGACTCAGGCCAGTTCTACGACCACCTTGAAGTCCTCGGTGAACCCCTCCGGCGCGGGCCAGTCCGTGACGCTGACGGCAACCGTCTCCGGCCAGTATGGAGGCGTGCCTACAGGCTCGGTCGCCTTTAGCAATGGAAGCGCGAGCCTGGGCAGTGCCAACCTGATCGGCAGCAACCAGGCATCCTTGACAACCTCGGCGCTGCCACAAGGTTCAGACTCGATCACCGCGGTCTATAGCGGCGACACGAACTTCACCGGAAGCACTTCGACTGGCCTGACCCAGGTGGTAGCCGCAGCGCCCACGCCGGACTTCTCCATCTCGCTCACACCATCGGCATGGACCCTGGATGCGGGTCAAAGCACAGGAATACAGGTTACGGTCGCACCGGTGGCGGGCTTCAATTCGCAGGTATCCTTCAGTTGCTCTGCCGGAGTATCGTGCAGCTTCTCCCCGCAAACGGTTACGCCGGGAACGAGTCTTGTGAATTGGACAACAATGACCGTGACCACCACAGCGACCTCTGCCTCCCTGCATCGCAACCCCAGCCCGTTCCTGCCCGGCTCGGCGCTGGCGGCGGTTTTCTGCTGCATCGGGTGGAAGCGGCGTCGGCGCCTGCAGATGCTCGTGCTGCTCGCGGTAAGCATGGCTGGCCTGGGTCTGCTGAACGGGTGCGGCGGCGGATCTTCTGTGTCGCAAATCCAACCCACGCTAACGACGGTCACCGTAACGGCAACCTCAGGATCGCTCACGCGCACGGCAACCCTCTCGCTCACGGTCTATCCGACCCTCTGACATAAATTCGGATACGACGGATCGGAAGACCGGCATAAAGAAGAGTGCATGGCCTCAACCATGCACTCTTTATTTTTTGCCGTGTACGGATTGAACGTTCCTGGCTAACTCAGTTTGGTCAGGAACTCTGCCATCCGCCGCGTCCCCTCGTCGATGTTCTGCTTGGTGACCGGGTAGGAGATGCGGATATGCTCGCTGGTCCCGAAGGCCTCGCCCGGCACGGTGACGACATGGGCTTCGTGCAAGAGGCGTGTAGCCAACTCCGTCGCCGTCTTGATGCCGCCATTGCCAATATAGGCGCTCATGTTCGGATAGACGTAGAAGGCACCTTCAGGCTTGGTGCAGGTGATGCCGGGAATGGCCGTTACCTTGGCCAGCATGTAGTCGCGCAACTCGATGAACTCGGCGCGGAACTCGCTGACGCACTCCTGCGAGCTGGTCAGCGCGGCGACAGCAGCCTTCTGCACAAAGCTGGTGGCGTTCGAGGTGCTCTGCGATTGCAGCTTGCTCAGGTTGGCCGTGACGGCCTTCGAGGCCAACGCAAAGCCCGCCCGCCAGCCGGTCATCGCGTAGGTCTTGGAGAGCGAGCCGAGGATCACGATATGCTCCTTGGCCCAGGTAAACGAGCCGCCGCTGACCGGCTTGCCGGCGTAGTTCAGATACACGTAGCACTCATCGAGCAGCAGGTAAATCCCGCGCTCATGAGCCAAATGGACGATGCGCTCAAGATCCTCGGCGCTGACCACCGAGCCGGATGGGTTGGATGGCGTATTGAGGATGATGGCCTTTGTCTTGGGCGTGATGGCTTTTTCGATGGCGTCGGCGGTAACGCGGAAGTTCTCCGCCTCCTGCGTCTCCAGGAAGGCGACCTTGCCGCCAGCGTATTGAATGATGTCCTTGAAGCTGACCCAGTAGGGAACGGGCAGGATCACCTCATCGCCGTGGTCCACAAGAATCTGTATGGCGTTGAAGAGCGCCAGCTTGCCGCCCGTGGTGAAGATGGCTTCGTCGATTGCGTAGTCGGAGCCGAAGTCGGCGGCGTGCCGGTCGACGATGGCCTTGCGCACGTCGGGGATGCCGGGAACGACGGTGTAGCGCGAAAAGTTGGCCTCAATGGCGGCAATGGCCGCGTCCTTGATGTGCCGGGGAGTGGGAAAGTGCGGCTCGCCCGCGCCGAAATCGACGAGGTTAATGCCTTGGTTGCGCAGCTTGGCGGCCTCGGCGGCCACGGCCATGGTTGCGGAGACCTCAATGCGACCGATCCGGTCGGCAAAAATCTTGGGAGAGGAGGAAGCTGTCGTCATAATGCTTTCTATTTTTACAGATTTCCCGGCAAGGACGAAACCCCCTGCCAATATCCCCAAACTACAATCGCCCTGCAACCTCTTTGTGAACAAGCTCCATTCGATACACTGGAAGACGATGAACGACTCTCTCTTTCCGACCTCCTCCGCCGGCCCCGCCGAGTGGCTCACCGCCCACTGCGACGGCGGCTCGCGCGGCAACCCCGGACCCTCCGGCTATGGCGCGGTCGTGGAAGACGCCAAAGGCCGCGTCCTGGCCGAGCTGAGCGAGTACGTCGGCATCCAGACCAACAACTTCGCCGAGTACTCCGGCCTCCTTGCAGTCCTGCGCTGGTCCGTCGAGAACGGCGCGAAACACCTGCGCGTCGTCAGCGACTCCGAGCTGATGGTCAAGCAGATGCAGGGCAAGTACGCGGTGAAAAGCCCCATACTCAAGCCGCTCTACGAGGAGGCCCGCAAGCTCTCGCGCCGCTTGGACGGCTTCGAGATGCGCCACACCCTGCGCGGCGGCAACAAGCACGCCGACCGCCTGGCCAACGAAGCCATGGACCGCGGCATGGGCAAATCGGCGCTTCCGCAGGTTGGCAAGCCCGCCGACTTCGAAGCCGCCCGTCCGCAGTTCAGCAAGCCAGCGAGTCAACCAGTCAACCGTCCGGCAGCTCCTATTCCCGCGCCGCAGCCCGCCCCCAAGCCCGCCCGGCAAACCCTCGAAGGCTACGTAAAAGATGGCGTAGTCCACCTTTTAGGCGGCGAACTTCCCGATGGCATTTTCGTCGAAATCATAAGCGAATAGCGAAGTCCCCAAGCTCTCAAAGATGAAACCCGGGGCACCCAATCATTCTTGGTTAGTCAGACATAGACCACCCGCCGCCATGAATCCGCTGCATAGTAGCCATTACCAGCCATGCCCCGCGGCCTTTCGCAGCTCATCGAGTTTGTAATGCGTCCCTCGCCACACCACTCCATCGCGCCAAAGCGTAAGTGCCATTGAGCGCGCCAGAGCGAACGTAAGAATCCCGATCGCCGGCGCATAGAAGACCGCTAGCCACGGCTGCTGCTTGTAAGCAGTAAAGTTCGCAGCAATCAACAGATAGATCACCCCACCCGCCACAGCAGTCCATCCTCCGCTGGCCAGCGCCGCAAGTGGCAAAATAATCTGCACCGCAAGCCCCGCCAGCACCAGCAGCGTCAGCCCAGTCCGGTAGCGGAAGACGGCAAACGCATTCTTTTCCAGCAACCTCACAATTCCCAGCGGACCATTCATCCAATTGATCCGCGCCAGCCCATCGCCCAACACGATCCGTTGCCTGTAACCGGCCCGCTTGATCTTCCAGCCCATACGCAGGTCCTCCGTCACCTCCATGCGCAGAGGCTCAAAACCTCCAAGCTTCTCAAAGACCTCGCGCCGGATCAGGTTGAAGCCGCCCTGCCCAAAGAAGTCCCGCGCCTTGGGGTCGGCCACCTTCCACATCCGGTTGTTCCACTGCGAGAGCGCCAGAACCGAAGTGAGCACCGCGCTCTTCGCCCAGTCCATCTTGTCCATGGTCAGATTCATGATCACGTGGTCGGCCTGCTCATGCCTTGCATAGGCTAGCCCCAGCGCAAGCGCCCGCTCGTCGAAGCGCACATCGCCATCGGTAAACAAGAGCCAAGGCGCGAGCGCCCGCTTTGCCGCCAATTCCAGGGCGTGCGGCTTGCCCATCCACCCCTCCGGCAATACACGATTGTGAATCACTTCAAGCGTGTTCCGCCCGCCCGCCACGCGCGCAGCGGCGGCAACCGCGTCCATCCGCGCGCCTGTCTCGTCCGTCGAACGATCGTTCACTGCGATGATCTGCAGCCGCAACCCCTTCGAGCCAAGCAGCGAGCGCAACGTCGCCTCAATCGACTCCTCCTCATTGCACGCTGGCACAACAACCGTCAGATCGGGCACCCGCCCATCCGGCCCATCCGCCGCATCCAGTACCGGCAGCTGTGCCTCGTCTTTCTGCGTTAAATCCGGTATCCGCCGCATCCCGCGCAACGCAGCAATCGCCTGAGCCGCCCAGACTAGAGCCAGCAGCCAGCAGGAAACCGGGAACGCGTCGCGCATAACAAGAGCAAAATTCATGCACCTAGTCTCGCACAAGCCCGGCCCATTGCCCCGCTCCGGATTTTTTAAACCTGGAAATCTATGCGCCTGGCAGGTGACCGGCTCATCAATCTCAAAATCATCATTAGATATGGGAAGCTGTGCTTCGTTGATCGCGGTCTTAAGCAATGAGCGGGGCTTGGGCCAGATCGTAAGCCGGTGGCCTCGCTTGGCAGTTCGGCGAGCGTTGCGGTGATCAAGCAGATGTTTCTCTGCTAAAGTGAGATTGCGGCAAAGGTCTTCGGTAAAACCAAATTAATCAGGGGGAGTTTTCACGAAAAATTTAACGCAGTCCGCTTCATTCGCATGTGCGCCCTTTTGCCTTGCGCCCTACTTTTCTGAACGAGTCTGGGGCATTCGAGACCTTCATCCCTGGTTTGACCAGGTTGCCGCAGGTGACCCGATTGGCGAGGCTTGGCTCACGGGAGACCAGTGCGTCGTAGCCAGCGGCCCGCACGCCGGCAAGACGCTTGGCGCGCTCTTTGCTGAGAGTTCCGATGTTCTGTTGGGAAAGGATGCCTCACGCAGTGGTGGATCGCCGCTGCTGATCAAGGTGCTTTTTGTTCGGGAAAAGCTGAGCGTTCAGGTGCATCCGGACGATCAGATGGCGCAGAAGTACGGCGATCCGCGCGGCAAGACCGAGTGCTGGTATGTGCTGGCAGCCGAGCCGGGGGCTCAAGTCGCCTGTGGGCTCAAACCCGGTGTGACGCTTAACGAAATCAAGGAGGGGATTGAAGCCGGAACGCTGGAAAGCAGCCTGAATCTCCTGAATGTGACCCCAGGAGAGATGATCTTTGTAGATGCGGGAACGGTTCATGCTATCTGGCCGGGATTGATCATCATGGAAACGCAGCAAAACTGTGACCTGACCTACCGCATGTACGACTATGGCCGGGGTCGCGAGCTTCACATCAAGAAATCCCTGGAAGCCACGCGCTTCGTGACGCGCGCAGGGAAGATTGCTCCCCAAATGCTCTCCGGCCGGACCCTCTTGATGGAGGGAGATTATTTTCGCGTTGAACGCATTCCCGTGGCCGGTAGCCGTGACAGTTCCACGCTAGCCGAAGGCGACTCCCAGCCGGGACTTCAGTACTTGTTTGCATCCGCTGGAGCGGGCCGGGTCTCCGGTTCGGAGTTTGAGCCGTTGGAGTTGCCGATGGGAGGCATCGTGGCCGTGCCTGCTGCTTCGCCAGAATTCGTGATCGAGAACCTGGGCGGGTTGGAACTGATGCGCATCACGCCCCGTTGGCCGGAAGGGAGCTGATGAAAGAAGCCAATTGGAGAGAATCGGTTGTGGAGTACATTCGCGCGGAAGCTCAGCCTGTGGACAAGTTTGGGCATCAGCCGCGGCTCTACGACCTGGCGGTGCGCCTTGCCGAAGGACGGGAGTTCGACGACGATATTCTCTTTGCTGCCGCCTGGATGCACGACCTCGGAGTCTTTCTCGGCCACCGGCCCAAGGATCCGGCGGAACTGGCCGGCTGGGACCATGTACCTTATACCCTCGCGCGAAGCCAAAGTATGCTGGCCGGCTGGGGCTTTCCGGCTTCTAAGCTGGAGGCTGTTGCGGAGGCCATTCGAACCCATCAGCCGCAACAGGAGCCAGTGGGCTTTGAGGCTGTTCTGCTTCACGATGCCGATATTCTTGAGCAGTTGGGGGCCATCGGCGCCTTACGTGCATTCGCCAAGATAGGCCAAGATACACGCTTCTGCACCTTTTCCTCGGTGTTGCCGGTCTTGCGCCGCGCGGTCGAGTATTTACCCGCTAGGCTATGCCTTGAAAGCTCAAAGAGGCTAGCAGTTTCCCGCGCAGCTTTGCTCGCTGCTCTTCTTGCGGCGATCGAGGAGGAGGCTGGTCAGCTCCTGTTCTAGTGAACTGCTGGAGGGCGGTTTTGGCATTAATAGAACCGTTGCTTTGCAATTTAAGGCTAAAGATGTAAACTCGTAAGAAGGGAAAGCCTCGGGGGAGGAAGTCCTGTAATTTTCAAAGGAGACTTAGAATGCGTCTGAAGATTCCCCTTCCGCTGGCCATAGTAACTCTATTTGTTTGTGCTACTTCGACTGCTTTTACACAAACCGCTCCCGCAGCTGTTGGTCCTAGTGCATTCTCGCCTTTAGCCGTTGGTGTCGGCTTTTCCAGTTATGACACAGGATGGCAAGCCGGCTCGATGTTAGGCGGCACTCTCTGGATCGATTACACGCCGAACTTCCTGCCGCGCTCTCTGAAAGGTCTCGGCGTTGAAGCGATGGCTCGCGACATCAGCATCGCGACACGGGGGAACAGGCAGGATCTGTTACGCGAGGATCTGGCCTCAGGCGGGTTGATCTATTCCTTGCCCCGCTTCGGCAAATACCGCCCCTACGCGAAGTATCTGATGGGATTTGGCAATGACGATTTTCCGGTCAGAGTTGGGACTTCTCACGAGACCCGCACCGTCACCAGCGTGGGCGGAGGCATAGATTACCGGTTATACAGGAGAGTTTGGGTGCGGGCAGATTACGAGTACCAGTTCTGGTCTGATTTTTTCAAGTATCCTGCCTCTGAAAATAAGCCCGCGGGAATTCTGAGCCCCAATGGCTTCACAGTCGGCGCGATGTATCATTTCTAGTTTCCTTCGTAATCTTTGAGAGTTGAGGATCAATGTCAGGTCGGCTGTCGTGCGGTCGATGCTTTTCATGAGGAATACTGACGTGACAGCATCCGCTGAGCCTGAGCGCCTTCTCGCCACACGGTGCATCCTGGGAGTCAAGGTTGCAGTCAGCAGCTACGAGGATGTCGTTCACCGAAGTCTTTTCTGGGCTCGCCTGCGGCTGTCCCGTGCACAGCTTTTTGCCAATGTTCACGTGGTCATGGAAGCGGTTGACGATCCGGATTTTCTTCGCCTGCTGAACACCGCTGATGTCGTGAATCCGGACGGCATGCCACTCGTTTGGGCGCTGCGCGCACTGGGAGAAAGCAAAGCACGGCAGGTCTGTGGCCCGGATGCAACGCTTGCCCTGCTGGAGGCCGCGGAATGTGCCGGAGTTCCTGTCGGCTTCTATGGCGGAACCCAGGCCATCCTCGATACTCTCTCCAATGTAATCCGTTTGCGCTACCCGAATCTTCTTCTGGCCTACATTGAAAGTCCCCCCTTCCGTGCGCTTACCCCCGAAGAAGACGCCGCCGTCGTTGATCGGATAGTCACTTCAGGGGCGCGACTGCTCTTTGTTGGGATCGGATGCCCGAAGCAGGAGCGCTGGATTGTGGAGCACCTTGGCCGGGTTCCCGCAGTGATGTTTGCCGTCGGCGCCGCATTTGACTTCATCGCCGGAAGCAAACGCCGGGCTCCCCGATGGATGAGCCGCTGCGGCCTTGAATGGCTCTTTCGCTTTATATTGGAGCCGCGGAGACTGGCCAGACGTTACCTGAAGCACAACCCCCGCTTCATCTTCAAGTTTCTGAGGCAACTCCTCTCCGGGAATCGCTGAGCGATTCTTTCCACTCACGCCAACTGGATGCAGCTTTTCGCCCAGGCTGATGCCCGCGCCGTTTAGGATAAAAGCAGAGGATAGAACGGAATGCCCAAAGCATTGATCACCGGCGTCACGGGTCAGGATGGCGCGTATTTAGCTGAGTTCCTGCTCAAGAAGGGCTACGAGGTGCATGGCATCAAGCGCCGCGCCTCTTCCTTCAATACCCAGCGCATCGACCATCTGTACCAGGATCCACATGCGGAACATCCCCAGTTGGTATTGCACTACGGCGACATGACCGATACCTCGAGCCTGGTCAACATCATCCAGAAGATACAACCCGATGAGATCTATAACCTGGCCGCGCAGAGCCATGTGATGGTCTCCTTCGAGGAGCCGGAATACACCGCCAATGCCGATGCGCTGGGGGCGCTGCGTATTCTGGAGGCGATCCGTTTACTAGGGTTGACTAAAAAGACCCGTTACTATCAAGCCTCGACCTCTGAGATGTTTGGCCTGGTGCAGGAGACGCCGCAGTCGGAGACCACGCCGTTTTATCCGCGCTCGCCTTACGGAGTAGCCAAGGTTTATGGTTACTGGATCACGGTCAACTACCGTGAGTCTTATGGAATGTATGCCTGCAATGGCATTCTCTTCAATCACGAGTCGCCCAACCGCGGCGAAACATTTGTAACCCGCAAGATCACCCGTGCGCTGACTCACATCAAGGTCGGCCTGCAGGATTGCCTTTACCTGGGCAACATGGACAGCCTGCGTGACTGGGGCCATGCCCGCGACTACGTCGAGATGCAGTGGATGATGCTGCAACAAGAGACGGCGCGGGATTACGTGATTGCCACTGGCGAGCAGCACAGTGTGCGGGAGTTCGTCGAGATTGCTGCTGCTGAGTTGGGAATGCCGCTGCGCTGGGAGGGCAAAGGCGTCGACGAGCACGCCATCAACGAAAAGGGCGAGGTCATTGTTCGTGTCGATCCGCGCTACTTCCGCCCCTCCGAGGTCGAGACTCTTCTCGGCAATCCCGCCAAAGCCAAGCGTGAACTTGGCTGGAGCCCTCGGACGACCTTCAGGCAGTTGGTGACTGAGATGGTGACGGAAGACCTGAATCTGGCCAAACGCGATCTCATGGTGCAGAAG
Organism: uncultured Acidobacteriaceae bacterium; assembly: GCA_963787995.1. Lineage (GTDB taxonomy): Bacteria > Acidobacteriota > Terriglobia > Terriglobales > Acidobacteriaceae > Telmatobacter. Next base: position 1,556,865 of record CAWBEO010000001.1, read on the forward strand.
CATGGATTTGAAGCGGCGGCAGGCTTCCACGAGCATTGAGAGTCAGGCAATCGTGTTCAATTTTAAGGAGAATTCATGAAGAAAGACAGCAAAATCTACGTCGCGGGGCATCTTGGACTGGCCGGCTCAGCTTTGGTGCGCAGCCTGGAACGCCACGGCTTCAGCAATTTTGTCTTTCGCTCCATCCATGAACTGAATCTGCAGAATCAGGCCGAGACGGAAGCCTTTTTCGCCGCCGAGCGCCCGGATCACGTCATCCTCGCCGCGGCCAAAGTCGGCGGCATCCAGGCTAACAACACCTATCCGGCCGACTTCATCCGCGACAATCTGCAAATCCAAACCAATATCATCGACGCCGCATGGCGCAACGGCGTCCAGCGCCTGCTATTTCTCGGCTCCAGTTGCATCTATCCCCGCGACTGCCCACAGCCCATCCGCGAGGAGCACCTGCTGACCGGGCCGCTGGAGCCCACCAACCGCGCCTATGCGCTGGCCAAGATCGCCGGCATTGAGATGTGCTGGTCCTACAACCGGCAATACGGCACGCGCTACCTCGCCGCCATGCCCACCAACATGTACGGACCCGGCGACAACTACAACCTGGAAACCTCGCACGTCCTGCCCGCGCTGATCCGCAAAGTCTACGAAGCCAAGTGCGCCGGGCGCGAGGAAGTCGTCGTCTGGGGCTCCGGCAAGCCGCTGCGCGAGTTCATGTTCAGCAACGACTTCGCCGACGCCTGTGTCCACCTGATGACTCTCGATGAGGCCAGCTATGGCTCGTTGTTGAACAGCGATCATCCGCCGCTGATTAACGTCGGCTCCGGCATCGAGGTCAGTATCCGCGAGCTGGCCGAGACGGTCTGCCGCGTCCTCGGCTTCACCGGCAAGCTGAGCTTCGACGCCTCCAAGCCCGACGGCACGCCCCGCAAGCTGATGGATTCCAGTCGCCTGCGCGCCCTTGGCTTCCGGCCCAAGGTCGATCTCGAAACCGGCATCCGCCTCGCCTTTGAAGCCGCCAAGCCTGTACTCGACCGCAACCTGCCGGTGGCATGAGAGGCTCGCTGTGCGTTCACGTGTGGCGGAGATTGTTGACTGGGAAACTGCAAAACCAGTAAGGGATCTCGCTGTCAAAGCGACTTCGCTTAATCACGGAGTGAAGTGGGCGAATACATTAGGAACAGCCTGACTTGTTGCATCGATCTACGGATGGGATAAACTGCCGCTAACTCGCCAACTCGCGATTTCCGCGAAGCGGAAGCTAATTTGCGAGTTTATCTCCCAAACCATCCTATTCACCGAAACTCTGGGCGATTTCCCTCTTCAAACCTGCATGATTCAAAAGGAGGATGAAAAGAAAGGTTCCTCTGCCGGATCAGATTATTGTTAACGTGAGGACCGCACATTCCAAAACCCGCCCTTTTGAGAGACAATGAAGAACGATATGAGCATTCGATTCGCAATCCCGCAAGACCTTCGCGGTGCCGTCGATCAGGCCGCCGCCGACTGGAGCGCCAACAACAAAGTTGCCCGCTTCTGGCAGAAAGACCCCACCCTCTGGACCAGCGACGGAGAGGAAAAGTGGCTCGGCTGGATGGACATCGTCGAGCGCCAGCAAAAGGATCTGGCTTCCTACGCGGCTTTGGGCGGCGAGGTGGAAGCGGCTGACTTCGAGACCATTCTGCTGCTCGGCATGGGCGGCTCCAGCCTCTGCCCGGAGGTTCTGTCGCTCACTTTTGGTCAGCGTCCCGGCTTTCCCGCCCTGCGCATCGTCGATTCCACTGATCCCGAGCAGGTTTGGACGGCCCGCAACGAGGTCAATTTGGCTGATACGCTCGTCGTGGTGGCCAGCAAATCCGGCTCAACCCTTGAGCCAAACGTTCTCAAGCAATTCTTTTTCAATGAAATGAAGAATGCCGTCGGCTCGGATCAAGCTGGCAGCCACTTCGTCGCCATCACCGATCCCGGCTCGAAGATGGAGCAGGTGGCCAAAGAAGATGGCTTCCGCTATATCTTCTACGGCGATCCCACCATCGGCGGACGCTTCTCCGCGCTCTCGCCCTTCGGCGTCGTCGCGGCCACGCTGGCCGGCCTGAACACGGAAAAGCTGCTCGATGAAGCCGCCAAGGCCGTCGCCGCAGCCAAGCTCGCCCCAGCCGAAAACGCCGCCGTCCAGCTCGGATTGCTGCTCGGAACCGCCGCCAACGCTGGACGCGACAAGCTCACCATCTTCACTTCGCCGGAGATCGCCGATTTGGGCGCATGGATGGAGCAGTTGGTTGCCGAATCCACCGGCAAACTGGGCAAAGGCATCACGCCGGTGGACCGCGAGGCCATCACCGCGCCACAGTTCTACGGCAACGACCGAATCTTCGTCTACATCCGCTATACAGGCACGGCTGACAGCTCTCAGGACGCCAAAGTCAAGGCCCTCGAAGCCGCCGGGCAGCCCGTCGTAACCATCGAAATCGCCGACCTATACGAGATCTTCGGCCAGTTCTTTACTTGGGAGGTGGCCACCAGCGTCGCCGGATCGGTGATGGGCATCAACCCTTTCAACCAGCCGGATGTTGAGTCTGCCAAAATCGAGACCCGCGCCCTCACTTCAGCCTACGAGCAGACCGGAAAATTGCCGGAGCGCGAAGCAGTTATGGTGGGATGGAAAGGCGATGTGAACTTCTCGCTTTACCTGACCGAAGAGTACAACGCCAAGTTACTGGCAACTGGGGCTGCTCAAACTCTCGTCGGCTACTTGCGCGCTCACTTGAACCAGATTCAAGCAGGCGACTACTTTGCTGCGCTGGCCTTCCTGCCCATGTTCGCCGAGCACGAGGAAACGATCCAGCGGCTCCGCCACAAGGTGCGCGACAAAAAGCGCGTAGCCACCTGCCTGGGCTTCGGTCCGCGCTTCCTGCACTCAACCGGACAGGATTACAAGGGCGGTCCCAACTCCGGCGTCTTCCTGCAAATCACCGCGGATCACTCCGTCAATGTTGAGATTCCCGGCCAAAAGCTCACCTTTGGAGTGGTCATCGACGCGCAAGCCGCCGGCGATCTGGCGGTTTTGGAGTCTCGCGGCCGCCGTGCCCTGCGCATTCACTTGGGAGCTGATCTCTCCGCAGGCCTGGAGATGCTCGCCGCCGCCGTCGAAGAGGCGCTGTCATAAACGGCGGGTGACGCACCGTAAGTTATTCAAAACTTAACAAACCAAAAATCGGGTTCCCATCCTTTCCGTAGTTTTATCGCAGAAAGGGTGGGGACAACTACCTGATTTCCTCCTGCGCGTTGATGCACCCCGTCATTTCTCCAGCCCGCACGCTCCGCGCGCTTTACGCCGCCGCGCCACGCCGTCTAAGATGGCAGCAAGAGTTCGCCAGCAGGGGCTGAGTGCTCTTTAGAATTCAACAGTTTCTGTAGATTCAAATTGAGAGTCCTTCTCGTCAAGCCGCGCAACGCCACGGTCCACTTTGGGCTGGCCCCGTTCTTCCGCACCGAGCCGCTGGGGCTGGAGTACATCTCCTCTGCCCTGAAGGCCCGCGGCCACCAGACGCGCATCGTTGATATGTGCTTTGAGCGAGCGAGCATGAGACGTCTTCTCCGGGCTTTTCGCCCGGATGTGGTCGCCATCTCCTGCCTGCACATTCTGGACGCGGCGGGAACCATGGAGCACGCCCGCGAGGTCAAGCAGTACGACTCAAAGATTTTTGTAACCGCTGGCGGCCATTCGCTGGCCTCATTTCCGGAGGCCTTGCAGGGTTGCCGGGAAGTCGACGCAATTTGCGCCGGCGAAGGCGAAAGCATTCTGCCCGCACTTTGCGACGCGCTGCAACATCATCGCTCTCTGGACCAGCTTCCGTCGCTGCTTCTGCCCAACAGCGACGGCTGCTTTGCTCTCACCGGCGAACAGAATGAACTCTTGCCGATGGACCAGATTCATCCGCCGGATCGCGCCGCCGTCGAGCGCTATCGCAAGCATTACGTCTGTCTGAATTACATGCCGGTCTGGACGCTGGAGACCACGCGCGGCTGCCGCCATCGCTGCAAGTTCTGCTCCGTCTGGCAGTTTTACAGTGGTCAATGCCGCTATCACTCCGCGCCCCACGTGCGCGACGACTTCGAGCGCATCGGCAAAAACGTCTTCATCATCGACGATCTTTTTTGGGCCGACCCGGCACGCAGCGAAGAGTTGGCGCGCGAGTTGCTGGCCTCCAGTGTACGCAAGAACTGGATTTTGGTTCAGTCCCGCGTGGACCTGGTCAGCCGAAGCGCCGATCTGCTGCGGCTCTGGCGTCCTGTTGCCCAAAAATTCGACATCTTCTTTGGCTTTGAATCGCCCACGCGCGAAGGCCTGAATGCGCTGCACAAGGGAAGTGATGTCTCGAAGACGCTCGAGGCGGTTCGCGTGGCGCGCGAGGCCGGCTTTGGCGTTACCGGGAATTTCATTATTGATCCCGGCTTCACTGAGGAGAATTTCTACGAGTTATGGGAGTTCATTGAAGCCCATCAGCTCTTCCGCGTCGGTTTTACCATCCTCACGCCACTGCCTGGAACCCAGTACTTTGAGCAAGTCCGAACACAGCTCAAGATCCTCGACTGGAATCAGTATGATCTGCATCATCTGCTCTGGAAGCCTCGGCTGCCGGTAGAGCGTTTCTTTGAGCTTTATTGCGAGACCTGGTGCCGAACTGTCCTGAATGCCGCCGGACGCAAGAAATGGTGGCAGTGGATCAGGCAGGTGGATCTGCGCCACCTCGGTCATATGGCCAGAATTCTCTCCCGCTCGCAGCAGTTGATGGACCCGCGCGCTTATCTGGCCGAGTACTGTGTTCCTGCGGAAACGGAATAGGATTAACAGATGCTTGCATCCTGGTGGAACGATCTGCACGGCCGCTTGTGGCGGATAATGGATCGCCCGGATCGACTGGCCGTTCAGCGCGCCGCGCGGCAAGTTGCGCAGGTGGTTGCGGCGCCGATGCCGAAAAAGCATACGGCGCGTGGATGGTCCGTCGAACAAGCTCGCCTGCTTACTGCTCTGGACGAAAATGGGCTGACCAGAATTCTATCCAGTGATCCCCGCGACTCGGCAATGCTTCTGGCGCTCTCGCTCTGGGAGCTGGCCTCTGTGGATGGAGGGGCTGCGACACTAAGCATGTCTGGCTTTCTGGCGCAGATGCCCATCCATGATTTTGGAACTGCTGAGCAAAAGGATCGCTATCTTGGTCGAGACGGCTTCCGCCACGGCGCGCTCTGCTTGACCGAACCGATTCCCGGCGCAGGCGCGGATGCAATCTTCCTTTCTGGTTTTGTTCGTGTTGCCGGTTTAGGCACGAGCGGCGAACCCATGCTGGAAGTTCAAAAGCGCGGCCGTTTCACGAGCCACATGGACTTTGCTGATTTTGTTGTGGCTGCGGTTTCCGGGGACGGCGCAAGCCTGCGCGGCAGTTGCCTGATGATTTTGGAACCCGGCGACGAAGGCCTCTTTGAGAGCGGTCCACAGGTACGCAAGCTGGGCCATCGATTGGCCTCAACGACCAACCCGGCCTTTGATTTAAGAGTGCCTGCCAGCCGCATCATTGGCGGCTACACCGTCGAGAACGGAACGCTGATTCCCGGCTTCGATCATCGCCAACTGATCGAACCCGCACTGCGCCGCACCCGCGCTCTGTTGAGCTTGATGACCGCCTCCAAAGCGCTCTCGACCGTCGCCGCTTTCCTAACTGCACCAAAGCACAAATGCGCCGATCTTCAATTCCAGTTGCGCCTCGCCGAATTATGGGCAGCGGGCGAGGCCGCAACCTCGTTAGGCTTTTCTGCAGTGCGCTCGTGCGATGAATTCGACTGCACAAGAGAGAGAGCGGCAGTGGCGGGTTTGCTTCCTGCGGCAGCCAAGCTCTTCAGCTCCAGCCGTCTTCCCGCGCTGCTGCGACAGGTGGCCGCTTGTGAGGAGTATGCTTCGCCGGTTGGCTCTTCTCTGTGCGAAAAAATTATTGATGCGCAGATTGAATCGATGTATATGGGCCCGGAAGCCTCGCAGCGCCGTCAGCTCTCCGCCGCCATGGTGCACCCGGGCTTTCTCCGCGAACTGCATGACGGAATTGCAGAGCTGGAGGCTCTGGAACAAGCATCGGAGCAGAAGAGTATTGGCAGCTTCGCGGCTGGAGCGCGGCTCTGGCTTTGGACTCTCGATCAATTGCGCCATCAAACCTGCGCCCACGGTCTGCGGCTCTACTCGGATGCTCGCCAGGGCGTGAGCTTTGCAATGGCTGACGCTCTTTGCGAGCTGCTGGCGGCGCGCGCACTGATGATGGACGTACTTGCGTTAAAGGATCAAGGCGTTTCGGCTGCCGCTGATGCGCTCATCCTCGCCGATCTATGCACACTTGCGGCGGGACGAGCCGCTGGTAGAGTCGCGCAGAACTGTGCCGGAGTTCTTCACGGATACGCCGAGCGCTTCCCCGTCACTGCCGAAGCCGGAAAGGCCTTTGACGATTTACAGTCAAGGCTTTTCATCAGCCTGCGCGGTACCGAGGACGCGCAGCTTCGGCTGGCGTTCTTCCTGCTCGCCGCAAATCATCCAAAACCCGCTTGATGATGCTAGGAAAGGGAATTCTCGGCTACAAATTTCCAATTGAATTGAGGCTATGCAAAATTGACATGCGAAAGGATTCCGAGTCAAATTGTCGAAGAGGAGAATCGATCATCCATGGAGGCATTTGATTTTCACCATGTTGGGATTGCCGTCCGGGATTTAGGCAAAGCAATTCCAATTTACCAGGATTTATTTGGATACGATCTGATATCTGGACCCTTCGACGATCCGATTCAAAACGTATCGGTTTGCTTCCTTAGCCGCGGAGAAGGAGACACGGTTCTTGAGTTGGTAGCCCCCCTTGGGCCAAATTCTCCTATTGACCGCACATTAAAAAAAGGCGGGGGGCCATACCATATTTGCTACCAGGTGCCTAATATTCAAGCCGCAATTGTATACCTCACCGAGAAAGGCTCATTTTTGCTGAGTGGCCCTGTCCCGGCGGTTGCATTTGAAATGCGGGAGATTGCCTGGCTTATGACAGAAGTAAATTTGCTGGTGGAACTGCTACAGGCATAGGTATGAGCGGGTTGGAGCCAGGAACAGAATCCATGCTCCACACAGAACGATACAGCTCACCGTGCGGTAATAATTCTTCATGCCTTCCGCAGCACGTAACCCACATTCACGGACAAGGCCCGTTTTTCGCATTCCGCTAGAGTCTTGCCTGCGTATGGAACGTAACAAGCTTCAATGACTTGGAGGCCACTGGCCGCAATAATTTCCTCGACGTCTTTCCCGGTGCGAAACAAAGAAATGTGGTCAACCGCCGGTGCGTTCATGCAGGTCGTCACAAAGATGTGCGTGGAGGGTCCGCTCAAACGGGCGATAGCTTTAAGAAACCGGAGGGGATCCTCCACATGCTCCAGGACTTCTCCCATCACAATGCAGGAGTATTCCCGGTTTTCTTCGTGGAAGGTCAGGAAATCCGTTTCGATAACCTCGGCGGGGCACTTTTTATCAATTTCGAAATGCCGGATAATATCTCGCGTCAATGCGACGCTGGCCGAACTGATATCAACGCCCAGCAGCCGCTCAAAATTGCCCAGGTGGGCGGATTGCTTGAAATAGTAACCATGGCCCGGCCCTATTTCGAGATAATTGCCCTTCAGCCCTCGCGGAAATGTGCGGATAAAGAAGTCGTGCAAGGCCACGTGATTAGGCCACAAAAAAGCAGTAATGGCCAGCCCGTACATGTATTTGCGCATATATGTGTCGTCGAAGTAGACGGTGTGAGCCAACTCGTCAAAGCGACTCCAGCGGTAGCGCTTATGCTCTTCAAAGAACATCTGCTCCATCATCGTATCGTTGACAATCGTATTGTAACTGTCCGCCAGATACTCAAACGACAATCCGATGGACAGACAATAGCTGAGATAATCAGTCAACTCCTCGCGAGTATCTTCCCGCATGGACTCCAGCGAGCGATTCATGAAGGAAGTGTGCACTCGGTTGGCAGAGGTTACAAGGGAAGCGAAATCATCGACCAACTGCGAATTCTTCATTGAAACAAGTCACCTCGTGGCACAGGGGTTGTTATCGAAGTTGAGAATTGGCCTTCATTCAAGGCGCCAATCTGCGGCCCTCTCCCGATTGGTCACGGCAATACGGTTTTCCAAGCTTATCGCGCGCCTGAGCACCGAGTCAAGGGAAAATGCCGTCCAAACTGCTTGCGCATTCTGCGATGGTATTGAGGCCAGTGTATCGCAAGAAAGCTCCTAGAATGCCTTGTAGACGATGGGAGGGACCGGCTGATTGAGCAGTATGGCCATGACCAGGGCAACCAAACCTAGAGCAGACGCATACACTACACGCGCGTAGCGACTGGTGAGTATCGGACCCTCGGAGGTCTTGATCGACAATAGCATGGCCCGCATAGCCTCCCAAAAGGCCAGCGCCACCGTCATGCACATCCAGATCATGAGCCAAATGCCGCACCATTGAAGACCGCCAAAAACCGCAAAGAGCTTTCCGATCTGTTGCCAGTTGGCCCAGAACCAACTGCCCGCAAAGGCGGTCCAACAGAAGGTCAGGCCGCTGCCAAAAGCGATGTAAGCGGCGTTGCTCGCCAGTGCCTTGTATCCCTTGCGGCCCAATGCGCGCGCCAAGCCCAATTGCCAGAGCTTATTGATCGCCACACCCATGCCAAGCAGCACACCCAGAAAGATGAATTCAGAGGTGCGCCCGTGCCAGACGCCAATCAGAAAGAAGGCAACGAGAAAGCAGAAGACGCCCAGAAAGGGGGCCAAGCCCGGTGAGGGAATGCGCCGCATCAGGACCATCAGCAGTGGGTTGTATACATAGGTTTTCATCCAGGTGGAAAGTGTGATGTGCCACCTGTTCCAGAAATCAATGTACGATGAAGCGGAAAAGGGGCGATCAAAGTTTTCCGGCAGACGCACGCGCATCAACCGCGCCAGTGCGATCACAATATCTATATAGCCGGAGAAATTCGCATAAAGAAAGAATAGATACGCAACTGCCAACTTAATAGCGGCAAATATCTTTATCGAGAAATGCACTGGCTGGAATAATTGCGCATAAGCGTCCTCCCGCACCATGTTTAATAGCATCGCCAACACATTGACTTTGAAAAAGCCGCGAATGATACGTTCCAGCTGCAAGCCGACAACGCGCGGCCCAAGCGCCAGAGGTTCATTGGCAAATTGATCTCTGGCGAACTCGTCGTACTGCTGGATGGGGCCGGAAACGAGTGTGGTGAAGTTCAGAGTGTACAGCAGGTAAGCGCCGAAACGAATGTGTTGTTTTTCGCGGCAATCTCTCGTTTCGATCAGCAGGTGCAATACACGGAAGAAGATGTAGGATAGCCCCAAGGTGAAGTACGGAGAATGAATAAAAAGAGCTTCCGGGAGGAAGGTGTACTTTTTCAGCCAGACATAAGTGAGGAGAATCGCCAAAAGGCTCGCTACAAACGATCTGGACCAGCCGCGTTCAATAAGAATAATTCCGGTGTAACCGAGCAGCAGGAACCCGGCTAATGGCAAAAAGACAATCGGGTTATGCGCCTGAAATCCGAGGAAGGCAACGCTGGCCAACAGAAGCACGGTCGAGCGCCATACGCGGGAACGGCTGAAATTCGAGATAAGCGCCACGGCCAGGCCAAAGGCCGCAAACTGAAAAGAAGCTGTATCCATGGTTATCTTCCTCGCTCCATTGCAGTCTCCGGCCTGGCAGCGGCTGTGAGCGCCGGAATCACGCCACTGGTCAATTCTGCGGATAATATCCTTGATATCGTTGCGTGCCCATTGGCATTGGGATGTCCATCGATCGGTAAAAAACCCTGCTCGGGATCAGGAATAGAGCGGTAATCCGGCAGGACATCAACATATATTCCACCATGGCGTGTGACGATGGCCCGCATATCATTGTCTAGCATATAAGGATCTATGCCCGCCGGCCACTCGCCCATGGAAATCAGCGCAGCCTGTGCGCGGATCGGCAGCAGGGTAACCACCAGGGGGATATGCGCATTCTTAGCCTGCAACGCAACGGCGGCGAGGTCTCTATCGAAATTTTGTAAATGGGGTTGATATTGCGCATCTGCCGGTACTCTCATAAATTCTGAGTCATCCCCGGCCAGACTGCTCTTCAGGAATTGACTCCTGCTCTTATACAACGCTCCCTGTATCAAAGTCGCGGACCGTGTATCTTGAACATGGCGTAACACGCGCTTCCAAAGATCGGGCACTGCGTCGGAGAGAGATTTTGAATCGAGATCATTCTTAATGCGGAACCAAGTGTTCGCACGAAGAGAACTTGAATTGGCCAGTGGATTTAGAGGTTCCGTATATGTAATTTCTCTCTCTATATCAATCGGGTTAATCGTCCAGAGGATCATGTCGGGTTGGAGCGCCAGGGTTTCATTCATGCGCAAGGCCGCGACATATGGGTTTTCCCCCACCATTCCTTGGTTGTAAAGCTCGATTTTGCGGCCGGTCCGGCGGAAAATGTCAACGGGCAGCAATGCGGCGAAGGTCTTCTCCCTCTGCATCAAATGTCCCATCGGGAAAGAAGAGCCAATCATGACGATTCGGTAGATTCCCGGCGTTTTTGGTCCGCACTCCATGCCGGCGCGATGTCCGCAGCTATTGAACCTGTATTCGACCCACTCACTTTCATATTTTTTATCCCAACACACTGCGTTCGGAACGGCCCGCAAACCACTTTTTAAATCACCGGGCTGAATGCAGGCAGCAATAAACGGCCGCGATTCCGTGAGCATCCGCCGCGCAATCAACTCGGTGGAACCGGCGATGACGCAAATCGTCAGCAGGCTAAGCACGGGCAACAGAATCCAATCCCGCCGAGGCAGTTTCGTTTCCTTCGCAGACTCAGGGCGGCTGGAAATGGATTGTTTCATGCGATTGGAATCTCCTCGGTTGCCGTAACTCCCTGCGAAACGACCTTCATTGGCGCGCTCTCCGGTTCCGCACCATCAACGAAAATCTCCCAGTAAGTGCTGCCGGACTCTTTTTCCGCCACTTTGGTGAAACCGAGCTTGGAATAGTGATCGATGACTAGTTTGTTGCGCTCCGTGGGCAGGTAAGCGCCCCTGAGCTTATGGATACCGGCCTCACGCGCGCGGGCCAAAATCTCCCGTAGCACCATGTTCTCGACCTTGCGTCCCAGCACGCGGCAACTCATCAGCCAGGTATCGATCTCCCAAACCCCGGTTTCCGCGGGCCGGCAGATGACGACGCTGATCATGCCGCTGTCGCCAAAGATGTCCGTGAGGCGCACCTGCAGGGTGAAGACCGCCTTGTCGTTCTCTGCCGCGGCTACTTCCGGTTCCGTATAGCGGCGGGTGGTGAGATTAAATTGGTTGGATTTGTTGATGAGCTGGACAATGCGCGCGCGGCCAGTCGTGTCGAAGGGCTGGAAGGTGATGGTCATCTCCAACGAGGCCAGATAGGCATCTACGCCGCCGGCCTGCGATTGCAGAGTAACGCGTTTGGCGTTGTCCTGGTAGAAATCGGCGCGTTGCAAATCTTCGCTGGCAAAGGTTACGGCCTCGAAGTAGCCGGCCGCCGCCAGCGTTCGCGCGTACCAAGCCGGATCTTCTGGCAACTCCGGAACGGCGACTTGCGGAAGCAGGCTGCGCACCAGACCCCGCTCCATTGGATTGTCATCAAGAAAAACCATCGCGTCCAAGCCGAGCGACAACTCCTCTGCGATAGCTTGGATGTTGGTGGCTTTGTCGTTCCAATTGGCTTGAAAAACCGCGATGTGATTCAGCTTCAGCAACATCTCGGCGTGTTTTTCAAATGGTTCGCGCGCCACCGCATCGGTATTTTTTGAGCAGACAGCAAGTACGATTCCGCGCTGCCGCAGGTTGAGCGCCATGCGTTGTACAGCCAAAAAGGCCTCGCCCCGCGCATCTCCTTGCGCAACCTGAATGCCCTCCAAGCCATCGTCGCCGATCACTCCGCCCCAGACCGTGTTATCCAAGTCCAGAATCAAAACCTTCCGTGATTTACCGCGAAGCGCGGCGACAGTTCGGGCGACGTGATCGGCATACAACGGAATAAGCTGGTCAGAGAAAGGGAGCTTGCCAAGGTTCCAGAGCTGAGGATCGTGCCAGTCCGCGAGGCCCACTGTTTCCGCAACTCCCGCCACATCGAGCAAGACATCTCCCGAATCCTGTGTAAACTCGACCAACTCGTGGTTGATTCTGTCGATGAGGCTTCTCATGGTTCCAGGAAGCGCGCAATCCAGGTTTCCAAAGAGCGCCTCGACGGGCGGAGCAAAGTTCTGAAAGATGCAGACTGCGTTGCAATTGGCCTTGATGCCATTGCGAAGCATCTGCAAATAGCCAATAACGCCGTGAATGGTCGCGGACGAAGCCGCGGCATCCCCAGGCGAGAGTTTCAACGGCAAGGCGCGATGATCAAGTGCAAAGAGTACGGCATCCGGCCTGGAGCAATTGACCTTCGAGTCCGGAGTTAGAGCCTCCTGCGCCACCTGGTCGTAGGCAGGTTGTATAACTTCAAGCTCAATGCCATGACGGGCGGCGCTCGCTACCAGCGCCGGCACAATCAAATCAATCGTCGCGTTGCTCAATACCGCCAGGCGAAACGGCGTCAGCGGGTCCAGCGACTTTCCGCTTTCACGCGCTTTGCCGATTGCCTTGCCCAGCTTTGTCAACTGGTTCAGGTCCAGGGCAGACGAGGCCAGCGCCCGCACGTGGGGCCCCAGGGGGCCGTCTGTGTTTCCCAAAGCCTTCAGCCTTGCGGAAAACTCCTGGGGCGCACGAGAAAGCCATTGCAATTCCGCATAAAGTCGATTCATTGGAAAACTGCCACACCTGTTCCCTTACCCAATAAAGAGCCGAGATGCATTATGCCTTTGCTTTAATAATTGCCACCAGGTCGCCAACGTTTTCGAGCTTGCCAATCTCCGAGGTAGAGAATTTGATTTTGAATGTCTTCTCGATCGTTAGGATCAGCCGGATATGAGCTAGACTGTCCCAACCGTCCACATCCTTGGCCGAGAGCTCAGAGGTCAATTGAATGGAATCATCGTCAAACACGTCCTGGAATACGTCGGCCAATTGGGCGTAAATCTGTGTTTCTTCCATCATGGGAAATCTCCTCATTGTACAGAAAAACGGCTCTAAACTACTCCAGAATAGCATAGAAGTTGAAATCAATCTTTTCCAGGAGAGTAAAAAGCCAGGTTAACAAAAGGCTTCGTCTGTCTCAATGAACACTGGTCAACTGCAAGTGCATTTTTGCTCTTGGTACTTGAAGCCGGAGCTGAAATGCGAAAGATCCAGTTTTTCAGACTAATCCAATGTCAGATTCGTGTCTTACTCCGTCTGCATCGATTCTTGAAATCCAGCGTGAACCTCTGCATTGAAGCCATTCAGGCGACGAATCTACTATTCCTGAAGCGAGAAGATCATCGGGCTTTCCATCTTCCATATCCTCATCGAAAGCAGTAAGAACCATCCCTTCTTTCAAAAAGATGGAATTGCCTTCAAAGTCAATACATGTATCTTTATGAGAAAGACAAAGAATTGCACCAAATAATCCATTGAAATCAGCGCGGACCCATTTTGCCTTTGAAGTTTCCATGACTGCAACCTAAAACACTTTCATCCGTATGACCAGATATTTCTTGGGATCTTCGCGGATAGCCTTCACCAGTTGCTGAGCCTGATCGAGGGTCTGGTCGGCGTGGTCGTAGAGGGTGCGGTTCTGCATCAACTGGCCCAGCGTGCCCTTGCCGTCATCCAGGCTCGTGAGAATGCCGTCCATGCGGGTGATGGTGTCGTCCAGCTTCTTCGCAAAGGCCGGGTCCTTAGCCAGCAGGCCCAGCGTGCCTTTGCCGGCGTTGATCTCGGCCACCAGCTGATTGGTGTTGTTGGCGGCGGCGTTCAGGTTGCTGTAAAGCGCATCGTCTTTGAGAAACTTGCCCGCGCTGCCCTTGCCCTCGTCCAGGGCGATGGTGATCTTATTGAGCCGATTGACGGCGTCATTGGCGCGGTTATAGAGCGTATCGTCGTTGACCAGCTTGCCCAGCGAACCCTGGCCATTGGCCACCGCTCCGGTGATGGTCTGCAAGTCCGTGGCGATGAGGGTGATCTTCCGGGCAAGTTCAGGGTCGTTGATCAGCTCGCCCACCAACCCGTGCTTGGAGTTGACCGCGTCGATGGTCGGCTCCAACTTATGTAGCAGTTTGTTGATCTGAATGATGGATTCGTTGCTGTTGCGGACTACGTCCTGAATGCTGGGAGCACCGCCGGCCTTCAGTTCGGCATTATCGGCGGGAGCAGGTCCGCTAGCGTGGACCGAGTTAAGATCGACATAGCTATCGCCCAAAACGCCAGCCTGGTCGATGGTGGCCGTGGAATCAGTGTGCAGGAAGCCAGCATACTCATAGCCCACGCGCATCGCCACCTCAACGGGCATGGGGTTGCGCTCCGGCACCACTCGCACATGGATCACATTGCCGATGGTGACGCCCTGCAGTGTCACCGGCGCGCCATCCTTGAGGCCGGCGGCATTTTCAAAGTACGAGCGCAGCACGAGCTTGCGGTTAAAAAGCCCGCCGCTCTGTCCAGACATGAGAAGAATCAGCCCGACCAGGACGGCCATGGCTGCCAAAACCAAGGCTCCCACTCTCAGTTGCGACCACTGAATCTCTTTGCGGCTTGGCACGGCGCTCCTTGCAGACGAAAAAAAGAATGAGCCAGTTTACGCATTGAGGATAGCAGATTCGAGGGCACTAACGCTCATCCTCAAGCACCACGCTGGCCATGGCGAGCGTGGTGGTGTGGGTGAGCGAGAGCGCGGCGCGCACAGCTCCAAGGCGGGCGGCAAACTCAGCCGCGCGCCCATGGAACTTGAGTGTGGGCCTTCCGCTCGGTTCGCGCACAACCTCGATCTCCAGCCAATTCACTCCGTGGCTGATGCCGGTTCCCAAGGCCTTCGCTCCAGCTTCTTTGGCGGCAAAGCGCGCGGCCAGGCTCTCCGCGGATTTGCGCTTGCGCAGGCAATAGGCCTGCTCTGCCGCGGTATAGACGCGGTCGAGAAAGCGCTGCCCGTAGCGATCCCTGGAGTGCTGGATGCGTTCGATCTCCGTCAAATCGATTCCTGAACCGACAATCATGCTGTCTATGAAGCTACATCATTTGACTCTGCAACGAAAGCATGCGCGACTCCTGCGTCTTCCCGTAGCAGCAAAACCAGGCTGCGCAGCCCCATCCAATTACCTGCGCAGGGTGTGTGGAGGCTGGAACAAGCAGGGTTGTATCAAAGACGGTCAAAGGCCGTTCGACTCCGGCACAGCTATTACGCTGCGCAGCACTGCTCCGATAAGGCGAGTGTGAGGCTTACAGTGCCGACATTAAACGCAGAGCAAACAATCAGTATTCCCTGGGCATTGCAGATGAAGGCAATCTCCATCGAGGAGCCTTCACGTCTGGTACAAACCATCACCGGCGCCATTCTCGGATGTGGCGGCTGGGTTCTCAGCCGCGGCGCAAACGATTCCGGAACCATTACCATGCTTTTTGAATTCGAACGCCAGGCCTGTGTGGATATTTACAGCGTGCTGATCGCCGCTGGCCTGGAGTTGAGCCAGAATGGCCATATCCGCTTTACCGAGCTTTGCCAATGCACCCGCAGCCATGCTCAGGATTGCGCCACAGAAATCGCCAGCATCGATCTGGAGATCCAGACCTTCCCGGTGGAGATGTTGCACGGCTCCGCCGCTCGCGCCAACGGTACAGCTTGACGCTGGACCCAGTGTCCTTACTTGCCCGCTTTAGTCAGAAGATCGACAACTTTCTGGTATCTCACTGACGCTTTTGGATCGGTTGCGCTCTTCAAAAGCGCAGGATCATCCACGCCGCTCTCGCGCAGATTCGCCTCAATCTGTGAGTTCTGAACCTGGCCAATCACTTCCAGCATAATCTGCGCCAGAGCCAGTGGCTTGACGGGAGTGGCCGAGCCGGTCTTTCCGTCCATGGTCGCCGCGTAACTGGCATCAGCGCCGGCATTCAGAAGGCTCTGAACCTCATCCACATTGCCGTTCCGGGCCGCGTAGTGGAGCGCGCTCCAACCCGTGGGTGAAGTGCGAACGTTCACATCGGCGCCCTTGCCGATGAGCTTCAGCGCATCTGCTGTATTGTCGGCTTTAATAGCTGTCATCAGCTCGGCGGGATTTGGCTTGCAACCGGTGATGGAAATAAGAGAGAATACTAAAACAAATAGAAACAACAACTTAATCTTCATGTCAGCGTTTTATCCTTTGAAAGCGGCTATCAACCCTATCGCACAGTGATCTTTTCCGTAGGAAAGCGCTACCCTCTGGATTCGCTTGTCTTGGAGAGAAGATCGCTACTTCCATGTTACCAAGAGGCCGATTGCCGGGTCAACCGGCCTCGCTCCAAACGAAGCAGGCACGCCGGATACCCAAACTCGGCGCACGAGTCTCAACAAGAGAGGGCGCACTGTGAGCAGCCATGAGAGATCCGCCTTCCACCCCAGAATACGAAAAGACGCTCCGCAAAAAGAGTGGAAGACTTGGCGCAAGGTGAGAAGTTCTTCAGTTATGATACTTTGGAAAACTTGGCCAGGGTTTCGACCACCTTCTGATATCGATTGGCGGCCCTTGGATCTTTCATGCTTTTTAGGAGCGCCGGGTCGTTAATGCCGCCCTGGCTCAGCGTCGCCTCCATTCTGGAAACCGGAACCACGCTGGCCAAATCCTGAGCTGCACTGGCGATGGCCAATGGCTTCAACGGAACCGCATCTTCCGTTTGTCCTTCTATCTTTCCAGCGTAGTTTGGGTCGGCGCCCGCCCGCAAGAGTGCCTCGACAACTTCCACATTTCCGTTTCTTACCGCATAATGTAACACACTCCAACCCTCCGGCGAAGTGCGGCAATTGGCGTCGGCGCCCTGCCGAATCAACCTCGTAGCTTCTTCGGTGTTGTCTGCTCTGACGGCGGCCATCAGGGAGGTCCGCAAGCTTCCCACATCCGGTTTTGAGCCGAGGACCCGGAAATTCAAAGTCCATCCTGTAATGAAAACTAGAGAAAGCGTGATGGAAATAAACAGGAGGAGTCTCGTTTTCATGATCGTGTCGCATCCCTTCTGCAAACCGACGGAATCGGTTGCATATTGATCTTCTTCGGCGAAGAATTTGAAATCATTAATCCAACAATGCAAGATTGTTGATTTCCAGAAGGGCTGGTGAATACTACATCAGGCAGCGGCTGAGGTTGAAGAATGCCGGGTCATCCTGCTTCCACCAACCCGTAGCGGCGCTGCCAAGCCTCTTTGAGCCGTGCCCAAACGCGTGCCCGCTCAAAGTCGGTTGCCTCGTCGCCGTTCGTCGTGTTGGCAAAGCGGGCTGCCTCCAACTTGGCCAGCTCCAGCAGCTTCCGGTCGCGCAGCAGATTGGCCACGCGAAAATCCGGCAGCCCGGCCTGGCGAGTGCCAAAGAACTCGCCGGGACCGCGCTGGCTCAGGTCCAGCTCGGCCAGTTCGAAGCCGTCCTGGGTGCGGACCATGGCGTTCAGCCGCTCCTCGCCCAGCGGGGAGACGCGCTCGCCGGTGATCAGAACGCAGTAGCTCTTGGCCGCACCGCGCCCCACTCGGCCCCGCAACTGGTGCAACTGCGCCAGTCCAAACCGTTCCGCGTGCTCCACCACCATCACCGTCGCGTTGGGAACATCGACGCCGACCTCGATCACCGTCGTCGCCACCAGAACGTCAATCTCCCCGCGCTGGAAGCGGCGCATGATGACTTCCTTCTCATCCGCGTCCAGGCGTCCGTGCAGCAGCCCCACGCGCAGGCCAGCCATCGGACCCTTGCGCAGCTTTTCGTGCATCTCGACCGCCGACTTCAAACCCAGCTTCGCGCCCGGGTTGGCTTCCTGCTGGGCCTTCGGAAACAAATCCGCCGTCTTTCCTCTTCGAACTGATTTACGAACGGTGGCCCCAGGTCCTGATTTTGAGACCTGGGATAAAGGCAGATTCACCTCTATCCCCGCCTCCGGATCATCATGAGAGAAATCCAGCTCCGGCTGATCCTCCTTCGTGCCCTCGATCACCGGGTAAACAATGTACGCCTGCCTGCCTTTGCCCACTTGCTTGCGCACAAAATCCCAAACCTCATCGGACATTTCGCCCGGGACCCGCCGTGTGACGATGGGCGTCCTTCCCGGTGGCAGCTCGTCCAAGACGCTCACATCCAGATCGCCGTAAAGCGACAGTGCCAGCGTGCGCGGAATCGGCGTGGCCGTCATCACCAGCACATCTGGCTCGGCCTGATTTGGCTTCTTCATCAGCTTGAACCTCTGCAAGACGCCAAAGCGGTGCTGCTCATCCACTACCACCAGGCCCAGCCGGTCGAACTCGACCTTCTCTTCAATTAGCGCGTGCGTGCCGATCACCAGTTGCGCCTCGCCCCGATTGATCTGGCCGCGCGTGGCGCGCTTGCGGTCCTCAGAGAGCGAACCGGTCAGCAATGCCAACCGATACGGCCGGCTGGATTTCTCCAGCAACTTGCGCATTGCCAAATAATGCTGCGTGGCAAGGAT
Organism: uncultured Acidobacteriaceae bacterium; assembly: GCA_963787995.1. Classification (GTDB taxonomy): domain Bacteria; phylum Acidobacteriota; class Terriglobia; order Terriglobales; family Acidobacteriaceae; genus Telmatobacter. The sequence goes on from CAWBEO010000001.1 coordinate 1,575,526, forward strand.
CTCTGTGGGAGCCATCAACGCCGCTTGATAGCCGTTCTCCATCGCCACCAGCATCGCCTGCAGCGCGACGATGGTCTTGCCGGAGCCGACATCGCCTTGCAGCAGCCGCCGCATCGGGCTGGCCTCGCGCATATCGGCGACAATCTCGCCCAGCGCGCGCTTCTGCGCCGTGGTCGGATGGAAGGGCAGCACCTCGCGGATCGCCTCGCGGACCTTGTCGTTCGTCGCAAAGCTGATCCCCACCCGCTCCCGCATTCGTTTGCGCTTCAGTTCCAGCCCCAGCTCCAGAAAGAAAAGCTCCTCGAAGATTAGCCGCCGGTGAGCTGGCGTGGCGGCAGCCTGCAACTGCGCGAAGGGCGTTCCCTCCGGCGGAAAATGCGCCTCCCGCAACGCCGTTTCGCGATCGGGCAGGCTGAGCCGGGCCAGCATTGCCTTCGGCAGGCATTCCGGCACCGCGCCGCGCAGGCCTTCGAGCAAGTGAAAGATCGTCTTGCGTTGCCAGCGCGAGGCCAGCCGCGCCCCTCCCAGCGACTCATAGACCGGCGTAATCCGCCCAACTTCCAGCAGGCGCGTCTCGGCGTCGGCCGTCGCATCCGGCAGCACCTCGAACTGCGGCTGAATAATCTTGAAATTCTGGCTGGAGCGCGACGGCTCAACCCGCCCGTAGACGGCCACCGTTTGACCCGCATGGAATTTGCCTTCCAGATAGCCGCCGTTGAACCAGATGCACTTCAGCGCCAATCGGCCTTGGCCGACAGTGAGCTCGAAGATCGGCGCCTTGCGCGTCTTCAACAATAAGGAGCCACGCACCTCGGCGATCACCGAAGCCGTCTCACCTGCCTGCAACTCGTCCAGCGAGCGCGGATTCTGCCGGTCCTCGTAGCGGAAGGGCAGATGGTAGAGTAGATCCTCGGCGGTGAGAATGCCTTTGGGCGCAAGCATCTCCGCCACGCGCGGCCCCACGCCCTTCACATACATCACCGGACTATCGAGATCGGCCACACTCAGGATGCTAATGCATTTGCCTGAACCGGGCACATACACTGCCCAAATTCTCTCCAGGTGATATTGCGTTTCCTCCCCCGTCGAGTTCATAATTTCTCCATCGCTTTTCATGTGCGGTGAAACTTGCCGCATGTTCACCCGTTAGGAGGGAGAATGCCGACCGTAACATCCATCATGGCCGACTTGAAAAGCAAGGGCCGCGAACAAACCCGCAAGATCTATGCCCGCCACGGAATGGATCTGGAGCGTGTCCTCGGTGTCAGCACCGCCGACATGAAGGTCATTGCGAAATCAATCAAGGGCCAGCAAGCCTTGGCCTGCGAGCTTTATGGCACCGGCGTTATGGAAGCTATGTACCTGGCCGGAATGGTGGCTGACGGAGCGAAGCTCTCTCGCGAGCAATTAAACGCATGGGTCGAAGGCGCAGCAAACCTGCAAATGATCTTCGAGTACACCGTTCCCTGGGTAACGGTCGAGAACCAGCACGCGCGCGCCCTGGCGCTTCAGTGGATCAAGTCGAAGAAGGAGCACATCGCCGCCGCCGGTTGGTCAACCTATGCCGGCCTTCTCGCCACGAGGCCAGACGACCAACTGGACCTGGCCGAGATCGAGAGCCTTCTCGAAACGGTTGTACAGCAGATCGGCAGCGCGCCCAATCGTGTCCGTTATACGATGAACACATTTGTCATCTCTGTGGGCAGCTATTTTAAGCCTCTCTTGGAGCGCGCCAAAGCCGTCGCCCGCCAGATCGGTACCGTCTCCGTGGAGATGGGCGAGACCGCGTGCAAAGTACCGGTCGCCACTGGAGCTATTGAGAAGATTGAATCCATGGGCCGCGTCGGCCTGAAGCGAAAGACAATTCGCTGTTAAGGAAGCATTGTTTGAGCGGAAGCCGGACCAGCCTTGCCTTGCAGATCTTTGAGCAGCCGGTCGAAGGCGATCCGATAAGAGTCGTGGTCCTTCCAATTGCTGAAATCGGGGATGAAATACCTACGAACAGTCGGAGCTAAGTCACTGCCTGGGAACCTGCCCAGACACTTCCATTCATCTAGCTTGTCGTAGGAGCACAGCTTGATAGGGAAGAGAACACGCCTGCCTTCTTTCTCTTCACGAGTGAGGGCATTGGATATCTCCCACTGCACCCAGTTACTCGCCATGCTTGCCTCGGAAATAATCAGCAATAATTTGTCATACGCACGTATGGCCCCTTCGAGCTGTTCGTCAAGCCAGTCTCCTCCGCGCAATTTGCGGGGGGCAAACCAACAGCGAACGCCTTTGGCTTGCAGGTCTGCGTGGAGGCGTTCGGCGAATGCCTGATCGTGGGTTGAGTAACTGATGAAGAGGGAAAAAAACTCGATGCGCGTACCAACCAGTCCAGCTATGTTTTGGATGAAAAATTCGGGAACGCCAGCACGACGTAAGAAGCTGTGTGGAATCTTGCCTTCGGACATATAAATCGTATCGATGTCGATGCTGGACGGGCTAAGATGTTCCACGGTTTCTAGTCCAATTACTCCACTGAGATCGACGTTGGTGAATCTTGTAAGCCCGACCAACGCCCCAGTGAGGTCGGTCCAGTCAAGTTTCGCCCCGGTGAGATCTGAAGCAGCGAGGTCTGCCTCATTTAATTTAGCCTCACTAAGGTCCGCTCCGCTTAGGTTTGCCCCGCGAAGGTTCGCCCTGCGGCCGTTTGCCCGACTAAAGTCCACACTGCAAAGGTTCGCCTTGCGGAGGTTTGATCCGCTTAGGTCTGCCCCGCTCAGGTTCGCCTTGCGGAGGATCGCTCCCGCGAGGCTCGCCATGCTGAGGTTCACCTCGAAGAGGTCCGCCCTGCTATAGTATGGCTCGAAGAGATCTGCGTTATCGAGATTAGGGACAACCGTAGGATGCTCCATCCGCCACATATTCCACGCGACTGTACCCGCTCTCAAGATGTCAAGATGTTCAGGATCAGCCATGACTCCAGTATGCCAGCGCTGGGCCAGCCTTTCGGAAATATTTTTTGCAGTTTTTGCGGAGAGTCATCGCCACACACCAGCCGCTACGCCGCCGCCTGCTGGTAGACGGGCACCTCGGCTTCAATGGTTTTGCTCAGCGCGAGCTTGGCTTTGGTGAGGTCGTGCATCTGCTGGAGGTTGAGCCAGAACTCCGGGCTGTTGTCAAAGAAGCGTGCCAGGCGCAGAGCCGTGTCGGGAGTGATGGCGCGCTTGCCGCGAACAATTTCGCCAATCCGCGTCGAGGGCACGCGAATGTTCATCGCTAACTGGTGCTGACTCAAACCCCATGGCTTCAGAAACTCCTCTAGCAGCACCTCTCCCGGCGAGGTCGTTACGTATTGGTAGTTCCATCCCTGTGCAGGGCGCACCAAGGGTACACTATTTTCCTTTACGCTCGCGGTGGTAGTCGACGATTTCAACGTCATAGGCTCCATCCTCCTTCCATACAAAACAGATGCGAAATTGGTCGTTGATACGAATACTGTGTTGTCCGCGCCTGCTTCCTAGCAGCGGTTCCAGCATATTTCCCGGCGGTTCGCGGAGATCATCCAAACGGGTGGCCGCATCCATCCGGTTGAGTTTTCGCCGGGCCACGCTCTCAATGCTTCGCCATCGCCGGTTTGTTCCCAACTGAGCGAGTTCCGCAGTATCGTGGTCTTTGAAACTCCGGATCATAAACAGATAATAGGCTGCGTTGCGTTCAACGTCAAGCAGCCAACAGCGAAAAGTTGGCCAGGACTCGATTGTGTCAACGCTGGGGCAGTATGGAAATCGCATGAAAGTCTTTTGCAGATTATTTCCTGGATTCGTATACGCTGGATTTGGATAGTTTTTGGGTTAGGCCCGTTTGAAACGAAAAGAAAGGTACCCCCCCCCCCCCGGGGTCCGTTCTCTGTTTGTTCGCTTTCATGGCAGGTTGCATCGTAGTGAAGAAAAGGGTTTTTCTGCACTACGATCTCCCGAACCAGTCGGCTTTTCGAAATCATTTTCCGAATTTTTTGCGGAGAATAACCGCGCTAATCTCCGCGATACCTGCGGAGATTAGGAGTTATGAATGAACGTTTTCATCCTCAGTGCTTGGCCAGGAAGTAAGCCTCGACCGCTTGGGCCATGGAGGCGTGATTCAAATAGGGCATTTTGCCTTCATAGCGGGCGGACCACAGAACCTGGTTCACAATGTCTCTGGGATAGCACTGGCGCAGCTCAAGCTTGAGCACGTCACGGATGAAATCGATCAGATCCTGGGAGACAGCGGGGTCCATCTCGACCTTATTTTCCTTTGCTACGCGGCGCAGAATCTCTGCAAACTGCGCGTCGGAAACCCCGTCGATCTTGATTTTGGTTTGAATCCGGCGTAGAAAGCAGGCGTCGACCAGTTCGGCAGGGTCCATGTTGGAGGCAAAAACCACCAGCATCTCGAAGGGAATCTCCAGCTTTTTGCCACCGGCCAGGGTGAGGAAATCGATTCTGCGGTCCAGCGGAACCACCCAGCGATTGAGCAGGTCTTCCGGGCGCAGGCGCTGGCGGCCAAAGTCATCGATGATCAGCACGCCGTTATTCGCCTTCATCTGTACCGGACCGACGTAGAACTTGCTGGTCGGATTGTATTGCAGGTCCAGCATCTCAGCCGTCAGTTCGCCGCCCACCATCACGGCAGGGCGCTGACAGAGCACCCAGCGCTCGTCCCGGCCATCGGGCTCTGACTCAGGGACTCGCTTGTGAATGGCGTTGTCGTAGAGGGTGATGATATCGCCATCCACCTCGACCGCATAGGGAATCCAAACCTCGTCCTCGGCAATCACGCGGGAGAGCGTCTCCGCCACCGTGGTTTTTCCCGTCCCCGGAGGTCCATAGAGAAAGATGGAGCTGCCGGAGTTCAGCGCGGTGCCGAACTGCCTCAACAGAGTGGGGTCGATGACCAGATGCGCAAAAGCGCTTTTGACATCCTCCGCATGTACCGCGTCCTTGCGAATGCTCTGCTTCCGGGTTTGCTCGACATAACTTTCCAGTGAAACCGGCGCTGGACCCGTATAGTGATTTCGCGAGAGCAGGTCAGCCGCCCGCGAGCGCCCCTCAGAGGTAATGGCGATCTGGGGAATGTGGCCATTCATTCCCGTAACCTGGCAGAGCAGCTCAGTCCGCAAGCGGAAAGCCAGTTCTTTGGCCACCTCAAAGCTGAGGCAGGTCTTCTCGGAGAGCTGATGAACGGAGAGCGAACCAGCCATATAGAGAATCTTCAAGGCAAGATCCTCAAGGACCGCCTGACGAACGTCCAGTTCATCCAAAGATTGCGGCCGGCGTGCTGGCCCATGAATTGGTTCGGACTTTAAAAACTCAATGCTTGCCATCGTATTTCAGCCTATCATTTTTATCGCCCAAAAGCTCGGTCTTATATAGATGGCATGCAAACTCTTTAGTCCCCATAATATATCGATCTTTCGGTTAAACTCTTGTCGTTTTTCGGCGCACTCCGGAAGTGGAAGGGTTACCCTGAAGTAACCATTGAATTCGCTCACGACCGAAGGGTCAAAAAAATCTTGTACCCAGTGAACATGATCCTGCGCCGCACCCTTTGAGCCTGGAACCGACCAGCCACATCCACCGTAATGATTGTCCAGGCACAGACTTGCAAGCGCCTTTGATAAACTCCTTGCAGGCTGGCCCGGGCCTTTGTCGGGAACCATACTGAACGCAATTTGCTGATCGCACGCGGGAGAATCCATGCCAGTTGTCCAACTCGAGGCCGTGACCAAAGCTTACGAGAGCAAGGTTGCCGTCAACCACCTGAGTCTCTCCATTGAATCCGGCCAGATCTTCGGCCTTCTGGGCCCGAACGGAGCTGGAAAAACCAGCTCCATTCGCATGATGATGGGCATCACCATGCCCGACTCGGGCCGCATTCAGCTTTTTGATAAGCCATTCGAGAGGAAGAACTTGGAGCAGGTCGGCTACCTCCCCGAAGAGCGCGGCCTCTATAAGAAGATGAAAGTTCTGGACCAGTTGGTCTTCTTCGGCTGTCTTCACGGCCTGAGCGCCGAGGAGGCACAGAAGCAGGCGACCGCTTGGGCCAAGCGCATGGAGATTGCCGAAACACTACAGAAAAAGACGGAAGAGCTCTCCAAGGGAATGCAGCAGAAGATTCAGTTCATCTCCACGCTGCTGCACTCGCCTGGTCTGATTGTGATGGACGAGCCTTTCAGCGGCCTTGATCCGGTGAACGCCGTACTGGTGGAACAGACGCTGCTGGAGCTCAAGGCACAGGGCAAGGCGATTGTCTTTTCCACGCATCGCATGGAGCAGGTGGAGAAGCTGTGCGACTCGATCTGCCTGATCAACAATGGCGAAGCGGTGCTCAGCGGCAATTTGCGCGAGATCAAGGGCCGCTACGAGCGCAACCGGGTCATCGTTGAGTTCGAGGGCAGTTCCGCCTTCCTGACCAGCGATGAGATTGCCGAGGCCAGAAACTTCTCCGGCCACGCCGAAATAAAGCTCAAGCCGCATGGGGACGCGCAGAAGCTGCTGCATGAAGCCGCCGCCAAGGCAAGCATTTACCGCTTTGAGCTGGTTGAGCCGTCACTGGAAGAGATCTTCATCGAGACCGTGGGAGGCAAGGCCAATGCGTAATATTCTTCTCGTCGCCAAACGCGAGTACCTGGAGCAGATCAGAGGCCGCGCTTTCAAAATCTCCACCATCGCCCTGCCTCTTTTGCTTGCCGCCTTGCTGGCCTTTAGCAGCTATATGGACCACAAGGCCAATAACGACAGGCACATCGCGATTGTGTCCGAAGACGTGATGTTGGCCAACCAGGTCCGGGATCAGTTGTTGGAAGATAAGGATGCAGGGTACAAAGTTGAAGTGTCGGCGTTAGCCGACAGTACGCAACGCGATGAATGGCAGCGTAAAGTGCGCGCCAAGGCCATAGACGGTGTTCTGGCCATCGACTCCTCCGATCCCCAAAAAATCAGGGCCACTTTCACCTCGCTCTCCGCCGCCGAGGTTACACCAAATGGCAACCTGCAAAGCGCGTTGAATCGCGGAGTGGTCAACGAGCGGATGATCGGCAAGGGCATGAGCCAAGCCGAGGCCGATGCGGTGCTGGCCAAGGTTTCCGTCGAGGCTTTGCAGCTAGATCAAGACAACAAAATCGCCAAGAGCAATGGGAAAGCAACCGTGATCAAAGCGCTGCTGATGCTGATGCTGCTCTCCATCCCGATCATGCTTTATGGGCTGGACATGGCGCGGGCAATCATCGAAGAGAAGACCTCACGCATTTTTGAGGTGATGCTGGCCGTGGCCAAACCAAGCGATCTGCTGGCCGGCAAGTTGCTAGGAGTGGGCGGCGTCGGCATAACGCAGATCACTATCTGGGTTGCGGGCGCCTCGGTCTTCATGGGGACCTCGCTGGCCGCTTCACTGCTCACCGGCGACATCGCCATACACTTCTCCTGGCAGGAGGGCATCTTCTTTCCAGTTTATTTTGTGCTGGGTTTCGCTCTCTTCAGCGCCATCTTCTCTGGCCTCGCAGCCACCTGCGAAACCGCCAGTGACTTGCAGAAGTTCATGGTTGTCGCGATTGTTCCGCTGTATACCGCCATGGGCCTTCTTGGAGTGATGGTCAAGGATCCCAACTCCGCCTGGAGCATTGCTGCAACACTTTGCCCGCTGACTTCTCCTTACACAATGATCCCGCGCATGGGCATGGCCGAGGTTCCGTTCTGGCAGATCGTTGTTTCAGTGATCCTGCTGGCGCTCACCATTTGGGGCGTCCTCTGGTTCTCCTCGCGTCTTTACCGCGTGGGGATTCTAATGTACGGCAAACGCGCCACGCTGCCGGAGATCGTTCGCTGGATACGCTATAGCTAACCAATGAAAGGCAATCGTATGAATTAGATGTGTTGAAAACGGCAACGTTAGTTGGTTTCCAAGGGCGCCACTTAATGGATTGTCAAGTGTGCCAGACTGACTCGCAAGTTTTCTTGCAATCGGGCTTCATCCCGAACGTCTTGGTGAGCCACAACGGACAGTGTCCCTTTTTAGCTTCCACCAAATGCACTCATCGTGCACTCGTGTTGGCGCTTGTGCGATTGTTCTGGAATAACAGCTGCACGCTCCAGGAAACAGTCACATTATAATTCTCACATGCAAGCAAAGAAGCCGCAGGACGTTTCCAACGGCGCGTGCTTTGGATGTGGTTTGCAAGCGGAAGGTGCGCGTCCATCTTGCCGGGCCATGCGTGACGAGCTGCTTACACGAGACTTTCAGGAGGCCGCGTACTGGCGCTATCATCGGCTGGCGATCGATACATACTGTCTGCAGCATCCACTCGATTATTGCGAATCGGCAAAGTCACTGGCTGCGCATTTATGTGGTTTGTGTGTTCGATTTGAGATGGACAATAGCGAAGACATCTTGCGAGGCATACAGAAATGGCTTAGCACGAATCCAACCTTATTCAGGCCGGACGTTCCGGATTTTCGTGGCGTTAGGACCATAGCTGATGCCTACGGCATGGATAATCCCGTTGATTACGGGCGCGCAGTTGAGGAGTGGGGGCAATCAGTATGGACTGCCTATCGAGACCTCCACGCCAATGCACGTGAATGGATAACACAGTCTCGTTCGATACGGCGTCGAGAAAGATAACTATCTACGTGCTCGTGCCACAATATCACTGTCATCCTGAGCAGAGCAGGTTGCGCCCTTTGCAACCTGCGCAGTCGAAGGATCTGCGGTTGTTTTTCTCCGATTCAGCCAGAACCTGGACAAAATCGCTAAAATCAATAGCGTGACTGCTCAAGACAAGCTCCGTTTCACCCGCGCTCAGCGCATTATTCTAGCCGTAGTCCCGCGTGTGGTTTGGGCGCTCTTCAGCCTCTGGGGCCGCACATGGCGCTTTGAGGTGATCGCGGAAGAGGGCGTTACGCCAGTACCCGATGGAGTGATTTCTCCCTCTGGAATCTTCTGCTTCTGGCATCAGTGCGTGCTGCCCTGTACGGTCTACTTTCAAGCCTCCCGTGCCGTCATCATCGTCAGCCAAAGCTTTGACGGCGAACTGATCACCCGCGTATTGAAGATCTTCGGCTTTGGCGCGGTGCGCGGCTCCAGTTCACGCGGCTCGCGCGAGGGACTGATGGGCCTGAAGAATGTAATCGAAACCGGCCGCACCGCAATCTTTACCGCCGATGGTCCGCGCGGCCCCATCTATCAATCCAAAATGGGTCCCATCAAGCTGGCGCAGATGACCGGCGCGCCCATCGGCGCATTTCACCTGGAACCAGAGCACGCCTGGGTCATGCGCTCCTGGGATCGCTTTTTGATTCCCAAGCCTTTCACGCGCATCTGCGTCAGTTGGGTTAGGGTTACGCTCGTCTCCACCGATCTAGCTGCTAACGATTTCGAACCCAAGCGCCAGGAACTCACTGCGGCTATCGAACGCGCCCGGCTGCGTGCGCTCGAGTATTTCGGGAAGCCGCTTCCATGAGCCATCTGCGCGTCGCCGACTTTGATTTCGATCTGCCTGAGGAACTGATCGCCCAGCAACCGCCCGCCGAGCGCGGCCTGAGCCGGATGCTGTGCCTGAACCGCGCAACCGGCGCCCGGCGCGATTCGACCTTTGCCGAGCTTCCCGCGCTGCTCAATCCCGGCGACCTGCTGGTTCTGAATGAAAGCCGCGTGATTCCTGCTCGCCTCTACGCGCGCCGCACGCTGCGCCGTGAAAAGGAGAAACCGGCCGGACGCATCGAAGTGATGCTGACAGAACCCGCCGGTGAAAATCTCTGGCGTGCGCTGGTCCGCCCCGGCCGCAAGGTCGCCGTCGGCGAGATTCTCGTCTTCCCTGGGTCCGCCGGCGAAATCGCGCTCGAAGCCGAAGTCCTGGAGCGCGGTCAGTTTGGCGAACGCTTGCTGCGCTTCAAACCCGCGGACGACTTCTTCGCCACCCTCGACCGCATCGGCCACATCCCGCTGCCGCCCTACATCCGCCGCGACGATGAAGCCCACGACCGCGAGCGCTATCAGACCGTCTTCAGCCGCGAACGAGGCTCGGTGGCCGCACCGACCGCTGGCCTGCACTTCACCCCGCAAATCTTCGAAGCGCTCACCGCGCGCGGCGTAGAAGTTGCCCAAATCACGCTGCACGTCGGCCTGGGAACCTTCGCCCCGCTGCGTGTCGAGCGTCTGGACGAGGTCCGCCTCCACCGCGAGCGCTACACACTTTCCGTCACAGCCGCCGAAGCCATCAACCGCGCCGACCGCGAAGGACGCCGCATCGTCGCGGTAGGAACCACCGTCGTCCGCACGCTGGAGCACTGCGCCCTTCAAGCCAAGGGCGATCCCCTGCAACCCCACTCCGGCGAGACGGAGATTTTCATCTCTCCCGGATTCAACTTCCGCCTGGTCGATTGCCTGCTCACTAACTTTCACCTGCCGCAATCGAGCCTGCTGATGCTGGTCTCGGCCTTCGCCGGACGCGAGCAGGTTCTTGCCGCCTACGCACACGCCGTCCAGCAAAAATACCGCTTCTTCAGCTATGGCGACTGCATGTTCCTGGGCTGATTCAGAGACTTGGAGAACAGGAATTGTTCCTGAGTGGTTGGGAATTGGTTTGGGCATTGAAATGTGAAAGATATTGAACTGGATTGTGCCCTTTCGTGCCTGAAGCGGGCTGAAAATAGGGCGATAATCGGGATTTATATTTACTCTTTGGTAGCCTGTTGAGTGGTATAAGATATTGTAGTGGTTAAAGTTACCTTAGAATAGAGAGCGTCAGGTTTGAAAAAAGGGTAGGGGGTGGTCATTTTCAGCCCAAAGATCGGCTTTGGAGCCATCGACACGAGGAAGATTAAAGCTATCTCTTTTCCATTGTGCGCACGGAGCGGGAGATTATCTGCAAACGGCCACGAAAAATTCAGGATTCGCTGGCGAGTTGTGATTAGTGCGAAACCAGAATTCATATGCCTTATTAAGATCCGAAGAAGGTTGCCGCTCCCGGTTGGTCACGTCAACTTGAGTATCGCAGTTTCGATGGACACCCATTCTGGCTGGCTAGAGCCTATTATGAACTTTGCGTGAGCAGACTGGTCAAATTGGCGAGCATGAGGATTGCGAAGGCCAGGTAGGGAAGTCCGGCGAGGGTTTGGGAGAGCCGTTCGTAGTCCCTTGCCAGTCTTTGGCATTCATGCTAGTTCGATACCAGCAATCTCCACTTCCAGACCGCCGTATTCGGGGTGGTCGTTTTCGCGGATGCGGTAGGCGAGGTCGATCAGGCTTCCCTGCATCAGGCCGAGTTCGGCGGTACGGGCGGCCAGATTCCAGCCGAGGGCGCGCAGAGCGCCGCTGGAACCCGGCAAGGGCTGCGGCTGCACGGAATCCTGAGCCAGTTCCAGCCGGATATGGCGCTCCTTCATGATGCGCGGGGAGACGAGCAGACGCACGCGGCGGGCGACGAAGACCGGCTCCGGGTTGCCGTGGCCGAAGGGTTCCAGCTTGCGCAGCCAGCCCACCAGCACGGAGCTGATGCGGTCCAACGGCAGCTCGGCGTGGATGCGCAGCAGATGAACGGGCTCGTGGGCGGCCAAATGTACTTCGGCATAGAGGCGCAGGCGGCGCTTCAGCTCCGGTAGCCGGTCGGCGGGAAGCGCAAAGCCGATGGCGAATGCATGGCCGCCAAAGCGCGTAAAGAGATCTGCGCAGCTTTCGAGCGCATTGAGAAGGTGGAAGCCATCGACCGAGCGGCCGGAGCCTTGAGCGACACCGTCTTCTATGCTGACAACGATGGCCGGCTTGGCAGTACGTTCGACGACTCGCGATGCCAGAATGCCGATCACGCCGCGATGCCAGCCGTCGCCTTCGATCAGCAGCAGGCGGTTGGCGGTCAGCTCCGCGTCCTCGGCGAGCCGGGCTTCGATCGCGGTGAGCGCGGCAGCCTCCGTATCGCGGCGCTCGCGATTGAGCCGCTCCAGTTTGGCGGCCAGCTCGGCGGCGCGGGCCGCATCGCGGGTGGTGAAAAGTTCGACCACATCGGAAGCCACGTCCATCCGTCCGGCGGCGTTGATGCGCGGCGCCAAGCGGAAGGCAACATCAAAGCCGGTAATGGCCTTGGCCGCGGGATCAAGGGTTGCGGCGGCAAAGAGTGCTCGCAAGCCTGTCCCGGCGGGGCGGCGCAGTTCTTTTAATCCCAATGCCGCAATGACGCGGTTTTCGCCCTTCAGCGGCACGGCGTCGGCGATAGTGGCGATGGCCGCCATCTTCAGAAAGCTGGGCAGCGTCTTCTCGCGGGTGCGCGCCGAATCGCGCCGCTCCAGCAACGCCTGCGCCAGCTTCATGGCAATCGCCGCGCCGCAAAGAAATTTCTCCGGATAAGGACAGGTTGGCTGATTGGGGTTGAGAATGGCCAACGCGTGCGGAACGGCCTCGTTCGCCTCCAGCAGATGATGATCGGTAATAATCAGGTCCTGGCCCAGGCGGCGCGCAGTTTCAGCCTCGGCAAAGGCTCTCATACCTGTGTCCACCGTGATCACGAGTCGCACGCCCTCGGCTGCTGCCTCTTCCAGCACACTCGATTGCAGGCCGTAACCCTCGCGCAGACGGTGAGGCACATGGAAGCGGGCAACGCCGCCGAGCATCTCGATAGCTGTCTTGAGCAGCACGACGGCTGTGGTGCCGTCCACGTCGTAATCGCCGTAGAGCAGCACCGGCTCGTGCGCGGCAATGGCTCGTTCCAGGCGGGCAACAGCTGCGTCCATGCCGAGCATCAGGAATGGATTATGCAGTTGAGCAATTTCTGGATTGAGAAAGGCGAAGGACTCAGCAGGCTGCGTCACACCGCGGGCCGTCAGCAGTTCAGCCAGCACCTGCGGCAGACGCGCTGTCTTGGCTAGGGCGACTGCCTCGGCCGTATGCGGCTCAACAAAGCTCCAACGCTGGCGGGGGATCCTCTGAACCTCGCCTGACTGAGGGCTCTGCGACGGGGACTGCGGCGCATTGCCTCCAGAGTCTCTGTTGCCTTCAGCGCTCGGCTGATTCACCAGGGCTACTCGTCCTCTTCATCTTCGCAGTGTTCGTGGTCGTGGCCTTCGAGGAGGAGCTCTTGGAAGGCTTCAATATCTTCAAGAAGCTCTTGGAAGCGCTCATACCACTCGGTGGTGCTCTCATGCAGGAAGACAATGCCCTGATGAACGAAGCCCAGTTGGATGTAGCCGACGTTGCCGGCGTACTTGCGCAGCCATTGCGCCTCTACCAGTTCCGTAGCCTCATCGTCGGGGAAGTTCATCTCCCCTGCTTCTTCGATCAGGGCGTCCAGCTCATCTTCCTCCAGTGTCATCTCGCTGAAGGTGACAAAGGAAGCGCCAACGTGCTTGGCCATCTCTACAAAATCTTTCCATGCGTCCGGGTTGTCCGCGCCTTCCCACACGATGGAGGGGATGTCTTCGGTGACGTAACCGGGCAGGCGTTTCAGTCCGTGACCTTCAATAAAGGCCACCATGTCGTCTTTCAGGGAGAGAAGGTTATCAGTGCTCATAGTCAATTCCTATTTTCGCAGACGCAGGCGGGGGATGCGGCGCGATAATGGAAACTTTTCTGAAATGGGTTCAGGGGTTACTCTGAATGCATACCGGAATTCCGAATTTTTATTCAAGTTTGGGTGCCCCATCTATTCCGCGCACTGTGTGGAATAGATGGGAATCCATGAACCCAACACGAGGATCGCTCATGCCCCCCTTTGAACGCCACATCTTTGTCTGTTGCAACACCCGCCCCGAGGGCGCACCGCGTCGCTCCTGCACCGCCGATGGAACGAGTTCCCTGCACACCGCATTGCAACAAAGAGCCAAGGCGGCGGGGCTTGGCGGACGTGTGCGCATCAACAAATCCGGCTGCCTGGATCAATGTGAGCATGGGCCGATGGTGGTGGTCTATCCTGACGCGGTCTGGTATGGCGCTGTGCGGCCGGAAGATGCCGTAGAAATCGTGGACGAGCATCTGGTCGCTGGCCGTCCTGTCGAGCGGCTGCGCGTGGCCGATGAATGCCTGAACAGCAAGAGTTGCCCGCACCAGGGATGAATGCGGCGATTAGAAATTCTGTAGCATCCGCAGACTACAAAGGGGAGCGCTCACTGAACGCGCTCCCCTTATCCTCTTGTTTTCCTAGTCGGGCAGAACCAGCAGTCCGGATTCCAGCAGCTTTTCCGTCAGCCGATCCAGCGCCGCTGGGAACTTGTAGGTGACCGTGCGTACGCACATCCCCAGCAAGGAAGCTGTTTCGATCTGCGTAAACTCCTGTAACACGATGCGGCTGATGAGCATACGGTCAAGCGATCCGAGCTTGTTCAGACAGTTTTCCACGTCGAGAACAAAGATCACCGCATCCTCAAAGGTGCGAACCGGCCGGCTGGAGCACCATCCCCGCGCGATAGGATCGCCCAAGATATTCGGTGCCCGGCCCACCTGCATCGACGCATACAGGTAGCGTCGCAGCAGGCTTTCCGTATGCTTCCGATAGAAGCCCAGGCTAACCAATGGCTCCGCCACTGCCGCTTCTGCGGCTAACTTGGCCACCGAGGCAACCGGCTTTCTCTCTTCCCACTTCCTCCGCTCTTTGTACGCTGGTTGTGCTGGTTCAACCTCTCTCCAACTCATTGGCAACTGAAGGGCTGCGCTCATTCCGCACCTCCGGCTGCTTCCGCCACTGCCCAAACCCGCACCAGCGTCTTGCGCGCGGGACGTCCGCGCCGTTTACGGCTCTCCGGTGTGGGAAAGTCCTTTAGTTTTTCCTCACAGCTATTGCAGTACACACTCCCTTGTGTCTGGGCGCGGTACCAAAGACAACCGCACCCCTCGCAAATTTTCAAATGCACGCGCAATTCCATGACGAATTCTCCCAATTCCCGTTCGATCCCGGGGAATTTGCTTTATCCATCTGTTTCCCCGGTGCAGGAAAAACCGGGCATGGCTGCTCAGGATTCTTGTGCCCTGATAGGGGATAGCCGCCCGAATTCTCTCGTTTTTTGTCATGCTCCTAGCGCGCAGATCCCGGAATCATCCCGTCTGGCCCTCCCCTGACGCTTCTGCTGAGCGCTCGAGGTATGGGAAGAAGCAGGCCGGAAGCAATTTCTTACCACCGGCATTGTTCGTTGTCCACTGAAAAGGGCGGAAAAAAGCCCGCTTCAAAGTTGCTGCAACGAAACACTTCTTAAAAAATTCCCACAGACCACATCGGGATTAAGTAAAACTAATCTAGAAAGATGCTTCTCTTGCGTCAATCTCCCCCAGCGGCTTTCAGCTTAGACGCTTCCCATTTCTTGATGAAGCGCCGAGAATAAAGGCCACTCGGACCCCCCAGGTTTGCAGGAGGAATATGGGAACCGATGGCTCCCATTGCTGGTGGCGGATTTTCCACAGATGAACTTTACCCAAATGCACGAGCGGCTCCGCCTGGAACTGCTGCGTAGAATCCAACGGGGGACGGTCAGCGTCTCACTGCTGGCGCGTCAGACGGGCTTTGGGCAATCTCATCTGTCCAATTTCCTGCACAACCGGCGCCAGCTTTCCCTGGAGGCCATGGACCGGATTCTGGCTGCCCAGCATATGGCTGCCAGCGATCTGCTGCCCGCAACCTTTCAGCGTGAAGCACTGCCGGCCGATGGCGAAAGCAGTTCGGTTCCTCTCGTCTCTCACGCTGCGGCGCTCTTTGAGCCTTTCATCCGCCCCTCGGTGGCGCAGAGCATGCTGCATCTGCCCGCGGGATTGCTCCAGACGATCCGCGCGCGTCCCTCCGCTTCGCGCCGTACATGGCAGAGATTCGTCGCGGTGCGGGTTCCGGCCTCGGACGCTGCGGCGATGGATCCGCTGGTGCTGCCCGACGCAATCACGCTGATCGACCGTCATTACAACTCGCTGATGCCCTACCGCCCCAACCGCCCGAACCTCTACGCAGTACGCCATGGCGCGCATCTCACACTGCGTTATGTGGACTATGTCGCCAATCGCCTGGTGCTGCGCCCGCACAACATTGCCTATCCCGTAGATTTGATCGAAGTGGATTCCGGAGAGCCGCCCAGCGAACTCATCGCCGGACGCATCGCGCTGATTCTGAATGAACCGTAAAAACTTCTATCGAATAAGTCTATAGCTGCTTTCTCCTGCGGCTCCTTGGCGCTGGCGTGGAGCCTTCCGGAATCACCGGCGCAAGCGGAGGCATAATAAGACGCTCATACAATCCAAAAAGATGTTCGACGCGCTCGCGGTCGCTCGAAAAGGCCGACTGCCTATAGAGCTTATCTACCGCCAAATCAAGCTCGCGATGGGCGCGCGCAAGGGAGGGCGACATTGTGTCCACATCGTATAAATCGGCCAGAGAAGCAGCTTTAAACTCCGCTCTGGCATTTAGAACGCCCTGCCCGAGATTCGTGATCCGGGCGCGCTGCTTTTCATCGGCGTCAGGCCACGGAAACGTGTTGTAGACAACCCCTATCGAATATCTGTAACGGCTTTCAAGCCGCCCGCCGATATGGCGAAGCCAAGACATATGCATCTGTGAGGTCAGAATGCCAAAGTGCCAAAGAGTAGCGCCGGAGAGGACGAAAACCAGATCGCTTGGAATCGTTGGCGGTCTAAGCCAGCCGATGGGCACGTAACTTCTTCGCTCTGAAGTGACTTTGGGGATCACCAGAAATCGGCTCTTAGGAATTACCGTCACGTGAAAGCGTGTCGGAGTTACAGCCAGCTCGCGCGTTCCGGAGCTTTTGCTATTCAACCGGAATTTGCGCACCGCTGCGATGCGCGCCTTCACCAGAGGCAAAGAGCGCAATTCGGCAGGGTCTGCCTCATCCAAGGCAAGAATCCAGCGCTTTTCGTTATAAAGAAACTCTGTTGCGCCGACAAACGGGCGCAAGTAGCGTTTTGCTTCCGGCTCCTGGCGAAGAAGATCAGCCCTCTCATCGGCATTGAAGATGAACTGTCCATCGTCGATAGGCTTTGAACCGATAATCATGGATGGCACGTCGCACAACGGCTCCGAGCGTTCTTTCACCACCAGGTGCCGATCGGCAAGGTTCGCGCCGTCGAAAAGGTAGGGGGTAAGCGCCGGGTGCAGGCTCTCCACAGGGTCGTCGTGAATATCGGAATACGTAAAGAGCCGCTTTGTCGGCGGCTCGTCAGCGCGCCGCGTGAGCCCTACAATCACAACGTGAACATGGGCCATCCCTCTTGCATCGCTGCCCCATGCAAAGGTGCGATGCGCAAATGCAATCTCCAGCCCAAAGCGTTCAAACAAAATTGGCCAGAGCTGCGCCACCTGTTCGCCTTGCGTAATAGAATTAGTGGCGACAAATCCGATCTTCGCATTTGATCCCTGAACATATCTTCCAGCGGCAATGAACCACGCGGTCACAAAGTCTAGAGTCCCTCCGCTGCCGCCCAGGGCCGCTATGCGCTTGACTTGGGCACGCTGTTTTTCACTCTGATACTTTGAACCGCCGAAGGGTGGATTTCCAAAAAGATAAGAGCACTGCGCGGCGGGCAGCACCGTCTCCCAATCGATCTCAAGAGCATCTTCATTGTGGATATGCGGAGTAGCCTGTATCGGAATGCGCGCATAATGGTCGCCAAACTCAAGCGAAAGCCGGCTGTTCATGATATGGTCCATCATCCACAGGGCGACTTCCGCTATGCGCGCGGGAAATTCGCCGATTTCAATGCCGTAGAACTGATCCACATTGATGCGAGAAAGATTGGCCACGTTGATATTCCGCTGACCAGTATTGAGCTGCTCCGCAAAAATCTCCTTGAGCAGATTTATCTCCAGACTCCGCAGTTCGCGGTAGGAGATGATAAGAAAGTTCCCGCATCCGCAGGCCGGATCAAAAAACTTCAGGCTTGCCAGCTTATCGTGAAAGCGCACCAAAGCCGATGTCCGTCCACCATTTCGCCGCTGACAAAGGCGTTCAAACTCTTCCAGTAATTCATCGAGGAACAGCGGCTTGATCACTTTGAGGATGTTTTTCTCGGTCGTGTAATGCGCGCCGGATTGGCGCCGCTCATCCGATTGCATCACCGATTGGAAGAGTGAACCAAAGATGGCCGGAGAAATCGCATCCCAGGAAAAATCACAAACATCCAGCAGAAGCCGCCGCATTCCCGCATCAAACGCAGGGATGGGAAGGCGCTCCGAAAATAGTTCGCCATTTACATAAGGGAATTGTTGCAGCGATTCATCAAGCCGGAGTTGCCTGCGGTCAATGGGAGTATTCAACACTTCGAAAAGCTGAATCAGCCATTGGCCCACATCACTGCCATCTGCCTGGGTCCGTTCCTTGATCAGGTCGTAAAAGATGTCTCGAGGTTCAAAAATACCCGTATCGTCGGCAAAGAGGCAGAAAAGCAACCGGACAAGCAGACGTTCAAGATCATGGCCGATGTAGCCGGAGTTCTTGAATGCGTCGTGGAGCCTGCCCATGCGCTCAGAGGCTTCGATGTTAACTGGATCTTGATCACGGAAAGTGCGTTTCTGCACACCAAGAATAAAAGTAAAAGCTTCTATCTTCTTGGGAAGGTCAATGAGCTTGAACTTGACGGGCTCACAGTTTTCATCCAGATCGTATAATTCAAAGTTCTGAAAATCGCTGACCAGAATAAAGCGTGGAAGTTCGTGCTCTTTAAGACCGGGGAAGTAATCGAGTGCCTGCTGCTTGGCGCGGTCAAGATTTCGTCCCGCGCTCTTCTGCTCGACTAATAAAACACCCTTCCAGAATAGATCAATGAAGCCGCGCCTCTCGCCCAGAATCTTGACGGGCTCTTCGTAGCTGGCGACCCGGCGGCGGGTGACGCCAAAAACTTGAAAAAACTCGTTATAAAAGGTTTGCGTCTCACCTTTTTCATATTGAGCGTGCTTCCACTCCTCGGCGAATCGGGCCGCACGCGCGCGAATCTCATTCCAGCTTAGGTGCATGAAAATTCCGTTCGTAGCTTACTGGAACAAGTTTACCTGAATGGGTGTGCGTGGCCCACTCTTGACCTGCCCAATAAGTTGGGTGCCCCATCCGACGCGCGACCGGGGTCCACACGGACAGGTCTTCGTCCGTGGGGTGGCTGGGCGATGGGTTGGAGACAATGAACCTCAACCGGCAGTCATTTCTGATCCCTGATCCCTGGCCATGGACCCCAATCCGTTTCGAGCCTCTGAAAACCCGTCCAATAGGTGCCAATAAACGTCTTAAATCATCTTATCGGAAGCCTTTTTTCTGCTTTTAATAGGCTGGCAAGCCGGCGTCTCCGACCTTTTTGTCCACTTGAAAGGCTCTGTTTTTCGGCTTTGCGAACCATATTCATTTTTTGTCCATCTGTAGTGCTACAAAATTAGTTCTTTAGTCGACCTGTGGGCACCGTTGTTTTGCCGATTTGCACCGTGAGTCTACCGAAAGCCGGGTGCCCCAGGTCCCGCTTTTGGAACCTGGGAAACCACGAATCTACTGCGAGCGAACAGCCGCACGCCGGTGCCTACGAGATGCGGTGCGCGCCGTCGGAGGCCTTGCAGATGTGAATCTCCGGCTTGATGCCGGTCTTGGCTTCGTAGCGCTTGCCGAGCTCTTCGGCGAAGGCCTTGGCCTTGTCCTGTTCAACCAAATTCACGGTGCAGCCGCCGAAGCCGCCGCCAGTCAGCCGCGCGCCGATGATGCCGGGCAGCTCGTTGGCCAGATCGACCATCAGGTCGGCCTCGGCGCAACTGCCCTCGAAGTCCTTGCTGTAGCTGATGTGCGCTTCGGCCATCAGGCGGCCCACTTCCTTCATGTCGCCCCGGAGAAGAGCCTCGCTGGCGGCCACAGTGCGCAGGTCCTCGGTGATGACATGCTTGGCGCGCAGAAAGGACTTTGGCTCCATCTCGTTGCCCCACTTGGCCAGGTCGTCGAGCGTGGCGTCGCGCAGGAAGGGCACGCCGCCGCGATGGCCGTTGATAATGGCGCAGGCGGCCTCGGACTCGCGCCGCCTTGTGGGATAGTCGCCGCCGGCAATCGAGTGCTTGACCATGGTGTTGGCGATGACTAGCGCCACGTCGGCAGGGAGAGGCGCGAGGCGGAAGCTCAGGTCGCGGCAATCGAGCAGCAGCGCATGGTTGGCCTTGCCGTTGGCCGAGATGAACTGGTCCATGATGCCGCAGTTGGCGCCGACAAACTCGTTCTCGACGCGCTGACAGAGGCGGGCGAGGACAGGACGCGGATACTCTGCGCCGATCAGCGAAAGCACGGCCAACGCGGTAACGACTTCCAGCGCGGCGGAGCTGGAGAGGCCGGAGCCGAGCGGCACATCGCCCCACAGGCTGAGGCTGAAGCCGGGAATCTTGTGGCCTTCTCCAGCCAAAATGGAAACGACGCCCATCGGGTAGTCGCTCCAGTGCTTGCTCGCCGTCGGCTTGGCGGAGGCGTCAAAGGTCCTTTCTTCGCCGTAGTTCTCGGCCCAGATGACGATCTTTCCGTCAGTTCGGGGCGAGATCGCCGCCAGCGTGGCAAAGTTAATGGCGACGGGCATGACAAAGCCCTCGGCGTAATCGGTGTGCTCACCGATCAGGTTAACGCGGCCCGGAGCGACAAAAATCGCAGGGTCGGCATTGAAGCGGGCAATATGTTCCTTGCGTAAAACAGCGGGATCATGCATGGGTGAGTCTCTCCTAAATTCAGTTCGCAGTTCTCAGTCGTTAGTTCTCAACAGCCGTCTTACTGACAACTGTGAACTGTTCACTGGGTTAAAGCAGTTCAAGATCAAGAGTCATCGGCCAGGAGAACGATGCGCCCGCGGCCAGAGTCCGCGACCAAGGGCCTGTGATGGCGAGCGTGTCTACCGGAGCAGTCGTCGGTTCCATGGCCACGCAATGCTGTTTGATGGCCACGTCGCCTTCGGGATAGCCATCTTGGCAGATCCACAGGCCGAGATAGGGTGTTGCGGCTGCGTCAAAGCTGACGCGCAGACGAACGCCGGCCTTGGGCCGGGTCAGCGCAACCCAGTTCTCCGCAGCGGCCAAGGGACCGGCAAAAAGCTTGTCGCCTACGCCTGAGTGAGTCTCGGAGGAAACGCGCAGATCGGTTTCGCCGCCTGCAGTCAGCTTGGCAATGGGCCAGGCCGCCGTGCCGGTGCTCTTGTCCAGGCGGTCGTTGCGGGTCCACTCGATGCGCAACGCCTTGATGGAGTCGGGCAGCGAAAGAAGGTCGCCCTCCTCAGCCGCATAACCGGGATGCGCGGACCAGGCCCAAGGGGTTTCCTTGTCGCTGGTATTCGTAAGCTTATAGTCGGCTTGGATGCGATAGCCATTTTCGGTCCTGGTCAATGTTGTGGCGCGGACCAGATTGAGCGGCAGGCTGAAACAGTCGGCGCACAGAGTGACGGAGCCTTTGTCGGCGGAAAAAACCTTCCACTCGACGCGCCAAAGGTCGCCGTGATCGGGAACGCTCGCGGGGCCGTTGGGGGTTTGGACGGTGCAGCCGGAGACCGAGGGCAAACACTCATCCCATCCGCTGGCGTCGCCTTCATTAAAGCCCATCGTTCGTGTGCGTGGGCCGTAGGCTAAGAGCGGTGCTTGCAGCAGTTCGTGGCCCTTGACGAGGATCGACGCAACCTTGCCGCCGAACTGAGGCAGAAGGGTGACCGTACAGTCGCCTACCTGCAAGATAACGCTTTCATTTTCGATGCGAGTGACTGCTTGTGCTGCCATGTTTCTTTCTCACTGTTTCTGCGGGCTTTCTCCCGCGTGTTTGAATTCTATTTCTCACCGAGCTGCTTCAGCACTGTCTTGGCAGCTTTTTTCATCCTGGACTTTTCGTGGTTTGCATAGCCGGACGCAATTTCGGTAACTTCCGAGGCGTAATCTTTGTTTGCCAAAGCAGCTTTGCCCAGCGCTTCCAATGCAAGATGAGCATGTTCGCCTTGCCATAGACCTAAAGATTCCCGAAGAAAGATAAATACGGAATCAGCCGCTGCCGGCTTGGACCTTGCATACTCCCCCAATGCTTGCAACGCATAGCCGCGCACAATCATGCTTTCATCACGGGCCACAAGTTCCTCCAGGTCCGCTACCATTTTTTTGATGACATCGGGTGCGTGGATGGCCGTTAGGGCAAGTGTATGAGCTGCTTCCCATCGCACACGCTTATCCCTGATGTGCAAGAGCTTCTGAAATGCGGGCAAATATGGAATCACAGCCTCAGGCTGGCCGACTGCTACCATAGTAAAAATCTCTACGCAGTCCCCCAACAGCTTGACACTGGCGGTATCAAATCCATCCGCTATCTCCGCCAAAAGACTCGTGTTGGCTTTTACCGTTTCGGCAACAGCCAAGTTCGCGCCCTGCGTTCGGTCACCCACGGAAGTCGAGAGTCTTTCTACGATGCTCATTTGCACAT
The DNA here is from genome assembly GCA_963787995.1 of uncultured Acidobacteriaceae bacterium. Taxonomy (GTDB): domain Bacteria; phylum Acidobacteriota; class Terriglobia; order Terriglobales; family Acidobacteriaceae; genus Telmatobacter. Next base: position 1,597,914 of record CAWBEO010000001.1, read on the forward strand.
TACACCTTTACCCCAGAATTTCCGCGCAGGCCGCGGTCAACCGTTCCCAAATTGCGTCCAGCCACGCCTCGTGCTCCGGCTTCATCAGCACCGAACGCAGACAAGTGACTGTTCCAGCGCCGTGCGCCGTTTCAGAACCATCTGCCGGCTGAAACCACTTCAGCGGCAATTCTACAAGAGCCAGATGCAAATCATGAAGGGCGCAGGCCACAAAGATTTTTTGCGCCAGCTCCGAGGACTGCTCAGGCGTCTCGGCATTGATCTTCCACACCACAATATCCAGCTCCGGCGCGCCTGCGGCAAAGGGCTGAAAGCACCCCGTCCGGTCATCCCTCAGCCTCCGGTCAAGTTTCAAGGCCGCAGAACGGCCGCGCGCAAGGCCCTGAGCGAACGCGCCTCCCGGCACGGGCGGCAAAAGCTGCTGCGTGGCCCACAAAGCCACTGCCGAGGCTCCAGCGCGCGAGCACTCTAGGCTGATCTCGCCGAGGTGCAATTCTTTCGAGGTGAAGTAAGTGTAGGGCGAATCATGCTTGTAGAAGCGTCCCACCGATGGATCACGAAATAGCACGCAGCCGCAACCGTAGGGCTGGAGGCCGTGCTTGTGCGGATCGACAACAATGGATTCGGCCTGATTGATCACCGCATAAGCCCGCCGCGCCTGCTCGTCGAGCGATTCGGAAATCAGCTTGAAGTAGCCGCCGTAGGCTCCGTCTATATGGACGCGGAAGCCGTAGCGCGAGCGCAGAGCCAATATCCCGTCCAGCGGATCGACCGCACCGATAGCTGTCGTGCCCATCGTAACCACAACCGTGCCCACATCGCCTTTCTTCAGCTCCTCTTCCAGCGCGCCCAGTCGCATCCGTCCGCGCCGGTCAACGCCAACCGGCGTGTACTCCAGCTTGAGTACGCCGGAGATGCGCTGGTGGGTGTAGTGCGCCTGCTCGGAGCCGACAACCCGCTTTCCGGGCGCGAGCTGCCCCGCCACCCACAGCGCTTCCAGATTGGCCAGCGTTCCACTCGAAGTCAAATGTCCCAGATAATCCGTCCAGCCAAAAATGCCGGCGATCCCGCGAACCGCCTCAATCTCCATCTCTGAACTGGCACGGCCGCCGTCACGGGCATGGTTGTTGGGATTGATCTTCATCGCCAGAGCATATGCCGCTCGCGCCACTGGGTGCGGCGGCTTGAGCATCTGGCCTGCATAAAGAGGGTGAAAGTAAGGATAATTGTCACCTAGTCGATGGGCCACATCCGCAAGAACCCGTGCCATCGCCTCCGGGTCGGCAGTGGCTTTGAACTCCGGAAGCGACGCAAATTGTTCTTCCAGCAGTTCGGTCGCGCAAGATAGTAGATTAAGTACAGGGTCATCGTGCATAACGATCTCTCACCATATCATAGGCCGACCACCCACCATGTGATCTGAAAAAGTATGGCAACCATAGCCTTAGGCGGTAACCTGCGCAAAAAACAATATTTGAAACTTTTTGAGTTCAATCTGCGTATTCTCGACGCAGTGAGATCCACGTCTTCAAAATACGTTTTAGGAAGTTGGAACCCCCATGAACAGGCCTGCTAAATTACTGGACAAGCCTTCGAGCTGGCTTTGGCTTCTGGCCATCTCGGCAGTGATTGGCTTCTTTGAAATTCCGATACACGAACTGGGCCATGTTCTAGGGTACCGTCTTCTGGGGATTCCTGCGACGATGTCCTACGCGCGTGAAATTCTACCGCCTGGTCAAGCTGAACGGTTCCTGGGCGTCTCTGGGGGGCCGCTGTTCACGCAACTGATCTGTTGTGTGGCCCTGCTGCTAATCTATCGCGGGAAGTGGCTGTCTGTAGCCTTTCCACTAGCGGTGATTATGAGCCTGGACAGAGTGATTCTCTATGGCACTGATTGGCGGCAGTTGCTGGTGCTGCATCGGGCTCCGGGAATGGATGAGACGAAGATGGCCGTCCTATTGGGATGGAATCCGTTCTTCTGGTACGCCGCGTTGACTCTCTTCTTTATTCTGGCCTGGATCCTGCTTCTTTTTCGCTTGCATTACGGGGTGTTGCGAAACATCGCGTTGTGCGCCATCCCGGTGATTTTCTATGTGGCGATGGCGGCCTTTGGCGTCTTTGTCGTAGAGCGTAACCTCTTTCCGGAGCAGTTCCGAATTCAGTTTGGGTGAGGCGGAACAGGCGCTCGATTGGGCAACGCGGCGTTCTTCCAGTTGCACTGGGGCACACGACCAGCAGGGGGAAAGGATCGTCAAGCATGGTAACCTTCAGTGGTAACACAAATAAGGTACGCAATTAAAGCATTCTATTTAAGTAACTTAGCCAGCCATAAATGAATTTTCCTGGTTTTGGGGAAACTTTTTTCACGTTCTGTTGACCGCGGGAATGCTACACTGCTCTCAGCGTTAGACCCGAAGCGGGCGTCAGCAGCACTCGCCCAACCAAGCAAGATTCTGCCAGTGGTCGCTCCGATTCATCCAGCGCAATTCAATCCAGGAAACACGATCAAAATGGAACAAGGTACTGTGAAGTGGTTTAATGACGCGAAGGGCTTCGGCTTCATCTCGCGCCAGAACGGCGAAGATGTCTTTGTGCACTACTCTGCAATCAGCTCCAGCGGATTCAAGAGTTTGCAGGAAGGCCAAGCCGTGCAATTCAACGTAGTGAAGGGGCCTAAGGGCTGGCAGGCATCTGACGTGCAGCCACTCTAGAGCGGTTCTCCAATTTTTATGTCCTTACTGACAGTTCGGAAGGTGGCTTTTTCTTGAGGAAAGAGCCACCTAAGGGCAGTTGTTTCTAGGTACAGCAATTGGAGAACCGCTGTAATCCCATTGGCCGGATTTCGGCAGAATCTAGCAAACACAAACGAGGGCTGGGAGCAATCCCCGCCCTCGTTTGCGTTGTTGTTCATAAAACTGTAGCGCCGACCTCCTGGTCGGCTGTGGAGTGGACCTCCCGGTCCACGCATGTTTGTTAGAAGGGTTCACGCGTCGAGCAGGTCAATTCATTACCGGATCAACCTCTGGAAGCGGCCCCAGCCGCAGCGCGACCAGCACCTCAAGCAGCGTTGCTGAGTTGCGGACGCTTCCCGACAGAATCGAAAGCGCCTCTGTGATGGGAGTATGTTGATGAGCTAGAGCTTCGAGGCTGTCGCTGATTTTCCGAAGTTTCTTGGCTTCTTGCAGAAGTTCTTTGGCGGGCATGGACTGCGCGGCTTTCGGCGAGCCTTCAAGGAAGCGCGACCGGCCTTTGTCAATGCCGTATCACCTCTTCGCTACAGATCATATTAGTCGCATTTGCGCCCCGTGTCTGTTCAATTCCGGTCACGCCTCTGCCGCCGCAGCGCGCAAAGGTACAATGAATTCCATGAATCTACCCCGCCATGCGGAAATCTGGCTTGCGCCCTACCTCAAGGATCGCCTGCGCAGGCAGCTTCATCCCACCAAGCCAAAGCGTGCATGGGTTGCTATTACGGATCACTATGAGCCGCTGGGCATGGGCGTGTCGCTGGAGACCGCTCTTGCCCGCGTGGCGCAATGGCGGGAGAAGTGGCCGCGCGTCGCGGAGGATGCTCCCCGCGACGCCTCCGGCCAGCGCCCCCAATACAGCTTTTTCTATCCGCAGGAAGAATACCGCCGCGAGCTGCTCGACGGCATCGCCGAGATCGTGCGGCTGGGCGTAGGCGACGTCGAGGTGCATCTTCACCACCACAACGAGCAGCGCGACGCTTTCATTCAGAAGTTGACGGAGTTCTGCCGCCGCCTCACAGACGATCACGGCTTGCTGCGCCGGCACGAGGGCCGAACCGTCTTCGGCTTCATCCACGGCAACTGGGCGCTGGACAACTCTCGGCCCGATGGCAAGTTTTGTGGCCTGAACGGCGAGATCGCCCTGCTGCGCGATCTGGGCTGCTATGCCGATTTCACCATGCCCTCGGCGCCCTCGGCGACTCAGGGGCGAATCGTCAATCAAATCTACTGGTGTACAAACAATCCAGATCAGCGCCCTCGCTCCTTCGATCAAGGGATTGAAGCCAAGGTGGGCGGCGGCCGGTGCGGCGATCTGCTGATGATCACCGGACCATTCGGCATTCGGTTTGGCGAACGCCTCATGCCCCGCATAGAGACTGGGGAGCTGGCCGGTTATGATCTGGCGACAGCTTCGCGGGTGCGCCGGTGGTTCGATCTCGCTCCCCGGATCGGTGAGGATCTCTTTCTGAAGCTCTACACCCACGGAGCGCAGGAGCGAAATTCAGAGCCGCTGCTCAACGGCAACCTCGGCAACCTATTCCACTGGCTTGCTGAAGAAGCTGAACACCGAGGCATCGAGATTCATTGGGCTACTGCATGGCAAATGGTCCAGGCAGCCAACGCGCTGATGCAAAAACGCGAGCCTGTTTAGAAAAACTTATCAGGCGGTTGAATCATTCATACTCCGGTTCGGCAGCTTCAACAACCCTGTATGATAGGCGAAACTTGGTTGCAATTACGCCCTTGTTTCGATAGACTTGACCCACTATGGCACGATTCGTTCTTGGCAGCATTCTTCACGGGGCATATGGCGACCTTTATGAGCAAGCAATTTGCTTGAAGCATTACGCTGCAAACCACCCTGATGTTGAACTGAAGTTGTTTGCCGCGACCAAAATCCGCCTGGAATCCTTCCGCGCCTTGGATTTGTCCTTTGCCACGGTCTTTGATTTGTGGACCGAGATAGAGAATCATCCGGATATTTCGCGGTTTCTGCAATTTCAAATATTCGATGGCGAGTTGAATCGCGACATCTTGAACAAGCTTCCGGGAAGTGTCCTTGCAAAATTTGATCGCACTCGCAACCTGCTGCCCTGGGTTTACATGCGGAAAAACAGATTGGCCCCGCCGCCAGAGAGATATAAGTTAACACTCAGTGAATTAGGATTGCGCGAGTTGGATAAGGTCGTTCTTGCCAGCGGCCTTCCAGAAGAAGTTCGGAGCAAGCCGACGATTACCTTCTTGTGGCGTTATCGATTCAAGAAAAGGGCAGAGCATGGGATCAGCAGCCTGGGGCAGAAGGCGCATGATAAACTCGTGCAGTCCTATTCCACTATGTTTCAGCGCATCGCTTCCGAGCATGACTGCCACTTTATCGTTTGCGGAATGAAGATTGTCACAACAGAATCCAACCGCGCAATCACCGACAATAAATTTCCGAATTTCGGACTCGACCTGCCCCCCGGTCGAGCAACTTACTTGAAGGGGATGAGTTGGCCCATTGAACTCGAAATTGCCAGCCGGTCGACGGTCTGCTGCGGCAATGCTTCAGGATTCACTGAAGGGCTTTGGCTGAAGCGCAGTGGGAACGTGGTGTTGATGGACGCGCCGCCTCACTATCTCGCAAGAATGGCCTATCATCGTATGCCATTCTTCGGCTTGAATCGGCCATTGGAACTTGCGGGGGCATTTCTTAACCGGTCCACAGACGCATCTCGCAGGCGGATTGAATCCATCCTTGTGAAAAGCGCGAAACAGAATTTGAAGCAGCGATAACGACATGATTCTTGCGTGTCCGCCTGATGACGACATGGATCTGAAGGGGGTGTCCTATGCGCCATAGCGCCAATCTGGATATCCTCCGCACCTTTGCTGTGTCGAGCGTTCTCATCGAGCATTTGGTCAGAACCATGAACTCTCAAGCGGGCTTCAGCAATGCATTGATTATCGATTTTACCCATTCAATCGGCCGTGCGGGCGTGATCGCCTTCTTTGTGCATACAAGCCTCGTCCTTATGTATTCCCTGGAACGCATGGCCTGTTCTGCGCAAAAATTGACGCTGCGCTTTTACCTCCGCCGGTTCTTCCGAATCTATCCGCTGTCCATCTTATGCGTTATTATCGTTCTAATTCTTCACATTCCAGGTAACACCTGGGGCGGCGCCGAAGCCGCCACTCCGCTTGTTATTTTTTCAAACTTATTGCTCGTGCAGAACTTGATTACAAAAGTGAGCGTCATCGACCCGCTCTGGAGCCTTCCTTATGAAGTCGAGATGTACCTTGTATTACCTGCCCTGTACTATCTTGCTTTGAAAAGGCGCGGTGCCCTCTATCTTTGGTTTTTATTCGCTTTCTTCTGCGGTTTCGGATTTCTGGTCGCCCTGAAATCGGGAGGCCACCTCAACATGGCCGCCTACATACCTTGCTTTCTCAGTGGAGTCATCTGCTTTTCGCTTCGAGATCGTATCCGAGCGCTTCTACCTTCTGTGCTCTGGCCTTTGTTCTTACTGCTTCTCTTCTCTGGCTATTGTCTTGCCAACCTTGGCGGGAAGCCTCGATTCTGGATCGGATGGATATTCTGCCTGCTGCTCGGATTCGGCATCAATATTTTTCATAACTCTGCCAATAAGCTGATCAATTTCGTTGCCGAAAAAATCGCTTTGTACTCATACGGCTTGTATTTGCTTCATATTCCCATTCTTTATCTTGTCTTTATGATTTTCAGGATCAGGAATATCCTTTTAGGCCCCTTGCTTTTTATAGCACTCACACTCTTCGCGTCCTTTATCACATACCACGTGTTCGAGTCGCCTTTCATCGAGATAGGAAGAAAACTCAGTTCGCGTCCGCCGCGCGCGCCAGATATTCCGGGGCCTGTTCACATTGCCTAAGGTCAAGCCAGCTTGTTAAAGGAAAAGAAGATGGAAAAATATGTGCAACATTTCATTATCCCGCTTGCGCGCAAGCATAGCTGGACGAGTTTTTGCGAGATTGGTGCCAGCACCGGCGTTAGCACGGACAAGATTCTGAAGCTTCCGATCGGTTCCTATTTGATCATTGATCCCTGTTTTGATGCGGATCTTGCTCTCAAGTATGCTGCTGACAAACGGGTGACAGTCCTGAAACGTAATAGCCTTGATGCGCTACCGCATCTTTCCGGCGCTTACGACTGCATCCTTATCGATGGCGATCACAACTGGTATACCGTCTTCAATGAACTGCGCTTGATCAAGCAGGGCGGTCTGCTGCGCCCTGGAGGCATGATCTTCTTCCATGATGTGGAATGGCCCAACGGGCGGCGCGACATGTATTATCAACCGGAGACAATTCCGTCAGAGTTCCGGCACGAGTATCAGCGCAAGGGAATCCTTCGGGGTAAAAGCAAACTGGCGGACCAGGAAGGAACCAACTCGACATCCTACAATGCTACCCATGAAGGCGGGCCAAGGAATGGCGTGTTAACTGCAATCGAGGATTTTTACGCTGAAAACCGCTTGAGCTACAACTTCTGCCGAGTAAGGCTTGGCTCTGGACTGGGCATTCTGCAATACCGGATCAAGCAGCCATCAGAGAGTTTTTCTTTCTTTGCTATTCAAATCAAGGCAGGCATTTACAGCATTTACGGTTTAGTGCATAGACTGAAGAGGTGGCTCTAACAATTTGTTAGAGCGAGGATGACCAACCCGTAAGTTTCCCTATCCTTTCCGTAGTATTTTCGCTGAATCGATAGCTGTCCAAATGCGCCAAGGGCGCAACCTGATCGGATGCGCCCTTGGTTTTTGCTGGTCCGGTTGACCGAGCGGACTAGGCGTTGGTGTGGGCCGGTCCGCTCATCTTCTCCTCGATGGCCGCCTGCGCCGCCGCCAGCCGCGCCGTCAGCAGACGGAAGGGCGAGCAGGAGACGTAGTTGAGACCAATTCTGTGGCAGAACTTGACGGATTCGGGATCGCCGCCATGCTCGCCGCAGATGCCCAGCTTGACGTTGGGACGGGTCTTACGGCCCTTGGTGACGGCAATCTGCAAGAGTTGGCCGACGCCCGCCTGATCCAGGGTGGCGAAGGGGTCCTGCTTGAAGATGCCTGCCTTCATGTACGCCGGCAGGAACTGGTTGATGTCGTCACGGCTGATGCCGAAGGTGGTCTGCGTCAGGTCGTTGGTTCCGAAGCTGAAGAACTCAGCCTCTTCGGCGATCTGATCGGCGGTGAGGGCGGCGCGGGGCAGTTCGATCATGGTTCCGACCATGAAGTCGATAGTGGTCTTCTTTTCTGCAAAGACCTCCTCGGCGACGCGGCGGACAATGACGGCCTGATTGCGCATCTCCTCGACGGAGCCAACCAGCGGGATCATGATTTCGACGTGCGGCTCGGCGCCCTTCAGCTTGGCCGCAACGGCAGCCTCAATGATGGCGCGAACCTGCATCTCGGTGATCTCCGGGAAGGCGATGCCGAGGCGGCAGCCGCGCAGTCCGAGCATGGGGTTCTGCTCGTGCAGCTCTTCGACGCGCGCCAGCAGCGGACGCAGCTCCTTGAGCTTGGGTGAACGGGGCTTGGTTTCTTCCAGGCGCGCGATTTCGACCAGCAAATCCTCGCGCTTGGGCAGGAACTCGTGCAGCGGCGGATCCAAAAGGCGGATGGTGACAGGCAGCGACTCCATCGACTTCAACAAGCCGGCGAAGTCGGCGCGCTGCATCGGCAGGAGCTTCTTCAGCGCCGCGCGGCGATCCTTCTCATTATCGGCCAGGATCATGGTGCGCATGTGCTCGATGCGGTCTTCCGCGAAGAACATGTGCTCGGTGCGGCAGAGTCCGATGCCCTCGGCTCCGAAGAGGCGGGCATTCTTGGCGTCGCGAGGAATGTCAGCGTTGGCGCGAATCTTCAGGCGGCGAACCGGATCGACCCAGCTCATGAAGGTGACCAGATCGGGATCGTCGGGCTGAGCGTCCAGCGTCTTCAGCTTGCCATTGATGACGCGGCCGGTGGTGCCGTCGAGAGAGATCCAATCGCCTTGCTTGAAGGTCTTGCCCTTCACGCGCAGCTCTTTCTTGGCTTCGTCCACAGTGCAGTCGCCTGCGCCGGCAACGCAGCACTTGCCCATGCCGCGGGTAACGACCGCCGCGTGGGAGGTCATGCCGCCGCGCGAGGTCAAGATTCCGTCGGCAACTTCCATGCCGGCGATGTCCTCAGGAGTGGTTTCGCTGCGGACCAGGATGATAACCGGGTACTTGCCGCTGGCGTGCTGCTTGACTGCGTCTTCAGCGCTGAAGACGATCTGTCCGACAGCCGCGCCCGGAGAGGCCGGCAGGCCGGTGGCCAGAACTTCAATCTTCTCGCCCTTTTCGATCAGGCGGGGAACCAGGAAGTCATACAGCTGGTTTGGCTCAACGCGGTGAATGGCTTCTTCCTGCGTAATCAGGCCTTCCTTGACCATGTCGATGGCCACACGAACGGCGGCCAGGCCGGTGCGCTTGCCGTTGCGGGTCTGCAGCATATAGAGCTTGCCATCCTGGATGGTGAACTCGAAGTCCTGCATATCGCGGTAGTGCTTTTCCATGCGGCTGGTGATGTCCTTGAGCTGCTCGTAGCAGTGCGGCATCACGCGCTCCAGCTCGCTGATGGGCAGCGGGGTGCGCACGCCGGAGACGACATCCTCGCCCTGCGCGTTCATCAGATACTCGCCGAAGAAGATCTTTTCGCCGGTGGCGGGATTGCGGGTAAAGCCGACGCCGGTGCCGGAGGTCTCGCCCAGGTTGCCGAAGACCATGGCCTGCACGTTAACCGCTGTACCGAGCCAGTCATCGATGCGATTGATGCGGCGATAGGTCTTGGCGCGCTCGTTCATCCAACTGCGGAAGACGGCGTTGCGGGCACCCACCAACTGCTCCTTGGGATCCTGCGGGAACTCTTTGCCGGTCTCTTTTTTGATCAGCTTTTTGTACTCGGCGATGATCTCTTGCAGGGCTTCGGGCTTGAGCTCGTAGTCGAACTTGACCTTGACGCGCTTCTTGACGCCGTCAAAGATGTGCTCGAAGCTCTTCTTGGGAACGTCCAGCACCACGTCGCCGTACATCTGGATCAGGCGGCGATACGAGTCATAGGCAAAGCGGGGATTGCCGCTTAGCTTGGCCAGGGCTTCAACGGCCTTGTCATTGAGGCCGAGGTTGAGAATGGTGTCCATCATGCCCGGCATGGAGAACTTGGCGCCGGAGCGAACGCTGACCAGCAGCGGATTCTTGCCCGCGCCCAGCTTCTGCCCTTGCAGTTCTTCCAGCCGCGTCAGGGCGGCGTACATCTCGCTGTCCACCGCGGGCGAAAGCGCGCCGCGCATGAACTCGCGACAAGCCTCCGTCTGAATCGTGAATCCCGGAGGCACTGGCAATCCGACGTTGGTCATCTCGGCCAATCCGGCGCCCTTGCCGCCCAGCACATCCTTCATCTTGCCATTGCCTTCGGCCTTGCCGCCACCGAAGAAAAACACGTGTTGAGTTGACGTTGAATCTGCTTTTTTGGCAGACGACTTGTCCACAGCGCCCTGCGTCATGGGATAAAACCTCCGTATTTTCGGTTTCCGCGGTGGCGGCCCGGAGGAGAGGAGGGCGGAACACGGCTCAGCGATTCAACAGGATGAGTGCGGTTGTTGTCGGGCTGAGCGCGCGCCAGACCTCCAGCATCGGACAGCGCTGCGCGGGATTAGTTCGTCGTACTACGAATATCGTTTCAAGTATACAGTTGCCTGTGCCCAAGGTCACAGACGTTTCTTTCCGGCCTCTCAAAGCCGCGCCAATCAGGCACTTGGCAGTTCATGATATGGAACAGTGCGTGGAAAACCGCCCGATTCGGGAAGAATGGCGGGGTTTTCTTGCTGCGAGAGATTCAGAAAAGAGCCGCAATGCGAAGAAAAATCCGAAATTTGAATTGTTAAAATTCGCTGCATTGCGCCTCAACGGCGTGAAAACTTCTAGGAGCTAAATTAGCCCCATGCATCCACCGTCACAAACCGACGGCACACTTTGTAGCGCGCGATCAATTGGTCAGCGGCGGCAACGGAGGGGGCGCGGTTGGCGGATGGGTCCAGGTGGCCGCCGTCGTGGAGGACGATGTTGGCCGCGCGGTCGTGGCGGGTCAGCGAGTCAATCTTGCGCGTGAGACGGCGGGCAATTTCGTCCGCCGAGGGGTTCTTCCAGTCGGAGGTCATTGCGTTCCACATCACTGGAACCATGCCCAGGCGTCGAGCCGCGCGCAACGCCTCCGGTCGCCGCGCGCCAAATGGCGGACGAAAATAGCAGATCGGCGCGCCAGTGATCTGCTCCAGCAGTTGGCTCGAGCGCGTCAGTTCGTCTTCAATCGTCTGGGCGGAGGCAAAGGCCAAGTTCAAATGGCTCCAGGAGTGGTTTCCGATCTGATGCCCAGCTGCGGCGATACTCCGCACCAAGGCAGGCTCGGCCTCAGCGCGGCTGCCAACCAGGAAAAAGCTAGCGCGAATCCCATGGCGCGCCAAAACTTCCAAAAGCCGCGGCGTCCAGGTTGCATTGGGGCCATCGTCGAAGGTGAGCGCCAGTTCGTCTGGACGCGGCGGAGCGATCAGCGTGGCGCCGAAGAGCTGCGAGCCGGGCCAGTAAGCCGCATACGCGCAGCCGCCCGCCGCCAAGGCCAGTCCACCCGCCGCGCCGACTCCCGCCGCGATTCCAGAAGTGACAAGGGAAACCATTCTGCATTCAGTGTGGCGCGTGGAGGGACAAAACGGCAAGGTGAGCAGGAAGAATTGATGGACTCTTCTGATTGGCCTTACAATGATCTTGCAAGGGAGAGTACGTGAAGAAGCCTGAAAGTTCGCGGCGGTTTTTAGCAGAAAGCTGTTTTTATCTGCTGGCGCTTTGCCTGCCATACTATCAATCTCTCTTCTTTGCGGGGATTTGCGGGTCAATCTATTTTCTGTTGATGGCCTGCCTGCTGGTTTTTGTCGTCATCGGCTCACAGGCTGTCTTCCATGTGGTCACGGCCTGCCTTCAGGCGCTCCCGCTTGATTGGCTCCCGCAAGCAACGGATCGCAGTTTTCTTTACACCTTCGCGCCCTCGCGCGGCGGCACCAGCGAGCCTTCCCTTACACCACTCTTCCAGCGTCCCCCACCCCTCTTTTCCTAAATCAATTGGATTCATGAGCGCGAACCACTTTCAGGTTCATGCACTGCTTCGTCCTCCAACGGATCGCCGGGCCATTGCCCCGGAAGGAAAAGGTGTTCTTTGGCTACATTTCATAATCCAAATCTGCGCGCGCAACACTCCGACTCTAACGAAAATGCCGGTGCGAATGCGCGTCCTTTGCTGCTGATCATTACATTGATTCTTCTCACCATTTTCAGCATCCAGCATTTCAAACCCCTCCAACAAACATCCGTCTCGCCGGGCGTTTCCACGACTGCTACGGCACAGACAATCGTCCCGACGACGAGCACTAAGCCGGAACAACCTGTCCAGCATTCTTGGGTATCCATCATTGCTGATCCGCTGTATCGTTGGCTGCGTTTTCTCCATGGAAAATTAGGGGAAAGTGCTAACAGCTGGGGCTGGGCAATTGTCCTCTTCACGGTCTTCATCAACCTCTGCCTGTTGCCCTTTCGGCTTGCCATCATGCGGTCGTCGGTGAAGATGAGGCGGATTCAGCCCAAAGTGGAGAGCATTAAAAAGCGGTACGCGCACCTGAAAATGCGCGATCCTAAACAGGCTGAGATGCAGTCCGAGATCATGGCGCTTTACAAGTTGGAAGGAGTCAATATGTTTGGCGGCTGCCTGCTCCAACTCATTCCCATGCCGCTGCTCTACGCTATGTATCGGATGCTGGCCAACGCGGGTGAACTTCGGTATGCTCACTGGCTTTGGATCTTCGACCTGGCCGCGCCGGACCCGTTGCATGTCCTGCCTGTTGTCATTGTGATCAGCGGGTTTCTGGCGCAGTGGTCGATGCCCCAGGCCAGCATGGACGCGACCCAGCGCCGTATGATGCTCTTCGTCATGCCGGTTTTCATGGGCGTCATGCTGTGGCGTTTTGCCGCTGGCCTTTCTCTTTACTGGACTACCGGCAACCTCGTCAGTCTTGGTGTTCAACTCATCTTCAACCAATGTTGTGCGGGCAAGGAGAAAGCAATCCATGCGTAGACGCGCCCAGCCAACCCATCGGGCGTATACTCTTTTTGAACGGGCTGCATCCTGGGTCTGCGGAGCGGCACTGGAGGTCAAGTGAGCATAGCCAACTTCCCTGGCGGAGGCAATCCCGCCCTGACGGGCCCTTCCGCGGCCTGCATTCACCCCACAAAAGTCACCATGCCCGCGCTGGCCGAGATGAAGCGCCAGGGCAAGGCCATCAGTGCGCTCACCGCCTACGATTACGCCAGCTCCCGGATAGCCGATGAGGCGGGGATTGACCTGATTCTGGTGGGCGATTCGCTGGCCATGGTCGTGCTGGGCCATGAAAACACCCTCGCGGTCACCGTGGACGAGATGCTGCACCATACGCGGGCGGTGCGGCGGGCGGTGCGCCGCGCGCTGGTGGTGGCCGATATGCCCTTTGGCAGCTATCACGGCACGGTCAGCGAAGGCGTTGCGAACGCCATCCGCTTCGTGAAAGAGGCGGGCGCGGAGGCGGTCAAGATCGAGGGTGCGCGCATCGAGCTGGTCCAAGCGCTGACGGACGCGGAGATTCCTGTCGTCGGGCACCTCGGCCTGACGCCGCAAAGCATTCACCGCATGGGCGGCTATCGTGTGCAGGGCCGCAGCGCCGACGCCGCGCTCCAGCTCAAAGCCGATGCGCACGCGCTGGCCGAGGCGGGAGCGGGAGCCATCGTGCTGGAAGGCGTTCCGCGCGAGGTGGCCGCGCGGATCACCGCCGAGCTGCCGATTCCTACCATTGGCATTGGCGCGGGCCCGGAGTGCGACGGGCAGATTCTGGTCTTTCACGATCTTGTTGGTATGGCCTTTGGACCCGCAGCCAAATTCGTGCGGCGCTATGCCGATGCCGGCGCGGTAATCCGGTCGGCCATTGAGAGCTACCGCGAAGATGTGGAACGGCGCGCTTTCCCCTCGGATGAAGAGAGCTATCACCTGCCGGAAGCGGCCCGCCGGGCCTTGGATGCGACCGAGAAAACAGGCGAAGATACCAGCCAAAACACCAGAAAGTTAAGAAGAGTTTGATGGAGCTTCTGCGCAGCGTTGCTGAAATTCGCCACTGGTCGCGCGAGGCACGGCGCGCGGGCAAAACAATTGGCCTTGTTCCCACCATGGGCGCGCTGCATGCCGGGCACGCTTCGCTGATCCGCGCGGCGCGCCAGTCGTGTTCGGTGGTCTGCGTCAGCATCTTCGTCAACCCTACCCAATTCGGCCCGAACGAGGACTATGCCCGCTATCCGCGCACCTTTGAGGCGGACTGCCTGCTGGCCGAAGCAGAAGGAGCGACGGCGGTCTTTGCTCCTTCGGTGGAAGAACTCTATCCCAACGGTGCGGCGACCTTTGTGGAAGTGACTGGGCTCAGTGATCGTCTCGACGGGTGCTCCCGGCCCGGACATTTTCGCGGCGTGGCAACGGTCGTCGCCAAGCTGCTGATTGCCGCGGAGGCCGACCAGGCCTTCTTCGGGCAAAAGGACGCCGCACAGGTTGCCGTGCTGCGCTGCATGGTTGCCGATCTGCGCCTGCCTGCCGAGCTAGTCGTCTGCCCGATAGTGCGTGAGGCCGATGGCCTGGCGCTCAGCTCGCGCAACATCAATCTGAGTCCGGAAGAGCGTGCCCGCGCGCTTGTCTTGAGCCGAGCGGTGCGGCAGGTGGAGGCGCTTGCGGCGGCGGGCGAGCGCAGCGCCCAAAGGCTGATCGAAGCCGCGCAACGAGTCTTTGCCACCGAGCCAGAGGTGCGCATCGACTATATCAAACTCGTGAACTGGGGCACTCTGGAGCCGATAGAAGCCGCCGCGCCGGGAACCCTCTTCGCCGTGGCTGCCTGGGTAGGCGTCACGCGCCTGATCGACAACACCGTGCTGGCCTGAGCGATCCAAGCGCATTCCGCTCACACTCTGTCATCTTGAGCAACCGAAGCGCACTTCTCTCACACATTGTCATCTTGAGCAACCGAAGCGCACTTCTCTCACACATTGTCATCCTGAGCAACCGCATCGCATTCCGCTCACACTCTGTCATCCTGAGCGACCGAAGCGCATTCCGCTCACACTCCGCCATCCTAAGCAACCGAAGCGCATCCCTCCCACACACTGTCATCCGAGCGACGAAGCACATTCCTCTCCCACACTGTCATCCTGAGCGACCGAAGCGGAGCGCAGGGAGTCGAAGGACCTGCGGTTACTCTTTCTTCGACTGTGAAAAAACCCGATAGCCCGCCCAAAAGCGTCAGGGCACGACGTCAATGGCTGCGAAAAACTCGTTAACAGGCCGGTTTTGTAACAGGGCACGACTTCAGTCGTGCCGTAAAGAGCCATTAACGTTGCGGGCTTTAGCCCCTGCGAAACAACAGGCTTTAGGCAAAAATGCCTGAACGATATAAATCATTGGGCTGCGGTTTTAGGATCTTCTGATCCAATCGGAACTTTCTCTGCAGCGTCTTGGTAAACAGCAAGGCTTACAACAGAGATGAAACAAGTTAGAGTCAGAGTATGGAAGAACCAAAGGAGTACTCGCACAATGCAAATTGACCTCTGAGTCCAGAGCTTTTGGATTTGCTCCTCTCGTGGTCCGGCGTCCTGGAGCATCGCCCAATCGCTCCATTGCGGATACGCCTGAAGTGCAGTATTCGTTCGCTGATAGCCGATGGACACTGGCACATCCAGATTTAAACTATGGACTGGAATATGCCTGACATAAGGAACGTATAAAGCGATCAAGACACATACACTTAGAATCGATCCAATAGTCAAGATTGTAGGCACGGCCGGGTATATTTTTCTTGCTGATTGACAGCACGTGAAGACTACAAAGGTGGTTGATAGAAGAATACTGATTGTGGCAGCAACAGCTATCCACTCAATATCGCCAAGCGGAGGGTATAGGTATTCAGCAAATGCGGTCGAATCGGGCATAAAAACGTGAAGAAGTGGAGGGATAAAGGGTATGCCAGCCATGATCCCATACAAGCTAACAAAACCCAAATAATACTGCCTGACCTGAACCTTCATTGTGCATGCTCCTTGCATATTAGATCAGCATGTTCGTTCGTGCTATTGGTTTCTCCCCCTTCAAAAGTTTTTACGATTTCCTCACATCCCGTCTTTTGAAATCGGATAAGGTAGGTTGCGTGATATAGGTTTTTGATAGACGTATCAGTTTCATGATCCAATGTTTTAAATTCTTGGTCGAGTCTTTGTTTATAGGATACCTTTGCATGATCTGGTGTGCTGGTTACTTCAAGATCGAATGTTAAATATTTCGAAGAAGCGAGGATATCATAGGCTTTTGCGGCGTGGAATAAGCTATTAATGGCTCTTATCGATGAAGGATCAAGATGAAGTGACGAGTCAATCATGGTGAAGTTAACGAGTGCTAAGCGAGGTTCAGTTTGATATAGTTGGGCAGAATTACTTTTTAGTGATTTTAGCGCCTCATGATAGCTAAACCGAATGTCATCGAAGAATATATTTATAGCTTGAGAATCCGCTGGGGTTATTCTTTTATCTCCCTTTTCTTTATAGGAAGTCTCAGTCTTATCGAGGTCGGTCATGGCTTCCTTTACGTTCTTTAAGAGGAGAGACTGGTTAGCGGCTAAATTATCCGATCTAAGTTGTGATTTGATTTGCTCAGCTTTAGCCCTTAGGCGATCAGCTTCATAATGTAGTAATTCAATCTGCGAAGGATTAACCATTACCGTGGCAGATGTAGGCATCACTGGATCTGCGGACTCATCCGCTGCTATGACATTGAATGAGAATTGGGTATCTTCTGTACGTAACTTTGGAACACTACTATGACATTCTGCCATTTTAAACTCAGCTTGGGAAAAAGAATTTACGCCAGTTTCATCTATGTCTCCCCGAATTAGTACTACACCTTCCCAAGGTCCGCCCGGAATATCAGAATTAAAATCGGCTGACATTTCGTATGAACGCTGGTCTGGTCTGATCACTATACTTTTCCAACCAATTGGAGGAGGAACATCGTGGCTTTGATTTGTCTGCCCTTTCGGATTAACTGGACTGAGATATCCCGAAAGATTGAATAAACAACCTTGGCGTAATCCGTCAGGATATCCATCTATATAGATTTTGAACTTGAGTGTCTGTCCTGCCCTAACACTAGTTGGAGATTGAATTCTAGCCGTTATTTGAGGGCCGTGAGGGATTTCAAAAGTAACGTTATCTCGAATTAAGATTGGAATTGATTCTGGTGGAGCCCACGATTTGCGTTTCCATTCAATAGTAACGTTATTAAGTTTCCATATGCCGGGTGATGTCGTCTCATTAATCGTTAATGGCAACTCGTATTTCGTCTGATTGTTGTGCAATTCAACTGGTTGGTCATTCAGAATATCATACGGATTATCGGGGTAAATATACCACAATGAAGTGTCCCCTTTGACTTTTCGGAAGCTGTAGTGAATTCTGGCCCGGCCCTCGATATCAATGCATGGAGGATGGGCGCAACTTGGGGGATGATCAAATGTGAGCAGGAAAATGTGTGGTACTCCTGGAACTAGCTGCAAATGTTCCTCCGCACTCACCGAAGCTGTATTGGGTATTATGGATTGGGTTTCCGTCACCTGTGCGGCAACAGCAATGGATAGGATTCCGGAAAACCCCACGACGGTGATCCAAATTTTCAGCATCTTCATGTCTCGATTCAGCCTTAAATGTTGAATTCACTATAACCTGAAGTACTGGACAATTCAATGAGTATTCAATCTTCCCATGCTCAATGGAATCATTCTAAGGCTGGGACCCTCTCATCAGCCCCGAAGAATCACTATAACCCATGGGAAACTGTCTACGCTGTTTTCCACTGCGCTTCGGCGAGAACGGCGGAGATAATCTGATCGTCGATGCCGTCTTTGCGCAGGCTTTCGGTGAGCGCCTGAAACTGCGAACTCTCCAGCCGCGCCAGGTCTTTGCGCAGGCCTTGGCCGACGGTTGCGCGCATCAACGGTTGAGATCCGCTGAAGCCGAGCGACGGCGCACTCTCTTTCCGGTCGTCGATCACGTCTTCCGGGACGCGTATGCTGAGGCCCTTCATCGGACGATCAGCCTTCCATCGCAACTAAATTCTCTAAAAAACCATGCAGAAAATTATTCATCGTTCATCCATACTATGAAAAGGACGAGAGAAAAAGCCTCGTCTTCGGCAAAAATTCCCCTAATAAATGTACCCCCCCCCGGGGGGTGCGTTTCCTTTTTGTTCGCCTTCTGTCACTGCTAGGAAATAGAAGAAACGCTTTCTCTTCAAGCGACTGCGCTACCGTGAACGAACGAGCCGATCAGTCTTCCCGCACGATCCACGGCGACGAGATTGGCTGGCTGGCCAACGGCAACCGAACCGACACACTCGCCGAGCCCCAGCATCGCCGCTGGATTGACCGTAACCAGCCGCAACGCCTGCTCCAGCGGAGCGCCGGAAAAGTGCATAAAGTTGGTCAGCGCGCGCTCCAGCGTGAGAACGCTTCCCGCCAGAACGCCGTTGGCCATGGCGCGGCCGTCCGCAACTTGAACCGCAAACTCACCCAAGCGGTACTCACCATCCGGCATTCCCGCCGCACTCATCGCGTCGGTCACCAGAATCGAGCACTGTGCGCCTTTAACACGCCAGAAGAGCTTCACCATCTCCGGCGCAACATGGATGCCGTCGCAGATTAGCTCGGCGAAGAGCGCATCCGCAGTCAAGACCGCACCCAGAATCCCCGGCTCGCGAGCCGTCAGCGCGCGCATGGCATTAAAGGTATGCGTCGCGCTGACGGCTCCGGCGTTGATCGCTGCTTGCGTCTCTTCCGCAGTGGCATTCGAGTGGCCCAGCGAGACGCGCACTCCGCGCCCCGTGGCATGCGCTGTCAGTTCAACCGCTCCGGGAAGTTCTGGAGCTAAAGTCATCAGCCGGATCTGTCCCTCAGCGGCCTCGAAGAGTCGGTCAAAGGTAGCGATGTCAGGGGCAAGCAGATGCTCCGGCGGCTGGACGCCACGTTTTGTGTGCGAGAGAAATGGGCCTTCCAGATGAATGCCGGCGGCGCGCGCCTGGCCCGGAATCGGCGGGCGGTTAAGCAGCTTCGCCAGCTCGGAGAGCGAGCGCAAAGTCGCTTCCAGCGGTGCAGTCACGGTGGTCGCCAGAAAGCGGCCTGTGCCGTGAGCGGCCAGAAAATGGCCCATGGCCTCGAGCGCCTGCGGAGTGGCCTCCATCACGTCGTGGCCCATCGCTCCGTGAATGTGGATGTCGAAGAAAGCCGGGGCGAGCGTTGCGCCCGGAAAATTGACGACGCTCGCCTCAAGGGGAAGCCCATTCGTCAGGCGGCTGGAGATCGACGCAATCCGCCCGTCTTCGATCTCAACCAGGGGTGAGTCGATCAGCCGGATTCCATCCCAAAGCCGCTCTGCAGTTAGCACGGTCCGCATACCGTGCATTATTGCAGAGCGGCCTTAGTGAATCAGCGTGGGGCGGTCCGGAGTCATCATCCCGCGATGCGCCTGGTTCGCGTTGAGCATCGCCTGCGTAGCTGCCAACTCCGCGCGGCAGGCCGTCAACTGTGCTGTAAGGTGGGCGAACTGCGACTCTAGATGCAGGCGAAGTTCTTCGATCGCATTCTCCAGCCGGTCATTGGCGGCGATCTGCTCGGTCTGGCTCACCTGCACTGTCTTCAGGTTGGGCAGGACCACGTCGATAAGAAGTCTTGTAACAGCAATGTTGGGATCGGTCATGAAAGGATTCTAAGGTTAAATCAAAAAAATTGCCTGATTACGGCTGCCCGTCCGTTGGTAATGAGCTGCGGCAACGCTGAACCCAAACGTTCCACCTCGTCCTGTCAAGTCAGATTATTTCCCGATGCAGAAGGTGGAAAAGATCAAATTAAGAATGTCCTCCGAAGTTGTCTGGCCGGTAAGGGAGTCAAGTGCCCAGAGGGCGCGATACAGGTCCAGCAGAATCATCTCGTGAGGGATTCCGGCGGCGTTTGCAGATCCGGCTTCGACAAGAGCCTCAATCGCTGTGGCGATGGCCTTCTTGTGGCGCAGGCTGGTGAGCATCCCCGGCTCGGCTGCTGCGCCGCCGGTGGCCAGCGCCAGAATGCGGTCGCGCAGCGCGGGAATGCCTTCGCCGGTGAGCGCCGAGGTGGCGATAGAGTTGGTCGTCTCCCACCCATTCCACATAGCACGCGGAATGGATGGGGCACCCAGTAGATCGCACTTGTTGACGACGACGATGGCAGGGCGATTCTCGACGGCGGCCAGCAGCCGTCGCTCCTCGTCGTTCAGGGGCTCGGTAGCGTCCAGGACGATCAGCACCAGTGCTGCGTCGGCCATCGCCTCGCGGCTGCGATGAATGCCCAACCTCTCGACCTCTTCAGCAGCCTCGCGCAATCCGGCGGTGTCCACCAGCTCCAGTGGAATGCCCTCGAGCGAGATGCGCTCGGTGACGGTGTCGCGAGTGGTTCCGGGGGTGGCGGCCACAATGGCTCGGTCGCGCTCAATGAGGCGGTTGAAGAGCGAGCTCTTTCCGGCATTGGGGCGGCCGACAATCGCCAGCGTCAGCCCGTCGTGAACGATGCGTCCGCGGGCGAAGGAGGTTTCAAGAGCCAAAAGTGGAAGCGTCAGCTCGTCGATGCGGTGGGCAATCTCAGCCTGCGGCGTGACCTCCAGGTCGTCCTCCGCAAAGTCGATGCCGGCTTCAAGCAGGGCGATCAGCTCGACGAGCGATTGCTTGACCGGCGCAACACGGCGGCTGAGCGCTCCACCCATCTGGCTGGCGGCTTGACGGGCCTGGGTGAGCGTCTGCGCATCTATTAGATCGCGAACGGCCTCGGCCTGAGTGAGGTCGAGCTTGCCTGAGAGAAAGGCGCGCTGCGTGAACTCGCCAGGCTCGGCCAGCCGCCCGCCTAGGGCCAAGGCGCGGGCGAGCAGCAACTCCAGCACCACTGGCGAGCCGTGCGCGGCAATCTCGACCAGATCCTCGGCGGTATAGGAGTTGGGCGCGCCAAAGAAGGTGACCAGTGCCTCATCGATGCGGCCAGCGGCATCCTCATCGAGGACATCGGCCAGCCGCGCCCGGCCATGCTCGAGCGGCTGACGCAGTCGGACGAGCTGCGTGGCGATGGACACGGCTTCTGGACCGCTCAAGCGCACAATGCCGATGCCCCCGCGCCCCGGCGGCGTGGAGACGGCGGCAATGGTGTCGGTAGTGGAGGTGGAGAGAGTCATGGGCTGAGATAAGTGTAGATGCTAAAGCGGGAAGGAAAAACTACAAACGAACCGCCTGACGGTCTGAAGGTGAAAGTTTTCGCTTGGCGCAAGGATATAATCCAAACCAATGCTACGTGCGAAGATTTTGTTGATTGTAGTTTGGATTCTAGTCGAAGTGGGAGTTTGGGCGCAACAGCCGGCGTCTGCTATTTGGCAGGGAGTTGTGCGCAACACCGCCGGAGCGCCCATTACGGCGGCAACGGTTCGTCTAGCCTCAAACGACGCCTCCGCCGAAGCGGTCACCGGCGCCGATGGTGGCTTCCGCTTGATGAATCTATCACCGGGACTGTATCGGCTTTCGGTTGAGTTGAAAGGCCGGAAGGTCGATTATGCGCTGCCGATCAACTTGGCTGCTCAAGGGTTGGGCGCCGCCAATCCCTCGGTCTTGATCACACTCTCTGGCCGCGGAGAACTCACCGTGGCCGCTTTCAAGAATCCGGCGGCAACAGGCGGCGAGGAGCTTTCCAGCCAGGCGGTGAGCGAGCTGCCGCTGAACAAGCGCGATTTCAGCACGCTGCTGCTACTGGCCGCGGGAACCATGACGGACACCAACGGCGCAACCAACTTCACGGCGCAATTTGCAATCAATGGGCAGCGCGGCGTGGAGGCGACCTTCGCGATGGACGGCGCGGACATCAGTGACCCGGAGATGGGAGGCGCAACCTTCACCAACTTCAACGTGGACGCGGTGGAAAGTATCGACTCCAGCTCCGGCTGGATGCCGGCGGAGATCGGGCGCGGTGCGGCGGGCTTCACCAACATCCACACGCGCACCGGGGCCAGCGGCTTTCACGGCTCAGTCTTCGAGTTTGTGCGCAACTCCGCCTTTGACGCACGCAATTACTTCGACCATCCTACGCCTGCCTATCCGGGGCGCCTTCCACCCTTCCGGCGCAATGAGTTTGGCTTCACCAACGGCGGCCCGGTCTTTGTCCCCCACGTTTATGATGGCCACAAACGAACCTTCTATTTCGTGCAGTACCAGGGCTTCCGGCAGGTGCTAGGCACCACGCAGGTGATGCCGGTGCCGACGGTAACAGAGAGAACCGGCTTGGATACAGTTACTTATCCCGACGGCTCCACGGATACGCTGACCGTTCCCGTTGATCCCGGAATTGCGGCGGTACTCACACGTTACCCGTTACCTAACGATGTGGCAGGATCATTCGGTGTCCGAACCTATGCCACCGCGTCCAAAGTGGCCACCGACGCAGACCAGTTTTCGGTGCGCATTGACCATAGATTCTCAAGCAAAGACCAGTTCTTTGTGCGCTTCAATCTGGATAATCTCACCGGGCCTACCACCAATCCAGACCAGACGGCGATTGACCCCTCCTTCGGCATCCAATACATCGACCGCCAGCGCAATCTGGTCGTAAACTATACGCGCAGTTTCTCTCCTCGTCTGATCGCCGAGTTTTCTGTCAGCGTTACGCGCTCAACGCCGGGTTTTCCCACGCCCAATACCACCGATCCAGCGGTTAAGTTCAACGACGGCCTCTATGAGGCCTTCAACTCCGCAGGCGGATCGGTGATGCAGGCCTACGGAAACCTCTTTCAAGGCCGGCAGAATATCTCCTTTACCACGGCTCATCATGTCTTCAAATCCGGTCTTGAGGCGCGTCTGAACCGTGACACAACCTACTTCGGCATGAGCCCCAATGGCGAATATGACTTTGGCGGCGGGGCTGCCTATGCTAGGGAATCTATCCCCTCGCAGAGCGGAACGCATGACATCCATCCCGGTGACCTGCTTCCTGATACGCTTTCGAGTTTTCTCTCCGGCAGCCCTTTCGTCTATACCGTGGCCATCGCGCCGCCGGGGATCTCCGGTGGTCAGCATATGGGCCCCGCGGCCATCAACCGCAACAATGTAAGTTTCTATCTGCAAGACACATGGAAGGCGAGTAGCCACTTCACGCTCGATTACGGTATCCGATGGGATCTTTACACGCCAATCACCGAGCGCGCCCACCGCACTTCCAGTTTTCTCACCATCAACGGTGTGCAGCAGTTTGTGATTAATCCGCAACCCGGCTACCAGACGAACTGGAATGCCTGGGAGCCGCGCCTTCAGGCGACCTGGCAGGTAAGCAAGAAGATTTCTGCTCATGCCGGTGGCAGCATTATGTTGATCCCTCCCAACATCTGGCAAGACAACTTTCTTACCGGCTCCACGCCCTTCGCGGTTTATCCGCGGCTGATCTCCGCATCCGTAGCGCCCATCCATTACGGCTTCCAGCTCACTCCCGCGCAACTACCCCAGGCCTACACGCCTGATGGAGTCAACATCCTCGCTGGAGCCACTAAAAACATCGCGCCCAATACTGTGATGGATGTGAATCGTTACGAGCAGGATGTGGCCGCGCTGACCAAGGGCCATGTCGTGAGCGACCTGAACCTCAGCGGCATCGACCGCGGCTTTGGCAATGCAACACTCTACACTTGGACGGCGGGCGTCGAGCGCAAGTGTGGCAACCTCACTGCGGACGCGAGTTACGTGGGCACGGCAGCCGTAAAGCTGCCGCGCACCACCTTTCCCAATGCCTATGCGGGAGCCAGCCCGGCCTTTGCGACGCACACTACCTTCGACGCCAATGGAAACGTGACCGGCGGATTTGGCGTGGAAAATATCATCGCCGCAACAGCCCATTCGACCTATCACGCGCTGCAAACTTCTCTTTCCGGCACGGTGAGCCACGGCGGGCCGGGCATTCAGGCCAGCTACACTTGGAGCAAGTCGCTGGACGACACTAGCCAGGCCTTGACCGGCTTTCCGCAGAATCCCTTTGACACCCACGCGGAAAAAGGCCCGTCTTCGTTTGATGTCAGCCACGGCTTCGGCCTCAGCGCGGCCCAGGATCTTCATCTGGAAAGCGCAGGTTTTCTGCATTCCATCAGTAAAAAACTCACGGATGGATGGGAGTTTCTCAGCATCTCCAGCATCAGTTCGGGTTCGCCGTTCACGGTCTTCAGCGGCATTCAGCAGACCGGCGCTGGCTCGAATGGCGTAGACCGGCCCGACCAGATCGCCCAGCCGCACCTCTCCACCGCGCGCAAGGTGCGCCTGGATTACTTCGGCATGGGCGGCGACAACGGAGTGGACTTCTTTTCCATTCCTGTTCATCTGCCAGTGGGAACCGGACCCAATCAAGGCCGTTTCGGCACACTGGGGCGCAACACCTTCCGAGGCCCGGCCTTTTATAACTTCGATTTTGCCTTCATCAAGGACACGCCGTTTGGCCGACGCGCCAGCGGAGTAGAACGCTATAGTCTGCAATTCCGATCAGAGTTGTTCAACCTCTTCAATATCGTCAACATGGGCCTGCCATCAAACATTCTGCAAGTGAACCAGGCCAGCGGCAAGATTCTTAGCAACACCGGCTTTGGCGAGATTAGCAAAACCGCCGGTAACTCGCGGCAGATACAGTTCTCCCTCAAGCTGATCTACTGAACCGCGCCCCTTTTCACGCAACAGCGCCGCAGGCGGAATTCTTGAACCTGCGCAGATGCCAGCTCGAACTGTCGGCAAGAGTGCTGACACCTGCAAACGGGAGCAATGCATGAAAGCATCAAAAATCGAGTTTCGCCTGCGCACGGCCATTATGGCGGTCATCATTACACTGGGATTTTATGTTCCATGGATCGGGAGCAGGGGCCTCGGGCCTCGCTTCCCGCTGATGATGGTTCTACCGCTCGAAGTCAGCCGTCATGGCCTTCTTTCCTTCCCGGCAGCGATGCCAATGACGATTGTTCTGGCGGCATTGATCGCCGCCAAGGGCGTGGTTTTCCGCGTCTGGGGCACAGCGTATCTTGAGCCCGCGACAATGCAGCTCGGCCACATGAAAGCGGACGCACTCATTGCCAGCGGCCCCTATCGCTATGTGCGCAATCCTCTTTATATAGGCTTGTGGGCGATAACGGCTTCCTTGGCATTCCTCATGCCTCCGGCCGGCGCACTCTTTGTCCTGATTGCGGTTCCTGTCTTTTTGCTGCGGCTGACGTTGGGCGAAGAAGCGTATTTGTCCGGCGAACTCGGTCAGCCTTACCAGGAATATCTGCGCACCGTCCCGCGGCTGATTCCCCGCCTGCGGGCCACTCTGCCACCCGCTGTCCATCAGCCGCAATGGCTCCGCGCCATCGTCTCGGAGCTCTCGCCTATCGGCGTCTTCCTTGCCATGGCCGTATTTTCCTGGAGCTACAACTTCCGGCTCATGGAAAAGGTTATTGTGATTTGCTTTGGGATTTCGCTAGTGGCGCGGGCTTTCGTGCTTGGCGCTGGCCGCCCGGCACGAGCGGCAGAGTAAGGCTGCGTGCAAGACACCTGAAAGGCCAAAGGGGGAGAAGCCAACCGGCTCCTCCCCCTTAGCTGTCCTCAGTCCAGGGATTTATTTCGATTCCGCTCTTGCGGGGAAATTACTTCTTGACCGGGGCGATGACGTCCTTGGCGGCCTTGGCTACGCGGAACTTGACGACGGTCTTGGCCTTGATCTTGATAGCCGCGCCGGTTTGGGGGTTACGGCCGATGCGGGCCTTGCGCTCCGCCTTCACCAAGCGGCCGATGCCGGGGATTACGAAAACGCCATTCTTCTTGGTTTCCTTGACGGCGGTCTCCGCCTGAACTTCAAAGAAAGCTGCGACTTGCTTGTTGGTCAGTTCCAGTTTCTCGGCCAGAAGCCGAATCAGGGCGGTTTTGGTCAATCCAGTTGCCATTGTGTTGCTCTCCTTTTTAGGCGGGCCCTGGGGCGCGCCGGTGGTGCGTGGGCTTGATTCGCAGGGCGCATTCCGCATGGAAGGAGCATGGCAATCCTGCACAAAACCCCTGTATTCATGCGGGCTAAAAACCCCGTCGTTCGTTACAATGCGACTTTTAGGGGTACGTTGTCAATAAAAATTCAGCGTTTTCCACACTTTTCTTTGGTTTTTGTAGGTGTTTTGTGGATTTTTCGCGGTTTTTGCATAGATTTTCCGGTATTGTCCGGGTTTTCCACGACGAAAAGCTCTGTGACAGACGACGGGCCCGTGCCGCTGGCTGGACAGTTTTCGTACCGAATCCAGGCTGGGTACCTGAAGTTCAATTCAGTCCGAAGAGCACTTTTTTACGAGGAGCGAGGGCCGCTGCGATCGGCGCATTCAGCGCATCCACAACCGGCGCGGCCAGCCGAAAGTGGCGAACAACTTCGGCGGCAAAGCCCGGTTCGAGGGCTGCTGTCGAAGGCAGCGTGGTGCTCAATCCCCACTGGCGGCATTGAATCAGGTCGAGCGCCGGATGCACTTTGGGAAAGCCCTTGGGCGGACGAGTCAATGCGTTGCCTTCGAACTCGGAAAATGCCTTTCTAAGGGCTGCCGTCCGCAGAACCCTTCGGAATTCAGTATGGTGGTCCAGAAGCCAATGGCGGATGGCGGCCAACTGATCCTTCTCGGGCATATAGGCTCCGGCGGCGATGACGACTTCTTTGGCGTCAATGTGGAAGTAGTAGCCCGCGCCGCTGGTCTTCTCCAGCCCTTGATACGACCACCAGGCGGCGACATGCGTCTTGTAAGGCTTCTTGTCCGCGCTGAAGCGTGTATCGCGATAGATGCGGAAAAGGCACTTTTCCGCTGGGCGGATGAAGCTGGGAGCAAAGCTCTCCATCGCGCTTGTGACCGTGCGAATAATGGCCAGCATTGGCTCTTTCAGTTCGGCCTCAAAAACTGCCTTGCGCGGTGTGAACCACGCGCGGTCGTTGTGGCGGGCGAGACTGCGGAGGAAGGCAAGGCCCTCCGGGCGAAGATGGGCGGGGATACCAGCGGGTTTCGGCTTGGAAATCATGACAAGAAGAGTGTATCGCGCGGTAACGTAGTTGCCATGATCTCCTGCAAGTGTTTTGCAATGGCCTTACTGCTTCCTGGATCGATTCTGATCTCCCAACAGCCTGCGCCGCAGAAATTTGCAGATAATTACTGCCCCCCGTCGCACAATGAAAAAGAATCAAAAGCGGGCCGATCCCTGACCATTGTCCAATGTCATGAAAACATTTGTATGCCGTGCAACTCGCTCTCAGCTCCCTGAAACACGCGCCGACCCCAAAAGTCATCCTGATACCCACCCCCTTCTCACTGTGAAGCACAGTTTCAGTGATTCAAAATATTTCTAACTAACCTGAAATCAGTAAGATGATTTTTAGTAATGTTAACTGAATGGTAATATTGAACCTCGAAAAATGCCCTTATTTCAGCCCAATAAGCGTCGATTTGAGTCAAAAACCGCTTCTTTTACGCGTTTTTTGAATACACTTGCAAGCGCTTGCACGGAGAGCAAAGCCTATGCTGAGTTGACCGGCTGGAAACCATTCTCGACTTCGCCTGAATGCAATTTGCGCATCCAAGGCACGTCCAAGTCATCGAATAAACTGATCCTATGGCAAAGCGCATCGGCATCCATCTCGGCACCACCGGCGGGGCCTCGAACGCCGTCGAGCAGGCAAGGGCGATTGGCGCCAATACCTTTCAAATCTTCTCCTCTAGCCCGCGTATGTGGCGCGCACCCAAAGTGGACCCCAAACAGGCTCTCCGTATGCGTGAGCAGCGCGCCAAGCTCGACGTCGGCCCGCTGGTCATCCACACCAGCTACCTGGTCAACCTCTGTAGCCAGACCGACGAAGTGCGCGAAAAGAGCGTCGTCGCCTTTCGTGGCGAGATTGAGCGGGCGCTCGCCCTCGGCGCGGAGTTTCTGGTGCTGCATCCCGGCTCGTGGAAGGGACTCACCCGCGACGAGGGCCTCCGTCTCGCCGCCGATTCCATCAGCCGCGCCATCGACGGCCTCGCCTGGCAGGGAACACCGTTTCATATCCTCATCGAAAATACCGCCGGCTCCGAGTTCTCGCTGGGTGGCAGCTTCGAGCAGGTCGCCGAGTTGGTCGAGCGGCTTCGGCCCTCGGCACCGATGGGCGTCTGCCTGGACACCTGCCACACCCATGTCGCCGGCTACGACCTGGTCACCCCTGAAGGCTTTGAAGAGACGATGCGGCAGGTCGCTACGACGGTCAGCTATGAGGCCGTTCGTGTCTGGCACATGAATGACGCTAAGGCCGCGCGCGGCTCCAAGCTCGACCGTCATGAACAGATCGGCAAAGGCACCATGGGGCTGGAGCCCTTCCGCCGCCTGCTCAATGATCCTCGCTTTGCCCACGCAGCCTTCATCGCTGAGACTCCAGTCGACGCTCCGGGAGACGAGGAGCGCAATGTGAGGGTGTTGCTGGCTTTGGTGGAATAAATTTCTATTCCGTGATTGCTTTGCCAACTTTTTGCCGTCAGACTGAGTGTGTTGCAGAATTGTGCGTTCGAGGTGAATTATGCGCGGAAGCATCTGTGGAGTGTTGACGCTGGTTGCGGTGGCCGGGATGGCGCTGCCGTTGGCGAGTCAGGTTGAGCGGGGCCGTACCAGAGTGGAGATGGCCCATCCGCATATGGTGCGCTTGCCCTACACAGCGAAGTACAAAGTCACGCATACGAGAACGCTGGCCAACGGTAGCACAATCACCCATGAATCTTCTGAGGTGGTTGCCGTTGATGCGCAAGGCCGCCGCATGTCTTCTTCGACCATCGTTCCCCTTTCGGACGAACAGACTCCGGTAACGCATATCAGTGTCAATGATCCCGTGGCGCACACGAATAGCAGTTGGACGGTTCCGGGGCAGAAAGTGACGGTCATGGCAATGCCCGCACCGGGTGCGGCGCTTTCCTCCTGCGCGCCGACCACAACGGCTCCCGTTCATTTTTCAGCGCCTTTAATGCAGCGGCCTGAAATGGAAGATCTTGGAACCGAGACCATCGAAGGCGTGGAGGCGCGCGGCTACCGGACCATCACTACAATACCAGCGGGAAAGATCGGCAACGATGCGCCGATGCAGCGCACATCCGAGGAGTGGAGGGCCATCGCGCCCGGCTTGACCGGTCTCGTCGTGCGCCAACTCACCAACGACCCCCACGCGGGCAACATGAATAAAGAACTGGTGAACTTCACCCAAGCCGAGCCGGATGCCGCTCTCTTTCAGCCGCCACCAAACTATGAGATCGTGAACAAGGAAGCGCCCGCCTGCCCAGGTACGGCAATCTCCTCGACCTCGACGGAGAGCAACGGCGAGAGCTTTTCTCCGATTCCAGAGCCGCCCACGCCGCCGGAGCAGTAAGAGGGAACGCCTATTTCTTCAGCGGCTTGCGCGCGAAGTAATACAGTGAACCGGCCAGCATCGCAAAGGCCAGCACCGAGAACCAGTGGATCATCGGTGATGTGGAAGTGAATGGGGATGAGCGGATTGTCGGGATGAACCGTCATTGCGTAGCCCTTGAGACCCACACCAACCAGTCCGGCAATGCCGCCGGCCGCGATCAGGCCGCTGGCAAAGAGTGAGCCGGGCGAGACGTCACCCTCGGCGTCAGGGTCACCGCCGGCCTTTTTTACCGCCGCGTCTACCAGCCAGCGCATAAGGCCACCCGCAAAGATGGCCAGCGTGGTGCCGATGGAAAGATACGCGCCCACGGCGAAGGCCAGCGAGCGAATGCCCAACAGCTCGATGGTGAAAACAATGGAAACGCCCAGAAGCACAAGTCCCCAAGGCAGCTTGCGGCTCAGTATGCCGCTGATCACCGTGGCCATCAGGCGGGCCTGAGGCGCGGCAATTTTCTCACTGCCGATGCCGGGAATCCACTGCACTTCGATTCGCTTGCTAACCGGGGAATAAAGGTACTTGCCGTCAGCAAGCTCCGAGGAGCCGAGCGCGTTCAGCACAATGTACTCGCTTTTGGCGTGCATCGTGGTCTTCTTGTCTGTGCCGATCACCGGAATCCGGTCGATCAGTCCCTCGGGATTCAATTGCTCCGCGACGCCGGAGTGCGAAACCGAGAGATCCCATGCCTGCGGTGCCTCATGAAATTCCGTGAACACCGTGTTCATCTTCTGGAGGACAAGACCGATGGCTAGAGTGGAGATCACAATGCCGATCAGAAAGGCCCAGCGCTGTTTGCGCGGCGTGGAGCCGACCAGAAAGCCGGTCTTGAGGTCCTGCGAGGTGTCGCCAGCCTCGGCCGAGGCGATGCAGACCACACCTCCGATGGTGATGGCCAGCGCTCCGAAGGCAGGAGCAACCCAGCCGGAGACGAGGAAGATCGCCGATGTGGCCATTAAGGTTGCAATTGTCATGCCGCTGATGGGGTTGGCTGAGGAGCCGATCAGGCCGACGATGCGCGAGCTGACGGTGACAAAAAGGAAGCCGAAGAAGACGATGAGCAAGGACGCGGCCAGGTTTTCAATTGGTCCGAGGTGCGTTCCCGGAACCGGCTTGAAGTAGAGGAAGAAGAACATCAGCACGACAAGCAGCGCGGAGCCGATCATCGCCGTGCCCATGGAGAAATCATCCTCGGTGCGAATGGGCTTGGCGGCCGCGGCGTCCTTGCCTTTGTGCATGAGCTTGAAACCTGAGACCAGCGCGCTGATGATGGTGGGCAGCGTTTTGAGCAGAGTGATGAGTCCGGCGGCGGCCACCGCGCCTGCGCCCATGGGACGGATATAGGTGATCCACAGGTCGCTGGGGCCCATCTGCGCAATCGGCACTGTGCCAGGGTAGACCGGACCAGGCAACGCCTTGCCGAAGAAGTAGATCAGCGGCATCAGCACCAGCCAACTGAGCACACCGCCGGCAAACATCACGCCCGCCGTCTTGGGTCCGATGATGTAGCCCACGCCCAGGTATTCGCTGGTCGCGTCGGCCTTGATCGACGATCCTTTAAGAACGTGGTTGGGTCCAAAGTCCGGCCGGAACTCCGGCGTTCCCGGCCATGCGCCGAAGAGGTTTTCGTTCTGAAAGAAGGTGTAAAGTGCGCCCAGGCCCAGGCCAAAGAAGACCCGGCTGGCAAACGAACCGCCTTTTTCGCCGGCAATCAGCACATCGGCGCAGGCCGTTCCTTCAGGGAACTTCAGACTCTTGTGCTCATCCACAATCAACTGCTTGCGCAACGGCACCATAAAGAGAACGCCCAGAAAGCCTCCGATCAACGCCAGCATGAAGATGCGCGCATACTCCAGATCGAAGCCCAGAAAGATCAGCGCGGGCAGCGTAAAGATAACCCCTGCGGCAATGGACTGGCCGGCGTTGCCCGCGGTCTGGACAATGATGTTCTCCAGAATGGAGGCCCGGCCAAAGGCGCGCAGAATGCTGATCGACAGCACCGCGATGGGAATCGAAGCGGCAACCGTCAGTCCGGCCCTCAGGCCGACATAAACGGTGACAGCCCCAAAGATGATGCCGAAGAAGGAGCCGAGCAGGATGGCGCGAAAGGTAAACTCCGGGCGGTTGTCGCTGGCGGGAACAAAAGGTTGAAAGTCGGACAAGGTGTGCCTCCGAAGGATTGCAGTAATCCTCTGACAGGGAAGTGTACCAGCGCGGGGGCTTGGTGCGACAGTCGCCGCGTCGGAACCAAGCGCCGAGGACGCCCGCCAACTCCACGTGTGATACATTTTTAAAATACGTGCTACGGGATTGCGACCTGATCGCAGCCTTTGCGCGCTACCCAAGAGGAACCGGATGAACTTCTTATTGCGGGTTTTGCTCCGGGACCAACCGGGCGACGAACCAGGCAGCACCAAGGCCAAGATCATCGCGCTATACGCCTTGCTGATCGGCTTCAATCTGGCGGCATGGGGCTGGGCCTTTGCGGCCTTTCATCACTTTCCGGTGCTGCTGGGCACGGCCTTTCTGGCCTACAGCTTTGGCCTCCGCCACGCCGTGGACGCCGACCACATCGCGGCCATCGACAACGTTACGCGCAAGCTGATGCAGCAGGGCAAGCGTCCGGTCGCCGTGGGGCTGATGTTTTCGCTGGGCCACTCGACCATCGTTGTCGTCGGATCCATCGCCATCGCCGCCTCCACACTGGCTCTTCAGCATCGCATTGACGGCGTGCGGGCCATCGGCGGGGTCATCGGCACGCTGGTCTCCACGCTTTTTCTCTTTGCCATCGCCCTGGTAAATCTGATTGTTCTTCATTCGGTCTACCGCAGCTTCCAGCGTGTGCGCCGGGGCGAGCCTTATGTCGATGAGGACTTTGATCTGCTGCTCGGCAATCGCGGTTTTTTGGCGCGGCTCTTCCGTCCCATGTTCAACCTGATCCAATGCAGTTGGCACATGTATCCGCTGGGCATACTCTTTGGTTTGGGCTTTGACACCGCAACCGAGATTGGCCTGCTTGGCCTGAGCGCCGCCGAAGCCTCCAAAGGGCTTTCGCTCTCGGCGGTGCTGGTCTTCCCGGTACTCTTTGCAGCCGGCATGTCGCTGGTGGATTCGACCGATAATGTGCTGATGCTAGGCGCCTACGGCTGGGCCTACGTGAAGCCCATTCGCAAGCTCTACTACAACATCACCATTACCTCGGTCTCGGTGGTGGTGGCGCTGGCGGTCGGCGGCATTGAAGCGCTGGGGCTGCTGGCGGCGGAGTTGCATCTCACCACTGGCGTCTGGAAGTGGGTAGGCAAGCTGAATGATAACTTCGGCGTGCTGGGCTACTGCATCATTGGGCTCTTTGCCGCAAGCTGGATCCTATCGATCGTGATTTACAAGTGGCGCAGGTTTGACGATCTCGACTTCGGCGCGCGGGACGCGGGTTAAGCGCATTTGTTGTTGAAAGTTCTTTCTCGTAAAGTGTGGCTGGATATTTCAGTCGATCCTGAAAGTTCCTGTAAATATATTTGGAATCTAAACTTGAAGGCAAATTAAAGTTTTGCAAGGGGCCCTGTTGTCATCGAAGCCCTGACCTCAAGCTTCGTTAGATCGAGGATAGCCAAGCCGCTGGCTGTCATTTGATCCCATGCCGCGGGCGTCGGCTTCTGCGCAATCACCAGCGTGTCGGACGATGAGATCAGCTCATCGAGCGAGTGCATCAGCAGCCGGCCAATATGCGGCAGCGCGGAGACGACAAAGCTGAGATTGCTGCCGTAGATCTCATCAAGCTGAATGTGCGGGTCGAAAATGCGCAGTTGCCTTCCCTTCCCGATCAAATGTTCGATGATCGTGATCACCGGGCTTTCGCGCAGATCGTCGGTACCCTCTTTGAAGGCCAGGCCGTAGATGCCAATTCGTTTGCCTGGCAGCTCGAGAACCTGATGAATGCTTCTTCTCAGGTGTTCGTCGTTGGAAGACAATACGGATTCGAGCAACGGCAGCTTCAGGTCCAGCCTCGAAGCGCGGAAGGTCAAGGCACGCAAGTCTTTGGGCAGGCAGGATCCGCCAAAGGCGAAGCCGGGCTTGAGATAGGCCGGAGAGATATTCAGCCGCGTATCCAGGCACATGGTGGCCATAACCTGTTCGGGGTTGACGCCGAGGCTGGAGGCCAGCGACCCGATCTCATTTGCAAATCCTATCTTGATGGCATGAAATGCGTTGCAGGTATACTTGATCATCTCGGCGGTACGCAGGGAGACCACGGAAACCTCGCCGGGCAGGCCTGTATAAAGTCCAGCAACGGCCCGCGCCGCCTCTTCCGAACTTCCACCGACGACCAGCAGAGACGGCTCCATGAAGTCTTTGACGGCCGTGCCTTCGCGGAGGAACTCGGGGTTGGAGACGATATCGACATCCTCACGGTGGGCAAAGACGGTCTGTAAAAGGCTCTCGCAGGTACCCGGAAAGACGGTGCTGCGCACGGTGACGATCAGGCGTTTGCTCCGAGGCCGTAGCACCCCGGCAATCTCGTCGCAGACGCGCCGCAGATGGCTGAGGTCAATATTTCCATTGGCGAGAGAAGGCGTGCCGACGCAGAGCATGACCACATCCGCTGCGGCGAGAGCTTCTTCATCAAGAATCCCTGCGCTGAGGCGTCCCTCGGCGACGTTTTTCCGGATCAGAAGCTCCAGCCCGGACTCAAAAAAGGGCGATTGCGCCTTGCGGATCGCCTCGACTTTATTCATGTCGCGGTCAACCCCGAAAACACTGTGCCCAATTTCGGAAAAACACGCGGCGCTCACGCAGCCCACGTATCCCAATCCGACAACAATCACGCTGCGCTTGCTCTCCATCACGTTTCCTGGTGATCCTCGGAGGTAGTCTATCATAGGAATCGCGAGGCCGATGGAAGCTTTGCCTCTACCATCGCCTCAGCCGAGGAGGGACTCCGCAGCAATGAAAATTCTATGGGTCTGCCCGTTTTTTCTGCATCCTACTGATCGCGGCGCGCAGATCCGCACCCTTGGAATGCTGACGGAGTTAAACAAGCGCCATGAGATTCACTTCGCGGCGCTCAACGATCCTCGCAATACCGAGGGTCCAGCGAGGAGCGTGGAGTACTCCAGCCGCCATTTTTTCGCCGAGCATTCCGCTCCCGGCAGAAGAACGATGGGGATTCTGCCGCAACTGGCGGCCAGTTTTATCCATCCTCAGCCAATGGCTGTCTTTCGCTACGCCTCTAAGAAACTCCGGCAGATGATCGATGCCTGGATTGCCGCAGAACATTACGATGCCATCGTCTGTGATTTTCTCTTCTCGGCTGAAAACCTGTCGGATATAAGCCAGTGCGTACTTTTCCAGCACGATGTGGTTACAACGATTTGGGAACGGCACGTTGAGCAGAACAGCGGTTCCCTCAAGAATCTCTTTTTCAAGACGCAGCTTGCCAAGATGAAAGCCTATGAGGGAAAGATATGCCGGACTGCGAAGCACGTGGTTGCGGTCTCCGAAATTGATGCCCGCAAATTCAAATTCCTGTATGGGATCGAATCCGTCTCCAGTATTTCAACAGGCACCAACGTGGAGTATTTCGCGCCCCGCGCGGGTGATTTTCCCGTATCGGATATTGTCTTTTGCGGATCGATGGATTCCCTTCCCAATGTGGATGCGGTCGAATATTATCTTGCAGAAGTCTTTCCCTTGATTCGGGCTCAGTTGCCCAGTGCCACATTCATGATCGCCGGCCGCTCGCCCGACGCGCGCGTGCTCAAGGCAGTGCAAGGGTGGACGGGTGTTACCGTCAGCGGTACGGTAGAGGATGTGCGGCCTTATCTTTGGGGATCGAAGATTTCCATCGTGCCTATCCGCATCGGCTCAGGAACCCGATTGAAGATCTATGAGTGCATGGCTGCGGGTGTGCCGGTTGTTTCCACAACGGTGGGCGCTGAAGGCTTGAGCTACGAGAAGGACGCAGACATTGTCATTGAAGATGATCCCGCCAGCCTTGCGGCTGCTTGTGTTCGTCTGCTTACGGATGATTCGGCTCGGCGCTTCATTGCGGACAATGGTCTGGAAAAGATGCGGAGCAAATATTCATGGGATGCCGCCAGCCGCGAGTTTGAAGCGATCCTTGAAAGCAATCGCTTGCATTCCTGAGCAGATGTATGATTTCACTATGCTGATTCCTCCAACCTGCATCGAATCCCGGATTGATTTGAGCCTCTGCCATGACAATCTTTAGAGTTGGAATCATTGGCGCCGGTTATGTCAGCGCCCACCATCTGCGCGCACTCAAGTCGCTTTCCTCCGTTCAAGTCGTTGGCATCGCCGATCTTGATCTGTCCAAGGCGCAGGCCGTTGCCAAGACATTCGCTCTGCCCAATGCATATGGAAGCGTTGACGAGTTGCTGGCTGCGGGCGTCGATGTAGTTCATGTGCTCACGCCGCCCGTCTTTCACGCTCCACTTGCCATTCAAGCCTTGCAGGCAGGCGCTCATGTACTGGTGGAAAAGCCGATGGCCGAGACCCCGGAGCAATGCAGGCAAATGATCGCGGCCGCCCAAGCCAGCGGACGCACCCTGGGCCTGGTTCACTCCGCGCGCCTCGACCCGATCATTCTGCGCGGCGTCCAAATCGCTCGCTCCCGGACCATCGGCGAGGTCCTCTCGATCGACTTTCAGCGCAGCTCCGATTATCCGGCTTGGCCGGGTGGCGGCAAGCTCCCGCCGCACTACCGCAAAGGCTCTTACCCCTTTCAGGACATCGGCATCCATGGCTTGGCCATCGCCGAGGCATTCCTCGGTCCGCTCAACTCGGCGCAGATCGACTTCCGCTCCACGGGCCTCGACTCCAATCTCCTCTTCGACGAGTGGACGGCCAAGGTGAGTTGCGAACGAGGGGAAGCTCGTCTCTATCTCTCTTGGAATGTGCGCCCCATCCGCAGCCAAGTCATAGTCCACGGAACCCGCGGCGTCATCCATATCGATTGCTTCCTGCAAACCTGTTACGTGACCAAGCTGCTTCCGGGGCCGAAGTTCGCTTCTCCCGTCATCTGCGCCATGCGTAACGCCGCCGTGAGCCTTTACGAAGTTCCGCGCAATGTTCTGCGGTTTATCACCAAACGCCTGCCTGGAGCGCCGGGAATACATCAGAATATTCGCGAGTACTACGCTGAGCTGGAGCATGGCGGGCCGACTCCGGTCACGCCGGAAGAGGGCCTGAGGCTGGTGAGTGCCATGGCTCCGGCCTGCGCGGAGGCCGACAAACAGCGGGACGCGCTCCGCCAGGAGCAGTTGAGGGCCCATCCGCCGGCTAACGTGCTCGTGACAGGCGCAGGCGGTTTTCTGGGCAGAGCTTTGGTGCGTAGGCTGGTTGAAGAGGGGCTGAATGTGCGCGCCGGTGTGCGCCGCATCCCGAAAGAGCCGCTTTCTGGAGTCGATTACGTTGCCGGAGATCTGGGCGATCCGGAGTACGTCGATATTCTGGTGGCCGGAGTGGCCAAGGTCTTTCATGTGGGAGCGGCGATGAAGGGCTGGCCAGCCGACTTTCAGCGCGGCACGGTCGTGGGCACACGCAATGTAATTGATGCGTGCTTGAAGCATCGCGTCGAGCGCGTGGTCTACGTCAGTTCATTGAGTGTGCTGGAGCACGCTCAACTCCACGCCGCCACGGTGACTGAGGACTGGCCGCAGGAGCCACGAGCCGAACTGCGCGGCGCTTATACGCAGACCAAGCTGGAAGCGGAGCGCATTGTGAGGTCGGCAGCCAGGGAGCAGGGCTTGCCCGTATGCGTGATCCGCCCTGGCGTCATCTTTGGTCCTGGAGTCGAACCGAGCAGTCCGGCTGGCAGCTTTGGAATGTTGGGCCGCTGGATTGTTGTGGGAAGCGGTTTACTGCCGCTGCCGCTCGTCTACGTGGACGATGTCGTGGATGCGCTCTTGCTCGGCTCTTCACAGCCCGGCGCGCAGGGTCTTTTGGTGAATCTGGTTGATCCAGCGCAGGTTACGCAACGCGATTTCATCCGCATGGCGCAGGCGGCCAAGCCGGAGATCAAGGCCAGTTACGTCCCTAAAGTTGTGCTGATGACCGCTGCCATCGGAATCGAGATGCTGGGGCGCATTCTCAAGCGCCAAGTACCTCTGTCCAGGTATCGGATTCGCTCGATCAGCCCGCTTTCCAACTTCGATCAGAGCGTCGCGCAAAAGCAGTTGGGATGGGTACCTCGCATTGGCGTTGCCGAGGGATTGCGCCGCACATTTGTGGTCGCGCCGCCATCGTCACCATTGCCGCGGCCGTAGGAGTTGAGGGATCGTTATGCTCAAAATTGCGGTCGTCACTCGCTATTTTCCCAGTTCCGTTGAGCCCTGGCAGGGGCGGTCAGCCTATCAGACGCTACGCGTGCTGGCCCGCAAAGCCGATGTGCGGGTCTTCTACCCGAATGCGCAGTATCCCTCGATCCTGAGGCCGCGCAGCAGAAGCTATGACCGGCTGGACCCCTCCTTTAGCCCATCGGATGTGAAGGCGAGCTACTACGACTTTCCCGCTTTGCCCGTACTCTCCCGGCCAGTCAACGGGTGGCTGGCTGCCCGTGCTCTGCTTCCGCACGTGCGCGCCTTCGCCCCCGATCTGATCTTCAGTTTCTATCTTTATCCAGATGGCTATGCCGCGCTCAAAATTGCCAAATCTCTCCAGATTCCCATCGTTGCGATGAGCATCGGATCGGATATCAATCGCATCGGCGATCCCATCTCTGCCCTGCTGACGCGCAGGGTACTGCGCGATGCCGATTCCATCGTCACCGTCAGCAGCGATCTTTGCGGCAAGGCAATCTCGATGGGTGCGCCGCCACAGACGACCCGCGCCGTTGTTAACGGCTGTGAGCTTTTGGTCTTTCATCCCATGGACCGCCTGGAGGCCCGCCGCAAGCTTGGACTCAGCCCGGAGGCCAAGACCGTTGTTTACATCGGGCGCATGGACGTGAAGAAGGGATTGCGGGAACTGGTTGAAGCTACGCCACTTCTTCGGTCAATCCATCCCGATTTACAAGTGTATATGATCGGCGAGGGACCGGACCGTGCAATCATAGAAAATGCAATTCAGGCACTGAGCGCGACGAAATCTATCCACATGCTGCCAGCTTGCGCCTTTGACGATGTAGCCGTTTGGATGGCGGCGTCTGATCTGGTCACGCTGCCAAGCTACATGGAGGGCTGTCCCAATGTTGTGCTGGAGGCGCTTGCCTGCGGCCGCCCAGTCGTTGCCACCAGAGTCGGTGGGATTCCGGAGATTCTCAGCCCCGCCTGTGGAGAGCTGGTACCGCCACAGGATTCCGGTGCGTTGGCGCAGGCTCTAGCGTCGGTGCTGGACAGAAGTTGGAAGGCTGAGATGATCTCTGCGCACGGTAGCCGAAGCTGGAAGACAGTCGCGGATGAGTTGTTGGAAGTCATTCTACCGCTTGTAGATAAACAATAAGGTGAAATCAATTGAATACG
Source organism: uncultured Acidobacteriaceae bacterium (assembly GCA_963787995.1). Lineage (GTDB taxonomy): Bacteria > Acidobacteriota > Terriglobia > Terriglobales > Acidobacteriaceae > Telmatobacter. Next base: position 1,636,762 of record CAWBEO010000001.1, read on the forward strand.
CTGCGCAAAGTCTCCCGAATCCTCTTCCGCCTTTTGGCTGTTCTTGGCTTCCTGGTGGTCTTCGTTTCCTTTACCCCCATCGTCACTTGGTGGGCAGAAGCCTACGCCGGCCCGATCCAGCAGCCTAAAGGCGACGTGCTCATCCTGCTCAGCTCTGCGGCGGACAACGAATATGGCGGCATCTCTTACTCCTCTTACTGGCGGGCGAGGCAGGCGTTGGCTGCCTGGCAGACCGGCGGTTTCAAGAAAATCGCGATTTGCGGAACCGGCGATCCGGGCATCATCAACTATCTCCTTGCCCTAGGCATTCCCCGCGAAGCGTTTGTCATCGAGAAGCCTTCGACCAGCACCCGTGAAAATGCTCTCGAAACGGCGCGCCTGATGCAGAGCATGCCCAGCAGAAAAGTTCTTCTCACCAGCGACTTTCATATGCTGCGCGCGCTCGCCGTCTTCCGCAAGCTGAAGATCGAAGCCGCGCCCATGGCCGTGCCAGATATGCTCCACGCAACTGAACAATGGCGTGGGCGCTTTCCGGCCTTTGAAACGATGACGACAGAATCGGTAAAAATTGCCTACTACAAGTTGCGCGGCTGGATGTAGGAAGAAGAAGGTCAATTGGACGGCGGCGGGCCGACAAACCCGCGATCTTGCGCATCCTGCAATTTGTAAAGAAGCGACCGGTAGCTGATGTTGAGCCACTTAGCGGTCTTACGGCGGCTCCAGCCATTGGCCTCCAGAACCTTCAGAATGATCTGCCGCTCCAGATCCTGCGTGGCCGCCTTGGTGATCTCTTTCAGCGAGATGGGGCTAGAGAGATCGATCTCCGTGTTCAGTAGGGCTGGGTGGGACGGGAGGGCAGGAACCAGTTCAGAAGCCAGTGCTTCTTCGCTTCCGATCAGTATGTAGCTGCGAATCATGTTCTCCAACTGGCGGATGTTCCCAGGCCATTCGTAGCGCTGCATCAAGCGCGTGATCTCGCACGAAAGAGGTTTGACAACGCGATGAAAGACCTTTCCGTGACGATTCAGGAAGTAGTCGATCAGCATGGGCAAATCTTCTGTCCTCTGGCGAAGAGGCGGCAGGTTGATGGTTACCGCATTAATGCGAAAAAAGAAATCCAGCCGAAAGCTGCCATTCTCGGTCTGTTTTCGAAGGTCTTGGCTGGCGGCGGAGACCAGACGGAGATTGACTCTTCTCGACTCCTGGCCTCCAACCCGCATGAAACTTCCATCCTGAAGCATCTGCAGCAGCTTGGCCTGCACGGACAGATCCAGGTCGCCGATCTCATCCAGAAAAAGGGTTCCCATCTGCGCCAGTTCTACGCGGCCGCGTTTGGTTGCATATGCTCCGGTGAAGGCGCCCTTTTCATATCCAAAGAGTTCCGACTCGATCAGGGAATGCGGAATCGCTGGGCAGGCGACTTTAATCCAGGCACCCGTTGAGCGATTCGAGTACGTATGCAATAATTTGGCGAAAATCTCCTTGCCGGTTCCGCTTTCTCCTTGAACCAGCACTGGAACAGTGGTCTCAGCAACCCGCTCCAGCTTTTCGCGAGCCGCTGCCATCAGCGGCGATTGCCCGAATACCACCTCGATTGGAGGTAATTCGCGCAATTCGTCTGTCACATTAGAACGCGGCTGTGGCATGACTCATCCAGGTTTGAAGTCCGTACGATGATCTTTTATTTCTGCTAGCAACTTGACGGCCAAACATATTCAAGTGGCTGGTAACCCAGTGCCTCATTCGCGTAACTCAATCATTCGTTTAGTAGTACTTTCTTAATTCTCATTTTTCTCTTTTGCCTCTTCGCACCACAGTATATGAAAATTATTGCATATTGAGGCAAATCAATTACCACTTTCAATGGTACTATGATGATGATGTGGCGTGTGTTTGCTCGCTGTCGGCAAGGGGGCAATTTCCTCCTATTTACGTGTCTTGATCTACTTGCCTACAGAGATTATTCTGCGCTCCTCTGCAATTTCATCATGGTCTCTATTCTCCTTGTCCTACTCTTCAGATGAGGAAGCCGCTTTCATTGCGCGGTGGGGCTGCAACAAGTTGACCAAGGATCGTGAGTATGCCATCGGGAGCGACTTTGAAGACGAGGAATAAACGTAACCCTCTCATCGCGGCGCTTGACCCAGATCCCGCGATCCTGAAATACCTGGAGCGCATTCTCTCGGACCGCTTCCGCTTGAGCCTCTTTACTGAGGCGGCGGACCTGTTGCAATCTCTGAACGAATCTACCGCTCCCGAATTGATCCTGATGGATTGGCACATTGATGAGGAGAACGCCGGAGAGAGTGCGTTCGAGCTGCTGACCAAGATCCTAGCTTCCCAGCCAACTCTTCCCGTGATTCTGCTGGCCTGTTCCGCCGAATTGAAAGAGGTTGTGGCGGCCACACGCATGGGTGCCGAGGACGTGATCCTCAAGCCTTTCGGGAAGGCTGACATCGACCAAGCCGTGGAGCAGTGCCTCCAGAAAGCGCGACGCCAGACAGCCGAAGAAGAGGATGAGAGCAAGGAGATCCCTCTGGACGAAAACACCTCCTTTGTCAGGGCCTGCAAGCGCATGAAAGAGATCGAGTCCCAGTGCCGCTTGGTGGCGCGCGCGGACATCCCTGTCCTGATTTTGGGAGAGAGCGGCACCGGCAAGGAAGTTGCCACGCTCTTCATCCACAAGATGTCGGCCCGAAGCCAGCGCAGCTTTATGAAGGTGAATTGCGCAGCGATGCCGGCGGATCTGTTGGAGAGTGAACTCTTCGGCTATGAGCCCGGCGCATTTACTGGGGCGGTCAAATCCAAACCGGGCAAGTTTGAAATCTGCAACAATGGAACCATCTTCCTGGATGAGATCGGCGAAATGCCCGCTGTCCTGCAAGCCAAGCTCTTACAGGTTCTTCAGGACGGCAGTTTCTCCCGCCTGGGCAGCCGTACTAGCGTTAAGGTCGATGTGCGCGTAATCGCCGCCACCAATATCGACATCAAAGCGGCGATTGCTCAAAAGACCTTCCGCGAAGATCTCTACTATCGTTTGAATGGCTTTACGCTGAAGATGCCTCCACTGCGCGAGCGCATTGAGGAGATTCCTATTCTAGCCGCACACTTCATGCGTAAGGTTGCCGCGAAATATGAACGCGAACCCTTGCCGATATCTCCATTGCTTATACAGGCATTTTGCAGCTATTTTTGGCCGGGCAATCTTCGTGAACTGGAGAATACGGTCAAGCGCTACTTGATTCTGAACGACGAGCGCGCGATCATCAATGAGCTGCTTCCCCAACCCAGCGCCGATCTTTCGGCGGTCAGCGAGGATGAGGCCGCAGGCGGCGGAAGCCTGAAGCATCTGGTACGGAATTTGAAGGGTGGCGCCGAATCCGCGGCCATTATTAGAGCTTTGGAAGGTACCGGATGGAATCGAAAGGCGGCTGCAAGCGAACTGCAGATCAGTTACAAGGCCTTGCTTTACAAGATCAAGCAATACAATCTGTTTCCACCGCAGAAGACCGCCAACCCAAACCAGAGAATGAAAATATGATGCAGCCCATTCCAGGCTTCGATTCACCACGCTCCGAGAAGGTGGTCATCCAATTCGGAGACCGGACGATCAAAGGCTACCTTGATTCGCCGGCTTGGAGCACCGTCGAAGAGATGCTGAGCCACGCCCCACACGGATCACCGGAGAGCTTCCGGGTTCGCAGTCTCGGGTCAAATGCTGTCGAGGAAATTTCAGCAGATGAAATCAAGGCCGTCTTCTATGTCAATAGTTTCGAGGGAGACTCAAAGCACGAGATTCTCAACTTTCACTCCCGCGCTCCCATCGTTCATGGAATCTGGATGCGGCTGCAATTCCGGGATGGCGAAGTGATGGAGGGAATCGTTTATAACTCGATACGCTATCTGGTGGATCCGGGCTTCTTCCTGCTGCCTACTGATCCAGACAGTAATAACCGGCTCGTCTACGTACGTAAAAACTGGTTGGCCGATCACCGCGTACTCGGAATGCGCAAACTATAAAGTCAGGCTGGCCTTCCTCTCAGACGCAAGCCGCCTCCCGCTGAATCGAATAATGAAGAATCTCCGCCGCAATTCCGGTCATTTGCCGGGATGTGTCGTCCGTGCGGACGATACGGCCCTGACATCGAATTGAGCAGCAGGTGGAAAGAGTGATCTCCGGCGGCAACTCAACCAGAAATTCAAAATCCTCACCAAGGGGAGCAGCGTTGTTCGTGTCCAGATAAAAATATACACCCCGGTTGCTCAAATCCCGCGTGAATCCGGAGATTTCATCCTGTCCAGCAAATACTGTAAGTGGCGCGCTGATCCCGAAACGCTGCCTCTCGCGTCGGTCGATCACTGTTTGTAAATTGCTGTTCATGAAATCCCTTCTCAACGAATGGCCGGCAGGATGATACAAACCTAACCATCCAGTCTCCAAAACAAAGCAAAGATGGAGAATTTGCTCAAACCACAGCGAGCTGTTGAAACGCATGACAAGAGGGGCGCAATCCCCGGAGGTAATTCAATCATCGGTTACCACAGCGCCACGTCTCGGTTCAACTCCCCAGATATAGCAATCTCAACGCCAAAATAATCGTCCTTAAATCTTTTGTTTTTGGTATTTCCAAAGGATGATGTGTAAACCTTTGCACAATTTGTGGGTAGATTTTGGTCACTTCAATAAAACAGGAAGACCCCTTGCCGAGGCTAGGCCAGATTTTCGCCATCCCGATGCACTAGGATGGCTTCATGGCTTCCCTTCTGGAGATTCGCAATTTGCACATTCATTTTGGCGCGGCGGCGGCGGTGCGCCATGTGAATCTGCGCTTGGATGAGGGTGAGGTGCTGGGGTTGGTGGGAGAATCGGGATCGGGCAAAAGCGTGACCGCGCTGGCGATTCTCGGCCTACTGGAACCCTCCGCTCGGATTGCGGGGCAGATTCTTTGGTGCGGGAGCAATGCGCGGGATTCCGCCTTCATCGACCTGTTGCGGCAACCTGCAAGCCAACTCCGCCGGTTGCGAGGACGGGAGATCGCCATGATCTTTCAGGAGCCGATGACTGCGCTGAATCCGGTGATGACCATTGGCCGCCAAGTCGCTGAGGCTGCTGAAGCGCATCTTCCCTCATTGACGGGTCGCGAGGCGAAGCAGAGGGCGATTGCCGCGCTGGAGTCAGTTTCCATTCCAGAGTCTGCGCGGCGCTACGGCGATTATCCGCATCAGTTTTCCGGCGGGCAGAGGCAGCGGATTCTGATTGCCATGGCCCTCATCAACCGGCCGCGGCTGCTGATTGCCGACGAGCCGACCACTGCACTGGACGTGACCGTGCAGGCTCAGGTGTTGGCGCTGTTGCGTGAGTTGCAGCAGCAGCACGGTCTGGCCATGCTCTTTATTTCCCATGATTTAGCTGTGGTTGGCCAGGTGGCTGGCCGGGTCGCCGTGATGCGTCGGGGTGAGGTGGTCGAAACTGGTCCTGCCGAGCAGATATTGACCCGGCCAACGCATGTTTACACACGAAGCCTTCTGGCGGCCGTGCCCACGCTCAGAACCGACCGCAACCAGCCGCTGGCCATGATCTCCCAAATGAATCCAGATTGAATGAGATGCGTCAAAATTCACCCCAGAGGGGTGATGGGAAATAGCCCCGGGTGGAGCGCAGCGCAACCCGAGGAAAGCTTTCGCCCTCAAGGGGCGTGGCGAAATCCTTTTGTTCCTTAAGAAATGGCGCGGAAGAGCCAATAAAGCGTGCCGGAAAGCAGCGCCGCGGCGGGCAGCGTGCAAACCCAGCCGGCGGCTATGTTGCGCACAGTGGCAAAGCGCAGGCCGCTGCCATTGGCGGTCATGGTGCCAGCCACGCCGGAACTCAGAATGTGGGTTGTGCTGACCGGCAAAGCCCAGGTATTGGCCGCAAAGATCGTGCCCATTGTGACTAGTCCGGCGCTGGCGCCTTGTGCGTAATTCAAATGATCTTTGCCTATTTTTTCTCCCACAGTGACCACCACGCGCTTCCAGCCAACCATGGTGCCCAGCCCGAGAGCCAGAGCAACAGCCACTTTGACCCAGTCGGGAATAAACCGCGTGGCCTTGTCCACCTTGGTCTTGTACGTGGCCAGCGAGGCACTCTCCGCCTGATTGAAAAGTGGCTGCTTGCCCTCTTTCACCAGGTTAAGATCATTCTTCTGCATCAGGCGGATCGCTTCACCCGCCACATACATATCGTTGCGGACGTTGGCCTGGTCCGGTGCCGGAACAGATTTGAAGACCTTGTATAGAGCAACCTCGTGGTTCAGATCCTCGACCAGTTCACGCAGCGCAAGGATCGTATCCGGCTGCATCTGCTTGGTGCGTATGTAGTCGGTGACCTCGGTGCGGGCATCTTCGCCCAGAACTCCGTTCTTGTCCACATGCCGGTCCAGAATCTGCCCTGCCTGCTCGGAGGCGGCGATGAACTCCTGAACATCACTGGTGGTGACGGCGTGATTCAGCGCGTACGCGGTGGGAACGGTGCCGATCAGAATCAGCATGATCAGGCCCATGCCTTTTTGCCCATCATTGGAACCGTGGAAGAAGCTGACACCTGTGCAGGTGATGATCATGAGAGCGCGAATGGGCCACGGCGGCGGCTGGTTGTCCTTCGGCGCCTCAAAGAGAACTTCACCATGTTTAAGGACAAATCCAGCCAGAACAGCAAATGAAATGTGAATGACCAAGCCGATTGAAAATACCGTGAAGAGGAGGCCAAACGGGGCATCCCACTTTTCAATCGCAAGAATGGGAAGCCATTTAGCAATTCCAAAGATCGAGAAGAGCCAGGCCGCCAAGCTCAAAAGTGAACTCCCGATGACTCCGGCCACCAGAATGCGCACCAAAGCCCACACCGGCTTCCTATAGTTAGCCTGATAAATGAAGGCCATTCTCCGGGCCCAATCAGTATCCGTCAAAGCCTTGGCCAGAACCACCAAAAGACCGGCAAAGAGAAAGCCAACGAGCGGCGAGATCAGCAGAGCTTTCAGAACCTTCGTGGCCTGTTCCCAGTCCAATCCGGAAGTTCCGTTGCGGGCGTGCATCAGTTGATTGGCGATGCCTACGCCGATGATCGAGCCAACCATGGTGTGCGAACTGGAAGCTGGCAGACCGAACCACCAGGTGCTCAGGTTCCAGACAATGGCGGCGATCAGCAGGGCAAAGACCATGGCGAAGCCGGCTCCGGAGCTGACCTGAAGAATCAGTTCCACGGGGAGCAGCGTGATCACTGCGAAAGCCACGGTCCCAGAAGAGAGCAGCACTCCTAACAGGTTGCAAATGCCCGACAAGACGACGGCAATGGTTGGGTCCAAAGAGTGGGTGTAAATCACTGTGGCGACTGCATTTGCCGTGTCGTGAAAGCCATTGACGAACTCGAAGCCAAGTGCGATGACCAACGCCAGACCCAGCAGTAGATATGGCCAGATGCTGGTAATGATGACCGAGTCCAGATCCAGCGCAACGTGAAAGCCAATGTACCAGAGTCCGCCAGCCAAGGCGAGCAGAAATGCCGCTATACCCAAACGGCTGGGCGACTTTGTCAGTTTGCGATCAAGCATGGAGCCGCTCGAAGGCAGCGAGTCCACAGTAGTTGCCAGGTCGGCCATTAGATCTCACCAATGCGGCCGGAGAAATTCCGGGCACGCTTGGGCCTCCCATGAAGAGACGAGACAACAACTTTCAATAGGAAATGAGAATCGCATCGCTTGTGGCGGGAGAGAGAAGAGCCGGATAAATTGGCGTCCATAAAACCCCAACAACGGCATTTGCGCGGTTGTTTGTTTAGCCAGGTGAGGAAATTCATCTGACTGAAACAATAGTACACCGGCAGGGGGGGGACTTGGAAAGGGGGAAAATGGGACGCAGATTGAAAAAATTACCGGAAAACAGCCAACCGGTCATCCTTTGCGCCGGTAAAGCACCTGAAACTCGTAGCCGGAGTTAGCGGGAAAAAGACTGGCGACATGGCGCAGGCGCTCGGCCAAAGCTGGGGCAGCCAGCAGTGGGTAGTCGCGCTCGCGCAGGTCGTGATAGTCAAAGTCCACAGCCAGCGAAAGCATATAAATTGCCAGCGCGTCACTGAAAGCCGACTCAAAAAAGGCACTCCGTGCGCGTTCGTCGATACTCCGCTGGTTCGCGTGGCCGCTGTCTTGAGCGCGGCGGCGGGTCTCCCATGCATCCTGGCTGGTTTCGCCGCGGACCTGAGCCTCGGCCTGTGCCCAAACTAGCACGGAAAAGCTCTCCGGAACGCCAGCCGCCTCGACAAAGTTGTGCGCCACATTAATGAAAAACTCGAAGGCCAAGCCGAAGCGGTCCTCGACCAGCCGCGTAGAGAGAAAAACCGCCTCAGTCTCGCCGAAGACGGCGTTACGGTGGCAGATGGCACGATCGCCCAGATCGACAGAGTAACCGGGAGCGACCATCGTCTCGTCGGTATCTGCGATGGCCAGCGGCACAAAGTAATAGGAGCGGTGTTCGAGCGCGCCTGAAAGCGTGGCCGGCACCGCGCTCACCAGCCGCTCCAGATCCGCATCCGTGACGCGCGTCTCGCCCCACATTGCGTAGTGAATCCCGTTCGGAGCCTGAGCCACCGTTGTTTGAGTGGCCACCTTTTCCGCCTGCCAAAGTTCGACTTGTGCGCTGCTTGCCATGAAACTGTATTCTAGACCACGGAGGCTCAGATGACGACGCAATCAGACGGCGGAAAGATTTTCGGTTTCCCGCTCCGGGGCTTCGGCTTCTTCACCAGCCTGCTGCTGGCCGTGGCTTCGGCCTTCTTCGCGTTCTTCGCCTCGACCACCGTCGCCATCTTCGCACTGTTGGGGTGGAATCTCTTCGGCCACCACGCGGTTAGCTACGCCGACAGCTACCGCTACGTCGGCTTTCCCGCATTTTTGCTGGTGCTGATTGTGACGCTGCCCACCTTCGCCGTGCTCTGGGTGAGGGCCAAGATGAATAAGTAATTCCGGATTCAACTTACCGTCGGCTTGGGACTCGCCCGGTCGTATTTCGCTACTTGAATCTTGCTTGCCAGTCTCAGCTTCGCCAGCAGCCAGATGCCGTAGAAGTTGGGATCAATCTCGTACCAGGCCAAACCATGACGCGCTGAGACGGGATGCGCATGATGGTTGTTGTGCCATCCCTCGCCGCCGCTGACGAGAGCTACCCACCAATTGTTGCGCGAGTCGTCGCGCGTTTCAAAGCGCCGGCGGCCCCACATGTGTGTGGCCGAGTTGACCAGCCAGGTGGCGTGCAGGCCGACCGTCACGCGAAAGAACGCGCCCCAGAGCAGCATCCCGACGGCGTTCGCCCATCCGCCCCAAATCCATCCCAGCCCAAAGAGCAGCCCGCCGCTTGCGGTGAGCGGAATCCAGTGGTACTTGCTCAGCCAGAGATAAAAGCGGTCGCGGCTCAAATCGGGAACGTAGCGCGCCAGAGCGCTGGTCTGCGCGTGCAATGCGTTCCCCCAAACCAGCCAGCCCAAATGCGCCCACCAGCCGCCTTCGCGCGGGGTGTGCGGGTCGCCTTTGCGATCGCTGAGCTGGTGATGCACGCGATGTGTGGCCACCCAGAAGATCGGGCCGCCCTCCAGCGATAACGTGGCGCAGACTGCCATCACGTGTTCCAACCATTTGGGAACCAGGTAGCCGCGATGGGTCAGCAGCCGGTGGTAGCACATGCCGATGCCCACGTTGATGGCCAGTAGGTACAGTACAACCATCACCGTAAGCCGCTGCCATGTAAAGAAGAAGAGCGCCGCCAGGGCGCCTAGGTGAAAGACGATCAGAACGATCAGCGTCAGCCAGTTGATGCCCGCGTCCACTGCGGCGGCGCGGCCCATCCGCACCTGGGACTGTGCCGCCTCGGAGCGGGTAACTGCTGTTTCAACGTCCGGGCTGAATAACGGTGAAGTTGCATTTACTGCGGATGCCATAGGATGTAGTCCTCGGAGGGTGGCGGCGCGCCTACCCAACCAGGCACCATTCTAGGCGGTACTCTACAACGTAACTGTATCGAATAATACCTTTCCAAAATAAAATTTTGCAGTTCACAAAATGCTTATGATCCTATTCACAATCGGGCGAGGCTGCGACCCCAAGCACTGTTCTTTGACCGAGGTGTCTCAGAAGCACTGAACAGAGGTTTCCAGCATTGCAACTTTGTCTGCTCGACCCAGATTTTTGCTTCACTTTCGCCTTACGCCGATTTTACAAACAAATCGGGCATATGGTGAAAAAACCTTTTGTTTGGAACATGTTTCCTCATATCGTCCATACACTTTGGGATGATGTGGAGACCGCACTTCGCGAAGGAAAGGCACCTGAAACGTCGGAACTTCTGGAGCAACTGACGGAAAGCGCAGAAGGCTCCAATCTTTCACAACATGATAACTCGACTCGAAGTTCAACCATGAACAACTTCGTCCATCGTGACGGCATCTTTTTTTTGCCCGAAGGCGTTGAGCATATCGGCCAGTTTGTCCACCAGGTCTTTCAGTTCGCCCAAGCGCGCCAGGCCCTCTTCATTGCGCCCCTGAGCGTGGAACTTGACAATGCCGGCCGCCAGCGCATGGATCCTCCAATGAAGCGCGACGATGGGCTGAAAGGCGGGCAGAGAACTACGGCCAGCCGGACCTTCTCCATAGAGCCATGAGCCGAACTGACACTGGTAGCGGCTGAGCTTCGGCTCCTGGCGGCTCTCGTTCTTGAGGAAGGCTTCGATGGCCGCCGCCCAGGCGCGGTGCTCCACGCCTGCATGGAGCATGGGCCGCTCGTCCACGGCAACGGTGAAAGCCTCTGTCCAGCGCGGATCGGGTCGCCAAACCTCTGCCCAGGCAGGGAGCTCGTCGGCGGGCATTGGCTGGGCGATTCCGTATCCCTGCGCCAGTTCGCACCCAAGGCGCAGCAGCATCAAACCTTGCTCAATCGTCTCCACGCCTTCGGCGACTGCTTGACGGAGAAAGGCGGCAGTCAGACCTAGAACGCCTTCCAGAATCGCCAAATCAGCAGGATTCTCCAGGATGTCGCGCACAAATCCTGGATCGATCTTGAGAACATCAACCGGCAGATCTTTGAGTTCGGCGAGAGACAGGTGTCCGGCGCCAAAGTCATCCAAAGCAAATGTGACGCCAGTTTTGCGGCACTTGGTTAGTAGCCTGGACAATGCCGCCGCGTCTTCCGGGGGATTGGTTTCCAGAATATCCAACTCCAAATTAGAGGGTTTGACGCGGGGGTGTTCGGCCAGCATCTTGACAAGCCGATCAGAAAAGCCCGGTTGCTGCAGTTGCCGCGCTCCTACGTTTACACCGACAGAAACCTCAAAACCGGCACCCAGCCACACCTCCATCTGCGTAAGGGCGGTGCCGATCACCCACTCGCCCAGTTCGACGGCCAAGGGGTGATCTTCAATGACGGGAAGGAACTGCCCCGGCGGCAACAGGCCTCGTTGCGGGTGGTTCCAGCGGATCAACGCCTCGGCGCCAACCATCTTGCCGGTCAACATGTTGACCTTGGGTTGAAAATATAGTGCGAATTCCTGCGCTGCGATGGCCTGTCGGATGCATTCCAGACTCTCCGGGTGCGCAGCCACACTGGAGGCGTGCGTGGAATCATAAAATTGATAACGATTTTTGCCTGCTGCTTTGGCGCGATGCATGGCTTGACTGGCCTGACGCATTAGATGAGCGGCATCTGCATCTTCTTCCTGCGGATAGAAAGAGACGCCGATGCTGGCCGAAAGCTGATAGGTGGAATCTCCAGCTTTGACCGGTTCAGCGGCAGCTTCCAGTAGGCGGTTGAGCGCCGGCAAGCTCGCCTGCTCATTTTCCAGCGCAGGCAGCAAGGCCGCGAATTTGTCACCCTCAAAACAGGCCAAAGTGTCGGTTTTACTGAGCGTACGCTTCATCGCGCGGGCCAGCGCGCTCAATACCTGATCGCCAACCAGACGCCCATGACGATCACGGATGGCTTCCAACCCCTCCAACCGGAGACGCACGACCGCCAGCAGTTGGCCCCACCGCTTGGACTGGGCCATGGCCTTCTGCACCCGGTCTTCGAGCAAGATCCGGTTAGGAAGGCCTGTCAGGTCATCGGAGTGGGCGAGCTTTCGCAAGCGCTGAGCGTGCTCCCTATTTTGGTTGATTTTGGGGAGGCTTTTCATCGATCACGCTTCTGCCTTCCATAAAGTCATACTGGGTTTATCGGCAGAATCGGAATTCAGAAGAGGAACATCCTAAGTTATAGAAATAAAGAAGCATAGAGATTTATTCAAGCTCGGATTTCGCGGTATCCTGCATGCTGGCCTGTGGAAAGCGATAGATGATCCAGAATTCGTGGAAGCCCTTCAGCCGCACCACCTGGAAGGCATCGCTGGCGACAAAATAGAAGATCGCGGCCGCTGTCCAGACCACGTGCAGCGCCTCCGTTCCAAGCTGATCGCTGAAGGGCAAGGGCGCGGCGGAGAGCACCATCGCCAGCACAATGAGCGCCAAATTGACGATGCCCATCACCATGTTGATCTCCACCAGCTTGGCGGTCATCGGCTTGCCCAGCCTGAGAGTTTGACCAAGAGCCGAAAGCGCGGAGCGGCCTTCCAGCAGCATGATCAGCGGCGCAACCGAAAGCGCCCAGCTCGTCAGCGCCCAAGCGGCAAAGAACCCCAGTGAGAGAAAAATCGCCCAGACAGCAAATCCGATCAGATCCGGCTCAGCGTTGGGCGTGATGTGCGTGGCGGCAACCCAATGCATGGCGTGTAGCCAGGCCCAACCGGTGAAGACAAAACCGAGCAGCCACGCGGCTTGTAAGACGAACATCGCAACAGGGCGAAAGGGCAGTCTAGGCTCCATTTGCTTGAAGATCAGACTGCGGCCCAAGCCGGAGATAATAATCCAGGCCAGCGCGGCCACCGGCAAAAGCCAGTGCAAGACGGCGGCGATGTGCGGCATATAGAGCGCCCAGACTTGTCTCAATTGCGTAGCGGCCACCCAGGGATTCTGCGGATCAAGTGTCGTGAGACCGGCGGTCACCGGCGGCAGCTTGATGAGAATCTTGTTCGCTTCAAACATTGCAACGAGAACAAGCGGCAATCCAAAGGTCCAGCGCCAGCCGACTTCGATCGCCGTCAGTGACGGCCGCACGAAGACCCAGCTCATCTGGCCGATCAGCGATTGGGTTCCGCGCAGAGGGGCTGGCATGGTTGCCTCTTCAAGATTATGTGTTGAGGTTCTTGGATCCCAGGTACGACAATCCGGACATGGGCACTCAAACTTAATGCAACAGCTCTACTTCACCACCAGATTCAGCAGCTTGCCCGGAACGACGATGACCTTGACGACCGTCTTGCCTGCCGTGCGCGCCTGGATCTTTTCGCCGGCTAGCGCGGTGGCTTCTATGGCCTTGGCGTCAGCGTTTGCAGCCACGCGGACCACCTCGACCAGCTTGCCGTTGATCTGCACGGGGATTTCGAGTTCGTCTTCCTTGGCCAGTTCGGAATCGCTCTTCGGCCAGGGAGCACGAAGAACAGAGCCTTCTTCGCCCAGTTCCTCCCAGAGTTCTGCGGCGATAAAAGGGGCAAAGGGTGCCAACAGCAGCACCAGCGAACGCAGCAGTTCACGCATGGCTGGGGCGGGTACTTCGCCCGCTGCTAGTTGCGGGTCGGTAGCCTGGATTTCGTTGACCAGCTCCATGATCGCTGCCACGCAAGTGTTGAAGTGCCAACGGCCCTCAAAGTCCAACGTGATTTTGGCGATGGTCTGATGGAGCTTACGCAACAGCTTGAGTGAGAGGCCCGTTGGCGCTTCCGCCTGCTGTCCTTTGGCGGTGCGTGCCATCGGCGCGTACTTCGTCGTCAGTCGCCAGACACGAGCCAGGAAGCGGCTCACCCCGGCGACGCCGTCCTCCTGCCAGTCCAGATCGCGGTCCGGTGGCGCGGCAAAGAGCGCGTACATGCGCGTGGCGTCTGCGCCGTATTTACCGATCATCTCGTCGGGCGAGATCACGTTGCCCTTGGACTTGGACATCTTCGCCCCATCCTTGATGACCATGCCTTGCGTGAAAAGCCGCCTCGCCGGTTCGTCGTTAGTAATCAGCCCTAGATCGCGTATTACCTTCGTCCAGAAGCGCGAGTAGATCAAATGCAGAATCGCGTGTTCCACGCCGCCGATGTACTGGTCGATGGGAAACCAGTACTGTGCCGTCGCACTCTCAAAAGGGGCTTTGCTATTTTTTGAATCTGTATAGCGATAGAAGTACCAACTCGAATCGACGAAGGTGTCCATGGTGTCGGTCTCGCGCTTGGCCGCGCCGCCGCACTTGGGGCAGGCGACATTCACAAACTCCGGCACGCGACTAAGCGGCGACCCGCCCTGCTGGGTAATCTCAATCTGGGCGGGCAGCACCACCGGCAATTGCGCGTCCGGCACCTGCACCAGCCCGCACTGCTCGCAGTGAATGATGGGAATCGGCGTACCCCAGAAGCGCTGACGGCTTACGCCCCAATCTTTGAGGCGGAAGGTGACTTTGGCCTCGCCAAAGGCTCCGGCGACGGCAATCTCTTGCAGCTTCTTTTCCGCGTCGGCACAGCTCAGGCCGTCATGGGCGCCAGAGTTGATGAGTTCCCCTTCTTCAGAACAGAAAGGAAGAGTCTGCTCCATGCAATGGTCAGTCGGCTTGATGACCTGCGTGATCGGCAGCCCATACTTGGTTGCAAACTCGAAGTCGCGCTCGTCGTGCGCGGGTACGCTCATAATCGCGCCGGTGCCATAGTCGGCCAGGATGTAATTAGCCACCCAGATCGGCACACGCGCGTCATTGTATGGATTGATGGCAAAGCGCCCTGTGGGCACGCCGTGCTTTTCAATCGCGCCCAGATCGCCGGCCTCACGCGCCTTCTTTTGCTGGTCGATCATTTCCTCGACCTGCTTCTTCAATTCGGAATTTGTTGCGGTAAACTCGGCGACGAGCGCATGTTGCGGAGCCAGTTGCACGCTAGTCGCGCCAAAAATCGTGTCTACGCGCGTGGTGAAGACGCGTATCCGAGTCGCTTCGGTCCCTGGCTCCTTGGTCCCTAAATCCTGCTCTTCCAAGAAGAAGTCTACGTCCGTCCCTTCCGAGCGCCCGATCCAGTTGCTCTGCATGGTGCGGACCTTCTCCGGCCAGCCTTCCAGCTTGTCCAGGCCGTCGAGCAACTCCTGCGCGTAGGCGGTGATGCGGAAGAACCACTGCACCAGGTCGCGCTGGTCGACCGGCGTGTTCTCATGCCGCCAGCAGCAACCATCCACCACCTGCTCGTTGGCCAGCACGGTGGCGCACTCCGGGCACCAATTCACCTTGCTTTTTTTGCGATAAACCAACTCTTTTTCGTACATCCGCAGGAAAAACCACTGATTCCAGCGGTAGTATTCCGGCAAACAAGTGGTCACCTCGCAAGCCCAGTCGTAGCCCAGGCCAAGCCGGTCCATTTGGATTTTCATTGCGGCGATGTTGTTGAGGGTCCACTCGCTCGGAGGGGTATTGTTCTTGAGCGCGGCGTTTTCGGCTGGAAGCCCGAAGGCGTCCCAGCCCATCGGGTGCAGCACATTGTAGCCGCGCATCCACTGGTGGCGCGCCAAAGCATCTCCAATGGAATAGTTGCGCACGTGGCCCATGTGGAGTTGGCCGCTGGGATACGGAAGCATCTCCAGTACGTAGTACTTGGGCTTACCGCAGTCTGTTGGTTCAGCCGCGTACATCTTGGGGTCATCCGCCCAACGCAGTTGCCACTTGGGTTCAATCGCCGCCGGGTCGTACCGTACTTCGTTTTCGTCAGCCATAACCCTTCTAGTGTAAATGGAAGAGGCTTACTGCGCGGGCGATAGCGTTGGTTCGGTTGATGCCGCCGCTTATTCGCTCGAACAGACGATAGTTCGAGCGTCATTCATCACAATCTTGTACTTCGCGGGCGGCTGAAAGAGAGCCAGGTCAGGTTCACCCAGAAAAAATTCTTGCAGTTCCTCCGAACTCAATCCATACCGAGGATCATCCACAACTTCACGCATCAACAGACCCGTTCTGCCGCTTTCCGTTGTGAAAATATCCGGCAGATTTTGGTCAAAGTTCTCCAGTTCCTCTGACCTGTTCCAATACCAAGGATCATCCAAACTAAACGGAAACGTCAAATAACTTCCATGAAGGAATTTGGCCCCGGGATCGCTGCTCTCCATACCTCAACACTGCGTACGGTTCCCCTGTCATTCCCGTTCGCATCGATTGGAATTGTCCTGGAAGTCTTGAATCCCCGCGCCTCATAGCCATGAATCATATTCGTACCCAAATCTTCCACCACGGGTTTCAAGCGAGAAATCTCGGACTCGATTGCCTTCTTGTTCTCACAAGAGCGACCCGATTCCAACTTGACAATCCTTGTCTGTGTGGCCTGTTTACCCGGTACACTCCGTGTGGTCCTGATGCCTGCGACAGAATCGTAAACACAGACTTTCGTAGTCGGCGACTCTTGCTCCGAGGACGGAGCTATTGTTCTTGAAACGATCCAGCGGCCATGCGAATCAATGGCAAACACTTTCGTATATTCAAGGGGCTTGTTGCTTCCATCTGCCTGCAACCGCCGCGACGAAGCCTTGTATTTCATCGTGACAGGCTCATGAATGCTTTTTGCGCGGTCGTGGCCAGTACGATTGCACCCCCGCATTGTTCAAGAACAATATCTCGATCATTAATCTGAGCAGCAACCGGCAACGCCAACCCCGCAACCAGCGCCATCACCCCACAGACTGCTATCGAGCATGACCTGCTCATTTCAAAGATTTTACGTCACAGACAGTATGACGCAAATTACGAGCAAACGCTTAAGCCCCTGCAAGGGCTGGCGGGACGCAGCATCCCATTGGCTACTGAGACTCGTCGAGGACTTCAATGCCCGAAACCGTTGCGTAGTTCGAGATCGGTTCAAATGTGAGATTGATTTTTCCCTGAGCCGTCGGCTTCAAATGATAAAACGTCTTTGTAATTGCGCGGTGGTCACCGGCTTCCTTGTAAATATCGAAGTCGTCCAAAAGCGTGTTGCCATTGCACATCACTCGGAAGACGCGGCTGCCGGTTCCGCCGCCACCCGGTGATTTTGGCCCAAAATAGAACTCCGCAAAATGAAGTACCAAAGTGTACCTGCCACGCGTATCAACGGGAATAGCGTATGCGAAATGGCCATATCGTTCGGACGCGAATAGGTCAGGATCAGGCGTTCCCGTGACAAGTTGCCGATCAACTGATGGCTTTCCGTGCGAGTAATAGTTGTCGGGATGCCAGACCTGTCCCAAGTGATCCGTGTACGGCGTTGCCTGCATGACGAGCCGGATCGGGAGTTGCTTGTGGGGAGTTCCCGGCAACACTTCGATACCACTCACCTCAGGCACCGCATTTTCGTTCGTAAAGCTAATGTGCACCTTTCCATCGCTAGCGGGCGAAATGTCCCGGAAGACCCGCTCATCGGCAATGTTATACCCCATTGCATCCGAATTAACATCGAACCCTGAGAGAACCTGATTGCCGTTAATCGCTACGTTGAAGGTGGAGATACTTTCGTAATAATCGGAAGAGATGAAAAACAAGTGCAGTTCGTATACACCGGGCTTGAGAGGAATGTCATACGAGAAGATACCGGATCGGAAGAATTGGAAGATGAGGGGGGAATTGGTATTGGCAAAAGTGGCTTGCGGTTCGCGCCGCGCTTTGCCTCCATTAAAATACCGATCTGCTTCCCAGACAGCCCCCGCACTATCCGACTGAGGGCTTCCGCTATAGCCAGATAAGAGATGAAGAGGCACAGGAGCAGCAGCGAATGGGCCAGACTGCGGCTGCATCTCTAGCGGCGCAGGACTCTGCGGAGCCTTGGCGCCCTCCGGGCGGGCGCCGCCATGAGAAACCAGGTAAATTCCAAGTGTGGCAAGAGCCAATCCTGTTGCGATGACCGGGAGCATCCAAAAACGGGGGATTGCCGGAAAGAAATGCCGCCTTGGCCTGTCCAGAGTGCGCGCTTCCAGGCGATCTCTTTCTAGAGCAAGTTGAACAATCTTGTCGTCCTCAGGGACTCCGGCGGTATGTTCTTGCTCAGACGGTGGGGCTTCGGCCGCTTGGCACGTAAAGACCGGAACGTACGCCCCAAAGGGAACGCTGATTTGCACGGGATGGTCTTTGCCGTCGCTTTTGTAGTATTCCTTGAGCGCTCGCCGCAATCGATAGGCCTCGACCCGCACAATTGAGTCCTCGCTGGCATTGAAGACTGCCTTGGAACGGCCGAACACTTCCGTGGCAATGTTGTATTCCGTGATCTGATCTGCTTCGCCCAGGAAATACTTCTCTCCCATGAAGCCCAGAAGTTTGGCCAGCCGGTGTGAATCGGAAAGCGCCTTCATTATGGCGTCAAATTCAGCATGTTCCGCCTTGGAGGGGTCCTGGGTTGAATTCACCTGCATGATGCGCCTCCTTTTGATCGCGCGTGGGCCGAAATTCATCTTAACATGAACGACTAGCGGCCGATTCACAAGCGCGTAACAATGCGCATCATTCTTCAACTATCTAATATTTAATCAATAACGTACACATTTTAAACAAAGCTGATAACAATGTTCGTGCATGTAAAAACTTTCGCTTCAGCCGAGGTGCGCCTAGAATTGCCCTGCATCTCAATTATCAGCGTTCAACGACCTCTATCACCAAAAGGTGGATGCTGGCCGATTGCGGGTGCTACGAAAGGGAGTACGCGACCCGGACTTCAACGTCGCGACTCAACTCTGATTTGGAGGAAACACAGTGAACAGTTCGAAATTCAGCATCAGGATGCTTGTTCCGATCCTGCTCTGTCTTTTTGCGATGGGCCCCTTGGCTCTCGCTCAGGTCACAAACGCAAGCTTAACCGGTCTGGTGACCGACTCCAACGGCGCTGCGCTCCCCGGAGTGCAGATTCATGTTCAGAACACGGACACCAACTATGTCCAGAGCACCGAAACCAATGGGACCGGCGTCTACCTGGTGACTCCTCTCGTTCCGGGCCCCTATAAGGTCACAGCCGAGAAGGCCGGATTCCGCAAGCTCGTTCAATCGGGCATCACACTGACCGTTGACCAAGCGGCTACTTTGAACCTCACCCTGCAATTGGGCGATGTGAAAGAAGTCATTACCGTTACCGCAGACGCGGAGTTGATCAACACCACCACCGCCGAAATCGGCACCACCGTCGGCGAGGAAGCGGTTGTCGAACTGCCTTTGAATGGCAGGCACACATCAGACCTGGTGCTTCTCAGCGCCGGCGTGATCAATGTTCTGAATACCGGCGGCGGAAAATTCCAGGGTGAGACCACGATGCCAGAGGCTACCGGCGCTTCGGCTGGCGGCGGACGCCAGGGAAGCACCTACTACATGCTCGACGGTGCGCCCAACATGGATACCTATATGTCGCTGGCCGCGCCCTTCCCGGACCCCGACGCCACCGAGGAATTCCGTGTCGTCACCAACAACTACGATGCCCACTACGGTTTCGCACCCGGCGCAATCGTCACCATTCAGACCAAGTCCGGCAGCAACAAATTGCATGGCGCGGCCTATGATTTTACCCGCAACCAGTTGGCGAATGCCTCCGATTACTACGGACACAACGTCGACTCATTGCACAGAAATATCTTCGGCTTTTCCTTGGGCGGACCGGTTTGGATCCCCCACGTCATCAACGGCAAGGACAAGCTCTTTTTCTTTGGCAACTTCGAGCACCAACACGAAGGAGCAGCGGCCAACAACAACTTTGCCAACTTTCCAACTGCCAAGATGTTGACCGGTGATTTCACCGAAGTTCTATCCAATGCTACAACGATGCAGAACATCCAAGGCCCGGACAACGCCTTTGGTGTGGATCCAATTACGGGAAATTCAACCAACATATTTGTTGGCAGCACACTCACTCCTACTCTCAGTCCTGCGGCGCTAAGGCTTATCACAGCCGCTCTGCCCGTGGGTACAGCAGGTGCTTCAACCAACCCAGGATATACGGAATATCCCGGCTCGCCGAGCATTCAAACCTTCCAACAGGGAACTGCCAGAATTGACTACAAGCTCAATGACAAGCAGCAACTCTTTCTGCGCAGCTTTATCGATTACTATAAGCAGAACGGCTCGTCCATCCCAGGCAACTGGATCGCTGTAACGCCCACCCACACGGGTGAGTTCTATAACGAAGCCCTGGGCCACACCTGGACGATCAACGACCACACCGTCAACACAGCCAACGTTTACTACACGCAGATGGACTACCTGAGCGCGCAGCAAGCCTTGGCCAAGGATGGTAGCCCTGTCTGTTTGTCGAAGTACATCGGCGCGACCGTCCATGAGATCCCAGGTCACTGCTACATGATGGGCACAGGCTTCAACGGTGGCTGGAAGGGCACCTGGTCGAACTGGACAGAGCCAACCGGCGAGAGAAGATACACCTACGGCGCCTCGGATGCCTACACCGTCACTGTCAAAAACCAAACCCTGTCGGCCGGCTTTGATCTGGTCCACATGTTTGCGCAGGAAAACACCGATTACCCCGCCACTATCAATGCTCAATCATGGGGAAACTGGACGAGCTTCGGTATGGCCGACTTCCTGACGGGCAGTTTGGACTCATTCACACAGGGCGGCGGAGAAATCTCCAGCGTCAAGGGTTGGATGGGGGGAGCCTACGCACAGGACCAGATCCGGATCAAGCCTAACCTGACGTTAACCGTTGGCGTTCGCTGGGATCCGAATACGCCTCCGACGGTCACAGGCGGACGTGGTTCTCAATGGGTTCCTGGACAGCAAAGCACCATGTTCCCGAACGCTCCAGTGGGAATGATCTTCCCCGGAGATGCAGGACTGGACGCGAAGCTGATGCCCACTCAATACAACAACTGGGATCCGCGCGTGGGTATCGCCTTCCAGCCGAAGTTCCTGCCGCATACCTCCTTCCGCGCCGGCTTTGGCATCTTTACCGGCCCGCTCCAGTATTCCGCTTACAACCACACATCGGACATTGCTCCCTTCAGCCCAACCTTCAGCTTCGGCAGCATCACCGATTCAAAACACCCGACAAATGACCGTTATATCCCCTTAGACGCACCTTGGACAGCAAATTATCTGTATCAAGCCGGCGCGCCGCGACTCTACCCAACGGGGGATCAGTTCGCCCATAACAACTTTGCTTCACTCAGCTACGTGCCGCCGACGAATTCGCCGATCGTAGCGCCGGTTTCGCTTGGCGCTGAGTTCTCGCCGAACTTCAAGCGTGGCGTCACGCAAAGCTGGAATCTCTCCATTGAGCAGCAGCTCACCTCCACCATGGCTCTGCACGTTGCTTATGTTGGCAGTGAGTCTGATCATCAGTCCGTTATCATCGATCAGAATGCCGCTACCGCCAACGTCCGCCCAAACAGCAACTTCAACAACATCGATGAAGACTTGAGCATCGGAACTTCGCCTTACAACTCCCTTCAAGTCGGATTCGACAAACGTACCTCTCATGGCCTAACCCTTCAATCCAACTTCACCTGGTCCAAGGTCACGGATATTGCCTCATCGGGCAATATCTCGTTCGTGGGCGGCCTTGGCGATCCATTCGATCTCAAATGGAGCAGGGGCATCTCGGACATGAACGTGCCCATCGTCTCGGCCACCAACTTTGTCTACAAAACACCCGCTCTGAATGGCATGAACCGGGTTGTCAGGCAAATCCTGGGGAACTATGAAGTCAGCAGCATCTATTATTGGCGGTCGGGACATCCGTTCAGCCTCTACGGTGGATGGTGCGGTAATGGCGGCTGGGACGACTGTTCGCAATCAGCGCAAGGTGGTGATCGCGCCGATTTCGCTCCTGGACAGATTCCCTGGGTGGGTCGTGGCAGCAAGAAGGATTGGTTTACTACCGGGTACTTCAACACAAAAGCCTTCCAACAAAACGCCGCGCAAACCTTCGGCAACACCCCCAAGAACATCTTCAAGGGACCGCATCAGCAGTACGACGACATGGCGATCAGCAAGCACTTCAAGCTCGCTGCCGGTTCTGATTTGCAGCTCCGCTTCGAGATGTTCAACACCTTCAACCACCCCAGCGAGGGCACTCCTGATCCGTATTTTACGGATGGATCTTTCGGAATCATCACCGGCGGTGGCGATGTAGGCGCCCGCCAGTGCCAGGGCAGCGCGAAGTTCAACTTCTAACCCTCAACAATTGAACTATAAAGCCGGGGGCGTAGCGCAGGTTGCTACGCCCCTGGCTTTATGCAGCGCCTCGATTCAACACCCCCAGTACGGGAATACCGCGCAGGAATTGAACCCGTGAAAAAAGACGGGCAGTCACGTTAGTTTTCACTACAGTGCGATTTTTGGAGGGTGTGTTGTTTGCTGTAAGCTATGGAAGAATTTGGAGGCGCGGGCCGGGATCGAACCGGCGCATAAAGGTTTTGCAGACCTCTCCCTTACCACTTGGGTACCGCGCCTTGGCAGGGCTGCTTTCTAGATGTACGTTCCACTCCACCCTAGCCAACCCGGTTTCGACCGGAGGGGGAAATGGAGCGGGAGACGAGATTTGAACTCGCGACCCTCGCCTTGGCAAGGCGATGCTCTACCACTGAGCTACTCCCGCTTGTTGCAAGATTGAGTATACCGGGCGGGGGCGAATCCGGTCAAACAGCAGCGGCCGCACGCGCCACTACTGCTCCGTTGCCCTTTTCCTCGCGGACAATCTCGCCGTCGCGCATATAGAGAATGCGTCCAGCAATCGAGGCCGCTTCTGGGTTATGTGTGATCATGAGAGTCGTTTGACCCAACTCGCGGTTCGACCGTACCAGCATGGAGAGCACGGCATCCGAGCTTCTAGTGTCCAGGTTGCCGGTCGGCTCATCGGCCAGTACAATCGCCGGCCGGCAGATCATCGCACGGGCAATCGCCACACGCTGCTGTTCGCCTCCGCTCAGTTCGTTCGGCCGGTGTTGCAGACGGTCTTTGATTGACAGCAGATCGGCCAAGTGGTCCAAGTACACGCGATCCAGCGGCTGCCGGTTCTTCCCTTCAGCGCGACCGCTCACCGTGTACGCAATCTCTATGTTGCCCATCGCTGAGAGCGTCGGCAGCAGATTGAACTTTTGGAAGACAAAGCCAATGCGATGCTTGCGCAAACGGGTGCGCTCGGCGTCGCTGAGTTGAGCAAAGTCCACGCCGTCCACAACCACGCGGCCTTCCGTGGCTTGCGTCAGCCCGCCCAGCAGGTAAAACAGAGTGGATTTTCCTGAGCCGGATGGTCCAACGATGGCGACAAACTCTCCCGGTTCAACGGAGAGCGAAACCCTGCGCACCGCTGTAACCTGAAGGCGGCCCGCCGCATAGACCTTGGTCAGGCCCTCGGCGAGAATGATCGGCGAAGATTTTTCGGGCTGCACAGTTGCTATTGTAAATGCGCGGATTCGGTCGTTGAGTGATTGCTCCCAAGTGCTCCCATGCCATGCCGCTTGCGGCCGTGTTGTTGACTTCTTTGGCAGCCTTTAAAATCCCGATTGACCAAAGACTAACAGGCAATTCTATGGCTGGGGCGAAGCAGCCGAGGTTGAACTGGACGAAGTGCTTGCCTCATCGTCCAGCCGGGTGATATGAAGACTCGCCTGAGTTTCCGGGACTGTGCCGTCGTTCACTTGCACAGATGTGGGCTTGCCTTGAATGAGAATGCGCGGGACAGACTCACTGCGAGCGGAAATGCGAACGCGCTGTGTGACAGAAGTTGCATCGGAGCCTGAGCCGGAGCGCACTGTGACCGGAACTTCGGCGGTAGCATAGCCTGTGTTGGCAATGTGGATGGCCACCAGCCAATTGCCTGCCGAGGCGGCTGTGGGAAAGATGCCATGGATGCTCAGATCGGGCAGGCCCTTGTCGGCATCAACCCAGTCGGAGAAGAACCAAGCCAGGTCGGGCCGGGTTGTGGAATCCTCGATCAGTTTTTCCAATGAGCCGTGGTCGGCCGGATCGTAGGCCCTTAGTGATGCGGAGATTGCCCGGTCGCCGGCCAGATCACGCAGCATCCACAGAACATAGGCAGCCTTGGTGCGGTAATAGACAGGTGAAATGGCCTGGGCGAGCGGCTGGCCGGCGCTTTGGCCTGGACTCTCCGGCTCGGCCAGGGCCAGCGCGGCGCGGCTGGCCTCCAATGTGCCCAAAGCAGCCTCGCGTCCGTGCTGCTTTTCTACCCTCAAACTGCCCATAAAGGTGGCGACTCCCTCGTTGAGCCATGCGGGGGGCGGCGGTGCGTTGGGTGTAATCATCCAAGCGTGGGTAAGAGCGTGGAGCAAAATGCCATTCAGCGCCTCCGGTGGGGCCTTTGCATCCGGTTCGCGCAGTGGCGTGGCCAACAATGAGCCGGTTTCGAAGGGTGCGTCTTGCGGATCGGGCAGGTCCAGCAGGATGAGCTGGGAGTGGGGCTGCTGACCGAGCCAGCTTTGTAAAAATGGCGTCACAGCCGAGGCCGCGGTCGTCCAGAACTGTACCGAGATATCGTCTTCGGGGAGGGTCCATGCGGTCAGGTTCGTGCTGGGTTGGGAGGTGCGGATGGCGACGAAAAGGCTGGGTGCTTCGAAGCCAAGGGTCGCGCTGCCAGAGTCGGCGGTGGCCACGCCGGCTACCTCCTGGCTTTGATCCAGGGTTGCTCCCGGTTCGGTGACTGTCAGAGGCGCGGCGTGGCCGTTGATCACAGCCACGGTCGGGGCCTGACCATGAGAAAACTCGACGGTCAGCCGCAAGCGAAAGCGCGCCCCGGTGAGCCGCAGCTTTTGTTTGTTGATATCGTCGAAGAGACGCACGCCGTCGCCCAGAAGGACAGGGACGCTGGAGACCGGATACCATACGACATTGCCAAAGCCGCGCAGGCCGGTGAAGGTGGGGCTGATCTGGTCCCAGTCGGAGTGCAAGGCCGACTGCTCCGGAGCGCCGACGGAGAGAAGGCGCTGCGCGTTGAGGGCGATGATGCCGGAGTAAGAAACATCGAGCTGAAGCGATTGGCCGGGCGTAAGCGGGTGCGCCAGCAGGACGGCGGCTTCATGCAACTGGCCGGTGTGGTCGGCATCAGAGTTGAGCGTGGCGACCTGAAAGGAGAGGTCTTTGCCGTCTGCGCGGATGCGTTCCCAGTTGAGCGAGGAGGAGAGTTGCAGCGGGAGCCGGGCGAGCGGGAGCTGGCAGTCATTGCGGACACTGATGAGGGCGCGAACGGCGATCTGCTGCTCGGCGGGACGGAGATGAACGTCAAGGCCAAAGGAAGTCAGCGTGACGGCCTGGCGCTCAGCGTCACTGACAGAGGGTTTGGAGGCTGTCTGGATGGCTGGCGAGGCGGGCAGGCTGATTTGGTCAGTCGTCTGGCCGTTCTCATCGCTAGAGCGGGAGAAGATGACTTTTCCCGGGTGAGGCTGGGCTTCCTGCTGCGGCGCGGGCGGAGTTGCGGGAGTGGTTTGCGCGATGCAGGGAAGTGTTGCGATGCAAATAACAGCCATCCAGCCAATGCTAATCGAGATTCCTCGTTTCCCATCCATTTCGCAAAAAACGCGAAATGGATGGGGCACGAAGTTTTTTTGAGCGTGCCTGCCGAGAAAAAACTTCATGAACCAAGGCCTTTCTGCTTCTTCGGCTTCGATGCACCACCTGCGGTGGGGCCAGCCTTTAATTCGACGCGGTGCGCTGCGTTTCGACGCTGTCGGAAGGCTTCAAAGAGCACTACGGCGCCGGCGGCGGAGACGTTGAGCGAGCTGACGCCTCCGCTCATGGGAATGCGCAGCAGGTGGTCGCAGGTGCGGCGGACCAGATCGTGCAAGCCCGCGCCCTCGCGGCCCAGAACCAGAACGCAATCGCCGGTCAGGTCGAACTGATCGTAGTCCGAAGAGCCGCGCTCGTCCAGGCCGATGATCCACAGGTTGCGCCGCTTCAGCTCTTCCAGGGCGCGGACAAGATTGACGACGCGGGCAATGCGCAGGTGCTCGGTTGCACCGGCGCTGGCCTTGACGGCAACAGGGCTCAGCGGGGCAGAACGACGCTCGGTCAGTAGCACGCCGTCCACGCCCGCGCCGTCGGCCACGCGCAGCAGAGCGCCCAGGTTCTGCGGATCTTCCACGCCGTCCAAAGCCAGCAGCAGCCGCGCCGTGCCTGTTTTCGTTGACTCGAAGATGTCTTCAATGGTGAGAAACTCCTGCGGATGAACCAAAGCCACCACGCCCTGATGAGCGGGCGTCTGGGCCAACTGCGTCAACTGCTCGCGGGCTTCCTGGCGTACGCGGACGCCGCTCTCCCGGCAAAGAGCCGTCAGCTTTTCCAAGCGGAGATCGTCGCGCTCGCGAGCCACCAGAACGTGGTCAAAACGCCGCCGCCCGGCCTTGAGCGCCTCTTCAACCGGATGCAACCCATACAAAACTTCCATAGAGGATAGTGTAGAAGATCCATGAAGAAAGGCGTGGGCGACAGGGAAGATGCATGAATGGCCAATCTTTTGATCTTCATATTGCATATCGAAAAAGCGAACAAAAAAGGAACGAACCCCGGGGGGGGGGTATATTCAAACTCCAAGTGAAAACGGATCAGGCTGAAGAAGCAATTTAGATTCAGCGTACACGAATGCTGGAAATAATCGGCAAATGAAATTGTCATTCGTCCTGAATATGCGTGGATGAGAATATCCGCGCTACAACCTCCTGGGAGGCAAGCGCCTCCGTTGCATCTTGGATCATAATGATAGATGTAAGGGTTTTCCGATCCGCAATAAGAGGACATTTCAATGCACGTTTCCAGCAGGCGCATCGTAATACTGGCACTCCTCAGCGTCTTCGCATCTTCCAGCTTCGCTCAAGCGCAGACCCGCACCGTTCAAGCCGACCTAGCCCAGGTGACTGGACCCCATACGCAAGTTCCGCTGCGCTGCGTGGGCGCGGGGCGCGCCAATGAAGGCCTGCGCGCTGATTGGCAGCAGCAACTGGCCACCGTGCAGAGCGAGATCGGCTTCAAATACATCCGGATGCATGGCCTGCTGCATGATGACATGGGCGTCTATCGCGAAGACAAGGACGGCAAGCCCGAGTACAACTTCCAATACATCGACACGCTTTATGACGCGCTGCTCAAGCAGCATATCCGCCCCTTTGTTGAATTGACGTTCATGCCCTCGCAGTTGGCCAGCGGACCGCAGACGATCTTCTGGTGGAAGGGCAATATCACTCCGCCGAAAGATCCCGCGAAATGGTCCGCGCTGATCCAAGCCCTGGTTGCCCATTTCAAAGATCGCTATGGCGCGGAGGAGATACAGAAGTGGTACTTTGAGGTGTGGAATGAGCCGGACTTGCATGACCTGTTCTTTACCGGTTCGCTGGAAGATTATCTGGCGCTTTACAAAAACACCGCGGAAGCAGTGAAGGCTGAGTGCCCGGCCTGCCGCGTCGGCGGTCCTGCGTCGGCAATGCCGTATGCATTTGAAGAGGCGTTCGAGAAGTATGTCGTCGCCAACAACGTGCCGGCCGACTTTGTTGCCACTCATGCTTATGGCGTAACGAAGGGCTTCTTGGACGCCGACGGCTCGGCGGGCACCCTTCTTGATCCGTTGCCGGATGCCGTCAGCGGCCGTATGCAGCACTCGCGCGAGATTCTCCTAGCCTCCGGGCGGCCGGGCATGGAACTGCACTTCACGGAATGGAGTTCGGCCTACACGCCAACGGATTATATGCACGACCAGTATCATCAGGCGAGCTTCATCCTCGATAAGATCAAGCGCGCCTCGCCCTACGTGGACTCCATGTCTTATTGGACTTTTACTGACATCTTCGAGGAGAACGGCCCGCGCTTCACGCCCTTCCATGGCGGTTTCGGCTTGATGAATCTGCAAGGCATCCGCAAGCCGGCCTTCTTTGCCTATCGGTTTCTGGCGCAATTGGGCGCGGAGGACGTCAAAAGCAGCGATCCGCAATCATGGGTTACGCGCAATGCTGACGGCAGTGTTCAGGCGCTCGTATGGGATTATACGCCCGTCGTCCCTCCAGCCGGACAGACGGACCAGAGCTACTATAAAAATGAACTGCCTGCCGCCAGCAAAGGCACGTTGCATCTCGCGCTCGATCATCTGCCCGCCGGGCGCTATCAGGTCAGCACCTTTGCCATCGGCTACCAAAAAAATGACGTTTACACCGCGTATCTCCACATGGGCGCGCCGCACGAGCTGACGCCGAAGCAGGTTGAGCTGCTGAATGCCGTCAGTACGGGAGCGCCGGTGAGTGTTACAGAGGCGGCGGTGGACGGCGGCTATCAAACTGATCTGCCGCTGCGTTCGAATGACGTTTTGCTCCTGGTGCTGACGCCCATGCGCGCGACGAAGTAGGAGGTGGAATCTGGCTCATGAGTGGGAATCGCATCCAGACTTTCACAGCCGTGCTGGAGCCGGACCGCACCCGGCTCAAGTGGGTGATTGCGCGGATACCCTTTGACCCGGCCGAGGTCTGGCCGGTGCGAAAGGGCTTGCGGGTGCGTGGCGAGATCTCAACTCCGGGGAGCAAAGGCGAAGGCTTTGCCTTTCGCACTTCTCTCTTCTCCGGCCCTGGAAAAGGGCGCATGCTCATGGTCAACAAAAAGATGCTGGCCGGTGCGAAGGCTGCCGTCGGCTCCTTGGTAAAAATCTCCCTCGAACCGGATCTGGAAGAGCGGATTGCCACGTTGCCCCCAGAACTGGCACGTGCCCTGAAAGGCGACCCCCGGCTGCCCAAGTGGTTCGCCAAATTGAGCTATTCGAATCGCAAGGAAGTCGCTGGCTGGGTCACCGAGCCGGAGAACAAAGAAGCCCGCCAGCAGCGCGCGGAGCGGATGGCCGAACGGCTGCTGCTGACGCTGGAGGGTGAGATTGAGCCGCCTCCGATTTTACAAGCGGCCTTTCTGCGTCAGCCTTTGGCGCGCAAAGGCTGGGAGGCGATGACCGATCACCAGCGGCGCGGCCACTTGCTAGGCATCTTCGGCTATCAGAGCGTCGAATCCCGCGAGCGCCGCGCGGCCAAGGCCGTCGAGGAAGCGCTGCGCGTGGCGCAGAGGGGCTGACGAGGCGTCCGGGTGGGCCATTTCTGAACAGAACCAAAGCGATTTTATTACCATGGGAAACTTACTTTCGATAGACATCCGTTTTTATGCGGCTTTGGTAGGAATTTTGTCGTCTAATGAAGTGAGATGAGTACAGCTGCCTTTATTCGCCCATTCTTCGGTCCAGCTTCAGCCTCCGCAGCAGACGAACTGGCGCGGCAGGAAAACCTGGCCGTATCCGAGGGGCTCAAGCGCCAGGATGCCGGGCTGCTGGATGAGTTGATTGTGCGACACCAGCACCGTCTGATGCGCTATCTGCTCTACCTGACCGGCAATCGCGAGGTTGCCGAGGATCTCTTCCAAGAGGTCTGGATGCGGGTTCTGGTGCGGGGCGGGCAGTTCAACGGCAAGGCGCGCTTTGACACCTGGCTCTTTACCATCGCCCGCAATCTGCTCATCGATCTGCGCCGCAAGAAGACCATGTCCAGCCTCGACGAGCTTTTTGAAGGCAACGACGATGACCGGCCCATGAGCTTTGAAGTCGCCGGAGACGAGCCGACCCCCTTCGACCGCTTCTCTAACCTGGAAGACCGGGAGCGGATTGCAGCAGCGCTGATGGAATTGGACACGCTGTACCGTGAAGTACTGGTGCTCCGCTTCCACGAGGATCTCTCCCTGGAGGAAATTTCCAAGGTCACACGTGCGCCGCTTTCTACCGTGAAATCAAGGCTCTATCGTGGTCTAGCCGCGATCAAGCCCAAGCTGGGCGCCGGCGGAGCGGCCAATAGCGCCTTCGGCGCAGCGATTGCGGTGAGTTTGGTTCCGAGGACGGCATGAAACCGGCAGAAGGCCTACCCGATGCGCCCAGCCTGGATGCTGCCGCCCCAGAAGAATCTGTCAAGTCTGCCGACGCGGACTGTGATCTGCTTTCTGCTCTCTGCGGAAAACAGGCCAACCGGGAGTGTGCCGTGGCCTATCGCACGCGCCGCGTGGTGATTGCATCCCAGGGCGTGATGCAGGAGCAGAAGGCTGGGCGAAAGCGCTGCCGCTCGTTGGCGTTGGCCGTTGGCTTGGTCTTGGCGTTTGTGCTGGGTCCCATCGTCTGGTGGATCGCTTACGTGGTCATCGAAGAGGAGCACCTGACCGGCATGATGGGACAGATGTGCGTGTTGATCTTCTTTCTGGGTGCGGCGGTGCTGGCCTCGGTGGTGCTGGCCGGATGGCTCCGGCGGAAGTCCTGAATTTCATCGTAAAGCGCAACCAGCGCAACTTACCGATTCCCTCTTCCGTCCATTGATAAAGGGGTTGAGCTCAGCTTGATCTCCTGAGACAGAGATTGCCTATGCGGAAGCCAGAGTCCATTACCGTCAACGAAGATCCACGCCTGATTCCAGTGTGGTCGATTGTCGTAGCCGTTGCGGCTTTCGTTGCAGTGGAATACTATTTTTGGATGGTGTTGCCTCAATCGCAGCATCATCAGCCGCCGCTCGGCCTGCGCACTTACTTTAACATCTCCTTCGGCTTGCTTGTCTCGCTTTACTTCCTGATGGTGGGCTACATCAGCAAGGACGCCCCGCGGCGTGCGATGAGTTCGCGGCTGTGGATCGCCATCTGCTTTGTGATGCCCGGGGGCATCGGCGCGGTCTTGTACTTCCTGCTGCGCCAGCCGGAGGTCTCCCGCTGCCCGGCCTGTTCCACTTATGTGCAGAGCGACTTCCACTTCTGCCCGCAGTGCAACTACCAGCTCGCCGCCAACTGCGGCCACTGCTTCCGCACCGTCCGCGCCACGGATCAATACTGCACGCGCTGCGGCCATGAACTGGCCGCCGACCATATGCCGGCGCGGCTAAGAGTGATGGGCGAGTAAAGCAGGGAACAGGGAACAGTAAACGCCTGACCATTGATTAGGCTAGTTGCTCACTGATCCAATCACTCCTTACAATCTAAGTTCATAACCGATGCCCCTCACCGCACTCATCATCGATGACGAAGAACTGGCCCGCGAGGAGCTTGCCTATCTGCTGGAGCAGGTGGGCGGCGTGGAGGTTCTGGCGCAGGGAGCGAACGGCATTGAGGCTGTCGAACTGATTGAGGAGCACCATCCAGACATGGTCTTTCTGGACGTGCAGATGCCGGGGCTGGACGGCTTTGCGGTGATTGAAAAGCTGATGGAGCGCCGCGCGAAGGCGAATGGAAACGGCGCGCAGCAGGTGCTGCCGCAGATCGTTTTTGCCACTGCCTACGATCAGTACGCCGTGCGCGCCTTTGACGTGAACGCGGTCGATTACCTGCTCAAGCCCTTTGACCGCGCGCGCATCGAGCAGGCTGTGGAGCGGGTGCGGCGGCGGCTGGCTGGCGGCGCTGCCAATGGCACGGTCAGCCCGCTGCCAGAATCGCAGATTGAATCACTGCTGCGGCTGCTCAACCGCCCGCAAGGAGCGCCGCAATTGGCAAAGCTCATCGTCCAGGCGCAAAATCGGCTGTTGCTCGTCGATCAGGCGGAGATTTGCTACGCGGCCATCGACGAGGGCGTGATTCGCGTGGTGACGCAGAGCTTTGAAGGCTCCTCGAAGTGCCGCACGCTGGAGGAGCTGCTTGACCTGCTCGACCCGGCGCTCTTCTGGCGCGCGCATCGCGGCTTTGTGGTGAATATCAATCACATCCGCGAGGTGGTGCCGTGGTTCAAGTCCAGCTATCAGCTTCGCATGGACGATAAAAAGCAGACCGAAATCCCGGTCAGCCGCGCACAGACCCGGCGGCTGCGCGAGCTGTTCAATCTGTAGTGGATCACGCCTTTCCCACACACGCCATGCATTTCCGCCTCTTGCAGGATCGGATACGCAAGAGCTGTTCCGCACGCATTTCAACAGCGCTGCCATGCTAGCCTTGGGCATAGGGCTGTCGTATGCAAGCACATTCGGAAGAATTACCCGTGAGGTCTTGATCACTTGGCCGTAACACCCATTGAGCCGTATGAGCCGCGCGGCCTTGGCCGGAGCTACCGGCTTGAGCCGGAGCCGTCGCCTCATCGGCGCAAGCTGGCCGGCAAGTTTACGCTTGCCGCACTGCTATTGCTGGCCATGATCACCGGCTCGCTGGCCGGGCTAACGCTGGTTTACTCCGCGGATCTGCCGCAGATTCATGATTTGGAGCGCTACCGCCCCTCCACCACCACTGATCTCTACGACCAGAAGGGGCGCATTATTGGCTCGTTTGCGCTGGAGCGCCGCGAGGTGGTCAACTACGACGACTTTGCGCCGGTGCTGCGCCAGGCCGTCATCTCCATTGAAGACAAGAGCTTCGAATCGCACTGGGGCATCAACGTGCTGCGCATCGCCGGCTCCGCATGGCACGACGTCCGCAGTCACGGGCGCGCGCAGGGTGCATCCACGCTGACCATGCAGTTGGCGCGTAACCTCTTTCTCTCCTCGGAGCGCACGGCCACGCGCAAGATCCAAGAGGCCTACCTGGCCATCCAGATTGAGCGCTCCTTCACCAAGCAGCAGATCTTTACTCTCTATGGCAATCAGATTTATCTGGGAAGCGGAATGTATGGCTTTGAGGCTGCCTCGGAGTATTACTTCAGCAAGCACGCCAAGGATCTCAACCTGACCGAAGCCGCGCTGCTCGCCGGTCTGCCCAAAGGTCCGGTCGCCTACTCGCCGCTGCTCAATTCGGAGAAGGCTCTCCGCCGCCGCAATCTGGTCCTTACCGAGATGGAGCAGGACAAGGCGATCAGCCACCAGCAGGCCGAGCAGGCACGAAACTCCCCGCTCGGCCTGCACATCGCTCAGCCGGAGATGTCCGTCGCTCCGTGGTTTGAGGAGGAGGTTCGGCAGGAGCTGGAGAAGCGCTTTGGCGCGGAGCAGGTTCATGAGGCCGGCCTGAAGGTTGAAACAACGCTTGACCTGGAGTTGCAAAAGACGGCTAATCTAGCTGTAGTCGATGGCCTGGCCGCCTACGAGCGGCGGCACGGCTGGGTCGGCGAGAGCGGTCCGGGGCACTTGGAGAATGTACTCAGTGCGGGCAGCACACTCGAGGAGTACAAACATCCCGATTGGGCCCTCAAGACCAGTCCGGGCGACTACGTTCACGCCCTGGTCACCCGCGTCCTGCCGTTGGAGATTCATGCCCGCGTCGGCAAGGCCGAGATTCTGCTGCTGCCCGACGATTGGAAGTGGACCGGCCAGCATTATGCCGATGCGCTGGTCAAGCCCGGCGACCTGATCTACGTTCATCTAGGCGAGGCGACCAGTGTGGTAGGCAAGACGACTTTGAAGGCGACCCTGGAGCAGGACTCCGGCGCACAAGGCGCTCTGATGGCCATCGACAACACCACCGGAGATGTGCTGGCCATGGTCGGCGGGCGCGATTACGCGACATCCGAATTCAACCGCGCCACCCAAGCCGAGCGGCAAACAGGCTCCAGCTTCAAGCCCTACGTTTACACCGCGGCCATCGAGGACGGGGCCAAGCCCACTGACATCATCGTCGATGGGCCGGTCAGCTTTGGCAGTTATACGCCGCACAATTACGAGAACGATTACAAAGGTTCGATGACGCTGATCAACGCCTTCGCCGAGTCGCGCAATATTCCCGCCCTCAAGCTGGCGGCGCGCGTTGGCATTCACAAGGTCATTGACGTGGCCCATCGCTTCGGCGTTACCACCAACATTCCCGCATATTTGCCGGTGGCTCTGGGCGCGGTGGAGATCACGCTGCAGGAGCAGGTGGCCAGCTATTCGGTCTTTCCCAACGACGGCATCCGCGTTGCGCCCCGCCTGATCCGCAAGGTGGAGAACGCCGACGGCATCACGCTCTGGGAGGAGCCGCCTGCCGTCACCGAGGTCATCGACCAGCAGACGGCGCGCACCATGATGACGCTGCTGAGGGCCGTCACAGCGCACGGCACCGGCGCGGCAGCGGCGCAGCTCAACCACCCCCTCGGCGGCAAGACCGGCACCACCAGCGATTACACCGACGCCTGGTTCCTCGGCTTTTCGCCCTCGGTCACCTGCGGCGTATGGGTGGGCTTTGACAGCCGCCAGTCGCTGGGCGAAAAAGAAACCGGCGCCAAGGCCGCGCTGCCGATCTGGATGACCTGGATGCGCGCTGAGATCACCGGCAAGGACGATGAGAAATTTTTGGGCGATCAGGACGATAGCATGGCATTAAGGGCCTCCGCAGAAGCGGCTGCGAAGCCGCAGTTGATCGCGGCCTTGCACTCTTCAGGAAATGCGGCCGCTCCAGCCGGGGCGTCAGGCAAATCCAACCCTGTGAAGCCGCCTGTCGCCTCAGCGGCGCAACTCACAGCCGCCAAACAGCCCGCCCCTCAGCCGGGAACCAAGCCGCTGGTGCATCCCGCCCTGCTTGCCCAGCCTGTTCAAGCAAAACCCGCTGGCAACGTCAAGCCCGCATTGGACAGCACGCAGACCCCGAACCAGCCTGCCCATAGAAATTAGGCATGGAAACAGCGTCCAAACTGCTGCGAGAATGGCTTCACTCATCTTTCAAGAAAAAGCAGTAAACTCAATCAGGAGCACTTCCCCTTTGAAATCAGGTTTTGTCGCCATTCTCGGCCGGCCCAACGCCGGAAAAAGCACGTTGCTCAACGCTCTCACCGGCGAAAAAGTCGCCATCGTCTCGGCCAAGCCGCAGACCACGCGCAACCGCATCGCCGGTGTGGTCGAGGTTCCGGCGCGCAAGGGCGTCCACCCGGCGGCACAGATCGTCTTTGTCGATACTCCCGGCGTTCACAAGCCCGGCTCGCAACTCGACCGCCGCATGCTGCAAGAGGTCTATGAGGCTTTGGAGACGCGTGATCTGGTGCTGGTGCTGATGGACGCCACGCGACGGGTGCAGTTGGAAGCCGCTGCAAAACCAGTCGCTGATCCAGACTCCATTGATCTTCCCGAAGAGCTGACCACAGGGGCTAAAGCCCAAGATCCTTTTGATCTCTCAGCGGCACGACTAAAGTCGTGCCCTGACACTCAACAGCGCCTCTCAACGTCCGGTCAAACCACCTCCCCCAAGCATCAGCGCGCCAATTGGGCCAGCGAGGACGAGTTCCTCTTCGGCCTGATTCGCAAGCTGGACTGCCCAGTTTTTTTGCTGCTCACCAAGATCGACCTGGTTGCCAAGGACCAGCTTCTGCCGCTGATTGACACACTCACTCGCCACTTCGGCTTCGCCCAGGTCATTCCCATCAGCGCCCGCAAGCGCGACGGCATGGACATTCTGCTGCGCAAGATCATCGATGTGTTGCCAGTGGGCGAGCGCTTCTATCCCAAGGACCAGTACACCGACCAGCCGCAGCGCTTCATGGTCGCAGAACTGATTCGCGAGAGCATTCTTGTTGAAACCGGCGAAGAGGTTCCTTATGCCTCAGCCGTGGTCATCGAGCGCTACGAGGAGGCCGAGCCGCCCGCCCCGCCGCGCAAGAAAGGGCAGCCACCTGCCCGCCTGCCGCTTACCCGCATCGCCGCGGCGATCTATTGCGAGCGCGATGGCCAGAAGGCGATCCTCATCGGCAAGGGCGGCTCCAAGCTCAAGGAGATCGGCTCCAGCGCCCGGCGGCAGATTGAGTCACTGATCGGCACTCGCGTCTATCTGGAGTTGCACGTCATCGTCGAACCCGGATGGCGCGAGTCGCAGGCTTTCGTCGAGTCGCTCGACTGGCGCAATCAACTGGAGAAGCTGGCCAATCATCAGATCGATGAAAAGCGATCAGAGGAATAAACTTCTCATCAGCCGGAGGTAGTTATGGCAACAGCACAGATAAGTGTCAACCCGGAAGATCTCTCCCAAGTTCCGCATGGCCACGAGCGCATTCCAGAGGCGGGGATTCTGGTGATCTTCGGCGCATCGGGCGATCTGACCCGTCGCAAGCTGCTGCCCGCGCTCTTTCACCTGGAGCAGGCAGGTCTGCTTCCGGACAACTTCGCCATAGTGGGAGTGGCGCGGCGGCCGTTGGGCGATGAGTTTACCAAAGATATGCGCGCGGGAGTAATCGAGTTCGGCGGCGTGGATGCAGGGGAAACCAAGCTGGATAACTTCGTTAAGAAGATCAGTTACTTTCCGCTGCGCTTTGATGCTTTGGAGGACTATGCCGGATTGAAGGCGGAGTTAGACCGCATCGCCAAAGAGAGAGGCATCGGCGGCAACCGGCTTTATTATCTAGCCACCGCTCCGGAGTACTTTGCGCCGATCGTTCAGAACCTTGGCGCGCAGGGAATGGCGCATCCGGAGCAGGGCAAAGCCGTGGTGGTGATTGAAAAGCCCTTCGGGCATGATCTTGAATCGGCGCGTGCGTTGAACTTCCAGGTCAATGCTGTATTTCACG
The DNA here is from genome assembly GCA_963787995.1 of uncultured Acidobacteriaceae bacterium. Lineage (GTDB taxonomy): Bacteria > Acidobacteriota > Terriglobia > Terriglobales > Acidobacteriaceae > Telmatobacter. The sequence continues at coordinate 1,673,203 of CAWBEO010000001.1, forward strand.
AAGAGCAGGTTTTTCGCATCGATCACTATCTGGGCAAGGAAACTGTCCAGAATATCTTGGTTTTTCGCTTTGCCAATGGAATCTTCGAGCCGATCTGGAACCGGAATTATATCGATCATGTGCAGATCACCGTGGCGGAAACACTGGGCGTCGAGGGGCGCGGACCGTTTTATGAAAAGGCCGGAGCGCTGCGCGACGTGGTGCAAAATCACGTGATGGAGTTAGTCAGTCTGGTCGCTCTGGAGCCGCCGTCGAGCTTTGAGGCGGAGAGCGTACGGCGCGAGAAGTTGAAGGTTTGGCGAGCGATTCCTTCCATTCCCATCTTAGACGTAGTGCGCGGGCAGTACGGCGCGGGAACGGTGGATGGTCAGCCGGTGGTGAGTTACCGGAATGAGCAGCGAGTTAGCCCGACTTCCGGCACGGAGACGTATGCGGCGGCGCGGGTGGAGATAGAAAACTGGCGCTGGGCAGGTGTTCCGTTCTATCTGCGCGCGGGCAAGCGGATGCAGAAACGCGCCACGGAGATCAGCATTCAATTCAAGCAGCCGCCGCTGTTGATCTTTGACCGGCTCGCGCAGCACGCGGCCTGCCAGGTGATCAAGCCGAATCTGCTGACGATTCGCATCCAGCCGGATGAGGGCATCGCGCTGCGCTTTGGAGCCAAGGCGCCGACTACGATGGAGATGGATGTCTGCCCGGTGAATATGGACTTCGACTACGCGGCGGCCTTCGGAAAATCCAGCGCCAATGGATATGAGCGGCTACTGCTGGACGCCTTGCTGGGCGATCAAACGCTCTTCTCCCACCGCGATGGAGTAGAGACAACCTGGGCGCTCCTTACGCCGATCCTGGAGGCCTGGGCCGCCAAAACGCCGGAGAAGTTTCCTAACTACGAGGCCGGCTCCTGGGGCCCGGAGTGCGCCGATCATCTGATCGCCCGCGGCGGACGGGCGTGGAGAAATGATCTGGGCAGGAAAGCTTAAAAACAGGGGTCAGAGATCAGAAAGACACTCTGGTTGGGGTTCGTCGATTCCCAGGTCCCAAAAGCGGGACCTGGGGCACCCGCCGCCAGCCGCCAACGGAGTGTATGATGTTTGCGGGAGGCAAACAAATCAAACTATGACTAAGACTGCAATCCGCACAATTCCAACACAGTTACCGCACGCAAGTCTATATCTGGACGACCTGTTTGAAATTGAAGACATCTTGTTGAAGGAATATGCTAAATTACCGAAGCCAATTGACATCTCATTTGAATACGAAATTGATGGGAAGATTAAGCTCACAACGCATCAAGAATTGGAGGAACACGCGGGCCATAGTCATTATTTTACGATGCGTTCATGCTCTTCTGGGTCATTTGGTCATGATTTATTGCGATTTTATGGATTGTTAAAACCAACATTTGAATCATCCTATACTCTTGGGGATCAACAATGGTCAGTATTTGCGAAAGTTGAACAAATATTCTCCGACCGACGCGATAAATTCAAGAACTTTATCATCATGATTACAACACAAATTATAATGATATTTCTAATACCCTCTTTGCTTGGATTTTTCAGTGGCTGGCTCATGATTAAGACGCATTTCAAGCCCATATCGTATGTTCCGTTGGTCGTATCAATTCTGATGACACTCATATTTGGGTATGGGGGATTGAAAAGGAATAAGATATATTTTAAACGGGTTAGGGAGTACCAACAGGCTAAAGTAAAAGCAAGAAATGAACGATTTGACAAGTTTTTTTGGTTGTTAGGTGGAGCGATACTTGGTATAATCGCTTCATTCGTTGCAGCCCAATTCAAGCATTAATAAATGCGATTATGAAAGTCAAAGCTATAGACCAGGTGTCCCAAATCACTTGTCTTTGAGACCTTGGAAACTTCGTTATTCACGGATGATTTTTATGAAGATGCCGTCGGGGAGTTCGCCGCCTAAGAGGTGGACTACGCCGTCTTTGACGTAGCCTTCGAGGATCTGCCGGGCGGGGTTGGCGGCGGTCGGCTAAGCGGGAGCAGCTGAGCGGCTGACTCGCCTGCTTGCTGAACTTGTGGGCAACCCACATCTGACTAACCACAAATCTCTGTGACCAGGCCTCTTTTGACGCGAACTACCGCATCTGAATCAATGCCTCGGCGCAAGGATATGAGCAATTCTTCCAACGTTCCTGAAACGCCGGGAACAACGGCTTGCGGCGCGATCTCATGCAACGGAATCAGCACAAAGGCCCGCTCCGCTAGCCGAGGGTGCGGAATCTCCAGTCCCGGCTCTCTGATTTGCAGATCGCCAAAGAGCAGAATGTCCAGGTCAAGCGTGCGTGGGCCATTCGCAACTTCCGCCGTCCGCTCGCGCCCAAACTCAAGCTCGATGGCCAGCAATCCCACCAGCAGCGCACGCGGCTCAAGCTCTGTCTCCAGCGCCACCACGGCATTCACAAAGCGCGGCTGATCGGCAAAGCCGACCGGCGCGGTCGAATAAAGCGACGACAGGCGAACGACGCGCCCCAGCGAGTCTAGCCTCAGCGCCGCCGCCGCCAGAGTCGCCTCCGGCGCGCCCGCCCAACTGGCAAGGTTCCCGCCCATTCCGATGTATGCGGTTGGCATGGTTTTACGCCGCCGCAACCTGCATGAAATCCAGCGCACGTTCCAGGTAAGCCTTCAACTCCCGCCGATGAACCACCGCGTCCAGGAAGCCCTTCTCCAGCAGGAACTCCGAGCGCTGAAAGCCATCGGGCAGCTTCTGGCGGATCGTCTGCTCAATGACGCGCGGCCCGGCAAAGCCAATCAGCGCTCCCGGTTCTGCGATATTCAGATCGCCCAGCATGGCGAAGCTGGCCGTTACGCCGCCGGTGGTGGGGTCGGTCAGCACGCAGATGTACGGAACGCGCGCGTCGTCCGACTGCGCCAGCGCCGAGCTGATCTTGGCCATCTGCATCAGGCTGACCACGCCCTCCATCATGCGCGCCCCGCCCGAAGCCGCCACCACAATCAACGGCTTGCGGCCCTCGCGCGCGCGGTCCACGGCGCGAGTGATCGTCTCGCCCACCACCGCGCCCATCGAGCCGCCGATGAAGCCGTACTCCATTGCGCTGACTACCACCGTATGCTTCCCAAGCTGCCCAACCGCGTTCAGAATCGCGTCGTCCAGGCCAGTAGCTTCCTGCGCCGCGCGTAGGCGCTGTTTGTAGGGCTTGATGTCGGTAAAGTTCAGCGGGTCGGTCGAGCGCAACCCGCCGTCCACCAGTTCATAGCCTGGCGCAAGCAGCAGGTCAATCCGTTGCCGTGCGCCGATTTTGAAGTGGTGCTGGCACCGCGGGCAGACATTCAAATTCGCCAGTAGATCCGCCTTCCAAACCGGCGCCTTGCAGCCCACGCACTTGATCCACAGCCCCTCCGTGCGCACCCGCGACTCCACCACCGCTCCCATGGGTCCGGAACCGTACTCGCCATTCTCACGCTTGAACCAAGTCATTCAAACCTCTCAAAATTCAATCCCCCGCTGCGCCAGAATCCCCTTCTGATAGGCATGCTTCACCTCGCGCATCTCGGTCACCGTATCGGCCAGCTCCACCAGCAGCGGATGCGCATTGCGCCCCGTCAGAATCACATGCACCATCTCTGGCCGCCCGCGCAACGCCTCGGCCACCACCGCCGCGTCCAGCATCCCATAGCCAATGGCATAGTTAATCTCGTCCAGCACCACCATCTCCCACTCGCCAGAGTAGATCGCCTCTCGCGCCTCCGCCCAAGCCGCCTCCACCATGCGAATATCCTCCGCATCGGTCTCCGCGCCGCCCACCTTCACAAAGCCGCGCCCCATCTGCTTCATCACGAACCGCCCGCCAAATGCCTCCACCGCATCCAGTTCGCCGTAGTGCCACGACCCTTTGAGAAACTGGAGCATCAGCACCCGCATCCCGTTGCCCACGGCGCGCAACGCCGTCCCCATGGCAGCGGTCGTCTTCCCCTTGCCAGGGCCGGTATTGATCAGAATCAGTCCGCGTCGCGAATCAGTCATTGTCAGGGATCAGGGGTCAGGGATCAGAAAAAGATTCGGCAATCGAGAACACGCAAGAATCGACTGCCCGTTTACACAGTCTATTGTAATTGCGAAGCGGCAATTGATCCCTGACCCCTGATCCCTGCCCCCTGTTCAATGTCCCCCGTGATACGGATGACCGGTCAGTATCGCATACGCCCGGTAGATCTGCTCGGCCATCACCAGCCGCGCCAGCGCATGCGCCATCGTCATCGGCCCCAACGAGAGCAGCACTTGCGCCCGCACCCGCGCCGCCTCCGACCACCCGCTCGCCGGCCCAATCGCAAACACCATCTGCTGCGTTCCCTCGTCCCGCCGCTGCCCCAGCCAAGCCGCAAAGGCCTCCGACGTCATCTGCTTGCCCCGGCTATCCAGCAGCACTGCCACGACCGGCGTCCGTCCCTCCAGCCGCTTCAGCCACTCCAGCAGCGCCTCCTCCGTGCGGAAGGCCTCCGCAGTGCACCGCGCCAGCCCAGAGCAGCGCTCCAGATAGGCCTCCGTCAGAGCGTTGCACGCATCCTTCGCGTTCGAGCGCGCGCCCACATGCGCCAAAGTCAGGTTCATGCTTCTGAGCATAATTCAATGCTCCCCTCCTTTTCGCCTGCAAAAAACGCCCGCGAATTGCCACAATAATGGTGCAATCTGACCGTATGATCGCCCCATTCTCGCCGCTGTAATTCTGGGCGGAGTGTAGCGAAGTCGAAGAACTTGCGTCTTGAAACGATTGCTTCTATAGTACTGAATCTAAAATTCGCCAAACAAATTCACTGTCATACTGAGCGAACGGGGTCCTAGGTGTTCTCTTCAGACTGGGGGTGGTGAATCGAGGGATTTGTGGTTGTCTTCAATGAACTTCTGGCTCACCACAGCAGCATGGGGGATAGGCTGCCACGCCTCTTCACCTCGTATTCCCAAAAACAGAATCCAAAGTCCATTTTTTGGAGAAAACAAATCCATTCTCCAGATTTCCATATTTTGTGCATTTTGGACCAAAGTTCCAATATTCGTTATACCGTTTCATTTCAATGGCTAACGATGCGCGCTCTCCTCCGGAAAAAATGGCAATCAAACTGCTTACACAACCGGATAAGTTGTGCTGTACCCTCTCGGGGAAGTTGCTGTCCCGCGCCGTCCGGGAGTCTAAAGCGCACCCAAACGGACCGAGAAATCGCACCACCGAAGGCTTCCGGTTCCCAATGATTCACTTGGAGGAAATGATGAGGTTTTTCCGGCTACATCGCGCGTTGCTAACCATTGCCGCGGCTCTCATGCTCTTTGCGGCATCTGTCTGGGCACAAGAAACAACAGGCGGTCTTCAGGGCACTGTCAAGGACCCTTCAGGCGCGGTGATCCCCTCCGCCAAGGTAGTTGTAACGGCGCCGACTCTTGTCGGCTCCAAGCAGACTATGACCGATGCCAGCGGCTATTTCCGCTTCGCTAACCTGCCGGCGGGTGCCTATACCATTACCGCGACAGCGGCGGGCTTTGAGACCCTGAAGCAGGAAGGTCTGGTTCTTGAAGTAGGCCATCTTCCTACGATTAATCTCACGCTCAATGTGGGTGCAGTCAAGACCGTGGTTGAGGTAAGTACCGAGGGGCCGATGATCGACACCACGACGACGACTACTTTAACCAATATCCCGGAGGAAACACTTCAGAATGTCCCGCATGGCACCTCCTTCCAGTCGGTCATTCAATTTGCCCCGGCGGCCCGCAATGAGCCTCTTATGGGTAACACGATGTCCGGCAATGGTTCTGGTTCGACTTCTCCAGGCAATGGCAGCAATGGCGGCAATGTCGGCTTCTCCATAGGCGGTGGTTCTGACTCGGAAAACTCCTACCTCGTTGAAGGTCAGGAGACAGCCGACATTATTGGCGGTTACTCGCATACCAACGTTCCTATGGACTTCGTCTCTGAAGTGCAGATGAAAACCTCTGGTGTAGATGCCGAATACGGCGGCGCTCTGGGTGGTGTAGTCAACGTGCTCCTGAACAAGGGCACGGACAAATGGCATGGCTCAGTTTTTACGTCCTTCCAGGACAATTCAATGAATGCCTCGCCGAATCCAACGCTGCGCTATGATCCGAATTCAAATGGCTCTACGACTAGCTGGGGATCGACAGATCCAACCGTGCAGTTATACCAGCCGGTCAAACCGCATACCAGCGATGTTTATCCGGGTATTACCATCGGCGGACCGCTCTTTGGCTACCTTCCAAAGGGTCATACGATTACCAATATGTTGAGGGACCGCGTCTTTGTGTATGCGGGTTTCAATCCCGACTTCAATGCATATGAGCGATTTGTGAACTATGGTCCCAACGGGGGAATCATTCCCTTCAGCCAGAACACTCACACCGATTACGCATACGGACGCATTGATGCGGAAGTGACGTCCAGAATTCGAATCTTCGGTTCATGGCTAGCTCAGGATCAGAAGCAGGCGGGCGAAAATCTTCCAACTTCTGATTCGGTGCAAGGCTATTTCAACGTGGTCACAGGATGTTCTGGATCAGGTGCTACGATATCCTGCACACCAGGAGGTAATTTCGTCGATCCGTCGAGCTACTCGCATACTTATGGTTTTGCAGCCCCGAATTTGACTCTGAATACCGGCGCGGACATCACGATTACCAACAATCTTGTTTCCACCACCCGCTTCGGTTACTTCTTTGACAACTATCATGACTTTGGCTTCCCAACCACCGGCGTCCTAGATGTTTGGGAGAGCAACGGCACAAGCACTACCGACACCAATGGAAATTGCCTAGGCCCCCTCACGGGATGTGCTTCGATGACGAATGCACCTGCTGCCGGGAATTCAGCACCGACTTTGGCGCAGGGTAACGGTTACACAATCGGTGCTGTGGACCAGAACTTCACTCACTTCAACTCTAACAAGGCGACTCAGTTCGACGAGGATATAGCTTGGTTCCACAGCGGCAGGGGTGGCACGCACAACTTGAAATTCGGCTATCAACTGCACCGCAACGTCAACCTCATCAGCCAAGGGTATAACGAACCGGAGGTCCAGATCTATCCTGGCGTCTCAGGACCTTACACCTTTATTGATCCGACGATGGGTGGAGTGAATTGTGCGGCTGTCGAAACAACCTACCAGAAAGCGCAGCCTGCGGGCACGCAGGTTCCTGGGCAAAAAACAGGAACCGACTATCCCTATAGCTACGGATGCACTGGAACTTACGGCGTCGTTAACGTCAACGACTACGGAACCAGCGGCACTGCAACAGCCTTGAATCATGGCTTCTTTGCCCAAGACGCCTGGACGCTTGGACATGGCATTACCATCAATGCCGGCTTGCGCGTCGAGCGTGAGTACCTGCCCGCTGAGAATCAGCCGGTAACACAGAAGATTACCCGGCCCATCAACTTCGGTTGGGGTGAGAAAATTGCTCCGCGCATCGGTGCTGCCTGGGATGTCTTCAAAGACGGCAAGATGAAAGTCTTTGGTGGCTGGGGCGAGTACTACGATCAGATGAAACTGAACCTGGCCATCGGCTCTTATGGCGGTGAAATTTGGGAAGAGTGTTGGTTTGCTTTAATGCAAAACAGCTTGGCAGGCGTCACACCGGCATTCAATAGCACTGGTTCCTACTGTATCGGAAGTGACACCCATGCCGTGGTAAATTGGGCCGGTGGTACCGGTCCCTCGAATGCAAATCTGACACAGCTTGAAAGCCAGAACAACCGTGCCAATCCTACCACCTGCGCCACCTGCAGCGTCACGGAAGAAGGCACAGATCCTAATCTCAAGCCCTACTCACAGCACGATTCGAGCTTCGGCGTGGATTACCAACTCAAGCCCAACGTGGCCTTTGAAGCGCGCTGGGATCGCAGGCGATTGGATCGCGCTATTGAGGACTCATCCATCTTCAGCCCCGCTGCGGGAGGCGAGACATTCCTGATTGTCAATCCAGGCCAGGGTGTCAATAGCACATTCAACGGTTTTTGGAAATTTTTGTACGGCTCAGATCCTGATTGTGTGAAAAACACCTGCCCGACCAATCAGACGGTCATTCCTGCCGCCCGCAGCTATGATGGTCTGGAATTCCGAGTGACCAAGTCGATCAGCAACAATTGGATGGGCATGGCCTCGTATACCTGGAGTTACTTCCGTGGCAACTACTCCGGCTTGACCAGTTCCGACCTTGCCGATGGTGGTGGCGGTCGTAACGCTCCTAACAATAGCCGCGCCTTTGACGAGCCTCATTTCTCATGGGATGCTCAGGGTGAATCCTCCAGCGGACGGATGCCTACTGACCGTCCTAACGCGCTCAAGGGTTACATCTATTACGATCTGAAGTGGCTCAAGAGACTCACCACGGACTTCGGCGTTTTCCAGGCTGCTTATAGTGGCACGCCGCTGACCAGCCAGATCGATGTGGGCTATTCCTATGCAGGCCAGCCCGCTTTCTCAACAGACATTGTCAATCGTGGCAAGTGGATTGACGTAACCCAGGATCCGACCACCGGATTGATCACCACCAGCGCTCCATACGTCAAGCGCACTCCGTGGTTTACCAGCACTGATTTCAACCTCAAACAGAGTGTAAAATTGGGCGAATCGAAGGCTATCAGCTTTGACGCGACCTTCACCAACGTACTCAACGAGCACAAAGTTGTTGCGTTTTGGCAGCAGATTGACTCTGACTATACGGGGAACAATTTCCTCGCTCCTGGAGGGTATTCTCTTCCCGCTGGCCTTGACTTCTATTCAGCAGCCATGAGCAAGTACGACTATACTGCCGCGATGAATACAGGCGCGGACAATGGCACGCCGAATGGTGGCCCGATCACCATTAATGGCCAGTACGGCAAGCCCTACTTCTACCAGCAGGCGAGGAACATTCGCCTCGGTCTGCACTTCACCTTCTAACCTCAGTTCGACTGCAACCACCGGGGGATCTGAGCAATCAGATCCCCCGCTCCATTTTGGGCAATTGCTTCAAGTTGTTTTGCATATCATTTTCAGTATTCTGCTACATTGAAGTTGGTTGGGTTCGCCTCCGTGGGTCTGGCCGGAATGAGGGAAATGTCCTCCCCCCACCCCCTCCCCCCCCCACTATGTTTTTTTCGAGGGGATATTTCTTGCAGATATTTATTAACTCTCAAAAGATAACTTTGTAAGTCATTAAATATCAACTATATATAATAAACAATCCCAAGAATTCCAAGAATCTGTCAAATCGCCGAACGATACTAATCTCATAATGTGGAACGGTTCGCAATTCGCTCCGTTCCTGCCGAACAACATGTACCATCAATGCATGGCGCTGGTTCAAGTGAATGCGGTGAGCAAAAGCTATCCTCGGTGGACAGGCTTCCGGAGCGAGCAGCGCGCCGTCGTCGAGGATCTCTCGCTCTCCATCGAATCCGGCGAAACGCTCGGACTGGTCGGCGAATCCGGTTCCGGCAAGACAACGCTGGCGCGCATGATCCTCGGCCTCGTCGCGCCAACTAGCGGCGTTGTCCGCGTGAATGGCATTGATCCGGCCCGCGCCTCGCAATCCGAGTTGCATCGCCTCCGCCGCCAAATGCAGCCCGTCTTTCAGGATCCATACGCCGCGTTGAATCCCCGCATGAAGGTCCTCGAGATCGTCACCGAGCCGCTGCTGATCCATCGACAGGAGGCAGGGTTCAAGACGGACGCTGCTTCCTTGCGCGCCAAAGCCGTAGCGCTGCTTGCCGAGGTAGGCATGGATGAGTTGGCGCTGAGCCGTTATCCGCACGAGTTCAGTGGCGGTCAGCGCCAGCGCATCAACATTGCCCGCGCGTTGGCGTTGCGGCCCAAGCTGCTGATTCTGGATGAGCCGATCTCTGCATTGGATGTGAGCGTGGGGGCGCAGATTGTGAATCTGCTCAGGCGATTGCAGCGCGAATACCAACTGACCTATCTGTTCATCTCGCACTCCATGCCGCTGGTGCGTTATCTTTCCACGCGCATTGCGGTGATGGAGCGTGGCCGCCTGGTGGAGACCGGCGGTGCCGAGGCGCTCTGCGCTCATCCGCAAGAGGCTTACACCCGCCAACTGATTCAGGCCACGCCAGAGTTGCCTCTGGCCGTGGCCTGATCGATTGAAGGATGAATGTGCGTTACTTGGACTGCGGCTGAGCGGGCGTTGCCGGAGTTGTTGCTGGAGATGCGGGTGGCGGTGGCGGCGGGAGCGGAGCCGTCGGCTTGGGCGCAGTTCCTGGAGCTGCGGGCGTTGCCGGAGCAGTCGCATTAGGCGCGGCGGCGGGTGCAGGGGGAGCAGGAGGCTTCGGCGCGGTCATTACCTGCACCGGCGAGCCGGGCGCTCCCGGAGTTCCATTGGGCGGCATTGGATGCCCTCCCATCTGCATATTCGGGCGGGCTGGCGGCACGGGAGCATCGGTCATATCCACCAGCGTCACGTCAAAGATCAAGTCGGATTTGGCTGGAATGCCCGGGTGATCCGGTCCGTGGTCGGGCATCTCGCGCGTTCCATAAGCCAGTTGCCAGGGGATGAAAATGCGCCGTGTGCCGCCGACCTTCATACCTACAAAGCCCTGATCGAAGCCAATGATGGTGCCGCCCTTTCCTTGAGGAAAGGGCATCGGCTGCGGATCTCCCAGCTTCGGTTTGCCGTCATCGCCCAAGACCTGTTTCCCGTCCTTGTCTCTCATGGGCTGGCGGTGAAGATCAGAGGAGTCAAAGATCACTCCGTCGGAGGCCCGGTAGCCGGTGTAGAGGACCTTATACAATTTGCCGGGCTCTGCAACCGCGCCTTTTCCCACCAGAGTATCCTGATAGCGCAGCGCTACAGTAAAGATCGACTTTTGAGGAATGGTCTTGTACTGCTGCTTGATGGCGGCGGGAGTCTTGATGACCGCGGCGACGAGCGGGTTTGCCGCAGGCACAGCGGGTTTTGCAGCAGGTGCAGCGGTAGAGGACTTGGCGGAGGAGGCAGCAGTGCTGGCTGGCTTGGCGGCCGCGGCAGCGGGAGGAGCCGGCTTGGCCGGGGTTTGCGCGCTTGCGGCAAGAGCGCTTGCCGCCAACATCAGAATCAAAGCTGTTCGTTTCATGGTGTTCTCAAACTCCTGGTGGTGCATGTGGGAAGTGTAACAGGCGCTGCGCTCCTTTTGCATTACGCGGGTCTTCGGGCCAGCTGATTTCTTATCAAAAAGAAAGAATGCATTGCGTGGGCAATTAAAAATTACAAAACACGCACTATTCTTCAACCCAGCAAGAATAGGATACCTTCTGCCAATATGACGTAAGTTGAAAGCAGACCGCTCATATTTTTTGGTGCAGCCCTCTGCTCGGAGCAAAGTGTGGTTATAATGCCACAGGACGAGACTGTTCTCACGGGTCTAATCTTAACAATTGACGAGATTACCTTGCCGTCGGAGAGGAATTGATTGGCAAATTCCGCGCTATCCAGATTCGCGCATCTGGAACAGACAATTGCCGCGCCCCTTGAGTTCACTGGGGTTGGTCTGCATTCTGGAGCACCGGTCACCATGCGCCTTTTGCCCGCGCCGGCAGGGTCGGGCATCGTCTTCCGCCGCACAGACCTGGACAACTTTGAAATCCCTGCCACCGGCCGCAACGTCGCCAAAGTCAGCTACGCCACGAGTCTGATGCGCCAGAGTGTACTGATCTCCACCACGGAGCATCTGCTCTCCGCGCTCATCGGCATGGGCGTGGATAACGTGATCGCAGAACTGGACAATTTGGAGTTGCCCATCCTGGATGGCAGCGCACTGCCCTACGTCGAGGCATTTCACCACGTGGGCATCCGTGTGCAGCGCCGACGCCGTGAAACTGTCCGCGTGCTGAGGGCGATCGAAGTCCGCGACGGTGACAAATTTATCGGCGTCTATCCTGGGACCGGCTACCGCATCCTCTATACGATCGATTTTCCTGCTCCCATCGGCCGGCAGAGCGCCTGCATCGATCTGGCCGCAGAGACCTATGGCACCTACATCGCCCCAGCGCGTACCTTTGGCTACAAGGCCGACGAAAAAAAACTGCGCGATATGGGTCTGATTCGCGGCGCTGGCCCGGAGAGCGCCATCATCCTTGGGACGGATGGCCCGGAGAATGGCCCTTTGCGCTTTCCGGACGAGTATGTGCGCCACAAGATTCTGGATCTAATCGGTGATCTTTCGCTGGCCGGAAGGCGCATCGAGGGCCATGTCGTCGCCGAGCGCGCCGGTCACGCGATGCACACGGCGCTGGTCTCGCGGTTGCTCAAAGATCGTTCTGCCTGGGAGCTGGCTCACGTGTCGGTAGCTTCGGAGTCGGACGAGGAAACCAGGACCATGGCGGATCATCTGCCCGTTACTGCTGCTCTGGTTGGTGCCTGAGGAAATGTCAAACCAATACAATCTCTGAATTTGATCCTATGAACTCTCTTGGCTTAGGTAATTATCATGGCGAAAACAACATTCAACTCCCTGAGATCTGTCGAGTTGGCGCCATGGAAGTGCTTATGAATACAATCGACTTCTTGAATCAGGCACCGCCTCAATCAGATACTCGTATCGAAAACCGTGTGAACCGCTCCGGCAGCGGCGATGACCACATTCGTTGCCCAAAATGCGGTTGGTCCCCACGCAGCGAGGATCGATGGATTTGCAACTGCCGCTTCGTCTGGAACACATTCGATACAGGCGGAGTCTGCCCGGGTTGTCTGAAACAGTGGGCGCTTACCCACTGCCTCTCCTGTCATCAGTGGTCACCTCATTCAGACTGGTACCCGAAGCACTGAGGCAGACGCCGATATTGGATCCTTTATAGAACACGCATTGACTGAGACTTCATCGGGTTTATTTGCCTTTGTACTCCTGGAATAACTCGGGGAACTGCCGCTTGAGAGCTTCGATCTTGGGGCGGTCGCAGACCTGGATGTAGGGGTTGCCTGGATTGTTATCTGCGTAATGCTGGTGGTAGGATTCGGCGTCGTAGAAACCTTGGAACGGGACGACCTGCGTCACGATCGGCTTGGGGAAGACGTGTGCAGCGTCGAGTTGCGCGATGTAGGCAAGGCTGATGCGCCGCTGTTCGTCGCTCGTGTAAAAGATGGCGGAGCGGTAAGAGGTGCCCACGTCCGGGCCCTGGCGATTGAGCTGGGTTGGATCGTGGGCGACGGAGAAAAAGACCCGCAGAAGCTGCCCGTAGGTGATCTTCGAGGGATCGAAGACGACGCGGACCGACTCGGCGTGACCAGTGGTCTCGGTGCTCACCTGGCTATAGGTTGCGGTCGAAGCCGTGCCGCCGGAATACCCGACGGTGGTGGCCAGCACGCCTTTGACCCGCTCAAAGACGGATTGCGTGCCCCAGAAGCAACCGCCGGCAAAGACGGCCGTCTGCCGGCTCGGTGATAGTGCCAGTGGAGCATCCTGAGCTGCGGGGGGAACAGGAGTCTTGGTGGCTGCGTGGCAACCGGCAGCGAAGAGCGTGGCGATCAGCAGAGTGAAGAGCGCGCTGCGGAAACCAAATGTGTGGGGCATGAGGGAGCTCCTGGGCCGTTTCCAATCACACCGGCAGCTATGAGATGCGTTCGCGCGGAAAAGGTTACAGGCTCGAGCGGAGGGAACAGGAGCCTTTAGACTCCTGAAAGAGCGCAAGTTTAAGGACCTTTAGGCACGGGCCTTTGTTTCTTTGCTATAACTTTCGTTAAGTACATTCGATCTGCACTTCGCTCTTCACAAACCGCCGTCCGCAAATCTCGTACTCGCCGCTGGCCACGCGGGCAATCGCCTCCGTGTACGCCAGATGCTCTTCGACAAGAATACGCTCGCTGAGCGAGTGTGCGTCGTCAGTTTCCAGTACAGGAATTGCTCGCTGCAGTACGATCACGCCATGATCCAAGTGCTCATCGACAAAGTGGACGGTGCAGCCTGCGACCTTGACGCCGTAATCAAAGGCTTGCGTCTGCGCCTCCAGGCCGGGAAAGGCGGGCAGCAGCGAGGGGTGAATGTTGAGGATGCGGTTGGGAAAGGCGCGGATGAACTCCGGCGAGAGCAGGCGCATATAACCGGCCAGGCAGACCAGGTCAACTTGATGAGCCTGTAAGCAGGCGATCACGTCAGCGTCGTGCTCGGCGCGCTTGCGGCCTTTGGAGACTAAGAGTGCTGTGGGAAGTCCAAGTTCTTTGGCGGCTTGCAATCCGCCCGCATCGGCCACGTTCGCAATGACGACGGCGATCTCGACATTGATCAAGCGGCCTGTGCGGATCGACTCGACGATGGCGCGGAAGTTCGATCCGCGGCCTGAGAGCAGTATGCCAAGTTTCAAGGGTGACGAAGTGACGGAATTAAGACTCATCTTCTTCATCCCGCTCTTGAAAGCCTATCGGATGCCTATTGAGCCCAAGGTTGATCGGTGCATTTTCAGCGGCGATCCGGAATTGTCTTTCTTCGCTAAGTCGCGTTCCTAGCCGCCACAAAGGCCAAAAGAAACATAACGCGGCGACCCACAGCGGGACAGTTGCCACGGCTCGAAGGTAGTCCCAAAAGGACCGCAACTGTCCATTGGGCGCTATCAAGTCCGCAACGCTCATGATGCTTAAAACACAGAGAATGTAAACTGCAAATCGAAAACGAATCTTATCCATTCGATCCAATCTCCTTGCGTTCGATACACCAGGTCGGGCTGTTCCCTTATCCCTGTCCTACGTATACTGCACCCGGCGCTCGCCCTTGACCACGCGTCCGATCACGTAGAACTTCTCCTCGGCACGGTCCAGCAGGTTCTTGGCGCGTGTAAACTTGGCCGCCGGAATGGCCGCGATCAGCCCTATGCCCATATTGAAGGTGCGCATCATCTCCTCTTGCGAGACCGAGCCGAGGGTACGCAGGTGTTCGAAGATGGGCAGCACCGGCCAGGAGCCGATCTCGATCTGTGCAGTAACATTCTTTGGCAGGATGCGGGGCAGGTTCTCGGTGATGCCTCCGCCGGTGATATGGGCCATGCCAGTGGTCAGCCCTGCGGTCACAAGTTTCTGAATCACATGAAGATAGCTGCGGTGCGTCTTCATCAGCGCCGCGCCGGCCTTTTCCTTAATGGCCGTCACGTACTGCGTGGGCTTGTAGCCGGCCACCTCAAAGAAGAGCTTGCGGGCCAGCGAGTAGCCGTTGGTGTGCAGCCCCGTCGAGGGCAGTCCGATCAGCACATCCCCAACCTTGATGCCCGCGCCGGTGACCATCTTGTCTCGGTCGACAGCGCCGACGATGAAGCCGGCCAGATCATACTCGCCGTCGGCATAGAAGCCGGGCATCTGCGCCGTCTCGCCACCGATCAGCGCGCAGCCATTGGCCTTGCATGCCTCGGCCAGACCGGTGATGACGCTTTCGGTCACCTCGGCGTCCAGCTTGCCGCTGGCAAAATAATCCAGGACAAAAAGCGGCGTAGCGCCCTGCACGGCGATGTCGTTGACACAATGGTTTACCAGATCCGCGCCGACCGTGTGGTGCAGTCCCATCTGAAAGGCGATCTTCAGCTTGGTGCCCACGCCGTCGGCCGAGCTGACCAGAATAGGGTTCTTCCAGCGCTGCATATCCAGCCGGTAGAGCGCGCCGAAGCCGCCGATCCCGCCCAAGACATTGCGGTTGAAGGTCTTCTGCGCCAGATACTTAATGCGTTCCTTGGCGCGGTCGCCACTGCTGATGTCCACGCCGGCGTCGGCGTAGGTCACGGAGATGGATTTGGATTCGTCAGACACTGTGCGGCTTTCTGCGGATGGAATTGTGAAACGGCGCTAAGGGCCGGGAAGATCAATTTTAACAGGAAATCGGTGTCACAGTCGCGCAGAGTGGGCTTCTGCCCAGGGCAAACGCATCCAAAACGCATTCCTCGGAGCATCTTAACCAGGCGAAGAAGAAACATTGTGCGCAAATAAAGGCAGCTTTTAACTGCGGGATTTTCACATTGTGGTATATGAATTGCGCTTTTACGCACATTCACATCCAGTCAAGTCCTAAATCTTCTGTAGAATCCCATTCCTTGGATTTGTTGGTTCTTGTTGTTGGTTGAGCGGGGTCAGCTTGCGGAGGGCGTAGCCCGGAGCAAGCTGGCCCCGCTCAGGCGGCCTCGGCAAGGGTCTTGCTGACTCCTTCCAACTCCTCCTCCATATGCAAATAGATTCGGCTCACCCACTCCTGATTGGTTTCCATCAGCAGCGCCGCGATCAGCCGCAACAGCGATTGCTCGTGCGGAAAGACCCGGATCACACGCGTTCTCCGCTTCAGCTCCTGGTTCTGCCGCTCCAGCATGTTCGTCGTTCGCATCCGCTTTTGATGCGCCTCCGGAAGCGCGTAAGCGCCCAAAATCTCCTCGCCGCTTTCCTCCAGCAGCCGCGACACTTTGAGAGCCTTCTTTTCCAACTCCGCAACGGCCACAGCCAGCGCCGCCTTGGCTGCCTCACACGTCGGCGCTTCCGTGACTGCCTTCATCAGCCGCAGCACCATCGGCCGCTGTTGCCGGCTGCACAGCGCCAACGCGTTGCGCACAAAATGCACCTGGCAGCGCTGCCAAACCGCGCCTAGAAAATGCCGCTCGATGGCGCGCACCATGCCCTTGTGATCGTCGCTCACCAGGTAGCGAACACCGCGCAAGCCGCGCTCTTTCAACTCCGCGAAGACCGCGCCCCAACTGGCCTCCGACTCGCTCTCAGCCACCCAAACCCCCAGCACTTCGCGATAGCCCGCCGCGCTGATTCCGATGGCCACCAGAACCCCCTGACTGACCACCGAGCCGCCCCGCCGCACCTTTTCATAGCGCGCGTCGATCACCAGGTACGGATACTCTTCCGTCAGCCGCCGCATACGCCACTGGTCGATCTCCGCATCCAGTTTCGCGGTGAGCGCCGAGACCTGGCTCTTGCTCACTTCCAACCCGCATAGCGCCTCGGTAATCTCCGTCACTTTGCGCGTCGACACACCCTCGACATACATCTGCAACATGGCTGCAACAAAAGCCTTTTCGCTGCGCTGGTAGCGCTCGAACAGCTCGGTCTGAAACTGGCCGTCGCGATCCTTGGGCACCATCAGTTCCAGCGCCCCCACGCGCGTTTTCAGAGTGCGTGGCTTGAAGCCGTTGCGCCAGCCGCGCCGCTGGCCGTTGCGCTCGTAGGTCTCCGCGCCCAGAAAGCTGGTCATCTCGGCTTCCAAAACCTGCTGTATCGTACGCTGAACCAGTTCGCGAAGAAAATCCTCGCCGCCCAGCTCCGCTTGCCATCCTGTCAGAATCTCAATACCCTGTCCTTTGCGAGCCATCTTCTTCCTCCTTGGAAATGTCGTCTGGTAAACAACATCCTAAGGAATCGAACGGGTGGCTCGCTTCGCCACTCAGATGCTTCTACAGAACTTTACGGACTTAATCTTCACATCCATACGAAAACTGAGTTTCATGCAGGAATGATGCGTTGAATCCATCCTTTTCCCTTCAATTTCCGGTTCCAGAGATGAATTAATCTGCACGGTTTGAAAATAATGAGGGGGGGAGGGGGTGAGCAAGGTTATCCCCGGTCGTACGGAACAGGGATCAGGGTTCGCGCAACGATAGGCATTTTGTTCATCAGATTGAATTCTGCGCCTTTTAAGTTAAATGATCGGCAATCGCCAAGAAAAAGATGCGTTTTCCCGGGGCTTCGTATCATCTCAAGATCAAGAAAATTGAAAAATGGAAAGCTGGCTTGACATAAAGAGCGACTTTATCTATTCTGAATTGGAAAGCTGACTTTACATGGCGCGCATCATTACAAACCGGATCAAAGAACTCCGGGCCGTTGCTGGATGGACGCAGGAACAACTGGCGCAGGCCGCCGGGGTCTCGCGCCAGAGCATCAACTCCATCGAGCGCAACCGCTATGTGCCCAGCCTTGAACTGGCGCTGGTCTTTGCCGGTATCTTCGCTTGTTCTACCGATCAGATCTTTCAACTGGAGAAGGAACAATGAAAACACCCATTCTTGGTAATCTCTCGATCCTTGGCAAAGTTGATGAACGCTTTCTAGAACATCGCCGCCGCTCCACCAGTTTTGCCGGAACCGCCGGTGTCCTATTGGCTCTCGTACTTTTTGAATACCGCCTGCTCATTAACCACATCAGGAGTTGGGATCTGCTTGCCGTCATCCTCACTATGGCTGCGGTCAAAGTGGCCTTGATGGTCTGGTACGGCTTCCGCGACTGATCCAACCCCTTTCTTTTCAAGGAGAAATCAATATGTGTCTCAGTGATCGTCCACTCGATTCCAAAGCCCGCCGCCGTATGTTCATAGCCAATCTCGCTCTGATCCTCGGCATTCTGCTGTGGAACTCCGAGCGTTGGAATTGGGTTCATGGCCTCAGTCAGTTTGAACAGCATTGGCTAGAAGCATTTACCGGCTTTCTCTTTGGCCTGTACATTACCATCAGCCTCTTCGGGATGTGGTGCGCACGCCATTGCCGTGGATCTGAACTCGAAAACTTATAGAAAACGGGCGCGATCCTCGGGCGCAGGCAGCGGACAGCTCTCCTGCCGTCCCCAGATGCGGTAGCGCCAGCGGGCGACGAGCCTGTATGCCGGGTCGCTCAGTCGATACGGAATCCAGCCCAGCACCATGGCAATAGCCGGCCAGGGTGCTGGTAGTTCGCGCAGCGAGATCAATGCACCAGCGAATCGAAACCACAACTGTTCATTGATTTGCAGTGGATTGCGGAAGACCAGCACCGTATCTGGAGCGCCATTCGGCTCAAGGAGATCGGCATGGCGCTCTATCAACTGCGCTACCGCGGGCGAAACAGAAGCGGCAAAGCGCAGCCGGTCCTGCTTGTCGTGACGGAGCAGCCAATGGACCCATCCGTTGCACAGGCCGCAGTGGCCATCGAAGACCACGAGCAGACGATCGCCGATTCCACCGATTTCCTTCATAGATGTTGAGATGCGATGGCCGCGTCGATGGTCTCGACTTGGAGGCGAGCCTTGATTGACCTTCTATACTGAATCCACCATGAATTCCGCGAGCCCTGCCCGTCCCCGAACCCTTTCCCAAGCACTCCAACAGCGCGCCGAGCGATTCTTTCCGGGCGGAGTGAACTCTCCGGTGCGGGCCTTTGGCGCGGTGGGTGGTGCGCCGCCGTTTGTTGAGCGGGCCGAGGGCGCGTATCTTACTGATGCCGACGGCAACAGCTACGTGGATTATTTCGGCTCTTGGGGGCCAATGATTCTGGGCCATGCCTTTTCGCCGGTGGTGGAGGCGATTGAACGTGCGGCGCGCAACTCAGCCAGCTTTGGGGCTTCGACGGCCGCTGAGGCTGATCTGGCTGAGCGCGTCGTCGCTTGCTACCCGGCCATCGAGAAGCTGCGCTATGTTAGCTCCGGGACCGAGGCCACGATGAGCGCGATTCGCCTGGCCCGCGCCGCTACGGGCCGCAAGATCATCATCAAGTTTGAGGGCTGCTACCACGGCCACGCTGACGGACTGCTGGTCAAAGCCGGTTCGGGTGTTGCGACCTTCGGAATTCCCGGCTCGGCAGGCGTGCCGGAAGAGATCGCCGGCCTCACTCTTGCGCTGCCCTACAATGACCTAGCCGCTGTGGAAGCTGCCTTCGCCGCGCATCCCGGAGCGATTGCGGCAGTGATTCTGGAGCCGGTGGTTGGCAACGCCGGCTGCATCCCGCCCGCCGACAGCTACCTGGCTGGATTGCGTGCGCTCACTCAGCGCGAAGGGGCGCTAATGATTGCCGATGAGGTGATGACTGGCTTCCGCGTTGCTCTGGGCGGCGCGTTGGAGCTGTACGGCGTGGACGCTGACCTGGTGACGTTGGGCAAGATCGTCGGCGGAGGTTTGCCGGTCGGCGTCTTTGGCGGAAAGCGGCGCTTCATGGACCTGCTGGCACCGCTCGGTTCGGTCTATCAGGCTGGAACCCTGAGCGGCAATCCGCTGGCGATGGCCGCGGGCATCGCCACACTGAGCTACTTGCAGGAACACGCGACCGAGATCTACGCAAGATTGGAAGCCAACGCAAAAGCCGTTGCCGAGGGTGTTGCGGCCGAGGCTGCGCGCGCAGGAGTTGCGCTGACATTGAACCGCGTCGGCTCGATGTGGACCTGGTTCTTTACCGATGCTCCCGTCACCAACTACGCGCAGGCCTCCGCGTGCGATACGGCTGCCTTTGGCCGCTTTCATCGATCTATGCTGGAACAGGGAGTCTGGCTGCCACCCTCGCAGTTTGAAGCGGCTTTTATCAGCACGGCTCATGGCGAAGCCGAGTGCGCGGCAACCATTGCCGCCGCGCGCCAGGCATTCACCCTCTTTCCTCCATCCGTTTAAAGTTCTAGTTCCCGGGCGCGCCAGCCCCTTTGACCAGCACCAACTGCTGCTGGTCGTTGGTGTCAAGCTTCAGGTAATAGTCGCGCAGGGCCGGGTACTCTTTGGCTTCCAGCAGCACAAAGGCGCGGGCGAAGATGTGCTTGATCTCGATGCTTCCCGCACCGGGCGCAGTTTTGACCACGAGCTGAGCGTGACCCTCCCAGGGCAACTGCGCCGGCTGCGGGGCGCTCTCGATGGTATAGCCGGCGGGCAAATGGTAGACCGCGTCGTCGATCACTTGCTCGCCATAGTGCAGATCGACCGCGTTCACGCGCTTCTCTTCATTGACGAAATGCACGTGCGCGGTGGAGAAAAAGAAGCCGGGCAACAGCAGGCGCTTACCGGTCGTAGCGCCCAACTGCCCTGTGACCTTCACGGTGGCTGAAAGATAGTCGGCTGAACTCTCCAGCCCCTGAATTTTGTCTACCTCTCCAGAGATCCCCTGCGGCAACAGCGCGCTCAGGGATTCATTGAGCTGCTTCTTGACTTCATCGGTATCGGCAGTGATGTTAAGTTGGCGGTAATGGAGGGCCATGGGGCCATTCATTACGATTGTGACCGTTCCGATAATCCCGCCCTGCGGATCGAGGGTCAGATCGGCTTTGTGCCCGGTAATGGCATCCTTGGTCATATTAGACGGCGTGTAGACCGGCGCCTTGATGTCCTGCTGGATGCCGCCGGAGATCATGTGCTTCCACGATAACTGGCCGAAGGGGCAGAGCTTTTGGCCGGGATCGAGGTAGATGTCCTTGCCGTCGAGATGGAGGACAACCAGCAGTGAATCGAGTTGCGAAAGAGAGAGATAGGCCGGGTCGAAGATTCGCCGATTGCGGTCAACTACCTTGAGGCCATCGGCCTGAAGACCGGCGGCGCGGGCCAAAGCCAAATAGAGCGCAGCAATCTCATTGGCTGATCCGCTCTTCTCGTTCAGCACATCCTGCGCCTTCTTCAGTTCCGCTTTGAGATGGAGTTGCTTGCGCTCTTCTTCGGTCTTGGCGCGCGAGAAGTCAGTATTGTCCAACGCTTGCACGGCATCGTAGAGCTTGCGTGCCTTGGCTTCAGAAGTTGCGGCTCCGACGGTGATCTGGGCGGCAGCGTCTTTGATCTCTTTACTCTCGTCAGCAAAGTCATTCAACTGCTTCGACCAGCGGTCGATCTCGTTCTGCCAAAAAACATCGGCGGAGATGTAAGGCGTCCAATAAAAGTTCACACTGTACCGCATAGCGTTTTCGGGCGGCGCATCGGCCTCGCTCACAAAGGCGGGCACATCCTGAATGTCCAGCGTGAAGTCGCCCTTGGGGCTCCGCGTCGTTGTGGCTCCCGCAGGCAGGCGTTGGAGGGGCAGCAAGTGAGTGGCTTGTTCGCCATTGACCATTGTGATAAAGCCACCACCGTTCGGACCATCCTGGAGATTGGAATACGGATTCCAATAGAAATGCTCCTTGTGAATGAAGATCGGCTTCTGCACGTCCCATACGGGAGTGGTGCCGGCAAACGCGGAGCTATAGAAATCCTCCTCGGCCTGATCGCGAATGCCGGCGACTTTTCCACCTGTCAGCGGCACGCTCCACTTGTACTCCAGGATGCTGCCCACCTCGACACTGGGCAGATTGAAGACCGAAACTTTGACATGGAAGTTATTGGTCTTTTCAACTAGCAGATCAGCCGGTTTGCCGACCAGCGGAATCACCGTGCCGTCAGCATGGATGGTGCGGGCCTCGATGTACGGCGGTTCAGAATACCCAGGGATGTAGGGAACCTCGACGGTGGCCCACTCCTTGCCCTTTTCCGTGAGCACCTTGATGCGCGCGTATTCGCTTCGGTCGTGGTTGCGATTGTCGGCTTCCACTTGGCGATAAAGAAAGACTGCTGGAGCGCCTGGAGCCTTGGGGTCCGAGGTCATCTGCAGCTCTTCTTTTGTGGGTTGCTGAAACTTCTGAGCCGCGCTCGTCAGCGGCAGAGACAATGCCGCTACAGCCAGAGCGGCGCCTACACAAAGATGAATGCGCATCATGCTTCCTCATCCGCGCGGATTTCCGCACCGGTTTCCAAAGAGATTGAGTCCAAAGCAGCTTTTTTATTATCGCCGTCATCATATCATCCGCACTGCCGGGCTGGTTACCAAAAAAAACGGCCCCGCATAGAGTAGCGCGGAACCGCAGGAGGCATCGACGAACTGGCGTCAAATTGTGACTGAATTACAGTTGTGCGAGACCCAGGTGCGTGGGGCCAGTCCGCACGCAGCGGTGAGGTCGAAGACAGAAACAACGGTGAGACTGTGGGGAAATCGAAGCGATTTCATATCATACTCGTGATCCTTCTTTGAGGATGAGCTATTGTTGTTGACAGGGCCGCGGCACCTCCTGAGGTTAAGTGCCGCGGCATCCCCGAAGGAGAAGAAAGTGTCATGCAGCACTTCCTTTACCTAATAAAAATTGCGAGCAGTATGGGAAAAATGACTCGCGATTTTTGAATTTTCTTTTTGGCACGGGTCTTTTCCTGAATTGCTGATCCTTTAACGCTTTTGCTGCCACATATTAAGCGCCGGCCGAAACGACAAGCGGTCCCTCGCAATCTCACCTGGGGCCGCTTTCGTAGTTGACATCTGGAGCGAAGGAAGTTACTTCGTCTCAGGCTGTGCATCTGCAGAACGAAGAGCCGACTCCAACGCTGCCAGCCGCTTTTGCAGCAGTTGGATGGTCTTTTCCTGCTCTTCCAGCTGCTTATGCTCCTTCTGCACCTCATTCAGGAGCATCGGCGTCAGCTTCTGATACTGCACCGTCTGTATCTGGCCATCCGCATCCTTGACAACCAGGTCGGGATAGACCTCGGCGACTTCCTCGGCGATCAGGCCGTAGTCGACCGGCTTTGTGCCGTCGTCATAGGGCTGCTTATACCGATAGGTGACCGGGCGGAGGCGCATCAGCCCTTCGCTGGCGGCGGCCATGTCGTGCACATCTTCCTTGAAGCGAATGGAGGAGTTGACAGTGCCCAACTGGCCGTTGCTGTCGATCATTACTTCGACGGCATTTTTGGAACCGGTTTTTGTTCCTCTGATCCCGGCGGCAAAGAAGGCCGTCTGGGTGCTCAGAGTTCCGATGCGGATGACGCTCTCATCGTTTGCCGCGCCGTAGCTGCCAATATCTATATTATTAGAGGAGCTATCGGAAAGGTAATATCCGGCCAGAATCCCTAATGCTATGTTATTGTTTCCCGTTGTGTTATTCACGAGTGCATCGGCGCCAACAGCCGTATTGTTTTCTCCGGTGGAGTTGTCATAAAGCGCCGTATAACCGCTGGCTGTATTGAAGGTTCCGGTTGTGTTTTGATAGAGCGTTGCGCCGCCGGTAGCTGTGTTATAGCTGCCGGTATTGGAAAAGAGCGACCAGGTACCCAAGGCCGTGTTCGAGCCGCCAGTAGTGTTTTCGACGAGCGCTGATGCGCCGACGGCTACATTGTAATCGCCCGTCGAATTTGTATAGAGTGCGTCAGCGCCAAACGCCGCATTGTAGGAACCGCTGGTGTTGGAAGCAAACGCCGACGGGCCTGCGTCAGTGTTGCCGGTCTGCGCGGGAACGGCAACACTACTTAGTACTGCCAGGCACGCTGCAAGAAACGCGCTATGGATGTTTTTCATGAAACCGAATCTCCTTTAGGTGGTTGAATGATCCAAGCCGCAGGCCGCTTATGCTTGCGTTTCGAATCACATTTGAGGTTGACAAGCAATTCTTATTTCGTTTCTGGCCGGGTTTCAGACGCAACGGAAGGCTGCGCCGCCTCCAATGCCGCAAGCCGCTTTTCCAGTTGTTGAATCGTTCCTTGCTGCTGTTGGACGGTCGCCGCCTGCTCTTCCAACTGCTTGTGCTGCTTCTGCACCTCGTTCAGCAGCATCGGCGTCAGCTTCTGATACTGCACGGTTTGAATCTGTCCGTCAGCATTCTTCACCACCAGGTCGGGATAGATTTCGGCGACTTCTTCGGCGATCAGGCCGTAGTCGACCGGCTTGGTGCCGTCGTCATAGGGCTGTTTATAACGATAGGTGACCGGGCGAAGGCGCATCAGGCCGTCGCTGGCGGCAGCCATGTCGTGCACATCTTCCTTGAAGCGGATGGAGGAGTTGACGGTGCCCAGTTGGCCATTGCTGTCGATCATTACTTCAACGGCATCGCTGGCCCCCGTTTTCGTTCCTCGGACTCCGGCGGCAAAAAAGGACGTCTGTGTGCCGGGAGTTCCGATGCGAATTGTGGGGTTATTATCGTTTGCCGATCCCTCACTGCCAATATCGATGTTGAAGCTGGCTCCGACGGGGTTGTTGTATCCAGCATAGGTTCCAATGCCAATGTTATAGCTTCCCGTAGAGGTACTTTGAAGCGCGCCGAGGCCGAGAGCCGTGTTATAGACTCCGTTGATGTTGTTCTGAAGCGTAGATACGCCGAAGGCTGTGTTGTCGTCGCCGATGGTGTTGAATAAGAGGGAATCATAGCCGCTGGCCGTGTTAGCAAAACCCTGGGTGTTGGAATAGAGGGAAAAACCGCCGCTGGCTGTGTTGGCCCTGCCGGTGGTGTTGGAATAAAGGGAGTAAACACCGAAGGCCGAGTTATATGTGCCGGAGGTGTTGGATTGGAGCGCCCCGGTGCCATCGGCCGTGTTATAGGCTTGCGGAAAAGAGGCCATGCTGCCGAGTGTTCCCAGGCAGACTGCAAGTATTGCTAAGCGAATGTGATTCATCAAACTGATTCTCCTTTTCTGGTTGCGTAATACACATTTCCGAGTTAAGTGATAGTTATCGCCGGAAGCATTTCAGGCCTCGACGTTGAGAGCTGGGATGCTCGGAGTTTCTTTACCGAGTCACCAACCGGGTTTCCAGCATGGTGGAAGAAGGCAGAACAGCCTCCAATGCCGCAAGCCGCTTCTCCAGCAAAGGCAACGCCGCAAGCTGCTTCTGCAACTGCTGAATGGTTTCTGCTTGCTCTGCGGAGGATTTTGCCTGCTGCTCGATGGTCTTCTTCTGCTGCTCCAAGAGCTTATGCTGCTTCTGCAGCTCATTGAGCAACATCGGCGTCAGCTTCTGATACTGCACGGTTTGAATCTGGCCGTCGGCGTTCTTCACCACCAGGTCGGGATAGACTTCAGCGACTTCTTCGGCGATCAGACCGTAATCGACCGGCTTGGAACCATCGGCGAAGGCTTCTTTATAGCGATAAGTGACCGGGCGCAGACGCATCAACCCATCGCTGGCTGCCGCCATGTCGTGTACGTCTTCCTTGAAGCGGATCGAGGAGTTGATGGTGCCCAACTGGCCATTGCTGTTGATATATACCGGAATGCCTCCCGATACTCCCACGCCGTTTACGCCTGCGACGTAAAAGGAGGTTTGGCCGCTCCCGATGCGAATTGCGCTGTTGTCCCCTGGAGAACCCCAGCTGCCAATGTCGATGTTGCTGCTGCTCCCGGCACTGTTGTAGTCCCCGGCGGCATATCCGAGAGCAATGTTATAGTTCCCTGCTTTGACGGGAGAAAGCGCAAAGGCGCCAATGCCGGTGTTGTAGTTGCCGGTGATGGAATAGAGCGCACTGTACCCGTCGGACGTATTTTGAACGCCGGAGATGTTGGTATAGAGCGATTCAGAGCCGCTGGCGGTGTTTTCGTAGCCGTTCGTGGTGAAGTAGAGCGCATTGTAACCAAATGCGGAGTTGTCAGAGCCGTAGTTCAATCGATAAAGCGATTCTACGCCAAAGGCTGAATTGTTACTGCCGGTGCCTGGGACAGACCCAAGAAGCGCGCCGTCGCCGAAGGCCGAGTTCTGGCTGCCGGTCGTGTTGGAGCCAAGCGTAAAGTCGCCGAAGCCGTTATTGAAGCCGCCGGTTGTGTTTTCGCCAAGCGATCTGTCTCCGTAGCCGTTGTTACAGCACTGAGCTTGGAGTGCCAAGCTGCCGAGCGCGCAAATGGTGAGTGCAAGAGTTGCTGTGCGGATGAACTTCATAAGTCTTTATTTTCCTTTCAGATACAAACTGATCCGGCGCGCCTCTGACGCACTTCCGAGGAGCGGATGTGCTCAAGATACGGCAAACGATGGTTAATAAGGAGGGGGAGGAGAATTTTCCTCTATTAACAATCTGCCTCTATTGAATGAGCGAGAAGCAAGAGAAAAATGAATCACAAATCTGAAAAATTATTGAGATTTATATCCTACATAGATTGCTCGGGCGTCTACTGCCTTGATTTCAAAGCGTTTGCTTAAATGCAGGACGGCCCCGTGCTATCCTGCGCGGGGCCGCTCGAACTCTTTACAAGACGAAGATCATTTGCTTTCCTTGTTTTCAATCCTCATGCCATAGAACGATCTGTGCACAAAGAACATAGAAACGAGGAAGAAGGCGACAGTCAGCACGTGCACCAGCATCGCGTTGCTCACAGTCAGCTTCACGGCCAGCTCGACCGCAAGCAATCCGAAGAGGGTCGTGAACTTGATGATCGGGTTCATGGCCACGGATGAGGTATCTTTGAATGGATCGCCGACGGTATCGCCGATCACAGTTGCATCGTGCAGTGGCGTTCCCTTCATCTTAAGGTCAACCTCTACGACTTTCTTCGCATTGTCCCAGGCGCCGCCGGCGTTGGCCATGAAGATCGCTTGGTAGAGGCCGAAGATGGCAATCGAGAAGAGATAGCCGACAAAGAGGAACGGCTCCATGAAGGCGAACGAAAGCGTCGCGAAGAAGACAGCTAGGAAGATATTGAACATACCCTTCTGCGCGTACTTGGTGCAGATCTCGACCACCTTCTTGCTGTCGGTGACTGAGGCCTTTTCCACGCCTTCCAGCTTGATGTTCTTCTTGATGAACTCGACTGCGCGATATGCACCGGTGGTGACCGCTTGCATGGAAGCGCCGGTGAACCAGTAGATCACCGCGCCGCCGCAGATCAGCCCCAGCATAAAGGGCGCATGCAACAGAGAGAGCTTGTCGACATTCACGGTCAGTCCGTTGGTCAGGGCCATGATGATCGAGAAGGTCATGGTGGTGGCGCCGACGACAGCCGTTCCGATCAGCACCGGCTTGGCTGTAGCCTTGAAGGTATTGCCGGCCCCATCGTTGGCTTCCAGCAGGTACTTGGCACGCTCGAACTTGGCGTCGATGCCGAAGTCCTTCTTCAATTCAGCTTCGATGCCGGGAATGGTTTCGATCAGCGACAGCTCGTAAACGGACTGCGCATTGTCGGTCACCGGGCCGTAGGAATCCACGGCAATCGTGACCGGTCCCATACCGAGGAAGCCGAAGGCCACCAGGCCGAAGGCGAAGACGGCCGGAGCGAGCATGATGATGTCCATGGAACCGCCCATCATGCTGAAGAAATAGCCTAATCCCATCAGAGCGACCATGCTCAGTCCCAGCCAGTAGGCGGACATGTTGCCGGCTACGAGTCCCGACAGGATTCCCAGAGAAGCGCCACCTTCTTTGGCCGAGGTGACCACTTCCTGCACGTGAGCCGAGTTAGTGGAGGTGAAGACCTTGACCAGTTCGGGAATGAGCGCGCCAGCCAAAGTGCCGCAGGAGATGATGGAAGCCAGCTTCCACCACAGCGTTGGGTCGCCTGCGAGGTCGGGGATCATCAGGGCGGAGACGATGTAGGTCAAGGCGATGGAGACGATGGAGGTGATCCAGACCAGCGAGGTCAAGGGTTCCTCAAAGTCCATTTCGTCGGAGTTGGCGTACTTCAACTTGGCGATAAGGCCATTGAGGAAGTAGGCGCCGGAGCTGGAGAGCAGCATGGCCACACGCATGACGAAGATCCATACCAGCAGTTCGGCCTGCGTCGCGGGGTTCTTGACGGCCAGCAGAATGAAGGTGATCAGGGCCACGCCGGTGACGCCGTAGGTCTCAAAGCCGTCGGCGCTGGGGCCAACCGAATCGCCCGCGTTGTCGCCCGTGCAGTCGGCGATGACGCCCGGGTTACGGGCATCGTCTTCCTTGATTTTGAAGACGATCTTCATCAGATCGGAGCCGATGTCGGCGATTTTGGTAAAGATGCCGCCGGCGATACGCAGGGCAGCCGCGCCCAAGGACTCGCCGATGGCGAAGCCGATGAAGCAGGGGCCGGCATATGCGGCTGGAACGAAGAGAAGGATGAAGAGCATGATGAGAAGCTCGACCGAGATCAGCATCATGCCGACGCTCATGCCGGCCTTCAACGGAATGGCAAAGAGCGGATATGGCTTGCCCTTTAATCCAGCGAATGCCACGCGGGAGTTGGCAAAAGTGTTAACACGAATTCCAAACCACGCCACGCCATAGCTTCCGGCGATGCCGACCAGACTGAACAACAGGATGATGGGCAAGGTGACCGCAACATTTCCCACTGGCGCCAACCAGCCAAAGTACAGCGAGATAATGACCGCGATGAAGATCCAGAGCACCATGATGAACTTGCCCTGCGTTACCAAATAGGTCTTGCAGGTCTCATAGATTAGTTCGGACATCTCGCGCATGGCGCGATGAACCGGCATGTTCTTCAACTGCACGAAGATCGTCAGTCCAAACAGCAGCCCGCAGATGCAGAAGAGCAGGCCGATCATCAATAGTGCCGGTCCGGAGAGGCCGAAATGATTCACGACCGACAGATCCGGCAGCTTCAGGCTGGCTTCGCCGCCCGCGGCTTCCTGTGCGCCGGCGAATGCTGGAAGGAGCAGAAGGCCCAGAAGGGCCACAACGGTCCTGTACGGGCGCTTCAGGCAGATACTGGCACCGGACAGGACGGCGCCGATGCCCTGGCGCGCAAAGAAAAAGGCCATAACGAGCAAAAGCGCGCTGACGGCCTCTAAGAAATACACCGAATACTGTGCAGTCACAATTCCTCCATACGGAAAATTTGGTGGTTGAAGCTAAACGGATCCAGAGAACACGGCTTCAATTCTCTAGAAAAAGGGTCATCCGAAGGCTATCACCCCAAAGTAACAGTGTCGAGTGATTGCAGTCACACATTCCCAGCGGGATCTTCCGGGAACGGGAGGTAAAAAAGTGGACGCTTTTGGGAATGAAGGACTTCAGCGGAGATTCGCGAGCAAAAACCACGATGCGCTCATTGGACCTCGATCTGTACCTTGTCGTCTGGGAGCAGAATCTGGAGATTTTGCTGTTCCGGCCCGCGCGTATGGCCATCTGGCAGCGGGTGCAGCTTGAAGAGCACCAAAAGATTGCGATCCGAATCGTCCAAAGCGCGGAAGCTGGCCACCTGTTCCAGCGAGAAGTGCTGGTGAAGGTCAGAGAGCGTGCCGGGGTCTAGGTCATTCCAGGCAGCATACCAGCCGGGCCGATAGCGGACGGTTTTTGCCTCCAGATCCTGCATGCTGAAGTCATCGCACAGGCTAGGCAGATGAGTAAAGAGCGTAATCTGATCGCCGCTGATGGAAAGCAGAAGCCTGTTGCCATTGGGGTGAGCATCAATAAATTGGGTGAGCCGACGCGCCGCTTCCAGATAGGTGTACTCCGGGTGGGTGGCATAGCACCAAGTTTGCCATGCATTAAAGGTGGCGGTGAGAGCTATGAGTGCGAGGAAGCCCGGCGCCAACCGACGGGACCATGAACCGCTGCTTTCTTCCGGCAGCGCGGCGGCTCCCAGCACCACAATGAAGATGCAGAAGAAGGCTGATGGCGCGAAGTAACGCGGCTGGGCTCGGTTCTGCAGGGTCATGAAAAGAATGGCGCCGGCGACAGCAAGCAGCGAGCCGCCGAACTCAGGTAGGAAGACAAGCTGGGCTAGACCCGCTCCACACATCCAATCGTGGTTCCTTCTGAAGAAGCGCCAGCAAAATACAGAAGCAGCGGACAGCAGCACAATTCCCGCCAACGGGATGAGGATGTGATCCATCCATAGCCCACCGTGGAAGGACCACCATAGGCTGACCAAAGGCCAGTAAAACTCCTTCGGCTTGGGATAATAATTGACGAGGAAGAAGTACTTGTAATCGGGGAAGAGGCCGAGGCGGAAGACGAGCGCCACCCACAGGGTATAAGACGCAAGAAATGCGCCAGTGGCGGCCGCGATGCAGCGCACTGTTGTGGCGCGCATCCGTTGAGGCGTGCATGGACGCAGCCAATAACGGCCTTGGCAGAGCGAGGCGATCATCGCCCAACCCACTGCCGGCAGCAAAAATGCAGCGGTCGTCTTGGTGAGCAACATCAGTGAGAAGAGCACCCCAATAACCGCAGAAGCGGCCACTGGACGCCGCAAGCGGGGCAGCCGGACGGCAAGATTGAACGCTGCCAGTGTGAAGGCGATCTGCACTGGCTCCAGGATGGCCAGACGGCTGAAACAGTAGAGAAAGGGGCTGGTGACAAGCAGTGTTACTCCCAGCAGCGCCATCCAGCGAGGCCCGCGCGCCCGGAGCAACAGATAACTCAGCAGTAGATTGATGAAAAAGAAGGCGACGGCAAGTCCGCGAGCGGCCTCGACACTGACCCCAGTGATAAAAAAAAGCAGCCACTCCAGAAAGGGTAAAACCGGCAAGGCTGGCGCGGGCGTAAAGTCCCCAGCAATGTACCAGTTGCCGAAAAGATGAGCGCGGATGGCTGCATTGCCGTACCAGCCCTCGTCTGTGTACTTGGCCCAGTCCGAGGTCCACGGCGTGTGATTGGGAAAATCGGCGCTCAGGTGAAGAGTGTGCAGCAGAGCGAAACCGGCAATGAAGAGCAGCCAGAGAACGTAGAACCAACGCTTGTGCATAAAAGTCAAATAGGTTTTCCTGATTGAGATGCAATTTCCGGCAAGGCGGTTGAGCGCAGCGCAGTGACCGTACCCAGATTGCCGGCAATGGATACCTCAATTCCAACGTGGACAGAGGCCATGTGGCCTGCAAAGCCGCCGGCTGCTTCCATTTCCTGGACTTGAAACATCCCCATGTTTTTCATGGTACATCGATCTCCGAGTTATTGCGCTGCCACCGGCTTCAAGTACTCCTCAAAGTGAGTTAGAATCCGGTTGAATAAATGTGTGCGCACATCCTCTCCAGCAATCGAATGCGTCTTGCGGGGATAGATCTGCAAATCGTAGGGTATTCCTGCTTCAATCAGCTTTTGTACAAACTGCACGGTGTTTTCCATGTGCACGTTATCGTCGCCGGTGCCATGCGCCAGCAGCAAGCGCCCTTTCAAGTCAGCGGCTGAATTGACCACTGAAAATTCCTTGTAACCCTCGTCAAACTCTACGGGCTGGCTCATGTAGCGTTCTGTGTAGATCGAGTCGTAATCGCGCCAGTTGGTAACCGGTGCCACGGCTACCCCGGCCTTGAATCGATCCGAGTGTGTCATTGCATACAGAGTGAATGTCCCGCCCCAGCTCCATCCCCACCAGCCCAGCCGTTTCGGATCCAATTGCGGATACTGCTTGAGCGCCGCGTCCACCATGGTAAGTTGATCGTCCAATTGCACCGCGCCGAAGTTATGATATGCCGCTTGCGCAAAGGCGCGTCCCCGCCCTCCCATGCCGCGATTGTCCGTATGCAGCACCGCGAAGCCATGCTGCATTAATAACTCGTCAAAGAGCAGAGCATCATTCCACTTATTCACAATTGTTGGCGAGCCTGGCCCGCCATAAGGATTCACAATCAGCGGAACCGAAGCCGCGGCCGCGCTCTCGGGCAGCAACAGCGTGGCAAATAAACTCGTCCCGTCATGCGCCTTTACCGTCAACTTCTCCGGCGCGCGCAGATGATAAGGCTTCATGGCATGTGTTGCCCAAATCGCGCCGCACTTGCTCGCCTCCGCGCATAACTTGATCGTCTGCGCCTCCATGCGCGACGATTGCTTGTCCACAAACGCAGAACCCGCTGGCGCGAAGTTGCCCGCATGAAAGCCAGCGCCTGAAGTGATCTGCTTCCGCTCACCTGCAAAACTGACCTGCCAGATCTGCTGATCTTGTCCACTTCCCTCATTCGAGGCATAGTCAACAAACTTGCTTGAAGTATCTACGCGATAAACCTCACTGATCTCAAACTCTCCCTGCGTCAGTTGCCGTTTTAACTTAGCCGTGGTGTGCGCCGGATCGCTCTGGTTATAACTGTAGAGATATAAATGACTGTGCCCATCGGCCCAGTTTGTCAGAACAATCGCGCCATCGCCGACGGCAACATCATATTTGTCATCGAAGAACTTATCGTCTGTCAGTTGCAGCACCGCGTGTGCCTCGCCTGTCGCCGCATCCGCAAAATAAATGTCGCGATGCTTCTGATCGCGGGTGAGTGTCTCCATCCACAGCGTCTTGACGTCCACCCAGCCAAAGCGCGGAATATAATCCTGCCCGGTTCGAATCGGTAGAGTGACCCACACCGTCTTGCCGCCATCCGCGCTGATGACTCCTACGCGCACCGCTGGATTCGCATCGCCCGGTTGCGGATAGCGCTGCTCCTCCACCGTAGCATGCGTAGGGATCCAGTCCGTGATTGGGTACTGCGGCACATTCGTTTCGTTCATCTCGAGGTAGGCAAGATGTGACGAGTCCGGCGACCAGAAATAGTTGCTGCGCGTTTCCAGTTCCTCCAGATAAATCCAGTCCACCTCGCCGTTCAGCGTGGCTGAGTCCGGCGCGGGAGCCAGCATCTTCATCGGTCTGCCCGGCTCATCCAGCCGCACCACCGCCAGCCCATGATCGCGGACAAATGAAATCGACCTGCCGTCGGGCGAGAACTTAGGATCGTCGCCCGAAGCCTCGCCCGCGTCGGCAACCCGCTCGCCAGCACCCTTGAGCAGATCCCAGAGCCAAAGCAGCCCATTCATATCGAAGAGCAGATGCGCCGAATCCGGCGACCAGAGGTAGTCTGCCATCCCGTAGCGCGAACGATGATCGCGGTCCTCCTCCGATTCAAACGCACCGGTCATTTTTGCGAATTTTCCGCGATTCACAATCACACGCGATTCGTCTGATCCCGGCTCTATCTCCATCAGTTCGTCGGCAATTTTGTAGGTCAAGTGCTTTCCATCCGGCGACCAGGCCAGATCCTCCGGCGGAGTCCCCGTCAGCGGACCATGCCCGTAAATCGCCTCTACTGTAAGGGGCTTTGTGGCTTGCTGGCCGGCGGCGATCGGAAGCATTGAGAGCGAAAGAGCGAATAAATATGCAATGAAAGAACCAGTTGTACGAGTCAAAGAGAACCTCCTCCGGGAGCGAAGCGCCATAAATGAACTATAACTCCGCCCCCTGCCCCTCCGTGACCCGCAACCAGCATCCTTGCTTTATTTCATCGCCGCCAGACGCTTGCGATAGGCATCCATGCCCATCCGTCCGATCTCCCAAACCAGGCGCAGAATGGTGATGACGCAGATCGCCACGGCACTCCACTGAATCGATAGATTAATCGAAGTCAATGCCGTTCCATACCGCGCCTGATCGAGCGCTGGGTGGTTGAGTAGGACAAATGCATGATCCCGGACGGTGAGCAGCAGCGCCAGCGGAACCAAGCCAAAAATGCTCACTGCAATCGTCTGCGCACGGCGTGACCCTCGCCAGCTTCCGCGCAGCAGGTCCACGATGCGCCATCCCAATTGCAGCACATTCAGCGCCACCACCCACCAGTAGAATTGGGTCCAGATAGACGCCAACTGAAAGGGCGAGGCCTTCAAATAGGCAGCCCCTGGCCCCATCATCAGGTATGGATGCTCGGGGACCAGCAGCCACCAAAGCAGAAAGAGAAACCCGAAGATCACTTCCGCAACGGCGTGAGCATAGCTGCGCGGCTTCTTTCCGTGTGCGGCGACCATCTCAACCGGTGGAAGCGCGCTGGGCGACCAGTCGGTGGCTGTGCCAGGGATTGCCGGGAGTTTTGCTG
Source organism: uncultured Acidobacteriaceae bacterium (assembly GCA_963787995.1). Classification (GTDB taxonomy): domain Bacteria; phylum Acidobacteriota; class Terriglobia; order Terriglobales; family Acidobacteriaceae; genus Telmatobacter. Next base: position 1,707,402 of record CAWBEO010000001.1, read on the forward strand.
GATAATGCACGCTGGCGAATTCAATCACCGCAAAGATGAGCGTAACCCACGCGGCAGTTGTCATCAGAACAACCGGGATGCGCAGCAACGCTTCCGCGACGGCTGTCGATTCCAGTGGCCCGGTGAGGATCAATACTACGGATACGATGGAGTAAATCAGAAAGGCCCAAAAGGTTGCCAGCCGCAGCACAAACCAATAGGTGGGGAAGAAAGCCGGCCCAATCAGATATTGCTGCGGCTGGTAGCGCGCGGCCACCTGCATTGGCGGCCCGATCTGCAGCAGCCAATCATTTGCCTCAACCTGCGTGAGAGGCCGCCCCAATTCCGCCTCTTTGTCCTCAAGCTGTGCCTCCAGGTTGGCCCTGAGTTCCGAGAGAATGTCGTCCTGCCGCTGCCATGGCAGGTGCTTCTTGACTGCTTCCAGATAACGATCGAGTAGTTCCATGGCTTTCTCCTTTGCTCCTTACAGAATGTTGTCAATGGATGTGTTGATGGCCTTCCACTCCCCCAGCAACTGCACGAAGATCCCTTCACCGTCGCCGGAGAGTCGGTAAAACCGCTTGTTGCGCTTCTCTTCTTCACGCCACTCGCTGGTCAGCAGGCCTTGGGCTTCCAAGCGTCGCAGCAGCGGATAAAGCGTGCTTTCGTCAATTTCCAGACCGCGTTCGGCCAGTGCCTTGCGCAGCGTGTACCCGTAATGCTCCTGGCGAAGTTGCGCCAGCACTGCCAGTGTCAGGCAGCCCCGCCGCAGCTCCAGGCGAAGGTTCTCGATGATGTTCTCTGTGATGGTCATGGTGTACCTCATACACTGTACATCAAACACTGTACGACAAACAGTGTTTGATGTCAAGTACTTTTTGAAATATTTTTCAGGAGTCCGTTGGCAGATTTATTTCTCAACGGCTCAGCGACTTGCGCGGCGCTACCCAAAGCGAGTATCGTCCCTCTCATGCAATGGGCAACTCCCGAAGAACGACGCAATCTCGGTCAGGCACGGCGCAAGCAGGTGGGCCGCCAGGAACACAATGAACTCAAACCCAAGGCGCGCCAGACGCCCGCCGCCGAGCTTTTAGCCCGCTCTATGAGCGGTCGCGTTCCCGCGCTCATCAAGCTCAAGTACGCGCTGATGGCCGCATCGCCCTTCGGCTACTTCCGCGGCGCGGTCCCAGTGATGGCCGCCGACCTGGCCCTGCTGCCTTCGACCGGCCTCACCGCGCAACTCTGCGGCGACGCTCACGTGCGCAATCTGGGGGCATTTGCCGCCCCCGACGGACGACTCACCTTCGACATCAACGACTTCGACGAGACCATCCGCGGACCCTTCGAGTGGGACCTCAAGCGCATGGCTGCATCGCTGGTGCTGGCTGGCCGTGAATCCGGCCACAAGGACGCCTCCGCTCGCGCCGCCGTTGAAAAGATGGTTGCCCGTTATTCCGCCCAGATGAGCGCCTTTTCTAAAATGACTTTCCTTGATGTCGCCCACTATCAAGTCCACCGGCTGAACTTGATAGCGCCCGTGCAGAAAGCTCTTCTGAAAGCCGAACACGCCACGCCCCAGCACACTCTGGACCAGCTCACGGAGCCTATCGCTTCCCATCCTTTCCCCAAAGAGCGGGGAAAGGATGGGGCTCGGGCAAAGGCAAACGCGGGTCCTTCGACTACGCTGCGCTCCGCTCAGGATGACAAGGTGAAGGATGGGAAGGAACGCCGCTTCAAAGAGATCAAACCTAACCTCACCCACGTCACGAGCACGCAGGCCGCTGCCGTTCTGGCCGCGCTCGGCCCTTATCGCCTGATGCTGGAGCCGCAGCGCCGGCACCTGCTCTCGCTCTATCGCCCGGTGGACGTGGCCTTCAAGGTTGTCGGCACCGGCTCGGTGGGCCTGCGCGACTACTGCATCTACTTCGAAGGCAATGGCCCCGCCGACCCGCTCTTCCTGCAAATCAAAGAGGAGCCAGCCTCCGGCTATGCGCCCTATCTGCCCGATGCGCAATCCCCCCCCACAACGGCCAGCGCGTCGCCGAGGGCCAGAAGGCGATGCAGGTCCAATCCGACCCCTTCCTCGGCTGGACGCACTTCGGCGGGCGCGACTACCTCGTCCGCCAGCTCAACGACCACAAAGGCTCCATCGAGCTGGAAGACCTGGCCAGCGGCGGCCTGGAAGGCTATGCCGAAGTCTGCGGCGAGTTGCTCGCCCGCGGTCACGCCCGCTCCGGCGACCCGCTCATCCTCAATGGCTACATCGGCTCCGGCGACGGCTTCGCCGAAGCATTAGCCAAATTCGGCTCCGCCTACGCCGACCAGACCGAAAAGGACTGGAATGAGTTGAAACGGTCGGGCAAAGCGGGCAAGACGACGTAAAGATTCTTTCGCTGCCCATTCTGTTCGAGTGTTCCATTCTCTTCGCGCTCCTAGCGAAAAGGATGGGAAGACGCATCCGCTTTTATTTGCTTTGAAACTGCTTGGCGATCTCCGTCATTGCATCCCATGAATCGGTGCGGAAGGGAGCGGCGGGCAGGCCGGCGCCGTTGTAAAGGTTGCAGCCGAAGGGATAGTTGGCCCAGGCATAACGCACCGCAACCGGCGCGGGAACCTTGCCGCTCTTCACCAGGATCGAATCTCCATCGATGGTTGCCTCCGCGTCAACAAACTGCTGATCTGCGCCGGCAATCTGAAACCACTTCAGCGGACCGTCCTTGGCGGTCAGTCCTCCGCTGGTGTGCGTAAAGCGGATGCGGATGGCATCGCCTTCAACCTGCATCGAGCTGTAGCGCGGCCCGGAGTATTCCAGCTTGCGGTGGTAGGCATTGGCCAGAGCGATCAGCGCAAGCCGCTCGCCGACAGGCTCTTTGTTCTTGGGATGCACGTTGTCTGGATCGCCCGCATCGATTGCCACCGCAAGGCCGCTGTTGGGCAGCGCGAGAATCCGCGCCTGACCCTCGCGCACCAATGGATTGTTGCTGACATTTTTCAGCGCCGGCAACTGCACCGCGTAAAAGGGGAACTCTCCTTCGCCCCACAGCGCGCGCCATTGCTCCACCAGTGTCTCCATCACGTGCGGGTAGAGAGCTAATCCCGCTCTTCCGCCCACAATGGATTCGCCCTGGTACCATATGGCTCCGCGGATGGCATAGGGAATGACCGGATGCAACATTCCGTTGAAGAGCACGGTGGGTTCATGCTGATCCTGAACGGGATCGCGCATCGGTCCCGGTTTGGGGCCTCGGCCATTGATCGTCTGCGGCCCCGGCGGCGCATCGGCAGCCATTGCGCCCGGATGCGTCTTGAAAAAATTCACCTGGGCGTCAAAGCTGTCGAGCAACGGCTTCACCTGCGGATCGGCGGCGATCGCTTCGCGAGGCACCCACGCCTCCGCCGTGCTGGCGCCATACGCCACCGTCAGAATTCCAACGGGCACGTGCAGACGCTGCTGGAGGTCGCGCGCAAATAAATATCCGACAGCGGAGAAGCCGGGAACCGTCTCCGGGCTGCATACCTTCCATTCGCCGGTAACCTCATCCTTCGGCGCATAAGACTTCTCATCCTTCACCGTGAACATACGAATGGTAGGAAAATTTGCGGCGGCAATTTCTTTGTCTTCATCGAGCAGTCCGGCATAGTACGCCACTTTTTGTGAAACCGGAAAGGCCATGTTGGACTGGCCGGAGCTGAGCCAAACCTCGCCGACGAGAACCTCGTGGAGGATGAGCAAGTTCTTGCCCTGAATCTGCATTTCATAGGGTCCGCCCGCCTTCAGCTTGCTTAGATGCACGATCCACTTGCCGTCCGCGCCGGCGATAACTGAGCTGCTTTTGCCTTTAAACGTAACCTTCACGGCTTCACCGGGGTCGGCGGTACCCCAGATTGGCACCAGCATTCCTCTCTGCAAAACCATGTGGTCGCTGAAGAGGGCGGCAGGCTTTACTTCGGCAGAGACAGCGACTGCAAAAAACAAGGACAGGCAGCTAATGGCTGCAAAGATGCGACGTTGCATAACACCTCCAGGCTTCAGGCTCTTCGCGCAAACTCCCGCTTCTCGGTGTGGGCCTTCACTGTTTCGCCCACCTCGATCTGGAAATTTTCGTCGTGAGAATCTACTCGAACTATTTTTAATGTTACGTCGTCCGGGCAGTTAGCCTGACCATCTGCGCCTGAGAATCATCCAGAAGACAAGAAATGAAGGAGCCTTAGCTCCAGACTTTCGGACCTAAGATCGCAATAACCCGGTGCATAAAAGTACACTGTCAGAAGGACAAATCAGGAGGAAAGGCTGAACCGCATGATGCGTTTTTTGGCGCGTTGGATGGGACGAGCGATTGTGGTGCTGGTTGCGGCCTTCGTTCTCAGCTATGGGGGCGACTGGGCCGTCTTCAAGCTGCGCGGTTCGCCGCTCTCCACGGTCACGGTCAACCGTTATGTGACCATTCCACTCAAGGGCGGGAAGCAGGAGTTTGACTACCTCGGCTCCATCGACGCACCCTGCGCGCGCTCCCTCTTTCCGCAGGCCGGGCAAGCCCCCTGCTGGCAACTGCGCCGCCATCCCAATCAGGGGATGGCGATGTAGCTGTCCGTGATCATGTGAGATTTCAAAGAAAAGCTGAACAAAATCCCGTGATACGGGTCACGTCCCGGAAGGCAAATGCCGTCTACCATCGCTTTATCTTTCGGTAATTTCTGAGGAACGATGTACAACCGCACCCAAAACGAGAACGGGACTTACAACACCCGCTGCCTTTATTGCTTCCTGACCATTGCCTTCGCCCTGGAATCGGAGAAGGATCTGGCCGAGGCCGAGGCCAAGCACATCTGTCCCGAGCGGGCGCTGGCCGAGCTGCTGGCTATGGAAAAGGCAATCGAAGCTCGAAGTCATTTAAACTAGGCGCTTATCTTTTGCTTCCGCAACCGAGCATCAGAGTTCAAGATCGCATTCGCGCGGCATCGCGCAACTGCCGCGCTGTGGCTTCAAGAAACGTCTCGACGCTGGAGCCGTGCGGCTGCTGCAAACCAGATTTGGCTTGAATAGCCTGAGCAATGCGCCAGGCCAGCGCCTGCCGGGTGGGCAGATTCATATCCAGCCGGCGCGAGAAGAAGTTCTCCAGCACCTCCAGATCCATTCCGGAGAGCTTGGCAATCTCGGTGGCCGGCAGTGTGATGGCCATATGCGGCTCTGGAGGCGGGGCGCTGGCGGTGAAGCTCGCAGCGGTGATGGTGCGCGAACCCGCACCGCCCCAATCCGGCTCTTCCAGCGAGCGCTCCCGCACCACCAACGTTCCGGCGGCTAAATCGCCCAGCCGCTGATGCTGGCGCGTGCAGAACATGGTGATCAGTCCCACGGCGTAGAAGAAGGGAATTTGGTCGATGAAGCGGACCAGGTTGCGGGCCATCGATTCGAAGAGGCCGATCGCCCGGCCGGAGCGCTGAATCACGTGAATCTTCGCGATCCGCTTGCCCGGCGTGCGTCCGTTCCAGAAGGCCTCAAAGAGCGTGAAATATCCCCAATTGATTGCAAAAATGATCAGCAAACGAATCGCAACGGCCCATTGATAGGAGAGTTCAGAGAAACTTTTTAGTCCCGGAAGAAATACATCCCAAAGCCAACTCAGCAGAAGAGTGCCCGCAATCAGGATCAGATAGTCGATCAGCAGGGCCAGAAAACGGCTGCCGATGCCGGCCAGGGGCATCTCGATCTCCACCAACTCCGGCGTATCAATGTTAATCTGATCTGGGTTCATCTGATCTAAACGCAACTCCATGGCGCAAATCCTTTCCAACCAGTGGATTCTCAAGCGCCGGCCCTACTGGGACCGGCTGGCGGCTCTCTTGGCTCAATGCGACGCGAGCGGGCTCAACCAGCTCTCCCGCGCGGAGTTGCAGGAGATTGCCCTGCTCTATCGCCAGGTTGCCTCGGACCTCTCGGTGCTGAGGCAGGACTCCACCTCGCGCAACTACGCGGCGCATGTGAATCAATTATTGGCTCGCGCTCACCATATCATTTATTCCCGCCGCAAGACTAGTCTGCTAACCATCTTCCGCTTTTTACGCGATGAATACCCGATCATCTTTCAGCGCCAGATAGGCTTTATCGCTGCCTCGCTAGGCGTCACGGTGGCCTTCGGTCTGCTGGGCGCGGCGCTCACCCTCGCCAACCCGGAGTTCATGCGCCACTTCCTCGGCCCGGAGATGATCGCCACCATGGAGCGCCACGAGATGTGGACCAATTCGATTGTCGCTGTTGCGCCCATGGAATCCAGCCACATCATGACCAACAATCTTACGGTCAGCTTCAGTTGCTTTGCAGGCGGAATCGTCTTTGGACTGGGAACCTTTCTCTCGCTCTTCGTCAACGGCATGTTACTGGGCGTCATCGGCGCGGCCTGCCACCGGTACGATATGTCGGTTGCCTTGTGGAGCTTTGTGGCGCCGCATGGATCGCTAGAGCTGCCCGCGATTCTGATCGCCGGCGCGGCCGGCTTCCGCCTGGGCCATGCTATGCTCTTTCCCGGAGCACTGCGCTGGAAGGAGTCCATCGCCCGCGGCGGCATTGAAGCCACGCTGCTGGTCACCGGCATCCTTCCGCTGCTGGTGATTGCCGGAACGCTGGAAGGCTTCTTCTCTCCCTCCCATGCGCCGGTCTGGCTCAAGTTCACCGTCGGCGGAGTGCTCTTCACACTACTCAATCTGTGGCTCTTCCGGCGGGTCAAGCAGCCCTCTGTGGAGCAGTTCGGGTAATGAAGCTACCTCTACTCTTGCGCCCATTCAGGCGCCAAAGTATCCACAACGACAGGGAAAGAAAACCTAACTGCGTGAACAGTCATAGAATAAGGCCTGTCTTTGGGCTCACCAATCCCAAAGGCCACGCCATTAAAAAAGCCACCGGCGGATTGCGCATCATCAACAGAGGCCTGTCAGCTTCGCGTCAGGCGGCTAGCATTCGCCAGGGATTTCTCTTCATTCGATGGCTCCGTTCACGACGCAGTGGCAACCAAAGCTCTTTGAGTTGCCCTCACTCTACATGATGGCAGAACGATTCTCCAAGAGAGTTCATCCGAGGCCTTCGCACTTCCCGTCAATCCCCCCATCACTTTCCGAGGCAATCAACTAACTGGAGAATCAATCCTTTTGCCTTCACAGCACCTGCATTAAGCGAAGAAACGGAGAACGACACCGGGGGGGGGGAGGGTGCTTTCCTTTCGATTCCGAACCGTCCCTTGCAAATGAGCCGGTCAACTCTCAGAGCATGTGGTTTCAGATTACCAAAATGCTGAAGAATCATCTGCAAACCAATGGATGCAATTCCCCGTCGTCCGGTTCATGTTTCCATTGACTACCGGGCCAGTTTCCGGTATTCTGAAATCCTTGCGCGGTGTTGCGCCTGGAGTCTGTGTGTGTTCACCCGGACTCGACTGACTGACGCCCTGAGTTGATGTTCTGAGGGGTTGGTTGGGACAGGCTGCCGGCGGCTGGATTCGAGTCTTTCGCGGTTTCTTGAGCGACTCCGGTAATGCCTAAGCCCCATCGAGGGCCAACTCCCGCACTTCTCACCCGAACAGATTTGTTTGGCAGTGGGTAGAATGAGGCCCGTGCATCTTTTCGCGCGGGCAATGGCGCTTTGCGCTGGTTTTTGTTAGGCAAGTTTCATTGATGGCGATTTGAAGGCAGGAGAGCGATGGGTACCTTTATTCCGAGCGGCAAGGACGTTGCCCGCAAGTGGTTTGTAGTGGATGCCAGCGGCAAGACGCTGGGCCGTCTGGCGACCAAAGCCGCCGACGTGTTGAGCGGCAAGCTGAATCCCCAGTATGTGCCGTACATCGACGTGGGCGATCATGTCATCGTCATCAACGCGGAGAAGGTCCGCCTGACCGGCCTGAAGGCGCAGAGCAAGCTCTATCGCCGCTACACCGGCTTTCCCGGCGGGTTGCGCGAAGAGTCGTACACGCGCCTGTTGAATCGCAAGCCGGAGATGATTCTGGAGCAGGCGATCAAGGGCATGCTGCCCAAGAGCAAGATGGGCCGCCAGATGGCCACCAAGCTGAAGGTCTATCGCGGCGACAAGCACCCCCACGAGGCGCAGATGCCGGTGGCGCTGGAGATTGTGTAAGAGCAGGGACCAAGGGACCAAGGGACCGAGGGACTAGGATTGGCCGGCGAAGGCTGGCGGAGAGAGCAGAGAATGGCAGATTTGGTTCAGTATTACGGGACGGGGCGGCGCAAGTCGGCGATTGCCCGCGTCTTCCTGCGTCCCGGCACGGGCGAGTGGAAGGTCAACGGCAAGGCATTTGATGTCTACTTTGTCACCGAGCAGCAGCGCGTCTCCGCCAAGCGGACTTTGGCGCTGGTCGAGCTGGCTGGCAGCTTTGATGTCGTCACCACCGTCAAGAGTGGTGGCGTGGCCGCGCAGGCCGATGCCGTCAAGCTGGGCGTGGCTCGCGCACTGGTTCAGTTCAACCCCGAATTGCGCAAGGCACTCAAGGCTGAAGGTCTGCTGACCCGCGACTCGCGCATGAAGGAACGCAAGAAGTACGGACAGAAGGGCGCTCGTGCGCGCTTCCAGTTCAGCAAGCGCTAGTTCTCGGGTTACAGGTTGCAGGTTACAGATGACAGTTTTTTGATCGACTGTTTGACTGTAACCTGTCACCTGCAACCTGTAATCTGATTCACCAATTTCCCGCATAAGCGGGTTCAATTCGGGCGCTGGCATCGACCACCCGGATGCAACTCACGAAGGAGGCCAATGGCCACGATCACAATGAAGGAGCTGCTCGAAGCTGGAGTTCACTTCGGGCATCAGACCAAGCGCTGGAATCCCAAGATGAAGGAGTACATCTTCGGCGAGCGCAACGGTATTTACATCATCGACCTGCAAAAGACGCTCAAGCTCTTCAAGGAAGCGTCCAAGTTTGTCACCGAGCTGTGCGCCAGCGGCAAGACGATTCTCTTCGTCGGCACCAAGCGCCAGGCGCAGGAAGCCGTGGCCGAAGAGGCCAACCGCGCGGGGATGCCATACATCAACCAGCGCTGGCTGGGCGGCCTGCTGACCAACTGGGTGACGGTGCAGAAGTCGGTGAAGCGCCTTCAAGAGATCGACGAGATGGCCACCGATGGCCGTTACGAGCTGTTGACCAAAAAGGAAGTCATCCGCCTGGAGCGGGAGCGCAAGCACCTGCAAGCGAACCTGGCCGGCATCAAGACGATGAAGCGGCTGCCCGACGCGCTCTTTATCGTCGATTCGAACAACGAAGCGATTGCCGTGAAGGAAGCCCGCAAGCTGGGCATTCCAGTCGTCGCCGTGGTGGACACTAACTGCGATCCGACGGTGGTCGATTACGTGATTCCGGGTAACGACGACGCGCTGCGCGCCATCCGCTTGTTCACCTCCAAGATCGCCGACTCGGCGGCCGAGGGCGTGAACATGGTGGGCGACAAGGCCTTCCACGAGGAAGAGCCTGAGCCGGTTGCTGAAGCCGCGGCCATCGAGGATGTGGACCTGGAGTCGGCGCTGGGCGGCGGCATTCGCAAGGCGCCGGCCGTGGTTGCAGCGCTGCTGGACGAAGCCGATATCGCCGAGGGCGCTCTTTAATCATTCCTGCACATGGATGTGTGCATACTGAGAAAAGCGTGGCCGCCGGGATTGCGCCACGCTTTTCTTGTGTGACCGAATATTGAAAGACAGAATGTCCTGCAATGGGCACCGAATTTCATGAAAAGAGAGAACACAGTGAGCGAAAAGATTGAAGCAAAGTTGGTAAAAGAGCTGCGCGAGAAGTCCGGCGCGCCGATGGGCGACTGCCTGAAGGCCTTGCAGGAGACCAAGGGAAACATCGAGGATGCCTTTGTTGTTCTGCGCAAGCGGGGCATGGCCTCGGCGCAGAAGAAGGCGGCGCGCTCCACCAACGAGGGCGCGGTGGGCACCTACATTCACGCCGGCGGCAAGATCGGCGTGCTGCTGGAACTGAACTGCGAGAGCGATTTTGTGGCCCGGACAGAGGATTTTTCTGAGCTGATGAAGGATATTGCGATGCACATCGCGGCCAGTGATCCGCGCTATGTGAAGTCCGAGGACGTGACTGCGGCTGATCTTGATCGCGAAAAGGATATCTTCCGCGCCCAGGCCGCCGCCACTGGCAAGCCGCCCGCGGTGATTGAAAAGATCGTCGAGGGCAAGATGGCCAAATTTTACGAGGAGGTCTGCCTGATCGAGCAGCCCTTCATCAAGGACCAGGCCGTCACCATCAAGGAGCTGATTGCCACCAAAGTGGGCAAGCTGGGCGAGAACATCACCGTGCGGCGCTTTGCGCGCTTCAAGGTGGGCGCGCCCGATTGGACCGTCGCCACCACTAAGGCTGTGGAAGCGGCTGCGGAGTAATGGAACAGGGACTTATGGACTTAAACGGCTCGGGGCTTCGGCTTCGGGCCGTTTCACATTGCATCCGGAGCGGCTGAAATGCCAAATTATATTCACCTTTTTGGGATGGCGCACCTTTTTATTCTCTGCTCTGTTCCTTTGCTAGCGGGAGTGTTGGCCGCTGTTCAGCGGCGCCTTCCGCCCGGATGCAGAACTCTGCGCGTTGGCTTGGCTTCCGTCCTTCTTCTGGATTCAGCCGTGTTTTATGTCTATATGGCCCTGTGTGGCCAACTGACCTTCCCTGGCCACCTGCCGCTGGAGCTTTGCGATGCTTCACTCTGCCTAGTCATCGTCGCGCTGTTCACTCTCAGCCCGGTGGTCTTTGATCTGGCGTACTATGGCGCGCTGGGCGGTGCGACGATGGCGCTGCTCACGCCGAACCTATGGGAGCCATTTCCTTCCTTTGGAACGATTCAGTTTTTTGTCGCGCATGGGCTGATTGTCGTGGGCGCTCTGTACCTCGTCTGGTCTGGACTGGCGCGGCCCCGTGCAGGATCAGTCGGCAGGGCGATGCTGGCGCTGAACCTGTTTGCCGCCGTCGTCGGCATATTTGATTATTTTTACAAGACGGACTACATGTACCTGCGCGCCAAGCCGCAGAATGCCTCGCTGTTGAGCTTTCTTGGGCCATGGCCCTGGTACATCGTGGCGGCCGAAGGCGTCGCGCTCTGTGTCTTCCTCTTGCTCTACTTGCCATTTCGTCTGTCTACCCTGCGTGGCGGACAAGACAAAGCATGATCGCGAAAGCCCTGAGGCTGACCCCGCCGCAGTTTTGCAGATAATTTTAATCCAGCCGATACAATAGGTATATGGGATCAATTCCCAGGAGGGATACTGACTTTGCCTTTGTATGCTTATCGCTGTACCCAATGCGGCCACCGCTTTGAAAAGATCCAGCATTTCGGCGCGAAGCCGGAGCTTGTCTGCCCCCTGTGCCAGGGTGTGCTGGAGCGCCCGCTGACCGCGCCGCGCCTGCACTTCAAAGGGGCTGGATTCTATGTGAACGACTACGCGGACAAGAGCACTGCGCCTGCTACTGAACCGGCCCCCGCGGCGGCATCTGCTTCGGAAGCGTCCAAGACGCCCTGCGGCGGAAGCTGCGGCGCGGCCTGTCCTGCCGTTGCGGCGGCGACTTCCGATTCGGCAAGTTAAAAACTCTCTGCGTCCCGCGGGTTGTTTTCCCCATCCAACCATGCGGAGGTTCCCGTGAGAAGAGTTCTTGTCATCCTTGCCGTGGCCGTGGTGGTTGCGGTTTCCATTGTGGCCGTTCGCGCCGCCGGTGAAAGCGAGCAAACACTGCCAACCGCTGGCCAGGTTGCGCCCACCTTTACGCTTCCCTCGCAGGACGGCTCGCAGATTTCGCTGGAGAGCTTTCGCGGCAAGTGGGTGGTGCTGTACTTCTATCCCAAGGACATGACGACAGGCTGCACCATTGAGGCGCACAACTTCCAGCGCGATCAGGCGAAGTTCGACGCGGCCGGCGCCGTGATTCTTGGCGTCAGCCTGGATACGCCGGACAGCCATAAGAAGTTCTGCACCAAGGAGGGACTGACCTTCCGCCTGCTGGCCGATCCGGAGCATAAGGTTGTGGATGCGTACGGTTCGCTAGGCCACTTCGGCCCAATGACCATCGCCAACCGCAACACGTTTCTCATCGACCCTCAGGGCAAGATCGTGAAGGTATGGACCGGAGTGAAGGTCGATCACCATTCAGAGGAAGTGCTGGCGGCGATTGCGGAGTTGAAGAAGTAACTATTTCTGTTGAGAGTCTTGGCCCCACCCACTCCGCAGACAACGCGGAGTAGATGGGGCACACTGCTATTTTTAGGATGGAAGGAAATTTTCATTTGGCTGACTGCGGAGGGTGCATATGCCCACAGAGATTGCTCAGAATTTTCGCAATGAAGTTGATGCTGTTCATGCGGCGCTGCTCGCCGTTCCCATTGAAATAGCTGACACTCCATGGCGCGCGGGTGGCTGGACGCGCAAGGAAATTGTCGGCCATCTGCTGGATTCAGCGGCCAATAACCGGCAGCGATTTGTCCGCGCCTCCATCCATGGCAGCTTTACCGGACCGGATTATGCGCAGGCTGCATGGGTTGATGCGCACGGCTATGCGAAGCTTCCTTGGGCGACGCTGCTGCATTGGTGGAAGGTGGAGCATGAGATCCTTGCGGCCGCGGTGGATCATGTCGCAGAGGAGCGGCTGGATGCGATCTGTATCATCGGCGAGAATGCGCCTGTGACTCTGCGCTTTGTGATTGAAGACTACTTCAGGCATCAGCGCTGGCACCTCAAGCAACTCTACGCTCCAGTAGCTTGATCAATGCATCAGGCCTGAATTCAGGCGCAAAAGAGCCCGACTCGCGCCGGGCTCTTTTGCTTGCCTTGTATTGCGGGTTGCCTGCTACTTGGTTGCCTTTTTCGCAGGTGCCTTCTTGGCGGCTGCCTTCTTCGCAGGTGCCTTTTTCGCAACTGCCTTCTTTGCAGGTGCCTTCTTGGCAACTGCCTTCTTCGCGGGAGCCTTCTTGGCAACTGCTTTCTTCACTGCCGCCTTCTTGGCGGGTGCCTTCTTTGCTGCCTTCTTAACGGCCAATTTTTTACCTCGTTTGGTGAGTTTGCTGGCGCTTTTACCGGCTGCCGCCTTCTTGGCTACAACCTTTCCGCCCTTCACGCCAGAGCTTCTTTTCTTTGCGGCGGATTTCTTCGCGGCCTTTTTGGCCACAACCTTTTTCGCTGCTTTCTTGACTGAAACCTTCTTTGCCGGAGCCTTTTTGCCGACGGCTTTCTTGGCGGCTGCCTTCTTGACTGCAACCTTCTTAGTCTTTTTCGCGGGCGCCTTCTTGGCTACAGCTTTCTTGCCGACGGCTTTCTTTGCCGGGGCCTTAACGACCGGGGGCGGCTCGACAGCGGGCGGCGGAACCGGAACCGGCGCTGCCAAAGGCGGCTCGACTGCTTTCTTCACGGCCTTTTTCGCTGGAGCCTTTTTCTTCGCGGCCTTCTTTCTGGCCGGCTTTGCTGCGGGTTCATCCACGATCACGATCACCGTTTCTTCTGCGACTTCCTCGTCGTCATCCGAAGAGGTCAGCACGCCGGAGGTTTCAATTTCATCATCCTCTTCAAAGCCGTCGTGATCGGAATCAATCTGCGCCGGCTTGGCATTTGCTTCGCCGTCGCTCATCGCGTACATCCTGAATCCTTCTTCCATCCCGTTGCCTCCAGCGGATCTCCGCTGCGCTTGTTTGCGTTATCTCTTTTCACGCGGCGGAAAAAATCCGCTCCGCTCGCGCAAGACATTGTAGCAATAGCTTGCACGCTCACACTGGCATATGACAAGTGTGTAATGAGGTTCCCCGCAATTTTATTTTTCCGTTTTGGTTTTGGAATTCGCGCCGGAGTTGCGCGCGCGCGATTTATTTGCGCCCGTTGTTGCGCGTTTCTTCGCTCTGGCAGCGGGTGCGGAGCGTTTCGTCGCAGGTTCATGGTTCTTTTTTTGCTGAGTTGCAGACGAAGATTTTTCCGTTGAATTTTTTGTCGGCGCAGTCTGCGATGCAGCGTGATGATGGCCGTGCGCGGCTGCGCGCTGCGCAGTTGCGGGTTCGGCTACACGCAGCCGCTGACCAGGTTGCACTCTGATGCCGGGAATCTTATTCCAAAGACGAAGCTCATTCAACGAGACGCCAAAGCGATCGGCGATGGTGACCAGCGTATCGCCTTTGCGCACGGTATAGAGCCGTGCATGCACGGGTTCAGCAGCCGGCGGCGTGGGCACAAGCAATGCTTCAACGCCTTCGATGCCCTCACTCGCGCGCAGTTGATTGGCTGCGGCCAGTTCCGTTTCCGTCACGTGATACGTGCGCGCAACTGAGGCCAGCGTGTCATCGGCAACTACGCGATGGTAGCGCCATGCATTGCGTTTGGCTTCGGGAATCGCGGCGATGCGCTGCTGAAATACATCCGCCATGCCGCCCGGAAGATGCAGATCAAAGGCCGCATCGGGCGGCGTTGCCGAGCGCAGCAGACTGGGGTTCAACGCAGTCAACTCGTCCACCGGCGCGCCCACGATATCCGAGACCAGCCGCATGCTGACTGAATAGTTGATGGTCACTGTATCAGTAAGCACGGGAGGATCAAGCGTCAGATCATCGAAGCCGTATTGGGTGGGATGATTGGCAATGATAATCGCTGCGAGAATCTCAGGCACATAGTTCTTGGTTTCTTTGGGAAGATTGTTGCACCTGTAGAGTTCCCAGAAGTCGGCGTAACCGGTCTTTTCCACAGCGCGCTGCACATTGCCCGTACCCCAGTCATAGCCAGCCATGGAAAGATACCAATCGCCCAAACTGGTCGTAAATGAATTTCATGTAGCGGGCATACGCGCGCGTTGATTTTTCCGGATCGAAGCGCTCATCCACATACGAATTGCGGACCAACCCGTAGTTGCCGCGCGGCATGAACTGCCACATTCCGCCGGCGTGGGATTTACGATTGAGCGCGCGCGGATTGAAGCCCGACTCGGCCACCGCCAGATAAATCAAATCCTGCGGCACGCCCTCTTCCGCCATCACGCGCTGGATCATTGCCTTGTAACGGCCTGCGTGCTGGAAGGAGTGCAGCAGCGTGTTGTGGCCTTTCTTTGTATTGGCAAAGAAGTTGATCACGCTGGCCACGTAGTCGTTCACAACCAGTGGAAGATCGGAATTCGTGGTGGCCAGATCGGCCTTGGCTTTGGCGACGATGTTGGGGTCCACCTCGAAGGTCACGTCCTCGGCCACGTCGGCCGGCGTCTCTTCTTCGCTGGGCACAAAGCCGTTGCCCTTCTTGAGGGCCTCCATCTCCAGCGCGTTGACGCCATCGACGATGCGGTCAAATTCGTCCTGCAACTCGGAATTATTTTTGATATCGAGACCGCTGGCCAGCATCAGGTCCACGGCGCGATCAAACTCCTGCTTGGCTTCTGGCAATCTCCCTTTGTTGTAGTCGGACTCGCCCTGCGCGTAAGCAGCTTCCACTTGTTGGATCAAACCGCGCGTCTTCTGCTGCTGTGGAGTAGGCGTGGGCGGCGCTGGAGCGGCTACTGGCGGGGCTTGCACCGGCGCGGCAGCCGGTACGATGGCCGGCGCTGTAGCTTGCGGAGGCGCGCCTTTGGAAGCGCCCATAGGCGCCGAGGGATCGCAGCCCGTCAGCAAAAATGCCAGCGCAGCAAAGCCGAAACCCAACTTGGCGCAGCCGAAACCTCGATTCAGAATCCCACCCATGCGCATCAGAGAACCATTACCCTTAGCGATGATAAGCTATGACCTGGAGGCAATGCGCGTTCGACTGCGTGATTTGCCTTTTTTGATACCCTTGCATGGACGCTCGATTCCTCAGAAACTTCGCCATCATCGCCCACATCGACCACGGAAAGTCGACGCTGAGCGACCGTCTGCTTGAATATACCGGCTCGGTGACCGGCCGCGAGATGCAGGCCCAGATCCTGGACGACATGGACCTGGAGCGCGAGCGCGGCATTACCATCAAAGCCCACGCCGTGCGCATGATGTACAAGGCCCACGACGGCAATACATACCAGCTCAACCTGATTGACACCCCCGGCCACGTGGACTTCAGCTATGAAGTCTCGCGCTCACTGGCCTCCTGCGAGGGCGCGCTGCTGGTGGTGGACGCGAGCCAGGGCGTGGAGGCGCAGACGCTGGCCAACGCCTATCTGGCTATCAATCATGGCCTGGAAATCATTCCGGTCATCAACAAAATCGATCTGCCCTCGGCCGACATTGTGCGCACCCAGGAGGCCATCGAAAAGGCTGTGGGCCTGGACGCCACTGATGCCATAGCCGTGAGCGCCAAGACCGGCGTGGGCGTGGATGAGGTGCTGGAGGCCATCGTGCATCGGCTGCCGCCGCCCACCGGCGACCCTGACGCGCCGCTGCAAGCGCTGATCTTTGATTCCTGGTTTGATGCCTATCGCGGCGTCATCGTGCTGGTGCGCGTGATGCAGGGCACCATGCGCAAGGGCCAGCGCATCCGGCTCATGTCCAACGGCAAATCCTTTGAAGTCGATTCGATGGGCGTGCTTTGCCCCAAGCCGGTTGAGATCGGCCAGCTACTCGCCGGTGAGGTGGGCTTCTTTGCGGCCACCATCAAGACGGTCAGCAACACCAAGATCGGTGACACGGTCACCGACGACCTGCGCCCCGCCGCTGCGCAGCTTCCCGGCTTTGAAGACATCAAGCCCATGGTCTTCGCCGGCCTTTACACCGTTGATTCGCACGAGCACACGCTCTTGCGCGACGCTCTGGAAAAACTCCGCCTCAACGATTCGTCCTTCTTCTTCGAGCCGGAGAGTTCCGTCGCGCTGGGCTTTGGCTTCCGCTGTGGATTCTTGGGCCTGCTGCACATGGAGATCATCCAAGAGCGGCTGGAGCGCGAATACGACATTGACCTGATCACCACCGCGCCCGGCGTGCGCTACCACATTACGCTCACCGACGGCAGCGTGCTGGAAGTGGACAACCCCTCCCGCTGGCCCGATCCCACCAACATCGAATCGATCCGCGAGCCGGTCATCACCGCCAAGATTCTCACCAACGAAGAATATGTCGGCGGCATCTTCAAACTTGTCGAAGAAAAACGCGGCAAGCAGCTCAACTTCGAGTACGTCACCGCCAGCCGCGTCCTGCTCACCTACGAGTTGCCGCTGAATGAAATTGTGCTGGATTTCTATGACCGCCTCAAATCAATCTCCCGCGGCTATGCCTCGCTGGATTATCAGTTAGCCGGCGAGTGGGAGTCGCCGATGGTCAAGCTGGATATTCTGGTCAGCGGCGAGCCGGTGGACGCGCTGTCGATTATCGTCCACAAAGACTGCGCCTACGAACGCGGCCGCGCGCTGGTCTCCAAGATGCGCGAGCTGATTCCTCGCCAACAATTCGAGGTGGCTATCCAGGCAGCGATTGGCGCCAAGATCATCAGCCGCGAGACGGTCAGCCCACTGCGCAAAAATGTGATCGCCAAATGCTACGGCGGCGACATCAGCCGCAAGCGCAAGCTGCTGGAGAAGCAGAAGGAAGGCAAAAAGCGCATGAAGCGCATCGGCAAGGTGGACATCCCGCAAGAAGCCTTCCTGGCGGTGCTGCGCATCGGCGAGGATGCGCAGAAATAACTGAAAATGTAGCGCCGACCTCCTGGTCGGCTGTCGCGCGGACGTCCTCGTCCGCGCCAGTACACCTCAGATTGCCAACTTCATACGATATAGTCACCAGGAAAAAACAAGCGTGGACCAGGAGGTCCACACCACAGCCGGCCGGGAGGCCGGCGCTACTGTTTCATGCGCCAATGTGGACTAACCATGCACCAATGTGGACTAAAATGAGATTTGAGCTTGCAATACTGCACATTACAAAGTACATTTGTGCTAAATTCGGTGCAGAGCGATGAGCAAAGAGAATATGGGTTCGAGCATCGACGATTTTCTCAAGGCGGAGGGAATCTTCGAGGAGGCGCAAGCCGAGGCGATCAAGGAAGTCGTCGCATGGCAGTTGGCCGAAGCGATGAAGCAGCAGAAGATTTCCAAAAACAAATTGGCCACGCTGCTCAAGACCAGCTGCACACAGGTTGACCGCCTTCTCGATCCGAAGAACGACATTACGCTAGGGAGCTTGCAGTGCGCCGCGGCCATGGTCGGTCGCCGGGTTTCGATCGAGTTGGTGTAGGGATGTTCGCTCGTGTGAAGGTAAAGGAGATTCGCCGACTCCCAGGTCCGAAAATCCGAACCTGGGTCATACGGCGCAAATATGCTAATGTTTAGTCCATGAAAAGATTGACACTATTGCTTCTCTTGGCCATTTTCTGGATTAGCTCAACAGAAGCGTCTGAGAACGCGCCCAAACGCGAAATCTCCTGCAAAACAAAAGAAAATGTCAACTCCTGTTATTGGACTCACGGACGGCTTATAGTGGCAAATGGAAACCCGTCTTACCGATTGTGGAAGATTGGAACTCATCGAATTTTAGGCATTTACAGCGGACCATCGGTTGACCGAAACGGATTGGACAATGAGGGACCAGAACTTCCTTCAAATGTTGAACGGAAACTTAGAGATCACGATTCATATAACGACCTATTTGGCGACTTTGAGGTTTGCCCTTTGGAACCTGAGAGACCTGATGTCATGCAAGCCGCTTGTATTGAGTCGGCCAAGAATATTGTCATCGGGAAAAGATGAGATAACCAGGACGCAAGGTGCTCTTTACGGCCCCTCACTCCGGCAGCTTCGCGGTTAGCCGTTCGTAGAGCGCCTCATCCGTCAACGCCAGAATCTCAGCGGCAAAGAGCGCGGCGTTCGCGGCTCCCGGCTTGCCGATGGCCAGCGTGGCGACGGGAATCCCTTTGGGCATCTGCACCATCGAAAGCAGCGAGTCCAGGCCGTTGAGCGGCGTGGCGGCAATCGGTAGGGCCTAAACCAGCCGTCTCACGGTTTCAAAATTTTGCGTAGAATGATCCTCCATGCGTGCATACTGAGGAAAAGTGGAGGAGAGAGATGAAGAAAATGGAAACAAGAAAGCTGCGCCTTTGACAAAACTTTTCCCACCAAAGCACACTCCTACCTCCCGGGCGAACCGGGAGGTAGGAGTGTGGATGAATAACGACTACTCGGCGGCAGCTTCCGCGGCAGGCTCTTCTTCCGTGGCTTCGGCCAGAACCGTGACCTTCACGTGCGCGGCCACTTCGCGGTAGAGCTTGATGGCCACCGTGAAATCGCCCAGGCTCTTCAGCGGCTCGGCCAATTGAATCTTGCGGCGGTCGATCTCGAAGCCCTGAGTCGCCAGACCGGCGGCGATGTCTGCCGAAGTGACAGAGCCGAAGAGGTGACCGGCCTCGCCCGACTTGCGGGTGAATTCGAGCACCACCGGCTCGAGCTTGACGGCCAATGCCTCGGCTTGCGCCTTTTCTGTCGCGGAGCGGCGGGCGGCGGCGTTCTTCATCTGATCGACGACGGCTTTGTTGGCCGAGGTGGCCTGCAGCGCCAGCTTGCGCGGAAGCAGAAAGTTGCGGGCGTAACCGTCAGCGACTTTAACCAGATCGCCGCGATGACCCAGGTGCAATACATCATCCTTCAAAATGACTTCCATGACTGATTCTCCTCTATGCGGGCCTCCGCCAGCGCCGGTCTTATCCTCTCAGATAGAAACCCCGGCCAAGACGTGCCGCACTTGTTGCAGATCGGCATCCACAATATTGCCTTCCGCCCAATCCGCATCGCGCAGAGCCGCCTATGAGGAGCGAGTGCGCAAGCCGGCGGAACGGCAGCCGAAGGTGACTTCTTCTTTCCTTCATCCGTCGGCCAAAGCGGGCAGATGAAGTTGAAAAGCTCTAGTGCCGCGTGGCAAAAGGCAGCAGGGCGATATTCCGGGCCTGCTTGATGGCGCGGGTCAGTCGGCGCTGGTGCTTGGTGCAGACGCCGGTCAAGCGGCGGGGCACAATCTTGCCGCGTTCGGCGACAAAGCCCTGCAGAAGACGGACATCGCGGTAAGGAATGGCGTCAATCTTCTCCGTGCAGAACTTGCAGACCTTCTTGCGGCGGAAGAACTTGCCGCGTCCGCCGGGACCGCCGCCGGCTGGACGCCCACCGGGAGCGCCTGAACCGCCGCCCGGACGGCCGCCGGAGCGGGGACCAGAACTATGGCCGAAACTTTGGCCCGTGCCCGAACCGGATTCCGGCCCGGAGGATGCCGGTGCGCTTGTAGCTTGATTTTCTTCAGACATGCTGTTTCCTCATTACTCTCTTGGCTTCTGGCAAGGCCCCTCACGGGTCTTCGCCGGAATGCTGGATCTGGCCGCGCTCAATCTCCTGAAGAATCCAGGGAGGGACGGCGGCAATTCGTTTAAGGTGGTCAGTGGACAGTAGGCAGTGAATAACGAAAAGTTCACTGCTTGCAACTGATCTCTGATCCCTGCTTATGCAGCTGAAACAGGCTCGGTGGCAACTGGGACAGGAATTGCCTCCACAGGAGACGCAGCCACCGGAGCAGGCGCAGCCGCCTGAACCGGAGCAGACACTGTGGCGCTTCGGCGGACGCCGCGCAGAGCCTTCACCTTGGCCAGGCGCTTTTCTTCCTCGTCAATGCGCACGGTGATGAACTTGATCACCGGCTCAGTCACGCGCAAGCGGCGCTCCAACTCCAGCACCACCGCGCCATTGGCTTCAACGGTCAGCAGAACATAAAAGCCGTCATTGAACTTGCGCACCGTATAAGCGAGCTTACGCCGGCCCATCTTCTCCACCGTCTTCACCACGCCGCCACCCTTGGTGACGTTCTCGGAGAAGCCCGCAATCAGCTTGTCAACATCCTCTTCAGCCGCATCCGGCCGCACAATGAACATTACCTCATACACACGGGTCATCCAGTTTCCTTTTCCGCTGATATCTCAAGGTTCAGCCCTGAACTTCAGCCTTGCTCTCTCGCGTTGCCTTCCGCCAGCCCCTGGCGGCTTGCTGCCCTTGTTACTCCCCGCTCGGCGAGCCGGGCTCGCGGCGGTTAAACTCATTCATCGCGGCTGCCGGTCCCGCTTCGAGAATGCGCCGCGTCGCCGTAGCTACCCTGTCCAGCACCTCGTCCAGCACCGTCAAATCTGCTTTGCGCAGGGGCGAGAGCAGATAATCCTTGCCCGGCCGCCTGCCACCTGCCGCTACTGCCTCCGGCGGCAAATCCAATCCCACTCCAATGCGCAGCCGCAACCACTCCTGACTGCCTAGAGCGCCGGTCACGCTACGGGCTCCGTTGTGCCCGGCAGGTGATCCGCGCTCCCTGATCTTGAAGCTCCCCAGCACCAGGTCCAGCTCGTCATGAATCACGAGCAAATCCCGTTGCGGGTCCGCCTCAAACTCCCGAACCAGCGCGGCCACTGCCAGCCCGCTCAGGTTCATAAACGTCTCCGGCTTGGCCAAAACCACCTTGCGCCCTGCAACCATGCAGGCTGCCGTGGCCGCCCGGCAGCGCCGGTTCTGCACCACAACCCCTTCTTGCTGGGCGATGCGGTCGATGGCCATGAACCCCGCGTTGTGCGGTGTCCACAGATACTCCGGACCCGGATTGCCCAGCCCCACCACAATGAAGGGGCCGCGCGCGCCGGTGTTGGGGTCCCCGGCGAGCGATTTTGGCTCGCTGGGATGACCAGACTTGCTTCCCTCGCCCAAGGCTTACTTCTTTGCCGCGGGCTTCTTGGCACCCGCGTCAGCAGCTTTCGCCGCGTCTTCCGGCTTGCCCTTCTTGGCAACTTCCGGCTCGGCGGCTGTTGCGGCAGCGGCTGTTGCGGCGGCCTCCGCTTCGGCTGCCGTTGGCGCTTCTTCGCGGATGGTAACCACGTGCGCCACGGTCGCATCCTCGTTGTTGATGTACTTGATCTTCTCCGAGTGCGGCAGACCACCCACGCGCAACACGCCGTGCAATTCCAATGAGCTGACATCCGCATCAATGTGACTGGGAATGTCGGCCGGCAGGCACTCGATCTCCACTTCGCGCAGAACCTGATCCAGGATGCCGCCGGAGTTTTTCACGCCCGCTGGAATGCCCAGCAGCTTGACACGCACGCTGACGCGCAGGGTCTTGTCCAGCGCGATGCGCTTTAGATCGATGTGGATCAGCCTGTCGTTGAGCGGCTCGCGCTGCCAATCCACAATCATCGCCTTGGCCACGTTCTGGCCAACGACTTCCACGTCAAAGATTGTGTTGTGGCCGGTCTCCGAAAAGAGAATCTTGGAAATCTGCTTGGGGTCCACCTCGACGGCCACCGGCTCACTACCGGGACCATACAGAACAGCGGGAATCTTGCCCGCTACGCGCACGCGGCGAGCGGCATTCTTGTTGAACTTGCCCACGCGGGGCTTGGCTACGACGACTTCAGGCATTCGCTCTCTCGTTTCTGATTCGGGCACGGGCCGATTAGGGTCCGCTCCCTTTGTTGTGCCAGGGGTTAGGGATCAGGGGTCAGGGATCAACAAAAGCTCCCTCAACTTCCGACAATCCAACCACGACTAGCTATTGGTTACCGATAACGGCCACTGATCCCTGAACCCGATCCCTGACCCTCTAGGAAAACAGCGTACTCACGCTGGTCTCCATGTGAATGTTCTCGATGGCCGCGCCTACCAGGCCGGCAATCGAAAGCACCTTGATCTTGTTCAACTTCTGAGCCGCCTCGCGCAGCGGAATGGTGTTGGTCACAACCAGTTGCTCCAGGCGCGACGCGGCAATTCGTTCGATGGCCGGTCCGGAAAGTACCGCATGGCTGGCGGCCGCATAAACGGCGCCCGCGCCAGCTTCAAAGAGCGCATCCACGGTCTTAACCAGGGTACCGGCCGTGTCCACAATGTCGTCGAGAATGAGGCAGCTCCGGCCCTTCACATCGCCGATGACATTCATCACCTCGGTGACATTCATATCCGTGCGGCGCTTGTCCACAATGGCCAGCGGCGCTCCCACCTTCTGCGCAAAGAAGCGCGCCCGCTCCACACCGCCTGCATCCGGCGAAACCACCGTCAGGTTGGGCAGCGCCAGCTCACGGAAGTAGCTCACCAGCACCGGACTTGCGTAAAGATGATCAACGGGAATATTAAAAAAGCCCTGAATCTGTGCTGCGTGCAGGTCAACAAAGAGGGCGCGGTTGGCGCCGGCTGTGGTCATCAGATCCGCCACCAGACGGGCGCTGATTGCCACTCTGGAGCGGTCCTTGCGATCCTGGCGCGCGTAGCCGTAGTAGGGAACCACAACCGTGATCCGCCCCGCCGAGGCCCGCTTCAGCGCATCAATCATCACCAGCAGCTCCACCAGGTTCTGATCCACCGGGAAGCAGGTCGGCTGCACCACGAAGACATCGATGCCGCGCACATTCTCCAGCAACTGGAAGTAGACCTCGCCATCGGCAAAGCGTTGCAGCTTGGCCTCGCCCACCTGCACTCCGATATGGCGGCCAATCTCCTCGGCCAGCGGACGGTTGGCCGTGCCGCTGATCAGCTTGAAACGCTTGTCCTCGCTCAGGTTGCGGCTGCGCTTGCGCTCCGGGGGCAGTTTGCCTTCCTTTGCCTTGGCCGCCTCGGCAGCCAGTTGGGCGGCCTCTTTTGCCGCCGACTGTCCGCCGTCCTGCTGGTTGTCTTCCGTCGATGCCGTCACGATTCCTGCTTCCTTTGTAGTGGACTGTAGACAGCGAAGGGTTAAAGTCTTTGCTCACCACAATTTACTGTCTACCGTCCACTGAAAAACTGGCTGGGCGACTAGGATTCGAACCTAGACAAATGCCTCCAAAGGGCATTGTCCTACCATTAGACGATCGCCCAAAAACTTACGGCAGAAGCATCTCGCGCCAGTACTTCTTACGCGGCAGAGTGCGGGTCAAGAGACTCTTCACCCCCGCCGTCTGCAAGCGCTCGCGCGCCGCTTCCGCATCTCCTTGGCTCCGATACAAGCCAAAAAGTGCTGAACCAGACCCAGACAGCGAAGTATGGAGGGCTGCCTCCGGTGTGACCGAAGCCGCAAGAATACGCTTGATCTCTGCAAGGGATGGATGCTGGCGGAAGACGACGCGTTCAAAGTCGTTCGCAATCCAGCTCGTGATCCCGGTGCGGACAAGCGCGGACTCTTGTGGTCCGGCCAGGTTCGCCTCATCGAAGCGAACACCGGAGGAGCCTGCTCCTTGCCGTTCTTCCGGAATCCCTCCCGCAAAGGCGCTGGCATAAGCACGGCTCAACTCATTTAGTTTATCTGTACTGGCCTCGGAGGTCAAACCCTCCTCGGCGCAAAGGGCATCCCAGTCACGAAAAGCCTGCGGCGTGCTGACGCCAATCTCCGGCAAAGCCACCGCGCACCAAACTGCCTCAAAGTCAGGCAGCGGATAAACCTCCTGCCCTCGATCCAGCCCCAAAACCGCTCCACCGATCAGAAACAAAGGCACATCGGAACCAACCCGCGCGGCAATCTCCAATCGCCGTGCAGACCATTCCAATCCACTAGATGCCACAGGTCCCGATTTTGGGAGCTGGGATACCACGAACTCCGATTCAACCCCCAACTCCCTTTCCAGTCCTACCAGCGCCGCCACTGCATTGGCCGACCCAGCTCCCAACCCGCCCTGAATTGGCAGCCGCTTATCAATGTGGATATCAACCTCAGCAGTAACGCCGAGCGCCTCCAGCACCAGCGCCACCATTTTCCAGGCGGTATTCCGCCCATCGGTCGGAACCCGCGCATCGTTCGAGGTCATCCGCAGCGTCGTCGCAGCCGCAGGACGCGCCGTAACCGTCAAGCCATCATAAACTTCTAGCGTTTGATAGACGGTGCAGAGCGCATGAAATCCATCCGCGCGCGGCGCGCCGATTCCCAGCCCCAAATTGATCTTCGCG
This sequence comes from uncultured Acidobacteriaceae bacterium, assembly GCA_963787995.1. Taxonomy (GTDB): domain Bacteria; phylum Acidobacteriota; class Terriglobia; order Terriglobales; family Acidobacteriaceae; genus Telmatobacter. The sequence goes on from CAWBEO010000001.1 coordinate 1,732,202, forward strand.
TGCGAACGAACGGCAGTAGGCATACCGCTTCATTGTAGAACCAGACTGCACTGTCAGGCTCGAACGGTGCTAATCTGTTTGCGTTATGCCCATAGCATCGTCGCCGATTCAACCTTCTGCTCCGTCGCCGGTCTACTGCGCGGAGTGTGGCTGCGAGGTTGACCCCATCGCATGGCTCTGCGCCACCTGTGGCCGAAATCTCCATGAACCGGGAGCCATGACTTCCACGCGCCCGTTTGCGCCCGCGACCTCCAAAAACTCAAAGCCGGATTTGATGCTGGGCGCGAAGATTTTCACGATACTGTTCACTGTAGGATTCATCATTTTACACATTGGCCTTCGAGCTAATCTGATTCCAGCCTGGAATCCAGGTCATCCCTTCGGGTCGCCGGCGGTTGTCTATTTAATAGGACTTTCCTTCATCCTTTGGTTGATTGTTTCGGATAAACCATAGTGATCCCAATTTGAAAGAGTGAGATGCTGATCCGAAAAACCAGAGAACCACTTATCCCATCCCCAGCCGCTTCATCGCCACGCGGGGCAGTGCCGAGCCGGTCTTCTCCAGCACCCTTTTGGTCACAATCAACCAGAGAACTGTTCCGGCAATCAGAACCGCAACATCCGTCAAACGGGCCTGCGCGGCCCCGTGCGTTCCCAGTAAATGGAGCAACTGGCCGCCAATTTCCGTAAAGACCACCCAGACTGCCGCGCCGCTCGTGAGGCCTGCCAGCAGGCAGCGGCCCATCTCCCTAAAATCCAAGCTGGCCAGCGAAACCATGCGCCGCGCATGTAGCAGAACGGCGAGAGAGACCGTCTGTAGTGCAATGCCCAAGTCCGAAGCAATCGCCAGCCCCATTGCTCCCTGCCAGTGGTAGAGCGTTGCATAGATGGGAATTGAAACCAGCGTCACCGCCGTAGCCGCAATCATCGGAAGGACCGTGTTTCCGGCGGCGTAAAAAGCGCGCGAGTAAATCGCCTGCGCCGACCAGAGAAAGAGCGAGATGGAAAAGACAATAAAGTAGTTGGCGCACTCTCGGCAGTCGGCGGCGGAGAAGCGTCCGCCCAGATAGATCAATTCCACCAGCGGCGCGGCCAGGGCGACCATCGCCGAGGCAGCCAGAAAGCCCAGCGCGGTAACGCGGGCCACGGAGTCCGCCACACCGACGGCGAACTCGTAGTGGCGCTGGCTGGACCAGAGATTGGCGAAGAAGGGCATCGAGGCCATGCCTGCCGCTCCGGCGAGAATGGCAATCGGCGCGGCAAAGAGCTGCTTGGCGACGTTCATCAGCGTGATTGCTCCATCCGAAGACGAGGCAAAGTACGAGATGATCCACGGGTCAACGGAGACCAGCGAAGCGCCGGCGATCAGCGGCAGCGAGAGGCGCACCCACTCCCGCAGGCCTTCGTCGCACCAATCGAGAATCGGCCGGAAGCGCACCCCCGCGCGATGCACAAAGTACCAATTCAAAAGCAGATGGCCAAAGACCGCCCCGGCCACCGTGCCGAAAGCCAAAGAAGTGATGCCCAGGTGCTTGACCAGCAGCAGTCCGCCGGCGATGGTGCCCAAGTTGTAGACGAGCGGTGCAAAGCCCTGCACCGAGAATTGTTTGCGCACAAACTGCACCGCGCCAAAGACGCCGCTGGCGAAGAAGCACAGTTGCGCGGGGAGCAGAATGCGCGTCAGGCGCACGCACAGCCGCGCCTTCTCCGGGTCAAAGCCTTGAAAGAACCGGCGAACGTACCAGGGCGCCAGAATCTCCGCCGCCAAAATCGCCGTGCCCAGCACCAGAAACATGGTGGTCAAAATGACCGAGAGCGACCGCTCGCCCTCCGCCTCGCGGTCCATGTCACGGTAGCGTGTGAGAATGTTGACCAGCGTGGCGGAAAGTGCCCCACCCACCAGAAAGTACGAGACCATATCCGGCAGTTGGAAGGCGGCGTAAAAGGCGTCTGTATTGTGGCCGAAGAGGAAAGCAATGTATTTGGTCCGAACCAGCCCCATGATGCGTGAGAGAAAGCCAAAGGCCATCATCATGATGGTTGCGGAAAAGGCCGTATGGGTGTGCGAAGGGCGCAGCAGGTTCACCCCGCGCGCCCAACGGGAACGTGGAGGCGGAGAAAACTGCGTTGAGGGCCGTTCTTCCACTGGTCTCGATTCTATCGCCCCACTGCGTGGTTCTAAACTCATCTTATGCAAAACGATCCGCTTAAACCTCAAGCAGCGCAAGCCTGGGATGCGTTGGCGCAGGTCTACGCCACCTCTCGTCAGCTCTCCGCCGACCAGCTCATCGAGTGGCCTGCCCAGCTCAAACTCTGTGGCAACTTCCAGGGCAAGCGTATGCTGGACGTCGGCTGCGGCACCGGCGACAAGTCCCGCTTCTTTGCTGAGCATGGCGCGGCGCAGGTTGTCGGCGTCGATCCCAGCCAGGGCTTTGCGCAAAACTGGCGCGGCCATGCCGCCTGTCCGAATCTTGCATTCGCGCTGGGCAGCTTTGAAACTGTTGTCACACTTCCCGTCGTTGCGGCGCAGCCCTTCGACCTGATCGTCAGCTTCCAGGCGCTGATGTATGCCGCCAACCTGATCGAAACGGTGCAAACCCTGCGCAATCTTTTGGCTCCGAGCGGAGCGCTGGTGATCTCCGTCCCGCATCCCTTCCGTTTTGCCATTCTGCGCAATGAAATTGAGGGCTGGGGCCACGGCTTCGCCTACCAGCAGACCGCGCCCTACCGCTACCCTTCGCCGTGGAAGCCGGAATTGCTGCTGGAGCACGCCATGCCGCGCGTCTCTGACTACATCAATGCGATCACCACAGCCGGGTTGCGTATCGAAGCGGTGGACGAACCCTCCGTCACCGGGCAATTCCGCGAGGTTGCGCCAGAGAAGGCCGCCTGGATGGATCGCTACGTCGGCATCTTTATTCTGCGCGCAGTTTTTTCTTGACACAGTATATGTGTGCACATATACTGTGTTCATGAATATCACTCTCTCCATTGACGAACAGCTTGTCGAAAGCGCCCGGGAGAAGCTCCGCGCCGTCGGCAAGAGCCTCAACCAGGAGATTCGCGAGCACTTCGAGCATCTTGTTGGCGAAGACGAAGTGGAGCGCAGAATCGAAGAATTCCATAGGCTCTCTGGCAAGGGCAACACACACGGTTGGAAGTTCAACCGGGATGAGCTTTATGAGCGGAGATAGGCCGCGCGTGCAGGTGAATATCGGCGCCACAAAAACACGCTTTGCCGAGCTTTTGAAACAGGCTGAGGCGGGCGAAGAGATAGTTCTTACCAGATCAGGTAAGTCGGTAGCGAAAATTCAGCCCTCGGCTACCACCAGGTTGCCGCGCACCTTTCTGGATACGAACGTCTTGGTGTACTGTGATGACGAATCGGAACCTGTCAAGCAACGGAAGGCTCTAGAAGTCCTTGATGAGCACACCCGTTCACGGACAGGAGTCGTCTCATTGCAGGTGTTGCAGGAATACTTTGTCGCTGCTACTCGAAAGCTTAAACTGGACTCGGGTACAGCTCGCAGAAAGATTGAAATTTTTGCCATGCTTGATGTTGCCGAGCCTAAAGTCAGCGACATTCTCGCTGCCATCGATCTGCATATGTATCATGGCTTCTCGTATTGGGATGCGCTGGTTCTGCGCATGGCCAAGCAGTCAGGCTGCCGCCGCGTACTCTCGGAAGATATGCAACATGGGCGCGTCGTCGATGGCGTCGAGATCGTCAATCCGTTTCTGTAATGCGCGTGTACTGCTTTCGCGCTAGAATAGAAAGCGAAGTGGTTATCCATCACCCCATCCAGGCCCTCCTCTAGCGGCACTCGCCGCCCACACTCGCTTCACGCCTTTTTCCCCGATTGAATCCCACAGCAGCAACGCGCCTTGGCACCGGCGAAAGATTCATTTCGTGCCCAGAAGGTACCGTCATGATTGACCGCTTGGAACAGATGGAGCAGCGCTACGAAGAACTCTCCGCACAGCTCTCGCAGCCTGAAATTGTCAACGACCGCGAAAAATACCAGAAGGCCGGCAAAGCGCTCAGCGATCTGGAAACTCCGGTGATGAAGTTTCGCGAGCTCAAGATTGTGCGACACGGTCTGCAGGAGGCGCGCGCAATGCTCGCCGACCCGGATATGAAAGAGATGGCCGAGGAGGAGATCGCCCAGCTTGCGCCGCGTGAAGGTATGCTGGAAGACGAGATCAAGGTATTGCTGCTGCCCAAGGATCCTAACGACGACAAAAACGTAATCCTGGAAATCCGCGCCGGCACCGGCGGCGACGAGGCCTCGCTCTTTGCTGCCGAGGTCTTCCGCATGTATCAGCGCTTTGCCGAGCAGCACAAATGGAAGATCGAGCTGCTTTCAATGTCCGAGTCCGGCGTCGGCGGCTTCAAGGAAGTCATCGCCATTATTGAAGGCGACCGCGTTTATTCGCAGATGAAGTGGGAGAGTGGCGTACACCGCGTGCAGCGCGTGCCGGAGACTGAAACGCAAGGCCGCGTGCATACCTCGGCCATCACCGTCGCCGTACTGCCTGAGGCCGAGGAAGTGGATGTGAAGATTGAAGCCAAGGACATTCGCATCGACACCTTCTGCTCCTCCGGCCCCGGCGGCCAGTCTGTCAATACGACTTACTCCGCCGTGCGCATCACGCACATTCCGACAGGCACAGTTGTGAGCTGCCAGGACGAAAAATCGCAGATCAAGAACCGTGAAAAGGGGATGCGCGTGCTGCGCTCGCGGCTTTATGAGCAGGAGATGGACAGACAGAACGAGCTGCTGGCCAAGGAGCGCAAGTCGCAGGTAGGCACCGGCGACCGCAGCGAGAAGATTCGCACCTATAACTTTCCGCAGAACCGGCTTACCGACCACCGCATCGGCCTAACTCTGCATCAGCTCGATCTGGTGATGGAAGGCCGCGTGCAGCCCATCGTCGATGCGCTCATCACCCACTACCAGGCCGAGCAGTTGAAGGCCGGCTCCAATGACGACTAGGCCATCTCCGATCCGGGTCCTGATCAGTGCAGCCGAGCGCGAACTCGCCGCAGGTCCGCACCTGGAACGGGCGCGCTTGGACGCAGAGTTACTGCTGCTACATATGTTTGGCAAAGATCGCGCATGGCTGATTGCGCACCTTAAGGATGAATTTCCCAGTGAACTGATTCGGCCTTACAGCGAGTTGCTGGTGCGTCGATGCAATGGCGAACCCGTCCAATACATTACCGGCGAAACTGAGTTTTACGGCCTTCCCTTTCGTGTCACGCCAGACGTGTTGATTCCGCGCCCGGAGACCGAGCATCTGGTTGAGAAGGTTCTGGAATTAACCACGCTTTTTTCTGCGAACTCTATCGAGCCTGTTGAGAAAAACCCCGCAGGGGCTAAAGCCCAGGATGATTTTTCTGCATTTATGGCACGACTAAAGTCGTGCCCTGACACAAAGCACCATGACTCCTCAAAGTTCAAAGTGATTCGGATTGTCGATGTCGGCACCGGTTCAGGTGCAGTTGCTATTGCATTAGCTCACAAACTGCCGCAGGCATCGATTACTGCGGTCGATCTATCCAAGTCTGCTTTGGCCATCGCCCGTGAAAACGCCAAACGGAACGGCGTTGCCCTCCGCTTTCTCGAAGGCGATCTGCTCGCCCCGGTCGCCGGAGAACGCTTCGAGATCATCGTCTCCAATCCGCCCTACGTGCCCACGGCTGACCGCGATTCGCTCTCCGTCGAGGTCCGCGACTACGAGCCGGCGCTGGCCCTCTTTGCTGGCGAAGACGGCCTTGAAGTCTATCGCCGCCTGATTCCTGCCGCCTTTGACGCTCTCACCCCCGGCGGCTATCTGGCGCTCGAAATCGGCTACGGCCAATCGCCTGCCATCGCCGGACTGCTCACCCGCTCAGGCTTTGAACAAATTGAGTTCGTCCCCGACCTGCAAGGAATTCCGCGCGTCGCCTGCGCCCGCAGGCCGCGTTGAAGTGATGAGGGGCTTCAGAGTTTCAGTACCATTTCGCAAGGCATTCCGTCAGATAAACGCGAAGCCCATCCGCTTCCTTGAGGCGATCGTCTATATCCGTAAAGAGTTCCGGCCTTTTCTCGTAGAGCAGCAACCGGTCACGAAGCTGCTTGGCTGCTTCAAATTTCGCCGAAGCCTCGCCAAACTCTTCGACAAACTTCGAATCGCTGCCGAGCAGGTTGTTGGCCGCAACGCCGAACAGTGAGGCGACCAATGTAAGAATGCCAAAGATAATGCCCGCGCGGGAGTTACCCGTCACGACACTGCCCACCACGGTCGAAGAAAGCACGGTCGTCAGTAATTGCCCCCAGAATTTGAGCCGTTCAGCAAGCCGCACACGGCTGCGAACTTTGGCTCGAAGCGGTTCAAAAGACTCAATAATCTTTGTTGTCGCCTGCACCGCCAACTCAAGCAGTTCAAGCTGCCTTTGCTGCTCCAAAGAAGCTCTTTTTTTGCTCCCAGAAATGGAAACAATCTCCGCCTTTCCTTGAAATTTTTCATGCTGACGAGGCTTGTCCTTTGGCGAACCAGCGGCAGATGCCGGGGCGAGAGCTGGGGACGCGGCCGGTATGCGATCCGCGGAGACGTCTAGTCCAAGAGCGTCAAATGCAAAGGCCGGCTCAGCCGCAGGTACGGAAGCTGCCGCGAGACTAGCCAAAGCTGGGGCCGCGGCGGGCGCGGCAAGAAAAGCGCGCAGGCTGGTTGCATACGGGCTTTCAGTTACAGAAGGCATGACCATAAAAACCTCACAGGCTAAAATACTAGGTCATTTCACTTTCTAAAATCAAAGGAAACAAAAGGAATTGCCGCTGAAATTGTTCCGCACTGACCAATCATGTGCGTTTATCTTCGCTCAATCAGCATTACTGCGCCGTCAGCCCTCGGTCGCATCTTAAATTCCCAACCCAGTGTTGTAGAATTCAGTCCGAAAGGATTCTTCCCATGCCCGCATCTCACGGTTACGGCACTCTCAACGCGCAATCCCCTCTTGCTCCCTTCAACTTTACCCGCCGTGAACCCGGCCCCACCGAGATCACCGTTGAAATTCTCTATTGCGGCGTCTGCCACTCTGACCTGCACATGGCGCGCAACGAGTGGGGCAACTCGATCTATCCTTTGGTTCCCGGCCACGAGATTGTCGGACGCGTCACGGCCGCCGGCGGCAAAGTGACCAAGTTCAAGCCGGGCCAGATCGCCGCCATCGGCGTCATCGTCGATTCCTGCCGCCAATGCGCCCCCTGCGCACGCGGCGAGGAGCACTACTGCGACCAGGGCCCCACGCTCACCTACGCCGCCACCGACCGCGTCGACGGCTCCATCACCATGGGCGGCTACTCCAATAATTACGTCGTAGATGAGCGCTTCGCCCACACTGTCCCTGCCAACCTCGACCTGGCTGGTGTCGCGCCGCTTCTCTGCGCGGGAATTACTACCTACTCGCCTCTGCGCCACTGGAAGGTTGGTTCCGGCATGAAGGTAGGTATCGTCGGCCTGGGCGGACTCGGCCACATGGCCCTCAAATTCGCCCACTCCTTCGGCGCGCACACTGTTCAGTTCACCCACAATCTCCGCAAGAAGGAAGACGCCCTCCGCCTCGGCGCCGATGAGGTTGTGCTTTCCTCCGACGAGGCCGCGATGAAGGCCCACTTCAAGTCCTTCGACTTCATCCTCGACGCCGTCTCCGCCCCGCACTCGCTTGACCCTTATACCGCGCTGCTCAAGCAGGACGCGACGATGGCTCTGGTCGGACTGCCGGATACTTTTCCGGTCGTCAACGTCGGCAACCTAATCTTCAAGCGCGCCAACCTCTCCGGCTCCATGATCGGCGGAATGCCGGAGACGCAAGAGATGCTCGACTACTGCGGAGAGCACAACATCGTCTCCGAGGTCGAGGTGATTCCCATCCAGAAGATCAACGAAGCCTTCGAGCGGATGCTCAAGCAGGATGTGAAGTACCGCTTCGTGATCGATATGAATTCGCTGAAATTGTAAATCCCTTAGAAATTGACGACCTAGCGGGCCATTATTTCTTGGTCAACTGAATCAGTTCTTGCATCAGCTTGAAGGCTGATGCAATTACGGGTCCGCCAAGCCGGTCATTGCCAAGTACGTCAAGCCGTCCTTGTCCAAAACGAAGTCCGCCAGGTGTCAGAAAGTTTACCCGCGCATATCCCGAAGGTGGAGGTGCGGGTCTATTTTCTTTCCAAACTCCAACCATTTCAACAATGGTCTTTCCGACACCAAGTAAATCGTCAATCGCGCCGTCGATCAAGTCATTGGGCCGTTCCCAAATGACACCAGCGCCACTGAAGTTATAGTATCGAGCGGTGTGATCGGAATATGCTGCAACAAGATCTGGACCTTTTGGCATACCAACTTCCACAACGACACCGAACAACACCTTCCCATCTTCCTGTGAGGGATTCACTCCAAGATCACGCAAGAATTGCCAAGCCTGTAAAGAGAGACGCGATTCTAGATCAGGCATGTCTAAAATTTGACGAAAAACCTGAATCGCACCATGCGTATCACCAGCGTCAATCATCTGCCTTGTACGCTGAAAAGATGCCATCGGCTCTAATATCTGCGGATCAGGCGAAACTGGCAGGAATTGCGACATAGGGATGTCACCGAAGAGCGTATCTCTGATTTGAAGTCGTGGTGGAGTGGGTTTACCTTTCAAGATGTCGAACATTTGATCCTCCTGATCATGCCAAACCTCAACAATATCAAATTTGACTTTTAGTAAAACTGCCAAGTTGTAGTAATGCCCCGGATTGCCGAAGCCCACCTCATCGTCATAGAATCTCCTTTGAAATCGTTTTCATGAGGATTAAACCATGCGCAACTTCGCTTCACTCACTCTCGCCGTTCTCGCTCTGGCTTCTTTCACCGCCATCTCCCAAACTCCCGCGCCGAAGGCGCAGTTGTCCGCACCGCAGGTGGCGCTTACGCCCCCGATGGGTTGGAACTCCTGGAATTACTTCGCCGACAAAGTCACCGACAAAAATATTCGCGACTCCGCCGATCAGATCGTCTCCACCGGCATGAGGGACGCCGGCTACATCTACGTGAACATCGACGACACCTGGGAGGGTGAGCGCGACGCCAGCGGTGTACTGCACACCAACGCCAAGTTCCCCGATATGAAGGCGTTGGCCGACTATGTCCACTCCAAGGGACTCAAGATCGGCATCTACTCCGGGCCAGGCACGAAGACCTGCGGCGGCTATGCGGCTTCGCTGGGCCACGAGGAGCAGGACGCCAAGATGTACGCCGCGTGGGGCATCGACTACCTCAAATACGATCTGTGCAGCTTTATCCCCGACGTGCTGGAGAAGCAGGCGCCCAATGACAAGGCCGAGCAGATGCGCATCATGATTGCTGCCTACGACAAGATGGGCAAGGCGCTGAAGGCTACCGGACGGCCAATCGTCTTTTCGCTCTGCCAGTACGGCTGGGACTCAGTCTGGGAGTGGGCGCCCGCGCTGGGCGGTAACCTCTGGCGCACCACCGGCGACATCACCCCCGAATGGGATCGTATGTATGCCATCCTCAGCCAGCAGGAGGGCCTGGAAAAATACGCCGGTCCCGGCCATTGGAATGATCCTGACATGCTCGAAGTGGGTAACGGCAAGCTCTCGCTGGCCGAGAATCGCACGCATTTCTCGATGTGGGCGATGCTGGCCGCTCCGCTGCTTGCCGGCAACGATCTGCCCGGCATGAAGCCGGAGATCAAGGCCATTCTCACCAACCGCGACGTGATCGCCATCGATCAGGACCGGCTCGGCAAGCAGGGCGCGCGGATCTATTCCGACGGCGAGGTCGAGGTCTGGAGCCGGCATCTCTCCGGCGGCGCGTTGGCCGTGGCCATCGTCAATGTAGGCAGCGACCGCTATTCGACCCACCCCTTTCACCTGAATCTGCACAAGCTCGGTCTGGCCGACACGCAAACCGGCAAGGATCTATGGACCGGAAAGGCCATCAACCTGACCGAAAATATGCCGGTGGAGCTGGCCAGCCACGACCTGCTGCTGGTGCGCATCGATGCACCAAAAGCATTGGCCAAGTGAACCCTCGCTGGAGTTTGTGATCTCCCAGGTCTCAGAATCGAGACCTGGGGCATCTGGCGCAAGAATGTGATCGCCAATTGAGACAGCGGCGATATCAGCCGCAAGCGCAAGCTGCTGGAGAAACAAAAGGAAGGCAAAAAGCGCATGAAGCGCATCGGCAAGGTGGACATCCCCCAAGAAGCCTTCCTGGCCGTGCTGCGCATCGGCGAAGACGCGCAGAAATAAATATTTTCAATAGATCCACTTACAAAATTTCATTTAACTGTTGAATGCATCATTCAAAAGATCTTTTTGGAAGATCAAGAAGCGTCAGGGCACGACTTCAGTCGTGCCGAAAAAGGCCCAAAATGAGCTGGGCTTTAGCCCCTGAGGAAAGTTTTAGTTATTTGACTTTCATTACAATTTTCGGTGGTATTCTCAGGCTATGCAGGTCACCCTCAACATTCCGGATGAACTGGCTGCTCAGATCGTTGCAGGCGGCGGAGATCTCTCCCGCGCCGCACTGGAATCGCTGGCTATCGAGGGCTATCGCACAGAGCGTCTCTCCGAGTCGGAAATTCGCCATCTCCTCGGCTTTGAGACGCGCATGGAAGTCCACGCCTTCCTCAAAGAGCATGGAGCATGGCTGCATTATTCCCTCTCCGATATGGAAAAAGATGAAAATGGTGGGATCGATGAAGATTGTGAGGGGAAACTTTTTTATATTCGAGCTTTCTTTAAAGATTTCGGGCGCAAAATCGAACGACTACCGAAATTATTTGCAGAGTCTTATAGCAACGAGGCTTTCACTCTGTGTGTGGTATATATTGACCATCTTTCATCAGGACATTTCGGTGGCGATCAGAATAACCACAAAAACTTCTCCCGTGCATTGAGAGAACTGAGCGACAATCCACTTTTTGCGATGTTACATCCGCGTGAACTCTTGGAGAAGGTCAAAGAATGTAAAGAATTTGGCTCCGACGCCATTGTCCTTCTTGAATCTACGGTCAAAGCGCATCCATTTGAACTTCTGGAAGAAGCCATACTTCTCGATGTCATACATAATTCCAGACTCAACAGTTCCACGAAACAGAAATTGAAAGGAAATCTGTGGAGAGCATCTATTGCTTCCATCTGTTATTCGCGTATACGAGGTCAACTTATCCACGGCCCCGGTAGTGGTGCACTATCATTCGATGAGAGTTTCTACATGGGCCAAAAAGGCGTAAGAGTTGATTTTCGCATTCTTTACGAGTCTCTTGTAAGCATTTACAGCCAAATTCAAATGAAGTCAATCGAAAGTGCAGAATGGTTCGGAAATCCGAATTATCCGGATATGAATAATACCACTACTTGAAAATCATGCAGGCTCCAGAATTCCGATCACTTCCGTATGGAGTTTTAAAGGATTCAACAAACCTTCCAGTTAAACGATTGATTTGCATTGTGTAGTCCACCATATCTCCAGCAGGATTCTCATACTTATAATGGATCTGAATCGAAGAAGTATCTACACTAATATGTCCGTGTTTGGGATCATCGTCCTTTATGGACTCATCTGCGTGCTGACTATTATATCTTTCAATCCAGGCATACCCCCCAAGGAACCATGTTGGCGGATCATTCTGCTTGCCGTTCTTGCTACTGGCTAGCATACTCCATTCTCCCCAGTCATCGATCGAACCCATAATACCATCTTGGTAAGTATAATCAGCCACAAAGCCTGGGCTATATACAAATTCTTTACTATGGTCTTGGTACCACTTGTCCTTGGTGTATTGGCTAACGGTCGGAGGGTCTGAGAAATCCATAAACTCCTGCTTTTCGTCATTCTTCTTGGACTCTTCATTGGACTCTTCAAGTGTCGCTCTCACTGAGGCATTTGTAGGAAGTGAATCGCCAGCAAAGACCGCTAATAATCTATCTGTTTCTATCATTTTATTAAAATACGATTTCGGTTCCGGAATAGTGACATTGACTACGCTGAAAAAGTCATCATTCGGACGAAGGCAGACATAGGAAGTGTGCAGTCGGAATATCGACGTGCTCAGAACCTGTGCAAATAGCCCTTTATCCCGTGCATCAATGAGTTCCTTGAAGCTCTTGCAAGCTGCTGCCGTATCCTTGTCAACGCACTTGATGGCCGGAATAGCCCGTGTAGCAGTTGCCACTGGCTTATTAGAAAGCTTAGTTGCTGGACTTTTTGTTTGTCCGGCGACCGTCACGGTGACGAAAAATAATAAGATTGTAGAACCTAAGGTGCGCACGGCGTTCCTCCCTTATCTAGCGCTAGAGAATATCATACTCGGCGCGTGGCGCACCCAGAGTTTTTGGAATCCTATCCTTCCCTAAAATCTGGGTGGGCGGATTCCTCACTCCGGCAGCGTCGAGTCCAACACTTCCTGGGCGCGCGCCGCACGCCACGCGACCAGCCGTTCGTAGAGCGCTTCGTCCGTCAAAGCCAGAATCTCGGCGGCAAAGAGCGCGGCATTCGCGGCTCCCGGCTTGCCAATGGCCAGCGTGGCGACTGGAATTCCCTTGGGCATTTGCACCATCGAAAGCAGCGAGTCCAGGCCGTTGAGCGGCGTGGCGGCAATCGGCACGGCTAGAACGGGCATCAGCGTCTTGGCGGCAATCACACCAGCCAGATGCGCCGCGCCGCCGGCTCCGGCAATCATCACGCGCAACCCGCGACCGCGGGCGGCGGCTACGTACTCAAAAAGTTGATCGGGGGTGCGATGCGCACTTAATACACGCGCCTCATGGGGGATTTCCAACCCCCGCAGAATTTCGATAGCCGACAAAAGCACCTCATAATCGCTCTTGCTGCCCATCACTATGCCAACCAAAGGATGTTCGCTCATGGAGATCATTATACGAAAGCCGCGCCGCCGGCAGAAGAGCGGTCCTCAATGCCGATGTATTGCCTCGACGGCCACTTCGATCACCGCAAAGAGCACGCTGACCGCCGCAAGAAATCCCTTGGCCCGCTGCCAGTTCTGCTCATGCCGCTCCATGCGCCGCTCCAGCTCGGCCAGGCGACCGCCATTGCCGTCGCCCATCAGGCCGGTCATCTGCGTCTTCAGCACGCTCAAGTCACTGAGCACCTGCGCTTCGAATTCATTCATCATCCGCATTCACCGGACTCCATTCGTCTTCACGTACAATACGGTTTCCGCCTACGAGGAGAGCGGCAGGTTTATAAACAATGCCGTGGAAAACTCCGAATAGTTGGGCGGCGTCGAGCCGTCATACATCCGAATATAGAACCTGTCGGCTGCGGTTTCACGGGAAAAGGTCATGTTTGGCAAAGCAGAGCGCATCACCAAATCCGGGTCTTCGCCCGTCATAAAGGCAAAATCTCGCCGCCGAATCTCAAAGCCTCCGCCCGTGGGCGGTGTCACATTTGCATTCACCGTGACCGTCGATCCACTCAGCGAGGTAACGGACAGAGCATTCAAATTGGCCAGGTAAGTTGGAGCGATCGCCGCCGGAAGCCATGTATCAGCAGGCACCGTCGCGCTCGTCTTGATGGCCAGATCAACGGCCCAGTCGTTGGCGAAGCTAATCGCATACTCCACCAGATCGGGATAACTTGCCTTGTAACTCACTTTGACGCTGCGCACCACCACCTGAGTACTCAGGCTCAATGAAGGCGCATTCAATTGAAGTGCATCGCCCGGCCAGACATCGGAGGCAAAGCTGAATCGGCTTGCTCTGTATGTACCGCTCCACAACGCGCTCACACCCGCTGAGGCTTGTTCAATCACCAGCGACGCATTGCGGCAATCCGCAGAACTGCGCGCTGGCGGAAGAGTCACTGATCCAATCCACGCAGCTTCGGCAGGCATTCCAGCCTGCGCCAAAGCTTGCTGGCTGGCCGTATTTATGGCGCGACCAACAGCCCTGCCGATGGTGCGGTAACTTACGGCAATCTGCTCGCCAGCTACAGGCGCATAGCCATTGTAAAAAACCACCTTGCCGGTACGTTCTAGATGACATTCGGCCGCCTCCGCCGTCGTACCGACTCGCCGAGTGTAGGCGCTGCCGCTGGGCGGCGTGCTCACCACCCAGCCAGAACCAAGATTCTTCAAATTAATGGCGCGCATGGTTCCAATAAGGTTGATGCTGCTGGCAGCAACCACCTTGCAAGCCTCGGGAAGGTTAGCGATTGCGCCGTCATACAGCGTCACCGGCATTCCGCCTACACCGTTGACAAATTGCTGAATCTCCATTTGTATATTTCCGGCAGAACTAATCAATTGCCCGCCTACTGTAATAGGCCCGCTATCTCCAAAAGAACGATATACAGCTAGTTCCCGCTCAATCTCCTCGCAATGCATGCGGAGGCGGAGCGAATATTGGTAAGCGGGATTTATCGCATAAGTCGCGCCCACGGGACTTCCCTGAATCAATGGTTGGATTGTAACTGCGCCCGTTCCCTGCTGCGCGGTTGCCTGAAAACCAGCAATGCACCCGGCTTGCTTGTCTGCTCCCACAAAGAATCCCGCCAGAATGCCATTACTGCCTGGAGTTAAAGTTACTCCCACGGCCTCCATCAGCAGTGTTCCGCCCATTTCCACTGGATTATTCCAGGTCAGCAGTGTCTCTCCGTCAATTCCGTTGCCACCCTCCATTGCCAGTCCGCCCGCACCTAGAGAGAGATAACCTGCGACATCCGAAATGCCCCATGCGCTCTGGTTGATCTGAGACTCGTTGAAAAGCTCACTAATGACAGTGGCTTGAGTTGAGGATGGAAAATATGGATCAGCCGCTAGAAAAAACTGTGTTGTAACTCCATCGCCAAGAAAATATTCGGTCACATAGGCGACCGGCTCATGCTCGCCGCAAACAGTCACATCATTTGCCAGCGCACGCTTGATACTGGATGTAAATCCTAAGCCGGCAAGGTTAAGGCTTCCGTCTGATTCATTCAAAGGATGCACGACATTTTGCACTGAAGTGACAGTTAATGCTCCATTCAGCGCGCAATAAGCCGCCCGCGCCATGCTTGCCACCTGTCCGGCGCTCTCGCTCCAGGATGCGCCCGGTTCAGGTGCATAATAACTCACTGCCGTGCTCAGCGAAAGCCCCTGTGTCGACAACCGGGTGACTCCCGTTCGAGTTACTAGTGCTGTTATCAGCCCACCGGCGCTTAAACCTGCGGAGCCAGCCGAAGGAGGCATCAAGTATTGATCCAGAAGAAGCTCATCACTCAACGCCTGAATCGCGATTCGATAGCGTGGGCCTTCCATTGCCAGGCCGGCATATTCAGGCAAAGGAGTTACTGCGATGTAGCCGGTAAAGTAGTAGGTTCCGTCATCGCCAATCACCGCCAAAGGCTGATTACGCAAGGGCACCGACAAGCTATTGTTTACTGGCAGGCTAAGCCACAACAGACAAAAAGAAGGCTCGTTCAGCTTGCGCTCGATCGTTAGCGGACGCAGATTATCGAGCGCCGCCGTGTAGTCTTGCCCATTGATCGTAATTTTCATCGTAACTCTCTGACCTGCTGACTCGATAACATGTTGATCTGGTGAGTTGCTGACTCGCTAAACCAGTGCGTTAGCGGAAGGTAAAAAACTCCGATAACAAACGACCCGTTCCCCATCCAAAGGATCAGTCACGGGCAGCGCCAGGAACTGGCCTTTGAGCAATATGCGCGCCAGCCCTTCCTTGTTCTTTCCGTCCAGCGGCAAAGCAGCTTCTTGCGCGCTTGCCACCGTTTGCAGGCGTGGGTAATGAAAGAAAATTCGTTCTCCCTGACTGCCCTCCATGACAAAGAGCGCTGACCACTCTTGATAGAAACTTCCACCTTCGCGATCCACAAATCCAGTGATAGCTTGTAATTTGGCGCCAGCGGCGGGAACGCCGCCGGGCAGTGGCTCAGCAAGTGTGAGTCCGGTTGAGTTAACCTGCGTAACAAACGCCAGGTTATAAGTCACGCGCCGAATATAGTCAACGTCCGCGAGCGCCTGACGCACATATGCTCCCGAAACCGGGAAACCTATATAGCCGGTCTGCCCTGTGTAATCCACGTCTAGCGCGATAATCGAGCCTACTGAGAACCTCGCGGCGTCTGAAGAGGTTAATGCAATGAATGTCGCCGTCGAACCGCTTTGGGGAATTACCGCGGGAACTGCTTGCGCGCCATCAGCGGCCGCTGAGGCTCCGCTCGCGGGAGACAGCAGATTCATATGTTGTGAACCTGTTGCCAATGCCATGGTCAGCTTTGTCCAACTCAAGAACTCAAGGCTCACTTGCGCTTCCAGCGACTCGCGCACCTGCTCGAGCGCGCCGGCAGGGATGCCCGTCATCACAGCAGTAGTCTTGCTTTCCGCTTTTCGAGTGAACTCTTGAATCCAACCCAGACTAATCCAGGGCGCTGGCGGTGTGTCCAGGCTAAAACGCCCCTGCTCTGATGGATCGAAAAGCACTGGCGTCTGCGCGGTACGATTCACCGGTGCAAAATATCCTCGCACCCGTCGCGCCACCGGAGCGGGAGCTGAAAACCATGTTGTCGCCATTTATTCCCCCTGCTCCTGATAGCTGTAAATCATTACATTCGCGGTGCGGCTCAGACGGTCTCGCTGCGTAACAATTGGCGAAAACCTCGGCTCATCCCAAAACACCTTCGTCAGCAACGCCGCCGGAGGTGTAGCCGTGTAATTAAGCTTCGGAGTATAAAATGGCTGTACCATTGCGGTAACTTCCTCGTCCATTTCGCTCAACATCCGTCCACGGTCCAACCCGCCGAAACTCTGCGTCCCGCAGGTCTGATAAAGAATCTCGCACTGTTCCGCCGCCATGGTTGAAGCGAGATCCATATCAACTCCCAGGCCTAGCCAGCGCAGCACATATACGTCATTGGGAAGTTGGCTGAAGGGAGCCTCAGCTTCCTCCACAAATATCCCTGGGCGCAACGCTCCGCGCAGAAGGATCGTCCGCTCCGGATTGATCGACGCCAATCTTGCGCGCAGCGCCATATAAAATGAATCTTTCGCATTTTGCATGAAGTACGACTCCTCGTGCCGTGCTGTTAGCCGGAAGCAATTGGATAATTGCTTTTACACTGCCTGCTGGTGCGCTTCACGCAAGAGCAGCCGATAAAGATACACCTGGCCAAATGCTTCATTCGCCGCAATGGATTCAATCAGGTAATCCTGTCCCGCTGCAGTTACCGCTAGTGTTAATGCAAAGAGTGACTGAGCCGACTGCAAGTCCAGCGCATTCACCTGCTGCTGTACTCCGGTAGCGGAGACCAGCATCTCCCACTTTGACTCGCCACCCTCTTGCCAACTCGGCCGCAGCTTACGCATAACAACCGGACTGATTACTACATCAGAAAAAGTCGTTGCCACCAACCCTACTTCGGATTGGCTGGTGTCCGTATTCGTGCCTGTCACCCGCAGAAGGGCTGAAGTTCCTGCCACGCTTCGCAGCAGCGCATCGGCCAGCATCTGCGGGGCGCTCACCGGGTTTCGCGGCGCTGTATCGCTCATTGCTCACCCCAGCCTGTTCGCAATGTAAGGACGCAGCCAGGCTTGCACTGTTTCGTCCAACAGCGAACTCGAAAAATATTGCATTTGCATTGTGTCAATCTTGGTCTTGCTCGCGTTCAACGCCGGCGTTGACTGCGCATTGCGCACAAGCTGAGCGCACGCTGACTTAACGTCATCGCCAATCGTTGCCAACCCGGCCGTGTAGGTTACCGATACTTCATTGAAGGGAAGTCCCAGCATATTCCACGGCAATGTTAACTCTCCGGTATTCGGATCAAAATCCGCTGAGTTAGGATCGATTGCGGTCCACTGACCGGGCAGTGAAAAGGCCAGCGCTATCTCCAGCAAGGGTTCGTTAGGAAGTTCTCCGCGCCTTGGCCTTGCATAGCGTCCTTCGATGCTCACAATAGGCGTCGTTGCCGTTCCTAACGGCGTCAGCGGAAGATAACTCAGCAACACCGTTTGCGATCCGCTGACCATCCGCAGCCGCTCCGTATACTGAATCACGTTCAGGTCTGGCCGCCTGCAGAAGCTGTTGATCAATGCCGTTGCGGCTGTAATCCAATCCGCCGTCGTTCCTGCCGGCAATCCATAATTCGGGTAATCCACTGGCTGCAGATATGCCATACTTCATCCTTCCCTTTGTCCTTATCGATTTCAATCGCCGATTCGCTGGCGAAAGGGACTCCAACTTACGGAGTCCCTTCGTCAATGACTAACTCGCCAGCCTTCTGCTTACCGGTCCACTAGCACCTGGTAATGCGCGTAGTTGGCGCCCTTCACCACGAGGCCGCCGAACTTGACAGCTACATACTGATAGCTCAGTGAACTCGGCAGCCCCAGTTGGAAGATGCGAGGAGTTGGATCGCCCAGCCAGTGGTACTCGATCAGGTCTTCGGTCACGATGTACGCTGGAAGAACAGCTGTCCCCGAACCCGGCGTGCCGGTGTAACCCAAGCTCCAATCAGGGATCAGCGGAAGATCGCCCGCCTGCGTCGAGAGCATCTTCACCCGGACACCGCCCGTGATGTTGTCGGTATTCAGCACCACGTTGAACTCCGTCTTCATCTCCTGGTCGATCAGGTCCAGAAGAACCGGGTTGGCATAGATCGCAGTGGGCCGGACATGATAGCCATTACTGGCCACCATCTGCGCCACAGCCGTCTTGAGTCCGTTCACAATCGAGGCCGTCGTGCCGATGGTCATTGTCAGGCCACCGGCTGCAGCAATCTGCCCAACCGCTCCCATGTACTGCGTAGTCGTGGGCGTGGAGAGGCTTGTGTCGTTGCCGTTCCAGAGAGCTACGTCGTGCGCCACCATCACGCCGCTCACCGTGTCCACCAGGTCTTTGGCCTGGAGATAGGCAAACTGCTTCTGCTGATCGCCCAACTCGATGTCAAAGAGGTTGTAATTGATCTGCGAAACGATCGCCTTCAGAGGAACGCTCCGCTCCACTCGCGTCGGAGTCACTACCGCCGGCACGATGGCGCGCGGATTCACAAAGCCGGAGGTGCCCGGATTCGGGATCGCCGTCTCCTCGAAGAATCGCGACGGATGACCGGTCGCCGGTACTTGCTTGATGCGCTGCCCGAAGGGGCTCGAACGCCGGCAGATGTCGAAAATCTCGGTCTGATACAAGGGAACTTCGATTGCGCCCGGTCCGATATAGTCTGCTGCCGCGTGAATGTCTGCAAAGTTTGCGTTCATAGGCTCTTTCGCCCCCTCCATGGGGCCATTGCTTGAGTGATCAGTTAATGTCAATCAGCAGTCAGGGTAGTGATCACAAGCAACTGACCACTGATCACTGACAACCGAAAATTGCTTTAGGCGATCGCGCCTGCTCGCAACAGTTGGGTCTTCACCGCGATGCGCTGCTCCAGGCTGAGTCCAGACAATGCCGCATCCAGCGTCCTTACGTCCACAGGCCCATCCCCAATTCCGTGCTTGGACAGCATCTCGCTGGTCGTTGAAGGCAGTGTCCTGCGCAGCGGATTCAACACGTTTTGCGCTGCTCCAGCCTTCAGCTCGGCCAACTCCCGTTCCGCCACCGCCAGCTTTTCCGCCAGTTCAGTCTCCCGGCGACTCTGCTCGACCGTCGCGGAGATTCTTTCCACTTCACCTGTCAGAGTGCCCTGCCGCTCTTCAAGCCAGCCCAAAGTCCGCTCCAACAGGTTTGTTGCGGCTTCCAACCGTTCTGCAATCCCTCTCTCTTCCTTTTCCATGCCATCCCTTTCTTTTTTGTGATTTCCTTGCACCAATCGCTGATTTGCCTGCTGACTAAAAATGCTCCGCAATGCGGAGCATTTCGACTGACTTCGTGATTTTAAGCTTGCTAACTTGCCATGCGGAAACTTGTTGCCCGGTAAGCTGCCTTGTCCCGCAGCAGTATCGCCGCTCCGGTAAAGGTCACGCGGGTTAGCTTCCACACCTCGGCCCGCATATCTTCCACCCGCGCGTCGGCCAACTCATAACTCATGCCCATCGACTCAGGTGAATGCGCCTGAATGGCCCCCGCCACTTCGGGAAAGTCCCGCGCATACAAATATCCGCGGACCACTAACCGCTGTCCGATCAGATCTGCTTCGGTCAACAGCCCTATCTTGCGCCGCGCATCGTGACCGTCCCATCCCGGCCGGTAATCCACTGCCATGCCCAGCAAAGAAGGCAATGCTTTTTCCGCCGCCTCCCGCGTCAGCATGACCCTGTGTCCGCGCGCCCCCGCGGGCGCTTTGTCGCTGGCTGAATTCACCATCGTCAACACCCCCTCGAACGGGACCCGGTTTGGGTGCCCGTCCACATGGGGAATCTGTACCGCCATCGCTTCCAGTCTCATGTGCTCTCCGTCCATCTACTCCTGCAGCCCGGCTCCGGCTGCATTTCGACCCACTAGCCCGCTTGCTCTACCGCCGCTTCGCCCGTCAATTGCACCGCCCCATCCTGTCCCAGCGGTCCAAGCCCCCGCATCGCCCGCACTTCGTTCACCGTTAATACACCCGCCTGAAGCAATTGCACCTGCATCGCCAACTCTGTCCCCTCGTCTCTGGCATTCAGTTCGTTGAAGACAAACTCAAACTCCCGCCAGCCGATGCACTTCGCAAACAGATCACGAGTAATGTGCCCGGCCAGTAGCATCGCCAAGGGTGAAATTGCCCCCCGGAAGGCCTCGTCCGTCATCTCCCTTGCCGTCGACTGGTTGACATCCGCCTCCAACCCCAGCATCAGCGGAGGAAGCCCAAAGGCGTTCGCCACCATCCGAATCAGAAACTCCTGCCATGCCAGCCGCATATCGGCATCCGTTCCCTGGGCAAAGCGCAACACCTCCGGTTTCTGCTCGGTCGAAATCAACGGCACCCGCCCGGTTCCCTCAATCTCGTCTTGCCACCAACGGATCAGCCGGTCATGCTGCGTCGGAGTAGCCTCGTTCAGCCACAGCGCATACTGCGCCACCGTGTTGGCCGCCAGCTTGCCGGCAAATCGGTGCGCGCTCAGAAACTGGTTGACCGTCTCGAAAGCCACTTCCAGCGGCCCCAGCCCAAAGGGCGTAAAGCTGCGCGGATTCATCCGGATGTACATCAACTGGTCGTCGCGCAGCTCAATCCCGCTCGACTCCAGTTGCCCCGGCTGCACCTGCGCATAACGCGGCAAATCCGCCTCGCCATCCCACCGGGGATTGATGCGGATCGAAGCCCCATCCACTGGCCAGAGCATCGCCGGACGCTCGCCGTCGCCCGTCGGCTCCATCTCAATGGCGCCGTAGCCGCCAGTCAGCATATCCTCGATCACTTGCTCGATCAGCGTCCGGAAACTGTCCCCGGAATTCGGCTCTTCCAGCGACCTGCGTAGAGCTCGCAACTTGCGCTCCGCAAAGGCCAGCTCCCCGGGCTTCACTCCCCGCCTCACCCGCACCTGCCAATCCATCGCCGCAATGCGGTCTTTGATGACGTTGATAGCCCGCCGCACCACCGGCGTCTCCGCAAACCGGCGCAGATTCATCGGTGTCGGCTTGGGTAGAAGCCGCCCAGGAAACTGAACCGGACTCAAGATCGCAGGCAAAGCCAGCGTCCTGCGTTCCGCTTCCGCCCCCGCCTCGATCCCATCCGCTCCAGCTGATCCATCCGCTCCGCGACCGCTCCCCGTTGCCTGCCGCCAGATCTCCCGCAACTGTTCTCCAACCTTCACGCGCACCTTCCTTCTCCCGCCGTCCAAAATACAAAAAGGCACAGCCCAGGAAAGGGCCATGCCTCGTCTACACTCAGTTGTCAGTTAAATGCCGACAACCTCCAACTTCCAACCGCTCTAACTACTCAACAAAATCGATACTATCGCAAACACCAGAAATTATATGCAAACCTCAACCAAGAATTACAAACTAAATCAAAATATACTGAGAACTGCCCTTTTACACCCGCAACTCCCGCCGTGCCGTCTCCGCCACCCGCCCCAAATCCGAAGTCGTCAGCACCCGAATCTGATGCTCTTCCATCGTTTCCACGCCAAAGCGGTACATCTCCAACCGTTCCGGCTCCTCATCGGTTGCCCCCAGCCGCGCCGCCGGCTCAATGATCGCAGTCAATTCCAGGCCCGCCTTCTCCACCCGCTCCACGCCAATCCGCAATCCCACCGCCGAAAAAGCCAGCACCTTGGCCATCTCCAAGCCCGGCTCCAGGCTCACCGCATGAAACATCCGTATCAGACCATTCGGCCGGTATCCCGCGTCAATCCGCAGTGGATCCCCAGGCCGCGTGTACTCGGATGCCGCGATCCTCTTCCTCATCAGCTCCCACACACCGGCCTGTTCGAACTCCGACCGCATCCTGGCCTGAATTGCCGCCCGCCCGCTCAGCCTCTGCGTCTTTTCCCGTGGTGGCGGCTCCACATACAGCCGCATCAGCTCTTCCATTCCCGCCGGAAGGCTCTCCGCCAGATACGCCTTGGCCTCGGTCATCTGCACGCCCAGTGAGAGCGACTCATTCAGCAGCCGCATCAGATTCCCATCTGGCTCGGCCTCGAAACGCCGCCGCAACTCACTCTCCATCCCCTCTAACAATGCTGTATCGGCCTCCGGGTCAAGGCAGCGTACCCTGCGCCAGTCACGGGTAAAACGGACAAGAACCGGCTCACGGTTGGCCGCCGTCTCCCGGCTGCCCTTCTCGCGCAGGATCACCCCGATATGCACGTACTCGTTCCGCACCGCATCCGGTACATACCGGAGCAGTTGAAACTCGCACGTCCGCCTCTCTCTTCCACTACTCATTCATTCACTCATTCACTCTTATGCTAGTCCCCCACCGATCTTCTTTCCAAGCCCATTCCCCTCCATTTTTTCTCATCTCCACCCATTTTGGAAATGGCTGCCGATCCGATCTTCCGAAGCCTTCAATCAGCTCGCGTATGCGGCCCTGCCGCGCCAGCAGCTTTTCCACCAGAGCTTCCATCTCACTCAAATCCCCGCCATACCACTCCGGTGGAACCTCGCTGGCCGCCGCCCAAACTGTCTCCGCCGCCATCGTCTCCAGCCGCGTCAGCCAAGGCTCGAAGGCTTCCCACCCCGCAATCTCCCGGTAGACATCGTTGCGATAGTAGACTCCGCGCAGCGGTGCATCCTCAAACTTCCACTCTCCGGCATGAAAACAGTACCCAAAATCGATAAAAACTGCCCGATAGCGCCGCTCCCGCTGCTTGTGCGCAAAGACCGCCTGCCGCCCGTTGGCATTCCCCGTCCATTTGTCCAACGCCAGAATTCCAGCAAATTCACTCAGGTTTCTCACCTCGGCCATCTGCTCCTCGGGCAGAAAGTCCACCACCTGCCCCGGCATCAGCCCGCCCACGAACCGCGATCCGAATTGCAACCCCGCCTGGCAACGCACCCGCGACTTACCCAGATCCATCTCCAGCTCCGGCGTATTCTCCACCAGCCAGCTCGAGACCTCCACCAGCTCCGCCTCCGGAGCCGTCAACCCCGCCGCCGCCGCCAGCTTCGAGGCCAAAAACTCATTCGCCAGCACCCGCATATGTTGCGGATTATTTTGAAACTTCACCACATAGATGTGCCCATCAGCGCCCAGCATCAACTGGCCCTGCGCTCCGCCCCGCATTCGCCGGATCTGCTGCACTGCCAGAACTGCCAAACCCGTTCTCCCGCCTGCTCCAGAGTATGAATAGATTCTAAGCGCTCAAGCCTACGACAGTAGACTGTAAACAGTGGTCAGTGATCAGTTTCGCCTCAATGCGCGGGCAGATTCAGTCTCCAAATAAAATTGAGCGATATACAGAAAAGTCACCAACAATCCATCTATCCACCTATCACTGTCCACTAGCCTTTCCCAGCAGCTCCGCCCGCGCCCCCAGCCCAATCGCCATGGCCATCACCCGGTCGTCGTGCGTTCCCGGCCGCGCCCCGCTCCCACCATCCGGCCGGCGCACAAAACTCCGGCACTCACCCAGCAGCCGACGGCTCTGGAAACACTCCGGCCGCTCCACCAGTCCCGCATCCAGCCGCCCCAGCGAAGCCGGTCGGCTTATCGACGTCGTCAGCCACCCCGCCTGCCCTCCTTGCCGATAAACTCGTCCATAGCCACAGGCCGTTTCGATCAGAGCCAGAACCCCGCTGCCGTGATTGTTTCTTTCCACCACCAGCCAGGCCTGGTTATACTCTTGAGCCAGCTCAGTCAAAAACCGTGCCAGCTCCAGACCGCCGACATGTCCTGCGAACTCAGCGCATTGCAAACCTGTCTCCAGATCCAATACCTGCGCCGCCGAGTAATCTCCGTCACTTCCGCCACCGGCCGGGTCTACAGCTACCAGGTACTCCTTGCCCTTCAACGGAGGTAGCCAGATCTCCAACTCCCCATTCCGCCGTACCTCCGCAGGAGTTTGCATCGTGGCCAAGCGCGCTTCAATCGCTCCTAACTCGAAGACAGAATCCCCGCTGGCCAAAAAGCAGCTCTCTTCGTCCTCGGCAAACTCCTGACGCGACAATCCGCGAAAATTTGCTCGGATCTGCCGCCGATATCCGATCTGTTCCAGGGCCAACCCATGCCGGGTGATCAGTTCGCGCTCTTCTTCTGTCAGGCTCGCCTCGCTCACCGCCTTGCTCCGGTAGCGCGGCTCCATCCACCAGGGGAAAAAGTGCTGCACCATTCCCGTCTCTTGAGCCTTCTGCCACTCCTCGTGGAAGCACCCACCCACACCGTCCGGTGTCGACTCCAGAATCAGCTCCGCGCCCGGCGCCATCGACGCGCGCAGTCCCGCCAGCGTTTCCGCCGGATCGCCCGGCCAGCGTGCCAGCTCCGAGCAATGCAGATTCTGCACCGTCAGTCCCCGCCCGGCATTTCGGTCTCCCGCCGACACAACCCTGTATTGCGAGTCAATCTCTGGAAAGACTATCTGCCGCACGTTGGCCCGCGAGGTCCGCAACGTCCCCTCGCGCAGATCCTCCGGCAATAAGTCCACGAATCGGTGAACAATCCGGAATATCTCCTCGGCCGCTTCCTGGGTATGCGCAACCTCCAGCGTCAACGTCCCCGGCTGCATAATCGTCTTCAGAAAAAACCGCGCCGCCGCCCAGGTCGTCAACCCCATCTGCCGCGCCTTTAATACAATATTCCGTTCACCCCGCCGCCGCTCAAAAGCCCGCTGCGCCGCATTTGCCTTCAATAGGGCTGTCCTGCCCTCCCGCGTCCTGACATAAAGAAGCTGCGAAGCCAAAGCCATCCCTACACTCTGCCCGCGCAGACTCACCGGCCGCTGGTCCAATATCCTGCCGAATCGCTCCAGTTCCTCTGCGTTCAACTCCCCGGAAATCAGTTCCAACTCCTCGGAAATAGTTGCCTCTCCTGCAGTCATCTCATCCAATGATCCCCCATACCAACCTGCCAAGCGAACGATTGATTGATCCGACTCAAAAGATTGAATACTCCGTGCCCCATCCATTACGCGTTCTTTGCGAAATGGATGGGAAACCACAAACCATAAGTGCGAATTCATGCAGGCAGAGATCTAGTTTGAGTGGCGGCGCCTCCCTACCAACCTTGGAACTCCGCTAACCAGCCATTCCCACCATCGCCGCCAATGCCAGCTCCCGTGTAGGTTGCCGCTGTATAGCCGCTCCCGCCCGATGCCGTGCAACTCGCCAACGCTCCACTGCTCCAGGTGGGAGCAATTGTGCCGCCCGTTCCACCGCCGCCCAGAATGTTAAAGGTGACATTAGTTCCCGTGCCGCAACCCGCTCCGGTTTGAATAACCGTGCAACTGGAAAGTGCCCCGCTCGTAACTCCAAGCGTAACCTTTGGCTGTGTCGTGCAACTTCCCGATGTCCCAAGAGCCTCCGGTACTGTTACCAATCCGCCCGGACCGCCCGCCACGTAGACTGCAGGCCATGTAGAGACAGTGCCAGCAGATGACAAAATCACCACGCCACCACCACCGCCGCTGCCAGCACCTTCCGAGTTAGCAGTAGGTGGATTGCCATAAGCACCACTCGCGTCGATTGTGCCGCCAGAGCCGTTGATCGAGGCGCACATCATTGTGATGCTTCCCCCACCTGCTCCGCCAGTGCCTCCATTGTAGCCAGTGACTCCGGTTGAGCCTGTCAAATACATTCCATCCAAGCCAAGAGCGCCCCCATTCACGAATGAGCGCTGAATAGAGAGAGAAGGTGTGCTTCCACTTGCTCCATTTCCGCCACTCGTAGCTCCGGCTGTACCGCCGTTGTAGAACAGTAGCCCGTTGGAAATTACCGGCGTAAAGTAACTCTGGATTCCCGCCGCTCCTGCCGATGAGCCACCGCCGCTTCCGCCCGACGAGCCGCCTCCATAACCTTTATTTGTGTTAGGCCATGCTGAATGGGCACCGTTAACCAGAATTGTTCCGTAGATGTTGCATGCGTTGTTTGAATGCACCGTGAGGTCAGCCGATGTTCCTGTTACGCTGCCATAGATAACCGCGCCAGAATCCACCTGAAATCCTGATGTGTACATGTCGCCGTAGCCGCTGGCATTGCAAGGCGATGCCGATGTGCAGTTAATGACACAATGTGTTGGGCTGGTCGAGCAGCTTCCCGTTGAGCTGAACTCATAACTTCCATCCGTGCCGGTGCCCTCGTATTGCAGCCAATCAGGCGTGTTGACATTGCGTGTCTGATTTTGCACATAAGCGGTCGTGGCCAGTTTAGTGCTGTTATCGTTTGCGGCTTGTGTGGTAGCCGTTGAGCCGTTCGGCAGCGCTGGAGTGCCACTCAAGTTCGCCGCTGTTGTCGCGGTAGACGCGTTTCCAGTCAAAGCCCCTGTAAAAGAGGGCGCCGTCACTGTTCCGGCGAATGTAGCTGCCCCGCTCCCGCTCAAGTTCGCGGCGATCGTACTGGAGTTGCTGCCGCCTTCGTACACCACGAGTCCGCCCGTTCCTGATCCAGAGACATTGTTGATCACCACCGCGTTCGCTCCCGCCCCGGAGTTGATCATTGTCTGCCCGTTCTGATAGAAAACCTCCCGGTCCAGACTGTTCGCCACATCGTTCAAGCGAAGATAGTTACTGCTGTCCATCCTCAGCTTCCACGCGGCTGAACCCGCGTACGTGTTCAGTTGATAAGCAGCCGTTTGCGCAGCTCCTGACCCAGCTTGCACAATTACGTCGTTCTCCGCCGCAGCCGCATTATTGAATGTGTTGGCGTTGCCCCCAAATGTCGACGACGCCAATGTCGTCAAGCTCGTTGCGCTCGCCACGCCCAGCGTCGGCGTCGTGAAGACCGGCGAACTCGTCAGCGCCAGAACCGATCCGCTGCCAGACAACCCAGTGATCGCCGTCCCATTCAACTCCGTGGCGTTGGCATTTCCCAGTTGTCCCTCAAGTTGCCAATAACTCCCATCAAAGGTCGCGGAAATCCAGTGTCCCAACAGTAAGTCATTCGCAATCAAATTCCCCGATCCGCCCCATTTCTTGATCGTCGCGGCCGTCGCTCCATTCACCGCCAGCGTCGAACTGCCTGTGTTGGCGACATCCGCCTTGAATTGAATATGATCGCCTGCGGATGGCGTAAACGTAGGCGATGTCGAGCACGTATACGCGGTTCCTGATCCCGACGCGGCTGCGCAATTCGCCGGCACGCTTAGATTGTGCGACGTAGATGCAACCAATTGGCTGCTCGAATTCGTGCTCAATGCGTTCGACGAGGCCGGTATGCTCCCACCATTGATCTTGCTTACCGTCGTTGCCGTTTGACTGCCAGAAACATCTCCCGACAAACTTCCGGTAAATCCTGCCGCCGTGCCAGTCGTATTCGCGGCATTATTCGGAATATCCGTTGAAGCCAGCGCCGGCAACTGCGCGTGCGGCAGAGTCCCGGTCGTCAGATCCGATGCCGACACCGTAACATTGCTACTCAAAGCATGGCCGTTGACTGTCGTTGACGTACCAACCGCTCCCAGGCTGCTAAGTGCTGCCGATGCGGAAGTTGCCCCCGTCCCGCCGTTGGTTACAGCTACCGTCCCCGTGACATTCGCTGCCGTGCCGCTCGTATTCGCTGAATTATTCGGAATATCCGCTGAAACCAGCGCCGGCAACTGCGCGTGCGGCAAAGTCCCGGTCGTCAGATCCGATGCGGACACCGTTACATTGCTACTCAAAGCATGGCCGTTGACTGTCGTTGATGTGCCAACCGCGCCCAGGTTTGTGAGCGCCACAGTAGCTGAACTTGCTCCCGTTCCTCCATTTGCCACAGTCACGATTCCCGTCACGTTCGGACAGCCGGATGTCGTGGCGCCGCCATTCGCATCCGTGCAAAGAGGAACTGCCGTTCCGGTCACTGTTCCTGCGGTTAATACTTTTGCATCCGAACCTTGAAGTGATCCTGAGGAAATCTGAGAACTAGATATCTGACCATTGCTATTTCCAAGAGGAATCCCGGCCCAAGTTCCAGGCGTTCCCGCTGCAACATTCACCCAAGCCGCAACGCCGTTCGCCGCAGCCCCCGAGTTTTCTTCCATGTCGCCCTGCGACCACGCTAAAGCGGTTGGTGTGCCGGATGATTTCGTCGGCAACTGTATCTCAGATGCCAGCAGAGGAGGAGCAAAAGCCAGCGTTTGACTGGTATGCGTGACGCTTAAATTGTTCGTTAGATTAACCAGTACCGCTCTCGGCTGAGTCGCATCCACGTTATTAATCGTCTTGTACGTGTCCGAACCAATGGTGATATTCTGGCCTGCTGAAAGGTCTGTTGCGCTCGTGCATGTGAGCACACTCGTGCCGCTCGAGCCGGAGCAGGTTGTTGCTCCGCCATTTGGAGTGCCGGTTGTTCCTGCCTGGTAGACCACGTCAAGTGCATATCTCTTTCCATTGCCCCCATTCCAATAACTTGGAGGCGCAATGATTTGGCCTGTATACAGCGTCGTTGCGTTCGGCAACGCCGCAAATGCCGTGTCCGAGTAGAGAAGACTAGAAGCATGAATGCCATATTGCCACAGCTGAGAAATATTCAAATCACCGAACACTTGTGTCGGAGATGCCAATGAGCCCGGATTGATTCCTGAACTCCCGATGGAAGGAGAATAAGTAAGCATGGGAGAATATCCGCTTGACCCAAGGATGTTGCCTCGCAAGAGCCCCGGTATCCCCACAAACGCCGCTGTCGTGTTAGCGCCCGACCCGCTGCCAAACCCGCTATTTGTTGCGCTTAACACAAGTGCCTTGTCGTTGGCTGGCGACATGACAATCGATGGAAAATTGAAGCCGGCGGTGCTGCCGCTCGCCGGAGCAACCCAGGTTGTATCGAAGCTGAGAAAAAACTGTTCACCATTGCTCGCCGAGGGGCAGTCATAGAGCGTAAATACTCCCAACCCTGGTGTTATCGTCGTATTAACCTCGACTTTGATGTTTCTGGAAGAAAAATTGACGATCCCGCATGTGGTCTGATTGTCCAGTATAACTGCGGCTCCGCTGCTCGCGGAACCAAATGCGCCGCGGTTGTTATCTACTGTCCCATTGGCTATGCCAAATGAGTCTGAACCTCCCACTCGCCAGTAGATTGCTGCAATTCCAGCGCTGTCCGATCTCCAGCCTTTGTCAAAGTCAATGTTGATTCCGCCATCGGAGAAATAGTAGCTATACTCCGTGGCATCTTCCACTTCGCCATGCCATATTCGGGTGCCGGTATCTACACGGGAACCAAAATAAAATCCCACCTGAAATGTATTTGCCTGTGTCTCTGACTTGTTACCAAGAACTATGCTGCTTACCGCTTGCTCGTATCGGGCGTCTGCGTCGAAGGCGATCATGACATTAGATGCTGTTGCAGTTCCTGTGTCTGTAAAACTGCCCGTTGTAACTCCGTAGGGAACAACCGCCGTAAAGCCTGATGCGGTTGCTGATGCCACCTGTAAAATCCCCCTGTTCAGTTGCATTCCTCCAGTCGTGCTTAGTCCTTCGATGTCCACCCATTGCCCGGCAGTCAGGCTGTTGTTTGCGGTAAAAGTCGCAATATATGGCTGAGAATAGGGTGCCGGAGAACTTGGCGCATAGACCGGCGTTGAATTCACTGCGATCGTGACGCTTGTGATGCTGTAGACAGCACCCGGAGTTGACCCGTTCCATAAAATCTGCGGAGGTGAAAAGCCCCCACCGCCATTGCCTATGGTGCCCTCAATCTGGCAACCGTCGTATGCGTTGATTGTCGAAGAAACCACGAAGTTGTGATTTCCAGGAAATTCGATAATTCCTCCATGAGGCGATAACCCATTGTTCCAGCACGCATTGAATGCCGCCTGAATTGCAAGCGTATCGTCCGTTGTTCCGTCGCCTTTGGCGCCAAATGTCGAATTCGTAACATCGTACCGGGGTCCAATACTAGTATTATTCGCGACGGAAAGCGTGCTGGCGATATTTACTGGACCAGTAAATGTCGAACCGGAAAGTGCAGCTCCGCCCAGGTTTGCCAACGCGCCGGAAGCTGTCGAAGCACCTGTTCCTCCCGCAGAAATGGAAACCGTGTTTGTGCCGGAAAGCGCCGTTCCGGTGCCGCTGTAGAATGCAATCTGTCCGCTGGTTCCGGAATTAACTGTGCCGTTGGTGTTGCCGCTTCCGCAGCTTGCTCCGGTATTGGTAATATAGCCTGAGTTGTCAATTTGAAGGCAGTTATGGCCGCTGCTTGCCGCAAGCCCAGGAAATTTGATCGAGGTGGTTCCGGTAAAGCTCGCATATAGGCTGCTGCTGCCGCCACCGTATATGTTGAACGCGCTCCCCGCTCCGGTTTCATAGTTAACGCGAACAACTCCTGACGCGTTGGAAGCGTTGATGTACGTGTCTCCACTGTTCGAGCTTTGGTAGGCCTTGAAACTGTCCAGACCGCCCGTCGCCGAATTCAACGCCCAGTTATTGCTTGTGTCTTTTATCATGTACCACTGGTTATTTCCGTTCCAGTCTTTGTAGGTGAACGACTCTTTTTGACTGGCTGTCGACCCTGCCCACAGCGTTGAATCAATCTCCGCATTCGCCAAGTTCTCCACCGTCGTCGTGCCGCCAAAGGTGGTCGTGCCCGCCACTTGCAACGTCCCATTTAATTGAGAGTTCCCCGTAACAATTACCCCATTCGATCCATTCGAGGCCACTCCAGGCAATAGATTTGCCAGTGCCCCGGATGCGGTTGAAGATCCTGTTCCTCCCGCGGTAATAGGCACCGTACTAATGCCTGATACCGCGGTTCCAGCCGTATTGTAATAGGCGATCTGGCCGCTCGTTCCAGAATTGACTGTGCCGGAACCGCTGCCGCTGCCGCAAGTTGAGCCGGTATTGGTGATATATCCTGAATTGTCAACCTGAAGGCAGTTATGGCCGCTGCTCGCCGCAAGCCCCGGAAATTGAATGGAATTCACTCCTGTAAAGGCGGCATACAGCGAACTGCTGTTTCCTCCGTACACCTTGAACTGGCTTCCGGAGCCGGTTTCATAGTTGATCCGCACTGCTCCTGTGCTGTTCGACGTGTTCACATAGGTATCGCCGCTATTTGTGCTTTGATACGCCTTGAAACTATCCAACCCCCCGGTCGCGGAATTCAACGCCCAATTATTACTCGCGTCCTTTACCATGTACCACTGGCTGTTGCCGTTCCAATCCTTATAACTGAAAGACTCTTTTTGACTAGTCGTTAGTCCGGACCACAGCGTCGCATCAATCTCCGTATCTGCTTGATTCTCCACCGTTGTCGTTCCTGCAAAAGTCGATGCCCCGCCCACTTGCAATGTTCCGTTGAATTGCGCATTCCCGCCGTTGTTGATCGTTGCTACTGTGGTTTCGCTCGCTCCGCCTGACCCAATGACCACTCCTCCGGTTCCTGAGTTATTCGATCCGTTTAGGACAACAGCACCGGTTCCTGCCGAATTGATCACCGTTTGATTATTCGTACTCGACTGTCCATTGTTATACTGCCCGATCGATAGACGATAAACGTTGTTCAGCTCATCCAGAATTTGGTAGAACTGTTCGCCCGCCGATGCATCGCTCAGTCCAGTCGTCCAACGGTAGCCATAGTCTGTCTGATAGCGGTCCAGCAGTCCGCGCTCATTTCCCGTCCCAATTCCTAAGCGATAATGATTGGTTACAGTGGCGTCTTTTTGGCTTCCGTACCAATCGCCGTTCAATCCATTGAAACTCCGATGAAATGTGTCTAGGAAGCTATTGCGGGTTCCGTTATCCGTCAATGCACCCGTAAATATCGTTCCGCCAGACATCCAACTGTTATAGGAACTGCCTGCGTCCGCTACAATCTGATTTGTAGAGTTTTCGTTGCGCAGCCCGACGATTGTGTTGTTCTGCGCGTTAGCTCCCAGATGCAAGGCCGTTGAGCATCCCTCTACATCGCCGCCGGTAAAGGTATTTCCATCGCCCTGTTGCAGGTTGATCCCATAACTCCCGCTGATCGGAATTCCCCCGCTCGTCGGACAATCAATATGGAGCCGCACAAACGTGCTCGCGTTTACCCAGTCGGTCGTCGCGGGATTTGAAATCTGGTGGCCGATACCGTTTACTGCAATTTGGAATCCGTTGAATTCATTGTCCAGGAATGTTCCTCCCGTATAATTCCCAGTTCCGTCCAGTGTCATGCCGGTTTGGTTTGAATTGCCCAGTAAATACAGGCTTTCCAGGTCCATCTCCTGGGTGCGGTACGCTGCCAATCCTTGCGCCGTAGCACTCATTGAGCTGGTCGTGTTAATAACTACGTTGTCCAAATGGAAGCCGATTGTATCCGCCGCATAAGTCGGATCTCCCACCCGTACCATCGCTCCAGTTCCGGAATACATAAACACTGTTCCGCCCTGGCTTCCACTTGCCGTGCTGGCGCCGCGCAGCGCGCATCCCCGCAGAGATACATTTCTGATTCCTGCCGCTATGAGGATTTGGTTGGATGTTGAGATCGTCGCGCACGGAAGTTGCACTGTGGCATTTGCTGTAGCTATCGTCAGGTTGGATCCCATCGACTGATTTCCAGTGAAATTCCGTGCATCGCACGTTCCGCCGTAACTCGAACTGAGCGTATTTAGACAAGATTGTAACTTTGCGCCAAAGTCTACTCCAGGAAATTGATCCACCTGAGACGCGCTGCCCAGCGAACTGTTCGCCACCAAAGCAGCATAGCTTCCTCCGCTCGGTAATCTGCCGCCGCCACCATCCAGTTGCGTTCCATAACTCATTGAGTTAGTTGCATTCCAGACCGTGTAACCTCCATTGCCCTTTAGAAGATTGCCGCCATAGAAGCTCATGCTTTGCCCGGAAATCAGGTTCACAGGAGCGTCGGTATCCCACGTTCCAGCAACATTCACATTGGCCGTTGTAGTATTCGAGCAACCCACGCCGCCCGATGTCACCGTCACCGATCCAATCGCACCGCCGCTGTTTACGTTCCCCAACGCCTGCGCCGTGCAACTCCCACTAAAGGTTAGCGGAACCTGCGCGCCGTAAGGATCGAATCCCAGACCGGCCTGCGTCCCCACCGCCACCGCTGTTACTGCCCCGCCCGATGCCGAAATCGTCAGTGTGGGCTGTACCGCATCCCACACCGGCATCACCACGGAATTCCGTACCGTCCATCCCTGCTGTGTTCCTGCCAAATCCAGCACAACTCCGGTCGGCGGCTCTCCTGTCGCTGCCGAATTCCCCACCATCGACACCACGTTATCCAGAACATCATTCGAACCCGCCGCAGCCGTGAACCCATGCGTAGCCTGAATCGTGATGTTTTGCCAGCGATTTGAATCCGCAATCAACCCCGCCGGTGCAGTACCAGGTAGTGCCGGAATCGCAATGCCTGTATTCAGTCCGCGAATATCGATATTCCGGAAATCACTCCATCGCGGCCATTGCGCCAGATACATCCCGCAAGTGTGCGTCGACTGCGCCCCCGCATACTGCCCCGCCATCGGGTCTACGCCCGTAGCTGCAATCTCGACATTTTCAATCTCTGCTACTTTCAACCCGTTGCCGCCCGCGCCCGTGCTTGCCGGCATCGCTATCGCACAATTGCCCACCGCCCATGCCGTTCCGGTTCCTTGCGTTCCCGTCAACCCGTTGCCGCCCGGCGAAAATATCGAGTTACTCTCCATCGGACGATTCTGCGCGCAGCTTCCCGCCGGCGCCAGTCCCTTCGCCGCAGAACAAGAGATATCCTGGCTTTGATCCACATAGATGGTCAGATCGTGAATGCGGGTATAAGAAAGTATGCTCGTACTATCGGTCGCCGTCAGCAACACATCCTGCCCGGGAAACCCCATCAGCGCCGAGACCTGTTTCCCCATTCCGCCTATCGACTCTCCATGCCAGTTCAACGTATGCGTCTTGCAGGTTCCTTGCGGAATCGACAGCGCCACACCGTGCGCTTGCGCATAGTTCAAAGCCGCTTGTAACGCACTCGTGTCGTCCGTGATTCCGTCGCACACCGCGCCGAATTCCTTCACGCTGCGTTCATACTGCTGAGAGCTTCCCTGCCGTAAATCCGACACATAGACGCCATTAGGGTTCGTAAATCCATCCGTACCCGCATAAGTCGGCGGAATCTCCACCGCTCCATTCGTCCCCGCCGCGTTGATCGCACTCTGGAGCGTCGTCTGCGAGCTTCCAACTGCGGGCGATTCCACCCCGTTCATCGCAGGTGTTGTCAAAGCCCCCGTCATGCTTCCACCCGCCAACGGAACCGCCAGCGCAAATGTCTCGTCCACATAGTGCTTGTCAGCCGCTTGCAACGGCTGCGTAGGATCGCAACACAAGGTTAGTGGACCGGACAGTGTTCCGCCCGATGCCGTCAGCAGGCTTCCCGAAAGCTCGGCGATCGCCTCATCCACATAAGCCTTGCTCGCCGCCTGCACTGCCTGAGCTGCGGGCATGATCTGCGCCTGAATTTGACCGAGCGTCGCCTGAGCCGCCGCCGGAACCACCCAGTATTCAGTGCTCGTCGATCCGTCGCTCATATAGTAGACGGCGGTGTAGTATTGCCCCGCTGGCGTCGATCCAAGGTTCGGGGCTAAATTCACACTGATAAATCCATCCGGCGCTATCGCGATCGTCGTACTGTCGGCCGCCACTAATTGTCCGCTCGCCGTAGTGAACGATGGCCAACTCACCACCACTGTCCCCGAACCAGGCTGGCCGTTTGCCAGATACACCGTCCCCTGTATCGTCGTTGTGCTGAACGCCTGGGCTTTGGCCGTACTGCCCAGAGTCACACTCATCAGGCCCAAGCCAATCGTCAACAGTCCCAGCCATCCGCCGGCGCGCAACCACTCGTGATTTGTGAGCTTCATCCGTCTCTCTTCTTTCTTTTCGGAAAGACGGCAAGGAGTGTTTCCCCTCTGCCGCCTCTCCTCCAATGTCTTGATTCCAAAATCAATGTTTTGTCAGCGCCCCGCTGACTCGCTGCATTCTGGTTGCCCAGGTCCCGCTTTTGGGACCTGGGATTCTGTGACCGCTAACCAGCTTTGTTTGTGAGAATCAGGGCTGAAGCGTTCTGCTCTTGCTGGTTTCGGCTGTGCGTCAATCTGGCCGGCTTACCAATTCCGGTCCTTGTTGAGCGCTGCCGTCCTCCCACGTTCCGTCGATCACCTCGCCACTGCACTCCGGCTCAGCCGCCAGTCTCTCTGCAATGCTTAGTAGACTTCGCATCGTTCCTTCATCCTCACAATCAAATTGCCCCTCCGCAAGCGCCACCAATAATTTTGCGCTTGTTATGTTGCCGTCGATTGTCTTTCCTAGCAGCGAAAACGCAATTTCCTTGCTAAGCTCATCAAGGGCGTCATCCGCCGCCGCGTTTAGCCTTGCTCTGCCACGGTTGATTGTGTTCTTCTTTGCCCTTGCTCCATGCGGCTTTTTCACCACCGCTTGCCTCTGTCTTGCATCTTCCATTTTTCCGCCAATCCTGTCCCGACACTCCACGGACTCTCTGTCGCTCCGTAGAAAGGGAAAAGGGAAATTCCTCTTCGGAATCTCCCCCGGCTTTCGCCGAATTGGTCTAACGGTTGCCGCGAAGGCTATGCGGCCTCTTCTCTCTGAGGTGGCCTGCTCGCTCAGCCCCCGCCGCTCCGCTTCAACTCGGAGAATACCCTGATCGCGCAATATTCATTCCGCCAAATCCGGCTCGCCTCCAGCCGCTTTCGCCTCTTCCTGTGCGGTCCTTCGCCAAGGTCAGTTCGTCTTTGGCTATGTGATTTCGCTCTCCGCCTCTCCCTACGCCTGTAAATCCGCGAATGATGTCCAAATGTGATATCGAGAGAGTCGTCTTCTCTCCCCTGTTGCTCTCTTCCTCATTGAATGATTTAAGCTTATCGAATCCTTCATTAATTAAATGCAATCTATCTTAGACCCTATTTATCCCTTATACTCAATCACTTAACGGTTATTTCTCCTTCCTGTCCCGTTGACATGAAATTCAAAATGGGACGACATCGGAGAAATCTTCCCAAAATGGCGTCTTTTTAGCCGTCGATGTCAGACAATCCCGCCAACTCGCGAACCCGCCAACTTCCGCGCAGCGGAAGCTAACTTGCTGTTTTTGTCTATATATTACGCCTTCAATTTTCAACCTGTCTTTTAGATTGTTCAATTTGCAAAACATATGAAACCTAAATCGGCCATTGAGGGATGTCTTTTGCAAAGTGCCCGATACTCGAGTTTTTCGCAGCCCATCCTGCCGCCCTATTCAACCCGTTCAAATGTAAGGGAAGCCGAGTTGATGCAATATCGCTGTCCGGTCGGACGCGGTCCGTCCTGGAAGACATGGCCCAAGTGGCCGCCGCAGCGGGCGCAGGTAACTTCCACGCGCCGCATCCCAAGACTCAGATCCTCGGTTTCGGCGATAGCCTTCGCATCCGCCGGCAGCATGAAGCTCGGCCAGCCACAGCCGGAGTCAAACTTGGCCCCGCTCAAGAACAACAGCGCCCCGCAGCCTGCGCAGTGATAATTCCCGGTCTTGTGATTCTCCGTCAGCGCGCCCGTGAAGGGACGCTCCGTTGCCTTTTGGCGCAGAATTCTGTACTGCTCCGGCGTCAATAAAGCCCGCCACTCCGCGTCAGTGCGCTCAATCTTTTCCGGCTTCTCGCTCAAAGTGAACCTCCAGAACATTCCGCCGATTAGATGTTCTCAGCGTGCGAACGGAACCAGAAGGCTAAAGCGGTTCTCCGATTGCTCTACTCCGAAACAACTGCCCTCTCGTAGCTTTTTCCTCAAGAAAAAGTCACCTTCTACACTGCCGGTTAGGATGTATGAATAGGAGATCCGCTCTGGTTGTCACACCTCGACAATCAATTCGATCTCCACCAGCACGTCCTTGGGCAGTCGCGCCACCTCAACCGTGCTCCGGGCTGGAAGAGGCGTATCTTCTTGACCGGAAAAATAGCTGCTGTAGACCGCGTTCATGGCGGCAAAATCATTCATATTCTTCAGGAATACGGTGGACTTGACCGCGTTAGCCAAACTCGTGCCGCCCTCGTCGAGAATAGCTTTCAAGTTTTCAAATGCTCGCTTGGTCTGCTCGGTAATGCCGCCGGCAACCACTTGCTGGGTCGCCGGATCGACGCCCACTTGGCCGGCGGTAAAGAGAAGGTTTCCCACGCGCACTGCCTGAGAGTATGGGCCGATAGCCGCAGGTGCCTTATTGGTTGCAATTGCCTGTTTGCTCATGCCTCGATTGTAGCCTCAATTTTTCCCGAATCATCGCCAGATTGCCAATAATGCCCCACTGCCCAGCAACGCTGCAAGCCAATAGCCGGAGTTGATGGCGAACAGTTTGTAGGGGCGCTGTTCGTAAATTGTCTCCGCAAACAGCGGCGGCGCAATAAAGCCCAGCCAGCAGATAAAGCCTATGAACAGGCCCGGATGAATACTGTCCGCGCCTGACCAGATCACCACATGCGCCAGAATGAACGAGAGAATCAGACTGCCGATGAACGACGACGCCATGCCCCAAACGGCCGCCTTTGGCCGCGAACCGGGAACGTGGCCGGTCAGCGCCATCCATGGCTTGGCAAAAAATAGCGAATACCAGAGCGCGCCTAGAATCCATTGATAAAATGCGGATGCCAGAACAGCCAGGTGATTGAAGTGTAGATGGTGCATAAAAACCTCCGTCGTAGAATACTGACAGCCTTTGGGAGTAGTTGACGCGGGAGAAATCCACCGGGATTTCGGGCCGGGAAGGACCCGTGGAATTGACTGTGACGCAGGCTGAACAACTTTGTCAAGAGGAATTGTGGAGCTCGGACGATACACTACAGTTGTCTACAGTTCTAGAGCGCAGAATGTGGAGGGAGAAACGATGGTCGCCATTCAATTCGAATATCAAGGAAACTTGCACTGCAAGGCAGTTCACACTCCATCGGGGACCGATCTCAATACCGACGCCCCCAAAGACAATCAAGGGCTCGGAGAAACTTTCTCGCCCACAGACTTGGTCGCAACAGCGCTCGGCACCTGCATGTTAACCGTTATGGGGATCATGGCACGTACCCTGAACATCGACATCTACGGGACCACTGCAACTGTAGAAAAAGAAATGACCGCCGCACCGCCAAGAATGATCGCAAGCCTGAACGTTAAAATCCATGTTCCGCACTCCCTCAGCACTGAGAACAAGCAAAAACTCGAGCGAGCCGCCCACACCTGCCCCGTGCACAAAAGCCTTCACCCGGACGTCCAAGTGCCGATAGAATTTACATGGGGATGACGGGGCGCGTCCGCGCGCCGCAAAAATTGCCATTTTCCCTCCAATCGGCGATACTGTTTAAGGT
Source organism: uncultured Acidobacteriaceae bacterium (assembly GCA_963787995.1). GTDB lineage: Bacteria > Acidobacteriota > Terriglobia > Terriglobales > Acidobacteriaceae > Telmatobacter. The sequence goes on from CAWBEO010000001.1 coordinate 1,771,025, forward strand.
TTACTCCGCAGTATTGCTATCCATCTACCATCCATGACCATTGAAGCGTGGGCCTTGCAAGTTTGGATCATCGGTTGGATAGCGAACCTCAAGCAATCTGCTAAATGCTTGATTCCATGTGGCGCTATCGTCTAGGGGTTAGGACGTGAGATTCTCAATCTTAAAACCCGGGTTCGATTCCCGGTAGCGCTACCAGCTAATTCACGCTAAAGCCCGTTAAATCAACGGGCTTTTCCTTTGCACAAAAATTCCTCTGGCGTACACGTGCAGATTTGTGCCTTCCACCCGCTGAGAAATCGCATCGTCGGACCGTGGCGCGGCACACCCTATTCTTGCCGGTATGGCAAAGTTGGCCAAAAGAGGCTAGACTCGAAGCTGAGGTGCCCCATGCCTACACGCAATGTCAGCCTGACAGAAAAAATGGATCAGTTCATTACCGCCAAAGTCGAGTCTGGAGACTACGCCAACGCCAGCGAAGTGATGCGCGCGGCCCTGCGCGGAATGGAAAAGGAAGAGCAGGAGTACGAGGAGAAAATGGCCCTGCTTCGTGCTGCGATTGCCGAGGGAGATGCTAGTCCTGATGCCGAAGATGGCGTCTTTGAACGGCTTTATGCCTATATCGACGAACTGGAGGCGGAGAAAGAAGCAAAAGTTGCCTAAGTTCAGCGTCTCCAGGCCTGCACAATTCGATATGAAAGAGATCGCCCGGTTTACCCTCGATAGGTGGGGCGTTTCGCAGGCACGTCGGTATATTCAAGACCTGCAAGAAACTTTTCAGATTCTCGCGGAAAATCCGGGAATGGGAAGATACTGCGACGCAATCAATTCAGGCCTCCACAGGCACGAGCAAGGCAAGCACGTCATCTTTTACCGGTTGAAGCCGGGTGGAATTCGCGTCGTGCGCATCCTGCACCAGCAAATGATCCCCTCTAAGTTGCATTTTGAACCGTAAGGGATGCCAGTCCGAAACCTAATCAATTCATAATAAGGAATTTACCTCGAATCTTCATATCTGCACAGTCCCTCCTTAGCCAGCAAATCTGATTGGATTCAATATCCCTGACGCAAGACCAAAATACTTGTCACATAAATCACTTATTTTACTTATACTACTTGAAAAACATAAAATACTTGATATGCTAATGTCAGTGAAAGGAGATCGCACATGTTTGACGAACAAATTCTCACATTGGAAGAAGTCAGCAAATACTTGCGGGTTCCCGTTGAGGCGGTTCGGAAGGAAATCAACTCGGGGAGACTCCGTGCTATTGACGTTGCCGGTTATTTTCGGGTACGAGAGTTTGACCTTGCAACGTATAAGAACAATGCATACACGAAGGTTGTTCCCGTGGTCGGATCGACCTCAACGAGTAGTATTCCGATGAATCTCCAACCTGCGGCGGATTTTAGCCATGTTTGGCCTGACAAGACCTCAGAGCAGTTCACCAGAGTCCTGGACGGCGTGGCCTCAATGAATGATAAGGAGTACCGTATCAAGGTTGGTTTTACAGTGCGCAAGTCCGCAGGACAACGGCGGCAGAGATCCCTGGTCCTGGTAAACCGGTACCCATCTGTCGAATTCGTAGCAGCCACGGATGACGTGCAACCTGGTGGAAAGTTGGCCAGCATTATCAGGGATAGAAAAGGTAAACAGCTACCTGTTGGCGCGACCGTTCCGCCGGAGTATTTTGATCTGGCCGTTGGACCGTATCGCAGTATAGTTGACGGGCCAGGTGCGCCGAACGGTCTAGCAGTAATTTGCGATGTCGGCGACACTGAAACAATGGTCCAACATGCCTTGATTCGTTATCGATTTCGCGAAGAACGTGAATAAGGAATTGCAATACTCATCGCTGGTACTCTCTTCTTAGCACAAGATGGCGGCAATCTTCGTATGATTCCGCCACTGCCAGCCTAATCGAAGTTGGTGGAGATGAGTTCAGATTGGGAAGGCACGTTTCGCTTGCAGGCAGGCAACTCACGGCCCGGCATCAAGAATCTGACCATGTCGCAGTTGAGACTATTACGAAAATCCGTCCCCAAATCTCCACATCTGCACAGCCTTGTCCCCGCTCCCGCCGAGGACTAGCCTTGAACCAGGAGAGTAACGTCTGCGGAAATCCGAGGTCTGCACCGGCTTTTGGGCAGATCCAAAAGCCCAACTTCGCACCCTGCAAGGGGCTTTCGAGCTTTCCACAGCCATTCCCTTTTGTTTGGTAAGTAGATGCTTCATTCGCTGACAAAACACAATATATTGTGGTTTTGTCTTGACAAGCACAACAGAGAGCGGTATTTTTTCATCTGCGGCACTAAAAGGATTTTAACGAAACTCCTGTGTGACGGAACCACACGAGGCCGCTGAGCGAAGAGAACTCGCGGCGCTTTCAATTCCCCCGTGTCCCCTTGGTTGACCAAGATTTTCCTTGCCCTTCCCGGATGCCTTGCCGGAGTGGAGCCGGAGATTCACCGACTTTAATAGATTGTGAGGATTTTATGAACGAGCTTCAAACCCAAACTTCCGCCACCCCCCAAGCCTCCCACACCCAGCGCGGCCTTATTTTTACCCGCCGCTTCTCCAACGAGAGCGTCTCCCCCTACGACGAGCTCCAATGGGAGCGGCGCACCGCATCCATCACCGACCAGAAGGGCAACACCATCTTCGAGCAGAAAGATGTCGAAGTACCCATCGACTGGTCGATGACCGCAACCAACATCGTAGCCTCCAAGTACCTGCACGGAAAGCTGGGCACCCCCGAGCGCGAGACCGGCGTCCGCCAGCTTGTCGCCCGCGTCGCCGAGACCATCCGCGACTGGGGCCTGAAGGACGGCTACTTCGCCACCCGCGAGGATGCAGCCATCTTCCACGACGAGCTGGCGCACATGCTGCTGACCCAGAAGGTGGCCTTCAACTCGCCCGTCTGGTTCAATGTAGGCTGTGACCGCCTGGAGCCCGATGCGGAAGGGCAGAACTGGCATTGGGACCCCTCCACCGGCGGAGTGCGCTACTCCGCCACCGGCTATCGCAATCCGCAATGCTCCGCCTGCTTCATCAACTCCGTCGAGGATTCCATGGCCGGCATCATGGAACTGGCCCGCACCGAGGCCCTGCTCTTCAAATTCGGCTCCGGCACCGGCACCAACTTCAGCTCGCTCCGTTCCAGCAAGGAGTCCGTCTCCGGCGGCGGCACGGCCTCGGGGCCACTGAGCTTCATGCGCGGCTTTGACGCCTTTGCCGGCGTCATCAAGTCCGGCGGAAAGACCCGCCGCGCCGCCAAGATGGCCATCATGAACGTCGAGCATCCCGACATCCTGGACTTCATCGAGTGCAAGTCCAAAGAAGAAGCCAAGGCCCACTCGCTCATCAAGGCCGGCTACGATGGCAGCGGCCCCGACTCCGAGGCCTTCTCGTCCATCTTCTTCCAGAACGCCAACAACTCCGTCCGCGTCAGCGACGAGTTCATGCACGCCTACGAGGAAGACGGAACCTACAACACCTACACCGTCAAGGATCATCAGCCGGTTGACAGCTACAAGGCCCGCGACATCATGCGCAAGATCGCCGAAGCCACCTGGCTCTGCGGCGACCCCGGCCTGCAATTCGATACCACCATCAACAAGTGGCACACCAGCAAGAACTCCGGCCGCATCAACGCCTCCAACCCCTGCTCGGAGTACATGTTCCTGGACAACTCGGCCTGCAACCTGGCCAGCTTCAATCTGATGAAGTACGTCACTCCCGCGGGCAACTTCGACATTCCCGCCTACCGGCACTCCATCTCCGTCGTCATCACCGCCATGGAAATTCTGGTGGACAACTCCGGCTATCCCACCGAGTCCATTGCCCGCAACTCCCACGACTACCGCCCCCTCGGCCTCGGCTACGCCAACCTGGGCGCTCTGCTGATGGCCTTTGGCCTGCCTTACGACTCGGCCACCGGCCGCGATCTCGCCGCCGTCTTTACCGCCATCCTCACTGGCCAGGCCTACCTGCAATCCTCCATCGTTGCCGCCAACTGCCCGCCGCTCGCCTCGGCCACCACGCTCACCGCCAATGCCGATCGCCAGGGCGGCGCCTGCCCCGGCTTCTACGTCAACCGCGAGCCCTTCCTCGACGTGATCCGCATGCATCGCGCAGAGGTCAACAACATCGGCAAGTCCCGCGTCTCCGGCGAGCCCTTTGCCGTCCCGCAGCTTGACGCCCTCATCGACGCCAGCCGCGAGTGCTGGGACATGGCTCTCGTCTATGGCGAGCGTTACGGCTATCGCAACTCCCAGACCACCGTCCTCGCCCCCACCGGAACCATCGGCTTCATGATGGACTGCGACACCACCGGCATCGAGCCGGATCTCGCCCTCGTCAAGTACAAAAAGCTCGTCGGCGGCGGCATGATCAAAATCGTCAACAACACCGTCCCCGAGGCCCTCTTCAAGCTCGGCTACTCCAGCGAGGACGTCAACGCCATCGTCAGCTACATCGACGCCACTGGCACCATCGAAGGCGCGCCCGGCATCAAGCCCGAGCACCTTTCCGTCTTCGATTGCTCCTTCAAGCCCTCCAAGGGCACCCGCTCCATCCATTACATGGGCCACATCAAGATGATGGCCGCCACCCAGCCCTTCCTCTCCGGCGCCATCTCCAAAACCGTCAACCTGCCCAATGAAGCCACCGTGGAGGATGTCGCCGAGGCCTACGCCGAGAGCTGGCGTCAGGGCATCAAGGCCGTGGCCATCTACCGCGACGGCTCCAAAGGCACCCAGCCGCTCAACGTCAGCATGGATGAAAAGCGCGAGCCTTCCCCCTTGGACGCTGCTGCCACTCGCGTACTGGCTCAACTCGCCGCCCGCCAGCCCGCCGCCGTCGCTGATCTCAAGGCTCTGGCCGACAAGCCGGCAGACAAGCTTGAAGTCACCTCCAAGTCGGTCATCCTGGCCGCCGCCGCCTTCCAGCATCTTCTCAACGAAATCGCCGAGACCGCCAAAGCCGCCGCCGCCGTGCCCGTTCTTCAACCCTCCGCCTCCGAGGCTGCGCCGGAGAGCAAGCCCCTCGTGCAAGACCTCAACGCCCCGCCCCGCGCCGTCCGCCATCGCCTCCAGGACGAGCGCGCCTCTATCACCCACAAATTCGCCATCGCCGGCCACGAGGGCTACGTCACCGTCGGCCTTTATCCCAACGGCCAGCCCGGTGAAATCTTCATCAAGATGGCCAAGGAAGGCTCCACCATCTCCGGCCTGATGGACGCCATCGCCACCTCCATCTCCATCGCCCTCCAGCACGGCGTTCCGCTCAAGGTGCTCTGCGAAAAGTTCGCCCACACCCGCTTCGAACCCTCCGGCTGGACCGGCAATCCGCAGATCGGCTACGCCAAGAGCCTCATGGACTATATCTTCAAGTGGCTCAACCTGCGCTTCCTCTCCGGCACGCAGCTCTCGCTCTTTGCCAGCTTGACTCCTCACGCCGAGCAGTTGCCCGCTCCGCCCACCATGATCCCGGAGACCGAGGACGAAGAAGACGACGCCATGCAGCAAGGCCAACTCGCCAAGCTGGCTGAGCAGGTCGCCCTGCGCCTCAATCAGGTCAGCAGCCCCGCCGCAAGCTCCGCCATCGGCAATTCGGGCACTTCCGGCGGCGGCATCGCTCCCACTCCATATTCAGTACCCGCCCTCAATCCAGAAGAGATGGCGACTTCGGGGGTATCACCTGCGCCCAGCATGGCCGACCGCGGCATCTTTCACGCCGCCGACGCCATGCGCTCCATGTACGAGATGGGCGACGCCCCCAGTTGCTCCACCTGCGGCGCCATCATGGTCCGCAACGGCAGTTGCTACCGCTGCATGAGCTGCGGCTCCACCAGCGGCTGCAGCTAGGGTTGGCTTGGAGCACCCAATTGTGGTGGTGCATTGAAATGTGGGCTACTCGATCGTTCCGTACTAGCCAAGACGTAAATAGCAGAATCCCTCGATTTCAGAAGTGAGATCGAGGGATTCTTGCATTGCCAACTTGGAATCCGCGTCCGGACGCGTTAGACTGCCTTTAGCCATGATTCCATCCCTTCACATCTCCGGTTTCAAGCTCTTCCGAGACCTCGAACTGCCAAGACTGGGCAGTTTGAATCTTTTCGTCGGAAAGAACAATACCGGAAAGACGTGCCTTTTGGAGGCGGTTGAACTCTACGCGAGTAGCTCGCCGTGGGAGATTCTGCGGGTTGCTTCACGGCGGGAACCCGACGCTGTACAACGAAAGAAATTCGACAGGTTCGATCCTTTTGAGATGGAAGAGTCTCTTCGTCCACTTTTGAATCTATTTCACCGGGAACACGGACACCTTTTCAAGCCTCACATCCGGTTGTCTGCTGACGATCCGGAGTCAAATCTTGTGCTTCGCTGTGAACCATTTATAGACGACTTGCTTGAAATGGAGGCGATGACCTCTGAATCAGAAAGAGCTGAGCCAAGCTCTTACCGGAGGCGTTTAGGTCACCTCTTGGGAAGGGGCTTCGAAGTTGCCAGAGGCATGAAAAAGCCCCGGCGACATTATTTTGAACGCTACCTCCATATGCCTCCCCCTCCTGAAGAATTGATTAAGGAAGATGGGGCGTTGCATCCAGATGCAGCACAGGTAGCCTTTCTTCCTGCAAGAGGCTTCTCGGCAAGTGATGCGAAGCGCCTATGGGATAAAGCGTCGCTTGCCGATAAAGATGAATTGCTTTTGGAATGGCTCAGGTTCGTCGAACCCAAAGTCCTAGATCTTCGTTATATCAGTGACCCGGAATCTGGGATTGATCTGCCTTATCTTAAGATTGATGGCGATCGTGGCAGAACGCCATTATCTTCCATGGGTGACGGCCTGACTCGCCTCTTCCATATCGGCCTCGCAATGGCCAATGCCTCCGGCGGAATCCTGCTCATCGACGAATTTGAAAATGGCCTGCATTGGGAAGTCCAGGAACAGTTATGGAAGGCGCTATTCGAGGCGTCAAAGCATTTCGGTGTCCAGGTCTTTGCCACGACGCACAGTAATGACTGCATACAAGCCTTCATAGAAGCTCAAAAGGAACCTCTGATTCCAAGCGAGAGTTATGTGTATCGACTTGAACGAAAAGGCGAAGATATTCACGCTCATGAGTTCTCTTCTCAAGGCTTGGAAGCAGCGATTAGACAAGGCATTGAGGTTCGTTGAGGTATGACAGCAAGTCTCCAAGTCAAGGCAGTCAAAGCCAACCTCAAAACAATGGGGAAGAAAGTGTTGCTGGTCGAAGGGCAAGAGGATTGGCATTCATTTTCTCACTTGGTTCAGAAAATAACTGGCGCATTCCCTGACTATGAATTGGGATACTGTGGCAACGATGAAGGAGTTCTCGAAATTCTTTCTGGATTGACGGAAGCGAGTAACAATAAGCAATGTGTGATTGGCGCAGTTCTTGATGCGGATCAAGGCAAGGAAGAAATTGTTGGAGACACTGGAATTCAGGCTCGCCTTCGGTCACTTAAAGGACGATTAGAAAAGTATTACGCAATCCCGGACGTGTTTCCTGCCGAAGGGCTGATGATTTCTCCAGCGGCTGAATCGGAAAGGGCCCGTTTGCCTATCCTTGGCATTTGGTTAATGCCTGATAATATACGCGATGGCATCTTTGAAGACCTGATTCGTTCATCCATCACACCCGCAACCGAGAAATATGTTTCAGACGTAGTGGACAAAGCCACCAACGACAAGATGACGAACTTTCGCTTGGTTGAGCGGTCCAAGGCTATCGTCAAGACTCACATCGCATGGCAAGATCCGAACAAGAAGCACCTCGGCGAGGCAATCAGTAGTCATTTTGATAATCTTGATCCGGCTTGCCGTCCATTTCTGAATTGGCTGGAACGCTTGTTCGGCAAGAACGAATAGGTGTGTGGCACGGGTCCGCCTAATAAAGCTGGGTGCCCCCGGTCTCGATTTTGAGACCGGGAAGCCACGAACCTCAACCAGCAGGTTTCTAATCCCTGATTTCTAGCCACGAACCTCAACCGTGCGAACTGTTCACAGTCCACTATTGGGTGTGCAACTTATCGGTGGCAGTCCGTAGCCCGCGCCGTAGGCGCAACGGTGATTAGCCCACCGTTTCAACGGTGGGGAAAGAGCAGCCAGAATACCGCCGGAGTCCCGTAGGGACGGTGGGAGATGGACCGGTGGTCCGGCTCCGGCCAATAAAGCTGGGTGCCCCAGGTCTCGATCTTGAGACCGGGGAACCACGAACCTCAACCAGCGGGCATTTTCTGGTCCCTGGTCCCTGTGAACCCGCTGCGAGCGACGAGCGAGCGTCTGGCCGCACCGCAGGTGCTTGCGTAGAATTATCCTCCATGCGCGCATACTGAAAAAGAGTGGAGGAGAGAGATGAACAGGAACGAAAAAAAAGAATGCCGCGCCTTTGGCAAAACTTTTCCTCAAACCCCGAAAAACTGCCCCCCCCCCCGGTATCGTTCTCTTTTTCTTCGCCTATATTCTGGAGCCACGAACCTCAACTGCGCGAACTCAGAACTGACAACTGTGAACAGTCCTCAGACTCAATGCAAATAGAAGATCACGACTTGATGCACTAGAAAGGAGAACGTTTGGTAGCACCGCACGTATGCAGCAAATAAATCGCAAGTGGCGTAAAATGGAATCAGCGCGTACAAGCCAGTTGGCCAGTGTGCTCATCAAGGGGGCGTCACGGTTTCGACGGGATTGATTGCGGCTCAGGAGGCATGTCGGAGAGTGGGCATCCGTAATCGCCTGCAAAACTAAAGTTGCCGACTACAGTCTGCCACTTGCAGCTTAATTAAATAAGCTGCCGTCTTCCACGGCTTTGCCTATGGGCTGTGAGCGGACGTCATACAGTAGGCTGGCGGTTGCGGCTCGGTCCGTGTTGCACCCGCGAGATTATCGGACTAGCTTTCGGCGCACCTTGTCCGTTCTGAGCGCCGCAAGCGAAGTCAATGGAACTGGACTGAGCATGGACTCTCCTGGCTGACAACGATTTCGGACGCGGGTTCGACTCCCGCCGCCTCCACCATAAACAAGCCGTTTATCATGAGATACTTATCAGGTACGGCCAAAATTTTGGGGCAAAACTGTATAGTCGCCTCCAGAATTTTGCTCGACTTCAGCAAATAGAGCACAATCTCGCTGAAGTCGGGAGATTCTACTATTACGGTTCGAATTTGCGGTCCTCGACTCACTCATGATGGTATTCGGTTCACAATTCACTTTTGCGCGAGGTTCGGCGAGGATGACTTTCATGAATCACATCGTGGAGTTCATCCACCTTGATTCTCGTTTCGGATAATGCTTTTCTGCCGATGGCTGTAATGGTGTACATACGTCTCTTCCGTCGGCCAACTTCTTTAATCGTAGACTCCAACAAGCCACTCTTTTCAAGGCCATGCAAGAGAGGGTAGAGAGTTCCAGGGCCGATACGGTAGCCGTGATGCTTCAACTCGTCCATCATAGCCAGGCAGTAGATGGGTTCGTGTGAAACATGCACAAGCACGTGAATCCAAATGAGCCCGATAAAAAGTGTTCTCTGTTCTCTCACCACAAGACAAATATATCGCCACGTCTGCATCCCGGAAGTCCGGATTGTTTATTATCGAATTTCGATATATTCTGTTGCCGATGAATAGTAACCAGTGTGAACCTCATGATATGTATTGGGATACAGGGAGGGCGCTAAGGATGAACACCGCATTATCACGCATGCTGCTGATTCTTTCCTTCCTGTTTGCATCTCCACAGCTGTGGGCGCAAGGCCCTCCATATCAAACCGACGATCCGGTCCCGGTGGATCTTCATCACTATGAGTTCTATATCTTTGGCGCTGTTGACGGCACGCCAGCGGAAATCGACCCTACCGGACCAGCCGTTGAATTCAACTGGGGTGCCATGCCCAGAGTTCAACTGCACGCCATCCTTCCCTTGGGAGGCGTTTTCCCATCAAACAATCCCGTTTACCTTCCTGCAGGAGCAGGCCCAAGCGCGTTTGGGCCAACCGACATGGAACTAGGGGTAAAACTTGCGATCATCAAAGAGACCAAGCACTTTCCTCAGATCGGCATGTTTCCGATGTTTGAGATGCCGACGGGAAACTCCGACAAGGGCCTCGGCGTTGGAAAGGTCTGGTACAAGCTACCCATCTGGATGCAAAAGAACTCCGGCAAGTGGCTGTTTGATGGCGGCGGCGGCTATCAGGTGGTGCCTCAATCAGGCTTTCGTGACTTTCCCTATACAGGATGGTTGATAAAGCGGGAAATCAATGAGCGCCTGGAGTTGGGTGCAGAACTCTTTGCACATGGTCGCGAAGGCCTTGCCACGGCGCAAACAGAGCGCTCGGCGATGATCGATGTTGGCGGCTATTACCACTTTAAGCATCATCCCGGCGAGCAGTTCCTCTTCTGCTATGGTCATTCGATAGCAGGTCAGACAGAGAGCTACGCATACGCAGGCATATACTGGACCTGGGGAAAAGACGACAGTGCCGCTAGAAATTCTGCAAGCGAATCCCTGCTGCAAAGCCAACCACATTAGCTCCTTCACCCGAAGTATCTATGAGTGCTTTCGAAGCACCGAAGCGAGTAGCGTGGGGACTCCTTCTCCTGCGAATTCTTGTTGGATGGGTCTTCCTGTCCGAACGCATCCAGAAGTTTTCATTCCCCGTGGCAATTTGCGCTGGCCGCTTAGCCAAGATCGGAATCCCAATGCCTCAATTCATTGGGCCGTTCGTGGGTATCATGGAAATTCTGTGCGGGACGCTCTTGATCTTCGGACTCTTCATAACTCTGGTTACTGTGCCCTTGCTGATCGATATTGCGGTTGCGCTCCTTGGTGCAGGAATCCTGTCGTTGGATGAAGGTGGCGACGTGCTAGGTGATTCCTCCCATTCAACTGCACTATCCATGCTATCGCGCGGGTCCATCCTGGAAGTTCTGCTCGTTTTACTTCAGGATGAAATCAAGGTGAGATTGGAATAGCTTCTTGACCGGGAGAAGATAGACGTCGCAAGGTAACAGTTTACACGGAGGTTAGGGCGTCATTTGACAGGGCAACTTGCGTATTCAGGATTACATCCGCTTCACGGCTATTTGATTTGCAGGGGGTAGTAATACGAGGCCTGATCCTGTTCATGGGTCATTGAAAGTAAATAGGACCCCGGCTTGGATTTCCGCAGATCAAGATCAACGGAGACCTCTTCTCGGTCCACACCACCGTTTGCGGTGGCGGCATCGTGAGCCAGTGGGTCATTGATCGACTGATTGCGCGTGACAGCAACCGTATATTGACCGGGTCAGCTGAAGCGGGGGAGGATAATCGTCACCTTGACCAATACTGTCGGCAACGACACCGATAGCAAAGGACTGGGTTCGGCTGAGTTTGTTGGGAGGCTCCGAAGCGTCCCGGCATTCGATGAGTCGATAGTCTCAGGAATTGCAGCCACAATGTCGGACGGGCGCGGCGTGGTTGACCGCATTGTTCAGATTACCGACATCGCGCATTAAAGTTGCAAATAATTGACCGTTTGTCCATCGAAGAATATTACATTTCCGTTCATATTAGTAACATCTCACCAGATGGCACCAGATAATTCACTCTTGGCGGTTTGGTCTTGGACCAGCGGCACTCGCTGTGAGGTTTGGGATCCCTCCTGCTGTCACCGTTCTACAGATAATATAACTTGTCTGTCCTGCTCTTCCATTTCCTCCACAATCTTGGCTTGCAGATGAGCGATGTTTAGCAACAAGGACGAAAAGATCAATTTACCGTGCCAATTCCAGAGGCTGGCGATGAAGCGGCCTGATCATTGGAAGTACATTCATTCTCTCCTTCTTTCAATGGGCGGGCGCATTAGTTAGTCGATCCTGAAAAAGCCGATTTCAGGCAGATGGCACGACGATCAGAAAGCCGGTGAAGGTCGATTGGTACAGGAGTCGGCCCAGAATAGCCCTGGTTTGGGCGACAAGTTTGCCCTCACAGGCTCTCAGCAACTTGTGGAAGTTCATCGCCGCGGCCGAGAGGATGGCGTTGATCGCATCTCCGGCAGCGCCCTTCAGCCGGTTACGTTCTAACCGGTGTTCGTTCTTCAGATGTCCGATGCTAGGTTCGACAGCCGCTCTGCGTTTCATTCTTTTCCAGAGCGTCTTTGGCGTTCGGCCTCGCCGTCGTTTGTCCACATAGATCGTGGCATTGCCCACATAGTCGTGGCCGCGATAGCCCATGTCCACATGCACTTCTCTAACTATGTCGCCGATCAAGTTATTAACTTGTTTCATCTGCTCGGCTAGCGTGTGGCCATCGTAGGGATTGCCAGTCAAGCTCTTGGCCCCGACGAACCATCCGCCCCGGCTGCTGACCGCGACGCTGACCTTGTTGCCGAACTCATACGGCTTACCCGCTTTTCCTTTGGCGATGCACTCGGCTTCAGGCTCGTGAACGCTGTACACCTTGTTCTTGTCGTGCCTCTGCTGGCTATGAATGCGACGCGCTGTTTCCAGCAGACCGGATAACTTGCGCGAGGGTTCTGTAACTTGACGATCTATCTCGCGCAGCACCCGGCCCAGTTGAGTCCTTAACTGGCGCGTACAAGCGCGGGCACGCTTCATCTGCCGGGCATGAGCGTAGCGGCTGGATTGCATCAACAGACGCTTGCCCACGTGCTGATAACTCTGCTTGATTTCGAGACCTTCGGCACGTGCTTCTTTCACCAGCCTCTCGCGACAGCGATGATACAAACGCGCATCGGTCGGGAAGCGAATGGCCTTGGTCTGTACCGTGGTATCCACGTTGACACGTTGTAACTCCGCCGGGCGGATCACCTTCATGCGCATGCCAGCTGCAAGGGTCTCGCGCAGCATCTGTTCGGCTCCGGTTTCGCCCAGACGCTTGCGCCAACGCGTCATGCTGGAGGGATCGATCGGCATCGAATGCTGAAAATATCGCATGCCGCTGAAGTGCTGCCAATAGGGATTCTCGACCCACCCCGCGACCACATCTTCATCGCTCAGATCGGTTTGATATTTCAAAAAGTGCAACGCCACCATCAGACGCGTCGGCGTACCGGGGGCTCCCTGGGTGGGATGATAACTGCCGCCTAACAGAAGATCGAACTGTTTCCAATCAATCTTCTGCGCAAGTACTGCCAACGGATGCGTGAGGTCAATCAACTGCTCCAGATCAATCTGGAACAGCTCACGTTGCGGGTGTCTGGACTCACTCTTAGGGCGCATGATTTCCCCGGAAATTGCTGTGTTTTGAACAACTTCTGAGAATATTTTACCACGAAATTCACCCTATATCATTGATTCTTTACTGTGTTATGAGTTTATCAGGATCGACTAGTTAGTAAAAAATAAACCACAGGCGTAATAACCAGGCTTAACACCATCGAGATCACCAGTCCGCCGATGACAGCTATGGCCAGCGGTTGAAGCATCTGTGAACCCGCTCCCAGAGCGAAGGCTAGTGGCAGCATTCCGCAGACAGCAGCAATCGCTGTCATTACGATGGGGCGTAGGCGACGTTGTGCCGCATGGAGCATGGCTTCGCGGGCCGAAAAGCCTTCGGCGCGGAACTTTTCATCGGCGTCAAGCAACAGAATGCCGTTCTTGGCGACGATGCCGATGACCATGATGAGTCCCATGAACGAGGCCACATTGAAGCTGGTATGAGTGATTAGCAGGGCCAGAATCACGCCGGAGATCGACAGCACGGACGAGGTGAGAATAGCGGTGGGCGCGGGGAAGTTACGAAATTCGGTGAGCAGCACACCGAAGACCAAGGCCAGAGCCAGCAGCAGAACTCGCAGCAGATCGTGGAAGGATTTTTGCTGTTCCTCGTAGGTCCCACCGTACTCGACGCGCACTGAAGGGGGTAGATGCAAACCAGCGACGGTCTGGCGGACCTTGGACATTGCGCTGCCCAGGTCAGATCCCTCCAGACGCCCGGTGACCACCACCAGACGTTGTAAGTTTTCTTTGCGGATTTCGTTCTGCGGTGGCAACTGTTCGATCGCTGCCAGCGAGCCAAGCGTTGCGCTGCGGCCAGAGTTGCTGTTGAAGACCGTGTCCTGAATCGTCTCCAGAGATGCACGGTGCTCATCGCCAAGTCGTACACGAATCGTATAAGGACGACCATTCTGAATCAGAGGGTCGGTGGTCGTTATTCCGTCCAGAATGGCCGTCGCGTCTTGAGAGACTTCGCTGGGCGTGAAACCCATTCGAGCGGTGACGACGGGATTTATCTGGAAGTTGGTGGCCGGGCCGCTAATAGTGTTTTCGATGCCATTCTGCACATCGACCACTCCGTCGATCTTGCCGATGGCTTCGCCGACCTTGGGACCAAGTTGTTCGAGCATAGCCGGATCGTCGGCAAAGAGCTTGATCTGGATTGGCTCCGGCGCATTGGACAGGTCGCCGATCATGTCCTGTAGTACCTGGGTAAATTCGACATCCAGCGCCGGTTCGGCGGACTTGATCTTCGCGCGGACATCGCCAATCACATCGTCGATGGCGCGGCTGCGTTTTGCCTTCAGTTTCACCGTAATGTCGCCGGTGTTGGCCTCCGTCACCGCAGCCAGTCCCAATTGCATGCCGGTCCGCCGGGAGGTGCTCTCTACTTCTGATGTGTCGCGCAGTATACGCTCGACATCTTCGAGAACCCGGTTGGTCTCGCTCAGTGAGCTGCCAGCGGGCATTATGTAATCGAGGATGAAGCCACCTTCATCCATCTCCGGCAGCATATCGGACCCCAGCGCCCGATAGCCTGCCCAGGTGCCTGCCACCATTAGTACGCAGATTCCGGCGAGCCAGAGCGGCTTGGCCAGCGACCAATCCAGCAGTTTGCGATGAAGCCGAATGGCGAAGCTCAGCAACCGACTGGCATGGTGGTCTTCCCGCGTTTCGTCACCGGGCAGTTCCTTGAGAAGCACGAGGCTAAGTCCGGGTGTCCAGGTAAGCGCCAGCACCAACGAGGTCAGTAGCGCAGCGGTCATGGTGATAGCCAGTGCCCGAAAAAAGGCGCCTGTTACCCCGCTGACAACAACCAAGGGAAGAAACACAACCACGGGTGTAATCGTGGAACCAATCAGCGGGGCGATGATTTCCTTAAGGGCGTTGCGAACCGCCTCAGAACGACGTTCGCCGCCATCGCGATGGAGTACGATGTTTTCCACCACCACAATGGCATCGTCGATAACCAAGCCAATGGCTGCGGCCAGCCCTCCGAGCGTCATCAGATTGAAGCTCTGGCCGATCAATTTTAGGGTTAGCACGGTCACCGCGATGGTGACCGGAATGACCAGGCCGGCGACAAGCGAGGAGGTCCAGTCGCGTAAAAACAGAAACAAAATGATGCAGGCTAGCACGAGCCCAATGAAAATGGCATCGCGCACACTGGCAATGCTGTCGCGCACAATCTGCGACTGGTCGTAAAACGGCTCCAATCTCACGCCCGGCGGAAGGTTGCGCTTCAATTCCGCCACCTTTGCGGCCACCGCGTCGGCTACGGCTACCGTGTTGCCAGAGGGTTGGCGAGTAATATTCAAAAGCACTGCCTGTTTGCCGTTGGCCGTGACCATGGTGTAGACCGGCATAGTCCCCTGTTCCACTGAGGCCACATCGGCCACGCGCACGGGAGCGCCAGCGGGGGTGGTCTTTACCACCAGTTGGCGCAACTGCTCGGCGTTGTGAACCTGCGTTCCCACCAGCCCCAGAATCAACTGATGGTTCGCTTCGTAAAGACCGGGCGAATCCACGATATTCGACGCCTGAATGGCATTCACCAGGTCCGGAACGGTCACGCCAGATGCTTGCAGCAAGGCCGGATTCGGAACCACATGAAACTCTGGCGTCTGGCCGCCTTGCACAGTGACGGTGCTGACGCCATCGACGCGATTCAGCGGCGGCTTCAGGTCGTAAGTGGCAATCTCCCACAAGCGAGTTTGTGGCGCGGTATCCGACGTCAGGCTATAGCCGAGAATTGGAAACGTCGCAAAGGTCAAGCGGTTGGTCGTGATCCGCGCAGTGGGCGGCAATGTCTGCTGAACCTTGCTGAGTGCCGCATCCACCAACTGAAGCTGATGGAACATATCCTGGTCCCAGTCGAAGAAGAGGCTGATCTCCGCCGATCCGCGGCTGGTGGTCGAGCGCACGGTCTTCAATCCAGGCACAGCGTTCACTGCGTCTTCGATAGGCTTGGTGATGGTGATCTGCATCTGCTCCACAGGCATTACGCCGTTATCGACACCGATGACCACGCGCGGAAAGTTCGTCTCTGGAAAGACGGAGATGGGCACCTGAAAGGCAAGATAGATGCCGGAGAGAGTAAGCATCGCGACAAAGAAAAAAATGGTGCGAGTGGAGCGAGCCAGCCAAAATGGCTTTGCCGCAGGGTTTGGGTCGCTAGCAGGATGGGACATTATTTGTCTCCGTCCTTGGCGGCAGCAGGTTTGTCGTCGTCCGCCCCGGCCTTTCCAGCTTTCACTTTGGCGCTTTCGTCCAGCCCATAGGCACCAACAGTGATGACCTGATCGGTCGCTGTAAGTCCACTAAGAACCTGCACGTCTTCTCCGTCAGTAATTCCAAGGGTCACGCTTTTACGATGCGCGCTCCCATCTGCCCCTATCACCATGATGGATTTGCCCCCATCCTGTGCCGTGAGCACTGCTGAGAGCGGAATCTTCCAGGCATCGGGAACGATCTTTCCGGTAATTGTGATCTTTATCGGTGTTCCAGCCTTCAGCGTCCCATTTTTGTTGTCGATTTTTAACCAGACTTCCACCGTTGTGCTTCCCGGATCGAGGGCAGGGCTGATCATCGAGACCTT
The DNA here is from genome assembly GCA_963787995.1 of uncultured Acidobacteriaceae bacterium. Taxonomy (GTDB): domain Bacteria; phylum Acidobacteriota; class Terriglobia; order Terriglobales; family Acidobacteriaceae; genus Telmatobacter. Next base: position 1,787,862 of record CAWBEO010000001.1, read on the forward strand.
AGCCTTGACGGCCATCTCCATGCCTGGCACGTTGACCTCTGCATCATCACCCAGCTTCATCCTCTGCGCCACATTCTGCGCCAGATGCGCCTTGGCCAGCAGGCTTGAAGTATCCATCACCGTCACCAGTGGCGCACCGGCAGCGGCTGTTTCACCTGCAAATAGCGGTCGGTCAGTCACCACGCCATTGATCGGGCTGCGAATCTCCGAGTAACTCACCTGCGCCTCCGCGCCCTGGTACTTACCTTCCGCGGAAGTCAACTGTCCCTGCGCCGCCTTGAGCGCGGCCTCGCGGCTCACCTTGCGCACCGAATCAAGATGCTTAACTGCGGCCTCGTAGGCTACCTGCGCCTGCACCAGCGCCGCCTGCGCCGTATCCAGATCGCGGCCCGGAATCGCGCCCTCCGCAAAGAGCTGCTTGCGGCTCTTCACGATGCTCGTATTCAGATCGAGATTGGCCTTGGCCTGCGCCACATCAGACTCGGCCTTCAGCGTGTCTTCTGGAACCTGTGCCTTGGTGGCTGTCGCAAATGCCGCCTCGGCCGCCATATAGGAACCCTTGTTGTCCATTGCTGCAGCGGACAGATCACTGTTCTCCAGTGTGGCTAGTAGTTGGCCTTTCTTCACCCGTGTTCCCCGCTGCACGTAGAACTTGCGCACTGGCGCTGAGATCTTGGGCGCAAGTGCCGCCTGCGCGAGCGGTGCCAGTACCGCATCGGCAACAATGTGTTCGGCAATGGCTCCCTGCGTCGGATGCTCGACCTGCACCGTCACCTGCGTCTCTACCGGTGCATCCTTCTTGCAGCCCGTCATCACGGCCAGTGACAACAGCACGACACCCCAGCAAGTCTTCTTCACAGCGGCTCCACGATCTGCATTCATGCTCATCTTCCTGCTTGTTCTTGTTGCCATCGGCTCACATCGTCCCCGTCAGCGTTTGCAGGTCGGCGCGCGCCGCCTGATAACGCGCGCGCCCGTCCTCGCGGGCATTTTCCATACTGACAAAAGCGGTTTGCGCGTCCACGACCTCCAGCACGGTGGCCTCTCCTTCGCTATAGCGCAGCTTGGTAAGCCGCAGGCTCTCTGCCGCAGTGGCCACGCTCTCATCGAGCGACGCAAGCTGATCGCGCGCTGCCGCCGCCTCGGAATAGGATTCGTTCAGGCGGGCGATCAGACGGCTTTGTGTGGCGTTCATCGCAACCCGCACGGCATCGCGGCGAATCTCGCTCTGTTTGATCTTATGTTGTGTGGCCAGCCAGTCCCATACAGGCAGATCAACTGTCACACTTGCCGAGTATCCCAGGTTACTCGTATGGTCGGGTCCGTTGACTGCAAATTGCGGGGCATCGATACCGTAAATGTAATTTAAGCCAATCGAGGGAAGATACGCCGCTCGCGCGGAAAGCACATCCGCATCACATGCGCGCATCACCGCCAGCGCGGCTTTTAGCTCAGGATTATTCTTGGAAGCTTTAGCCTCCACGTCGGCGCGACTGGCAAGAGGCGCAGGATTTCCTGTATCAACCAAGGTATAGGGGGTGCGCGGATCGGAAAACAGAAGAATGCCCAACTCCAAGTGTGCCTTCTCCGAATTCAAGCGAGCATTCAAAAGTTCGCGATTGCTCCGCTGTTCCTCCAGTTGGGCCTTGACCACATCGGCGTGTGCGGCTTCGCGCCCCGCCTCGCGCTTTTCCGTCAGGCTGAGAAACTCTGCGGCTTCACGATGTGCCTGCTCTGCAATGGCAGCGCGATGATCGGAGCCAATCACACCGAAGTAGAGTTCGGTCACTGTGACCACCAACCCTCGGCGTGCGATCTCCTGTTCCGCTGCCGCTTTAAGCGCAGTAGCATTTGCACGGCGAAGATCGGCGATTGAGTTCAGTCCGATCGTTTCGTTAACGACACCCTGGCTGGTATATTCGCGCACTGCGTTGTTGGCGATAAATCGAGGCGAGGATTGCGAGCTGGTCTGGCCTGCCCGGAGGGACGGCTGCGTGTACAACCCCTGATTGTGGAAGTCGATGCTGGGCAACAACGCAGACTGGGCAATCGAACGGTCCAGATTGGCGGTGCGGCTGCCTGCCACAGCGGACGCGTAGCTTGGCTCGTTAGCCTGCGCACGTAAAATCGCTTCTTGGAGAGAAATCGGAGCGTTCTCCGCAGTGGCCGCAACCTGCCCCGGCAAGCAACGGAAGCTGAGGCATACAAGCGTTAGGGAAACTGTCTTTTGAAATGAGAATCGCATCTCCCTCAGAATACATGATCTAGTTAAAGGAGAGCATGAGATTATTACACAATATCATCTTCTTTTCAAGGACTTGACGGTATACTCTCCTCATGCGCATATGGACGCTTTTGGCTCTCCTCCTGGTTCTAGCCTGTACCGATCTTTCTGGATCAGGACAGAACATTCCGAATTCGTGCCACACTACGGACTGGTTCAAACTGTTGTCCCAGGCAAATGCAGGCAATGCCTCAATGCTCTGTAAGGGTGTGATAAGCGCAAGCCTTGAAAGGCGCTCTACAGCTGAATACTTATTTGGATCTATCATAAGTGGACATGCAAAAAGAGATATCCAAGTAGAAGCACACGAAGCCTTGAACAATATGTATTACAAAGAGGGACGTTATCACTTAGCGATCAAGCAGCTCGACCTGGAATTAGCAAATGATCCCAATGCAGCGGATGCTCGGGGAGTGCGTTCGATGTTTGCAGCATTATCCCCACTGCCTGATTTAACGATTGTTAGCACTCACTGCTGTCCGGCTACAAGTCGAACAGATTCAACTGGTTGCAAATATCACCTAAGTCGTTATAGCAGTCCATCTCCTGAAGTGCCTGTAAAATGGGTGTTTTCTCGAATTGAGTTAGGCTGAGAATCTGTAGGGTTTGGTAAAGGCTGGCCTCCAGGTTGAGCCGCTTGCGGACGATGGCGACCAGAACATACACGCTCACGGCGATCCAGATTTGGGTTTTGACGGCGTTTTCGCTGGTGCCGTAGAACGCCTTGATGCGCAGATGCTGCTTGATCCACTTGAAAAATAGCTCGACTTGCCAGCGCTGCTTGTAAATCTGCGCGATGGTCAGCGCGGGCAGCGTGAAATTGTTGGTCAGAAACACCAGCCGCTTGCCGGTGACGGCATCGAAGTAACTCACCCGGCGCAGTGGTTCTGGATACGCCGAGGCCGATCCGATGGTTTTAAGAACGACGGTCTGATCCGAGCGTACGCCTGTGCTTTTGTCCATCGGATGCGAGTAGCGGCGCTGAAGCAGCACGTTTTCCTTGGTGCGCACCACGAAGAATGCCAACTCAAGCGTGAACGCATGAAGCCGCTCGAAATCGATGTAGCCGCGATCCATCACATAGAAAGCCCCCGCCTCGATCAGTAACTCGTCAAGGATGTTGACGTCATGCACCTTGCCGCCGGTGATGCGAATGAAGGTGGGGATGTTGCCGCGCAGATCGAGGAGCGTGTGCATCTTCACAGCGCCTTTGTGCTTGCGGAAGTTGGCCCATGGGAAGACCGCGAGGCACAGATCGATGGTGGTCGAATCCAGAGCATACAGAGCCTGAACGAGCTCCACGCCGAGAGGATCGTCTGCATACAGCGGGCGAGCAATGGCGATCAGCACCAGGGCGAAGTCGGCAAAGATGCGCCAATCGTGCGTTTCGTTGGCATCGGCCAGCGTGGAGCGCGTGCCCCGCCCTCGAAAGCCCATGTGGTAGAGCTTGCCGCGCATGGCTCCCAGACAGGCTTCGATGTCGCGCAAACTCTCGCGGTAAGTCAACTGAGCAAAGGCCATGGCCAGATACTGGTCGCGGCAGGAGAAGCCCCGGTGGTGCGCATTTTTTGTAATGAAGTTCTACTAGCGGGATTTTCCTTGCCGATAAAGAAAACACGGCCTAGCGGCTAGGAGGTGGCGTGTGTCTTCGGCAAGCGAAAATCTTGTACGATCCGGTCTGATTGATGCTATCAATCAGGTGGCCACCGGCATTGTTATCACAGGACCAAATGGAATAATTCTCTTTGTGAATCCGTCATTTACGGCAATGACCGGCTATTCGAGCGAAGAAATTGTGGGCCGTAACCCAAGCATCCTCAGCTCCGGATTGCAGCCGCCTCAGTTCTACAAGGAAATGTGGGAGACGATCCTCTCCGGGAACAACTGGTCGGGCGAATTGGTTAACCGGCGCAAGGATGGCTCCCTTTACAACGAGGAGTTGCGCATTACGCCGCTGCGCGGCGCTCAGGGAGAGATCACCGGCTATATCGCGATCAATCAGGATGTGACTGAGCGCATAGCAGCCGAGGAGGCGCGCAGCCTGCTCACCTCGATCGTGGAGTTTAACGACGACGGGATCAGTTCGGTAAAGCTGGACGGAAGCGTTGTGGCATGGAACCGGGGCGCGGAGAAGATGCTTGGCTACACTGCCGGGGAGATCATCGGCAAGAATATTTCTCTCATCGTGGTGCCGGAGCGCCGCGCGAGTCTGCTCGCTCTGCTGGCAGCCGTTGGCAGGGGAGAAACGATCGAACCCTATGACATAGCGCTCGTGGCAAAGGATGGACATCGGGTGGATGTTTCGTTCTCGATCTCTGCGATCCGGAACGCCCGGGGCGAAGTGGTGGGCGTAGCGTGGATCGCGCGGGAGATCGGCCAGCGCTTGCAGATGGAGAACAAGCTGCGGGAGAGTGAAGAACGATTCCGCGAGTTGTTTGTCGATGCGCCGGTTGGCATCTACGTCGCAGGTCCGGACGAGCGGATTGTCCAAGTAAATGCGGCCTTTTGCAGGATGGTGGGCTATTCCGAAGAGGAACTGCTCGCTATGGCCTGGACCGAGCTATGCTACCCCGAAGATTTGAGCTTTGCTCTTGCGACAAAGCGGAGGATGTGGCAGGAATCAATGCGCGGTTCGGGTGTGGAAGGGCGCTATCTTCATCGCAATGGAAGCGTGGTTTGGAGCCGGATGAAGGTTGCGTTGATCAGAGCCGCCGACGGCACTCCACGCTATGCCGTGATTCATGCCGAAGACATTACCCAACTCAAGCGCTCCGAGCAGGCCCTGCGCGAGAGCGAGGCACGCGCCAGCGAGATCTTTGAACACGCTCCGGTTGGCATGTACGTTGCCGGGCCGAAGGGAGAGCTCACCAAGGTTAATGAGGCGTTCTGCAGGATGCTGGGATATTCCGAGCGAGAATTGCTGGCTATGACTTGGTTCGAGTTGTGCCATCCAGAGGATTTAGCCGTCGCCCTGCAAAGGAAAGAACAGTTTTGGAAGGAGACGGTCAATCGAACGGGGTTGGAGAGGCGTTATGTTCATCGCAACGGATCGGTGGTCTGGTGTCAGGTGAGCATCTCGTTTCTGACCTCCGGCGATGGAACTCCGTTCTGCTCCGTAGTCCATGTGGAGAACATCACGGAGCGGAGGCACGCGGAGCAATTGCTGCGCGAAAGCGAAGCACGCTTCCGCAATATGGCCGACAGCAGCCCATCGATGATGTGGGTGACCAGTGCTGACGGAGAAATCGAGTTCATCAACCGGGCCTGCCGGGAGTTTTTGCGCGGCGATTGTGAAGAGTTGAACCCGCGCGAATGGCATCAGTCGATTCATCCGGAAGATGCGCCCGGATATTTTAAACTCTTCAACCGTGCAGTCAAAGATCACACGCGCTTTAGCGCCGAGGCGCGCGTGCGGCGAACCGATGGCGAATGGCGCATGGTGGGTTCTCGCGCTGAGCCGCGCTTCTCACCAGGCGGCGAAACCATGGGGCACATCGGACTCTCCGCCGATATCACCGATCGCGTTCAAGCTGAGCAGGCGCGCCAGTTTCAGCACTCTCTGATCAAGACCATTCAAGAGGTCTCTCTGGATGGAATTCTGATTGTCGACGATGATGGCAATTGCCTTTCAAACAATGAAAAGTTTTTTGAGGTATGGCGGATTGACTCCGCAAAATTTCCGCGGCCGCTGCGCGTCGGGGGCCGCGCCGCAAAGAATAGGCCTCTGCTAACGGCCATCCTGGAGCGCTTGAATGATCCAGGCACCTTCCTGAAGCGGATTCAAGAACTTTACGCCGATCAGGATGCAAACGACCTGTGTGAAATCGAGCTGAAGGACGGCAGGACACTCGAGCGCTACTCCACCAGCTTGCGCAACGAAGAGGGCAAGTACCTCGCGCGCGGATGGTTCTTTCGCGACATTACCGCGCGCAAGCAAGCCGAGGATGAGCTTCGCACCAGCAACCGCCAGCTTGAGGAGAAAAGCGCGCTCGCTAGTGAACTGGCCGTCAAGGCTGAGTCGGCCAATCGCGCCAAGAGCGACTTCCTGGCCAATATGAGCCATGAGATTCGCACGCCGATGAACGGGATTATGGGAATTACAGGCCTGCTGCTGGATACCAATTTGGACCCGCCGCAGCGCTCCTATGCGGAAACCGTAATGGAATGCGCTGATAGCTTGTTGACGCTAATCAATGACATTTTAGACATCTCCAAGATTGAAGCCGGAAAGGTTGAATTGGAGGCGATGGATTTCGATCTTCAACGTGTAGTCGAAGATCTAGCGTCGATACTGGCCGTGCGTGCCCACAAGAAGGGACTCGATCTGCTCTGCGACATTGATTCCGCCGTTCCAACGCTTTTGCGCGGCGATGCCGGACGACTGCGCCAAATCATGACCAATCTGATCGGTAACTCAATCAAATTCACCTCCGCGGGCGAAATTGAAATTGGCGTCAATCTAGCGGATGAGGATGATAGTAATGTTCTACTGCGCATTTCCGTTCGAGACACAGGTATTGGAATTCCAGAAGACAAGATAAACCGGCTCTTCAACAAATTCAGCCAGGTGGACTCTTCCACCACCCGCATCTATGGAGGAACCGGGCTGGGACTGGCTATCTCGAAGCAGTTGGTCGAGTTGATGGGCGGCGTAATCGGCGTTTCAAGCAAAGAGGGCAAAGGAACAGAGTTCTGGTTCACCATCCGCTTTGGCAAGCAGTCTGGCGCGCGTATAGTGAGGGTTCCGTTGGCAGGCATGCAGGGCAGCCGCGTTCTGATTGTAGAGGACAATGTTGCCAGCCGCCGCATTCTCGGCAAGCAGCTGGCAGCCGAGGGAGTGCGTGTCGCTTCGGCCGAAAATTACTCCCGCGCTCTTCAATTGCTCTACGGCGCTGTGGCTGAAAATGACGTATTTACTGCCGCGATGATTGATTTGGATTTGCATGAAATCAGCGGAGAGCACTTGGCGCGCGCCATCAAAAGCGATCCACTGCTTCGCAAGATGCGCATTATACTGTTGAAGTCGGTCAGAAGTTCCTCCCATTCCCTGTTTTTGGAAGAGGGATGGCTTCCTATTTATCTTTCGAAACCGGTGCGCAGAGACGAACTTCTTCGCGCTGTTGCAAGCGCGCTTCCGGATGCCGCTGCCGCAAGCCCGCAAGAAGCGCTTACGGAGAGCGCTTCGTTGCGCCCAGTCGCCGGTATTCATGGGCGCATCCTGCTGGCCGAGGACAACGTCATTAACCAGAAGGTAGCCGTGGGCATACTCACCAGGCTGGGGATGAGCATCGACGTTGCCGGCAATGGCAAAGAGGCAATTCAAAAGCTGGAATCGCATCCGTATGATCTGATTCTGATGGATGTGCAGATGCCCGTGATGGACGGCATAGTAGCCACAAAAATCATTCGCGGCTCAACCTCTGCGGCATTCGATTCGCATATTCCCATCATCGCCATGACGGCGCATGCGCAGGCCAGCTTCCGGGATGAATGCATAGCCGCTGGAATGAACGACTATCTCTCCAAGCCGGTGAACCCAGAGGCATTGAAAGAGACAATTTTGCGCTGGCTCCCCGCGCGGAAGGCCGGCGATGTTGCTTCGATCCCAAAAGAAATCCCGCAGCAGCAGCCGCAGACCCTATCGCCGCTGGTCTTTGATCGCGCCGGTTTATTAAATCGCACAATGGACGATGAAGAATTCATGCAGGAAGTAATGCGTGAGTATCTGACTGATACTCCCCGGCAGATGGAAGCTCTGCGCAGTCTGATTGAAGCGAGGGATGCGCTGGAGGCGGGACGGAAGGCGCATCAGATTAAAGGAGCGGCGGCCAATGTCGGTGGCGAAGCGATGCGCGCTATAGCGTTTGAGATGGAGGAGGCAGGCAAGGCCGGCGAGATGGAGTTGCTGATCGCCGGCATGGATGAACTTGAGATTCAATTCCAAAGGCTGCGCAAGGCTATGATTGAAAGTTCGCGGCTTGCGGCATCCTATGAATCCAAAGAGAAGATCGCGCAATGATTCCCTGCCGAAGCTTCGGCGAAGGGCAGACTCTGCAAAGCTACGATCCGGAACTGATGATCTGATGGAAGGTGAACTGGTTGACAATTTGCTTCAGCGAGGCGGCAAGCTGAGAGAGATGATCGCAGGAGTTCGTAGATTGCTGAGCATCTTCCGCCGATTCAATAGTGAGCTTGGCAATCTCTTCCACATTTGAATTGATCTGCTGCGCGGCGCCGCCTTGCTGGCTGGCGGTTGCGGAGATGCGGGAGATCATCTCACCCACATTCTGCACAGCGGTGATGATCGCTTCCAGCGACTGGCCGGCCTTGGAAGTAGTGGCCACACCGGCCTCTACCTGCTTGGTACCCGCTTTCATTTGCACGACTGCCTGGTGCGTCTCGGTCTGTACAGTCGAAATCATCTGCGCGATTTCCTTGGTTGCACTGGTGGTGCGCTCCGCAAGGCGCCTCACCTCGCCGGCAACCACTGCAAATCCGCGTCCCTGTTCGCCGGCCCGCGCCGCCTCGATGGCCGCATTCAGCGCCAGCAGGTTAGTCTGTTCGGCAATCTCATTGATCACCGCAACGATCTGGCCGATTTGATCGGAGTTCTTGCCCAGCTCTTCAATCCTGCGTGCTGTCGCGTTGACTGAATCGGCGATCGTTTGCATGGTAACCAGCACATCATTGACGATCAATCCGCCCTGCCTTGCAATCTCGACAGTATTGCCAGCCGAGTCCGATGCGCGATGAGAATCTTCCGAAACATTCTGCACGCCTTGAGCCATCTGCTGCATGGAGTCGCCAATCTGCCGGATTCGGTCGCGCTGCGTGATAGCAGCCTCAGCTGCGTGCGCCGAATGCGATAGAATTTCGGTGGCCGCGTCTGAGATTTTATTGCTGCAATAATCGATTCCCGAAACTGTGCCGGTCATTTGCTCCAGCGCGCCGTTCATGTACGAAGCCATGCTGCCAATATCGTCGCTGCTGAGGACATCCACTTTGCCGCGCAGCACGCCCTGACCCAGCGCGCGAATGGCCGCCTCCAGAGGCTCAATCGAACGGCGAACCAGATTAGCAAAAGTTAAATCCAGAACACTTCCAACGATAACCGTAAGAATCAGAATCGCCCAGATTGTCGGGATGCCGTGGGAGAGTTCCGCTATAGCCGATTTCGTAAGCCCGTCGCCACGTGCTTTATCGACCACCGCCAGCTCTTCTTCGATCTTGCGCCGGGCAGAAGTTGCTGTCTGCAGCTTGGTGTTATATAGATCCCACGCCTCCTGCTTCTTTCCCACGCGACTCAAATCCCGGATCTGCATCCAAACCTGAAAGAAATCCCCCTGGCGGAGTTCAAGTTCTTCGAGAAGTTCGCGATCTTTAGTGTCGTTCTTCGGGTAATCTTCGCGTATCTTCTTCAGGTCGCCATCTGCCTTGGCGACCAAGGCCTCCTGCTTTACCATCTCCGCATCGCTAGTGGCGGTCAGGTGCATGATGATTGCGATGCGCTGATCCTTGGCTGTGGCTTTCATTTTGCCGGCCAGAAACAGCGTTGCATAGGTGTCGCCGCTCATGGAATCCACAAAGTTCTTGGTCTGGTACATGCTGCGCAGGGAGAGGAATCCTTGAACAACAGTCAGCGACCCTAATGCCATGCCGATCAACAGGATTCTCGCGCTCAACGTCAATTTTTTTAACATGGGATACTTCTCCGCGCATAGCTTCGCCGCTATTTGATCAGCCCAAACTCCTTCAACTCACAGCGCAGTTTCTCCGGGTTGATCGGCTTCATCAAGTAGGCATTGCACTTCCCAATCAATGCATTGGTGATACTCTTCATGTCGGATTGGCCGGTGGTGATGAAAATCTTGGTGGATCTTAATTCCCCCGCCGCAACGTCCTGATTGTGAATCTCGCGCAGCGCCTGCTGCCCATCCATCACCGGCATTCCCAAGTCCAGGCACACCAGATCATACTTCTGATGCTTCTCTCTCGCGTCCTTCACTGCCTGGACCGCTTCTCTGCCATCAACGACAACGTCGCATTCTCCGTAGGCAGAGAGTATTTTCTTCAAAAGCATCCGGCTTGTCACATCGTCTTCCGCGACCAGACTTCTCATGCATTCCCCCTCAATTTTTTCGTTCCTAACTTGAAAGCAATACTTCATACCCCTAGAACCGCTTGTCCAAACCTATTGATAATGCCTTCAGATGCCCACCGGCCCAGCAGTGCGGATTGGAGTTCTGGTTGCCTGCCGCATCAAACGCGTCATGGCAATCGGTCGTCACGCCTCGTCCACCGGCTCCCAGGTCGAAGTGAGCAAACTGGTGATTGAAAACTCCAGCCCAATTGGAGTAAATCTCCAAACCGTCTCCGATGCGATGCCGGTATGCGACCGTATATAGGTTGGCTTCGTTGTCCGCGCCGCGGCCGCCGTACATATTTCCATCAGACTGCGACGAATAAGGTGCAACTGCGAAAGTTGAATTGTGCTGTCCGGGGTCTCCTGGCGTACGGTAGGCGCGAGCCCAGCCGATGGAAAGGCTATCGGCTTTCCCGATGGCCTGTGTGCCTGCCAGCCAGCTGCCTAGTCGCTGGCGTTCATTCTGAAATTCCAGATACCCCGGCAAATACCGGTGCATATCTTCGAAGATTGCGCTAACCACAGTTTTTTTGTGAAAGAATCCATATTGAATTCCGACCTTGCCGGCATCCTCGTCAGCCACTTCGGCGCTGTAGAAGGCAGTCGGCACCCAAAACAGATAGCCCGGACTGTTGATGAACGTGCTGTCTGCTCCAGTGTAGTTGGGATCGTTGGTGGTGACCGGTCCTGAGTAGAGCGACGGAACGGCACTGGAATAAATGCCCGTCATGTCGCTTTGCCGGTTGACCTTCATGTGGCGCTCATAAGCGACCGTGATATATAAAGGCTCCTTGGTATACGAGAGATTGCCACTGACCACGTCGCTGAAGCTCCCGTCGTTGCAAGCGATGGGGGAGAGCCCGCCATTGCCCGGATTGTCCCCTCCGTTGCAGTCAGGAGCACCAGCCGGCAAGTTGTCGCTGTCGCCGGCCCGGTTCTGTCCCGGCGAAAAGAACGCGTTAAACTGAATGCCGTCCAATTTGGGAGAGGTGTACCAGAGCGCGTGATCTAGCCGGTAGCCAAACTCGACACGGTTGTCGCCGCCGGTGTTGCCCATGATGACGCCATAATCGCCCTCCATGCCGGAAAAGGGATTCATGCGTGCGGTGGACTGCTTGTAAGGAGGGTCTGTCTTGCCGATCAGCAATGCGCCCCACTTCACCTTTCCCAGCCCAACATAGCTATTGCGAGTGAACAGCGTGCCGTCGACCGTATCTTGCTCCTGACTGTTGCTTTCGTGAATTCCAGGCGCGGTGGAGATGTTGATCCCGGTCTCCAGTTGATAGATGAAGTTCACGTCTTTGATTCCGGTCATCTGCGTTCCGCGCACACCAATATAGGCCAGATTCGTCGATATATCCTCCAGCCATCCCATGTTCCCCACTGGAGTGTTGCCATTGCCATCGAGCATGCCCTCGGTCCCCTTGGTTGCATCATCGAACGAAACGTCTAGATTGCCATAGAGGGTGATCTCGCCCGCCTTGGTATAGAAGGTGAGGTCTCTGCCGGGCTTCCTTTCAAAGAATCTATGGCGCGCCTGCTCGGCAGTCGTAGGCTGGGTTGCTCCCAGCGTCAGGTTATATACAGCGGCAGGATCAACACCGCTTATTGACGGCGTTGTAGAGCCGGGTCGCGTAGCTGGAGCGACGGGCGTTTGCGCCTGCGCGGTTGTGGAAGATGCTGCCTGCGCGGAAGCCGGCACGCTGCCGCCCTGTATGGATGTTGCTGGCCAAGCCTGTGCCGCGGCATGCCTCAGAGCCGCCGCGTCCCGTTGAGCCGCACTCTCCTGTGCTGACGCATCTCCCTGGTTTGCCGCTTTCTGTTCGAGAGCATCCAGCCGCGCCTGAACAGCCGCAAGCGCCTTCTTCAATTCTTCGACCTGCTGTTGAAGTGCTTGCTTGTCATCGGAGGCTTGAGCATGAACCGCTAGTGGATTTCCTGCCAGAAGAATGATGAGTAAGGCGCCAACCAGCGTCCCAGCGTTTTCCGGCTGCCAAGCCGATAGTGTCTTGGTGAATATTCCCGTCTTTTTGCGCAGCGCTATCGCTGCAGAGAACTGCCGGACGCAATCTGTCGCCATCTTTAAGTCCCTTCCCGCGAATCTATTCCAATGCAGCAAGAGATCAAGCCGGGCATTCGCTGCAGATAGAGAGGCCGTATATTTGTTCCATCGGCGCGATGCCGTCGATTCTTCATGGATGAATGTTTGATTTCAATTTGGGTTCCGAAAATCAGCGAAATTCCTGTTTCAGAACTACAGATACCCACTGCTGGAGTTATTTTGAAATGCAGTTGCCTGGGATCAGAGAGCCTGTTCCCGGATGGAAGAACATCCGTTGTGTTTTACTTGGTTCACTGTGTATGACGTGCGTTGATTCGCCGCCTGCATCTGTCATGGTGCCGGGTTGAATAAGAGATGAAATGGAGTGTTGGCTTAGCGCCGTCATTCAAACCGCGTCCGATGAGTCCATCCTATTTTAGACAAAATATGGACCTCTGCCTCTTGATCCGGCCCATAACATCGTGTCATTAAACTTGTAGGGCTTGTCAGTCGCAACAAAATACTACGGAAGCTTTCGAGCCCATCTTTGGGAGGATGAGCTTCAAGCTTGGCTTTGCATTGCGGATTCGGGAGTCGGTCAGCGCCATATTGGGGCAACTCTTTGGCGATATGCCAGTTGACCCTCATATTGCCCCATTTTCGACTCGGTTGCCTATGAATGTGGGCGAACGCCGTCGAACGAGGGGTTTAACAAAACAAAGGATTTAGATGAATTGAAGGACAATGCCGGAGGGGTATGAACGAAGGAATGGTGGCCAGAGACGGGATTGAACCGCCGACGCCGGCCTTTTCAGGGCCGCGCTCTACCACTGAGCTATCTGGCCTCAGGGCAAACTTCAGTTAGTATACCAACTCCTGCTTCACACGCCAAACCCCGCAGAGAATCTATCCAGAGAATGGATTCACTGCCCGCAAATTCCGGGTGGTACTGCTGTATTGCGCCGGGAGTGGATGTTCAGTGCAGAACTGCACTACACTAAAAAGCATTATGCGCTTCCCGACTTATCTCGCAGCTTGTTTTGCCTTAGCCGCAACTGCAACTATCCAGGCTCAGCCACCCGCACTGGAGGCTCGCGCCGCTCACGCTTTTCAGATAGCAGAGAAGGCTGGTCCGCCTGCTCTTCGCGCGTTTCTCGCCCAGTTCCCCAAGAGCGCGGACTTGCACGTCCACCTATCGGGCGCGGTTTACGCGGAAACTTTCATCCGCGACGCAGGCGAGGATGGCTTGTGCGTTGACCCTGCGGCCCTCAGCTTTGCCAAGCCGCCTTGTGCGCCGCCGCTTGTGCCGGCCGCCCAAGTCCCTGCCAATCAGCCGCTCTACGACAGGCTGATCAACGCCTTCTCGATGCGCAGCTTTATTCCCACGCCCGGCTTCAGCGGCCATGACCAGTTCTTCTCCACCTTCGATCGCTTTGGCGGTTTGAGCAAGAGCCACACCGGCGAGTGGGTCGATGAGGTGGCCAGTCGTGCTGCCGCGCAGAATCAACAGTATCTCGAATTGATGGTGACGCCCGTCTTCTCGCACGCCGCGGCCATCGCCGGCGAGAACCCCCTGAACCCGAATTTTGAGCAGTATCGCCAATCACTGCTGGCCCTCGGCCTGCGCGACGAGGTTGCTATCGGCCGTGAAGCGGTACGCTTCGCCGAGGCTCAACGACGCCAGATCGAGCAGTGTGGCACGCCGCAGGCCGCGCCTGCCTGTCAGGTCGAGGTGCGCTATATTTACCAAGTGCTACGCGGCTTCTCGCCCGAGCAGGTCTTTGCGCAGGCGCTCCTCGGCTTCGAGACGATTCAAGCCAGCCGGGAAGCCCACGAACCGGGCTTTGTCGGCATCAACTTTGTTATGCCTGAGGACGGCGTGGTTTCCATGCGCGACTACACCCTGCAGATGAAGATGCTCGACTACCTGCACTCCGTCTATCCCCAGGTGTCGATTAGCCTGCATGCCGGCGAGCTGGCGCCAGGCCTGGTGCCGCCGGAGGGTCTGCACTTTCACATCCGTCAGGCCGTCGAACTGGGCCACGCCCAGCGCATCGGCCACGGCGTCGATGTGGCTTATGAGGACGACGCTCCTGCCCTGCTCAAGGAGATGGCCGCCAAGCACGTGATGGTCGAAATCAACCTCAGCTCGAACGAGGGCATTCTGGGAATCAAAGGCGGAGAGCACCCATTCCCGCTTTACCGCGCCTCGCACGTGCCGGTAGCGCTCTCGACCGACGATGAAGGCGTCAGCCGCATCGACATTACAAACGAGTACGTCCGCGCCGCGATCGACTACCACCTCAGTTATGCGGACTTGAAGCAGTTGTCCCGCACCGGCATGGAACATAGCTTTTTGCCCGGCGCAAGCCTTTGGGCAGCGCCGGATGAGTTTACCACGGCGAATGTTGCTTGTAAGGCGCAGAAGCTGGGCGCGGAAAATCCCTCTGCCGCTTGCAAGGCCTTCCTTGACGGCAGCGAAAAGGCCGCCGCGCAATGGGAACTGGAGCGGCGCTTCCGAGCGTTTGAGGCGAAGTTCTGAGATTTCGAGTTGTCTTGTTTGTTGTTGACGCAAACAAATGAATCGATAGAAGTCAGAACGCTCCTTGTCTTTTCCACCTGCCAAAGCCGGTTTATTGCACAAAATCGAGACCTGGCTAACCAAATTATTTTGGGTAAGTCCGACTTGATTTCTCACCCTTCGCGCCAGTGTTGTTCGTCACTGTTTCACAGCTTCACAGTAAATAGGGGGGTGGTCAACGAATCTCGATTCGACAAACAACCTAACTCCTTTCTTTTGTGCGAAAGTTCCTTTGATTGGCTTATAAGAAGTGGTTGAAAAACGGAATAAAGCGCGAACGCGCATTGTTTTCGAATGAAAAAGCGGGGAAAAGGAGCATTTTTTTCGCTGATCAACTTCCAGATAAAAGAGAAGAAACGGAGAAGAACGTACCGGGGTGGGGGCATTGGTGGGGAGGACTTCGCTCAGGATACGCCTCTCTCCCTTTCCCTTCCAGTTCATCTCTCTTTCCTTCCCTTTCATAGTGTGAATGAACGGGTGATAATTCTCCGCAAAGTTTTTGAAGAAAAAGCCTGCTGGCTGAGGTTCCTGATTCCCACCCTTCGCAAAGAGCAAACCATGTCCTGGCACTTGACAAAAGAGCGCGAAAGATGGGGCAGCTTGCATGGAGGGATGTTCAAGGATATTGAAATGCTATAGGTGCGCCACCCGCTCCCCTACTCTAATTTTCGCCCTACACTCAATCTATGGACAACGAACGCATTCGTTCCTTCTGTCTCAAGTTGCCTCATGTGGTGGAGGCCGTCAAATGGAAGCATTATTTGGCCTATTGGATTGGAGACCGCGAGCTGGGCGGCAAGATGTTTGCCATGACCGACCTGGATGGTGCAAGGACGGGCGTCTTCTCCTTCCATTGCGGCGCAGAGCGTTACCACGAGCTGCTGGAGATCGAAGGAATCTGCCCTGCGCCCTACATGTTCAACCATGCCTGGGTCGCTCTCGAGCGGTGGGAAGCCCTTCGCCCGCGCGAGATTGAAGAGGAGGCGGTACGCGCCCATGAGCTCATTTATAAGAGGTTGCCCGCGCACACCAAGGCC
The DNA here is from genome assembly GCA_963787995.1 of uncultured Acidobacteriaceae bacterium. GTDB lineage: Bacteria > Acidobacteriota > Terriglobia > Terriglobales > Acidobacteriaceae > Telmatobacter. The sequence continues at coordinate 1,803,948 of CAWBEO010000001.1, forward strand.
GCTTTGGCGCTACACGAGAAGAAGCGCGCCAAACTCCTCCGCGAGCGCAAGAAGCTGCTCGTGCAGTGAGCGGCAACCAGACGAAACCCAAAATTATTCGACGGTGACTGACTTGGCGAGGTTTCTGGGTTGATCCACGTCGCAACCGCGGCGTACGGCGATGTAATAGGCCAGCAACTGCAAGGGGACAATCTCAATCAGCGGCGAGAGCAGCTCGATGGCCGGAGGAATATGGATGACATGCTCGACCAGGCTGCCGATGGTCGAGTCGCCCTCGGTGGCTACGGCGATCACCCGGCCAGAGCGTGCGGTGACCTCCTGAATGTTGGAGAGAGTCTTCTCGTAGCGCAGCTTGGAGGCGGGATCGGACTCATCGCGGGTGGCCAGCACAACCACGGGCAGGGTCTCGTCGATCAAGGCATTGGGGCCGTGCTTCATCTCGCCGGCCGGGTAGCCTTCGGCATGGATGTAAGAGATTTCCTTGAGCTTGAGCGCGCCTTCGAGGGCGATGGGGAAGTGAATGCCGCGGCCGAGATAGAGAAAATCGCGAACGGTGGAAAACTCCTTGGCCAATAGCTCGCACTGCGTGGAGCGGGAGAGTAAAACCTTTTCTATCTTGCCGGGAATGCGGCTTAGTTCTTCAATCAGCGTGACGGATTGGGCTTGATCGAGATGGCCTCTCAACTGGCCCAGCTTGAGCGCCAGCAGGAAGAGCGCGGTAAGCTGCGCGGTAAAGGCTTTGGTGGAGGCCACGCCGATCTCCGGGCCGGCGTGGGTGTAGATGGCGCCGTGCGCCTCGCGGGCGACCATGGCATCCACCACATTGCAGATGGCTACGGTCTTGGCTCCCAGCGACTTCATCTCACGCTGCGCGGCCAGGGTGTCAGCGGTCTCGCCGGATTGGGTGATGAGCAGGCCGAGGGCATCCGGACCGGCGATGGGGTTGCGATAACGGTACTCGCTGGCGTAATCCACGTCCACCGGCAGGCGGGCCAGGCGCTCGACCATGTATTTGCCGGTGAGGGCGGCGTGCCAACTGGTTCCGCAGGCGGCGATGCTCAGGCTACTGGCGCGGGCCAGTTCCTCGTCGGCGATCTTCATCTCACCCAGGAAGACCTTGCCCGAATCGAGTGAGACGCGGCCCAGAGTGGTGTCGGTGATGGCCCGCGGCTGCTCCCAGATTTCTTTGAGCATGAAGTGCTTATAGCCGCCTTTTTCCGCCTGGATGGGATCCCATTGAATGCGGGTGATGGCGCGCTGGATGGGGTTGCCGTCAAAGTCGGTGAGGGCGACGCCGGCCAGTGTGAGGATGGCCATATCGCCGTCGGCGAGGAAGTAGATGTCGCGTGTGTGGTGCAGCACGCCGGGAACGTCGGAGGCGACAAACGACTCGCCTTCGCCGACACCAATAATGACAGGCGGGCCAAAGCGGGCGACGACAATCTTGTCTGGCTCAAGGGCCGAGAGCACACCAAGCGCAAAGGCTCCGGTGAGCCGTTTTACGGCGCGGCGGACGGCGACTTCCAGGGCGATGGGCTGACCTGCGGCGTCGGCCTCCTGCTGGAGCTGTTCGATCAGGTGGGCGATGATCTCGGTGTTTGTCTCGGTCACGAACTTGTGGCCTTGCGCAGTCAGCTCGCGCTTCAGCTCCAGATAATTCTCGACGATGCCGTTATGGACGACAACGATACGTCCGGAGCAGTCTCGGTGCGGGTGGGCGTTTTCTTCGGTGGGGCGTCCATGCGTGGCCCAGCGGGTGTGGCCGATGCCGAAGCTGCCATCGATGGGATGTTCGCGCAGAACCTCTTCGAGGTTGCCCAGCTTGCCAGGAGCGCGCCGCACCTCAAGCGTGGAGCGGGTTGGAGAGCCCACGGCGATGCCCGCTGAGTCGTAGCCGCGATATTCCAAACGCCGCAGCCCTTCGATGATGACAGGAACAACCTTCTTGGGTCCAACATAACCGACAATTCCGCACATGCAACGATTCTAAACGAAGCCGTATAAAAAGAAATTGATACTGCGGGCCTGGAAAGGGGAAAGCTTCACAAACGGGATTGAACGGCACAAGCGGAACGAGTCACGGGGATGCTTTTAAATCCTGGTTCGCGGAAGCCCAGAGTCTGCGTTAGCGGCCACCATGTTTGGCCAGAGACTCGACGATATCGTTAAATCCGTTCTGTCTTGCAATGTCTATCGGTGACTTGCCCGCGTTGTTTCTGGCATTGACCTCACTCTTGCTGGCCAGCAGCAGTTCCACTACATCTACGTGTTCGCTCAATACTGCCAGATGCAAGGCTGTATCGCCATTACTATTGATTGCGTAAACGTAGGCCCTGTGGTTGAGCAGATTTTTCACGGTCTCCGCTAGGCCCATGCGGGCCGCCAAGTGCAGCGGCGAATCGCCGTCGCCATTTTTGGCGTTGATGTCAGCCCGGTGGGCCATCAGCAAGTCAATCACATCGACGAAGCCGTCGATGGCCGCGAGGTGCAAAGGAGTATATCCAGCGCTATCTTTGGGAGAAACTTCGGCTTTGTGGTTCAGCAGCAACTCGACCATCTGATTTTTACCCATGCGGGCGGCAAGATGCAAAGGCGTATCTTCGTCTTTATTTTTGGCATTGACGTCCGCCTGGCGAGAGATCAGTAACCCCGCCACATCCACATAACCGCCGAGAGCCGCCAAGTGCAAAGGCGTATTGCCGTCCTTGTCTTTGGCGTTCATCTCAAGATGGTAATTGAACAATAGCTCTACCAGGTCAGAGTGACCCATCTGCGCGGCCAGATGAAGGGGCGTGGAGCCACTGGAGTCCTTGCTGTTCACCAGGCGAGGGTTGTCTTGCAACAGAGTTCTGGCGGATGCCAGATCTCCCAGCTGGGCCGCGTCATGAATGGGGTCGCAATGACCACAGAGGCTCAAGCCTGAGACAGCCATCATTACAACAGCTAAGTGAATCATCCGGGGACTGAATAAAGCGTATAGAAATGGTCGCATATTTAAGATTACTCCGCAATCCCGCACAGCACTCTTGAATCCATGCGGAGGGGGGGACTGAAAGATATCATACACGATGTCCGATGAGGATGAAACCCCTCGCGACTACCTGCGCGGACCAGAGGTAATGCCGAAAGCGCCAGCGCCACGCTATTTCTCTATGCGATAGGTAAACTCTTCGATCACTGGATTGGTCAGTACCTCGCGAGCGATGCGCTCGACCGAAGTGTTTGCCGCCTCGGCACTCAATCCATCGGCGAGGGAAAGTGCGAAGTACTTGCCCTGACGCACGGAGGTAACCTCTGCGAATCCGATCTTGCGCAAGGCGTTCTGTATGGTTTGGCCCTGTGGATCCAGGACCGAGGTCTTCGGCGTTACGTAGACATGTGCCTTCATCATCATCGATTATAGTACCTCCAGCGGAAGCCGGGAGTACAACCGCACTTAAGAGAAACCTGTCTGGCCTCTGGCGGCGAATGGGGTGAATGGACTAGCCTATTCGGATGCTGGGTACCAATCCTGTTGAGGCGTTGAACGAGTTGAGCACCGCGCCGGTGGTGCGTTTCTCGGTGCTGGCGCTGAGTTCGATCTTCTTTCTGGTGGATCCTTTAGCGGCTATCCCGTCGTTTCTGGCGATTACCGAGGGGGCCGATCCGGCGCGGCGGAAGCGCATGGCGCGCAAAGGGGCGCTGACCTGTTTCTTTGTGCTGACGACCTTTGCGATTGCCGGGCAGTTGATCTTCCGGCTCTTCGGGATCACCCTGCCGGCCTTTGAGATTGCCGGCGGGGTGATTCTGCTGCTGATTGGGCTGGACATGCTGCAAGCGCGGCGATCGGCGACGCAGGAGGCCTCGGGCGATACCGAGGAGGGCGCGGCCAAGGAAGACGCGGGAATCGTGCCGCTGGGGATTCCGATGCTGGCCGGGCCGGGGTCCATTTCGACAGTGATGGTGCTGGTGGGACAGGCGCCGAGCTTGTGGCACTGGGAGATGGGTGCGATTCTGGGTGCGATAACGCTGACCTGCCTGGCGAGCTATTGGGTGCTGGCGGCGGCGAGCCAGGTGCGGCGTGTGCTGGGAGAGACGGGGATTCGTGTATTGGTGCGCGTGATGGGATTGCTGCTGGTGGCGCTTGCGATGCAGTATTTTGTCAATGGAATGACGGACTTAGGGATGATTGCACGGCGGTAAGGAGTGTACATGGATCAGAACAATGAGATTCTCGGCTTAGTGTGTCTTATCGCGAGCCTTTGTGCGTTTATCTTCTCCCTAATCTACGTAGTGCGCACCAAACGCTTTATCCGCCGTAGCGCCGAAGTGGACGGCAAAGTGATCCGTTTGGAGCGCGATGAGGACCGCGGCGGAACCACACACTATGTCTGTTATGCTCCGGTCTTCTCCTTCACGGTGGCAGATGGAAATACTTACACGGTGACCTCGAAAATCTCATCCAGTCCCGCTGATTTCAGCGTCGGCGATTCCGTCCGAGTGAGATATGACCCGGCCAATCCTACAGACGCCAGAATTCACACGTTTTTCGAAACCTGGGGTGCAGCTGTCATCTTTAGTCTCGTAGGGTTGCTTTTTGTCATCGTCAGCTGCAAGCTGCTCGGAGCAATACATTTAAGCAAATAGATCAAGCGTCGCGTTTCGCAAACGGCCCTCGATATCGTGAGTTTCCCACAGTTTCGGGGGCTTTCCACAGGGGGCGGGCTTGCAATTGGGAGCAGGAGTTGTTATTCTTAGAAAGTTGCAAGTCGGCAACAGCGAAGTGGTTTCCTAGTCGCTTGCAAACGAGAGTGGCCTGTGCTACTCTTGAAAAGTTGCAGATGAGCAGTAAAGCCTCCCGGTGGCCTGACGGCCTGCCCCAAGAGGGAAGTGGGAAGCGAGTTGTGATGCTGGTTCGTTGGGTCAGGTGAGGCAAACGCCCCTGAACCCCCCTGTAGGGAATCCCGCAGAGGACAAGAAGAACAAGCCATTGCAAGACCCAGGAGGAGACTCCTGTGAGCCTTAGTGGCTCAGGCGCGGTTTGCTGGTTGTTGTTTGATATTTTGCGCAGTGCGAGGCTTTTGAACGGGAGTTTTCCGTGTCAGATAGATCGAAATTCGCAAGCGAGGAACAGACCGCCAACAGTGAGTTGGACGGCCTCGGCGAAGAAAAAGATTGATCTTGACAACGGAAACGAAGTTCGATATGTTTAGAAGGTTCGCGCAAAAACGCCGGTTGGATGTATTGTATACGGATCTCTGGCGAGCGCAACAAGTTCGAGGACAACTTGGCCGGAAGGCTGGGCCTCGATCCAAAAGGGCGCCGCTCAGGCGGATGCTCTCAAGGATCTTTGACAATTAGGTTGAACATGCCAGTTATGAGAAGAGATCAGGTTTGGCTTGATCATTCTCACTGTAATTGCATCGCGCTGTTTTCGAGCGCATCGATGCCGCTGAACCTATCTGACCTCCGTCAGTTGAGGGGAAGCAAAACAGGTTTCAAACGAGAGTTTGATCCTGGCTCAGAATCAACGCTGGCGGCGTGCCTAACACATGCAAGTCGAACGAGAAAGTGGTAGCAATACCATGAGTAAAGTGGCGCACGGGTGAGTAACACGTGACTAACCTACCCTGGAGTGGGGGATAACTGAGGGAAACCTTAGCTAATACCGCATAATACCTACGGGTCAAAGGAGCAATTCGCTTTGGGAGGGGGTCGCGGCCGATTAGTTAGTTGGCGGGGTAATGGCCCACCAAGACTGTGATCGGTATCCGGCCTGAGAGGGCGCACGGACACACTGGAACTGAAACACGGTCCAGACTCCTACGGGAGGCAGCAGTGGGGAATTTTGCGCAATGGGGGAAACCCTGACGCAGCAACGCCGCGTGGAGGATGAAGTACTTCGGTACGTAAACTCCTTTCGATCGGGACGATAATGACGGTACCGGAAGAAGAAGCCCCGGCTAACTTCGTGCCAGCAGCCGCGGTAATACGAGGGGGGCGAGCGTTGTTCGGAATTATTGGGCGTAAAGGGTGCGTAGGCGGTTTGGTAAGTCTTTTGTGAAATCTATGGGCTCAACTCATAGACTGCAAGGGAAACTGCCGGGCTTGAGTGTGGGAGAGGTGAGTGGAATTTCCGGTGTAGCGGTGAAATGCGTAGATATCGGAAGGAACACCTGTGGCGAAAGCGGCTCACTGGACCACAACTGACGCTGATGCACGAAAGCTAGGGGAGCAAACAGGATTAGATACCCTGGTAGTCCTAGCCCTAAACGATGATTGCTTGGTGTGACGGGTACCCAATCCCGCCGTGCCGTAGCTAACGCGTTAAGCAATCCGCCTGGGGAGTACGGTCGCAAGGCTGAAACTCAAAGGAATTGACGGGGGCCCGCACAAGCGGTGGAGCATGTGGTTTAATTCGACGCAACGCGAAGAACCTTACCTGGGCTCGAAATGTTATGGACCGGAGTAGAAATATTCCTTTCCCCGCAAGGGCCGTAATATAGGTGCTGCATGGCTGTCGTCAGCTCGTGTCGTGAGATGTTGGGTTAAGTCCCGCAACGAGCGCAACCCTTACCTCCAGTTGCCATCATTCAGTTGGGCACTCTGGCGGAACCGCCTCGGATAACGGGGAGGAAGGTGGGGATGACGTCAAGTCCTCATGGCCTTTATGTCCAGGGCTACACACGTGCTACAATGGCCGGTACAAACCGTCGCAAACCCGCGAGGGGGAGCTAATCGGAAAAAGCCGGCCTCAGTTCGGATTACAGTCTGCAACTCGACTGTATGAAGCTGGAATCGCTAGTAATCGCGGATCAGAATGCCGCGGTGAATACGTTCCCGGGCCTTGTACACACCGCCCGTCACATCACGAAAGTGGGTTGCACTAGAAGCCGGTGAGCCAACCGCAAGGAGGCAGCCGTCCAAGGTGTAATTCATGATTGGGGTGAAGTCGTAACAAGGTAGCCGTAGGAGAACCTGCGGCTGGATCACCTCCTTTCTAAAAGAGAAATGGTGGCATTTGCTATCCCTTCCGCGAAAGCGGACCGTCCCTGATGTGAATCAGGCCAGATGCGGATGCAGATGTCATCTAACCTGCAAGTGCCGTTTCTGACGGCAGGCGCGGGAATTCTGATACAAGCCTTCTTTGCTTGATCGCCATTCGCATGATGGTCATGGGCGGCGTAGCTGCCCAGCATGTTCAACCTTTGTCCTCGAAACCCTTTTGAATTGAATGAGGATTGTGAGAGCCGCCGGGCTTCTGGCTTCGCGGCCTTGACGAGCCGGCGGGGGAGCGGCCGGCTTGATGGCTGGCTAGACTTATGAGGGCCTGTAGCTCAGTTGGTTAGAGCGCACCCCTGATAAGGGTGAGGTCGGTAGTTCGACTCTACCCAGGCCCACCATCTTAGCCGCAGGCGCCACCGGGGCCCCCGAAAAAGCGATCTTTGCTCTTTGGGGTGGCTAAGTGGGGCTGTAGCTCAGTTGGGAGAGCGCGTGCTTTGCAAGCATGAGGTCAGCGGTTCGATCCCGCTCAGCTCCACCATGATCATTCACTGTTTCCTGATCGCCGCCGCATTTGTGCGACGCCGATCAGGAAACAGGCTGGCCGGTCTTTTGAGACTGGCTCGGCAGGTTTACACCGCCTCAGGGCGGGCCTTCTCGACAAAAACGAGAAGGTTTGGATATTTGACAACGAAATTGATTGGGTAATGCGCATCCGGCATTTATCCCTCGTACCAGCCGTCGCAAGACAGTTGGGCAGTGGAGTGCAAGTGTGCATGAGATGACGCAATACAAGGCCGAGCACATTGTAGGGCCGCAGCAGTTTTCATAACTGCCGCGGCGAATGCAAGTGTTCAATGTAAGAAGAGTGTCTTTAGGAGTGCAACCCGGAGTCGTAACCTGGCCAGCGCGTGAGCGTAACAGGTTATACACGAGTTGTTCTCAGGCGAAGTTAAATAGGTTGATTCTGAACAGGACCGCAGTGATGCGGCTCCCTGCGCTGGAGTTAATTCTATGGTCAAGCTACTAAGGGCGCACGGTGGATGCCTTGGCAGAGACAGGCGATGAAGGACGTGGCAAGCTGCGATAAGCTTCGGTAAGCCGCACACAGGCGTTATAACCGGAGATCTCCGAATGGGGAAACCCTCCTGAGGCAAACCCTGGGAACTCCTCACTGAATACATAGGCGAGGCTAGAGCGAACTCAGGGAAGTGAACCATCTCAGTACCTGAAGGAAAAGAAAGAAACCTCGATTCCGATAGTAGTGGCGAGCGAACTCGGAACAGCCCAAACCCGTAGCATTTCGGTGTTTCGGGGGTTGTAGGGTCCGCAACAGTAGAGTTACCAATCTGGTCGTTAGCCGAATCCTCTGGAAGGGGGATCCATAGAGCGTGACAGGCGCGTAGGCGAAAATGATCCAGACTCGAAGCGGATACCTGAGTAAGGCGGGGCACGTGAAACCCTGCTTGAATCCACGGGGACCATCCCGTAAGGCTAAATACTCGTCTCTGACCGATAGTGAACCAGTACCGTGAGGGAAAGGCGAAAAGAACCCCGTCGAGGGGAGTGCAAAGTACCTGAAACCGTGTGCCTACAAGCAGTGGGAGGGCTATGCTCCGCAAGGAGAATGCCTGACCGCGTGCCTATTGCATAATGAGCCGGCTAGTTATTCTTGTCAGCAAGGTTAAGCGTAAGCGAGCCGAAGCGAAAGCGAGTCTGAACAGGGCGTTCAGTTGGCAGGAATAGACGCGAAGCGGGATGATCTACCCATGGCCAGGTTGAAGGTGGGGTAACACCCACTGGAGGACCGAACCGGTGTTTGTTGAAAAAAGCTCGGATGAGCTGTGGGTAGGGGTGAAAGGCTAATCAAATTCCGTGATAGCTCGTTCTCTCCGAAATAGCTTTAGGGCTAGCCTCGGACGAATTGCACTGGTGGTAGAGAGATGGATGGACTAGGGGGCTTTCCGGCTTACTGAATCCAACCAAACTGCGAATGCCAGTGACAACATATCCGGGAGTCAGACGGTGGCGGCTAAGCGTCATCGTCGAGAGGGAAACAGCCCAGATCGCCTGCTAAGGTCCCAAAGTTACAGTTAAGTGGGAAAGGAAGTCGGAACGCTCAGACAGCCAGGAGGTTGGCTTAGAAGCAGCCATCCTTTAAAGAAAGCGTAATAGCTCACTGGTCAAGCGGTCCGGTGCCGACAATACAACGGGGCTAAAACTGTACACCGAAGCAGCGAATGCGTATCTTAAGATACGCGTGGTAGGAGAGCATTCTCAACAGCAGTGAAGCCAGACTGAGAAGACTGGTGGAGCGTTGCGAAGAGACCCTGCCGGCATAAGTAGCGATAACGGAGGTGAGAACCCTCCGCGCCGAAAGTCTAAGGTTTCCTGAGGAAGGTTAATCCGCTCAGGGTTAGGCGGTCCCTAAGGTGAGGCCGAAAGGCGTAGCCGATGGACAGACGGTTAATATTCCGTTCCTCCCAATGTTCGTTTGACGATGGGGTGACGCAGAAGGATAAGCAGGCCGTGCTATGGCTATAGCGGTTGGCGCACGTAAGCTGGATTCGATAGGCAAATCCGTCGAGTCTTAACAGTGAGGTGCGTCGGAGCCCCGTATGGGGCATAAGATGCTGATTCCACGCTGCCGAGAAAATCCTCTAAGGAGAACAAAGGGAACCGTACCCCAAACCGACACAGGTAGACGAGGAGAATATCCAAAGGCGCTCGAGTGAAGGCTCGTTAAGGAACTCGGCAAATTGGCTCCGTAACTTCGGGAGAAGGAGCGCCCGCGCAAGCGGGCCGCAGTGAAGCGCGAACGGCGACTGTTTAACAAAAACACAGGTCTCTGCTAAGTCGAAAACGACGTATAGGGGCTGACACCTGCCCGGTGCCGGAAGGTTAAAAGGAGAGGTTAGCCGCAAGGCGAAGCTTTGAATTGAAGCCCCGGTGAACGGCGGCCGTAACTATAACGGTCCTAAGGTAGCGAAATTCCTTGTCGGGTAAGTTCCGACCTGCACGAATGGTGTAACGATCGTTCGACTGTCTTAACGAGTTGCTCGGCGAACTTGTAGTACCGGTGAAGATGCCGGTTACCCGCAGCTAGACGGAAAGACCCCGTGCACCTTTACTACAACTTAACTATGGGTTATGATTCTCGCTGCGCAGGATAGGTGGGAGGCTTTGATGCCAGGTTTTTGGACTTGGCGGAGCCAACGGTGAGATACCACCCTGCGATAGTTGTGACTCTAACCTACTCCCGTAATCCGGGAGAGGGACATAGTTAGGCGGGTAGTTTGACTGGGGCGGTCGCCTCCTAAATTGTAACGGAGGCGCGCGAAGCTACTCTCAGACTGTTTGGAAATCAGTCGTCGAGTGCAAAAGCATAAGAGTGGTTAACTGTGAGACCTACAAGTCGAGCAGGTACGAAAGTAGGCTTTAGTGATCCGGTGGTTCTGTATGGAAGGGCCATCGCTCAACGGATAAAAGGTACGCCGGGGATAACAGGCTGATCAATGCCAAGAGTTCATATCGACGCATTGGTTTGGCACCTCGATGTCGGCTCATCGCATCCTGGAGCTGTAGAAGGTTCCAAGGGTTAGGCTGTTCGCCTATTAAAGCGGTACGTGAGCTGGGTTCAGAACGTCGCGAGACAGTTCGGTCCCTATCTGCTGTGGGCGTAGGAGATTTGAGGAGGGCTGTCCTTAGTACGAGAGGACCGGGATGGACGAACCTCTTGTGTTCCAGTTGTCCTGCCAAGGGCATGGCTGGGTAGCGAAGTTCGGTTGTGATAACCGCTGAATGCATATAAGCGGGAAGCACGCTCCAAGATGAGATCTCCCTGAAGGGCCCAAGAAGACCACTTGGTTGATAGGCTGGGCGTGAAAGCGCAGTAATGCGTGAAGCTTACCAGTACTAATCGCCCGTTCGGCTTGTCCATAGAATTAACTCCGCGCAGTAAAGCGGACTTTCTTCTTGCAAGCCTTGTAAATCCAATCAATTTCGTTGTGAAACGCTCAACACGAGCAAAGTTTTTGGCGCCAGATTGCATTTCGCGTTCCTACTCGGCCCGGGAGAAACCATCCGGGACAAACTAGACGCCGCGAATAGGCTGCGGGCAACCACCCGCCAAGCGCCATCAAGTTTGCCGGTGACCATACTGCGAGGGATCACCCGTTCCCATCCCGAACACGGAAGTTAAGCCTCGCTGGGCCGATGGTACTGCACGGGTAACTGTGTGGGAGATTAGGTGATCGCCGGCAATTATTTCAAGCAAAAAGCCATGCCTTCAGGCATGGCTTTTTAGCTTGTTTTGGTTTTTAATATTATAATAGTAGGTTCAGGTGCTACATTTTCTCGCCGCTCAAGGACTTTACGGGAATTAAATTCATCTGAATGAAGGATAAAAAAGACTATGCCTTATGAACCGCATTCTGAATTGACCCTCCCGCCAGATTATTCGATTCTATAGCGATACATGGATTTCGCTAGGTTTCTGCATCTTATCGAGCAGAAATCGCTCTGGTTCTCCCGGCCGGATCAATTTGACGACCCTCTGGTAAGAACCTATACAGACGGTGAAATAGAACATTTTCGGTCTCTCTATTCCAAGGGAACTATCGCTGGCACCGCGGTAGGACGTGCGTTGATACTAGAGCCACAGATATTCAAAGGTGTGAGCTGTGTAATGCGCGTGCTTCGCTGAATATTCGTGGCCAACTTGTCGTTCTTCGGCTCGCAGAGTGTGGCCGCTCACAGCTATGTGAAAGCATTATATGAGGTTAAAGACCAGGAAGTGTGCGATAATAAAATGAGGTAGGCACTGCTTGAGGATGTTGCAGAAAGGGCAGCTTGTTCGCAAGTTAATGGGTTTGGTTTTGGCCTGAAGTGCGGCTCAACCAATTGATTCCAGTCCGGCTGTGATGATGTTCATGGTTAGAATTTCATGGATGCCACAGAGGTGCATGAAGGTTAAAAATGGCGACATACCTCAAAGCCGGCGTAGAATGCACCTTTTGCTCGATTTCATTATCTGATTCATTTGCACTAAGTTATAAGTAGTTTAGGGGCCTGTAGCTCAACGGTTAGAGCAGGGGACTCATAATCCCTTGGTTCGGGGTTCGAATCCCTGCAGGCCCACCATATAAAATCAAACGCTTACCTGTCATCCCAAGCGACCGAAGCTCCGCACCTCCAACACCCTGTCATCCTGAGTGACCGAGGCGCACCGGCGTCCCCTGCGAACGGTCTTTGTTTGCTGGGGTAGGGAGCGGGGGGAGTCGAAGGACCTGCGGTTGCTTTTTGTTCTGCTGCTGAATAGCTCGATTACGAGTCCAGAAGCGTCCGGGCATGGCTTCAGCCGTGCCGCAAACGAAAGATAAGTAGGTGGGCTTTAGCCCCTAAGGGACGGTTTTTTCGACATTTTCGATTCTCGCCATAGGCTGCTGAGGAAAAAATGCCTTTCTGACAAAAACCTCAATGCAAAACCATGTTTTAAAAAAGAATAGTATTGCTTCATTCAAAGAATTCTTCATCGATTTTTTTGATTTCGAGCGTCTCTTCTACCCGGCATCCGACATTGTGGCGAATCATTAGGCGAGTTAATTGACCACCATCAACAAGAACAAGTCGTTTACTTAGTTGGGAAGCTTCTTTGCGGGCTGAATCGGTATAAGTTGATGCGGTAACAAACAATCCTTTACTGGCTTTGAACCGGTCAAGACTTCCGAAAAACTCTCGTATTGCGCTCGCACCGACATTGTTTCCATCTGCGTATCTTTTTGCCTGAACATAGATTCTATCCAAGCCCAGTATATCTTGATCTATGACGCCATCGACTCCACCGTCTCCTGTTCCACCCACAAGAGATTTCTTGATTTCAGTTTCAGAAGTCGCGCCTCCATAACCCATTGCGATGAGAAGGCGTACAACAAGGCTTTCAAAAAAAGCTGGACTGCCAGAACGTATCCTCACCAGCAATTCATCAGCAAGTTCCTGTTCAAGAAGTGCGTGAGCATTTCGGATAGTTTCATCAGGAGTAAGTGATGAATCGTGTGTCAAATTAGTCAGGTGCTCTTCTGATTCATTTGTTTGTTCATTTGTTTTTCTGAATAGTTCAAACTCGGGAAATTGGCTCAGAAATTTGATAGTAATGCGATCAGGAGGGTTGGAAAGTACGGTTCTTCCTTGATCTGTAATACAAAAATATCCACGCTTTGTTGGGTTAAGCAAGCCAGCCTTGATGAGGTAGGATTTTGCCCAGGCCACACGGTTTCTGAATATTGTCTGGCGTCCTGATGGAAGAACCGCCTCTCGTTCTTCCTCAGAAAGATCGTAACCGTTGGATAGGTGTTCCACAGCATCTGAGATTCGCCACTCTTTTTCCGCTGCTAGCCTGAGAAGTGGCAGCATCACTGTTTGAAAGTCTGGTATTGGCATTGGAACACGTCCAAATTTGAAATTAATTTCCCGTAATGAATTGTACTCTCGCTGAGATCGATTTCGCGTTGCCGGTTGCCCCATCCTTTCCGCAGTTTTATCGCGGAATGGGTGAAAGACTACGAACCTTATGCGAGCGAAGAGCGAGCAGGTGGCCGCACCGCAGGTGCCGCCGCGCCGAAAAACTCCTCCACATCGGTGATCGTCTCGGTCATTCGATACGGCGGCAAGCTGGCCAGAAAGGTCTGTCCGTAGCGCTTGGTGCGCACGCGCGGATCCAGCAGCACCAGGACGCCGCGATCCTCCAGCGAGCGGATCAACCGACCAAAGCCCTGCTTCAGCGTCAGCACCGCCGAAGGAACCTGGTAGTCAAAGAATGGCTTTCCGCCGTTTTCTTCAATCGCCTTCATGCGCGCGGAAACCACCGGATCGCTGGGCACGGCAAAAGGCAAGCGGTCAATAATTACGCAGCTCAGCGCTTCGCCCTGCACGTCCACGCCTTGCCAGAAGCTCGATGTGCCAAAGAGCACCGCGTTGGGCGTCGCGCGAAACTGCTCCAGCAGCGCCTTGCGCGGCGCGGTTCCGTGCAGCAGGATGGGAAAATCCATCACCGGTAACAGCCGCTCGTATAACTCACGCATCTGCGCATAACTCGTGAAGAGGCAGAAGGCGCGCCCGCGCGAGAGTTCCAGCACGCGCTGAATGCAGCGCGCCGCGGCCTCCGGAAACTCCGGCTCGCGCGGATCGGGCATCTCCGGCGGAAGATAGAGCAGCGCCTGTTCGCCATATTTGAAGTGCGAGGGCACCACTAACTCCCGCGCCTCGCTCAATCCTAGCCGCTTGCGAATATGCTCGAAGCCGCCTTGCACGGTTAGCGTTGCCGATGTAAGAACTACCGTAGGAATCTGATCGAAGACTAACTCGAAGAGTAACTCCGAAACATCAATCGGCGTAGCTTGTAGGAAAGTTGTCCGCGACTGCGGCCGGAATGCGCGTGGAGCAGACCTATCTTGCGAGTTACCAATAGCCACGCGCCGCTCCATCCAATAAACCATGTTATGGGCGCTCGACTCCAGCAGAAACTCCAGTTCCGAGCGCAGCCGCTGCACGCGCTTGCGCAGCCCTGGTGCTTCGTCCACCTCCGTCATTCCGCCCATCTCAGCTTCCATCCGCTGCAGCGTGGCGCGCACGGCCATGTATAAGTCGCCCTGCGTCTCCAGAAACTCCTCGCGCCCCACAAACGGCTGCCGTCCGTCTCCCGCCAGTGGCAACCCCGCAAAGAACATCCGCGCCCGCTCGCGCAGCTGCGCGGTCACAGCCGGCAGGCTCTCCGCGCCCTCTTTGCCACGCAGCAGTGTATCGGTATCCCGGGCCAGCTCCTCAAAGCGGATATTGCTCACCGAAAGCCCGAAGTAACTCGAAGCAACATCCTCCAGCTCATGCGCCTCGTCGAAGATCACCGCCGCGGCTTCGGGCAGAATGCCGGCGTCGGGCGCGCCTCCGGCCTCGCGCTTGACCGCGATGTCGGCAAAGAAGAGATGGTGGTTGACGATGATGATGTCCGACTCAAGCGCCGTGCGCCGCATCTCGGTAATGAAGCAGCGCCTGTAATCCGGGCAGGTTGTGCCCAGGCAGGCCTCAGTCCGCGCATCCAGCTTGGCCCACAGCGCGCTCGACTCCGGCATTCCAGATAGCTCCGCACGGTCGCCCGTCTCGGTCAGCTGCTCCCACTCGCTGATCTGCCGGTATTGGTCGATCTCCTTCAGGCCCGACAGGATCGGCTGCGAGCGAAGAGCGGCTAGCTTGTGGCGACAGAGGTAGTTGGCCCGTCCCTTCATGTAGCAGACCCGCAGCCCGCCCAGCAGCGTCTCCAGAAATGGCACATCCCGAAAGTAGAGCTGATCCTGCAGTGCCTTCGTGCCCGTTGAGATGATCACCCGCTGCCCGGTCCGCAGCGCAGGCAGCAGGTAGGCCAGCGTCTTGCCCGTGCCCGTCCCCGCTTCGACAATCAGATGCCGCCGCTCCCCCAGCGCCCTCTCCACCGCCCGCGCCATCTCCAACTGCCCCGGCCGGTACTCATACGGCAGCGCCGACTGCGCCAGCATCCCCCCCGGCGCAAAGAACTCATGCAGCGTAGGCAATCCGCGAGTTGGGGCGTCGCTGGCAGGCATCCTGACTTACTTCATCATAATGAAAGCGACGCGGCCCCCGCGGGAAGATAACGACCAGAAGAGTCCCAACGACTCCACGCAGGTTTAGCATCCTTCCGCTCAAGCAAAAAGGCTCATCGCGAGGATGAGCCTTTTTGCTTATGATGGTTGCTGTCGATTGCCCGATCTTCCGGCATCGCACAACCGAATTCGGATGATGCGCGGGATGCAACTAACACTCCGGTCCGAAGTCCTTCTCGAATGCCGCCGCCAGCTTTGCGCCCCAATTGTTCTTGGGTTTAAGGCGTCCACCGAAGAAGCGCAAAATGGGCGGCTCTTCATAAAACTCCAGGCCGCCAATCATCTCACGATGTTCGAGAAGCCACTTCATCCGATCCGTTGCATACAAGAAGTGAGACATCGTGAAGACGCGCCGCGGAACCGCCAAGCGCAGCAGTTCGATATCCGAAGGCACGTCGTTGCCCTGCTCATCGCGGTCCATGGAGATGGTTCCCCGCTCCATGCCGCGGATGCCTGAGACGATGAACGCCGCCGCAGCCAGAGCGCCCGCTGGATATTCGGTCTGCGGAACATGCGGGATAAAGCGCATGGCGTCGAGATGGGCCGCTAGGCCACCCGCAGGCGTGACCACGGGAACCCCTTTTTCCAGCAGACGGTCGATAAAGAATTTGATGGCGTCGGCCGAGGAGCCTGCAATTTCGAGCTCCGTCATCTCGCGCATGCCGACGGCCATTGCTTCGATCTCCTTGGAGGACATTCCGCCGTAGGTATAGAAGCCCTCGTAGACCGGCAGCCAAGGGCGGATGGCCGCATCCAGATCCTTGCGGTTGGTGGCAATCAGGCCGCCGCGCACCATGCAGCTCTTGCGCCCAGAGAGATAACAGAGATCGGCGATCCCCATCATTTCCAGGACGATTTCCTTGATCGTCTTATCCGCGTATCCGGCCTCGCGCTGGCGGATAAAATAAGCGTTTTCCGAGATCAGGCTGGCATCCAGCACCAGCGGAATATTCAGCGGCGCAATCATCTCCTTGATCGCACGCAGGTTGGCCATCGAAAACGGCTGGCCGCCGATCAGGTTAGTGGTCGCTTCCATACGCACAAAAGGAATCTTGGCTGCGCCATGTTCGTCGATCGCGGCCTTCAAGCGGCCAAGGTCCATGTTGCCCTTGAAAGGATCGCTGCTCTCCGTAATGAGAGCTTCCGGTCCGAACAGCTCCAGGACGGTCGCGCCCATCAGATTGAAATGCGCCTTGGTAGTGGTGAAGTGGTAGTTCATCGGGATGAATGTACCGGGCGTGATGAAGGCCTTGGCCAGCAGGTGCTCGCAAGCGCGGCCCTGATGAGCCGGCAGCAGATACTCATAGCCGAGAATCTCCTTGACCGCGTCAGCCAGCTTGTAAAAGCTGTCCGAGCCGGCATAAGCGTCATCGGCCAGCAGCATGGCGGACTGCTGATTGTCGCTCATGGCATTGGTGCCGCTGTCGGTCAACATATCCATGAAAATGTCGCGGGTGCGAAGCAGAAATGTGTTGTAGCCCGCGGCTTCCATTGCCTGGAGCCGCTCGCGGGCCGGGGCTAAATGAACTTTTTGCACAACGCGGATCTTGTGCATCTCAATGGGAATTTCAGTGCCATCAGACAGACGAATGCTCATGCAATTACCAACCGAATGTGAATTTGAAGCCGGAACAATGATTGCACAGCAAGGGTACAAGCGTAAATCGCCAACGGCAAACAGTCGCCCGCGCCGTAGGCGCACTGTTTATTAGCCCACCGTTTCAACGGTGGGGAAGGATCAACCAATCATTTATCCGGAGTCCCTTAGGGACGGCGGATTCTGTGCTGTAGTTCATAGTGTCAGGTAAGCTCATGCAAGTCTTCAAGACGAGGTGGTTCGCGCGCTTCGCACGACTGGAGAAGATCGCGGATAGGGTTTGCGCAAAGCCATCGAACGGGCCGAACAAGGTCTGGTCGACGCCGATTTGGGTGGAGGACTCATCAAGCAGCGCGTCGCCCAGCAAGGGCAGGGCCGATCTGGCGGGTTTCGCGTGATTGTGGCCGATCGTGCAAAGCGTCGGGCCGTCTTCTTGTTTGGTTTCGCCAAAAACGAACAGGAGAATATTAGCTTGGATGAGTTGGTGTTTCTTCGGGAACTCGCCAAAAACTGGCTTGCCGCCGATACCGTGAAGATTCGAAACGAGATTGAAGCCGGTAATCTCCAGGAGATCGAAGATGACAAAGAAACTTAGCAAACTGTCCGAGGCAATTCTCGAAATGGCCAGCGACCAACTTCACAGCGGACTTATGAACACATCAACCTATGAGAAAATCACTGTCCGACTGCTCGGCCCGCAGCCGCTTCCCACGGCCCAACCGATCCAGGGCGAAGAGATTCGCAGCCTGCGGGAGCGCGCCAAGATGAGCCAAGCCGCCTTCGCCCGCACTCTCAATCTGAGCACAGGCTGCATTTCCCAATTGGAGCGCGGAACCAAGCAGCCCAAAGGCCTGGCCCTCGCCCTGCTCAACGTCATCCGCAGCAAGGGGCTTGAGGCGATCTTGTAAGAGTAAGTGCGATTATCGGAAAGGAGTGGAATCATCGTGGCGTTACACGATTTGAAACAGATAATTTGATGTTTAGACTATATTTGTTCAAAAACATTTTCGAACAGCTTTGCAACCCAAGGCTCTTCTCTTGGGCCTACGACGATCTTAGTGATAAATCGTCCAGGATCAAGAGCAACCACCATCCTAAGAACACCGGCTTCTTTTTCTAGTAATAGGGGGCCTTCAAATAATACTTTTACATCGATGAGAACTGTTGCGTTCTGCGCGTGGAAGAACCGCAAGCAGGCCGTGAGTTTTCGGATGGAAACAGGCAAAGGCCCAGGCCGGAAGGCCTTGCAAACTAACACTCATCAGGGTACCCCACGCCCCCGCTCGCTCCCTAATTCCCTATCCACAACTGTAGCATTAGGCGGATCTGCGTCTGCGGAGAAGGCCAGCCAGTCCGGCAATCCCGGTGCCCAGCATCAGGATCGAGGAGGGTTCGGGCGTGATGTTCTCTTGAAAGTCTTGAGCCACAATCGCGTCGACAGTTGTGGTGGGGTGAAAGCCGTCCCAGAAGAGATATTGACTGGGATCGGCGCAGACGGTCGCACCATTGAAACAAGGGGTTGTCACATTGGTTAGCCCGTAGGCCGAGGGGTTGTTGACAATTTGATGCATCAGGCCGAAGGTGTCAACGTAGGTTGCGCCAGCGCCAAGACTGGCCTGCAACTGCGCATTGAAGAGCAGGCTATACTCTGTAGCCCCGGAATCTCCATAATAATTAGGCGTCAATCCAAGATCAGGCATTCCGGGAACCAGGATGTGCGTTGCGCCATCTGCTTCAAGCGTGGCGACGAGATAATCGATGTCGCCCACGGCTTGGGTTGTAGAGCCGCCTGTGAGATAGTCATCGGGTCCGCCCCAGACAACAACCAGCGAGTTTTGCAAATTTGAAGGAGTCAAATAGGCACTGGAACCCGCCAACTCGGCGAGCATTCCGGGCAAGCCATCGGCTCCACTGATGGTCGGAGTGCCCCCGTCGCCGTAGTTTCCTATTCCAGTGGTGGCGCCGCCCCAGGCAAAGTCAACCAGCGGGGCGCCCAGCGAAGCGGCGAGCCGCTCGACGGTGACGGGGCCGTTGGAAAAGCGGCCGTCGTAATAGGGCGGCGAGATAGGCTGTCCGGTAAAGCCGTAAAGGTTTCCGTTGTCGGAGAGGCTGTCGCCGTAGACAATCACGGAGGAAAACGAACCGGCCTGAGCAATGGAGGTGAAGGCCAACAAAATGAAGGCGACTGCTGTAGCGAAGGATGCGGCTTGGCGAAGATTCATGGGGGATCTCCTCATGTAGGGGAAATGGTGTGTGGCCCGCGCTGATTTGGAAAGGGGAAATCTCTTCCAATACGAGGTGGGTCCATTAGAACCCGTATATCGGGGATGTGTCAAGCGCGGAATGGGATCATAACTTAGGGTTGCGGGGATGATCGAGGCGCGCCTTCTCGCGGAGATCCAGGAAGGAGGCTGAACAAGGCGGCGGGGATTTTGTACCTTCTTTTCCGCAGCGAAGAGGAGTGGGGTCGGGGCGGGCGAGAAAATTAAATATAATAAATATGAGTTCGCGAGCGCCTCGTCGCAGGCGGCTCATTTCTGCCAAGAAGACCTCACAAAAACCACGCGAAACCAGTTCGCGAATCCTTCATTTACTCGGAAAGGGTACCGAATGGGTTCTTTCTTTTTCCCTGCCTTCCGGCGCGGCGATCTTGTCGCGTGGGTTGTTTTCATCTGTCTAATCGCTGCGGAAGCCTGTGCGCCTCTGGCAGCTCAATCGACCTTTGGCGCCATCGTTGGCACGGTCAGTGATACAAGTGGCGCGGTGGTGGTCGGCGCGCCGGTGACGCTGGTCAATTGCGGTACGGCGGCCACGCGCACGGTGCAGACGGACTCGACGGGCGGCTTCGCCTTCAAAAATCTGGAGATGGACAAGTACACGCTGACCGTTGCGCAGCCGGGCTTCCAGACGGCGAGCGTGAAAGAGATTGGCTTGACGGCGCGCGAGGTGCGGCGCGTGGATTTTGTGCTGAAGCCGAAGAGCGAGACGCAGACGGTAGAGGTGCTGGACACGGCTCTGGCGGTGATCTCGACTGACGTTTCGAACCTGGCCGAGACCAAGGTGGGCGACGAGCTGGTGGAGCTGCCGGTGGCGATTTACTCGCGCTCGACCGGCTCGACCAGCCCGATCTCGACGCTGACTACCGAAGCCGGCGTGCAGACGGACGATACCGGCAATCTGGACGTGAGTGGGACAACGGCGGCGCTGCTGAGCGTGACCATCGACGGCATATCGAGCGTGGGCGTGGAGTACTCCGGGCCGGTGAACGAGATGTTTCCGTCCTTCAATTCGATCGAGGAGATCCGCGTCTCGGAGTCGAATAACAATGCCGAGTTCAGCGGCGTGGCGGATATTACGACAGTCTCCAAGGCGGGGACGATCCATTTTCACGGCGGGGCCTTTGAGAACCACGAGAACACAGTCTTCAACGCGAACGACGCCTTCTCGAATACCAAGCCGCGCATCATCATGAACGACTTTGGCGGGACGCTGGGCGGGCCAATTACGCTGCCGCGCCTGCATATCGACAAGAGCTTTTTCTTCGCCAGCTTTGAAGCGTTGCGGCTGCCGCGAGAGACTCCTCTGCTGCTGAGCGTGCCGTCGATGGCGATGCGCGCGGGGGATTTGACCGATTATCTGACCGGCCAGGGCGTTACGGCGATCTATCAACCGGATGGGTTGACGCCGGTTGATCCGGCGAATGTGCCGGTGAATCCGATCTCCGCGCAGATCATGACCGCGCTGATGCCGACGCCGAATTACGGTGATCCGAGCTTGATTGCGAATAACTACCAAACCAACTTTCGCGCGCCGATCAGCTCCAATCAAGGCGACATCCGGCTGGACCACATCATCTCTGACAAGCAGACGATCTTCGCGCGCTTCTCTTATAAGAATCGGCAGGTGATTACCGCGCCGATGGCTTCCTGCACTTTTTCGTATTGCGCCGAGGCGGGCAGCCCGCTGCAAGGCGGGTATAACACGCCGGAGATCGACGAGGGGCTGACCTTCGCGCACAACTACATCTTCTCGAACACGCTGATGAATGAGTTCCGTGCCGGCTATAACGCGCAGCATACCTCGGAGAATCAGAGCTACTCGACCTCCGCGCTGCTCACCGCAACCGGCCTGACGGTTCCGCAGCCGGATTTGCAATGGCCGGAGGCGCCACAGGTGCTGATCAACGGCTACCTCTCCACCGGCGCGGGCAACCCTGGAATGCAGCGCGGGCAGATTATCCAGGCGCTGGACAACCTGACCTGGACGCACGGCAAGCACACCTTCAAATTCGGCGCGGACTTCAAGCGCATCAGCGACCACGACGAAAACGTTTATGGCAACTATCGCTCCGGCTGGTATGTTTTTGATGGCTCGGCGGATGTGAGCGCGGCAATTGCCGGCGGAAAAGCCTCTGGTTGCCTTACCTATGTCAACAATGAATGGGTAAATAACTGCGCACTCAATGCTCCATTTGCGCAGTTTCTGTTGAGTTCGCCGGATTATACCGAAGTCAGTTCCACCAATAATCCGATCATGAACGGTCTGGGTTACTCCTATGCATTTTATGGGCAGGACGATTGGAAGGTCACCAGCCGCCTGACCTTTAACTTCGGGCTGCGCTATGAACTGCATCCGCCCATCCGCGACACCAACTACAACACGGCAACCTTCGACCCCGATGTGGTGACCAGCGTGAACGGCCAGAATGTGACCGGGGCAGTGGTTGCGCCCAACGCACAGGCACTGACCTACACCTCTTCGGAGCTGGCCGCATCAATAGCACCCATGCCGATTATCACCGCCGCGCAGGCTGGAATTCCCAGATCGCTGCGCTACACGGACAAGACCGACTGGGGTCCACGGCTGGGCTTTGCGTGGAGACTCTTCGGCAACGACAAGACGGTTTTGCGTGGCGGCTGGGGACGCTTCCTGGAGACGCCGCTGGGCTTTTCGCTTGTCTCCGGCTGGGCGGCGCACGCCAGTTATGTGGGAACGTACAATCAGGACTACGACACGGATGGCGTCACGCCGCTGCTCTCCTTTGCCAATCCCTTCAATGCAGGAGCCAGCAGCAGCGGTACGGCCAACTTCGATTATGCCTATCCGATCCACTACAAGGATCCATCCGTGCAGCAGTGGAATCTGACGCTGGAGCGCGACTTGGGGCACGGCTTCGGAGCGCGGGTCTCGTACACTGGCAGCCATGGCGCGAATCTTGAAGCGATGGTCGATCTGAACCAGGTTCCTGCCAACACGGCGGGCTATACGGTGGCCTCGGCCAACAAACCTTTTCCGGAGTGGGCGGTGATCCAGAGCGTGGTGAATGCCGCGGAGAGCAACTACAATAGCGGCGTTGTGGAAGTTTCACGCCACAGCGGAAAGAATCTCACCCTCGACGCCAGCTATAGTTTTACGCGCGACCTTTCCAACGCGGGCGGCGCCACGCCGACGGCTTTCGCTGTGGCTGGAGGCAGCTTCCTGACCGACCGCTTCCATCCGCGCCTGGACTACGGCAACGTGATCTACGACCGGCGGCAGCGCTTGCTGGCTTCCTGGCTCTATGCTCTGCCCTTCGGCCACGGCCAGCGCTGGCTGCAAAAGGGTGGTCTGGTGAATGCCGTGGCGGGCGGTTGGCAACTGAGCGGAGTGGCCATCGCGCAGACCGGCCCGTTCCTGACCCCGTATGAATCCAGCACCGATCCGGCGGGCACAAACATTCTGAGCACCGAGACGATTACTCGCGCCGATATTGTGCCGGGTGTGAGCCTGTATGCGTCGCCGCGCACCTCTAGCCAGTGGCTCAATCCAGCGGCCTTTGCCGTTCCCGCAGCCAATCGCGGCACCTTCGGCACGGCGGGCGTAGGCAGCGTGGTCGGCCCCGGAACTAGCAACTTTTCGCTTTCGCTGGCGAAGGGGATTCTGCTCGGCGGGCAGCGCAAATTCGAGCTAGGCATTGCGGCGGCGAACGTCCTTAACCATCGCAACTATGAGCCGCCCAATATGCAAGTGGATGCGACAGGCAGCTTTGGAACAATCACCGCGCTGCAAACTGCCGAAGGTGCGGGGCCGCGGAATCTGGAACTCAGCGGGCGGTTCTCGTTTTGATTGTTGACTCGCGCAGCGCCCATCCGGCGATCAGCAGGCTGGGCGCGAGCGCGGGTGGATCATCGCCAAGCGCGCCGAGTGTGGTGAGATAAACCTCTTCATCGGGCTGCGCGGCGTGGGAGACGACGGCGCAAGGCAGATCGGCAGGTAGGCCCGTATCAAGCCATTCCCGCGCCAGCCCGCTCAGCTCGCGGCCCGGCATATAAACCACGCGCGTCGCGTTCTCCTCGCGCGGCTTGGGCGCCTGATCCTGATCCATGGGCAGCGCGTGATGGCCGGTGGAGAAGACGACGCTGGAGGCGCTGGCGCGGCTGGTGAGCGAGCAGCCGAGGGCGGCGGCGGCGGCGAAAGCTGCGGTGATGCCGGGAACGATTTCGAAGGCCACACCGGCTTCGGCGAGCGCGGCGATCTCCTCGGCGGCGCGGCCAAAGAGCAGCGGATCGCCGCCTTTAAGGCGTAGAACGGAGCGGCCCGCACGCGCCTGCTCGATCATGCGCGCATTGATCTCCGCCTGTGTAATGCTCTTCACGCCGCAGCGCTTGCCGACGTTGACCACCTCGGCGGTGGGCGAGGCCAGCTCCAGAATCGCCTCTGGGACCAGTTCGTCGTGCAGCACCAGATCGGCGGATTGCAGCAGGCGTAGAGCCTTGACGGTGAGCAACTCCGGGTCGCCGGGGCCGGCTCCGACCAGGTAGACTTTCGCGCTTACTCCACTCCTAACGCTGTCATCCTGAGCGGAGTTTGGCGCGTTCTTTGCGACAAACGGAGTCGAAGGAACTGCGTCTTCGCAGGGTGCGCCGTCCATTGCGCGTTCTTTGCGAAATGGGTTGAAGTCGAGTGCTAGCCGCCGCGCGGGGCAGTCAGCCGCTTCGCAGGCCGGGCGCTGTGCCAGTTCATGCAGCAGTAGTCTGCGCGCCTCGCCTGGGGGATGATTGGCGAGAACTTCGCGCCGCAACCGGCCTACCTCTTCGAGCCAAGGACCCAGATCTTGCGGCAGTTGCTCGTCTATCTCGCGACGCAGTTGCTGCGCTACCGCAGGACTTTCGCCGGCGGTCGAAATTGCAATCTGCAATGCTCCCCGGCTAACCACGGAGCCAAAATAGAAGTCGCAGTGGGGAGGATCGTCCACGCTGTTGGCCAGAATGCCGCGATCAACCGCTCCTTGATAGACGGCGGCGTTCACCTCGGCGGAGTTCGTAGCGGCAATCACCACGAAGTTGCCGTCCAGGTCGGCACTTTCAAAGGGCCGCTCGATCCATTCGATCAGGCCTTCAGTCGCGAGCAGACGGATCTCCGGTTTCGCTTCAGGCGCGACCACGCGCAGCCGCAACCCGGTTTTGAGCAGGCTGCCGATCTTCTCCAGTGCGACGGCTCCCGCGCCGACCACCAGGCCGCGCCGTCCGTCGAGTTTGAGAAAGATGGGCAGCAGGCTCATTGCTTGCAACTCACTCGGCCACGCCGTGCGGGACCGGGGCCGTGGGCAGATCGCGCTCGACAGCCGCGACGGCCTCTCCTGCCAGATGCGCGCGGAGTTCCTCGTTGGTGTGGCGCAGGAACCAGGCGCGCAGATTTTCTTGCCGTTCCCGCGTGGCCAGATAGTGGCGCAGCAGCCGCTCGATGGCCTCCGGAACCAGCGGCGCGGGGCAGCGGAAGCCCACTGGCCGGGCAATTGCCGCGTGCTGGCCGACGGCCCCACCCAGGCAAAAATAGTAGGCGTCGGTCAACTTGCCGTCCAGCTTGATCTTCTTGCCCTCCATGCCGATGTCCGCGATCCAATGCTGTCCGCAACTGTTGGGGCAGCCGGTGACATTCAGGCGGAGCTGCTGGTCAAACTCCGGCAGACGCTCCTCCAGCTCATCCACCAGCCAGCGGGTAAAACCTTTGGTCTCGGTGATGGCCAGCTTGCAGAACTCCGTGCCGGTGCAGGCGACGGCTCCGCGCCAGAACATGGAGCCTTCCACTTGTAGGCCGATCTTGCCCAGCTCCTGCACCAATTCCGCCGTTTTTGAATTGGGAATGTCAATGAAAAGCAGGTTTTGCGAGACGGTGGTGCGCAGCGCGCCGGAGCCAAAGCGCTCCGCCAGTTCGGCGGCGGCGAGCAACTGATCCGCCGTCAACCGCCCGCGCAGGACGGTTGCGCCCACGGAGCTGAGTCCGGGCTTGTGCTGCGGGTGAATACCGGCGTGGTCGCGGTAGATGTCGTCTGGAACCTGCTCAGGCGCGGCGGGCAGCAGGGTGAAATCGAGCCGCGATTGCAGCTCGGCAAGAAAGCTCTCCGGCGTCCAGCCTTCCTTCAGGAAGAGGTACTTCATGCGGGCCTGGGCGCGGTTCTCGCGCAGCTTTTGCTGCTCGCGGAAGATCTCCGTCACGGCGCGCGTCACGCGAACGGCTTGCTCGGGCAGCACAAAGGCGTTCAAGCGGACCGCCAGATGCGGCTCCTTGGAGAGGCCGCCGCCGACGCGCAGCGAATAGCCGATTTGGCCGTCCAGCCGGGTGGCCGTAAAGGCGATGTCGTTGATCTCCGGATGAGAGCACCACGAGGGGCAGCCGGTGACGCAGACCTTGAACTTGCGCGGCAGATTGTAGAACTCCGGATTGCCGCTCAGCTCTTTGGAGATCTCGGCCGCCAGCGCGGAGCCATCCACCAGCTCATCGGCGGCCACGCCTGCCAGCGGGCAGCCGGTCACGTTGCGCATTACATCGCCACAGGCGCCGATGGGCGAGAGGCCGATGGCATAGATGGCATCGACAATCTCCGGCAGCGATTCGATGGTCAGCCAGTGAAGCTGAATGCACTGCCGGACAGTGATGTCGGCTAGATTGCGCCCGTATTTTATAGCCAGCTCGCCGATGGTGCGAAGCTGCTTGGCGCTGACAATGCCGTTGGGGATGCCGATGCGCATCATAAAATAATCCGAGGTGATGCCCTCGCCGCCTTTGCCGCCGGTGGCCCCGACGCCGTCGCCTTGCGTATAGACACCCCACCACTTGAAGTAAAAGGACGCCCACTCTGGCAGCACACTGGCGCGGCCCTGGCGAGCAAATGCGCGCACTTCGTCAAAGGCCAGCCATGGGTTTTTCTCGCTCTTCAGGCGCTCGGAGCGCTGCGCGTTGGTTTCTTTCACAGGGACAACTTCACTCATTTTGCATCTCTCCAAAGACAGAAAACCCGCGTCAGCAATCGCTGGATCGCGGGCATCGGGGGAATCTTGAATTTCGATTTCAGCCTCAGGTCCAGCTCACCCGCGCGCGTTACGCAGACAACAGCAGCGACAACAAGTGCGGCCTGACATACCTGAATGGTAGGAGCGGGTGACTGGAAAGTCAAGATGCTGGATTGACAGGTGATTCAATCTCATTTAGATTTAAGACTGAGTTGCTCCAGAATGCAGAAAATTATGCTCAAACTCGCGTGTTGTTGTTGCCGCTAGCGCCCGCTGGCCGGTCCGCGATCTTGTCTTTTCTCGACGCAAAAGCCCATTGATCTTCCGAGCATAGAATGTCCCTGTTCCTACCCATCTTTGCAGTTCTTCTTGAGGACTCTGCCCGCGCATTGAACAGGCCGGGAACGGCGCTGCGCGGGTGTTGTTGTTGTCTCCCCGCCTTCCGATAAAAGACTGTCGCACCATGCGGGCCAAGGCCTAATGTCCCAGCCCATCCTGATTCCAATATCCAGTTTCAGCTTCCAAAATTCAAAGGAGAATCCAAAGTGCAAAAAGCCCTATCTGCTGTTTTGTCTGCTTTTCCGCGCCGGTTGCCGCTCTCGATCTCTGCTGTCTTCTTTCTGTTTATGATAGCCGCGGAACTGCCCCTGGCCGCGCAGGACGACATCACCACGCAACATGCAACCTCCGGCTTGGGTGGCGTATACCTCGCCGGGCCTGCAAACAACCCATTGAGTTACCTGAATGGCCCTGCCTGGCGCACGACCGGCAACCCGGCACCCTACGACTTTCACGACTTTGCCCCGTTCACCTACCTCGACTCAAAGCTGCCCAAGTGGGTCGATTTGCAAGGCGAGGAGCGCTTCCGCTACGAGGCGTACGACAATAATAGCTTCAAAGCAAATGCCGATGACTCCTACCTGTTGAACCGCTTCCGCTTCCAGGTGAATCTGCATACCTCCAGTTGGTTCCGGGTTACGGCGCAGGTGCAGGACGCCCGTTCAGGCTTCCAAAACCCGCCGATCGGCCCGCCGAACACGGTTCGCTGGGATCTGAAGCTGGCTTATGCCGAGATCGGCGCGCCCGACCAGCACTGGTTCAGCCTGCGCGTGGGCCGGCAGCTCATCAACTATAACAACACCATCATCGCCAACTCCGAGTGGCGCAATCAGGGCCGCTCCTACGATGCGGCGGTCGTGAACCTGAACGCGAAGCGCGAGCATCTGGGCCTCTTCGCCGCCTCGGCCGTGGTGCCGCAGGCCTTTGGCGTGAGCCCGCATCAGGATGGCAACAACATCTACGGAGCCTACGGCCGCATCGACGAACTGGTGCCGCACTCGAGCCTTGAGCCGTTCTTCCTGTGGCGCGTGCAGCCGGCAGAGGTCGTGGAAGCCGCCAAGGCCAAGACCACCGGCAAGGAAGACGAGAAGGCTTTTGGCATGCGCTTCAAGGCGCAAGCCCACACGGCGCTCGATTACGGGGGCGAAGTGATTATTGAAACCGGCACGGTGGGAGCGCAGTCGATTCGAGCCTCGGCAGCGGAGGCAGGCGCAGCCTACCAGTTCCTCAATGTTGCGGCCAAGCCGCGCGTCTTTACGCAGTTTGACTACGCCACGGGCAACAGCAATCCGGCGCAGAACGCAACCCACACCACCTTCGACACCATCTATCCGACAGCTCACGACCGCTTTGGCATTACCGACCTCTTCGGCTGGCAGAACATTGAGGCGGTGCGCGCGGGCACAACCATTGAGCCCCATCGCCGGCTCACCCTCACGGCGCAGGGGCTGGACTTTTGGGCGGCCGATGCGCTGGACTCGATCTACAATACTTCGGGCAGTGCGATCGTGACCAACAAGACCGACCACGGCCGCCATGTGGGCGCTGAAGTCGATGGCTACTCCTGGTATGAACTCAATAAGCACTTCAACCTGGGCGGAGGCATTGGCTACTTCGGCGGCGGCCAGTTCCTGACGAATGTGACCACCAGCCACTCGTACACCTACTACTACTTTGCCCTGAACTTCAAAGACAACGGAAAGAAGTAGTTAAAGCGCAGTTCGCATCCAGACTGGTTCTCATTGCATCGAATCCTCGAATCAGTTAATCCGGATTGAATCCGTCCGGATTAGCTGATAAAGTAAAAGTACACGTGAACCGCGCCTTCCAATGCCGCTCCTGTTGTTGCCTGTCGATGATTCCCGACCGGTGGTTGAGCTAGTCTCTGATTCCCTTGAGCAATTCAGCAGACGACACCCGAATCAAAATCGCCGGTGTCTGCGGCTTGTGCATCGGCCTTCCGTTCAAAGCATCCAATGAAAGAGGTCCCGTATGACAGTCGCCGAAGCCATCCCTGTCTCTTCATCGCCCGCCAGCACGCCGCGTCTGAGCCATCTGCGCCTGCTGGAGGCGGAGAGCATTCACATCCTGCGCGAGGTGGCCAGCGAGTTCGAGCGGCCGGTCATGCTTTACTCCATCGGCAAGGACTCATCGGTCATGCTGCGGCTTGCGCAGAAGGCCTTCTACCCCGCGCCGATTCCCTTTCCGCTGCTGCACGTGGACACCGGCTTCAAATTTGCCGAGATGCTCACCTTCCGCGATGCAATGGCCCGGTCGGTGGGTGCGGAGTTGCTTGTCTGGCGCAATGAACAGGCTATCGCCGCCGGAACCAATCCGATTGTGCTGGACACCAAGCGTTGTTGCGGGTTGCTGAAGACCCAGGCGCTGCTGGACGGGCTGCGCCACTACAACTTCGACGCGGCCTTTGGCGGCGCGCGGCGCGATGAAGAAAAATCCCGCGCCAAAGAGCGCATCTACTCCTTCCGCGACGCGGCCGGTCAATGGGACCCCAAGAATCAGCGCCCCGAGTTGTGGAATCTCTACAACGCCCGCGTCCATCCCGGCGAAAGCATCCGCGTCTTTCCGCTCTCCAACTGGACGGAGATGGACGTCTGGCAGTATATCCACGAGGAAAACATACCCGTCGTCGATCTGTACTTTGCCAAAGAGCGCCCCATGTATGTGCGCGGCGATGCTCTTCTGCCCATCGAGCAGGCCTTTGTCGCGCGTCCCGGCGAGCAACCCCAGATGGTCAAGTCGCGGTTGCGTTCGCTGGGTTGCAGCCCATGCACCGGAGCCATCCGCTCCGACGCCGACACGCTGCCCAAGATCATTGCCGAGCTGCTGCAATTCCGCTCCTCGGAGCGCGCCAATCGCGCCATTGACCACGACCAGGAAGGGTCGATGGAGATCAAAAAGCGCGAAGGATATTTTTAGGTACAAGGGACCAGGGAGTGAAGAGCGACGAAATCAGTTCTTATCCTTGGCTTTGTATCAGGGCACGACTTGAGTCGTGCCGCAATTGCCGCAAAACAAACGTCGGGCTTTAGCCCCTGCGGAAAGACCCGCAGCACAACAAGATTGAATTCGAGGCTCCCAATTGGCCACACTTACAGAAACACCTTTTTCAGTCAACGAATATCTCGCTGAAGAGCGAGAAAAGGACCTGCTGCGCTTTTCCACGGCGGGCAGCGTAGACGACGGCAAATCCACGCTGATCGGCCGCCTGCTCTACGACACGCAATCGGTCTACGAGGACCAGGTCCGCTCCATCGAAGGCAAGGGCACCACTGCGCCGGGGCAGATTGACTTTGCGCTGCTCACCGACGGCCTGCGCGCCGAGCGCGAGCAGGGAATCACCATCGACGTGGCCTATCGCTACTTCTCCACGCCGCGCCGCAAGTTCATCATTGCCGACACCCCCGGTCACGAGCAGTACACGCGCAACATGGCCACCGGCGCATCGACCGCCGATGCCGCCGTGGTGCTGATCGACGCCAGCAAAGGCGTGCTGATTCAATCGCGCCGCCACGCGTATATTGCTTCGCTGCTGCGCGTGCGGCACGTCATTGTCGCGGTGAACAAGATGGACCTGATCGGCTACGACGAGGCCGCCTTCCGCGCCATTCAACTGGATTTCACTCGCGTCCTGGATGAGATCGCCGCCGACACCGGCTCGCCGGTCGAAGCTGTCTTTGTGCCCGTCAGCGCCCTGGCCGGGGACAACATCGTTCATCGCACGGGTGCCATGCCGTGGTATGCCGGCCCGTCGCTGCTGGAGTTGCTGGAGCGGCTGCCCTCGGCGCTGGAAACACGCACCGCGCCCTTTCGCTTTCCAGTGCAGCGCGTCCTCCGGCCCGATCATACCTTTCGCGGCTTTGCCGGTCAGATCGCTTCCGGCACGGTTCATCCCGGCGACAAGATCACCGCGCTGCCTTCGGGCAGAAGCGCGCGGGTTCAGCGCATCGTCACCTTCGATGGCGAACTTGCCCAGGCTCAAGCGCCGCAATCGGTCACGCTGGTGTTGGATCGCGAGCTGGACATCAGCCGTGGCGATCTGATTGTCGCCACCGAGGCCCCGGCCACCGTTGCCAAGCGCTTGCAGGCTGCGCTGGTCTGGATGGACGCGCGGCCCCTTCAGCGTAACCGCCGCTATCTGCTCAAGCACACCAGCCAGACCGTCCCGGCCTTCGTCGCATCGCTGGAGCATCGCACCAACATCGGCACGCTGGCCCACGAGCCGGCCGAGTCGCTGGAGATGAACGGCATCGGCGTGGTCAATATCGATCTGCTTCGTCCGATGGCCATCGACACGTACGGCAAGAACCGCTCCACGGGCGCATTCATCCTCATCGATCCGGAGTCGAACTCGACCGTCGCCGCTGGCATGATCACCGCGGCCTCCGGCACGACTGCGGCTTTCTCAGGCCCGGTGACGGCGGAGGAGAGAGCCGCGCGCTGGGGTCATCGCGGAGGCGTACTGGAGCTTACCGGCCCGGTCGAGCTGATCGATCGCATCGAGCGTTCGCTCTTTGCGCGCGGTGCAGTTACGGCACGGATTGAAGTGGAGGCCGAAGCTGGAATCGATGCGGCTGTCGTTGAACATCTGATCCGCGCAAAAGCTCTCTCCGGAATCATTGCGCTGATTGTGAACCTGACCGGCGGTGAGAACTTAACCGCGCGTGTGGACAGCGAGAAGATCACGCTCGAAGCGAACGATCCGGTGGCGGCGATTGCGGCTGTATTTGAATTGCTGGTGCGCAGCGAAATTCTTTTGTCGTCGGGAAATGCGGATTGGGAGATTTAGAAACCCTTTAAATGGAAGCGGGCTTTGTAAAAGGGCATGACTTGAGTCGTGCCGAAAAGCCGCAAAACGAACCGGGCTTTAGCCCCTGAGGGAATCAATGAGCACCGCGGAAATTCAAAACGAAATCACTGCCAAACTCGCCCAGCTCCGCACCACACTCAAGAACGCCATCTCCGGCCACTCCGGCGTTTGCCTCACGTGCAGCTTTCAGGCGGAAGATGTTTTGCTGGCCAAACTGGCCATCGAATTCGACCTGCGGATTCCCATTCTCTTTCTCGACACCGGCTACCACTTTGCCGAAACTTATATTTATCGCGATCAAATCACCGCCGCATGGAAACTCAACCTGATGAACTTGCTGCCCGCCAAAACCGTCGCCGAGCAGGAGGCCGAGCATGGCCTGCTCTATCAATCCGCGCCGGATCAATGCTGCAAACTGCGCAAGGTCGAGCCGCTCTTCAAAGCTGTGGCCGAGTATCGAGTTTGGATCACCGGAATGCGCCGCGAGCAAGCCAAGAGCCGGACCGCTCTCGAGGAGTCCGCGCCCTTTACACTGCCCGGCGGCCAGCAGATCCTCAAGCTGGCGCCGCTCGCCGCGTGGACCACGCGCGATGTCTGGTACGCCTGCGAATCGCTGTCGATTCCCCTGCTGCCGCTCTATGCGCGCGGCTACTCCTCAATCGGTTGCGAGCCTTGCACCACGCTTCCCCTTGATCCCAACGATCCCCGCTCCGGCCGATGGGCCGGCCGCAAGGTGGAGTGCGGCATTCACATTGAAGCCGCGCCCGCGAGATAGCTTATTTCGCGCTGCCGCGCACCTGGCGGGCCAGCGACCACTTCAGCGCCTCGACACCTTCGCCGGTCACTGCCGAGATGGCATGGAACTCCAGCTTGCGGCGCTTGACGGCTGCGGTCAGCTTCTTCAGCTTCTCCGGGTTGGCGCTATCAATCTTTGTCGCGCAGACGATCATCGTTTTGTGCGCCAGTGGGTGGTCGGGTTCGCCGGAGTCTTCGGGTTCGTCCGCGAAGGCGTCGTACTCCTTGGGCGCGGTGCTGCCGGTAAAGCTGGCCAGCTCCTTGTTGATGACCTTGAAGTCCGCGACTGGGTCCGGGCGGCCAGACGCATCTGAGACATCGACCAGATGCACCAGCAGCCGCGTGCGCTCGATGTGCCGCAGGAACTGCACGCCCAGCCCAGAGCCGAGGTGCGCGCCTTCAATCAGCCCCGGCATATCGGCCACGACGAAAGACTCCTGATCCGGCTCTTCGCCCACAGTAACCACGCCTAGATTCGGCTCCAGCGTGGTGAAAGGGTAGTCGGCGATCTTGGGGCGCGCGGCCGAAATGCGCGAGATCAGCGTAGATTTTCCGGCGTTGGGATAGCCGACCAGACCGACATCGGCCAGCAGCTTCAGCTCCAGCCGGAAGTGGCGCTCTTCGCCGGCGCGGCCCAGTTCGTGTTCGCGCGGGGCCTGGTGGGTGCTGGTGGCAAAGTGCTGATTGCCGCGCCCGCCGCGCCCGCCTTTAGCGACGATCACCTCTTCGTCCGGCTCCTGGAAGTCGTGAATTAGCTCGCCGGTCTCCTGATCGTAGACAGATGTCCCCACCGGCACTTGCAGCGTAATCGAGCGGCCATCGAGCCCGGAGCAGTTCGAACCCAGGCCATGTTCGCCGCGCTGCGCCTTGTGCTCCGGATTGTAACGGAAGTGAATCAGCGTGTTGTGGCGCTGCGAGCTGACCATGCTCACGTCGCCGCCGCGTCCGCCATCCCCTCCACTTGGCCCGCCGCGCGGAACAAACTTCTCTCGCCGGAAGGCCATGCAGCCGTTGCCGCCGTCGCCCGCTTTGACGCGAATTTTTGCTTCATCAATAAACATGGTCACCGAGGAATGAGGGATTAGGGAACAGGGAAGAGTCCGTCAAACCAGCATACGGAGCCAATTCCTATAGGCCTTCTTTCCAGTTTACCGGAGAACGCTGTAGAATCGCTTGCAATGCAATAATTTGGGGTTTATGAACAGCTAACTGCGGGTTTTGCCCAAAATGGCCATTCACATCCTC
Source organism: uncultured Acidobacteriaceae bacterium (assembly GCA_963787995.1). Classification (GTDB taxonomy): domain Bacteria; phylum Acidobacteriota; class Terriglobia; order Terriglobales; family Acidobacteriaceae; genus Telmatobacter. Next base: position 1,837,671 of record CAWBEO010000001.1, read on the forward strand.
CCCACCCGGACCTGCCGCAAGAGCGGGCCGTAATGATTGATTGCGACGGTTTCCTCAGAGTCTGCCGCGAGCAGGAGTCTCGATGGCAGGTTTGAGTCGTAGTTGGATCAAGGTGCTGGCCGCAGCCGTGCTCCTTCTGGGCGCGGGCACGCTGATTCCTGCTTACTCCGCAGACCTGCCGGGCTCAGGAGCGCCCCTCGGATCGCTCGCCGGAAGACTGACCGATCTCTACTCCAAACCGCTGGAGGGCGTGACCGTCATCCTTCGCTTGCAGGCTACCGGTGCGGAGGCCGCGCGCACGGTTACCGCAAAGAACGGGACCTACCGCTTTAGCGGCATCGCGCCGGGCGAGTACACGCTCGAGGCTCTGAGCGCACAGCTTGGCCGAGGGCTGCTGGAAAAGATCGTCGTCTCTGGCGGCTATGAAGCGCGCGTGCAAGCGGCGATGCGCTTTGAGCCGCTGGCCTCCGCTCCCGTTGTGGCGATGAACTACCCAGAGGAACTGCCTCAAGCCAAAGTGCCGCCCAGGATCAACCGACCCATCATCCGATTGCAATCCACCTCGCTGATCGGCGTCGAGTTGGCTGCCGAGACCTTGCAGACGCTGCCGCTCACCGCGAAACTCACTCAGAATCCTCCGGCAATTTCAGCTCAAGCCGCGCCCGCAGTGCAGCCGCCAGCCAAAACCTTCCTGCCAGCTTTGCCGGTGAACGGCCCGCTTTCCCCCGCCGTCTCTTCCGCCACCAACGCCACCGAGTTGCAATCCCTGCCGGTGAGCGGGCGGCGCTGGCAGGATTTTGTTCTGGACAATGCGCCCACCTCCGCGACCCCGGCAGGCGGGCAGGCGCAAATTTCGCTGCGCGGCTCTGCCCAACAGCCGGTGGAGAGCTCCGTTGACGGAATGAGCCGGTCGCTGGCCTTTGGCGTCACCAGCGGCTCCGGGCAAAGTTCTTCGGGCCAGGGTCCGCTGGGAGCGGGCGGCTCTGAACCGGCTGGCATCCCGCAGTCGGGAGCGGGCGGACATGGTCTAGCCATCAGCGAGTCGGCGATCCGCGCGGTGGAGACGGCGGCCGGCAACGTCGAAGCCGCCGCGAATCGCGCCGCGGGCGGGCGCATGAATGTTGAGACGCAGAGCGGCGCCAACGATCTGCACGGCCAGGGCTTTCTCTTTGACCGCCAGAACAGTTGGGGCGCGCGGAATCCCTTTACGCAGTGGATCACAGAGACCATGCCAGCCAACGGAACCACCGCTCCAGTCCCGGTTTTTGGTAACGGCCCATACGGGTCGCCGGAGCTTTATACCCCTCCAGACCGCGAAACGGTTTGGGGGATCGGCGTTGGCGGCCGGATTCGCCGCGACAAACTGTTTTGGTTTGCGGCTCTGGACAGCTATAACCGCAACGACGCGGGGCTTTCGATGGTGAAGCATCCGTATCTTATGCAGCCGGAGCTCTCGAATACCTGTGCGAATCCCCCATGTACCGAACCGACCGGATTCTTTTACCAGCCCGCAAGTGCAAGCGACGTGATGCAAGTTCTGAGCGCGCGGCTGGGGTTGAACAGCGCCAATCCGGTAGCCGAGGGGTGGACGGCCTATTCCTGCATGTTAGAAACTTTGGTGGGAATACCAAGTGGATCAAGCCCGAATTGCCCGTCAGGTTGGCCGCTCGACGGACTACTCGGTCCAGCTCCGCGTACGGCCAGGCAGTGGACTGGCTTTGGCCGCCTCGACTGGCAGGCAGCCGAGCGCCATCATTTTACGCTGGAGGCGATTGGCGCGCATTGGAACTCGCCCGGTGGCGGACTGACCCGTGTCGCGGAGAACTACGGTAAAGCTAGCTTCGGCACTACAAAAGCCAGCGAAGAGTGGCTGCTGGGCCGCTGGGAGGCTTACATCACACCCAACATGCTGGCTGTGACACAGGCCTCGGCGGGTAGCGTCCTAGAGGAGGCGCGCCCAGAGACGCCCTCGGCTTTTGAACAGACCTTCCTTGCTGGAAATGCGTACGGTCAGTTGCCGGAGATTGTCGTGGACAATCGTTACGGCTTCACCATCGGCAATCCCTCACGCCTCGGCTCAGGCAGGTATCCCGACGAGCGCCTTTATCAAGGGCAGGAGTCCGTCGATTGGATTCGCGGCAATCTGCTGGTCCGCTCCGGCTTCAGTCTGAACCACAATGCTGACTCGACCAGTCTGCTGCGCAATCAGACCGGCACCTATACTTACTCCAACGTGGAGAACTTCGTCTCCGACGCGCTGACCTTTGAAAAATTCGGCCTGACGGACGCGCTCGACCCCGACAATCAGCACAACTGCGACGAAACCGGCAAAGTCTGGCGCGACTCCGGCGGCGGCCTGCGCGGCCTGGGCAACCTGCCCTGTTATTCCTACTATTCGCAGACGATGGGCCCGACCGACTGGCACTTGACCACCAATGACTGGGCCCTCTACTCAACCGCCCAATGGCAGCCTAACAAGCGCATCGTCTTCTCCGTCGGCCTGCGTTGGGAACGCGAACAGAGGCCGCCCCCGCTGGCCACGCTCAAAAACTCGCAGCTTCCTCTGACGCAAACCCTTCCCGCGCTGGGTAATAACTTCGGTCCGCGCCTTGGTCTGGCCGTCGATCCCGGCAAAAAGCACTGGCCCGTCTTCCGCTTCGGTTATGGAATCTACAATGGCCGCACGGAGAATCGGACGCTGGAGACGGTGCTTACGCAGACCGGCTCGCTCAACGGAGACCTCAGCTTCTTCATGCGCCCCACCGACGATCTGCCCAACAATGGCGGCGGCGCTCCGCCCTTTCCCTACGTGCTGGCCGGTAATCCATCCAGCGTGGTCAAGCCGGGAGCGGTCGAGTTGGCCTCCGTCTTCCGCAATCCGGAGATTCACCAGGCCGTCGCCACCGTCGAAGAGACTCTCCCCGGCCACATCGAAGTGACCGCCAGCGCTCTGATGAGTCTGGGTCGCCGCCTGCCCATCTCCATCGATACCAACCTCAACCCGCCGGCATCTACGCAGACCATTACCTACGCCGTGAAAGACCCCGCCGGCGCCGGACCCATCAAGGCCTCGCAGATCACCGTGCCGTTTTACGCCTCCTGGCCGGGAACGCAGGGGATCTGCCCCTACTACCCGCAAGGCAGCACCGAACTTCCTGGCCGGCCCTGCGCGGATTATCAGCAGATCACCAACATCGAGAGCCGCGCCAACTCGACCTACGAGGCAGCAGTGCTGCGAGTCGAGCGCTATGGACACCGCGGGTTGACCCTGCACGCCCATTACATCTACGGTCACGCAATGGATTGGAATCCCAACGAAAGCTCCCAGGCTGCGGGCAACAACGTGCTGGACCCGGACCCGGCCAACTTCGGCTTGGAGTACGGCGTCAGCAATCAGGACATCCGTCACTCCTTTGGCGCAATGGCGCTCTACGAGCCGCCGTGGAAGCTTGCTGGCCGGAAAGGGAACTTCGCCAACGGATGGATGCTCTCCGGCATCCTGCAAGCCCGCTCCGGCCTGCCCTACACCATGCGCACCTCCGGCTCGCTGGCCGAGGAGTTCACCTCCTCCGGCGCGGCCATCATTGGCCTCGGGCCGGGCATGAACGGATCAGGCGGCGACAATCGCGTTTATGGTATGGGTAACGATAATGTTTACTATAATATAGGACGAAACACCTACCGTTATCCCGCAACTTGGAAGGCCGATCTGCGCCTCGGCAAGCGCTTCGATCTGGGGAATTTGCGCCAGTTGGAGCTGCTCGCCGAGAGCTTCAACCTGCTCAACCATCAGAACGTCACCGAGCTGGAGACCACAGGCTATTACCTCGAACCTGGCACGCCATCGAGCCTGCCCACTCTGAACTTCTTGACCGGCCCCTTCACCAAAACCAGCGGAACCATCCTTCACCCCACCTCCACCGCCTTCGGCCAGCCGCTGAACATCAACGCCACCAACTTCTACCGCGAGCGCCAATTCCAGTTCGGCCTGCGCATGAGGTTCTGAGATCGGAAGGTACGGGCTATGTCGCCCACAAAACCGTCGAAATAGGCAAACGTCAATCTTATCTGCGATGTATACTTCCATTCATCGCTGATTCAGGAGAGTTATCCGGATATGCGCAACAAAAGGATCATTCGTTATTTTCATTCCCTCTGTGCGGTTTTGGCGCTTGCGGTTATGCCGCTGAGCGCGCAACAGGATCAAGCTACGCTTAACTTTCAAACGGCAAACGGGCAAAGTACATTTCACATTGGTGAACGCATTCCACTCAAACTTACTTTCAGCAGCCCCAATGACACCGGTTACCAGATTGCGCCGCTAGTACGTGGGCGCGGCGATGAGTTCGACTGCAATCGATTCGAGGTTCTGAGTCCCGCCGCTGGATGGTCAGACCCGTTGGAGATGTACTTCAAGCAAGATCTGATGCGCACGGGACATGGCTGGAGCTGGCCGCCCTTGAAGAAGGCCAAGCCGGTTGAAGCATCGCTCGATCTGAATGAGTGGATTCGATTTGATCAGCCGGGCGATTACACCGTGAAAGTTACCAGTTCTTGTGTTTACAAAAATCAAAGGATGTCTTCCTTTTCGCTTTCGAAGACGATTACGCTACATATTGTGCCGGCGACACCAGAATGGCAAGACAAAAAATTCAAAATGATTCTGCCGAATTTGGACTTGTATGATCAGCCGTACCCGCCTTTGCAATCGGGCGAATCTCCCCAACAGCTAGCGAATCGTCGGGAAGAGCTGTCTGGAAACGCAAGAGGTGACCTCAAATACCTTGCGACTTCGGTGGCCATCGATGAAATGACTGCGCGGCTTCGGAGCGAAAAGTACAACTTCGCGGACCAATGCAGCATAGGGTTGATGGGTTTGCCGCCAGCCATGCGCGAGACGGCCATCGTTTCAATGAACAAGAGAATCGAAGAGCCAGATTTTCCGATCACAACTTGGTTTTTTTCTACCTTGAGCTTCCTCCATGTAACTCCAGGTTCGGAGAAAGAGAGCATTCGCAAACAACGCGAGGATATCACCCCAGTCATTTGGTCGGCGATCTTTTCGGCCGTCACGAAGAAAGAGCCGGTGGCGAGGGCCGAGACGGTGCAAACCCTGCTTCGCTATGGACGAAGCATCTCGACTCCGGGAGTGAATCAGCAGATGGCTTCGCTGTTGAAGCTCTCATTCCTTGATCTTGATGCCCGCGGCCAAATCGATGATCTGCGCAACGAGTGGGACAGGCTCAGGTCGCCGGAGTTTCTCCCCATTTTGAAAAAACTTGCCCGGCTACCCGTAGAGAACGATAATGATCTCGATGTTTTTGTTTATGACCTGCAGGAGCTTAAGGGCTTGGCTCTCAAGCGCTGGTATGAGCTTGACCCCGACGGCGCGCATCGCGAGATTGTTGCGCAGATCGGCTCTGCCACTCCCTCACTTGCCGCGCAGTCGATTGCCTTTCTGCCTGAGGAACAATTTCCGCAGTTTGAACTGCTCTGGGCACAAGCGCTCCTAGATACCACAAGCCAATTGCGCGAGCGGGCGCTAGGTTCTCTGCTAGTCCGTTTTGGGACCGGGGCCGCAACGAAGCAAATGATCGCCAAGGCGGACACCGTAGACAATCTTTGCGACGGACACATTGTAGCGCTGGCCTATCTGGCGCGATTCAGACCTGATGAGGCGAAACCTAGACTGGCACGTGAGATTGCAAGCAAATGCAATCATGATAGCCTGAAATTTATATCGGAATTGACCCATGCGTCTATTCTTAACGATCAGGCTGTTGAAAATCTCAATAGCCAAGACCCTCAAATCGTGCGGGATGCGCTCCAATATTTGACATTCTTTGGCAGAAAGGAAGATGAGGCCCCACTTTGGCGCCGCTTTGTCGAATGGACCACAGCCTATAAAGTAAAGGCAGGTCAACTGGACCATCAGGGAAATGATTGGTACAAAAGTTTTGCCAGATCGGAGATTGGCGAAGAACTTGGTTATGCATTGATTAATAACCAGGGGTGGTTTGCCGATCCTGATCTCATTACGCGTGTGGTTCAGAGGTGCGTAGGAGACAGGATGTGTAAGGATATCAAAGAGATTGCCGAGGAAATGAAACCTCCTTATGAAGTGCATTTGCCAGATTTGACAATGTCAGACGAACTATTGGATCAACGTATTTTCGTGGCTCGTTACTACTGCCACTCACTCAAACTTTTCGAGGAAAAGATCACTCAATTCCCTCCGGGATCAAAGCTTGTTCTGCCCCGCTGGTACAGTCCACAAAATAGCGACGAGCGAAAGCTTGAAGAGCAGGTTCGGGCAATTCTAACGAAGCACGGTATGTTCTTGGAACAATTGCAGGATTGAGGGTTTGAGGAAATCTCGCCGTTGTGTTTGACTGAAATTGAAAAACCTCCGCGTACAATCAGTTCCAACCCTCCCATTCAGCTGCAAATTCATGACCCTCCGGCGGATGCCGATGAACGGAGACAGAAGGCTCATGGGAGGTAGGTGGAGGGTTGGCGTCATTCAGCTTGAGTGCGGAGGACCAGGCGAGAACCAGGGATGCTCGCTTCCGGGATCGCCGCGCCGATGAACGCTATGAGATCAACGCGCCCGGCGGCTGCCTGAACTATCAGGGATCGAAATACCCCTGCGAGATCGTGGATGTCAGCCTCAGCGGCTGCTGCGTCCGCTGCGCGAGCAAGTTTTTACCAGGCAATCTGGCCAATGTCGAGGTAGTTTTACCGGTACTGGGTATGGTCCTGCGCATGGTTGGCACCACCCAATGGGTGACTCGGCAAAATCTGATCGGCGTCCGCTTCTTCCACGCCAACCCGCGCTCCAAGAATCAGTTGGCCGGCCTGCTCACGGGCCTGGCGGATGAGAGCGTCTTGGAAGAGATCAAGGCAGCTATGGTGGCCTCCGCCCGATCAGGAACCACGGCTCTGGACATGGAGATCCCCGATGAATGGCTAACCAAACCCAAGCCTGCTCCGGAAAAGCCGAAAGAGAAGCACGAGCCTCCCGCCTCCGCGCCGCCGCCGGAAAAGAAGGCGCCTCGCCGCGCGGGCATGGTGCTGAATCAGGATACGGACGCATGGCCCGCAGTTTTGCGGCTGCTCAAAGACGGCTCTCATCAGAACGGGACCATCACTGGCCTGAGCTTGGAGGGCTGCACCTTCCGGACCATGTCTCCCTTTGCTGCCGGGCTGCACGCGCGCGTCGAGGTGGACTTCCAGATGCGCGGCCTGCCCTTTCTTCTGGCGGGCGTCACCGAGGATGTACGCGACAAAACCTCTGTGGATATTCGTTTTTTGGAGATGAGTGATCGCAAGCAAGGGGAGTTGGCGGAGCTGATTGAGGAGCTTAAGGAAGCTGAGAAGAATCCAAAGTTTTGAGATCTTCCAATGTGATCGCCTCCATGAGATCGGTTTCATGCGGCTTGGATCATTCATGGGAAGATGTGAAAGAGCGAAGAATAGCCGCTCCTTCACTTTTTCACATTGGAATTACTCCATTAAAAACGCCACAGATTGGAGCGCTGTAATCTCAAAGGGCTTGCGGCAGCGCATATTGGAGCAGGCCAGCTTCTCGTCGCGCCGCACCATATAGGATTGCGCTTTAGCGAACCGGGCCCGGTCCCGCTCGTCGGCCCCGCGCGGCAGTTGCCCCCGCTTGCGCCGAACCACCCAGGTCACTTTGTACTCGCCGGCCTGGCCGCACTTGGGACAGACAAGCGTGTGTGTGCGCTGTTCCGTGGTCTCATTAAAAAAATCTCGCTCTTCCATGCTCTTCCCGCTCCCCGCCCGGCGAAATTGCTCTCTTGGGTCTCTCCGGTCTTTCTTTCTTTTCTTTCATCCTTCATACTCATACTTGCCATGACGAAACGCAAGCCAGGAATTTTTTCAGCCGCCAAGGCGGTCAAGGCCAACGCCCGGGAGCGCGTCGGCCAGCCTAAACCCGCGCGCATCATCGACACCGAGCCCCGCACCGGGCGCGAGATCAAACACAAACCCAAGCTTGAAGAGATCATTCGACAACAGGAGGATTAGCAATGGCCAAGGCAGTCGGAGTTGGTGGAGTTTTTTTGAAGGCGCGGGACCCAAAAGCGCTCTCGGCCTGGTACGCGGCCCATCTCGGCATTCAGATGGGGGAAGGTGGCTCACTGGCCTTCGACGGGCCGGAGTCAAACGGCATGACCGTCTTTGCTCACTTCCCTGTGGAGACGAAATATTTTGGTGACGGGCCGCAGAGCTTTATGCTGAATTTGCGCGTCGACGATCTCGACCAGTTGCTCACAGATCTCGCCGCGGCCGCCGTGCGCATCGATCCACACCGCGAAGAGGCCAGTTACGGACGGTTTGCCTGGATATGGGATTTGGAAGGCAATCGGGTAGAACTGTGGCAGCCGCTCAACCAGCCGTAAAATAAACATTCTCCAAGGAAAAATGCATGAATTCTGGTGCAATTCGTTAGATGTCTTACTGTTTTACGGCTGTCTTACAGATGTCTGACCGCAGCAAGACGCGCGTAAGACAGCCGTTGGACGGGCGTCTGACTGGTGTTTCGCGCCCCGCAAACCCAGGGTGCACTCTTGCTGCCAGACGTTGAGTCGAATGTGGTCGAAAGAGAGTTAAAACAGGATTTAGAAGTCCATATCTTATTGATTATTCAGTGCAATGGGGCGCTGGATGATCAAGCGACCCACCGATGAAAGCGATGATTTGAAAGGGCACGGTTTCTGCCATGCCGCAAATGAAGCAAAATCAATGTTGGGCTTCAGTCCCCAGGAGAATCGCCGGGCACGATTCCGATTTCATTAGAGCTTCTCTCTTCCATGGTCAGTCAAATGTTTTTTGGCGAACCCGAGTTCTTGGCCGTTCGACGATGCGCGAAGGGGCGCGCGGCTTGAATTTCCGTTCAGAATTTCATTGCAGGCAGTCTGAACCAGCCGTTGGCGGCATCTTCGGGGCACAGCGGGCCGGAGGTCTGTCTTACGCCTGTCTTACAGCGCCTCAGGCCACGCTTCCGTCAAAATGAAGTACTCCAGAACTTGAACTCTGGCAAGCCAGACCGCTTGCCGGACGCCTCAATCGGCTTCCGTTGCGAAAATCCGCCTCATTACCGCGGCAAACTGTACGGGCCAGGAAGCTGCGGCTCGGCCGGCTTGTCGGCTGCCTCCGGCGCGCTGTGGACGTTGGTGCGTTTGGAGAAGATGCGGAAGGGCACGTCCAGGTCGACCATCACGGCGACGGGTTTGCCGTCCTTGATGGCCGGCGAAAATTGCGCTTTGCGGATGGCCGCAACGGCATTTTCGTCCAGCCCAAAGCCAATCGGACGGCTGACAGCAACCTCACTCACCTTTCCGTCCGGACCGACAACAGCGTGATATTGGCTCATGCCGGCTACCCCGGCGGCCTGCGCGAACTCGTTCGAGTCCGGCTCGAATTTGCTCAGTAGAACAGCCTTCTTGTCCACCGTGCTCTGGCGGAAGATGGTGGGATCTTTGGGCCGGTAATCGGATTTGGCCGAAACGGCCTGATAGTAGAGCTTCCAGAAATCCGGCATCTCGGCCATCATCCGCTCGTCCAGCCCCTGCGCAAAGATCTGGTCGAGGGCGTCTTTGAGGACGCGGGTGGTGTGCGCTGGTGTGACGGTCAAGGCTTCGGCCAGCGGCTTGGCCTCAGCCATGGCGGCGACAGAATCCTTCGGCTGGCTGGCTACCGGGACAGTTGCGGGTGTAGCGGCCGGCGCGGCAGAAACTGTCGCCGGATTGGCGGTTGCGGTCGCAGCGGGTTTGCCCTTCTTGTCCTTTACTTTTTCCACCTTTTCAGGTTTGGGTTCTTTCTTCTTTTTAGGAAGCACCACCTGTTCCCGGTCGATGGTGATCTTGACCTCTTTCTTTTTGGGCGTAATTCTGACCCGGTCGAGGGCCTTCGAGGGGTCCTCGTAGGCAAGCTGGCCCAGGAAGCGCAATCCGTAGCGTGCCCCATCGAGCTCGACCTTTCGCTTGGTCAGGTGCACGTGGTCGATTTGTATCGCGCTCAGCGTATAGGAGCCCTGCGGCGAGTGGCCATCGAGCTTCCCGTGCGCATCGAAGCTGAGGCTGTTGTCCAGGTAGCCCCCGCGCAGGTAAAGCGCCTTGCCGACCAACATTTGCCGCAACTGATCCTCGGTGATGCCACCGGTTTGAAAATTTTCGGGGGCTTGAGTCGCGGTGGGCGCTGCCTGCGGACTGGCGGCGGCCGGCGCGGGGGCCAATTTGTCCTCGGCTACCACTGGCGGTGCAGCCGGTTGCTGCGCCGATACGGGCAAGGCAAGCGCCAGCGCGCAGAAGCAAGCCGCTCCGGCCAGCCGGGCGGAAGCCTGCAAAGGAGTGAGTCGTCGGGTTTCAAAGGGTATATGCATACGCAGACCTTTGCGCTTGACTGTAACAGATGGATGTTTCTCAAGTCGAAAGAAAAATAGCATCCCTAGCTGGGGCCAATCTTGCAGGCGGGCAGGCGACTCAGCCGCCAGAGAATCCGCCGGAAGAGGCCCAGGACGCGGCGCGCGTCGTGGGCGGAAAGCGAGAGCCGGCGCAGCAGCAGACGCAGGTCGTGGCGATTGGCCGATCGCATCCCTTTCGGGCTGTACCCAGCCGCCAGCATCGTCTCTTCAATCACCCCGGCCAACAGATCCAGAGATCCGGAAGATGCGCGGGAAGCCACGGAAGATGCGGGCGCTGTTGGCTCGTCTATATTGGGTGCCCGATCCATTTCCCGTTCTAGGCGAAAAGGATAGGAATCCACGCGCACGGCGAGCTCATACAGGCAGACGGCGACGGCCTGACCTAGATTCATCGAGGGCTGCCGCGGGTCGGTGGGAATCTCGACCAGAATGTGGCAATAGGAGAGATCGTCGCGCGTCAGTCCGTGCTTTTCTGGGCCAAAGACCAGAGCGATCCGCCCGCCGCGGGCCCGCTCCTCCGCAATGCGCGGAGCAAGATCTGGAAGCTGCACCACCGGCTGCTCGGGCTTGCGATAGGTCAGGCTTCCGGTGCCCACCACTAGCGTGCAATCAGCAACCGCTTCCGCAATCGTCGCATATTCTTTTGCGTTTTGAAGCACCTCCGGCGCGCCGACGGCGGAATGCGCCTCGCGCCAGGTAGGCCCATAGGGAGCGACAACCGCCAGCCGCTGAAAGCCGAAGTTGGCCATCGCCCGCGCCGCCGCTCCTATATTCAGCGGGTTGCGCGGCGAGACGAGCACAACGTCCAGGCGGTCGCGATGGAATTCAGGGAGCACGCCTTGATTGTAGACGCGCGATGGCCACAATCCTGGCACTACGGCACAAGCCGCCCATTTTTGATAGTTTGAAGGGATGAGCGAAGAAGTTCTGCAACTTGAATCTGATGCCCTTGACCTTGAATCCCTGGCCGCCGATGTGGTGGCTCTGGCCATGAAAGCCGGTGCCAGCGACGCCGAAGCCGCCGTCCGCGAAGGCGACGAGTTTTCCGTGAATGTGCGCCTGGGCCAAGTCGAGACGCTGAAGGACTCCGGCTCGCGCGGCCTCGGCCTGCGCGTTTTTCTGGGCAAAAAATCGGCCTCGGCATCCACCAGCGACCTTACTCCAGAGGGAATCCGCCAACTGGTAGACGGAGCGCTGGCGCTGGCTAAAGTTACCGAGGTAGACCCCTACAGTGGACTGGCGGAGGCGGACGAATTCGGCTCCTGCTCCGGCGATCTGCATCTCTATGGCGAGGATGTTTATTCGCTCGCCGGGGAGGAGCGCATCGAGTGGGCGCGGCGGGCGGAAGCGGCGGCGCTCGCGGTCGATCCGCGCATCACCAATTCCGACGGCGGCAGCTTTCAGGCGGCCACGGGGCGCAAGGTGCTGGCCAACTCGCGCGGCTTTCTGGGCAGCTACCGGTCGACCTACGCGGGCGTCTCGGCTTCGCCGATGGCCGAGGACGCGGACGGCTCCAAGCAGGTCGACTACTGGTGGAGCGGCGCGCGCCGGGTCACGGACCTGGAGTCGCCCGAGTTGGTGGGCCAAGAAGCGGCGCGGCGGGTGCTGCGCCGTCTGGGCGCGCGGCGCGTGGCCACGCAGCGGGTTCCCATTGTCTTTGCGCCGGAGGTGGCCGGAACGCTGCTCGGTTCACTCTTCGAGGCCGTTTCCGGCGACGCCATCTGGCGCGGCGCGTCGTTTCTCGCCGGTCGCTTGGGCGAGCAGATCGCCGCTCCCGCGCTCACGCTGATCGACGACAATCTCATGCTGCTGCCCAACGGCATGGGCGGTTTCGGCAGCTCGCCCTTTGATGGCGAAGGCCTGCCCGCGCGGCGTACTGTGGTCGTCGAAAAAGGTGTGCTGCAAAGCTATCTGCTCAACACCTACTCCGCCCGTAAGCTGGGTATGAAATCCACGCATAACGCCTCGCGCGGCCTCGCCGGAGCGCCGGGCATCGGCGTGGGCAACCTCTATCTGGAGCCGGGGCCGCTCGCAACGGAGCAGATCATCGCCGAGATGCCGGTCGGCCTTTACGTCACCAGCCTGATGGGTTTTGGCGTCAACGTCGTCACCGGCGACTACTCGCGCGGCGCAACCGGACTGTGGATTGAAAACGGCGCGCTCACCCACGCCGTCGAAGAGGTAACCATCGCCGGCAACCTGGCCGAAATGCTCAAGAATGTAACGGCCATCGGCAGCGATCTGGTCTTCCGCGGCGCCATCGCCTCACCCACGCTGCGCATTGACGGGATGACCATTGCGGGAGCGTGACGATTGCGGAAGCATGAAGCTTGATCGGCAGGCTTTGTAACAGGGCACGACTTGACAGGCTGCGGAAAAACTCTCATTTAGTCGGCAGGATCGGTATCTTTCCGGGTATTGATTCATCCAATGAATATGCGTGGAAACGATCAGAAGCAGGAAGCGATGTTCAGTTATTTGACCTTGGCACAGCGGATTCCGATGGATCATCCGGCGCGCCAGATTCGTGCCCTGGCAGACCAGGCGCTGGAACGTATGGATACCGAATTGGAGAAGCTGTACTCCGACACCGGCCGCCCATCCATCGCTCCCGAGCGGCTCTTGCGGGCCACGCTGTTGATGATTCTTTATTCCATCCGCAGCGAGCGGCAGTTGATGGAACAGATGAATTACAACCTGCTTTTTCGCTGGTTTGCGGGCCTGGAGATGGACGACCCGATCTGGGACGTGACGGTCTTCACCAAGAACCGCGAGCGCCTGATTGCGGGCGCGATCAGCCAGCAGTTGCTGGAGGCCGTGCTGCTGGAGGCGCGCGCGCACGACTTGCTGAGCGAGGAACATTTCACGGTGGACGGCACGCTGATTCAGGCCTGGGCAGCGGCGCGCAGCTTCAAGGAGAAGGGCGATCCGCCCGCGCCCGGTTCCGGTTCCGGCAGCAAAGGCGCGCTGCTGCTGCGCGACAAGGTGGAGTCGGCCACCGACCCCGAAGCGCGTTTGTACAAAAAGGCAGCGGCGGATAAAGCGGTTCCGGCCTACCAGGGCCACGCGTTGATTGAGAACCGCAACGGTTTGGTGGTGGCGGCTGAGGCAAGTCAGGCCGGCAATGCGGCCGAGCGCGAGGCGGCGCTCAGCATGCTGGACCGCACGGTGTCAGCAAAGCAAGATCGTGATTCGGAATTGGAGATAACGCTAGGGGCCGACACTTTGTATCAGGAAGAGAAGTTTATCGCGGCCTTGCGGGAGCGCGCGGTTGCGCCGCATGTGTCGGAGTCTACGCAAGGGGGCAGCAACATGGGCAAAAACAGTTTGACCGAGCCGGAGCGCAACGATGAACGGCGCTCCATCAGCCAGCGCAAACGCAAGCTGATCGAGCGGGTCTTCGGCTGGAGCAAACTGGACCGTCCGTTGCGTCCGGTTAAGTTGCGCGGACTGGATCGCGTGGATTGGTTCTATCGGATGACGATCGTGGCGCATAATTTGGTGCGCATGCGGCGGCTGATTCCGATTGAAGCGCTGGCCCGCTAGGGCCGAAGTGCGTCTGAAGGCCGATAAAACGGCTTTCAGACGCAAAATGAAACGAGGAAACGGCAGCAAAACAGGCAGAAAACGGCGAAAAATTCGTTCCAGGGACGAGATTAGCTAGAATTGGGAGTTTTTCCGCAGCCTGTATCGTCGTGCCGAAGGCTCCCAAAAGTGATAGTTGGGCTTTAGCCCCTGCGGGCTTGTTTTCAGATTTGATAATTCCGCAGCGGCTAAAGCCGGAATCTATATTGGGCATTTGCGACACGACTAAAGTCGTGCCCTGACGCTTCATGCTTCTCGAATGTTACTTTGCAATAAGCTCTTATCACAAGAGTAACGTGGATAGACAGGACGGATAAGAGCGAAATGGAAAAATCGATGCGCCCTTTCTATACAGCGATGGAACGGATTGCCTTCGACCCCGCCGACGCCAAGGCCGCTCTGGCGCAACTGCCGGCCGCTCCGGCGGTCTTTGCGCTCTATGGCGTGGAGGCCCACGCCGAGCCGTACATTGGCCGCACGCCCAATCTGCGCGGACGGCTGGAAAGGCTGCTCCAGCCCTCGGCCAAGTATCCGCGCCGCTTGCAGTTGGCCGGGCGTGTGCGGCAAATTCGCTGGCGGCTTACCGGCTCGGAGTTTGAAGGGCTGCTCGCCCAGTTTTCGCTTCTGGAAGCGATCTACGGCCCCAAATCCTTGGAGCGAATGCATTTGGGCGCGCCGTCCTTTATCCGCTTTCTCGGCGGTAACGCCTATCCGCGCATCACCGTGACCAACCGCCCCAGTCAGCGCGAGGCCGCCTGGTCCTACGGGCCCTTCCCTTCGCGCGCCGCCGCCGAGCGCTTTGCCGATGAGGCGCTCAAACTCTACCTGCTGCGCCGCTGCACCGAAGAGCTTGCGCCGCGCCCCGATCACCCCGGCTGCGTTTACTCCGAGATGAAGATGTGCCTCGCCCCCTGCTATCAGGGCTGTACGGACGAGCGCTACGCCCAGGAGGCGTCGACGGTCGAGCGCTTTCTGGCCACGCGCGGCGAGAGCCGTTTGGTCCAGCTCCGCACCGAGCGCGACACGGCCTCGGCGAATCTGGAGTTCGAGACCGCCGCCGCCGTTCACACCCAAGTCCAGCGCGTGGAGAGCGTCCGCTCGCTTGCCTCCGAGCTGGTCCGTCCACTCGCCGAACTGCGCGCGGTGATCCTGCAAGCCTCCGCCAACCCCTATGAAGTTGCTGTTTTCCTCTATGAAAAAGGTCGGCTTAGCGGCCCGCAGGGCTTTTCAACCCAAGGCATGAAAATACAGAACGAGAACTCCGGCTCGACCTCGCTCTTTGCGCATCCGATGGCCATCGAGCCGATCCAGGAAACGACAGGGAACAGGGAACAGGGAACAGGGATCAGCGTGGCGGAGATTGAACCAACAGTCTCGGCAGAAACGATGAAGGGTACAGGCTTTAGCCCGTACATTCCTACTGACCAAGAAAAGGGGGCTTTAGCCCCTGAGGCAACCCCTTCGCAAAGTTCCGGAGTCGCCGCCGACCAACCTGCCAAGCTAGCCCGCGGCCTGATGGAAGCCCGCATGGAGGAGGCTCTAGCCGCTCTGGCCGAGCCTTCCGCGATCAGCCCGACCCTCCGCCAAGGCCATCTGGCGCTCCTCAAGCGCTGGTACTACCGCCCCGAAGCCCGCCGCGCTGGAGAAATCTTTTTCCCTGACGCCGAAGGCCGCTGGCCCATCAAAGCTATGCTGCGCGGCGTGGGGCGGGTTGCGGCCAGTGGATTCAAGACGCAAGCGGCAGAATGAAAAGATGAAGTCATGCTCTTATCTTTCTCTTGTGCAAGAACCCACTGTCCTTTATCCTGTAGTGCCCCGTCCATCCGGCACTCTCTCCCGCTCTCCTTGTCACATCCGCTCTCTCCAGGGTCGAATCAGGCATGCCCAGCAGCCTTGTATCTGGAGCCATCGAGTGAAGAACGCATCTCCAAAACTTTGGCGAGATACGCGATACTCTAACGAAAGTCGAAGGCAAAACGCTTATTTTATTTCACTTGCGCTGCGAAAAAGTCTGAATATATCTCGCTATCTTTTCCAACAATATAAACGGCGAAGGGCCTTATATCATGCCCTTCGCCGTTGAAATACACCTGAACGCCGGTGAATGCTAGAGTGCGCTTTGCTGCGCCTTCCGCCGGAAGAGGAAGCCGGCTACGAGAAGCAGCCCGGTGCCCATCAGCAGCAGCGAGGACGGCTCTGGAGTCGGGGTAATATCTAGGTTTGTATCGTAGCCGTACGATGCCTCGTTGGCAGCGACGTAGGTAGGGTTGTAGTCAGTCGGAGCGCTACCGCCATTGTTCAAATCGGCGAGAACAGTGGTGTGTCCGTTGAATGTCTGCAGAAAGAGATTGAGTTGATCGGAGTTCGATGTGATCTGAAAGAGGATTCCCGCAGTTGCATCTACAAAATAAGGTGCGGTCGACGTATTGATAAGGCCATCGAAGCAGAATTCCGGCTGGCTGCAGTCAATACCGTCATGGACCCCGTTCACAAGCGGTCCTGCCGTGTCGACAATTACCGTAGCGGCCTGACCATCGATCATGATGCCGGAGCCGCCGGTCAGCTCATATAGATTGGTGCCTACCAGTGTGCCTGTAAGGAAGCCGGAGCCGCTGGTGAGTCCCACGCCCGGTGTGCCACTTCCTGTGGCAGCGCCAGTGAAATCAAAATAAAACGTTTGTGTCGTCGCCATCGCGGCCGGCGCAGTCGCAAGAGCAGTTGCCAATGCGAGTGAAACTAACAAAATCTTCTTCATAAATCCTCCAAGTTTGCCCTCGCGGGCTTCTGTCTTTCCTGTCAATATTGCGGCTGCCCGCATAGAAAACCCTAACGCATGAAAAAGCATTCAAAGACCCCCGCGCCCATCCGGCGAAGCATCTTGTCCTATCGGAGATGGCCAACTGAACTCAAGTATGAAGGGGGACACACCTTCATCAGCCAACCATGGCTCTCCAACTCAACTTGTACTCTATATATGCACGTCTTTCTCCAAATTCAATCGTTATAAATCAATAAGATAGGCGACATTAAAAAAGGAAATATGCAAATATTTACACATATATAGCCCAAATAGTTCCCTTTCTTGTCTGTCCGCGTCCAATTTGGCAACGTGCTCCCGCCGATGTTGAGCCACTCTTCCAAGCATCTTCGCCTCCCCATTCCACTCCTGTTCAAGGCTCTCTTTTCGCTCCAGACTTCGGCAATTCTCCTTGGACTTCGACCCCGCCCTCCCTGCTGCGCTACCATATCAAAAGAACCGAGGCCGCGCATGTTCATCATCATCTGGCAGTTCGAGATTGCCGAAGAAAAGCAGGCCGCCTTCGAGGCCGCCTATTCGCCCGAAGGCGCATGGGCGCAACTCTTTGCCGCCTCCCCAGAGTACCGGGGCACGGAGTTGCTGCGCGACGCTTACATCCCCGGCGCCTACCTCACCATCGACCGCTGGACCAGTGAAGAAGCCTTCCGCGCCTTCCGTAAAGAGCACGACCAGGCGTACGAAGCCCTCGACCGCACATGCGATGCGCTCACCAGCAGCGAAACTCGCATCGGCGCTTACACCGTTTAGCTCAGTTTCTAAGGCCAGAATGAAGCAATTTGATCGATCTTTTCGCACATTCAAGCGCAAAGGTCCCAGAATTCTGTAAGACATTTTGCAGCTTCTCCATCTCTTCGCTTTTATTTTCTTCCAATGTCTTCTCAGCCCTGCTACAATTCCTACGAAATCGAATCCAGGCCGCCGTGTCGTTTCCTGTCAAGAAAAACAGGTCCGCGCCGCGCCCCATCTTCAGGAGACCCCCGCATGGCAATCGCCGATGACCGCAGCAAAGCCGTAGAACTCGCCCTCGCACAGATCGAAAAACAGTTTGGCAAAGGGTCGATTGTCCGGCTCGGCTCCAAAGAGGCGCTCGTCCCGATCGCCGTCATCTCCACCGGCTCCATCAGCTTTGACGCCGCCCTCGGTGTCGGCGGCTTCCCGCGCGGTCGCGTCATTGAGGTCTTCGGTCCCGAATCCTCCGGCAAGACGACCATCTGCCTTCAGGTGATCGCCGAAGCGCAAAAGGCCGGCGGCCTGGCTGCCTTCGTGGATGCCGAGCACGCCCTCGACCCCGCCTATGCCCGCAAGCTCGGCGTGGACATCGACAACCTCCTCGTCTCGCAGCCCGACAGCGGCGAGCAGGCCCTGGAAATCACCGAGGCCCTCGTCCGCTCCGGCGCCATCGATGTGCTGGTGGTCGATTCCGTCGCCGCCCTCGTCCCCAAGGCCGAGCTCGACGGCGAGATGGGCGACTCCCACGTCGGCCTGCAAGCCCGCCTCATGTCCCAGGCCCTGCGCAAGCTCACCGGCACGGTCTCCAAATCCCGCACCTCGCTCATCTTT
Source organism: uncultured Acidobacteriaceae bacterium (assembly GCA_963787995.1). GTDB lineage: Bacteria > Acidobacteriota > Terriglobia > Terriglobales > Acidobacteriaceae > Telmatobacter. Next base: position 1,856,081 of record CAWBEO010000001.1, read on the forward strand.
ATCAATCAGATCCGCGAGAAGATCGGCGTCATGTTCGGCAACCCGGAGACCACCACCGGCGGCCGCGCCCTCAAGTTCTACTCCTCGGTCCGCGTAGACATCCGCCGCATCGCCGCCATCAAGGACGGCGACGCCGTCACCGGCAACCGCACCAAGGTCAAGATCGTCAAAAACAAAGTCGCCGCGCCCTTCCGCGAGGCCGAGTTCGACATCCTCTACGGCGAAGGCATCAGCAAGGAAGGCGACGTCCTCGACCAGGCCGTAGCCAACAATGTCGTCGAGAAATCCGGCGCATGGTATGCCTATGCCGGCGAGCGCATCGGCCAGGGCCGCGAAAACACCCGCACCTTCCTCAAAGAGAACCGCGAAGTCTACGCCCGTATGGATGCCGAACTGCGCAAAAAGCTGGGCATCAATGCCGCCAGCGCCGACATCCCCGCCATCCCCCCCGCCGGCCCCGCCGAAGCCAAAGAAGCCGTGCGCGGGCGGAAGGGGTAGGCCATTCAAGATTTCAAATGTATGAAAAGTCTTGCGTATTTGCTGCTGTTAATCGTGCTGTTGGGTTGCGACACAAAGCAACCCACAGCAACTTCGCTCGTATCTGACCGCGCAGGTCATGTCCGAATGGGTGGTCCAGAACTCTACAAGAAAAGAATTCCTGTCGAAGGTGATCAGGCACCGACTTGGACAGATTTCCCAGAAGATGAAATCCCATCTGGCTGTAATCAGTTCACACGGTGTAGGGCATATACTGTATTTTCCTACGACGCCAATTGGCACAACGAATTAGGCAATGAGGGCTTATTCGTGCTTCGGTTCAAGAACGTGTGGATCACTGCCTTTTGTGGTGCTAAACCGGGAAGCTGCTGGCCGTTCAGTGAAGCTGTGGGCAAAACGATATGGTTGGATGATGAAATTACCGACCTTCTATACTTTCGCGCAGAGCGTAAACCACAAAAGGACGATGCTGTTCTGGTTGTGACCAAACGTGAAATGGAAAAGCCGCATTAATCCTGTAAGCAATAAACCTCAACTCGGCGCTTTGTATCAGGGCACGGCTTCAGCCGTGCCGCAACAGGCGTAAAAATGAGATGGGCTTTAGCCCCTGTGCATTCATCCCCGCAGCGGCTAAAGCCGGGATCATTAGCAGCTATTTACGGCACGACTAAAGTCGTGCCCTTGTTACAAAACTCGCTGGCATGTGTTGCACCAAAGTTTTTCGGAAACTTATCCATCCCTCAGACTCTGCGCACCTCCATCCATCCCGCGTATTTTGCGTGCAGTGAAAATCGCTCAACCCGCCGCTTTGTTCCAGCGCCGTTGGCGCGATGGTCATCAGCCCATCGTTTCAACGGTGGGGAAGGATCAACCATCAGGACGCCGGAGTCCCGTAGGGACGGCGCGAAACTCCGCCAACAAATCCGGGCAGGCACCGGAGGGAGCAGAGGCCTTCAGGCCTCTGAATACCAGCCAAGAAATAATACGGCTTTAGCCTCGGGCTTTTCGTTCATGATTCTCTGTCGCCCCGAGCCCCTATTTTGCACGCAGGTTAGGAATCGATGAACCTCAACCCGCTGCTTTGGATCAGCGCCGTAGGCGCAATGGCCATTAGCCCACCGTTTCAACGGTGGGGAAGGATCAACCATCAGGACGCCGGAGTCCCGTAGGGACGGCGCGAAACTCCGCCAACAAATCCGGGCAGGCACCGGAGGGAGCAGGAGCCTTTAGGCCACCGAAGACTGTCCAGTTAAACTACGGCCTTTAGGCCCGGGTCTTCCTCCGCGTCCCCATGACAAAGCCCGTGGCTGAAGCCGTATTGATTGCAGCGCTGGAATTCAGTGGCCTGAAGGCCACTGCTCCCTCCGGTTTCAGTCGAAATGATCCTCTGCGCCTCACTTGACTTTCAATCATAATGTATGTATGTTAATGAATGTATGCCGGAGAGTCGTTCCCATGAAACCTACCGATCAAACCAAGAACCATGTGATTTTCAACTACATAGCCCCTGCTCGTCAGAAGGGCGAAACGACGGTTCAACTCCGCGTCGGCGATGTTCAAAAGGGCTTGGGCTGGACCAACCGGACGCCGTCTGTCTTTTCCACTCTGCTCTCCAAGGACTTCCAGCGCGAGGCAGGTGTGAAGCTGGTTGAAAAAAGCGGAGGGCCACCTTCCGGCGGGCCGAGCACGACGTGGAATTTCGTCTACCAGCTTCTTGCCGAAGACGGGTCGGTAACTCATGCCTCAAAAACAAATCCCAATGAATCCAGCTTTGACGCGCTCTTTGGGCTTTGCGCCCAGACATTCAAAGCACTGGGTGGCGGAGAAGAGTATTTGCGCCGTCAACGCGAGGCGGAACCGGACGCATGGGAGCGATATGATGCGGAGCGGCAGGGCGCTGAGGCGGGCAAGTGAACCGCGTCTATTGGGACTCGATGATTTTTATCTATCTGCTGGAGGCAAATCCGCACTTCGGCGCGCGGGCGCAGCGGCTACATGAAGCCATGCTCCGGCGAGGCGACATTTTATGCACGAGCGTCTTTACCATCGGCGAAGTGCTGACCGGGCCGCGCAAGCTAAAGGACCACGCCGGAGTCAAAGCACTGAAGACATTTTTTGGCAGCAAGGAAGTCGAGATTCTGCCCTTCGGCATCGATGCCGCCGACCGGTATAGCATCATCCGCGCGGAAACTCGCGTCCGCCAGGCCGATGCAATTCATCTAGCCTCAGCCGCCGCCGCTGGGATTGATCTCTATATTACCAACGATGAAAAGCTGGGTAAACTTTCCATTCCAGGGATACGGTACTTTGCCGACCTCGACGGAAAGTTGATTTAAATAAACGGATCTAGACACTTACGCCAGCGCATGAGCTTCTCTTCCCGCGAGATTCGCGCACAAGCCGGACTGGTCGAGTCCAACACCTGATGCGGAATCGGGCGAAGGCCAGCGAGCAGCGGCAATGCCTTGCGGCGAAATAACTTCTCCGCTGGCTGGCCGTTGAAGCAGATCAGTTCGATGCGCGGATGGTCGCTCAGAAAACTCCGGAAGTCATTTGGTTCAATGCTCTCCAACGAAATGTTGGCATCGCTGCTTCCGGCGCGCTCGGCTGTCTTACAAACGTCCCACAAAGCAATGCCGCTCAAACGCAGCCGGTCCAGCCGCTTCGGATACGGCAGATCAGGCATGGCGCCGATCAGCTTGCCCATGATCCACCAAAAGCAATTCCTGGGGTGAGCATAGTATTCGCCGCGCTGCAATGACTGCACACTGGGCAGCGTTCCCAGAATCAGCACACGCGCCGCCGCCGATTCGACCGAATTGAAACTGACGCATCGCATCGGGAATATCCTGCTTCCACTACCAAACCGCAATGCAATTGTAGAATCCGAACCATCATGCCCGCGTCTAAGACCCACGACCGCTCAGAAGCTGCGCCGTCCGCGGCCGTGGACAAAAGCCATCAACCGCAACAGCAGCAGCAGTATGGCAAAAGCAACAACGCAAATCAGGACCCAACGGCCGGAACGCGGCCTTGCGGTGCGAGGCTTTACACGGCGAGATCGAGAGGCGCGGCTCATAGGCAAGAGAGCAAGGATTCCAGAATGATCTTATCGTGAATCAAACTTTTCATTGTGCCGTTTCAATCCAATTTGAAAAATTTAATAACCGGAGTTTATTTCGGTGCTATTTTTGCACATAAAGAACAAGGTCAATTTGACGATAGCGTATGCATGAAAGTGTGAATGCGGCGCCCGCGGAGCGCGATCGGTTTTTTCCCGCAGTGAAGGCATATGCCACAGGAGGTTAGCCATGAAGGGAAGACTGCTGATTGTTGAAGATGAACCAATTGTAGCTCTGGATCTGAAGCAGGAGATCGAGCAACTGGGGTGCGAAGTGCTGGGCGTGGCGGAGAGCGCGGACGAAGCGCTGGTGGCCTGCGGGGTTCACCGGCCCGACCTGGCGCTGATGGATGTGCGCATCGTGGGCAGCGTGGATGGAATCCAGACCGCTGGCTTGCTGCGCGCCGCCTACCACATTCCGGTAATCTTTCTTACCTCCTACAGCGATGAAAGCACGATCTCCCGCGCTGCCAAGGAGATGCCGTATGGCTATCTGACCAAGCCCTTTCAGAGCGGCGAACTCAAGGCGACATTGCAGGTGGCGCTGCACAAAGCCAAGGAGGATGCGCGGCAGTCTGCGGCGCACCGCAAGCTGGAGGTCACCGTGGGCGGAATGCGCGAGGGCGTGCTGATGCTCTCCAGTGAAGGGCGGGTTGAGTTCATGAATGCCGCCGCGGAAACGCTCTCCGGCTGGACTCTGCCCAGGGCCAAAGGCCGGCCGCTGAGCGATGTGATGAACCTGGCAAACGCTAGCCAGCGTATTGCCAATCCGCTGGATAATCAAGAGGATGCAATCTCCATCGAGGAGTTTGGCTGGAGCCTGACGCAGCCCGGCGGCGCAACATTGCGTGTGGATTTGAGCGTCTCTCCGTTGGCCTCTTCGGCGGGCGGGCGCAAGGGTTATGTGCTCACGGTCCGCGACGCGGCGGAACGGATACGTTCGCAAGCCATCGAGGAGACACTCGACGAGGTGCACTCTTTCGACGAGGCGCCCACGGCGATGGTGCAGTTGGATGGCAATGGCTGCATCGTGCGGGTTAACCAAGCCTTGCAGCGCGAGTCGGGCGTGCCGGCGGAGGACCTGATTGGCCGATCATTGACCGGGTTGAGCATGGACCCGGACCCGCGCATCGCCAAGGACTTGATGCATACATTGCTGCGAGGGGGCACCTTCATGGCCACGCCGCGGCCGCGCATGGTGAACTGAGTGTTTTCGGAAATGAGTGTTTCGAAAATTTTAGCTCCCCATCCATTCCGCGGAATCATGCGGAATGGGCGGGGCACGGAAGTCTACTGAAAGCCCGAAAGCTCATTATCGTTGCATCGGCATCAAAGTCTATAACCGAAGGCTGTTCCTGCCGTCCTCCGTGCTTTCCCGCTTCAGGATTTCCTCTCTCCATGTTCTTAGTTGGGATTAATTTTTGTAAGACTTAATCATCTCCGCAATTCGTACTGCTTCAAAAGGATACTGTAATCGCAGGGGGGAAGCCCATGCTTCTCTGTCCGCGGGATGAAAGAAAACCAGGGACGTTCTCAAAACGCAGAAACTTATACCCTGGAGGCGTTGATGTCCTTCATTGAAGATGCGCAACCCGTTGATCCGGCACTCACGGAGCGGCTTTTGGGAGAAGCCGAAGACGCGTCGTTGGGGGCCATCTCCGGCCAGGAACAGAGTGACTCGGATGCGCGGGATGCCATTCAAGACATCAGGGAATCCGGTCAGGACTTGCGCGAGTACGGCCAGGACACGCGGGAGGCGAGTCAAGACCTGCGGGAAGCTGGCGCGGATCTTCGCGAGACCGCCCAAGATGCCCGCGAGAATGCCCAAGACTTTTATGGTACGAGCCAGGACACACGAGACGTCAGCGCGGATGCACGAGAGACCGCTCAAGATACCCGAGAGACCAACCAGAATACGCGAGAGACAACACAAGACTCGCGGAAGGCCAAACAGGACCTGCAACAGTCCAGTCAAGACATACGAAAGGCATCCCAGGATACACGGGAATCCGGTCTGAATCTGCGCGAGGCCGGCGAGGATTTCCTGCTCTCCGGGAAGGCGCTGTTGAATCTCGAAGCGCGCTACCAGTTGCTGGTCGACAGCGTGACAGACTATGCCATTTATATGCTTGATCCGGAAGGCCGGGTGGTGACCTGGAATGTCGGCGCGGAGCGGAGCAAGGGATACAAGGCCGAGGAGATTCTGGGAAAGCACTTTTCGATCTTTTTTCTACCGGAAGATGTGAAAGCCGGCCTGCCCGCGGATGAGTTGGCCACAGCCGAGAGTCAGGGGCGCTATGAGTGCGAAGCATGGCGGGTGCGCAAGGATGGCACAAAGTTCTGGGCGCTGGTGACGCTGACCGCTATCCGCGATCCCAGCGGTGAGTTGCACGGCTATGCCAAGGTGACGCGGGATATGACCGTGCAAAAAAACGCCGAAGAGGCGGCGCGCAGTCATCGCACTCAACTGGAGCGGTACCGGATTATCGTGGAGAACGTAACGGACTACGTCATCTTCACGTTGGATGCGGAGGGACGGTTCACGAGTTGGGGGCCGACGGCAGAGAGGGATACCGGAATTCCAACTACGGAGATGCTGGGCCGTCCTTATTCCTGGGGCGCCACGGAAGAGGACAGGCTTGCAGGGCTGCCGGAAATGGAATTGGAGGAAGCGGCACGCACTGGACGTTGCGCCCAGGATTCCTGGAGGGTTCGGCGGGATGGATCGCTCTTCTGGGCCACTGGCGTATTGAGTGCGGTGCGCGACGAGACGGGGAAGTTGATTGGATATGTGCGCGTGGGGCGTGATATGACCCCACAAAAGCAGGCGGAAGACGAACTGAAACGCCTGAATGCCCAATTGGAGCGCTACCGGCTCATCGTTGGCAGTGTCGCCGACTATGTAATCTTCACGCTGGATGCGGAGGGGCGCATCGACAGTTGGAGCATCGGCGCGCAGAACGTCCTTGGGTACACCGTTCTGGAAGCACTGGGGCAGGATTACTCGCTGGTCTTCACCACCGCCCAGAGAGACGCGGGTCAGCCGCAATGGGAATTGGAAGAGGCGGCGCGGGCCGGGCACTGCCCAACCGAGAGTTGGCGCGTGCGCAAGGATGGATCGCTGTTCTGGGCCAGCGGGGCGCTCACGGCGGTGCGCGATGCGAGTGGAACTCTGACCGGTTATATTCGCGTGGCCCGCGACATGACCGAGCAGAAGCAAGCCGAAGAACAACTGAAGAGCCTGAATGCTCAACTGGAGCGCTACCGTATCATCGTTGAAAACATCACCGACCATCTCATTTACACCCTGGATGCGGAGGGACGGATCGATAGCTGGAGCCCCAGCGCTCAGTCGCTGGTGGGACGCACTGCGGAAGATGCGCTGGGCCAGGATTATGCGTTGAGCTTTCTTCCGGAGGAAATCGAGGCGGGCGAACCGCAGCGTCAATTAGAGGAGGCGGCGCGCAACGGGTACTGCATCACCGCAGGCTGGAGAAAGCGCGGGGACGGTTCAGAATCCTGGTCCACCGGCGTACTGACCGCAGTTCGGGATTCGGAGGGAACGCTGACCGGCTACATCCGCGTGGCGCGCGACATGACCCTGCAGAAGCGGCTGGAGGAATCGCTGGAGCGGGTGGCCATCGATATGGAAAAGCGGGTCGCGGAACGGACCAGCGATCTGAAGGTCACCATCGCGGAGTTGCAGCGCAAAAACCAGGAGGTTGAGGCCTTTGTCCATATTGTTTCCCACGATTTGCGCGCGCCGCTGGTGAATGTGCAGGGCTTTGTGCGCGAGCTGCAAGAGAGCTGCAGGATCTTGAAAATCGTAATTCAGAGCTGTCCGCAGTGGGAGTTCTGCTGGCCCGGAGTCCGTCCGATTTTGGAGGATGAGATTGGCGGCGCGCTGCACTATATCTCCGCCTCGACGACAAAGTTCGAGCGGCTGCTCAATGCGCTGTTGGCGCTCTCCCGCCAGGGCCGCCAGGTCTATCAACTGACGCGGGTGAATGTCTGGGAGCTGGTGACTAACTCTGTGGCCACCTTCCAGCGGATCATTGCCGAGGTCGAAGCGAAGGTGGTGATCGGAGTTTTGCCTTCCGCCACGGCGGATATGACGGCCCTGGGCCAGGTCTTCTCCAACTTGATCGGCAATGCGATCAAGTACCGAAGCCCGGAGCGTACTCTCAGAGTCGAGATTGGCGGGCAAATTGAAGGGGAGACCGTGCACTATTGGGTGCGCGATAACGGCCTTGGAATTCCTGAATACGGAAAGACAAAATTGTTTCAAGTCTTTCAGCGCTTCCATCGCCAGCAGGCGGAAGGAGAAGGAATGGGGTTGGCCATTGCGCACCGTATTGTCGAGCGGCTTGGGGGCAAGATATGGGCTGAGAGCCAAGAGGGCGCGGGATCAACCTTCCATTTTTCCCTGCCCGCAAACCCCGCTGCATTGCAAAAGATTACATCATGGAAGACGGAGGATGACCGCCCATGAAGGCGTATGAATCGACCTTTACCATTTTGATCGTGGATGACGATGAGGGGCACGTTGAACTGGTGCGTCGCAACCTGAGCCGTATCGCGCTGGGCAATCCGCTGGTCGCACTGAACGATGGAGCGCAGGCACTCGACTATATCTTCCGCCGCGGCGAATTTGCGGACCGGCACAGCGAATCCCTGCTGATTCTGCTGGACATCAATATGCCCGGCAGTGTCGACGGCATCCAAGTGCTGCGTCAGATCAAGGCCGATCATCACACCAGCAGGACGCCGGTGATCATGCTGAGCACCACCGACGACCCGCGGGAGATTGCTCTTTGTTATGAGCTGGGCTGCTCGGTGTACATCACCAAGCCGGTGGATCCGCTTCAATTCATTGAAGCCATCAAGCGCCTGGGCCTGTTTCTGCAAGTCATCCGTCTGCCCGACGAAGATTCGGAGGCTGAGGCGGCTCCCAAGCCATGAGCAGCATTCCGGTCTCCGAAGTTCAAGCAATCCGGCGGGTTCTGCTGGTGGAGGATGACCCTGGGAATGCCGAGCTGGTGCGCCGAACACTGGAGCGTTCCAGCTATTCGGTCGAGATCGCTTCCAGCGTCGAAGCGGGATTGAAGGCGCTGGCACGCGATAGCTCCAGCGAATTCATGGCGCTGCTGCTGGACTACCGGCTTCCGGACGGAGAGCCTTGGCTAGTGGCGGACGCCGCCCAAACGCGCGTTCCAGAGCTTCCGGTCATCTTTGTCACCGCCGTAAGCGATGAGACAGTGGTCATTGAGGCCCTGCGACGGGGCTTTGCCGACTATGTGAAGAAGACCGACGGCTTCTGGAATGAGTTGCCGCTGGTGCTGGAGCGGGTGGCGCGGCTGGGACGCTTGAAAGGCCGGCTGGATGAGACCAGCGCTCTGATGAGCGCCATCGTCGAGCATTCCTCGGATCTGGTTGCGGTCTATAGCGGCGAGGGTAAGCTGATCTATGTCTCGCCCGTCTGCATCACCCTGCTGGGCATGCAGCCCGATGATCTGATCGGCCGTTCGTGGATGGAGATCGTGGTCCCGGAAGACCGGGAGCATCTGTTGAAGATGCTTGCCAGCCTGGAGGAGAGCGATTACCACCCGGCCACCATGCGCTGCTGCCACAAAGACGGATCGATTGCCTGGGTGGAGGCGCGGGCGGCGCGGCTCAAGACGCACGCCAACGCCCAGCCCATGACCGTTCTCACTCTTCATGACGTCACGTCGCAGCGCGCGCACGAGCAGCAGATGGAGGCCTCGCTTAAGGAAAAAGAGGTGCTGCTGGGCGAAATTCATCATCGCGTCAAAAACAATCTGCAAGTGGTGCAAAGCCTTCTCCGGATGAGCATGCGTCTATTGCCTCCCGGCGAGGCCCGCGCCTCAGCCGAAGCTACCATTCAACGCATCCATGCCATGGCTCTGGTGCATGAGCGGCTCTACCAGTCCAAGGACGTGGCCAGCCTCTCGCTCTCCAACTATCTCCGCGATCTTTTCAAGGGAGTGGTCGCCTCGAACTCGGCCCCGCCCGGCCAGATTCAGCTTCTCCTCGATACCGAGGAGATTCCTCTCACGCTGGACCGCGCCATCCCCTTCGGTCTGCTGGTCAATGAATTGATGGCCAACTGCTTCAAGCACGGCTTCCCCAATGAGCGCCGGGGAACGATTGCCATTTCCATTCATCGCATCAATGGCGCGGTGCGCATGGCTGTGAGCGACGACGGCGTCGGCCTGCCGAAGAACTTCGATGCATCCGCCAGTCCATCCATGGGGTTGAAGCTGGCCTCCAGCCTGGCCCATCAATTGGGCGGCGCGCTCCAGTTCTCGAATGGCCAAGGCTGCCGGGTTGTGGCCGACCTGAAGCGGCTGTAGAAGGTACCTTTTGCAAAATTATCTTTGAGATATAAAGATGCGTCAGGGCACGACTTCAGTCGTGCCGCAAATGGCCAAACAAGATTCCGGCTTTAGCCGCTGCGGAAGCGTAAACAGATGAAAATAAAACGCAGGGGCTAAAGCCCAACCTGATTTTGTTGCTCGATCGGCACGACTGAAGTCATGCCCTGGCGCTTCTTCGCAATCGAACTTCTTCGCAATCGAAATGGAGATTTGCAAGAAGCTTATTTGTTAAAATATCGCAGAAATCCAGCTTTTCTCCGCTGCTGTTAGAATAGAGACTGCCGCGGTGCGCGGCGATTCTCTCTCTGCTGAGAGCGTAATACGGGCCATTTGATCCCCGATCCTTGGCCCCTGTATTTATCCCCCCAACCCCAAAAGCCTCATCGGCCCAACCAAAAGAAGGAAAAGCCCCTCTGTGACCCAGACGATTCGGAATATCGCCATCATTGCCCATGTGGACCACGGCAAGACAACCCTCGTAGACGCCATGCTGCGGCAGTCGGGAACCTTCCGAGCCAACGAGCAAGTGGCCGAGCGGGTGATGGACTCGAATGAACTGGAGCGGGAGCGGGGCATCACCATCCTGGCCAAGAACACCGCCATCGTCTTCGAGGGCGGCAAGATCAACATTGTGGACACTCCCGGCCACGCCGATTTCGGCGGCGAAGTGGAGCGCGCGCTCAAGATGGTGGACGGTGTGATGCTGCTGGTGGATGCCGCCGAAGGTCCGCTGCCGCAGACCCGCTACGTGCTGGCCAAGGCGCTCGAGGCCAAGCTCAAGCCCATTGTGGTCATCAACAAGATCGACCGCCCGGATGCGCGCCCGCAGGAAGTTCTGAACGAAATTTACGATCTTTTCATCGATCTGGACGCCGAAGAAGACCAGCTTGATTTTCCCGTGCTCTACGCGGTCGCCAAGGCGGGCACGGCCTCGCTCGATCCGAACGTCCCCGGCGTCAACTTGCAGCCGCTCTTTGAGTCGATCGTCGCGACCATCCCTCCGGCTACGGGCGACCCCGACGGCACTTTGCAAATTCTGGTCACCAATCTGGATTATTCGGATTATTTTGGCCGCATCGCCATCTGCCGCGTCTTTCAGGGCACGCTGCACGCCGGCGATGACGTGGCCATCTCCAAGCGCGACGGCTCGCTGATGAAGACGCGCATCACCAAGCTCTTCACCTTCAGCGGCCTCAAGCGCATCGAAACCACCGAAACCGCAACGGGCGACATTGTGGCCGTGGCCGGCATCGAAGGCATCACCATCGGCGAGACCATCACCTCGGTCGAGAACCCCGCGCCGCTGCCGCTCATCGTCATTGATGAACCCACCATCGCCATTCAGTTCAGCGTGAACAACTCGCCCTTTGCCGGACGCGAAGGCCAGTACGTCACCAGCCGCAACCTGCGCGAGCGCCTGGAAAAAGAGCTGTTGACCAATGTTTCGATCCGCGTCGAAGATACCGGCTCACCGGACACCTTCAAGGTGCTGGGCCGGGGCGAATTGCAATTGGCGATTCTGATCGAAATGATGCGCCGCGAGGGCTTCGAGCTCTCCGCCGGCCGCCCGGAGATCGTCACCAAGATGGTGGATGGCACCCGCATGGAGCCGGTCGAACACCTGACCATCGATGTGCCCGATGCCTACACCGGCACTGTGATTGAAAAGCTCGGCCCCCGCAAGGGCGAGATGACCAAGATGCACAATCACGGCTCCGGCCGCGTGCGCATGGAGTTCCGTGTGCCCAGCCGCGGCCTGATCGGCCTGCGCTCGGAGATGCTCACCGAGACGCGCGGGACAATTGTCATGAACGCGCTCTTTGACGGCTACATCCCCTACCAGGGCGAGATTCCCCAGCGGCCCACCGGCGCTTTGATCTCTGACCGCCAGGGGCTGACCACGACCTATTCGCTGAACGGTCTACAGGAGCGCGGAATGCTCTTTGTCGGTTCAGGCGTCGAGGTGTACGAAGGGATGATTGTCGGCGAACACTCCCGCGACAACGATCTCGACGTGAACGTGGTGCGCGAAAAGCACATGACCAATATGCGCGCATCCAGCGCCGACGAGGCCATCCGCCTGGTGCCCTACCGCGCTCTGAATCTGGAGCAGGCCATCGAGTTCATCGCCGAGGACGAGGTGGTGGAAGTCACCCCCAAGTCGCTCCGCCTGCGCAAGCGGGTCTTGCAGCAGAACAAGCGGCCCAAGCGCTGGGAGAAGACCGTCTAAAGCAGTAGATGCCTTGACGCGCTTCAACCGGAGCGCCTCGGAGCTTTATGGGCAACACGCTCACCACGAAACGGCTTCTGTTGCGGCGATGGCGCGAGGAAGACCGACTGCCGTTTCAACAGATCAATGCCGACCCGCGCGTAATGGAATTCATGCCGGGATTGCTTTCGACCCAGGAGTCGGATGCGCTGATCGCGCGGATTGAAGACCATTTCGAACGGTATGGCTTTGGACTCTTTGCCGTCGAACACAAGGACAGTGCGAATCTCATTGGCTATCTGGGCATGATGGTTCCGGCATTCCAAGCGTCCTTCATGCCCGCGATCGAAATCGGTTGGCGGTTGGGCGCTGAATATTGGGGCAAAGGATTTGCAACAGAAGCAGCTCGCGAGGTGCTTCGCTATGCCTTTGGGAACCTGAAGCTCGAAAGCGTTGTCGCATTCACAGTTTCCCAAAATCTCCGATCCCGCCGCGTGATGGAGAGGATTGGGATGAGGCACGAACCCAGCGAGGATTTCGATCATCCCAACCTGCCCGACGGCCATCCGCTGCGAACTCACCTTCTCTATCGGATTAGCCGTGAGCGCTGGGAAAAGAGCGCCTGACCACGATCAGACCAGTTCATCAATGCGGTTGTTGAGATTGTTCTCCGCCGCCGTCAGGCTTGTCCCGGTTGCCGTCGCACCGGGAAGGTTCGGGACGGAGGCGGTGTATTCCCCTCCCGACTGCACGACGCTGCCGGAGTATTGTGTGCCGTTCACCGTCGTGGAGTAGCTGGAGACCAGCATCTCCTCCGCTGCTGCGGCCGCGGCCCCACCCGCGGCAGGCGCTCCGTGTGCGTGCGTGCTTCGGGCCTGAGGCGCTGGTGCGGTCGGCGTTGGATTCGCCGCCGGCGCGCTCGGCAGTTTGGTGGAGGCCGGACGAACGGCGGTCACCGCTGCTGTCGCGGGCCTGCCCAAGAGAATGGGATTCAAGACTTGAGTGGTTGAGTCCGTGCCTGAAAAGCCGATGATCTGCATGGCGATCTCTCCTCTCCAATTTGAAGTCGATCTCTCACAAATCGTCTATCGGCGTATCAGTCGTAGACTTTAGAGATATTTTCAAGAATTTTCGTAATAGGGAAAACAGCTTCGATTTGATCGGCGTAAAGTACTCATTCTCCAGTTCTGCGTCGGGAGCAGAACGAACAATTATGCTCAGGCCAGCGCATCGAAGCGAAGATTAACGCCTTGCTCGCCTGTGGAGTAGTTGGAAGCGCTCATTGAGGCATAAGAAATCTCCGCCCCGGAACTGGCGAAAACGCTGCTCGACTCGGCGAAGCTGCTGGAGGACTGATCGCCGCCCACCGTTGCCGAGAAGCTGGAGGAGAACATCATCTCCTCAACGATCGTGATGCCGCCGGAAGACGAGGCCATATACATGAAGGTGCTTTGGGCATCCGCCGACCGGTTCGAATCCGTGCTTTCTGCCAGCAGAATCGTCGTCGATTGAGTGGCTTGCGCTTCTGGCTTGGCGGGCTTGACAAAGAAGACCGGATTCAAGGGCTGCGCATTCATAGTGGCGGCTGAAATGCCGATAATCTGCATAACGATCTCTCCTTTTGAATTGGAAGTCAAACTTCCCCAAATCGTCTATCGGCAGATCCGCAGCGGACTTTAGATTAAATTTTTAAAATTTTCGTAATGGCGGAAACGGGCTCGATCCGGCGTTTTACGGCAAGGGTCAGTGGTCAGAAAGCCGCAAGCGGGGTTTGTGGTTCCCCTGCTCCCAAAATCCAGATTTTCAACTCACGGACGAAGACCTGTCCCTTCACGCCGGCAAACAAAGATCGTTTGCCAGGGATACCGATCCATGGGGACTCCAGAGCGAAGCCAACCGCAGATCACCGGCTCAATGAAAGTTGTGCTACCGCAACAACTGCCACCCGTTAAGCCATGCGAACAATTATCTATTTCGGGTGGACCTACTGCGGTTCTCCAATTGCTGTACACCGGATCGATTGCCCTCAAGTGGCTTTTTCCTCAACAAAAAGCCACCTTCCACATTGTCAGTAAGGGTATATCAATTGGAGAACCGCTCTAACGCATCTGTTTGCGCATTTTCTCTTTCTCGAATCGGATCATTTTAAGATAAGCCATTGATTTATCTGCGCATTTTTGCTTATCGCCCCCGCCGGTTTTTTGACAATTTTTTATCCACGCTGATGCTTCTCTTGAACACTCTTCATTTATCGTTGAATCTGACTTACTGCCGTCATCATTGTTATTAATGCATTCAATGAATTTCTCCGGGGATTGGGATACATCTAATCCTTGTGTGAGATCTTCTGTCTTCGAGGGTTCAGGTTCGCGTGACTCAATCCAAAAGTAAAAGAGTATGCCAAAAATCACAGGCAAGATAAAAATTGCCAAGTACCCTCTTGGGACTGGCGCCTTTTTTTCTATTAACTCCCAATCGTGAAAAAACTGCTCCGACGTGCAAACGACTGCTTCAAAGCCAGGACCTTTCCGCCAGCGTATAGTGATGAGATTCAACTTCGGTTTACTATTGAACACCTGACCGATGAGTCCATCACTCTTTCGCTTCGCCTGTCTGCCCTTATCCGGGAAGTTTGTCACGGTCATTTGAGGTTCCTGCTTTCCGTTCGCCCCGGCTTTTGATTTTACAAGACTTAGGATATGCGGGCAAATCGCGGAATCTGCGCGATGCGGCGAGCACTCTCGGAGGCGTGGCGGAATTTGGATTTCGGTTGATGCTGGATTTGCTGCCAAGCGCGTGCCAAGCGCTTCGGCGATGGTTTTGGCCTTATTCTGTTCGGCGAGGTTGACGGCGCAACCGACGAGGCCCCCGACAGTCAGGCGCCCGGTGCACATCGTCTCTAACTCTTGATATCCAGATCCGAGGCGACCATCATGGGATCAAGACCAGGCAGAATGCTGCTCGGCAGACGGTCCCGCCTCCACGCTGATACACTTGCTTTGCAAGACGATGCATGCAAAGAGCATGGTTGAACTGCTGCCGGTTTCAATATGATTGAACTTTTGCCATCAAAATGATTGAACTTTTACCTTCCATATTATCGGCGGATTTTGCGCACTTGGCTGATCAGGTGGCCGCGGCGGAACGGGGCGGCGGCACGGTGATCCACGTGGACGTAATGGATGGGCATTTTGTGCCCAACATCACGATAGGGCCGCCTGTGGTGAAGAGCTTGCGGCGGTTTACGCGGCTGCCGCTGGATTGCCACCTGATGATTTCGAATCCCGACGAGTTCATTCCCGCCTTTGCCGAGGCCGGGGCCGATTGGGTGAGCGTTCACTATGAAGCCTGCCGGCATCTGCACCGCACGCTGCAACTGATTACCGAGCACGGGATGAAGCCGGGGGTGGTGGTGAATCCGGCGACCCGTGTCGAACTTCTGCGGGAGATTCTGCCCATGGTGCATCATGTGCTGGTGATGAGCGTGAATCCCGGCTTTGGCGGCCAGGAGTTCATCCAATTTTCTCTGGGGAAGATCCGGCGGCTGGCGGAGATGCGCCGAGAGCAGGGGCTGGCATTTAGAATCGAAGTGGACGGCGGCGTGGCTCACAATACGGTGGGCCCAATCGTCCAAGCAGGAGCGGAACTTCTGGTGGCCGGAAATGCGGTATTCGGTGCCGGGCAGCCGGAACGGGATGCGCGCGCCCTGCTGACGGCGGCGCGATTGGCCACCGGCGAGTGAAGGAACAGCTTTTAGCTCTGAATCACTAGTGGGCATCTTGGCGCTAGGGTAATGCAAAGACTATCGGGGCGGGAACAAAGAACTAAGAGCTTGTTTATTAGCAGGATAAGGCATTCAGCCTTTCGACGGGCTGACAGCCGCAATGAGGATTTATGAACCGGTTGACGTTGAAGATTGCCGCCGTAGCAGTGGCGGCCCTGATGCTGGGCGGATTTGCGGCCCAAGCCAAAGAGAAGCAGCCCAAGCACAAGAAGAATGAGGACTTGAGCGTCAACCCGCTGGCCGGAGTGAAATCCAAGCAGCCCGACAAAGAGCTTTTCGACAAGGCGATGGTCGCCATGAAGAAAGGCCACTTTGACGTGGCGCGGCTAGACCTGCAAACGATGCTCAATACCTACCCCGACTCCGAGTACCGGATGCGCGCCAAGCTGGCTGTGGGCGACACCTGGTTCAAAGAGGGCGGGGCTGCGGCCATGACGCAGGCCGAGGCCGAGTACAAGGACTTCATCACCTTCTTTCCGGATGCCCCGGAGGCCGCCGAGGCGCAGATGAAGGTGGGCGATATCTACTACCAGCAGATGGAGAAGCCGGACCGCGATTATACGAACGCCCAGAACGCCGAGCGCGAATACCGGAACATGATCAATATGTTCCCGGACTCGGCGCTGGTGCCGCGCGCCAAACAGAAGTTGCGCGATGTGCAGGAGGTTCTGGCCGAGCGCGAGAGCGAGATCGGCCTCTACTATGGAAGCAGGGAAAACTTTGTAGCCTCGATTGCGCGGCTGGAGACGGTGGTGGATACCTATCCGCTCTACTCCAAGAGCGATCAGGCTTTGCTGGGGATTGGAGATGCCTATGCCGGCGAAGCTCACTCCGTTTCAATTGCCCCCGGTCTTCCCGGCGCAATCAAGGAGCGGCTGCGCGCGGTCTACCAGGACCGGGCAGCCGAAGCCTACGCCAAAGTGATCACCCGCTATCCTATGGCGCCTCATGTGGAGGATGCCCGCGACCGTCTGGTGGCCATGAACCGGACCGTTCCAGAGCCGACTGAGGCGGCGCTAGCGGAAAGCGAGGCCGAAGAAGGCAGTCGTAAGCCGGTGCATTTTACTCACAGGACGCTGGCAATCGTGCAGCACGGACCTTCGGTGATTGAAGCAGTCCATGTGGGCGAGCCCAGCCTGGACGATCCCAAGCGCACGCTGGCGCCGGACGTAACCAAGCAGAACATGGCGTACTTCAATGCGGCAGCAACCGCCGGACGGCCGGCTGTCCCCGCAGCGGAGGTGAAACCCACCGGCGTCAATGAACCGCCGCGTAGCGACCAGCCGAATCAAGCGCCTTTACAGCTTGGTCCGCCTGCGGGCGGCACGGGCGTGAGCGTTCAGGTAGTTAGCGCGCCCAGCACCGCGCCTGCTGACGACGCAGTCGTCAAGCCGGTTGGACCGGCCAACACTACGCTTCCCGCCGCGGAAAAACCGGCGGACGCTCCCGATCAGGTCAATGACGTCAAGCCCGGCGCGACTCCTGCTACCACGGCCAATCCCGCCGATGCCAAAAAGAGGAAGGCTGATCTGAGCGACGAGTCCTCCAGCAAGAAGAAAAAGAAGAAGGGACTCAACAAGCTGAATCCCTTCTAACCTTGGATCAGAATGATGGAAAGCGAAGGGCCGTCCATCGGGCGGCCCTTCGCTTTTTAAGCTCTCCATGCTTGTTCTTTGCAGCGATCCGGCTTGATTTGTACCCCGATTGCGTTTGTTAAGGTTTGACGCTCCTACTTTGGACTCCTATAATCCATCTAGTTCCTGCTGACGCCTTCGTCCGCATTTTTCCCGTCTTTGCTGAATGAATGCGGAGATCTGTGGATGGACCATGAGGATTCTCAGCAGACAAAGGTTATATCTCCGCGTCCCGGCGTGGAGAGAATGACAGGTTTTCCGAAGGAGCTTTAAACACACATGAAGCGTTCGTTCGCACTCATCGCCATGCTGGCCTCGGGCTTTGCCCTCAGCGCCGCAGCTCAAACTCTGCCTGCTCCCGCCATTGCGGCGCCTGCCGGCCCCGCCAAGATTGCCGTCATTGCCTTTCAGATGGCGGTGGCCCAAACCAATGAAGGCCAGCGAAACTTTGCCGACCTGCAGAAGAAGTACGCGCCCAAGGAAGCACAACTCAAGGCCGCCGGCGAAGAGATCGATACCCTCACCAAGCAATTGCAGGCGCAGGCTGATACGCTGAGCGACGCCCAAAAGGCCGCCAGAGCCAAGACCATCGACGACAAAACAAAGCAGGCCAAGCGCGAACTGGAAGACGCTCAGAACGACATGAACGGCGAGATGCAGGAGATGTACAACAGCCTCGCCAGCAAGGTGTATGAAGTTCTGAACGACTACGCCACCAAGGAGGGATACACGCTGGTGCTGGATGTTGCTCAGCAGCAGAATCCTGTGTTGTACGCCTCCGAGTCCTCCAACATCACGAAGGCGGTGATCGACGCTTACAACGTGAAGTCGGGCGTGCCCGCGCCTCCGCCTCCGCCAGCCGGCGCCGCGCCTGCGCAGACAACGCCTAAACCTTCCGCTCCCAAGCCCGCCACACACTGAGGTTGGTTTAACTGGAAGGCTTCAGATGCTTGCCAAAGCCCCGCTCGGCGGGGCTTTGGATTTCAGCAGCCCTCCCGTGACGGCCTATCGCAAAAACCGGAGTCAAGGATTCCGGATTTTGCGATAGGCTCGGCCAGACGCGCAATCTTCCTGCTCCAGGTTTGACGCTTCCTACCCGGCGTTCATAGAATTGAATCGCGTTGTCCTGCCTCCTGCGTCTATCTTTTTATTCTGTCCCGGCACATTCCGGCGCAGAGTCCCCGAAGAAGGATTGAGAGCTTCTTCGGAGCCAGCCCTGATTTGCGCGGGAACATGCAATCCCACGGGAATCCTGAAGGAGTTTTTTGATGCACATGAAGAGTTCACTCGCACTGATCGTTACACTGGCTTCCGGGCTTGCCCTGAATGCCGCTGCCCAAACATTGCCTGCTCCCGCCCCTGCGGCGCCTGCCGGTCCCGCCAAGATTGCCGTCATCCAATTTCAGGCGGCCGTGGCCCAAACCAACGAAGGCCAGCGTAACTTCGCCGACCTGCAAAAGAAGTTCGGGCCCAAGCGCGAAGAACTGCGCACGTTGAACGAAGAGGTTGGCACGCTGACCAAGGAGTTGCAAACACAGGGCGACAAGCTCAGCGACGAAGTGCGCGCCACCAAAGTAAAGACACTGGATGAAAAGAAGAAGAAGTTGCAGCGCGAAGCCGAAGACGCGGAGAACGACTTCAAGTCAGAGAGCCAGGAAATCTTCAACGGACTCGCCTCCAAGGTCTACGAAGTTCTTCTCAGTTACGCGCAGCAGCAGGGTTACACAATCGTGCTGGACGTTTCCCAGGAGCAGAATCCGGTGCTCTTTGCCAGCCCGTCCTCCAACATCAGCAAGGCGGTCATCGATGCCTACAACGTAAAGTCGGGCGTGCCTGCGCCTCCGGCCCAGGCGGCAGCGCCAGCCCCCAAACCAGCCGCACCTAAGCCGGCCGCGCAATAAAACGGTGCAAGACAACCGCTCCTGATCCTCGCAAAAGCCTTGCCATGCAGGGCTTTTGCTGTCTGTTCTCCCCTTGAAGAAGTGTGGTAGAGTTGCAGGTCAGAATACGAAAATTCTGCGGTATTTACGGTATCTTTTGTGGAAAATAATGTGGATTACTTCTCCGTATTTCGTAAAGAATTTTCGATTTTTCCTCTTGTCAAAGCCTATCTATTTCTGGTAGTGTCGATAACTCTTTATTTATCAATCAATGTCAAGAGGGCAAACGGGCCATCGGCGAAGTGGATCTGTGTTTTTGCTCATTCTGGAACCGATCCGCGTTATCCACAGATGCGCATCAATATTTCGTGAATCCAGTTAGAAACGCGGGCCGATCTTTGAGCGCGCATACTACCGCCGAGAGGACAGACTGCCAGTCGCCGGCCTTCGGCTGCCGGAAGATGCGCAGCGTCGGGTACCAGGGAGTCTTCGTCCGCCCCGCCAGCCAGCGCCAGTCGGCGGCGAACGGCAGCAGCAGATAGACTGGAAGACCCAAGGCCCCCGCCATGTGCGCTGTCGAATTGTCAATGGTGATAATCAAATCCAGAGCTGCAACCTGCGCCGCGAATCGATCGATGCTGGCAAGCTGATCGACGCTGCGGTCGATCAGCAACGGGGCCTCAGCCGCTGCCGCCTGCCGCTCCAGTGCGTCGAAGTCCCCGTATTGCAGGCTGATCCAGCGCATCTCCGGTAGCGCAAAGAGAGGTGCAAATTCCTTGAGATCGATGGAGCGCTTGCGCCCTGTCTTTTGATTTTTTGTCTGCCAGGCCAGCCCGGCCAACAGCCGGCCATCGGCGTAGCTGGAGCGAAAGGCCTCCTGTTCCATGGGATCGGCCTTCAAGTAGGGCGATACTGTCGCTGCAAAGGCCGCCTCACTCCGCCTGTAAAGCCCCGGCAAACTGCCGATGGGCAGTTGAGCGGCGAATACGTCGACGGGCGCCTCGGCAGGCTTGCAGCCGGAGACCACCTCGATCTCCGGAAAGGAGCGCGCAAAGAGCGGCTGCAGTCGCGGATCGCAATCCAGCGTGATGCGATTACCCGTGCGGATGGCCTCCGGAAAGAGTCCGGCAAACTGAATCTCGTCGCCGATGCCCTGCTCGCCCCAGAGGAGCAAGCGGCCCGCATCCAGCTTTTCGCCCGTCCACAGAGGCTGCGCATAGGCGCGTCTTGGCGTGTCGTGGTCGGGCGACTGCCAGCGGTGCTCGTAGTTGCGCCAGCCGTTAGTAAAGTCCCCCCTGCGCAATTGAACCAGCGCATGGCCGAAGCGAGCCTGGGAATAATCCGGCTGGATCTCCAGGGCGCGTGTCATCGTGGCCAGAGCCTCCTCCAGGTGGCCCAGATCCTCCAGAACGCAGCCCAGATTGTAGTGCGCCTCCGCGTAGTCCGGCCGCAAGGCCAGCGCCCGCTCAAAGCTGGCCGCCGACTCTTCCAGACGATCCAGCATATGCAGCGTATTGCCCAGGTTGTAGTGCGCCTCGGCCAGTTGCGGCTTCAACTGGATCGCCCGCTCGTAGCACTCAGCCGCCTCTTCCAGCTTGTTCTGGGCATTGCGCAGATTGCCCAGGTTATAGCAGCCCTCGGCATAATCCGGCCGCAAGGTGAGCGCTTGCCGGTAACAGGCCTCGGCCTCTTCCAGCCGACCTATCGCCAGCAGCGTGTTGCCCAAATTGCTGTGATACGGAGCAGCTTCCGGCTTGAGGGCCAGCGCCCGCTGGTAGCTGACCACAGCTTCTTCCAGCCGTCCCAGCGCCTGGAGCGCGTTGCCGTTGTTAAAGCAGGCCTCGGCAAAATCCGGCCTGAGCGCCATCGCCCGCTGATGGCTGGCTGCAGCCTCCTCCAACTTGCCCTGCGCTTGCAGCATATTTCCCAGGTTGACGTGCGCCTCCGCCAGGTTGGGCCGCAGCGCCAGCGCCCGCCGGAAGCTCGCCTCCGCCTCCAGATGCTTGCCCTGCGCCTCAAAGATGGAACCAAGGTTCATCTGCGCCTCGGCCATATCCGGCTTGATCCCGAGCGCCCGCTCATAGCAGGCCTGCGCCTCCTCCAGCCGCCCCAGCGCTTGCAGCGCCGTGCCCAGATTGGTATGGAAGGCCGCCGGCCGCTTGTCGCGCGCAATCGCCTTCCCGATCAGCTCGACGGCCACATCGTTGCGCCCCACCTGATGCGCCAGCACGCCCAGCAGATGCAGGCTGTCGGCATGATGCGGGTCCAGGTCGAGAACCTGCCGGTAACCCCGCTCCGCCTCCGCCAGTTGCCCCTGCTGATGAAAGCGCAGAGCGTTGGCGCAGAGGCCGTCCAGATCCACCGGCGGCGCTGCCTTTGGTCCTTGCCGCTTGGGGACAAGCTGGAGGGAGCGATTCATGCAATCAGTGTATGTGGCTGAGAGTTCTTATCCCGCTGGTTTTCTTCGACTGTTGGAGGCTTCGCGCGCCTAATTTTTCCCGCTCTGGTGGATTCCCGTTCCGAAGCATCGTCGATCTTGTTGGAAGTTTGGATTGCTCTTTAACGAAAACCGGGCTATGATTACAGATGTAACATTTTGTCATAATGATTATTTTCGATTCATCGACGCTGATTCTGATTGC
Organism: uncultured Acidobacteriaceae bacterium; assembly: GCA_963787995.1. GTDB lineage: Bacteria > Acidobacteriota > Terriglobia > Terriglobales > Acidobacteriaceae > Telmatobacter. Next base: position 1,878,247 of record CAWBEO010000001.1, read on the forward strand.
GAAAGTCGAACTGCTAGATGTGTTTTTGAAGGGCATCGGAATGGAGATCGCGATTCCGAAAGCCGTTGAGGATGAATGCTGTGGCGGAAAGAAGACGCTCGATGCGCTGTTCATTCGCAAGGCGTTGGACGAATCCAGGATTAAGGTGAAGGGTGTTAGGAACAGAAAGCTGGTCACCAAACTGGAAGAGGACTTCAATATGGGCAGGGGCGAATCCGAAGCCATTGCCCTCGCACTCGAAGAAAAGGCGCTTTTGGTGGGCATGGACGATAAGAACGGAATGAACGCCTGCAAAATGGCTGGAATTCCATTCACCACTGCGGTAGGAATTTTGGTGCGCAGCCGTGAAAAGGGTCTGGTCGACCGCGGCGGCGCACTGATGAAGCTTTCTGCTCTCGCAAAATTCGGATGGTATCGGAACGACATTTTGGAAGAAGCCAAATTGCAACTGACAAACTGTGAATGAAGGAACCGCCATGACCACCAAGACGATGAGCATCCGAATGGACAGGGACAATTATGAATTCCTCTCCGCGATGACGATAAAAGAGCAGAGCGACTTATCTAAATCTGTGCGGGATCTGGTGACGCGGGGCAGAATCTTGTTGGCCGTGGAGAAGTACAGAAAGGGCGAAGCCTCCTTGGGTAAAGCAGCGGAAGTGGCTGGACTGCCCGTGGGACAGTTAATGACACTGCTTGGGGAATTCGGCGTGCACAGCAGAATCGACCAGGAAGACTATCGCCAAAGTCTGGCGAACCTCGCTAAAGTCTGGTGATACGGCCTCCGCTCATTCGTAAGAGCAAACTATGAATACCGTCGATCTCTGTCCTGCGTCCGCTATCTGATCCGTGCGAAGCTCTCTCTTATGATCTCCGACTTTGAAGCTAACACCATGAGCCTGCATGAAGATTTGGGCCAATTCTCCCCGTATTGCAAAATTGACGTTTTGGGGGACGGTGCCGTTTTTAAGAAGCTGTGACAGCGATGCTGCCTCCGACACTACAATAGCGATTACGTTACCGGCTGCGTCCAATACTGGACTGCCACTGTTTCCAGCTTGGATGGGAGCGGAGATTTGCAGTAGCGTGTAGTCGTTGCCGGCCCCGGCGACGGAGTTGATCTGGCCGAATGTCGCCTTAGGCTCCGCCGATAAAAAACCAGTCAAAGGATAGCCAACAACGCCAATGCTTTCTCCGAGATTGGCAGGTTTCGATTCCGGACGAAACTGGGCAGGCTGTCCATACCCGGCAGTTGTCTTGATCAGGGCGAGGTCATTTTTTGGGTCAATGGCCTCCAGCTTCGCGGTGAGTGCATCGACATTCAGCGGCTTGACTGAAATACTCTTGCAGCCCTTGACCACATGAGCATTGGTCAAAATATATCCGTCATCGTTGACGATAATCCCCGAGCCGGTGGAAAACTTTGGCTTGGGTTGGGCTTGGGCAGGGGGCGCCAGTGTGTCGAATGACGGGCATGGATGGCTTGGGTCTCGGGTATCACAAACGTCGGTTCTAGAGAGCGCATCCTTGGCCTCATCCGATGGGACAGTGCGCCAAGCATGTTGGACGGAGTAGAGCGCGTCTTTCCCCTTGATCGCGCGGAATACCGTGGTTTCAGGCTTCCCCTTGGCGTGGACATTGGGGCACTTGAGTTCCAGCATGGAAGCGGGATAACCATTCACATGTCCGTTCCGGATGGTGTCTTTGGGGGTTTCAGGACAGTCGCTCAACCATTTCGTCCCGACCCTCTGCAGGAAGGCTGCAGGCTCCATCTCTTTGAGATCGCGAAAGACTTGGACCGTTAACATCTCGGTCCAGTCTTCGACTGTCTGCCCGTTCGGAACATATTCATTCATTGAGCCGTTTCGGTCGCTGTGGAAGCCAAGTTTGAAATCCTTGGGTGGAGCGAATAATAGATTCTCCCCGTCCAGCAACGGAGAGCGGGTTGGTGCGGGGTGTTGCAGGTCAGGAGGCGTCGCGTCGGGAGCTTTTTTCCCACCAGTTGTCAGCGGAAGACTGCATGCAGCGGTCAGGATGCGCTGTGAGAGCGGAGTGTTACTACCGGGAATCATCTTCGTCTTCCAATCGGTCGCCAATGGGCCGGTCCCGACTTGCTGACCATTCAGGTACCCGATCAACTGAATTCCGTAAAACATCTTCTTTTCACAATCGAAAGCGTCCTGCTGGATATGACTGTCCATGGTGATATTGTGACTGTTCGGCCTTGGCGAAGGATAAACAGTCATGATGCGAACGAAGCGAAAACCGTCTACCTGCTCGACGGAATCGGCATCGATGTAGACTTTATCGAGCGAATTATCCGCATTGCCGAGTTCCTTCCAATTCGCCGCAAGACATGGCCGTGTCAGCGTAGCCAACAGAAGAACGATTAATATGGCGGCGTTTGACCATGCATGCAAGAAAGACTTCATCTTCAATCCTCCAACAACAGGCCCTTTCGAAACCCTTTGGATGAAACACGTCAAGTATATATGCCGGGTGCCCCCACCCTCGCCGTCCTGAGCGTAGTCGAAGGATCTGCGATTAGTAATTTGCGGCTAGCGTGGGGTGCCTTGAACCTTAACCGGCGGTCGTTCCAGCGACGAATTCTTGAACCCTCCAGGCGGGCATTGCAAGAGCCGGACTTGCGTTGAAAACGCTCTATACCTTGCGCAGGTTGGCGAATTTTTCCATCAGCTTTTTCATGCCGTGCTGGGAGAAGAGGACGGTCAGCTTGGCGTCCTCTCCGTCGCCCTCGCGCAGCAGGATGGTGCCTTCGCCGTACTTGGCGTGGCGGACGCGCTGACCTTTCTTAAGGCTGGTTGCTCCGGTGGATGCGGGCAGGTCCATAGCGGGATTCCCAGCTCCCAAAGTCGGGACCTGGGGCACCCGTTGAGGCAGCGAGCCAGGCCTGCCGAGGCCGGATTTGCCGCCGAAGAAGCGGGCGATGTTGTCAATGGACGGCGGCGCCGCCGGCGCGCTTTCGCCTTTTGGTTCAGAGTCAGGGCGCGACAAGGCTGGCTTCGCCTTGGGAGTCATCCAAGAGGCGACAAAGGGCTTGTTCGATGAGGGATTGATTCCGTTTCCTGTCTTTCCGTTGGGAGTGAAGCTCTTGCCGAGAGAGCGTGGGGCGTCTTGATTTTCGTCCTCGTAGTTGTAGTGCTTGTCGGCGAAGTCGCTGGAGGCCTCCGGGCGGCGGCTGTAGGTCTTCGAGTAGCCGGGCGTAGACCAAGCCAGGGATTGGGCCGCGGCGCGTCCACCGAGATTTTCGATCAACGCGCTGGGAACCTCTTCGAGGAAGCGCGAGGGAATGCTCATCTCCGGGGCGTCGTTGCCATAGCGCCGGCGATAATGGGCGCGGGTGAGGATCAGCGTATTCATCGCGCGGGTCATGCCCACGTAGCAGAGGCGGCGCTCCTCTTCCAATTCATCGGGGTTGTTCAGCGTGCGCGAGTGAGGGAATAAGCCCTCTTCCAGCCCGGCCAGAAAGACCAGCGAAAACTCCAGCCCCTTGGCGGCGTGCAGCGTCATCAGCGTGACGCGGGCTTCGGGGTCGAATTGGTCGGAGTCCGAGGCCAGGGCCGCGTGGTCCAGGAACTCCGCCAGGGTCTCGCCGCGCGCTTCGGCGTCATGGGCGGCGTTGGCCAGTTCCTTCAGGTTTTCAATGCGGCTGAAAGACTCCGGCGAACCTTCGGTCTCCAGGGCTTTGATGTAGCCGGTGCGGTCGATGAGAAAGCGAATTAACTCGGGAAGCGTGGCGGAGTCCCCGGGAGCTCGGAATGCGCCTTCGCCTTCTTTCATCTCAGCCGCCACTTCTTCCGCGTCGGATTCAAAGTCGGGGTTGGGTGGGGTTGGAGCCGCTGCCTTCGGCATGGTGAGAAATGGCCGCTTTGGTTGTTCAATGAAGGGCGAAAAGCTGGCGGCGTCGAGGAGCGGAATCTGGCTCTCGCTGCCAAAATCAAAGCTGGTAGCGGAATCCGCGTTGGAGGCATCAGCATCCGCCGCGCCGAATTCAAAGCCGGTGTCTGCTTCCGGCTCCGCGCTGGCAGCCACGTCCGCGGCCAGCTTGCCCGCAAAGTCGGGGTCCATCATTGCCTGCGCGTCGAGAATCAGTTGTCGAAAGGATTCAAGTGCCATCAGCGCGCGAGTGGGGATAAGCCGGTTCTTGATGGCCGCGCCAAGAGCCTCCCATGTAGAGGAGCCGGTCTCCAGAGCCAGCCGCTCCAGTGTCTCCAGCGAGGTCTTGCCGATGCCGCGGGCCGGGGTGTTGATGACCCGCTGCAAGGCCATCGAATCATGCGGGTTGCGGACCAAGCGAAGATAAGATAACAGATCCTTGATCTCGGCTCTCTCGTAAAAGCTGAAGCCGCCCACCATGGTGTAGCGAATGTTGTAGCGGCGCAACGACTCCTCGACCAGCCGCGACTGGGCGTTGGTGCGATAGAGGACCGCACAGTGGGCTGCGTCCCCTTTATCGCTGGATTCAGCCTCGCGCAGGAACTTCTGAATGCGGTCGGCGATGAAAAGCGCCTCGTTCTCGCCGTCGGGCGCATCGTAGTAGCCCACCAGCGAGCCACCCTGACGGTCGGTCCAGAGCTTCTTGCCCTTGCGCTTGAGGTTGTTGGCCACCACCGCGCCAGCTGCCTCCAGAATCACCTGCGTCGAGCGGTAGTTCTGCTCCAGCCTGACGATGCGCGCATTGGGGAAGTCCTTCTCGAACTCCAGAATGTTGCGGATGTCCGCGCCGCGCCACGAGTAAATGCTCTGATCCTCGTCGCCCACCGCGCAGACGTTCTTGCGCTCCCCGGCCAGCAGTTTCATCAGCTCATACTGAGGGCGGTTGGTGTCCTGGTACTCATCGACAAGCAAATAATGGTAGCGGCGCTGGTAGCGTTCGCGCGCCTCGGTGGAAACTTTCAGCAGCCGCACCGCCTCCAGCAGCAGGTCGTCGAAGTCGAGTGCATTGCACTTGCGCAGCTCGGCTTTGTAGCCCTGAAAGATGTGCGCGATGCGCTCGCTGTTGGGGTCTTTCGATGCGAGGTAATACTCCTGCGGGTCGATCATGTGGTTCTTGGCCCAGGAGATTTTGCCCAGCACGGCGCGCGGGGTAAGCTGCTTGGTGTCCAGCCCCATGCGCTTCATCACCTGCTTGACGATGGCCTGCTGATCGTTTTCATCATAAATAGTGAAGGCGCGGGTCAGGCCTTCGCCATTCACCTTCAGCGCCTCAATGTCACGGCGCAGCAGCCTCACGCAGAGCGAGTGAAAGGTGCACAGCAGGGGTTTTGCCAGCGTCGAGTGATCCAGCAGGCGATCCACGCGCTCGGCCATCTCGCTGGCCGCCTTGTTGGTAAAGGTGACGGCCAGGATGGAATCCGGCGCAACGCCCTTTTCGCGGATCAGCCAAGCGATGCGGCTGGTGATGACGCGCGTCTTGCCCGAGCCGGCCCCGGCCAGGATCAGCAGGGGGCCTTCGGTAGCCTCAACAGCGGCGCGTTGTTCAGGATTCAGATTGGCAATTTGCAGCGACAAGAGGCGAGTCCAGGCGGGAAGTGTCCTGTCTCTAGTGTACCGGTTGGGGGAGAGCAACTTCGGGAGTATACTTTTTTTATGAGAGCAGCGGCCCAATCCCAACCCGATCCGGCAGCTTCGGCGATCCTCAGCGCGCCCGCGCTAGAGCAAGACCGCCTGCGGACGGAACTCTCCGACGAAGAGTTTTGGAAGGATCGCCAGCGCAAGATTTCCGAATTCAACAAGTTGTGCGAGGAAATTTCCAGAGAAGCGCGCGCGAACGGCCTGACGGAAGAGATTCTTGCCGAAATTCTTGCTGAAAGATAATCCGAGATGCCGTCAGCGCCACGCCCCCGGATTGTCATCGACACAAATATCTTTGTCAGCCAAGTTCTCAATTATTTATCCAAGCCCTCTCTTGCTGTTCTCAAAGCAGAACAAACAGCGGACATACTGATTTCCAAGGTGATTTTCGATGAGATAGCGCAGGTACTACGCCGCCGCAAGCTGGAAAGATATATTTCAGCGGTAGTGCGCGAAGCTGCCATGGAACGAATTCGTTCAATCACGACATGGATTGAGCCACCCACGCCTATCCGCGCTTGCCGCGACCCGCGCGACGACAAGTTTCTGGAGGTTGCGGTACATGGGAGGGCCGATGTGATCGACACCGGCGACACGGATTTGCTGGCGCTGCATCCCTTCCGGGGGATTGCGATTCTCACGCCCACTGACTACCTGGAGCGAAAATAGAGAGACGTATTTGTGGAGAGTCAAAGTGCCTGTCGAGTGCGTCGGTGGTTTCCTGTACCGTTGATTGCTGACGAGAGGGTAACTGCGAAGGGGAAGTTATTCAGCAGAAACCACCTGTTGAAATAAGAATCAGTCGCCGTATAAACTAATTCAATGTCGTCATATTGGATTTCAAAGGCTATCTTCTGGACTATTTTCCCGTTGGTGTTGTTTCTCTTTCGGAGGATGGCCCCGCCCCGATTCCGAGCGACGGAACGTCCCTATACTGATTCGCAGACACCCGAACCACTTCCGACTGGAATCATCGGAAGCGCGATGTGGGCAGTGGCGATAGGATTAGCCCTCTCATTTTTTGTGTTCAGAAGCTTGAATCAATGGTGGGCGACACTGGATGGTCCCTCACTCCTGACCCAATACGCCACACCCTATATCTGGTGCTTTTTCCCCGGTTTTTCTGCCTTAGCAATCCCCTGGCCGCTCACCGTCTGGTATCTGCGTAAAGTGGGCCGGTGGGAAGAGGCCGACGCCATCGAAGATGATTCTGACAGCAAGGGAAGGGGCAACCAATTTCGGATAATGAAGTGGTTGTGCATTGGATTGGTGGGTCCGATCCTATTGTTTACTTTGCTTGCAATCCCTATTCATCTCTCTATCACTGATTCTGAGGTGCGAGTTGGTCACTATGCGTCAATTCGTTCAGAGTCATTCCGTCTGAAAGACTCACAAAGACAGACGATAATCGATGGTTACAGGATAAAGGACGGTACTTTTTATCCGGCTAAGGACGTATTAATCGACTTTTCCGATGGCCGTCGTTTACGGGGCAATGCCGTCGGAGACGGCGGCACGAGTGTGCCGGAAGACGTTCTGCGACTGCTCGTAGCCAAAACTGGACTGGCTCCTGAACATGCCGCAACAGAAAATGATGTGCCCCCGCTTCAACTAGCAAAGTGACCAGTCTTCTATCCTGTGAGGTTTCTGGTGTGAGGTCGGCAAATCGGAGATTACCGCTCGGTGGGTGGCCTGTATCTGACCATCCGATAAAGATTGGGTGGCCCAGGTTTCGCTTTTGAGAATCTGGGATCGATAAACTCAAAATCTCAGAAGACGAAAAGAGCCGGTTCAGGTTCATGGTTCAACCCTCTCAAAATCAAGATGTGGGCCGTCCGGCACTCGTCAAATAACAGAAAGACAGGCGACCGGACTACACGGAATCCTGATTCTTCGGCGGCAGCAGCCAGAGCACCGCAACGATCCCGATTAGCGCCAGAGAGGCAAAAGGCCGCCAGTAGGCCACGGGAATTGCTGCGAGATAAAGTGAAACGGAAGCTATCTGCTTGCCCCAACTTGCGTGTGCGGGCGCCTCACTCTGTAATCGCACCTGGCTCCACAGCGCCATATAGCCGAGCCCTGGAAAGATGCTGACTGCGGCGTAGAGCGCGGTGGTGAACGGCGACAGACCCTTGACGCCGATCCAGTCCGTCGCAAACGGAAAGAGCGAGAGGCAAAAGAGAAAGACCAGGTTGGCCCATAAAATTCCATGGCTGACCGTCTCCACTTCATCGACGAGGTAGTGATGGTTCACCCAGTAAATTCCGATCTGCAGGAAGGTGAGCAGGTAGAGGAAGATGGTAGGCAGCACCACAATCAGACCGGCCATGCCGTCTGGCGCCGGAACCTTCAGTTCCAGCACCATAATAGTGATGATGACTGCGATGACGCCGTCGGAGAACGCCTCTAGACGCGCCGGGCTCAGGCCTTTTGTCCTCATATCAATTCCAATTTAGCATGGAGTCTGGATCTTGGTCGCAGACCGAATCCGACCTGGCGCGCGAGTAGTCCGCGCCGCCGCTGAGTTATCCTGAAGGCACGATGACGTCATCTTGTAAACCTGCTGGCCGCGTGGCTGTTTACTGTGGATCAGCCAATGGAACCAATCCTGCATATCTTATTGAAGCGCGCGCGCTGGGCGCGGCCATTGCCGCCGCCGGGCTGGGGCTGGTCTATGGCGGGGCCAATATCGGACTGATGGGCGCGGTGGCCGATGCGGCGATTGCCGGTGGCGCGGATGTGATCGGCATTCTGCCTGAAGTGCTGGTGGAGCGCGAGATTGCCCACGAAGGGCTGACGCAGTTCGAGCTGACGCCGACGATGCACGAGCGCAAGGCGCGCATGGTGGAGCTGGCGGACGCCTTCCTGGTGCTGCCTGGCGGCTACGGCACGCTGGAGGAGTTGCTGGAGGCGGTCACCTGGGCGCAGCTCGGACTGCACGCCAAACCGGTTATCCTCATCAACACCGCAGGCTACTGGAATGGGCTGCTGAACTTCCTGGATTCGGCTGTCGTCGCGGGCTTCATCAAGCAGACGAATCGCGAGCTGCTGCGCGTGGCTGGCTGCGCGGAAGAGGCGGTACGGATGGTGGTTCAGGGTTGAATCAGAAGCCTGTTTCATTTGAGATTGGATCGGTTTTCTATTTCGATTCCGCCGCTGCCTCTTCATCGGCCCAATAACCGTTTCTTCCAGTGACGACTAACTCCGGATAGTTTTTCAGACGCAATCCTATGGCGTGAAAGCCGGGATGTGGCGCCGCTGGATAAAAGCTCAATAGATAGCGATTCGGCAGATGATGAGAAATGGTTTGCACGTCGCGCTCCAGGCTGCGCGCATCCTTGAAGGGGATGGATTCGCCGCCGGTCAACCGCGCCACGCTCTCGGCGGAATTGTGCTTGAGGCCGTCCGTGGCCAGCAGTGCCGCTGCCTTGGCCATCCGCAACGGTGGCGCAAGAAGGCTGAGACAGTCATAGGCCTGCTCTACGCGGCTCTTACTGAGGTCCGCATCGGGGCCACGGCTCATGCAGCCGCCCTTAGGGCCTGGAGTGCTGGAGCTGAACGTCTGCGCGGCCTCATGCTTTGCGGCTGACTTGGCGGATGAAAAGTTCAAGCTGTAAATGGCTGTGTTGGTGTCGCTCACATCGCGCAAAGCCTGTTCAAGCGTCGATTGGCTGCCGTGATCGACGGTTTCACTGATCAGCAGAATAGCGCGCCGATAAGAGGGCGGCTGGCGGCGCAGCAGATCGACGGAAAAGCGCAGGCTGTCGAGAATGGCGGCGTTACGGTCACCGGGTTCCAGGTCTTGCAGGGCCTCTCCGACTGCATTGAAATCCGAGGTAAAGTTCTGTGCAATTTGCGGTGCGCTGTCAAACTGGACGACAGCAACTTTGTGCTGAACCGCGCCAACGACCGCCTCAATGGATGGCTCCAAATGTCGAGAGTCGGCCAGATGGCGTGCGCCCGCGCCGCCGGTTTCCACCACAATGACCAGCGCCAGAGGCTCGCTGCCGGTATCTTCGTCTAGGGTGGCCTTCTGCTCGACGCCGTCATCGGTGACAACAAAATCCTCAGCCTTCAGCGTGAAGACCGGCTCGCCGGTTTTATTCTTAACCAACGCGGGAACCGTGACCAGCGTGGTACGGGTGGTGAGTGTGGGGGCTTGCAGGGCGGCGGGAGCAGAGGTCTGGGCCAGCGCCTGCTGAGTGCGGCAGAGAACGAAAAAACAGACGATCAGCCTTTTCAGCGTCATTTTATTTTGACGTATGAAAATTGCAATTCGTGTGCATTACACTCATCCAAAACGGACGAAGTCAGAACTGTATTGCGTCCCATTCACGGAAAGCACAAGTCGGAAATACTTATTTCGGCGTCTGTCTCAGGGCATCAAGCGCAGAAATCTGACGCTGATATTTGCGCGATTGCCTCCAATTCAACGGTATGGCAGTGGCCGTCAAGAACAGCAAAATTGCACAGATGCACAAGAATTCAGTAGCCTGTTCAGGATGTGCAATCGCCGCTCCTACCGTGAATAGGACAGGACCGGGTGTAAAAACCGCCAAGCGCGACCAGAACCACTTGCCGCGATGGAAATCGCGTTGCCGTTCAAGCTCGGCTCGATAGAAAAGTACAGGATCTGAAAGGCCAAGAGTCGTTGCTGTGGCGGAATATGTCCGCGCATCTCGCTGATTCAACCAAATCTGACCCATCATAAAGGTCAACCCCACAATAGTTAAACAAGCACCAGTTCGTTCCATCCAACTGCGAAATAGAAAGAAGAACAGCGTGAATGTAGCTATTTCAAAAAGGCAGATAAAATAGCCCAAGAGTTTCCTGCGTTGCAGTGTTTTATGCAACTGTTGAAGACCTTGATTCAATTGATCGAATGACATTTGGCATCCTCTTGGCTGCTGGTTTTGCCACAGGCTGCGCAACTCGTCCGGAGAGTTATGATTTGTCATGGTTTTCTCCAATGTGAAAACGGTCGGCGAGAATCGATTTAATGCGGTGAATCTTTGTGGCAACATAGCCGGAAGAGATGCCGGTAATTTCTCCTATGGAAGAAGCGTCCATACCTTCAAGATAGAGAAGGATCACCTGACGATCCAACGGACTCAGTCGCTGAATGAGAGTGTAGAGGTGATTCAGTAATTGAAACTGCTCGATTGACTGACCGGTTTTATCACTTGCGGGCAAGCCGCCGCGCTCTTCGATCTCTTCTAGGCTGACAAGAGTCTTCGACCTGATTCTGCGACTGCGCATTACATGGGATGTAGCCGCATTGTGCGCCACACGATAGACCCAGGTACGGAGAGAACATTGGGCGGTATAGCCTTCAAAACTGCGCCAAAGCGCTATGTGAATCTCCTGCGACAGATCGCGGCGATCTTCCGGGTCTGCCTCATAGGCTCGCGCGAGACGGTCGAGCGCCGGGCCGTAAGCGAGAATTGCGCTTTTGTATAAGCCATCGGGTTGATCTGGCCGGCTGGGCATCGATTCAATTCGCTCTTGTATAAGGTAGTCACCAGTGGAGGAATTTTCTTACACATTCTTCCCGAAAAATGCAGCGATGGATCTCCTCGTATACTTGTCTCAGCGTATGTCTACACACCTTGACAGAATACTGGCCTCGACGCGCGCCACGGTGGCTGCGGCGAAAGAGCGTGTCCCCATCGCGGAGCTGGAGCGGCGGGCCGCCGGGCATCAGCCGCGCGGCTGGGCTGCGGCTCTGCGGCAAAAGGCTGCTACCGGCCCTGCCGTGATCGCCGAGATCAAGAAAGCCTCGCCCTCGAAGGGGCTGATTCGCGCCGATTTTGAAGCGACTGAGCTGGCCCGCAGCTACTTTGCCGGCGGCGCGGCGGCGCTCTCCGTGCTGACCGACGAGCCGTTCTTTCAGGGCAGCCTGCGCAATCTGGAGATGGCCTCGGCGGCGGTTCCGCTGCCCTGTCTGCGCAAGGATTTCATCGTCGATGCCTACCAGATCGCCGAGGCCCGCGCGCATCATGCGGACGCGATTCTGCTGATTGCCGCCGCGCTTGAAGACGACGAGCTGAAGCGCTTCTCCCAAGCCGCGCACGCGCTGTCACTGGATGTACTGGTCGAGGTACACACGGCGGAGGAGCTGGATCGCGTGCTCGATGCGCTGGGCGAAAGCGGTGCGGATGCCATCGGCGTGAACAACCGCAACCTCAAGACCTTTGAGGTGCATCTTGAAACGTCGCTCGAACTGGCCGAGCGGATTCCAGTTGGTGTGGTGAGCGTCACGGAGAGCGGCATCGCCACACCGGCGGATCTCGCTCGCTTGCGCACCGCGGGCTTTGACGCCTTCCTGATCGGTGAAAGCTTGATGCGCCAAACCGATCCCGGCGCGGCGCTCAGGACGCTTCTCTCTGGAGCCGCCGCATGAGCATGTGGATCAAAATCTGTGGAAACACTACGCTCGAAGACGCGCTCGTGGCGGCGGAAGCTGGGGCCAACGCGGTGGGCTTCGTCTTTGCGCCCAGTCCGCGGCGAGTGACAGTGGAGCAGGTGGCGGCAATCACGCCGCATCTGCCCGCCTCTGTCGAGAAGATTGGCGTTTTTGTTGATGCGGAGCTGGAGGAGATCATCTCCACGGTTCAACGCGGCGGTCTTACCGGCGTGCAACTGCACTGGGAGGCAGCGCACGAACTGCCTGCCCGGCTGCGTGAACATCTGTCGGCAGCGCGTGTCCTACGAGTAGTCCACTTCAGCGCGGAGAGTGCCGCGCACCACGCGGCCCAGATCGCCGAGCACGCTCGCAATCCGCACGTGGACGCGGTGCTGGTAGACTCGCGCACGGCTGCTGCTGTCGGCGGCACCGGGCTGGCTTTTGACTGGGAAGCGGCGCGCAACTTGTTCTCCCAAAACGCAGAGATGCCGCTACGCATCGTTGCGGCAGGCGGACTGAACCCGGACAATGTGGCCGCGGCGATTCGGTCGCTGCGCCCTTGGGGCGTGGATGCGGTTACAGGCGTTGAGGCAGCGCCGGGCCGCAAGGATGCCTCCAAAGTGCGGGAGTTTGTGCGCCACGCGCGGGAAGGGAATTCCACAGGTTGAGTCTGTTGCTCCCGAACTGGAAGTTTTACGTGCGCTGATTCCGGCAGATTTCCGTGCAATACGGATCGCTCTCCTCTTCGCCAACCGAATCTTTGCTTCGCCTTGTCCATCTGAGAGAATAAAGAGGTGGAACGAGTGCGACTTTCAGTGCGGCGGACGACTGCGCCAGGACTTCTTGCAAGCCTGGCATTGGCAGGTTTTTTGGCGGGCATCTTCGCCGAGGGGCACGCGCAGGTGCCCAACCCCTCCTCTGCCGCCAATCCGTTCTATGGCAGCGTGACCGCCCATCCAGCCACGGATGAGGTTTTACGGCTCTCACTGGACGATGCCATTGCCTCGGGCCTCAAGAACAATCTGGGCCTCAAGGAAGCAGAAAACGGCGAGAAGACCCTCCAGGGGCAGAAGAACGAGGCGCTTCAGAACTTTTTACCCACCGTCACCCTGCAAGGCGATCTGGGCGTTCACCAGCAAAACCTGGCTGCGCTGGGCTTTGGCCCGGATACGATCAAGATGTTTTCCAAGCTTTTTCCCGGCGGATCGATGCCGGCTGGCTTCTCCGAGATAACCCGGGACGATCTAACCGATGGGCAAATCCACTATCGCCAGATGATCTTTTCCGGCCCAGTGATCGCCGCATGGCGCGCAGCTGGCGCGGCGGAGCGAGCAGCCCACTTTCAAAAGATGTCGGCCCGCGGCGAAGTTGTCCAGCAGGTGGCGTCGGCGTATCTGCACGCGATTGCCGCGGCCAGTGAAGTGGATAACGCCAAGGCATTGGAAGCGACAGGAGAGAAGCTCGTCCTCGATGCCCACGAGGCTCACCTGGCGGGCGTCGCCGCCAATCTGGATGAACTGCGGGCGCGGGTGCAACTTCAGGCGCAGCAGCAGGCGCGGATCGCCGCCCAGAACGCCTTCGAGAAAGATCTGATCCTGCTCAAGCGGGAGATCGGCATCGACCCCGGCCAGCGGATTGCCCTGAGTGATCCGGCGCCCTACGGCGATCTGGCTGCGCAGACGGTGGAAGAGCTGCGGGCGCTGGCTTACCGCAGCCGCCAGGATTATCAGACGCTCCAGAATCAGGCCGTTGAAATGAAGGCCATTCACGCCGCCTATCGTAGCCAGCGGCTGCCCAGTTTGAGCTTTGGCGGCTTCTACGGCGTCAGCCAGGTAGGCGGCGCGGGTTCGCATGGCAACTTTGCCGCTGTGGGAACGCTCAGTCTGCCGCTCTTCCGTGAGGCCAAATTGCGCGGCGATACGGATCTCGCCCAGGCGCAGTTGGACGCCGTCCGCGCCCAGTTGGACGATCTGCGCGCCAAGATTGACTTCCAGGTGCGCTCGGCTCTGCTGGACGTGGCGGCGACGGCCAAGCTGGTTGAGGTCGCCCGGTCAAATGTTGAATTGGCCACGCGCAACCTATCAGACGAGACCGACCGCGTCGGTGCCGGCGTGGACGACAACCTGCCGCTGGTGACCGCGCAAGCCACGCTGGCCACGGCCGAGAGCAACCTGGTCGAGAGCCGCTACCAGTACAACCTGGCCAAGCTGGCCCTGGCCCGCGCCGCCGGGGTGATCGAAACGCAGTACCGGGACTATCTGGGCCGGTAATTTGGCTTCGTGCTTCCGCACGCCCTTCGTGTTACCTTTGAGCATAGTGTCAAGCAATGGGTAATCCACACGTATGTCCAGGCAACTGACCATCAAGTACTACGTGGAACCAGACGCGGCGTTGCTAGCGCGGCGGGCGGCGCAGTACTTTGCCGAGATGGCCCAGGAGGCGGTGGCCGCGCAGGGCTGCGCGCGCTTCGCCATTAGCGGCGGGTCCACGCCCAGGGCGGCCTTCGAGCTGCTGGCCGATCCCAATCACCCTTGGCGTAATCGGATGCCTTGGGGCGATCTGGACCTTTTTTGGGTGGATGAGCGCTGCGTTCCGCCCGAAGACGCCGAAAGCAACTATCGCATGACCCGCGAGGCGCTGCTGGACCAAGTGCCAATGAGCCCGGAGCAGATTCACCGCATCGAAGGCGAGCTGGAGCCGGAGGAGGCCGCGGCCCGCTACGAGTCGGAACTGCGCAATTGCTTTCGGCTCGAGGGTGCCGAGATGCCGCGCTTTGATCTGGTGGCATTGGGCATGGGCAACGACGGCCATACGGCTTCGATCTTTCCGCACACTACGGCCGTACAAGAGATGAGCCGTCTGGTGGCCGCGAACCACCTTCCGCAAAAGGACGCCTGGCGCATCACGCTTACCTGGCCGGTAATCAACCACGCGCGCTCGGTCTTCTTTCTGGTTGCGGGCCGGGAAAAGGCTCAAGTATTGCGGGAAGTCTTGATGGGGCCGAACGATCCAGAGAGGCTTCCCAGCCAGCTAATCTGGCCTGCAAGCGGTATACTGAGCTTGATACTGGATAAAGACGCAGCCGTTCTTCTTCCCGCGACGGATGAGGACGGCTGTGGAGTTTTGGAGAGAGAAAGATGATTTTGGCAGGCGATGTAGGCGGCACCAAGGTTCATTTGGCGCTGTACGATTTTGTAGATGGAAAATTGAAATGTTCGCGCGACGAGCGCTTTCCGGCCAAAAATTACTCCGGGCTGGAAGAGATTGTCAGGGAGTTTGCGGGCGCGGCCAAGGTGACGGCGGCCTGCTTTGGCGTGCCGGGTCCGGTGCGCGACGGTCGTCTGCGGCTTACCAATCTTCCCTGGACCCTGGACAGCCGTGAGCTGTCCGCCAGCCTGAGCATCAACCACGTCTTTCTGATCAACGATCTCGAGGCCAACGGCTATGGCGTAGCCGAGTTGGCCCCTGACCAGATTTACACTCTCAGTGAAGGCGATCCCAGCCAACTGGGCAATCGCGCGCTGCTCGCCGCCGGAACTGGCCTGGGCGAGGCGATGCTGATATGGAATGGCCGCAGCCACATCCCGTACCCCTCCGAAGGCGGCCACAAAGATTATGCGCCGCGCAACGAAGACGAGATCGACCTGCTGCGTTTTCTTAAGCAGAAGTACAACGGTCGCATCAGCTTTGAGCGCGTGGTGAGTGGACAGGGTCTGACCAACATCTACGAGTTTCTGCGCGAGGTGCGCGGCATCGATGAGCCGGTTTGGCTGGCCGAGCGCATGGCCGCCGAAGACCCGAACGCGGTGATTACCGAACTGGCGCTTGCGGCCAAGAGCGAAATCTGCGAAAAGGCGCTGGACATGTTTGTCTCGGCCTATGGCGCCGAGGCCGGCAATCTGGCCTTGACGCTGCTCTCGGTGGGCGGCGTCTATGTCGGCGGCGGCATCGCGCCGCGCATTCTGGAGAAGCTCAAGGACGGCACCTTCATCAAGGCCTTCACCAACAAAGGCCGCCTGAGCCAGTTGCTCATCAATATGCCCGTGCGAGTCATTCTGGAGAGCCGCGCCGCTCTGCTGGGAGCAGCCGCCTACGCCGAAGCCCGCGCCGCCGAAATCAGCGGCACATCGCCGCGCGCCGCCTCGGTCAAGCTCTAACCGCCGATCAGAAATTTGTAGCCCAACAAATCGTAGCGCAGAAAATTGTCGCGCGGCAAACTGGAACGCAGCAAACTGTAGCGCGGACGTCCTCGTCCGCGCTTGTCTGTAATGAATGACCAATTCACGCGGTGCTATACGCCAGCCTTCCATGGGAGCGGACTATGGAACCTCTGATTTATGCGATGTTTTAAAAGGGCACGGCTTCACAGGCTGCGGAAAACTCAATAAGAGTCCAGAAGCGTCAGGGCACGACGATACAGGCTGCGGAAAAACTCCCAATTCTAGCTAATCTCGTCCCTGGAACGAATTTTTCGCCGTTTTCTGCCTGTTTTGCTGCCGTTTCCTCGTTTCATTTTGCGTCTGAAAGCCGTTTTATCGGCCTTCAGACGCACTTCGGCCCTAGCGGGCCAGCGCTTCAATCGGAATCAGCCGCCGCATGCGCACCAAATTATGCGCCACGATCGTCATCCGATAGAACCAATCCACGCGATCCAGTCCGCGCAACTTAACCGGACGCAACGGACGGTCCAGTTTGCTCCAGCCGAAGACCCGCTCGATCAGCTTGCGTTTGCGCTGGCTGATGGAGCGCCGTTCATCGTTGCGCTCCGGCTCGGTCAAACTGTTTTTGCCCATGTTGCTGCCCCCTTGCGTAGACTCCGACACATGCGGCGCAACCGCGCGCTCCCGCAAGGCCGCGATAAACTTCTCTTCCTGATACAAAGTGTCGGCCCCTAGCGTTATCTCCAATTCCGAATCACGATCTTGCTTTGCTGACACCGTGCGGTCCAGCATGCTGAGCGCCGCCTCGCGCTCGGCCGCATTGCCGGCCTGACTTGCCTCAGCCGCCACCACCAAACCGTTGCGGTTCTCAATCAACGCGTGGCCCTGGTAGGCCGGAACCGCTTTATCCGCCGCTGCCTTTTTGTACAAACGCGCTTCGGGGTCGGTGGCCGACTCCACCTTGTCGCGCAGCAGCAGCGCGCCTTTGCTGCCGGAACCGGAACCGGGCGCGGGCGGATCGCCCTTCTCCTTGAAGCTGCGCGCCGCTGCCCAGGCCTGAATCAGCGTGCCGTCCACCGTGAAATGTTCCTCGCTCAGCAAGTCGTGCGCGCGCGCCTCCAGCAGCACGGCCTCCAGCAACTGCTGGCTGATCGCGCCCGCAATCAGGCGCTCGCGGTTCTTGGTGAAGACCGTCACGTCCCAGATCGGGTCGTCCATCTCCAGGCCCGCAAACCAGCGAAAAAGCAGGTTGTAATTCATCTGTTCCATCAACTGCCGCTCGCTGCGGATGGAATAAAGAATCATCAACAGCGTGGCCCGCAAGAGCCGCTCGGGAGCGATGGATGGGCGGCCGGTGTCGGAGTACAGCTTCTCCAATTCGGTATCCATACGTTCCAGCGCCTGGTCTGCCAGGGCACGAATCTGGCGCGCCGGATGATCCATCGGAATCCGCTGTGCCAAGGTCAAATAACTGAACATCGCTTCCTGCTTCTGATCGTTTCCACGCATATTCATTGGATGAATCAATACCCGGAAAGATACCGATCCTGCCGACTAAATGAGAGTTTTTCCGCAGCCTGTCAAGTCGTGCCGATAACGCTACGATAATCAACAGGGCTTTAGCCCCTGAGGGTTACTTTTCGGGGATATCAATCAAATTCTGGCCTTTTTCAGCAGACTATTTAGCCGTGCCGCAAACGCAACAATATAGATACTGGGCTTTAGCCCTTGGAAGCAATAAAAAGAAAACCGCGCGACACGGCCCCCTCTAGTCATCTATAGTAAGCGCGTGGCTGTTTTTGGAAGGAGCCAGCGCTTTGTTCTCTCGTGTTCGTCTCTCCTGTTTGCTTTCCGCCCTTGTTTTTGCGAATCTCATTGGAATTGCGCACGCCCAGCGCGCCGCCAACAGCAATGCCATCTATCAGCAATTGCGCAACCTGACGCCGGGCAGTGAAGTCATCGCGGTCAATAATTTTGTGCTGCGCCGCGATGCGGCCACCTTCACCTTCAGCAGCGGGAGTTTTGCCTTCTACGGCGCAGTGAACGGCAAGGTGACGGGCGCGGTCTTTGAAGGCTCCGGCCACCTGCACATTACGCCGCCCACCGCGCAGGAGCGCCATAATCTTTCCATTCAAACCCACGCCGAGGAGTTCGATGAGGATTTCGACAGCGCCGTGCTGCGTTTCACCGACTCGACTGCGGCGGAACTCCGCAAGGCCTCGACCGGGGCGGGTCAGTCGGGTGCGGATTTCGCCACTGCGGGGGCTGATCTTTCCAGCTTTTTGCGGCATCACGCCGTAGGAGGCTACTTGTCTCTATCGCAGCAGATTTATTATCGCAAGATTCAGGGGAACCTCGACCTGCGTTTGTTGCAGGACGTGTTGAGTCCGGTCCCTGGAGGGTATTTTATCGCCGCGATTCACGGAAAATCGTCCACCCACCAATTTTTCGTCTTCGATCCTCATGGGGTTGGTGGATTGCAACCGGAGGAGGTGGCGCTCGAAAGATGGGATTCAAACGAGGAATTCATGACCTACCCACTGGCCTTCCATCGCAGTGAAGAATACGAAAAGGGAACGGCAAGCGGCAACGAAGAGAATGATGGATACAAGATTCTGAATGAGAATTTGGATATCTCAATCGATAAGTGGGGTTATCTGGCAAATGTGGCGAAGGTGGAAGTGCGTGCGGAGCAGGACGGTCTAGCAGTGGTTCCTCTCGACCTCTATCCCACGCTGCGCGTGGATAAGATGGAAAGCGACAAGGGAGAAGCGCTGGATTTTGTGCAGGAGAAGAGAGACGACGATCCGGATTTAGGAGTCATATTGGCCCAGCCGCTCAATAAGGGAGAGAGTGCGACGGTCATCATTACTTATCATGGCAAGGACGTGGTCTCCAATCAAGGGCAGGGAAATTATTACCCGGTCGCTCGCGAAGATTGGTTTCCCAATGCTAACCAGGGCTTCGGCGATTACGCCAATTATAGGATGTTCTTCCATGTGCCCAAGGGATTCCAGTTGATTGCCACTGGAACCAAAGTGAGCGAAAGCACCGATGGCAAGATCACGACAAGCGAATGGAAGACGGATGTGCCATTGCCTGTAGTGGGCTTCTCTTTAGGAGAATTCGAGAGCAAGAGCGCCAAGTTCAACATCCCGCCGGCAGGCGAGTTAGCCGTCGATGCCTATGCCAACGTCTGGCCGCCGGATTATCTGGGCCAGTTTGCCAATATGGGATGGGGTACGATGAAAACAACTCCCATGCTGCCCAATATTCTCAATCAAGGAGAGACCGCCGCACAGGTCTACACCAACTACTTCGGAGAACTTCCTTTTAAGCACTTTGCGCTCACTCAGCAAACCACTTGCAGCTACGGGCAGAGCTGGCCTATGCTGATTTACTTGCCTATCTGCGGATTTTTAGACGGCACACAAAGGTATGGACTCATTACCTGGCATATTAAAAGGCCAGACGATGTTGCTCTGTTCAATATGTATATAACGACGGTTGTTCCCCATGAGGTTTCCCACCAGTGGTGGGGGCACACAGTGGGCTTCCGCGGTTATCGGGACCAGTGGATGAGTGAGGGTTTTGCGGACGAGTCAGCCACTATTTATCTGCAAACCACCAATCAGATGGACCAGTATTATGAGTTCTGGAAGCTCCAGCGCAAGCTGCTTACCGAGAAGAACTCATTCGGCTTCCGGCCTATCGACGTTGGCCCGGTCACCATGGGATTCCGGCTCGGCTCACATAAAGCGGGTTGGGATATCTATCAGGATCTCGTCTATCCCAAGGGCGCGTACATCCTGCACATGATTCAAATGATGATGTGGACCTCCCAAGATGGCGACGCGCGCTTCAAGGCAATGATGCATGATTTTGTGACTACTTACCGGCTGCAGGCTGCCACCACGGAGGACTTCAAGGCCATGTTGGAGAAGCATATGAGTCCGCAGATGGATTTAGATAACAATCACCGCATGGATTGGTTCTTCAACCAGTATATCTATGGCACGGATCTGCCTGCCTATCACTTCGAGAGTCAGTTGACGCCCAACGATAAGGGGACCAGCCTGCATCTCAAGCTGGTGCAATCAGGCATCCCGGATACCTTCAAAATGATGGTGCCCATCTATCTGGAGATGAACGATGGAAAGGTTGTTCGTGCGGGCGCGATAACCATCACCGGTTCCAAGACGATCGAGCAGACGGTGCAACTGCCGAAACTCCCCGTTCCTGTGAAGCGGGCTCTCATTAACCATTTTTACGACGTGCTGTCGGTCGAAAATTAGGAACGCCCCGACTCGTCTGGTCGAGTTACGGCTAATATGAACAACCATATCTGTGCCCCATCCATTCCGCGTTTTTTGCGGAGTGGGTGGGGCACCACGAATCTCAACCCGTCGTCTTTTTCTTCCAGAACTTTGCGGAAAATTATTCTCCGTTCATGCAAACTATTGAGGAGAAGAAGAGAGATGAACAGAAAGGAAAAGGGAAAATGCCGCGTCCTCGGCAAAGTTTTCCAGGAAAAAATGATACCCCCTCCCCCGGGGGTGCGTTTCCCGTCTCTTCGCTTTTTTCCAGGAGACCACGAACCCCAACCAGCGCTTTTCTGATCTCTGATCTCTGCTCCATTGGAGTCAGCGCGAGGCAGGGTTTATCATCAAATCAGAGCGGCCCGTCGAGGTCGGCGGCGCCGTGATGATTCGTCTGGCAGCGCGCTTCCCCGCGTTGGACTGCATCAACCGTAATATCTCTCTCAAAAGAAAGTGATTAGGAAACAGAAAGTCATGCGAGCAAAGACTGCCGTGGTGCTGGGCGCTCAGTGGGGCGACGAGGGCAAGGGAAAGATCGTGGATGTGTTGAGCGAGCGGTTTACCGCCGTGGCTCGGTATGCGGGCGGGCACAACGCCGGCCACACGGTCATCATCGGCGATCAAAAGTTCGTCCTGCAACTGATTCCCTGCGGCGTTCTGCGCCCCGGCTGCCGTGGCATCATCGGCAACGGCGTGGTGCTGGACCCCATCGCCTTTCTCAAAGAAGTCGCCAAGCTGCGGGCGCTGGGCGTGGCCGTCGATGAGCAGCTTTATGTCTCCAATCGTGCCCAGGTAATCCTGCCTTACCATCGCATGGTCGAGCTGGCCGCCGAGAATGCTCCCGGCCGCAAGAAGATCGGCACCACCAGCCGCGGTATCGGCCCAGCCTACGAGGACAAAATGTCGCGCAGCGGCCTGCGCATCGTGGATCTGCTCCGGCCGGAGCTGCTCAAGGCTCACATCGAGGCCGCCTGCGCTGAGAAAAACGCCATCGTCCACGCGCTCTTTGGCGCCGATCCGCTCGACCCTGCGCAGATGTACGACGAGTATGCCGTCGCTGCCGAGCAGGTTCGCCCCTTTGTCACCGACACCGGCCGCCTGCTGAACAAAATCATCGCCGAGGGCGGCAGCGTCATGTTCGAGGGCGCGCAAGGCACCATGCTGGACATCGACCATGGAACCTATCCCTTCGTCACCTCCTCGTCGGCCACGGCAGGTGGAGCGGCCACCGGGACGGGCGTCGGCCCAACGGCCATCGGCACGGTGATTTCAGTGACCAAGGCGTATGTGACGCGCGTCGGCGAAGGCCCCTTCCCGACCGAAATTCATGACGCCGCCGGCGACCACCTCCGCGCCCGCGGCATGGAGTACGGCGCGGTTACCGGCCGTCCTCGCCGCTGCGGCTGGCTGGACATTCCCCTGCTGCGCTACTCCAATCAGGTCAACGGCGCAGAGTGGCTGGTCATCACCAAAATGGATGTGATGGACGAGCTCGCCGAGATTCCCATCTGCGTGGGCTACGACATTGGCGGCATGGTGACCGACGAAATCCCCGCCGACGTGCAAGGCCTGGAGCAGATCAAGCCGGTCTATACCAAGCTCAAGGGCTGGCGCACCTCCACCGAAGGCATCACCCACTTCGAGAAGCTGCCCCAGGCGGCCAAGGAGTATCTGCGCTTCCAGGAGCGCGAAAGTGGCGCAAAAATCGGCATGGTCTCCACCGGCCCCGACCGCAACCAGACCATGCTGCTGCCAGAGTTCGCCGCTGCACTCGATAGCCTGCACGCCTAGCGCGGGAGAAGATGCTCGCCGAGCCGCCGCAATGGAATCAGGGTAAGAAGCGAAGTCAATCCATTAAATTTTGATTCGGTGCGCCCCTACAATTTGCGACTCTAGGTATCAAAAACGAAACTTGGAGTACCCACCGCTTCGAATTTTTGGACACAGACCTGGCGCCCTGAAAGGAGTAATCCACATTTTTACTTGTGAGAAATGGTAAGACTGCGGTGAAACTCTTATTTTGGCAACAGGCCAAAGAAGTCGCGCAACGTTTTGATCGCTAAAAGGTCGCCATACCCGCGCTTGTCGGCTGCCTGCGCATGGCCAGTTTCGCGCGTGACGGGCTCATCATTTGCGTCACGGCGCCAGAGCAACTCCATGTCGCAGCCCGAAGGGCCGTAGCGCAGAATGCACCCGCGATAATAACGGCTCAACTGGTTCAACGTCTCCCGGGCAAGAGTCGCGTCGATGACCTCGGAGCGGTCGCCTAGGCCGAGAAAGCGCCGCATGGTGGCGACTTCAGAGATAAGCACATCCACGGTACCGGTTATCCGCAGAAACTCGGCGAATGAGTACGTCTCATAGATGCGATGTGGAACTACGTCGAAAACCACGGCAGTCTTACCTTCTCCACCTCCGGCGATTTCCATGGCGCGCAGGGCGGCTGTAAAGCGCGGCGACTGCCGCTGCTGAATGCAGTATCCGGAGACGTAGAGCAAAGCCGCCGCGCGTATCCGCGCCTCCTCTCGATCCACTAACAAGGTATCAAGATCCGCGTTGGCGTTGGGCGCGTTGTTCACAAGAAAACGTATGTCATTCGCGTCGCGAGCGATGAACGCGCGTCCCGTACTGTGGTTAGCGCTAACCTGTAACTCGGCTGAAATCCCCTTCTGGTTCAACCAATCCCGTAGGTAGCCTCCAGCCACATCCTGTCCAATACATCCAAGCAAGAGCGGTTGAAAACCGGCTTCCAGTGCGAAGCGAGCGAAGTTCAATCCGCTTCCTCCGGGCAATTCGTCCAGAACTGCCCACGTCATGCGTCCGTTTTCCCTCAACTCTGCGAACTTGAATGGCAGAGGCGCGGCGGTCACCAGGTCGAGATTGATGTCGCCAAGAACCACTATGTCGGGTTGTTTCCGCATGATTATTCACTCGCAGGGCGCAAGGCGCCAGTTGGAGACTTTATTGATATCCCAAATGGGCATAGCGAAGTGTTCCTCCAGGATCGCGCTTAGCCTCTCCAATGGCAGGCCCACAACGTTGGAGTAACTTCCTTCCAGGCTTTCCACCAGCAGCGCGCCCCGGCCTTGGATGGCGAATGCTCCGGCGCGGCCAAAGGGTTCGCCGGTGAGGATGTAGGCTTCGATCTCGCTCTCTGTCAGTTTGCGGAATCTGATCCAGGTCTGCACCTGTTCGACCACCTGCACGGGCGGCTCAGACGCGCTTGCGCCCACTCTCCTCCCAATAACCGCCAGTCCTGTAAGCAGGCTAAATCGGCGCCCCGATAGGTATTGCAGGATTTCGCGCGCCTCTTCGTTATTATGCGGATGGCCTTTGACCACCTCCGCGCCATAATCATCCGTGCACACTGCCTCCGTATCAGCGCCGATGACGATCTCGATTGTTTCAGGAAAATCCCCCATTTTCCTGACCTCCAAGGCCTTTTCCAGCGCCAGCCGTTGCACCCGCTTCTCCGGCGATTCCAGCAAGATTGTGCTCTCTTCCAGCCCAGAGCGGCGGGCGATAACCTTGTTGGGTGCAACGATCTGTTTCAACAGTTCCAGCCGCTGCGGCGATTGCGAGGCAAGCAGCACGCGCGGAGCAAGATAATTGAAAATGTGCCGGGCGGTAAGGTGATCGCCATAGCCCAGACGCTCACTATGGCCGAGCGAAGGATATTCAAGCTTGTTGATGCTGAACGCGCCACTGCGCGTAGAGATAAGTTCATGGGAGTAGGAGCTAGTGCGCAAAAAAAGCACTTTGAAATGCTGGTGCAAGCGCGCCAGCAGACCTTCCTTGCGCAGAAAATCAAAGGCTTCCATTTCGCCGCCCGGCGGCATGGGGAGGTTCAGCCAGCCCATGATCTCCGGCAGCTCCGAGACCAGTACATCCACCGTCGAGTGCCCCTCTTCGGAACATTGCGTCACCAAAGTCTCGAAGCTGATGCTTTCATTCATCCGCACAACGGCGTCGAGAATAGTTACCACCTCGTTCCTGCGGGCGAACTTGAGTAGATTCAGCGCGACTTCGACGCGATTGGGGTCGATGAGACAGTAGCCTGAAACGTAGAGAGCATCGGATCGAATAATGGCGGGCTGCACCTGCTCCGCCACCGGTTTGGGCAGCCCCTGCCGCGCATCGGTAAGAGTGAGTGAAGTATCGCGCGATGCTTTGTCGCGGAAGATGATGGCGATGCTGGTCTTCTTGCTCAGGTCACGTGGCAGTACGGTGTTGATATTCTCGTTTTTTAGTTCGCGCTCAATCGTGTCACCCAGTGCGTCGCCGCCCACGACTCCCACTACGGTGCAATGTCCAAATCCTGCCTTCCTCGCACCCTTGGCAAAGTTCACCGCAGTGCCTCCGGCGCGCCGAATTATTTTGCCCAGAATCTTGGCTCCGGGCGCGCGCATCTCATCAAAAAAACCATCTTTCAGTTCGTTATAGACGAAATCGTAGTTGATGTCCCCGACGGAGACCAGCGACAACTTCGATTCATCCTCGGCCTCCGCCTGCCCGCGTGCCCCCGGCGGCGGAACTTGCGGAAAGCGCGCATGCCCGCTAAACAGCGGATCCTGAAGAAGCTGGAAAAACTCCACTAGTGGCAGGCCAACGACATTTGTATAGCTGCCTTTGATCCATTGAAAGAGAGCCACGCCCTGATCTTGGATGCATAGGCCGCCGGCTCTATCGAGGGGACGGGCGGAGTCGACATACTGCTCAATGTCGTACTCGTTAAGTTCGCGCAGCTTCGCCTCGGTCACTACCGCGAGAGAGCGCTCCTGGATAGGGTCATCGGCCAGCGCAACCACCAATCCGGTGATGACGGAGAGGTGTTTTCCACTCTGGCTTCTAAGCATATTGATTGCATTCTCGCGCGCCAAACGGAGATCTTGCGGTCCGGCGAAGTCCATCCGCATAGGCAGTGGATTGTCAAGAATGACACCCTCACAGAGAACGATTGTGTCGGCCCCGACAACAATCCCCTTGCTCTCGATCTGGCGCATTCCCGCGCCTGGCATGATCATATGACTGATGGCGTGTTGAATCTTGGCTCGTGCCGTACAAATGGCAAGGTTGCTTGCAGCTTTTACGCTAACGCTCCCGCCGCCAGCCTCGATAGAGTCAAGGGCGACTGAAGCCGCCTCCATTACAAAATCCACGTTCTCGTGAAGACCGATCTGCTCCAACAACTGCTGGCGCCGAGGCGATGAGGAGGTGATCAGCATCCACGGTTTCTGTTGCTGTTGCACGACGAATTTCGCAAGGACTCCGCGCAGGTCAGACTCTAATTTATCGGCAAAATTATCAGGTCCATGCTTTGGATCGGCGTAGGTGCGGATCATGCCGCGGTTGCCGACCTTTCGCCGAAATTCAGCAACCTGCTTATACTGCTGAATTTGAGCGGGATCAGAGCTTTGAATCGGCTGATTCCGAAAATAGAAGAGAATCCATGGCGTGCCGCGGCTCTGCCAATCGGCAAAGGCCTGCTCGAACTCAAACTCCGTGCCTGAACCATAGCCGCCAGTCGGCGTACCAAATCTGGCGCCCATAATGCCGACATAGATGCCGTAGGCAGGAGTTTGTGCGTTGATGTTCGCCTGCACAGATAGCCCAATCTTGGGCACCACATTCTGTTCCCAGGCAAACTCAACCAGCCGCACGCCGTTACGCCCCCCGTCACTCTCATTGATCTTGTTCAGCACCTCGCCGACAATTCTTCGCTCGTCCGGAACGTCGCCCGGCGACGAGACAAAGACGCGAATCATTGAAACCGGCTCAGCAAATGGAGCATTAGGCATAGTCATCATCCTTTCTAGAAGGCTGTTCCCAAGCAAAATCCGGCAAGCGGCTTCCGGTAAAGATATTAGTTCTCTCCGCTGCGGCTGTCGACCGTTTCTTCAATACGCACTCCATCTCGAATTACAGCATTTCTATCAAGCGCCATGTTGACGGCATTATATATGCCGGAACAATGCGCAGTCCGCAGATTCTACGCAGACGGGCTTCCCAGGGTTGCGCCGCGCCCTGGGCTATTCTCGCTCCCTCCCTCCGGGAGGGCCGGGCTGCGCCAGCGGGAGATTCGCGATATTCAATTTGCGATTCTTACTCTTGACAATGCTAAACAATGCATTATATTGACAAGTATGCGTACTGCCAAAACCATTTCGATTACGCTTTCCCCAGACCTTCTCGTGAAGGCGCAGAAGACCGCCGAGCGCGAGGACCGGACGATCAGCGAACTCTTCCGCGAGGCGCTGCGCCGCTACATCACAGCCGATCCCGAGTGGGATGCGCTGCTGCGCCGGACGCGCTCGACCGGCAACGCTCTGGGCATCGCGTCTGAGGCGGATGTGGAGCGGATGTCGGATGAGTTCCGGCAAGAGAAGCTGCAACCCGCAGGCCGCTGATGCGCGTCGTTGCCGACACGAATGTCTTCATCTCCGCATTCATGTTTGGCGGACTGCCGGGCAAGTTCCTTGATCTCGCGTTGCGCGGGAAGTTCGCTCTGGTGACTTCAACCGTGCTTTTGGATGAGTTGGACGAAAAGCTGCGCGGCAAATTCGCTATTTCGGATCGCGATGCACTGGCGATTCGCGCGAAACTCGAAGGCAGTGCGAACGTGGTCGAGCCGAATATTGAGCTGAATGCGGTTCCCGATGATCCGGACGACAATCGCGTTCTGGAGTGCGCCGTCGCGGGCAAAGCCGATTTTGTTGTCAGCGGAGACAGGCATCTGCTGCGGATCGGCACTTATGAGGGGATTGACCTTGTCACGGTCCGGCAGTTTATGGAGAGCTCCGGTTTATTGCAGTTGGAGTACTAAACGGCGCATTGAACTCGGCATCCCAATTCCGAGAATCCAGAACCGGCGCATTTCGCAGCGCCCCTACAGGGCGCGACTCTCTGTTGGCTGGCCTTCCCCAGGGTTGCGCTGCGCTCCACCCTGGGCTATTCTCGTCCCCTCCCTACGGGAGGGCCGGGCTGCTCCAGCGGGAGGATTGCGGTTGAGGTTTGTGGGTTCCCTGTTTCGAAAACTCGGAGCTGGGGCATCCGGCTAGGTCATTTGGAATGGTATCTTTGAAATTGAAACAAGGCCAGTTGGATAACCTTTTTGTCGAAGGAGAGTATCGACGCTGACTCGGCTAATTTGAGGATGGCGGCATGGGCCAATAATGATCTCCGCGATAGGTAGTCTATAGGGTTTGGAGGGTATCACGGCTGTCCGGTTAAAAGTCGAACAGAATCAGTTGGTTGGAAGAATTCTGTAACTCCTCTTGAGATGTAAATCTTTGAAGTACTTGTAAAATGGGGGTTTTCTCGAACAGAGTTAGGCTGAAAATCTGTAGAAGTTGGTAGAGGTTGGCTTCAATGCCAAGGCGTTTTCGCACGATGGCCACCAGAACATAGACCGAGACAGCGATCCAGATCTGCGTTTTGACCGCGTTCTCGCTGGTTCCATAGAAGGCTTTGATGCGCAGGTGCTGTTTGATCCAGCGAAAGAATAGCTCCACAGCCCATCTTTTCTTGTAGATTTCGGCGATGGCCAGCGCTGGCAGCGTGAAGTTGTTGGTCAAAAACTTCAGGCGCTTGCCGGTCTCCGGATCGCAATAGGTGACTCGGCGCAGTGCATCTGGATACGCCGTCGCCGACGCGAGGGAAGTTAGAATCACCGTATGGTCGCTGCGCAGGCCAGTAGACTTATCGACCGGGCGCGAATAGCGCCGCTGAAGTAATACGTTCGTCTTGGTGCGCACGACAAAGAAGGCCGATTCCAGCGTGAAGCGATATAGCCGCTCGAAATCGATATAGCCGCGATCCATCGTGTAGAACGCGCCGGCCTCAAGGTTGATTTTGTCCAGCACGTTCACGTCTGCCACCTTGCCGTCGGTGATGTGAATGAAGGTGGGGATCGATCCTTGCAGATCGAGCAGTGTGTGCATTTTGACAGCGCCCTTATGTTTGCGGAACTTAGCCCAGGGAAACAGCGCGAGACAAAGATCGATAGTGGTCGAGTCCAGCGCGTACAGATCGCGCACGTCTGGAATGCCGGTCACGTCGTTGTCATAGAGCTTGACCGCAGTGTGGATCAGCACCTGCGCAAAGTCAGCAAAGATGCGCCAGTCGCGGCTTTCGTTGGCGTCGGCCAGCGTGGAACGCGCCACCGAAGAGCTGAAACCCATGTGATACAACTTGGGTCCAATCGCACCCAGGCACGCTTCGATGTCGCGCAAGCTCTCGCGATAGGCCAATTGGGCAAAGGCCATGGCGAGAAACTGCTCCCAGCAGGAGAGCGTCTTGGTGTAGCGGTCGCCGCCATAGCGGGCGACACAGCGGCGGAACTCACGGTCAGGAAGAAAGCCGATCAACTGAGAGAAGACGGTTTTGCCTTCGTTCATCGCCTCATTCTGGGCTATCGGGCAGGAGGTAGGCACGCATTTCAAATCGCGGCAAGGGAAATACGCCTATAACGCTTTTGTTTTATGTCGGTTGAGAGACAGGAGCAGAACTTTTACCGGACAGCCGTGGTCTTATATAATGGCCCAATTACATCGTCTTCCAAAAGATCAACGTGCTTTTCCCAATTCTCCTGCCATAATTTGCTTGCCCTATTGACAAAGGACCAAGCAACCGAGAAAACTAAGCCAACGCAGGAAGCTGTGAGAAGCGCTTCTCCTCTTTCGTTGCATGGAATATCTTTCGCAGCTAAAACGCTACCATATCCTGCTAACGCAATAGCAATAAACGCCCAGAAATACGTCGCGCGCTTCCAATAGAGTTCGATCTCAAACTTGCGAATATCAAGGGCGAACTGCAATGCCTTCTCCGGGCATGTCTTATTCGACCCAGATAGGCCGAAGGCTTCTCCATATTCATCGTTCGTCATCTCGTCCTCATCATGGCCAATTTGCCGTTTTTCATTGATCGTCGTTGCAAACAATTTTTCAAGAGCTACTGCACTGATGCGCCCTTGTACACTGAAGGTATCATATTTTTTGCAAGCCCGCAGGAGGCGCTTATGCCATCGATTGTTCTTCCGGCAGTACCGAGTGAGTCGCGCAGCGGGCGATTTGGCGTGTATGGCGGGCGGTATGTGCCGGAGACGCTGATGGCGGCGCTGATGGAGCTGGAGCGCGAGTACGATCTGGCGCGGGCGGACGCGGCCTTTCAAGCGGAGCTGGCCGACCTGCTGCACAACTACGCGGGGCGGCCTACGGCGCTCTACTACTGCAAACGGCTGACGGAGCAGTTAGGCGGGGCGAAGATTTATTTGAAGCGCGAAGACCTGCTGCACACCGGCGCGCACAAGATCAATAACGCGCTGGGGCAGGGGCTGCTGGCGCGGCGGATGGGTAAAAAGCGCATCATCGCCGAGACCGGCGCGGGGCAGCATGGAGTGGCGACGGCGACGGTCTGTGCGCTGCTGGGGCTGGAGTGCGTGGTCTACATGGGCGACGTGGACATGGCGCGGCAGGAGTTGAATGTGCTGCGAATGCGCCTTCTTGGAGCCGAGGTCCGCGGGGTTTCATCGGGCTCCAAAACTCTCAAAGACGCCATCAGCGAGGCGATGCGCGACTGGGTGACGAATGTGCGGACAACATATTATCTGCTGGGGTCGGCCTTGGGGGCGCATCCTTATCCGACGATGGTGCGGGATTTTCAGACGTGCATTGGTCGCGAGATGAAAGCGCAGATTCTGGAGCGTGAGGGACGGCTGCCGACGGCGGTGATTGCTTGCGTGGGCGGGGGATCGAATGCGATTGGGGCGTTCTATGAGTTTTTGCAGGACCGCGAGGTGCGGCTGATTGGCGTGGAGGCCGGCGGGCGCGGGCGCAAGCTGGGCGAGCACGCGGCGCGCTTCCAGGGCGGAGAGCCGGGGGTTTTGCAGGGGACGTATTCGTATGTGTTGCAGGATGAGAATGGGCAGATTTCGCTGACGCACTCGGTTTCGGCGGGACTCGATTACGCGTCGATTGGGCCGGAGCACGCGATGCTGCATGATTCCTGCCGTGCGGAGTATGTTGCGCAGGATGACCAGGCGGCTCTCGATGCTGTGGTGCGACTGGCGCGGACGGAGGGGATTTTGCCGGCGCTGGAGAGCGCGCACGCGGTGGCCGAGGCGCTGCGGATCGCGCCGACGATGGATGCGCGTGAAATACTGGTAGTGAACTTGTCCGGGCGCGGGGACAAGGATATGGGGATTTTGGCGCGGGAGTTGAAGATTCAGGGCGCGTGATGGACGATGTCGATGAAAAGAGGGGAAGATGAGTAAAAGTGCCTTTTGGGAGTTCATACCTGAAATTTCCCGCCGTGAATCGGCTATTCAGGTTACGCGTCAAGGCGTTCTGGCTGCGGCAGTGTCTTGTACACTTACTGCGATTGTCAGTATTCTTTCCGTTGGAGGGTTCAATCCATATAATCTTATAGATGCGGTTGTTTTTATGGTTGTGGCATGGAGAATATATCGTCAATCTTTCTCGTGGTCGATAGTTGGTCTCGTCTTTTTTATAATCGAAAAAGTTGATCAACTCTTCAGCAGTACAATAGTCCATTCGAACATTGTTGGTTGGATTGTCACCGCCGTCTTTGTAATGTGCTACGTGAACTCTATTCGTGCAACTTGGTATCTTCGGAAGAACAAAGAACCAAAAGTCGAACCACCAGATCAGGTCAGCATTTCAAATTAGGATATAACGAAGAGTTCGATGACGATACGATTCGATCACAAACCGGGGTTGGTGATTTATTTGACGGCGGGCGATCCGACGCTGGCGGTTACGCGGGAGATTGCTGTTGCAGCGATTGACGCGGGGGCGGATGTGATTGAGCTGGGCGTGCCGTTCAGCGATCCTCTGGCCGACGGGCCGGTGATTCAGCGGGCAATGGAGCGGGCTTTAACGAATGGAACAAGTCTGCGGGATGTTATTAAGCTCGCCGGAGAGATTCGCGCTGCAAGGCCTGCGGCGGGGCTGGTGATCTTCAGCTATCTGAATCCGATCTTGCGCTACGGGCTGAGCCAGTTTGCCGATGAGGCGAAAGCCGCAGGCGTGGATGGCATGCTAGCGACGGACATGATTGTGGAAGAGGCGGGCGAGTACTTGGCCGAGATGGAGCGAGTTGGTTTGCAGCCGATTTTTCTGGCCGCGCCGACCTCGCCCGACGAGCGGCTGGAGGCGATTGCCCGGCACTCCAAGGGATTTATTTATGCCATTTCGCGGGTGGGGATCACCGGCAAGCAGGCGGCGATAACCTCGGACGCGGCGGCGCTCGTGGAGCGCATCCGGCGATGGACCGGACCCCGATGGCCGGGGCTGCCGGTGGCCGTGGGGTTCGGCATCAGTAATAGCGAGCACGTCGCGCAGGTGGCGGAGTTTGCGGATGCCGCGGTTGTCGGCAGCGCGATTGTCGAGCTGATTGAAGGCTCGACTCCGGAAGAAGCGCCTGGCGTAGTGGCTCGATTTATCAAGGGCCTGCGCGGCTAGAGCGCTGGCCCGGTCAACGCCCCATGCTGGCAGCTGAACAAGCTGCCTCTATTCAACTTTTGTTCCGATGCAACCGGCGCGGGTAAGCTTGAAGCGCTGGGCGCAAGACGAGGATGAGATGACGCTGGAAGAATTGCGAGATCAGATTGATGAGTTGGACCGCCGGCTTGTGGAATTGCTGAGCGAGCGGGCGCGCGCGGCGAAGATGGTGGGCCACCTGAAGGCCGCCACGTCGCTGCCGGTGTATGAGCCGGCACGGGAGAAAATGGTCTACGCCAACGTGCGCGCGGCCAACAAAGGACCGCTGCCGGACATCGAACTGACGCACATCTATGAGCGCATCATTGACGTGATGCGGGCCTTGCAGCGGGACGAGTTGGCTTCGGAGAGGAATGCCCCGGCGAATGTATCGGGATCCCCGGCGACAGGTCTTCGTCGCGGGGGCGATGAACCGGGCCTCGACACCGGCGCTGAAGAGCGCGAGATAGGGAAGAAGCAATGATTGTATCGATGCAGGAACGAGCTACCGAAGAAGAGATCTATGCTGTTATTGAAGCGATGGAGGAGGCGGGCGTCAATGTCCACCGGACGACGGGGACATCGCAGACCATCCTTGCCGGCGTTGGCCCCACGGCCACCATTGAGCTGAGCAAGTTCGAAGTGCTGCCGGGCGTGCTGAACGTGCTGCGGATCAGTTCGCCGTACAAGCTGGCGGGGCGCGCCTTCCGGCCGGAGGGCACGGTGGTGGAGTTCACCAATAGGGCGAAGATTGGTGGGCCGCAGGTTGCTGTGATCGCAGGGCCCTGCGCCATTGAGAACCGCGAGCAGATCTTTGCGATTGCGGCATGCGTGAAGAAGGCTGGGGCGGGCTTCCTGCGCGGAGGCGCTTACAAGCCGCGGAGTTCGCCGTATGCCTTTCAAGGGCTGGGAATTCCGGGCTTGCAACTGATGCATGAGGCGGCGCGGGAGCATGGCCTGCTGACGGTCAGTGAGGTGATGGAGATCTCGCAGATCGAGCCAATGCTGCCCTACACGGATTTATTTCAGGTGGGCGCGCGGAATATGCAGAACTTCAACCTGCTGCGCGAGCTGGGGCAGGCGCGCAAGCCGGTGCTGCTGAAGCGCGGAATCGCAGCGACGATCGAGGAACTGCTGCTGTCGAGCGAGTACATCATGGCCGGCGGTAACTACGACGTGATCCTCTGCGAGCGCGGCATCCGGACTTACGAGACGACGACGCGCAACACGATGGACATCTCTGCGATTCCGGTGCTGCACAAGCTCTCGCACTTGCCGGTCGTGGCCGATCCATCGCATGGAACGGGACGGCGGGATATGGTGCCACCGATGGCGAAAGCCGCCGTGGCCGCGGGTGCGGATGCGATTCTGGTGGAGATTCATCCCAACGCCGACAAAGCGGCGAGCGACGCCGCACAGACGCTCTACCTGGAGCAGTTCGAGAAGCTGATGGGCGAGCTGCGGGTGATTGCCGGGGCGGTGGGCAGAACGCTGTAGAAGCTCCGGAGCATCGAAAATCTGCCAACCAGATGCTGTTTATGTGTATAATTACACACGTGAACAGCACTGAGATCCTGCGCAGACTGGAATCGGAGGGTTGGCGGAGGGTGCATCAGGTGGGCAGCCACATCAAGCTCAAGCATCCGGAAAGGCCGACTGCGGTGACCGTGCCGCATCCGAAAAAGGATTTGCCCATGGGCACAGTGCGCAGCATTTACCGGCAGGCCGGTTGGGAGTGGAGGTAACAATGCTTTATCCGGCATATATCCAGATCGGGGACGACCAACACGCGCACGGGGTCGAGTTTCCGGATTTTCCCGGCTGTTTTTCGGCCGCCGACGATTGGCGCGAGATCAACCGAATGGCACAAGAGGCAGTGGAATGCCACATGGACGGCGAGAGCGGAAGACTGCCGGAGCCGACACCGTTGGAGAAGCTGGCCGCCGATCCGCGCTACGCTGGAGGAGTGTGGATGCTGGTCGATCTCGATATTGCGCGGATCGATCCATCGCCGCAGCGGGTGAATATCTCGTTGCCGGGTTCGCTGCTGGCGCGCATCGACGAGTTCGCCGAGGCGCGGCACATAAGCCGGTCAGGCTTCTTGGCGCAGGCCGCGGCAACGGCAATGGAGACTCAAGCGCGCTAATGGGCGAGCTGCGGGTGATTGCTGGGGCGGTGGGTCGGACGTTGTAGACGGAGCTTGACTCACACGGGATCTGGTTTCCCCTTTTGAATCATAGAGCGATTCAAAGGGGGACATCCGATATTTGTGCTGTAGCGTACTATTTGTGGCAGATCAATTCTACTCTGCAAATGCCGTGCAGCAGGGGTGCGCAGACAGAGGGACATTATGAACTCCCAGTCCTATCGTTGGGTGATTGTTTCGGTCCTAGTCATTGCAGCGTTCGGCGCAAGGGCGCAGTGTAACCCCGTATTTGGGGCACAGAATTTTGCTACCCTCAAACAGCAGGCAATCCACGGCAAGGCCTCGGCTCAATGTAGCTTGGGGGTGATGTACGAATTAGGCAAAGGTGTGCCCCGGGACTACGATCAAGCAGCATCCTGGTATCGCAAGGCTGCTGAACAAGGCGACGTTGATGCGCAAGACAGCCTCGGTGGTTTGTATCTCGTGGGCGACGGAGTGGCCCAAGACTATGCTCAGGCTGTGTTCTGGTATAGCAAAGCTGCTAAACAAGGCAACGCTGACGCACAGAAGAATCTCGGCGATTTGTACAACGATGGCGCGGGTGTGCCGCAGGACCACGCTCAAGCCGCAACCTGGTATCGTAAGGCTGCTGAGAGGGGAAGCGCTTATGCGCAGCACCAGCTTGGGATTTTGTACCAAAATGGCCAGGGTTTACCCCAAGACTACGTTCAGGCCGCTCTCTGGCTTCGCAAGGCTGCTGATCAGGGGAACGCTAACGCGCAGTCCATGCTAGGGAGTTTGTACAGTGACGGTCAGGGTGTGCCCCAGGACTACACCCAAGCCGTGTTTTGGTATCGCAAGGCTGCTGAACAAGGAGAAGATTACGCGCAACATCATCTCGGGCGTTTGTACGATAAAGGCCAGGGTGTGCCCCAGGACTACGCTGAAGCCTACTTTTGGCTTGATCTAGCTGCTGCTGGCCCGCTGGGGGTAATCGCTGCGGAGGAGCGGGATGAAGCCGCTTCACACCTGACGCCAGCCGATCTATCCCGCGAACAGGAACGGGCGTGGAAGTGGTTTGAGGCCATCACGCGAAGCAGTAGTAAAATATACTCTTAAAATCCTATTTTAGGTCGTTTGGGCGTCGGTTGGAGATCTTGAATGAGATTTTGAATATAGAGTACGAGACTGTCTAGCTTCCGCTGGGCAAATTCTTTATCGCAATAACGCTTTACTAACATTTGATTGCGGGCGGGGAAGTATTCTGAGTACTGCGTTCTGAATCTACCACCCTGTCGCCCAGCCTCCACCCATGAGGTGCTCCCAGATTCGTCCTCGTATGGTTTCATTTCAGATTCGAGAATAAGGAACGAAGTTAAATCTCTCTCAAACGCCTTTGCGAGTGCGGAGACAACTTCATGGTATTGCGAAACGGCGCTTTCATCCCAAAAAGAAGGTCGATTCATTTGGAACGCCTGTAATCTTGCCAAAGAAAGGTTCTGTTTGTCGTTGGCGATGTCCATAGAAATATACTATACCTACATGAAGTAACCTCAGAGAACTAAACAGGCGACTTTGTTTTGAAAAGGCACGACTTCACAGGCTGCGGAAAAACTCTCATTTAGTCGGCAGGATCGGTATCTTTCCGGGTATTGATTCATCCAATGAATATGCGTGGAAACGATCAGAAGCAGGAAGCGATGTTCAGTTATTTGACCTTGGCACAGCGGATTCCGATGGATCATCCGGCGCGCCAGATTCGTGCCCTGGCAGACCAGGCGCTGGAACGTATGGATACCGAATTGGAGAAGCTGTACTCCGACACCGGCCGCCCATCCATCGCTCCCGAGCGGCTCTTGCGGGCCACGCTGTTGATGATTCTTTATTCCATCCGCAGCGAGCGGCAGTTGATGGAACAGATGAATTACAACCTGCTTTTTCGCTGGTTTGCGGGCCTGGAGATGGACGACCCGATCTGGGACGTGACGGTCTTCACCAAGAACCGCGAGCGCCTGATTGCGGGCGCGATCAGCCAGCAGTTGCTGGAGGCCGTGCTGCTGGAGGCGCGCGCGCACGACTTGCTGAGCGAGGAACATTTCACGGTGGACGGCACGCTGATTCAGGCCTGGGCAGCGGCGCGCAGCTTCAAGGAGAAGGGCGATCCGCCCGCGCCCGGTTCCGGTTCCGGCAGCAAAGGCGCGCTGCTGCTGCGCGACAAGGTGGAGTCGGCCACCGACCCCGAAGCGCGTTTGTACAAAAAGGCAGCGGCGGATAAAGCGGTTCCGGCCTACCAGGGCCACGCGTTGATTGAGAACCGCAACGGTTTGGTGGTGGCGGCTGAGGCAAGTCAGGCCGGCAATGCGGCCGAGCGCGAGGCGGCGCTCAGCATGCTGGACCGCACGGTGTCAGCAAAGCAAGATCGTGATTCGGAATTGGAGATAACGCTAGGGGCCGACACTTTGTATCAGGAAGAGAAGTTTATCGCGGCCTTGCGGGAGCGCGCGGTTGCGCCGCATGTGTCGGAGTCTACGCAAGGGGGCAGCAACATGGGCAAAAACAGTTTGACCGAGCCGGAGCGCAACGATGAACGGCGCTCCATCAGCCAGCGCAAACGCAAGCTGATCGAGCGGGTCTTCGGCTGGAGCAAACTGGACCGTCCGTTGCGTCCGGTTAAGTTGCGCGGACTGGATCGCGTGGATTGGTTCTATCGGATGACGATCGTGGCGCATAATTTGGTGCGCATGCGGCGGCTGATTCCGATTGAAGCGCTGGCCCGCTAGGGCCGAAGTGCGTCTGAAGGCCGATAAAACGGCTTTCAGACGCAAAATGAAACGAGGAAACGGCAGCAAAACAGGCAGAAAACGGCGAAAAATTCGTTCCAGGGACGAGATTAGCTAGAATTGGGAGTTTTTCCGCAGCCTGTGAAGTCGTGCCCTATTACAAAGCAAGTTGCGGTATGAGATTGTTGGTAAAAGGCAAGAAAGATTATTGCAATAAGACCTGGAAAATGTTGGAACAAGGCAGAGGAAACATGATCGAACGCATCGCAATTCTGGGCACGGGGCTGCTGGGCACGTCGGTTGGGCTGGCGCTGCGCGGGTCGGGCTACACCGGCTCGATTGTCGGCTGGAACAGGGGCGCGGAGGGGGCGCGGCTGGCGCTGGAGGCTCACGCCATCGACGCGATTGCCGCCGACCCTATTGCGGCTGCTCGCGAAGCTGAAGTGACGGTTCTTGCAGTGCCGATTTACGCGACGCTGGACCTGATGGAGCAGCTCACCCTGCATCTTGGCGGCGACCAGCTTGTCACCGACGTGGGAAGCACAAAGGCCAAGATCACTCAACTCGGAATGGAGCACTACAACCAGATGGGATGCGCCTCTTTCCTCCCCGGTCATCCGATGGCCGGCAAGGAGCGGGGCGGCGCGGAGCGGGGCGATGCCGATCTCTTCCACGATCGCGTCTGGCTCTTTACCGACACCCCAGGATGTGTGCGCTCCAAGCGCGCTCTGGAACTCATCGCGAATTGGCGGGAGCTGGTCGCGGCGATGGGTTCGAAGTGCATTGACATTGATCCCACGCGGCACGACGAGATGGTGGCCTGGGTCAGCCATCTGCCGCAGTTCTTGGCGACGGCGCTGAGCGCGTTATTGCAAGAGAAGGTGGGCGACGCGCCGGAGTTGAAGGATGTGGGCGGGCGCGCGCTGCGGGAGATGACGAGGCTGGGGGCGAGTCCGTACTCGATGTGGCGCGACATTGCCGCGACCAATACCGAGGCCGTGACGGCGGCGCTCTTCGCGCTGGAGCAGCGGCTGGCGCATCTGCGCGAAAATTTGAAGACACCAGAACTGCGGAATGAGTTCAAGCAGGCCAACCTCTTCAGGCGAGAATAGGCATTCGCTTATTGCAATCCCACAATGTAGGACATGGGCAGTCATTTTAGACCGTCATTGTCCTGAAAGATGTGCTACTTTGTACATATGCACTCAGTCTCTGGTGTGCAGATGGATGGACAAAAATCGAAGAGTTCCCCTCCCCCTGAATTCTTTACAAGCGGTAATAATTTCAGCGAATTACAGAGCGGAACTGAACAGGTATATTCTGTTTTGTCTGAGATTTTTTGCTTTAAGGGCGGTTTCAGGCTGGCTGCAGGTACTTGGGGTTCTCTGCCTTGAAGGTAGAGTCCTTGTTGGATCACTTTTTTGAACAAATTTATGTGACCGCCGACACAGCGCGCACATCAAATAAACGCCTACTAGGCAAGGAACGTACGAATGGCGCAAATATTTGACCGCGGCTCCAATGCATTGGCTCGTGCGAGCCTGGTATTGACGGGGCTGATCGTGATCGGACTAGGAGTGACGCTGGACGAGTTGCAGCGCTCGCCTTGGGTGACGCGCCAGGGTCAGCGGCCGGATCAGCCCGTTCCATTCAGCCACAAGCATCACGTGCAGGGGCTTGGCTTGCAGTGCCAGTATTGTCATGTCACGGTCGAGAAGTCGAGTTACGCCGGAATTCCTCCCACAAAAACTTGCATGAACTGCCATGCGCAGATCTGGACCAACGCGCAATTGCTGGAGCCGGTGCGCGATAGCTGGGCGACGGGTAAGTCGATTCCGTGGATCAAGGTGCATGACTTACCGGATTATGTCTATTTCAGCCATGAGATTCATGTGAATAAAGGTGTGGGTTGCGCAAGTTGTCATGGGCGCGTGGACCAGATGCCGCTGATGTATGCCGAGAATACATTGCAGATGGAGTGGTGCTTGAATTGCCATCGGAATCCGGCAAAGAATCTGCGGCCCGCCAGCGAGATTTATAACAATGCTTGGGAGAAGCCGGCCGAAGATAGGCCGGTGTGGTGCGTGGCCAATGATGTCGAAAGCGGTGTTCCCACGGCGCAGAGCGTGAGTTGCGCGACGAATCCGGACCCAACTGATGGCTTAAGATCGCCTGTAAAATCCTCCGATGACCTGCCGATGACGTCCGCAGCTGTAGTTTGGAAATTCACGAGCCAGGAAGAGTTGGGACAATTTCTGGTGAAGCACTACAAGATTCGCACGCCGAATGAGTTATCCAGTTGCGAGGTCTGCCACCGATGAGCGAGATGAAGAATAGTCTGGTTGGCACCATAACACCTGCGCCGCTGACGCTGGAGCAGGTGCGCGAGAAGTTGAAGAATGTGCGCGGGAAAAAGTATTGGCGCTCGGTGGACGAGTTAGCCGACACGCCAGAGTTTCAGGCGGCAGTGGAGAAGGAGTTTCCCAGTTCGCCGCACGCATGGGGCGATGAGGTTTCAAGGCGCGGCTTCCTCAAATTCATGGGTGCTTCGGCGGCTCTGGCGGGGTTGGCTGGCTGTACCAAGCAGCCCGATGAGCCAATCTATCCGTATGTCAAAGCTCCTGAGGATTTAGTTCTTGGCAAGCCGAATTACTTTGCCTCGGCCTTTCCGTTTGTCACCGGCGCGGTTCCGCTGCTGGTCAAGACCGATCAATATCGTCCGATCAAGATTGACGGCAATCCGGAACATCCTTATAACCAGGGGTCGTCCGACCCATTTACACAGGCTGCGCTGCTCGACTTATACGATCCGGACCGCTCGCAGCACGTGAAGTACCGTGGCGAGGATCGCGAGTGGGCGGAGTTTGCCATCGAGTTCCGTAACAAGGTGATCTCGACCAAGGATGGCACCGGGATTTACTTCCTCAGCGATACGATTACTTCGCCGACGCTGGCGCGGCAGTGGCGCGAGGTGCAGGCGAAGTATCCGAAGGCGACGCTGGTGCAATTTGATCCGGCGATAGCAGGGACGGCGCTGGCAAATGGGTTGAATGTTCAATATGATTTGACAGAAGCGGACGTGATTGTTTCACTGGATGCGGATTTTCTTTCAGGCGCTGGCTTTCCCGGCTTCCATAAATTAGTTCGTCAATACGCGGAGCGACGCAAAGAACCTAAGAAACTTAATAGACTATACGCTATTGAGAGCACGCCTACCACTACTGGATTAAAAGCGGAACATCGGCTAGGACTGCGAGCAAGCGAAATTCCGACGTTTGCGGCGGAGTTAGCGAAGGCTGTTGGAGTTGCCGGCGTTGAGGCTCCGGCCTACGCTTGGACCGATGAGCAAAAGAAGTTTCTAGCTGCATTGGCAAAAGACTTACAGGTACATGCGAGCAAGGGTGTGGTGATTGGCGGATTGAACGCAGGATCCTTCGGTGAATGCCCTGGCCTTGGCAATCAACGCCGTAATGGGAAGCATGGGCAATACAGTTCCGATTGCTGGCAAAGTTTTACCGATGCCAAGCGACCAGATCGCGGGCTTCAAGTCGCTGGTTGCGGATTTGAATGCGGGAAAAGTCGATTGTCTGGTGGTGTTGAACGTTAATCCTCATTACACAGCTCCGGCTGACCTGGAATTTTCTTCTGCCTTCGAGAAAGCGAAAGTGACCGTACATCTTGGCTCGCACGTGGATGAGACGGGGCAAAATGCGCAGTGGCACATTCCAGCGGCGCACTTCTTGGAGTCGTGGTCTGACGCTGTCACCTATGACGGAACTGACTCGATAATTCAGCCGATGATTGATCCGCTTTATGGAGGCAAGACGGCGCATCATTTCTTTCAAGCACTATTGGATGAGCCTGGATTGAGCCCTTATGAGGCGGTACGGCTGAACTGGAAGTCAGTTATCAAAGATGACTTTGAAACAGGCTGGCGCAAGGCGCTTCATGCTGGTTGGATTGAGGAGACTACACATTGGAGCAGCGCGGCAAAGGCTGAGCCGAGAAATGGCTCGATCAAGCCCCCCGTGCCATCATCGAAAGATGTCATCGAGATTATCTTCCGGCCGGACCCGAATGTATATGATGGGCGCTTTGCCAATGTGGGGTGGCTGCAGGAGTTGCCCAAGCCTGTGACTAGCTTGAGTTGGGATAATGCGGCGCTGGTCTCAGGGGCAACGCTGACGAAGTATGGATTGGAAGAAGACGATATTGTCGAGTTATCGGTGAATGGGCGCAAAGTGAATGCGCCGGTCATTGTTGCGCCGGGGCATCCGGATAACTCGGTTACGGTTCATTTAGGTTATGGGCGCACGAATGCAGGACGCGTAGGATCGGGCGCGGGTTTCAATGCTTACTCGATTCGCACGTCGGATGCGCCGTTTTATACAGTCGGCTCGATGAAGAAGATCGAGGGTAAGTGGGGCGTCGCTGTGACCAAGAGCCACTTCCAGGATCATCGGCCGAAGTTATTTGGCGGCGAAGGAAACGGCAATAACTCGCTGGAAGCCGATGAGGCAATCAACGAACGTGGCATCATTCGCTACGCGACGCTGGAGGAGTACAAGGCTAATCCGGACTTTGCCAACGAGGGCGATGGTCATACGACGACCGACAAGAACAACACGCTCTTTCCTAATTGGGAGTACAAGGATAATGCGTGGGGCATGTCGATTGACATGAACAGTTGCACAGGCTGCAACGCGTGCATCGTAGGCTGTTATGCGGAAAATAACATTGTCGTCGTGGGCAAGCAGCAGGTGCGCATTGGGCGCAACATGCAGTGGCTGCGCATCGATACTTACTTCGAGGGCGATCTGGCCGCGCCGCGAGCGCACTTCCAGCCTATGGCCTGCCAGCACTGCGAGAATGCGCCGTGCGAGCAGGTTTGCCCGGTGGGCGCGACAGTGCATACGCCTGAGGGCTTGAACGCGATGGTGTATAACCGCTGCGTGGGCACTCGCTACTGCTCGAATAACTGCCCGTACAAAGTGCGCAGATTTAATTTCCTTTTGTATTCGGATTTCGAAACCGAGAGCTTGAAGCTGATGCGCAATCCGGATGTGACGGTGCGCTCCCGCGGCGTGATGGAGAAGTGCAGTTACTGCTTGCAGCGGATTTCGGCGGCGAGGATTGAGGCCGACAAGGAGAATCGTCTGGTGCGCGATGGTGAAGTTGTGACAGCTTGTCAGCAGGCTTGCCCTGCACAGGCGATCTCATTTGGCAATATCAATGACAAGCAAAGCAAGGTGGCGAAGCTTCAAGCCGATGAGCGGAGTTATCAGGTGCTGGCCGATCAGAATACGCGGCCGCGGACCAAGTATGTGGCGGCAGTGTTGAATATGAATCCGGAGTTAGAAGACGGGCCGGTGGAGCATCCGGCGAAAGGTTAAACGAAATGTAGTAAATAATTGTATGAGTGAAGAAGTAATACATTCAGCAAGTTAGCGGAGCCAGAATGGCAGTTGAATTGAAGGACAAACCGGGGATCGATACGGCGACGGGCGAGTACAGCGTGATTGCGCCGGGGCAGACCTTTGTCTCTGTCACCGAGAAAATTACGCGCATCGTGCTAACTCCGACAACGCCTCTGGGTTGGTTAGCGATCTTCGGCGTGGGCGGCGCGCTGGCCACCATGCTGATGGTAGCGCTGACGTGGCTCTTTCTCAAAGGCGTGGGCATCTGGGCGATTACGCAGCCGGTGGCGTGGGGCTTTGCGATTATCAACTTTGTCTGGTGGATAGGCATTGGCCACGCCGGCACGCTGATCTCAGCGATTTTGCTTCTCTTCAAGCAGGGATGGCGTAACTCAATCAATCGGTTC
Organism: uncultured Acidobacteriaceae bacterium; assembly: GCA_963787995.1. Taxonomy (GTDB): domain Bacteria; phylum Acidobacteriota; class Terriglobia; order Terriglobales; family Acidobacteriaceae; genus Telmatobacter. The sequence goes on from CAWBEO010000001.1 coordinate 1,920,975, forward strand.
GCCGAGGCTATGACGATCTTCGCCGTGGTCTGCGCAGGAATGTTTCCGCTGATCCACGTGGGCCGTCCGTGGCTGGGCTACTGGCTCTTTCCGATTCCGCTGACAATGGGCGTGTGGCCGCAATTTCGCTCGCCGCTGATGTGGGATGTATTCGCGGTCTCGACCTATGCAACAATCTCTGCGGTCTTCTGGTATATCGGCATGGTGCCGGATTTTGGCACGATGCGCGACCGATCTAAGTCTAAGTTCGCGCAATACTCTTATGGGTTAGTAGCGCTGGGATGGCGCGGTTCGGTTCGCCACTGGGCACGCTACGAGACGGCGTCGCTGCTGCTGGCTGGATTGGCGACGCCGCTGGTGCTCAGCGTGCACACGGTGATCAGCTTTGATTTTGCCGTTGCAGTTTTGCCGGGATGGCACACGACAATCTTTCCGCCTTACTTTGTGGCGGGCGCGATTTATTCTGGCTTTGCAATGGTGCTGACGCTGGCGATTCCGCTGCGTAAGTTTTATCACTTGGAGGGCCTAGTTACAGAGCGCCACATCGATAACATGGGCAAGGTAATGCTTGCGACAGGCTTCATTGTAGCTTATGGCTACGGGATGGAAGTCTTCATGGCGTGGTACTCGGCCTCGCACTGGGAGGCATTCATGATGTGGAACCGCATGTTCGGGCCGATGGGATGGGCCTATTGGGTGCTGATTACCTGCAACCTGGCGATTCCGCTGACAACGCTTTGGTCGCGTAAGCTGCGAACTAACATTGCGTTCATGTTCTTCATTTCTATTGTAGTAAATACAGGAATGTGGTTTGAACGCTTCGTGATTGTTGTGACCAGCCTGTATCGCGACTTTCTGCCCTCGTCGTGGGGAACTTATCGAGCGACGAAGTGGGATTACATGGTTTATGTGGGAACGCTTGGACTATTCACCGCATTGTTCTTGCTGTTTGTGCGCTTCCTGCCAATGATTCCGATGTCGGAAATCCGCATGATGTTGCCTGGTGCAAAGATAACGCCCAAGAAGGCTGCGGAGGCTAGTGACTAATATGCCCCCACGCGAAGGAACTTACGGCTTGCTGGCCGAATTCGAGACTCCCGGCGATCTGATCCGCGCCGCGCAACAAGCGCGCGAAGATGGATGGCGGCGCATGGATTGTTATACCCCTTACCCGGTGGAGGAGGCGGCGGAGGCGATTGGCTTCCATCACAACAAAGTACCGCTGCTCACGTTGATCGGCGGATTTATGGGATTGACGGCAATGTTTCTACTAGAGGTCTGGATCTCGGTGTGGGCATATCCTTTGAACATCGCAGGACGGCCGACTTACTCGTGGCCGGCGTTCATCGTACCCGCGTATGAGTGGACGATTCTGTTTGCGGGCTTATCGGCCGCCTTCGGAATGCTGGCGCTGAATGGGTTGCCGGCTTTCTATCATCCACTTTTCAACGCGCCTAACTTCCACGATGGAGCGACGACGGATAAATTCTTTCTGTGTCTGGAGGCGCTGGACCCCAAGTTTGACTTAGCGGAAGCGAAGAAGTACCTGGAGAGTTTTGAGCCGGTCTCGGTAGTGGAGGTGAATTACTAATGAGATCAGCTTTTAGCTTTCAGCTCCGTGCATATAGCTCCATGCGCGCAGTCACATTTTTAGGAACGGCTGTGTTTGTTTTCATTGCAGGCTGCCGTCAAGATATGCAGGACCAGCCAAAGATTATTGCACAGCGCGGTTCAGAGGCCTTCGCCGACCATCGCGGGGCACGTCCGCAGGTGGCGAATACCGTGGCTCGCGGACAGTTGCACGACGACAACTACTTTTACACCGGCGTTGTGCAAAGCGCCGATGGCTATCGCGAAGAGAAAAATGAGATGCCTTTTCCGGTGACGATGAGTGTTTTGAAACGCGGGCAAGAGCGCTTCAATATTTATTGCTCTCCGTGCCACTCGCGGGTGGGCAACGGACTGGGCGAGATTGTGCAGCGCGGCTATAAACCTGCCGCCAATTTGCACGATCAAGTGCGATTGTCGCAACCTATCTCGCATTACTTTTATGTGATGACCCACGGCTACGGAGCAATGCCAGATTACTCGGCGCAACTAACTCCCGTGGATCGCTGGGCGGTGGCAGCTTACATTCGCGCGTTGCAATTGAGCCAGTCAGCAGCGGTGGCGGATGTACCCACGGGTGCGCAGGTAAAGAGCTTGAAGGAGATTGCAACTGAAAAGCATTTGCCAGAGGGCTTTGCGATGCCGTGGCCGGTGCCCGCTACCGCTGTTCAAGCGTATCCGCATGACATGAAACAAGGCACACCAGCAATGGCTCCGGCAAATCCGGCAGATCCGAAAATTACGGTTCCACTGAGTAAACCGACGGCGAAGTAGGGACACAAGACTGTGGACCAAAGGCAAAGGACGAACTGAATGGCAGACTTGATGCACGCTAAAACACTACCCTATGAGCTCGGCGCTCCGACCTTTGTGGACGGATGGCGGAGGCGCTCGCTGGTGATTGGGTTGGTCTTTTCGGTCGTTGCCGCGGGTCTGGCGGTTGCTGATAAGTCTATGGATCACGTGCTGCGCGCATGGCTGCTGGGCATGGTGCTGACTTTTGGCTTTGCGGTGGGCGGATTGGCTCTGTTGATGGTGCAGTATGTTAGTGGCGGCAAGTGGGGATTGCTGCTGCGCAGGCCGCTGGAGGCAATGAGCCGCACGCTGCTGCTGGTCTTTGGTTACTGGATAGTAGTTGCGTTCTCGCTGAAGAAATTATATCTGTGGGCTTGGATTGATGACCCAGCCGCTGCATTCAAGGCGCGACTTATCAATGAGGTCCAGAGGCACGCAATTGAATTCAAGCGGCCAATGCTGAATCCTACGGCTTTTATTTTTGTGAGTGTCGTCTGTTTTGCGATCTGGGGATTCTATGCGTGGAAGCTTAACTCGCTGGGGTTGCAACGCGATTCTGATTCACCTGCTGCCACGCCGAAGTGGATCAAGCATCTGGAGAATATCAGCGGGCCAGGGATAGTAATTTACGCGCTGACGATGAGCGTCGCAGTGATCTATTGGGTGATGTCGCTCGATCCGACATGGTATTCGTCGGTGTATGGGCTGCTGTTTCTAGTGGGCCAGGGTTACCAGGTGCTAGCGTTTTCAATCATTGTTGTAATTTCGCTTTCCAAGGGCGAACCCTTCAAGACGATTCTTCGCCAGACTGAGCAGCATGATCTGGGCAAATTCACTTTTGCTTTTGTCATGCTGAATATCTATCTCGCTTTTTCTCAGTTTTTAATTATTTGGTCAGGAAATTTGCCGGAAGAGATTCCCTGGTATCTGGACCGCTTTATGGGTGGATGGGGCGTAGTTATCACGTTTGATTTTATTTTTCATTGGCTGATTCCGTTTACGCTTTTGCTTTCGCGCGATTTAAAGCGGAATAAGAAACTCTTGGTGTGGATCTGCCAGTGGATGGTCTTTGCAAAGGCCTTCGATCTATTTTGGCTGATTGAGCCGAACTTTAAGGATGCGGCGCGCAATATTCACTTTAGCTGGGGAATTCTGGAGTATGTGGCCGTGCCGGTGGCGATGACGGCGTTCTGGGTTGCATACTTTTGCATACAGTTGAAGACCCGACCGCTGGTGCAGACAAATGACCCGCATGTAGCGGAGATTCTGGAGGCTGAACATGCACACGCGTGAACCGGAGAACGAACCGAAGGAGATCGATACCTCCAAGGATTATGAGCAGAGCGATGCGAGTGTTTCCGGGGTGGTGGTCTTTCTTGTCGCGCTGAGTATTGTTGCGGCAGTAATTGGCGGCATTGCTTATGGAATGGGCAAGTGGATGAATGAGCGCATGAGCAAGGAAGACGGACCGACGAACCGATGGACGCAGCCGGTGGACATGAAGCCGCTGGGTAACATGGCTTCAAGTGCGGAGATGAAGAAGACGATAGAAGCATCGACGACGAGTTTTCCGATGCCGCGCGTGCAAACAGACGATGGCAATCAGGATGTTGCCGATCTTCATCTGCGCGAGGATTTACTGTTAGAGAATTACAGTTGGCTTGGTCAATCTCAAGATCAAGCGCAGGGCAAGGTTCGGATTCCTATTGAGCGCGCGATGGAGTTAGTGGCGCAGCGTGGATTGCCGGTGGCAACAGCGGTGGAGCTAGCGCCGCTGATGACTGGAGATGATAAGCCGATTCTGGTTGTGCCACTGACGAGCGGATTTGCGCGGACTGGATATGAGTTGGATCAGGCTGCGGCGACGGGTAGTCAAGCGCGTTGAGGTTTGTTTGGGATCATGGTATCGCAGGGTTTAATGCTGGTGGAGAAAGAAGGCAGTATGTGCGGCGCGAATAAATTTCGGAGAGGCTGGCTGGGCGCGGCGGTTGCGCTGGCGATAAGTACAGTTCTGCTTGCGCCGACGCTTGTGGCGCAGGTCTCGCGCTACGACGAAAAAGAGATGGCTCCGGTCAGCGACAAGCCACCAGCGATTCTAAATAAGGTTGGCATCGCGCAGAGGTTGAATGAGCAGCTTCCGCTGGGGCTAACTTTTACGGATGATGCTGGCAAGCAAGTGCAATTGGCGAGTTACTTCGGCAAGAAACCTGCGATTCTGGCTCTGGTTTATTATCAGTGCCCGATGCTCTGCTCGGAGGAGTTGAATGGGCTGACGAGCGCGCTGGAGATGGTGAACTTTGTTCCTGGCAAGGATTTCGACGTGATCGTGGTGAGCATTGATCCGAGTGAGGACACGGACTTGGCTGCCGCCAAGAAGCGCATCTATCTGAAGCGCTATGGGCATCCTGAGACAGCAGTTGGATGGCACTTTCTGACCGGTACGCAAACCAGCATAGACGCACTTACTCAGGCGGTAGGCTTCGGCTATGTGAAGATACCGGGGCCGGATGGAAGGCTGACGCAATTTGCACACGCCAGCGCAATCCAGATTGTTACGCCAGAGGGCCGTCTTGCCCAGTATTACATGGGCGTGGAGTACTCGCCGAAGGATCTGCGGCTGGGGCTGGTGGAGGCTTCGGCCAATCGCATTGGCTCGCCTGTGGATAACATTTTGACTTATTGTTACCACTATGATCCAACAACGAATAAGCACACTTTGATCATTGCGCGCGTGGTTCAGTTAGGCGGGTTGGTAACAGTATTTTCACTGGGCGGATTCATGCTTGCGATGTTTCGCAAAGATGTAAAACAAGATAGTCAGCCAGGGACAGACAAAAAGGTGAACGGATAACGGAATGAACCATATCAGTCCAACAATCTGGCAGTTTCTCGTCAAATGGATGACGAACTTCGCGCTCTTTCCGCCGGAGGCGTCGAAGATTGCGCCTCAGATGGATGCGCTGTACTTCTTCATGGTTCTGGTGAGTTTGATTGGGCTGACGATAGTGGTGCTGCTGGTATCTGCCTTTTCGATTCTTTATAGCAAGAAGCGTCATCCGGTAGCAGTGCAGGTTGAAGGTTCAACGCTGCTGGAAGCGACGTGGACAATAATTCCACTGGGATTATTTCTGGTGATGTTTGTGTGGGGCGCATTGATTTATTTCCGCGTTTTTACGCCGCCGGCGAATGCGATGAACATCTATGTAGTGGGTAAGCAGTGGATGTGGAAGGCAGAGCATCCAGGCGGGCAGCATGAGATCAATGCACTGCATATTCCGACAGGCCGGGCCATTCAGGTAACACTGATTTCTCAGGATGTCTTTCACAGCTTTTCCATTCCTGCCTTTCGCGTGAAACGCGAGGCGATACCGGGGCGGTATACGACCGTATGGTTTGAAGCCACCACTCCAGGAACTTATCACCTCTTCTGCACGCAGTATTGCGGCACGAATCATTCGCAGATGACGGGTGACATTGTGGTGATGACGCAGGAAGATTTCAGGAAGTGGCTGGCCAGTTCGACCAGCGGCGCGTCGCTGGCGCAGAATGGCGAACGGTTATTTGCGAGCTTGAGTTGTGCGGCCTGCCATAACACCCGGCCCGATGCGCGCGGCCCGAATCTGGCCGGTGTCTACGGCGCCAAGCTGCCGCTGTCTACAGGCGAAACGGTGGCCGCAGACGACGCTTACCTGCGCGAAGCCATCTTGAATCCATCGCAGCACATTACCCAGGGCTACGCGCCGATCATGCCGACTTATCAGGGGCAAATCAGCGAAGAAGGAGTTATCTCGCTGATTGAATACATCAAGAATCTTGACTCAGATTATCGCATCCAGCAGACGTTGAATACGACCGATATGTTGCCGGAGAGCGAAGGCAAAGCGCCTGCAGCCTCGAAAGGTACGGTGAAGCCATGAGCGACACAATTGTTAGTCTTCCCGATCCATCGACGGCACGGATTCCGAAGGATAACTTCATCACCCGGGAGAATGGCCTGCTAAGCTGGCTGCTAACCGGCGACCATAAGCGGATTGCGATTCTTTACCTGATCTCTATTACTTTTTTCTTCTTTATTGGCGGAGCGCTGGCGGGGCTGATCCGCCTGGAACTGCTGACGCCGCAGACGGATCTGATGGCCACGGACACCTATAACAAGGTGTTTACAATGCATGGCGTCATTATGGTCTTTTTCTTTCTGGTTCCGTCGGTTCCGGCCACGCTGGGCAATTTTTTTATTCCGATGATGATTGGCGCCAAGGATCTGGCTCTGCCCAAAGTAAATCTCTTAAGCTGGTACCTTTATATGGCGGGCGGAATTTTGGCGATCGTCACGATGGCGACCGGCGGCGTGGACACGGGATGGACTTTCACCACCCCGCTTTCTACTCATTATGTGAACACCAACGTTCTGACGACAGGCCTGGCGGTTTTCATCGCTGGATTCAGTTCCATTCTCACAGGGTTGAATTTTATCGTCACGATTCATAAGATGCGCGCGCCAGGGATGACATGGTTCCGGCTGCCGCTGTTTATCTGGGCACATTACGCGGCGAGCATTCTAATGGTACTGGCGACGCCGGTGGTGGCGATCGGAATTGTGCTGGTGGCGCTGGAACGCACCCTCGGCATCGGAGTCTTCGATCCAACCAAGGGCGGCGACCCGCTTCTGTTTCAACATTTGTTCTGGTTTTACTCGCATCCGGCGGTTTACATCATGATTCTGCCGGGCATGGGCGTTATCTCAGAAGTTATATCGACTTTCAGCCGCAAGCGCGTCTTCGGTTACACGGCGGTGGCGTTTTCTTCCGTGGCCATCGCGGTTTTTGGCTTCTTTGTTTGGGCGCATCATATGTTCATCATGGGCATTTCTAATTATGCCGTGTTGGTCTTTTCGCTGCTGACGATGCTGGTTGCGGTGCCCTCGGCGATCAAGATTTTCAACTGGACATTTACTCTGTACAAGGGGTCGATTACCTTTGAAACGCCGATGCTTTACGCCTTTGGCTTCATGGGATTGTTTACTATCGGCGGCATGACGGGCGTCTTTCTTGGCTCTTCCGGTACGGACATTCATCTGACTGAGACTTACTTCATTGTGGCGCATTTTCATTTTGTGATGGTGGGCGGGATGCTGATGGCCTTTCTTGCAGGCATTCACTTCTGGTGGCCCAAGATGACCGGTCGAATGTATCCAGAAAAGGTCTCGCAACTGGCGGCCGTGGTCACTTTCATCGGCTTCAATTTCACATTCTTTCCGCAGTTCATTCTGGGCACACTGGGAATGCCGCGGCGCTATGCAGCATATCCGCCTGAGTTTCAAGTACTGAATGTCTTTTCAACTGCAGGCGCGACAATTCTGGGCGTGGGTTATCTGCTGCCGGTGCTCTATCTAATCTGGTCGTTGAAGTACGGCGCCATCGCAGGCAACAATCCATGGCAGGCAACGGGCCTTGAATGGCAGACGCAGTCACCGCCTCTGACGGAGAACTTTTTGACACCGCCAGTGATGGATCATGAAGCCTATGACTATGAGTGGCTGGAGAGTCAGCAGCAGGCCAAGAAGGATGCGGAGGTGAGCCATGCCGAATAACATCGACCATGCCGCCAACACAGCTGACTCAGCACACGCAGAGCATCCCTCGTATCTGCGCCACCATTTCAATTCCGTTGAGCAGCAGGCCGACGCCACTCACTTTGCGATGTGGCTTTTCCTGCTTACGGAAATTATGTTCTTCGGCGGGCTGTTTACCGCCTACCTGATCTATCGCAACTGGTATTACCCGGCATTTGTCTCAGGCTCGCATCAGTTGAATGTGATCTGGGGCGCGACGAATACTGTCGTGCTGATTTTTTCCAGCTTCACCATGGCGATGGGCGTTTGGTGCGCGGAGACGCGGCGGCGCAAGGGTCTTGTCTTGTGCTTGACGCTAACATTTCTTTTTGGCCTGGTGTTTTTAGGGATTAAGACGATTGAGTACCGGGAAAAGATTGAGATGCATCACGTTCCCGGATTTCATTACAGTTTGCAATCGTTTCTTGATCCGGAGTCCAATTCCGAAGTGTACAAGGAATATCGCGACAAACCGCTGGCGCCGGATATGGCCGTGCACACGGAGCTTTATTTCTCGCTGTACTTTTTAATGACCGGGATGCACGCTGTGCACATGATGATCGGCATCGGGATTCTGGGCTTCATGATTTGGCGCGCGCGGGCTGGAGCTTACACTGCGGGCCATGTTACATTCGTAGAGAACTTCGGGCTGTACTGGCATTTTGTGGATATTGTGTGGATCTATCTCTTTGCGCTGCTTTATTTGATCAGCAGACATTGATGGGCTGGCACTAGGGGACTGGGGGAGTAACCGAGGAATGATGTTATGAGCGAATCTGGAGAACACGTACATCATATTGTTAGCCCCAAGGTCTATGTGTGGATTCTTTTTGGGCTGCTTGTCGGCACTGCGCTCACGGTGTGGGCGTCGTTTATCGATATGGGCCCATGGAATCCGATCATCGCGCTGGCCATCGCCACCTCGAAGGCCACGCTGGTGGTGCTCTTCTTCATGGGAGTGAAGTATAACTCGAAGCTGACCAAGCTGACCGTCTTTGCCGGCATCTTCACCTTTCTGGTTCTGATCTCGATGACGCTAGCGGATTACTTCAGCCGCGCGTGGGGAAGCTGGTAACCACCGACGGCAAGGCCAATCGCTCGCTATTTACTCGCAATAGATTCCTTATCACAAAATAGAGATCGGGTTGATCATCTGCTACGCAGGTCGATACCCGATGCCAGATTCAAACCGCCTCTCCGACGCAGTATCATCCTCCTGAAGTTCATTCCCAGGGCTACGCCCCGGGCTATTATCGCCGCCTCCCACCGGCATGCGCGATGCTCCATAAACCGTCAAGGGATTGACGACGAGCAAACACAGGTCCTTCGACTCCCTTCGCTTCGCTTTGGTCGCTCAGGATGACAGGAGTTTTGGGGCAGTCAGTTTAATGGGGTTGTTCAGTAAAAAACAAAACTGGTGCAAGATGCATTGTGAGTGGACTATAATCCAACCAATTTGTACCCCTTTTGCTGCGTGTTTCGCACGTTGTTGGATCTTTGATTTCTATGAAGTCTCCCTCGAAGGTTGCCGATAAAGAGAGGAGAAGCCGGAATCGCAGACAGGATGCGTGTGAGCATTTGGGCTATCAAACGGCCTTGCGGCGAAGCCGCCTTTGGCGACGGAAGCTTGAGGTGTGTTTTTGCGCGTCTCGCGAGGTTGCTAGAGCATTTTCCCTATTTATTTGGAATGCGGCGTGGACCTGGAGGTCCACCCAACAGCCGGCCAAGAGGCCGGCGCTACATTTTGGATAGTGGCTGCGGATTTGAGATCGGCACGCTTCTCTTGTTGTTGGTGTTGCTCCTTCCAGTCCTGGGGCTGGCGCAGAGCGGAGGGAGCTGGCAGGCGCTGGGACCGGCCGCGGTGATCTCGCAGAATTATGGGCTGGTGACCGGACGGATTACGGCGCTGGCGCTGGACCCATCGGACGCGACTGGGAATATGCTTTTTGTGGGCACGACGGGGGGCGGTGTCTGGCGGTCGCAGAATGCGGGAACATCCAGCCCGCTGAACATTACGTTTACGCCGCTGACCGACGATCTGCCAGCGATGATTGGGGCCACGGATGCTTCGATCAGCATCGGCTCGTTGAGCGTGCAGCCGGGCGGGACGGGGGTGGTGCTAGCGGGAACGGGCGATCCGAATGATGCGCTGGACTCGTATTATGGCGCGGGGATTTTGCGCTCGGCGGACGGCGGCAATACCTGGAGCCTGATCTCCGCAACCGCGGACCGGGCGTACAGCTTTTTTGGGGAGAGCGTGGCGGGCTTTGCCTGGAGCACGGTGAATACGCAGCGGGTGGTGGCGGCGGTTTCGCAGGCGTATGAAGGCACGCTGGTGAATGCCGTGGGCCCTGGGTACAGCTACGAGGGGCTTTACTACTCGTCGGACGGCGGGGCGAGTTGGACACTGGCAACAATCACCGACGGCAGCGAGAGTGATGTGCAGGGGCCGAGTGACCTGTTTGCGAGTCCCGACGGGAATGCGGCGACCTCGGTGGTGTGGAATCCGATCCGAAAGCTGTTTGTGGCTGCGGTGCGTTACCACGGCTATTACCAATCGTCGGACGGGATTACGTGGACGCGGATGGCGGTGCAGCCGGGGCCGGGGCTGATGGCCAGCGCCGGGCGTTGCCCCAGCAATCTGGGCAGTACCGGGTCGCCGAGTTGTCCGATTTTTCGTGGCGCGCTGGCGGTGAATTCGCAGACTGGTGACACGTTTGCATGGACGGTGGACGAGTACAACCAAGACCAGGGGATTTGGCAGGACGAATGCGCCGTGAGCGCCAACTTCTGCACCAACCTGACGATCACCTTTGCGCAGCAGTGGAATACGGTGGCACTGGAGGCGAATACCTTGCAGGGGTCGGCGACGATCCTGAATGGCGACTATAACCTGACGCTGGCCGCGGTGCCCTCGGAACAGGAGACGATGCTGCTGGCCGGGGCGAATGATCTGTGGAAGACGATGTGCCCGTATTCGCAGGGCTGCCGATGGCGGAATACAACGAATGTCTACCAGTGTCCGGGGATTGCGTTGGTGGGCGCATACCAGCATGCGCTGGCCTGGAATGCGGCCAATCCGCTGGAGATATTCATTGGCAACGACAGCGGGCTGTGGCGTTCGACGGACGCAATCGGCGAGACGGGATCGGAGTGCTCCTATAGCGATGACACTCATTTTCAGAACCTGAATGGGAGTTTGGGTTCGCTGGCTGAGGTTGTGAGCATCTCCCCGACGGGCGCGACGCCTTATACGATGATGGCGAGCCTTGAAACCAACGGAACCGCCGGCGCGAACAGCAGCTCAGGGCCGACGACGGATTGGCCGGAGATTCTGGGCGGCGAGGGCGGTTCCGTGGCGATCGACCCGACCATTTCAACGAACTGGTATGTGAACAACGGGGCGGGAGTTTCCATCTACCTGACCACGCCTCCGACAGGCAGTACGCCCGGGCCGTTCACTCCGGTGGTCAGCGTATTAACTGATCAAGGGGCGTATAGGACGAAAAGCGCGGATGTGGTGCGAGATGGATTTTCGATGAGCGCGCCGGCGCCATTTCTGGTAGACCCTGAGAATCAGACGCAACTTCTGATTGGGACCTGCCGGGTTTGGCGCGGTCCAGCAGACGGCATTGGCTGGAGCGCGGCCAACGCCATCAGTCCTATTCTCGACGGCATTGCCGGCAATAATAATTGTTCCGGCAACGCGCTGATTCGCTCGATGGACGCGCTGCCGCTGGCGGTTTCCGCCGCGCTGCCCAGCGGCGGGGAGATGATCTATGTGGGCATGTACAGCACGGCAAATGGAGGAGCGTCGCTGCCGGGACATGTTTTGTCGGCGAAGGTCAGCTTTGCCAGCAACGGAATGCCGGACGCGGTGCCGCTGTGGACGGATCTGACTCTGAATCCGGTAAGCAACGACACGCTACCGATGAACTATTATGGGATGGACATCTCCAGCATTGTCATCGATTCCCATGACCCGACCGGGAAGACGGTGTACGTAACTGTGGCGGGCTTTGCGGCGACGCCGAATTTCTTTGCGGCGCAGGAAAAGATCAGGACGATCTATGGCTCGACCGACGGCGGAGCGCACTGGACGACGCTGACAAACAATCTGCCGAGTGCTCCCACCAACAGCCTTGCGGTGGATCCTCAGGATGCGAACACGGTCTACGTTGGCACGGACGTCGGGGTCTATTCGACGCGGCAGATTTCCAGTTGCTCGAGCGCGTTGTCGAGCTGCTGGTCGGCGTTTGGAAGCGGGCTGCCGCAGTCGCCGGTGGTCGAGATCAGCGCGGCTCCAGCTACGGCTTCGGTGCACAATCTGGTGGCCGCCACTTACGGGCGTGGCATCTGGATGACTCCGCTGTGGACGGCATCCCTGAACGTGACGACGGCTACGGCAACTCCGAATCTGCTGACCTTTGCGAGCCAAACCTACGGCACAACCAGCGGCGCACAGACGGTGACCGTGAAGAACACTGGAAGCCTTGCGTTGACGACCAGCTACCTTTCGGCGACCGGGGATTTCAGCGCGGCCGGGAGCTGCGCGGGCAGTACCGTGCAGCCGGGCAGTAGCTGCACGGTGCAGGTGAGCTTTACTCCGGAGGGAGTCGGCACCCGAACAGGTATCCTGACGATTTACACGAATGTAACCGGTGGAGAACTGACGGTTTCGCTCAACGGGACGGGCGCGCCGTCGGGAGCGGTCAGCCTGACTCCGGGAGCGATCAACTTCAACGGCAACACGAGCGGTGTGCTGGTGGGGCAAAGCTCGGCGGCATTTCAGGTAACGGCCAGCAACAGCGGTTCGCCGGCGCTGGCGTTTATCAGCGCGCTCAGCGGACCGTTTTCGATGGCCACCAACTCCTGCGGAAGCTCGATTCCGGCGGCTGGCAGTTGCAATCTGACGCTGACGTTTATGCCAACACAAGCGGGCGCAGCAACCGGCTCGCTGACCTTCACCGACGCGAGTGGAACACAGTCAGTAGCGCTGAGCGGAACAGGGCTCTCAGCGTCTACGGATACGATTTCAGCAACGGCTCTGGCCTTTCCAAGCACCGTGATGGGGCAACTTTCCGCGGCGCAGACGGTCACGCTGACCAACAACGGCGGCGTGAATCTGACCGGGATTTCGGTTTCAGTGAGCGGGGCGAATGCGGCGGATTTTCAAGTGACCAATCCCTGCACCGCCAATCTGGGGGCGAATTCAAGCTGCGTAATCAGCGTGCGATTCGATCCCTCCGTGGTCGGCTCGGAGATGGCCGCGCTGACCATCAGCTCCAGCGCTTCCGATTCACCGAAGACGATTTCCTTGAGCGGGACAGGTTTGCAGCCGGCGGTGCTAGGGGTCAATCCGCTGAGTCTGAACTATGCGGCGCAGACGGTGGGCCAGTCCAGCACGCCGCAGACGGTGACGGTGACGAATATGGGCGGCGTGGCGCTGGCTAATGTCGGTTTCCAGATTACCGGGCTTTCGGCAAGCAGCTTTTCGATGGGCACAAATACCTGCGGCACCACTCTGGCCAACGGCTCCAGTTGCACAGTTCAGGTCATCTTCACCCCGGCGGCGTCCGGGGGAAGCTCGGCTTCGCTCGTGGTCTCTTCCTCGAACTCGACGCCGAATCAGGTGACCGTGATGCTGACCGGCGGAGGGCTGACGCCTGCGGGCCTGAATGTGAGTCCGGCGCAAATCTCCTTCCCGGTCGTCGCGGCTGGGCGGTCCAGCCTGGCGCAGACAGTGACTCTGACCAACACCGGCCAATCCGCAGCCAATTCGCTCACACTCACGGCGACGGCTCCTTTCGCACTGGTGCAGAACACCTGCGGCACCAGTCTGGTTGCCGGGGCGAGCTGTACAATCGAGGTGATCTTTGCGCCCTCGGTGAACGGGAGCTTCACGGGCACTCTGACCATTGCGTCGTCCTCGCAGACCGCCTCAGCCAGCGTGGCGCTCAGCGGAATAGGCGGAGTGCCGGGTTCGGTGAGCTTCCAACCGAGTCTGTTGAGTTTCATGCAGACCGGCGTAGGTCAATTCAGCGGCCCCAGCACGGTGACCATCACCAATCCAGACAGCGTGACTAGCCTCAATAACCTCACGCTTGCGGTTACGGCGGGATTCCAATTGGCCGGCACCACTTGTCTTGCAATACTTGCCCCTGGAGCCAGTTGCACGGCGACCGTCGAATTTGCGCCGGTGAGCGCCGGGGCGCAGACGGGGAGCTTGACGGTAACGAGCAGCGCCTTGACGACGGGTTCATTCCTGGCGCTGTCCGGCGTCGGCTTCGATTTCACGTTTACGCCTTTCGGATCGGCCACGCAGGCCGTCGCCAACGGCCAGGTTGCCTACTTCACACTGGCGGTGACTCCGCTGAATGGCTCGCAGGGGGTCTTCACCTTCCAGTGCGGGGCGCTGCCGCCCTCCACATCGTGCACCTTTAACCCTGCCAGCGAAGGCGTTCCGGCCAACACCATCGGCAATGAGGTGGTGGAGATTGCTACCGGTCTAACGCAGACGAATGCACGCTCAACGCCGCAGTCTAGTTGGCCAGCGCTGTCGCTGGCCTGCGGGCTGGCGCTCGTGCCGCTGGCGTTGCGGCGGCGTGGGGCGCTGCTGATGATTGCCCTGCTGGCCGTTCTGTCGAGCGGGGTCTCCAGTTGCACGCAGTCCAGCGGCGGGCTAAGCTCAGGCATCCCGAAGACTGGCACCGGCAACACGCCACCGGCAACTTACGCTGTGGTGGTTACAGCGACCTCGAACGGCATCTCGCACCAGGTTGCGCTGAATCTAACCGTCGACTAAGAGCCTATCCGCAAATAGTAACGAATCAGGTTCGTTGCCGAAGGAATGTGCGTTATTGAATCTCGGCTTGATTCATGATGGTTGATGTATGCCAGCCATCAAGTCGTGGACTGTTTCTGACGCATTGTGGGCCAAGATCGGCCCCTTGGTTCCTGCGCCCGCACGGAATCAAAATAAGCAGTATCAACGCAAGCCTGGAGCGGGCCGCAAGTCGAAGGATGCGAAGCAGGTTTTTGCTGCCATCGTCTACGTGTTGCGCACCGGCTGCCAGTGGAAAGCCTTGCCGCGCGAGTTTGGCTCGGCCAGTTCAGTGCACAAATACTTTCAGCTGTGGCACAAGGCCGGATTCTTTTTACGGATATGGAAGGCCAGTCTGGCTGAGTATGACGAAATGGAAGGCATAGCCTGGCAGTGGCAGTCGATTGACGGGGCGATGGGCAAGGCACCGCTGGGCCAGGAGTGCGTGGGGCCGAACCCGACTGATCGGGGGAAAAAAAGGGCGCAAGCGAAGCCTGCTGGTGGACGCGCGTGGGGTCCCGCTGTCGATCGTCGCCAGCGGCGCAAACGTGCATGACATCAAACTGCTGGGGCAAACGCTGGACTCAATCGTTGTCGATCGGCCTAAGCCGGACGGTGATAATCCCCAGCATTTATGCGCAGATTCTGGCTATGTAGGCAAAGACGCGCTGGTCGGAATTTACGCTCGAAAATACCAGCCGCACATCCGTCCGCGCAACACGGAAGCCGAGCAGAAGCGCAGCGAACCCGGCTTCAAAGCCCGACGCTGGGTTGTTGAAAGAAGCCACTCGTGGTTCAACGGATACCGCAAAATCCTGGTGAGCTTCGAGAAGACCGAGGCCAGTTTTGTGGCGCTGCTCTACCTGGCCTCGGCACTCACGAGTTGGAGACAGTCGTTAACTATTTGCGGATAGGCTCTAAGCATCTAACCACAATTTGTAGCGCCGGCCTCGCTGCCCACGCCATACGCAGCATAAGCAGAAAAACACTCTGTGCGCAAACCCAACCAGATATACTTTATCTTCGTACCTTCATCGAGAAGGATGGGGAAGAGACAATGAGCGGAAGAGTCACTGTGGAAGAGGTCGAGCGCGTGGCCGAATTGGCCCACCTGGAGTTGACGGCGGATGAAACCCCGCGCATGCTCAAGGATCTGAATGCCATTCTGGATTATGTGGCCGAGTTGAATGAGCTGAACACTGCGGGCGTGGAGCCGCTGGCCCAAGTGAACGAGTTGCTGGAAGGGGCAGGATCGACGGAGCTGCGCGCGGATGGGTTGCGACCTTCGCTCGATCGGGTCGTGGTGCTCTCGCAGGCCCCGGAAGCCGATGAGGCCTTCTTCAAGGTTCCCAAGGTGATTGAGAGATAGGCGAGGGAATGGAGGGAGCAGGGGGCGTGGGGTCCGCAGAAAAGAGAGGCAAATCTACTTGGCCTTGAGGCGCGGGCATTTGTCACTTTTCCATAACTCTTTTCAAAAACAGCTGCAATCTTAAGTTGGAATCTTTTGGAGATTGATAAAAAATGACAGAAACTTTTGTAGAACATCCGAAGATGCTGGCCGAGTTGCGCGCCGGGATTTTGGCGGGCACGACCAAAGCCACGGAGCTTGCCGCTGGCTACTATGAGCGAATCGCGCAAAAGAATCCGCGCCTGAATGTCTATCTGAGCCTGACCAAAGAGCGTGCGCTTGAGCAGGCCGCCAAGGTGGATGAGGCGGCGGCCAAGGGTGATCCGATACCGCCGTTGGCGGGCATCCCCATGGGCATCAAGGATGTGCTGGTGATGAGGGGCGCTCCGGCGACGGCTGGATCAAAGATTCTGAAGGGCTATGAGCCGCCTTACGACGCGACGGCTGTGACGCGGCTCGCGGCAGCGGGCGCGGTGCTGCTCGGCAAGCTGAACTGCGACGAGTTCGCCATGGGCGGTTCGAATGAGAATTCGGCTTATGGGCCGGTCAGGAATCCCGTTGACACGGAGCGGGTTCCAGGCGGGTCGAGCGGCGGCTCGGCAGCGGCGGTGGCGGCGAATATGGCCGCAGCCACGTTGGGCTCAGACACCGGTGGATCGATTCGGCAACCTGCGAGCTTCTGTGGAGTGGTGGGCGTGCTGCCCACTTACGGGCGCGTCTCGCGCTACGGGCTTATCGCCTACGCGTCCTCTCTTGATAGAGTGGGCCCTTTTGCCGCCAACGTGCGCGACGCGGCCACGCTGCTCGGCGTGATTGCGGGGCATGATCCGATGGACGCCACCAGCTCGACGGCTCCTGTTCCGGATTTTGCTGCCGAGAGCGACAAGCCCGCCGAGGGCCTGCGCATCGGCGTTCCAGCCGAGTACTTTGCGGAAGGGCTAGACCCGGAGGTGCGCGCCTGCATTGAAGCGGGAATCGCCAAGCTCAAGGTTGCGGGCTGCGTGGTAAAGCCGGTCAATCTACCGCACACGAAGTACGCTGTTCCGGCCTATTATCTGATCGCGACAGCCGAGGCCAGCGCCAACCTGGCCCGCTTTGATGGGGTGCGCTACGGGCCGCGGTCGAAGGATTCATCGACGCTGGCCGATATGTACAGCCACTCGCGCGAGGAGGGCTTTGGCGCGGAGGTCAAGCGCCGTATTCTGCTGGGCACCTATGCGCTGAGCGCGGGCTACTACGATGCTTACTATCTCAAAGCGCAGCAGGTGCGGCGGATTCTGGCCGAGGAGTTTCTGCGCGCCTTTGCCGAGGTGGACGCGATTGTGACGCCGACCTCGCCTACGCCAGCCTTCAAGCTGGGCGAAAAGTGCGACGACCCCATCGCCATGTACCTGGCCGACATCTACACGGTCACGGCGAGTCTGGCGGGCATCTGCGGCGTGAATGTGCCCTGCGGCGCAACCAAAGCTGGATTGCCGGTAGGGATGCAGGTGCTGGCCAAGCACTTCAATGAAGCCGCGGCATTTCGGGTGGCAAGGGCGGTAGAAGCTGGGGACTCAGGGACCAGGGACTAGGGACTAGGGGACCAAGGGACCAGGATGCCGGTTGAGGTTCGTGGTGCGCCACCCATTGCAAAGAGCGTGATGGATGGGGCACAGACAGAGAATATGGGCGAACAAAAAGAGAACGACCCCCCGGGGGGGGGGGAGGGTCCAAACCAGGAACTCAGGGGCGATGGACTGAGGAAACAGTTTGCGGCGTGTGAGGTTGTTCATACTTCGATTGTGCGCTTCGGAGCATTAATTATCTGCAAAGCACTATCTGAATGGAATCTGTGAGAGGCTTGGGAAGCATGGAAGGGAAATTTAAATTTCACTGCCATCGGATTCACAATGGGAGTATTCTCATAGTGAATGAAGGGCGAGAGAGGCTGGCAACTGCTCGAGTGAAGGCGCTACCGGCAGTTTGGCTCCTCCTCCCCGGTCCCCAAAAGCGAGCGACCGGGGAGTACCTTCAACTTGATAAAACGATGGATGAGACCAAGGCCACTTGCCGATTGAGTTAAGATAGAGGCGAGAGAAGCAACCACGGAGGTTGAAATGACGACCATCCAACTCGAACTGCCCGATCAACTGGCGCAAGAGGCCGAACGCTCCGGTCTGCTCTCTTCCAAGGAATTGGAGGAGTGGTTGCGCGCGCAATTGAAAGCGCGACGCTGGGCGGAATTTCTTTCTACCCTGGATCGCAGGGCCGCTGTGGAGACGGACGAGGACTTTTCACCTGAAGCCATGGCCGAAGAGGTTCGGGCTATGCGGGCGGAGCGACGCGCAAGCCAGAAGGTCGCATAGACCATGCGATGCGTCCTGGACACGAACATTGTGCTGTCCGGATTTCTTTGGAATGGAAGCCCGCACCATCTATGGACTGCGGTGCAACAAGGCGCAGTTGAGTTGTTTACAAGCGAAGCGCTGAGAGACGAATTGCAAGACGTGCTTTCGCGTCCCAAGTGCGCAAAGCGCCTATGTGAAATCGGTTTAACGGCCGTTGAACTTCTGAATTTGTATGCAACAGTTGCATCCCTGATTGAACCGGCAACCGTGACGCGCCTTGCGCCTGACCCGGACGACGACGTGGTGATCGCAACGGCGATTGCGGCGAAGGCAGATTTCATCGTGACCGGAGACAAGCCTCTTCTTTCGGTCGAGGTCTTCGAGGGAGGACGTATTGTTTCTGTCGGCGAGGCTTTGGAGGCCATTGCCCAGAGCGCATCGCAACGCGACTGAGGGCGGCCCCGATCCTGTACTGAGCGAAGTCGCATTATCCCTCGCCGTTGGGATACCGGAGAGCTAAAATTCAAATTTCACTGCCGTCGGATTCATTATTGGAGTATTCTCATGGTGTGTGAAGGCGAGAGAGGTTGGCAACTGCCCGAGTGGAGGCGCTACTGGCAGTTCGGCTCCTCCTCCCCGGTCCCCAAATACGAGGGACCGGGGGCACCCACAACTTGATAAAACGATGTGGGAGACTAGGGCCCGATGGATGGGGCACGCGGCGGGAAAGTTTTCATGCAAGACTTCCATATCGTAATGTGGAAGGGATACAATCCGATAATCTCAGATTTGGAGATCAGATTATGAACGAAACCAGCGAGCGTGGAAGAGTTTTCGGCATTATCATATTAGTTATGGCGTTTCTCATTATAGTTAAGATTGTATTGAATCACACTTCGAACAGCAATTCGACTACGACACTATCTGATAATGAATCTATCGTCTTACCTCCATTGGAGAGCAGATTCATTGAGATTGTTTCAGCGGCACAAAACGATTCGAAAAGGACTGACAATGATATGCAGAAAGGGGGTGTAAAAGCTAGGCGAGATAGATCAATATGTAATACTTTAACATCTTATACTATTACCGAATGGGTCGGAAAAGTCGAAAAGATTGATTCAAATAGTGATGGAAAAGGTGTGCTAGCAGTTACAATTGCGCCGGACATGACTGTGGGGACTTGGAACAATGAGATTTCTGACATTGGAAGCAATACTCTCATTGAACCGGGGAGCCAAGTCTTCGAATCAGCTTCTGCGATGAAAAATGGTCAACTTGTGATTTTTTCAGGTACGTTTTTTCCTGGTTCATCAGGTGATTGTCTCAACGAAAGCAGTCTAACACTTAATGGAAAAGTTGAAACCCCGGAGTTTATTTTTAGATTCACAAGTGTTTCCGCATATAACACCTATTCAAAACCAATCCAGACTTCACAAGAGACAAATCCCGCTCCGATAGAAGTATCCAAACCGTCAGGCTATACATCTGCGGTTTCCCAGGAACCAAAACCTATTCCGCAAGAAGATTTTAATCCAACCTTCACTCAACCCCAGGTTTTGAAAGAGCCTGTTACCGTACCCGTGACGAATTCCGAACGACCAACACAAGTACAAAACATCGCCGAGACCGTGCCACAAGCTATCGTTCTTTGGAATCAGAAGCGATATGCCGAAGCAATCCCGTTGTTCAATAGGGCTTGTGACGACAGACAACCTGTGGCTTGTTATTACCTTGGAATGATGTATGACTTTGGCCACGGTCTCGCGCAGAGCGTCTCCCATGCTAGAGAATTCTATCTAAAAGCTTGCCAAGCAGGAAATGAAGCGGCTTGCGGCAATCTCAATATCGTACTGAGTTATGACCCGGACCTTATTCAATGCAAACCTCCAAGATCCGAAATTTTGGTAAATCATAATTCCGAGTCCTGCAATTCAGGAGACGGTATAAGTTGTGCAACATTAGGCCACCTATACAGTTATGGGTGCGGTGTGCCTAAGGATGCGGAAGAAGCAAGGCAAGTATACAACAAGGCATGCATCAGTGGAAGCCAGCTGGGATGTGACAGATTGAAAGAAATGCAATAAGGCAATCGACTCAATTTTCAGACATTGTGTTTACCTATCGTCGAGTATTCCACCTTTCGCGTTCTTTGCGAATGGTGGGAAACAATGAACCCTAATTGGAATTTTGTTCTTCGGGAGCAGATTTCATGAGCAGAAAAATGTGGTTGGCAATCGTCGCAATTGGAACATTGCTCTCTGTCTCGCCAGTGATGCAGGCGGCTCCGCGCAAGGCGCATGTGGTGGTGTTGGGCGCGGCGCGGAAGGTGGCTTACTCGAAGGCGGGCGATCCGGCGGGGGCGTTGGCGGGCGAGACGGAACTCCGGGTGCGCGCGCTGGTGGTGGATGGGGTTGTGAAGGAGTGGACGACCGGCGACGCCCACGACGTGACCGACCGCAGCTTTGTGGTGCGGCGGGCGATCAAGCTGAATGATTCCTTGCCCAGCGAGGGCTCCGCGCCCGGCGAGGGTTCCGCCGATAAAACAGCGACTGGCGAGAAGGCTGGCGCAGCATCCATCGTTCAGACCGGCGATAAGCCTGCGACGGGAGATAAGGCAACTGCCGCAGCGAAGGCGACTCCGAGCATCAAGCCGAAGCCGGTGAGCGCGGCGGAGCATTGGGTTTGGCAGCGGGGTCCATGGCTGCTGGTGGATCGGGTGACGGGGCACATTGTCGCGCTGAAGCTGCCGGACTACGATCCCGGCGTGAGCCAGGTGAGCTGGTTCCGCGACTACGGGGCCTATTGTGGCGTGACGGTGAGCGGCAAGAGCCTCTACGCCGTGGTGGCGCAGGTGGCGGCGCGCAAGGCGGTACTGGCGAAGAAGCTCTCTGTCTTCGATCCGGAGAGCCATGCGGAGCCGGTCTGCGGGCCGGCCGAGTGGCAGCGGGAGCCGTTGAAGGTCACCTTTCATCCCACCGGCAAGGAGGCTGCGAGCTTCGAGGTGGTTCCCGGCTCGGCGGTGCTGGTGGAAGACGCGGGGGACGACTGAGGGACCAGGGACCAAGGGACCAGGGGACCAAGGGACTAGCGAGCCATGGTCAGTGGAGAGCGGATGGATCTCACCTTTTCGCTGTTCGCGGCCGGTTTTGAGTAGGCCGCGGCGGGCAAATCTTGCGGCGGGCAAATCTTGCGGCGGGTTCTCTGGCCTTCGTTCAGCTTCCACGAACCGCCGGTCGATGGGCGGCGGCGGCTGGCCTTCAAGAAGTTCCACAGCGCCCACAGCAGGAAGGCTTCGGCGAGGCCAGCCGCAAAGATCAGGATCAAATCGCGATAGTTGATGCTCATTTGTGAATCCCTTCCGCCTTCCGCTGAGCGACGGGAAGTTGCGCCTCAAACCGGAAAGCATCTCCATTCCAGAAGAGTCCCGTAAGCGTAAATCAGGCGTAGGGGGTATATAAAAGTTTTGTAAATGGAGGTCAGGAAATAGGGCGCTGGATGAGGTTCTTGGTTTCCCACCCTAGCTGCAAAAACAAAAGCGCGGCGAGGGTGGGGCACCCAACGTGGTTGGAGAGCGGAGGAAAGCAATCGCAGGCTTTTCGACTCCGTTTGTCACAAAAAACGTGACAAATTCCGTTCAGGATGACAGGTTTATAGGGGTCAGGGATCAGGAGTCAGTGAACTGGAAACTGAGAACTCAGTACGGATTGCCGGGGAAAATGAGAGGCGGGCTTACGGCGATGGGAGTGGAGGGACTTCCCAATGCCGCCAGCCCGCTGGACCCTGGACCGGGTCTTAGGTGATATCTTCAGTCTAGGCTTGTTTTGGGTGAATGCAAGTTCTTTTTTGAACATTCCTTCCCAAAAGTGACCACCATCACTGGAGTCCCATAATAGGGGTCGATTTCATTGACTTGAGGCCGGAACAACTGTTACAAAAAAGTGTTCCACCCAAGACAAACGAGCTCTAGAGGACGGCTTCGAGCCGAACCAACTAGACTCGCCGGCAAGCCGGACTCGCTCGAACCCATCGGACCAGAATGCAAGAGATCATACAACAACTCGGGACGCTTTTTATCGGCGCCATACCCACGGCACTGCTGTTCATTGTGCTGGTGATCTGCTACCAACTGCTGGTGCAGGGTCCTCTGACGGCCACGCTGAAGGAGCGCCGCGCGCGCACCGAAGGCGCGGTGGAAGATGCGCAGAAGGCGATTGCGCTGGCCGAAGCGCGGGCCGGCGAGTATGCCGACAAGCTGCGGCAGGCGCGGGGCGAGGTCTTCAAACTGCGCGAGGCGCGCGTGAAGCAATGGAGCGCCGAGCGCGACGCGGCGGTGGAAGTTGCCCGCAAAGCAGCCCAGCTCAAGGTGAGTCAGGCCAAGGCGGCGCTGGAAGACGAGGCCGCGCGAGCGCGGGCTGCGATTCGAGCCTCGGCGGGGGATTTGGCCCGTCAGGTGGCGCGCGCCGTGCTGCCGGTGGCCGCTGGGGGTTCCCGTTGAGAGATTTCATGCCGCAAACGCGTCCCACCGCTAAAATTCTCCGTATATTCTTTTTGGCCGGATTGCTGACCACGGCATGCGCGCCGGTTAGGCTTTCGGCGCAAGATGCTGCACAAGCATCCGCCGCGCAGACTCCAGCCGCGAATGAGGCCGCCAAGCCGGTGACACAAGAGGAGCAGAACAACGTCTTCCGCCTCGAAGGGCCGCTGGTGAAGTGGACGGCCAAGACGCTGAACACCTCGACCGAGACGGCGGCGACGATCTTTGAGTTCATCAACTTTGGCGTGATCGTGCTGCTGATTGGCGTGCCGCTCTACAAGGCGCTGCCCAAGGTGCTGCGCGCGCGCGGCGAGAAAGTGCGCAATGATCTGGAAGCGGCGCGCAAGGCGACGGCGGTGGCCAATGCGCGGCTGAGCGCAATTGAAGCCAAGCTGGCCGGCTTGGACGGCGAGATCGCCCAGATTCGCGCCCAGGTGGAAGAAGAGAGCAGGCAGGACGAGGCGCGCATCAAGTCCACGATTGGCGAAGAAAGCGCGCGCATTGTGGCCGCCGCCGAGCAGGAGATTGAATCCACGGCCGCGCAGGCGCGCCGGGGGCTGCGCCACTTTGCCGCTGATCTGGCTATCGAGCAGGCCGTGCAGCAATTGAAATTCACGCCGGAGACCGACCACGCGCTGATCGCTGAATTTCTGGGCGACGCGGCGCTCGCCGCCAAGGGAGGGCAGAAGTAGATGGCAGCCTTTGCAGCGCGTTATGCCCGCGCCTTTGCCGATGTGGCGGCCCAGCAGAAGCTGGATGCGGCGGCGGTGGAGCGGCAATTGAATGATTTTCTCGGCACGTGGAATGGTAGCGCCGAGTTGCGCGAGCTGTTTGTGAATCCGGCGGTTCCGAATGCGCAGAAGGTTGCGGTTCTGGACAAGATGAACGCCAAACTGGGCTTGCTGAAGGAAGTGCGCAACCTGCTGGCGGTGATGATTCACAATGATCGCATCGGCGAAGTGGGTGAGGTAATCGCGGCCTGGCGCACGGAGATGCAGGAGCGGCAAGGGATTCGCTCGGTGGAGATTATGACGGCGCGCAAGTTGACCAAAGAAGACAGCGCGAAGCTCACGGCGGGCGTCAGCAAGCTGGCCGGAGCGCGCATCAACGCGAGCTTCAAGCTGGATGCGTCGATCCTGGGCGGCACGGTAGTGCGCATCGGTTCGACGGTCTATGACGGTTCAGTCCGTGGACGGCTGGAACGGTTGAAGGCAGCACTTGTTGCTGGATAGCGGCAAGTGCTAGGGACTAGGGAACAGGGACTAGATTCCTCAAAGGAAGAAAATGGCTCAGATCAAGGCAGACGAGATTACGCAAATCCTTCGCGAGCAGATCGCGAACTACGACTCCAAGGTCCAGGTGGACGAAGTCGGAACGATCACCTCACTGGGCGACGGCATCGCCCGCCTGCATGGGCTGGATAAGGTCATGGCCGGCGAACTGCTCAGCTTCCCGCACGGCATCGCCGGATTGGCGCTCAGCCTGGAAGAGGATTCGGTAGGCTCGGTGATTCTGGGCGACTACACCGAGTTGAGCGAAGGCGACGAAGTCAAGCGCACCGGAACGATTCTCAGTGTGCCGGTCGGCGAAGGGATGATTGGCCGCGTGGTGAACGCGCTGGGCCAGCCCATCGACGACAAGGGGCCAATTGCCTCGACGGAGAGGCTGCCGATTGAACGCCTTGCCCCCGGCATCATCGACCGCCAGCCGGTGCGCGAGCCGATGGCCACAGGACTGAAGGCTATCGATGCAATGATTCCCATCGGCCGTGGCCAGCGCGAACTGATCATCGGCGACCGCCAGACGGGCAAGACAGCCGTGCTGCTGGACACCATCATCAACAACGCCAAGAACGATTTGATTTGCATCTACTGCGCCATCGGGCAGAAGCGGTCGTCGATTGCTCAAGTGGTCCAGACGCTGACCGAAGCCGGCGCGATGGGCCACACGGTGATCGTGGCCGCATCCGCCAGCGAGCCGGCGCCGATGCTCTACATTGCGCCCTACGCGGCTACGGCCATCGGCGAGTACTTCCGCGATTCGGGCCGCCACGCGCTGGTGATGTACGACGATCTCTCCAAGCATGCCATGGCCTATCGCGAGATTTCGTTGCTTCTGCGCCGTCCGCCGGGCCGCGAAGCGTATCCGGGCGATGTCTTCTATCTGCATTCGCGCTTGCTGGAACGTTCGTCCAAGATGTCGAAGGAAAAGGGCGGTGGTTCGCTGACCGCGCTGCCGGTGATCGAGACCCAGGCCGGCGACGTTTCGGCTTACATTCCGACCAACGTCATTTCGATCACTGACGGGCAGATCTTCCTGGAGACCGACCTCTTCAACTCCGGCGTGCGTCCGGCTGTGAACGTGGGACTTTCGGTTTCGCGTGTGGGATTCTCGGCGGCGATCAAGGCCGTCAAGCAAGTCGGCGCGACGCTGAAGCTCGACTTGGCGCAGTACCGCGAACTGGCGGCCTTTGCGCAGTTCGGCTCCGACCTGGACCCGCTGACGCAGAAGCAGTTGAACCGCGGCGCGCGCTTGACGGAGTTGCTCAAGCAGCCGCAGTTCCAGCCGCTCACCTGGCAGCAGCAGACGGTAGCGCTCTTCGCGGGAACGCAGGGTTATCTGGACGACTTCCAGATCAAGGAGATTCGCGCCTTTGAGGACGGCCTTTACAAGTACATCGAAAGCGCGCAGACGGCACTGATTGAAGAGCTGACCAAGAAGAAGGCGCTCGATGATGAGATCAAGACCAAGCTGCACACGGCGCTGAAAGAGTACGCAGCCAACTTCAAGGTGGAGCAGGCGGCGAAGTAAGGGGACGGAGAGCCGTCAGCTATCAGCTTTCAGCTCTCAGCCAATGAATCGGAATTCTAGGTTTAGCCGAGGCAAACGGATCTCAAAATGAAGATTAATCCGAGCTATCTTGCGAATTCGAAGCCACTAACAGAAGAAGAAAAAGCTGCTAGAGCGCAAGCCGAAGAAGAAGCCAAGGCTAAACGTCAGGCGGCCATTGAAATGCAAGTGGAAGCAGAAGCTAGAGCGAACGGAGCTACGGTCAGTCTGTCTGATAAATCCCTCAGCGCTCTTGCGTTAGATGACCAACGTGTCCGCCGCAACATTCAATGGGGAATTGTAAGGGGAATGTTTCTGTACACCCTATTCATGATTCCAGTGGCGATTATTTTCGGGCTAATCGTCGCGGGATCTAGGTAGGGCAAATTGAACTGCATCACGACCAGCTGATAGCTGAAAGCTGAGAGCTAAGAAGAATGGCAAACGTACTCGATTTACGGCGTCGCATCCGCAGCGTGAAGAACACGCGGCAGATCACCAAGGCCATGAAGATGGTGGCGGCGGCGAAGCTGCGCCGCGCGCAGGAGCGGGCGCTGGCGGCTCGGCCCTACGCCAAGATGATTACCAGCGTTCTGGAGTCGCTGACTCGGAGAGCCGATCTCTACTGCGCGAGCACCGGCAATCTGAGTCACCCACTCTTTCTTACGCGTCCAGAGAAGCGTGTGCTGCTGATTGTCATCAGCGGCGACAAGGGCTTTGCCGGGGCCTTCAACGCCAACATTCTCAAAACCGCCTTCCAGTTTATCGGCGGCAATCCCGATCGGGAGATTGACATCGAAGCGGTGGGCCGCAAGGCGCGCGATTTGATGCGGCGGCGCTATCCGGTGGCGGCTTACTCCGAGCAGACCGACGAGAGCGGCCATGTGGTGAAAACCCGTGAGCGCAACGGTTCTGTCGAAGTCGTGGGCGATCATCCGGGAATGCTGCTGAAGCTGGAGCAGAGCCGGGTCTTCGAACTGGCGCAGAGCATTATCGCCCGCTACGAGAAGGAAGAGATTGACGCGGCCTACATCGTCTACAACGAATTCAAGTCGGTGATTACGCAACGGCTGGTGGTGGAGAAGCTGCTGCCGCTAATGAAGATCGGCATTCCGCAGATCGCGGGGTCGGTCGAGCCGACCAAGGAAGAGAAGGAGCGCATGGCGGAAGCGGCTCTTTCTGCGGGCATCGAGATTGAAGCGGCGGATACCAGCGAAGCAGAAGAAGAAGCCAAGAAGTTCGGCACGGCGCAGGTGGACTACATCTACGAGCAGCCCTCGGAGGAGTTATTCGCAGGGCTGATTCCGCAGTACATTTCGTCGATGCTCTATCACGCGATGACCGAGTCGGTGGCGGCGGAGAATGCGGCGCGCATGACGGCCATGGATTCGGCAACCAACAACGCCTCGGAGATGATCGACGCGCTCACTTTGCACATGAATCGCGTGCGCCAGGCGGCCATCACCAAGGAGATCATTGAGATTGTGAGCGGCGCTGCGGCGGCGGCGTAAAGGCAGGGACTGAGGGACTAGGGACTAGGGACCAGCACGCCCTGGAAATCAGCGACTGGTAGGTTTGAAAGGGCATGACTTCGGTCGAACCAACTGGATCGGGTTTTGTATCAGGGCACGACTTCAGTCGTGCCGCAACGAGCAGAATGAACAGCGGGCTTTAGCCCCTGAGGGAAACGGCGCTGAGGATTTGAGATGAAAATCCGTGAGCTTTTGCAGACCGAGATTTGGAGCAAAAGAACTACGCGGAAGATTTTGGCTGGATTTGGAATCATTGTTGCAGGATTGATTGCTTGGACTGCGATTGAACGGTACTGGCTTACACCTTGGGAGCGAAGAGCCGCAAGTGTAGCTTTAGTACAGATTGACTCGTTGCAGAATTTCGAATCAATTAGCAATTCTGATTTTGCAGTAAGAGATGGATTGGCAAAACAGAAGGTGTATGTAGCACAGCGAGCAGCTTGGACAGAGCGGGATAAGGAATTTGCGATTGCATTATCGATGTATTTAGGTATGACCGAAATCGATAATGAGTATTTGCAAAGGCAATCAGTCATGAAAGAGAAGTATCCTTCTCTAACGCAAAGAGACCAAATAGCAGCGGAAGAGATGGCGACTACCGAGAAGAAAGCAAGGTTATTCAATCGCTTGTTCTTACACAAGGTTTTGCAGTAGCGGAAGTTCAGATTTTAAGAAGGCAGAACAATGGCAGAGAATATCGGCAAGGTAATCAAGGTCTCCGGTCCGGCCGTGGACGTGCAGTTTGAAGAAGCGACGATGCCGCCCATCTATCAGGCGCTGCGCATTGTCAGCGAGGGCTTCACGGTGCCCGCTCCCATCAGCGTGATCGTTGAGGTGCAGCAGCACCTGGGCGAGGGCCGCGTGCGCACGGTCGCCATGACGGCTACTGACGGCATGGTCCGCGGCATGAAGGCCATTGACTTGGGCGCGCCGATCAGCATGCCGGTGGGCAAAGAGACTCTGGGCCGCGTGCTCAACGTCATTGGCGATCCGGTGGACAACCTCGGCCCTGTCGGCGAGAAGACGCGCATGCCCATTCACCGGCCTGCGCCGCTCTTTGACGAGCAGTCCACCCACGAGGAGATGTTCGAGACGGGCATCAAGGTCATCGACCTGATTCAGCCATTCCTCAAGGGCGGCAAGATCGGCCTCTTCGGCGGCGCGGGTGTGGGCAAGACGGTCGTCATCATGGAGCTCATCAACAACGTGGCCAAGAACCACGGCGGCTACTCGGTCTTCGGCGGCGTGGGCGAGCGCACCCGCGAGGGCAATGACCTGTGGCTGGAGATGAGCGAGAGCGGCGTCATCAAACCGGGCGACTTCGCCAACTCGAAGTGCGCGCTGGTCTACGGCCAGATGACTGAGCCGCCTGGAGCACGTCTGCGCGTGGCGCTGAGCGCGCTGACCGTTGCCGAGTACTTCCGCGATGTGGAAGGCTCGGACACGCTGCTCTTCATTGACAACATCTTCCGCTTTACGCAGGCCGGCTCGGAGGTTTCTACGCTGCTTGGCCGTATGCCTTCCGCCGTGGGCTACCAGCCTAACCTGGCTACCGAGATGGGCGAGCTGCAGGAGCGCATCACATCGACGAGCAAGGGTTCTGTGACTTCGGTGCAGGCGGTTTATGTGCCCGCTGACGACTTGACCGATCCCGCCCCGGCGACGACCTTTGCTCACCTGGATGCGACGACCGTGCTGAGCCGTCCGCTCTCCGAGCTGGGCATCTATCCCGCCGTTGATCCGCTGGCCTCGACCTCGCGCATTCTCTCGGCGCGCATTGTCGGCCAGGATCACTACGACGTGGCCCAGGGAGTCAAGCGCATTCTGCAACGTTACAAGGATTTGCAGGACATCATTGCGATTCTGGGCATCGACGAGCTTTCAGAAGAAGATAAACTCACGGTGGCTCGCGCCCGTAAGGTGCAAAAATTCCTGTCGCAGCCCTTCCATGTAGCCGAGCAGTTTACCGGCATGGCGGGCCGCTATGTAAAGATCGCTGACACGGTGCGCAGCTTCAAGGAGATCATCGAAGGCAAGTACGATGATATTCCGGAGCAGGCTTTCTACATGAAGGGCGCCATTGAAGAAGTGCTGGAAACCGCCGAAAAGATGAAGGCGTCTGTATAAGGCAGGGATCAGGGTTCAGTTGTCAGGGATCAGAAAAGCGCTATAGCTAGGATTTTGTTTTAACTGTTCCCTGATCTCTGATCCCTGACCCCTAAAATCCGGAAAGGATTTTCATGGCTGAAGAAACCAATCAACTGCGCGTCCGGCTGGTCACCCCCGAGCGGATCTTCTTCGATCATGCGGCGGCGGCGGTGGAGCTGCCGGCGAAGAACGGGTACTTCGAGGTGCTCTACGGCCACGCGCCGCTGATGGCTGAGCTGGGCGCGGGCGACGTGATCGTGCACGGCAGCGGCGACAGCCCGTCCAGCGGTCCTGACAGCGTGCTACGCTATAACGTAAGCTGGGGCTTTGCCGAGGTGCTGGGCGACCGCGTGACTATCCTGGCCAGTGACGCCCTCAAGCCGGAAGAGATCGACGTGCCCCGCGCCAACGAGCAGTTGGAACGCGGCAATAAATTGTGGAGCGAAGCCGGCGACAGCGAAGACGCCTACACCAACGCCCTGCGCGTGATTCACGAGGCGGAGGCCAAAATTGCCTCGGCGGCGGAGAAGCCCTAACCAGGAGAACCCATGAACGCAGGCGGTCCGGCCATCCAGCAGGTTACGAGCCATGCGCAAACCCATCAGCTTCAAAACGACGCAATCCGCACGCATGCCAAGCAGTTGAGACGCTCGCTTTCAATTCTGGAGGCCGGATGCGGGCAGCGCTGGCCTCTTGATTTGGCAGGCGTCGACTTTACGCTGACCGGCGTAGACCTGGACGCGGTGGCTCTGGAGATGCGCAAGACCCAGGCGCGCGATCTGGATGTGGCCATCTGCGGCGATCTCTGCACGGTCGAGCTGCCGGAGGCGTCCTTCGATGTGGTCTTTAGCGCCTTCGTGCTGGAGCATGTGCCACGCGCCGATCGGGCGCTCGCAAACCTTGTGAAATGGTTGAGGCCGGGTGGACTTCTGATCCTGCGTCTACCGGAGCGACAAACGGTGCATGGCTTCTATACGCGCGTGCTGCCGCATTGGGCGCATGTGGCTTACTACCGGTATATCCACCATTCCCAATTCGCCGGCCAGCCCGGATACGCGCCCTACCCCACCTACTATCATCCTGTGATTAGCCGCGAGCGGCTTATCCCTTTTCTGGCCGAGAACGGCGTGAGCACCCTCAACTGTTACGGAGACGGATTCAAGCGCCCAAATCCGAGTTTGGCAAGGAGAATGGTGAAGGGGATCGAAAAGCTGACGTCGATGCTTTCTTTCGGTTCCCTGGCCGGAGACTACAAAGATCTCTTGTACATCGCCGTTAAGAAGGATCCGATGTCGGCGCAAAAATGACGCCACGTTAGAAGCAGAGGATGGCTAAAGAAGCTCTCGATCAAGCCATCGCAGAACTGCTCCCACTCATCAAAGCAGAGGACGCAAAGGCCTGGTTCCTCCTCCCTTTCACCACTCTACAGCAATAGGAGAGATGCTCTAGCTTCCTAGGGCAGCCAGTCCCTGGTCCCTAGTCCCTAGTCCCTGTTCCTGGTCCTTGTACTGAAGCTGATAGAGCTTCCAGTAGAGGCCTCGCTGGGCGAGCAGTTGCTGGTGGGTGCCTTTTTCGCGCAACTGGGCTTTGTGCATGACGAGGATGGTTTCGGCGCGCTGGATGGTGCTGAGGCGATGGGCGATCAAGACGCTTGTCCGGCCTTCGACCATGCGCTCCAAAGCGCCGCGGATGCGCAGTTCGGTGTCGGTATCGACGCTGGAGGTGGCCTCGTCGAGGATCAGAATGCGGGGGTTGTAGGCCAAGGCGCGGGCAAAGTTGATGAGCTGCTTCTGGCCGGTAGAGAGTGAGTTGCCGCGCTCGCGGACCGGCTCGTTGAATTGATGGGGCAGGCTCTCGATGAAGTCGAGGACGTTGACGTCGCGGGCGGCCTGGCAGAGATCAGCGCCGGTGATTTCCTCGTTGCCGAAGCGGATATTTTCGGCGATGGTGCCGGAGAAGAGATAGGGATCTTGCAGGACGACGGCGAAGTGCTGGCGGAGAGCGACCAGATCGTGCTGGCGGAGGTCGATGCCGTCGATCAGGATTTGGCCGGCGGTGACCTCATAGAAGCGCATCATCAGGCTGGTGAGTGTGGTTTTGCCCGCGCCGGTGTGGCCGACGATGGCGACCGTCTGTCCGGGTTCGACGGTGAAGGAGACGTCTTTGAGTATCCATTCGACGCCTTCGAGGGCGGCTAAATTGACGCCTCGCGCGACGGCGGCTTGTTGCTCCCCGGTCAGCTTCTGATAGGTGAACCAGACGTGGCAGAATTCGATGCGGTTGCTGGAGTCGCCGCTGAGGGGCTGGGCGGGAGTGACGATCTCCGGCTCCGTGTCTAAAAGTTTGAAAATCCTCTCGCTGGCAGCCATGGCGGATTGCAGGATGTTGTACTTGTCGCTCATGTCCTGGATGGGCCGCCAGAAGCGCAGCGAGTATTGCACAAACATATTGAGCACGCCAATCAGCACCACGCCAGTGAGCACGCCGATCCCTCCGCGCCAGATGATCAGGGCGATGGCTACGGCGCTGAGCAGATCGACGGCGGGGTAAAAGAGGGCGTAGGCGAAGATGGTGTCTTTGAAGGCGATCATGTGCTGGCGGTTGACAACCTCGAAGTCGTCATAGGCGCGCTGCTCGCGGTTGAAGAGCTGCACCACGCTCATCCCGGAGATGTGCTCCTGGGTGAAGCTGTTGATGCGTCCGATGGCGGCGCGGACGCGGCGGAAGCTCGAGCGGACGTGGTCGCGGAAGAGGCGCGTGACGACAAAGATCAGCGGCAGTACGGAGAAGGCCAGCAGCGCCAGACGCCAGTTGATCTTGAGCATCAGGACGGCCATGATGGTGAGGTTGAGCGAGTCGTCGACGATGGCCAGCACGCCAGCGGTGAACATCTCATTGATGGCGTCCACGTCGGAGGTGATGCGGGTGACCAGGCGGCCGACAGGGTGCGCATCGAAGAAGCCAATGTGCATCTGCTGCATGTGGCGGAAGATGTCTTTTCTCAGATCGAACATCAGCTTCTGGCCGGTCCACTGCATCAGATAGGTCTGAATGAATTGGAAGAGATAGGCGCAGAGCAGCACGGCCATATAGATCTCAGCCAATTTGTTGATGCCCTGCAACGGATCGGCGGGAAGGCGGCGGGTGAGCCAGTTGGTTGCGCCCAGGCTTTGCGCCAGCAGGTTATTGGCCAGCGGCGAGCGGGAGCCCGAGGGGAAGTAGCGGTCAATGGCCACCATCATCAGGTAAGGACCAGAGACGTCGCAGAGGGATTTGAGGCTGATGGCCAAGGTGGAGACGGCGGCCTGTAGCCAATAGGGGCGCAGATAATGGCCGAGGCGGCGCATCAGCCGGGAGTCGTAGACTTTGCCGACCGGATCGTCATCGGGCTTTTGGGGCTTCTTTTCCTTTTCGGCCATGGGGCGGGTGGTGCTTCTGTTTCTATTGTACGGAGTGGTTTTCAGGGACAGGGGAAAGCGCTCGCAGAGAATGCGCTCGTGCAAAATACACGATGCCTCTATGCCGACAAAAGAGTGCGTTTGGTTGCCTTATAAGGCTACGAAAGGAGCACGTCATTCCCGCTGGTCAAAAATGTCCGTCTGAAGGTCGAGTTATTCCGCTGGAATCTCCGCGTACAGATCGGCAAAAAGATTGAAATACGGGTGTTTTAAGCCCGTTATTGGCCGTTTTATTGCCCGTTTTTGGCACGAATTCGAGGCTGTTTTGAGTCAGGGATCAGGGATAATAGCCTATGGCGAAAGTCAAGAAATCTGAAAACCTTCCCTCAGGGGCTAAAGCCCAGTTAATTCTATGAGCTTTATCGGCACGACTAAAGTCGTGCCCTGACACTTCTGGACTCTGTATCGAGTTTTTACGCAGCCTGTAAAGCCGTGCCCTGACACTTCTGGACTCTGTATCGAGTTTTTACGCAGCCTGTAAAGCCGTGCCCTGACACTTCTGGACTCTTTATCGAGTTTTTACGCAGCCTGTAAGGTCGTGCCCTTTCAAAACACGACTTTTACCACGGGCTGATAAGGAGTCAAGAACGCAGGGCTATTTTTCGAGAGTTGCCGCGCGCTGGCGGTTCAGTTCGAGGAGGCGCTCCAGGACTTCGGCATCGGTCAGCGTAGCCGGCCAGCCGTAGGCGGCGAAGACCGCTTCGTCCAGTTTGCGGTGGGCATTCTCCAGCCAGGCGGGACGCTTGTTGTAGAGGTTGGTCAGGGTCAGCTTGGCCAGAACTTCCGGCGCGGCGCCGGGCGGGTTGAGCCAGTTGTCGCGCAGGCGGACCAGCTCCCGCGCGGCCTCGGCGATGGCTTCGACGAGCGGAGATTTTTGATCTTCTTTGCCCGGCGGCCAGGGAAAGGGGAAGGTATCAAATGTAGTATCGGAGTTGTACATGGGGCGATCCTCTAAGGTCGAACCAACATTCAATGACCAAACTATATGCGCACGGCTCTGGAGTATTCCCATGAAATAATCATCGTCTCTTGCAATAACGTGCAATCTCTTATCTGGAACGACATTGGTATCCATCCATACGAAAATACGATGCTTCGCTACTTCCGAAGTTACGATACAACGACTTAAACCAGTAAGAGCCTTACGCAACCCCGGACGATTCTCTTGGTGCTTCCACCAATAATCACGATAATTTTTCCTATGATTTATATCGCGGATCGGCTTCACGTTCTTGACGACATACTCAAATGGAAGCTCATAAAGTGCGGCTTCTGATTCCGGCATATCGACAAAATCAATAAGCCAACCGTTCTGATTTCTTTGCACCACATCGCGGCCAATCAATCTACGCTTAATAACATCAGAATTTGGCCTCCCATTTGGGTTGAGCGGGGCGGCGAGCATCTTCCTTGCCTGCTCAGGATCTAAGTCGAATGGACCACCCTTCATAATCCCCTGAAAGCAGAGATTGGCATTCTCCGGTAACCTTACCGCACGCGCAATGTTCGCTTTAGCCGTCAAGTCGGAATGGATGGCTTCAACGAGTTGCCCGTCAAGGGTTCGCTCTGTCTGCGAACCGTCATCGAAGCCTACAAACGATACACGGACCGCCGCACCTTCATTCACCCACTCACGATCACTCCAGGCCATGAAGATGCCGCCCGATGCAATAATACGTTCCAATACCGGTCGATTGCCCACCATGCGAATTGAATTTGTAGCCAGCAATCCGACACGCTGGGCGAGTCCCGCCTCAATCTGTGCCCGCGCTTTCTCAAACCAGTAGGTGACGAGATCGGCCCCGCCCGGAACGCGGCCCTCATAGAGCCTGCGCAACGCCTCCACGTACTCATCTCCGAGTTCGGATCGAATCTTGCTACCCCCCAGGAACGGCGGATTGCTGACGATGAAATCCGCTTCGGGCCATTCTGGCTCGCTGGGATTGCCGTTAGCGTCCAGCTTGGGCTTGCCGTGGGCGTCGAGTTCCATGATGGCGTCGCGGTGCTGGATATTGTCGAGGACTCTCAGGATCGGTTCCTTCGGCCAACCCATGGCATTGGCCTTGCGCCATTGCAGATAGCCGATCCAGACCGCGACTGAGGCCAGTTCATGTGCGTAGACATTGGTTTCAATACCGTAAAGCTGCGAGGGACCGACCTTACAATCAAGAGCGGTCAGATGGTGGTCGATGGAGTATTGCTCGGTATCTCGCCACAGGTCAAGCAGCAACCGGAGCGCAACGTAAAGAAAGTTACCGCTGCCGCAGGCGGGGTCCAGGATGCGCACCTGCGCCAGTTCGTCCATCCAGCCCGACAGTTTCGATTCCAGTTGCGCGCGGAGTTTGGCGCGTGTGCTGTTGCCGGCCGTCTCCATGGCCGCGGCGATCTCTTCCGCGCCGGCCTTGACCTCGTTCCAGCGGAGACGCAGCGGAGCCATCACGACCGGCTCCAGAATCAGCAGGATATCTTCGCGGCTGGTGTAGTGCGCGCCAAGCTGGGCGCGCTTGCCTTCGTCGAGGATGCGCTCGAAGAGGGTGCCGAAGATGGCCGGTTCGACGCGCCCCCAGTCCAAAAGTGCCGCCTGTCGCAGAATGCCCAGCTCCTCATGAGTCAGATCGAAGACCGTCGCGTCGTCCGCGCGGAAGAGTCCGCCGTTGAAGTGCGGGATGCTGATCGGTCCGAATACCTCGTCTCCGGTGGCCATGGCGGCGAAGAGATTTTTGAGCTTGCGGACGAACTTGCGCGGCTCCTGCCGATCCGCCGCGATCATCTTGCGGAAGATATTGTCTGGTAGCAGGCCGACGCTGTCGGCGAATAGGCAGAAGAGCAGGCGCATGATGAAGCGAGCCAACGCCTCATTATCCGTCTGGAACCTGTTCAGGCTCTGTTTTAACTTGGTGAATTCGTCCGCTGCTTTTTCGGTGACGCGGACTTCCAGAGCGCCGGGTTTGAGTTTTTCCGGCTCCTGAAAGACGGCGCGCAGAATGTCGAGCGCGGAAAGGTCCGAGCCGGGGATGGGCGTGGAGAGCATGAGGTCGTCAAGGGTGAACTTGTAGACCAGCGGGCGGGTGTTGGTGAAGTTGGTGTGAACTTCAAAGCGGAGAAAGTCGCAGACCACCAGCAGAGGAGGATGGTCGAGATCGGCGCTGTAATTGAAGAGTTGCTGGTAGGCGGCCTTGAGATCCTTGTGCTTGCCTTTGTACTCCCAGCCGAAGAAGCCGCGCTTCCAGACGTCGGCAAAGCCTTTGTCATCGCCGGTTTTGTTGACGCGCTTTTCGAAGGCGTAATCGATGCCTTTGGGGTCGGCGGCGGGCGGAGTCGGCTGGTTGAGGATTTGGCAGAGATCGATGAAATGCGATTGGGAGCCGGCGCGCTCGGACAACTGGCTGTCTTTCCAGCGGCGAATGAATTCAGGCAGGCTCAGGATCATGGCGTGAGACAAGTTTACAGCGAAAGGCTTTGGCCGTGGCGTGGGAAATGAGGGCAGTTTCTTGATGGGCCGAAGTATTTTGTTGGCGATTGTGGCCTTTCAAGCTGGGACCGTCAACCGGAAAGCGATTTGTTGCGTTAAAGTTTGGCTTTGAGGCGCCGGTGTAGAGAAGATGGCGGGAGCGGGGGGCTTCGTGGCGCTTCCGACGAAGAGGAAACGCAGGTCCTTCGACTCACCGCCCCCAAATTGAAGTACATTTGGGGCCCCGTTCGCTCAGGATGACAGCCCTGAAATGATGCAAAGTTCAAGGGCCGGATTAATAATAAAAACAGCAAGTCAGCTTCCGCTTCGCGGAAATCGCGAGTTCGCAAGTGAGCGAGAGTTCATGCCCGCCGTGGCCCACATCTCAATCTACCGCGATGATTGGGCGCCCCATAGAACCCGGATTGGGATCGTGGAGTCCCTGGTATCCATAGCGAGACCGGGGGCACCCTCATTTTGGATTGGAAAGATCACCGGGACCGAGGCTACCGGCCCGATTGCTTTCCTACGGACTCACGATGCTTACGATCTTGGAATCGGACTCGGTCCAGGCCGCGGCGCCTGTGTGAGTGAATTGATGTTTCGCTTCATCCCAGTGCAGCATGGTCGTGGAGCCGGCGCCCTTCTCATAGGAATACGTGGTCCCGTCGTCGGAGTAGAGCGTGAAGTCCGCGTCCGCTCCGGGATAGACGCGCACGGCCGCAATGCCCTGCGCCGCCTGGGTGCTCAGAACCGCGGTTCCCAGCGGCAGAATCGACCCTGCGCGCACAAAGAGCGGGAGGGTGTCGATGGGCGCGTCCGCGGTGATGGTCTGGCCGCCTTGGATGCGTTCATTGGTCCAGTAGTTATACCAATCGCAGCCCGCGGGGAGGTAAACCTTGCGGCTGGCTGCTCCCTGCTCGGTGACCGGCGCGACCAGAAAAGCAGGCCCGAACATGTACTCGTCGCGGAGGTCGGCGACATTCGGATCGCCGGGGAAGTCCATGAAGAGCGCGCGCATGAATGGAGCGCCCGTCTGGTAACTGCGGTAGGCCTGCGAGTAAATATAGGGAATGAACTGATAGCGCAGGCGGAGATACTTTTCCAGGATCGGCTCCGCCTGTTTGCCGTAGGACCACACTTCGTTGTGCATCCTCTCGCCGTGGGCGCGCATGACCGGCTGGAAGGCACCCCACTCAAACCAGCGCACGAATAGCTCGGGATAATCCTCATAGTTGCCGATGTTCTCCCGCGCGTCCGAGGCATCGATCAAAGGCTGATGGGCGGCGTGGTAGTCGGCGTAGATTTGCGGCGAGAAGAAGCCGGCGATGTCCGTATCCCAGTACGGCATTCCGCTGGCGGTGAAGTTAAGGCCGGCGGGGATGGAGCGCTTCAGCATATCCCATGTGGAGACGATGTCGCTGGACCAGAAGACCGTTCCGTTGCGCTGCGCGCCCAGATACGCCGCACGCGCCAGGATCATGACTCTGCGGCTGTCACCAAAATCCCGGCGGAAGCCCTCGTAGACAGAGGCTGTGTGGAACAAGGGATAGAGGTTAAAGTTGCGGGTGCCTGAACCAATCCAGAAGACGTCGTTCGCGGCATCGATATCCGGCTCGGTTTCATCTAGCCAGAGGTAATCGAAACCATAGGGCTTTACATAACGGTCGCGAATCTTCTCCCAGAACCACCGGGCCGCCTCGGGGTTGGTGGTGTCGAGGTTCGGACCGATGAGATCCTTGGTCCATCCCTGGTCCGGCTTTCCATCCGGGGTATGCACCAGCCAGCCTTTGCTCTGCAGCATGTCATAGAATTGCGTGCCCTTGGAGTAGTGCGGCCACACGCTGAGAAGGGTGGTGATACCCATGGAGTGAAGCTGGCTGTTCATGGCGGCGGGATCGGGCCACCGGGCGGGGTCGAGATCCATCTCGCCTTGGCGCGTCATGTTCAGGAAGTCCACCACCAGCACATCCAGCGGCAACTGGCGGTCGCGATATCCCTTGGCGACATTGAGCGCCTGCTCCTGGGTGGGATAGATGGCCTTGCTCTGGATGTAGCCATAGGTGGCTTTGGGAAGCAGGTGCGTCACCCCGGTCAACTGGCGGTAGCCCGTATAGATTTCGTCGCTGGAATCGCCGGCAATCACAAAGAAGGAGACGCGGTCGCCAACCTCGGACGACCATACATTCTTTTGGTTGATGCCCAATTCGATGGTCGTTTTGGACGGGTTGTCCCAGATCAAGCCGTAGCC
The DNA here is from genome assembly GCA_963787995.1 of uncultured Acidobacteriaceae bacterium. Taxonomy (GTDB): domain Bacteria; phylum Acidobacteriota; class Terriglobia; order Terriglobales; family Acidobacteriaceae; genus Telmatobacter. The sequence goes on from CAWBEO010000001.1 coordinate 1,959,756, forward strand.
GCGGCTGGAGACCATGAAAGGAACGCAGACGTTCTCTCCTCCAATGCCGTCGTAATCGTGCCAGCATGGAATGCGATGATCGCGCAGGTCGAGAAAGCCTTGCTGCTGCTGGCCCAGGCCGTAATAATGCTCGCTTTGCGGCGAGTCAAAGGTGGCGGAGACGCGATAGCCCGGGCTTTCCTTGCCGCCGTCACCCGCGTTGGCAGCCGATGCACGGGCGGGGTTGGGAACCATGGACCAGCGACCCATCTTCAAGAGCGGCTTGCCGGAGGAGGTAGCTACGGAAATGATGTCGTTGTTGGGCCCGTGCCCACTCCCGCCGCCAAAGTACTTTTCCCTGAGCGCCTGATTCAGTGCATCCAGCGGGAAAGCGTGGGGAGCCGGCGTGTTCTCGGCAGCGATGCGGATCGTCAATCTGCGGGAGTGAATGATGTCACCGCCCTCCGCATCTCGCTCCTGGGTCCATCCCGACCTCTGGGGAGTGCCAACGAATCCATATCCGGGCGCACCCAGCGCCGCTGATTTAGCTGAGCTCAACGTGATGCGAATGATGTTGTCCGCATAAGGCTCCAGCACGATCGTTCTGGCCTTTCTCTCCAGCACGAAGCTACTGTCTTGACTCTGAGCGCTGGCGTAAGCAGCCGCCGTCAGCAGGATCAACAGAGTTGCGCAAGCGAGCAGAGTTGCCTTGAGTGAAGACTGGATGGATTGAAAGCCGGGCCACGCAATGAATTCAGATCGAGATAGGAGTCGCATCCGCAAAAATTCCCTTTGCGCCACTCATGAATGGCGCTTCTTTCTTTGTGAATAGAAAACACCGAAATCGTAGGAGACTTGCCTTAGCCGTGTCAACAGACGAATGGCGGAATGGGCCGGATCTCAAGATCGAGGATTGGTCCCCAAAATTCGAGTCAATCATGCGCATTGGAGCGCAGCTTACGCAAGAGCCAGATCACCCAAACACACAGAGAGGCGTGCTTACAAACAGAGCGTAACGGTGGCAACGAGGGGAACAGGAATAGAAACCGCAGATCCTGGCGCATGGGGCGCCCGGTCAATTCTCGCATGTTTCCGACCGGCCAATTCGCGTACCGAGCGCCGATGCAGAATGACTTGCTCTCGGGGTTTATCGTCGCCCTGCCGAAGATTACTTTGAGCCAACGTTTGCCGTGAGTAGAGAAGATGAAAAAAATGATGGCCCGGCCTTTGCCGTCGCGACGCCCAGGTTGACCCATTTTCAGTTGCGACTTCGGCGCGGGGCGGTTGGCCGCGGCCAGCATAAACGCCTCTCTATAGACCTCTTTGAGGGCCACCAGCCTTAAAGCCTTCGGCTTTCCCAACCGGAAAGGTAAACCGGAAAGCGATTTTTTGCGTCAAACTTTGGCTTCCAGGCGTCAGTATAGAGATGACGGCGGGAGCGGGGGGCTTCGTGGCGCATCCGGCGAAGAGCAAACGCGGGTCCTTCGACTGCGCAGGATGACAGTTTTGGAAGATTCTCTTCCTGTGAACAAAGCTTTCAAAGAGGGATTTGTTTTAATAAAAACAGCAAGTTAGCTTCCGCTTCGCGGAAATCGCGGGTGCGCAAGTTAGCGGCAGTTCATCTCCGCCGAAACTCGACGCGGCGAGTGGGACTGCTCAGGATGACAGTGTGCTCTAAGAAGATTTTGTGAGGAAGATCGAATTGAGACGCATTTTTGGAGTTGGATGTTTGGTTGTACTTGGGCTGGCGGTGACGGGCTGCCAGAAGAAGCCGGTGGCGGCGGCGGGCGCTGGAATGCAGGCGATGCCGGTGCAGACGGCGACCGTAACGATGCAGCCGGTGGCGCAGTCGAGCGAGTATGTGGCGACGATCAAGTCGCGGCGCTCGGCGACGATGCAGCCGCAGGTGAGCGGAGTGCTGCGGCAGATTCAAGTGCATTCCGGCGAAGCAGTGACGGCCGGCCAGGCGCTGATGGAGATTGATCCGCAGATGCAGAAGGCGGCGGTGGATGCGGCGCGGGCCACGGAGCGGCAGAAGAAGGCGCTCTACGATTACCAGTCGCTGGAGGTCGAACGGCAGAGCAAGCTCTTCGAGGCGGGCGTGACCAGCCGCGACGCCTTCGACCAGGCCAAGCAGGCGCATGACAACGCCAAGGCGGATTACGAGTCGGCGGCTGAGTTGCGCAAGACGCAGGAGGCGCAACTGGCCTACTACACCATCCGCGCGCCGTTTGACGGCGTGGTGGGGGACATACCGGTGCATCTGGGCGACTACGTTTCCGCGACGACGATGCTAACCACGGTGGATGAGGGCAAGGAGTTGGAGGCCTACATTTACATTCCCACGGAGCGGGCGGGGCAGGCGCGGATGGGGCTGGATGTGGAGCTGATGGACGACTCCGGCAAGCTGCTGGACAAGACGAAGATCAATTTCCTTTCGCCGCAGGTGGACAGCACGTTGCAGGGGATTCTGGTGAAGGCGCCGGTGAACGCCTCGCCGGAGTTGCTGCGCACGGCGCAGATGATTAAAGCGAAGGTGATCTGGAGCACGTCGCCGATGGCGGTGGTGCCTGTTCTGGCGGTGATCCGGCAGGGCGGGCAGAGCTTTGTGTATGTGGCCAAGAAGCAGGGGCCGATGACCATGGCGGTGCAGACTTCGGTGACGCTGGGCGAGACGGTGGGCAACAGCTATGCGGTCACTTCGGGGCTGAGTGCGGGCGACAAGGTAGTTGTGTCCAGCACGCAATTCCTGGTGAATGGAATGCCGGTGATGCCGCTGGGCGGATAGGGTTCGTTGAATCCCCGGTCTCAAAATCGAGACCGGGGGCACCTGGCGGGGTGAGAATTCGTTGTTTCCCAGGTCCGAAGATCCGGACCTGGGGCACCCAGAATTTGTAACTTCAAAAAGTAAAAGCAACCGCGGGTCCTTCGACTGCGCAGGCCGCAAAAAGCGCGGCCTGCTCCGCTCAGGATGACAATGTTATTCAGTCCGCCCAGGATGACAGATTTTTTAAAAGATGTTGACTGCATTTATTGGAAGGAAGGCAACTCTTGTTTGTTGATTTCTTTATTCATCGGCCGGTTTTTGCGACAGTCTGCGCGCTGCTGATTATTCTGGCGGGCGCGGTGTGCATCCCCACGCTTCCGGTGGCCATGTATCCGAATCTGGCGCCGCCGCAGGTGTCTGTGAGTTGTAATTACGTGGGCGCGAATGCCGACACCGTGGAGAAGGCGGTGACCATTCCGCTGGAAGAGGCGATCAACGGCGTCGAGGGGATGCGCTACATCAACTCGGCCAGCACTAATAGCGGAAGCAGCTCGATCACCGTGACCTTCCAGACGGGCTACGATCTGGACATTGCCGCCGTGGACGTGCAGAATCGCGTGGCCAGCGCCCAGGGACGGCTGCCCGCCGCGGTGAACCAGACCGGCATCAGCATCACCAAAAGCAACTTCAACTTTGTCTTCGGCGCGGGCTTTTACACGCTCGACGGGCGCTATTCGCCGGAATTCATCTCGAATTATCTTGATGTTTACGTGAAGGACGCGCTCAAGCGCGTGCCCGGCGTGGGCGACGTCATCATCTTCGGCGAGCGCAAGTACGCCATGCGCGTCTGGCTGGACCCGGTGCGGCTGGCGGCGCGCAATCTGACGGCGACCGATGTGGTGAATGCGCTGGTCGAGCAGAATGTCGAGATCCCCGCCGGACAGCTCGGCCAGCCTCCCTCGGATCAAAAACAGGCTTTTCAGGTTCCGGTCCGCGTGGTGGGCCGGCTGACCAGCCCGCAGGAATTCGACAGGATCATTGTAAAGAATTCCTCCAACGGGTTGGTGCAATTGAAGGATGTGGGCCACTCCGAGGTGGGCGCCGAGGATTATAGCTCCTCGCTGAAGTACATGGGATTGGACGCCGACGGCATCGGCGTGGAGCAGCTCTCGAACGCCAATGCGCTGGAAGTGGACCGCGCGGCCAAAGCTGCTTTGGCGGAGCTGTCGAAGAGCTTTCCTCCGGGGCTGAAGTACGCCGTCGCATTTGACTCGACGACGGTGGTGGGCGACTCGATCCGCGAGGTGCTTTGGACGCTGGGCATCGCCGTGGTTATCGTCATCACCGTCATCTTTCTCTTCCTGCTGGACTGGCGCGCAACAATCATTCCCGCCGTCACCATTCCGGTTTCGCTGATCGGCACCTTCGCCTTTATCAAGCTCTTCGGCTTCTCGATCAACTCGCTGACGCTCTTCGGCATTACGCTGGCCACGGGGCTGGTGGTGGACGACGCCATTGTGGTGATCGAGAACGTGCAGCGGCATATTCATCTGGAGCACTCCGACCCGCACGCCGCCACCAGCCGCGCGATGGGCGAGGTGACCAGCGCGGTGATCGCCACCTCGCTGGTGCTGATTGCCGTCTTTGTGCCGGTCTCGTTCTTTCCCGGCACCACTGGAATTTTGTATCGGCAGTTTTCGCTGACCATTGCCTTTGCGATTGCCATCTCGGCCTTCAACGCGCTGACGCTTTCGCCGGCTCTTTCGGCGATGTTCCTGCGCGGCGAAGAGGACCGGCCCAAGCAGTTGGACTTTCTGCACATTGAGCCTCTCTCGCGGCTCTTCGCCCGCTTTATTCATTCAACGGACAGGCAGATCAGTTGGCTCTCGGAGACCTATGGCAAGGTGATTCACGGCGCGCTGCGGGTGCGCTATCTGCTGCTGCTGCTCTTTTTTGCCGGTTTGGCTGCTACGGTCTTTGTTTATCAGCGCGTGCCAACAGGCTTCATTCCGCAGGAAGATCAGGGTTACCTGATGGTGATTGTGCAGGCGCCTCCGGGCTCCTCGCTGGCGTATACCGGCAATCTGGCGGAGCGCGCCGAGGCCATCCTCCACTCCAATTCCGACATTGCCGGATCGTTCTCCGTGATGGGCTTCAGCTTCAGCGGCCCTTCATCCAATGCGGGCATGATGTTTCTCTCCACCAAGCCGGCAGACGAGCGGCGCGGCAAGGGCCACTCGGCGAGCGATATTGTTGCCGACCTCAGCCCCAAGCTGATGAGCCTGATGTTTGCGCCCAATGGCGGCCTGGTAATGATTGTTGAGCCACCGGCGGTCAACGGCGTGGGCAGCTTTGGCGGCTTCGATTTCGTGCTTCAGGATACGGGCATGAATACGCTGAGCGACCTGGATCGCGTGGCTCATCAGATGGTGGGCGCGGCGCGGCAGGGCAAGGAGCTGACCGGCCTGTACACCGCCTTCTCGGCCAACGATCCGCAGGTGCTGGTGACCATCGACCGCGAGAAGGCCAAGGCGATGAACATTCCCCTCTCGCAGATCACCACCACCTTGAGCGTCTTCATGGGTTCGGAGTACATCAACGACTTCGATTACAACAACCGCACCTATCGCGTCTTTGTGCAGGCCGATCAGCCCTTCCGCATGAAGGCGCGCGACTTGCACAGCTATTATGTGCGCTCTGACTCCGGCCAGATGGTTCCGCTGGACAATATCGTCAGCGTGGTGGAAAGCTCCGGCCCACCGGTCATCTCGCACTACAATCTCTTCCGCTCGGTGGACATCTCCGGCTCAGCCGCGCCGGGACGCAGCTCCGGCCAGGGATTGGCCTCCATGGAGGCGCTGGCCAAAAAGACAATGATGCCGGGCATGAAGTTCGAGTGGACCGGCTTGACGCTGGACGAGATTGAATCCGGCGGCAAGACGCTGCTGATCTTCGGCCTCGGCCTGCTGGTTGTCTATCTGACGCTCTCCGCGCAGTACGAGAGCTTTGCGCTACCCTTCATCATTCTGCTGGCCGTGCCGATGGCCGTTCTGGGTGCGCTGGGGCTGGTCGCGTGGCGCGGTTATGCCAACGATGTCTATTGCCAGATCGGCCTGGTGATGCTGATCGGCCTCTCAGCCAAGAATGCGATTCTGATTGTCGAGTTTGCCGAGCAGTTGCGGCGCAAAGGCCGCTCCATCGCCGACGCCGCCGCCGAGGCCGGCACGCTGCGCCTGCGGCCGATTCTGATGACTTCGTTTGCGTTCATCCTGGGCGTGCTGCCGCTGGTCTTCGCCACCGGCGCGGGCGCTCTGGGACGGCGCTCGGTAGGCTCGACGATTGTCGGCGGAATGCTGCTTTCGACGGTGCTGAATCTCATCTTTATTCCGGTGCTGTACGTGATTCTGAGCCGGTTGCTGGGGCGCGGGGATACGGCTGCTCCCGCCGAGGCTGAAGCGACGGAGACGGTTGAGGCGTAAATGCACACTGTTGAATACTTCAGCCGTTGAAGGAAGGATTGAGCTTCGTAGGCTGCCCAGGTCTGATAATCCAGACATGGGCAGCGCTGTTTGGGGATGAGCGAAGGCTCTGAAACCTGAGCTAGCCGCTCACCGCGCTAGACGAATTGAATCGGCTCCGCTTATTACTGTTTCCAGAGTTGGTTGGTGCCGCCGTTGCAAGTCCATTGATCAATCAGAGCGCCGGATGTTTTCGACGCGCCGGTGACATCCAGACATAGGCCGCTGTACACATTGACAATGGTGTAATAGCCGCTGCCGTTGCTGCTGAAAGTCCACTCCTGGTTAGTGCCGCCATTCTTGGCCCAGTCGATGACTACTCCGCCGGCGGTCTTTGAGTTGCCGCTGTCGTCCGCGACGTAGCCGGTGGCTTCGTTGGTGATATTGTAGCCGCTGCCTTCGGTTGTAACATCCCACAACTGGAGAGTGCTGCCGGTGCAGGTCGCCTGCTCCAGTTGCGTTCCCTCGGTTGTGTCCACGGCGCTCAGACACATTCCGCTATTATCACTGATGAGTTCTGTGTAAGAGCCGGTTGTGGGCGGGGTGCCCGCCAGAGTTCCATCATAAATTGCAAATCCAATTTTTGAAACTGCGTGGGCATTGTCAGTTCCATCGAAATACAGATATGTCTGGCCAGCGGGAGTTTGAACAATGCTCGTGTCACCGGTTTGATCGGGATCCACCATTCCCATGCCATTCCCAGCAAGAGGAATGGTCGGACCAGAGTCCGGCGTCCAATGGATCAAATCGGTTGATGTCGCATGCCATACTTCCGTTGGTACAAAGCCGCCGCTTTCGGCAGCGTGATACCACAGGTTATAAACACTGCCGACTTTTACGATAGATCTTGGCCCCCCATACATTCCTCCCGAGCTTACTTGCAAACTTGTCAGTGGCCCGGAAACAAAACTGTATGTCAACCCTCCATCGGTGCTTTCAAACAGACATATTTGCCAGATGGGGCCGCTGTTTGCGTGGCCCTCTGCCAACATCCACCAATTCGTGCCGTCGAAGTATGTTCCAGTATTTTCCCACCCAGAAAAGCCGGGTACGGCGTTTTTGGCGATAGCAAACGTAGACATCAGCGTATAACTGGTGCCATTGCTCGAAGTGGCCAATCTTATATTCCCGTTGCTTGTACTGTCTGAGAAATACACACGGTATTCCGAGCCATCCATGATAAAGTCGCCCCGTACGGCAGTACCCGAATAGCCCCCACCGCCTTGGCCAATAATTGGATTGCCCGCATACTTGGTCCAAGTTATCCCGTCTGGAGAAGTGGCGAGGCCGAGACCCGGAGCCCCCCAGCCGCCCGAGTAGACCATCACATACTGCCCGTTAACATATCGCACGTTTGGCTCGCCCACGGATTTTACTTCCCATGCAGCACTTGCAGTGAGGACGGGATTGCTCGCACTTGATGTGAATGGATATTCAATCGCAAGGGCGCTTTGCGGAAGAGCAAACAAAGCGATGGATGCAATACTGAAGGACAGGGCGAAAACATGAGTCGCCCGATGCAACCGCGTAGCGTTTGTCATGACTTTTTCTCCATTGGCAGCGATTTTCTGCCAAAATCGTTATTCTCTTTCCTCCCCGCTCAAGCTGACGCTTGAGCGGGGAGATTTTAGATCCACACGCCAGACCGCATCGGCCTTTTAGTGGATCAGCCAGACCTGGGTAGCCTCTACGTTGGGATGAGCGAAGGCTCTGAAACCTGAGCTAGCCGCTCACCGCGCTAGACGAATTGAATCGGCTCCGCTTATTACTGTTTCCAGAGTTGGTTGGTGCCGCCGTTGCAAGTCCATTGATCAATCAGAGCGCCGGATGTTTTCGACGCGCCGGTGACATCCAGACATAGGCCGCTGTACACATTGACAATGGTGTAATAGCCGCTGCCGTTGCTGCTGAAGGTCCACTCCTGGTTAGTGCCGCCATTCTTGGCCCAGTCGATGACTACTCCGCCGGCGGTCTTTGAGTTGCCGCTGTCGTCCGCGACGTAGCCGGTGGCTTCGTTGGTGATATTGTAGCCGCTGCCTTCGGTTGTAACATCCCACAACTGGAGAGTGCTGCCGGTGCAGGTCGCCTGCTCCAGTTGCGTTCCCTCGGCTGTGTTCACGGCGCTCAGACACATTCCGCTATTGTCACTGATGAGTTCTGTGTAAGAGCCGGTAGTGGGCGGGGTGCCACCTGAAGCCGACCACGTGCCCGCGGGGACATTGAGGTACCAAGTGGAATAGTCGGCCATGGAGACCGAGGTGCCGGAGATGGCCAGAGGCAGCCAGACATAGGTCGAATCCGATATTTGGTTGGCATCCCAACGATCGCCCATGTACATATAGACGGTCCCGCTGGTGCCGGTGACCGGCAATATCCAAGAGGTTTGCGAAGAGTAGGTGTTCGTTCCTGACTGGGCGAAGTCGGCCAGCGAACTCCAGGTTCCGGAGGGCGAAGTTGCGTACGCGTACTGATCGTCGTTCGGCGCCCATCCGGTCAGATGCGAGCAGAGGACATAGTAGTAGCTGCCATCGTGGATCATCGACGCACCCTCCATGCTTGGAAGCGTTGCAACGACCTTGGACGGGGACAGATAGTCGGAGGCAAGCAGCTCGATGCGAAGCGCGGTGTCGTTGTCCGTGGTGAGCAGATAGCCGTCGCCATTGGAATCTTCAAAGGCACCGATGTCGTAGCTCTTGTTGCCCAGCGGCTTCGAGGAACCCTTATAGGAATAGGTTCCGCAGACGCTGGAACTGGTGGCGTAGCCGACATGGTTCAGAGAATAGCTGGAGTTATCGATGTGCAGCAACATGACATACGTCGATGTCGAAGAGTTATAGAGAATCTTCGGACGCTGCACGACATTACCCACCACCAGGTCACCTGAGGATTGCGGAGGCAAAATATCGCCTTCGTAGGTCCAGTTGGTCAGGTTGGTGGACGAGTAGCAGTTGATGCCCGCGAAGTTGAAATTGACGGAGCCGTCGTCGGCTTCGCCGAACCAATAGTAGGTGCTGCCAACCTTGATCATGCCGCCGCCATGGACTTCGATCGTATTCCCGCTGGTGTCTTTCCAGGTGGCGCCAGAGGTGATGGCGCTCTGTGCGTTGGCTGTAATGGAACAGAAAACGAGGGTTAGCAGCGAGATCGAGAGTGCGCTGAGAAATTGCAACCGGAAGTTCCGGCGAACTGCGGTGAAATACCCTTGCATAACTTCTCCTTTTCGAAGTGTTGCGGATTAAGATGGTCCGCGACGAACCGCGCAGAACGATCAGGCAACCCTAGCCGCGTATGCCAAGCTATTGTTGGGAAAGCTGGGGATCGGTACACATTTCAAGCTGCGGGGAACGCCGGACACAAAAATGCCGCCGACTTAAACTCTGCTTCCGTCTTCGACTTCTTGCTGGAGGGAGAGACGCCAACACTCCAAACGCCTGGGGGAGTGAATCGCATACATCCAAGGGGCATTTTAATCAGGGCTTCCTGCAATAGTTAGCGATAGTAGCCGCATAATTTGACGATTGTCAAGAGATTTTTTCTGTCCGTTTTTTCGGCATCCGCTTCTGCTTCGCGAACGCTGCATATATCTGATACAAAACGAATAATCCTGATGGGAAACCACAAAGCTCAACCATCCACGATTACTGCGTTTTCTGGTGCGCAATCACATAATCCTTGATGCGCTCGTAGACTTCGCCGGTGACGATGCCGTGTTCCAGCAAGTCCTGCTTGCTGCGGTAAGGGCGGAAGCGGACGATGCGTCCGGCCCAACTCGGCGTCATGCCGGGAATCTTCAGCAGCTCTTCCACGCTGGCATGATTGATATCGAGGCGCTTCTCGGGCGGCGGGGCATTCTGGGAGGTCTTGGGCAAAGCGCGCGTGTCGCGATCCTGATTCTGCGCCAGCCCAGCCAGGCAGACGCCCAAGAGCGCAATCGTCAAAGCCGCAAATCGGATCCTCATTCGCACGGATTCATTCTCCACCCTTTACTTCTTATACGCAAGGGCGCAGGTCATCTTAAACAAGATTCCCTCAGGGGCTAAAGCCCTGCCTTTATTGGAGCATTTGCGGCACGACTGAAGTCGTGCCCTGACACAGAGCATCAACTTCCAAATAATCCTGCAATCTAGTGTCCAGTCCCTGAAGTTAATAACAAAATTCAGTACGCCACAACGCAGATCCTTCGACTCACCACCCCCAAACTGAAATGCGTTTGGGGCCCCGTTCGCTCAGGATGACAGCTCGAATTATTGTAAGAACTTTAGGGACAGGACACTCGAATGCCTTTAACTTTTAGAGCTTGTAAAAACCTTCACCCATCCATTTGAACCTCGAGAATGGGATTTGACAGATCGCCCCATCATGCCTTATGGTTTGAATCAGATGCAGAGCCACCGCCATTTCGGTCACCATCATCATCATGGAAACCCCATGCCGGCGGACTGCTATGGCCTGATGTAAACGGCCAGAGAGATCGAGAAGCATCAAGCCCGCCGGCGACCACGCTGAGCGGGTTTTTTCATGCGTGAACGCCGATCCGATCAACCCCGAACATCCCCACTACGAAGGAAGAAAATGAGCAACGTGAACCCTGTAATTGACTTTGACAAAATGGACGGCCTGGTCCCCGGAATCGTCCAAGACGCGCAGACCGGCGAGATGCTGATGCTGGGCTTTTTGAATGCCACAAGCTACGCCAAGACGCTGGAGACGGGCTTTGTCACCTTCTGGAGCCGCACCCGCCAGAAGCTTTGGATGAAAGGCGAAACCAGCGGCAACCGCCTGCGCGTGGTCTCCGCCGCTACCGACTGCGACAACGATACGCTGCTCTTCCGCGTGGTTGTCGAGGGCGATGGACTGGTGTGCCACGAAGGCACCGTCAGTTGCTTCACCAAACCTATCGCACTGGACGCAACCGGCACACAGAAAGAGGTCACTCGTGGCTAACAAACTCAGACTCGGCATTCCCAAGGGAAGCCTGCAAGATGCAACCATCGCTTTGTTCAAGCGCGCCGGCTGGAATATCTACGCCGATGGGCGCTCGTACTTTCCTTCGATCGATGATCCGGAGATCGAGTGCATGCTGATTCGCGCGCAGGAGATGGCGCGCTACGTGGATCACGGCGTGCTGGACGCGGGGTTGACCGGCATTGACTGGGTCGTTGAGAGCGGACTGGATTTGACCAGCATTACTTCGCTGACTTATTCCAAGCAGAGCCGCCGCAAGGTGCGCTGGGTGCTGGCCGTGCCGGAGAACTCGGGCTTTGAAAAGGCCGAGGATCTGGAAGGCAAGATCGTCGCGACTGAGTTAGTCGAAGTGAGCAAGCGCTACTTTGCATCGAAGGGCGTCAACGTCAAGGTCGAGTTCAGTTGGGGCGCAACGGAAGTGAAGCCGCCCACGCTGGCCGACGCGATTGTGGAAGTGACCGAGACAGGCAGCTCACTGAAGGCCAACCGCCTTAAGATTATCGACACCATCATGGAGAGCGAGACGCATCTGATCGCCGGCAAGAGCGCGATGGCCGATGAGTGGAAGCGCGAAAAGATCGGGCAGATTGCTATGATGCTGCGCGGCGCAATCGATGCGCAATCGCAGGTGGGCCTGATGCTCAACGTGAAGCGCGAAGACCTGGAGACGGTGCTGGCTGTGCTGCCCGCGCTGAACTCGCCGACCATCTCGCAGCTATCAAACTCGGATTGGGTCGCGGTGAACACCATCGTGGAAGAGCGCGTGGCTCGCGATGTGATTCCCAAGCTCAAGGCAGCGCGCGCCGCGGGCATTGTCGAGTATCCGCTGAACAAGGTAGTGCTGTAGTCGTCATCGCAACACTGAATACTGGGTGCCCGGGTCTCGATTTAGAGACCTGGGAAAGCAAGCTGAATGAAAGACTGAGGCAATGCTATGCCGTCAAAAGAAACTAGAAAAGAAGCGGCTAGAAACTTCAAAGAGCAAAGAGTGATTGCGGGCGCATACGCCGTGCGATGCACCGTAACAGGAAACGTGTGGGTCGGAACTTCTCGCAATCTGGATGCCACAAAGAACGGATGCTGGTTCATGCTGCGCAGCGGAAGCCACCAGGAAAAAACTCTTCAGGCGGAGTGGAATGCTCACGGCGAGCAAGCCTTTGCGCACGAAGTTCTGGAAACGCTCGGCGACGATGTGCATTCTTTGAATATTGCCGCGCTGCTGAAAGAGATGAAGAGCGCCTGCGTTGCTCGTTTGGGCGCGGTGCCATTGCTTTGAACTTGAACGCATGAACACAGGAGAAAGTGGATGAAGATCATCCGCACTACAGGACGCGGAGCGCTGCATACGGAGGAACTACTCACCGCGCTGGAACAACGCGGCGGCGCGGCGTTGGATGCTGTGCTGCCCGCCGTCAAAAAGATTGTGAAGGACGTGCGCAAGCGGGGCGACCGGGCGCTGCTGCGCTATGCCCAGCAATTCGACGGCCTCAGCGACGCGGATGCAATGCGCGTAACGCCGGAAGAGATGGCCGCGGCGTGGGATGCAATCACGCCCGCGATGCAAGAGGCGCTGACCACGGCAGCCGATCAGATTCGCAACTTCGCGGTTGCGCAACTGCCTGCCTCTTTCAGCGATGAATCCATTCCAGGACTAATGACCGGGCAGCTTGTGCGTCCGCTGGGCGCGGTGGGGTGCTATGTGCCGAGCGGCCGTCATCCGCTGCCTTCCACGCTGCTGATGACGGCGATTCCCGCGCAGGTGGCGGGCGTTGAGCGCATCGCGGTCGTCTCGCCCAAGCCCGCGCCTGAGACGCTGGCCGCCGCGCATCTGCTCGGCATCACGGAGTTCTATCGCCTGGGTGGCGCGCACGCCGTGGCCGCGCTGGCATACGGAACCGCAAGCGTCGCGCGCGTGGACAAGATCGTTGGGCCGGGAAATCTTTACGTCACCGCGGCCAAGCGTCTGGTTGCCTTTGATTGCGCCATCGATATGCTCGCCGGTCCCACGGAGATTGTTGTCACCAGCGAACGCGGCAACGCGGATGAGATTGCCTCTGACCTTGTCGCGCAGGCTGAGCACGATCCCGAGGCACTGGCGATCTTTATCACTACGCGCGAAGAGCTGGCCAAGGCTGTGATTGCTGAAACGAAAACACGCAGCCGAAAAAACAATGTTGCGCGCGAGGCGCTGGAGCGCAACGGCCTGGTCATTCTCGCGGCAAATGCAGACGAGGCGCGCGCGATTACCAATCGATTGGCGGCTGAACACCTCACCGTGGATGCGGCGAGCGATTTGGATTGGGTGATGAATGCTGGCTCGGTTTTCATTGGCCGCTGGAGCGCGCAGCCGATGGGCGATTACATCTCCGGGCCGAATCACACGCTGCCCACGGGCGGCATGGCGCGCGTGCGCGGCGGCTTGAGCGTGAACGATTTCGTCAAGCTCATCACCGTGCAGGAATACAGCGCAGCGGCCATGCGCAAACTCGGTCCGCCGGCTGTGTTGCTCGCGGAAGCGGAAGGACTGATCGGCCACGCGGAGGCGATTCGCACGCGGCTCGCAAAGAAGCAAAGCCGTAACAGTGACAGGGTTTGAATAATTTATGGCAGACAAAGCGAGGATTGTTGGAGGGATTTCGCGAGTTTGCGCCCGCTTCGCGGAGATAGCGAGTTAGCGAGTTGGCGGCGGCATTGGCAACTGACAGGAGGCAAAGTGACTGAAGCAGTTACAACAACACCACAGGCGCGCGCACGTGTGCAAGCGATGATGGAATATCATCCTCCGCTTGGAGATCGCAGCACGCTGCGCCTGGACTTCAATGAGAACACCGTGGCTTGCTCGCCCAAGGTGCGCGAAGTGTTGGGCCGCATCAGCGCGGGCAGCCTCACGCGCTATCCTGAGCGCGCGCCGGTGGAGGCGATTGTTGCCGCGCATCTCGGCCTTGCGCCTGCGCAGGTGGCGCTGACCAACGGCGTGGATGAGGCGATTCACGTGCTCTTCGAGGCTTTTCTCGAAGCGGGCGACGAGCTGCTGCTGCCCGTGCCCACGTACACCATGTACGAGGTCTACTCATCAGCGACGGATGCGCGCGTGGTTGCAGTACAGGCCGCGGATGATTTGCAATTTCCCTTCGAGCGGTTGATTGCGGCCATCACGCCGCGCACCAAGATCATCGCCATCGCCAATCCCAACAGCCCTGCCGGCTCTGTGGCCACGCGCGCGCAACTGGTTGAGATCGCCACACGCGCGCCGCATGCAGTGGTGCTGGTGGATGAAGCTTACTTTCATTTTCACAATGAGACGGTGATTGATCTGATCGGCGTGGTGCCGAATCTGATGCTGGCACGGACGTTTTCCAAAGCCTACGGATTGGCTGGATTGCGGCTTGGATTGCTGGCTGGTCCGGTCGAATTGATGCGCTGGGTGCGGCGCGTGCTTTCACCATACAGCGTGAACTCGCTGGCGCTGGCTTGCTTGCCGCCCGCGCTGGAAGATACGGCTTACCTCGACTGGTATGTGAGCGAAGTGCTGGCCGCGCGCGCGGAGTTTGAGGCCGCGCTGGACGCGGCTCATGTGCGCCGCTGGGCAAGCAGGGCGAATTTCGTGTTGACAGAAATCGGCGCGCGGCACAAGGAGTTCACGCGTTTGATGAGTGCGAAGGGCGTGCTGGTGCGCGACCGGTCGAGCGATCCCGGCTGCGATGGCCGCGTGCGCATTACGATAGGAACACGGGAGCAGATGCGGCAGGCGGCAGTGGCGCTCAACGAAACGCTGGCCGCGCTGCGGATTGAAAGAGAGGCGCAATGAGCGAGAGTGAAAAGAAACGCACCGCAAGCTTTGAACGCAATACGACTGAGACGCGCATTGCGATCAAGCTGACAATTGAGGGCGGCGGGCATTACAAAATCTCCACCGGCATTCGCTTCTTCGATCACATGCTGGAACTGTTCACGCGGCACGGCGCATTCGATCTTGAATTGAAGTGCGACGGCGATCTTGATGTGGATCAGCATCACACTGTCGAGGATGTGGGCATCGCGCTGGGCGAGTGCTTTGATCGCGCGCTGGGCGACAAGCGCGGCATTCTGCGGGCCGGATATTTTTTGATGCCGATGGATGAGACGCTGGCCATTGCCGCTGTGGACTTGAGCGGACGCGCGGCCTTCGCGGTGGACACCAAAGTGCGCACGCGGCTGGTGGGCGATCTGCAAACGGAGCTGGTGACGGATTTCTTTGAGGGCTTTGCACGCGGCGCGCGCGCCAATGTTCATGTGAAGACGATGTATGGGCGCTCGAATCATCACAAGATCGAGGCCATCTTCAAGGCCTTCGCAAGGGCGATGCGCGTGGCGTGTTCGCGCGACAAGCAATTGGGTGAGATGCTGCCGTCGACGAAGGGACTTTTGTAATCGGGTTTCATGATCTGGAGTTGTATGGTTGATTTCATTGAAACTCGCATTTTGGGCGGATTTCGCGCCGTCCCTACGGGACTCCGGCTGAATGGTGGGGGCGTTCACCCCGCGTTGAAACGCGGGGCTAATAACCACTGCGCCTACGGCGCGGGCGACAGGTTGCCACTTGGCATATTGGCGAATGGGGGCCGTTGTTTCTTTTTTCATGTACTGCGGATTGGCGTAGCCGGTGAGGGATGTTTTTATGGAAGTTATCATTTTCTCAGGGGCTAAAGCCCAGGCTTTTGGTTGGGCATCTTGCGGCACGACTAAAGTCGTGCCCTGTTACAAGACTCTATTTGTTTAGAGGCTAATCAATGACTTGTTCGGAGGCTCAACGTTGCGCGTAACGGTGATTGATTACAAGGCGGGCAATCTGACTTCGGTGCTGAAGGCGCTCACGCACGTGGGCGCGGAATGCACGGTCACGGAAGGCGATCTTTCTCTTGTGCATACGGCGGATAAAATCGTGCTACCGGGCGTGGGGCATTTTCAGGCGACGGAGCGGCTGGATGCGACGGGACTCACCGGCGCGATTCGCGCGGCGATTGCGCGCGGCGTGCCTTTCCTGGGAATTTGCGTGGGGATGCAGTGGCTCTATGCGGGATCGAGCGAAGCGCCCGCGCAACCGGGCCTCGCACACTTTCCGGAATCGTGCGAACATTTTTCGGAAAGTGCGGAAAAAGTTCCGCATGTCGGCTGGAATTCTTTGGAAGTGCGCAAAGATTCGCGGCTGCTTGCCGGAGTCGAACCGGGCGAGTATGTGTATTTCACGCACTCCTACCGCGCTCCCGTCACCGCCGACACTGCGGCCACTACGTTCTACATCGAGACCTTCGCGGCGGCGGTGGAGCGCGCGAACGTGATGGGCGTGCAATTTCATCCGGAGAAGTCCGGCGCAACCGGGCTGAAGATTCTCAAGAATTTTTTGGAGGTGGAAAGATGAGTTCAGAAATCAATGAACAGGTTGATGCAATTGATTTTGAGATCATCGCAGAACGTATTCTCACTGTCAAAATCGAAGATAGATCCTTTAATGTCATCGTTCAATTTGGAAAACCTTTGCCTCATTCGAAAGGAGACTGGTGTTGTTCTTATCGGATAAAGGGCCTTGGAGACGATATATATTTCTGCGCTTGGGGCATAGATGCCGTTCAAGCCTTACAGTTGGCTATGTTCGCGGTTGGTGCGACACTCAACACATATAAGAAGAAAATGGAATTGACTTTTCTTGATGAAAATCATCTTGGCTTCCCAAGTAATTTGATCGAAGCAACTGGACATTGCCCGTATTGCAAGTCAGGAGAAATTGAATGATAACCAAACGCATCATCGCTTGCCTGGACGTGCATGATGGGCGCGTTGTGAAGGGCGTGCAGTTTGTCGATTTGATTGATGCGGGCGATCCGGCTACGCAGGCGGCGCGTCATGCGCGCGAGGGCGCGGACGAGATTGTGCTGCTGGATATTACCGCGACGCATGAGGGGCGTGCGACGCTGCTCGACACGGTGCGCAGAACGGCGCGGGAGTTGTTCGTTCCGTTTTGCGTGGGCGGCGGCATTCGCACGGCGGATGATGCGGCGCAGGTCTTCGAGGCCGGCGCGGACAAGGTGAGCGTGAACTCGGCCGCGCTCAAAGATCCGCAGCTCATCGACGAGATTGGCCGCAGCTTTGGCGCGCAGGCGGTGGTTGTGGCCATCGATGCACGGCGCGATCCGGAGGCTGCTGATCCGGTGCGTCAGGCGCAGGTCTATGTGCAGGGCGGGCGCAAGCTGGCGGGGCGGCGCGTGGTGGAATGGGCGCGCGAGGCCGAGGAGCGCGGCGCGGGCGAGATACTGCTCACCAGCATGAACTCCGACGGAATGCGCACGGGCTTTGATTGCGAGCTGACGGCGGCGGTGAGCGAGGCCGTGGGCATTCCGGTAATTGCCTCGGGCGGCGCGGGAACGGTGGAGCATTTTGTGGATGTTTTCGGGCGCGGCAAGGCCGATGCAGCGTTGGCGGCGAGTATTTTTCATTTCAAAATTTCGAGCGCGCGTTCGCTCAAAGAAGAGCTGGCCAAGGCCGGCGTCTCGGTGAGGCTTCCATGCTGATTCCTTCGATTGATTTGCTGGGCGGACAGATTGTCCAGCTTGTGCAGGGCGAAAAACTGCGCCTTGCCTTTGATGATTTTGATTTTTGGATTGAGAAGTTCTCGCGCTTCCCGCTGGTGCAATTGATTGATCTGGACGCGGCGATGCGGCAGGGGGATAACTCCGCGCTGGTTGCGCAGATTGCCAAGCGGCTGCCGGTGCAGGCAGGCGGCGGCATAGCTACGATCGAACGCGCGCGGCAGGTGCTGGACGCTGGAGCGCGGCGTGTCATCATCGGCTCGGCGCTTTTCTCCGCAGAGGGCAAGGTGAATACGGAGTTCGCGGCGGCGCTGGCGGCGAGTGTCGGCGCAGAGCGCGTCGTCGCGGGTATCGACACGAAGAATGGACGCATTGCGGTGAAGGGGTGGAAGGCGCAGGTGGAGCTGACGCCGGATGATGCGATTCCGCAGCTTGAGGCGCACGTTGCTGCCTTCCTGTATACGCACGTAGATGGCGAAGGAATGCTGGGAGGCTTTCCCATCGAAGTGGCCGCACGGCTGCGCAAGCTCACCGCGAAGCAGTTAATTGTTGCGGGAGGAATTCGCAGCCAGCAAGAAGTGGATGCGCTGGACGCTCTGGGCGCGGATGCGGTGGTGGGCATGGCGGTTTATACGGATCTGCTGAAGGTTTGATGCGCGGCTAATCCCGGCCTGTGTTCTGAGTCTGAAATTCATTCAATGAAAGGTAGAGCCGCAGATCCTTCGACTCACAATCCCCAAATTGAAGAACATTTGGGGCCCCGTTCGCTCAGGATGACAGCCTTGAAAGGATGCACGATTAAGGGCCGTATCCGTAGTTTCATGGAGATTCGGGAAGTGGACTCCCGCGCATTGCATCTTATCGGCAGCCGGTATAGTGTTGCAGTTAACCTCTCTAACAGCACCGCCCCGAGGTGGGCCAGGATGAAGATTACGCGATTCTCTATATTGTTTGCTCTTCTGCTGGCACTTGCGCCGGTTGCCTTCGGCGACGATGTCGTTCTCTATAACAACCTGCCTAATCCTCTGCCGCCCAACCTTCCCTCCCAGGCTTACGAGGCACAAGCCACCAGCGAATTCGGCGGGCTGATCCAGCTTGCGGATGGCGGCTCGACCTACGCGCAGTTAGAGGCAACGGTGGTGCTGAGCGACCAGTCGTACCTGGCCAATTGGAGTTCGGAGATCAACGGCACCACCATTACCGCAGACGGCTTTACTCTTCCGCTTACGCTGACGCTTTACGGCGTGGGCGCGAACGATTCGGTGGGCGGCGTCATCGCCACAGAAAACCTTCCAAATGCTTTCATTCCCTGGCGACCCGACCCGACCGCTGGCTGCGGCAACGGCTACTTGGCCTCCGACGGACTCTGCCACAGCGGGTCGCTCGTGCCGATTGACTTCAGCTTTACCGACATCACTCTGCCCAACCAGATCATCTTCGGGCTGGCCTTCAATACCACCGATTATGGCGCTGGCGCGACCGGCGTTCAGGGCCCTTACGACAGCTTGAACTTTGCGCTGGCCGAGACGCCGCCATCCGTCGGCAGCAACCCACTGCCGGACACCGCTTACGTAAACAGCACGAATCCCGACGATTATGGCACGGATACAGGCAACATTGGCAGCTTTGGCCAAGGGACCGGCTGGTCTCCGTATAGCCCGGCGGTTGAATTTTCGACGACGCCCGAGCCTTCGCCGCTGCTGCTGCTCGGCACAGGGTTGCTCGTCCTGGCCGGAATTTGCCAGCGCCGGTCCAAAGTCCTAGTCAGAAGCAGATTGCAAAAATCACTACGTTAAAACGCGGATTCTTCGACTCACCACCCCCAAACTAAAGAGCGTTTGGGGCTCCTTTCGCTCAGAATGACAACTCTAATTATGATAGGAATCAAGGACTCAGGACACGCGAATCTCATCCAGATCCCGAATTCGTTCACTCTCTCGCGATTACGAAAGAAACCCAGCCTGCGGCCCATCCACAGCCCCGCACGATAAAATAGCATCAACCGGATGCCCCAGACTCTCACAGCAGCCTCGGCCCAAACTGCCCGCCCCGCGCAGGTTCTGGAACCGCGCCCGCCGATCCTTCAGATTCAGGATCTGGAAAAGACTTACACCACCGCGCGCGGCGAGCTAACGCTCTTTCGCCACCTGAACCTGGAGGTCCAGGCGGGCGAGAGGCTGGCCATCGTCGGGCAATCCGGCGCGGGCAAGAGCACGCTGCTGCACATTCTGGGCTCGCTGGACGCGCCGACCGCCGGGACCGTCACCTGTGCCTCGGTCAACGTGACCCAGCTTTCACTGCGCCAGGCCGCGGCCTTTCGCAATCGCGAGATCGGCTACGTTTGGCAGTTTCATTATCTGCTGCCGGAGTTTACCGCGCTGGAAAACGTCGCCCTGCCGCTCTTGGCCGGCGGCATGAAAAAGAGTGAAGCAGCGGCCAAAGCGGCGATCTGGCTGCGCGAGGTGGGGCTGGAAGAACGTGCCGATCATCGGCCCGGCGAGCTGAGCGGCGGCGAGCAGCAGCGCGTGGCGCTGGCCCGCGCGCTGGTGAACAGCCCCCGGCTGCTGCTGGCCGACGAACCCACCGGCGACCTGGACGGTGCGACGGCGAGCCGCGTCTTCGAACTGATCGAGCGGCTGCACGCGACGCATGGCCTGACCTCGATCCTGGTGACGCATAACCTTGACCTGGCTGCCCGCTGCACGCGCATCTTGAAGCTCGAAGGCGGGCGGCTGATTGCGTATACTCCATGAACGCCGGGCCATTCTGGGAATGGATTGCCAAATAAATACGCCTTTGCAGGCAGTTGGTGAGTCTAATGAAGTAGGAAGGCTGAGAATGGATTTGTTTTTGTTCGTCGACGGCTGAAAAGGATAGGATGGTACTCTCAGGGCGTGTCAGCGCCGGAGAATTAAGGGGTGGACGGCAGCAAGCATCCACCAGTAGCTGCTCGGAGCCTAAGCGCGTTTCCCAGGGCTTCGGCAGCGGGGTTCAAAAGGGGGCACGCGCGGGTTGAGCCGAGGCCGGCAAGCGGGGTCCCGGGCGACAGGTCTTCGTCGCTGGGGCGCCAAGTGAAGCGGACGGCTACTCCTGCCGATAGCCAACACAAGGGGGCCACTATGTTCGAACGCTATACGGAAAAGGCGCGGCGCGTCATCTTCTTTGCGCGGTACGAGGCCAGTCAGTTTGGCTCGCCGTATATTGAGACCGAGCACCTGCTGCTGGGCCTGCTGCGCGAGGACAAAGCGCTGACCAACCGCTTTTTGCGCTCGCACGCCTCAGTGGATTCGATCCGCAAGCAGATTGAAACGCACACCACCATCCGCGAAAAAGTCTCCACCAGCGTGGACCTGCCGCTCTCGAACGAGTGCAAGCGCGTGCTGGCCTACGCGGCGGAAGAGGCCGAGCGACTCGGCCACAAGCACATCGGGACAGAGCATTTATTGCTCGGCCTGCTGCGCGAAGAGAAGTGCTTTGCCGCCGAGATCCTCCAGGAGCGCGGGCTGAAGCTGGCGCAGATTCGCGAGGAGCTGGGCCGCGTTACCCAGGAAAAGGTGCAGCCGCAGCAGCAGCGCCAGCGCGAATCCAGCCTGCTGGCTGAGTTCAGCCGCGACCTGACGCAGGCGGCGATGGACGGCCAGCTCGATCCGCTGGTCGGCCGTGACAGCGAACTGGAGCGGGTCATCCAGATCCTCTGCCGCCGCACCAAGAATAATCCCGTGCTGATCGGCGAACCCGGAGTGGGCAAGACGGCCATTGTCGAAGGCCTCGCCCAGCGCATCGCGGACGGCGAAGTCCCCAGCTTCCTGGCCGAAAAGCGCGTCCTCGGCCTCGATCTTTCGCTGATTGTCGCCGGCACCAAATATCGCGGACAGTTCGAGGAGCGCCTCAAAACCATCATGAAAGAGCTGATGGAGAATCAGAACTCGATCATCTTCATCGACGAGCTGCACACGCTGGTCGGCGCCGGCTCGGCCGAGGGCTCGCTGGACGCCGCCAACATCCTGAAGCCAGCGCTTTCGCGCGGCGAGCTGCAGTGCATCGGCGCCACCACGCCCGCCGAGTTCCGCAAATCCATCGAGAAGGACCGCTCCCTCGAACGCCGCTTCCAGGCCGTCAAAGTGCCTCCGCCCAACGAGACCGACGCCATCAAGATCATCCACGGCATCAAGGACCGCTACGAGAAGTTCCACGCCGTCAGCTACACGGACGCAGCCATCGAGTTCGCCGTTTCACATGCCAACAGGTACATCCCCGACCGCTTCCTGCCCGACAAGGCCATTGATCTGATCGATGAGGCCGGCGCACGCGTCAAGCTCCGCCAGACCTCGCTGCCGGAAGAGATCACCGAAGTCCAGAAGCGCATCAAGTTCATCGTGCACCGCATGGATTCGGCCATCGCCAACCACGAATTCGAGAAGGCCCGCTTCTACAGCGACGAGGAGCGCAAGGAGCGCGAGAGCCTGCGCGCCATGCGCGACAAGTACCACCTGGACGACTCGGCGGCGGGCATCGTGGGCCGCGAGGACATCGAAGACGTGGTCAGCCGCTGGACCGGCGTACCCATCAACAGCATCAAGGAAGAAGAGACGCAGAAGCTGCTGCGTGTGGAAGAAGAGCTGCACAAGCGCATCGTCAGCCAGGAAAAAGCCATCAGCGCGCTGGCCCGCGCCATCCGCCGCTCCCGCGCCGGACTCAAGTCGCCCAATCGCCCCATCGGCAGCTTCCTCTTCCTGGGCCCGACCGGCGTCGGCAAAACCGAGGTCGCCCGCACCCTGGCGCACTTCCTCTTCGGCAGCGACAAGGCGCTGATTCGCTTTGACATGTCGGAGTTTATGGAGCCGCACTCGGTGGCCAAGCTGATCGGCTCGCCTCCGGGCTACGTCGGCTACGGCGACGGCGGCCAGTTGACCGAGCGCGTCAAGCGTTCGCCCTACTCGATTATTCTCCTCGACGAGATCGAGAAGGCCCACCCCGATGTCTTCAACATTCTCTTGCAGGTCTTTGAGGATGGGCAGTTGACCGACGGCCTGGGCAACACCGTTGATTTCAAGAACACCATCATCATCATGACCTCCAACATCGGCGCCAAGTATCTGGTCAAGGAGAAGAAGAACATCGGCTTTGCCAGCGATAACGAAGACCGGATCAACCAGGATGTCGAAAAGCAGGTCATGGGAGAGGTCAAACGGGCCTTCAACCCCGAGTTCCTCAACCGCATTGATGAGACCATTCTCTTCCAGTCGCTCAACGATGCCGATCTGCTGCAGATCATCGAGCTGCTCGTTCAGCAGTTGAACGCCAACCTGGCGCAGAAGTCCATCACCATCTCGGTCACCGAGGATGCCAAGCGCTGGATCATGGACAAGACCCTCACCGACCGCAGCTACGGCGCGCGACCCTTGCGCCGCGCCCTGCAGCGCTACGTCGAGGACCCCTTGAGCGAAGCCCTGATCGGCGGGCAAATCTCCGCCCGCCCAGCCTTCCTGGAAGTCTACATGGACGCCAACCAGCTCTTCTACCGCCAGCTCACCCCAGACGACATCGTCACCGAAGAAAAGCCCGCCGGGATTTTGCTTTACAGTAACTGAGGGAGCGAGGTTCGTGGTGCCCCAGGTCCGAAAATCCGGAGCTGGGGCACCCGGCCTTCAGTTGCCGCCGCAAGCCTGTGCATTGTCTACTATCCACTGACCGCTGGACAGATACTCATGGATCGACGCCGCGGCTTTGCGGCCCGCGCCCATGGCGAGGATCACCGTTGCTCCGCCGGTAACAATGTCGCCGCCGGCAAAGACGCCGGGCTTGCTGGTGCGCATCGACTCAGGATCGGCGACGATGTAGTTGCGCTTGTTGGTGGCGAGATCCGGCGTAGTGCTCTGTATCAGCGGATTGGCCGTGGTACCGACGCCGATGATGACCACATGCGCGGGCAAAACAAACTCTGAACCTTTGATTGCGACCGGACGGCGGCGTCCATCTTCGTCCGGCTCGGAGAGCTCCATGCGCAGGCAGCGCGCGCCGGTCAGCCAGCCCTTTTCGTCGCCTAGGAATTCGACCGGATTGGTCAGCATCTGGAACTGGACGCCTTCTTCGCGGGCGTGCTTGACCTCTTCCTTGCGGGCGGGCATCTCGGCCTCGCTGCGCCGATAGACCAGCGTCGCCGAGCGCGCGCCGAGACGCCGCGCCGTGCGCACCGCGTCCATGGCCGTGTTGCCGCCGCCGACGACGATCACGTCCTTGTCGCGGCAATCGTAGACCGGCTCGTCGAAGTCGGAGTTATAGGCGCGCATCAGGTTGACGCGGGTCAGAAACTCATTGGCCGAGTAGACGCCGTTGAAGTGCTCGCCGGGAATGTTGAGGAAGACCGGCAGCCCCGCGCCGGTGGCCACGAAGACCGCGTCGTAGTGCTCCTCCTGCATCAACTCGTCCAGCGTCACGCTCCGGCCGACGACGACGTTGGTCTCGAATTCGACGCCCATGCGGCGCAGGTTTTCCACCTCGCCTTTGACGATCGACTTGGGCAGGCGAAACTCCGGAATGCCGTAGACCAGCACGCCGCCCAACTCATGCAGCGCCTCAAAGACGCGCACGCGATGGCCTTTTTGGATGAGGTCTCCGGCGGCGCTGAGCCCTGCCGGACCGCTGCCGACGATGGCCACGCTCTTGCCCGTCGGGGGCGCGTTTGCGGGCAGGCCGAGCTGGCCGCTTTCGCGCTCGAAGTCGGCGACGAAGCGCTCCAGATTGCCGATGGCCACCGGCGCGCCCTTCTTGCCCAGAATGCAGCCGCCCTCGCACTGATTCTCTTGCGGGCAGACGCGGCCGGTGATGGCGGGCAGCGAGTTGTCCTCGCGGAGCTTGGAGGCGGCTGCCAGATACTCGCCCGCATGGATGAGCGCGACAATCTCTTTGATCTTGACGCCGACCGGGCAATCGACGACGCAGCCCGGCTTGGCGCATTCAATGCAGCGCGAGGCTTCCGTCACCGCGTCCAGCACATTGAGGCCGAGATTGACCTCCTCAAAGTTGCGGCTGCGCACGGCGGCCTCCCGCTCCGGCATGTGCGTGCGGGGGATCTTCATGCGGTCCTTGAGGGGTATCATGTTCTTCTCAGACATAATGCTTCTCCCCCGCGGCCAATTCATCGCGCAACTGGGCCACTTCTTCTTCCTTGTTCTCGTTGAACAGCTTGAGGGAGGCGCATTCCTTTTCGCGGTACATGGTGTTGCGCTGCATGAGCACCTCGAAGTTGACCAGCGAGGCGTCGAACTCCGGGCCGTCCACGCAGGCAAACTGGCTTTTGGTCCCCAGCAGCACGCGGCAGCCGCCGCACATCCCCGTGCCGTCCACCATGATGGAGTTCAAGCTGACCATGGTTTTGATGCCCAGCGGCGTGGTCATGCGGGCCACAGCGCGCATCATCGGCACCGGGCCAACGGCGAGGACGAAGTCGATCTTGCGACCGGATTCGATCAGCTCGTTCGAGCTTCTTGGTAACCAGCCCCTGCTCGCCGTAACTGCCGTCGTCGGTCATCATATAGGTCTCGCTGCTGGCCTGGCGAACCTCCTCCTCGAAGACGACCATCTCGGTGGAGCGCGCTCCTTCAATAAAGACGACGTGATTGCCGGCGGCCTTGAGCGCGTGGGCCGTGGGCAGCGCCATCGCCGTGCCGACGCTGCCTGCCAACACCACCACCGTCCCGAAGTTCTCAATCTCCGAAGGCTTGCCGAGTGGGCCGACAATGTCCAGGATCGCGTCGCCGGTCTCCAGGCTATTGAGCAGGGAGGTGGTTTTGCCGATGGCCTGCACGACGATGGTAACCGTGCCCACCGCGGGGTCAGAGGCTTTGATGGTGAGCGGAATGCGCTCGCCTTTTTCATGCAGCCGAAGGATGATGAACTGCCCCGGCTTGTGCTTGCGCGCAATGCGCGGCGCCTCAATCACAAACTGCTTGATGTTGAGGCCGACGGTGCGGGCATCGACAATTCTGTACATGGAATATAGTCTACGACAATTGCAGTGGTCAGACCATTAGGCGCAAAGATCAGGATTCCGGGTGAGGACTGAAGTGAACGCAGCAGGGCAGAGATTTCACACGAAGAGTTTCTAAAACATGTTGACATTTAGGGTTTCTGGCGCGATGATTACCATAGTTTATGGAGATCCGTAATGCTGAGACAGGTGAAGATTACTATAGTAATTTCGATTGGCTTAGCATTTAGTTCGTTGTCTCTTGCTTCGCAGGCTCCATCAGGTTCTTCGCCCACGGTTGGGCGACAGCCCGCAAAACGCGCCTTTACAACACCAGAACTATTCAATCAGGAAGCAGAAGCCTCTGACCCGGCGGGGATTCGCAAATACAGCGGGGATTTGGTTGAACTGATTGTGAACGATCCAGTAGGGATAAGTTATGTTGATCATCGATTCGGCAATCATCTTGCTAACCGTCTCGCAAAGGCAGAAGAGGCCGCACGGGCAGGCAAGGAGAAGCTCGTTCCCGAAACGGCAGTCGTCAAGGCGTACAACGAAGTCATAAGGATGATTGGAGCGCCGCAATCTTATCAGGCGAATGAAGAGGATCTACAAAGATTCAGGGCGCGCACCATCTCCCTACATGTTTTCCCCGCGCTTTTTACCGCAAATCGCAATGGGACCAACTGCTATCCAGGTGAAGCAGTCTTTCTGTTTCATTTATTGATTTCGAACAATGGGCAATTATCTGAGAACCTTGTTGATAGCATGGCTGGGTTGCAACGGCTAGCTGATATGGCCGCTGAGCCGGGAGCATCGTCCAGGATTGATGCCCGCAATGTCGCTGTGCTGGTTCAGTTGCGTCAAGGAGCGGAGGGATCCCTTTTCTCTTATTGTTCACAATGTCCTCATCACGCCACTGCATTGTTCAACGGCATGGCAAAAACATTCAACATTTAGGAGGTGTTATGCGCGCAATACAGACATCGTTCATCTTGTTCCTGTTTGTCGTGGTCCTGACCTGCTCAAGCTGCGGGCCAAACACGAGCAGCAAACAAGGAATTGCGGTCGCTATGCAACAATGCCAAGGCGACCCTAACACTCAATACTCACCGACACCGACCTGCCTACCTGGCAGTCAACTTATGGTCATTCCACATGTGCCGGTTTGGGGCACCTATGATAGCGATGAATATGACTCATCGGGAAATGATTTGGCGCAAGGCACAGTTACTTACTTTGGAAGCGGCACACAACCACTCATTACACCGAGCAACGGTGCGTTGCCTATCAATAACGCTCGCGCACCCGCATACTGGAATCTTTTCTACCTATCTCCATTTTACTGTGGAACTAGTAACTTTCAAGGCGGTGGAGACTGGGACGGGACTTATTGGGATGAATATGAAATTCAAAACACCCTAGTCCCGAATTACTATGCAAGCGGCTTGGCGTCTACCGATGTATGTATACATTATGGCTCGCTGTTGCCAGCCTCCACGCGATTTGCCGTCTTGGGGAGCCTTCCCGGAACGATTACCCTCGGCTCCTCAGTGCCCTTTAGCACGACAAACGGCATGCCGCTTTTGTATGTTTACGACGGAAAAGAAAACCTTGTCACAACCTCCACCGCGACGAGCGTCAGCAGCGACGGATCCGAAGCTACCTTTCCATTTCCATCTACACTGGCACAGGCGGGCTATTCGCTAGCCGTCGTCAATCAGATCGGCGGTAATTTGCAATATCAGACTGCGGGCACAAATCTGCTCTCCATTGCCAGCAGTCAAACAATTGCGGGCACTCCATTCGGCGTAGCTGCGGGCGCTCAAACCACAACGACTATTACCTGCAATATGATCAGCCCTTACCCTGGCGTACAGCCAGTAAGGGAATGCTCATCTAATTCGAATTACAACAGTTTTCCTGTTGTTTCTCTTTACTCGCTGAATCAAGTTCTTGCCGGAGGCACAGCGATCAATGTCGGGTTAAATCCGACCGCAGTTGCCACGTATCAAAACGGGTACACAGAGAATACATACGACAACGGCATGATGATACAAATCGTTACTGGAACAAACCGGGCCGTGGTCGCAAATTCCGGCAGCAATACCATCAGCGTTCTCGATATCGTCAACAACGTGCTGCTCTCTAATATCCCGGTGGGCAACCAGCCCGTAGCTCTGGCGGTGTCGTCCGATGGCAGCACCGCGTATGTGGCGAATTATACGGACAGCACGGTAACTCAAGTGAATTTGAATACCGGATCTGCGACCGCGACAATTGCGGTGGGAGGGCATCCTACCTCGGTTGCTCTAACAGCTTCCGGTACGCTTTGGGCAGGTGGGCAAGGCTTCCTCACGCAGATGAGCACGCAACCGATGAGCGCTGTAGCGACACAGACGATCTTCAATAAGACAATCACCGCACTTGGTTTTAGCGACTCAGAGAATCAACTGATCGCTACGACAGTAGATGCGCGTTCTAATGTATACGTTGACGAGATCAACCCTGGCACCATTCACACTGGCAGCGCTTACACCCCGCTCGCTTCGACGATGGTTTCAAGTCTTGGATCGCATTTGATTCGCAGCGCGTCGATACGAGCTTTTACTGCTACCCTGGCGAGCGCGAACTTGATAAGCCCAAACCAGGCCGGAGCGCCGCCGTTAGTCGTACAGGACGGATGGGCGGTTGTTACAGCTACCCCGACCGGTTTCACGATTACCGACATATCCGGACAGGTCGTTCTGGTTTCTGAGACGACTCCGTCACCGGTCACAGCCATTGCGGTCGATTCCAAATTCAATGCCGCTTACCTGGTTATGCCGGACTCCAATACACTTTTGACGGTGCCATTACCGGGAGTGAACTAGGGCACTCGCCGGGTTCCGCGACTCACTGAAGTTTGACCTTGCCATGCGGCCCGTTCATCAGCCCCGATCCTTCGCCATGAGCCTTTGATCTTGGCGAAGGATCGGGGCAAATAGAATCGATTTTTGAACCGTATACCCCTTCAGCCTCATCTTGACTTAAAAGAGAGTATTCTTTGACAGCTTTTCTGCTGTTCGCTAATTTTTTGTTGCACGATAGCTGTTTTCGCGATATCAAATCCAGGAGAGTTTATGCCCAGGAAATTCATTGCCACGGCGGCCGCGGCGGGCGCGCTTCTGTCGGCGGTTGCCGCTCCGGCGCAGCAGGCCAAACCAGTCAAGAATATCGTCATCGTCCACGGGGCCTTCGCCGACGGTTCCGGATGGCAGCGCGTCGTTGACATTCTTGGCAAGGACGGATATGCGGTCAGTGTGGTGCAGGAGCCGCTGACATCGCTCACCGACGACGTGGCGGCAACCAAACGCGTGCTGGATCTGCAACCGGGACCAACCCTTCTGGTTGGCCACAGCTATGGCGGAGTGGTCATCACCGAAGCGGGGAATGCGCCCAATGTCGCGGGCCTCGTCTATATCGCCGCCTTCATCCCCGACCAGGGCGAGAGCGCAGTCGGCCTGCTCTCGCAGGCCCCCGCCGCCAACAACGACATGCGCGCCACCAACGACGGTTTCCTGTACATTGATCCGGCCGCCTTCCCCGCCGATTTCGCAGCCGACGTCCCGCCAGTCCAGGCGAAGTTCATGGCCTATTCCCAGCCGATGCTGGCCAAGGCCGCTGGGGGCGCGCCGGTGACAACCGCCGCATGGCACACGAAGAAGAGTTGGGCGCTGGTCGCCAGCCTCGATCACAACATCAATCCCGATCTTGAGCGCAGCATGGCCAAACATGCCGGCAGCGAAACCATCGAAGTTCCGGCCAGCCACGCGGTGTATATCTCCAAGCCGATGGACGTGGCTCGCTTGATCGAAAGGGCGGCGAAGGCGTCGGCCCAGTAACCCATCCATCCATCCCAAAACAATTGAAAAGGAGTCCCCATGTCCGTGAACGTTCTTTACCAGACTGCTGCCCGTGCTACCGGCGGCCGTGATGGCCGCTCCGCTACGCTGGACGGCACA
Organism: uncultured Acidobacteriaceae bacterium; assembly: GCA_963787995.1. Classification (GTDB taxonomy): domain Bacteria; phylum Acidobacteriota; class Terriglobia; order Terriglobales; family Acidobacteriaceae; genus Telmatobacter. The sequence continues at coordinate 1,989,521 of CAWBEO010000001.1, forward strand.
TTTGAAGTGAGCCTGACGATACCGAAGGAATTGGGCGGTCCCGGCGGCGACGGCGCCAATCCCGAAAAGCTCTTTGCTGCCGGTTATGCGGCCTGCTTCCTCGGCGCCATGAAGTTCGTTGCCTCGCAAGGCGGCCCGAAGGTGCCAAGCGATGCGACGGTGACCGCTACAGTAGGCATTGGACCGAGGGAGGAAGGGGGCTTCGGCCTAACCATCGCACTGTCGATCGCCCTGCCGGGTGTTCCGCGGAGTGAGGCCGAGGCGCTGGTTGCCAAGGCACATCAAGTGTGCCCCTATTCCAACGCTACCCGCAACAACATCGACGTGAAACTCGCGGTCGAATAAGGATAGCTCCCTGAAGCCCGCTGGCCTTGAGATCTCGAGGAGGTAGGCTGCGTTGCGCCAGGGCGCAGTCTACACCAGCGGGGGGAAGGGTGCTCAGGTGGAATTCCGTTTCAATGCGAAGCGGAAGCGACTTGGAGAACCGCTTCAGTGCTGCGCGGGCCGCTCCGCCGTTTCCATTGGTTGTTGCATGATCACATCGGTCGCGATCACGAAGGCGAAAGCAACTGTAAAGAAGTCGATCGCCAGCGCCGTAATGTAGGCTGCGCCGCTGTGTTGGAAGCCTGTTAAAACGTAGCCAAGCATCAACAGCGTCACGGCGGAGCCGAATATAACAAAGACCGCGTAGACCGCGGGCGGCGGACCATTGCCGACCACCTTGCGACGGCGGCGCGGATAGGTGACCTGGAGAGCCAGCATTGGCAGCGCGAAAAGCACACTCGAACTTCGCCAAATCCACGTTTCCTGGATGTCGTAGAGCGCAAAGATAGCCGGCATCAGCGCTCCCGCCGTCAATACAAAAATATAGGTCATGACCGTCTTTGCAAGGTATCTGTCAAGCTGGGACAACCTCGCCCCAGAGGCCGGCCGAAGGGCCAACAAGAGCGCCGTGAACCCCGCGAACGTGATCATCAGGCCAGCCAATGTGTACAAAAGGGTTGCACCTTTGAGTTCCATGGTTTGCTCCACAATCCGGGCAAGGTAGATGTAGCGTAATGATTCGATTCTACGCAGAGTATTGTTAAAATACAAAATTAATACGATGAATAGAAAGCTCCACACCAGCCACCCATGTTTATAATTGGTCTGAAATGGGAGACCCGCCAACTGCTGGCGCTTTCCATCTCACCATCTTCTAAACTGCATCCGCATATGGAAGGTAATTTCAATGGGCATTTGCCTTCCCGGGAATGTCCCAATCCCCCAACATCAAACCGAACGGAATTTCCGTTCAGAAAGGGTAACAACATGATCCGGAGATTCATTCCCTCCTTGCTGACCACACTTGCTTTGGTGTGGTGTGCGAACCTTGTTTGTCAGGCGCAACAACCAGAGTCCGCAGTGTCCGGTAGCTTCGCAGAACGGAAAGCTTGGCGCGAGTCCATCAAGCAGATCCCTGTTCCTGGAAATGGATGCTTCCATGCTGCCTATCCCAGCACTCAATGGGAAGTGGCGGAATGCAAGGCGCCGTCGGCTTATCGGTCCGCGCTGCCCAAGATTACAAACTGGGATCAAGTTGTTGGCAATGGGTACGACTATGTAGCTCAGGCTCCATCGGGGCACTTATTCAGCTCCGTGGAGGGCAGTTTCCCGTCGGTAACCGGCGTGACATCGGAAAGCAGCGTGGGCGTTCCGGCCTTTGGCAATGCCGGCATTCTCGGCCCGAATGAATACACGCTGCAGGTCAACACCAATTTTTATCACTCCGCTGCTTGCGGCAGCTACTCGTCTTGCAGAGCATGGCAGCAATATGTGATGTCGACAAACACACCCGTATCGTTGACAAGCAACAGCGTGACCAATGAAACGGAAGTCTTTATCGAATATTGGCTGATCGACTACGGTTCTAGCAACAGCAGTGCCTGTCCTTATGGATTCATCAAAGCCGAAAATGATTATCCAGGGGTCGATTGCGTGCAGAACACCCCGGCTACCTTCATTGCCTATGGGCAGTTGCCAATTACGGATCTTGCAAGTCTGACGCTGTCGGGTTCGGCAACGGCAAATGGAACCGATGTGGCTACGGTAACATTCGATGGCGAAGCTTGGGCTGCAGGCGTCTACGACTACTATACGGATATCGCCAGTGGATGGAGTCAGGCCGAATTCAATGTCTTCGGCAACGCCGGGGGATCGGAGGCCGTGTTTAATACCGGTTCAAATATCACCGTGAACCTCGCGGTGAACGATGGATCGACGGCTGCGCCAACGTGTATAGCGCCCTCTAGTGATGCCGGCACCACGGGCGAGACAAACAACCTCACCCTGAGCTCAACTTGCACGGCCAGCGGCGGGTCAACGCCGGGTATCCAGTTCACAGAAAATAATGGCCCACCAGCGCCACCGCCCCCGACCTACACGGAGACCACGACCCCCAGCAGCCAACGCAACTGCGGCAACCAGATCGCCGGCTACACCGAGCCATGCTATCTGACGTACGCGGTCACCATCTCCGTAGCCGCCGGAGAGCAGTTGTATGTCAATGGGTCGTATGTGGGAACCTCCTACAGCAATTCCTGGACAGAGAATTGGGGCACGCAGGTATGCGAGGAAGTTGGAGATCTGGGCTATTACTGCTTCGGTTATGCAAACCCTCCCGCAATCACCGCATACGCAACCGAATCCGGATCTGCAAGCAGCACTATCACTATCTTCTGATCGCACGTCTTGAGTGAGTAAGGACATTTGCCCCAGGTTTTGATTTCAGAACCTGGGGCAAATGTTTGTTGTGCCGGCTCAATGGTTAGGGTTCGTGGTCTCTTGGCTCCAAACGGCGGGATCTGGGGCACCCTTTCGGCAGGCGGCCCGCTCATCAGACCGGAAAAATCATTATGAGCCATGAGAATCTGTGCCCCTGATCATTGCGGCTTCCCCGTGTTGTTTCTTTTTACTTTGCTTTTTTGTCCGGGAACCCATGTCACTTGCGAAGCAAAAAGCGCCGACGGACTAAAATAGAAGCTGCGGCGCATCCCCGCAAAGAATCGAGCCGAGCCGATGTATGAAGTCACCGTGGAGGCGGATTTCTCCTCCGGACACTACCTCCGCAACTACAAGGGCAAGTGCGAGAACCCGCACGGCCACAACTACAAAGTCCGCGTAACGCTGATCGGCGCTGAACTGGACGCGGCCGGGTTGCTGCTGGACTTCAAGCTGCTCAAGCAGGTGCTGCGCCCGGTCATCGAGCGCATCGACCACCAGATGCTCAACGATCTGGAGCCGTTTACCGTGCTGAACCCCTCTGCTGAGAACTTGGCCCGCTACTTCTACGATCAGACCAATGCGCAGCTCAGCGCGATGACCGAGGGCCGCGTGCGCGTGAAGGACGCGACCATCTGGGAGACGGATACTACTACGGCTACTTACTTCGAGTAGCTCAGTTCATCCGGCTGGACTTGGACTTCAAATACTTGTCGAAGGGAATCTCGAAGTAGAAGAGTTCATTGCCGCTCGCGTCGAGCAGCTTGCGCAGGTGCAGGCTGGCGCCCTCCAGCGGATGCTCCAGGCTGGAGACATCATAGAAGAGGAAGCCCGCGCGGGTCGTATGCGGCTCGACCACCAGAGCGCTGAACTCGAAGGTGTTAAAGTCGTCTTCAATCTCCTTGACGCTGGCCTTGGGCTTGAGCTTGATGGGGGGGGGCGGGTTGGGCATGGGAATCTTGCCGCCCTCGCGCTCCTTGCGGTTCATCAGCCGCTGCACATCCTCCGGCTCGGCGGCCAGAATCTGGTCACCCGCGGCGGTATAGAAGTATTTGCGCGCCTCTTTCAGGCTGATCGGACGGTCACTGTTGTTGGTCACAATCAAGCGGATCGGCATCACGCCGTGCGCGAGATAATCAACGCGAAAGATGGCTTCTTTCTCTTGTGTATCGTAGGGTTCTACGGCGATGGCGACTTTTTCGTCGTCATGGACCTCGACCGCGGCAAAGGCAGTAGCGGGCTGCACCGGCGGCGGAGTGTGATTGGCGGCCAATGCCGGTAGCGCTAGCCAGAACAAGAACGGCGAAAGGTCGCGAGCAATCCTCATTGTCTTTGACTGTATCATTGGATGGTTAGGCACGTGAATCAAGATATGATTCTGCTTTGTTACAATTGGTCCTTAATTGCTGCACTGCTGGTGGGCGCGCCGTGGTGGCTTTGGTGCATGGCCACCAAACGAAAGTACCGCGAGGGCCTAGGGGAACGGCTGGGCCGGATTCGCCCGGAGTTGCGCCAAGAGCGCCCGCTGATCTGGGTCCACGCTGTCTCGGTCGGCGAAGTGCTGGCCGTCAGCCGCCTGGTCAAGACCCTCGATGCCGCGCTGCCCGATTACCTGATTGTCGTCTCCACTACCACGCGCACCGGCCAGGCATTGGCCCGCGAGCGCTTCGGAGCCAAGCGCGTTTTTTATTGCCCGCTCGATCTGCCTTGGGCGGTGCAGACAGTCTTAAACGCGCTCCAGCCGCGCCTGCTGGTGCTGGCCGAGACCGAGTTCTGGCCCAATCTGCTCAGCAACTGCTACCGTCGCGGAATCCCTGTCGCCGTCGTCAATGCCCGCATCAGCGACCGCTCCTGGCCGCGCTACCGGATTCTGCGCCGACTCTGGCGGCCTTTCCTCAGCCGCCTGAGCCGCGTGCTCACGCAGAGCCAGACCGACGCCGACCGGCTCATGGCCATCGGCTGCCTGCCAGAGCGGGTCAGCGTGGCTGGAAATCTGAAGTTCGATGTGCGCGCGGCGGAGGAAGCGGAGGCAACTCTTCAGTTGAAGGAGCTGGCTCATGGGCTGCGGTTCGTCGTCGCGGGCAGCACGCTGGAGGGCGAAGAAGCTGCGCTGCTGGAGGCCTGGCTGCAAATGCTGGAGGCCGATCCGCAACTGGTGATGGTGGTCGCGCCTCGCCATCCGGAGCGATTCAATGCCGTAGCGGCGCTGCTGGAATCATCGGGCGTTTCGTGGGTACGCCGTTCGGGGTGGATGGACCAGACAGTCGAAACATTGAAGCCACTTCATGGCGGTCAATTCGTTCTGCTCGACACCATCGGCGAATTGGCTTCGGTCTATTCGCTGGCTTCGGTCGCCTTCGTCGGCGGCAGCCTGGTTCCGGCAGGTGGACACAATCCGCTGGAGCCGGCGCAATTCGGCGTGCCCATCGTGATGGGTCCGCACTATTTCAATTTCCGCGCGATTACAGAGGATTTGATCGCTCACGATGCTATTTGCATCACCGAAAACAAGAACCTTGCGAAGGTTCTTGTTGATTTGCGATGCGACCGGAGCGAAGCCCAGGCCATGGGGGAGCGCGCCAGGCAGGTCTTCGACAGCCAGGCCGGAGCCACCGGCCGCTGCGTCGAGGCCCTTAAGGAGCTGCTTGTGGAGGAATCCGCACGATGAAGGGAGCGAGCTTTTCCACAGCCATTCCTGCCCAAATCCAACCCATCCTTCCGCATTCGGAGCCGATAAGGGAGAAAGGGGACCGCCAGGCATGAACCATTCAGCTTTTGCGCGCCGCTTTCTCTTACCGCTGGTTCCGCTCTACCAGATGGGACTCGCCTTACGGGATCTGAGTTTGCTGGCGCCGGCGCGGCGGTTGCGCTATCCGGTCGTCAGCATCGGCAATCTCTCCACCGGCGGCGCGGGCAAGACACCGCTGACCATCGCGCTGGCATGGGCGCTGGAGCGGCATGGCATCCGGGTGGACATTCTCAGCCGCGGTTATGGCCGCGAGGGCGATCTGCCCACTCGCGTCGAGGAGGAGGGAAGCGCCGCCGAGTACGGCGATGAGCCGCTGCTGATGGCCCGCGAGGCGGAGGTTCCAGTCTACGTCGCGCCGCAACGCTATGACGCTGGCCTGCTGGCCGAGGCCAAGGATGCGGCAGACGCGCAAGCCGCGGCCCGCGCGCTCCTGGAAGAGCAGCCTCCTGTGGCTGCGGGAGCGGCGAACTGGGATCAGGCAGTCGAGCCGGGAAGCGCCATGGTTCTGGTCAAGCCGGAGCTAGAGGTTGGCCCCTTTCCTGCTGAATCCTCCGCCGATCCAGATTCTCCCGGCGAGCCGGAGCTGCCTCTGCCGCGCTTGGTTCATCTGCTCGACGACGGTTTTCAGCATCGCCAACTGGCCCGCGATGTGGACATTTTGCTGCTCAACAGCCACGATTGGCAGGATTGGCTGTTGCCGGCGGGCAATCTGCGTGAGCCGCTCGAAGCCGCCCGCCGCGCCAGCGTCATCGCCATCCCTGCCAACGAACCGGAGCTGGAGGTCGCCTTGCACTTTTGGGGCTGGACGGGGCCGATCTGGCTGCTGCATCGCATCATGGAGGTCCCCAAGGTTTCCGGCCCGGTTGCTGCCTTTTGCGGCATCGCGCGCCCGGAGCAGTTTTTTGAAGGCCTGGAATCAGCGGGCATGGAGATCGCTGCGCGCTTCGCCTTTCCCGACCACTTCACCTATACGCGACCCGCGCTGGACGAGCTGCTGGCCAATGCCCAAGCCGCCGGCGCCCACTCCCTGATTACCACCGAAAAAGACCTGGTGCGGCTGGGAAAGATGACCGCGCTCTTTCCCAAATCCATGCCGCTGGCCACGGCCCGCCTGCGCATCAAAATCGAAAATCAGGCCGAGGCGATCAACTGGCTGATCAAGCAACTCGCGCCGAGGCCCGAAAGTTAGTGGCGTCCGCCACAAATAGGGTCATTTACCAATGCCCGCGAATGGGATGAAAATCCAGAAGAAACTTCCCTCAGGGGCTGAAGCCCAGCTCATTTTGGGCGGTTTGCGGCACGACTGAAGTCGTGCCCTTTCAAAACATCAACGACCCTCGGCGTGGCGGATATCACCAATCCAGAAGAAGTTATTCGCCGATCTGCTTATGATGCGGCTGAACGCCGCGCGCGATCAACCCCAGGCCGCCCACCAGCATGGTCAGAATCACGATGGTGTCAAAGAGGCTGGTCGGCCGGAAAAAGATGTGCATGTTGGCGATGATTCCGGCAAAGATAAACAAAGCTCCGGCGATGGTCAGAATCCAGCCGAAGATGCTGTTGCCGCGCCAGAAGAGCAGGCCGATGCCGAATAACATCGGCAGCAGCGTGATGCCGAAGGAGTTACCTCCGAAGAAGCCCCAGTATGAACTCACCACCATCACTTGATTGATCAGCAGATATCCGCCAATACACATCATGATGAAGCCTAGCGCAAAGTGGCCCAGTCCGCCGGGAGTTCCGCCTGCGTCGCTGATTGTTCTGTTTTCCATGGGCCGAAGTATAGCAGAGCCATGATGCGGGCGGGAATAGTGTGTCTTCCATTTTGCTGGAGTGCGGCGCGGACCAGGAGGTCCACGCGACAGCCGGCCAGGAGGCCGGCGCTACCTTGTTTTTTCTTGAGCAGCTTTGCATTCATATTGCAATAAGTTGATAATTTTCGATTGCAATGTGTAATCGGCTGAATGGAACCGCGCGCAATGAATATGCGTATTTCATTGCAAACGCAATGCTGGATAGGTTAGGATTCCTACGACTGAAGAAAAACTGAAACCGCCTTTCTGTTGGAAGTTGCATGGAGGATTATGACCGGCAAGCATGGATTTCTCGACACTCTGAAGTCAGTGGCCTTTGAAGATGAACCGGCGCCGCCGGCCCAGCATACGCCGCCGCCCGCTGCCCCGGCGTTTGCGGCCCCCTCCTTTTCTCCTCCGGCGGCGATGCCCGTGGACACCGCTTCACCGGCTCCGTATGCGCTGCCGATTGATGCGGGAGTGGTGCCGGACAGCGACGCGGTCTACCAGACGCTGCTCGCGAAGACCGATTTCGAAAGCACCCCGACGGCCACGACGATCCATAAATTCCTCGACCCGCTCAAGGCCATTCCAGATTCGGTAATGCCGTCGAATATCAAATTCAAGACGGCGGTGATTCAGGCTACGGCGCAGGCGGGGCTGACGGAAGACGGGATCCTTTCCACCTTCGACACGCTGAAGGCCAAACTCCAGCAGGAGCACGATAACTTCGGCGTCAAAGAGCAGCAGTTTGCACAACGCGAAGTAACCGGACGCCAGGATCAGATTCAGAAGATCAGCCAGCAGATTACCGATCTTCAGCAGCAGTTGGCGCAGTTGTCAACGGAGCTGGTGAATGCGCAGGGCAAGGCAACCCATGCGCAGAGCCAGTTTGAAGCGGCCGTGCAGCGCCGCGCCAGTGAACTTGAACAGCAGAAGGCGCTGTATACGTCTTTGCTGAAAGGATAAAAACTACCATGGGAATTTCGCCAGTGACTCCCAACTTTACCCAGAACCTTCAGAATTACACTCCTAAATCGTTCTGGAAGCGGCCGGAAGGCCCGTTTGGCATGGCCGTTCTTGCGGCCCTTGTCTTAGGCGGCGCATACGGCTTGTTCGTCTTGTTGCCCTTCATCATCACGCTCTTGCAGGATACGATTCACGCGGCGATTCTGGGCGCGGTGGTGGTGGCCATTCTGTGGCTGGTCTTCAACCCCACCTTCCGCACGGCGGTCTCGAATCTCTTCCAGAACGTCGTCCGTTTCTTTGCGTCGTGGGTCGTCGAGACCGATCCCATCGGCATTCTGCGCAATAATCTCGACGACATGAAGAAGGCAAAGTACGCCTTGGACCAGACCTTGCAGCGCTTTGCCGGCAGCGATGAGCGCTTGCAGCGCAGCATCTCCGCCAAATCCGACGAGATCAACGGCCTGGGGCGCAAGGCCACCAAAGCCCAGCAACTAGCCGCCGCCGCCAGCGATCCGATGGAAAAAGAGCGGCTGCAACTCGAGGGCCAGACCTTCCTGGAGCAGGCCGGAATGCTGATGCAGGGCGTCAAGCAGTTGCAGGCGCTCGAAGATCAGACGGGGAAGATGCTCAAGACCTTCCAGCACTGGTCGCAGATCTCCGACAGCAAGATTCAGCGCACCGAGAACAAGGTCAACTTCCTAGCCGAGCAGCGCAAGATGATTCTGGACGCCAAGGCCACGCTGGGCGTGGGCCAGCAACTGCTGCGCGGCAATCCAGAGCAGTTGAAGATGGTCGATATGGCCCTCGAATATCTTGAGGACGACACCTCGCGCACCTTGGGCGAGATTCGCGAGTTCTCCCGCTATACCGACAAGCTGCTCACCGACGACCAGATCGAATCCGGCGCGGCGGCGGACGAGGCGGCGGCCAAATTTGCCGAGTTCAACCAGAAATTACTCACATCGGGCAACCAGTCCACCGGCGCGGACATGATTCACATTCCGGGGATGGAAGCCCCGGCGCCGGCGGCTCGGATGCCGGGCACGCTGGCTAGCGTGGCCGCCTCCGGCAGCAAGCCCGACAGCGATTACGACAACATGTTCAAGTAGGATGCCCGATTTCATCGAATTCATTGGGGGAAGAAAGAAATGCCGCGTTTGAAGCCGCAAGCGAAGTTTGTCCTGATAGTTATTGTGGGCCTGGGCGTTGTCTACGGGCTGCGCACCGCCATGCAGCATGGCCTGATTCCCACTCCGGGGATCATGAAGTCCATCGTCGCCTCGCGCGTGACGCTTCCGCCGCAGGAAGAGGCGCAGGTGGCCAATGTGCAGGCGCTGCCTTATCCAACCGCTGCTCCGGCCAACGTGCAGGCCACGCACATCACATTCGATGTGTGGGAGTGGAATGCTATGTACGCGCTGATCTACGCCAATGGTGGACCGGAGACGACCAAGGGTTCGCTGATGGAGAAGAACGGCGTGAACCTGACGCTGCACCGCGAAGACTCGAACACCCAGATGGGGAACGATCTGACCGACTGCGCCAAGCAGCTCCACGACGGCGAGAAGACCTGCTCCAAGGGAGCGGAGGCCATCGTCGTGATGGGCGACAGCGGCGGCCAGTGGCTCTCCAATCTGAATCCGATTCTGAAGAAGCTGGGGCCGGAGTACCAGGCGGTGATCATCGGCGCGGTGGGCCGGTCCAACGGCGAAGATGCGCTGCTCGGCCCGGCTGAGTGGAAGTCCAATCCGCAGAGCATGAAGGGCAAGACTGTGGTCGGCGTGATCCGCGACGGCGACTGGAATATCGCCCTCAACTTCATGGGATCGAATGGCCTGAAGAACAATCCCGACCTGAAGACCTATGATCCGGATGCGGTCAACTGGATTGCCGCGCCGGACGAGGATTACATCAAGGCCGTGACCGACGTCTTCATTCCCAACCGCTGCGAGGACCGCAAGGTGGTCAAGGATGGCCGTCCGACGGGCGAGACCAAGAACGTTTGCCCCGACGGCGTTGTCACCTGGACCCCCGGCGATGAGCAGGCTGTGCATGGACGTCCCGGAACTACGAAGATCGTCTCCTCGCACGAGTACGCTTCGCAGATGCCGGCCGTCATCCTGGGCATCAAAAAGTTCTTCAACGACAATCGCGACGAGGTCACGGGCCTCTTGGCCGCCAGCTTCCAGGCCGCCGATCAGGTGAAGGCCTTTGACGCCGTGCGCCGCAAGGCCGGAGATATGTCGGCCACGCTCTATAAGGATCAGACCGGCGACTATTGGTACAAGTACTATGGAGGCTTCCGCGATCCGCAATCCGGCCAGATGCTGGGCGGCTCGGCGGTCTTTGGCCTGGAAGACAACGTCAACTACTTTGGCCTGGACGGCAAGCATAACAACAATATGCGCGCCACCTACGAGACCTTCGGCAAGATCGACACGGAGAATTATCCGCTGCTCTTCAAGGACAGCCCCATTCCGCCTTACAAGGAAGCCGTCGATACCTCCTTCATCTTCGGCGCGCAAGCGCTGCTGAACACCGGCGGCGTGCAGGGTGCGGCGGCGGAGACGGTCGATTACGCCAAAGAAGCGCAGAGCGGCCAGGTGCTGGGCCACAAGGCGGTCTACATCAATTTCGCCTCCGGCTCCGACCAGCCGCTGCCCGACAGCCTGCCCACGCTGAGCGAGCTGAAAGACTCGCTGGCCATCAACTCGCAGCTTGCTCTCCAGATCGACGGCTACACGGATAACGCCGGCAGCGACGCGGTCAATGTGCCGCTGAGCGAAAAGCGCGCCCAGGCCGTCAAGCGCTACTTCCAGCAGGTGGCCCCGATGAGCTTCCCGGACTCGCGCTTCAAGTCGGTCTCCGGCCACGGCTCGCAAAGCCCCATCGCCTCCAATGCGTCGGCTGGCGGCAAGGCTCTCAATCGGAGAGTCGAGATTACGCAGATCGGGCAGTAGTTGAATGCGGGGAGGTGTGATCCTCCCCGATTTCTTTTCTTTTTACCTTTCCTGTGGTATATTTCTGACATATACAGAGGAAGCGGATGCTTTACTCAGGGTTTGACTGGGACGAAGGAAACGACCGGAAGAATGAGAAGCACGGCGTTTCCAAGCCCGAGGTCGAGCAGGTATTTCTCAATTCGCCGCTGCTTCTGGCCGATGATGTAGTGCATAGCCAGCAAGAGGCTCGTTTTCACGCGCTGGGCAGAACGGACATGAATCGCTGGCTGCAAATCACTTATACCGAGCGTGGAGACGGGACATTGATACGACCCATCTCCGCGCGAGATATGAGCAGGAGGGAGAGAGCCGTCTATGCGCAAGCCATTGAAGCCCATTCCTGAGTTTTCGAGCGAAGCCGAAGAGCGAGCCTTCTGGGAGGCTCCTGGCAACGACAGTACGGAGTATGTGGATTGGAGCAAGGCTAAGCTGGTGACCTTTCCCAAGCTGCGCCCCTCCACTGAAACGATCAGCCTGCGCATGCCGGAGGATATTCTTAATATCATCCGCAACCATGCACGCAAGATGGATGTGCCGTACCAGTCGCTGATCAAGCTATGGTGCGCGGAAAAAGCCGCTGAACTGACTTACTCGCCTCGCATCGCTCTACGCGGCGGCAAGTAGAAGTGTGTGCAAACCATGAATCACGTTGTCGCTGTCTTCTCACCCAATGCGGTTCTGAACAAGAACGCGGTGCGCGCTCTGATTGCCTTTCAGATCGCTGTTTTGATCCTGTTATGGATCTTCAGTCCCTTCGTGCTGCTGCCCAAGCCGAGTGAAGTCATCAACGCCTTTGACGAACTGTGGGAGCAGGGCCTTGGCGCGGAGCTGATTACCAGCTTCTACCTTAATATTCAGGCCATCGCCGTCTCGACGATCGTGACGCTGCTGCTGGCCTACGCCACGGTGATGCCTTTCTTCCGGCCCGTCGTTGCTCTGCTCAGCAAGCTGCGCTTTCTCTCGCTGGTTGGCCTTACTTTCTTCTTCACGCTGATGGCCCGCAGCGGCCATGAACTGAAGCTCTCCCTGCTGGTCTTTTCCGTAAGCGTCTTTTTCGTCACCGGCATGGCCGACGTCATCAACGGCATTCCCAAGGAACAGTTTGACCTGGCGCGCACCCTGCGCATGGGCGAGTGGCGCGTGGTTTGGGAGGTCATCGTTCTGGGCCAGATCGACCAGGTCTTTGACGTGCTCCGCCAGAATGCCGCAATGGGCTGGATGATGCTGACCATGGTGGAGGGAATCGTCCGCTCCGAGGGCGGTGTCGGCACCATCCTGCTCGACCAGAACCACCACTTCCGCCTGGCCGCTGTCTTCGCCATTCAGTTGACCATTCTGCTGCTCGGCCTGCTCCAGGATTACGGCATCGGTTTGGCCAAGAATATGCTGTGCCCCTACGCATCGCTGACGTTGGAGAGAAACTAATGGCCACTCCTGATTACAGCTTCGGCAAAACTCTCCTCAAGATCGACAATGTCTCTCTGGAGTACGATGGCCGCCCCATCCTGAGCAACGTCACCGCAGAGGTGAAGGACATCATCGTTCCGGGCCGCGTGCAAGGGCAGGTGGTCGGCATTCTCGGACCCTCCGGATGCGGCAAAACCACGCTCTTCCGCATCATCGCCGGTCTGCAACCGCCCACATCCGGCCGCGTTTCGGTCAACGGCTTTGATCGTCCCGTTCAGGCCGGCGAAGTCGGCGTGGTGGCCCAGAGCTATCCGCTCTTTGAGCATCGGACCATCCTCGGCAACCTGATGCTGGGCGCGCGGAAAAAGGAAACAAACTCCAGCGCCGCCCGCGACAAGGTGATGACCTTTCTGCAAGAGTTCGGCCTGGAGGACAAGTACAACCTCTATCCCGCGCAGCTCTCCGGCGGCCAGCGCCAGCGCTGCGCCATCATTCAGCAGATTCTGTGCAGCGAACACTTTCTGCTGATGGACGAGCCATTTTCCGGCCTTGACCTCATCATGCTGGAAAAGACCTGCGAGCTGATAGCCAAAGTCTCCGACATGGACGATCTGAATACCATCATCGTGGTCACGCATGATGTGACCGCGGCCTGCTCGGTGGCCGATCATCTCTGGCTCATGGGACACAGCCCCGCCGAGGATGGCGCCACCCCTCCCGGCTCGCGGATCGTCAAGCAGTACAATTTAATTGATCGCGATCTGTGCTGGCAGCCGGGCATCATCACCACGGCTCGCTTCACGGATTTTGTGCGCGAAGTCAAAGACGAATTCAGGAGGCTGTAAATGAGCGACAAAAAGCAAATCGAACTTCTCGTCTGTAAATGCAAGGACTGCACCCACTGGGAGATTGGCAAGGAAGTGCTGATCTGCAAGACCTGCGGTCTCACCCTGCCCGCCAAGATCACCGTCGATGACCACCACATGCTCCACTGGAAGAAGCACGAGCGCTAGATGTGGGAGGAGATGATCTCCCACTCCGCCGGAAATTGACTTGGTTGCGCAATAAAAAACCACCCGTGAATGGCTGAAAACATCCATTCGCGGGTGGTTTTTTATTGCCTGCAAATCAGAAGATCGCGCGGAAGAAGTTTCCAATCCGTTCAAAAAAGCCGGGCTGTTTCTTTTCCGCAGGCGGAGCGGGCGGCGGAGTTGTGCTGGCGCTGACAACCGGCGCCGCTTCCGCTGTGGGCTGGTCGGCGTGGCCAGTCTTCAGCACTTCAATCGCCTTCAACAGCACCTCGTCACTCTTGGGCTGCGCCGCGGCATCGGCCTCTTCATCGCCCCCCGCCAGGCCAACCGGCACGGTGGGCATCACCGCTTCATCCTGAATCTTCTTGCCGTCCGGGCTCTGGTACTTGGCCACGGTCAGCAGCAGCGCCGCGCCGTCGGGCAGCGGAATGGTCTTCTGCACCGAGCCCAGCCCGAAGCTCCGCTCACCCACCACATCGCCGCGCTTGTTGGCTTCGATGGCCGCGGCCGTCAGCTCAGCCGGCCCGTATGTGCCACGGTTGATCAGCACCACCAGCGGCGCAGCGGAGATGCACTTGGCCGGATCGGCTGTAAATGTCTGCCGGGGAAATCTCTGCCCTTCCAGCACGGCCAGCGTGCCCTGCTTGACAAAGAAGTTGGCCAGCCGCAAGCCCTGCTCAGAGTCGCCGCCCGCCGAGTCGCGCAGGTCCAGCAGCACCTTCCGCCCAGGGTTGGATTTGAGCGCGGCGGCCATCTCGTCCACCCGCGCCGCGGTCAGCGCACCCGGCTTCAGAGATAGGATCGTCGCGCCTTCAAGCTGCTGCTGGGCCAGCGCAGGCACGGCGACCACGGCGCGGGTCAGCGTAACCTTTTCCGGGTCCTGCTTGCCGGGGCGCACCACGGCCAGCGTCAGCGGGCTGCCCGGCTTGCCTTCCAGCATCATGCGAATGACCGCGACAGACATCTCGCGCGTGGACTGATCGCCAATCGACTCGATCACGTCACCGTCCGTCAGGTGCTCTTTGTCCGCCGGCGAACCCGGCAGCACACTCACCACCACGGCATAGCCAAAGCGCTTGGAGGCGGTGATGCCCACCTGCGCCAGGCCCCCTGCCGGGCGATCCTTGTAGATCTTGTACTCGGTGGGAGTCAGGTAGCTGGAGTCGGCGTCCAGGCTCTCCAGCAGGCCGTGCAGCGCTCCCGTGGTCACGTCGTTGATGTTGGGTTCGGTAACGTAGTCGGACTGGATCCTCTCCAGCACCTGCCGGTAGACATCGGTCTGGCGGTAGGCGCCATCCTGCTGCCCGCCGGCGCGCACGCCCAGCAGCCCAAACTCGCCCAGCATGAAGCCGGAGACCAGAGCCAGGCAAATCGCGATGGAAAGCCCAAAGACAAACCGCTGAAAGAATCGTGTCACGCACACCACCTGGCAGCCGTAGTAGGGAATCCGGCCGCTCACCCTTTAGACGTTTAGGATACCGCAAAGGACTGCGTGGCGCGCGAAAAGCACATTCAGCGCCAAGGCGGATCTCTTAAAACTGACCAAAACAATGACTGGATGGTAGATTGAGATGCCCCCCGCCTGCCATGGCGGGGAGCCGAATTACTTCGCTGTGAAGGTGGAGTCGGTGTACACGTAGACTCCGCTGAAATTGGTCCAGAGCCGCGCGTAGATCGTCTCGCCGTCGACGGGCAGGTAGTTGGCCGTCACAGTGGTAGTCGTGATGGCCTTTGAGTTATAAATGTTAGCCGAACCCACACCCGTACTTCCCAGGTACAGAGCATAGCCGGTGGCCCCAGGAACGGACGCCCATGTGAAGGTTTCGCTGGTATCGGCAAAAATCGTTCCCGGCGTGGGAGAGATCAGCGTGGCCCCGCCTCCTGCCGTGAACGTGTAGTCGTTGTACACGTAGACTCCGCTGAAGTTGGTCCACAAGCGCGCATAGATCGTCTCGCCATTGACGGGCAGGCCGTTGGCCGTCACAGTGGTAGCCGTGATGGCCCTTGAGTCATAGAGGTTGCCCGAACCCGCGCCTGTGTTTCCCAAATAAAGGGCATAACCGGTGGCCCCAGGAACGGACGCCCATGTGAAGGTTTCGCTGGTATCGGCAAAAATCGTTCCCGGCGTAGGAGAGATCAGCGTGGCCCCGCCTCCTGCCGTGAACGTGTAGTCGTTGTGCGCGGAGCCTCCGCTGAAATTGGTATAGAGTCGTGCGTAGACTGTCCCGCCGTTGACGGGCAAGCCGTTGGCCGTCACAGTGGTAGTCGTGACAGCTCTTGAGTCAAACAGGTTGGCCGAACCAGCGCCCGTGCTTCCAAGGTAAAGGGCATAACTAGTGGCTCCGGGAACGGGGGTCCATGTAAAGCTCTGGCTGTTGCCGATAAAAGTAGTGCCCTGTGTGGGAGATGTCAGCGTGGCCGGACCCTGCGCTACGAACGTGGAGTCGGAATGCGTGTAGACTCCGCTGGAATTGGTCCAGAGTTGCGCATAAATTGTCTCGCCGTTGGCTGGCAGGTTATTGACCGTCACAGTGGATGCCGTGATTGTCTTTGAGTTATAAATGTTGGCCGAACCAGCTCCTGTGCTTCCCAGGTAAAGGGCATAGCCGGTGGCTCCGGTGACGGGTGCCCAGGTAAAGTTCTGGCCGGAACTGGCAAGCGTCGCGTTCTGCACGGGACTGGTGAGAGTGGCCATGAGTGGGACCATCGTTGTCTGAATCCGTGAGGATAAGGGGCTAACTTGATTCGCGTTGTCAGTAATTTGTGCGGCATATAGATACGTTCCCGCTGGTGGCGTATCGTATAAAGGAATATTGACGAAGCTTGAAGTCGGGGAACCGTACGCAACAACATTCCACCCTGTTGCCCCAGTAAGATCTGCCGTGCGTAGAAGGGATACCGAGGAAAGAGTGTTCGATCCCGCTTTGCCTATTATTGTTGCTCCAAACTTTCCTGCTGTTGCCGGAGCAATGTTGAAACTGATCACCGTCGGCGGAATTGCGGGTGCTCCGCTGATTGGAACGTGGATATAGTTACTAAACCATTTGTTTGAGTTGTATGCGTAAACAGTGCGATTACGCCAGAGGAAATTCCAAGTGCTCGTCGCTTGATTACAGCCGTGAGGGTCAGCGGGACCACAGTAACTTGACTCTGTTACAGTTATCGTTCCATCATCATTAAGACTTTCAACAACTGCGACATGATCCTGTTGATCACTCTGTGCAATCGAATGGACCGTCGGATTGCTGTCAACCCAGGGCGATGGTGCGTCGGTCGCCCACAGGGAGGCGTCATTGTTGAAAATACTCATCTGGGTCGGACTGGCCCCCAGCTCAAGAATTCGACCGTAGGCGTACCAGGTGCAGTTCCCCAATGCTCCGCTCAGTTGGTTGTTTCCGTTTTGGTCGACAGATCCAGTACTAACCGGCGCATTTCCATCTTCCCAAAAAGGATTAGAACTGCTATAATAACAGATTTTTGGAGACGTGACATAATTGCAGTTAGATTTCGAAAAGTCGGGCTGAGTTGGCACATCGCCTTCAGCTGGTTCGAGGAATGAACCGGCAGTCCAGCCAAAAGGTTGATTATCCTGATCTTGAGGAGCAGAATCCCATTGTATTTGCCACCAATTCCCCGCAAAATTATCGGCCGTTCCAAATATAGGTCCGCCTACAACGGTTCCATGAGCCCCGAAATCTTGTTGAAACAATGCGGTAGAATCTAACTGCGCGTCTCGAACATTGACGCTGGCTGTCCCCGGCGGCCCTGGCAAAGCCATGACACGAACATTTGGGACTGTAATGGGCTGTGCGCCGGCCGGCGCAGGCGCGGAATAGAAATCCCAAACCGACGCAGAACAATTCATATACCCGCCTGTTGTGAAATTGCTGCCTGGAGGCCCAACGTGGTCTCCGTCAAAGAAGTATGTGTGTCCAACTCGGATCAGTGGACCTGCAAAATAAAAATGTGCCACACCATCGCCGAAATTGATGTTTGAGCTGGTACTGGAAGCGTAGATGGTCGATGTGGTGTCTTCATAAATATAGAAGCCTCCACCATAGCCATTATTGTGATTCGGAATTCGCAGTTCTCCCAGATAGAAATCGTTTGGAAACGTGACTCCTTGCGTATACCAGTTTGAGTTACAGGGGCCTCCAGAGTAGCCATTCCACATATACCCCCAAGACAAATTATAGCTCTCAACTCGCTGCGATCCTATAGTAACGGCCACGCCATTGGGCCAATAAATCTCCGCCGTTGCATCGGTCCCGCCGGCTATTAGTACGGCATTGTTCGAGAGCAGCGTTGCACTATGGTGGGCGCGCCCGATGCTCAGATTAGGGCCTGCAATTGAAATGCCCGTGGTTGGATTATAGATCTCGGTTCCGGCGATTGCGGCATCGCCCGGTACTAAATCTTCACCTCCGGCGACAAAGATCAATCCATTTGCGAGTAGTGTCGCTGTGTGACCCGAGCGACCGGTATTCAGCGTGCCGCCTGAAAGAAAGATGCCGGATGTAGGATCGTAAACTTCAGCAGTCTGAGATGCAACCCATTGGCCGCGTGGATATCCATACGGCCCAAAAACCTGAAGCTCGCTGGTCTGGCCACCATCGAGAATGACAACCTGACCATTACTCAATAAAGTGGCCGTATGATTCCATCGGCCTGTCTGCATGCTGCCGGTAGAAGTAAATTGGCCGGTTACAGGATTATAAAGCTCTGCTGATGGCTCGCCGTTCGTCCAGGTTACGGGAGAACAGGAATTCGTAAATGCAACAGTGCTGCAAGCTAATTGTGCACTATAGTTGGCTCCTCCAGCAATGAGTACATGATGCTGCTGGTCGTTCAATAAGGTTGCGGTGTGCAAAGAGCGGCTGTGCTGCATGTTGCCCGCAATTGTGAATGATCCAGTACCGGGATTGTAAATTTCAGCGGAGTTAAGAGTTACGCCGTTTGCATCTACACCGCCGGTGATCAACACCTTGCCATTTTGCAGGAGGGTGGCTCGATGATCCGAACGCGCGGAGTTCATTCCGGTAGGCGTCAGTCCATTGCTCGTGTACCTTGCGGTGCCGCTAATCGGGTCGTATATTTCGGCAGAGCTTAAGGTCGTGCCGTTCCCATCGATACCTCCCGTGATTAGAACGGTGCCATTAGAAAGCAGAGTAGCGGTGTGGTGTGTTCTCGCCACCATCATTGATCCGGCGGATTGGAAGGAACCAGTGGATAGGGAAAAAGACTCCAGCAACACGTTTACTCCCTCGCCACCGGCAATTAAGATTCCACCGGTGTTCAGGGTTGTAGCCGTCTGGTATGACCGCGCAACTTGCATAGGCGTATTCGTGAGAGATATTGAACCGGTTTGCGCCGCTGCAAGATTAGAAACAGCAGCAAAAGCTAATACGAAATACACGTGCTGATTCAAGAGATGCTTCATTAGAAAGCCTCCAATGAACTGAAGATCAAATTGAACGGGACAGATTTTCCTATCTTGATGGAAATGCAGGTACGATAGCAGCACTTACAAATGTTGTCAAAAGATCTCTATATCTGAAATTAGATTTCGTCCAAACTAGCCATTCTTCCGCAGGCAAGAGCGGGGGAATTATGCCCCATAAAATCAATAAGATAAGTCTATGTTTATGCATCTGTCCCGGATTTTCTAAGCTGGGAACCACGAACCTCACCCCGCTGCCTTTTTCTTCAAGAACTTTGCCGATAATTATTCCCCGTTCCTGCATACTATAGG
This sequence comes from uncultured Acidobacteriaceae bacterium, assembly GCA_963787995.1. Classification (GTDB taxonomy): domain Bacteria; phylum Acidobacteriota; class Terriglobia; order Terriglobales; family Acidobacteriaceae; genus Telmatobacter. The sequence goes on from CAWBEO010000001.1 coordinate 2,008,984, forward strand.
AGAGAAAAAGTGAGATAAGCAGAAAGGAACAGGGAGCAAGCCGCTTTCTCGGCAAAAGTTTTCCCCATAAAATCCTACCCACCCCTCGGGGTGCGTACTCCTTTCCTTCGCTTTTCTCCGGAAGCTGATGAACGAACCAACGCTGCTTTTCTCTTGTTCTAAGTGTAGGGACAGAAGCGCGGCAGGTGGGTGACACCCACCCTCTTTATCGTCAGGGAGAATGCGTTACTGCGTCAGAACCCGCCGCAGGGCTTCGCGCTTGACGGCCACTTCGTTGACCGTGTCCTGCACCTTGCTCAGCACGCTCTGCACCTGGTCGATGTAGGTGGGCAGCTCATTCCACCAGGAGTACAGCGTCTCCTGCTGGTCGAGCAGGGCCAAGGCCGTGCCTGCCGCAGCGGCCACCATGCCGGCCTTCTGCTTGCCGGCCAGCAGCAGCAATCCGGCCGTGACCAGACTCCCGCCCGCCGCAAAGCCTACCCAGTTCATGCATTCATTCTCAACAAGCTCCAGCTTGGCTGGAGACTCGCTCACCGGCTTGGAAAGGGGGACAACCGCCATCGTACTCTCCTTTTGCCCCGGACCGCGGTCACGGGATTCGTACATTCATTCTTACGCTACTCCGACCGCCCAGCGCAAGCAAGATCGGACGGTTGTGCAAACCTTGGATTACCGCGCCCCGGCCGTCAGTCCAGATCGAACTCGCGGAAGGGCTTGCCCTCGGGCGCATCCTTGGCCTTGCGCAGCGCCTCGGCAAACTTCTTCTCGAAGAGGTCTTCCTTGTTCTTCTCCGCCTCGACCGACTGGCGGAAGATCGACTCCTTGCGCTCATCCTGCTCGCGCATCGCCTTGGCTGCCGTCTCCAGATCCTCGAACATCCGCTTGCGCGGCGCCGGAGTGTGGCTCACTACCAAGCCGGTGTCGCGGTCCATCCGCAGCATCGCCCCGCAATCCGGGCAGGCAACTTCGAATATCTGTTCGGCTTGTTCCTTCTTCTTGGCCATTTTCTTTCCACAAGAATTGTAAGCGCTCTTGGGGAGAATTGCACAGAGGCTTTGCATTGGCGCTGGATGTACATGATGTACGCTCAAAGGAGTACATCGTGATACACTGGTTCCATGGAAGTCCCGATTACTCAATTTCGCCGTGAGATCTTCTCGCTTGCCAATCAGGCGCTGGAGGGCGGCGAAGTCTGGTTCACGCACAAGGGCCGCCGCCTGAAGATCGTTCCGGAAGGCAAGCCCGTCGACCGCTTGAGCCGAATTACGCCGATGGAAGTCATGGTTGATCCCAACTTCGACATGAATGATCCGGCTTTCAAGGCTGACTGGCTGGCTGAGATGGAAGGGGAATGGGAGAAGGACTGGTCCAACCTTTGATTGCCTATCTCGACACGCACATCGTCCTTTGGCTTGCAGCGGGCAAGGTCAATCGCCTGAGTTCAAGTGCTCGCAGCCTAATTGAAAGATCAGAGTTGTTATTCTCCGCAATGGCCTATCTCGAACTCGAATACCTGCATGAACTCGGACGAACGAGATTGACTGCTCCTGATTTATTCAAGAAGGTTGAACACGAAATCAACCTGCGCTTCTGCGATCTTCCTTCTACAACTGTTGCCGCCGCCGCTCTGGACGAGAAGTGGACTCGCGACCCCTTCGACCGGCTCATCGTCGCCAACGCCAAGGCCAACGGATTCGCTTGGCTTATCTCTGCCGATGAATCAATCCGTCAGCACTATCCTCGCGCTGTCTGGTAGCGTGCGTGCGGCCAATCATCCTATCGAACTTCGCCACCGAACCGCGCGATTACAGGTTCCAATTGAGAACGCCAAAACGCTTCATTCCTGAAATGGGCTTGAAGCTGGTGCTGCGTCACCTAGATTTGTGCTGGCCATCACGCTTTGTCCCTACCCGCCGATAAGCAAGATACGGTTCAGAAGGAGGACCGCCAAGCATGATGATGGCTCTGCAAGGATACGCGCCCCAGATCCAGGCGCTCATGAGCAGCATTTCTCCTCCACCGCCGATGGCCGCGAGCGCAGTGGCTCAAACCATCAGCGACCGCACCACTTCCTCCGACACCGTCACCATCAGCGCAGCCGCTCAGCAGGCCTATCAGTCCTACCAGGATACGAATAACGACGGCGACAGCAACTGATAGTTGCGCCCCTACCTCGCGCTTGCTCTGTTCATCTCGCTATGCATTGCTGCCTGGGCTTCGCCCGGAGAACGAGAAATTCGCGCCTCATTTTGCGCCACTCATTATCCTCCCTTGCGCAAGGCCGATGAAGAAAGAGAGGTCAAGGAGGACCTCCAAAGATGTGTGCTATCTCAGGACCCTCCCCAACAGCCGCGGCGCATGTAACTAACTCAGCCCCTGCGTTTTCTGTTTCAACGCCCGCCGCTGCAACTTCCGACCGAAGCCAGCAAGCGGATTCCGTCAGCATCAGCGCTCAAGGAATGCAAGCCGCGCAGAGTAGCGACCACGAAAGCAACTAAGTGCACATGATCTTTCTCGCAAACGCCGCAGAAGTGTTACGAAATCAAGAAAGCATGAGGTAAGAATAGTGGATGCGGGCGGACTTTATCATCCAGCGTGGAATGGTGAACGGACCTGGATTGAGATTTTCGCTGACAACATATTCCAACTCGATCATTGATTATTTGAATTCTCTGCATTTTCAGCTGCTCGCGCATTCAGATGGCCTGCGCGCCACCTCTCAAGATTCTTGTTGCAGCTCGCTAAATCGGTAGCCAACATATGCATCTGTCAACAAATACTGCGGGTTCTTTGGATCGTCTTCAATTTTCTTGCGAAGTTGGCGGACAAATGTGCGGAGATATTCCAATTCGTTCCCATACTCCGGCCCCCATACAGACTTCAGTAGACGGGCGTGCGGAATCGGCTCGCCCGCGTGCATCATCAAGTAATGCAGAACCTCGAATTCCTTGGGCGTCAGATGAATCGCGTGCCCACTCTTCAGCACCCTGTATTTCACCGGATCCAACTCGAGCTGGCCATGGCGAATCGGTGAGTCACGGTAACTGTCCTGAGCATTTCTCCTGCGCACTGCCGAGCGCAATCGCGCCGTCAACTCCCGTACCTGAAACGGTTTCGTGATATAGTCATCGGCGCCGGCGTCAAGCGCCAGCACTTTATCGTCCTCGCTATCCATAACGGTCAACATCAGGATCGGCAAGCGCGCCACCGCCCGCCGGATAAGGCGGCAAGCTTCAACTCCGCCCATGCCCGGCATATCCACATCCAGCAGCACGGCATCGAACCAAGTTACGCGCGCCAATGACAGCGCCTCCTCTCCGCGAGCTGCTTCCACAACCGTAAAACCCATGCCCGTCAATGTCACACGCAATGCTCGCCGTGTGGATGCGTCGTCATCCACTACGAGAATAGTGCCTTGCACAGCATTCGGCTGCTCCGTATTCAATGCGTCCTCCTCGCTTCCATGGGAAGAGAAAAATAGAATGTAGTTCCCTCTTGATTATCGCTGATAACCCACACATGCCCATGATGAGCCTCAGCTGCCTTCCTTACTACAGATAGCCCAATACCAGTGCCGTCAACTGCATTTTTAAACTCAGATGACCGGTAAAATCGCTCGAAAATCCTCTCCCTGTCTTCAATCCTAATCACGGATCCGAAATTACGAACGGAAAACGTAACTTCGTTATGGCCCGCTCGCGCATCAATCTCAATTGGCGTCCCAACAGCCGAATATTTTAGGGCGTTGTCGATGTATTGAGTCAGAATCATTGCAAGTAGTTCGCGATCCGCGCGTACTGTCATAGAAGAATCCTCTACGACAACACGAATGCTGTTCCTTTCAGCATCTGCGGGATGGCTAGCCAACACCTCATGCACCAAATCAATCACCTTTATGTCGACAGTTTGAAGGCCTGCCTGCTTCGCCTCCAGTTTGGCAGCTTTCAGAAGCTGTGTACATAACTTGTTGAGCCTCACTGCTTCCCCGTCGATCAGCGTCACCAGATCCCGCTGCGGCTCTGTCAAACCTCCCAGCTCAAGCAAGCCGGAACTGGCCGTTTGAACCGCCGTCAGCGGCGTCTTAAGTTCATGCGCAAGCGCATCCATCACCGCCGCACGCAACTGTTCATCCTTTTTCGCAGTTTCAGTTCGCTCTTCCTTGTCGAACCACTGATGCCGGTCCATGGCAATTGCAGAAAGAGATGCGAGCGCATCAACCACGAGAGGACTGATCTCGCCCCGCACCACCAATGCTCCCACAGGCTTAGTTCCGGCTCGCAGCATGCGCTGCCAAGTCTGGGTGCTCGCGTCATCCTGCGAAGCATCGCGCAAATAACATTCCCTGGCCAGATCTTCTTCGCCCGCCTCCCATTCACCCATCCTGTCCTGGCGGCTCATGTTCACGTCGAACAAGGCCACTGCTCGCGCGTTGAATATGCGATGGATCAACACAGCAAGCTGCGGTCCCTGCGGCTGGCGCAAATCCAGCAGAAGCGAACTGCGGCTCAACTCATACAACTTCTCCATCTCCGCGCGATTGATAGCCGCCTCTTTTGCCTCTCGCATTCCCCGCCCGTGGAATCTGCTGATTGTGAGCGCTGTTACCTCGAAGGTTACAAGCGCAACAAATATCCCAGAGTTGGCAACTTCAAAACTGAAAAGGGGAGGCTCAAAAAAATAGTCAAGCAAGAGCACTGCCAAAATTGAAGCAAAAGTAGCCTGCCAGAATCCAAAGCGGGACGAGACGGCCACAACAATCAGCAGATAAAGAAAACTGATCGTCAGCAGGTTGATCTGAAGCACAAACCCGCCATAGGTTAACAATGCGAGGGCTGCACTGGCGGTCAAACACTGCGCCAGAGTCCGAAGTCTTCGCGGCAGTTGCGCCTGTTCCAGCACGACTGGATTTGTCATATGACTTGTACCTTGTTGAACTGGATTTCCAGGCAAGCTATAGCTTAACTGGAGTGTCGTGAAGATACTATAAGGATTTCATTTGTATGATATATAAGCACAGCGGGGAGCGGATCAATCAACCGCGCTCCCCGCCGGCCAGCGATCTCAAGGATGCTTCTCAGGCAACACACTGAAATGCAATATGTTACTCAGCGTTCACAGGTGTACTGGACGTCTCCAATTGGCTGTACTTTGCCTGGAGCGTTTCTGCTTTGGATGCCTTGTACAGGTAGTACTCGTAAAGATTGCGTGACGAGTCTACCGGCCTTGGGTACTTGAGAAAACCGCCAGTAACATTCTGGCTCCTCTGCACCCACTCCTTTTTCGCCTCCGCGGCAAGGCGAAGATAGTCCGCCTTCTGCGCTCCGTAGTAACTGGCAAGCACCGCGTATTGCGCGGGTGCTTGCGCGGTGCGCTTCAGTTCCTTTACCTGCGCCACGGTGTAATGGGTGCCAGTCTCCGGGGAAGAGGCAGTGACTTGTGCGCTGGCGATACCCGCGGAAGCGAGGGCCAGTATGCATGTTGCGAATAGGTTGCGATTCATGTGCTTGATACCTCCCATGCTTTGATACTAGGCAGAAAAAATGAGGGGCGCATGAAGAGAATGGTAGGAATGAAATTGTTTTTTCGAAGATTTTCTCTCTGCATGAAAGAATCAAAGATACAGATCAGTAGTAAGTGTCCCGCAGCGCCCGCGCGTCTCTCACCAAGCCAAGGAACCTTTTCGCCAGTTCTTGGATGCGATCTACCTGACGGAAGTGCAGAGCCTCCTTGGGGAACAATTCTCCCCCTAGGCCAATAGCGGTTGCCCCGGCCTGAATAAAGTCGAAGGCCGTCAACTGATTCACTCCGCCTGTAGCGATCAATGGGATTTGTGGAAGCGGTACTTTGAGGGCGCGCACGTATTGGATGCCGCCAATATGACCTGTCGGGAATATCTTGACAAGGTCCGCGCCGGCTTTCCAGGCAGCTATGATTTCCGTGGGAGTCAAGGCTCCCGGCAGCACCACAACATTCACTTTGTTGGCATAGGCGGTCACTTCAGGAACAAATCCCGGACTGGTCAAAAATCTTGCTCCGGCTTCGACGCAGGACTGCGCCGCTTCCTCATCGAGTACAGTGCCAGCGCCCACCGCCAAATCCGGGTAGCGTTTTGCAAGGTCGTCGATAACATCCAGCGCGCCGGGAGTGGTCATGGTAATCTCGACAACGGGGATACCCGCCGAATAGACGGTCTCCGCTGCAAATCGCGCGAGTTCCCGCGAATTTACACGCACAGAAGGCAGTATGCCAGCCTCCTCGATGCGGGTTCGAACTTCATGTCTTTTCATAGATTCGACCTCTCTATCCCCGTATTTGAATTCGCCTGGAAGATAGTCCAATTGACAAGAACTGGAAGCATTATTGAATGACATCATGCCCCACAGCAAGATTCATTTGCCCGGCGGCCGCCATATAGGAGCCGATCAACTGCAGATAGGCCAATTGAACCACACGGTAGTCACTCTGCGCGTTGAGAAAATCCATCAGCGAAGCCCCTCCATGCTCATAGGAGAAGGTTACAGTGTCACGCACATATAACGATTGATCGAGATACTGCGCCTTGTACGGCTTGATCAGCGCGATATTGCTTCGCACTAACTCGTAGGCATTGTCCACGTCGCTGAAGACCTGCGCCCTGGCTGCCTCGGCGGCTTGCTGGCTTCTGTCGATGTCGATCAGCGTACGCTTCTTTTCGCCCTGGTTACGGTCGAAGATCCGCAGCGGAATACTGACGCTGAGGCCGAGGGTGTCATAGTCGTTGGGATTATTGAAGGACGGATTGTGCGTCCACCACGCGCCGAAGGTTGGATCGGTCGAGCCATTGGAGACAGCGAGCTTGTGATTGGTTTGCGATTGCTCGATGGTCTGGATGGCCGCACGCAGGTCCGGGCGATTGTCCAGCGCAATCTGATGGTAATCGTCGAGCGGTTGCAGGTCCGGGCCTAACTCGAAGGGTCCAGTTACATCGAATTTATCAACCGGCGTGCGGTCGTCGAGCAAGAGCAGCAGCTGAATCTTCTGCTGGCGCAGATTGACGATTGCGGTCTCGATCTCAGACTCGTATTGCACGCGCTGAAGCTCGATGCGCGCCAAGTCGATCTTGGCCAGGTCGCCAGCGTTGAAGCGGGCGCGGCTTATCTCGATGATCTTGTCGTAGTACTCCAGATCGGCTTTGGCCAAGGCCAGCACAGCCTTGGCTTGGAGAGTCTGCACGAAGGCCGAGCGCAGGCCGAAGACCAGATTACGCTCCAAATCGATGTGCTGGGATTGAGTAATCTCTGTGCCTTCCTTGGCGCTCTCCAAGCGCAGTTCGCGCTTGCGCTCGCGCTCGTGCAGGTAGCTGAAATTGGGCTGATACTGGGTTCCAACCAATGGCTGCCACACCCCATTACGGCGCGTGAGCTGAGTTCCATCCGCCGAGAAAGTGAATTGCGGATTGGGGCGGAGAAAAGCGGTAATCTCCTCGGCCTTCATCTCGTCCACATTGGCCGCATCCGCCTTCAAGACCGGATTGATCATCTCGAACTTCGCTTTTACCTGGTCCCAAGTGAGCGCCTGCTGCGCTCTCGCGGAGACCGCAAGGGATGGAATGCACAAAACACAACTGCCGATAGTTTGCGTGAGAATAGATACTAGCTTAGACGGCTTCATTCGCCACCTCCGGTTTCGGGAGCGTGTCCCCTTCTCGTGCAATCCAGACATACAATGTGGGCAGAAGGAAGATGCTCAACAGAAGAGCTGTCATAAGTCCCCCCACAATGACGATGGCAAATGGGCGCTGCGAGTCGGAGCCGATGGCGTGCGACATCGCAGCGGGAAGCAGTCCCAGAGTCGCCACCAGCATCGTCATCATGATGGGCCTAAGCCTCAAGACAGCGCCTTCTATCGCTGCTCCCGCAGGGGTGTAGCCTCGTGCTCGAAGCTGATTGATGTATTCAAGCATGATGACGCCCGTCTGAACCGAAACGCCAAAGAGCGCCAGGAATCCGACACCGGAAGATACGCTAAAGAATGTGCCGGTAAAATAGAGGGCGAGCAATCCTCCTACGGGCGCCATGGCTACGTTTGCCATTATCAGCAGTCCCCATTTGAAGGAACGAAACATGGCGTAGAGAATGATGAAGATAAAAAAGATTGTTAGTGGCAGGATCAAGAGCAGCCTCGCTTCGGCTCGCTTTTCGCTATCGTATTCTCCCGACCATTCGAGGTGATATCCGCGTGGTAACTGCACATTCTTGGCAATCTTGTCGATCGATTCCTTGACTGTAGTGCCCAAGTCGCGCCCACGAACCTCGAAGCGGATGGCCACATAGCGGGAGCCGTTTTCCCTGTAAATGTCGTAGGCGTCATCGCGAACCTGGGCTTTGGTCACCTGAGCCAGCGCGACGCGCTCTCCCGAGGGAGAAAGAAGCCGTATATTCTGGATTGCTTCCTTGGTATCACGATACGGTTTCAGATAGCGCACAACCACGTTGTAGACTGCCTCCCCCTGCAGCACCTGGCTGACCGAATTACCTCCCACTGCGGTTTGTATCGCGTCCTGAATATCGGCAACATTGATGCCGAAGCGCGCAGCCGCAACACGATCAACCGTGAGATCGATATTCGGCTGGCCCGTATCGCGTTGAATTCCCAAATCCTTGACTCCGTCAATGTTGGCCATGACATCCTTGATCTCTTCGCCCTTTTCTTCGAGAACGTCCAACTCCGGCCCGTAAAGTTTGGCGCACAGTCCGCCTTTCGTGCCGGTAAGGGTTTCATCCATGTTGTCCTCGATGGGCTGGGAGAAATTCCAAAAAGCCCCTGGCTGTTTCTCCACTTCGCGATCCATCGCTGCGATCAGTTCCTCCTTGTTCTGATGGAAGATGGGCCGCCATTGGTCTTTGGGCTTCAAGTCGATGAAATATTCCGTGTTGCCGAATCCTCCCGTGTCGGTTCCATCGTCAGGCGCTCCGGATTGCGAGACTACCTTGGTGACCTCGGGGAATGAAGCGAAGATATAGCGGCTTTGCTGGGTGAAGCGCGTGCCTTCTGTTTCGCCTACGCTGTTCGCCATTGCGCCACGCGCCCAGATGGCGCCTTCGTCCAAGTGGGGCAGAAACTCCGAGCCAATGATGCCGCTGAAGGTCAGGAAGAGAGCGAGGGCCAACGAAGCCAATCCAACGCCAGCCGTGATCCAGCGGTTCTCGATCGCCAACTTCACTACACTCCGGTACTTATCCTTCAGAAACTCCATCACCGGGTTGCGCCATTCCTTGACACCATGCGGGAATAAGAAGGCAGCCAGCACCGGCACCAGGAATATGGAGAATACGATAGCGCCAAGCAATGCGAAGGCGACTGTCCAGGCCATGGGCCGGAACAATCGCCCTTCGACTCGTTGCAGCGTGAAGATCGGCATATAGGCGGTGATAATGATGCCAATCGCGAAGAAAACCGGCCGCTGGACCTCGTGGGCTGCATCACGGATCATCTCTACCGGCGTCTTCATACTCATCGTGATGCGGCCAGCCTCGGCTGAGCCGTTCTTGTGAGCATGACTCAAGTGCCGCATGATGTTTTCCATCATGACCACAGCGCCGTCCACAACCATTCCAAAGTCGAGCGCGCCAAGTGAGATCAGGTTTGCGGGGATATGACTAAGGTTGAGAAAGATGGATGCGAAAAGCAACGCAAATGGGATGGTGAGCGCAACGATGAAGGCTCCGCGAACATTGCCGAGAAACAGAAAGAGAATGATCGTTACCAGGATCATTCCCTCGCCCAGGTTGTGCAGCACCGTGTGCAGTGTGAAATGCAGCAGATCGCTGCGGTCGAGCATGGGAACGATTTTCACACCCACAGGCAGGATGTGGTTGTTGAGTTCGTCCACCTTTTGGTGAATTCCCTCGAGCGTGGGGCCTTCTTCCGCGCCTTTGCGCATCAGAACGCCGCCTTGGATAACGTCGGGCTCATCGACAATGACGCCGTCCGGACGATGATCGGCTCTGGCCATGCGCCCCAATCGAATTTTAGGGCCCCACTCAACGGTCGCAATGTCCTTTATGCGAACGGGAGCACCATGCGCAGTCGTTAGGACGGTGTTCTCGATATCCTGCACGTTGTGATAAAGTCCTAGCGCACGGACGTTCAGTTGCTGCAAGCCTTCTTCGACGAAGCTGCCGCCGGCGTTCATGTTGTTACTGGCCAACTGGCTCTCCACTTGGCTGATGCTTAATCCGTAGGAGATGAGCTTATTCGGGTCGACACGTACCTGATATTCGCGCGCGGTGCCGCCGAAGTCGCTCACATCCACCACGTTCGGAACTTTCCTGAATTCCTTGTAGAGAGTCCAATCTTCGATGCTCCGCAAATTCATCAGGTCATACGCCGGATTTGTGCTCCGGATCGTGTACCAGTAGATCTGGCCCGTCATGCTCCAGTCCGTGCCGATTTGAGGAACCACGCCCGCCGGCATGTTGACCTGCGTGAGCCGTTCGAGCACCTTCGAGCGGTTCCAATCGTTGACCGATTGGTCGTCGAAGATCAGCGTAATCAGGGAAAGGCCAAAGATAGATTCCGATCTCGCAACCGAGAGATGTGGAATCCCGAACATCTGAATTTCAACGGGAACCGATACTTGCTGTTCCATTTCTTCAGCAGAATGCCCAGGCCACTGGCTGATGATGTTCACGTAATTATCGGCGATGTCCGGATAAGCCTCGACAGGCATATTATGAAACGATACCGCTCCCCAGAGAAGCAATAGCGCTCCAACCGCCAGCACCACGTACCGATTATTAAGAGAAAAATCTACAAGTTTGCGAATCATGGCTCTTCCTCAAGTCCAGGAGTTGAACGTCATTCATTATTCATTGTCGATTGCATTTTGGAGATTGATCGCGTTGGTCACCACCTGCTGGCCGGGCTGTAATCCGGAGGTGATCTCCTGCATATTGTTCGGCAACTGTTCGCTACTGACGACCTGAATTCGCTTGAACTTCCCTTGCGCCGGGACGAAGACCCAATCGCGGTCGTGCAGGTGCACGATCGCCGACGCAGGGACAGCCGTGTAAGTCTTCTTCTCCTTGCCGTACAACGTGGCTGTGGCGAACATGCCCGGCCGCATCATCTCGCCCGGATTGGCCACTTCAATGCGCACCTTCGCGGTGCGGATATTGGGATCGAGAATCGAGCCGATGTTGCTGATTGTGCCTTTGAGAACTCTGTCTGGATAGGCATTCAGCTTGATCTCGGTGGGTTCTCCGACGCGCACGTTGGCCATGTCACTCTCATAAACGTCGCAGACGATCCACACGGTGGTAAGGTCTGAAATAGTGAATGGGTTTGGCGTAGAGTAAGCCTGCACGAACGCCGCGTTCGTGACTTCCTGATCGGTGATCACGCCGGAAACCGGGGCGAAGATATCGACAATTCCCTTGGGGTTCTCGGGATCACTGCCCAAAAGGTGAAGATGCTCCGTAGCAGTATCGAGGGTGGTCTTGGCGTCGTCTTCGGCATCTTGCGCCACCTCCAGGTCTCCCAGAGCGATGGCCCCGTGCTCGTACAGCACCTTCGCGCGATCCAGTTGCTTGCGCGCCAGCAGCTCATCGGAGATAGCCTTGCGATAAGCGTCGAAGCCTCCCGAAATATCGTCGCTGCGCACACGCAGCAAGAGCTGGCCTTTCTTGACTGTGTCGCCGAGGCGAGCGCGGATGTCCACGATGCGGCCGGAGGCAAGCGAAATCACTGGAACAGTGCGCGCGATATCTGGAAACACGGTGCCGGTCACAAACAATTGCGAAGGGGCCTGGTATTCAGCCGCTGTTACGATCGGATACAACTCCGGATGATCGACCGCGAAAAAGGTGACGTCCACCCCGGAGATCACCTTGGCTGGAGGCGGCGCCTCCGCGTCCGCATTGACCTTGCCGGTTTTGCAGCCACTAATAACCAGTGATGCGGCCAGGCCCGTGAGCAGCAGACTTATATTAAGAAGTTTGTTTGTCATACGATCTCTCGCACCCCTTTTGCGCCTTTCGGCCTCACAAAATTCATTCCGAGGAATAACCTTGGTTTCGCTTCCTCATCTCATACTCATGCGAAACGGCATAAAGAAATCGCAAATGAAATGCAGATGATTCGTATGCATCAAAAACTGCAACTTACCAGGGCGCACTATTCATCCGGCTGTTCTTCCGACTAACAGCGATTGATTTTCCGCATATCTCACTCGCGATTTACTTCATGCTATTCATTTCAAGTGAGAATTGCATGAAGATTACAGCAAGAATTCATTGGGGATATTTGCGCTTTTTCATCGCATTTGATAAGCGACAATCACGATCGCACCATGATAATCGCGACTGTTCGCATTGACGCTAAAATGAGCGCCAATGAGAATGAAAGCGCAGCGCAATTGCACGATAATGCTATGCAACGCGCTTTCACGGCAGCCTAAGTGAAGCATGAACAGCACCGGGTTGGTGGAAATCCCGGTGCTGCTCATGCAATCAGCTGGTCAAGTTGCAACCACAACGTTTGGCCTGGCATTCCATCCGGCTAGAACCGAACTTTGACCGCAATCGTGGTGTTGGTTTGGTTTTTTGTCAGGTCAGGCCACCAGATATTGGCGGCGCTGGCGGTTGCGGCATTCCCGCCATTGCATACGACCTCCGCTTCGGGGAGACCCGCAGTGCCGTCTGGAGCGATATAGCCTATCCCAGAGCTGGCGCCGCTCGCGCAAGCGTAATCCGCCGGCGAGCCGTTGTTGCCGCCAGGAGGCGTGATGCCTGTTCCGCTGCCGCCGAAGCTGCCGCGCTTGCCGGTCCAGTAAGGCACATCAGAGTAGCGGTAGCCTTGCTCAATCGTGAAGGTGATGAACTGGCTGGGCATATAGTCCAAGGTGATGGTCCCATCGTGCATCTGCGAGCGGTCCCCCGCGTTCTCAGTGAAGTATGGCGTTCCGCTAATAGCAGTGGCACCATTGATTGGAGGCAGCAGAGTCAGATAGCGCCCCGGGTTATTCATCTGGCCGCCGCCGAGGGTAATTGCGTACTTATCCTTCTTGAACCAGTAGCGGTTGTACATCATCCACCCGATGAACGCCTGCTTGGGCCTGCCGTTATGAGAGTTATGGCAATTGACGCCGCCGTTGTAGGTGTCGGTGGTGCCATTCATCGGAGATTGACCGTTTTTATCCAATGCGCCATTCGCGGTGCCAAACGAGGCAGGTCCGCCGCCGTATTCGCAGCCGGCGTCGCCTGTGATAGTGAAGGCGATCTTGTCCAGCAGCTTCTTAGGCTGGTCATACACCTTGACCTGCGCGCTATAGTCGGCGTGGATGCGCGAGCGCCCGGGGAAGCCGGCGTCGTCTTCGCCCAGGCCGTAATTGTTCCAAACAAAATCCAGATACGGTTTGGGACGCCAGAGAATTTGTCCACCCAACCCCGGCTTGCCGTTATATCTCGCATACGATTGCCAGCCGTTGATGATCCATGGCTCGATCTTGAGGTTCTTGGTGGGGAACCACTGGATGCGCAGGCCGTTGAAGAACCAGGGCGTGTTCGAGGAGACGAACGAAGGCTGATAGGTCCAGTTATCGAAGTTATAGTAACTGAACAGGCCGATGTAAGAGACGAAGATGCCCGCATCCACATTCAGGCCGTGATTCACATCAAAGTGATATCCTCCCCATCCTTCTGAGATGTATTTGTATGCGCCGGCCAGATCCCACTGGCCGCGGTTCGGGCTTCCGTCGTTGCGGGGCGTGGTGGTGGCGAACAAGCCATCCATGGTGAGGACACGCCCGCGCACGTTGTCGATACGAATGTCGCCGCCGATGCTGAGCTGCTCCAACTGCCACTCGTCGGAACGGAAGCTCTCCGTGGCGCCGCCCATCGTATCGTCCGCAGGATGGTTGTAGTCGAGAATATAGTTGGCGTCGGCGCGGAACTCCGGCGTGAAATATTTGGTTGCCATCGGACTGTCCACGGCATGACCGTTGCTGTTCAGCCAGGTCCAGTCGCCTGGGAATGGAGCTTCCTTGGTGGTTCTCTCCGCGCTGATCTCCGGGGCCGCGGGAGCCGCTGCGGGGGCTGGAGCAACTGCGGGAGCGGATGACGCAGTCTGCGGTTCCGTTACCTGGGCAAATGCGATCGAACTGCTGCTCTCGCCCGCTATAGCTTTGCGGATCGCATTGGCGTCCTGCTCTGCTTTTGCGGCATCACTGGCTCCGCGCTGTGTCTTCAGTTCCATTTCCAGCAGCGCAATGCGGGCCTTCATCTCCGTGATTTCTTTCAAGACCGCATCCTCTTTGAGCGGCGTAGTAACCGATACAGAAGGGTCTGGAGCTGTCGTGGTGGTGGCATCTGCTGCCTCGGACTCCTCCGCCGGCTGCTCTGACTTCGCCAGGGCAAGCAGCACAGTCGCAGTCGTGGCCTGTGGCGCCGGTTTCGCACTCTGCAAAGCTGTAGTTCTGTCGGGAGTTGATGTTGCGCTCTGGGCATGGCACGCAAGCTGTATAACAAGACCACAGATTGAGACTGCCAAGGTTATGGCGGATTTGAAGTTCTTCGTCATTGGTATCTGACCTCCTCGACGTCTTGCGTCGCTGGGCTAAAATGCGTTGGCTTTCGCTGAAGTATGGCTAACCTGTAGCTTCCGCCTACCTCACCCCAATTGTTATGCAAAGCGACATAAAGGAGTCGCAAGTAATTTGCAGTGTTTTCAAAAAGACTAAGTAGCATAGCGTCTTATGACGAACGCTTTTGGGAGACACTCATGCCGCTCCATACTCAAGCGGGAGTGTCTTACATCGACATTAAAGCCATGTCTATAAAGAGTCCGTATATATTTTTCAGAAAGTTATAAGTGATGCATGATACTTACATGATGAATCCGTAAAGATCCACTATTTTAGTTAATTCATGATCGATATTTCCAGATTTTTCCTGTCAAAATTCCTAACTATAAACTTGCGGAACGACGAACTGTCTTTATCTTTTCTTTATCTCTCCTTCTCTAACATGGAGGCAAGCCAATGCATTTGCCGTATCGGCCGCGGCGCGACACATGAATTGGCAAGGCACAAAATAGCATTCGCCAGCCAAGCGATCCTGGAAATCAAAGCATACAGAAGGGAGAATCGAATGAGGCAAGCGAAATATGCACGGGTTCTACTGGCGCTGACGGCTATCGCTGTCCTGGTCCAGAATGCACTATCTGCGCGTCTCCCGCTCCATCAGGCTCCAGATAAGGATGGTGTGTACTATGCCGGCCCCGAGGTCACAGCGCCCCGGTTGTTGAGCACCATAGAGGTTCCGTACCCTTCTGGCGCACCAGTGAAAACGATTCATGGCATGACTGTGCTGGCCATGGTGATTGACGCGAGCGGCATCCCGGCACATATTCAAATACTGCACACCCATGGCGAAGCCTTTGATCAGGCTGCCATTGCCGCGGTAAAGCAATCCAAATTTGAACCGGGCAAGTTGGGAGATCACCCTGTGCCTGTATGGATCGATGTGCGCATTGTCTACCGCGCCAACCGCAGCCAAACTGTTCCCGAAATTCTGATCACCGAAAGAGATCTGCCCGTGCCGGATGCATCGAAATTCGAAGATAAGCACCACAACCCTTTGTCGTACACACCACCCTTCCCGATCCACACGGTAGACGCGGATTTTGCTGATCCATTTGTATCGCATCCTTTGGTACAAGTGGCCATCGTTTCGGTGATGGTGGGAACAGACGGCTTGCCGAATGATGTCCACGTTCGGCGCGGACTCGGCTTTGGATTAGACAAAAAGGCCGAAGCCGCCGTCTGGCAGTATAAGTTCTTCCCTGCCACAAAAAAGGGCCAGCCCATTGCCGCACGCACAGAGGTCATGGTCGATTTCGCCAAATTCTGATTATTGAATTCTTGCGCTTTTGACAGACAAGATACAGACAAGATATCGACAGGAATTGATATGGCAAACAAGCTCTCAGCAGCAACCGTACATTTATCCTTTCACTGCTATCCACAAATACACAAGGATTCGTGTTTTAATATTTTGCTTCGCATGCTGACACTTGAGTAATGACGATGGGAGTGGCGCGTGAGATGGGGTGCGGAGATTGAACGCCGTCTTTTTAGGACTCCTGCTGAACGTTGGGGGACGCTCACCCCATGTTATCACCCCAAGAACAGAGACCGTTTCTTGGAGACCCCGGCCAGGAAGTGCTACCGTTTCACGTCCCGGCAGGCGGCCCGTTCATCAACTCGGAAGAATAGCAATGAGTTCTGAGAAGCAGTACATTATTTATCTCGGCGAATGACTGCAGAAAGTACAATCGATAGTTGAGCACCTGTCGCTCATCCTTGATGGAAAGGCGAGGGATTTTTTCACCGATCAACCGAATTAATTGGAGATATATGCAGTGATCATTCCGGAAACTTTGCTTGAAGTGCTGAAGAAAGACGGCGTCGTAGCTATTGCTACGCTCGGTGCGGATGGGCCGCATATGGTGAATACCTGGAACAGCTACGTGCAGGTCACGCGCGATGGTCGCTTGTTGATCCCTGCTGGATACTATCACAAGACAGAGGCTAACATTGCAGTCAACAGTCAGGTACTGGTGACATTAGGAAGCAGCAAGGTGCAAGGGTTACACGGCCCAGGAACCGGTTTTCTGATCAAAGGAACGGCTGCATTTTTGAAGGAGGGGGAAGAATACGACGCCACAAAATCCAAATTCGGCTGGGCGCGCGCTGTTTTATCAATTACCGTTGACTCTGCGACGCAGACAATCTAGGGCCTGAGTCTGAAGCCGGTCGCAGAATTCAGTACAGGAAAATGCAGATTCTTCGACTCACCACTCCCAACCTCCTCCCCACGAACGAAGACCTGTTCGTGGGGACACCGGAAAACTGAAGAACGTTTGGGGCTCCGGTCGCTCAGAATGACAGCTCGAATCATGACAGGAATTTCAGCTTCAGGACACTGGGCTGAAAGCGTTCATGGTGGATTGATTGTATTGATTATGCAGATTTTATGAGGGAATCCACCGCCCTTTTTCCAACGCCACTTGAGCGCTGCTTCTTGAGTTTAAACTGCAAGAGGCCCGATAATGTCTCCAGGGTTGCTCATTCCTCATTATTCCTTTATGCCGAGTCTGATAAAGCTTGAGTACAGGGTTTTGGCGGCATCGGCTGATGAGCCGCCGCGCCGACGTGCCCTGAATTCGCGGTAAGGAAAGCTGCAAGCCCTCATGAGCGCTGCCCATCCATTGCTGTTGGATACGCTCTTCGGAGAGTATCCGCTCGATCAGGCATTCGACGAGATGCGCCAGGCGGACGGCGATGTACGCGCCCATTACCGCGCGCTGGCCGAGACTCTGGCCAGTTTGCCCCCGGAGGAGTTGCAGCGCCGCAAGCAGTCGGCGGACCTCTCGTTTCTCACGCAAGGCATTACCTTTACCGTGTATGGGCGCGAAGAGGGCACGGAACGCATCTTCCCCTACGACCTGCTGCCGCGGCTGATCACTGCCCTGGAGTGGGAGCGCATTGAGCGCGGACTGACGCAGCGCATCACCGCGCTGAATCTTTTTTTGCGCGATGTTTACTCGGAAGCCAAGATTCTCAGCGACCGCGTGATACCGCGCGAACTGGTCTACAGTTGCAAGCACTACCGGCGTCAGATGCAAGGCTTGCAGGTGCCGCGCAACGTCTATATTGCGGTGGTGGGCTCCGATCTGTTGCGGCTGAACTCCGGCGAGTTTGTTGTGCTGGAGGACAATTTGCGCGTGCCGTCGGGTGTGAGTTATATGCTCACCAACAGGCGTGTGATGAAGAGGACCTTTCCGCAGCTTTTTTCGAGTTATGGTGTGCGGCCTATCGAGCATTATCCGCAACTGCTCTTGGCGACGCTGCGCTCGCTGGCTCCAGAAGGACGGCCGGAACCGAATATTGTGCTGCTGACGCCGGGAGTCTTTAACTCAGCTTACTTTGAGCACACGTATCTGGCGCGGCAGATGGGCATAGACCTTGTAGAGGGCCGTGACTTAGTTACGCACGACAATATCGTTTATATGCGCACCACCGACGGACTGAAGCGCGTGGACGTGATTTATCGCCGCGTGGATGATGATTTCAGTGATCCGCTGGTATTTCGCGCCGATTCATCGCTGGGATGCGCGGGGCTTTTTAATGCATATCGCGCCGGCAATGTGACGGTGACCAATGCCTTCGGCACGGGCCTGGCCGATGACAAAGCGGTCTATGCCTATGTGCCGAAGATGATCAAGTATTATCTGGACGAAGATCCAATCCTGAATAATGTCGAGACTTATCTACTGGGCGATCCGGCGGAGCGGCAGCATGTGCTGGCTAATCTGGATAAGTTAGTTGTGAAGGCGGTGGGCGAGAGCGGCGGCTACGGAATGCTGATCGGGCCGCACTCGACGGCGCAGCAGCGCGAGGAGTTTGCGCGGGCGATCGAGGGCAATCCACGCAACTATATTGCCCAGCCCACGCTGGATTTTTCGCGCGCGCCTTGTTTGATGGAAAATCATCTGGAGCCGCGCCACGTGGACCTGCGGCCTTACATCCTCTTTGGCGACAAGATCAACATTGTGCCCGGCGGGTTGACGCGCGTGGCTTTGCAGAAAGGCTCGCTGGTGGTGAACTCATCGCAAGGCGGCGGCAGCAAAGATACCTGGGTGCTGGAGTAGTATGTATACAATGCAGTTCAAAGGAGTTTGCAAATGATGAAAATAAGCAAGATTGTTCAAGTACTTTTTCTTGGTTTCCTGTTTTTGGCTTTTGGAAGAGGCTCCCAAGCACAATCAGTCAAACTTATCGTCCACACAAAGGAATGCACCCAGGGAATATTGATGCACCCAGTCGATGTTAGCGTCGCTGTTTTTGATGTGACGAAGGTGCCTGAAATCATTCAATTGGAAAAGGACTACGAAGTTAGTGTAGGTCGGATGAATGAGGATGGCCCCGAAAAGGCTGAATCAGCATACGCCATACTTGAGAAACGAGTGAATTTAACTCCAGCGTTGGCCAGATCGAAACGTCTCTCAAAATCCGAGATTATGTTCGATTTGCCCACTGTCCACAGAATTATTATTTTCAGCTTTGGAGAACGCGAGTATGAATCGATATATGCAAAGCAGGAATTGGAGCTAATTCCAGGAAAGGTAAATAGCGCCATACTCAATTTTTCCACTGAAGAGGAATGTAAGAGCGCTAAGTAAATTGTTTCCATTAAATTTGAGGAGAAAAACGATGTTATCTCGCGTTGCCGACAGCTTATATTGGATGAGCCGCTATTTGGAGCGTGCGGAGAACACCGTGCGCCAGCTCGATGTGACGATGGGCCTGATGTTGGACACCGGCGGCGCCAGCGAAAGAGAGCGCTGGCAGCGGCTTGTGGCCGCGCTCGGCAAGCCGGCCGGACTAGATTGGAATGGCAGTGTCGAATCGATGGCCCATAAACTGGTCTTCGACAATCTTAATCACGCGGCAATCACTTTCTGCGTGAACGGAGCGAGAGAGAATGCTCGCCAGGTGCGCGAGGAAATCTCCAGCGAGCAATGGCAACGCCTCAACCGTCTGTATCATCAGATTCACTCGCCGCTTGCAGAGGAGCAGTTCAGCTCCAGCATAGGAGATATGCTGTCTTCGATTACAGACGGCATTCATCTCTTCAAGGGAGTTACAAATTCAACCATGATTCATGGCCAGGGATGGCAATTCATCCGGCTGGGCCGCTATATAGAGCGCGCCTACGCCACGGCCACGCTGCTGGAGGTTTATCAGCCGGATCTGTTTCATCCGCAGGAGCGCGAGCATGAAGGCTATCAATATCTTGAGTTAGTCGGTTTGCTGCGCTGCTGCACATCCTTTGAAGCCTATTGCCAGGTTTATACGGCGGATGTTTCCGCCGCGCGCATACTTGAGTTTCTGCTGCTCAACCGCGAATTTCCTCATGCCATCCGGCACTGCGTGGACAGCATGCGCGAGGCGATCGACTCAATCCAGCGCACCGGCGGAAGACGGCCTCCTGCGGAGCTGATCTCCGGCATAGGACGCCTGCACGCGATGCTCGACTTTACCACCATTGACGAAATTATTCACGGCGACACCTCGGCATTTTTGCATAACATCCGCGAGCAATGCCTGCGCATTCACGAACTGATTTACCGCTACTATGTGAATTACTCGATTCAGTCGGCACTGGCGAGTTAGAGAAATCTCAGAACGAGTTCATGGGATCTCGCAGGAGATACCTCCGGGGCTAAAGCCCGCATTTATTTTTCATTTTTTTACGGCACGACTAAAGTCGTGCCCTGACACAAAGCAGCTTTTGTAATTGTTCTGTTGATATTTTCAGAGGTTTTATGGAGGAGAGCGAGCATGAACTTTTATTCAATTCGCCATTTGACGCGCTTCCGCTACTCGCATCCTATCAGCGAGAGCATCATGGAGACACGCATGCACCCGCGCTCGGACTCCAACCAGCACTGCCTGAATTACTCGCTCTCGGTGAGTCCGCGCTGCCGCGTCTTCAATTATCGCGACCACCAAGGCAACACTGTGCAGCACTTCGACATTCCCGGCGAGCACAACCAGTTAGTCATTGTCGCCGAGTCTGTTATCGAGCAGCAGGAATTGCCCGATGTGCCCGGCTTTCTATCGCCCGACGCCTGGAATGCGCTGGACAAAATGGTTGAGGAAGGCGATTACTGGGAGATGCTGCTGCCTTCCACCTTTGCCGTTGAAACTCCCGCGCTGACTCTGCTGGCAAAGCAGATGGGAGTTACCCGGCGCGACGATCCGCTGATGCTGGTTCAGGAGCTGAATCAGAGGCTGTTCGATTACTTCGACTACGAACCGCGCTCCACGCGCGTTGACTCGCCGATTGATGAGGCGATTATCAGCGGCAAAGGAGTCTGCCAGGACTTTGCGCACACGATGATCGCTCTGCTGCGCCATGTCAAGATACCCGCCCGCTATGTCTCAGGATATCTGTACCGCAGCCGCGAAGACCAAGACCGCTCGACGCCGGATGCGACTCATGCATGGGTGGATGCTTTGATGCCTGGATTGGGCTGGGTGGGTTTCGATCCCACCAACAATCTGGTCGCGCATCATCGCCACATCCGCACCGCCGTAGGCCGCGACTATGCCGATGTGCCGCCAACACATGGTATCTTCCGCGGCAAGACCGACAGCGAGTTATATGTTGCGGTGCACGTGGAGGCCAGCGCACAACCGCCCGCGCTGGACCGTACGCTGCCCATCCCTGAAGACTGGAGCGTATTGGTGGAGCGCGCTCAGCAGCCTGCCGCGCCGGTGATTCCGTTCATTGATTTGCAACAGATGCAGCAGCAACAGCAGCAGCAATGACTGGAAGTTTGAAGAAGGTAGGTGGCCCAGCTTATTTTTTTGAATCTTGACCTTTCTAAGTGCGGATTGACTTTTCCATGTGGACTAAGTAGACTTAGTCCATGGTCTATACCGTTCATCAGGCAAAGACTCAGTTCTCGCGGCTGCTGAAAGAGGCAGAGGCAGGCAAGGAAGTCATTGTCATGCGTGGTTCCAAACCGGTTGCCAAGGTCGTGGCGATCAATGAGCCGGCCAAAACCAAGCGGCGAATAGCAGGCCTTTTTGAAGGCTTGCTGGAATACGACGACAAGGTCTTCGATCCAATGACGAATAAAGAACTGGTTGAATATGGATTCGAATGCATGCTTGATGGGGAGTTGGTTTCTCCTCCTACCGTATGAGATGCCTATTGGACACGCACACTCTTCTTTGGTGGATGACAAAGCCTAAGGTTTTATCGCCCTCTCTGCGCGACTTCCTCGACGATTCGTCCAATGATCTTCTGCTTTCTGTAGCAACTCCGTGGGAACTGGCTATCAAAACCAATACCAGGAAGCTGGATGCGCATCGCATACTGCAGGATATTCAGTACGGCCGGTTGAGTGTGGAGTTGAGTTTCCTTCATGCCGAGATTTCTCATGTGATTCGCGCCGGACTTTTGCCCCTGCATCACCGCGACCCATTCGACCGGCTGCTGGCGGCGCAAGCGTTGGTGTTGGGGATTCCGATTATCAGCCGGGATGGGATCTTTGACCGCTATGGAGTCCAGCGAATCTGGCTCTGATACACAACCCGCCGATGAACCGATTGTCCATAACGAGACGCCGGATCGATCTGCCAAACTGTGGCCTGAACGGCGATTGGAGTTATTTTGTCGAAGTATCATAAATCGGTTGTGCCAACCAAGTCGCGCGCGGGCGCGGTGCCGCTGGTGGCCATCGTCGGCCGCCCCAACGTGGGCAAATCCACGCTCTTCAACCGGCTGACCAAGAGCCGCCGTTCCATTGTTGGCGACGAGCCGGGCATTACCCGCGACCGCATCTACGGAGAATTTGAGTGGATGGGCCGCGACTTCCGCCTGGTGGACACAGGCGGCATGGTCCCCGACGACGCCGAGTTGATTCCATCCGAGATCTACGCACAAGCGATGGTGGCTCTGGAGGAGGCCGACGCGATCATTATGGTCGTTGATTGCCGCACCGAACTGGCCAGTCCGGATTACGATTTGGCGCGGATGATGCTGCGCAGCGGCAAGCCTATCTTTCTGGCCGTCAACAAGGTCGAAGGCGAGGCGATGGCCATGGCTGCGGAGAACTTCCGCCAGTTAGGCCTGCGCAAGATGTTTCCCATCAGCTCCGAGCATGGCCAGGGCATCGGCGATCTGCTCGAAGCAGTTGCCGAGGCGATTCCTGCGCCGCCGGAAGCTGAGCTCGATGTTGGAGAGGAGCCGGTAATCCCCGATGCCGTTGCCGAAAGCCTGGCCGATACCGATTCGACGGACGCGCAGTCCGTCCATCGCACCCACGGCGAATTCGAGCAGCATGAGACCTCGATCGCCATCATCGGCCGCCCCAACGTTGGCAAATCCACGCTGCTCAACGCGCTGACCGGAACCAGCCGCGCCATTGTCTCGCCTATCGCCGGAACCACCCGCGACGCGGTTGATGAGGTGGTTGACTTCGAGGGCCAGGAACTGCGCTTTGTGGACACCGCCGGCATCCGCCGCAAGGGCAAGACTCACCTGATGGCCGAAAAGCTTAGCGTGGTGATGGCCCGTCGCCATCTGGAAGCCGCGGACGTGGCCTTGCTGGTGATCGATGCCGTGGACGGCGTGACGGCAGCCGACGCTACCATCGGCGGCTATGCCCACGAGAGCGGGCGCAGCGTCATCATTGTTGTCAACAAATGGGATCTTCTAACCACCGGCCGCACCGACGGCAAGCCGCCCGCTGATCGGGAGATTTTTGAGCAGCAGTTGCGCACCGTACTCAAGTATCTGAGTTATGCGCCGGTGATCTTCCTTTCCGCACTTGAGGGCACGGAGTCCGGCGGCCGGAAGATGCTTCGCGTGCTGCATGAGGTTGTAGCCGTGGCCGCCGAGCGGCGCAAGCGCGTCACCACCGGGCAGATGAACCGCTTCCTGGACAAGATCGACTTCCAGCGCGCCCCGGTACCGATGGCCAAGCGGGTGCGCATCTTCTATATGACGCAAGCCGCTGTCGCTCCGCCGACGTTTGTGCTCTTCACCGACCGCGACATCCAGTTGCATTTCAGCTTCGAGCGCTTCCTGGAGAATCAAATCCGCGAGGCCTTCGGCTTCAAAGGCACGCCCATCTGGTTCAAGGTGCGGGCGCGGAATGCGGAGAAGAAAGAGTAGCTGAGTTTAAAGCAAATCACGAAACAAAAATGCGCGTTTCTCTTGCTCCAGGATAAATAACTCCGGTGCAAGAGAAACGCGCATTCAATTTGCTTGACCAATCGAGAATGATTAAATCATGCGGTCTAGCGCTTGCGCCCTTTATGAAGCGCGCTCAAGGCAGTTTTCTGCTCGGCACTGAAGATGCAGCAACTGGTATTGCAGGGTGTGCCGGAAGGGCTGAGCAGATAGATGTAAGTCTCCAACGAGTGCTCGCACTCTGGCGTGAACAAGATGTCGAAGCTGTAAAGCTGAATGCCGGTATTGACTTGGTAATAGAAGGCATCCAGAAAGGACGCCACCGTGTCGAAGTCATTGATGTAACGATAACTGTTCTTCACGAGAGTATTGAATTCGGTGTAGAACTGGTAGTCGCCTACGGCGGGAGACGCGGCGGTCACAAGCGAGAGTTTGAGAGAAGGAATCGCGGCCATATAGGACGCCATCATCAGCGTAGCTATGGCTCCGCCAAGACTATGACCTGTCAGAACGATTCCTTCATTGTTAGCCTTGATGATTGTGGCTGGATCAACTGCTGATTTATCAGGGAGGATCCATTGCAAACCCTGGTAAAACTCGTAAAATCCGGTTGCCACATAACTTCCAGGCAATGGAGGGAATGGGGTTGGGATGGCGTCGAAGTCGGTAAGCCACTCCGAAAAGTTATAGGTGCCGCGAATGGCCAGCACCCCCGGCCCGGGAACGGATGGGTTGCCGGCGATGAAGCCGAAAAAGACCCGCACTCCTGTGACCGGATCAACACTGTTCAGATAGCTGAGGACCTTCCACCCCGGTGGAAAATCTTGCGGCGGAGGAGTTAAATCAGTTCCATCTTGGCCGTACATCAGGTAGGCGCTGTTGACGAAACCGAGGTAGCCAATCACCTGCTCATTGCTAGGTTGCATATCAGTCGACTCCTAGGGGAATTGCTCTGGGGAGAGCTGCAAAAATGATGCACTGAATACTTTGAAAAAACAAGATAAATCTTTGGTAATTTCCATTCATTAAAACTTGTTTGATGGATGGGCAGTCTTCAACTTTGTCAAAAGACAGGAATTTAACGCCTGTTTAACTCTTTATCTTTGACTGATACCATGCCTCCGCGCCAAGTGCCGGGCTTTTGGCTTACTATTGCGGTGAGGATTTTTCGCGATGACATCCGCTCGGAAGTTGCGCTTCGTCCGTATTGCCTGCTTGACGCTACTTGCTTTCACAGCTTTTTGGGGCTGGCCCTCGCTTGCGCAGAACGCCATCGAGACGGCCAAGATCTCCGCTACGCTGCCCACCGAATCCCGCATGGTCATCGACCGGCTGACCGCGCTGCGCGAGCTGCCCGACGGCGCATGGAAGATGCACGCAGGCGATTTGGCGCACGGCGAGGCCGTCACTCTCGACGAGAGCGACTGGCAGCCGATTGCGCTGAAGAGCAAAGCGGCCAATGACGCGGTCTGGTTTCGCCAGAGCTATCAGGTTCCGGCGACGCTGGGCGGCTACGACCTGACCGGCGTACGCATCTGGTTTCAATTCCACGCAACGGCTAACGGGCCGATGCCGGAAATTCTTTACTTCAACGGCCGCCGCGTGGCGATGGGCGATGACCTGGAGCCGGTGCCGCTCTTCGAGAGCGCCAAGCCTGGCGACAAGGTCACGGTGGCCGTCAAGCTGCTGCACACTGTGGACATGAAGACATTTCTGGGCGCAACGCTGAAGATCGACTTTCCGGCAGGTCGCCCCAATCCCGAAGACCTGCGTGAAGAATTTCTTTCAGCGGCGCTGCTGGTTCCCGCGCTTGCGCCCAACGACCCAGCGCCGATGGCCACTCTCAATGAGGCCATCCAAACCGTGGACCTGACGGCGCTGGACGCGCGCGATCAAGTGAAGTTTGATTTGAGCCTGAAGAAGGCGCAGTACAGTCTCGCAGTTTTGAAACCATTGCTTCAGCAGGTTACTTATCACTTGACCGGTAACTCGCACATTGATGCGGCGTGGCTGTGGCCGTGGACCGAGACGGTGGACGTGGTCAAGCGGACCTTTGGCACCGCGCTGCAACTGATGTATGAGTATCCTGACTATACTTACACGCAGTCGGCGGCGGCTTATAACGAGTGGCTCGCTGATAAGTACCCGGCGATGAACGCCGAGATTGCACAGCGCATCAAGGAAGGCCGCTGGGAGATCGTGGGCGGAATGTGGGTGGAGCCGGACTTGAATATGCCGGACGGCGAGTCGCTGGTGCGGCAGATCTTGGTCGGCAAGCGCTGGTACAAGCAGGCTTACGGCGTGGACGTGCGCGTTGGATGGAACCCGGACAGCTTTGGCTACACCTGGCAGTTGCCGCAGATCTACAAGAAGAGCGGCATCGATTATTTTGTCACGCAGAAGATGGCCTGGAATGACACAAATCAGATGCCCTTCAAGTTCTTCTGGTGGGAATCGCCGGATGGATCAAAGGTGCTGAGTTACTTTCCGCATGACTACGCCAACGATAACTTGAATCCGGTGCGGCTGGCGCGCGATTTTACGATTGCGCAGAAACAGGCGACGGGCTTGCCGAGCATCATGGACTTATACGGCATCGGCGATCACGGCGGCGGACCAACACGCGCAATTCTCGACGAGGGCTTTCATTGGGCCGCACCGGATCATGTTACTCCAAAGATAGAATTCGGCACGGCGCAGAGTTACTTCACGGCGCTGGAAAAGCAGATCGCGCCGGAGAGTCCGGTCTGGGATTATCAGTCCATCGCCAAGGGTTACACGCCGCCGCCTGCGGTTGCGGGCAAGGTGAGCATTCCCACCTGGAAGAGCGAGCTGTACTTTGAGTACCATCGCGGCGTGATGACTACGCAGGCTAACCACAAAAAGAATATGCGCGAGAGCGAAGTGGAGATGCTTGACGCGGAAAAATGGGCTTCTCTGGCTTGGCTCTATGGCCGCGACTACCCGGCAAAAGAACTGACGGAAGATTGGAAGAAAGTTCTCTTCAATCAATTCCACGACTTAGCCGCAGGCTCCGGCATCGGCGACATCTACAAGGATGCGCAGAAGGATTACGATGTGGTGCGCTGGTCTACGAATGAGATTGATGCGCATGCGCTTGACACTGTGACCGACATGATCGACACACAACCGAAAATATATTCTGGATTTGAGGGTGAAATAGGAGAATCGATAGTAGTTTTTAATCCACTCTCATGGAAACGTTCCGGTGAAGTAACAGTTAAACTTCCTGAGTCTGAATATGAGCATGGGTTCATAATCTACGATCCAGAAGGCGATCCAGATCAACCATCCTCGTATTATGAATTCAGAGGTAGACCCACATTCCAAACGGTATTCGTTCCTTGGAATCCACCGTCCGAAATATACGTTCCTGTTATTGATGTTCCTGCACTTGGTTACAAGGTATTGCGTGTCATTCGTAATTGTGGAATTGGCATCAATTGTTTTGGTCACCGAGACAATGAATTGCAGGGAAGTTGCGGCGGACCAGCCGGAGATTGGCTAGAGAACCAATACTACCGAATCACCGTAGACCCAATGAATGGATGTATCAAGAGTCTTTTTGACAAGCATTCAAATACAGAGACATTAGCCTCTGGCTCATGCGGAAATCAGTTGCAAGCTTTCAAGGATACTCCGAAAGACTATGATGCCTGGAATATAGATACAGGAGCTTTGGATCAAGAACCTACGGTTGTCGGCGGGAAAACGAGAGTCGGGTGCGGTGGAGTAAGTAATCATGCGAGTTTTGGATTGCGGGTAGAGCGCCGTTGGGGAAATTCAGAGTTCGAACAGACCATCACTCTTCAGGGTGACAGAGTTGACATCGAAAATAACATTGACTGGCATGAAAGCCATGTATTGCTTAAGGCGGCTTTTCCGCTGGCAGCTTCAGGGCCGTTTGCTACCTACGAGATTCCTTATGGGACCATCGACCGGCCCACCACGCGCAATAACTCGTGGGAGAAAGCGCAATTTGAAGTCGAGGCGCTGCGCTGGGCTGATCTCTCCGGCGCTGGCGCGGACGGCAAGATTCACGGCCTGAGCGTGCTGAATCAGACCAAGTACGGCTACGACGCGGTGGGCAACACGCTGCGGCTGACGCTGCTGCGCTCGCCCAAGTGGCCCGACGCGGAGGCCGACATGGGCCACCATCATTTCCATTACGCGCTCTATCCGCACGCTGGGACGTGGAAGGACGCGCTCACCGTGCGCCATGGCTACGAGTACAACTATCCGCTGACGGCGGTGGTGACGACGGCGCACCCCGGTTCCCTGCCCCCGTCGCACTCCTTTGCCTCCGTTTCGCCGGAAAATGTTGTTTTGACTGCCGTGAAAAAGGCCGAGGACGCGAACGGCCTCATCTTCCGCGTTTATGAGTGGGCGGGCAAGGAGACGACCGCCGAGTTCCATGTGCCGCCGGGAGCCACCTCGGCGACGGTGACCAACCTGATGGAGACGCCGGAGGGTGCGCCGCTGGCCGTGACCGGCGACGTGGTGAAGGCGCCGATTCATCCCTATGAGATTCTGACGATTCGCGTCGATTATCCGAATGGAGGGCCGAGGCAGTAAAGCAACCGCAGGTTGTTCGACTGCGCTGCGCTCCGCTCAGGATGACAGAGTATTTGTGTGTTCGGCATTTCCTCAGGGGCTAAAGCCCCGGTTTTATGGCGTCTTTGCGGCACGACTGAAGTCGTGCCCTGACACTTTCGGACTTCATATCGAGTTTTTCTGCGGTTTCTAATTATGTGCCCTGACACTTCCGGGCTTGTAATCGAGTTTGCGCGACCTCCAAAACCTACACCATTCCGCAGTTAGAATGCGATTGCTTTACAAGCTTAGGATTCCCATTTGGCCTGAGGCGGGATTCCGGGTATAATGGAGATTCGGCAAGCTGTCGGAGAGGTGTGCCTTCTGTTCACCCCGACTGCGCGAAAGATCAAAGTCTGGAGTAACGTCATGGCACAGGTATGCGACATTTGCGGGAAAGGCCCGCAGTACGGCAACAACATCTCTCACGCCCACAACATCACACGCCGCCGCTGGAGCGTGAATCTGCAAGCGGTGAAGGCGCTGGTGAACGGCCACGCCAAGCGGATCAGGGTCTGCACCGGCTGCATCAAGGACGGCAAGATCGCCAAGGCGTAAAGCCGCTCGCACAAGCATTATGCAGGATTGACACAAAACCCCGTCCGGGCTGGACGGGGTTTTGTTGCGCCTGAAGACTTTTCAAACTAATCGCTTTTCCCGGTACTTGATTCAGTCACCTCGGCTGGCAGGTCCAGTGATACCAGTGCGAAGCGGGTTTTGCCGTCCACGGGATTGTCAAAGCCCAAGATGTGCTGATGACGCCTGGAACCGGCCTTCAGTTGCAGGGTGTCTTTTCGGATGCCACGATCGGTATTGCCGATATTCACGTTGTGGTTCTTGTCGTCGTTGCAGGTGAGCCCCTCGTGCGTGGCTGCTGGAGCGCCAACCGGCGCATCATACTGGCAGGTAATGACGTCGCCGTAGCGGCCAAGCGCCTTCTTGTAGAAAGCCGTGATCTGCGTCTCGGAATCGGCGCTTTCATAGGAGACGGCTCGCACCCGCAATTGGAACTCGCCAAAGCCCAGATGCACATCGGCGGACTTGCTGCCGTCTTTGTCCTTGACCAGCGTTGCGCCCGGATAGACCGGCAATCCCAAGTCCGACGCCGTGGTCTGGTTGGTATTCACATGGACGCCGCCAAAGGGTGTATCCACCTGCACATGCTTTTCGTTGCCGTTGGCGTCCTTGTCCACATGGACCATGCATCCCGCCAGACCGGCGGCCAGCGCCAAAGTCGCAAGCGATGCGCCGACATTCCAGATATTTTTCATTTTCATGGCAATCACCCTCTGGAGCGAAACCAGAATTCGTATGCCCTTTTTGGAATCCATGGAAGGTTGTGGCTCCCTGTCGGTTGCGTCAACTTGAGTATTTCAGCTTCGTGGAAGACCATTTCTGGTTTCGCTCTAACCCCGTTATACGCTTGAATCCGTGATAAGGTTCCTTGAATCTAAGGGGAGGCATTTACTTTTCTTGGAAACTTCTTTGGCCAAGCTGGGTTTATATCGTTTGATTGCTCTCATCGGGCATTGCCGGATGAAATTTTTACGCCAGGCACGAAAGGATGAAGATATGCATTTGTTTTCTTTTGCTTCTCCACGGAAGGTTTTGCTGGCCGCTGCGGCGGCTGCTTTCCTGATTCTCGCTCCGATTTTGATCTCCGCACAGGACGACCCGCCGGCCCAGGCCGGGCGACTCTCTTACATTTCCGGCAATGTGTCGATCCAGCAGGTTGGTTCCGACGACTGGGGCCAGGCATTACCGAATCTGCCCTTTGGCCCTGGCGACCGTGTGGTCACTGAGGGCGATGGCCGTGCGGAGATTCAGGTGGGTCAGACGTACTTTCGCATCGGACCTAACTCGGATGTGAGCTTTGTCGATGACACTGCTTACCGCATTTCGGTAGGGCTGGCACAGGGATCGATCCACATACACTGCTTTGGCCTGTGGCCCGGCCAGCGGATCGGCGTAAACACTCCCAGCGGCGGCGGCGGCGTGGACACTGCTGGCGAGGAGTTGCGCGTCGATGTCTTGCCCAGTGAAGGCGCCGCTATCTTTACCAACTTAGGCGCCCAAGCGTTCGCCGGAGGGCCTGGAATCGGTGGGATCACCATTTCTACGGGTCAGGCCCTGGAATTGATTGGTTCGAATCCCGTCGTCGCGCAGTGGCTTCAGCCCGCAAGCCCGGACAGCCTCGATTTGTGGAGTCAAAGCCGGGATCAGCAGATCAGATCGACGGCCTCTTACCGATATGTAAGCCCGGAAATTGCAGGAGCTTACGAACTGGACGCCGCAGGCGATTGGCAGCCGGATACGCCTTACGGCCCTGTTTGGTTTCCCCGCAACGTTCCTAATGGATGGGCACCCTACCATTACGGCCACTGGATCAATCACGTGCCCTGGGGCTGGGTTTGGGTGGAAGATGAGTCTTGGGGGTATGCGCCCTTTCATTATGGGCGCTGGGTCTCTTACGATGGCCGCTGGGGATGGGTTCCTGGGCCTCCGGCCGCTCATCCGGTATGGTCTCCGGCGCTGGTCGTCTTTGCCGGCGGCATCCATGTAGGCGGCGCAGGCGTTTCGGCCTGGTTCCCACTTGGCCCCGGCGAGCCGTATCATCCCTGGTATCACGCCAGTCCCCACTATATCGACGAGGTGAATATCTCCAACATTCGCGAGAGTCCACGCATTCATGTACAGAACACGTACGTCAACATCAATGTAGTGAATATCACCTACGTCAATCGCACCACGGGCGTTTCCGCGATGCGCCAAGAGGACTTTGCAGCAGGGCGCTCGGCACACCAAGCACCGGTTATCGTAGACGTCCATGCCTTTGATCATGTGCAGGTGGTGGATCATATTGATGTCCCACCTCCGGCGCATCCATTTGCCGGTCATCCACCCGCCAGACCAGTACATGTAAGCGCCGAGCGTCCGGCACTCATCAATGCGTCTGGCAAGCTGGTCTCAGCCAAACCCGGCGCGCCACCCATAGATCCACCCGTGAGGCCAGTTCCTCCAGTCAGGCCTTTGCCGGGGCGCACCGTGATCGCCTCGCCGCCCGTTGCTCCGCCGCCTGCCAAGACAGTCGCTCCTGTGAAGCCGGATACCCAGCTCACACCTACCGCGCACCCAGCAACCTCACCGGCCTCCAAACCTGCGGATAAGCCGCAGGACAAGGTGGTCAAACCGCCGGTTGCCCCGGCACCCACTCCGCCCAGCAAACCTGCCGATAGGCCCGAGTCGAAGCCAGTGAAGGCGCCGCCCGCCAAACCTGCGGTCCAGCCTCCGGCCAAGCCGGTCGCTCCCACTGCCGGGAAACCGCAGGATAAGGTGAAGGATAAAGACAAGAAAGACGAGAAAAAGAAAGAGAATTGAGCTAAAAATTCCGCGGCTTAAACGAGAACCGCTGTGCAAGTGCTCAGCGGTTCTCTTTGTTCAGGGAGGCTAGAGCGAAACCAGAATTCCCATATCCTGATAAAATTCCCAATCCGTATAGATCGCCGCTGCATTAACTTTTATTCAGGCGTGAATGTCGCTGGTTAGGTACTCCGGTTGACTCGCGAATCACCAGTTCAGGCAAAACCGAAAAGGTGTCGGGCAAGGACTCCGGCTCGCGAATTCTCTTGAGGAGAATACGCGCGGCTTCGATCCCCATCTGCTTCAGCGGCTGGCGTACAGTGGTCAGGCTGGGATTGTAAAAGACCGCGCTGTGAATATCGTCAAAGCCCACCACCGAAATGTCCTGCGGCACACGCAGGCCGTGATCCGTAAAGGCGCGAATGGCGCCAAAGGCGGCTTCATCGTTATAGCAGACGATGGCGGTGAAATCGGCACCGCGGGTCAGGAGTTCATGGGCCGGACCAAAGCCAAGCTCTGGCGTGGAGACTTTCAATTGGATCTGAACCGTTAACTCAGACTTGACCGCGATCTTCAACTCTTTGGCCACGGCCATCAGGCACGCCC
This sequence comes from uncultured Acidobacteriaceae bacterium, assembly GCA_963787995.1. Taxonomy (GTDB): domain Bacteria; phylum Acidobacteriota; class Terriglobia; order Terriglobales; family Acidobacteriaceae; genus Telmatobacter. The sequence continues at coordinate 2,041,317 of CAWBEO010000001.1, forward strand.
AGCGGTCGTCTGCGTCGGCGCTGTGGCTGCCGCCGCGCATGAATGCGATCTTTCGATGGCCCCGTTCCATAAGGTGGCGCAGAATTAGTTCCGCGGCGCGCATTTGATCGAGAACCACATTCGAGACTCCCTCGATCCGGCGATGGCCAGCCACCGCAACCACAGGCAGTTGCATACAATGCTCGAGCACTGTATCGATCAAGATAAAACCCTCAACCGAGCGGTCCATGAGGAGGTTTGCATACTCTTCGATGAGGCTCGGATTGCCGCGATAGCTCGCGGTGAGATAGAAATAGCCTTCTTCAACCAGATATTCCTCGACGCCTGCGATCACCTGCGAGGCATAATGGTCGCTCAGATACGGAACCAGCACGCCTACGAAAAACGCTTGCCGCTTGCGCAGCGAACGGGCATAGAAGCTGGGCCGATAGTCGAATTCCGCCGCCGCCTTGGTGACCCGGTCCCGTGTCTCCTGAGGAATTGAGCGCACACCCGGAGCATTATTCAGCACCAGAGAGATGGTGGCCGGCGAGAGATTCAAATACTCGCCTAGCGAACGCAGGCTGACGGGCTGCTTGGGACGCGTCTTGACTCCGAGTTTCGTTGTTTGGGGCATACATCCTCTTGAAGTACTTTCGTCCAACAAATCCATTGAATCCGCAAACTTCTCATCAACGGGTCATTTTTCACTGGCCGGAGGTTCAGGCGTGGAGGCCCGGGGCGGTTTGGCGCGGCCTTGATCAATACGGTTGAGCAGAGCATCATCCGTATCTTTATTGATCTTATTCGTTTTGTCGAACTCCGCCTTGGCCTCATCCTTTTTCCCCATCATCCGGTAGACGCGCGCAAGCCGCCAGTGAACATTCACATCCCCAGGAGCCTGCTTTTCGGCCTCAAGCAACTCACGAAGCGCGTCCTGCTGGCGGCCTGCATCCGTATAGAGAATGCCCAGATCGAGATGGGCCTGTTCGATGCCAGGGTCGATGCGGACGGCCTGTTCCAGCAGCGGAAGCGCGGCCTCAGAGTGCTGCTTTTGCAGTTCGACATCCGCAAGATAGGCCATCGCCTGGGCATGATTTGGGTCATTGGCCAGCTCGGCCTGAAACTCTGTCGCCGCCTCAGTAAACTGCTTCTGCGTCCACAGCAGATAACCCAGCCCAAAATGAACGCCCGGCGCCTTGGGATCGGCCTTTACTGCAGCGCGAAACTGCTGAATCGCGCCGAAATAGTCCTTTATTCCATCCAGAGCCTCGCCCGCCAGCATATCGGCTTCCGCTGACTCCGCGCCCAGTGTCAGAATCTCGTGATAAGCATCCAAGACGCATTGATACTGCTTAGACCACAGGCAGCTATGCGCCAAGCTGATGCGCAAGGGAAGATTCTGGGCGTCATTTGCGGCCGCCTGTTTCAGATACGGAGCAGCTTGGGCGTATTCGGCCAGCCCATAGTGCGCCATGCCAATCAGGATTGTCAGGCGCTGATTTTCGGCAGTGCCGGAGGGCTGTTTGGCAAGGAGCGGCTTGAACTCCACAATAGCCTGCTTCAACTCGCCGCTCTTGAAGAGCGCCAATCCCAAATTCATGCGCAAGCCAGGAATCGTAGGATTCATAGCCAGGGCCTTGCGATAGAGTGGCACCGCATCTTTGTAATGCTCCTGACGCGCTTCCAGCAGGCCGAGATGAGCATAGGGCTCCGGGCTGGTGGGATGATCTTTCAGATAGAGCCGCCAAACGGCCTCGGCTTCTGAGTTTTTGCCCTGCTGCTCGAGGGCCAATGCACTCTTCCGTTGGCTCTGCGCGTCCAGCGCGGCCTGCCCGGCACAAGGAACCGCAGTCATAGCCAGCACCGTCGCCAAGATCGGGAAGATATTGAATCGCAGCGTGCTTCTCACTCGTGCACCATTTTTTTCAGTTCGAGGGAAATTACCGACGCTTGAAGAAAAGGGGCGCGGCAGGGGATGCCTGCCGCGCCCCGGTCGAGGGTTGAGGTTAGAATACGACCTTGGCGCCCAACTCGAGGTTACGCGGATCCTGCGTGCCATTGAGCGCACCGGATCCAGTATTCACCGAGTTGAACTCAGCGTGGTTGGCCGTGTTGAACGACTCAAAGCGCATCTCAACGCGAGCCGTGCCATAGATCGCAAACGACTTGTAGAGCGAGGTGGTGAAGTTCACGCGGCCGGGACCGACCAGCGTATCCTTGCCCCAGCTGCCGAAGCCCAGGTTCGCGCCGCCCAACCAAGATGGGGTAACGTTGTTGTCGATGCGGCTGGTGTCGAACCATTGCGCTACCTTCTTGGGGTAGGCCAGCTTGCCACCGGGAGTCTTATTCGGACGGTTCGAATAACCGCCGTCCAAACCGACTGGATCGTACCCGCCGTTCGGAGTACTCAATCCAACATTCACAGGCACGCCTGTTTCATCGACGATAGTTCCAGCAATCTCCCATCCGCCGGCAAGAGACTTGACAATGCCGGTGCTCTTGGTGGCTATGGGAAGCTTGTAGATGTAGTTGACGCTGAGGATCTGACGGCGATCCAGCGCGCCCGATCCCTTGTCATACTTCGGGAACCAGGGGTTGTCGAGGTTTGTGCGGTCGTAGCTGGTGAGATCGATTTCGTGCGAGTACGTGTAATCGATTTCGCCGCTCAGGCCCCAGCGGTTCTGGACGCGGAGACCAGTCTGGAAGCCGTTGTAGTTTCCATTGGTGGTGTTCTCATCCTGGCTGATGCCGAGATAGCCCTGATACTGACGGAAGGCATTGTCGTTGCCGTAGTTTTTGAATCCGGCACTGTAAGTGTCAGGCGAGGGATTGGATTTCGTGACAGGTTGACCGTTCACGGTGTAGTGACCGCTGCCATCACCGGCGACCTGGCGCACGTCTTCAACGTCTGGGGTGTCAAGAGGCGATGCAACATTCCCCTTGCTAATGGAAGGCGAGAAGGCGTTAAGCGCGTTGTTGATGACGTTCTGGTGCCATGCGATGTTGCCAACGTACTGGACAACCCAGATGAGCGAAGGAAGCAGTTCATGCTGTACACCCAGGCTGAACTGCGCCACGGCGGGAGCCTTGTAAGTGGTGGCAATGCTGTCGCCGTTGCCAGCGAAGATCAGAGACGTTGGCAAAATTGTTACGCCTTTGCCAGTCGCCGGATCAATGGTGTTCCAGGAGGTTCCAGGGGTGCTGAAGATGGTGTTGGAGACACCGAGCGAAGGATCGAAGGGCGCGCTGGTGGCGACACCGAAGATGTCGTTGCCTTGCATGCGCTCGTAGAAGGTTCCGAAGCCGCCGCGGAGAACGGTCTTGCCGTTTCCGAAGAGATCCTCAGAGAAGCCTACGCGGGGTTGCAGCGTCTCGTAATCGTTGGTGACGACGCCCACCGGGGTGTGATTCTGGCCGGCAAGCTCCGTGCCGTTGATGTAGGAAGAGATGCCTGCGTAAGTGTACAGATCAGGACTCGTCGGATCGATGGCGCCACTGGCATCCCAGATGGGAAGCGCACTGGCATTGTAGGTAGACTGAACAAAGTTGCCCAGCAGGTTCTGGCGCTCCCAAGCATGCGGCAGAGCGTCATAGCGGAGACCGAGTTGCAAGGTCAGGCGCGGAGTCACGTGCCAGTTGTCATTGACGTAAACCGATGGAGTCTGGTTGACGTAGTGACGGATCGGCGCGACCAGGTTCTGGCTGTATTTGGAAGAGAGACCCAGGAGGGTGTCCATGAGGGTGTCACCCGTCAACGCACCCCAGTTATAGAAGCCCTGCTCATCACCGTAGAGCATCTGGTTCTTGGTGTAGCGGTTGTAGCTGAAGCCCGCCTTGAACTGATGCTTGCCGGTGGTGTACGAAACGTCGATCTTGGGCTCGTAGTCCTGAGCCGCATTGTGATAAGGCTCGGTAGCCGTATCTTCCGAGATGCCGCCACCATTGCCATTCGGCAGCGTGCTGTTCCAGCCCATGCCCGGCCAAGTCTGGCGGGTAATAGCGTAGGCAGGAACGACCGGAGCGACAGTCCAGGTGGAGGGCTTGTAGGTGCTTACGCCTGCTGACCCGCCGGGGATAATGTCGATCTCATTGCCGTCATAGTTGATGCTGGCTTCCACCAGCAGGTTCGGAGTGATGGTGCCGCTCAGCTTGATGGCAGCAGAGTGAGAGGGGGAGGAGAGGATGGATGTGAGGGTGTTGTAATTGCAACCGCACCAGCCAAGCTCCGGGCCGCCTTCGTTTTCGTTTTCCGTATCGCCAATATAGTGGCCCAGGATTGCCCACTTGTCATTGAAGTTGTGATCGACGCGAATGATGTCATCACGGATCTTCAAAGGAGTTGGAACGGAGGCGACGTTGTAGTCCGTCGAACCGACGTTCGGCGCGGGAAGAATGCCTGAATCGAGGTAAAGAACCGCGTTGGGATCAAACAGACTATGTGGAATGGTGTTCGCCGGGAAGGCCGCCCCAGGTTGCAGTCCTAATGGTTTCAGGACATTTTCAAAGTACGCGGAGTCATTGTTGGGGTGTTTGGGATCGCATCCCAGGCATGATACGTTCGGAACCACCAAGCCAGTGATTCCTCCAACAGCTGCATACGTTGGCAGCTTATAGACAAGATCCTTGCCCGCAACAGGAACGTCAGCCGGATCAATGGTGGCGTTGTTGCTACTGGCCACGCCGCTGGTTTTGCGCCATTCCTCGTTCCAGAAGAAGAAGGTCTTGTTCTTGTTGGAGTTATAGACCTTGGGAATGAAGAGCGGTCCGCCGACATTGAAGCCGTAGATGTTGTAATGCACGGCTGGACGCGGATTAGTGGTGCCGTTGTACTTGTTGAAGTAGTAGTTGGCGTCGTATGCAGTGGCGCGGTTTTCTTCCCAACCCGAACCATGGAAGGTCTTGGTGCCGCTCTTGAGCGAGAGGCTCATGGTGGCGCCGGAGGAGATACCGTAATCCGGAGGATAGTTCGAGGTGAGCATTTGGAATTCGGCGATGGCGTCCTGGGAGGGCTGAATCTGCATGCCGCCCGCGCCGCCGCGGTCATCCGACTCGCCGCCGTCGATCAGCCAGATATTGTGGCTCTCGCGGAGTCCGTTGACGCTGATGGTGAAGCTGGAACCGACCGCGCCGGGGGTGTTGCTGTCCGGCAGGCCCGAGCTGACGCCCAGACCAAGAGCAGCCAAACCGGCAAAGTTGCGGTTTTCGGTGGCGATTTCGCTGATCTCTTCCGAGTTGATCAGCGTGCTGACCACGTTGGAGTCGGTCTGCACCGCGAGCGCGTCAGCAACCACGCTGACGGTCTGCGTCTCGGCGCCCAGGGTGAGCTTGGCGTCGACGCGGAAGGTGCCTGAAACGTTGACTACAATGCCCGTCTGCACGAACTTCTCAAAGCCCTTGGCGGTAACTGTGAGGTTGTAGTTTGCGGGGTTCAAGCCGGCGATATCAAACAGGCCTGTGGGGCCGCTGACAGTCGCGCGGGTGAAGCCGGTGGTGGGATCAACAACCGAAACATCCGCACCAGCGACAACCGCTCCGGTCTGATCTGTAACGATACCGGTGATTTCAGAGTTGGCCTGTGCAAATGCACCGACACACACCAAAACGAAAAACAGCGGCAGCAAGAATATCCAGTACTTCGCTTGTCTCATGTGACCTTCCTTTTCAAGTTTGCTTCAGTTTGTTACTGCGTATTTGGAACGCTTCGCCATCCAACAGGCATGAAGCCGGTATAAAACAAAAAATCAGACCCCGACCCGAGGGCCGGAATCTCTCGATTTCTCCGTGATATGGTAGCGAAATTTCACGTTTCTCCGTATTTTGGAATTTCTCAACTTAATCGTTTGATCTGCTGAAGTCAAACGTTTAAGCTGGACCGGAAAAATGTGCTTTTCTCGAGCCGGGAGCCATTACACGCCACTCAGCAATCAGTTGTCAAGAGAGATTTTCAAAAAAAACTTAACTATCTAGAATGCACTTTAGTAACATTATCTATATCAATAAGATAACGATTTTCAATCTGCGGCGCCCGCAAGACACTTACCGCTCAGTCAAAGATGTTTTCCGCCTCGGATTCCACGACTGCCGTTCGGCGGGGCATCACGGTATAAAGAGTGGTCCGACCAATCCTCCCGCCGATACTGATATTTTCCAGGGGACCCATCGTCTCCAGTTCTACATATTTCAGGGGATCGGGGTTGGTATAGACCTCGGTGACACAACCGCCGTCCGGGTACTCACCGGGCACCATCTTCGCGTCGATGCGCAACACGGAACTCTTTCCAACCCAGGCAATGCTGCGCGCCTCCGATCCTATCTTTGTGAAAATACTTGGATTGCGCCGGAGGGAGAGTAGACGCCCGCGCCTGCTCAGATCCGTTGGCCGAGCGCCCAGCAAGGAGAGGTAGCCACGCGGGAAGCGGGTGACTTCCGGCTCCCAGAGCAGGATGGCTTCCGGCTCCCGCAACTGCGTAACCGTCCAGATACCGGCTTGAACCGGCGGCCCTTCGAGTTTGCGGAACTCGACGGCGATGCTCATGACCAGACGGATGGTGTCCAGTTTGACGGTGCGCACCATCTGTATACCGTAGTGCGGATCGATCGGCGAAGTGAGAACGACTCCCCCTTCGATAGCGGCGGCGTCGGCAGGGAGCGCGTCAAAGGCCTGCGGCGGCGGCCATGACCGCCCCCCCCGCTCCGGCCAACTCGACTGCGGAGCCGGCCAGCACTTATCGCCGCCAAAGTTGAACCACTCTTTGGGGGCGGATGGGGGCTGCTGGCCGTCCAGCGCGCGGTTCTGCCAGAAAGCCTCCTCCGGCTCATCCACCTGACCAAAGTGCATCACGCGGCTGATCGCAGGAACAATTACCGCCTCCACTCGGCCATTGAAGAGGCGCAAGCACTCCGGCCAGCCATGGTAGCTGATCCGTTCGAGGGAGACTCCCGATCGCTCAACCATGGTTGCGGTTGTCTCCAGCGTCCATTTGTCGCGCTTGTCCAACTTGCCCAGCCCTTCTTCCAACGTCCAAGGTATCTATATATGGTGGTTCGCTTCTAAGTATCCCTGCCGATTTCGGATTGAGGACTCGCACCCTTTCGCTATAAAGCGGCGAAAGGGCGGGCGCCCAGAGTTTGCAGAGTTACTTGTCTCCAGCCGCGGCCAGATCGGTTTCGACCTCGCGCTCGGCCAGATGGTTGAACCAGGTGAATTTGAGAATCAGAGAGGTTACCAGAATCACGCCCACAGCCATGGCAACGCGATCCCACTCCTGAATCACGACATAGAGAGGCAGGGCCACCAGGGAGACTTGCCAGACGATGCCTACAGCGATATTGAACATATCGCTGTAGAAGTCCTTGTTGCGCTTGAAGTTGGGGTCTTCCGCCAGCACCTTTTTCAGGACCGGCCCCCAGCAGCCCCACGGGCGCACGCGGCGGTAGAAGTCCATCAGCACTTCGTCGGATTCGGGCTTGGTGAGCAGCGTGCCCAGCAGACAGCCGACCAGCGAAATCAGAAGCACCAGCGGGAAGATGATGGTGACTTCCAGATTGACAGGGTATTTCGCCTCAAAGCTCTGCACGATGGGGAGCTTCTCAAGCAAGCCGGGGAAGGCCAGAATCAGCGCGGAACCGATGCCGGTGATCATGCCCCAGAAGTAACCGAAGCCGTTAAAGCGCCACCAGTACCACTTGAGGACGTTCGAGGCCGTGTAGCCGCCCCACAGCCCGGAGACGATCCACAGCACCACCGAGTTCACGCTGGTGACATACCAACCGATCAGTACGCCGAGCAGAACCACAACGAAGGAGCTGAGATAGGCGAGTCGGACGTAGGTTTTGGGCGAGGCATGAGGGTTGATATAGCGCTTGTAGATGTCATTGACGAAGTAGGGCGGCGCGGCGTTGACCGTAGCCGCGAAGTTGGACATGAAGGCGGCCAGCAAGCCAGCGATCAGGAAGCCCAACAGGCCGGCGGGGACGAAGCGGCCCAAGGCCATCGGCAGCACATTTTCAAAGTCCAGATTGGTGCCCATTGCGCGCAGGTCGGGACCGAAGAAGGCCGCGGCCAGCACGGTCAGGCCAATGATGAGGAAGTAGCGGGGCGGAGTAAGCACAATGTTCACCCAGGCGCTCATCATTGAAGCTTCGCGGGGATTCTTGCTGGAAAGCACGCGCTGCATGTCGTAGTTGGGCGCGGGTCCGGCGGCGGAGATCAGGATGCCTTTGAAGAGCAGCATCATGACAAAAAAGCCGAAGAGCTCATACTTGTCCGCCGCAATTTTGGCTGTCGCCGCAGGCAGGAAGGCGGCCCAGTCCAGGCCGAGATGCCAGCCGAAGAAGAGATTGTCCCAGCCGGCGGGCACCACCTTGTGCAGAGTCTCGGGAGAGACCTTCAGCATGGCGATAATGCCCACGGCAAAGCTGGCGATGGCCAGAATGAAGAACTGGACGACCTCGGTGATCACCACGCTGATCATTCCGCCTTTGATGACATAAATCGCAGTGATGGCGACCAGAATCAGCGCATATTGGTTCGGCGAGAGATGGAAGGGCAGGAACTCGGCGGCAAACTTGCCGATGCCCTTGAATCCGTAAGTAAAGAAGCCGATGATGCTGACAAAGGCGTAGACCACGACAATAATGTGCGAGAGCTGCGCGCCCAAGCCGGTGCCGAAGCGGGTCTTGATCCACTCCGCGCCGGTCATCACCTTGGAGCGGCGCAGCCAGCTCGAGAGATAGACCATCAGGAAGATCTGGTTGAAGGTCGGCCAGAGCCAGGGAATCCATACGCTCTTCAGGCCATAAACAAACATCCAGTAGACCAGCAGCATGGTGCCGCTGATATCGAACATTCCCGACGCATTCGAGATGCCCAGCATATACCAGGGCATGGAATTGCCGCCGAGAAAGTAATTCTGCATGTTTTGCGAAGCGCGTTTGGAAACCCAGTAGCCTATGAAGACTGTGCTCAGCAGATAGGCCACAATGATGATGATGTCGACAATGTGAAGTTGCAGCATGGAACTCCTCAATCTTTCGCTTCACCGCTCTCCGCGGGGAAACATTCACTCAAATTGCTACTTCTTGACAGCCTAGGTAAAAGTCGAAAATCCTGAAAATCTTCCCTCAGGGGCTAAAGCCCAAGCTGTTGTTGTGATACTAGCGGCACGACTAAAGTCGTGCCCTTGTTACAAAACCTGCTCATCAAGCGTTGTTCCGCAGCCTGTAAATTCGTGCCCTTTCAAAACATCACCTTCCCAAAAGTTCCTGGGAATTCTACACAACTTATTGCATCTCTCCGGCCAGCAGGAAGACCAGCGAGGCCTGCCAGTTGATGCAAATCTCATTGCTGGCGTACGATTTCCAGTCATCGGCATAGTCCTTGGCAGGCGGCAGATCCTTCGGCAGCGCTTCCAGCACCTTGTCTTCGCGGTTCTTGTTTGGCCCGCCGGAGAGCAGACCCGGCCATGGCAACCCTTTACTTCCGTCGCCGCTTGGCCGGTGGTGCGGATGCTGATAGGCGTGCTCTCCGACCTGCGTCACCCAGGAGAGCGAAAAGGTATTCCGCCCCAACAGATAATGAAGGTTATCCCGCGCCGCATCCACAAGAGCCGCATCCGGGCTGAAGCGGTTGGCGATCAGCAGATATACCCCGTAGTTCGCCGCAATGCCATTCGATCCCCAGACAAAGTCTCTGGGTTGAAGGCTCACTTGATAAGGATTGGCGCGTGTGCGCTTGACCAGCTTGCGCGCAGCCGCCACGGTCCGCTCACGAATCGCTGCAACCGCCTTGGTGTCTCCGCCCTTGCGTGGCGCGAGAGCATAGGCCCACAGCGCCATCGAGGGGAGAATGTCGAAATGCTCTCCAGGCGGAGTATCCAAGCCTGGCAGTAATGCGGCATCATTCTTTACAAAGAAATCGTTGTACTGCGCCTCGCCAGTTGTGCGCCAAAGCTCGGCCGCGGCCCAAAGACGGCCGGCCATACAACTATCGCTTCCATACACGCCGGTGTTGATCCCCGGCGGATTCTTGAAGGTCACATTGGGGTACTTTTCCGTCCAGGCCCATGCGCGCCGCGCCGCCGTGAGCGCCCGCGCAGCAAACTGCGCGTCATAGGGCTGGTAGGTGCGCGCCGCAATCGCCCCAACGACCGCCAGATCCGCCGTCGCACAGGTGCTCTTGTAAGGAGCCGTGCCGGTGCCGATCACCAGGCTGGGCATATGATCGTCTTCGGGAGCGATAAAGCCTGAGAAATACTGACTGGTCTGCTTGTGCCAGACGCCGCCGTCGTCGTCCTGCATCTTGAGCATCCACTCCAAATTCCAGCGTGTTTCACTCAGTATCTCCGGTGTACCGTTACCGGATTCTGGAATCTTCAGGTGGATATTCTTGATCTTCTCGCCGTAAATCTCCCAGGCCCAGAGCAGCGTGCCGACCGTGATCCCTGAATTCGTTACGTAGCGGCCGTAATCGCCGGCGTCGTGCCAACCTCCGATATTGTCGCGAGGCCCTGATCTGCCAGATGTGGGGCTGAACTCGCCATGCAGGTGGCAGGCGGGATGACTGAAGCCCGGAAACTCCGGCCCCAGGTCCACCGCCGTTCCGCAGCGCTGCCCGTAGAAGCCGAGCATCGCCATCGAATAGGCGCGCGCGAAGACGTTAGGGCCAACTTCAAAATCCCAACTGCGCCCCACGCCCGGAACTTCGAGATAATAGCGCCCCGCAAGCTTCAGCGCGGAGAAATCCGCTGCCCGCACCCTGTCGCCGGAGTCTTCATCGAAGCCGGCCGGGCCCATCTTGCCGTTGAAGACCACCGTGTTGTCGGCCGAACTGCGCACTTCAAAGCGGGTGGCCCGGAAGACTGACCAGCGCCACCTTCGGCCCGTCCAGCGGATAGCCCACCTGATCCACCTTGATGGAGAGCTGCGCGTCCACCGCGCCATTGGCCGCCGCTCCATCCCTGGGAGCAGCCCAGGCCGCCGCTATGGAAAAACACAGAGAGACCGCCAGAACAACAGTGGTTGGCCGCGCATTCAACTGCTTGCTTTTATCAAGCCCAAACAAGGTAAACACCATTCTTTCCGTTGCGCCTCACAGATGCGCCAGAAAAGTTCTCACTCAAGGAACCTTCCAGGCCGGGCCATTTCTGGCAGTTTTCCCGGCGAATGGTGTCACTCCCATATTTCAAGCTCGAGAGTTTCTCCCTGGCGGGCTCCACCAAGTATAATCACTTTTTGCCATTCAAAGTAAAGGATTGTATCCTGGAAAAACGTTTGATTGAATTTTTTAGCGGCGGCCGCCGGAAAGGCGGATCTCCGGCGAAGGAGTTTTAACCATGAAGTTCGGCTATTTTGACGACAAGAGCCGCGAGTATGTGATTACCCAACCGGACACACCCCTGCCCTGGATCAACTATCTGGGCTGCGAGGCGTACTTCGGCATCATCTCCAACACCGCCGGCGGCTATTCGTTCTATCGCGACGCCCGCCTGCGCCGCCTCACTCGCTATCGCTACAACAACGCGCCCTTCGATCTGGGCGGACGCTACATCTATCTGCGCGACGCGGAGTCGAAAAAGTTCTGGTCGCCCTCCTGGCAGCCGACGCGCCACACACTCACCAATTATTCGTGCCGCCACGGCATGGGCTACACGGCCATCGGCTCGACCGCCAATGGCATCGAGGCCGAGACCCGCTACTTCGTCCCGCTGGGCGAGAACCTGGAAGTCTGGCAGTTGACGGTGACCAACCGCCGCTCCACGCCAGCAAAGATCTCCGCCTTCTCCTCCATCGAATTCTGCCTGTGGGATGCGCAGGACGACGCCACCAACTTCCAGCGGAACTTCAACACCGGCCAGGTGGAAGTGGAAGACGGCGTCATCTATCACAAGACTGAGTACCGCGAGCGCCGCAATCACTTTGCCTACTTTGCTTGTTCGGAGCCGCTGGCGGGTTTCGAAACGCAACGCGAGACATTCCTGGGCCGTTATCGCGGCTGGGACTCTCCCGCCGCAATCGAGGCCGGCCAGCTCACCAACTCCATCGCCCACGGCTGGGCGCCGATGGGAGCGCATCAGGCCGACCTTGAACTCGCGTCTGGCGAGACCAAGCAGATTGTCTTCGTACTCGGCTACCACGAAAATCCCGTCGCAGAAAAGTTCGATCCCCCCGCTTCGCAGACCATCAATAAAAAGACGGTCAAGCCGACCATCGCGAAATATCTCGACGCGAAAAACGCCGACGCCGCCTTCGAGCAGCTCCGCCAGTACTGGGAGAGCCTGCTCGGCATCTTCCAGGTGAACACCCCCGACCCGCACACCAACCGCATGGTCAATATCTGGAATGCCTATCAGTGCATGGCGACATTTAATATGTCCCGCTCGGCGTCCTTCTATGAGTCGGGCATTGGACGCGGCCTGGGCTTCCGCGATTCCAACCAGGACCTTCTCGGCTTTGTGCATATGGCGCCTGCTCGCGCCCGCGAGCGCATCCTCGACTTGGCGGCGACGCAGTTGCCCACCGGCGGCGCCTATCACCAGTACCAGCCCCTCACCAAGCGCGGCAACAACGACATCGGCGGCGGCTTCAACGATGATCCGCACTGGCTGATCATCGGCGTCTCGGCTTATCTGAAGGAGACCGGCGATTGGAGCATTCTCGACGAGCCGGTCCAGTACGACAATGAACCGGGCAGCGAGCAGCCGCTCTACGAACACCTGCAACGCAGCTTCAACTACACCCTGAGCCGCCTTGGACCGCATGGGCTGCCGCTGATTGGCCGCGCCGACTGGAACGACTGCCTCAATCTGAACTGCTTCAGCGATACGCCGGGGCAGAGCTTCCAGACGACGACCAACAAGGATGGAAAGGTCGCCGAGTCGGTCTTCATCGCTGGGCTGTTTGTCCACTCCGGCCGCGAACTGGCGGCGATCGCCAGCCGCCGCGGACTGGGCGCGGAGTCCGAAAAGTATCTCGGTGAGTCCGCCAAAATGGAGTCGGTGATTCTGGAGCATGGCTGGGATGGCGCGTGGTTCCTGCGCGCTTATAACGACTTCGGCGGCAAGATCGGCTCCAAGGAGTGCGAAGAGGGCAAGATCTTCATCGAGTCCAACGGCTATTGCACGCTGGCCGGGATTGGTCTCGAAGACGGCAAGGCAGCCAGCGCGCTGGCCGCGGTGGGCGAGCATCTGGCCACCAAGCACGGCATCGTCGTGCAGCAGCCGGCTTACACCCACTATTACATCGAGATGGGCGAGATCTCCTCGTATCCTCCGGGCTACAAAGAGAACGCCGGCATCTTCTGCCACGTCAATCCTTGGGTGATGATCGGCGAGACGCGCCTCGGCCATGGCGACCTGGCGCACGATTACTACAGCCGCATCAACCCCTCGGCGCGCGAAGAGATCGGCGACCTGCATCGCTGCGAGCCGTATGTCTACGCGCAGATGATCGCCGGCAAGGACGCGCCGACCCACGGCGAGGCCAAAAACTCCTGGCTCACCGGCACGGCGGCGTGGAATTACTACGCCATTGCGCAGTGGATTCTGGGCATCCGCACCACGCTCGACGGGCTGCAAATCAACCCGGTGGTTCCCAAGAGCTGGCCGGGGTTCACAGCAACGCGCCTCTTCCGAGGCGTGACGTATAACATCACCATCGAGCGCCAGGGCGAAGGCAATCAGATTGCTCTCACCGTGGACGGAAAGGCCATCGAGGGTAATGTTGTAACTCCTCCCGCGGACGGTCGCAAGGAAGTTACAATCAAAGGGATTTTGAGTTAGTTTTTTAGGATCGTAAGAGAACATGGGTGCCCCAGGTCCGGATCTTCGGACCTGGGAATCCTTGAACCTCATCCAGCCTCGTTCCCGAGGAGGCATCTGTGCAAGAGTTACGGCAAAAAGTCGAAGCTGAGTTACTCAGCAATATCCTTCCTTTCTGGCTCAAGTACGCCATTGACGAGGAGTACGGCGGCTTTCGCGGCCAAATCGCCAATGACCTGACCATCGATCCACGCGCCGACAAGGGACTTATTCTGAATGCGCGCATCCTGTGGACCTTCGCCAAGGCATATAACTTCTATCATGATCCGGTCTATCTGGAAACCGCTCGCCGCGCCTATGAGTATCTGGTCCATTTCTTCTGGGACCATGAGTTAGATGGATTTTATTGGATGCTCGATTTTGAAGGCCGTCCGGTGGACGATAAAAAGAGGATTTATGGCCAGGCCTTCACCGTCTACGCGCTGGCCGAGTATTACCATGCCACCGGCGACGCCGGGATTCTGGCGCGCGCCCTGAGCTTGGTCGATAAGATTGAAGCCGCCAGCCACGATGCCGCACACAATGGCTACTTTGAAGTTTGCGAGAAGAATTGGTCGCTGGCCGCCGAGCAGCGCCTGAGCAATGTGGACATGGACGAGAAGAAATCCATGAACACGCATCTTCATCTCCTGGAAGCGTATGCCACGCTGTTGCGCTATCATGAGAACCCGACCGTCCGCCTGCGCTTACGGGAGATGATTGAAGTTTTTCTTGACCATATCATTGATCCGGTAACTCACCACTTTATTCTTTTCTTTGATGAAGAGTGGCATTCACGCTCGGAAAAAATCTCCTTTGGCCATGACATTGAAGGAAGCTGGCTTCTCTGCGAGGCCGCCGAGATTCTGGGCGACAAGGAACTCCTGGCGCGCATAAAAGAGATGGCAGTCAAGATGGCGCAGGCCGTCTTGGACGAGGGGATCGACAGCGACGGCGGATTGCTCTATGAGCGCGAGCCCGACGGACACTTCGACACAGACAAGCATTGGTGGCCGCAGGCAGAAGCGGTTGTGGGTTTTCTGAATGCTTATGAGTTATCCGGCGAGCAGCATTTTCTAACTGCCGCAGAGAAGACGTGGGAGTTTATCGATAAGTTCATTGTCGATCACCAGAACGGCGAATGGTTCTGGCGTGTCTCGCGCGAAGGCGTGCCCAGCACGGAACAATACAAGGTAGACCCATGGAAGTGCCCTTACCACAACAGCCGCGCCTGCTTTGAAGCCATGGAGAGGATGGACCGGCTGATTGCTGAAAAACTGGAAACTGTCACACTCGACGAATTACAAGCGGTACTAGATGCAGGAATATCCCAGGAGGAAAGCAAATGACACAGGAAGCCTTCAAAAAAAGCGTTCAAGAGTTATTCATGCAGCAGAAGAACCTGCTTGCCCTGCAAAACCGCAAATCTGCCAACGGCAATGGGGTTTTCGACCGCTATGAAAACCCTGTCCTCACCGCCGCGCACGCGCCCATCGCTTGGCGCTACGACCTGGACCCAAAGACCAATCCCTTTCTGATGGAGCGGATCGGCGTGAACGCGGTCTTCAACGCCGGAGCGATCCTGCATGAGGGCAAGTTTCTGGTCGTCGCGCGGGTCGAGGGCGCGGACCGCAAATCTTTCTTTGCTGTCGCCGAAAGCCCCAACGGCATTGACAACTTCCGCTTCTGGGATGCGCCGGTCTTGATGCCGGAGACTGCCGACCCTGACACCAATGTCTACGATATGCGCGTGGTGAAGCACGAAGACGGCTGGATCTACGGCCTCTTCTGCACCGAGCGCAAAGACCCCAAGACGCCGGAGTGGGACACCTCTTCGGCCGTCGCGCAAGCTGGCATTGCGCGCACCCGTGACTTGAAGACATGGGAGCGGCTGGCCGATCTGCAGTCCAAATCGCCGCAGCAGCGCAACGTCGTGCTGCATCCCGAATTCGTCAACGGCAAGTACGCCTTTTACACCCGCCCGCAGGACGATTTCATCCAGGCCGGCAAGGGCGGCGGCATCGGCTGGGGACTCTCGGCGAGCATCGAGAATGCGGTCGTCGATGACGAAATCATCCTCGACAACCGCGAGTACCACACTATACAAGAGGTCAAGAACGGCCTCGGACCGGCGCCGATCAAGACGCCGCAGGGCTGGCTGCAACTAGCTCACGGAGTGCGCAATACCGCTGCCGGCCTGCGCTACGTGCTTTATCTGATGCTCACCGAGGTGGAGCGGCCCTGGGTGGTGACGCATAAGCCGGCCGGGTACTTTATCGCGCCTGAGGGCGCGGAGCGCGTCGGCGATGTCTCCAACGTGGTCTTCAGCAATGGCTGGATTGAGGGCGAGGATGGCGAAGTTTTTATCTACTACGCCTCGTCGGACACGCGGCTGCACGTGGCCACCAGTACGGTTCCCAAGCTGCTGGATTACGTGGTGAACACGCCCGGCGATCCGCTGCGCAGCCGCGCCTGTGTCGAGCAGCGCTGTACCCTGATTGCGCGCAACCGCGCCGCGCTGGAGGCGCTCAATCTGGAGGAGTAGCGCAAAATCGCCCGCAAAGCACAATTCGCGCTCATCCCTTCCGTCCGGTCACGCTCGGATCGGAGAAGCTGGCCACGGTTCGCCCCAGCCATCCCACAGCGTTGATCATTACATGGACCCCGATCCGGCCGCCTTTAGCCAGGCGGGTGAGCATTCCTGGTGGAAGCCCGCCCAAATCCTCTCCCACTTCAACCCACGTCATCTTATGTGCCCGGCGTTCACCGTCAAGAGCAGCATACAGTGCCTTGCAATTGAACCGGTACTTGGCCACGGCTGGCTTCTCTCTCGCTTCGCCCTCATAACCCTGGATGAAATCTTCCAGTGGACGCTCCATCCACTTGGCCATGGATAACACTCCATCCGTCTCCATCGTGCCATTCAGTTTCGTCCTTTGAAGAGTGGATGCAGCCACGCCGGTCTCGCGCGCCACTTGCTGCCAGGAGAGGCAGCGCGTTTGCCGCTGCGCATCCAACGCCGCATGAAGAGCTACCCCGTCCAGACTTCGTTTGATAAACCTGTCCATCCCCGCTCCTATGCCATCACTATCTATTTCATCTTCTCAAACAAAAACAAGAAGAAAAAGCACTCCCAAAGCATGATTCTCCGTTTGTTTGTTTTTTGGCGGAGCAGGGTGCGGAAATATCTTTCCCGTGGATCGAAGCCTTGTCCGCAACTCTTTCCCCCCTTCCGTGTCTAACTGGTCAGGATGATGAATTGTATGCGCAAACTACTTTTACTATCCTTCGCGACTCTTCTTGCACCGGCGCTGTCCGCCCAATCCGTCGACTTTGTCCTCTCGCAGCACGGCAACGCCGTCGGAACGGCCAGCTACAGCATTACTCAGACGCCTCAGGGCTTTGACTCCACTTCGCTGGTGCGCGTCCAGATGAAGGGCCTCAGCTACTCGCTCTCCAAAACCGAGCACCTCTCGCCGACCAGCGGCCTGCGCCACGTTCAACTGAGCGCCATCGTCAACGGCTCGGCGGTCAATGTCAACGCCGATTCCGATCCCAAAGCCGAACCGGCCGAGACGGTTCTCATCATTTCCGCCAACGGCCGCTCCACCACCACACATCTTGCGCAGCACTCTGCCGCTGTATTCCTGCCTGACTTCGATCCCGGTGCGCTCCAGACCCTTCTGACCTTGGCCGCCGCGCGCAACAATCGCGACCTCTGGGCCATCATCCCCAAGAACGCCGGCTCCATTGCCTCGATCGAGCTAGCCACCTACGCCGACGAGCGGGGCACTCTCGACGGCCAGCCCATCGCCGTCCATCATCTGATCGCTACCTACGCCGGAGGCTCGACGGACCTTTTCAGCGGCCCCGACAACCAGCTTTTGCAGGCCGAACTGCCGCAGCCGGGATTTGCGCTGGTGCGCAAGGGCTTCATACTGACCCCGCCTGCCAAACCGGGAGCCCCGCCGCCAGCGCAGTAGATTATTGTCTTTGCAACAAAAACCCCCTCAGGGGCTAAAGCCCAGATAATTCTATGAACTTTATCGGCACAACTGAAGTCGTGCCCTGACGCTTCTTAACTCTTTATCGAGTTTTTCGCAGCCTGAAACGTCGTGCCCTTTCAAAACATTCACTTCATCAGAGGTCCACTCACCCGCTAGACCGCCCGCCCTGCCGCCACGCCCGAAGCCCAGGCCCACTGGAAGTTGAAGCCTCCCAGTTGCCCGGTCACATCCACTACTTCGCCGATAAAAAAAAGCCCCGGCACGCTTTGCGCCTCCATCGTCCGCGCCTGCAAGCCGGCCGTATCCACGCCGCCAGCCGTTACCTCAGCCTTCTCAAAGCCCTCAGTCCCTACCGGATGCAACCGCCACTGGCGCAGCCTGCCCTCGAACTCGACCAGCGCCGCATTCGAGTAGCCCTTTGGCCCGCCTGTCTCGGCCAAATGATCCGCCAGCCGCTGCGGCAACACCGCCCGCAAAGCCTGCTTGACCGCCGCTAAATCCCGCCTCGTCGCCGGCTCCCGCAGCGCCCCCAAGAACTCCTCCTCAACGGTAACCCCAAAGTCCAGCACCAACTCCGCTCCCGGTCGCCAATAGGACGAGGCCTGCAAGACCGCCGGCCCGCTCAAGCCACGATGGGTCACCAGCATCTTCTCCCGGAAGCGCGCCCGGCCTACCGACGCCTCGACCTCCGCCGAGATGCCGGCCAGACGGGTCCACGCAGCCTCTTCGCCGCCCAGCAGCAGAGGAACCAGCGCCGGACGCGGCTCTACCACCCTCAACCCAAATTGCCGCGCCAGCTCATAACCCAACCCCGTCGCCCCCAGCTTGGGGATCGACAGCCCGCCGGTAGCCACCACCAGCGACTCCGCCCAAAGGCACCCCTGCGAGCACTCCAGGGTAAACCCACCAGCAGCGCCAGGCTCGACGCGAATCCCACGCGCATTCAACATGATCTCTACGCCGCCCGCCGCGCACTCGGCCAGCAGCATCTCCACAATCGACCGCGCCGATCCGTCGCAAAAGAGCTGACCCAGCGTCTTCTCATGCCACGAAATTCCGTACCTTTCGACCAGTTCCAGAAAGTGCCGAGGCTGATAGAGCGCCGGCGCCGACTTGGCAAAGTGCGGATTCTCTGAGATGAAATTCCCCGACCCGGAGTGCAAATTCGTAAAGTTGCACCTCCCGCCGCCGGAGATGAGAATCTTCCGCCCCGGCTGGCCATTGTGCTCCAAGAGCGCCACTCGCCGCCCTCGCTGCCCGGCAGTAGCCGCGCAGATCAGCCCAGCCGCCCCCGCCCCCAGGACAAAGCTATCGAATTTGCGCGCTTCAATCGCCATCAGCTCATGTCCAGAATACCCGCAAAGAGTAGAAGCTCCGTGCCCCATCCCTGCGAGCGCTTTGCGAAGGGATGGATTCCACGAACCCCATGCGCCGGGTGTCCCACTCTCGGCGTGTGTCCCCGTTCATCACTCTTCGGACTGTGTAATCTCTTTTATACTGTCACTGGTCATGCGCCGCGCCGTCGCCATCTCGCTGTTGCTGCTCTTCAGCTGGACGCTGATTACGCCTTTCGCCGGCTCCGGCTTTGAGGCAAATCATCCCACCTGCTGCTGCAGTCACGGAAGATGCCACTGCCGGATGCACTCCATGAACGAGAAGGCAGAGCGCAGCGGCAAACAGAGTGGCTTCACCACCGTTGCCCAAAAATGCCCATGCTGCCCGGCCAGCGCCAGAGTGGTTCACTCTGCGAGTAACAAGCCGGAAGCTGCCGCCGCACCTATCAACGGAAGCAGCTCTCAGCCAATGCTCGCGACGCAAACCGGGAGTGTGGTCCGCAACTCATTCCTGCGCAGTTACCCCAAGCGCGGCCCTCCTGCTCTCCTCGGCTGAATCTCCGCACTGTACTGAGGAAGAGATAATGTCATCCATCTTTTCTATATATTTACGCGTGAACAAAATCAGAGGATAAGTCATGAAAGCCAAGCTATTGCTGGCAATCTTGCCAGCCGCCTGCCTGTGCGGGCCGGCACAATTGAGCTATGCGCAGAGAGCGACGATAGCCGTTGAAAGTTCATCCCCCACAGGACGCATTGCCGGAGCAGTCAAAGATCCGTCCGGAGCGGTATTGCCCGGAGCAAACATTGAAATTTCAAACATCTCTTTAAGCATCAAGCAGTCCAGCGCTTCAAACGCAGAGGGGCAGTTTGGCTTCGATCACCTTCCCACCGGATGTTACTTGGTTAAAGTTACCGCCAAGGGCTTTGAAACTGGAATCATCTCTGACCTTCACGTGGCAGCCGGCGCCGAAGCGGAAGCTAATATAACTTTGCGCATTGCATCTATAAAAACCAGTGTCGCAGTCAACGCATTGGAGGCGGAGACCGTAGCCGGAAGCCGCGGCTTGATCAGCGATTCCGAGCAAGCGCAGAGCCGAAGCACCGCCGAGATCGTCTCGGATGCGCCGGGTGTGAGCCTGCGCGAGAATGGCCAACTGGCTGCGGTTCCGCTGTTGCATGGGCTGGGCGACGAGCGCGCCAAACTGGTAGTCAATGGCATGACAGTCTCTTTAGCTTGCCCCAACCACATGAACCCGCCACTGACCTACCTTGCTCCAGCGGCAGCAGCGCAAGTCACCGTGATGGCGGGCATCACACCGGTAAGCATGGGCGGGGATAGCGTGGGTGGAACGATTGCAGTTGATTCGCGCATGCCGGTCTTCGCCACCGCGGGCGAGCGCACGCATCAGGAGGGCGCGTCCACGGGATTCTATCGCAGTAACGGCCAGAACTACGGCGGCTCATTGCGAAATTGGGTCGCCGGGAGTAATCTTGGCATCGGCTACACCGGATCATGGGCCAACAACAGCGACTACACCGATGGCAGCGGACACAAGGTAACTTCGACTTATGCGCAGGCGACGGATCATACGGTGATCCTGGCCGCGCAGAAAGCCGGTAATCTGATAACTCTCGAAGCCAGCCTGCATCACACGCCATATGAGGGTTTTGTCAGCGCGCAGATGGATATGGTACGCAATGATGCCGAAACTCTCAACCTGCATTACCAGAAGACTTTCACGCGCGGCGCGCTCGATTCGCATATCTTCTGGCAAAACACCCGGCATTCGATGAATATCGGAAAGGATAAGTCAACTTTTCCGATGGCCATGTTCATGCCAATGAATTCGCACGGCAGAGATCAGGGTTACAACCTAAACTTTGAAGCTCCGCTTTCTGCGCGGCAAACGCTGCGCGCGGGCAACGAATTGCATCGCTTTGTTCTTGACGACCGCTGGCCGCCGGTTGCGGGAACCGCACCCATGATGGCGCCAGATATGTTTGTTTCCATCAACAATGGACGGCGCATCCGCGTGGGGAGCTATGGCGAGCTGGCCAGCAAATGGAACGGGCAATGGAGCACGCTTTTCGGTTTACGCACGGATACGGTATGGACCAACGCCGGGCCGGCGCAGGGTTACTCGACGATGATGTATGGCGCGGATGCGGCGGCCTTCAACGCATCGAATCGAGCACATGCCGATGAGGATTTCGATGCGACGGCGCTGGTCCGCTACGAACCCAACCGAGCAAGCACCTATGAATTCGGGTTTGCGCGCAAGACGCGCGCGCCCAATCTTTACGAGCGCTACGCATGGTCCACCAGTTTGATGGCTAGCGGCATGATCGGGTGGTTCGGCGACGGTAACTATTATGTGGGCGATGTAACTCTGAAGCCGGAGATTGCGCATACGTTCAGCGGCACGGCAATCTGGCGCGGACGGGCGAGTAAAGCTTGGGAGATCAAACTCACGCCGCATGAAACATTTATTCAGGATTATATCGACGTGAATCAGATCTCGATGGTGAGTTATGAGGTGAGCAACTTTGCCCAATTGCAATTCGCCAATCACAATGCGCGCATCTACGGCATCGATTATTCCGCGCATAGCATTCTTTGGAAGAGCGAGAGGCTCGGCCAAGGAAAGCTTAACTGCACAGGCGGCTGGATGCGAGGCGAACGGCTGGATGCGCAAACCTCGCTCTACCAGATGATGCCACTTCATGCGCGATTGAACCTGGACGAAGAACTGAAGGGATTTACTGGCGGATTTAGCATTCAAGCTTTGGACCGCAAATCACGAGTCGATCCAAACCGGCTTGAGCAGGTAACTCCCGGATACACGCTCTATGATCTGCACACCGGCTATCATCGCGGATATCTGGAAGCGAATGCCGCCGCGGATAACTTGTTTAACCGCAACTACGAGCTGCCGCTGGGAGGCGTGAACTTTGACGACTTCATGGCCAGCGGACGGATGAGCCAGATCAAGCCGCTAACCGGGCGGGGACGGTTGCTTTCGTTTAGTCTGACGGCGCGGTTCTGAGTTACAGGCTCGCCGCATGGATGCCCCAGGTTCGAAGATCCAGATATCCATCCCACAGATAAAGATCTATCCGGGAGGACCCCGGACCTGAGGCACCTAATCCTATTTCACCGCGATCGAGACCGACCCGCAGAGGTTCTCCCAGGCCAGCGAGAGCGTGCCCTCTTTACCTCTGGTAGCCTTGATGGTGTATTTGAGGCTTTCGACCAGCGCGGGCGGCTTTTGCATGTTCATCTTTACACGGCCCAGATCCTGCGCTTTGTCGTAGACCGTTCCCCACTGGCCCACCTGCTTGTTGACGATAAGCACCCAGTTGGCGGGGTCGGTGAGATCGACAAAGAGCGAGTAATCGCCCTTGGGCACCAGCAGGCTGCCGATCATGAGGTCAGCGTCAGTGTGCAATTTGGTGGCCGTGTTGGCTCCGGCGCGCCAGACAGGGTACGTGGGATCGTGACCGATCTTCCCGTCCTTGCCGAAGAGCTGGCCGACGCGTCCCCGGACGGCAGGCGAACTGTAGCTGATGGTGATAACATTGCCAGCGATAGAGGCCGACTCAGTGGCCGCAGGGCTGGGCGGCGGGCCCTTGGGCGGGCCGGGCTGGGCGGTTAGCGCGGCGGCGATCAGAAGACTTGTGCAGACCAATAGACTTTTCATGGGTTTGGTTTCCTCCGGGCGGAGCCGTGGGAAACGCGGGTGGCTCCGACGCATTGATTGTCGCACCGGCCGGCCCTCCAAGGGAAACGGCGCAAAGAATTGGGGGAATGAAAAGGGATTTGCGCGACACTGGCCCCTCCAATCATCTATAGTAGGCGCGTAGCTATTTTTAGAAGGAGCCTGCGCTTTGTACTCTCCTGTTCGTTTCTCCTGTTTGCTTTCCGCCTTTATTTTTGCGAATTTGATTGGAATCTCGCATGCCCAGCACGCCGCCAACAGTAATGCTATCTATCAGCAATTGCGCAACCTGACGCCGGGCAACGATGTGATTACGATCAACAATCTGGTGCTGCACCGGGATGCGGCCACCTTCACCTTCAGCAGCGGGAGTTTCGCCTTCTATAGCGAAGTGAACGGCAAGGTGACGGGCGCGGTCTTCAGAGGCGATGGGCATATGCACATTACGCCGCCCTCCGCGCAGGAACGGCACAATCTGAGCCTTGCCGCGCACGCTGAGGAGTTCGGCGAGGATTTTGATCAGGTGGTGCTGCGCTTTACCGATGATACCGCTGCGGAGTTGCGTAAAGGCGCAACAGGCAAGGGCGCGCCGGACTCGGATTACGCCAAGACGGCCGATGAGTTCCGTGGCTTTTTGCGCCACCATTCCTCAGGGAATTTCCTGGATAAGATGTACCAAATCACCGACTACTATCGGAAGATTGACGGAAACCTCGATCTGCGGCTGCTTCAGGACGTGTTGAGCCCTGATCCCGGCGGATTCTTTTATGCCGCCATTCACGGGAAGAAAAATGGCCGCTTGTTTTTCATCCTCGATTCGCAGGGAGTGTCGGGATTGGCGCCGGAAGAGGTGTCGCTTGAGAATTGGAACGGGACCTATGAGATGATGACCTACCCGCTGGCGTTTCATCGCGCCGCGGAGTACGCCAACGGAACGGCCAGCGGCAACGAGCACAACGCGGCCTACAGGATTCTGAGCGAAAACCTCGATGTCTCCATCGAGAAAAACGGCTCTCTCTCCAGCCTTGCCACGGTAGAACTTCAAGCGGATCAGGATGGTGTGGCAGTTGTTCCGCTCGATCTCTATCCCTCTCTGCGCGTCAGCAAAGTGGAAACGGATAAAGGCGAGACGCTGGATTTTGTGCAGGAGGACAAGAGCGAAGACCCGGATTTTGGCGTCGTGCTTGCCGCGCCGCTCAAAAAGGGCGAGACGGCGACGGTGAAGATCACATATAGCGGCAAGGACGTGGTCTTCAACATGGGCCAGGGAAACTACTATCCGACCGCTCGTGAAAACTGGTATCCCAACGCCAGCCAGGGCTTGGGCGACTACGCGACCTACCATATGCTCTTTCACGTGCCCAAGGGATTGCAGTTGATCGCCACGGGAACCAAGGTGAGCGAGAAGACCGACGGTGGAATCACCACCTCAGAGTGGAAGACCGAGGTGCCGTTGGCCGTGGTGGGCTTCAGCCTGGGCGATTTAATCAACAAGGAAGGTCAATTCAGCTATTCACAGGGTGGCGGGCTGACCGTTGATGCCTACGCCAACTCTCTGCCACCGGATTATGTTCAACGATTCTCTAATCATGGCTTGGGCACGCTGAATACAACTCCCATGCTGGCTACCGAGCTCAGCCAGGGCGAGGCGGCGGCGCAGGTCTACACCAATTACTTTGGCCAGCTTCCCTTCTCGCACATCACATTGACTCAGCAGTCGGCTTGCGGCTACGGGCAAAGCTGGCCGATGCTGGTCTACCTGCCCATCTGCGGCTTCTTTGACGACACGCAGCGGCACTTTCTTCTTGGAAGCGATAACTTCGATGTTTATTGGAAGGTGGTTACGCCGCACGAAGTGGCGCATCAATGGTGGGGGCAGACGGTGGGCTTTCGCAGCTATCGCGACCAATGGATGAGCGAGGGCTTTGCCAATACTTCAGCCACCATCTTTTTGCAAACCACTGGGCAGACGGCTGACTACATGGAGTTCTGGAAGCAGCAGCACAAGCTGCTTACCGAGAAGA
The DNA here is from genome assembly GCA_963787995.1 of uncultured Acidobacteriaceae bacterium. GTDB lineage: Bacteria > Acidobacteriota > Terriglobia > Terriglobales > Acidobacteriaceae > Telmatobacter. The sequence goes on from CAWBEO010000001.1 coordinate 2,066,182, forward strand.
ACGCTTTCGGCTTCCGGCCTATCGATGTCGGCCCGGTCACCATGGGCCGGCGCCTCAGCTCGCCCAAGTCAGGCTGGAGCGTCTATCAGAATCTCGTCTATCCCAAGGGCTCCTATATCTTGCACATGATCCGCATGATGATGTGGACGCCGCAAGACGGGGACGCACGCTTCCGCGCCACCATGCACGACTTTCTGAACACCTATCGGATGCAGGCCGCCACCACGGAGGATTTCAAGGCCATGGTGGAAAAGCACATGAGCAAGTCAATGGACCTGGATGGGAACCAGAAGATGGATTGGTTCTTCAACGAGTATGTCTATGGCATTGAGCTGCCGACCTATCACTTTGAGGGCCAGGTGACGCAGAGCGGCGACATCACAAGCCTGCACGTCAAGCTGACGCAATCGGATGTTTCGCCGGCCTTCAAGATGCTGGTGCCGATTTATCTGGAGTTCACTGACGGCAAGGTTTCGCGGCTGGGCACCATTCCGATCATCGGTTCGTCGACATTTGAACGGACCTTTCCTCTCTCCAAGCTGCCGGGGACGGTGAAGAAGGTTTCCATCAACAACAACTACGACGTGCTGGCCATCGACAATTAGGACGATGCCAGCGCGGCGCAGGGTGCGCTATACTCCGTTTACAGCGGAAACATGGAGGTTTCACGTGAAATTCAATGGAATTTGGAAGGTAACAGCGGCCGGAATCATGGCCTTTGTAATGATGGCAGCGCCGGGAATGAGCCGGGCGCAGGGCAGCGCAACGGTTTTGAAGCCAGCGGATGTGGAGAAACTGCTTCCGCCTAGCGTCTTTTATCGCGGGCAGTCGGCTACCACGCAGACGCGCAACTCCGGCGGCGTCAAGTTCGCAGATGGGTACTTCGTTCTGGCCACCATGGTGGACACCAGCGGCTACTCGACCGGCATTCAAGCAAAGTACACGGCGTACTTCATCGCCGAGGTTCCCATCAAGGTGGGCAGCTTGACTCTGCCTGCCGGCTCGTATGGCGTGGGCATTGTAGGGGACAAGTTTGTGGTGACGGATGTAGGCGCGCACGATGTGCTCAGCGTCTCCGCGGCCAGCGATGCCGATCTCAAGCACCCCATGCCGCTGCAAGTTACCGCCGATCCGGCGGGCGGCTTCCGGCTTTATATTGCACGCAAGTATATTGTCTTCAGCCGGTAGCTATTCAGATGACAGGTGACAGGTAACAGTGGTCAGTTTGCCGGTCCAGACGCCCCAGTTCCCCATGCGTGGGATCTGGGGCGTCTTCGTATTCGGCCTGGACAACTTCCATCACGTTCATCCGAAGGTGAAGGAGAAGGCTTGTACTCCTGGATTATCAAACTCAATTGCGAAGAGATGGCCGGCGACGGCTCCCTTTTGCCTTACTAGTTGGTAGAGGCGATGGTCTGTCACGGTCCCGCCGCCCTGCGCATCCGTGTCCACGCCATGATTCTCGCCGGGCGCTTGGCCGTCTAGGGTCACCCGGAAGTGAACCGGCTTGCCATCGGCCGTTGGACCGAGCACCAGATGCAGGTCGCGGGCATGAAAGTGAAAGACGATTTTTCCACCCGGTGCTTGGAGAACTGCGACCTGTGGGTGATCGATCCATTTGCCGGCCAGTCCCCATTGATTCAGCCTGGGCTGCGCGGGCGCGGTATAGATTTTCTCTGCGTCCTGCTTGATCCCGCCTGGCGAGGCAAAGTCCTCAGCGCGCGCATAGCCGATATAGGTCTCCGGCGAGCGCACATTCCTTATGTCAGAGGCCGCTTGCACCCCTTGCAACTGAACGCGGGCCGGGCCAGCGAGCATGGGTTTTCCGGCACGCTCCTGCAAGAGTTCCTGTATCCAATGCTCTGACTGCGCGTAGTCGCCCTCGCCGAAGTGCTCGTATCGCACCTTCCCCTTCCCGTCAATGAAATAGTGGGCCGGCCAATACTCATTCTGGAATGCATCCCAGATGGCGCGGTTGCTGTCCATGGCGATGGGAAAGGTAATTCCATACTTGCGCGCAGCTTTCTGCACGTTGGACTGCTCTTTCTCGAAATCGAATTCCGGCGTGTGTACGCCGATCACCACCAGCCCGCGGTCCTTATACTTTTCGGCCCAGGCCTGCAGATAGGGCAGAGAACGCAGGCAGTTGATGCATGAGTAGGCCCAGAAGTCGACAAGAACGACCTTGCCTTTAAGCTCCTCCGCGGTCAGCGGGCTGGAGTTGATCCACCCGGTCGCGCCCGATAGGCCAGGCAAAGGCGAGCTTCCGACAATGCTGGAAGGCTCCTGCGCTTCCGCCTTGGCTTGGCCGGCAAGCGCACTCCAGCAAAGAGTGGCAACGAGCGCCAGTACGGTGAATCCACGTCTCAGTCCTCTGCAATCGATCCCGATATTCACTTGCATCCTCCATCAAGCGCTAACAACAGGTCAAGGTGCAGCCTCATTGTCAGTCGCCGCCCGCCTACTAGATGCTTGCAATGAGCGAAGCGTTACAGTACTTCGCATCGACCCAGTCAAGAATCGAGCAAGCGACCGCCGGCCTGCCGGAAGAGGCGAAGAAACAGAGAATGCACCCCGGGGGGGAGGGTATCATTTTTCCGGGGAAAGCTTTGCAGAGGGCGCAGCTTTCCTTCTTTTCCATCCTGTTTCTCTCTCTTTCGTTCTCTTTTCTAGTTTGCACGAACGGATCATAATTATCTGCAAGCAACTGCGGCGCGGCCAAAAGCCTTTGGCGGGCGGGTTGGAATTCGTGGTTTCACCCAAGCTTAAAATCGAGATGGGAGCCAACTGCCGCGAAAGCAGGGAACAGGGACCAGAAAAAGTTTGTTGGTTGAGGTTCTTGGTTTCCGCATTCGAGAATCCGGAGATGGGGCACCCAGCAATTTCGGGATGGTCAAATGCGGGCCAACCGCCTGGAGAAGATTCAGGCGTAAAGCGGAGGCATTGAGGCGATAGAAACCGAACTTGCTTGCTGATCTTAGATAGTTTGCTATCATGATAGCAACGGACGTGGAGGCGAAGATGGCGCAGATATTGGTTCGCAATCTTGATGATTCGCTCAAGACGCGCTTGCAGCGCCGCGCCAAGCGCCACGGCCAAAGCATGGAAGCGGAGGCGCGGGATATTCTCCGCAACGCGCTGCGGGAGCGCGAGAAGCCGCGCGGCGGCCTGGGGTCAGAGATAGTGGCGATGTTCAGCGGCAGCGGCGTCTATCTCGATGAGCCGATTGCCGAAATTCGCGGCATGCGCATGGAAATCCCGGACTTTGAGTCATGATTGTGCTCGATACAAACGTGATCTCGGAATTGATGGGGCCTGCCCCTGAGCAGCGGGTCACGCAGTGGATGGACCTGCAATCGCGCTCTTCGCTTTGGACGACTTCGATCAATGTCTATGAGACTCGCTCTGGGCTACTTGCCATGCCAGCCGGGAAACGGCGCGCCGCACTTGAGGCTAAATTCGAGCTGCTGCTGCAAAGCGCATTTGATGGCAAAATACTACATTTTGATTCCGATTCAGCCCTTCGCGCAGCGGAGTTGTGCGCGGATCGCCGCAAACGAGGCCGTCCCGTGGACGCCCGCGACACCATGATCGCCGGAATCGTGCTTGCCGCGCAGGCAAAACTCGCTACGCGGAACGTCAAGCACTTCGAGGAGATTGCGCCGTCGGTGGTGAATCCCTTCGAGACGTAAAAGCAGGGAACAGGGATCTGAAAAAGCCTGCTGGTTGAGGTTTGTGGTTCCCATGTCTCAATGAAGTGATCGAGGCCATCCGCCCGCTCATCGCGATAAAACTGCGATGAACGGGGCACAGCGTCTAATGGCTCAGTGTTGTTCTTCGGGGTTGATGACCGGGCCACCTGCCCATCCGCCCGCTCATCGCGATAAAACTGCGATGAACGGGGCACAGCATCTAATGGCTCAGTGTTGTTCTTCGGGGTTGATGACCGGGCCACCTGCCAAGCCACCCTCTTACCGTTTATAAAAAATGACAAATCTGAAAAAACTTACATATTTCGCCTGTTTGATTGGTGATGGGCGTGCATCGCACCATGTGGAAATTCCTGATCGTGAAAGGAAATCCTTCATGAAGTTCAGATCGTCTTGTTCGTTTACCGCGTTAATCTTTATTCTTTGTCTCTGCGGTTGCAATTGGGGAGGGCCTAATATCTACATTGCAGGCGGAGCATACCAGCATGGGGACAGTGTACCAACCGGCTCCGAGCATGCATATCTCTGGTTGGACGGCTCGCCTAGAAAGATTCCCGGCGGCGTAGAAATGCCAATTAATGAAATCAATTGGTCGGGCTCAGAAATGCCAATTAACGAAATCAACTGGTCAGTTGCCTCCGCCTCAGGAGCGGGAGTTATCATGGCGGGCGCAGGATACGACTCCATGACCAAAAACTACACAGCAATGTTATGGAATAACGGAACAATCACCAATCTTACGGATGGAACAGAGGATGCCATAGCTAGCGGGATCGCCGTTTCCGGCAGTGATGTCTATGTGGCGGGCACAGTTGCTGACAGCACAACCAATTATCCCAAAGCCGTGTACTGGAAGAACGGTCAGGAGATTGCGTTGACCGAAGGAAGCGAGGTTTCCATGGCGAGTGCAATTGCTATCTCCGGCACCGATATCTACGTGGCGGGCGAGAAACTCGAGTCGTGGTGTATAAGTGCGGGATGTGTAAATCCTTGTTGCCATGCTATAAACGATGTTCCTGTTACTACATTCCAGGGCACGTATTGGAAGAACGGCGTGGAAATAGATCTTCCACCCAATGTAGGATATAGCATGATGACAACGGCGATAGCCATCTCTGACGGCAATGTTTACGTTACAGGTTATCAAACCAACGCACTCAGCGGTCCAATTTTTGAAACAGTCAACTTACCTTTGTACTGGGGCCCAAACGGCTTAAGCTATCTTGCCTTGTTTAACTCCAATATCACCGGTATGGCCCTCTCCATCGCTGTCTCCGGAGAGGATGTTTACGTAGGTGGCTATGAGTCAGACGGCAGCTCCTTCGCCTGCTATTGGTTAAACGGCAATCCGACTCCCATCGCTGTTTCCGATTCAACAGAATCCGCTTTGGGGTCGTCGATCGCGGTCTCCGGCGGCGATATCTACATGGCGGGCCAGCAATGGGATGCGTCAACGCATTTATGGGTTCCTTACTATTGGAAGAACGGCGTGGGCACGGCCCTCGCCGCGGATGCCTCTGAGGATGGTATCGCCAGTTCAATTGTCGTAGATGCTCAACAGTAGATCTATGATTCCGAGGCGCTTCAACTTGCCGCCCGCAACTCTTCGCGCAAGACGCGGCGCAGCGTCTCTTCCAGTTTGGGCGCTTTGCCTTCCACGTGCTGACGCAAGGCTTCGTTGATGAGCGTCTGATAGCCCTTTGCTCCGCCATAGGTGCCGGATTCTTTCAGGAAGTGATCCACTAGATCTTCATCCAGCCGGATCGTAATGCGTATCTTGCCTTGCGGTTCCGGATCAGGCGGCAAAACCCGGCCACGCTTGCCTTTACTGAAATCGTAACTTGGCTTCATCTTTGCTCCTCGTATTGCCTGCGCTCATCCGCCTCTGCAGGGCGTGCGGATATGATGCGAATCTTTCTGCCGCGATAGCAGTAGACCACCACCAAAACCCTCCCCTTCACGCCCGTTCCCATTGTGACAAACCGCACTTCATGCGGGTCCGATTCATCGTCCATGTCCGTGATTGCAAGATCGTCCTCGAAGATCGGCTCCGCCTCAGCAAAGCGAACCCCATGTTTTCTGAAATTCGACTCATCCTTACGAGGATCCCATTCGCAGCTCATACCGTCCTTGCTGTATGCACGTATTGTACACCCACTATCTACTTGCTGAAAAGCCCGTGATTCGTGGATCGGCCATCAAGACAGCCTCTTGAGATAGTCCTAACCTCATTCCCGGATTTGCTTTATCCGTCCCGCCAAGGAGGCCGCTCCGCCCGCCAGAACTGTTCTTCCGGACGACTGCAAGAACTTCACGATACAATTTACCTATGATCAGTTTTGCCGTACGGCTGAAGTTCGCCCCGGAAGATCGCGACGATGTGGTGGAAACCCTACGCGTGCTGGCCACGGCCTCGCGCCAGGAGGCGGGCTGCGTCAGCTACATTCCCCATCATGTGGAGGACGATCCCGACACGGTGCTCATCTACGAGCAGTACGAGGATGCCAAGGCGCTGGCCGCGCACCGCGAATCGGAGCACTTCAAAAACTACGCCGTGGGCGGGCTTTATCAGAAGATGCGGGAGCGGAGCATCGAAAATCTGGTCGCGCTCATTTAGGCGTTCGCACACACCGTCCCACTGCTTGGGACACTGTCTCCCTCAGGAGGGCGCATACTTGTATACAGGCCGATTTTTGAGGAACGCTCCCCCTTGGGCGTCCTCGTCTCCAACTCGGCTCAGGTTCTTGCACCGGCAATTGGACTGGACCGCTCCAGAAGCGGTTTGTCAGAAGACAGTATCGAACCCAGGCGCGGATTCGGCGGGAGCGCACTCCCTTGAATACGCGATTATCTCTGGCTCTTCGCACTGAAATGGAAACGCAGGTTCTTCGACTCGCTATGCTCGCTCAGGATGACAAGTGTAGGGGTTGCAACAGGAACAAAAGCAAAGAGAGGAATTCATGACTGCTGCTCGCTTTCCCGGCATTCGGGTTACCGCAAATGGAAATCAGCTGGTCTCGTATCACACCGAGACGCGCATCTGTGACGCCGGCGTTTTTTATCCGATTACTCCTTCTACCGAAGGCGGCGAGCTCTTCCAGCAGGCTTATGCCGAGGGGCATCTGAACGCCTTCGGCCAGAACACCATCGCTATTGAGACGGAGGGCGAGCACGCGGCCCAGGGCGGCGCGATTGCGCACTCGGTCTGCGGCAAGCGGGTGGTCAACTTTACCTCCGGCCAAGGCGTGGTATACGGCGTGGAGCAGTATTATCACGCGCCGGGCAAGGCTTCGACGATGGTGCTAGAGGTGGGCGCGCGCGCGCTGACCAAGCACGCGCTGAATGTGCACTGCGGCCACGACGACATTTATGGCGCGCTGGACACCGGCTGGATCATGCTCTTTGGCAAGGACGCGCAGCAGGCCGCGGATCAGGCGCTGATTCTGCGCCGCGTGACTGAGCTGGCGCTAACGCCCGGCATGAACATCATGGACGGCTTTCTGACTTCGCACCTGGAGCGGACCTTTTACAAGCACGAATCCGGGCTGATCCGCGAGTTCCTCGGCTCGCCGGCTGACATCATTGATTGCCCCACCGAGGCGCAACGCGCGCTCTTTGGCCCCACGCGCCGCCGCGTGCCTAAGATGATGGACCTGACTAACCCGGTGCTGCTTGGGCCGGTGCAGAATCAGGAACACTACATGAACGGCGTGATCGCGCGGCGCAATAATTTTTCCGAGCCGATTCTGGAGTTCCTAGAAGACGCCTATTTGCAGTTCGGCCTGCTCACAGGGCGGCGCTATGGACTGATCAGCGAGTACAAAGTGGACGACGCGGAGACGGTCTTCGTCTCGCTCGGCTCGGCGGCGGAGAACATTGAGGCCGCGGTTGATTATCTGCGCGAAACGCGAGGCGCTACGGTTGGATCGATCCATGTCAACGTGATTCGCCCCTTCCCGGAGGCGGCCATCGTCGCCGCGCTCAAGGGCAAGAAGAACGTCATCATTCTGGAGCGGACGGATGAACCTCTGGCCGGCGACAATCCGCTGGGGCGCGATATTCGCACCGCATTTTCGAAGGCTATTCAATCCACTGAAGGGCTGCCCGCCGTTACGCTGGCAGAAGTGCCCCGCTTCCTGGGCGGCAGCTACGGGCTCGGTTCGAGAGACTTCCGCCCTGAGCACATCATTGGAGCTTATGAATTCGCTAGCGCAGGCCGCGCCCGCAAGGACGGAAAGACGGCCGCGGAGGGCGTCTCTTTCTTCGTTCTCGGTATTGATCACCCCTATGCGGTTGTTGGCGACGAAACGCCCTCGCTGCTGCCTGAAGGCGCAGTCGCCGTTCGCTTCCACTCCATCGGCGGCTGGGGCGCCATCACCACGGGCAAGAACCTGGGCGCTATCCTCGGCGATCTGAACGACCTGATCTTTGAGCGCGACGGCGAACGGGACGCGCTTGGCAATCCCAAGGAAGTGATCCACGTGAGCGCCAACCCCAAATACGGCTCCGAGAAAAAGGGCGCGCCAACTTCGTATTTTATGGTCGCCGCCAAGGACCGCATCCGGGTCAACTGCGACCTGCGCCACGTGACGGTCGTTTTATGCTGCGACCCCAAGGCTTTCACCCACTCGAATCCCCTCGACGGCATGGCCGAAGGCGGCTCGCTGGTGTGGGAGTCGGATCAGGAAGGCATTCAGGCCTGGGAGCAGTTGCCCATCTGGGCGCGCAAGCAGATCATCGAGAAGAAGATTCGCGTCTTCACGCTGCCCGGCTTTGAGATCGCCAAGAAAGCCACCGACCGCGGCGACCTGCAACTGCGCATGCAGGGCAACGCTTTTCTGGGCGCGTTCTTCCGCGTGAGCACGCTGCTCAGCGAGTTCGGCATCACGCAGGATCAGTACCACGAAGTCGTCGAAAAGCAGTACGTGAAGAAGTTCGGCAAGCTGGGCGAAGCCGTCGTGCAGTCGAATATGGAAGTGATGCTGCAAGGCTTCAATCAGGTGCGTGAGATAGAGATCGGCGCGCTCACTGCGGCCGACCACTCCAGCCTGCGCGGCCAAGCGCTGCTGCCGATTCTGGAACTGACCACCGCCGGTGGCGGCTGCGGAAGCGGCTGCCGCTCGCACGCTCTGCCCGCCGGTCAGGCCGCTCGCACCCCGTTGGCCAGCGTCGCCGGCTTTGACGCCGAGTTCCGCGCGCACTTTGGCTACAACCAGCCTGCTACGCCGCTCGCCGCCATGGGCATGATCGCCGCCGCTACCGGCGACACCGCCTCCAAATACGTCGCCCGCCGCGAGACTCCGCTCTTCATCGCCGAAAACTGCACCCAGTGCATGGAGTGCATCTCCGTCTGCCCGGACACGGCTTTGCCCAACACCTCTCAGGATCTCAGCACTCTGCTCCGCACTGCCGTCTCCTACTACGTGGCCAACGCCGCCGACCGCGCCAAGCTGCTGGCGGCACTGCCGGAGATTGAGCGCCAGGCTCGCCAGCGCATGGTGGCTGAGACAAAAACAGGTACATCACTGCAAACGATTCTTCGCGAGGTCACCGACTCCGTCGATGGCTTCTCATCGAAGGCCAAGCAGCAGTTCTTCGAGATTCTCGACAAAGTTCCCATGGCCTATCAAAAGGTTACGGCGATCTTCAGCTCGCCAGAGCGCAAAGCACCCGGCTCCGGCGGCATTTTTTCCATTTTTGTCAGCGATCTTTGCAAGGGCTGCGCCGCCTGCGTTACCGCCTGCGGTGACCATCAGGCCCTTAAAATGGTCGCGGAGACTGAAGTTGTCAACGCCAAGCATATGACTGGCACTGCCTTCCTCGATCTGCTGCCGGACACCTCGCAGAAGTACCTCGGCCTTTACAATGCCTCCAACCCTGCCGACTCCAAGACCGCCACGCTGCGCAATATGCTGATGGTGCGTTCGACTTACGACGCACTCGTCTCCGGCGACGGCGCCTGCGCGGGCTGCGGAGAAAAGAGTGTTCTGCGCTCCATCGCCGCGGTCACCGAGGCTTACATGCGCCCCGTCTTCCACGCCAAGAGCGACCGATTCCTGGCCAAGGCCGGCGATCTGGAGAAGCGCGGCGTCGCTCGCCTAGCCGTCCTGCGCGTCCGCAGCCAAGCCGAGTATGAGCTTCTTCGCCAGGCCATCGCCCATCTGGTTCTAGGCCTGGGCGGCGAAGACGAAGCCGACACCAAGGCACGCATCAGCGACTACGAGCTGAAGCACGGCCCCATCTCGGACGGCGAACTGGTCGAAGCAGTCGCGGCTGTTCTTTTGACCGAAGCTTTCAACCACAAGAATCTGCAAGCCGTTGATGGCCGCATGGCCAACGGCATGAGCGTGATGGCCATGGCCGCGCACACAGGCTGCAACACTGTCTACGGTTCCACCGCGCCCAACAACCCCCACCCCTACCCCTGGATGAACTCGCTCTTTCAGGACGGCGTTACCGTCGGCTGGCTGATGGGCGAGAGCTTCATCGTCGATCACGCCCGCCGCTCCGTCATCCCGGAGCGCCTGGCAGACATCCTGCTCACCCGTGATGAGAATGTCATCGACGCCCAGGAGTACTACAACCTCTCGCACTTCACCGACGCTCTGATGACCGATCAGGAGATCGTCGAGTTGCCCAAGGTCTGGGCCGTAGGCGGCGATGGCGGCATGGGCGACATCGGCTACCAGAATATGTCCAAGGTCATGTTGCAGAACCGGCCCAACGTCAAGGTTCTGATGCTGGACACGCAGGTCTACTCGAACACCGGCGGGCAGAACTCGGACTCGACCCCGATGCTCGGCGGCAACGACATGAACGTCTTCGGCGCGGCCACGCAGGGCAAGAGCACCGAGAAGAAGACCGTCGCCGAGACCTTCCTCGCCGGCCACGGCTCGCCCTTCGTGGCGCAGGTTTCCATGGCCAATGCGCCCAAGCTCTACCGCGCCATCTTGGACGGCCTGGAGTATCGCGGCACTCTCTTCATTCAGGCCTTTACCACTTGCCAGCCGGAACACGGCGTGGCCGACGACATGGCGCTCTTCCAGGCGCAGCGCGTGCGCGACTCGCGCGGCGTGCCGGAGTTTGTCTTCAACCCCCGCTTGGGCGAGACCTATCAGGAGACGCTGGACATCAAGGGCAACCCGTCCATCGATCTGGATTGGTACGAGACCAAGGACAAGGCCACCGGCGAGCTGCGCCGCTACACCGTCGCCCACTGGTGCACCACCGAAGCCCGCTTCCGCAACCATCTGAAGAAGATCAAGCCGGAGGCTGCGGCCAAGCTGATTCCGCTCGATAACATGCTGGTCCGCATCACGCAGCAGGACGTGGTCTATCGCCACTACCTCAACCCCGCCCACCGCGCCTTCATCCCCGACTTCGGCACCACCATCACCGTCCACGACGAAGCCGGCAAGGCAACCTGCTACGCCCTCAGCCGCCAGTTGGTGATGTTCTGCACAGAGCGCCGCAAGGCTTGGCGCATGCTGCAATCCAAGGCCGGCATCGTCAACAAAGAATACGCCGCCCAGCGCGCCCTCCTCGCCGAAGTAGACTCCGGCAAGCTCCCCCTGGACGACTTCCTCCCTCGCGCCCACGAACTCCTCAAGGAGCGCCTGGCCGCCGCAACGCCTGCCAAAGCCTGAAACTGTAGCGCCGGCCTCCTGGCCGGCTGTAGCGTGGACCTCCCGGTCCACGCTTGTTTTTCGGGTATGAATTGGTTATTCATCATGGACAGACGCGGACGAGGACGTCCGCGCTACAGCCGACCAGGAGGTCGGCGCTACATTCAGGTGATTACTTATTCATAGGTCACGGCACTAGGATGGGATACTCTGAACAATCAAAATAGTCTGTCATCCTGAGCGGAGTTGGGCGCGCACTTTGCGCCCAACGCAGTCGAAGGACCTGCGGTTGCTTTTCATAGCTTTGTATCAGGGCACGACTTTAGTCGTGCCACAACAACTCCTCCAGAAAGCCGAACGCGGACCGAAAGGTCCACGTTTTGTTTTTATAATGGCTGTTGACAAAACGAACATCTCGTTTGAGTCTTACATAGCGTTATCATTCTTGTATGATGATTCGCGATGATGACAAGAAGTTGTATAAAGACTTCGCTATACAGCTTACACGCGACCTTGGATCCGTTGGATCAGCTCGTATTCCGTCGGACTTGATTCTCTGGCACTATACGACTGGTGGCGCAATGATTGCAATTCTCGATTCAATGACGATCTTTTCCACTCATCTTTCCTGTCTGAATGACACTTCCGAATTACGTTATGCATCAAGACTTTTCCAAGAAGCTCTTTCCAATCTACGAATGGCGAGTAAAGGAGACGAAGCCGAATTAGATCTGATCGATGGCGCAATTAAGTATTTTAAAGAGGACGTTGATTTTCCAGCTCAATCGACCGTGCCACATTATGTTGCCTGCTTCAGCGAGCAAAAAGACGACCTAAGCCAATGGCGAGCATACGGGGGCGGGGAAAATGGGTATGCAATTGGGTTGAAAGCGTCCAACCTCCGCGGTTGTCCTGGTAGTCTACTTGCACGGGTAAGCTATGACGAGCATCTGCATCAAGTGCTGGCGCATCGTACAGCAGAGGCAATGGTTAAGTTCTTCTTTGACGGCTTGAGAAAATACTCCCCTGTCGATACTGCAGCATGGCGACAGGAGTTCTTTGAGGCCTGGGAAAAAATCATCACAATGGTCGCGCCTATGACAAAGGATCCAGCTTTTGCCAATGAACGCGAATATCGAATCGTAAAAGGAATCGTCGCAGATGATTACGCATCATTAAAGTTCTTTCAGAAGGGCAGTTTAATTTCGCGACACATACCACTTCGACCGCCAATGAATATACCCTCCCACGGCTGTCCGGTAAAAGTTCTGCTCCTGTCTCTCAACCGACATAAAACAAAAGCGTTATAGGCGTATTTCCCTTGCCGCGATTTGAAATGCGTGCCTACCTCCTGCCCGATAGCCCAGAATGAGGCGATGAACGAAGGCAAAACCGTCTTCTCTCAGTTGATCGGCTTTCTTCCTGACCGTGAGTTCCGCCGCTGTGTCGCCCGCTATGGCGGCGACCGCTACACCAAGACGCTCTCCTGCTGGGAGCAGTTTCTCGCCATGGCCTTTGCCCAATTGGCCTATCGCGAGAGCTTGCGCGACATCGAAGCGTGCCTGGGTGCGATTGGACCCAAGTTGTATCACATGGGTTTCAGCTCTTCGGTGGCGCGTTCCACGCTGGCCGACGCCAACGAAAGCCGCGACTGGCGCATCTTTGCTGACTTTGCGCAGGTGCTGATCCACACTGCGGTCAAGCTCTATGACAACGACGTGACCGGCATTCCAGACGTGCGCGATCTGTACGCGCTGGACTCGACCACTATCGATCTTTGTCTCGCGCTGTTTCCCTGGGCTAAGTTCCGCAAACATAAGGGCGCTGTCAAAATGCACACACTGCTCGATCTGCAAGGATCGATCCCCACCTTCATTCACATCACCGACGGCAAGGTGGCAGACGTGAACGTGCTGGACAAAATCAACCTTGAGGCCGGCGCGTTCTACACGATGGATCGCGGCTATATCGATTTCGAGCGGCTATATCGCTTCACGCTGGAATCGGCCTTCTTTGTCGTGCGCACCAAGACGAACGTATTACTTCAGCGGCGCTATTCGCGCCCGGTCGATAAGTCTACTGGCCTGCGCAGCGACCATACGGTGATTCTAACTTCCCTCGCGTCGGCGACGGCGTATCCAGATGCACTGCGCCGAGTCACCTATTGCGATCCGGAGACCGGCAAGCGCCTGAAGTTTTTGACCAACAACTTCACGCTGCCAGCGCTGGCCATCGCCGAAATCTACAAGAAAAGATGGGCTGTGGAGCTATTCTTTCGCTGGATCAAACAGCACCTGCGCATCAAAGCCTTCTATGGAACCAGCGAGAACGCGGTCAAAACGCAGATCTGGATCGCTGTCTCGGTCTATGTTCTGGTGGCCATCGTGCGAAAACGCCTTGGCATTGAAGCCAACCTCTACCAACTTCTACAGATTTTCAGCCTAACTCTGTTCGAGAAAACCCCCATTTTACAAGTACTTCAAAGATTTACATCTCAAGAGGAGTTACAGAATTCTTCCAACCAACTGATTCTGTTCGACTTTTAACCGGACAGCCGTGATATAAGGTAGTCTTACGAGACAACGATCTCCGTTTTTGGCGATTATGGGAACCTTATCCTTTTTCCGTTTCCAAACTCAATCAGACTCTGAGTATGTTTGTTGTACTGCTTTTTCTAATGCTTACAACAGCGGCTCTTTGGAAATGTATTTGCATTGGATGGTCAATTGGCCCATATGCAATTTCGATGGTCGTATTGACAATCGCCGCAGTTGTGACCCTTTCATGCAAAGGTCAAACGAGTTCGCCAGAAAAAGCGGGCCTGCTCCTTGCAATCATGTGAGAAACGAAGATCGTTTAGATTCATCGGAAACCCCAGTCTCCGACGGGTGCCCGAAGGGAGCAGGGGCAGTGGGGTCACCTGAATAGATCAGACTGCATGCGTGGTCTTCAGGTCCGGGCCTTCTTCTCCGCCAACTGCGAAGCCACATGCACCACCGGCTCCTGATCCGGGAAGGTGGCATTCAGCGTCCGTTGCCCGCCCATCGCCGCCTAAAGATGACCTCCGGCTACTGAATGAGTTTTCTTTTATCTTTGCGGCAAGATCGCGGAGGCCAAATTGCCCTCCCCGTCCCAAGGAGGGAACGATGCATATTCACGGACACCCCATGAGCGTCAATCCTGCCGACTTCTACGCCGCCAGCCAGGGGGAGAGGGCTGCCAACGCGCAGCGCGCCGCGGAGGTGCGCAAAAAGCTGCTGAAGAGCGGCGCGCTGCTCGATGGCGCGGCATCCCCTGAAGAGACACTGATGATCAGCCAATGGCTGGATGGGCGGCACAGTCAAACAGAGAGCGCGGAAGAGTACCACGCCACGGCAGCTGGCAGAGATCCGGATTTTGGCTGAGGCTTGGTTCCTTACGCCGACCAGATGACTCGGCTGCCGCGTGTGCCGGTGACGAAGCCCATATCCATAGAAATTCCTCGCACGCACTGCAAGAGGTGATTGGCGATCGATGGCAGCTTCTGCGCGGTGACGCGGAAGCTGGGGCCGGAGACGCTGACCGCGGCCACCGGCAGCCGTTGCGCATCGAGGATCGGCACGGCGATGCAGCGCAACCCCTCCTCGAACTCCTCATCATCCACGGCATAGCCGCGTCGGCGGGTCTTCTCGATCTCCGCGCGCAGAGCCTCGACCGTGGCGATGGTGCGGTGTGTAAAGCGCTCGAAGCGAGTGCGGGCCAGCAGTTCATTCAAGCGGTCTTCGGGCAGAAAAGCCAGCATTGCCTTGCCCACCGAGGTGCAATGCACCGGATTGCTGGCCCCGATGCGGGTGATCATGCGCACCGAGCGGGCCGGCTCAATCTTGTCGATATAAATGACGTGCGCGCCCTCCAAGATGCACAGATGCGCCGTCTCCTCCGTCTCTGCCACTAGGCGCCGGAGATGCGGTTGGGCGCGGTCGCGCAGGTCATATTGCTCGATGGCGCGATTGCCTAAATCAAAAAGCCGCAGGCCAAGGCGGAATTTTCCGCTCACCGTCCGCTCCACCATGCGATGCCGCTCCAGCACCATCAGGAAGCGGTGAGCGGTGCTTTTGTGCAACTGGAGAGAGAGGGCAACCTGCGCCAGACCCAGCGGCGTGTCGCTTTCGCCCAGCAGATCCAGGACGGCGAAAGCCCGGTCGAGGGCCTGGACTTTGTAGGTTCCTGTTGGGGTTTCGTCTCGCATTATGGTCCTCTATTTCGCTCAATGATCTACTTCCAGTGTGCAGAAATTGGGACGGCGCGTCAAGTTCTGATACGAGATTTCGTTTTGTGAGAGGCAGGCAAGAGCGGACGCATCTCCGAGCGTGAATGCGCATTCCCTGCGGCGCAACCGGAGAAGGGCCGTGCTGCGGCGGCCTGCGGAAAGTAAACGAACCCTAATTATCAAAGATTACTCATGAGGATACCCCAAGCGCCGATAACCAAAATGAGCGGAAATCAAGATTCCTGGAGGCTTGAACAGAGATTATTGCAGGAATCCATCGCTCAATCCATGGCGGAAGAAATAGGCGGCTGGTTGCATCCTTTTCTTTCTTCGGCCCGGACGGCTGACGGTCAGCCGCGGCGCAAGATAACTCAGGAAACTGTTTTACGCAGTAAGGAGCGGTAAAACTGTCATGTCCACAACCACGGCCATCCAAAAAACCCAAACGCCCTCGATCGAAATCGGCAACATGACCGTCGCGGTCATCAGCCCGGACGAGCAGCGCCGGGAAGCGGCGATCAATGCTCTGGGCGAGTGCCGGGGTATCCAAATCCGGGAGTTTATTTCGTACCCTCCTGGGATTGAGAATGTCTCGCGGATGCTGGGCAACAACTTCGATGTGGTCATCGTTGATTTGGACAGCGATCAGGATTATGCCGTCGATCTGGTGCGAAGCATCTGTTTGGTCGGTCTGGCGACGGTGGTCGTCTTTTCGTCGCAAGCCGATCCGGACCTGCTGATCCGCTGTATGCGCGCTGGCTCCCGCGAATACCTTACCACGCCCTTCGAACCGGGCGAAATGGCCGATGCCCTGGTCCGCGCCTCGGCGCTGCGAACAGTGGCGGCCGCGCCCAAAAATGTGGGCGGCAAACTGCTCGTCTTTCTGAGCGCCAAAGGCGGCTCCGGAGTGACGACGCTGGCCTGCAATTATGCCGTTTCGCTGGCCGAGGAGTCCAAAAAGAAGACTTTGCTGATCGACCTGAATCTGCCGCTGGGCGACGCGGCCATCAATCTGGGAATCCATGCTGAATACTCGGTGGTCAACGCACTGCAAAACGCCAGCCGCCTGGATGCGCATTTCCTCGCCGGCATGCTGGTGGAGCATGATTCCGGCTTGTTTGTACTCTCGGCGCCCTCGGAATTGGCGCCCACGCAGATCGCGGAAGACGCCATCGATAAGCTGCTGGCCGTAGCGCGCCAGGAATTCGAGTTTGTCGTGGTCGATGCCGGTTCGCGCCTGGACATGCAGCACACTAATCTCTTTGATGAGACGGCCACAATCTTTCTGATCACCCAAATCGGCATTCCCGAACTGCGCAACTCCAACCGCCTGATCACCAAGCTCTCTTCGGAAGACGGACCCAAGATGGAGATTGTCATCAACCGCTTTGATCCTTACAACGCGGAAATTGATGATAATCATCTGAAAAGAGCTTTGACCAAAGCGCCTGATTGGAAGATTCCCAACAACTACGCGGCTGTGCGGAAGATGCAGAACACGGCCACTCCTCTTACCGCGGAAGATACGCAGATCTCCCGCGCCATCCAGCGCATGACACGCTCACTCTGCGGCAAGCCCCCGGTCGCAGAGAAGAAGCAGAAGAAGAGCCGTTTCAGCCTCTTTGGGTGAAAGATTCCTCCGGACGCTTCTTCCCATCTTTCACCTTTACTCTGTGACAGTGAAATCCAGTCAATAAGCAACCTCTAATAAAGCGTTTACATCCAATAGACTACCAAGAGCACAAAATAAACCTCCCCAAAGCATGGAATCTTGCAAAGGGATCTGTTTACAGCAACAAACCAGCTTTGGTAGCATGAGAATTGTTTTTGATGCGCGCAACATTTCAACGGGGCCTCTGATCCGCGCGCCAGCTGGAGGACGAATGAGCGAGCCGGCAGTTCGCAGCGAAGAGACGCAGATGTCGCAAGTGGACGCCGAAACCACGGCGCGCGTCATTGCCGATAAGCGCATCGGCGACCGCATCCGCCGGCTTCGCCTGAAGAAATCCATGGGCCTGGTCGAACTGGGCCAATTCACAGGCCTCTCGGCCAGCTTTCTCTCGCAGCTTGAAACCGGCCGCGTAGTGCCTACACTGCGCAATCTGGCGCGCATCGCCATGGTCTTTTCCAAGGATCTTTCGTATTTCTTTGAAAGCGACGCTTCGGCCGTCTTCCGCATTCATCGACGCAAGGAGCGCGTCCGCCTGCCGCAGACCGGCGTCGCGTTTCCTACCTATTATTTTGAAAGCTTGGGCTACATGGTCCCGGACCGGCCGATGGACCCCTACTTTGCTGAATTTATCCCACTGACCGATGAAACCGAGTCCACGCCGCACCTGCATCCGGGCTTCGAGTTCCTCTATCTGTTAGAGGGCGCGCTCAACCTTCACTATGGTGAGCAGCAATGCACGCTGGAAGAGGGCGACGCGGTCTACTTTGATGCAAGTTTGGCGCACTCGTATCAATGCTCGGGCAAAAGGCCAGCCAAAGCCATCATCGTAACGATGCACCAGGCGCCGCCGCCACTGCCGCTTCGAGCAGCGCGGACAGCGCACGCCACGGTTGATCCTGAGCGGAGATAGTGCGGTGGGTTCCCGAAAATCGTGCTGTAGTTTCCCACCCATTCCGCTAGAACGCGGAATGGATGGGGTGCCCAGATCTTTAAAAACCTAACCTTACGCACGGGCTACTAGCGCTTGACGATCTTGGCCAGCCGCGGATCGTCCCACAAGGGGGTAAAATCCTTGTCGTTGTAAACCTGTTTCAGTTCGTAGTAATTCAGATCCCGCGCCTTGGCCAGCGACGCGAGCGCACCATCCAGATTGCCACGCTTGACGTACGCCTTGGCAATCATGTACGCCACGCGGGCGCGCTGCTGCGGTGTTGCCACCTGTGCGATGATGCCCTCGTCCGTGGTAGTGAGAATATCGGCATCCAACTCCAGCGCACGGGAGTATTCGGTCATTGCGTGATCCACTTCGCCCATGCCCATCCAGGATTCAGCCAAGTTAAGATGCGTGGCGGCCACCGATTCGTCCATCGCCAGCGCCTGTTTGAAGTAGTCGACCGCAATCTTATACTTCCGGTCCATCAGCGCGACCGCGCCCAGGTTGTTGACCGCCGAAATCAGTTGCGGATCAAGCTTCAGCGCTTGAGCAAAGTTCTTGCGCGCCGAGCCCCTGTTTTTCTGTTGAAGCTGAACAATGCCCAGCTTGTTGTACAGCGCGGCATTCTGGCGTGAGGAATTAATCGCCGCCTGATAATAGGCGGCGGCCACCGCATAATCTTTGCGGGCACGCGCCAGGTCTCCTCGTGCCTCGGCCTTGCGGGCAACCTCAACCTTGTCCGGCTTTACCGTGTTCGAAGCCATCGCGTGCGGCGCCACGCAAGACAAAAAGCTCGCCGCCATCAGCACCATCATCAGTCTTTTCATGATCCATTCCTCCTGTGCATGGGATATTCATATTCCGCGAGAAGCGCTTTCCTGTTCTGGCGATCTGTTCCGTGCATGGATTGCAGTTGAAACCGCTCGGAAAGTGTGCGCAACGCTATACCTGCTACCTTCCCGTTGCATGGGGGTTAAATCACTGACTGGAAGATAAAACACTCCTTTTTCTCGCATCATTTGGACTAAGGGAGTTCAGCGGCGGTCGAAAAATGGAGGGGTTAACACCCGTTACACGCGGGTGATGGGCGGCCTGCCGCACCGTTAAATGCCCCCATCATGAAAAGGCGGGTTACCATTACAATCAGTCCGGGTGAGGATTCGATGAACTTAGCAGGCCAAGAGCCGAGCGACCTGAAAGCTCAACGCGCGGAACTCGACGTGGTGCTTCATTCTGAGCACTTTACGCGCGCGCCGATGCTTGCGGCTTTGCTCGCCTACCTCTGCCAGAAGCTCTTTGACGGCCAGGCCCATCAGGTGAAGGAGTACTCCGTTGGCGTGGAGGTCTTTCATCGCGGAGAATCCTTCGACCAGAACTCCGACTCGATTGTGCGCGTGGAGGCCAACCGCCTGCGCAAGCGTCTGGCTGCGTACTATGCCGCCGAAGGCGCAGCGCATCAGCTCCAGATCACGATTCCCTTGGGACAATATGTTCCGGAGTTCAAGACGGCCCCAGCGCAGCCGATCCTGACGCAGCCAACCTCGGAAGCGCAGGTTGCCGCCGGTCCCGCAGCCGCGACGACAGCCCGCCTGGAACTTCGGGCAAGCCGGAGAGATTTTACTCTCACCGGCCGCCGCGCCTTGTGGATTGCAGGCGCATTTGCAGTTCTATTCGTGCTCCTTGGTTGTACATGGCTGATCCTCCGCCAGATGAAGCAAGAGACGGCAGCGCCCGGATCGAACTCCTCGGCGGCGCAGAGCGCGGAGTCGCAGCTTGGCCCGCCGATCGGCGAGGAGATTCGCATTCTGGCCGGCTCAAGCCGCGGATTTGTCGATCATGCCGGCAAGCTCTGGAACGCGGATGCATGGTTCGAGGGCGGCACAACGGTTAGAAGCACGGCGAGCATCAGTCGCACCCAGGACCCGGATTTTTACCGCACCAGCCGCCAGGGCAACTTCCGCTACAACATCCCGCTGAAGCAGGGCGTCTACGAACTGCGCCTGCACTTTGCTGAGATTGTCTTTGACCCGGAGCTGCCGGGAGGAGGCGGAGAAGGCAGCCGCCTATTCACCGTGCGCGTCGATGGACGGACGCTGCTGACCCGCTTCGATATTGTTGCCGACGCAGGGGCCAGCCACACTGCGGATGTCAAAGTCTTTCCCGGCATTGCGCCCGCGCCGGATGGGCAACTTCATCTGGAGTTTGCCGGCGACGAGGGCAAGCAAGCCCTGCTCTCGGCCATCGAGATTCTGCCCGGTTACCGCGGCCACATGAGACCGGTGCGCGTGCTTGCCCGCCCGACTCCTTATTACTCCAACGACAGCCACTGGTGGAGTCCGGACAACTACTTCCTGGGAGGACAACTGGCCACCTACGCGACACCGGTCAGCGGGTCCGACGATCCGGAGCTCTTCGAGACGGAGCGCTGGGGCAATTTCTCCTATGCGATTCCCGCCTCGCCGGGAAAGTACACCGTCCTCGTACATTTTGCCGCACGCCATGGTAACTGGGACCAGTCCAGCTCCTCCGGCGAAGGCAGGGCTCAGGTGGCCCATATCTTCAATCTTTTCTGCAACGGCAATACGCTGCTGAAGAACTTCGATCTGGTTTTGGAAGCGCGCCAAGCCGATGTGGTCACGCGCAAGTACACCGGCCTGGAGCCGAATGCCCAGGGCAAGCTGCTGCTGAGCTTCGTTCCTGTGAACGGTTATGCAAGCGTGACGGGCATCGAAGTTCTCCCCCAGTAGCCCAGTGCCATTTGATGCCGCGCTGCATAAACGGAGATAATCTGGATTGATGGGAACAAATAAGACCCTTTCAGCGTAAATGAAGATAGACGTGACTAAAAACGCCCCACGCACCGTTCCCGCAAAAGGAGAATTTCATGCGTTTGAATCTTAGAGTCGCCGGTTTGACCACTATCCTCTGTCTAGCAATTCCGGTTGGTTTTGTTCAAGCGGCCCCGGCCTCAAAGAGCGGTCAAGGCACAATCGTGATTGTCTTCAAAGATGGCCACCGGCAGAGCTACAATCTCTCCGATATTGAACGGGTGGAGTTTACAGCGGTTCCCGCGGCCAGCGCTGCTGTGCCCGGCAGCTCCACAGCGCCGTCGCGCGCGCATTTCCTGGGAAAATGGGAGGTCGGTGACGGTTCGGGGAACAAATTCTTCATCACCCTCTACGAGGATGGCACCGCGCAGAAGTCCATCGGCGACGCACACGGCAGGTGGGAGTACGTGAACGGCGAAGCGCGCGTGAGCTGGGAGGATGGCTGGCATGATGCGATCCGCAAGGTCGGCTCCAGCTACCAGAAGTCCGCCTACGGCGCGGGAAAATCCTTCACCGATTCGGCCGACAACGTGACCAGCGCGCGCAACACCACCCCGCATCCGATTTAAGGCCTTTTCATACACCCTCAGCCTACCGGAATATTTCCGTCGATGCGCAGCTACAGACCGATCCCGACCGGCGCCAAGATAGGTTTTGGCGCGTGGCCGGGAGTTTTATATTTACAATGCAATACCAAAAAGCTATATTGACTGACACGGCGGCTCTCCTCCCCAAACGGCGGGAGTTCGTTGAAGATTACCCGCAACCCCCGTAGTTTTTGGCATAACCAAACAAACCATTTTGAAAGGATGCTTATGAGACTTCCCTCTCTCGCAGCAGGCGTGGTGCTCTTTGCACTGGCGGCCATCGGCTCTCTCTCTCCCAACCGTGCGCTGGCGGCATCAGCGCTGCAAACGCTTGGCCCGGCAGATCCAAACACGGTGACGCATTTCAGTGTCTTTTTGCCTCTGACGCATCAGGATGCTCTGGAGCAACTGCTGCGCGCGCAGACCGATTCCACCTCACCCAGCTACCATCAATGGCTGACACCGGATGAGTTCAAAAAGCAGTTTGGACCCAGCGCGACCGATGTGGCCAAGCTCCGGGCTGCGCTTGTGGCGGCGGGCTTTAGCATTGTCGGCGAGCACACTCAGAATCTTGAAGTCGAGGGTCCGGTGCGGGCCGTGGAGGCGCTCTTTGCGGCGCACTTGCAATGGGTGAAGACTTCCCATGGTCAGGCGAAGCTGGCTGCCACCGAGCGCCACCTTACTCTACCCGAGGCGCTGGCCTCGGTGGGCGCAGTGATTCCGGAGTTCACGCCGCACCTTGAGGCGCATGTTCACTCGGTGGCGATTGACCGGCCGCTGCTGCTGGCCGATCCGCTCTTCCGCTTGAGCAGTAATAACAGCCTCTTTTATCCGAACGATCTGAATGAGGCCTATCAACTGCCTTCCTTCAGGACTGAGGTTGCGCCCTTCGGCTCGCGCCATCCGGCGCAGATTGCCGGCGTCGGCGCGCATATCGGCATTGTGATCTCGTCGGTGATCAGCCCCGCCGATTTGGACGATACCTTCAACTCTTCGCTGAATTTGGGCGGCGGAGTTTTTCTGAATCAGGAGTATTCGGCGAACTCGAATCTGCCGATTCCCTCGGTGACCATTCGCCCGGTGAATGGCGGCAGCGGTGCTTTCGATCCCACCTCCGGCGACGCGGCGGAGGCTTCGCTGGATACACAGATGTCGCTGGGAACCGCTCCGGGCGCCAAGGAGACGCTCTATAACCTTCCCGACCTGACAGACAGCTCCATCACGGCTGGTTATGTTGCAGTGGACGAGGATAATGCAGTCGATGTGGTCAGCTCCTCCTTTGGCGAATGTGAGCTGGACTATACCGCAGCCTATAACGGCGGCGAGGACTTTACGTACATCCTGCGCACCTTCCACGCGCTTTTCCAGCAAGGCAATGCGCAGGGAATCACCTTTGTGGCCAGCTCGGGCGACAACGGCGCTTTGGATTGCGTCTCGGAGGCCTTCGCCAACAACCCCACCAACGGCACATCGTTTGTTCCCGGAGTGGAGAATCCGGCGTCTGACCCGGATGTAACAGCAGTGGGCGGCACGAATCTATCCACGACGGCGACGCCGGGGGTGGATGACGCGACTTACCTGACCGAGAACGCCGACTTCGATCCGCGCGTGCCTGCGCAAATTCAATTGGATGCGAACACAACCGTGACCGTGAACGACAATACCTGGGGCTCGGGCGGCGGATTCAGCAAAATCTTTTTCAAACCGCTCTATCAGTACTTGGTGAATACAGGAAGTTTTGTGAATCGCTCGGTGCCCGACGTTTCCTTGATGATGGGCGGCTGCCCAGGGGATGCGGATCTGACCGCGCAGGATTGCACCACCCTGCCGCGCAGCGCCTCGATTGTCTGGCTCGGCGGTGAACCCGTCGCGCTAATCGGCACCAGCTCCTCAGCGCCGGAGATGGCTGGCGTGCTGGCGCTAGCCGTGGAGTTGAGCGGCGGACGGCTGGGCAACGTCAACCCGTTGATTTATACGCTTTCGGCGGTGCAAACCCTGGCGGGCGGGGTGAACGCGCCCAAGGCCTTCCAATTCTTCCATCGCGGAATCAGCGGCAACAACAACTTCTATTCGGTGAATCCAGGGCAGGCGTACAGCGAGGTTCTGGGCAATAGCACGCTGGACGTCAAGAACTTCCTGGGTCTTTCCTTCGCTACTCCCGCCGGAGCGCCGGATACGCCCAGCAATCCGTAAGCACACAATATCCGAAAATTTGAAAGCCCATCGATGCTGCATTCAACAACGCGATGGGCTTTCTTGTTTTCAGGCAATCTCTTCGGCAGATTCTGTCAGGAAGGAATCCCGGCGAAGTAGGCGGCCACTTCTTCCCAGTTGTTGACGCGCACAAAGGCGGTCTCGGCCAGATTGCGCGGCGCGGTGTAGAGCAGCCCCTGGCCCTCGAAGCGGAGCAAGTTCTTGGGCAGGTCGTCGATGAGATAGTCGGCGCGAAGGATAGACTTGTCCCCGCAGAAGACGTAGTTTCTGGGCGAGATGAAGGGAAAGTGGCGCTGCAGCCAGCGGTACTTGGGACCGAGTGAGTTGGGCACGGCCATGGCCTGTGTGGCGATGAAGATTTCAAAGCGCGCCGAGAGCTGCTCCAGCACCGTCTGCGAGCCGGGTATCACGGCCAGATCTTCAAAGAAGTCCTCGGCGTCGAGGAAGGCGCGCAACTGCAACTGGCGGTCGGCGGGAACCACCTCCCAGAGGCCTTTGCCGGCCAGATCGCTCGGCGTCACCTCTTCGTCAAAAGTCTGGTTGTAGCGGTTGAGGTGCTCGGCCAGCGTATCCGCCATGACCTCATCCATATCCACGCAAATACGCTGCACGGCTGGCTCCAGGGCGATGATCGCCTAAGAAAAGGGTAGCAGCCGGGAGCGAACAACTCCAGTAGAGTCGCCGCCGGTAAAAAACTATGGCCTCATCCAGCGTTCCATTCACTGCCGGATGAGGCCGAGGAGAGAAGTTCTTCAGGTTGCGGTTACCGCTTCTGCAACTTAAAACATTCCAAACATTCCGCCCGAGTGCAGGGTGACTGTCTGCGCAACAACATTGGGCGGGTTGGACAAACCAGGGGTGATGATCACCGCACTGGGTGGGAAGAGCCAGCCGTTGACGGAGACCAGATCGTTCACCGCAACACCGGAGAGATCGTCTGGAGAAAATCCCTGGTAGGAGGTCTGCGAGGTAGATTCAACATTGAAGGACTTTATTCCCAACACGTTGCACACCGGCGCGCAAGGCGACCATGTATATCCGAATGTAAAGCCCGATGAACTGATCGCCGAAACGGTTCCCGTCAACTGACTGGGCTCCAATTGCAGGTTGCTGGCGGCAAAGGAGAACTCAGATGGCGGTCCCCAGCCGGCCCGCAAGGGCGAAACGGTGGGAGCCGTCAGCGAACCTGAAGCAAGAGTGACCTGTACGGTTTGGCCAACGATGAGGTCGCTGGGGGAGGCAAAGGTATAACCGGCGGGGATGGTGAAACCATTGGCGTCGATCGAGAAGGTCGTTGCGGTTTCACCGCTTGTCCCCGGCGCCCAAACGGCGACCGAAGCGATGCCGCCAACCGGCAAGTTGGTACTCGCAGTTGGGTTCTGGTGGAGGATGACCTTGATGATGGTTTCACCAGCGGGCAGCGGAAGAGCCGGAATGCTCACAATGGTGCCGACAACAGTTTGCTGGCTGGCGGCTTGCACGAAGGTGACTTGCGCGGCGAGTAACTCTCTGTCACTCTCTACGCCTGCGACTTGAATCTGCACAATCTGGCCGTCAGCCAGGCCGCAGGGGAGGAGGCTCGCAATACAGGCGTTGTTCACGGTTGCGGGAAAATCGTTATAGGTGGTGCTGCTGTTGGAGTCGATGGTGAAGGTTCTTCCCCAGGCCGTCCGCACTGTGAACTGATTCTGACTGGCGTTGACGCTTTCAACCGTTCCCGTCAGCGAGCCGAAATGCGTAGGTTGCGAAGGAGCTGCTGGGGGCAACTGCGTGAGCGTGATGCCGTTGGTGGCGCCGAGGTTGACAGAGAGATCGGACTGGATGATGGTGTTCAGGCGGAAGTCGATGAGAAAGCCCAATGGCGTATTTGCAGCAATGGTGACCGGGAAGGGCGCCGAAGAAAAATCCACCGTGGCGGAGTTGTCGAGGGTGGGCGTGAGCTGGCAGATGCTGCCGACGGCGCAAGTTGAAGCTATCGACTGGTCCGAGGTATTGAGAATCACCAGTTGCGGCGAGGCGAAAGTCAGGCTTAGGCTGCTGTAGCTTCCGGCGGGCACATTGGCGGTATCGAGAAATGCCGAGAGCGCCTGAAGCCGGGTGACGTCCACCTGGATCGGAGTCGTGATGAGAGAGACAGACGAACCGGATGCCTGCGTAAGCGAGGCAGCTGTGAGGCTGACTTGGAAGAATAGAACCGAGACACCGGCCGGTGGATCGTCGGTCATGGTCAAGGAGACGGGAACGGTTGTTGCCTGCTGATTCCCGCCTGATCCGGAGGTTGATGTAAGTGTCGTCGAGCCGCAGCCGGTCAGCAGTGATAAGAGAATGGCCGAGACAAAGAGGAGTGAGAAAAGCTTTTTCATTTCAAATCTCCTGGAGACGAGGAACCAATCCGGAATGGTTCCGCTCGCTCATGCGCTTCTGTTCAGTCGGAGAAGAGAGCTTGTCCGGCTCTGTGGTCCGCACGTTCGTCAGGCGTTGGATGGCCTTGAAAGTGTGCGGAAGAAAAGCGGACACAGCACGAACTCCCGCGCTGGCCGTATGGACGCGATTCTTTCACGAAAGTTGCGGTGCGCGAAAGAAAAAGTTAATCAATTTATTGAGGCAGAGGATTTTCAGGATGTTTACGGAGCGGCGTCTGGATGCACTACTCTTCATCTTCGCGCTGGACTTTGGCGGCTTTGCGCTTGGGCTTAAGCTTGGCGTCGGGATCAGGCGCGGGGGCCATCGAGGGGTCCCAGTAGAGCAGGCGGAAGCAACTATCGCAGGTGAGCAACTGGCCCTCGCGGAGCTGGTTCCAGACCTGCGGGCGGACGCCCATGCGGCAGCCGGTGCACTGCTGATTTTCAACGCGCGCCAGGCCGGTTCCGCGGGAGCCGCAAAGGCGGTCGAAGCGGATGAGCACTTCCTCTTCGATCAGCGGACGAAGCGCCTCACGTTCGATGTTCAATTGAGCCTGTTCGACGGCAACTTCAGCCAAGCGAAGTTTGATGCGGGCGCGGGTGTTGTCGAGCGTAATAGCCAGCGTCTCAACCTGAGCGCGAGCGGCGGCGAGCGCCGTCTCCTGAGCCTCCGTGCGCTCCAGGCTGGCGAACTCCTCTTCCTCCAGGCGCGCGGCCTCGGATTCGGCAAAAGAAAGCTCGTGCTCGACGGCGGCGGCCTGCTCGGGCGTCTTGATGGAGTCCGACTGGCTGCGGTAGCGCGCGGCCTTCTGACGGTGCGTGGCGATCTCGCGATCCAGGCGCAGGCGCAACGACTCCTCGGCTCGGAGCGCATCCGAAGCCTTGGCTGCCTGGCGCTCGGCGGCGGCCAAAGCAGCTTCAGCCTGAGCGACTTCCGCCGGCAAAGTGCGCGCGGCAAGACTCAAGCGCGTGCGCTCCAACTCCACCGCTTGCAGCTTTACGAGGTTTTCTATCTGCGCGATCATCCGTGGTTTGAAGTCTACCGCATTGACCTGCTGTTCACGAAATCAGTGAACAGTCAACAGTGGACAGTGAACCGTTGCGGGCAGTCACATGAAGGAAGGAACAATTTTTCTGCCTTCACAGTATTCACAAAAGGCGAACAAAGGGAGAACGCACCCCCGGGGGGGAGGGTATCTTTTTCCCTCGTTTCAGGTCACCCACTGCAAGAGAGCCGGTCAACTTGCAGAGCAAGTAATTTCAGGGTAGCAAAATGCTGAAGAATTATCTGCAAATCGATCCATGCGATTTCCCAGGCGAATAGTTGAGAGAGAGGGACAAGTCGTCCAGACCAGCGCATTCCACAGATGAGATTTGTGGTTTCTCCTATCCAAACAGCAGAACCCAATGCACTTTGCAGATAGCGGAATGGGCTATTTAGAGTTGGATCAACTCTGCTTATCTAATTCAGCCAACGCTTTCTGGGCGCGTAACCCAATACTTCTCTTAGGACAAAGTCTTTCTGCTTCCATAAACGCAGCCCGTGCCTTCTCCGGTTCGCCAAGCGTCTTCCACACTTCTCCCGCATAGAGCTGCAAAAGTGCCTGATTGCGCTCCCCCAAAGTGACGAAAACTGTAAATGCCTTCTTGAGCTGAGATTCTGCCTCCTCGCGCCGTCTGCAGCGAGCCAGCGCCCAAGCGTGAATCGAGATCCAATGCGCCATTCTCGAAGGTTTATCCTCAGGAACAAGTTTGTCGGCGTAGGTATCCAGTACTTGCTCTATCAGTTCACAGGCACGGTTCGGCTCTTTGTTTTGCGAAAGCAGGCATTTAGCCAAACCATCATGAAAGAGACCGCTTTCTTGCGGAACCTGAATTGCTACCTCAAACAGATGCTGCGCCTCCGCATACTCCTCATTCAGCCATAAAGCAGTGGCAAATTGGTGAAAATCCATGCTTGTTAATCGAGGCTGGCCCTTTTCATCGAAAGCCAAAGGTTTGAAAACATCACGTGCCTCGGCATAGTGTCCGGACTCCTGAATTCTCCAACCTCTGAATGATTCGCTGGAACCGTGAAGCAATGACCACTTATTCAAGTTATCCAGTAATTCTCCAGCTTTCAAGGAAACAGGTCCCCTGGGATTAAACTTTTCTGCTTCTTGAAACGCAGCCCGCGCCTTATCCGGATAGTAGAGCCTCCACCAGACATTACCAGCATAAAGTTGCAGGGTGGCCAAGTCGAAATCATTGAGTTTCGTATCATCCTCAAAGGCCTCCTGGAGCTTGGCTTCCGCTTCTTCAAAGCGTCCGCAACCGGCGAAAGCCCATGCAAGGATTGCTCTGAACTTAGCTCGTTCACCTCGTTGTGAAGGATTGGATAGAGTTTTTTCCCAATTCGAAAATACATATTCCATTAGTTCGCAAGCACGTTTTGCTCCCTTATTATGATTCAGAAGATGTTCGGCCAAACCTTCATGGAAGAACCACCATGTTTGTGGAACCAGAATTGCCGCTTCAAACAAATTCTCTGCCTCAGCAAACTTGCCCTCCCACTGTAAAGCTGATATGTAGTATGCAAGTGCCGTACTCTTCAACCTTGGCTGGCCGTCCTTATCGAATGCCAGGGGCTTGAGAGCTTCCAGCGCCTCCGCAAATCTTCCAGCAGTAATAAGTATCCATCCCTCCAGCGAGATGCCGCAGCCGGGAAGACTGTGGAAGAGTTTGTTGATCCAAAGCGCCAAATTATAGCGTCCACGCTCTGCCAGCCAGCGATTCAACTTTGGAGTTTGTTTACCTACAAATTCTGCAAAAAACTCCAGAAGGGCGAATGCCGATAAAACATAAATTCCTATTCTTAACCACGCCCTATTTCCGGCCACAAACAAGATGAAAAGCACGATCAGAAGGCTTACTTTAATGCTCAACCATCTTTGTTGTCCTACTGTTTCCGTGCCTTCGCTCATCGTCCGTTCCTCTCTGTGGAGCTTTGGAAAAATTCCATTTTCAGCGGAACATTCCCTCAGGGGCTAAAGCCCAAATTCTTTTGCGGCATTTGCGGCACGACTCAAGTCGTGCCCTGACACAGAGCGTACTAAGGAAAAGCAACCGCAGGTCCTTCGACTGCGTTTGCCGCCCAGCCACCCCAGCGGACAAAAATCGTCCGCTGGGGCCCCGGCCACGCGGCAAACGCCGCTCAGGATGATAGATTATTGGATTGTTTCGCTTCGAGCGCTCCGGATGACAGCTTTGATGGACCAGGGAATCCTGCGACAATGGTAGCCAAACGGGGAGGCGGGGTTGACGGAGCGGAAATTTTTCTGGCGCGGGCATGGATGGGTGAAATGGGTGGCGGGCGGGCTGCTGCTGGCGCTGATTGTGGCGGCGGTTGCGATGGAGATTGGGCTGCGGCGGGCGGAGCCTTTCTTGCGGGCGCGGATTGTGGAGGCGCTGGAGAATCGCTTTCATGCGCGAGTGGAGCTGGATGGCTTTCACATTTCTCTGGTCAACGGACTGTGGGCGGAGGGTAAGGGGCTGCGGATTTGGCCGCCAATGCACCACCCCAAGGACGAAGACCTGTCCTTGGGGACCCCGGAACACGTCAACGGCGTGACGGTTGCAGAGGGGCAGGGCGAGCCTCTGGTTCGGCTGGAGGAGTTTCGCTTTCATGCGCCGCTGCGCTACCGGGTGGGCGTGCCGATCCACATCTCGCTGGTGGAGTTGAAGGGACTGAGTGTTTATGTACCGCCGAAGTCGCATCTGTCGGCTGGGAATGAAAATGGCGCGGTGTCGAATTCCACCCTAGCAACAAAAACAAGTACGTCGCGAGGGTGGGGCACCCAACAAAACGCAGGTCCATCGACTTCGCTACGCTCCGCTCAGGATGACAGTCATGGGAGGGATGCTCTAGATGACAAACCTAAGAAAGATGCTGAGGATGGCGAGCGTGGGTGGGGCACCCAGTTGGTGAGCTTTGATGTGGAGAGGATCGAATGCGCTGGCGCGGAGCTGGTGATAGAGACCGACAAGCCAGGCAAGATGGCGCAGGAGTTTGCGATTACCCGGCTGACGCTTACCGGTATTGCGAAGGGCGGGGCTATTGGATTCGATGTGGAGCTGACCAATCCGCGGCCCAAGGGAACGGTAAAAGCCACGGGCAACTTTGCTCCATTGAATGGCGGGGATTTGGGGGCGATTCCCATGCAGGGCGAATTCCGGCTGGAGAAAGCCGATCTGGCCAGCTTCAAGGGGATTGCAGGGACGGTTGACGCGACCGGGCATTTTCAGGGGACGCTGCGCGAGTTGACGGTGGACGGAGAGACGCGGACGCCGGATTTTCGGCTGACGCATTTTGGCAACGCGGTAGCGCTGATGACGCGCTTTCATGCGCAGGTGGATGGGACGAACGGGGACACCTGGCTGGAGCCGGTGGAGGCGACGCTGGGAGGTTCGCACTTTACCGCGCAGGGTTCGATTGTGCGCGTGCGCGGAGCGGTGATTGGGGGC
Source organism: uncultured Acidobacteriaceae bacterium (assembly GCA_963787995.1). Classification (GTDB taxonomy): domain Bacteria; phylum Acidobacteriota; class Terriglobia; order Terriglobales; family Acidobacteriaceae; genus Telmatobacter. The sequence goes on from CAWBEO010000001.1 coordinate 2,096,906, forward strand.
GCGCAGCAGTACGGTGGGCACGATATTGCGCTCACGGTGAACGTGGAGCGGGGGCGGATAGAGGATTTTCTGCGTCTGGCCAGCAAGACGGGCAAGGTGCTGCTGACGGGCGAGGTGGCGCTGAAGACCAGTTTGAGGATTCCGCCCGGCCCAGCGCCGGTACATGAACGGCTGAAGCTGGACGGATGGTTTGCGCTGGAGAAGGCGCTGTTTACCAACGACAAGATGCAGCGGCGGATTGCGGAGCTCAGCCTGCGCGGGCAGGGAAGGCCGGAGGATCTGAAAACGACCGACCCGGCGAGCATTCTGTCGCAGATGCAGAGCAGCTTTCAGTTGGGGGGCGGGGTGATTACGCTGCCCGCGCTGAGTTATTCCGTGTCGGGCGCGACAATTCAATTGAAGGGCACGTATGGGCTGGAGGACGGGGCGCTGCAGTTTGACGGCGCGGCGAAGATGGAGGCTTCGGTCTCGAAGATGGTGGGCGGCTGGATGGGGATGCTGCTGAAGCCGGCCGACCGGATGATGAAGAAGGACGGAGCGGGGACTGAGGTGCCGATTGAGATTGGCGGAACGCGGGAGAAGCCGGAGTTCACGATTGAGTTTGACCGGATGAAGATCAGCAGAGGCGGCAAGTAGCGGATTGCTGATCCGGCTCCAAAGAAACACAACACTCCCTTCCACCCATTCCGCAAAATAGCGTGCAATGGATGGGGCGCAGTAATTCAAAACATATGGATGGATCAAGTAGAAAAATGCGGCCTGGACGGGGATTCCAAGCCGCCAGTGGAGCTTTTGGATATTACTTGCGCGCTCAGTCACCCTTCCCACGAGAAGGGTGAGGCGCGAGGCAGTTCTACAGGTTCAACGACAGTACCGGCTGCCGGCGTTTGCGCAGCACGAGAGCCGCCAGTGCGCAGAGACCTGTACCCAATAATAGAGAGCTGCCCGGCTCGGGAGTCTCCGAGGGCGGGATGTCGTACGATGTGATGGCGAAGGTTCCGGATGTGTCGCCACCGACGTAATTGTTCAAGAGGGGGTCAAAGCTGGAGTCGGCTTCAACCCATCCATCGGTGCCCGGACCGCCGCCAAGCTGGTATAAATTCAGATCCAGCGAACCGAAGGTGAAGAAAAGCCCTGCGTAATCGATGAACTGATTGGGTCCGTTCCACAGCGTGAGTTGGTCATCGTAAGCAAAGGCTCCGTATGGATCGTATGTGGTGCTTGGATAGTTGGAGTTGCTAATCAGATTAATGGCGCCGCTGTTGACCCCATCATTGAATGTACCGCTTCCGCTCATCAGTTCCCAGTATCCAGGCTCTATGAGTGTTCCAGTCAGGCTGCCCGAACCGGAGACGGCGCCGTCGCTGAAGGAAAAAGTGAACGAGTCAGCCTTGGCCGCCGGGGAAGACGCAATGGCCAGCGCCAATGCGAGCAATGCGAACGACTGTTTCTTCATACTTGCCTCCTGAGGCTGCGCGTCGCGGCGCGCCTCACTGCTTCTAATTTGTATTGAACTTCCTGTTGATCAATAAACCATCCAAGAAGAGTTAACCAGATTGATTTCCCAGACCAGAGCCACGGGGGGAAGCCGCTTTATCCAGCCCAATTCACAGCACGATTCACTACGGTTGATTCGCTGTACCGGACCATACAGGCGCGGCCGGCGAATGCAGTTGAGAGATCTTGATCTTGATGGAGGCGTTGTGATTCGCATTGGGAATCATCGTGCGCTTGACCGGCCTCAAGCCCCCACCATAAAGAGATTCAGATGCTTCAGGAAAAGGTGCAACAGATTCCATCTCCACGGTCAAAGCGCTCTCCTCCGTGACACGAAGGCCCAGCCGTTCGTAGAGCCGGCGCGCGCGATTCTCCGGCCTGACGCCGAGCACCAGCTTGGCTCCTGCTGCTTCGCATTGGCGCTGACAGAGCCGCAGCGCCCAACTTCCCAGCCCTCGACCACGATGCGCGGCCAGCACGGCCATATCGACGACGCGCCAGCGCTCCGGCTGGCAATCGACCAGGATTCTGCCCACCGGCAACGCGCCCCGCGCCTCATCTTGCAGGCACAGAATCGCATCGACGGCGTGGGGGAATTGGGCAGAGTAGCTCTGCTTGCGCCCCCGATACTGCATCTCCATCAGCGACGCATAAAGCTCCGCGTTCGAGCGGAATGCGGCCAGATGCTCCTGCGACTCCGCGAAGAGCCGGAAGAGGAATTGCTCGTCTTCCGGCTGCGCGGGTCTCAAAAAGCAACTGGCCGAATTGTAGCCTATGGTTTGTGTCATGCGTGTAATCTCAGGTAAGTTCCGGTGCTTTCAACCAGCGCGTGCTCAACTTCGCGAGGGAAAGATGCCCACCAGCGCTATGATGAAGTTCACCGTCAGGAAGGGTTGCAAGTTTGGGTGCGGCACGTTGCCGCCCGCCGTCGAGATGGCCGTGGCCGCCATAGTGCCGGTTGATGCGGCGTTGGTGTAAGTCTGAGTGAGAACCGGTGGCTTGGCGCTATTCGCAGTTTCGGCCAGTATCTTACTGGTTGGATCGGCGCTGTTGCCGGCCGTGTTGTTCACGTTCACGAGATGATTGTGGAGCGGCATCTGGTTGTAGAGCAGAGTCACATTCTCTGTGCCGGCGTTTTCACCAATGACATACGTACTCAAGCCGGCCCCGGTGCCCCAGTGGATCGGCACGCGGCCTTGCAGATCGGGCAGATTGAAGGTAGAGACGCCGTTGCCGCCGTACGTGGTGCCCAGCAGCGCAAACAGCGCGGCATATTGTGAAATGGAAAGAGTTTGCCCGTTGCACAGAGCCCAGCCTACCGGCGCAAAATTGAAACCTGTCATTCTGATTTCACCCAAAAACGGATCTGACATTCTTCTTCTCCTTGAATGAATTTCCTGTGATCTGGCGTTGTTCTAGTTGCCGCTTCATCAACCGGCGGCAAGGCGGGAATTCGATTTGATTCGGTCTTATTCGCAGAACAAAGAAGTCGTGGTCTGCACATAGGGCACGTCGTTGGTCTGACCTATCGCCAGGGTCAAAGTGTCCAGGTCCGCGGCCGAGAAGGTGTGAGTGGTATCGGAGCAGGAGGCCTTTGCGCCCGCACCGACAGTAATGTTGCACCCCATGGAAGTTGCCGACCCGTTATGCCAAACCGTGTAGGTGAGCGTATCCGAGCCGGAGCCAGAAAAGTTGTACGCGCCAACCTTCAAAAAAGCTACCGTGCATGCGCTCGGCAAAACCACGGCGTTCAAAACCAGACCACCATCGCCGAGTACTGCGTTGTTGCTTGTATCGCTCAAACCTGAGGTATTGAGAGGTGAGGCGTAATACGTTATGTTCTGGTCGCCATTAACGAAACTGCTTTCGTAAAGGAATCCAGCCGGACCAGCCGGTCCTGCGGGACCCGTAGCGCCTGTTGGACCGGATGGACCAGCGACTCCGGTTGCGCCGGTTGCACCAGTTGGTCCAGTGTTACCTGCGGGGCCTTGTGGGCCTTGCGCGCCTGCTGGACCCGCCGGGCCTTGCGCGCCCGCCGGACCCGCCGGGCCTTGCGCTCCTGCCGGACCAACAGGACCCTGAGGACCAGCAGCGCCTGTGGCCCCAGCCGGGCCAACAGGACCTTGAGGACCAGCAGCACCGGCTGCTCCGGTTGCGCCAGCAGGGCCTTGTGCGCCAGCCGGGCCAACAGGGCCTTGAGGACCAGCAGCTCCGGCAGGGCCGGTTGCACCCGCGGGGCCTTGCGCGCCGACAGCTCCAGCCGGACCCTGCGGACCGGTGGCACCGGCGGGGCCGATAAGCGCCCAGCTTGTGCCCATTTCACCCGCGACGCAGAGCGAGGTAGAAGTAACAATGCGCACGGCGCCGGTGGACGAATTGACACAGGCCGATATATTTGTTGAAACGGGCGCGGCCGATGCCGCCGCAGATGCAAAGAGCGATACGGCGAGAACGCCCAAACTCTTGAGTGAGGTCATTGAATCCTCCGGGGAATGTTGCTGTGGGTGAAGAGGTGACGTTGATTTTGAAACATTACAGGCTAAGGGGACGAACTGTTTTTCTACCCGGTTTCCTGGATTTGCGGTCTGGACTGCCTGCTTTGCGGACGGGAAGCTGGCCAGCCGCCGTAGCGACGCTGAATATTTTCCAAAAAGGACGATAAAGTGATCTGTGTCACATCACCACAGTCAACAGAACAAGTATTATCCTAATCGCGCGACGATGCGCAAGCCTTTTTTGCGTTTTATACAATTTTATTTTTGACAGGGGAATTTTTCTTCAGCCTGGGGGTGGGGGCTCGGTCCTTTGCGCCGCCTTGCACGGCGGGGAAAACACTCCCTGCGCTCCTATATAATCGGGCATTGCCTCTATATACCGCTGCCCACCCCCGTCAGTGGAGACGCACAAAGGAGACCGCCATGCATCGGAGACTCGCCTTGCTCCGCCTCTTTCTGGCGCTGGTATTCGTCGCCACGCTCACCGCGGGCGCGCAACAGATTCCCGCCAAGGCCGCGCGGCATGCCGCTCACACCGCCAGCCCCGCCGCCGCGGCCGAGCGCGACTGGTGGAAGAACGCGGTTATCTACGAGATTTATCCGCGCAGCTTTCAGGACTCGAACGGCGACGGCATCGGCGATCTGAACGGCATTACATTGCGGCTGGACTACCTGAAGAAGCTGGGCGTGGACGCCATCTGGCTGACCCCCTGCTACCCCTCGCCGCAGGTGGATTTCGGTTATGACATCTCGGACTACAAGAGCATTGATCCTCAATACGGCACTCTGGCCGACTTTGACCGGCTGGTGGCCGAGGCGCGCAAGCGGCAGATCCGCATCCTGATGGACATGGTGATGAACCACACCTCAGACAAGCATCAGTGGTTCCTGCAATCGCGCTCCTCGCGGACGAATCCTTATCGCGATTGGTATGTGTGGCATGATGGCAAGGGCGAGACGGGGACCGACGCGGGCGCGCCGCCGAACAACTGGGAGTCGCTCTTCGGCCACTCGGCGTGGCAGTGGGACGCGACGACGCGGCAGTATTACTACCACCGGTTCTATGCGCAGCAGCCGGATTTGAACTGGAACAATCCCAAGGTCCATGAGGCTTTCAGAGACATTATTGGCTTCTGGCTGAAGCGCGGGGTGGGCGGCTTCCGCTTTGACGCGGTGACCGCGCTCTATGAAGACCCCAGTCTGACGGACGAGGAGGTGCTCAAGGACAAGGACGGCGCGCCGTTGACCAATGCCTACGGCGATCCGCAACTGAATGACTCCAAGACCGATAACCTGCCCGGCGTGCATGCGGTGATGCAGGAGATGCGCGCAACTGCGGATACATTCAGCTCGGCGGCCTTTCCGGGAACGCGCGTGCTGATCGGCGAGACATATCTGCCCAACGTGGCCGAACTGGCCAAGATGTACGGGCCGGCGGACAAGCCAGAGTTTCATCTGCCTATGGACACGCAGATAGGCTTTATCAATAAGCTGGATGTGGCGGCCTTCCGCGCCAAGCTGAATGACGTGGAGACCAAGATCGGCGATCATACGCCGCTGCTGCTCTTTGACAATCACGATAACCCGCGCATGAAGGACCGTTACGGCGACGGCGTGCATGACACCGACATCCAGCGCGCGCTGGCGGTGGTGTTGTTTTTGAGCCGGGGCGCGGCGCAGTTCTATTACGGCGACGAACTGGGGATGCTGACCACGCCGCCGACGCGCAAGGAGGACGTGAAGGATCCGATTGGCATTACCGGCTGGCCCAAGGAAAAGGGCCGCGACGGCGAGCGCACGCCTATGCAGTGGGACGCGAGCGCCAACGCCGGCTTCACAAAACCGGAGGCCAAGCCCTGGCTGCCCGTTCCGCCCAGCGCGGCGCAGATTAACGTGGCCGCGGAGAGCCGCAATCCCAACTCGCTGCTGGCGTGGTACGAGAGCGTCATCCGCTTGAAGAAGACGACTCCGGCCTTTGAGCATGGCCGCAATACGATGCTGGACGTAAAGAATGACAAAGTTCTGAGCTGGATGCGCAAGACGCCGGAAGGGCCTCCGGTGGTGGTCAGCGTGAACTTCACCGCCGAGCCGCAGACGGTCCGCTTGAGCGTTCCCGGCTTCAACGGCAAGCTCAAGACGCTGCTGAAGACGCCCGGCGCGGTCGAGCCTGAGTCGCTGGGAGCGATTCAATTGGGGCCGTTCGGGGTTTATGTGGGGAAGATTTTGCAGCGATAGATTATCTTGAGAGGATAGAGCCGTTCCGTTCTGTTTCTCATATTGAAACGGTTTGGAGTTTTTAGACACAATCCAACTAGTTTGTCTGCCGGAGCGAGGACGATCGCGCACGGTTTAAAGCGAATCAAGTCCGGCGCAACCCCTTTTGCGCCGGGTAGAGGAGGGTCTATGTTTAATCGCACGTATTTCGCGTCTATTGCCTCAACATTCACGTTGTTGGCCAGCCTAAACCTTTGTTGGGCGCAGGAGCCCGCACAACAGTCCACAAGGCCTGAAGTTCGCGAGGCATGGCGCAAGTCGATGGTGCGCATTCCTCTCCCGAAGAAAGGCTGTTTTACGGCTTCTTACCCAAACATGATGTGGAAGGAGGTTCCCTGCGGGGAGCCGTCCAAGCACTTTAACCAGCCTCAGAGCCGTGGAGGAACAGGATCTGTGGTCAATACCGTGGGCGGCCATGCCGGCGACTATTCGGCCATCTCGGCGGGTCTGATTGCCAGCGCGGAGGGAGCCTTTACAAGCGTCAATGGAGCTGCAAGCGTGACCGGACCCCTTTTTGGGGGCCCGACAACCGACCCCAACATCTTCATGTTCCAGATCAATACGCAATTTTTTCCAAACACTCCGGCGTGTAATGGTGTTGCGGGATGCGAGGGCTGGGAGCAGTTCCTTTACTCGCAGACACAAGGCCCTGCGCCCGGGCCGGGACAGTCCTCGGTAGTTCCTGGCACCACTCCGGCCGTATTTATTGAATACTGGCTGCTCTTCTACGGATCGACCTGTCCTAGTGGGCCGTGGCAATCGGATGGAGTTGGCGATTGCGTCTTCAACGGCCCGACAACCTACGTCCCGCCGCAGACGATTACCAGCCTGCCCAACCTGAAGATGACGGCTTCAACCAGCGGAGGAGCGGGAGGTCAAGATACGGTTATTTTGTACACGCCCGGAGATTCCACCGGCGATCTTAAAGCCGTAGGGCAAGAGAGTGTGCTCAGCCTGGCAAGCTACTGGAATACCGCGGAGTTCAACATCTTTGGAGACTGCTGTTCCTCGGAGACAGTTTTTAGCAACCCGACGACGCTGGTGGTGAAGACAACCATCGATGACGGAACGACGAACGCGCCAACTTGCGGAACCTTCAGCTTTACGGCCGAACAAAACAATTTGACAATGGCGCCTACCGCATCGCCGGTTTGCTGCCCCTATGGCGGCGCAACGCCAGCTATTGAGTTTATGGAATCGAATGCCGGACACACGGCCACCTGCGGTCCGACGGCTCTCGAAGGCGATCCGCACATTACCACGGCGGACGGAACCCACTATAACTTCCAGGGCGCGGGCGAATATATTTCGCTTCGGGATAGAAGCGGTGAAGAGATTCAAACCCGGCAAAAGCCTGTTTCCACCACATTTATCGGCTCGGATGCGTATGATGGCTTGACGACCTGCGTCAGTCTGAACACCGCTGTAGCCGCGCGCGTGGGCGAACACCGAGTGACTTGGGAGCCAAACTTAAGCGGTGTTCCTGATCCCAGCGGCCTCCAGCTTCGCATCGATGGCACACTGAAGTCTCTGGGCGCATCGGGCATGGCTTTGGGCGCGGGCGGGCGCGTTGCCCCTGCACCGGGAGGCGGTCTGGAGGTAGACTTCCCCAGCGGCAAGACATTGCTGGTGACGCCCGAGTGGTGGGCTTCGCAGAGCGAGTGGTACCTCAATGTCGATGTATCGCACGGCGGGCTGGTGAGCGGGATCGGCAGCACCTCCGGCCAGGGGATTGCGGGGCCTATTGCCGAGGGGAGCTGGCTGCCGGCGCTTCCGAATGGCGCTTCGATGGGAGCTATGCCCTCATCCCTCTCTGCTCGCTACAACGAACTCTATGGGAAGTTTGGGAATGCTTGGCGAGTCAACAACGAGAACAGCCTCTTCGACTATGCGCCGGGCACCTCGACCGAGAGCTTCACGTTGCGGGATTGGCCGAAGGAGAATCCACCTTGCACGGTTCCAGAAACCAAGCCCGTTGAGCCGGTCAGCGAAGCGATTGCCGTGGAAGCTTGCCGCCGCGTGACTGACAGGAACCGGCACGCGGACTGTGTCTTCGATGTGCGGGCCACAGGAAATATCGGCTTTGCCAAAACTTACCTGGTCACGCAGAGGATTCTGGCCGACGCAACTTCCATTAGCTTGACGGATGACACTGATCCTTCGCAGGTGGGAGAGTCGGTAACATTCACCGCCTATGTGGTGGCAAGCTCCACCGAGGCCAAGGGTTATCCGAGCGGAAGCGTTCAGTTTGTGATCGACGGAATGAACGCGGGAGAGCCGGTTACGGTCGATGCCAAGGGCCGTGCAAAGCTGGAGACAGCCAAACTCAAGGCCGGCGAGCATCGTGTAACGGCCAGCTACCTGCCCGGCGCGGACAGCTTGTATCTGCCCAGCACCAGTCTGGAAAAGATTCAACTGGTCAAACGCTGCATGTGCGATGCGGAGAGCGCAGCCAAGTAAGCGCCGCCAAAACTCAACCGCCGACAGCTCCCGGTCTTGAAAGACCAGGAGCTGTCGGCGGTGATTGAGGCATTGTGATGCGTTAGTGGATGATCACCACGTTCATGCTCCAGGGGGCGAGTGTCAGAGTCAATGGCAACGACTGCGCTCCGAGGTTAGTTGTGGTGGGCGCCGCCCAGTCATCACTCTGCGACAAGTCATAGATCGCCTTGTCGTAGGTGGTTTCCGTGACCGAGGTTGAGGTGGTCTTGCCAGAGACATTGATCTGCACTGTCTCGCTGTTGTTTTCGTTGCGGTTGAAGAGGACCAGCGCTTCGCCGCCGCTGTTGGTAGCCGCATAGGCAACCACATCGGTTGTGTCGCCGGTGACGGTTGGGGTCAGCGCATGCTCGCCGTTGATCGCCACCTGGCTGAAGAGCTGGAAGGCGCGCGCGGTGGGTGACATGGTGCCGATGGGACCGGCGTTCGGGCAAGTAGGATCGGAAGCCCCGTCGGAGAAGACATTGTAGGCGCCGAAGGTTTGCCAGCCGTAGACAGAAGAGCTGTCATTTCCGGCCTGGCCGTTGCAGTTGCCATAGCCAATCCACCAAGTCAGGCGGGTGACTCCGTCGTTCATCATCTCGCCCAAGACCTGACCGGCATACAGGCCCTGCGTAATCGACCAGCTCTGTTTGCCCGGATTGCTGTAAGGTCCGCCGATCTCGCCCACGTAAATAGGCGTGCCGGAGTGGCCGTAGGTTGTCAGTTCCGCCTTGATCTTGTTGATGTAGGTGGTCAGGCCCGCCGCATCGTTGTTGATCAGGGTGGTGTCGTTTTCCTGCCCCGGAGTTTCGGGATAGTAATGGAACTCGACGAAGTCGTACTTGGCATCGGACATGACGATTTGATCCCAGGGAGCGTAATCCGGCTGAACCAGGACGCCCACCAGCACGTTGGGGCTGGCTGCCTTGATATCCGGATAATAGCCGGAAGCCACGGCGTTGGCGTAGGTGGTCGGGTCGTGCTCAATCGGATGTTTGTCCGCCTCCCAGGTTCCGTACTCCTCATTGCCCACGGTGATGTGGCTGACGTTGGCGCCGAGGGTCAGCGATTCACTGGCCCACGAAGCAGCCTCGGTTGGATCACCGTAGCCGGTGCAGTTCTTGCCGGTGCCGTAATCCGCGATCAGCGAGACATCGAGGCCGGCTGGCTTGACCAGATCGTTGACGAAGTTAGCGTACGTGGCATTCGGGTTGGCCGTGGTGCCGCACTCGGTATTGGTCTCCCAGTTATACGCGTCAGCCCATGATCCGCCCGGCCAGCGTACTGCCTTGATGCCTGCGGCCTCAAAGCCAGCCGCAACGCCTGCAGTGGTTGGATCGTACCAGGCGGCCATGTTCATGCCCAGAATCGTGTTGCTTAGGGCAGCGCCGGTATTCGCTGGGTTCACCGTGACCGTCGCATTGGCGTTCGACTGAGCCGGCACGGTGATGGTGATGGTAAAGGTGTAAGTCGTCGTACCGGAAGTGCAAGTGACGGTGATTACAGAGGTGCCAGGGGGAACCGTGCTGCCGACCGTAAACGTGAGCACACTGGTAGCGGCGAACGGGTTGGCGCTGAAGCTGGCCGTTATTCCGCTCGGCAAGCCCGACGCAACGCAGGTAACGCTGCCGGTGAATCCGTTCACGTCCTTAACCGTAAGGGTGTCAGTGGAACTAGAGCCTAGCGCGACTGTCTCTGAGGCTGCCGAAGGCGTCACCGTGAAGCTGCCGCCGCTGACGGTCTCGGTAATAGTGAAGACCTGCACGGTCTTGCAGCCGGCGGCGTTGGTATAGGTTGCGGTGTACACATTGGCGCCGGCAGTCAGTACGATGCCGTTGAGCTGGCGCGTGGTGGAGGTGAATCCGTTAGGGCCGGTCCAGCTCCAGGTTCCTCCGGTAGTGGGCTGCGGTCCCAGGTTCACGGTCGAGCCTGAAGCTACCGTCACCGTCGAGGCCTGTTGCCAGGCCGCCCCGTTCACCTGCAAGTACGGGATGATCGCGGTGGGCACGCATGTATTGGGAGGAGCCACAGTCAGCGAGATCAACGCGGTCGCTGAGTTCGCGCCTGAGACGCCCGTGACGGTGATCGGAAAGGTTCCCGTGGTCGCTGTCGCGCTAGCCGTGAAGGTCAGGGTGCTGGCTGCGGCAGCCGGGTTTGCGCTGAAGGAGGCGGTAACTCCCGCAGGCAGCGTCGAGTAACTCAGAGTTACATTGCCGCTGAACGGACTTATATCCGCGATGGAAATCGTATCTGGCGCGCTTGCGCCTTGCGTCACCGTAAGCGCCGAGGGCGCGGCCCCAAGCGTGAAGCCGCCGCCGCCGCTGATCGCAAGCGTGATGGTGGCGGTGGCCGCGGGCAGCGTGCCCGAGGTTCCGGTGATGGTGATCGGATAACTTCCGGCGACGGCATTGGAGGCAGCCGTAAAGGTCAGCACGCTGGTCGCCGTGGCGGGGTTGGTTCCATAAGCCACAGTTACGCCGGTCGGCAAAGTCGAGTTAGTCAGAGTTACCGCGCCGGTAAATCCTCCGCTCGGGGCGATGGTGACCGTGTCGGTCGCGGTCTTGCCGATGGTGAGCGGCAGGCTGGCCGGAGCGGCCGAAAGGCTGAAGCTGGGCGTCTTGGTGACGCCGCCGTTGCAGGCCACGCCATTGAGCGTGAAGGCGGTCGGAACGGCGTTGGTCGCGTTGTTCCACGTGCCGTTGAAGCCGACTGAGGTGAGGCTTCCGCCGGCGGGAATCGCGCCATCATAACTCAAGTTAGTCAGGGTGACGTTGGCGCCGCTTTGAGTTACATTGGCGTTCCACGCGCTGCCGGCGGGGATGGTCTGCCCGTTGGCGAAGCTCCAGGTGAGCGACCAGCTGGTGAGGGCGGTGGTGCCGGTGTTGTTGATGGTGAGCGCTGCGCCGAAGCCGCCCGCCCACTGGCTGGTAATGGTGTAGCCGATGTTGCAGGCCGCCTGCGCGCGCGCGCCCGGTGTGACAAGGGTGAGTAGCAATGCCGCGAGTACTGTTAAGTACACGCTCAATTTCCGCGTAAACACCTGACAGAAGGTCATTTGCGGAGTAGTGAAGCAGTTTCTCATTGTGTTCCTTTCAGGGAGGGCTTATCGGGTTTACGGCCTGCGCGGAGCGCACTTTTGAGGCTCGGAGGCGCATAAGTTTGCGCCCTGGCATAGCCGTGGCGTGATGGTTGATAAAACGTTCAAGTAAAGCCGGAACGCATTTTTCCGGCGAACTTAGCCTATCCACGTGTAAAGGCTGTTGTCAATAGGTAAATCTTCAGGTAAATCTTCAAGCAGTAGCGACGCCCCCAGCGGCTCCCAAAGCCTTTGAATTGCGCGGAAAGTCCCGGACGCAAATCTTTCCCGGCAGATCAGTGGCAACTGATACATCGAGAAGCGGCCTAAAAGTTTCAATCGGATCAGCCTGGGCCGGCCCGGTTTTTCCTGCCCACAGGCGTTCAACCTGCTCCTGTATAATTCGGGGTTGCTTCAAGATGAAGCGACGGAGGCTTTGCATGGACCCGGTTTACTTGATTCCTGTGGGGGTTTTGGCTCTCATCGTTCTGATTGTTTTCCTCAGCAGCTTCTTCACCGTGAACACGGCGGAAGTGGCCGTCATCACGCGCTTCGGCAAGTTTCTGCGCGTCGCCGATCCGGGCTTGAACTGGAAGAGGCCGTTCTTTGACACCGTGGCCGGCATGGTCAGCCTGCGCGTCAACCAGATTTCACTCACCATGGAGACCAAGACCAAGGACAATGTCTTTGTCACGATTCCGATTTCGGTGCAGAATCGCGTCCGCCCGGAGAAGGTTTACGACGCTTATTACAAGCTGGCCGACCCGACGGCGCAGATCAAGAGTTACGTAGAACAGGTCATTCTGGGGCACGTTCCGGGCATGACGCTGGATGAGGTCTTCGCCTCGCAGTCGTCGATTGCCGCGGCGGTCAAGCAGGAGCTGGACGCGGATATGGCCACCTTCGGCTTCGAGATTGTGAATGTGCTGGTGACCGACATTGTGCCCGACCAGAAGGTGAAGTCGGCGATGAACGACATCAACGCCGCCCAGCGCGAGCAGGTGGCGGCCAATGCGCGCGGCGAGGCGGAGAAGATTCTGGTGGTCAAGAAGGCCGAGGCCGAGGCCGAGAGCAAGGCGCTGCAAGGGCAGGGAATCGCCAACCAGCGCAAGGCGATCATCGAAGGTCTGCAAGTCTCCATCGAGCAGTTCCAGAAGGTGGTGGACGGCGCTTCGTCGAAGGACGTGATGCAGCTGGTCATGGTGACGCAGTACTTTGACACACTGAAGTCCATCGGCGAAAGCGACAAGACGAATACGCTGTTTCTGTCGCACTCGCCCGGCGCGGTCAAGGAAGTTGCGGAACAGATTCTTGACTCGATGATAGTGGCGCAGCGGGCCAACAGTTAAACTGCCAACAGTTGTTTGTCTTGAATGAGGTTTCAGAAACGATGAAACGATTCATTTCTACTGTGGGGCTGGCAATTCTATGTCTGGCCCCTCAGATATATGCGGATGACGGAGCTGCTTCGATTGCGGCAGGCGGTATTGTCGTAATGGGCAAAGAGTCCCGTATCGTAATGGCCAAGGAATCCTTATGGATCTCCGTCGGAAAAGTGAAGGTAGAGTACGAATTTCGCAACGACAGCGATCAGGATATTACGACTGAAGTTGCTTTTCCGATCCCTGACTACGTACTTGATCCTCAGATGCCGCCTCCGAACGTAGTAGGTTTCGATGATTTCAAACTCTGGATCAATGGCGCACCAACAAGATTTCAAATCGAATCACGCGCATTTGTTCAAAAAAAGGAAATCACTGCGCTGTTAAAACTTGAGCATATTGATATCCCAACCTTTGGACATGGAAACTGGGAGAGTCCTTCAAAAGATATTACACGGCTTTCTCAATTGGAAAAGAAGAAGCTGATTGTAGCTGGAGCAATTGATGAAGATGCACGGCCGATATGGGCCGTGCGCAAGAAATACCATTGGACACAGGTTTTTCCAGCGCACGGAATTGTAAAAATCCGTCACGAATATTCGCCAATTGGAGGTGATGAGAACAGTATCTCATACGGCTTGGGAAGTAGTCCGAACAAACAATCGGAACAAGAGATCATGAGTATGTGCCCTGACGAAAAGCTCCTGCCGAAATTGAAACGTCTGGCAATGAGTTCAGAGAAAGATGCCTGGTATGAGTATGTTGATTTCATTCTTACCTCAGCCAATACATGGAAGACACCCATTGAGGACTTCACGTTAACGGTCGAGCGAACCCGTATGAAGGATTCAACTCCGTCTTTGGTCAGCTTTTGCTGGGATGGTCCCGTCAAGAAGATCGATGAAGACCATTTCGTGGCTCGTCTAACTAACTTTATTCCATCAAGAGAACTACGGGTGGGATATTTCATTGAGCAAAAGCGACCGAAGTATTAGTGATCTATGGCGAAAGTTTGGTTTGAAAGAGCCGATTAGGTGTGAAGAAGAATACCGAGGGTGAAATGACCGCGAACGAACAGGCTCCGTTGCAGCATGAGATCATTCTTTATGCCACGCCGGATGGCAACGTCCGCGTCGAAGTACTCTTTGAGAGCGAGAGCTTCTGGCTGACGCAGCGCAAGATGGCGGAACTGTTTGGCGTTGGTGTGCAAACCATCAACCATCACCTTCAGGAAATATACAAGTCAAATGAATTGAATGAGATGGCAACTATACGAAAAAATCGTATAGTTCAAGCCGAGGGTGTTCGGACGGTGACGCGCGAGGTGGATTTTTACAATCTGGACGCCATCATCGCCGTCGGCTACCGGGTGAACAGCCGCGAGGCGACGCAATTCCGCATCTGGGCCACGCAGGTTCTGCGCGAGTACCTGATCAAAGGATTTGTGCTGGACGATGAACGGCTCAAGCAGGGCAAACATTTCGGCAAGGATTACTTTGACGAACTGCTGTTTTCAAGGCATCGGTTCATCGCACGCTCCATTCGAGCTGCTCTTGTGGCTATCAGCCTCTTCGCGCTGCTGGCCGCAGAATTGCACGCGGCAGACGGCGTGCCGATTCGCATTTCAGTGATGGATAAGGATGGAGTTACAATCGCCGGCAACAACGCAGAGATTTCCTCTTCTGTCTCACTTGACTTCGATCATGAATATCAGCCGGGCGATCATATTGTGCTGCGCGGTCCGCGGCGCATGGCTGTACGACTGGATCAGAATTTTTCCGAGTGCCTGCTCTATCTGCCGGATTCTTCGCTGGAGCAATTTGATTTTGCAATTCCTTATGGCCGCGCGGAGCAGCAGACGGGCAGCGCCTATTCGCCGGAGAGTTTTGCCGGAAACTCTCATCGCGTGGAGGCGCGCGCCCTGACAAAAAGTGAACGGTATGGCTATCGGAATCTGGCTATGAATCCATGTGATTCGGTGCTGCCGGACGACAAGGCCGCGCCCGCATTTCCTCACAGCAGCACGAATAGTTATGCGAGGAATCTCTTCGACTTTGCCGCGCGCAATGCCATCGATGGCATGGAGCAGAACGGCCACCACGGCGTTTGGCCCTTTCAGTCATGGGGCCCCGAACTGCGCTTGGATGTGTGGTGGAAGCTGGAGTTTGGCCGCCGGGTTGAGCTGGACAAAATAGTGCTGATGAATCGCGCCGATTATCCGCACGACAGTTATTGGAAGAGCGCGGAGATCGAATTTTCCGATGGAAGCCGGCTACCGATTCAGATCACTTCTTCGGCCAGTTTGCAGGAGTTCAGTTTTCCCAAGCGAAAGGTTAGATGGTTTCGCATTGCGAAGCTGGCGCCCATGGACGCCGCGAAATGGTGCAGCTTGATTGAAGTGGAGGCGTGGGGGCGCGATCTTCGATAACTTATCGATTTACGGGAAAGGTTTTATTATGATGAAGTCATAACCAGAAACGGAAGATTTCCACGAGGTAAGTCATGAATCGCCGATCCTTTTTACAATCCGCGGCTGCGATCAGCGCGCCGCTCGGAGTGCTTCCCGAAGCGATGGCGCAAGCAGCCAAAGGGCCAATGAGCGCACCCAGCTCCGAGAGCGCAAGCCGCATTGAAAAGGCCAAGGCGGCGGCGATGGCGATGGAGCGGCGCGACTGGGAGCAGGGGATTCTGGCGCAGGCGATGCTGGAGATTGACGACCGGGGGAGCGTGGTTCTGCTGACCAAGGCCGCGATGGTGCAGCGGACGCCGGACGGGCGGCTGGGCGTGGTGATCTCCGGCAGCCCGACCGATCCCGCGATGGGCGGCGCTGCCTACGCGAAGGCCGCCGAGTGGAGCGGAGACGCGCAGATTGGCAAGGCAGTGGACGGGCTGCTTCACTGGATTCGCATAGGCGCGCCACGCAATGCGGATGGCATTTTGTATCACACATTCCATGCGCCGGAGATGTGGTCTGATGGCTTGAATTGCGCTCCGCCCTTTCTGGCGGCGGTGGGCTTTTATGACGAAGCGCTGCAGCAGATTGATGGTTACCGGAAGCGGCTGTGGAATCCGGAGAAGAAACTGCTGGCGCACATTTGGGACGACGGCCAGCAGCAATTCAAGGACGGCAATTTTTGGGGCGGTGGCAATGGCTGGGCCGCCGCGGGTTTGGCGCGCGTCTGGCGCAGCCTGCCGAGCGAACGCGCGCAAGACCGTAATCGCGTGGCCATTTTTGCGCGCGAGATTGTAGACGGCTGCCTCGCGCATCAGCGCGCGGACGGGCTCTTTCATAATGTGGTGGATCAGCCCGCGAGCTTTGTTGAGACGAACCTTGCCCAGATGCTCGCCTTCGCGATTTATGAAGGTATCGCCGCCAAGTGGCTGCCTGCGAGTTATCAGGCGCGCGCAGACAGGATGCGCGCCGCAGCCCGCTTGAAGATGGACGCGGACGGCTATGTGCAGGGCGCGTGCGGCGCACCCAATTTTGACCGCCCCGGCCCTTCGACCGAGGCACAGGCATTCTGCATCCTAATGGAAGCCGCGGGCAGTAAAGTGCATTCAGTGTGAAATTTGAATTTGGGCGGCAGATCTCACATCCCGCATGGACGGGAGGTGGACGACTTCAGAATAACTCACACTTGTCCCTCACTTATTGGAAAGTAAGGCAAACTAAGAGTGGCTCTTTGCTTTGAGCCAACCTTCCTTCAGGGGCCAAAGCCCGACGCTGATTTTGTTAAGTTTGCGGCATTGCTAAAGCCGTGCCCTTTCAAACCATCGCCTTAATCAGAGCTCTCCAAGTGTAAGAAAAAACTCAGGCTGAAGGCTTTGAAGTTAGGAGGCCATTTGCAGCAGTTCCTGCTCGGCGCGCAGCCAATCCTGTTCAGCGTGCCCATCCGTATAACCGCGCTGCGCCCAGTATTGACGCGCAAGCTGCTCGATCTCCGCGCGCGAAGGCATGGCCAGCCTGGTGGGCTGAGCAACCTTCTCTTTTTTCGCGGCTGTCTTGCGTGGTTTCGCCGGCGCCTTAGTCTTTTTTGTGGTATCTGCCATCATCGGTCTCCTTCGTGGGGTTTCGTTGGATTCGCCGCCAATTCCGCGGGGCATCATCTTTATGATACATGGAATCCACGTTAAAAGCCACACTCGGACGGGAGGGATGTATCTCATCCGTGAACAGGCACATGGATTTTCATCCGAATGAAATATTTTCGTGCCGCTATCTCCACGAATTATTCCGGAGGAACGCGATAATCTATCGGTATGCGACTTACAGAACATTGTTTTGCAGTTACCGGGCTGGGCTACTCATTGCCGTGGTCCGTCAATGCGGGATTTGTGGTTGGCGAAGAGATGACTCTCATCGTGGATACTGGAGGAAACACGCTGGCAGCGCAGACGATTCATGGCTATGCTTGCGCCTCGCGGCCGGGAAACAAGTTGCTGGCGATCAACACCGAAAAGCATTTCGATCATATCGGCGGCAACGGATATTTTCGCGCGCAGGGGATTGATGTGTGGGGCCACGCTGGGATTGCGCGCACGGCGGAGGAGTTTCTTGCGGAACAGGCCGAGTTCAATCATGCGATTCCTTGTCCCACGCGGCGCGCACGGCATGAAGAGCGAGCGTTTTTCTATCAGACCACGCTGACCAATCCAAATTGTGCGATAGATGGAGAAACCACATTTGATCTGGGGGGACTGAAGGCGAAGATTCTACTGACTCCTGGACACACGCGGACGAATCTATCGGTGTGGGTTCCGCAGGATTGTGTTTTGTATGCAGGCGATTGCGTGGTGCGCGCGTATCTTCCGAATCTGGATGCGGGCGGCGTGGAGGATTGGAGGCTGTGGCTTGATTCGCTGGAGCGGATTGAAGCGCTCAAGCCCACGTTTATTATGGGCGGGCATGGGCCTGTCTCATGCGGCAACGAAATTCCCGCGCTGATTGATGCGATGCGCAAGGTGCTCAGGGAAGCGATTGCGCACGGCGTTTCGCCGACTGCGGGCTAAAACATTTTGCCGTAAAACATATAGACGATCTCGATCACCAGGATAATGACGACCGTCAACTCCATGAAGAATGCGCGGCTTTGGTTGAACTGGTCCACCATGAAGCGATAGAGTTCCTCGGCGGTATGAACCTTGCGGGTGACCAAGTCTTTGTAGTCGGGCACGCCGACCTTCAGCGCCGCCAGTTTGTAGAGGCGCGCCGCGAACATATCGCTGAGAAACTTGATGGCGTTATCGGCGTGTTCGGTCAGCTCGGCTACGTCCAGCAGCACAGTGTGCAGTTGCGTGGCCGAGTTCGCCAGACGCCACCGCGCCAGGATGCCCGTGCCCTGATCCAGCAGCGTGTAAACGCGTTCCAGTTCTTTTGTCAGCAGATTGTCGTAGTAGCGGAATTCCAGCAACTGGGAGTTGGCGTACTCCAGCAGCTCGACGGCCATCTCCGCGCCCGCTGTGCTGTCATAGAGGAAGGCCGCGTTCCAGCCAATCACCGCCAGATCGCTGGCATAGTACGAGATGCGCGATTGCAGCACTTCATTGCATTCGCTCTCGGCCAGTTGACTGGTGTCTCCGCGCACCACCTGGGCGATGCGCGCGCCGTGCTTTTGAATCAGCTCCGTCACCGTCGGTGAGCCGGTTATCTCGCGCACATGGAAGATGAGGTAATCTTCGCTGAGCCACTCGTCGTAAGGCTTGATGAGCGCCGGGGCGGCGCGCTTCAGACTGGCGCGGACGATCGTCGCGGCCTGCGCGGCAAAGTCCACATCCCACACCCAGCGGCTTGCCAGGCCGGTCAGCTTCTCCCAATCGCCGGCGAAGGGCAGCTCGAAGACCACGCTGAGCACGCCGTAGTCGTAGTACTTGATCTCGCCCTGGAGGCGCTCGCCGCTCTCCAGCACCAGCGTCTCGGCGGGCACCACCACGGGCGGCCTCTGGTAGCGCACATAACCCGGCGCAGGATGCTTCATGCTGGGCTTGTCCACCTTGCGGGCGCTGACCAGATCCTGCAACAGGTCAAGGCGAATGGCCTCACAGACATCAAACTGTAGCAACACCAGTACGGAACCGCGCAACTGAACAGCTTCGGATTGGCTTGCAGCGTCGTGCATGATAGGTCTATCTTAAACCGCTTGCCGCCTGTTCATCTCTTCGATTGGCTTGAATGGACGTGAGTTGTACTGAAAATTCCGGAAGTGGCGCCGATTCCGATTTGCTTACCACTCGCCCAGAATCCAAGCAATTGCATGAATCGAGAGCCAATCTTTCTTCCCCCACAGTTTTCGTAAAAGCGAAGAAAAAAAGAACGGACCCCCGGGGGGGGGAGGGGGATTTCAGGGGAAGAAACAAAGAAGAAAACTGGGAATATGGATGAAGAAACTGGGTGCAAGATGCGCGAACGGAAGATGGGAGAGTGGTCATTGATGCCTCGGATTTGCGACTGGTTTTATTGTGCGCCTTGCAGAGAATTAATCTGCAAAAGATAGGGGATCAGAGGTCAGAAAAATTAGCTGGTTGGAATTCGTGGCAACCCACCCTTCGCAAATGACCCGAAGTATGGGACACGCAGCTTTGTAGGTTGGTCAAGATTTTGAAAAATTTTGGGTGCGCCACCTGCCTCCCTCGCTTGAGTAAAGTTAAAGATGAAGACTAGGCCCGCCTGCCGTCACCCGCCGAAAGAGATATACTCTTACGTCTCATAGTGATATACTATTTATATATCGCAGGAGGCGTCATGCGCACGTTGATTGACATTCCGGAAGAAGATCTTAAGCTGCTGAGTCAAGTTGCCAAGAAGCAATCGATCTCTCGGGCCGAATTCGTGCGGCGGTCGGTGGCTGCCTCACTTGCGCCGCACCGCCAGAAGATGAATCATGCCGCATTTGGGGCATGGTCCGGCTTGCAGGAGGATGGACTCGCTTATCAGGAGAGGATGCGATCGGAATGGTAACACTGCCTGTTCTCTTCGACACCAACATCCTCATCGATTAGTCGATCCTGAAAAAGCCGATTTCAGGCAGATGGCACGACGATCAGAAAGCCGGTGAAGGTCGATTGGTACAGGAGTCGGCCCAGAATAGCCCTGGTTTGGGCGACAAGTTTGCCCTCACAGGCTCTCAGCAACTTGTGGAAGTTCATCGCCGCGGCCGAGAGGATGGCGTTGATCGCATCTCCGGCAGCGCCCTTCAGCCGGTTACGTTCTAACCGGTGTTCGTTCTTCAGATGTCCGATGCTAGGTTCGACAGCCGCTCTGCGTTTCATTCTTTTCCAGAGCGTCTTTGGCGTTCGGCCTCGCCGTCGTTTGTCCACATAGATCGTGGCATTGCCCACATAGTCGTGGCCGCGATAGCCCATGTCCACATGCACTTCTCTAACTATGTCGCCGATCAAGTTATTAACTTGTTTCATCTGCTCGGCTAGCGTGTGGCCATCGTAGGGATTGCCAGTCAAGCTCTTGGCCCCGACGAACCATCCGCCCCGGCTGCTGACCGCGACGCTGACCTTGTTGCCGAACTCATACGGCTTACCCGCTTTTCCTTTGGCGATGCACTCGGCTTCAGGCTCGTGAACGCTGTACACCTTGTTCTTGTCGTGCCTCTGCTGGCTATGAATGCGACGCGCTGTTTCCAGCAGACCGGATAACTTGCGCGAGGGTTCTGTAACTTGACGATCTATCTCGCGCAGCACCCGGCCCAGTTGAGTCCTTAACTGGCGCGTACAAGCGCGGGCACGCTTCATCTGCCGGGCATGAGCGTAGCGGCTGGATTGCATCAACAGACGCTTGCCCACGTGCTGATAACTCTGCTTGATTTCGAGACCTTCGGCACGTGCTTCTTTCACCAGCCTCTCGCGACAGCGATGATACAAACGCGCATCGGTCGGGAAGCGAATGGCCTTGGTCTGTACCGTGGTATCCACGTTGACACGTTGTAACTCCGCCGGGCGGATCACCTTCATGCGCATGCCAGCTGCAAGGGTCTCGCGCAGCATCTGTTCGGCTCCGGTTTCGCCCAGACGCTTGCGCCAACGCGTCATGCTGGAGGGATCGATCGGCATCGAATGCTGAAAATATCGCATGCCGCTGAAGTGCTGCCAATAGGGATTCTCGACCCACCCCGCGACCACATCTTCATCGCTCAGATCGGTTTGATATTTCAAAAAGTGCAACGCCACCATCAGACGCGTCGGCGTACCGGGGGCTCCCTGGGTGGGATGATAACTGCCGCCTAACAGAAGATCGAACTGTTTCCAATCAATCTTCTGCGCAAGTACTGCCAACGGATGCGTGAGGTCAATCAACTGCTCCAGATCGATCTGGAACAGCTCACGTTGCGGGTGTCTGGACTCACTCTTAGGGCGCATGATTTCCCCGGAAATTGCTGTGTTTTGAACAACTTCTGAGAATATTTTACCACGAAATTCGCCCTATATCATTGATTCTTTACTGTGTTATGAGTTTATCAGGATCGACTCGATTACCTGCGCGGCATTCCGCAAGCACGCGCCGAATGCGACCGGCACGCCGACCGCGCCATCAGCATCGTCACCTGGATGGAGGTGATGGCCGGTTCGACCGCCGCCAATGAAGCGGATGCGCGTTCCTTCCTGCTGAACTTCTATACCCTGCCCCTCGACACCAATGTGGCCGAGCGGGCATTCCTTCTGCGCAGGACGAACCGAATCAATCTACCCGACGCCATCATTCAGGCGACTGCCGAGGAAGCCGGCCGCATTCTGCTCACGCGCAATACCCGCGATTTCCCTGCTGGCACTCCAGGGGTGCTGGTTCCGTACACTCTCTAATCGCGTGGGAGGCCACCCGCCGGCTACACCAGATGAAATTGATTGATGCTGACTTCGCCTTCGGGAAAGGAAGCCGTGACGCGAAGATTGCCGCCCATGGCCTCGACGTAGCTGCGCAGGGTGCTGATATACATATCCGTTCTTTGCTCCATCTTGGAGATGGACCCCTGATCGACTCCCAAGGTGGCCGCCAAACCCGCCTGGGTAAATTGACGCGCCTTGCGCAATTCATTCAAAGCCATCTCCGCGATGGTCTGCTGGACACGCTCTTCGGTGCGGGCGCGGCGCTCGGCAGGAATCCTTGCCTGTAGTTCTTTGAAGTTTCTTGCCATATACCTCTCCTTTAACGGGTTTCCAGTTCGCGCAGGTGACGCCGATAGAGTTCATCGGCCTTGGGGATAAATTCCTTGTACCAGCGTGGATTTCCGGTCTTATCGCCGCCCAAGAGCAGAATGCCAACCCGGCGCGGATCAAAGGCATAGAGCACGCGATAAGGACGGCCTTCATGCTGGATGCGCAGTTCGCGCATATTCGGGAAGCTAGAACCCTCCAGCGTATCCGCGTGAGGCCGTTTAAAGTTGGGGCCTTGCTGCTGCAAAAGCCTTACGGAATAGTTGACGCTGTCTTGCTCCTCGACGGAGAGGGCATCCCACCAACAACCGAACTCGCCGGTGAATTCAACCTCCCGCTCCATGCTGAAATAATGGACTAGAGTGCATATTTTGTCAAGGAGGGCGGGTTGGGGTTCGCGGTTCCCCGGTCTCAGAATCGAGACCGGGGGCACCCATCAT
The DNA here is from genome assembly GCA_963787995.1 of uncultured Acidobacteriaceae bacterium. Taxonomy (GTDB): domain Bacteria; phylum Acidobacteriota; class Terriglobia; order Terriglobales; family Acidobacteriaceae; genus Telmatobacter. The sequence goes on from CAWBEO010000001.1 coordinate 2,119,710, forward strand.
CTATGGGAAAACTGAGCTTAATCCCTCGGGACCGTGGCCACCCGCCGTTGCACTGAAAATTCCCGGAAGTGGCGCAGTTTCTGAATAGGCGACGATACGGTCGGGTCCGCAGATTACCGGAATCCTTCAATGCGCTACTAGTAGATCGCCGTGATAATAAGTGACCACGCCGTTTCGGACGAGCGGAGCGAAATGGCAATCAAACACCAAGCCTCTGGTCGGGGTGACTAGCACTGCAGGTAATCCAGGGTCCACCGTAGGGCCGTAGCCCTCCCCCGTCAGCTTGCCATTCTCATTTACTGAGACATGTGTCGGAGTAATCCTACCTGTAGTAGGGACCGCAGACACGAGCTTCGCATCACATCCGCTAATCTGCTTCAGCAGTTCCTCGCCTCTAAGGACGGGCAAAGGATTCGCGATTTGAGTCTTGAAGTGCAGCACCAGCGGCATCTCCATTTGGACCGCCACTCCGTTTACTATGAGCGGCTTGAACTTATAGTGCAAAGCTTGCTCCATCCCAAAGCTCTCAAGCCCCGGTTGGTCTGAGTTGTGTTTGGCTGTCTCTCGCACTTGGCCGGTACGGTCTGTGCGCGCAAAGACGATCATGGAGCCTTCAGTCTTCCCTTCGCGCACTGTCGGCCAGTCAATCTTTGGAGCGTCTTCTATGAGGCTCTCCTCTTTTTGAGTTGAGATGAAGGCAGTTTGGATCTGTTGCTCAGGTGGGGTAGGAGTCGTGACCGCGAAGAGTTCTTCAGGAGGATTTCGCAATTCTTCCAGGGTGGTCAAATGAGCAACAATCTCCTGGTAGTCCTTCACTGAGGTCTTGTAGGTACGCGCAATTTCTTTCTTGTTGAATGACTTCCAATCTCCAAATTCAATGTTATAGTTCATAGTCAGCACTGAACCAAGCCGCGGTTCCGCCCCATTCAAGCAAATAATTCCCCATGTCATCACTTCTGTTATGCCATTGGTTCGGTCATCTCGCCGTAAGCAACTTCTCGTTATCTGTGGGCCAAGCATCACTGAGCCGCCCCGACCTTGGAAGTCTCGTATCATGGGGATCGGATCGAGAATTGCTTCAACAAAATTTTCGAGCCAGCGAGGGTAGTAATCACCGACAGCAGTCTGCATCACCTGTGTGCCATTGACAATGCGTGTCTCACTGAAAGCTGGTGATGCAATGACGGTTTTGTATTTTTGTTTTTCAGCCCACCAAACCTCAACTCGACCAGAATATGGTGATCCTGACATCCCGATCGCCAATATTGCGTGGAACGGCTTAACTCCATCGGTCAGTGAGGATGTCTTCAGTGCTCGACTAAGCGCCGCATCAGCATCTACTTGCTCACCTTGCATCGATTGGAGGCCGGGAAATTGCGCGTGAAGTGTTGACATACCGACAACAAAGGAAAGTAGTGCAGCGAATTTGATTTGTCTCATGCAGCCATTATACTGATGGGTTCAATTCTGATAACTGAACATTTCTGGATTACCGCAAACCGGAAAATGCACGACCACCAAAAATCTTGCTTCCTTGCCGTTTCTCGGTCCGGCGTGTTTGACTGGTTTCCTGAGGCGGAGAACAACCGATGGCCTACATTCTTGCACTGGACCAGGGGACGACCAGCTCCCGCGCGATTCTTTTTGACGAGGCGGGCGGGATTGCCGCCGTGGCGCAGCACGAGTTCGAGCAGTTTTATCCGCAGGCGGGGTGGGTGGAGCATGATCCGACTGAGATTCTGACTAGCCAGCTTTCTTGCGCGGTGGAGGCGCTGGGGCGGGCCGGGGCGCGGCCTCGCGATGTGGCGGCTATCGGCATCACCAACCAGCGCGAGACGGTGATTGTCTGGGATCGCCAGACGGGGAAGGCGATTTATCCGGCGATTGTCTGGCAGGACCGGCGCACGGCAGCGCTGTGCGGAATGCTGGTGGAGAGCGGGGAAGAAGAGGATGTCTCTGCCCGGACCGGGCTGGTGCTGGACCCCTACTTTTCCGCGACCAAGGTGGCGTGGATTCTGGACATTGTTCCCGGCGCGCGGGCGCGGGCCGAGCTGGGCGAGCTGGCCTTCGGGACGGTGGACAGTTGGCTTGTCTGGCACTTGACCAGCGGGGCGCGGCACGTGACGGACGTGACCAATGCCTCGCGGACGCTGCTCTTCAATATCGTCAAGGGCGAGTGGGACGAGGAGTTGCTGCGCCTGTTCAACATTCCGGCGAGCCTGCTGCCGGAGGTGGTCTGGTCCAGTGAACGTGTGGGGCAGGTGACGACGACGCTGGGATTGGGAGGCGTGGAGATTGCGGGCATTGCCGGCGATCAGCAGGCGGCGCTCTTTGGGCAGTTGTGCTGGCGGGCGGGCGAGGCCAAGAATACTTACGGGACGGGCTGCTTTCTGCTGCAGAATATCGGGACAGGCGTGAACGGCAACGGCACGGGCTTCATCCGCTCAAAGCATCGGCTGATTACGACTCTCGCGGCCAGCGCCGAGCATAGGCTGGAGTACGCGCTGGAGGGCAGCATCTTTATCGGCGGCGCGGTGGTGCAGTGGCTGCGCGACAATCTGCGGCTGATTGGCTCGTCGGCCGAGGTGGAGGTGCTGGCGGCCAGTGTGCCGGACGCGGGCGGAGTGGTCTTTGTGCCGGCCTTTGTGGGGCTGGGCGCGCCGCACTGGGACCCGCACGCCAGCGGAATGCTGATCGGGCTACGGCGTGGCACCTCGCCGGGGCAGATTGCGCGGGCGGCTCTGGAGAGCATTGCCTATCAGGTGGCCGACGTGCTGGAGGCCGTCCAAAGCGAGACGACGCCGCTGGCCGCCTTGCGCGTGGACGGCGGCGCGGCGGTGAACAATCTACTGATGCAATTCCAGGCGGATCTGCTGGGCGTGCCGGTGGTGCGTCCGCAGGTGACGGAGACGACGGCGCTAGGCGCGGCATATCTGGCCGGACTGGCGACGGGCTTCTGGGCGAATCCGCGAGAGCTGCGCTCCAAGCGCCGGGGCGACACGCGCTTTGTGCCGAGGATGGATGCGAACGAGCGGGCCGAGCGCCGGGGATTGTGGCAGCGAGCCGTCGAGCGGGCGAAGGGTTGGAGCGAGTGATGCGGATGGCTGCTGAGAGTTAAAAGATACCGCGTAGCATCTACAAGTTGAAGGTGCTGGAGGCAGACGAGAAACGGAATAATCTTTCTTCTTTTATGCAAATCATTGCGCAATCCTTCCAGGTTCACACCCCTAAATAACTGAATTAAATGAAAATAGAAAGGCGATGCAATTGCATAAAAATTCCAATAAGAGGTTGACTTCGTTTTTTCAACAAAGGAATTTGTGCCTAAGTTATTCTCCCCTCGTTTTACATCTTGAATGATTCAGGTTCTTTGGGGAACCTCTGAACAAGTCTGGTGTTCTTAGGAGAACGTCCTTCAAAGGGCTAAAACTTCGTTGATTTTGCAGTAGTTTCGGCGCGACTAAAGTCGTGTCCTTTTAAGATTGACTAACTCAGAGCCTCCCCAGGCTTCTTTAAGCGGCTTTATCATTTCATCTAGGAGGAATCACTAGGAATGCGGCTTTCCCGTTCTCAGAGCCTATCCTTTGCCTTGCTCTCGGCGTTTGTTCTGGCACCCCTTGCCACGGCATTCGCAAACGACTTGACGATTAACTATTACACCATCGCCGAGACAGACAAAGATGCGAACAATTTGGCCGGAGGCTTGTTTAACAACGAGGTGCAGAATTCCCTCGGAATTAACGGCTTACCTGTTTTGAACACGACCGCTTATGGTTGCCTTTCAGACTGCTATAGCCCATCGGGCGCCCCGACAGATGTTTTGGCCGACGGTGAGATTAACTATTGGAGTCCTACTCTGAACAACGGCGGTCCTGGCGCAACTTCCGACGTTACCTTTACAGGTAGCGGAACTGTCTCACTCCCCTTCAGTGTTCCTTCAAATTTCTTCCCACCGAACGGGACAGGAGAAAGCGACTACGGCGGGTTTCAAGCAGCAACTCTTTCCGGCACGCTATACGCTCCTACCTCGGAGTCGATCAACTTTACTATCGGCTCCGACGATATGGCCTTCGCGTATCTCGATGGACAAGTCGTCTGCGATGATGGCGGAGTTCACGGATCAGCCTCGGTTCCATGCACATCGGGGATTATCAGCGCGGGTAACCATACCCTCGAGGTGTTTTTCGTCGATATTAACAACTCTCAATCCGGACTTACTTTTAGCGTCGATACGGAAGGCATAGTCACCGACGCCACTCCGGAGCCAGGTACCATGACCTTATTAGGCAGCGGCTTGCTCGCTCTGGCAGGCTTGGCGCGCCGCAAGATGTGCGCTTAGAGTTTGGTACAGTACTTCTCCTGTTGCTGTTGAGAGCAGCGTGGACTGGGATTCCAGCGCTACTCTCAACAGCAACAGGAGAAGTGCTCAAGAGGCTTTCTCAAAGATGAATAACCCCTGCCTTCCAGCAGGGGTTTTCTTATGCTGACGTTCGATGGAATTGACGCGTGTGGTTGACGCGCAAACTGCGTCAGGCCAGCTCCACCTCAATCTGCTTGGCTTCAGCGTTCAGCTTGGTGATTTTGAAGCTGCGGATCTGACCTTCGCTCAGATGCTCTTGCTTGACTTGCACTGCGGGGGTGTGACCCTTCCATCGGCTCTTCAGTTGCGAGGAGAGAGCAGAGAGATCAAGCGGCTGCTGTGTGGCTGCGGCGGATTGCGCTTCTGTAAGCGCGGAAGGCGATTTGAGGGTGCGGCAAGTACCGCGGATGCCGTCACCCAGCTCGACGTGGATGAGGCTGATGGACTGCTCAATGACGCGTCCGCTGACCGTGTCGCCCACCTTGTGCTCGGCGATGTACTCGTCGATGTGGGAGGGGATGAGCTGCTTCATGCTGAGCTTGATCTGGCGCTTTTCGGTGTCGATGGCCAGCACCTGCGCCTTGACGATCTGCCCGGCGCGGAGCACGTCCTGGGGATGGTTGATGCGCTTTTCGGCGCTTATCTCGCTGACGTGAACTAGGCCCTCGACGCCGTCGGCCAGTTGCACGAAGGCGCCGAAGTTCATCAGCTTGGTGACCGGACCCTCGATCTGCGAGCCGACGGGAAAGTTGCGCAGCACATCGGACCAGGGGTCGGCAAGGGTCTGCTTGAGGCCGAGGGAGACGCGGCGCTTTTCGGGTGAGAGGTCCAGGATGATAGTTTCGACGCGGTCGCCCTGGCGGAGCAGATCGCTGGGGTGACGGAGCTTGCGGCCGTAAGACATTTCGGAGATGTGGAGCAGGCCCTCGACGCCGGGTTCAATCTCGATGAATGCGCCGAAGTCGGCGATGCGAGTAACCGTGCCAGTGATGCGATGACCGACGGTGAGGCGGTCGGGCGCGGTCAGCCACGGCTCCGCCTGAAGCTGCTTGAGGCCCAGGGAGATTTTCTTGGTCTCCGGATCGATTTTGAGGATGCGGAGTTCGAGCTCCTGGCCGACGGAGAGCGCGTCTTCCGGTTTGGCGATGCGGGTGTGGCTGATGTCACTGACGTGCAACAGGCCGTCAATGCCGCCCAGATCGATGAACGCGCCGTAGGGCATGAGCGTGCGGACGGTGCCGGTGACCGTGTCGCCCTCTTTGAGCGCCTCGCGCCGGGCAGCGGTAACGCCGCGCGCCTGCTCTTCCAGGACGATGCGGCGATCAACGACGACGTTTTCATCCGTCACATCGAGCTTGGTGATGCGGCAGTTGATCTCCGTTCCGACCAGCTTTTCCATCTCCGCCGCGTCTCTTGCTCCGCTGCGCGAGCCGGGCATGAAGGCGCGAACGCCGATGTCCACGGAAAGACCGCCTTTGATGACCTCAGTTACGGTGCCGACGACGGCGGTCTTCTCGGCGAAGGCGGCTTCCAGAGCCGACCAATCGTGGACCTGGCGCACTTTGAAGAGCGAGAGTTCGTAATAGTGCTCCTCGTTGCGGCCGGTGACCGAGACGGGGAAGGTGTCTCCGACTTTGACGGCGTCGCCGTTGTGCGCGAAGGCCGAGCGGGGAAGCACGCCTTCGGTCTTGTAGCCGATGTCCAGAAAGACCTGCTCGGCAGTGATGGAGACTACGACGCCTTTGAGCTGGCGCTGGCCGGGTTCGCCGCGATGCGAGTGGCTGCGCTCGAAGTCTTTGAGCAGATCGGCGAAGGACTCCTGCGGCTCTTCCGGCTCTTCGATAGCGGGCGCGGCGGGTTTGGCTTCGGCGGGCGCGGCCTTTGGCGCGGGAGCAGGAGTTTGCTCGGCGACGGACGCTGGAGCGGCGGCTTCCGCGACGGGCTCGGCAGCTTCAGCAACAGACCCCGGAGCGTTTTCAGCCGTAGCAACAATTGCGTCTTCGGGGAGCGACTGGCCTGTGTCAGGGCACGACTTCAGTCGTGCCGTATCAGCCTCAGAAGCAAGCGGGGCTTCAGCCCCTGCGGTCGTTTCCGGCGCAGTTGCTTCGGCGGGCGCAGCGGCAGGGGTTGGCTCGGCGGCTGGCGCAGCGGCGGGCTGGGGCGTCTCTTCGGGGGTGGGCAGGGAGTCTTGGTTGATTTCGTTGGTCATAACAGGTCTGCTTTCATTCTCCCATGATTGCGCGGGTTTCGCTCTTCCCCCCGGCGCCTATTACACTGAATATGCCATGGAAATCCGCTCTGGAAACGAAATTCGCTCCGCTTTTCTGCGCTTTTTTGAGTCGAAGGGGCACCGCCAGGTGCATTCTTCCTCGCTTGTGCCCGCGAACGACCCGACGCTTTTGTTTACGAACGCCGGGATGAATCAGTTCAAGGACGTTTTTTTGGGGGCGGAAAAGCGCGAGTATTCGCGGGCGACGACCTCGCAGAAGTGCGTCCGCGCGGGGGGCAAGCACAACGACCTGGAAAATGTCGGCTTCACGCGGCGGCATCATACCTTCTTTGAGATGCTGGGGAACTTTTCCTTCGGCGACTACTTCAAGAAGGATGCTATTGCCTACGCCTGGGAGCTGGTGACCAGCCCGGAGTGGTTCGGAATTTCCAAGGACAAGCTCTACGTGACGATCTTTGAAGGCGACCCGGCCAACGGCGTGCCGCGCGATGATGAGGCTGAGGGCTATTGGATTGCGGCGGGCGTGCCTAAGGAGCGCATCCGGGAGTACGGGCTGAAGGATAACTTCTGGCAGATGGGCGAAACCGGGCCGTGCGGGCCGTGCTCGGAGATTTTCTACGACATGGGGATCGAGGCGGCGGAGACCCCAGGCGTGGACCTGCCCTTCGGCCAGGACGACGCGCGGTACGTGGAGATTTGGAATCTGGTCTTCATGCAGTTTGACCGGTCGGCGGACCAGGGACTAGGGACCAGGGACCAGGGACCAGGGAGTGCTGCTCCGCGTGTGACCTACAAGCTGACGCCGCTGCCCAAGCCGTCGATTGATACCGGCGCGGGGCTGGAACGGCTGGCGGCCGTACTGCAGGGGAAGGTTTCCAACTTCGAGACGGATTTGTTTACGCCGCTGATTGAGAAGGCGGCAGAGTTTACTGAGTTGGCACTTTCTCCACATGAACGTAAAGTATGGGACATTTCAGAGGATGGATCTGATTTTGACCGCCTCGGAAAACAAGGTTTAGTCGGCAACGCCAGCCTAAGGATCATCGCCGACCATGCTCGTGCGGCTACTTTTTTGATTAACGACGGTGTACTGCCTTCAAATGAGGGGCGCGGCTATGTGCTGCGCAAGATTCTTCGACGCGGGATCTTTCATGGACGCAAGTTGGGCCAAGAGCAACCTTTCCTTTATCAAATGGTCTACGCTGTTCGTGATTTGATGCAGTGTGCATATCCTGAATTAATTGATTCTGCGGCTCGCGTGGCGAAGGTAGTTGAGGCGGAAGAGAAACAATTTGCACGTGTGATTGCTAAAGGAGCATCTGAATTTGAGAAAATCATAAACCAGAAGAAGATTTATGAACCACTACAAGATAGAATTCAAATCCGCGAAAGCCTGAAGAAGATTCTCTCTCCTGAGTATGCGGCGCAGCTAGAGAATAGTAAGCCGCTTTACGATGCAATTGATGCCTTTCCTCCAGCAATAAAGAAGCTGATTCATGAAAAATTGGAATATTTAGCTACCAGCCGACCTTTAATTTCAGGTCAAGATGCTTTTCACCTCTATGAAACTTTCGGTGTGCCATTGGATTTCATGAAAGATGCGGCACATGATAGCGATATGGATTTCGATGATGCCGGCTTCGAAGCCGCGCGCGCAGAAGAGCAAGCCCGCGCGCGCGCGAGTTGGAAGGGTGGGAGCCAGAAGACGGCTAGCCCGGCGTATCGAGAGCTGGCGAAGACGGAGTTTCAGGGCTATAAGTCGCTCACCGCAACCGGCGCTGAGGTGCTCGCCATCGTCAAGGATGGCGTGGGCGTTCCGGCCGCCAAAGCAGGCGAGTTAGTCGAAGTTGTCCTCGACCAAACCAGCTTCTACGGCGACTCCGGCGGGCAGACGGGCGATACAGGCTGGTTTACTTCGGCGGATGGGAATACGACGGTTGCGGAGATTCAGGGTTGCGTGCTGCCGGTGCAGGGTGTGCGCGCGCACAAGGCACTGCTGAAGGAGAACCTTGCGGTCGGCGACCTTGTACGGACTGTGGTTGATGGAGAGCGGCGCAACGCGATCCGCCGCAACCATACCGGGACGCACTTACTGCACGCGGCGCTCAGGCAGGTTCTCGGCACGCACGTGAAGCAGGCCGGCTCAGCCGTTCATCCGGAGCGGCTGCGCTTTGATTTTTCGCACTTTGCGCAGGTGGCCGACGAGGAGTTGGAAGAGATTGAGTCGATTGTGAATCGTGAGGTGCTGGCCAACGCGGCGGTCGAAACTCTGGAAGATGTGCCGATCGATGTGGCGGTCAGCGAGTACCACGCCATGGCGCTCTTCGGCGAGAAGTACGGCGACAAGGTGAGGGTGGTCAAGCTGTCGGATGGATTTTCGACGGAGCTGTGCGGCGGCACGCACACGCAGGCCACGGGCGAGATCGGGCTGATCAAGATTCTGAGCGAGGGGTCGGTTTCATCGGGCGTGCGGCGGCTGGAGGCGATTACAGGCTTTGGCTCGCTGGCCGAGATGCGACGGGGCTTTGAGGTGACGCAGATTGCGGCGCAACTGGTTCCCTCGGTGGAGAATCTGCCGGAGGCCTTCCGCAGAAAGCTGGCCGCGCAGGAAGACGAGATGAAGCAGTTGCGCCGCGAGCTGGAAGAGGCGCGGATGAAGTCGGCGGCTGGGGCGCTGGATGAGGCGCTTTCGCGGGCCGTTGACGTGAAGGGCGTGAAGCTCGTCACGCTGCGGGCTGATGCGCTGGAGCGCGGCCAGTTGCGCACGCTGGTGGACAACTTGAAGCAGAAGCTGGGCGAGGGCGTGGTGGTGCTGGCCAGCGCGCAGCCGGAGGGCAAAGTCGCGCTGATTGCCGGAGTGACGCCGGAGCTGACCAAGCGGATTCAGGCGGGGAAGCTAGTGGGCGCGGTGGCCAAACTGGTCGGCGGATCCGGGGGTGGGAAGCCCGAGATCGCCGAGGCCGGCGGCAAGGATCAGGCGCAGATCGATGCGGCGCTCAAGGCCGTGGCGGGGTTGGTTGGGGAGTTGCTCTGACAATGCTGGTTGGGGTTCGTAGTATCCCAGGTCCGAAAACCCGGACCTGGGGCACCCGGTTTTATTGGAATCCGAGCGAAAAGCAACCGCAGGTCCTTCGACTGCGTTTGCCGCAAAGAACGCTGCAAACTCCGCTCAGGATGACAGAGTTTTTGAGTATTATTCCTATTTGTGGAGAGTGCGGCGTGGACGGGGATGTCCGCGCTACAGCCGACCGGGAGGTCGGCGCTACCTTCATACAAAAAAGCTGCCCCCGATGCGGAGGCAGCTTTTTTCAGTTTGATGCGTAATTACTGCTGCGGACCGAGGTTGAAAGAGTAGGAGATGCCGAAGGAGAAGATGGGGTAGACCTTCAGCGGATTCAGGTCTGACCTCCACTTGTTGAGCTGCAAGTTCAGATTAGCCTGCGCGGTTGGATCGGTGGCCATATTCACGCAATTCAAACCATTTTGATCGCATGCCATTCCTTGCAGCGTCATATTGACCGTGGGCACGCCGGTGAAGGCCGCGCCGATCTCAAACGGGAAGGTGAGATGCGAGAAGACCTGATCCTGGTGTCTGCGGGGAATCACATTACCCCAGCCGGTGGTCAGCGTAAAGGCCTGCTTGTTGGTGTTCAAACCTAGATTGGCGTTCACCTGGAATGGATCTGTCGCTTGTGTGGCCGCGTCGGGATAATAATCGTAGCCATTCAGAGAAAAGGATTTTCCGGGTTGCGGAGTCGCCGTAGCAGAGATATTGTTCTGGTTATAAAAGAGCATTCCGGGGCTGACGCGCAGGCCGTGGTTGGGGAAGGGAAAGATGTCCAGCGAGACGCCTGCCGTGGCCATGTTCACCTTGCCGTTCAGGTTGAAACCGTTGGTGGAGATATTGCTGGCTGTGTAATCGAAGAAGTTGCCGGTGCCGCGCAGGTTCATATAGCGGTTGAGGTTGGTGGATGCCTGCATATTGACGCCCATCAGAGACATTCCGCCGCCAAAGGCAAGGGAAGAGAAGGGCTTGAGGTGAACTTCAGCCTTTTTTCTCTTCGCAGCAGCTTTCTTGGCATCGACCTGATTCTGGGCCGTCTGTGCGGCTTTCTTGGGGGCGGTTGGCGCGCTGGACGATTGGGCGGCAAGAGGAGCCGCAGCGAGAATCAGAAGAATCAACAAACAAGGGGTGTATTTCACGTGCGCGTCCTCCAAAAAACCGGACATTCCGGAAAAAAGCTGAGCTTGGTGCATAGTGTGCTAACCAGGGAAAGCGTTACAACCAAAGCATCAGCCATGAATATGCCATTTTCAAGAGCGGCATTGCAAAGTATGTTAGCACGAGATTGGGCACGCAAACCGTTCAACCCTACATTTTATATGAAATCATTCGTAATGGGGGAATTCACACGGGCGGAAGAAACAGAAGCCGGACCGCGGTTACTTGTTTTCATTGCTGATGAGGCGGAAGGTGATGGTTCCCCAAAAGGAACGGGCGCGCATCTGGACAGGCAGGTGGCGGTCGTCGTCGGTGTACCAGATCCAGATATTGCCACGATTCTTGACCACACCGCTTGAGGCGGTGGGCTGGACGCGCAGAGTTTTGTACGTGCCAAGCGGGGTTTTGATCTCCTCGCGGCCCTCGACCTTCATGGTCACCGGCACAACGTGCATGGCGTCAAAGACGGGTATCACGAAGTTGTGGCCCAAAGCGATGGGCTGCGATGCGCCGTAGTAGACGCCGCTGAGCAAATCGGTGACGCAGCCGGAGATGGGCGATTCGACGTGCTTGGTTTGTCCGTTGACCAGATTCTTCTCATTTAATATGGAGCGGCCCTGCGTGTAGTCGAGGTGGAGGGTGGAAGTCATCTGGCGGCGGCCTTCGACGGTCTGCTTGTTGAAGTCGTCGGTGCAGCCCTTGTCGCGATCAAAGCTGGATTGAAAGCGGTCGCTGAGGTGAAAGACGAGGTTGATGGCGCCGCTGGAGTCGGCGCTGACGGTGAGGTTTTCGCGCGGGCCGTCGGCTTCAAAGCGGACCACGGCAGTTCCGGCGGGGAAGACGCGCCAATCCACCTGGTAGGTGAGGGTCTGCTTGACCGGAAAGCTGTAGCCGGGGCGGGGCGGAAGCAGAGGGGGCGTTTGCTGGGCCAAAGACGGGATCGAAAGCAAGGCCGAGGCCCAGAGTGCCCAGCCGAGTGCGCCAAGAATTGTTCGTGCGATGGTGCGCGTCTTCACCGGCAGGGATGGCTCCTTAGATCTTGATGATCTTGACTTTCTGAATAAACGCCGCTCAATGAGGCAGAAAACCCCATGCGGCCAGCAGCGGCCGCAGAAGGAGAAGGCTGAGATAAAGCAGCACGGCCCCCACTCCTGCATTGTACTCGCGGTGCTGGAGATAGAGTTTAAACGAAAACGCGCCATGGGTGCTGCCAGTCTTGGTTTGGCGCGCCGGGGTCAAACGGGGAATCAGCCGGGGCACCTGTCGGCAATAGTCGTCAAAGCCGGGAAAGGCGGCGCGCAGAAAGCGCTCCTCGCCGGCGATTACCGGCACATAAATGACAGCAAAGCCCCCGGCCAGCACCAGCGCCACCGGCCAACTGAGCAGCGCCACGGCAAAGCCGGCAGCGATCAGCATGGAGCCCAGATAGAGCGGGTTGCGGGTGTGCGCGTAGGGGCCGGTCACGGCCAGTTCGCGATTCTTTTTGACGTAGCCGGAGGCGTAGGCGCGCAGCCAAACTCCGGGCAGCACCAGCGCGAGGCTCCAGGCCACGGCGGCGGGACGAGGCGCTTGCCGCAGCAGTTCAAAGAGATAGAGCGCGGCGGCCAGAAAGCCCAACGGCACGCGGATGCGACGGGCAACTTTTTGCCAGCGGGCGATCCAGTCGGATTGCGATTCGGGATTTATCGACCCGGCTGTAGTCATTATCTGATTTCGGAGGCCGTCGAAGAACCTCAGTGTGAGTCGTTGTTTTGAAAGGGCGCGACTTCAGTCGTGCCGTAAGCGATGCAAAATGAACCGGACTTTAGCCTCTGAGGGAATCGAAGCCATATCGATTGATTCTGAACTTCATTCAGGATAAAGCAAGGCACCGGCGGCGCGCAGGACTTCATCGGGCTGGATAATCAGCAGGCCGGCTTCGGGCGCTTCGTAGCGGGAGTGGTCGCGGCGGCTTTGCGGACTGCGCAGGACGGTGAAGCGGCTTCCGAAGGGGCCGTTGCGGCTGGGATCGGTGGGGCCATAGATGCCCACCACCGGACGCCCCAGCGCGCAGGCCAGATGCAGCGGTCCGGTGTCTCCGGCGATGGTGAGCGCGACGCGGCGCGTAACGGCGATCAGTTGGGCTAGCGAGCAGGCGAGCGCTGTGGCCGCGCCTGCGGTCTGGCGAACGATGACCTCGGCTAGCGGCTCTTCGCCGGGGCCGACATTGATGAGTACGCGGCAGCCGCGCTCGATGAGTCCTTGCACAACTGCGGCGTAACGCTCAGGCGGCCAGCGCTTGGCGCCCCATCCTGCGCCGGGGTTGATGAGTACGGCAGGCAGGCTTCCGGCTGGCAGGATGATATCGGCCCAGGCCTCGGCGGCGGGATCGAGAGGCAGCCAAGGCAGGACAGGCTGCAACGCCTCGTCGGCGATGGCCGAGGCCAGCTCCAGATCCTGCTCGATTACGTGCGCGCCTTGTGTGGGGACGCGTTCGGAGAAGAGCCAGCGCGCCGGCCGCTCGCGCGGATTCTCTTCGCCGATCAGGCGGCGGCATCCAGCCAGGCTGGCAATCAACGCCGAGCGCAATGAGCCTTGCAGGTCGATCACTGCGTCGAACAGGCCGCCGCGCAGCGCCGCGCGCAGAGCCATGAATTCGGTGCGGGTTTGGCGGCTGAAGGGAGCCTTGCGCCAGGCCTTGGTGGCGGCAAAGTGCAGGTGGTCCACGACGGGCTGCGCGGGAGTTTGAGAGCTTCCCACCTCAGGGGCTGAAGCCCCATTATCATTGTGCGGCATTTGCGGCACGACTGAAGTCCTGCCCTGACACGGTTGCAATGTTGAATTGTCCTGCTCCATGGCAGGTATGGCAGTTAGAAGCGCGCTCCAGCGCGGCTCGACCACCCAGTCGATCTGCCAATCGGGGTGAGCGATGCGCAGCGCGGTGACCGCAGGCAGAGCGTGCAGAATGTCGCCCATGGCCCCCAGCCGGACCACAAGCAAGCGAAAATTGGAATGCGTCTGCAAGCTCTGATTTTCTCATAGCGAATGGATGGGTGCGATCCAGCTGCGCCGTCCCTACGGGACTCCAGCCTCTTCCAGGGACCAGAGTTCCCCACGCTGAAGCGCGGGGCTAATCACCACTGCGCCTACGGCGCGAAGCACAGCGCCGCCCATCAGCAGCGCACGATATTCGCGGCTTCAATCCCCTTGGTGGCGTTGCGCGTGTCCACCACCAGCTTGGCGCTGGCGACGATTCCGGCGTAATCGTACTGCGTGTGATCGGTGACAATCACCACGCAATCAAAATCTGGAATCTTATCGAGCGGCGTGCTGGTCATATCGAGCGCGTACTTTCTTCCCCGGCCGACCGTGGGAAAGAACGGATCGTTGTATTCCACCAGCGCGCCGCGCTGCTGCAAGAGTTCAATCACGGTGAGCGAAGGCGACTCGCGCAGATCGTCGATGTCGCGCTTGTAGGCCAGCCCCAGCACCAGCACGCGCGCGCCATGCAGCGCCTTGCCGCGCCGGCTCAGGGCTTCCATCACATTCTCGACGACAAAGTAGGGCATATCGGCATTGATTTGGCCGGCCAGTTCAATGAAGCGCGTGCGGAAATCGAACTCCCGGGCCTTCCAGGAGAGATAAAAAGGATCGATAGGAATGCAGTGGCCGCCGAGGCCGGGGCCGGGGTAGAAGGCCTGAAAGCCGAAGGGCTTGGTTTTGGCCGCTTCGATGACCTCCCAGAGATTAATCCCCATGCGCAGGCAGAGGCGTTTCAGTTCGTTGACCAGGGCGATATTGACGCAGCGGTAGATGTTCTCCAGCAGCTTGGTCATCTCCGCCGCGGCAGGCGAGGAGACAGGGACGACGCGATTGAAGATGGTTCCATACACGGCGGCGGCCAGATCCCGCGCCACGGGTCCGCAACCGCCCACAACCTTGGGAATGTCGCGCCGCGCAACGGTGTCATTGCCGGGGTCTTCCCGCTCCGGGCTGAAGGCCACATAAAAGCCCGCGCTCTCGGCGTCGCGCGCGGCTTTGAGGCCGGCGGAATTCCCCTGCTCCAGGAGAGGAACAACGACCTCCTCGGTGGTGCCGGGATAGGTGGTGCTCTCGAGGATAATCAATTGCCCTTGGCGCAGATGGGGCGCAATGGCCTGGAGTGTGCCCTTGATGAAGCTCAGGTCCGGCTCATGATGCTCGTTGAGCGGCGTCGGCACGCAGATGAGGACGGCATCCATCTGTTGAATGCGGCTATAGTCGGAGGTTGCCTGGAAGCCATTCTTTTGGGCGGCCTGAATCTCCGCGGGAGGGATGCGGACAATATAGGAGCCGCCTGCGTTCAGCGTCTCCACTTTGCGGGCATCAATATCGAAGCCGGTAATGGCGAAGCGCTCCTCGCTGAAGAGCAGCGCCAGGGGCAGGCCCACATAGCCCATGCCGACAATGCCGATGCGGGCCTCGCGCGCTAGGATGCGCTGCCGGATTTTTTCCCATCCCTCCGCAACTGAAACGGCCATGATCTTCCCTCGCTCTGCGATTGAGCTTACCCTTCGAGACTCCGGTACCATGCGACGGTGCGCTCCAGGCCTTGCTGGAAGTTCACGATGGGTTCGTAGCCGAGCGACTCCTTGGCCCGCCGGATGTCCGCCAGTGAATGCTTCACATCGCCGCCGCGCTCTGGAGCGTAGTTGACCTCTCCAGCATAGCCGGTGGCGGCTTTCAGAATTGTTACGGTTTGGTTTAATGAGATGCGCGTGCCGGTGGCCACATTGAAGACCCCGCCGGAGACCCGCTCCGCCGGAGCCGCGGCCGCCAGCAGGTTGCCATGCACGACATTGTCAATATAGGTGAAATCGCGGCTCTGCTCGCCGTCGCCGAAGATGGTGGGCGTCTGGCCGGCCAGCATCTTGAGGGAAAACTTGGCCAGCACGCCGGAGTATTCCGAAGTCGGATCTTGATACGGGCCGAAGACGTTGAAGTAGCGCAGGGTGACGGTCTCCATCCCGTAGACGCGTGTGAAGGACTGCAAGTAATACTCACCTGCAAGTTTTGTCACGGCGTAGGGAGAGATGGGATTGGGCGGCATCTCCTCGGATTTCGGCAGCGTAGGCGTGTTGCCGTAGACTGCTGAGGAACCGGCATAGACAACGCGGCGCACTTGGGCGTCCTTGGCGGCAACCAGAAGTTGAACCGTCCCGGAGACGCCGGCGTGGTTCGAGCCGACGGGATCTTCCACTGAGCGCGGGACCGAGGGAATGGCGGCCTCGTGAAAGATGCAGTCAACCTCGCGGCAGGCTCGGGCGACGGCGGCGGCATCATTGATATCCGCTTCGATCAACTCCATCGCCTCCAGGCCGCGCAGGTTCTCGCGCTTGCCGGTGGAGAAATTGTCGATGCCGCGCACGCGCTTGCCCTGCCGCAACAGTTCGGCGGCAATGGAGCGGCCAATGAAGCCGGCTGCGCCGGTAATCAAGAATGTATTCATCCCTTTCCTTTCACTTCATGTGCTTCATACTATAGCTGTATCTGATTCAAGTTCTCAAAAAGAGAGAAAATGCTCAAGCGTAAAGGCCATTTCTCCCTCCGCTAAACTACGATCTGCAACGGTAGTATTAACATTGTGATGATACCGTGCCCTGGCCGCTGGCCATCCACGGACGCGTTGATTCGAGGATAAGATGACCGACCAGATCTACCGCCCGCAAGAAGACATTGTGACGTTGATGACCCTGTTCAACCAGCAGGTGAAGGAATCTCCTGAGCTTCCGGACGCGCCCACGCGTCTGCTGCGCGCGCGGCTGGTCTTTGAAGAAGCGCTTGAATTCGTCCGGGGCTGCGGATGCACGGTGACGATCTCCGGACCGAGCGGCGAAGAAGAGACGCCGGCGATCGATGCGCTCCACGTCATCCCCGACGCCGGCGGCGCGCCTGACTTTGTTGAATACGTGGACGGCTGCATCGACCAGCTTGTGGTCACTTACGGAGCGCTGAACGCCGCCGGCGTGCAGGCGCAGCCGGCCTGGGATGAGGTGCAGCGCAGCAATATGAGCAAAGCATGGCCGCATTGCAGCGTTTGCGATGCGGTTCTGGAGCGGAGCAGCGAGGCCGGACTGGTCCATCCGAAAGACGCGGACAGCCATTCCGGCGCGTGGGAACCGATCCTGAAGATTCACAAGCGCCCGGATGGCAAGGTCATCAAGTCGCCGACCTATTCGCCCGCGGATTTGAAGCGCGTGATTGAGGAGCAGATACAGCAGGGGATTTTGTAATGTAGCCACAGGCGCGGCCAGCGGAGAGGCTGATGGAAGGATGGGCTGTCACTGTAATGGCCATTCATCCCGAAGCGCTTTGGAATGAATGGCGGGGACGACGAGGCTCGAACTCGCGACCTCCGCCGTGACAGGGCGGCGCTCTAACCAACTGAGCTACGTCCCCTTGTAAACGAATGGCCGCTCAACTTCTCATCCGTCAAGCCACACGGCGGAGCAGCAACCACTTTGTTGAGTGTATCAGAAGTGAGTGGCCTTGGGAGGGTGAGCGTGGGGAGGAAAACGAGAAATGTAATCCCCAATGCCTTTGAGAAAAATCTGTAAAAAAATGACCAACGAGATTGCCAAACTCCCAAATTGTGAAATAAAATTACTTTGATAATCGATGACCGGGTACTTTCGACGGACGCGGTCATCGTGCTGCTTCTTTCTTGAACTTCATTTGGATGCAAGCCTTGGAAAGCAGCCAAGGAAAGCGGTTTCAGTGGAAGACCGGTTTTCTGGCACGAAAGGAAAGACGGATACTGTGAAAGCTCTTCTTTATTCTGCAATAGTGATCGCACTGGCGGCCTGCGGAAGCTCCGCCTTCGCTGAATCGATTGACTATACGCTGACATCGGGAAGCGACACGATCACTTTTTCGCTTCCGCAACCGCCCACCGCTGCCGCCTGCGCGTTTTATGGAGGCTGCGCCACCTTCAATGGCGTTGCGGTCGATGTGGATGGAACCGTCTATGCGGATGCCCAGGTGAACTTCTATCTTGCGAGTGAAGATGGAGGAATCACCATCTTTACCGATCCCACCGAAGCCCAGATGCTGGTGGACAATGATGGCAACTTCGCCGAGCAGCTCTTTACCGGACCGGTGACCGATCCGACGCTGGTCGCGCCCATCACCAGCTACGTGCTCAACCAGGAGAGCTACGGCGGCCCGGAGTACAACGAGCAGTTCAGCCTGACTGCCGAGGCGACGCCGGAGCCCAGCAGCATTCTTCTCTTGGGTACCGGGTTGCTTGGATTGGCTGCCTTGGCGCACAGGAAGATCAGGGCTTAACGGAGCTTACGGCTTCTCCTGAATCTTCATCACCAGGCAGGTGACGGTCTGCCCGGAGGCCACCAGCATCTGATGGGGCAGTCCGGCTGGAACGTGCGCCACATCGCCCGCGCGCAACTGCTGGCGCGCGCCGCCCTCGACCGCCGAGCCGCGCGTCTCGCCCGGCCCAATGCTGTGCGCTTCCGCCACCACGCCGCCGGTCACCAGCGCCGCGCTGCCGTCCAGCACATAAAAGAGATCGGCGAAGTTCTCATGCAGCTCGGCGAGGCCGTCGCCGGTGCGGACCAGTAGCATGGCGCAGTGGCGGGGAAACTCCTGGAGGGTCAGGCTGGCTGCGCCGTCGCCGCGTTCCGCCTGCTCGCGCAGAGCCGCCGCCCGCTCCAGCAGCGCGGCAGGTGACCAGTGGTCCAAGTGCCCTATCATTTCATTCAACAATGCGCCCATCCCGCCTTCCAGTTTACTGAGAGCGGCGCAACTCGCAAAATAACTGATCAATCGCGCACAACATTTCAATTGTTCCGGGGTTCGAATCAACAACCCAACATGTACGAAGGCGGAATATTCCCACCGTATGAGAGGCAGGAGCATGGTCATGAGCAGTTTGAGAGCATTGGTATCCACACACCTTATTGAATGCCGTCGCCTTCCAATATGGACGGTTTGTCTTGGTTTGCCCTTGATTTTCGCGATGAACGGCTGCGCGGCAATTCAGGTCAAGCTGGGAATGAAGGTTTATTTAGCCAAGATACCCGTCAACTCCATCGAGGTAAGACAGGCGAAGGATCCGGGGATCGGGCCGGGTCAGAAATCCTCGCTCATCGTTGAGGTCACCAAGCCGGTCGGTAAGGTGTTGCAAACCGAAGGCGCAGGCAAAGGGAAGGTCATGTGGCGGGATTTGGTGGTCACGCCGACGATCGTGACTGTCAACAATAAAGGCGTTCTCACTCTTGCTAAGGATCCTCGCAAAAGCGATGGTAAGTTCCCGACCGTCACCATCACAGCGCCCAGTCATCCCGATCTTCACGCGCAGCTCGACGTTCCACTGCGCTACAACTACAAATTCGTCTCGAACTTCTCGGGCACCCCCGGCTTCGACGGCATGAATGGCAGCGATGGGACGACCGGTTCGAGCGGCAGCATGGGTTCCACCGATCCAAATAATCCCTCCGCTGGCGGAGATGGAGGAAACGGTGGGCCAGGCGGGGATGGTGGACCAGGCGGGAATGGTGGAGATGCGCCATCAGTGCAGGTTCAGGTTACGCTCAGAACGGGGAGCCATCCTCTGCTTCAGGCAGGTGTATTCGCACCGGGTCACAAACGGTATTACTTGGTGGACCCGCAAGGCGGCACACTGACGGTAAAGGCGGACGGCGGCAAAGGCGGGTCGGGGGGAAAAGGTGGCAACGGAGGTCAGGGCGGTTCTGGCGGAAGTGGATCACCCTCGGGCAACAACGGCAGCAGTGGTACTTCTGGTATAAATGGCCCGGATGGATCGCCGGGGCGTGGCGGACTGATCACCGTGACCTACGATCCAAAGGTCAAGCCGTACCTGGCGAATCTCATTTTCTCCAGTTGGAATGGCCCAAAACCGGTCTTGGAGGAAGCGCCGGTGGTGCCTCTGTGGTAAATAAATTATGACAAGCAAACACGAAGGGCGTCCTCGTTGCGCGGACGCCCTTCATATTTGCATGCTCTCTCACTTCGGCTTAGAAATCCAGCCGCAAGGACATCTGCACCTGGCGCGGGCTGCCGATGGTGTGGGTGGTGATGCCCAGGCCGGCCGGGCAGTTGTAGAACGAGACGTTGGTCTGGTTGCCGCTGGCGTCGCATCCGGTGGGCGCGGCCACACTTCCAATGGTGGGAAAGTTGTTGTAATGCGCGTTCTGCGTGACGTTGTCGCCGGTCACGTCCAGGCTGGTGGTGTTGGTCAGGTTGAAAACATCCAGCGTGTAGCGCAGCTTGATGCGCTCGCCGAAGGGAGTTTCCTTCTTCAGAGAGATGTTGGCGCTCTTTTGCGAGGCCTGGCGAAAGATGTTGCGCTGGCCGTGGTCGATGAAGGTGGTTTCGTAGGGATCGTTGGCGGGAATTGCACCGTCCAGATCGCCGGGGTTGAGCAGCGGAATGGTGAAGCACTGTGGCTTGAAGAAGGCGTCGGCGATGCCGTAAGCGCCGGATTTGCCGGTCACCGCGGTCTTGGCCGTGCAGCCGTTCGCCAACGGAACGATGGGGTTGTTGATGCCGTCGAAGGTGCTGTAGAAGACGCTGCCCACCGAGCCCGAATAGTCGATCACGCTGAAGGGCTGGCCGCTTTGCAGAACGGTGTTGCCGGTCAGGCTCCAGCCGTTGGTGAAATCCCCGGCCAGCTTGCTATCCGTATGGAGATTGGGAAGCTGATAGCTGTAGGTGAAGTCCAGCACATGCTTGCGGTCGAAGTCGGCCAAGCCATAGCCGGAGCGCAGGTTGTTGGGGTTATCGCCGTTGTAGAAGAGGCCCAAAGCGCTTTGTTCATCGGTGGCGTGGGAGAAGGTGTAGGATGCGCCGGCCTGGAAGCCGTGGCTGAGGCGCTTGTCCACATGCAACTGCGCCGCGTTGTACTGCGAGACGCCGGCAGCGCGGTAGTCGATGGACTCAGACGAGTAGCCGACATAGGGCACGCGCAGATCGACGTTGCCGCCCTCGGAGTTGGCCATGTAGTAGCTTCCGTCGGGCAGTTGCTGGAAGTTGAAGTTGTCGTCCACCAAAGTATAACCATAAGAGTACTTCTGGCTGCGGATCGGAGAGCCGGGGCTGGCGATCTGCGCTTGGTTGAAGGGTGTGGGGATCACCTGGTGGCGGCCCACGTTGCCCACGTAGCCGATCTCGATGGCCAGCGTGCTGACCGGCTGCCACTGCACGTCGAGGGTGTAGTTGATCGAGTAGGGCAGCTTGTTGTTGCGGTCGTAGGCGCCCATGGTGAAGGGAGCCGCGCCTTCGTTGGCAATTTCATAAGCGTTGGGCAGATACTGCGTGATGTCAGAGGCCTTGCCGGTGGGCGGCGCGCCGAGCGACGTGCCCCAGGGATTGGAAAGATCGGCTTGTCCAGGGCCATTGCCGGGCGCGCAGGTGGGAATATAGCCCTGATAATAACTGGCCTGACTCAGATCGCAGGTCTGCGAGTTAACAAAGGGCTGCGTCTGGCTGACGCCGAAGGGGCCGCCATGCACCTCGCCCGCCGCATAGCCGGGAGAGAGATAGGTAAACAGCTCGCCGCGGTCATAGTAGAAGCCCGATCCGCCGCGCACCACGACCTTGTTCTTGAAGTGTTGCGGCGACCAGGCAAAGCCCACGCGCGGGCCGAGGCCCCACTGGCGGCCGTTCAGCGTGGTGTCATTGGAGTCTTTAGCCACCAAGTAGCCGTTGCTGCTGAATGCTCCGGCAGGGTTGGTGGGATCGCCGGCCGTGCCTTCATTGAATTGCTTGGGATCGAAGTTGTAGAGGTGACCGTACTTCTCGCTGAATGCGCCGTTATTGTCGAAGCGCACGCCGGCGGTCAGGCTGAGGTTGGGCCAGATCTGGAATTTGTACTGAAGATAGATGCCGGTCTGGTTGGAGCGGTAGTAGCGGTCGCCGTTGCCCTGTAAAAATGTGGTGGTGTTGAAGTCGTCGTTGGCGGTGACCAGGCCCTGCACAAACTGGCTGAAGTCCGCCGAAGAGGTGGTACCCGCCGTGCCGGGCCTGCGGTCGCGCGGGTTCAACTGGGTGTGCGACCAGCTTCCGCCGACGGCGATGGTGTGCTTGCCGAGGGTCCAGATGGCGTTGGCCGAGGGCATCCAGCGATTCTGGAAGACGCCGGTCAGCGAGCCTTGATTCGATCCGGGGCCGATGTTGAGCGTCTGCAGGCTGGTGGGCGTATTCGCGCCCAGAATGTCCACAATCGTCACCCCGGAGTAGTACTTGGAGCCCAGATTGTTCACGCCCATGCTCTCGGCCGAGAAGGGCTGCTCGTTGGTTGAATAGATCTTCTCGCGGATGAAGCCCAGCGTCTCGGTGACGCTCAGATTCGAGCGCACGATATTCACATTATTGACCGAAAAGACCTGGCTGCCGGCGTCCATGTGCTGCGCCCAGCCGGGGACGTTGGAATACGCATAAGGCGCAATCAACGGATCGTGCTGGTAGTAGTACTTCACGGCCAGAGTGTCCTTGGCGCTGGCATTCCAATCCAGATCGCTCACCAACTGATCGGCGAAGAAGTACGCCGTGCCGGGGATGGCGACGTTATAAGGATGATCCGCCGTGGTGACGCCAGTTTGGTTAGGAATCAGCCACTTGCCGGGCTCGCCGTTGACGGCCGGCTGCGTCAGCAGCTTGAGCGCCACGTTGCTTCCGGCTCCAGCGATCTGGCTGGTCACCATCGGTGATCCGATCGTGCAATAGTAGTTGGGCTGCATCGGATCAGGCTGCGGGCACCAGCCATTGTTGACGACGTTGACCAGGGTCGGAACGCTGCGGTCGTCGCTGAGGCCCACCGGCACTGAAAAGCGCGAGTAGCCCAGCTCCTGATCGGAGACGTGCAGGTGCTGATAGCCTACGAAGCCGAAGAGCTTGTCCTTGATGAGCGCGCCGCCCACCGTGCCGCCAATGATTTCGCGGTGCAGCTCCGGCACCTTCTGATTGGGGAGAATGTCAGGGTCGTTCTTGAAGAAGAAGGGCGCGGCATTGATCCAGTTTGTGCCGCGATGTACATAAGCGCTGCCGTGCAGTTCATTGCTGCCCGACTTGGTGCTCAGGTCCAGGTGCGCGCCGGCCGTCGCGCCTTGCTGCGCGTCGTACATGCTGGCGTTCACCCGCACCTCTTCGATGGTCTCCGGGGCCGGGCTGGGAATCGAGTTGCCCACCGACAAATAAATCGACGCGCTGCTCTGGATGATGCCGCCGGCCGTCATGTTGCCGCTGCCCGTGTTGTTGATGACGCGGAAGCTGGCCACCTGGCTGGTCGTCTTGCCGTTGAAGAGGTTGGAGGCGTCCACGCCATTCAGCAAAAAAGTATTGGAGGTATCGCGCTGCCCGTTGGCCCAGATCGGCGCGTTGCCCAGGCCGGAGTTCACGCCCGAGCCGCCGTTCAGCTCCGCGCTCACGCCCGTGGATTGGATCGCCAAGCCGGTAAAGCTGCCCGTGGCCAAGGGCGCCATCTCAATCTGCTGCTCGTCCATCACGTAGCCATTGGTGGTGTCCACGGCATTCAGCAGTGGCGTAGCCGGTACCTCGATGGTCTCGCTTGCCTTGCCGATCTTGAGTTGCGCCTCGACGGTAGCCGTGCGGTCGGCCTGCACCGTGATGTGCGGCGTCTTCTGCGCCTCAAAGCCATCGGCGGTAAAGGTCAGCGTATAGGTGCCGATGGGCAGATTCACAAAGGCGTAGACGCCCGTCCCATTGGTCTTCACCGAGCGCGAGAGCGCGGTCTGCTCGCCCACCGCCGTCACCTGCACATTGGGAATCGCACCGCCGTTCGGGTCCGTCACCTCGCCGGTGATGCCGCCAAGAGTCTGCTGTGCCAGGAGCGATGGGCACAGCGCAACGGCCGCCGCTACGGCAGGCAGCCAACGAAGCAGGGATGTGAGCGTACGCAGGATGGGATTCAAGATAAAGGCCTCGGAAAATTGAAACTCCCCGCCGCTTCCAGATGGTGTAAACGGCTACCCGGCTGAAGATCGAAGCTGAGATGATCTGCCGGTAAAAAAAGAAAAAGCAGAACCCTTTACGAGTCTTTCCAGTTCGTTTCAAAGTTCGGCCTGACTGCGGGGGTACTTCCAGATTAACGCAAAATTAGATTAGTTTTACCGGAAAATGGGATTCCGGGCCTCTTCAGATGGTTGAAACAGTGCAAAATGCGGTACGAATTTGTAGCGCTGGCCTCCTGGCCGGCTGTAGTGCGGGCGTCCCCGCCTGCGCCTGCCCGGAATCAATCCCGTATCTCCCGCCATGCAGCATCGGCCAGAACCACAGAGGTTTCAATCTGCCGCTCCGGCACGCTCCAGTAGCGGCGCAGCAGCCGGTCCTTCTCCTCCGGCGTGACCACCTCAAAGCCGTTCTTCTCATAAAACCGGATCGCCCAATGCGCATCCGCCCAGGTGCCGATCAGCACCGGAGCCCGTGCCGCCGCCAGCAAATGCTTGAGCAGCCTGCCGCCGACCCCGCTCCTCTGGCGGCGGCTGAGCACATACGCGTGCCGGATCAGCGTCACATCCCGAACCTCAAACTCGGGTGCCCCAGCTCTCGACTTTGAGACCTGGGAAATCTCCTGGAGACCCATCACGCCGGTCAACTCACCCTCCTCTTCCCAGCCCCAGAAGATGACCCCGTCGTCGATCTCATGGCGCAGCTTTTCAGCGGACATGTACGGTTCGGCCCAGCAGTCTGCGGGAATGATGCCTTTGTAAGCCCGCGCGGCCTCGTTGATGATGGCCCAGATTGTTTGGAAATCAGAACCATTGCAGAGTCGGATCATGTGCGGTTGGACGGGCGTGCGGATAACTCGGTAGCAGATGTGTGAACAAATGTTATTGCCAATGGAATATCACAAGCTGCTTTGTAACAGGGCACGACTTAACTGGCTGTGGAAAAACTCCACGGTGGCTATCGTTTTGAAAGGGCGCGGCTTTAGCTGCGCCGTAAGTGATTCATACAGAACATCGGCTTTAGCCGCCGAGGGAAGGTTTTCTTCAGAAATCCATGAAATTTCGAGTTTTTCTGCAGCCTGTTCAGTCGTGCCGCAAAAACGCCTTACGGAGGGAGACGGGGGTTTTAACCCCCGTGCAAAGCCCGTTGACTCCGCGTGGCTTTAGCCACGGAGGAAATGCAGTTACGAACCCCAAAAGTCCGCTGCCAGAGTTATACTTCCACCCATGCGCGCCCTTTCGCTTACCCTATTCTTCGCCGCCTCCGCTCTCGTCATCGCCCAATCCAACCCGCCCGCCGCGCCCGCAATCTGGCAGATGCAGGAGTCCGGCGCCACCGCCGGCCTGCGCGGGATTTTTTCGGTGGACGGCACAATAGCCTGGGCCAGCGGCACCGGCGGCACGGTGCTCAAGACCCTCGATGGAGGCGCGCACTGGACCCAATGCGCCATCCCCGACGCAGCCAAGGACGGCGCGACATTGGACTTTCGCGGCGTGCAAGCCTTCGATGCAAAAACAGCGATTGTGATGGCCTCCGGGCCGGGAGACAAAAGCCGACTGTATAAGACGACGGACGGGTGCATGACGTGGATATTGCTTTTGAAGAATACTGACCCTGAAGGTTTCTATGACTATTTCACCTTTTGGGATCAAAAGCATGGATTTTTATTGGGCGATCCGATTCTTAAAATTCGGGTTAGAAATGAGCCAAGCACTCTCGAATACCATGCGGGAAAAACTCCCGCAACATTTGTTGAACGCACGCTGAAGCATCGACGCTTTCTCACACTCTCCACAATCGATGGAGGAAAGAACTGGGCTTATTGGGGAACGGGCCGTGGAGTTGTGACTGAGGACGTAGCATTGGATGGTGCTGCTTTTGCGGCTAGTAACTCAGCAGCCTTTGTGCCCTTCCAATCTCTTCCCAATTGCCGTCCCGTTCCCGCCCATGCGACAAGTCGCTCATGGATCGGAATCGGTGGTAAAGGTGGTGCCAAGATTCTAATGGGTTTCAGTAATATGACTGATGTATGTGCCGGTCCCAATAATAAGTGGCCGGATGAACTTAGATTCGCGTGGTCAAAGGGAATTCCTGTGCCTATCGCAGGAGGAACTGATTCTTCCGGTGTATTCTCCGTCAATTTTCGTTTTGATTTGATCCCCTTGGAAGAATTTCCCGAAGGCGTTATTCCAAATGGTCGGGGAAATTACGAGCATGGCATAGCCGTTGGAGGCGATTACACCAAACCCGATGTAAGCACTGGCACCGCCGTCTGGTCGGCTGATAAGGGAGAACATTGGACCGCCAGCACCACCCCGCCGCACGGCTTCCGTTCCGCCGTCCAATACTCTGAAGCGCTGAAAGCCTGGATCACCGTAGGCACGAACGGCTCCGACATCAGCCGCGACGACGGCAAGACCTGGCAACCGCTGGACGACGGCAACTGGAATGCACTCTCGCTGCCCTTTGTTGTCGGCCCCAACGGCCGCATCGCGCGCATCAATCCGGCGGCGCTGCCTGCCGACAAGCGGTAGATGCAGTTTTATCTGTTTTGAAAGGGCACGGCTTTAGCCGTGTCATAAGAACGCCCCGAAAAGTCACGGCTTTAGCCGCCTGGGAATTCAACTCTTCAATGCTCATTCCCTCAGGGGCTAAAGCCCAAACTTTTCAATGGTTACTG
This sequence comes from uncultured Acidobacteriaceae bacterium, assembly GCA_963787995.1. Lineage (GTDB taxonomy): Bacteria > Acidobacteriota > Terriglobia > Terriglobales > Acidobacteriaceae > Telmatobacter. The sequence goes on from CAWBEO010000001.1 coordinate 2,146,165, forward strand.
AGCGGCACGACTGAAGTCGTGCCCTGACGCTTCTGGACTCTTTATCAAGTTCGTCCGCAACCTGTAAAGTCGTGCCTGACGCTTCTTGTTCTTCCGAGAGAATTTTTTGCACCTTAAAAATCTCTCTTGAAATGTATTCTGCAAGAGGCTGTATTGGAAGAGATGCTTACTTCTGCGCTTCGCCGACGGCGCGGCTGGTTTCCATGCGCGAGGCGCGCAGCAGGCGGGCGATTTGCTTCAGGTGGAGTTGCACCGCGTAGGCGCGCAGAATCTCGGCTTGGGTAAATTGAAAGCCGGTGGGGCGCACCTCGGCCATGCGCGCTTCCAGTTGCGCAATGTCCTCCTCCAAATGCAATCCCGGCGGCGGAATATGAAAGCGCCATGTATGCGTGCACTCGGCGATGTAATGAAAGCCGGAGCGAATATCGATGGCCAGGCGGCCCAGAGCGGGCTCCAGTTGCTGCGCGTAGCCGTCCTCATGGCTGTCTTGCACGGCCAGTTCCAGCGCGATGAGCGCATCGAATTGCGAGCGCCCAAACTGCGAGAGCATTCCCAGGCCTTCACGCCATCCGGGGCCGCCGGAGGGCTCGTTGCGCGCGGCCTCCAGTAGTTGATTATTGGCGCGCATCTGCTTGAGCACATCCTCGCGCAGCGCGAAGAGATTCTGCGCGGGCAGGCCGCGAAAGCCTTCAAGAATCCCTTCAAAGAATGCGCCCAATAATAAAAATTCTTTGGCCAGTCCGTCGCGCAGCCGCAACCGCGCGCTGTCGGGCAGGACCAGTGTGGAGATGGCCACCGCGACAACGATTCCCAGAAAAACCTCAGCCACGCGATGCAGCGCCAGCGTCCAATGGGAGCCGGTATTGACCAGCATGATGATGGAGATGGTGACCCCGGCCAGCCGCGCGCTGTTGCGCATGTTCAGCAAGCCGCAAACGATCACCGCCGTGAGCACGGCCAGAAAGAAATTCCACGGCAGCGCGCCCAACAGCGAAAAAGAGAAGCCGAGCACCGCGCCGATCAGCGTTCCCAGGATGCGATTGCGCGAGGCGGAGATGGTTGCGCCGAAGTTGGATTGCAGCACGATGATGGCGCTGATGGCGCCCCAATAACCGTCGTGCAGGCCACAGAGCTTGGCGATCCACCAGCAGAGCGCCGCGGCCAGCGCGGTCTTGGTGGCGTGAACCAGCAGACGCCGGCGCTCCCATGTGAGCAGGCCCGGCTTCTCTTCTTCTTCCACCCGCAGCTTGATGGCCAGTTGCTGCTGGGAGAGCGTTTTGTTTGCCTTCAAGCGCATCTGAGCCATCCGGGGCGAAAGAATCTCATACTGATAGGATGCGCTATCGGGGCGTATTGGAGCGGTGATTCGCCTCACTCTTTGTTTCGCGTGATTCAAGGCCGCGTGGAAATCTTTTGGATCACGAAATGATTCTGCTTGTGTAGCATAAATGTATGTTGCGTGTTGGTTACCCAGCTATTTTGCCGGCGGAGTTGTTCAAAGATTTCCCGCCGGAAGTCGAATTGATTGCCATGCCTGACGGTCTCGAAGCCGCGGTCGAGATAGACGTGTGGATTCCTGATCCATACCCCGCGAAGGCAATGCGCATCTGGCCGCATCTCAGCGGTGTGCGTCTGGTGCTGTCGCTGATGGCCGGCACGGAGTGGATTCCCGCGACAGTCGGCCCGCGCGTGACCATCTGCAATGCGCGCGGCGCGCACAGCATCTCGACCGCCGAGTGGACCCTAGGCGCGATTCTGTCCGTGCTGAAGCACATTCCGTTTTTTCTTGAGGTGCAGCGCGAGGGGGTGTGGAAGCGGCGCTTTGAGGTTCCCGCGCAGTACGCGCGCATCAGCGGCGATGCACGGCCGCTGTATCCTCCGGTGATGCTGGAAGAGCTGACCGGCAAGCGCGTATTGTTGGTTGGGCACGGGGCGATTGGCCAGGAGATTGAGCGGATGCTTGCGCCCTTCAATGTCGAACTAACACGCGTGGCCCGCACCGCGCGCTTGGGCATTCACGCGGTGAGCGAACTGGACAGCCTTTTGCCGCAGGCGGAGATCGTGATTTTAATCTTGCCTTCAACCGCGGAGTCGCATCATTTAATCGCCAGCCGCCAGCTTGCCTTGATGCCGCAGGGTGCGCTGCTGGTGAATGCGGCGCGCGGGCCGGTGGTGGATACCGATGCGCTGGTGGCCGCGCTGCAATCGGGCCGCATCCGCGCCGCGCTGGATGTGACCGATCCGGAGCCGTTGCCGGAGGGTCATCCGTTATGGAGTTGCCCGAATCTGCTGATTACGCCGCACGTCGCCGGATCAAGCCCGCAGTTTGCGCCGCGCGCCGTGCAGGTGGCAGCCGATGAATTGCGCCGCTACATCCATGGCGAGCCGCTGCGCAATGTGGTGCAAGTCGGAATCTAATTCAAAATGATGGGTGCCCCAGGTCTCGATTCTGAGACCTGGGATAACGCGCGCCGCCAATCGCGCAAGCCGAGCACGGCCAGCGCCACCAGCAATGCATAAAGCCCCGCCGTCAGCCGCAGGTTTTTATAAATATATTCGCCGATGTAAACCAGATCGACGGCGATCCACAGCCACCAATTGGCGATGTGCTTGCGCGCGGCCCACCAACTGGCAACGAGGCTATAACTGGTCAGCATCGCATCCAGGAAGGGCAGAGCGGTGCCTGGAATCTGTTTCATAACAAAGCCAAGAGCAAAGCCTCCCACTGCGCCTGCCGCTAACCCTATCAGCAAGCTGGCCGGTTGAAGGCGCACTACGCGCACTTCACCTTCTTCGCGCACGCCACGCCACCAATACCACCATCCGTATAAAGTGAAAACTAGAAAGAAAATCTGGAGCAGCGCATCGGAATACAGCTGAACGCGATAAAACACAATCAGGTAAAGTACATCAGAAATCAACACCACCGGCCAGCAGATGAGCTTGCGGCGCGTGGTGAGCCAGATGCCGATGACCGTGGTCAGAAAGCCCGCATCCTCCATCCAATTCGCGGCAAGATAATTTGTAATCTCCGTCCAGTTCATTGCACTTCCACTCTCAGCCGCTGCTCGGTCCAGCGGCGAATTGCATCCAGCAGTTTCTCTCCGCCTGCGCCGCGAAACCAGCGCGCATGGCCTACAAGATAGTCTTTCATGCAGACACGCGCATTTTTTTCCGAATGCAACACGCTGAGGAAATAATCTGCTTCCGTGAGCGCGAACTCCGCGTGGCAGAGCGCGGTCATCGGCGCGAGAGAGGCAGCTTCATCTTCGCTGAGCGGGCGCGCGGATTCGTATCCATCAAGCAGAGCATTCAACTGATCAAAATGAATTGGAATGTTTGCAGCACAGGTCACAGCGCTTTCTGATCCCTGATCTCTGATCCCTGATCCCTGTTTTATCTCAAGCCACTCGACAATATTGCGCTCGATGGCCTGCGCCAGATCATGTACTGCATTGGTGCGGTCGGCGAGGCCGAAGTCGATGATGGCCACGGCGTGCGCATCATTGCTTGCGTTGCTCCACAAAAGATTTGAAGCGTGCAGATCGTTATGCGTCCATAGCGGCTTCAGCGCGTGCAAAAACGGCTTCAACTCGGCATGAAAGATCGCGAGCAAATCCAGCGCCTCGTTGCAGCTTTCACGCACCAATGCATTCTCAGAGAGCGCGGGCCGCGCGGAGAGATAGTTCGCTATGGCGATCGCTGGATTGCTGTCAGCAAAGATGGTGAAGCTGGCGACCAACGGACGCGGCTTGCGGCGCGGCGCATCGAAGCCCTCGGCTGCCAAATGCATGCGAGCCAAAGTCTCGCCCGCAGAGCGCGCATGAGCGGTGGAGCGGAAGGGCGTCCAGGAAAGTGCATTCTCGTAAAGGTCCACGCCCACGGGCACTTCATGCGCTTCGTAACTCCAATCGCCCAGCTCGATGGCCGTCTCGCCGTTTGCTGTGGCAAAGACCTCAGGCACCGGCGCGCCGTGCGCTCGCAGATGATTCATGAAGCGATGCTCTTCCAGCAATCCCTCGCGGTCGCGCACTGTGCGGGCTTGGCGCTTGATGAAGACGCGGCCTGCGCTTGTGGACACCACACTCGCCGCGGAAAAAGGCCGAGGGCTTACAGAGAGAATCTTGAAAGCTTCGCCGCGCGCGGGGAACTCTTTGAGCAGATTGCGCGCGTCGGCGAGGGTGAGCGGTGGCCAGTCCGCCTCGACCAGCGTGCCGTCCATGCCGTGCGTTTTTTTGTCTGTACTCACTACGCGCTTCCTTTGCTGTATTGATGCTTTGAAAGGGCACGACTTCAGTCGTGCCGAAGAATTCGTCCTTTCAACTGGGCTTTAGCCCTTGAGGAAATGCAAACAATCAGAGCATCAGCAATCGATCAGCACACCAGGCCTTTGGGGATCTTCCAAATATATATGCTTGGCTTCGATAGTTAAAACGATTTCTGAAGTTTTGGCAGAATCATCTACCGATCCAATCGAGAGTGTAAACCTGTACAAATCATCCGGCATCGGCACTGCTTCAAGATAGTTGATAAAATCATTCGGAAGTGGACCAGGAGGATCAAAAAAGATCGATTTGACATCAGCAAAGACGAGCAGTCCGTCTACGATGTTCTCGCCATTATAGAAATCCCAACGCCCAGACGCACTTCTGATTCTGGAAATCTCGTCGATTTGAATTAAAACACGCTTTCCCCACGTATCAATCGTGATTGACTTGCACGCGCGATCACCCAAGTAAACTGTCTTCAAAAACTCAGATGGTAACATGGTATGCTTTCTCGTTAGCAAACGGGTCAATGAGCTTTCGCTGAATTTGTCTTCACCACTTTTTCGTCCTGCAGATTGATGGCCCTTCAAATCGCTCCGTTTCACAACGATAGAACAATCAATGCTTCTTTAGAACGTGTAGTGCGCGGAAAGGCGCACGGTGGTTGGCGCGCCGAGGTGAATGAAGGTGTCGCCATAGCTTGCGCCGGTGTCCTTCCAGTAGCGCTTGTCGGTGATGTTATCGGCGTAGATGCGGAAGGTCACGCGGCCCTGCTCGCCGCCCGGTGTGTAGCGCGCGCCCAGGTTAAAGAGATTGTAACCGCCAACGTAAATCGCATCGTCGCGTGTAGCCTCTTTGCGCCCGGTGTAGCCCCAGCCGGGCAGCAGATGCAGCCCGCGCTCATGAGGGACAAGAATGTCGGCAAAAAACGCTGTGCGCAGATGCGGCACATTGAGCACCTGCTTGTTGTCGAAGGAGGGCGTGCCGGTGTTGTCGGAGACTGCGCGCATCGCCGTTGCTGAAGCATTCAGTTGCATCCAGCTAGTGAGCTTGCCTTGCGCATTGAACTCGATGCCGTCATGTGTCTCGCGGCCATCGGAAACAAAACTTTGATCGCCTTGATTATCGATTGGTTTTGGATAGAAGAAAGGAGCGCGCATATGAAAAAGCGCTGCCGTCAGCAGGATGCGCTGGCCCGGTTCAAATTTTGCGCCAACCTCGGCCTGCCGCGTATAGAAAGGGGATAAGAAGTATCCTCCAGCCCAGAAAGGTGCCTGCGGACCCAGCGAAAGCATAACGCCGTAGTTGCCATAAAGAGTCAAATTACTGATCGGATTAAAAGTGGCTGCGTATTGCGGAAGCCAGATCAACTTGTCCGTGAGAATGGGCAACGTGGGAGTGTGGTAAATCGGATTGTTGTTGGAATCATAGGTCGTTGGGCAAGGATCATTCGCCGGTCCAGGCTCATTGTTAGGAGTGGGAGAGCAGGGACCGGTAGCAGCTAGCGAGTAATTATGATCGCGCAGCGAATCAACGCGACCGCCGATGAGCAGTTGAATGCGGCCAGGTAGATGAATCCTATCCTGCAATACCGCAGACGTCTGGTGATCGTCTATGTCGAGCCTGCGCGGGCCGGCGGTTTGGAGTGGATTCTCAACAGATGATAGATCAAGCGGCGCGATGGGCTGATAGATATTGTCTGAACCTACATAAGTATAAACCGATCCATCCTGAATCACGCCGTCGGGAGAAGAAGGGTTTGCGTATGTGAAATAGCCAGGCTGCTGTACGCTCCGCAAATACAATTCGATTCCTCCGGCCAGGTCGTGCGTGACCGCGCCGGTCTTCACGTGACCAGTAATCAGCGCTTCTGCCTGCGCGTCAATGCGCAACTCGCCAGGATTACGGTAATCATAGATGTCATAGGTGCCGTCAGGCGCGAAGAACCACGGATAAGGGGCTGTACCAGTGTTGCACTCGGCTTCGTTGTAACATCCATACGCATAAATCACATTGTCGTCGATCAGCGAGTGGCTGTAACTCACGGCGGCGAAGGCCTTCCAATTGCGCGGCAGATCGTAGTCCAGGCGCGCGCTGGTGTTGAAGGTGTCGAAGGTGTTGGGCTTGGACCACGATTGCTCGCCGAGCATCGTCGATGGATAGACCTGCTCGTTGTCCAAGGCCGTTGCGTGCAGATTCGGCACAGTCATTCCGCCCAGCAGTTGATAGCCGCAGACCGAGCGCTCGACTTTGTGCTGGTACTCGAAGTCGCCCTTCAGAATAGCCGCTGGAGTGATCTTCCAATCTGCCGCGCCCGCGCCCATCACGCGCCAGCCATTGGCGTCGTTAACGTAACTCATGATCTGCTCGCCGGCCAGATTCACGCGCGCGCCTATCTGCTTTTGCTTGCCGAACAAATGTCCAAGGTCTACCCCACCGTAGGTGGTGCCGCGATGATCGGTGGCCAGATCCGCGGCCTGGATCGTCGCCGGGCGCTTGGTTACGTAATCGATCAGCCCGCCGGCCGAGGCCACACCGCTCTCCACGCCGGCGATGCCCTTGAGGAATTCCACGCTCTCTTTGTTTTCCAGCGGCACATCCTGCTCGCCCGCGATGGTCATGCCGTTAATTTGCAAGCCAGTGGCCAGATCGATAGGGAAGCCGCGAATCTCGTAGTCGCCGTAGTAGCCTACCGGCGCGTAATCCTCGCCGATGGAGGCGTCGTTCTTGACTACGTCGGAGAGCAGGCGCGCGCCTTGATCGTTGAGCAGCTCGCGCGTGACCACGGTCGCCGAGATAGGCAGCTCAGCCAGCGGCGCGCCGTCCAGCGTGCCCACGGTAACGGCTTCGGGTAAGTAATCCTCCGTCTTGCCCTGCACAACGACCGTCGTTGTTACGCGCGGAATTTTGGGCGCGGGCGGGGCGGCTGGTGGAGTTGCTTCCGTGGCGGGCACAGGAGCTTGCGCGAGCACACTCAACGGCGCGGCCAAGCTGAGGAATAAAAGAACGCGGATGGGCAGTAAGGCAGTAGATCGAGGCATGAATTCCCCTTGGATTGATTCATGAAACAAGAGAACTCACGCGAAATTTCGAGGAAGAAGGTTGCCAGAATTGGAAAGCTTCCCACGCCGGTATTATCCGGATCGGGTTCGAGGGTATCTCTCAGCCCCACATCGTGGAGCACCCCTGTTTCAATAGTTTTATTGGAACACTCCGGGGCTGGATTTGCAAGTTGGCGGAGGCGCGGGGCATGAAAAATCCTGGAATTGAGGTCGCGTCATCTGTGCTACTTCAAGGTCAGGACAGCCGTTGCTGTTTTTGTTTTGTAAGCAAGGCCCTGATCTTGTTCAAAGCCTTTGAATCCCTGGGGAGCTCTGATCAACTGCAGCTTTTTATTGAGTAATCCATCCGGCGAAACGCCATGAATCAAGTACACATAGGTTTCAACTCCAACCCAGGCGGCTAGATAACTCTGCACGGCGTCTTCACGAAGATGGCCAACTGCGATAGACAAACAAGAAGAGAGCTAAAACACGCTTCATAATCAATTCCTTTCAAATTACTCAGTTCAAAAAGTCGGCGATGGCGCTGACCACGGTCTGCTGCTCGTCATCGCGCAATTCGGGGAAGATGGGCAGGGCGAGGACTTCGCGGGCGGCGCGCTCGGCCTCCGGGAAGCTGTCTTCGCTGTAACCAAGGCTCTTCAGCGCCTCCTGCAAGTGCAGCGGCACGGGATAGTAAATCTCTGAGCCAATCTGGCGCGCGGTGAGGAACGCGCGCAGTTCGTCGCGGCGCGGGGTGCGGATGACGTATTGATGCCAGACGTGGTGCGAGCCATGAACCTCATGCGGCAGGACGACGCCGTGGACGGGATACGGGCCAGCTTCGGCCAGCCCTGCCGCGCGGAAGAGCGCATGATAGCGCTTGGCCACCGTGCGTCGGGCCTGGTTCCAGCCGTCAATGTACTTGAGCTTGACGCCTAGGATCGCACCCTGGAAGCCGTCCATGCGGGTGTTCCAGCCGAGTTCGTCGTGATAGTAGCGGCGGCGCATTCCATGCTGGCGCAACATGCGGGCGCGCTCTGCCACGTCGTCCGAGTTGGTCGTCACCATGCCCGCGTCGCCGGCGGCGCTCAGGTTCTTGGTGGGATAAAAGCTGAAGGCGGCGGCATCTCCGAGAGCGCCTGCCTTGACGCCATTCCAGTCCGCTCCCCATGCCTGCGCAGCGTCCTCAATCAGCTTGACGCTGTAGGATTTTCCCAAGTGCCAGAAGGCCGTCCAGTCGGCGCATTGGCCGTAGAGATGGACGGGAAGGATCGCCTTGACTTCCGCCCCACGCGGAGACTTCAAAACGGCCTCCACTTTTACGGGATCGAGATTGAAGGTGGTTGGCTCAATGTCGGCCAAGAGCGGCTTGGCTCCGGCGCGGAGGATGGCGCTGACCGAGGCGAAAAAGCTGAAGGGGGTGGTGATGACCGCCTCGCCGGGACCGATGCCAGCGGCGGCCAGCGCCAGCCAGAGAGCGTCGGTTCCAGAGGAGCAGCCGACGGCGTGGGCCACGCTGAGCCGCCCAGCGGCAGCGCGTTCAAAGGCGGCCACCGGCTCACCAAGAATGAACTGCTGCGCCTCCAGCACCTGGCCGAGAGCTTCCAGAAGATCGTTGTGGAGGGGGCGATACTGGCGTTTGAGGTCCAGCATGGGGACCGGCTGGGCGGCTGATTGCGGCGACTTCGGATCGGCGTTCACAACCTTATGCTAGCAGCATCCAGGGTTTCACAGCTTCCAAAAACCAGGACTTGGGCACCCCCGCGCTTAACGATTCAGGTAAAAAATTGCGTGAAATTAAAAAATGCTGTAAATGAGGGTTGAAAAGGGAAGGTAAGCCTTATATTGTTGAGCCATTGCGGAAATTGGCGGTTGCGGCGCTTCCGGCTCCGTGTCCGCCGCTTGGCATAGGTTCGCGTGGTTCAATTTACCCTCCCCCGAGGAAAGCAGGAGATCGGCACATGGAAAACAAGCCGGCACAAAATATTCAGGACACATTTCTGAACACTGTCCGCAAGGACAAAACTCCCATAACGGTTTATCTGGTCAGCGGCGTCAAGCTGACGGGAAAGATCCGTTCATTTGACAAGTATTCGGTGCTTCTGGAGAACAATAGCCAGGAGCAGTTGATCTTCAAGCACGCCATCTCGACCGTGGTCAGCAATAGGGGCGTGATACACAGCGAGTTCCGTCCGGCGGGCGCTCCGGGGCCGATTCCCGTGGCTTCGCCGACCTCGATAGGGGAACCGCGATAGCGCTCCAGGAGCGGGCGGTTCTGGTTGGGCTGGACCTTGGGGTCCGCTCTCGTGGCAGCCGTGCAGCCCAGACGGGTGTGCGGCAAGCGGTGGTGCGCTCGGAATCAGAGGACTCCGATTCCCTTCCAGAAGAAGACAGTCTTGAGATTCTCCGCGCGGATGCTTTACCGGCCGGGACGGTTGCAGGATCGCGTCCATCGACGGAACTGGACGCGGAAGAGTCACTGGCCGAGATTCGCGAATTGGTGGCAAGCGCCGGCGGCGTGGTGGTGGCCGAAGTCATGCAGCGGCGCGGGCGGCTCGATCCGGCGACGCTGATCGGCTCCGGCAAAGTGGAAGAGATCAGCGGCATCGCCGCCTCGGTGGAAGCCGACCTCGTCCTCTTTGACCATGACCTTTCTCCGACCCAGTTGCGCAACCTGGAGGCGGCGCTGCCCTGCCGCGTGCTGGACCGGACGCAGTTGATTCTGGACATCTTTGCCCGCCACGCGCGGACCGCCGAAGGCAAGTTGCAGGTGGAGCTGGCGCAGCTAGAGTACCTGCTGCCGCGCCTCTCCGGCAAGGGCAAGGCCATGTCGCAGTTGGGCGGCGGCATTGGCACGCGCGGACCCGGCGAGACCAAGCTGGAGACCGACCGGCGGCAGATCAAGCGGCGCATCGACCATCTGAAAGAGGAACTGGAGCAGGTTCGGCGGGTGCGCAAGCAGCAGCGGCAACGGCGCGAGGCTGTGCCGGTGCCGACGGTGGCGCTGGTCGGCTACACCAACGCCGGCAAGAGCACGCTATTCAATCAGCTCACCGGCGCGCAGGTCTTGCAGTCGGCCAAGATGTTCGCCACGCTCGATCCCAAACTTCGAGCCATCGAACTGCCCAGCCGGCGCAAGGTGCTGCTCTCGGACACGGTCGGCTTTATCCGCAACCTGCCGCACACTCTGGTGACCAGCTTCCGCGCCACGCTGGAGGAGGTGGCGCAGGCCGAGGTGCTGTTGCATATCCGCGACGCTGCCTCGACCTACGGCGAAGAGCAAAAAACTCAAGTCGAGCGGGTGCTGTGCGAGCTGGAGGTTTTGGGCAAGCCGCGCGTCGAAGTTCTAAACAAGATAGACCTGCTCGGCGAGCAGGCGCGGGCGGGCTTGCTGGAGCGGAGCGCGGCGGGGGCTGAGGTGGCCGTCTCGGCGCGCACCGGCGAGGGGACGGATGCGCTGCTGGCGGCGATTGATCGTGCGCTGCACTCCGACCCGCTGCTGGAGGCGGAGCTATTCGTGCCGCAGCAGGAGGGCGCGGTGCTGGCGGCGATTGAAGCGGGGATGACGGTGCATAGCCGCGAGTATGAGGGGAATCTGGTGCAGCTGACAGTGAGCGGTCCGGCCTCACTCATTGGGCGGCTGAGGCGGTTTCGGCTGCGGGGGGAGTAAGCGGAGTCAAAGGTTTGTGCTATAGTTGACTGTTTTGAAAGGGCGCGGCTTTAGCTGCGCCACTCGATGGCCAAAATGATGCCGGGCTTTAGCCCCTGAGGGAGTGTATGATTCCAAGGCGAGAAGTCGCCACCAACAACGGGCAGACCTACTTCGTAACCTCGAACACCGCGGAGCGCAGGCCATTCTTTCGTCACGAGCGTTGGGCTAAGTTATTCATCGAAACATTTTGTGGTTATCGTCCAGATCGCTATTTGATTCATGCGTTCGTGTTGATGCCGGATCACTTTCATTTGATCTTTATACCGAGCGCAAGCCTTGAATTGGCTGTTCAATGCATTAAAGGTGGGTTTTCTTTCCGAGCGAAACGGGAGTTCAAATGGAATGGCGGGATTTGGGTAACGGGATATTCGGATCATCGAATTCGTGACGATGAAGATTATGAGATTCACTGCGCCTATATTGCTAATAATCCGGTCAAGGCGCGATTGGTGGAACGCGCTGGAGAATATTTGTATAGCTCCGCGAATGGTTCATTTGAAATCGATGCATTCCCTCGGGGGCTAAAGCCCCAGGTCTCTCCCATGGCCTCTGATGGCGCAGCTAAAGCCGCGCCCTTTCAAAACAATGGCATTGATTTGGATTGTGGCGTTATTGCGCCTATTGAGTACAAAGACGACAGATCTCAAAGCAATTGCGACCGCATAATATACGCATCGAGGGGCAAGGATGCTCTATGAACCATTCCGAAGCAAACCCAGGCAATTCCATCACCACGCTCACCAGCCGCGAGGTCTATCGCAACCACTGGTTGCGTGTGCGCGAGGATGAGATTCTGCGCTCGAACGGCGCGCGGGGCATCTATGGCGTGGTGGAGAAGGACGACTGCGCGGCCATCCTGCCTATCGACAACGGGCGCGTCTGGCTGGTGGAGCAGTTCCGTTACGCGATTCAGGAGCGGGCCTGGGAGCTGCCGCAGGGCGGATGGGAGATGGAGGTTGCCGACCCGGAAGAGCTGGCGCGGGGTGAACTGAAAGAGGAGACCGGCCTGGTTGCCGCGCGGATGGCCTGCCTTGGCTGGCTGTGGATTGCCTACGGCTTCACACGGCAAAAGATGCACATCTTTCTAGCCACTGGATTGACCGAGAGTGTACGGGAGCCAGACGCCGAGGAGCATGACTTGGTGGTGCGGTCGTTTGCTTTGGCCGAGTTCGAGGAATTGATGCGCAACGGCACGATCCGCGACAACGGCACCCTGTCGGCGTGGGGGCTGTACCTGCTTTGGAAGGCGCGGCAGGAGGGTTGATAGACCGGCTGGGATGTATCCCACCGGCGCTCTCAAAAAATGCGAGCCGTCAACCAACTTTCCGCGCCTTCAAATTCGAAGGCGCGGAAAGTTGGTTACGGCAACGCTCATCGGCCAGATGGCGTTACGATCCCGAATGAATCACAAACTGGTAGACGTTGTCGCGCTGTTGGGCGATTTCAATAACGACGGGCAGACACTGTTGTTGGCCGGCATATAGGCATAGGCCTCAGCTTGGGCGTTGCCATTGTAATAGGGGTAAGGAACCGATACCGTGAAGGTGCTGGTGGCATCTGTCGTCGAGTTCGGTGCGGTGATGGTGCCACTGGCAAGTTCCGAATTTCCACCCAGGATGTTATATACAATCGTCGCGCCTGGGGTTGCATCGCTGATGGTGATCGTAAAGACAATGCAGGCAGGATAGTAATACGGAGGGACGGGGCTGCATTGCTGTGCGTTCATGATCGAAATTGTGGGAGCAGCTGGAGCGGCTTGAGTGTTCTGAGCAACCAGCGTGGGGGTCAGGGTAAGCATCAATACGGCCAGAAGGGCGATTGTCAGCAGAGTGAATCTACGAGTCATTGTCATTCTCCGTTGCGTGAGCTCCGTCAAGGGAGGACCAGTAAAAGAGTTCTTTAGTACTCCATCAACGGGCAACATGACAGTATCATTGTGCATTTTTCGATGTCAATAGTAATCTTTTTTCTGTTAACGGACGATAAATTCAGTTCGTAAAGGGGTGTTTCTCGTCGATGGGAGGCGGCGGAATGAGATCTTACTTCCATAAATCTACTTCTTTGATAAAGATACTGGCAGATCGGAGGATTGAGGGCGATTATTTAAGCGGACTTGTCTAGGATTCTCGGATTATTTTATGTGTCGAACTAAGGTAACTACATATATTACTAATTCGAAAGGAGCATTGGGTTGTGGAGACGATGCAGAAGGTGGGTGACTTTGCAGCAGGAAAGCTTATTGGGGGCGAGAAGCGCCGACCTGAACGGGACTCCGGAAGGGTTACCGGTTGCGCCAACCCCACCCCACGATGAAGCGCATGGTTTATGAACATCGCGTTTACGGCGCGGTGTTTGTGTTCTTCAAATCCAATGAGTGATAGTTTTGAAGATTATCCGCGCTCTTCCATGGGTATGTACGGCGACGGATACGGCGGTCCGATGTACTCGGCGCGGGGACGGATGAGGCGGTTGTCGTCCAATTGCTCGATCACGTGGGCGGCCCAGCCGGCGATGCGGCTGATGGCGAAGATGGGCGTATAGAGGTCGATGTCGATGCCCAGCGTCGCGTACGTCGAGGCCGAATAGAAGTCCACGTTGGCGTTGAGCTTCTTGTCAGAGTTGATGTACAGCTCAATGGCGCGGGACATCTCATACCACTTGGGCACGCCTGCGTCCTGGCCCAGTTGCCTGCTCATCTCACGCAGGTGGGTGGCGCGTGGATCTTCGGTTTTATAGACACGATGGCCGAAGCCGGAGATCTTCTGCTTGGCGGCCAGCATATTCCGCACGTACTCGACGGGATCGGCGCCCAGCTTGTCAATGGTCAGCAGCAGGCGCATGACGCCTTCATTGGCACCGCCGTGCAGCGGGCCTTTGAGCGCGCCGATGGCACCAGTCATCGCGGAATGAACGTCGGAGAGCGTAGCGGCGATGACGCGGGCGGCGAAGGTGGAGGCGTTCAGCTCATGCTCGGCGTGGAGGACGAGGGCCATGTCCATGGTGCGGATGGCGGTCTCCGAGGGCTTGACGCCGTTGAGCATCCAGAGGAAGTTGGCTGAGTGGTTGAGCGAGCGGTCGGGGGGGACAATCTCCAAGCCTTTGCGCAGGCGGTCGTAGATGGCCACGATCATGGCCATCTGCGCGGTCAGATGGAAGCATTTGCGGACGTTGGAGTCGTGGGAGTTGTCTTTCTCGTCGGCATCGTAAAAGCTGAGCGCGGAGACGGCGGTGCGCAGGACTTCCATCGGCGTGGCCGAGGCGGGAATGGCGCGCAGCATATCGACGATGCGGAAGTCCAGGCCGCGGGCCAACTGGAGCTGCGTCTGAAACTCGCGCAGGGCGAGTTCGTTGGGCAGAATGCCGTTCCAGAGCAGGTAGGTCGTCTCCTCGAAGGTCGAGTGGACGGCCAGCTCGTGGATGTCGATACCGCGATAAGACAGCACGCCAGCCTCTCCGTCGATCCAACAGATGCCGGAGTTCGCCGCGACAATCCCTTCCAAACCTTTCCCAGCGACAGCGGTTGCCATAGCCCTCGATCTCCCCTTTTCGATATTTTCGTGACGGTTGGGGCGGCTGTCCTGGCCTTCCCAAAAAAGCCTGGCGCCAAATGTGCCGTATAACTGTTTATATCGTAGTGATTCGCTGCTTGTCACGAAGCGTGGGACGGCGGGGGCGCGGAGGTCTTTCCGGAACGGATAGCTGCAGGCAGGGAAGCCGTGCTTTTCATATTTTTCTCTGCGGCCAGCAGGGAAGAGCAAAATTCTATATTCTGTAGATAACCCCCAGAAGGCGAGCGGAAAGCATGTTCTTGCCGCCGGAATTGCTGAGTAAGTTTGAAGGCGGCGTTTAACCCAGGGGAGATGCGCCGAACCTGAAGAAGCGGACCGCTGGACGGGCCGCTCAAAAAGACGCAAGAGGAGAGGCAACAAGATGAGTGTGCTGGACGAAACACCCCGAAGCTATTCGGGCGCGCTGCTGGCGGCAATCGCGATTTCCTTGCTGGTTGGCATCGGCAGCCTGATCTGGAACTACTCGCAGAGCGGTACTTTGGCTAGCCAGCAGAAGGAAATCGACGCAGCCAACGATCAGAACAAGAAGCTGGCTTCCGAACTTCGCGAGACGGACGCCCACCTAAAGGTGGCTACTGAGGAACTGGGCCAGTCGCTGAATATCACCCAGACGGAGATGGATAAACGCGCCCAGGAGATCATCCGCCGCGAGGAGGCTAACGAGGCCGATGCCCAGCGGCTGGCCAATGCGCAGAAGCAGAATGCGCAGCAGACCGCACAGCAGCTCAAGGCCGTCTCCAGCGAAGTCTCGAATGTGAAGAGCGACGTGGGCGGGGTGAAGACCGACCTTGGCAAGACGCAGGGTGAGTTGGCCACGGCGATCAGCCAGTTGACTTCGATGAAAGGCGATTTGGATGGCCATAGCACGCTTATCGCCCGAACGCACGATGAGCTGGAATTGCTTAAGCACAAGGGTGACCGCAATTACTACGAGTTCACGCTGACCAAGGGCCAGCGGAAGCCGGTGGGCACGGTGAGCCTGGAGCTGAAAAAGGCCGATCCTAAAAAGAATACCTTTGACCTGACGGTGATCTCGGACGATATGCCGGTGGCGAAGAATAACAAGGGCGTGAATGAGCCGCTACAGTTTTACAGCGGGAAGGACCGGCTGCTCTTTGAGGTTGTGATCAACTCGATTAGTTCAAAGAACCAGGTGAGCGGCTACTTGACCACGCCAAAGAACGCTCCGGCGCCGCCTACCTTTCCATAACCGGGCTTGCGGGCGCCAGCACCAGGTTTTTCTGATACTGGATGGCGAAGGTGAAGTTGAGGCCGGAGTTTGAACCCGGATCGTCGTGATCCGGGTCAGGCTGCCAGCTTTTGCGCGCCTCCCACTGCTGCCGGGTCATGCGAAAGACCCAGAGGACGTTGCCTTCCAGGCTCTCTTCGGGATTGATGGCGGCGTGCGGGGAGAGCGGCGCAATGTTGGGGACGGCCATCTGCGGATAAGCCAGAAGCGCCTCCTGATATTGCGCGATATTGCCAGCGGAGACGGAGAGCGGAATTCCGTCCGCCTGCTTGATGTTGGCCAGCACATTCTGCAACTGAAGCGGATGCTTGCTCTGGTTGTGCAGCTTCACATGGGCAATGAGTAGCACCTGATCGAAGGATTCTTTGGCCATGGCCTCGCCGTTGGCGTCGATACCCGAAGTCTCGCCGTGCTGCGGGAAGGCCCAGAGCTGCACAATCTCGCCTGTGGCGACGGGCGGCTTGCGGCTGGCCAGCAGCGCAATCACAACCAACGCCATGACCACCACGGCGGCGATGACGCTGGCCCAGACCACATGGCTGCTTCCCTTGGTAAATTCCTCACCGAGAGCGGCATCGTCAATCTCTTCCAGAGTGTCCTGATGGAGTAAGCTCATAGCGCCCTTATCTTATCTCGAATGGTGCCGGTTAGGCGATAATTTTTTTAATGATTCAAAGCAAGAGCCTATATTGCACTGATGCAGGTGCCTTTTTGCAGGATGGATTTTCGTAGCACTTACCTTGAATTTGGTGAAATGAGAAAGAGCTTCCCGCTTGCTTCACTCGATTTGCATTTGCTGAAAGCGGCGCGGCCGGAGCGTATAGCACCGGTTCAAAAACTACCGTAATTTCACCACCGGCGATCAAGCCTCACTTGGCCCGTAAGCGCAAAGAAGAAAATCGTTTATCAAACAAAATCTCTTTTGTGACGAAGAGGAGAAAAATGAGCACAGCTAAATTTTCCGCCTGGAGGCGGTCGTTCCTTCACGCTCGTTCCCCAGCGCTTTTAGGCTGAGTTGGCCGCGACGTCCCGGAGTCGAATCACTGCATCGGCCTGGGCGCCCTTCTGGCCCTGGACGATGTCGAACTCAACGTCATCGCCCTCTTTCAGCGTTTTGTACCCGTCCAACTGAATCGAAGAATAATGGACGAATACGTCCGGCCCGTCTTCACGACCAATGAAGCCGTAGCCCTTGGCGTTGTTGAACCACTTGACCTTCCCTTTGTACTGTGCCACAGGCCCCTGCCTTCCTTACATCCTGTGAGATGCGGTGAGCTGCTTTTGGGGAATGCCCACCGTACATAATAAGACGTAAATCACCGGGCTGCGGATACATTTTTTTCGATTGCTCCGTGCAACAAGCGGCTGGGCCGGGAAGCGAACCCCGGCCCCAAGATGGACACGATCCGCAAGAAGGCGCGAATCTTTTCTGCTTTCTGCTATTTGCCTTTCTTGGCGTCCAGCTTGCGCGCGTACAGGAGCACACTGGTCAGTGTTTTTCCGTCCAGAATCGCGCCTTTTTCGATCAGCTTGACGACCTCGGAGAGCTTGACCAAGCGCAGTTCGATCTTTTCGTCGGCCTCCGGATGGGCATCGCCCGCTACCAAGCCTTCGGCCAGGAAGACCTTCATCGACTCGCCCAGAAAGCCGGGGCTGGCGTAGTACTCCACCAGAGGCTTCCACTTCTCTGCCTTATAGCCGGTCTCTTCTTCCAGTTCCCGCTGCGCCCCGGCGAGCGCATCTTCGCCCGGATCCAGTTTGCCGGCAGGCAGCTCCCAGAGGAAGCGGCCGGCGGCATGGCGATACTGCCGCTCCATCACGATCCACGGGTTGCGCTTGTTCTTGGATTTATCCAGGGCCAGGATGACTACGCTGCCGTTGTGACGGACGATGTCGCGCACATTTTCATGGCCGCCCGGCTCGATCAGCCGGTCACGCAGCACACGGAAGAGCGGCCCTTCAAAGACCACCTCCGAGTTGAGAATTTCCGCAGTATTGGATGTCGCGGGCTTGGGAGCCTTCTTCGCTTTAGGCTTCGAGGGTTGCTTTGCCTTGGGCTTGACAGCTTTGCTTGCACCGGCTTTTACGGCCTTCTTCGCTTTGGGTCTGGCAATCTTTGCCGGCTTCGGCTTCACGGCTTGAACGGCTTTCTTTTTCGGGGGCATCTTCTCTCTCCTTGAAGCACAGTCGGAGCGTAATCAGCTTTCTGCGCGATTCAGATAAAAGTATACGCACACTTTGATCCGATTGTTGCAACGAATTAGCTTGCGCAAGACAATCGCAAGAAGAATGGAGCATTTTTTTGATCTTCAAAGTCCCTGTAAAAGCGAAGAAATGGAGAACGCGCCCCTGGGGGGGGTATCTTTCTTCCTCATTTCAAGCCGACCCTTGCATGAGAGCCGGTCAATTTTCCGAACAGGCGGGTTCAGATTAACAAATAGCTAAACAATAATCCGCAAATGGATTCAAACAATTGCCCTTGTTTTTCTCGCATGCATCGTACAGGCATGGCGTAGCATCCTAAAGAGAGGGCGAAATCCATTTCAGCCTGCGCGGCTGTGGTTCGCTCTCCTATTCCAGATCGAATTTTTATGAGAACGATTTGCTGACCGCTGATTGCCATCCCATTACAGTTGTGCCGGGGCTGCACCGGCTCTATCTGGACGCTTGTTCCGGCGCGGAAGAGGCGCGGGCCTTTTATCCCGCGCCGCCGCCCGAGGCAGGCTGGCAGGCGCGTCCTCCGGTTCCCGCGCACTGGCCGGAGATGCTGCGCCTGCTGAGCGCGCAGAACGCCGGGGCAGCGCCAGCCGCCGCCGCAGCTCTAGAGACTCTGACCGCGGGCGCGGGCGTGGTGGTGACCGGGCAGCAGGTGGGTCTCTTCGGCGGACCGCTCTTTACTCCTTTCAAAGCAGCTACGGCTCTGGCGCGGGCCCGTCAGGGCACTGCGTGCGGTAGCCCTCATGTAGCTGTATTTTGGCTTGCCACGGAAGACCATGACTTTGCCGAGATCAAAGCTGTCACCTTTCCGGCCAAGCGCGAGCTGCGCAAGATGGTTTATTCAGCGTTTCCGGAGTTTCCATGCCCGGTCGGCAATGTTTTGCTGGATGAAACGATCACTCCGCTGATGGAGCAGGCGTGGGAGCTGCTAGGCAGTTCAGAGGCGATGGAGACACTGGCTGCGACTTACCAGCCTGGACGCAGCTTTGCCCAGGCCTTTGCCGAGTTTTACCGGAGAGCGTTTGCCGCGCAGGGGTTGCTGGTGGTGGACGCGAGCAGCCGGGGGTTTCACCGCATCGGCGCGCCGGTTTTACGAGCGGGCATCGAGCGGGCCG
Source organism: uncultured Acidobacteriaceae bacterium (assembly GCA_963787995.1). GTDB lineage: Bacteria > Acidobacteriota > Terriglobia > Terriglobales > Acidobacteriaceae > Telmatobacter. The sequence continues at coordinate 2,165,339 of CAWBEO010000001.1, forward strand.
ACGAGCTGCACGCGGTGCTTGTGGAGCGCAACGAGGCGCTGGAGGCGGCGGGCTATCACGCGCAGGTGGCTGTCGGGGCGCAATCGAGTTTGCTCTTTCTGATTGACGCCTTGACTGGCGCGCGGGTGGCGCTGAAGCGGCTGCCGGTGAGCGCGGAGGAGCCGGCCGGACTCTGGCAGGCGGGACGGGAGCGCTATTCGACGGCGGATCTGGTGGGGATTTTGCAGGCCGAGCCAGAGCGGATTTCGCCCTCGGCGCTGCTGCGGCCGGTTTTCCAGGACTATTTATTTTCGAGTTCTGCGATTGTGGGCGGCCCGGCGGAGATTGCCTATTTTGCGCAATCCGCCGTGCTCTACGAGCGGATTCTGGGCCGCGTAACTCCTGGGCTGGCGCGCTTCTCGGCGACGCTGATTGAGCCGGAGATCGGCGAGCTTCTGCACCGGCATCAACTGACACTGGATCGGGTCTTTGAGGAGGCGCCGAGCGAGTTGGCGCAGCTTCTGGCGGCGCGCGCGATACCGGCGGAGGGGAAGCGGCGGCTGGCTGAGGCGGGTTTATCGCTGGAGGATGAGCTGATTCCGCTGCTGGATTGGATGGGCAAGCTGGACGCCGGATTGGGCCGCTCGGCGCAGACCGCAGCCAGCAAGATGCGTTACCAGATGGGCCGGTTGCGGCGGCTGGCAGCGAAGTTCCAGTTGCAGCGCGAGGAGCAACTGACGCGCCATGCCGAGGCGATCAGCCAGGCGCTTTACCCCGGCGGCGTGCTGCAGGAGCGGCTGCATGGCGCGGCGTATTACTTTGCGCGCTATGGCTTTGAGCTGGCGGAGGAGCTCACGCAGCAGGCCATCTCCTGCCCAGGGCACGCGGCGGTGTGGCTATAATCCTTGCCAGCAGGATTGAGGCTTCGGATGAAACAGATACTTGCGATGGCGGCGCTGGTTTTTCTCACTCTTACATCCACACAGGCGCAAAAGCAACCCTGCGCAATGCCGGGCGATAACAATGCTTTTCTGGGCATTCAGACGGTGCGGCTGTGGCCGGGGGATGCGCCGGAGGCCAAAGGCAAGGCCTGCGAGGATGTGCCGACGCTGACCATCTTTGAGCCACAGAGGGGGCACGAGAATGGCTCGGCGGTGGTGGTTCTGCCCGGCGGCGCGTACCTGCATCTGGCAGGCAACCTGGAAGGCCGTCAGGTGGCCGATTGGTTCGCGGCGCGCGGCTTTCGCGCCTTCGTGCTCAGCTACCGGCTTAGCTCGAATGGCTATCTGCTGCCGGTTCCGCTGCTGGATGCGCGGCGGGCTGTGCAGACGGTGCGGGCGCGGGCGGCGGATTACCAGATCAATCCCAATCGCATTGTGTTGATCGGCTTTTCAGCCGGTGGGCATCTGGCGGCGCTCAGCGGCACGCAGTTCGTTCCCGGCAAGCCGGAAGCCGCCGATCCGATTGAACGCGTCTCCAGCCGCCCGGATTTTCTGGTGCTGGGCTATCCGTGGATCGGGGCGATCACAAGAGACACCAGCCATCTGAGCTACTGCAAGCTCTTCAACCAGATGGAAACGTGTGAGGCTTTGCGCGCCGCGTACTCGCCGGATTTGTTTGTCACAAAAGAGACGCCGCCGACCTTCTGGTTCCATACCTTCAACGACGGAACGGTTCCGGTGGAGCAGGGGCTGCGATTCTATGAGGCGCTGGTCAAGGCCGGCGTGCCGGCCGAGGCGCACATCTTTGCCATCGGCCCGCATGGCACCGGGCTGGGCAAGGGCGATGCGGCGCTGGATCAGTGGCCGAATCTGCTGGAGATCTGGCTGCGCGCGCAGGGGCTGCTGACGACGGAGACGACAATAAACGCGAATAAGCCATAGATTTTTGAGGAGATATTGTGAAGGTTGAATGGTTCCTTGCTGAATTGGTTATGAAAATCACGGTCGCCGGCGATCCACAGAATGTTGTGCATCAAAATTTGGTTCTGATACGCGCCGATTCTGCTGAAGAAGCTTATGAAAAGGCTATTCAATTAGGGAAAAAGGAAGAAATCTCCTACGACAATCCAGCTGGAAAAGCTGTTCATATTCATTTTGAAGGAGTTTCCGACCTTATAGATATCCAAGAAGATTTGGAAGATGGAGCAGAACTGGATTTTCGTTCTACCGTTGCCATGCCGGAAGAAAAAATACGATCTCTCGTAAAACCGCGGGAGCGATTACGTGCATTTCTCCCACCGAAAAGATCTGAAGGACCGGACTATACATCGGGAGAGATCATGGCCATGGTTGCGCGGATGATGGAAGCAGAACAACAGGAAAGTGCCGGAATCGGGCCTTCAATCTCGTGATCTCTGCCCCCTGATCCCTGTTCCCTGATCTCTGTTCCCTGCGGTGCTCCTTGACAGCCCCCCGGCTGCGCGTATCTTATCTATGGAGGCACTGCTTTGGAATCCGGGTGAAGTGCGCGCGCAGTTTGGCGCTGCCCTCGGAGACGGAATCACAGAGCAGATGCTGTGTGGAACAGGAATCAGACGGCAGTTGGGTTGCGGACGCGGGGCGTTTCTGGTCCCAGGCGAGCGGCAAACGGACCCACCTTCCTGGCGCCAGGGCCGGAGTTGATCGGCGGCCCGGTCCGTTCCCGGAGAAAAATTTTTCAAGGGCATCCGGCCAGAGGCCGGGTGTGCCTGTGCTCGGAAGGTCGAAGCGAAGTTCTGCTCACCTCATGGGCGAGTAAAGGATGCGTGTGGCAACGAGTTTGGCATGGGTGATTTTTCAGCAGCCAGTAGGCAGTAGCGGTGGAGGCATTATGATGCTGCTGCCTATTCTGCTGATTGGCGTGATGTGGTTTGTGATGATCCGCCCGCAGCAGAAGCGGCAGAAGCAGTGGGCAGCCATGCTGGCGGCGATCAAGACCGGCGACCGGATCACCACGGCGGGCGGAATTCGCGGCATCATTCTGTCCATCAAGGACGACGTGATTGTGATCAAGGTTGCGCCGGACGGGATCAAGATGGAAGTGGCCAAGAACGCGATTGCGTCAGTGACAGTGGACAGTGGTCAGTGAGGACAGTGGTCAGTGAAAGGTGACAGGTTTCAGGTGGCAGATGACAGTGAACAGCCGACTGCGAATCAGATTCCATCTGTAACCTGTAACCTGTAACCTGCAACCTGCAACCTGTAGAGAAATGGGACGATGAAGAAGAATCTTACAAACAAAATCATTGGAATTGTGGCGGTGCTGCTGATCTGCCTGTGGGGCATCTTTGGAGCCTCCAGGGGCGTGACCGGCAAGGACCTGACCGAAGGCCTGACCAAGCGCATTCACCTGGGTCTGGATCTGAAGGGCGGCGCTCACCTGATCTTGCAGGTCAAGGTCGAGGAAGCGATCTTCGCCGAAACCGGCAACACGGCGGCGCGGATTCAGCAGGAGTTGCAGAAGGCCAAGCTGACCTACTCGCAGGTCTACGTGCCGGATCAGGCCAAGCCGGAGACGATCCGCGTGGAAGGCACGGCGGCGGCCAGCGCGAATGCCGTCGAGACGCTGCTCGATTCCAAATATGGCGCAGTCTACAACGTGGCCGGCGGCTCGGACAACAGCTTTACGCTGACCATGAAGCCGATGCAGTTGGCTGCCTTGGAGAAGAAGACCGTCCTGCAGGCGATTGACGCCATCGGCGACCGCGTGAACGCGCTGGGCGTCAGCGAGCCGGTGATTCAGGAGTACGGCCTGGGCAAGGACCAGATTCTGGTCGAACTGCCGGGCGTGGAAAATGAAAGCGACATTGAGAAGATCATCCAGGGGACCAACCGCCTGGAGGTTCACGCGGTGGTCAACGGCCCGTACAAGGACGATCAGACGGCACTGTCCTCGCTGGGCGGCAGCCTTCCCCCCGATGATGAGCTGAAGAGCTTTTCCGGGGTGATCAGCAATGGCTCCGACCAGCCGAGCGTCTACGTCTTGCAGCGCCAGTACATCGTGGGCGGCCAGGACTTCCGCTCCGCTGATCCAGGCGTGGATTCCAACACCGGACGCCGCGAGGTGAGCTTCACGCTGACCAACGAAGCCGGCGACCGCTTCTACGAGTACACCAGCAAGAATGTGCACAACAGCATGGCCATCGTAATGAACGACCAGATCAAGTCAGTGGCCACCATCGAGAACCCGATTCGCGATTCCGGGCGGATCACCGGCAGCTTCTCGCCGGAAGAGGTTCTGGCGCTCTCCAAGCTGCTGAGCACCGGCGCGCTGCCGGCCTCGCTGGCGCCGCTGGAGCGGCGGCAGATCGGCGCTTCTCTGGGCGCGGATTCGATCAAGAACGGCGTTTGGGCGGCCATAATAGGCGTGACGCTGGTGATGGCCTTCATGCTCATCTACTACAAAGGATCGGGCATCAATGCGGATCTGGCGTTGATTTTTAACTTGGTGATTCTGCTGGGCATCATGGGCCTTTCCAGTTGGCTTTCGAGCGCCGGGGGCGGAGGCGGATTGACGCTCACGCTGACCCTGCCAGGCATCGCCGGCGTGATTCTGACCATCGGCATGGGCGTGGACTCGAATGTGCTGATCTTCGAGCGCATCCGTGAAGAGGTGCGGGCCGGCAAGGCGCCCTCAGCGGCCGTCGATCAGGGCTTTGCTCATGCCTGGGTGACCATCGTCGATACGCACGTGACGACCATCGTTTCGGCGGCGATTCTGTTCATGTTCGGCACTGGCCCGGTGAAGGGCTTCGCGGTCACGCTGACCATCGGACTTTTGGCCAACCTGTTTACGGCGGTCTTTGTCTCGCGGGTGATCTTTGATGCTCACCTGAACAAGCTGAAGCCGGGCGAGCCGCTGTCGATTTAGGGACTAGGGACTAGAGGACTAAGGGAATACGGAGAGAAACACGTGGAACTGTTTGGCAAAGTTAATATCGATTGGCTGGGGAAGAAGTGGTATTTCCTCGCCTTTTCCATGATCTTCAGCGTGCTTGGCATCATTTCAATGTGCGTGCACTACGCGCAGATTGGCTCGCCGGTGCCGCTGGGCGTGGACTTCAAGGGCGGCACGCAGGTGCTGGTGAAGTTTGAGCAGACTCCGGATATCAACCGCATCCGCCAGGCTGTCTCCGCGGCGGGCATCAAGGACGCCTCCGTTCAGCCCATTCAGGATTTCAACCAGGCCGGCGGCAACGAGATGCTGGTCAGTCTGCCGGAGCAGCAGGACGAGGCCGCGCTCGATCAGGGGCGCAAGCAGATCGTCGACGCGCTGGGGTCCAATTACGCCGACAACCATTTCACGGTGTTGAACGTGGACGTGGTCGGCCCGACGGTGGGCAAGCAACTCGAAAACAAGGCTGTGCTGGCCACGCTTTATTCGATGCTTGGGATGCTGATCTATCTCTGGTTCCGCTTCCAGTTGATCTATGGCGTGGCCGCGGTGGTGGCTTGCTTCCATGACACCCTGATCACGGTGGGCGCCTTTGCGCTGACCAATCAGGAGATCAGCCTGACGGTGATCGCCGCAATTCTGACACTGGTGGGTTACTCGATGAACGACACCATCGTCGTCTTTGACCGCATCCGCGAGAATCTGCGCCTGAGCCGGCGGGAGTCGCTGCCGGACGTGGTCAATCGCAGCATCAATCAGACGCTGAGCCGGACGGTTCTCACTTCGGGGCTGACCTTCCTGACAGTGCTTTCGCTGTATGTTTTTGGCGGTCAGGTTCTAAGAGGCTTTTCATTTGCGCTCGTAGTCGGTATTATTATTGGGACGTACTCGTCCATCGCCGTGGCGGCGCCGATGCTGGTGGCTTGGCAGGAATGGCGCGCCAAGCAGGGCAAGGCGGTGGTTCTCCCGGCGGCAAAACGCGCGCGAGTGTAGCGGTTCCCGGCAAGGATGCCGGGCTTTTGTGTGCTTTTTCGCAGAGATGGGCGGTTTTGCTCACTCGAGATTCGCCGCTGCGATTATGTTTTGGATGGCGGGAACATTTTCCTGTTTTCCGGTGTCTAAGTAAGAGTAAGCAAACATTCGATTCGAGGCTGGCTATGTTTGAGGATTCAACGTTTTCATCCGCGGGCAGGATCAAGAGCGCGAGTGGCCGCTATGCCATATTGACCACTGTTATAGAGTTCGCTCTTTTGGCGATTGTCATTCTGATTCCGCTGCTCCATCCTGAGGCGCTGCCGATGGCGGCCATGCAGATGGCGCTTACCGCGCCTCCTCCTCCGCCCCCACCGCCTCCGCCTCCGCCTCCGCCCGAGGTTGTTCATGCCGCGCCGGTGAAGTCGGAGATGATGAATAATCAGCTCACCGCGCCCACGCGCATCCCGAAAGACATCATGATCGCCAAGGAGAGAGAAGCGCCCGTGGCTTCGTTTGGCGTGGCGGGTTCGGACTTCGGTTCGACCGGTGGCGTCATGGGTGGTGTCTTTGGCGATGCGAGCAAGACGCAAGTGAAGGTGGCGCCTCCGAAGAAGATCACGATCTCCGGCGGCGTGATGATCGGCAACCTGATCCTGAAGACGCAGCCGGTCTATCCGCCGATCGCCAAGGCGGCCCGCGTTCAGGGCACAGTGGTTTTGCAAGCGACCATCTCCAAAACCGGCTCGATTGAAAATCTGCATGTCATCAGCGGTCCTGCGATGTTGCAGCAAGCCGCTCTGGATGCCGTCCGATCCTGGCGCTACAAGCCCTACCTGCTCAACGGTGAGCCGGTGGAAGTGGATACCACGGTCAACGTGATCTTCACGTTAGGCGGATGAGGAATGTGTATGGCCCGTTCCGCTAATTTGGGGAGCGGGCTTCGTTTTTGACCTGAATGCGAATCTGAAAAGAGCCGCATTCCCAGCCCCGGAAGGCAGTTGCAGTCCAACAGAAATACTCCTTAGGAGGAATGATTCAGTGATTCTCGCTCAGCTCACGCAATTCGCTTCGCACTCGGCCGCCAATCTGGCTTTTCTCTTTGATGAAGAACAAGTCAGCTTCAATCTGTTGGGCCTTTTGCACAACATGGGCACTCTGGCGCGCATCATCGCCGGTGTCCTGGTTATTGAGTCGATCTGGTCTCTGGCCGTGATGATCGACCGCGCCCTTTACTTCTCGGCCGCCCGCAAGCAGTCGCGCGAGTTCGCGCCTAAGGTTGCCGGCGCGCTGAAGGACAGCAAACTGGAAGAGGCGATCAAGATCGCCGACCGCAACAAGAAGTCTCATCTGGCCGAGGTTGTCACGGCTGGCCTGCAGGAGTTCCGCTCTTCGGGCGGCGCGCCGACAGAAGAGTCGATTGCCAGCTCCGGCCGCGCCTTGGAGCGCGCAGAAGCCATCGTTCACGCCAAGCTGAAGAGGGGCCTTGCGGTTCTGGCCACCATCGGCGCGACGGCTCCGTTCGTCGGCCTTCTGGGCACGGTTATCGGCATTCTGAACGCCTTCCAGCAGATCGCCACGCAGAAGACTTCGGGCATCGGCGCGGTCGCCGGCGGCATCTCGGAAGCTCTGGTGACCACGGCGGTCGGCCTCTTTGTGGCCATCCCGGCCGTGATGGCCTTCAACTATTTCACCGGACGCGTCGAGGCATTCGATGTGGAGATGGACAACTCCTCCAGCGAACTGATCGACTACTTCATCAAGCAGAGCCACAAGCGCTAAGCGAAGCGGTTTCGGGCTCAGGCGAGAAGCTGCGGGGCGGGAGCGAGTCAACGCTTCCGCCACCGGTTTCCTTCCCTCGATCCCGATGCGGTTCGCCGAGGCGGCGCCGGAGGCCCTCCGGAATATAAATTCTCAGGCAACGGAGCACAAGCAATGGCACAGGCAATTCGCGATGTAAGTAAAAATGTCAGCTCCAACATCAATGTCACCCCGATGGTGGACGTGATGCTGGTGCTGCTGATCATCTTCATGGTCATCACCCCCATGCTCCAGAACAAGGTTCAAGTCGACATGGCCAAGGTGGATAACACCACCAACATGCCGGACGCGGACAAGGAAGACGCTATTGTCGTAGCCGTAACGCGCAGCGGCGATGTCTTTCTTGGACAGAACAAGACTTCTGTCGAAGAGCTTGGCACGCAGGTAGCGCAAAAGCTGGAGGGCAAGAAAGCCGGCACGACGATCTTCATCCGCGCTGACGCACGCGCGCAGTACCGCGCCGTTGAGGATGCGGTGGACGCGGTGCGTACCGCTGGAATCGATAGCGTAGGCTTGCTGACCCAGAAAAAAGAGAGTGGCGGCATCGGCGGCGAGTAGTGCGTGGAATGTGGTCTTTTCAACGAATTTGAGTAAAAGAGGAGTTTAGAGCCATGGGAATGACAATGGGGGGCGGGGGAGGCTACTCGTCCGACATCAATGTTACGCCGATGATTGACGTCCTGCTGGTGCTGCTGATCATCTTCATGGTCATTGTGCCGGTGACGCCGAAGGGCCTGGAGGCGCTGGTGCCCCAGCCGCCCAAGGATCCGCAGCATCAGCAACAAGATTTGCAGCGCACCATCGTTGTGCAGGTTTTGTACGAAGCGGGCAAGGCACCGTCGTACAAGATCAATGAAACGGTTGTTTACAATGGCTTGGGCGGTCCCGCGGCTCTGAAGGAGCTACAAGCCCGCCTGGTTGAGATTTACTCCAATCGCGCCGAGCGCATCATGTTCGTTAAAGGCGACGACAAGATTGATTTTCGCTATGTGGCCGAGGTGATTGATATTGGCCGCGCGGCGAACGTGGATCACGTTGGCTTGATGACGCCGAAGATCATGGCCGGCCAGTAACGGCCTGTTCGGCTGCGGCTCGAAGAGAGTTCAGGCTGGCGTGCGGGGCGTGCGGGTAGATTTGGGAACCCCGGCAAGCTTCGCGGAGGCCAGCCCCGCACGGAGGCGGTATCTCCGGGCGGAAAACAGGAGTAGAATTTTTCCATCCTGGCTACGGGTTCTCCCGCCCGCGGCCAGATGTACCAGGAGATTCCAGGCGCGTGGCCGCAAGGCTCTTGCTTGAAGGAGAAGGATACGAACATGAATGGACCCGCACGTATTACGGCGCTCGCGGTAGTCTTGGCCGGCATGGTGATTTCCCTGAGCGGGTGCGACAAGCTGAAGGCCCGCGACCAGTTGAACAAGGGAGTGGAAGCGTACAAGGGCACCCACTACGAAGAGGCGATCAACCACTTCCAGCAGGCGATGAAGCTTGATCCCACGCTGCCGATGGCCAAGAGCTATCTGGCCACTGCGCTGGCGCAGAACGTTGTGCCTGGGCTGGACACTCCGGAGAATTTGAAGAACGCGCAAGACGCCATCGACATCTTCCAGGAGGTTCTGAACACCAATCCGCACGATGTGAATAGCATGAAGCAGATTGCAGGCATTGACCTCCAGATCAAGAAGCTGGAAGATGCCAAGGCTTGGCAGAAGAAGGTTCTGGCCGAGGATCCGAAGGATGCCGAGGCGGCTTACACGGTTGGCGTGATCGACTGGATGGAAGCGCACCAGAACGTTCTCTCCACGCTGGTTCCGGAAGGGATCAACGATGACGGCGAAGGCAACGCCAAGGCTCCGAAGAAGCTGATGGATCCGCTGATCGCCAAGAACGCTCCTTTGGTGGAGGAAGGCCTTCAGTACCTGATCCAGGCCAATGACAACCGGGCCAATTATGACGAGGCCATGGCGTATCTGAACCTGACTTACCGGCGCAAGGCGGATCTGGACTACGGCAATGACGCGGCCCGCAAGGATGACGTTGCCAAGGCCGACGAATGGCGCACCAAGGCGATGGAGACGCGCAAGGCCGTCGAAGCGAAGAAGAACGCCGGCCCCGGCGGCATCACCATGGGCGACAACGGCGAGTTGAAGTAGCTCTTTCCTCTCGATTTCGAATCAATCGGCAGCCTCCGCACTCCGCGGAGGCTGCTGTCTTTGGCGCACCGGAAAAAGACGCGTTGGCCTGTAAGATGGATGCATATTCTTGTGAGAGATCTGAAGCGTGGATGAGACCTATGGATCAGATTTCAATTCGCGGCGACAAAGCCGCTTTTCGTATCCGCACGGCAACCGCCGCTGACCGGGCGTGCCTGATTCCCGTCATCAATGCCGCCTTCGCCATTGAGACCTTTCTGGAAGGCACGCGCACGGACGAGGAGCGCCTTGCGGGGATGATGCAAACCGGAACGATTCTGGCTGCTGAAGATGCATCGGGACAGCTTCTCGGCTGCATCTACGCAGAGGCTCAGGAGAAGCATGGTTATATGGGCCAGTTGGCGGTCGATCCGGCCTATCAGGGCAAGGGGCTTGGCCGGCGGCTGATGACGGCGGCCGAGGAGCATCTGCGCGGCCAAGGATGCTCGGCGGTCAAGATCACCGTGTTGAGCACGCGCCCCGAGCTTCCACCGCTCTATCGGCACTTTGGCTTCGTCGAAACGGGCACGGAGGAGGCCCGCCTATCGCGTCCTGTGAAGCCGGGAGTGAAGTGCCATTTCATCGTGATGATGAAACAGTTTTAATCATTAGGTCGCCATGCGCTCGTTCCACCCTTGACTTCCCATTCATTCCGCTGAAAAAGCGGAATGGATGGGGTAAGGAAGTCGATAGAAAAAGTTAAGACACTCGTCAGCAGCATCCCTTTGCCCAACTTTCTGCCCGCATCCTGCTCATCAACGGTACTCAAGTTCCGCCGCATTCCGCCGATGACAACCAAGAGTGGTTTCAGAAAGGGATACTGGCATGCAGTGGTTGCGCAATCTACCCATCGCCCGCAAGTTCATCTTCGCCTTCGGCACAATTTGTGGATTGTGCATTTTGTTGGGCCTCTTCACCTACATCACCTTCCGCGGGATCGCCGAAAAAAGCGCGGATGTGAGCGACAACTCCTTGCCGTCCCTGATCACCCTGTCCAATATCAGCACGGCAACGCACAATGCACGGCGCGAGGATCTTGATCTGCTGCTCTGCCAGACTGCGCAATGCACCTCCGACCACAGCGCCAAGCGCCAGAAGGCCTTAACCGACTACCAGGCAAGCCTGAAAGCATACGAGCCGATGGCCACTTATCCGGGCGAGCGCGAACTTCTACAAAAATTCTCGACGTCTTGGGCTCAGTACGAGGACGCGAGCAATCGCGCGAACACGATGCTTACAGCCACCAAGATCGGCGATGCCTTGGACCTGATGACTTCAGAAGCTGTGATCAATTCCTACCTTACAGCCTTCAATGCAATTGACGATGATGTCCATCTGAATGCGAAATATGGTACCGAAGAATCGAAGGCCAGCACTGCGGCCAGCAGCAGCGCCACATGGGTCAACACGGGGGCCACGCTGCTGATCGTGGTGCTTTGCGCAGTGATCGGCATCCTGCTGACGCGGGTGATTGCGCCTCCTCTGCAGGCCGCCACAGCCGCGCTGGAGCACGTGGCCGAGAAGGATTTGACGGTGAGCCTGGACGAGGTAGGCAACGACGAGATAGGCCGCCTGACGGTTGCTCTGAATACCAGCGTGGCGGCGATGCGCGGCGTTCTCACGTCCGTTGCCCAGGGCGCGGAGACGCTCTCTTCCGCTACAACGGAGATGAGCGCACGGTCGGTGCAGACGGCCGGCAACGCCCACGCGCAATCCAGCAAGACCAACCAGATTGCCGCCGCGGCGCAAGAGATGACCGCGACCATCGGCGAGATCAGCCACAACGCCGAGAGCGCAGCCAGCGCCAGCCGCGTCTCTGCGGAAACCGCCAATCAGGGCGGCGCGGTGATGCAGAACGCCGCGATGACCATGGAGAAGATTGCCGGCGCCACCAGCTCGGTGAGTGAAAAGATGACCTCCCTCGCGCACCGCTCGGAGGAGATCGGCAAGGTGGTCAACGTGATTCAGGAGATCAGCGAGCAGACCAACCTGCTGGCTCTGAACGCGGCCATTGAAGCCGCCCGCGCCGGTGAGCATGGCCGTGGCTTCGCCGTAGTCGCCGGGGAAGTCCGCCGCCTGGCTGAGCGCACCAAGAGCGCAACGGAAGAGATATCGGGCACCATCCGCAGCATTCAGGAAGAGACGCGGGAGACCCTGCAAGTGATGCAGGACAGCCGCGCAGCCGTCGAGACCGGCATGAACGAGACCTCACATGCGCGCAAGAGCCTGGAGGACATCATCGAATCTTCCCGGGAGGTGGAACACCAGATCAACCTGATTGCCACCGCCGCCACCGAGCAGACCTCGGCCTCAGGAGAGATCTCCGAATCGGCCGGGCACATCTCGCAATTGTCCGTCGAGAATGCGCAGGGCGCTGAGGAGGCGGTGGAAGCCCTCAAGAATCTTGCTTCGCTGGCCAGCGATCTGGACGGCATGATCCGCCAATTCCGCCTCGAAGGAGATCGTCAGGCCGGTGGGAAATTCGTCGGAAAAAACCAGCCGCTCGCGCGTGGTGTATACCGGCCAGCTCACTCTTAAAGGCCCCCCGACTGCGGCAACCCTACTTGATTTTCATGCCGCAAGTAACTTCTCATCATCCTCAACGCTGCCGGGGAATTTACCGGCAGCGTCTTTGTTTGCGGACGGTTCGATAACCCCAAATGTTCATCAAATCTCAGAAACGGAAGAACTTCTGATCACTACGCCAGATCTCGCAACATGGGGCTCAGCCTTTTGGCGGGCCAGGCAATGCCGCAGATAGACCCAAAGATAGAAGATGCTAAGGATCAGCAAGGTGAGGGGGGCGGGAAAGGCCTGCGCGGCCAACATAAGTACGCCGGAGAGGTGAAGTTTGCTCAGGAGACCGAGCAGAATCGCCCAGGGAAGATAACCAGCCACTAAAAAGCCGGCCATGGTCAACGGCAGAGCTATCCGCCCTGTCCTTCTGCCCTCGGCCCAGAGCTGCGCGCAGGCCGGAACAGTCAGTAGGAGCAGCAAGGCGTCGATCTGACGGTGATAGAGGATGAGCATGGAGAGAGGCGCAATGGCCGCCAGCGCCAGCCAGGTCCGCTTTGGCGTGGGTCTGAACAGTAGTGTGATGAAGATCCATAGGAGCAGAAGCGGCGCGCAGATCAGATAGCTGGCCCAATCATAGAAGCGCGGGTCGTCCCGAAATACGCTGAAGACAGTTTGCAGGCCCAGCATCATGCCAATGCCGTGCGCGCCCGCGGAAGCAGGACCGGGATCACTCATGGCGGCATGCGCGGAGAGCATTTGCACTGCGGAATGCCACTCTGACCTCCACTGTGGCGCCACGCTTCCAACCCACACCACTCCCGGCAGCCCCAGGGCAAACGTCAGCAGAAGGGTCTGCAGCGCGCGTTTGCGGTAGACTCCGCCAGCCAGAGCGAAATAGAGCCAGACCAGGCCCGCGTCTTGCGGCTTGATCGCGAGGCTGACGGCAAGGCAGACCATGCCGGCCCACACGAACCGCTCCCGGAAGATGCACCAGACACCGACCGCGCAAAGGCTGATCGCCAATCCGGCAGCATTGCCGGTGACCATCAGCAACTCGGCGTTGCCGATCAGAAAGCCAATCAAGATCCCGGAAACGTCCGGCGCCGATTGTGCTCCTGCCGTCCAGATCAGCCACGAGGCAAAGATAAGCCCGCCAATAGAGAGCGCCATCCAGAGTGCGGAGGCAAACCCCCAAGGCAGCACGGCGAATGCGGCGTTCACCGGAAAGGTGGTTGGCAGATAAATATATTGCATGATATGGCGGCTGCCCACGCTATCCCAGGGACGCGTTCCACCCTCCGCCTGGGCGAGATGGAAGACAGCGCTTTCAGTGTAGGGATCGCCGTGTTGAATCAGGCATCGCGTGGAGAAATACATCGAACGGAAATCGACAATTCCGGCGCCCGTCGCGCTTCCCAGCGCAGCCCCCAAAAAAATGAGCACGACGCTGCCCAGCACCAGCAACAAAAGGCCATCGCGCCGTCCGTTGGTCATCTTGCGCCTTTCCCGGTCTCCAATGCTTGTGCTCAGTCCTTGCGCAGGTAGGTCCGTGAGAGGCGGTCGTGCCAGCAGAGGTGGTCCTCATCAAAGAGCGCCCAGGCTACGCCCAGGCAGATGGGAACCACGGAGAGCAGCAGAGCGCCCAAACGGCTGCGCAACTGCGCCGGGGTGGGGATCTGGCTGTCAAAGGTGCAGAGAGAGATGCCGGCATAGCGCATTCCCGGCGTTGCCTCCGCCAGCAGGAGAAAGAGAGTCTGATAGAGCAGGGCAATGAGCATCAGCATCGAAGCCGCACCGAGGACGACGGCTCTGGATGTGGGCAAATTTCCCGCGCCGGTTGCGGCCACGATGGCTAGCGCGATGAAGGCGGCGGTGATCAGCGCGCCATCCACCAGGACCGCCATCAGCCGATGCCCCACCGGCGCCAGACGCACATCCGACTCGACATCGGAGCGCTCTTCCTGCCGCGCTTCCCGCTGCGCCTGAGCCTCCAATCGAATCCCCGACCATTCCGGTTGCAGCCAGGCTGCGGCCGTTGGCTCCGCTTCCGCTTCGGAAGGCGCTGCATAAGCGCCAGGATCGACCTCAAAGATGCTCAACTGCCGATCGATTCCATCCGCCGCAAAGGCTCTCTCGGCACGGCGTGGGCGCATCTTGCGCGCCGCCACCACCTCGCGCGGAAACTCGATCAGATTGGCGTGGATCGGCTGATCCGGCTCGACAGCTACCGGTCCCTGAGCGCCAACAAACTCATCCATCCGCGCCGGGCGCGGGCTGCGAACCACATCGGAGAGTACTGGGCGCAGACCTGGGTCCGGGCGCCAGGCATTTTGCGCGTAATCGTTCTCCCAGGCCTCCAGCGACTCTGGAGGCTGATGCGGTACGCTCGTCAGAGCCGGAGATGCGGGCAGTAGTTCGGGAGAGGGAATGCGCGTCCTCTCTGGCATAGAAGCTGAAACTACAGGCGGCTGTACTGCCGGCTCCGCGGTCCGCGCCGTGGGAAGAGAAGCTGATACCACCGGGGTGCTGGAGCGCGGCGTTTCGAAAACCCGCGGCTCAAACCTCGGTTCAACCCTCGGCTCCAAAGCGGCCGGCGGAGCCACTGCAGCGGCGCGCGGGGCAACCGGAGCTTTGTCGCCGTGAAGTTCGCTATAGCTGGGAACAGAGGCGTATCGTGCAGCCACGCGAGCCGCCACCAGCGATTCGCTGCCTTTGGATACAGTCCAATTCAGCGCTGGCTCCGCTGGCAGGCCTGTGAGCAAGCTTCTGCGGCTTCGGTGCGCGGCAAGGCGCTGGTTCACTTCCTGCTTCCATGTGGCTGCGGCGTTGGGATACATCGCGGCTGTACTCAAGGCTGTGCTCTCCTCCTGACGCGCTTCTCTGGCCGGCGGGTTCCGGCCTCAGGCGACGGTTCCGGCCCTCCAGGCCTTCATATGTAAAGGCTTGGCGAACGTTGATCTTGAAAAGAAGGGAGGAGCGCGAAGATACCAGACTCGTCCAGAATCATACGATCCGGGCGCGGCGGAGTTCATCCGGTTTGTGCCTGCTGCCAGAGCTGCTGGAGCGCGTTCCTGAGAAGAAAGCCGGCCTGTTTTGCTATCCTGACCTTGGACCTGGGATGCGCCTTCGCTCTTTAGTTTGTATCACGATCCTCGCCCTCTGTCACCTGCAAATGCGGGGGCAGGCGTTGACCAATGCGGCACCCCCCGTGCCGCTGCCGGACGATCCAAGCGAGGAGATTCTGCCCGTCGCCCAGCCGGAAGCGGAGCCTGCCAGCGGCGTGCCGGTGGAGTGGGAGGCGCAGAGCCAGAGCCGCGCGGGAGACATCTGGACGCTGACCGGCGGGGTGGTGGTCCACTATCGCGGCTATACGCTGCGCGCCGACAAGGTCATCTACCACCAGTCCACCACGCAACTGGAGGCGGAAGGCAACCTTGAGGTCTCTGGCGGACCCAACGACGTGCTGATCTATGCCGATCATGGCGATATGCGGTTGAACCTGCACACCGCGCGCTACTTCCATGTACATGGCTCACAAGGGATCCGAACCGCTGGTCACACAAAAATCTTCACCACGACCGCGCCTTTTACCTTTACCGGCAGAGTGGTGCTGGAGTTGGGTGAAGGCCATTACAAGATCATCGACGGCGCCATGACCAACTGCCGCTTGCCCAAACCGGACTGGAAGATCATCTCCCGCGCCATCAACTTGCAGGACGGCACGGCCTCCACCTCCAATGCGCTCTTCAAATTCCTCGGCGTGCCAATCTTTTATCTTCCTTATCTGAGCCATCCGGTGGACGAAACCGGCCGTTCAAGCGGAATTCTGATCCCCGCCGGCGAAAACTCCACGGTCAAAGGTCTGGTTATCGGCGAGCAATACTACTGGGTGATCAGCCGCAATATGGACATGATCGCCGGCGCTGAGTACTGGAGCAAGCGCGGCTGGGCGCCCAACGGCGACTTTCGCTACCGGGGCATGGGCCTTAACCACGCCACCGTGCGCTGGAATGCTCTCCTGGATCGCGGCGTGAAAGAGAGCATCCCGCCTGCGACGCCCGGTCAGCTGCCCACGACTGCACTGGTCAATCAGGGCGGCGTGGACATCAACGCTGAGGGACGCCAGGACCTGGATTCTGAGAACCGCCTGGCCGGCAAGGTCGAATATCTCTCCAGCTACATCTACCGGCTAGTCTTCAACGATAACTACGAGTTAGCTACCAACTCCGAGGTGCAGAGTGAGCTATCGCTCACCCATGCGCATAACTGGTTCGTGCCTTCCATCCTGGCGGCGCGTTTCCAGAGCTTCGCCGGAATCTCCAGCGTCACCAATGTCTCCGCCGTCAACGGCAACCAGGTCAGGATTCTTCACCTGCCCACGCTGCGCATTGACCTGCTCGACCACCCGCTCGGCTCTTCGCCACTCTATGCCGGCATGGGCTCGTCGCTCAGCTACCTGACCCGTTCCGATCCCGGCGAGCCAATCTCGCCCGGAGGCCTGATTGGAACCAGCTTTCACGCCCGCAACGTGGGTCGGGTGGATGTGTATCCGCATATTCTTCTGCCCTTTACGGGCGGCGGCTGGAGCGTGACGGGCGAGGTCGCTCTACGCGAGACCGCCTATACCATCAGCCAAAACCCCGACCTGAGAAATAGCAACGGCGGTGTTCCCACCATCAACCACGACCCCCTCAACCGCACCGCTTTTGAAGCCTCCGTTGATCTGCGCCCGCCAGCCATCGAGCGGAATTTCACACTCGGCCACTGGAACCGCCAACTGCGCCACGTCATTGAGCCGGAGATCACCTACCGCTATGAGGCCGGTATCGGCAGGCAGGCTCGGACCGTGCTCTTGGTGGACACCACCGACATCGCCACCAACACCAATGAAGCAGGATTTTCGCTCACCCAGCGCCTCTTCCTGCGCCCCACGCAGGAAAAGCCCTGCCTTTCGGAGGGCGCGGACACTCAGCCAAAAGACTGCCCAACGCAGCCGCGCGAGTGGGCCAGTTGGCAGATTGCGCAGAAGTTCTTCATCGATCCCCATTTCGGCGGAGCGCTTATTCCTCACAGGCGCAACGTCTTCGATTCCACGCTGGACATGAGCGCGATCGCCTTTCTCACTTCGCCGCGCAACATCGCGCCCATCACTTCGCGTCTGCGCTTTGAGGCCATCGACAATCTTCGCATTCAGTGGGATCTGGATTACGATCCCAAGGCTGGCCGTCTGGACGCTGACAACCTCTACGCCGGGTATAGCTGGGACCGCACCAGCATCGGCGTCGGCCACGCCCTGCTGAACGCAGTTGGGGAGACCACCGGTTCCTCTTCGGTAACCAAAAGCCAGCAGGTGCAGCCCTTCCTGGCCATTGGCAAGCAGAGCGGCGCGGGCTTCAACCTGGCCGCCAACGGTGGATATGACTTTGTCCACGGCCAGTTTCAATACTGGGGCACGCAGGCCACCTATAACTGGAACTGCTGCGGCATCACGGTTGGCTACCGGCGCTTCGATCTCGGCTCCATCCGCGGCGAAGACGGCCAATGGCTTTACAGCTTCACGCTGGCCAACTTTGGCTCGGTTCCCGGCATCAGCCGCTCCAAATCCGTCTTTCGCGATCCCACCCTGCCGCCGGTCTACTAGGAGATTTTCTTGTTGGTCCGGAGTGGACCTTCAGCCTACTGGCCGCTCACAGCTGGTTTGTGATTTCTCAGATTCCAAGATTGGAATCCAGGGCCTCTAAAATTCAAATCGAGGAAGAAAGCCGTTGCAAGCCGCACGTGCAAAGAGACTTGACGGCGGAGAGTCCAAATTGAAACGGATCGACATGAATGAGATTCTCAAATCAGAATTCCCGAATCAAGCATGATGAATCAATTTTTCTTCATCCAGGCCATGCCCCTATGCCCCAACCGCACTAAAATCCGGTCATGGAGTTAGCCAAATGAGGACAAAGGACTTACTTTCTCTCTTGAATCGGCCTGAGTATCTACTGCATCCAGAGGCGATCCTGCGCAGACTGGTCAGCCGTCCCGCTACGGGCGGCCTTGAGACGGTGCGCCTTCATTGGGGACTACCCTTGAAAGTTGATACGCGCGAAAGCATCGGCTGGGGTATCGCTTGTTGCGGCCTGATCGACATATCGGTCATTGAAGCCATCTTCCGGCTCACTGATCCCTCGGACATCTTTTTGGATGTCGGCGCCAATATCGGCCTTATGTCCTCCGCCGCCCTGGCTGCCGGAGCCGGAAGAGTCATCGCCTTTGAGCCCAACCCCGAGGTCTTTGCCCAGCTCAGCGAAAATATCTCGCTGTGGGCTGCCGCGCGTCCTCCGATCGCCGGTCGCATCAGCGCCTTCCAAAAGGCCGTCAGCGACAAGATCGCAACCGCATTGTTGCGCATTCCCCGGCGCGGCTATCAATCCAACCATGGCCTCGCATCCCTGGAAGCCATCGGCGAAGTGGAGGGATTTACCACCGCCGAAGTGCCAACCACTACGCTCGCCCAGATTGTCGAGGGGTGCGGCGCGCCCATCGGCGTGCTCAAGATCGATATTGAAGGGCACGAACTGACCGCCTTCGCCGGCAGCCGCGAAATGCTGCGCGCGGGCCATGTGCGCGATATTCTCTTTGAGAATCACGAAGGCCCCCACGCTCAGCTCCACCTGCTGCTCGCGGAATTGGGCTACTCTATCCTGGGCTTGAATCAGACCCTCTTCTCACCCAAACTGCTCGATAGCAAGGCATCACAGGGCTTTCTCTATCCCCGTGAGACCACGAACTTCCTGGCCACGCGCGATCCCGCCCGCGCTCACAGGCGCATCTCGGGAGGTGGTTTCAGATGTCTGCAAAGCTCGAATTGATTCATCGAACCCGGAAGAAACAAGCGTGGACCGGGAGGTCCACGCCGTACACTGCAAAAATAGGAAAGATACTCAAATGTCTCTCACCTGCCCTACTGGGGTATCCTGTCCAGAGAGGGTAATACTTTGAAGCGTATTCACTTTTTCGCTGGCCTGTTCGCCTTGGGCATGGCCTTGGGCTGCAAGGCCCAGCCTGCCGCGCAGCCGCTTGACCAGGCACTCAATCGCCGCATTGAAGTCATGGTTCGCTCCACTTACGGCATTCCCGAGGACTACACCATTACGCTCGGCGCCCGCGCGCCGAGCCAGGTGCCCGGCTTTGAAGCTCTGCCCATCTCCATCGGGCGGGACGGCAAGGCGACGGTGGTCGACTTTCTGATCTCGGCGGATGGCAAGACGCTCGCCCGCCTGGATAAGTACGACCTGCTGAACGACCCGCTCTTCTCCATCAATGTGGCCGGTCGCCCCATTCGTGGCAATCCCGCGGCCAAAGTTACCGTGGTGAGCTTCGATGACCTTGAGTGCCCCTTCTGCCAGCGGATGCACCAGACGCTCTTTCCTGCAACACTCGATCGCTACAAGGATAAGGTGCGCTTCATTTACAAGGACTGGCCGCTCATTGAAAAGCACCCCTGGGCAATGCGCGCCGCCATTGACGCTGACTGCCTGGCCGCCCAGAGCAACGATGTCTATTGGGTGTATGTCGATTACATCCATACACACGGCCAGGAGGTTACTGGAGACGGCCAGAATGTGGCCAAAAGCTTCGACGCTCTGGACCGGATTGCCCGCCAGCAGGCTACGCTGGGCAAACTGGACGCCGTCCGTCTGGACGCCTGCCTGAGCCGCCAGGACGATACGCACGTGCGGGCTTCCATGAAAGAGGCTGAAGCCCTTCGGGTCGACGGAGTGCCCGCGCTCTTTGTCGACGGCGAGCGTATCAGCGGAGCCGTTCCGCAGGCTACTGTTTGGGCTGTGATTGATCGCGCTCTTCGTGCCGAGGGAGTGGAGCCGCCGCCGGATCCGGCCAAGGCTGCGTCGGCGCAGCCAGTGCATGCCGGGCCCCCGCCCGCCACACCGCCCCAGTAGTTTTGGGTTGGTTCACGCGTATTATGATGCTTTTGGCCCGGCGTCTTCAAATTTGGGGTATCTTTCTGTGATTTTTCATATCGCCGAGCCGCCTTGGGGATTTATTCTTGATTGCCAGAGGGCCTCACGCCCTCCAGGAGATACCAGTTGCAAAGCTATGCTTTTGTCCGTACGCCCCTCCGTTTTACTGTACTGATTCTTATGGGGGGTGTTCTGATCGCTACTGTCAGCGCCTGCCATCGCCCGAGCTCCCCGGACGTGGTGGCCACGGTGAATGGCAAGGATATTCTGCGCTCGGAGATGGAAAAGTATTACAAGGCCAATCTCACCGACAATGCACAGAAGCCTTCTTCGGAGCAGGCGGACATTATGCGTCTCAATATCCTTAAGCAGATGATTGAGGATGAGATTCTCTGGCAGCGCGCAACCAAACTCAACCTGGCCGCCAGCGACGAGGACGTCAACGCCAAGCTGACTGAGATGAAGGCGCCCTACACACAGGAAGAGTTCGACAAACAGCTTCAGGCGCACAATGTCACGCTGGACGACTACAAGCGCGATCTGCGCCGTCAGTTGACCCGGACCAAGCTGCTCAACAAGGAGATCGAGTCCAAGATCAACATCACCGACTCGGCCATCGGCGCGTACTACGCAGCGCATAAGTTTGAGTTCAACCTGATCGAGCCGCGCTACCGTTTGGAGCAGATCGCTGTTTCAAGCAACCCCGCGCAGCAGGCCGGCAACACGCAAAACAGGGCCTCTGGCGACGCGGAAGCGAAAAAGAAGATTCAGGAACTGCACAAGCGGCTTGAGAACGGAGAGGACTTCAGCGGGTTGGCGATGACCTTCTCCGAGAATCCAGACACCGCCCCCAGCGGCGGCGACATGGGCTTTGTTCTTGAGTCGCAACTGCGCGACAGTGATTTGGATTTGTTCAACGCGGTCAGCCGGCTCAAGCAGGGTGAGATCACGGACATTATCCCCGTTTACAACGCCGGCCCCAATCGCCGCGTCATGGGGTATGCGATTTACAAGCTGATTGCCAAAGAGCCGGCCGGGCAGCGCGAATTGAACGATCCGCGTGTGCAGCAGGTCATTCGCCAGGGGCTGCGCGAAAATCAAGCGCAACTGCTGCGCAACGCCTACTTCGAAATGCTGCACAATGAGTCGAAGATTCACAACTACTTTGCCGAGCAGATCTATAAGCAGGGCGCGCAGTAAGCACCTGTCAGCTCTGAGTGAAGATTGACTGCGGGAAGCGCGCGCCGTAGGCTCATAGTATGGAATTCATCGTAAGCGAATTGGAACGGGAACCGATCGACTTCGACCTGAAGTTGTTGCCGGGAGCGGTCGATCTGGGTGAGGATGCGGCGCAGCAGGGGCCGCTCGAGGTCAGCGGACGCGCCGAGGTCATTCACGAGCATCGCGGACCCAGGGACATTGTGGCCGACATCCGCCTCAAGGGGCGCTTTGCGGGGCGCTTTGAAGTTCCCTGCGCGCGCTGCGTGGAGCCGGTGGAGATTCCCCTCAGCGGCGACTTTGACCTGATCTTCCGCCCTGTCGCCGCCGACGCCGAGGCCACCGAACGGTCGATTACTGCGCAGGAGACGGAAATCGGGTATTATTTAGAAGACAGTCTTTCGCTTGAAGATGTGCTGCACGAGCAGGTGCTTTTGTCTCTGCCGGTCAAAACATTATGCAAGTCGGACTGCAAGGGACTTTGCCCGCGCTGCGGCGTTGACCGCAACAGCCAGCCTTGCTCCTGCGATGTGGGTCCGAGCGACCCCCGCTGGGAAGCGCTGGCCGGTTTACGCAGCAAGATCGAGTCCCCAGATCGAGTCCAAGGATAAAAGCCCCCAAAGAGATTGAGGGTCTTCCGCCCGCGCTGGAATGCAGCCAAAGTTTGCAAGGCTGAGTTCAGCGATTGCGGGTCGAGAATTGAAAGGAATTTTGAAATGCCGAATCCGAAAAGGCGCCATTCGACGCGCCGCACCGCACTCCGCCGCAGCCACGACTTTTTGACCGCCGTGGGGGTCTCCGAGTGCCCCGCCTGCCATGAGAAGAAGCTCCCGCATCGCGCCTGCCCCAAGTGCGGCGAGTACAAGGGACGCGCTGTTGTCGATGTCAAGGAAGAAGCCAAGTAGCCTCTTGCTCCTATGCTGATCGATATTGCGCTTGACGCCGTAGGCACCGACAAAGCTCCTGAAGCGGAGATTCGCGGGGCCATCCTCGCTTGCAAAGCTCTGCCCGTGCGGGTCCACCTGGTGGGTCCGGAGGCGGAGCTGCGCGATCTTCTGGACGAGGCTTTGGGCAACGACGACCTGCCCATTGTCATCCACAATGCCACCGAACGCATCGGCATGGAAGAAAAGGCGGCGCACGCCTACAGGACCAAGAAAGACAGCTCGATTCGCGTCGGCCTGAAGCTGGTGCGTGACGGCACAGCGGCGGGCTTTGTAACCGCCGGCAACACCGGCGCGGCCATGGCCACGGCCAAAGGCGTATTGGGCGCGCTGCCGGGGGTGGACCGTCCGGCTCTGGCGACGCCGATGCCCAGTTCGAAGGGCAACCCCTGCGTGCTGCTGGACGTGGGCGCCAATGTCGATTGCAAGGCCAACAATCTGGCGCAGTTTGCCGTGATGGGCGAGATTTATGCACGCAGCGTGCTCAAGATCGAATCGCCTCGCGTCGGCCTGCTCAACGTCGGCGAAGAAGAATCCAAGGGCAACGACCTGACCCACGAGGCTTTTCCGCTGCTCAAAGCGCTGCCCATCCGCTTTGTGGGCAACGTCGAGGGGCGCGACATCTTCAGCGGTCTGGCCGACGTGATCGTCTGCGACGGCTTTGTGGGCAATGTGGCGCTGAAGACCAGTGAGGGCGTAGGCCGTTTTGTGCGCGACGTTCTGCGCGAATCGCTCACCCGCACCGTCACCGCCAAGGTCGGCGCGCTGCTCTCCCGCCAGGCATTCAATGAATTCCGCCATCGCCTGGATTATCGCGAGTACGGCGGCGCTCATCTGCTGGGCGTGCGCGGCGTTTGCATCATCGGCCATGGCTCCTCCAATGATCGCGCCATCTATAACGGCATCCGCGTGGCCTATGAGTCGGCCAAGGGCGGCGTCATCCAGAGCATCGAAGCCGGGTTCGCCAGCCGCCCGAAGAGCAACGGCGTCACGGCCGGAGCCGAAGCGCCCGCTGAAACGGTTTGACTCGCTTGTCCTCCACCTGCTTTGTTGGCCTGCGGAAGACGAAACATCTGATTGCCTATGCCGCAGCCAACTCGCGAACTTGCCATCTCCGCGAAGCGGACGCTAACTAGCTGATTTTATAAACACAAGGTTCTCAGTTCATTCCCGAAATATTCTTCATCCGCTTGAGTCTTTTCAGTCCGAAATCCTTCAATTCTCCCCGCGATGAATTATTCTCTACACTGACCGCAACTTTCCCCCAAGATTGCTGTCTGAGTGTACAGAAGCCGGTTGGGGGCGTACCCCAGAGCCGGCAGTGCTGAGGACGGAGGCTGACTCCGCGTCCATGCTCCGGCGTAAGCAGGGTCAGGGCAAATCAGCACGAGGAGGATCTATGCGGAGAGCACGCCTGTTTCTGTTCGCAATGCTTTTGGCCTTGCCGTTCGCGGCAACGGCCCATGCTCAAGTGATGTGGGGGGTTGGCGTTGGCCCGGTGCTGGTGGACGCCCCTGGCTATTACGGCGCGCCTGTCTGCGAGTGGGGTTATTATGCCTATTACCCCTATGCGTGCGCACCGTATGGCTATTATGGGCCTGATTGGTTCTATGGCGGCGTCTTCATCGGCGCAGGACCCTGGTATCACCGCGGCTGGTATGGTGGACGTGGCTGGGGCGGGCGCGGCGGCTATGCAATCGGCGCGCGTGGCGCTTATGGCGCACGCGGAGGCTATGCGGCGCGCGGAGCCTACGGTGGTGGGACGCGGGGTGGCGTCGGCGGCGCTGGGCGCGGAGCTGCTGCTCCCAGAAGTGCACCTGCTGCACGCGGCGGCTTCAGCGGCGGAGGTCACTTCGGTGGCGGCGGCCACATGGGTGGTGGTGGCCATGGCGGCGGACATCGCTGATCTTTGTTTGAGTTCTCTCCTCCAATGCCCGCCTGCTTCGGCAGGCGGGCATTGGAGGATTTGCAGTGTTGAGACATGAGAATCGCTCTGGGCATTGCACTGGATATGATCACCATCAGAATCACGTGTTAGGATGCTTACGTAATTTGATTGAATAAGCGACCGTATTGGAATTGGATGCAAAGGATGGACTTCAGATGAATACGAATCGGTTCCTTGCAGCAGCTTTGAGTTTACTGATTCTATTGACCGCCGGTTGTGGAGGGAACGCGAACCAAGCTTCCTCGCCGTTGCCAACATCCAAGACGAATCCCGATGCACTGTGCGTGCCTTCTTCAACGCCGGAATTTGCCTACGTGCTGACCGGGTATGCAGTTTCCATGTACACCGTCAATTCCTGCACGGGGGTCTTTATTCCCACCACTCCGGCTTCTGTCGCAACGGGTTATGCAAATCCGCAGGCGGGCGCTGAACAGATGGTCGTCGATCCCGCTGGCCGGTTTGCCTATGTGGCGAATCTGGTCTCCAATGCCACGGACCAAGCTACCATCTCCATGTTTACCATCAATCCCGCCACTGGCGTTCTGACCCCAACCTCGCCCGCTACAGTGCCTACTGGATTTTTCCCCCAAGGTATCGCCATTGATCCTACAGGCAGTTTTATCTACACTGCCGATAGTGACGACAATGCAATTTCTATCTTCACTGTTAACCAGACCACCGGAGTACTGACTGCAACGACACCAGCAGAAGTTCCAACCGGATACGAATCGAGCCCCGGCTTCGTCACCGTCGATCCCTCCGGCAAATTCCTCTACACAGCCGGTGACGCTTCAGATGACTCGACCATTGCGATGTTCACGATAAACTCTTCGACGGGGCTTCTGACGCCGACGACTCCCGCCAAAGTGTATACCGGACCAATTCCTTTTGACCTTGCCGTGGCGCCGAACGGTAAATTCGCCTACGTAGTGAATAATGATTCGGGAATGAATAATGATATAGGTGTTGCGCAGTACACTGTTGATTCCCTCACGGGAGTCCTGACCCAGAATTCGCCCGCCTTCGTTGCAACAGGCAATTCGCCCACGGCGATCGCCATCGACCCGACCAGCAAGTACGCCTATGTGGTGAATCGGAACGACAACACGGTTTCGATGTATACCATAGATCCCGCCACGGGCAATTTAACTCTGAACGCCACAGCAGCCAATCCGACGGGCACAATCGCGACGGGAAATTCCCCCTTTCGCATCACCTTCGATCCTTCCGGAAAGTTTCTTTATGTAACCAATGAAGGCGGCATTGCGGCTTCGATTTATTCCGTTAACCCGGATGGCACTCTCGCCGCCAAGGGGACGACAGGTCCGTCGATCTATGGTGGGTTGTCGATTGCCATCACAGCCGTCAAGTAGAATCTGAAAACACACATCTGCGCTCTCTCTAAACGACCCTTTCTTTGCCCAAAAGTGGCTGCCTTTGGGCAATAAGATCGCATTTTCGCTCCTTTTGCGCGCATCGCCTTCGCCCTCTTGACAATTCTCTTGCTCCCGGGAAGCCTCCATTCGGCGAGTGGCTCCCGCTCGCGCGGTAAAGTTATTTACGATAGGGGAAGCATCAGAACATCAGGCTTGGACGAACGAAAGGAGCGAATTGTCCCAACTGCGCGTACTCATTGCCGGCGGTGGCACCGGCGGACACATCATTCCGGCGCTTGCCGTGGCGCGGGAACTTGTCGCCCATCACGACGCCGAAATTCTCTTCGTTGGCACCACGCGGGGGATGGAGTCGCGGCTCGTCCCCGAAGCCGGCTTCAACCTGAAGCTGGTCGAAGTAGGCCAGCTCAAGAACGTCTCGCTCGTCACCCGCTTGCGCACGCTCATGGACCTGCCGCGCTCGATCTTAGCCTGCCGTGGCTTGATCCGCGCCTTCCGGCCCAACGTCGTCTTTGGCGTGGGCGGCTACGCCTCCGGCCCGGCAATGGCCGCGGCGCTGCAACTCAAAATCCCCGCAATGGCCTTCGAGCCGAATGCCATGCCCGGCCTGGCCAATCGGCTCGTCGGCAAGCGCGTGCAGGCCGCCGCCGTCAACTTTGCCGCCGCCAAAAAATTCTTCCGCAACGCCGAGGTCACCGGCATTCCCGTCCGGCAGGAGTTCTTCACCCTTACGTCGCCCGCCGCAGCGGAGCCGCACCTGCTCGTCTTTGGCGGCTCACAGGGCGCGCGGCTCTTCAATCTCAATCTGCCCAAAATTCTTCCGGCTCTGTTGGAGGCAATCCCTGGGCTGACGGTGCTGCACCAGAGCGGTGCGCGCCTCTTTGAAGCGACACAGGCCGCTTACGCTGCCAGCGGCGCCGACCCGGAGCGCTGGGATGTGCAGGCATTCATTGACGATATGCCGCGCCACTTTGCCCAGGCAACGCTTGTAATGGCGCGCAGCGGCGCTTCGACAGTGGCCGAACTGGCCGCCGCTGGAAAGCCAGCCCTGCTGATTCCCTTTGCCGCCGCCGCTGACGACCACCAGCGCCGCAACGCCGAGGAGATGGTGAAGGCCGGCGCGGCTGTGCTGCTGGATGAATCCTACCTTGACGCTCCCGGCAAGCTGCTGACCGCGCTGACCGGCCTGCTCGCGAGTCCGGAGCGGCTGGCCGCAATGTCCGCCGCTGCCCGCACGCAGGCGCATCCCGACGCTGCCCAGCGGATTGCCCAACGGCTGGAGGAGTTAGCGGTCAGCAAGGCAGAATGAGCTTCATACTCTCTCAGGTCCCGGAAGCGGGACCTGGGGCGACCGGACGCGTAGATATGACTACGATTGGTAAGTGGCTGGTTGGGGTTCAGATCTTTTCGGCGATCACGATATCCTGATAACTCAGGAAGTTATCCCTTCCGCACCACGAACCATAGTGGACCGGTTCGTGGATCGATAGATGGTTTGCGGCGAAAGCACTCTGAATATACCTCTCAGGATAGGCAATGGCTGCTTCCGGATTCTCGACGGTCGTGGTGAAGCATCCGCCCACGTCGTGGATAAAACTCTGCGTGCCCATCTTCAGCGAGATGCAGAAATTGGATTCTTCATTGAGCAGAAAAAAGGTGATCAGGCATCTCCCTCCGACTGTGAGAACACGGGAGATCTCACGCAGATAGTTTTCCATATCGGAAGGAAACATATGCGTGAAAACTGAGGTCAGGAAGATGAAATCGAAACTCCCATCCTCGAAGGGAAACCTGTACTCCGAGGCGTGGATAGCCCCGCGGGGATTGTAATTCCTGTTACTGACATCGGAGTGAAAGAAATGAAAGTTCGGATAGCGGACGGTAATGTTTTTCCGGCACCAATCGACGCCGCTCTTCACAATGTCAAAGCCATAATATTCACCTTTTTCTGAAAGGTAATCCGTCAGCGGCGCGGCAATTCTTCCTATTCCGCATCCAACATCCAGCACGCGGTCATCGGGTTTCAGCCCGCCATATTCCACAAAGATTCTTTTGAACTCCAGGCCGACGGATTTATTGTCTCCGTTTCCCACGGAACAAATATGCCTCGGCGGCGTCATCTCCCGGCGCCGCTCAGCGGCATCGGTTAAATCAAGCGCGACCAGATACGGATATTTCAAAAGGCGCTTGACGGGTGTGGGCAGAGATGTCCTGAGTGCAGTAACGATTCCTTGCATTTCGATCCCTCGCAAGACGAACTTAGATCAGACAGGGTTCCAAGTCAACCCGGCGGCGCGTAAATTGACCTTATCGTTGTGCACTGATGAAGATGCATTGGATTTTTAAGAGCAGTTAATCGGTTGATTCTTTCCAGTTATTCAGGTAAATAGTTGATAATTGGTTCCAAATATCCAAAACGGCTCGGCTGTCGAGGCAAACGAACCATATTGGGATAGATTAATAAATTGTGGTGAGTGGCGTGCCCGACTCCGCATTCTCGGACCTTGAAAGACCCACAAATATCTTATAGCCACAGCCAGACGGTTCAGCATCCGCCTTGCAGGAAACTACGCTCGTTGTGTCCCCCAGCTCTCCGCGCAGCCGCCGAAGAGCTGCGAGATCTATCTGGCCAACTTTGATGAGAATGCTCTATATTAACTACACCCGAATCAGGAGCCGGCAGGGGCTGCTCCGTCGGGATGCGCTCCCCCGGCGCGGCTACCAGAAGGCGAGGAGGTTCGTATGAATATCACCGACACGGTTGGATTGGTGCTGAAGAGCAAGGAAGAGAGCAGGATTCTTTCGATTGCGCCGGAGCAGACGGTCTACGAGGCCATCGAATTGATGGCCAAGCACAATGTCGGCGCGCTGCTGGCGATCTCCGGAGGGCGCGTGGTGGGCATCTTCTCCGAGCGCGACTACGCCCGCAATGGGGTCTTGAAGGGCCACTTTTCACGAGAGACGCAGGTGCGCGAGATCATGTCCAGCCCGGTGGTCTTTGTCAGCCCGGAACACACCGTGGATGAGTGCATGAGCATCATGACCCAGCACCACTTCCGCCATCTTCCGGTCTTGCAGGAGGATGAGCTGGTGGGCGTGGTCTCGATCGGCGATCTGGTGAAGTGGGTGATCAGCGGCCAGGCGCAGCACATTCAGGCGCTGGAGGGGTATATCACGGGAGCTTATCCGGGATAGGAGGCTATCCCGCATTATTCACACATTCGCCCGTTTCGCTTTGTTTGGCTATGGAAACTGTCAGGCTCGGTCAACAAATCGTGGACCGGGAGGTCGGCGCTACAGGGCGAAATCAAACTTCAAGGTCAGCAGCCGCCTCCGGCGCCGGAAAAGACTAAAGTCAGCTTGCCATTGCGGATGCCGTAGATGCGGAAAAATTGAGTCTCCGGATCGCTCACCGTGTTGACGAGATAGTCTCTGCCGTTTTTCAGGTGGACGAGTCCTAGAATCTGCTCGTTTTCATCAATGGTGTTTTCTTTCCAAAAAAGAAGATGAAACTTGCCTTGGTTCATGCTTCCGATGGCGAAGATGAAAGGAGTTGGTTCTTGAGGACCAATGTCAGGAACTTCCGCAAAATTTTGAAATGCCCGTTGTACCACGATTAGATTCCTATCTTCGAGTTGGACGGAATAAACGCGCATATTTTTGGTGGAAGCGAGCTTGTCTCCAGCGGCCACGGCAAAGGCTTTGCGAATTGGTTCGGCTTCCGGTTCAGCCAGCCGCCTGGCTGATTTGCCAGAGATAAATAAATCTGTGGATTCCGCGGCAACCGTAGCATAGGAGATGGAATTACCAGAGAAAGTACCATCTCCTCCATAGCCGAAACATTCATCGTCCAGACTCATCTCGTTGGTCTTGACTGAGGCACCTCGCCCGTCGGCACTGACCACGGTATAAGTATGTGGTTTTTTCAGATACTCCCGTTCAAACTTCTTACACTCTGTTGGGCGACCATAATCGCAGAGAATCTTCTTCCACTCACCGGAAGGTGTGATCCAAGCCAACGGTTCGACTGAGACTTTTTTCCCGGCATAAGGCCGGCCACTGTCAATACCGCCGCCCAGTACCGAGTTGTCATGCGAGACGGCGACCACCATCACGTCTGTGTTTGGCGCAGGGGCAGCGGGTTTTGGCGTTTGGGCTAATGAGACGGCGGAGAAAGCGCAGAGCAGGCAACTCCAGAATCGGATCATGCAAGTGAGCCTCTAAATCCGAAGGCTAGCATACTTCTACACTCATTCATTCCGATTCTCGATTCCGAAAATCGAGAGTCCCCATCATCCTGCAATTACCGATGCTTCCGGGCGGCAAATGCATCCATTACGCCATCGCATGAGCCTGTGAGGCTTCCTCGGCCTCCAGCTTGCTGCCCACCTCGGCGGCGGCCTGCGCCAAAACGCGATGATGAATGGTGAATAGGGCTAGCTCCAGCCGGTCGCTCACGCCGGTCTTGTCGTAGACCGAGCGCAAGTAGTTCTTGATGACCTGCTCGGTGGTCTTCAGGCGCTGGGCGATCTCGCGATTCTTGCAGCCCTGCACGATCAGCGCGACGATGCGCATCTCTTTGGGGGTGAGCCGGTCGCGAACGCGCGTGCCCACCATATCTTCCTCGGGTGATTCGGCCTGCATCAGTTGCGGAGGCATCCAGGTGTCCCCGGCGGCCACGGCGCGCACACATTCGGTGAGCGACGGCCCAGTGACCGAGCGGAAGACCACGCCGCGAAAGCCCTGCTGAATGAAAGCGCCGGCGGTTTCGTTGTTCTCGGCAATCACGATGCCGCGGCTGCCCACCGTTTCCAGCAGCGAGCGCAGGCGGGCAAGGTCCGGCCGCATGGAGGCGGCAAAGAGGACGATGGAGCCGGGAAATGTGGTGATGGCGTGATGCATGCGATCCAGATCCGTGCATTGTGCAATGATGCGCACGTCTTCGTCCATGGCCAGCACTTTAGCTGTTCCTGCCCGAAAAATCGCTTGTGAGTCTGCCAGGATGATCTTATTCATGTGCGCCTCGTCTGCTGTATAACCAGCACTCTTCCTACCTGCCCGGTCCGAACTTCCCGCCCTGCTTGAAACAGCGGTTTGGGATGCCAGCCATGGCTTCTTCCCTTTGGGAGAGTATCGGCTGATTCTCCCAAAACCCCTGAATTGCTTCATTCTGCAACAAAAAAACGGCAGCCCATTTCTTTGGTGACTGGTCTAAACGGGAAATCTCCCTACACTCTGGTAATTTTTCCCCGGAATGAGATTACAACTTGTAGATGCTTCCGTCACCAAAAAACTCATCATCTGATCGCCGGCGTTGTTGACTAAGGAGTTTCACAGCCGGAAGACGGGGCTTGGACCGCTCCGAATCGGTCCTCTACGGGTCTCGCATGGTGATTTTTTCCCTCTTCAAGATCAGCGGATGTCCCGCACAGCGCACCGTCTGAAGTCGCCTGAACTTGCGCCGATGAAAGCAAATGGAGAGGTATAAATGGCGGATCGCACAGAACTTCTAGAAGCTGCGCTGAGCATCTTCCCGGAGGGGGTGGGGCTGCTCGACAAGGAAGGCAAGATTGTCTTCTGGAATCCGGCTGCGGAGGCCATCACCGGTTACGCGGGCATGGACCTGCTCTCGCGCCCGGTTCCGGAGGCGCTGGAGCCGCTGCTGCTGGCCTGCACCAAGCCGGCGGATCAGAAAGGCGGCGAAAGAGTGCAACCGTGTCACGGCGCCCTGGTTCGTTTCAAGCACAAGCTGAGCCATCCGGTTCCGGTCATCGCACGGGTGGAGGTGCTTCGGGACGGCACGGGCGGGCGCATCGGCTTGTCGGTCATCTTTCATCCCTCGGAGAGCCTGGATGCGCTGCCCCATGGCGAGAGCAGCGAAGGTTCGGAGGTGGAAGCCGATCAGACGGAGTTCGAGGATCGCCTGTTGGCGATGTTCAACGACTTTCTACAGGGCGGCGAGAGCTTTGGCGTGCTGTGGATTACCGTCGATCAGGCCCACGAACTGCGCAGAACGCACGGCGCGGGCGCCTGCGACACAATGCTCGACAAGGTGGAACATGCGCTGGCCAGCGGATTGCGGCCCTCCGAGGAGATGGGGCGCTGGGGCGAAGATGAGTACCTGATTCTCTCCCACGAACGCACGCCGGAGATGTTGACGGCCCATGCCCAGGCGCTGGCCGCGCTGGCTCGGACCGCCGACTTTCGCTGGTGGGGTGATCGCGTTCCGCTCACGGTGAGCATCGGAGCGGCGCAGGCGGAACGGAATGGAACACTGGTCGATCTGCTCGAACGGGCAAAGGCCGCGATGTTTACCAGCTTTCAAGCGGGCGGCAATCAGATTACGTCCGCGCCGGGAGGGCAAGAATGTTCGCCATCATAGGCATTGTCGTTGTTTTTGGTGCGGTTATCGGCGGCTTTTTGATGGAAAAAGGCCACATAGCAGTGCTGATCCAGCCGGCCGAACTACTGATCCTGGGCGGCGCGGCCATCGGCACACTGCTGGTGGCCAATCCGGTTCACATCATCAAGGCAATTGTGGCCGGATTACTGGGCATTCTGAAAGGCTCTCCCTTCACCAAAACGCGCTATTTGAGCACGCTCAAAATGATGTACCAGTTTCTGAACAAGGTGCGCAAAGAGGGACTTCTCAGCGTGGAAATGGATGTTGAAAAGCCCAAAGAGAGTTCGATCTTCAAGAATTATCCCGAGTTTCTCGCCGACCATCATGCGCAGGCCTTTGTCTGCGACACGCTCCGCATGGCCATCACTGGCGGCGTGGAGCCCTTCGACATGGATCAGATGATGGAACTGGACATGGAGGTCCATCATCACGAGGCCACCGTGCCCATCGCCGCGCTCAGCACCGTGGCGGACGCGCTGCCCGGCCTGGGAATCGTAGCCGCGGTGCTGGGCGTGGTTATCACCATGGGCTCGCTGGGCGGCCCGCCGGAAGAGATCGGCGAGCATGTGGCCGCCGCGCTGGTGGGCACCTTTCTGGGCATTCTGGCCTGCTACGGGCTGGTCGGCCCGCTCAGCTCGAATATGTCCAAGACGGCGGACGCTCACAATGAATATCTGCATGTCCTGCGCGTGTTGATGCTCTCCTTCCTGAAGGGCTCGGCGCCGATGATCGCCATCGAGATGGGGCGGCGCGCTGTTCCCGCCCATCTCCGGCCCACCTTCGACGAGATGGAAAAGAACTGCAAGAACCAGACGGCCAGCGCGGCTGAGGGCGCTGCTTAAACGGTCGTGAATTCCAGGAGAGGCGCGGCATTATGGCACCCAAAACGAATCAACCGATTATCGTCATCAAGAAGGTCAGCGGCCACGGCGGCCATCATGGCGGCGCGTGGAAGGTGGCCTATGCTGACTTTGTCACTGCCATGATGTCGCTGTTTATCGTGCTCTGGCTGATGGGCTCCAGCACCAAGGTCAAAAAAGCCGTGGCCGGCTACTTCAACGACCCCAAAGGAACGGCCAGCTTGCTCGGCACCACCTTGACTGGCACAGGCGAAGTCATCATGGCCAAAGTCACTGACGACCAACTGGAACAACTGAAAAAGAAGCTCGAAGAGGAGATCAAGGCGCGCAAGGATCTGGAGAAACTCTCCAAGCAGATCGAGATCACCATCACGCCGGAGGGATTGCGCATCGAACTGATTGAGGGCAAAGACGGAACGTTCTACGAACTGGGCAGCGCCAAGCTCAGCGTGGGTGGTCAGGCTCTGCTGGCGCTGTTGGGCAAGGAACTCAAGACGCTGCCCAACTCGCTGCTGATCGAAGGCCATACCGACGCCAAGCCATACTCCAGCGACTCCGGCTACAGCAACTGGGATCTCTCAGCCGACCGCGCCAACGCGGCGCGCAAGCTCTTGCAGCAGGATGGAGTGCGCACCGATCAGGTGACCCAGGTGCGCGGCTATGCGGACCAGATGCTGCGCGTGAAAAATAATCCCGACGATCCCTCCAACCGCCGCATCTCGATCCTGATCAAGAACGTGAACGAGGAAGTGCCCACCTATGACGCGGAGAGCGTGGTGAGCGGAAAAACTCCGCTGAAGGACGATGGCAAGGCACCGGCTCCCGCGGCCAACGGCGCCAAGCCCGCTCCGCAAGTTGCTGCGCCTTCCGCCGCCCAGCCCCCGCCGCAAGTTGCCGCCTCCGCCGCGCCGGTGCCCAAGCCGGTTGCCCCCGCTCCCATCGCCAAGACGGGGTTGATGGAGAGGCTGAAAGCCATGCTGCCGGGGAAGAAGAAGTAACCCGCGCGGTGGACAAAATTCCAAGTCCACGATGCCGGACCTTGGTTGACCGCGTGTTGTCCTTTAGCGGAAATAGGCCTTTACATGAGATATCGTGTAGCGTTACACTTTGCTCATGATCAGGAGCTTCCGCCACTCCGGCATCGAGAAGTTCTTCTATACCGGCAGCAAGGCGGGAATTCAGCCCAATCACGCCGTCCGGTTGAACATCCAGCTCACCGTGCTCAACAAGGCGAAGAAGCCCGAAGATATGGCTGGCCCGGGCTGGAATTTACATCCGTTGCTGGGGGAACTCAAGGGGCATTGGTCAGTAAAGGTGAACGGCAATTGGCGGTTGACTTTCTGTTTTGAAGGCGAAGACGCGATTCTGGTCGATTACCGGGATTATCACTAAATGAGGAGGGAACCATGGCGGAGATGTTCAATCCGGCGCATCCGGGGCGCGTGCTGCGCGAGTGGCTGGGCGAGATGCAGGTCAAAGATGCGGCGGCGCGGCTGCACGTTTCGCGAGTCACGCTCTCGCGCATCCTCAATTGCAAGGCGGGTATATCGGCGGAGATGTCGCTGCGCCTCTCTGAAGCCCTGGGAACCAGCCCCACACTGTGGATCGACCTACAAACCCAGTACGACCTATGGCGCGCCAGCCGCAAGCGGCGGCCCAAGATTATGCTTTTTGATCGGGCTGCGTGACGGTTCGTACAGGTTTTGGGTTCCAATCTAAAAGCGAAAATCGTGCTATATTTCGTATTATGGCCACGGCTCTGCACATCCCGTTGAGTGATTACCTTGGTTCGAGCTACAGGCCGGACCGCGAGTACGTGGACGGAGAGGTCCTGGAGCGCAACGTGGGCAAGTGGGAACACGCGCGATTGCAATTGGTTTTAGGTGCATGGTTTTTCATGCACGAGAAGCAGTGGGGGATCACAAGCAGCACCGAACAGCGGGTTCAGGTTTCTGAGAGCCGGGTTCGGGTGCCGGATCTGGTGGTCCTCACCGCCGGACCGCAGCCCGATGTGCTCGTCGATCCGCCATTGTTGGTCATCGAAATCCTCTCTCCCGACGACACCTACTCCGACACTCAAGACCGCGCCCGCGATTATCGCAGTATGGGCGTGGAGACGGTGTGGATCATCGACCCCAAGACACGTAGCGGCCGGATGTGCTCCGGCGCGGAATGGGTGGAAGCCGAGCGCCTGGAAGTCAAAGGGACGCCGCTGTATGTCAACCTGACGGAGATTTTTGGTCAGTTGACTTCGGCTTGAGGGTTGCACGACCAACATCCACGTATGGGAATCCGGAGTTGGATTAAATGCACCTGACGCATTTTGAGTCCATTTGAGAATATGTAAATAGAATCCAGCACTTCAAGAACAGCTATTGAGGACGAAAATGCGGGGAAGAATATTTTGTGCCGAAAGATTGCAGCCGAGTCTCTCACGGTTTGCACTGTTAATTGCCGTGATTTGCCTCCCGGTGAAATCTCCGTGCGCGACTACTTGCAGCGTTGCACGACATGAGCTGATCAGCGAAGCCGACAAAGCTCTGCGCACGGCGGATTATGCCAAGGCCGCAAAACTGTATCAGTCTGATTTGGCCAGCCACCAAGAGAATACAGATCTGACCATCGGGTTGGTACATGCTCTTCTGCATCAGCAAAAGGTGCAAGAGGCAGAAGATGCCGTGAAGGCGGCTTTAATCAAAGCGCCTAACTCGGCGGCTTTGATCACGCTACGCGGTGAGGTCGAGTATCGCCAGGGAACTCCATGGGCTGCCGGTGATTCCGCCTTTGTCTCGCTGAAGCTGGATCCATGCAATCCGCGAACTCACCTTCTTCTGGCCGATCTGGATCGGCTCAGTTCGCTCTATGCTTCAAGCCGCGCCCATTTGGAAGATGCGCATCGTCTAGATCCAGTAGACCCGGAGATTCGCCTGGAGTGGATCGAAACTTTGTCACCGAAAGAGAGGATTGCCGAGTTGGAAGCTTATCTCTCCTCCCCAATGGGTGACGACGAGGATGATGTGCGGCACTTGCGCCAATATCTGGAGAGGCTGAAGAAGATGGCTGCTGAGCCTCACAAAGCCTGTCATCTGGTTTCCCAGGTAACAGCTACCGAGATTCCGTTCGACCGGATCATGGTCGATGCAACACGCGCGAGTGGCTTTGGGTTGGATGTGAAGTTGAACGGCCACAATTCCCTGTTGGAAGTTGATACCGGTGCAGGCGGACTCTTGATCTCTCGCTCCCTGGCAAAGCATGCCGGAATCAAGTCATTCTCGGCGACCGAGATGAGTGGCGTCGGCGATGAAGGATACAAACCGGGATATTCAGCCTATGCCGATTCCATTCGCATCGGCAATCTTGAGTTTCAAGATTGCATGGTAGAAGTGATGGATAGCCGTAGTGCGCTGTCGGATGAAGATGGACTGATTGGCATGGACGTATTCTCGCGGTTTCTGGTCACGCTGAATTACCCCAAGCACAAACTAATTCTTGGTCCGCTACCGCCACGTCCGGGAGAGAGCGTCGCCGCATTGACGTTGAAAACTGGCGAGATGGAATCGGACGATTCCAATGATGCGGAAGAGCCTTCCACAACTGAAAAGCAGGACAACTCCGCCACCAATTCCAGCGCCGCATCAACTGCTGCAAAGAACGCTGCTCCAATCAATAAACCACACGGCCCTTATGACCGCTATATCGCTCCGGAGATGAAGGACTATACGAAGGTCTATCGCGTTGGTCATTTGCTGATCCTGCCGGCGGGCCTCAACTATGAGAAGATCAGGCTCTTCGTTCTGGATACAGGCGCATTTGCAACGACCATCTCTCCACAGGCTGCGCGGGAAGTCACCAAGGTCTATTCGAATTACAATCTCCGTGTGCAAGGCATCAGCGGAGATGTAAAAGACGTCTTCACGGCCAACGAAATCACCTTCCGTTTTGCTCAACTTTCCCAGAAGGTGAATGGTGTTGTATCCATTGACACTTCCAAGAGTTCAAAGGACATCGGGATAGAATTGTCTGGGTTTCTCGGGGCCAGCACACTGAATCATTTGACCATTCACATCGATTACCGGGATGGGCTGGTGAAATTCGACTACGACCCCAAACACGATTAAAGCCATTGACCAGGCATTCATTTTTCGAAAGCAATATCTGTGTCTGCTCCAGACGAGATTTATTACCCTCGCCGCGCCCGCACGGCCCCAGCCAGCTCTTTCAGCAGCGTGTGCGTCTCTGCCCAGTCGATGCAGGGGTCGGTGATGCTTTGCCCGTAGACTAACGGCTGGCCGGCTCGGAGCGGCTGCGCGCCGGCCACTAAATTGCTCTCGATCATTACGCCCATAATGCGCCGGTCTCCGGCGGCTACCTGCCCCGCGACATCGTGGCAGACGGCAGCCTGACGGCGATAATCCTTGCTGCTGTTGGCGTGGCTGAAGTCGATCATGATGCGCGGCTGCAGGCCGGCCTTCTCCATCTGCGCCGCGGTCTCGGCGACGCTCTCCGCGCCAAAGTTGACTGTCTGCCGTCCGCCGCGCAGGATCATGTGGCAATCGGGATTGCCTGCCGTTGCGAAGATGGCCGACTGGCCCAGCTTGGTGTGGCCCAGGAAGGTGTGCGAGTGCGCGGCGCTCTGGATGGCGTCGATGGCGATCTGCACGTTGCCGCTGGTGCCGTTCTTGAAACCGACCGGGCAGGAGAGGCCGCTGACCAACTGGCGGTGAAGCTGGCTCTCGGTGGTGCGCGCGCCGATGGCCCCCCAACTGACCAGGCCGGCGATGTACTGCGCGGAGATCATGTCCAGGAACTCGGTGCCGGCGGGCACGCCCATCTCGGCCAGGTCCAGCAGCAGGTGGCGAGCCATGCGCAATCCGTCGTTGATCTTGTAGGACTCGTCCAGATGGGGATCGTTGATGAGCCCCTTCCAGCCAACGGTGGTGCGCGGCTTCTCAAAGTAGACGCGCATAACGATGCGCAACTCGGCGGAGAACTCGGCGATGGCGCCTTGCAGCAGCGCGGCGTACTCGCGCGCGGCCTTGGTGTCGTGGATGGAGCAAGGGCCCGCGAGAACCAGCAGGCGCGTGTCTTCGCCGTTGAGGATCGCGATGATCTCGTTGCGGGCGTCAAAGATGGTGGACGAGGCGGCCTCGGTGATGGGCAGCTCCTCCTCCAAAAAGACAGGAGGAAGAACGACGCGGGTCCACTGAATGCGAATATCTTCTGTATTGTGAAACATGGGCAGTCTTTCCTTGGGGTGCGCGATGGGTCCTCTCTAACTTTATCAGTTGGAGGGCGATGGACTCTAAAGCCTGGAGTGCGATGTGAAGAAAAAGGCAAGCGGAATCCATCGGAATTGCGTCTACCCATTCAGCGGGATGCCGCCCGCGGGCGTGCAAGACAGAATGCGCTGGCAGGGGTTAGCCTGTAAATAGTTTACAGACGTCCGGCGCGGCCGGTGCGCGGCGCATAAGGAGCGGTGATGAGGATTGGAAGCTGGGCGGGACTCATGGCGGCGGCAACGCTTTTGGCGGGTTGCGGAGACTTTTGGCAGGCACCAATCAGCGGCGCCACCAGCTTTACGCTCACCGCCAGCCCCACCAGCCTCGCTGTGACCACTGCAGCGACCGGCACTGACACCATTACCGTAACGCCGGGCAGTTCCTTTACCGGGACTGTTTCGTTGACCTGCGCGGTAACCCTCAGGCCAACGGGCGATACCAGTTCCACCGACCCGACGTGCAGCCTTTCTCCAACCTCGCTCACCTTCAGCACCACCTCGTCGCAACCCTCCACGCTGACTGCAACCGCCGGCTCGACCAGCGGAGCCTATCAGATGACCGTGACCGGCGTCTCCGGCAGCGTGGCGGCAA
This sequence comes from uncultured Acidobacteriaceae bacterium, assembly GCA_963787995.1. Taxonomy (GTDB): domain Bacteria; phylum Acidobacteriota; class Terriglobia; order Terriglobales; family Acidobacteriaceae; genus Telmatobacter. Next base: position 2,204,299 of record CAWBEO010000001.1, read on the forward strand.
CAGCCACATTCTGCGTGGCCGTGAATACACCCACCAGCAATTGCACGGCGACGAACAGCGGGAATTTCTATGTAGTTGGCACCAACGGGATTTATGGCTACTCCATCGCCAGCAGCACGCTGACCGCGCTCAGCGGCAGCCCGGCCTCGCTGCCCGTCGGTGCGACTCCCTATTCGATGGCGATTCAACCTAACGGGAATCATCTTTATGTGGGTACAAGCATTGGCATCTATCTTTACGACATCGGTACTGGCGGAGCGCTTTCACTGGATTCAAGCCTGCCCATCCCCGACGATACTTCCAACGCACTCCAGGTTGACTCGACCGGGCAATGGCTACTGGATGCTTCGAATACTTTGAGCGGGCCAATTCTTTACGCATGGCCAATCAACAAGACGACTGGCCAGCCCGTGGCGATTCCCAATGGCGCAACGGTTCCAGGAGTGTCATTGATCGCAGGCGGCAATGTTGCCGTGGGCGGATTGGCAATTTCTCCCGATAATAATCTTGTTGCCGTAGCTGTCGGCAAGGATACCGAAATTTATAAATTTACCGCGGGCAGCGGCTACACAAGCTCATCGGCGCCTATCAGCACGCCCGGGCAAGCAGTGACCGCCAAGAGCGGCGCTACCGCCATCTCCGTGGCCTTCAATCCCGGAACCAACTTCCTGTATATTGGCGAAACCAACGATTTCACTGCAGGCGGCGGAATACACATCATTCCGATCAGCAGTGACGTTGTGGGGAATGAACCCAGCACATCGCCCTATCCAAGCGGTGGAGATGGACCCCATGCGATCCTGGCCGACTCCAATGGCTACGTCTATGTTGCCAATGGGAAAGGAACCGCTGACGGAGTCATCGCTGCGTTCCTGTTGGATTCCACGAATTCCACGTTAGCCGTGCAAAGCAATACGGTCTCCACGGGCGCGGCGCCCTACGGAATGGTTCTAGACAGCACTGGCGACTTTGTGCTGACGGCCAACAACCTAAGCGATCCCACCATCAACGCCTTTACTCTCAGCTCCGGCGAACTGACAGTGTCAACCTCCGGCTCGGTTGTGAGCGGCCCGGTTGCAATAGTCGCGGTGCCATAGTTGCAGGGATCGGGAGAGACTCCGCGGGCCTGGATGTGTCGAATCCAGGCCCGCGTCAGGGAAGACGCATTTTATTCCTGCATTTGCGGATGATTAAACTCAAAAGGCGCACAATCCAATCAGATGAACAAGATGCCCATCCCCGCGCGAACCTTGGTCCCGCATTCCCTCAGCCCCTGTTCCGTGCGCCTCGCCCCCTCCTTTATTTTCAAACCGTGCACATTGATTCATCGCCCTAGCCGGAATCTGACGGAAAAAAGGCTAGAATCCCCCCGTCATTCCTATACAGAACTCAGCTTTAGAAAAAATTGCCGATGTGCGCGCAAACGCAACTTTTGTCCCGCAATGTGAAAATCTGGCAGAAAGAAAGCCATAATCTTCCTCCCGGATTTCGTTTTTTCTTCTCCCGCAAAAGCCGCCTAGCCAGAGATTGAAGATGCGTCTGCCCTCAGGCACGCACAGTCTCAGCATCCTGCTTGCAACTGCCGCGCGGAAAAAATCCTCGCCTCGCAAGCCACTTTCAGGGCAGACGTGGGAAACTGGTAGTGACGCTACGCATGCGCTTTGCGCGTGGCAAGCTGTTGCAGGTTTTGAGGAACGAGAAAATGGCTCAGGAAAATTCATTCGACATCGTCAGCAAAGTGGAGATTCAAGAGGTTCGCAACGCCATTGACCAGGCGCTGAAAGAGATTAAGCAGCGCTTTGACCTGAAGGACTCGCACTCCGAGGTCCGGCTCGCCGAGGGCGACAAAGAGATTCAACTGGCCTCCGACGGCGAGTATCACCTGGAGGCGGTCAAGGAGATTCTGGGCCAGAAGCTGGTCAAGCGCGGCGTCTCGCTGAAGAACATGACCTACGGCAAGCTGGAGCCGGCGCTGGGCAAGAGCGTCCGCCAGAAGATCACCCTGCAGCAGGGCATCCCCATCGAAAAGGCCAAAGAGATCGTCAAGCTGGTCAAGGACTCGAAGAAAAAGGCGCAGGCCAGCATCCAGGGAGACACCGTGCGCGTCTCCAGCAAGGACCGCGACGAGTTGCAGGGGATCATTGCTCTCTTGCGCGGCAAGGATTTGGGCGTGGAGTTGACGTTTACGAATTATCGGACCAACTAGCCACCTGCGGTGGGGCCAATCGCTCGCTCTTCGCTCGCACGAGGGTTGATGCCGCTAGGAGAACGGCGAAAGGGTTTTGAAAGGGCACAGCTTTAGCCGTGCCGCCAGATGGCCCATAGAATTCCGGGCTTTAGCCCCTGAGGAATTTTCTTTCATGAACTTCGAAGTTGTTCAAATTTTCGTTTATGCAGTGGGTAGTTTTTCTGGAGTCAAAAATGGATGCAGAAAACCAGAGTGAAAGTCGCGGAATCGATACGGCAAGAATAAGTAATCTTCCTAGAGGACTCAGATTGCTCCTTTTCTTTTCATCGCTGGCGGTTATGGTTTATTTATTTGGACAAGACATTATTGTGCCAATGTGCTTTCTCTCGATAATGACTGATTTTTTAGGTGTAAGGTTTCTAGATATCCGCGATTATTCCGGCATACGTTCCGCTTATGTTTTCACAATTAGCATTCTATTATTATCTGTCGTCTTAGGTTTCATAGCTCGCCAGTTCTTTCATGTTGATAAAGAAATTGTTTTTTTGATTCCTTTTTTATTTCTGTTTGTAGTTATCCAGGTTATCAACACGAACGCATTCACGAAAAAACCGAAAGATGCCGTTTGAACACGAATAGCAACAAAAATTGGCGCTTAATTCATAAACAAAATGCTGCTGATCTAGCAGAAGAACCGGAGCACTTTGAGCACACTGGCGATAGCGACGGCAAAAGAGGTCTTCGAGCTGCTGCGGGATGATCTCGTGGCGATTGAGCAGGAGCTGGGGCGGGACGCGGCCTCCGGCGTCAGCACCATCACGGAGATCGCCGAGTATCTGAGGGGCGGCGGCGGCAAGCGCATCCGTCCTACGCTGCTGTTACTTTCCTCGCACGCGCTGGGCTTTACCGGGCAAAGCGCCATCCGCCTCGGCGCGGTCGTCGAGATGGTTCACTCCGCCACGCTGGTTCACGACGACATTATCGACGGCGCGAATATCCGCCGTGGGCGTCCCTCGGCCAACACCACATGGGGCAACGAGAAGTGCGTGCTGGCTGGCGACTGGCTTTACATGCAGGCCTTCAATGTGGCTCTCAAAGAGAAGAGCTTGCGCGTGCTGGAGCTGCTGATCGGCCTGACGCAGCAGATGGTCGAGGGCGAGCTTTTACAAATCCAAAAGCTGGGCCGTGCCGTCAGCGAAGCCGAGTACTACGACCTGATCTATCGCAAGACGGCCTGCCTCTTTTCGGTCTCCATGCAACTGGGCGCGGTGCTGGCCGGCGCGGACGAGAAGGTCGAGGCAAGCCTGGGCGCATACGGGCGCACCGTCGGCCTGGCCTTCCAGATTGTGGACGATGTGCTGGATCTGACAGCCAGCGAAGAGGTTTTGGGCAAGCCTGTGGCCAGCGACCTGCGCGAGGGCAAGGCCACGCTGGCGGTGATTCACTCGATTGACCACGGAACGGCCGCCGACCGGCGCACGATTCAGCGCGTCTTGAACGACCGCAGCTTTGAGAATGTGAGCCGGGAGAAGATTCGCGAGATACTGATGCGGAACGGGTCGGTGGAATATGCGATGGGCGTGGCCGACCGCTATGCCGAGCAGAGCCGCCTGGCGCTGGCCTCGCTGCCGGACTCCGAGTACAAGCGCGCGCTGCTGTGGGTTCCGGATTTCGTGGTGGCGCGGGATAAATGACGAGCAGGAACGCGGGAGGGGTTTGGAATGTTTGAGAGCATCAGCGGCAGCGACGCGGCGCGGATCTTTACGTGCCCCAACTGCAAAGAGACGATCGATACGTTGGCAGGCTTCTGCCGCTTCTGTGGCGCGCCGGTGGATGCGGGCGCGGCGGAGGAGGCCGCGGAACAGATGGCGCTGGTGAATCAGGCGTGCAGCGACGCAAGCTTTCTGAAGATCATGGCGATAGGAGTTCCGCTCTCTTTCGTCATCAGCTTTCTCCCTATCGTCAGCATGCTTGGCGCGTGGAGTTTGATCTTCTTCTGTTTTGCAGTTCCGGCGATGACGGCACGCTGGTGGATTAAATTCAGCCGCCTTCCATCGGATGATACGGAGTTTCGCCGTGCGCGGAAGACCGCCAATCTCCTGAGTGTTTTATCGGCGATTCTTTTTTTCGCCGGGTTCTGCCTATTGTTCGGTATGTTTGTAACTCTCTTCAAGCATTGAAATAATATTCCAAGGAGAATCTTTTGTACATTGCAAACGAACAACGATACGAAACGATGCAATACCGGCGCTGCGGCAAGAGCGGCCTGCTGCTGCCGGCCATCTCACTGGGGCTGTGGCACAACTTTGGCGGCGCGGATGTCTTTGAGAATGGCCGTGCCATGGTACGGCGGGCCTTCGATCTGGGCATTACACACTTTGATCTGGCCAACAACTACGGCCCGCCATACGGCAGCGCCGAGGAGACCTTCGGGCGGATTCTGAGCCTCGACTTGAAGCCCTACCGCGACGAGCTGATCATCAGCAGCAAGGCTGGTTACGATATGTGGCCGGGGCCGTACGGCAATTGGGGATCGCGCAAATACCTGCTGGCCAGTTTAGACCAGAGCCTGAAACGGCTGGGCTTGGAGTACGTGGACATCTTCTACTCGCATCGGCCCGATCCGGAGACGCCGGTGGAAGAGACGATGTCGGCGCTCGATCAGGCGGTGCGCAGCGGCAAGGCGCTCTACGCCGGCCTCTCGAATTACAACGCAACCCAGGCCGCGGCGGCCATCAAGATCCTGCGCGAACTGGGCACGCCCTGCCTGATTCATCAGCCCAAGTATTCCATGTTCATGCGCACGCCGGAGCAGGGCTTGCTGGATGTGCTGGGCAACGAGGGCGTGGGAGCGACTGCGTTCACACCGCTGGCGCAGGGCCTCTTGACCAACCGCTATCTGCAGGGCATTCCGGAAGGCTCGCGCGCCACCAAGGAGAAATTCCTCAAGACGAGCGACATCGATGAGCATCGCCTCGGGCAGATTCGCGCGCTGCATTCGCTCGCCGCCGGGCGCGGGCAGTCGCTGGCGCAGATGGCTCTGGCCTGGGTGCTGCGCGATGGGCGCATCACCTCGGCGCTGATTGGCGCCAGTCGCGTCGAGCAGATCGAGCAGAATGTGGCAGCGCTGAGCAACCTCAGCTTCAACGCTGAGGAACTGGCGCGGATCGATGGGATTCTGGCGCAGGCAGGGTGAGGTTCATGGATTCCCATCCATTCCGCAGAAGACGCGGAATGGATGGGGCACCCAACTTCTATACCATTAGGAAAAATGCCCTAGAATACTTGAAAGGCCCTGAGAATCGTTGCATCCATGGAGGCGATCTGAAGAAGAACGATGACTGCAATCGCAGCGCTGCCGTACCAGGCTGGAGTTGGATATAGTCCAGCAGGAGCGGGTCTGATCGCAGACAATCCGGCAAGGGCAAGGATAGGGATGAAATAGCGTCCCTGCACCCCAATGATCTTGTCCTGTCCAACGCTGGCAGTCAAAAGATACATGGCTAAATAGATCAGGAATGCGCTGACAAGAAACAGCGCCAAGAGCCAGAGCCTTCTTGTCAGAGGGAACTCCATATTGGTCCGTATGCCAAGAATCCCGAGAATCACAAGGCCTGCAAGCGGCAAAATATAAATGATCCCAGGCGACATTGCCACGGTCAGCCATCCAAAGATGCCGACTGTCTCGAGATAGTTCACGAAGATCTGAATAGGTCCCAGAGAATTGGCAAGTGCGCGCACGAAAACCATCGGATTGTGTATAATCAGGCGCATCTGATCGGAAGGATGCGCTCCGTCCAAAGGCGGTGTCATTGAAGAATGAGCGAGGAGCATCCAGCCCATTGTGGCGCCGAGAGCAACCGCAAGCAGGATGGCATGAGAGCGAATTACGCTGGCGATTTTGCGGCGCTGAAACAGGTGCGGGACAAGGCCAGCCAGAAGCAGGGGAATGTAGACTGGTTTGACAACGCAGAAAGACTGCCGAAGACACAGCTGCCAAGGATAGCTCCCATGCTTTCCAGCTTCCACGCGCGACAGCCGCCAACGAGAGTGCGATGAAAACCAGCGCGCATCCAATCAGAGCGGCATCGGGGGATAACGAAGCATAGAGATAGAGCGACATCGGCAGCAGACCGACGAGCAGGATCATCTCCTCCGCAAAAGGAATCGTATAGACAGCGAACCCTACCAGTCCCAAAGCAGTCAGGCAGTTGAACAATCGCCCCAGGTATAGCAAACCGAGCGGCCCGAGCCCGAAAAGGCGTCCCACGGCAATTCCCAGCGCCTGCGGCAAATAAGGGAGGGGAGAATAGTAGGCCGATCCAGGGAACGCAACGAAGTGGCGCACCGAACTGTTCAGTAGAATCGATGCATGACTCATGGTTTGCGCAAGCGGTGCCGGTGTTGCCGGATAGAGAATCTCATCCCTGGTGTAGACACTTTGCTTAACGAGTTGGGGAAGGGAATCCGGCAGGTCCGCGCCGCTCACTCCGTTCCGAACCTCCGAGAGAATCTTGAACTCGCTCAACTCATACGCCCGGTAGAAATGCCAATTCTCGTCGGGCACCTGGAAGGGCGGGGTAAACAAGATCAGCGGGATAGCGCCGATTGCGCCCAGCGTCAGCGCCAAAGCCACGCGGATGGCCTTCACGCCGCTTAAAAGTTTTGAGATACGGAGCCATCCTGTGATCCGCTCTTCAAGGCGGTGTTTCATCTCCGGTATACTCCAATTCCCGGCTGTTTCCGGAATGTGGCTTCCGTACTTCCTGGAAGATTGCAGAATCTCTATGAAAAGAAGCGAACCTGTGCGAGTCTCTTGGTTGGCGGCGTGGTGCGTTGTGCTGTCATTCTGAGCATGTTTTCAAGGCTACGGTCTGGTGCGAATGAATGGTCAAGACTACCTCATCCGCAAGTATACGAAACTAAGCTATTCTTTTCATAACGATTCAGGGACCGATTTGCCTTGCCCGCGAGCCGTGCTGTAATGGGGAATAGATCGCAGCCCTGTTCAGAAGATGTCCGGTTGTTACGATCCCGGCAAAGGAGTCCTGCTATGGGTATGGACGGTGAAATGTTCAAAGAGGAAGTTCTTCGAACGGAAGTGGAGAGAAGCACCCATTACGGAAGAGAAGCTGGCGGGCTCCAGTTCGAGCTGTCGGTGGTGATTCCGTGCCGGAACGAGGGGCACACAGTTGGGAATCGAGTGCGGCAGGCATTGGAGGTGCTACGCGGGGCCGGCGTGGCGGGGGAAGTCATTGTTGCCGACAATGGATCGACGGACGGGTCGGCCGAGATTGCCGAGGCGGAAGGCGCGCGGGTGGTACGGGTGGCGGAGCGGGGATACGGCAGCGCGCTGATGGGCGGAATTGCTGAGGCGCGGGGAGAGTACGTGTTGATGGCCGACGCAGACCAGAGCCACGATTTGTCGCATATTCCGCGCTTCCTCGCGGAGTTGCGGACGGGACAGGACCTGGTAATGGGCAACCGGTTCCGCGGCGGGATTGCGAAGGGAGCGATGCCGTTTCTGCACCGGTATCTGGGAAATCCGTTGCTGACGGGGCTGGGCAGGCTGTTTTTCAAGTCTAAGTGCGGGGATTTTCACTGCGGGATGCGAGGTTTCAGGCGGGAAAGCTATCAGCGAATGGATTTGCGGTCGACGGGGATGGAGTTTGCCAGCGAAATGGTGGTGAAGGCGACCCTGCTGCGCATGAAGGTGAGCGAGATACCGACGACACAGTTGCCGGATGGACGAGATTGCCCGCCGCATCTGCGGACGTGGCAGGACGGATGGCGGCATCTGCGGTTCTTGCTGATGTACAGCCCACGCTGGCTGTTTCTTTATCCCGGTATTCTCTTGATCATTCTAGGACTGGCTGGATGCGCGTGGCTTCTGCCCGGGCCTCAGTTCTTCCATGGCATCGGATTCGACGTGCATACCCTTCTTTATGCGTTTATTTTTGTGCTCCTGGGCTTTCAGCTTGTAGCTTTTGCAGTCTTCACCAAAATATTCGCCATCTCCGAGGGATTGCTGCCCGAAGACCCGCGTCTGAATCGCGCCTTTCGCTACATCACGCTGGAAACGGGTTTGCTTGCCGGTTGCCTCTTAGTCGTTCTAGGAGTAGGCGGCTCAATCAAAGCCGTTTCCGATTGTGCCACGGGACACTGCGGCGTCTTGGAAAGCGCGCATTTGCTGCGCATCGTCATGCCGTCTGCCTTCTCGCTGACCTTGGGTGTGCAGTTTGTCTGCGGTAGCTTCTTCCTGAGCATTCTCGGTCTGCGGCGCAAATAAAATGTCCACACCAGACGACAAGCGGCGTGCCTCAGCGTCGTGTCGCAACCAATCTGAATGCATCGAAGAGATTGATTGGGATACCGAAATGAATACCACTCAACCGTGGGGGCTGACTCATACCCAGGATGCGGCCGAGTTGATAGATGGTTAGTCCGAAGGGAACCTTTTTCCAGGGCTTGCGGCACTCGATGACATCGAAGCCAATTCGCGCCAGCATGGCCGACATTGTGCGTGGCGAAAAGAAAAAGGTGTGTTGTGGTGGCGTCATCAGACGCCAGTTCTTGCCCATGATCCGGCTCAAGGCCGATTCCCAATCCCCTGTCGTGAGCATCAGCTTGCCACCTGGCTTCATCGATCTATGCACAAGCTCCATAGCTTTGTCCGGTTCCATCAAATGCTCGACCACGTCGAGCATCACAACGGCATCAAACGGCGCGCGGCGGCTAACATACTCCGATGTGAGTGTTCCCTGCTCGACGTCCAAACCACGCGTACGACAGAAGCTCACAGCGCTTTCACACACTTCGATCCCCTGCACATCGAAATACGCGTTCGCTTCTGCGAGAAAGAAACCGTACGCACATCCTAGTTCGAGCAATTTGCCGCTGCCGCAGCCCGCTTTTCGTAGATCTTGAACGGCGGCGCGGAATTCACCGCGCAAGACATCCTCACTCCCGATGTAGTCCGAATACCCGTCTGCCTGTCCGCCCTGAAAATAGGTTTCGTTGTAAATACTGACTGCTGAAAAATCCCCAGGTAATTGAGTCATCCCCACGCCACAAGCGGAACAACGCGCAATCGGAAATGTGTCGCGGACGAAGACTTGAATAAAGTCCCGGCGATCCCCGCAGACCGGACAGTAAATGGCTGATGGCACCTAGCCAGATTAACACCCCTCGAATCGACCGATCAAAGCATTTCAACGGACAGGAGTTTCACCGATACGGAAGCTGCGGCGAGAGAGATCGGGTTGCCGATCAGTGTCGATAATTCTGCCGATGCAATCGAGTGCTCGGCGGGTGGTTCTGATCTCATGCGGCGTATTTATCCAGTTCAGAGCGCCCCCTGCCCAGATGGTGTAATCTCATTTGTGGAAGAAATGCGTTATGCCGGGAAGAATTCTAGTTATTGACGACGAGCCGCAGATCACCCGCGTGCTGCGCGCCTCGCTCTCCGCTCAAGCCTTTGATGTGCGCACCGCCAACGAGCCTGAAGAGGGCTTGCAGGTCTTCAAAGACTGGACGCCCGACCTGATCATCACCGACCTGATGATGCCGGGGATGAGCGGCGTCGAGGTCTGTCGCGCCATCCGTGAACACTCCGCCGTGCCGATTCTGGTGCTTTCGGTGCGCGACCACGAGCGCTCCAAGGTGGAGGCGCTGGATGCCGGGGCCGACGACTATGTGACCAAGCCATTCAATACACAGGAGTTGCTGGCCCGCGTCCGCGCCCATCTGCGCCGCGCTCCGGAGCGGACCACGTCTGCGATTGAGGCCGGCGACTTCGTAGTGGACGCCGTAGCGCACTCGATCACCGTACTGGGCAAGCCGATTCACCTCACGCCCAAGGAGTTCGATCTGCTGCTCCATCTGGCTCGCCACGCGGGCAAAGTGATCACCCACCGTGTGCTGCTGACCACCGTTTGGGGCGCGCAATCGGCCCATCAGCCGGAGTATCTGCGCGTCTTCGTTGGCCAGTTGCGCAAGAAGCTAGAGGCCGAGACCGGCAAGCAGTACATCCAAACCGAGCCGTGGGTGGGCTATCGCTTTGTCCCCGAAGGCTGGAGCGGCAACGAGGAGTAGTTCCGCCTGAGTTCACTGCTTCAAAACAATCCATAGTGGTGGCAAAATCCCCCGAGTATCATGAGCCGATTCGGGATTTTTCTTCAGATTTAGTTTGAAAATTCCCGTCCATGCACATTCGATTCCAGAAACGTGCTCCGAACTGGATCCATGAGCAATCCAGGCTTTTTTCCATCCGCGGAAGGGTGTATCTTTCATTCGTGGTCTGTGTTCGGCAAGGAGAGTTCGATGCCATTTATGGACTGGAACCGGGATTTTGCCTTGGGAGTGGATGCGCTGGATCTTCATCGCATTGCCTATATCAAGATTTTGAACGAGTTTTATAAAACAGTGATGGAAGACGATGCGCAGTTGGAAGCTGGTCCGCTGCTACGCAAGTTGAAGGAAGAGATGCAAGAGTCTCATTCCGTGGAAGAAAAGCTGCTGGAGAGGATTCAATACCCCTGGCTCGCTGAACATCGCCAGCAGCATAGGGGATTTGCCGAAAGGATATGTAATTTCGAGTTGCGTCATGAACAGGGAGATCACGCTGCCAGTATTCAGGTTCCGCGCTTCTTGCTGGAATGGCTCTATCAACATATGCTGCGGGAAGACCAGCGCTATCTAAGCTATCTGGCGGCGCTGCCGATTGATATGATCTGCTTGAGGCGGCCGGGAAAGAAAAATGCTTTGAACGAACTGTTGCCAGCTACGGAACTCTCCAAATCTAGAAACATAGCATGATTCCCGTGAGGGACTTCGCCCTGCTTGACCTTGACCATTCGCATTTATTCTGCCCACGGCATTTCGAATCAACGCAGAACGGCCCGGAGCTCTCACTCCGGGCCGTTCTGCATTTATCGCCGCGCGGGACGTGGGACGAAGAGTGAGTCGTACTACCGGTACACCTCGAAGGTGAGGACTGTTGATTCGGTAAGGCCGCCGCCCGCGCCGGTAATCGTGATTGGGTAGGTTCCGGTAGGAGCGTTTCTGGAGACGGTTAGAGTGAAGTCTGTTGTGCCTGAGCCATTGACAGAGGAGGGGCTGAAGCTGCCGGTGACACCGGATGGGATACCAGTCGCGGAGAATGTGATGGCGGAGTTGAAGCCGCCGGAGGCCGTGGTGGTGACAATCGCATAGCCGCTCTGGCCTCGGTCCAGGTATCCGGAGGTGGGCGATACGGCGATGGTAAAGCTGCCTGTGACTGCCGCAGTCACGGTCAATGTTAGCGTGGCCGTCTTGGCGGTTCCGCTGGCTGGAGTTCCGGTGACGGAGATGGTGTATGTGCCCGGCGCTGCTGTTGAAGCTGCGGTGAAGGTCAGCGTAGAGGTTCCGGCTCCGGTGAGAGAGGTTGGGCTGAAGAGCGCAGTGACGCCATTGGGCAAGCCGCTGGCGGAGAGTGTCACGGAGGTGTTATATCCGTTGGCGACCGTCTCGGTGATGGTGGAGGTTCCGGTGCTGCCGTCCTTGACCGAAGCCGCCGAGGCGCTGAGCGAGAAGCTCGGTGTGGCGACTGCGCTGACGATCAGCGTGAGGGTAGCTGTCTCGGCGTTTCCGCTGGCTGGGGTTCCGGTGACGGTGATAGTGTAAGTGCCCGTCGTGGCTGTCGAGATCGCGGTAAAGGTCAGCGTGGAGGTTCCGGCTCCGGTGATCGAAGTTGGGTTGAAGAGCGCAGAGACGCCACTGGGCAAGCCGCTGGCGGAGAGTGTCACTGTAGAGTTATAGCCACCAGTGACGGACTCTGTAACCGTGGAGGTGCCAGTGCTGCCCACGGTGACCGAGGCGGCGGTGGCGCTGAGTGAGAAGCTGGGCGTGGTGGAGGCGGGAGCCAGGGCGTTAATCAGGTTGACGCCATTTGGGCTGCCCCATCCGGTGACCAGATCAAAGCCGGTCACTGCCGAGTAGCTGCCTGACTTGCCGCTGGTGATGTCGTGGAAGTCGGTATCGTACGAAGTGCTCAAACCGATGGGATAGATGAGCGGGTCAATGAAGCCAATGGGCGATTCTCCATTGGAGGCCAGTTGCTGGTTGACCAGAGCGATGTAGCTGGCCCACATGGGCGCGGCAAAGCTGGTGCCGCCGTACTCGTTGGCCAGGCAGGTTGTCTGATCGGAGCAGGTGTAGAAGGTGAAGTTGGCATTGGCTGAAACGTCTGGGCCATTGCGGAGGGTCGTCGAACCTTTGTTGCTGGAGGTGATTACGCCCGCGGCTGCCTGCCACGAGGGGATGGCGATGGAATCCGGTGAGATGCCGCCGCCCGAGTCAGACCATGCCGTCTCCGATGACCAGGGGCCGGCCGCGCTGGCGGTGACCAAGTCTGTGCCGCCCACTGAGACGACGTGCGCATCGTCGGCAGGCCAGGCTTCATTGCTCGACGACCAGGTGGAACTGTCGCCGGAGGCAGCGAAGAAGTTCTGCCCTTGGGCGGACATCGTCTCGAAGTAGCCGTCCAGCGTGCTGGGATCGGCAGGCGTCCAACCCCACGAACAGCCGATGGTTCCGGGAAGCGGTCCGTCCGCGTTCGTAGTCATGGCGCTGATGATGGCCGTGTCGGTGCTGCCGACATACACCGTCAGCCCGGCCAGTCCAGGAGCCATGCCCATCGCCTGAGTCATGTCCAGTGTCTGTTCGGTATCGTCGCAACTAGTGGTTGTGGTGCCATTTTCGCACGTGGTCATGTTCTTCGAGGAACATGTGCAGGTGAGGCTTGTGCCATCCACGGAGACCAGCTTGGGCGTAAAGGGCTCAGTTTGGCCGATGTTCTTGTAATAGGTGGTGAGGTCGGCCAGATCGGTACCGATATATTCGAAGAGGCCGACGGTCTGTCCGGCACCGGTCAGGGCTGTTCCGCCGTAGTAGGCTGCGCGCATATCGCTGCCCAGGAAGGAAGCCGAGGGGCCACTGCCGGTGGTGGCGTGAGTTACGGCTTCTTCAGCCGAGATACCATGGGCGGCTGCATAGTTGCTCCGCTTGACGAGCAGGGGATGCGGCTTCGAATAGTTATCTAGGCCGGAGATATGTTCGAGATGGAAGGACAGATTCACGTTCGGTTCGCGATCTGGCGAGTAAAAGACGCGATTTTCGGTGGGATGCTGGTAGGTGCGCATTGTCACATTGAAGGCCGATTCGATGTTCGAGACCTCGCCGGTGAGAACCAAATCCCTTTTCGCCAGACTGCCGCCCACCACGGTCAAGCCATGATCTTTGGCGAAACTGACCAGTGCGTCCCAACTCTCCTGGGTAGGGCCGAAGCGGGCGGAGGTCTCAGCAGGGGTCAGGAAGTGACGGTAGTTCGGGCTGGAGGGATTGTAGACATCTGCCACGAAGGCATCCAGGCCAACCGGATCGCGCAGCGGCAGAACAATGTCAATCTGCATGATCTGGGTTGCGGGAAGCCGACCAATCGGTTTCGCCTGTCCATTGAGCACTACGTCGCGCACGTGGCGCGTTAGCAGCGATTCAGCGCGGCTGTCCTGAGTGCCAGCCGAAACCATCGCGGCGAGAGTCAACGCGAATACTGCGAGCTTATGATTCATTCTTCCTCCTGGTTGGCTTGATGGTTGACGTACGGGCGGGGGAGTGGATCCGCCTACAAGAAGATAGGCACATTGTGAGGACGCCGGAACTCGCTGTCAAGGGGAAAGATTGCCGGGGCTAAACCTTTGTCCTGCCGTATATTTTATGTGCTCCATCCTATTCGCGCACAATGCGAAGAGGTTGTGAATCCACAAATCAAGTTCAGCCTGGTTGATTAAAAGTTTCAAATGATCCACTTGCGGTCAACCCGCTATGATGGTCACGAGCGCAAGCAGGGCGGATATATGCTCCCAACGATCTTCATCTCGGCAGGCGAGGCCAGCGGCGAGCATTATGGGGCGCTGCTGATTGCCGCCTTGCAGCAAAAGCTAAAAAACTCCGCCCAAACGGCAAGTTTTTTCGGCATGGGCGGAGAACGGATGCGGTCCGTCGGCTTGGAGTGCGTTGTCCGCGCCGAGGATATGGCGGTGATGGGCTTCACCGAGGTGGTGCGCCATCTACCGCGCATCTACGGCGAGTTCCGTAAGCTGAAAAAAGCCATTCGCGCGCGCCGTCCCGCCGTGGCCGTGCTCATCGACTTTCCCGGCTTCCATTTCAAGCTGGCCGAAGCTCTTCACCGCGAGGGCATCCCCGTCATTTACTTCGTTAGCCCGCAACTCTGGGCGTGGAAGAAGAAGCGCATCCGCCTGGTGCAAAAGTACATCGACAAGATGCTGGTGATCTTTCCCTTTGAGGAGGCCTTTTACCGCGAGCACGGTGTGCAGGCTGAGTTCGTAGGCCATCCGTTGGCCGAGTTGCCGCTGCCTTCGGTGGGCCGCGAGGAATTTGCCGCCGCCAACGGTCTCGACCCCGCGAAAACATGGATTGGCTTGCTGCCTGGCAGCAGGCCCAAGGAGATTCGCGATCATTTGCCGGCAATGCTGCGGGCGGCGCGGAAGCTAACGAGCTGCTTTAACGGCTCTGGCGACGGTAACGCAGATCCTTCGACTCCGCCTGACGCAAAAAGCGCGTCAGGCTCCGCTCAGGATGACAGATTCATTGATGACAGGGTTATTTTTGAGTTTCTTATCCCCCTCGCGCCGACGCTGAATGCGAAGCAACGGGAAGTGGTGCGGCAGATCGTTGCGGAAGATGGAAATGGTTTGGGAGTGCGGTTGGTGAACGACGCTCGCGCCGCGCTGATGCACGCACGCGCCTCGGTCGTTGCCAGCGGAACGGCTACGGTCGAGGCCGCGCTGATCGGCAATCCCTTTGTCGTCGTCTACCGCGTCTCGGCGCTGACCTACGCCATTGCCAAGCGGGTGGTCAAGGTGCCGCACGTGGCTATGGCCAACCTGATCGCCGGCAAGCGCGTGGTTCCGGAGCTGATTCAGAGTGACTTTACCGCGGAAAACATCGTCCAACAGATTGCGCCGCTCGTCGCCGATGGCTCCGAGCGCAAGTCCATGATAGAGGAGCTTCAGCGGGTGCAGGGCGTGCTGGCCAAACAAACAGCGGGCGGAGCCATTGAACGGGTTGCCGAGGTTACTTTGGAAATGATGGGGTTCGTGAACGGTTTTGTAACAGGGCACGACTTTAATCGCGCCGCAAAAGCCACAGATAAAGTCGGGCTTTAGCCCCTGCGGGAAATGCAAGCTAGGAGGACTAATGAAATTCGATTGGTTGAGTAGATTGGTCACATTCATGTCTTTCACTTGCGTAACAACATTTCTTTTCAGGCAGCGCGTCGAATGGCTTTGGAATGGAGTTTACCTGCTATCAGCGATTGTGCTTATCGGAGTATTCATTTGGAAGAAAGAAGCCTTCAGGCATAGACCGTGGATGATTCTGATTCTACTTTGTGTAAACAGTGGGCTAAGTGTCGTTGATAATCTGTTGAAAAAATCATATGGTTTATCTGTCAAGTTCCATGAGATCCTTTACACATTGTTCTCAGGAGATCCTTTACAGGTTGGGGTTCAGCGCTCAACGGTCCACTGCAGTGGACCGTTGAGCGCTGAGGTCGATTTCGCGAACCAGGGTCTTGCAGTAAAAGACCAATATGCGCTGGTCAAGCCGTTGGATCTGGACCATCTCTCTGCGCAGAGCCTTGCTCACTTTCCAGGGTGTGTCATTGATGTAAATGTCGCCCTCGGTGTTGACTTTCCGTAACTCGGCACCTTCGCCATATTCCCAGGTTGGCGGGTTGGGATCGTAGGCGCGTGAACTGGGTTGCCATAGGCTGGAAGGTGAACGCATCTCCAGCGCCTCGTGAGGCCGTTCTTCGTTGTATTCCTTTCGGAATGCATCCAGCCAGGGTTGCTCCAGCCAGTGGCCGCCGTCCGGTCTGGTGCGAGCCCGCTCCAGTGCGCCGTGAAAACGCTCCACTTTGCCTTGTGTTTGCGGATGACGTACGCCAGAGAACCAACAACGGATTCCCTGCCGCATCATCCAGACCGATAGTTGTGTCCAGCCACGCGCCACGCCGCTGTTCCACCAGGGAGCACCGTGGTCCATCAACATCGCATCAGGTAAGCCACTGCGCCGAAAAACGTCTTCCAAACGCTCCCGCACAGCCTCCAGGCGAGTCGTTCCAGTCTGCTCCAGCGCCACACAATAGCGGCTTTGGTCATCCAGCACCGAAAGCGGGCCGACCGACGCACTGGTGCCCTTCTGGCCCTTGAAATCCATCTGCCATAGCTCGTTGGTCCGCTCTCGCTGGAAACGTTTTGTAGCCTGCCGTCGCCGTTCGTGGTCCAGAACCAGACCATTCCGTAGTAGAACACGATGTATCGTAATCACAGGCAGTGCAATGCCTTCGCGTGCCAACAGCACGGCCAGCTTGCGTGCGCCCCAGTCGGGCCGTTGGCCGCGTAGCACTAGAATCCGTGCCTCGATAGCTGAATCGGTCTGACATGGACTGCAATAAGGACGACGACTCTTCTCCTCGATTCCCGCAACTCCCTGCTCGTTGAATCGCCGGAGCCATAGATACCCCGTTGGACGCGTTATCTCAAACTCCCGGCATAGCGCACTCACCGGCTCCCCGCGGCTAGCCCGAATGACAAACTCTACACGCTGATCCCGTACGCCCATACGCCTCCACGGCATCACAACACCCCCTAGTCATCAATCATGACCTGTAAAGAATGTCCTGATAACAATGTGTAAAGAATGTCATGAGACTGAACAGTTTATCCTTGGCGATGGAGTGTGTTGGTTTTCTGGGCTTTTTCTGCGTCATTTTGGCATGGAGAACGGTACTCAAACGGGAACATTGATGAATTGTAGCAACACTCCGCAGGGGCTAAAGCCCACATAATTATCGCTGACTTTGTCGGCACGACTTGACAGGCTGCGGAAAAACTCTCATTTAGTCGGCAGGATCGGTATCTTTCCGGGTATTGATTCATCCAATGAATATGCGTGGAAACGATCAGAAGCAGGAAGCGATGTTCAGTTATTTGACCTTGGCACAGCGGATTCCGATGGATCATCCGGCGCGCCAGATTCGTGCCCTGGCAGACCAGGCGCTGGAACGTATGGATACCGAATTGGAGAAGCTGTACTCCGACACCGGCCGCCCATCCATCGCTCCCGAGCGGCTCTTGCGGGCCACGCTGTTGATGATTCTTTATTCCATCCGCAGCGAGCGGCAGTTGATGGAACAGATGAATTACAACCTGCTTTTTCGCTGGTTTGCGGGCCTGGAGATGGACGACCCGATCTGGGACGTGACGGTCTTCACCAAGAACCGCGAGCGCCTGATTGCGGGCGCGATCAGCCAGCAGTTGCTGGAGGCCGTGCTGCTGGAGGCGCGCGCGCACGACTTGCTGAGCGAGGAACATTTCACGGTGGACGGCACGCTGATTCAGGCCTGGGCAGCGGCGCGCAGCTTCAAGGAGAAGGGCGATCCGCCCGCGCCCGGTTCCGGTTCCGGCAGCAAAGGCGCGCTGCTGCTGCGCGACAAGGTGGAGTCGGCCACCGACCCCGAAGCGCGTTTGTACAAAAAGGCAGCGGCGGATAAAGCGGTTCCGGCCTACCAGGGCCACGCGTTGATTGAGAACCGCAACGGTTTGGTGGTGGCGGCTGAGGCAAGTCAGGCCGGCAATGCGGCCGAGCGCGAGGCGGCGCTCAGCATGCTGGACCGCACGGTGTCAGCAAAGCAAGATCGTGATTCGGAATTGGAGATAACGCTAGGGGCCGACACTTTGTATCAGGAAGAGAAGTTTATCGCGGCCTTGCGGGAGCGCGCGGTTGCGCCGCATGTGTCGGAGTCTACGCAAGGGGGCAGCAACATGGGCAAAAACAGTTTGACCGAGCCGGAGCGCAACGATGAACGGCGCTCCATCAGCCAGCGCAAACGCAAGCTGATCGAGCGGGTCTTCGGCTGGAGCAAACTGGACCGTCCGTTGCGTCCGGTTAAGTTGCGCGGACTGGATCGCGTGGATTGGTTCTATCGGATGACGATCGTGGCGCATAATTTGGTGCGCATGCGGCGGCTGATTCCGATTGAAGCGCTGGCCCGCTAGGGCCGAAGTGCGTCTGAAGGCCGATAAAACGGCTTTCAGACGCAAAATGAAACGAGGAAACGGCAGCAAAACAGGCAGAAAACGGCGAAAAATTCGTTCCAGGGACGAGATTAGCTAGAATTGGGAGTTTTTCCGCAGCCTGTAAAGTCGTGCCGCCAACCAGCCTAAGAACACGGGGCTTTAGCCTCTGAGGGAAGGTTTCAAGCTATTCGCTATGCAAACAAAGCCGCTTGATAAGGTATCGATCTCCGGCGGCCACACCTGTGAGACATCAAACTATGACAAAAGGAATCGAAATCCGAGATTTGACCATCGGCTCTGGAGCCGAGGCGACAAAAGAAAGCATTGTCGTCGCGAATATAAGAGAGTTTTTGCGACGCGGAGACGAGGTGAGCTACTCACCTCTCTTCGGCACTCGACGCATCATCGTTCTATGGCGGAGAGAATGTATTGCCGGATTGCTCAAGGGAATTCCTGGTATGCGTGTCGGCGGAGTGAGAGAGATTATTATTAGCCCGCACCTAGCCTACGGAGAAGCAGGAATTCCGGGTCGAGTGCCCGCAAACGCCTTATTGCGATGTGAAGTTGAGTTAATCGGGTTTCGCGAACACGATGCGTTGCTGCCCGAAGACTGGATTCCAGGCAAGATTCTCATGGTTAATCGTCACCGAGAAGCAAATCATGAACAATTGAATTGGTCATTCACTATGAATGAAATCGGCAATTTATCGTTTAACTTTTTCCGGTGGAACAAAGGCAATCAACAGAAGAAACCAATCATAAGCCAAATTCCGATTCACCTGGGAACGGATGATTCAGAAAGATTGATTCAGCAAGCTCTGGATTTGCCAAATCAACTGGCAGAAGATTGTGTTGCCTGGGACTCTGGATTTATAGATGGTAAAGGAGGTTTAGAAATTAGAGACAACCGGACCGGTTCACGTTGCATGGTCGTCTATGTCAAGGAAGGCGGAAAGAATCTGTGCATATTCGGTGTGCATGAGGACAGCCGCAAATTTCTTGAATCAGACTTTTACAGGGCCATAGACAAGTTGATCAGGCCGCACCTTGAAAGTGATGAGGAGTTAACAAAATGACCACCACCCCCAAGGGCCTGCGCTTGCACATCGGCTTCTTTGGCCGCCGCAATGTGGGCAAATCGAGCTTGCTGAATGCCATCACGCGGCAGCAGGTTTCCATCGTCTCCGAGGTTGCGGGCACCACGACTGATCCCGTCGAAAAGCCGATGGAGTTGCTGCCGCTGGGGCCGGTGCTCTTCATCGATACGGCCGGCATCGACGAAACGGGAAGCCTCGGCGCGCTGCGTGTCGAAAAGACGCGCCAAGCGCTGGAGCGCACCGAGATTGCCGTCTTGGTGGCCGAGGCGGGCGTCTGGGGCGAATTTGAAGAGGGTCTGCTCGCCGACTTTGCCGAGCGGAAGACGCCCACCCTCGTCGTCTTCAACAAGAGCGATCTTTCTGCGCCGAATGAAGCTCTGGTCGAGCGTCTGCAAGCGGCCAGTCTGCGCCTGGTGCAGGCCTCCGCGGTAACCGGCCAGGGCCTGGCGGAGTTGCGTGCGGCGCTGCTCGACCTGGCGCCGCCGGATTTTATTGACTCGCCCGCGATTGCTGGCGACCTGGTGGGCGCGGGCGAGTTGGCCATCCTCGTCGTGCCCATCGACAAGGAAGCGCCCAAGGGCCGTCTGATTCTGCCGCAGGTGCAGACCATCCGCGATCTGCTCGACTCGGATGCGCTCTGCATGGTGGTCAAAGAGCGCGAGCTCCGCGCGGCGCTCGACCGGCTCAAAACTCCGCCCAAGCTGGTCATCACCGACTCGCAAGCCTTTCTCAAAGTTGCCGCTGACACGCCGCGCGAAGTTCCGCTAACCAGCTTTTCCATCCTCATGGCGCGCTTCAAAGGCGATCTCGCCGCGCAGGTGGAAGGCACTCTGGCTGTCGAAAAGCTGCGCTCCGGCGACCGCGTGCTGATCGCCGAAGCCTGCACGCATCATCCCATCGGCGAAGATATCGGCCGCGTCAAGATCCCCCGCTGGCTGACGCAGTACACCGGCGTCAAGCTCGACTTTGTCTCCATGCAGGGGCGCGATTTCCCTCAAGATCTCAAGGAACTGGCCAGTTACAAGCTGGTCATTCATTGCGGGGCCTGCATGTGGAATCGCCGCCAGATGCTGAGCCGCATCTTCGCGTGCGAGCAGGCGGGCGTGCCCATCACCAACTACGGGCTGACGATTGCCTATAGTCTGGGCATCTTCGAGCGCGCGCTGGAGCCGTTCCCCGCGGCCATGATGCGTTATCGAACGCTTGCGCGGAAGCGGTAAAGGATTGCCCATTGTTGGATGAGCTTCTTAATTGAGATAGGATGGCAGGAATATGGCAGACCTCAAATGGCTTGACAGATACTCGGGAGAAACTCTGGAAGAGTTGATCGCAATGGCCGGCGAGTATCGCATCGACTCGTTGCTCCTGGCGCTGGAAGAAGCCTTGAACCAAAAGGCGGAGGAGGTAGGCGAGCTGGATCTCTCCGATGAAGAGCGCATCATCCTTGCGGTTGTGGCTCTGGAGCGCGAGGTGAACAACGGCGGCTTCGGCCAGTTCTTCGCCAATGCATCGGGCCAATATACGGCAATCATTGTGGATGCCCTGCTGGCCATCGGCTGCGTTGAAACCGCGAACGTCACAAGCGGGGCCATCAATGCTCTGGGCATCGCGGATTTTACTCCCGAGACGATCGATGCGGCCCTGGAATGCGAAAACGAGGAGCGCGACGAACAGCTTGAAGAATGCGACGGCCTCTACTCCGGCGCGGGAGAAGACATCGGCGGTCAGCTCTTCGCCTTTGTTCTGGCCCATCCGGACGCCATTCAGCTTTGAGAAACGAATCGAGAATCGAGCAGCGAATTCCTGTTAAAAAACGGCGGGTTGAAGTTCATGGACTCCCGGATAAAAGCGAACAAAAAGGGAACGACCCCCGGGGGGGGAGGGTGCTTCTTGGGGAAATCTTTGACGGGAACGCGGTTTTCTCCATTTCCTTCCTGTTCATCTTTTTCTCCCCACTTGCCTAGTTTGCAGGAACGGATCGTAATTTTATGCAAAGTTCTTGAAGAATAAGACAGCGGGTGATGTCTGTGGTTCCCACCCTTCGCAAAAAACGCGAAGGATGGGGCACCTAGCTTTGTGAGATGGCCATGACTTTGAAAGACTAAGTGTGCGCCACCCGCCGACAGCCGACAATGATCTTAATCGCCAGCAAGGGCTTCAACTGGAACAAAAGAAGGCCATGGGACAAGTGGAGTTGTCGCTCCAATGGGAATTACAGTACGATCAAGATCGAAATCCGGGAACTCGTTAAATGTTCTTCCATCAAGGCTTCGACCAGATATTTTTTTCCGCGTACCGCCCCACTGTTTGAAAAAGAATGGAACTCTATCCCGGCTGCATTGAGTTTGTATGGAGCGAACCCATTCTGGCTGCATGGGTCGGGCTCCTGGACCACTTTCTCCGCCGACAATTACCCACGAAATCCCTTGTAGATCAATCATTCCGAGGTCTTCAAGCAACGGCTCAATTGACAAAAAGCGCACAGCAATGGGAGTCTTTTGTAGTTTGCGCAGCCGTGGCAGCCCGTGCTTCCTATTCTCAACGCTGACGCCCCACCAGATATGTGATTCGGCTGCAAAGGCCCTCATTGGTCCACTGAGGAGCTTTGCCATGCGATCATGGCGCTTGGTCAAAATCTGGAAGATATGCCAATTAGCCTTCCGCATCACTTCGGCAACTTGCAGGATATAGTTATCGGGAATTGACTCGTGAAAAAGATCGCTCATCGAATTGACGAAGATTTTTCTAGGTGCATTCCAGCGAAGAGGTTCTGAGAGCTTCTCAGGGACCAAACGGACATCGAACCCCTGTTCAAAGGGATGTCCAGGGACGCCACGAAAGCGTTCCGCGAATCTTTCGGCATAGCAGTTCTTGCAGCCAGGGCTGATCTTCGAGCAGCCTCGTACTGGATTCCACGTTGCGTCGGTCCATTCGATTTTTGAGTGCTCGCTCATGTTGTTGCCTCGAAATCCTTTATGAAAAGTATATAGCATTTTCGCCTTACATTCGCCTCAGAACCGTACTACGCACCAGCATAGTAACTGCACACGAACATTCATTCAACTTTAATAGATGATACAGTATCGACAATGACGCAACAGATCCTATTCGGCGGTTTATGGACTCAGCAAAAGCTTCAGATCCTGAGCAAATACTTGCGTGCCTATCGCACGATATTTGAGAGAAACGAAAAGGCAAGATTCTTTAAGATTAGCTACGTTGATGCTTTTGCTGGGACCGGAGTGATTCCTAGAGATGTACCTGATATGTTCGCTGAATTCTTCCCCGAACTTGCTGAAGCAGAAGCAGAATTTCGCAAAGGGAGTGCCACGCGAGCACTGGAGGTTGAACCACCATTCGACCACTACGTATTTATTGAAAAAGACCCTGGAAAATGCGAGGAGCTTTTGACATTATCGGAGGAGTTTACTGACCGAGACATTCGTATCTACAATGAAGACGCTAATATTGCGTTACAAAAATGGTGTTCAGAAATAAATACAGTAAATGAGCGTGCGGTTGTATTTCTTGATCCTTTCGGAGCCTCTGTCGAGTGGAATTCCATTAAAGCAATCGCACAGACAAGGGCAGTTGACTTATGGATTCTATTCCCTTACGCCGCGATAAATCGTATGTTGATAAATAATCGAAAGCCACCAAAATCTTGGTCGGATCGGCTGACTCAAATTTTTGGGACGGACGAATGGGAGAAGGCTTTTTACTCATCTACTTTTTGGCAATCGATTCTTGATCCAAATCAAGAAGTAGAGCAAATACACAAGATAGCTGATAAAACGCAGATAACGGAATTTTTTATCCAAAGACTACGGAAAGAGTTTGTCGCTGTTGCCAATCCGGGTTTTCTTTACAACTCTAAAGGACTCCTATTTGTGCTCCTTTTTGCTGCGGGCAATGAGAAAGGTGCCAAGGCTGGCTTAAAGATCGCGAATGACCTTATACAGAAACTCTGAATCTCAACCCAAGAATTTTACAGATCTCTGACTACTGATCCTTGGGAACCGAAACTCATGCGCCGCTCGCCGCCTGATGAATCGCCAGCAGCCGCTCCAGCAGCGGCTTGAGCAGCTTCAAATCAAGCGCGTTCGCGCCGTCGGATTTGGCGTGGGCGGGGTCGTCGTGGACCTCCAGAAACAGCCCGTCAATGCCTGCGGCCACGGCCGCCCGCGCCAGCAGAGGAATGAACTCCGGCTGGCCGCCGCTGACACCATTCGCCGCCGAGGGCTGCTGCACGGAATGCGTGCCGTCAAAGATGATCGGGGCCAGCGCGCGCATCACCGGCAGCGAGCGGTAATCGACCACCAGCGTGTTATAGCCGAAGCAAGCGCCGCGCTCGGTGAGCGAGACGCGCTCGTTGCCGGTGGAGCGAACCTTCTCGACCGGGTGGGTCATATCCCAGGGCGCGACGAACTGGCCTTTCTTGATGTTGACGGCGCGGCCCGTCTTGCCGGCGGCCACCAGCAGGTCGGTCTGGCGGCAGAGAAAGGCGGGGATTTGCAGCACGTCCACGGCCTCGGCGACCATCTCGCAATGGGCCGGCTCATGCACGTCGGTCAGCACGGGCAGGCCGGTGTCTCTGGCGATGCGGCCCAGGATGCGCGTGCCCTCGATGAGGCCCGGCCCGCGATAGCTCTTGACGCTGGTGCGATTGGCTTTGTCGTAACTGGCTTTGAAGATGTAGGGGATGCCAAGGTCGGCTGTGATGCGCTTGATGGCTTCGGCCATGGAGCGCGCGTGGGTCTCGGACTCGATGACGCAGGGGCCGGCAACAAGGAAGAGCTGGCCGTCGCCGACGTGGACGGGACCGATTTCAAAGGAGTGGTTCACGGATATGATTGTAAAGGCTGACCGGAGTCGTACACTTGTTTCACAACGAATTTTTGCGAACTGATCATTGACCACTGAAGAAGGCACCCGCATGAAAGACATCTACATCGCCGACTTGGCCAACTTTGAAGAAGGCAAGCTCTTTGATAGCTTCTTCCTCGTCCTGCTCAAGCAGCAGCGCACCACCAAGTCCAACAAGCCCTATTTGAATCTGATTCTGGGCGACAAGACCGGCCAGCTTGAAGGGCGCATCTGGGAGCCTGGAGACCCGCGCATCGCCAAGGACTTTGAGCGTGGCGATGTGGTGAAGGCGCGCGGTTCTGCCTCGCGCTTTGATGACCGCTTGCAAATGAAGGTGGACCAGTTGCGCGTTGCGCTGCCGCAT
The DNA here is from genome assembly GCA_963787995.1 of uncultured Acidobacteriaceae bacterium. GTDB lineage: Bacteria > Acidobacteriota > Terriglobia > Terriglobales > Acidobacteriaceae > Telmatobacter. The sequence continues at coordinate 2,228,956 of CAWBEO010000001.1, forward strand.
GAAGTAGATAAGACCGACCTGATGCCCTCCACCACTCAGGACATCGGCGTGCTGTGGCGGGCGCTGCTGAGCTTTGTGGCCACCTTCCAGAATGCCGATCTCAAGCTGCTGCTGACCACGCTCTTGACCGACCCGGAACTGGCCGCAGCCTTCCGCGAGGCGCCGGCCGCCAAGCAGTTGCATCACGCATGGCTGGGCGGGCTGCTCGAGCACGTCGTCAGCCTGTTGACGCTGGCCGACCGCGTGGCACCGCACTATCCTCTGCTGGACCGCGATCTGCTGCTGACTGGCGTGATCCTGCACGACATTGGCAAGGTGCGCGAGCTGAGCTGGGAGATCGGCTTCGAGTACACCGTCGAGGGCGCGCTGCTGGGGCACATCCAGATGGGCGTGGCGCTGGCCGAACGCACCATGGACAGCCTGCCTAACTTCCCGCCCAAGCTGAAGACGCTGGTTCTGCACATGATTCTGAGCCATCACGGCAAGCTGGAGTTCGGCTCGCCCAAGCTGCCCATGATTCCTGAAGCGCTGGCCTTGAGCTTCATCGACGACCTGGACGCCAAGATGCAAGCTATCCAGAATGAGTTCGACAAGTGCATCCGCGAAGGCAAAGGGCCAGACGAGATGACCGGCAAGGTCTGGGCGCTGGATCAGCGGCAGATGGTGAATACCAGGCGCTGGCTGGGAGAAGGCAGGGAACAGGGAACAGGGAACTGAAAAAGGCCTTCAGCCGATCAATACTTTTGTTCTCCACCGTCAATCCTGCGCCGGTAGGCTTCAGGTGTCTCGATGGTAAATGGCGTCTGCCCGGCCAGCGCCAGCAGGTCTTCGTCGCCTGTCACCAGAAAGTCGGCCTTACCGCTAGGGGCCAGGTCGAGCAACGGCTGATCCTTAACGTCGCGGCAAAGAACAGGGCACGTATCTTCTGGGATGAAGCTCTCGAAAAAGAGAAGGTAGAGCGCAAGCGCCACCATCCGATACTGCTCAAAGAGCCGGAACTTGGAATTCTTGAGAACCCGCATCAGTTCCCGCCCCGTTGCCTGGGAGACCAGTGGCACCGCTCCACCTTCACGCTAGTGTGCCCGCAGCCACGCAAGGCGGCCTTTGGGAAAGAGCAGCGCGGAGAGAACAACATTGGTGTCGAAGACGACTTGGCGCGAGGGCTGCATGGTCACTCGGTCTCACGCGCCCAGCAAACGGCGTCGTTCAGGTCCTGCTCGGTAATGCCCAGCCTCTCAATGCGCGCCCAAATCTCTTCTATCTTGCTGCTCCGTAGCGGCTAGAGCGTGATGGAAGAGCCATCCGTACTGACGTAGGAGTGCTCCACTCCCGCAGATTGTGTGACCATCGCGTTGGGTAAGGTGAGCAGTTTTTTGACGGATAATTTGGCAAGCAAAAGCGCTCCACTAAGGAAATAAGGAAATCTCACGATATTCCGCTCATCCGGTTAGCCGTGAAATTTACTTTGTCGTAAATTCACGTTTGACATATTCCTATATGAGCATGTATATTTCTCTTCATGGCACGAGCCGCCACCACCTCCGACGCCTTCAACGCTATCGCCGAGCCGCGCAGGCGAGAGATTTTGAGCTATCTTGCCCTCCGCGAGCGCCCGGTCGAGGAAATTGTTGCATCCCTGAGGATTGACCAGCCATCAGTATCGAAGCACCTGAGCGTTTTGCGCAGGGTGGGGCTAGTGAGGGTGCGCTGCGAGGGCCGTCACAAGTTTTACCAAACGAACGCAGAGGCGATCCGCCCCTTGCACGAATGGACGGGGACGTTCGAGCGCCTCTGGCAGCATCAGTTGCTGAGCGTCAAGAAGCTGGCCGAAAAGAAAATGAACGGTTTGATTCCGGAGTTCAATCCCATCATCCACAAGGAGAATACATGATCCAGACTGCAACCAGCTTAGAAGACCTGACCTTGACGATCACGCAGGAGATCCATGTCAACGCGTCCCTTAGCGTGACCTTTGATGCATTGCTCGAACAGATCGGCCCCGGCAATGAGAAGGACAACGGCATCCCCATGCCGATGAAGATCGAGCCATGGCCTGGCGGCCGGTGGTACCGCGACCTGGGCGACAACAACGGCCATTTTTGGGGCCACGTGCAGGCGATCAAGAGGCCCACGCTCTTGGAGATCAGCGGACCGCTCTTTGCCTCGTATCCATTCCTCTCCAACCTGCAATACCGCCTGAAGGAGGTGGATGGAGGAACAACCATCTACTTCCACCACAAGGCGCTTGGGTTCATTCAGGACGATCACCGCGGCGGCGTCCGCCGTGGCTGGGCGGCGATTCTGGAACGGGTCCAGAAAGACGCGGAGTCAAGATAATCGAAGCCAAGTACCAACGATGATTCCCCATCGCCTATCGAAGGAGGTTCCCATGTGTCCCTATTGCCTTGCAACGGCGGCTCTCATCACCGGAAGCATCGCCACCACCGGCGGCCTGACCGCGCTGGTTCTCAAGAAAGTTGTAACCGGCAGGACCGCACCCAACATCCCCACAACTTCACCAACCAAGGAGGATCGCAATGGCTAGCGGCACAGTCGAGCTCGAAGGAAACAAGGTCGCCACGCACGCGGATTGGCTGGCGGCGCGCAAAGCATTTTTGGCAAAAGAGAAGGAATTTACCCGGCTGCGCGACGAACTGAGCCGCCAACGCAGAGAACTGCCATGGGAGAAGGTTGAGAAGCAGTACATCTTTGACGGGCCGAAGGGCAAGGAGACGCTGGCCGATCTCTTTGACGGCCGCAGCCAGCTCATCATTTACCACTTCATGTTTGGACCTAGCTGGAAGGAAGGCTGCCCAAGCTGTTCGTATCTCGCCGACCACTTCGACGGCCCTTCGATCCACATGGCCAATCGAGACGTGACGCTGGCGGTCATCTCTCGCGCGCCCATGGCGGAGATTGCGGCCTTCAAGAAGCGCATGGGCTGGAACTTCCACTGGGTCTCTTCTTTCGACAGCGCCTTCAACTATGACTACCATGTATCATTCACGCCGGAAGAAAGGGCCGCAGGCAAGGTGAATTATAACTACGAGCAGACGACTTTTCCCAGCGAGGAGGGTCCTGGTCTGAGTGTCTTCTTCAAAGACGCAAGCGGGGAGATTTTTCATACCTATTCGAGTTATGCGCGCGGCCTGGATATTCTGGTGGGCGCGTATAACTTTCTCGACTTTGCGCCGAAGGGCCGCGACGAAGCGGGGCTGGCCCATACCATGGCCTGGGTGCGCCATCACGATAAATACGGGCAGGGTTATTTCGTCGATCCCGTGCAGCTTTATAAGGAACCGGAGAAGGCCAGCGGCGGGTGTTGCGCGGAAGAACACCACGGCTGATCGCTCGCATGGAAGGAGTGCCCCGGGTCTCGATTTTGAGATCTGGGATTCTTACTCGTAACATTTCCTCAAGCCACAAACCACTTCCATTGCTCCTCGGTCAGCGGGACGACCGAAAGCCTGCCGATCAAGACCAGCGGCGACTGGGCAAAGAGAGGCTCGGCCTTGATGGTAGCGAGCGTCTTGGGTTGGCCGAGGCGCTTGCCCACTTTGACCTTGACAATGGGGATTTTGGGATTGGCGGCGTCTACGCTGAGGACTGTGCCAGTGCCGACGGCGGCGCGCTCGTCGCCGGTGTGGTAGAAGATCCATTTCGTTCCGGGCTTCATCTCGCGCAGGTGCTTGACGGCAGTAGGGTTGGTGACGCCATCCCAGATGGTCTCGCGGTCGCGCAGGAAGTCGTCGAAGGAGTAGACGGCGGGTTCGGACTTGAAGAGGAAGTAGGCGCTCATGGAGAGATAGTACGTGAGGAAATAGGGAGAAGGGAAGATAGCAGAACATGGTTTTTCCGGTTCCCTGTTTCCTATTCCCTGTTCCCTTCTTCGCATCCCTATTACAATGAAGAAACTATGATACGTTTTTCAACTGCCGGGGAGTCGCACGGGGAGGCACTGATTGCGCTGGTTTCGGGATTGCCGGCCGGGGTGCCTATTGATCTGGAGTTCGTCAACCGCGAGCTGTGGCGGCGGCAGCAGGGCTACGGGCGCGGCGGGCGCATGAAGATCGAAACCGATAAAGCCCACGTGCTGAGCGGAGTGCGGCACGGCAAGACGATCGGCGCGCCGGTGGCCATTGAGATCGTCAATCGCGACTGGAAGAACTGGGAGGCCAAGCTGCCGGTGGAAGCGGGTGACCCGGCGCTGCATCAGCCGGTGGCCTCACCCAGGCCGGGACACGCGGATCTGGCTGGCGCGCTGAAGTACAACTTCCCGGACGCGCGCTATGTGCTGGAGCGGGCTTCGGCGCGGGAGACGACTTCGCGCGTGGCGGCGGGGGCCTTTGCCAAGCTGATGCTGCGGTTGCTGGGGATTGAGGTGCTGAGCCACGTGATCCGCGTGGGCAAGGCGGAGTTGGAGCGCGATGCGACGTGGGAAGAGATTGTGGCTTTGGCCGCCCGCGACGAGGTGGTGCTGGGCTGCGTCGATGAGGCCGCCGAGGCGCGCATGAAGGAAGAGGTCGAGGAGGCCGCGCGAACCGGCGACACGGTGGGCGGCGTCTTTGAAGTGGTGGTGCGCGGCGTGCCGGCTGGCCTGGGCACTTATGTCAATTGGGATGAGAAGCTGGACGGGCTGCTGGCCCAGTCGGTGATGAGCATTCAGGCGGTCAAGGCGGTGGAGATTGGCCGAGGTGTGGTGGGCGCGGAGAGCTTCGGCTCGGTGGTGCATGACCCGATTCATTATGCTGCTGAAGCCACCGGCAAGCCGACGCGCTTTACCAGGCCACAGAACAATGCGGGCGGGATCGAGGGCGGCGTCTCGAACGGCGAAGAGATTATTGTGCGCGGCTACCTGAAGCCGATTTCGACGCTGCGCAGACCGCTGGAATCGGTGCGCTTTGACACGCGGGAGAAGACCAGCGCCAGCTACGAACGCTCGGACATTTGCGTGGTTCCAGCGGCGGGCGTGGTGGCCGAGGCGATGGTGGCGCTGACTATCGCGCAGGCCGTGCAACAGAAGTTCGGCGGAGATTCGGCGTTGGAGATGCAACGGAATTTCGCCGGATACATCAAACAGATACGGGCGTATTAACCGAAAATTCGATTCGGGGTACACTGATATTGGAGGGCGGCAATGGTCGAACTTGATTTCAATCCGCAGGTCGGCGAGGTAGTGATTGGACCGCCGTCTGATCACAGCTATGAGGTTGTCGATCGGCCACCCAGTGCGGGTGGCGAGCTGATCCTCAATCTAAAGCGATTGAAAGATGGAGCGGTCTTCAAGAATGTCTCTGCTATCTGGTTTCAATACCCGCTCGCGGATCGCATAGAGAGGGCTGTCCGTCAGCTTCTGTTGACACGAAAAGACTTCCCGCAAGATCTTCAGGAAGGCCGATTCAAAGTGGTGTCCGATACTATGTTCGATGGGACACCGCGGATTGCCGTGTATTTTTACGTAAAACCCGATGCATTTTCAACGCAAGATAATGCCCGAGTGCGAAACGAATTTTACAATGCCATGCAAAACGAAATCAATCCTCTGATGGACGACGGCGTCTGGCTGCAATTTATGACCAAAGAAGATCGGAGCGTCCTGCTTGCCTCTAGCTGACGAGTTGCTCGACCATGCATCGCGGTTGCTTTCTGCTCCGGCAGTTGCGAATGTCGATTGCCGGCGGGCGGTGTCGTCCTCGTATTATGCCGTGTTTCATCTGCTCTCTGATGCGGCAGGAACCCAAGTGAGTCCGCCGACGCCGCTCGGCATGAGCGGTCGAATTCAGCGTCTATTGAATCATGGTCCTATGCGAGAGGCGATGATTCCGTTCGGTGATTCTAAAAAGTGGAATACCTTTTCGACCAATCTCGGTATCCCATGCATATTTTCACCGGATTTGGCGGTGATAGTTAACGCGTATGCAAATCTTCAGGATGCCCGACATCTTGCGGATTACGATGTCATTGACGCCAACGGTTCTGTAGACCTTTCATGGGCCTCGGATTGTCTCAACAAAGCCAAACTGGCCTTTGATGCATGGAATCGAATCAAATCCACGGACGAAGCAAGGTTATTTCTTGCTACATTGATTTTTGGTGTCAAGTGGGCAAATCGCACCAAGCAACCATAGAAAGTCATCCAAATACGACCATGATTCTGAAGATTGTCAAATATCCTGATCCGGTGCTGGCACGGCCCGGTGAACCGATCACCGAATTCAACGCAGAGTTGCGCAAGCTCGTTGCCGACATGTTCGAGACCTGCTACGACGGGCAGGGCATCGGCTTGGCCGCGCATCAGGTGGGCGTGGCGAAACGCTTGCTGGTGATCGACCTGAGCGTGGGCAAAGTGCCAGAAGACAAGCTGGTGCTCATCAACCCGGAGATCATCTCCGCTGAGGGCAAGCTCTACGAAGAAGAAGGCTGCCTGAGCTTTCCCGACATCCGCGAGAAGGTGCAGCGCCACGCCAAAGTGCGCATCCGCGCCCAGGACGAGTACGGCAAGTGGTTCGAGATGGACGGCGAGGATGTGCTCTCGCGATGCTTCCAGCATGAGATCGACCATGTAGACGGCGTGCAGTTCATCTATCGCATGAGCGCGCTGAAGCGCGATCTGGTGCTGCGCAAGATCAGGAAGCTGATCCGCGATGGCAAGTGGTAGAGCGATGAAGCTGATCTTCTGCGGGACTCCGCAATTCGCTGTGCCGACGCTGGAAGCGTTGCTTGAAGTGGGCCACGAGATTGCGCTCGCCGTCTCTCAACCGGACCGGCGCGTTGGCCGCGAGCAGCAACTGACCGCGCCGCCGGTCAAGCAGGCCGCGCTGGCCGCCAAAATCCCCGTTGTACAACCGGAGAAGATTCGCGCCAACGCGGAGTTTCGCGCGCAGCTTGAAGCGATTGCGCCGGACGCCATCGTCGTGGTCGCGTACGGCAGGATCATCCCGCCCTGGATGCTCGCGCTGCCGCGGCTTGGCTGCATCAATCTGCATGCGTCGCTGCTGCCCAAGTATCGCGGCGCCGCGCCGATTCAGTGGGCGCTGGCGCGGGGCGAGGCGATTACCGGCAATACGACGATGCTGCTGGAAGAGGGCTTGGACACTGGGCCAATCCTGCTCCAACAGGCCTTCGCTATTGCGCCGGAGATGACTGCCGTGGAACTGTTCGAGGAACTGGCATTGGCGGGCGCGCCGTTGGTGGTTCAAACGCTGGCTGACTTGGACGACGGCAGCATTCTGCCGACGCCGCAGAACCACGCCGGAGCCACGCTTGCTCCAATCCTGACCCGCGAAGATGGGCGCATGGACTTTCGTACGCACAAGGCGACTGAGCTGAAGAATCGCTGGCGCGGCTTTCAGCCTTGGCCGGGCGCTTTCACCACGCTCGGCGGCAAAAAGCTGATCGTGCATCGCATGAGCGTTGCGGAGACTGCCTCGCTGAGCCTTCCTGCGAAGGTCGAATCGGGCCAGATTTACGTGGAAGGCCACCGGCTTTTTGTTGCTTGCGCTCTGGATTCCTGGCTGGAGCTGACGGAAATCCAGCTCGAAGGCAAGAAGCGGATTGCAGTTGGCGATTTTCTTCGCGGAAATGCTCTGGCGGTTAGCACGCGGCTTGGGGCGGCGGAATGACCACGCCCAAAAAATCCGGCGCGAAAAAGACCGCGCCGAAGAATCGAGCGGGAGAGGTTTCAGCGGCGCGCAAGGCCGCTTTTCAGATTCTTCTGTCGGTTGAGCGCGGGCAGTCTCACTCGGATGACTTGCTGCGCGGCAAGGCGGTGAATGCGCTTTCGGCGAACGACCGCAACCTGACGACTGCGCTGGTGCTGGGCGTGCTGCGCTGGCAGATTCTCCTCGACCAGCAGATTCATGCGCTGCTCGCGCGGCCCAACGCGAAGCTCGATGCGGAAGTCATGATCGCTCTTCGGCTGGGCGCATTTCAGTTGCTGCGCATGAATCGCATCCCTGCCCGCGCGGCGATTGACGAGAGCGTTGAACTGGCCAAGCAGGCAGGTCATCGCTTCGCCTCGGGCATGGTCAACGCGGTGCTGCGCAACCTGGGCAAGATTCCACAGGCGGGGGATGAATTGGAAGCTCATCCTGCCTGGATGGTCGAGCGATGGACCAGCTTCTACGGCCTGGAAGCCGCGCGAGCGATCTGCCGCCACGGGCAGAGCCAACCGGTTCTGACGGTGCGCCTGGCTGCGTCTGAGGTGGCAGATGAACTGATCGCGGCGGGCATTACTATAGAACCCAGCGAGCTGTTGACCGCCGCGCGCACCATTGTCTCGGGCGATGGGTCGGCGACAGCGGCCTTCCGCGAGGGCCGTCTGCGCCTTCAGGATGAAGGTTCGCAGTTGGTGGCGGAGATTCTTTCCCATGCACTCAACCAGCAAGTAAAAAGCATCTGCGACGCCTGCGCGGCGCCGGGCGGAAAGACGCTGATCCTGGCCGAGCGCCACCGCCAAGCGCGTATCGTTGCGCTGGAATCGAGCGCGCCGCGCTTGGAGCAGTTGCGGGAACGCCTTGCACCTTTTGGTGAGCGGATCGAATGCCGACTAGCCGACGCAACAGCGCTCAACGAAGAGTCGTCTTACGATCTTGTCTTGGCCGATGTGCCATGCAGCGGAACCGGAACGCTGGGACGCAATCCTGAGATTCGCCATCGGCTGCGCCCGGAGGAGTTGCAGCGCCAGGCTGAACGCCAGCGGGCGATTCTTTCGGCGGCCTTGCGTGCCCTTCGTCCCGGTGGCCGCGCAGTCTACTCCACCTGCTCACTAGAGCCGGAAGAGAATGAGCAAGTGGTCGCGGCAGTGCTGGCGGAGACGCCGCTTGCCCGGCTGCTTCCGATGGCTGAGTGTATCGAAGAACTGCGTCGCAAGAACATCCTCACCGAGAACGGCACGAAGTGCCTGCAAGCGTGCCTCACGCCCGAAGGCTGCCTGCGCCTATTGCCCGGCATATTTCACACCGATGGATTTTTTATTGCCTTAATCGAAAAAAATGCATAGAGAATTTACTACTGCTACAAAGTGCGCCGTGGACCGGGAGGTCCGCGCAACAGCCAACCAGGAGGTTGGCGCTACAAATTCATTTGGCCACGGTCAGCTTGACCAGATCGCGCTGCATGACCAGCGCTCCGGCGGGAGGCTGCTGAGCGATCACCGCTCCAGGGCGCACCGGTGGCATGGGCGCATTGTTGCCCGCACTCACGGGTGCAACCGGCACATCGACAAACTTTGGCGTCACAGTCTTGATGCCCACCTTGGTCAGCTCCGCCTGTGCGCTCACCACCAGCATACCGGTCAGGTCAGGCATGACGAAGCCGTCGGGCGCATCGTTGCTTGCGGCGGCCACCAGCAGGTTGATGGCAGGCCGGCTGATGCCCTGCGCGTGCGCAGGCGGGTCTTGCGCAATCACCGTGCCCGCGCTGGCTCCGCTATAGGGCAGACGCGCGGTGATGCCTGTCTCCAAACCTACGCGCCGCAGCTCCAGCGCGGCGATGCGCTCGTCCCTGCCCACCGTTTCCGGCACTTCGACCTTCTGCGGACCCAGGCTCTCCGCGACACGCACGCGCCACTCGCGCCGCACCACCGATCCGGGCGGCGGCAACTGCGTGAGAATATGCCCAGCGGCCACGTCACCGGAGTAATAGCGGTTGTCCACATCCAGATCCAGGCCCAGCCCCGAGGTCTGGCTGCGCGCCTCGGCCACAGTCATCCCTTTGAGCGCGGGCACTTGCACCTCCGCGCCGTGAATGGCGAAGTGCATGGTGGCGATGGCCGACAGCAGCCCCACGGCCACCAGCAGCATGATCAGCGAGGCGATTTGAAAGAAGTTGATGACGGGACGGGTTCGCATGGTCTCTGCCTTCTATTCTCTATTAGAACTCAACGCCGCAGTCGTGCGAATGTATTCACTGGCCGATCATTCCAGGCAACAAATCCTATCTACGGAATCTTCACCGCCTGCTCGCGATATTCCGAATACTTTGCACCGTCCCAGCGAAAAAGGATGCTGGTAATTTGCGTTACGGTTCCAACAGAGAGTTCAATATTCCGATACCCCTTCCACCGCGTCTTCTTCACGATCAGATCACGCCCTCGCGCCGTCAGAACCAACTGATGGTCCTGAGCTGCGAGACGAAAGACCCAAAACGATACCGAGTTTCCTTCTACTATCGGCTTCTTCGCAACGACAATCAAATCACGTTCGCCGGGCGTGCTGAGATGAATCGCGGAGGCCAAGAACCACTCCGATGGAAGCTGATCCGCGGGCAGCGACTCGTTTCTTAGTTCATTTCGAACCATCTCATCGTTGCCGAGGATCGTCATTACATCGCTGGGAATCTCCACCGGCCGGTCCAAGCCGGAGTTTTCGGCGGCGAATTCCGTCTGTTCCGGCGGGATGGGATGCTTGGTTCGAGAATGCGCCGTGTCACAAATCAAAAGTAATGCCGGAAGAACAATCAACAGCCGCTTGACCATCATGAATTCCATCCTCTTTTCTTCCGATATGCATGTATCAACAGGATGCAACATCTCCAATCATTGATGAGTGTACACGAAATGTGTATTCTTGAGTAGGAAGGATGCACTGCGATGAACAGCCGGGAGGTCATTCGCAAACTCAAAGACGACGGCTGGCTCGAAGTGGGACAGACAGGAAGCCACAAGCAGTTCAAGCATCCCCGGAAGCCGGGCAGGGTTACGGTTGTCTCCCCACAGCAGGATGTTCCCGAAGGAACTCTGCGGAGCATTGAAAAACAATCGGGACTCAAGCTCAAGTAAAGGAGAAGCCGTGGAATACATCGCCTATCTTCATAAAGACAAAAAATCGGACTATGGCGTCAGCTTCCCTGACTTTCCCGGCTGCATTACTGCCGGTTCTACCCTGGAAGAAGCGCGCGCCCGGTCGGCGGAGGCGCTGGCCTTTCATGTGGCTGGAATGCGGGAGGATGGAGAAACGATTCCCAAACCCTCTACGCTCGACGATTTGCGCAATGATCCGGCGATGAAGGGAGCGGTGGCCTTTCTGACCGAAGTGCGCGAGCCGGAGCGGACGGTGCGCATCAATATCACAGCGCGGCAGAGCCAGATTGCGGAGATCGATCGCCTTGCCCGCGCCAAAGGACTTACCCGCTCTTCGTACATTGTGCAAAGCGCGTTGCAACGGAAGGCTGCTTCGCGTTAATCAAAGTGATCCATTTCTACCTGATACCTGTACCGTTAATCTGTGGAATGGTCGATCTCGAACGGAATTTTTGGATTGTCCTCATTAAGCAGACAGCTTGATCCTGGATCAAATGAATCGTATCGCACCCGAACGATTCCAATATTGTTGGTTGTATCGGTAACCCGATCAAATTGCCTAATGTCAATTGCAACACCGACAGCCTCACCATAAAATGTCTCGCCAATAATCTCATACGAAAAAACTAGACGGGGACGGACAAGATCACCCCGCTCGATCCCTTTAGAGAGCATAGAAACCTTTCCGTCAACAATCGGCCAGGATAGGGCATTCTCAATACGATTCTCCCCCCCCCCGCACACTTTGGAAGATTGATCGAATGATCACGTCAGCAAAAAATCCACCCATAATGAACAAGTCTCCAAATTTGTTTTTGCATATACAAGGAAGAATTCCAGCATCACTCCAGATACGAAGCTACAACCGCCAGCGCGGCGATGGCTGCTGTTTCCGCCCTCAGAATGCGCGGGCCTAGCGAGACGGCGCGCCAGCCGTTGGCGTCGAAGAGCGCTTCTTCTTCCGGCGCCCATCCGCCTTCGGGGCCGATGGCAATCTCCAAAGCGGGCGTCTCTGTTCCCGCCGCCTTAATTGCTTCTTCCAGCGCGTTGCGCAGCGTGGTGGTGCGTTCCTGCTCGGCGAGCACAATGCGCGTTGCCTCGGAGGCGGCCCGCACGCGCTTCGAGAGCGGCTCTGGACCAATGATCAACGGCACATCGCAACGGCGCGACTGCTGCGCGGCTTCATGCACAATGCGCCGCCAGCGCTCGGCTCGCTTGGCCGCGGTTTGCGCAAGATGCTTTTCCGTGCGCCGCGCAATCACCGGAGCAATCGCGCTGACGCCCAACTCGGTGGCCTTTTCGATGGCCCACTCCAGGTGATCGAATTTATAGACGGCCATGACCAGCGTGACGGGCAGCGCGGGATCGGCCTCCAGCTCGGCGATCAGATTGAAGCGGACCTCATCGGTGCCAACAGCGACCACCTGCGCATGAAAGACGTGACCGCCAGCCACTACATCGGCCTCCATGCCCGGCTGCGCGCGCAGAACGCGCGTCATGTGTTCAGCCTGCGCGCCGGTGAGCGTGGCGGTGGCTTCATCCCAATGTTCGGCAATCCAGCGGCGGCGTGTCATTTTCTTCTCTGCCTTCCTCGCGTCTACCAGTGTAATCCTTTCTATAAAAACAGGCGTAAAAACAAATCAGGGGAGCGCTGGATGCGCTCCCCTGATTTGTTGCCTTTTGGTTGGAGGTACCGCTACTTCTTCTTTGCGGCCTTCTTTGCCGCCTTCTTCGCGGGTGCCTTCTTGGCTGCCTTTTTAGTTGCCATTTGCCTATTCTCCCTTGTTACAAGTTTGTGCCGCCCTGCAAAAAGTTATTGCAGTTGAAGAATGTATAGATTCATACAGCGCAAGTGTCAAGAGAAAAACGACAAGGCGGTGGAAAAATAGGCAACAATTTTTTCGTGTGCCGATTTGACCCATGCTTGCATGGTCTCCGATTACGAGTGCAGCGCTGAGAAGTGTCACCGGCAGGCCGGTCATCTGATCGTGGTCTGCTGTTAAAGAGCGCGCAGTTTGCATAGATAGAGCGCAAGCAGCAAATTAAATATGCAGCCGGTGACGAGTGCGCGGGCAATTGATGTGCGGAGGGAATCTCATTTCCGTTACCTCCGTGCTGCACCGCTCTGATTGTTCAGTGAGAAAACTCCGATACTCCTGTGTAGCGCCTGTTCGCGGTCGTTCTCACTGAAGCAATCCGCGGCATTGCGACGGCCATTGCAGCCTGGAGAGAATAAAACAATGGGTAGAATCAAGCTTTTTCTGGTGATGACCAGCCTTGGTGTCTTGAGCGCGTGCGGCGGCGGAGGCAGCGTTGGTGCCAATGGAAACACCAACCCTGGCCAGCCACCACCCACGAACACGGTCACAGGCACGGTGCAGTTCAAGGGCGCGCCGCTGGCCGGGGTCACCATTACGCTCTGGCTCACCAACACCAATACTGTCGAACAGACCGCGACAACCGATACGAGCGGCAACTATAGCTTCTCTGGTCTTTCCGCCTGGAGCAATGTCAACGCGGTCTATCAACTTTGGGCGTCCAAGACGGGGTATGGATTCTATCCCTCGGTCGGCAGCGGCGCAGAGGTGATTCGCTTCGACCACACGGGCAACTTTACAGGTCCTTGGACTTTTTCTGCAATCTACCTGACGGTCATTCAATACACGTCTTTGCCCAACGCATCGCTTGCTGGGGCGGACTTTGCTGCGTATGACGGCAGCAATCCTCTGGTTGCTCTTCCTGCCACGGGCCAGAGCGCAAGTTATGTCAGCGGCGACGACGCGTCCAAGAACAAGGGCGTAGCGTGGCCCGGCACGCGCTTCACCGACAATCAGGATGGAACGGTGACCGATCATTTGACCGGGCTGATCTGGCTGAAGAATGCCGGATGCTTCACGCCCGCGTTCTTTGCCGCGGCGCTGACCGATGTGAATCAGTTGGCCAGCGGGGCGTGCGGTCTGACAGACGGGTCCAAGACTGGCGATTGGCGATTGCCGAACATCAACGAACTGGAGAGCGTGGTGGATGTTTCCGAGAGCAACCCGGCGCTAACCACCGGCAATCCATTCACCAATGTTTCCAATGCAATCTACTGGTCTTCCACCAGTTATTTCGGCGGTGAGGAAGGCTCGCCCGATGCATGGGCGATCCGCATGAGCGATGGGCGTTTCATCAACGATTCTGTCTTGAATGTGAAAGCGGCTTCCAGCAATGCAGTTTGGGCGGTCAAGGGTTCTGGCAGCGGCGGCGCAGTCAAACTGCAAGCCACGGGTCAATACGTGACTTTTACCGCAGGCGATGATGCAAGTTATCAGATGGGCATACCTGCCACGTTTGAGCGCTGGATCGACAACGGCAACGGAAGCATCACGGACACCGTCACTGGGTTGATCTGGCTGAAGAATGCCGCCTGCATCCAAACAGACTGGGCGGATGCGGTGGGCGCGGTGAATGCGCTGGCCAGCGGACAATGTGGACTTACCGATGGCTCCGCTGCTGGCAGTTGGAGAATGCCTAATCGTAACGAGATGCAGAGCCTTGCCGACAGGAACGAAAACAATCTGGCGGATTTTTTTGACGCGTATTTCCTGAATCCAGACGGAAGCTACTTTCACAAGTCGATCTTCACAAACTTCGTTTCGTATCAGTACTACTGGACCTCGACGACTGATGCCGCAGAGACAACCGAAGCCTGGACGGTCTTCAGTTGCGACTATGGGGTGTACGACACGCCCAAGGCAAACACAGGCTACACACTGGCGGTGCGCTGATGCAGCTCGTGCCAGAGAGTGGCGAAGCTGTCGACGGTCAGAGCTTCAGCGCGGGCGTGCGCGTCGATTGCGGCCTCTGCCAGAGCTGCCGTAATGACTGCGGGCGCTATTCCGGCGGCGCGCAGGTTGTTGGCCAGCGTCTTGCGCTTCTGATGGAAGCACTGACGGACGAAGCGCAGGAAGCCGGCTTCTTCGACGTTTAGCTCGGCGAAACGCGGGGCAAAGCGCCAGCGAAAGACTGTGGAATGCACATCGGGCGGCGGTGAAAAGGAGCTGGGAGGCAGCGTGAAGAGGCGCTGCGCCGGACCGTAGAGCTGTGCGGTGACAGAAAGCAAGCCGTAGTCGCGCGAGCCGGGCTGGGCGACGATGCGGTCGGCCACCTCGCGCTGCACCATCAGCACGGCGCGGTCCAGCACGGCGTGGGCAGCGGCCAGCTTGAGCAAAATAGCCGAGGTGATGCCGTAGGGCAGATTGCCGACAACCAGCAGGCGCTCGGTGGCCACTGCGGAGGCTGCGCTGAAGTCAAATTGCAGCACATCCTGCGCGACGACCGTGACGTGAGCCTCGGTGTCCAGAATGAATTGAACGCGCAGCCCGGCGGCCAGATCGCGATCCAGTTCAATGGCCACAACGTGCGCGGCGCGGGCGGCCAGTTCAGCCGTGATTGCGCCGCGACCGGGTCCGATCTCGACCACCGTGCGGCCGGTGAGATCGCCGATGGAAGCAGCGATGCGCTGAATGGCCTCGAAGTCAACGAGGAAGTTCTGACCGAGCTTGGGTTTGGCGGGCATGGCTCTTTTGATGGTAGCGGAAAGGGCCGATGATGCCGAGCAGATCAGGAGTTCCTACGCGCGCAGCCGAGCCAGCAGATCCTGGGGATGGACCGGTTTGGAGAGAATGTCGAACTCGTAGCCTTGGGCGCGGGCTTTCTCCAGAAGATCAGCGGTGGCAGCCTGCCCGGAAAAGAGCAGAATTTTGATTTGCGGAAAGAGCGTGCGCATCTGGATCGCCGCGTCGATGCCGCTCAACCCTGCCATGATGACATCCGAGATGAGCATCTCCGGCTTGAACTCCGCGGCCAGCTCAAGCGCGCTCTCACCTGAATATACGGCGCGCGCCTCAAAGCCGCTCAGGTTCAGGATCATGGTCAACGAATCGGCGATCACCCGCTCATCGTCGGCCACTAAAATCTTCGGTTTGGCTACGGTCTCCGGCATCTCTCTCCCGTGCGCAAGATTGGGGGCAGTAAGGCAAGGATTGAAGCGCATTCCCGATGCACAACTCTCAGTGGAGGTTGAATGTCACTTTCCAGGCAAGGCTCTTTCCTTGAATGATACGCTCAAATCATGGGATAGTTCCAAGGCATTTCTAATCTCTTGCCGATAAATACCCTTCCGAGGGCCGAAAATCTCTCGTTCGCTTAGGTCGTACGGCAACCGCCGATTCATCCGGTTGAAACCGGGTCGGTTTACACTAAAAAGACCAGCCGCGCTTCCTGGCCCGGCGAACCCCAACCGGAGAACCAACTATGCAGGAAGCCGCAACGGATCGCGAACTCCCCGTCACCACCCCCGCTGCCATTCAGGATTCCGGCGCAATCATCCGCGCCGCGGGCATCGAAAAGTACTACGCGCAGCCCAGCCAGAACCGCATTCAGGTGATCTCCGCCACTGATCTCTCCATCGTCCCCGGCGAGATCGTCGCGCTGCTCGGCCCCTCCGGCAGCGGCAAATCAACCATGCTGCGCATGCTCTCCGGCCTCTCCACCCCCACGGCCGGTCAAGTTTACTGGCACGAGAAGCCCATTTCCGGCGCGGAGGTCAATGTCTCCATCGTCTTCCAGAGCTTTGCCCTCTTTCCCTGGCTCACGGTGCAGGAAAATGTGGAAGCGCCGCTCCAGGCGCGTGGCATCTCCGCCGTAGAACGCCGCGAGCGCAGCCTGAAGATGCTGGACACAGTTGGACTGGACGGCTTTGAGGCCGCCTATCCCAAGGAGTTGTCGGGCGGCATGAAGCAGCGCGTCGGCTTTGCCCGCGCTCTGGTGGTCGAGCCGGAGGTTCTCTTCATGGACGAGCCCTTCAGCGCGCTGGACGTGCTGACGGCTGAGAATCTGCGCAGTGAGCTCCTGGAGCTTTGGGCCAACAAGACCATGCCCACCAAAGCCATCTTCCTGGTGACGCACAATATCGAAGAAGCAGTCCTGCTGGCCGACCGCATTATTGTTCTGGGCCGCAATCCCGGCCACATCCGTACCGACTTTCGCGTCCAGCTCCCGCAGCCCCGCGACCGCAAATCGGAACCGTTTACACAGTTGGTGGACTACATCTATAAGGTACTCACGCGGCCCGACGTCGCTCCCACCGAAGCGCCGGATCAGCAAACCGGACCCAAAGTCCGCGACCAGCGCCAAATGCACTATCAGATGCTGCCCCACGCGCGCCCCGGCGGCATCGCCGGACTGCTCGAACTGCTGCTGGACAAAGGCGGCCGCGACGACATCTACCGCCTTGCCGACGACCTCAGCTTCGAAATCGACGACCTGCTGCCCATCGTGGATGCCGCGCAGTTGCTCGGCTTCCTCCAGGTCGAAGAGGGCGACGCGGCCATCACCGGCGCCGGCACGGAGTTCGCCAACTCGGAGATTCTCCGCCAAAAGGAACTCTTCCGCTCCGCCGCCGTCGAACACATCCTGCTCTTCCGCCAGATCTGCCGCGCCCTGGAAACCAAACGCGACCATACCGTCCCCGAAGACTTTTTCCTGGATATGCTCGATGAGCAGTTCAGCGAAGAAGAGTGTCAGCGCCAGATCGAAACCGCCGTCACCTGGGGCCGCTACGCCGAGCTTTTCGATTACGACGCTGGCCATCGCCGCTTTGTGCTGCCCGACTCGCTCGACGAGGACGCCCGCCCGGAGGCCAAATGAAGCCCCAGCCTCTGGCGCGTACTCTCATTCCCGCACGCACTTGGCCGTTTCTCATCGACTCGGCCGTGATGCTCTGCGCCCTGGCCTTTTTCTTTGCCGTCATCCGGCTGGGCGCTTACTGGATCGCCAAGCCTGTGCCGGAGATTGAAATCTCCCATTCCGTCCGCTCCCTGCCGGTTTACGCCTTCTACTCGATGGCGCGCATGGCCATCGCTTACTTCATTAGCCTTGCCTTCTCCATCAGTTACGGTTACATCGCCTTTTACAACCGCCGCGCCGAAGCCTGGATGATCGCCGTCCTGGACATCCTTCAGTCCATCCCCGTCCTCAGCTTTCTTCCCGGTGTCATGCTGGCCATGATCGCCCTCTTTCCCGGGCATCAATTCGGCATCGAACTCGGCTCCATCATCCTGCTCTTCACCAGTCAGGCCTGGAATATGGCCTTCAGCTTCTACTCCTCGCTGAAGAGCATTCCGCGGGAGATGATTGAAGCCACACGTATTTACCGCTACTCTGCATGGCAGCGCTTCTGGCAGCTCGAAATGCCATTTTCGGCCATCGGGCTGATCTGGAATTCCATCGTCTCAGTGGCCAGCGGCTGGTTTGTCCTGATCCCCTGCGAGATGCTCACCTTCGGCGAGCACGACTTCCGCCTGCCCGGCCTGGGCAGCTATCTCTCCAGCGCCGCCACTTCCACACCGGTTGACAAGCACGCTCTCTTTTGGGGATCGGCTGTACTCGTGCTGATCATCGTCGCCACTGACCAGCTCATCTGGCGTCCGCTGATCGCCTGGAGCGACAAATTCAAATTCGAGCAGACGGAATCAGCCTCCCGCGTCACCTCGCCGATCCTCACGCTGCTCAGCGCGCCCAGCCTGCTGCTGCGCCTGCCCTCGCGCGCCTTCAATCGCGTCGAGGAGCAGATCTACCACCACCTGGCCGCCTCGCCGCAATGCCGCCACATCCGGCCCATCGATGACGACGCGCCCCATGGCGGAAGATTCTGGCCCATCCTGATCGGCATCTTCGCCGGACTGGTCCTGCTCTGGACCACCGGACAAGCCATTCATCTGCTCCGCGACGTCACCGCCGCCGATCTGCGCCTGCTCTTTCTGGGCGCGGGAGCCACCTTCGCGCGCGTCATGGCTACACTCGTCATCGCCGCTCTCTGGACCATCCCCGTCGGCGTGGCCATCGGTTCCAGTCCCAAACTCGCCGGCGTCCTCCAGCCCATCACCCAGATCGTCGCTGCCATCCCCGCCTCGGCCTTTTTTCCTGTGCTCATGGTCCTCATGCTCCAGCACAGCATCGGTCTCGGCTATGGCGCGGTCGGCCTCATGCTCCTGGGAACCCAGTGGTATGTGCTCTTCAACGTGATCGCCGGAGCCATGGCCATCCCCTCCGACCTCAAGGAAGCCGCCGCCGTCTATCACTTCACCCGCTGGCAGCGCTGGACCCGGCTGATTCTGCCCGGAATCTTCCCCTATCTCATCACCGGTATGGTCACGGCTTCGGGCGGCGCTTGGAACACCTCCATCCTGGCCGAGTACGGCGCATACGGCAGCCGCACCCTGCAGACCGTCGGCCTGGGCGCTCAGATCCAAGCCGCCCTCGGCGCGAACGGCAAGCTCTCTTCGCTCATCATGGCGACGGTCCTTTTGGCCGCCATCGTCGTCACCATGAACCGCTTCCTCTGGCGTAGACTTTATCGCCTCGCCGAGACCCGCTACAAGCTGGAAGGCTAGAAAATCCTGATGAAGTCTAAGTTTTGAATGGGCATGACGGGTAGGTCAGAGCCTCCGAGCTGAGCTGTGGTTTTACGTTTGAAGATTGGACAGCGGTTTCGATGCCGCATTGGAATGTACCATATTGTGGAATTAACTATTGGAAACTTCTAATGATTTTCCGCATACCTCCGATAAAGAAAATGAGATCAATTTTCACGGAGGGACCATGCAGTTTATCTACTCACGCCTTACCAAGGGGAAAGCGCGGCAAGCCCTGGCAAGGCTGATCCAAACAGCCGCGCTGGCGATCATCGTTGCGCTGGCTCTTCCAGCCAGCGCCGCAGAGGAACGTGATGTTTTGGTTCGGATCACTCCTGCGTATCCCGTGCTGGCTGAACGCATGAAAATCACCGGTTCCGTGAAAGTGGAAGCCACCGTCGATGCCAAAGGAAAGGTCCTGGACGCCAAGGGGATCAACGGAAACAGCATCCTGGTTCCCGCCGCAGAGGAGGCGGTGCGCCGCTGGAGATTCGATTCGGGAACGAGCACCGTGAAAGTGGATGTGGAAGTGAGCTTTCGCTCCTCTGAATAAACAAGTACTGCCGGGACTCCTCGATCCTCGCGTTGCGCTGTTTGCGGCGCGGGGATCGAGTTTTTTTATTCAAAGGGCTGAATGCAACCCAATCGCTGTGATTTTTCTCCAGCGTAGCTCCTCTTTTGCGGATTATTTCTAAAAATGGATTACCATGAGAATCCATGACAGAAATCTTTGAAAAACTCAACCTCAAGGATCAGCAGGAGATCCTCGTTCTGCATGCGCCGGAGAGCTTTCAGCCGGTGCTTGCGCGCCTTCCCGTCCTCACCATTCACCACCACATCGAGTCCGTTCCGCGCATCGACTTCTTCCTTGGTTTTGTCACGCGCAAAAGCGATGTGGACACGCTGGCTGGGCCGGTGGCCACGCGCGCCTTGGGCGATGCGACGGTCTGGTTCGCCTATCCCAAAGGCACGTCCAAAAAGTACACGTGCGATTTCAATCGCGATAACGGCTGGGATGCGCTGAAGGCTCGTGGCTTTGACACGGTGCGCGCCGTGGCCATCGACGAAGATTGGACGGCGCTGCGCTTTCGCCGCGTGGAGTTTATCAAGGCGCGGCGCTGAGGGTCCGGGCCTAAAGCCCCATCAAATTTGTACTCATTCAGGGGCCTAAAGGCCCTGCTCCCTCCGTACCTTCCGCCGTAATTTTCCATTCACAATTGCAATTTAAGCCTCATTTCGGATCACCCACAGGAAAAATGCCGCAAACAGACCTCCCGCGCAAGCCTATTGGCAATTAGAATCGTCTGTACAGTAGGCAGAGTTGCTCTCACCGGCTGCCTGCGCTGCCTTTTGGCCTTGAAGGGGAGAATAATCCTCCCGACAGACGGGCTGAAAAGGCGCGGAATCCCCAGGATGATGATAAAAAATACGCGTTTAATGCCCCTCGGTTTCACCTTCGCCGCTGCAACGGCCCTTGCGCTGACGGCTCTGCCCTCCTGCGCCCAGACCGCTCCCGCGCCCGTCGCCAGCCCCATCCAGATTGCTCCCGCAAAGGCTGCCGCGCCGGTTCTTGACCGCTCCCAGGCCTACTATCACGCCGCGCTGGCTGGCAGTTACGCAGAGGATGCCATCACCCAAGGGCATCCGGAACTGGTCACACAGGCCGTCGAGGAGTACAAGCTGGCGCTGAACGCCGACCCGAATTCCGCGCAGTTGAACCTGGCGCTGGCCAACCTTTACTTCACCGCCGGCCGCCTGCGCGAGGCGGAGAGCAGCGTGCGCGAGCTGCTGAAGAGCCAGCCGGAGAATGTCGATGCACACCAACTGCTGGGGCGCATCTATCTGCGCGCGCTGAGCGAAGGGCAAAATATCTCCCCCGCGGCCTCTCCCACCGGCAACGCGCTGGATCAGGCGACTACCGAATTCGAGAAGATTGTCGCGCTCCGGCCAAGCAGCGTGCAGGATCGCGTAACGCTGGGCCAGCTTTATACCGTCAAGCATGACGCCAAAATGGCCGTGGCGCAGTTCGAAGCGGCACTGGCCATCGAGCCGGATTCCGAAGAGGTGGTGCTCAATCTGGCCCGCCTCTATGCCGAAAATAACGATATGGATAAGGCGGCTAAGGTTATCGAGGCGGTTCCAGTCACCGACCGCACGGCCAAGATGGAGAACGCTCTCGGCGGCACGTATGAGCAGTTGAAGAAGTTCAAGGAGGCCATCGCCGCCTATCAGCGCGCCAAGGATATGGAGCCGGGTGACCTGCGCACACGGGATGCGCTCGCTCAATCGCTTCTTAAAGACAACCAGCTCGACGAAGCGCTCAAGCAGTATCGTGAGCTGAACGACGCCGACCCGGACGACGTGGATGCCTTGGTGCATATCAGCGAGATCGAGCGCCGCCAACAGAAATATGAAGACGCGCTCACCAGCATTCGCCAAGCCCGCAAAAAGGCCCCCGCCGAGGCACATGATTCCAACTACAACCTGGGACTGCTGCTGGAGATTGGCTATAACGAAGGGTTGCTGCTGGACGTGCTGGGCCGCTACGACGAGGCCGCCCAGGTTTACGAGAAGATGGTGGAACTGACCTGCCACGCCAACGGCGCTTATACCGACGAGGAAAAGAGCAATCGCGCCATCTTTTTGGAGCGGCTGGGGACGGTCTATCACGAACAGAACAAGAACACCGAGGCGATTGCCACCTATCAGAAGCTGATTGACCTGGGCGGCGAGCAGGCGGTGCGCGGCTACCAATTCGAGGTGGACACGCTGCGTGACGACAAGCAATTCGACAAGGCCGTCGAGATCGCCCGCAAGGCCGTCGAGGCCAACCCCAAGGATCGCGACCTGAAGCTGATGCTGGCTGGCGAACTGATCGATCTGAACAAAGCCGACGAGGGCCTTGCGCTGGCCAAAAGCCTGCTGGCCAATACCAGCGAGGATCGCCCCGTCTGGCTGGATCTGGCCCAGATGTACGTTCGAGCCCATCGCTGGAAGGAGGCCGAAGAGGCGATCAACAAAGCGGAGACAATGACCACCAAGCCGGAGGACCGCACCTACCTGCTCTTTCTGCGCGGCGAATGGGCCGAGCGCCAGAAGCATTACGAGCCTGCCGAGCAGTTCTTCCGTCAGGCCCTGGAGCAGGACCCCGCCAACGCCATGACCCTCAACTATCTCGGCTACATGATGGCCGACCGCGGCACTCATCTGCCGGAAGCTCTCAAGATGATTCGCAAGGCCGTCGATCTGGAGCCGATGAACGGCGCATTCCTCGATTCGCTCGGCTGGGTCTACTTTAAGATGGGCGATTACGAGTCGGCGGAACAGTACTTGCGCCAAGCTGTCGAGCGTGACTCCAGCGACCCCAGCGTCCACGACCACCTGGGCGAGCTCTACGAGAAGACCGGCCGCATCCGCTTGGCCGCCGCGCAGTGGGAGATTTCCCTCCAGCAATTCGCCAAGTCCTCCCCCGCCGACATCGACCCCGCCGAGCAAGCCAAAGTGCAGAAGAAGCTGGATTCCGCCCGCGTCAAGCTGGCCAAGCAGGAGAGCGCCACCGGCTCGGTCAAGCCGGAGTAGGACAAGCTCCAATGAGGGCAGAGAGTTTCAGCCCGACAAGCTCTTGCAAAATACATGGTGATGGGAATTATCAGGCAGCGGAAAATTCTTAGGAAGGGCATGACGTTGCAACAGAGCCTGCCCTTGATGAAAAAAACCGAAACGTTACGCCAAAATCGAGGACCTACTTGGCTTCCTCCGCCGCCGTGTCAATGTAACTGTCCACATTCGTCTTGTCCACCAGCGAAGTTCCGGTATCCACAAAGACCGGATAAGGCGCAAAAGAGTTCGCGCTGTAGTCTTTGGTCAGCGACTTGGGCGGATTGTGATAGATTTCGTCCAGCGCCTTCAGTCCGATGTAGCCCATGGTGAAGGGCTTCTGCGCCACAGTCGAATCAATGACCCCGTCCTTGATGTCGGCCAGCGTATCCGGGTCCACATCCCAGGCCACCAGCAGCCGGTCGGTCACCTTCGACCGCTTCAGCGCATCGGCAATCGCCTTGCCCGAGGCCGCCTCCAGGCTCACATAGGCGTCCACCTTCTTGTCTCCAGCCAGTGCCAATGACTCCTGCGTCCAATCGAAGGCGTAGCGCGCATCGCCCTTGGTATCCACCACGTCCACAATGTGAATATCCGGCCGCGTCGCGAAGACCTCCTTGAAGCCCTTCAGCCGCTCCTCCAGATTAGGCTGGTTGGGCATGGTGAAAAAAACCACATTGCCCCGCCCGCCCAGCTTCTCTATCACCCGCCGTGCGCCCAGACGCCCCGACTCCACGTTGTTGGTCCCGATAAAGTAAAGCCGCCGGCTGCCCGGCGCATCCGAATCCACCGTGATCACAGGGATTCCGGCGTTCATCGCTGCGTCAATCTCCGACTGCAGCAGCGTCACATCCACCACAGAGATCAGTATCCCCGAGGGCTTGGACGCAATCGCATCGTGCAGCGCGGCCAGCTCGGCCTGCGGATCAAAATTCTCTGGCCCCACCACCTTGGCCTTCACGCCGTATTGCGCCGCTGCCTTGTTGAACCCCGCCGCCGCCGTCTGCCAGTAGGGCAGCGTTGAGCGCGTCACAATCATGGTATACACTTCGCTCGACGAGTGCCGTCCGCAGCCCGACGCGGACAAAACCGCCAATGCCAGCAAAAACAACCCAACGCTCTTGATCGCTTTCATGCTTGCCTCCGATCTGACCTTTCAACCACCTATTCAGCGCGAAACCTGCCGCCCGCAACAACCCTATCTGAACATCCCGGCTGCATCCTACGCTCGTTTCACAGGAAATGTCTACTCCATCCTGTGCACTTTATAACTCCCATGGATCACGATACCGTTCGCATTTGCTCATTTTTCGGCGAAAGATTCCCGATTGCGGTATAACCGAGGTGGAAGTGCAAAATGCGGAGTGTTGTTTTTAGGATGAACCTATGACCAACCCGGAGCACAATCTGCCCCTAATCATGCTCGGCACACTCGCCGTTTCTTCAGAAGGCGAACTCACCCGCCGGGCCCATCCGGACCCGCCCCACCCCTATCGCTCACCCTTTGCCCGCGATGCCGCCCGCGTCCTTCACGCCCGCGCCTTTCGCCGTCTGGCCGGCAAAACGCAGGTCTTCGCCCGTCTGGCCGCCGACTCGCCTTCCGATCACTTCCGCAGCCGCCTGACCCATACATTAGAGGTAGCGCAGATCGCCCGTACCGCCGCCCGCGCTCTGGGCCTGAACAGCGAGTTCTCCGAGGCCCTCGCGCTGGTCCACGACATCGGCCACCCGCCCTTCGGCCACGCCGGTGAAAAGGCCCTCGACCAGTGCCTGCGCGGCCACGGCTTGCGCTTCGACCACAACCTCCACGCCCTGCGCATCGTGACCTGGTTTGAAGAGCGATCCGCCGGCTTTCGCGGACTCAACCTCACCCTCGGCGTCCGTGAAGGCATCGTCAAGCACTCCCGTGACTACTCCGCCGCCGAGCATCCCGAACTGGCCGACTACTTCCTCGACCAGTTTCCGCCCCTCGAAGCCCAACTGATCGATCTGGCCGACGAGATCGCCTATACCACCGCCGACCTGGACGACGGCCTCGACTCCGGCATTCTCACTGTGGATCAGGTACGGGCGGGCGTCCCGCTCTTCCGCGGCTTCCACGATGCCGTATGCGCGGATTTCCCCGCCGCGCAGCCCAAGCCGGCCATTTACGAAAGCCTGAAGCGCCTGCTCAACGCGCTGGTCACCGATCTGCTGGAAGAGACCATCCGCCAGGCCTCCCAGTTAGGTGTAACCACGGTGGAAGAGCTGCGCCGCGCGCCGCATCGCATCGCCGCGCTCAGCCCAGAGATGGAAGCCGCCCGTGCCGAAGCCAAGAAGTTTCTCTTTACTGGCCTCTACGAATCTCCCGATATGAAGGGAACTCACCTCCATGCCACGGAAGTCGTCCAGGGATTGTTTGCCGTGCTGATGAACGATCCCAGCCTGATGCCCGATGACGATCAGGCGCAGATTTCCTCTGAAGGCCTGACCCGCACCGTCGCCGACTACATCGCCGGAATGACCGACAGTTACATCGAGCAGCTCTGGGCGCGCTGCGGCGGGAGGTGAACATCCAGAACAGCCTGATCCGCGGCGGCATGTTATAAGTGGAATGAACTGCCGCTAACTCGCGGACTTTGATTATTAAACTCTTTCCTTATTCATTGGGTTGAAGAGGAGGATTGGGTGTGGACTGCGCCGGAGAATCAGTTGGCGCGCCTTCCGATCCGAACAAAATTCTGCTGGTGGCGTGGAATTTGCGATAGCTTCCGGTAAAAATATGTCCAGCACCGTCGATTGCGAATGCGAAATAGCGCCCCTCACCCCACGCATCCAACCTCGATTGCAACCAAATGCCTTTGTCCACCCGCCTGTTGGTGATTGTCACCCGTGTGCCCTTGCGGATCTTGATATTTCCCTCGTCTAACTTCACATCGGCAAAAAATCTGCCTTCTACTTGCTGAACTGAACGGTCCTCCTCATCAATTCCAACCGTACCCGAGAAAAACTTGAGGAGAGCTTCGTTTGCGCTCACGGGTTTTGCGACGGGGTTCAACGTAAAGTCAAGGAAAATAGTGGGGCGGCCTTTTATGACTTTGCGACGAGGGTTTAAAAAGGTGCACAGCTCAAGCATTCTGGAAAGACGTATCTGCGGCGGATCATCGGGGGAACGAGCATCCTTTCCCTGTGCATGGAGCGCTCTGGCCTCAGCAACTTCGCGGTCGACGCGTTGGTTTTCAACGGCGAGTTCGCTATCGGATATAGGGATATCCTTGATAAAAGTGTCTACCGGTCCTCCTATTGACTTACAATCACAGGATGGCAAGACACGAGCGACACGAACCCCGTCGAGCCAAAATATCTCGAAATGGTGTTCCGTATATTGGACTACTTGAAAACCGACCCCTTTCACTCCTGGAACGCCGAATGGAGCAGGACACTTTGGCGCCCATGTGCATTCCTTTCTTAACCGGATGTCATTGGTATCTTCGCGAAAGACATAATCCTGCTCCTTGGATTCCGCGAATCGTTGTTGCAGTATTGCCTGTTGAATGAGAGTCGTGACATCCGGCAAAGGGCTTTCCGCTGCGGAAGGCGTG
Organism: uncultured Acidobacteriaceae bacterium; assembly: GCA_963787995.1. Classification (GTDB taxonomy): domain Bacteria; phylum Acidobacteriota; class Terriglobia; order Terriglobales; family Acidobacteriaceae; genus Telmatobacter. Next base: position 2,255,394 of record CAWBEO010000001.1, read on the forward strand.
CTTTTCGCATTGTCGCCAAGGTTGGAGGCTCTACCCTTCGCAGGAACCGGAAGTTGCTGCGCCGCGAGCAACGGGCAGAGAATGAGGCAAAGCGCGAACTGAAGCAGCCAACGGATCATCGGAACTCTTTATTTCTACAAGGACCGATCATATCGCGGCAGTGCTTAGTCTTGGGAAGCGTTTGTGACACTATAGCAACTGTCACAATGAACCGTGGCTGGTGGCATTATTCCCCGCAGAAAAAATCTGGGAGCACAGTCTTTTCGCGTTGTTTGTGGAGAGGCGCGAAGGCCATGTCGCAAATAGTAGGGACGGATCAAAAACGATCGGACGAAAAGCCGGATAGGCTTGTTTCAGATCCCAGGGATTTTCACGGTCATGCTTTTGAAGGAAAGATTCCACGCACAGCGCGGCCTGCAAGCCCCGCCCGCGACGCCCGGCTGTGTTGAAAAGCATTGCCCGGAATTTCTGAAGCTCGCCTTCGGCCTCCTCGTGATGACCTACTTGTCCAGGGTTCCGTATTTGGTTTCGTAGTCGCTCACGACGTTATTGAGAAGTAGCGCGAGCCGCTTGGCGACAAATGGGCTGATGATGATCCGGCTCGAAAGCTGGATGGTCATTTCGTTATCCGTCGCGTTGAACGCCTGATTCATTCCGAAGAGAAGAACAATCTCCTCGCGGGTTCCCGCGACATTACAAACGTTGGAGTAAACGCTCTGGGTGGCGGCGTTTTCCCAACGAACCTTAACCTGTTGCGATGTGTTCTCAGTCACAAATGTCTCCTGACGTAAATGGCAGAAATACAACCGACATCCGATCATAACAGAGGCGCAGCTGAATTTCTTGCGTCGTCCGCATTTTAATTTAGCAAAGGCTATCTCATATGTCGAGTTCTAAAACACGTCACCTCGGTAGGGTCCGGAAGATTCCCGTTGTTCTCCAGCAAGATGTTCATTAAGAACGAGTTGAATTGTTTTTCATTACTTGAAATTTACATGAAAGGCTCGGTTCCGCCAAGGCCCGCAACAAGGAAGCAAGTCATCGTGGAACGGCTCCCGCTCGTCAGCGGAGAGGGTGCAAGGCATGGTTCCGGCTCCCACTCACTACTCTTCAGCAATAGAAGAGTTATTTTCAAGAGAAATTAACTCCAATTTATGGATAAATTTTTCACTTGCAAACTTACCCTCTAATAGTGGAGAATGCGAGTGCCCCAAAAAAGGTCACCAGGCAATCGCTAATCAACAACGCGGCACCGGAAGTGCGGGGCTAATGGCGAAGATAAGCGGCTATAGAAATTAATCCGGGCCGTTTGAACGCCGGGTGATGGAGAAAAGGCTGGTCAGTCCCAGCGGGGAAGATGCTCCGCGAGGAGGTCAGCGCTTGCCGCTGCTATCGAACCCCGTGCTCGACCAACTCGGTCGCGAGCAAGAGCGACGTGTGCACCGGGATCTTTGTTAAGCCGTAGAATTTGCGCCATTCCGTCGTTGCCGGGCGGTTTGTTCCACCGAGACCTAACCTTGGGAAGCCAAGATGCAAACCCTCCCCAACCACCCTTTTGTTCCGCTGCACCCCCGTTTCCAGTTCAAGGAGCACTGATCTGGATAGACGAAAACACCGCGGCGGGCTAATGCCGAGCCAGAAAATCTCACTTTTGGCAGTTAGTGGGAGCGAGTCCTCGTTGAAAGGAGTTTTTATGAAGAAGGTATTTGGAGGCTTTTGGATCTTCTGCACGGCGTTCGCCTTGCTCTCATCGGCAATAATCTTCCATCCTGCGGCCGCCCAGGCAGAGGATCTGATCCAACTGTACCGGCTTGCGATCGACAAGGACCCTCAGTACAAGGGTGCCGGCTTCGAGCGGCTGGCTCAACAGGAGAGCCTCAAGCAGGCGTATGCGGCTCTCTGGCCGAACGTGGACTTCGAATCGAACATTACGGAGACGCGCCAGGATGTCGTCAGCAGTGAAAACCAGGTCTTCGCCCATGGGGCGTCCACTTACCTGTCAACCACATTCGGCCCGACGCTGACCGTTCCTCTTTTCCGGTTCCCTCTGCTTGTGCAACTGCGCCAGAAGAAGCAGGTTTTCAAGCAGGCGGACGTGGATTTCGAACTCGCCAAGCAGGACCTCATCATTCGCCTTGCCAAGGCCTACGTGGCTGCCCAGACAGCCGCCGACAACATTGCCTACGTGAAGGAAGAGAAAAAGGATGTGGAGGCCTTTGTTGAGCGGGCAGACTCGCGCTACAAAAGCGGCCTTGCCCCCAATACAGACATCTATGATGCCAAGGCGAGGCTGGCTTCGGTGGAAGCGAACCTTGTGAAATCTGAGAATGAGTACCAGAACGCGCTTCAGGCTCTTGCCACCATGACCGGACAGCCGGTTTTGAGAGCGGATCGGTTCAAGGAGGACCTTCCTCTCGTCGCGCCCGATCCAACCGGGGTGGAAGAATGGACGAACGCGGGGCTTGAAAAGAGCCTTCAAATGAAGAGCCGCCGGTTTGAAACGGAAACGGCTCGGCAGGAGATCAACCTCCAAAAAGCCGCCCACCTGCCGACGCTCAACATGGTGAGCCAGTTCAACCAGAACAATATGGGCGGGTCACTCTACGGCGGCGGGGCCACGGTGGATACCGGAGATGTGGCGTTCAACATCGACGTTCCGATCTTCGAAGGTGGCGCCACGCGGTCGAAGACACGCGAGGCGAAGTACCGCTACATGGAGAGCATGCAGGCGTTGGAACAGCAGAAACGTGACGTGGTCTTGCAGGTGAGTACGGCATTTTCCGGGGTGAAGACGGCCATCAGCAGGGCCAATGCCTTGAAGGAGTCGATCCATGCGCAGACGGAACTTTACGACGCGAAGGAACTGGGCTACCGATCAGGAGTTTACACCAGCCTCGCGGTCTTGGACGCGGCCCGGGACCTCTACCTCTACCGGCGCGATTTTTCCCTGAGCCGGTACGACTACGTCATGAATACCCTGGAACTGAAAAAAGCGGTAGGAACGCTGTCCGAAGACGATCTCATCGTGATCAATGGTTGGCTTGCCAGGTAGTGTAACCGGTCCCGACCCATGCGAGGGTGCATCCATGTCTAGCAATCTGTTGGAAATCTTTCGTGCAAAGAAGCCTGCAAATCGGCAGGAAAAGCGCGCGCGGCGCGCCATGCGCTTTGAAATGCTGGAAAAGCGCATTCTGCCTTCGGCCAACGTATTTATTCCTCCCATCCATGCGGTAGCCGCTCCGGCGAACCCAAATACCACTCTGTCGTACCAGGTCCAGTCGGGCGGGCAGGCTCAACAGACTGCTCAAAATCCGGCAACACTTGCCTTCCAGGGCGCGGCGGCCACAACCGCGGCCCCCAGCGCCATAGTTGCGTCTTCGACGCAGTCCCAGTCCACCTCGGGGCCCAAGATCGTCTTCGTGGACCCGAGCGTGGCCAACTCCTCGCAGTTGGTCCAGAATCTGGTGCAGACGGCGGAGCAGACCGGGCAGAGCGTGACGACCATCAATTTGAGCCAGCAGAACGCCAGCCAGATTGCGGCCGGGGATCAGAGCCTGGTGGTGGTGACTCTGAATCCGCTGAAGAACGGCGTGGACCAGATCACCCAGACCCTGGCGCAGTTCCAGAATGTCGGTTCGGTGGACATTATCTCGCACGGCGCGGCTGGCCTGATCACCGTAGGCACGACCCAACTGAGTAATGAAGACCTGACGCAAATGGCGCCGGAGATCTCTCAGTGGAAGGCCTCGCTCGCACCCAATGCGTCCATTGTTCTCTATGGCTGCGACGTTGCGGGGAGCGCGCAAGGGACGCAATTTGTCCAGCGACTGTCCGCGCTCACGGGCGCGAACGTGGCCGCAGCCACGCAGGATGTCGGTTCGGCCGCCGAGGGAGGAAGTTGGACGCTTGGATACTCGACGGGTCCGATTGCAGCATCCGCGCTGCTGGGATCGAACGTGACCACTGGATACACCTACTTGCTTGCCGATATTGTCGCCAGTTCGCCGAATATGAACCTGACCGGCACCAGCGGCAACGACCGGTTTATTTTCAACAATGGCTGGGGCAGCGACACGGTGACGGAGACCGGGATGGCCACTGGGACCGGTAACGCATTGGATTTTTCAGCCGTCACGGCGAACCTCACGTTCACGATTCACTCTAACGGCACAGTCTCGGTGACGGACGGCACAGATACGCTCTCGGCGACCGCCAATATGCAGGAACTGATCGGCGGCTCAGGCAACAATACGTTTGTCTTTCAAAACGGCGCGAGCTTTAACGGGAAGATCGTCGGCGGAGGGGGGACGAATACCCTTGATTATTCCGCCTTCACGGCTGGCGTGACGGTAAACCTTGCGACCGGGGCGGCGACCGGGACGCTGGGCGTCAGCGGCATCAGCAAAGTTGTTTTCACACAGAACGGGAGCGAGAATACTGCATCCGATGCGGGCGGCGTGCTGGATTTCTCGGCCGTGAGCGCCGCTCTCAACGTGACTGTGAATACCGACGGCACCGTTTCGGCGACGGACGGAAGCATCATCCTCACCACCGGTGCCGGTGCGTCGAAGATCATCGGCGGCTCCGGCAACAATACCTTCGTCTTCCAAAACGGCGCGACCTTGAACGGGACCATCGTTGGCGGTGTCGGAGGGACGAACACCCTGGACTATTCCGCCTATATGGCTAGCGTGAATGTAGACCTGACCTCCGGGACGGCGACCGGGACGCTGGGCGTCAGCGACATTGCCGGTGTTGTAGCCGGTTCGGGCAGCTCTACAGTTACGTTCATGGAGAACGGAAGTAAGGAGGCGGTTACGGATACGGCAGGCAAGGCCGATTTTTCGTTCTTGAGCGCCAATCTCAACATGACCGTCAACACCGACGGCTCCGTAACGACGACGGACGGGACCACGACCATCACAGTCGGCGCCAGCACGTCGCAGATCACTGGCGGCACGGGCAACAACACGGTCGTCTTCGATGACGGCGCTTCGTTCGCTGGGACGATCAATGGCGGGGTTGGGGGGACGAACACCCTCGACTATTCCGCCTGTACGACCGGCGCTACAGTGGATCTTGCGGGCGGGACGGCGACCGGGACGCAGGGCGTCAGCGGCTTCACCAATGTAGTGGTCAGCTCCGGCAACGACAATATCGTTTTCACGGAGAACGGGCAAAAAGGGACGGCAACCGATTCATCGGGCGTGCTGGATTTCTCGAAAGTGACCGGCGCTCTCACCATGACCGTCAACGCCGACGGCTCCATTACGACGACCGACGGAATCATCACACTCACCGTCAACGCCGACGCCGACGTAACAAACCTCATTGGGGGCAAGGGCGTCAACTCAGTCAAATTCGAGGACGGCGCTTCGCTCAGCGGGAGCGTTGACGGCGGCTCCGGCGGAACCAACACGCTGGACTTCTCCGCTTACACGACCGGCGTGGCGGTCAATCTGGCGATCGGCACGGCGACGGGGACGGGCGGCATCAGTGATTTCAATAAGGTCATTGGCGGCTTAGGCGACAACGTGCTGACCGCGGGCAGCAGAGGCGACACGCTGATCGGAGGCACTGGAAACAACGTCTTCTACCAGGGCACTGGAAGCGATACTCTTGAAGGCAACGGCACGGACAGGTTTGTCCTAAATCCATTGTCGAGCAGCTCGGCCACGATCACCGAAAGCAAAGTAATGGGCGGCACTCTCGATTACTCGCTCTTTACCCCAACGAGTAGCCCTTCTTACACGGCCGGCAATCCGCTCACGGTGAACCTCGCCACAGGGAGCGCGCCGAATGTCGCATCGGGTTCGGTATTAACCAATATATCGGCGGTCATCGGGGGCGCTGTGCCCAACGCGATCACCGGAGCGGTCAACCAAACCTTCGGCATTCCAGACCAATGGGGAACCACTACAACCATAAGTGAAAACCCGCAAAGCACCAATGACGCGCTTGATTTTTCGGCCTCCACTGGTCCTCTAGCCATTACTTTGGGAAGTTCTGGTTCGGCGACGACAAATAATGCGATCTCCGTCACAGAGGGTCCCATTGGGACTCCGACCGGACAGCTCGCACTCGCGAACGGCAACGGAGTGGGCACCATAGTTGGAGGCTCCGGTGACGACTACTATACCTTCAATAACGATTGGGGAAGTTACACGATCAACGAGTCCAGCCTCCCAAAGACAGACACGCTAGATTTTTCCGCCGTAACGCAGAACCTTATCTTCGTCATCTCCGCGACCGGTTCCGTGTCGGTTACGTCCTCGGGCGGCAGCACGCTCAATATATCCGGGAGCATCGGGAACATTATTGGTGGCAAGGGAACCAACACCTTCAGGTTCCTGGATCAAGGCGCCCTGAATGGGTACATCACGGGCGGGCCGGGAGCGAACATACTGGATTATTCCGCTTATACGACCGCCGTGTACCTCGGCCTGGGAGACATGGACGTCGAATCGACGATCAATAGCGGGGCGACCACTAACACCGGGGTGGGCAGCGCCACGGGTGTTCTGGGGATCAATGGGATCACCGCGGTCATTGGAGGAACCACTTCGACGGCCAACACCCTGACGGGCTACGATGTGGAGGACGGCGCGAGCCTGGCAAATACCACGAACACTTGGGATATAATCGGCCAGAATGCGGGCACGCTCACGGGCACGTATGCTCCAACCAACGCGATTACCAGCGATGCCGTCTATTCTTATTCTGCGGGTTCTCCTTTCACGCATACTGTCACCTTCCAAAACTTTGAATACCTGAGCGGGACGCCGGACAGCGACAGCGCGTTCACCCTTGCGGCTGGCGGTTCGGTGAGTGGCTCGATCAGCGGTCGTCCCTCCGGGCCGTATGCCGGGACGGCCAGCCTGACGATTGCGAGCGTCAGCGAGAATGCGGCGAAGACCACCATCTCCGGGACTAGCTCAGGCACCATCCAACTCGACAGCAACGTGGTCAATTTCTCGGGCATCGACTCGATCCTCGATCAATCCACGGCGGCAGCGAGAAGTTACTCCTACGATGCGAACAACACCGCGACCTTGACCTTTGCCGGGACCACTGTGCAGGGCGATACGTGGACGGTCGGCGTTGTCCAGAGCACCAATCCCACCGTTGTCACTAATTATTCCGTTACAGTGGCGGCAGGGTCTCTGGAAGACGTGCTGGACCAGCTTGCCGCGAAGATGCAGAAAGGCGGCCTTGAGGCGAACGTCAGCGGCGATACGATGCTGGTTTCGGGCTGGACAGCCACCACGGGCGCGAAAGCACCGAGTCCCGTTACGTTTACCGGTCCCTCCGATAACTCCGTCACCTGCGTGGTTAGTCTGCCGGATGCCTCCAATCCGCAGTTTGCTGTCTTCAACCTCGCCAAAGACACAAACAACTCGGGAAATCTGCTCCTCAGCAGCTCCAACGGGAGCTTCAGCCCGATCAGCTTCGCCCCTGCGTCATCTTCGCTGACCATCAACGGCGGACCGGGCAACGACATCTTCCAGGTGGACCAGAGTGCGCTGCAGTACCTGAATGGCACCTTCACCATCAACGGCGGCAGCGGAAACGATCAAATCATCTGCACCGCAGATACGGGCAATGGGGTCACCAGCCAGATTATTTCCTGCACTCCCCTCGCTACGACTGGATCGGGCTCGATAGATCTTGATGTAGACGGCATCACGTATGCCATTCATTACACCAGCATCGCAAGTCCCGACAACGTCTCGGTGAACGAGGTCAGCCTCAACAAAACCCTCACCCTCGCCTACAGCGCATCCGACGCTGCCTTGAGCGGCGCAGCAGCGTATACCGTGTCGGAGGGCACGGATACGATCACCATGGATACCGGCATCCAGTCTCTGGCGATCCTCGGAGCCGGCCACGAAATCATCGATGTGGCACCCAGCATCACCGGCCCATTCACTGCAGCGCTGAGCTTAGATGGCGGGGCCGGCAGCACCGTGAACCTGCAAGGGAGCGCGACCTTCACCACCCTTTCCACATCTGCGGACGAAGCGGTGAATCTTGGCACTTCCAGCGTAGATAACTACGTTTACAGCGGTGTGTCGGGCGATGTCAGCACAATAACCGTAACCGCATCCAGCTCGACGCTGACAATTCAAGATGGCACGCCCTGGACCGACCCCTTTACCAGCGTGGTGGTTCCAGCATCCACCACAACCGTTTCGGAGACAGGCTTGCTGGGGCTTACCATCGACACTAGCAACTCTCTCAGCGGCTCGACGATCACGTTGAATGGGGTTGGCAACTTGGACGCCAACCTTACCCTGAACGCCAGGGAGCCTGAACACCAACACGATCAGTTCGACCAGCATTACGATTGAGGGCGGTCTAGCCCTTAAGGGCAATACGCTCTGGGCGCAGGCCGACTCGATTAATGTCACCGGCACGGTCAGCACCAGCCTGACCACCCTCCCCAACTCAAAGGCTGGGGCGATCACCCTCAATGCCCATCAGATCACGCTAGGCAACACTACGTCGAACCTCACCGCAGCTCTTTTGGCGAAAGGCGGCACCGATAGTGGCGACGGTGCTATCACCCTCACTGCGGTGGACCAGACGGCCCTTTTCATTCCTCTGGTGGACGTGGCTGTGACGAGTGTCGGCGTCACCATCAACAGCGGCTCTTCGATCGACGGCGGAAACGTGTCCATCACGGCCACGGCGGACGCCAACAAGATATTGGCAGGCAACGACTCGACCCCGACTTCAGAATCGTCGTCGCTGTCGGCGGACCTCGACTCGGCTGGCAACACGGCGCTCTCGGTCCTGCAAGGACTGCTCTCCTTCGAGGCCACCGTCTCGTATGAGCAAGCGACTGCGGACATCAACATCGCGAGCGGTTCGATGATCACCTCCTCCGGCGCTTTCAATGCTTTCTCCTCGACGGTTGGCAACGAATCCGCCACGACCACGTACGCGAAGCTGGCAGGCGTTTCGGTGGGCATCATGCTCAATGACGCCACGGTTGAAATGGGCGGCGATGTGACCGCGAATACCAGCGCAACGGTCCAGGCGACAACCAGCAACTCGATGAACGTAGTGGCCGATCCGAGCGCGGCCAAAGGCGTTTCCGCCGCTGTCGCGGTGGGCGTGATTGTTTCCAATGCGACCGCGAATGTGGAGAACAGTGCCAATATCACGGTCAAGAATGGAGGCATCAACGTCATCTCCAACACGTTGGACAGCTCTCGCATCCTGGCTCGCTCCTCGGCGGGCAAGGACGGCACCGTGGGTGTTGCGGCGGGCGTCAGCTTTGAAGATTCCCAGACTAACTCCTACCTGGACGGCACGGCGTCGGCGACGGGCGATGTTGATGTTGCAGCAACCCTGACTCAGGGTGTGATTCCGGTCTCGAAACTCTTCGTTCTGCCTTCCACCAGCAGCGGCACCACTGCGCAGGCCGGCGTGGGGAGCGCATCGAAGGGAGATACGCTTGACGACGCCAAGGGTGCAATCACCGGTAAGGCGACCGCAGCCATTACCCCGATCATTCAAAAAATTCAAACGTGGATTACCGGGAATGAACCCGAGCAAGGTGCCGATGCGCCCGCCGATTTGAATGTTTCGTTTGATGTAGGGGCCGCATTCGCGGTGGCAGTCGATTTTGATTCGGCCACGGCCCGCATTGGGGACGGTACCAACTCCAGAGAAGTATCGACCTCCGGCAATGTCAACATCATGAGTGAAGTCACCTACTCGCCGTCCGTATTCGCGAGTTCCTCGGTTGCGAACAATCCGGATACCGCGAAAAACAACTCGAGCAACTTCTCTGGCTCGGTTGCGGTAGCAGTCGATTACAACAATAACAATGCGCAATCGTATATCAATTCGGGCGCGCAGGTGGACGCCTCCGGCACCATTACGGTCGAGTCCCAGGCACTGAACGATTTCACCTTCTCGTGGGGTTTGAACCTCTACCAGGCGCTCACCGAAGATGCGACTTATACCACCAGCACCGGACAAGATTTGCAGACCGTCACACCGGGCCAAACCGTTGAGGTTGCCAATGGATACACCGGAGGCGGCGACGCAGGAACATGGTACAAATTCACGGGCAGCGGGTCCACTTCTCTGGATCTTGACTCGATCAACTACGCCAACGACCCGAACTGGACCGCGATCAACCCTATTGAGCAGAGAGCCAAGGATTTTGTTACCACTCTGACAACCTATATGACTGGGGACTTTGGTCTCAGTGAAGATCTGTTCACCACCATGACTCAGGCGACCGCCAGCGGCGACAAGCTTTCGCTCGCCGGGGCGGTCACGGTCCTCTACTTGGCGAACACCTCGGACGCGACGATTGATAGCGGGGCGCAGGTCAACCAGATAGGTCCATATTCCACCAGTCCGGGCGGCGTGATCGTTCAGGCGCTGGATGATAATCAAAGCGTTGACTTTATCGGCAACATTAATCTACCTTTTATCGATATCACTTCCAGTGATCGCACTGAGTTTTTGAAGTCTTTGTCGGGCGTAGCCAACGCCGGCACTTCGGGGAAGGACGCAGTGGGCGTATCCCTGCTCGTCTCTCTCTACATGGATGACACCGAGGCGGTGATTCAAGGCCCCACACAAAGTAACCCAGTCGGTGCGAAGGTGAATGCGTCCAGCCTTTTTGTGGACGCAGAGACCAACGTGCTGGGCGTTGACATTGGCGCATCGGGTGGCACGGCCACTAGTGCAGGTGTCCTTGGAACCGGCTCCGCCAATTACGTCAAGGACACGACGCTGGCCGAGATTCAGAACGGCGCGTACATTAAGGTTGGCTCCAGCCTGGTCTCCAGCACTGGAGTAACTCCACCACAGGACGGCTCGGTGGTGGTGAACGCGATCGACACGGCCAACCTCATCACGGTGGACGGCGACGTGGAAAAGTCGGATGCGACTGGGGTTGGGGCGTCGGCCGGCGTTAATATCCTTGTGCGGAACACCCAGGCAGTGATTGGAAGCCTCACAGGCACAGCCGCTCCGGCGGGTTCCTTCTCTTCGGGCGGCGATGTATGGGTGATCGGCGACAACGAAGGCAATGCCGTCGTCTTCGCCCTGGCGGGAAGCATTGCGGGTTCGTCGGACCCGGCTGATGAAGACTCGGGAAGCAAACTCACCACGAATCCCGGGACCGGCGGCACGCAGGGTTCGGATGGCTCATCGGTCAGCAACGCTGCTCTGACAGACTGGCAGTCGAAATGGAATGCTGTTCTCAAGCAGATGGTCGCTGCCAAGAAGGTAGAGGGCAATGTAGCAACCGTCTCGAACGATGTCGACTCGGAGGGCGAAGGCACTTCCGAATCCAGTGCAGGTGTGGGCATCTCCGGCTCGGCTGGGATCAACTACATCAACGACACTGCGGACGCATGGGTGACCGACGCGCCTGAACTCACCGTGGGCGGTTCGCTTTCCCTTGCGGCCAAAAACGATACGAACGTCCTTACGGTCGCAGGTGCCGGAGCATATGCAAAAGCCTCCGGGGAGAACAGCTCCGTGGCAGTCTCCGGGGCGTTTGCTTTGAATCTTCTGGAAGGCTCGACGGATGCCTCAATCATTGGGGCCAGCAGCCTCAATCCCAATAACCTCAATATCACCGGCGCACTGTCGGAAGACGCGACGCGCGACGGGTGGACAGTTTCCTTGGCGGCGGGTCTCGCTGCGGCGACGGGTACGAAGAGCTACGCAGTCGGCGGCTCGGTTGGCGTGAACGTACTTACCTACACGACCACGACCGAGTTGGAGAACACAACTGGAACGGTGAGCGGGACGGGGCTAGCAGGGCCGTTCGTTTCCATGGACGCGGAGGACGATTCGACGCTGGTCGCGGTCTCAGGCGCAGGCGGTTTTGGCGGCAAGGCTGGGGTCGGTGTGGGGATTGGGTTCACCTACGCGGCGACCACTACGAGTTCCACGGTGGACAACGTAGGGACATTAGCTACAGCCTTCTCCACTTCGGCGGGCGAGATGGACGTTCACGCCGCCAACAACGAACTGCTGATCGATGTGACGGGTTCGGCGGGCATCGCGGCGGGTGGTTCGGGATATGCCGGGGCCGGGACGGTCAGCGTCAATTACACCAGCAACACGATCTCATCCGCAGTGGAAAACTCCTACTTGAACACGGGCAAGCTGGATCTGGCGGCGACCAATAACGACTCGATCTATTCCTTTGCCGGTGCGCTCTCGATTGGAAAGAACCTGGGCCTGGGCGCGGCCATCGGGGTCAACCTGCTTTTTGAGAACGTCACTTCGGAAGTCTCCGGATCGACCATCAACGCCTCCTCGTTCAGCTCGAACGCCACGGAGGGCGGCACGATGGTGACGGCGGCAGTAGGCGGCGCGGGATCGTCCAAAGTCGCCGTTGCTGGCTCCATCGCGTTCAATTTCCTGGACAGCGACATCGAGGCGACAGTCGCGGGCAGCACCATTGTCTCGACAGGGGTTTTTTCGCTGAACGCCAAAGAAGAGGAAGTGGCCGTTTCCGGGAGCGGCGGAGTGGCCATCTCGACCGGAACCGCTGGGATCGGCGCGGCCGTTGCGGTCAACCTCGACTTCAATACGGTGAATGCAGCGGTCGAGAATTCCGGCGCTACCGACTCGACCGTGGACGGAAGCAGCGTGAGCGTCGAGGCCACCTCCGAAGAGATCATGGTGACTGCCGCCTTAGGCGGCGGCGGCGGGGACAAATTCGCGCTGGGCGGATCGGTGGCCGTGAGCTTGGCGGAAGGGGCGATTGCCGCGCAGGTCGAGGGCGTGTCCACGATCGAAGCAAACGGGCCTGGCGGGGATGTCACCATCGCGGCCTCCGACAATACCACGGTGATCACCGTGGCGGGCGGCTTTGCAGGTTCCGGATCGGTGGGCGTCGGCATTGCAGCTTCGACCTCCGACGTGCATAACACCACGGAAGCCGTAGTGGACGGCTCCAAGATCACGAGCGACCATGGCGGCATCAGCGTGACTGCGGGCTTCGTCCCCGCCACGGGCAGCTCGCTGTCTAGCCTCAATCTCAACAATGCCCCCTTCACGCTCCCCAGCGTTGACTCCTCGCAGATCTACGACTTGTCCGTGGCTGGGGCTGGCGCCGGGAAGGTAGCGGTGGGCGCGGCTATCACAGTGAACACCGTGACCAACACCGTGGAGGCGCTTGTAGTGGATGACTCCACGCTGACTGCTGCCGACGCCGTGCTTGTCGGGGCCTACGACCAATCCACCATCAATACGCTGGCCCTGGGTGCAGCTGGAGCGGGCAACGTGGCTGTGGGCGCGGCGGTTGCGGCGAATGTGATCGCCAATACCATCGAGAGCGATATTGACGCCTCGACGGTAATCGCTGGGACGACCTTCGAGCTTGACGCGGAGACGACGGCTATAATTCGCGCCGTGGGCATCGGCGTGTCGGGGTCGGGGAACGTGGCGGTCAGTGTCTCGGCGCTCGGAAACGCCGTGGCCAACACGATCAGCGCAGAGGTCACCAACGGATCGACCGTCACCTCGGGCGGAAACGCAACCATCACGGCGAGCGAGACGGCTCCGTCGGTCATTCCCTTCTGGACTCCGCCGGCGAGCGCGCAGACTGCGCTCAACGATTCGCCGATTGACCTGACCGCCGACATCCTGGCGGTGAACGTGAGCGTTGCCGGTTCGGGGACGGTTGCCGTCGCGGCGGCGGTTACGGGCAACGTGATCCACAATACGATCTCGGCGGCGATCACCGGCTCCACGGTCCTGGCGGGCGTGAAGGACAACAAAGACGGCACCTACACCGTCACGAACCCAAACGCCGCTGTCTCGCTCACCTCCCAATCAGAAGACAAGATCATCTCCATCACGGCAGGCGTCGGAGCCTCGGGCACGGTCGGCGTGAGCGCGCTTCTCTTTGGAAACGTGATCACCTCCTCCATCGAGTCCACAATCACCGACTCCACGGTTCATTCGGGCGGGCAGATGGCACTGAGTGCTTCTGATGATTCGTTGATCAACTCGGTTGGATTGGGCATCGCGGCCTCTGGAACGGTTGCCGTCGGGGCCATCGTCGCGGCCAACGTCGTCACCAATACCGTCGCGGCTGAAATCGTTGGATCGACGGTCATTTCGGGCAGTTCCCTGGATCTAACCGCCCTCAACGATTCGACCATCTACAGCTTTACCACGCAAATCGCGGCCAGCGGCACGGTTTCCGTCGGGGTGGTCTTCGCGGCGAACGTGATTACCAACACCACAGAAGCGGAGATCCTGAACGACGGCGCGACTGCGTCGAATGCGACCACGCTGGGGACAGGCGCGCTCACCCTTCATGCCACCGACAAGTCTTCAATCGACGCCTTTGCCTTCAGCGTTGCGGCCAGCGGCACGGTCGCGGTGGGCGTGGGCATCTCGGCGAACGTGATTACCAATTCCATCCACGCGGGTATCGGGGGCTCGACCGTCACCTCCGGCTCGACGCTCGACGTATTGGCCCTCTCGCAACCGATTATCTGCGGCATCGCCCTGGGCGTCTCGGCATCAGGCGTCGTGGCCGTTCAGGTCGGGGCCATGGGCAACGCAATCGCCAACACCGTCACGGCGGACATCACAGGCCATTCGACTGTGAACGCGGCGGGCAGCATCTCCGTTAAGGCGGAGGAAGATGCGCCGTCGTTGATTCCCGCCTGGATCGTTCCTGCGTCGGATATGGCCGCGGTAGACAGCGCCACCAACGATTCGCCGGTAGCCCTTACCGGCAATATCCTGGCCGTCAACGTGCAGATTTCTGGTTCGGGCACGGTGGCAGTGGCGGCAGCGGTTACAGGCAACGTAATTACCAACACGATCGCGGCAGGCATAACGAACTCCACGGTCCTGGCGGGTGTGAAGGACAACAAGGACGGCACCTACACGACCACGAATCCGCTGGCGGCGGTCACGCTCAGTTCTGAATCGACCGACGAGATCATTTCCATCTCGGCAGGCGTGGGAGCCTCGGGCGTGGTTGCGGTGAGCGCGCTTCTCTTCGGAAACGTAATCACCTCTTCCATCACCTCCACGATGACCGGCTCCACGGTTCGCTCGGGCGGGCAGATGACGCAGAGCGCCACCGACGATTCGTCGATCCGCTCGGTTGGAATCAGCATCGCGGGTACAGGAGTGGTTGCCGTCGATGCCATCATCGCGGCCAACATCGTCACCAATACCGTCGCGGCCGAAATCGTCGGATCGACGGTAAATTCGGGCGGCACCTTGGATCTGACGGCTCTCAACGAGTCGGTCATCTACGGCTTTACGGGCGGAGTCGCGGGCAGCGGAGTGGTCTCGGTTCTGGCATCCTTCTCGGCGAACGTGATTACCAACACCACCGAGGCGGAGATCCTGAACGACGGCGCGACGGCGTCCAATGTGTCCACGACGGGCTCGACGAGCGCGCTCAGCGTGACTGCCACCGACGAGTCCACCATCGACTCCCTGGCCTTTGGCGTCTCCGCAACCGGCATCGTCGCGGTCGGCGTGGGCCTCTCGACGAACGTGATCAAAAATACGATTCACGCGGAAATCGATGGCTCGACTGTCTCCTCCGGCTCTACGCTCGATGTTGCGGCTCTCTCGGAATCCGTCATTCGCGGCTTCTCCTTCAGCGTTGCGGGATCGGGCATCGTGGCAGTCGGGGTCTCGGTCATGGGCAACGGGATCGCCAACACCGTCACGGCGGACCTCACCGGTTCCACCGTGTACGCGGCGGGCAACATCACCGTCGATGCGGAAGAAAAGGAGCCGAATACCCCGGCAGCCGACCTAAACGCGGGCACGGGCAACGAAGCAAGCGAATTCAGCAGCGCCCAGTCCAACGCCAGTTCGGTTGGGCCCATCAACATGGATGCAAATATCCTGGCCATGATGGTGAGCATTTCGGGAACGGGCATTGTCGCGGTCAACGGAGTAATCTCTGGAAACGTGATCGCTGATACGGTGAAGGCCAGCGTGGTCAATTCCACGGTTCTGGCGGGCGTAACGGGCACGAAGAGCAATTATACGAACACAAATTCGGGCGCAGGGTTGTCCGTAACAGCCAACACCAGCAGCTCCATCATGGCTCTTACAGTTGGCGTGGCCGGCTCGGGGATCGTTGCGGTCAATGTGACCGGGTTTGGAAACGCAATCGCCAATACCATCGAGGCGATTGTCGATGATTCAAACGTTGCGACGAGCGGAGCCTTCGATACCTCGGTCCTTGACCAATCGCAGATCGGCTCGCTTGGCATCAGCATCGCTGGAACGGGGGCGGTCGCCGTCGGCGCGCTCCTCGGCGTGAATGTTATCACGAATACGATTGCGGCTGAGCTTGAGGGTTCCTCGGTCCAGAGCTACTCGACGTTTGCCGTCGATGCCGAGTCGGATTCGAGCATCCTGGGATTCTCGGCGGGAATCGCAGGAGCAGGCGGCGGGGCAGGCGTGCTGTCGCTTTCCGCGAACACCATCACCAACACCATCGAAGCGCTGGTGACCACGGACAGCGGCGGAACCGCATCTAACATCGACTCCTCAGGGGCCGCGAACGTGACGGCTGAGGACTCCTCCACCATCGACGCGATTGCTTTTGGCGTTTCAGTGAGCGGCGGGGGCTCTGTTGGAGTTGCTCTTTCCGCCAACGTCGTCGCCAACACCACCAAGGCCGAAATAAGCGGCTCAACCTTCGACGGAGATTCCAGCCTGACGGTGAGCGGCGCGGAGGATGCGGTGATTCGTTCCATCACCGTTGGAGTCGCCGGATCGGGTGGTTTTGCGGTTCAAGTCACGGCGGTTGGAAACGTGATCGCGAACCATGTCACGGCGGACATCATTGGTGGTTCGACCGTCACAGCCTCGGGCGACATTAAAGTTTCAGCCACGGACGGAACGCCTGGGTCCATAACGGGGCTGGAGACGACAGCGGACCAATACTCCACGCTGTCGTCCGACACTTCGAGCTCTCCCATCAGCCTGAGCAATCTGTTGAACTCGACCAACATTCTCTCGGTTGTGATCGGTGTTGCGGGATCGGGCGGCGCGGCTTTCAATGTGACGTTGGTGGGCAACGTCATTGCCGACCAGTTGAAGGCCGATATCACGGGATCGACTGTAACCTCGACGGCGGGAGAGATCGCCCTGAGCGGTCTTTGCACCTCCTCGATTGCCGCTCTCACGGCGGGGATCGCCGGCTCCGGCGGGCTTTCGCTCAGCGCGACCGGATTGGGCAACGTCATTACGGACACCATCGATGCCTCGATCCTGGGCGGGTCGACGGTGCAGGCCGACACGGAGATCATCCAGGAGGCGGAGGATAGCTCGACCGTCAACTCTTTCGGACTGAGCTTCGCGGGATCGGGCGGCCTTGCCGGGGCGGCCATCGTCGCGGTCAACAATATAGGCAACACACTTTCGGCGGATATTAACGGATCGACGGCGACGACCACGACAGGGGCGATTGCGCTCTCGGCCCTCTCCGAGGCGTCGATCAACAGTTTTGTGGGCGGCGTTGCGGCTGCCGGGTTAGGGGCGGCGGGGCTTTCACTCGCCGTCAGCGATATTCACAACACGGTGGACGCGTCGATTCTCAGCGGCGCCACCGTCCATTCCGGCAGCGACCTCGACCTGACCGCCACGGACAGCTCATCGGTTCAATCCCTCGCACTCGCCGTTTCGCTTGCAGGAGTGGGAGCGCTCGGCGCGGCTGCCTCCGTGAACAACGTGGCGAATGGCGTTCATGCGGCGATCACGGGTTCCATTGCTACGGCGGGCGGAAATTTGAACCTTGTGTCCGGCTCCACGCCGGTCATCGGCGCTTTTGCCGCTGGCGTGGCCGTGACGGGCGGCTTGAGCGTGGCTGCGTCCACGACGGTCAACACCATCGCCGACGTGATCGGCGCGACGATCAGCGCCAGTTCAACGGTGAACGCAACGGGCAGCATCCTGCTGCACGCCTATGACACGCCGCCCGCATCGGTCGCGACCCCGTCCAACTCCATCGTCACCGACGTGCTGGGCGAGATTAACGGGAACACGGTCGATCCCCACGCCAACATCGTGGCATTCTCAGGCGATATTGCGGGAGCATTGGGGGTTTCGGCGGGCGCGGCGATCGTGTCCAATACGATTGAAAATCAGGTGAAGGCGGAGATCGCCGATTCCAAGGTCACGTCCGGCAGCGACCTCACTGTCTTTGCCGAATCCAAGTCGGAAGCGGTGGGCGTCGCCGCGGGCTTTAGCATTGCGGGGTATGCGTCCCTGAACGCCTCGGTGGTCAGTGACACCATGCAGTCAACCACGACCGCCGACATCAGTGGGGCGTCCACCATCATATCGGGCAGGAATCTGGATGTGAAGGCCTCCGACTCGGTTACCGTGGACGCTCTGACCTTCAGTCTTGCCGCTTCCCTTGGATTTGGCGCGGGCGGAAGCGCCGTCACCACCACCTACGGCGATACGACTTCGGCCTATGTGGCGGGAACCGATAGTTCGCACATCGCGAAGATCGAAAAGGCCGGTCAGGCGACCATCGAGGCTTACGACGCGGTGACGACGGACGGCCTGGCCCTGGGCACGAACGTCGGGTCCATCGCCCTCGGCGCATCGGTGGTTACCTCGGATATTGACGGGAGCCTCAGCGCGTACGTCGGCGATAACGCGGAGATCGGGCAAACCACTGGCATGGCGGTGGGCGCTCTAACGGTCGAGGCGGGCTTCACAGGAACGGATACTTCCAAGGTTTGGGGGCTTTCGGGCGGTATCGTAGCGGGTGGGGCCAACGTCGCCACCTCTTTGATCGATACTGCGGTCAGTGCTTATATCGGCAATTCAAACGTAACCGTAACCGGGGCTGTGTCGGTGGAGGCCACGGCCTCGCCAGACGCCGATGCGGACGCTCACGGCGTGTCGGCGGCCGGATTGGCGGTCGGCTCGTCCACCTCCTACGCGACAGCTTCTCCTGATATTTCCGCCTATGTGGGCGGCGCTTCGAGTGCGATCACTGCGGGCAGCCTATCGATCTCGGCCGAGCGGATCACGCCGAACGGCGGGTATTCGGCGAATGCGGACGCTACCGGTTCGGTGGGAGGCCTGATTGCCGTGGATGCCACCCAGACCAATGCCACCAGCGGCGGGACGGTGCAAAGCTACGTGGCGGACGGCGCAACTCTCTCGGTGGGCAATTCGGTCAGCGTCGCCGCCGCTGGCAGCGGTTCCCAGAATTCCAACGCGACCAGCTACTACGGCGGCCTGGTGGCGGCGGGCGGAAACGTATCGACCGCCACAAACAACGTGCAAATCCTCTCCTATCTTGGAAAGGGAGTCACCGTCAGCTCGGGTTCGCCCATCGGCGGCCTCACCAGCGGCAGCGTCTACTACGTTGTGCCGGTCAGCACAGTGACCTTCGACTCCTCGAAGGTATCCGGCAATTGGATCACTTTGGGCGGCGCCCCCAGCCTCCAGACCGGGGATATGGTGATCTATCATCAAGAAAACGGGGGAAATGTAGGACTCACCGAAGGCGCGACTTACCAAGTGACGGTCAATCCCTTGAACCAGATCAGCCTGCAAGCCTGGGATCCGGCCACCAAGCAATACGACACGCAAATGTCTCTGATCGCTTCCAGCGGGAGCAGCGAATTCAATATCGTCAATCCGCGGCTGATCGCGCTTGACTCCAGCTTTGAAGACGCCATGTCGAGCGCGCCGACGGGCCTCATCCAACTGATCGCGCCGGAGATCGGCGGCACCGCGAACACACTCACTCCTTCAACAGGTTCGACGGCGTTTACCTTCAACCCAACCGCCGCTCTCGTTCCTAACTCCGCTTATATCAATGTTGGGCCGACCAGCGGGCTCTACGCCGGCGAAGCCGTAATCTACGGGCAGCCGTCTGGACCTGCCCTGAGCCTTTCGGCAACCGGCACGGACACCAGTTTTGCGCAATCGACGGCCGGGAGTGGCGGGCTTGTGGCCGGATCGGCCGCAGTGGCCAACGTGAACGTTTCGGCAGTCACCAATGCCTACGTGGAATCCAACACGAAATCCACACCCACGAATCTTGATGTCTCGTCCCTCGCGGTTAATGCCGTTCACACGGAAAACTTCGACAGCCAGACCAACTCCCTACAGGCCGCGGCGCTGGGAGCCAGCGGCTCCTGGGCCACCAACGAAATCAACTCGACCGCGGATGCGGCCATCGGCGACTATGCGAATGTTTTTACGCAAAACCTGTACATAACCGCAGAGAACATCAGCAATAAGGATCTGGTGAGCGGATATAACGTCCAGGCAGGCGCCGGCGGCGTGATCAACGGCACCGCGGTGGACAGCGAGACCGACATCGTCAACTACACGAACGCGACTATCGGCAACAACGTCAACATACAGGTTACGGGCGATCTGGCGGCGGGACAGGGGAACTTTGTTGTCAGCGCATCCAACGACGTGAATGCCGTGGACACGGTGGACCTGAATGCCGGAGGGGTCATCGAGGGCGCGGGCGCCACCGACGTAATCAAGGCAGACACGAACGACGCGACCGCGGCCATCGGAAGCAATGACACCATCAGCACCGTCGGCGATCTCGACATGGAGACGGTCGCCACGGGCATTCTCAGCGTAGCGCCGCAGGTCCATACCTACGGACTCGCCGCCGCTGCTTCCGTCGATGCCCTGGCGCGCATCCAGGCCAACGACGAAGTCAATGTTGGCTACAGCGACACCATTGTGGCGCAGGGCAACCTGAACTTGTATGCCGGACAGACAACCGAAGGCCAGGAGAACTATTTCAAGGTCACTTCCTTCGGTGACGAACTGAACGGCTCGGCCATTCCGATCAGTGAACTGAGTTCGCACGGGGAGGTTGACCAGACTTGCAACGTCAACATCGGCACCGGTGTCTACACCGGCACCGGCACGCCGACCAGCAGCACCCTGGAAAGCGCGAAGGATGCGAACCTGATCTCGCAACTCCAGGGCACTTCGGACATTACCGCCTACGGCGAGGGGAAGAGCTGGCTGTCCGCCATATCCAACGGCATCAACGCCATCTCCGGCGCCCCCCCCATCCCTGCCACGATGCAGGGCGGCACCGGCACAAATACCACCTCAGGTACGGTCACGGTAGGCACGGGGAGCACGATCGAATTAGGAATTGATAATGATCAAAGCCTGACGATCGATCAGTTCGGCAATATCACGGCAACGGGCGGCATCACCTACCAACCGCCCACTACTGAATCGCTGGCCTCCAACATCGAGACTGAGTGGGCAAATCTGAAGGCGCTGGTGCAGGCATACCAAGGCGACCCATCGATAGACGACGCTTACCAGAGTCAGCTCGACTATGTTCAGACTGAGATGACCTCAATGGGGTTGTCCACCACGAACCCTGACAATTCCACCTCTTACCTGGCTTCTTTCGAAGCCCCATTCCTCACAGTGAACAACATCACCGCGCAGGAAGGTGTTGTCAACGTGGTGGCGCCAGACCTGGTGATGAACGGCTCACTGGTGACGCAGGGTAACATCCAGGTGACCATTAATAATGCCAGCCCCTATAACCTGGTATTTGGCAACATCACCATCTCGAACGAGGCGGGAGGCGATGTCACCTTCAATTACGGCAAGATCTCCAGCCTAACGGGCACAACGGGGGTGTCGGGCACGGGGACGATCCAGACACCCGCAATCGGGACGAGCGGACCGGCAATCACCATCAACAGCACTTTCGTTGCGGGCTCCCCTCTGAATTCTTCCAAAGAACAGGACAGCAAGACGCCCGAGGTCGACCTGAATGGCACGATCACCAACGTACTCGGATCGGTTTCGATCACCACCACGGGGAACGTCAATGTGTCAGGGAGCATCGACGCCAACAATCTCAACATCGCAGCGGGCGGCAATTTCGTGCAGGCCTACTCGGCCACGCTGGACAACGAGGGAGGGGACCCGGATGGCGCGACGTCGCCGTGGACGGCGGTAGCCAACGAGGCCATCACTTTGTTGGGGACGAATAACAGCGGGACCTACGACTCCAGTAGTGGTGGTACCATCGGGGCCGATATTGCCGCTGCTATGAACACCCCAACCACGCCAACAACGAACACCATCAAAGCCGGGAACGTATTCATATCGGGCGAGTACCTTAATATCTGCGGCACCATCCAGAGCGGCATGCCGGATCAGACAGTCACCATCACTAACAGCACCGGCGCCAATGCTCCTTACAACGATGAAGCGGCGATCCAGGCAATTAATTCCTGGTCTCAAACAGGGAGTTATCAATCGTTATTAACACTCCTTGCCGACGGGGCGACGCCGGAAAACAATGGGTTGTACAAGCTCACGACAATGGCGGGCGACACCAGCAACGTCTACTACAATCCGGTCAACGGCCAAATATCCATGGATCCCATTGCGGTTCAGGGCGGCCACATGGAACTTTACGGCCAGATCGCCAGCACGGGGAGTGGAAATATTAAGGTCCTGAATGGCTACGGCCAGGTCACAATCACCAATGACACCCCCTACACCCTGGTGACCCCTACGATCAATACAGGTGATGCGGCGGGGTATCTCAAAATTACCGACACCTCCTTCCTGCAAGTCGGCACCAATGAGCCGCTGGTCACCGAGTACTCCGTGGAAAACGGGACCACCTACATGGACACGTACTACCAGCCGACAACGGTGGGCGGCGCGATCACCTACGTAACTGCCAAGACCCCTGTCGGGAGCGGGACGTCAGCGAGCTATCAGCCCGCCTTGGGGCAGCGGTATTACTGGACCACGGCCTTGGCGACCGAAACCCAGACCACAAACGAATACTCCGATTCCTCGTGGGTTGGCATTAACCTCGACGATCCAAGCAATCTAACCTCTTCCATTACGACAAACCTGTCCCAGCAACCGCTCCTTCAGGGTGAGTACATAGCCACTACGCCCTCGACAGATCCAAGTACTGAACCCGATTACTCGTATTCGTCCAGCATCGCCTCGAACATCACCCTGACCGCCGACGGTACAACGCCCCTTATCGTGAGCAATCTGGTCGGAACGCAGAACTATCTCCAAGTCACCGGCGATACCGGCGGCGCCAAGTACTACATCACCTCCGTGAACGGCACCGAGATCTTGGTGGGTGGAAGCGCGCCCCCGTCGGGCACGTCGCTCACCTATTACGCTGGCACAGGCGGGGGAATCACCGGTCTGGCGAACGGAGCGCAATACACATTCATGCCCAGCCAGCAGAAGTCCAACTGGAGTACTTCGACTTGGTACGGCACAACCACCTACTACGAGCAGACGATCACCGAGAACTTTACTACGGACTACTACCTCAACAGCATCCGGGCCGACCTGCCGGTGGGCATCAACTTTATCGGCGACAGCTCTGGCAACGGGAACGTCACCATCGACTCTGCGGGGAGCGTCGTCGTCAACGGCACCATCCAGAATCAGGGTGGCACCACGACCATCGATGCGGGTTACAACGGGACATCGATCTCGAACGCAGGTGCAAGCATTTCGGGCTCCGGGTTGGCAACAGTCGAGGGGCAGAGCATCGTTCTCCATGCCGCGGCAGGCATCGGCGCGGACGTGGCGATCAACACCAGCTTGCAGCCTGGCGCGAACGGCCCAATCAGTGGCACTGTCACGGCCACCTCAGTCATGGGAGATATCAATCTCAACGAGACCACCGGGAACCTGAACGTCGCTCAGATCACCACCGCTCCGGGCACGGACTCTTCGGGCAACGCCACCACGGGAGACGTCACGCTGACCGCGTACGGGTCGATCCTGGCGGCGAGTTCGACCTCTCTCGTCGAGGGAGGAGCGATTACGCTGGACGCCCTGAACGGCTCCATCGGCACCTTGGGCACGAACAACCAGGGCGCGGACGGAAGTGCTTCGGCCCCTGGCTCGAATGCGTCGGCGCTTAATATTCTCACCGGCCCCGGTTTCCTCGGCAGTAGCGATGCCTCTTCGCGGGATGTTTTCAATGCCTCTGCGGCCAGTGACATTAACATCAGTCAGACAACCACTGATACTCAAGCAAGCGGCGATCTCTATGTCAACAGCATCACGGCCTCTGGAGACGTTCGAGTGATGCTGAACAAGGGGACCCTGGTCGACGCAAACACCAACGTGCAAACGGACCCCCGCACCTCGGCCCAATTGCTGGATATGTTCAACCAGATGGAGGCGACTCAGTCCACAGCTGGGCAGAGCGTCGCGCAAACCGTCCTCGCCTATGACTCCTCCCAGACCAGCGATTACCAGACTTATTGGTCCTTCCGCAATCAGCAGGTCAACAGCGACTCCGTGGGCGGGCTGACCCAGGGTGTGACCTACTACGTTCAGGTCCTCAACTCCACGCAATTCTACCTATCGACCGACGCGGCCGGAAAGGACGTCGTCGCTCTGGCGCCTTCACTTGCAAATACACCGGGGGTAACTCAAGGGTTCTACGTTGGGAACACCTCGAACTATATCGAGTTCGATGGAGTAGCGGGTGTCACCGCCCCCAACAGCACCACCAGCGGCGGCGTCTCAACCGCAAACGAGATCACCGTTGCCAGCACCACGGGTCTCACTGGTCAGCAGGTGACCTACGAACGACTGGTGGCTTACAACCCGAACTACGTAGTGACGCTTTCGCAAGCGCAGATAGCGGCATACACTGCGTACTACACTTCTGAGGCTCAATACCGTTCGGTAACAGGCGTGAGTGGCGGGAACTTGCAGTTTGCCGGCAATCCCGGATTTGTTGCGGGAGATGTGGTCACGTTCACCAGCGGCGGAAGCAATATTACCGGTCTGAATGAAAACCAGACTTACTATGTCGTCTCGGACCAGGCCGTCTCGGTCAACGGCAAACCAGATGGAAGTTACGCCGTGGCGCTTTCCGCGACCCCGACCGGGCCGGCGATCTCGCTTGCGCTCGCAAACGGAGCGACAACACTCACCGGGACCCCCGGGCTCCAGTTTGCTGCCAACAGCGCCTCACTGACCGCTTATGTGAACAATGCTATTGCCACGATCGAAGCCCAGAACACGCAGGAGTACCATTCCCTCAACGCCGTTTGGGGTTCGGTGGGCAACATCAACAGTTCACCGGAAGCCGGTGGCGTATTAACGCAATACAGCGCGGACATCTACGATCCGAATTTCTCTTACAGTGCCAGCACCTCGCAAATCCAGCAGGCCATCGCCTCTCTCAACACCACTCCGATCACTGTGGGCGCGACCACGTACGCCGCCGGCCAGGCAGTTTACATTGGCACCAATGTCTTCGCCAGCAACCAAGCGGTTGTCTATCACGCCGATTCAAGTAATCCCATCATCGGTCTCACCAACGGTTCGACTTACTACATTACAGAACTCGCCGGCAACAATGGTTGGATTGCCCTTTCCAGTACGGCGGGCGGGCCGGCAATCACTCTCAGCGGACTGACTGCTGGAACGGACAACTACTTCGTTTCGTCCACTGTGAACGACCCGCGGCTCCATCAGAGCGCCACCCAAGTCAACGGCAACGAAATTTTCATCGGGACGAATGCTTTCACCAACGGCCAGGCGGTCGTCTATAACGCCGACCCGAATGCAGGGATCAGCGGTCTCGTGAACGGAACGACCTACTATGTGATCGAGATCCCCGTGAGCGCTACGGACAACACCAACTCCGGTTGGATCTCGCTGTCCGCTACCGCCGGCGGGACGGCCATCACGATCATAACGCAAGGCGCGCTGACCGGGAATAACTGGTTCTCGGACGGAGATGTCTTCAGTAAGGATGCATCTTGGAGCGCTACGCAGTTGGCGAACAATCTCAACGTCAACATCCTCGCGCCCAAGGACGTCTCCTCTACGCAGGCATTGATTCAGGCCCCGTGCATCACTGCGAACAGTATCGCCGTCATTGCATCCGGGGGGAATATCGGCTCCAATGAAGGATACCTCTATTTCAATCTTCCCCTGGAAGGCTTGACCACCGCTGAGGAGATTGCCATTGCGGCGGCGCAGCGCCAGGACATCACCTTCTACAGCGGCCCACTCGTGAACGGCCAGCCAACAGGCAGCGTCATCAGCCTGGACTACAACAGCTCAAAGGGGCAATCGGCCCCCAGTCTGAGCAGCGCCGAATCTGTGGCAATTAACCAGGACTGGAATGTGGAATTCAAGACCTCGGCCATGGGTACGGTTTATTTCTCGGCGCCCGCTGGGACGGTCGATGTCGGCTCTCAACAGACGATCAATATCGATCAGGTGATTGCCTACGGCCAGATCACCATCAACGGCAATGACGGAATTACCGTCCTCTCCAACATGACCCCCGCCATAGTCAATACATCCGGCGACCTCATCATTGAAGCCGGACAGGGCGGGATCGGATCTGCCTCCGATCCGCTTCTGACCGATCTGCCGGATGGCTCCATGACCGCGCTGGCCAGCGATAACATCTACATCACGGAGACAACCTACAACATCAATGTCGCGGACATTTACACGCCCGACGACGTATACCTGGTTGCGGCGCAGTCGATTCTCGACGCGTACACTCCGCCCAACGTCCTGGCAAGCACGGCCCAAATCCAGGCGGACAATCTCTACTTGTACGCAGACACCGGTACATCCGGCCAGATTGGAGCATCCGCCAACCCGGTCCAAATCCACACCGCCTTGACGGGGGATCTTTACGCGGTTGCAAACGGCGGTATCTATCTGAATGCTACGAGCAGCCTGAACAGCGCTTTCGGCGGCATCAACATCGCATCGGTTACCTCGAAAAACGGCGATGTGCAACTGGACGCCGAGGCCGGGTCGATTCTGCGGACCTCCTCTTCACCGACCAGCACCGACGTCTCCGGCGATAGCGTCTTGCTTACCGCCAGCGCAGCCATCGGCACGGGCACAAGTCCCATTATCATCCACACCGACGCGGATAACACCATCCCCGGCACCTTCAGCGCCTCCAGCGGCTACAACTTGTACGTCACTGAAGAGAGCGGAGACCTGGCTCTCGGTACAATCGCGACCGGAGTTGGACCGCTGGGTGGCGAGTATTCGGCCTTCATCAGCGCGCCGGGCGGAAGCATCCTGAACGGTCTCGCGAGCGGTGCCAACATCACCTCCGGGTTGACCTACCTGTTTGCATCGGGTGCGATCGGCACAGCGAGCGATCCGATCACCTCCGCGACACCAACCGGAATGGCCACGGCTCATGTGCAGGGATTGTCGCAAACCGGTGGCATTTACCTGACCAACACCGGCAGCCTGACCGTAGATAATACGGTTACCGGCTCGGGAGACTCGATGAACGCCGGCGGTTCCATCGGCGTCCATTCGAACTGCCCGATCACCGTAACGGGCCAAGTTGTGGCGCAGGATAATATCTCTTACTCCAACACCTACGACGCGAACCTGGGCAACGACATCACCATCACCGGCAGCACCCTGACCGCAACCACCGGCGCCATCACTATCGACTCCGTGGGCGGGGTATCAATTACCAACTCGACCCTGACCTCCAATGGTGTCAACCTGAATGGTTTCGGCATTCAAGTTCTGGCGGGCAGCAGCAATATCGTTGGAAGTACAACGATTTCCGGTTCGATTCTGGAAGCCAAAGGTTATAACATCCAGATGCTGGCCTACGGCGATGTGGCGATCGAGAATAACTCGACGGTCGAAGTCGCCAACGATACAACGGGCGACATAGCTGTTCAGGCGGGCGGCAACGTCACGGTCGATGCAACTTCGACAGTCTCGTCGCCTGCAACGATCGAGATCGACGGCGCGTATCAGTCGATTCCGACACCGTCCGCCGCAGGCAGCACCATCGACATCTACGGAACGCTTTCTGCCGTCACCACTACCATCCAGGGCGGTCCAGATAACGACACCATCCTGCTGCAAGACGCGACCCTCACCGGTACGGGCTTTGTCTATGGTGACGGCGGCAACGACAGCATCACCGTGAACGCCCTGAACAGCACCGCCGGCAACACCGTCACCATCGACGGCACGGGCGGCACGAACAAACCCAGCTCTACCGGCAACACCGCTTATAACATCACTTACTCGGGAACCGGCAACTACCTCATCAATGTTGCGGACACTGGCGCCGCTCCCACTGCCGTAAATCTGACCTCGGCGGGCACCGGCACGCAGACACTGAGCCCCGTGATGCCGGCCCTTTCAGCTTCTTATGTCGCGAATGCGACCTCAACGACGGGGTACGGCTACACCTTCGACGCGAGCGCAAATGTCGCGAATAACCAGATCACGATTGCGGGCCAGCAGTTCCAGACCGGCGACGTGGTCCGCTACGATCACGGCAGCGTGACCGATCCGGATAATATCGGCGGGCTCAATAACGGTCAACTCTATTACGTGGTCGTCAACGGCAACAACACCGTCAGCTTGGCTGCAACGCTGGGCGACGCCATGGCGGGCAAGATCATTGCCTTGACCGCCGGCTCCGGCACGCAAAGCCTCGATGCCCCGGTGGCGCAGGCAACCTTCAATGCCGCCACCGTCGTAAGCACCACGACAAATGCCATCAACATTCCCGGTAACGGCTACGTCAATGGCGAGCGGGTTATCTACAACGACGGCGGCGGGACGCCCATCGCCGGGTTGACCAACGGCCAAAGTTATTACGTGATCGTAGTCGATGCGAATCACATCCAGCTTTCTGCCACGCCGCTCAAGGATGAAAGCTCCCTCACCATCAATGGCACCAACAGCGCGGAAAACATCCTGATGCGGGCCAGCAGCAATCCGGCGGGCACGGCGTTTGTCGCCCTGCTCAACAGCAGCACTGCTACCGAGCGGATCAACTACACCACCGCGGTCGAAGACCTTATCCTGAATACGGGCAGCGGCAACGACACCGTGACCATGGATGATAACTGGACCTATACGCTGGTCCAGGGAGGTGGCGGCAACGACACCTTCTTGGTCGGACAGATCTACCAGTCGCAGCGAGACGCGGAAGCCGGAGTAGCTGCCGGCGATGTCTTCGCCACTACGCTCACAAGCCAGGGCTACCTGAGCAACGGAGTGAGCTTCGAGACCACAATCCTGGGCGGCTCCGGAAACTCCACCTTCGACGTTTACAGAAATGTCGGGCGGCTCGATCTGGACGGACAGACCGGCAACGATACGTTCATCATCCGGGCTTTTGCCTCGAATTCTTCGCACACCGCCGTCCATGCCGGCACGGGAACCGACACCATTGAATACGTGGCGAACGCGAACATCAGCATCGACGGCGGCACTGGAGACGATACGCTCGAGTTCATCGGCACGGAGTTCGACGACACCTTCGATGTGACTGCCACGGGAATTTACGGACTGGGCAGAACCATCGAGTTCGGCTCCATCACCAACGTCATCATAGACGGCGCCGAAGGAAACGACCTGTTCTACATTGACGGCACGGCCGCGGGCACAACCCTCACTCTCTGGGGCGGCACCGGCAGCGCCCAGTTCATCATCGGCGGAGTGCCTCCAGCGGTGGACGCAGGGCAGCGCGACACAAACAATCAGCCCATCCTCTTCACGCCTCCCGTGCCTGCCGCCGGCTACGGCAATCTCGCCTCCATGCAGGGCACCATTGTCGTGAACGGCGGCTCTTCGGCCAACCTGCCCTTCGCTCTAGACAAACCGGTGATGCTGCCCGGAGAGTCGAACTTTGCGGCATCGACGGGACAGATCATCGCTTTCAACCTGGGCGCAAACGGCGCAGCGGACACCATTACGGTCTCCACGGCGGATCTCATCGCGGCGGCCGAGGCTTTGAATTACACAGGCGCTACCACCCAGTTGTTGCTTGATAACCTGGCAACTCAACTGAACACCATCAGCGTGACCGACGGGAACGACGCCGGCGCTATCTGGCAGATCACCAGCGTGACCGTCTCGGCAACCAACCCAAGCCAGACCATCCTTACCCTCCAGAGGCCGACGCAGTACAACGTGACGGCTCCTCCTGCGAAGGGCGATCTTTACGGGATTACCAGCCTCTCCAGCAACTTCTTCGTGAACGAAGCCGCGCAGGTCAACTTCCTCACCATCTTCGACCAGAACAGCCCCGTCGCCGACACCGCGACCCTTACGGCCAATTCGCTCGTCGTCACCGCGGGCGCATCCACGGCGACCATCGATTACAACAACGTCGAAGGCCTGCAACTCTTCCTCGGCAATCAGGGCAACACCATCAACATCACGAGCACCCTGGGCCGCTCCGACTTCCGCGATGTCACCATGGTCTACGCGGGCGAGGGCAACAACAATGTAACGGTTGCGCTCAATCAAGCCAGCGACGGCATGCTCGCCCTTGATCTCGGCAACGGCAACAACGTCGTCGATGCCTCCGCCTCCACAGTCGGCATGGTCATCATCGGCGGAAACGGCAACAATACCATCACCGGCGGCCAGGGCAACGACATGATCTTCGGCGGCCCGGCCTCGGTTGATTACTACAACGCCTCCGGCACTCTGGTGACGCAACTCGGAGTTCCGCTCGACGATCTGAACCTTCTCGGCCACAGTGTAACCGGGGCCAGCGCCGTTACTCCTCCCTACGGGCAGACCGACGGCAGCTTGCAGGACAGCATCGTCGCCACCAGTTTGGGCACGGGCGGCAATAACACCATCGTGGACGGGTCGGGCAACGACATCATCATGGGCGGCGCTGGCGTCAACAACATTACGGTTGGCAACGGCAATGACGTCGTCTTCGGAGCCAATGGATCGGTCAACATCGCTGCCAACGGCAACTTTACGACGGTGGCCACCATCGATCCCTCCATCGGCGGGACCGACACTATCATCGCCGGCAACGGCAACAACGGCATCTTCGGTGGCTTTGGCGCAGACACCATCACTGCGGGCAACGGAACTAACTTCGTCTTTGGCGACAACGGATCGCTGACTTACACAAACGGCGTGGTGAGCCTTGCCCAAACGGTCGATTCTTCGATTGGTTCAGCCGACACGATCAAGGTCGGCAACGGAACCAACTACGTCTTCGGTGGAGACGGCTCTGACAGCATTACGGCAGGCAGCGGGACCAAATACGTCTTCGGCGACAATGGATCGCTCACCTTCACGAACGGTGTTGTTACCCAGGCGGAAACCCTCGATCCCACGATGGGCGCGGGCAACACCATCACCGCCGGCGACGGGAACAACACCATCTTCGGCGGCTTCGGCGACAACACTATCACGGCGGGCAACGGAACCAACTTCGTCTTCGGCAACAACGGCTCGATCACGTCCAGCAACGGAGTGGTCAGCCAGGCTGCAACGCTCGACCCCTCAATTGCTTCCGACAACACGATCTTTGCCGGAACGGGCACGAACTACATCTTCGGCGGATTGGGAGCCGATCAGATTACCGCCGGATACGATTCCGATCATGTCACTCCTGGCACCGGAACCAACTATGTCTTCGGCGACGACGGATCGATTACCTTCACGAACGGCGTGGTGACTCAAGCGAAAACAGTCGATCCCTTGGATGGTGCAGCCAACATGATCGAAGTCGGAGACGGCACCAACTACGTCTTCGGCGGCCTCGGCAACAACAACATTTCGGCCGGCAACGGCACCAACTTTGTCTTCGGCAACAACGGAACGCTCACCTTCACGAACGGAGTGGTGAGCCTTGCGGAGACGCTCGACTCCCCGAATGGTTCCAATAACACAATCTTCGCCGGAACGGGAACAAACTACATCTTTGGCGGATTGGGAGCCGATCAGATCACCGCCGGATTCGCAGCCGACCATGTTACTCCCGGAAACGGCACCAACTACGTCTTCGGCGACGATGGATCAATCACCTTCGCGAACGGCGCGGTGACCGAAGCGGAGACGGTCGATTCCGCGATTGGCGGCAACGACACGATCACGGCAGGCAACGGAAGCAATTACATCTTCGGCGGAGATGGAGCCAACAGCATCACGGCGGGCACCGGGACCAACTATGTCATCGGCCACAACGGATCGGTCACCTTCAGCGGCGGCGCGGTGACGGAAGCGCAAACAGTTGATTCCGCGATTGGCGGCAACAACACTATCAAGGTAGGCGACGGGACAGCCTACATCTTCGGCGGCTTCGGAAACAACACCATCACCGCCGGGGACGGCACGAATTACATTCTTGGCTCCAATGGTTCGATTACGTTGGCCAACGGCATCGTCACAGAGATGACGTCAGTCGATCCCAGCATCGGCGGCAACGAAACCATCACCGCCGGCAACGGGGCGAATTACATCATCGGCGGCTTCGGCAGCAATACCATCACCGCTGGCAATGGCGGCAATGTGCTGATCGGCCACAGCGGAACGGTCATCTTCAACGCCGACGGCAGCCGCAACAACATCTATTCAACCTCCAACAATATTGGCGGAAACAGCACGCTCACCAGCGGAACCGGCAACGACATCCTCATCGGCGGGGCGGGCAACAACATCCTCTACGGTGGAGGCGCCAGCGCCAGCGGCTTCGACGTACTCTTCGGGAACGGCGGCATGGTGACCTACGGACCAGGCAACCATCTGACCGTCCAAAGCCTCGATATCCGCGAGGGCGGCAGCAACCAGTTGTTCGCGGGAACGTCGGGCAATGCCATTATGATCGGCGGACTCGGCCCGAACGATTTCACCGGCAGCTTCAACACCGACCTGATGGTTGGCCAGTTCGCATACCTTGAATTCATCGGGGATCGGATCGTGACCGCATCGTGCTGGTGGTTCGCGGACGATGTAATCGCCAAGGCGCTCAGCACCCTCTACAGCCCGCAGACGGGTGACAACGGCCAAAGCCTGTTCCAGGCGCGGGAAGCGGCAGCGGTCTCCGAAGCAGACCTGCACGTTGGTGTTTATACGCAGGCCAGCGTTAACGCAATTGTGGCCGAAAACCGGAACTTCGACGCGGCCGTGGCCGTCGAGCAGAAGCATGGTTCGGACGAAACGTCGAGGATGCAACAAGCGCAGTCAAGCCATCCAGGCTCCTACGATGCCCGGTTGCAGGTGCCCGAAAAGAAAGCGGAGCACGAGGAAGATCGCCCGGTCAAGCACCACGAAGAGCATCGCGAAGAGCGCAGGGAAGAGCACAGGGACGAGCAACCCAACGGCGCATCCGCCAAGCCGTATGGTGGAAAGAAGAACGCTGTTGTAGCGGCGCAGGGCAAAACGACTCAGATCGCCGCTTCCAATGGGCCAAAGCAAAATCATGCTGCCTCTGCCCCGCGCGGACCGGAACAGGGCGCGAAGCACAACGACCTTTCTCTCGCCTTGGCGGGCCTGGTCGGATGGGGCGCGTTAGCCACGGGCGGGTCGAAGGAGACCTCCGGCCTGCTCAGCAAAGATGGCTTCAAGCGGCTCAGGAACAAGAGCGACAATGACCGTTTCCTCTCCTTGAGCGCGGGGCCTTGGAACCATGGGACTTCCAATGAGAATCCGGCCGATACAACCCAGCAACCATGAGGTGGCTGATATTCTCTTGAGTTGGAGAGTCATTTGAAAAAATTCGATGGAGGGAGCCAAACAAGTGTCAGGGCACGACTTGAGTCGTGCCATAAATGATCCAAAAATTAACACGGGCTTTAGCCCCTGAGGGACGGTTTATCCGACACTTTTAATCTTCACCGCGGGTTGCTAATTCTGTAGTTGTAGTTGACTAGAGATATGGAAAAGAGACAAAGGCCCGGACCTAAAGGCCTTTCGAATTCATGCTCTTTCAGGGGCCTGAAGGCCTCTGCTCCCTCCGTTATCTCTCATTTATAACTGTAAGGCCAGGGAAAGGGTGCGCTTTTGGAAGTCAGAGACGGTCGCGGCAATCCGACCGGCGTAGATCGCTCGGTTTTGTGGGCGAATCTTGCCGGTTTCCATAGCGCGGAGGAGTTTGCTCCATCCTGGCTGGCCCTGCTGGTTTCGTTCATCACCCACGCCGTACAGGGCGTACTGGTCTACAGGGACGGACCCGGTGGCTCATTCGCGCCGCTTGCCCAGTGGCCGCCGGACGGCGTTCACGATCCGCAAAGGCTGGCCGATGTTTGCGAACGCTCGATGGGCGAGCGAATCGGCCTCCTCACCGAACTTCCTCCCCTGGCAGGTGTCGTCCCTGCCCAATCCCATCGCTGGGGCATCGCCTACCCGCTCATCATCGACGACGAACTGAGCGGCACGGTTGCCCTGGAGATCGAAGCGGCGCGCGAAGAGGAACTGCGCGCGGCGATGGAGCAGCTCCAGTGGGGGATGCTGACGCTCGAACTCATCTTCCGCCGGATTCGGGCGCGAGAAGAAGCAGTGGTGCTCGCGCGGTTGCGCTCTTCTGTTGACATCCTGGCGTCGGTGCTGGCCGAAGAGGACTACACAGAAACCTGCATGACCTTCGTGGCCGGCGTCGCGGAGTTGCTCGGCTGCGACCGTGTGAGCCTTGGCCTCGTGCGCGACGAGTCCATCCGCATCCAGGCCATCTCGCACAGCGCCAACTTTGACAAGCGCATGAACTTCATCCATGCGTTGAGCATGGCCATGGACGAGGCTGTTCTGCAGAGCAGGGAGATCATCTATCCCCAGCCCACGGAAGATGGCCCTCTGATCACGCGCAACCACGAGGACCTCTCCAAACGCTTCGGCGCGCAGTCTCTGCTGACGGTTCCCTTGTATGGCCGGGAGCGTTACTTCGGCGCTCTTACCCTGGAACGAAGCGAAAATAAAATGTTTTCCACCGAGGAAGTCTCCGTTTGCAAGAGCGTCTTTGCTCTCGTCGCACCCATCCTGGAGGGAAGAAAAGTCCAGGATTACAGCCTCGCGCGCCACGGCTGGGAGGCGATCAAAAGAACGGCGGGCAAGCTCTTCGGTCCTG
Organism: uncultured Acidobacteriaceae bacterium; assembly: GCA_963787995.1. GTDB lineage: Bacteria > Acidobacteriota > Terriglobia > Terriglobales > Acidobacteriaceae > Telmatobacter. The sequence continues at coordinate 2,290,282 of CAWBEO010000001.1, forward strand.
GCCATCTGGAATGGAAAGCCGCGGCCGCGGCCGTCTGCGCCGTGGTGATCTTCTTTACCTTCGCCCAGGGCGAGCAGAAAGTGACCGCCCGAACCACCCTCGAAGGAATGGTAAAGCGGACGGTCGCCGCGCCCTTTCGCGGCTACATCAAGGAAGCGCTGGTTCGGCCGGGGGACACTGTTACCGAAGGACAAACGCTGTGTAAGCTGGACGAGCGGGATCTTCGCTTCGAAAGGACCGACCTGCAAGGGCAGGAAAGCCAGATGCTGCGCCAGCAACAGCAGGCCGTTGCCGATCATGACTGGGCGAAGGCCAACGTCGCCAAGGCCCAGCTCAACCAGGTGATCGCGCAGCTTGACCTGAACGGCGTCAAGCTGGACCGCACCACCATCAAAGCGCCCTTTGACGGCATCCTCGTCAATGGAGACCTGAGCCAGAGGATCGGCTCGGCGGTGGACCAGGGAGACGCGCTCTTTGAAATCAGCCCGCTTTCCAGCTACCGGCTGATTCTCATGGTGGATGAAAGCGATATCGCCTACGTGCATCCGGGGCAGCGGGGCGAGCTGGTGCTCTCCTCCCTGCCCGGAAAGTTCAACTTCGTCGTGGGCAAGATCACGCCCGTGACGGCGGCTCTGGAAGGCGTGAATGCCTTTCGCGTGGAGGCGGCTCTGGAAGGCGCGCCGGGAGTCTTCCGGCCGGGTATGGAAGGCATCAGCAAGATCAACATACAGCGGGGCAAGCTCCTTTCCATCTGGACCCTCAAAATGCGCCAGTGGTTTCGCTTGAAGATGTGGGCATGGCTGCCTTGAAGAAATCCGAATTCCCCCAATCCCTCTTCGGCCAGTCCTGGTACCGGGTTGCCGAAATTAAGCCGCGTCTGCGCGGCCACGTGCAGTTCCATCACCACGTATACCGGGGCGCTGACTGGTATGTCTTGCAGGACTACTCCTCCGGGCAGTTTCACCGCTTTTCCAAAGAGACCTACCTCATCATCGGCATGATGAACGGCGAACGAACCATGGCGGAGATCTGGGACGCGACCTGTGAACTGCTCGGTGACGACATGGCCACCCAGGACGAGGTCATCAACCTCCTCTCCTATCTGCACCAATCAGACATTCTGCAATCCGGCATGCCGACGGACATCAGCGACCTGGGCGGCAGAAACAAGCGGGAGAAGAATCAGAAATGGATGGCCCGCCTGCGCTCCCCTGCCGCGCTCAACTTCGGGCTTTGGGATCCGGATAGTTTCCTGAACCGCACCTCCTGGGTGGCGCGGCTGATCTTCAGCCGCGCGGGCGCGTTTTTCTGGTGCCTGACAGTGCTCGGCGCTTTGACGCTGCTCGGCCTGCACTGGACGGAGATAGCCTCCAACGTCACCGACCGCATCCTCAGCGTGGAAAACCTCGCGCTCTTGGCCCTCGTCTATCCGGTCTCGCGCCTGCTGCACGAGATGGGGCATGCCTACGCCGTCAAGCGCTGGGGCGGCGAGGTCCACGAAATGGGCATCATGCTGGTGGTCTTCTTCCCTATGCCCTACGTGGACGCCTCCTGGTCCTCAGCCTTTCCCAACAAGCGCAACCGCATGATGGTGGGCGCGGCGGGGATTCTGACCGACATCTTCCTCGCCTCCCTGGGCATGATCGTCTGGGTGCTGGCCGAGCCGGGAACCGTGCGCGTGATCGCCTATAACGTTCTCTTCATCTGCGGGCTCTCCACGCTCTTTCTCAACGGAAACCCGCTCATCCGCTTCGATTCGTACTACGTGCTGGCCGACTGGCTGGAGATCCCCAACCTCGGCGACCGCTCCAGCCGCTTTCTGGCCGACGGCGTCAAGCGTAACCTGCTGTGCATCAAGAACATCGCCGTCCAGGATTACGCCCCCGGCGAGAAGCCATGGCTGGCCGTCTATGCCGTTTTGTCCTTCCTTTACCGGATTTTTATCGCCTTCAGCATTACCTTTTTCGTTGCCGGCCGCTTCTTTGTGATCGGCGTCATTCTGGCCATCTGGTCAGGCATCTCCATCCTCATCCTCCCGCCCATTCTCTCTCTGCGCCGGACGATGAATGAGATCTCCGGGTTGAAGAAACGGCAGCGGGAGTTCGCCATGGCCGTCAGTTTGGCCTGCGTTGCTCTGCTGGCCGCCCTGCTCTTTGTGCCCTTTCCTTCGTTTACGGTGACTGAAGGGGTGGTCACCGTGCCGGAAGAAGGGCGCGTCTATGCGGGCGCGGACGGCTTCGTCGTCAAGGTGCTCACTCCCTCTGGAAGCCACGTGAAAAAGGGCGACCCGCTGGTCTACTGCGACTCGCCGGAGCTTCAGGCCGAGATCAAGGTCCTGGTGGCGGGCGTTAACGAGGTTGAAGCCCGGCTGCGCTCCGTCGAGGCTCTCGATCCGATGGAGACCGGAACCCTCCGTGACGAACTGGCGAGGGCAAACTCGAAGCTCGAAAGAGCGCGGCAACGAGCCTCCGAGATGACCGTGCGCAGCCCTGTGGACGGCGTTTTCATCCTGCCCGCGGAAGAGGACTGGCAGGGACGAAGCGTGCGCAAGGGAAGTCAGGTGGGCTACGTCGTCGATTTCTCCCGAACCGTAGTCTCGGTCATCGCCGACACGACAGATATCGACAAGATCCGCAACGATACGGAGCGGGTCGAGGGCCGGCTCTCCGAGTCGCCCGACACGGTTTACCCAGCCGAAATCCTGCGGCTGGTTCCGGAGGCCAGCAAGGATATTCCGAGCCTTGCCTTGTCGGTGCAGGGCGGCGGCAAGGTGGCGCTCGACCCCACCAAAGAAAATCCCGCCAGGCCGGAGGCCTTTGAAAAGGTCTTCCATCTCGAAGTCGAGCTGCGCGGAGCCAGGGCGAGGGGCATCGGAGAGCGCGTCTACATCCGGCTGGTCCACAAGCCCGAGTCACTCTTCAGCCGAGTGCACCGCTTCTTCCGGCGGCTCCTGCTCAAGCGGTTGAATGTCTGATCGGGTGTGTGAAGAATTGAAAAAGTTAATCAGTGTATAAGTGAGGGAGTAAGTGAAGAAGTGGAGTTAAATACAAAATTCCAGGGAGTAAGCGAATAAGCGTCAGGGCATGACTTCAGTCGTGCCGCCAGTGTAGCAATAAGATGTTGGGCTTTAGCCCCTGCGGAAATGTTTTTCGGGGATTTCACTCCAATCCAACCTTTTTTCCGTAGCCTCTGAAGTCGCGCCCTGACGCTTATCAGTTAACCAAAGGCAATTTTGCAAAAGGTTCTTCACTCATTCACTCTCAAACTGTCCGGAAGCAAATGCCCATGAAGACCAGATCATTCGACTATCCTCCGCCGAGCTACGCGCTGCGGCCTGAGAAGAAAGACCGGAAGCGCTCGCTGTTGAACACGGCGAATCAGGCTGCGCGGGTTCCTCTTCTTGGCCTGAGCGTTTCGGCGGGCCGGTTGGCCAGAATTTTGCCGCTGATCCGGGCCTGCGCCGGCAACTATTCCAGCCTCGACGATGCGCATCTGGCCGAGGAAGGCCGTCGTTTGGGGATGGAGATTCGCCGCTCCGGCTTCAACTCCGCCAAGCGCGTGGCGCCTCTCTTCGCGGTGATCTCCGAGGTCGCCAGCCGCACGCTGGGAATGCGTCATTTCGACCCCCAATTCATGGGCGGCTGGGCGCTTTTGCAGGGGATGCTGCCGGAGATGGAGACAGGCGAGGGAAAGACCCTCACGGCGACCCTGGCGGCCGGTGTGGCGGCACTGGCGGGCATTCCTGTTCATGTGATCTGTGTGAACGATTACCTCACCGAGCGTGATGCCGAAGAGATGGGCCCGTTGTACCGCTTCTTCGGACTGACCGTGGGCTGCGTGACGCACGACCTGACCAACGAGCAGCGGCGGGCGGCTTACGGATGCGACATTACCTACTGTTGCAACAAGGAGGTCGTCTTTGACTACCTCCGCGACAAGCTCACCCTCGGGCAGGTCACCGATTCGCTGCGCCTTCAATCGGAGTTTCTTTACACCGGCAAGGCGCGCGAAGAGCGGCTCATGTTGCGGGGGCTGCACTTCGCCATCTGCGACGAGGCGGACAGCCTTCTGGTGGATGAGGCGCGCACGCCGCTGATTATCTCCGGCAGCGGGCAGGGGGCGGAGGGAGAAGAGCACTTCCTGGCTGAAGTGCTCGCCGTGACCCGCACGCTCATCGAGGGTAAGCACTACGTCATTGACCGGCACGAAAACACCATTGATCTGACGGCGGCGGGCGAGGTAAAGATTGCCGAGGAGGGGGCTTTGCTGGGGCGTGCCTGGTCGGGTTCCATCCGGCGCATCAGCGCGGTCCGGCAGGCCTTGACGGCGCTGCACATATTCCTGCGCGACATTCACTATCTGGTCAGGGACGGAAAGGTGCAGATCATCGACGAGTACACCGGGAGGCTGATGCCCGACCGATCCTGGGAGCGGGGCATTCATCAACTGATCGAACTCAAGGAAGGCTGCGAAGTAACCCGGCAGCTTGAATCCCTGGCGCGCATCACCTATCAACGCTTCTTTCGTCGCTACCTGCACCTGTGTGGCATGACCGGGACAGCCAGTGAAATCAGTTGGGAGCTATGGATGGTCTACGGGCTGCGGGTGGTGAAGATTCCCACCCATCGGCCGCTCATTCGCAAGCGTTTGCCGGGCAGCGTGCTGCCCACGCGCGACGGGAAATACCAGGCGATCTTGCAGCGTGTCGAGGAACTGACAGGGCAGGGAAGACCGGTTCTGATCGGGACATTCTCACTGGAGGCCTCCGAGCGGCTCAGCGCGGTTTTCAACCGGGCGGGCGTCGCCCACCGGGTGCTGAACGCGAAGCACGACCGCGAGGAGGCGTCGATCGTCGCCGAGGCTGGGCAGGCGCGGGCCGTGACCATTGCCACCAACATGGCAGGCCGCGGAACCGATATCAAGCTCGGCGAAGGGGTGCGCGCCGTCGGCGGTCTGCACGTCATCATCAGTGAATCCCACGACGCCGGGCGCATCGACCGCCAGCTCGCCGGAAGATGTGCGCGACAGGGCGATCCGGGCAGCTTTGAGTTCTACTATTCGGCCGAGGACGTACTGCTTGAGGGCAACCGGGCCGGAGTTGCCCAGTGGGCCGTAAAGCTGGTTCCAAAAAACGCTCCCCTGTGGGCCTCCGTGGTTCGATCGGCCATCCAACACAGCCAGAAAAGAACGGAGCGGACCCATTCACGCATCCGGCACGAAGTCCTCAAACAAGACGAAAGAATGGACACGCTGCTTTCCTTTTCGGGTCCGGGCGAATAGGCTCGGCGAACAATATACTGGGGAAAAGAGGAATAATATGCGCAAGAATCTTTTGTTATTGGCGACGGTCTTTGCGGTTTCTGTGCCGGGAGTTGCGAGTGCGCAGAGGGCTGAATCCCACGAGGGCATGATGGAGCCTCACGTCACGGTGAGTGTGGCCTCGCAGGTCTCCGGCATTCTGGAAGAGGTGCTGGTGCAGCGTGGGGACATCGTCACCAAAGGCCAGGTGCTCGCCACCTTGCGCGCGGGTGTTGAAAAGGCGGATCTGGAACAGGCTACCGCCCTGCTCAATTTCAACCGCCGCAAGCTTCTTCGCAACAACGAACTCTTTGCCAAGGGAAACATTTCAGAAAACGATGAAGACGAAATAGAGACAGAGATTAAAAAGGACGAGGCCATTCTCCATCAGGTGGTCGCGAAGCTGGAGATGAAAACCATCCGCAGCCCGGTCGATGGCGTGGTGGTGAAGGTCGATCTGACGGCGGGAGAATACGTCGGTGAAAAGCCGATCCTGACCCTTGCGCAGATCGATCCGCTTAACGTGGAAGTGGTTGTTCCGGTTTCGGAATACGGCACCATCAAGAAAGGCATGGTGGCCGAGGTGCGGCCGGAGTCTCCCGTCGGCGGAGTGTACACGGGCAAGGTCACCATCGTGGACCGCGTGGTGAACGCCGCCAGCGGCAGCTTCGGGGTCAGGGTGGAATTGCCCAATCCCAACCTCGCGATTCCCTCCGGGCTGAAATGCAACGTCCGGTTCAAGCTGAGTGAAGCGCCTAAAACGCGAGTCGCATCGCCCCCGCATCCGTAAAGCGTTTTTTTCAGTTCTTAGAGCCTGTTTACGATCTATGAACAGGGATGTCGTTTGACTCCAAAAAGTTCTACGCGACCAGTCCGGCGGTACGGTACTCAAGGAGTATGGCACAGAGAAAGCCGTATCCAAGCGATGTGAGCCGGGAGCAATTCGAGCGGATTCGTCCCTTGCTGGAATCGGTGCGCAAGCGCACCAAGCCACGCACCGTGGATTTGCACGAGGTCTTCAACGCCGTGCTGTACCTGCTCAAAAGCGGCTGCCAATGGCGCATGCTTCCCGAGGGGTTCCCCAACTGGGTCACGGTGTACTCGTACTTCGCCAAATGGAGCACGCCAGACCAGGACGGTGTGAGCGCGCTGGAGCGGGCCTTAAAAAAAATCGGTTGGCGAGGCCCGCGTCAAACTGGGGCGCAACGCCATGACCAGCTTCATCATTGTTGACGCGCAAAGCGTGAAGAACACCGACAGCGCCGAAGAGAAGGGCTACGACGCGGGCAAAAAAATCAGTGGCATCAAGCGGCATATCGTGGTGGACACGCAGGGCTTGCCCCACGCCATCGCCGTGACTACGGCCGAGGTCACGGACCGCAACGGCGCTTTGGCGGCCATCGACCGCTGCAAGCCGAATCTGGAGCGAGTGGAGAGCGTACTTGCCGATGGCGGCTATACGGGCGAACCCTTTGCAGACGGCGTGATGGAGCGGCTGAAGGCCACGGTGCAAGTCGTCAAGCGCAATGAACTCCAGACGTTTGCCGTGTTGCCGAAATGTTGGATTGTCGAACGCTCCTTCGGATGGCTGGAAAAGTGCCGCCGACTATGGAAGAACGGCGAGCGAAAACTGAATACAAGCCTGCAAATGATCCACTTGGCCTTCCTCCGGCTGTTGCTCAGAAGATCGTAAACAGGCTCTTAGAGAGCAGCCCAACTTACCGCTGCAAGTTACGCCAGGAATGAACGCGCTGTATCAAAATTCACCCCGGAGGGGTGATGGATGATAGCCCCGGGTGGAGCGCAGCGCAACCCGGGGAATGCATGCCATACAGAAGATTGCGCCCCGTAGGGGCGCTGCGAAATGATTGTGTTAATTAAGAGGTTTGGAGTCTCCCATCTCTGAAAATCCAGACATGGGCAACCCAATCATTTTGTGTTAGTCAGACCTGGATCACCCGCCGAAAATCACTTTTCTGGACATACGGAACCCCTGTCCGCCCAGAAAGAACGTGACTTTGAGAGGGGCCACGAGTAAATTTAATACAGTTCTGTATGGAATCGTAGGAGGCACTAGGAAATGGCGACAGGAAGCGCATCCCGAAAAAGCAGCACCGCCAAAGCAGACAAGTTCGCCCGTTTGGGCGCAGGTTCTTCCAAGAACAAGCAGGAGCGCAAGGAAATCGCCGTCAATGTTCGGCTTCGGCCCGAAGAACTGAAAACCATCGATGCCCTTGTAGCCCGCCGTCTTGGGCGGCCCAAGCGCCATAGCTGGCTGCTCGAAGCCGTTCAGGAGAAGATCGAACGCGAATTGGATATGGAGGACATTCGCGTTGCAGAAGAGCAGTTGCTGGCAATCCGCGAAGGTCGCAGCCATACGATTCCCCTTGAGGAAGTGATGAGACGGCATGGAAACTTGGAAGGTTGAAGTCTCTCCGCTTGCAGATCGGCAACTCGACAAGCTGGATTCTCAAATAGCCAGACGCATCGAGAAATTTCTCCATGAACGCGTTGCCAAGCTCGAAGACCCTCGCAGTATTGGCGAGGCACTTCGCGGCTCAAGACTCGGCGAGTTCTGGAAGTACCGCGTGGGTGACTGGCGAATCATCTGCGACATTCAAGACGAGAAACTCATCATTCTCGCTTTGCAAATCGGTCACCGCCGCGAGGTTTACGAACGATAACTGGACAGGGAGCGGGTATTCAATGGTGCGCCACCCGCAGGTTCGTGGCCCCTGAGGAAGGTTTTCGTGTGGCATAAATTGTGTAGAAGAACTATGAAGTTGCCAGAGCTTTTTATTCGTTCGGAGGATTTGTCATGCGATGGATGCGAGCAGTTTCTCTTATAGTCTTAACCGCGATGCCGCTTACAGTCGCTGCACAGTCAAATGTTTATCGTAACCGTCAATTTGGATATGAGGTTCCGATACCGCCTGAACTCTACCTGATTAGTCCGCATGAAATGAACGGTGTCGATCACGGTCGGCAATTATTTTTCAAGCCGACCAAAGTCGAGGATTGCAACCACGGCGGGTGTGACAGATATATTGAGTTTAACGCCTATTACAACGTTTCTGACAATACATTGAAGCTGCAAGATTTTTTCGAGAATGAATGCACCGTATTCGGAGGAAAGAAATGCCTAGCACCTCCCGATGATTTGAAGATCAAAGGATTGGCTTGCAAGTCAGCAAAAGTGAGTCTCCCCGACGGACGAATCGAATTTCTTGTCGTAACTCAAGCCGGAAACCCCATTCCAAATTTCAACCCCACTGCACCCTCTATCAACTATTCAGTCGTTCTACTGACGACCAAGGAGCATATGGATGATGACATAAAATTCTTTCGCATCATTCTGAATACTATTCGAATTGCCGGTACCCCATCCATTTCACGCGCTGAATGAAATGGGTGGAAACCACAAACCTCAAACGAGCGATCAGCGAGCAGTTGGCCGCACCGCAGGTGCCTTGAGGCCGGTGATGATGTGGAACGGCGTGTCCAACCGGAGCGTCGTAGTTGCAACGCCGGTGAGGCCAAGCGCCTTGAACCGGCTTTCGTACCACGACGCATCCCGGAAGGAGCGGAAAAAGAGCAGGAAGGAGAGCGTCGAAAAGGTAATCTCCGCTTCATCCACTTCGAGCGGAGACCTTTCAAAGATGAGCAAGGTGCCGCCGGGTTCAAGCGCTTCCACGGCGCGGGAAAGAAACTGCATCGTCTCCCGCTCCGGCCAATCGTGCAGCATGGATTTGAAGGAGATCAGGTCGAAGCCTGGGGGAATCGGATCGACCAGCGCGTTGCCCTCCAGAAACCGGACCCTGCCCGCTTCAGGCGTTTCCTTCAAGTGCTCCGCCCCCACGCGGCAGACCACGGGCAGGTCCATCACCGTGGCGGAGATCTCCGCGTGCCGCATGCAGACCCGGCGGGCGAATTCTCCGCTGTTTCCGCCAATATCCAGCATCCGCCGATGGGCGGAAAAATCGTAGTGATCTATGCCCGCGGGCGCTTCGTAGCGGGTGAGTCCGGTGGTGATCCGCATCCAGCGTCTTGCGGCTGCCCGGCTCTCTGCCGAATCGCGCAGGCATGTCTCGTAGGAAAAGAGGTTGAACAAGCGAACGCGACTCTGGAGCGCCGCCTGTCCGGAGAGCAGCGCGGTCAAGTGGTCGCCCAAGTCATGAAGGACCAAGCTGCTCAAGGAAAGCTTCATTTCCAGATAGTCGCGGTAGCGCAGAGCGGCCAGGAAAGCTGGAGTGAGCCGGACGAGATCGTCCTGCTGCACGATCACCTCGTTGGCTTCGAGCAGGTGCAGCAGCATCCTCAGCCCTTTTTCGTCGCACTTGAGCCGCGTGCGCAGCGCGGAAACCGAGCCCGGCCCGCCCGCCGCAAGGTTATCGACGAGGCCGAGTTCAAAGGCGGAAGCCAGCGCGCGGCCCTTCACCGCATCCGCCATGAACGCTTCCGCGCGCAGATAATCGAGGGATTCAGAAGATGCCATAATACCCGCTTTTCAGTACGATCAATTTGTCATTCTCCATGCGGTAGTCGAAGCCCACATCGAACTCCAGGTGGTCCAGTCTGGCCCGGTTCTCTTCGAGGAAGCCGATCAGGTCTTCGCGGTAGCGCATCCATCGCAGGAACCAGAGAAATTGATCAAAGCGGATGCCGGCGAAGTAGACGCAGTCGTTCTCCTGTTTGTTGGCCACGCAAATGGTTCTGCACACGCGCAGTTCCAGGCGCAGAATTTCATCCATGGCGATCTTCTTTGTGTCGACCAGAGCCGAGCAGGCGATCTTGGCGGCCACGTCGCGCATCTGCGTTTGGGCGTCAAAAAAGTAGTAGAGATTTTCCAGCTTGGTCCGCGCGGGCGTGAGCGAATAGCAGATGCCGGAAGAGACGGAACTGCCGGGATTGCCGATATAAAGATGAACATTCTCGATTCCGCGCGTGAAAATATCGTCTTGGATGTCGATAGAAAACATGAAATAGAAGAGGTTTTCGTTGGGTAGAAGAGTCGAGGGCGCAAGCGGCCGCAGCGCATCGAGAACCCGCGTCAGGGAGCGCTCCCGCTCCCGGCGGCGATAGTCGTAGAAATAGAACTCCCACCAGATGCGGCCGCCTTGCTGCTTGACCCCGAAGACCGTGTTGAACTCGCCGATGGACTGGCGCAACAGCGGAATCAGATCGAAGAAGCGCCGGTCAACTCCGGCCGCGTCGTAGGATTCGTACAGCAGATTCGACGGTTTGAGACGGCCTTCGAGCGATTGTGCGGGCGTGTACGGCCAGAGGGCGTAGTTGAAGAACGTATCCCCTTCCGCCGCGTACTCCGGATTGAATCCCAGCTCTCTCATTCTGACCTCCGCAGGCAGGTGAACGGCCGCAGCAGCTCCGGCTCTTCTCCGTAGCTTGCCCGGTAGGCATTGGACAGGCCCCAGCACTGTTGGTCCTCGCACCGGGCGCGGTAGACGCACCGGCCAAAGCCGCACTTGCCCAGCGTGCGCCAGAAAACATCCTGGATGACGGTCAAAGGGAACTCGTTGTCATTGTGTACTCCGGGCGGAACGGGCAGGCATTGCGGAAAGGCCTTCAGCACAAACCATTTCCCGTTGCTTGCTGTGGCCTCGGCCATCTCCGGCAGCCGCTTCACCAGCTCGGGGAGCGATTCGACCAGCTCTTGCGGCTTGTCTCCCATCGGAAAGAAATTCCATAAATGCATCTCGCGGATGAAGGGCAGCGGAGCGATTTGCTTGAAAAGCTGCCCCACGCAGCCGCTGTTGGTCCGCGTCCAGACCGTGTTGGTAAGGATGTTGATCCCAGCGTGGCGGGAGAGGTTCTCCAGGCCGGCCATCACCTCGCGGAATGCGCCCGGACGGAGGTTGAGGTCGTCGTGAACCTCCTCCGGTCCGTGCAGGCTGATAAAAAATTCATTCACCCCGGCGTCGATCAGGCGGCGCGTGTAGTCTGCGTTGGCTAGCCGCCTGCCGTTGGTCTGAATCTGTATGCGCGCGAACCACTTCAAAGAGGCGGCAAATTCGACGTACCGCTCCAGGTGGGCGAAGGTTGTGACTTCCCCTCCGGAAAGGACCAGATTCCGCCGCTCGCCGTCGTTGACCAGCTTCATGACCAGCGCTCGGAAGCGATCAAAGGGTACCGCCGCCATGCTCTCTTCCAGCGACGAGAGCATGCAGATGGAGCAAGCGCTGTTACACCCATACCAGATCGGAATGACCGCGTAGGTGGAAAAGTCGATCCTTCCCGCAGCCGCGCCTGGATGGAGCATCAGAGGATTCCTTCTCCCTTATTGCTGACGCGGTTTGACGCCGAAGTGGATGGTGAAAAAATCCCTTCCATCCCTGTCGATCCCGCCCGTCAGATGGCCGAAGCGCTTCCTGGCAATGGTATCCAGGCGCGCGCTGAAATCCTCTATGTCGATCGCATAACGCTCGGCCATGCGCAGAAGCAGCGGGCGCAGCGCGCCCATGGTGAGCGATGCGCTGTAAAGGTTCACGTCGAAGGAGTTGCGCGGCGTTCCCTCTTCCGTGACTTCCAGATAGTGGAAGCTCTTCTTCAAGCGGGGCATGGCCAGCCGCAGAAATTCATCCGCCAGTTCAAAGGCCCCAGGCTTGCGGCATTCCGCCAGCAGATCCCGCACCCTCTCGGCCGTTTCTTCGTAAGTAAGCAGGGGTTGGCGGACGTATCTGCCGACCGCGCGCCTTTCCGGCCGAAGCGGGTCCCATTTGTAGCTCTTATGCACCAGCACAGGCTCAGTGAGCACCGACAGAGGATACTCCAGGTAGACCTTGTGCATGCCTCCCTTTTCCGATGCCTCGAAGCCGAAGTGCACCATGTAGGCCTCGGAAATCGAAGCATTGATCTCTTCCAGGAAGGGCGCGGGCGCGCGCAGCTTGGTGCAAAGCTCGATCATCCTTCGCTGGTAGTCTTTGCCGAGCGAGGCCTTCCCCATAGTGATCAGAAAGCGATTGGCAAGAAGGCTCCCCTCGCCCATCTTGAAGGAGTATTCAAATCCGTGCGGAACGCCCAGGTCGCGAACCAGGCTGAGCAGCAGCTTTCCCCCAGCCAGGGCTTCCTCGTCGATGGAGCCGTAGATGCGTTCATGCTTGACGACCACCTCCGACAGCGCTTCCGCCAGCCGCTTGGCCATATGTGGATTCATCACAATGCGCGCAACGATGGGAGCCGGATTTGCGTCCGGCGCTTCGCCGGTTTCTTCGGAATAACAAAAGTCGAGAGTAACCTCCGGCCTGGTTGCCAGGATATTGACCCCGTCCGAACGGGAAGTGCGTCCTTCGGATGTCTTCCAAACAGTTTTCATCCGCCTCCCAGATAGATCCCGCGCAAACAACTGCGCCGCTCACGGTGTAAGCATGAATGGAAGGAGAATAACACAGCCTGCGGGCGTCGGTATACCATTCGGAATCAAGCATCTTCCAGTCATGGCGAGGAGCTGAGTTATAGAATTTCCGCCCGCAAAAATCAACTCCATTAAATTCATCTGTTACTTGAGATTTTTCTTGGTTCCGCGCAAAGCATAGTGCGATCCTGCCTGTTCCATCTTAGTTTTCGATTAATTCAAAACGTAAAGAATCTCACGCAGCAGTATAACTCACATCCCTTGAATGGATGGAGCAGGTCAGATTCATCCCAGCCTGCAGTTTTTCTAACCACGGGCAGACCACGAACCTCAAGCGAGCGAAGAGCGAGCAATTGGCCCCACCGCAGGTGGTCATGCTCGATCGTAAAAGCGGAAGAAGAGCGAGGGCTTGCTGACCGGCTCGGCGCGCTTGACCAAAGCCTCGGTCTGGCTGTCGCTCAACGGCGTGAATTCGCGCGCCAGTTGCACATTCTCTTCCAACTGCGCAATCGTGTCGCAGCCGATGATGACCGTGCTGACCGGCCGCGAGAGCGTGTAAAACATGGCCTCGCGCATGGTGAGCGTGCCCGGTGTGGTGGTCTGGATGGTCATGCCTTCCCAGGAGTGCTTCTGCTCCTCGATCGATGGCGGCGTCCAACTGGAGAGCAGGCGGCTGCGGCCCGGAATCTTCATGCCGATAATGCCCATCTGCTTTTCCACGGCCAGCGGCAGCAGCTCCTGGTTGAAGCTGAAGTGATGCGGGTCGGCGGCGTTCATGGCCATCAGAATGGTGTCGAAGGGATGGCGGCGGATGCACTCCATCAGCGCGTCGGGGCGGTAGTGGCCGGTGATGCCCAGGTTGCGCACCACATTCTGCTGCTTCATCTCCAGCAGCGCTTCCATCGCGCCGCCCTTGGCAAAGATCGCGTCCACGTCGTGCTGCGTGCCTACGTCGTGCAACTGCCATAGATCGATGTGGTCGGTCTGCAAGAGCTGGAGCGACTTTTCGATCATGCGCATGGAATCGTCGCGCGAGCGCTCACGGGTTTTGGTGGCTAGGAAGGCTTCGTTGCGGCGATGGGCCATCACTTTGCCAACGTACTGCTCGCTCCAGCGCGGTGGGCCGCCGTAGATCGACGAGGTGTCAATGTAATTGACGCCCAGATCAAGGGCGCGTTCGATGATCGGCACAGCGGCGTCGAAGTTGTTGGGCTTTTCCAGCGCAGCTTGGCCGCCCAGCGAGAAGATGCCGACGCGGTAGCCGGTCTTGCCCAGATTGCGGGTGGGCATGGCAGCTTGCGTGCGGGGGTTGGATGGCAGGCCGGGAAGGGCTTTGGGTGTGCTGGCCAGCGCCGCCGGCGCCAGGAATGCGGCGGTAAGGACGCCGCCGGCCTTCAGGAATTCGCGGCGGCCTGCTTCACGCGCCGTCAAAGGGTTTTTGCTCATGGGGGAATCTCCTCGCCGTTCTGCGTGCCTGGTTGAGGATCATCATAGAACGAGCCGGTCACAAAAGGAAATCAAAGAGTGGAAACCCGAAAGAGCGCGTCCCGTAAAATGAAGCCATGAGGAAGCCGCGCTCGCCGTTTTACGTCACCACGTTGATTGCGGGCGCATTCTTCATGGAGATGCTGGACGGCACCATCATTGCCACGGCCCTCCCGCAAATGGCGCGCAGTTTTCACGTCGGCCCGGTCAGCTTGAACATCGGCATGACCGCCTATCTGCTGACGCTGGCGGTCTTTATCCCCATCAGCGGCTGGGTGACGGACCGCTTTGGCGCGCGCACCATCTTCTCCACGGCCATCGCCGTCTTTACGCTGGCCTCGGTGCTCTGCGGCTTCTGCGCAACCCTCCCGCACTTCATTCTTGCGCGCATTCTGCAGGGCGTGGGCGGAGCGATGATGGTCCCGGTGGGCCGCTTGATTGTGCTGCGCACCGCGCCTAAAGAGAAGCTGACGCAGGCGCTGGCCTGGATCACCTGGCCGGGCCTCTCGGCGCTGGTCATTGGGCCGCCGCTGGGCGGCTTTATCACCACTTACTGGGGCTGGCACTGGATCTTCTTTCTCAATCTGCCCATCGGCATTCTGGCGCTGTCGCTGGCCATGCTGTGGATTGAAAATGTGCGAGGAGAAGAGCTGCATCCCTTTGACTGGCGGACCTTTCTGCTGGGAGGCTTTGCCTCGGCGGGCGCGGTCTACGCAATGGAGGAGTTGGGCGGCGAGGGCGGCCATTGGCAGCTTTCCGGCCTTATCCTTGCGCTCAGCCTGATGAGCGGCGCGGCTGCGGTTCTGCTGGCGCGGCGTCGTCCGCATCGGTCGCTGATCGACTTCGATTCGCTCCGCCTGAAGACCTATTCGCTTTCGATTTACGGGGCCAGCGCCTTCCGCATCTCGGTTGCCGTGCTGCCCTTTCTGCTGCCGCTGATGTTCCAGATCGCCTTTGGCCTGACCGCCTTTCAATCAGGCCTGTACCTGCTGGCGCTCTTTGCCGGCGATCTGGGCATGAAGGTCTTCATCATCCCCACGCTACGCCGTTTTGGCTTCCGCCGCGTGCTGATTGTCAACGGCCTGATCACTGTCGGGTCCATCGCCATCTGCGCCACGCTTTCGCCGATGACGCCGACTTGGCTGATCGTCGCCATCCTCTTCTTTCATGGCGGCTGCCGGTCGATGGAGTTCACTTGCCTGACGACGCTGGCGTTTTCTGAGATCGACTCCAGCAGGATGAGCAAGGCTAATAGTTTTCTGAGCGCGGTGATGCAGCTTAGCTCCGGGATGGGCGTTGCGGTGGGCGCCATCACGCTGCGGCTGATTGCCCACGCGCGCGGCCACTCCGCCGCCGTGCCGCAACTGCAAGATTTTCATCTGGCGATTCTGCTGATTGCGCTGCTGGCTTTGGGGCCGGTCTTCGACAGCCTCGGTCTGAAGCACGACGCAGGAGCCGACACCAGCGGCCATGCGCAGCCGGAGATGGAAGCGTTTCTGTAGACAGGGAAAAGGGATTAGGGAACAGAGAACAGAAAAACACGTTGGTTAGGATTCGGATCTCCCGAGCAGAGGCGAAGAAAAGGAAGAACGACCCCCCCGGGGGGAGGGGTGACCTTTTTGGACCTTTTTTTGAGGATGCGGCCTTCTCTCCTTCCCTTTCTGTTCATCTCACGCTCCTTCTCTTTCTTAGTTTGCAGGAACAGAACATAATTCTCTGCAAGGTTCTTGAAGAAAAAGACGGCGGGTTGAGGTTCCGAACCAGGGATCAAGGAAAAAACGCAGGTTAGTGTACGTGGTTTTCCACCCAGATTTGAGAGAAAGATAAGATTCTAAACACTCAGGGTTCGCCCACGTCACTAATAAATATGGTGTCCCTCATCTCCCGCTCTCCCGTTCAACTCGATGTCTGTATCCGTGTCAAACCACAGCACAGAATCTTTACCAGATTGGTCCTTGATCAAGACCATATCGTAGTAACGGCCGTCTATCTTCACACTGCGCTGCTGTTTGGATCGCACCTGCAGAATCTGCATGAAGACAAATTCTTCTCGAATGCCGACTGCGAACCACGCAGTCTTGGCACTCTTGCCATCTCCTGACTTGAGGATGGATTGCACCAGCGCATGCAGAATGTTCCACTCCTTGTCTGCCTCGTCTTTACTTCCGAGCTGCTTGAGACAACTCCTTGCCGCAAGATGAGCATCGATATCCGCAATATTGTGCTTTTCAGTTTCTCGTGCGATCTTGAGCGCCTCTTCATAGTTTCCCTTTTCAAAGGAGGCTTGAGTCCTTTTAGCCGCATCGTAAGGGTCGTATTCCCCATATACCTCCCCAACCCTTGCGTCCAGCCGCAATGCCTGCCAATCGATATTCAGGTCACCGCTATTAACTTTCGCGGCAAGCTCGTCATACTTTGCATGCGCCACTTTCGGATCATCCAGCGCATTAATAGGCAAAGCAGCGAATAACATCGAAGAAATGAACAAGAATACTCCTACGGCCTGCATATTCGTCTCCCTCATGCACTGATTTTAATCGGTTTGAAATTAGCTCTTGCCAGGTGTCAAGTGCATAGATTCCCAGGTCCGACATCCGGACCTGGGGCACCCAGTTATTGTTCAATTCTTTAACGGGGACATGAGTCGCCCGCTGAGCAGCGGGCAAAGAATGAGGCAGAGTGTGGATTGCAATAGCCAGCGGATCATCGGATCTCCTTGTTGGACTTACAAGGACCGATGTTAGAGATGTTGTGCGTGCTCGTGGGGGACGATTGTGACACTTTCGCAACTGTCACAATCAAGCGACGGGAACAAACGGTTCTTCCTGCTTGCGCAGCCCATCCAGCGTGGCCGCGTCGAGCAGAATGAAGCACAGCGGAAACGTGCCCTTGGGCAGCTCCAGCGCGGTCACCGCGTCACAGACCACCCCCGCAGCCGCCTCCAGCCCGCGCTGCCAACCGGGCTTGGTTGCGTCGCGCACGAGAAGGCTCTCCGGCGCAAGCCCAGCGGCCACCAGCAGCGTCTGCGCGATGCGCAGAAACTCCCGCCAGCGCGAGGCGATGCCCACCAGCTCTCCAGCGTGCCGGGGCTGATAGCGCTGCAAGTTCGCCATCAGTTCCAGAGAGACGGGATGCACCGCGAGCACGGTCAGATCAACTCCGGCGGGCAGCAGCGCGCGAACCAGCGCGGCCTTGCTCGGCACCGTGACGGGCATTGCGCCGTCGATCCGCCCCGGCTGGCCAGCCTCTTCCGGCGTGCATTCCTCGATGGGCAGCTTCAGCGCCTGCCGCATCTCGTGGATCAGAATGGAGCGCAGCTCCGGCTCGGGATCGATGACCAGCCAGCGCGAGGGCGGCGTCAGGGCCAGCCATCGGCGCAGCCGTTCCCGCACCATCGATTCCGGCGCGCCCAGCTTGCGCGCCTTGGCCATCAGATTGCCAATCAGTTGATCGAGGGCGTATTCGATGGCCATTTGCGGCGACTGCGGCGCGGGCGGAAGGCTGGCGCGGACAAAGACGCCGCTGCCGTGGCGCGGCTCGATCCATCCCTCTTGCACCAGTTGCTGGTAAGCTGCGCTGGCGGTGTTGGCGTGGATGCCATAACGGCGCGCCAGTTCGCGCGTGCTCGGCAGCCTCTCACCGGGCGCAATCTCCCGGCAGAGGATGCCCAGCTTCACTTGTGTGGCCAACTGCTCGCGCAGCGAGACTTCTTCGGTGTGGTTGAGCCAGAGCCGCATCCGGCAACTCCCTCCGCGGGTGTCTTCCGGTCCAGATGCCCGGAGCGGGGAAGGCACGACACACCATTCATTCTATGTGCTTGGGTTCGTGGATTCCCACCCATTCCGCAAGGAGCGCGGAATGGATGAGGCACCCAGCATTTCGCCTATTTGTTTGGAGTGCGGCGCGGACCAGGAGGTCGGCGTTACATTCCGCTAGTTGGCCAAGACGGCGCGGTAACGGACCTTGTTCTTTTTAACCTTCTCGATGGCGGCGTTGGCCTGGGACATGGGGAAGGACTCGATGGTCGCCTTGACGCCGTGGCGCGCGGCTACGTCCAGCATCTCCTTCAGCCGATAGGGACTGCCCGTCGGGTTGCCGCTGATGGAGCGCAGGCCGCTGATGAGCGGAAAGGCATGGACGGTGACCGGTGAGGGCGGAACGCCTACAAAACAGAGGGTTCCAGTGGGGCGCAGAGCCGCCACGTAAACTCCCCAGTCCTGGTCGGCGTTGACGGTGCTGAGGATGAAATCGAAGGTGCCGGCGACCTCGCGCAGGGCCTTGGATTCGCGGCTGTTGACGAAGTTATGCGCGCCCAGCGCGCGCGCCTCTTCTTCCTTGGCGGCGGAGGTGGAAAATGCGGTGACTTCCGCGCCGAAGACGCGGGCGAATTGGATGGCCAGGTGGCCCAATCCGCCGATGCCCACGATGCCCACACGCGAGGAGGGGTTGATGCCATGGGTGCGCAGCGGATTATAAACGGTGATGCCGCCGCAGAGCAACGGGGCAGTCTGCTCGCTCTCCAGCGCGTCGGGAACGGGAATCACGAAGCGGGAGTTGGCGCGCACGCGGTCGGCATAACCGCCGTGGCGATGAACGCAGGTTCCCTCTGCGTCCGGGCAGAGATTCTCCATGCCGCGGGTGCACCACTCACAGACGCCGCAGGAGTTCGACTGCCAGCCCAGGCCAACGCGCTGGCCGACCACGATCAGCTTCACATCCGCGCCGATGGCCGTCACCTTGCCGATGATTTCATGGCCGGGAATGAAGGGATACTGGCTGATGCCCCAGTCGTTGGAGATGAGATGAAGGTCACTGTGGCAGACGCCGCAGTGGGAGATGGCGATCTCGACCTCCTGCGCTCCCAGCTTGCCGGGGTCATACTTGAACGGCAACAGTTCTGCTCCCGCCGCATGCACTGCAAGTCCTTGAATTTGGCTCATGATTGCGTCCTGAATCCTCATGAAGTGAATCGCACACAGAACAGCCCTCGTTCCGCGCGCAGGCCCCCAAAACTTCCTGCTTCCCCTAGTCTAACCCGCCTCCCGGCTCAATGCGTATGTTTAGCAGTTGAAAACCGCTGAGGACGCCCCCGGCAGGCATATCGGTTTCCCGCTCGGCCGACTCGCCGTTCAGGCTCGCATCCTGCGCCGCGCGCTGCGGTTCGAGAGTGTTGGCAACGGAAAGCGGCAGACTGGAGAGGGTTTGGCCATGGAGTCCGGCTTGCGTTTCGGGCACCAGCAAGCTGACATAAAGGCGGTCTTGGGGAAGACGGCGACGGGCCTGGGCCAATGCCGAGTCCATATCGGGCGCGTGACTGGGCTGCCGTGGCTGCTCCAAAGCGCGCTCCAGCGTACCGGCATCTGAGACGAGCAGGCGCAGATTGCCCGCGCCCAAGCGTGTGGGCAGCTTGACCGGAATGCGCAGATTGCGCGCCGGCTGCTGCCAAGGTCGGAGCGTCGCTTCGATGGTCACGGTGTCGCCGGCGTGAACGATGTTGCCGGAGATCAAGCGCGCTGATTCCAACTCGACATCCACGCGATGAGGGATGGCCTCGACGTCGAGGTTGATCGCCCGCACTGCGCCCAAGCGCGTTCCATTCGAGTAGAGGTGGGCAAACTGTTCTGCGGCAGTAACGGCTGTCTCCATGGCGGCACCGTCTGCGCCCGTAGCCCAGTGGTCCAATGGCGCTGCCGGATAGCCCTCCAGATCAATGCTGCCGGTCAGATGGTAGCTGGTCTCCACCGTGCTCTGGTTGGTTTGGAGAAGCGATTCGTAGAGGACAACCATCATCGCCTGAGGTGTGATCGCGGGCAGGTCGAGGATCTCCACGTTGAGCTTGCGCTCTTGACTCTTCGGCTGGCCCTCGGCGGGTGGTTCATGCACAACGATGTGCATGGGGATCATGCGCGCCCGCGCATGGAAGAGACCGCGCAGGGCCGAGTCGCGGTCCTCGGTGAAGGCTCCGATGGTTGCGCCGGTATTGATGATCTTGAAAGCGTTCAGCGGCGAGGCCAGCGTGGCAACGACTTCGGCCGTAGTCATGGGCAGCGAGATGGGGCCGGATTGCAAGAGAGGATGCCCGCAGGCCAGCAACTGCTTGCGGTCGACGTAAGTCACCGTGCAGGTGGCGGCGACCTCGACGTCGCCGCGCACCAGCAGCGCACTGACCGCCGAGCCGGGAATCACGTTGGCGATGGCCTTGGGCGAGGGCGCGGTGTCGGCGGCCTCATCGGAACTTCCGCTCATTCCCCCAGCCGCGATGGCTTCCAGGCCAGTCCCGGCCATCTTTTGCTGCCAGAGCTTGATCGCCTCTGGGTGAAAGCCACCCATCACCAGTGGCGTCTCCATCATCTGCATGGTGTTCTGAGCCTGCTGTTGCAGAGCCATTTCACCAGACCCTAGTCCCATGCTCCCTGGTCGCTCGACCGGCAGGTCACGGACTTCAAGCATTTGCTCGATAGGCGTAATGCCGGCGATGGGGTCTTTGCTGAACTGGCCAATGCGGTAGGAGAGCGAGCCGAGGAGGCGGTTGCCGATGTAGACCGGGCTGCCGCTCATGCCGGCCACCACGCCGGTGTATTCGGGCTTGGCACCGCGCAGTTGGGCCAGGATCATGTCGTGGCCGGGCCCGCGCGCGCCTTTGAGCACGCCGAGAATCTCGACCTGCATGGACTCAGGCTGGCTGCCGGTGAAGACCGTCCAGGCGGTGCCCATCAGTCCGCGATGGACATCCTTGAGGGGGAAGAATCCGCCGCCAATAGGCGGTCCAGTGGGCGGAACGATTGTTTCTGGCACGGCTTGAGCGGATGCGAGGGTTGAAGTGAGCAAGAGGGCCAGCGCCGCGCAAAGGTTGAGCGCGGCCCGCCAATGGCAGGTTTGCTTCAGGGAAATTTCCACAATTACAAGAGTACAACCGGCTGGACGGCTTTGGCGTGCGGGGCGTGGATGGAGGCGGTTACGAGGGTTTGCGCGGATTGACCGGAAGGGATTATGGGTAAGACTTGCTAATAAAGTAAGAATAGTATTGATTGTCTTACTTGAATGTAATTCCTTACTTTTATTTTGTATCTTACTTGTGGTAGTATGTAAGCCATGGAACAGATTTTTGCGACCGTCAGCAGCAAGGGCCAGATGGTGATTCCGGTCGAGTTTCGTCAGACTCTGGGCATCGAGGCGGGAACGCGGATTGCGATTCGGATCGAAGGAGAGGAGTTGGTTTTGGCTCCCCAGACTCTAGCTTACAAGCTTCGCATTCTAAAAAAGTTGCGTGGGTGCATGGCGGGCGGGCCTTCGATGACGGATATGCTGCTGGAAGAGCGGCGTCGGGATCGCGAGAGAGAATTAGCCAAAGACGGCTGGTAGGAAGAATTTATGACCGTTTTTGTGCTCGATTCTTCGGCTGTGCTTCGTCATATCGACGGCGAGGCAGGCGTTGACCGCGTGGAAGCCATCTTCCAAATGTCCTTGATGGGGTTTGCAGAGATTCAGGTTTCAGCCGTGCAGTGGGGGGAGATCGCCGGGAAGCTTCGCAAGCGAGCAGGCGCGCAGGAACAAAAAGGAGTTTTGCAGAATCTGTTGGAGATCAACATTAAAGTTGTTTCCGCCAGCTTGGAGCGTGCGGTACGCGCCGCCGAAATCAAAGTGGATCGAAAGATCGCCTATGTGGATGCTTTCGCCATCGAACTGGCGATGGATTCGCCCGATCACGTGCTGGTGACGGCGGATTACGATTTCAAGGAAGTGGCCGATCTGGCGCAGATCGAATTTCTGCCTGCGAAGTAGCTTCTCTCTTCAAGCCGACTTTGATCCGAGTCAAGCCGTCATCGTCTGCGGCTCCCCACCGAAGAAAATCCGCCGCCCAGGCCAAGCGGCATCGCCGCCTGTTTCTCTCGGGGATAGAGGATGGTGACGCCGGGATTGCGCAGGTTCTCACCCGGCAGAAACTCGCCAAAAATCTCCTCGTGGGCCTTCAGGTACTTGCGCAGCTCCTCTCGGATGGCGCCGCCGCTGCCCGACGATCCGTAGCCGTGGATCACTTCCAGGCGTCCTCGATAGCCCGCGCTGACGCAGGCATTGTAGAAGCGCACAAACTCGCGGATCGCCTCGGCAACCGTGAAGCTGTGAAGATTGATGGATCGAGATTCGGCCATGACTCAATTTAACTTTAACGGATTGGCCGCTGGCTGCGCTGGTCAGGGATCAGGGGTCAGGGGTCCGCGACGCACGCACACTGTGCGTTGGGGTGAAAAGAACATGGAAGGATGTGGCACCCAGCTTTATAAGCGGATCGGCAAAGTGTGGAAGAATGCGGCTTGAAGCGGTAGACTATGCAACGCTGCGCGCGCCGTACAAAACAATCATTGAACAACGTGCCGCCCTGAAGCCGGCGGTGAGCTGTGCTATCCTTTCCTCGATTCGCGCAGGATCGCCGTCACTGGCCAATCATCCTGACCGAGCGTACACGACTCAAACGACATGAGGAAAGCAAGGCCGCAACCCAAAGGGAGATAGAGGAATTCATACCATCAATGAAGCTTCGATTCCATGGGCACAGGGTAAAACGGTACACAGTCAGGAGGGTAGCCATGCCGGTGAAAGATAGATGGATTCTGATGATGCTCGCAGTGTGTGCGGCGGCAGCCGTCTGCCAGAAACCTTCAGGCGCACCCATAAAACCCGCTGTGAGCGCCAGCAGCCTGCAAGCGTTGCGGCAGAGATTTGTCGCGCCGCCGATGGATGCACGGCCGATGATGCGCTGGTGGTGGTTTGGTCCCGCGGCGGAGCCAACGGAACTGGTACGCGAGTTGCGCGCGATGAAGGCGGGCGGCATCGGTGGGGCAGAGATCCAGCCGGTTTATCCGCTCGAAGTTGACGATCCAGCCCTCGGATTCCGAAACATGCGTTTTCTGTCGCC
The DNA here is from genome assembly GCA_963787995.1 of uncultured Acidobacteriaceae bacterium. GTDB lineage: Bacteria > Acidobacteriota > Terriglobia > Terriglobales > Acidobacteriaceae > Telmatobacter. The sequence continues at coordinate 2,313,348 of CAWBEO010000001.1, forward strand.
CGAATTTCTCGGCATGGTTAGCCTTGCCGGCAAGACCGGAACAGATCTGGGGATGCGGATGAGCATTACGCTGGGAAGCGGCTGGCCGTACGGCGGAGAATGGGTGCCTGTAACGGAAGCCGCAGGGCGTCTGCGCGTGGTGATCGTACCGATTACAGGGAGTGAGTCCTCGGTTGCGGCTCCGTCAATGGAGAATGGAGAGAAGCTGCTCGCATCGTTCCTAACCGTCGGGAGCGCGGAGAGCTATGACGCAGATCATGCGCAGAGAATAGGTCCGGTTCGGGATGGGCGATTGAGTCTGCCGGCAATGCGCACCGGTGCACAGGTTGCGTTGTTCTTCATTGCCGGCCGTACCGGGCAGCAGGTGAAGCGGCCGGCCTGGGGCGCGGAAGGATTTGTCATTGACCACTTGAGCCACCAGGCCGTCGCGGATCACCTGAAGAACGTAGCCGAACCCCTGCTGCGCGCCTTCGGCGACCGTCCTCCGTACTCTGTCTTCAGCGACAGCCTGGAGGTCTACGGATCGGACTGGACGCCGGAACTGCTCAGCGAGTTCCAGCGCCGCCGTGGTTACGATTTGGAGCCGCGTCTGCCGGAGCTCGTTGCCGGAACGAGCGAGGAGGCCGCGGAGCTGCGCTACGACTGGGGACGGACGCTGGCGGAGCTGATTGACAGCAACTATCTCGAACAGATCAATACGTGGGCGCGCGCGCACCACACGCAGTTCCGGTCACAGAGTTACGGAATTCCCGCAGTCACTCTGTCGAGCAATCGCTTGGTGGACTTGCCCGAAGGCGAAGGATCGCAGTGGCATGGTCCATTCTCCTATACGCGCTGGGCAACCTCGGCCAGCCATCTCTACGGGCGGCCAGTCACTTCCGCGGAGACCTGGACATGGCTGCACTCGCCTGCCTTTCGCGCCACGCCGCTCGATATGAAGGCAGAGGCCGACACATTTTTCCTGCAAGGGGTCAATCAGCTGGTGGGTCACGGCTGGCCGTATTCGCCCCTGTCGGCCGGTGAGCCGGGTAACTCATTCTATGCGGCGGCGGTCTTCAACGACCGCAATCCCTGGTGGATCGTCATGCCCGATGTGACGGCATATCTCACGCGCGTAAGCTGGCTGCTGCGGCAGGGGAAGCCCGCCAACGATGTGGCAGTTCTGTTGCCGGAAGAGGATGCGCAGGCGCACTTCCGCCCGGGCGAGGCGTCCGTAAGCGATCGGATGGGCAAGCTGCTGGGGCCCGAACTCATCCCGGCCATTCTGGATGCGGGTTACAACTTCGACTTTGTGGATGCCCAGGCGATCGACCGGGTAGGCATACCTTACCGGGCGCTGGTGATCCCGCATCTTGAACGACTGCCGCTGGCAACCTACCGCAAGATCGCCGATTATGCCGGCCACGGCGGCGTGGTGATTGCCACAGGCTCAGCGCCCAAGCGCGCGCCGGGGCTCATTGAGGGACCAAGAGACAGCGTGGGGGTGCAGGCAATCTCGCAACAACTGTTTGCTCAGGCTGCGAAGAATACCAGGCTGTTGCAGGAAACGAAGGATCTCGGCGCAGCGCTGGCAACATTTTTCAGGCCGGATATGGAAGTGCAGCCGGCTGCTACCGATGTCAGTTTCATTCATCGCCGGCTCCCGGAAGCGGATATCTATTTTGTTGCCAACACAGGAAATCGCCCGCACAGTTTCACGGCGACCTTCCGGACCGAGCGCGCGGCCGCGGAGTGGTGGGATCCATTCACCGGCAGCGTGACAGGCGCGGGCAAGGGGCCGTCCATCGCGATCTCGCTGGCTCCCTACGAGTCGCGCGTGGTGGTCTTTGCGGACCGCGTTGCGCCGGCGCAGGCTGCCCAAGACACCGCCTTCGCGCCCATCGACCTTAGCCACGATTGGAAAGTGACCTTCGATCAAAGCGGAGCCACCGAGACGATGCAGACTCTGCATTCATGGACGGAGGATGGCGTGGAAAAGTACTACTCCGGAACGGCCACTTATGTGCGTACGGTCGAAATCCCGGAGGACGTGGCGCGCGCGCACACTGCGATTCTCGACTTTGGCGAGGGCGTGCCTGTGGAGAGAAAGCCGCTCAACCAGCCGGGTATGCGCGCTTGGTATGACGCCCCTCTGCGCGATGCGGCGGTGGTGTACGTGAATGGAAAGCGTGCCGGGTCGGTGTGGCGCCCACCCTACAGGATCGACATTGCCCCGCTGCTGCACGGCGGGGCAAATGAGTTGAAGATCGTGGTGGCGAACACCGCGATCAACGCGCTGGCCGGCCGCGCGCCGAAAGACTACACACTGCTGTGGGCAAAATATGGAAAGCGCTTCGCGCCTCAGGATATGGATCATCTGGAACCGCTGACCTCGGGGATTCTTGGACATCTGCGCTTGATTCCGGGCGTGGCAGCATCGCTCCCCGCAGAGCAGAGACCTTAGCAGCCCGTGGTTAAAGTCCTGTTTTAAAAGGGCACGACTGAAGTTGTGCCCTGTTACAGAATATGCCGCTTATCGAGTTTTCCCCAGCCCGTGAAGTCGTGCCCGGACTCGAATCAGATGACGTTGACATCGATGCACGAAGACTTGCGGACGAGTTTTCGCGGGCCATCCATTGTGATCTTTGCCGCCATTGTTCAAATGAGAAATAAAAGCCCTATTGACAATTGCACTTTAAGTCACGTATTGTTTGCAGGAGCTTGGAACGGCAAATCGCCCTACTGTCAGGAGAAAGGCAAACCATCTTGCGCGACACATTCCCGAACCGGTGTCTCTCGTTTTTCGCTGTCCTGTCCATGGCGATGAGCTGCGCGCTCCTCGCGGCGGATCTTCACGGGCAGGGCTCCAGCCCCGTTAGCGCCGCGCCGATGAAGGCAATTCCGCCCGAGGACCAGCAAGGCAGCCATCGCGATATCAACCGTCACTTCGGCGACGCTCCTGAGGCTCCGGGGCCGCGCGCAAAACTCTCGCCGGCCTTGAAACCCGCCGCCGTGCGAGCGGCGACGCGCAAAGTAGCGGACTGGGAACTGGCTTGGTCTCAACAGTATTTTGACCGGATCTGGACATGGAGCGTGCTGTATTCAGGGTTTATGGCGGCCACGTCGGAATTGAACGAGCCTAAGTACCGCGACGCTATGCAGGCCATGGCAGAGAAATTCCGCTGGGAGTTGCGCTCGAAACATCCGGATGCAGACGATCAGAGCATAGGCCAAACCTATCTTGAACTGGAGCTGTTGCAACCCGCTCCGGAGAAACTCGCCCCGACGCGGGCCGCTCTCGACGATCTGTTGGCAGGTGGTGCCGCGAGGATTCCAGCGAACCAGGCGCAAATCGTCTGGTGGTGGTGCGATGCGCTCTTTATGGCGCCGCCGGTGTGGTCGCGCATGTATGCGGCCACGCACGAGCAAAAATACCTCGACTACCTCGACAAGCATTGGTGGGAAACATCGGACCTGCTCTTTGACCCGCAGCGGCACCTCTACTATCGCGACATTACGTTTCTGCACAAGACGGGCGCGACGGGCCAGCCGGTTTTCTGGTCGCGCGGGAATGGATGGGTGATGGGAGGCATCGCGCGCACCCTCGATTACCTGCCGCCTGATGAGCCGAATCGAGGCCGCTATGAAAACCAACTCAGGCAAATGGCCGCGGCGGTGAAAGCGTTGCAGGACCCGCAGACCGGTTTGTGGCATTCCGATCTGATGGATCCCGGCGACTACCCGCAACCGGAGACTTCAGGCTCGGCGCTAATCACGTATGCCTTGGCCTGGGGCGTGAATCATGGCCAGCTCGACCGGGCAACCTATTTACCGGTGATCAAGAAGGCCTGGCGCGGTCTGGTGGGCGAGATCTACGCGGATGGCCGATTGGGGAATATCCAGCAAACCGGCTCCGCACCCGCACGCTATCTGCCCTCTGCCAGCTACACGTACGGTGTTGGCGGATTCCTGCTGGCGAGCGCGGAGGTTGAAAAGCTCACCGAGAAACACCAAGGACACAGCCGATGACCGTGTGTGCTCACTCTGCATTGTTTCTGTGCTGCTTTGTCTCCGTGGCAGCGGCACAGCAGAGCCCCGCGCCGTCCGCGGCCGGGCAGGAGCCACCCACCTCCTGGATCGATGCGGAGACCGGACACCGGGTCGTGCGTCTGACCAAAGAGCCCGATTCCGCCAGCTTCTATTTCAATGTGAATAGCTACACGCCGGACGGGAAAGAGATGGTCTACACAACGCCTGAGGGGATTTCGGCGCTCGACCTGACCACGGGGAATACGCGCTCGGTAGTGCATGGACCGGCGCGTACGATCGAAGTGGGGCGCAAAACACCGAGCGTGTTTTACATCAAGCCGGAAGATCGATCTCTGTACGTAACCAACATCGACACCGGCGAGACGCGCAAGCTGGCGCAGATGCCGGAGGGTGGTAGCTTGTCGGCCATCAATGCCGACGAGACGCTGGCCGCGGGCACCTATATCGAAGGCAGCCACAACATCCAGCCGATCACGGGCGCGCCGCCGCGAGATCAGCGGGACGGCGCTCAGCAGGCCCAACCGCTGAATCAGCCTGAAAACAAGGGCCAGATGATGGAGCGCCGTCTTGCGGCGCACTTACCGCTGGTGCTCTTCGTGATCGATCTCCGCACGGGAGAGATGCGCACGCTGCTGCATAGCACAGACTGGGTGAATCACCTCCAGTTTTCACCGGTCGATCCGAAGTTGCTGCTCTATTGCCATGAGGGTCCGTGGCACAAAGTGGATCGCATCTGGATGATCCGCGCCGACGGCACACACAACACGCTGATCCACAAGAGAACGATGTTCATGGAGATCGCCGGGCACGAGTTCTGGAGCCACGACGGCAAGACCATCTGGTTCGACTTGCAGACGCCCAAAGGTCAGGATTTTTGGCTCGCCGGATACGGCGTGAACACCGGCAAGGAACTCCGGTATCACTTGGAGCGAAACGAGTGGTCGATCCACTTCAACGTTTCTCGTGACGGCTCTCTGTTTTGCGGCGACGGGGGCGACCCTGGGCAGGTGGCGCATGCGCCGGACGGCGAGTGGATTTATCTCTTCCACCCGGAGATTCTCCATGGTGATGGAATCGATTCCCCGGAGTACGTTGAGCCGGGAGTCTTGCAAGCCGAACGGCTGGTGAAGATGTCCAAGCATAACTACCGTTTGGAGCCGAATGTCAGCTTCACCCCCGACATGAAGTGGATCGTCTTTCGCTCGAATATGTTTGGAGCGACGTATGTCTTTGCAGTGGAGGTAGCCAAATCCAGCAGGGAGGCAAAACCATGATGGGACGGCATGAGCTTTACCGCGCGGGACGCGTGGCCAGTGGGGCGCTGTTGACGATCGCATCGTTGCTCGCCGGCGCGCAGACTGCATCCCAGAGCGCGGCGTTGTCCGGCATCGCCCACGTTGCCATTCGCGTCGGCGATTTGGAGCGGTCGCGAGCTTTCTATCGCCTTCTCGGCTATGAAGAGGCATTCGCGATGGAGGCGGGAGGATCGCCCACCGAGGCCTTCTTCAAGATCAACGACCGGCAGTTCATCGAGCTGTATCCGCGACGCCAGCCGGGGCAGGCATTGGGCTTCATGCATGTTTGTTTCGAGTCGCCCGACTTGAATGCCCTGCACCAGCAGTACGAGGCTCAAGACCTGAAGCCAACACCCGCGAAGAAGGCGGGCGCCGGGAACCTGCTCTTTACGGTGCAGGGGCCTGAGGAACCAGGTCTGCCCGCAGGGCTGCGGCCTCAGGCGACCCAGCACATCGAGTACACGCAATATATGCCCGGCTCGCGGCACACCTTGGACCGGGGCAAGCATCTGGGAGCGAACCGCATCGCGGAAGAGATGGTGGGCGCGGCCATTCCGGTGAGTGATTCCGCTGCTGCGTCCGCGTTCTATCGCGCGAAGTTTTCCTTCCATCCGATGGCGCACTCGCCCGAACGGGGAATCCCGGCGCTGGCGATCCCCGGCTCCGCAAACAACTTCATTGAGCTGGTGGCGGCGCACGAGATTGCTGCGAATGAAGCGCCGCGTCTTCTGCCGCTGCGCATCCTCTTCGCTGTCCCGGATCTAAAGGCGGCGCGCCAAAAGCTGCGGGCACTAGGGATTCAAGCCGGCATTCACAATCACAGCCTTTCCATCGAAGATCCCGACGGCAATCGCATCACCTTCATAAGGAGCGGCCAATGAACTTCTGCGCGATCATGAGTTCCTTGCGGATTCCTGCGGCTGCGGCGATTCTGGCGCTGGCCCTTTGCAGTTCCGCGGCTTCGTGGGCGCAGACTCGTGAGTTTCGCGTTCGGGAATTCGGAGCCCAGGGCGACGGGAAGACGCTTGACACCCCGGCGATCCAAGCGGCGATTGACGCCGCGGCCGCCGCGGGAGGCGGAACAGTGGTGCTTTCGCCGGGAACCTACCTGAGCGGGTCGATCTTTGTGAAGTCGCACACCACTCTCGAAGTGCAGTCCGGCGCAACGATCCTCGGCTCGCAAAGGCTCGCGGACTACCCGCTGATGCAGACGCGCGTTGCGGGCATCGAGATGGTGTGGCCTGCCGCTCTGGTCAATGTCTCCGAACAGCAGGACGTGCGCATCGTTGGAGCAGGGACCATCGACGGCGACGGAAAGATTTGGTGGGACGGCTACTGGGTTCTGCGCAAGCAATACGAACCGAAGGGAATGCGCTGGGCCGCGGACTATGACGCCCGCCGGCCGAGGCTGATTCAAATTTACAAATCAACCCGTGTCGAACTGAGTGGCCCGCTGTTGACTCGCTCTGGATTCTGGACCGTTCATATTTGCTATTCGGATACCGTGCATGTCGACAACGTCACGATCCGCAACAACGTCGGTGGCCGCGGACCCAGCACCGACGGCATCGATGTCGATTCGTCGCGCAATGTGCTGGTGGAGCGCGCCGACATTTCGGTGAACGATGATGCGCTGTGCCTGAAGGCCGGGCGCGACTCGGACGGCCTCCGGGTCAACCGCCCGGACGAGAATATCGTGATTCGCAACTCGATTGTTCGCGACGGAGCGGCGGCGATCACCATTGGCAGCGAGACCTCGGGAGGTTTTCGTAACGTGGAAGTCTACGGCATCCACGCCTTCGGTCACGTCTCTTCCGGCGTGCTGATCAAGTCTGCGTACACGCGCGGGGGCTGGGCTGAAGCCATTCGAATCCACGACCTGCAACTCGAGGACGTCCCGATTCCCATCCATGTCACCATGAACTGGTACCCAACTTACAGCTACGCGTATCTTCCGCCAGATCACGGAGAGGTTCCAGACTTCTACAAGGTCCTGGCGACACCGGTGCCGCTTGAGAAGGGCCTCGCGCATTTCCGTGATCTGTCCATCACCAACCTGACAGCGACCGGAGCCACAACGGCCTTCGACATAAAGGCAGAATCACAAGCTCCTCTAACGGGGTTTGTGTTGGACAACATTCAAATTCAGGCCAAGTCGGCAGGCAAAATCTCTGGGGTCAAGGACTGGACGCTCACCCATGTCACCGTGCATGCGGCCGACGGGAGCCAAGTCGCCTTCTCCGACGCGTCCGGCACAAAACTAAGCGACGACAGCGGGATCGCATTGCCCGCACAACCGGGAGCCCAACCGGGAGGAGGGGCGACCCAATGATTCCGCTCAGTCCAAATGGAAGACTTCTCCGAGCGGAAACATGCTCGTATCGGCGGAGCCTTGCTCCAACGATTCAAAGAAGGGCGCCATCTCGGCCTGCCATCGAGCATTCACCGTGTACTCCTGCATGGCCGCGCGGGCCCTTTCAAAGTCGGGCGTTTCGAGATAGCCAACCAGCAGGCCGTCCTCGCGCAGAAAGAGAGAATAGTTGCACCATCCAGTCTCGCGCAAGGCAGCCTGCATCTCGGGCCACACCTGTTCATGGCGGCGTCGATATTCCTCGACCTTGTCTTTGCGAACTTTCAGCAGAAAACAGACACGTTGCATGGGTATTCTCTCCGTGATTGCAGGGCGGCCCGCCTGAACGGCGCGCGGCTTGGATTTCTTCGGTTTTGGCCGCCGGTACGACGGCAAACCGGTTCTCGTGTATTTTAATAGAGATGTTGTTTCAAATGGGAGATTTTATCGTGAGCACAAATCATGAGGCAGTCCATCAGGCGCTGAATTCCCTCCAGATTGAGATTCCTTCCTGGGGTTTCGCCAATACCGGCACGCGATTCGGCAAATTCGTGCAGTCCGAGGCGGCTACCAGCATCGAGGAGAAGTTTGCCGATGCAGCGCAAGTTCATGCATTGACGGGCGCTACGCCGACTTTGGCCCTTCACGTGTCGTGGGATCTGCCCGGAGGGTTGGAGGACGCGCCGAGGATTCGTGGGCTCGAGAAGGAGTATGGAATTCGCGCGGGATCGATCAATCCTAATCTCTTCGAGCGTCAGGAATACAAGTTCGGCTCGCTCTGCAGCCCCGATCCCGTGGTGCGCAGGCTGGCCCTCGATCACCTGCTGGAGTGTGTCGAAATTGCAAAGGCGCTGAAAACACAGGATATTTCACTGTGGCTCGCGGACGGCTCGAATTACCCCGGAACGCAGAATATGCGGCGGCGCATCGACTGGATGCAAGAAGCGCTAGGAACGGTGCACGCCGCCCTCGGCGAGGAACAGCGGCTGCTGATTGAATACAAACCCTTCGAGCCGGCTTTTTATCACACCGACCTGGCCGACTGGGGCATGGCCCTGCTGATGGCGCGCGCGGCTGGACCCAAGGCCCGCGTGCTGGTCGATACCGGACACCACTATCAGGGCCAGAATATCGAACAGATCGTCGCCTGGCTGCTGCGTGAGCAGATGCTGGGAGGATTTCACTTCAACGACCGGCGCTATGCCGACGACGACTTGACTCTGGGCTCGATCGATCCTTACCAGATCTTTCGTATCTTCCACGAAATTCTCTCCGGTCCCGCGCAGTTGCAGTCGATCGCATTCATGATCGACCAGAGCCACAATCTCAAAGGGAAGATGGAAGCGATGGTGCAGACAGTTTGCGTGGCTGAAGAGTTGTTCGCGCGGGCGGCGCTGGTCGATCACGAACGGCTGGGCGAATTACAGAATGCCTGCCGGCTGGTCGAAGCGGAAGAGTGCTTCCGGGATGCGTTCTGGTGCGATGTTCGCCCGCTGGTCCGGGAGTGGCGCGTTTCCAAAGGGTTGCCACCGGACCCGCTGGCGGCGCTCCGCGCCAGTGGCTATGTGGAGCGCACCAGGCAAGAGCGCGCTGAGCGCAATGAAGGCTCAGTGACGAGCTACGCGTAGGCTTTTCTGCTTCCGTGGCTGGCAAAGAGGGAGGCATATTCGCTGTTCCAATAGGGAAACAACGTGATATAACAGGTATATAACGTTTTCCGAGGTTTCATTTTGCCAAAATTGTCTACAAAGCGCCTCTATCTCATCCCTGTTCTCTCGAAGGCACTGGATGTTCTTGAAATCTTGCAGTCCGAGGATCGTCCGCTTCCGTTGGAGGCCATCTACCAACGCGCCCGCATCTCCAAGACAACCGTCTATCGGATTCTCAAGACCTTTGTTCACAGGGGCTATCTGGCGCAATCTCAGGATGGTCTCTACCGGATGGTTTCGCGGCCGCGCAAGGTGCGCTTTGGGTTTGGCAAACAGTCGGGCGAGATGCCGTTTTCCGAGGCCGTCACCGCGAGCCTGCAAGAGGCGGCTACACAGTCTGGCGTGGATCTGCTGGTGCTCGACAATCGATACGATCCGGCAACGGCGGTGGCGAATGCGGAACAGTTCGTGAAGAATCGCGTTGATCTTGTGATCGAGTTTCAGGTCGATCAGGCAGTGGCTCCGGTGATTGCCGACAAGATCGCCCTTGCCGGCATTCCATTGATCGCTGTCGATATTCCTCACCCCCACGCCACCTACTTTGGCGTTGATAACTACCGGGTTGGTGTCGAGGCCGGCGAGTTGCTGGCCGACTACGCTGTCCGCATCTGGGGCGGCAAGCTGGAGTGGGTGCTGGGGCTGGATATCGAAGATGCCGGTCCGATGGTGCAGAGCCGTATCACAGGCGCGTTTGAAGGAGTTCGCAGCCGCCTGCCCGATCTGCCGGTCGAGACCTTCGTCCGCATCGACGGCCGGGGCATTCGCGAAAAGAGCGCGCGGGTCGTCTCCGAGTTCCTCAGCCGTCACCCGAAAGACCGGCACATCCTGATCGCCGCGGCCACGGATACCAGCGCATTGGGCGCGCTGGAGGCGGTGCGCAGCCTCAAGCGCGAAAAGCACGTGGCCATCGTCGGGCAGGATTGTATCCAGGAAGCTATCGATGAAATGCGGCGGCCGGAGAGCCCTTGGATCGGATCCGTATCGCACGAGGCGGGGAGTTATGGACCGCAACTGATCCATCTGGGGCTGGCGATTCTTCGCGGATTGACTGTGCTTCCGTACAACTATGTGGAGCACAAACTGGTCACTGCCGAATCGCTGCGCGAGAGCGATTCACAGGCGGGGTTGGGCGTGGTAAGAAGCTAGGGCCTGACAGAAGCCGTGGCATCGGCAGGATGGGCTTGAAGTATCAAATGGAAAACATTTGCCCTATTGGTATCCGATGTGGGATGATTTTCCGTGGAGAAGAGATATGAAGACACCTGCCGCTCTGTGCTATTTGCATGACCTTTGGGACGAGAAAACCGCAGCGGGCCTCGACGAACCGGAGTTGCTGCGCTATCGCTCCAACCTGTTGGGCGCTGATCTGCGGATTACCAACTTTGCCGGCGGCAATACCAGCTCCAAGATTGCGATGACCGACCCTCACACCGGGAAGCCTACCGAAGTTTTGTGGGTGAAGGGGAGCGGAGGCGACTTGGGAAGCATCCGGCGCAGCGGCCTGGCGACGCTTTATCTCGACAAGTTGCGCGGTCTCGAGTCGCACTACCAGGGCGTCGATCAGGAAGACGCGATCGTCGATCTATACCCGCTGTGCACCTTTGGCATCAACCCGGTTGCGGCCTCCATTGATACGCCGCTGCATGGTTTCCTGCCTTTTCGCCACATCGACCATTTGCATCCGGACTGGGGCATCGCGCTGGCTGCCGCGGCCAACGGCAAGGAAAGGACGGCGGAGTTCAACCGCGCGTACGGCCACAAACTGGTTTGGGTTCCGTGGTTCCGGCCCGGTTTCGTACTTGCGATGATGCTGCGGCACGCGGTCCGGGAAAACCCCGGCTGCGACGGACTTGTGCTCGGCGGCCACGGCCTTTTCACCTGGGGTGAGACGCAGCGCGAGTGCTATTTGAACACCCTGACGATCATCGATCAGCTTGGCCAGTTCGTTCAGAAGCATGTGCAGCGGAGAGGCGAACTTCTCTTCGGCGGAGCCGCGCAGCCGGCGCGCGCCGACCGGAAAGAGCTGGCCCTGGAGCTGTTGCCCTTTGTGCGCGGCCGCGTTTCCCAGCAGAAGCGGATGCTGGGGAGTTGGTCGGATTCCCCGGAGGTGCTGCGGTTTGTGAACTCCGAAGATGCCGCAAAGCTGGCTTATTTGGGCACGAGCTGCCCGGATCATTTTATCCGCACAAAGATTCGGCCTATGTTTGTGCCCGTGCAGCCTGCGGACGATGCCGCCGTGATCCGCAGGTCGGTGGATCAAGCGATCCAGCAGTATCGCGCCGAGTACAAGAATTACTACCAGCAATGTGCCGAACCGGAGTCGCCGGCGATGCGCGATGCCAATCCTACGGTCGTGCTCATCCCAGGCATTGGCATGTTCTCGTTTGGCAAGAGCAAGACCGAGTCTCGGATTGTCGGCGAGTTTTATACCAACGCGATCCATGTGATGGAAGGCGCAACGGCGCTGGGCGATGGAGCTGAGATCCGCGATGTGCCGCAGGCGGGCCCGGCAGCACCCAGCGAGGCATTTCTGGTCTTCAATAATTACGTTGCGCTGCCCCTCCGAGAGGCTTTCCGGATCGAGTACTGGCAGCTCGAAGAGGCAAAGATTCGCCGGCAGCCGCCGGAAAAGGAGCTAAGCCGCTGCATTGCTTTGATTGTCGGCGGAGCCAGTGGCATCGGACGGGCCGCGGCCCTGCTGGCCGCCCAGCGCGGCGCGCATCTCATGATTGCAGACCGAGATTTGCCCGGCGCGGAAGCTGTGGCAGAGGAGATGCGCGCGTCCGCGGGCAAGGAATTCGCCGCCGCCACGGCAGTAGATATTCGCAGCCGCGCGTCGATCGTCTCCGCCATGCGCGCAACAGTGGCCCACTTTGGAGGCTTGGACATTCTGATCAATACGGCCGCCATCTTCCCTTCCTCGCCGGACAACATCATCACCGACGCGATGTGGGGCACGACGCTCGAGCTCAATGTCACGGCAAACTATCTGCTTGCCGATGAGGCAGCCAGCCTCTTCGCGGCCCAGCAGTTGGAGGGCAGTATCGTGCTGACCAGCTCCGCCAATGCGGTTGTCGCCAAGCGCGGCAGCGAAGCCTATGACGTGAGCAAGGCGGCGCTGAGTCATCTGGTGCGCGAACTGGCCATCTCCCTGGCGCCGCGAGTCCGCGTGAACGGCATCAGCCCGGCCACCGTGGTCAAAGGATCGACGATGTTTCCGCGCGACCGTGTGATCGCTTCGCTGACCAAGTACGGCATTGCTTTTGACGCCGGGGCGAGCGACGATCAATTGCGGGATCAATTGGCGACGTTTTACGCGAAGCGGACCCTGACCCATCAGCCCATCAATCCGGAGGACTGCGCGCAAGCCATTCTATTCCTGGCCGGGCCACTCACACGCTGCACGACAGGTCATCTTATCCCGGTGGACGGCGGGCTCCCCGAGGCCTTTTTGCGGTGATCGAAGCAGGCGGCGCATCTGTCGTTGCCGCAAGGACAGTATCGACGGAACGGCAAGCGGAGCGGGCCTGAGCAGGCCCGAGGAGACAGGTTGATGAGCATTCTGGCTGGAATTGGCTGGCACATGGTTGGCGCGGCTTCGGCTGCCTCGTTTTATGCGCCGATTGAAAAGGTGAAGAGGTGGTCGTGGGAGACGACCTGGGCCGTCGCCGGGATCTTCTCCTGGGTGATTTTACCCATCTCCGTCAGCCTGCTCCTGCTGCCCAGCTTCTGGGGCTTCTATGGGGGAATCGACCATGCCGTCCTCCTGCACGCCTTTCTCTTCGGCTGCATGTGGGGCGTGGGCAATGTGAGTTACGGACTCACGATGCGCTATCTCGGAATGTCGCTCGGCATCGGTGTGGCGATCGGCGTAACGCTCGTGGTGGGCACGGTGGTTACACCACTCATCCATGGCCAGCTTCTGGAACTGGCCGCCAGCCGCAGCGGTCTCTTCGCCATGGCCGGTATTGTGCTGGCCTTGGGCGGCATCGCCGTTGTCTCCTGGGCGGGTCACCAGAAAGAGAAGCTGCTCGGAGTGCGGACCGCGGAGTTCAATGTGGGCAAGGGCCTGCTGCTTGCGGTGCTGTGCGGAATCTTTTCGTCCGGTATGTCCTTTGCCATCGACGCGGCGCGCCCCATGGCGGCGGCGGCGCAGCATTTTGGCGTGCAGCCGCTCTATGCGGCGCTGCCCAGCTATGTCGTCATCATGGGTGGCGGCGCGCTGGTCAATTTCACCTATTGCCTGGTGCGGCTCGCGGTTCGCAAGGACTTGTCTCTGCGCGCGGACCTGTCGCGGCCCAGCACGACGCTCATCGCCAACACCTGCATGGCCGCTTCGGGCGGCATCATGTGGTATCTGCAATTCTTCTTCTATGCCTGGGGCGCGGCAAATATTCCCGCGCACTTGGCCTTTGTGAACTGGATGCTGCACATGAGCGGCTACGTGCTCTTTGGCGGGCTGGTCGGTCTGGCGCTGGGCGAATGGAAACAGGCTCAAGGCCGGCCGGTTCGCTTGCTTTGGGTGGGAATGGCGATGATCATCGCCGCGGCCAATCTGGTCGGTCTGGGAATGGCGTCGTAGGATACGCATCCGGCGCGCGCGAACGAGCGGGAACGCCGTACCTGACCGTGCATAACCTTTCTTGTTGGGAGGGAAATTCGATGAGCATTGCCGATTCATTTCGACTCGACGGCAAAACCGCGCTGGTTACCGGCGCTGCGGGCGGCCTGGGAGCAGCCATCGCCATCGCGCTAGCGGATGCGGGCGCTGCCGTAGCCTGCCATGGCAACCGCCGCTCCGCGCAGGAAACCTGCTCGCGGATTCGCGTTCTAGGGCATCGCGCCGAGAGCTTCACTGCTGATCTCAGTCTTGCCGACGGAGCGGAGACACTTTTCAGTGCCGTCGCTGGCGCCATGGGTGCGCCGCATATTTTGGTCAATAATGCCGGCACCATCCATCGCGACTCCGCCGAAAGCTACAGCACCGAGGCGTGGATGCGCGTCCTTCAAGTGAATCTGAACAGCGCCTTTCGGCTCTGCCAGCTTGCTGGCGGCGAGATGCTCAAGCGCCGTCAGGGAAAGATCATCAACATCGCATCGCTGCTCTCGTTCCAGGGCGGCATCCGCGTGCCGGCCTACGCGGCATCAAAGGGCGGCATCGCGCAGATGACCAAAGCGCTGGCCAACGAATGGGCGCCGCATAACGTGCAAGTCAACGCCATCGCCCCTGGATACTTCAGGACTGAAAACACCTCGGCGTTGCAGGCCGATGAAGTGCGCAACCGCCAGATCCTCGAGCGCATTCCCGCCGGGCGTTGGGGCGAGCCCGAAGATCTCGCTGGGCCAGCCGTGTTTCTGGCTTCCGCAGCCAGCGATTACATGACGGGCGAAATCCTTGTGGTGGACGGCGGATGGATGGCTCGGTGAGGCGGCGGCCTGGAGTATTTTCGGAAGTAGTGCGGTTTTTGTGTCGCCGACTCCATTGCAAATAGGAAGCGACAATGGCGTTTTTCAGGAGTAATTCCTCTGAAACACTCCCTGATATTGATCGTCGGTAACGACTCGTCAGAGTATACTCATATTGGCAGTAATGAGTCGATCCTGAAAAAGCCGATTTCAGGCAGATGGCACGACGATCAGAAAGCCGGTGAAGGTCGATTGGTACAGGAGTCGGCCCAGAATAGCCCTGGTTTGGGCGACAAGTTTGCCCTCACAGGCTCTCAGCAACTTGTGGAAGTTCATCGCCGCGGCCGAGAGGATGGCGTTGATCGCATCTCCGGCAGCGCCCTTCAGCCGGTTACGTTCTAACCGGTGTTCGTTCTTCAGATGTCCGATGCTAGGTTCGACAGCCGCTCTGCGTTTCATTCTTTTCCAGAGCGTCTTTGGCGTTCGGCCTCGCCGTCGTTTGTCCACATAGATCGTGGCATTGCCCACATAGTCGTGGCCGCGATAGCCCATGTCCACATGCACTTCTCTAACTATGTCGCCGATCAAGTTATTAACTTGTTTCATCTGCTCGGCTAGCGTGTGGCCATCGTAGGGATTGCCAGTCAAGCTCTTGGCCCCGACGAACCATCCGCCCCGGCTGCTGACCGCGACGCTGACCTTGTTGCCGAACTCATACGGCTTACCCGCTTTTCCTTTGGCGATGCACTCGGCTTCAGGCTCGTGAACGCTGTACACCTTGTTCTTGTCGTGCCTCTGCTGGCTATGAATGCGACGCGCTGTTTCCAGCAGACCGGATAACTTGCGCGAGGGTTCTGTAACTTGACGATCTATCTCGCGCAGCACCCGGCCCAGTTGAGTCCTTAACTGGCGCGTACAAGCGCGGGCACGCTTCATCTGCCGGGCATGAGCGTAGCGGCTGGATTGCATCAACAGACGCTTGCCCACGTGCTGATAACTCTGCTTGATTTCGAGACCTTCGGCACGTGCTTCTTTCACCAGCCTCTCGCGACAGCGATGATACAAACGCGCATCGGTCGGGAAGCGAATGGCCTTGGTCTGTACCGTGGTATCCACGTTGACACGTTGTAACTCCGCCGGGCGGATCACCTTCATGCGCATGCCAGCTGCAAGGGTCTCGCGCAGCATCTGTTCGGCTCCGGTTTCGCCCAGACGCTTGCGCCAACGCGTCATGCTGGAGGGATCGATCGGCATCGAATGCTGAAAATATCGCATGCCGCTGAAGTGCTGCCAATAGGGATTCTCGACCCACCCCGCGACCACATCTTCATCGCTCAGATCGGTTTGATATTTCAAAAAGTGCAACGCCACCATCAGACGCGTCGGCGTACCGGGGGCTCCCTGGGTGGGATGATAACTGCCGCCTAACAGAAGATCGAACTGTTTCCAATCAATCTTCTGCGCAAGTACTGCCAACGGATGCGTGAGGTCAATCAACTGCTCCAGATCGATCTGGAACAGCTCACGTTGCGGGTGTCTGGACTCACTCTTAGGGCGCATGATTTCCCCGGAAATTGCTGTGTTTTGAACAACTTCTGAGAATATTTTACCACGAAATTCACCCTATATCATTGATTCTTTACTGTGTTATGAGTTTATCAGGATCGACTAATGATTGGCAGTATAAATAGATGTTCGCAAAGTTCGAGGAACTCGGCCATCCGCGTCGCGCAGATATAGGTATAAATAATGGTCTACGATTGTGAAGAGAAAGACCAAACAAAATGGCAAAAGCAAGACCCAAACAACAGCACTATGTGACCAGAGCATATCTCGATGGATTTCTAACTCCGGGTGCTAATCAACTTGTTTGCTACGCCCGAAATGGTAAGAAGTTCTCTCGTCGAACGCAGGATATCGCGAAGGAAAGAAACTTCTATGCCTTCAAAAACGAAAAAGGTGAGTGGGACGACAGCCTAGAGGAAATCATCGGGCGTACCGTCGAGACTCCAGGTTTGCCAGTTCTTCAGAAGCTGGCTAACGGTAAAACTCGGCTGAAATGGGAAGACAGAACAGCACTTGCCATGCTTGTGGCTTTCCAAGAAGTTCGAACTCCGGCATCTATCCAAAGGACAATCGACTATACGAAGGCTATGACCGAAAGACTATTGCGTGAAGTTCGAGCAGCCAATCCATTACAGATGACGATTGATCTTGTGGGCAAAGATGGCAAGGGGAACGCCGTTACACTTGCTGAAATGGAGAAATCCCAAGCTGACCTTGAAAATGAGAACTCTCTTGAGAAGCTGAAATTGGCGATGGGGCCAGCTATGAACTTGTATCAGTATTACCGGCAGATGAAATTCACCGTGTATTACTCCCTCGGCCATCAGAAGTTCATTACAACCGATACTCCTGTCATTCGTGTGTATTCGCATGGTGGTTATGGAACCGGCATAAACCGGAATGATGTTGAGATACGCTTTCCAATCTCCAGCAATGCTTTTTTAACGATCACTCATGACCTCAAGTTAGCTGATCTACTGATAAGAGCAACGGAGGCAGAGCGTGCGAAGCTGCTTAACCGCCTTCCTGAAGTTCAAATCCGATACATTCGTGACGCCGAGGTTTCGGCGTTTAATAGAGGGCATGTGAGACACGCCCGAATGTGGGTCTTTTCATCGCAAGAATCTGATTGGATTCCCGATCTGTTGAAAGAACAATCAGCGGCACCAACAGTCGTTGATCTCAGCAGTCGCGACCTCTACCACTTTCAATCCAAAGTTAACTATGACCCAAGAATCGACGCCCCGAATATTGACTGATCGAAAAGTTTCGAGCGTGGGTTTTTACGCTTCTATGCCTGGCTGCGCGATCATGCCCGCTTACTCTCTTATCTTCACCACAACAGCGCTGTACAGCGTGCCTGGGGCAATAAGCAACTGATGGGGTGTGCCTGCTCGAATCGTCACCATATCCCCGGCGACGAGCGTGCGCGATGTTCCATCGATGATTCTGCTCCCCCGCGTCTCGCCATCCGGTCCCGTCTTCGCGTCAACGACAGTTCCCCCGGTGATCAGCGTGGCGCTGCCTTGTTCGACGATCATCACGTCGTTGAAATGAGCGTGCACCTCGGCGCCACCGCTTGTGGTGCGCACCGAAAGCTGCAATTTATAACTGCCATAATCCACCAGTGTGGACCCGCTGCTGCCGGTGGCCTTGGCTTTGGCAGCCATGGCCTCCAACTGCGCCTGCACATCATTCACGGCAAGCACCGGCGGCGGGGCCGCTGCCGGGGATGCCACACTGCTCGCATTCGTGGTCGCCGGGGTTTCTGCCCGGCTTGGTGAACCCGCCTGCGCCGCGCTTTGCGCCTGTCCAGATGCCGCCAGCGCGCAGAGCGCCCCTATCATCGCCAATTTCATCGCCAATCTCATATGCGTGCTCCTTTCAACGCAAGCCCTCAAGAGGCGCTGGGTCCATATCCGCGTAGTCCTGGTTTTCTCCGCCCATGCCCCAGCAAAAGCTGTAGGCGCGCGTACCCATACCGGCATGAATGGACCAACCGGGCGAAACGACAGCTTCGCGATTGGCCATGACAATATGCCTTGTCTCTTGGGGCGGCCCCATCAAGTGGAAGACCCGCGCGTCGTCCGCCACGTTGAAGTAGAGATAGATCTCCGACCGGCGCAGGTGCGTATGCGCGGGCATAGTGTTCCACGCGCTGCCGGAATGCAGATGCGTTACGCCCATCACCAACTGACAGCTTTTCGCGCCGCCGGCATGGATGTACTTGCAGATGGTCCGCCGATTGCACGTCTCCGCGCTGCCCATCTCCGTGGGATTTGCCTCTTCCTTGCGCACCAGCGTAACCGGATAGGCCGCGTGCGCCGGATAACTCAGCAGGTAAAAGACTGCCGCATTCTCCTGCGACTTTGACTCGAACCGAATCGCGGGATTGCCGCGCCCGATGTAGAGCACATCCAGATTCTCCAGCGAATAGCTCACGTCGCCCACCTGCACCGTGCCTCTGTCGCCTATGTTCAGCACACCCAGTTCGCGGCGTTCGGTAAAATACTCGGAGCGCAATTCGGGGTAGCTGCCCAAGACAATAGCCTCCTGCGCGGGCGAGGCGATACCCACCACTGCGCGATCCAGATCCACGTACGCCAACCGGACGACGCCCGGCTGCCACATTTCATTCAGCAGGAAGCTATCGCGAATCTCCGCCGTGCTCATCCGTGGATAGCGCACCGGGTCGGCCATGAACATGATCTTCATTGTCTAGCTCTTCCTCCGCCTGAAGGGATTAGCCCCCTGCACAACTTATACACCAGCCCAGCCTTGATTCTCAAATGACACATAATTTCAGAATTGAATCTTTCCGTCCCCGGATCTGTGCGAAAAATCCTTCAGTCCGGTGGTAGGATAGTTTCGATAGGCAATTGACTTCGTATTTGAAACGGTGACTTATGAATTCATTCCATCCGATGCGACGAGACTTTCTGCGCGCCGGCGGCCTGGGGATGGCCTGCGCGGCGCTTCCAGCGTTTGGCGCCGGAGCCCGCCCCGGCAGCTCCGATCTTCCCGGCAAGCTTCCCGCCCAGGGCCTGTTCGATGTGCGCCAATTTGGAGCAACCGGGGACGGCAAAACGCTCGATACGCAGGCCGTCAACCGCGCCATTGAAGCGGCCGCGGCAGCCGGTGGCGGGGTGGTGACGTTTACCGTGGGGACCTATCTCTGCTTCTCGATTCGCCTCAGGAGCCAAGTTCATCTGCGCCTTGAGCCGGGCAGCGTTCTTATTGCCGCCGAATCTCCCCTCCCCGGCGCGGAAACCGGCTACAACGGCGGGGTCTACGATAGCGCTGAGCCGAAGACGGAATGGGACGCTTATCAGGACTACGGCCATAACCACTGGCACAACTCCTTCATTTGGGGCGAAGATCTCCACGACGTCAGCATCACCGGCTCCGGACTCATCTACGGCAAGGGGCTGAGCTTCGGGATCACGCACGGCAACCGCGGCGGCTACCCCGTCTATGCTGCCGAGCAGGCCGGCGTGGGCAACAAGGCCATCGCGATGAAGAACTGCCACAATGTCCTGCTGCGCAACTTCGCGATCTTGAAGGGCGGCCACTTCGCATTGCTGCTGACCGGCGTCGACAACCTTACCATCGACAACCTGCTCATCGATACGGATCGCGACGGCATGGACATTGATTGCTGCCAGAACGTTCGCGTGTCAAATTGCACCGTCAATTCGCCGTGGGACGATGGCATCTGCCCCAAGTCCAGCTTTGCGCTCGGCTACGCGCGCCCCACGCGGAACCTCACCATCACGAACTGCTGGGTGACCGGCGGCTTCGAATTGGGATCGGTCCTCGACGGCAGCTTCAGGAAGTTTGCGCCCGAGGTCCACGTCCCGCGCACCGGCCGCATCAAATGCGGCACAGAATCGAATGGCGGCTTTATCAATGTCACGATCTCGAACTGCGTCTTCGAGGGCTGCCATGGATACGCGCTCGAATCGGTTGACGGAGCCTTGCTCGAAGACATCACCATTACCAACACAACCATGCGCGATCTGGCGGCGGGACCGATCTTCATGCGCTTGGGCGCACGCCTGCGCGGCCCCAAGGAGACGACCAAGGTGGGAACGCTCCGGCGAATCCTCATCAGCAATCTCACCTGCCTCAACGCGCCAGAGAAGGTCTGTTCGATCCTGAGCGGCATCCCTGGCTTCCCGATTGAAGACGTGAAGCTCTCGAACATCTATATTCAAACCGTGGGCGGCGCACCGGAAGCGGCCGCCCAGATTCAGCCCCCGGAGTTCGAGAATAAATATCCCGATCCGGAGATGTTCGGACCCATGCCGGCCTCCGGCTTTTTCCTGCGTCACCTTCGCAACCTTGAGATGAGTCACGTAGAGATTGAGAATTTGACACCGGACGCGCGGCCCGCCTTCAATTTGACCGGGGTGGAGCGGGCGGACTTTTTCGCGGTAACCGCGCCACGGAGCGCGAACGGCGTCTTCGCCCTGCGCGATGTGAAGGATTTGCGCATCGGCTGGAGCCGTGCCGCGGCCGACGTTGCGATTGAGAGCGTTGATCGCAAGACGCTCTAATCCCGAACCCAATGTTGATGCATTTGTTTCTACTTTGTGGTTGCGGCGGACCGACTGTAAAAGATCGCGAATTTATCCTTGCCCGGAGCCAAGATGAAGACGTTTCTCCTGCTTTCCGTTTTACTTTCAAGCGCGTCTTCCGCGCAGGCACAGAACTTTGTTTGCGGCAAGGCCCACGCCGGGGTCACCGCGCTTGCCGACTCCTCCGTCTACAGCGCCACTACCCCCGGCTTTGATCTCCAGACAGTTCCTGAAATCGCAACCAGCTCGTGTTCGAGCGACAAGCCCTTCTTCTTTTCGATTGCGCTGCCAGAGGGAAGTTATCGAGTGACGGTCGTTCTGGGCGGCGATGCGGCGGCAACCACAACGGTGTGGTCAGAGGCGCGCCGCTTATCGGTTGAGAAGGTCGCCACCAGGCCCAAGGCCTCGGCAACCCGATCCTTTGACGTCAACGTACGCGTTCCGGAGATCGCGGGCGACCGAACGCGCCAAGTGAAACTCAAGCCGCGCGAGCTCGGCAATCTCGATTGGGACAAAAAGCTCACGCTTGAATTCAATGGCGGCCACCCCAGCCTTCGCGCCCTCCGCATCAAGCCCATTCACGAGCCGACTCTCTACCTCACCGGCGACTCGACCGTCGTCGATCAGGATACAGAGCCCTGGGCGGCTTGGGGCCAGATGCTGCCTCGCCTCTTCCGGCCGGGCGTGGTCGTTGCCAACCATGCCGAGTCGGGCGAAACCGTGAAGAGCTTCGTGACCGAGCAGCGCCTGGCCAAGGTGATCTCCCTGATTCAGCCGGGCGATTATCTGTTGATGCAGTTTGGCCACAACGACCAGAAACCCAATGCCGTTCCGCTGGACGAGTATCGCAAACTCCTCGTCGATTACATCGAACAGGCGCGCGCCAAAGGGGCAACGCCGGTCCTGGTGACCAGCGTGAACCGGCGCACCTTCGATGAAAGCGGCAGGATCAAGAACTCGCTTGCCGGCTATCCCGACGCGATGCGGAGTGTCGCCACCGCCCAGCACGTGGCGCTGATCGACCTGAACGCTATGAGCAAGACTCTCTTTGAGGCGATGGGGCAGGAAGGCTCAACAAAAGCCTTCATGCATTATCCCGCGAACGCCTTTCCCAACCAAACCAAGGCGATCAGCGACGACACGCATTTCAACAAGTATGGCGCTTACGAACTCGCTCGATGCATCGCGCTCGGTATCCGCGCGGCGCGCCTCCCTATTGCGAAGTTACTGAGCAAGGATTTGCCGGCATTCGATCCAGCCCATCCCGATCCGGCCGACTCCTTCAACCTGCCGGCTACACCGATTCCCGACGAGACAACAAATGTCATGAAGCTTCCGCAGACTTGATTTCAGATCGATTGGCGCTTCGCGGCTCACTCCGGCTTGCCTAACGTGTGTTCGGTGTATGCCTTCTGCAACACAAAGAAGGCTAGCTTCTTTTTGCCTTGATCGGAGATGAGCCCCTTCCGGTTGAATCCATCCTGCATGCCATCCAGGTTGCGCAGCGGCGAGCGAAAGTCAACCAGCAGCCATGCGGCGGTTCCCCTGAGTTGCGGAATGCTGTTCAGCATCACGATTTGATGATGATAGATGTTGGCCTGATACTCCTCCGTCCAGCGTTCGGTTTCCGCGCCGTGCAGGCCGGCTACTGCTTCGCCGCCAAATTCGCTCATGATGAGCGGCTTGTCAAAGGCGATGCGCCACTGGGTGGTGTCGGCGGCCGCGGGCGTCTGCTCATACCAGCCGATATATTCGTTTGTCCCGATCACGTCGAGCGCATTTCCCAGCGAATCATCGACCACTTTGGTGTGCCCGTCGTTGCGTACCAGCAGAGCGGCGGTGATGAGGCGCGTCGGATCAACTTCGCGCGCGTGGTTGATGAGTTTGGTGAGGAACTGTGTGCGCTCGTCCTTGTTGGGCGTCTCATTGGCCATGGACCAGAGAACGATTGAGGCATGGTTGCGGTAGTTGTCGATCTCCTCGTCGAGCTGGAGCGTGGCCTTGGCGAGAACTTCCGGCTTGTCCCATTGGATGGCCCAGTAGACAGGGCTCTCGGACCATACCATCAATCCCATGCGGTCTGCCGCGCGGAGCATCTTCTCATCATGGGGATAGTGCGCGAGCCGCACAAAGTTTGCGCCCATCTCCTTTGCCCAGCCGAGAAGAGTTTCCGCATCCTTGTCGGTGTTGGCGCGGCCGGTGCGGTACGGAGCCTCGCCGTGGATGCAGATGCCGCGGAGGAAGACCGGCTTGCCATTGAGGAGAATCTCGGTGCCGCGCACTTCGATCGTCCTGAATCCGATGCGGTCTTCGATGCGATCTTCGCCGGCGCGAAGCACGACGGTATAAAGCTTCGGCGTCTCCGGAGACCAGCGCTCAAGGCTTTGCACGGAAAAGTGAAATGCCGCGCGGTCGTCATCGCCGGCAATCGCGGAGCTCTTTGCGCCGAGTTCGGGAATCTCCACCTCGACTGTCTTGCCGGGCAGCGCGCCCGCCAGATGGACCCAGCCCTCAATCTCGTTGCCGTCTCCGCGCCTGAGATGCACGTCGTACTGGTCGATAAATGCCTCTGGAAGCTCAATGAGCGAAACGCTTCGCGTAAGTCCGCCGTAGTTCCACCAGTCCGTCTTCAGTGTAGGCACTCCATCCAGTAGCCGCGTGCTGTCGACGGCGGCCACCACAAAGTTCGTGCCGGCCTTCAGTGCCGAGGTGACATCGCAGTTGAAGCTGGTAAAACCGCCCTCGTGCTCGCACACTTTCTGGGCGTTCACCCAGAAATATGATCGATAGTTGGCCGCGCCAATGTGCAGGAAGACGCGCGTATGTTCCTTGAGCTGATAATTGAACTCCCGCTCGTACCAAACCGGGCCTTCATAGTAGAAAAGCTTTTCTCGCTGCATGTTCCAGTCGCCAGGCACCTTCAGCGTGGGCGCTTTTGCAAAGTTGTACTCGATGGGCCGGGTGTCTCCGGGCTGCGCCGTCTGGTTCTTCCAATAGCCACCGATTCCGCCAAAGTAGGGATCGACGATCGCGTGCCATTCGCCGTCGAGGGAGATTGCCGGCCGGAGATCCGCGCCTGTCAGTACGATTGGTGGCGGAGTCGTGGTCGAGGCGCCGGACTGGGCCCAGGCAATCGCCGGAAGCATCGCCGCGCAGAGCATCGCCGCGGCAGCTTGAACCCGGATTCGCGTGAAAAGGAGGGGAGGTGAGGTGATTGGAGAGTCGTTCATAGTGAGGGTTCCCTTCAGTAAACATAACGGATCATTCCGGTTCGGTTGAAGGCGGCGCTAGAGCCGCCGCGCCAGTTGATTATAGAACGCGCCTGTAAAAACGGAATAAACTGCAGCTCTGCCGGGTCCGCAAAGTGCGTGGAAAAGGAGCGTGTGCAGATGTAAATAAATTCCCTATTGACATTTGTCCGTTAGGGGTCATATTGTTGTTTGGGTCGAGGATTGTCGTTTGGGCTTGAACGCTAAATTGGGGTAGCCAGTGTACGAACAGTCTCCGGCCGGAACCTTGAGAAGGTTCCTTTCTCAGGAGGCTGTGTGCTAAATCGTGAGGATCAACTTCGACGGAGAAAACTAATGACAGGAAGAAAATCTCTCTGGAATCGTCTTGCCCGCGTTTGCGTAATCGTTTTCTTGATTGCACTTTGCGCTGTGGCTCGCCTTAACGCACAAGGTTACGGAACCATCAGCGGCACAGTCACGGATGCCCACGGCGACCTGATCACGGGCGCCAATGTGATCGCGACACAAGCGCAATCGGGCGCCCAAATGACAGTTGTCACGAACAAGGAAGGCCTGTTTGTCTTTCCGACCCTGCTTCCCGCCGGCTATACGATCTCGGTCACCAAGACGGGATTCGAAGGATACCTGCAAGAGGGCATTGTGCTCGGAGCCGACCAGGCGCTCACCGTGAATGTCAGTCTGAAGGTCGGTGCGCAAACGACAACCGTGACAGTCTCTGCGGACGCGCCGCAGGTTGACACGACAACCGGGACTCTGTCGCAGGTCGTCGATGAGGCCCGCGTGGTGGATTTGCCGCTCAACGGCAGAAACACGGCTTCGCTCATCACCCTGGTTGCAGGTGTAGCCCTCGCGACCAACGAGGGCAATGGCGCCGATCAGGGCATCGGCAAAACCTTTCCTGCTGCCGTAGTCACTACCGCCAACGGAACCTCTCCGCAGCAGAATAATTACCTGCTCGACGGTGGCAACAACGTGGACGAAATGACCAACGTCAATGGGCCGTTCCCGTTCCCCGACGCAACGCAGGAGTTCAGCGTTCAAACCAGCAACTACAACGCGGAATTCGGCCAGAGCGCCGGCGCGGTGGTCAACATCGTCACCAAATCAGGCGGCGAAAAATTCCATGGCGACGCATTCGACTTCGAGCGCAACGGCTACTTCGACGCCAAGCCGTACTTTGCCACCGTGGCCGACAACCTGCACCGTCATCAGTACGGCGGCACCGTCGGCGGCCCGGTCATCATCCCTCACTTTTCCACCGGGAGGGCTACGCAGTTCTACTTCGGTTATCAGCACACCACCATTCACCAGAACTCCAACTCCAATATCATGACTGTTCCAACCCTGGCGGAAGAAGGACTTTCGGGCAATCCCTATGCCGATTTCAGCAATCTTTGCACCGGAACCGCAACTGTAAACACGGTTGTTGGCGGGGTCAGTACACCATCCACGTACAATATTGGATTCAACCCCAACAGCACACCGGTAGCCAATACATGCTACTATCAGTCCGTTGTATCTGGGCCGGGACCGCTGTTGAATACATTGGATCAGGCGGGGCAGATTAACAATGTATTCACAGGTGTGCCCTACTCAAATAACCAAATGCCTGCCTCTAATTTCGACCCAGCTGCTGTAATCCTTGAGAAGCTGTTTCCTACGGTGGCTGCGGATTCAGGCCCCGGAAAAATCGGAGGCAATGTCAACTACTTCAAGCCCACGATTCAGTCCTATAACGAATATGTGGCCCGCGTGGACCATCAATTCGGCGATAAGGACCATCTCTTTGGCCACTACTACAGTAACTTCTTCCTCCAGTCGGGCATCTTTAACCCGGACAACCTGACCACCTACTCGTCGTACTACAACACCCGCTACCAGAATGCGCTGCTCGCTGAGACGCACACCTTCACCAGCAACCTTCTCAACAGTCTGGTCGTCAACTATCAGCGTGAAGTCTCGTTGCGCGGCGGACCTCCGGGAAGCTCGGACATCACCGCTTATGGCGTGACCAATCTCTGGCAGCCCAATACCGGCCCCTACATGACCTTCTCCGCCACCGGTTTTATCGGTGAATCCGGAGCGGCCTTTGCCGGCTGGCTCCGCAACAACTACACCTTTAACGACGACCTGCACTGGGTAAAGGGCAAGCACAACTTTGCCTTCGGCGGCCACTTTGAGATGAGCAAATTCGACGTCGCCAACGATTTCCAGTCCTATGGCTCCTTTACTTCAGGCCTGGCTGGTACCTCATTTGCAATCGGCAACGTCAATGCGATGGCGAACTTTCAGGAAGGCTTCTTGACTGGTTTTAATCAGGGCAACTTTGAACTCGTGAAGGATCGCAACCACTTCCCGGGTGTTTATGCCCAGGATAGCTGGAAGCTCTCATCCAAGCTGACCCTGAACTACGGCGTGCGCTGGGAGGATTTTGTTCCCTGGCATAATCTGAACGGCAATGAGCAGGAATTCCAGCCTGCCGCCTATCTTGCCGGCACCCATGCAACCCTGTTTCCCACCCTGCCTGCCGGCTTGTTGCTCTCTGGCAACAACGGCCCCGGTGGCGACCCTGGCATCCCGCAATGGGGCCTTAACCCCAAGTATCTTCAATTCATGCCGCGCGCCGGCTTTGCCTATGACCTCTTTGGCACCGGCAAAACCGTTGTACGTGGCGGCGGCGGCATCTTCTACCAGGATCGGATGCCGGGCTTCTTCAACCTCAACCAGTCCAGCGATGTACCCAATACCATCGCCATTACCACCACGAATGCGCAAGGCACCGTTGCCAATCCTGGCGGCCCGCTCAGCAATCCGTATTGCACCGGTGGATGCTTGCCCTATGGACCGGGGGGCGCAAACATCGGCAGCCCGCTTACCAATCCCTTCCCGTTCACCCTGCCCTTCCCTTCCACGAAGGTCTTTCCTACCCCGGTGTTCGTCGCGGAGTACGATCCTTCCGGCAACTTCCAGGTGCCGGTCACTTATGACTACAACCTGACCATCGAGCATCAAATCGCAGCCAGTTGGTCAACGCGGATCGCTTATGTCGGTTCCGGCTCGCGCCATCAGTTTGTCAACCTGGAAATCAATCCTGCCGTCAATACTGGTTACATGACAATAGTGAAGGGCACCCCAACATTGACATTTCCCACCGGCACTTCGGCCGCGAACTTCAGAAGGGGGTATAACACCGCTCCGACAGTCGGGCCCTGCGCCGCCAGCGCTGGCTGCAATACCTCCTATAGTCAGATCGTCGAGGCCAGCATGAGCGGCTCGGCAAAGTACAACTCGCTGCAGGTCACGTTGGAAAAGAAGATGTCCCACGGCCTCTCCATGCTCTTCAACTACACCTGGTCGAAGTCGCTCGACGACTTGCCGCAGGCAACCAGGGTCGGAAACCAGGAAGACCTGAACGCGGGCGCTTCGTATGTGTATCCTGTCTATCCGAATAACATGACCATTCCAGCTGCTGTTCTTGCAAATGCCCCGAATGCTGGGTGGACTCCGCCTGACTACAAGGCACTCGACCGTGGCCGATCGGATATCGATAAGCCCAACGTTCTCTCCTACTCCTATGTGTACGAGTTGCCCAAGATGCACAATGGAAACAAGGCCGTCAAGTACGTTGTCAACGGCTGGCGCACCAGCGGACTGGTCCAGCACCGCTCCGGAGATTCTCTGACCGCTATCATGGGGTCGGATAACTCTGCGACCGGACTGAGCCAGGATCGCGCGCAGCGGGACTTCACCCAGCCCGCTTACTCTAGTCAGAACGGTGGCGCGGGCAATTGCGTGGCCGGCAAGCTGTGCGTCAACTGGTTCAACAGCGCGGCGTTCTCAGCCCCTCTCAATACGGGCGCCGGAACCGGCTATGGCAACGTAGTCAAAGGTTCGCTCCGCGGACCTGGAGTCACCAACTGGGATGGCGCTGTCCTGCGCTCCTTCCCGGTATACCGCGGATCGGAATTCGTCTTCAGGGCTGAGTACTTTGATCTGCTCAACCACACCGAACTCGGCAATCCGAATACGAGCTACACTGCTTCCAACAAAGCTTTCGGAACCATCACCGGAACGCAAGGCGGGCCACGTATCGGCCAGTTCTCACTGAAGTACATCTTCTAGTTGCAATGCCTTGTGTAGTTTCATCAACAGGCGGCGGCGATTCAGATCATGGATCGTCGCCGCTTCTTTATCCGAAATTGAATAACAAAAAACCTGAGGCGCAGCCGCGCTGGTTTTGTCTCCAAATTAAGGTGAATGTGATGAACTCACACAATCGAGTCCATTCTTGGCTAGCGGCAATTCTCGGAGCGCAGTTGATCTTCGGGATTGCGGCCGCGGCCAGCCAGCAGAATGCCGCTCCGAAGCGCGTGGGCCTCACGGTTGAGGGGCAAAGCCTGCTTCTCGACGGGAAGCCCTTCAAGATCCTCTCCGGCGAGTTGCACTATGCGCGCATCCCGCGCGAGTACTGGCGCGCGCGGCTCAAAATGGCGCGGGCCATGGGGCTCAATACGATTGCGACGTATGTCTTCTGGAACGTGCATGAGCCGAAGCCCGGAGTCTACGACTTCAGCGGCAACAACGATCTCGCCGCGTATCTTCGCATCGCCCAGGAGGAGGGACTGTATGTGATCCTTCGCTCCGGCCCCTACGCCTGCGCGGAATGGGATCTGGGCGGCCTTCCGCCCTGGCTGATGGCCACGCCCGAATCGGCCAGAGCGCTGCGCACGCGCGATCCACTGTTCATGGACCCGGTCAAGCGCTGGGTGCATCGGCTTGCGGCCGAAGTTGCACCGTTGCAGTATGCGAACGGTGGTCCAATCATCCTCACGCAGATCGAGAACGAGTACGGGAATTACGGCTCGGACAAAGCCTACATGAACGATCTCCACCAGCTCTATGTGCAAGAGGGCTTCACCAAGAGCCTTCTGATGACAGCCGATAACTGGCGCAACATCGCCAAGGGAGATTCGCCCGGCGTCTTCGCGGGAACGAACTTCGGCATTGGCAATCACCAGGGCGGAATGGATGCGCTGGAGCGGGAGCGTCCCGATCAGCCGCTCTTCGTCTCGGAGTACTGGCCCGGATGGTTCGATCAGTGGGGACATCCCCACGAAACCCGCCCGGTCAAACCGCAAATCGAAGATCTGGAGTACATCCTGAAGCGCGGCGCGGGAGTGAACATTTACATGTTTCATGGCGGCACCAACTTCGGATATTACGCAGGCTCATCGGGCGGCAAGAACTTCCTTCCCGATGCCACCACCTACGACTACGATGCGCCGCTCGACGAAGCCGGACATCCGACGGAAAAGTTCTTTGCCTATCGCAAGACGCTCGCCCAGTTCAATGAAGCGCAAATCCCGGAGGTGCCCGATGCGCCTCCCGTTATTGCGCTGCCTGCAAGGTCGCTGCCCGAACGCGCATCGTTGTGGGCGAATCTCCCGAAGCCCATTGCAAGCGAGGAGCCGCTGCCCATGGAGCATTTCGGAGAGGGTTATGGATACATACTCTATCGCAAGGCGCTTCATGCCGCGCCGGCGGGCGAACTCGCCATTGACGATGTCCACGATTTTGCGCTCGTCTATCTGGACGGCGCATTGGTTGCGACGATCGACCGGCGAACGCCCGATCACCCGGCGCTCAAACTCCCCGCAATCCACGAAGGGACGCGCCTCGACATCCTGGTGGCAAACGACGGGCACATTAACCACACACACGATATGCAGACCGATAACAAAGGTATCACACATGCGGTTTCGTTGAATGGATCTATTTTGAAGGGATGGGAAGTCTTTCTACTCCCGTTTGGCGAGCCGGGGACCAACCTATTCCCAGCGAAATATAACAAAGTACATACCAGCGGACCGGCCTTTTATCGCGCAACCTTCAAGCTCAGCAAAGCCGGCGATACGTTTCTCGATATTCGACAGCTCGGCAAGGGGGCGCTCTGGATCAATGGTCACGCCATCGGGCGCTTCTGGAACGTGGGTCCGCAGGATACGCTCTTCGTTCCCGGGCCATGGCTGAAGGAGGGAGCAAATACGTTGGTGGTCTTCGATCTGCTCAACACGAAAGATTCCAATCCAATTGTTGAGGGGCTTCGTTCCCCGATCCTCGACGGACCCATACGCGGGCAGACCATCCCTGCATCGTCGAAACTCCCGCCGGAGGCACAATGAACCGTGTTGTGGCCGGGCTATCGTTGGCAGAGGCGCTCGGCGCACTCCCTCACCGCCTCGGGGCGCAGCCGATCGTCCTTGGCATCGGCGGCTGCTAACTGGACCGCCAGATTGCCGATAGTCGAACTCTCCGTCTCGCCGGTTTCAACCGTCAATCCGGTCCGTTGAGCAGTCAGTTCGGTCAGGAGATTGTTGCGACCGCCGCCGCCCAGGATGTGAATCCCTTCGAATTTACGGTCCAACAGTTGCTCAAGCCGTTCCAAAGCGGAGGCATACCGGCAGGCAAGGCTCTCAAAGATGACGCGGGCGAAGACCGGCTCGTTGCCTGGCTGATCTGCAATAGGCTTGAATCCCCCTAGAACAAGCTGCTCGTTGATTCGTAGCGGCATGGCGGAGTCCAGCAGGAGCGGCTCCGCATCCACATCGATGACGCCGGGAAAGGCATCGGCTGCCGCTGCTCCTTGAATGAGTGCTTCGATTGCGTAAGGACGCCCCTCTCTCTCCCACGCGTCCATGCACTGCTTCAGAAGCCACATGCCGTTGACGTTGGTGTGAAAACAGAAGCCGCCCGCGGCTGCGCCCTGGTTTGTAAAGCGCGCGGCCATCGCTTCGCGCCGCGTAATAGGCTCGTCGATCCGTGTGCCAACGAGCGACCAGGTGCCGGAGCAGATGTAGGCGGTTGAGTCCAGCCTCGAAGGAATTCCAGCGATGGCCGACGCTGTGTCGTGGCATGCGGGTGCAATCAGTTGAGTATCGCGGAAGGCGTCCAGTTCCGACAGAGGGCCTCGCACACGTCCGAGCACCGTTCCGGATGGAACAATCGGTGGCGTGGAGTCCAAAGGGATCTTCAGTTCCTGGAAGAGCTTGCGCGACCAGTCGCCGGTTTCGATATCCACCAGGCCGGTGTGCGTTGCATTGGTATACTCGGCCACTCTCCGGCCACCCAGCCAGTGCAACACATACTCCGGCAGGCAGACCCAGGGCGCGTTGGCATCGATGCCGGCAGCCGAGTCGGCCAGCAACTGGTAGAGCGTATTGATGCGCAAAGGTTGCGCCCCGGTTTGCCGGAAGAGCTCGTGCGGCGCGACAACCAAATCCGCGGCATCCTTAGCGGCGATGGTGCGCTCATCCCGATAGCAGAAGGGCTCGCCAAGCGGACGGCCATCCTTGTCCAGACGAACGTAATCCACCGCCCAGCCGTCAACGGCGATGGAAGCGATGCCTTCGGGCGCGGCCTGCGCCGCCTTGCGGAGGCCCTCTTCGATGCCCGCTCGAATGATTTCAAGGGGCCAATGCAGCGCGCCACCCCGATGGACCGGGCCGTTGGGAATGCGATGGACCACATCGATCGCGGGTTTTGCGCCATCCCAGCGGAGCAGCGAAACGCGGCAACTCTCGGCGCCTAAATCGATGGCAATTCGTGCAGGGCATTGCATACGTAAAAAATCGATCTCCATCTAAGTTCAACGCAAAAAGCGTCCACCTACTCGCAGTGCGAACGCTTTCGGCATGCTCTCATTTCTCGTCGCGCACTAGAATCACGGTCAGGAACCGGGGTCCATGGACGCCTTTGATGCGCGTCATTTCAATGTCCGCGGTGGCGCTAGGGCCTGAGATATACGTCGCCAATGCGGGAGGCCGAGGGCAGCGAGAGAAATACTCGGGCAGCGTCTCCACTACCTGGCTGGCATATATAACGCACAGGTGCCAGTCCGGCAGCAACGTGAGCACTCGCCGGCCCTCACGGGCGGAGTGGTGCAGCACGATGGTTCCCGAATCGGCGATGCCGCAGAAGGCAGTTGTCATCGCCCCATCCATCTTCTCGATCTCCGCTATCTCCAATCCGCGATCTACGGTCCACTCAGCGTCTGCCGTTAGCCAATTGGATGGCAATCCGCTCGGCGCAACTAATTTGCGCCGTCCTCCAGCGGCAATCTCGCCGGAGATGCAGGCAGCCAGGCGCTCCGGTGTGGACTCGACAACCCTTGTGCCGTACTCTTCCAGTCGTTCGCGCATCAGTTTCAACCGCGCATCGGGATCGCGAGTTCCACGGCAGATGTACTCGTGGGGCAAGATTGTAGAGGCGCTGCAACCGGCTGCCCGGATGCGCCCCAAGATCGCCGCGCGGGAAGTCTTTTGTGCGCTCACAGGCCCTCCTTTTTTCGCGTCGCCCACCACTCGTGAAAACTCTGTCCGGGCACCCCCCGCAGATCACGGGTCACGGTCCACTTGGCTCCGATGCTAGGCAGCCAGTGAATCCATCCGTCCTTTCCTGTAAAGGCGCCAAGCCCGATACGGGCAAGACGCTGCGCCACCCGAAAGCTCCACGCGCCGGCAAAAACCCAGCCGGCAATCTTCATGCCCAGGAACATCGGATCAAACCAGCGGCCAGACTGCTTCCGCTGCTGGTCAACAACCTGGGCGCGCAACTCGATCAGTACTTCTGGGATGTTGATCTTGACCGGGCAGACTTCGTAGCAGGCCCCGCACAACGACGATGCAAAGGGCAGCGATTGCGCGTGCTTCAAGTGCATCAGTTGTGGCGTCAGGATGGCGCCGATCGGCCCCGGATAGACCGATCCATAGGCATGGCCGCCCGTCTGCCGATACACCGGGCAGGTATTCAAGCAGGCTGCGCAACGAATGCAGCGGAGAGTCTGCCGTTCTTTCGGCCGGGCCAGAATCGGCGACCGTCCATTATCCAGAAGCACCACATGAAAATGCTGCGGGCCATCGCCGTCAACAACGCCCGTCCACAGCGACGTGTACGGGTTCATGCGTTCGCCGGTGGCCGAGCGGGCCAGCACTTGCAGCATCACTTCAAGATCCTGGAAGCGGGGCAGCACCTTCTCGATTCCCGCCACAGTAATCAAGGTGCGCGGAAGGGTGAGGCACATGCGGCCGTTTCCCTCCGACTCAACCACGGCAACCGCGCCGGTCTCCGCCACCAGAAAATTTGCTCCGCTGATGGCTGTGGGCACTTGCAGGAATTTCTGCCGCAGATAGCGGCGCGCTGCGTCGGTCAGCGCTTGAGGATCGTCGCTCAACTCTGGCAGTCCCATGCGCCGGGCAAAGATCTCGCGCACCTGGCTGCGATTCACATGCAGCGCCGGCACAACAATGTGAGAGGACTCATCCTCTCCCAATTGCAGAATCAATTCGGCGAGATCAGTTTCAAATACATCGATCCCCGCGGCTTCCAGCGCTGGATTCAGCTGAATCTCAGCCGTGGTGATGCTCTTGATCTTGACGACCGCGCGCGCCTGCTCCTCCGCGAGGATGCCCAGGATGATCTTGCGCGCCTCGGCTGCATCCTCCGCCCAGTGAACCACTCCTCCGGCGGCCGTGCAACGGCTCTCGAACTCCCCCAGGCAAGTGTCCAGATTCTCAAGCGCGTGCGCGCGGATGCCTGCCGCCGCGGCGCGCAACTCCTGCCAGTCGGTCTTTTCCGTTACCAGATTCCTTCGCTTGGCCTGAATCACGTCGATGGCGTGAGCGACATTCTTGCGCAACTGCACATTGCGCAGCATCGGCAACGCCGCTTTGGGGAACGCCTGTGCAAGCTCGGGATCCAACACCGCGCGGTTCGAGGCAATCGGACTCCTGTCTTCTGGTCTCATAGGCTTGCCACCGCTGGAGATTCCTCCGTGCTGGCCAGTATCTCGCCCAGGTGAATGGTGCGCATGCCCGCGTACTGCCGGTGCATTGCGCCGCCCAGGTGCATCAGGCAACTGTTGTCGAGGGCTGTGCAATACTCAGCCCGCGTTTTGAGCACGTCTTGCAGCTTGCAGGAAAGCATCGCGGACGATACTTCTGCATTCTTGACGGAAAAAGTGCCGCCGAAGCCGCAACAGCGGTCGAGGTTTTCCAGCGGAACCTGCTCCAATCCGCGCACCTTGGCCAGCAGGCGCATCGGCCGGTCGCCCAGATGCAGCCCGCGCAATCCGTGGCAACTGGCGTGATAAGTGACGCGATGAGGAAAGTAGGCGCCCACGTCCTCCACGCGCAACTGGTCGATCAGGAATTCACTCAATTCGAAAACTCTGGGCAGCAGCGCGGCAAAATCCCGTCGCAGTGCCTCATTGCCCAGTTCGTCGAAGAGGCCTGGGTACTGGTCCCGCATCATGGCTACGCACGAGGAGGAAGGAATCACCACCGACTCGGTATCCCGGTACAGATGGACGAGGCGCTTGGCCAACGAGAACGCCTCGCCTCGGAATCCTGTATTGGCGTGCATCTGCCCGCAGCAGGTCTGCTTGCCGTGAAAATCGACTTCCACTCCCAGCCGCTCCAGCAAGCGAACAACGGCCCTGCCCGTCTCCGGGAAGAGCGTGTCGTTATAGCAAGTGATAAAAAGCGATGTGCGCATGGGTGCCACGCTTTGTTTGAAGCGAAGGATGTGAAAGAGAGATCATATTCTATAGAGACATCTTTTGTCTATTGGAAAATTGCCTCCGGCCAGGGCAAACGCATCGAATTCCTAGTACTACACAGGCTGGGAAGAAGGCATTACGCAGGAGACGGGGTTTTAACCCCCGTGTAAAGCCAATAGAATCAGTCGTGGCTTTAGCCACGGAGGAACTATTTAGCCAGTATTGCCAGAAAGAGAGAGTTTTTTCGCAGCCTGTACAGTCGTAGAGAGGGGATGACGGAAAGAGCAGGGGCCTTCAGTCCCCTGAAAGAGCCCGAATTTGAAGGGCCTTTAGGCACGGGGGCCAAATCAGTAAGAATGCAGGTTTTGAAAGGGCACGACTTGACAGGCTGCGGAAAAACTCTCATTTAGTCGGCAGGATCGGTATCTTTCCGGGTATTGATTCATCCAATGAATATGCGTGGAAACGATCAGAAGCAGGAAGCGATGTTCAGTTATTTGACCTTGGCACAGCGGATTCCGATGGATCATCCGGCGCGCCAGATTCGTGCCCTGGCAGACCAGGCGCTGGAACGTATGGATACCGAATTGGAGAAGCTGTACTCCGACACCGGCCGCCCATCCATCGCTCCCGAGCGGCTCTTGCGGGCCACGCTGTTGATGATTCTTTATTCCATCCGCAGCGAGCGGCAGTTGATGGAACAGATGAATTACAACCTGCTTTTTCGCTGGTTTGCGGGCCTGGAGATGGACGACCCGATCTGGGACGTGACGGTCTTCACCAAGAACCGCGAGCGCCTGATTGCGGGCGCGATCAGCCAGCAGTTGCTGGAGGCCGTGCTGCTGGAGGCGCGCGCGCACGACTTGCTGAGCGAGGAACATTTCACGGTGGACGGCACGCTGATTCAGGCCTGGGCAGCGGCGCGCAGCTTCAAGGAGAAGGGCGATCCGCCCGCGCCCGGTTCCGGTTCCGGCAGCAAAGGCGCGCTGCTGCTGCGCGACAAGGTGGAGTCGGCCACCGACCCCGAAGCGCGTTTGTACAAAAAGGCAGCGGCGGATAAAGCGGTTCCGGCCTACCAGGGCCACGCGTTGATTGAGAACCGCAACGGTTTGGTGGTGGCGGCTGAGGCAAGTCAGGCCGGCAATGCGGCCGAGCGCGAGGCGGCGCTCAGCATGCTGGACCGCACGGTGTCAGCAAAGCAAGATCGTGATTCGGAATTGGAGATAACGCTAGGGGCCGACACTTTGTATCAGGAAGAGAAGTTTATCGCGGCCTTGCGGGAGCGCGCGGTTGCGCCGCATGTGTCGGAGTCTACGCAAGGGGGCAGCAACATGGGCAAAAACAGTTTGACCGAGCCGGAGCGCAACGATGAACGGCGCTCCATCAGCCAGCGCAAACGCAAGCTGATCGAGCGGGTCTTCGGCTGGAGCAAACTGGACCGTCCGTTGCGTCCGGTTAAGTTGCGCGGACTGGATCGCGTGGATTGGTTCTATCGGATGACGATCGTGGCGCATAATTTGGTGCGCATGCGGCGGCTGATTCCGATTGAAGCGCTGGCCCGCTAGGGCCGAAGTGCGTCTGAAGGCCGATAAAACGGCTTTCAGACGCAAAATGAAACGAGGAAACGGCAGCAAAACAGGCAGAAAACGGCGAAAAATTCGTTCCAGGGACGAGATTAGCTAGAAATGGGAGTTTTTCCGCAGCCTGTGAAGTCGTGCCCTATTACGAAATCGCGCATCAGTGGTGGGGTTCTGAGGTCAGCCCGCGCACGCTGAACGACGCTTGGATCATTGACGGGAGGGCCCGCTACGGCGAGCTGATGGTCGTGGACAACGAGAACGGACAAGACGCTGAAGACGGCGCTGCTGAACGTGTCGGCGGGCGCGCTGGCCTACGACACGATTCCGCACCGGCGCGCCGCGGTTACTTCATACCCAAGACGGAGAAAGCAACGAACCAGTAAATATCCATCGACAAAGCCGTGGGTTGGACGCCGGGCGCTCGCACCAAAGTCCTGGAGAAGACGCTCAATTCGCACCTATCAGTGTGATTGTTCTCATTTGAGACGATTTTAAACTTTTTGACAAGCACTTAGGTAATCCCCTCGAAGCGCACGGTTCTACCGGCCACTGCGCATTGGGCCGATAACCAGAGCATGAATGCGCTGGGTTTCACCCTCCGGATCGTATTGCCGACTGCTTTTGGGCTGAGCCTTGCCACCCAGGCCGCGATGGCTGCGCCGCCCGAAGTTGCGCCGAGGGTTTTGGGCATTGCCAATGACGGGGAGCGCGTGGTCCTCGGCGGCAACACACACCCGTTTCTCCGGGTTGGAGATTTCCAATCGGGCCTTTATTCCCCCGTCGACCAGGGAGCGGTGGAAGACGCTTTGCCCACCGGGCGAATGCTGCTGATGCTGCAACGGTCTCCCGCGCAGGAGGAGGCGCTGCGGGATTTTATCCAGGCGGCGCACTCGCCGGGCAATCCCTCCTATCATCAGTGGCTCAAGCCGGAGGAGTTCGGCCGCCTGTACGGTCCGGCTGACTCCGATGTGGCTGCCGTTACCGCATGGTTGCAATCGCGGGGCCTGACTATTAACCAAGTTCATGCCGGGCGGTTGGCAATTGAGTTCTCCGGAACGGCGGGCCAGGTGAGTGCTGCCTTTCAAACACCGATCCACCGTTACCTGGTTAACGGAGAGACGCATCTGGCCAACGCCAGCGATCCATCCGTCCCTGCCGCCCTCGCACCGGTGATCGCCGGTCTGGCTCCGGTCAGCGATGTACATCCTCAATCCAACCTGAAGGTGCTGGGAGCAGCCAACTTTGACGCCAAGACCCATCAGACCACGCCGCAGTGGACCGAGCCGGTGAGTGGTGGGGTGGTCTTCGTGATGGCACCGGGGGATTTTGCCACGGAGTACGACATCAAACCGGTCTATAGCAGCGGTATTACCGGCACCGGCCAGACAATCGGCATCATCAGCTCTTCGAATGTGGACCTGAGCTTGGTCCAGGCTTACCAGAGTCTATTCGGGATCACACCGAACCTGCCGAAGGTGGTGGTGGATGGCGAAGACCCCGGTGTGAATGACACGGCCACCGAAGCCTATCTGGACATTGAAGTTGCGGGAGCGGTGGCCCCCGGCGCGACGGTCCTGCTGTACACTTCTGCGGGCACGGCCACCACGGACGGCCTGGCTCTGGCCGCAATGCGCGCCGTGGAAGACGATCAGGCCAGCGTCCTCAGCACTAGCTACGGGGAGTGCGAGTTCCAGCTCGGTCAAAGTGGCAACGCCTTCTGGAGCGCGCTCTGGCAGCAGGCCGCCGCGCAGGGCCAAACCGTATTTGTATCGGCCGGCGACGGCGGTTCGGCCGGCTGTGATAACTTTGATACGCAATCTATGGCCTATTCCGGCCTTGCGGTCAATGGCATCGCCTCCACGCCCTACAACGTCGCGGTGGGCGGCACGGACCTCTATTACAGTCAGTACGCCAGTACCTCCACGGCTTTGAACAGCCAATTGAACACCTATTGGTCGACGGCCACAGTCTCGCCCGCCGTCAGCCTCAAGCAGCCGATTCCAGAACAGGTCTGGAATGACTTCTTCGGCTATAATCTGGCAGACACAGGCAGTCCTGCCAATCTGACCAGCGAGGTGATCGTAGCTGGCGGAGGAGGAGCCAGCAGCGATGCGTACTATCCTAACAACAGCACAACTGGGCAGGGCTATCCCAAGCCCGCCTGGCAGACAGGAACCGGCGTTCCCGCGGATGGCGTGCGTGACCTGCCCGATGTCTCTCTATTTGCCGCCAACGGATACAACTACAGCTTTTACCCCATCTGCGCCAATCCCGGCGACTGCTCCAGCGCCAATTTGACCAGCAGCGGATCCGTGGTCATCACGGGAGTGGGCGGCACTTCGATTGCTTCCCCGTCGATGGCCGCCATTCAGGCCTTGGTCAATCAGAGCGTGGGCAGTTGGCAGGGGCAGGCCAACTTCATCTACTATCCGCTCGCCACCCGGCAGCCCACCGTCTTCCATGATGTCACCGTCGGCGGCAACCGAGTGCTCTGCTACACCGGCACGGGCAATTGCGTGAGCGGCTCTTCGGCCACTAACTCCAGCGGCTATAGCGTCGAGAACGGCTACTCCGCCGGTACGGGCTATGACCTGGCCACCGGGTTGGGCTCGCTCGACGTGGCCAAACTGATTCAGTATTGGAGTAGCGTCGTCCTCACGCCCACCGCAACCACGCTCAGTGTAAACCCCACCAGCGTTGTCCATGGAAAAACAACAACCCTCCAAGGCACGGTTGCGCCCACCAGCGGATCGGGCACGCCCACAGGCTCTGTCAGCCTGACCGGCAACGACGGCGTCAGCCACTACGCAAGCGTCGACGCAGGCTCATTGGCCGCGGGCAGCTTTTACGCGTTGGTGGACAATCTGCCCGGCGGCACCTACCAGCTCACCGCCTCTTACGGGGGCGACGGCACCTTCGCCGCCAGCAAATCGCTGCCGGTCACCGTCACCATCGCGCCGGAGAACAATACACTGGCCGCCACCGGGTCAGTATTAAACCCCTCTGACATGATTCTTTACCCGCTTTCACCTGGCATCAGCGTGCCTTACGGCGCGCAAATCTTCCTGGATGCGCAGCCGGTCAGTTCGAACGCCACCATCTCCACACAGCCCACCCCGGCCACCGGTACCGTCACCTTTACCGACACACTGGGATCGGCAATCACCACCAGCACGCAGCCACTGAACGCCGCCGGCATAGCCGAGTGGTCCACCGGCGTCTTTGCCCCCGGCAGCCATTCCATCGGCGAGTCCTACTCCGGCGACCCCAGCTACAATCCGTCAACTGCCATCGGCGCAGCCTCATTCACGGTGACTCCGGGCATCACCAAGCTTACTGTCAAACCGCTGGTAACGAGCATCGCCGCCGGTTCAAGCGTAACGGTGGATGTGCAAATGACCAGCAACTACGTCGCTTTTTATGGGACACTCCCTACCGGCACTGTATCCGTCACCCTGGGCAGCCAAACGGCCATCGGCTCATGGCAGCCCTACGGCCCAACCGGCGCAACGATTCTTGAAGCGGTGGTCACCTTCACCAATGTTCCCGCAGGTTTTGCGGCGGTCTCCGCCACGTACGCGGGCGACAGCAATTGGCTGGGCAGCAGCGCCGGCGGTGGAACGGTGACTGCAACGGCCACCAAGTTGACGCCCGCAGTCACGCTCACTTCCAGTTCGGCCAATCCCATGCCCAGCCAGAGCTTTACGCTCACCGCCTCCGTTGCCGGCCCCTCCGGCTCGCCCACTCCCACCGGAACGGTAATCATTTTCTCCGACAGTCAAAGCATCAACGTTACCGCAACGCTGGCCAGCGGCGCGGCCTCGCTTACTCTTCCCGGCTATGCCGTCGCCAATGGAACCAACATCTTCACTGCCGTTTATCAAGGCAATAGCACTTACACAACAGCCGCTTCCAGCGCCGTCAACGTCACCGTCGCCCAATCGGATTTCTCCCTGACCACACAGAATGCCGAACTGCTGATCTCGCGCTCTGGGTCGGGAACCTGTACGGTGGCGCTCGTGCCGGTCAACGGCTTCAGCGGAAGTGTCACGCTCACCTCCAGCGCGCCGACTGGCATCACAGTGACCCCGGCGGCGGCCAGTTTGGCGCTCACCGCGCCTGCAACCGACGCGCTGGTCATCAGCGTCTCGGCCTTGATGGCCACTGGAATTTATCCTGTGTCCATTACCGCCTCGGGTGGCGGACACGTTCACACCGCACAGATCCTCGTACAGGTATTAGCGGTCAGCGCGCCAGCATTTTCGCCCGCAGCCGGAACCTACACCACTGCGCAGTCTGTGACGATCTCCGACGCCACCGCCGGAGCAACCATCTACTACACCACCAACGGGAGCACACCCACTACCAGCTCAACAGTCTACGGCGGCGCAATCACCGTTCCAGCGACGGCACCAGTAACCGAGACCCTTCAGGCCATCGCGGTGGTCAGCGGATACGCTCCCTCTTCCGTCGCATCAGCTGTCTACACGATGACTCCGCCCGCCGCCGCACCCACTTTTTCACCCGCAGCCGGAACCTACACCACTGCGCAGTCTGTGACGATCGCCGACGCCACCGCCGGTGCAACCATCTATTACACCACCAACGGGAACACACCCACTACCACTTCAACCGTCTACAGCGGCGCAATCACCGTTCCAGCGACAGTTCCAGTAACAGAGACGATCAAGGCAATCGCCGTGGCCACGGGCTATAGCGTCTCGCCGGTCGCCTCAGTTGCCTACACCATCAGTCTGCCGCCCGTCGGCAACCTGGATGCCGCCATTGACAGCACGACAGGCTCAACTACGGTATCCCACTCCGATTCGCTGCTGGTCGCCGGATGGGTGGCCGATCCGGTGGACGGCTCGCCGATGAGCAACGTCAAGGTCTATATCGACGGAACGTACTTTGGAACGCCCATCCTAGGCCTCGCCCGCTCGGATGTGGCCAAGAACCTGAATAATCCCTCCTACGCCAACTCCGGCTTCCAACTGGTGGCGTCCGCGGCCACGATCTCGGTCGGCACGCATGCCGTCACTGTGGTGGCCATCGACTCCGGCGGGCGCTCGGTCACCCTTGGGCCGCTCACCATCACGGTTACCGGACCACCTGTGGGCAACCTGGATGCCGCGATTGACAGCACGACAGGCTCGACTACGGTATCCCACTCCGATTCGCTGCTGGTCGCCGGATGGGTAGCTGACCCAGTGGACGGTTCGCCGATGAGCAACGTCAAGGTTTATATCGACGGAACGTACTTTGGAACGCCCATCCTAGGCCTCGCCCGCTCGGATGTGGCCAAGAACCTGAATAATCCCTCCTACGCCAACTCCGGCTTCCAACTGGTGGCGTCCGCGGCCACGATCTCGGTCGGCACGCATGCCGTCACTGTGGTGGCCATCGACTCCGGCGGGCGCTCGGTCACTCTTGGGCCGCTCACCATCACGGTTACCGGACCGCCTGTCGGCAACCTGGATGCCGCGATTGACAGCACGACAGGCTCGACTACGGTATCCCACTCCGATTCGCTGCTGGTCGCCGGCTGGGTCGCCGATCCGGTGGACGGCTCGCCGATGAGCAACGTCAAGGTCTATATCGACGGAGCGCTCTTCGGCACGCCCACCCTGGGTCTGGCCCGCTCGGATGTGGCCAGCAACCTGAACAACCCCTCCTACGCCAACTCCGGCTTCGTGCTGGTGGCGCCGGTGGCCACGCTCACCGCTGGGACACACGCCGTTACGGTTGTGGCCATCGACTCCGGCGGGCGCTCGGTCACACTGGGACCGCGCACTATTATGGTCACCATTCCAGGAGGGGTGCCCGTCGGCAACCTGGATGCCGCGATTGACAGCACGACAGGCTCAACTACGGTATCCCATTCCGATTCGCTTCTGGTTGCAGGTTGGGTCGCTGATCCGGTGGACGGCTCGCCGATGAGCAACGTCAAGGTTTATATCGACGGAGCGCTCTTCGGCACGCCCACCCTGGGTCTGGCCCGCTCGGATGTGGCCAGCAACCTGAACAACCCCTCCTACGCCAACTCCGGCTTCGTGCTGGTAGCGCCGGTGGCCACGCTCACCGCTGGGACACACGCCGTTACGGTTGTG
The DNA here is from genome assembly GCA_963787995.1 of uncultured Acidobacteriaceae bacterium. Taxonomy (GTDB): domain Bacteria; phylum Acidobacteriota; class Terriglobia; order Terriglobales; family Acidobacteriaceae; genus Telmatobacter. Next base: position 2,355,779 of record CAWBEO010000001.1, read on the forward strand.
GCCATCGACTCCGGCGGGCGCTCGGTCACGCTGGGACCGCGCACTATTATGGTCACCATTCCAGGAGGGGTGCCCGTCGGCAACCTGGATGCCGCGATTGACAGCACGACAGGCTCGACTACGGTATCCCACTCCGATTCGCTGCTGGTCGCCGGCTGGGTCGCCGATCCGGTGGACGGCTCGCCGATGAGCAACGTCAAGGTCTATATCGACGGAGCGCTCTTCGGCACGCCCACCCTGGGTCTGGCCCGCTCGGATGTGGCCAGCAACCTGAACAACCCCTCCTACGCCAATTCCGGCTTCTTGCTTATGGCACCGGTGGCCACGCTCACCGCTGGGACACACGCCGTTACGGTTGTGGCCATCGACTCCGGCGGGCGCTCGGTCACACTGGGGCCGCTCTCCATCACGGTCACTTCGCCATAGAGGAGAACGGTATCCAAGAACAGCAAAGGCCAGCCCGAGGGCTGGCCTTTGCTGTTCACTTGCGTACAGAGGTTGTTTACTTCCTGAGATGAGAGCCACCCAGCGAGAGCACTTCCAGCTCGACGGGGGCAAGCCCGGACTTGGTCATCGCGAGCATATTGGCGGCGCCAAGAGACAAATCAATGATGCGCCCCTCTTGAAGGGCTCCGCGGTCGGTAATGCGAACCACAACCGACCTCTTGTTCACCATGTTCTTCACGCGAACCACCGTGCCAAAGGGAAGGGTTGGATGGCAGGCGGTCATTGCGTTCATGTCAAATCGCTCTCCACTTGCGGTATGGCGGCCGTTGAATTTGCCGCCGTACCAGGAGGCGATGCCCTTGAGTGCGTGCGCCGTAGCGGTTTCCACGGGCTGATGAGGCGCCAGAGTCACTGGCGTCGCGCTCGCTGCGGTAGCTGCTGGGGTAGCAGCCGTGGCCGGCCGGGGAAGCGGCGCATCCGCATGCACGGTCCGCGTGGTGACTGTTACCACCCCAGCGGCCAGTGCTACAGAGGAAGCTCCCGCGAGCAGCCAAATCCGTAACGAAGATTTTGAGCTCGTGTTGCCTGGTTCTCGTCGTTTCTCCATCTGTCCATTTTACCAATTTGATACTGATTTACCTAATTGTTGGCGACTCAGGCACGAGAAGCTTCTGCCCAAAACAGCACATTCTGCATGTAGATTCCCCCAGACGCCTATTTCCACAGCAAAATTAAATGCGCTATTTTTAGTGCAAATGCCCTCCGCTTTCCATTTCACAGAAGCTTTTCCTATTCCATTGTGTTCTTATGATTGAAATCGTTTCTTTTCGGAGGAGTTTCCTTGAACCGTAAAGGCTTTACTTTTTGCTCTCTCGTTTGCGCTGTGCTGCTTTCAGCTGCTACCGCCTCAGCCCAACAGCCCACCACAATACAACGCGGCCCCATTCCATCGGCCATCCTCGCCGCCAAAAAGATCTTCGTCTCCAATGCGGCTATTTATTCAGAAAGTTATAGCGGCGACGCGGATCGTGTCTACAATCAGTTCTTTACAGGACTAAAAGCCAGTAACCAATTTGAGTTAGTGGGCGATCCTTCCACCGCCGATCTGGTCTTGGAAGTCCAGTTCACCGCAACAGATAATTACTTCAGTCTGGTGATCCATGACAGCAAAACACACTTCATGTTGTGGACGCTTCTGAAACCGATCATAGTGGGAGGATCACAGAAGACTCGCGATCGCAACTTCGATCAGGCTCTCACCGCCCTACTCTCGGATTTTCTGGCGCTGAGCGGAAAGACGCCGCCACCCTCCAAATGATTCAGTAGGATCTGCGAGAAAAGAATCTTCTCCAGCACAGAAACATTTTCCATCTAGATGTGTTCTCATCAGGGTAACTCTGTATTTCAGGAGGACTTACTATGAGCCGTACGCACCTGCTTTTCCGCTCCATTGTATGCACCGCGCTGCTTTCCGCGGTTGCCGCCTCTGCCCAACAGACCGCTGACCCGCAGCCAAGCCCCGTTCCGCAGGCCATCCTCTCCGCCAAGAAAGTCTTTGTCTCCTATGCCGGGGACGGCGGCGGTCTCTTTCCGAGAATCTTCTCAGGCAACCCGAATCGAGTCTATTCCCAGTTCTATGCAACACTCAAATCTGCCAATCAGTTTGAGCTGGTCAGCGATCCGAGCGATGCCGATCTGGTGTTTGAACTGCACCTCGACGTCCCTATCGCCAGATTCGGGCTTGAAGGGACAGACAGGGAGTTCGCTGCGGCCCCCGAGTTCGTCTTCCGACTAGAAATCTACGACCGAAAGACTCACTACATTCTGTGGACAATCGATCAGTCCATTGGCTGGGCTGATCTGCAAAAGAACCGCGACCACAACTTTGACGGAGCGCTCCTTGTGCTCATGGAGAAATTCCAGCAGCTCACCGGCAAACCGATCACGCCTTTTCACTGAGAAATCTCGGCGAATCTTTGCGGATAATTTATCTCCCTCCTGCTAGCGTGAAATTGTCGATAAAGACTAACAGGAGGGAAAAAGATGAAATTCAGCGCCGCCGGAATGGATCTACTCAAGAAATCTGAGGCATTTCGCAGCCGCGTCTATCTGGATGTGGCCGGCTTTCCCACCATCGGCTACGGACACCGGCTCCTTCACCCCGATTCCTTCCTCAACGGAATCGACGAAGAGCAGGCCGCCAATCTTCTGCTCTGCGACGTGCGCGACGCCGAGCAGGCCGTCCAGCGCCTGGTTCGGGTTCCGTTGACCCAGGGCCAGTATGACGCGCTGGTGGACTTCTGCTTCAACATGGGTGCCGGGCGGCTCAGCTCCTCGACCCTGCTCAAAGCCCTCAATGCGGGGCGCTACGGCGACGCCGTCGAGCAGTTGCTGCGCTGGGATCACGCGGGCAACCGGGAGTGCGCCGCGTTGAAGGCTCGCCGGGAAGCCGAAGCCGAACTGTGGCGCAACAGCCATATTGAGCAGCAAGTTGCCGCGTAAACTTCTTTATAACGGAAAGAGCGATCCCGATACGGTCGGCATCGCAGCCAGACGGGAGCGTTTGCGAGTCGGCTGAGGAACAGGTGCGGCCAGCAATTCGGCGAGTTCGCGCAATTCGGCGCGGGCCATCTGAATGGCTGTGGCGACGGACTCAGGCGTTTGCGCCGGGACTGCAACCGCCAGCGGCAGCCGGGATTGCGGGGCAAGCTCCACTTCTGGCTGAACTTCCGGCTGCAACGTGGGACTCACGCGGTGAGCCGGTTCCAGAACCTGACGCGCGCCAGCCAGCGTATACCCCTCTTCATGCACCAGTTGCTTGATCCGCACCGCCAGTTCGACATCGCGGCGGCGAAAGAGCCGCTGACCGGTTCCGCTTTTATTAGGCTTGAGCTGCGGAAATTGCGTCTCCCAAAAGCGCAGAACATACGGCTTCACGCCGCAAATGCGCGCCACATCGCCAATCTTGAAGTAGAGGCGGTCGGGGATCGCGGGCGTCTCAGTAGCGCGGTTTTGGACGAGAGGCATGGCCATGGCCGTATTGAGCGGAAGGCGGCAACGCGAGGTAATCCTGCTCTAATGGCAGTATAGGCCATTAGTTGCACCATTTGTGAAGCATTTTTTACAGGAAAAACATCGATCTTGCACCGGCGGAGTCAATACCCCTGGCAAGTGGGGCGCCAGACCCAATTTTACCACTGCGCGAGGAGCCAATTGCGGATCCGGGGAGTATTGCGCTCGAAGCAATAGTAGATCAGGTAGGATGCGGCAAACACAGTCAAATCGATGAGTGTGAGCTTCAACAGGGAGGTAAGCGAGAAAGGCCAAAAACCCCAAACCGGCACCAGCAAGGCGGAGATAAAAATCAGCATCGGGGCGTGCGCCAGGTAAAGGGTATAGGACATGCCGGACAAAGTCTGAGCGGAAACGCGATAGAGCTTGGGAACAGTAACATCCTGGGCATGGAGAACCGTCCATAGAAAGAGAGCAAAGACGATACCGAGGATGATATCCGACAGAAATCCGATGATGGGGAATCGAAGCTCAAGAAACGCTGTGAAGAAGAGCAGCAGGACCGCTGCGTAAGTAAAGGATTTTTTCCAGGCGGAGGGCAAGCACAGGGGAAGAGCAGCAATCGCCGCGCCCAAAAGCCAGATCAAGAAATAAATTCCGATCTTCCACCCGCAGAAGAGCATCAAGGGCAGCAGTAGCAGAGTCCCGGCAATTCGATAGTGTATGGACTTAAAACCGGTGAGAACGGCAGCAAGCAGCGGGAAGCTGAGGTAGTACCAGAACTCGAAGGAGAGACTCCACAAGGGGCCGTTGGTTCCGAAGAATCGAGTAACAATGCCCTGCAGGAAGAACAAATTACCAAAAAAAGCGGTGAGGGTAAGGTCTCGTCCAATGTTGGGCGCGACAAGCGGGCCTGCGTGGTAGATGTTCAACGCGCCCGGCAGGAACTTCAAGCCGCAGAAATCAAATGCTGCGCCGATGAGCAGCGCAGGAATTAGAACGACCCATAGCCGGGTGAGGCGCTGGAAGAGGTAGGTCTTCCAGGAAAAGACGCCTTTGCGCATGGTGCGCAAAACGCTTCCGCCGACAAGATAACCGCTCAATACGAAAAAGACAATCACGGCCATGCGGGAGGCGATTGCGCGGTCAAGCAGGAGTGGCCTGAACTGCCAGTGGAGGCTAAATATGGACTCTGGAACCGAAAGCGCGGGGACGCCGGGGAGACCGGATTGCGCAGGGGCACTGGATTGCGCGGCGACCAACTGAGTGAGGCCTGATTTAATAAAAAATCCGCGGCTGTGGCCCAAAAGCACCCATACCGCCGCGAGCCCGCGAATCGCATCCAAATGCACTGACGCATCGGTACTCGGACGCTTCAATTCAGGGGGCTTTTTTTGCATACTCAGCCATTGTACACGGAGCCTTATGCGGAATTAGATTGAGACCGGGAGTATCGATCCGGCATGGGTGCCTTCATTCCATGCGAATGTTCAAGGGATTTTGTTATCGCCGGTGATAGAACGGCGCAACGATCAGCAAGGCGAAGCCGATGGCTGCGGCCAGCGCCAGCACCAGCACTCCATAAAGCAGCGCCAGGTTCGTGCCTTTCTCCGGAGGTTCCTCTGGATTCTTGCCGGTCTTTTGCTTGGACTCACTCATACTTGAGCGACTCCACCGGGTCCATTTGCGCGGCGCGGGTGGCCGGGATGGTGCCGAAGATGACTCCGACCATGGTGGCTGCGGCCAGTGCGATGACCACCGACCAGAGATTGATGGGCACCACATAATCAGTGAAGAAGCGGACGGCCAAGGGTCCAGCCAACCCCAGAACAGTGCCCACCAGCCCGCCGATCAGCGAAATAATGATGGCCTCGGCCAGGAACTGGTATTTGATCTCGCGGTAGGTGGCGCCCAAGGCCTTGCGGATGCCGATCTCGCGCGTCCGCGAGCGAACCGTGGCTAGCATGATGTTCATGATGCCCACCCCGCCCACCGCCAATGTCACCGCCGAAACGGCCACCAGCATCCAGGTAATGTAAGTCATGATCTGGCCAGCCATCGTCAGCACCTCCTTCATGGTTTGTGTTGTATAGATCGAGTTCGGCCGGTGGCGCGCGCGCACAATGCGACCGATCTCTTTGGCCGCATCGGGAACCTCGTCCATCGAGCGCATGGAAAAATAAATCTGGTTCACATTTTCCGTACCCGTGAAGTAGCGGGCCACGGAATAAGGAATCAGGATGGTCTGGTCCTGGATCTCTGATTCGCCAAAGTCGTCCACGGCCTCGCGGAAGACGCCGATGATGGTAAAGGGGATGCCGCTGATCTCGAAGTTCTGGCCTACGGCTGCGTCGGCGCTTCCATAGCGTTCGCGGGCAAACGGCTCGGTGACTACCGCGCATTTGATGTGCGCAGCGTCGTCGGTCTCGTCCAGAAAGCGCCCCACAGGAACCACCAGGTTGCGGATGTTTTGGTACTGCGGACTGACGCCAAGCACCAGCGTGTCCTTATTGACACCGCCGCTGAAGTTGATGCGGTCGTGCATGGTGAGGATGGGCGACGAATAAAGCACGCCGGGAATCTGCGCCAGAATGGCCTTCTCATCGTCGCGGGTGAGGTAGTCGTCGTAGAGTGTGCGCTCCGACGCGGTTGAGCCGCCGCCGGCATACTCCAACTCCACCGAGTTGGTCTCCACCTTCTGAATCGATTCCAGGACGAAGCGCTTGCCGGTCAAGCCGATGGTTACCACCAGGATCACCGAGGCGGTGCCAATAACCATGCCCAGCGCGGTCAGCGCAAAACGAATCTTGTTGGAGCGGAAGCTGTCCGCGGCCAGCCTGAGTATCTCGCTCAGCACCATGGTGCGGCGGGCGCTCAGCAGAGTCTCTTGAAACGTGTGGCTGCGATCCTGATCGGCCGGAGTCATATGTACATCTTACAGTTCACAGTTCACAGTAAACCGGAAATGTGGATGATACAGCGAGCAACCCTTTTGTGAAAGATGCATATCATTCCTGCTGTATGCTGATTCCAGCCTACTGACATCGAATGACGGAGAACTGCTGACAAAAAACAACCCCGGCCGAAGCCGGGGCTGCTGTGGGACAAAAGAGGGAGCGGACTACGCCTTGGCGACGACCCGGCCGACTTCCTTCAGGCGGGCGGCCTTGCCGCGCAACGCGCGCAGATAGAAGAGCTTGGCGCGGCGCACCTTGTAGCTGCGCACCTTTTCAATCCGGTCGATGACCTTGGAGTTGAACGGGAAGATGCGCTCCACGCCCTGGCCAAAGCTCATCTTGCGCACTGTGAACGTGCCCTGGGGCCCTTTGTTGATGGCGATCACCAGCCCCTCAAAGGCCTGCAAGCGCTCTTTATCGCCTTCTTTGATCTTCACTTGAACACGAACCTGATCGCCAGGAACGAACTCGGGGAGGTCGGTGCGCTGGAGTTTGTCTGCCAGACGCTGCATTACGGGATGAATAGACATGGCTTCTTCCTGCTCTTGGACTCAGAATTTTTAGTTTATCAGAGAACCTGGTTCAACGCCTAATTCCTTTGATTGCGTCAAGTGCGCTATAGTTTCGGGTATGGATGAGAAACGCGAATTGCTGCGCCATGCGCTGGCAACCCTGGCCTACCGGTCCGTTCGAGCACTCGACGGAGCGCCTGATCACTTTGCCGGATTCGACGGCGCGGGCCGCCTGCCGGTGCAGATTCTAGCTCACATGGGCGACCTCTTCGACTGGGCGCTCAGCGCGGCCATTGGGCAAGAGCGCTGGCACGCCACGCAGCCCCGCGCCTGGGCCGAGGAGAAGCAGAGGTTCTTTGAGTCGCTGCAAACCTTCGACGCCTTTCTGGCCACCGGCGGGCCGCTGCACGCTTCCGTCGAGCGATTGCTGCAAGGGCCAGTGGCCGATGCGCTGACCCACGTGGGCCAGTTGGCCATGCTGCGCCGCCTGAGCGGCAGCCCCACGCACGGAGAGAGCTTCTACGACGCCGAGATCAAAGCCGGCCAAGTGGGCGCGGTTCAGCCCGCGGCGGCGCGGCCCTTCAAGGCGCGGTAAGGAAACGACCCCAATCTCCGATGGACGGTACGAACTCACGAACCACCTTGAAGAAGATTGGACGGGCTTTCAAAAACGCGGGAAATCCATTTTTAGTGAACTGTTTCGTGGCTCAACTCTCCAGGCGCGAAGCTGATTTGCAGACGGGTGCGCGTGGCTTTTGCAAAGCGCTCCAGCGTGCGCGTCGAAGGCAGAGCTTTGCCGCTTTCAAGGCGCGCAATGACGGCTTGCGTTGTTCCCATTGCCTGCGCAACCTGCTCCTGCGTCATCTCCGCATCGCCCCGCGCCTTAATCAAGGCTGACGCAAGGGCAAACTCACCTTCCAGAGAATCGTAAGCAGCAACATACACTGGGTCTTTCTTCCACTGCGTAAAAGACTCTTCTACGGGTATGAATTTAGACTTCATTGGACCTCCTTGGCCTTTTTCCGGGCTTGTGCGATTTCCTGCCGAGGCGTTTTCTGCGTCTTCTTGGTAAAAACATGCACGATGACGATGCGCATTCCCACTGCAGTCACGTATATTGCACGAGCGATTCCGCTTTTACCTTTCAGGCGCATCTCCCAGAGTTGCCCTTCCAAATGCTTCAAGTAAGGTTCTCGTATCCGCTCCAGGCCGTGCGTCTGAATCAGTTCCACAATGCGCTGAAAGCTGGCCCGAAGATCAACCGGAAGAGTGTCAAGCGCCTCCTTGATCTCTTCATTCAAATAGCCAACCGACCATCGCATGGGATGATTATACCTTTTATGCAATGTTTTGCAACGACTTAGTATCAAATTGAAATCCCAGGTCTTGAAATCCCAGGTCCGAAAACCCGGACCTGGGGCACCCAATTTTTGATCGGTCAGACTATGGGACTTGGGACGCCCGCCATGGATGTGTGCCTATAGCTGTCTTCATCAATGAGGATGTACCAGCTTCTTCTGTCCAGATCAAAATGAGCCGTACCTTCGAAAATGAGATCATCCGTTTTGCCTGAATCATCCGCGTCATCGCAATAGAAGTGCAGGACAAGATTCTCTTCAAACGTGATGTGCAGCTTCTCTATATCTTGCAATGTACCAAGTTGCTTGACGTAGTTCCGCCCTCCGGGTCCAGCATAGGGATAAAGATATATTCTCTCATCCATCCGATTTGTCCTTATTAGCGGTTGCCCCCGGTCTCGATCTTGAGACCGGGGAACCCATGCACCCTTACTTCTCAGCCCCGTGGCACTTTTTGTACTTTTTCCCGCTGCCGCAGGGGCAGGGGTCGTTGCGGCCGACTTTTTCGCCGGTGCGGCGCTGGGTGGGCGCGCTGGCGTCTCCGCCGGAGCGGCTGGCGGCTTCCAGTTCGCGCGCCTTCTTGCGCTGGAACTCCTTCTCCAGCGCGTCGATGGTCGTTGTGGCCTGGCGCGTATGGATGGGAATTTCGCGCGCGGCTGCATCCAGCGTAAGATGCTCTTCGGCGCTGGCTACGGGTGGGGCCTTGGGAACCGCGCGATTGGGACGCGGAGGGCCGTCGATGGGCTGGCCATCCTGACCGAGGATCTGCATACGGAAGAGGAAGCGGACGGTGTCTTCCTGGAACTTCAGCATCATCGCCTCGAACATGTCGTAGGACTCGCTCTTGTACTCAACCAGCGGGTCTTTCTGCGCATAGCCGCGCAGATGGATGCCCTCTTTGAGGTGGTCCATCGAGAGCAGATGATCCTTCCACAGGCCGTCGATGACACTGAGCATGACCATGCGCTCGTGATAGCGCATCGTCGGTGAGCTGAGAATTTTTTCCTTGGCGTCGTAGTTCTGCTGGAGCTTTTCAAAGATCGCCTCGCCCAGCTCATGGCGCTGCATATATTGTGGACGAAGTTTGACCGATTCAAAGCTGATTCCGAAATGATCGACGAGCTTGCCGTCCATGCCCTTCACGTCCCATTGATCGGGATGCAGCTTCTCGCCGGCGAATTCATCCAGGATGTTGCTCAGGATTCCGCCGACATAATCTTCCAGGATCAGCTCTTTCTGATCGACGCCTTCAAGGAGCTGGCGGCGCAGGCCGTAGACCGCCTCGCGCTGCTTGTTCATCACGTCGTCGTACTCGAGCAGATGCTTGCGGCTCTCGAAGTTCTGCGCTTCGACGGCCTTTTGCGCGCCCTCGATGCGCTTGGAGATCATCTTGGATTCGATGGGCACGCCCTCTTCCATGCCCAGCCGCTCCAGCAGCGTGCTCACCCACTGCTTGGCGAAGATGCGCATCAGGTCGTCTTCGAGGGAGAGATAGAAGCGCGACTCGCCGGGATCGCCCTGGCGGCCTGCGCGGCCACGGAGCTGATTGTCAATGCGCCGCGACTCATGGCGCTCAGTGCCGAGGATGAAGAGGCCGCCGGCTGCGATGACCTGATCGTGCTCGGCGTGGGCGGCGTCGGCGTGGACCTTGAAGACCTCAGCCCACTCCGGCTCGCCAATCTCGAACTCCTGGCCTTGATAGTAGAAGCGCTGGAAGCCGGCCGGGGCCATGGGGTTGATGGCGCCCTCGGCGACGCTGATGGCGCGCGCCTTGTTCTTTTTGACCAGCTCCTGGCGGGCCATGAATTCGGCATTGCCGCCGAGCAAAATATCGGTGCCGCGGCCGGCCATGTTGGTGGAGATGGTGACCACGCCGAGACGGCCAGCCTGGGCGACAATCTCCGCCTCGCGCTCATGGAACTTGGCGTTCAGCACGACGTGCTTGACGCCTTTGCGCTGCAGGATGGCCGAGAGGCGCTCGGACTTTTCGATGGAGACCGTACCCACCAGCACCGGCTGCCCCGTTTCATGCAGCTTGGCAATGTCCTCGGCCGCGGCCTTGAATTTTTCCTTCTCGGTGCGATAGACCACGTCGGGATTTTCCAGGCGCAGCATCGGCTTGTTGGTGGGGATAACGACGATCTCCAGCTTGTAAATCTTCTCGAATTCGGCGGCTTCGGTTTCGGCGGTGCCGGTCATGCCGGATAATTTTTGATAAAGCCGGAAATAATTTTGGAAGGTGATGGTGGCCAGCGTCTGGTCTTCCTTGCGGATGTTGACGCCCTCCTTGGCCTCGATGGACTGATGGAGGCCATCACTCCAGCGGCGGCCAGGCATGAGGCGGCCAGTGAAGGTGTCCACGATGATGACTTCGCCGTCCTTGACGACGTACTCGACGTCCTTCTTGTAGAGGGCTTCTGCCTTGATCGCCGTCTCGACGTAGTGCTTCATCTCCCAGTTTTCCGCGTCGGCGATGTTGCCGATGCCGAGCAGCTTTTCGATGGTCACCCAGCCCTCATCCGTCACGCCAATCGTCCGCTGCTTTTCATCGACAATGTAATCGCCGGTGAGGTACTTCTGGCCCTCGGCCAGTTGCAGGCCCAACTCCTCCTGGCGCTTGTGATCCATGGAGTCGATCTCTTCGCCCTTGGCCAGCGAGGGGACGATCTTGCGGGCGCGGGCGTACTTGTCGGTGGTCTGATCGGTGGGTCCGGAGATGATCAGCGGGGTGCGCGCTTCGTCGATCAGGATCGAATCGACTTCGTCGACGATGGCGTAATAGTGGCCGCGCTGCACGCAATCCTTGATCTCGAATTTCATGTTGTCGCGCAGGTAGTCGAAGCCAAATTCGTTGTTGGTTCCGTAAGTAATGTCAGCAGCGTAAGCGGCGCGGCGCTCGTTGTCGTCCAGATCGTGGACGATGACGCCGACCGAGAGGCCGAGGAACTCGTAGATCTTGCCCATCCACTCGGCGTCGCGCTTGGCCAGGTAGTCGTTCACGGTGACCACATGCACGCCGTGGCCGGCGAGCGCGTTCAAATAGCAGGAGAGCGTGGCGACGAGGGTCTTTCCTTCGCCTGTCTTCATTTCGCTGATCTTGCCCTGGTGCAGCACCATGCCGCCAATCAGCTGCACGTCAAAGTGGCGCATCTTGACCGAGCGCCAGCCGGCCTCGCGCACCACGGCGAAGGCCTCGGGAAGGATCTCGTCCAGAGCCTCGCGCTCGGCGGCCTTGCGCTCGTCCTTGTGCTCGGCGTCGTCGGGAATGTCCTTGAGGCGCTCGGCAATCCGCTTGCGGAACTCAGTCGTTTTGGCGCGCAGTTCGTCGTCGCTGAGCCGCTTGGTGTCCTCTTCCAAAGCGCCGATCAGCGCCACCATGGGCATGAGGCGTTTGATCAGGCGCTCGTTCGCAGTGCCGAAAATCTTGGTTAAAGCCTTATCAAAAAACACAGTATTCTCCGTTTACCAGTGTAAATGGTGGGGGTTGGGCGTTACGGGAGTGGAGCTTTACCATGCGCAGGATTGGGGCAGGTTGATCTCACACCGTCAACGTGTTCCTGAAGGGAAGGATGGACAGGATGCCAAAGCGGATCGAGCACAAAATCAATACCCTCGCGTCGCGCGAGTTTTGCTGCAGGAACAAAATCTGAATCGCCCGCCACCAGAACAATTTGATCGACTTGTCGCTTGTAACTCAGGGATGCAATGTCCAGACCGATACGCATATCAACGCCCTTCTGGGCCGTTGCATACTCGAAATCTTCGTCGGTCAAGGCGTTGAAATCAAGACTTCCGTCCAGCAATTTCCTCAGCTTTCCATCTTTCAATCGCCATTCCGTGTGATCCATCAAATGCCCTAGCCGGAGAGCGACCTTGCGCAGTTTTCGCAACTCATCGTGCAAGGCAAGACGAAATCTGGACTGTGACGTTTTGGAAAAATCAAGGGATTTTTGAGTGCGCGGGTAATGCACTTTTTTCTGGAGCGGAGGACAATCGTAAAAGAAGATTCGATATAAATCATGGCGAATGCCATTTTTTTCTTCAAGGTGGGACAGCGCCAACTCAAAGGCCGTCTTTGCAACAATTTGTGGCTCTTTACAATCCTTGAGTGGATAACAGGCGCGGAATCTGCGCAGGTAAAACCCACCGTCGATCAGGATGGCTGTTGGCATACAAAATAAAAAGCCCTCGGGCTCGGCCCCCCACTTCATGTTTTGTGGTTGGCGTACTGCCGGGGCTTTGTATTTATAGAATACCACAGTTAAATCCTTCGGGCACCTCGACCATGAAAGCAGGGCAATGTGATCACGCCTACCCCCTGAAGAAATCGCGGGTTTGTCAAACGAGAAATATGGCAACATTGCAATATAAATGTTGTAAGGGAGCGAACATTGCTAGAACCTCCAGAACTTACCTATTTCGGGCTTTGGTCAGCACGGGACATCCAAACTGTCTCTATTCTCCTAGAGGAATTGCGCGTGCGTTGTGAAATCAATGCCGAGCATAATCTTCCCGAAGATCAGCTCAAAGCTTGGCTTGCCTGGGATCAAAGCGCACAAGACCCTCACACGGGTTTCCACCTTTGGATTCAGGATGATGATCTTCCAAAACTGGGAACTAGAATCGTTGACATTTTCCCTCTAAGAAAGTTCGAAGTGGATTCAAACTGAGACACTACCAAAGGAACTCCTGTACATCGTTTCTCAAAGCCGCAGGACCAGCCGGTCAACGTGCTCGCCCCGGCGAATATTTTTCAACTGCCGGTCGAGCTGCTTCTTCAGGTTTTCCGGGTCTCCTTCGTCGTCCTCGTCGGCGTTCTCGTGTTGCTTCTCTTCTATGACATATTCGACGCTCGGCTGGTAATTCGCCTGCATGAATTGCAAGACTGATCCCAGCGCAATGGAAGATGGGTAATAGCCCCAGTTCCGTTTTCCTCGACGTCTGTTGCGCCTGAACGAAATACGGCGCAAATGGTAGTGAGCAAGAATCACAACAAAGGCCAAAGCGGGCGCACCGAAGCAAAGCACACCCAAAATAGAAAGAAGATCGAAATGCATCTGCACCCTCGCAAATCGCAGGCAGAACTCCATGAACGAATGGGTCACGGACGCAAGACAGCCGGAGGCTGTTCTAAAGTACCGGACCATTTCTGAGGGAATTTATGCGAGGCGGAAGGGCGGCGGGCGCTGGAAGAGAGTGGGCAACGCCGGGGCGTCGGGCGTGCGGCCAATGTACTCGAAGGCCAGCGGCATGAGCAAACTCAGCGGAGAGATGATGCCCGCGCAGAGAAGCGGCAGAATCGCCAGCAAATCCGCGCCATCGGAGTTGCCATGCGGGATCAGCAAGCAGAGCAAGGCGATTCCGATTGCGATTGCCGCAATCAGAATCCACGTTCGCTGGTGCCGCGTTCCCGCCAGGTTCGCCATAACTAGAAGTATATCAGGGGTGAATATTGTCCATCACGCCAGCCTCGCCGCAGACGGTAAACTGGAGGTATGCATCCTCCGCTGCGGCTGGTGGCAATTGATGTGGACGGGACGCTGACGCCAGCGATTGGGCAGGCGCTCACGGCGCGTGTGGCGCGGGCGTTGAAAAGCGCGCAAGAGGCGGGCATTACCGTGGTCATTGCCACAGGGCGGCGCGCGGCGTACACTGCCCCGCTCTTCGAGGGGCATGGCCTACGAGCGGATACGCCGCTGATCACGTCCAATGGAGCAGTGACGCGGACGCTGGACGGCGAAGCGATTGCGCGCTGCACCATGGAGGCTAGCGTAGCGCGCGGATTGTGCGGGCTGCTGCGGCCTTTTGGGTGCGTGGTCTTCACCTTTGACCGGCCGGGGCGGGGCGAGCTGGTGGTCGAGGATCTGGAGCAGGCGCATGGGCGCATTTCAATCTGGGTCGAGGCCAATCGTAATGCTATCGAGGTGGTCAAGCCGCTGGAGGACGCGCTCCGGGACGGCGAAGACCCGATTCAAGGGATGGCGGCCGGCAGGGTGAGCCAGATGCGTGCGGCGGAGGCGGCCGTGAAAGCGAGCGAGTGGGGCAGCCAATGCGCGTGCCAGCGGACCGAGTACCCGGCGCGGGGCCTGTCGATTCTGGATTTGCTGCCGATGGGGGTTTCGAAGGCTTCGGCGCTGGAAAATCTGGCCGCGCGGCTGGGCGTGGAGCGCGCAGAAGCGATGGCCATCGGCGACAATTGGAATGATGTGGAGATGCTGGAGTGGGCCGGGCAGGCCGTGGTGATGGGCAATGCGGCGCGGGAGCTGCGGACGCTGGCCAAGATGCGCGGCTGGAAGCAGGCACCGAGCAATGACCAGGATGGCGTGGCCGTGGTGCTGGAGGAGGCGATCGGGAAGCGCCTGACGGCCAAGCTATAAGATCGTTGAACTTGTACGCGATGGATGGATTGCCATGAAGGGTACGGGCTTTAGCCCGTGCATGGATAACCTGATTTACTTTTAGGCTTTAGCCACCGAGGAAATACGAATTATTGAATCGAAATTCCCTCAGGGGCTAAAGCCCTTATTCTCATTGTGCTTTTTTGTACGGGCTGAAGCCCGTACCCTTCGGTGCCACAAACGCCGTCGAATCGGAATTTGGTGTTCATTGATGCGCGGAAGTTTCCTCATCACGGCGGGAATAGTGGTTGCCTCTGCGACACTATCCCTTTCGATACACGCCGCCGAACGCGTGACGCTGCGCAATGGCTTCGAGATGCGCTGCGACCATCATGCCAACATCGCGGGGCGGACGCGGCTCTACTTGAGTCCCGGCGAGGATAGCTTCATCGAGTTCCGCACCGAGGAAGTAGCCGCATTCGAGTCGCTTCCTGACCCGCCGGCAACCAAGACCGCGGAAACTCCTACTGATCCGCAGGCCTTATCCAACCCGGCCATCCAAAAAAACTCCAAACTCTCCGAAGCCGACCTCGGCGAGATGCTCACCAAAGCTGGTCATGCGCACAATCTGGACGTGGACCTGCTGGCCAGCCTGGTGAAGGCCGAGAGCAACGGCAATGCGCGCGCCGTGAGCCATGCCGGGGCACAGGGGCTGATGCAACTGATGCCCGCGACGGCGAGAGAGCTGGGCGTGGCGGACAGCTTCAAACCGGAGGAGAATGTGCGTGGCGGGGTGAGCTATCTGGACGCGCTTCTGACCCGCTATCACGACAATCTGGCGCTGGCGCTGGCCGCTTACAACGCCGGGCCGGAGGCGGTGGACCGGTATAAAGGCATTCCCCCCTACCGCGAGACGCGAGCCTATGTGGCGCGGGTGATCCACGAGTTCAACCGGCGTGTGCTGGAGCGCGAGAAGCAGACGAAACGGACGGCTCCGCAGCATTGAGATTCCTGCATTTCCCAAAACAGGTCTGCGGCTTTTTATCCGGGAGTAACCCTGAGCCGGACCTTTCGATTCGCTGAACTTGACGATCCGAGGGGCTCCCGGCGCTGACCAACCTCTCTTGCCCGGTAGAATTGAAGAGAGATTGTGGCGGAACGGAGAAGGCTTGAAGAAGAATCAATGGATTCTGGTACTGGTGGTTCTGGCGGCGCTGGCTGGATTGGGTTATTGGGGACGCGACCGGATTCACTTCGACTTTCGAGTCTTCGGCGCACAGTTGGAGCTGGCTGACTGGCGCAAGATCGTTTTTTCCCTGGGCATCATTTACTGCTGCTATGTGATCCGCTCCATGCGCTGGGCGCTGCTGCTGCGGCATATCAAGAAGGTGGGTCCGTTTTCGCTGCTGGGCACACAGGTGATCGGCTTTACCGGCGTCGCACTGCTGGGGCGAGTGATGGACCCGGTGCGGCCGTATCTTGTGGCCAAGAAAACCGGATTGCCGCTGAGCAACCAGGTTGCGGTTTACATCATTGAACGGTTGCTGGATATGGGTGCGATGGCTCTGATCTTCTGCTCGGTGATCCTGCTGGCGCCGGCTGGCGCGCTGCCGCATCCAGAGGTCATCAAGAAGGTTGCTTATGGCGGGCTGACCACCACCGTGCTAGGCGCGCTCTTCCTGCTGGCGGTGCGCATCGCCGGGGGCATGGTCGCCTCGTACTCCGAGTGGATTTTTGGCATGGCTTCCAAAAAGTTAGGGCTTGCAGTCGGACACAAGATCCGTACCTTTCGCGCCGGCTTGGACACCATGCGCAGCTTCACCGACTTTGCAGTGGTCGGCGCGCTGTCTCTGCTCATGTGGGGGATGATTGTGCTCGCCTACTTCGAGATCATGCGCGCCTTTGTCGCCAGCCCCCAACTGGCCAATCTCACTCTGGCCAAGTGCATGCTGGTGATGGCCTGGGGTATGGCTGCCAGCGTCTTCCAACTGCCGGTGCTGGGCTGGTTCTCGCAGATCGGCTTGGTGGCTGCGGCGATGACCGGCTTCTTCAGTGTGGCCGCCGAACCGGCCACGGCCTGCGCGGCGACGCTGCTGCTGATCAGCTTTCTGGGCATTGTGCCGGTGGGCCTCATCTGGGCGCAGTTCGAACACATCAGCCTGCGCAAGGTGGCTGCGGAGAGCGGACAGGCGGAGGTCGCGCTGGAGGTCGAATAGGCGGGCCGATAGTTACATCGCGTATTGCAATTTTCTAATCAAGCGTTCATCCGAGTGGCTGGCTTCCTGCTCTAGCCTTCGTCTGGAGGGTTGAACAATTCTTATGCCCGAAGTGATCGTTGCTCCGCCCTATCAACTGGTTCCGACGCGCCATGGAACGATGCTGGTGAATGTCAACGACACTTACATGGGGCAGGCCTTCCTGCACTACGGGGAGAGCTTTGAGGCGGAGATTGAGGTCTTGCTGGGGTTTCTGAGGTTTCCGGGCCTGGTGATTGACGTGGGTGCGAACATGGGGGTTCATAGCGTGCCGCTGGCCAAGGAACTGGCGCGGCAGGGGCGCCAGATGCTCTCCTTTGAGCCGCAGCCGGTGATCTTTCAGCAGCTTTGCGCCAACCTTGCGCTCAACGGGCTGATGAACGTGCTGGCCCTCCCCTACGCTTGCGGCAGCGCGCCCGGAGTGGTGACCTTTTCCGCGCCGGACTATCGCCACGAGGGCAACTTTGGCGGTGTTTCCATGTCTGCGCAGGGGGGTATCTCCGCTGTAGTGACCGCTCCCTTGCATACCCTGGATGAGATTGTGCGCGAGACGCAGGTTGCGTTCATCAAGATCGATGTGGAGGGCTTTGAACTGGAGGTGCTCAAGGGCGCAAAGAATCTGATAGCCCGCTGGCAGCCCGCCTTGTATGTCGAAAATGACCGGCTGGAGAAATCGCAGGCGCTGATTCAATGGCTGCTCGATCAGAACTACCGGCTCTGGTGGCACACCACGGCGATGTACAACCCCAACAACTTCCTGGGCAACAAGGAGAATATCTTTGGCAACACCGGCAGCATCAATATGCTCTGCCTGCACCAGAGCCGCAAGATCACGGTCGAGGGGCTTCCACAGATCACCGATGCCGCCTACCATCCGCTGCACGCGATGGCTCCGGCCTAGCGCTGCAACTTGACAAAACTCTGGCCAAAGTCAAGCCGCGGGCGCTGGCGACGTAGGTGGATTCTCTGCGCCGCAGGCCTCTGGCCCCACCCAGGTGGCTGGTCACACCGCAGATGTCTGAGAGAAGCGGATCGTCTCCGGTCCCACGGCGCCGCCGGTCATGATCATGCTCATTGCCTGTTCCATCGTCAGGTCAGTGTCCGTGACTCGGCTCAAGGGCAGAATCTGCAGGAAGGCCGAGGTCGGGTTGATGGCGTTGGGCAACAGCACCGCGGCTAGAGTCTCGCCGGACTCTGAATCAGTTAAGGTGCGCGTTAAAAATCCAATGGACTTCTGCCCGGCGATGGGGAAGTCCACCAGCACCACGCGCTGGCTGGACTCCTTCTTGGCCATCATGCTGTCCAGCAGTTGACGGACTGAAGAGTAAATTTTGGCGACCACAGGCAGCCGTTCCAGCGCCGATTCAAAGAGATCAAAGGCCTGGCGGCCCACCACCTCCGACGTCACCCGGCCCAGCACGAAGAGCATCACCAGCGTCAGTATGATGGCCATTATGGATTGCAGCAAGGACTCACGGAGCCAGCTCTCCGGAAAGATGGCGGCAAAGAGCTTGATGATTGGCAATCCGGCCTTGGCCAGCGTGCTGAGCAGAAAGCTGAAGACCAGGTAGGTGACAAAGAGTGGTCCAATGGTGATGATGCCGGCCAGTATATTGCGTTGCAGGCTGCGCAGCGTATGGGCAAGTACAGGTCTCACGAACGATCTCCTGATGAAGAGCATACTTCATCGGGGAAGAAGAGGAAGAGCAATAAGTGGCAGCATTTTTGGTTCCAAATTAGACAAACTAAGTCAAAATAGGAGAAGCTTTTGACCTCATCAATCGTTTTATTACGGGTGTAAATATGAATTTGCCAAGATTCTTCGACTTTATATCAATTTTGAACAGTATATATTGCCAGTTGTCTTTATTGAGGGCTAGTATTTTCCCATGTTCATCCGGGTTTGTTGTTCACCCGGACCGTTGCCCGCTATGGATCATCTTCTCCAAATTCAGAGCTTTACCAACAAGTGGCGCCTTCTGGCGCGCTGACGGAGTAACTCGTTATGGCTTGGTATGCTTACTGCATCGGTGAAAGACAAGCATTTCCCCTCCTGGCTCGTCATCGCAAACCCATTCCGATGGAATCGCTCCTCGGAGTCAGCGGCAACCAGGTCTTTGTTTATCCAGCCAACGACCTGGCCGTAATCGTCAGCGAACACAACCCGGCCGAGACGCTGGGCCAGCGGTCGGGCATGGACCATGCGCGTGTGGTCGCCAATTGCTTTCAGAGCTCTACCGTGCTGCCCTTCCGCTTTGGAACCGTCTTTCACGATGACGAGAGCCTTCGGCGGTCGATCCGCTCCAACCACAGCCAGTTCCTGGGTCACATCGAAAAGCTGCGCGGCAAGACCGAGATGCACCTGAAGATTCTGGTGGACGATTGCAGCCATCCCTCGGAGAAGCACGCGGCTCCGGATGGACTGAGCCGGGAGTATTTCAGCACCCTGAAGGAAAATGCCGGTCGCCAGCGGGAGCGCCAGACCCGCGCCCGCGCAATCAGCTTCCAGATGCACCGGCTCTTTGTGCCGCAGGACGAAGAGGTCAGTTGCCGGCTGACCGACAACGGCAAGATCATGCTGGACATTGCGCATCTGATCGACCGCAAGAGCGTGGAGCGCTACCTGAGCAAGTATTCGGCCACCAGCGCCACGATGCGAGAGTATCAGATGCAGCTCTCCGGCCCCTGGCCGCCTTATCATTTTGTCCACTGTCTGACGCGCGCGCTGCACGGCCAGCAGCAGCCGACCGCCGCTCAGCTCCCTGCGGCCATGCTGGCGGGCGCGCCCACGGCCCGATTCCCAGGAAAGAGCCGCCGCGCTGGCGTAAATCCATACGCACCAAGCAAAACGGCCATTCCCGCGCGGGAATGGCCGTTTCTTCTCAATGCGTGAATTGAACGCTGCCTGATCCTGCTTCTATTTGAAGGAAGCGATGGCCGAGGCTTCGTCATCCTTGATGTCAAAGACGGTGTAAAGCTTGGTCAACTGCAGCAGATCGTGGACCTTCTTGGTCAGGCTGAGCAGCTTGACGTTGGCCTGCTGGTTCTTGGCCGTGGTAAAGGCGCTCACCAACTCGCCCAACCCGGAGCTATCAATGTAGTTCACATCCGCCATGTTCAGCAGAATGCGCTTCTGTCCCTTGCTGATGAGGCCGCGAACGGCATCGCGCAATTGCACACTGCCCTCGCCCAAGGTAATCCGCCCGCTAAGGTCCAGAACAGTCACGCCGTCCAGTTCACGGGAAGCAATTGTCAATGCCATGGAAACTCCTCCTCGTTGGTGTTCTCAGAATAACACTCTTGCTTGCCCAAGCTGCTGGTACAAGCGCTTCAAGAATTTTGGGTTGAGGGCGCCAGATGTTTCACCAGCGTCAGTTCGAGTCCGGGTTGCAGTTGTCGAAAGTGAACCTCATCCATGAAGGATCGCATCAGAAAGATTCCGCGCCCCGAACCGCGCAACAGATTTTCCGGGGCGAGCGGGTCGGGAATGGTCTCCGGGTCCAGCCCTTTGCCCTGGTCGGCAATGGTAATGACCAGCGCCGCGCCGGTGTTTTCCATGCGGACGGCAACCCTCTTGGCCGGATCATACTGGTTGCCATGCAGAACGGCATTGACCGCGGCCTCGCGCGCAGCCACAGAGACGTGGAAGCACTCGTCCTCATCCAAGCCTGCCGCGGAGGCCTGCTTTTCCGCCGCCGCCTCGATCTCGTCCACGCTCCCGTTGGTTGATTCGAGCGTCAGATTCAGCCCTCTTGGCGCAGCTTCGCTCACCGGAATCGCCTCCATCTTCTCCTGAACCCTCCGGCAGCAGCCTGTTCTAATCGCGCAGCGGCCTAAAATGCAGTTTCATCGCTGATGTGGACATGTGTCAAGAAGCGAATCCGGCGCTACACTTTCAGCCATTCCATAATTTCACAGACACAATACTAGTAGGCATCTCTCTGCCGTATACTCACCACTAGAGCGGTTCTCCAATTCATACATCCTTACCAGCAATGTGGAAGGTGGCTTTTTCTTGAGGAAAAATTCACTTGAGGGCAATCGTTCCGGGATACATCAATTGGAGAACCGCTATTACGATGCCCATCGAGACTGAGATCAAATTTCGCGTGGACGACCTGGCCGAGCTGGCGCGGCGGCTCTCCGAGGCCGGCTTCACTCTGGACACTCCGCGCGCCTTTGAGAGCAATGTGCTCTACGACACGCCGGACCGGCAGATGCGCGCCCGCACGGAGATCCTGCGTATTCGCTTTTATGCCGGCCTATGGACGGTGACCCACAAGCGGCTGCCCGATTCGGGCTTGGGCGAGGACCGGCACAAGCATCGCCTGGAGACTGAGACCGAGGTCGCCGACGGCGCGGCCATCGAGCAGATCTTTCTTTCGCTGGGCTTGGTGGCCGCCTGGCGCTATGAGAAGTGGCGCACCGAGTGGACCGACGGCGCGGGCCATTGCGTGGTGGATGAGACACCGATTGGCAACTACGCCGAACTGGAAGGACCGCCGGAGTGGATTGACCGCAACGCCGCGCTCTTGGGCGTGGACCCGGCACAGTACATGACGCTGAGCTACGGGCGGCTCTTCGAGCAGTGGCGCGCCATCCACAATCCAGCCGCTGAACACCTGACCTTTGCCGAGTGCGCCAAGGGGTGAAGACTAGCGGGCCACTTCTAGCTTATAGATGATTGCTGATTGCTCGAGTATGTTGCGCGGATCTTTGCGGTTCATTATTGAAGGGAAAAGTTGATCGACACCTCAACGATGGTGACACCGGTGCCGGCCACGAACTTCCATTTGCGCACGGAATCTTCGGCGGCAATGGAAAGGGTGCGATTTCCGGAGACAGGTTTCACGTCCGTAACCTTGCCATCCGCATCCACAGTTACACTCACCACAACTATGCCCTCAATTCTCATGCGCCTGGCAATCTCGGGATAGACAGGGTTGATCCGCAGCTTGATGGCACGATCCTCGGCTCCAGAGGGGATGTTGAGAACCAGAAGAAGCGCTAGGGTTGCAGCTTGAAACAACCTCTTTCCTGAGCGCCGGATTCGTTTGGAAATAGGTTTGCTGTTCGGATTGTTCATTTGTTACCTCATAAAAATCAATCTTTCCAATAAGGTTATCGGCGTGAGAGAAGCCTCAATCAACTTCTTTTGAAGTTCTTATTACTCTTGATATGAATGAGCCGGCGATTGATGGGCATCCACTTCTGGCATCCAGAGTTTTTGAGTAAAGATGCCGATTACGCGGCCGGTTGGCTGCCGGCAAAAATCAGCGAGAAGGAATGGTAGCCGTGTTTCCACCAACTTCCATCGTCCCAGGGTAATTAGATACTGAAAATGCGTTAATGGAGGCTTCTCTAGCGCCGATAACCTTATTGGAAAGATTGAAGTTTCAGAGGTGAAAGAGATGCATCATCCAAACAGCAGACCACATTGCGGTCCGATGCGGAGTATCGGAAGGCGGCTGATTCTGGCAGGCGCATTTGCCTCAGCGCTCGCCATGCCCGCCAGGGCCGAGGATCGTGCTGTTGTACAGCGTTTTCCGCCTGCTTATCCGGAGTTGGCCAAGCGTATGCGGATCACCGGCGTGGTCAAGATGAGTGTGACCGTGGACGCGACTGGCAAGGTGACGGACGTGAAGACGATCTCCGGAAACAGTGTGCTCTCGAATGCCGCGCAGGAGGCCGTGCGCAAATGGAAGTTCGAGACGGGCGACGGCGTCGCCACGGTTGAAGTTTCGTTGAACTTTGCCCTCTAGTTGCTGGAAGAGGAAAGATCAACAAAAAGGTTTGAACCGGCCAGTATCCGCGCCGCCGGTTACTTAAGAAACCATCCGCCTGGTGGCGGGATTGATTTCGATTCCATCCACCAAGCAAATCAATGGAAGAAACCCATGCCATGCCTACACCTGTCCAGAATCCCGACTCCCCAGGCAGCGTTTTGTCCGTCGCGCTCATTGACCCGGACAACCAGCATCGCCGCGAGGTAGCCGGCGCGCTGGCCGGATTCCAGGGAACATCGGTACGCGAATACGCTTCCTTTCCGGCCGACCTGGATGAACTGCCGCGGATGCTTGAGCAGCGTTACGACGCCGTGATCATCGGCCTGGACAGTGACCCGGAGTTTGCCTTCGACGTTGTCGAGACTCTCTGCGCTTCGAACTCGACCACCGTAATGGTCTACTCGGCCGAGACGCAATTGGAACTGGCAGTTCGCTTCATGCGTGCCGGAGCACGCGAATTTCTTATTCTGCCGCTGCTGCGCGCCGACATAGCCGGAGCCTTGGCGCGGGTTTCCATCCGCCGCTCGGCCACCACACGGGGCAAAAAAAGCGGCAGAAAGCTCTTCACCTTCATGGGCGTCAAGGGCGGCTGTGGAGTGACCACTATCGCCTCCAATTTTTCCGTGGCATTGGCGCAGGAGTCGGGCCAGCGTACACTTCTGATCGACTTCGGACTTCCATTGGGCGACGCCGCGCTCAACTTGGGCATGGTCACACAATACTCCACAAGCAACGCACTCCAGGACTGTAACCGCCTGGATGCGAACTTCTTTCGCTCGCTTTTGGCCAAACACAGCTCGGGATTGAATGTACTGGCCGCGCCAGGCGAGTTCTCTCCCCTTACTGCTCCGCAAGATGCCGTCGACAAACTGCTGGCCGTCGCCCGGCAATGCTTCGATTATGTGGTCGTCGATGCCGGTTCGCGGCTCGATCTACGGAATACGGCAGTCTTCGATGAGCAGGCCTGCCTGTATCTGATCGCCCAGGTGGGCGTCACCGAGCTGCGCAACGCCAATCGGATGATCACGCAGTTCTTCTCTGCCCGCGGCCAAAGACTGCAGATCGTGCTCAACCGTTACACCCCTCATGCGCTGCTCTTTGATGAAAAGCAAATCGCCAAGGCGCTCACCCGCCCCGCGCTGTGGAAGATTCCCGACGACTTCGCTACCGCGCAGCGTACGGTGAGTACTGCGACCCCGGTGGTGCTGCAAGACTCGCCTATTGCGCGCTCCATCCGCCAAATGGCCCGCACAGCCTGCGGCCTGCCCGCCAGCCCGGAAAAAAAGAAAGGCTTCTTCCTCTTCCGCCCATTTGCCAAGCCCTTGCGCGAAGCGCCAGGAACGGAAGAGGGATAATGCCTCTTCCTGCACGGATACCCTGCTCGCATAATTTTGTCATTGTAAGAGTGGAACGCCGGCATCCAGACCGGCTGTTTCTGTTTTCACCGCCGATGCGCCAGTAAAAACATCAGCAGCAGAAGCGCCACGGGAATCAACGCCAACCCGCCGTAGTAGAGGATTTTGCGCAGCGATTGCGATTTGCGTATCTGCCAGTCGCGCAGTTCGATGCGGTCCTCGACGCCGACTTGATCCAGGTGCTCGAGGTCGCGGGCGAACTCGCTAGCCTTGGCGTAGCGGTTCTTCGGCTCCCGCTCCAGCGCGCGATAGATGACCTCCTGCAACTGGGGCGAGATCGCGGGGTTGGCTACCGCGGGCGGCACGGGGTAATTAAGCAGCCGCTCATTCATCGCGGCCATGGGATTGGGTCCGTTGAAGGGGAGCTTGCTGCTGAGCATCTCATAAAGAATCACCCCCATGGAATAAATATCGCTGCGCCCGTCACCGCGGCGGCCCTTGACCTGCTCCGGCGAGATGTAATTGGGCGTGCCGATGGCAGCGGTGAAGTTAGCGTAGGTAAGGCGTTTGGCGGCGGCGTCGCCAGCGATGCCGAAGTCGATCAGCTTGATGTTGTCGTGCTCGTCAACCATGATGTTTTCCGGCTTCAGGTCGCGATGGACGACGCCGTTGGCGTGGATATAATCCAGACCCTCCAGAACCTGGCTGGCGATGTGGATGGCGCGCTCCTGGGAGAGCGGGCCTTCGTCGAGGATCTGGCGCAGCAGGCGGCCCTGGCACCATTCCATAACCATGTAGATGCGCGAGCGCTCCTCGCCGCCGAAGACGCGCATCACCATTGGATGATCGAGCTTTTCTCCAATGCCGGCCTCGCGCTGGAAGCGGTCGAAGAGGATCGGATCTGCCTCTATGTCAGGGTGAGGGATCTTCAGCGCCACCTGGCGGTTGTCGCGCGTGTCGGTGGCGCGGTAAATCGAGGCCATGCCGCTGCGCGCGACCAGCTCTTCAATGCGGTAGGAATCGATCTGCTCTCCGGCTGCGAAGCCGTCGTGAAATCCCATCGGGCGGCACACTCCATTCAGTGAACATATACTACTTTATCGGATCATAGAAGAAATTGTAAGCTTTCTTATTTTGCCTCAATCCTTTCATTTCTCCGGAACAATGGCCTTTCATGGCTCTATGAGAGGAAAGCAATCAATCAGGAAAGCCAGCTTGACCTGGCTGAGACAACACATTACTCTTACCATGGAGCTAATATGAGCGGGCAGGCAAGGAATTTGCGTGGTAATAATTTTGGAATCCTCCGGATACTGTTTGCGGCATTAGTTGTTGTTTCGCATTCCCCGGAAATATTAGACGGCAATCGATCGCGCGAAATCATGACGCGATTATTTGGCACAATATCATTGGGCGAATTTGCGGTTGACGGTTTTTTTCTCGTTAGTGGATATCTGATTACAAAAAGCTTTTCAGACCATCCGGATATATTGTCGTTCATCATCAAGAGAGCGGCAAGAATTGCGCCGGGCTACTTGGTAAGCTTCTGGGTTTGCGCCTTGATGATTGCTCCATTTGTTGGCGCGTACCATTCCGTTCTTTCGCCTGGGCAGCTTATGAATAATTTGTCAGATAATATTGTTTTCTCCGCACCGAATGTTGCCGGGGCATTTCACGGCCTTCCATGGCCATATCTTAACGGATCAATGTGGACCATCATCTATGAAATTAGATGTTATTATGTTGTTGTTGTCGCTGGGGCTGTCGCCGGCATATTGCATTTCAAGATTATTCGAGCGCGCTGGATGATCCTTGCTATTGTGCTGGTTTTACTTATTGTGAACGGAACAGGCTGGCACACCTCGATGAGTGAAACTCTATTGACAGGGAATCCGGAAACCTTTTTCAAATTCTGTTCTGTATTTGGAGTGGGCGCGCTTTTCTATATATTCAGGGATCGAATTGCGCTTACCCGCGCTGGCGCCGCAGGGGCATTTGTTCTTATGTTGCTTCTGCTCTTCCACAAGCCCACCGCAGAAGCAGGAGTCGCGGTGTTTGGAGCATATTTGATGTTTTGGTTCGCGCTCGAATATAGACAGCTCAAAATCAGCGTATATGCTAATCGAAACGATATCTCCTACGGCCTTTATCTGTATGCGTGGCCCATACAAAGCCTGATCGTTTGGAATTACCGGACAATTAATCCATGGCTGCTTAGCCTGCTTGCTTTAGTAGGGGCGGGATTGGCAGGGTTTGCCAGCTGGCACCTCGTCGAAAAACATTGTCTTGCCTTCGCGCATAGGATCAATCTATCTTATGCAAAGCAAGTGACATAAAATCAAATGAGATGAAACTCGACTGTCTATCAAGAATTGTCGCAGAGCGACTTACGCGGGCATGCGGTAAGGCCGGCCGCGATACATTCCTACTTGCTCGACTGAGCGGACGCGGATGACCTGCGCGGTGGTGTTGTCGCCACCGTCAATCTCCACGGCGCGGGCCACCAGTTCACGGGCAATCTCGTCGATCTTTTTGTCCTGCGATACGATTTGGGATATCTCCCGTTCACTCATCTCATCGTGCAGGCCGTCGGTGCAAAGCACCAGCACGTCGCCGGCTTCGAGGGTGATGGAAGTTGTGTCGGGCGCGACAAACATTTCTCTGCCCACCGAGCGGATCAGCACGTGCCGCGAGTCGGATTCAGCCGCCTCTTGCGCTGTCAGCAGGCCCATCTTGCGCTGCTCGTTGACCCAGGTGTGGTCCTGCGTGAGCTGCCGCACCGCCTTGTTGCGAACCAGGTAGCAGCGCGAATCGCCGACGTGGGAGACGACGGCCTGGTTGTAGCGCAGGGCGCAAATAACCAGCGTGGTGGCCATCTTCCGGCCCTCATACTCAGGTTTCAGAGATACATCGTGCACGGCGGAGTTGGCCATCTCGACCAGCCGCGGAAGCAGTGTTGTGAGCATGGTGCCGGCTTGTGCTTTGGGAAACTCCTCTGTGACGGTCTTGATTGCTGTGGCCGAGGCAACCTCGCCGAAGTCCATGCCGCCCACGCCATCGCAGACTGCAAAGAGATAGCCATGCGAGCGGGCGATGCGGCGCGAGGCGGGAATAAACGAACCCATCGCATCCTCATTGTTGGTGCGGACTTTGCCGAAATCGCTGACCTGTGCGAACTGTACGTCGAGCATGAGTGGAGCCGCCTGGAGATACCTTTTCGATGCTTGTAGAAAAGAATGCGATTCAGAACCAAGGAGAACCGGAACAACGGCAGGGTCAGGGCTTCGCGGGCTGCGAAAAAGACTTATATTCATGATGAATCCCCTCCTTGCCTGCAAACGTGCCGCCGGGTGGCGCTTTCTGCCTCGACTTGCAGAGCAGGAAGAGCCACCCAGCTGAATTGCTTCAATTCAACAGCACACGCATATTTTATTTAGCGGTAAGCAGGATCTCCTTGCCTTTGGCCTTCGAGGAGCGCAAGAAGTAGATTGCGCCATAGATGCCCCAGACGGCCGAGATGCCGAGAGCGAGCAGCGGTTCCTTGAAGGTGCCAAGTCCGAAGACCGGGCCTGCCACGTAGAAGCCCATGAGGAGTAGATTAGCGAACAGGCCGAAGCCGGGAATCAGCGTGTGCCGGATGAAGCTGTAGTCGGGGCGTCCCTGGTATGCCACGATGCACAGGAAACAGCTCAGTGCATAGAGGATGAAGGTGCCGAAGTTGGAGGTGAGCGTGACCGTCAGCAGCGAGTTAGGCAGCGCGGCTAACTGATCATGCGAGAGATAGCCCCAGTTGGAGAAGATGTTGTGCGGCAGCGCGGCAATGGCTGCGTCGGTGGGCGCGCCTGCATCGCCAAAGACCAGCACGACAGCGATCACGCCGATAACCGCAGAGATGATAGCCAGCGTCCAGATGGCCTTGTGCGGCGAGAGCGTCTTCGAGTGCAGCATTCCAAAGTGCTCGGGAGCCTCGTCGTCCTTGCCCATCGCGTAGGTGACGCGTGCGCCGGTGTTCATGCAGCTCAGCGTGGTGCCGATGAGCGCGAGGAAGACCGTGAAGGCTTCCGCCAGCATGAAGTACTTGCCGTTGCCTTGGCCCAGCAGCCAGTCGCCGACGATGATCATCATGTCGCCGATGGGCGCGGCAGAGCTAGCCGCGCTTTGCATCGAATACCCCGAGTTGAGGAAGTAATTGGCTGCGAAATACTCAATCAGGTAGCAGATCAATCCTTGAATCAAGAGCGAAGCAATGACGGCAATCGGTATATGCTTGGTTGGATTCTTAGCCTCGCCTCCCATCGAGGTGACCGATTCAAAGCCGACCAGGATTAGAATTGCGACCGTGGCCTGAATGAAGAGATAACTGAACTTGTGCGGCGAAACGACGGAGGCCGCGCTGGGGTGTGCGAGGAAGTTGCCGGTAGCATCCTTCTCCGCATAGCTGACGGTGAAGGGAACCTGCTTGCCGGCTGCGTCAAGCAACGGCTGAGGCACGCCCGCCGAGTCGCGGATGGTGGCGCCGGTCTTGTCGGTGGCGAACTGGTAGGTATAGGTTCTAAGCGTCTGTCCGTCGTACTGGAAGGCTGCCGAGCCCTCAGGATGGCTGACGCGGTGGCCGATGGCCAGGAAGCTGAACAGAACCAGGGCCGCAATCTGAATAATGTTGATGGCCAGGTTGACGGCCGTCGAAGTGCCTGCGCCCTTCTGTGCGATCCAGGCGACGAAGAAACTGAAGACCACCGCGATCAGAGCCATGAAGAGAGGTCCCGGATTGGAGCCGCTCATGAATCCGGGATTGAGGAAGCCAACTACATAACCGATAAAGATACCGGTCGTCGCCACCATCACGCCGGGATAGACCCAGTAGTAGAGGTGCGAGCCCCAGCCGACGATAAACTTGGCGACGCGGGCATACTTGAAGGCTTTGTCCTTGGAGAGCAGGGCCTGCTCGGCGTAGTAGTAGCTCGATCCGGTGCCGGGATAGAGCTTGGAGATTTCAGCGTAAGCTACCGCCGTGGCCAAACAAAGCAACAGCGCGCCAAAGATGCCCAGCCACATGGCCGGAGAGGTGGATGGCTGGCCAGCCACGCCGGTGGTGGCCTGGATATAGAAGGTGAGCCAAAGGAAGGCGCCGGGAGCGATGAGGGCCATAGCGTTGCTGGTAAGCCCGGTAAGGCCCAGGGTGGCTTGCATTTCAGGTGCTTTTTGATCGGCCATGTGCATTCTCCTGAGTTAGATTTCTTTTTTGTGCTCCCGGCGGAGGCCGCTGGGAATTGCGAATGGTTTTCCTGAGCCTGGAACTATTTCCTGGCGGGTCTTGTTAGTTCAATGTTAGGAGCCGGTTGATAAGGATGAAATGAGGAAACAGTTTTCAGTTGTTAGTTCTCAGTTCTCAGAAGTGGGTAATGATCTGACAACTGAGAACTGTGAACTGTTCTATTTCTTGGTGATATTGCTGCCGAAGATGAATCCGAACTCACCGACTACCCGGAATTGGTTGGTATCAGTCCCTGCCTTGCCGAATACGTCTCCCGCAGTAGAGTTGGAGGCGTTCACGAAGGCGAGATCCGCGCGTGCAAAGAATCCGCCCTTCTGATAAGTGGGCGTTGCGGTGAAAGTTGTGCCCGCGCTGCCGGCCCCAAAGCCTAACAAATTAACCGATCCATCGGTTGCATTCCCGGAACTCGTGAGGTATTCCACGCGCAGCGGTATCGAGAAACCGCTCTTGAATGCGTAGCTGAGGTTGAACGCTCCGCCGGTTGCGGATGTACCGGTGGGCACGCCTACCTTCGCGTTGGCGGGCAGCTTGCCGTACTGGAAGTACGGAGAAATGATCCATGGGCCCTTGGTGTAGGTATAGATCACCGCGTGCATATAGCCGTTGTTCTGCACCGGTGTAGCTATTGTTTGAAAGGCGGTCTGCCCGAGGTTCCCCATTCCGTCGTACACCAGAACGCTTGGCCCCTTCGTCAGGGTGACCGACCCCGAGAGCCATGAGTAGCGGTTGGAATAGTAACCGTCATTCCAACTGACCGAGGCGGCCAAGTACTTACCTATAGTCTGGTTAATCTGGATGCCGTGATTGATGGCGTTTTCCTGATTCCAAACGATGCCGCGCTCGATGTTGAAGTTCTGGTAAGTAAAGGTGGACTCGGCGCCCATCAGCGTAGGCAGAGAGCCGATAAGGAACTGCGTATTCTTACCCGCCTGCAACTTTGCATAGGCGACCGGAACGGGACCGTAGTAATTGTTCACGGTATTCTCGGCGTTCATAAACGGCACGCTGAGCGTCGGCATGGTGTAAACACCGGCCTGGATGTAGTACTGAAACTTTCCGTCTGCCTTCTGGATGAAGACTTCCCCGTTGCTGAGCGTTGCCTGCTTTGAGTCATCTCCGGTAACGGCATTGTTCTGACCCAGAGCATAGCCGGTCACGATACCATTCACTGAGAGCTTGCCGAATGGACCGGCGTCGAAAACAGCCGGCGGAAGCCAAGTCAGCGGACCCGTGAGAACAAAGGTGGAGAGAGGGGCGGGTGCTGCATCTGCGGGAGCAGCGGGTGCTGCTGCGGGCGCGGGGGCGGGAGTCGGCGCGGGAGTTTCCTGCGCATGGGCCATCAGGGCGAATCCCATGGCGGCGGCGGCCATCGTTTGCAGTACGCGATTCGTGTTCATCATCATCGGCTTTGTTCCTCCTAAAAAGTTTTGCGTTGCAGAACGCGAAATGAATTCAGTCAATAGGTTGAAGATACGCCGCACCCGGATTGGCGCCGACGCCAAACGTTCCTCCTCATCGGATTAACTCTAGTAACGCATTACCCACATAAAAAATCCGTGAGGAACGCGTGATGAACCCATAAGGAAGTCGAAAATAGGATTTTATGCCTCCTTTACGCTTTGGGCCGATTTTTTCTGGGTTCGCAATCCGGTCCGCGCAAGTTCAGGAAGCTCTTGAGGATTTCCTTACACCTTGCGTGCAACAATGAAAATGTGATGCTGCAAGAACTCACCGCCAACCTGCAAGCCGGAGAGACGCTGGACCACTACCGCCTGGATGCGGCGGTGGCCCGCGGCGGAATGTCCACGCTCTACAAGGCCACGGATCTGCGCGACGGCAGGCAGGTGGCCATCAAGATTCCCCATGCGGAGATGGAGGCCGACCCGATCCTCATTGAGCGCTTCAAGCGGGAGGCTGAGATTGGCCAGGAATTGGACCACCCCGGCATCATCAAGACCTACGAGCCGGAGCAGCGCAGCCGCAGTTATATGGTGATCGAGTGGGTGGAGGGCCGTCTGCTGCGGGCGATTCTAAACGAGCAGGGAAGCCTGCCTATCGATCGCGCCGTTCGCCTCACGCTGGGCATCTGCGAGGCGTTGGACTATATGCACAAGCATGGCGTAGTGCATCGCGACCTGAAGCCGGAGAACATTATGGTGGATGGTGAGGACCACATCAAGCTGATCGACTTCGGAATCGCGATGAAGGAGGATGCGCGGCGGCTGACCTATGCCGGGCCTTCGCCGCTGCTGGGCACGCCGGATTATATTTCGCCGGAGCAGGTGAAGGGGCAGCGCGGCGATCAGCGCAGCGACATCTACTCGCTGGCGACCATGCTTTACGAGATGCTCACCGGACAGACGCCCTTCAACGGACCCAATCCGCTGGCGGTGATGAACGAGCGTGTGCAGAACGACCCCAAACCGGCGCGCAAGCTAAGGCCGGAGATCACCCCCCAGTTGCAAGAAATTCTTTATCGCGGCTTGGAGCGCGACCCGCGCCACCGCTACGCAACCGCCCACGAGATGGCTTGGGAGTTGCAGAACCCTGATCAGGTGGGCGTGGAAGAGGAGGAGCGGCGCAAGGTGCTTGGCGGGCTGCGTTTGCCTGCGATGCGCAAGCTGCTGCTGTATGGGTGCCTGGCGCTGGTGCCGCTGGTGCTCTTTGTGCTGATGCTGCTGCTGGCGCGGCGATAAGCGAGCCAGCAATCCACCACCTTTACGCAGGCAGCCGCTTCAGAATCTTGCTGGCGCGGCTGAACCAGGGCCGTTCGCGGCGGCGCAGGTAGCTGGGCATTGTCGGCTTCTTTTCCAGCACCTTCCGCGCCCATGCACGGGCTTCGGCGTTCTTTCCCTCCGAGGCCAGCAGATCCGCAAAATTCAGGTAGGTTTCGGAGAGCGTCGATTTGACAACCACCGCGCGGAAGAGCGCCTCGGCCTTTTCCTTTTGCCCGGTCTGCGCGTATGCGTGAGCCAGCAGACCCGCGGCGCGGCGGAAGTCATAGTCGGGGTCCTTGCTAACCACGCGCTCCAGGTCAGGCAGCGCGGCCGCGGCATCGCCCAGCAGGATGGAGCAGACGCCTCGGCGGTAGATGGTATCGGGTGTAATGACGCGGGCGGCGATGGCTTTGTCGAAAGCCTCGCGCGCCGCTTGCAGCTTGCCGTCGTCCATCAGCAGGTTGGCCAGCTCTTCGTAGTTTCCGCCGGAGGGGTTGTCCATGATCGCCAAACGGACTTGGCCAATGCGTTTGCGGCGCGGAAAGACCTTGAAGCCCTGGCCCATCAGGCCCACGTCGGGAAGCGCCTCGACAAGGATGTAAGCCGCCGCTCCCACCGGTCCGAGAAAGATGATGATGTACAGCCAATAGGTATCCGGCCGGCGGCGGATAAAGTGGAGAATCGCCAAACCCTGGACGATCAGGCCCCACGGATAGAAAAGGTGGCTCAGGAATCCCATGCGATGCCCATCCTTGCGCCAGAATCCAGTGGGGCTTCCGAAACTGGCTGAAAATCACGAACAGATTGTTGGGTCTATGGTACTACGCAGAAATCCCGCGGTCCAGATGCCCGCTGGTGTTTTAGTCTCAAATAGCCGCCTAGTAACCCGAGAGCTGGACTGGCAATGAGAAGCAATATTTGCACCAACAGCGAGTGTGAGTCTTTGCCTAAAGCAATTGAATACAAGCCAATCGATACACATAAGAAAGCAGAAAGCGCTCCATTCAGTAACTCGTCGTGATTGGCCAACCAGGCAGAAACGTAACCACCAAGCACGGAACAGCCCATGCCAACGATCAACTGTCCGAGATAGAGAGGAATGTTTCCATTCATTGCGGCAGTGACCGCAGAGCCTATCTTTTCTTTGGGTATTTGTGCAAGATCAAGCCTAGACATCACATAGATAGCGAAAGGGATACCTAGAACCGCGGATGTGACAACATCCACAATTCCGCCGATCAATATACCCTTGAGGGATACGGATCTCATAGTACACTCCAAGGAAGATGCAATCACTTTACCGGTACGACTCATCGCGGTGTATGACAAACTCCGGGTAGGCCCCGCCGCCCAGTTCGTGCAGGTCCATGCCGATGCGTTCGCCGTCCGAGTCTACGCGGAAGGGGACAAAGCGGTTGAGCAGCCAGAAGAGCAGGTAAACCAGCGGCAGCACCAGGCCGAGCAGCGCGCTGATGCCGATCAATTGCGCCACTAACTGCCCTGGGTACTGCGCGAAGATGCTGGCGGCGAATAGCCCCCAGAGTCCGCCGACGGCGTGCACCGTGATGGCGCCGGAGGGGTCGTCGATGGAGAGCGCCAGCTCAAGCAACTCAACCAGGAGCGGCGTGATGACGCCGGCGACGACGCCGACAAAAAGTGACTGTATGGGCGTGACGATGCCTGCGCAGGCGCTGGAGGCGACCAGGCCGGCCAACCAGCCATTGGCGCAGAGGCTGGCATCGGGCTTGCCAAAGCGGAAGCGGGTGACGGCGAAGGTGGCCGCGAGCGCGCCCGAAGCGGAGAGCAAAGTGTTGACCGCCGTCACCGGCAAGGCGGAGAGCGGTGCATGGAGCCAGAGCATCGCTCCGGCGACATTCCACCCGAGCCAGCCCACCAACGCCAGAAGGCAGCCGAAGAGTACGTAGACGGCATTGTGGCCGGGCAGGGCGGTCGAGAGGCCCTCCTTGGGAAATTTGCCCTTGCGCGGACCGGCGATCCATACCACGGCGAGCGCGCTGACCCCGCCGAGGACGTGTACGGTCGCTGCGCCACCGCCATCCAAAAAGCCCTGGCCGAGGCCGAAGTTGACGCCAAGCTGGCTGAGCCAGCCGTCGGCCCAAACCCAATGGGCGACAAGGGGAAAGACGATCGCGGCCAGCACTGCGGCAATGGCGCAGCCGGCGGTCAGGCGCAGGCGGTCCGCGCCCGAGCCCCAAGGAATCTGAGCGGCCAGTGCCACGGCCAGAAACTCAAAGAGAAGCACCAGTTGGGAGTGCGGCGCGGCGGAGGCCAGACCACCGAGCAGATAGGAGCTTGTGCCCGCCCAGTTCCACGGCTTGCCGGCCAACTGGAGCACATGGCCCGCGCCGCCGATGAAGGTTGCGCCCACCAGCGCAAAGACGATTGCGGAGACGGCAACGATGGCCAGGTTGCCCAGGAGCGCCTGGGCGGCGGAGCGGCAGCGGCCCAGTCCGGTGTTGATAAGCGCCACGCCGGCGATGGCCAATGGCGCCACGAGCAGCAGCGCCAGCGAGAGCGCGAAGGCTGCATCGGGCATTGGAGTCGTGTTCATAAGCTGTTTTCTCCTCGCGCTGCCATGTGGCCGCGCACGGCAACAGCCAATCCCAGAACCTCGACCGCCAGCCCGCAGAGCACGAAGGCCGCCCGTGAGACGGGGTCAGGAAAAAGAATGAGAGCGGCAAGGGTGAGAAAGAATCCGGCGGGCATCACCAGCAGTCCGGCGTATTTCATGGAGCTTCCTTTCCTGAGCGATCGGGCGGCTACGCCTTTACGAAACTATAAAGCATTGGGAGGCGGAGTTCGCTGGAATGGAGAAGATTGGAGGAAAGAAGCGCGCTGGGCCTTGCTGCGGAATCAGAGAAATCTATGCACGGAGGGCGTGAATTTTCAATGAGTGAGTATATTTTCGTTGCCAAGGATGCGATAGAGAGTGGAGCGGCTGATGCCGAGCTGGCGGGCGGCGCGGAGTTTATTGCCGCGATTGAGGTCTAGGACATACTGCACATGATGCTGAATGACGGCGTCAAGGTTGAGGGTGTCGGCGTGCATCCCAGGCTGTTGTTGCTGCTGTTGCTGTTGGACATCCAGCTGGGTCTCCAGACCGGAGGGCAGAGCGAGGTCGTCGGGGCGGATGACGCCGTTGGCGGCTTCCAGCAGCGCGGTTTCCAGAACGGCGGCCAGTTCGCGCACGTTTCCGGGCCAATTATGTTGCAGGAGCCGGGCCAGGGAGCCGGGACCCAGAATGACCGGGCGCTGCTGATAGAGGTGGCAGATGCGGTCCAGGAGCGACTGCGCAAGCACGGTAATGTCTTCCCGGCGCTGGCGGAGCGGGGGGACGGCAAAGCGCACAGCGGTAAGCCGGAAGGCGAGGTCGGGCAAGAGAAGCCCTTGAGCCGCCATCTGGCGCAATGAGGTTTGCGATGAGCCGAGGAGGACGAAGCGGCCCGGCGGACGATCCTGGAGCGCCTTGAGCACCCCAAGCAGCAAGCCCTGCCCCGGAGGCGCCAGAAGATCAACCCGGTCCAGGTAGGTGAATCCGGCGAGGGTGGCAGGATCGGCGTCATTGACCAGCCACTCGCGCGCATCGCGGCGCTGGAAGACGGCACCGGCGAGCGGGCTGCGGCTGAAGAGATAGCGGGCGAGGGTATGCTTGCCGGTTCCGTGCTCTCCCTCGATGGCCGCCACCTGCACATGAGGCGCGGCCATCTCAGCCTGCATCAGCAACTTGCGCCAAGCGGCACTGACCCCTACGGGCTGTGTATCAGGGGGTGAATCCACTTCCACCAGGGTCAGGCGAGAGGCCGAGGGCTGGGGATGGGGCTGGTACTGAGCGGCATTATGCATAGCTCTCAATGTGCCTCGCCTCCATGGCCCTAAACGCACTTCCAAGGCCGTCACTGGTTTCATCGGCGATTCAAGAAAAAACATGAACCGGAAAGAGATGGAATCTTTCCGGTTCGGAAGGAGGTGCGAATTGGGGGTTGAATCGGGCGGTTCCGCGCTCTAGCGGAAGCGCTTGGAAGGCTCATCGGAGTAGATTTGGCCGTCGCGAATATGCACTACGCGATGCGCGTACTCAGCGATGTCCGGCTCGTGGGTGACTAGCACGATGGTGTTGCCGTTGGCGTGCAGGGTGTCAAAGAGAGCCATGATCTCCAGCCCGGTCTTGGAGTCGAGGTTGCCGGTGGGCTCATCCGCCAGGATGATGGACGGGCGGTTGACCAGCGCCCGTGCGATGGCCACGCGCTGCCGCTGTCCGCCGGAGAGCTCGTTGGGCTTGTGGTACATGCGCGATTCCAAGCCGACGTTGGCCAGCGACTCCTTGGCCCGCTCGATGCGCGCGGCGGCGGGGGTGCCATTGTAGATCAGCGGCAGCTCGACGTTATGCAGCGCTGTGGCCCGTGCCAGCAGGTTGAAGGTCTGGAAGACAAAGCCGATCTCCTTGTTGCGGATGCGGGCAAGTTGATCGTCGTCCAGCTCGCTGACGAGCTGATTGTTGAGCCAGTACCTTCCTTTGGAGGGCGTATCCAGGCAGCCGATCAGATTCATAAGCGTGGACTTGCCGGAGCCGGAGGGGCCCATGATGGCCACATACTCGTTGTGCTGGATGCGCAGGTTGACGCCGCTGAGCGCTTGCACCTGCTGCTCCGAGCCCATATCATAGGTGCGCCAGAGATCTTCAACGACAATAACGTCGCCGGTGGGCCGGACGGTGTGCTGTGGCGCCACAAGATCGGGGCTGGTTTCGATATTCGTGTCGAATGAAGCCATCTGAAATTCATCCTTTGCATTGTTCCCAGCTCCCAAAATCGGGGCCTGGGGCACCCATCGTAGAAAAACAAGCTTTCAGCAATTTTACGAGTTTCCGTCCGCCGGTCCAGCTGGCTTGGCGGTGTCGCGCTTAACGAGTGCATTGTTTTTCAGGCTGCGCAGAGTCTTGTACGGACCGATCACAATCTCGTCTCCCACGCTTAATCCGCTGAGCACCTCGATATCGGTGGCCCCAGTAATGCCGGTGGTGACGGGCACGAATTTCACCCTGAGCTTGCTTTTTCCGCTCACCACAAAGACGCCTTGCACCGGAACACTCTTGGCCGGGGAGGAAGCAGCGGCCAGCACGCCGTTCTTGGAGGGCTTATCGTCGTCGGGGGAGTGCATGGTGAGCGCCTGAATGGGCAGCGCGACGATGGAAGACTTTTGCGCGGTGGTGATCTTGGCGGTGGTCGAGAGTCCGGGGCGCAGTTCGTTGGAGGGGTTGTCGAGGGTGATAACCACCTTGAAGTCCTTGG
Source organism: uncultured Acidobacteriaceae bacterium (assembly GCA_963787995.1). Lineage (GTDB taxonomy): Bacteria > Acidobacteriota > Terriglobia > Terriglobales > Acidobacteriaceae > Telmatobacter. Next base: position 2,393,100 of record CAWBEO010000001.1, read on the forward strand.
CCTCTTCGGTTCCAGAGGTCGAGGTCGAAGTGGCTTGGCCGGTGGAGCGGAGCAGAGCCTGGTCGCCGACCAGCGTGACATGGCCTTTGAAGGTCTTTCCGGGAATGGCGTCGACGGTCACCTCAGCGGATTGTCCGATTTGGACGTTGACGATATCGGTCTCATCCACCTTGATCTCGGCGGTGATCACGCTCATATCGGCCAGCGTCATCAGGGTTGCGCCCTCGGTTCCCTGGATTCCGGTCACCACGGTTTCGCCCTCGCGCACCGGCATATTGGTCACAATGCCATCAAAGGGAGCGACGGCGATGGTCTTGTCGAGCAGATCCTGGTTGACGCGCAGATTGGCGACCTGGGTTTGCATATGGCCGCGGGCGGACTCGGTCTGCGCCTTGGCCTGATTCAACTGCGCCACAGCCTGATTGAGCGAGGCAACGTCGGTGTCGAACAGGGCTTTCTTGGCGTCGTAGTTTGCCTTGGGCTCGATGCCGTCCTTATAGAGGGCTTGTTCGCGCTCCCAATCGAGGCGCTTCTGCTCCAGATCGGCTTTGGCGTGCTCGACGTTGGCCTCGGCGGTTTTTTCGGCGGCAATATAAGAGGCAATATCCGTCTTGGCGGCGGAGATGGCGGCCTGCTGGCCGGCAACATTAGCCTCCTGCTGCACATTCTCGATGGTGGCCACGGTTTGGCCCTTCTTGACCAGATCGCCTTCCTTTACATAGAAGCGGGTGATACGGCCAAAAGAGGTGGCGCCCACATTCATGTAGGTCTTGGGCTTGATTTGGCCGGTGCCGCTGACCACTGTAGCCAGGTCTTGGCGCGCGATCTTGGCGGTCAACACCTTGGTGAAGCCGGACTGCTGCCTCCAAATGAAGACAGCGACAAGTACGACGACAACGACAGCGGCGAGAATCGACAGAAGAATCTTTTTCATTTGAGGCGCGTGCTCCCAAGTTTCTCTGATTTCAGTGTACGCAAGAGCAGGCCACACGGTTCCCCGAGGGCTGCCCGGGCATTTTTCCGAGCTTGCGAGGCAGGCTCCGGCTATCTTGCAGAGGCTGACCGGACTCCGCTTTGTATTGCGCTTCCCGCGAGGAGAGATCTACGCTTCGTACAGGCCAGAAAGAACAGAGCGCCGGAGGATTGCATCTATTTCTTGGACGCGGCAACGGCCCGGCGGGTCTCAAAAGTTCTGTTCACCGCCTATGACGATCTTCTCAAATCCGCCATTCCGGCTCACTTTGGCCGCACATTCGCGTCCAAAGGGCAGCCAGCCTCCTACGGAACCTTGCCCAGTCCTTTTGGAACCCGTAGAATGAGGGATTGCAGGAGTCTTACAGGCACATGACGCTCAATCGCTCTTTTCTATTCTTTGCCGCAGTGGGTTGCGGCCTGGTTTTCACGCCCTCCATGGGCCTCAGCGCCCAGCAGACCGACAATTCCTCCGCGCCGGCGCAAGCACAGGCGCAGCCTCCCGCCGGGGAGCAGGACCTGGATCCGCTCAAGCGCGAACGCTCCGACAAGCAGAAGATTGCCGCCCGGAAGGCCTACCACGCTGAGATTGGAACCGCTTATAAGACATGGCTGGACCAGGATGTGGCCTACATCATCTCCGACGAGGAGCGCAAGGCCTTCAAAACGCTCTCGAATGACGAGGAGCGCGAGGCCTTCATCGAACAGTTCTGGCTGCGGCGCAATCCCGATCCGGATTCGCCGGAGAACGAGTTCCGCGAGGAGCATTACCGGCGCATTGCCTACGCCAACGAGCACTATGCGGCCGGCAAGCCCGGCTGGAAGACCGACCGCGGCCACATCTACATTTCGTTTGGAAAGCCGGACTCGATTGATTCCCACCCCTCCGGCGGCCTCTATCAGCGTCCCTACGAGGAGGGCGGCGGCGAGACGGACACCTTCCCCTTCGAGGTATGGCACTACCGTTATCTTGAAGGCCTTGGGGAGAATATTGATCTGGAGTTTGTGGATACCTGCCAGTGTGGCGACTACCATTTCACTCTGGACCGCGGCGAGAAGGACGCGCTCTCGAAAGTTCCCAATGCCGGCCTGACCCAATCGGAAGAGATGAAGCAGTCCAAGAAAGGCGACCGTACTGCGGGCAACGGTCTGGAAACCCTGGGTCTGGGACCGCGTGCGAATGCTAACCAATCCAAGATGTTCGATCGCATGGAGCTGGGCGCCAAGCTCTTCGCTCCGCCTCCAGTTCAGTTCCACGATCTGGACGCCTTCATGTCCGAGCACAAGCTGCTCTCCGGCCCCATCTTCCCGTTTGATGTCCGCACCGACTTTGTCAAAGTCACTGAAAGCACCGTGCTGGTTCCTGTGACCGTGCAAATGAAGAACCGCGACATCACCTTTGTCACCAAGGATGGCGTGGCCAAGGGCGTGGTGAACATCCTGGGGAAGGTCACGACGATCACCCACAAGACGGTGCAGACCTTCGAGGATACCGTCGAGGTGGAGCAGCCGGCTGAGTTGCTGGAAAAGAGCCTTGACCGACAATCCGTTTACTGGAAGGCGCTGCCTTTGCCACCCGGCCACTACCGCCTGGACATTGCCATCAAGGACGTGAACAACCCGGATCATATGGGCTACTTCGGCGCTCCTCTCAACGTGCCGGAGTATCAAAATGAGAAGCTGGCCACCTCTTCACTGATCCTGGCCGATCAGATGAACACAGTGGATTCGCACTCCATCGGCAGCGGCAACTTTGTCATTGGCAACACCTTCATTCGGCCACGGGTGAGCAGTCCCAAGCCGGGCAGTCTGTATGCTCCAGTCAGCTTCAAACGCAGCCAGCAGCTTAACTTCTGGATGCAGGTCTACAACCTGGGCATCGACGAAGCGACCAAGAGCAATCAGGCCGCTGTCACCTACCAGATTCTGAAGACGACAGCCGCCACGGCCACCACTCCGGCCGTCGACACCGTGGTTTTTGAAAAGCATCTGGACTCCAAGGATCTGGGTGTTCACAGCGATCAGATGACCGTGGAAAAGTCGCTGCCCATCGCAGGCCTGGAACCCGGCAAGTACAAGGTGACGATCAAAGTACACGACACAATTTCTCAACAAGATATTGCGCAATCGGCGCCATTTGTCGTTGAATAATTAGATTTTCCCGCCCCGCAGGCTGACTGGAGAGTAGATTCAGGCAGCCGCGGCGGGGTACCTCAACCTGCATTTCCGCCAGCCGATTCATCTGCGAGGCAACGGCGCCGACGGTTTTGAGGCGGTGCTGCATCTGCGCAATCTGCTGGCTGAGGGCTACCGACCTTCTCTGTTGAGCGACGGCTCGATGGTGATTTTTTCTCAAGAGCAGCGCAACCTCAGCGCCGGCCTGGTTTTCAACTTTCAGGATTCATCCCACGAAGTTCCCGTGTTTGGAAAAGCCCCCTCCACTGTGTTATATTTTTCAAGTAGCAGCAGAAAAATCTGTCTGTTCAAGCCTTGGTTGTCCTCCAGCGCCAAGGCCGTATCCGTTCTCTGGACGCGTAGCTCAACTGGCAGAGCATTCGGCTCTTAACCGACAGGTTGTAGGTTCGATTCCTACCGCGTCCACCATAGAATCAATTACTTAGATGATGCTGCGCTCTGCTTGCGCTCCTTTACGGTTGAATGCAAGCTCCGATACCTTCACGCCCGCTGTGCTCATTTCATCCGTAACCACATCACCGTAAACGTTCATGGTTGTGCGAATGTCCGAGTGCCGCATCATTTTCTGTTGGACGGCGATTGGGGTCTTCACAGCGTCCAGCCACGAGCGGTAAGTGTGCCGAAAAGCGTGCGAACTGACGTGCCCGATTCCAGCGGCCTTTGATGCCCGCGCCAATTCTTGCCGCGTGCCGGTGTAGGAGTACGGAAGTCTCCCAAGTTGGAATGGGCTGGCAAAAATCCAATCCCCAGCTTCCGAAAAATCGGACCGTTGCTTGCAGGACTTCAGACGCTCCAGTAATTCGCTTGTGAGGTTGAATGTTCGGGCTGAGCCTTGCGTCTTCACATCGCCCACAATCTGATTCACGATGCCATGCAGAACGCTCAACCGTGAGCCTAACCAATCCACGTCTGCCCATCGAAGTGCAAGAGTTTCGCTAATGCGAAGGCCTAGGCACACAGAGAGCAGAGCCATCGTTGCGAAAGGTTCGTGTAGCTCCTTTAGCAGAGCGTGGAACTGTTCCGTTGTGAGGCTTCGGGCCGTCCGTACCTTCCGCGTTGCCCCGATATTTCGGACAAGCGAAACGGGATTGCGGCTTATGTCCAGCATTCCAGCCCACATCGCAAACTCCACAAGCCCGTGCATGAGTGAACGCACGTGCGTCTTGGATTTTGGTGATAAGGGCAGTTCACGGAGCCACAATTCAACCGGGCGGGGGTGTACGTCCTGTATCCGCGTATCTCCCCACTTTGGCAAAACGTGATTCTTCAAGAAACAGTGATATACCCTCGCCGTGGATGGTCGTGTGGGCATTCGTTCTGCTTCGTATCGTGAAATGACACTGCGCACCGTGTCTCCGTCCTTTGGTTTCTGTTGCTGGATTTCAAGTCGGTCCACCTCTTTCCAGGCGGCTGCCTTGGTTCGGGAATTCCTGCTTCGTTCCAATTCGCTTTGACCTGCGAGTTGGACCGTCATACCAGAGGTAGTTCCAGGTTTTGCGCCGCTTGTCGTAGCGCACAGACCCGTTTGTGTGTCGCTGAACCCTCATTACTGCCTCCCCTCAGCAGGGCCAGCGGATGACGAGCATAGAATAGCATCCAACTCATGCTTCCGGAATCTCCAGACACAGCGCTGCACGCCGGATAGCCGGTGCGCGGGTATTTTTCGTTCACGCGCCCATTGAAGCAGCGTACGCGGCTTGACTTTCAGGTATTGGGCGGCCTCATTTGCGGTGAGCCATTCGGTTTCCATGTTGACCCCATTCCAGGATGCTCGGAATTTCAAGTTGAGTTCGTCAGAGGTTAGTTTTAAGGGAAGTGCCAAGTTGGCTGGACGTGCCTCACAAATTCTTGGGACGTGCGGCACACGTACAGTCTCCGCAACCGTCATCAAGTCGGAATCCCATTCATTCGCTGCCATACCCACCCCCACGCCGTTGCTTTTTACGTGCTGCCCATTTAATTCATGCACTTCATCAGCACGTACACTTTCCAGTCTCGAAAACGTGCGGGACGTACCACGCGTGCACGCAACAATATCGCTATCCGCGTGAATTTCCTTCGCCCCTCCCGCGTGAATACACGCGGGATAATTAAACACGTGCTCCCATGCCGAAAAATAATTCATTTCAGCTTCGCAGCACGCCTTAGCCGCCTTCGGCCAACTCAAACGCCTTGAGAAATTGCTCCTCATCAAAATGCATGACAATTGATCGAAACAAATCGAGTTGGTGTCCAAACTCGGCAACTCGGAACTCCATCAACTGGTTCCAGATCGATTCCTTGAGCAACTCCCAGGAAATGCCGGAGTTGAATTTCGGAAAAAGCTTGATTGTTCGCGCATTGGTTATTCTTCGTGTTCCTTTAGGAGCCGACAAGAGAAGTTCCTTGGTCAGATACTTCGACAAATACCGCGCAACGTGCCGGACCGTAACTTGTTTTATAAACACGATTCGCCCCCCGCCGAGGTTGTCCCACGTTTTGCTGATCCAGGCATGTTCGATAAAACGATCAAGCAAGATATGCAGATGAGGGATGCCACGCTGGGTAAACTCCAGGACGCAAATGAACTGTGGCGGCGCGCCATATTTTCTACGCAAATACTCTCTGAATTTATTGAACGCCTTCCTCAAATGATGCACGGCACTCTCACCTTTCTTTAGCTTTGAAGGATCGAGAGTGAGGGTCAAGAAGTATCGGAGGTTCAACTCCTCGGCAACTTTGCGAATCGCGCACTTGGCAGTTCTTGCCTTTCTCGGCCCGCAATAGCTACAGGACCAGGAACCGCAGTTGATTCTTCGATAAACTGTTTTGTTCGTCTTTGAGTCGTTCCCTCTGATGCTCCATCTGCCGCAGAACTTGCCCCGCCCTGTCGGGCGGGCGTAGTAATCCGGTGGGGCAGTGTGTCGATTATTCGTTATAGAGTCAAGTGAAGAAGTAACGGGCGCTTCGCGCCCGATGAGGGCTCTGCCCTCAAACTCCCGGAGAGGCCTTTGATCCTTACCAGCAGGCAGGGAGATTGATTCCCCGCCTGCCGTTTTGCAGTCCACAGCGTGCCGTATAAGTCGCGGGGCGGAGCCTCTCAAGAACCGTTGCCCGCTCTGGTTTTCACCGCGTTCTGCAAACTCATTGCTCATATCAATTCCCCTTCTGATATGCGTTCGGCCCGCTGCACACCGGACACAATTCCTTCAACGCATAGCCGCGCTTAAGATGCTGCTCAAAGTAGCCGTCTTTCTTTTGCCACGTGCGCACCACGCGCCACGGAATGCCGCGCTTGCTCACAGCACCAAGTAAAGGAGCGCCACGGCCAGCGCGATGCGCCTTCACCCTTTGCGGGATATTGGTGCTGAAGCCCAGATAGTGCTGCGCACCCTTATAACGCCGCGCAATATGCACCAGGTAGACAGAGCCGATAATGTGTCCGTGACGGCGATGGTTATAAAAGCGCATTAGAAAGGCACCCTTTCTGTCAGTACAATGTAGCGCCGCTTTTTCATGCCGCGTGGCACGCGGCTAATCAAAAATCCGTCTCGCTTGCGTGCCTTGGCTTCCGCTTTGTCCTTGGAGCTATATGAGCCGTGGAACAAATAGGCGTACCCTTCCCCGGCTGGTTTCGTTTTGCGCTTCATAGAATCACCTCGAATTCGTGATGCCTCCACTAACCGGCCATCAATTTGGCTCGGAGTGAGTGCGCTCTCATATCCGTAAAGTCTGCCTGTGTGCTTGTATTAACAAGAGGCTCGAATTTGGCGTGTAATGCGCCAGAACTTCGCGCAGAGTTTTGGCGGCCTACCGCCAAAATGGTCTGGGGTATTTTGGCGTGGCGGTGCCACAATGGTAGGTAGGGTTTTGGCGGAGGGAACGTGGACTATGAGATGAGGGAAAAGATGGTGGAGGCCTTTGACCAGGCTGTACGCGTGGTCGGTGCCCCAGGGTTTGAAATGGGAATGGAACAGGCAAGGTTTCTTTGCGGACTTGCGACGCACTGGGCCATTTTCGTGAACGACTTTATTCAGACGATACGGACCGTCGAAGATCTGCGGGTGGCGCTGGATTCGAGGATGTCGCTATCCGAAAAGGAGCAAGCATACCTCTTGTTCGCGTTACAGAATTTGCCGCAAATGTTGCGGTTAGGAATTTCCGCGATTGCAAAGAAAGCCGCGTCCACTCTTCCACCACCTACAGGCGGGCGCAAGCCCGCGCTTACTGCTGCTCAGGCTCAGGATGCGCTGGATTACGTTTCGCAATTGAACCGCAAAGGCACTCCGATGGCTGCTGCGAAACAACGAGCTTCTCAGAAGTTTGGCTGTAGCTTACGAACCATTGCGCGGTTATGGGCCAACCGTGAATCAATCCCGGAGGAGGAGTCGCCGACAATTCAAGACATCCTCGCAATGCTCTTCCAACAGGGTCAGGCCGACGGTTGGCAGACGCCCCGGATTTAGAGGACGGTCGGGAAGTGTGCCAAATCTGCCTAAAGGAGCATCCGGGAATCCACAAACAAGAACGCCCCGTCTCCGGGGCGTTCAACGGTTACGGGTGAACCGATACCGTACGACGAAAGCTTACTGAGAAACAGCCAGGCAATCGCCGCTCATGTACACTGCTATAATTTGTACCTCTCCAAAACCATGAAGTCAAGAGGTTTGAAAAAATGGTAGTGGGTCAGTTTGGATTTCCACAGGTCCGCTTTAGCATTATGATGGGTACATGACCATCGGTAAGGGCAAACGTCCGCGCGATCCGAACCAGCTTGCCAAGTGGATTGTAGATCAATCCACGGAAGAGGCGAGGCCGACTCCTCCACCACCGACCGCAATATCAGCGTACATGGCCGCTATGGGGCGCAAGGGTGGTTTGGTGGGCGGGAAGCGCCGTCTGGTAACCATGACGCCGGAAGCACGGAAGACGGCGGCGGCCAAGGCTGCCCAGGCGCGGTGGGGCACGGCGAGAAAGGCAGCGGAATGAACTGGCAGGCAATTATCCTTCTACCTATGGTCTTTGTTGCTGTCGCCTTTGTTCGGGTCGGATGGGAATTATGGAGGAGAAAACCCTAGTTATCTCCCAAATATCATTCTCCAAACGCCAAAAAACAATAGGGATATTAGTCCAGCCAAAATGATCACGGCAATTTGGCACCCAGATGTACGATTGTCTTCCATTTTTCGTCCCAATCAACCGTTTTGGAGTAAAATCAAAAGCAAATAGAAAAGCGGCCTGCCAGGGCCGCCCTTCCGAATCTTTGAGATGCGCTAATCCAAGGATACAGGGAGGGTGTGTACTATGCAAGTTCCGCTCGAATTTTTCACTAATGAATTCGCTCGATTGGTGACTGAATTGGATCGCCTCTCAGGAGTTGGTCCAACATCTCTACTGCCCTCTTCCGCATCTCCTGTATCTCAGCCAAATGTATCTCGCATTCCCCAAGGAACTTTGGATCAGAGCGTGCTCTTTCAAACCTCTCCTTCCAATCCTCACCAAGATAAGGAATAGCGAGTTGTTGAAATACAAGTTTGTCTCGCGTCATTCCGATTAGCGAGTCAAGTATCCTGACGTGGTTACGCAGGAAATCTGCATTTACTTCCACAAGTTCACCTCGCACGCAATAATACTGTTTCTATGGCCACGCAGTCCAAACTTTCCTCTTGACATCCTAAAGCTGCTTTAGCATAATAATCAATATGAACTGCTTGGACTCCCAAACCCGCGCCCGAATCGTCAACTGCCTGATCGAAGGATGTTCGATCCGGGCAACCTGCCGCATGACGGGAGCGGCCAAAAATACCGTCGTGAAGTTGCTGGCCGACATGGGAACGGCCTGTGCCACTTTTCATGATTTCCATGTTCGCAATCTCAAGGTCCGTCGGATGCAGGCTGATGAAATATGGAGTTTTATTGGCTGCAAAAAGAAAAACGCTACGCCCGAACAGAAAGCGGAAGGATGGGGAGACATCTGGACCTGGGTGGGCATGGACTCGGATACCAAACTGGTCATCAGCTATCTTGTTGGGGGCCGAGATGGAGGATGGGCGCGGGATTTTATGGAGGATTGTGCCGGTCGTATCCGAAACCGCATACAGCTCACGACCGACGCGCACCGCGCTTACCTAGAGGCGGTAGAAGACGCTTTTGGTGCAAGCATTGACTACGCCATGCTCCACAAGATCTACGGCGCACCTACAACAGAAGAAGCCCGCAGATATTCCCCAGCCAAGTGCATCGGTTCTGACATGAAAACTGTCATCGGCGATCCCGATCCGGCGCACGTCAGCACTAGCTACGTTGAGCGCCAGAACCTCACCATGCGTATGTCGATGCGTCGGTTTACCAGGTTGACGAACGGATTCAGCAAGAAGGCTGAAAATCACTGCCATGCGGTCGCGCTTCACTTCATGCACTACAACTTCTGCCGGGTCCATCAGACCTTGCGCGTGACGCCGGCAATGGAAGCGGGGCTTGCAAATCACGTTTGGACGATGGAAGAATTGATTGCGTTGCTTCCAAAGCCCACGGTTTCAAAATCGACTATCGACCGGGATATGCTTCGGCGGGTTCTGGGGGATGCGGCCTAGCGGTCTTCCGGGTTATCCCTGAAATGCTCACTGATTCTCTTTTCGGTTACATACTCCGATCTAATGGCGTTCATTACATTGGCATAATCGCTTTGAAGCGTTCTCAGTTTTGAATCAATATAAGGAAGTGATGCCTCTGTGGCGAATAAAGCCGAGAATACATTCTTGTTCAACTCGTCGTATCTCCGGGACAACTCTTCGGCCCTTTGAATATGCTTGATCGACATCTTGAAAACATCCGGGCCGGATAGCGACCAAATCATGCTTTCCATCCCGCAGTACTGAGCCTGACTTTTGACCAGTTGGATTATGTGAACCGAAGAGAGTTCTGAAATTGGAAAATGAGATCGAACGAGGCTTTTTTTGAGTAACGTTCGGGCCACGTCCTTCCCTATCCCGATTACAGCAATGCCATCAGAGTCTCTCATAATGCCGCGCTCAGCAACCCACAAGCGGTGATTGTATTGGTGTTCCCCGGACTTGAAAGATCCGCCCACGATAAGCCAAAAATCTAAATCTTGCTGGTTAGCAACGTGTTCATCGTAAAACTGTTTGATAATGACTTCCGCAACTTCTTCAAATGAATCGGAATCATCCATAAAAGTCTTACCCAAACGCTGCTGTAATGCCTCTACAGGTGGAACCGAGCCAGCTCCACCAATCACTAGACACTCACCATTATCTCGACTGTAAGAGTGGAGTTTTGGCGTGCTGATCTTCATGAATTGGCCGGTTTCTTCTGTGTCTGCCGCAAAAATGATGCGATCAGATTCCAGTATCCCAAAAATGATGGTCATATATTTTGCACTTTCTGGACGCCGCTTTGGAATTGGAACCTTTGACGGCAGCGGCCTGGGCAGAATGATACGCTGTCGAGGCAGGGTTGCGACATTCGTATTGTCCAGTCTACGCATGGACTGGAGCGGATCGGGACGAACTAGCAGCGGCGATGGTGCTGAATCACGTAAAATCATGCTTGTACCCCTTTCTGATCTGTGGAAATCCAAACTGACCCACTACCGAAAAAATGAGTAAGACGGCTTCAGTAATGCAAGACTACGTACTTGGCATCGATCTAGGCTCGGCATCTCTGGGGTGGGCAGCAATCGGCCTTGACCAAAACGGAATGGCGACGGAACTACTTCGAGCGGGCGTTCGGCTCTTTGACCCGGCAGTCACCGGCGACTATGAGAAAGGACAGGACGAATCCAACGCCGTCGCTCGCCGCACGGCTCGACTGATCCGCCGTCAGCTTCGCCGACGCGCCGCGCGCCAAAGCGAGCTTTTCCGGCTGCTCCAAAGAAACGGCCTACTGCCAAAGCATGAGGGAGCCGAAGCAGATGCATCCCAACAACGCCATGCCATTCTCAATACTTTTGATCGGGAACTTGCAGCAAAGTGGACAGCGCCGGGCAGTGCCGGAACGAAGGCTGCGACGGAATTGCCGCTCTATCTGCTGCGCAAGACTGCGCTGGACGCAACCTTGGAGCCCTTTGAACTGGGACGCGTCTTTTATCACCTGAGTCAGCGGCGCGGCTATCGCTCTAATCGGAAAGAGCTGACTGTAAAAAAGGATGTGCCAGCAAAGGCCAAAAAGGAAGATGACCTCGGTCAAGTAGAGGGCGACATCAAGATTCTGCTTGAAGAAATGGCAAAAGCCAAAGCGCGCACTCTGGGCGAATACTTCGCCTCCCTAGACCCGCACACGCAAAAGGTGCGTCGGCGTTGGACTGGCCGCAAGATGTACGAGGACGAGTTTGCCGCTATCTGGGAAAAGCAAGTCGTACATAATCCGGAATTGCTCACAGAAGAATTGCATCACCAGATCAAGCATCTGCTCTTCTATCAGCGCCCCATAAAGGAGCAGTCGCACCTCATCGGCGGCTGCGAACTTGAACCCGGCGAGCGCCGTGCGGCTTGGGCTACGCTCGAAGCCCAGCACTTCCGCGTCCTGCAAAAGGTCAACGATCTGGAGATCATTCTCCCCGGCCAGGTCAACGGAATCCCCCTCACCACAGCGCAACGGCAGACAGTCCTGGACCTGCTGGAAAAAGCAGAGACAGCCAGTTTCGACAAGATTCGCAAGGCTCTGAAAATAAAGCATAAATTTAATCTGGAGCATGGCGGCGAAACCAAGCTAAAGGGCAACCTGACCAACACGCACATGGCCGCCGTCTTCGCCGAACGCTGGCCCACAATGTCAGACGCTGACAAAATGCAAATTGTCGAGGACTGGCGGACTATTCCTGAAGACGATTCACTCATTCGTCGCGCAGTCGAATACTGGAAGCTGGACGAAACCGGCGCAAAATGGCTGGCGGACAGGCCCGCTCCCAGCGGCTATTGTATGTACTCTCGTAAGGCCATTCGCAAACTACTGCCGCTCATGGCTTCCGGAAAGCGTTTGAAGGAAGCTGAAAATGAGATTCCTGAATATCGCAACAAGCTTACCGGCGGCGAAGTTTACGACCGCATCCCGCCCGTCCGCAACGCGCTGAAGACCTTGCGCAATCCCGCCGTCGAACGCGCTCTTACCGAATTGCGGAAGGTCGTGAACGCACTGGTCCGCGAATTGGGGACCAAGCCCGCCGAGGTTCGCATCGAACTAGCGCGAGACTTGAAGAAGCCCCGCCATGAGCGGGCGGAAGCCATCGGCAAGAACCGCAGCCGCGAGAAAGAGCGCGACATAATGCGCCAGCGGATCGCCAAAGAATTCAGCGAGAATTTCCAGCCTTCGCGCGCCGACATCGAAAAAGCTCTGCTTTGGGAGGAATGCGGCGGAAGATGCCCCTATTCGGATAAGTCCTTTCCTTTCTCCTCCATCTTCGGAGAAAACTCCCCTTGGCAGGTTGACCACATCATTCCCTTCAGCCGTATACCGGACGATTCCTTCCAGAACAAGGTACTTTGCCACGTCGAAGCCAATCAGTACAAAGGAAACCGCACTCCATTCGAGGCTTTTACCGATCCCGAACAATATCAGGCGATCTGCGACCGTGTCAGGAATTGGAGGAAGCCTAACAAGGGTAAGCTCGCGCGCTTTGAGTTGCGCACCACCGAGGAGTTGGAAGGCTTTTCCAGCCGCCAGCTCAATGACACTCGTTACGCCTCCAAACTGGCCTGTGAGCTGGTAGGCACGCTCTACGGCGGACGCGACATTAAAACCCAGGACGGCTCCCGGCAAGTTGTTTTCGCTTCTTCCGGCATGGTCACCGCCACGCTTCGCCGTGGATGGGGACTGGAAGGCATTCTGCGCGAACTCGCCCCGCCTGCCAGCGACGACAAAAAGAGCAAGCCTCGCACTGACCATCGTCATCACGCCATCGACGCAATTACCATCGCTCTAAGCCGTCCGAAGATGATCGCTACCTTGAGCCGCGCCAACGAACGCGATCCTTATTGGCCAAAGACGGGACGCCGCTTTCCCCAAATCGAAGCACCTTGGAAGAACTTCGTCGATTCCATACGCCCGCAGATCGAGCAGATGCTTGTCTCTCATCGCCCGGAACACAGGCTCACCGGCGCATTGCACGATGAAACCAACTACGGCAGGCCACGTAAAGAAGGCGGCAAGGATGTGGTCCACATCCGCAAGCCTGTCGCGGGCCTTAGCGCTGGAGTCATCGAGAGCATCGTTGACCCAACCGTCCGCGAGGCCGTCCGCGCCAAGGCCGCTGAATTCGGCGGCAGCTTGGAGAAATGGACCCCCAACAAGGAACAGAACGACTGGCCGCTGCTGAAAACCAAAACCGGCAAATTCGTCCCCATCAAGCGGGTGCGCATCAAAAAGGCGCTCGGCGTGGAGACCATCGGCAAAGGCGAACGAACCCGTCACGTCGCGCTTTCCAGCAACCACCACGTAGCTATCTTTGCCTTGCTTGATGAGAGAGGGAGGGAGAAGCGCTGGGAGTCGGTCATTGTCTCACTCTTTGACGCAATGGAAAGAAAACGTAAGGGGCACCCGCTGATTCAGGCCATATATCCCGAACCCGGTGACTACACATTCAAATTCTCGCTGATGGGCGGTGACACCGTTCTCTTGCACAGGGACTGCGATCATAATAAGAACCTATGCAATCCTTCTATCTGGAGGCTGAGGACAATTGCATCGAACGGCCAGCTTGCCTTGGTGCGTGTCAATGATGCTCGTCAAAAAGCAGATATTCAAAAGGCCAAGGATTGGTGGGCGCCTAATCAGGACGCCCTACGCAAACTCAATGCGACCAAGGTTATCATCGACTCCCTTGGTCGCATTCACCAGGCCGGAGGTTAGTCCATGAGCGACCGCATCCTGGAAATCGCCAACCCGGCGCGGCTCAGCGTCAAGGACTCCCAACTGGTCATTGAGCGCGAAGAGTGCCTGCCCTTCATTACGCCGGTCAGCGGCATCAATACGCTGCTGCTTGCCCATCCCCAGATCACACTCACTCAGGCCGTCGTCTCCCGGCTGGCCGAGGCGGGCGCGATGGTCGTCACCATTGATCACCACTACTTGCCCGTCGCCATGACGCTGCCTCTCCAGGCTCACAGCCTGCAAACCGAGCGGCTGGCCATACAGGCAAATCTCAAAACCGTAACACGCAAGCGCCTTTGGACGCAGATTGTCCAGGCCAAGATTCGCGCCCAGGGCAGCCTGCTAAAGGAGCTGCGCGGTTCCGATGAAGGGCTGATTGCCACCAGCGCCCGTGTCCACTCCGGCGATCCTGATAATCTTGAGGCCCAAGCCGCCCGCCGTTATTGGGGACTGATCTTTGCCGATCCAAAGTTCCGGCGCGGTGCGGACCCGCTGGAGTCCGGTCCCGACCAGAACCGCCACCTCGACTATGGCTACACCGTGCTGCGCGCCTCTGTCGCCCGCGCCATCTGCGCCGCTGGATTGCATCCTTCCATCGGTCTGCGCCACCACAACCGCTACGATCCCTTCTGCCTGGCCGCCGACCTGATGGAGCCTTTCCGCCCGCTCATCGACCGGCGCGTGGCCTCTTGGATTGCAAACAACGATCCTGGAGGCCCGCTGAATGCAATTCCAAAAAAGTGGCTCATTGAGGCCATAACCATGAGATATTGGGTAGGTAGGGAAGAGCGGGCGCTCTCTAACATTCTCTTCCGCGTGGCCGGTTCGCTGGCCAACGTGCTGGCGGGCAGCGAGGAGCGCCTTGATCTGCCTGAGAGTTTGCTGCCGTGCCAAGACGATTCAACCTCTCTGCGTACCGGTGTATGTGGCTGATTGCCATGTTCGACCTGCCGGTCGAGACGATGGAGAACCGGCGCGACTATACGCGCTTTCGCAAGGCTCTGCTCAAGGACGGATTTATGATGTTGCAGTTCTCGGTCTATGCCCGCTTCATTCCCAGCGAGGAGGCAGCCGAGGCTCACCGGCGCACTATCAAAGCCTGCATCCCACCGCTGGGACAGGTCAGATTACTGGCAATTACCGATCACCAGTTCGCGAAAATGGAGGTATTTTATGGGAAAAAACCGCGAAGCCCGGAAGATATTCCAGAGCAGATTCTTCTTTTTTGAGAATTGGAGCGCCCGGAAGATGCTATTTGTCAGCAGCTTCCAGGCGTCCTAGTGTACATGAGCGGCGATTCCCGGCCATCCCCAGCGTGGTGGACATCTTCGTCTTTCCTCAATGAGTGTACATGAGCGGCGATTCCCGGCCATCCCCAGCAGCGGTGCTGCTACAGGTGCAGGATTCTTCAGTGTACATGAGCGGCGATTCCCGGCCATCCCCAGCGGTACTCCGGCCCGCTAGTTAATAGAATTCGGAGTGTTATATAGCGCGGGCCGGAGTACCGCTGGGGATGAAAGGCGGGAAATCTACAACTCGCGAGCCGCGAAAACGCGCTCTTCCTGCGCTCTGTTTATCGGATTTAGGCTGCTTTGCATGGTCTAAGGTGTCATCCGCTGACCTGCATGTTGTTGAAAATACGTTTGATCGAAAATTCGATTCCTACCGCGTCCACCATAGAATCAATAACTTTTAGGGTATCCAGAAAAACGTAACCCCACAAAACCTCACAGTAAGAACTGGACTGCCCCCCATCATCAGGCAACCTCGTGCCTCATCAGCCGCACAACCTTTGAGTTGGCCTCTTGCTTGTCGCGCAGAGACGCATTGCCGTACCCGGTCCGATACTCCTTCTGCCTGCACACATGCTGACCGATTTGTGCCACGGTCCATAACTTTTTCATTCCAAAAGTTATTTTGAAGCGAGCACATGCGGACAGTGTGTGAATGTGATCCATTTGGCCTTTCGCACGCCGGGGATGGACAATAAGATGTGCGGATGCAGAGAGGGAGCATGAGCCAGCAGCGCATCGAGCGGGATTCACTGGGCGAGCGGATGGTGCCGGCGGATGCGCTGGTTGGCATTCACACGGCGCGGGCGCTGGAGAATTTTCCGCTGGCCGGGCGGCCTGTGCATCCGGCGCTGGTGCGTGCCTTTGGCGATGTGAAGCTGGCCTGTGCGCTGACCAACTCTGCGCTGGGCGCGTGGTCTGGTGAGGATGCAAAGCGAGCAGCAATCGAGAGCGCCTGCCGCGAGTTGAGCCAAGGCCTGCTGGATGCGCAGATCGTTGTCGATGCGCTGCAAGGCGGAGCAGGAACCAGCACCAACATGAACGTCAACGAGGTGCTAGCCAATCGCGCGCTCCAAATCCTTGGTGAGCCACTGGGAAACTACCAAAAAATCTCGCCGCTCGACGACATCAATCTGCATCAGTCCACCAACGATACCTATCCGACGGCGCTGCGATTGGCGGCGATTCGCCTTCTGCGCGTGTTGGAGCAAAATGTCGTTGCCTTGCAGGAGTCCTTTCAGCGCGCCGAAAAGAAGTTCGCGCACGTCGTCAAGGTGGGCCGCACGCAGTATCAGGACGCGGTGCTGACCACGCTGGGCCGCGAGATGAGCGCCTACGCAGAGGCGATGAATCGCGACCGCTGGCGCATCTACAAATGCGAGGAACGGCTGCGCGTCGTGAACCTGGGCGGAACGGCGATTGGCACAGGACTGGCCGCACCGCGCGCCTTCATCTTTCAGGCGGTCGAGCAGTTGCGCGCGCTCACCGGCATTGGTTTTGCGCGTGCGGAAAATCTTGTCGAAGCCACGCAGAACACAGATGTGTTTGTCGAGGTCAGCGGAATTCTGAAAGCGCACGCCGTCTCGCTCATTAAAATTTCGACGGATCTGCGCCTGCTCTCCTCCGGTCCCGATGCGGGCCTGGGCGAGATTCGTTTGCCAGCGCGGCAGGCAGGCTCTTCCATCATGCCGGGGAAGGTGAACCCGGTGATTCCCGAAGCCGCCACGCAAGCGGCCATGATCGCCATGGGCAACGACAGCGTGATTGCGGCGGCCTGCGCGGCGGGCAGCCTGGAACTGAATGCATTCCTTCCGCTGATTGCCCATTGCCTGATGGAGAATCTGGAGTTGCTGGCCCGCGCCGATGATCTGCTCTGCCGCTATTGCGTCGATGGCATCGAGGCTGACGAAGCGCGCTGCCGCGCCCACGTAGAGAACTCGACCGCCGCGGCCACGGCGCTGGTGCCCGCGCTGGGCTATGAGCGGGCAGGCGAAGCCGCGCGACTGGCCAAACAGCAGGGCAAAACGCTTCGTGCGCTGGTCGTTGAAAACAACTGGATGAGCGAAAAGGAATTTGATGAAGCTATCAGCCCTGAGGCAGTTTGCCGGTTGGGATCGCCTGAAAATTGAATTGTTGGATTTAGCAGCCTACGGTATACGTCAGGTTTTGAAAGGGCACGACTTGACAGGCTGCGGAAAAACTCTCATTTAGTCGGCAGGATCGGTATCTTTCCGGGTATTGATTCATCCAATGAATATGCGTGGAAACGATCAGAAGCAGGAAGCGATGTTCAGTTATTTGACCTTGGCACAGCGGATTCCGATGGATCATCCGGCGCGCCAGATTCGTGCCCTGGCAGACCAGGCGCTGGAACGTATGGATACCGAATTGGAGAAGCTGTACTCCGACACCGGCCGCCCATCCATCGCTCCCGAGCGGCTCTTGCGGGCCACGCTGTTGATGATTCTTTATTCCATCCGCAGCGAGCGGCAGTTGATGGAACAGATGAATTACAACCTGCTTTTTCGCTGGTTTGCGGGCCTGGAGATGGACGACCCGATCTGGGACGTGACGGTCTTCACCAAGAACCGCGAGCGCCTGATTGCGGGCGCGATCAGCCAGCAGTTGCTGGAGGCCGTGCTGCTGGAGGCGCGCGCGCACGACTTGCTGAGCGAGGAACATTTCACGGTGGACGGCACGCTGATTCAGGCCTGGGCAGCGGCGCGCAGCTTCAAGGAGAAGGGCGATCCGCCCGCGCCCGGTTCCGGTTCCGGCAGCAAAGGCGCGCTGCTGCTGCGCGACAAGGTGGAGTCGGCCACCGACCCCGAAGCGCGTTTGTACAAAAAGGCAGCGGCGGATAAAGCGGTTCCGGCCTACCAGGGCCACGCGTTGATTGAGAACCGCAACGGTTTGGTGGTGGCGGCTGAGGCAAGTCAGGCCGGCAATGCGGCCGAGCGCGAGGCGGCGCTCAGCATGCTGGACCGCACGGTGTCAGCAAAGCAAGATCGTGATTCGGAATTGGAGATAACGCTAGGGGCCGACACTTTGTATCAGGAAGAGAAGTTTATCGCGGCCTTGCGGGAGCGCGCGGTTGCGCCGCATGTGTCGGAGTCTACGCAAGGGGGCAGCAACATGGGCAAAAACAGTTTGACCGAGCCGGAGCGCAACGATGAACGGCGCTCCATCAGCCAGCGCAAACGCAAGCTGATCGAGCGGGTCTTCGGCTGGAGCAAACTGGACCGTCCGTTGCGTCCGGTTAAGTTGCGCGGACTGGATCGCGTGGATTGGTTCTATCGGATGACGATCGTGGCGCATAATTTGGTGCGCATGCGGCGGCTGATTCCGATTGAAGCGCTGGCCCGCTAGGGCCGAAGTGCGTCTGAAGGCCGATAAAACGGCTTTCAGACGCAAAATGAAACGAGGAAACGGCAGCAAAACAGGCAGAAAACGGCGAAAAATTCGTTCCAGGGACGAGATTAGCTAGAATTGGGAGTTTTTCCGCAGCCTGTAAAGTCGTGCCGCCAACCAGCCACAAGTTTTTAGAAATCAACCCACGCGGCAAAGCCGCGCCCAAACCCAGATGAAGATGCAGGATCCAGGCTATGAGGCGATTCGCGTCAGCCGAGCCGACAACGGCGTTATGCAGGATCGATCCGGCTACTGACCTTTAACCCAAGGTGGATAAGCGCAAAGGGCTGTTCACAACAGTTTGGAAGTTCACGGTGGGATTGGCTTCCAGAAGCCTGCATCCGCCCCGGAAGTTTTTCGACCACAGAAGCGCCAATGCATCCGCAGCTGTCGTGGGGACAGCTCACGTCAAAGCGATGAGTTAGTCGATCCTGAAAAAGCCGATTTCAGGCAGATGGCACGACGATCAGGAAGCTGGTGAAGGTCGATTGGTACAGGAGTCGGCCCAGAATAGCCCTGGTTTGGGCGACAAGTTTGCCCTCACAGGCTCTCAGCAACTTGTGGAAGTTCATCGCCGCGGCCGAGAGGATGGCGTTGATCGCATCTCCGGCAGCGCCCTTCAGCCGGTTACGTTCTAACCGGTGTTCGTTCTTCAGATGTCCGATGCTAGGTTCGACAGCCGCTCTGCGTTTCATTCTTTTCCAGAGCGTCTTTGGCGTTCGGCCTCGCCGTCGTTTGTCCACATAGATCGTGGCATTGCCCACATAGTCGTGGCCGCGATAGCCCATGTCCACATGCACTTCTCTAACTATGTCGCCGATCAAGTTATTAACTTGTTTCATCTGCTCGGCTAGCGTGTGGCCATCGTAGGGATTGCCAGTCAAGCTCTTGGCCCCGACGAACCATCCGCCCCGGCTGCTGACCGCGACGCTGACCTTGTTGCCGAACTCATACGGCTTACCCGCTTTTCCTTTGGCGATGCACTCGGCTTCAGGCTCGTGAACGCTGTACACCTTGTTCTTGTCGTGCCTCTGCTGGCTATGAATGCGACGCGCTGTTTCCAGCAGACCGGATAACTTGCGCGAGGGTTCTGTAACTTGACGATCTATCTCGCGCAGCACCCGGCCCAGTTGAGTCCTTAACTGGCGCGTACAAGCGCGGGCACGCTTCATCTGCCGGGCATGAGCGTAGCGGCTGGATTGCATCAACAGACGCTTGCCCACGTGCTGATAACTCTGCTTGATTTCGAGACCTTCGGCACGTGCTTCTTTCACCAGCCTCTCGCGACAGCGATGATACAAACGCGCATCGGTCGGGAAGCGAATGGCCTTGGTCTGTACCGTGGTATCCACGTTGACACGTTGTAACTCCGCCGGGCGGATCACCTTCATGCGCATGCCAGCTGCAAGGGTCTCGCGCAGCATCTGTTCGGCTCCGGTTTCGCCCAGACGCTTGCGCCAACGCGTCATGCTGGAGGGATCGATCGGCATCGAATGCTGAAAATATCGCATGCCGCTGAAGTGCTGCCAATAGGGATTCTCGACCCACCCCGCGACCACATCTTCATCGCTCAGATCGGTTTGATATTTCAAAAAGTGCAACGCCACCATCAGACGCGTCGGCGTACCGGGGGCTCCCTGGGTGGGATGATAACTGCCGCCTAACAGAAGATCGAACTGTTTCCAATCAATCTTCTGCGCAAGTACTGCCAACGGATGCGTGAGGTCAATCAACTGCTCCAGATCGATCTGGAACAGCTCACGTTGCGGGTGTCTGGACTCACTCTTAGGGCGCATGATTTCCCCGGAAATTGCTGTGTTTTGAACAACTTCTGAGAATATTTTACCACGAAATTCACCCTATATCATTGATTCTTTACTGTGTTATGAGTTTATCAGGATCGACGAGTTAGATTTTCGTTCTGCCTATCCCCGATTAGAAGTAACAACGCCCTAACTGATATATGATCCTTCAGGCGGGGCGCGCCTCATCAGGAATGGATGCTGAAGGCGTAGGCGTGGGGGTTGGGCGGGTTGGCGGGGAGGGTGAGATGCAGGCCGCTGCCATCCTGATTGAAGGCGATCCGCCCCGCGCCGAACAACTCCACGCGCCGAATTGGCTGCGGGAGGGCACCGGATCCCCTGGCGAGAGTCTTCATGTGCAGCTTGCCGTCGTTTGGCCAGACAAAGGCGAATGCGTAGAGGGTATCGCCTTTGGTGACGAAGCGAATGTCTTCGGTGGTATAGGGGCGCTGTTTCGTTTCGTTGAAGGTCCCAGCGGCGGCAGCATCGGGCGGTCCTTCGCCAAAGACGCTGAACGGGCGGGTGCCGTAGATCCCGCTGCCATGCACCTGCATCCACGAGGCAAGCCCGGTTAGGAATGCGTGCTCATCCTCATCGAGGGTGCCATCGCCGCGAAGGGGAATGCTGAGCAGTAGATTCCCGTTGCGGCTGACGATGTCGATGAGCGAGTGAATGACGAAGGTAGGGGTCTTGTACCTGTGGGAATCGAGCAGCGAGCGTTCGTAATACCAGTTGCCGATGCAGGTATCGGTCTGCCAGGGTTGGGCGAGGATTCCGTTGGCCTTGCCGCGTTCGATATCCAGGGTGACTGAGCCGACATGTTCGGGCTTGATGTCCTTCGCGGTGACGACCACATCCACCTTGCCGTGTTTGCGCACGCTGGAGTTGTAGTAGTGGGTAACAATGTCGATGCCATACTGGCCGAGCGGCAGCTCGCTATCGTCGAAGTAGAGCAGGTCGGCGTCATAAGTATCAACGAGGTCCTGGCAGCGCAGGAACCAGT
The DNA here is from genome assembly GCA_963787995.1 of uncultured Acidobacteriaceae bacterium. Lineage (GTDB taxonomy): Bacteria > Acidobacteriota > Terriglobia > Terriglobales > Acidobacteriaceae > Telmatobacter. The sequence continues at coordinate 2,414,639 of CAWBEO010000001.1, forward strand.
TCTCGGCGAAGGCGGCATCCATGGTTGGGACGCCTTCGTTCCACGGACGGTCATTGGCTTCATGCCATTGGTTGGCCGCGGCTACAGTGGTGAAACCATCCGGCATCACGATTTTGCGTCCGGTGTATAGCTTCTGCGGATCGAGGCCGTCCCACCACTTGCCTTTACCGTCTGCCTTGGTGAGGGCATAGGCGTCGTAACGGACGCCTTGCATGGATCCTTCGGGATCGTAGTCGTACGCGACCTGAAGCCAGTGCCAGGCATGTGCGCCGTGGTTGGAGACGCCGAAACGCAATCCCCGCTTGCGCGCCTCCTTGGCCCAAACCGCCATGATGTCGCGTTTTGGGCCCACCCGAACCGAGTTCCACTCATGAAAGCGCGAGTTGTAAATGTCGAAGTTGTCATGGTGCTGTGCCAGTGCGACAAAATACTTTGCCCCGGCAGAAACGAACAGGTCCATCAGATGTTCCGGCTGCCAGCGTTCGGCCTTCCAAGTGCCGTTCAGCTCGACGGCCCCGAACTTCGAGGGGTGTCCATAGTTGGCGACGTGGAACTTGTTTTGTCTGGAACCCTGGAGATACAAGTTCCGCGTGTACCAGTCGCCTTGCTCTGGCATCGACTCCGGCCCCCAGCAGGACCAGATGCCGAATTTTGCGTCGCGGAACCACTCAGGAGTCTGGTATCCGGCTGTGAGCGAGTCCCATGTGGGCTGGAATGGACCGGGAGCAATGGGATGCGGATTGGCTCCCGAGGACAAGAGCGCTCTGGGAATTGCAGCTACCGGTGCGGCGGCTGCGATGGATCTGAGGACGCTTCGGCGAGTGAGTAGCGGCATAGGCATGTTGGGAAAATTATACCTTTCGATTGTGCTGGTTTAATCCATTTGGAACACATAAAGGACCAATGTGCAGAAATACTGTGTTTTTAGTAGTTTGCACGGCGCTAGCAATCGCTCCGCTCTCGGCTGGAGCTAAATCGCAAGTATCCGAGTCATCGCCGATCAGTCTGGAAAATCGCTTGGCCGGTAGCCGTCCGTTGACTTCCAGGGCGACCAAAATTTTCTCATCTTTGAACGGTCCCGCTCAAAATCACCGCCTTTGAAACCAACCGCGCCCAGACGCCGTCCATCTCGTAGGATGGTGAAGCGAAGGAGCTGATGTGTCCCAATCTATGCGCAACCTGATTCAAGTTTGTCTACTCTTCGCTTTGACCTTCGGCCCAAGCCTGTTCGGCGCAGATTTCGCCATGCAGGTGAACGACAAGAATTACCTGGATACGCAAGGTTTTAGCGTATTCCTCTATGACAGTACCTACCATCCGGTCTTCGTAGACCAGAAGAACACGGCCATGGAGATGATCCTCCACGGTCAGCGCATCGCCACCAACGGCGACGTGCGGCTGATGCCGACGCCCGAGCAGTGGGATCTGGTGGCCACACTCAAAGCGCGCCACGCCGATAAGGCGATGAACCGGCTCACTGCCGACCTTGCTTTCCCGGCCTTTGATTTGAGCTACACGGTGGAAGTGACGGCGGAGGCCGGCGGCGTGCGGGTGAGCATCAATCTCGACAAGCCGCTGCCGGAGAAGCTGGCCGGGCGGGCGGGCTTCAACCTGGAGTTCCTGCCCTCCATCTACATGGGCAAGACGTACCTGGTGGACGGCACCCAGGCCGGCATCTTCCCGCGCACGCCGAACGATGCGATGGTCAAAGTATTGCCTCTGGCGGACGAACCGAAAAAGGCGTATTACCTGGAGGACTGGGACAAGGCCAAGGGATACACGGAGCCGCTGCCCTTTGCCCAGGGCAAGAGCATTACGCTGGGGGTGGACGACGCGCTGGCCCGGATCAACGTGCAGTCCGATACGGCCGACCTCATGCTCTTCGATGGACGCAACCGCGCACAGAACGGCTGGTTCGTTTTACGTTCGCTGATCCCTTCCGGCAAGACCACAGGGGCCATCGTATGGCACATCCGGCCGGACGTGATTCCGAATTGGACGCGCCCGCCGATGATTGCGCACAGCCAGGTGGGTTATGCCCCTGGTTTCGCCAAGGTAGCGGTGATCGAACTGGACCCGAAGTACGACGCTCCGAAGACGGCCAAGGTGCTGCGCCTGATGGAGAACGGCGAGTACAAGCAGGTCTTCGAGGGGCCGATTACGCCTTCCACGCCTTGGCTGCGCTACGCTTATTCCAAGTTTGACTTTACGCCGGTGAAGGACCCCGGGCTTTATGTCATCGAGTACGCGGACCAGCGGACGGCGCCCTTCCCCATCTCCAAGGACGCTTACGCGAAGATCTGGCAGGATAGCCTGGACCATCATCTAGCCGCGCAGATGGATCACGTTTCCGTGCGCGAAGGCTATCGCGTGTGGCACGGAGCGTCGCACCTGGATGATGGCCGCATGGCGCCGGTGGTTGGCGAGCAATTTGACGGATGGAATCAGGCAACGGCGACTGACGGGAAGTATAAAGGCGGCGATCACATTCCCGGGATGAACGTGGGCGGATGGTACGATGCCGGCGACTTCGACCTCGAAGAGCCGGCGCAACTCAGCGTGATTCAGAGTCTGGCGCTGGCGTATCGCGAGTTTCATCTCGACTACGACGAGCTCACGGTGGATGAAGAGGCTCGTCAGGTGGAGATGCACCGTCCCGATGGCGTGCCGGATACGGTGGAGCAAGTCAAGCATGGCGCGCTGCTGATTCTGGCGCAGTTTCACAATATCGGCCACGCCATCCGCGGCACGCACGAGCCGGATCTGCGGCAATATACGCACCTGGGCGACGGAGCATCGAAGACCGATGGCCGCATCTACGACCCGAAGCTCGGACCGAACGAAGTGAAGGGCGACTATTCCGGCAGGCCGGATGATCGCTGGATCTTCACCTCCAACAACCCGTACTTCCAGTGGAACGCCATCGCCGCGCTGGCTGCGGCCTCCGACACGCTGAAAGGCTGGGACGACCCAATGGCGAAAGACTGCCTGGATACCGCGATCAAGGCATGGAACGGCGAGAAGGCTCACCCGACGGTTCCTGCGGGCCGCGCCTTCGGCGAAGAGGCTCCGGACGGTGCTCTTGAAGGGGGCGTGCTGGCTGCCTCGCAGGGTGTGGTATCTCACCCGCAAGGTGGTCATCACAGTAACGGTGCCTCGGGCGCACCGGCAGGTTCTGGCACAACGAACCCGCCTGCGGCTCCGCCGTCCCACTTCGACCGTAGAGCATTCGAAGCTACGCAGGACTGGGAGGCGGCTCTGGAACTGACCATCGCCACGCATGGCGCCGAGCCTTACAGCTCCCGCCTGAAGGAGTTGTTCCCTCAGATGATCACGCCGCAGCAGATGGGTTTCCGTGGCTGGACGGCGGTCCGGGCATTGCCTTATCTGGACGCGAGCGCGAAGGACCAAATGCGCGAAGCGGTGAAGGCCTACATGGTGGAGCAGGACAAGCAGTTAAACGCCACGCCCTTCGGCGTACCACCGAGCCTGGACACCTGGGGCGGATCAGGCGCAGTGGTAGACATGGCCATACGGATGTACTTTCTGCACAGGGCCTTTCCAGATCTTGTGGGACCGGAGTACACGCTGCGCGCCGTCAACTACATTCTCGGCACGCACCCGGTCTCCAGCACTTCGTATGTAGCGGGCGTCGGAACGGTCTCCAAGACCAAGACCTACAGCAACAACCGCGGGGACAGCTCCTATATTCCGGGCGCGGTGATTCCGGGATACATCGTCATCAAGCCGGATTTTCCGGAGTGCATCGACGACTTCGGATTCCTCTGGTTCGAGGATGAAGCTGTTGTCGCCGGGTCGGCAAACTGGGTCGTGGCCGGCAATGCCGCGGAGGCAATCACGAAGGAGTTGAAAGAGGGCCCGCGGTAGATACGCCCGGCGGCCAGAGCACTGATTGATGCACTATTTGAGGCGCCCGCATTCATCTCCCAGGGAATACAAGCCGAACAGTTGGCTATAGCGTTCCCCCGGGCTTCTTTTCAGTCGTGGGTATTCCCATGGGTTGGAAGGTGCACCGGACGCCATTGAACTGCATTCCATACGCTCTATACAGAAAATATCAGCTCGCGCTGGACTCCAGACCGGCACACGTTCCAGTAATTCCCTATTCTTGCGGTCAAGGTACCAGGCTGTTAAGCTCTTATGCAGAGGAGTTATATGTCACGAACCTCGCAGAGCCTTGCATCTTTCAGTCTGGTCCTTTCGTGTATTCTCGCATCCTTCCAGTTGCCCTTATGGGCAAAGGACAAACAAGCCCCCGAATATCCCTTGAGCGGCAAAGTGCTTGCAAGCTCCGCAAAAGGAGCGCATTCCTATCAGCTTGCAACCGACAGCAAGATCTACCTGATGATGTGCGAAAGAGTCAGCGGCTTTCATTGGGGAGTGGCCGAGTGCAAAGTCGGCGACACACCGATTGCAGTTGGCGATACGGTCCAGTTTCGCGTGGATGGCGACAGGGCCTTCATGCCGGATGTCAAAGGGGAGGAAGAACTTCGCATTCTTACGACAGAATTCAAGGTGATTCCCCCCTTGACCCCGCCGGCGGCGGGCGAGAGCAGCAAGGATGCCAGAGGTGAGCGCGCTCAGGTGATTGGCACTGGAATGCATATTGCTGGGCAAAAGCTGGTGGGGTGGTCAACGACCCCGTCTGCCTTCAACCGGCCGGCCTTTGGCTTGGGTGCTCCGAGCATGGCAATGCCGGGTATCGCGATGGCCACTCCCTCTGCTCCCGTGATTGCGACCGGGCCCGTGATGGCCATGCCTGTGACTGGAGGCGCTCCTGTCATGGTGATGCCCACTGGGCCGGTTGGCGGTGGTCCAGTGATGGGTATTCCCATGACAGGCGGCGCGCCGGTGATGGCCATGCCGACCGCGCCGGTGATCGGTGTTCCCATTGGCGGCGCTCCCATGGGCGCGGCTCACGCTGGCGTAGCTCCCATGGGCGGTGGCGGCCCTCCGCCGTGGGTTCATCTTCTGCGCCTCCGGGCGGGCGAGAAGATCTATCAACTGGAGTGTTCCGTCAAGCCATGCGAGGCAGACAAAAAACCAATTGAATTGGGCGACACGCTCATGATTCGCGTTGAGAAAAAGTGGGCGTATCTTTCAACCGGGGATAACAACGGCGGGAAAGAAACCAAGTTCAGGATTTTGGGTGAGACAGAAGACGAACCGGCCCCCGATACCAAATAAGGCGCTTCTCTGAGGATAAGCCCTTTGTCCAACTGGTTTAGTCGGATATCCGCGCTTCCGGCTCAGCTTCGGGCGCCGGGATGCTCTCGAATTGCTCAATCTCGACCTCGCCTTCGGGGAAGATGGCTTTGACCTGGAGCCTTCCGTCGATCGCCGCCCGGTTTTTACATCCTACTTCCGTACATTGAAAGCAAAAAGAGTCCACGTTCGGGTCAAAAACTGCGGAATATTTAATGTCTTGTAAGGTCCTTCGCGACAGTTTTTCGTCACAGTTTCACAGTAAATAGGGGTGGGTCGGCGTATTTTGGCTCGAAAAAACGATCTAACTCCTTTCGTTTGCATACCCGCAGACGGCAGGCGAAGAAACGAAAAACACACACCCCGGCATGTTTTTGGGGGAATAGGGAACAAGAGACAAAATTGAGCATATTGGAGATTGAAGAACCGACATTTTGGCCACGCGTTTGCATCTGCCTTTATTGTGCGCCGGGAGAGGTTAATGATCTGCAAGCCACCCGCGGTGGGGCCAAACGCCTTCGGCGGGCTGTGGTGAAGGCGGGAAGAAGATTAATTGCTGCTCACTGAGTGCTGTGGGCTGTTATCAACAGATGACATCCGAATTTCCAAATTCTGGGCGACTACACAGTACCGGTCCGGTGCTAGCCTGATGAAGATGACGAGCCGATTGATCGTTTTCGCTGCTATCTCGAATTATCTCACTTATAATTGAGCACATGCGGAAAATGCTGGCCGTCTGTCTTTGCCTGGGTTTATATGGCTCATTAGCTTTGCCACAAAAGCAATCTCATGATCCATCAGGTTTGCTGGATCATCTCGCGGGGAGCTGGGTATTAAAGGGCAAGATTGCGGGAAAACAAACGACGCATGACGTTCAGGCACATTGGGTATTGCGTCACGAATATCTGGAGATTCACGAAGTTTCACGCGAGAAGGATGGTCATGGTGAGCCTGCGTATGACGCAATCATCCTTGTGAGCTGGAATCCGAAAGCTAATCAGTATGCATGCCTTTGGCTGGACTCAACCGCCGGTGGCGCATTGACATCGCAAGTCACTTGCCGTGCAACACCCTCAGGCGATTCCATTCCTTTCGTTTTTACGATTTCTCAGTCTGAGTCTATCCGTACGACATTTACCTATCGAGAGGACTCCGATACGTGGCAGTGGCTCATCGACGATGTGACCAGTGGAAAGTCGGACCGATTTGCAGATGTTGAGCTGTCAAGAGTGAAGTGAGCCAGTTGAAAGCCCTGTCAACATCGTGATTCGGACAAGTCCTAGTAAACCCATATCGGCCAACGGTTTTGGAATTGTGCTATTTCGCCAACTCATTCATGACCCTAGCTGCTCCGTCCTCACAACCCCGTTGTGCACCCCTGCTTCCGCGTGTTACTCTCCGCCTGTTATCCTTTTCCCCGAAGATTCTCCTTCCCCCAAGAAAGCGAGAGCCTATGCCTGCTTCCGTTTCCCCGACCGCCGCCGCGCCGCATCCGAGCATATTCACCGGCCGCAACAGCCTCCTCGACCGCTACTTCTACTTCGCCATGTCACTCGTCTCTGCCGCAGCCGTGGTGGCCGGCTTCAGCCAGACCGTCGACGAACATCTGCTCCACCCCGACATTGCCCCGCCCCGCATCCTCTGGGTCCATGGCGTCACCTTCTCGGCTTGGATCCTCATCTTCATCCTGCAATCGGCCCTGGTGCGCACCCGCAACGTGAAATGGCATCGCACCTTTGGTTGGGTGGCCGCCGCGATCGCCGCCATCATGGTGCCCCTTGGAGTGGTTACCGCCATCCGCATGGTCCACTTTGAAACCTATAGCCTCCACATGCCGCACCGCTACGCCTTCCTTGCCATCCCCTTCTTCGACATCGGTGTCTTCGGCCTCTGCATGGCCCTCGCCATCCGTTGGCGTAAAACGCCCGAGTTCCATCGCCGCCTCGTTTTTTTCGCCACCTGCGGATTGCTGGTCGCCGCATTCGCCCGCATGGATCACGCCTTCGCGCGCCAGCACAACCTGTCGTATGTCGGCGTCGACCTGATGCTCGCGCTCGGCGTGTGCCGCGATCTGCTCGTCAACCGGCGCATCCACACCGTCTACCGCATCGGTGTGCCCCTCTACTACGTCGCCCAGTTCGGCGTGATCTACTTGGCTGCCATCGGGCCCGACTGGTGGGTCCGCATCGGCCGCGCCATCGCCGGCTGACCCATCCCGGGCCTCCATCGCGCGCCGCCCGTGGGGATGGTGGCTGAACCCGGTTTCACCCACCGCTTCCAAACCTCAGATGCGGGTGCCCACTCGCTCATGGGGACCGGGGATGCACCGCGCGCCCTCCGGCAAAACCGCGGGCATACAGCGTGGCGAGCCGCGACAAAGCGGGCTTCTCGTACTTCACGCACCTGCATGAGCGCATTATCGCCTTCCCATGAACGGAGCCGGCCGGTTAGTCTCCGGATGATCCAGCTTGGCACGCCCACGAAGTGATGCAGTTCACCTTTAAGCTCCATCTAACAACTGGAAGAGTCAACAGGGCTGTTCGCAACAGATGACAGCTTAAATTTCTGGATTCGATTCGTTTAGGCTATCTGGACTCAAGAATATGCCTGTGCCGGTTCCTGCGCTGAATTGACCATGAAAAGGCTGCCATACTTGCGGCAAGGAGGTCGCTTGTATGCGCAGAAAAAAGTCAAAGCCCAACTATCGGAAGATCGTCCTCCGCCTGCCGGATCTCGACCACGCAAAAGCATCCGTACTCAACAGCCTGAGCTCTCCACAATCACGACGCAACTATCGCTTTGCAATGGACCAATTCATCGCCTGGTACTGCTCGGAGCCACGCCTCGCGCTCAATCGCACCGTTGTGCTTAGATTTCGACTCTATCTGGAGAGCCTCGGCTTGGCAGCCGCAACGATCAACCAGAGGCTCGCCGCAGTGCGGCGACTCGCATACGAAGCGGCAGATTCCGGTCTGCTGAGTCCTGAATTGGCGGCAGGCATCCGGCGTGTGAAGGGAGTCAAGCATCTGGGCCAGCGATCTGGCAACTGGTTGAACATCGATCAAGCCCAATTACTCGTCGACAAATCAGACGGCGATGGGCTTAGAAACAAGCGTGACTTTGCAATGATTTCCATTCTTTTTGGCTGCGGTTTGAGACGAACAGAACTCGCAGGCTTAAACATCGACGACATTCAGATTAGTCAGGGACACTGGGCGATCGTCGATCTGGTGGGAAAAGGCGGCCATGTCCGAACGGTTCCGATGCCGGCATGGGTGAAGGATTCAGTGGACCAATGGGTCGCCGCTGCCGAACTAAAGCATGGCCGTATTTTCCGTGCGGTGAGCCGACAGGGCTCGTGCTGGGGTCGAGGAATCTCCGAGAACGTTGTCTGGTACGTCGTTCGCGAATGCGCAAAGCGTATGGGCCTTGAGCACATTGCGCCGCACGATCTGCGCCGCACTTGCGCCAAGCTATGCTACTCCAACGGTGGAGAACTTGAGCAAATTCAATTTCTCCTTGGTCATGCATCTGTTTTAACTACGGAGCGTTATCTCGGATCAAAGCAGAATCTGGAGAAGCCAGTCAATGATCGATTCGGACCGCTGTATAAACGCGAGACTCCGAGAGCACAAGAACCTGATATTGCCAGATAAGATCAGAGTATTGGCACTCCGGTAACAACGAACGAATTGTGTGCGCTAACCGTTCTGTGCAATGGGCATCGAATTTACCGAATGTTGGCACACACTAGATTGGTGTAGTGTGATATCCTTGGCGCGTATCTTAACCAAGAGAATATCTGGAGTTCTACGTCGATCACGTTGCAAGCATAGGGTTTTGCAGTGGGTCAATGTTTGTTTATCTGTGATGAATCAGACAGATCTTTCAGATTGCCTCCATATAGGAGCGATTCAGCCATGATCTCAATGTTCCGGTCCATCTGCTCGGCGATCTCCGCCGCTGTCTCTCGTAGTGTTTCCAGCCGTTCGCAGTTGCTGACCAAGACAACATGCTATTGGCCGGGACAGGCTGCGCTTTTATGGGTGGTTGCTTTCTTGCTACTCACCTCCCTGGGTCAGGCGCAGCAATCGTCACAAGTTTTGCACAACCACGTCCGTCCAGCAGTTTCCAACGGGCAGGCGGCGCTGGTGGGATCGCTGCCACCCACGCAGAAGATGCAGCTCTCCATCGTGCTGCCGTTGCGCAACCAGGCCAAACTGGCCGCCCTGTTGGGTCAGCTTTATGATCCATCCAGCCCCAACTACCGTCATTTTCTTAGCGTTGATCAGTTCACAGAGCAGTTCAGCCCCACGGCGGAGGACTATCAAACTCTAGTCGATTTCGCCAAAGCCAATGGCTTGACTGTGAGCCGTACGTCCGCGAATCGTCTCGTGGTGCCGGTCAACGGCACGGTAGCGCAGGTGGAAAAGGCCTTCAATGTGCGCATGAACAATTATCAGCATCCCACGGAGAAGCGCACCTTTTTCTCGCCGGATCGCGAGCCGTCTGTCCCGGCCGGACTGTCTATTCGTCATATAACAGGCCTGAACAACTATTCACTGCCGATGTCGATGACGGTACCCTTGCCGAAAGGTGCGAAGGGCGCCGATGTCGAGGGCTCGGGGCCGGGCAACAACTATGTGGCAAGCGATATGCGCGCGGCCTACTACGGAGGTACGGCGCTTACGGGCCGTGGACAAACGCTGGGGCTGGTTCAGTTCGACGGGTACGCTATCGATGACGTGATCAGTGCGTTCAATGGAGCGGCGACTCTGAGCACATCGGGAGCCGATTCAGTTGTGAACTATACTCCGCCCAACAGCCAGACCACTTACTCGATTCCGATTCATAATGTTCTGTTGGATCAGGCGACGGGGGCTCCAGGGCAGTTTATTTCTCCGATCGCGGACGCGGAGCAGGTTCTGGACATTGTGCAATCGATCGGAATGGCGCCCGGCTTGAATCAGGTGCGTGTTTATATCGGATCGAACGACGTGGATATTCTGAGTGCTATTTCTTCCGAGAATTTGGCAAATGAGGTAAGCATCTCATGGGCATGGATGCCAGACGATCCGTCAGCGGCCGACCAGTTTTTTCAGGAAATGGCTGCACAGGGTCAATCGGTTTTTGTAGCTTCCGGGGACTATGGCGCTTATAGTTCAAACAGTCAGTATTACTTTCCTGCAGAAGACGATTGGGTAACTGCGGTAGGTGGCACCACTTTGATGACCAACGGGGCCGGAGGTCCGTTTTTATCGGAATCGGCCTGGGACCAGAGCGGGGGGGGGATTAGTCCCGATTCCATACCGATACCGGCTTGGCAAGCTGGCATCGCCACATCTTCAAACTTAGCATCCACCACTTCACGGAACATTCCTGACGTCGCCATGGAAGCTGATTTTGACAACTTCAATTGCAACATGGGGACGTGTTCCGAAGGCTGGGCGGGCACCAGCTTTGCTTCTCCACGGTGGGCAGGATACATCGCGCTCGTCAACGAACAGGCCACGGCTAGCGGCGAAGCTCCTGTAGGATTCATCAACACGTGGCTCTACAACTCCGGACAGAGCCCCGAGTACGGAAGCGAGTTTCACGACGTCGTCTCAGGCGAGAATGATTACGAGCCTGGCTACGGGTTTTATGCGGTTCCTGGCTATGATTTGGCAACCGGTTGGGGAAGCCCGGCAGGCCAGAACCTGATTGACGCGATGGCCCCGCAGGCCGGCACCATCGGTTTTCAGCTTACCACTACCCAAAGCGGCCTGACCATCAGTCCTGGTAGCTCGGCTACGACCACAATCGGCGTGAACTACCTTGGAGCGTTTTCGGGGAATGTTTCATTGGCCGTAACCTCGACTCTTCCAAATGGAGTAAGCACATCTTTTGGCACGAATCCCACCACCGGATCAAGCACCCTCACGATCGCGGCAAATTTCCTTACCAACGCGCAAGTATATGTGGTCACTGTCACGGGAAGTGCAGGATCCGTACAAGCCACAACTTATATAACCGTCAATACGCCTACCAATGCAGTGGTGATCACCACTCCGGTCGTGCCTGTCGTACCGGTGACGGCGGAAGTGTTCAAACCCGGCGCTTTCGTGTCGGTCGGCGGAACTATTCTCGGCAATCCACAGAGCATTCAACTGCAATGGGCACCGGGCATCAACCCAACCTCAGGGTGGAGTTCTCCGGGCATCACGCAAAGCGCTGGAATAAGCGCGCCTTTTTCAAACGTTACTATTGGAACTTGGGATACATCTTCTATTACTACAGCGGGGTACTATTCCATCCAACTCTCCGCGGTCTACCCGGAGGGCACAGTTGCGGCAACCACTGTGATTTACCTGGAACCGGACTTGCTTTCGTCAAACTGGCCAAAGTGGATCGACACGGTGCCGGATGTTTCCTTGGGATCGGGAATCAGGCCCGTCGATGACGGAAACGGCAATACCGAACTGTCGTTCATCGAGCCCACATATTTGAATGCATCGGACTCCGCGCCACGCTATCGCATTTTCTCTCCCGACGGTTCCTCGGATCAATCCGTGGCGCTCGCGTATGGAAGCTATCCGAGCCCCGCATTCGGACATTTGACGGCCGGGGACAAGGGTGCGGCCATTATGGCGGATGCGCGCAATCTTCTCTTGATTGAGAATGGGAGTGCCGCGTCTTCGTTTCCTTTGGGCGGAGCAAATGTCGACTTCACCTTGGCACAAACTGTGCTTGCAGACCTCAAAGGAGATTCGACTCTCGTCACGATCGCCTACGGGGACCAGTGCTGGAACCAACTGGCGTTTGTTTACGCGTGGGATTCGAATCAACTGCCGCTCAACTCGAATTTTCCGATTCAGCTTCCGTGCGAGAACGCCTATGCACCATTTTCGAATCCGGGAATTGCCGTCGGGGATATCGATGGAGATGGCAAGCAGCAGATCATCGCATTAGAAACACCCACGTCCACAACATTTACTTTTGGTCTGTTTGCGAATGACGGTACACCGCGAACTTGGGCCGCCCCGACCTTTGATGGCGCGCCCGAGAAAATGATTTTGGTGGATCTGGATGGGAATGGCAAGCTAGAGCTGGTAATTGGGGCCTATCCGCCGAATGCACAATATGTCTTGCTTCACGTTCTCCAGCCAGATGGGACCGAACGCAACGGATGGCCTATCCAGTTGCCTGGGCTGAATTCTCTTGCTGCAGGGGACCTGGCGCGCACTGGGACCGAACAGATTGTGGCCTCGGCTGGGTATCATCTTTTCGTTCTGAATAGCGATGGGACTTTCTTTTCGCCTGCATGGCCGCTGACAACGAATCCGTGGAGTGGTTTGGGCCCTGTGGTTCTCGCCGATGTCGATGGTGACGGGTATCCAGAGATCCTTGTCGCCAACGGAAATTATTCCGCGCCTTGGTTATCTGCCAAGACCACAACTATTCCGTCATCCTATTCCCCATCATCTCCTCCATCTTCATCATCGCAGGCGGTAGTAACTCCATCTCGTTCGCGAGCCGACGCATTCGGGTCGGACTCGGCTTCGACATATTATGATCCGGTTGTGCAGGCCTATCATCGAGATGGCACTCTCGTGAAGTCCTGGCATATCCCTGGCATGCACGGAGAACAACCCTGGGAGATGGCCAGCCTCGCCGTGGGCGATTTCAACCACGATGGCATTACCGACATTGCGGTTCTGGACGGCCTCATTTCGGGCGGCGGAACAGGCGGTTCGGTTTCCGAAGCCACGATGGAGGTGCTCTCCACAGGTTTCCCATACAATCCAAGCGCGAGTGCTTGGCCGATGATGAATCACGATGCCTACAACAGCGTGTCCGCATACCCCCTTACAGTAAATTCCCCCCAGACCAACACCCCAGCTTTCAGCCTGACCCAGCCTGTTGCCATCAACGACACTACACCTGGGGCGGTAATCTATTACACCACCGACGGAAGCACACCGACCGCAAATTCAACTATTTATTGGGGACCGATTACGGTTTCCACAGCGGAAACGATCCGGGCCATCGCTATAGCCGCTGGATATACAGCCAGCGATGTGGTTTCGGCGGCTTACACCACCGAAATTCCTACTGCGACGGTGCTAACCATCTCGCCGAACTCAACCTCACTGCTGGCTGCATCGAGCTACCTGCTGACGGCGACGGTCACGCCGGCGAGCGGGACCACAGTACCCAGCGGCAGCGTCGTGTTCACCATCGGCTCGACGGCGCAGACCGTGGCTCTGAATGCTTTCGGTGTCGCTACCTATACCACTACCGCGCCAGCCGCTTCCGGCTCACTGACCTTGTCGGCTGCTTATCAGGGCTCGACGGAGTTCTCTTCGAGCACTTCCAATTCGCTCACCGAGAACATCGTCACCATTCCAGTCGTCACCTGGGCAACACCTGCACCGATCATCTACGGTACGCCGCTAGGCAGTACGCAACTGAACGCCAGCTCGAACGTAGCCGGAACCTTCACCTATTCACCGGCAGCAGGGGCGGTGTTGACCGCCGGACAACAGACGCTGACTACCACCTTCACGCCTACGGATACGGCCGATTACACAACTGTGACGGCGACAGTGACGCTGACGGTGAACCAGGCAACGCCGGTGATCACGTGGTCGGTGCCGACATCGATCACTTACGGCACGCCGTTGAGCGTCACGCAGCTCAACGCCACAGCCAATGTCCCAGGGATGTTCAATTATTCGCCCGCAGCAGGGACCGTGTTAGGACTGGGTACGCAGACACTTACGGCTGTCTTCGCACCGGCGGATTCGGTGGACTATGCGTCAGTGACGGCGAGCGTTCCATTGACCGTCACTCCACCATTCAGCTTCGTATCATCGAAAGTGAATCTTGGAACTGCGAAAATAGGAACCAAGAGTCCCGTTCAAACCTTGACTGTCACCTTCGACGCTCAGTCTATATTCGGTTCGACGTCGGTAACCACGCAAGGAGCCTCCGAGCTTGATTTCCGAAATGCCGGAACAGGCACTTGCAAGACGAACACCCTGTATAACACTGGCCAGAGCTGCACGGTGAATGTGCTGTTCGAGCCCACATTTGCGGGAACGCGCTATGGCGCTGCCAATCTGCATAACGCCACGGGTAATGTAATTGCCACCGCCTATCTTCAAGGCACGGGCATTGGACCGCAAATGAACTTCTTGCCAGGTACCGAGAGCGTGCTTCCCATCAGCGGCCCGATCGTTCCTCTCGGAATGGCGGTGGACGGAAGCGGCAATCTCTATGTGGCTGAAATACAAGGCAACGTGATCTTGAAAGAGACGTTGTCGGGAGGGACCTACATCACAAGCATCATCCCGACAAGTCAGTTGGCGGATCCTCATGGGGTTGCGGTGGATGGTGCTGGGAACATCTACATCGCCGACAGCAGCAATTACCGAATTCTGAAAGAGGTGCCATCAGCAAGCGGCTACTTGGAGAGTGTGGTGGCCAGCTTTCCATCGGACGGATCGGTCTTCCCCATGGCCTTAGCCGTAGATGGAATGGGAAATGTCTATATCTCTAGTTCATCTGGCAGCCTGTACGTGGAGTCGCTCATTGCCGACAATTACGTCGAGAGCACAATCAGCACGGGCACGTCCTCACTGGCCGGCGTCGCTGTGGATGGGGCTGGAAATGTCTATGTTGTTGACGATGTGAATATCCAGATACTGAAAGAGACGCCGTTCGCCGGCAGTTATCTCCAAAGCACAATTCCCATCACCGGATTAATCAGTCCGGTGGATATGACGGTCGATCCGAGAGGCAACATTTATATAACCGATGACGGAACCAATACGGTGTTCGTGGAGACGCAGACAAATGGCAGCTACGCTCAGAGCACACTATCCACCAGCCCGCTTAATGGCCCATCCGGGATTGCGGTAGACGGGGCCGGGAACATTTATTTAGGGGATTCCGAAAATTCCAGAGTGTTGAAAGAAGACCTGTCGGATCCGCCTAGCCTGACCTTCGCCAGCACGGCTGCGGGGTCAATCAGCACAGACAGCCCGCAGACGGTGACGGTCGAAAACGTCGGTAACGCCGCGCTGAATTTCTCAGCGGTCAGCTATCCCTCCAGTTTCCAGGAGAGCAGCCAGGAAACGACAGATTGCACCACAACTACCACGCTTTCCGCAAATCAGACCTGCACCCTGACTATCGACTTCTCGCCTCTAACTGCGGGTGCGCTCAGCGGTTCGCTGGTGCTGACCGACAACGCGCTCAACGGCAATCTTGCCACGCAGAGCATTTCGTTGAGCGGCACAGGAACTGCATCGCCGAGCTTTACGCTCTCCGATTCACTGGGCAGCCTGACCGTTGTTCAAGGCAAGAGTGGAAGCAGCACGATCACGGTGAAGGACGTGAATGGATTCACCGGCAAGGTGACGCTGGCTGCTTCAGGCCTGCCCAGTGGAGTCACTGCGGCGTTCGGCACGAATCCCACAGCAGGAACCAGCGTGCTCAAGCTGACCGCGAGTAGCACAGCCACGGTCGGAGCCTCTACGATCACCATCAAAGGAACATCAGGTTCGCTGGTCGCAACCACCACGCTTTCTCTTACAATTCCCGCGCCGGGCTTTACGCTCTCCGATTCACCGGGCAGCCTGACCGTCATTCAAGGCAAGAGTGGAATCAGCACGGTCACGGTATATGATGTGAATGGATTTACCGGCAAGGTAACGCTGGCCGCCTCCGGCCTGCCGAGTGGCGTCACCGCAGCGTTTGCCACGAACCCCACAGCCGGAACCAGTGTGCTCACGCTGACCGCGAGCAGCACAGCCACGGTCGGAACCTCTACGATCACCATCAAAGGCACCTCCGGCTCGCTCACCGCAGCCACGACGCTAGCCCTCACAATTCCCGCGCCGAGCTTTACTCTCTCTGATGCACCGGGCAGTCTGACGGTGGTTCAAGGCAAGAGTGGAACCAGCACAGTCACGGTGAATGACCTGAATGGATTCACCGGCAAGGTAACACTGGCCGCATCGGGCCTGCCGAGCGGAGTCACTGCCGCATTCGCTACGAATCCTAATACTGGCAGCAGCGTACTCACGCTGACGGCCAGCAGCACAGCAACGGTAGGCACCGCTACGGTCACCATCAAAGGCACCTCCGGCAGCCTGACCGCCAGCACCACCATTGCCTTGACGGTAAGCTGTGCGCCCACCACGATCGTTCCGTACATTTCCATCAACGGAGGCTCAACCTGGACCGAGGAATCCAGCGCTACCGTAAGCTCAACCTCTACGAAAGTGGACCTCGGCCCGCAGCCAAGCAGCGGTGGATCATGGAGTTGGACCGGTCCTAACAAGTACACATCGACCTCGCGTCAAATCAGCAGCATTCCGTTGACCGTGGGTACAGATGCGTATGTAGCCACTTACACCAACGCCAGCGGATGCAAGAGTTCAGAGACATTTACGATCACAGTGAAGTAAGCAGTGACATCCATCAGAGCCTGGCTATTCAGGGATTTGCCGTAAAGGCTAACTCTGCCCCAGATACTCGAAAACATAGCGCTCGCTCGCACAGGTCATGTCTACAAGAAAATATGTAGACATGACCTGTCATAATCGCAGCCATCACCGATCCGTGCGAGTACGGCCATATGCAGACAATTATGTCGAGTACTGCGCAGAAAGACCTCTCGCCTGACAAACTAATCACGGGATAAATTTTCGAAGATGCCTTGTCGTCGGGAGCAATTTTCGCTTTACGCAAAATCGCCATTGCACTCATTGAGCTGGACTACTCCTCTAATGTCGCCCAGCGTTCACTGATGTTTACAGCCGATTTGCAAATCTGGATGCCACGAACCTGACCACGTCTTTTTCTTCAAGAACTTTGCAGAGAATTATTCCTCGTTCGTGCAAACTATGGAGAAGAAGAAGGAGAGAAATGAACAGGAAAGAAAGGGGATAAACCCGCGTCATCGGCCAAGTTTCCCCCCCAATATACCTACCCCCCCCCCCGGGGTCGTTCTCCCTCTCTTCGCCTCGAATCTTTGCGGATGAACGCACCGCTGATTACTTTGCCGGATGAGCTTCCGTGCGCACTTTGCTTAGGATATTCAAGTAAGCGCGAGCGGTTTCGGTGATCGTTTCAGGGCTTCCGGCGTCAACTGCGGCGAGGTTGACGAGGTCGCTGCCGACGCCAAGGGCGCGCGCGCCGGAACGGAGGAAGCTCTCGGCAGTCTGAAGGGTGACGCCGCCGGTAGGAATCAGCTTGAGAAAGGGAAATGGAGCGAGAAGCGACTTGAGGTAGCTGGCCCCGCCCATGGCAGAGCAAGGGAAGATCTTGACGTAGTCCGCGCCCGCGTTCCAAGCGGTAATGACCTCTGTGGGGGTGAGCGCGCCGGGGATCGAGAGCTTGCCGAGCGCGCGGGTTTTGGCGATGACGTCGAGGTGCAGGCTGGGGCTGACGACGAACTCCGCGCCGGCATCGATGGTGGCCGCCGCTTGATCGGCGGTGGTGACGGTGCCGGAGCCAAGCAGGAGCATCGATCCATACTCCTTCTTGAGTTCTTTCAACACATCAAATGCGCCCGGCACGGTCATGGTGACCTCAACGACAGTGATGCCGCCCGCGATCATGGCTTTGACGACCAGTTGGGCCTGAGCGGCCGAGCGGGCGCGGAGAACGGGAATCAAGCCAACGCCTTCAAGTCTTTGCGCAACAGTTTCGGTCATGGTTTCCTCTAGTGTGCGATGCGGCTATCGGGCAATCCTTGCGGAGCCGCCTTTGATGATACGTTCGACCTCGGCGAGTGTGGCTGTGCTGGTGTCGCCGGGAGTGGTCATGGCCAATGCGCCATGCGCTACGCCGCACCGGACGGCCCAATCGATGGGCTTGCCGGCGAGAAGGCCATAGATGAGGCCGGAGGCAAAGCTGTCGCCGCCGCCCACGCGGTCGTAGATGTCGATCTCGCGCTGCGGGACAAGAATGATTTTGTCTTCATAAAGCGCCATGGCTCCCCAGGCGTTTCGGCTGGCGCTGTGGACCGTGCGCAATGTGGTTGCGACGAGCTTGAGATTGGGATAGCTGGCAGCGACTTCGCGGAGCATCTCTTCGTAGCCGGCGATGGGGAGTTCCGCAAAATCCTCGCTCACGCCTTTGATGGTGACGCCGAGCATGGCGGAGAAGTCCTCTTCATTGCCGAGCAGCAGATCGACCTTGCGCACCAGCTCGCGGTTGACTTCCTGGGCTTTGGCTTTGCCGCCGATCGACTTCCAAAGAGAGTCGCGAAAGTTGAGGTCGTAAGAGACGGGGGTGGAGTGGCGGCGCGCCGCGTCCATGGCTTCGGCAGCCACGTAGGCGGTCGAGGCGGAGAGTGCGGCAAAAATGCCGCCGGTGTGGAACCAGCGCGAGCCCAAAGATGCGCCGAAGATGGAATCCCAGTCGAAGTCGCCGGGCTTGAGTTGGCTTACGGCTGTGTGGCCACGGTCGGAGCAGCCGGCCGCGGCGCGCACGCCAAAGCCGCGTTCAGTAAAGTTGAGGCCATTGCGGACGGTGCGGCCAACCCCGTCGTACGGAATCCATTTCAGGAGGGAGAGATCGACGCCGCCTTGCAGGATGAGGTCTTCGACGAGACGGCCGACGGGGTTGTCGGCAAGAGCGGTGGCAATGGCGGTGCGGAGGCCGAAGCAGCGGCGCAGGCCGCGGGCGACGTTGTATTCGCCGCCGCCCTCCCAGGCCTGAAATTGGCGCGTGGTGTGGATGCGGCTCTCGCCGGGATCAAGGCGGAGCATGACTTCACCCAAGCTCACCAAGTCCCAGCGACGGGAAGAATCTGGAATAGAAATAATGTTCATGAGACTAGCATTATCTTATCGCATTCCTATCCATTGGCTGACGAATCTTTTCACCGCAGGAACTGGGGAAAACAATCGCCCGATGAGTGAGCCGGATCAACCGTAGCGCGCGTTGTTTCAGGTGGAACTGGAGCAGAGAATCAACTGGCAGCACCCGCTGGTTCGCCTGTAGATGCGCATCCATGGGGCAATTTGCGGTACACCCATCTGGTGACAGCGGATGAAGTTCGAGTGGCCAGGGACCTTGATGCACTACTGGACAAGGGTAACTTTGCCCAGATTTGCCCAAGTTTCCTCCAAATGCAGGGACGGCCTCCGAACTCATATCGGAAACAATTTAGAATCAGTAGTTTATTGGTGGCGGGGGACTGGATTTGAACCAGCGAACTTTCGGTTATGGGTTCTGTAAAATATGTATTTTAGATCAGCGACAGCGTCGGTAACGCGCACAACAACGCCCCGAAACTGATGGATGAGATTCAAGAAACTCAGCAATCGCAATTGCACGATCTCGCACGGCAATTGGATATTCCAACGCTGATGAGGCCGTAGGAGATCAGCCTGGCAGCCGAGCATGAGATTCCCGCCGCAACGCCGACTTTACGGTACTGTTTTTTTGTGTTTGTCAATTCATGCAAGGTTACCCCGTGCGAGAAGTTTTTTCAAAACTCGGTCCAGAGCTAGCTCACCGGGACCCAAGATCAGGATTAATAGGGCAGCAAACCAGAAGGTATAAGGATCTGCACCGTAAAATTTGCCGGGGTCAGAGAAGATCATTCCCAGCGCCTCGCGGTCTGCCGTAATAAAGGCAACCGACATATTGATGAAGAGCACTAGCGAAATCGCGCGCGAGCCCAGGCCCAGAGTCAGCAGAATTCCACCGATGAACTCAACCAGCGCAACTACCAGCGCGTTCAAATGCGGCGCTGGAATGTTGAGCGTTGCAAAGAAATCCGCCACTCGGTCCAGATTGTGCAGCTTTCCCCAGCCCGTTTGCGCGAATTGCCAGCCCCAGTAGACGCGGACCAGGAGAAGAAGAGGCGATTGCAGGCGGTTGAGCAACTGCGAAAACCTGTCGCTGATCGATAGAAGAAGTTCACGCAATTTCATGCGACCCTTTCTGGAAAAGAATGATCGTCTGTGATCTCTTTGCCGGTCAATGGAAAGGAGCAGAGCCAGCCGAATTCTGCCCAGTTGGCGAACCACTCGCCCACGCTTGAGGCCTGATCCTGTGGTGCCATGGATGTATTCTGGAAGGCTGATTCGAGCGCCTCGCCAAGGGTGCTGCCACAGTGGAGTGCGTGGAGCAATTCATACTCTTCGCGAGCGAGCCTCCTGTAATAGACCACTATCTCGTAGCGATGTACGGCCAGCCACGTATTGCAGCGTTCGACAGGTGGAATTTCAAATTGTGAGTCAGCATGAAATTCACTGCTGGCCTTGCTGGATACTTCAGCGCGCGTTCGGCTCCGATGCACCCCAATCACCAGGTCATCGACCGGGTAATGAAGCGCCAGCAGTTGCATGTGAGGCTGCAGGCCGATGCGCGCACCGTCGTCAAGTCGCGCTAACTCCTCGGCGTTGAGAGGAGCGGCTTCGGCCAGATCAAAGGCCTCGGCGTAGGCCCATTCCAACCGGGCCACGTCGATGGCGAGTTCGTGGCGATCACCGGCGTATTGAGGATGCGCGCTAAGCCAGCCAGGCAGATGCGACCCGAGATTGCGCAGAGTAAAACTCCGCGAAGGATGCGCGGCAAGATAAGCGCGCGCCAGAGCTTCAAATCGCTCTGCGCCAACCACTGCCTCAAGCGCGGGATAATCTTCAGTGAGTGCAGTGAGCACGCGAAACCAATATTGACGATTGTAGATTTCTAGCCGCTCGAAGGGACTGAGTTGGCGATTTGGCTTGATGTAAGTGGCAGCGCGATCACTTATACAAGAGCCATCGTCGAGATATTCTCGCATCGATTCATCTTCGGTGAGCGGTCGCATCACATCGGCAGCCATGCGGCGCTGAAATTCGAGCAGGTTCATCGCGCAGCTCCTTCCATTTGCAACTCGCGAGCGGCGTCGAGATATTGTTGCGCTTTGAGAGCTTCGTTGTGAACTTCGTCAAAGGAAGGAATATGGTCATCCCATTCGAGCAGCGTCGGGGTGGGGCCGCAGCGTTCAATGGCGCGCGCGTAGAGCTTCCACACGGGATCAATGACCGGATGATCGTGCGTGTCGAGAATATACTTCTCATAGCGGCTGTGCCCGGCAATATGAATCTGAGCGACGCGCTCGGCCGGAACCGCATTCACATAGATCATAGGATCGAATTCATGATTCACAGACGAAACGTAAATATTGTTTACATCAAGCAGAATGCCGCAGTCAGCGCGCTCGACGACCTCGTTGAGGAACTCCCACTCGGTCATCTCGGAGTCGGTAAACTCCGCGTAGCTGCTGACGTTTTCCACCGCGAGGGGAATCTCCAGGAACTTCTGAACCTCCCTGATGCGAGTCGCTGTTTTCTCCACTGCCTCCCATGTGTAAGGCAGCGGCAACAGGTCATGCGAGTAGGTTCCGTCCACGCTTCCCCAGCAGAGATGATCGGTCAGCCAAGGGGTTCTCGTCCGCTTGACCAGAGCCTTGAGGCGGCGCAGATGTTCGCGATCCGCGGGCTGCGCCGAGCCAAAGTACATGGAAACGCCATGCTGCACCACACGGTATTGCTCCAGAATCCGGTCAAGAACGTGGAGCGGGCGGCCGCCATCGACCATGAAGTTTTCCGAGATGATCTCAAACCAATCGACGGCCGGCTTTCGGCTGAAGATATGGTCGTAGTGAGGAATGCGCAGCCCAATTCCGACACCGTGATCTTGAAAATCGTTGAAGCGGTTTCCGGGCATGGGGAATCTCCGTGGTTTCAGCGCAGGAATTTATTTGTGTCAGAATTTTCAGTTGAAGAAATGCGGCAGGAATCGATGCAACGCGGACCCCTGCCGCGCTTCATGTTAGGACTTGGGCGTGGAGCCGTCGGTGGCGCAGCCGCCCTTGCCTTTGCAAGAGTTCTGTCCCTTGCAGCCATTGTCGCCGGACTTGCAGCCGCCCTTGCCTTTACAATCATTCTTGCCTTTGCAGGCGTGCTTGTCCTTGTCTTCAAAACTGCCCGAGGCTAGGCCGACTTTGGCGCTAGTCAACTGCTTGCTCGCGGAGTTTTCAGTCGCGGTTTGTGCGCGCAGTGCGGTTCCGCTGAGAATGCCGGAAACAGCCGCCGAAAGAATCAATGCTTTTACGGTGTTGTTCATAGAGAATCGTCCTCCTGGGGATGACTTTTGTGAATTGCGCGGACTGTCCTGAAAGAACAGCCCAGTTCTCAATAGCCTGAAATGTTGTCGTTGATCTCAGCCGCGGGAAAGGGGGAAATGCACGGCGAAGATCGCTTACGATGAGCGAGAAGAGCGGATTTAAACCGGCGAAATCCTCTTCATACTCCTTTGAGCGAACGGAGTGGAATAGGTTACAAAAAAAATGAATAAATTTTGTGTCGTGCGGGAGCCGGATTGAGTCTGTACGCATCCAATATTTGGGATGTCATAGGGATAGATAACGGGCCGGAGAGGCGGTAACCACGGATGGAGGATTTCACTGGAGCAGGGACGAGAGCTCTGAACTGGACGGCGATTGGCTTTGCGATACTGCAGAGTGTCTGCGCTTTAGCGCTTGCTCTGGGTAGTGTGGGAGTGCTGGTCGGCTTCTCGCTGCTTACGGCTTTCTCTGGAGTGATGCGGGTGGCCGTGGCCTTCCATACCGATTGGATTCGCCTGCCAATGATCGGCATTGCATTGTTGGGAGCGCTCCTGAATCTGTGGGTTTTGTCTAGGTTGCGCCGGTTGCGCGACAATCCAGCCAGCGCATGGCGGCGTGGTGAAATCGACGCAAAGCAGTTGCGTCGAGAGAAGATTCAATTGGCCGTGGCGCTGGCGACGATTGCTCTTGTGGTGCTTGAGGCTGGGATCCATCTGCACAATCATGGACACATATAAAATCTCGTTTCAGCGCGTGTCCGGATTCTCAGCATGAATCACTTCATCCAGGCGTTCGTGCAGCCGCTCGCTGAACCCGGTGGGAATCTCGTAAACACGCTCGTCCGCAACTAGCACAACTATATTGCGCGTGGAGTCGATGGTCGCCGAACAGATGGAACAATGATCCAAGTGCCGGTTGATCTCCAGGCGCAACTCCGAATCTATCTCGCCGTCAATATAAGATGAGATATACTCCCACACGTGTTTGCAGTCAATCCTCATGACCACCCTCCCAACCAGCTCTTGCTCTTGGGCGCAAAAGCTTTCAGTCCCGGCGCTAGATATTTCTGCATCATGCGCCGTGCGCGGTGGAGCCGCACTTTTACCGATGCCGATGTGATGGAGAGACATCGCGCGGTCTCCTCCACGTCCAGCCCTTCCACATCGCGCAGAACCAGAACCTCGCGATAGATGGCAGGCAGCATTGCGATGGCCTTTTCCAAAAGTTCGCGCACTTCTTTACGCTCCAGAGCCGCGGATGGAATCTCCCGCCAGTCGGTCAGCAGCGCCGGCGTGTAGTCGCTGCCGGTCTCTTCGCTGAGCGCCTCAATCGATTCTTCGCGCAGCGTGCCGGCTTTGCGCAAACGGGCACGCCCTTCATTAAGAGCAATCGTTACCAGCCAGGTGGAAAAGCGCGACTGTCCACGGTAACTTGCCAGATTCGTGAAGGCTTGAATCACCGCCATTTGCGCTGCGTCCTCGGCCTCTGCTTCATTTCGAAGCATCGAGAAGACCATGCTGTAAACGAGCTTTTCATGAGGACGAATCAAATCGTGAAAAAGATCGCGCTCGCCGCCAAGAATGCGCGCAATCAGAGCATCTTCCGCCGATTTATTGTTCGCACCGTGATCCGTCGAAATGCTCGCCATGCCAAGTCCTGAATCTGTCCTAACAACTCTCGATACCATAAGATGTTGGAATGGCGGCAAAAGTTACAAGCTCGGTTGGAAAGCAAGCGTGCTCCAGGAATCCGCAAAAGCGGAACGCCGTCCGTCATAAAGTGTAATTAGCTTCCGAGCTTCCTGCTGGCGCTTTAAAGTCGGTAACAACAAACGCCCAGGCACTCTGCCTTGTTCCTTTTGGTCAGCATCTACCAGATTTCAGGCACGGTTGGCGCAATTTTCGGTTTGACGAAGGCCGCTTCAGAATTGTTTGCTAACTTCGGGCTCACCATGTTGTCGAGAGCACGGCCAACAACTCCTTGCCTGTCAGAGGAAGCTGAATGGCCTGCATCCGGCTGGCGCGAGCGCCCATCTCCACAGCGGCGGGCATATCGCCTAAAGCGATACCCCAAGCGCTCAGGACCCTGCATTGAGATCGGCGCATAGAGCGCACTCACATTCGGCTCAATCAATGGCGTCCGCGTCCAGTATTCTCAGTGATTAATCAGGCAGCCGTGGTTATTCCCGCTGTCATGCATTAAGTCTGTTCTCGATTGGGTATGACCATTTGTTTGAATGCCTTCAAACGGATGAGTGTGCCGCACTGATTCTATCAGCGATCAATCACAGATCATTTGCTTTTATATCACCCCGAAAGACACCGCACTGCTGGTGTACCAGAGTCTGCAAGTAAGTTGTCGCCTGATATTTTGAATCGTTGTCCCATAAAACTAATCTGTAGCGCTATAAGGGATAGTGCGTGCCGGAACTTGGCACAAGGCCAGACGATGCTTCAGAAGTAATGATTCTCCTTTACGGCAGCGACGGATCTCCAGAAGACAAGTCCTTTCTCAGTAAAGAGTTAGGTAGGCCGGACATAGCGAGTTTAGTTTTGGAGGCGAAGTCAGAGTGAATATCACTTTCTTGGGACGCGTGGTTGTGGTGGCAGGCGGCACGGGTGGCCTTGGAAGAGCAGTAAGCCTTGCCTTCCTTGAGGAAGGTGCACGGGTGTTTGTCACGTATCGCAAAGAGGAGGAATTCCTCGCGTTGAAAGACTCAGCCGCTTTGAACCAGTCTTTCCTGGAAGGGCGGCAGGTTGACGTCACGGAGGAATCTAGTACCGCCGAATTCATCGATGGAATTGTGGCGCAACATGGAGCGCTGGACGTGCTCGTGAATACAGTTGGCGGTTATGCCGGCGGTGTGAAGCTTTGGGACATGAAGCCGACGGTCTTCGACCAAATGTTGACGCTTAATTTGCGTTCCGGCTACGTCTTGGCGCGCGCCGTGCTACCCTCTCTGTTGAAGGCTGGACGTGGGTCCATCGTCAACATTGCGGCCAAAGCAGCGAATGATCACGCAGCAGGTGCGGCGGTGTATGCTGCCTCAAAGGCCGGCGCCGTCGCGCTTATGGATTCGCTTGCGGCAGATTGCTTAGGAACCGGGGTTCGGGTGAACTCGGTTCTTCCGAGCATCATCGATACTCCCGCAAACCGTCAAGCAATGCCAAATTCTGACTTTCTTAAATGGCCGAAGCCCGAGGACATTGCGCAAGTCGTTCTGTTCTTATCCAGTGAAGCCGCAAAAACAATTCACGGAGCGGCTGTTCCGGTCTTTGGCAACGGCTGATTGCTTTGCCGGCTGCCTTAGCCCTGTATTCTGACAAGAATCCAGAGTTGCACGTTTTTGCAAACTAACGAACTCAACCACTGATAGGAGAATCTTTATGTCATCCACCGATCAATGTATTGCCCAACAGAAAGCTCCTCTCACGACTCCTTCGGACATCGAACCAAAAGCAGTCAAGGACATAACTGGAGGACTCAACGCTCTCCTTGCGGATGTCTTCAGCATATACCTCAAGACGAAGAACTTTCATTGGCACATGAGCGGTCCCCACTTTCGTGATTACCACCTGTTGCTCGATGATCACGCGGATCAACTCTTTGCCATGACGGACGATATCGCGGAGCGCGTTCGGAAGATCGGCGGCACTACGCTTCGCTCCATCGGGCATATCGCACGTCTGCAACGAATCCCTGACAATGACGCGGATTTTGTTACTGCCGCCGATATGTTGAGCGAACTTCACGAGGACGAAAAGGCACTGACACTGAGTATGCGTGCAGTTCATACGCTCTGTGACGATGAGGGCGATGTTGCCACGGCGAGTCTTCTCGAAAATTGGATTGACCAATCACAGCGCCGTAGCTGGTTCTTATTCGAGGCGACGCGAGGCTGAAATTGCGAGGCATAAAGAATACCAACTTCACGGTCGAATACTCCGGGCCTTCGTGACAAGAAACTTTTTGCTTTCGGGAGCATCGAAGTGGAAAGAATGATAGCGCCTATCTCCTCCGTTTCAATTGCCTCTACAAGAGATGAAAGAGCAGCCACAATTCGATTGGCCCAAATATCGTTGGCTTGATCAGCAGGGCGAGGCTTATGGCGCGCCGGGCATGGAGCCACGCTGGACTTCGAGCGTAAAGGACGCGGTAGGAACGGCCTATTCCGCATCGAGCCGGGTGTGGTTCACCGCTTCGCACGGGATATTGAATGAAATCTACCACCCAACAATCGACCGGGCCCAGGTGCGCGACATGGGGTTTCTGGTCACAGACGGAGAGACGTTTGTTCATGAAGAGAAGCGCGACTTGCTGTCGAGCTTCGAGTATATCCATCCGGAGGCGCTTGGCGTCCGTTATGTGAATCGCGACCCGGAGGGACGATACTCTCTCACCAAAGAGATCATCTGTGATCCTCATCATTCGGTGGTGCTGACTCGGGTGCGCATTGAAGGGCACGCAAGCCTGCTGCCGCGGCTTAAAGTCTATGCACTCCTGGCCCCACATTTGGATAACGGCGGGGCTAACAACACGGCACGCGCGTTGGAGATAGCCGGTCACAAAATGCTGCTGGCTTGGAAGAACCAGTGGTCGCTAGCCATGGCGACCAGTTGCGGCTTCTCGCGTTTGAGCTGTGGGTTTGTGGGCGCGAGCGACGGCTGGCGCGACCTGATGGATAACTTCTGCATGGATTGGGAGTTTGGTTCAGCCACGAACGGAAACATCGCGGTGATGGGCGAGTTGGATCTGAGAAAGGAACCAACTGGCAATGGGCTTGAGTTCACTCTGGCCATCGGATTGGGCGAGGGACATCATACGGCGCTGCAGAAGACAGTAAGCGCGCTGGCCACTCCGTTTGAGGATCATCGCACACGGTTCCTCGAACAATGGAAGCGAGCGGCGAACCCGGAGTGGCTGGCGGCTAACTCAGGCGATGGCGGCAAGCTGATGCGGGCCAGCCACAACGTCCTGCTGGCTCACGAAGACAAGACATTTTCAGGAGCGTTTGTGGCTTCAGCGTCGATTCCGTGGGGGCAGGTAATGGGCGATGATGATTTGGGCGGTTATCACCTGGTTTGGACGCGCGACATGGTGCAGACGGCCACAGCCTTGCTGGCCTGCGGACGCGTGGAAACGGCGCGGCGTGCGCTGGTTTACTTGGCTTGCACGCAGCAGCCGAACGGCGGCTTTGCGCAGAATTTTTGGCTGGACGGCAGGCCCTATTGGTCTGGCTTGCAACTGGATGAGGTGGCATATCCGCTGATTCTTGCCTGGCGATTGTGGAAGGAGGATGGGCTGGGCGAGATGGACATCTACCCGTTTGTGGAGAAGGCGGCTGGATTCCTTGTGCGTCATGCAC
The DNA here is from genome assembly GCA_963787995.1 of uncultured Acidobacteriaceae bacterium. Taxonomy (GTDB): domain Bacteria; phylum Acidobacteriota; class Terriglobia; order Terriglobales; family Acidobacteriaceae; genus Telmatobacter. Next base: position 2,442,355 of record CAWBEO010000001.1, read on the forward strand.
CGATTACCTATCAGGAACGGTGGGAAGAGAATGCGGGTTATTCACCCTCCACTCTGGCGGCGGCAATCGCCGGACTGCTCACGGCTGCGGAAATTGTTCGCGCCCATGAGTCGGTTGAGCTGGCGACATTTCTTGAGGAGTTTGCCGACTGGATCGAGCATCACATCGAAGACTGGACTGCGACCAACGAGGGAGTCTTGCACCCGGAGATCCGGCGGCACTATATGCGCATCCGGCCGCCAGAGAAAGGCGAGGCGTATGCGTGCGAAAGCTGCGGCACAGAGACGATCCGGCTGAACAACCGGCCACCCGGTACGCGTACTGAATTCGCGGCGCGGGAGATTGTGGATGCGGGTTTTCTGGAACTGGTGCGCTATGGTGTGCGGCGGGCAGACGATCCATTGGTGATCGATTCGTTAAAGGTCGTGGATGCGGTGCTGAAGCGCGAACTGCCGCAGGGGCCTGGATGGCTGCGCTATAACTGGGACGGTTACGGGCAAAGACCGGATGGCGGACCATTTCAGGGATGGGGCCAGGGGCGCGTTTGGCCGTTGCTTACCGGCGAGCGGGCACACTATGAGCTGGCAGCGGGCAAAGAGATAACCGCTCTCATCAATACTTACGAGCGCTTTGCCACCTGCGGACAGATGCTGCCGGAGCAGGTTTGGGATGAGGCAGACCTGCCGAGCGCCAGTATGCGGCTGGGAGAACCGGCCGGTTCGGCGGTTCCGCTGGTGTGGGCGCACGCCGAATACCTGAAGCTGTTGCGCTCGGCTTTGGATGGCAAGGTCTTTGATCGTATCGATCCAGTTTATGCGCGGTATTGCGAAGCTGAAGGGCGAAGCAGGACGAGGAAAAACCTGGAAATATTCAGCCTGCGAAGGCCCATTCAGAGGATATCTGCTGGAGACTCTTTGCGCATTTTGGACGAGAGCCACTTCGAACTGATTTGGTCCAACGATGGATGGCAAACCACACACACAACTGCCAGCCGGAGTTTGGGCAGCGCAGGATTCAGCGCCGATGTTGCCACCGCGACCGGCCAAACAGGCAGTTTGTCCTGGACTCTACACTGGCCAGAAAGAGACCACTGGCTTGGTTATAATCTGGAAATTCAGATCAAAGCCAAGTAACAATTAAAAACGGACATCTTCTTTTCAAAAATCGTGATGATCTTCCCGCAGCGCGGCAATGGCCTGCGAGTTGGATATCTCGGTCTGGGCACTGAGTTTGGCCACCGTCAGCCAATTATCCTTGTGCGGCTGGTCCGCGATCCATGGCGGCAGCGGCATACGCAGATAACCGGCCAGCGCTTCGGCATAGCCTTCATAGAGCGCACGTATTTCGCGAAGCCTCTCGTACGAGTGACCGTCGCGGCAGACGCTTACGCCGCACTTGCAGAGCAGATTGTAAAGTTGTTCGTAACGCTCAAGCGGGAGCCGGTCTGGAGCATCTTTGATTGGAGGCAGCGAGAAAATCTGCGCCAGGTCCACCATCGCATGGCGCGCCATGGCGAAGGTCAACTGAGCCTGACGCGCCTCATTTCCTTGCACATCGGCAATCAGCAGCGCAGAAGTGTCCAGCACGGCCGTCAGGGCGCTGATCCAGCTCTGGTTGTTATGCTGCGAGCGGAAGTAACAGAGCAGCGGATAAGAGATATGGCTTTCGAGCAATTCCGCCGACCAGCGCTCCCACTCGAGCAGCAGCAGCGCGAGGGCGCTTTCACCTCCTTCAAATGAATGGCGGCGCATCAATTCGGCAGCAGTCGGCGGAGATCCAGCTCGCGCGTCTAGCAGCGAAATGCTCACTTCACGGCGCGAAAACGCACTGTAGAGAACCGGAAAATACCCCATCACGACAGCCAGAAAACCCAGCCCGGTTCCAGCTTCGAGGATGACGAGTTCGCGCGCCCAGGCGCTGCGCGGCGTTACGTCCCCAAGCCCCAGCGTAAAGATGGTGGTTCCGCTGACGTAGAGGTCGGATCGAAGTCCCGGCCCTTGCGCCGCGTCGTTGAATGGGCTGCCCAAGGCGTAAAAGATAAGCGCAAAGCCAACGGCCATCGACCCCGCCCATACTGCGAGAAGAAAAATCAGAGACATGGGTCCGTAGTAACTGAAGAATGACTCACGTCTACGCGGATTGTGAAGCCTTTTGCCAAGGAAGACCCAAGGTGTCCATGTAAGCACATAGAAGATGCGAGTGAGCCGAAAACGGCCAGTGGCGCGGCGGGGCAGAATGATTGTCTGGAAGGCATCAAGCAGCACCGCAAACAGGCAAACAACGCCAGCAACAAAAATTAGAACCCGCATCCGTCCTCCTCTTGGAGCAATCGACAGCCTCCTTGCGCTCTGTCCAATCACTGTATCCTAGCCGAAATGGAAATACAAAATTAACCTATTGCTCTCTATTCTCAATCTGGCTATATTGCTAGACCGGCAATTGCCGAAGCCATCTGCGCCGGTCAAGGTTTGGTCAGAAGAATATGACTGAAACCGATCAGGCCGGAGCTTCATCCAAGTAATTGTCAAAGCGAGGGAATAAAAGATCGTTTCCCCAGCAAGCCTTTGTAAGCCCGAGCAACGGAAAATAAATGGCGAAACCCATACTGCTGACGGTGGATGACGACCCTGAAGTCTTGCGCGCTGTCGAGCGTGACCTGCGACGCCGCTACGCTGAGCGCTACCGTGTATTGCGCGCGGACTCCGGTGCTACAGCGCTGGAAGCACTGCGCGGACTCAAGCGGCGTGGTGATGCAGTGGCCTTGCTTCTGGTTGATCAGCGCATGCCGCAGATGACCGGCGTGGAGTTTCTTGGGCAGGCGAAGGAGATCTTCCCCGATGCCAAACGCGTCCTGCTGACCGCCTATGCCGATACCGATGCGGCGATTCGCGCCATTAATGACGCCAGCATCCATCACTACCTGTTGAAGCCATGGGATCCTCCTGAGGAACACCTCTATCCGGTGCTGGATGATCTTTTGGATGATTGGATGGGTTCGTACCGGCCTCCCTTCGAGGGGGTTCGCGTACTTGGAACGCGCTGGTCTCCTCATTCTTATGCGATTCGAGATTTTCTTACGCGCAATCAAACGCCCTATCAATGGATCGATGTGGAAACGGCTGGACCGGCTACCGAGGCGCGCCGCCTGATTGAAGCGGCTGGAGCAGAAGTCGCCAGCCTGCCAAAGGTGCTCTTTCCCGATGGCACATCGCTGGCCGACCCGAGCGTGGGTGAATTGGCCGAAAGGCTTGGGCTGCGCATTCGACCGGAGGTAGCGTTTTACGATTTGGTGATCGCCGGCGGCGGACCCGCGGGCCTGGCGGCGGCCGTGTATGGCGCGTCTGAAGGCCTCAGCACGGTGCTGATCGAGATGGAAGCGCCGGGCGGTCAGGCAGGGATGAGTTCCCGCATTGAGAACTATCTCGGCTTCCCGTCCGGATTAAGCGGCGGTGACTTGGCGCGGCGTGCCGTGGCCCAGGCAAGGCGCTTTGGCGTGGAGATCTTGAGTCCTCAGCAGATAACTGGTCTCGTAGTAGAAGGCCCTTCTAAGACCGTCAAACTTGCGGCTGGATCCGATATTGGCTGCAAGGCGCTGCTCATCGCGACGGGTGTTGCCTACAGGAAGCTGAATGTGCCTGGTGCTGATCGTCTGCAAGGGTGCGGCGTCTATTATGGCTCGGCGATGACCGAGGCGCAAGAGTGCAAAGGTGAGGACGTTTACATTGTCGGCGGCGCAAACTCTGCCGGTCAGGCTGCAATGTACTTTTCTAAATTCGCCCGGCAAGTGGTGATGCTGGTCCGTGGCCCATCCTTATCCGCAACCATGTCACAGTATCTGATCGACCAGATCAAGAAGACGCCCAACATCAAAGTGGAGACCCACTGCCAAGTAGCGGAAGTTCATGGAGATACACACCTCGAAGCAGTTTCCATTCACTGTGCGGAGACTGGTGATACTTCAACAGTCTCCACCAACATGTTGTCGATTTTCATCGGCGCAGAACCCAACACCGATTGGCTCTCCGGCGTGGTGGAGCGGGACGAGCGCGGATTCATTCTTACTGGCGCCGACCTGATACGCGAGGGAAAGAGGCCGAAGGGATGGACATTGGAGCGCAATCCGTATTGGGTGGAAACCAACGTACCCGGCGTTTTTGCCGCCGGCGATGTTCGCCACGGTTCCGTGAAAAGAGTTGCATCCGGCGTAGGCGAAGGCTCGATTGCCGTGCAGTTCACGCATCAGTATCTAAGCGAGGTGTAACTTGGCGGAGAATCTTACTAGCGCAACGGGCAGAGTTTCAATCGGCGATCTGCGCAAGATAGAGGTCTTCAAAGACCTGCCCCCAGAACAACTCGAATGGCTGACAGAACATCTCCAGGAAGTGCATTTCCAGCCGGGAGATATCTTGGGCCGCGAAGGTGAACCTCTTGATAATCTCACAGTAATTCTCGAAGGAGAAATTCGAATACAACGGAGAGGCGGTGGTGATGAAATCATTTTTAGAGGAACCGCCGGTCAGGTTACCGGCCTCTTGCCATACTCGCGGCTGACGCATTACAGTGGGACCGCTCGTGCCGTGCTTTTCACTCGTATTGCGTACCTCCACAGAAGCTTCTTATCTGAGATGCTCCAGCGTATGCCGCTGCTTGGCCAGCGACTGGTTTCCATCATGGCCGACCGTATTCGGGAGACCACGCGGATCGAGACGCAGCGCGACAAGTTAGTGGCGCTCGGCAAGCTCTCCGCGGGGTTAGCGCATGAATTGAACAACCCTGCCGCCGCCGCCCAACGCGCAACAGCAAGCCTTCGCGAGGCGCTTGAAACCGTGCGCGAGGCAAGTATCCGTCTGGCGCGCCACGCCCTTTCCACTGAGCAGCGAGAAAGGATTCTCAGTTTTGAGCGGCAGGCCAAGCACTCCCTCGACAACTCCGCTGACCCTCTGGCACAGGGTGATCGGGAAGAACGCATCATCACATGGCTTGAAGCGCGTCATATGCCGGATGCATGGAAGATTGCGCCCGCCATCGCCGACGCCGATGTGGAGATTTCAAAGCTGGAATGCCTTGCAGGTGATGTTGGCGACGAGGTACTGTCCGATGCTCTGATCCGCATTGCTTCGCTGCTCACCATCGCAAAGCTGATCGACGAAATTGAAATCAGCACCAAGCGCATATCGTATCTGGTCCAGGCAATCAAGGAGTATTCTTTTATGGATCAGGCTGCGATGAAAGAAGTCGACATTCATCAAGGGATCGAAAATACACTTACGATTCTGCAACACAAGATTAAAGACGGAATCATTGTGGCTCGCGAATATGACGAAAGCTTGCCGCGAATCTGCGCCTTCGGCGGCGAGCTCAACCAGATTTGGACAAACCTGATGGCCAACGCCATCGAGGCCATGCATGGAAAGGGAAAATTGCGGGTGCGTACTGCGAGGGAACTTGATCGCGTGCTGGTCGAGATTGGCGACAACGGACCCGGAATACCGCCCGAAGTTCTGCCTCATCTCTTTGAACCGTTCTTCACCACCAAAGGAGTGGGCGAGGGAACCGGCCTGGGCCTGGACACAGTTAGCCGCATCATCAGAAATCACCATGGAGAGATTCGTGTCCTTTCACAGCCCGGCGATACGCGCCTTCAGGTATTTTTGCCTCTAACTCAGCCTAAGAGACCAGCCATCCAAACGAATGAGGAGGGAGAAGATGCGGGAAATTTGTTCACACCTGGACCAGATACAAAACCCGTCGCCTAAGACCGATGGGTGCGAGGAGTGCTTGCAGATGGGCGATTCGTGGGTTCACTTGCGCCTCTGCGAAATCTGCGGCCACGTCGGCTGCTGTGATTCCTCGAAGAACAAGCACGCCACCAAGCACTTCAAAAAGACAAAGCACCCTATCATGAGATCGCTTGAGCCGGGCGAGGATTGGGGATGGTGTTACTTTGACGAGATTATGATTGAACCGTTTTCGTAATGGCTGAAGCAGATCGGAATCGAAAAAAATGGGATCTGAGAGATGAATGCGACGTTGAACCAACCGGAGATTCGGGAACAGCTATTGCCGCGCCTGGCTGAGTCGCGATCGGTAACTGACGAATTATTTCGGATTGTGCGTACGGACGCACTCTACGATAGGCCTATTCCCGAAAGACACCGAATTGCTTTTTACATCGGCCACCTCGAAGCGTTCGATTGGAATCTGATTGCTGGTCAGGCTCTGGGTCACGGAGCAGCGCACACGGAACTTGATCGCCTGTTCGCATTTGGCATCGATCCGGTGGAAGGTGGCCTGCCACAGGACAAACCTTCCGACTGGCCTCGGCTCTCAGAGATTAGCGGCTATAACCTTCGCATCCGCCAGAGAATTGATGAAATCCTTAACAGCGATTCGCAGACCGCAACGAACCATTGGCAATACCCTCAGGAAGTCATCTTGAACGTGGCGATCGAACATCGGTTGATGCACGCAGAGACCCTGGCCTACATGTTGCACCAACTGAGTCTCGATCGGAAGAATGTGCCGTGCAATTATCGCGCTGTGATTTCGCATCGACCCAGATCGCCAATCGCTTCCCGGATGATCGACATCCCGGCAGGATTTGCCAAGCTGGGAATCCCGCGGGGCGGAGATGTGTTCGGTTGGGACAATGAGTTTGAAGAGCATTCCATCGAAGTGTCGGCCTTCGCGATTGGCGCAACCAAGGTCACGAATGGAGAGTTCCTTCAATTTATGCGCGAAGGCGGATATGACGATCGGCATCTCTGGAGCGCTGAGGACTGGGTCTGGATCAAGGAACAACAGATCGGCCATCCCCGTCTGTGGTTCAAGAGACAAGACCAGTGGTTCTATCGGGCAATGTTTGAAGAAGTGCCGCTGCCCCTCGACTGGCCGGTCTACGTCAGCCATGCGGAAGCCGCAGCTTATGCGCGTTTTGTCGGGAAGGACATACCCACCGAAGCTCAATTTCATCGTGCCGCTTACGGAACGCCTAGCGGTGTAGAGAGAGTCTATCCTTGGGGCGATGCGCCTCCCGATGCCGGGCGCGGTAACTTTGACTTCGAGCGTTGGGACCCGGTTGCTGTGGGCAGCTATCCCGATGGACGGAGCGCATTCGGGTTGGAGGAACCTCTCGGCAACGGTTGGGAATGGACCGCTTCGCTCTTTGCGCCTTACCCCCGCTTTGAGCCGTTTCCCTTTTACAAAGGCTATTCGGCAGACTTCTTTGACGAAAATCATTACGTTGCTAAGGGTGCCTCGCCACGGACTGCTGCGTGTTTGTTGCGCCGTTCGTTCCGTAACTGGTTCCAGCCGCACTATCCATACGTGTACGCCTCTTTCCGCTGCGTAGAGAATTGAAGGGAGACGGTATGCTGATCCGCGATGGAGCAACAATGACTGTCAACTCATTCGCACAGGACGTGCGGAGTGGGTTGGGACGAGCGGGACAAAAGGAGTTACCGTCGAAATATCTTTATGACGATGTTGGCTCTGCCTTGTTTGAGGCGATCACTCGGCTCCCCGAATATGGACTGACGAGGGCGGAGGAGCGGATTCTACGGGAGCACTCGGACGACATAGCTGAGCATCTCACGGCACATGGTATGGTCGTTGAACTTGGAAGCGGCAGCGGCCGAAAGACACGCCAGATACTGGAGGCACTTGCCCACCATAAGTCGATGACTTACTGCCCAATTGAAATATCATCCTCAGCTCTGGTGCGTTGCGAACGCGAACTCGATGATATGGCGCACGTCAGTATCCTGGGCTTCGAGACTGAGTACCTTGACGGCTTGAGTAGAGCTGTTGCTCGCCGCAAACCAGGCGATGCCGTTGTGGTGCTATTCCTGGGTAGCTCGATCGGCAACTTTGATCGCGTGCCTGCCGAGGAGTTCTTGCGCAAGATTCGCCGGACGCTGGAGCTTGGCGACAGCATGTTGCTCGGCACTGATCTTGAAAAACCATTGGCCCAACTTATTCCCGCTTACGATGATTCACTTGGTGTGACCGGGGCCTTCAATCTCAACCTTCTGGCCCGCGTTAATCGAGAGCTTGGAGGAAACTTCGACTTATCCCGATTTGAACACGTCGCTCTTTTCAATACACGGGAACGCCGAATTGAGATGCATCTCCGATCTATTGCATCCCAGACTTTTACCATTGACGAAACCAATTTCACGCTTCGTTGCGATGAGACGATATGGACTGAAAGCTGTTACAAGTATGGGAGGAACGAACCCGCAGAAATGGCTGACCGCACCGGCTTCAAGTGCGTTGCGCAATGGATGGACGTTGAATGGCCATTTGCCGAGAGCCTTCTTGTCGCGGTATGACGTTGATGTTTCAGTTCGGCGTGTGTTTTAGGTATGCTTTCCCTCAGTGAAGCTGAATACGGTCTTAATGGGAGGAATCTATGAGTATTAAATTCTGCGCTGTCGTCTTTCGCAGAAAAACATATCCTTGCCATTCGCCTCATCGGATATCTTCCATCACACGTTCCGTTCTTGCTTAGACGATACGGGCGCGCCGGCCTGGGTGCAGCAAAAACTGAAGCGCCACGCCGACATAAGGCGATCATAAAGTATGGGAATGCGTATACGAAGAGCGAGCACTCTGCCAACAGCGAGGTCTGCAAAACTGTAACTCCTCTCAGCAGAACTGGGATGGGGGCGGTTCGCAATAATTCTGAGTGTGTTCAATTTCTAGATGAGCGGGATGAAAAATCGAGCACTTTCGGATAACGAGGCACCGGAAAACGAAAGATCCGGAAACAGATAGGCCAGTTCAAACCACCGCGTCATATCCAGGCTCAACCCTTCTTCTGATGCGATTGGTCCCAATCGAGCCTCTTTCTCCCGACGCATTCAGTGTTGAAATATTTCTCTTTTTAGCTTGACAAGAGTTCCTGTATAGGCAAAAATGGTATCAGTGTTACCGAGGTTCCCCTCTTTTCGTATTTCGGTAACCTTTTTACGGCCTTTAACGAAACGCAAATTATCTCCTCCGGTTACCATGGGAGTCGCGTACGCGGCCGGGTCCGTATTCGTCGCAGCAGTTGAACCTAATTGAAGAGTTTTCCACAGCAGGATTAGGACGGCAGTCTGCCCAAATATATTTCCAGCGAGTTGCTCGGGCAGAGATTTCTACTTCCGTTCCATGTGACTGCCACTCCAACAAATCCTAAACAACAATAATCTGCTCCGGCCACACACCTGCGTGTCACCACGTAGGCCACACTGTGCTTCTGGAACTGCGCGAACTTAATCTTGGACAGTTAGTCTTGGCAACGCCTAGGGAATCACGGGCATTCGTGCCGCAATCGCTAATCTTTTCGGCGCAAGTGTGCTTCTCTCTGCAATCTGCCTCAGGATCGAAATAACTGCCGGAATTTTGAGTCGAAGAAGGAGATTCCAGCTGATGACTTTAGCTCCATCCGAGGCCCGCTGGTATGCGCTTCATGTGCGTCCCAACTATGAAATTGCTGTATCGAACCGTCTTAGAGAGCTCGGAGTGGAAGAATACCTTCCGATACACAGAGCATCGAGGAATAAATCTCCGCGTAACAAATTCAGCGGAGGGCCGCCCCTATTTCCTGGGTACCTCTTTACTTTCCTGAAGCTCCACTCCGGTCCCAAGCTATACAGCATTCCGGGAGTGATTCGGATTGTCGGCCACGGTGGCAATGCAACGCCAATCGAGGATCATGAGATTGCTGTGGTGCGCACCATCACTGATGCGCCCCTGCCGGTTGAACCGATTCCATATATTCATACTGGAGAGAGAATCTGCCTGACGGCTGGTCCGCTCAAAGGCATGTGCGGAACCTTCCTTCGATGTACAAAAGGAAGCAGATTAGTGGTTTCACTGCCTCTTCTTAAGCGATCCTTGGCCGTTACGGTCCTCGCTGAGTGGGTTGCTCCGGCTGGATCTGGACACCGCCCGTGAGCCGATACCAGTATTCAGTTGCACTTTCATACTCTAATGTATCTCTAGCCCCAGTCCTATCTCCAACATATTAGCGGAGTATCCTACCGGTGAAGGACGAATTGCAAAACAAAAGCGAATCAGCCGTTGAGGACGATTACAACCTGTTACCCCAATCCTATCATTGATGTTCTGAGCCTACACGCCTTCCAGCATCAAACTAGAGCGGCCCATGGTTATCTTGGTAACGGCGAGGACAGTTAATATCGCGAAAAGAAGATAAATCAGGAATAGTTAACGATCTACTGGAATGTTATCGAAATTCGGCCAACTATTATCTGCATTTCAGATGTATTTGGGAGCAAGGACATCGAGGATTCCCTGGAAAGCTAAACTCAGGAGGACTAAATAGTGAATTCAGCAGTGGATCAGCCCTTAGCAATTATCGGTATGGGAGTACGGTTTCCTGGCGCCGACAGCCCGTCAGAGTATTGGGACTTGCTTTGCTCCGGTCGTACAGCGATCGGGAATGTCCCCGATGTACGCTGGAATCCTGACAAATTCTACAATCCTGACCCTAAGCATCCAGGAACAACATACGTACGCACGGGCGGCTTTCTCCGAGGAGCGATGGACGAATTTGACGCTAACTTCTTCGGTATCTCGCCGCGCGAAGCCATGTGGATGGATCCCCAGCAGAGGCTCCTACTCGAGGTTGCATGGGAAGCTTTTGAAGATGCTGGCATCGCGCCGGACAAGCTTTCAGGTAGCTCGACAGGCGTGTTCGTAGCTGGTTTCACCCTCGACTCTTTGATTATGCAGTCGAGCCCATTTAACCGTACGAAGCTCAGCTCGCACTCTGCAATGGGTTCATCAATGACGATGCTGGCTAACCGGCTTTCGTACTGTTTTGATTTTCGCGGTCCTAGTATGTCTGTTGATACGGCATGCTCGGGATCACTTGTTGCGTTTCATCTCGCTTGTCAGGCATTACGTCGAGGTGAGTGTTCACTCGCACTCGCAGGTGGGGTAAATGTAATGCTGATCCCAGATTATTGGATCGTTATGGCGAAAGGACAGTTCTTAGCCAGAGATGGCTTCAGCAAAACATTTGACGAAGCTGCTGACGGTTATGCCCGCGGTGAAGGTGCCGGGCTTGTTCTGCTTAAACCGCTTGTATCGGCGATCCGGGATCAGGATCAGATTTATGCGGTTGTTCGCGGGACTGCGGTCAATCATGACGGTCGAACGAACGGCATCGCTGCGCCAAACCCCGACGCTCAGGAAGAACTTATTCGTCAGGTTTACTCGCAAGCGGAGGTGCCGTTTGACCAGGTGAGATATGTCGAAGCTCATGGCACAGGAACGGCTTTGGGAGATCCGACCGAGGTTTCTGTTCTCGGTAAGACGTTCGGGGCAGGCAGAAACGGGAAGAATCCATGTATCGTGGGATCCGTTAAGGCCGCGATTGGACATCTTGAAGCGGCAGCTGGAATCGCGGGCGTGACCAAAGCTGCGCTTTGCTTGCACCATAGTAAGATTCCTCCTCAAGCCAACTTGCAGAATTTAAATTCCAAAATCCCATTTGAACCTCTTGGACTCCGCGTCCCGCGCAGTCAAGAGCCGATGCCTGAAGGTAATTGTCCCGCATACGCTGGGGTGAATTCGTTCGGATATGGAGGGAGTAACGCACATGTCATCCTACAGCAACAGCCTCAGTAATATGGATTGCCCATACGTCCTTCCCTTGTCGGCGAGACATCCTAGCGCACTGGCCGCGCTTGCGCGTTCGTATGCGGATTTGCTCTGTAGTAGCGGAGTAAATCTGCCCGATGTGTGCTATTCCGCTTCCATCGGTCGCGCACACCACAACCACAGGCTGGCGGTGGTGGCCAGCTCGAACAAGGCTATGGTCGATGCCCTCACCGCGTTCGGAGAACAGGGTCAAACGGACAGTGGCGTTTACGGGAAACTCTCTGCTCGACCGACTCGCGGACCCGTGTTCGTCTTCACAGGTATGGGACCTCAATGGTGGGGAATGGGAAAAGAACTACTTGCCAATGAACCCGTGTTCAGAGAGGCAGCCTTCGCCGTTGATCAGATATTTCAATCCCTATCCGGTTGGTCACTTCTGGCGGAGATGCGGGTGGATAAGGTGTCGTCGCGAATGAATGAGACGCAAGTTGCGCAGCCGGCGAATTTTCTCCTTCAAGTTGCACTTACGGCCCTGCTGCGATCATGGGGAATTACGCCGGGGGCAATTGTCGGCCACAGCGCCGGTGAAGTAGCCGCCGCACATGCTGCTGGAGTCCACGAACTCAAGGACGCCGTTAGTGTTATTTTCCATCGCAGCCGTCTTCAAATGCGAGTGTCTGGCAAGGGCCGTATGCTGGCTGTGGGACTTAGCTTGAACGATGCTCAGTCTCTGATCTTAGGATATGACAAACTCGTCTCTGTGGCAGCCGTGAATAGTCGGTCCTCGCTTGCATTTTCCGGGTGCGCGGCGACCCTCCAGGAGATTGCTGCTGGGCTTGAAAATCGCGGCGTGTTCAATCGCTTTATACAGGGGGATATTCCTTACCACAGTCAGCACATGGATGATCTTATACCCGAATTGCACGAGTCTCTCAAGGAAGTGCAATCGCATCCGCCGCAGGTTCCATTTTATTCTTCAGTAACGGGCCGGTTATATGGCGGCCCTTGTGATGCTCGCTATTGGTGCAATAACATCCGTAAACCGGTACTATTTGCTGATGCAAGTGATAGCATCGTGGCGGACGGCTTTACGCAATTCCTGGAGATCGGACCTCATCCTGTCCTCGCGGCTTCAATAAAGGAGTGTCTCCGTCATCATGGCCAGGATGACGCGGTAATGGCGTGTCTGCGTCGAGAAGAACCCGAAGGAATGATGCTCCGACGGTGTATCGCATCATTGTATGTAGCAGGTCACAATGCTGATTGGCTTGCGCTATCGGGTGGCAGTGGACGCCGAGTGAAGCTTCCAACTTATCCATGGCAGCGCGAGCGGTTATGGTTTCCGGAGTCGGCAACCTCGGTAGCTGATCGCCTCGGCAGACCGGATCATCCACTCCTTGGCATGCGAGTTGCAGGTCCTGATCCGAGTTGGGAAAACGATCTCAGCTTGACTTATCTAGGATACCTGAGCAGTCACGTGGTAGATAATACTGCCTTATTTCCAGCGAGTGGTTTCTTAGAGCAGGGGCTAGCAATTCACTCGCTTCTCGGGAGTGCAAAGCCTGATGTAATCGGTGCCATAGAAGACGTTGAAATTCTAAGGGCGCTCGTGATCTCGGCTGAGAATCAAGGCCTCGTTCGCACGCAATTTGATTCTCGCACGCGCGAGTACAAAGTATTCAGCAGATCGGACGGTGATTCAGTTGAGTGGACATTGCACGCTACGGGCCGCATTTCTGAAGCTTCTTCGACCAAATCCAAGCGGATACCTATTGAACAAATCAAAAACGCGTGCCAGGAAACAATCGATAAGACGGCCTTCTATGCGCGTTTGGCAGAATTCGGCCTTCAGTACGGCGAGCCGTTCCAAAGAGTTGAACGGTTGTGGCGGAGCAAGGGACAAGCGGTCTCGGAACTTAAGGGAGACGCACATTCGAATGGCACGACGAATGGTTACAAACTTCATCCTGCGCTGCTGGATGGAGCCATTCAATCTCTCGTCGCGGCTATCGACACGGATCAGGGTCCAGCGCATGCCTACGTGCCAGTCGGTGTGCAGCGTATTACTTGGCGCGGGGGTACGCCGAATACCTGGTGGAGCCACGCGGAGGTTGTTAACGTCAGTGAAGGGTCCATTAAAGGCAACATCAGTCTGTGCGATCAGAATGGTGAAATCATTGCCGAACTAACCGGCATCGAATGTCGTGTTCTTCCATCCGTCAATCGGGATCCTGCGGAATGGATCAAGCGGTGCACTTATCGGCCGGAATGGATTCGTACTGACAGGGACAGATCAACCGCTCAAAGCAACGCAGTCCGATGGATGCTCTTCACGGATGAGGGTGTAGTGGGGGAGCAGGTCGCTCAGGAACTGTTATTGCGGATTCCCGAAGCAGAGATCGAGCTTATTTCGAGTGCTTCAGTCAGCGGAGAAATTGAGCGCGCGTTTACCGAGCACTCGGATTTTCAGAGGATTGTTTACTTGTGGCCTCTGAATGACGTAGAAAACAGTGCATGTCCAACCGATAGCCGCTCGGCTATTATCTTTCTGTCGCTCATGAAGGCGATTGCCCAAAGGCCGGAGGGCGACGCGCCCCGAGTCTATGTCATAACAAACGGGGCGCAGGCCATCGTGCAAGGCGATGCCGTTTGCGTGTCGCAGGCAACCATGATTGGGCTTGCGAGAACAGCGTTTACGGAGCATCCGGAAATGCGCTGTACACTGATTGATATCGATACTGAATCGAGTAGCAAGATTGCAGCAGAAATTGCTGAAGAGTTGCTTTGTGACAGTAACGAAACTGAAATTGGCTTGCGCGGCGCTGGGCGTTATGTCTATCGCTTGGCTCCATATGTTATCGAGAATCCCGCAGGCGATGCTCCGCTTGAACCCACTATCGCTGCCGCCGATGCCGAGGCTTTCCGCCTTAAGATAGGTACGCCGGGACGCATCGAGAGTCTGAAGTTGCACGAGATTCAGCGCCGGCCGCCGGGTCAAGGAGAGATCGAGATCCAGATCCTCGCGGCCGGCTTGAATTTCAAAGATGTATTGAAAGCGATGTCGCTGCTTCCAGCAAAGGCTCTTGAACGGAGTTATCACGGCACCGGACTGGGGATCGAGGCTGCGGGAATCGTATCGGCCGTTGGAGAAGGCGTAACGAGCTATCGTGTGGGAGATTCTCTGGTTGCCTCGCTTCAGAACAGTTTCAGTTCCCATGTGACGGTACCGGTCGATAGCCTATTTGCTGTTCCCAAGCTGGCTTCGATGACATTTGCGGAAGCGGCGAGTATTCCAGTCGTTTTTATGACGGCCTACTATGCGCTTCATGATCTCGCGCACTTGACGAAGGGTGAAACTGTCTTGATTCATGCTGCCGCCGGCGGCGTCGGCCTTGCTGCTATCCAGGTTGCAAAGTGGCTTGGTGCAAGGGTTATTGCAACGGCTGGCAGTGAAGAAAAGCGTAACTACATTCGATCTCTCGGCGTCGATCATGTTCTAAACTCGCGCACTCTTGACTTTGCCGATGAAGTTATGGCGCTAACCTCGGGCGGCGGCGTTGACGTGATACTGAACTCCCTTTCGGGAGAGGCATTGCTTAAGAGCCTTTCGGTTGTTGCTCCACTGGGTCGTTTCATCGAAATCGGGAAGCGCGACATCGTCGAAAACTCGCGTCTTCCGATGCTTGCATTCAATCGCAATCTTAGCTTTATGGCATTCGATCTCGATCGAATTATGACGGAGCAGCCGGATAGAATTCGGGAGCTCCTGAAAGATGTGTGGACGCGTTTTGGCACTGGTGACTTCACAATGATTCCGATTGAAGTAATACCTGTGGCCCAGATCGCGGAAGGATTTCGCCGCATGGCTCAGGCAAAGCAGGTCGGTAAGATCGTCATTTCTTTTGAAGACACGAGCGACCTTCATGTTGTGCCTGAAAGACGGTCGATCTCTGTTGTGAAACCGGATGCAACCTACATGATTACTGGGGGGTGCGGTGGTTTCGGTCTTGAAGTCGCAAAGTGGATGGCGCGTGAAGGAGCCCGTCACCTTCTGCTTCTCGGTCGGAGTGGAGCGCGCTCGGCTCGCTCGCAACGGGTAATCGAAGACTTGAAGTCCCAAGGTATCAGCGTCGTGGTACGGGTGGCCGATGTCGCCGATGAGCATCAGGTCTCCGAAACTTTCGGATTTATCGAGACCAGTATGCCGCGGCTCGGCGGCATTGTGCACGCGGCCGGTGTTCTTGATGACGCCATTTTGATCAATCTCGACGCAGATCGGTTTCGCCGAGTGGTGGCAGGGAAAGCTGCTGGAGCGTGGTTGCTGCACAAGAATACTCTGGATATGGACCTGCAATTCTTTGTCCTTTTTTCTTCGATCTCCGCTCTTGTTGGTAATGCCGGTCAGGCAAACTATGCAGCCGCTAACACATTTCTCGATGCGCTCGCTCATCACCGGCAGTCGATGGGGTTAATCGCGACCAGCATCAACTGGGGAGCAATCGCCGATATCGGCATGGCGGCAGAGAATAAGGTGGTCGAAGCGCATTTGGCCCGGCTTGGCATTAATCTGATTGCCCCACGAGATGCGATGGCGGCGCTATCGCTTGCGGTGCGGGATTCTCATCCGCAAATTGGATTCATGGACGTTGACTGGGACGTGTGGCGCCGCAGTCACCCATCAACAGCTGCGTCTCCCAAGTTTGCTTCCATTATCAAGGAGCGCGATACAGCAGATTTAGACTCTTCGACCAGCCTCCGATCCATCCTCCTCAAAGCGTCGCCAAATGAGCGTACCGAAATCGCCGGGCGGGCAGTTGCAGGCCTGGTGAGCGAAATCATGCGCATACCGGTCGACAAGATCGATCTGAACATTCCGCTGATGGATATGGGGATTGATTCACTCATGGCCGTCGAACTCCAGGCGGGGATTCAGACAAAATTTGGCATCGAATGTTCGATTCTCCAGTTGCAGAAGGGCGGAGATTTCGCGGGCCTCGCTCGCACACTTCTCTCTCAGATGGATCTCCATACGGAGCAGCCGGAATATCAAGCATCCGTATGTTAAGAACACAATGATACTCATAGACCTTATCTTTCGGAGTGCAAATGACACTGGCAGATCTCATCGCACCAGCAGCAAATAACTTACGCATTCATTTTCCCGCCGAACGGAATTCGATTGACTATGGAGAAATGTGGAAGCGTGGCGAAGTCGCGGGTGGATTGCGGAGATCTGGCCAAGCGCCGGTCGCCATCGTGTTGAACAACAGCAGTGCGTGCGCTACGATCGTCGTCGGTGCGATCGCAACAGGACAGTGCCTTATATCGGTACCGATGCCACCCGGAGGGGTCAATCTTGACTGGTACTGTCAATTCCTGCAACGCATCAGCGCGATGACCGGCGCGGACACATTATTGTTGGATAACTCTCTCTTAAAAACGTTGCCGCCTGTAAAGGAGGTCGCGTTTCTCTCCTTTGATGACGCTCTTGCATTGCGAGAAACAAAATCCGCCGATCCAGGCAAGTTCACTTTAACCCAATTCACATCAGGTAGCACGGCAGACCCCAAGGGTATCGTGCTTCCAGGGTACAAGATTGTTGCCAATCTCCAAGCGATGCTCGAATGGTTGCAGCCAGACAAAAATGACGGTGCGTGTTCGTGGTTGCCACTGTCGCACGATATGGGCCTCATAGGAATGTTTCTTGGGACACTCGCGGGCGCTGCCCAGCAACGGAGCGGCAGTCAGGATTTTGTGCTCATGACCCCGCATTCTTTCGTGCGCAGCCCTGGCAGCTGGTTAGCCGCGTGTGAGCAGTTCAAGTCGACCTTCACCGCCGCGCCCAACTACGCGTTCGAAATGGTTGCCCGTCGCAGTGGACAGACTTACGACCTTAAGCGTCTGCGCACATGCATCGCGGGTGGCGAGCCGATCCAAACCAGCGCTCTCGAAAAGTTCGCAAACGTGTTGCGAGAGAGCGGTTTCAATCCCATCGCGCTTCGACCCTCTTATGGCATGGCGGAGGCCGTACTTGCAGTCACAGGAACCCGGCCCGATGCACACTGGCATGCTGAAGAGCTTGAATCTCTGGTACCTGATCTTAATTTGATCACGGAAAGAATTGGGGCTTACCCGCAAATTGTCAGCTGTGGCTCCCCTCTTAGAGGCTATGAGGTGCGAATTGAAGGTGATTACAGTGGCGAAATACTTGTAAAAGGCCCTTCAATTGCCGACCATTACGCTGACCACTCGCCCCTGATTGACGCAGAGGGATGGTTCCATACCCGCGACTTAGGCGTATTACGAGATGGAGAGTTGTATGTGCTGGGGCGTATCGATGACGTGTTCCATGTTGCCGGTCGCAATGTATACGCGATAGATATTGAAGCGTGCGCCGGCGAGGTAACCGGCGTGCGTAGGGGACGGGTTGTGGCTCTGCCGGAGCAAGGCGCCCTGACTCTCGTCGCTGAGTGCGAGCCCGCCTTCACAGAACAAATGCGCGTGAGCCATCTGGCTCAAGAACTCAAGCAGCAGGTTGTCGTCCGCATCGGGGTTGCGCCGTCCCGAATTCTCCTCACAAGGGCGGGCGCACTACCGCTAACAGCCAGCGGAAAGATCAGACGCCGTCCTCTCCTTGCTGAGGTGCAGGCGCAAGAACTCAAGATTCTGCCGGGATCTATTCATTGAAGGAAACACAGTCATGAATGCCGACGAAACTGTTCAGATGACTAGTGTTTTGCCAACTAAAGAGTTCTCTATTGGCGAATCTTGTCACGTGCGCGGCTGGGATCAATGCAGGGCTGCACTGTCAGGACGTGAGTTGGTTTCCGATCCGTTGCGTGCCGGCCTGGCATCGGAAACAACAAACAACCTGCTTCTGATGGACGGTGATTCCCATCAAGAGGTCCGTCGTCTTTTGGGGTCCTATTTTACTCGAACACGCCTCGATCAGCTTGCTCTGCGCATCGAAAACACGAGCCAGAAATGCGTCAAGTCAGTGCTGGGCAAATCGGATGCCGACCTTGTCATGGACCTGGCAGAGCCGATTGTTCTCGAAGGTATCCTCTCGTTTATGGATGTTCCGGATGCGCATCGAGTCAAACTTGCTGGACTGTCGAGGGAAATGCTTGGAATGCTGGAGCCTAATTTATCGGACTCCATGCGACTACGAGTCAGAAATTCCGCTATGCGGGCCGCACTTATATTCGAGCGGGACGGCGTAACCGGACGTGCAACGGGCCTTCACGCCGTCTTGGAGGAGGCTGCACAGAACGGAAGCATCTCGTTGAAGCTGGCGCGATCCACCCCGGTGGTGGTGCTGCACGGAGGATATGAAAACCCGCTCAATCAACTCGGTTGCGTCATTGCCTGGGCAGTAGAGAATCCAGAGAAATTCCACAAAGCAGCACAGTCAACGCCAGCGGTACTGTTCGAAGAGGTTATACGTGTATGCTCTCCCGTGCGAATGGTTGCGCGATTCGCGGCTGCAGACGGCCTATTTGTCGATAGGCCAATCAAACGGGGTGAACTCGTGTGGGTTGATCTGCAAAGCGCCAATCTGGACCCCGAGCGGTTTCCCTCGCCAGGCGACTTAGACCTCACCAGCAAGCGCAGCCATCTTGGCTTCGGTCACGGACCACATCTCTGCCCAGGCACGGCATTGGCGCGAATAGAGGGGCAGGCGCTCATCCGCGCATTGATGTCCCTCCCGTCTGATCTACTACGCGAATTTACGGTTCAATGGCGCGATGGCGTGGTTGCTCATGGCCCTCTCGCAGTGGTGCGGAGGTAAGAATGGCTTTGTTGAAACGCAAAGTGGCACTAACCCTCAGTGACGCCCAGTATCGCGCTTCTAGAATTCTGCCTAAGGCGCTCTTTTCGTATATCGAAGGAGGAGCCGAAGACGAGGTAACCCTCAATGAGAACGTGAGTGCCTTCCGTAGTCTGAGGCTACGCCCTCGCATGGGTGTTGATGTGGAGCCGAACCTTACTACGACCGTGCTCGGCTCACGGGTGAAGATGCCCTTGCTATTGGCTCCCGCAGGAATGGAACAAATTGTCCATCCCGATGGCGCAGTAGGAGTAGCGCGTGCCGCAGCTGCGGCTGGAACCATTGCAATTCTAAGCCGGACGGCATTGTGCCCACTTGAAGAAGTGGCTAGACAGGCACCCGGGCCGCACTGGTTCCAGATCTCATCATCGGGTGGCAGCTGCGTTGTGCAGGATCTTATGGAGCGAGCAGCGAACGCAGGATTCACGGGCCTGGTGGTCACCCTTGACGGCCCCCCATCGGGTCTTCGCGAAGCAGATCTACGCAACGGAGTGGTGCCGCCAGTTCGATTTACGAGTGGACTTGTAGCCAACCTCGCTGCACAGGCTCTCGCGCGGCCACGTTGGACCTTTCGCATGCTTGCAGCCGCGCGCAAGCAAAAAGCTGCCATTTCAGGCACAATGCGAACACTCTCCTCCAATGCGATGAGCCGGTCGGCACGCTTTACATGGGATGACATTGAGGATATGAGACGCAAGTGGCCAGGCTCCCTTCTGGTAAAGGGAGTTCTCACCGGGTCAGACGCCCTTGCGGCCCGCAATGCCGGCGCCGACGCAATCATAGTTTCCAATCATGGGGGACGGGCGCTTGACGGCGCGCCAGCCACGATCGAAGTTCTGCCCGAGATTGTTGCGGCCGTGGGCAATTCATTCGAAGTCTACTTAGATGGCGGTATTCGCCGCGCCAGTAGCGTGGCCAAAGCATTATGCCTTGGAGCGCGAGCCGTCTTTATCGGACGCCCTTTCCTCTACGGACTCGCCTGCTCAGGCCAACCCGGTGTGGAGTGGGTACTTGATCTCTTTCGGGACGAACTTGTCCGGACAATGAAGCTGCTAGGGTGCCCAGACGTGGCGGTGCTGAATGCCGACTGGCTGCAACCTACGAACGACTGGCCCATATCGGCTTGCGATTTCAGAACAACAATGAGTGAAAGGATTGGTCATGCCGCCATCGATTCATACACATCGAAATGACGCCTCTGAACAAGTGAGTGCGCCCACTCAGTCATGGGTAGATCTCGGTCAACCGTCGATATCATCCTATCCGCGCCTCAAAACTCATGATGGGGCGGCCACAATTCTTCCTCCCGAGGTGGGATCCGCGCCCGGTTGGCCAACTGTACTCTACTTCCACCACGTTCATCCCACCATTCGACACTACACGTCAGTCTCCCCTGCGGCGTTTGATCGCGCGCTGGCCCAAGTTAGCGAGCAGCTCGCACCTTTATCCCCTCACACATTACCTCGCGTGATGAAGATGTCCGGTCACTCTGAGCCAGCTTGCCTACTAACCTTTGACGATGGATACGAGGACGTTATTCGTTATGCCCTGCCCATCATGGAGCGGCGGGGTTGGCACGCTATTGTGTTTGTCAGTACAGATCTCGTAGGCAGAATTGAACAGCACCCCGTGCGGGGTTCGCTGCAGCATTTGACATGGGAACAGCTCAGGGAGCTAGCGAGGCGTGGGCATATTGTTGCCAGTCACGGCTCCGCGCATGTTCATTACAGCCAATTGTCTCTTCCTGCAGCGCAACTAAACATTGATAACGCACAGCGTTTACTTCAAGAACAGTTGCCCGGAGCGCCGGATTGGTTGGCGTATCCCTACGGCGAGCTTCCGCGTGGCGAACTGCGATTTCCGACCTTGTGTTTCGGATCCATCAAGACAACTGCTACCCCTTGGAACAAGGCGCCGCATCGGATCCGCCGAACATACTTACCCGCTGATGAACCCCAGCGGTGGGAACCCTGCATTACTGAATGGAGACGTACATGGGCCGAATCGCACTAATCATTCCTACCATGGGCAGGATGGAGGACCTTGATGCTTGCCTCCTATCGATCGCTCGAGAGGCCGATTACAGGGTATTGTCTCAGATCATCGTAGTTGATGATGGTTCAATGCCGCCTGTTTCGGTCCCGAAGAAGTTGGCAGCAATACCGGTGCTGCTCTTGCGCAATTCTCAGCGATGCGGCGCCGCGTCCTCGAGAAACCTGGCAATGTCGGCGCTCGCGGAAGATGTCGATGCGGTTGGTTTCATCGACGACGACGCGCGCCTTTGTCCCGGTTGGCTCGATGTAGCACACCGCGAACTCACACGCGATCGTGGCGCGATTACAGGCCCGGTATATCGTTTTGATCAAGGACTTGTATCTCGTGCTCGACAACTGCGCTATGACCGCAGGTATGCTCGCCTTCTACCCGGGCAAGTCGTGCCATTTCTCGCTGGTGGCAATTCGCTTGTGTGGAGGTACCTGCTGGAAGGCGCCAATGGCTTTCCTGACGTGGCGGTGATGAGCGACCAGCTTCTCTTGCGGCGCCTTGAGGCACAGGGCCACAAATGCCATTTCGTTCCTGAGATGTACATCTTGCACCGCAACTCAAAAGGTTTGCGTATCGCAATCCGTGAAGCATGGCGAGCAGGAAAGCTCGATGACTCTTCTTTAAAAAGTAGCCCTTTGGTAAGGCTAAGCAAAGGTGTCCGCGAAGCAGTGACCGGCAAGGACCTACCTGCCGGATTGCTCAACGTCGCTCTAGATTGCGTCTATCTGTGCGGCCGAGCAGCGACACGATCGCGTCCTGACGGGATTCAGCCTATCGGCGAAGGACTTCAAAGCGGCCGCAATTTTGTGCGCCGCGAAAGCGAATCTGAAAGCCAGTAAAGTCTCATGAGCAAACCACCTGACGTCTTGCGCATCGCGATCATCGGTTGTGGCAAGGCTGCCCAGCAGCATGTTGAAGCCTTGGCCATTGCAGGGCGTAGTAATGGATTTGCTGCACGCATCGTTGCCGTTGTCGATCAGAACGGGACCCGTGCCAGCGAGTTCGCCAAGAAGAACGGCGCGGAAGTCCTAACTGGCGCCCAGGTGTTCGGTGACAAGCAAATCGACTGCGTTTCGATCTGCACTCCGCCCGATGGGCACGCTGAGCTAGCCATCGCCGCGCTCCGCACTGGCAAAAGCGTCCTCATCGAGAAACCAGTGGCGCGCACAATTGAGGAATTGGATGCTATCGTTGCGGCTGCCGAGGCTGTGGGTAGGCCGGCACTAGCTATGCTTCAGCACCGTGGGCGAATCCCCGCCGCAGCCCTTACCAACGTTTGGACAAATAATTCCTGCGCCACGATCGAGGTCACAAGAGATCGACCAAGCGGACATTATCTCTCGGAACCCTGGCGGCATGATCCAAACCGGTCTGGAGGCGGTCACGTGGCCCACCTCGCAGTTCATTACATTGACTTGGCGTGTCAACTGCTAGGCACACCAAGCTCCGTGGTCGGACTAACCGATTGCCGCGACGCGGCCCATATTGATAGCCGGGCTGCACTCGCTATCAGGTTCGCGAATGGCGCACTGATGACCGTACTAACCAGTGCGCACCCGGCCCCGCGAGCGGAGCGTCTTTATGTGGTTGATGGGGACCGCGCTCTGCTCATTACGGATGCGAAAACCGAATACCGCGATGGCTCTGTGGAGTACCCAGCCCATCTGCGCACACCGAATCTGCGAGCCCTCGTCTACAAAGACTGGTGGGAAGCAATTAGAGGCGAAGCGGTTTCAGACCGCTATTCGATCGCGCGCACGCGAGGTGTCACTGCAGTCCTTGAAGCTGTACGGACGATTGCAGCCACAGAGAATGGAGTATGAGTCCACTCATCGGAGTTTCCTCATCTAGTCTTCCACACGAGTCCGCGCAAGATCTGCTGCGCCGCGCTGCTGCTGTCGGGGCCGACTGCATCGACCTGCGAGCCGGACGGGGCCAATGTTGGCAACCGGATCTTGATCTGATCGCAGACGAGCTACCAATCACGTTTGTCGGCGTCAGCGCCCACCTCGGCGCGGGTTTCACAGAGATGTCTGTATCGCCGGAACTCATGCATTCAATCATCAAGCGTGGCATCCCACTTCGTCTATTCGTTGAACCTCTTGACGACGACACATCTATCCGCCGCTTTGCCGATGACATAGAGCATCTTCGCACTGATTGGGGACCAGACGTGCAGCTCGCAGTTGAGCCTCATGCTGCCTCTCCTTCGCTCGCGCAGCTCAACCCGGTTCTCTCCGAGCACCGTATCGGTGCCGTAGTGGATATTCTCGGACTCGTGCGACAAAGAGTCCGCCTGGATGATGCGCGAGCGTTTCTGATGCGGCATGCCGTAGCAGTCCAGGTCAAAGGCATCGGCCTTCGCAATGGCGACTATCATCATGTAGCCCTTGACGCCTCTCCCTTATTGTCTCGGTGGACTGCGGCACTACTAGCTGATGCCGAAGTTCCAGTCACAATAGAAACCAAAGCGGGTACTGTGGAACAGGATATTCGGACGGTGAGGCGACTCACTGCAGAAACACATGGCACGCTGCCCAGCCATTTACCTCAGGAGGTATTATCATGCATCCCTGCATCCTGACCGACGAGATTAGCCAGGATCTGGATAAGGCTTTGGATCTTTGTTGTCTCCGGGGCTTCAAAGCTATTGAGGTCCGTTCTGTGTGGAACACTCCGCCTCACAAGCTCTCGCTCCATCAATGTCGCGATATCGTGAAGAGGGCTACGGATCGCGGAATCACAATCGCAGCATTCGCCAGCCCGGTGTTCAAGTCGCCGTTACCCTATAGTGCTTCGCAACTTGCCCAATGTGAGTCACTGCTCGTGCGCTCGATCGAGCAATGTGAATCGCTCGGCACCAGGCTCCTGCGCATCTTCTCCTTCTACCGTAACGGCAAGCCAAACGTGGTTGCAGCTGCGGCAGCAATGGATGCTGTTCTAACCCGGGTGCCGACGGATGGCCTAACTCTGGCCGTGGAGACGGGGACACGCTCTAACACGCCAACTGCCGCACTTGCTCGTGAGTTACTAGACAATCTCCGGCGTTCCAACCTTGGCATTCTCTGGGATCCCGGCAACACGGTCTTTGCTGGCTTCAGCAACAGCAACAGCAACGGCATGGATGGCCTGACGGATCTCCTCCCATCCGATCCCGTCCATGTGCATATCAAAGATCCGCTCGGCACTACCGGCTATGTGGAACTCGGCTGCGGGGACCTGGCTTGGCCCAAAATTCTCGACGCACTGGCCGAACGTAAATATCAAGGTTACCTTTCGCTTGAGACGCACTGGCGTCTCAAGAAGGTACTTAACGCAACTGAGCGCGACGAGCCGTGGGGAGAAGATTTCTCTGACGGCGGCTATGAAGCAAGCAACGCCTGCATGGCCACTCTTAGCCGATGGGTCACTTCCCGAATGGAGAACAGAGCGTGACTGGCACGAACCCAATCCTACTCGTGGGTGCCCAGCGATCAGGCACCACTGCGCTGGGGGGCGCAATGTCCAAGGCCATTGCCACACTTGGCGGGTGCTTCACTATTAATGGCAAGCTACCTTATCTTCTGCGAAGATGGTGGACTCCTGAGGATCGAGACGCACAACATCTCCGCTCAGACGAAGTCGCTCATGGCCTTGCCCGTCTGCTTCCTCAAGGAGAAGGGGCAGACGAGTGGCTGAAACGCACCCACGAAGCCCTTCAGGCCAGTGCCCGGCGGGCGAGCCTTACAAGGGTTTCGATAGTAAATGAAGTTCGCCGCGTCTGCGCAGAGGCCTACGGCCTGGGTCCGTGGGGTGACAAGTATAACGAATACCTTCTCGATTTGCCATGGCTCAGCGCTATGTTTCCGGATGCTCGATGGGTTTGCCTGACCCGTGAGCCCGGTGAGGCAGTCGCATCAATGCTCGCTTGGCGCAAAGACAAACCCTGGAATCCAAGCGAAGCAGCATCGGCAGCTAAAAAATGGGCCTACTGGACTTCGTGCTGGCTCGCGTTTCGAGATTCCGTTTCACCGCAGCAGCGGATTGAGATCGATTACGGGGCGCTGTGTGAAGGCCGGCACGAGAACCTATCCGAGTTCGTTGGGGTAGACATGTTGCCGTTTCTCACCAACTTCCGTCGGGCTTCCCAAGACCGGCCCTTGGCTCCGTTAAATCCAGACGCAACCCAGGTTCGGGACACGCTTATACGCCTTAACATACTGGCTAAGATCCAACCGGAGTCCTTAAGTGTTAGTGAACCGCTTGGTCACAAGGCGTGAGAGTGTGTCGATGCAATCGGGCGCATCTTGGTATCGACGAAGATAAACGCTGCGTCCATGATTTCAGAAGATACGAGGGGGATGTCTTTGTGGTTTGCTCGCCAACCGCAATGTACTTATGAAAAGGAGTTAACGTCAAAGGTGTCGATTATTGGGATTGATCATGTTCAGCTCGCCATGCCGCCAGGTGGGGAAGACCGTGCCCGCCATTTCTATCGAGACGTTTTGAAGCTGAGAGAGCATCCAAAGCCCTCTAACCTGGTGAAGCGCGGAGGTTGCTGGTTCGGCAATGATCGGGTGAAAATCCACCTTGGCGTTGAGAAGGAGTTCCGTCCTGCGAAGAAGGCCCATCCGGCACTGTTAGTGTATGATCTTCGCGCCGTTGCAAAGGCTTGTCGAGCAAATGGATTCGAGGTTGCCGATGACGAACCGCTAGAGGGGTATGAGAGGACTTATGTAAGCGATCCTTTCGGAAACCGCATTGAACTTATGGAAGTTAAGTTGGATTTATAACACGAGTTGTACGGCCGAATTCAATTGCAGCCGAGGCGTTCATGAGCACCGATTCCCAACTAATACCTGCTGCGCGGGCTTTGATA
This sequence comes from uncultured Acidobacteriaceae bacterium, assembly GCA_963787995.1. Classification (GTDB taxonomy): domain Bacteria; phylum Acidobacteriota; class Terriglobia; order Terriglobales; family Acidobacteriaceae; genus Telmatobacter. Next base: position 2,468,709 of record CAWBEO010000001.1, read on the forward strand.
GAGCGCGGTTGCGAGGCGTTTGCCGGTCCAGAGACAGAGTCATTCATCGAGCAGGTGGGACGCAGTCATGCCGCTGGCTCCCTTTATCGAAGTGCCACCGCTAAGGCGATAGGGCAGCATGATTTACATGTTAGTTCTATCGAGAGCGTCGCTGCTGAAGTATACCGCAACTTCATCTGGACGCACTTCGTTTGCAAGCTGCTCATGACGGCGTCGCCGATGACTGCCGTCGAGTATGCCCGAACCCACTATGATATTGGTGAGCTAGAAGCGGTACTGGGCACAGCAGGGTCCGCCATCCTTTCATGCTTCCACTACACTGGTTACCCTTTGATGGCTCTGCACCTTGCGGTTTCTCCTGTTGCACCCCTTATTTCGAAGGCTCGCGTGGACTTTCTTGAAAAATCGCCGGAACGGATCAGCGATCATGTTGTCTACCTGACAGATCGCTCAGCGCCAGTGAGGATGACCCGGGCACTGAAGCAGGGCAAGTCGGTTTGGGTTCTCCTGGATGTGGTTCTACCGTCTGTGCAGGTGACAAGAACCGAGTTCCTCGGCCGAGATATGAGCGTTGTTGCCGGAATTGAGACGATTGCTAAGCTCAGCGGACGCCCATGTCTTCCACTATTCTGGAAGATGACGGACGATGGAACCACCCTCAAGATCGGTGCTCCTATATCTCAGACAGAAGATTCGGATGACACATTGATTCAGAGGTTTGTAAATTCTCAGGCGGCTTATATCGCCGAGCATCCAGCACAGTGGCTTGAATGGTATTCTGTGCTCGAGGACGCCCCGTCGGTTCGTGCGGAAGTTAAGCAAGCCAATGAGGAACTATGGACACAGTTATCACAAGCATTGCAGCATCAGGAACAGATATGAGCACCTTAACAACTACGCCCGCGCTATTAACTCGTGACCTAGTGGTTGACCGAATTCGAACCGCAGCGTTGCGCGCAAAAGGTGTTAGGCTCGCGCCGGAAGAGATCAGCGAGTCTACTTCGTTCTGGCCAGGCGGCGACCCGAATGAAAAGTGTCTATATTTTGACTCGCTCGACTTTTTGGAGTTAGTCGTATTTCTTGAAGAGCAATACGGCTGGGTCGTTCCGGAGGAAGCTATCGATATTCAGGACTGTCGCACTGTAGGCGGCCTAGCAGAAGTTATTGTGAAGCACGTCAACGAAATATCATGAGATTCGAGATGTCGCCTGCGATCGTGGCTCACCACCTAACTAAGCGCTATCCGGACGGTACCGAGGCTGCTCGCGCGGTATCGTTCCAGGTTGAGGCCGGAGAGATCGTAGGCCTTCTTGGAGCAAATGGCGCGGGAAAAAGTACAACCCTCAATATGCTTGCAACGCTGACCAGGCCAACGAGCGGTGAGGCCTTCATCTTTGGAGTGCCTATTTGCGATCGCACCGCCGTACGTCCACTCATCGGCGTCGCTCTACAGAGTACCGGGCTTGATCCGCTGATGTCCGTTATTGACCAATTTCAAGTTCAAGCCGCACTGTACCGGCTGTCGGTGCGCGAAGCGCGTGTTAGGACTGAGGAGTTATTGGATCTATTTCAGCTTGAAGGAGTATACAGGCGCAGGACTGGCGAACTCTCCGGTGGTACTCAGCGGCGACTGGCTCTCGCTCTATCGCTATTGCACAACCCTAAAGCGATTATCTTTGATGAACCGACTGTCGGCCTGGATCCAAATCTGAGGCGGACCGTTTGGAAACTTCTGATGGAGCTTCGGTCCAAAGGGCTCGCGGTGCTTTTCAGCACTCATTATATGGATGAGGCCGAGAGCCTTTGCCAGCGCATCCTACTCATGTCCAAAGGCGAAATTGTTGCATCTGGTACGCCGGATGAACTCAGGTCCCGCATAGCAACGTGTGTTCTTCATCTTCGCGTGCGAGACGAATCCGGCCGCGCAGAAGAAGCGGTCAGCCTAGCGATTAACTATGGGATTATTTCTCCATTGGCTAGGTACTCTGCTGATAACTCCATGCTTGAGGTCCACGGCGACTTAGGTGAATCTTCCATTAATGGGCTGATATCCCTATTTGATCGGCTCGGGGTCGTCGTGGTGGAGCTACATTGGGGACCTGGAAGCCTCGATGAATTCTTTACACAATTTGCAGAATCAACAATGGATGAAAGTCAATTACAAGCAGTGACAATGGAGCACCGCGCGCTAGCTCGCCGCGGAGGGTCGCGATGATCACAGAGAATCTCAAGGCAGTTTGGGTACTCTACCGTAGAACATTGCGGGAACTTATTGCTCTTGGCCCGCAAACTCTGGTCGCACCTCTCGTAGTGCCTAGCTTCGTTTTATTTGCATATTCAATCATGTTTTCTGAGGTTTTTACGCGGGTGAACATTCCTTTGGTAGACACTCCCGGATTTGGCCCCAATCCGCATTACGTGCAGTATCTCATCGCGGCGCCGATTATCATGTCGGCGCTGCTGGGCACAGCCTCAGCCGGTATCGGAGTGGCCGTAGAGAGGCAGCTAGGGTTCTATGATCGCATGGAAATCTCGCCGTTGGGACCTTCTGTCAGCCAGATTGCGCGTCGACTCGGCGATGGCACACGAATTGCACTGTTTGTCATCGTGCTTACCTTTGTAGGACAAGCGGCCGGAGCCAAGATAGTGAATTGGCCGCTTGCCTTGGGCGTCACCATTCCATTAGCTGCGGCTCTCGGAATGGCGTACGGCGGAATCGCCTTCTCGTTTTGCCTGCGCACCGGCAGCGCCGAGGCAGCCCAGGCTGTGACGCCGTTGTTTCTCCCCGTTTTGTTTATGAGCACGGCTTTTGTTCCGTTGCCGTTAATTCCTCAGATTTTCAGGCCCGTTGTGAAGTACAACCCGATATCCAGCATTTGCGACGCAGTCCGGTCGGCATACGCAGGGAAAGTCAGCGAATCCGCTCTCCTGATAAGCATCATCGAGATTGGAATATTCGCGATGATGACGCAGATTCTGATTATGCGCGCCGAGCATCGGCTGCATCGTCGATGATGAGACGTATCTGTGGCGCTTCCGGATAGTTAGTGTACCTATCCGAGCAACCACAATCTTCCGTTGCCGTTTGAGCAATTCCAGTTACGCAGAAATCTCGGCATGAAATGTTGATAAGACAGGTTCCAAGGAGCATTTCTCATGCGCGATATCTTGCGGTTCATAACTTGCGGCAGCGTTGACGATGGCAAGTCCACGTTGCTGGGCCGGCTTCTTAGTGAGACCAGGCAAGTCTTTGACGATCAGATCTCTGTCGCAGAACGCGATTCCGAGTACTATGGAATGCAAGACGACAAAATGGATATGGCTCTCCTGCATGACAGCATTCATGTAGAGCGCGAGCAGGGCATCACTACTGAAGTGGCCTACCGCTTCTTTGCTACACCACGCCGACGCTTCATCGTCACCGATACCCCCGGCCACGAGCTGTACACGCGTAACATGGCCACTGGCGCTTCGACATCTGATGCAGCGGTCCTCGTTGTAGACGCCAGCAAGGGATTGCAAATCCAGGCACACCGCCACGCGAGGATCATTGCTTTGCTCGGCATCCGCCACATGACCATGGCCCTCAATAAGATGGACTTGGTTGGCTGGGACCCTGAGATCTACGACCGCACCGTCGTCGAGATGCAGTCAACGCTGCACGAACTTGGCATCCAATCGTTTCAGGCCATTCCTGTCTCAGCCTTGAACGGGGACAATGTAACCCAGCCGAGCGTCAACGCGCCCTGGTACGACGGCCCGACGCTCCTCTCCCACCTCGAAGAAGTCGATGTGTACTGCTGTGCAACGTCGATTGGATTTCGTATGCCCGTGCAATGGGTCAACCGTCCCGACAATACCTTCCGCGGTTATTGCGGCCGCGTTGCTAGCGGCGAAGTCAAACGCGGCGATCGTGTTCGCATCGTCCCCGGAGGAATGGAAACCAGCATTCGTTCCATCGTGGTTTGGCAGGGCGAACAGAATTCCGCGAGAGCCGGGTCCTCCGTCACGCTTTGCCTGGGAGATGAAGTAGACGTCACTCGCGGTTGTGTGATCGCTTCGGCGAACGAGCCGCTCGAACTAAGCGACCAGTTCCAAGCCAGGGTTATCGCGCTTTCGGATCACCCTCTGGTCAGCGGCCGATCTTATCTCTTTCGCATGCACACTTGTCAGGCGGTCGCCAGCCTCACCGCCATCAAGTACCAATTGGATGTGAAGACCGGCAACCATCTTGCTTCTAGTTGCCTGAATATGAACGAGATCGGCGTAGTCAATATCTCACTGGATCGCTCGGTGCCTTTTGAGAGCTACGACCGATGTCGCCGACTCGGAGCTTTCATCTTTGTCGACCGCATCACCAATCAGACGGTCGCTGCGGGCATGATCGACTTTGCACTTCGCCGCGCCGCCAACATCCATTGGCAGTCTGTGGATATCGACAGACAGGCGCGCGCCAGCCAGAAGCTGCAAAAGCCCGTTTGCCTCTGGTTCACCGGTCTTTCCGGCGCCGGCAAGTCCACGATCGCCAACCTACTCGAGAAGCGGCTCTTCACCCTTGGAAAACACACCTACCTTCTCGACGGCGACAACGTCCGCCACGGACTGAACCGGGACCTTGGCTTTACTGAAGCTGACCGCGTTGAAAACATCCGCCGTGTTACCGAGGTTGCCCGCCTGTTTGTGGACGCCGGATTGATGGTCATTGTCTCCTGCATTAGCCCATTTTGCGCAGAACGGGAACTGGCGCGCTCGTACTTTGGCGGGGGAGAATTCATGGAGATTTTCGTCGATACTCCACTCGATGAGTGCGAGCGCCGGGACCCCAAAGGGCTTTATTCCAAAGCGCGTCGAGGTGAACTTAGCAACTTCACCGGCATTGACAGCGAATACGAGTCCCCGTTGTCTCCGGATCTTCGTCTGCAAACGCAAAGCCTTACCCCAGAGGCATGTGTCGATCGAATTCTTGCAATGCTTCGGATCTGATCCGATTTATCTCATCTTCCGTTGCGGATCGAACCGCATGGAAGGAGCTTGAATGCTCGAAGATGGTTGTAGGCCTGAGGAACTGGTATCTCAAGTCCTTCAAATTGCCCGCCGCGCTGGCCATATGATCATGGAAGTCTATGCGGATATCAATACCTTCGTCGAGTATAAGAACGATAACTCGCCGTTGACGCAGGCGGACCTCGTCTCGCATCGCATTATTTGCGACTCCTTGGCTGCGATCTCCTCGGGCATTCCCGTGCTCTCAGAGGAATCTGCGGAAATTCCGTTTGAAGCGCGCCGTAACTGGCGCTCCTTGTGGCTCGTCGATCCGCTCGACAGCACCAGGGAGTTTCTGAATCGCAACGGCGAATTCACCGTCAACGTAGCGCTCATGCGCGGGGGAGTCCCGATCCTTGGCGTGGTATACGCGCCCGCGACAGACGTTGCCTACTTCGCCGTTGAAGGCGACGGCGCACACAAGTTGGAAGCTGGAAGCGTGAAGCCTATCCACACTCCCGCAATGTGTAATCCAGAGCCGAAGGTTATCGTCAGCCGCCGCCACCGCGACAGCGTGGACGGGATGCATGCCGAACTCGAGAAGATCGGCATCGATCCCAGCCGTTGCGAGTTTATCCCCATGGGCAGCTCGCTTAAGTTTTGCATGGTAGCCGAAGGCAGCGCCGACCTCTACCTCCGCAACGGTCCGACGATGGAATGGGATACGGCGGCCGCGCAATGTGTGCTTGAAATGGCTGGTGGTTCAGTTTCGGACCTCGACGGAAATCCGCTGAAATACAATAAACCAGTGCTGCGGAACCCGAGTTTTCTTGCATCGACAACGCCGTTGATTCCATTGCTGATTGGGCTGGACGATGAATGACCACCTGAGCACACTCGAAGCTGAATCGATTGAAATCATCCGAGAAGCCGTTGCGCTGGCTGAGAAGCCGGTAATGATCTGCTCCATCGGAAAGAGCTTTTCCGTGATGCTTCATCTCGCGCGCAAGGCCTTCTGGCCCGCGCCGCCTCTCTTCCCGCTCCTCCATATCGACACCACATGGATATTTCGCGAGATGATCGCCTTCCGCGATCGCATGGCCGCCCAGTCGGGCATGAAACTGATCGCGTACACCAACCGTCAGGGCATCGTGGAAGGAATTACCCCGTTCACGTGCGACTCCGGCCGTTACACCACCATCATGAAAGCCGTAGCTCTTGAACAGGCCCTCGAACAGGGGGGATTCGACGTCATCCTGGGATGCGCATGCCGCGACGAGGGAAAATCGATCCTCAAGGAGCGCGTTTTTTCCTTTTGCTCGTCCAGCCATCGCATAGACCCCAAGCTTCAGCGCCCCGAACTCTGGAACCTATACAACACCCGCATTCATCCCGGTGAGTCCATCCGCGTCTTCCCGCTCTCCAACTGGACTGAGTCTGACATCTGGTATTACATTGCCGGTGAGAACATCGAGATTGTCAACCTGTACTTCGCCGCGCCCCGCCCTGTGGTCCGCCGCAATGGCCAGTGGATCATGGTCGACGACGATCGTTTTCCTCTCGCTCCTGGAGAAATGCCCGAGATGCGCACGGTCCGGTTTCGTACTCTCGGCTGCTATCCGCTAACTGCCGCAATTGAGAGCAGAGCCACGACTATCGTCGACATATTGGAAGAGACTCTAACTGCCCATGGCACTGGCCTCGGCTACGAACCCATCGTGAACTTCCAGCAAGGCCTGGAGCGCACCGTCGCATGGTACCGGAGTCTCGAAGGGTAAGCTCAATCGCAGAGCGAGGGAAGATCATGGCCGTTTCAGTTGCGGAGGGATGGGAAAAAATCCGGCAGCGCATCCTAGCGCGCGAGGCCCGCATCGGCATTGTCGGCATGGGCTATGTGGGCCTGCCCCTGGCGCTGCTCTTCAGCGAGGAGCGCTTCGCCATTACCGGCTTCGATATTGATGCCCGCAAAGTGGAGACGCTGAACGCAGGCGGCTCCTATATTGTCCGCATCCCTCCCGCGGAGATTCAGGCCGCCCAAAAGAATGGCTTCCAGGCAACCTCCGACTATAGCCGCATTCAACAGATGGATGCCGTCCTCATCTGCGTGCCGACGCCGCTCAACGAGCATCATGAGCCGGACCTGAGCTTCATCAAGGGCACACTCCAGGCCATTGCGCCCCATCTGCGCCAAGGGCAATTGATTATCCTCGAGAGCACCACCTATCCCGGCACCACCGAGGAGGTCGTTGTTCCTCTCCTGGAGCAGGGGAATTCCGCCGGCCTCAAAGCCGCGCGCGACGCCGAGAGCGCGGGCTTTTATGTGGCCTTCAGCCCGGAGCGGGAAGACCCCGGCAATGACACCGTTGCGCGGCGCGACATTCCCAAGGTTGTGGGCGGTTGCGGACCCGTGGCGCGGGATCTGGCCGCCGCCGTGTATGGAACCATCTTCAATCGCGTCGTCCCTGTCTCCTCGCCTGCCGCGGCGGAGATGACCAAGCTGCTGGAGAACATCTACCGCTGCGTCAATATCGCCCTGGTCAACGAACTGAAACGCCTCTGCCTGCGCATGGGGATTAATCTCTGGGAGGTCATCGAAGCGGCCAAAACCAAGCCCTTCGGCTTTCAGGCCTTCTACCCCGGCCCCGGCCTCGGCGGCCACTGCATTCCTATCGATCCTTTTTATCTCTCCTGGAAGGCCCGGGAGTTCGATTTCCGCACGCGCTTCATTGAACTGGCCGGCCAAATCAATGCCGATATGCCCTACTTTGTCGTCGAGAATGTGATGGAAGCCCTGAGCCGGCGCGGCAAGGCGCTGCATGGCGCGCGCGTGCTGGTGCTGGGGCTGGCCTACAAGCGCGACATCGACGATCTGCGCGAGTCGCCTTCGCTCACCGTGATTGAACTCTTGCAGCAGCGCGGCGCGCTGGTGGAATACAACGATCCGTTCTTTCCCACGGTCGGCCGGGGAAGAAAGTACGCGCTCGATATGACCAGCACGCCGCTCGATAAGATTCCAGATTTTGATTGCGTGGTGATTGTCACCGATCACACGCAGTACGATTACGCCGAGATCGTCGCCCGCGCCAAGCTGGTGGTGGACACGCGCAACGCCACCAAGGGGATGGAAGCTGAGAATATCGTGCGCTGCTGATGGGCGGCGCTAAACTATTGATCCAGCATGAAAGGGTTCCGGCTCATGCAGACCGGCGAGATTCCGCCATCAAAGCAAAGCTGGGCTCGGTGGACTGGCACACTTTCCGCCACACCTACTGTTCTCTGTTGGACGACACGGGCGCGCCGGTCGGGGTGCAGCAAAAACTGATGCGTCACGCCGACATCGGGACGACCATGAAGTACGGAAATGCGTACATAAGAGCAAGCGTTCTGCCAACAGCGAGGTCTGCAAGATCGCGCTGAAGAAGTCACAAAAGCGAGGTCCATTGAGCCGCAAACCGGACCTCAAAAACTTAAATTGGGTTGGTTTTGGGTCGGCTTGAAGAGGATGCTTCTGTTTGCTCGGTGTGGAAGTCTTTCAGAATAAATAACTTAGTTTGGTTGCGGGGGCTGGATTTGAACCAGCGACCTTTGGGTTATGAGTGATGCAACTAGTGTATTTTCAACGAGTTAGAGAACGCGGTTGGTTGTTTCAAAGAGTGCTAAAGAGCTGTAAAGAGCGTTGACGTATTGGTATTTGGGGTTAGTTTGGGGTTGGGAAGTTGATGGCGTGGCACCGGAGCGGGCACTGTCTCCAAGTGTCCATCTGTGGGCTCAATCTTCTTCCGAGTTCTTCAGGCCGATTCGCAAGTTGGCCTCGCCAAGAACTGCAAACTCTGAAGATCGTGTGTCTCCAAAGTTGTCGAATATTTGGAATTCCGTGTATAGCATTCGGCCTGACCCTGTTTGGAGGATTTGGCGATCGACTTCCGGCAATCGATCAGCGAACAAAGCCCTGACTTCCCAGGTGCCGCAACGTGCCGATTCCCGATATAACACTTGTATTGCACGATCACATTTTATATGTTAGTGTGCGTATAGTGTGATGAGGTCGCAAGTGCAAACCGTACTCCACGAACTCGAGCGCTACCTTCACGACGCTCTGGGCGTTTCCGTGAAAACCACGCCTTGGAGCGGAGTCGGCCAACTGCCCCCCGTCCTCAGGGAAAGGTACAGATTCGCGAAAGCTGAACTGCTCGGACTGCGCGCTCTTCTCGTCATCGATGCCAATCCAGAGGAGCAGTCGCCGGCAACGGTGCGCAAGCACCTGGATATGCTCCAAAGCAAGCAGCCCGCGGAGCATATCTATGTCCGCGCGCGGGTGACGGCGTACAACAGGAAGCGGTTGATCGAACAGAAGGTTCCGTTTATTGTTCCAGGCAACCAGATGTACCTGCCGATGCTGGCAATTGATTTGCGCGAGCACTTCCGCAGAATCCGCGAGGAGGCTCCCACCTTCAGCCCGTCCACTCAGGTGGTCGTCCTCCACGCGATGCTCCGTGATGCAGGTCAAGTGTTGATTCCATCTGAAATGGCCCCGCTGTTGGGATACTCGGCCATGACGATGACCCGCGCTTTCGACGAGTTGGAGACGGCGAAACTCGCTGAGGTGACGGTTCGCGGACGGGAGCGTTGTCTGCGTTTCATCGGGGACCGAAGAGAAATCTGGGAGAAAGCTCAGCCCTTCCTTCGCAGCCCGGTGAACAAACGACTCTTTATCCGCCGCATTAATGGCGCAGAAGGCGCTACTCATGCGGGACTCACAGCCTTGGCTCACTACAGTATGCTGGCGCCGCCTGCGTACACGACCTATGCGCTGAGCCGGGAGGAATGGAAAACGCTGCGGCAACAACACAAGATCATCGAAGTGCCGGAGCTGGACCCGGATGCCAGCGAGATTGAGGTTTGGTGGTATTCTCCGGCGCGCTTCGCCGAACACGGCATGGTTGATCGGTTGTCGCTTTACCTTTCTCTGAAGGCCGACCACGACGAGCGTACCGAAACTGCGCTGGAAGAGATGATGGAGAAAATCGAATGGTAAAGGGTTTGGAAGTCTTCCGTGAGCACTTCAGGAATTATTCCGATCGCTATGTGCTGATCGGCGGCGCCGCGTGCGATATTGCCATGACCGGAGCCGGACTCGCATTCAGGGCCACAAAAGACCTGGACATCGTTCTCTATGTTGAGGCTTTGGATACCGCGTTTGTTCAGGCTTTCTGGGAATTCGTGCGCGCGGGCGGCTACGAAGTTCAGGAAAAGTCAACCGGCGAAAAGCAATTCTACCGCTTCCAGAAGCCCACGAACGCGGACTTTCCTTTCATGCTGGAGTTGTTCTCGCGGCAGCCCGATGTATTGCAGGTTACCGAAGGCAGCCACCTCACGCCGCTACCGGTTGACGAGGATGCATCCAGCCTCTCGGCGATTCTCTTGGATAACGACTACTACGATTTCATCCGTGCCGGTAGACAGGAGATCGACGGACTCCCCTGGGTGGGCGTCGCGCAACTGATCGCTTTGAAGGCGCGGGCATGGCTTGATCTGACAGAACGCGCAGGGCATGGTGAACAGATCGACAGCAGGACGATCAAGAAACATAAAAACGATGTCTTCCGGCTTTACCAGATTCTCGATCCAACTATTGATCCAGCGGCTCCGGAGACCGTCAAGAAGGATATTGGCGACTTCATCTCCCGCATGCGCGTCGAGGAAGTTGACCTCAAATCCCTGGGTCTGAGCACTGGCACACGCGACAGCATTCTGGAAGAAATCGCCAGAGTCTACCGTCTAACAGAGAGTGAATAATTTCTGGCCTGGCGCTTGCACCGGCCTATTTTCTGAAAGCTTGTACACCAATTTGCCAATATCCGCGCTCAGATTGATCCCGCAGTGGCAGGCCGTACATTGCGCGACGATCTTCTTCATTTGAAGAGGCTTGATCTCATCAATTCTCGCGGGCACGGGCGAGGAGCGGTATGGTTTTTAGCTGCGGAACCTACTCCACGCCAGAATTCGAATAAGGCGGAATAAGGCGGTCGAATAAGGCGGAATAGGGCGGAATAGGGCAATCTGAGCAGACAGTGAACAGGACTCGAACGACGAGCACCTCCTCGTAATAGGAACGGTTGAAGATGCCAATCCTTCCGCGTTCGGGAAGGCGGCAAGTGGTGCGCCAGAGAAAATCATGTTCAAGTTCCTCGGTGCTTGGCTGCTTGAAGCTGAAGACCTCGCAGCTTTCTGGATTGACCCCGGACATGACGTATGGCTCCGTCTTTTCCGGCAGCATCCATGCCTTGGAAAATCAAGAGCAACGCTTGGCGATGTGATGCGTAGTGAAGCTGCTGCAGCGAACTCAGCTTCTCCATGTGGCTAAGAAGAAATTCCTTATACTACTTCGTAGACTTCGCGTATGGGGCGACACTCGTCGTCCACTTATCGAGGTCTACTTTCTTGTCTGGCGGCACGAATTAGTCATTCGAATCGATGGTCATACTATCCTTTCGGATCTTCAAGCCTTTTCGGTTTGGGCCTCACGAGCGGGTTAGTCGGGAGCAGTAATCGATACTCCCAGAATGCAGGACAGTACCAACTGCGCCGGGTACTTACGAGATGCTGAGTCGAGCAAAGAGCGGAATCTTCACCACGTCCAGGACCACGCCGAAGGCAATCGCAGCGATAAACTCACAGGCGACAACCGCGAGGGACAGTGGCGCCATGGCAATCCCGTAAACAGCGAGCGTTGAGATGATAAGAACGTCGGCAACGGAAGAAAGCACGAGCCAAATGCTGGGCCGCAAGCCCCACAGATGTTGGCGCCCGCGAACGACATACGTCGTGGCCTGGCTTCCAAACACAATGCCGACCACGGACAGAGTTCGTAGTGCTTCTATATTCAGATGCAACTCGAATTTTCCAACTGCCAGAATCGCCGTGGAAAAGGCAAGGAAAGAGGTTCCAAGAATAACTCCCGCGATTGTAATCCCGCCGATATGCCAGGAGTTCGGCGTCTTCGATGGCCTCACCCTGTCCGTGGTGAGCGACATAGCGAGGAAGTCTCCGGTGATCATTACAATCACCATGAGCATGGGAGTCAGGACAGCCTGTCCGGTCATGACCAGCCCGACCGCCAACAGCAGCACCTGCAATATCTTTTTCATCACCGAGTTCAGAGTGTAGGTGAGAATGCGCTGAAAGGTGATCCTGCCCTCTTTCACAGCAGCGACAATTCCGCCCAGTCCAGCATCGGTGAGTACGACCCCTGCTGCCGACTTTGCTACGTCCGTCGCGGTCGAGACGGCAATGCCGATTTGCGCCTGACGGAGTGCCGGTGCGTCATTGGCGCCATCGCCGCACATTCCCACCGCGTGCCCGCTCTTCTGGAATGCCTTGACGAGGTCATACTTGCCTTCGGGAAGGATGCTTGCGAATACCGAGAAGTCCTCTGGCTTGACGGTATCGGGAAGCTTTCCGGGCGGGCAAACAGGCCCGGTCAACCCCACCTCATGAGCGACGATTGCCGCCGTGGCTGGAGCATCTCCCGTCACCATGACCGTGGACACACCGAGTGTATGTAACTCCGAGATGAGAGAACTCGAATCCGGACGCGGCGGATCACTGAGGGCGATCAGGCCGATTAGCTGAACGGAAGCCGCGGGCCCCGCGGCTACCGCCAGAACCCTGAAGCCTTGTTTCTCAAGTTCGTCAACTATCGCAGCCGCAGCTGGCGACGGAGCCGTGAGGGCAACGACTGCTGTGTAGGCTCCCTTGATGATGCGCTCTGCAATACCCTTGGCATCTGTCGCAGTTGCCTCCGATGTCTTCTTCGCCGGGTCGAAGGGCACAAATGTCGCCAGCTTTGGCAGACCCTGCGCCGGCTTTTGCGAGGCGGCAGAGCGAATCGCCGCATCAACCGAGTCCTGACCGCCCTCAGAACTGGCCAGAGCCGCCATGCCGAGAACGTGGGCTTCGTCGAAACCTGGCAATGGGCGAACGCTGGTTACTGAAAGCGCATTAAGGGTTAGAGTTCCGGTTTTATCCGAGCATAAGACATCAATCGAAGCTGCCTCGTCCACGGCAGAAAGCCGGGTCGGCAGTACACCCAGCTTCGCCAGAGAGCGCGCTCCAACTGCGGCGGCAAGGGTGAAGGTCGCAGGCAACGCTACTGGGATGGCGGCCAGAATCGAAGTAAGCAAGAGAGGAACCATCTCACTCCACGGCATGGCATGGGTGTAGGCATATGAGCCCATGGCCAGAATTACAACGCCGTTGAAGATCGCCAAGTTGCGCACGATCCTGAGTACAGCCTTCTGCTGTGTGCTAACCACGTGTGCGGTGCGAACGAGTTCCGCAGTGCGGCCGAATTTGGTGCGCTCGCCCGTAGCCGTCACCACGGCTGTTGCTTCACCGCGCTTAACCAGAGCCCCGGCATATGTGTCGACACCTGGGCTGGCTTCAATGGGCAAGGATTCCCCAGTGAGCATCGACTGATCGAGTTCAACCGATCCACCGGTCAGATGTACGTCGGCTGCGACCACACCGCCAAGTGACAGCTTTACCAGATCGCCGCATACCAATTCCGCTGCAGGTATAGTCTTCCACGTGCCATCGCGCTGAACTGAAGCATTGAGGGCAAGGCGTGACTTCAGAGCTGTCAGGGTAGACTGTGCGCGACTCTCCTGAAAGTAGGCAAGCGCTGCATTGAATATCAGCAATGCCGCAATGACCGCAGCCTCGTAATACTTGTTTAGCGCAAGTTCCAGAACAATCGAGGCTTCAAGCAACCATGGAACAGGCGCCCAGAACTTGGCCACTGCATTGCGCAGCGGATGAGCAGATGTATCCGGCATTGCATTGGGGCCGTCTTTTTCAAGACGGGTGTGCGCCTCATCGCTCGTGAGCCCCTTCGAAGTGATGTCCTGGGCCGGCTTTGCCGGCTCACTGGGTGGTGCGGGGACGACAACAGTCGTTGCGCTCATGATTGGCCACCTGTACTGCTGCTTTCGCTACCACCACTCCGAAGCGCGCCCGGATGGGATCTTTGGCTCGCTCTCAGGCTTGGCCGAACGAAGAAGCAAGAGCGGGCATTGCACGAGTTTGACGACCTTCTCGGCAATCGACCCGAATACAAATGGATGCCATCCGGAGATGCCGTGCGTGGAGATGACGACCATGTCGATATGTTCGCGCTCCACCACTTCCATGATGTTCCCAACTATGTCATTGCCAACCTCGACGCTTGAACTTGACTTGACTCCTTTGGCCGAAAGAACGGCCTTGCATTTCGCCAGATGGCGCTCGGCGAAGGTTCTCGCCTCCTGAATATATTCGGTTTCTGGAATCAGGTCAGGGAGAGTGGTGGTAGGGAAGAAAGGAATGACGTTCACGAGGTAGAGTTCGGCGTGAAAATGCAGAGCAAGATCAGCTGCCATCTCCAAGGCTGCCTGGGATGATGGGCTGAAATCAATGGGCAACAGAATCCTCGTGGGGATAGAAGGATACGCGTGAACTTCAGGCATGACAGTCTCCTCGATGCATCATGAAAGTGGCTGAACGCCTATTGTCGTTCGTCGTCAGATCAAAGGCTGTGCTTTTTTGGACACTTGACCAGCATCTCGTTGAAGCAATCGGAAATGTTGGGCGCTGATCGACTGACAACCGGAGATGCGCTCACGACTGCAAAAAGCACAAGACTTCGATCTTTCTCAATGTGCTCAATTGCTCAGTACCTCAGGAGCCAAAGTGAAAGGCTTGATCTGCAAAAGAATTGGACTCGCACTGCTGGCAGTGAATATCCCAACCGGAAGTTCAATTGCTTTCCGAAGAGCAGTGATTGCCGCCGTAATAACGTCCCTTCGACAGCCTTTCGAAGGTACTCTGTCAACCGATGAACATGGAGAGCACAATGATCTGTACAAATTCCGTGGTCGCAATCTATGACACCCACGATCAAGCCGAACACGCCATCAAGGAACTGCAAGAGGCTGGTGTCGATATGAAGAGTCTTTCAATTGCCGCAAAAAACACGCACACGGATGAACATGTCGTCGGGTACTACAACGCCGGCGACCGCATGAAGTATTGGGGCAAGATAGGTGCTTTCTGGGGCGGATTCTGGGGATTGCTGTTTGGATCGGCGGCATTTGCGATACCCGGCCTCGGGCCTATTCTTGTGGCTGGTCCGCTTGTAGCCTGGATCATCGCGGGTTTGGAAGGAGCCGCCGTGGTTGGAGGTGTCAGTGCGGTTGGAGCAGGTCTGGTGAGCATTGGCATTCCGAAGGACAGCGTGCTGAAGTACGACGTAGCTCTAAAAACTGACAAATTTGTGCTGGTTGTTCATGGCTCGGCAGAAGCTGTAGATAAGGCCAAGAACATCATTGCGGGAACGGAACAGAGTCACTATGCAGTTCATGGCGAAAAAGTCTTCGCCTAACAGTTGGCAAGCCCGTGCCACGACTGCGCGGGATTCAGACGGAGCCTTTTGAGTCTCACGTTCGCGGCGCGGGGTGAAAGGGATTTGACACCAGGAAAAGCAAATTGGTGATCCCATATATAAAATGTTGATCGCTCCACATGCAACGTTTCGGCTCGAAGCGGAGTCTATACGGGTAGGTTTGTTTCCAAGCAGGCAGAAGGAACTGTCCGACCAAATGTCCGCCCTGAGCCCCATTCCGATCGACGCAAACGCCGTGCAGGAGGGTATCCTGAGCACCAGGCCGCAGGCGCAGAGCCAGCGTTTGCCATGGAGACGTATTTCTAGACCCTATGCGTTCGGAATTGTCGGGCTAGCCATTGCAGTTTCCTTCTGGGGATATGGTTACAAACTTTCCCACTATCATCGCCATGCGGCGCCGTCATCGGTTCCGATTGCGAAATTGTGGATCGAGCCGCGTAGCGCTTCTGTGGAGGCGGCCTCAAGGCTTAAGACGAATTCGCATTTTGCTGCAGGGGAACAAGCAGTTTCCGTGACTATTCAGCGGCTTCCCCGCATGTGTCGCGCTGTCGCCTGCAATCTCCTCTTGTGCGAGCGCCACGCTGTATTTTTCAATTTGCTGGTTCCTTCCCGCGCTCCACCTTCACTTCGCTTTCGCCTCGAATAGTTGGAGGCACGGTTCCGCGCTCAAGTTGAGTCCTTGCCGTGTGCTCTGAAACAAAGTGCATCTCGAAGCGATTTCTCAGTGGAGGAACACACTATGTATTCCCTGTGGTCCCTGCCTGCCTTGGCCCTGGCAGTTCCCATGTACGCTGCATGGCGGATTAACCAATCTGGAAGGCGCAAACTTCCCGACAATATGCCATCCGTTCCCCAACCTCTTGTCGATGTGACGGCTGCACCCGACTCTTCCACAAGACAAACCCGACTGATGAGATGGATCTCGGTCCGCGAGTTCACGAGGATACTCACAGAGCGCAGCGATCTCGTCGTGTACGATCTCAGAGCGGATGCTCAATGGGACCTATTTCCGATCCCGACCGCATTCGCGCTTACCGTCAACCCCAATGAACTGGATACGCTCTTGGCGTGGCTTCCGGCAGACAGGAGCGTGGTGTTCTACGGCGCTTCCAACCTCAGCATCTTCATGATCATAACAAGCCATTGCATGGAAGGTTCTGCTCCTCTTTATGTTCTGGAAGGCGATCCCAGCCTCGCGGAGGTTGCATGAGCAGACTTTCCAATTTCGCTAAAAGCGTCGAGGAGACCTCCATTGGATTTCTGGATGGACGAGATGTTCAGATGCCAAAGGCAATCCATGTGCTTTTCGTGGGCCCGGTGGATTTCGGCAGCAAGGTTCATGATGTGCTGCTTGATGGACCAAACTCCCGCCTTTTCATAGCACCAGATTATCGGGAGTTGCGGGCGATTCCGAAGCCGGATTCCATTCAGGTGGCGATCCTTCACGACACGCTCTCATCGTTCGAACTTGAAGATGCCTGTCGCTTCATTCGCCGGCGCTGGCCTCACGCCAGGATTCTGGTGCTCCGCAGTGGAGAGGGCTTTCTTGAGGATGCACTGTACGACGAACGCGTAGCGCTCACGGCGGCTCCGGAGGTTCTACGTGCGGCAATTGAGCGGCTTGCCGGAGAGTGGCAGGGTGCCCGCATAACAGAGAAGGGACAGAATGGCTATCGATTCTAAGACCTACCGTGTGCCGCCAGACAAAAAGGTCGACCTTAGCGAATGGCCGACGACTGTCGCCCCCTATTCGAAGTCGAAGAGGCAGTACAAGGAACTCCTGCACCAACACATGGAGAAGCTGAGCGCGCTGCAACAGCTTCATTACGCGTCCAACCAATACGCGCTATTGCTGATTTTCCAGGGTATGGACAGTGCCGGCAAAGACGGTGCTATCCGGCACGTCATGTCCGGCGTCAATCCGGAGGGTTGCGAGGTTTTCAGTTTCAAACAGCCAAGCGCCGAAGAGTTGGAGCATGACTTTCTCTGGCGCACGACATGCCGCCTTCCCGAACGCGGCCGGATCGGCATCTTCAACCGTTCCTATTACGAGGAAGTGCTGGTCGTTCGTGTGCATCCGGAGATTCTCCGCAGTCAGGGGCTTCCCGAGGAGTTGCGCGACGAGAAGGACATCTGGGAGCAGAGGTGTGTCTCCATCGTGGACATGGAGAAGCACCTTCATCGTAACGGCACGCGGATTGTCAAGATATTCCTGCACCTTTCTTACGAAGAGCAACGAAAGCGATTCCTTGAGCGCATCGATGAGCCAGACAAGAACTGGAAATTCAGCACCTCCGACATTCACGAGCGGAAATATTGGAAACAATACATGAAGGCCTACGCGGATTGCTTTCATGCGACAAGCACTCATCATGCTCCTTGGTACGTCGTACCCGCCGACGACAAGGAGAACGCACGGCTGATCGTCTCGCAAATCGTGTTGGATGGGCTCGGAGAACTCAAGATGGCATATCCCAAAACCACCGAAAAGCGCCGTCTCGAATTGCACGCGATTCAAAAGCTATTGACGAAGTGACGTTAGAGATCCATCGCAGGCAGACCTGAACAGACCAATGGCTCAATACCGCCACCTTACTGTCACCAGTTACGAAGAAAAGAATGGAGCCGTCACTGGCGCCACGTTTTAGGAGCGATACAGTTTGACGGCGACATGGGAATTGACGGATCGTATGAATGACGGCACCATGGCAGGTGCCTTACTTGCGTAGAGGTCGCTGTGATAACAACCGATTTGAAGCCGACAGGCCCTGGAAGGGAAAAGTCACCCTGGTTCCAAGTGGGACAGTTCCTGTTTCTAGTCGCCTTGGCAGTCACCGTTTTTTTGCTTGCCCAAAGCATGGTGCGCCACCGCTTCTTTCAGGGCGGCCGTGTCGACCGATACGGCCATATCAAACAATAGGGGGCACCAAGAGAGTCTTAGACGTGGCTCCGAGTTATGCCAAGCTGCGCATTACTTAGACCGAATATCTTATCGAAATCACTCCAACGCGATTATGCGACTTCCTTCACTTTGCTAGATCTCAGTGAGCGGCGCACACTGCACGTTCGGCGGTAGGCCCACACGGCATGGCTGGCACCTACTAGGAGCAGGATGTAGAACGGAACGTGAACGAGTTCGATCCGCCAAAAGGTTGCATGAATCTTCTCATCATTCATTAGAAAAACTGTTCAGGCACAATCGTATTCAGGGAAAGCGGGGATCAAATGATCGCGGTGATCGGGGTGACTAGATATGGTATTGCCAAAACATCATTCGACCAGAACTACACCCTAAGCTATTGATACCATGAAAGATGATGGCGATGAATTGTAGCCCTACTGCCTAGTCAACTGGTTGCGAACCTGACCCGATGGGGTAAACTCACTTCGAGGGAGCACTATGAAAATCGGTTTGGATAGGCGATCAGGGATCGTAGCGATTCTTGCATTTGCTTTTGTTCTTTCTTCTTCACAACTCGGGGCGCAATTTGCTCCAACTCCTACAGCGAGCGCGTTTTCCATTCCAGAGGCCAAGTGGCTTAAACCTGAGGCGTTGCTTCAACTTCAGCAGGCAAAAGGAACGGAAAAGCCTTTGATTCTGCAAGTTGGTTCGCATATGCTCTTTTCCCAGGCACATATTCCTGGCTCGGAATACATTGGGCCGGGATCGCAGTCAGCGGGAATTCAGCAGTTGCAGACTCGCGTGACCGCACTCTCGCGCAAGAAGCTCATCGTGCTCTATTGCGGTTGCTGTCCCTGGAATCGTTGCCCAAACCTTGGGCCGGCGTTCGCAAAATTGCGCGAGATGGGGTTTGCCAACGTGAAGGTTCTCTATCTGGCAAATAATTTCGGTGCTGATTGGGCCGACAAGGGGTTCCCGGTTGAACGTGGCAACTGACATGAGCGGGCTGCGCGGTGTTTTGGCCATTCCATCCTTCATTCGGGCTGCGCCGCGTACGCTCTGGCGCTCCTCTGCGCTGAAGTTGCTACTGTGCCTATTCGTCGGGACGAGCGCGGCGCAGACTCCGAAGGCGGCAACTTCGCTTCTTCACAAAGAGGCGCCGGAATTCGTGCGCATTGATTTGGAGAATCGGAGACTGGATCTCCGCGCCTATAAGGGCAAGGTTGTGCTGCTTGATTTCTGGGCCACTTGGTGCGCCTCCTGCCAGATTGAAATGCCCCGTTTTGTTGCCTGGCAAACTCAGTATGGTTCGCGGGGCCTGCAGATCATCGGCATCTCCATGGACGACGATCCCGCACTGGCGCGAAAACTGTACAAGAAGATGAAGTTGAACTATCCGGTTGCGATGGGCGACGAGAAACTTGGGCAAATTTACGGAGGAGTGCTCGGCCTTCCATTGACCTTTCTGATCGACGGCCAGGGCAAAGTGCAGGCGCAATTTCAAGGTGAAACTGACTTGAATTTGATCGAAGAAAGGTTCAAGCCTCTGCTTCGCCCGTGAGTTGGCGGCTGCCAGTCAAACGCAACGCTCAAGAATGTCGCATAGCCTCCCTCCTAAAAGTTGTCTATTTTTCCTCGTTTGAGATGTGATCCAAACCGTTTCCTGGCCTTCTTCTTGTAGGCGTTTGACGTGAACGCCCTTTATAGGTGTATATTGCATCTAGTCGCCTGATTGCAGTTCTGCTGCGCAAAGCGGATTCCAGCGTTGTCTATCGAAATGAGGAGCACAATGGCAAAAATTGGAGTGATGATGTCGGCGGATCGCGCTGACGAGGAGATGTCTTCGCATTTTGGCAAAGCCGAATGGATCATGGTCGCGGACACGGAAAGCGGGATTAGCGAGTTCGTAAAGAATGAAGCGTTGAACGGCAAGGGCGCGGTCGAGATAGTGATCCGCACCGGTTGCACCGACGTGATTCTCGCGGACATCGGCGACGGCGCCTTGGGGCATTTGCAGGCGGCGCAGATCCGCGCCTGGGCTGTGCCCGCTCCCGTTGCCGGAAACGAAGCGCTCCGGATCTTCGGTGAGGGGCAATTATCTCCAGTACCTCCTGCGCGCGCAGCAGCGCGACAGGGCGCGCACCATGGAGGGTGTTGCTCCAGACCAGCCGGAGGAGAAGCTGCCGTCTGCTGCGGGGGAAAGCTGTAACCCCGTGAAGATCAATGACGTTTTTCTACATGGATGAGCGTTCATTTTGGACGCGTCGCACTTTGTAACGATTTGATCCTCGCACTTTTCATCCAGGCCCTGTGAATGCCGGATTGTTCAACAACAGGGCGTTTCAGGAGGCATTATGAAACCCGGATATCTTCTCTTGCTTTCCCTTGGACTTTCTCTTTCTCCAGCCGTTGCGGCACATTCGCAACAAGGCGGAGAATCTCAGACTCGGTCATCCGTGGCTGCCAAGAGTCTTTATCATGGCGTCAAATTCTTCGCAAATCCCTTTCAGGAGCAAGCAGGCCATACCGGATTTGATGGATCTCTCCTCGTATTACACTTCGTCGTTGAGTGACGGCAATCTCGGCTCACTGCCTCAGGGGGTGCGAGCATTCTCAAGAGCCGCCTTCGATATCCGGGGAATGATCCAGTTGGCCGGTGTTCAACCCTCGGCTCACCCCGATGCCGTGAATGGGATTGTCATCAATTACAAGGGCGAGAAGCTTGATTTTCTTCAGGGTGCCGTGGGGCGCGCCGAGGAAGATGCCGTCATCGGCAACTACGTTCTGCATTATGCCAATGGAGAAACGAGAAAAATACCGCTGATCTATGGTCGCAACGTAAAGAACTCGTTGAGTGGCGACTCTGAGGCTGTTTTAACCGATGCGGCGACGGCCTGGTCCGAGAAAACCGTTCGGGTATTCAAATATACGGCCAACAATCCGCTGCCCGAAATAAAAATCACGGCGATGGATTTTGTATCGAACAACACGCCGGCCGCGCCGTTTCTAATCGCCCTGACTATTGAACCTGCCCAGGCCGACAGGATCTATGAATGGTTTGATTCGATTAGAGCGTGGAATCCGATTGCACCAAGGGACACTATGGCCGGCCCCGACCAGGTTGACCTCACAAATTACTTCGGTACATCCCTCAATGACGACTGGTTCAACCATCCAGGTCATGATTATCACGACGTCCCGCAAGGATTGAAGCCCTTTGGCGGCGTCTTGTTCGACGTGCGCGGCTTGATCGTTCTGGCAGGTACCAGGTCGCTGGCGGTAAGCGGTCTGGCATTGCCCGAGTCAGTTCTGGGAATCCCCGTCGGTCGCAAGGGGACGGCGGTTGATTTTCTCCAGGCAGCTGCATTTGTGGGCTCGGCACCGGGATTGAAGATAGGTACATACGTTATGCATTATGAAAACGGGGAGACACGAACCGCCGATTTGATTTATGGCGAGAACGAACTGGATTGGTGGGTTAATCCTGCGGAGGATCACGTAACCAAAGCCGAAGAGGTATGGTTTGGCTCCAATACGGCGACGCGCAGAAGGGGGATGAAAACGCGACTCATCAAATTCACCTGGATGAACCCCTTGCCAGATGTGCCGATAACCGCGATTGATTTTGTCTCCTCCCTCACCACTTCATCCCCCATGCTGGTGGCGATTACAGTGGAGCATTCGCAATAATGAGTATGGTCTGGGGGTTGGCCGGACCGTTTTTTATCGCAATGGGTTGCTTGTATGCGCCGAATGGGTGCAACAGATTTATCTTGCGGAAGTGCTCGCGAACGACACCAATAACTTGGCTCGAAAAGGAGATTCATGAAGACGATGCGCTATCTGATGGCAATGCTGGCTATCGCCGGCGTTGCGGTTTCTGTGCTGGCATTGCGCGTACACTATTCGACCGATATCCAGCCCTGTTCCATCAACGAGAAGTGGGACTGCGGCATCGTGAACCACAGCCCCTTTGCGGAGATTGCTCATATACCGGTGGCGGTGATGGGGATTTTGGGCTACCTGGCGCTGGCCGGGTTGGCGCTGGCGCGGCAGCGAGTCCTGGTGGCCGGTGCAGCGATGATCGGGCTGGGTTTTGCTCTGTGGCTCACCTTCATCGAGGAGTATGTCTTGCAGGTGTGGTGCCTCTATTGTGTGATCTCGCAGGTCATCATTGCACTGATAACGCTGCTCAGCCTAGGCTGGCTGGCAGAAGAGTATTTGGCTTTGAAAAGAGCGGCAAGCCAAGTGTAATTGCGGTGCAACGCCTGGCGAATTGCCGTGGCATTAATTATTCTCGCGGAGACTGAGGATTCTTTTCTGGTACTGTTGAACATTATGGCTTTAACCTTTGCTGGCGTGCCTGGGATGATTGCCGCCCACAGCTTTGGCATGAATCCGCTTTTTATCTGGATTGGGATTGGCACCGGCATTGCCATCCTCAGTACACTGGTCGTGCTCATCCGTTTCCGACAGAGGCAACAGAAACTTCCGCTGCCGACAATCTACTTGGCTCGGCACTGCAAGACTGCATGGAATAGTGAAGGGCGAGTGCAGGGAACAAAGGATATTGAACTTTCTCCGGAGGGTGCTCACGATGCAGAATTGAATCTACCTGCGATCCGGGAGTTTGGGCATTCAGCAAATCGTTTGCAGTACCGCGAAACGGGCTATCGCAAACGGCAACAATCTATGCCCAAGGGCTCGGCGTTCCCCTCCAGTCTTCGCCTCGATTTCGCGAGTTGGATCATGGCGAATGGGAAGGGCAACGGATTGAAGATCTCTTAAACCTTCCGAATTCGCAATTCGAACGGTGGATGGCAGACCCGAGCGCTGTACTTATTCCTGAGAGTTCCGAGTCCGCTCTTATGGCTCAACAGCGCATTCTGGAAGGCGTCCGCGAGATATGCTCAACCTATGATGGAAAGACGATTCTGCTGGTCAGTCATAAACATATTCTTGCATTACTCAGCTGTGCACTTAAGAAGTGTCCATTGACAGAGTTCAGGAATGAAATCGTTGAATCAACGCTGCCGTACAAAGCAAGAACGCAGCGAGAGTGAGTGCGCTGTTTTCTCGTCCTGTCTGGATGTATAGTATGGCCATGAAGAATGCCCCAACCTTTCTACTTAGCGTGACCACATGATCCTCGTCCGTTTTACTTTTCTTTTCTCCGCAGTTCTTTTCGCAACGCCTCTTCTTCATGCGCAGGCGAGCGAATCTTCCGTCATGAGCGAATTGAGGAGTCTTGCGACTGCTACCACGCCGCAGTTGCCTGCAACGGTCATCAAGATCGCCGCCGAAATTCATGCCCTGCCTGCCGGCCCGCATAAGCTCCAACTCGCAGACATCCTCGTCCATCTGGCCTCCCGAGACGACCCCGGCCAACAAGCCCTTCAAAACGTAGCCGACACACTGGCCCAGTCACTGGCTGAATCTCCCTTGTCCGACATGGGCGACCAAGCCCCTTCGCCGTACCTCGACTTGGCTAAACTAATCCGCTACGAGCACGTAACGACAACCCTCGATAATCCTCTTCTCGCCAAGGCACTCCAAAAGCTGGTTGCCGACGACGCCGACGTCGAAAGGGCAGACTTTACCCTCAAGGATCTCCACGGCCAGGATGTCACCCTCTCACAACTCCGCGGCAAGGTTGTGCTGGTCAACTTCTGGGCCACCTGGTGCGGCCCCTGCCTTCTGGAAATGCCCGACCTGAACGACTTCTACTCGCGTTTCAAGTCCCAGGGCTTGGTGGTCCTTTCCATCACCAGTGAGGAGAGCTTGAAGGTCAGCTCTTATGTGAATGGGACTGGCTATCGGGCGCCCGTTCTGCTCGACTCCGAATCCCAGGCTGCAAAACGCTTCCACGTCGAGAACCTTCCCAGAAGCTTCGTCTTCAACCGCAAGGGCAAGCTGGTGGCATGGCCGTCGACCAGCGGTCACGCCGCCAATTCTTCCAGATGCTCGCCGCGGCCGGCTTACGTCCCTGATCCGGTTCCTATACAGATCCATCGCCATGCCAACTCTCTGAGTGCCTGGATGGATGTGGGATTGCAATGCGCAAAGAAGAGATCGGTACAAAATACACCTTACCCGCAGAACGAGCGAGGAATGCGAAGCACTCGAAAGTGTTTTCCTGTTCATAGCGTGATTTATTTTTAGCGGGATAGAAATTTGAAAGCGCGCGCTTTTTGCTCCTCCACCTTTCGGTGGATGCAAACTACACCCATTCAGGGATAGTCTTGCATTTCACTGGATTGGAGCGCCACGGCATGCGTGATAGTTGGAAAGAGCGATTTGCCGAATCCCCCGACGTTCTGAAGAGCGCGTGGCGCCAGCAAACAGTGGTCTCGGTGCTGCATCTAAAGATCGGTGGCGGCGAATTTGTCACCATGGCTGGGCCTTGCTCGGTGGAGACCGAGCTTCAACTGATGGCGACCGCAGATCATGTTTGCCGTGCCGGAGCGCGCATCCTTTGCGGCGGCGCCTTCAAGCCACGCAGCTCTCCTTATGCATTTCAAGGGCTTGGACTGAAAGGCCTGAAGATGCTTGCCAAGGCGCGGGAGGCGACCGGACTGGCCATTGTGACCGAAGTGATGTCGGAAGTCGATGTGCCGTTGGTGGCGGAATATGCTGACATTTTGCAAATCGGCTCACGCAACATGGAGAATATAGCGCTGTTGGAAGCAGCAGCGCTATCGGGAAAGCCGGTTCTATTGAAGCGCGGCCTCGTAGCTACGGTAGCTGATTGGCTGAAGTCGGCTCAGGTAATTCTCGACCATGGAAATCCCAACGTCATCCTCTGCGAGCGTGGCATCCGCACTTTTGAAACGGCCACGCGCAACACCTTTGATGTCTCGGCCATCGCGCTGCTCAAGCAAATCTCCCATCTGCCGGTAATTGCCGATCCCAGCCATGCGTCCGGAGTTCGCAATCTGGTGCCCGCGCTGGCGCGCATTGCGGTTGCCGCGGGCGCAGACGGAATGATCGTCGAGGTTCATCCCAACCCGGACAAGGCATGGAGTGACGGCGAGCAATCGCTGGATTTTACAGGGTTCGATGAAATGATGGCCGATCTGGAACCATGGCTGGCGCTGAGAGCGGTGGTACTGCGCGCCCCTGAGCTTTTGAGATTCGGCCATGGAGCTTATTCGCGAGAGGCTGTTCAAGTATGAACCAACGAATTCGAACTCTGAGCAGTGCGGGACTCGCGGTGTTGGCCACTGCGGTGCTGACGTTCGCCTTGTGGTCGGCCATCAATCATCCAGTGCGCGCGGACGAGAGCGATATATTGGACTACGCTTCGCCGCTTGAGGTTTTATTGTCGTCCGATGGCACCCGGCTCTACGTGCTCTGCCAGCAGAGCGAAGAAGTACGCGTACTGGATGCGACGAGCTATGCGGTAATCAAGAACATAGCTGTGGGGCGCGTACCGCGCGGTTTTTCGCTGTCGCACGATGGCGCTCGGCTATTTGTCGCCAACTCCTGGGACGACACGCTCTCCGTCATCGATACGAGCACTCTGGCCGTGGTGGCAACGTGGCCAGTGGGTGCCGAGCCGTCCAGTGTTGTTGAGGACCGGGCGGCTAAGCGGCTCTTTGTGGCCAATCGCATCTCCAGCAATGTGGCGGTTCTGGACGCCCAGACCGGCGCGGAAGAAAAGCGGCTGAGTGCCGGACGAGGCGCCAGTTATCTCACGCTCTCCCCGGATGGAAGCCGGATTTATGCCACGCATATCTATCCGAATCCGCCTCGGGTGCGGACTGACTTGGACAATCGCACGGCGCCGGAGTCGGAGATTACGGTGATCGACGCGTCGCGCGCCGTTGTCGTCGATCGTATGCCGCTACACGCAATTGCCGGTGTCTTTCATCTGGCGCTTTCCGGTGACGGACGTCTCGGCGTGGTGGCTGAATACCATCCCAAGAATCTCGTGCCGTTGGCCCACCTGGAACACGGCGGGGCATTTGCCGACACGCTTACACTGTTTGGCGCGGACGTAGGCAAGCCAGTCGAAGTTCCGCTGGATGAACTGGAACGCTACGCCTCGCAGCCCTTCGGTGTGGCCATCGCGCCAGACAAGTCGCGCATCTACATCACCTGCGGCGGTTCGGAGATGGTGACCGTGGTGGATGTGCCTCGTCTGTTGCGCTTTATCCATACGCGTTCAGGCCCATATACGCAGGATCTTTCCGCCAGCGCCAATTATGTTGTGACCCGCATTCCAGTGGGGCTCAATCCGCGCGGGCTGACCATCAGCCGCGACGGCCACAGGTTGTTTGTGGCCAACCGGCTTGACGACACGATTAGCGTGATCGACACGCGCGCCAATCGCGTCGCCTCCACCATTACGCTGGCCGGGCCATCTACAATCCTGCCTCAAACCCTCAACGAGAGGGATTCCGACATCGCCAGTAGCGCCGTAGAGGGACAGATCACCTGCACAAACTGCCACATTGATGGCCGTAAGCAGAGTCAATATGCGCCCACCCCGAGGGATTTGGCGAAATTGATTGATGCGCACAAGAGCTATCTTGCTGAAAGTCTCGCGTCAACGGGGCCAAAACATATCTCCACGTTACGCCGCGGCGAGCAAGCTTTCTATACATCACGCTACTCATTTCAGGGACAGATCGGCTGCGCTACCTGCCACATTGATTCCAC
Source organism: uncultured Acidobacteriaceae bacterium (assembly GCA_963787995.1). Lineage (GTDB taxonomy): Bacteria > Acidobacteriota > Terriglobia > Terriglobales > Acidobacteriaceae > Telmatobacter. Next base: position 2,495,699 of record CAWBEO010000001.1, read on the forward strand.
CTTCGATGGCCTCACCTGGGATCTGGAGCCGGACGGTTTTGGCCGCGACATTGTGGACAACCGGCCTATAGAGGATCTCAAAGGCACCGAGCCTTTCAAGTGGAACGGCGGCAACCCGAATCTTCCCACCGAGTGCGGTCCGAGAACTGAAAAGTTCTTCTGGCGATCGGAGAATTACGATAGCCGGACCCTTACCGATTTGGTCACTTATGTTCGCAGTCTGCCCTCGCGGCCCAATCGCTGGCGGTTGCCGCATGGCGAACTTACGCCGGCTCAAGAACGCGGCCAGGCGTTTTTTGTGCGATCCGTTGACAAGTTCGGCAAGCCGATTCCAGAGAACAACCGGTGCTCCTACTGCCACAGCGGCCCCAAGGGCACCAACCAGAAGTCCTTCGACGTGGGAACGCGCAAATCGACGGACAATCCAGGCCCTCTGGACACACCGCAGCTCAGCAATATCGCACTGACGGCGCCCTACCTGCACGATGGCTCGGCGCGCACACTGGAAGAAATATGGACGATCTACAACCCCGACGACAAACACGGCCGAACCAACGACCTGACCAAGGATGAACTCAACGACCTGATCGAATACCTGAGGACGCGATGAAAAAGATTTGCATGATCGCAATGTTTCTGGCTGCCGGTACGCTGGCGTTTGCCGCGCCGCCCAAAATGCCACTCTACCGTTTTGAGAACTTCACCACTGCCAACGGCCTGCCCGACAATCATGTGTATTCGGTTCTGGTGGATGGAGACCGCATCTGGGCAGGCACAGAGAATGGCCTGGCAGTTTACGAGAATCACGCGTGGAAGACGTACACCACCAAGGACGGCCTGGCCCATCGGGCAGTGCTTTCGCTGGCCCTGGACAAGCGCACCGGCGACGTGTGGGCCGGGACGATGGGGGGCCTGAGCCGTGTATCCGGTGGGCGCATCGACAGCTACACGCAGTTGAACTCCGGTCTGAGTAACGATGTGGTTTACGGCGTCAGCGTCGAAGGCGAAAATGTGTGGGTGGCCACGGCCGCGGGCGCCTGCCGGCTTAATCTTCGCACCGATCAATGGACGCTTTACAACGAGCGCAATACGCCTATGTTTGAGATATGGGTGTATGGCGTCTCCGCGACCCCCAGCAAGGTCTACTTCGCCGTTTGGGGCAGCGGCCTTCTGGAGTACGACCAGAAGACAGGACGTTGGGATAAGTACGACGATCCCGACGGCGAAACCGAAATGGTGCTCTTCAAGGATCAGGGTCTGATCCACGAGATCACGACTTCTGTCAGCTATGTAGACAATATTGTGTGGGTCGCCACCTACTTCGGAGATTGCCGCTACGATGGCCGCCAGTGGCACAACTTCCTTACGATAGACAGCGGGCTGCCCTCCAACTTCACCAATACAGTGAAGGGCGTCGATGCAAACCACGCATGGTTTGGCACCGACAAGGGTCTGGCCTACTACGACGGCGTCAATTGGGCCGTCTATACCCCGTCGCTCAAAGACGGAAAACCAGAGATGACAGTGCGCGACGCACAAGGCAAGGTCACGCCGGTCGCCGTCACCACCGCGCCGGCCCACAACTACATCCTCGGCATCGACTTCCAGGACGACGACATCTGGGTCGCCACCGCCAAGGGCTTGAGTCACGGAATTCGCTTGAAATAAGGAGGCATCATCATGAATGCATTTGCGGAACTATTAGAAGTAGTTGCAAGCACGCCCGCGCACACGCCAATCGAGCGGCGCGCCATCACCAATCACGGAGTCCTCAACGAGGCTTTTCACTACGCCAAGCCAAGTTCATTCTCGCGCGGCATCCGGCTCGATCTGAACGGCATCGCCGTTCTGATCATCTCCGGCACGGCATCGATCGACGAGAACGGAGTCAGCGTTCACATCGGCGACTTCCCCGCGCAACTCGAACGCACCTTCGCCAACATCACTGGCCTCCTGGAAAGCGAGGGCGCAACGTGGAAGGATATCGTGAAGACCAGTTGCTACCTGCGCGACATCGACCGCGATTACGATGTCTTCAACAAGATCCGCACAGCGTTTTACAAGGAGCAGGGGCTTAATCCGGTGCCAGCGTCAATTGGAATCCAGGCGCATCTCTGCCGCCCCGAACTGCTGGTCGAGATTGAAGCGCTGGCCATCTTCCGCACGAATAAGACTGCCGAAAACAGCAAGGAGTTGTTGTCATGCGCAAGGAATTAATGATCATTGTGGCCAGCATATGGGTTGTGGCTGCCGCATCTAGTGCTGCGGCGCAGAGGACGGGTGTGTGTGAGTGCGGCGCGCATCCGCCCGGGCCACCCAAGGACCGGGTCGTTGCGCCCTATGCGGGAGAGCCGGACGATTTGAACCCCTATGCCAAGTTTGCATCGCCCTATTTCCTCAACTACACGCACCCCAATATCTATTCTGGAGCTGCGCGGGATGTTCTCGATCCCAAGAACGTGACCGAGGTGCGCATCGGCTTTTTGGGTCCCATCGAGCACAACCCAGAGCAAGTCTTTGGGCTGCGTATGCTGCACGGTGCGCAGTTGGCCATCGAAGAGGCCAATGCCCGCGGCGGCTACGGTGGCAAGCCCTTCAAGCTGATGCTGCAAAACGACTACGACAACTGGCAGGCGAAGACGGTCTATGGCGAAGAGCGGCCTACGGATGCCGCTATCTGGGGGGCGGCCGCCAATGAAGTAGTCAAGATGGTCTACGACGACCAGGACTGGGCGATCTTTGGCTCCATCAGTTCCGAGTCCACCCATATTGCTTTACGCATGGCCCTGCGTACCGAGATTCCCATCGTCAACTCGGCCTCCACCGATCCAACGATTCCGGAGACTTACATTCCGTGGTACTTCATTGACCTGCAGGACGACCGGGTGCAGTGCCTGACGTTAGCCCGCCGCGTCTTCACAGAACTGGGCATGAAGCGCGTGGCGATTCTCAGGGTAAACAATCGATACGGGCGATTCGGTGTGGGCAAACTGCGCGATGCCTCACGCAGGCTCGGCCACCCGATCGTGATCGAGCAGAAATATATGCCCGGCGATACTGACTTTACCAAGCAGTTGAATGTAATTCGCTCCTCGCGGGCCGATGCCATTGTTTTGTGGGCCGATGAAGAGCAAACCGCTGGAATTTTGAAGCAGATGAAGGCGCTGGGAATGAAGCAACGGGTCTTTGGCGCCTATCGAACGCTGGGGCCTGAATTGCTGGAACAGGCAGGCGATGCGGCGGAGGGCTTCGAGGCTGTCTTTCCTTACGACCCAACGCGCAACGATCCCAAGTGGATCGATTTCAACAAGAGATTTGAAGCGCGCTTCCACGAGAAGCCGGAGCAGTTCGCCTCGCTGGCCTATGATGCGATGAACGCACTGCTTGACTCCATCTGCAAGGCCGGCCTCAATCGCGCGCGGATTCACGACGCGTTGGCCAATATCGAGCAGTATGACGGCGTGACCGGGCACATGGTCTTCGATCCCAACCAGAAGAATGTTGCGCCGATGTACCTGGGCACGGTGCACAACGGAGCGATCACCTATCGCGTTGCGAGGATGGACAAGGCCCAACCATCTCCTGCTGCGCTCGCGGCGCCTTCCGCACCGCAGGTGCCTTAAGCGCGTGTGGGCGAAGGCTGTACGAATTTACAAATGAATCCAACCTTCGCGAATGAGTGTAAGCGATCCCACCGCGACAAACAGCCAGAGAAGGATTCCTTGAAGGAACGGTCGAACCCCGACCTCGCGGAGAGTCTTCATGGAGAGTCCCGTTCCAATCAAAAAGAGCGTGACTGTCAGGCCGATGCCTCCGAGATGCTTGAGCACTGGATAGGCAGATTGGAAAATGTGGACGTAGGTATTGAAAACCGCCGCGAGACAGAAGAAGAGAATGAACCAAGGCCATTGAATGCGCGCCTTGCTCTTGTTTGCCATAGCGGTTCCGACCGAAAGCGGGACGATCCATAGCGCGCGGGCCAGCTTGACGGTGGTGCCGACGGTGAGAGCCACCGTGCCATACTTCGCTGTCGCACCGACGACGGAACTAACATCGTGAATGGCGAGCGCAGACCAAAGGCCAAACTGCGACTGCGTCATATGCAGTGCTGTCCCGATTGTGGGGAAGGTGAGCAATGCAACCGAGTTCAGCACAAAAACAGTTCCCAGAGAGACTGCAATCTCTTCCTGGCTCGCATTGGTGATGGGGGCAATCGCCGCGATGGCGCTGCCTCCGCAGATGGCCGTGCCGCACGAGATGAGATATGAGGTTCTCTGCTTCACTTGCAAGAGTCTTCCCAGCCCCCAACCCAGGAGCAAGGCGATGCTGATGCTGCCCGCGGTATAGATGAACCCCGAGCGTCCAGCTTGCATCACCTGCTGCAAATCCATCCCAAATCCAAGTCCGACCACTGATGCCTGTAGGAGAAGTTTGGAGAGCGTCTTCGCCTCAACATGAAATGGATGAAGAAATGAGAACCCGTAGATGAGACCACCGGCCAGCGCCACCGGTGGTGTCACCAAACCGCTGGCAGCGATGATCAACCCAATGAAGAAGATATTCTTGGACATGGAACAAGTGTCGCTAAGATATGCGCCTGTGTCCAAGCAGAAGTACTCATGGCACATAAGCGCATCTTATGGGCTGTTTCAATTACGGACGTTTGGCTTTTTCTAGCGTTCTCTGCTCGCCGGCGCTGGCAAACAGAATCTACGAAATGATCGGCGGGTCTCGCGGGATGCCGAGCCGAATGGATTCGCCGCGGAACTCGGCTCTGCCGCAACCAATGTGGCGCAGGCGCTCAGGCGAGAGACTTCGCCACCATTTCCTGAGCACGTTCCATTGACAAGTCCATCAATTTCCTCCTGCATCAGTCTTTTTGGTTGCAAGTTTCGGGCCTGTGAATAGTGGACGATTGTGTTCGTCACGACCTCAGTTGTCCGTAAGAGGATTTTAGAACTCGCAAACAAGGCGTATTCTCTGTACCGCACAATGCATCAACAGAGATCACGGTTGGTTCAGCAATTCCTTGTGTACGAGTTCGCGAAGCTTCATCGTCAGCTGATTTCTCATTCCGTAGTAAACAAACTGGCCGTCTTTGTGACGCGTAATCACACCCGCCGATGCGAGCAGTGAAAGGTGCTTTGAGATATTCGATTGCGTCGCGCCCGTTGCTGCCACAATCTCGCCAACGGCCAGCGGGCCCGCGCAGAGCGATTGCAGAATCTTCAGGCGCATGGACTCCCCCAACAGGCGGAATTGTCCTGCCACCTTCTCCAGTTCGGCGTCGGTCAGATCCCGCGTCGTCTCTTTCGTTGACATATATCACCAAGTAACCATATAGTCACATAATGAATGATCGAAGTCAAATCCAGATCCATCGCTTCCGCCGCGCTCACGGCGTGTCTCGGAGCGCGCCGGCAATCCACCATGTCTATCGATTCCTCAGTTATTCATACATTCTTCCTTGGGCATGACTCCACTATGTCCGAAGTGGATAGCCACGTCCAAGCAGATGTACTTATGTCCTATTCGCGTTTTTTAAGACCAGCCGAAATGCTTGCTTTCAGAGGCTGAATCAATGTTCTTTGGAAGCCTGTGATCGCAAACAGAAATCTGCGAAATTCATCGGCCAGCCCAAAGGGTTCCACGCCAGACGTGTAGGCAACAGAGAAGTCTCGTTTGATGCGCAGTCCAGTGACTTCGACAATCTTGAAATGCGTGCCAAGCCGCAAATCCTTCGCCATCGCCCAGCGAGAAACGAAGCCTACTCCTAGTCCGGCCTCAACAGCAGACTTGATGGCTTCGGTCGAATCAAGTTCCATAACGATGCGCAAGGAATTCTGCTTGAGGCCCTGCCGTTCCAGCGCCATCTCAACCACCCTGCGTGTGCCGGAGCCGCGCTCGCGCATGAGCAATGGGGCGCTGCCTATTTCAGCACAAGAGATGGACTCCAACTCAGCCCATTCATGCGCGGTCGGCACGATCAAGAGCAGATCATCCTCCAGAAATGGCTTTGTTCTGATTGTGCGGCTTCGCGCCGGGCCTTCGATGAAGCCCAACTCGATCTTCTTCTTCTCGACAGCTTCAACGATGTGCGCTGTGTTGCCGCTGATCAGTGTAGGATGAACGCGGGGATGCTCCTTGCAGTATTCGCCGAGAAGACGCGGCAGTACATATTGAGCGATGGTCGTGGAAGCTCCAAGGGCGAGTTGTCCGGCATGATCCCCGCTCAGCAGGGCAATCTCCTGTTCCGCCTGGACGAAGAGCGCATTCGCCTGCTGAGAGTAACCCAGCAGAACCTTGCCTGCCTCGGTCAATGTTATCTGCGCTCCAGTGCGATCGAAGAGCTGGACGCCAATATCTTCCTCAAGCGCCTTGATTTGGAGGCTCACCGCGGGTTGCGTCAAATACAACTCTTCAGCGGCCTTGCGAAAGCTGTGCTGCTCGGCTACGGTTCTGAAAACGACCAAGCGAAAATTGTCGAGACTCGCCATAAGATGATTAGAACACCGCTGGCATGGAGTGCTGGGGGAGATCTGGCGGCGATTCCGCGCCTTTCGTCCCATTTCAGGCGCAGCTTCTCACAGAAGGCGTTGCCGTCTCGCCTGTCTTCTGCCGGATCTTACGCGCATTGTTTGCCGCAATCGCTCATCGTTCGCTTAACTCATCCGGCTGTGCTTCAACAAGCGGAAATCCCAGCCGTTTCCACTCGTCAAAGCCGCCGCGCAGAGGGCGCACGCGTTCGATGCCCAGCTTGTGCAAACTCATGGCGGTATTGGCCGCAGTAGCCTCGCTGGGGCAGCTGCAATAGAGAACGATGTCGCGGTCGCGCGGGATTTCGTGATTGCGAGCGGCCAAGGAGCCGGGCGAAAAATGCAGCGCGCCAGGCAGAGTGAAGGGGTTTGTTAGAAGTTCCGAAGGATGACGAAGGTCGGCAATGAATATCTCCTCCCCGGCATCAAGTTTTCTCTTCAACTCTTCGGGTTCAAGGCGCGCGGCAACCAATGCGCCAATCATCCTGCGGCGGCGAACGATGCGAGCCATCAGGAGTCCGAGCACGCCTAAAGCCAGCAAGGCTCCAGAGAACTTGCCTGCCCAGTTCAACAGGCTGGGATTGTGCAGGAGCAGAACCCCAAATAGACGTCCAGCGGCCAACAGCGCCCCTACCCACAGTGCCGAGCCAAGGGCGTCGAAGAAAAGAAACTGGCCGAATCGCATTCCATTCTGACCGGCCACGGGAGAGGCCAAAATGCCCAAGCCGGGCACGAATTTGGCAAAGAGCAATGCAACATTTCGACGGCGTTCGAACAATTCTCGCGTACGGCGGACGCAGACCGCAGGCTCGAGTGAGAGCGTGCAGAGAAGGCGCATCACGTGGTGTCCATAGCGGCGTCCGATCAGAAACCATGTGCTATCGGCAGAGAGCGCGGCTGCCACTCCAGCAAGCAGGGCAAGGATGAAACTGATTTCGTGCTCGGCAGAGAGAGATCCAGCCGCCAGCAAGACGGGCGCGGCAGGCAATGGAACTCCCAACTGCTCAGTCAAAACCCAGACAAAAAGCAGCAGATACCCATAATGGATCAGGAACTGCACCGGCAAAGCCATACGAAGGCCAGCTTTCAATCTCAACAATCGGACACCCTCTCTGCTGTCCATCGAGAGCCGATGAAAGAGAAGGAGAATCTCATCCTATGCGATGATGCCCGGCGCGCATTCGGTTCAAGCAAAATTCATGATGCCCTCCCCGCAGTCCGAGAGCCAGCCAAACAGAGTTGATTACTTTGAATAGCAAGGTAGACTCTCCGCGCTTTCTGTCGTGACAGCCGTCACAGAGCGAAAAAGCGGGACAAACTACATTGGAGCTGTACTCGTATTTGCGCAATTGCGCAAATACCATACATGAGAGGCCGAGATGAAACCTGCAATGAGCGATGCTTCCTGCGAACTGCTGGGCGGCTTCTTTACGATCTTCGCCCACGCCACGCGCATGCGCATTCTCTGCGCGTTGCAGCAGGAACCCATGAGCGTTACCGAAATTGCCAACCATGCTGGCTTGACGGTTACCAATACCTCGCAGCATCTTCGTCTGATGAGAGACCGTGGCGCAGTAATCGCCGAGAAACGCGCGCAAAACGTCTATTACCGCATTGCCGACCCTCGGTTTGCACAGGCAATGCTGCTGATTCGTGAGGCATTGCTGGAGCAGATGCAGCAGGAAACAAAGGGAGTGTCGGCCTCTGCGCCGCGCCGAAAACGCAGCAAAGTTCTTCAACCGGCCTGATGTTGGAAGACCGATGTCAACACGTTCATTCAGGAGTATTTATGACCGAAGCACTTGAAACACTCACCGCCGACAAAGTGATTGATGCTCGCGGAACCGCATGCCCCGGCCCTCTTTTGGAAGCCAAGAAAGCGATTGGAGCAGTGAAAGTTGGCCAGATCATCGAGATCAAATCGAATGACAAGGGATCGCGCAAGGATATCGCCGCCTGGTCCGGAAAGATGGGCCATGAATTTCTCGGCCTGATCGAAGCCGAGGGACACGATCGCCTGCTGGTCCGCCGCAAGAAGTAGGTTTTCAAGAACCACCAGCGAGAGAGCGCCGGTCCATCCAGGATGGCGGGAATACTGTTGCCTCGATCCGAGGGCAGTGGCCGTGCGAGGTGCGCATGAGTGAGCTATTCATTCCGAAGATACTGGTTCTGGCGACGGAGAAGTGCGCCTATCCGGGCGCTGATGCGGTCGGCAAGGCCCATCTTGAGTATCCCTCCAATGTGTATATTCTGCGGGTGCTTTCGCCTGTGCTCTTTCCCGAAGATTTCTATTTCAAGTCCTACGCACAGGGAATCGACGGCATTCTGATTGCAGCCTGCGGCTCCGATTGTCCCTATCATGGCGCATATGACCGACTGGCGGCGCGCATCGATAGTCTCACTGCGCGCATGAGCGCTGGCGGACTGGGCTTCGAGCGCATACGCCTGACCGCCATCTGCACCGTGTGCATCAAGGCATTTCTCAAGGAGGTCGCGCTCCTGGGCGATCACCTTCAGCGGCTTGGCCCGGTGAACACGCAGTTGGCCGAGCGGTTGCGCCTGGAATCGCTGGGCCGTCTCCAGGCTTCGGCGCGCTTTCCTAATCCTGTTGCGGCCTTGCAGGGAGGCCAGCGATGAATACCCAGATCAACTCGGAGTACACGCCGGATGCGCTCATTGTTGGTGGCGGCATCGCGGGACTGCAAGCGGCGCTGGACCTCGCCGATCAAGGCTTGAAGGTTCTGGTGGTCGAGCGCAACTCCAGCATTGGAGGGCACATGATTGCCCTCAGCAAAGTCTTTCCGACTCTGGATTGCGCCAGTTGCATCACCACGCCGAAGATGTCCTCGGCTGCTCATCATCCGAATATCACCATACTCACCAACACTCAAGTTGAAGCGATCGAGTCAACGGACGGAACGCATCGTGTGCGCTTGATGCAGAAGCCCACATACGTGAACTTCGACAAATGTATTGGTTGTCGTCTATGCGAGTATGCCTGTGATACGGAATATCCAGACCCGTTCGAGCAGGGACTTGGCACTGTTCGCGCCATCGCTGTGCCATTCACCAATGCCATACCGCAAAAGGCCGTGCTCGACGCCGAGCATTGCGGCACGTGCGGGACCTGCGCTCGTGTCTGCCCCACCGACGCCATCGAATTCGATCAGCAGCCGCGCAGCCTTACGATTCGCACTGATGCCGTGATCGTCGCATCCGGCTTCCAATTAAATGCAGTCACGTTGAAGCCCCAATACAATGCTCATCGCAGCAAAAACATCATTGATCCAATGACGCTGGAGCGTCTGCTGGCGCCGCATGGTCCGTATGGCCGCGTGCTCAGGCCATCTGATGGCAAGATTCCCGGCTCGGTAGCTTTTGTGCAATGCGCGGGATCGCGCGATGAATCCATTGGCGTGCCTTACTGTTCGCGGGTTTGCTGCATGTATGCGATCAAGCAGGCCATGCTGCTCTCTGGTTCGCTTCCTCTGGCCGACATCACGATTTACTACATGGACATTCGCGCTTTTGGAAAAGGCTACGAGCAATTCTTCCAGAACGCCAAGGCCATGGGCATCAGCTTTGTGCGCGGCAAGGTGGCGCGCATTGTTCCGGTGGAGGGGGGCGATCTTTCGCTGCACGTTGAAAGTACCGAGGACGCCGTGAATCCCCTGCAAGAACATCGCCACGATCTGGTGGTATTAGCGCAGGGCATGATCGCAGATTGGAATCTCTCCGCATCGACGCCGGTTGCTTGTGCCAGCGATGGCTTTGTGGCAACGCCCATGCTGACCGCTCCCACGCGCACCACCGCGCCGGGAATTTTTGTGGCGGGGACCGCGGCAGGACCGAAGGACATTGTTGACACCATTGCGGAGGCCGGCGCGGCGGCGATGCAGGTCAGCCAATATCTCTATCAAAAGCGGGCCGCGGTTCTCGCAAAGTGATAGCATTTCCCGGCAGCAATCAGAAGAGGGAAAGTATGAGTAATCAGAACGGATCTCCGGAACAGCACGAGAATGAACCACGTATCGGAGTCTACGTCTGCCGCTGCGGCGGCAACATCTCTGATGTTGTGGATGTGGAACGCGTGGCCGAAACGGCGCGCCTGATTCCCGGCGTCGCTCTTGCCAAAATCCATACCTTTGTGTGCTCCGATCCGGGGCAGCATCTTATCGCCAACGACATTCTGGCGGAGAATCTCGACCGCGTGGTTGTCGCATCGTGTTCGCCGTTTTTGCATGAGCAAACCTTTCGCGGCGCGGTTCAACGCGGTGGAATGAATCCCTATCTTTATGAGCATGTGAATATCCGCGAACAGGCCTCCTGGGCGCACAGGCACGATCCGGACGGCGCGACCTCCAAGGCGATCCGCATGATTGCGGCGGCCGTAGGCAAGCTGCGCCATGCCCAGCCCCTCGATAAGATCAAGCTGCCCAACCATCGCCGCGCCCTGGTGATTGGCGGAGGCATTGCCGGATTGAAGGCGGCTTCCGACCTTGCAGGCCGCGGAATTCATGTGCTTCTGGTGGAGCTTTCTCAACAACTCGGCGGCCATCTCAACGAGCGCGGAAAAATCTATCCGAGCGAACGCGCCGCAGAGGAACTGGTTACCGAACTGTCGCAGCAAGTGAGGGAGAATTCCAATATTGAGGTTCTTGTTGGTAGCAAGGTAACCGAGGTGAACGGCTTCATCGGAAACTTCAAGATCGTGGTTGAATCTCAACAGCCAGTTGAGACTGGCGCTTTCAAGGTAGAGGCAACTGTCGGCGCCATCGTCATGGCAACCGGCTTTCGTCCATACGTTCCCCAGGATGGAGAATTCCTCTATCGCGCCGAACCCTGCGTCCTGACGATGCCGGAGTTCATTCGCTATCTGCAATTTGTAAAAGCGGGGGAAAAGAAGCTCACCTATCGTAGCCGAACAATCCGCAATATTGCCTTCATGCACTGTGTCGGCAGTCGGCAACTGGATGGTGTTCACGAACCTCCAGCCAATGGGCGGCTCAATACTTATTGTTCGCGAACCTGTTGCACGACAATTATTCAGCAGGCGCTGGCCGTGCGCAAGAGATTTCCTCAGATTGGCGTCTTCGATTTCAACCAGGACATTCGCACGTATGGACGCGGCGAGGAGGACTACTACACGCAGGCAAGCAAGGCCGGTGTAGTTTTCTTTCGTTACAACGGAGAAGAACCGCCAAAGGTAGAAACAACGCCAGCCAGCCGCAGTAAAGATGGCGCGCTGATGGTTACGGTAAAGGATGCTCTGACCTGGGGCGAAGAACTCTCGATCGGCGTGGACATGGTTGTGCTTGGGACAGGTATGATGCCGGGGCAGATCGAGGAGCTGATCAAATTGATGAAGCTCGCGACCGGCGAAGATGGATTTCTGCAAGAGGTGCATCCCAAACTGCGGCCGGTCGAGCTGGCCGTGAACGGCATACTGTTGGCGGGCACGGCGCAAGGGCCGATGAGCGTGCAGGAGACGCTGGCTGCGGCGGGAGCGGCAGCTGTCAAGGTAGCGGCCATGTTTGCCACGGAAGATGTCGAACTGAATCCCTATGTGGCTACCGTCGATCTTGCGCTCTGTTGCGGCGAGGCGCAATGCGTCACGCAATGCGATTATGAAGGCGCGTTGCGAATGGTACAGATGGATGTGGATGGCGTGATGGTCGAGCGCGCGCAGGTCAACGCCGGTCTCTGCGTTGGATGCGGAGCGTGCGTCGCTGTCTGTCCGCATCGCGCCATTGACCTCAACGGCTGGAGGCTAGATCAGTTCGAGGCGATGGTTGCAGGACTGGCGGCCGATATTCCCCAACTCGAATGCCCATCGGATCTGGTCAGCATTCAATAGAGTTGCCTCAAAGCGGCGGAGAGGAAATGAATCATGGCGATGAAGTTGCTCACTTCGGAACAAAAGCAGGCGCTGGCAGAGTTGCGCAACAGCCTTGGCGGCATCAGTGAGGAGAAAAGGCAAGCGCAGAAGCATCTTCTGGCCGCGCGAAAGTCGATTCGCAAACTGCTGGAAGCGCAGCCTGCCACGGTTCCGGCGATTGCCGAGGCCTTGAAGATGCCGGCGGACGAAGCGCTTTGGCACGTGACAGGGATGCGGAAGTATGGAGAGGTCGCTGAAGCCGGCGAAGAGGACGACTACCCACTGTATTCCCTCGTTATTGTTAGAGAAAAAGCAGTCCCTGGTCACTAGCATCTGGAAAGGTATTTGTATGGCGCGAGTCGTGAACGTAAATCTGTTGCGAAAGATCAAGCGGCATGGAGCCGGCAAAACGCTGGACGTGAGCGCCTGTTTCAACTGCGGCAACTGCACGGCTGTCTGCCCGCTGGCGCAGGAGTCGGCCGGCTTTCCCCGGCGCATGATCCGCATGGCCCAGGTGGGCATGGAGCGTGAGCTGCTGGCCTCGGAAGATTTGTGGCGCTGCTACGCATGCGGCGAATGCACGGAGACTTGTCCTCGCGAGGCTGATCCAGCCGAGTTCATGGCCGCCGCTCGCAGCTATGCAATTGCGCGCTACGACTTCACTGGGCTGGCTGGTTTGGCCGGCCGTTCCGCCTTTGGCAATCTGCTTGTCTTCGCTGTCTTCTCAGCCTTCTTCAGTTTGCTGCTGATGGTCAGGGAAAACGCTGCTGGTGCGCAGCTCCCTCTCTTTGATTTCCTGCCCGGAGAGTGGATTCACAACATAGGCGTGGCCCTCTTTGCCGTGGTTGGTTTGAGCGCGGCGCTTGGCATGGCCTCAATGTTTGCGCGCTTCTGGATGGAGCGTCGCCGCGAGGGATTGACTCTGCGAGTTGCGGCACTACCCGGTGCAATTTTCACAGCCATCGCCGACGCATTGCTCCATCGCCGCTTTCGTGAGTGCAACTCTGCCGAAGATTCATCTGAGCGCTCCATCGAGCCGCTGCACCAGCGCACATGGTTCATTCACGCCACGGTGATGGGCGGCTTTCTCGCCATGCTGCTGGCCACAACTCTCGATTTTCTTCTCAAGCCCATCGGCTCTCCGGCTCCTCCGTGGTACCCGATGCGCCTGCTGGGCGCTGCCGGCGGCATCGTCTGTCTTTATGGATTGACCATCGCGCTCAACCGCCGCCTGCGCGCCAACGAAGTGCCATGGCGCAAAAGCGCATTCTCGGATTGGTTCTTCCCCGTGCTACTTGCGGCCACAGTGCTCACTGGTTTGTTCACCGAGATCGTCGTTTATTTGCCGATGAACACTGTGGAACACGCTGTCTTCTTTGTCCATGTGGTCTTGGCCATGGACCTGGTTGCGATGCTGCCGCTCACCAAGTTTGCTCATGCGCTCTACCGCACTCTTGCACTTGTTTTGTTTGCATGGCGTCACGCGCCCACTGCGGAAGCGGTAGTCGCCGAAGCCCAGTCCTAGCACACGACTTCAGCATTGAAAGGAAGACATTCATGACCAGCACAGCAACTGAAAGCGATCTGCAGAAAACGATTCAGCAATTGACGGAGCGCGTTGATGCGCTTGAACACTCCGCGGGCAATGGTCGCCTCTCGCTTGGCGTGATGAGCGGCAACCTCGACACGACCATCGCGGCCTTCATCATTGCCTTGGGAGCCGTAGCCTATGACATGGAGGTGGATATGTTTTTCACCTTCTGGGCAACCGCCGCCCTACGCGATCCAAAAAAGTCCCCGCCCAAGAAATTCATGGACAAGATGTTCGGCTGGATGCTGCCGCGAGGTTCTCGCGCGCTGCCTCTTTCAAAGATGCAAATGGCCGGCATTGGTCCCAAAATGATTCGTTCCGTGATGAGTGCGCATGGAGTCAAATCATTGGAGCAGCTGATGAAGGAAGCCGGCGAGTTTGGAGTTCGCATTCACGTCTGTGAGATGTCAATGGGCGTAATGGGTCTGAAAGAGGAAGAGATGATCGACTACCCTGGAATCGACTATGTCGGAGTGGGCAGTTTCATCCAAATGATCAGCGAGTCAAAGCAAGTGGTATTTTTGTAGGGTGGTCGCTCTCGGTCCCAGCCCGTCTATAGTGCGGGCTTGGCTTTCTTCGCCTTCGGCTCTTGCAATGTCTTTCGAGCGCCGCGCACAAAGTGAGCCATCGATTTGGAGAGATTTCCTAAAACAGATACCCACTCTTCAAGGTGTTTTTCGCCTTGCTTTGTGATTTTGTATACCCGGCGTGCAGGGCCGGAGTTGTTTGTTTCCCATTCGGAGCAGACATTTCCATTCATTTCCAGTTGTCGAAGGGTTCTGTAGAGAGCGGCTTTCTCGATCGTGGCATCGGTAAGAGCATGATCCTGCAACTGCGCGCAGAGGTCATAGCCGTAAGAATGGCCCTTCTGTTTCAGCAGCAGCAAGACAAGCGGCTCTACAAAGCGGTAAAGATTTCCCATGCCGCAGGAACAAGGATAATCCCGGCCATGGCGAGTACAAACCTTTTGGGTCACTTCCGTCCTCCTGACCGCCCGGCATCAAGGCAGGCCGACGGATTTACCCTATCACAGAATGCAAATAGATGCGAAATGCACCTGAAAGCGCTTTCCGCTTTCTGCCTGGTGCCAGCATCCTGCTGCTATATAGGTGTACAATACACCTATAAGAAGGAAGTTTTTGGGTTGAGCGGATTCAGCGACACGCCGGGAGGGAATATCGATCGGGCCGTCGGCTCCGCATGATTCTACGTACATCTTGCCACGCATGAATAACAAGCTTGCTGAAGAAAGGAAATGCACACATGAAAATCGCCATTCCCGTCACGGGAGATAGCCTGAATCCACACTTTGGACACTGTGAAAAGTTCGCAATTGTTGACGTTGACCCCAAAACCAGAGAGGTACTTGCTACAACAGAAACTCCAGCCCCGGAACACCAGCCAGGCCTGTTGCCAGTATGGCTCAAGGAGCGCGGCGTGACCGTTGTCATCGCTGGCGGCATGGGAGCGCGTGCCCTCTCTCTCTTTCAGGAGGCTTCGATTGAAGTCATTACGGGCGCGCCATCTGAGAGTGTTGCGACTCTTGTCCGTAAATATCTGGAAGGATCGCTGGTATCGGTCGAGCACCTCTGCGAGCACGTCTGCGCTCACTGAGTCTGCCAATTTAGCATAGGGTTCATGGAGTGAACATGGCGAATAAACGGGTGGTCATCGTTGGAGGAGTGGCTGGCGGCGCTACCTGCGCCGCGCGTCTTCGGCGGCAAGACGAAGACGCGGAAATTCTTGTTTTGGAGCGCGGACCCTACGTCTCCTTTGCCAATTGCGGCTTGCCGTACTATGTCGGCAACGTGATTCAGGAAGAGTCCAAGCTCTTGCTGGCCTGGCCATCCTTGTTCCGCGAGCGTTTCAACATTGAGGTGCGCACGCGGAACGAAGTACTCACGATTGACCGGACCGCCTCTACTGTCTTGGTCCGTGATCTGGAGACAGGGCGTGAGTACAGTGAACCCTATGATGCACTGGTGCTGTCTCCGGGCGCATCGCCGATCCGCCCGCCGTGGCCGGGGATTGATCAGCCTGGAATCTTTACTCTACGCACGGTTCCTGACAGCAGGGAGATCCGGCACTGGATCGATGAGAAGAAGACGCGCAAAGCAGTTGTCGTGGGCGGCGGCTTCATCGGTCTTGAGATGGCGGAGAACCTTGTCCATCGCGGAATCGCGGTGACGATTGTCGAGTTGGCCAGTCAGGTGATGCCTCCGCTAGATCCTGAGATAGCCGAGTACGCCAAGCAGCGGTTGGAATCTCGCGGAGTAACGCTTGCGCTGGCCGATGCAGTGTCCGAGTTTGGGCAAGGCAATAACGGCGGTCTAAGCGTTCATACGAAGAGTGGAAAGACTTACGAAGCCGACCTTGTCGTACTGGCCATCGGAGTCCGTCCCGAGACAGCGCTCGCTCGAGAGGCGGGTCTTGAGTTGGGTGAACGGGGTGGCATCCGCGTTGATAGTCAAATGCGTACCAGTGATCCGCGCATCTGGGCTGTTGGCGATGCTGTAGAAGTCAGAAATCGTGTCACTGGCCAATGGGAACTGATCCCTCTGGCGGGGCCGGCCAATCGCCAAGGGCGCGTGGCTGCCGATGCGATCTGCGGACGCGATGCGCATTTCGATGGCGTCCTTGCAACTGCGGTTTGCGGCTTCTTTGATTTGACCGTGGCGCTCACTGGCGCAACGGAAAAGTCATTGCACCGTGCCGGAATGGTGGACTTTGAAAGTATCTATCTGCACCCTGGCCATCACGTGGGCTATTATCCGGGCGCGCAGGCGATTCACCTGAAATTGCTCTTCCGCAAATCGGATGGTCTGGTGCTGGGCGCGCAGGCCGTGGGTGAAGAAGGCGTCGCACGACGCATTGACGTGATCGCTACTGCAATTCAAATGAAGGCGACCGTCTTCGATCTGGAAGAGGATGAACTCTGCTATGCGCCTCAGTACGGCGCAGCGAAAGATCCAGTCAACATGGCGGGGATGATCGCGGCCAATGTGGTGCGCGGCGATGCGGAGATTGCGCCTTGGAATGAATTGGACTCAACGGGAGCGTTTCTTTTGGACGTGCGTCAGCCGAGCGAGTTTGACGCTGGATCGATTCCGGGTTCAGTCAATATTCCGCTGGGCCTGCTACGGTCTCGTCTGGGCGAGTTACCCACAGACAGAGAGATATGGATCAATTGCGGCGTTGGGCAGCGTGCATACTACGCTTGCCGTATCCTGTCTCAGCATGGTTTGCAAGCTCGCAATCTATCGGGAGGATACAGCACGTATCGTGTTCTGCGTCCATAGGCGCAAGTGGTTGCTATATGGATTCGGCGCTCGGTACTACCGAATGGCTTTGACTGCCGGATGGACAGGCCAGGGTTTCTTTACATTCATAAATGGGGAAAGTAATGCTTCAAGAGATGGCCGGAAACGAGCAAAAAGCACGCATCGGCGCGCGCGCGCAATCTTCGTGCTTTGCTTGCGGCCCCGACAATTCCCGCGGGCTGCGTCTTCATTTTCAGAGAAACGAAGATGGAGAGATGGCAGCCGAGTGGATTCCAGAATCAGAACTGGAAGGCTTTCAAGGCATTGTACATGGGGGAATCGTTAGCACGGTTCTGGATGAAGCCATGTCCAAAGCTGTAGCCGCGACGGGAGAAAAGGCTCTCACTGCTGAACTTCGCGTTCGCTTTCGGCAACAAGTTCCCTCTGGATGTATCGCCCAAGTCAGGGGATGGATCGACAGCCAGAACAAACGCATGACGAAAACCGAGGCGGTGCTGACCTTATCCGATGGAACTGAACTGGCACACGGATGGGCGACTTTCCTCGCTTTGAAGTATCCGGGAGACATCCAGTCTTAATGGGCAATTGTTCCCGAGGGGAGAATGATCTTGACATCCAAGCAGCCTACCGGATTGTTGCGCTTGAGACGAGAGAGTCTGTGCATCTGCCTTGTTTCTCCTGAGTAGAGCATTTCGCCGCTCAGTGTGGTTTGGCGGCGTTTGGCGTGGGTGCAAATTTAGCGATGGAGGATTAGCACAATGATTTGGATCAAAGCTGAAACAATGAGTTGGATCGTTGCCTTGGCAGTATCGGCAATTGCTGGTGGTGTGCTGTTGCGAGGCCAATCCGTCCAAATCTCACCGAAAGCCGCGCATATGTATCTCAGAAACGGAGCACGGGTGATCGACGTGCGTACTCCCGCCGAATTCAGCGCGGGGCATCTGCCGAATGCGATGAACATTCCGCTTGCGCAGATTGAGTCCGGACCTCCATTGCCTTTGAAGGACAAGAATCAGGTATTACTGCTGCATTGCCAGGGTGGGGTGCGAAGCGCCAAGGCTACGAAATTATTGAGTGGCATGGGTTACACCAATGTCTTCGATCTTGGGGCATACAGCAGAGCGGCACAGATCGTGGCCGGCAAGTAAGCGGATTTCAACTTCTAGTTGGTGTTCGAACCGTTGATTGGCAGACAGGCAATCAGCGGTTTGCGCTAAAGTTCGACACGAGGTTGTTCTGTGCTTGTCATTCCCAGCAGCCGCAGGTATTCCTTGGTAAGGATGGCACGCAGGCGGAGTGAAACGGCTGGATCACACGGAATTGCCAGCGAGCGGCATTGATCGATAGCCGTGCGCAGCTTCCGAAGGAATGCAATGCAAGCTGGACACGCCTCGATATGCCCGCGCATTGCTTCGCAGGTTTTTGGTTCAACTCGGCCATCCAGATACTCAGATAAATTCGAAAACAGTTCGCGGCACTCTGCCGAGCTTTGACCATTATGAGCTTGGATGTCCTTGGACTTTTTCTTCACTCGACTGCGGCTATCCGCCTTTTGGGGCGTAACCTCCAGCAGCTTGTTCATCTCCTTGCGTACAGAGAGGCGCGCGCGATGCAGCCGAACCCGAACGGTTCCCTGTTGCAGGTTGAGTACCTGCGCAACCTGTTCGGTCGTCAGTTCCTCCATGTCGCAAAGCACAAGAACAATGCGCAATTGCGCAGGAATCAGCAAGACCGCCTGGTGTAAAAGATGATCTTGCTCGGCATGAAGCAGACGGCCCTCCGGGCTCTCGGCTGTATCTTGCAACAACCGTCCTAATTCCGCTTCATTTGGCATCAACTCATCCAGGGAAAGAAGATGCCTGGAGGCATGGGAAGGGTTCCGACGCATACGCCAACAGCGGTTTTTGGTTACGGTATAGAGCCAGACAGCAAGGGCCTGCGGATCATGAATTTTGGCCAAGTGATCCAGCGATCGGAAGAGAACTTCCTGCGTTGTATCCTCTGCGTCTTCTGGATGCCCGCAGACCTTCATGCTGAAAGAATAGACCGTGTTCTGCAGCAAGCCGATTGCTTCTCCAATAGTTTCAGGAGTATTGCGGCGCAAGAGATCAGCGGCTTGAGTCAGTTCGGGGCGCATGGATTCAGTCTCTCAAGTTCAAGATCAGTATATTCTTTCCATGCATATTTCCAGCGCAGGAATCTCCGTTTGAAGATGTGCATTTGGCAGGGCTGTTGACCATCAACGAAAGTCCTCGATGTTCATTGAGTACATCGCTTATCGGTGTCGTTGACTTTCATCGCTTCCTCAATCATCTGGATGCAGATCGGACAGATTTTCATCAACCACTCACGTGATTGTGGCATCTCGCCTTCGGCGCCAGAAGCGATCCAGGCATGCAGCAAGGCAATCGCGAGGGCCGCTTCAGCTCCTGGTCGGCTTGCCTCCAACCGGTACATCTGCCGATAGACTTCATCTTTGAGACGCTCGCTCCACTTGAATGGAGAACCGGCCGTGCTTTTGCGCGGAGTCATAGCGATCTCTCTCCATCGATATTTCCCTGAACAAGCCAGGAGTACTTCCCGACATTGCTTTGCTTGACATCCACGAAGCCAGCCGCTTGCAGAGAATCCGCCGCATCTGAAGCACGGATTCGGTGATGGAGCGGCGGCCCGTACTCTGGCTCAACATCCGGCCGCCAGTCGAGAACCGCGATGTGACCTCCAGGCTTCAAAATACGTTTGGCCTCACGCAAAAGGCCAGCGCGATCAGCAATCTCATGCCAAACTAACGCCAGGAAAACCAGATTGCACAATGCGTCTGGCAGCCCCGTTGAATCTGCATCTGCATTGATCGCACGGATGTTGGAAATGCCTCCCGTATCCAGCTTGAGCTGTAGGCGCCCAAGCATTTCAGCCTGACAATCAATTGCATATACCAAGCCGAGAGGCCCTACTGCCTTTGCCAGGGGCAGAGAGAAGTATCCGGTTCCAGCGCCGATATCCGCGATCACATCACCGGGTCGGACCCCCAGAGCGCCAATCACGATTGCTGGCGGAAGCCAGAGTAAGCGCTCCGGATCGTCGAGCCTGTCCGCCTTCGATACATCCATCAGTCGATCATTCATATCATCCTCACTTGCCCGTGGGGCAGGCAGCATCCTTCATTCCCATGGCGCGAAAGATCGACATGGCAGGGCACCAGTTGGTGAAGGCAGACTGCATGAGGTTGAGCCCGACAAATGCCGTGAGCCAAAGCCAGTTCAACGAAAAGAAGTGGGCGAGTGCAAGTGAAAGCAGAATCATCAATCCTGCCATGAGTCGTACAGCGCGTTCAACGGTCATAGAGTTTCTCCTTCTGGGGTGTCGGGTTCACAGGCAATTGCAGAGTCAGGGCACTTGTGAACCATGTAATAGAGGATGGGAATCGTCGGCCACGACAGAAAGGTTGAGGCGACGGCTCCAGCAATCAGTGACAAGGCAAGCCCCTGAAAGATGGGATCAGAGAGAATCACGCTGGCACCGACAACCACAGCGGCCGCGGTCAGGAGCATCGGGCGGAAGCGCGTAGCTCCGGCGTCAATCACTGCTTCAGCCAGCGGCATACCCTCGCGAATGCGAAGTTCGATGAAATCAACTAGGATGATCGAATTGCGCACGATGATACCCGCACCCGCGATGAAGCCGATCATCGAAGTCGCGGTGAAGAACGCGCCCAGCATCGCGTGCGCTGGCATGATGCCGACCAGCGTGAGCGGAATTGGTGCCATAATGATCAGCGGCACAATGAAGGATCGGAACCAGCCGACGACCAACACGTAAATTAGGACGAGCACGGCAGCGAAGGCCAGCCCCATATCGCGAAAGACCTCAATAGTGATCTGCCACTCGCCGTCCCACTTCATCGAGTAATGATCGGTGGACTCAGGCATCGCCGAATTGTAACGGGTCAGCGTATATCCGGCGGGCAGCGTGAGGTGGTCGAGAGCCTTGTTCATCTTGAGAATCGCGTAGACTGGACTCTCCTCCGCGCCCGCAACATCGCCGGTGACATAGACGACGCGATGCAGATTCTTGTGATAGATGCTCGGCTCGATCTTCTTGTTTTCGACGATCACCAGTTCGCGCAGAGAGATCATGTTTCCATCCGCACCGGGCAAGCGGATACTCTCCAACCCTTGCTCGGAAGAACGATCCGCGCGATCGAGTTCGACGATGGCAGGCACAGGCTCACGGGCCGCCTGATCGTGCATCAGGCCGACCTGCGTTCCTGAAATCGCAAGCGCCAGCGCATGGGCAACATCGGAGACTGCGATGCCATGCTGCGCTGCCTTGACCTCATCCACGCGCATTATCAGCCTGGGTTGCGGATCTTCGACATACCAATCCGTATCGACGACTCCCGCAGTCTGCTGAAAGATCGTCTTGATCTGCTGCGCAACGCGCGTCTGTCCGTCGATATCCGGACCGTAGACCTCGGCGACCAGTGTCTGAACGACCGGCGGTCCGGGCGGCACTTCGCTCACCTGAATGCGCGCGCCATACTGATTGCCAATGGCATCAAGCTGTGGGCGCAACCGTTTTGCAATAACATGGCTCTGGTCGCTGCGCTCTTTTGCGCGCAACAGGTTCACTTGAATGTCTGCCTGATTCGACTGGCGGCGCATATAGTAATGGCGCACCAGCCCGTTGAAGTTATACGGGCCGGAGGTGCCCGCATAGATTTGATAGTTGAGCACGTCGGGCTGCGCGCCAAGTTCAGTGCCCAACGCCTGCGCAACGCGAGCCGTTTGTTCCAGCGGTGTACCATCCGGCATATTGATGACCACCTGCAATTCGCTCTTGTTATCAAACGGAAGCATCTTCACGCGCACAAGTCCCATTGGAACCAGCGCCACTGAGATCAGCAACAGCACGATTACGCCGGCAAAGAAGATGAAGCGATTACGCGCTGAGGTAATCAGCGGAGTCATCACCCGGCGATAGATGCGCGTGCGCCAGTTCTCTGTCTCAGGCTCCAGCAGCTTGGCTCCTTGCAGATGTTTGCCGAGCAAGCGCAGCGCTGCCCAGGGTGAAACGACAAAGGCCACCATCAGAGAGAAGAGCATGGCCGCCGAAGCACCTACGGGAATGGGGCGCATATACGGTCCCATCAGGCCGCGCACAAAGGCCATGGGAAGCACCGCAGCGATGACGGCGAAGGTAGCGAGGATAGTTGGATTGCCGACTTCAGCGACCGCCTCGACTGCAACTTCGCTCATGGGCCTGCCGTGATTTTCAGGCAAACGGAAGTGACGCACCATGTTCTCGACAACGACAATCGCATCGTCAACGAGAATGCCAATACTGAAAATCAAAGCAAAGAGAGTGACGCGGTTGATGGTGTAGCCAAGCAGATAGAAAACCGACATGGTAAGCGCCAGCGTAACGGGAATAGCCAACAGCACCACGCCCGATTCGCGCCATCCAAGAAAAAGCGCTACCAACAATGTGACAGAAAGTGTTGCCAGAAGCAGATGCTCCAGCAACTCATCCGACTTGGCCTTGGCCGTCTCGCCATAGTTGCGTGTCGTCGTGATCGTTACATCCGTGGGGATGGTTACGCCCTGCATCCCATGCACGCGCTTCATCACGGCGTTAGAAATGTCTGTTGCATTGGTACCCTTGCGCTTGGCAACGGTGATCGTCACGGCAGGATACTGCTTTGGCGCCTGACGCGCACTTGCGCTTGCATTGGATGTTCCAAATAGAACATAATCGGCTGGATCGGCGGGGCCATCCACAATCTTGTCCGCCACATCGCGCAGATAAACGGGACGGCCATGATCCACGGCCACCACG
Source organism: uncultured Acidobacteriaceae bacterium (assembly GCA_963787995.1). Classification (GTDB taxonomy): domain Bacteria; phylum Acidobacteriota; class Terriglobia; order Terriglobales; family Acidobacteriaceae; genus Telmatobacter. The sequence goes on from CAWBEO010000001.1 coordinate 2,518,823, forward strand.
ACGGCTTCAAGATCTTCACGGCGAGTGAAGAGATTGCCTGCATCCACGCGGATCTCGCTGTTGTTTTCTGCAAAGCTCCCGGCCTGTACGGTAGCATTGGCGGCCTGTAGATGTCCGACAATGGACATAGGTGACAATCCGTAGGCATTCAGCTTTACGGTACTGAGCACAACTCGCATGGTGCGCGGAAGGCCGCCGATGATCGCTGTCTCGGAGACGTCATTGACTTGCTGAATGCTATGCTGCACCTCGTCAGCGATGGCGCGCAGTTGATAGCCGTTGTAGTGCTCGCCCCAGAGCGTGAGTGAAAGAATGGGAACATCGTCGATGGATCGCGCCTTGATGAGCGGCTGCGAAACTCCCGGTGGCATCCGGTCGAAGTTCGAGTAGAGCTTGCTGTAAACCTTGATCAGCGCGTCTTCCTGCTGCGTTCCCACCAGGAAGCGGACAATCACCAGGCTTTGACCGGGCATCGATGTCGAGTAAACATATTCGACACCGGAGATCTGATGCACCAACTCTTCAATCGGCAACGTAACGCGCTGCTCAACCTCCGCCGGAGATGCGCCGGGCATGGCAGTGGCAATGTCCAGCATGGGAACCAGAATCTGAGGCTCCTCCTCGCGTGGAATAATCACTACGGAAAAAATTCCAAGCGCCAAAGAAGCGGCGATGAAGAGCGGCGTCAGCTTGGAGTTGAGAAAGCTGTGCGCCAGACGGCCGGCGATACCAAGGTCACGGTGCGTGGGTTCCTGGTTCATCATTGGGCCTCGATTCTCTTGCCGGCAAGGTCGCGGTCGCCGGGAAGATCAACCAGCTTTTCGTTGGCTGAAATCCCAGACAGCACTTCGACCAACTCACCCTGCGCCGCGCCCAGCGTGATCGAACGCAGTTGAGCAATTCTGTTTGCGTCGAGAACATAGACGCAAGAAAGCGAACCGCGAATGACCACCGCCGAGCGCGGAATCAGAATCGCCTGATGCGTACCGGTCGCAATCAGTGCGCTGCCGTACATGCCGGTGTGCAGTTGCGCGGAAGGAGCAAGATCGATCTTCATCATGAAGCTGTGACTTGCCGGATCGGCGGCGGGGACGATCTCTGCAACAGTGCCGGTGGCTGTGCCGTTGGGCGCGCCATCAATCGTCACAGATAATTTCATCCCTTTGCGAATGCTTCCAATCGCAGACTCGTCCACCGCGGCCTGAAGCTGCAATATCCCCGCGCTCTCGATCTGCAGCAACGGCACTCCAGGCGCGGCCATCGTTCCCGGATCGGCCATGCGCGCCGTCACTACGCCCGCGAAGGGCGCGCTCAAACGCGTATAGCCCAGCATGGCGCGGGCGCCGCTCTCTTGCGCTTTGGCCGCATCGCGTTGCGCGCGCACTGCATCCACGCCGGCGGCGGCTGCTTCGGCCCGCCGCGTCACCTCATCCATCTCCTGCGGGCTGACGCTCTTCTCCGCTTGCAACTGCTTGTAACGAGCCAGCGTGCTGGCGGCGAGTGCGGATTGCGTTTGCGCTGCGGCCTCCTGACTCTCAGCTGCCTTCACTCCGGCCTGCGCCTGCTCCGCAGAAGCCCGCAGTGTCGCAGCGTCGAGTGCAACCAGCGCCTGCCCCGCGCGCACACTGTCTCCTTCGCGTACAAAGACTTGCTCAATGCGTCCCATCACTTGCGCCGAGATCGTAGCCGACTCCCGCGCGCGCAGAGTCCCTGTTGCGCGTAGAGTCAAGGGCGCCTCTTGCTGATGGCTCTCGACAACCTTCGCCAGCATGGTTTGGACAGGCGCTGGCGTAGCGGATTCATCCGAATGGCAACCGGCAATCGTCGCCGAAGAGGCGGCCAAGATACATCCAAAGAAAAATACTTTCATTGCAATTCCTCCGCTGCATCGGGAGTCAGTGTCCCTGTTGCGTAAAGCAGTTCAGCGTATGCCGCAGCATTTCCATAAACGGAATGCCAGTAGTTGGATTGGCTCTCTCGCGATGCGTCTTCGCCGCGCAACAAATCGGTGATGGTGGCGAGGCCAGCCGTGTAGCGATTGCGCAAGATGCGCAGGCTTTCGGCCGATTGATCCATCGCTGCCCGCGCCGTCTCCATTTGCAACTCGGCGGTCTTGTGGTGAATGTGCGCTTGACTCACCGCGAGGCGCACCTGCTGCTGATAACTCGCCAACTGCGCATCGACGCGCTGCTTCGTCGCGGTCTCTCGCGCCAGTTCAGCGCGCTTGCCGAAGGGCAGAATGTCGATGCCGATCTGCACGCCGGCAACCCAATTGTTGCCGCCAGCGCCGGTAAATGAGCCGCGATCTTCCTCCCAGTTTCCGTAGGCGCTTATATGCGGACCGAAGCTGGACTTCGCCGCTCCTACCGCCGTTGCCTGCGCTGATTGCGCGTCTTTCAGTGCCGCGAGATCAGGCCGAGTTTTTGCGGCAGTCGCCAACTCTTGATCGAGCGCCTGGGAAGAAAATGTGTGTGGTTCAATCGGACGTAACGTTGACCTTTGCAGATCAGGAGCGCCCATCGCCATACGCAGTTGCGCCCACGCCAACTCCAGATCGCCCTGCGCGGCAATCAACTCCTGCTTGCGGGCCGCCGCGTTTACCTCTGCCGACATGCGATCCGAGTCGACCGCCAGGCCAGCCTTCACATGATCCGCGACCGTGCTTAGCAAGGCCGCCGAAGTCTCCTGTTCATGCT
>CAWBEO010000002.1:0-3064136 GCA_963787995.1 uncultured Acidobacteriaceae bacterium
CGGCAACGTCTGTCTCGCGCTCCGCAAAGAGAACGGATTCATACGCTTGCACCACGTTGAGAACAATCTTCTGGTCCACAGCCTTGGCGCTCGACTCCGAGCTCTTGCGCATCCAGTCAGCGCCGCGAATCATCTTCTGCGTCCGCAATGAGTCGAAGGCCATCCACGAGCCGGAGAAGCGCGAGGAGAAGTTTCCAATCGGCTGCGGCCGGTTCAGATCATTCAGCGCAAAGTCCGCTTGCGTAAATTGGCGCTGGCGCAGCCTCATCCCAAAGGCGTAGACGGGATCGTCTCCACGCGAAATATCTTCTGTGAAGTTGAGCTGCGGCAGCAGGGACGTGCGCGCCAAACGAGCCGAGGCATTCGCAATCTGCTCGTCGGCGTGAGCTGCTGCCGTCTCCGGATTCTGACCCAGCGCCTGGGCAATGGACTGCCGCAGCGTCAACTGCGCCGTCTGCGCTCCGGCTTGGATATTCCAGATACAGCAGAAGATCAAGAGCCATTTGGCTGTTTTTCGGTTCAGATTCATCGTTTGCATTGTCCTTTTTGTGCGTTCATCAGAATAAAGTCATGAACTGGACGATTCGTTACAAGATTTGCGGATTTATTTTCGCGGCATCGCAAAATCAATCGAATCGGCCTACTGGTCAAGCAGGTCTGGCAGAGCATTCGCGCGATCAAAGCCGCTCAGATCGTTGCAGTTCGCCTTCAATTTTGCCGGCTCAATTCGTTCATAACCTCATTCCTAAGGGGTTACGAGAATATGGTACGCTTAGCTAGTAGTAAAGTGCACCTACAATTTAGGACGATGCCGGGATGGTTCCCAATCTGGGATGCAGCACACAGTGTATTGCCGATTGTGCGCCATCCGTCCTCGCGTACTATCCTTGAGAAGCCCTGCTGCATGGCATTCATACCACGCAAGAATTGTGCAGCACTTCCCCATGCACGTCCTGGGACAGGAGTTCTCGATGACTGCAGAATTGATTCACCGCTTGCACTTTGCCTTTACCATCACCTTTCACTATCTTTTCCCCCAACTCACGATGGGCCTGGCGTTGTTGATCGTAGTGCTCAAGTCGGTGGCGCTCAAAACTGGCAGCGAACAGTGGGATCGGGCGGCGCGCTTCTGGGGCCGCATCTTCGCCATCAACTTCGTCTTTGGTGTGGTCACCGGCATTCCCATGGAGTTCGAGTTCGGTACCAACTGGGCGCGTTTCGCGCGGCTGTCGGGCGGCGTGATCGGCCAACCGCTGGCCATGGAAGGCGTCTTCAGTTTCTTTCTGGAGTCGGCTTTTCTGGGTCTTTTTCTTTACGGCGAGAAACGAATCTCCAAACTTATGCATTGGTTTTCAGCCGTGATGGTATTCGTCGGATCGTGGATTTCAGGCTTCTTCATCATCGTCACCGACGCCTGGATGCAGCATCCCGTGGCCTATGATCGCCTGCCCAATGGGCAATTCGAGGTGCTCAGCTTCTGGCAACTGCTGATGAATCCCTGGGGCCTGCTGCAATATGCGCACAATATGACCGGCGCGGTCGTAACTGGCTCCTTCGTAATGGGTGCCGTGGGCGCTTTTTTTCTTTTGGAAGGGAGATTGGAAAGTTACGGTCGCATCTTCCTGAAAGTCGGCGTCATCGCGGGGCTCGTCTCTTCGATCCTCATCATCTTTCCCACCGGCGACCTGCACGGCAAATACGTTGCGCGCAATCAGCCAGCCGCCATAGCCGCAATGGAAGGCCTCTTCCACAGCGAGGCCGGCGCGGGCCTGGTGCTGATGGGGCAACCCAATGAAGAGACCGGTCAGATCGACAATCCTATCGTGGTGAACGATATGCTGAGCTTCCTCATCTACGGAACCACCAAGGCCGAAGTGAAGGGACTCGACCAGATCCCCCACGACCAGTGGCCCACAGCGTTGCCGCTGCTCTACTACGCCTACCACATCATGGCTGGCCTCGGAACATGGTTTGCGCTACTGATGATCGTCTCCGCGCTTTTGCTATGGCGCAAGCGGCTTTACACGGCGCGATGGGCGCTGTGGGCGCTGCTGCTCAGTTTTCCATTGCCCTATATCGCCAATACTGCCGGCTGGATGACCGCTGAACTTGGCCGCCAGCCGTGGCTCATCTATGGCCTGATGCGCACCAGCGAAGGCTACTCGAATACCGTCTCTGCAAGCAATGGCCTGTTTACGCTGCTGGGCTTCATGGGACTTTACCTGTTGCTGGGCATCCTGTTCACTGTGCTGATCTATCGCGAAATCAGCAACGGGCCAGAGACCGCCGGTGATACGGTTCACGTTGATTGACGCTCTCCATCCACGCTGATGAGATGAAGTAGGAGTTTTTCCATGATGGGTTTTATTTGGTTCTGGCTGGTTGCTGTAATGATCGTGGGTTACGTGGTGCTCGATGGCTTTGATCTCGGCGTGGGTGTGCTTCACCTGTTTCTGGTCCGCAACGAAGCGGAGCGCCGCACCACACTTGCGAGTATTGGCCCGGTTTGGGATGGCAACGAAGTCTGGCTGCTGGCCGGTGGCGGCACGCTCTACTTCGCCTTTCCGCTTCTCTACGCCTCGGCCTTCAGCGGCTTTTATCTTCCGCTGATGATCGTGCTTTGGCTGCTCATCCTGCGTGGCATAAGTGTTGAGTTGCGCAACCATGTCGAAGTGGGCGTCTGGCGCGCCCTGCTCGACGGCCTCTTCGGTCTGTCCAGCGTACTGCTCACTATCTTCTTCGGCGCAGCCCTCGCCAACGTGCTGCGCGGTGTTCCGCTGCAAGCCGACGGATACTTCTTTCTGCCGCTGTGGACCAACTGGCAACCCGGCCCTCATCCCGGCATTCTTGATTGGTACACGGTGATCGGCGGTCTTGTCGCGCTGGTTGCGCTCACGTTGCACGGCGCCCTTTGGCTCACCATCAAGACCTCCGGAGAACTGGAACAACGCGCCCGCCGCATCGTTACTCCACTCTGGATTGCGCTCATGACGCTGACCCTGGTCAGTCTCGCCGCCACCATTGTTGTGCGCCCGGCCAGCCTGCACAATTACTTCAACTTCCCGGCCACATTCATCGTCCCTGTCGGGGTTGTCGCATCATTGGCCGCTCTTTGGCTATTCAATCGCAGGGCTCAGCCGGTCAAAGCATTTCTATCTTCGTGCCTCTATCTGTTCTTTATGTTGGCCGGAGCGTGCTGGGGTTTGTATCCTACGCTGCTCCCCGCCACCACCGGCGCTGCGAACGACATCACACTCAGCCGCGCCATCTCCGGTCCGCACACGCTCGCCGTAGGCCTAGTCTGGTGGGGCTTCGGCATGGTGCTGGCCATCAGTTATATTGTCTTCGTGTATGCCAAGTTCCGTGGCAAGGTCGATCTGCACGCGGGCGGCCACTGAGAATCTGCAACAACTCGGTTGCCCTGGGTTCCCAATTCATCACTTGCCGAGTGATGAATTGCAGGTTGGTGCACACCCAAAGACAGACGTCCTCAACGCTGAGTAAGCGTGAGACGAGCAACCGGGCGCGTTAGCTATCTACGCATGCTCGGACTCCACATCGCCGCCAAGACTGACGCGGTATCCTCCATCGATCTCATCCTCCTCCTCATCAAAATCACGGCCTTCCTGTGTTTCCGCGAATGCCGCGCGCTCCCGCTTGTCCCTGCGAACGGTCAGAAGTTGTGTTCCGATAGTGTGCTTCGGTACGAAGCAGTAGTTGTAGAACGCCTCGAACAGCGCGACGTTCGGAACCCTCTTTTGCTCCAAGAGATCGCGCAGATGATGCGTGTAAAGGGCGCGGAACGCCTCTGGTGTGATGATGTGCGTCAGTCGCTTGCCGGCGAGTTGCGTGGTCGCGTCCAGCCAGCCTGCTTCGATCCAGGCATGGATTTCGGATTTTCTCACGCGAAGAGTCCGCGCCAGCGCTTCGACCGAAAAGCAGTCGCAACGGATTTCCTTGACCTTCAAGTCATGCCTGCGCAATTTGCAGCGAATGGCATTCGCGCTGCGGCCAAGGATGCTTGCGGTCTCCTCGACAGAATGCGAGGCCAGTTGCTCGCGTAGGGACTCGATTTCTTCTTCGGTCCAGCGCCGGTGTTCGTCCCGGCTGTTCAAGCCAGCCTGGAGCACAAATCGCCAACACGCCTCCCTGGACCGGCCGGTTTGCCGTTGCAAGCGGCGAACCTGTTGGTCGAGTTTATGGCCTGAAAGCACACGGGCCTGGATTGCCAATGCTATGGCATCTGGGCCCCAAACATCAGACGACCTCGGTCTGTGTTCAGCAGTCATGGGGACACCTCGGCAGTGGGGAGATGCAGAGAAACCCCTATCCCTATTGATCTTTCCTGTAGCGAACAGCGAGATGCGGAGTCATGCTCCGCTCATTATTATTCTCCTTGAGTCAGGCTGATTGCAGGCAACACAACCACAGTTACGCCGCGCCACCGCAGTCGCAGTTAGCTTGGCAAGTCTCTATCTCCAACGGACAGCTATCGTCTCGTGTTCGCAAACGAACTGCGGCGAACTTCATCGATTCCTACTTGAAATACGCCTCCTGTTGTGGCAGAATCTGGATCATGCTTCACCGAGGCTCAACAGTGAAGCGACGTCTTGATTGCTGCGGGACGTTCTGTCGCATCTTTCCCTGTAACTACTAAAGGCACTTTCGTCGGGTGTTTGGGGCAGGCAGGTGAAGTTTTTTTGCTACCGTAACAATCTGGCGCCGGTCCAAACATCTCAAGATGTGTAGTGGTTATCCCCCTGTGTGACGGACGCTCTCATATGCAGCCACAAGGCAGCAACTGGAAAGAGCCAACATGGAGCTGGGCACATTCAACCGGAAGCCCGGCTTCAAATGAAAAACTGGAGGCCGCTGCAAAGGCAGCATGGCCTTATGCGATCCGTTGCGCCTGGACGTATCTCTACGATCACGCTGCAGCTTATGACCTCATGGATCACGCGGTAGAAAATGCGGCGAGCTACATCCTCCGGCATGCGGAGTGCCCGGAGATGAAGATGACAGCTCGCATCAAGAGCGTCATTAAACGCCGTGCGCAGCAGCAATCCGCAAAGCGGCATCTGGAGATTCCGTATGGGTCGTTGATCGATATGGAAAAGATGTATATTGGTCAACCAGAGGCAGAGCAGAGGGTCTATGGAAGAGAGCTATTGGAGCGCCTTTCACCCCTTGCCCAGTCGATTGTAAAATGGCGCGCTCTGGGGTATTCGTGGCGGAAGATTGCTGAGGATCTCGAAATGGACCACACCGCCGTTCGGCGAGCCTATATCCGGGAGATGGAGTCGCTGCTCCATGATCTCTCCCAGCCTGGAGAATTGTCTCAATGTTGATGAAATTGCTTTGGTTCTCTCGTGCGGAAGATCGCCTTGATGATTGGATCACAAGGCAACATCAGGAACGTGTCCTCGACGGGAGAACTGCGCCTGTCGGCCCCTGTCCTGACGACGCATTCCTGGAAAGCGTTGCCAGACAATCCAACCAGGTCGCCCTGTCTGACCCGAGAGTGGATCATGCTGCGAATTGTCCTGTCTGCATGAGACGACTGCTCGAATTGCGGTCCCAACATCAGTCGCGCCGGCGAAGACTGGTGTTCACATCCGCCGTTGGTTGTTGTCTCCTGATTGTCGCCGCACTCGCCGTAGTGTCGTGGCACGGAACGAATACGCCGCACTCGGCAGACAATATGGCAGCAATTCCTGAGACCATAGACCTATCGAATGCGGGGACGCTTCGGAGCCTTCCATCCAACTCAGCCGAACCCAGTTTGTTGCAATCGGTGTCGTTGCCGGCAGCATTGGTCAAGGTGAAGATCATCCTCCCCCGCTACAGCCGACTTGGTCAATACACGGTCGCTATCACGCGCGATCAGACGGTTTCCGACCCACTGGCTCAAGGTAATGCAACCTCAATTGGTAGTGGCGACCAGGAAGAGGTCTCCGTTGATCTTGACTTGCGGAGGTCCATACCGGGTTCCTATTTTCTTTCAACTACCCGCGATCAGGATCAAGCGTCATACTACTACCCGCTCCAAATCAAGTAGGCAGTCGTCAGAGTGCTCCTGGAAACGCGAGTTGCCCTGTTACGTAAACCCGGATCCGCGGAGCTAATTAGCGGTTTTCAATTGGCCCTCCGCCTCTGACGAGGATTCGCGTTTCATCGAGTCGAATACGCGCTGTAGAGTAATTGCTGTTCAACCAACTCTGTTCCAAGTCGCGCCGGCAGTTCATACTTGGAAGAGGGGCGAGTTCAATATGAATGCCAAGGAACATTGGGAATTGATCTATCAGTCCCGGCGATATATGTGGAGATGAGCTGGACACAGCCTGAAGCGCTCATGTCGCTGAAACTCATTGGACAGGTGCGTCTCATCCGGATGGGTGAGTGATGTAGGTGGTGGGACGTCCATTCTCGCGGAAAGACTTCTGGATTTCGGAAACGAAGTAGCGCTTCCTGGATGTCTCTGAGGCGGCCATTGAGCGTAATCGCAGACGGCTTGGAGCCAGGGCGAGCCAGATCCAATGGATTATCGCCGATGTAACAGTCGGGCTATGTCTGGGGACCTTTGATGTGTGGCATGACCGGGCTGTCTTCCACTTTCTCACTACACCAGATGACCGGGTAGCCTATAGGGAATTGTTGTTGCAAACAGTTCCGGTGGGTGGGTATGCGGTGATCGGTTCCTTTGCACTTGATGGGCCGGAAAAATGCAGCGGGCTCGAAGTTCGGCGATATGATGGGCCGATGCTCGCTTTGGAACTTGGTCCGCAGTTCTCTCTCCTAACGACCGAGTCCGAAATGCACCTAACTCCATGGGGCAAACCGCAGTCTTTCCAATTTAGCCTCTTCAAGCGTGTCTGATCACCTGAATTGCTCAAGCATAATGCAAGGAGATCTATGAGCAAGAGTAAAGCGTACCTGGGTAGTGCGATCGTGCTGTACTTTGTGATTTGTATCCAGAAATTGCTCATAATAGCCCATTTGCTGGGTTTTTCCATCTCGTCTTCAGTCCGAAACTGGTGGGTTTCGTAATTTATCCGGTAACCATTTGGGTGAGCGGCTTTTTCTTTACGTACATGGTGGTCACTCTGAACGAACTGCTGAAATTCGTCCGAATCTGGGATACGTCTTCTGCTCTGTCGGCATTGTGGAGTTTCTGATCTGCGCCATTCAGGTGTATTCAAGCAAATGGCTTCGCAGAGGCCCGGTGATCAAGGGTCTCTATTCCTTCATTAGACATCCGCAATACATCGCTTTAGCGGCTGCTGGCGCGGGTCTCGCGATCCTCTGGCCAAGATTCCTGGTTGTTGTACTATGACTCGAAATGGTGTTTGTGTACTGACTGTTCGCAAAATACGAGGAAGGCCGTATGCAGCGGCAGCACCCGGCGGCCTACGAGATACATGGAGTGCACGGAAGTTCCTGCCGAGGAAGATCGAAATGCCGGCCATCTCGACGGGGTTCGCCGCGTGGCAGCATTTCTTATGCTGGCGATCTTCGTCCTTGATGGCGCTTTTGTTCTGAGGCAGTACACCGTGGAGCACCTTCCCCGTGGACGGACTGAAGGTTGTTCTGTGTCCGAGGACGAGAGATTGGAGCACCGCATGAGCGACGTGGCATATAGAGCGATTAGAGCGGGCATATCTGGTTACTTTTCCCGGTTACGTAATGTAGGGCTTGATTGCTGAACGGGGATGATTGAAAGAGGGAGTGGGGGTGGTCACCATCGGGAGGGGCGCTGCTCGGCTTTCGAGCAGGTGGTCGTCTCACCAGGCGGAGACGAGGCACAGTGCGAGACTGATCTATGTAAAGATCACTGACTCCTTCACAAAGCCCGCAGATGCCTTTGCAACCGGCGCGACGCGGACACAGGATTTCCTGGTTAGTCGATGAGCAGGCTAAAAAAAAAAAAGCCGTCGAGAAGAGGTGCGCCGCGTATCTGGAGCAATTGCGATGGCCAACTGGGGTTTGCTGCCCAAAGAACGAGGGCGCAAAGGGGTGGTGGACAGCAGATCTAGTTGTGAAGATTGGATTCTGGCCTCGAAGCGGTCGTGCGCCGCTTAGCTTTGGATGGAATTGCGATGGAACCAACTTGTGCGCGTTAGATCAAAGACGAGGGCGGGCGCTGAGGGCTTGCTCAGCATGCGGTCGTACCCACCACGTATATTGAGCCTACTCTTGAAGCGGCAAATCTGACGATACTTCCCCACAACAGGATGCTGAAACATTGCAGAGACGAACGTAGGAACCGCGATGCGGCGGGGGCATCGCGAAAGACGTTATCCAGGTAGGGCGTGCAGAACTGAGGCGTCGAGGCGCGATCAAAGATAAATCAACCACAGCCGCTCAAATCCTCCAGATCGCGCAGGCCCGAGAATCCGGAAACAATCGACCACTCCTTCGGAGTTGTGAGAAAAGAAGCTCTGAATGGGCGTGCCTGTGGCGTGCTGAAAGGGCGTATGGATCAAGCCGATCGTACACATCGTAAATACTTCAGTTTGAACGAGTGCAAATCTTGGATACTTCCTCGTTACAGAATCATCGTTCTGTATAGAATAGCCGCGTAGACGCAATCTGGACCATGACGATGCCATAGATGCGGGTGAGGCAAGAATGGTGAGTATGATCCTGGTGCCTCGTCGGGAAGGGCTGCGGACTCACTTTCCGAACTGGCCATAAGCGTCGTGCGGCGGCTCGGCGTGAGCGCGATCAGCGTACCGAAGATGACGATGCAGGCGCCGATCCAGATCCAGATGACAAGCGGATTCAGAAACGCCTTGATGATCGGCAGGCCAGTGTTCTGATTCTGGCCTTCGTAGATTACGTAGAGGTCCCACAACGGAGTGGAGTGGTTAGCAACCATTGACTGCACATTCTGGCTGGCCTGGTAAAGCCGTGCTTCCGGCTGCAGTTGAAACTGTTCTTTGCCGCCCCGGGAGACATTGATCATGGCGCGCTCGGCAATATAGTTTTCGTTGGACTCCTGTGTGAAACCGCCGGAGACCAGATGGTAGGGACCAACGTCCATGCTCTGGCCAACATTAAGTTCTGTCTCGGCGCTGCGGTTGAAAGCCGAGCCAGCAAATCCGATGAACATCAGCACGATGCCGAAATGAACGATATAAGCGCCATGACGGCGCCTATTGTTGCTGAAATGCTGCAACATCGAAGAGAAGAGACTCTTTCCGGATTGCTGCTGAAGTGAAGTTACTCCACGGAAGAATTCCGTGCCGATCGCTGTAATCACAAAAGCAGCGAACGAGAAACAGACCAGCGAATAGAGCGAACCCCGGTCCGCCCAGGGATGAATGCCACAACCGATAAGAACCACGGCGGTAATCGCGCCAACGATGCCCGGAGCTATGAAGTTTTTGCGCACCCTTTTGAATGAAGCTCCACGCCCGGCAAGCAACGGTGCGGTTCCGGTGAGGAGGAGCAGGAAGAGCCCGATCGGTACGACTACGCGGTTGTAGAACGGTGCCCCGACAGTGACCTTATTGCCTTGCACAAGTTCCGTGATGACGGGCAAGAGCGTTCCAAAGAAGACGGCGACGCAGGCGGCCAGTAGCACGAGGTTGTTGAACAGGAAACTCGACTCGCGCGAGACGAGTGACTCAATTTGATGTTCGGACTTCAAATGGTCCCGCCGAGCGACGAAGGTGATCACGCATACAAGCAAAACGAGAGCGAGAAATATCCAGAACCAGGTACTGATCGAGGATTCGCCGAAGGCGTGGACGGAGCTGACGATGCCGGAGCGGGTAAGGAGAGTGCCGAAGATACAGAGCAGGAAGGTGGAGAAGATGAGCCAGAGATTCCAACTCTTCATCATGCCGCGTTTTTCCTGCATGATGGTGGAGTGAAGGAACGCTGTGCCCGTGAGCCAGGGCATCAGCGAAGCATTTTCCACCGGGTCCCAGCCCCAGTAGCCTCCCCAGCCCAGCACCGCATAAGCCCAGTGCATTCCGAGAACAATCCCGCAGGTCAGAAAGAGCCATGTCACCATCGTCCAGCGGCGGGTAACGGGAATCCACGTCTCTGCTGGGGAACGCAGAATCAGCGCACCGAGGGCGAAGGCGAAGGGCACGCTGAACCCGACAAGGCCGAGATAGAGCAACGGCGGGTGGATGACCATCTCTGGATATTGCAACAGCGGGTTCATGCCATTGCCGTCGGCGGGTATCGGGCCGGATACCAAGGCAAAGGGCAAGGCCACGAAGTTCAGGAGAAAAAGAAAAAAGACCTCGACGCCGGCGAGAATGGTCGAAGTCAGGGCGATGAGCCGGGCATTGGTATTGCGGCGGAGTCGCAGCACAAAGCTATACCCTGAGAGTAGCCAAGCCCACAGCAGCAGGGAACCCTCCTGCCCAGACCAGAGCGCGGCAAACTTGTATGCGCCGGGAAGCGCTCGGTTGGATTCGTGCATGACATAGGCGAGGGAAAAATCACTGGTAAAAATCGCCCATAGCAGCGCGAAGACTGCCAGCGACACTGCCGCGAAGCTCACCAGGCCTGCAAGCCGGGCCGTTTCGGCTAGGCGCTCCGGTGAAATGCGGCCCCGGCTTGCGGTAAGGATCTGACGCTGTGCAATTGCTCCTATGACAAGGTTATACATCGAGAACGCCAAAGCAGACAGAAGGGCAAAGCTGCCCAAAATCGACATCGAGTTCAATTGATCCTTTCTTGCCAATACGCTGCAATGAACTACAACGAACACCCTGTTGCCGCTCAGCACAACTCCGTTCAAGAAAGGCGGCGGCGAAAGAGCCTGCCAGCCACGATCATGCTGACGACACCAATGACTGCGAGCGGCCAATATTGCGGCCAGAAGAGCGAGATGCCAGCTCCTTCCAGGAAGCTGCCCCGCAGGATGATCAGAAAATATCGAAGTGGATCGAGCAATGTGATGTACTGCACTGCCTGTGGCATATTTGCGATCGGCGTGGCGAAGCCGGACAGAACGATGGCCGGCACCATGAAGAGAAAGACACCCAGCAGCCCTTGCTGCTGTGTAACAGCCAAAGACGAGATCATCAACCCGATCCCAACCGTCGCGAGCAAGAAGCAGAAAAAGCCTATATAAAGTCCCAGAAAGCTACCCGTGAATGGGACATGGAACCAAAAGATGGAAACCAGAACGATAAAAGATCCCTCGACCGTGCCGACCAGAAACCCGGGCAGCGCTTTTCCGATAAGAATTTCCGTCGGGTGCATGGGAGTTACAAGAAGCTGGTCAAATGTTCCCATCTCGCGCTCGCGCGCAACCGAAAGGCCTGTTGTAAGCAGGCTGACCAGAAGAGTAAGGATGCCGCAAATCCCTGGGACGATGAACCACTGGGAGTCGAGATTCGGATTGAACCATGCGCGATCCAGCAGTACCGTCGAGGGCGGACTTCCTCCATGCTCAGCGATCTGCGCCACATTGAACGCGGTCACTATGGATTGTGCGTAGCCCATCGCCAGGCCGGCAGTATTTGAGTCTCTTCCATCCAGGATAAGTTGGACGTGCGTAGTTCTTCCACGTTCCAGATCGGAGCTGAAGTTCGGGCCGATGTCCATGGCCATCAGCGCCGACTTATCGTCAATAGCCTGCTCCAACCCCTTTTGATCATGCACTATGCTTAGCAGATCAAAACTGGGAGAGCCCGCAAAACGCGCGATAAACTCCCGTGACAATTGTCCCTGGTCCTGGTTGTAGACAACGAAGGGAACGTGCTTTAGTTCGAAAGTTGCCGCATAGCCAAATACCAGGAGTTGAATGATGGGAGGGCCAATGAGCACGGCCCGGCTTGCTGAATCGCGCAACAGGGCAAGCAGCTCCTTGATGGCAAGTGCAATTACCCGTTGGATTATCAAGCGCATCAGTCCAACCTCTTGTGAAACCGCAATAGAGCGATGCCTAAAAAGACTGCACACAGGATGGCCATTCCAAAAGCATTGGGCAGGATTACCGACCAGATGTCACCGGCCAGAAAGGAACTTTGCAGCATCGTCACAAAGTAGCGTGCTGCGACAATGTATGTGAGGATCTGAATGATTTTCGGCATGGAGCGAATATCAAACAGAAAACCTGACAAGATAAAGGCCGGTAGAAAGGTAGTGATGATCGCTATCATCGCGGCTACAAACTGGCTGCGCGCCAGTACGGAAATCACCAATCCCATTCCCAGCGCAGTGAGCAGAAAGAGCGCTGCTGTGCCAAAGAGTACGAGTAACGATCCCCGCAGTGGAACATCAAACAAGAAGACAGCCATTGCGGTTGACATCATCATTCCAACCATACCCATTACAAAGTAGGGGATCAGCTTCCCCAGCAAGATTTCTGTTGTGGCGACTGGGGTTACCATGATGCCTTCCATGGTCCCCCGCTCCCACTCCCGCGCTATGACCAGAGCGGTCAGTAAAGCTCCGATGAGCGTCATGATGATGGCGATCAAGCCAGGAATCAGATAGTCGCGGCTACGCAGGGCAGGATTGAACCAGACTCGCGCGTCGACTGCTACGGGCATAGCAAGATGCGCGCCTTGTCGGGTTGCTTCCTGCTGCAACCAAAGCAGCCATGTGCCATTCACATAATTCTCAATGATGCGCGTCTGGTTAGCATCGACGCCGTTCACGGTGAGATGAATCGGCGCACCCCCAACGCTGTACGAAAGGCGAGTGAAATCGCTCCGCAGCCAAAGAATGGCGTCGGCCTGTCCGTGCATCAGCGCTTGTTCGGCAGACGATTGATCTGGATAGACTGTCGGATGAAACCATGGAGAGCGTTGCAACTCCGCTAGAAAAGAAGCAGTGAGCTGGGTGGGATGATCGACGACTTCCGCCACCAGGATGCTGCGGGCATCGAGCGAGACACCATAGCCGAAGATCAGCAGAAGCACCAGCGGTAAAACGAAGGCAATGGCAATGCTGGATGGATCGCGAACGATCTCATACACTTCTTTTCGCATGAGGCCGGTCAGGCGCATGATCTTCAAGATGCCCTCCGGCTTGCCTGCTCATGTTCTTCAATCAGAGAGATAAATGCATCCTCCATGCTTGGATTGGGCCGGTCTGCGCGACGGACCTTCGCTTTTATTTCTGAGGGCGTGCCTTGCGCAAGAATCTCGCCAAGAGACATCAGCACCAGACGATCGCAGTATTCCGCCTCCTCCATAAAGTGAGTGGTCACAAGGCAGGTCGTGCCGCCTTCCGCAAGTGCATTCACGCGCGCCCAGAACTCGCGCCGCGCCAATGGATCGACGCCCGAGGTTGGCTCATCAAGAAAGAGAATGCTCGGTTCATGCATCAGTGCACAGGCCAGAGCAAGCCTTTGCTTATACCCCAGGGGCAGATCCCCTGCATTCATCGCCGTATATTCCTTCAGTTCCAGCTCTTCCAGCGCCCATGCCATCCGTTCTTTTCTGCGCCGACTTTCTAAACCATAGGTGGCTGAGAAGAAGGACAAGTTCTGCTGCACGCTCAAAGCGCCATATAACGAGAACTTCTGAGATACATAGCCAATTCGTGCGCGGGCCTCTGCACTCGCTGTGCGCAGATCCACGCCAGCGACGCTCAGCGTTCCAGATGAGGACGGAAGCAGTCCGCAGAGCATGCGGAAGGTCGTGGATTTCCCAGCGCCATTGGCGCCCAGCAGCCCGAAAATCTCTCCCTTGCGTACGGAGAAGCTGACATCTTTTACTGCGGCAAAGTCCCCAAAGTAGCGAAAGAGGTCCTTTACCACGACGACTGCCGCATGGCCGTCGATTGTATCCGGTCGTGGCGGCAACGGAATGGAATGGCGAGCGGTGCGGCTGAACAGAAGGCTGACGAAAGCGTCTTCCAGCCGCGCTGGAACGGGCTTGGGCGTTCCATAGGCAGCCAGATCATTCTGTAAGACAGGCTGCTGTGGCTCTTGCATTACGATGCGCAGTCCATCGCCTTGAATGACCGTATCGACCACACCTGGCAGTTGAGCGATCTTGGCCTGCAATTCCCGCGACGCCGCGGGTACATCTTCCAGAACGAATGCATGGCCCTGTAAAGGGGCGGCGAGTTGCGCCGGATTTCCCTGCGCAAGAATTTCTCCTTCGTGCAACAGGATGACCTGGTCACAACGCTCAGCCTCATCCATATAAGCGGTGCTGAGCAGGACAGTCACCTTCTGGCCGGCAACTTGTTGCTGAATGATGCTCCACAGTTCCCGCCGCGAGATGGGATCGACGCCCACACTGGCTTCATCCAGCAGCAGCAGTTGGGGAGGATGGATCAGGGTGCAGGCCAGGCCAAGCTTCTGCTTCATGCCGCCGGAAAGTTGTCCTGCCAGCCGTTTGCGAAACGGACCGAGTGCTGTCATGGTCAGTAACTCCGCGAAGCGACCTTCTCGCGTCTCGTGGGGTAAGCTGTGCAGATCGGCAAACAAAGTGAGATTTTCTTCGACCGTCAAATCTTCATAGAGACCAAATCGTTGCGGCATATAGCCAATCTGACTTTGTAGTGCGAGAGCTTCTTTCGGTAAAGGATGATCGAGAACGTAAATCTCCCCAGTGACGGGCGTCAGGATGCCCGCCAGCAGACGCAGGAGCGTGGTTTTGCCCGCGCCATCTGGTCCGATGAGGGCCGTCATGCTTCCAACAGGGAGCTGCAGCGAAATATTCTTGAGCGCGTCTCTGCGGGCCGAGCCTTTACCGAACGACTTGCTCAGGTTCCTGACGACAACTGCATCCATGTCAATTCGCCTCGCATGGATGGGCATCGATTGCATGAGGAGGATTGTTGCTGAGTGGAATGACAACTGTCGCGGGCATCCCCAGACGCAGGCGGTGGTCGGGATTACAAGCATAGACGCGTACGCGATAGACAAGCTGCGAGCGTAGCTGCGTTGTCTCCACGTTCTTAGGCGTAAACTCCGACACCGGCGAAATGTAGCCGATCCATCCCGGAAAGCGCTGTCCGGGAAAGCTGTCAGACTCAATCCAGGCACGCATGCCGAGCGCGACTTTACCCATCTCCGGCTCTGGCAGATAGGCACGCACCCAAAGCGGATTGTCCAGGGCGAGCGTAAACAATGGCGTCTGCGGAGTGGCCATATCGCCGGGCTCCAGTATTCGGTCTTGAATGACGCCATCCGCGGGAGCATACAGTTGCGTATCAGCCAGTTCTTTTTGCGCCAGGGCCAGAGTCGCTGTCTCCGCCTTGAGTGTGGCCTGGGCTGCGGCAATGTCTTCCTTGCGCGGGCCGATGACGGCAAGTTGCAGTACTTGCTGCTTGGCCGCTACCGCCTGCCGCTTGGCGGTTAGGTTGGCCTGCTCGGCCAGGTAAGCACGTTCGGCATCATCGCGGATCTGCAAGGAAACATATTGCTGCTGAGCAAGTGTTTGCTGGCGGCGATACAGCAATTCGGCGTTCGTAACATTGGCTTGTGCGGCGGCAACATCCGCCTGCGCGGCGGCAACATCCGCCTGTGCTTGCGCAATCTCCTCTGGACGGCTCCCAGCCAGAAGGCGCGCAACCACCTGCTGTTGAGCTGCCACAGTCGACTGGCTTTGCACCACCGCATCCAGAAAGCGCTGCTGAACCAGTTGGGCTATGAGCTGCCCAGCATGAACAGCGCTGCCTTCATCTACGAGCAGCTTTTCAACCCGCTCACTGTCGTTGAAGGCAAGTTGTACCTGGCGAATGTCTACATTGCCATAGAGCGTGATGGTATCGCTGGGAGCCTGCTTCCTCTGCATCCAGTGCCAGACGAGGAAACCCGCGACAACAAGAAGAATCAGAGCCGCCACAATGAAAACGCGCTTTTTGACTGAAACCATAAATCTTCTCCCAGCGAAACCATCGAATTGCTTACTTTGAAGGACTGCTATCGAGCAGCGTATTGATGGCCTCAATGTCCGCCGGAGTCAAAACTCCCGCTGCTGCCTTCAGTTGTGTTCGGGCGACCAGTTGTGTGTAGAGGGCAAGATAGTAATTGCGCTGTGCTGCGGCATAGTTCGTCGTTGCCGTCAGCAGGTCGATGATGGAGCGGCTCCCTATTTCATAGCCCTTCCGCGTACCATCCATGGATACCTTGGCGGAGGTGACCGATTGCTGCGTGGCTTGGAACTGGGCGACGCTGTCCTCTAAATCTTGAAATGCAGTTTGCGTCTCCAGTTTGATCTGGTCCTGAATATTGACGACGTTTGCACGACTGGCCTTGGAAAGAGCCTCGGCCTGATGGATACCCGCTCGCGTGCTTCCACCTTCATAAATCGGAATGGACAAGTTCAGTGAGGCGCCAATCTGGTCGATCGCCACAGGCGGAACGAGCATCCCCGCAGCGTGCTGGCCGATTCCGCTTAGAGTCAACGTAGGCCATCGCGCCCGCTTTGCATACTGCACTTGCTGTTCAGAGACTTTCAATGTGGCTTGCGCCTGTTGCAAAAGCGGCTGGTTCTTGAGAGCCGATGCAAGCCAGGGGTCTATCGTATCCGGCTGCGGCCCAGTTGGCTGCAAGGTTGTGATGTCCTGCAATGCTTCAACCGGCTGATGCGTCAGGCGCTGCAACTGGTTCTTCGCCACCGTGACTGCATTCTTCGCCGTGATCAGGTCGGCCCTCGCAGTGTCCAACTGTGCCTGCACTTCCTGCACTGTAATAATGTCTCCGCTGCCAACTTGCAGGCTTGCTCTGGTCTGCTTGTCGATGCTTTGCAGCAGGTCCATCTGCTGCTGCGCCACGCGCTGGTTGGCCTGCGCCTGCAAGACACCAAAATATGCTTGCGTGACCTCCAGCGCGACCACCTGCTGCGCATACGCCAGAGCCGCTTCGCTGGCCCGGATGCGGCTGTCCGACTGCTTCATCGCCGTGAACGCCTGGCCGTTGAAGATGGACTCCGTCAGGCTGGCGCTGAAGATATCGGAATGATACCCAGTGGAAATTGTTTGAGCGCCAAAGCCTGTTACGTGGGCTGTGTTCAAGCCTCCACTGGCATCAGCATTGATGTGCGGAAGCAGGGCGGCACGCGCCAGAGGCTTTCCTGCCAGATCTGCATCTAACTGAGCGCGCGCCTGGGCAAGTAGCGGAGAAGACGAAGCCGCCTGCTGATAGGCTGCTTGCAAATCCTCCGCCATCGATGACACACCATTGAGAGTCGCTCCACCACAAATCATGAGCAGGGAGATGGAGAGCGCCATGGAACGACGTTTTAACGGAAGAGCGCGTTGCTTTTTCATCGGAACATCAGGTTTCTTCGTAACTGGAAGCATCGTTGATCCACTCCACCCATGAACACTATCATCCAAAAGTCTTGACGACTCTTGCGGCAGCCAAAAGCCATCGGGACGCCACACGTTCTTATCACTTCTGTAGTGCCTCGAAGACAGGCTCGGCGTCTCCGACGATCTTTGTCGCTAGCGCAAACCGCACGATGCGCACCGTCTCCAGCACCTTCTCGGGCGCGATTCCCTGCATCTTCGCTTTGTTGGCCATGGCCTGAATGCAGGTTTTGCTGCTGGCGGCGAGCGCCGATGCAAGATAAATAAGCGCCCGCGTCTCTTCATCAAGCGCTCCCTCGGCCGGCATGGCGTAGGCTCTCGAACGCAGATGCTCGTACAAGAGTCCTTCATCGACCGCTACGGCCTTTTCGATGGCTGAGGGAATCGACCCATGGTTTTACGCATCATGCCGAAGACTTGTTCAGCGGTTGGTTTCTGTTCCGGATTCATGTGATTCTCCCTTTCTTCATTTTTCCGCGTATTGATTCGTCACAGGGATAAAGTCGACTTGCATGAGGGGCGTTACCTGACCCTTCGGCCACGAGGCTGTGTTCCTCAATTCGGTCGCATGTCTGTTCTGTCAAAGTCTTCTCTGGCTGCGAACCGGCCATGTGAGAGTAAGTCACCTTGGCCCGTGAACGGGGAATAGCCTGCGCAAGCAGCATCTTAACTGCGCCGATCATTGGTTCCAGCGATGCGCCAGGGAACCCCAGCACGGTTTCGCCGGGTATCAGGTCCGTTGCCTCGCGGCAGCCATAACAGCCGAGGCTGAAGTTCAAGCGCTGCTCAAGATAGGGAATCACTGTCGCATCGACACACGTAGCCTGAAGTACCGCAGTGCTTCCGACCCGACGCTCGCCGCCGTGGATGTTCAGATCCGCGAGCAGGAGCCACATCAGGGACTCCGCAGGACCTTCGACTACCACAACGTCTGGAGTGTAAGGTGCAGTCTGTAGTGGGCACAGAGCGATCTTTACAACGCTGTGTTCGACAAGCCGCGGCATGCCGTCGAACATCCGCTGACCTATCCCCGCTTCGCTGACAATCCCAAAACCAACCAGCCCTTTTCCATTAGCAAGTTGCGCGGGAAGAGGCCGGAATCCGAAGGCCGCAGCCGCAGCGGGGCACGCCAGACCATCAGGCTCCAACATCACTGACCCTCCGTGGCGCGCCTTCATCAGTGCCTGGCAATATCGGTGCCCTCGTATCGGTTCAAATGAGGCAAATACACCGTCTTGCTGTTTCGCGCCCAGGAGAAATACAGCAACGGCGTCAGTTCCATCTCCGAGCAGATTCCGGAGCAGAGATGCTCCCTCTTCCACGAGCAATGTCGACATGGTCACCCCTCCCCTCGGCAGCACTTATGGCCGATCGTTTTCATCGCATCAGGCGATGAAATTAGTCCAGCAAGAATAGATCCCAATCCCGACGAACACCGCTCCCGTGATCCTTCGCGCCCAAACTTCCAGCGCAGTCAGGCGTTTGAACGCAGCGGCGACCGATTTGGCGCCAAGCGCAATCAGGACCGCAAAAGCAAACACGGGCAAAGCCGTGCCCAGCCCGTAGAGCGCCGGCAGCACAACAACGGACTTTGACTCGATGGCAAGCGGGATAAGACTGCCAAAGAACAGTGCGGCCGAAGTCGGGCAAAACGAAAGAGCGAACAGCATTCCGAGAGCCCCCGCTCCCCATATGCCGCGCTTGCGATCTGGCAATTGAAAGTCTTTGTTCCGTAAAAGGTTCAATGGCGGCAATCGAATGATCCCCAGCAGGACAAGCCCCACGGCAAGCAGAATTGGTCCCATCGCCTTGCTCATGTAATGCTGAAGCCAGAAGGAAAGATGGGGAATGGAAAGGATCGTAAATACCGAAATGGCGGCAAGAAGGACATAAGTCGCCGTGCGCCCCAGCGTGTACAGGAATCCATTCGCGAACACGCGATCCGTGTGCTCTGCCTGTCGGCCGAGATAGGAAATTGCGGCAATATTCGTCGTCAATGGACAAGGGCTGATGGATGTCAGAATCCCAAGCCAGAGAGCCGACAGCCCGCTCAAGAGGAACGCGCTCATTGGACCCTTTCCAGGGCTGCTTGAATGCCGCTCTTTACATAGCTTCGAAATGCAGGCTCGTTGTTCACCAGCGTCCAGACATCCGTCAAGTTCTTGTAGTCCGTCTGTTTTCCGTTCTTGTATGTCACAAGAACCAGCGACCACGTAACGAGCTTGTAGTCGTCGAACAAGTGTTCATTCCCCGGTTGCTCCACGTTCACGGACTGCCATTCCAGTTGATCCGTCTTGAGCTGCGGATCAAAATTAGATGTCACCACATCGTGGGAAAGGCCTTCAATTTTCTTGCACGTGTAGCACCGTGTAGTGCCATGAAAGTAGTAAGCAACGACTTTAGAATTGCGGGCGTTGGCAGAAATACCTGTTGTTGAAGAGGCCTGCGCGTTCCCTGACCCGCTGTTTCGTGCAAGTACTGCGATGGACAGCGCTCCCGCGATCAGGATGATAGTGACTGCCAATAGAGATCTACGTTTCATTGGTTCCTTCCTCGTTCAGCTTTTACATCAGTTCAAGATGCTCTTCTGCTAACTAGCACCAGAGCCAAGACAAACAGTTGAATTGGGTCTGTTGTGCCACGCCGGAAGTGTCTACCTCGCACCCGATGCTCCCCGCCCCTGAGACTTGCCGGTGCAGACACACATCACCAGACCAGGACGTTCGTCAGCCAATTAATTGCCTCCAGCTTCTTGGAGCATCTTCTTGATCTCTTCTGGAGACGGAACACGGCCCGCAGTCTTGACCTTTCCGTCAATCACGAGACCGGGAGTCATCAGAATCTGGAACTTCATAATCTCCTCAATCTCGGTCACCTTCTCGATCTCCGCCGGGAGACCAAGTTCCTTGACGGCCTTCTCTGCGTTCGCCGTCAGCATCTTGCATTTGCTACATCCCGTGCCCAATATTTGGATTTTCATGACTTACCTCGATCTTTCTTTGAGTACCTGCGTGGCGCATGTTAAGAAGTTGCAAACGCACGGCGTCAGGAGCCGGTAATGTACAAATGTTCCCTCCCGACGGTCCTCGACGATCCCATGGGCGCGAAGCAAAGCGAGATGTTTCGACACTGTAGAAGCGTCGCTTCCCACCAGATCGACGAGTTCTCCCACAGTGCACTCCCCGCGGCTGAGGCGGTCCACAATCTTCAGTCGAGATTCATTGGCCAAAGCTTTCAGCATCTTTGCCTGCTTCGCGAATACGTTGCATTTTGTCATCGCTCTCTCAATATGGCAGAATGGCCATATATGCAAGTACAGAAGTAACAGAATTACATACGCACTGCTTGTGATGGTTATCACCGCATGGAGAGACTTGAATTGCTTAGTGAAAAACGAGTATGTTTACGCCGCTTTCTGCACTGCCCGTCCAGCATCTTCTGGCCCGGTAGCCTTTCGCGTGGCTGCCCACCAGATCAGCGCCGCTCCGGCAACAATCGACCCAGCACTTGCCAGTTGCGCGCTGGACAAACCCCACAGAACTTTGGGGTTGCGGCGAATAAACTCCACCAGGAAGCGAGCTATTCCGGTCAGCACCAGGTACTCTCCCACAATCCAGCCCGTGGGCTTATGTTTGCTGCCGCGCAACCATAACAGCCAGCTGATGAGCAGAGCGCCAGCCAACTCATAGAGCGGGGTGGGGTGGACGCGAACACCGAGCGGAGTGGGATCGAGTCCGTGTGGAAAGCTCATGCCCCATGGGAGTTTAGTCGGAATGCCGTAGTCACCGTCGCCGGAGAGAAGGCAGCCGATACGTCCAATGCCGTAACCGATGGCGGCGGCCGGAGCGGCCAGATCCAAGGTTCGCAGGCCGCCGATGCGCGCCCGCCATCCTTGAAATACGAGCGCCGCAATGCCAAACGTCAGCCCGCCAAACCATGCAAAGCCAGCCGAATCCCACAGCACACCCCAGCCCAGTTCGCGAAACTCCTGCGGAGTATCTAATACATGCCACAACTTGGCACCCACAATTCCGGCCACCACGGCTACCGCCACCATGCCTACCTCGTCCACATCAATGTGCGCCCGCTTGAACGCCCGGTCCATGACGATGGCACCAGACACTGCTGCCAGCCAAAGCATTAGCCCGAAGGTGGGAACACGCAGGCCAAGAATGTGCAAATATGGAATCATTGTTTCTCCGACGTATAGACGTGCGGTACACAAAAGGGAATTTGCCCATAGTCCGGTCCGCGATTTTCATAGGCTGTACACCCCATCAGCCGCGGGTAGGCCCTCTAAAGCCTCGGTTTCGTGTTCCGTCTTACCCAATCAAGCACGTGCGTCACATGATGAAATTGAATAGATAGCCGACGATGACAATTCCAACCGCCACCACGCCGACGAAAACCGCGATCAACTGCGGGCGCAAAACCTTGCGCAGGATGATGGTCTCCGGAAACGACAGGCCGATCACGGACATCATGAAGGCCAGCACCGTGCCAAGCGCCGCACCCTTCTGTAGCAGCGCCTGCACTATGGGAATGATTCCGGCGGCATTTGAGTACATGGGAACGCCGATCAGCACAGCCAGCGGGACCGACCACCACGCGCCCTTGCCCATAACATGTGCCATGAAGTTCTGCGGTACGTAGCCGTGAATGCCCGCGCCGACGGCTATTCCGGCGATCACGTAAGGCCACACCTTGCCCACGATATCGCGCACTGCTTCCCGCCCCAGTTGGAGTCGCTCAGTCCACGTAAGCAGTTGCTCGTCTTCCGCGATGTCGCCCATCTGCGCCTCATAGACCCACGGCTCAACGTAGCGCTCCATCTTCAGGCGACCAATCGTCCAGCCGGCGAACATCGCAATCGCGAGCCCAGTTCCTGCATAGATGGCGGCAACCTGCCAGCCGAAGAGGCCGAAGAGCATAACCAGTGCAACTTCATTGATCATTGGAGCTGCGATGAGAAACGAGAAGGTGACACCCAGCGGCACACCGGTCGTCACAAATCCGATAAAGAGTGGAACGGCCGAACAAGAGCAGAACGGCGTTACTACGCCCAGCAGGGAAGCCAACACGTTGCCCACCGATTCGCGCTTGCCGGCCAGAATCGCTCGCGTGTGCTGCGGCGTGAAGTAGGATCGCACGATGCCAACGCCGAACACGACAAGTACCAGTAGCATCAGCACCTTCGGCGTCTCGAAGACCATAAATTGAACCGTCGATCCCAGTCGTGTGACCGGAGATAGATGCAAGATGGAAAAGGTTAACCAGTCCGCGAACGCGGCAAGCCGGCTATAGAGTTCCCACCACGCGATTACCCCCAGGCCAATCAGGATTGCGCTGCGAAGCAGCGCTCTTCCCTGCGTTGACGGGCCTTTTTGCTGCTTGACTTCATCTAGCTGATTTTCCAGGGTAGCCATCACTCACTCCTAACAGAGGCACGTTCTTCCGCACCGAAATTGATGATTAACGCTGTTGATTGACCGTTGGTTGCGGTATGGCGCGTGGCGTGTCGCGATTGATCGTGTCGCTACGCGGCGCAAGCGGGTTTTGACTATGGTCCGGGAAATGGTAGTCAGTGAGCAGTTCGAGCATGACGGCCTGATCCGGTGCCGTATTCAGCAGCTTCCGGCTATATTCGTTGGCCCCGCGCTCAAATCGGTCGATCTCCACAGGCGCGACAGCCTCGCCGCGCGCACGGCGGGAGCGAATAGATTGCTCCAGCGCCGTAAGCTGCGCGGGATACACGCCCTGCCGCAGTGCAACTCGTACCGCCTTGCCTGTCGAGATGCGCTGCACAATGAACCCGTCTCCGACCGAGTTATCCAGCATAAGCGTCCCTTGATTGATGCGCGCGCCCGTCATCCACGCGCCAACATCTGCCCAGCAGGGACCATTCTTCGAGACAACCCGCACATCCGTGCGGTCCACGACACCATCAGGAAACAACGCCCGCAGCGCAGCGCTCAACTCCACCCACGCCGTCACCAGGCCATCGCAAAAATGCCCGTGCAGCCGCGCCATGTCTTTCAGCGTGATGCGCTTGGAATGCAAGTTGCGCCTGCCCAGGGCGCTGTCTGTATCCAGAACCGCAAGGGGCTGAAGAAAGCGCGCGTGAGCAGCCCACGCAGGATAAAAATCTTCTCCCTGATTCCGCACCGCCGCAAGAGAGGCATGTGTAGCGCTGAGGGCCGTAACCATACAAAGGATCGCCAGTCGCGTGGCAAAACGGCGGGGGATCTGCCCAGCTTTTGCACAGTTCCTGAGAGAACTTCCAAAGTCGCTCCTTGCCGGATCCGTTCGCGTATTCATCTCGTCCGCTCCTTCAGCACCTGCGTCGCGCAAGTGAAGAAGTTGCAAACACAGGGTGTCAGCAACCGGTAATATACGGTGGTTCCCTCGCGCCTGTCCTCGACGATGCCGTGCGCGCGAAGAAGAGCCAGATGCTTCGAGATGGTCGACAGGTCGCCGCCGACCAATTCCCTGAGATCCCCAACCGAGCACTCCCCGCGGCTCAGCCGGTCCACAATCATCAGCCGGGATTCGTGCGCCAGCGCCTTCAGCATCTTTGCCTGCTTCGTGAAAATGCTACGGTCTACCATGAGTTAACATTATTTCCTTATTGGCCATATTGTCAAGTATCAATACAGAGCTATAGAAGGAAGCTATCGGCAGTTGATCCTGCGCGCTGAGTGAGTGGAAGCCATTTTCTGGCATCAGGAGGAACCGTAATCATAAAACTGCTGTCGGAAGCAGTTCAGATGCGTTTCGGTGAAAGGTCGGCTTGATCCCTCCACAATGTGCAACGCTCCAGAGATCTCTCAAGGAGCGTCTTCCACTGTGTGCATTGCAAATTCCCGGTTGTCGGACGCGATGTAACGCCTGCGCATCCGGAAGGTAAGATTGACCAGTCCGATGAGTGCCGGCACCTCGATGAGTCGCCAGACTACGTCGGTGAATACCTAGCCTGAGTTGAGCCCGAAACCGGCCACGGCGGCGGTTATCGAACTAACTCGATAACCGCACTATACTAACAATTTCACTGGTCCAGAAATACCGTTACCGATCACGAAGCGTGAGTCATGATCGCATCGCGGTTTCAATCACCGCTCCTTCTGCGCATGGCTGTTCGAGCGCGCCTTTACAGGTACCACAGAGGAATATCCGCGCCTTTTTGGGGAGAACGACACTCGGCGACATGACGTGACTCAGTGTAATAGGATCTTCAACTGCAAAGATGTGTTCTGGACAGAGTGCTGCAGAACAGTGATGGCAAAGACCGGCAGCCTCTCGGGTAATCCCTGCTTGTAAGCATTGATAACATTCCATGACGCGTTCCTCTTTCCGAGCTAATCGCGGCTCGCGACGGTTGCATTACCGGAAACCAATATCGAGTACGATTGCAGACGTTGTACACGAACAACATGATCGTCATATCCACTTAGCCGTTGATTGCAGCTTCATTTCTGGGCATTGCGGCGGTGGAGAAATAGCGCCGCCGTATCCAGAATGCGACATTCACCAGCCCAATAAGTGCAGGTACTTCGATCAGCGGACCGACAACGCCGACAAATGCTTCGCCGGAATTGAGGCCGAACACCGCAACTGAAACTGCAATCGCCAGTTCGAAGTTGTTTCCTGCAGCGGTGAAGGAAAGGGTGGCGGATTGTGCGTAGTCCGCGCCGAGCCGCTTGCCCATCCAGAAACTGACCAGGAACATGATGAGAAAATAGATGACGAGTGGAATTGCTATGCGAACCACGTCCAGAGGCAGGCGCACGATCAGGTCGCCCTTGAGTGAGAACATCACCAGGATCGTAAAGAGCAGGGCAACCAGCGTGAGCGGGCTAATCCGGGAATTATTTTTGTTCGCGCGCCTCGCGGTCGATTGCGAACAGGCTATCGATAAGCGCGACGATGCGTTCCAACTTCGCGTCGGGTGCCTGGGCTTTGTTCTGCACCTTGATGGCATCGATGAAGCCACGCCGCGCATGCGACCAGCAGCACGCATGGATCATGCCCTTGGCTCCGATATCTTTTTCATATGCGACATACCCATCCGTGTGGAGGATGCCGCCATATTCCTTGAAGAACTCTTTGGCAACTTGCTTGCCGCGAGTCATTTCGAAGTCGAAGACCACACCCTTGCCTGGCGCGCTGTACTGCCAGAAGAAGGCCCGATGATTTGATCCTTTTTTGTCGGGCGTCTGTACGTCTACGTGCGTTTCGTCGGCCTGGATGTAACCGCCGATGACGAGATCGCGCTTCATCGTATCGACCACAGGGATCAGCAACTCGCCCACGCGTAGTACCGCATCGTTGATCGTGGTCAGCGCCACGTCGATGTCGAGATCGCGCATGAGAATCGCTCGCTGACGGTAAAGTGGCACGCTGTCCGCATATTTCCGAATGATGAATTCGATGATGGTTTCATCGGCGAAGATTGATTTTGGCGCGATGCGCGTCGGCGCCGGAGCGGTCATTACGCCGTGCTCCGCGCAGCTCTTGCAGGCGCGCTTCTCGCGCTTGATCACGCGCACAAAGTGCACCGCAGGCTTCATGCCGAGCAACTCAGTCTCTTCGTAGCCGATCACGCGGGTCTCGGCGCCGCACCTGCCGCACATGCACTGCGAGGCCGCGCTGGCGACGATCTCTTCGACGCGTTCCAGATGTGCGGGCAAGCTCGCTGCGCCCCGGATGCGGCTTGCGCTTCTTCTGTTGCTGTTGCGCAGCCAATGGCGCGTTCTGTTCGTCTTCGGGAAGCGGACCGCTGGCGGCCTCGGTCTCAATCTCGTCGCTCGCTACCGCGGGCTCAAGATCGAGAAGCTCCAACTGCAAATCGGACAACTTCTCGCTCTGCTTGCCGTACTTCTTGATGCGCTCCAAACGAAGCGCTTCCTTCAACTGTTGGATGATCGCCTCGGCCGCAGCCAGCGCCTGATCCTTTTTCGCGATAACTCGATCCTTTGCCTCCACCTGCTCCTTTAACTGCTCCATGACGGACGCAACGACTGGGTCGTGCACGGCGGGAAAAGAGGATTTGGATGCAGGATTCATCTGCATCCATCATCGCAAATACCACTGTGGATATGTCATCGCATCGCCTGTATTCATGGGGCTTTTGTCGATGAGCCCACGGCTTCCACAACAGTGCTGCGATACCACTTCCGCTTGGTTGTCGTGGTCAGATCGATGCCTCCGATCAGCAGTGCAAACTCCTCGCGGGTCAACTGCACGCGGCCATCTTCGGAACTGGGCCAGTGCAATCGTCCCTGCTCCATGCGCCGCGAGCAAACCCAAAGGCTGTTGCCATCGAAGAAAAGTATCTTCATCCGGTCTCTTCGCTTGTTGGCGAACAGGAACAGATGACCGCTCTGCGGATTCTGCTGTAACTGGCCTGCGGCAAGAGCATATAGGCCATTGAATGCGAGCCTCATATCCGTCACACCAGTGGCCACGAAGATGCGCGTGGCCGCGCCCAGGCCCAGCATCGCGCTACGCTGGCTGTTGCGAGCAGTTGCGCAACGGCACACCGTCGAGCGCCGCAATCAGCCGCCGCAACTCACCAGCATCAAACCCCTGCTCAACCTCGATACCAAGACCATGAGCAAGCACCACCCGGAACTGCCCGCTCCGCTCCATACTGCTTGCGCGCATCGGGCCATGCCGCGTCGCACTGACCTCAACGATCTCCACAGGAACAATCTCATCCTGAGATCCAGCAACGCGCCTGCGCCAGGCATCGAGCGTATGCACGCTCAGCCCATGCGCCGCTGAAAATTCCTTGCGACCCAACCCACTCTGTTCGAACTCACAAACCAGACGCGCAATATCCGCCCGGCTCCGACGACGCTTCCCTGTGACCACTCCGTTTGCGTTCATGCATCAACTTCAACACAGATCAAAAGCCAACGGAAGAATGGGGTTGGTCGAATGGATACGAATGAAGCGCGTACGGTACCACTCTTCGCCTTTGATCCGAATGAGAACGAAGCGTGTAATGAACCCGGAAGCGAATGGGATACCAAGATAGATGCCAACACTCTTCGCAATTTGTACGATGCCTACATCCACAACACTACCCTGAAGGCCAAGCCATTTTGGGAGCACTGTAATGAAAGCCCATGCATAGACACTGTAGAAGAGCACCTGGAAAATGCTGTTGATGGCGACAAGTCCGGCAGCGTAGTCCGTGTCGCCATTTGCCAACTCATTCCACACCAGGACCATTGCTATACAGCGAGCGATACCGATCAGGATGAGTCCGCGCATGTAGGCCGGTTCGCCACGAAGGAATACTATGGCGAGAACGAACATGAGCGCCGGCCCAATGAGCCAGTTCTGGACTAGGGAGAGTCCGAGAACCCTCTTGTTGCGGAAGACATCGCCCAGTTTCTCGTATCGGACCTTTGCCAGCGGCGGAAACATCATGATGATCAGCCCGATGGCAATTGGGATATTCGTTGTTCCGCTCTGAAAGCGCTCGACGAACCCCGCAGAGCCTGGAATGAAGTGGCCAATGGATACTCCAATGGCCATTGCGAGGAATATCCAGAGGGTGAGGAAGCGGTCAAGGAATGAGAGATTCTTCCGCTGCAGTGGCGCGCAATTTTGGACCTGCGTATACGATTTACTGGACATGGTTATTTAGCCTCAACTGAGATTGGACAATCGACTGAAATGGGTAAAGGCGCACCTTCAAGAGTGGCGAACGCGGCTGGACTACAGCATGCCTTGGAAAGACGCGCGCGGTCGGCGAGCATCGCCCGCTCATTTTTCAACCACGTCAGCGTCTCGCGTAGTACCTGAGCAGCGCCGGTATTCGTCGGCATGACGATACGATAGTGCATCCACTTGCCTTCTCGTCGAGACGCAACGATTCCGGCGCGACGAAGATAAGCCAGATGCCTGGATATT
Source organism: uncultured Acidobacteriaceae bacterium (assembly GCA_963787995.1). Classification (GTDB taxonomy): domain Bacteria; phylum Acidobacteriota; class Terriglobia; order Terriglobales; family Acidobacteriaceae; genus Telmatobacter. Next base: position 28,171 of record CAWBEO010000002.1, read on the forward strand.
TTGGGCTGCCCTTGTTGCAGAATCTCCACGAAGTAGCAAACGCAAATCTCCTGGTCTCCCATCAGGTTGAGCAAGCGAAGACGCGTCATGTCGCCCAAAGCCTGAAAGAAGAGTTCCATATTGAAAGGAGACGAATTTGCTGCCATGCCTTACTTATACGCCTTGACGAATGTGTTGGCAAGGAATATAGTTGGTTTTACGAATATGTTTCGAGGTGAAAATCTATGACAGAGCAGATTCTGGAATCGGTGAAGTCGAAATACGGAGCGGTGGCGGAGAGTTCGCTGTCAAGCAAGAACGCTGGCGTCAAGGCCGTGGCTGAGGCCTTCGGCTATACGGCAGCGGAACTTACGTCGATTCCGGCAGAAGCCAATATGGGCTTGTCGTGCGGCAATCCCACGGCTACGGCGCACATCAGGCCCGGTGAGGTTGTGGTCGATCTCGGCTCCGGCGGAGGTCTCGACGTGTTCCTGGCGGCGAAGATGGTTGGCCCGGAAGGCCGCGCCATCGGCATTGATATGACGCCGGCCATGATTGAGCGAGCGCGAGCAAATGCCGAGGCGGGCGGCTACACCAACGTAGAGTTCTATCAGTCCACCATCGACCAGATTCCATTGCCTGATTCGTCGGTTGATTGCGTCATCTCCAACTGCGTCCTGAATCTCGCGCCGGACAAGCCCGCTGTCTTTCGTGAGATTGCCCGTGTGCTGAAGCCGGGCGGCAGAGTAGCCGTGAGCGACATCGCATTGAAACAGGAGCTTCCCGAAGCCGTTGCAAAGAGCGTTGCCGCCTATGTTGGCTGCATTGCCGGAGCTATTCTCATCGACGACTATCAAGCCGGGCTGCTCGCAGCAGGCTTCAAGCACGTCGAAATCGTCGATAGCGGCGCGGACCTGAATGCTTACGCCAAAGTCGAAAATCAAGCTGGATGTTGCTCGCCAACGATGGACGCTGCAAATCCATTTCAGGTCATTGAGGCGTCTTGTTGCTCCCCTACGCCCACTACATCCCCATCCGTGCATGAGGAACTCAAGACACTTCTAGCGCAATACGACGTCAATGCGGCTGCGGCCAGCGTGAAGGTATACGCCGTCAAGCCGAAGACAAACTCCTAACCCTTCAGCGAAACGCCAAAGGACACTGCGATGCCTCACTACAACGTGTTGTTTCTGTGTACAGGAAACTCCGCCCGCTCGATCATGGCCGAAGCGATCATGAATCGTAAGGGCGCCGCGAATTTCACTGCCTACAGCGCTGGAAGTCATCCTACGGGAGCCGTGCGGCCTGAGGCCATCCACCAACTCGAAAAGGCCGGCTTGAGTACCGCGAATCTCCGCAGCAAGTCCTGGGACGAGTTTTCGGTTCCCGATGCGCCACCGCTCCACTTCGTTTTCACTGTCTGCGACAAGGCCGCCAGTGAGGTTTGTCCTTTATGGCCTGGACAGCCGATGACGGCCCATTGGGGCGTCCCCGATCCGGCAGCGGTGCAGGGCACGCCAGCAGAGATTGAGCGAGCTTTTTCTCAAGCACTGGCTGTGCTCGACCGCCGCATCAGCCTCTTTCTCTGCCTGCCTTTGGCATCGCTTGAGACCTTCTCCCTGCAACGGGAGATCGACAACATTGGAAAGCAATAGGTCCCCGATGAAATTGCTGATTATTGGTGGCAGCGATGCAGGCATCAGTGCGGCTCTTCGCGCACGTGAACTTGATCGGGAAACCGAGATCACCGTATTGCTTGCGGATGATTTCCCCAACTACAGTATCTGTGGGCTCCCTTTTTTTCTTAGCGGCGAGACCCCGGATTGGCATAGCCTCGCGCATCGGACCGAATTCGAGGGCATCGACATACGCCGTGCACATAAGGCGACGCGCATCAATGCCACCTCGAAGATTGTCGAAGTGAACACGGAGAGCGCAGACTCACTTACCTTGCCTTATGACCGCCTCGTGATCGCCACCGGCGCAGGCCCGGTGCATCCGCCAATTGAAGGATGGCAATCTCCCGGCGTCTTTTTACTCCACACCATGCACGACAGTTTCACCGTCCATCGTTATTTGGAAAAAGCGAAGCCAAGACGGGCCGTGATTGCCGGGGCCGGATACATCGGCCTTGAGATGGCAGATGCTCTCACTCATCGGGGCATTGAGGTTACTGTCGCCTGCCGTCCTGCTACCGTGCTGTCTACAGTGGACGCAGAGTTCGGGAGTGCTGTCTCCGATGAACTTCAAGGCCATGGCGTAAGGGTATGTGCGAGCGTCGAAGTGCACCGGATTACCCAGAATCTGGATTACCTTCATGTCTCAGGAAGCAACGGCTTCGAACAGGATTGCGAAATGGTCCTGGTCGCCGTGGGCGTAAAGCCCAATGCGTCTCTCGGGGCTGAAGCTGGCCTGGACACCGGGGCAAAAGGTGCTCTCGTGGTCAACCGAAAGATGGAAAGCAAGCTACCGAACGTCTACGTCGCTGGAGACTGTGCAGAAACGTTTCATCGACTTCTGAATCGGAATACTTATTTGCCTCTTGGCACAACGGCACACAAGCAGGGCCGGGTTGCGGCAGAGAATGCAATGGGAGGTAATCGCGAGTTCGCCGGTTCGCTCGGAACGCAGGTCGTCAAGATATTCGATCTTGTCATTGCGCGTACAGGTTTGCGCCACGACGAAGCCGAACAGGAATCCTACGATCCCTATACGATCGAGAGCACGATGAACGACCACAAGGCGTACTACCCTGGGGCGACTCAACTTCGCGCCCATGTGACGAGGGACCTTGCCACTGGCCGCTTACTCGGAGCGCAACTCATGGGCGCCTGGGGCGCGGAAGTGTCAAAGCGCCTTGATGTATTCGCAACCGCACTTTTTCACGGAATGACGGTTGATCAGATCTCCGATCTCGATCTAAGCTATACTCCGCCCCTTAGCAGCCCTTGGGACCCTGTCCAGATGGCTAGCCAGACATGGTGCACAAACGTCAACACGATCACAAGGGAGAAACTCAATGTATAAGGTCATTTTTGCCTGCGTTCATAATGCCGGCAGGTCGCAGATGGCGGCCGCGTTCTTCAATCAACTCGTCGACCCAGCGAAGGCGGTGGCCGTATCGGCCGGGACAGATCCCGGCTTGCGCGTTCATCCAGAGGTTCTTACCGCCATGCAAGAGGTTGGAATCGACCTCAGCAACGCCAAGCCTCAGAAATTGACAGACGAACTGGCACAGGACGCGCTACTCCTCATAACAATGGGCTGCGGCGACAAGTGCCCATACGTTCCTGGCCTTCGCCGCGACGACTGGCCGCTCCGCGACCCAAAAGGACAACCTGTTGAGGAAGTTAGAGCCATCAGAGATGAGATCAAAGGGCGAGTGCAGTCGCTGCTTGCGCAAGACGGTCTCAGTGCCACCGAGTGACACAATCCGGAATCGAACCGAGCGCCGCCTCCAGTTACCTGGTTCAACTGACCCGTAGTCTACCCTCACTTTGGATTGCCTCAACGGCTCGCACTAGCTGGTTGTCGATTCCAGATCTCCTTTGGTTCCATTCATACTCAACCAGCTCGTCCGATACGATAGGTGTGCCTTCGAGTACCATGCCGTTCCATGTGTGGTAGGCGCCAGTCGGAAGAGCCAACCGGAATCCGTGGCCCACTTTGACGGAGGTGGCAGAAAGCAACTTCCCGGCAGTCTTCTCACCGATGATATTGGCCAGACTGTTCTCTCGCGCGAACGCGACAATCATTTCGGCTGCACTCGCGGTATGGCGGTTCACGAGGAGCGTCACCCGTCCGTGGAACTCCTTGCGGCCCAGCCCTTCAGTCTCAAGGACGATGGGCGTCTTGGCCAGCATCGTCGGCGCGAACTTCAATGCGAGCAGCCAGAGCGCCTTCTTGGACGCGGGGATGGCATGGAATCGCCGAAATCGGTGTTTTTCGGTATCCAGATTGGAAGTGACTCGCTTCTTGTCGAGGGCGAACCCTACAGGAATCCGATCGGGCGTAAGCAAACTCATGACACGAAGGGCTCCTATCCCTCCTCCGGTGTTCCCGCGGAGATCGATGATGAGGCTGTCGATCTTTCCCAACCCCTCGACGGCGCGCGAAATTTCGTTGGCCACTTCGACGCCGACCAGTCCTGGGAACATGGCGACCTTCAGGTAGCCCAGTCCGCCATCGAGATGGCGCGCCTCAATCAGCGTCGGCTCGACAAAGTGGAGTTTCTTTCCCTTGGGTCGCGCCACATTGATAGCGACGACGCGCCGTCGATCGTCTCTGCCGACAATCTCCAGACTGGACTGCTTGCCCATGGCGAAGACTGGATGCTCCGGCGGGGCGATCTCCCGGTTATCCACGCCGAGAAGAAAATCCCCTGGCTTGATTCCGGCATTCGACGCGGCACCGCCCGAGTGGACATCCTGAAAGATCCATCGCTTGCCGAAGGGCGTTTCGTCGGCAAGGTATGTTGCACTCAGCGCGGCCCGACTGGAAGCTCTGCGGGCGCTGCCATGAAAGAAGCCGAGATGCGACGTATGCAACTCAGCCAGCAAATCAGTCATGGCCTGCTCAAAGCCATCTGCCGTGCTGGCCGCTTCGATCAAAGGCTGGTGGTGATCGACGGCGGCGCGCCAATCGTCATTCAACTTCTCAGGTTTATAGAATCGCTTATCCAGCACAGCCACAACTCTATCGAGAATGGCGTGGCGGTCGCGTTGGGAAAGCTGAGGAGGTGCGGCTTGAGCAGAGGGATCCACCGTCATCTGGAACTCCTTGAGGTGAGATTGAGCGCCGGCGCTGGAAAGAGACCGCCGCGAGGATTGCCAGCGAGCACGAAGCCCGCCCAGTAGTACGGCGCCGCTCCTGAATTCAGCATTTCAAGTTGGGCTTGCCTCAATGCCACAGCCTTCTCCTCGTGGCGGCCGAGGTGATCGTAGAAGTTGGTCATCAAATGCGCCGTTGCGTGATCTTCAAGTTCCCAGAGTGTGGAGACAACGCTCTGCGAGCCGGCCTCGATAAATGCGTTGACGATACTCGCGACGCCCTCTTCTCCGACTGGTCCGACGCCGGTGTTGCAGGCAGAGAGCGTGACCAGGCTGGCATTGAGATGAAGATTCCTGATCTCGCGTATCTGGAGCAAGCCGTCATCCGTGGGTTGCGGCTGAGGAGCAAAGACAAGAGCCGAGCGATCCGGGATTTCAGGATCGACATATCCATGAAGTGCCAGGTGGATCACGCTGAATTGGCCGAGTGGGAGTTGCTTGAAGTTCGTCTCCGTCGCGCTGGCGCCCAGGAGAATGGTGCTTGGTTTGGGAAGGTCCTCGGCAATCGCTTCCACTTCATGGCGGCTTTCCGGGAGCGCCACAAGTTCGCTCCTCTCCGGCCCTGAGACAGCTCGATGAATGCTGGCCAGCAGTGTGTGCGGCGGCGCATCGGTTGTCCATGCCGCCACCCCGACATATGGCAGGTTTGTCGATTCAGTCTGCTGTGCTCGGTGCTCCAGGATGTGAAGTACTGTTCCTGATGGGACCACAGATACACTGTGCGAGGCCAGGATGTATTGGCCGTTGTCCGCCAGAGCAGCGAATGGAAGCAGGTGAAGCTTTCCATCCGGCACAACGATCAACGATTGCTTCTCTTTGAGTTCTGGAATGCTACCCAGGAGTCCGTTGAAAAGCTGCTGCGCAAGAGCAAGGTCCGTCTTCTGCTTCAGAATCTCTGTACGATACTGGGTTGCCGCCTGCTCCAGCTCAACCTTGGACGCCAACGTGTATCGGTGAACGGTGTTATGCGTTATCGCGAGCGCGAAGGAGTGAGGGTTGTTGAGAACATATTCGAGCAAAAGCTCTGAAGGACGGAGTTCGCGCTGGAGTTGGCGAAGGTCAACCGGCTCCGGCGCTTTGTCACCCGCGGTTGAATCCGTATCAAGCTGTAGTTCTGTCTCATAGATGGAGTCAAGGATGTGCGCTCTGGCTGTCGATTTGTCAGTATTGAGCAAGTCAATGTTCAACTTCGTCAATCGCTGCTCGACAGAACTCGGGTCATGTGGCGTCACCACTTCATGGCGTGCCAGGGACTGCGCCTCGACTCGCCCGCGAGCGCGCTCGATCACACGAAACGCATCCGCTGTTCTTCCTTGATCGCATAAGAACTCGAAATACCCTGAGTAAACCTTGCTGAGATCGGCAAGCAGTTGGCGTTCAACGGTCGGCGTCGGCACTCTGCTGAGCATTGCGTCGAGTATATCGGCGCTCTTCTCGTACAGAATGATTGAGGACTTGCTATCTCCAAGGCGAGCCATGATTTCTGCCTTGATTGCGAGATCGCGTGGAACAAAGTACAGCTCGTCGGGGATCTGTTCGTTAGATGCTATAGCCTCGTTGATTGCAGTCAATGCTGGCTGCAATGCCCCTTGATGCAGGTATGCCGTTGCGAGTGAGCCATCCACCTGCGTCAAGCCGCGCCAGTACGAAAGTTGTTTGGCGTATTGAACGGCCTGACCGTAGTCAGAAACAGCTTGATCCCATTGGCCCATTCTTTCGTAGACGCCAGCTCTGGTTTGGTAAAGCTCATAGAGATGCCCGGCAAGGTGGTAGCCACTCACTCGCCGCATCTCTTCACTGGCGAGCGCCAGCGCTTCCTTGTTCTCCCCAAGGCCGCTGAGAGCTTCAATCTTGGCCGTGATGGCAATCGTCGGATACGCCGCGCCGCGGGTCTTCCCGGCGACCTTGATGGCTTCATCGAGCGGTCCAAGCGCCTCCTTGTACTTGTGCATTTCCACCAGGCCCAGCGCCGTACATACTGGCGTATCGAATGTGAGCGCCTGGGTCGGCGGTCTTCGCAACGAACCATGCCTTGACCACATTCTTCTTCGCTGTCGCAATGTCGCCGAGCAAAAATGCGGCGATCCCTTGCTCGCCCATCGCCCTGGACGCCAGCAGATAATGGTGCTGGCGGATTGCCAGTGCCTCCACATCAGCCCAAGTCTTGCGCGCCATCCCAGCGTCATAGTTCACTTCGAGCATTCCGAGGATGGTCAGAACGCGAAGCCTGGTCTCTGGCTCCTGCGCCTCTGGCAGCGCCAATTCATGCGTCAGCAAAGCAATCTGCGCAGGAACGGTCGATGACGACTCGCTGTGCGCCGGCATCTCGCTGACACGCGCATAGAGCGCCTGGGAGAGCTGGTGCCTTCGGATGAATTGAAGTTCAGCTTGCCGGTAAAGAGGTTCGGCCCCAATCCAGCTATTGAGCCACGACATCTCGTCGGCTCGCGCCAGGAGCGCCTCGGGAGAGACAGGATTCCTCCAGTGGAGGACTTGGCATCCGACCACACCCAACAGGACGACCAGCAGCAAACCGGCAGCAATGCGAAAGGAGGGGAGGAAAGCGATTCGCATAACGCCTCGTTTACTTTGGACGTTCAGTTTGCCAGAAAGTGAGAAGCGGCACATGGTCAACGCATGGGGCTGCGAGCAGCGTCTGGTGCTGGCGCAGATCGCCACCGATGCCAAGACGAACGAGATCACTGCGGTGCCCAAACTGCTGGAGTTGCTGACGCTCAAAGGCACCATCGTGACCGCCGATGCGCTCAACTGCCAGCGCTCGATTGCCCAGCAGATTGTGGATCAGAAAGGCGATTACGCGCTGGCTCTGAAGGGCAATCAGGGCACACTGCATGAGGATGTGGTCCTACTGCTCGACGATCCGCAGTGTGCAGCGAACACGGCGGCGCCCGTTGTCGAGGGCGATCACGGACGCATCGAGACGCGCACGGCAACGGTGTCAACCGAGATCGGCTGGCTGCAGAAGCAGCATGAATGGCCCGGCCTGAAGGCCATCGGCAAGGTCGTCCGGGTTCGCCAAACACCGGAAAAGACCACGACTGAAACTGCGTACTACCTGCTCAGCGCAGTTCTCGCGCCAGAGCGATTCAATGAAGTGGGGTCAACCCCTTGTTGCGCGTGACAATCAGGCGGTCGGGTTAAAATTCATCGGTATTGAGGATCATGTTGGCAATAGATTGGCGGAAATGAGAATGATCACCGAGTCTGAACTTCGCACCATACAGTTGTGCAAGGGATGGTTTGGGAAGCTTTAGAAACCGCTCTGCTCTGTCGCCGCAGGGGCCATGCCACGGTCCTCGCGGATTGCTTCGAGCCACAATTGCATGGTCAGATCTTCTCTCTTGGGAACACCGAGTTGCCAGCGCAACTCCGTTGTGTAACGCTCCCGAAGAATGTCGAGGTCGAAGGGAATGCTGCGCGCCAGAAAGCGCACGTCGTCGCGGTCTTTCTGGCTGTTCCTTTCGAGTTTCGATAGAGCCAGGTCGTAGGGATCGAGAGCCATCAGATGGAGGTTGCGATAAGCGCCCGGGAACATTTCGACTAGACGATCCTCGTAGCTCTCCGGGATGGCGGCAACGGCCACACGGTCAAGGTACAAACGGTATTTCTGATGCAGCGGCCCACCGCGAATGCCAAGTTCCATCATGGTTTCGGCGGCAGCGCGTGGCGCAAGCTCAATGACATCGACATCCGCCGTGGGACGCTCCAGCCCGTAGAGCAACGTGACAACGAAACCGCCAATGCAGTCGAGGCGCACGGTCGTATCGACTGCTTCATCCAACTCCCTGAAGAAGGAGTTCCATGGTTCCGGCGGCTGGTTAGAGGGCGACATGATCGAGTTGCTCCACAGTAAGGTCTGTCAACAGATTCCAGTGTTCTGCCGACTTCGGTCGATGCTCGCGCAGCCAAGCTCGCTCGGCGCGTGTCATCGATTCTCTGCATAGAGTATCTTCTTTCACCAGGCGCGAGGGCTCCAGCTTGGCTACGCGAGTGGCCAGTTCCTCTTCCAACAGAGAGCTTCCATCTCTCTCTGCGGCCTGCCGCGCCAGTTCAACCACAAACCCAAGTCGGTTTTGCCGATCGCGTAGCTTTGCATTTGCGGTCAGCCAATCCCAGTTCAGATGCGGGTAGGCCAGAGGTAGCCACGCCAGCGCCTCTGTGACCCGCGAATCCAGATCGTCCGAGTCCAGCGCCTCCATCAGCACTTCGACCGGATTCAATCGGACCGAACTGCGCAGATAGGCAAAGCCCGGATAGCCCAGACTGCCCAGCATCGATTGGAAGAAGCCAGCGTCGTGGGCGCGCGACTGGTATTCCGTGAGCGGGAGCGCCGTGGCCGGAACCTCGAAGACTTCCACCGCTTTTGAGGCAAGTTCTGAGGAGACAGCACGCTCACCCCGCTCGACCATCGACAAATAGGCCTGGGTCACGCCGAGCCGCGCGGCGGCTTGGGCTTGCGTCCATGCAGACGCCTTGCGAGCGTTTTTGAGTTCGTCTCCGGTCACGTATTGAATATAACACTAATCTGTTATAATTGTGCGATAATCCCGAATTAATGGCAAGATCACTGTTTGCATCTGTTTGTAAATACAGTAAGATATAGATGAATGATGCACCGGTTGAAGATCATACTCTGTTCGATCCCTTTTCCCCGTTGCACCACCAGTGGACTGCCTGAATGTTCTCTGGGTGGTCGTCCCGCCATGCCCCTCCCATGCCGCGGGGATGGATATGGTCGGGTACAATGTCGCCATAGTCGGTGAACCTCTCCTTGCAGAGAGCGCAGAAGCCATTCTGCGTTGCGATCTTCCGGTCGAGGAGTTTCCGCATTTCGCCGTTTGAGCGGAGTTCCCGGTATCCCCTGGGATGATGCGGGTCTTCGATGCGCCGAACGCCCATCTGGCGCTGGCGCCTTTCTCTTGGGATTGCCTCTCTTCCGCAGCAGAAGAGGGAGCGGTGAAGCGGGCACAGTTGATTACGGCGGAGTCTCATGTTTTTTCTCCAACTTTAGATCAGAAAAGTCGATGGGCTTGAATGCAATTCAGAATTTGTCAGGATGGAAAGTGGGGGGAACTGCCGTAAAGTGTAGATATTCAACCATCGATCACGACGCCAACTTGTCGACAGGGAGCCGATCAACTTGCCTTTCGAGGCCCGTCGCCGTCAACGAGTTGATACATCAGTCTGTTAAGATTACTGAGGATTTCCGTCCAGAAGCGCGACTGCCAAATGGGACTGGATATGCGGCATCTTCTCCTCTATAGTTCGGTTTTCCAGAGCCGTTTTTGGAGCTACGGTCACCGCTAGTCTGCGCAAACCTCTAGGGATTATGGGCTTAAAACATGACAAAATCGAGCGAAGTGCACAATGCAAACGACCAGCGGCTTGGAGTCCCGCCGTCGCTGGCCGCACCGCGAAGCGAGCCCACCTTCCGATTCTCAGGACACCAAACATTCCCACTTCGCATTGCGTGGATTCCCAAAGCTGTGCGGGAAATCGTCGCAGGCAACGATCCGCTTACCGACATTGATGAAGGTATTACGGAGCTTGGACTCGGCAAAAATATGGTCGAGGCGTTGCGCTGCTGGATTGAAGCTTTTCAAATCGCCAGTCGGGTCGATGGAGCTTGGTTTCTAACGCCCATTGGCGAGCAGATATTCCACCCCGAAACGGGACTAGATCCTTTTTTTGAAGATGTGACGTCTTCATGGGTTCTGCATTGGCTCATCAGCACCAATACAGTCTCCCCGTTCTTCGCTTGGGAGTGCCTGTTCAACCGTTGGCCAGCTTTGGATTTCAGCGCTTCACAAATCATCGAAGCCTTCGAGCAGGAAGCTAGTCGCAGTCAGAGGCCTAATTCTGCGGTTACGCTTCGTCAGCATTGGGAAGTGTTCCTCCACAGTTATCGCCCTCCACTCGCTAATAAGGGAGAAGATCATCTGGACAGCGCCATGTCAGTACTCCGGCTCATTCAGCCTTTCGGAGAAAGGCCGAATGCTGCCGGCAAGTGGGAAAGCCTCTATTCCTTTGATCCTTCGCCTAGACGCGCAATTCCAAATCAGCTATTTGCCTTCTTCATTCATGATTGGTGGAACACGCGTTACCCAGACGAGCGAACAACTCCACTCCGAGAATTGATTTCAGGACAACACAGTCCAGGCCGAATCCTGAAAATGCACGAAACCGAAATTCTTCAGCGCGTAACCGAACTGGCTTCCCGTCAGCCAAAGATTTTTCAAATCATTGAATCAATGAATCTGCGTCAATTGCAGCGCCCCGAGAAGAAAGATGGGTTCAGTGAACTAAAGGCAGCGTATCTGACCCCGAGTTTTGTATGAACAAGATCACACAAGTCGCCAGAATCCAACGCGAAAAGTCGATGGAATCACTGTTGAATATTCACCCCAGACACATGCGCTCTGTGCATCTGGAGGGTGATTTTGCCGACACAACGTCTTCGCTTGGGTTTGTTCTGACTCCCGTCGCGGCGGACGCGCTCTCGCGCATAAGTTCGGCATTCCGGTCGGACTCCACCCAGCGTGCGTTCCGCATTTCCGGCGATTATGGATCGGGAAAGAGTGCTTTTGGTTTGGCACTCGCGCGCATTTCAGCAGGCAATACCCGAGCTTTACCCAAGGCACTTCATCCATTTTGTCAGCGTATTCGGGTTCAGCCTCGCCTTGCGACCGGAGATCATGAACCTCTAGGAGCGACGGTACTTCGTGCACTGGGTTGCAAAGTATCGCGCGGGACGAAGCCTACAACGGATGAAGTTTTGTTGAAGGTGAAGAAGTCGATAGGCCAGGCACGGTCTAATGGTTACAAAGGTGTCCTTCTGGTTTTGGATGAACTTGGGAAGAACTTGGAATTCGCCGCTCAAAATCCAGAATTTGATGACATCTTCCTTCTGCAACGCCTAGCGGAAGAGGCTACGCGCAGTGGTGACCAACCTCTCATTCTCGTGGTTATGCTTCACCAAGGCGTAGCAGCCTACTCGGCGGGACTCGATTCCGCTGCTCGTAGAGAGTGGGATAAGGTTGCCGGTCGATTGGAAGAAATTCTCTACACTCATCCTCTGGAGCAGTTTGTAACTCTCGTTGCAGCCACTTTGAGTGTTAACCTCAAAGCCCTGCCTCGTGAAGTAGCAGCTGATTGCACAAAGGCCATGCTCGGCGCAGTCCGGTCCGGCCTGTATGGTTCCTCTGCAGCATTAGAACTCAGTCGGTTTGGCCCGGCGATCTTCCCCTTCCACCCGACCGTACTACCAGTACTTGTGAGGACGATTCGTAAATTCGGGCAGAACGAGCGTTCTCTTTTCAGTTTTATCTCTGCCTCTGAGCCGATGGGATTGCAGCACCACATTCAGTTGATCGGTTCAAAATTAATTCCATATCGTCTTCATCACCTTTTTGATTACGTCAAGCAGAATCTCTCCCCGTCCATCAATATGGGAAACTCTTACCTTCATTGGGGTTATGTTGATTCGCTTCTAGCCTCAACCTCGCTCGACAACATCGAGGAAGAGAGCGTTTTTAAGTGCATCGCACTTCTCAATCTTCTTGACGCCCCAGATCTTCCGGCGACACAGGAATTCCTTCACTTGGCGCTGGACAATGGAACGAACCAGCGCGCCATTTCCAAGGCCATCAGGGAAATGAAGAACCGCGGTGTCCTCTATGAAAGAGGCACAGTGCGAGGACTCTGTCTCTGGCCCCATACATCAGTCAATCTTGACGAAGAATTCAAACGTGGATCTGTGGCAACACAGTCAGGTGAAGACAACATTGGGTTACTCTGCCGACAACTGCCTCCCGAGCAGATCGTTCCTCGTGGGCATTACCTTCGGTCCGGAACACTTCGTTATGGTGAAGTACAGTTTGTCCCAGCAACAGGGCTACCTCAACTGCTCAAAGACCAGCCAGTATTGAGCGGGAAGGGTCCCGACTTGAATCTGAGGGTAATATTGCCCGCTAACCAGGCTCAGTTTCGCGAATCTGAGAAACAGTTGCGAAGCCTTTCGTAAAAGCTTAAGCGAAGGGTTCTACATCGCCATCGCCCAGCCGCCAACGAGTAGCGCTGCCGCCCTATCCGATCTCATAACATGGAAATGGGTCCAGGCCAACACTCCGGCACTGGCCGGGGATCGCTACGCGCGCGAAGAGGTGGCTCGCCAAGTTGCACGGGCGGAACGTCGTTTCAGAGAGCGATTGTGCGGACTCGACAGTCTTGAGCTTCCTATAGCTCCACCGATGACTTGGTTCTCCCTCCGCAGTGAAGTTAGGTTGAAATCCGGTCGAGAGCTGCTTGGCTTTTTGAGCGATCAGTGCGGCCACATTTACTCTGAGTCACCTCATGTGCTCAATGAGCTAATCAATCGCCGGTCTCCCAGCAGCGCTGCGGTCGCTGCCCGCACAAAGCTAGTTGAAGCGATGGCCACAGCTCCATCCATGTCGATGCTCGGCATGGATAATTCGAAGCGTCCCCCAGAGATGGCTCTCTATCTTTCCATCCTACGCAAAGGCGGATTTCATCAGGAAGCAGAAGATGGCTGGAAGTTTCATCTACCGACAGAAGAACAGGACCATTGCAGGCTACTGCCAGCACTGAACCATATAACAGACCTACTCAGAGAGAGCGGGACTGATGCTTTGGTTCCGGTTCTGCGCGTCTTCGATGGCCTATCTCAAATTCCTTTTGGCATCCGTGAAGGGCTCCAGCCTTTCATCCTTGCGATCTACCTTTCGACGCACCATCAACGTGTGGCCCTTTACGAAGATGGTACCTACCTCCCCGAAGTGGGAGGGGAAGTGTTTTTGCGGCTAATGAAAGAGCCTCAGTTTTTTCACATTCAATATTGCGAGATCGACAGTGTTCGAGCCGACGTGTTTACAAAACTACTTGAACTGCTTAAGATTCACCCGAGGGATGCCTCCAGGACAGACCTTATCGACCTCGTGCGTCCGCTGACCATCTTTATTAGTCGTGAAGTGCCCGAATATTCGAGAAAAACGAATAGTCTGCCAGCCACTGCGGTTGCCGTACGCCGCGCATTGCTCGAAGCTCGCGATCCGGTTAAGCTGGTCTTCACAATGATTCCTCAGGCTTGCGGCCTTGCCCCAATAGGGGAGGCAGGACTCAAGTCGCCGGAAGAGCTAGCCGCGCGTTTGCGAACAGCTTTGCATGAAATCCGCACTGCTTATCCGATGCTAGTTGCACGTCTCGGTGACGCAATTTGCGCGGCCTTCGACGTTGATTCAGCATTACCCACGGGAAGAAGCCTTATTGCTGCACGCGCAGCCCAACTCTCTGTCGTTGTGACAGCACCAGCACTCAAGGCCTTCGTCATGCGCCTAGCGGACAGCGCCTTAGGTGATAAGGCCTGGGTTGAGTCGATTGCAAACCTGTTAGCGCGGAAATCTTCCGAACGTTGGATTGACAACGATGAGACAGAATTCCATCACCAACTCGGAATTGCAGCTGGCAGATTCAAGCGCACCGAACTTGCATCTATCGGCACTACCAAGCGGCTTAACGGCCATGCTCTACGCATCTCAATCACAAAGAGTGACGGAACTGAAGTAGGTGACCTTATGAATTGGGAAGGAATGGATGAAAATCGGATACACCCAGTTGAAACTCAGATTCACCAAATCCTTGCACAGCATGGGCGTCACGGTTTAGCTGCTGCTATGCGTGCAATCTGGACTCAGCTTGACACAGAAGGAAAAGCGAGGGAGTCATAAGCGATGGCCATGCACACCCCAGAATCTAGTACTCAATCCGCGGCTGACGGCGCACAGGTAAGACACATACTCAGCCTTTCAGGAGGCAAGGACAGCGCTGCCCTTGCGGTTTATATGCGAGATCGGGTGCCAAATATGGAGTACATTTTCCATGACACCGGAAAAGAACTTCCCGACACCTATGAATATCTGGAACGTCTTGAGGGATACCTTGGCCAGAAGATTGTTCGAACGACGTTCGGGACCACGTTCGACAGCATCTTGCGGATGAAGGGGGGTATGTTGCCCTCGAACCATAGGCGCTGGTGCACCGAAATGATGAAGCTGAAGCCCTTTGAGAACTATATTGGCAATGACAACTGCATCAACTATGTTGGGATACGTGCAGATGAGGAGCGTGTTGGCTACATCAGCCACAAGCCGAATATCCGTGCAGAATTCCCTTTCCGGCAAGACGGAATCGACTATGCTGGAGTGCAGAGAATCCTTGAGAATTCCGGCCTCGGTATGCCGCCGTACACCGAATGGGGCCGCACACGAAGCGGCTGCTTCTTTTGCTTTTACCAGCAAAAGATAGAATGGGTCAGGTTGAAGCAGCGATATCCTGGACTCTATGAAGAGGCCAAAGCATACGAGAAGCCGAACCATGTCAATGGCAATGTTTTTTGCTGGAACGGGGATGAGTCATTGGTCGAGTTAGAACGCCCGGAGAGGATGGAACAGATTGAAGCAAACTGGAACAAGACTCAGGCGCGACTCATGAACCGACAGAAGAATCTATCTTTGGCCGAGACTTTGGGCGGCCTGGTAGTAATACCTCAAACTCAGCAGGGATGTCTACTCTGCCACCGGTGAATAACGTATGCAAGTCTCAACGGTCCGCACAAAGGGCGAGAAGTGGGTAAGACTGCTACGCGCGTACTCTCCAGTAGCAGATAACGAAGCCATGCAGGCTGAACACGTAGACAAGCTTGCAGGTTTTCTTGGCATCCCGAAGCTCATTTTTGAACATCCCGCACAAAAACTTCTTCTTGATTGCTTTCCGAAGTCCTCCGGTGCATTCAGAAATGTGGTTCTGACTGGAACCGCTGGCGAAGGCAAAACTTCCCTTTGCTTTGAACTGGTCCAAGAGCTGACATCAAATAGGCCCAAAGGAAATCAAGGGGTTGAAGAGATTTGGGTCGATACTGCCGTCGGTGTGCGCAAGATTACACTCATCTATGATGTCACGGCATGGAGACGAAAAACAAACGGGCAGATAGATGCGGATGACGTCGCGCTCCTTGAAAGGTTTGCCGAAGCTTCCTTCGGCGAGAGTGATGAACGCTTTGTTCTGGCTGTTAATGATGGGCAGATGCACGAGCTGTTCCGGGCACTGCCCATTGACGCACCGGCCTTACTGCGAAAACTTCAAGAAACGCTTATCGGTCTTCATGCCAGGAACGATAGTGATTCAGGGGATCGCTTGCGGCTCATAAACCTGAGCGCGGTCCCAAGCGAACAAATCATGAAGTTGTGTCTTGGTGCGGTTCTCGACCGTCCCGAATGGTCGTGCTTCGAAGAAGAAAGCAACAATCCCTTATTTTCAGAGAAATCGTCCCTCACGCGGAATTACAAAGCTCTCAATGCACCGCAAGTGCGCGCCAAGCTTATCATGTTGGCGCGTATTGCTGACGCGACCGGGCACCATTTGCCGATTCGTGGGGTGCTCTGCCTCATCGCCAACGCACTGCTCGGCCACCCTGAGGCAAAAGATCGAGTTATTCGTCCTGGGATTGAGGCGGACGCAATCGCAAGGGATGGAACAGCTTATAAGGCAGCATTGCATCGTACGCTGTTTGGCGAGAACCTCACATTCACCAATCGTCGTAAACGCGAAATCTTCCGATTTCTGTCGATGCTCCACCTCGGCGATGAAACGACGAACGATCTTGATGAATTGATCATCTTTGGTTCTCGGGATCAAGATCTCAAAGCCGCATACCACAGTTTGATCGCTTCTGATCCCTTTCTCCAGCGTAACCCGGACTTTGAGAATCTACTGAGGCGCTATATTCGCGGCGACATCTGTACTGAAGATGAAACTGAATTATTCCTGTCCGAGTTGGCTTCCGAACGGCGCCGCGTGTTCCTACATGCCTCCGAGGCTCAACTTCAGACCTTTTCATTATGGAAAACCTCTGTTTTCCATCATGCACGAGAGTATCTTGACGAGATACTGCGACCGCTCGAATTGGGTCAAGCACCTGCGCGTCTGCACCTGAGGAGAATTGCCTCCGGACTTAATCGGATATGGACGGGGTTGCTCTTGGCGGAGCATGCCAACGAAATTTATCTGACAACGGGACTCGACCTGACCACCTCGCCAGTAAGCGATATTTACCTTTCGCAGGTGGAGCTTGACTCAGACCCACCTGGGCTTGAAATCACAGTGAAGCAGACGGGGTGTGCCCCAGAGGCCCTGATTCGCAGCAATGGAAGAGAGTTCCGCTTTGCCTTAACCTTGCCCCGGTTCGAATTTCTATGCCGCGTCGCCGACGGTGCCATGCCCTCAAGTTTTTCGCGTGAATCGTGCACCGACTTTCTGTCGCTCAAGCAGCGCTGCCTTCGCGATCTTCAGCTTAAGGCCAATTCACGGTCGCTACATCTTATTCAGGTGCACACGGGCGGCACCATTCACAAGTTGCCTGTCCATTTGGTGGAGCAATGATTTCGTCAGCCAACATCGAACCTTACTACGGTTCAAAAGCAAGCAACGACGCATGGATTGCAGAGGCGATCTGGGGACATCGAATCGAGCGCCAACCGTTCTCCGCCCTACTCTTGGAGTTCCTAGGCATGGCTGAGGGAATGTATCGTGAAGGCACGCTCTTTTCCGAAACGCGCCCCGGTGAAAACCCGGAGTACGCCGCCAACCGCTCTCTACAGCTGCGCAATCTCCTCTTTAACAATCCAAGAATGGAGGAGATCCTGCGTAACGCTCAAGGCAGCGACGAGGATGGGTGGAAGCAATGGCTGCAAGTGATGAATGAAAACGCTGCCCTTGGAGATCATCTTGCGGCGGATTTCTCTTATCTCCGCAAGCGCTTCGATACATTCACCGAACTCGTCGGAGTAATCCGCCTCCTCCGGAGAATCACCGTGGACCAAGGCAGTGAACGAGGCTGGACAACCCAATTCGTGTTCCCAATCGGCCCTGCGGCACTCTATGAAGCGATCCTTGTGAAGGGTGAAGGCTTTGAGCTGACGCGGCGTGTATTTACCAGAACAGGAGAAATGGCATACCTCATGCTTTCGCGCGCTTCCGCTTCCTTGCGCGACAAGATACGTGATCGCCTATCGCCATCCTTTGATCCCGGCACCTCCCGAAATCGCCTTGTTATGCGTCTTCTGTCAGATTCAGAACCGGATCGTGGCTCCCGGAAAGGGGGAACATACCTCCCTTATAAAACGCACCCCGCGTTCGACCGAATGGCTGAAGATGTAGCTGCTGTCCTCGCGCTTAACCTTCCTGACCAGGACGCATTTCAATTCTTGGGGCCGTTACTGGGCTTTCACCTATACCTCTACGGCATCGAGACGGCGAATAACTGGTCGGGAAGTACCGGACTGCCAGCCATCGTTTGCGAAATTCTGGCTCCCCGGATCGATCTCGTACGCAGGGCTGCCAGCGAATCCTACCTCTCAAACGATGGGCTCGGTAGTCAGGCCGTTAAGAAGTTCCTTGATCTCAAGGTTTTTTCCGATCCGGAACTCGAAAATAGACTTTCGGACCCATTGATTGACGACCAGGCGAAAAAAGACTACCTCATGGAGCATCTTGCCAACACGGTGTCCCTTAAGAAGCCCCTGGAAGCACACGACCACAATAAGCTTGTTGAGAAGGTCTACAGTTTTGCCCAACAGCTCTATCACAAGGGCACCGCAGATGGACTGACATCACTTGCGACCGGTTGTGGCCTGGCATCCAGACGCGGGACGAATCGACTTCGCTACGCTCCTACCGATGAGTTACTCCGCGCACTGGTTCTCGCGAATGTTTCTTCACCGATGGAAGAGAGCGCATTTCTGCGTCACCTACATAGCCGTTATCGACTGGTGATTGGACAGGTAGAGGCGAAACAGGATGTCCTACCAATTCGCTTTGACGACTCTGACTTCAAGAAGAACCGAGACAGATTTAGTCAACACCTAATCGGCATGGGCCTCGCCCAGCGCATGAGCGACGCGTGCATCTACATTCTCAATCCTATGGAGTCGCTCACATGACCGTCGATCCTTCCGATGCCCTCGTAGGGGCCATAGCTCTTGAATATGTTCTGGGGAAATTCAAGCCTCAGCTTGAAGACGACCCTGACTTTCGGGGAGCATTCCATGTTCTGTCAGGCTTCTCCGCGGAGCAACTGGCGGGATTCATCCTGGCGCGTATCGATGCAGGCGAAAGAGCTTCGAGGCTACGCATCCAGTTTCCTGAGTTTGAACTTCGGTCGCACGGCATTCCTGCGCTTTATACAACAACGGAATCATCGGTCAATGTCCGTAATCGTGAGAGAGATGGTTCGATCACTCTCACGGCTGAACTGGAAGCAGACGCGGAAGCCTCACTCGCAGACAGCGACCGGACCGATGCGTCCGATCTGAAGGACAAATCCATCGCCCATATCTGGGTTGATTTTGTTGCAAGGAAGGCGGGCCTGAATCTTCTTCCTGAGGATCTCAAGCAGGTCGAGGCGATGCTGAAAGGATTATTTGAGACTCGCCGATGCCCCACAGCTAAAGTGGGAGATTTCCTTACGGCCGTCCTTTCAAGTGCCAGTAGTGAGCCGCTCGGTAGAGCTGCCGGGAAAGCCCTGCCAATCATTGGCCTTCCGCTCTTTGAAGACTGCTTCAGTTCACTGAATGCAGCGAAGTTGGCGCAACCTTCTCAATGGGCGGCAAAGTTTCGTAGCCACTATGACCGTGAGTGCTACCTCGAAAAACGGGGATTGATGCAAGAGTTGCTCGATACGGACCTGCTCCGGAAACGGTTGGTGCAGCTCCAGTCCGATGAGCAACAGCCCCCGATACCTGAAACGATCCTGGACGCATTTCAGGCTTACATCAACTCTGACGGTGCGCGCAACTTCTACACAGAGCAGTTGCTGTTCAAGTTCGATTGGAATTGGACGAACTACTGCTTCGAGAAGGCAAGAAAGTCATCATCCAAAGATTTCTCTCAGCGTACGCGCGACGCCCTGGAAGCTGAGGCGATAACGCCCACTCCAGATGATGAGCTTGTGATCCAGGCGCTTAGCAAAGTTACTCGGAAGGCAGGTTCCGCGCAGGATGAATTTAGAGATTTCTTTGTCCGGCGGGCAGAAGCGATCGAGAAAGACATCAGCCTTTTTCTTGAATGGGAGGAGTTCGTTCACGGAAAGAGAATCGAGTGTTCCGATCTCTTCGCTGGGATTTTCGAGTGCCTTCAACGCTCTATTCGGGGTCTCTCACCAACTGATGCCGCCTATATTGTTATCGAGGCCAAGAAGCAGGCGAAGCCGAACAGCTTTATCGAGATGAACCAGCGCGCCTGCGAATATTTCGAACGCTCATATGGCTCTCTTGAGGACCAGACAAAGAGGCGAGTTCAATTCAGGGACACCCTGATTTGCAAGTATAGTCAGGCCGTTCTTCCTAAGATCAAGAACAAAGCGAAATTCAAAGGTTCGAACAAGAGCGGTAAATCAACAAGGCTCAATTTTCTTGTTTCAATTTTCCAGAAGAAACGAGGTGGGACTGATCGGAAGGTCGCGACGCTATCACTAGCCTGGAAGTTTCCCGTTGGGTCCGTCCTTGGCCAGGAGGGCGCAGACTTTGACGCTATTTGTCGCTACCATGCACATCGTGGCACAGCCCTGGTTGAGTGCGTGGCCGAGTATGAAGTTGTCGGTCGCAAGGGCAGTCCAGTATCGCTGTCCCTTGAAAACGTGGAAGGTTTTGCTGATGCTGCGAGGGGAGGTGGCCGGGGGGCGTTTGTACTAGCTCAGGATCGAATCAAGTCTCTCGCATCGGCGTGGAAACAGGTTCTCAATGACGCAGTTTCCCGGCACTGGCTTCTTCCCAGCCAAGTATCCGAACTTGTAGAAACTTTCAGCAGTTTCGAGTCGCTCTATAACACCGCTGTCGTTGCACTGTGTAAGAGCGCACTTGCTATCGATGACGTTTCGCCGCTAGCTTCAGCATACCGATCACTCCTGCTCACCATCAATCAAGTCGGACATGAGGACGCAAGAAGACAACTCTTGCGCGTCGTCCTACGAGTAGGTTTGGTTCAGGTCGAACGTTCAGGAAGACGCCCGCCCATGGCCGTGGTATGCCCGTGGCATCCTTTACGAATGGAAGCGGCTGCTGCTCGTCGTCAGCAGATTCTTGAACTCATTGACCAGTTGCTCAGGATTGATCGGCCGCCTTTTTCAGACGGTGGCAGCGGTTCTCTTTTCTTTCGTGAAGTTGAGCAGCTTCTTTGTCAACCGCTTTATCCGGAAATGACCGTCGTGTGGGAGAACGCACAGGCATCGCCACGCATTGTCACGCAGGCTTTTGACGCATATACGCTCCACCAGCCACCTGATCCTTCAAGCGAATCGGCAATGCCAGCGCTCGATGACGATTCTATGAAAGCTGCGGCGACGATAGAGCGCGAGATGATCGAGTATCTCCGGCTTCAGCCGCACGAACGAGACAACTTCTCTATTCTTCTCTATAACTGCGACTCGCCGGACCTTCCCACCGCCGTTGTCGATTCAGTTAACCGAATCAACTCAAAGCGAGAGGAGAATAAAATTACCTGCCAGGTCCTCCTAATGCACCGAGATGAGAGACATCTCCGGCAGATTTATAGCGATCTGGTAGCCCGCGGGGTAGACACCGAAGCAGATCCCACAGAACTTTCCGGTGATTTTCTTGCCAAAGTCCGGGTAAACATCACCGCTGCAAATAGATTGCGTCGAGAGGGGCGGACCCAGCCTGTCGATATCGCCTATTGTCGCGATCAAATCTCCAGGGAGTCAAAACCCGTATGGGAATGGCTGCAGCGTGAGATCGTCAGCCCAAGAGACCTCCAACCTCACCAGTGGAGCCGCCGTCTTCCGGTGCGAGAGGGTGACAGGAGGGTCCGTCTCCAGCTTGTATGCCCAGCTCAGACCGAGGCAGGTTGGTCGTATCTCTATTCACTCGCGGTGCTATGCGCCAATGGTGCGGATGAAGCATGGGCAGTCGACAAATGCCCCGTTTTGATGAGATCGCTTGATTTCGACGATCAAAGCGTTGACCGAATTTTCAGAGAAACACATGAACTTGCGACTTGGGTCGTGAACCAGGACGAATTGCTGGACAGAAAACTTCTGGAAGCACGGCATGTAAAAGTCATTCGTTATATCCAGTCTGCGACTCAAGGTCGGAATCTCGTAATTTCCTCTCAAGCGAGGGAAACTCTCTTAGTCAATACTCTTAAGGAAAAGCTCAAGGTTCTTTTGGCATCGGATACAACGGATGAGTTTATTGAGGTCTTGTGGAAGCGTTTCATACAAGACGCGAACAAACTTTCCGGAGGCCTCGTACTGAAAGCAGCGCGGCGAGCCAATAACACAAACGAGCTCCTTGGCATGGTGCTCTCGCGCTACTTGGTGCAATCCGAACTGGGCACGTCGCGGCCCATCGCATGGTGTTTTCTCGACGACTACAGCGAATGGCTCGGAAAAAAGGAGGGTGCAAATATTGCGGATTTGCTTGTCCTTGCGCCCAAGACAAACCCCGATGGCACCAAGCACCTCGACATCATCGTGACAGAGGCGAAGTTCGTCACGCATGATGGCCTTGCGGCGGCTACCACCACGTCAGCCAAGCAACTGGTAGATACGCTTTCTCAAATGACCGAGGCGATGGACGGCGAGACACGCACTATCGACCAAGACATTTGGCTGGCTCGTCTGTCTGATCTTCTTGTTTCTCAGACCGAAGTCGCGCCGGGCGTGCCTTCCCTTGATACCGCAGCATGGCGACGCGCAATACGGAAGCGACAGTGTTCCGTGAGTATCTGGGGTTACTCGCACATCTTTGTCAATGAACCGCAAGACGTGCCCTTGCAGGTTTCGTGCGTCAAAGGAATCACCGCTACAAGGGGACGGACTCAACTCGATGCACTCCAGGAGATATTCGGCCCGAGCCAGGTGCGCGAGCTGATACTTCAATATAGCCGCGACGACTTTCAGGCTACCGCCTCGTTGCGTCTTCGTAATGGTCATCCTGCATTCGGCAAGTCAAAACTCTATAGCCTGGCTTCCAAACCCCGCAGCAAGCCTGAAGAACAGAGGCTCGATTCGAATAAGGCTTCTCTCACAGGCGCGGGGCGCCGTGAGAGCGTATCCGTTAATGGGCATACAACAGGTCCGGTCTCAAGTGCTGACCCGGTTACAGGTTCAGCTAACCAACCCACTATTTCTGTGGGCGCCTCGCCCAACCGGGAGCCAGAACAGGTGGCCACGACACTAATATCCTTTCTCGAATCCAGGGCGGCGATGTACCAGACATCTGAGGAAGACGGAATGGCATGGCTTGAATCAGTCACCATCCAACTACGCCAGGCCCTCGTGGCTCGCGGCCTATCAGCGCGGGTTGCTGAAGGCTTCGAGCCGATTCTGACTCCTAATTCCGGGATTATTAAGTTGCAGGGCTCTAAGGATCTGACTGTTCCAGCGGTCGAGGCTCGGACAGACGAAATCTACACTTCGGAAGGGCTCAAAATCATCAACACTACGCCCGAATCGGGACGAGTGTCTGTTGCTGTAGAACGCCCTAATCGACAGGTCCTACATACGGAGCCTGTGCTTCTGGACTACCTCAAGAGTTACAGCCAGCAAACGCTGGGCGAAAAACTCTGCGTGGGAATTCGCGAGGAGGACGGGCAACCCCTATTGCTAGACCCCCTCAATCAGCCTCACACCCTCATCGCCGGAATCACAGGTAGCGGCAAGTCAGTACTGATGCAGAATCTGATTCTGAGCATCGCTGCGACACGTACTCCTGATGAGGCTCACATTTATCTCATCGATCCAAAGTTCGGTGTGGATTACCGCCCGCTGGACGAATTGCCGCATGTCATCGCGGGTTCCGGGGGAATTATTGATGCGCCGGAAGCAGCCATAACTATTCTCAGCGATCTCGTCGGAGAAATGAACCGCCGATATGAGCTTTTCAAGGCGGGAAGGGTGCCAAACATCCACGCGTATCGTCGCGCAACGGGTGAGCCATTGCCGACCCTGTGGATTATTCATGACGAATTCGCTGACTGGATGCAGACAGATGAGTACAGAGAGCACGTACCGGATATTGTTGGGCGCCTAAGCGTGAAAGCCAGGGCTGCAGGAATATTTCTTATGTTTGCTGCCCAACGCCCTGACAAGGACGTAATGCCGATGCAGCTTCGCTCACAGCTCGGAAACCGCCTAATCCTTAAGGTCGATAACGCTGCGACCGCAGAAATCGCCATGGGCGTCAAGAACTCCGGTGCTGAGCGGCTGCTCGGCCACGGCCATATGCTAGCGAAGACCGGGGACACGCCCGATGCTGTTTTTGCACAGGTTCCATTTATCGACATGGAAATCACTATCCCACAGCTTGTCAAACTTATTCGCGTTAAATATGGAGAGCTTGCGGAAGCGACCATATGATCTACTTCGATAACAATTCGACAACTCGGGTGTTTGACTGTGTCGAGGAATCCATGCGGCCATTTCTAACCACGCGTTATTCGAATCCCTCATCCGCTATTGCACGTTTCGATGGAATTCCTCAGGTCATAGCCGCCGAGAAGGCTCGTCTTTGTCAAATGTTAGGGGCAGATACGCCAGATCAGTTCGTGATAACCTCGGGTGCAACTGAGAGCAACAACTTGGCTATCCTCGGCGCGGCGAGAGTGAACCGGCTCAAACGCCATATTGTTATCTCATCTATCGAGCATCCCTCCGTCATTGAAACAGCCGCAGCCCTGAGCGAGGACGGATACCGGATTACGCTGCTGCCGGTCCGAGGCGACGGCACAGTTGATAAACAAGAATTAGCACTCTCGCTCTGTCCCGATACTCTTCTGGTCTCAATCATGATGGCGAACAATGAGTCTGGTGTTCTTCAGCCGATCGCCACTCTAGCCACCACGGTCAAGGAGCGCGATCCGTCGATACTGTTTCACACTGATGCAACACAGGCGGTAGGAAAAATTACTGTGGATCTCGCAACTGATCTAGGTGACATTGATCTGCTTTCATTTTCGGCCCATAAATTCCATGGTCCCAAAGGTGTCGGCGCGTTGTTCGTCAGGGATCGAATCGCCATTTCTCCGATTCTCCATGGAGGTGGGCAGCAGGACGGCATCCGCTCAGGAACAGAAAACCCAGCTGGAATCGTGGGGATGGCCACGGCTCTAACTAAGATAATGAGAGATTTGGAATGGACAAACAAGATCCGCGAGTTGCGCGATTACTTGGAGTCACGTATCCAGGCCATACATCCTAGTGCGTTCATTCTCGGCGCTGCTGCTGAGCGCTTACCCACGACCACTTTTGTGTGCCTGCCTGGCATCGATGGTGATGATTTAGTAGATAGACTGGCTGCAAGGAATGTCGCTATTTCTACCGGCTCAGCCTGTTCATTTGGATCCATTAGACCGTCGCATGTTGCGCTTGCCCATGGGCTTTCCTACGAGCACGCGAAGAGTTGTATTCGCTTAAGCCTTTCGATGGAAACTACAGAAGAAGAGGTCGAACTATTCCTCCGAGAGTTTGAAGAAGTTGTGGTCCCATCGAACCACAGAATGGAGATCGGATAGATGGCGCGATACGGGGATGTGCCGACAGATAACAAAGTTCTCGGAGAGTTTATAGCGAAGAAAGCGGGCTTGTATTCATTCAAGCTCTATCCACAACTCTGGAGTTCTCCCGAGCTAGCTAAGTATTACAGTGGTCGCAAATGGGAAGTAATTTCATTTGTTAACCCTCCACCGAGGGCTCTGCCAACTTTATCCGGCATCTATATGTTCGTTGTGGGTCCCTATTGCGGAGGCTTGCAGGATCATTCATATATATTTTACGTGGGCAAGACGAACGATATTAAGGAGCGATACTCCCATTATCTCCGCGAGAAGGCAGGCCGTGTTACGAACCCCCGCGAAGAAATTGTAATGATGCTCAATAATTTCGATGGGTATCTGCATTTCCATTACACGCTCGTTCCGGAAGATGAGCTGACGCAAGCAGAAGGCCTGCTCAAGGACAACCTCACGCCAGTAGCCAATACACAACTCGATTTGAAAGGGAGACTCACTGCATGAAGACAACCTACTTCCCGTGCGTTAAAGGAACCATTGGCGACTGGGTGTATTACGTAACGGTGATGGGAGTGCGCGATTTGGTGGAATACGTTAAATTTGCCGAAGAGGTGGCACCCAACAAGGATCTCGACACCATGCTTCAGCGCGACCTGACCATCCGTGCTAAAGAGATAGCAATCTACCTTCGCACAAATGAGCAGCGTTTCTTCGGTTCCCTTATCGTGGCAGTACTAGACGGGCAACCTCGTTTCCGGCCAATTGCATTTGGCGAAACTCTTCTTTCCGACGAAAGTCGTGTTGGCCTGCTGCAATTCGACGGTACTGAGAAATATTACGCGCTGGACGGGCAACATCGGCTCGCTGCGCTTCGGACAGAACTTATGCGAGAGCCAGAGCGATACAAAGATGATCAAGTCTCAACAATCATCATCTGCCATGATAGTGATAAGGAAGGACTCACTCGAGCACGTCGTCTCTTTACGACCGTCAATAGATTCGCTAAGAAAACTTCTTCCGCTACACATACCGCAATGAGCGAAGACGACGGCGTGGCACTTGTCACCCGTCGCCTGATTCGTGAGCACCCGCTGTTCAAGCATCGGATAAAAGTTTCGGTCTTAAAGAATGGAAAGCTACACTTGGCTAGTGGTAATGCAATGTTACCCACTGATCGCCAGTATCTCATGGCCATTGAGAGTTTCCGCAAATGCAACCAGGACCTTCTGCCAGCCAACTTGGCTCACGAATTCGCTAAGCAGCAGCAAATCCCTTGTTTTGAAAGTTTGGAGGAGGCGTTTGTTGACGTTTCTGCCTTATGGGACAAGATGATAGAAGCGGTCGATCCCTGGAAGGAACTCTTGAATCCTGAAGCGACGGTCGCAACGTTTCGCAAGTCTTCGTCTACGGGGGGGCATATTTTGGTTCGGCCGATCGGTATCACAGCCTTTGTGGGGGCCATGTCTACAGCTCCGAGTTCCCTGAAGGTTGAGCATATTCGAACTGTAGTAACAAAGTTTCAGAATTTGCATGAAGTCCCATGGAGTGGCGTACTTTGGAATTCCGCCACCAGTAAAATGACGGTTACCGTGCAGGCTGAAAAGTTAGCCCGCCGTTTGTGGCGGTATCTCCTTGGATTGGATGAAGACAAAGACAAGCTTACGAAGGATTGGCGCGCCATCGTTGATCCGGGGAATGCGGCCTCAAACCTTTGCCTCCCTGAGCCTGGCAAATAGTCAACCTAGGCACATGGGATAATCATCGGATTTGGTTCGCGACTGAGAGTGGCGTATGGATCGAAAGACTCGGTGCCTAAAGCGCGTAGAACGGTACTAGATTCTGCGCCAAATTAGGCCACTCTCAAATGTGATCCGCGGCGCACTTCTGTGCCAGGTACCTGTTCCTGGCGCATTGCTGCCACCTTGATCGCATCCGCATCAGGCATCGTCTCCTGAACTGATGACTCTAGAGACTTCGCAAGCTCTTCCGGCAGCATGGAGAGGACTGTCTCCCATAGAAATCCGTCGATTCGCGCATCAATCCTGCAATAGCGCTTCGGCACAACTGCTTCGTTGGTAATTCTCACGGAGTCCTGGCTGTTCTTCTGCATCCGCAGCGTGAACTCCATGCCCTCAATCTTCTTCAGTCCTCGCGACATGAGGAAGTAGAGGACCATGTTTTTCGTACTCACTACCTTCGCGTCGGCGGAGCGCGCGCGTTTCTGAAAGTGCTCCGCTTGTTGGCGACAGTATTTCAGCCGGCTGTCCATTAGCGTCAAGAAGCGACCGATCCTGTCGACCTTTTCGCTTTCGGCCTCGCAGAACTGCTGAAATTGTTCGAGCAACTGGGGTGAGGCGGTGCCGTTCTCTTCGGCTTCTTCCTCGATCTGATCGAGCATCGAGTCGAGTTCGCGATCGATCTCAAAAAGTGTGTTGCCATCGGTCATTGGTATTCTCCATAGAAGTGCGTCCGGTAGGGCGATAATGCAGCTACGCAGCCATGGGCAGGCTGCTGAATTGGGCGCGCGCGGCTTGGTAGGCAAGTACATCGGCGCGGGACTGGATGGGATGGCCGCTGTGTCCTCTGATCCATCGCCAGCGAATTGTTCGCTGAGTGTTGAGGAGGAGCAATTCGCGCCATAGTTCCTGGTGCTGCAACTCAAAACCACGGCTGTTGCGCCAGCCAAACCGCTGCCAACGAAAGACCAGGAACCGCATTCCATCGATCAGCAATTCCGAGTCAGAGCGCAGTTCGATGCGCGCGCCGGTTGGCGTTAGGCGCAGAGCCTCGACTGCGGCACGAAGCTCCATTTCGGAAACGGTTGACCACGGAACCGATCCAGCGATCTCCTGCCGCTTTGTCCCGTGGAGCACGATAGCTGCCCAGCCGGCAGGACCGGGGTTGCCGATGGCCGAGCCATCGGTAAAGATGAAGAATTGGTTGTTCATGGGAATGCTCCGTAGCGCGCCAGCTACCAATGAACCGCAGCATTGGCTACGCCGCTTGCATGGGAATAACGCTGCCGAATGGCGCATGGACGACTGCCGGTTGAGGCCCAGAGTACGGGATATTCGGGGGCAGACTCGGGAAACGTTCCGTAGAGGTCAGTCAGAAAGACCAGAGTCTGCGGCCTAGATCCCATGCTCTTCCAGCCAATCGAAGCATGGACCGAAGTCGGTACCTCCGCCGCCAACGGGATTGAGATGAACCTGCTCCCCGGCTTGATAGGTCTCCACTTTGTGAACCTCGGTGTCGAAGTACAGGACGTGAACGCACTGTGGCCGCTGGCCTTCGAGGATCGAGCAGACCTCAGCCTCAAAGAGACGCAGCAACCGGCCATTCACCGATCCTGAGCAATCGACAGCGATGGCAATCTCTCCGACACCCTCGCGCACAACTCCTGGCAGATAGAGTCCATTCCAGATGTGGCGGCGGTTGGGCCGCATCCAACTCGAATCGGCGGGGATGGTATCGGACCAGAGCCGACGCAACAGTTCGCGCCAGTCCACGGTTGCCTCTGCGGCTCCTTCGAGAGTGCGGGCCAGACCCGCAGGAGTCTTGCCGGCTTGCTTCGAGAGCGTGACGGCCTGGTTGACGGCAACACTCCACTCTCGCGCCTGCTCTTCCGCACTCGGCGTCTCTTCGTCCGGCAAAGGTGCATCAAGAACCTGGCCGATGCCGCCCTCCGTCACTGGCGCAGTTGGCTCATCCGTGGCTGTCTTGCTTTTCTGGCGTTTCGCCCGCGCCAGTTCCGGCACCGGCATCTGAACTGTTCTGGCCGCCAGACTGCGGCTGTGCTTCTGCATCGCGCAGGTTGTAAATCTGTTCTGCGCTCATGCCACGGAAACGATGATCGACGAGAACACCATCCGGCAGACTGAGGCCCGCATCGAGCAGCAGCGGATTGATGGCGTAATCGCACGCCTCATTCCACCGCATTGGATCGCGCCCGGAACGCCGCACATGATGCTGGAGCGCGGGGTGCATGACCTCGTGGGCCAGCACCCCGGCCAGCGTTGCCGAGTTCAGCGTATCGACGAACTCGGGGTTGTAGTAGAGCGACACGCCATCGGTCGCCATGGTTGGAATCGATCGCTGCTCTCGCCCCTTCAAGCGAAACAGGAGCGAGCCGAAGAACGGATGATCGAGTAATAAAGTAGTGCGCGCCTTTTGAATGCGAATGGATGCTGGTGTCTCGTGTCTCATGCCGCCGCAGGCACCTCCATGTACGCAGACATACGGGATAGGATGTCATCGACCGTTGGAGCGTCTGGTGCCTCCTCCGGCACGCTGGCTTCGCGATCACGCAGAACGCTGTCGATCTCGGCAACGATCTCCGCCGCATCCGTTGCCGTGGCCACGCGCAGCAGGTCATGCTTCTTGAGGTCCTGCGCCGTAAAGCCGCACAGCCGTTGCCTGATCTGATCGGCAAAACGGTTCAGGTCAGCGTCACCATTGACGTTCAGGCGAGGCAGCAACTCCACCAGGTCAAATACATTCGTGACCATCGTCGCGTGAAAGCGGGACTCCGGCTCATTCAAACGGTCCACCATGTGCGAAACCACATCCCTGAGCCGTTTCCATAAATCCTCAGTCCCGCGCGTCAATGATTCGCGAACATTGGCGTCTATCTCGCGGGCCACGCGCGCCTGCTCCTCGGCCGACATCTGTACGCGAAAGTCGTTGCCGGTCGGGATAGGCAGGATCTCCAGCTTCACGCCGAACTTCTTGCGCAGCTTGTCGGCGGCGGGATAGTCTTCCTCTCGAAACAGGCCGTTCAACTCTGGGCGCACTTGCTCGATGTACTGCGGATAGACATGAAGAAAGCTCTCCACGCCTTGCTCGAAGCCAGCCTCAAACTCTCGCATACGGGCCGTCAGATCGAAGTAGAGGTTCGACGGCAGCAGGCGGAATCCTTCGTCGGACCACGGTAACGTGATCTTGTAGAAGTACTGCCGCACCTGCCCAGCCAGTGTGCGCAGTTCATCGAGTTTGTCGGCGCCGCGTAGCAACTGTTTGTTGTACCGGCCCGCGCCCTGGTGCGCTCCGTGCTGGTCGGCAACGTCGCGGCTGATCTTGCGGTCGTGTTTGATGGCCGTCCAAATGCTGATATGGACGGCGGCGAGCATGGCTCGTTCAGTAATCATCGAATGGCCTCCTGTTGCACACCGAAGCGAACAAACTCAGGCGTGTGGGTGATGGCGGTGTCCCGCGCCGCCGCATCGCGCATCGCCATGACGCGCATTTCGGTCGGCATACGGTCCAAATACTTCAGCCCTCTGCCCACTGAGTTGTCGGTCATGGCACGGCCCAGCGCCGTGGCTATGGCGATCTGCGCCGATGTCTCCGCCGGAAGCGGAGCCGTTTCGGGATTGAGCAGAATCTCGTCGATCGACGGCAACTGCCGGAAGAGCCGCAGGAAGGCAATCAACTCTGCCGCAGCCGCAGGCCCAACCGTGCCGTCGAGCAACTGCGCCTCGAACTCGCTTGCTCCTGACAGAAAAGTGGTCTTCTGACGGTTCCCAATGCCGCGTAGAACATTGGAGGCCATCTCCCAGGAACGGGGAGTGGGCCAGGCATTGGCGTCCGAGGTCGCATCGGCGGTATGCAGCAGGTCTGGCTTGAAGCGCAGAAAGGCGATGATCTCCGGTCGAACTCCGGCACCCACGGCCCACTTGCACCAGTCGTTCAGGTCCGCTTCAAGTTCAAGATGGACAAAGCGATTCCGCAGCGGACGCGGCATCGAGAAATGCACACCGCGCTCGGAGGCTGGATTGCCGGCGGCGATGACCACCCAGCCATCCGGCAACACATACTCTCCGAGTTTGCGGTCGAGCACCAATTGATAGCAGCCGGCCTGCGTCATCTGCGGCGCAGAGGTCAGTTCATCGAGAAAGAGAATGCCCTTCCCGGCAGTGGGAAGGAACTTCGGTGGCACCCATTCGGTCTGGTCCTCTTTGATGCGCGGCAGTCCGCGCAGATCGACCGGATCGAGTTGCACGGCGCGAACGTCCAGAAAATCAAAGTCGAGATCGTCCGCGACCTGTGCGACGATCTGTGACTTGCCAACGCCGCACGCGCCCCAGATATGAAGTGGCACACGTTCGCCGATCAGCGCATGAAGCGCCTCATACAGCTTGGATGGTTTCATTTGGATTTACCTCAGGCAGATACTGATTCAGATGTGAACAAAGGCAGGTCGGCCCTCTATTTTGGAGATGCGTTGGTTTGCCGTGCTGGCCGCTTTGGGGCGGAACAGCGACGACGATATAAACTGATTCCTGAATGAATTCATCAAGGGATCAGCAAATCGAGGCGCTTCAGGTCGCGCTCAAGGCGGCCTGTGAGAACGAGAACCGGTGGATGGAAATCTCCGCCGACTTCTCAACTGACCCTGAACGGATGGAGCAGTGGTCCAGCACCGCCAAACTCAGGCGTCTCGAAGTCGAGCGGATCGAGGCACTTTTGGCCGGTGCGGCTGGCCCTGTTGGCTTGGCGCAACCGGTGCGCAGTGAGACGGTTGAAGCGGAAAACAGAATGGGAGAGACGGCATGAACGAAGCGGAAATGAAAGCCGAGTTGGAGCGCCTGCGAGCAGAAAACGCAAAGCTCAAGAGCAGGGATTCAGCAGGGTTGAGTCTCAAGGTCAGCGAGAAAGGCGCCGTATCCCTCTACGGAATGGGACGTTTCCCCGTCACCCTATATAAGGAGCAGTGGCTCCGCATTCTTGCCAGCGCTCCGGAGATCGAGACGTTTATCCACGAAAACGACAGCAAGCTCAAGACCAAGGAGTAGCTCCCCGAGCGGTACGACGATTTTGCGTAAAGCCAGAATCAATTCTGACGCAGTCGGCGTTTCCCGTTCCGAATCTGTGGCGCTAACGGTGGCTTACGGATTGTATGTCCATCCAGAAAAGTTTACGCATTGAGGGTTCCATTCTGGCCTCCTGGAAGGGTCGCCGGACAGGGCACCTGGTAGGTACGTTTTGCACCTTGACATCAGAGCAGAATTGGTTTCTACTGGAGCGTTGGTTGTGGTGAAGGAGTTCACCCTTAACCGCTGTCCATTCCAATAGGCCGGACAGATGATAACTCCTGACAGGGAATCCTGTTGCGGAGTTGTGTCCCGGCCGAATTCCCTGAACGACAATCTAGGAGTTTGTGCTCATGGCAAACACTTGGGCTCTTTGTGCGCTCTGGGTGGGTCTGGCGTTGGCGGCGACGCTGTTGGCGATCTGGTTCAAGATCTCGACGGCGCTTTCTGAGATTGTAGTCGGTACGGTGGCGCAACTGGTCATCGGCGTGTTTCTTACCGGGCTCTTCGGTTTTGCGCAGGGCGGCCTAGCCGGGAATACGCAATGGATTACTTTTCTCGCTGGAACCGGCGCCATTGTTCTGACGTTTCTTGCCGGCGCGGAACTCGATCCGGCCATCTTCAAAACCAAGTGGCGCGAAGCATCGATCATTGGCCTAGCGGGATTCTTCGGCCCGTTTCTTGGATGCACCGCTATCGCGCATTACGTCCTGCATTGGTCGATCATGCCGAGTTGGCTGTGCGGCGTGGCGCTTTCGACGACCTCGGTTGCCGTGGTCTATGCGGTGATGCTGGAACTGGGCTTCAACGTCACCGAGTATGGCAAAGCGATTCTGGCTGCCTGCTTCATCAATGATCTCGGAACCGTGATTGCGCTCGGATTGATCTTTTCTCCGTTCACCATCAAGACGCTGATCTTCGTGGTGGTTTCCGTCGTCGTCTTTGTGGTCTTGCCAATTCTCACGCCGCGGTTCTTCAAAAAATACGGCGGGCGTGTCTCCGAGCTTGAAGCCAAATACCTTCTCTTCTTTCTCTTCGCAATGGGCGGGCTTGCAGTGTGGGCAGGAAGCGAAGCGGTTCTTCCGGCGTACATGATCGGCATGGTGCTGGCGGGAACGGTCGGAAAAGACCATTCGCTAATTCGTCGCCTGCGAACACTGACCTTCGGATTGCTCACGCCGTTCTACTTCATCCGTGCCGGATCTTTTGTCTCTGTACCTGCATTGATGGCCGCTCCTGTCACGCTGCTCGTTCTGTTTGGCGCGAAGTCGCTATTCAAAGCGCTTGCGGTGTACCCGGCAGTCAGAATTCACAAATATGACGGCAAGGCTGGGGCCTACTACACGCTAATGATGTCAACCGGTCTCACCTTCGGCACCATCTCGGCATTGTTTGGCCTCAATCATCAGATCATCACGCAGGCGCAGTATTCCTATATCGTGGGCACGGTCATTGCCAGCGCCGTCATTCCAACCATGATTGCGAACTCGTTTTTTCTTCCCCGGCATCTTCTTCCCCATGCACTGACAAACGCGAAAACAGAACAGTCAATTCAGCGGCCAGTCCCCGCAGAAGAAGGATAGGTGAAACGAATGGGAAGCCCTACTTTTGTTGGAATTCAAAGGATATTGGTAGCATTCGACGCATCGCCACACGCCGAGCACGCTCTGGATGTGGCCCTGGCAATGGCGGGAGATATGAAGGCCAAGCTCTTCGTTTTGGCTGTGATCCGGCCGCCGGAGCCCGCCGAGAGCGCGGAGTTTCATGCCGTGCTTGAAGACGGGCAAGAGCGCTATGAGAAGTGTTTCGTACCGCTCCGCGAGCGCGCCAAGCAAAAAGAGATTGAACTCGAAACGGATATTGTCCTCGGTCACCCGGCGGAACAGATCATCCACAAGGCGGACACCATTCAGGCCAGCCTCATCGTGATGGGCAAGCGCAGCCACACGATCCTTCATCGCTGGATGTTGGGCTCGAACTCAGAGCGCGTTTTAAGGTATGCGCACTGCCCGGTGATGATCGTCCATTGAATGGAGCTTTAGCGATGAAGATCGCAAATCGAAAGAACGAAGACACACGGTGCCGCCAGTCAAATTGCGGACCGATAATGCCGTTCACCAGCAACTCATCGAAGTCCTCACAACTGACGGCCCTGCGGCCGGGAAGGCGGAATCATCATGTCTAAAATTGCGAAACTTGAAGCCCTGGAAATCCTCGATTCACGCGGAAATCCAACCCTATCAGTTACGGCGACACTGGCCAATGGCGTCAAGGCGACAGCAAAGGTGCCATCAGGCGCATCGACCGGAAAGCGGGAAGCTGTCGAACTCCGCGACGGCGATAAGGCGCGGTACGGAGGCAAGGGTGTACTGAATGCCAGAAACCACGTGAACGGCGAGATTCAAAAGGCCGTACATGGACTCGATGCCAACGACCAGAAGGCATTGGACAAGAAACTGTGTGAACTCGATGGCACACCGAACAAAGCCCGCCTTGGAGCCAATGCGATTCTGGGCGTTTCCCTTGCGGTTGCGCGAGCGTCCGCTTCTGACCACGACCTGCCTCTTTATGTAAGCCTGGGAGGCGAGAAAGCCAATTTGATTCCTGCGCCGTGGTTCAACGTGCTCAATGGTGGAAGCCATGCGGACAGCAATGTGGACTTTCAGGAGTTCATGATTTCTCCCGTCGGCGCGCCTAGCTACAGTGAGGGCCTGCGAGCTGCTGCTGAGACCTTCCATGCGCTGAAATCTGTCTTACACAAGAAGGGCTACAACACGGGCGTCGGGGATGAAGGTGGCTTCGCGCCGCAGTTGAAGTCCAACGAAGAGCCCATCGAACTGATTCTAGAAGCGATCCAGAAGGCCGGTTACAAGCCCGGCAAGGATGTAGTGATCTTTCTGGACCCAGCCACCAGCGAACTTTTTGAAGACGGCGTCTATGCCTTCGATAAGTCAGACAAGAGCAGGAAGTCGCCCGAACAGATGGTTGACTTCTGGAAGAGTTTGCTTGATCGCTATCCAGAGATTTGGGGCATCGAGGATGGGGTTGCCGAAGACGACCGCGCCGGCTGGCAGCTCATGACAAAGACGCTCGGAGGTCGGATTCAATTGATCGGCGACGACAACTTTGTCACCAATTCCACGATCTTTCGCCAGGGCATCAAAGATGGAATCGCCAATGCCATTCTCATCAAGTTGAATCAGATCGGCACGCTGACGGAAACGCTCGAATGCATTCAGATTGCCCGCGAGAATGGCTACGGAGCTGTCATCTCGCATCGTTCGGGTGAGACCGATGACACGAGCATCGCCGACCTGGCCGTGGCTGCCGGCATGGGGCAGATAAAGACAGGTTCGACCAGCCGCGGCGAGCGCATTGCGAAGTACAACCGCTTTCTGGAGATCGAACACGAGCTTGGCGCAAAGGCCCGCTACGCAGGCGCCAGCGTATACGACAGGTGGCACAAAGCAGTAAAGGCATAGCAAGCAGCAAGCAACTGTGGGTGTTGGAGTCCACCGTGTGACCGCCAACCGGGCAGATGACTCCTCGAAGATAAACAACACTTGGAGGAGTCATGCCCGAAGCAGCATCGGATATCACGAGAACCCGAGTCATTGGGGAACTCAATGATGTGCAGAGGCGGCGCTTGGGTGCGACCTGCAAATACATCGATGGCCTGCTCTGCGATATTGAGCACGCCCTCCATTCGCCGGAATCGGAGTCGCCATTTCCGCACTATGTGGTGGATGTCACCCCTGCGCAAGTACGGATGATAGAAAATCACATTCGCCGCCTTCGCGCTCAACTGTTGAAAACCTTGGACTGGCAGCACATGAAGCCGGAGCCGCCGGAGATTCCAATATCGCGATCGTTGATCACGGACCTTGGCTTTGTGGAGATCGCTGTTGAGGAACTGAAGCCACGCCACATGCGCGGCTGCGGTGCGGTTCCCGAGGACGCGATCAGCGGTTTGAATGCAGTCGTCGATGAACTTCACTCTTTGCTGCACAGCATCATCTGTAGTATTCGCGAGGAATTGGAATTGGATCAGAAATCACACTTCATTGAATGCCAAGAGACAGGCAAGGAGGAATAGGGTTGCAGAAGTACTCTCTCATCGCAATCGGCGGCGCACTCGGTTCCATGGCGAGGTACTGGGTTGGTTCGACGATTGCCAACCGGACGGGAACAAAGTTTCCCTATGGGACCTTTGTCATCAATATCACGGCCTGTGTCGTAATCGGTTTCTCACTCTCGTTTTTGGCAAAACGAGCGGATTTGAACCCCGCCTGGAGGTTCCTGGTTCCAGTCGGCTTTATCGGCGCGTACAGCACCTTTTCGACGTATGAGTGGGAGACCCTCTCCACGATTCGAACGGGCGCTTTCCTTGTGGCCGCTCTTTATGGAGTCAGCAGCCTTCTTCTTGGCCTGATTGCCGTGTGGTGTGGCTCTGTTATTGCGGAGATTATTTCATGAGAACACATAGACAACTGGTTCTCTACCAATCGATTCTTCAGGTACTGCAGGAATCCGGATGCCCGTTCTGTCGCTTTTTGAAGGAGTATCAAGCAGCTCGCCTGCAGAACCATCCGAAGGAGAGTATTCACCGTCTGTGCAACTTTCACACCTGGGGTCTGGCCGCTGTTCAAAACGCTCCTGCAGCAGCGCAAGTGTTCATCCAATTGGTCGATGAGCCGGATTTTCTCTCCAAAGACGATTGCGACATTTGCAAGGAGGTAGTTGCGGAGGAGGATCTACGTATACGCGAATTCGTGAGCTGTCTGGAGCGAGCAGATGTGTCTCATTGGCTGCGCAGTTCCGCTGTTCTATGTATCCCACACGGAGAAAAGCTGCACCGGCAGGTTCCGCCTGTGCTCGCTGCCCGAGTTAATGCCATCATCGAGAATTATCGCCGACAATTGACGCAAGATCTGCAACAGTTGCGAGATGAACCGGAACCAGACAGAGCCGGGTGGGGAGCACTTGGACGTGCCGCCGAGTTCCTTGTCTCGCAACGTGGACTACATTCCTGAGGGAGGACGTATGTTGAGTGCCGGAAAGGCAGTGAAGGTTTCAATCTACCTGAGCGAAGGCTCAAAACATCATGGCGTACCAACGTATTCGAGCATCCTCGACTTTCTTTTTTACCGGGGCATCTCCGGGGCAACCGTTCTGAAAGGGATCGCCGGATTCGGCGCGGATCACCACATGCACTCCGCCAGCTTTGTCGAAATCTCTGACAACCTTCCGCTGAAGATTGAGTTCATCGAGTCTCGCGAAAAGGTGAACGAGTTGCTCGGAAAGCTGGAGGAGTTGGCCGGGACGGGAATGATCGAAATTCAGGAGACCACCGTTGCGAAACCAGCCCAGGTCTCGAAGCAAAAAAAGCCGGTCCCGCCTGCTCACGTGAAAATCGAGGGCAAAGCGAAGATGATGCGCATTTATGTCGATGAGGCAGACCACTGGAAGGACAAGCCACTTTACAAAGCACTTGTCGAAGCCATGCGCGCCAACGATATTGCCGGCGTCACGGTCTACCGCGGCATCCTCGGCTATGGCGCGCACCGGCGGATGCACAAGGACAAGGCCCTGCACCTATCGCACGATTGCTCGATCATGCTCTCGGCCGTCGATACAGAGGATAAACTCCGATCCTTTTTGCCTCTTGTAGACCAGATGGTGGAAGAAGGGTTAGTCGTGCTTTCAGACGTGGACATCATCAAGTACTCCTACCGCGCGCTGGACATTGATCTGCCAGAGGCGCAGGCGGGAAGCGTTTCTGCATGAGCGGAGGCTCAACCATGAAAGACCAATTTCAAGCGCGCATGTTGCGCATTCATTTCGGCGAAGGCGACAAATGGCAGGGCAAACCATTGCATGAAGCGATTGTAGCCAAATGCGTGGAGTTGGGAATGGCTGGAGCTACCGTGTATCGCGGTATCGAAGGGTACGGCGCCAGCACCAGAATTCACCATTCAAGCCATTGGACGTTCTCCAAGGATGCGCCGATCATGCTGACCGTCATCGACCGTGAGGAACAGATCGAAAAGTTGATTCCCCATCTCGATGTCATGGTTGAGGAGGGCCTCATTGCTATGTCTCGCGTCGAGGTCATTCGATACTCGCGGACTTCAACTAACGAACCGGCGAAGGTCTAACAGGACCCAGATAGAGATTATGGCTCACTCCGCGATGCAGGAATACATGAGCAACTCGACACCGCAAGATCAGGGCCGTCCTCCGACTGAGACCCCCGTATCTGTAGACGGTGCATCTTGTCTGTTGCGACTTGCCAATCTGGCGCAGGAACTTGGGGCTGAGCCTGTCGCCGAGGAAGCTCGTGAGCTCGCAGTGCGGGTTTCCGAAGGACGTTTCTATGTAGCTTGTATCGGCCAGTTCAAGCGCGGCAAATCTACCCTGCTCAACGCTCTAGTCGGCCATGAAGTTGTTCCGACCGGGTTTGTTCCGGTCACGGCGGTGCCTACCGTGATTCGATTCGGCGGCGAACCTCACGCGCGTGTACGTATGCGAGACGGAGCCTGGCGGGACATTGACCTGATTGACTTGAAGGAATACGTAACCGAGGAACTCAATCCTGAGAACAAAAAAGCCGTGGACGGCGCGGAAGTATTCGTGCCCAGCCCTTTGTTGTCCTCAGGAATGTGTTTTGTGGATACGCCGGGTTTGGGTTCGGTCTTCACTGGAAACACGGCAACCACGCAGGCATTCATTCCTCACATCGATGCTGCATTGGTTGTTGTCGGAGCCGATCCGCCGATTGCGGGCGAGGAGTTGGCGCTGGTGGAATCCATCGGCACACAAGTTCAGGATTTAATCCTGGTGATCAACAAGGCCGACCGTACCAGCGATCCAGAGCGTGCAGCCGCAGCCAAGTTTACCCGCGAGGTTCTGGAAAAACGCCTGCATCGTCCGATCGGCGAGGTCTTTGAAGTGAGTGCCGCCGAACGGATGGAAGATCGCGGACCTTTGCGAGATTGGGAAAGACTACTGGCGTGCTTGCATCACCTGGTTGAAGACTCGGGCAGTAATCTCGTTCGCGCCGCTTGCGACCGAGGCCTTCAGCGCTTGAGCGAACAACTGCTGGCAATTATCAGTGAGGACCGTGACGCACTCCAGCGTCCAATCGAAGAATCCGAAAGACGCATCGAGCTGATGAAGGAAACCATCAGCGAGGCTGAGCGCTCCGTGCGCGAACTGGATTACCTCTTCATGGCGGAGTTGCATCGGATTTCTGACCTTTTCGGAGAACGTCATCGGCAGTTTTTCCGTTCCGCGTGGAAGGAATCTGAAGCTGAATTTGATAAGGGGTTGCCGTCCCTACTCATCGGTTTTGGCCCGCACTATCGGCGGCGTGTGATGCACCTTGCCCAGGAGATCTCGCGTCACAAGGTTATGCCTTGGCTCAAACCTGAGCAGGAAGAGGGCGAGCGCCAATATCGAACTGTAGCCCTTCGATTTGTAGAGATGGGAAACAGCTTTCTGAAGAAACTCGCCAGCGCAGGCCTCAGCGAACTGGCGCGGATGCCCCATGCGCTCGATCCAGAGAAGGGCTTGCGCGTACGTTCCAGCTTCATTTTTGAAGACTTCATCGGAACTGCGCAACCCCCGTCCCCACTGCGCTGGCTCGCCGACGTCTTTTTGCCGTTGGTGGGCGCACGCAAAGTCATCTCGAACGAGGCGCGAGGTTTTCTGCGGCATCTTTTGGACGTAAATAGCGCGCGCGTACAAAACGATGTTCTCAATCGTATTCAGGATAGCCGGGGGCGCTTGGAGGCTGAGATCCGGAAACTGCTGCATGAAATCAGCCGCATTGCCGAACAGGCGCTTGACCGGGCGCGGAAAATCAAAGAAGAAGGAACTCCCGCTGTGCAGTCGGCGCTTGCTCGACTTGACCATTTAGAGAAGGATGTTTTGACACTCTTCTAGGGAGCTATTCACATGAACAAGATAGATACTTCTCCGAAAGGTTGGCTCAACCGCACTGTTGTAGGCGTTGGAATTACTAGCGCACTGGGCGACTTTTGTTACGAGACGACGACCGTCATTTTGCCCGGCTTTCTCGCCGTACTGGGTCTCCCAGCCAGTGTGCTGGGCGCTGTCGAAGGGATTGCCGATGCGGTGGCAGCCTTCACGAAGATGCTGTCAGGCTACATCGCCGACAAGCTCGGACACCGCAAGCTACTGGTGTTGGTCGGCTACGGCCTGACTCCGGTTGGACAGGTGCTGATTGCACTGGCCGCCGGCTGGCCGTTCATTTTGCTCGGTCGCACCGTATCTTGGTTTGGCAAAGGACTGCGTGGACCTCTTCGTGATGCCATCGTGATCCAGTCTGTCTCCTCAGAAACCCGTGGCCGCGCCTTTGGTTTTCACCGCGGAGCTGACACTGTTGGTGCCGTGCTCGGCCCACTGTTTGGTGTCGCCTTGCTCGGATGGGCACAAGAGCATTGGTATGGCGGAGCAAGTCCATTCCGGCTTGTATTGTCGCTGTCTGTTATCCCAGGTATATTGGCTGTACTCGCCTTTCTAACCCTGGTCAAAGACCCAGAGGTCTCGCCAAATCCTTCCCTAAAGCTGTTCAGTTCATTGCGCGGCCTGCCACCTCGTTTCAAACGTTATCTTGGTGCGATCAGTATCTTTGGTCTCGGTGACTTCTCTCACAGCCTACTGATCCTCGCGGCTACGACCATACTGACACCGTCGTTTGGCGTAATCCGAGCAGCACAGGTCGCTGGAGTGCTTTACGTGTGGCGCAATGTCGTGCAAGTCGTCGCGTCATATCCGGTAGGTGTGTTGGCCGACCGAACCGGCCATTTGCCGGTTCTAATTGCAGGCAGCGCGCTCGGCGCACTTACGGCGTTGCTAACAGCTCTCGTATTCTGGCGGAGTATCAGCAGTGTTCCGTTATTAGCAGGTATATTTTTGATCGCTGGTCTGTATGTCGCTATTCAGGAAGCGCTGGAGCCAACGGTCACAGCCGAGATGGTTCAACCCGAAGCATTGGTTATGAGCTACGGTGCTCTGGGCACAGTCAACGGCACAACGAAGCTCGTTTCCAGCGCGGCAGTTGGCTTTGTATGGACAGCGGTTTCGCCGACGCTCGGCTTTACCCTAGCGGCTGCGTTAATGACAGTTGGAACACTGTGTCTACTGATAGAACAGAATGTTCCGGCAGTCGTCTGACCC
Organism: uncultured Acidobacteriaceae bacterium; assembly: GCA_963787995.1. Lineage (GTDB taxonomy): Bacteria > Acidobacteriota > Terriglobia > Terriglobales > Acidobacteriaceae > Telmatobacter. Next base: position 69,614 of record CAWBEO010000002.1, read on the forward strand.
CATTCATGCGCTTCCGGCTGATAAGCAGTCCTTCTTATTGGTTCGTCGTGATGCCAGTTGAATTCAGAGAAAGAAGTTCCGCTGCAATGCCTTCATCTTCTGCCCAACGCGAGCCAACCGTTGAGTACCTGAATTGCGTTGAGCGCGAGGATGAATTGGGCAGGCTTCGGAACCAAGCCAGGATTCGCAAATCAATGCTGGTATTCGGCCCCGAGGGAGTGGGTAAGTCACGTTTACTTTGCTCCTTCGTTGAAAATCAACCGTTTGCGCTTTACGTCGGACAGATGCGATCACCGCGCGAATTCGCTCTCACTTTGCTTCAGGCATTGCGTTCCTCTGACGACGGAATAAAGATCCCTGGAAACATCTCTGCACTGTCCACATCCTCCTTGAAGGGCATCATTCACAGATCGCTGGATGCTCATCCCTTTCTGATGGTTCTCGACCATCTCGACGCGCCCTCACGCGTTGTAACGGGGATGATCAAGGACTTGCGCTACTACGGGCGCACCCCAGTGATCTTTGCATCACGATCTCCGCATATGGAGGATATAGGTGCACTGCGCCCATTGTGTGCAAACAAGTCGGAGCGTCTGGAGTTGAAAAACCTGCCATCACAGATTGCTCTCGAATTCGCGCAGCGCGAAGCAGAAAGAACTGAGCTTTGGGCCGCAAATTTGGAGGCAATTCTCCCATCTCTTGTTGAGTGGAGCGATGGAAACCCCGGCGCGATTCTCCATATGCTGAAAATGGCCCAACTTCCGCAATACAGAGCGGGCGACCAGATCAAAGCGCACATCCTGTATGTGGACTATCGTATGGGCCGCAGATAGCCAGAAAGACTCGTCCCTCTTCAGATCCGGGAATATGGCGGCAATCCAATGCCTCTGTGCCCTTATTGAGGTTCTTTACCAGAGTCAGGACGAGTTCGGTGATCCGTTCGCTGCACAGTTGAAACCGGGAGTCAGCTTACGACAACAGCCCGTTGCGCTCATTATCAACACTATCGGCATTTCCCCACAGGTTCCGACGCATGGCTAGCTATCCGAGTCCCTCTTGAAGAGAGGAATTGTTGCCGTCAGGCTGCGTCATCCAGCTCTTCGACCTCTTCGATTGGGTCGTCATCATCGATCTCTGCAAATCCTGGGTCATCTTCCGGTTCGGTTGGCGCGGTGGCTGTGGCTGCCGGTGCCGGCATATCGAAAAGACTTGCGGGCTTCTGGGGCGCGGACTTCGCTGGTTCAGCAGGCTTGCCGGTAGGAGCATACTGAGTGACTTCCGTATTCGGCGGCGCTGTCTTGCCCGACGTCTTCGACTTCGCACGCGCCTCGGCCTGAGCTGTCTTGGAAGCTGCATCCATCTCGGCCTTGGCCTTCTCCAGGGCATTCTTCATCTGGAGATGGGAGCCGACGAAACTGATGATGGTCGTGGACAACTCGGCGTCGAGGTCCTCGGCAGTGCCGGTGACGCTGAGTGGGGTGGTAAGAGCGTCATTGTCGCCGTCTTTGAGTTTCTTCGGCACAATGTTCACACGGATCTGATCTGCATCAACCAGCGTGACCGTGAGCAACACCGCGCGGTCGCGCAGGACTGGAACAAGCTCTTTGAACATAAATACTTCTCCTCTCATGAGTTCCGATTTGTGGTTGGTGGTCGCTTTCTCGTAGGCTTCTTGAGTTCTGGATCATCCCACCGCTTGGTGTACTGCTGCCCCAAAGCCAGGTTCTCGATATAAGCTTCTGAGTCGTTTTTGCGCTGCCACAGAAGGCGATAAAGAGTATTGACGGCCGATTTCATCATGGCCTTCATCTCCTCGTCGGAGATGTGGGATACAGTAGGATTGCGACTGCAAACTGCGCACGGTTTCCCCGCGTGCAAAGCCTCAATGGGACCATTGCGAAAGGCCAGTGCAACCATCGCTTTTGCTTCGATCGCAAGGGCATGGTCGAGAGTCATTTCCATGGAGAGCCTCCGATACCCTCCAACATACATCCTGCGCAGGAATGACGCATCAACGCCTTTTGAATGATTTTTTCTCATGCCGGGAACAGCGCATCGTATTCGACCAAAGCTTCGGATCAACGGGCAACGGGCTTACGAGTCCGGACTGCGCATTAAAGAAGCCGCCGTGATGCGAGAGCTTTCCATAGCGAAAGAGCCGCGCCAGCATCGCCAGTGCAGCCGATGCTAAAGTCTGATTGATGAACGGTTCTTGCCGCTCCAATGCTTCAACTGCGGAGCAACTGGGCAGCGGGTCTTCACCAGCTTCAGCGTCGATAATCTCTGGATATAGTTCGCTCACGGTTCGCAGTCGGGCAGCTTTCCTGCGATTGCGTGCGTTCAATGGCTGGCCGAGAACGAATTGGCCACTGGCCGCGTTGTTGCCGAGATCGAGCCAATAGGCGGTGCAGTTCCTGGCCTTGGTGAGTGTGTGCGCAATGATGCTTCGCGCCGCTCTGGTGTCCACGCATCCAATCAGTAGATCGATGGATCTGTCATTGATCCGGTCGAATGTCTGCTCATCGAAGTAAGTCGGCTCGGACCGCCACCGCGTTCCCCAGAACAGGTTGATGCGGTTGATGAGGACGGTCGCCTTGTTTTGCCCGATGTCGGAAACCGAGAACGGCTGGCGCACACAGTTCGTCTCCGAGACCGTGTCGGCATCCATCATGACGACTTCCAGCCCCGATGACCGGCCCCAGACCCGCATCGCCTGGTCGAGATAGGGCAGGCCCATGACGATGGCGCTGCCGGTCCCGCCCGCGCCGACGACCAGTACGCGCACCGGCTTTTGGCCCAACAGATCGCTTGGAATCGTGTGCTCGATACGCATATCAGCCCCTCTCTCCCCGCACGAACTGTGTGAGCGTCTGCGGAAGGGCGATGAGTGTTTCTAGTGGGAACTTCTGGCGCTTGCCAGTCAGGCCACTCCACAGCCCATCGAATCCTCCTTCATGACGTGTCAGGCGGCCAATGTTGGCGTGCGTGAAGGCACTCTCGTAGAAGCCGCGCTCCCACGCCGGAATCGACCCAACACACGCGCTGTCCGGGCGTCGCATGGTGCCGGTGCATACGCGCCCATCGTCCGAGAGATTCCAGAAGGGCGCAACAGCAAGTTTCGTTGAACTATCGGGCCGCTTGTTTTCGGCGAGCGCGCGAATGTTGAGTTCCCCATTCGAGACCCGCCAGATCAATGGAGGCTGCGGAAAGACGCAGCCGTTCAGCTCCGCGGCCTTGCCTTCGGAATTCTCGTAGAACATCTGGCGTCGTCGCGCTGGAGTCCACCAGACGATCATGCGGTCCGCCTTGGCAAGTACACTGGCTGGCAGCACTTCGGCCTGCACACTGCCGCTGAGGGATCGCGTCAGAGACTCGATGAATGCTACGGTGAGCGGTTGCGCCGGACCGAGCGTGGGCGGCGCGTCCTTATGGGCAGTCACGTCGTGGCGGGTGATGAAGCTGCTTTGCTGGTCGCGATAAATCAGCAGCGCCTCATGCAGCTCAAAGCGATGGTTCTCCCCGATCGATAGATGAGTCTGCATGATAACTCTCCTGAATTTCCTCGATCAATCGAAATAACTCGCAATTCAATGCGATGAAGCGATCCACGATGCGCATCGCCTGCCGAACCTGCTCCGGCTGGCGCGGCGAAAAGACAACGCACACAGTCGGTTCTGCCGTGCCCTCCATCATGGACTGGCCCTCTTCGTCGAAACAGGCAGTGATGGCGTCATGTTCCTTGAAAGTGACAAGCAAAGACGGCAAGGGTGGATCGTCGTAGTAGCCAAGTTCGAGATACTCCCGCGATTGCTTGAGTGGAAGCCGGGACAAGCACTGAATGCGCCGCAACCGCTCGAACCAAGAACTGAACTTTCCATTGCGAAACCTGCGCAGCAGATCGCGGTCGTGTGCTTTCCAATCAGGAGATTCTCGTTTCTGCGTCTTTCGGATGCACTCCGGCAGCGCCTTCTCCACTTCGGGAAACTCATACTGCCCTTGGTTCTCTGCGTCGTCTTCCGCAGCATAATCGCGCATTCGCTCTTCGTACATCAGCGCATTGTCATGGTTGTAAATCCACATCACCCGATAGAGCGCGAAAGTCAGCGCCCAATAGAATGCTGCACCCAGCCCCTCGGCCTCCGCTTCCAGCGCATCAAGCGCTGGCCCAATTCTGAAGTACCCCGATCCGCCACACTCGACGGTGACAACCAGTTGCCCGCTTTCGAGTTCCGCATCGCTCCCAGCGCGGCTGAGTTGATCGCTCACTTCAAGGTGATACTCGACATTGCGTTGCAGCAGATCGCAACGCTCAGGGCCAATCGCACCCATCATGGCGTGCTGCGCGAATGCGAGCGCGTTTCCGCCAGATTTCTTCCAGTTCTCCGTAGTTCCCAATCCCTCGCGCACCAGCGCGGCGCAGAGTTCATAGATCAGTTCAGCATTGACCTCATGGTTATACTCGGAGCGAACATCGGCGAGCGATGGCAATGCCTGTCCGAAGGCTGGTGCAAGCGTTGCTATCCCAGAGGCGGAAGCAGATCCGTTGGCGTCGGGAGCCGGTAACTTCCCGATGCCACATATTTCCTGATTGCCTCTGAGACGGCTTGCGCGAGATCGCAGGATTCTTTGCATTGGAGATGCCTCGCCAGAATCAGGTTGGCTTCTGGCGGCGGTTCCGCGGCCTTCTTGAGAAACAATACCACCAGTTCTTCTTGCGATATTGAGGGCGTGGACACGGCTCACCCCTTCGATCCGATCGCGCGACTGAAGGTGTAACGCAGTGTGGTCCCGGTATCCTCCGGGCCGGTGAGAGTCGCGGTCGCAAGTTCCGGATATGAAGGAACCAGCAAATCGCGTACTTCCTCGACGCTCATCTGCGGTGCAGGGTCGGGAATGCGAACGCCGTTGTAGTTGAACTCTCGCAACAGAACCTGTGCTTGGAGTTTGGCCATTGCAGTTTGTCTCCTTGTCTGCGGATTTTGGATGAATCCATGTTGGTTAGAAGAGGCTGGCTTGCACGGGCATTCTTGTCTTGACAGCTTCCTGCGCAGCCACCTGTGGAATCGTCGGGACTGAGTCCGCATCTGGTTGATGACCGGCTACCGTTCGATACTTCGCTTCAAGCCGCTTGAGTGTCTCCATCTCATTGGAACGTACAGCCTCGGCGGCGCGCAGTTCATAGCGAGCAAGGTAGTTGCGCTTGCGAATCTCTTGCTGAATGGCGCGCTCAACGTCGCAGAAAGTGAATTCTGGATCGCCCCAGCACGGACAGCTTAGCGTGTGCTGCAGAAACCGTAACCGGTCGGCATCCGATGTGAACCATGTCGCGTAGAACCCCGCGGCATCGTAATGTGCAATATGCGAGAAACACATCGAAAGGCGGTTGTAGAAGCTCTTGGAAAAGGCTGTCCGCGCCCACTCTGATTCGATGAAGTGCAAGAAGGCATTGCCGAAGTCAGCTTTGTCCTGAGCCGATGAGAACTTCGTTGGCACAAACTCAGAGGGATGAAACGGTCCTTTCGGCATGGAAAATCTCCGGGCAAGACAAAGGGCCAGCTCGCGCCGACCCTCTGACTTGCCTTTGATTGCGCACCGGCTAACACCGGTATCGCTGGAACGGTTCTCCCAATGGCTACGCTACCACTGTTCGCAGCCATTGGGAAGTCTTTCGATCAACAAGATCCGGGGAGACAACTTCAGCCGAAGAGGCTGAGTTGCACGGCTGGCCCTGTGCCAGTGGACCATGGCGAGGACTTCTTGCGCACCTTCACGCCCGCTTTAGGTTCAACAAGATGAATGCCCGCGCGTTCGGTTGCTGGACTAATCGATTCTGCTGCAGACAAGTCGAAGACAGGATTGTCGTCTTCCTCTGCCTTCAACGCAGGCGGCTGCGGCAGCACCCGCTCTCGTTCACTCTGTAGCTCTTTCCATAGCTGATCGGCGCTTGCCCCAACGCCAGCCTTCTCAACCAACTCGCGCGCCATGGCGCTCATCAGGTCTTCGTCAGTGTCGAGCGATTGCAGACCTTCACCAGAGAACTTACCCTCCATCATCAGCGCGACGAGCATCTTCTTGCCCATCAAACGGAGGCAGGTCTCCTGCATCGTCCCCGCATAGGTGACAAACTTCACGCGCACCGCGTGTCGCTGGCCGATGCGCCAGGAGCGGCGGCTGGCCTGCCGCAACGTATGCAGCGAGTAACCGGTCTCATAGAAATAGAGCGTCGGAAAGGCCAACAGATCGAGGCCCGTCTCCACCAGCTTCGGGTGGCAGATCACGACTTCAACTCCAGCCTTCAGTTGCCGCTCATACCAATCCTCGCGCTTGTCAGTGGCAACCGAAGAGCGCAGCACAGCAACCCGGAATCCCGCCTGCGTGAGCACAGACTCCAACCGCAGCGTAACATCCTTCTCGCCCGTGTAGGTCGCATAGACTTGGCAGCGCCGTCCCTGCCGAATTTCTTCACGCACGTCGGCAATGAGCGCTCGCTCCTTCGCGTAGAGGCCGTCCTCCTTCAAGTTCTGAGGCCTCGTCACCAGGAACCGTACATACTCTTTGCTCTCCGGGTCAAAGGCCCGCGCCCAGATGTCCTCAAATCCATACGGGTGGTCGGGATAGAGCAGCAGCGTGTTCAGCAGAATGCTCATCAGGCTCTTGTTGCCACGATGCGACCGTATGGCAGCTCTGATGTCCTCTTCGAGTTCTTCGTAGGCTTTGGCAAGCTCCGAGTCCATCTCAACCGATAGCACACTCTCGTCGTATCGCGGCAGGTTGTCCGCAATGTCTTCGAGCGAAAGAAACGCCGTCGTGTTCATCAAAAACTTGCCAAACAGCAGCGGCGATGCGCCAGGCTTCTTCAGAACCTGGATCGTCTTCTTCGTCGCACGTGAGCAGGCGTTGTCCGTCTCCCGCACCTTCTCGATGGTTTCAAGCACACCGTACTGTTGCTGAAAGTCGCGCCGTCCCTGGCCGCCATACGCGAATCCCTCGCCGGCCATCGTGCGCGGCTCCATGCGGTAGAAGATATTGAACAGATCGTCTGCATAGCCGCCCATCAAAGTTCCGGTTAGAGCGATCAGCCTCTTTGCCGCGCGTCCCAATACACCGAGTCCGTTACCCTGTGCTGTGTCGCCGGCCAACTGGTGCAATTCATCCGCGATTGCAAAGTCGAACCAACCGCCCATATACCGCCCGATGTACTCAATCGGCGCCATACGCTGAATGCGTTCGCGGTCCGCCTGCCACAGTGCTGAATAACGCGTCGTTCCCCCTTGTGGCAGAGTCAGCGATTCAAAGAGCTTGATCTTATCGATGAAGTCGAGGTGGGTGAGCTTCTGCCGCTCCGAGTCCAGGATCGCAGCGCCGGTGTCGGGATTGATGATGCCTCCGAGATTCGGACCGGACTTCGCTTTGAGGAAGACGTGCTCCCAGTAGTAGCCCAGCTTCCCCTTGTCCTTGCCGGTGATGAAGAAGGCTGGGCCAGAGCAACGCTTGCCCCACTCCTTGCGACCCATGCGCCTCAACTCGGCGAGCGACAGGCGCAACCCCTCGTACACGATCTTGCCCTTGCGCAGCTTGACTTCGCAGATGCCGTGCGGCTTCTTGGGATCGCCGCCATTGCGCATATCTTCGATCAGAAAGGTTCTGGCACGCGGCACAGTCAGCAGAGCCTCACGCGTCCACTTGTGCGTAATGTGCGAAGGGCACATCACCAGCGTTGTGCTGGGCCGCCCCTCCGCCAGCACATGGATCGTGCCCAGCGCCATATAGGTCTTGCCGGCCCCACACTCGGCCACGATTCGCGCCGCCTTGGCCTTGCGCAGGTACTTGGCAGTTCCGGTGATCGCGAGTGCCTGAGCGGGGAGCGCCTTTCGCAGAAGGGTTGCAATGCGCGGCGCGACAGGGTCTTTCGTGCCTTGAAGCGGTGGGTAAGTTTCGAGAATTCTGGACCCGAGCTCAGTGGCATGGGTGCGGAGGTAGGAATACACATCGGTATCCATCGGGAGACCTCGCGAAATCGGAGTGATTGCTTCAACTGAAAAAGGTTGATGGTCCACCCTCCCGGTGCCTTACGATAATTGAAGCACTGGAGTAACCGGAAACATGGTTCTTGAGATCGTCCGAAAGCAAACGCCCGAGGAAGAGGAACTTCTTCGCAAACGGGAGGAATTGGCCTCCGTTCGAGCCGCATTGGCGGAACGCGAACTGGAACTGGCCGATTTTCGCGCCCAGTTGAAGAGCTTCGAAGGCCGCTATCTGCGGCAGGTCGGCGTACTGTATGCCGAGTTGGATGACTGGGAAGCCAAAATCGCAGAGATTGAAGCCTCGCTCAAGCCTTCGACGACTGCAAGCCAACGTGCCCAGGAAACAAGGAAACGGGCGGAGGAAACCCACGAGGCAACTCATGGGGAGGCGTCCAAGGCGAGGGATTTTCAGCCATCAGCGGACCTGAAGAGCCTCTTCCGGGAAGCTGCCAAGCGTATCCATCCTGATTTTGCCAAGGATGAGGCAGACCGAGAACTCCGTACTCGATTGATGGCTCAGGTGAACGCGGCTTACAGTCAAGGGGATGCCGATGCGCTCCAGAGAATCCTTGATGAATTTGGGAACTCGCCCGAATCCGTACAGGGTGAAGGTGTTGGGGCTGAACTTGTGCGCATCATCCGTCAGATTCATCAGGCGAAGAAGAACATCGCGGCCATAGAGCAGGAATTGAGTTGTTTGCGCGCAAGTGAGATCGCGCAACTGAAGCAGGACGCTGAGACTGCCGAGCAGGATGGAAGAGACCTTCTTGCCGAACTTGCTGCCGACGTTCGCGAGAGGATCGATGGAGTAAAGAAGAAGCACAAGGCACTGTCAGCGGAGTTAAAGACAAATGGCCGATAATCATGATCTTCTGATTCTGCCAGAACAAGGCGATTCATCGATTGTTCTGTCGGAACCACGATCTAACCTTGCTGCTCGGGGCCGTAAAGATGCATCAGAGATCCTGAAGATCGATATCGGAGAAAGATGCTTCGCTGGAGTTATGGTCAAAGGAAAATGGGGATTTATTCGAAAAAACGGGACATTTATTGTTGAGCCCAAGTATGGAATTGTAGAGCATTTTTCTTCTAAACTTGCTGCCTTTTCATATTCGACTGACCGTAATGAGGCACGCTGGGGCTACTTGGATCTTAGCGGATGTGTTTCTGTGCCGGAACAATTTGAAAAGGCGGGCGAGTTTTGCGAAGGTTTAGCAGCCGTGATGTACAACGGGAAGCATGGCTATATCCGCAAGGATGGGACCTTTGCTATCGAGCCGAGATTTGAATTTGCACAGCCCTTTAGAGATGGGAGTGCTGTCGTGAGAATTGGGAGCAAGGCCCGCCTTGTCGACAAATTGGGCAAGTATGTCGGGGGAGTTTTCGACGCCATTCACCAGTCCAGCGGAAGAGCTCTAGAAGTAAGAATCGGTGCAAAATCTGGATTTGTGAACCGGCAAGGAGAGCTTTTGATTGATCCCACGTATGAGGTTGTACGCGATGTGGATGGAGGATACGGCTGGTCCGCAAGGGTAAGTTGGGGCGATGCGATGGGCCTAATAAGTTATGATGGGAACCTTATAACTATCGCAGAATCTGGGTGGACCATAACGAGGTACGATGAACCGGATGGGGTTATACACCTCTGTTCAAGAAGCCTCAATGGACATGAACGATTTATTGATAGAGATGGAAAAATGTTGTTCGAGAGGAAAACCACGAAAAGGGCTGTTGGAAGCTTTAACGGTGGAGTTGCACTTGTCTCATGCGATTTCCCATACTACATAGACAAAAACGGAAAGCGCCTTACTGAAGATTCTTCGAGGGCCATTGGGAAGTTTTCTGGAGGCCGCGGAATTGTGGAGAGTGGCGGACGGTATGGCTATATAGATGCGGTCGGAAATCACATAACACCTGTCCAGTATTTAGATGCCAATCAGTTTATGGATGGCTACGCCCAGGTGCTTGTTGAAAATGATGGATGGCAATGGATAGATATAAACGGAGATCGTGTAGCAGAGCCACACTTCAAAGAGAATGGAAATACACCGCTTCGCGCAAAGCCTTTTGATGATCCGTGGGAGACGCGTCCTGTCAGAACTATTCCGCCCCATTTCAAAGAGGGGTTTTGCAGCGTATTGGTCAACGGAAAATGGGGCTATGTAAATACCAAATGCCAAGTGGTAGTTCCGCCAATATATTCCCACGCAAGATCCTTTTTTAATGGAATAGCTGCCGTGGGAGATGAGAACGGCAAGTGGGGATTCATCGATAGTGCAGGAGAACTAGTCATGTCCTGTCAGTTCGACCAGGTACGGACTCTTGAGAATCCACGATCTTACTAAAGATCGAAATTCGCCAGACAAGTCAAGCGGAGAGGCGTCTATTTTTCACAAGGCACAGGTATTCGTCTAACACTGCTTGGCCAATGGTAAATTTGTTTGGGGACGCGGAATTGTCGTATTCTCCGATCCTCCGGTATTGGCGTTCATGATTCTTGTCACGATAGGATTCTGTGACGCACCCACAATGCTCGCACCGATGCAGAGTTCCACCATGATTCAGGCGAACATGCCGAATGTCAGTCTCGGTCATTTTGATCTGTTCCGGTATTACTTCTACCAGTTTCGGGTGAGAGCAGGTGGGGAGGATACATGTAAGCCCCGGCTTTTTCTTCGGTATAGTCTCTTTACCTCTTGCAACAGCGGGGCGTGTGCTTCCTCGCATAGATTCACCTCACAATACCATGATGCCACCGCTTTTTGATCCTCGCCACAACAATCAGTTTCGTTCTCGATTTTCTAAATTGCGAGGTTTCTGGTGCATCAAGTGCTAGCTTTCGCTGTCAAACGATGAGCAACTCGGCGCTCAAGACCTGTTGCCATGAGCGGCTTGGCCAGACAATCGGGCCATTCTTTACTGGAAAGCGCAACACCTGAGATTTTAGGCCATCCCCGATCCACGCAAGCACTTCCTCGGTCGTCGCCGAGATCAGCACCGGTTGGCAGCCAATGCCGTCGAGCGGCTTGATGCGCTCTTCCGCCTCGACAACGCCGAGAACGTGGTCGGCCCATGAGGGCTCGGCAGGGAGTCCAAGAAAGCTCACCAGCATCGCCCAGGCCTGATCCCGCTGGTATCCCAGCAGAATCGTCCGTCCCACGCCGCCATTGATGTACAGTGCTTCCGAAACAGCCACCAAGTGCCGCACGGGATGTTTCCGGTCCTGCAAGCTCACGGCCCCTTTGTAGCAGGATGCGTGTTCGCCGAGCGACACCTCTTTCACTTCACCGTCCGGGAAGGTCAGCGTGAACGTGGCCTTCTCATGCACAGCCGCCGTGATCGCGCCCACGTCGGAGTCGTTGCCGAAAACGCTGATAAGGTGCGCCTGTTCGTCTTCGCCCACATAGCGATCCACCCGCAGTCGAATCCGCGTCGAGGTCTTCTCCGTCATGCGGTGATACTCAAGCAACCCGAACCTCAGGTGCGCATTCTGCATCGTCCTCTCCTTCCTGCTTCGCCGGCGTCTCGGTCAGCTTCAGGGTTCTTCCATCGGCATAGACCAATCGCAACTCGTTGGCCCACCTTTCTCTGTGATGGATGATCTGCTCATCGCCATCCTCCTCGACGAAGGTGGTCACGTGCTTAACCGACCTCCATCGCGCAATGTGCCGGTCATCGCCCTGGCCGAAGACTCCGTTCAACAGGCCCGCCGTGCAGAGCAGCCCCACATGGCCTCCATGCAACGGCGTGATGGGGCGCCCAGTGGCAACGTCCTCGCGCGGCATCAGAAAGGGCAATGTCTGTTTCCATGCGCCCGACAGCGGCAGCAAGTCTTCCAACAGGTCATACGGCAGTCCGCGATAACTCAGCACGGCTTCGCCTGTTGTAGGCACGGGATACGGCTCGCACGCGTCCGACGCCAGTTCCGGTAAAGCATGAAAACTGCCATACGGGCTGGTGCGCTGAAGTTGCCGCCGCGCCTCTTCGACCGCCGCGCCCCGCACATTGCGACGCACTCCAAGCACAGCAATCTGCCGGAAGCGGACCGATTCTTCATCGGTCATGCGAAAGATATTCAGCCGGGCGAAGTGTGAGCTGAGCACTCCAGCGCACTCATGCAACCGCTCGAAGGGAATAACCAGCACCAGCACGCCCTCCATCACCAGCCAGCGGAAGGTGTGTTCCAGAAATAGGCGTTCCATGCGGCTGTTTCCAACAGAGCCGATCTCAGAATCGTAGGGAGGATTGAGGTACAACAGCGAGTAGGACTCCGGCTTGGCCACTGCGTCAAACGTATTTCCCTGGATCGTCTCGATCCCTGTGGCGCTTGCGGCCAGTGCCCGCTCGGCATCGAGTTCCACGCCATAGCGGCGCACGTCTGCGCAGTGGGTAATCAGGTTGAGCGCCACGCCTTGCCCCACGCAGGGATCGACCACCGATGCCGGTCCTGTGAAGCTGAGAAGCTGACGAAAATTGGCGGCTTCGCTCACTGGGAGCGGGTAGAAGCCCATCTTAAGTTTCGCGACACTCCTGGCCATCGGGCCTCCTTTCTGTCGGGTCTTGATTGAAATGAATGGCACAATGCAAAGCGCCAGAGGCACCGCATGGCAAGGTTAGGTGCCAACCAGTCGCTCTATCGCTTATCCTGCTTGGGGAGGTGCTGACCGCACCATGACGAAATCCATTCTTTTCGAGATCGATGCCCAGATTGCTCTTCTCAGGCAAGCCAAGGCACTTTTGAGTTCCGCAGGAACGACCGCAATCAATCGCAAGCCGGGTAGGCCGGCCAAGACAGCAGCCATCGTCGTTCCGGTTACCCAAAAAGCAAAGAAGCGCAAGAAGATGAGCGCAGAGGGGCGTGAACGCGTCCGTCAAGCGCAGATCAAACGCTGGGCCGCAGTGAGGCAGGTGGCCAAGACCACCGCCGCTCCATTGTCGAAGTCGAAGAAGAAAACCGCGAAGGCCGCTGCCTGACAGACAGCGAGGGTGTGGTCACAAGACTCAACACAGCAATCCAGGCACTAGGATTTGCTGATGTCGCGGATTTTTCGCTTGAGTTGCCCAGAACCTGAAAATATGGAGTTCATCGGTATTCGCCGAGGGCATCCGCGATTTCGCGTCATTCCAGAATGCATCCTGGCGCAATCGGCGTTTATCAGGAGTGATAATCTGAGACCGGCTGGATTCTGTTTTACAAGCGCATTGGCCTCTTTTCGCCATTCTAGTGAGCGATCATCTCGACATTTCTTCCAAGCGAAACCTAAACTCGGCAAAGAGTGCTACTGCCATATTTCGATGAAATGACGAGAAGCGCATCACAACTCGGCGTGTATGAGACGTACGAGGAATTCCACGGGCGCAAGAGCACCATGGACGAACTGATCGCAGACGTGGCCCAGTTCAGCCAGCAATCGATGCTCTGGGTGTGCGCGGTCATCATTACCGGCATGCAGCTCTGGGATCGCATAGACAACCAGCCAGCGGGGGTCTTCGATACCCTCATCAAGCTGTACTTCGATAGGCCATTTCACGCCCGATTGCTCGCCGGGTTTTGGGGCGCCAACCCAAGGAAAGTGCTGTTTCATCGCCGGCAGATCCTGCTGATTGCCAAGCTCTCGATCAAGCATGGAGCAAAAGGAAGTTTAGACGCGAGAGTCAACGCCCAGCTAATTGGGCAAACCCTTCTGAAGGCGAACGATCAGCTTAGCCATGGACTGCTTGATGAGCGCTCCCTGCCCAAGGAGGGCGGCTTTCCTACGACGAGAGAAGATCTTTCGAAGCTCGTTGTCGAAATGCTGGCAACAGGCGAGGACGGATCGATCCACATTCCGCAGATGATGACGCGAAGCCATCTGATGCTAACGCGTTTCGTCGAAGAATTGCGTGGGCATAGCGACTGGATCGATCTGGCTGGCGAATATGAAACGACGACGGGACTGAGCCTGGAGGAACGGGAAGCGATGATTATGGCGGTGCATTCCCGCTATGGCGCCCAACTTTCCAAAGATCTGTACAGAGATCCCGGCGTATTGCCCCTGAAGGAAGGAAACTTCGGTACCACAGCCGTTTCACGGATAAAGGTCTCGGCGTTCTTGAGCGCGGTTTCCGGAACTGTGCCGGCCATGGCGAAGGAATTGAACGTCAAAGACGACGGAGCGAACGACACGACGGTTTTCCGAAAATATCCCTTGATTGGCCAGTTCTATAACGGTCACCTTAAGAATGCCTGGCTCGGATACTTGATGATGGACAACGGCTTTCTCCTGGAGAAGGTGCTGTCTGGTCCTTACTGGCATGCCGTCAGTAAATATGGGCAACGGCTACATCGTTTCTGGGGTGCCGTATTCGAGCGGTACGTCCATGAGCTGATGAGGGCGGCAACCACAGGAACCTCAAGCACCTATCTGCCCGATCCACGATCAGCCGTCGATCCGAGCGTACAGCTTTGCGACGGCGTACTGCGATGGGATGATTGCCTGGTCCTGATGGAATACAAAGGAGCGATCTTCAGAGCCGATGCGAAATATAGCGGCAACCCCACTATGCTCGCTGCCGAGATAGAAAAGAAGCTCGTACACGATCATCAATCAGGCAAAAAGAAGGGCGTGGAGCAGCTCGCGGAGGCAGTGAAAATCGTCTTTGGCCCGGGTGGGGAGACCACCTTCCCGCAGATAAGCCTCAAGGGAGTCAAGCGCGTCTACCTCTACATCATCACGCTCGACTCAATCGGTGGGACGATTGGAATGTCCACGCTCCTGAATACCTTTCTCGATCCCATCCTCGATCGGACGGCATATCCGGGGTTGGAAATCAGGCCGCTCTTTTGTTCCGAGGTTGAAGCCTTGGAATCGATCACGATGCTTTTTGGGAGTATCAGCCTTCCTCAGATGCTCGAAAATTGGTATCAGGACAACACAGCCCTCGCCCTGCCCTTGCAGTCCGTTGATTTTGGAAATGTGGGCTGGGAAGACAACAAATGGCTGCAAGCTGAGTGGGTGGAGCGCTTCAAGAGCACGGCACGAATTCTGTTTCCGAACGAAACTCCAGATGAAGCTTTCTTGAAAGGCATGAGGTTATAGAAGGTCCAGTCCTTACCTCAGCGGCTCTCCCGGCAAGCGCCAGCCACGATCAGAGTCGATCACGTTGACTCGGCTGCGAATGCGCAGTTTGGTACCGATAAAGTCGCCCAGTATTCAGAAATTCAGATTTCAACTGTGGCCAGCTCGACGCACTCATTGACGCTGGCACAGTCCCTCAAAGTCCTCCAGCCCAATGGCGAAGTTCTCTGGTCCGCCATCCCGCAAAGCACGGAGCAGCGCCTTCTGCTCCGCAGCCTGGACCAAGCCTTCGAGGTCGCGCCCGCTCAATGCCTGATCCTTGGTTTGGTTCGCCAGTAGAACGGCGCCGTCGTTCAATGGAAAACCGATCTTCTTCCCGGCCAACAGATTCGCAAGCAGACGGATGCGAGCATCTCGGTCTGGCAACGGAATGACCAGCCTCTCCTGAAACCGGCTGCGAACGGCAGCGTCGATTCTCTCAAGATGATTGCTGGCGGCAACAAGGAAGACATGACTGTCGCGGGCGCTGATGCCGTCCATTTCCTGGAGCAGTTGGCCGACAATCTCATCCGTCAACTGGTCATTGCTGCCCGCCGCCGCACGGTCAGGCGCGATGACGTCCAACTCGTCCAGAAACAGGATCGCTGGCGCACTGGACCGCGCGCGCTCGAAGAGCAGCTTCACCCTGTTGCCGCTCTGGCCGAGGTAGTTGGCTTTCACATCGGCTGTGGTGGCCGCAATAAAGGTCAGCCCGCTTTCGTTGGCGAGCGTGCGAGCAACCTGCGTTTTTCCCACGCCGGATGGACCGGCCAACAAAAGGCTCCGGGGAATCGAGACTCCCTGTGCCTGCCACTTCTCTGCGTCGCGGAGGAGCGCGCAGACCAGCTTGAGCCTATCGAGTATCGCATCGTCGAGCACCAGCGTCTCCCAGCCGGCTTTGCTGTCCACCTTGGTATTGTGGGACTTTCTCGCCGCGCCGATGGCGTCCAGGAAATGCTCCTGCGTGGGTTCCGCAGGGTACGCAACCGAACGCACGGATTGCGCGAGTTGCTTGAGATCCCGGCCGCTCATTCCCTGGGTCAGCGCCGCAGCTTCCGGGGGCACCTCCACCGAGAGGCCCAGTGCTTTGACCTCCTGCGAAAGTATCTGGCGGCGATCTTCCACGCCGGGGAGTTGCAACTCTATCTCCCAGCCGAAGCGGGAGAGAATGGCATCATCGAGCATGTCACGCCGATTGGTGGCTCCGATCACCCAGACCCGCGCGTTCCCTCGGATGCCATCCCACTCGGCCAGAAATGCGTGGACGATGTCGGTGGCAAACGCATCTGTTTCAGCCGCGCCACGTCGGCCAAGAATCCCTTCGCACTCGTCGATAAAGATGATCGCCGGCTGATGCTTTCGTGCCCGATCCCAAACCTCACGTACGCGCTTGCCGCTTGCCCCCATGGTCTGCTGCTTCAGGTCTGCCAGCGAGAGCATCTGAAAGTCGCAGCCCATCATTTCTCGAAGCGTGCGGGCGATGAAAGTCTTGCCCGTGCCCGGAGGCCCTGTAAGCAGAAGACCATGTGGCGCTGCGGCGTCATTCCGCTCAAATAGTTCCGCCCTGCGCAGGATGTCGAGCTTCTGGTGTTCGGGAATATGAACCTGGCTCCACGACTCGGCCGCTTTTTCAATCCGCCGTGAACTCGCGGTGGCGCGCGTCAACTGATTCTTCTTGTCCCAGCTTGCACGAAGCGCCGCGAATCTTTCCTCCGCAAATCGCAACTGAGGTTGAAAGCCGGCAAGCTGTTGGGCGAAGGCTTTGTGCGGCGCCTCCTGCATATTCCAAGAGACACCGTTCTTGGTGTAGATGAACGTTTTGAAATTCACGTACGCGCCCGATGGAAGAATTATGAAGAGGTTATCGTTGCGCCAGTGAACAGCAACGATGGGCTTGCCCAGCTCATATTGATTTCCGTCATCGTCCGGCCACTCGACCTCATCGTACTTGCCGGTCTTGCCCGGGACACGAACCGCAGTCAAAGGGCTGTACGCAAACGGTATCCACAGCTCGACTCTCGCGTTTCTCAAGAACGCGCGCCGAGCTTCGCGAATGAGTCCGAAGTGCCACCCCCACAATCGGCGCAAGGGCGCGCCCAGATCGTTCACGCTGCGCTTCAAATACTCGCGCAGAAATGGTGTGTGATGGGTGCAGAAATAGTCCCAGGCGCGCTCGGCATCGACATCCGTGGAGGGCTGTTGCAACTGGCCGACAGTCTCATCACAGATTCGCTTGCGCGCTGCCCAGTATTGTTCCAATGCCGTGGTCATGGGGGAAGTCTCCACAACAATACCGTCATTGTAAGACGAAATGGCCGCAATATCGTCAGCCAAAATGGTCATGGTCGCCTCCCGGACTGTCGGGGTTTGTCGATGGTTCACTCTTACGCTGCCTTGGCCAACTTGCCGTACCAGCTTGGAATAGACCTCCCAGCCGATACGGCTCCTGGGCTCGGACTCATTGGCGGTTGTGGGACGAAATCAGCCAGCGGCCAAACCGAGATATTGCCACAAAGGCCGCAGCAGCCTCCAACAGAATTCGAGACGCAGGCGCAACTCTCGCAGTAGACGGCCTCGTTGACCGGTATGCTTATGAGGTTGCGCTTCGGACGCAGGATGCTGATCTCTGCCATGATGCACCTCTCGTGTGAACTGATTTTCTACGCCACTTGCCGGTCGGAGATGGCTTCGAGATCCGCTACCAGTTGCTTCAGTACGGAAAGACTGAGCAGGTGCCTGGTTGAAGCGATATTCAGATTGCGCAGGATAGCGGTGAATTGCGCATCACCTGCCATCTCAGACAGAGCATGAAGCCGCTCAAAGCCGCGCGTCGTGGCCTGCATCCACTCCACGACATTCTTTTGTCGCTCTGCATTCGGGATCGTTCGTGCATCGCGGCTGTGTCCGGCCCGCCGAAGGATCTCTGCGTAGATGTGCTCGCCCAGCACGTTGCGATAGCCTTCGATCTCGGCCGTCAACTTGTGATCGACAGGGCCACGCGCATCGATGGCTTGGCCGTTTGCCGGAGCCATCGTCACTCCCGGCGGCAGCGCCCACGCCGGCAATACCGGGATCGCAACCGGCTCTCCGCGCTGATCCAAATGCACCCACGTTTCCTCGAAGCGATAGAGATACCGCCCAAGGCCGAAGCAACTGCAAGCGCGCTTGAAGGCCTGCGCGTCCGCCGCGGTCACGGCGTTTTCCCGGTCTGCCCATTCTTCTCCGGTGCCGGTGTGGCTGCCCAGCCGATTGATTGTGACGGCGGTCGCCACCAGCACTTTGCTGGTGACAATGACCTTGCCCCTGTCCACACGGGTCAGTGACGGCACCGTGGAGATGGTGTACTCGCGCGTCCATCCAGCCGGCGTGAAGAGTTGGTTGAGCCGGTCGGTGTACGCTCGTGGATCGGCGAAGGGAAGGATCGCGCCAGACCGCCGATCATCCGATGTCCGCATGACACGCCATTTGATCTGAGCCGGATCGAATGGCGCTTCGAGTCGAGCGAAGAGTTTCTCGCGCTCGGTTTCCGTAAACTTTGTTGCGGCCATACCTCACCTCCTTCTTGATTTCCAGTTTCCAAATTAGAAATACGGGGTTACAATGAACCTATGCAAGGACAAGACATTGCGCTTCTCCTCAAACTCGCCACTCTGAATGAGCCGCAGGTTCCCTCGAAAAACCTGGCAGAGAGCCTCTTCATCTCGCCTTCCGAAGTGTCGAAGGCGCTGAAGCGCTGCGCGGATTCAGGCTTGCTCTACGTGTCCAGCGGAGAGAAACGGGTAAACCGATCTGCGCTCATGGAGTTTCTGGCGCATGGATTGAAGTACGTCTTTCCGCCCGCAAAGGGATCTCTCGTGCGAGGAGTCCCCACGGCCGCCGCGGCGGAACCGCTCAAATCGCGTTTTCTGGAGGACGGTGAGCCGCCCGCAGTTTGGCCGTATGCGGCAGGGAAAGTTCGTGGAATGTCGCTTGCCCCGCTCTACAAGGGAGCGCCTAAAGCCGCTCTGATCGATCCAAAGTTCTATGGCGTTCTCGCTCTCTGCGATGCAATTCGCAGCGGAAGAACGCGAGAGCGAAACCTAGCGGTCGACCTTCTCAAAAAGGAGATCAATGCCTGATCCGAACCTGCCTCTGTTGGAAGAGGCAGTCCGCAAGCTCGCACCATTTCTTGACGAGATTGTTTTCGTCGGTGGAGTGACGCTTGGGCTGTTGATTACCGACAAGGCCGCCGCACCAATTCGCGGAACGAATGACGTCGATGTGATTGCTGAAATTGTCACGTATGCCGATTACATCGCTTTCTCAGAACGCCTTCGCAAGGTCCACTTCACAGAGGACGAAGGAGAAAACCCGCTCACGTGCCGGTGGCACAACGGCGGCCTGACGTTGGATGTGCTGGCACTCAGCAAAGAAGTGCTCGGGTTCACTAACATTTGGTATGAGCCCGCGCTCAAAGATCCGTTCACAGTCACTCTGCCGAGCGGGCAATCGATCCGCGTAATCACTGCACCGTTTTTCCTGGGAACAAAGATGGAAGCATTCAAGGGACGAGGCAAGTTGGACTTTCAGGCAAGCCACGATCTTGAAGACTTCGTTGCGGTCATCGAGGGACGGGAGACGCTGCTTGAGGAGATCGCCGCGTCTCCGCAACCGCTTCGGCAGTATCTTGCGGATGCAGCGAAGATGCTGCTTGCCGAATCCAGATTTCTTGACGTCCTTCCTGGATTTGTCCTGGACGACGAGCGAGTTCCACTCATCGCAGGACGCCTTGCATCCATTGCCGCCAATCTTCCCTGAGACGGCCGGAACATGGATTGCTCTTGTGTCAATAAGGCACTTCCGCTGGCGTGATCTCCGGTTCCGTGTTGAACTCTGGCTGCGCAAAGCCCTGTCCGCTGACAAAGTGATCTACATTATCACTATTGCCTGCGACAGGCGGCGGCGACAAGAGGC
This sequence comes from uncultured Acidobacteriaceae bacterium, assembly GCA_963787995.1. Classification (GTDB taxonomy): domain Bacteria; phylum Acidobacteriota; class Terriglobia; order Terriglobales; family Acidobacteriaceae; genus Telmatobacter. Next base: position 89,688 of record CAWBEO010000002.1, read on the forward strand.
TGACCTCATGCACGACAATTTCCGTGCGAAACTTCCTCTGGCCTGACTCCCGATCCTCCCATGAACGGGTGCGCAATTCGCCTTCGACATAGAGTCGCGATCCCTTGCGAACATAATCGCGCAATATCTCGCCGATACGTTGAAAGCCAACCAGGTTGTGCCACTCGGTGCGCTCTTGCCACTCGCCTCGGCTATCCTTGTAACCGTCGCTGGTCGCGAGCGTTAGATTGACCAGGGTTCCACTCCGCAGAATGTGGACCTCCGGGTCTTTGCCGGCACGGCCCAGTAAGATGACTTTGTTGACGCTCTTGCCCATGATTTTCTCCCTTCCATCAGATTTGTCTTGCCCCGTACACGTGCTCGATTGCCTGTTCCCGGCCGATCTCGATGTAGTCGCCGTTGGCATACCGATAAAACCGTCCGGTCTCCGCCTCGATATTCAGATAGCGTCGCGTATCGCGGTGCTTGTAGAGCACGATCCCACCGGCACTGCCCATGAACATGAAATCCTCGCAATGATTCCGCGAGAGGACTTTTTCAAGCGGCTCCCAATCCGGCTCGCCAATTTCAATTGCGCGACTCATGAGACACCGCCAGTTGTGATCGGAGGCGGCACCGCCACGTGCGTATGCTTGCAACCGAGGCAGGCGAGCGCGCCAGTGATCTTGCGAATTGCGTCATCGAAGCGTTCAGGATGCCGCCGTATCTCGCCTGCCGCGGTATAGAAAACCGGGGCAATCGAACCACGTAGACGTTTGTTCTCCGGGCTCCATAAATCGACGGCAAGCGTTCCCTGATTGCCACGGAAGATCAAGGTCGAAGTGATGACGGGACGGATTCGGTCCCCATTATTCACGAGCGAGTGCTTCGAGATTGCCACTTCATAGGTGTGGCCGATGCGCAGCATTTCGATTCGGACCAACTCTGGTGCAATCACAACTGCGTGTCGCCCATTGCCGGACAACGAATCGATCGGCTGCAACCACGGGAGCGGAGTTCCATCGGCATCGAGATACGCGCAGTAGCGGCCCATGTCCGCGACTGCGCCGCCGGATTCCGTGGCGCGCAAAACGTATCGCTTGGCCAGATGCTGGTGCTCAATCGAAACACTGGACTGGCAATAGATGCCGCGCTTCTCCAAAGCTTTCAATATCTGTCGCGGAATAGCCAGACCATACCGAGCGAACCGCGTGGCTTCTGAATCACCGTTCGCCGCGGCAGAGACCTTTACCTGAGAAGATGATTTCATTGGGTTCGCCTCCTTCACACTGCCTGCTGTCTGCGAATCGGTTGTCCAAGTGCTGCGCGAATCTCTTCCTTTGTGCAGCCGGCCCAGCACCTGTAGAAGCGCGGATTCTTGATTTGGATTGCCAAGTTGTCGCCAGTGCGGTCCCGCCCAATCTGTGCGCAAGACGGGCATCTCGCCCACAAGTTGCGGCCATCCTTGCGCGTGGTGCGAACGTGTTCGAGGATTCGGAACTCGTGTTGACCAGCGATAGAAGTTGTTGGAATGTACGGCGCGGTGATAACCGGCTTGTACGCTTCGGGAAGGCTCATTCCCTGGATGAAGGTCTTCAGTCCAACCTCGGTGAGTTTCTTCAGGCCGTTGAGGTAGGCGAGTTGTGCCTCCGGGGCCACGTCGGCGTCATAGAACCAGTAGCGCAGATTCGTCTTTCGGTGCACACCAAGTGGCGCGCGAATAGCGTTGCCATACTCGCCGTCATCGATCCGGTCCTGTCGTGGGAAGACTTCAATACCTTCCTTGAGACCGCCGCCTTTGACTGGAACTCCGAGTCGCAGCGCCAAATTGTAGATGTAGATTCGGCACTCAGCGGCCAACAGTGGTGTGTCGGCGAAGATCCATAGATGGCCGCCGCGCCGCGATTGTTCCAGCGCAGCTTCGACGCCATCCTGTTTCAGTTCCCACTGCAACTGAAAGAGTGATTGCACGGCACCATCGAAGTCGGCGTCAATTGCGACCCACTTCGAGCGTTGGGTCTCCGGGTTGATCGCATACAAGTTGATGGTGATGTCGCCGTTCAAGTGCATACGCACCACATCCACGTCGAGCGGTTTCGGTTGTTTCGTCTTCCAATCTCGCGCCAGGTAGTATGGAACGGAACCATTCGGCAAGGGCTGGGTAGCCTGCATCCCATACGCGCGCCGGTTCACAAATAGATGGATGAAGTTGTTTGCCGTCTCCCGGCTCACACAGAATTTCGTGAACATTGCTGGGCCTCCTTTCCTGAGGTAGTGTGGTTGTACCCCGACCTCAAAACTCGGTCAAATTGCGTAGAGACCTTCTTGGCTGGCGTATCGCGGCTTCAAACGACGAGAGAAGACGAGGGCCCGGATTGAGTTGGCGAGCCCTCGCGCAGTGCTGGTCACACTTGATGGGCGAAGCGCGGAAAGCTGTGCCGGAATTCGGCAGCGGGCCTCCGGTTGCTGGGATAAGCGGTCGCGCTCCGTGCCGATGCCAGGAAAGGCTGCGGCTTCTGCGAGGGCGTAACGATTTGCGAGCGAGCGAATGCGGCTTGCGGATTGACGCATGGTGTTCCTCCAGTTTGTGAATTTGGGTTGAGCTAGGAAAGCTGTGGTGGGCGGGGTGGAGTGGAATTACGCGTGAGCCGGTTGCGTTTGGGCGAGCAACAAACCAGGCTGCTCCACATAGCTGAACAGCTTGTATTCGGAGAAGACGCGGTCGAAGCTCTCCGAAGTGAAGCGGTCTTCGCAGCCTTCAAACGACAGCATGTACCAGACCTCGCGCTGACGATCGAAGACATAGACGGCACCCGACTCTGGATTTTCGGGAGCCATTTGCAGGAGCAGAACGCCCTTCGGCGTCTGAATCCAGCGGGTGGCAATCGCCTCACCGAGCTTCAGGAATGCGGCGACTGTCTGTTGAATGGTGCCGGTGACGGAATTGCGCCAGTCGAACAATTGGTATGCGAACATCTTTCCAAGACTGCGTTCCATCGTGAACTCTCCCTTCCTGTTTGAAATTTGTGAACGGCTTGACGGTGGACTACGGACGGTCCCTGAAGGTCAGGAACCACATGCGCGCAAGCGACACGATCAATCCGATAATCAAGATCGCGAAGGCAGCGCGCAGGATCGGCGCATTGAAAAGGGCTGAGAATACGGACGGTGCAAACGTCAGGATGACGTCGGCGTCTGCACTCGTAAGCAGAAGCGAGAGGGCAAACCTGAGAATGAACTGCTTGGAAAAGGTGGGGACAATTGCGGCGCGCGCCGCAGTGATCGGAGCAATGTCCGGCATGAATTCCTCCTCGTGATGTGGGATTTGTTCTGAACAGTGGGTGATGAAACCTGGCAGGGCGAACAAGAATGGATTGCTGGGTACCAATCAAATCGGGAACAGATTGCAGAAACAGTGCGGTCGATTCTGCAATCCAAGGGCTACCGGGCGACAGACAGTGACAACCATGAGAGCCAATTGCAATCACGATCCGTCACAACCTGGCCTCTTGATTTGGGAGGGAAGCAGACGCTCCGGATGCAACTTCAGGCAACCAACAGCGCATAAGCACATTGCGAATCCGGTCTGTTGGGCAGCCAAAAATCGAGACAGCCATATACCAGACGCGTACTTTTGTGTTCTCTGCTAATGGTGTTCATCTGTTCCGCGCATCAACAGACTCACGCTCGCAGGCCTGTCGATTGGCATACTTGTCGCCAATTTCTTCCAAACAATCACCATCCCTACAAAACCACCACAAACCAATCGACAAACAAGGGGATAGTCAGAATGCATCCTGCACAGCCATCGAGAGATACGAGGCTGTGGATTTGTTCAATGGGATGCAAATGGGAGGTCAATGGGATCGGAATCGGAGGGCATTACGTATAGGAGTGGCAGCCCGCAGACAAACCTGCAATGTCGTGTTCATCTTGAGCGGAAGTTGCGCCACGGCACGCATATCAGCCAAACAGAAACTCGCTGAAAGAGACGACATTGCTCTTCGATAGATTCGTGAGCACTCGCGTATCGAGGAGGTCGTGCTTGAAAGCAGTACTCAGCGCGAACCCAATTCGCTTGCCGACGTTGCGGATTTCGCTGGCGAGGACGTAGAGAATCTGCGAGTTCGGAGTCAGATACAACACCGTGTCCGTGGCCTTTTCCGCAGCAAGTACCCGGCACAAATCCTCGTAGCGCGCACTTCCTTTGAGGGTTCTCTCGAACTCGATTGCGAAACTCTTTGACTGATTGCCCACAGCAATTTCCGCGATCGCATCGAAATCCTTTGAGTCTCCGGTTCCATAAACGAGGTTGTTTGATACAACTTCAAGCTCCCATTTCCACGATTTCAGGATTCCATTGTTCGGCCAAGGCGACGCGGATGCCTGCCAATTCGACCGAGTGAAGAATCTGAGTTTTGCGCACGATCTCTCTGACTGTCGATGGAAGCGCAAGCAAAGTCTGGCCGCGATATTCGAGAAGTTCGAGGCCCATGCGCGTGATCGCGAAGATCGGCTGCGAGAGAAGTTGATCGTACATCATGCGCTGAACCATCCCGTTCTTCTCCAGGCGCGACAACCTCCAATGGACGGAGCGCCTGCTTTGTTCGCGCCCTTCAATGAAAGAGAGCGCGCAAATCTGGTCGTAGGTGATCGCGCGCGCGTTCCGAATCATGACCAGAAGCGGCAAGTCCCGATCATCTGAGAGTGCAATGTAGCCCTTGCGGTATCTCATTCCGTCCCTCCCGATGGTCTTGAATCAAGTTCAAGACGCTTGCCGTCAGTGGAGACTCCCCAACGTCCAAGGTTCGTCTCGATCCAATCTGTGGCGCTCATCAGGACCATCGCTTCGTACCGTGGCCCACGCAAGCTGACTGAAATTGGCTGGACCGCTTGGGATCTCCATGCCAGCGAAGCAAACGAAATCTGGCCGTGCATCCGCTCATTGAGCGTGACCAGAAAGCAATCGGGAACGGAGGGATTGGCCGGGGTGGAAAACAAGAGATGCGTCCGGCCATGCAGATAGTTCGGCCCGGTGCACTGAAATGTCTTCCCAGCGGATCGTAGCGGGTATTCAGGATGTAACCCGCTGGTGCGGTTGAATCGAATTTGGCCAGGGAATACCCAGCAGAGACGCAAGCGCCGGCCGTACTTCAGTCCGGCAGAGTTGAACCAGGCCGCATTCCGGCGGAAGCACATTGGATCGTTCAGGTCGCTCGAATGTGCTGCCCACCAGTTGGTTCCGAAGCTGATTATGCGGACGCGCACGGCGCAATCACCTCCAAAAGATCCTGGACAATCGCACGCGCTTGTTGATTCCGTTCCGGTCCGCGCAGATGATGCAGGAACTGGATTCGCTCAAGATGGAGCGCCGGCAAAACGAGGTTTCTGTCGCGGAAGATGACAAGAATCTTTCCAAGCTGGCCCATCAAGAGGGTGAACTCGACTTCAGGATCATCCGCTCCGCTGAACTCCTTCGCAACGAATTCTTCCCACGTCGGAGCGTCTGGGGTCTGGCGGATCTGCTTCGTATAGTGAGTCCAGAGCGCGAAACTCGGATTCTTCTTCGTCAGATAGTCGAGCAGGTGTTCAACCGTTTCGCGGAGGCTGGTTAGCTCCGCACTGGCGACAGTTTCGGAGTTGGCTGCTTCTGAAGTGCCAAGTAGAAACTGGGTCATGGCAGCGAAGATTCGACCATTCAGAGCTTCGAGCAATGCGGTTCTCTCTGGCTCGCGAATATCCTTGATGCGATTCAGCTCCGTGCGAAACTCATCAGGGAAGCTCAACCCACGCCCCTCATAGAAGCGAATGAACAGTGTTGTCCGCCCGAATGCAAGCGTGTAGTCAACCTCATTCGGCGGCACCGTCTCCCGGATGTACGCTCTCCAATCCTTCGGATCGGAGAAATCGGTGGGCGATTTCAACGGAATCTTGTCTGCCATCTATCCACCTCCTATGCCCCTTTCAGGGCCTGGTTTCGTTGGCGCTCCTGTTCCAGCAACGCAGAAGTCTGGTTGAGTCGCTCTTTGAGATTCTGCTCGGTGTTCCTCATCGCCTCGATCCGGCGCTCAAGCAGAACAGTCCGTTGCTGTTGACTCAGTGCCTCCATTGCAGGCATCGGTGTGTTGGACAGACCGGAAACCGGATGATTTGTGCTCTCGGCGAGAGCAGGGAAAACTCCGGCCCTTGCCTTGCTATCGAGATTCTCAACCGAACGTTTAAGGTCGGTTGCGTCAGAATCCTCGCTAGGCGCTGGCTGCGATCTGGCCAGCAACTCGCGCTCAACGACAGCGTTGTGCTCGTCAACAAGACTGTTGTATTGATCAGTGCGCCGTTCGATTTCTACCCTGTCACTCACGCGACCATTCCAGAGTTGCGCGATCAGCGTGGCCGCAGTGATCTCCTTCTTGTCGGCGGCGCGCAGATGAAAGAGGAAGGCAGTGGTCACGCCGGACAGCAGAATCAGCGCCACCACATTCGACCAGAAGTAAAGATCGTCCATCGTGTGCGCAACGGTCGCACCACGCGCCGCATCAAGGGCCTCGCCGTAATCCGTGTCGTTGGGGTTGATCTTGCCCAGCGCATAGTCGGCAAATCCCTGCGGCTTGTGTGCTGCGGGGTGAGAAGCGGCTGCTTGGTCCTGCCCCTGGAGGCCGGCAGGAACGTGAATCAAAGCGATGAATACAAGAACGACTCCGAATCTATTCATGACTGTCCTCCTGGTGGCAATCCTGCCAGCGAGCCAGAACTCCGCCTCCTGACGCGGCGTTCTCCCTCCTCCCGAAAGCGCAGGTTGGCACCAACCGCTGGATCGAGATACCCCCGCATCTTTGGGTAAAGAGTCGAGATGAATCCCTCCAACTGATAGACCGGATGCTTGCGCACGTGAAGATGCGAGTGCCGAGTTCCTTCGCGGGGATCGACCATCAAAATCTCCATCTGTCCGACGGGCAGGTTCTTGATGTGGTCCTCCCGCGCGCGAGTCTCGCGGAAATCGCTCTCGCTTCCCGTGCCAGTTTCCATGTATTTGGTCGTAAAGATGCCCGTCCTGCGAACGGACAGGCTGCGACGCTTCCGCACCACCCGCGACGATGCTTTGAGAAACCACTGCGCCGTATTCTCTTCCGAGCCGTTCATGATCATCTTGGTGCCGGGAGCAGAGGAGACCTCATCTGCGAATGCCTGACTCACGCGCTGGAGTTGTGGAATGCTCTGGAAGGAGAACAGGAAGGTGACGCGCGCACCACGGGCTGTCTGCAATACCTGCGTGAATCCGGGATAAGCAAATGGGGCAAACTCGTCGAGGATCACGCTCAGGAGCGGTTCACTCCCGTCGCGGTCAGAGCGTGGCCGTGCATATCGCTTGCCAACCATGAGTTGAATGTTCTGGAGCAGTATCTTTCCCAGTGCCTCGCAGGCGCGTTTGTTCTTGTTGGTATTGAGTGAGACGAACAGGATCAGCCCCTTCTCGACGACTTCATCGACCGTCAGCAGATCCTGGTAGGAGCCGGTGACAATCGACAGTTCATCTTCGAGAAAGGCCAGAAGCTCGTTCAACAGCCCCTGAATCTTCTCGACACGATCCCGGTCTGCCAGCGAACGCTTGATCATGCGAACTGACATTTCGAAGTTGAGCCGCATCTGCATGGTGACTTCAGGCAGCGTAGCAATGCGAGCTTTGGCGCGGGCGATCTGTTCTGCCAGTACCTTTTCGTCAAGCGCCATCACCAGCACGTCGTAAACGTTGAAGACCTTCCCGGCGTAGTAAAGGATGCGCACAAGGTCGGAGAGATAGGCCTCCTGGTGGCCCTTGAAGAAGTCTTCTTTCAGCCCGAAGGACTGGAAGATAAAGTTGACATGCTCCTGATAGAGCGCGTCGCCGGAGTAGAACGGGTTATATCGAGCGGACTCGCGTGGGTTCGATGGGTCGAGCACACGCAAATCCTGCAACCGTCCAGCGGCCTCGATATGCGGTAACAGCCTCTCCAGGAACTCCTGATCGCCCTTGCCGTCGAAGATAATCATCGGCATGGGCCTGTCGCCGAATCGCCGCTGAAGATCCTGAGCGATGATGTTTTCGAGAAAGGTGGTCTTGCCCGCACCAGTGCCACCCGCGATAACGCCATGCTTGATGCGCACTGAATCCGGCCAGAGCCACGGTTCTTTGTGGACGTTGTAGCCGAGGACCGTGGCCTCGTTGCGAATCGCAGCTTCGACGACGGCTGCGTCTTTCGCGCCGGGGATCGTTACGGCGGGGTGCGGCCACATTTCTTCGCGCTTCTCGCGGCGACCAATGAAGTGCGACAGCAGCAACGCAATTCCAAAGATGCCGATCACGAGATCGAGAAATATCTCAAGGCACTGGTCGCTTCTGAGATGGAGGCGTGAAACAGCGATGTACCAGAAGACACCCAGCACGGCACATCCCCCTAGAACAAGAAACCCCGCAAGATCTGCGGGGCCTGATTGATCCCGGCGCGGCGGGTCATAAGGTTGATTCATCGATGGCCTCCAATACTGAAGTAGACAAAGACTCCGGCGAATGCCAGCAGTACAGCGCATCCCAGTACAAGCAGCGAACTGGGACGCCACTTTCCGTTCTCGTCGACGGGTTTGAGATCGTCGGCGAGCGCGCGAGCAAATGCCGTCTGGAGATTGCTTTCCGCATCAGTGCGGTAGAGCGCGCGCATCGCCTGGCGCGTCTCTTCCGCCGTCACATTGCCACGAATGGCCGTGTTCATAACACCGCCTCGGCGGCTACAGGACCGGTCTGGCTGTTGCCGAAATGCAGTTGATAAAGCTGCGGTTGGCTTCCTGGAGAGACACGAATGGTGACAACGCCGGTGGATATTCCGCCCGGTGCAACATCGGTAGCCACGGGAGGATCGGCGCTGACAACTGGAATACTCGGTCCAAGTGTTGTCTTGAAAGCGGCAAAGGTCTGTGGAGAAATTTGCCTATTGCGCAGACTCACAATGGAAATAGGCTGCTGAGTTGGCTGCGGCTGATATACATCAGGCGATGTAATACGGAATGGAACCGCCGATTGATTTGCAATCGTGTAACGGATGTAGAGCGTATCCTTCGAGCGAAAGACCTGCTCCAACGTCACGTTGACACCGCTCACTGCATCCTTGCTCTTCTCGCGCACAATGCTCTCGGTGCCCATCAATGCCTGCGTCAGAACGAGCGAAGCAATCTTCTGAATCTCCCGATCGTTCGGCTCTGACATTTCCGCTTCCTGGTCCGGCTTGTGTTGCGCAGGCTCTGGCGCATTGCGGACAATGACGTTCATCTTGGCCAGATCGCCGGCGGGATCGATCTCATACGCAATCTGCCGCGATGCTGTCCAGATGAAGAGATTGGTCGATACGCCATCTTTCAGTGGCTTGATAAATACCTTGTCATCGTGGCGTTCAATCTGGATCGAGTCAGGATCGGCGACCGCAACCGTGACAATGGGTTCGGCGAGATCGATCACCGTGAGGTGATTGAGCGCCGTCTCGATGTGCTGAATCTGGTTGAAGTTGGTGGATTGTGCCGCAGCATTGATGGCGGCAAGAGCGAGAACTGCTCCCAGGAATGACTTCATAATCTCCTCCCACTCGCCTCACATTGGGGCGACAGAAGCAACTGCGAAATGAGGCCAAGCACGAATGCTTGAGCCTCATCTCAGCAGGTTAGGAGCGTTCCTTACTGAGGAACGCCCGTGTTTTCGAAGATCAGTGTCCGCTTCCCTTTGTACTGGAAGAGGAAGATCCACTTTTCTCCGTCTGGCCCGTCCGCGTTCTCGATCCGTTCAACGAGAAATGCCCGTTGCTGATCGTCGAACCGGACGTAGCCGTTGACCATCTTTGGCAAGCGAACCGGAGCATTCTTGCCTCCAGTCTGCTCGGCAAAGACATCGACGACCTCCTGGGGAAAGGTCTGGAAGAGCACGGCTCCCGATCCGCGTCCGTTCGAGACGATGGTGTTCATCGCCTGCGCCCATGCACGCCGGTTGTCCTGCTTTCCCTGCGCCCAATAGTGCATGAACAGGTGCAAGCCACTGAATTGCTCCTTGGCATCCTGTTCAAACTCCCAGAGCGCAGACTGCGCTTTGTTCCGCGCAAGCACAGCCGATCTCCGTTGGTCTTTGTCATCGCTGGTGCGCACGGCTTCCCACAGTGCTTGCGAGTTGCCGTACTCCAGCTTCAGTTGCTCCTCACGCTCGGTGATCTGAGCCGCAACATCGCCGTAGATCGCATTGACAAGTTGGCACTCCTCGAACATCTCTTTGGTCACAGTGTGGCCAGAGAAGATGCCGCGGAAGTCTTCGACCGCCATGCGTTCATTCAGGATGTCGCCCAGTTCCTTGCGAAGGACGTTGTAAAGACGGCCGACTTTGTCGGTATCGGCGACGTCGAGATGAAGTGGCAAATCCGAAACTCTGCGCTCACGCTTGTAGCGGAGCCAAGGCGCCGGAGATGACTTCTTTCCGAATATCGCTGATGACCGACTCATCGATCTCAACCCGATGTTTGAGCGAGTCAAGCGCGTTTTGCAACTGCTCGACAAGCTTGTAAGCAAGATCAGGCCGTCCGGCTGCGAGGCATGAGGTCTTCAGATCGGTGATTGATCCGATCCGGTTTCCTCTGGCCTTCATCGCAACCAGATACACATTCCACCAGGGAGACTTCGCCTTTTTGTGCTTGGTCTTTTCCTGATGGAATCTCTCTCCATGCGCGATCCGTCCAGCAACGAACTTCGGAAACTCGTCGGATGGCATTGCGCAAATGGTATCGAAGTCGAAGTCGCCGCCATTCCGTTTCGCCGTCTCCGAATGAAGGATGTACGTTCCCTCCATGCGAAGCTGACGTTTCAGAATGTAGGCAATCAACGGCTCAGGTAGATCGGACTTGCCCAATGCGCGTGCAAGCATCGGGACAAGTTCCGAGTCTGCGATATGGCGAACGGGCAGCAAATCCTCCTGCATCCGTATTGGATAGCGGATGCAGAGACTCTGTTCGGCCGTGACGCTTGTGATGGCGGTGTCTTCCGGTATCCAGTCCGAGGCCGCGAGTATCTTGCCCTCGTGCTCGACCAGGATGCCGTCATCAGCCAGCGCAAATGCCGGCAACTTGAAGCCACCACTCGTCAATGTGCGGAATGCCCAGCGAGCAAGTTTGCGGTTGATCTGGTTCGACACATAGGGAAACCGAATACTGTTTCCACTTTTGTCAGCCAACAGAACTGCTTCCGCCGGTTCCCACTCTTCGGAAGGTAAATTGCTTCCGCCTTCCAGAGCCTCAGGATCGAAGCTCATGTCGAACGTGGCGTCCTCTTCCGACTTGCCCAGAACGCGCAGCAAGCCTTCATAGTCGCCATCGTCCCAGGCCTTTCTCACCTTGCGAACTTCCTCGATTGCGCGAGGCATGATCTCAAGTTGAAGAGCCTCATCCGAAGCGTGCTCGACCAGCGTGTAACTCGATCCGTATTCGGTGACGCGAGACCATTGTTTGATCCCGAGCACCGCTGGACCAATGTACAGACGACCGGAAGTCCCTATCTGGGGAAGAAATCTGCTTCCTCCCTTGAGATTGGGTTTGCAGGCGCTTTCGGGCAAAATGCAATCGACCGCAAGCCTGTCGGCTACACGATCGCTCATCGCCTTCAATGCACCCTTTGCCTGCTTCGGTTCGCGCGCATCGAATGCCAATCGAAATTGGCAGAATCGATCCGGCGAGAGATGGAGTTTGCGATAGAGCGACTCCCGAATCCATCCGCGGCAATCGTTGGTGCCAAGAACATGATCCTCGACAACAACGATGCGGAAGTCCGGTTGCTCTGTCACCAGCTTGCAATCGGAGATCAGGATCGAGAAGTACACGATCGCTGCCTCCGGCCAATGCTGAAAGCGCTCAGCAATGGGCTTTGCATGCGGCTGATCGACGAAGTAGAACTTGCCGTCCTTCGCCGAACCGCTTGCACCAACCAGCTTGTACTCCACTCCACCAAAAGAGAGCTGTGCCATGCGGTTTTCCACCACCGATTGCTCGTATGGTGTCAACTCCGCCGGTACACTCACGCGCGCTACTCGGATGCCGGGATAGAGTTGCGCGAGGAGCTTTCCCTCGAGCGTATCCTTCCGGCCCAGTTTGCTGGCCTTGCGGGTCACTTCTCCAGTCACATCGATCTTCAGCTCAAGAATGAGCTTGGATTCGCCTGTCGTGTTTTGTGGCCTTGTCGCTGTCATCTTTTCTCCTCACTTGTCTGGCGTGCCAGTTGAGTGAATGAGAGATTCTGGTTGTCCCGGTCCCTCATCCCTTGTCGCCTGGTTGCCCGTGTCAGTGGTGAATGTTGACCGAACCCAAGTTTCAGGAATGAAAACCGGGTCAGCATGGAATTCCTCATCGCCGATGCGTTGAGGGTTCAAGAGAGGTTGACAGTGACCTTGATTGAAGGTGTATCTCCTCTTTGAAACTCGTTGCTGACCTTGTGTCTTTGCTGCTTTTCGCCCCGCTACTTTTCGAGCGGACGTTTTACCAAAATCGGATTGCCTCCCTGCACCTCAGCCTCTGCGCGGAAGGCTGTGACCACATAGATCACGCCGCCCTTCGACCGAAAGGCTTTGATCAATGCGTCACTTTCGCTCTGTGCCTCCTCGCCAAGTTCCGGCTTTGCCGGCGTCGATCCATCCTTGGCCAGGAAGTATCGAGCAACTTCTTCGGACGCACGCGGCTTACGCGGGCGCTTCGGTGTTGCAGTGTTTGCCAACTGCGTCCTGTCGCTTTGCGGATGGTCTGGCGTCAACTTTGTAACTGCTGTCTCCATCTCGTTCCTCCGTTACTCCTGTCCAACTACACGGTCTGGCGCGGCCAGAATGCGGTCACGGCGCTCGCCATCAATCGGTCGCTCACTGTACTCGGCAATCCAAAGCCCGTCTGGGTTCACGTCGGTCCTGCGGTCGGCGATCAGGCGAATCCGATACTCATTGACAAAATGGTCCGTAACCTCCGAGCCATTCGACACATGGTGTACGTCCTTGACCCCATACACGAGGTAGGTCAGAGGCTCTCCGGGTTCGGTGTCGATCTCACGCAGATGAAATACGGACTGGATCTGGTCGTCATCGACCTTGCCTCTGGTATTGTCGTCCCCCATCGCCTTCATGGTGTAGCTGCGCAGGTTGCGCGTCATCATGTTGAGGCTTGCGGCCCAACGCTCATCGACATTGGATGGCGCGTAATTGAGGTAGCTATCAAGAAACCGCTTTACAAAGGCCTGGTCGAGAAATGCGTCCGTCCCGGTACATTCCCGGCCGCTGCGCCGCCCTTTGTTGGCTGGCCGACAACCACCGCCTCGCCATTTGCGCCGATGCGAATCACCGTGGGCGGTTGCAGGCGAACGAAGACCGCAAGCCCCAGCGCAACCAGAGCCACTGGAATCGTCAAGAATGCCAACAGCCACGCCCGATTGGCGTTTGCCGTCAGCGCTCCATCCACTTCGTAATACTTGGGGCGTACATCGAGTTCATTCCCTTGCGTAACGGTCTTTGCATTTGCCATCGTTGCTCTCCTCTCGAAGACTCACTCAGTCACTTGCTTTTCCAGCGTTGTCGATTGCTTTTCTTCCGGTCACAGCGGCCTTCGTAGCTACTCGCGCCGCATGATAGGCGCCCCATGTCGCGATCCCATCCCGGCGTGGATGAGGAGCGTACGAACTCCAAGCCCACGGATTTCCACGGTTCACACTCGCGAATGTTGGGGCAGCCGAACCCGACTTGGAGCCGGAGCCAGACCCGGCACTAGAGCCGCGAACAGGAACGGGACTCTCCTGCGCGCCCGCGCTGTCCTCTCCCGCGCTGACAGGTTCATCTTTCCCGGTAGCACTCTTTATGGAACTGCGAATAAGATCCGCATGACCCGCAGCAGTAGGTGAGCCATCATTCATCTGCCCAGTGCCGTCTTCAACTGCGGATGTGTTACTGGCTTTCGTATCCATCGCGGGTTGGTTGCCTGCGCTCAAGGAAGAATCGCCTTTGACTTGTTCCGCTTTGCGCCGGCACGGGTTGATTGCCACTGCCTATCCCCGCAGGCGTCTTTCCACCCGCACCGGCCGCCGCGGCACTGTTTGTCGCGTTGCCGGAGGTGCCCGCTGAACTCCCGGCACTTGCTGCCGCCGCGCCAACGGCTGCGCCCTCGATGGCCGCCGTGCCAGCGGTAATGGCCGTAACGGCAGCGCCAATCAGCGCGCCTGCTGTCGAGCCAACGTCGCCCGACACAATTCGCTTCGCCATGAATGGAATCACCGCAATGGCCAGCGAGAAGATGATGCTGGCGAAACCGATCAGGACAGATCCTTCCAGGCTGCCAAGGCCGCCCAGAAAACTTTTCTGGCTGAGCATCTGGCCAACCTGGCCCATCTGTATCGCGCTCAGCAGAGCGCCAAAGCCGCCATAGAGAATCGGCCATGCATTCCAGATGAAGACGTTCTCGACATAAGCCTTGGCGATGCGGTTGGTCGCTCCCAGCGGCATCAGCGAGATCACCAGCGGTCCAAAGATGTACAGGATGCTCCCATAGAGGATGTAGAAGAATCCGAAGATCACGATCACCAGCGGATAGAGAAGATAAGCAACAATTATGAGAAGGGCGTCGATCAACCCAGCAGCAGAGCCGGTTACCAGGCCCCACAGATTCTGAAAGCCAATCTGGCTGAACTGCGTCTGGATGTCGGTCCTCCAGTTATCCAGAAGGTTGAGTCCCCCTGAAGCATTGCTTATCCAGTTGCCTGCGTTCACAAAGCCTTGGTTGACCGTCGTGAAAACGGCGTGGTAGTTCATCACCACCACCGCCGTCGCAACATACTTGATGAGGTTGGCACCCAGTCCACGCACATCGCCGCCGTGGAGCGCGGACTGGTAGACCTGCCAGAGAAATCCGACGACAAGAATGACGTAGCCCACGTTCTGCATTCCTGACGTGATGCTGGTCGAGTCGATCCCTGAGACAGCCTGCGTCAGGAATTGCTCAAAGAGGTTCAGTTGCGAAGAATAGATCAACGCAAGCGACGTCACGCCGGGATGGAGAACTGAAAGCATCATCGAAGATCACCTATTCGTCAGAACGCCATTGATGAGTCCATTACTGCTTGTCGAGTCCGTTGCAGCGAGCTTCGACAACTTGCTCTGATTGGCAATGTCGATGCCGCGCGTGCGCATCAACTCAGCCAGCGCCGACTGTGTGTACGCATTTGCCCGAACCACCCAGACATCCGCCTCCGCTTCCAGAATCGGCGCGCTCCCCGGAGCAGCCGCGGAGATCTGCTGGCCCATCTTGTCCGCCTCAGCCAACTCCGCATCAGCCAGGGCGTCGATCTGAATGGCGCGCTTCATCGCATCCTGCGCCTGCGCGTCTGTCATGTCGGTCATGTTGCGAATCTGCAATGAGGCGGCATTCTGCGCCATCACCACGCCATAAACGTTCTGAAACTGAGGCGATACCGTCGAGAGATTTCCAGCATTGCGAGAGAGCAGAATCGATTCCAGGTTCTGCGACTGCGGCAGCGTTGCGCTCGATACGTTGCCCTTGAAGAGGTTGCTCACCTGGCTGAACTGGTTTTCAAACTGCGTGACGGAGTTCCGGGCCTGATTGATTGCCGCGATTGGGTAAATGACTTCCTGCTCATACTTGGCGATGGTCTGCTGTGTCTGGTTAATCGTCTTGAGCGGTGCAGCCACATAGGTGCTCATCAACGACTCAACCTTCGACAACGCCGCCATGATGGCTGCAATGTCGATCCCGAACTGCCCATTGGCGCGCCCAGGGAGAAGCATCAAGGCAACCACTGCCAGAGCAGCCGCCTTCCAAACCGTTGGCCGCCACCATGGATGATCCTTGGGTTGATCGGCCTCAATAGCCGGTGCCAGCCGCACTGTTTCAGCGGCAATCGGCTCTCTGCGGCGCCAGAAGAAAGGCTTCCGCAACTTGTTCGTCTTGTTGTTCAAGACATATTCGTCTTTGGCATAGAAGTTCCTCCTTACCGGCTCAGCGTGCCGGTGATAAGACTGTTGATTGCGCCAGTTGCTGTCGATTTCCGCTTCACCAGCACATTGTCATGAGCGATGCGGCCTGCCTCCTGACGGAGTTCCGCAGCGAGCATCTTCTGCATGAATGCCTGGCAACGAAGGTTGGCGACCTGTGCCTGAGCGGTGATGAACGGTGCGGAACCTGGAGTGCTCAAGGCAACCTGATTCTCCATCTGGTTCGCGGTCGCAAGAATCACGTCCTGGCCCTGATCAGCGATGAGTGTCGTTTTCAAGCTCTGCTGTCCCAGTGCGTCGTCGATGTCCATCATCACCCGGTCCTGCGGAGAGGCTGCATTTACCGGCGGAACTGTCCCGTAGTTCGTTGCGAAACTCGCCTGAAGAGCGGGAATCTGAGCCGACTGCCGGCTGTGCAGAATCGTCTCCAGTTGCTGTGGGCTGGCCAGTGTCGCACTGGGCGATTTCAGCGTGAAAACCTGCGTCATGAAACCGCGATAGCTGCTGATCGAATTCGAGACGAAGCCTCGTGCCTGATTCACCACCGCCAGAGGCCACACGATTTGCTGGTGCAACTGCTGCATCTCCTGCGTCAATTCGTTGATCTGGCTGAGCGCAGCCCCCATATCGTTTTGAATGGTGCCGAACATCTCACCGAAGATGTCGAAGATCCCGGCATGCGCACGCGATGGAAGCATCACCGCCATTGCTAGTACCAACGTTGTTGGCACCAGCCACTTCCAGCGTCTGCTCTTACGCGTCGATTCACGCCCCGCCTGATAGGGCACACCATTCAGCAAAGAGTCGTCTTGTGATTCACGATTTGAGTTGTTCATTGTGTCGCTACCTCCTGAACTTCTCCCGATAACTCCTCTCGAAGTGGAGCCAACTCCGCCAATCCGCGCGGATACCGTTCGGCAAGTGCCTCATAGGCTGCAATCAGCGGAATGCCCGCACGTCTTGCAAGCCACCACCTGCGATAGGTCCGCTCGCGTGCATATGTTGTGGTAATCCAGTAATCAACCGGACTTGGCACAACTCGGATCGCGTGCGTAGACTCAGCTTTCTCGCCGATGGCAATCAGGAACTCCGCACTGTGGCCCTTCTTCGGATGGGCAAACGACTTGATCTGGTTGAGCGCCGTCTCGTTCAGATGAACGTGCTCCCTGAGCGCACGCATATCGCCTGGCTGCTTGCCGATGATCTTTGTCGTGGCATTCTTGACGATGCCGGCGCCGTGCTCGTTGGGCTTGTCGGGCGTTCCGACAAAATCTTCCGGCGTTTGGCTGATTCCCCAGACGCTGGCATTGCGCTTGCGGGCCGTGCGAAAGAGTTGCACGACAACAGAGGCCAGGATCGGCGACTCCAGCAGCGCCCAGCATTCATCGAGCAGCACGATGCTGGCTTGCCCGGTCCAACCCGAAGCCCGATGTGTGGCCGTATGCGCAATCAACAGGCTCATGGCCCGCTCAAGCCGCGGATCATCCTTCAGCTTCTCGACATTGAAATAGAGCCAAGGGTTATCGAGCTGAATCGTCGTCGGCCGGTCGAAGAGCTTGGCATACGGCCCTTCATCCACCCATGCGCGCAACTTGGTCGAGGCCATCTGCGCCATTGCATTGATCTTCTGGTTTCGGTCCCGGTCCTGCCAGTGCGCCAACTCGGCTGCGAGATCGCCAAAGAGTGGAATCGGATTCGAGCTTTTGGCGCTGCACCGCTTATAGGTGGATGCAATCGCTTCGAGCAACACACTGTCCAAGAGATCAATGTCGAGATCGGGCGGCGTATTCTCGCCCAGCATGTGCTGGGTCAGATTCTTCAAGAACGAAAGCTGATCGTTCGATGGCTTGTCCTCATGCTTGGGCAGATCCCAGGGATTGATCGTCTGAACGCTGTCGAGCGACATCTGAATCATCTCGCCGCCCATCAATTCAACCAGTGGCTGATAGGAATCCCCGCGTTCCAGGATCGAGATCAGCGCATTCGCGCGCGCGGCCATCAAGAGCATCTGTTGTGCAGCCAGCGTCTTGCCGCCGCCGCTTTTGGCCATCAGCAATCCATTTGCATCCGATAGATCGGGATCGAACATCGAATACGGAATCAGTTGCCGGTAAGGCGTCTCGAAGAGAATCAGTGGACTTTTGCGTGTGCCGGTCCAGGGCATCTCGACGGGAACGAGATCGGCGGCGTTCGGCGTCAACATATCCTGCTCACGCTTGTCGCTCTCTCCCATTCCTGGCAGCGTTCCGATAAAGAGGCGGCGCTTGGCAATCGTTTCGACGACGGCCTTGGCGCCGTTCATGTGGGTGAAGGCGTTCAAAACTTCCTGGGTACGGTTGGCCAGATCACGCTCTGCCCGTTCGAGATCCCCGAATGTCACCGCCGGCTGAGAGGTGCGCACCACAACCGACAGGCTCAGCTTCGCGGTTTTCAGCGAACTCGATATGATGTCCCGTTGCACTTGCATCAACTGAGCCTGCGCAACCTCGGCCTCTGGATTCGACTTGAAGTTTCCATTTGCATCCTTCTGCGCGGCAATCATCTTCTGCAGGCGCTTCTTGTATCCCTTGAGAACCTTCACCTGGTCGGGAACAAACACCTGCGCGCTGATGACCACCGGGAAACCCAAGGTCGAGAACCTTTGCAACACCCCTGGAAATGTCGCATCGGGCAACTCCTTGAGGCTCACTACTGAATAGAGGTATCCATCAACGTTCAAGTACGTTTCCGTCTCGTTCAGAATGCTGGCCTCGGTCGCCTGCTCGCGCGCGGAGCGATACTGGATCAGATCCTCGCCTGGATAGCAAGGGCGTCGATCGCGCCGCGTCGGGTGCTGCGCATATTTCAGTTCCTCGAAGAGTTCCTGGGTCGAAAGCCGGCGCGGCGAAAGATTCGCCGTCTCCATCGAGCTTTCAATGCCGCGCAGAATCGATTCGAGTTCGGCAAGATAGGTGTCGTGCTCCTTGCTCGTTCGCTGGATTGCTTTCTTCTGGCTGAGCGTGAAGCCGCCAGGCAGTCTGCTATGCATGGCGCGGTTCTGCTGCGCTGAGTGGTACAGCTTGGTATGAATGCGCGGGTCCCAGATGAAGTACACATGAAGCCTATTCTCAAAGTAGAAGCCGCTCTGCTCCTTGAGCTTCCACATCTTGAGCCGATGTGCGTCGAGCGCCAAGACCTCTGCTTTATGAGTGCGCTGCTGGTTCACATAGTCATCAAACAGAAATCCCAGATGCTCGGAGATCTCGTAGCGGAACTGAATCCGCATACTCACATCGGGCACTCCGCGGATCAGCGCCTCCAGCATCGACTTCGAATGATTGCGGTCCTCATCGGTAGCGAAGTAAGAGAGCACACCCTTCAATTCATAGCCGGCGACAAAGGCTCCATTCGTGCGCACCATGACGTTATCGCCCTGAGGCAGGTCGCGCAGTGGCAACAATTCGCACACGGCTGGAACCTTCATCTTCTTATCGCGTTCTGCGTTGGTCATTGGCATCCTTTCCAGCCGCGTCGAGCGCCTTTTGCGCCAGAGGCACAAGCGGTGTAATCGTGTCATGGAATCGCGCTGCGAAGAGCACACTCGCGAAGATCACGCGGGCCGCCTCGGCATCGGCATCAATCGCCATCGATCCGTCTTTGCGGGTTTGAAATGAGGTCCGCATAGAATCACTCCTCGTCGTCAACGATGTAAGGCTGCACCAACTCTGAATCTCGCTCAAGTGCGCACCAGGCGTGCGGCGCAATCAAAGACTTGATAAGGTCCGTCAAATAGCCGCGCGGCTTGCCGTACTTGAACAGAATCAAAAACGGCACTGCAAGAAACGGCACAACAAATTCCATAAACAGACTCAGCGGCATCCCCAGCATCTTTGCATTTCCGGTGACAAAGTGACCAAAGATATTCATCACCGCTGCAAGCGCAAGCACCAGGATCAAGTCCTCGAACTCCAATCCAAGAAATGTGACCTTGGTGTGCAGGTTGCGATGAACAGGCGTCAGATCGAGGCTCATTGGCATTCTCCTGTTTTTGGCTTCCTCAAATTCCATGTGCTTGCGTGACCATCGACTCGGCAAAGCGGACGATTCCAGAGACCATCAGTGCGCCTATCGCCGCGATGAACTTGCGTATCCAAGTGGAGCCTGGATAAATCTCTGAAACGACACCGCCCATGTGCATCGCCATCGCAGCAAGTTGCGTCAGCGCAAAGATCGGCAGGATCACGTTTGCAACCCAGTTCACCAGGTTCATCACCGCCGTCCAATAGCCATCCGCGCTTGTCGGTCCAGCGTTCTGCACAAATCCCTCAAGTGCGCGCAACATCCCAGAGCACATCAACGATGCGAACCCACCATAGAGAAGTTGCTCGAACTGACCGCCTTTGCTGTAGCGATAAACGGCCCCGGCAAAGAACGCGCCAGCCATCGTCGGCATCATGACGTTCCCGGCCCACGAGGCAAGGTTTACAACTGCGCCATCGAGACTCATCGCATCCTCCTTACGCCGCCATCGCCTGAAAGAGTTTGAGCAAACCGGTTACGCACAGAAACCCGATCGCTGAAAAGACAAGCCGCGTCCACGGCCTGTGCCGCACGAAGTTCACAACTGCGCCCACACACGCAAGTCCAGCCGCCGCGGGCATGATCTGCCCCACGATGTAGTTCCAGAGCGAGCCGAGCATGTCGGTCGTCGCGTATTGGCCGCCGGAGTTCCAGCCCTGAAAGAGTTGCATCGTAGCCGAGAGCGACATCAGAAACAGCGCGGCAATGATGGATGGCAACGGGTTTTCTCCCGCTGCCGTATCGAGCGTCGCCTTGAGTACGAAGTACCCTGCAATGACCGGCACCAGTTTCGCGACAATGATTTGATTGACAAAGTTCTTGAAGACCGATTCCATGCTGGCGAGCCAGCTTGTTCCAACCGATCCGCTCGCCGATGGAACGGTGATGCCCTGCGCCGCAATCCACGAAAGAAGCTGGGGAAGTGTCAGCAGAATCACAGTCCAAAGCACCCACTTCCCAGTCTTGCCATTGATGTGGAAGTTGGTGCCTCCTTCATGTCGCAGGCTCACCCCCGCGGCAGCCAGCGTGCAAAACGCCGCTGGCACTGCCAGATCGAACAGCAGTTGAAGAAGATCGGAAAGGAATTGCGGCACAGGCATCGCGTGTTTACCTCGTTATTGAATGCCCTGAGCTTGCGTGATGAAGCCCTCGGCCATGCGTCCGAGTCCAGAGATCACAAGCAGTGCAACGCCGGTGACGCCCCATCCCATGTAGCCGCGACCGCTCTTGAAATGCCAACCGGCGATGCCAAGGCACGCAATCGCAATCACCGGGGCAATCACGTTGCAGCCCCAGTTCACGATGTTGAGGACCGTGCCTTCGACCGTGGTCGCCTGCTGGCCCTGTACTGCTTTGCCGAACTGTGGCGATGTGCCGAGGTTTTGCGCGGTGACCGCGAATGGCGCGACGAGATTGCCGGCGAGAATGATCCAAAGCGTGAATAGCAGAGAGATGCGTCTCCACTTGATCGCGCCGGGATACTGAAAGGTTGATCGAGATACGGCAGGTGCTGTCGAGCCCCGCCAGAAGGCCAATGCGGTTTTCATGACTCACTCTCCTGGACGCGGCTGCTCGGGGCATCCGTGTCAGAAGAGAAGTTGAGGCCGAATCGGGATTCGGTCAAATTGCCTGCATACATTGATCGGCGTCCGTGATGCCCATCTATATAGAGGTGGCGAGGGAAATCGCGGCCACAGCATGAGCGTGCCTTGGTGACATCTCCCTGTCGAGGAGCATCTGCACTTCAAGCCGACACTCGTACAGCAGGCGTCTCGTCAGTCGCAAATGCCGCCAAATCCTTGCGATGGCCAAACATAGCCTCGCAGAGTATAGATGTCTCCGTCACAGGATCGCCGAGAGCGCCGTGCGGAAATATGTCAAACGCACAATGACATATCGGGATCGATTATTGGTCAAACGCACAGTGACACAACCGGACCGATTATGAGTCAAACGCACAATGACACATCTGGACCGATTATTGGTCAAACGCACAGTGACATATCGGGAACGGTTTTATGTCAAACGCACAATGACATAACTGGACCGATAATTGGTCAAAAGTCTGCCCGAAAGGCCACGCTAACCGGGTCATGATCGGAATCTGAATCATGCCTGACGCGCTGGCTCGCGGCGGTCAGGCACACAACCAGTCAGGTACGCAACCAGCCACAAAAATGCCCCGGTTCTGACGCCGGGGCATGGAATGCAGGTAGCGTGGGTCTATTGGCCAGCCACTCTGTGCAGCCCAGTCTTGCTCTCATCATGCTTGGTAAAGACGATGTAGATCTTCGTGTCGGCTGGGACCGAGACGACAATTCTGCTAGTTGCATTCATGCTCATCATTTCCGAGTCGCCAGCGTTGCCGACGTTCTCCGCCACTCTTTGGCGCAGTAGGTCCCCTTCAGAGAAGGCAGCGCCGGAGTTGTTGCCCACCAGCATCGCGGCCAGCGAACCAACACCCGATGCAGCCTTAATCAGGAAGTTCTTGCCTGTGTTCTTCCCGTACACGTTTCCCTTGATCGGCCCAAGATCAAGCCCTGCGCCGATGGCTTCGATCTTCTCCCGCTGCCCATCCAGCAATTCGATCTCATCGAACTTCACGCCGACGAATCCAGACCGGTCCACCTGCTGCAACTGCCCGTAGACGCGTGCGCCGGCGGGCACAACGATGCGGTCGCCGATCGCATAGGTGTACTCGACCACGGCCACAACCGGCACCAGAACCGCGCTCGAAATCTGCGTTTCCAACTTCGCCTCAATCCGCGAACCGGGCGTCATCTCCAGCACCGGCCCCGTATCCGCCGACGCGTGAGTCACAGTGCCCGTAGGCTGCGACTGCACAGGCGCGCGCACAAAAACCAGCGATGCTTCCTTCAAAGCATTCCGCGATTGCTGCACCTGAACAAGCGATGCGTGGCCGGTTTCGCCATACGGTTGCGGCTCCTCCCACTTCTGCTGTGTGTCGGAGAACGATGGGATGGCGCCCAATGTGTTTGCGCCCGCCGCGCTCCCCGCATGTGGCTTTGCAAGCACCGCAGCGCCCGAGTTATCGCCCGCGCCCGGTGCCGGAGTGCTAGTGCGTTTGATGTCGCCCGGATGTACCTGCCCGGAAGTATTCTCCTGAGCGCTGGTCTGAACGGTTTCCATCAAAGGCGTGACGCTTCCCTTGGATTGGGTTGGCGTTTGCTGCTGCGTGGGATTTCCTGGCTGCTTTTCGGCCGTCTTCTTCGTTGCTGACGAGTGATGGACCAGGCTCGTGAGAGCAAGGAAAAGCACGGCAGCCAGCAAGCCGCCGCCAAGCATAATCAGCTTGCTCTTCTCAATGCCGGACTTGCCGTCGCTGCCTTCTCTCGTAGCATGGCCCGTGGGTTGTTGCGCATCCGCGCGGTCTTCAGCCAGTGCGGGTTCCGTCGGAAGCGGAGGATGCGGACGCGGTGCTTCCACAGAATCCTCATTGTCAAACTGGGCAATCCTCGATCCATTGTTTTCTTCGCTGTTCATAGCATCTCCTTTTCCTGGGTCGGGTCCTACCGTGCTCCGCCGGCGATGGGCGGCGTGAAGGGCAGACGGATAAGTATCGGCCAGTCCACCTGGTCGGCCTGCGCAATCTGAAGGAAAAGCTTCTCCGTCGATTGTTTGAAGTTTGGGCGATCGAAGACGACGACTCCATCCGCGCGCGCCCCGGCCTCGATCCTTGTCGTGCTCAGTCGGTACTCTCGAATCAGTAGCTGATCGGCAGTCAGACTCTTGCCTTCCTTTTTCTTCTTCCTCGCCGCGCGACCGCTGATCTGAATTTGCGGCGGCACAACCTCCACTGGCTGATCGGAGGCATTGAGAATCGAGAACGATATGACCGTCTCATTGCTCCATTGGCGTATGTCGCCGAGCGAAGTTTCAATCTGTTTGCCCTCCCATTTCGTCCATGCTGGCGCATTGACTCGCATCTGCAACTCATACTCTTCGTCAATTGCAGAGAACGGTTTCGCTGTCGCGCTAACCCGAGGTTGAGTTGAGGACGACGCTGTTCCTGTGGGCTCTACTCGCGCGCGCTCCGCGCCTGCACCGCCAGTGATCAGAAAACTTTTCGCCGTGCGGTATTCAATCAAGAAGTCAACAGGCAGAGCAGAGCCGCTCACGCCACCCCCATCGCTGATCAACTCCAATGTCACATGCAGTCCAGATTTTGTTGCGATCAAAAACTCATACTCTTCGTCGATAGCAGAGAGCGGTTTCGCTGCGGCGGGAATCCGTGGCTGAGTCAGAGGACGACGCGATGCCTGTGGGTTCGACTCTCGTGTGCTCCGCGCCTGCACTGCCAGCGATCAGGAAACTCCTGGATGTGCGGTACTCAATCAAGAAGTCAACCGGCAGAGCAGACCCGCTCGCGCCAACCCCATCGCTGATCAACTCCAGCGTCACATGCAGGCCGGATTTCGTCGCGATCAAAAGGTTCGATTCAGCGGCCTCTTTCGTGATGGGCTTCACGTACACATACTCCGGCTCGCCCTCGTTGTGTTCCGCTTTGAAGTTGCCGGGACTGCCAAGAATCACCGACGTGATCTCCTCCGGCATATGGATCGTCGACTCGAACTCTGGTCGCAGGTGCAACGTCGTCACCTCCGACGGGTTGATGGTGATCGTCGCAACGCGCGGCTTGACGGCGTTATGGGGCGTCAGCAGCGAACAGACGCAGTGGAAGCAGCACTGCGAAAGGGAAAAACCAGCGAAGTCTCATATTCGAGTTACCTCCTGTGCAATGAATTTGCAGCGAGCTTGCGCGCCACATAATGACGCCGAACCGATTCGACGTAAGCGATGACATCCGGGTTGTTGTAGTCGAGTTGCCGCTTGCCGACCCATCGATCACCGGCGTAATAGGCCGCGGCCACAAGCCTCAGATCGCCGTGAAACTCCCACATCAGCGTGGTCAAATAGCGCGTACCAGCCGCAATGTTCTGCTCTGGGTCGAAGGGCTGGTATGCGCCAAAGCGCCGCGCAGTCGCTGGCATCAGTTGCATCAAGCCGAGAGCGCCCTTGCTGGACACGGCGCGTGGATTCCAGCGCGACTCGACATCAATGAATGCAGCAACCAACTCGGCAGGCACGCCGTAATGGCTGGCGTAGTGCCGCACGCAGTTCTCCGCAAGAGCAGTGTTCGCTTGCCCCCAGCCAGCAATTGGAGCAAATGATAAGTAGCGCAAGAAGCCATTTCATAGCGCGTCGCCTCCTGAAGGATCGAGATCCTGCGCATACCGCGCCCCATCGACAAGCAAACTCTGGAATCCCTCGCGCAGCAGCAGATGGCGACGGTCCTTCTCGGTCTTGGCCAGGAAGGGAAGCAGTACATCCCGTTGCTCTTCCGTCACATGATCGCTGCCCATCAACCGCAGCGCATTGGCGAAGTCGATCATCTCCGAGACCGATGGCGGCTTTTCCAGCGAATAATTTCTGAACGAGCGAGCAATGCCCGCGATCTCCCGGTGAAACTCGACGCCAGCCCCCGGTGTACGGCTGGCAATGATTTCCGCCTCGCGCTCCGGCGTAGGATGCTCGACCCGCACATACAAACTGCGTCGCCGGATCGGATCGCCCAACCGCCGCTCCTCATTGCTGGTGAGCACCACAAACGGAATGCTCTTGGCCTCTACCGTCCCAAACTCAGGGATTGAGAGTTGCCAGGCGGACAGAATCTCCAGCAGCAGAGCCTCGAAACCCTCATCCACCTTGTCGAGTTCGTCGATCAATAGCACACATGGTTTCTCGCATTCGAGCGCCCGCATCAGCGGACCAGGCCGAAAGAAATCGCGCCCCTTGAGGTTGGCCTGCAACTCGCGCCAGTTCCCGCTCTCTCCGTTCCCCTTCGAGAACTCCATGTAGAGCCGCTGGAGGCTCTCGTCGAAGCGCCCGATAGCCTTGTCTTCCGTGACCCCGCGGTAGCATTGCAGCCGCTCAATATGCGTCCCGGCCGCTTGCGCAACCGAAACCGCGAGCTGCGTTTTGCCGCTCCCCGCAGGTCCTTCAAGCAGCAGCGGTTTCTGCAACTTCGCGGCCAGGAAGACAACCTGGGTCATCACGGGGTCAATGAAGTAGCCCGTTGCCGCGATCTTGCTGGCAAGTTCCTCAAGCGAATCGAACATCCTCAGTCCTCTCCTACGGTCAACTGAATGACCACCCCGTCTGAGGCCGGCGGCCTCGAACGAAAAGAGGATGTGTCCATATCGAAATTCGGTCAAATCCGATGTTGTCTAAGAATATATTTCTCGATTTCTGATTTTTTGCTGCCAATTTGACCGAGGTGGCAAAGAAGGACATGATGCCTGAGTTCGAGACCAATGAAGACCGTGCGGTCCGGTAATGGAGGGACGAATGGCATATCCGGCGACATCATTGAATTTTGGGCAACAAGCACCATCGAGAATGTCTGAGGCGGCGAATCCGGCAACCGGTCTCTTTGAAGATCTGCTTGGACTCCACGAAGCTGCGTGTTTGCTCGGGATGCACTGGAAGACGCTCGAAGGAATGGCCCGATCCCGAAAGATTCCGGCCTTTAAGGTCGGAAAGCGGTGGAGGTTCCGCGTCAGTTCGCTGAATATCTGGCTGGAGAATGGATTAAACTCAAATTCAACCAACCGCGTTGCTCTGACTGGACAGGAGTGATTTCCTTGAAGTTCAGACGGCAACGATTTCAGCGAGGCACCCTGCGCAAGATTGCGCGGGCCGACAATCAATGGGCCTGGGAGTACCGTTATCAGGACCCCATAACCGGCAAACGAAAATCAATGTTTCTAGGCACAGACAGGTTTCCCACGCAGGTCGCGGTCGAGCGGCATCTGGAGGCCTTTGTGCTCAAACTCAACTCGGAAAATCCAACCCAGGCCATTCTGGAGCCAAGCTTCAACGCCGTACTGGATCGTTTTGTCGAGGAGGAGAAACTGCTTGAAATTATGCAACTTCGCCCCGGCGATCGAAGCAGCCTCGACGGGGAACTGAGCTACTCGACTGCCAGCTCGTATCTGAGCGTTATCAAGCAGCTTCGTGAGAAGTGGGGTGGCACCCGTATCACGCGGATCAAGCCTCTTCAGGTCCAGGAATGGCTAAAGAAAATGGACGCCGCGCCGAAGACCAAAGGTCACGTCAAGGCTCTCATGCATCGGTTATTTGAGAAAGCCATGTTGTGGGAGATGGTCGAGTGGCAGCGGAATCCAATGCAACTGGTTGAGATCAAAGGGATCAGTAAACGCCAAAAGAAGCCAATCGTCCTCACCGTCGAGCAGTTTTACCAAATCCTCGAACTGCTGCCACAGCCCTACCGAACGATGGTGGTGGTGGCGCAGTGCACCGGCCTTCGGGCCGAAGAGGTGCTGGCGCTTGAATGGCAGGACATCGACTTCGAGAACTTGAGCATGAGAGTTGTCCGGGCAGTCGTCCACGGTCGGGTGAAGATCGTAAAGACGGAATACTCGGAGGACGATCTTCCTCTTGATCCCGACTTCGCGGCGATCCTCCTGGACTGGAAGTACAAGTCCGAAGAGGATGCTCGGACGGCTCTGGCGGCGAAAAGAACCCCATTTATGGGGTCAGAGCTGGTCTTCACCAGCCCGGTCACCTGGCGTCATTACCACACGGCCCCAGCTCAGCAGGACTATATTCGTCCGGCTGGATGCTGTCTGGTGGAATGTCCCTCGTGCGGGGCTGGTATCGGCGTTTGGTGCTGGCAAGATAGCCTGACTCCGAACGGCAAGCGGCTCCCGATACACGAGGAGCGGTGGGTGGCAGCCGGCAAGTATAACGGGGTTGGATGGCACACATTCCGCCACACTTACCGGTCGTGGCTGGATGACAGCGGAGCGCCCATGGGAGTGCAACAGAAGCTGATGCGGCACGCCCAAATCTCAACAACGATGAATGTGTACGGAAACGCTTTGATGACGGCCAAGCGTGAGGCCAACAGCAAGGTGGTCAGGATGGCACTGAGGAGCGCATAGCCCTGCAAAGTGCCCTGCAACACGCCAGAAACCCCTCGGCATTTTGAGAGGTGCTGTTATTTGGGGTTATCTGGGGTTGGCCTTACGGCTAAATGGTTGCGGGGGCTGGATTTGAACCAGCGACCTTTGGGTTATGAGCCCAACGAGCTACCGGGCTGCTCCACCCCGCAGTTACAGTCTAGCAATTGATAGGACCGGGGGTCAAATGCCACTGGACCGAGACATGGCCGACGGATAGAAACAGACCAACTTTGATCTACGCAGGCAGATGGAAACCGGTGACAAGGGCTCAGTAGCGGGCGACCGGCAGACGAAGATTGAGCGCGGCAGGTCCATGAGAGTGCGCAGGCGGGTGGGAGCCACTCACCGAATGGAGGCCTCCTCGGAGCAATAGATTTGTCAAGAGGGCGAAGGCGAGGCGCACAAAAGGGGCGATAACGCAGGCTTTTTATCCCAAAGCAGCCACTTGCGGCGAAAAAAGAGTGGTTTTGATGGGTTTTCGGTTACTGTTTAATCAATAGAAAGAAAAGTTATCTGATTGATACCGGGCGTCTTACACGCAATTCCTGCGCGAAAAACGACTGGAACAGCCTAGGGGGGTGGGTTGCGTTCACAGTGAGCAGAGTTCATTTACAGGGATCCGTGAACAGTGGTCAGTGAACAGGGGTTGATGATCGGTAGACTGTGAGTAGGGGGATCAGAGATTAGGAAAGTGAAGGTCTCCAAAGAGCGTAGTGCACCCTGCGTTTGCTGATGGAGTTTCCTTTCCGTCGGTGATCCTTTCTCATGGATAGTATGCAGGAACCGTGCGTAATTATATGCAAATGCAGGGAACAAGGGTCTGGGGTCAGGGATCAGGAAAGACGACGGGGTGAGGTTCGTGGACTCCCCGGTCTCAGAATCGAGACCGGGGGCACCCATCGTTTATGGGAGAACTGAGTTTTTCCCCTGGACCCTGGCCACCCGCCGGATGTGGGTCACCCGCCGAATTCGTCAATAACTCTGATATCTTGTCACGTGTAATAGTAATCGCTTCGCGTTGTTGTCGTAACTCAGTTCTACACTCGACAACGGGTACGAATCTATCCGCGTCCCATCAAACTGCACCGTGATCCATGATTCATTGCAATCGACGATGCTTGCAATATCTTGCATCTCACTGAAGGTGTTATTTCCAAATATATTCTTCGTTTTTATCGTGGCCTGTTTACCGATGTCGAGTGAAATCCGGTAGAACTTGCTACTGCGCTGAGCAATCAACAGACTGAGTTGTTCTGTCGTTGCCTCCTTCGATTCTGATCCGATGCGGATATATGACGGACCCGCGAAATGCGGACGAAATTCACTTCCCACCACAATCACAGCTAGAACTTGGTTCACGCCGCTATTGAGAACCCGTGCGACATAGGGAACACGAGGATAGACACTTTTCAGTTTGTTATTGAGACTCTTCTGGATCGAATCGAAGTCAATTGTCTTCTGTTCAAAACTCCCATCGTCATATGCGCCAACGTACAACACACATGGCATTCCAATCGGCGCAGAGTTCGCGAAAGCCACTACGGTCTTGACGCAATCATTTATATCGCTAGTCGTCTTTCTCTCGACGAAGTGATCCTCTTCGTTGCGTAAACGAGAAAGCAACGTATCATCGGACATCTCAACGTTGAAATCCACGGCTAGCCTCCTGTACACATTACATCAAAGGATACCGCAAATACTAACTACGGCGCTTTGCGCAGGTGCTCGACGGGCAATATCCTATCAAGGCTATCCCGAAGAGTTCTGTTCGGCCAGGCACCCTATCCTTCGCGTACTTTGCGAAGGGTGGAAGATCATGAACCCCATGCGAGCGACAAGCGAGCCTTTGGCAGCACCGCAGGCGCTCACGCCATCGGCAACTCGTCCCCCGGCATTGGTGGGTGATCTGGAATGAGGTCGAGGTAGGCGTTCAGCCCTTTGCCCGCGCCTGCGGAGCGGCGCTGGAAGAAGGCAGCGGCGGTCTCGACAGCGCCGATCTTCTGCGCCAACGCGGAGGTCACCCAAATATCCAGAGAGACACCATCTTCCCGCGCCAGTTCCTCGGCCCGTTTCACGAGCGAATTCGGTAGATCGAAGACACGCGTCATGCTTCCCTCCCTTTCTGCTTGATCTGCTCAAACAATTCCGCCGGCGACAAGACCGCAATCCCAAAGCGTTCAGCCGCGCGCTCGAAGTCTCTTCTATTATGCGTCACAATCGCCTCGGCCTGCCCGTTGATCGCCGCTTCCAGCACCATTTCGTCGTCTGCATCGGTCAACTGAGGCCGCCACACGAAGCGAACCTCCACCGGATAAATACAGAGCGCCAGCTCCGCAAGAAAACCGTCCACATATTGCAAAGGAAGGCCATGCTTTTCCCGCTTGAGAACTGCCTCATACTCCAGAAATAGCGCCGGACTCGCGACGAGTTCTACCCGATTTGCGGCAATTTCCCTGAGAAGCGCCGCACTCGCGCCTAACCGTGAGCGAAGCCCCGCAACCAGCACCGAAGTATCCAACACGATGAGCATTTGTCGAACGTTACCCCCTTGACACTGAAGAGTGCTAGACTACTCCAGTGTACCCGGATGAAGCCCTGTCGCTCCGTCGATATGTGCTCCGGGTAGTCGAATGCCGCCTTCGGGCGGCATTCATATTTTATGGGCCTTTATCAATCCGCCTTCCGGGAAATATTCAGCAGCACGCCGATGCTGGCCAGGGTGAAGAAGACGGAGGTTCCGCCGGACGAGATCAGCGGCAGGGGGATGCCTTTGGTGGGCAGGAGGGCGAGGACTACGCTGATGTTGAAGAAGGCTTGGAGCAGGATGGTTAGGGTGATGCCGAAGGCGGCGAGGCGGGCGAAGGGATCGAGGGAGCGGAAGGCGGTGCGCAGGCCGCGGGCGGCGAAGGTGACGAAGAGCGCCACGATGACGAGCGAGCCGATCAGGCCCATCTCTTCGGCGATATTGGCGAAGATGAAGTCAGTGGAGGCCTCGGGGAGGAAGAAGAGCTTTTGCTGGCCGTTCATGAAGCCGTGGCCGGTGACGCCGCCCGCGCCGACGGCGATCAGCGATTGGCAGACGTGGTAGGCGGGGCCGTTGAGCACCTTGGCGTCGCAATTTGGATGGAGAAACACCATCATCCGCGCGAGGCGCCAGGGAACAAAGATGAGCATTGCGGCCAGCGGCGGCAGCACCACGCAGACACCGACGAGGAGATACTTCCACGGCATTCCGGCCAGGAAGAGCATCAGGCCGGTGACGCCGATCAGCACCAGGGCGGTGCCCAGATCGGGCTGGCGAGCGATCAGCAAGCAAAAGACCAGCGGGATCAGCGCGGCGCGCAGCAGCGTCTTTTTGCCCTCGTGCATTTTATCCAGGCGTGTGGAGAGGAACCAGGCCAAAAAAAGAACGAGGACCGGCTTGGCGATCTCTGCGGGTTCGAAGGTGACGATGCTGCCGATGCGAATCCAGCGATGGGTGTTTTTCATGGCGGGCAAGAGCAAAGCCACCACTAGCAAGAAAGTGGTGACCGCCAGCGCTGTGTAAACGAAGAGCGGAGATTTATAGAGGTTGTAGTCGATGAAGGAGAGAAGCAGCATGACCGCCAGCCCAAGGGCGGCCCAGCAGACCTGCTTGCCAGCCATGGTAAAGAAGAAGTGATGGTTCTCCTGGGCAATGACGGCCGAGGCGGAGAAGACCATCGCCAAGCCCGCGACGACCAGCAGGACAGTGGTGAAGAAGAGCCATTTGTCGACGCCCGCGCGCATTGCCATGTCTGTCAGTCCATTATGTTGTGGGGTGGTGAAGAGAAGTCTACAGGTTGACAAGTTGACAGGTTGTTAACTTGTCAACTTGTCAACCTGTTTAGTCCCTCAGCTCCTTGACCAGTTGCTTGAAGACGCGCCCGCGCTGCTCGTAGTTTTCGAACTGGTCGAAGCTGGAGCAGGCGGGGGCGAGCAGCACCACCTCGCCGGAACGCGCGGCATCTGCGGCGATTCGGATGGCCTTGTCCAGCGTCTCGCAGGAGTGCAAGGAAACAACACCGCGCAGGTGCGATTCGATCTTGGCCGCCGCCGCTCCAATCGTGTAGACGGCGGACACGCGCTCGCGCAGCAGATCGGAGAGCTCGGTGTAGTCGGAGCCTTTGTCCTTGCCGCCGAGAATCAGATGAATTCCTCCGCTGAAGGCTGCGATGGCCTTGGCAGTGGCGTCCACATTAGTGGCCTTGGAGTCGTTGTAGTACTGGACGCCATTGCGGGTGGCGACAAACTCCAGGCGATGCTCGACGGCCTGAAAGCTCTCGACGGCGCGGCGGATGGCCTCAGCTGGAACACCAGCCAGCCGCGCCGCGACGACCGCGGCCAGCACATTCTCGATGTTGTGCGTGCCCTTTAGGGTGATTCCGCTCAACGGCATGATCCATTCAGTCTCCGCATCCGGAGCGGCGCGATAGACCACCTCGCCACAGTCTAGCCACGCGCCCTGGGCGACCAAGTGCTCGACGGAGAAGAGATAGACGCGAGCGGACGATCGAGCGGCGGATTGCGCGGCGCGAACATTGTCGGCGTTCAATACCAGGAAGTCCGCGGCGGTCTGCGCGGCAAAGATGCGCTCCTTGGCCGCGGCATAACTCTCAAAGCTGCCGTGCCGGTCCAGATGATCGGGCGTAATGTTGAGGATGACAGCGATGGTGGGATGAAACTCGACGGTGGTTTCAAGCTGGAAGCTGGAGACCTCCAGCACCGACCAGCTCTCGTCGGTGCTGGGATCGATCAGCTCGACGACCGGCAGGCCGATGTTGCCGCCGACCAGCGTGGGCAGCCCGGCGCTGGAGAGGATTTCGCCCAGCAGCGTGGTGGTGGTGGTCTTGCCGTTGGAGCCGGTGACGGCCAGAGTCTTGCCTTTGAGGAAGCGCGCGGCCAGCTCCAGCTCGCCAATGATGGGCAGGCCGAGGTTTTTAGCTTGGACGAGTTCGGGCGTATCCAGCGGCACGCCGGGGCTGATGACGATCAGATCCTGGCGGCGGAAGGTGAGCAGGCCGTGGCCGCCCGCCTCGACCATGATGCCGGCCTCGATCAGCGCGGGAATCTCTTTGGCCAACTGCTCAGCCGAGCGCACGTCGGAGACGGTGACCTGCGCGCCGCGCCGGCGGAGAAACAACGCCGCCGAAAGGCCGGATTTTCCCAGTCCGACGACGAGTACTTTTTTGTTTTTGAGATCCAGCATCGCAATCAATCCTCAAAATCTGTTTTTGTTTTCGTTGTAATCATAAATTGACCGCCCAAGTGTTCAATAGTTGTTGCGCGAGTGAGCGATCACGTATAAGCCCATTTTGTCTTAATTTCTTTTCATCACACCCAATTGCTTTTGCCAATGTATCGATACGACGTCGGCGACGCTCCGGTCGTTCAATATAAACAAAAGAAACTAGTTTATTTCCAACATACTCCTTTGGCATTACATGAATGACCTTACCAGGAGGTGTTACCAAGATTTTTCCATCACTATTCTCTGTGACCTGAAGAACAGAATCTCCCTTTTCAAAAGTACCTTTCCCGTACCACGGAAATTTATCCATTATCCAACTTCGTGGATGTTTACGATGCTTCCTTGCCTCTGGCAATCCTGCCTCATAGATTTCTTGTTCACGCTGAGACCAATCCCCCTCCACTAGTTGAGCAAGCAAAAAACGAGGTAGCGCTGGACGACTCGATGTTCCCTCCATCTTTCCCTTGGTCTTGTTAGCGGGCGGGAACTTCGGTGGTTGATAGAGCGTACTCAATTGTTTCAGGATTTCAGGTGTCAATTCATTCAGACAGAGGCCTTTCACAAAAGTGCGCGCTGAACTGACTACGCTCGGATCGGTTGTGCGAACAGCTGCTTCCATTAACATTGAAGCGGAGTTATTTGACACGTTGTTCGAACCAATATATGCCATTCGCCCCACGATGAAGACTTTGGCGTGCAGATTGGGCACACAGTAAACCATTACCCCGCGCTGAACCAACTTCAGCAAATCCTCCGGACAGGTCTGTCCAGATTTAACGGCTCCTTCGCTGGCATTGACAACAAGGCGACTATCCATCGATAGTGGCAAACGACTGCTCGATCCCGCTCCGAAATAAGCAACGGCCACGAAACAGGGCTTCTTGGTTTCACGCACAGCCTTGGTGATTTCAGGCCAAATGTCCTGGCTTAAGAACTTGGTGGTCATTTTATGACCTTCTCCTAGCGGCTTTCTCTATTTTGCGCCGCACGGGCCTTGTTCAACGCAATTTCAGCGTAGTAAGTGCAAACAATGCAAACACCAGGGCGCCGATCCAGAAGCGGGCGATGACCTTGGACTCGGCCCAGCCGAGCTGCTCGAAGTGGTGGTGGAGCGGGGCCATCCTGAAGATTCTCTTCTTGTTGCGTAGCTTGTAGCTGCCCACTTGCAAGATCACCGAGAGTGCCTCCAGGACAAAGATGCCGCCGATGAAGGGCAGCAGCAGCTCCTGGCGGATGATGATGGCCACGGTGGCGATGGCCCCGCCCAGCGCCAGCGAACCCACGTCGCCCATGAAGATCTCGGCCGGGTGGGCGTTGTACCAGAGAAAGCCAATCGACGCGCCGACCATCGCCCCGCAGAAGACGGTCAGCTCGCTCACCATGGGCATGCGCTGGAGTTCCAGGTAATCGGCAAAGACCACGTGGCCGCTGACGTAGGTGAGCACGGTGAGCGCCCCGGCGGCGATGATGGTGCAGCCGATGGCGAGGCCGTCCAAGCCGTCGGTCAGGTTGACAGCGTTGGTCGAGCCGACCAGCAGGACAACGACCCAGACGACAAAGGGCAGCAGAGCCAGAAAGCCCAGGTGCGGAATTCCACCCAGCCAGTGCCATTGCAGACTGGGATGCCAGCTCTTGATGAAGGGCACGGTCAACTGCGTGGAGAACTTGCCGAACTGCTGCATCACCACCAATGCGGCAGCCACGCCGGCCCCGGCCAGTCCCTGATAGAGCAGCTTGGCGCGCGCGGTGAGGCCCAGGCTGCGCTTCTGGACGACTTTGATGTAGTCGTCCGCAAAGCCGATCGCCCCGAAGGCCAGCGTGGAAAAGACGGTGATCCAGACAAAGGGATTGGCCGGGTCGCTCCACAGAACTGTGGGCAGCAGAATGGCGATGGCGATCAGCACCCCGCCCATGGTTGGCGTGCCGGTCTTCTTCAGGTGCGACTGCGGGCCGTCGTCGCGTACGTATTGGCCGATCTGGAACTCGCGCAGCTTCTGAATCACCCACGGGCCGATAAAGAGGGCAATCAGCAGCGCCGTGCCGGATGCGAAGGCCGTACGGAAGGTCAGGTAGCGAAAGACGCGAAAAGGGTGAAAGAACGGAAAGAGCTTTTCGTAGAGCAGCCAGTAGAGCAAAGGGCCTCCAGCGCCGGAGATGAGGCAGGTTTCACTTTGATTTTACTCGCCTGAAGGGCGGCTGAGGCTGTGGAAGTTGCTACGGCTCCCGTGCCTCCTGCCGCTTCAACTTCGCTTCGAAGGCCCGCTCGCGGTCGGCGACAAAGCTTTTGTAGCCCTCAGGATCGATGAAGGCATTGCGGTCGCCCGCCTTCCAGCGCGCATACTTGTCTTGCAGCCCATAGTAGACGCCGTGCGCGCCGAGAAAGATGTCGCAGGGCAGGCTCTTCAGCACCTGAAAGCCTTTGTGAAAGTCCAAGGCGATCTGCGGGTAGGCCTTGTTGTTCACCAGTTTGTAGCCAGGATTCACATTCGGTCCGCCGACGATGACTACGTGGAGCGTCCTGCCATCCTCTACTTCGTCCATTGTCCAGGTTGTCGTTCCCTTGTTGTGCCCGGCGGTCAGGTGAGCCGTCAACACCGCGCCGCCGAGCGCAACCGTATCGCCATCATGTAGAACGCGATCAACTTTTGTCGGCGGAAACCGCATTTCCGGCTGGCTGCCGTATTGAAAGTCCTTCCGCCCGCCCGACTCCACCACCGGCACATCGGCGTCCATCACCATGTACTGCGCGCCAGTCAGCTTCTTCACCAGCGCCGCGCTGGCGCAGTGATCGTTGTGTCCCTGGCTGATAAGCAGGATTTTCGTGTCGGCGAAGCGAAAGCCCAACTGGGTGATACTCTTTTCAATCAGCGGAACGTTGGCGTCAAAACCGCTGTTGATCAGGATGTTTCCCTTCGGCGTGACGACCAGATAGGCGGTCAACTCCTCGCCGCCGACGTAGTAGAGATTTCCGGCGATGTGGTGGGGCGGAAAGGGCGTGGTCCACGACGCCGGGTTCTCGGCATCAAGCCGCGCCGCAAATCCCAGAACAAAAAGCAGCACAAGCCTACCGCTCCATCCGCGCAGATTCACAGTCCCTCCAAAAGCCGCAATCCACTCTACTATATTCCCTCAACGCGCCGGTTCGCCTCACCCCGCCCCGGCCTGTTATGGTCAAAGAAGAAACCTATGAATCCCCCTTAGGAAGCTCCGAGCATGGCGAAGCGTTGGCGAATCCGGATATTGCTGTTTTTGGCCGTCCTCGGCCCCGGGTTCATTACCGCCAACGTCGATAACGACTCCGGCGGCATCCTCACTTACTCGCAAGCCGGAGCGCAATACGGCTACACCCTCCTCTGGACCATCATCCCCATTACCATAGCCCTGATCGTTGTCCAGGAGATGTGCGCCCGCATGGGCGTGGTCACCGGCAAGGGCCTCAGCGACCTGATCCGCGAGGAGTTCGGCCTCCGCCTCACCTTCATCTTGATGGTGATGCTGGTTATCGTCAACTACACCAACGTGGTCACAGAGTTTATCGGCATCGCCGGTTCGATGCACTTATTTCATGTATCCAAGTTCGTCAGCGTTCCCTTCTGCGCCGCGCTGGTCTGGTACATGGTGGTTAAAGGAAGCTACAAGAGCACGGAAAAAATCTTCCTCGTCGCCTCCGTTGTTTACATTGCTTATATCTTCGCCGGAGTGCTTTCTCAGCCCAGTTGGCATGACGCTATGTTGGCCACCGTGCAGCTTCCTGCACGCTCTGTTTGGGGCAACAAGGCCTATATCTACATGGCGATCGGCATCGTCGGTACCACGATTGCGCCGTGGATGCAGTTCTATCTGCAATCCTCCATCGTCGAAAAGGGCATTCGCGTCAAGGACTACGCCGCTTCGCGATTGGACGTTATCGTCGGCAGCTTATTCACGGATATTGTGGCCTGGTTCATTATTGTGGCCTGCGCCGCCACGCTTTACGTCCACGGCATGGGCGCCATCCAGACGGCCGCCGACGCCGCCGAAGCCATGCGCCCGCTGGCCGGCGAATACGCCTACATCCTCTTCGCCTTCGGTCTCTTCAACGCTTCGCTCTTCGCCGCGTCCATCCTCCCGCTCTCCACCGCCTACACCGTCTGCGAGGGCCTGGGCGTCGAGAGCGGTGTCGATAAGCACTTCAAGGAAGCGCCCTTCTTCTACTGGCTTTACACGCTGCTCATCGTGGGCGGCGCGGCCACGGTGCTCTTCCTGCCTGATGCGCAACTGATCAATGTCGCCATCCTTTCACAAGTCCTCAACGGCGTCCTGCTTCCAGTGGTCATCATCCTGATGCTGATGCTCATCAACCGCGCCGACCTGATGGGCGAACACAAGAACTCCCGCCTCTGGAACTGGATCGCCTGGAGCACCAGCATCATCGTCATCGGCATGACGCTCGTCATGCTCTGGGGCTTGATGCCGGGGCACTGAGCTGGAGGGAGCAAGAGGCTTGGAGGCTTCTGAATTCATGGGTCAAGAGCGGGGCTTCGGGCCTGAACATTATTGAGTCGATCCTGAAAAAGCCGATTTCAGGCAGATGGCACGACGATCAGGAAGCTGGTGAAGGTCGATTGGTACAGGAGTCGGCCCAGAATAGCCCTGGTTTGGGCGACAAGTTTGCCCTCACAGGCTCTCAGCAACTTGTGGAAGTTCATCGCCGCGGCCGAGAGGATGGCGTTGATCGCATCTCCGGCAGCGCCCTTCAACCGGTTACGTTCTAACCGGTGTTCGTTCTTCAGATGTCCGATGCTAGGTTCGACAGCCGCTCTGCGTTTCATTCTTTTCCAGAGCGTCTTTGGCGTTCGGCCTCGCCGTCGTTTGTCCACATAGATCGTGGCATTGCCCACATAGTCGTGGCCGCGATAGCCCATGTCCACATGCACTTCTCTAACTATGTCGCCGATCAAGTTATTAACTTGTTTCATCTGCTCGGCTAGCGTGTGGCCATCGTAGGGATTGCCAGTCAAGCTCTTGGCCCCGACGAACCATCCGCCCCGGCTGCTGACCGCGACGCTGACCTTGTTGCCGAACTCATACGGCTTACCCGCTTTTCCTTTGGCGATGCACTCGGCTTCAGGCTCGTGAACGCTGTACACCTTGTTCTTGTCGTGCCTCTGCTGGCTATGAATGCGACGCGCTGTTTCCAGCAGACCGGATAACTTGCGCGAGGGTTCTGTAACTTGACGATCTATCTCGCGCAGCACCCGGCCCAGTTGAGTCCTTAACTGGCGCGTACAAGCGCGGGCACGCTTCATCTGCCGGGCATGAGCGTAGCGGCTGGATTGCATCAACAGACGCTTGCCCACGTGCTGATAACTCTGCTTGATTTCGAGACCTTCGGCACGTGCTTCTTTCACCAGCCTCTCGCGACAGCGATGATACAAACGCGCATCGGTCGGGAAGCGAATGGCCTTGGTCTGTACCGTGGTATCCACGTTGACACGTTGTAACTCCGCCGGGCGGATCACCTTCATGCGCATGCCAGCTGCAAGGGTCTCGCGCAGCATCTGTTCGGCTCCGGTTTCGCCCAGACGCTTGCGCCAACGCGTCATGCTGGAGGGATCGATCGGCATCGAATGCTGAAAATATCGCATGCCGCTGAAGTGCTGCCAATAGGGATTCTCGACCCACCCCGCGACCACATCTTCATCGCTCAGATCGGTTTGATATTTCAAAAAGTGCAACGCCACCATCAGACGCGTCGGCGTACCGGGGGCTCCCTGGGTGGGATGATAACTGCCGCCTAACAGAAGATCGAACTGTTTCCAATCAATCTTCTGCGCAAGTACTGCCAACGGATGCGTGAGGTCAATCAACTGCTCCAGATCAATCTGGAACAGCTCACGTTGCGGGTGTCTGGACTCACTCTTAGGGCGCATGATTTCCCCGGAAATTGCTGTGTTTTGAACAACTTCTGAGAATATTTTACCACGAAATTCACCCTATATCATTGATTCTTTACTGTGTTATGAGTTTATCAGGATCGACTATTGATTGTGGCGCGGATATCCTTCCGCCGCGCCATGGGCTTTACTAGAAATTGAAAGTAACCTTGGCCGTCAGTGCGCGCGGAGTTACAAAGTGTGTGCCGCTGAAGGTGGAAAGAAAGTTATATAGCGCGTCCTTGTTCATCACATTGATCGCTGTGATGTCCAGATTCGTTTTATAGCGCTTGGCGTGGAAGAGGTTATCCTTGCCGAGCGAAGCGTCGAAGAGGTTGCGATGCTGAATACGAGGCGGGTCGCGGTCGTTATCGCCTTTTCCGGGCGCGGGAATATCGATCAGGCTGGAGGTGAGTTCCGCAGCCGGGCAAGTTGAAAAATAAGACGCGGGATTGTTCACATTGGCCTTGACTCCGTTGCAGGCGAATCCACCTTGCGACTCTTCATCCAGAGTCAAGGGGAGATAGACGTTAGCTCCAGTTACAGGATTCACTGTAGGAGGAATGTTATTGTCCACCATCGCAACTTCCTGCGTGCCGTTTGGCAGTGTGACAGAACTGTTCGCACAGGCAGAGTTAGGGTCCGTCGGGCTATAGCATGGAGTTGATCCGGCCACCAATCCGCTGTCATAGCGCCAGTTGAAGCCGCCCCACAAGCCATTCAGAATCTTGCCGCGCGAGTAGGTGTATTGCAAGTGGGTTGTCTGGTTGAACTTCTCATCATGATCGATGCGGAAGGGCAAACCGGTCTGGCCGACGGTAGCTCCGGCTCCGGCCACCTGCGGCGGATAGAAACGTGCCGCTACAGACGATGCGACGAGATAGGCGGTGAAGCTATGCCACTGCGGAATATCCGCGCGCACGGCATAACCGGGTATCTTCGAGCTATGCCAGTCGATGGGAAAAGTGATCGGAGTATTGCCCAGCACGCTGAAGTCGAATGCGTTGTGGGTGTACTTCCAGATATACTCGCCGCCGATGACCAAACGCCTGCCGAAGGCCTGCTGTAGGCCGGCATGAAACTCGTTGCGGAAGCCGGGTTGCATTGTCCCGGAGACGCCCGGCGAGCAGTTCAGCATCGGCGAGAGCACCGCATTCGAGCAGCCGGTGCTGGATAGCACCAGATTCTCATTGAAGGGCGTTTCCAGCGTGCGCGCATAGGAGACGCGCAGCACAGTCGCGGCCGGTTTGATGTTATAGGCAATGCCCACGCGCGGCTGCGTCTGATTGGCGCCGGTAAGTCCGTTATACACATCCTCGCGCAGCCCCAGATTGAAGAGCCAGTTGCCCGCTTTAATCTGATCCTCAACAAACAAACCAAGTTCCTTGATGTCCGCGCGGCCGTTGAATTTATAATAACTTCCGCCACGAGTTAGATCATACGGCGCGAGGACTTTCAGGTAGTTTGGATTGATGAGGGAAACAACGCCGTCGCAAGCCGTGGGATCGGAGTAACCCGGCAAAGGGTTGCCGCTCAAATCCATGCAGGGCGAGTTATAGATTGATTCCACCACGCCGAGGCTGTCGTTTTCGCGGAGGAAGGTCTGCCCGTACTGCGCACCGGCCTTGAAGGTATTCATTCCCTTGGCGTAAGAAAGATCGGAGTGAACCGCCGCATTAGTTAGTGTGCGATTCTGCGCGATGGATGAAGTTTGCAGGTTGGCCGGCCCCAGATCGGCCAGAGGATTCTCGCTGGGATAGTAGTTATAATTGTCCCGGCGAATAAAAGCGCCCAAATTGAGGACTGCATTATTGCCAAGCACGCGCGTGTAAGTCGGCGAGAGATTGATGGTTTCGATCTTGGAGCGCTGATCGGTGTCGCCGACGTTGGCATAGAGCGGAGTGGCGCTCCAGCCGCCAGCGACGATGTTCTCAACATTCAGATTGTCATACGAGTCAGGCGTCTGGAACCAAGAGCGGCTGTAA
The DNA here is from genome assembly GCA_963787995.1 of uncultured Acidobacteriaceae bacterium. GTDB lineage: Bacteria > Acidobacteriota > Terriglobia > Terriglobales > Acidobacteriaceae > Telmatobacter. The sequence continues at coordinate 130,928 of CAWBEO010000002.1, forward strand.
TTCAGATCCAGATGAATCGAATTGGCCGGCGTGAAGGCATAATCCACTCGATCAAAGAGATTCTGCTCATTGCCTTTATCATGGAATACTTGAAACTCCGGCGGATCGAGAAATCGGCCTGAGTTGAGTCCGTCGGCCTCGATGAAGTTACCCCACTTCTTACCTCCGTAGGATAGGTCGAAGCCGCCTGAAGCCGAGCCGAAGCTGCCATAAGAGCTAGTAACACTGCCAGTGGGGGTGGTAACTCCCTGGCCGGAGCGCGTGGTGGCCACAATCACCAGGCTGGTCTTGCCGCCGTATTCAGCCGGCGGCGCGCCGCTGATCACCTCGATGGACTGAATCGAGTTCGCGGGAATCTGGTTGGAGAAGACCTTGCTCTGTTGGTCGGTGATCGACTGGCCGTCCACGGAAAAAGAGTTGGAGGCGTGATCGCCCAGGCCGTGGAAGAGGCCATTGGAGTCGGCCGCCACGCCGGGGGTGGAGAGCGTGACCAGTGAACTGAGGCCGCTGGACTCGCTCTCCAGCGGAACTTTGACAAAGAGTTCGCGATTCACGTCGGTGTGGAAGGTGGGGTCATTTTCGATCAGGTCGCCGGAAGCTTCCACGGTAACCGTTGCGTCGGCGCTGGCTACTTGGAGAACCAGATTCAAATTGGCGCCCACCACGGAGCGAATCTCAAAGCTCTGGCTCAAGGGAGCAAAGCCGTTGGCCGTGACGCTCACCCGGTAAGGATTGAAGGGGATATTCGTGAAGAAGAACTGGCCTGTGGCATCACTCGTGGCAGTTTGGTTAAGGCCGCTCACATCGTTGATCAGATGAACCGTCGCGCCGGGAACCAAGGCTCCGGTTGCGTCTGTGATGGTGCCGCGCACTGTGCCGGAGTTGCTTCCTTCGGCACATGCTTGGAAAGGCGCAAAAATCAGAATAAGTGCAAGAGTAAAAAGAATAGAACCGTTTTTGAACGGCATAATAACCTCCTATTGTTGGCTGAATGATGCGTTAGACGCGCGGCTGATGAAGCCGCGGCGTCCCGAATCAAGGAGGGGCATCGCTTCCATTCCAGGGTCAATCTGAGAGTGAACTGAGGAAGTACGCGCGAAAAGCGCGGAGACGCCTGAGTCAAACTGAAGCCGAGGATCGGTAAGATAGCCCTAAAAGCCAGCGGGCGGAGGGCGGGTGAAGAGCTTGGGATTCCAGTGGCGGACGACCGTGCGTGCTTCGGCAAGCTGCGCCGTGGCACCAAGCCGGATGAGGACAACCAGGGCAGCCATCATCGCGATGGGTGCCGCCGAGTGGAGCGCGATGCACAGCGAGCAATGATCGGCGTCGCTCTCGACCACATGGTTGTGCGCCACCTGTACAGTGACCAGCAGCGCCAGCAGAACCAGACACAGTAAAGCTGCGGCCCCGAAGGAGCGATGCCTCCGGCCATGGCTTCCGCGAAAATCTGGCTGCGCTGTGGTCAAATCAACCATCCCCTCTTTAAAGAATACACAGATTAGACGCAATAACATGGGTGAAGGTTCCAGAATCCGCACACGAACCCGCCCTACCTGTCCTCCCCGATTCATCCTATTCGCGAGCGAATTTTCCCTCAGGGGCTAAAAACCACATTCATTTTGAGCCACTTACGGAACGCCAATAATTCGTTCCCTTGTTACAAAGCGGCAATTTTCAGAGACTCCCAAACCTTACGCAAGGCGCAGATAAGAGCTCTCAACAGCCGTTTTCAGATCAACCGTTGACCAGTGAAGAGGCATTGGCGTCAGGTATGATTCTCTCGAAGGCAATGGCAACGTCAGCAAAATTTACCGGTTAGCGAGATCCTGTGAATTTGAAGATTGAAGAGAGGTCCGGGTTGGATGAGGATTCTTCCGCGTCGGCGGAGTGGCGCACGGCCTTTGAGCCGCGCCGGGGACTGGCCAATGGCCATTTGCAGACGATCGCGGGGAATTTTTACCCCCGGCCGGCCTTTCGGCTGACAGCAGAGGCAGAGACGGTAGAGGTGGACCCGGCGGACGGTAGCCGCGTGCTCTGCCATTGCCACTGGCAGGCGGCGGATGTGCGGGCAGGGCGGCTGACGGTGGTGCTGACGCATGGACTGGAAGGTTCGTCGGCGTCGCGTTACATACTGGGCATTACGGCGCGGGCGTGGGAGGCTGGCTGCAACGTGGTGCGGATGAATATGCGCACCTGCGGCGGCACGGAGGCGCTGACACCGACGCTTTATCACTCTGGGCTGTCGGGCGACGTGGCCGCGGTGGTCCGCCATTTTACCGTGCAGCACAGCCTGGAGCGGGCGGCGCTGGTGGGCTACTCGATGGGCGGTAATCTGGTGCTGAAGGCGGCCGGAGAATGGAGCGACGGACCTCTGGTCGCAGTCGCAACGGTTTGTCCAGCGATTGACTTGGCGGTGGGCGCGGACGCGCTGCATGAGCCGCTCAACCGCCCGTATGAGTGGAAGTTTCTGCGCGGGCTTATGGCGCGCTACGGGCGCAAGGTGCAGCTCTATCCGGAGCTTTATGCGCCCCGGAAGGAGATCGGGCCGATACGTTCGATTCGCGAGTTCGATGATAAGATTGTGGCGCGTTACTGGGATTTCCGCAACGCGGACGACTATTATCATCGCGCCGCGAGCGCCCGTGTGGTGGAGCGGATCGCCGTGCCCACGCTGGTTCTGCGCGCCGAGGACGATCCGTTTATTCGCCTGACCGAGGAGACGCGCGGAAAGCTGCAGAGCAACCCGTGCGTGATGCTGGTGGAGACGCGGCACGGCGGCCACTGCGGCTATCTTTCCCGCGATCCGGGCAACGAGATTCATTGGGCGGAGGCGACGGTGATACGCTTTCTGCGGGCGGCGGCGGGTGGATTCGATGGAAGCTGATTGGGAGTTCGAGCTGGGCGCAAATGCCCCGGTGATGGACGCGGCGTGGGCGGGATTAGTGGATCTGCGGCGCTGGCCGGAGTTGGCTTGGCATTTACCGGAGGCCGAGCAGCTTCCGGCACTGGCCGAGGCTCTGGTCCGGCTGAATTCTGCGGACTCGCCGGTGTGGAGCGCGAAGTGCGATTACTGGCCGGTTTTGGCGGCGGGAGAGTTTGATCCTGATGAGTTGGATGCGCCGCCCGAATGCGCAGAGCACGCCACGGGCTGTTACATTGACCTGCTGGCGGCGAGCGAAGGCCAGTGGCTCAATCCGGAGGTGATGGAGAAGGCATGCAAGCGCTGGTGTGGTCTGTTGCACTCTGTTACGCTGCGCGGCTGCCGCGTGGATCTAGTGATTCGTCGCGCCATTCTGGCGCCAGAGCAGACAGAGCTGGGAATCACAGCTTACCTGACGGCCTGCGGCGCATCCCGGACCGAGGCGGCGCGGAGGCTTCAGGATGCGCTCGCGGTATTTGCGGATGCATTGCGAGGCCACTCGACGATAGAATGAGAGAGCATGGGCGAGTAGCTCAATAGGATAGAGCACCGGCCTTCTAAGCCGGGGGTTGTGGGTTCGATCCCCGCCTCGCCCACCATGATCAGGTTATCGACTGAGAAATCAGGAGATAGTTCATGAATTGTGCCTCATTATCCCTTAGACCTCCGGCTCAAACGCCGCTTGGCTCGGGAAATTCACAACCATTCGTTCCGGCGTCTGAGGCGGCTTCCGCCCCCCAAGGCGATGTTTTCCGTGCCGGAGTCAGTTTGCCTGGCGTGGGGTTTAGAGCGGTTCTCCAACTCATATACCCTTACTGGAAGTTAAAAGGTGCTTTTTCTTGAGGAGAATGCCGCTTGAGGACAATTGTTTCGGGGTACCGCAATTGGGGGATCCGCTCTAAGCTAGCCAGCGAGGCCGCGAAAGTTGTGTTGTACCGTTGGAAGTTTGCCTCACCACTTACGGGTCGGCTTGGTTACGCAGATGTAGAGCATGGAACCGGACGCTTGGGGGCGGCGTCGAAGCTGATGGAGGTGGCTGGCGACGTGGCCAGGAGTGAAATATGCGCGCAAACTGACTGATGCCCACTGTAAAACCTCAACCCGCCATTTTTTCTTCAAGAACTTTGCAGAGAATTATTCTCCGAACATGCAAACTAGGAATGAGAAGGAGAGAGATGAACAGAAAGGAGAAGGGAGAGAGCCGCCTCCTCGACAAAGTCTTACTTCGCCTACAAAGGCGTCCCCCCCCCCGGTAGCGTTCTCCCTTTCTTCGCTTTTTCGATGGTCCAATTCTCGAATTTGAAATGTGGAAACCACGAATCTCAACCGGCCGTCTTGTTCTGTTCCTCACGCAGCTGGAATGAACATCGGACCGGCTATTCCGGCTTTACCTATCTGCACGGTCTGGTTGAATCCGGTGGAAGGCTGATGGAAGTGCTGGCTTGGCTTCTTTTATCCTGATCACCTCTTCACCTGGGAGCCAATATGCACAACTAGGGCGCGGTGAGCATCAATCCCTACAGCACAATCTCTCAACTTTTGTCATTGACACAGACGGCAGCGCAACGCGCTCGGCCCCATCATGTACTCATAAGGAGAATTTGCATGCGTAAGTATTGCCTGATTGCACTCGCTTTGAACGTATTTCTCACCTTCGCCAGCGCCCAGACGGTTCAAGGACCAACCATAGTGAATGGCGATTTGACTGTCACCGGAAACTTCATTTCCTACAGCCCGATTCCTATTTTGTACGGAGGGACCAACGCGAACAGCGCCGCAGGCGCATGGGAGAGCATTTTCCCGGGAGCATCCATCGCGGCATCCTGCGGTCTTCTGATCACAGACGTGAACGGGGTGCTTCGTTGCGGAAATTACAAGCCATTGAATCCGGCCAATAACCTTTCTGATGTGGCAAATATCGCAAGGGCGCTGTCGAATTTAGGCGCAGTTACCGCATCAACGACAGTCAACGGCCATGCTTTGAGCGGCAATGTGACGGTATCGGCGTCGGATCTGACCTCGGGGACTCTACCGCACGCGCAGTTACCGGCGCTGGTTTCGGCGGATATTCCGAATAATGCTGCGAATACGAGAGGCACGGCGGCATCTGCCGTCAACACATCGGGAGGGACAGTGAGCGCGAAAAACATGGCCAGCATTGGCCCGCGCTACGATGTGACTCAATACGGCGCCACGGGGTTGGTTCAGACTGCCTGCACGGGATCGATGTCCGCAGGGAGTTATTCGCTGACGGTAGGCTCGAGCTGCACTTGGGCAGTTGGCAATGGGATTTATATATCGAACGCCGGCGCGGGGGGTGCGACACCGCTGATAACTTCGGTTACAGCTGTCAATGGATCGGTTCTCACGCTTGCATCCGCGGCAGTGGCTACGATAACTAATCAGCCTCTTTACAACGACGATACTGTCGCAATTCAGGCCGCCGTAAACGCTTGCCTAGGCAGTGAAGTCTCGGCGCTGGGGAATCAATCAACCTATTTAGTGAGCCCACCCAGTTTTACAGATACGAACGTTACCAATGGCGGCATTGTTGAGTTCCCGGGCAACAGGCAATACATGATCTCCAGCACGATCAACATGCACTATGGTTGTCAGCTCGAGGGCATCATAGGCAGTGTTGTGGGTAATTTCAATGAGGATCAGCTCTCCACCATTATGCCTAATATCGCACCGGTTGGGAGCACCGCATCCATCACCGGGTACACGATCACATCGACGCCCAATGTTCAAATTTACAATCAAGATTTCATGCTGGAAGCGATTCACACAGTTGCTTTTTCAGGAACAAACAGTTATACGGCGGGCGCGTGGATTCAGTTGAGCGGATTCACAACCGCAAACGGCTTGCTGATGAATAACTTAATTGTTCAGGTGGCGCCAACCGGGCTATCTTCGTCGGGATTTTCAGTCATCATGCCTTGGCAGGTCACCCAAGGCTTGACGAATGGCACGGTGGCCGATGCGGGGACCGCAACACCCGCAACAGTGGCCTTCGCGTTCGACCAGAATGCAGCTTACCAGGTTAGAGTCTCCAAGATTCAGATTAACCCATCCTATGCGAACCTAAATCAATTTGCATCGGTGGCGTTTTATCTGCCGGCGCGCGGAGTTTGGTATACACAATTTGATGATGTAAGCAACAATGGAGCCAGTAATTATGGAATTTATGCTCTCGGAGGTTCTGACAACCTGATTATTAACCGATTCCAGGATTTTACCTCTGGAGTGGCGGCTGTTTATGTACGGCTGGCGGGAACCAACGACAACATTGAGCTGCATAACGCAGACACAGGCGGCTATGGAACTTCCGTCTATTCAGGAATTATGCTTCTGGTGGATAACACTGCCTGTTTGACATCCCAAAACTATATTCACATTTATGACTCAAAATTCTGGAATAGCGGATACACGATTCCGGCGAACGAAGGGGCAATCACATTTTGGCAGTGTGCTGCCGCTACACAGTACTACCAAGGATCAATCACAGTTTCCCATTTTTCAGAGCAGGACTTCCCTTCTACTGCAGCGGGAATCAATGGATCGTCGGTTGCCGTCTACCCTCCAAGTGATGAAGCTATCGGTCTATTAATCCAGAATAGCAACATGCCTCAAGGAACAGGCGCGAACACAACAAAGCCAATTATTGGTATTCCCGCCCTGTCGCGAGATTTTAATTTTGGAACAGCAGGAATCATCACTGAGTTAACCTATGCTCCCAGTTTTCTCAGCTCTAGTGCTGCTGAATCGGGATCATACTATTCTCCCATGTCGCTGTTAGGGGATGTGGCATTCGGCCAACTGTGGCAGCATAAAGTGCAAGCAAGCGCGTTGCTTTACTCAGACACGGCGTATGCGGCTTTGCCCAACGCTACTACCTTGTACGCTGGGCAAGTATTGGCTCCGCCAAGTTACTGGAATGGAGCCAATGGGAAGAGATATGCCTTGAATGTTGTGTATCAAACGGGCACAACCGGAAGCCCGAATGGCGGCTCGACCACCTGCTCAGGCAACAGCGGGCAAGCTACTCTTATCTGTACCAGCTCAACTGATTTATCAGTTGGCCAGATTATCACCATTGGATCGGATACAGGCAAGAAAATTAACTCAATCAATGCGATCAATCCCGGTGCCGTTTTGGTTTATCTATCAACTAACTTAGGCGCCGCGTACACAAATACGTCGCTCGGATTTACAGCTCCTGTGCTGGGGCTTGAGATGCAGTTGCCCACAAAGTCGGCCGCCGCGCCCTCCACGCTCACATGGTCACAGGGTGATGCGGAGCAAAATTCAGGCGCGGCGGCGAATGGTATTGCGGGTTGGGTGAATGTTGCAGCTGGAACGCCGGGAACGTGGGCCGGGATTCCGCTGGGCAATAGCAGCGGATTGCTCACTCCGTCGCAGATTACGCCCAACGCTCAAGTCATGTACGGCTGCGGCACAACCACGACGTGCGCGAATGCTTCGATCGCCACGCCGCGCCAGATATGGGGCACAGTTGCCCTTGCCAGCGGAACGGCGACAGTGATCGGCATTTCACCGGCATTCACTTCGACCAGCACATTTTCTTGCACGTCGAACGACACGACGGCAGTCAATTACTCCAAGTGTGTTCCAGCGAGCACAAGCAGCATTACCTGCACAGGATCATCGACAGACACGATCAGTTACGCATGTTATGGAAATTGAGTTTTGGGCTGGGCGCAGGCAGGGATTTGGGCCTGTTCACACTACCTCAGGCGGATGGCGTTGGTGCGAAAATCCGCCCAGACCGTGGCCCCGCGGATAGGTCTTCGTCCGTGGGGTGGAGACAAGGCGGAGCCCGCAGGGTTTGGTGATTCCAAGCTCAAAGGCGACAACAAAGTATGGGCGGATTTCTACCCCAGCGCGCAAAGATCGTGCGCCGGGGGGCCCGTTTTCGTCGCCACCCTCCGAGGTAGTGTGAACAGGCCCTAGTCGCGAAATCTCCATCCTTCTGAGTTTTAAGGGATACGGCGTGCTCACGGCGCGGTCACTTCATCGACAGCGCGCAGCGCATTGAGCGTGCGTGGATAGCCGATGAATGGCAGCAGTTGGGTAATGACTTCGATCAGCCGCGCGCGGCTGTTGCCGACATTGAGGTTAGCGGCCACGTGGCCTTTGACCTGCGCATCGCATCCGCCGAGCGTGGCCAGCATGCTCAGAGTGAGCAACTCGCGTGTCCGCACGTCGATGCCGGTGCGTGTGTAGTGGTCGCCGAAGCAGTTGGCCGCGAGATAACTCTGGATGTGCTGCTGGTCATCGGGCGCGGAGGCGCGGAGTTTCTCGACAGCATCGCTCCCGATGATTTCCTTTTGAACCGCAAGCCCCTTCTCCGCGCGGTTCTCAGGCGTAGTAGTTGATTGGCCGGGCAAGGGCAACTCGACGCCGCGCTCGATGAGCACTTCGTTGGTGGTGTGGATAAAATCGAATGCCCTGGCCATTCCCACGTAAGGCACCGACTGATAGACGATCTCCTTGACCTCGACTGGAGTGACGCCGGCGTTGAGCGCCGCGCCGAGCATGGCGCGGTACTCGCTCACTGCTTGACACGCGATGATGGCCGCGAGCTGGACCATTAGCCGGGTTCGAATCTCCAGATTGCCGTGACGAAGCACCTCGTCGAAGGCGAAGTTGTCGAAGATTTCGATCAGTTCGGGATCGGTCACTGCCGCGGTGGAAACATGGCCGGGAAAAAGTTGGTCGTGGTTCTTCTGCGCCCGTTCATTGATTGCCATTGCCGCATTCCTCATGTTTGTTGCTGTTCGCGCGATAGGATTCATCGACGGTTGGTTGCGTTCAATCTCTTAGCGGCCGACGCGCGCCTGAAGTTGTGCGGGGTAGCGTGCGCCTAACACTTCGATCTTGGCGAGTGCGTTCTCGATGGCCTGAAGGTCGCTTGCGGTCAGGCCGACAGCGGCCGCTCCCATATTCTCTTCCAGCCGGTGCAGCTTTGTGGTGCCTGGAATCGGCACGATCCACGGCTTCTGCGCTAGCAGCCATGCCAGCGCAATTTGCGCATTGGTGACGCCTTTCTGCGCGGCAATCTTGCTCAGTGCATCGACCAGCCCTTGGTTGGCTTTGCGATTCTCCTCCGAAAAGCGCGGCACGACGTTGCGGAAGTCAGTGCTGTCGAAAGAAGTGTTCTCGTTGATAGCTCCAGTCAGAAAGCCTTTGCCGAGCGGGCTGAATGGGACAAAGCCAATTCCCAGTTCTTCGAGCGTCGGAAGAATCTCCTTCTCCGGTTCGCGCCACCAGAGCGAGTATTCACTTTGCACGGCAGTGACAGGCAGAACCGCATGAGCGCGCCGGATGGTTTGCGCGCCCGCCTCGGACATGCCAAAGTGCCTGACCTTGCCTTCTGTGATAAGTTTCTTCACCGTGCCGGCAACATCTTCGATGGGAACATTCGGATCGACGCGATGCTGATAGAGCAGATCAATTACGTCGGTCCGCAAGCGCTTCAGCGCGGCCTCGGTCACATTCCGGATATTCTCTGGCCTGCTATCCAATCCCTTGCCGGTCAATCCGCCGGGGAAGCCGAACTTGGTGGCGATGACGACCTTGTCGCGGAAGGGCGCGAGAGCTACCCCAAGGAGTTCTTCGTTCAGGAACGGTCCATAGGCTTCCGCTGTATCGAAAAATGTAACGCCGCCTTCATAGGCCGCGCGGATCAGCTTGATGGCCTGTTCTTTTTCTGTTGCGGGGCCGTAGCCGAAGCTCAATCCCATGCAGCCAAGGCCCAGTGCAGAAACCTCAAGGCCGCTCTTTCCCAATGTGCGTTTTTGCATTGCTTCTCCTTGTCACTTGTGTGTTCACGGTTGCTATCAATGTCTACTCGGATTTGAGCGAGGCCATATCGATGGAGAAGCGGTACTTGACATCGGAGCGGGCCAGCCGCGCGTAGGCTTCGTTCAGCTTCTGAATCGGGATGACTTCGACGTCGGAGGTGATGTTATGCTGGCCGCAGAAGTCGAGCATCTCCTGCGTCTCCGCGATGCCGCCAATGAGCGAACCGGAGAGGCTGCGGCGTCCGAACAGCAGCGCAAAGGCGCTGACGGGAAGCGGTTTGTCGGGTGCGCCGACCAAAGTGATTTTGCCGTCCAGGCGCAGCAGATTGAGATAGGCGTTGATGTCGTGCTGCGCGGAAACGGCGTCCAGGATAAAGTCGAAGCTGGAGGCGTGCTTTTGCATCTCAACAGGATCGGTGGAGAGAACAACCTCATCGGCGCCCAGGCGCAGCGCATCCTCTTTCTTTTTGGGCGAGGTGGTGAAGACGACAGTGTGCGCGCCCAGAGCATGAGACAGCTTCACGCCCATGTGGCCCAGACCGCCCAATCCAACCACGCCAACCTTCTTGCCCGGTCCAGCCTGCGCACGGCGCAGAGGTGAGTAAGTGGTGATTCCGGCGCACAGCAGCGGCGCGGTTCCCGCAAGATCGAGATGATCGGGAACACGCAGCACAAAACGCTGATCTACGACGACGCTCTCCGAGTATCCGCCATAGGTCGCGCCGCCCAGATGCTTGTCGGGTGAGTTGTAGGTGAAGGTTGCGCCGGGGCAGAATTGCTCTTCCAGAGCCTTGCAGGCGAGGCAGCTTCCGTCGGAGTCAACCAAGCAGCCGACGCCGGCCAGATCGCCCACCTTGAATTTCGTGACGGCAGAGCCGACTTTGGTGACACGTCCCACAATCTCATGGCCGGGGACGCAGGGGTAGATGGTGGGCATCACGCTGGCCCACTCGTTGCGCGCGGTGTGCAGGTCAGAGTGGCAGATGCCGCAGAAGAGGATTTCGATCTGAACGTCGTTCTCGGTTGGATCGCGCCGCGCGATCGTGGTGGAGACAAACGGCGAGCTTGCGCTGGCTACGGAATACGCTTTTGCATTGAACATGGGAGAACCTCAATCTTTCCTGTTGGAGTTGATGATTCAACGTGCGTCATGATGCATGAAAGCTGCCAAAAATCGCGATTTTCACGCTTCTTTGTTAGAAGAACACGTTATAGCTCGCGGTAAAAGTGAGTGTGTCCTTGACCCGCGGCGTGATGGCCGGCCCATGAATATAACTGAGGCCGAGGCTGAGATAGTTACCGGGAGCCAGATGAATGTTATAACTACCAGTGAGCGAAGCGCTATTGCGCCAAACTGTGTTGCCTTTGGTGACGAGCGGATCAGTAAAGTATTTGCTGTGCCCGGTGTAAGTGGAGAGGATCGACGCAACGTCGCCTTGCCGCTTTTGGAAGGGCGCGAACTTGTAAAGCCGCGCCTCGAAGTAGCGGTCGTAGGCGTTGAATTTGGAGGCCGCCGTCATCGCCGAGCCGCCGATGTACAGGCCCTGCCACGGCTTGAGTGGATCGGGTTGGCTGAGTTGCACATCCACCAGCGCGAACGCGGCGTGATTGCCCGGTTCCTGCATTCCATTGGCCTGGTCCAAATAGAGCGTCGAATTATGCAGATAGCCGGCGCGGAACCAGGTCTCACGCTCTGTGGCGCTGGGAGAGCGGCGGTAACCGGCCTCTTCCAGCAGCAGCAGCTTGTCGCCCTTGGGAGCGAAGCGCAAGCCGCTGTGATTGCGCGCCTCGGTAGCCGGTCCTCCGGCCGCATCCAGGCTGCGCTGTGCCCCAGTCTTGAAATATGTGTGTGACGGTCCATTCAATTTCAGATTGAACTGCGGCGCGGTCAGCGGGAAGAAAGCCATGCCGGCCTCGTATGGAAGCACGGCATAGACACCTTGCACGCCGCTGGCCGTCGAGCCGCCCACTTGCATTCCGGTAAACTCCAGATCGTTGGAGTTGTAGCCCGCCTTGATCTCCGCGCGGTCCTTGCCGAACTCCTTGTAGAGATAGAGCGTCCATAGATCCAGCACCTTCGGCCCTGCCGGCTCCCAACTCGACCAGTTCCAAATTCCGCTCAGATTGAACTGTGCGTGCTGCAAGCCAAGCTGATGCAGATTGGCAGTGAAAATGGGATTCATCATCGCACCCTCGAATGGGTGGTCGCCGACAAAGGCCTGCTGATCGGCTGGAGTGGGAGCGCGCAGCGTGTTCTCGGCAAACTGTTCCTGAGAGATAAACCGAAGCACCATTCCCTTGCTCAATAGTGCGCGGCGATAGTTGGAATTCACATCCACAACGCTATCGGCAATGGGCGGCATGGCGGCATCGCCACCCTGCATATTCAGTTCTTCAATCGATAATCTGGAAACTGGTGTGGCATCTGGTTGGCCCGCTGCGTCCGTGGTGTTCTGCGCTTGGCCCCATGTACCGGCCAGAATAACGAAAATAGCGATGAGGAATGACTTTCGTACTTGATTTTTCTTGTTTCGCACTTTGCTCTCCGCGATCTCTTTTCCTCGTCCGGCGGCGTCAGCCGGAAAAGCTTGACCGTCATTCGATGCTACGGCGAGGTGAGCTCCGAGCGGTATCCCGATCCTTCCTTTTGATTGCCTATTCCTGTCGGAGTCTGATTTTTGTACTTGATTGTCTCCTTTGCAGGCGCACTCCCAAATCCAGTGCCTGTCTGCAAACATTGTGTGCAATGCTCTTGCCCCCGTCTTCTGGAGAGCCACGCATCAGTGGTCAGAGACTAGGGATTTGAGACTAGGGGCTAAAAAATTCAATGAGTTGGAAGGTCCATGGATGTCCCAGGTCCCGCATTTGGGACCTGGGAGACCACGAGCCACAACCAGAATTTTTCTGACCTCTGACCCCTGTCCCCTGTTTACTGCTGCATGATTTGCGCGCTGGGAGCGGGATCGGTCTGCGGGATGCAGGCGAAGCGGGTGGCGCTGATGGATGCGCAGCTTGCTTTACCTTGCGCGCCGTTGTTGATGAAGAAGCCGCCCGCGCCGGGAACGGTTGCGTCCCAGGCATACGTTGTGCTGAGGGCTTGATCCCAGGACAAGATCCCTTGCGCCGATGTGGTAAAGCCGGCGGTGATTGCGCTGCTGGAAGCGAGGGTGTATTCGCCCAGATAGGCGGTCGGTTGCACGCTGAGCAGCGGTTGTTCGCCGAAGAGGTAGCTTCCGGTCAGAGCCGTATTTTTGAAGGTGCTCTGCGTCTGAGCTTCCAGCCGGCCCGAATCCACGGAGCCGTTATAACCGACGCTCATCTCGAAGGCATTGTTGGCGTCGTAGAAGTACAGGTAGCTTGTGCCGCTGGCGGTTGGGAAGCTGGCGCGGCCGGGGTTGGCTGGGTCAAAAGCGAGCGCGATTGCGCCGCTGATCGATCCTCCGGCCGCGTAAGCGCCCGCGGCATTCACGTAACTTTGGTTGATGGTCAAATATCCGGCGCCATCGCCCGCGCCGAGCAGTAAATTGGCGTAAAAACTGGTAGGGATGCCACTGTTGGCGTTGAATTGCGCACCGCGATTATAGAGAACAAAGGGCCCGCTCAGAGCGGCGGACGTGGTAGCGGCTGGCTGCTGCGCGCGCAGACTGCCAGCCTGCTCGCCATCGTCGGAGGTGTTATCGAGGATGAACATCCGGTTGGCGTCGATCATGTAGACGGTGTATCCAGTGGAGTTGCCGGCGCCATGCAGAGCGATGGTGAAGCGGCCCGTGTCAGGGTCCGGCTCGGAGTAATTGCCGGTGAAGGATGTGGCTTGATCCGTTGCGCTTCCGCCCAGGGTGGTGTCGAGGTAGCCGGTGATCGCTCCGTTCGAGGTGCTGAACTGACCCGCCGTCGCTTTCACGTTGCTGTTGTTGTCCTCGCCGTCCAGGCCGTAGGCGAAGCTTAGGCCGTCGACGGAATTTGAGGCAAAGGCGCTGGGATTGGCCAGATAGCAACTGGCTGTGCCCTGCTGCCCGGAGGGCCATGTGCCCAGATCGTCCGCTTCGACCATGCGGAATTCGGCTGCCGGCTGCGCACTGCCACTGAGCGCAATCGCCCACTGCGTGGTTTGCACACCCGCGGCGTTGTTGGTCAGGATGGTATGGATCGTTGCAGTTCCGTTGTCATCGGCTCCAATGACATAACTTCCTCTTTCGATGCCGGAGGCTGATCCAATGTCATAGCTGTTGATGTCGAAGATTCCGTTATTGAAATTGCCCTGGCCGTCTGCCTGGAAATTGAGGAGCGAAGCCCAGCGTGTGCCGTCGTCGTCGATGGAGCCTTGCAGCAGGCAGGTGTAACTGCCGCTAAGTCTGCCATTGTTGACGCCGTTGGGTCCTGCGGCGACGTTGAAGGATAGCGTGACCGGGCCGGCCGTGGCGCCGGCATTGTCTTGCGCCGAGACCCGGAAGCTGACCGGACCGGTCGTGGCAGGCGTGCCGGTAATGGTGAGCGTGCTCCCGCTGGTGTTGAAGTAGGAGAAGCTGCTGGGCAGGCCGGTGACTGTCCAGGCGTATCCCGGCGTGCCGCCGATGACACTTATGGATCCTGAGTAAGCCTGGCCGGCGGTTGCGGACGGCAGCGTGGCCGTGGTGATTCTGGGTGGCCCGCTGATGGTGAAGGTGGCGGGGGGCGAAGTGCCGATAGCTGTCGTGACAGTGATGCTAGCCGTGCCGGTGGTGGCGATCAGCTTGGCGGGAACCGCGGCAGTCAGTTGCGTCGCGCTGATGTAGGTGGTGGTCAACGCGGTCGAACCCCATGTTGAGGTAGTGGATGGGGTAAAGTACGCGCCGTTGATGGTCAGGGTGAAGGCTGGACCGCCCGCTACGACCACGCCGGGACTCAGGCCGCTGATGGCAGGCGGGGCCGGGGTGATGAGAAATGTGGCCGATGCCGATGTCCCAGCCGCTGAGACAACCGAGATAGAGGCCGTGCCGGAGTTGATGATCAAGCTGGCTGGGATTACGGCCGTTATCAGCGCTGGGTTCTCGTAGATGGTGTCCAAAGGAGTCGTTCCCCACATCGCCGTGGACGTTGTGGTGAAGGCTATTCCCGTGATCATTAGCATAAAGCCGGCGCTGCCCGCAGTGCATGAATAGGAACCCAGACTTGTAATGATCGGTGGCGCTGCGGTGATGGTAAAGGGTGCGAAAGGGGAAACATTATGGGAGGCATAGGCGATAATACCCACTGTGCCAGCGCTGACGAGCAGGTAAGTAGGAATCGTTGTCGTCGCCTGCGTGGAACTGATCACATTTGCGCCAACCCACGTCGATCCAAACAGGATGTTCATGCCGCTGACAAAATTCGTTCCATTGACGGTCAGTGTGAAAGTCGAGCTTCCCACCGCGACTGAGGATGGACTGAGACTGGTAATTGTAGGATTAGGCTGTTGGATTTGGAAGGTGATCGGAGCTGACGTTCCTCCGGTCGTGGTCACGGTAAGGTTCACGTTGCCCGTGCTTGCAACCAGATTGGCCGGAATAATGACCGTGAACGTAACACTGCCCACCAAAGTTCCCGACAACTGCGTAGATCCCCAATTGAGAACCATCGCCGATGTAAAATACGTGCCGAAAATTCTCAATGTGAAGGAGCCGAATCCCGCTGGAACCTCGTACATGCCCATGGACAAAATAATGGGTGCGGGGAGATTCACGGTAAAAGGAAATCCGGAAGAGACTCCGCTGGCGGTGACCACGTAGACGCTGACTGAACCATAGGGAAGCAGACTAGCGGGAACAGTTGCGATCACTTGGGTGGAACTGACGTAAGTAGTCGCTAGCGCGCTATAGTTCCACTTTACTAATGTTGCCCCCACGCCCGGCTGAAAGTTGGCGCCGTTGACGGTCATCGTGAAGGTCCCGTTATTGGATTGCACGGTATTGGGAGTCAGACTGCTGATTGTCGGCAGTGGCGGGAGGATGGTGATCGTGGCGCTGGAGGATGTTCCTGTCATGTTGCTGACCGTCACGCTGGCCGTACCGGCGACGGCATAAAGATTGGCCGGAACCACCGCTGTCAACTGGCTGGTGTTGACGAAGGTGGTGGCCAGCGCGGATGAATTGCATTGTACGGTCGAAGTCGCGTTGAAGTTGGTTCCGCTGATGGTCAGCGTATAGGATACATTGCCGGCTATGGCTGTAGACGGATTCAGGCTCGTGATAGTTGGCGTGGTCGGGTTGATGGTAAAGGCTGCGGCGGGGGAGACGCCGCCGGTAGTGCTGACCGTGACGCTGGGCGTGCTCGCCGTTGTGATCAGGCTTGCGGGTACGGCAGCTGTCAGTTGCGTTGCGCTGATGTAGGTCGTCGTCAGTTTGCTGGTGTTCCACAGCGCCATCGCGGTCGAATTGAAATTTGTGCCGGTAAGGGTCAGCGTGAAGGCCGCGCCTCCGGCAACAGCGCTAGACGGGCTGATGCTGGTGATCATCGGAGGCTGAGGAACGATGGTGAAGACCGTGTTGCCAGAGGTGCCTCCGTTTGTGCTGACGGCTATGCTACCCGTGCCGGGATTGGCAGTCAGCGCGGCCGGAACAGTGACCGTTAGTTGCGTTGTGCTGATGAGGGTGGTGGTGAGCGCGATCGAGCCCCATGAGGCGGCGGAAGCCGCATCGAAGTTCGCGCCATTGATGGTCATCAGAAGATCCGGGCCGCCGGCAGCCATCGAGGCCGGGCTGAGGCTGGTGATCGCGGGCGGCGGCTGAATGATGGTGAAGTTCGCGCCGGCGGACGTTCCCGTGACGTTGCTTACGGTGATTCTGGCTGTTCCCGCGCTGGCAATCAGGCTGGCGGGAACCGTGGCCGTCAAGCGAGTAGAGCTTATGAAAGTACTGGGCAGTTCTGTTGAGTTCCAAAACAAGGTCCAAGTCGAGGTAAAGTTGGTTCCGTTGACCGTCAGCGTGATAGCCGCTCCGCCGCTATAAGCTGAGGCCGGGCTCAGGCTGGTGATCGTCGGCACCGGGGGATTGACCGTGAAGGCTGCGCTGGGAGATGCTCCACTGACATTGCTGATGGTGATGCTGGGCGCGCTGGCTATCGTGATCAGGCTGGCAGGAACGGCGACCGTCACTTGCGTGGAACTGACATAGGTTGTGGCCAGAGCGGTTGTATTCCACTTTGCCGTAGAGTTCGCGGTGTAATTGGTTCCATAGATGTTCAGCGTGAAGGCCGCGCCACCCGCAACGGCATAGGTTGGGCTGAAGTTGTAGATTGTGGGCGGCGGAGGATTGATTGTAAATGTAGCCGCTGTGGATGCTCCGCTGACATTGCTGACGCTCACGCTGGCCGCGCCCGCGCTGCCGGTCAAGGCGGCGGGGACCGTGGCCGTCAGTTGCGTTGCGCTGACATACGTCGCAGCTAATACAGTTCCGGCGAAAGTCACCGTCGAGGATGAAGTGAAGTTGGTTCCGTTCAAGGTCAGCATTAAATCGTTTCCGCCTACCATGACCATCGATGGATTCAAGCTGGTGATCTTCGGCGCGGGCGGATTGACAGTGAAGGTTGCGGCAGGGGAGACGCCGCCGGTTGTGCTGACGGTGATGCTGGCCGCACTGACTGCCGTGATCAGGCTGGCGGGAACGGCGGCTGTCAACTGCGTTGCGCTGACGTACGTTGTGGTCAGCTTGGTCGTGTTCCACATCGTTGTCGAGGTAGAGGTAAAGTTTGTGCCGCTGATCGTCAGCGTGAAAGCCGCCCCGCCCGCAATCGCGATCGACGGACTCAGGCTGCTGATCGTCGGCGTCTGAGGAATGAGGTTGAAAACTGAGGCGCTGGAGACGCCTCCGTCCGTGCTGACGGTAATGCTGCCCGTGCCGGGATTGGCCGTCAGAGCGGCTGGAAGCGTGGCCGTCAATTGCGTTGCGCTGACGAGGATGGTGGCGAGCGGTGTCGAGCCCCAGAACACGATGGACGCCGCATCGAAGTTCGTGCCGTTAACGGTCAGCAGCAGATCCGCGCCGCCTGCAACCGTCGATGCCGGGCTGAGGCTGGTGAGGGTGGGGGGCGGCTGAACGACGGTAAAGTTCGCGCCGGAG
Organism: uncultured Acidobacteriaceae bacterium; assembly: GCA_963787995.1. Taxonomy (GTDB): domain Bacteria; phylum Acidobacteriota; class Terriglobia; order Terriglobales; family Acidobacteriaceae; genus Telmatobacter. Next base: position 148,747 of record CAWBEO010000002.1, read on the forward strand.
GATGTTCCGGTGACGTTGCTGACGGCGACTCTGGCTGTGCCCACGCTGGCAATAAGGGCGGCTGGGACCGTGGCCGTCATTTGCGTCGCGCTGGAATACGTCGCGGCTAATTGCGTTCCGGCAAAAGTTACCGTGGAGGATGAAGTGAAGTTTGTGCCGCTGATAGCCAGCGTAAAGGCTCCGCCGCCGGCCAGTGCTTTGGCCGGATTGAGGCTGGTGAGGGTTGGCGTGGGCGGGTTCACACTGAAAATTACGCCTGGAGTAACGCCGCCGGTTGTGCTGACGGTGATGCTGGGCGTACAGACGGCCGTGATCAGGTTGGCGGGAACGGCGGCTGTCAACTGCGTTGCGCTGACGTAGGTTGTGGTCAGCTTGGTCGTGTTCCACATCGTTGCCGAGGTCGAAGTGAAGTTGACGCCGGTGATGGTTAGCGTAAAGGTCGCGCCGCCGGTAACAGCCGTGGACGGGATGAGGCTGGAAATCGTCGGCTGCTGAGGAATGATTGTAAAGACTGCGGCGCTGGTGGTGCCTCCATCTGTGCTGACGGTAACGCTGCCTGTGCCGGGATTGGCTGTCAGCGCGGCCGGAACAGTAGCCGTCAACTGTGTTGCGCTAAGCAGTGTAGTGGCGAGCGGCGTTGAACCCCAGGACACAATGGACGCCGCATCGAAGTTCGTGCCGTTAACTGTCAGCAGCAGATCCGCGCCGCCGGCAACCGTCGAGGCAGGGCTGAGGCTGGTGATCGTGGGCTGCGGCTGAACGACGGTAAAGTTCGCGGCAAGGGAGCTTCCAGTGACGTTGCTGACGGTGACGATCGCTGTGCCCACGCTGGCAATCAGGGTGGCTGGGACCGTGGCCGTCATTTGCGTCACGCTGACATACGTCGCGGCTAATTGCGTTCCTGCAAAAGTTACCGTCGAGGAGGAAGTGAAGTTCGTGCCGGTAACGGTCAGTGTAAAGGCCCCGCCGCCAACTAGTGCTTTGGCAGGGCTGAGGCTGGTGATCGTTGGTGCCTGCGGATTGATGGTGAAGGTTGTGGCAGGAGTGACGCCGCCGGTTGTGCTGACGGTGATGCTGGCCGTGCTGACAGCTGCGATCAGGCTGGAGGGAACGGCCGCTATTAACTGCGTGGAGCTGACGTAGGTTGTCGATAACTTGGTCTTGTTCCACATCGTCGATGAGGTCGAAGTGAAGTTTGTTCCGCTGATCGTCAGAGTGAAAGCCGCCCCGCCTGCAATCGCGATCGGCGGACTCAGGCTGCTGATCGTCGGCGTCTGAGGAATCAGATTGAAGGTTGCGGCGCTGGAGACGCCTCCGTCCGTGCTGACGGTAACGCTGCCCGTGCCGGGATTGGCCATCAGAGCGGCTGGAATCGTGGCCGTCAATTGCGTTGCGCTGACCAGGATGGTGGCGAGCGGCGTCGAGCCCCAGGAGACAATGGACGCTACATCGAAGTTCGTGCCACTGACAGTCAACTGGAGATCGGCGCCGCCGGCAACCGTCGATGCCGGGTTGAGGCTGGTGATCGTGGGCGGCGGGGGATTGATAGTGAAGCTTGCGCCGGGAGACGTTCCTGTGACATTGCTGACGGTGATGCTGGCCGTGCCCGCGCTGGCAATCAAGGCCGCAGGTACGGTAACCGTCAATTGTGTCGCGTTCTTGTAGTTGGTGGCCAGAACCTTTGAACCCCAGTTCACGGTCGAAGATGAGGTGAAGTTGAGGCCGTTGATAGTCATGGTGAAAGCCGCGCTGCCGGCAACGGCTAGGGAAGGGCTCAGGCTGGTGAGGACGGGAGCGGGCGGATTGACGATCAAACTTGCGCCGGGGGAGACGCCGCCGACTGTGCTGACGGTGATGCTGGCCGTGCCGGGGCTGGCTATCAGGCTGGCCGGCACCGCGGCCGTCAGTTGCGTGGGACTCAAGCTGGTGGTGGTCAGCGCGCTCCCGTTCCATAGCGCAGCCGAAGTCGCGGTAAAGTTCCTTCCGTAGATGGTCAGCGTGAAATCCGCGCCGCCGGCAAGGACGATAGTTGGACTCAGGCTTGTAATGGCTGGCGGCGGCGGCTTCAGGAGGTTGAAAGCCGAAGCGGAAGAACTTCCGCCGATGTCGCTGACGGATATGCTGGCCGTTCCATTGTTGCCGATCAAGCTGGCCGGAACCGTGGCTGTCAGTTGCGTCGCGCTTACGAAGTTTGTGGCCAGCGCAACGCTTCCCCACATCACGGTCGAAGTTGAAGTAAAGTTCGTCCCCGTGATCGTCAGCGTGAAGTCAAAGCCGCCGGCAAATGCCAGTGTGGGTGAGAGCGAGGCGAACGTCGGTGGAGGTCCGACGGAGAGCGAAAAGTTGAACGAGGATGAGCCGACGATTGTTGTCTTCGTCGAAATGGAGTTGGTGCTTGAGTTCTCGTTCGACGGGAGAATTGGCTCGGAAGGAATTGAAGACCCGCTGCTCGTTGCGCTTGAAACCGGAGTTGAAATCGCTGTTGAATGCGGCATCGATTCCGCGGTCAAGGGAGAAGTCGGAAGAGCGGTGAGCGCGCCTGCCTGGGTGCCGGCCGCCGCGTGAATCGGGTCGATGGCCACATGCCGCGCGGTGCTCAGCAGGTCGGTCACCGCCGGTTGAGCATCGACCGTGAACTCTACGCTCCCCGCGTCCGCGCCCTCCGTGCGGACGGTCACGTCAAAGACGCCGGCTCTGGCCGTCAGGCTGGCCGGAATCACCGCCGTCAGCTCCGCTTCACTCTTGTAGGATGTCTCCAGCGCTTCACCACCCCACAGCACAATCGAGGCCGAGGTGAAGTTCGCTCCCTCGATCGTCAGCGTTAAATCCGCTCCGCCAGCTATCGCCGCCGAAGGGCTCAGGCTAGTAATCGAGGAGTCCGCGGCCATCAACCTCTGTGCCCATATGCAGGCCAGTGCGATTAAAAGAAATACGGAAAACCGACGCTTGTACCAACGCGTGCTGAGCATTTGAACCCACCTTTGTGGCATGAACGCAATGTTCAACCACGACGATCATCTTTAGGGTCCGTGTGAGGAGCGAAAATCAACGCTGAACCGGGCCGCTTGCCGTGCGAACGAGTATTCCGTCGCACGGTTAAGAAATCGTCAAGAGTTGGGGCTTCTAAAGATTACTTTTGGTTAATCATTTAATGAGTTCTAATGCTTTCATTTTAAAAGACGGGTTTAATTTAGAGAATTTTTATCTAAATTAGGCTTTCTTCATGGAGGTAATTTCATGCTCCCGACGGCCCCCTCCAGCCCCCCGCCCCCCGACAGCCTATAATCACCCTGTCGTGCCTATCACTCTTTCAACTCGCTTTCTCCGGTCGGGCCTGTTCTTGGGCACGGCTCTCTCGCTCACGCTCTCGATGGCACTCTCTGTTTCCGCCCAGACCGCCGCCAACTCTGGCCCCACTGCGGGGGGGGCGCGTATTCTGCTCGTGCTGCCCTTTGACAACCGTACCGGCCAGCCCAGCCTGGAGTGGATCCGTGAGGCGTCAGCGGAGATCCTCACCAGCCGTCTGTCCGCCGCTGGCTTTGCTCCCATGAGCCGCGCCGAGCGCATCTACGCCCTCGATCATCTGGGGCTGCCGCAGGGCTTTCATCCCTCCCGCGCCACTTCGCTCAAGCTGGCTGAGACGCTCGACGCGGATTCGATCATCGTCGGCAGTTATGTCACCGACGGCGCGGGCATCGTCGCCGAGGCGCAACTGGTGGACGTGCCGCATCTGCGCATCAGCGAGCCGGTCACCGCGAGCGGCGATCTGCGCTCCATGATTGCCATCTTTGATTCGCTGGCCTGGAAGCTCACGCAGCAGCTTGACCCTGCCTCCAAGCTCACCGAGGAGTCCTTCACCGCCGCCGACGCCAGCCTGCATCTGGACGCATTCGAGCAGTACATTCGCGGCATTACCGAGCCGGACCAGCCGGAGCGTCTGCGCCACCTGAATCAATCGGTCGCGCTCAGCCCAACCTTTTCGCCGGCCTGGATGGCGCTGGGGCGTGAGGAGTACGCCGGGCAGCAATACGAGCAGGCGGCCGCCGCCTTCGCCAAGGTGAATGGCGCGGACGATGCGCTGCAGGCCGGCTTTCTGCGCGGCCTTGCGCTGCTTTTTTCCGGCAGTTACGCGCAGGCCCAGGAGGCCTTTGCCGCCGTAGCGCGTGTGCTGCCGCTGGCCGAGGTGCTCAGCAACCAGGGCGTCGCGCTCGCCCGCCAGGGCAAGGATGGCATTCCGCTCTTCCGCCAAGCCGTGGCCGCCGACCCGGACAACGCCGACTACCACTTCAATCTGGCCGTCAGCCTCAAGCGCCGTCAGGCAGACGCCGAAGCCCTTACCGAACTGGCGCAATGCCTGCGCCTGCATCCCAACGACACGGAGGCCCAGGCAGTGCAGAGCGCCTGGACCAAGCCGGAGAAGGCCGCCACTGCCAAGCCCGCAACGGTTCCGGCCGCGCCTTCAGCCGTCGCCACACCGGAGGATACCGTAGGGATCGCCGCCAAGCCCGATCCGCTGGAGCGCATTGAGCGAGGCTTCAATGCCGTAGCCTTTCACCAAGCCGAGCTGATGATCGATCAAGTCGAGAGCGCGCGTCTGGCCTCTTTGGCGCCGCCCGAGCGCGCGCAAAGGCTCATCGCCCAGGCGCAGGAGCACCTGGAGCACGGGCTGCTGTCGAAGGCCGAACAGCTCTATCAAGCCGCCCTGGACGCCGACCCTAAATCCGCCGCGGCCCACGCCGGACTGGCGCAGGTCCACGAGCGCGCCGGCGACGCCGAGGCCGCCCGCAAAGAGGCTGTTGCTTCCTTGGAACTGATGCCCTCGGTCGATGCGTATCTGGTCTTGATCCGTCAGCAGATCGCCACGCACCACTTTTACGAAGCGCAGATAAACCTGGACGCCGCCCTCAAAATCGACCCCAACAGCAAACCCGCGCTGGAGTTGCGCAAACAAATCGAGGCCCAGGACGGGATGAAGAAGTAGTAATCTGTCGGTGAACCTTTGAGCAAGGCAATGTTTTGATTGAGAAAGTTTTGAAAGGGCACAGTTTTCGCGGTTTGTGATGAAAGCGATTTTGTACCAGTGGCTTTGTAACAGGGCACGACTTTAGTCGTGCCGAAAATGCAGCAAGAACAAGTCGGGCTTTAGCCCCTGCGGAATGTTCGCCATAAGATCGACTTGTTCAGAGATTTCGTAACTGAAGGTATGCATGATGTCCATGACAAAAGAAGATTTGAAACAAACCCTCCTTGATGCACGCGACTTGGCTCAACAAGGTGCATATGCTGATGCGCTCGGTAAATATAGTTGGATATATGAGAACGCTATTGAAATTGATAGTTCATGGTACGGAGTCCGAAACTCATATATACTTGGCGAATGGGCAAACCTTGGCAATCATTATCCTGCAGCACGTGTTGAGTTAGAATCAATTCGAGACGCAAAGACTAACTTGCTAAAGGATGGATTATTGGAGCGTAATCTGTTTATAGATGTTGCATCTATAAATGAAGCACTTAAACAGGAGGATGATACTTGCGCTTTATTCGCCCAGATAGCAGAGAAGGATAGAGCATTTGCTCAAACGTGTTTCAGCCCCGCTCGTATTGCACTCGTTCATGCGCGGCAATATTCTCTAGCGCGGAGTTTTATAAAGTATCCGCAAGAAACTTTAACAAGTTTGACAAATCGGCTTCAACAGGATTTAGAAAGTAATTTCATCAAAAATGCGGATTATTCAATACAAATGCACAAAACGCTTATTGATATTTATATTGAAGATGTTCAACAGTTATTAGAGATACTTGTCGGCGTAGGAGAGAAGGATGAAGCTGAAAGAATTGCCATTATCGCGGTTGATTCTATACCGCCTTCAGTTTGCCGTGATGAAATTCACGAAAAATTGAATTTCTATTTAAAGAAAGTTCGAATCGATGGGAATTCCGAATGATTATTTAATATTTTAAAATTCTTTTGAGGAGTTGATGTTTTTGATGTTCTGAAAGGAGTAATCGATGATTCAGCGTGTATTGGCTTCTTCAGCCTTGATCGGATTGATTGTGGCTTGTGGGTTTACCGCTCCCGCACCCGCGCAGCAGCCGCTGGTGGACAAGTTTGTCCTTGACGACTCGATTCAGCCCATCACGCGGGGTGAGCTCGACCGCGCCATTCAGCGCGCCAACTCCGACGGCGCCAGCGCCTTGCTCGTCGAAATGGACACCCCCGGCGGCCTGCTCGACTCGATGCGCTCCATGATTGGCTCGATCCTCTCCTCGAAGGTTCCCATCATCATCTACGTCAGCCCCGCTGGCTCGCGCGCGGGCTCGGCCGGCTTCTATCTGCTGGAGTCCGCGGACGTGGCCGCCATGGCCCCCGGCACCAACGCCGGAGCGGCGCACGTGGTCAGCGAGCTTGCGCCCTTCGGCAAGCCCGACGATACGATGATGCAGAAGGTGGAGAACGACGCGGAGGCGCTGCTACGCTCTTACGTGAAGCAGCGCAACCGCAACACAGAGGCAGCTCTCGCCGCCGCCGCCACATCGCACTCCTACACCGCGCAGGAGGCCCTCGACCTGCACCTGATCGACCTGATCGCCGCGAACGACGCGGAGCTGCTGCGCTCGCTCGATGGCCGCGAGATCACCCGCATGGACGGCAGCAAGCTCACGCTGCATCTGGCCGGGGCGCGCATCGAAAATCTCCAGCCCACGCTGCGCGAAGAGCTGCTCGGCTGGCTGGTTAATCCCAACATCGCTCTGCTGCTCGGCCTCTGCGGCGCGCTGCTGATCTATCTGGAGTTCAACACGCCCGGCACCATCGTTCCCGGCGCGCTGGGCACGCTGATGGTGCTCTTGGCCATCTTCGCGCTGGACCTGCTGCCGATTCGCTTTACCTCGGTGCTGCTGCTGATCGCCGCACTGGTCCTGATCCTGCTCGAAGCCAAATTCGGCGGCCACGGCGTGTTGGCCATTGCGGGAATTGTCTGCCTCACCTTCGGATTGCTGACGCTGGTGGCCGCGCCGGTGCCGGAGTTGGCCGTCAGCCCATGGGTTGCCTTTGCTGTCGCCGCCGCCTTCGGATTGATTACTATCTTGCTGGTTCAACTGGCCATGCGCGCGCGGCGCACCAAATTCCGCCTCGGCCCCGCTGCGCTGGTGGGCCGTCCGGCGCGCGCCATGGAGCCGATCTATCCCGAAGGTCAGGGGCCCGAAGGCCACGTCTTGGTCGAAGGCGAAATCTGGCAAGCCGTTTCCAGCGAACCCCTTCCGGCCGGCGCGGCCTTGCGCGTCGTGGGGCTGAACAATTATCTGCTGCGCGTGGAGCCGCAAGCTTAGCCAAGGCTGGACAGTATATGAACGCCGCAAGAATAGAGACGCGATTCATCCTGCATTGACAGCCAATTTACAGAGTTTTTAATTGCGAGCTGTAACCTCGCAACCATGAAGAACTCTCACAATTTCCTCAGATTCCTCTTTTTGGCAGGCCTATTGTTCGCATTCTGTGGCGCGGAAGCAAGAGCGCAATATGAGGATGGCAGCCTGATCGGCTCCATCCATGACGCCACAGGCGCGGCAGTTCCCAACGCAAACGTCACCGTCACCAATGTGAATACCGGCATCAAAATCAAAACCGCCTCCAACGGCTTCGGCGACTACGTCCTTCCTTCGCTGCGCGTCGGCGTTTACAACATTGAGGCCAGCGCCCCAGGCTTTGCCTCGGCTGTGGCCAAAGAGATCACAATTACTGTGAACGGTCGCCAGCGCATTGACCTGACCCTCGCAGTCGGAAAGGCCGACACAACCACCGTTGAAGTCAGCGGAGTCACTCTTCAAATTGAAACCGCCAGCAGCGAACGCGGGCAAGAAGTCTCCGGCTATCAGACCGAGGCTCTGCCTCTGGTCAGCCGCAACTTCTCCGACTTGCTAGGCCTGGTCACCGGCTCGCGCCAGGCGCCCACCGCCGCGACCACCAGCTCGATCAGCAGCCTGGTCCGCCAGGGCGCGTACAATGTCAACGGCCAGCGCAGTATGTTCAACAATTATCTGCTGGACGGCATGGACAACAACGCCTATGGCGAGAGCAATCAGGGCTTTGACAATCAGATCATCGCCGTTCCTCCCGATTCGGTGGCCCAGTTCAGCGTGGTGACCAACAACGAGAGCGCGGAGTTCGGCCGCTCCTCCGGCGCGACAATCAACGTGGCTTCAGCCAGCGGAACCAACAGTTTTCACGCCAAGGCCTACGAGTTCCTGCGCAACACGGATCTGAACGCGGCGGGCTTCTTCAAGCCCACCATCATTGGCGGCGCGGGCAAGACGACTCCCTTCATCAAGTCCACCTTCAACCGCAACCAGTATGGCGTGGACTTCGGCGGTCCAATCCGCAAGGACCGGGTCTTCTACTTCCTGGATTATGAAGGCTTCCGCCAAGTACTCAAGCCGCTCAGCGTTCTCACGCTGCCCACACAGAACGAACTGAACGGAATTCTGGTGCAGCCGGTGAGGAACGCGACCACAGGTGTCACCTACGCTGCGGGCACGGCGATTCCCGCCGCGGCTATGGATCCGATCTCGAAGCAGATCGTCGGCTATTTCAAGCAGATCTCCGGCCTTCCGGTCAGCGGCATCAGCGCCGAACCCGGACCAACTGGCCTGAATTCCAATGACTACGCGGTGGAAGCACCCTTCACCGACGACTCGGATAAGGGCGATCTTCGTCTCGATTACCAGCAGAGCACAAACAGCTCGTGGTTCCTGCGCGTCAGCGACCGCAAGGAAAACGCCGTCAACTATACGACGATTCCTCTGCCGTTGGATGGGCAGACCAACGGTCGCATCCGCATCCTCAACCAGCAGATCGCCCTCGGCTACACGCATCTCTTTGGCGCCAATAAGATCGTTGATGCGCGTCTTGGACTCTCCCGCACCAAGGCCGGCAAGTACAATCTCTCTATAGGTAACACCGCCTTTACCATCCCCGGCCTGCCCAGCAATCCCATCGTCGCCGGCGGCCTTCCCTCCGTCGGCATCTCCGGCTTCACCGGCTTTGGCCGTCAGAGCACCAACCCGCAGTGGCAGAATCCCGCTCTGCTCGATCCCAAGGTCAATTTCACCTGGGTCAAGGGCAAGCACTCCTTCAAGCTCGGCTATGAGTACGAGCACGTATGGATGGCCGTGAATGACAACAACCCGCTTTATGGCTCCTGGACCTACGGCGGCGGCTACAGCCTCTGCGACGCGGCCATCTCCGCCAACTGCGCCACCGACGTCAACGGCTCTGCGGCGAAGACCTCGGCCGTCTCGGACACCTACTGGGCGGACTTTCTCTTCGGCACCACCAGCAGCTACCAGTTGGCCAATTACTTTGTTGTCCACCTGCGCCAGACCCTGGAGAGCTTCTATGCGCAGGATGACTGGAAACTCACGCCCAAGCTGACGGTCAATCTGGGCCTGCGCTGGGAGTACGGTTCGCCTTATTCCGAGCAGAATAACTACATCTCCAACTTCGATCCGGTCGCGCAGACCGTCGATACCATCAATCCAAGCGCCGTGGCCGGCAACGGCATCACGCCGGTCACCGCCAGCGGCGTCTACGGCAAAACGCTGGTCAATCCTGACCTGACCGACTACTCGCCGCGTATCGGATTCGCATACTCCATCACGCCGTCAACCGTTCTGCGCGGCGGTTTCGGCACCGGTTATGTGCATTACACCCGCGCCGGCTCGGGCGACATCCTGGCCATCAACGCGCCGCAGGCTCAGTTCGCCTCGGTCAACCAGAACAATCTGAAACCGACGCCAACCAACCAATGCTCCACGCCGCTGCCGGCGCAGATTATCGCGGTAGGCACCACAACGCAAACCTGCTATGCCACTGCAAGCCAGGGTTTCCCATCGGGTCTGGTCACCACCTTCAACCCGGCCACCGACAACATTACCTGGATTCCCAAAAACACCAAGGACAGCTACGTCGAGAGCTACTTCCTCGGCGTGCAGCGCCAGTTGGCAAAAAACTCTCTCCTCGACATCGCCTACGTCGGCAACCGCGGCCTGCATCTACAGGGCTTCCTGAATGGCAACCAGGAGAATCCCTCCCAGGGCTTTGCGCGGCCTTACGCCAACTGGCCCAGCGACATCACCGAAGCGTTGAATGAGTTCATCTCCAACTACAACGCCCTGCAAGTTCGCTACGAGCAGCGCTCGGTCTTTGGCCTGACGCTATTGAACTCCTTCACCTGGGAGCACTCGTTGGACAACGCCTCGGCCTCGCTCGAAGCCAACACCCCCTCGCCGCAGGACGGCAACAACATCAAGGCCGATTACGCGCAATCGGATTACAACCTGCCCATCGCCAACGTCACCAGCCTCGTCTATGAGCTTCCCGTCGGCCACGGACGCCGCTTCCTGCCCAGCGCAAACGGCCTTCTGGAAAGCCTCGCTGGCGGATGGCAGATCAGCGCCATCAACACCATCCAGGCCGGCACGCCCTTCAACATCACCTACACGCCCAACGGCGCCCAGGCGGTTTCTCCACAGATTTCCGCCACCTATCGCGGCGCCAACGAGTACCGCCCCAACATCGTTCCCGGCCAAAAGGTCACGCAGGGGCGCTCGTCCATCGCAGCCAACACCGGCTACGTGAACTACGTCAACTACGCGGCTTTCGTGCTGCCGCCGATCAAGGACGCCTCTGGCAACGTGCTCAGCCCCTTCGGCAATGCCCCGCGCAATCCCGGCCGCACGCCAGCCTTTTACGAGACCGATCTCGACCTCAACAAGAAGTTCAACACGCCCATCGAGAGTCTCAAGATCGAGTTCCGCGCCGAGGCTTATAACGTCTTCAACCACACCAACCTTTACCTGCCCGGCACCGTCAGCGGCTCGCAGGGAACCATCACCGCCGGGACCACTCTAAGCACCGGAGCCACGCCTACGCTCGCGCAAATCACCGGCGGCGTTCCGACCGGCGGCGGACAGATCACCAGCACCTTCGAGCCGCGCATCCTGCAATTCGGCCTGAAGATTATTTATTGATTGCGCTGCCAATTGCCGCTGTCAACCAACAGCAACCACCCGCTTGAATGAGCGGGTGGTTTTTGGGGCAGGTGATCGAACAACCATAAACCATAAAAAGCTGTGCCCCGTTCATCGCAGTTTTATCGCGATGAACGGGGCACAGCTTTTTATTTTGCCTTGTGATCGAAGAGGGCAGAACCGATGACCGGAGCACCTGCCGCAGAGTAAAATACCTCCATGCCCGCTTATCGTTCACGAACCTCGACGCATGGACGCAATATGGCCGGAGCGCGCTCGCTGTGGCGCGCCACCGGCATGCAGGATGGCGACTTCGGCAAGCCCATCATCGCCATCGCCAACTCCTTCACCCAGTTCGTTCCCGGTCACGTGCACCTCAAGGACCTGGGCCAGCTTGTCGCGCGGGAGATCGAGCGCGCGGGCGGCGTGGCCAAAGAGTTCAACACCATCGCTATCGACGACGGCATCGCCATGGGCCACGATGGGATGCTCTACAGCCTGCCCTCGCGCGACCTGATCGCCGACTCAGTCGAGTACATGGTCAATGCACACTGCGCGGACGCCTTGGTCTGCATCTCCAACTGCGACAAGATCACGCCCGGAATGCTGATGGCCGCCATGCGCCTGAACGTACCCGTGGTCTTTGTCTCCGGTGGGCCGATGGAAGCCGGCAAGGTCAAGCTGAGCGGCAATATCGTCAAGGCCGTGGATCTGATCGACGCCATGATCGTCGCCGGCGATCCCAACGTCAGTGACGCCGATGTGGACGAGTATGAGCACTCGGCCTGTCCCACCTGCGGATCGTGTTCCGGCATGTTTACCGCCAACTCGATGAACTGCCTGGTCGAGGCTCTTGGTCTGGGTCTGCCTGGAAATGGAAGTGTGCTGGCCACGCACGCAGACCGCAAGGAAATCTTTTTGCAGGCGGGTCGCACCATCGTCGATCTGGCCAAGCGCTATTACGAGCAGGACGACGCGTCGGTCCTTCCGCGTAGCATCGCCACCTTCGAGGCCTTCGAGAACGCCATGACCTTGGACATCGCCATGGGCGGGTCCACGAATACTGTGCTTCATCTGCTGGCCGTGGCGCAGGAGGGCGAGGTGCCCTTTACCATGGCCGACATCGACCGCCTCTCGCGCCGCGTGCCCAACCTCTGCAAAGTCGCTCCCTCCGCGCCCGCCGTGCATCTGGAAGACGTCCATCGCGCCGGCGGAATCTTCGCCATCCTCGCCGAGCTGGACCGCGCCGGACTGCTGCATCGCTCCGCGCATACCGTTCACGCGCCCACCATCGGCGATGCCATCGACAAGCTGGACGTGAAAGGCTCACCCTCCGCCGCGATTGCCGAGTTCTATCGCGCCGCGCCGGGAGGCGTCCGCACCACCGAGGCCTTCAGTCAGAGCAAGCGCTACGACGAACTGGACCTCGACCGCTCTCACGGCGTGATTCGCGACTACGAGCACGCCTTCAGCAAGGATGGCGGGCTGGCCGTACTCTTCGGCAATATCGCCGAAGACGGCTGCATCGTGAAGACTGCCGGCGTCGATCCCGCGCACCTGACCTTCACCGGCCCGGCGCGCATCTTCGAGAGCCAGGACTCGGCCGTCGAGGCCATCCTCGGCGACAAGGTCGTCCCCGGCGATGTGGTGCTGATCCGCTACGAAGGCCCCAAAGGCGGGCCGGGTATGCAGGAAATGCTCTATCCGACCAGCTACTTGAAATCCAAGGGGCTGGGCAAAGTATGCGCGCTCGTCACCGATGGCCGCTTCTCCGGCGGCACCTCGGGGCTGGCCATCGGCCACATCTCGCCGGAGGCTGCGGAGGGCGGCTCGGTGGCGTTGGTAGTGGAGGGCGACACCATCGAGATCGACATTCCCCGGCGTATCCTGCGCGTGGCGCTCTCCGATGAGGAGCTGGCCGCCCGCCGCAAGGCCACCGAAGCCAAAGGCGCAGCCGCCTGGAAGCCCGCCGCCCGCGCCCGCATAGTCTCGCAAGCGCTCCAAGCCTACGCCGCCATGACCACCAGCGCAGCCCGCGGCGCTGTGCGCGACGTCAGCCGCATTCAGAAATAGCGCGTTCGGAAGGAAAATAATATTGTGGAATCCCATCCTTGGCGCGTTCTTCCCGGCAAGGATGGGATTCCGGGCATTTACCGCAATATCCTTGTCTTCCGCTTATCTTTGGCGTCAAATCTGAAAGCCGTTTTTCCGATCGATAACTCCGCAAAGACATCTCCCTTGTTGCGGAGCGCATAAAAACAAGGCCGGGTGCCCCAGCTCCGGATTTTCGTACCTAGGAAACCACGAACCCCATCCGGCATTTTTTCGATCCCTGATCTCTACCAGCTATGCAGCCACTCTTCATCGTGGCCGATGCGCACCGGGGCGTGGAAGAGTTCGCTGAGGCGGGCTTCGGTGAGCAGTTCCTGGCGCGGGCCGTCAGCGGCGATGCGGCCATCGCGCATCAGGATCACGCGCTCGATCTCCGGCAGAATGTCGCCCAGGTGATGCGTCACCAGCACCAGGCCGGTGCCTTCCTGCGCCAGTCTGCGCAAGGTCTCGCGCAGCTCGCGCTGGGCGGCCAGGTCGAGGGCGTTGGAAGGCTCATCCAACAACAGTTGCCGGGGCCGATGGACCAGCGCCCTGGCAATCAAGATGCGCCGCTTTTCGCCTGCGGACATCTCGCCCACGCGGCGCTCGGCCAGGTGCAGCGCTTCCATGCGGCGCAGCGCTTCGACAGCCCGCGCGCGCATCTCGGCAGTGACGTGCAGATTGGGCCAGAGCGTGGAGGCGGAGAAGAAGCCCGCGATAACCGCGTCCAGGCCGATGGTGACGGCAGTCCGCTCGCCCGGTAGTTCGCCCAGCAGCCCCGCGGCCACCACGCCAAAGTGGCGGCGCAGCTCGGTCAGATCCCAGCGCTCGCGGCCAAAGATGCGCGCCTGCATTCCCGGCTGAACAATGGGGTAAAGCTGGCAGCTCAGGGTGAGGATCAGCGTGGATTTTCCGCAGCCGTTGGGGCCGAGGATGGCCACGTGCTCGCCGGCGCGGATGCTCAGGTTGATGTTGTGCAGCACCACGCGGTCGCCGCGCGCCACATTTACCTGACGCAACTCCAGAAACTCGGATTGACTTTCAGACATTCGCCCCTCAGATGTTAGATTAAATGGGTTAACTGAAGAGCCTCTTGCAAAACGATCTTCGGGATACAGGAAGCGTCAGGGCATGACTTCAGTCGTGCCACAACAGCTCTTCCAAAAATTTTCGGGCTTCAGCCCCTGCGGCGTTAAACTGATTGAAAACAGATTCCCTCAGGGGCTAAAGCCCAATTTCTATTTGTGCCTCCATCGGCACGACTGAAGTCGTGCCCTGACGCTTCTCAACGTATGAATGAGTTTTTTCACTACCAAAGATTTTACAACCAATGATTTTCAGGACGATATGAGCGAAGCATCCCAATTTGTCATTCCCCGTGGCTTCCGCTTCGGCGCAGCCAAGGCCGGGCTGAAGGCCAGCGGCCGCACCGATTTTGCGCTGATTCTGGCCGATGCGCCGGCCAGCGCCGCCGCCGCCTTCACCGCCAACCGCGTCACCGCCGCGCCGCTGATTGTGGACAAGATTCACCTGCGCATGACCAGAGGCCGGGTGCGCGCCGTGGCCATCAACGCGGGCAATGCCAACTGCGCCGCGGGCGAAGCAGGCATCGACGCCGCGCGCCGCACCTGCTTCGCCATCGCCGAGCAGTTTGGCTGCCTGCCGCAAGAGGTCTTTCCCTCCTCGACCGGCGTCATCGGCGTTCCCCTGCCGGCGGAAAAAATCATCGCCATTCTGCCTGAACTTGCCGCCACTCTGGGCGCAGACTTTGACCACTTCCAGTTGGCGGCGCAGGCCATTCTGACCACCGATACTGTGGAGAAGACGGCCTATACCCGCCTGGAGATCGATGGCAAGGAGGTGCATATCGCCGCCTTCTGCAAAGGGGCGGGGATGATTCACCCGCAACTGATCCCGCACGCCACGATGCTGGTTTATATCATGACCGACGCCGAGGTTGAGCCTGCGGTGCTAGACAGCTATCTGCAACCGGCCATTGAGATCAGCTTCAACCGCATCTCGGTGGACGGCGACACTTCGACCAACGACACCGTTCTGCTGCTGGCTTCGGGCGCAAGCGGGGCGCGGGTGGGCGCGGGCAATGCAGTCTTCGGCGCGGCGGTAACGCAGATTTGCACCTCGCTGGCGCGGCAGGTGGTGGGCGACGGCGAAGGCATTTCTCACGTCGTCGAGCTGCACATTGAAGGCGCGGCGACGGACGCCGATGCACTCAAGGTGGCCAAGGCGATTGCCCATTCGCCGCTGGTCAAGACGGCCTGGTCGGGCGGCGACCCGAACTGGGGACGGCTGGCGGCGGCGCTGGGCTACTCCGGTGCGGAGATTGATCCGGAGCGCTTCGAGATTCGCTTTGGAGACCTCTGGATCTGCCGCAACGGCGGGCGGGCGGCGGAGTTCGACGAGAAGGCCGCGCACGATTACATCGCGCAGCGCGAGTTCTCAATCACCATCGACCTGCACGTCGGCAGCGGCTCGTGCCTCTTCTGGACCACTGACCTAACCCATGAGTACGTCAGCATCAACGCGGATTATTCGACGTAGGGGCCTCTGGCTGCTTGGAATCCCATCAACGAAAATTCGGACCTGGGGCACCTGGCAGTTTTAGGTAATCACTTTGCAGGGACCACCGGCGAATTTTCGAAGATCGTCATCCAATTTGAATGAACAATAGGTAATTCACGGAGTTTCTGTCCTGGCGTTGCATCGGGTTCGTCGTAACGATCGACGCGAGCCCTGTAAGCGCCCGCTTTTGAAAGGTTATATTCTGCGCCAATCGTATACCCGCCGCAGAGAGCCTTACGTGGTTTCACTGTGTCCCACGTACAGCATTGGAAGAGTCCGGTTGTTTGCTGAGTGAGGTCCACCAGTTTTCGCGCCATTTGCGCCGCCTCCGTCAAAGTGGCGGAATTTCCGTCGGGGGCTTCGACAGATACGAAGTCTTTCCCGGATGAGTTATCCATACGGATGTCATGGTCTGAGATGTTGCTCATGCAAATCAGCACACCGCTGGGATCGACTGAGAAATGCCCCTGCTGTAGGGTGACGAGAAAAGGAGGTGGCTTTGGAAGAGAACGTGAAGCTGCTGTGTCCTCAATCTCGAAGGAAACCGGAATGGATTCGATACTTCGATTGCTGATCGGGTCCAATAGCGCTATCTTTGCTTGATATTTTCCGGGTTTACTGATGTCGAATACATCACCGACCAAGATAATTTGTTCGGCACTCTTCCCAGGAGGAATATTCAATGTCGAGACAGTGCCGCGGAAACGCGAGAGGCCCCAATAGCGCGAGAAACCCCAATTGGGATCAAGCTGCTTGGTCAGCGGGCATATTTTGCCTGTACGATCAAAGACTTCAACCCCTGTAAGAAATTCATCCGGCGCTATGTTGGGTGGGTCATCCACAGCCCATCGGAGCGGATGGCTACTACTATTTTGAACAACGATATCGAGCGGTTCCGCCCACCCGATGGGCAAATGCGGATGGACTGCACTTACAGTAACTGAGATACCCGCTTGCAAAGTTGAGGGTTGATTTGAAGGTGCGCCGACGGTGAAGTGGATTAAGTTGGAAGTTACTGGCGAAACTTTGTTGCCACATGAATATGAACCAAAGGAGACGCGCAGTGCATATTCGCCAGGCTTGCTCAGATCGAAGAATTGGTCAAGCATCCCAATTCCAGTCTGCGATTCACCGGCGGCAAGTGGCATGGACACACTCAGAGTGACATTTGAAGGTCGTTGTGAAACAGCGCGTATCCATTCTGCTGTGCGCGGTACGAGGGTTCCTTGAGCGTCTCTCAAATCAAAATCGTATGACCAGAAGTTTGGGGAGCCTGAAGAAAGCCATATCCCCTCGTGGGAGACGTTAGTGAGTTTCATCTCCAAAGGTATCTCGGATTGAGGCCGAACGAGATCGTCAGGGACTCCAATATCGAGTTTCAGTCCAGGGCAAGCCGGATCAGCTTGGGTAGGTTGAGCATCTACACCACGGACTGATAGTAGGAAGGCTAGCGAAATAACACCTACGAGAAGTCTCACGAAGAATGCATCCTTTCCTGGGATTTGTTTCAACTGGAATCTCCGTAAGGGGAACGGCCAGCTATGCAACCTTGATAATAAGTTCCTTGCCCAGTGCATGGAAGGCATCGGCGATGCGATCCACCTTGGTGGCGTGTGTGAGCGTGGTCAGGCGGTTGACCTCCTGCTTGCTCGTCTTCAGACGTCGGGCCAACTCCGCTGGACGCACATCCTGGCGAATCATCTCATTGAGCAGAGCGCACTTGAGTGAGAGGCTTGCGGGCAATGCGATGAGGTATTCCCCCTCCTGCCGGGGCGTGGGGGCGGGACTCATGCGGCGCTCGTCCAGGTAATGCTCCAAAGCCAGTTCCAAGGCCTCAGCAGCATACTTGAGAGCATCCTCCAGCGTGTCGCATTCGGTAATCGCCTCGGGTACATCACGGAAGGTCACAGTGTATCCGCCCTCTTCTGGGAGGCCGGGAGTCAATTTCGCGGCATATTGCAACATCACTTTTCTCCCTTCAGGCCGAGCTGGCGCTTGATGCTCTCGACCGTGCCGGTGCGCATCTCAGCGCTGTGTGTGGGCATCACGGTGGTTTTGCCGTTCAGAGTGACGTACATATGGGAACCTTTGCCCCGCGAATGGTCAAACTTGGCGCCCTTGCTCTTCAACCACCTCTGGAACTCGGCGCTGTTCATCTTCCAGTAGTACACGTATTTGTTTACCCTGTCAAGCATCTGCGGTGCGGCAATGAGCTCGCTATATGCTCGCAAGAGGTTCGTCGTCTCTCAGATCCCAAAATCGGGATCTGGGGCACCCGGCCTCTTGTTGCAAATGATGAGACGCAATCCGTGATAGAGCCATGAATTCTTCCCCTGTTAACATTCGATGATGCACAATCGATAGAAGGAGAACTGTCTTGCCACGTATTCACTTTCAACTCCAGCTCGCCGAGCTCAAGGACAAACTGCTGGCTTTGGCGGCTCTGGCCAAGCTGTCCGTCGATTCAGCAGTCGATGCTTATCTGCAGCGCGACAAGAAGCTCTGCAAGTATGTGAAGCGGAATGAGCGGGCGATCAACACCGCGCAGCGCGAACTGGACGAGATGGCTTATGACCTGATGGCCAAGGAGCAGCCGCTGGCCGGCGATCTGCGCTTTACCTTGGCGGCGATCAAGATCAACGGCGACCTGGAGCGGATTGGCGATCAAGCAATGGGCATAGCCCGGCGCACCAAAGAGATGATGAAGCTGGAGCCGGTGGATCTGCCAGTGGATTTTGCGGCGATGAGTGAGTATGCCGGGCACATGATCCGTTCCGCGGTGCAGGCCATGCTGGACGGCGATGTGCAGTTGGCCGAGCAGGTGCGCGAGATGGACGACGAGATTGACCGCATGAACTATCGCGCCCATGACGATCTGCTCAAGTTCATCGCCGAACAGCCGCGCTATACGCAGCAGGCGATGCGCGCGCTTCTGGTGGCCAAGAATCTGGAGCGGATCGCCGACCACGCCACCAACATCGCCACCGACGTGATCTTCTGGATACAAGGCGCCGATCTGCGCCATCAGTTCAGCATGGAGATGGATGAACAAGAGCCGGAAACGGCCAGCGAGAAGGCTTCTGGCGTTGCTTGAGCATCCGTTCCACAAGGATTGATGCCGGGTACCCCAGCCAGCGTTTTTCTGATCCCTGTTTCCTGCCCTCCCTCGGCCCTCTGCCGTACACTGAATCCAAGCATCCCGAAATCGACCCAGGAGGGCGGCCATGAAACGCATCGGCATTCTCTTTGGCGGGGAGAACAGCTTCCCCGGCGCGCTGGTCGAGC
Source organism: uncultured Acidobacteriaceae bacterium (assembly GCA_963787995.1). Classification (GTDB taxonomy): domain Bacteria; phylum Acidobacteriota; class Terriglobia; order Terriglobales; family Acidobacteriaceae; genus Telmatobacter. The sequence goes on from CAWBEO010000002.1 coordinate 167,734, forward strand.
AGATCAACGCCCGCAACATCGACGGCGTCCGCGCCGAGTTCGTCCTCACCGGCGCGGTCCAGGCCTCTCGTCCGCCGCGTTACTCAGTACTCATCGACCGCATCTCTCACGCCGTTCCCTTCTATCGCGCCTACCTCAAGCACGCCGCTCTGCACGGAACCGTGGTCCTCAACAATCCCTTCTGGGCCTCGGCCGACGACAAGTTCTTCAACTACGCGCTGGCCGCCAAGCTCGGCGTCCATCTTCCGCCCACCGTCCTGCTGCCCCATAAGCAGCTCCCCGCCGGTGCAACCGACCGCACCGTGCGCAACCTGGAATACCCACTCGACTGGGAGGCAGTCTTTGCCGCCGTGGGCGAGGATGGCTTCCTCAAGCCCATCGACGGCGGCGGCTGGCGCGATGTCCACCATGTCCATAGCCGCGATGAGTTCTTCCGCGCCTACGACCAGACGCGCGACCTCTGCATGGTCTACCAGAAGGCCGTCGATTACACTGAGTACTTCCGCTGCTACGTCGTCGGCCAGCGGCGTGTGCGCATCATGGCCTACGACCCGCGCCGCCCCCACTCCGAGCGCTACGCCGCGAGCCCCGCGTCTGCTCTGCGCACTCTTCTCAAGCGCCTCCGCATGGACGCCGTCAAACTCTGCCGCGTCCTGGGCTACGACTTCAACTCGGTCGAGTTCGCCGTCGAGCGCGGCATCCCTTACGCCATCGACTTCATGAACCCTGTCCCCGACGCCGACCCACAGACCATCGGCCAGGCCAACTTCGACTGGGTCGTCAAAGAAGTCGCCGACCTAGCCATCGCCAAAGCCAAGGCCGCGCCACACGTACCCGCGTTGCGCAGCGCGGTGTTGCTCGGCAGCGAGCCGGCGGAAGCGAAATCGGCTACGAAAAAGGCTACTGCGAAAAAGAAAGCAAAGTAGAATGTTATGGACTAATCAGGTTGCGAAAAGCATGGCTCTGGAAAGCCTTGTAACAGGGCATGACTTTAGTCGTGCCGTAAATGCTGCAAAAAAAATGACGGGCTTTAGCCCTGCGGAAATCTTGGCTTACTGTTGAGGTTTTTTAATAGCTTCTCAATCAATCGAGGCGAAGGTCTATATGCAAACGATGTGGTGTTGGCGGTGCAAGCAGGAAGTGCCGATGCTGGATGAAGGCGAGTTCGCCTTGATCGTACTTCTGCATAATGAATCAAGATTAGCCATCAAGGATTTCAGGCGCACTCATCAAACTTCGCTGAAAGATACGCCATTGCAGGAGCTTTACAAGCCAGTTTGCGTAGAGTACGAGCGTATAACTGGCAGGAAAGAAATGAACCACGATGAAATATTGAAACACCGAATCTCGCTCTACGGACCGCCCTGCAAGCATTGCAAGAAGCCATTACGGACCCCAAAGGCCAAGCTTTGCGGCGCTTGCATGCAACCGGTTCAAGCAGAAGGAAATTGAGCAAAAACTGCAATTGACAGATAGTATCCCAAAGGATACACTTAATATGATTCCGATTCGCCAGACCGAGGTGTTTTCAGAGTGGCTGCGCAAATTGCGGGATCTGCGGGTCAGATCCATCATTCAGGCGCGCATTGATCGATTGGCTTCCGGCAATCCAGGGGATGTCAAGCCGGTGGGCGAAGGCGTAAGTGAGTTAAGAATTTCACACGGTCCGGGTTATCGTGTTTACTTCGTTCAGCGTGGATGGATTTTGATACTGCTGCTCTGCGGCGGAGATAAGAGTTCGCAATCAATCGACATTCAGCGAGCAAAGGCATTGGCGGCTGAGTTGGAGGAGGAATAATCCATGGCCCTTAAAACCAGGCCCTACGATCCAGCGGAATACCTCGACAGCAACGAGGCGATTGAGGCTTACCTTCAGGAGTCGCTCAATATCGCGCTGGAGGATTCCAATCCCTCCTTCCTCACTGAGGCGCTGGGCACAGTGGCGCGGGCGCGGGGCATGTCGCAGATTGCACAGACTTCCGGCCTCTCGCGCGAGAGCCTTTATAAATCCCTCAGCGCGGGCGGAAATCCGGAGTTTGCCACTGTCTTGCGCGTCATGCAGGCTTTGGGTTTCAAGCTGTCGATCAAGGCCGCTTGATGTTATGTCTCTGAAGCCGGGTGCAGTTGAATGATAGTTTTGTGGGAGAAACGCGATGTTCGGCCGGCTGAAGCAAATGTTGATCAAAGAGTTCATTCAGGTCTTGCGCGACAAGCGGACGCGCTTCATCCTGATTGGGCCGCCGATCCTTCAGATGATGGTCTTCGGTTACGCCGCGAACTACGAGATTCGCCATGTGCCGACGGTGGTGCTGGATCTGGATCAGAGCCAGGAGAGCCGCGAGCTGGTCTCGCGCTTTACTTCGAGCCTGTACTTCGATGTGCAGCGGCAACTGACGAATTCGCGCGAGCTGGGCGACTTGATCGAGCGCGGCGACGCGACGGTGGGGCTGGAGATTGACTCGGGCTTTGCGCGCAAGCTGCGCGGAGGCCAGACTGCGCCGCTGCAGGTGATTGTGGACGCCACCAACTCCAACACCGCGCTGATCGCATCCGGTTATATTTCACAGATCGCGCAGGGCTACGCGCGGCAGTACCAGCGGGATCGCATTGAGCGCATTGCGCCACAACTGATCGCGGTCATGCCGTCAGTCGAGCTTGCGCCGCGGCCCTGGTACAACCCCGGCCTCACCAGCCGCTGGTATTTTGTGCCGGGAATTATCGGCAGCCTGACGCTGGTGCTGGTGATTACGCTGACCGCCTTTGCGGTGGTGCGCGAGCGGGAGATTGGCACGCTGGAGCAGATCATGGTGACACCGATCCGTCCGGTGGAGTTCATTCTGGGCAAGACGGTCCCGTTCTTTCTGATTGGCTGCTTCGACGTGACGCTGATTGCCGTGGTGGGCTCGCTGTGGTTCCAGGTTCCGTTTCGCGGGCAGGTCTGGGTGCTGGCGCTGGGCGCGGTGCTGTTTTTAATCTGCATGCTGGGCGTGGGGTTGCTGATTTCGACCGTCAGCGCGACGCAGCAGCAGGCCATGGTGACCTCGTTCTTCTTCATCATGCCGGGCATCACCTTCTCCGGCTTTGGATTTCCCATCAGCACCATGCCCCACTGGATGCAACTGTGCAGCTACGCGATTCCGCTGCGCTATTTTTTGATTGTGATTCGCGGAACGTATCTGAAGGGCGCGGGGATGGAGATCCTTTGGCCGCAGATGGCGGCGATGGCCGTGCTGGGCGCGCTGCTGCTGACGGCGGCGATTCTGCGCTTCCACAAGGCGCTGGATTGAGCGGTGTTTCGATGCGCCTTTCCGGGGCGCGGCTCCTCGTATCTTTGCGGACTCCGGATTGCGCCTCGCTCCATCACGGATTACTCTCGGTCACTCCCTTCGGGGCGACGACGCAGGCTCGTGGTCACAAATGGAACGATACTAAAGAGTTTCGGCAGCCCTGACCTGTTTGTTGTACCTTTATCTTTTGGAGTTGTTTTGTTTTGAATGGGCCGGTTGAGGTCTGTGGTTTCTCATCGTTTCGCAAAGCGAGTGAAAGGATGGGCCACTGCGTATGCCTGGTTTATGAAAAAGCTGGATGAGGTTCTTGGATTTCCAGCTCCCAAAATAGGGAGCTGGGGCACCCAGCGTGACTGACAGAGATAGTTTTAGGAGTTCGTTTTTTATGATGGAGTTCCATATTTCCCGGAAGGCGCGCGAGCGGTACCAGTTCGCGGAATCGTTGTTTTCCTACTCAGGGAACGTCATCTTCGCCAATGTGGCGGCGTGCCGCGAGTTTGCCTACCGCATGAACACGGTGCGCGATGTGGAACGGCATCCTGAATTGGCCGTTCACGCCGGGCATCTCTACGCGATGGGGCTGATCGACGAGGCCAGCCATGTGCTGATGGCCCGCTACCGGGAGCAATTTGACCCGGCGGTCTTTACCCAGGCTCTGGAGTGGTTCTCGGGGGCGGTGGGCGCCAAGCTGCTGGGGCAGATGCTGCTGACCTTTGTGGAGGAGTTTCCGGGCCTGGAGGTGATACGCGGCAAGCTGACGGCGCGGCAGTGGCTCTCCGGGGAGACAGATGGCGTCTCGCACTGGGCGGTGGCGCTGGAGGAGCTTTTGCTGCTGTGGACGGCCAACCGCAATGAGGCTTTCAAACCCTTTGAGGAGCTCTTCGAAGAGAAATCACTGGTCGAGCGGACGGTCTATCAGCAAGTGACGCGGCAGTTTCCGGAGTACTTTGCCACGCGGCCGCTGATTCCGGTCGAGGGAGCCAAGGGGGTGAGCCTGCTGGAGTTGCTGCGTGCGCCGGCGGTGGGCGCGCCCGACTCGTTGAGCGAGCAGCTCAAACTGATCCGCACGCTGTGGAAGCCGCTTCTGGGTACGAGCCTGGATCACTATCTGGAGATTGCCGCCGAGATTCTGCACGAGGAGGAACTGGCCATCTGGTTGCAGTTCAATCCTCCAGCGCAGCAGGCCAAGGCGGTGGCCGAGGCAGCGGCGCGGCGGCGGCGGGAGAGCGGAACGCAGCTGTGGCCGGCGATGGTGAGCACGGCGGATGTGCCGGTCTTTGGCGATCCGGCGCAGGAGTATGAGAAGTTTTCGCCGGACATGGCGTGGATGCCGACGGCGGTGATGATTGCCAAAAGCACGTATGTTTGGCTGGCGCAGTTGAGCCGGCAATACGAGCGCGCGATCCGGCGGCTGGATGAGATTCCCGATGAAGCGCTGGCCACGCTGGCCGCGCACGGGCTGAATACGCTGTGGCTGATTGGCGTCTGGGAGCGGAGCCGCGCCTCCAAGACCATCAAGCAGCTCTGCGGCAACACGGACGCCGTAGCCTCGGCCTATTCGCTCTTCGATTACACCATTGCCGATGACTTGGGCGGCGAAGCGGCGTACATCCATTTGCGCGACCGGGCCTATCATTACGGCATTCGCCTGGCCAGCGACATGGTTCCGAATCATATGGGGATCGATTCGCCGTGGGTGGTGGAGCATCCGGATTGGTTCATCTCCAGGCCGGAGTCGCCCTACCCGGTCTACAGCTTCAACGGGCCGGATCTCTCGCAGGATGGGCGCGTGGAGATCAAGATCGAGGACCACTACTACGACGAGACGGACGCTGCGGTGGTCTTCCGCAGGCGCGACCAGCAAAGCGGCGAGACGCGCTACATCTATCACGGCAACGACGGAACCAGCTTTCCTTGGAACGACACGGCGCAGCTTGATTATTTGAATCCAGCCGTCCGCGAGCAGGTGATTCAAACCATTCTGCATGTCGCCCGGCTTTTTCCGGTGATCCGCTTTGACGCGGCAATGACCCTGGCCAAGCGGCACTTTCACAGGTTGTGGTTTCCGGGGCCGGGCAGCAGCGGGGCGATTCCCTCGCGCGCCGAGTACGGCATGAGCCAGGCGGAGTTCAACCAGGCGATGCCGAAGGAGTTCTGGCGCGAGGTGGTGGATCGCGTGGCCGCCGAGGTGCCGGGAACTCTGTTGCTGGCCGAGGCCTTCTGGCTGATGGAGGGCTACTTTGTCCGCACGCTGGGCATGCACCGCGTCTATAACAGCGCCTTCATGGTGATGCTGCGCGACGAGGACAACGCCAAATACCGCTCGGTTATCAAAAATACCATCGAGTTTGATCCGGATATTCTGAAGCGTTATGTGAACTTCATGAGCAATCCGGATGAGCGCACGGCGATTGATCAATTCGGCAAGGGCGACAAATGTTTCGGCGTCGCGGCGATGATGGCCACCTTGCCCGGCCTGCCGATGTTCGGGCATGGACAGATCGAGGGCTTTACCGAGAAGTACGGGATGGAGTACCAGCGGCCGCGCTACGACGAGAATGCCGACCATTGGATGGTAGAGCGGCATGAGCGCGAGATCGCTCCGCTGCTCAAGCGCCGCCGGCTCTTTGCAGAAAGCGATAACTTCCTGCTGTATGACTTCTATTTGAATTCGGGCAAGGTGGATGAAAACGTCTTTGCCTACTCGAACCGCCGCGGAAGCGAGCGGGCGCTGGTGGTCTTCAATAACCGCTACGCTGAGACGCGGGGGACGATTGACTGGTCGGCAGCCTACGCGGATAAAAGCACGAGCCAACTGCGCCAGCAAAAGATCGGCGAAGGGCTGGGATTCGGCGATGCGCGTAAAGTTCTGGCCTGGCGGGATTCGCTCACCGGCCTTGAGTATCTGCGCCGGGCAAGCGACCTGACCGAGCGCGGGCTGACGCTGGAGCTGCATGCGTATCAGTGCCATGTCTTTCTGGATTGGCGGGAGATGACGGTGACGGCGGAGCGGCCTTGGGACCGGCTCTGCGACCAGCTGAAGGGGCGCGGCGTGGCCAGCCTGGAGGATGCACTGGTCAAGCTGGAATTGCAACCTACACACGATGCGCTTAGGCTGCTGCTCGAGCCGGGCTTGGTGCGCTCCTTTGCCGGTTTGGCCGAGCATCCTCGGACGTTGGCGGTGGGCGCGAATCCGGGGATTGAAGCCGAGCGAACGCAGTACTTCGAAGCTGCATGGGTGCGCTGCGAGAGCTTCTTGCACGAGGCGCAGAGAGCTTACACCACGCTGGCCGGGGCGGCGCTGCCTGCTCATCCGGGACTGCTGCGGGCGGCATACCGCGCCCGTTTGCGGGCGGCGATGCGCATTCCCGCCGTGGAAGCGCTCTTTCCTGCTCCATGGACCGTGGCCGCGCGGCGCATGCTGCCCAGCCCCAGCCCGCAGTGGTCGGCCACGGAGATGTGGGGGCCGGTGCTGGGTTGGTGCGCGCTGGAGCTGCTGGCGGAATCCATTAGTCCAGAGAAGCCGGAGCTGGTGGCTCTGGATCTCTTTGACCGCCTCAGGCTGCGTGAGCCCTTTGCGCTGGCCTTTGGCGCGTTGGGCTTCGAGGGCGAAGAGGGCTGGCGCGTGGCCGCCCGCATCAAGGTTGTCCTGTTAGCGGAAGCGGGCATCGGCAAGCCGGATGAAGTGGAGGCGGTGATTGATTCCGCGGCGGCCGCAATGAAGGGTTCGGCAGCCGCGATGAAGGGTACGGGCTTTGACCCGTATGTCAACGGAGCAGACAATGAAGGTGCTTTACAGGGTGTGGAAAAACTCGATAAAAGTCCAGAAGCGTCAGGGCACGACTTCAGTCGTGCCGGAAACGCAACAAAAAATACGGGGGCTTTAGCCCCTGAGGAAATCCCTTCGGTTCGATTGCCGGTCTTCTGGCCCGCGTTGTGGCTGGACCCGGATCTGCGCTGGCTGACCGGCGTGCATTCGGCGGAAGGGCATGAGTACCTGGTGAGGGAGCGCTACGAGGAGCTGCTGTGGTGGCTGCTGATGCCGTCACTGTTGCGCCTGGCGGGAGAAACCGCCCCTGGCCTCCTGAAAGCGCAGCGCGCGGCGGTGCAGGCGATGAGCTTGAATATCGATGCGGCGCTTGCAAAGGCCGAGGCCGCCGCCTATCGCGTGGATTTGCTGGCTCCGGCAAAGAAAAATTCTGCCGAGAGTGTCGATCTTGCGACTGAGCCGGAGGCCGAAGCCGACGTCAAATCTGTTGCCGAGCCGGAGAAGAAACCTGCGGTGGAATCTGTTGAAGCAATGACGGCTGCCGATGAGAAGCCTTCAATAATCAATCAGGAAGAACAGGCTGGGAAGAAAGGTGCAGAGGCGGCGGAAGTTATTCGTGAGCTTGAGCCGGAACCGATTGAAGCGGTGATGGAAGAACCGGCTGAGGTTGTTCCTGAACCTGAGTCCGCGCCGGAAAAGCTGCCTTCGTCCAGCAAAGAACCCGATGCGGTTGAGTTGGAGGTCGAAGCCGCTGCTGAAACTGTTGTAGAGCCTGAGCCGGAAGCTTTGGTGGCATCGGTTGAAACAGTGCCAGAAGCCGAAGCGGCTCCATCACCATCGGAGAAGCCTGAGCAGCCAGAGCCGGTCGCGGCGGAGATTAAAGCGGCAGTTGAGGTCGTTCCTGAATCCGATGTTAAGCCTGAGCTTGAACCTGCTGCGGAAAATCAGCCTTCGCCTGATGAGGAACACGATCCGACCGAGCCCGATCCGACCGGGCCGGCGACCGTTCCCACGGCTCAGTCCGATTCTGAACCTGAACCGGAATCCGCATCGGCGGGTCAGGAACACGAGGAGATTGCAGAAGAGGCTTCCGTCTCTGCCGAGCGGCCAGAACAGATTGAGCAGCCGAAAGCGATTGAGCCGGAAGTTGAAGCCAGATTCGAAGCAGTTCCTGAGGTGGAATCAGAGGCGCCAGCAGTCGAAGCGGCACCGGAAGCGGATGCGCCGTTTTCGCATTTCGATGAACTGGCGAAAGCAGCGGGAGAAAAACTTAGGCTATTTGGAAGATCGGAGGACGAATCTCTCCCCAAAGCGGAAGACAGCTTTGATTTAAAGAACTTTTTGCGGGAGTTCTCCTTGCCTTCTACCGGATCGAGCGCATACTCCGCAACTGCAAGTCCGGCAGAGCAGTCCGGCGAGACCGGCAATGCAGCGGTTTCTGCCGTCGGCGGTGAGGCTGAAACCTTGATTGCCAGGGAGCCGGAGGAAGCCGAGCCCGAGGTTGAAACCAAGGCCGCAGTTGTGCCTGAAGTGGAACCTGAAACAACAGCGGAAGCGCCGGTTGAGGAAGAGGCGAAGGCGGCTGAAGCAGAGGTTGAACCGGCGGCTGAATCCGTTCCCGACATAAAGGCGGAAACCGCGCAGTCGGATGATCCAGAGGCAGTTGCGGAAGACGCTCCATTGCCTGTCGAGCCGCAAGAAAAGGTTGAGCCGGAGATCGAAGCTGAATCCGAGCCGGAGCCAGCAGCCACGGCTGAATCTGCTCTCGCGCCTGAGGCTGAACCGGAAGCAGCGAAAGTCGAAGCCGAGATTGAAGTTGCGGACGAAGCTGCTTCCCAATCGGAGCCGGTAGCAGAAGCGCAGCCGTTGCCAGCGGAGCCGCAGGAAACCGTGCAGGAGATTGAGGCTACGGTAGGCTATGTTGGTTTGCCTGAGCCTGAGGCCGTCTCCGCCAGCTCCGGTGCAGCGGTTGTAGTGCCAATCGTGCCTTCCTACCCATCAGAGCCGGACGAAGAGGAAGATGTCATCGAATATGTCGATGATGATTCCGAAGAGGAGGCCGAGGACGAGGCCGAAGCCGAAGAGGAAGATGTCATCGAGTATGTCGATGACGAGCAGGAAGAGGAAGCTGAAGAGACTCCATTGTCCGGCGACGAGGAGCCGGGCGAATCAGAAGTGGAAGCCGAATACGAGGATGAAGGCGCTGTCGAATCCGAGGTTGAAGAAGCTGCCGAAGCCGAGGACGAGGCGGAGGTGGTCTCTGAGGAACCGGAGGAAGAAGTAGAAGAGGCAGCAGAGGAAGCGGAGGCTGAAGAGGAAGAACCGGAAGCCCGTCCTTCCAAGGCGAGAGGTCTGGTTGGGTCAATTGCGTCGATCTTCTCGCGAAAGTCAGCGGCTGCCTCCAATCCGATCACTCTGGGACTCAGTGACCCGCCAAAGTGGTCCGGCGAACCTGTAGAACTGGCATCCGCGGAGGGTAGTTATACCATTCATACCACTGCTCATGAAGAAGAATCCGCGCTGGCGGATGAGGAAGAAGTGGCAGAGGAAGTCTTCGAGGACGGGGAAGAAGAAGAGCCAGCTCCGATTGAGCCGTTTGAGCCGCCTGCGCCGGAGATCACGCTTGCCGTCGAATCCGATTCTGACGCGCCCAAGACGTTGGCAACGGCTCCGGTCCTTCCTTCGCTGATTGAACCCTTCGAGCCGTCCGCGCCCGTGATCGAATTCAAGGCTCTCTCTCCCGCCGAAGTTGCGGCTGAACGCAGGCGAAGAATAGGAAAGACCTCAAGAGGCGGGCAGAATGATGGTCTCGGCGGCGATACCTCCACCTCCTCCACGCCGCGCCGGAGAAGCGACGACTGAGGCCGTCCAAGGCTGTGTGACGGAGGGCACATCCAGATCTGCTCATTCGGTGTCATTGTCCCTGACAGACGGTTTCCGGGGTTCAATTCGTCGCGAAATGCGCTAGCCGAATCGGTGCGCCTTTCGTTCTGCCGGGGAGACAAGGCTTTTCAAGCGGACGCATTTTTTATTCTCCTTCCCCGCCCCTGAAACTCGCTCCAGAAGTGAGTGGGGTCCGGCCTATGTCGACCTCTCCATCTCGATCCCTCACAGTGTTTGCGCGGTCCGTGTGCGCTGCTCTTCAAGCGGTGCGTAGAGGGCTGCGTTTTGCCGCACCACGGGGGCTAGGCAGGCTGAGAAAAAGCTCGTTACAAAGCCCAGAAGCGTCAGGCACGTCTTGACTGGCAATGATATTTGGCCGGAAGCGGAGGAGTTATGCAAAGTGTCGCTCAGGAAGTATTGAATGCTCACGAGAAGCTGCTGATTGACCAGGCGATTGCCGCGCAGGACGAACGGCCCGGCGCGCTGCTGGGCATCCTGGAAGCGGTGCAGGCCGCCAACGCGCACAAGTTTCTTTCCATGGAGTCGCTGCGCTACATTGCCGGACAAACCGGCATTCCGCCCTCAACGGTCTATAGCGCGGCCACCTTCTTTGCGCTCTTCAATCTGGACCCGCAGGGGGACAACGTGGTCTGCGTCTGCCGCGGAACGGCCTGCCACACCCGCGGCTCGCGTGATCTGCTGGAGAAGCTCTGCCTGGATCTCGGCCTGAGCGGGCAGGAGCCGAGCGACACCAACGAAGCCGACAAGCTCGCCCTGACCACCACCGACCGCCACTTCACGGTGCGCACCGTGGCCTGCTTTGGCCAATGCGCGCTGGCCCCGGTCGTCGAGGTGAACCACCACATCCTCGGCCACGTGAATGAGCGCACGCTGCAACGGGAAGTCAAGGCGCTCGACGGCCACAAAGGAGCAAAATAATGCCGCGCATTCAAGATATTGGAGCATTCAACACGGTGCGTGAAGCGGGGCTGGCCAAGCTGATGCCGGCCGTGCCGCGCCTGACGGTGGGGATGGGAACCTGCGGCAGCGGCAATGGCGCCGAGGAGGTATTTCACGCCCTGAATGAGGCCATTCATCGCAGTGGCGTGGATGTCATGCTGGCCGGCGTGGGCTGTCTGGGGGCCTGCTTTCAAGAGCCGTTGGTGACCATGCGGCTGCCGGGGAATCCGATGCTGGTGCTGCATCGCGTGCAGGCCATTGACGCCGCGCGCATTCTGGAGGCCGTCTCCACTGGCGTGCTCCCGGCCGATCTGCTCTTCTGCAAGATCGAGGAGTGGGACCACATTACCACGACTTTGAAATATGGCCAGGGCTATCCGCGGATTCCTGCTTGGAATACGATTCCTTTCTTCAAAGGCCAGAAAAAAATTGTCCTGCGCAACTGCGGGCTGATCAATCCCTCGGACATTGAGGAATACATCGCCGTGGGCGGCTATCAGGCGCTTTATAAAGTCCTGATCGACGGGCGTCCAGAAAATGTCATCGAACAAATCAAGGCCGCTCGGCTCCGTGGGCGCGGCGGCGCGGGCTTTCTCACCGGCAACAAATGGGACTTCCTGGCCAAGGCCAAGGCCGACAAGAAGTACATCATCTGCAACGCCGACGAGGGCGACCCCGGCGCGTACATGAATCGCAACGAGATCGAGGGCGATCCTCATGCGTTGCTGGAAGGAATGCTGATTGGCGCCTTCGCGATGGGCGCGACCGACGGAATTATTTATGTGCGCGCCGAATATCCGCTGGCGGTCAGCCGTCTGACACGGGCCATCGAGCAAGCCCGCGAGTATGGCTTGCTCGGCGTGAATATCCTCGACCGCGGCTTTAACTTCAACATCGAGCTGGTGCAGGGCGCGGGAGCCTTTGTCTGCGGCGAGGAGACGGCGCTGATTGCCTCGCTGGAAGGCCACGCCGGCCGGCCGCATCCCCGCCCGCCCTTCCCGGCGCAGAAGGGCCTCTACGGCAAGCCGACCAACATCAACAACGTCGAGACCTGGTACAACGTCGCGCCCATCATCAGCCGAGGCCCGGCTTGGTTTGCCGAAACGGGCAGCGTGAAAAGCCCTGGAACCAAGGTCATCTCGCTGGTGGGCAAAATTCAGAACACCGGCCTGGTGGAGATGCCGCTGGGTACGCCGCTCAAGACTTACATCTACGACGTGGGCGAGGGCGGCGTAAATGGCCGCCGCATCAAAGCCGTGCAGACCGGCGGCCCATCTGGCGGCTGCATCCCGGTGGAGATGATGGATACGCCGGTCGATTACGAGAGCCTTGCGCAACTCGGCTCCATCATGGGTTCCGGCGGCATGGTAGTGCTGGACGAAGACAACTGCATGGTGGATGTGGCGCGCTACTTTGTCGAGTTCACGCACTCCGAGTCGTGCGGCAAGTGTGTGCCCTGCCGCGTGGGGCTGAACAAAGCGCTGCGCATTCTCAGTTCGATCACCACCGGCGGCGGCTCTCGGGATCAGATGACGCTCCTCGACGAGCTGGGCCGCATGATCCGCGAGTCGTCGCTCTGCGGGCTGGGCCAGTCCGCGCCCAATCCCGTGCTGACCACCATCCGCCACTTCCGCGACGAGTACGAGGATCACATTGTCGCGCATCGCTGCCGCGCCGGAGTCTGCCAGGAACTGGCGCTCTCGCCGTGCGAGAATAGCTGCCCGCTGCGCATGAACATTCCGCGCTTCCTGGAGCTGTATCAGGAGGGCCGCCTGGAGGACGCCTTCGAGTCGGTCGTGATGGACAATCCGCTGCCCGCTTCAACGGGCCGAGTCTGCCAGCATCCTTGTGATAATCGCTGCCGCCGCCAGTCCTTCGACGAGGTGGTGAATATGCGCGAGGTGCATCGCTTCATCGCGGACGCGGTTTATCAATCCGATCTCTATGAGCCGGTCTTGCAGCGGATTCGCCAGCGGCAGTTGCCGTACAGCGGCCGCAAAGTGGCCGTCGCCGGGTCGGGTCCAACCGGGCTGACCTGCGCCTTCTACATGGCGATGCTGGGCCATGACGTGACGGTCTTCGAGGAGCGCAACGAGGCCGGTGGAATGCTGCGCTTTGCCATTCCTGAATACCGCCTGCCCAAGTCCGTCCTGCGCCGCGAACTGGATCTGATCGAAGCCGTCGGCGTGAAGTTTGTCTTCAACACCCGCATCGGCTTTGATGTGCCCCTGAATGAACTCGCCAGCCAATTCGACGCGGTCTTCCTCTCCATCGGAACCTGGAAGGAGTCCTGGCTCTATTTGCCCGGAACCGAGCTGAAGAATGTCCATCCGGCGCTGCCGTTTCTGGAGTCTGTCGCCCGGCAGGAAGCCGTTTCAATGGGCGCGCGCGTGGCCATCATCGGCGGAGGCAACGCGGCCATCGATTCGGCGCGCACGGTGATGCGCATGGGCGCGCAGGCCACCATCCTTTATCGCCGCGAGCGCAAGGATATGCCGGCCATCGACGAGGAGATTCAGGCCGCCGAGGACGAGGGCGTGCGCTTTGTCTTCCTGGCCGCGCCGCACCGCATTGTGGGCGACGCGGCAGGCCAGGTCAAGGCCATCGAGATCGTCAAAACGCGGCTGGGCGAGTATGACAAGAGCGGCCGCCGCAAGCCGATTCCCACCGACGAGGTGCAGCGGTACGAATGTGACAGCGTGATTCTGGCCGTGGGCGAAACCTTCGACCAGGACTTCTGCCGCGCCTCCGGATTGGCGCTCAAAGAGGAGGGAACAATCGTTGTGGATCGCTTCACCTACGAGACCAGCCGGCCGAATTTTTACGCGGGCGGCGACGTCATCACCGGCGCGTCGAATGTCTCCAACGCCATGAGTTGCGGCAAGCAGGCGGCGCAGAAGATGGATGAGCGCCTGATGGGAGAATCAACGGGCGAATCGCGCTGGCAGCGCATCTTGCCTGACTTTGAATACAGCCGCACCGCGCCCGGAGAGCCGAGCCTGAGCCGCCGCCATGAGGCCCGTTCGGTTCTTCCGTCGGTTCGCGTCCGCTCGCAGCAGGAAGTGGTGGCTGGACTGGACCCGAAGGAAGCGCTGGAAGAAGCGCGCCGCTGCCTGCGCTGCGATCTGCGCGCAACTGTGGGTGTGAACTGATTTTGTAAGTCCAAAAGAAACTTGAATTGGATGAAGGGTACGGGCTTTAGCCAGTACATTGAAGGCAGAAAAGATTCAGGGCTTTAGCCCTCAATTAACCGCAACCAGAGAAAAAACTCGGTAAGAAGCCCAGAAGCGTCAGGGCACGACTTTAGTCGTGCCACAAATGCAGCCAAGAAAGGACGGGCTTTAGCCCCTGCGGGATGGTTTTTGATACTGTTGACTTACACAATATTCTGTTCAACGGAGAGATCGAATGAAGTTTTCCTGGAAAATCGCGGCGCCTATTCTATGCCTGACGGTGATCTGCTGTGCCGCGCTTGCCTGGAAATTTTATGAGAAACGAAAAGCCGATGAATTGAAGCTCGTGGAAGCAGCAAAAGCCTGCCGCATCAGCGCCGAGCAAGGCGACGCGCAAGCTCAATACAAACTCGGCTATATGTACTCCCACGGCCAAGGCCTGCCGCAGGACTATGCCGAGGCTTTCTATTGGTTCAGCAAATCCGCCGATCAAGGCAATGCGATGGGAGAGAACGGCCTTGCCTCTATGTATTTGATTGGGCGAGGGGTTGCGCAGGATTACGCTGAAGCTCTTCGCTTGTATCAAAAAGCCGCCGATCAAGGTTATGCAAAAGCCCAATATAACCTTGGCAAAATGTACTATTACGGCGAAGGCGTCCTGCAAAGCAATGCTGAAGCAGCACTCTGGTATCGCAAAGCCGCCGAACAGGGGGACGTGTATGCCCAGTCCAATCTCGGCTATATGTATTCTTGCGGTTATGGAGTGCAAAGGGATCGCGCCGAGGCCGATCGCTGGTATCACAAGGCAGCCGATCAGGGTGACGAATATGCGCAACGCGCTTTGGGAATGAGGGTTCCTGCGCCTAAAAAACTCACGAAATACAGTTACTTATTAAGTTTCCTAGCAGGTTTATTTCTTTTATCGGATTATTTATTGTCTAAGAGAAGATTGCGGAAACCGAGGCAGGTAAATGAATTGTTCGCCGGAGTTTTATGCCTATTCTCTGTTGCATGGCGTTTTCTAGGAAGTATTTTTATTGATATGCTGCATTCGAAATTAGCGGTTTGTTCGTTTTATTTCATTGAGAGTCTTATTGGAGGGATACTAGTTGTTTCACTTCTTTCTATTGTGATACCAAGATACTCTTGGTATAAAACTGCGAAAATTGCCTTTGGAGTATTTATTGCAATATTCGTTATCAATAATGGTTTTTTGATTTTCCTTTTCCATAAATACCACGCAGTCCCAGGCAATTGTTTAATTTATAAAACGAATGGAAATCCAATCGGAGCGATAGTGTTTTTGATGATCTATTTATTTAGATTGCATAAGAATCCCGGTGAGCGGATCAATAATAGCGGGGATGAAATGGCAGAGAATTCCGTTGACAGCGAAGACGAACAAAATCCAGAAAACGAGGAGCGCAGCGATGCCTACGAAAACACTTTCCGTCCGAATTGATGGCGAACTGGTGACCGCGAACGAGGGGCAGACGATTCTGGAGGCGGCCCGCGCCCACGGCAAGAAGATTCCCACGCTCTGCTACCTGAAAGGCCTCTCCGCGGTGGGGGCCTGCCGGGTCTGCATGGTGGAGCTGGCCGGAACCGAGCGGCTGCTGCCGGCCTGCACCACGCCGATCCAGGAGGGGATGTCGATCAAGACCGCATCGGCCAAGCTGACGCAGTACCGGCGCATGGCCGTCGAGCTGCTGCTGGTCGAGCGCAACCACATCTGCGCGGCCTGCGTCTCTAACGGCCACTGCGAGCTGCTAGCCATGGCCCGCGAGCTGGGCATTACGCACGTGCGCTACTCCTACAACAATCCGCGCATGCCGGTGGACATGAGCCATCCGCGCTTTGTCCTCGATCAGAATCGCTGCATCCTCTGCACGCGCTGCGTGCGGGTTTGCGCGGAGGTGGAGGGCGCGCACGTCTGGGAGGTGGCCTCGCGCGGCATTTACTCGCGCATCGTCAGCGACCTCAAGGACGACTGGGGCCATGCCTCCAACTGCACCGGCTGCGGCAAGTGCGTGCAGGCCTGCCCGACGGGCGCGTTGGCCGAGAAGGGCTTTTCGGTGATGGAGATGGTCAAAGAAAGCGACGGAGTGAGCCGTCTGGCGCGGCAAAAAGAGGTCCTGGCCGGCAGCGCGCGCTAGGCCAATTCTGTGATTTTTGGAGTATATTTATGCTATGCCTGCGACGATGAAAGACATAGCACGCGATCTCGGAGTCTCCGTTGTTACGGTCTCCAAGGTTCTGCGCGGCCACCAGGATATTGGCGAAGAGACGCGCAAGCGGGTCTTGCAGCGCATCAAGGAACTGAACTATACGCCAAATCTGGCTGCGCGCGGACTGGTGACCGGGCGAACCTATCTGGTGGGCTTGGTGGTGCCCGATCTGCTCCATCCCTTCTTTGCCCAGGTCGCCGTCTCGCTCTCCGGGGCGCTGCGCAAGAGTGGCTATTACCTCACCATCACCACTTCAGAAGATAGCGCCGAACTGGAAGAGCAAGAGATCATTCGCCTTATCGGGCGCAGGCTGGACGCATTGGTCATCGCCTCCACCTGCATCGACCCGGCCATCTTCGAACGCCTTCAGAAGGACGGTCCGCCCTTCGTTCTGATCGACCGCAGCTTTCCCGGACTCAAAGCAAATTTTGTCGGCGTGGATGACGAGGCCGTGGGAAGGCTGGCCACCGAGCATCTGATCGATGTGGGATGCAAGCGGATCGCCCACCTGCGCGGCCCGGAGAACAGCCCCGGCAAAGGGCGTCTCAAGGGCTATGAGAATGCCTTGCGCGCGCATCAACTGGAGCCAAAGACCGGGTACATTTCTACGCTCCGCAAGGTGGATGTTCTCAGCCGGGAGAACGGAGCCGAGCTGATGAAGCAGATGCTCTCTCTCACTCCGCGCCCCGACGGCGTCTTCTGCTACAACGATCCGATGGCCATCGGCGCGATTCATGTGATTCTGGAGGCCGGCTTGAGAATTCCTGAAGATATTGCCGTGATCGGCTCCGGAAACCTTCACTATGACAGTGAGCTTCGCGTGCCGCTATCGAGCATCGACCAGCAGACCGAGCTGATTGGCGAGCGCGCCGCCAAGCTGGCCCTGTCGCTGCTGGAGTCCAAGACGCCGCAGCGCGTGAAATCGGTGATCCTGCAGCCGGAACTGGTGGCGCGAGCGTCGACCGCAAGAGTTCGGTAAGAATCCCCAATCACGGCAAAAAGAAGAGGCGGATGAGTGGAAATCATCCATCCGCTTCCGTTTTTTCAAATTTCTAACCCGAAGTAAATCTCGCCTACGATTCTTACTGGACGGTGAGTGTGAGTACGCCTGAATTGGTTACCTGGTGGGTCTGCGTGCCGCCTCCGCCACCAACGCCGCCTGAGCCTCCACTATTTCCTCCTCCACCGCCGCAACCGGAGCCTAAGACCGTTGCCGCCATCAGAACAAGCATCAAACAACGAGTGATCCAAACGCCCCGCGTAGTCATACTTCTCCACACAAAGACCAGCGGAAGCAGAAGAACCGGCATTAAAATCCAGCCACTAGCCGCGCCAGCCACCGTTTGAGTAAAGATCACCGTTATCGTATACGTTCCCGCAGGCGTGCTAGGAGATGTGGTGATCGTGATTGTGCCCGATGAGTAGCCGCACACGCTGCCAGTGGGCAGATTCTGGCAGGTCAACGTGGGGCTGGTCATCACTGCGGGCAACGTGACCGGGTAGTTGGCTGTGGTGCCAGCCTTTACAACTGCCGTCAACGCAGAGAATGTTGGCTGATACTCCCACACATCGTTGAGAACGCCGAAATTGCCCTCAGCATCCCAGCCGTTCCCCCCGAAGAGCCAGAAGTTGCCGCTGCTGTCGGTAAAAAATGACGAGAGTTTCCGAGCCCCCGGCATGTTTCCGGCATCCGGCGTTTTTAGTGTGCCGTAGACTCCGGGCTGGGCATCGTTGCTGCCGATCGTTTTGTTTCCGCCCATCCATGCCCATTCATTTGTGGCTGGAAGATACTCCCACAGGTCATTGAGTTCGCTCCGCTCACTGTTGGCATCAAGGCCATAGCCTCCAAAGAGCCAGAGATGATCGCCGCTGTCGATCCAGCTGGCAGTTTCATAGATGCGGCTCCCGGGAAGATTTCCGATGGCGGCGGTTCCCAGAGTGCCGTAGTCACCTGCAATGCCGCAGAGGGAGCAGGGCACAGTTTTGCTCCCGCCGATCCACGCCCATTCTTTTGTAGTGGGATTGAACTCCCACAGATCGTTGAGATATCCTTGATCGCCAATCGAATCATAACCAATGCCCCCGAAGAGCCAGAAGTTGCCGCTGCCATCCACCCAGGTAATCCCGGTGGCGCGACTTCCGGGCGTGTTTTCGGCCGCGAAGGTCCCCTGCGTTCCGTAGATTCCAGGCTCTTCACTGAGTTTGCTTCCGGTTATCCACGCCCATTGATTGATGGAAGGCTTGTACTCCCATAGATCGCCAAGATTATTTTGGATATTACTCCCCAAGCCGTCATTGTCTATGGCATCGGTTCCCGTGCCCCCAAAGAGCCAGAAGTTGCCGCTGCTATCGGTCCATGTCATGGAACCCCAACGGTTCCCAGGAATGTTCGCGGCGGCGAATACTCCTGGCTTGCCGTAGACTCCAGGAATATTGCCGTTGCTGGGTACCGAGGTGTCGTTGCTCCCTCCCATCCAAGTCCATTGAGAGGTGGTGGGGTTGAACTCCCAAAGATCATTCATATTGCTCCACCAGGGAGCAACCGGGAGCGGACCCATCCCCCCAAAGAGCCAAAGATTGCCGCTTTTGTCGGTCCAGCTCATCCCATAGGAGTGGCTTCCCGGTACATTCGTGGCAGCTGGTTTTCCCAACTCGCCGTAGACTGCAATCGGTGCGGTCGTTGTGATACCGCTTCCGCTCATCCATGCCCATTGGTTGGTGGTCGGATTGAACTCCCACAGATCGTTCCAAGCGTTATTTCCGCCACCCCCAAATATCCATAGGCTGCCGTTATTGTCGGTCCAGGAATAGGCACCTTGGCGTGCTCCGGGAATATTCCCAGCAGCAGATTTTCCCAATGTGCCATAGACACCGGGCGCATTGACCAAATTGCTTCCGCCCATCCATGTCCATTGGTTGGATGTCGTGGATTGTGCGGCGGCCATCTGAGAAGCCGATACAGACGTTACAGCGATGAGTCCTGCCGCGAGCAGAACCCGCAGACATAACACGGATGAAGTTGCGAACATGACCTTATCCCTCATCGGCCGGGCTGTCTGGCTTGAAATGAGTTACACAAGTCTATGGCAGTTCAGCCACTTTCCAGTTTGAGTTTTTGCATAGATTTCCAGATGAAGCCGGGGAGTGGGGAACGAATTACACGACCGCGACGGGACGAATCGGAAACCGGGAAAATCATAGGCCTGCAAGAATAAGATGAGACGTGATGGCTGTCACGGAATATAAATGCCAGATGAATAAAAATCCCCCGGCGGGGACCGGGGGAAAAGCAACACGAGAATATCTACTTTGCCAGCTTGTCCAGGGCGAGATTCAGCGCGAGAACGTTGACGCGCGGCTCGCCCAGTACGCCCAACTGGCGCGGGGTGATCTGCTGCGCAATGAGTTTATGCAGGGCCTCTTCACTCAAGCCCCTGGCCTTGGCCACGCGCGCCACCTGATAGCTGGCGTTGTCCGGCGTGATGTCGGGATCAAGTCCGCTGGCGGAGGTGGTCACCAAATCAATAGGCACCGGCTTGCCGGGATTCTGTGCGGCCAGCTTGTCGATGTCGCCCTGGAGGCGTGTGACCAGCGCCTGACTGGATTGTGCAAGGTTGGAGCCGCCTGAGGAGGTTGCATCATAGCCATTGCCGGCCGCCGAGGGGCGGGGATGGAAGTATTTATCGCTGGTGAAGCTCTGCGCAATCAGTTCGGAGCCGATGATGGTGCCGTCGTTGAGCCGGATGAGGCTTCCCGCTGCCTGATGCGGAAAGACCACGCTGGCGATGCCGGTAACCAGCAGCGGATAGCCCAGGCCAAGCAGGATGAGAGTGACAAGAGTGAAAAGAATCGATGTCTTCCAGATGGAGTGCATTTTAGATCTCCTTGCGAAACTCGTTTGAATGACCCAGCAATAGACCGTTTGGGTGCCCCACCCTCGCCGCGTCTTTGTTTTTGCGGCTAGGATGGGATGTCAACGAACTGTCTTTTCCTCGCCGAAGGCCGCTGGCCTCACCGCAGGTGGTTTGCGGCTAGGGCGGGAGTCATGATCTTTATGCCAGATGCAGCGTCACCAGCGCCCAGTCAATCGCCCAGATGCCGAAAAACGGAGCGATAATGCCGCCGACGCCGTAGATGAGCAAATTGTTGCGCAGCAGAATATCGGCCGCCTTGGGTTCGTACTTGACGCCTTTCAGAGCCAGCGGAATCAGCGCCACAATAATAATGGCGTTGAAGATCACCGCCGACAGAATGGCTGAGTGGGGCGAATGCAGATGCATGATGTTCAGAGCATTCAAGACCGGAAAGGCCACCGAGAACATCGCCGGAATGATGGCGAAGTACTTGGCCACGTCGTTGGCGATGCTGAAAGTCGTCAGCGCGCCGCGCGTCATCAAAAGCTGTTTGCCAATCTCGACGATCTCAATCAGCTTGGTGGGATTCGAATCCAGATCCACCATGTTGCCGGCTTCCTTCGCCGCTTGCGTGCCGGAGTTCATCGCCACGCCCACGTCGGCCTGAGCCAGCGCGGGTGCGTCGTTGGTGCCGTCGCCGGTCATCGCCACCAGCTTGCCCTTGGCCTGCTCGCGCTTGATCAGGTCCATCTTGTCCTTCGGCTTGGCCTCGGCCAGGAAGTCATCCACGCCGGCCTCGCGGGCAATCACTGCGGCGGTCAGCGGATTGTCGCCGGTAATCATAATCGTCCGGATGCCCATGGCGCGCAGGCGGGCGAGGCGGTCCTTCAGCCCTCCCTTGACGATGTCCTTGAGATGAATGACGCCCAGCGCGGTCGAGTTCTCCGCCACCACCAGAGGCGTTCCGCCCATCCGCGCAACCTCTTCGACGGCATCGCGCACCTTCTTCGGCAGCGACGAGCCTTGCTCTTCCAGGAAGCGCGTAATTGCCTCGGCCGATCCTTTGCGAATGCGTACGCCGGGCAGGTTGACGCCGCTCATGCGGGTCTGCGCGGTGAAGGGAACGAACTCGGCATGGGCATGGCTCAAATCGCGTCCGCGCAGATTGTACTTCTCCTTGGCCAGCACCACAATCGACCGGCCTTCGGGGGTCTCATCCGAAAGAGATGAGAGCTGCGCCGCATCGGCCAGCCGCTCCGCGCTCACATCCGGGCCGGGAATGAACTCCGTCGCCTGACGATTGCCGAGCGTAATCGTTCCTGTCTTGTCCAGCAGCAGCACGTTCACATCGCCGGCGGCTTCCACAGCGCGTCCGCTCATGGCCAGCACGTTGTATTGCACCAAGCGATCCATGCCCGCGATGCCAATGGCCGAAAGCAGCCCGCCGATGGTCGTCGGAATCAGGCAGACCAGCAGCGAGACCAGCACAAAGACCGTCTGCGGCGCGTGTGAGTAAATCGCAAACGGTTGCAATGTGACCACGGCCAGCAGAAACACAATGGTGAGGCCGGAGAGCAGAATGCTCAGCGCAATCTCGTTAGGCGTCTTCTGCCGCGTTGCTCCTTCCACCAGCGCAATCATGCGGTCCAGGAAGGTTTCGCCAGGGTTGGAAGTGATGCGGACCTTGATCCAGTCCGACAAAACTTTCGTCCCTCCGGTCACGGCCGACCTGTCGCCGCCCGCCTCGCGAATCACCGGAGCAGATTCGCCAGTGATCGCCGATTCATCCACCGAAGCGACGCCCTCGATCACCTCGCCGTCTCCGGCGATGTAGCTGCCCGCCACAACATAGATAATGTCCCCGGCGCGCAACAGGGCGCTCGGCACATCTTCCAGCTCATTGGTGGCCGTGTAGCGCTTCGCGATGGTCTCGCCCTTGGCCTTGCGCAGCGTGTCGGCCTGGGCCTTGCCGCGCCCCTCGGCCATCGCTTCGGCAAAGTTGGCGAAGAGCACCGTGAACCAAAGCCAGAGGGTGATCTGCAGGTTGAAGCCGAAGTACCCGCGGTGATGGATCGTTTCATCGATGAGCAGCGCCGTAGTCAGCACGGAGCCAACCTCGACGACAAACATCACCGGGTTCTTGGCCATGCCGCGGGGATCGAGCTTGCGGACCGAATCCACAAGCGCCTGGGCCATGATTTCCGTATTCCAAAGACTCTTTTTTTCTAGCATGATGGTCCGTTTCTGTCCGTTCTTTAGAACGCTGTTCGTGCCTCAAATTCGGTTTTGAAAGGGCACGGCTTTAGCCCTGCCATAGGAGCTATCCAATCATTGTGGGTGCCCCAGGTCCGGATTTTCGGACCTGGGAAACCACGAACCCAGGGTGAACCACCCTCGCGGCGCTTTTGTTTTTGCCGCTAGGGTGGGAGACTACGAACCCCAACCAGTCTTAAAACAGTTTGCCCGCGTGCAACTGCAAGTGCTCCAGCACCGGCCCCAAGCTCAACGCCGGGAAGAATGTCAGCGCGCTCAGAATGACGATGATACCCACCAGCAGCACGGTAAAGAGCGAGCCGTTCACCGGGAAGGTTCCAGGCGAAGGCGGCACACTCTTTTTCTGCGCCAAATTACCTGCCAGTGCCAATACCGGAATCATCATGAAAAGCCGCCCGAAGAGCATATCCCAGCCCAGGCATACGTTCCACCACCAGGCGTTGGCGTTCAGCCCCGCAAAGGCCGATCCGTTGTTGCCCGCGCCGGAGGTGAAGGCGTAAAGGATTTCAGTCAGTCCGTGCGGCCCTTGATTCGTGAGTGCGGCGATGCCAACGCTCGGCCACATCACGAAGATAGCCGTCAGCGAAAGAATAATCAGCGGGAAGATGAGCACATAAAGCATGGACATCTTCACGTCGTAAGCTTCAATCTTCTTGCCCAGGTACTCGGGCGTGCGGCCCACCATCAGTCCAGCGATGAAGACGGCCAGCACCACCATGATGAGAATGCCGTACAGGCCGGAACCGACGCCGCCGAAGATCACCTCGCCCATCATGATATTGAGCAGCACCATCATGCCGCCCAGCGGCGTAAAGCTGTCGTGCATACTGGTGACCGCGCCGCAACTGGCGTCGGTGGTGATAGTGGCAAAGAGCGAACTGGCGGCGATGCCGTTGCGCACTTCCTTGCCTTCCATATTGCCGGCCGGAGCGGTCACCGTGCCGGTTTGCATCACTTTGGCGTTATCCAGCAGCGGGTGCGGCTGCGACTCAGCCCAGTAGACAGTGGTGAATCCCCCTGCAAAAAGCACGAACATCGCCGCCAAGACTGCCCAGCCGTGGCCCGGTGAGCCGGTCATCCGGCCCAGCGTATACGTGAGGCCCGCCGGGATAATGAAGATGGAGAGCATCTGCAGCAGATTGGTCCAGGGCGTAGGGTTCTCATAGGGATGGGCGCTGTTGGCGTTGAAGAAGCCGCCGCCGTTGGTGCCCAGCATTTTGATCGCCTCCTGCGAAGCAACCGGCCCCTGCCCGATGGTCTGCGTCTGGCCTTCCAGCGTGTGCGCTGTCGTGTAGGAGCTCAGGTTCTGCGGAACGCCCTGCGCCACCAGCAGCAGCGCATAAATCAGCGAGGCTGGCAGCAGCACGTACAGCAGCGTCCGCGTCATATCCACCCAGAAGTTGCCGATGGTGGCCGACAGCGTCCGCTTGATGCCGCGGATCAGCGCCACGGCCACCACAATGCCCACCGCCGCTGACCAGAAGTTGTGCGTAGCCAGGCCAGCCATCTCCGTCAGATAGCTCATCGTGCTTTCCGGCGTGTACGACTGCCAGTTGGTGTTGGTGGTAAAGCTGGCGGCGGTGTTCCAGGCCAGATCCGGACCGACTGCGGCCAGATGCTGCGGGTTCCACGGTAAATAGTATTGCAGCCGCTCAATGCCGTAAGTGACCAGCAGCGTAACGGCGGAAAAGCCTAGCACGGCAAAGGCGTACTCGCGCCAATTCATCTCGGTCTGGTCATTGACGCCGCAGAGCCGGTAAATGAGCCGCTCGAAGGGGCGCAGGATGGGGCTGAGCCAGGTGCGCTCCCCCTCCAGCACGCGCGCCAGATAGATTCCCACAGGTCGTACGCTGGCCAGCAGAATCAGACAGAACAGTGCAAACTGCAACCAACCATTGGCGGTCATCAAAACTTCTCCGGGAAGAGCAGGGTGAGGGTCAGATAGCCCAGCAGCAGGGCCGACAGGATCAGGGCAACGGCGGTAGTAATGTCGATCGGCATGGGTTACCTCAGCTTCTGGCAGGCCTTGACGTACAAAAACGCCAGGCCGAAGAAAATTACCGTGAACAGCAGCATCGTCACATCTTGCATAGCGCGTCTCTCGATTCCATGAGCTTGGGCGTTGGGGAAGCCGCCTGCTCAAGAATGATTCTGGCTCCCGCCTGATTCGATTCTCCGAAAGATTTCGTAAATTAAGCGTAAGGATGCGGCCGCGGGCGAAAATCCGGCGAAGGAAGGGGAGCCTGAAGGCTGACATCCCAAGTCGAACCGCTCGGGATTCTCACTCCTGCCCAGTTTTTGTTCGACAGGTTGCTGAAAATCTTGACAAAGTGACCAGAAGTATCAGGGCACGACTTTTAGTCGTGCCGCAAGATGCCTGATAATTGAAGTTGGGCTTTACAGGCTGCGGAATAACTCGATAATGAGCCGTGAAGCGTCAGGGCACGACTTCAGTCGTGCCGCAAGATGACCTCAACAAATCGGGGCTTTAGCCCCTGAGGAACGGTATTCGAGATTGTCGGCTTTCACCACAGGTTGTTGAGCCACGGACGGAGAGCGAAGAAGATGCCTGACGCGCGCGTCAGCCCGCGAGAGCGGCTGGTGCTAACGGCCATCATCGAGCAGTACATCGCTACCGGCGAGCCGGTGGCATCGCAGGCCGTTGCGCGTCTATTCTCCCACCAAGAGGGCCTCAGTTCGGCCACCATCCGCAACGTGATGGCCACGCTGGGCGAAACCGGCTTGCTGGAGCAGCCGCACACCTCCGCCGGCCGCGTGCCCACGGCTGCCGCCTTCCGTTACTACGTCGAGCAGATCACCCAGTCGAATCCTGCTGCCGCCACGCCGAACAGCGCGCCTGGCTTCGGCCTGCCTTCGCCCATGAGCGAAGCCCGCCGCGGGCAGATCGAAGAGAGCTTCAGCGGCGTCACCAGCAGCCATGACTACCTGGAGCGCACCTCGCACGTGCTGGCGCTGCTCTCTAGCGGCCTGGGCGTGGCGCTGGCCTCTGCCACCGCCGGGCAAGTGCTGGAGCACATTCACTTTTCGCGCCTCTCCGTGGGCCGTGTGCTGGCCGTGCTGGTCACCCAGGCCGGCGCGGTGCAGGATCGCGTGCTGCTGCTGGATCGCGAACTGAGCCACCTTGAGCTGGAGACCGCCGCGCGCTACCTGAACGAGAACTTTCGCGGCTGGCCCATTGAGCGCATCCGCGCCGAGGTTGCTCGCCGTGTCGACGAGGAGCAAGCCGCCTATCACCAGATGCTCGCCTCGGTCGAGGAGCTCTGCCGCAAGGGCGCGCTGGCCGCGGGCGAAGCTGGCCCGGCGATCTTCGTGGACGGAATGGCCAATCTGATCGCCGCCGAGGCCGACCGCGAGCGCCTGCGCCAGATGCTCGTCGCGCTCGAGGCCAAGCAGCGCCTGGTTGAGTTGCTCACCGCCTACGTGGATGGCCGACAGCAGGAGGTGCGTGTGGTGGTTGGCTTGAACGCAGCCGGACAGGAGCGCTCAGGCCCGGATGAGGCTTCGCAAGCCATGCAAAATCTTGTCCTGATCGGCGCTCCGGCCCGTCTCGGCGGCGCCAACCTGGGCACCGTCGCCGTCATCGCCCCCACCCGCATCCAGTATCAGGAGATGATCCAGGCCGTGCGCTACATCGCCCGCCTCTCCGAGCGCCTGCTGGAGCTTCCCGAAAATGAGAGCTTGCGCGTGTGATCAGTCCTGAATGAATGCGATTTTGATCCCGATCGTACACTGATGAGACCGTTGTGCGCCCTAGAATTTATCATGGAAGTGTGCAACGGATTTTCAGGAGAAAACATAGAAATATGCCAGAACAAGAATCGGAATTGACCTTATCGCCGGAAGCTTCCGCCGCGCTGGCCGAGGCCGCCGCGCAGGAAGCTCAAGAAGCGGAAGCAGCGCCGGAAGCCGGGGGCGGCGAACCCGACAGCCGCGCCGAATTCAACCAGCTTAAGGCCGAGCGCGACCAGCTGCTCGACCGCCTGGCCCGCCTGCAAGCTGAGTTCGAGAACGCCCGCAAGCGCACCGAGCGCGAGCAGGCCGCCAATCGCGACTACGCCGTCGGCAGCGTCGTCGAGAAGTTTCTGCCGGTGATGGACCACTTCGAGCTGGCGCTCAAGTCCAGCGGCTCGGCCGATCAGTTGCGCTCCGGCGTCGAGCTGATTGTCAAACAGATGGAAGACGTGCTGCGCCAGTTGAATGTGACGCCGATCCCTGCCGAGGGCGTGGAATTCGATCCGCGCATGCACGAGGCGCTGGGCACCGTCGAGCGCCATGACCTGCCCGATCATCACATTGCCGAGGAGATTCGCCGCGGCTACAAATTGCGCGACCGCCTGCTGCGCCCGTCGCTCGTGCGCATCGCTTCCAACCCCAAACAGACCAACGAATGACTTTGATTTTGTGAAAGTTTCTAGTCAAAGTGGACGGAGGGAGAAGGGGGCTTCAGCCCCCTGTTAACAAGCAAAAAATCGCGGGCCTTTAGGCCTGGGCATTTCGCCCTTCGAGAATCGAAGATAATCAAACAAGATCAAAGAATAGGCAGGATCAAACTCAAGAGTGAGCAAAGCAGACTATTACGAAGTTCTCGGCGTCTCGCGCGAGGCCAGCGACCAGGAGCTGAAGAGCGCCTATCGCAAGCTGGCGATGCAGCACCATCCAGACCGCAACCCCGGCGACCATGCGGCCGAGGAGCGCTTCAAGCAGGCCAGCGAGGCCTACCAAGTGCTCAGCGACGCAGACAAGCGCGCCGCCTACGACCGCTACGGCCACGCCGGCGTCAGCGGAGCAGGGCAGGGCTTTAGCGGATTTTCGGGTGGCGTGGACATTGGCGACCTCTTCGGCGATCTCTTCGGCGAGATGTTCAACGTGGGCGGCCAGCAGCGCCCCGGACGCCAGCAGCGCGGCGACGACCTGCGCTTCGACCTGGCCATCGACTTCACCGCCGCCGTCTTCGGCACGGAGACCGAGGTCAAGATTCGCCGCCGCGATACCTGCGACACATGCCACGGAACGGGAAGCGCCTCCGGCAAGGGGCCCAGAGTCTGCGCCCAGTGCCAGGGCCGCGGACAGATACGCTTTCAGCAAGGCTTCTTCTCCGTCGCGCGCACCTGCCCGGCCTGCGCAGGCACGGGGCAGGTCATCGGCGACCCCTGCACAACCTGCCGTGGCGAGACGCGCGTCATCAAAGAGATCAAGCTCAACGTCAAGGTGCCGCCCGGGGTCGAGAGCGGAACCCGCATCCGCTACACCGGCGAGGGCGACGCGGGCCGCTCCGGCGCAGCCAAGGGCGACCTCTACATCGTGCTCGCCGTGCGCCCCCATGAGTTCTTTGAGCGCACCGGCAACGACCTGCACTGCGTCATCCCCATCAGCTTTCCCCAGGCCGCCCTCGGCGCGGAGATCGAGATTGAAGCCCTCGACGGCCCGGTCAAGATCAAGATTCCCGAAGGCGCGCAGAGCGGGCGCGAACTGCGCGTGCGCAGCCGCGGCGTTCCCGTCCTCAACGGCAAAGGCAAAGGCGACCTCATCGTCAAGGTCATCGTCGAGATTCCCAAAAAGCTCACCCGCTCCCAGCGCGATCTCGTCAGCCAGCTTGCCGAGTCGCTCTCCGTCGACAACAAGCCCGCCTCACCCAGCCTGATCGAGAAGATGAAGGATTTGTTTAACTAGGGATAAAGGGACCAACTAGGGATAAAGGGACTTAAAAAGCTCAGTGCCCCATCCATTGCGCGTTTTTTGCGGAATGGGTGGGAGGCTAAGATGCAAATCTTCGGCAGCCTCTTCAGTCGTAGCGCTCGAAGACGATCTGCTTGCGATGCCAGCCGAAGCTGGTCAGTCGTTCACGCACGCTGGAGACCATTTCATTGAGGCCGCAGATGTAGGCGTAGATGTCGAAGCTCAATTCGGAGGCGGGCAGCGAAGGATCGGGCGGCGGCGCGGGAAAGGGCTGACCAAGGCGGGCGGCGCGCTCCTGAAGAATACGCTCCACGTGCTCCTGGACGTAGCCGCGCAGGCCGGTCCAACTCGGCAGAGCCCGGCTCAGTGTGGGCAGATAGTGAAAGTTTGCATGGCGGCTGCTGAGGGCCTCGAACTCTGCCTGATAGTAGATATCGCTCTCGTGGCGGGTACCGTAGACCAGCCAGATCTGCTTGCCGTTGCTGCGGTCCGGGCCATCCGCCGGGAAGAGCCACTGCAGATAGCCGCGCATCGGCGCAATGCCCGTGCCGGTGGCTACAAGAATCGAATCAGTGATGGGTTCATGGAGAATGAAGTGGCCGTGTGGGCCATGGATTTGAATCTCCGCCCCGATGGGCAGGTCGGGCAGGTCGGCCAGGTGGTTGCTGAAGAAGCCCTCCTCGACGCGATTCACGCACAGCTCAAATTGATTTTTGTTGGCGGCAGAGGCCAGCGAATAGGCGCGGGTTTGGAGCTTGCCGTTCGTGTCCGGCGCCACGGCGGAGACGAATTGGCCGGCGGCAAAGGGGAAATCCGTCAACTCGTCGAGAACGAAGACAAAGTGATAGCACTGGGCGACTTCGGAGATGCATTCCTTACGCTCCAGCCGTGCAGTGAGCAGTTCGCGCGCCATGAGGGGACTCCTGGGGAAGTGGTAGCCGCGGGGACGGCTACGGGCAGTATCGCCAGTGGAGGGCAGACGTGGCAAGCGCTGCAGAAGCTTTGCGGAGTGCAACTGCAGCTCAAACTTCGCCAAACTGCCCATGATTGCTTCGCAATCCTTTGATGCCGGATCAAACATCCGAGATTCGCTGGGAAATTTCTACCGGCCCATGCGGTGCTTGCTGGCGTTGATCGCCGAGCGGGCCTCGCGGTCGGCCTCGCGGCTGCGCTCGGTCTCGCGCTTGTCCCAGTCCTGCTTGCCTTTGGCCACGGCCAGCTCGCACTTGACCCGGCCGTTGCGGAAGTAGATCCGGGTGGGGATGAGCGTGTGGCCCTTGATCTGCGTCTTGATGAGTAGCTTGCGAATCTCCGCCTGGTGCAGCAGCAGCTTGCGGGTGCGGGTTTCGTCGTGGTTGGAGAGATTGCCGTGGGAGTAGGGGCCGATATGAAGATTAAGCAGAAAAGCTTCGCCGTCCTTGATCAGGCCGTAGGAGTCTTTGAGGTTGGCTTTGCCCTCGCGGATGGATTTGACCTCGGTGCCGCGCAGGCTCACGCCGGCCTCAACCTTCTCCAGCAGAAAGTAGTTGTGGCTGGCCGCGCGGTTATGCGCGGCATCGCGCTGGCCGCTGGCGACCGGATCGCGAGGCTTGGCGGTTTTCTGCGGGCCGGTGGGCGCGGGCTGTACAATCACGTGGCTGGTTTGGCGAGCCATCCGAAAGCATCCTCGAATCTTCATTTTAGCATTCAGGAGATTTTCCCTGTTGGGGAGGGGCGTTGGGAGAGCGGATCGTCTGAGAGAAGCAGGCGAGGACCGGGAGGTCCACGCTACAGCCGGCCAGGAGGCCGGCGCTACCGATTCATGTCCTCTTGGATGAGGATGAGATAAAATGGGGCAGTATCAGATGTTTGGATGGGAAGTAGTGTCCACAAAATTTGCGTCAAGATGCGCGTCAGGGGCGGCCAAGGCAGCCCGGCAGGGGTCCGGCGAGAAGCGCGGGCCGCTTAAGACGCCTGGGAGTTCGATGAAAAGCCGCGCCCATGCACTGGCCACCTCCGGATTTGCCTTCAGAACGTCCGCTTCGCATTCGGTGACATGGGTGGCGCTCTTCGCCGTCGCGGCCCTCCTCACTCTGCAGAGCGTCGCGCTCCGCGCCGAATCGGCCGCCAGCTTTTACAAGCACGCCAAGAACGCCGAGGCCCGCGAGGATTACGACACTGCCTTCGACAACTACCAGAAGGCCTGCGAAAAAGCGCCTAAAAATCTGGAGTTCCGCGCTTCGCTCTATCGCATCCGCGTTACCGCCTCGGCGGCCCATATGACCAAGGGCCACAAGCTGCTAGATGCAGGCAAGAGCCAGGAGGCGCTCTCCGAGTTTCTCCGCGCTGCCGAGATCGATCCCAGCAACGAAGCCGCGCAGCAGGCCATCGCCCAAGTGCGCAAGAAAAGCGGCGAGACCGAGCCGCAGACTGAAACAAGCCTTCCCGGCACTGAGGGCAACCAGGAAGATCTCAACTCGATGAGCGCGCCCGCCGAGCTGAAGCCGGTCTCCAATGAGCCGCTGACCCTGCACATGACCGAGGACACCAAGGTCATCTATCAGGCTATCGGCAAGGCTGCCGGCGTCAATGTCCTCTTCGATCCAGACTACACATCCAAGCGCATTACAGCCGACTTGAACAATGTCTCGCTGCTGGATGCGCTGCGCATCATAGGCACTATCTCCAACACCTTCTGGCGGCCGGTCACCGACAACGCGATCTTTGTGGCCGCCAACACCCGCGCCAAACGCACCGAACTGGACGAGCAGGCAGTGGAGACCTTTTATCTCTCCAATGCCTGGCAGCAGACCGATCTGACAGACGTTGGCACGGCTATCCGCAATGTGTTGCCCAACGCCAAGACCTATCCGGTTCCCAGTCAGAACGCCATCGTGATGCGCGGCACGCCGGATGAGCTGCTGCTGGCGCAGAAGCTGGTCAACGACCTGGACAAGGCGCGGCCTGAGGTGGTGGTGGACATCACCATCATGGAAATCAGTAAAAATTGGGAGAAGACATTAGGCATTCAGTGGCCCAGTTCAACCAGCATCTCACTGGCTCCGCCCACCACCAATTCCACCACCAGCACTACCTCCACAACGACCGGCACCACCACCGCAGCCGCCGCAACCGGCACAACTCTCTATAGTCTCTCCCACTTGAAGGCATACGATTTTAACGTCACCGTCGGCGCGGCCACGGCCAATATGCTGCTGACCGATTCCAACACCAAGATTCTTCAGAATCCCACCATTCGAGCCACTGATGGGCAGAAGCAGACCATGAAGATCGGCGAAAAGATTCCCATCGCCACCGGCTCGTATGGAGGCGGAGGTTTGGGTGGGGGCACCGCACTGGGCGGAATCAGCTCGCTGGTGAACACGCAGTTCCAGTACCAGGACGTCGGTGTCACCATCGAGATGACCCCCACCATCCACTTCAACCACGATGTAACTTTGAAGATCAAAATCTCCGTCACCTCGCAGAGCGGTTCAGTGACCATCAGCGAAGTCACTGAGCCGATCATCGCGCAGAAAGAGGTCGATCAGGTGATCCGCCTCCGCGAGGGCGAGGCCAGCATCCTGGGCGGTATGAAGGACAGCCAGGAGATGGTGAGCTGGAACGGCATTCCCGGCTTGAGTTCGATTCCCGGACTCAAGTACCTTTTTGGCTCCAAGGACCACACCATCAACGATGACGAACTGGTCTTCCTGGTGGTGCCGCACATCGTCCGTTCGCAGTCTCTGGATGAGATGAACCTGCGCACCATCGATACCGGCGTTGGAACCTCGGTTGACATTCGCCGCCAGCCCGCTGAGGCGCCCGCGGCGCCACCAGCCGTGAATCCGGCTCCAGCTCCCGCCGTCCATCCGCCGGCCAACGGACGTTCCAGTTTCGGCACGGTTCCGGGCCAGAGCGCGATGGCCGCGGCGCCGGCGGCGATGGAGCAGATACGCAAGGCGGCAGAGACGAATGGAAACAATCCTCCGAATCCCGCCCCGCCGGTTTCCGTACCGCCGATAGTGAATTTGATTCTGAACCCGCCGCCCGGTCCAGTGGCCAGCGGAGCAACCTTCAAGGTTCCCGTCGTGCTGACCGGAGGCGTGGATATTGGCTCCGTTCCCTTGCAGATCTCCTATGACCCTTCCAAACTGGCGCTGGTCAACGTCGATCAGGGAGATTTTCTGGGACGCGATGGGCAGAACATCGTCCTGACCCACCGCGATGACGGCCCCGGCATGATCAAAATCAATGCTTCGCGCACGCAGGGTTCTGCTGGCATCAACGGCGCGGGCGTGGTCTGCGTCCTCAGCTTCCAGGCCAAAGCAGCCGGTTCAAGCGATTTGGTCATCAACCAGCCGAGGGCGCTGACCAGCAAGCAGATGCCAGTGCCGGTCCAGGGCTCGCAGATCAGCATTCAGGTCAAGTAAAGTGATGAAGGCGCATTCTCCAATCCGGCTCGTTCGCCCCGCTGAGCGCGGGCTGACGCTCGTCGAGCTGATCATCACGGTGACCATTCTCTCGATCCTCGCCGGGGCGGCCTTTCCCATCGCGCGCTTTCAGACCAAGCGCCTGAATGAACGAATCCTGCGTTACGATCTATGGATGATGCGCGACGCCATTGACCGCTACAAGGACGCCGCCGACAAGAACGCCTTTCGCACTGAGGTCGATACCCAAAATTATCCCAAGACCCTGGAAAAGCTGGTCGAGGGCGAGGAAATTCAAACCAAGAAGGTCAAGTTTTTACGCCACATTCCGGTGGACCCGATGACCGGCAAAGCCGACTGGGGATTGCGCTCCATGCAGGACGATCCCAAGTCGGACTCCTTCGGCGGGCAGAGCGTCTTCGACGTCTACTCCAAGTCAACCGGAACGGCGCTGGACGGAACCAAATACTCGGACTGGTAGGGATTCATTGAACAGGCCACAGAAACAAGACGCGGGCTTTACGCTCATCGAGCTGTTGATCGTGATGATGATCATCCTGATCCTGACAGGCATGGCCATTCCCAAATTCGCGTCCGCCATCCGCAATGCCAAAGAAGCGGTGCTCAAGGAAGATCTGCACGTAATGCGCGTGGCCATCGACTCGTATACGATGGACAAGCAGAAGGCGCCGCAGTCGCTCGAACGACCTGATCACCGACGGCTACCTGAAAGAGGTTCCCAAAGACCCCTTCACCTACAGCAAAGATTGGGTCACGGACACCAGCGACTCGCTGCACTCTGTCGATCAGACCGAACCCGGCATCGACGACGTTCACTCCAGTTCACAGGAGACCGGCTCCGACGACCAGCCCTACTCCAGTTGGTAAGGCAAAGGAAACTCATGCATCCACGGACGGCGTTTCGTTCTCTCCTCCTCCTGCTCTGCGCGGCCGCTCTCAGCGCTTCTCTCTCTGCGCAAACCGCTAGAACCATCACCGTCCGCATGCTGGACGGCAGAACCGGCAAGCTGATCGTGGCTTCCAATTTTCTGGTGCGCATCGATCACGACCAGACGCTTCATGCCGACTGGATGACGCAGAATGAAGACGGCACCAGCAAGCTGACCCTGCCGCAGAAAGCAGCTCTGCTCACCATTCAAGGCACCTTTGACAGCTCCACGGAGTTGTATCTCAACTGCGACGCTACAGGCGGCAAGGACAAGACGGCCGATCACTGGTATGAGATCGCGAAGATTCTGGCCACCGGCGTCGCCACTGCCAACAGTTGCGCCAAACCCCACGATGCCGCCAAACTTACCGCGGATGCCAAGCAAAGGATGGTCGCCAAGCCGGGGGAGTTTGTCCTTTTTGTGCGCAAGAGAAGTATGATGGAGCAGGCACAGGAAGATTTCGGAGATAGGTAAGCACGCATGTTCTGTGCCTAAATCTGTGGAATCAAAAGACTGTCATCCTGAGCAGTCGGATCGCGCCATTGAGTCATAGCTGGGATGAACTGCCGCCAACTCGCCAACTCGCGATTTCCGCGAAGCGGAAGCTAACTTGCTGTTCTTGTTCACAACTCGGCTCATCGTTCAATATGGTTCATGAGAAGCGGGGTTCGGCACGCTTTGTGTGCCCATCTTAGTCGAAGGGGCCGCGGTTGTTTTCTACATTTTTCATCTTTTTTGATGAGTGGCGTGAACAAAATTGCGGAGATATTTTCTTGCCGGTTGATCCCATCGATGCCGAAGCCTTCGTTCTTCAGGTAGAGCGCTTTTACGCCAGCCTGATCTCTTCCGTAGAAAAATACAATCGTGAACAATCCCCGTGTCAGGGCACGGCTTCAGTCGTGCCGAAAATGCTGCTTGAAGAATCTCGGGCTTTAGCCCCTGCGGAATCCAGGCTATCTCAGGACCGTCGGGTGGAGCTTCCGATTTTGAGGCCTGGGATCAAAGCCGGAGATTTAGCTCTAACAACCGAGCCCAGCCTTGGCGGCAAGCTTCTCTACGCCGGTGAACTCGACGCCGAAGCTCGCGCGCTCATCGTGGCAGCCAACATCAGTGGTGCAGCCACGCTCTCCGCCTCCTCCGATGCAGAGGCGCGCAAGCAGGCCATGCGCGACGGCGTGGTGGACTTCCTCGTGACCACGCTCGACGAAGCACTGCGCATTCTGAAGAACGAACTGCGCAAGCGCGAGACCGTCGCCGTCTGCGTCGCCCAAGCGCCGGAGATCATCGAGCGGGAGATGCAGGAGCGCGGCGTCTTGCCTGATCTCAAACGCCCAGTTGAAGTCGTCCCGCAGGGAACAGATCAGGTCGTACTTACCTGCCGCGTCCTGTCGTCGCCCGCCCTCTGGCTGCCCAAGATCGACGCCATCGCCAATGAATCCCTGGGAAAAAATTCGGGTGCCCCCGGTCTCGCTTTTGAGACCTGGGAATCCACACGCCGCTGGCTGCGTCTCTCGCCGCGTTATCTAGGCCGGCTCGCCCAGGGCGTGCGTGTACTGCGTTGCAGCCAATGCACGGCCCAAGCCCTCATGCAACGATGGAAGGAAGCCGTCGATCGCGGAGAGATCGGCGCAGCCGTAGAGATCAAACTCATGCAAAAGGAGCGCACAGAGCAGAATGGCTATGCGCCTACAATCAATTAATAATTCCTTACAATGTCTCTTACAGTTACAATAATTACATTGTAATCTTTTAATAATCGGTCAATATTGACCTTCTCTAACTTTCCATCTCACTTCAATTCCCCTCCAGCAGCATCAATCCGCGTCCAGAGCTCCTTCACGCCCACGCCCGTCTTCGCCGAAATAGGCAGGATTTCATCCAGCTCCAACCCTTTTTTCAGCGCCAGCAGATTGCGTGTCCGCTCGTTGCCGCTCAGCCTGTCGATCTTGGTGGCCACCACGGCGAAGGCGCGCCCCTCGGCCCGCAGCCAGTCAATCAACTGCCGGTCGCTCTGTTGCGCGGGAACATTCGCATCCACCAGGCAGACACATAGCTTGAGCGTCGAGCGCATGGCCAGGTACGGCTCAATGAAGGCCGGCCAGCCCTCGGAGATCGATTTCGAAATCTTCGCGTAGCCGTAGCCGGGAAGGTCGGCAAAGATGATTTTCTTTCTTTGGCTCGGATCGAGAAGCGCGAAGAAATTGATCGCTCGCGTGCGCCCTGGCGTCGAGGAGACTTTGGCGGATTTCTCGCCGGTCAGTGTATTCAGCAGGCTCGATTTGCCCACATTCGAGCGGCCCAGGAAAGCGATCTCCGGCGCGTCCGGCGCGGGAAACTGCTCCGCCGCCATCGCCGAAAGTAGAAATTGTGTCGTATAGCGCATCCACCTTGAGGATACAGGATGGCGCTGCGAGCCTGATCTTCCGCAACTCCGCGCACGCAGATTCAAGATGACAGGCTGATTCTCTCTTCTGTATAGTGGCCCCATCGGTTCCCTATCCCCGCGTAGTGGAGGTTCCCCGTGCCAGACAAGCCAAGCCGCATCAATCTGATTCTTGCCACAACCCAGAGTCTGTTTACCGTCCTGCGGGATGTGTTTCTGGTGATTCTCTTTGTCTTCCTGCTCTGCTTTCCAACCCAGTTGAACTCCAGGCTGACCCAAGCGGGAATCTCCCAGCTCAACGGCGGCATCTTCACCTGGCAAGCGCAGGCGCAGCAGGCCACCTCGCAGAGTACGGACGCCGCCCAATCCAACGCATCCGCCTCCGAAGCGCTGGACGAGATCAAATCCACACTGGAAGGCATTGCCAGCCAGAGCGCCGATCCAAGTATCAAGAAGCAGGCCACCGACGCTGCCAGCCAGGCGGCCAGTTCCATTGCATCTCTGGACAATGCCAACAGCTCCCTGGCCCACTCGGTGCTGACTCTTCAATCCGCCACGCGGGGCGCGCAATCCGCCGAGCCGGCCTCACCCGCTGAGGGCTGGGTCTTTCTGGGCAACGCCGACCCCACCCACCAGCAATGGACGCATTCCACAAAGCCGAAGATCGCCGACGCATCGCCTGCGGTAAGCGTTGGCCAGACCGTCACCTTTGCCGATAATGTCTTTTTGCGCGCCGACGCGGCGCAGAATCAAAGCCCCAGCAAGGCTGCCATTTCAGGAGCCGCCCGCACCGGCAGCGCTGCCGTGATCACGGACGTCCACTATCTTCCCATCAAAAACGGGAATGCCCACGTGTGGGTCAAAGTCAATATGAAAAGCAATCAGTAAGAAAGAGTTGCACACCCGGCGTCGGCCTCTGGGCCTTCTGCAATCCGGCTATCGAATTCGCCGGCGAAGGGTTCCCGCAAGCCCGGCCATACCGGTCAGCAGCAGCACCAGGCTCGAGGGTTCCGGCGTTACGTTGATATCGAAGTTCTCGGAGGCCAACAGTTCATCCGCTTGGCTGTCGGCCCCTCCGTAGATTTGGTACGTTCCCGTGTAGAAATTGGACCCCGGTCCGTAGGGGGGAGCGGTGATAGTGAAAAGTTCTATCGCAAGGGTGCTTTGTCCCGGATTCAAGAATAAGGGGGCATTGGCAAAAAACGGGCTGTCATCGAACGCCGTATTCGGTAAATCCCCAAAGTAGCTGTCTCCATTGAGGAACACCGTGGTGTCGCCCGTGTTGGTCAATGTTCCATCGAATGTGAAGACCGGCCCCAAACCACTTTGATAGGGCGCGAGAAGAGTGAGGACGGTATCTCCCTTGGCCGCCCGGCCGGCCAGCAGGAATCCCGCAACCGTCAGGGACAGAACCAGCAAGAATCTCGGACTCTTCATCGTCTTCTCCATTGATTTCCTATTCTACACACATTTTGTTCTTCCCGCTACGGCAAAGTTACCGACCGGAGTCTGGTCGAGAAGGATCCCCCAGTGTAGCTTCCCGTGTAGCTTACCGGCGCCCCCGCGCCATCTGCGCCCACGCTTCCAGGGAAGGCAACCGTGAAAGTGGCGGTTCCGCCCGGCGCAACGTCTCCCCATGGCTGCGGCAGCGGCGAACCCGATATGTCACCCAGCGTGGCCCCACTCAGGACCAGGTTGGGTACAGGCCCGGTACCCGTGTCAAGAACGGTGATGGTCAATGTGTAGCCGGCGCTTTGCGATCCCGTCAGAGTGGACGCGGTTTGAATGGACACGGCAGCCGGAGCAACCACTGTCAGCGTTCCATTGACAAAGATGAAGGCATAGTTGGCCGCCGTCAGGGTACCCACCCCGGCCGTAATGGGATACGCGCCGGCTGGGCTGGAGCCCGTCGCCGCCGTAATCAACGAAGGCGATCCACTCAATACCGCCGCGCTATCTCCATTCACGAACCCGCTGTAGCTGGCCGTGAGCGCCGGGATTGCTGCTCCAACCTGCTGACTGACATTGTTCGCCGTCACCGTCAGCAGCGCGGGGTTG
The DNA here is from genome assembly GCA_963787995.1 of uncultured Acidobacteriaceae bacterium. Taxonomy (GTDB): domain Bacteria; phylum Acidobacteriota; class Terriglobia; order Terriglobales; family Acidobacteriaceae; genus Telmatobacter. Next base: position 205,662 of record CAWBEO010000002.1, read on the forward strand.
ACTGTCAATGTCACGGATCCGGAGACCGTAGCATTTTCCGCTTTATCCGTGGGGGTGAAGGTGACCGAAAGGGTGTGCGTTCCAGCCGTCAGTACGGAGCCAACAGAAGGTGAATAAGCGAAGCTTCCGGCTACGGTCGAACTCGCATCAAGCTGCGTTGCGCTCAGCGCCGTGCCATAGGAAATCGGCGCCGGTGTCGGCCACGTGAAGTACGAGGCGGCCGGATTCACTGAAACGGTCAGAGGCGTGCTGGTGGACCGGCCATACGCGTTGGTGGAGTTCAAGGTATAGGTCTGGGTTGCCGTCGGCGTAATCGTTACGCTCCCGCTGCCGGCCGCAACCGGGCCGATCATGTCGATGAAATCATAGGAATCTCCGCTCACGTTGTAATTGAAAGTGACGGGCGATCCAGAAGAAATGGTCGATGCCGATGCTGTGAAGCTGTTGATGGCCGGTGCGGCTCCGGTCGGCGCGGTGACGGAATCGTAGCCGGGAAATTCCGGTGTCATCTGCACCACCTCAAAATTCGACGACTTGACGTTCTTCAAGTTGTCCAGGTCGCTGTCGTCAAAGCGAGGATCGGAGACCCCTTGAAAATAAAAGTATCCGCCGTTGTCGGCCAGAATCATTCCATACTGCTTCATCGCGGTCAAGATGATCTGGTTGACCGGAGAGAAGCCGGAGATGTCGAAGCTGGCCTTCAAGCGGATACGCATCCCCATCACGTTAGAGACGCCCCAGATATTGCCCGCGGCGTGCGAGGCCGGATAAACAAAGTATCCACCGTTGGCGTCGTTCTTGGTCTGTTCCATGGTAAAGCGAATGGCGTGATTGATCGCTCCCGAGGCGATCTCGTCGTAGCGCACGAGTCCGGGGAAGATAGGCAAGCCGGCCGCGTCTGCCGAGGTCCAGCCCCAGGGGCGCGTCTCGTAATTCGTCATATCCCAGATCGTCTCGCTTGACGCATCATAAGACCCGACGCAGCGATTGGTATTGAAGGTCTCGTAAAGCTCGCACTTGGCGCGGTCCAGCACCAGCACATGCGCATCGCCGTTATACGTGTCCGGCCAGCCCGCGCAATCCGCCGGATTGCCCTCAATCGGCGCGGTTGGCGGATAGGGCGCAACCACCACATCGCTCTGCGAAGCATAGTCAATCACATTGATTGGCACGGATGGCGTTACCGTCGAGTCCACGATAACATAAGGAATTCCGTAGTCGCTGCCGAAATCCGGATGCAGGTGCAAACCCGCAAAGCCCGGCACGCTGGTGATTGCATCGGAGTCCGGATCAAGCGGAGCCGACGCGATGTTGGTGTTCCACACATTGTCCGCCGGAAACGGAACAAATCCATTCAGGCTCGCATTGTTTCCCAGCGACATGCCGGTACAGCTCTGTGCCGCGGCAACGCCCGCTGCATCCAGCATCAAAAGCGCGATCAGCGCCGGGATAAGCAAACTAATCTTTCTCAGTAAAAAAACAAATACTTCGGTTGTCATGATTCTCCTCTGCAATGTTCCGAGCAGTTACAAAGCTGCCGGCGAAAAAGACAAATCGGTTGCGCTAATAGTACATGATCCGCGACATTCCTTAAACAATTCCAATGAGTACGTGCTTATTTTGCGTGAATGTGCGGTTTGGACCATGAGCCAGGCGCTCCGGATTCCGTCTTTGAGGCTGCGGAGTTTTCCACTCAACGCGCTAAAGCGGCTCTCCAATTGCTGTGTTTCGCAGCAATTGCCCTCAGTTGGCTTATCGTCAGGATAAGCCAACATCTTTAATGCCGATTAGGAAAATTAAATTAGAGAGCCGCGTTATTGCGGCGCGGGCAGGTTCGCGGTCAGCTCATTTGCGGGCAGGCCGGTTAGCACATCAATCGATGCGGGCAGCATCGCGGGCAGCGGGCCTTCCAGAGCTATCTTCAGCACCTCGTCCATGTTCTCCACAAAGTGCAGCTTGATGGAGTTCTTGATGTTCTCCGGCAGCTCGGCGATGTCCTTCTCGTTGGCGCGCGGCAGAATCACTTCAAAAATACCGGCGCGCAACGCGGCCAGCAGCTTCTCTTTCAATCCGCCGATGGCCAGAACCTTGCCGCGCAGTGTGATCTCGCCGGTCATGGCGATATCGCGCCGCACGGGAATCTTCGCGAGGGCGCTGGCCAGCGCCGTGGCCATGGTGATGCCCGCTGAAGGGCCATCCTTGGGAATCGCGCCTTCGGGCACATGCAAGTGCAGATCCACATTGCGATAAAATTCGCGGCTCAGCCCGAGCGCCTGCGCGCGTCCGCGAATGTAGCTGAGCGCGGCCTGCGCCGACTCCTGCATCACGTCACCCAGTTGGCCGGTGATGGTGAGTTTGCCCTTGCCGTCCAGCACCTGCACTTCCGTCGTCAAAATGCTGCCGCCGACTTCCGTCCACGCAAGGCCTGTGACCAGTCCGATCTCGCTCTTTTCATGCACCTCGGAGTCGCGATACCGAGCCACGCCGAGGAACTCGCTGATATTCGCCGCGGTCACTTCCTCCTTGTGCTTGGCGCCGGACTTGACTACCTTGCGCGCCACCTTGCGGCAGACATTGCCGATCTCGCGTTCCAGATTGCGCACCCCCGCCTCGCGCGTGTATTTGCGGATGATCTCGGTGATGGCATCATCGCGGAAGATAAGATTCTTCTCGCTCAACCCAGTCTGCTCGCGCTGCTTCTTCACCAGATATTGGCGCGCAATCTCCAGCTTCTCCAGCTCCGTGTAGCCTTGCAGGCGCAGCACCTCCATGCGGTCTTGCAGCGCGGCGGGAACCGTATGCAGCACGTTGGCCGTGGCTACAAACAGCACTTGCGAGAGATCGTAATCCACATCGAGATAATGATCCTGAAAGGTGGTATTCTGCTCCGGGTCCAGCACCTCCAGCAGCGCCGACGCGGGATCGCCGCGGAAGTCAGAAGCCATCTTGTCCACCTCATCCAGCAGGAAGACCGGGTTCTTGGTGCCCGCGCGCTTCATATGCTGAATGATCTGCCCCGGCAGCGCGCCGATGTACGTCCGCCGATGCCCGCGAATCTCTGCTTCGTCGCGCACGCCGCCCAAAGAGAGCCGCACAAACTTCCGCCCCGTCGCTTTCGCGATCGACATGCCCAGCGAAGTTTTGCCCACGCCCGGAGGCCCCGCGAAGCAGAGAATCGAGCCCTTGGGATTCTTCACCAACTGCCGCACCGCAAGAAACTCCAGAATGCGCTCCTTGATTTTTTCCAGCCCATAATGGTCCGCGTTCAAAACCTTTTCCGCATAATCAATCGAGCGCGTCTCCTTGGAGCGCTTCTTCCACGGCACGGCCAGCAGCCAGTCAATGTAGTTGCGGCTCACCGTTGATTCAGCCGACATCGGCGGCATCGCTTCGAGTTTCTTCAACTCTTGTATCGCCTTGTCCAGCACGTCCTTGGGCATGCCCGCGGCTTCAATCTTCTTGCGCAGCTCGTCGAACTCGCTCTTCTCGCCGCGTCCCAGCTCCTTCTGAATCGCCTTGATCTTCTCGTTCAGGTAATACTCTTTTTGCGCGCGCTCCATCTGCCGCTTCACCCGCGATTGAATGTTGCGGTCCAGGTCCAGCTTCTCAATCTCAATGTCCAGCACATCGGCAATGCGCGCCAGGCGTATCGCCGGATCGAAGAGCGCCAGCAGATCCTGCTTCTCTTCAATGCCCAGTTGCAAATTCGCGGCGATGGTGTCGCTCAGCTTGGCCGGCTCATCCATGCGCACGCTGGCGATGATCGTCTCGTAGTTGAGCGACTGCTGCAGCTTCACATACTGCTCGAAGAGCGAAGTCACGCGCTGCATGAGTTGCTCGACGGCCGGGGTCATCTCGAAGTTCGATTTGCCCACGCGCACCGTCGCCACAAAGAAGCCGTCTTTGTCATTCACCTCGGTGGACCGGGCGCGTTCAATCCCTTCGACTAGAACCTTGATATTGCCGTCCGGCATCTTGACGCTCTGCACGATATTGCAGATCGATCCGACCTGGTAAATCTCCTTGGGCTTGGGCTCATCCACGGAAGCATCGTGCTGCGTGGCCAGGAAGATCTTGCGGTCGCCGCTCAGCGCCTCTTCCAGCGCACGCACGCTGGACTCGCGGCCCACCACAAACGGCGTCATCATATAGGGAAAGATCACCATGTCCCGGATGGGCATCATGGGCAGCTTGCGCGACTCGGTTTTAGCGGTCATTACGCCCTCGGTACTCTTGGATGCGCGGCGGCGTCTCCCGTCGCAAAGCTTCAGTCAGCAAGCCTGTTGGAATTGTACAGCGAATCCTGCTTTGGGCGGTGTGCAAAGCAGGTACGCTTTCTTGCCGCTCCCAAAAGCAAATTCCCCTCATTCGCTTCACAAATTTTAATCCATTTGCTCTGCGGCGATGACGCGGCCGTTGAAGGGCGTTATCATTCATGCATAGAAAGGGGAGCACGGAATGAACCTTGCGATGCGTTTTGCAATCGTCGGACTCTGCGCTTTGGCGGCGGTGAGCGGCAGGTCGCAGACTGCCAACCCGGCTCAGACGGTCAACCCGGCTCAAACGGCCGCCCCGGCCTCGATGCTGGAAGATCTGAAGGTCAAGGAAGTGAACCTGGCGGAGATCGACACCTCCCACATCAAGCTGGCCGTGGACTTTAATCTGACCGCCGCGCAGTCCATCACCATGGAGAGCCTGCGCATCGGCTCGCTCCATCTCAACGGCCTGCCGGTCTTTGCCGCGCCGCTCAACCAGGAGATTGTCCTCAAAAAAGGTGTGCCCACCGCCCTGCCGCCGATCTATATCACGGTTCTCTTTCGCGATCTGCATACCGTCGAGCCGCTCAAGCGGATGATCCAGAACCAGAGCGTCAAGATCGAAGGCGAAGTGGTGGCCGGTGTGCAGTTGAATATGATCGAGAAGCTAGCCCTGCACACCCAGCATCCCACCGTGGATATTTCGCTCTCCCAGGAGGTCCCGGCAGTTCTTGGCATTTCGATCTTGGAACGCAGCCTGGCGCTTTCCATTCTGGGAGTGATCGATTCCGGTCTGCAAGCCACCTCCGCCGCCGGCCAGCTCATTCCCGGCCGTCCCGCCTGGCTGCGCGACCTGGAAGCCAGCGCTCCGGCCAACCTCTATGCCGTGGAATCCAGCTATGCGCTGACTCAGGCGGGAGCCGCCTTCCCCGTGGTTTCTCTCTCGCTGGGCTTTCGCGTCGCCTCCGGCAAAGTGGTCACCAGCGCCGAATCCGAAGCGCCGTGGAAGTACGATACCGAGTTCCTGAGCGCGGTGCAATCCGGCGCATCCAAGCTGGTCAAGAACAGCCAGGAGATTCAGCTTCGCTCGCTTCAACCGGGCGATCCGCTGCGCCTCAGCGCCAAAGACTTCACTGTGGAGATTCGCGGAACTACGGAAGGGGACAATCTGATTGCGGTCTCCGGCGACAAACACGGCAAGATTCAGGTTCTGCGCCGCGCCACGCCTGGCTCGCTGGCCTTGCTGACGCTCACCCCGCCGCTTGCGCCAACGGTCACGCCTGCTGCAACCGTCACGTCAATCGCTGCAACGCCTGTGCCAACCCCTGCTGCATTCGGACTGACTGCTGCAACACTTGCCGTAACCACGCAGGAGAGCTGGCCGGAGGTTGCCCTCTTCCGCCTGCGCGAGGATCCGGTCACCAGAAAGCCATCAGTCGAGCTTCTGACTATGGCCGCGACGCGCGACGGCAAGAGCATTGAACTCAGCGAGCCGGTGGACGCGGCCGTCTTCGGCTCGCCCATCGTCACGCCCGACGGCGTCATCGGCCTGGTCCAGGACGAGCAGACCGGCGCCTTCCTCCCCGATGATCTGCTGGCCCCCGCCGCGCTGCCCGCGCCAGTTCCCGCCCCTGGACCGGCTCCCGCCCCCGATTCCGGGGTTGCGCGATAGAATCGATCTTCCAGGTTTCAAACGGGTAGCGCCGGCGTCATGGCCGGCTGTAGCGCGGACGTCTCCGTCCGCGCCGCACCCTACGCCAACAGGGAAAATGCTCTTTTTCCATTTCTCCTCATAAATCATCGCTATAGTGCGTGATGGCTATCACGGACGGGAGGGGGTAAACTGTATAGCGTCCTCGGTAATCCCAAAGCAGATCAAAATATTCCCGAATTGATTTTGGCAATGAGCGGAGCAGCCAGGAATTTGCGCAGGGATTCACAATTCAGGTTGCGACGGTCAATGAGGAAAAAGTCATGTTCGCAATCTCCCGGTTTTTCCATCTGCGGGTTCCGCTAGTCGCGGGATTCATCGCTGTAACGTCGTTAGCGGCCAGCCAGTCCCTTCCGACAGGTGGCGCGCGTGCTGTCGTTGTTGATCCAAACAATCCCTTCATTGTCTATGCGGCCGGTGGTGTCAGTGTCTACAGGAGCACAAACAAAGGTCAAACTTGGACCAACCTTGAACTGCCATCTTATAGTTCCGATGTAACTGGCCTAGCTTTGGACCCCAGCAATTCGAACATTCTCTATGCTGCGACAAACAGTGGCGTTTTCTTCATCAACACAAATGGTGGACAGGGCTGGGTACATTCCAGAACGGACCCAGGCTGCGCTAACTCAATTGCAACCGTCGCCACGACGCCGACAACGATCTATGTCGGCACTTGCGGCTGGGGTGTCTATAAAAGCACCGACGGGGGGTATACCTGGGCACCAACTGGTTCGGGAGTTGCCACGCAGTCCGTTATATCGCTTGCCGTCTATCCCGTTTATCCTGGTTCCATCTTGCAGAGCAGTACACAAGAAACTATCTACGCGGGAACGGCTAACGGTGTCTATAAAAGCACGGATTCGGGGCAAACATGGGGGCTTTCCTCTTTTGGATTGAGTAACTCGGAGTATAATTATGTATGGGCTTTGGCCGTTGATCCATCTCAATCCGGTTACGTATGGGCGGGGACCGATTCCGGTTTGTTCCTGAGCAAAAATGGTGGGCAGTCTTGGTCTCCAGTTGGTACGGGACTCCCGACGGTTATGACCATCGCCTTCGATCCCTTTACCCATTCCACGATGTATGTCGGAGCATATGGGTTTGGAGGATTCTACAAAAGCACGAATGGCGGTCAGAGTTGGACGCCATCTTATTCTGGACTACCGACATCGTTTTCAGCTCTCGTTTCCAGCATTGCGGCAGATCCCTCGAACCCGTGTGTGCTTTACGCTGCCACATTTACTGACTCGATCTACAGCAGCGTGAACTGCGGCATTAACTGGTTTGCCGATAATGCGGGTATTCAAATGCTGGAAATTTATGGTATTGCAGTCAATCCTAAGAACGGGTTGGATCTCTATGTAGGAACACACACCACCGGAGTTTACAGAAGCGTGGATGGTGGCCTGAATTGGTCGAATTCAGGGTTCATTGGATCCGGCTCTAACGGCACTATTTGGTCCCTTGCGATAGATTCGACAACGCCAAACATACTCGTTGCGACCGACGAAATCGGGATATACAGGACTACCGATAGCGGGCTGAACTGGAAGCAATCAAGTGATGTCGGTTCGATCCCCCTCGCCATCGATCCTGAAAACTCATCCGTCATGTATTCCGGCAGCTACCAATCGGTACTCAAAAGCATAAATTCGGGCGAGTCCTGGACTTCGTACACTACCGGACTTCCGAGCACCCCCCCTTGGGCGATTGCTGTTGATCCGGCAGACTCTTTCTCGGTTTATGCCGGTACCCTTGGTTCCGGGGTGTATCACAGCACCGATGGGGGACAGCAATGGTCTGCATGCACTGCGTTGACTTACCCTTATGTGGAAGCATTGTCCTTCGACCGGAATACTCCGGCAGCTCTCTACGCAGGATCGACAGTTGGTCTCTTTATGAGTCCGGATGGATGCCAAAGCTGGTTTCCGGTGACTGGCGGTCTTCCCGCGTATTTCTTTACCGACGTGCTGGCATTTGACCCATCGAATACGAACATCTTCTACGCTGCCGGCTTTCAGGGCATCTACAAGACTGTGAGTGGAGGCCAGACCTGGGTGGCGGCCAATTCCGGATTGCAGTCTCTCTATGTAGAATCTCTTGCCATCGATCCCTCCCATCCCACCACGATTTACGCCGGCCTTAACGGAGGCGGCTTGTACAAGAGCACCAACGGCGGCGCTCTTTGGACGCCTCTTGGATCGGCCGGGGTTCCGGCCACGCTGACTTCTCCGTTGCAGGGCGCGACGCTTGCAGGTTCCAGCCAAACTTTCAACTGGGATCCAGTCGTTGGCGCCACCGGCTATACCCTTTACCTGGGAAGCACGGGCATGGGTTCGGCCAACCTCAATAACTCCAAGGCAATCACCTCCACTACTACAACGGTCAACAGCCTTCCAGTCAACGGCGCGACGATCTATGCACGGCTCTGGACCAATTTCAACGGAGTCTACAAATTCACCGACTCCACCTTCACCGCGGCCTCGCCGGCCACGCTGACCGCTCCCACCCAAGGCGCAACACTGGATGGCGCCAGCGAAACATTTACCTGGGCGGCCATCCCCGGAGTCACCGGCTATAGCCTTTTCCTGGGAAGCACGGGCGCAGGCTCGGCCAACCTGCTTGATGCTCACACAACGGCGACTAATCTTACGGCCAACAACCTGCCGCTCAACGGCGAAACGATCTATGCGCGGTTGTGGACCAATGTCAAGGGAGTCTACACGTATACCGACTCCACATTGATCGCGGCTTTGCCGGCCGCGCTGACCGCTCCCGCGCAGGGATCGATCTTTACCAGCAACAGCCAGACCTTCACCTGGACCTTCATTCCAGGGGTTACCGGCTATGCCCTTTATCTGGGAAGCACGGGCGCGGGGTCGGGCAATCTGTATGACTCGAAGGCCATCACGGCCACCACCGTGACGGTCAACAACCTGCCGATCAATGGCAAGCCGATCTATGCGCGGCTGTGGACCAATGTCAGCGGAGTCTACACGTACAACGACTACACCTTCACGGCGAAGTAATTCAGTCGATCCTGATAAACTCATAACACAGTAAAGAATCAATGATATAGGGTGAATTTCGTGGTAAAATATTCTCAGAAGTTGTTCAAAACACAGCAATTTCCGGGGAAATCATGCGCCCTAAGAGTGAGTCCAGACACCCGCAACGTGAGCTGTTCCAGATTGATCTGGAGCAGTTGATTGACCTCACGCATCCGTTGGCAGTACTTGCGCAGAAGATTGATTGGAAACAGTTCGATCTTCTGTTAGGCGGCAGTTATCATCCCACCCAGGGAGCCCCCGGTACGCCGACGCGTCTGATGGTGGCGTTGCACTTTTTGAAATATCAAACCGATCTGAGCGATGAAGATGTGGTCGCGGGGTGGGTCGAGAATCCCTATTGGCAGCACTTCAGCGGCATGCGATATTTTCAGCATTCGATGCCGATCGATCCCTCCAGCATGACGCGTTGGCGCAAGCGTCTGGGCGAAACCGGAGCCGAACAGATGCTGCGCGAGACCCTTGCAGCTGGCATGCGCATGAAGGTGATCCGCCCGGCGGAGTTACAACGTGTCAACGTGGATACCACGGTACAGACCAAGGCCATTCGCTTCCCGACCGATGCGCGTTTGTATCATCGCTGTCGCGAGAGGCTGGTGAAAGAAGCACGTGCCGAAGGTCTCGAAATCAAGCAGAGTTATCAGCACGTGGGCAAGCGTCTGTTGATGCAATCCAGCCGCTACGCTCATGCCCGGCAGATGAAGCGTGCCCGCGCTTGTACGCGCCAGTTAAGGACTCAACTGGGCCGGGTGCTGCGCGAGATAGATCGTCAAGTTACAGAACCCTCGCGCAAGTTATCCGGTCTGCTGGAAACAGCGCGTCGCATTCATAGCCAGCAGAGGCACGACAAGAACAAGGTGTACAGCGTTCACGAGCCTGAAGCCGAGTGCATCGCCAAAGGAAAAGCGGGTAAGCCGTATGAGTTCGGCAACAAGGTCAGCGTCGCGGTCAGCAGCCGGGGCGGATGGTTCGTCGGGGCCAAGAGCTTGACTGGCAATCCCTACGATGGCCACACGCTAGCCGAGCAGATGAAACAAGTTAATAACTTGATCGGCGACATAGTTAGAGAAGTGCATGTGGACATGGGCTATCGCGGCCACGACTATGTGGGCAATGCCACGATCTATGTGGACAAACGACGGCGAGGCCGAACGCCAAAGACGCTCTGGAAAAGAATGAAACGCAGAGCGGCTGTCGAACCTAGCATCGGACATCTGAAGAACGAACACCGGTTAGAACGTAACCGGTTGAAGGGCGCTGCCGGAGATGCGATCAACGCCATCCTCTCGGCCGCGGCGATGAACTTCCACAAGTTGCTGAGAGCCTGTGAGGGCAAACTTGTCGCCCAAACCAGGGCTATTCTGGGCCGACTCCTGTACCAATCGACCTTCACCGGCTTTCTGATCGTCGTGCCATCTGCCTGAAATCGGCTTTTTCAGGATCGACTAATTCAATATCTGGAAGATACGGCCAGTGATCAGTGGTCAGAAAAAAGGCGGGTTGAGGTTTCCCCGGTCCCGGAAGCGGGACCGGGGAAACCCACCCGCCATTCAATGCTTCAAATTAGACAGTCAGAATCCCAACTCACGCCATCGGGTTCTTGGCCCTCAGTTCAGCGACGATCTCAGCGGCGGCTTCGCGGGCCTGGTCGGCGCGCTCCGGCGGAAAGCTGATGGCCCCGACGCGCGCATGTCCGCCGCCGCCGTAACGCTCGCAGATCGCCGCCAAGTTCGTCATCTTCGCCGGGTCGGCCTTGGTCCAGGGATTGGAGCCGACCGAGACCTTGGTGCGGAAGCTGGAGCTGGAGAGGCCAATCGAGTACGTCGCCCGCGGATGCAGATAATACGGGATGAACTTGTTGTAGCCTTCCTGCGGCTGGTCGGTGATATCGAAGAAGATCGTCCCGTCACGCTCCTCGGACCGCGAGCGGATCAGCTCGATGGCCTGCTGGTGGCGCTCCAGCAACGCAGGCAGCCGCTCGGCCACGAAGGGCTGGCTGAGCACCTCGGCCAGCGGCATCTCGGTCAGCAGCGGGATCAGCCGGGGCACAAAGATATCGTCCTGCGCTGACTCGATGATCAGCGTCAGCTTCATCGCCGGGGCGGCCATCTCGACCGCCGACTCCGGGCTCTCGTACTTGGCGCCGTCCACGATGTTGGCCCAGTGAATCAGTTCGGCCACCGGCTTGGTGTTGAAGCCGAAGAGCGTCTCGCCGATATGCGCCAGAAAGCTGGTGCAGGATGTGTAATTGGGATCAAAGAATTTGCGGCCGGGTGGCGTTGTGTTTTTCTGGTAATCGAGAAAATGCTGCTGATCGGCTGGAGTGAGGAAGGCCGAGATGTGATGGTCGAACCACCATGTGATGCGCGGCGAGTCAGAGTACTTGAAATCGACGATGGCGTTCTCGTCACCGGCGAAATCCTTTTCGTCAAAGAGCGCGCCGGCGCGATGGACCAGGCCATGGTATGCGTAACTGGCCCCAGCGGTGGCGCATTCGCGGTGAAAGCGCGTAAACAGCGAGGCGGAGCAGGCTCCGTCAAAGCATTTGTCGTGATAGAAGACGCGAACTTGCAAGGAAAGAACTCCTTCGAGCATGAAAAAAGCGAATTGGTCGAACTGTTTAGCATCAAGGCCGCGGGCGATTGTGTCAAGTTGAATGCGATGCGGCAAGCAAAAATAATTCGCTTTTAGTCCAAGAAACTTCCCAGCCCAACCCTGCGTAGAGTATCTTTCCAACAGACCAATTGCACGCCGTTCATTGTTTTATTTTGAAGGAGGCTCCATGCTTTCCCCCGAAGAACCCAGCGACTCCGAGATTCAGCCGCCACAGCCAGTTGCGCCGAATACTGACGCCCTTGGCTTTTCGAGTGCTACGGAGGCATATATTCGAGCAGAAACTGGCGAGATGCCCGCTCCGGGTTCTCTCGGCCAACCAAACCATTTCACTGTCCAATCCGTACTGGGCTACATTCTGTTTGTCGGATTGTGTCTAACAGCAACGGTTTCGCTAGCCTTGATCGTGCGCACCTTGGTTGGAACCAGCCATTTCGCACGCATCCCGTCGATAATCTTTCTCCTTTCGCTTTGTTTTGGAGCATTTTTGGTCCTGCGTGCAACGAGCGCTACAAGACATCACTGGCTGCGCTGGACGTTTCTGGGTGACGGAGGGCTCCGTGCCGGTTGGTCGATTGCGATCTTTGCACTCCTGACGGCCATCTTCGCCGGCCTGACAGGATTCGTGGTTGTCGAAACAAACCTCCTGAACCCAAACGAACATCTCTTTACAGCCGGATCGGCGTTTTTGGGGGAGTTGACAGGTTTCGTAGGGGTTGTTGGTGCGGCGTCAATTGTTGCCCTTATCGAACGCCGCCGCAGCCTGCTGGCCTTCAATTTGACCGGCCCGCAGCGCATCCCGCATTTTTTTTCTGGGCTAGCGGCGGGTTTTCTGGCGCTCTCTGTGCTGGTGGGGGCGCTCGCCTGGGGTGGCTGGATGCACTTCGGGCCGATCGCGCTCTCCGGGGTGGCAATCTTCAAGTTCGGCGCGTTCTGGGCGGCGGCCTTCTTGCTGGTGGGCTGTGTGGAAGAAGGCATCTTCCGTTGTTATCTGCAATTTACGCTTACGAGGAGTATCAACTTCTGGTGGGCGCTGGCCATCGTCGCCGCCCTTTGCCTGGCCTTGTTGCTGAGGAGCAAAGGCAATGGCGTCTTCGGCGTGTATATCATTGCCTTGCTGGGGCTGCTTGCTTGCTTGATCCTGCATATTCGCAAAACCCCACGGAGTACCTTCTGGCAGGCGGCTTGGGTAACCTCGACGCTCTTCGGCTACATCCACACAGGCAACGGCGGCGAGAACTGGATCGGCATCTTTGCCGCGGGGCTGATCGGCTTTGTCTTCTGCGTCAGCGTGTACGTAACCGGCTCGGCGTGGTGGGCGATTGGCTGCCATGCGGCCTGGGACTGGGCTGAGACTTTCTTCTATGGCACGGCCGACAGCGGCAACCTGGCTACCGGCCACTACTTGGCCTCCAGTCCTGCAGGCAACGAGTTCTGGAGCGGCGGCGCGGACGGCCCCGAAGGCAGCGTACTGGTTCTGGGCGTCATCCTGCTGCTGCTGGTCGCGCTCGTAATATTCCATGACCGCAAGATGCCCGGCACGGCCGCCTTGGAACGGGCCATCGGCTAGTTCTTCCGCTCCACCAGGTAGCGGGCGACAGCCTTCAATCCATCGGCGCGGCTGCCGTAGGGCGTGAGGGCGGCAAAGGCCTCCTCAATCAGCCGTGCGGCGTCGCGCTGGCTCTGCTCGATCCCGTAAACCGCCGGCCAGGTAGCTTTTTCGGCGGCCAGATCCTTGCCCGCCGTCTTGCCCAGGTGAGCTGAGTCCGTGGTCAGGTCCAGTACATCGTCGGCGATCTGGAAGGCTAGCCCGGCCTTGCGCCCGAAAGTCTCCAGGCGGTCCGCATCCTCTTCTGTCGCGCCGCCGTAGACGCTGCCAGCCACCACCGCAACGCGGATCAACGCGCCGGTCTTGGCGCGATGAATCGCCTGCACCAGCTCCGGAGTAGGCTTCTTGTGTTCGCTCTCGATGTCCAGCACCTGGCCGCCGATCATGCCGTCGACGGTGCCAACGGCGTTGGCGATGAGACCGATGATCCGCACCGTCGCGGCCGGCGGGCACTCCAGCCCGGAGAGCACTTCGAAGGCGCGAGTCTGTAGTGCATCCCCGGCCAGAATGGCGATGGCCTCGCCGAAGGCCACGTGGCAGGTGGGCTTGCCGCGGCGCAGATCGTCGTTGTCCAGCGCGGGCAGGTCGTCGTGGATCAGCGAGTAGGTGTGCAGCATCTCCAGCGCCGCGCCCAGCTTGGCGATGCCCGCTGGCATGGCTCCGACAATGGCCACGGCGGACTGATAGGCCAGCACCGGGCGCAGCCGCTTGCCCCCGGCAAAGACCGAGTGGCGCATCGCGCCGTGAATTGAGGCGGGCACGGTTGTTACGCTGGGAATCAGCTCATCCAGCGCTTGATCAGTGAGCGCCGCGCCTTCTTGCAAGATCGTTTTCACTTGGGTTGCCATCGCTCTCATGATAAATGAGGATGGCTTGCGTTTCTAAGCCGTCGCTCCAGCAAGAAAAGCCCAACGAGCAGTAGCGCAAAGACTACGCTCAACCAGCGCCCAGCCAGCACATCGGGCGTAGTGCGCCAATCGGCAGTCACAACAACCGCTCCCTGAGGCACCGGAACGGCGATTAAGCCGTCATCACGGTGGGGAAGGGAAGCGGGCGCGCGGCCGTTCACTTTGATCTGCCAGGCGGGAAAGCTGAGCAGGCGCAGCACCACGGTGCCGGGCTGATCGACCGTGGCCGCGATGCGCAGATGCTGGTGCGGGTCCTGGCCGGGAGCCTGCGCCCACGCAAAAGTTGCCGCGCAACTTCCCTGCGAGGCATCCCAAACAGGTGGCAGATCGGGCGACTCCGCGGCCTTGCCCAGCGCAGTGTTGGGATCGCTGACCAGGCAGGCGGCGGGCAGTCCGACAGGGATCAGCGAAAGGTCGGAACCGATCGGCTCATACTCGTCCGTGCCGGGAAAGCCATGGCCAGCAAGATACGAGTTCAGCATTCCCGATACAGCGTCCTCCGCGTCGCAGCGCTGAAAAAAATACTTCTCCGCGCACACGGTCATGCCCACGAAGAGCGCGACGCAAGCGCCGCAAACGGCAACCCGCCGCCAGCGCCGCGCAGACCGGCCGGGCCAGGCGGAGGCAGCGAAGAAGATGGCCATCGGCGCCTCCAGAACCAGCAGCCAGCGCCAGGGAAATTGCAGAAAGCGCAGTTCAGGGAAAAGATTCCAGACGGGCCGCGAGAACGGAAACTGAAGGAAGAGCACGGCGAAAGGGATGAGCGCGAGCGGCAGCCACAGGCGAAGCCGGGAATCAACTTGATGAGTGTGAGCGAAAGATGCGATGGAAAAGCGCTTGGCCTTGAAAGGATTCGGCATAGCAGGCTGCGTAAAACTGCTATGTTGAGCAGGCTTTGTGCCAGGGCACGACTTTAGTCGTGCTGTAAAGGTCACAAAAAATGCGTAGGCTTTAGCCCCTGAGGGATGTTTTTCTTCATGATCGCCTGAAGATCCAACTTGTTCCGTAATCCTCAGCGGAAATAATCCCCGCAGCCAACTGATCAGCATTCCCCCCAGCGCCACGGCGACCATCAGAACGACGATAACGGAAGCCTGGCGCAGCACCACATCGTGATCCGCGAGGATCGGGTCGGCATGTACTGCAAAGATCCAACTGTTTTCCAGCGTCTGGCCGGGGTCGCGGGTCACCTGCAGAATATCCACCCACCGCTGTTCCCGCGTGGCGGGCAGCAGATAAGCGGCGATCACTCCCATCCCCAGCACGCCGCCAACCAAGGCCCGCAGCACGGGCGCCCATGACCGCTCCGTCACGGCCAGAGTGAGCGCCACGGCAGCCAGCAAGTAACCGGCCATCACGCCGACCGTGGGGTTGGAGAGCCAGCAGCCGGCGAAGGCCACGGCCAGCGGCGCAGCGGAGCCATCCAGCGCTCGCCGCCAGGTAGGTTCTGCTAGATCGCTTCGACCCTCGGGTGCCCCATTTGTGGCACGTTTTTGTTTTTGTGCCATGGGTGGGATACCACGAACCTCAATCGGAACTTCGTTCACCGGAAATGAAGGATACCGCTCCCGCAGGATATACAGCAGCACCAGCGGAATCCAGAAGCCCCCGGCAAACTCGGCAAAAGCCGAGCGCTCATAGGCGTTGAAGAGCGCATAGCCGGAGAAGAGCGCCGCGCACCCGGCCAGCGTGGCCGCGCCGTCCGGCAGCATCAGCCGAGCCAGCGCGCGCGTGGCCAGCCCCGTCCCTGCAAGGCAAAGAAAGACCATCATCACAGGCACCAGCGTCCAGGACAGCACAAAGCTCAGCGCCGCGCCCAGCATCCAGGTCAGCGGCGGATAAAAGACAAAGCGAGGCTCGCCCGCGCCATAGTTGGCGATTGCATCCCAGCGCGGATACCAAATCCCCTCGCGCCAACTGGCCGCGCAGTCAAACCAAGAGGCCAGATGGAAGTCGAAGTCATGCCCGCACGAGGGACCGTGCACCACCTGTGGCACAACAGCCACGCCCGCCGCCAGCAATATGACAGCAGGACCAGCGAAGCGGCTTCGAATCGAATCGCGAAAAATTGCCATGAAAACCTTCTCTATAAATATCCCACCTCAACCGCAACAGGTGCACCGTGGCGTAGCAATTGCCCTCTCAAGCCGGCCATCCGTCCTGCAGATAAGAAAAGCAGAGTACTTTCGTCCGCACATACTTTCCCTACTCGCCCGCATTGTGATTAGATGAGGGTAGGATTCTTAACCGGCAATCGAGGTATCGCATGAAGAGTTCCTTTGGCCTGAGCGGATCGGGCAAAACTGCCAGGCTTGCGCGTTTGAGCGCGGCAATCGTAGGTTTCAGCGCGCTGGTGTGGTTTCTGCTGCGCGTCATCCCCAAGCCGAGCCGCGCCACCTATCCCTGTCAGCGGGCCGCTTTTCCCGTCGCCAGCGCCTTTGTCCTCTGGCTCTGCGCCTCCATGGCCGGCCTCTTTTCGCTCAGCGGCCTGCGCTCTCTGGTCCGCCGCTACCGTTGGGCCGCCGCCAGCCTCTGCGCACTGACCGTGGTGGGGGGCAGCCTCTGGCTAATGCACTCCCGCGCCATCGCCGCCGCAGGAATCGCCACCCGCTATGACTTCCAGCCCAAAACGCGCAATGTGCCTCTGGGCATCGCCCGCGGCGTTTATCCGGGGCGCGTCGTCTGGGCCCACGATCCCAAGGCCGCCCACTGGACCGGCCACATTGAATCCACCACCGACCAATGGTGGATGGAAGCGAGCACCGATCAGCCGCGCGTGGACGCGATGCTCTCCAGCACCCTCCGCCAGCTCACTGGCGCGGCCACCGACGACGCGGCCTGGAAGACGATCTTCACCTACTACAACAGCAACGCTCGCGGCATGAAGAAGACCGGCTACCACCCCGGCGAGATCGTCGCCGTCAAAGTCAACCTGAACAACAGCAGCGCCCAGGGTCCGGGCAATGTCACCAACGTCTCGCCGCAAGTGGCGTTGGCGGTGATTCGCCAACTGGTCAATCACGCCCATGTTCCGCCTTCGAGCATCGTCATCTATGATGCCCGCCGCAATATCTATCCCGGTCTGCTGACCAAGATTTGGGGCGAGTTCAAGGATGTGCGCTTTGTGCAGGCCGACCCGCCCAATCCGGCGCAGCCCAAGAATCCCGGCTATGGAGACTCGCGCGGCCTGGAGGCCGCGCAGTGGGTCGAAGGCGTCAGTTACTCCGCCAACAACAACGTCTACAAAGATGCCAAGATGATTCCCAAGCAGATCATGGACGCTACTTACATCGTGAATCTGGCTCTGCTCAAGGCGCATTCGTATCCGTACTCGGCCAACGAAGGCGGCGACGAGGGCCAGACAGGCATCACCATGACCGGCAAGAATCACTTCGGCTCCATCAAGGGCACTTGGGAGCTGCACGAGGCCATCAACACCAACCAGGGCGCCACGCCGCACGCCTACTCGCCCATCGTGGATCTCTCCGCCTCGCCCAATTTGGGCGCCAAGACCATTCTCTATCTCCTCGACGGCCTCTACTGCGCCCGCCGCCATCAATCCTACCCGCTGCACTTCCCCAACGCGCCCTTCAACAACCAGGTCGAGCCGTACGCCAACCCGCAATGGCCTTCCAGCATTCTGGCCTCGCTGGACGGTGTCGCGCTCGATTCGGTCGGCCTGGATATTCTCCTCTCGCAGACCAAAAACAACCTCGACGCCAACAATCATCCGCGCATCGCCATCCGCGAGAACGCCGACGATTATCTCCAGGAGGAAGCGCTGGCCGATCATCCGCCTTCAGGCACCGCCTACATCCAGAACGGCAAGCCGGTGGCCAGCCTCGGCGTCACCGAGCACTGGGACAACGACCTGAGCCGCCAGTATACGCGCAACAAAGACGCCAAAAACGGCAAAGGCATCGAGCTGCTTTATCTGCCAATGAACTAACCGCCTGCGGTGGACTGCAAGAATGGGTAGCGCCGGCCTCCTGGCCGGCTGTCGCGTGGACCTCCCGGTCCACGCCGCACCCTACATCAATGGGAAAAATGCCCTAGTCTTCACGGCAGCAGCCGCAGCGTATGCCGTGTCTGGGCAGCCACGCCTTCCGGCGTAAAAGGCAGCGCAAAGGTCGTCCCGCCATACCAATCGTTCCATTGATCGCGGAAGTACGGCGAATACGGGTTGCCGCTCTCACCCAGCACTATATTCTCGGTCGAGCCGTCCACGTTGCTCCAGTCCATCGTGAAGCGCTGCGAGGGGCCGAACTCGCGCCCAACTTGCTTCACAGTAACCGTATCGCCGCTGAGGGGTTGCGCGCCGGTTCCAGCGATGCGCCCCACCAACGGCAGAAACCGCGCTATCGGATGCTCCACATCGACTACATGCCAGCTTCCGTAACTCCACCGCGCCACATCCGCCGGAGCCTTGCCGTCTTTCATCCCCGCGTGCACGGCGTCGGTCAGCAGCTCGTCCCAATTCTTGGTGCCGGGCGGAAGCCACTCCGCGCTGCCGTGCATGATGATCTCTTCCTCGGCAAAGTTGGACTCGGACCACTGGTAATACTTGGCCTCCTCGCCCAGCTTGGGCTTCAGAATCAGCGGCCAGAGGGCGGATCGAGCCTTGGTCACGACTGAGGCGGCGGCGGAATCGGTCGTGAGTCGGCCATCCCAGGAGCGCATCAGGTCGGCGGCCTTCTTCAGCCGCTCGTCCGCCGAGGGCGTGTGGTCGATGGCGTAGGCAAAGCGATGGCCCAACTCCTGATCGACCTCGCTGTAGATGTCCGTCTGCGCGGTCAGCATATCGGCGGTCGTGAGATGGTCACGGCCATCCAGCAGCTTGTAGATACGCTCGGCGCGGTAGGGTTCGGGCCATTCGAGGGTGAGTGGATAAAACGACTTGTCCGTAGTCACGCGAGAGTTCGCAGTGGCCAGGAATCCAGAGGATGGATCAAAGGCGTTTGGCATCAAGTCAAAGGGAATATAGGTCGGACAGATACCGAAACACGCTATATAACCCCATACAGTGCGCGGGTCATTTGTGTTGCGATGCAGAGGGACATCTGGTAAGCCAACTATGCCAGCTCCACCCCCACGAATCGGCACCTGACCAATCGCATGATACCCGATATGCCCCTGATCGTCGGAGTAAACCACATTCAGCGTCGGCCAGCTCCACTGCTCCAGCGCGGCGGAAAACTCCGTCCAGTTCGACGCCACGTTGAGCTGGTAGAGTTGCATCCCGCTCAGCGCCGGATCGTAGAGCGTCCACTTCAGCGCGATCGGCCGCTTCTCATGCACAAACATCGGATTCAGCAGCGGTCCGTGGTCGGTGAACTGCACATCCACAACCACATCCTTGCCGCCGCGCACCTTGATGATCTCGTGGTCCACGCCGAGCGGCTTCCAACTGCCGTCATTCGCCTGATAGTTTCCCTTGCCGTCCAGCGCCTCCAGGTACAAGTCCTGCACATCCGCGTAGAGCGCGGTAAAGCCCCAGGCCACGTGCTCGTTGTGCCCAGCAATCACAAACGGCATTCCCGGCAGCGTCACGCCGGCGGCGTGATAGCCGGGGGCTTTCAGATCAGCGGTGTACCAGATATTCGGCACACTCAGCCCCAGGTGCATGTCATTCGACAGCAGCGGCTTTCCGCTAGCCGTGTGCGCGCCCGCCACCACCCAGTTGTTGGACCCGGAAGCGCAGCCGGCACACGCGGGCATGCCGAGCAGCGCGTGCAGCGCTTGCGGGTCTTCGTGCGAAGCCGCCGTGCTCCGGTCATCCTCGTCCTCATCGTCATCGGCGGGAGGCGGCGCGGGCTGCGGCTGCGTCAGGTCCACCCGCACGCCCGTCGGCGGATGATCGCGCCACGAACCAACCGGATAAAGATCCTGCTCCTGCTTGGGATTCTTCAATTTGGCGGCGACATACTCCCGAAAAAGCTTCGTCTCCCAATGCGCGTCCAGCGTCTGCGCCATCATCACGCCGATGCTCACCGAATCCACCCCGCTCCATGGCTTGGGCCGGTAGCCGAGCAGCCGGAACTCCGGCGGCAGCGCATCCCCGTGCTGCGCGATGAACAGATTCACGCCGCGCGCGTAAGCCTCGAAGCGGGTGCGATCGGCAGGCGGCAGATTCGCATAAACACGTTGCGCTGTATTGCGGAACTGCTGCACCCGCTGCGCCCGGTCGTGCTCCACCATCGAAGCGCCCAGCACCTCGGCCAGCTCGCCGTTGGAGTTGCGCCGCAGGGCATCCATCTGCCACAGCCGGTCTTGCGCCGTCACGTAGCCCTGCGCCAGAAAAAGATCACTCTCGTTGGCGGCCTCAATATGCGGCACGCCATGTGCGTCGCGCCGCACGGTCACCGGCGCTGAAAGCCCGTTTAAATGCAAATCGCCGTCCAACTGAGGCAGCGCGGCCCGAGCCGCCGCCCGCAGCCACAGCACGCCCGCAACGGTGCCCAAAAGCACCAGCGCCAGCAAACCGCCCGCGCAATAGAGCAGGATGTGCGGCCAGCCGCGCCGCCTGCGGCGCGTGGCAAAAGAGGCGGGCATTGGATGGTGAGTGGGGTCAGTCATGAGTCCACTCCAGAATACCCCCGCGCCAAGCACTGACCGGATAAAATGAAACTATTCGTTAATACTCCGAGGTCATCATGCATTTTCTGGTTTTAGGCAAAGGGAAGACCGGCAGCCTGGTCGCCGAGATCGCCCGCGAGCGCGGCCACGCCGTCACCGCTCTCGACATCAACGAAAACCCCAACGCCGCTGCCCTCACCGCCGCTGCTCTCGCTGGCGTCGACGCGGTCATCGACTTCACCGCGCCCGAAGCCGCCGTCCAAAACATCTTCGCCGTCCTCACCCACGGCGGCCGCATCGTCGTTGGCACCACCGGCTGGTACGCGGCTCTGGACGCAATGAAAACCCTCGCCCTCAAGCACGGCGGCGCGCTGCTCTACGGCACCAACTTCTCCATTGGCGTGCAAAAGCTCTTCCGGCTGACCGCCTCGCTTGCCCAACTCGACGGCTACAAATTCACCATCAACGAAACCCACCACACCACCAAGTTGGACGCGCCCTCCGGCACCGCTGTCACGCTCCGCCAGATCATCCAGGCGGCGCAGCCGGGCGCACAGGTCGAGGTCATCTCGCACCGCATCGGAGACGCCATGGGCGAACACATTGTCACCGCTGTCAGCGACGTGGACACCCTCGAACTGCACCATGAAATCCAGAGCCGCCGCTGCCTGGCCGAGGGTGCCGTCCGCGCCGCAGAGTGGGTCAGCGGCAAGCAAGGCGCATGGGACTTCCGCGAAATCTTCGACCAGTTGTAAGTTCTCGCTTGCGTCAAACGCGCCGTAGGCGCAGTGGTTATTAGCCCCGCGCTTCAGCGTGGGGGAAGAGTAACCAAAAATTCAGTCTGAGTCCCGTAGGGACGGCGCAACATCATCCTGCGCGCCCAATGAGCAGCCGTTTGGGTGGGGCACAACGAACCCGACCCGCCGATCCACAGACCGCAAACCTTCTGGCAACCGTGATTCTGTTAGAATCACCCAAGAAAATCAAGGATTTCCGAGGCTTACCAACGTGATTTTAGACGTGCAAAAACGATTCGAGCAGCATCTCCGCGATCTTCTGAAAAGCACATACAACCTTGAGCTGGCAACCATTCCGCTGGAGATTCCACCTGACCTGAAGTTTGGCGAGCTTGCCACACCGGTTGCCTTCGAGCTGGCCCGCAAGCTGCGCAAAGCGCCCAAAATCATCGCGCAAGAGATCGTCGCCGCGCTCGGGGTCCTCGATGGCTTTCGCTCCTTTGAAGTTGCCGGCGCAGGCTATATCAACGCCCGCCTCGACCGTGCCGTTGAAGTGTGTAATACAGCATATGCAAAGGCCGAAGGCGTTTCGCCGACCGCGCAGGTCCATTCGCTCGTCGAGCACACCAGCATCAACCCCAACAAGGCCGCGCATATCGGCCACCTGCGCAACGCCATTCTCGGCGATACTTTCGTGCGCCTGTTACGCGCTGCCGGACAAAAAGTGGATGTACAGAATTACATCGATAACACCGGCGTGCAAGTGGCCGATGTGGTGGTGGGATTTTTGCATCTGCTAAATAAGTCGGTCGCTGAAGTCCGCGATTTACTCGATGAGTTACAAAGCAAGAATGTAAGAATCGATTTCTACTGTTGGGATTTATATGCGCGGACTTCGCAGTGGTACACGAGTGGCAGTGACGAAGAGAACGAAGCGCGCAAAAAGCTGCGTTATGCAACCTTGCATGAGATAGAGCACGGCGGCAATGAGACGGCGGAGATTGCGGAGTTAGTTTCGACGGCGGTCCTGCGCCGCCATCTGGAAACCATGTTGCGTCTCGGCATCGAGTATGACTTTCTGCCGCGCGAGAGCGAAATTCTGCACCTGAAATTCTGGGAGGCAGCCTTCGACAAGCTCAAGCAAACCGGCGTACTGTACTTTGAAAATGAAGGCAAGAACAAAGGCTGCTGGGTGATGACACGGCCTGGTGCGGATGTGACGGAAGGCGAAACCAATGAAGACGCCAAAGTGATCGTCCGCTCCAATGGAACAGTAACCTATGTCGGCAAGGATATTGCCTATCACTTATGGAAATTCGGCCTTTTGGGCAAGGATTTTGGTTACAAGCCGTTCTTCACTTATCCTCATCATGAGTGTTGGATCTCGACAGAAAAAGGCGAGGAAACCCATCCGCATTTCGGCGGCGCGCAGGCTATCTACAACGTGATCGACGCGCGCCAATCCGATCCGCAAGCTAATGTGATTCAAGCCTTGCGCGGCATGGGCCATATCGATCAGGCCAATCGCTACACGCACTTCAGTTATGAGATGGTCGCGCTCACCCCGCGCTGCGCGCGCGAGTTGGGTTACGAGATATCAGAAGAGGATTTTGCGCGCCCCTACATTGAAGTCAGCGGCCGCAAGGGCTTCGGCGTCAAGGCCGATGACTTGATCGACAAACTGATCGCCGCCACACGCGCCGAGACCGACGCCCGCCAGACCGGCCACGACGAGGTGGAACGGCAAAAAATCGCCGAGCAGATCGCCATCGGAGCGCTGCGCTACTTCATGCTCAAGTACACGCGCAACTCGGTCATCGCCTTTGACTTCAAAGATGCGCTCAGCTTTGAAGGCGAGACCGGCCCTTACATTCAATACGCCGTGGTCCGTGCCCGCAATATCTTCCGCAAAGCCGGAACGACGGCGGAGGCCGAGTTAGCCAGGTTATCCGGGTTGGAGTTAGGCAGTTATCTCAAAGGCGAGGATGCGGAAGATATCTGGGCTTTGTGGCTGCGGGCCTCGCGGCGTACGTTGTTGCTAGAGCAGTGCATCAACACCTCCGAGCCGGCTTACTTGGCCAAGCACGCCTTCCAGTTAGCCCAGGAGTTCACCAACTTCTATCACCACCACCACATCCTCACCGAGGAAGACCCCGCGCGCAAAACATTTTTATTGGCGACAGCGGCCGTTGCTCTTCGCGAGTTAGTGCTGACGCTCAGTTGGCTGGGCATCGAAAGCCCGGAGGCGATGTAAATGGAACAAAAAGTAAATGAATACAGATTGAATATTCTTGGCAAGGCAAAATTATGTTTTTTAGGATTTGCTTCTATCAGTTTGGGCGGAGGATTTCTTTTATTTCAGGCTGCTAATTCCATACCATTGTGGGGAAATATGTTTAATGTGCTCCTGATTTTAGTTGGTTTCTACCTTATTGTTTCTGCTTTTCAATATCGAATTATTTTCAACAAAGATACCGTCACCGTGGTTTATCCATTTTCTGTTAGATCGCTGCAACGAAATGAAGTGAAGGGACGTAAATATTGTCGTGGGTGGGATGGCCCATCTTGGCACGTATTATTGGCAAACAATCCGAGAAGCAAGCGGTTGACGATCTTGAAAGATGTTGGATTCAACAAGGAATGGGAAGATTGGTATTTATCTCTTCCTAATCTGGATTATCCCCAAAAACTAAAGACTTACATGAAGAAAACAGGAACACATACGAAAGATCGCCGGCATCCGTAACTGAAGCTGAAAAGCAACTCCAGGTCCTTCAACTCCGCTCCGCTCAGGATGACAGTCTCGGTGGAGATACCGTCATCCTGAAAGCTGAGAGCTGAAGGCTGAGAACTAATAGCTTCTCACCCACTCCAGAATCGACCGCACCGCAACCCCGCTCGGCCCTTTGGCGATGTAGGGCTTCGAGTCTTCCACCCAGGCTTGGCCGGCGATGTCTAGATGAATCCACGGCGTCTCATCGGCAAAGACCTTCAGGAACTCGGCTGCCGTGCTCGCGCCGCCCCAGCGTCCGCCGGTGTTCTTGATGTCGCCAATCTCGGACTTGATCTGCTCGGCGTACTCCTCGCCCAGCGGCAAGCGCCAGAACTTCTCGCCAGAGGCCGCGAGCGCCGCGTCGAACTTGCTCCAAAGCTCTTCGTCGTTCGAGAAGGCTCCAGCATTCGCGTAGCCGAGAGCCACGACGCAAGCGCCGGTCAGCGTGGCGGCGTCAATCAAGTGGGTTGCGCCCAACTGGCGCGCGTAGGTCAGCCCGTCGGCCAGCACCAGGCGGCCTTCGGCGTCTGTGTTGATAATCTCGATGGTCTTTCCTGGCTGATCGCCAAAAGGCATCGCGGTCTGCACATCACCCGGCTTCTGCGCCGTGCCGGAGGGCATATTTTCCGCGGCGCACACAACTGCGATCACCCGCACCCTGGGCTTGAGCAGCGCAATGGCGCGCATCGCGCCGATCATCGCCGCGCCGCCGGCCATGTCGTACTTCATCTTCTCCATGTTGTCCGAGGGTTTGATGGATATGCCGCCGGAGTCGAAGGTGATTCCCTTGCCGACGAGGCCGAGGATAGGACCGTCCGTCACGCCACCTGGCTCATAGCGCAGCACAATCAGAGCGGGCGGCTCGACCGAGCCTTGCGAGACGCTCCAGAATGCGCCCATCTTCAGCTCGTGCAGCTTTTCCGTCGAGTGGACCTCCCAGCCGAGGCCAACCTCCGAGGCCATCTCGGCGGCGCGCTGGCCGAGGATTGTCGGCGTCATCTTGTTGCCCGGCTCATTGACCAGCGTGCGGGTGAAGTTCTGGCTCTCGCCTAGAATGATGCCTTCAGCCAATGCAGTTTCCAGCGCGGCTTTGTCGGCATCGGCGGGAGCGGCCAGCGTGAAGGATTCGATGCTCTGGTCTTTGCGGTCGCTGCGATACGTGTCGGGATCAAAGTCGCCGACGAATGCGCCCACGACAGCGGCGTTTGTGCAGGGTCCAGGGGGGAGCAGAGCCGAAACTGGAAGCGCAAAGGCCAGTTCGCGAATGCCGCGCGGCTTGACGAAGCGGACGGCCGTTCCTGCGGCGTTGCGCACTTTGTCCGAGTTGACTTTGGCCTGCTTGCCAAGGCCGACGAGGAGCAGGCGCTTGGCGGCCAGTCCAACCGGAGCGTGCAGCAGCAGTGTCTCATTGGCGCCGGCTTTATATTCACCGCTGGCTAGCACCGCGGCTGCGGCGGCCAGAACAGCGGCATCGGAGGTCAGCAGCACAGGCTGCGGCTTGGCGTCGGCAGCCTTCGAGGTTTGGGCGTCAGAGGCCAGAACGGCCAGCACTTCGGTTTCAACGGCGGCAAGGGGAGCGTAGGAGAGTTGTATCTGCATACGCCCATTATTTCACCGCGCAGGCGAAAGTGCGAGAACTCTCCTGCCGTGCAAGGATTTCATGGTTTCAGAAGACGCTCAACAAAGGGCAGCTTGGCAAAGTCGTTGAAGATGAGGAAGGCAAAGAGCCCGATAATCATGAAAAACGCTACTTGATAGATCCGTTCTTTGACGGCCAGGTTGATCTCGCGGCGGAGGGTGCTTTCGATCAGCAGGAAGAGGATCATGCCGCCGTCGAGGATCGGGAAGGGCATAAGATTGATGATGCCCAGGCTGATGCTGATCTGCGCCCCCAGCGTGAACATATATTCCAAACTCTTGCTCTCGGCTGCATCTCCGGCGGCGCGGGCGATGCTCAACGGGCCGCCCAAGGCGCTCGATGCCGCAATCTTGCGCGTGGCGATTCGCTTCAAAACCTTTAACAAGAGAGTTGAGTTATCCATGAAGAAATGATTTGATTTCTGTACGGAAATCTTCAGCGGCAGCGGATCGCGGCGCGTGAGCGGCGGAAGAGGTTTAAATCCCAGAAGCCAGTCAGAACCTATTTGCGCGGGGTGAGCCAGAACCGGCGGGAGAGCGACGCCGTTGCGCACCACAACCAGTGAAATCGCCTTGCCCTTGCCGTCCTCCATATAAGCCCGCAAGGAAGTCACGGAATGGAAGGGAAGGCCATCGACCGATTGGATGCCGTCACCGGCACGCAGGCCCGCCTCGGCAGCGGGCGTTCCCTCCTGTACGGAGACGACGCCGATGGGGCCTGCCGTGTACTGGGTCAGCATTCCCCCAATGCCATCGTCTTTCATTTCCCCGGGAACGTGAAAGGAGAGTTGCAGCGTCTTACCGGCGCGCTCCACCGTGAAGGGAACCGTCTGGTTGGAATTCAGCGCGAACTGCTCCAGGACAGTCTGCCAACTGGGATTGCTGGCATCGGCGAAGCGGCGGATGATGTCGCCCGGCTGGATGCCGGCCTGGGCGGCGGGTGAACCGGGAATGACCCACTCCACGGCGGTGTCCTTGATCTCGACGGCGGGAACTTCATTGATGAAGTTGTAGTAAACGGCCATCAGCACAAACGCCAGAATGAAGTTGGCCACCGGGCCGGCCACGCCGATCAGCATCTGCTGCCAGCGGGGATGGGAGGTGAGTGCGCCGGGGTCGCTGACGGGTGCAATTGTGGCTGTGCCGGCGGCCGCGTCGCTCAACTCGGCGAATTGTTCACCAGACATCTTGACGTAGCCGCCCAAGGGCAGAGCGCAGACCTTATAGTCCGTGTCGCCGTATTTATAGCCGAAGAGCCGCGGGCCAAAGCCGAAGGAGAAGGCCTCGACGCGGACCTTGCAGAGCTTGGCGACGGCGAAGTGGCCGAACTCGTGGACCACCACCATGATGCCGATCAAGACGATGAAGGCAACAAGGGTGATCAGCAGATCGAGAAGATTGATGGCGGCGATGGCGGCCAGAAGTCGATGAAAGATCATAAATTTACAGTTTTTCCTTCAAAAAATCTGCGTGCGGGGACTATCTTGTCTTGCGCAACCGCTCAGGCTGCGGAATTACTTGCAAATGGATGCTCCCCGTGTAGGGCGCGATTTCAGTCGCGCCGTAATAGTTTCAAAACTTGGGCTTTGCAGCCCACAATAAAGAGCCAACAAGCGTCAGGGCACGACTTCAGTCGTGCCGAAAATTCTGCAAAAAAACAGTGGGTTTTAGCCCCTGTAGGATTTCCCTCACCAACTTCGTCCCAATCTCGGAGTATTCCGCAGCCCGCTATACGAGCATCTCATGCGCCTTTTCACGGGCCTCGCGGTCGGCTGCCAGCACCTCGGCGATGGTGGCGGGGTGAGCCTCCGGCGTGGCGGCCAGTACCCTTTCAATTGTACGCGGAATGCCCATGAAGGGGATGCGCCGCTCCAGGAATGCCTCGACGGCGACCTCGTCGGCGGCGTTGAGGGCGATGCAGTGCGCGCCGCCTTTTTCCGCAGCCTCGAAGGCCAGGCGCAGGCACGGGAAGCGCTCCATATCCGGCTGCTCGAAGTCCAAGTGCGAGAGCTGACCCAAATCGAAGGTCAGCGTAGAGGCGGGCCGCTCCGGATAGGCTAGCGCGTAGAGGATCGGCAAGCGCATATCGGTGACGGAAATCTGCGCTAGGATCGAGCCGTCCACGTACTCCACCAGCGAGTGGACGGTAGATTGCGGATGCACCGTCACGCGCACCCGGCTGGACGGCACATCGAAGAGACGGCAGGCCTCGATGATCTCCAGGCCTTTGTTGAGCATGGTGGCCGAATCGATGGTGATCCGCCGGCCCATCACCCAAGTTGGGTGCTTGAGGGCCTGCTCGGGGGTGATGTTGGCGAACTCCGCCAGCGGCAGTGTGCGGAAAGGCCCGCCCGAGGCCGTCAGCCAGATTGTCTTGACTTCATTGGGTTTGCCGACGCGCAGGCACTGATGGACGGCGTTATGCTCGCTGTCGATGGGCAGGATGGGGACGTTGCGCTCGCGAGCCGCGCGGGTGAGGATCTCCCCAGCCGCGACCATGCACTCCTTGTTGGCCAGGCCGACTGGCTTTCCAGCCAGAATCGCCGCGTGCGTGGCTTCCAGGCCCGAAACGCCGACAATGGCCGAGACGACGAAATCCGCTTCCGGCAGCGTGGCGCAGGCGACGGTGCCGGCGGTTCCGTAAACGACTTCAATCTCGCCGGCATCCGCATGGCGCAGCAGTTGCGTCATCTGCCCGGCCAGCTCTTCAGTGGCCATGGAGACAATCTTTGGCCGCCAGCGCAAGGTCTGCGCGAGAGCTACATTGAGGTTGCGCCCCGCAGCCAGCGCAACGACCAAATAGCGCTCCGGGAACTGCTCGACAATGGAGAGAGTGCTTGTGCCGATGGAGCCGGTAGAACCGAGAATGGCGAGTTTTTTCATATGAGTCTCTTAAAAATTGTCTTCCGTTAGATGAAAAGCGTCAGGGCACGACTTCAGTCGTGCCCTTTCAAAACATCGACTTAATCAGAGGTTCCTTGTAATTCCTTCACTCAGAAACTGCATGATTCATGGCTTGATCAGGCTACGGAAAGGGTTGTCGTTCTTCACCAATGGAAGAATCTCGCGGTATGGAACAACAATCTCAGGCCCGCAAGCGGCAATAACATGAGGCAAATCCAGAGTAATCTCTAACCCCCTAGGCGCGAAATTCAAAATCAATCCGGCGTTGGAATCAATGAAAGAAATATTGCAATCACTCATTTCTGCCGGATAATGCCGCTTATAGATCTCAATCAAGTCGTTGGCGGGCAAGATTTCCGATTTGAATAGCGTCGCAGCGTCTCGCGCAAAATCGAATCTCTTACCTGTCTGCATATTATAAGTCAATGGGAAATACTGTTCGTCAGGATGAGGGCCGCCGCAGTACACGAAAGCCTCGCTTTCAATGCTGAAAACATCGTGCGTCAAAACAGAGACTCGGCTTTTTTGTTCCCAGAACGAATGGTGCGGCGCACTTGAAAGGCAATTGGAGGCTTTAATGCGCAGTTGCCGCTCCTCAAAGCTTAGATCATCATTCACCAGCTTCATCACGGCAGCATCGGGAAACTGCGTCAGCCGCGGCAGCGTCACTCGATGATGCGGCTCGGTGTGCTGTGTGTAGTTCAAACCGGGTTCAATAAGGGCAATGTGATTTCTTTCTGGAGAGGAGTTGACCTTCTGGCCGTAATCCATAGAAGGCAAGCTCAGTGTCAGAGTAATGAACATAAACAATGCAAACAACTGATAGATTCGAAAAAAATGGAATGAAACTTGCATGGCAGAATACTCCCTGAATGTTTGTGCTCCACTGATATATGTCCTGCTCATTTTTCGTCTTCCCACCATATTTCAGCCCCGCACGGTGGACCCCAGTCAATCTCCTGCATGACGGTGCCCTCTTGGATTCCCTCCATGAGTTCTTCTAATGTCATGCGCCTAAGCTGCTTCGCTGGCGTGGGTAATTCGTCCTCCGTGCCCAAGCTATCGGGCGCAAACTACATGGAGATGACCTCTGCGGCCAAATCGGAGACAGGTTGCTGACGGTCATCCGCCAAGGCCGCCAAACTCGCATGAACCGCTGAATCGAGTTGAATAAGAATCGAGGTTTACGGCATAGAACGCCCTCTTTAGACATTATGCGCCTATCTTGCCGCAGCCGGTTTGGCCGACGATAGCATCTCCCGCCGGAGGATGGCGTTCATGCGTGATTGATAGCCCCGTCCGTGAGACTTCAGCCATTCCAGAACATCCTTGTCCAGTCGTGCGGTGACGATCTGTTTGACCGGGCGATAGAGATGGCCGCGCGCGTGCGGAGTCTTTGCCCATTCCGCATCGGTCAGAACGGGGACATCACTGGTGTCAATTTCGTTCGCCGGCCGAGCCGCAAGCGCCTTCAAATTTGCCCGTTGCGCATCGGTCAGTGGAGGCAGAGATTCCAATGTGTATCTAACCATTTTCGTTTTCATAGCGTCGCCTTTCCTTGGGTTTGGCTTGTCGTGCGGAGATGATGCGAATGACCTCGATCTCGCTTCCGTCTTCCAGTTCCTCGCAGACGGTGTGCGCAACAAGAAGCAAAGACAGGCCTTCGACCTTGCCGCAAGCCTGCCAGCGTTCTTCACCATCCTGGACGCGATCCTTCCAGGATATAAAGAGCGGATCACGGAAGAGTTGAGCCGCTTCCTCGAAGCCGATGCCATGCTTGCGTTGATTCGAGAGATTCTTCGCCGGATCCCACTCGAACTGGAAGAATTCACTCACGGCTCAATTGTAATACATATTTGTAAATATATAAAGCGCGAGATTAGTAAAGTTGCGCGAATTGTGTGAACCGGTTTCCAGACCCCTGACCCCTGCCTCACAGCCACGAATGAATCACCTGCGCATACCAGAGCACGGGAGCGGCCAGCAACAAGGCGTCGATGCGGTCCAATACGCCGCCGTGGCCGGGGAGCAGCGAGCCAGAATCCTTGACGCCGGCCGAGCGCTTGAGGGCGGATTCAGCCAGATCGCCCACCTGCGCGGCAATATTGATGATGACGGCCAGTCCCAGCCAATACCCGATCTCCTCCGGGTAAGACAGCCACACCTTATCCCACTGAGTGACCAGCAGATGCGCCAGTCCGAGCAAAGCTCCGGTGACCAGCAAGCTGCCGGCGAGTGAGCCGATCGCGCCCTCCCAGGTTTTGTTGGGGCTGAGCGAGGGAGCCATCTTATGGCGTCCCCAGGCACGGCCCACATAAAGTGCGGCCATGTCTCCGGCCCAGACAACACAGAACAGGAAGGCAACCAGCGAGGGGCCATTGGTCTCCTCGCGCAGGCTGGGCAATGTGATCAGTGTCGTCCCGATGTAAAAGAAGCAGAAGATGGCGGTCGAGGCGTCGGCCAGCATCGATTCAACGGGACGGGCAAAGGCGCAGTAGACGAGCAGGGCTAGACTGAGAACCACCAGCACGGCCGCCGTCTGATCCCGCTGATCCCAAATAAGATGGCAGGCAAAAAGGGCGAGAATGGCCACCAACACCGCTATGCGCGGCGGATGAGCGCCGGAGCTCTCCGCCAAGCCGAGAAACTCCCAGGCGGCCAGCGCGGCCACTCCAGCCACGGCCAGTGAAAAGAGCCAGGACGATTGCGGCCAAAAAAAGACCAGCAGCAGCACCACAGGAATCAGAAGAAGGGCAGTGAGTACACGTTTCATTCAGGGTTGAGAATACACCGTCAGGGGGTGGGTTGTATTGAATCCTGTGCTTTGAAAGTATTCATGCTTAGACGGTATATGAGCAAATAGACTGTCTGTTGACAGACTGTCTGTCTGTGTTCTACTCTAATTTTGTCGCTTGGGTTTGATTGATTCGAACAGGTGTGACAGAAGGGAACCCTATGAATTATGGATTGAGCGATCAAGTCCGTGCTCACGCGAAAGCGAGATTTGTCGATCCGGCGATCCTCGCCGGCATGAAACAATTCTCGATCACCGTCAAAGGCATGATGAAAGAACTTGAGGCGGAGGGATTTCCTAAGAATCACGCGCGCCAATTCTGTGCAGCTCTAACCAGCGATAAATTCCTTCGCGCCAATGGCCTTGAGATTGAAGGCATCGATGGACCTCCCTCGAAAGAGAGTCCCACCGTAGTCGTTCGTTATCGTGTGGTAAATACATCGATGCGGCCGATCTCGCGAGAAGATTCACTGACCGGAGGTGGAATAGATCTGCGCGCCGAAACCCCTTCAGAACGCGCTTTTCGGCTGACCCAGAAGCTGCGCGGACTAATGAAAGAGGAACTGGCAGAGTATGGTGGCGGCGAAGCCTTCCTGCGCTGGGTCCGCGGATACGACGAGGAAGAGGCATGAGTCGTATCTTTTGGGATAGCATGCTGTTCATCTACTTGCTGGAGGATCACCCGGCATTTTCTGAGCGAGTGGGGCAGCTTCTTGATCGTGCTTACAATCGCGGCGACTCGCTCTATACAAGCTATCTCGTTCTGGGCGAGGTGATGGCTGGAGAAGAAAAATCCGCAAAGCCGAAGAAGGCGCTGGCTGTGTGCGAGACCGTCCGCGAGATGGGCTTTACATGCCTGCCCTTCGATGAAGGCGCGGTCGCTCCCTTCAGCCGCCTGCGCTCCAAGGAAAGATTGAAGATCGCCGACGCCATACACCTGGCTTGCGCGGCCTCGGCCGGGATCGATCTCTTTCTCACCGGCGGCAAGCAACTCGCGAGGCTGGACATTCCAGGCATTCAATTTATTGCTGAATTCAATACGCCGATCTTATAAGCGCATGAAAGGCGTGGCCCTCACGCGTGCCGCCCTTCCTCTTTGTTCAGCCAATGGTTGACAACCCCTGAGCCTCCACGCTGATGGATCGCCTCCTTCACTTTGAGGCGCATCTGCTCAGCGTCGCTGCGCAGCAAGGCTTGTTCCTTCAGGCGCATCTGAATCTTTTCCACCAACTGCCTGGAGCGGGCAGCAGCATCCTCATTGCCAGAGGATAATCTCTTCTCTGTCATGGTTTCCGCCTTTGTATGCAATGAATTTTCCGCGCTCAGGCGTGCTTTCCGCCATCCGTGCTGAGCCAGTGAAGGAAGGCGTCAGAGCCACCACGCTGGGCCATCGCTTCCTTGAGCTGGAAGCGTAACTGTTCGGCTGACCGCTTGGCGCGGGCTGCCGGTTTAGCTTGTTTGGGCGCATCTTCCGCCACGGTTGCTATCTGTTCCAATGTAGAGTTTTCCAATGAAAGAGCCCTCATATAACCTACATCGTCAGAAGCTACCAGCGTCGCCATGCCTTCGTCCAGAAAAACTTGCGGCAAAGTGAACCGAGGTAATCAACCCGCCACGAGTTTGGTGTACTCTGGATTCTCTTCCACCTGGCCCACCTTCTCGCTCAGGCCGCCGTAGCGGCGTTCGCGGCGCTGGTAGTCGGCCATGGCCTCCAGCAAGTGAATGCCGCGGAAGTCCGGCCAAAGCCGCTCGGTGACGAAGATCTCCGTGTAGGCGATCTGCCAGAGCAGGTAATTCGAGAGCCGCATCTCGCCCGAAGTCCGGATCAACAAGTCGGGGTCGGGCATGTGAGCCGTATAAAGATGGCGATTGATCGCCTCTTCCGTGATCTGCTCCGCGCTCCGGTGTTTTTTTTGCAACTCGGAGTATAGACCGCGAAAGGCGTCCACCAGCTCCGAGCGGCCGCCGTAGTTAAGGGCCAGTGTCAGCGTCGTGCCGGTGTTGGCGGCGGTGGCCTCTTCCGCCCAGCTCATCTTCTCCTGGACCTCATCGGGCAGCTCGTGAATGCGCCCGATGTACTTCATGCGGATGTTGTTGTCCATCATGCGCTGGAGGTTGGATTCCAGGTAAGACTTGAGCAGGCGCATGAGGAAGTTGACCTCGGCGCGCGGGCGGCGGAGATTGTTTTCCAGCGAAAACGCATAGAGAGTGAGCCAGGGCAGGCCGATGCGCGAGGCCGTCTCGGTGACCAGTTGCACGCTGTTGGCGCCTTGCTGATGGCCCAGGAAGCGCTTGAGCGAGCGATGGCCGGCCCAGCGCCCGTTGCCGTCCATGATGATCGCCACATGTCGCGGCAGAGTCTCCGGCTTCAGCGTCGCGTAGACCGCGCGCTCTTCCCCGGAAAGCTCATCAATGCGCACTGTGGGAACAGGGACCAATGAAATCGCCTCAAAACTTCGGAAATCACCGCGTCGTGCTCCAGATCCTCGGAGGATACGGGCTTTAGCCCGTACATCCAGGGCAAGCAGGCAAGCGGCTTTAGCCACTGAGGGAACGAAGAGTCTGAGCAGCAAAATCGGCTCTTGTAACAAGCTTGCAATCTCAATCTGCTCGTTCTTCAATCTAATTCAATACTATCCCTAAGGGGTTGAAGCCCACAGTGATTTTGCAAGGTTTTCGTACGGGCTGAAGCCCGTACCCTTCCTCTCTCCGCCACTTCACGCAATGCGGCGATGGACTGAGGCCATGTCGCGCGCCGTGCCGTAGAGCAGCGAACGGTGCAGCGAATCCAAATAAGGCAGCGCCGCCGCAATCTCCGCTAGCAGCGGATCCGCCAGAATCGACGCCACTTCGTCGTCGCGCTGGCTGCGCGTGTCGCGCACCAGTTGACGCACATCCACGCCCAGCGCATCGGCCAGCCGGTCCAGCGAACTCAGCGTGGGAATCGCCTTCCCGTTTTCGATCTTCGAGATATACGTGCGCGGCACCTGCATTCTGCCAGCCAGTTGACGCTGGCTCATGTGGCGCGCGCGGCGAATATCTTTCACCTGCCCGGCCACGTGCAGGCCGGCCTCCGCCGAAGGCTCTACCGGGCGCAGATCCACCGCTACCGGTCCGGGGCGAACGGGCTCCTCAATCTCCAGGGGCCTGTGGCACCTTCTGCAGAGATTGTTGGTTGTCTTGAATTGGGTGAGCCGGCAATCGGCAAATGCGCAGCGCACAACTTCGCGCATTTCCATGCTGTCAGGGGTGGTGGTCGTCATGTGTGGTGTGCGGAGCGCCAGAGCAGGAACCCCGCGATGCTTCTCAGCACCACGATATTTGTTACGATCTTCTAGATGAACCATAATTGTCAAGTGAAAAGTTGGGTTCAAACCCAAGTTTCACCTATCATACCCCTAGAACACCCTAAGAAACCAGAAAAAAAACGAACCAACTTGAACAACAAAGGAAAAAAAGCAAAATGAGCGACTGCACCATGAACGATGCAACAGCCAGCGGCGCGGCTTACGGGCGTGCCCAGGCATGGCAACTGCTGACCGAGTGGACCGTGAGCGAGAGCCTGCGCAAGCACGCGCTCAGCGTCGAGGCTTGCATGGTGGCGATGGGCGAAGCCGAGGCCGACCGGCTGGGGCTGGTCGGCGCGCACCGCGCCGCCCTGGTCGAGCTGTACGCCACGACGGCGCTCTTGCACGACTTCGACTACGAGCGCCATCCCACGGCCGAAGAGCATCCCTTCGTCGGCGTGCGCGAGCTGGAGCGGCTCGGCTGGCCGGAGGAGCTGCGCACCGCGATCCTGGGCCACGCGCAGTATAGCGGCGTCCCGTGCCAGACGCACCTGGCCAAAGCACTCTTCGCCTGCGACGAGTTGTCCGGCTTCCTGACCGCCTGCGCGCTGGTCAAGCCGACCAAGGCCATCGCGGATGTGGAAGTGACCAGCGTACGCAAGAAGATGAAGGACAAAGCCTTCGCCCGCGGAGTCAGTCGCGAAGACATTCTGCTCGGCGCGGCGGAACTCGGCGTGGAGCTGGACGCGCAGATAGCGTTTTGCCTGGACGCAATGAAGAAGCGGGCGGGGGAGTTGGGGCTGTGAGAGACTGTCCGCAAATTGGAACCCGCCCACAAACTAGACCCTGTCCGAATTAGTAGCGCCGGCCAAAAATTGTAGCGCCGGCCTCCTGGCCGGCTGTCGCGTGGACCTCCCGGTCCACGCTCGTTTCTTCCTGGCCGGAGGGGTCAATATTTCTTTTATGCGATCATGTCTTCGCACTTCCTCCCGGAGAGGCTACGCTGTCTTCACGCTTCCTCCCTCCGGGAGGACAGCACGGTATTATTCTCACTTCGTTCTTGCAATGACTCCGAAAACAAGGGCTGTGAGAGGCAACGAACTATTTCCTCCAGCGCACTTTAAGCCAGGAACTCAGGACAAGAAGTGAGAGAAGAAAGATCAGCAAGAAGGTCATTTTGATTGCCCTGTACATTCGCGCGTGAAACAGTGCACGGCAAAAAAACCGGCTTGGCTTCTTAGGGTTGTACCGAAGTGCTATCGTTTGTCCTTCATACAACTGAAAGAGCGGAGAATCATCCCAAACGAAATATCG
This sequence comes from uncultured Acidobacteriaceae bacterium, assembly GCA_963787995.1. Taxonomy (GTDB): domain Bacteria; phylum Acidobacteriota; class Terriglobia; order Terriglobales; family Acidobacteriaceae; genus Telmatobacter. The sequence continues at coordinate 241,850 of CAWBEO010000002.1, forward strand.
GACTCGATGTGTTTTTCCAAAAGCATCGTTCCAAGAAAGAACATTCTCTGAACGACAGCCCTGTCCGGAATAGCTGCTAACCCTTGAACCCTTGACCGTAGCTTCGGTCTGAATCCACTTGTCGTAGCCGCGCAGACGCTCCCAGATTTCGATCAGAATCATGGCTCCATTCTGCCACACCGGGGCTGGAAACTGCACGGAAATCAAATGGAATCAGTGATGAAATCGATGCAGGCGGAGGCCGTTCAATCGCCTGAAACGCGGAGGTTCCCCATGCTGCAAGCCGACGAACGCGAGAAGCTGGAACGAGGATTTGCCGTGGCCGAGGCCAGCCTTTTTCTGGAGGGGCTGCGGCCATCGGAGAACTTTTTTGCGGTGAAAGCCCGCATCCTTGCTGGCGAAATTACCTTCGAGCAGGGACAGGAAGAGATTCTTGACTACCATCAGGTGAAGGTTCCTGCCGTCGCATGAGTCCGGCTGACCGCGATCTTCAGCGCTGTTCTGGGCAGTTGAGCTTGCGTCTCCGCCCGGAACGGAGCACTACTGCGGATCCTTATCGCGCTTGAGCAGAGCAGGATGACCGTTGCCACCAGTGCCAACAGCATTCCGCTCAGTACCGCCAGTGAGAAGCGGAAGCTATGGCGGTAGGCTTCGGCGCGCGCGGTGGGGTTCACGCGCGGATATCCCTCGTCGGCGGTGGCGCGGCAGACTCGCTCGCTTCCGCTCGGATCAGTGAAGTTGATCACGTAGCGAGGAAAGGTGCCCTCGGCTGTGTCGCCCTGCACATTAAGAGAGGGATTCAGGTCGTTGGGATCGGGCGAAACCAGCACCGGGTTGGTGTTCTTGCCTTCCTTATCCAGCGCGCAGGTCATGTCGGGAACCGGTTTGTCGCCGCCCCACTCCTTGGCCTCGGCCTCGTGCAGCATGTTGGCCTCGAAGGACCAGCGCGAGGGAATAATGGTGCTGATCGCCTGGCCGGCCTTGGGCATCACGTAAATGGGCCTCATGCCGCCGCCCAGGGTGATCATCGGCAGCAGCACCACGGGTAGCAGCGCAATGGCGCTCTCGTTCGTTTTCGAGAGCGCGGAGATCGCCAGCCCCAGCCCCGCGCCGATCATCGACGAGAGCAGAAGAATGGCGAAGTCAGAGAAGATGTTGCTGTGCAGCCCGCAACTGAAGTAGACAATGATCAGCATGGAGCCGCATTGCAAAATGCACAGCCCCAGCAGCACCGCCAGCTTGGAGAAGACGTACGGGATCAGCTTGAGCGTCACCATGCGCTCGCGCTTGTAAATCGTCCACTCGCCCACAATATCGCGCGCGGCGTTGTTGCAGCCGAACCAGAGCGCGGCGACTACCATCAAGAAGTGAACGGTGGGCAGCTTCATTGACAAGTCGTTGAAATCGCCTTTGTTCAGTTGGCCGATGACCAGCGCAACCAGCACGGCAAAGAGCGGCGCCTGTCCCAGCAGAATGATGGTCTGCGCCTTGTCCTGCAAGCGGACAATGACGTTGCGCTTGACCAGCGCCAGCCATTGCCCCAGGCCCAGTTCGCGGCGCGGCTTTTCTCCGCCCCCCCCGGCCGTTGCCGTCTGCTTGCCGCTGCGATTGGTCACAAACTCCTGGCGGTAGCGCGAGGCCAGGTAGCGCTGTCGCCAGGTATCCGTGCGGTTGGTCTCTGGAACAGTGTTCATGCCGGAGAAGAGCATCTCCGGATTCAACTCCTGCGGCTTGATCGGCGCGCCGGTCGTCGGCGGATTGAAGAACTGAATCGAATCCGGATACGCAGGCCCAAAAAAGACCACCGCTCCCGGCTTCTCGCCCCGGTCGCGCGAAACCATCAGCAGGTCGTCGAATTGCTTGTAGACCTTCAGGCTGGGTTGGTGGATCGTCGTTAGGATCGTCTTGCCGGTCTTGGAGAGGTTCTTCAGCAGATCCACCACCGACTCCGCGTCGTAGGACGACAATCCACTGGTCGGCTCATCCAGAAAAAGCACAGGCGTATCGGTAATCAGTTCCAGAGCAATGTTCACCCTCTTGCGCTGGCCGCCGCTCAAAGTCTTCTTCTCCGGCGATCCGATCACCGTGTCAATCTTGTCCGGAATGCCCAGGTCATAAAGCACCTTTTCGGTGCGCGTGGTGATCTCGGCGTCGGTCAGGTCGGTGCGCAGACGGGCGGAAAAATACAGCGCCTGGCGCACCGTCAACTGCGGATGGACAATATCGTCCTGAGGCACATAGCCCATCATGTGCCGGTAGAGATCGTAATAATCGTAGAGGCTCTGTCCGCGGAAGAGCACGGTTCCCTGCGCCGGGCGGGTATAGCCGTTCAGCGCCTTCAGCAGCGTGGTCTTGCCGGCGCCGGCCGGACCCATCAGCGCCACCAGCTCATACGGGAAGACGGTCAGCGAGACGGCGTCCAGCAGCTTCTTGCCGTTGGGCGCGTGGACCACAATGTCCTTGGCCTCGATCGTGACCTTGCCGTTGTAATCGCGCTGGGCAAGAGTGCCGTTTTCCATCAACTGGAAGCGGACGCTGCCCAGGCCGATCTCCTGGCCGGGCTTAGCCACCACTTTGCCGACTACGCGGACACCGTTCACATAGGTGCCGTTGCGCGAGCCCAGATCTTCCACCAGAATGCCCGAAGGGGTGCGCGAAAACCGCGCGTGCCGCCAACTGACCATGGCAAGGTCGGGCAGCGGAATATCGCAGTTGGGATCGCGCCCTGCCTCCATCGAATCGCGCTGAAAGGCAACCGTCTGAAAGGATGCCTCGCCGATCTCCACCTTGGTCTCCAAGTTGAGAAGCCGGGCGGCGGAGATCTTGTAGGAGCCCAGGTAGACCTCGTCGGAAGAGTTCAGCACCACTCTCTGGATGCGGTTGCTCAGATCGCCCAGAAAGGTTCCGTTGCTGGAGTTCCGGTCTTCCAGAATGTACTTGCCGTTTTCCTCGGTGATGACGGCGTGATTCCAACTGACGATGGGCAGATCGATTTGGACATCGGATTTGGGGTCGCGGCCAATGGTGATGAGCAGGCCGCCAGTCTTGGGCAACGGACGAGCCATGCGTCCAGAGTCGAGGCTCGAGGAGGCGACAGGCCAGGGCATCGGCACACTCGTGCCCAGGGTCACCCGCGATCCATGAACCACCGGAACCGGCGCGCCGGACGCAATCTTCTTCCCGTTGACAAAGGTTCCGTTCTTTGAACCCAAATCTTCAATGACAAAGCCGGAACCTTGTTGCGTGAGACGGCAATGGCGGGTGGAAACGGCTGCTTCCGGCACCACTAGATCGCAGTCGCTGCCCCGCCCGATCAACCAGGCAGCCTTCGGTCTGAACTCATCGTTAGACATATGCAGTAAGAATTTCCGGAATGCTCACACTCTACCACGAGAGCCTTGGGGAATGAAAATTAAAAATTCAGTGCGTCAAGAAACACGGACCGGGCTGCCAGACATCGTCCCCGACCGGATAGCTAACACTCCTATCGGCCATCGAAGCCTTCCACTTTACGGTGCGCGAAAAGATCGGATGCACGCCATTCCCTCTCGGTACATCGAGATTCATGGCCCGGAAGATAAGATCGCTCAATCTTTGCGCCCAATTTTGTTCAAGATTGGATATTGGAATTGCTTTTTCATCCAGAGCCTGCCGGGGCCGTGGTATTCTTTCGCAAGCAAGCCAGCGCCGGGTTAAACCATCGCGCCGGGAATGCATTTGCGGGTGCCCCTGCTCTCGATTTTGAAACATGGGAATCCACGAATCTCAATCAGCTTTGTTCAGGGGGAGAATCGAGAAATGCGGAAGTCCTTTGCATGGTTGGTGGCGGGGGTTTTGGGCAGCGGGTTGGCGGCAGCCGTTTGCTCGGCGGAGTCGGCCGTGCTTTACGGAGCGCATGGCGTCAGCCCGCAAGCAGTTCTCCAGGGCACCCTGGGCAGTTGCTACTTTCACGCCTCCATCGCCGCGTTGGCCAAGGCCGCGCCGGAGAAGCTGCGCGCGGCCATCAGTGAAAATCCCGGCGGAGGCTATCGCGTTCGCTTCGTCGATGGACCCGATGAGATTGTGCTTCCCGAGGACGTGGCCTTTGCCCGCGATCACGTCTATGACCGCTCCGAGGGAACATGGGTCGCCGTGCTGATGCGTGGCTATGCCCAGCGCCAGTTGCGCCAGAGCCTGGTGCGCGCCATCAATAAATCGGATTTATTTCCTTCTTTTGTCAAGACGATCGCCTTGACGGGACTGGATCAATCCGATCAGATCCTGATCGGCTATGATCGCGCCGTCCGTTCCGTGGTTCAGCAGGACGGAGTCATCGACAAGGCCGCGCTCAAAACCAAGCTTGCCGCCCAGTTGACCGCCCTCGGCGTCCCCGATACCGCAATACAAATGCTCGGCGGCTTCATGGAGGACCGCGGCTTCTTTGACACCATCGCGCGAACCGTCGAGGAGAACGGCGAGGTCTTCGGAGCCTACAAGAGCCTGGGCCAGGGCGGCGTTCCCGTGCGCGTCTTCGAGGCCTTTCAGGGCAAGGGCTTTTCCGGTCTGGTGGCCGACAAAAAGCTGACCATGGAACAGTTGCGGCGGCTCGGCGCCGGGCACATAGCCATGGTGGCCGGAAGCTGGGGCACGCCCACCGGCGAGGGATACTCAAGCGCCACTTGGTGGGTCGCCGGCCACTGCTATACCGTCCTGAATTTCGACGAAGAGGCCCAGACCATCACCCTGCGTAATCCCTGGGGCGCAAAGCCCGACCCGGATGGCGTTTTTACCATTCCCCTCGCAACCTTCTTCGACGCCTTCGAGTTCTACACCTACTCGCAACCACAAGGGTTTTAGAGCCTCTCTCACAATAATGTAAAGTATGGGTGCCCCACCCTCGCCGCGTCTTTGTTTTTTGCGGCCAGGGTGGGATACCTATGGATCAATAGGAGAAACGCTCTAGCTTTGGTTCCGGAGCGCAAAGATTTCTAGCGCCGGCCTTGGGTTGCGTGGCCGTGCCCGTCGCGGAATTCATTCCCCTTGAAATGCGATACATGATCAACGCGATTTGCTGGAACCCGGCCTTCGCCACGCTGCGGCCGTGCGCCGGCGTATCCGTGCTCCGGGTGAAAGCGGTTATTCACGCGGCCGCGGAAGTTATCGTGGCCATGAAACCACGGTCCCGTGCCAATGAAAATACCGCCGGAATACCATTCCGGCCCATAGTAACCATAGGGCGCGCAGTCATACGGCGCAGCGTCATAGTAGCCGTAAGGGCAATTGGGCGCGGCGCCAATCTCCACCGCCAACTGCGCTTGCGCCTTGGGCGCGCCCAGCATCATAAGACATCCTGCAAACAACGCGACTGCAACCAGCTTGAATCCACTCATTGAATCTCCTGATTCCTGTCGGGCCTTCATCCAGCGCCCCACTTGTTCTCACCCTAGCAACCGAAATCCTCTTCGTCTGAGCAAAGCAGACCAACGGCAAGAGCACCGCTCCCCGCATGGTCGAAGCAAAACCAAAAATCGTCCATGGGGAACAGTGCCCTAAAGACGTTACTGAATCTGTTCATCGCCGCAGTTCTTCACCTCACCCTGTTTTAACTTGCATTTCAGAGGAGAAGGTGTTGAAATCCACCCAGGACCGACCAAAATCACCCGGAGCAATATTCATCCAACCAGCCTGACGTGGACCGACGTAAAACTTTAGCCGTCCAGGATAGACGTGAAAATATCCAAAAACACCACAAAGAGCCGGTTCCGCAAATTCGGACAGGGAGTTAAGTGGAGGTTCTGTTCTTCAGCAGCCTAAAATGGCTGAGATGAGGAGAGCAGATGAGCAGACGTCCGCGTCGGAACCACACAGCGGCTTTCAAGGCCAAGGTGGCCCTGGCCGCCCTCAAGGGCGAAAAGACACTTTCTGAGTTGGCCGAACAGTTTGACGTACATGCCAACCAAATCACGAGCTGGAAGGCCCAGCTTCTGGAGGGCGCAGTCGGCGTCTTCGGCGGCGAGTCCAAGCCGGATTCAGCCGCTACACAAGTCGATCTCAAATCGCTGCACGCCAAGATCGGCCAACTGACCCTGGAGAATGATTTTTTAGAAGGGGCGCTCACCAAGGCGGGATTGCTGAGCGCAAAGCGATGATCGACCCCGAGCACGATCTTCCTATCCAGCAACAGGCCGAGGTGCTTTCGATAAGTCGCAGCACGGTCTACTATGAGCCGCGACCTGTCTCAGCCGAGGACTTATGGCTGATGCGGCGCATCGACGAGTAGCACCTCAACTATCCATTTGCTGGCAGCCGTATGTTGCGCGACTTACTCTGGCAACAAGGATTGGTGGTGGGTCGTCGGCACATAAGAACGCTGATGAGAAGGATGGGAATCGAGGCTATCTATCGCAGGCCTAACACGTCGAAACCCGCTGAAGGACACAGGATTTATCCCTATCTTCTGCGCGCTCTTGCGGTCACGCGGCCCAATCAGGTCTGGGCCATGGACATCACTTACATCCCCATGGCGCGGGGATTTATCTACCTGGCCGCAGTGGTGGATTGGTTCAGCCGCCGCGTTCTGGCCTGGAAGTTGTCGATCACCATGGAGAGTTCCTTCTGTATAGAAGCGCTCGAAGAAGCCCTTTCCAAGAATGAAAAACCAGAGATCTTCAACACCGATCAAGGCAGTCAATTTACCAGCGAGTCTTTCACCAAGCGGCTAAAAGAAAAAGGCATCAAGATCAGCATGGATGGCAAAGGCCGCTGGCGTGACAATGTCTTCGTCGAACGGGTGTGGAAGTCAATCAAGTACGAGGAGGTCTATCTGCACGCCTACGAGTCGGTCCAGCAGGCCAGAGAATCCATCGGGCGCTACCTGAAGTTTTATAATTCCTTCAGACCACATTCCAGCCTGGAGGCGTTCACTCCCGATCAGGTCTACTTCAACCGCCTGCCAGAATCCCTGGCAGCCTAAACCGGAAAACAGTTCTTCCACTTAAGAAACAACAAAAACTGTCCGAACAACCGGGACCACCGCACAATGCACGCATAACAGCATTAGTAACATTTACAAGTACATTTGTTGCTGTTGTTGCGGCGATTGCGGCAATCTGGTCAAGCTATGAGGCTCATTTGACTCGCGTGGTCGACGAGCGTCCGTTCCTTACCGTCAAGCAATTCTCCGACCCCAAGTTAATCCAATGGGGCATTGAAATAGAGAATTTTGGCAAGACCCCTGCACTCCATGTACGACTTCATTGCCATGTCATCGAAGGCAAACCCATCAACTGGGATATGCCGGATGATCCGGATATCCTCAGATGGGGAAAACTACCTTATCTGATTCCTAATGAAGCTGTACCCTTAAGCTGTGTATATTACGGGAAGTCCGAAGATAAATACTATTTCACACGATATGGCTACATTGAATATGAAGATGAATCACTTCACCACCACCAGACCCCTTTCTGCTTCAGAATGAGTTCGAGTGAACATGTACCCCTTCCATGCAATGAAGGTTTTGACTACAATCATGGTTTCCCACCGCTTGAATGAAAAATACCATTTATAGACCTGATTCCGTACAATCAGCGTTGCACTCACGCCCAGTTCCAGGGTGGGAATCCACGAACCCTAACCCGCAAGCTTTTCTGATCCCTGGTCCCTGGTCCCCTAAAATTCGATCCGCCTCAACCGACAAAACCCGAAGAAACCCGTAAAATAACAGAAGATATCGCGTTCCACGTGGAAAACTTGGTACAAATTAACCTTGACGGAGATTCCGTTTTATGCCTGTGACCACCGAACTTCGAGTCCGCTACGCCGAGACCGACCAGATGGGTGTCGTCTACTACGCCAACTACCTCGTCTGGTTCGAGGTCGGCCGCGTCGAACTCCTCCGCGCTCTCGGCTTTTCTTACAAGCAGTTGGAAGCCGAGCACGGCTGCATCCTGCCGGTCATCGAGGCCACCTGCCGCTATCGTGCCTCGGCCCGCTATGACGACCAGATCCTGATCGAAACCCGTCCCGCCCTGCTGCGCGGCTCGGTACTCAAATTCGCCTATCGCATCCTCCGCAAAGCTGCCGAGGGCGAAGAGCCAACGCTTCTGGCGGAAGGCCAAACCGTCCACGTGGTCTGCGACACCGAGATGCGCAAAAAGCACCTGCCGCCGCACTATGCCGCCGTCTTGCGCGCCCGCATGGACTCGAGCCACGAAAAATAGTTTCCGCGCTCACCGGGCTGGCTTCCTCGTCCGCAACCGGCTTATCCTGTGCGACCTGCTAAAATTCTCAACAATGAATAGGAATGACTGAGACGCACTGAGCACTGTTCACTGGCCACTGTTCCCAGGTTTATCGCTTGTTTTTCAAGTCCATCCCGATTGATCCTCTCTTCCGCGCCGCTCGCCCCCGCGGCTCTGGGTTGCGGGCGCTGCTCTTCATTCTGGAGTGCGCGCTGGGGATGGTGGCCGTGGTGTTGCTGGCCGCGCTGGCGCATTGGGCAGGTTGGCTGCTGCCGGTTGTGGCGCTGCTCTATCTGCTGATTGTGGTGCCCATCGCCTTGCTGAGCGGCTTCTGGCAAGCGGTCATTGTCTCGCTCTGGGCGGTCTTCATGCAGGGCTTCTTCTTCACGCATCGGCCCCAGGCCAACCTGGCAGCCAATCCAGCTAACTCCGTCACACTGCTGGTCTTTGTGCTGGTGGCGCTGGTGGTCAGCCGCCTCTCGGCGCGCCTCAAGGACCACGCTCAGGAGGCCGAGAGCTGGGGCGGGCAGATGCGCGACCTCTACGAGTTCACCCGCCGCACGCTGGAGTTGAATCTGCACGTCGAGCCGGGCCCGCAACTGGCCGAGCTGGTGCATGAAATCTTCTCGCTGGAGGCTGTGGCGCTCTTTGATGCCGACCTGCACGAGGTCTACCAGGCCGGCTTCTGGAGCACCGACCCGCGCGAGATGGCGCAGAATGTCTACTACTTCGAGAGCTCCGACGACGATGCGGAGACCGGCCTGGGCCGCCGCGTCGTCCGTCTGGGAACCGTCCCGGTAGGCGCGCTGGTCGTCCGCGGCGAGACCGGCCCGCTCACCAACAACGCCATCGCCTCGCTGATCGCCATCACCTTCGACCGCTACCGCGCCTTCGCCAATGAGAGCCGCATCGAGACCGAGCGCCGCACCGAGCAGTTGCGCGCCACGGTTCTCGACTCGCTGGCTCACGCCTATAAGACGCCGCTCACCGCCATCCGCGCCGCCGCCAGCGGCCTGAGCGAGATGGGCCATCTCTCGCCCGGTCAGGCGGATCTGGTCGGCCTCATCGACGAACAGGCCAGCGTGCTGGCCAACCTGACCACGCGCCTGCTGACCACCGCCCGCCTGGACGCCGGCGAGGTCAAGATTCACGCCACGCCGGTCGGCGTCGCGCCGCTGATTGAAGAGATCGTCACCAGCCTGCGCGACCGCCTGGCCAGCATGAAGGTGGCCATCGATCTGGCCGACGACGAGATGGTCGTTTACTGCGACCGGCAATTGATGGTCATGCTGCTCACGCAGTACATCGACAACGCCTGCAAGTATTCCATCTACGGCACCACCATCACCATTCGCGTGGCCGCTGCCAAGGCCGAGACCATCTTTTCCGTCCACAGCTACGGCCCGGTGATTCCCATCAGTGACCGGGAGCGCATCTTCAACCGCTATTATCGATCCAGCACCAATTCGAATCGCGCCAGCGGCACCGGCATCGGTCTCTCGGTGGCCAAGCGCGTGGCGCAGATTCATGGCGGTTATGTTTGGGTCACCAGCGAGGAGCACGAGGGCACAACTTTCTTTGCGGCCATCCCCGCCTCTGTTCGGAAGGAGCATGCTTAAAAAATGAGTCAGCCACCTATTCGCATCCTTATTGTCGATGATGAATCCGCCATCCGCAGGGCGCTGCGTCCGCCGCTGGTGGAGCTGGGCTTTCAGGTGATGGAGGCCTCGCGCGGCGAGGAGGCGCTGCAAACCCTGCGCGGCAGCGTATTTGATTGTGTTCTTCTGGACGTGAATATGCCCGGCATCGGCGGCATTGAAACGCTGCGCCGCATTCGCGCCATCGCTCCCCGGCTGCCTGTCCTGGTCCTCACCGTGCGCGACCAGGAAGAGGACAAAGTAGAGGCACTGGAGCTGGGCGCGGACGATTACGTCACTAAGCCCTTCAGCACGCGCGAGCTTATCGCCCGCATCCGTTCTGCGGTGCGCCGCGTCCGCGCTCCCGCCCGCGCCGAAGACGCGCCCATCGAGATCGGCGAAATCCGTCTCGAACCCGTCAAGCGCCTGGTCACCAAGCGCGGTGTGCCGGTGCATCTGACGCGCAAGGAGTTCGACATTCTCCACTGCCTGATGAGCCGCGCCGGCCGCGTCGTCACCTACGCTCGTCTGCTCACCGCCGTCTGGGGCGCAGACTGCCGCGAAGAGGTCGAGTACCTGCGCACCTTTGTCCGCCAACTGCGCAAAAAGATCGAGGACGACCCCGCCAATCCCATCTATCTGCTGACGGACGTGTATGTGGGCTACCGCTTCGCCGACGCGCAGAGCTTCGTCGAGGAGCCGGTGGAGGACGCTGCAACCGATTCGGACAGCACGGCGAATGAAGCGCCGGACGAGGCAATGAGTTAGAAGGTTATCGGTTGCAGGTTTTGTAACAGGGCACGACTTTAGTCGTGCCGCAAATGCCTGATAAAAACGGCGGGCTTTAGCCCCTGCGGAATTTCATGTTACGCAAATACAACAATCGCAGGGGCTAGAGCCCGGCACTTTTACGCTGTTTCTTCGGCGCGACTGAAGTCGTGCCCTATACAAAACAGGCCTGCTTTCGGGTTACTCAGAGGCCGACCAAGCGATAAAACGCATCAATGTAGTGAACGTATGCATCGATAAGTTGCGTGCCCCAAAGGCTGCTGACAATGCCGCCGATGCACAGGAATGTTCCCAGCGGCAGCTTGCTCGCTGCCCAGCTTTCCGAATCCCGCCGCGCCTTCGGAACCACTAGCACCACAATCGCGACCAGCGCGCCCAGCATGATCCCAATAACAAAGGCAATCAGCGCTTGCGGCAGGCCGAGCCAAGCGGCCAGCAAGGCCATCAGCTTCGCGTCGCCCAGGCCGACGCCCTCGCGCCGGCGGATCAGCCAGTAACTCCAGCGGATGAGCAGAATCAGGCCGGCTGCGGCGAGAATGCCGAGGAGATATTCAATCACAAACCAAACAGCTTCGGTAGAAATGTTGTCAAAAGTGATATGTGCGTTCCATATCCAAAGGAATGGGAACAGAAAATCCAGGCTTACCAATGCTATTGCGGGTAGCGTGATCCAATCTGGAATCCAGAGATGTTCCGCATCGAGTGTCGCTAGGGCGACCAAAATCCAATAAAGAAGTAATGACTCGAAAAATTCAAGGATATGCGCGTGAGGAAATAATTCAACTTTATAGGGGTACAAAATCCTGGGCAGAGCCTGCGATGCTGCAAAAGCCCACAGCGCCCCAACAGAAAACTCCACCAGCGGATACCGCCAGCCGATCCATGCGCGGCAGCTGCGGCAGCGGCCTCGGAGCGCCAGCCAACTGACCAGCGGCACGTTCTCCCACCAGGCCAGCGTTCGCCCGCATTGGCGGCAATGCGAGCCAGGACGAACGACGCTCTCGCCCGCCGGCCAGCGGCTCAGGCAGACATTGAGAAAGCTGCCGAAGGCTAGCCCCATCACTCCCGCAAAAATCGTTCCAAAGACCAGAATCATCGTCGAGGTTGAGTATAGCGCCCGGCGCAGGGTGGCGGAAGGAAGCAAGGGCATGAATGCCCCTGAATTCAATTCTGAAACGACACGACTTTACAGGCTGCGGCAAAACGCTTTGGTGAGCAGGTTCTGGTACAGAACACGACATGATTTGTGTCGTCACTTTCATCCTCAAAAAACTGTCATCCTGAGCGGCCGAAGCGAACCGGGGTCCCCAGCGACGGGTCTTTGTTGCTGGGGTGGGGAGCGAAGGAAGTCGAAGGACCTGCGGTTGCTTTTTGCGCGTCTGCGAAAAACTCAATCAATAACCCAGAAGCCTCAGGGCACGACTTGAGGATGTGCCAATAAGGCCCATAGAATCAATAGGGCTTTAGTCCCTGCGGGATGCTTTTCGAGAATATTAATCAAATTCTGGCCTTTTTCCGCAGCCTGTTTAGTGGTGCCAAAAGAACAGCAAAAAAGCGCTGGGCTTTAGCCCTGGCGGAATTTCGCTTTCAGCCATGGTGCTCCCTCCGCAGATAAAGCCACTCATTTCATTAGCTTATGCGCACGACGAAAGCTGCTCCCTGTCACAGTGCCGTAGTCCAGGCCAGCGCTGGATAAGACCTCAGCCGTTGCTTGCCCTCAAGCTCATTGGCTTCCGCAAGGGAGAACCGCTTTCAGGCGAATCACAATTCCCCAGAAAATCTCTTAAACGCCTCTAATGACCGCCGGACCCGCAGCCGTCTCGGCTCTCGATTAACGGATTCTGAGATTCTCCCGATAAGATGAGTAGCAACTCAGAAGCGCAAAGGGTTGCTCTGATGGGAGACGCGCCGCATGAAGGCCTTTGTCGATGAGCAATGTGTGATCAAGGCCAACTCCCAGTTCTGGGAGCAGATGCTCGCAATGAATCTCGATCCCGTTCCGGCGGACGGAGACTGCTGCGTGGGCGCAAAGCATGTGCTGGGCAGCGTGCAACTGGGCGGTGTCTGGAAGGGCCGCATCGAAGTGCGCATGGCCGAGGGGCTGGCCTATCAGGCGACGGCGGCGATGATGATGCAGCCCTTGGAGACCGTGGCCGAGGCCGACGCGCTGGACGCCACCAAGGAGATCGCCAACATGATTGCCGGCACCATCAAGTCCTCCCTGCCGCGCCCTTGCACCATGACCGTGCCGGAGTCAGCGGTGGAGGCCGGCGGATACTGCCGTCCGCCACAGACCGACGATTCGCTGGCCGTCGCCTTTCGCCACGAGAGTGGCGACCTGATGGTGCGGATTTGGGAAGAAGAGTGCGCGTAAAGCAGGGACTAAGGATCTGGGGACCAAGGGACTGAGGAACTAGGGACTGAGGAACTAAGGAATAGGAGCCTCTGGACAAGTCCATGTTTTGAAAGGGCACGACTTCAGTCGTGCCGCAAGAGCCGGAATAAATGCCCGGGCTTTAGCCCCTGAGGGATGGTTTTTAGGACATTCGACTCTCATCACAAGCTATTAAGCATCGAACCTGATCCCTGATTCCTGATCCCTGATCCCTGATTCCTGATCCCTGGTCCCTGTTTCACACCGGCTCCAGCGTCAGCCGCGCCACCAGCACCACCAGCGCGGTCCAGAGAGTGTCGGCAGCCAGCAAATGCGTCACCTGCACCCAGAGCGGTGCCAGCAGAATCACGTCCAGCAAACCCAGCGTGTAGACGGCGGCTAAAAGAAGCAGCACTAACGCAGACAAGCCGCGATTATCCCACTGCGTCCGGCGGCGCGCGGCGCGGATCAGCAGCCAGATCAGAAAAATGCTGGCGGCGAAGGCAATCCCCGGATGCGTCCAGCGCCAGCGCACCAGCCAACTGCTAGCCGTGGAAAAATCCAGCGCCAGAGCCATGCCCAGCGAACTCGCCGGGAAGAGCGTGTCGCCCAGCGCGGCCAGCGATCCGGTAACGCCAACCAGCATTACGGTAAAGGTGCCTGCGACCGCGGCAAAGGGCGCGGTAAAGCGCACGCCGCCGCGCAGATAGCCGCGCGTGCGGCTGAGCAGGTGCGCGGTCAGTGTCAGCGCGGCCAGCAGCAGCAGCGTGTTGGCCAGGTGAAGCGCCAGGAAGGCGGGTCGCATCGGCGACTGGCTCTGTGCCGTATAGCCCAGTTTGACCAGCAGCGCGCCCAGCAGCGCCTCAATCAGCGTAAAGGCTACCGAAGCCACTGCTGCACCGCGCGCCAGATGGCCGCGCACCGTGCCTGCGAAGGTCCACACCAGCAGGCCCACCACGGCAAAAAGCGAAAGGCCGCTGGTGATGCGGTGGGTAAGCTCGATCATTGTTTCGACGCTGGCCGAGCGTTGCATCACCGTGCCGTTGCACAGCGGCCAGTGTCCGCCGCAGCCCGCCCCGGAGCCGGTGGCGCGCACCAGCGTCCCCCAGAGAATTACGGCGATGAAATAGCAGAGCACGGCCCAGGCAAAGCGGCGCAGGGCGGGCGTGGGTAGGTTTTTGGCGGGGACGGACGCAGTGTTAACGGACATGATGGACGGCTCCGGATGGAACCTCTCAGTGTAGAACAAACGAGGGCATTGCCGAAGTTCGAGCTTTGAATCGACTCAACAGTCTTCAATCAAATGCCAATAAAGATGAGAGCAGTGAACAATCTGCTCAGTGAAGGTGCGGCATGATGCAATACATCTGAACAGTAAGCAAAAGGGGCATGATTACCATCCCGATTGAACTGCGCCGAGAACTCGGTTGGATGGGACAAATGAAGGTCATTCTTCGAATAGTGAAGGGCAAGCTGCTGATTGAGCCAGCCGGCACGATGGCCGCTGGCTCGAATCGAGGAATATCTTTGACGATTATCTCCCCAGCAGCCGCACCACGTGATTCACAATAATCAAATCTTCGGCGGGCGGGATGACGCGCACCGTGACCGGCGAATGCTCGCTGGAGATGGTGGCCGCGCCGCGCACGTTGTTGCGTTGGGGATCAAGCACGATGCCCAGAGCGCTCAGGCCGGCGCATATCTCGGCGCGCGCCGCGATGTCGTTTTCGCCGATGCCGCCGGTGAAGACCAGCATATCCAGGCCGTCCAGCTCAGCCACATAACTGCCGATCCATTTGGCGATGGACCAGGTGAACTTGGCCACCGCCAGCTTGGCCTTGGCGTTGCCGTCCTTGATCGCCTCGCGCAGGTCGCGCATATCATTCGATAACTCGCTCACGCCCAGCAGGCCGGCCTTCTTGCTGGCCACGGTCTCCAGCTTGTCGGCGGCTTCGGCGGCGCTGACGCCCGTTTCGGCGATCTTGCGCAGGATGAAGAGCAGCACGCCGGGATCAATGTCTCCCGTGCGCGTGCCGCTGATGATGCCGCCGGTGGGCGTCAGGCCCATCGAAGTGTCCAGGCACTCGCCGTTGCGGATGGCGGAGATCGACGCGCCGTTGCCCAGGTGCGCGACGATCAGCTTCTGCGGCACGTTGGGCTGCAACTGATAGACGATCGATTCATACGAGATGCCATGCGCACCGTAGCGGCGCACGCCCATTGCGGAGTATTCGGCAGGGATGGGCATATGCGTCACCACTTCGGGCATGGTGCGATGGAAGTACGAGTCCAGGCAGACGAAGTTCGGCACGCCGGGAAAGAGGCGCAGCGACTCGCGCATGATGTAGACGGCGATCGGCGTATGCAGCGGCGCAAAGGCGGTGTAACTTTCCATCTCGTCGATCAGCGCGGGCGTGATGAGCTGGTTCTCCTGCACCGTCGGCCCGCCGCAGACCATGCGATGGCCGATAGCTACAGGCGCGGGAAAGTCGCCGGAGTGCAAGGCATCCGCCACCAGCTTGAAGGCCACGGCGCGCGTGGGCAGAGCAGGCGTCTGATCGACCAGCTTGTTGCCCGCGGCGTCCTTGATCCAGAACTTGCCCAGATCGGTGCCGATGCCGTCCACCGCGCCCTCGAAGAGCTTGGTGCGCTGGCCCGAGCCAGCCTCATAGACGGAAAACTTGATCGAAGATGAACCGCTGTTCAAAACCAGTACGGGCAAAGAAGAAGGCATAGAAGAAATCCTTTTGGGTTGGGGCTGAGCGAGTCAGCGGAGTTACCGTTGTTCCCAGAGTTAGCGGTGTTAGTCGCGTTGCGCGCCAATTATTGTTCGCGCACAAATTGATTGCATTGCTACAAATCTGTCATCCTGAGCGAAGTTTGGCGCGTACTTTGCGCCAAACGGAGTCGAAGGACCTGCGGTTTTCGGGTGCTCCAGGTCCGGATTCTCGGACCTGGGATCGTACAGAGGTTTGAACCAGCCGACACTTGCAACTTGAATTAGGAATCGTCGGATGATTTACTTCTTTTTGAAATCCGCCACTTCATAGCTCTTGATGAGGTACCTGCCTTTCTCCTCTTCCAGCAAAGACATTCCAAAGTAAGTTGCACTTTTCCCTGTAGCAATAACTTGGGAATCGTGCTCCTCCTCGGTTCTGGCATGAGCGCCAATCACTCTCGCTTGGAGGAAGTACGATTCACCAGCTTTTACCTCGAATGAGCGAATCGCAATTGTGTTCCGAATTAGGCTTGTGGCGCAGAAATGATGTTGGCCAGGTTCTACTTGCAAAGTGAAGTAAGAGCCATCTTTTTTGGTCGCCCCAACCCATTGGCCGTCCATAGCGAATCTTAGAATGCATCCACTGCATATCGAGTCGTACGGTTGTATAAACACAATCAATCCTTTGCCAGCATCAGGCGCAGGCAGTGGGGTCGTGCTCTTGTGGGTTGTGACCTCGAATTTCGTTTTGGGGTCACCACAAGAATCGGGTAACTCGATTTCCTTGGCTATCGCTGTAGCCGCAAAGGAGAGACAAAACAACAACGCAAACAATTTCAATTTCATGAGCCGTCTCCAGATACTTTCAAAGTTGATGCGGCGTTGATGATGAAAGGTTCCCAGGTCCGAAAATCTGGACCTGGGCACCCAGTTTGTTTGTTCTTCGGCTAGTGTGCTGAATCAAAAGTTAGTTCAACAAATGACTGTCATCCTGAGCGACCGTAGCGTAGCGAAGGGAGTCGAAGGACCTGCGGTTGCTTTTCGGGATTCCGCACAGAAACCGCAGATTCTTCGACTCACCACCCCCAACCTCCACCCCACGAACGAAGACCTGTTCGTGGGGACCCCGGAAACTGAAAAACGTTTGGGGCCCCGTTCGCTCAGAATGACAGTTCCTTTCATGATAAAAACTTCTGACTCAGGATACTAGAAACCAATACCTACACGCCGAAGGCGGCTTACGCCTGGACGGCCAGTCCCCCCACCGCAGGTGGTGCCCAGCGCCAATCTCTGATCTCCGGCAGGTCGTCGCCGTTCTCCGCTACGTAGAGCTTGTGCCGCTGAATCGCCTCGGAGTACCACTGCTCGGCGGCATCGGCCTGACCGCGCAGCCGCGGCACGCGCTTCACAGCGTCCAGCGCCAACTGGAAGCGGTCGATGTTGTTGAGCACGCACATATCGAAGGGCGTGGTTGTGGTGCCCTCTTCCTTGTAGCCGCGCACATGCAGGTTATCGTGATTGTGCCGCCGATAGGTGAGCCGGTGAAGCAGCCATGGGTAGCCGTGGAAGGCGAAGACCACCGGCGTCTTGGGCGGGAAGATGCGGTCGTACTCCTCATCGGCCAGGCCATGCGGATGCTCGCTGGGCGGCTGCAAGGCCATCAGGTCCACCACATTGACCACGCGAACTTTGAGGTCAGGCGCCAGCCCGCGCAGCAGCACCACGGCGGCCAGAGCCTCCATCGTCGGCACATCGCCGGAGCAGGCCATCACCACATCCGGCGCGCCCTCGTCATTCGAGGCCCACTGCCAAACGCCCATGCCTACTGTGCAATGCGCCACGGCCTCGTCAATGGTGAGCCACTGCGGCGCGGGCTGCTTGCCGGCGACGATCAGGTTGATGTAATTTTTGCTGCGCAGGCAGTGATCGCCCACCGAGAGCAGCGTGTTGGCGTCCGGCGGAAGATAGACGCGCACCACCTCGGCCTTCTTGTTCATCAGATGGTCGATAAAGCCGGGGTCCTGGTGGCTGAAGCCGTTGTGATCCTGCCGCCAGACCAGCGAACTCAAAAGATAATTCAGCGAAGCAATCGGCTTGCGCCACGGGATATGCCGCGTCACCTTCAGCCACTTGGCGTGCTGGTTGACCATCGAATCGATGATGTGAATGAAGGCCTCGTAGCAACTGAAGAAGCCATGCCGCCCGGTCAAGAGATACCCTTCCAGCCAGCCTTGGCACATATGCTCGCTCAGCATCTCCACCACGCGGCCCGACTGCGAGAGGTTCTCATCGACAGGCAGCGTCTCTTCCATCCACTCTTTGCCAGTTCCGGTGATGGTGTCCTGAAGGCGATTCGAGGCCGTCTCATCCGGCCCAAAGACGCGGAAGTTTTTCTGTTCCTTGTTGGCCTCCATCACGCCATGCAGGAACTGGCCCAGCACGCGCGTCGATTCCACATCCCGAGCGCCGCGCCCTTCGACCTTCACCGCGTAATCGCGGAAGGAGGGCATCTTCAGCGGCTCCAGCAGCAGCCCGCCGTTGGCGTGGGCGTTCATGCCCATGCGCCGCCGTCCCTTGGGCGCAATCTCGGCCAGCTCACTGCGGAAGGCGCCCTTCTCGTCGAAGAGTTCTTCCGGCTTGTAGCTGCGCATCCACTCTTCCAGCAGGCGCATGTGATCGGGCTTTTCGCGCAGTTCGCTGAAGGGAACTTGGTGCGCGCGCCAGGTCCCTTCCACGGGCTTGCCGTCTACAAACTTCGGCCCGGTCCAACCCTTGGGCGTGCGCATAATCAGCATCGGCCATGCCGGGCGCGCCAGCGTTTCGCCGTTGGCCAGAGCCTCGCGGGCGGACTTCTGAATCGCTGCAATGCGGTCGAGGATCGTATCAAAAATCGCCGCTGCCTGCTGATGCATGGTCAGCGGATCGTCGCCCTCCAGCGTAAACGGCTCATAACCGTAGCCGCGCATCAGGTTTTCCAGTTCGGCGTGCGGAATCCGCGCCAGCACGGTCGGGTTGGCGATCTTGTAGCCGTTCAAATGCAGAATCGGCAGCACCGCGCCATCGGTCGCCGGGTTGATGAACTTGTTGCCGTGCCAACTCGTCGCCAGCGGGCCAGTCTCGGCCTCGCCGTCGCCCACCACGCAAGCCACAATCAGGCCGGGATTGTCGAAAGCCGCGCCGTACGCGTGCACCAGCGAGTAGCCCAGCTCGCCGCCCTCGTGGATCGACCCAGGCGTCTCCGGCGCAACGTGGCTGGGAATCCCATACGGCCAACTGAATTGCCGGAAGAGCCTTTTAATTCCATCCTTATTTTGTTCGATGTGCGGATAAATCTCGCTGTACGAGCCTTCCAAGTAAGTGTTCGCCACCAAGCCCGGTCCGCCGTGCCCAGGCCCGATGATGTACAGCAGATTCAGGTCGCGCTCGCGGATCAACCGGTTCCAATGCACGTATAGAAAATTCAGCCCCGGCGTCGTGCCCCAATGCCCCAAAAGGCGCGGCTTCACGTCGTCCAGTGTCAACGGGCGCTCCAAAAGCGGGTTGTCTTTCAGGTAGATCTGACCAACGGAGAGGTAGTTAGCGGCACGCCAGTAGGCGTTCATCTTGGCCAATTGTTCCGGACTCAAGGGATTCTTGCTCGTCGCTTCGCTCATGTTGCACCTCGCAAGGGGAAATTGCGCTTCACTAAGAGGTTAGCAGCCGAATGTGAAGGCCAGAGTGATAAATGTCACCGGAGGGCCGGACAGCGTTTCAAGCTGTGGGATTCTAGGAGCGATCAGGCCCTGCTTGGGAAACGGCGTTAATGAACTTCCGAACAAAAGGGTTTTGAAGGGTAAGGCCTTTAGTACTGCAGTCGTAGATACGCGAGAATGGAGGGAGTAGGGGCCTTTAGGCCCCTGAAAGAGAGCGAAATGGAAGGGCCTTTAGGCCCGGGCTTATGTCTCTCTTCCATCACTCTCGCTAAATACAACTGTAGTATTAGGCCGTACAGATATCACCAATAACACCAGGGGCTCTAGTCCAAGAGGAAATTCAATGGTCTTTCTGCGGCGTAATCAATCAAAAATTCCTTAGCGGCGCAGGGCGCGCAGGTTATAATCGGCCACCGCGCGGGCCACCTGGGCGGCGGGGGCGCGCTCAGCCGGGTTCTGCTCGAGCCAACTGGTGAGAGACTCAAAGACGGCGCCGACCAGGCAGCGGGCAGCTATCTGCGGGTCGGCAACCGAGATGGCGTCTGGGATCGTGCTCGCTGCCTGTTCGAAAGAATGACAGACCTGTTCGGCCTGGCGGCTGAGGATGGCGCGGCGAATTCGCTCCAGGCGCGGGCTGAGGCCGGAAGATTCGACGATCAGGATGCGGGCGTCGCCGGGGTTTTCGGCAAGAAAGAGGAAGAGTGATTCGACGGCGGAGGGGATACCGAGCAGCGGGTTGGGCTGGCAGACCCTGGCGTGCTGGATAATTTCGGAGACCATTTCGCCGAGGGCTTCCAGGACTGCGGCAAAGACATCTTCCTTGTTGCGGAAGTGGATGTAGAAGCTGCCCACAGAGCTATCAGACTGAGACACAATCATCGGCACGGTCGTAGCGTGATAGCCGTGCGCGCCAAAGAGCCGTGTGGCGGCGTCGAGGATTGTCTTGCGTCGGGCCTCCTTGCGGGCAACACTCGCCGGATTTTTCCGATAGACCATAACTTAAGTTTATCCCCTCTTGTCATTTATAGAATGACGTGTCATTCTATTCTTGTCAAGCTCCTAATTTTTAGCAGTTGAAGGCTGATTGAATGCAAAACGATAGGGAAGGAAATATGACGAGACGCGCTCCATTTTTCTCGAAAACCCTCCGATCTTTCAACCATTTAACTGAATTGCATACTACGGATGCGCAAGCGCCGCTTGGCTCTTCGTACTGCTTTCAGCCGGCGCGGCACACTGCCATCTGGCTGTTGGCTTTGATATGGCTATTCACAATAGCCGGCTGCGGACCCAAGCCGCAACTGGCGGCGGATCAGCCGGTGGCTGTGCGGGTGCGCGCGCCGAAGCACGTGCAAGAGCCTGTTACGGTGGCGGGGAGTGGGTCGGTGGAGGCCAACGTGACGGCGCAGAGTGCGTTTCAGATTGCTGGCCGCGTGGCGCGGGTGCTTGTGGACGAGGGGCAAGCCGTCAAGAAGGGGCAAGTGCTGGCCGAGCTGGATACGACTGATTATCGCAACGCGTACGACGCTGCGGCGGCGCAGGCGGATGCAGCGCGGGCGGTCTCGAAAAAGGCGCAGGATGGGCTGCGGCCGGAGGAACTGGAAGAGGCGCGCATCGACTTCGAGCGCTGGCAGGACGAATACAAGCGGATGAAATTTCTCTACGACCACCAGAGCATGGCGGCCAACGACTTCGAGAAGATCGAAGCGGGCTACAATGCGGCCCAGCAACGCTACCAGATGGCGCGCGAAGGAACACGGCCCGAGGAGAAGGATTCGTCGAGTGCGCAGATGCGAGCTGCGGCGGCGCAGATGCACGAAGCAGAAAAGCACTTGGCCGACTGCCAACTCCGCGCTCCGATTGCCGGCTATGTCGGGCTGCAGCGCATCGATGTAGGCGACACGGTGGCGGCGGGCATGCCGGTGATGGGAGTGCTGGATTTGAATCCAGTCAAGGTGCGCGTGGCGATTCCCGAGGCGGAGATCGGCAAGGTACGAGAGGGCTCGCGGGCCGCGGTGACGATCCCCTCGCTGGGCAAGAGCTTTGAGGGCAAGGTGGAGGCTGTGGGCGTGGCGGCTGATCCCGCTTCGCGCACATATACAGTGAAGATTTCGTTGGCCAATCCGGAGCGGTTGCTGCGCGCGGGAATGGTGAGCGAAGTGCGCATCTTTGGCGCGGAGAAGTTGAATGCGCTCACCGTGCCGGCGGATGCAGTGGTGCGCGATGAGCGCGGCGTGACCGAGGTGTATCTCTTCGAGCCTGCGAAGCAGCGAGCGTATGCGCGGCGCGTGGAGGTGGGCGCAGCGATTAACAACGAGATCGAGATTCGCTCTGGATTGAGCAGCAACGAGCAGGTGGTGGTGGCCGGCCAGCAGAATCTGCGCGAGGGCGCGCCGGCCAAGGTTGTGGGAGGCGGCGAATGAATCCCGTGCGCGCCTCGCTGCGTTATCCGCAAGTGACGCTGGTAATTGCCGGAATGCTTTTTATCGCGGGCATCTATTCGCTTTTTACGATGCCGCGCAGAGAAGACCCGAAGATCACCATTCGTGTTGGAATTGTCTCGGCTATTTATCCCGGCGCGACGGCGGAAGAAGTGGAAGATCAGGTCACGCGCAAGATAGAGGAGCGGCTCTTTCGATTCAGCGAGGTGCGCCGCGACAAGACATTTTCAACCACGCGCAACGGCGTGGTGGTGGTGAATGTCGAACTGAACAAAGAGGTGAACGATGCCGGCGCCTTCTGGTCGAAACTGCGTCTGGAGATGGCTGAATTGAAGGCAACCGCGCTGCCTGCGGGCGTGCGCGGACCGCTAGTTGATTCTGATTTCGGCGATACGGTTGCGGTGCTGATTGCGGTGCATGGCGGCAACTATGGGCCGCGTGAACTGAAGGATTATGCACAGTGCGTAGAGGCCGCGCTGCGCGCGATTCCGGCGGTCTCCAAAATCAAGCGCACCGGCGATCAGAAGGAAGAGATTGACATCAGCGCGTCGAGCGAAAAGCTTGCGCAGTATGCGGTGAATCCGCAGAAGATGATGCAGGCGCTCAGCGGGCGCAACACGGTTGAATACGCGGGCCGCGTTCCAGCGGGTGAGAGCAAGGCGCCGATTGAAGCCGGCGGAAGCTTCGATACCGAGGAGCAGATTGGCCGGGTGATGATCGATCTTTCGCCTGCCGGTCAGCCGGTTTATGTAAGCGATGTCGCTGATGTAACTCGCATCTATAAAGATCCAACCGAATATGCGCGCATCAACGGCGAGCCGGCGATCCTGTTGGCGGTCGAGATGCGCGAAGGCAACAACATTGTGGACTTCGGCAACACGGTGCGCAAGACGCTGAAGAACGTGGAGAGCGAGTTGCCGCCGGAGGTGAAGCTGGACTTGGTTGCCGATCAGCCACGCGTGGTCAGCGAGCGCGTCTGGGATTTCTTTCGAGAGTTCGGTATCGCGATCGTCGCGGTGATTCTCGTGACCATGCTGCTGCTGCCGATGCGTGTGGCGCTGGTCTCGGCGGTGGCGATTCCAGTCACGGTTTCAATCACGTTTGCACTACTGAATTCGCTCGGCGTTGAGTTGCAGCAGGTCTCCATCTCGGCATTGATTGTAGTGCTCGGCATGGTGGTGGACGATGCGATTGTGATTGCCGACAACTATGTGGAGTTGCTGGACCGCAAGCTTCCAGTGGACGAGGCTGCGTGGCGCTGTGCAACGGAGATGGCTGTTCCGGTGCTGACGGCGACGCTGACCATCATTGGATCATTCCTTCCCATGCTGCTGTTGACTGGCGCGGTGGGCGAGTTCATTCGTGCGCTGCCGATTGCGGTTGCGGTCTCGCTGGGCAGTTCCTTTGTTGTGGCCATGTTGCTGACGCCGCTGACGGCGCGCTTCTTTATTCGTCAGGGACTCAAAGATCACAGCGAAGATAAAAATGCTGCCGCCGAGCGCAAGCGCACGCCTCTCGAAGCCATGCAGCGCTATTACAACAAGGCCATCACCTGGGCGATGCGCAACAAAAAGATGACGCTCATTGGCGGTGGAGTGACGTTCATCATTGGGCTGGGTATTTTGCAACTTGTTCCGCGGCAGTTTTTCCCACTGGCCGAGCGGAATCAGTTTGTGTTGGATGTGTGGCTGCCGGAGGGCGCAAAGATCGAAGCCACCGATGCGGCGGTGAAGCGGATTGAAGCGGTGCTGGCCAAGGAACCGCTGATCTCTGCGTACACCAGCTTTCTTGGATCAAGCGCGCCACGCTTTTATTACAACGTGAATCCGCAGGCTCCAGCGTCAAATTATGCGCAGATTCTGGTGAACACAACGAGTGTTTCCAAGACTCCAAAACTTGTTGTCAGCTTGCGCGACCGGCTGGGCGAGGTTGCGCCTGAGGCCAAGGTCTTTGTGAAGGAGTTGCAACAAGGGCAGGTGATGGAAGCTCCAGTGGAGGTGCGCATTGTGGGATCGGATGCGCTGGAGTTGCGCGCGTTCGGCAACCGCGTGGAGGATGTGCTGCGCCATACCCAAAGTGCAACCTACATCAACACCGACTGGCATGAAGATGCGCCGCAGATGAACGTGCATGTGCGCGAAGAGGTGGCCAGCCGCCTGGGCATTACCAATGCGGCGATTGCGCAGCAACTGGCCGGCGGCTTTGAAGGCGCGCCGATGACGACCTACTGGGAAGGTGATCGCGATGTGGATGTGGTGCTGCGTCTTGACGCGCAAGACCGGCAGAGCTTCAAGAATGTTGAAGAGACATACATCACTTCGCCGGTAACTGGAGCGAGGGTTCCGCTGGAGGCAGTGGCATCGCTTGCGCCCGCGTGGGAGCCGGGGCGGATTGTGCGCAGAAACGGCGTGCGCACGCTCACCGTCCGCGCCTTTCCGAGCGGCCATCGTTTAGCCAGCGAGATCCTCGCCGACACGCGCAAGCGGGTGGACAAGATAATTCTTCCAAATGGTTTCCGTATCGAGTACGGCGGCGAAAAGGAAAATCAGGATGAAACATTCAGCGAGATGCAGCACGCGCTCCTCATCAGCTTGGTGCTGATCTTTCTGATTCTCTTGTTTCAATTCCGCACGCTGATTGACCCGCTGATTGTGATGATGGCCTTTCCGCTGGCGCTGCCGGGCGCGGCCCTGGGCCTGCTGATGACGCACAACAACTTCGGCTTCACGGCCTTCTTGGGCATTGTCAGTTTGGGGGGCCTCGTGGTGCGCAATTCGATCATCCTGATCGATTACATTCACGAAAGAATGAAGAGCGGCGTGGAACTTGAGCAGGCCGCGCTGGAGGCCGGAGAGCGGCGCTTGCGGCCCATTTTTCTCACGTCGATGGCCGCCGCTGTGGGCGTGACGCCGATGATTCTTTCCGGCTCGAGCATGTGGTCGCCGTTGGCCAGCGTAATCGCCTTCGGACTGATGGGTTCAATGTTCTTTACGCTGTTGGTCATTCCAGTTTTGTTTGTGGTGGCGCATCGAAGAGCGATCTCTTCCAGGTCTCAAAAACAAAACCTGGTGCGTCCGATTGTTGCTGGGTTGCTCATGCTGCTGACGTTTACTGCCGTGGCGCGTGCGGAGACGCGTCGCATCACGATCGATGAAGCTGTCTCGCTTGCCACCAAGCAGAACTCGACGGTGAAGATGGCGCGGCTGAAGATGAAAGAAATGAATGCACGGGTAACCGAAGCACGCGCCAATTATTTCCCCGTGCTCAGCAACGAGAGCACCGCGGTTCATCTGGGCAAGACAGACAACCTCGTAATTCCGATGGGTGCGCTGGGGACTTATCCGAGCGATGGGCCAATTCCTGGGAAAAATATATCGATCAAACTCGGCAATCAGAATTTTCTTCTAAGTCAAACCATGGCCGCGCAGCCCATCACGCAGTTATTCAAGATTCACGCGGGCGTGAATGCAGCAAAGGCAGACGCGGGAATTGCGCGCGACAACGCGCGGCTGGCGGAGAATGAAGCCGCGCTGCAGATGAAAGAGATTTATTACAAGCTGCTCTCCGCCGAGCGGCGCCGGCAAGCCGCGGAGTTGAAGATCGCGGCGGGAGAAGAGCGGCTGACTGAGGCGCAGAACGCAGTCGAAGCAGGCGCGGCGCTGGAGTTGAAGGCGCTGGAGGGACGAGCGCAGATTGCCGAGGCGCGGCATGCACTGGGTTCGTTCGAGGATGCAATCTCTGACATGAAGATGGAGTTCAACGACTTGGCCGGATTGCCATTGGAGACGGAAGTTGAGCTGGTTGCGCCGGAGCCTGAAAGGACGGATGGGCCGGCAGGCGATCTGGAAGCCGAGGCGCTTCAACATAATCCGGAAGTGGACGCGGCGCGCGAGACGCTTGCCAAGGCGCGGGCCGGACTGACGGCGGCGCGGGCCGAGTATATCCCGGAGGTCAGTGCCTTTGCGCAGTACGTTTACCAGGACGGCGTTCCGCTTCTGAGCGAAAGCAATGGCGTGGTGGGACTGAAGATGAGTTGGACTCTGGCTGAATTTGGCAAGCGCAGCGGGCAGGTGCATGAACGCCAGGCCGGAGTGGACGAGGCGGAGGAAAACCTTCACCACGCGGAGAACCGGGCGCGCGTAGAGGTTGCAAAAAGCCTGCGCAAAGTGCGGCGTGCGGAGACAGGCCTGGAGGCGGCGCGGGAGAGTGTGGCTGCGCGGGTGGAGATGCGGCGCATCACGGCCAACCAGCTGGATGCGAAGACGGTGAATGCCTCTGCGCTGAAGGATGCTGATGCGCAACTGGCCGAGGCGGAGGCCGAACTCTTTCAGGCGGAGGCTGAGCGGAGTAACGCGCGGGCTGAACTGGAAAGAACGCTCGGAAAGGAGTAAGTTAGACTGTTAAGGGTGTGCGGAGGGTAAGGTGGATTACCGCGTTTTGACAGTCAATCGGGAGTTCGGCAGCGGGGGCGGACGCATCGCTCAAACCATCGCTGAGTGGCTTGGATGGAAGCTTTTGGACCGCGACATTATTGATGCAATCGCCTATGCGGCGCATGTGGATTCAAAGGTGGTGCGCCACTACGATGAACATGTGGATTCATGGCTGCGGCGCATCAACCAGCAGGCCATGCGTTCGGCCGCCCTGGCCGCCGGCCTGGAATTGGGCGAGAATTCAGTCTTCGATGCCGAAGAAATGGTGAAGATTTCACGAAAAATCATAGAAGAGGCCTATGCGGAGGGAAACTGTGTGATTGTGGGCCGTGGTTCGCAGTGCATCCTGCAACACAAGCCCGATGTTTATCATGTCTTTGTCTATGCTCCGTACCTGGATCGCCTGGCGCGCCTGCGCGGACGGCTGGACAAAGGTGTCCACGCCGAGCAGCGCATCCGCATCGTGGACGAAGAACGCGCCAAGTACTTGCAGCAGTACTACGGAAAATGCTGGAACAATCCGCATCTCTACGACCTGATGATCTCCTCGCGCACCGATGAGGATTGGAGTGCGCGGGCGATTCTCTACGCGATGAATGGCAAGGTTTAATACTGATTTTCAATCGACCTCCACGGTAAAGCAGGAACCATGAGATCAGAACTTCGTACTGTTGCTTTTCTCTGGCTGACTTGCGTCGCAATTTCTGTTCCCGCGATGGCGCAGTCTCCGGCGCCGTACCGGCTCACACTGCAAGATGCAATTCAAAAAGCGCTCCAATCCAACTTGAATGTGCTCACAGCAGGCACGCGCGTGGAGGAAGCGGAAGGAACGCGCGAGCGGCGGCTGGCGGCAGCGCTTCTCCCGCGCGTGAATGCGCAGGCGTACGCCAATGCGCAGAACCGCGATCTGCGCGCATTCGGCATCTCTCTGCCCGGAATGCCGGAAGTTGTGGGGCCGTTTTCCAACTACGACTTTCGCGTGTATGCGCAGCAGAATATAGTCGATCTTCAGAGCCGTCGCGAGTTGAAGGCCAGCGCGTTCGCAGTGGATGCGGGCAAGATGGATGAGCGCGACGCGCGCGATCTGATTGTGCGCGCGATTGCCGCGCTCTATCTGAATGCGCAGTCCGCCGCGGCGCGCGCGGATGCGGCGCAATCGCGCGTGAACGATTCAAGTGCTTTGTTCAAGCTGGCCCAGGACAAGCATGACGCGGGAAGTGCAACTGGCGTGGATGTGTTGCGCGCGCAGGTGCAACTGGCCAACGACAAACAGGCGTTGCTGATTGCGCGGAACCAGTACAAGCAATCGCTGTTGGAACTCGAGCGCAACATGGGCATCAGCCCCGGCACGCCGCTGGAACTGGCGGAGCCGCTCAACTATCTACCGTTGAAAGAGCCGGAGATTGAAACGCTTGTGCCCGCCGCGCTTCTTGATCGCGCGGATTATATTTCGCTAGCCAAACAACGTGATGGATTGGTTGCGCAACAGAGCGCCAATCGCGCGCGCGCGCTGCCCAAACTGAGCGTGAATGGAAACATCGGCGAGATTGGGCGCAGCATCGGCGGCGTGCGGACTACTGGATTGCTGCAAGGGCAGATTGATTTCACGATCTTTGATCGAGATCGCAATGGCGAGGCGCAGGAGCTGGCCAGCCGCTTGAAGCGCATCGACGATCAGATTGCCGATCTGCGCAGCGGCATTGAAGAGGAGCTGCGCGAGGCTCTGCTGAATCTGGATTCTGCAAACGAGCAGGTGACTGTGGCGCGTGAAGGAGAGGATCTGGCGCGGCGTGAGCTGCAAATGGCGCAAGATCGCTTTCGCGAGGGCACGGCCAACAACGTCGAAGTGATTACTGCGCAGGATGAACTCGCGCGCGCTGAAGAGAATTTCATACTTGCAGTGAGCAGTCATGTGGACGCGAAGTTCGCGCTTGCGCGGGCGATGGGCGATACGGAGAAAAACATTGTTGCGTTCGCGGAAAATCATTGACGGGCGGAAGAAACCGGAAATTGCGAAGAGGTTTTAATGCGATGAAGAAAATCATTCCAATCGTGATTCTGCTGGCCGTTGCCGTGGCTGCGGGCGTGTACTATTATTCGCGCCTGACGCAGAAGACCGCGCCCGTAAATCAGCTTACGCTCTCCGGCAACATTGAAGCGCATGAGAGCCTGGTGGGCTTCAAAGTGCCGGGGCGTATTGTTGAATTGCCGGTGGAAGAGGGTCAGCAAGTGGCGCAGGGCGCGCTGCTGGCGCGGCTCGACGATGCGGATTTGAAGCAGCGCATTCGCGTGGACGAAGCCACAGTGGGCGTGCGTGAATCGGATCTTGCGCTTACGCTGGCGGGAACGCGCGAGCAGGAAACGAAAGCGGCGCAGCAGACAATGCTGGATGCCGAAGCTGATCTTCAGCAGAAAAAGCTCGACAATGAACGCGCGCAAAAACTCTACGCGAAAGATGAAGTCACCGCGCAAGAGCGCGATCTGGCGGCGACAGCGTTGAAGCGCGCCGAGGCGATTCACAAGGCCGCACAGCAGCGCTACAACGAAGCCGTCGAAGGCAGCCGCAAGGAAGAAATTGCCATCGCTCGCGCCAATGTGAATCAGGCAAACGCAAGCCTCGGCCTCTCTCAGGTTAATCTGAGCTACTCGATTTTGCGCGCTCCTTCCGCGGGCGTGGTGACGGTGCGCCAGGCGGAGCTGGGCGAGGTGGTTGCACCTGGTTCGCCCGTGGTCACGCTCTCCGACCTCGATCACATCTGGCTGCGCGCGTACATTGCGGAGACGGATTTGGGCAAGATCCATTGGGGTCAGGATGCAGTCATCACAACAGATACATATCCTGGCAAGCAGTACCACGGGCGCATCTCGTTCATCGCTTCGGATGCGGAGTTCACGCCGAAGAGCGTGCAGACATTCAAGGAGCGTGTCACGCTCGTCTATCGGATCAAGATCGACATCGACAATCTGAATCATGAATTGAAGCCGGGGATGCCCGCCGATGCGCGCATTGATTTGGCCGCGAAAAAACCATGAATGCCGCGCACCAATCCGCGATTGTCGTCGAGGGATTGACGAAGAGCTTTCCCGGCATGTGCGCGGTGAATGCGTTGAGCTTTGACGTGCGCGCCGGAGAGATCTTCGGGCTGGTTGGCCCGGATGGCGCGGGCAAGACGACGGCGCTCCGCATGTTGGCGGGGATCATGGCGCCGGACATGGGCAGAGCCACCATCGCTGGCTTTGATGTGACTCGCGATCCAGAGGGCGCAAAGCACGCGCTCAGCTATATGCCGCAGCGCTTCGGCCTCTATGAAGACCTGACGGTCGATGAGAATATCCGCTTTTATGCGGATCTGTTTGGCGTGCGTGCATCGGAACGAAAGCTCCGCTCGACGCAGTTGCTGGAAGCGGCGGGAATGAGTGAATTTCGCAAGCGGTTGGCGGGCAAGCTCTCCGGCGGAATGAAGCAGAAGCTGGGCTTGGTTTGCGCGTTGATTCATCGTCCTGAAGTGATCTTGCTGGATGAGCCGACGACGGGCGTTGATCCGGTTTCACGCCGCGACTTCTGGCGCATTCTGTATGAGCTGATCGCCGAGGGCGTGGCGATTCTCACTTCAACGGCGTACCTGGATGAGGCGGAGCGCTGCCATCGCGTTGCGCTGATGCACCAGGGTAAGCTGTTGTTCTGCGACACGCCGGCGAATTTGAAAGCAAAAATGGGCAAAGGAGTTCTGTCGATCACTGCGCCGGATCCGCGGCGATTGCGCGTTGCACTCAAAGACGCGGAAGGAATTTCAAGCCTGCTGTTGACCGGCGATGGATTGCATATCGTGGTAGACGATGCGGCGCGGCGCTTGCCTGAGTTTGAGGCGCGGCTTCAGCGCGCGGAAATTCCCTTTGATGCGATTCTCATAGTTGCGCCGTCGATTGAAGATCTGTTTGTCGATGCGGTCAACGAAGGAGTTGGCGCGCATGGATGAGACCGTCAACTCTGTCGTTGTCGAGAACCTCGTCAAGAGATTCGGTGATTTTGTCGCCGTGGACCATATCAATATCGCAGTGCGAAAAGGCGAGGTATTCGGCTTTCTAGGCCCCAATGGCGCGGGCAAATCAACAACGATTCGTATGCTTTGCGGGCTGCTGAAACCCACTTCAGGACATGCGATGGTTGCGGGATTTGATGTGAGCAAGAAGCCTGAGGCGGTGCGTCAAAACATCGGCTATATGAGCCAGAAATTTTCTCTTTATAACGATCTCAAAGTCATAGAAAACATCCGATTATTCGCGGGGCTCTATAGTGTTCCCACAAAAATTCTTGGCGAACGAATCGAGTGGGCGCTTACGATGGCCGACTTGAAAGGGCAGGAGAATCTGATCACAGGCACACTGCCGGGTGGATGGAAGCAGCGATTGGCGTTGGGTTGTGCGGTACTGCACAAGCCGCCGGTGATCTTTTTGGATGAGCCGACATCGGGCGTTGATCCAATCACGCGCCGCCAGTTCTGGGATCTGATTCAATCAATGGCCGAAGAAGGCGTGACGATATTTGTTACCACGCATTACATGGAAGAAGCCGAATATTGCAATCGGCTGGCGCTGATCTTTCGCGGCAAAATGGTTGCGCTGGGAACGCCTTCGGAGTTGAAGCGCGACTCAATGAAAGGCGAGCTATTACTGGTGGAGTGTGAACCGCTGGGCGAGGCAGTGGAAGCGTTGCAAACAGCGCTGGGCGTGATGGATGCCGCAGTCTTCGGGAACGCGCTGCATCTGGTCGTTGAGGATGCCGCGCAAGCCGCGCCTCTGCTGAAAACATATTTGGCGGATCGCAAAGTAAAGGTGAGCCGCATCGAAGAAATACGACCAAGCCTGGAAGATGTCTTTGTTTCGCTGACTACCCATCGCGATGCGGGAGGCAAGCCATGAGTCTGACTCGGATGCTGGCTGTTGCGCGCAAAGAAGTGGTGCAGATCACGCGCGATGCGCGCAGCCTGATCATCGTCGTGATCATGCCCGCGGTGCTCGTGCTGCTCTTCGGTTATGGCGTGAATCTTGATCTGAAGGGACTGCCTGTTTATGTTCTGGATCGCGACGGCAGTCAGCAGAGTCAGGACCTGCTGAAGCATTTTCAAACGAGCGAATACTTTCATGTTGCGCGCATGGTGAGCGGCTACTCCGAGTTGACGCGCGCGCTGGCAGACGGCCACGCGAAGATGGGTATTGTGATTCCGTGGGATTTTTCCCAACGCTTGCGTGACGGGCGCCCGGTTGAGATTCAGGCACTCGTCGATGCTTCGGACGACAACACCGCCAATGTGCTGATCGGCTACTCGCAAGCGGTAGTGCAAAGCTACTCCGCGCAGGTGCAGATTGATTGGCTGCGGCAACGCGGGCTTGCCATGCAACCGGCGGCGCTGAGCGTGGAGACGCGCACCTGGTACAACGAGGATCTGGAGAGCAGCGCATTTATTATTCCCGGCGTGCTGGCGCTCGTGATGTCGGTGATCGGCGCATTCCTGACTTCTCTGACGATTGCGCGCGAGTGGGAGCGCGGCACAATGGAGCAGTTGATTTCCACTCCGGTGACGGCGATGGAGATCATGCTGGGCAAGCTTGCGCCTTACTTTGTGCTGGGCATGTTGGACACGGGCTTGAGCGCGCTGATTGCGATCTACTGGTTTCATGTGCCCTTTCGCGGCTCGTGGGCTGCGCTGATGGTGGCGTCGGCAATGTTCATGGTGGTCGTGCTTTCGCTGGGCTTTTTGATATCGGTATTAGCGAAGAATCAGTTCGCGGCCAGCCAGATTGCGCTGCTGGTCACTTTTCTTCCGGCGTTTCTGCTCTCTGGTTTTCTGTTTTCGATTGAGCAGATGCCGATAGCGCTGCAATGGATTACGCGCGTTCTTCCCGCGCGGTATTACGTTTCCGTGCTGAAGAAGATCTTTCTTAAAGGAACGCCCGTGTCGATGCTGTTTGCGGAGTTGATTCCATTGGCGATTTTCACCTTAGTGCTTGCGATTGCGGCTATGCGCAGCTTCCACAAGAGGCTGGAGTAAGCACCTGCGTGCGGTCATGCGCCACCCGCCATGAGCCACATGGAACCAAGCCGGTTTCTGGTATCATTCACACATCGCATCCCGGAGATACGCCCATGAAGCGAACCCTATTCATCTTCGCCCTCACCGTTCTGTCCGCCGCCGCTCTCGGAACGATGATGGCCGTGGACGGACGCGCCGCCGCTTCGCAGCCCGTGGCGATCGTGATCGACTATCCGCTGCAGGGTTCGATCTTCCCTCCGGAGATTACGCCGCCCACCTTCATCTGGCATGACGCTGCCCGAAGCGTGGCCAACTGGCGCATCAACATCGCCTTTGCCGACGGTTCGCCGGCGATTCACGCGCAATCCAAAGGCGAAGCTCTCAAGATTGGCGAGATCGACCCGCGCTGCATCTCCTCGACCAACGAACTGCCCAAGCTGACGCCGGAGCAGGCCTCCGCGCACACCTGGATACCGGATAGCATTACCTGGAGTGCAATCAAGAAGCACTCGGCGGCCGGCGCGGCAACGGTGTCGATCACCGGGCTGAGAGGAAACGATGCGGTTTCGCTGGGGCAGGTGACGATTACCACCTCGAAGGATCCGTTGGGCGCGCCGATCTTTTATCGCGATGTGCCCCTGATGCCCTCGCAGACTGAGAAAGGCGTCATTAAGCCGCTCGATTCCAGCGCCATTCCGCTCATCAAGTGGCGTCTGCGCGACGTTGCGCAGCCCTCCAGCCGCGTGGTGCTGGAGGGTATCCACACCTGCGCCAACTGCCACTCCTTCTCGCGCGACGGCAAGACCCTGGGCATGGATATGGATGGCCCGCATAATGACAAGGGACTCTATGCGCTGGTGCCCATCAAGCCGGAGATTGTGATTCGCAATCAGGATATGGTCTCGTGGAATCCCGCGCAGGATCTGCAATACAAATTGAATCGGGTCGCTTTCATGTCGCAGGTTTCGCCGGACGGTCAATATATCGTCAATACCGTCAGCGGCGCCGATCACATTGCAACCAACAACTACTACGTGGCTAACTTCAAAGATTACCGTTTTCTGCAAGTCTTCTATCCCACGCGCGGATTGCTGGGCTGGTATAGCCGCGCCAGCAAAGAGCGCCACCTGCTTCCGGGCGCCGACGATCCAAACTACGTGCAGACCGATGCCGTATGGAGTCCCGACGGCAAATATCTGGTCTTTGCCCGTGCCCAGGCCAGGCCGCCCTATCCGGAAGACGGCAAGATGGCCAAATTCGCCAACGATCCCGCCGAGGTGCAGGTCCAATACGATCTCTATCGCATTCCCTTCAACGATGGCAAAGGCGGCACGCCGGAGCCTATCGAGGGCGCGTCCAACAACGGAATGAGCAACAATTTTCCCAAAGTATCGCCGGATGGGCGCTGGATTGTTTTTGTAAAAAACAAGAATGGCCAGTTGATGCGGCCGGACAGCGAGCTGTACATTGTGCCCGCCGAGGGCGGAGTGGCGCGCCGTCTGCAAGCCAATACCTGGCGGATGAACTCCTGGCACAGCTTCTCGCCCAACGGGCGCTGGCTGGTCTTCTCCTCCAAGGCGCGCTCGTTCTACACCCAAATGTATCTCACCCATATCGACGAAGACGGCAACAGCAGCCCCGCGATTCTGATCGATAACTCGACCGCCGCAAATCGCGCCGTGAATATTCCCGAGTTCGTCAATATCAAGCCCGACGGATTGCTCAAGATCAACACGCCGGTCCTGGATATGTACCGCAGATTCGATCAAGCGGCAATGGACGGCTCAAGCGGCAAGGACGCCCTCGCCATCGCCGAATGGGAAGCGCTGGTCAAGGAAGAACCCAACGATGAGACCATCCAGAACAACTTGGGCGCGGCGCTGGTCCGGGTCGGACGATTCAAAGAGGCGATTCCCTACTACCAAAAAGGCCTTGAGATCAATCCGCAATATTATCTGCTTCACAACAATCTCGGCATGGCGCTCGCCGCCATGGGACGCGTTGATGATGCGATTCAAGAATACGAGAAAGGCCTGGAGATCAATCCGGACTTCGCTGAATTGCACAACAATCTTGGGCAGGCGCTGGCGCAGACCGGCCAACTCGAAGAGGCCGCCAGGCACTTCGAGCGTGCCGTCAACATCAAACCTGAATATGCTGAGGCGCACGTCAACCTGGGCATCGCGCTGCTCTCCTCCGGCCAGTTGGATCAGGCGGCAAACGAGTTCCGTAGCGCCGTTGACAGCAATCCCCGCTCGGTGATGGCGCATACTTATCTGGGCTCAACGCTTTACTACGGCCAGGGCAAGGTGCCGGAGGCGCTTGTGCAGTGGCGCAAGGCGCTCAAATTGAATCCCAATAATGTGTCCGCTCTCAACCAGATGGCGCACGCCCTCTCCGCCTGTCCCACGGCCTCCGAGCGCAACGGCGCTGAGGCGGTCCGGCTGGCCGAACACGCCGTCGAGTTATCGAAGGGCGAAGACCCCGCGTCTCTCGACACGCTCGCCATGGCGCTTGCCGAAAGCGGCAGGTTTGCCGAAGCGGCGCAAACCGCGCAGCACGCCCTGCAACTGGCGAGAGCGCAAAATCAGTCCTCCCTGGCTGAAGACCTCAATGCGCGAATCAATCTCTATCAATCCAAAAAGCCCTATCGCGACGACCTCCAACCGGCCCAATAGGCCAGCGGTTGAGAGGAAGGGCAAATGCATTTGGATTGGAAGCATCGTTTTGAAAGGGCACGGCATCAGCCGTGCCGCTTGCAATAGACCATAATCTGGGTTTTAGCCCCTGAGGGATTTACCGGTATCATAAACGATTGCAATCTAAAATCTGTCATCCTGAGCGAAGCGTGCCGGGGTCCCCATCGACAGGTCCTCGTCGCTGGGGTGGGGAGCGGAGTCGAAGGACCTGCGGTTACTATTCAGTTGAAATCACGCAATCCAATCTGGCCAAATCAATAAATCACTCGGTCTAAACACGAACACATCGCATCTCCGGAGTGGACGCGGGCCTACGTCTCCCAGCTTTCAAAAGCTAGAGTAGGCTCAAGTTGCTATCTCCAGTTTTGAAAGGGCACGGCTTCAGCCGTGCCGCTGGCAGTAGACCAAAATCTGGGCTTTAGCCCCTGAGGGACACATCTTTCCAGGTTTAGCCCAAAATGGCTGATGGACGCTCTCGCCCAGCCAGGTACGAAGCTTCCTCCTCCATCGCGCCGCAGAGTGTGAATTTCATATCGCTCATTGGATGTGTCCTGAGGCTCATCGTATTCCAGGTCCGAAGATCAGGATCCGGGAAGACAGATTTATATTATTGATTCCACAGGTAATAGGCTTCCTGTCAAGCCAGCTAATTGAATTATTCAGGGTTCCTAACTATAGTAGATTCACCGTTCAAAGGCTGCGGGCAAATGAAGATATTGAGGTTGTGGGTCGTCGCTCTCGGTTTTTATGGGATTCTGTACGTTGTCGCGTCCGCGCAGGGAACAGCGCAGCAGCTTGAGACTCCAAAGAACGTGTCGGTGAAGGCAAACTTGGCACGGCAGATTTATCCCGGACAAAGGTTTGACTTCGAGCTTCGCTTTGATCCCCCACCAAACGGTTATGGCGAAGGTGAAATCCACTATAAGTTTCAGAGGGTCGACTCTGGGCCGCCAGAACCAGTGCCGGAATCCGGTCAAACATCGTTCTCAGGGCAGACCGCGCTTGTCGACGGCAAGGGGGCCTACCCGCTGTCGTTAGACGTTACCGGCGCTATGGTTCCTGGTACCTGGGAGCTCGTGTCAGCAACTCTCGGATCAGCTTACCAGCAATCCATTCCAATCGAGGGAGCGGCTGCATTTGAAATCCCTCAGATCCCTCCCGTGGTGGTTCACGTCGATGCCCCGAAGATCGTGAGTGCCGGACAGCGGTTCACTCTTACGGTCACTTTGGATGAGTACCCGAAGGCTTTCTTCCCTAGCGACTGTTCGCCCGTGCTCGTTGCATCCCTCTCGACCGTGCCGGGCGGCCCGGCTAATCAAGGCGCCATTAAGGATGCCGTGCAGCCTGTAAAGCTGGTGCCTGGCAGTCTCAAATATGAAATGTCCGGGTCGTTCTATCCCGATACCCCAAAGAGCCCGTGGGCAGGGGAAGTTAATGTCAAATCGTGGGGAGCCCTTGGACCCGCTCCGCAGTATTGTCGCTCTCCTCAGACGCAGGGCGATTTCCGTTTCGATTTCACTGTCGAACCTGCGGCAAATCTCGTGACGCCAAAATCCGTGGCCGTCACGATCAACCCCGCGCAGATTAAGTTACTGCACGATGAGGCAGATCGCTTGACGATGAAGAGGGAAGATCTCAAGTCGCAGCTGAGTATGAAGAATGCAGCCACCGGCCAAGTCCTCCTTCGGAGGAGCGTCAACGACGCATTGAGTGACCTCAACAAAACCGAATCGGAGTATAAGCAAAAGGAAGAAAATGGGGTGGGGCCGTCGTCGGCGCGAGCCATTAATGCATTCTTCGGTGAAATCCGGCACCGCTACCATGACGCGCTAAAGTCTCTCCCCAGTGATTCGGCGCAAATCAGCAGCGCTGGAGCTCGACTGGAGCGTGTGAATGCGGCCCCGATCGATTCGGTTTTTCAACAAATCCCCGGTTCGAATGCCGTCCTAAAGAGCTTTCATGACACTGCGGTAGCATATGAACTCGCAGCCTCATCCGGAACGATGACGCGCGACCTGGACGTACTTAGCGAACCGGAAGGTGCGACTGTTTCATATTGGCAAAAAGGAGAACCCATTAATGTTCTGGAACATGAGACCGACTCGAAAATCCAGAACATTTTCAGAGCCTTCTACTATATCAAGTTTCAGAAGCGGGGCTATTATGAACAGACCAAGGAGTTCGACGGGAATGCGAGCAAGGACACGTACATCAAGGTGAGACTCCTGCCCGAAGGTCGTGCACGATGAGGATAACACTCCGGCAATATTACGGTGAATTTGCAAGTTTGCTTGGGCTTGTGGTGGGGATACCCTTCGTCGCTCCATTGTTACACCTCTTTTTTCCGGACTCCAGTATGGTTGCCGACTATCTTTACCCGCCGCTTGGGGACGTAGAATGGATCGCTGTCGCTGCCACAATCGGCTTTATGTTCGCTGCTACCTTTGTGGTCTTCACTTATTGCCAATCTGCACAAAAAATACACTCCAGCGTTTCCGCAATCCTGATGTCTCTGGCGGCGCTTAGCGTATGCGCCTTGATAATTCTGCACGTGCGATATATCAGGCACATTCCAGTGTCGAGCTCAAACCTAGAAATACCAGTGTCCATCGGCTATCAGCGGACAGACTTTGCGAATCAAAATTATCCAGAGCCTCAATTTAACGATTGGGAGATGCTACGTAGGGCCGGGCCGATAGAAGAAAAGATTCAACAGCTCTGGACCCCGCATTCGATTTGGGTCGTGAGGATTCTACTTTGGCTCTGTTGTACCTTGACTCTAGTTTGCTTCGTCGCCCTTATGTGTCTCGCCGTTTACCAGCATGCGGTCGAGGAAACTGCGAACGCTGCGAAGCTGAATACTCCAACCTTACCTCAAGCATAATATTCGCCTCTTGTTCGCCGGTCGCATATAATCTTAGCATCGACTTTCAACGGGTGACGAGCTACAAACCGCGCGGCGGTCAGGTGTGAGTGTTGAGCGATCTGTTGAACGGGCTGGCGACGCTCTGAACTTCGTGCGAAAGGACCTCGAATCTTTCCTGAATCGTCACCAAGAAGCGCCCAAAAAGTGCCCAAAAACGCCTCAAAAACAGCCAATTTTGAGCCTTTTTTTCAACTTTTTATCGACTTGCAAGCCGACATTTCCACCTGTTTTTATCCACTTGGAAGGCCCCGTTTTCCGGCTTTGCGCACCATATCCACTTTTTGTCCACATGTAGGTCTACAAAATTGCACCTTTTATCGACCTGTGGGCATAGTCGTTTTGCCGATGTGCACGATAAATCTGTCGAAATCCCCGCCTCGAAATCCCGCCTCTTTCTTCGCCAATTATTCGCCTTCAAGGTATAATCTTTGCATGGACTTTCAACTGGTGACGACCTACAAACCGCGTGGCGACCAGCCGCGAGCGATTGGCGAGCTGATGGCCGGCCTTGCGGCGGGCGAGAAGCACCAGGTGCTGCTCGGTGTAACCGGATCGGGTAAAACCTTTACCATGGCCAAGGTCATTGAGGAGTCGAACCGGCCGGCGCTGATCTTGGCGCATAATAAAACTCTCGCCGCGCAGCTTTATCACGAGTTCAAGCAGTTCTTCCCCAACAACGCCGTTGAATACTTTGTGAGTTATTACGATTATTACCAGCCGGAGGCTTATATTCCCGCCGGGGATTTATATATCGAGAAGGAAGCTA
This sequence comes from uncultured Acidobacteriaceae bacterium, assembly GCA_963787995.1. GTDB lineage: Bacteria > Acidobacteriota > Terriglobia > Terriglobales > Acidobacteriaceae > Telmatobacter. Next base: position 280,580 of record CAWBEO010000002.1, read on the forward strand.
CCGTCAATGAGGAGCTGGACAAGCTGCGGCTATCCGCGACGCGGAGTTTATTCGAGAGGCGCGATGCGATCATTGTCTCTTCGGTGAGCTGCATCTATGGATTGGGTTCGCCGGAGGCTTATTACGGGATGCTGCTGCTGCTGGAAAAAGGCCAGCGCATCAGCCGCAAGGATATTACTCGGCGGCTGGTGGAGATACTCTACGAGCGCAATGACGTGGACTTCCGGCGCGGGACATTCCGCGTGCGCGGCGATGTGATTGAGGTCTATCCGACCTATGATGAACTGGCTTACCGGATCGAATTATTCGGCGATGAGATTGAATCGCTCGCGCAGATAGATCCGCTCTTTGGCACGGTGAAGCAAAAGTATGCGCGGCTGCCGATTTATCCCAAGAGCCATTATGTGGTGCAGCCGGAGCAGAAGGCCGGGGCGATTGATTCGATTGTGGCCGAGCTGAATGATTGGGTGCCACGGCTGGAGGCCGAGGGGCGGATGGTGGAGGCGCAGCGAGTTCATCAGCGGACGCGCTTTGACTTGGAGATGATCAAGTCCATGGGCTTCTGCCACGGCATTGAGAATTACTCGCGGCACTTCAGCGGGCGGCTTCCGGGCGAGGCTCCGCCGACGCTGCTGGATTATTTTCCGCGCGATTTTCTGCTTTTTGTGGACGAGAGCCACGCGACGATTCCGCAGGTACATGGCATGTGGTTTGGGGACCGGAGCCGCAAACAAAACCTGGTGGATTACGGTTTCCGGCTGCCGTCGGCGATGGACAACCGGCCGCTGAAGTTTGATGAGTTTGAGAATCGCGTGAATCAGGCGATCTATGTATCGGCGACGCCGGGTCCGTATGAGCTGACCAAATCAGCCGGCGTGGTGGTGGAGCAGGTGATTCGCCCGACCGGCCTGGTGGACCCGGAGGTGGAGATCAGGCCGGTGAAGGGGCAGATCGACGATCTGCTGGCGGAGATCAGGGACCGCGCCGCGCGGAATGAGCGGGTGCTGGTGACGACGCTGACCAAGAGAATGTCTGAAGATTTGGCGGGCTACTACACCGAGGTGGGCGTGCGCTGCCGCTATTTGCACTCGGAGATTGAGACGCTGGAGCGGGTGAAGCTGCTGGCCGGGTTGCGCAAAGGCGAGTTCGATGTGCTGATTGGAATCAACCTTCTGCGCGAGGGGCTGGACCTGCCGGAGGTCTCGCTGGTGGCGATTCTGGACGCCGACAAGGAGGGGTTTCTGCGCTCGACGGGATCGCTGATTCAGACCATGGGGCGGGCCTCGCGGCACCTGCAGGGGCGGGCAATACTGTATGCCGACAAGATGACCGACTCGATGCGCCGGGCGATTGGCGAGACCGACCGGCGGCGGACAAAACAGCGGGCGTACAACGAGGAGAACGGGATTACCCCGCAGTCGATCATCAGCCCGGTAGATATGGGTCTGGCGGCGATCTTGAAGGCCGAGTACGGCGATGTGGAAGTGGAAGAGACGGCGGGCCTGCCGGAGGGGTTTGCCACCCAGGCGGAGCTAGACAGTTATATCGCCGGGTTAGAGAAGGAGATGCGCGAGGCGGCGAAGAAGTTCGAGTTCGAGCGAGCGGCCAAGCTGCGCGACACGATCAAGGATCTGCGGGAGAAGGAGTTTTTGTTTGGCTGAGCACCTGCGGTGCGGCCAATCGCTCGTTCTTCGCTCGCATGAGGGGCATGGTTCACCCTGCAAAACAACTATGCCCACAGGTCAACGAAATGCTCGTTTTTGTCCACCTCAGGACTACAAATGAACGCGGGGGAGTTCAAGGCGCGAGAATGCCGACTTCCAGGTCGCCGGAAAAGGGCAAAACATCGTATTTTGAGCTGACAAAAAGTTGTAAAAATGGCTAAAAATTGGCTGTTTTTTGGCGTTTTTTGCGCATTTCAATCACGGAATAAGCATGGGGGGCAGCTCAGGAAGAGACGTGCGGCCAAGCACCTGCGATGTGGCTATACGCTCGCTATTCGCTCGCAGAAGGTTCTCGGACTCCCAGGTCCCAAAAGCGGGACCTGGGGCACCCAATTCTTGGGAATATAAGTAGCATCAGGCGGCTCGGTTGCGCGCGACAAGCTGAGGTCCGCCGCGATGCTCGCCGGTCTTGAAGCGGCTGACTTCTTCGCCAAGTTGGCGGGCGAGTTTGACCAGCTCATTGGCGGTGCGGGCGCTCTCTTCAGCGCCCTGTGTGGAAGAACTGATGCTGTTGGAGATTTCGTTCATCGATTGGCACACCAGAGCCGAGGCTTGCGATTGCTCTTCAGTGGCTTGGGCGATCTGTTCAATGAGTTGACGGACCTCGGCTGTGCCCGAGCCGAGAGTGCCGAGGGATTGAGCGGCGGCATCGGCAGCGACGACGCTCTTCTCGACGCGCTGAGAGCTGTCATTGATGTGCGTGACGGCCTCCTGCGTGCCTTGCTGAATGGATTGGACGGCGTCGGCTATTTCTTTGGTGGCTAAAGTGGTGCGCTCGGCTAGGCGCCGGACCTCGCCGGCGACGACGGCAAAGCCGCGGCCATGCTCGCCGGCGCGGGCGGATTCAATGGCGGCGTTGAGGGCGAGCAGGTTGGTCTGCCCGGCAATCTCCTGAATCAACTTGACGACTTTGCTGATTTCACTGGAGCTTTCGCCGAGTTCCAACACGCTTTTTGCATTACGCTGGGCTTCACTGGCCATGTCGCGGACATCCTCGGCCACGGCTTTGACGGAGTGGCAACTTGCCTCGGCCAGATTGCCGGTCTGTAAGGCATCCTGGCTGGCCCGATGGCAATGGGCAGAGACCTCGCGCACGCTGGCGATCATCTCCTCCAGCGCGGCGGCAACCTGGGAAGCCTGATTTCGCTGCTCATTAGAGGCGGCGGCGATCTGCACTGAAGAGCTGGAGACGCTCTCCGCGCTCAGGGAGAGCGAGCCGGCTACGGATTGAATATGGCCGACCATGGCGCGCAGTTGATTGCGCATCTCGCTCATGGCTTCGATCAGTTCGCCCAACTCGTCGGCGCGGCCCTCTTCTGGAGAGGCTGCGGTCAAATCGCCAGCGGCAATTTCTTGTACAAATTGGACGCTGCGGTTAAGCCGCCTTCCCAGCGAGCGGGCAAATGTGACGCACCAGGCTACCAGAGCCAGCCACAAAATTGTCAGTATGGAAGCAAGCACCGACTGTTCATGGCGGAGGCGGGCGGCTTCCTCGGCAGTAACGATTGCGGAGAGTTCCGCCAGACGGATGACAACCTGATCAAGCGAATCGGTGGGCGGGCGATCCTTGCCTTTGACCTCCGCATCGGCCTGGGCGAAGTCGCGGCTGGCCTTGTAGTTCGTCAGGGCGGTTTCGTACTGACTGTCGAGCAACTGGTGCTGCTGCTGAAAGTTTTCCAGGCCAGAGCGAGCCTGGGTGTCGCTCACTTGGTTACTCAGCGCCGCGCTGTCGGCTTGCACCTTGGCGGCGAAGGAGTGGAACTCAGTGTCGTACTTGGCCAGAGCCGCGTCATCCTTGCCGCGCAGCAGGATGTCTTTCCAGGCCTGGACCTGCTTTTTGAAGTTGAGCTGCAAGACGCGGACATGTTGCGCCTGAGCGATCTCGCCCTGGATGATCGCGGTGTAATCCGCGCTGACCAAAGAGCAGCAGATCATCAGGTAAGTCGATGTGGCGCCCCCCACGAGCAGGGCGAGGCCGAGCAGGAGGTAGATGGTCTGAGAAATTCGTATGCGCCGCATGAAGCGCCTATCGGCTCCAGGTCAAGATACTTGACAATACAAATCGAATGGCATTCGAAGCGGGGGACTTTCTGGGAAATGGATATATGTGCCGGCTGGCTTTGCTGAGATATTAATTAGTCGATCCTGATAAACTCATAACACAGTAAAGAATCAATGATATAGGGTGAATTTCGTGGTAAAATATTCTCAGAAGTTGTTCAAAACACAGCAATTTCCGGGGAAATCATGCGCCCTAAGAGTGAGTCCAGACACCCGCAACGTGAGCTGTTCCAGATCGATCTGGAGCAGTTGATTGACCTCACGCATCCGTTGGCAGTACTTGCGCAGAAGATTGATTGGAAACAGTTCGATCTTCTGTTAGGCGGCAGTTATCATCCCACCCAGGGAGCCCCCGGTACGCCGACGCGTCTGATGGTGGCGTTGCACTTTTTGAAATATCAAACCGATCTGAGCGATGAAGATGTGGTCGCGGGGTGGGTCGAGAATCCCTATTGGCAGCACTTCAGCGGCATGCGATATTTTCAGCATTCGATGCCGATCGATCCCTCCAGCATGACGCGTTGGCGCAAGCGTCTGGGCGAAACCGGAGCCGAACAGATGCTGCGCGAGACCCTTGCAGCTGGCATGCGCATGAAGGTGATCCGCCCGGCGGAGTTACAACGTGTCAACGTGGATACCACGGTACAGACCAAGGCCATTCGCTTCCCGACCGATGCGCGTTTGTATCATCGCTGTCGCGAGAGGCTGGTGAAAGAAGCACGTGCCGAAGGTCTCGAAATCAAGCAGAGTTATCAGCACGTGGGCAAGCGTCTGTTGATGCAATCCAGCCGCTACGCTCATGCCCGGCAGATGAAGCGTGCCCGCGCTTGTACGCGCCAGTTAAGGACTCAACTGGGCCGGGTGCTGCGCGAGATAGATCGTCAAGTTACAGAACCCTCGCGCAAGTTATCCGGTCTGCTGGAAACAGCGCGTCGCATTCATAGCCAGCAGAGGCACGACAAGAACAAGGTGTACAGCGTTCACGAGCCTGAAGCCGAGTGCATCGCCAAAGGAAAAGCGGGTAAGCCGTATGAGTTCGGCAACAAGGTCAGCGTCGCGGTCAGCAGCCGGGGCGGATGGTTCGTCGGGGCCAAGAGCTTGACTGGCAATCCCTACGATGGCCACACGCTAGCCGAGCAGATGAAACAAGTTAATAACTTGATCGGCGACATAGTTAGAGAAGTGCATGTGGACATGGGCTATCGCGGCCACGACTATGTGGGCAATGCCACGATCTATGTGGACAAACGACGGCGAGGCCGAACGCCAAAGACGCTCTGGAAAAGAATGAAACGCAGAGCGGCTGTCGAACCTAGCATCGGACATCTGAAGAACGAACACCGGTTAGAACGTAACCGGCTGAAGGGCGCTGCCGGAGATGCGATCAACGCCATCCTCTCGGCCGCGGCGATGAACTTCCACAAGTTGCTGAGAGCCTGTGAGGGCAAACTTGTCGCCCAAACCAGGGCTATTCTGGGCCGACTCCTGTACCAATCGACCTTCACCGGCTTTCTGATCGTCGTGCCATCTGCCTGAAATCGGCTTTTTCAGGATCGACTAATTATCTTTTAGATTTCAATGAGGAAGTACTTAAGGAGGTCAAATCATGTCGAAGACCGCTTCTGAAACAAGCATTGCGCTTTCCTCAGCCGATGCTACTCTGCGCGCTTTTACCATTCACAACCGGATCCACCTTTACCTGCTGGATGCGCTTCCCGATGAGGTTTGGTCCATGCCGCCGCCCGGCGGAAAGGGACGCACCATCGCAGCGCTGGTCAGCCACATGCATGGAGTACGTTTGATGTGGCTGAAAGCTGGGGGAGTGAAGACGCTGCCCGCGGCGCTGGACAAGACCGCGTCAATAGCCGAGGTGAAGGTGGCGCTGGAGACGAGCGGCGCGGCGATCCGGGATTGGCTGACGCCGATTCTGAATGGGAGTGCAAAGATCTCTGGATTCAAGCCGGATGCGTGGGCGTTTGTGGCGTATTTGATTGCCCATGAAGCGCATCATCGCGGACAGATCTTGTTGCTGGCTCGGCAGTTGGGGCACCCGGTGAATCAAAAGACGAGCTTCGGGCTTTGGGAATGGGGCGTGCGGTGAGGCCACGGGCTTGCCTGGAGGCCGAGCGCAACTCTCCACCCGCAGTGTGAGGCAGATCACGCGGTAAGGGGCTATGATGGGGTGAGAATTGTTTCGTTCCTGGCGGCCGGGGCAAGCGGGCCGCCGTGCGAGAATCATTCTGGAATGATTGCGGAGACCTGATGGCATTCTTCGGCAGTTTTGCACTACTGATTGCGCTGGCGCTGGCCGCTTGGAACCTGCTGGCGGGGGCGCTGGCGTTGCGTCTGATTGCGACTGGGCAACCCACGGCTATCTCGCCGGAGCGGCTGGCGGATACGGCGCGGCGAGCGGGGATTGCGGGCTTCTGGGCGGTGACGGCGGCGGCTTTTGCGCTGATCTGGTCGGTCTTTACCAATGATTTTTCCATCACCTACATCATGGAGCACTCCAACCGGGCGCTGCCGGGGGCGTACAAGTTTTCCGCTCTGTGGTCCGGGCAGGAGGGTTCGCTGCTGCTGTGGGCGTGGCTGCTGGCGGCGTATGGCTTTGTGCTGCGGCTGACGCACAAGCGGGATGTGAAGCTGTACGCCTATGCGGGCGCGATTCTGGCGGGGATTCAGGTCTTCTTTCTGGCGGTGCTGTGCTTTGCCGCGCCGCCCTTTGCGCTGTGGAAGGGCGCCATTCCCGAGGACGGCAACGGGCTGAATCCGCTGCTTCAATATCCGGAGATGGTGATTCATCCGCCGATGCTGTACCTGGGCTACGTGGGATTTTCTGTGCCCTTTGCCTTTGCGCTGGGCGCACTGATGATGCGCTATCCGGGCGAAAAATGGATCAAGATCACCCGCGTCTGGACGCTTGTGACGTGGCTGTTTCTCTCGTTTGGCATTGTGCTGGGGATGCACTGGGCCTACGCGGTGCTGGGCTGGGGCGGCTACTGGGGCTGGGACCCGGTGGAGATTGCCAGCCTGATGCCGTGGCTGACCGCGACCGCCTTTCTGCACTCGGTGATGATGCAGGAAAAGAAAGGCATGATGAAGAGCTGGAATGTCTGGCTGATCTTCACCACCTTTTTGCTGACGATGCTGGGCACACTGCTGACGCGCGCGGGGCTGGTGAGTTCCGTGCACGCCTTCGCGCAGTCGTCGATCGGCACTTGGTTCATCATCTTCATGGGGATCGTGCTGGCGGTGTGCATCTTCACGTATATTTTGCAGCACAGCCATCTGCGCAGCGATCACCAACTGGAGTCGCTGGTCAGCCGCGAGTCGAGCTTCCTGTTCAATAATCTGGTGCTGCTGGCGCTGTGCTTCGTGATTCTATGGGGCGCTCTCTTCCCGATTCTTAGCGAGTATGTGGTGGGCAGCAAGGTCACGGTGGGCGCGCCGTTTTACAACAACGTAGCTGTCCCGATTGGATTGTTTCTGCTGCTGCTCACCGGCGTGGGTCCGCTGCTTCCCTGGCGCTCTACGTCGATGAAGGCCATCAAGCGCAACTTCATCCTGCCCTCGATTGCGCTGTGGCTTACGTTAATCGTTTGTCTTGTTTACCATATCTTCGATGGTATGGATTTTGCGGTACTGATGACACGGCATTTCTTCGCCGTTTTCTATATGAGAATCTGGCAGGATCGTAGTTTTGATTCGGGTTATTTCTATTCGCTGGTGGCTTTTTCGATTTCGGCGGCGGTGCTGACGGCGATTGGCTCCGAGTTTCTGCGCGGGGCACGGGTGATTGCGCGGCAGAGCGGGCGGAATTTCTTTTGGGCGATGTACACGCTGGTGCGTCGCAACACGCGGCGCTATGGCGGCTACATTGTCCATGTTGGCATTCTCATCATGTTCATTGGCTTCGCCGGCGCGGCCTTCAATCGCAACGTGGAAGGTGAACTGGCGCTGCATGGCAAGCTGGTGATCAGCCCTTATACGCTCGAGTGCGTGGGCTTCACGCAGGATGCAAACGCCAACTACGATTCGGAGTATGCGTTGCTGGATGTGTATGATAGCGGGCGGAAGGTCTTTCAGATGTCGCCGGAGAAGCGGGTATATCTGGCCAGCGGACAACCGCAAACGATGGTGGCGATTCACTCGGCGATCACCGGCATGGATTTGTATGTGGTGTATGAAGGCGCCAATCCCGACACCGGCCAGCCGATCATCAAGGCGATCCTGAATCCGCTGGTGAACTGGATTTGGGCGGGGTTTGCGCTGCTGTTTTGGGGGACGCTGATCGCGCTGGTTCCCAGCCAGAAGCCGGCGGCGCAGAAGGGAGGGCAGGCATGAGGAGTTTTCAAGGAGCGCCTGAGAGAGCTACCGCAGGGGCTAAAGCCCTCTCCTCTATTGCGGCTTTAGCGGCACGACTGAAGTCGTGCCCTGACACTCAACAGCATCCTTCCGAGGTTCATGGAAATTCCATCGTTGGCGGTCTTTTCTTTGTTCGTAACATTTCTTTTGCTTTTTGGATGAAGGCTGCGCAAGCATTGGTGCTGGCCGTGGCGGTCTGCTTCTCAGTGGGCGCGACGGACGCGGGCGCGCGCTATAACGATCTGAACCACCGGCTGATGTGTACCTGCGGCTGCGCGGAGATTCTTGGTGAGTGCAACCATGTGGGCTGCACGAGTTCGACCGAGGAACTCGCTCTGCTGCGCGCCGGGCTGAACGCGGGTAAGAGCGACCAGGAGATTTTGGATTCATTTGTGGCCAAGTATGGCGCGGTGGTGCTGGCCGCGCCGAGCAAAGAGGGCTTTGATTTGGTGGCGTGGATTGCGCCCTTTGCGGTCTTTGCCGCGGCTCTCTTGGGAACGATTCTGCTGGTGCGGCGGTGGAGCTTTGGCAAGACGCAGAGCGATGCGCAGGTTGCCGATCCGGCGATGGATGCGATGCGCGAGAAGATTCGCCGCGAGACGGATGGGGACTAGGGACCAAGGGACTGGGGGACAGTTTATGGAGGTTATTGCATTATGACGCCGACTTTGGGATTGATTTGCAGCGGACTGCTGGCGATGGCGCTCTTTGTGTATACCTTTTGGCCGGAGAATGTCTTTGCTTCGCAGCGCCAGAAGACGCGGCTCGATTATCTCTTGGAGCGCAAAGAACAGCTCTACGAAAATCTGCGCGATTTGAACTTCGAGTTCAAGGCTGGCAAGTATCCGGAAGAGGATTTCGTTGCGCAGCGGGCGCAGTTGGAGAATGAGACGGCGTTGTTGCTGAACGAGATTGAGTTGTTGCAGCGGGTTTGAGATTGGTCTGTTGAAGTTTATGGTTTCCCAGGTCCCAAATGCGGGACCTGGGGCACCCGGCACCCGGCGGAATCATCATTTCAAGCAAAGTTTTGTATCAGGGCATGACTCCGTCGTGCCGATAAGCAACAAGCGATTGATTGGGCTTTAGCCCCTGAGGGAATTGTAGTGAAATTCTCAAAATTTGCGTCTTATCAATCAGTCGCGAATATGTTTCTGATGAGTATAGTAACATTTGTATTGTTCACTACTCATTCCTTTGCCCAGTCTACTCCGTTCAACCAGTATCTTGAAAGCATTAAGGCAAGTCGAGCCGAACCCGCCTTGTTGCGCGTTGCTCAAGAGTGCGGAGTCGATTTGAATACAGTTGCGCCTCATTACGCAGATTTACCGGATAACACTTGGATTCTGGTCAAGGATTTAGCCAAGAGTGTGCATGGAATTGAATCCGATTTTTTCGCGACTGCGGCTGTATGGCATCAGTCGGATCGCATTCTAGTAGAGTTATGGGAGATGCAACTGGATGCTCAGATAGAGACACGGTCTTTCTATTGTCTGAATCAAAGAAAGATCAAGACAATCGAGTCTTTGAATTGGACGCTTCCTGAAGTTATGCAGAATGGCATTAAGAAGCCCGGATGGGGACATGAGCAACATTGGAAGGTAACTGAAACCGGAAACCTTGAGCGAATCTTTCAAAGTTTTATTGATTTCGGTGGAAATACAATCAATGAGCCGAAACTTGACGCGCAAGCCAGAAAAGATTTGCTTTGGAAGCCAACAGTTCGAAGATGGAATGATTTGGAATTGCCATCTACGCTGTTGCAATGAATTGTTACAAGGGTGATTATTGACAAAATCAAGAGACACTCTATGCATCTTAAGAGGTTTTTCGACCATGAGATTGACTCCGATGATCTTTCGCAACGTTGCCGCGATCTTGCTGCTTGCAGGTTCGCTGGCGCATGCCGTAACTATTACCGGCACGGTGACCGACAAGACGACCGGCAAGCCCGCCGTGGGCGATGTGGTGGTGCTTGTGAACCCGATGGCCGGCATGAGCGAGGTGGCGCAGACAACCACCGATGCGCGCGGGCATTATTCGCTGCAAAAGGCGGGTGAGGGTCCGGCCTTGCTGCGCGCCAAGCATCAGGGCGCGGAGTACTTCATTGAAGCGCCGCACGGGGCCGGGCCGGCTGACATCGCCGTATACGACGTGGCCGCCAAGGTCGATGGCGTGGGCATTGATGAGGATGTGATTGGAGTAGTGGAAACGACCGGCGGGCAACTGCGCGTGGTGGAGCGCTACGCCTTGCATAACTCGAGCGCCCCGCCGCGCACGCAGTGGACGGCGCGCAGCTTTGAAGTGGTGCTGCCAGAGGGCGCCGTGGTGGAGGGCGTCAGCGGACAGCGGCCGGGCGGGCTGCCGACCACCGTCAAGCTCGATCCTGCCGGCCCCAAGGGCCACTACTCGTTCAACTTTCCCATTGAGCCCGACGCGGGCGAAAAAGGCACGCTCTTCCAGATTGAATACACCTTGCCGTATAGCGGCAAGCTGACCTTCCATCCGCAGGTGACGATTCCCGCCAAGACGGTGTGGGTGATGATGCCCAAGAGCATGAACTTTGCGGCGGGCGCGGGATCGGTCTTCCAGTCCTCGCCGCAGGATCCCGGCTTTCTGACGTATGTCTCCAGAGATGCGCTTCCCGGCAAGGCGCTGGAGTTCACTCTCTCCGGCAACGGCGCTCTGCCGCGCGACGACCAAGGTGGACAGGGCGGCCAGCAGGCAGGCTCCGGAATGGGCGCGCAGGGTGGCGATGCTGCTGATACAAGCACTCAGGGTTCGCAAGTGGAATCGCGGCCGGGAGGCGGGCTTGGTCCGCCGGTCAACGGGACGAACCCGATTGAAGGAAAATATACGTGGTGGATTTTGGGCGGGCTGGCGCTGTTGATGGTGGCGGCAGCGGGCTTCTTGCTGCGCAAACCGGTGCCAGGCGCGGCGATGAATGCAGGCGTCACGCAGCCCGTTATGGCTCCCGTGGAAAAGAGTGCGGCACTGCTGAATGCGCTGAAGGAGGAGCTCTTTGCACTGGAGAGCGAAAAGATCGCCGGCACGCTTGCGGCGGATGAGTATGAAAAGGTCAAGACGGCGCTGGAGACGGTCTTGCGGCGAGCGTTGAAGAAAAAAGGGACTAGGGACTGACGGACTGGCCGCCGGTTGAGGTTCATGGATTCATAGCCTTGCGCAGGCGACGCGCAAGGGTGGGGCAACCAGTCTATTTGGGTTGTTTGACTTTTTTTCTTCCCGGATCTCTGCTCTTGTATCCTTGCACCATGAAGACTCTCTTCCGCACCCTGCTTTCTCTTGCGCTCATTACCTGGCTGGGCGCGGAGATCTTCTTTCCGGTTGTCGCGGTCGTCACCTTCAAAGTGCTGCAACCCGACACGCATACCGCAGGCGCGATCGTCGGTCATTTGCTGCGTATTCTGCATGGCATGGGGCTGGCTTCTGGATTGGTGGCGCTCATCGCGTTAGCTTTGACTGCTGCATTGCGTATCTATAAACCGCGCGCGGTGCTTGTGCCGATGGGACTGCTGGCGCTGATGCTTGTCCTGACGGTTTACTCGCAGGTGGGCATTCTTCCAGCGATGGAGCGCGACCGCATTGCCGCGGGCGGAGCCATCAACGTAGTCACAGCCGCGAACGAAAGCCGCATCGACTTCGAGAAACTACACAGGCGCAGCGTGTACGTGGAAGAGGCGGTTTTGCTTCTGGGGCTGGCGACGGTGCTCTTCGTGGCGAAAGCAGAGACGGAAAAGGCCAAGGAGTCCTGAACATTTTCGGGTGAGCAAACGTATAGATTCTTACCGGAGCCAGATCGCCAATGTCCTCAGCAAGCACAACTCTTCCAAGCTCTGAAATCCAACTGAATTCACTTGCTTCCATTCAACAGCGCGCTGCAGCCGGGCACATTCCTTGGGCTGGCCCGCTGCTGCTGGTCATGGCGCGCTCCGTGCTGTGGCTTGGCTTTCAATCGCTGCTGGCGCTTATCCTGCTGGCCCTGCGTCGCCCGGCTCCGTTCCGTGAGGCGGGCAACTGGTGGATGCTTTACGGAACCCTCAGCGATCTCTGCTGCCTCATGGGGATGCGTTATTTCACGCGGCGGGAGGGCATACGGCTGCGCGACCTGATTGGCCCGATCCGGTTGCGCTGGGGGCGCGACCTGTGGCTTGGGCTTGGGATTCTGCTTCTGGCGTGGCCGTGCGCCATCTTCGGCGGCTATCTCGCACAGATATGGGTGTATGGTTCACTGGCCAAAACCCCCATAGCGTTCATTCTGCAAGCGCACGTCTTGCCGCTCTGGGCCACGGTCTACACCCTGACCGTCTGGTGGATTATCCAGTCAGCCACTGAAGAGATGACCTATAACGGATATGTTCTGCCTCGCCTGGAGGCTCTCACCGGCCGCACCTGGATCGCCCTTCTGATCGTCTGGTTCTGGTTTACCGCGCAGCATTGCATGCTTCCGTTCGTCCCTGATTGGCGCTTTGTGGCGTATCGGTTTCTTATGATGGCTCCTCTGATGTTGGTGATGATTCTGGTCTATCTGCGCATCCGCCGTCTGACCCCGATGATTCTTGCCCATTGGCCTATGGATATAGGGGTCGCGATCATGACTGGCACGCATATAGGAGCCGTCCTGATGACCGGGGTTCACTGACGATCGGCGATCCGTCGTCGGATTAGATTCATGGTTTCTATCAATCGGCGTGGTCCCTTCGTCCCTTGCTCCCTTGGTCCCCTGTATCATCAAGACATGAAGACTGGCATTATCGGCCTGCCGCAAGTGGGCAAAACATCGTTGTTCAAGATTCTGACCAAAGCCAAGCTGGAAGAGCGGGGCTTCAGCCGCCAGGAGCATATCGGTGTGGCGCGCGTGCCGGACGTGCGGCTGGACAAGCTCTCGGCGCTCTACTCGCCGAAGAAGACCACCTACGCGTCTGTCGAGTTTGTGGACGTGGCGGCCATCGGGCAGGAGGCGCTCAAAGAGACGGCCTTCCTCACCAGTCTGCGTAATGTGGACGCGCTGATTCATGTGCTGCGAGCCTTTGAGGAGGAGTCGATTGCCCATGTCGGGCCGATTGATCCCATGCGCGACATCAAGAGCGTCGAGTTCGACCTGATGATCAGCGATCTGACGCAGGTGGAAAAGCGGCTGGAGCGGCTGGAAAAAGACCTGAAGAAAGGCCGCACCAGCGATCTGGAGCATGAGCAGGCGCTGCTGCTGCGCTCGAAAGAAGCGCTGGAGCAGGAGACGCCGCTGCGCGAGCTGGAGATGACGAATGAAGAGCGGAAGCTCATCAAAGGCTTCATGTTCCTCTCGCAGAAGCCGATCCTCTACGCGCTGAATATCGGCGAGAGCATGACTCTGGGCGACGACCTGGAGGCGGCAGTGAGCCGCTTCAAGCTGGACGAGGTAGCGCACCGGCCCAACGCGGGCGCGACGGCGATCTGCGGCAAGGTGGAGGCCGAGCTGGCGGAGATGGACGACGAAGAAGCGGCGGAGTTTCTGGGCAGCTACGGGCTGCATGAGAGCGGCCTGGTGCGGCTGATCCGCAAGAGCTATGAACTGCAGGGACTGATCAGCTTCTTCACCGCCGGCGAGGACGAGTGCCGCGCCTGGACGATTCCCGCTGGCTCGAAGGCGCCGCAGGGAGCCGGAGCGATTCACTCCGACCTGGAGCATCACTTCATCCGCGCTGAAACGATCCGCTGGGATGCTCTCTTGGCCGCCGGTTCCGAGGCCGCTGCCCGCAGCAAAGGCACGCTGCGCCTGGAGGGCAAGGAGTACGTAGTGCAGGATGGCGACGTGATGCACATCCGGCATAGCGGGTAGGGCACAGCGAGTAATTTTGTTCCATCCGCTCAGCATGACATCACCACAAAACTGTCATCCTGAGCAGATATCAAAAACACTGTCATCCTGAGCGGAGCAGGTCGCGCACTTTGCGACCTGCGCAGTCGAAGGACCCGCGGTTGCTTTTGTTCTTGCACTTGCTTTTGGATTTTCAACTCCGATGCAACGGCAACCCCTGTTTGTCCAAGGTAGGATCGATCCCATACCACCCCTCGCTCAGATCGTTCCAAGTCGGATTGCTTTTTTCAATCAGCGCAATTTTCTTCGCGCGAACCCATCCCTTCAACTGCTTTTCCCGCGCAATCGCGCTATTCGGCCCGGTAAATCGCTCGAACCAGACCAGCCGGTTGCAGTTATAGGTATCGGAGAACCCCGTATGTTTCCGTTGCTTGTGCTCGAAGATGCGCTTCCGCAGATCGCCTGTCACACCGATATAAAGCGTATGACTCCGGTTGGCTGCGATGTACGTGAAATAGATCTTCTCGTCCATGGAGAGAATATATCGCGGAGAATTGACGGTTGCAAGCAGGCTGCGCTAATCTTGCTCTCATCGTTAATTCATCGCCTCAAACAGCACTGGCTTCGGGAGCAGTCCGAGCCACCAAAGAACTGTCATCCTGAGCGGAGCGCAGCGGAGTCGAAGGACCTGCGGTTGCTTTTGATTTCTTTCAACGTCAACCAATAGCCTTAAGAAGATGAGGAAATAGATGGATATCAAACGCCTCTCCGATGCCTTACGGAAAATCGCTTATCCGCCAGAAATGGCTTTCGTCGAGACTGGCATACTTGGACAAGGATTCTATCCAGGTTGCCTCGGATTCTCTTCGCGAAGAAGTCCAATCGGCGGCATAATGCTATTAGGTCGAGATTTTGGAGTCAAATCATACTATGAAGGTCTCACCGGTTTGCCTCTACGTGACGAGACTGCCCTCACGTGGAGGCATACGCGTGACATATATCTTGCGCATTCTCCACATCCCACACTTAACGATCTACCCGTTTGGTGCACAAACTACTTGATGGGTATTCGATTGGATGGATCAGCAAAAGGAAATGTTAGAGAGCGGATTTCATCGTCTGATTGGGTGAAGTTTGAGGACTCATGTTGGTGCTTTCTTCAAAAACAGATATTTCTCCAAAGACCTCTTGTCATAGTTGTCTTCGGGGAAGACAATCGATACGACTTGCTGACCGATAAACGATTTGGAACAAAATGGTCACAAACCCTTCAACATACCTTTACGTCCGATGGGGACACCCATCCTGCATTCGTGACATTTGCCGATCATCCCCATTCTTTGATCAGGAATACTGCAAAGGATGCGGCAAGACTCGAAGTGAAACGAATTAGAGAGCTTTACGAATTACATTCAAAATGAAATCGGTTGCCTTGACCGATGCATCAATTGTTTTGGATCAAATATGCTGCGGCTTATGAAGCCAAAAGCAAGAACAAAAGCAACCACAGGTCCTTCGACTGCGTTTGGCGCAAAGTGCGCACCAAACTCCGCTCAGGATGACAGATTTGTTGAGGTATAACAATTTTGGGCCAGATTGATAGAATCGGATTGAGTAAGGAATGAATGCATTGCTGAAGCTCTCTCTGATTCTCGGAACGATTGCCGCGCTGGCCGATGTGGCGGGCGGGTTTGTGCTGGTGCGGGCGCGCGGGGTCGAGCGCTATCTGCGCTACTTTGTCGCGCTGGGCGCGGGCTTTTTGATGGCCACGGCGGTGCTGGAGATGGTGCCGGAGGGGCTGAAGCTGAGTCCGGCGCTGGGTCCGGTGCTGATCATGGCAGGCTACTGCTTCGTACATCTGCTGGAGCACACCATCAACGCGCATTTCCACTTTGGTGAAGAGACCCACCACGGCGAATTCGTCTCGCAGCATACCGGAAATTCCGTGCTGGCCGGGCTGAGCCTGCACGCGCTCTTTGATGGCGTGGCCATCGGTTCAGGTTTTCTGGTTTCGGGCTGGTTGGGCTGGTTGATCTTTCTGGCGATCCTGCTGCACAAAGCGCCGGAGGGCTTCACGATGGCCTCGGTGATGCTGGCCAGCGGACGCAGCCGCACTGCGGCTTTGTACTCGGCGATTGCCTTGGCGGGCGCGACGCTGGCCGGTGTGCTGGTGATTCAGTTGGTGCCGAGTTGGCTGCCCTATGGGCTGCCGGTTTCGGCGGGCGTGGCGCTTTATGTGGCCGCGACGGACCTGGTGCCGGAGGTCAACCGCGAGCCGGGGATTCGCATGGCGCTGGTCTTCTTTGTCGGTGTGGGCGGGTTCCTGCTTCTGCGGATGCTGCTGCCGGCGCTGTAGGTCTCTGGCCGCTTCGTTTCGAGCATTGAGTTCGCGGTATCACAGGTCCGAAAATCCGGACCTGGGGTACCCAAGTATTGAAGCTATTGGACACTTCTGTGGAAGCCGAAGCGCTCCGCATAGAGGCGAAGCAGCAGCTTGGCGTAATCCCAGCCGACTTTGAAGTTGGCTTTGCTGTCGCCTTCCGCGCGGCTGCCGAAGGCAAGCGGAACTTCCTTGACCCTGCGCAGGCGTCCGCGGACCAGAATCTCCAGCAGCAGCTTGAAGCCGGTGGGCTGAAATTCGATGCCGTCGATGACCTCGCGGCGCAGCATGAAGTAGCCGGTCATGGGGTCATGGGCGCGCACACCGGGGCGCTGGACGGGCCATGTAGCCCAGACAGCGATGGTGGAGAGCCACTTGCGAAGGGGATTCCATTTGCCCACCTGCCCGCCGGCGGTGTAGCGGCTGCCGATGGCCAGGTCGTTGCCCTCCAGGATGGCCGCGACCAGCGCGGGCAGCAATTCGGGCGGGTGTTGCAGGTCGGCGTCCATTACGCCCAGGATCGAGGCATCTGTGCTGCGCCAGCCGGTTAGAACCGCTCCGGAGAGGCCGCGCTCGCCTTTGCGCATGAGCAAGCGCACGCGCGGGTCTTCCTGGTTGATGGCGATGACGATCTCCTCGGTGCCATCGCGGCTGTCGTCATCAACCACAATGATTTCGAAGGCGATTCCGACGGGGTCCAGCACGGCGCGAATATGGCGGAGCAAGCCGGGGAGGTTTTTGGCCTCGCGCAGGGTGGGAATGGTCAGCGCAAGCCGCTGCTGCGTGTGCGCTTCCTGATCGGTGAAAGAGGACGCTGAGGACTTTGCCGGGCCATCGGCGGGCGTGTAGGATGGAGCTAAACCAAGAGACATATCGAGCTTGAGTATACTGGGTTGAACCGGTTGAAGCGCAACTTTTGGTCAATATTCTGCTGACCATGGTCATTAAGGAATTCGTCACGGCCATCTCCGGCTGCTACCGGCGCTCGAATCAACAGGCAAAAACAGGCGCACACTATAATCTCAATAGGAGATCGAATTGGATGAGTATGCGGCAAACATTGTCACAGGGGATTCGCCTGGGTATTCATTCAAATGAAGCTACCGTAGAAAAACATGGATTAACGAAGGAATTCAAGGCTTACTACGCGTCGCTTCTGGTGGTCTTAATGGTGATTCTGGTCCCAATATGGGCTGTAGATTATCCGGGATTGGTGGATTATCCAGGGCATCTGGCCAGATGTTTCGTCCTTGCTCACTATCATGACAATCCCGTCTGGCAGCAGCGATACGGCTTGGTTCTGGCTCCGGCTCCGAATCTGGCAATCGATCTGATCGTCACGCCGCTGGTTCGCCTGCTTCCACTGCAGGTCTGCGGAAAGATATTTTTGTCGCTGACGGCGGCATTGTTTGTATTTGGATGCAGCGAAGTTGGGCGAGCGATCACGGATAGGCCAAACTGGCTGGCCCTGGTCTGCGCGTTCATGTTTTATAACTCGAATCTGCTTTATGGCTTTGTGAATTATTGCTTTGGGCTGGGATTATTCTTATGCGTCTTTGCGCTCTGGCTGCGCCTCCGGGACCATATAACTCCGCTGCGATTTTTACTCTTCTGCCTGCTGAGCATAGCCGCATTTCTGGCGCATCTATCTTCTGTCGTTTTGCTCGGTGTGGCCTGTTGCACGGTTGCGCTGATTGAATTCGCTCGCGACCGCAAGCTTTTCAGGATGACTGCCAAAGTGGGCTGGCTTGCCTGCCCGGCGTTATTGATGGCCGCGTATATGAAGCACGATGGGCAGGCTGGGACCGTCTCATACCGTTTGCTGCTGGGAAAGCTGATTACTCTTCTGGCGCCGGTTCGATCCTATGACAGGATGCTCGACGTGATTGTTGCAGGCGTATTGCTGCTCTCGATTCTATTGATCGCGCGAGGGAGCCGTATCCATCTTCCAGCGGCTGTCAGCTTGGTGTTTTTCATTTTGTATATGATAACTCCCTTTGAGGTTTTAAATACTTCCGGGGTAGATACTCGTTACGTTGTTCCTGCCTTCCTGCTGCTGATCCTGTCGATTGAAGTGCGATGGGGCCGGCTGCAGAAAGTGGCCTATGCTCTGGCTCTGGCCGCAATGGCAGTGCATCTTGCACAGATTGCGGACAAATGGCGCATTCTCAGCGATCGCAGCGAACAGATCATCGCGATGGGGCAGAATCTGCCCATCGGAGCGAGCGTCTATGTCTTTGTTTCAGAGACCGGACAGCAGGTCGATCTTGCCAGCAGCTTGGATAATGTCATTCAACTTTGGACGGTTTCACGCCAAGCGAATGTCTCCAGCTTTTTCGCGCAGCCTGGTGTGCAGCCGCTCGGTTTTCGACAGACTCCCTGCGGGAATCAGGAGTGGGCTAAGTGCATTGCCAGTTATGATTACATTTGGTCCGACGATCCGCCGCCGTCGCTCTGGGTGGCTCTGACGGCGGTTGCAACACCGGCTTCTACGTGGCAGAAGTTCACGCTTTGGCGGATCAAGCCAAGCATTGATTCATATCAGCGCATACCCTAAATTGAGTACAGGACTGCTCCCTTGAGAGGTCTGTCGGCGGGCGTTTAGGATGGAGCTAATCCAGACGGAATTTAATGCTTGAGTATACGGGGTTGAACCTATTGAAGCGCAACTTTTCGGTCAATATTCTGGTCATCTTGGTTTTCACGATGCTCGCCATGGCCGTGATGGGCTACCATCCGGGCTTTGAAGACGATGGCATTTATTTATCCGCAATTAAAAAGCGTCTAAATCCGGCGCTGTATCCTCACGATTCCGATTTTTTTTGTTTTCAACTGCAAGCCACCGTCTTTGACAACTGGATGGCCGGGTTTGTGCGCTGGACGCACCTTCCGCTGGCTTGGGCCGAGTTGTTCTGGCAGGTACTCTCAATTGCGTTGATTCTCTACGGCTGCTGGAGGATCGCGCGCAAGCTCTTTCCCGAGGCGCGTGCTCAATGGGCGGGCGTGGCCATGGTAGCGGCGATGCTGACGCTGCCCGTGGCCGGAACCGGGATCTACTTGGTGGATCAGCATCTGCATCCGCGCACCATGGCTACGGCTTTTATTCTGCTGGCCGTGGCGCGCATCCTTGAGAAGCGAAAGGGGCAGGCTGCGGTACTACTTCTGCTAGCGTTCCTGCTGCATCCGATCATGGCCGCGCTGGGGATTTCTTTCTGCATCTTCCTGTCGTTGGCCTTGCGGGAGTCGATGCTACCATGGCTGCGCGAAGGTGAGCACGAGGCTGGACGGTCTTCGGAAAAACTCTTCATCAAGCCAGCTTTGTGTCAGGGCACGACTTCAGTCGTGCCGCAAATGCTCCCCAGCAAATGTTCGGGCTTTAGCCCCTGAGGGACGGACTAGGTCAAAACCTCTTGAAAATCAGTCTATCTACGCAGCTCGCGGTAGCTGTTTGATCGCCGCGGCCTTCCTTCCCCTGGGCTGGGTCTTCGATCCGCCCAACCCCCTCTGGCGAAAATCAGTGCTGATGCACAGTTCCCTGTGCCTCTACCACTGGGCTTGGTATGAGTGGCTGGGAGCCTTTGCGCCTCTCGTTCTCTTCTGGCTGCTGAGCCGGCTTGCCCATCGGCGGGGCGACCGGCTGCTCAGGCGTTTTGCGCTCGCTGTCGTTGCGTACGGGGCCTTCCAACTAGCGCTGGCGATGATCCTGCTGGCCATTCCGTCGCTCATCAGGCTGGCCCCCCTGCAGCCCATGCGCTTCCTTCACCTGGTGTACTTCTTTATGGCGCTGCTGGCAGGCTGCCTGCTGGGCCGGACCTTGCTGAAGGCTAGCCCCTGGCGCTGGGCGGTCTACCTGGCGGTAATCAACGGCGGAATGTTCCTCTCGCAGTGGATGCTCTTCGACAACAGCTACCACCTGGAACTCCCCGGCCGTGCGGCGGCCAACCCATGGCTGCAGGCGTTTGAATGGGTCCGCCTGAATACGCCCACCGACGCCTATTTTTCCCTCAATCCGGAGTTCATGGCCGCGCCGGGAGAGGATGACCACAGCTTTCGCGCGCTGGCCGAGCGCGGCATGATGGCCGATAACGTCAAGGATCCGGCGGTAGTGACGCAGGTTCCGGCGCTGGCCCCGGTGTGGGTGCGCGATGTAGAGGCGCGGAAGGGCTGGAAGAGCTTTCGGCTTGCGGATTTCGAGCGTCTGAAGGCGGAGTTTGGCGTGGATTGGGTGGTGGTGAGCGATCCCGCGCCGGCTGGGCTGGATTGCCGCTGGCATAATGGAAACTTGTCCGTCTGCCGAATTCAGTGAAAAGCTGTCAGTTAACAGTAGCCTGTCCCTGTCCGACTGAATGTGAAACCGGTTAGGATTAAGAAATGTTCGGTACAATGAATGAAACGATTCCTGTATGTTTTGAAGGTCTAGCCATTCACAGTATTGACGGATATTCAGGACGGCACATTTCCTGACCACTGTTCAATGACCACAGTTCACTATCCCGGCCCGGAGACCGGACCATGCTGAACCTTAGCCAGCGACTGATTCTCGGCTGCACGCTTGTTCTCTGCATCATGGCAGGGCTGGTGATCGCTACGCACAGCGCACTGGCGCAGGCGGGGCAGTTGAAGCTTGCATGGATATTTGTGGCAGCCGCGGCGGTGATCCTGGCGGGGATGGTCTTCTTTGTGCTGCGGCCAATTCGTATGCTGGCGCGCGACACACGGCGAATCGCCCAGGGCAATCTGGAGCACCGCGTGGAGTGGAGCAGCCGCGACAGCCTCGGCGTGATCGCCAGCGAACTGAACCGCATCGCGGTCCGCCTGCGAGAGCTGAAGGACACCGAGGCCGGACGCCGCCAGATGGAGTTTCAGCTCTCCGACGCGGTGCTGCAATCCATCTTCGAGCCAATCATTGTGACCGACGGCAAAGGGCATCTGCTGAAGGTGAATCCGGCCGCGACTGAACTGCTGGGCGAAGCCGCCACGGACCGGATGGCGCTGGCCAAGGCGCCCGGCGGCGACAAGATTTTGAGCGCCATCCGCGATGCGGTCTCTATGCAGAAGGCGGTGGCCACTGAAGATGATGCAACGCTTCTGCCGATGCGGATCGGCAAGCTGGAGCGCAGTTACCGCCTGCGCACTACGCCCATGCGCGACTCGGATGGCAGATTGCTGGGCACGGTAACCACGCTGGAAGACGTGACCAGCCTGCAGGATTCGGACCGCTTCAAGACGCAGTTCATCAGCGTGGCCAGCCGCAAGCTGCGCGACCCGCTGCTGATGCTGCGTCGCGGGCTTTATGCGCTCACCCAGGGTTATGGAGGCCCGCTGCTTCCCTTGCAGGCCGAGCTGGCCGCGACCGCTAGCAGCGAAAGCGAAAAGCTGGATGATCTGATGGGCGATCTAATCGAAGTGGCCGAGCTGGATGCGGGCCGGCGCGAGTTCAAGCTGGAGCGCGTGCGTCCCTTGCAGGCCCTGAACGAGGTGCGCGACAGCCATATTGACGCGGCGGCTGAAAAGCGGATTCGCGTCGATGTCCGGGCCTATGCCGATCTATCTTTTGTTCGGGCCGACCGGAGAGCGCTGCGGTCGATCCTGGACAATCTCCTCGCCAATGCGATTCGCTACACACCGCCGGAGGGCGAGATCCTGCTGGCCGCTGAAGAGATCAAGGAGTTTGTGCAGTTCACGGTGCGCGACACCGGCCGTGGCATTGAAGCCGAGCGGCTGGGCACCATCTTCGACCGCTTCAGCTCCTTCAGTGAGAAGGGCTCGGGGCTGGGCCTGGCGCTGGGACGCCGCCTGGTCGAGCAGTTGGGTGGCCAGATCGCCGTCGAGAGCCGGCTGGGCCATGGAACCACCTTCCGCTTCACCATCCCTGTGGCGGCTGCCGAAGAAGTCCGTCATCCCGTGGAGGTTGGCTGATGGCCGAGATCAAGCTGGAGCGCAAAGCGGAGGAAGCCAAGCTGCGGGTCTACATCGGCGCCGCGCCGGGCGTGGGCAAGACCTACCACATGCTCAACGACGCCTACATGATGAAGCACCAGCAGGGCATTGATGTAGTCATCGGGCTGGTGGAAAGTCATGGGCGCAAGGACACCGAGGCGCGCATCCGCGATCTGGAGATTGTGCCGCAGCGCGAGATTCCCTACAAAGGCGTCACGCTGAAAGAGATGGATGTGGACTCCATCCTCTACCGCCACCCGCACACAGTTCTGGTGGACGAACTGGCCCACACCAACGTTCCCGGCAGCAAGAACCGCAAGCGCTACGAGGATGTGCTGGAGCTTTTGGATGCCGGCATCAATGTGATGACCGCCGTGAACATCCAGCATCTGGAGACGCTGAACGACGCCGTCAACCGCTCAGCCAACACGGTCATTCGCGAGACAGTCCCTGACAACTTCCTCAAGCGCGCCAACGAAGTGGTTAACGTGGACGTGACGGTGGATGAGCTGCGCAGCCGTCTCCGCCAGGGAAAGATCTACGCCCCGGAAAAGGTGGAGCAGTCGCTGGCCAACTTCTTCCGCAAGGGCAACCTGAATATGCTGCGCGAGATCTCCCTGCGCACCACCGCCGAGCAGGTGGGCAATCAGGCCTCGCAGTACCGGCGCACGCAGGGCCTGGAGCAGGCGCCCATCCCGGAAAAGGTCATGGTCTGCCTGAGCACGCGGCCGGGGACCGAGCGCCTCTTGCGCATCGGCGCGCGTGTTGCTGGCCGCCTGGCCAGCAACTGGTACGCGGTCTACGTCAGCCGCCCCGACGAGGACAGAGGCCACGGCGACCCGGAGGCCTTCCATCGGCTGGAGGAGTATCAGCGCATGGCCCGCGACCTGGGCGCGCAAGTGGTTACGCTCACCGATAAGAACGTCTCCGACGCGCTGGTCCGTTATGCGCAGCAGGAGAGCATCTCGCACGTGGTCTTCGGCCAGACCGCCCGTTCCCGCTGGAATCTCTTCCTGCACGGCTCGGTCATCAACCGCTTCCTCAACGAAGTGCGCGACGCTACGGTGCAGGTAGTGCCCATGCAGACGGCCCGGCAGATGCGCAAGGGGTAGGTAAAAAATGCTTGTTTGTACTAAGCGGAGTAACGGAATGCTGCACGGAATATTCGTCCCCATCCGGCTTTGCTATTGAGTGTCAGGGCACGACTTCACAGGTTGCGGAATAACTCAATAAAGAGTCCAGAAGTGTCAGGGCACGACTTCAGTCGTGCCGCAAATACAACAGAAAAACGAGGGCTTTAGCCCCTGCGGAATCTTCACTTACTCGGCGAAGATCTCTCCCAGCGTGGCCAGCATTGTGCTCAGTGTGCTCGGCGCAATAGCTCCGGCGCGCTTGACCAGGCGGGTTTTATCGACTGCGCGTATCTGATCGAGAAGAATGTCATCACATAAAGAAGATTGGGGAATGTTAAAATTATTGAATAACTTAGAACGTGCCACTCACAAACAAAGCATCTCAATTCGGTTCCGTCTTTTTAGATCCCAGACGATCGAAATGGATCACAAAATGATAACCAGGCTCCGTCATGGAAGTGTCCAGAGCTTTGCCGTCCGCAGTCATCTTCCCCGCGAAGGTTGCCGAACCGATGGTGATGGAGAACGCGCGCGAAGCCTGATCGTAAGTGACTTTGCTTGCCAGCGCGCCCTTGAACTTCTCTTCCGGACAATCCATCAGAACCATCAGGCCGTCTTCAGTGTTGTGGATGTGAAAGATGAAGTGGATTGTATTTCCTGGTCTCTCGTATTCGATGCCCGACCAATCGCCGTCGAAGATGGTGGGCGGAGCCGGCTTGGGAACCTTCGCCTGCCAAGTCATGCGCTTGAAGTCAAGCGGCCACGAGCCTTCCTGATTCCAAACGCCGGTCATCGCGGAGCTTGATGCATTGACTGTCGCCTCGTAGGGGGCGAACCTCTCTTCAAGAATGTTTGTGCCGTTATTCTTCCAATAAAAGAATCGAAGGATCAGATGGCTGCCGTCGAACGAGCCACCGGTTGCGGGAATGCCCGATATCTTCTGGTCAAGATCGTCCACAAGCGCCGTCATCTTTCCTTCCGGCGTTGTGTTCATATGAAGCACCAAATGGTGAACGGAGCCTTGCATCACCAAAACGCCCTCCCAGTCGCCCTCCAGCGGAAAGGTGGCAGGACCGGATTGCGAGATGGCCAGAGGAGAGAGAAGTCCCCCTCCGAGCAGCATTGCACCTAGACAGATCGCCTTCATGCGGATTCTCGCTTTCGAGCAGCTCAATCATCCTGCTGGATTGGAGCGGAACGCATTTTCAAAAGTTGAATGCCCCCAGGCATTTCTGATCCCTGACTATCGGAACAGCGAATCGATCACGTCATCGACGACTGCGTCCGCAACCGTCGGCTGCCTGAAGCCAATCCAGCTCTGATCCTGCGTTGGAGTGGTTTCCTCTGAGAACGAGGCCTCCTGCGGTTGCTGATGTTCACCGGCGCTGGCGATGCGCTTGGCTTCGCCGCGATCCAGCCAGATCATGCAGCACTCTTCGCACGAGTCGATCACCACATTGCCGGGACCGGCGTAGAGGTGCGCTTCCATGCGGCGATGGCAGTGCGGGCATTGAAGGATGCGGCGTAGTTCATCCGGGTCATAGGCGGTTGGCTTGGCCGCGTTCCCCTGCTCGGCGCGCAGCTCCCCGATCAGATCTTCCAACGCGCCCATCGCTACCAGCATTCCGCCGCATTTCTTGCAGTAGAGGATGGGGCACTTGGCCAGCGTGGCTTGCACCAGTTGGAGGTTGCAGAGCGGGCATCGCTCGTCCGCCGGCTCGTCCAGCACGCGCACGCCGTCGTCGTTCTTCTCCGGGAGATAGACGCTCTGGCAGTACTCGCAGCGCATGCTCTCCATATCCGATTTCAGGCGCATCGGAGCGCCGCAAGAGGGACAGTTCATTGGGGCTTCCCGCATTCAGCGCAGAATTTGGCGCGTTGAGGGATGGGCTTTCCGCACTCGATGCAGAACTTGGTGCTCTCCGGATAGTCAAACGAAGTAACGGATTCAGCTTCAGCGGGAGCGCCAATCAGAACCGGAGCGGCTGCCTGCGGCTGCGGAGCGCCCATGGACGGCTTCAGGGCGTTGGAGAGCACCTGCGCCACCGCCGCGCCCGCGCCCAAGCCCATGCCCATGCCGGCCGCGCCGCTGGTGTTGGCCGCTGATAAATCCAAGGACTCCGCCGCCGCGTAGAGCGTGTAGCGCCCCAGATCGCCCACCATATTCATGCCAATGCGCTGATCGAAGACCTTTTGCAGCTCCTCCGGCAGCGAGACATTCTCGACGACGAATTTGTCCAGCTCCAGGCCTAGCGCGGCGAAGGTCGGCTTCATCCGCTCGACAACCTTCTCGGCGAGTGCGGTGTGATTGGCTGCCATGTCCAGGAAAGAAAGGTCGCTGGTGGCGAAGACCTCGGTCATGCTGCCGATGATGGTGTCGCGCAACTGGCCTTCCAGATCGATGGCCAGGTAGCGGTCGCGCGTGCCGCTGATCTGGTTGAAAAAAGCTCGCGGATCGCTGATGCGATAGGAGTAGATGCCGAAGCAGCGCAGGCGCACCGCGCCGAACTCCTTGTCGCGGATGGTGATGGGCGTGGGCGTGCCCCACTTCTGGTCGATCTGCAAGCGAGTCGAGAAGAAGTAGACCTCGGATTTGAAGGGCGACTCGAAGGCCTTGTCCCAGTTCATCAGATCGGTGAGCAAGGGCAGGTTGCGCGTGGTGAGCGTGTGCAGGCCGGGGCCGAAGATGTCGGCGATTTTGCCCTCGTTGACGAAGGCGGCCATCTGCGACTCGCTCACCGTGAGCTTGCCGCCGTTTTCTATCTCCAGATCCCGCATCGGGTAGCGATAGGCGAGGATGCCGTTGTCCGGCTCGTTCCACTCAATGACGCTGATGAACTGCTTGGCTAGAAAATCTCCAAAGCTCATTTTCTTCTCCGCTCAAAAATATAGCAGACGGAATGACTCTCTGGTTCCCAGCTCTCAAAAGCAAGGACCTGACCTCTCTGCAACCATAAATACGGCTGCCCCACACCTCGAATTTGAGATGTGGGGCACCATGAACCTCAATCAGCTTTGTTCTTTTAGACGGCCTTGGCTTCCCTGGGATTGACCAGATCGCGCAGCTCCTTGGAAGGCTTGAAGTAGGGCACCTTCTTGGCTGGAACCTCGACGCGATCGCCGGTCTTGGGGTTACGGCCGATGCGGGGGTTGCGTTGGCGGATACGGAAGGAGCCGAAGCCGCGAATTTCTATCTTGTCTCCGCTCTTGAGAGCGCTAATCACCGCGTCGAAGATGGTTTCGACGATGACCTCGCCGTCGCGGCGCGTCAGGTCGCCCGCTCCGGTCACCTTTTCCACCAAGTCTGCCTTTGTCATATCTACCAACCCTCTGCAAACAGCATAACCGGAATCGCCCCTTTGTTGCACGAAAAAATGGAGTTCGCGGAGATTTTTGAGCTTTCCCTCTCAAGAGTTTGGCGGAAATGCAGCTTCGGAACAATTGCGCGCGCAAACTCCGGCGGCCGGCGTTTATGATGACCAGAGGCATTCCGAGCACTTTTGAAGCGGCAAGAGCGAGAATAGCCGATCGGGGAACGAAGACGTGGCGGACGATTTGAGTAGAGGCGCCGGGCCGAAGTACAGCATCGTGATACCGGCTTTCAATGAGGGCGCGCGCATCCCGGCGACGCTCCGCTCGGTGGTCGAGTGCATCCGCGCACACGGCTGGGAGGCCGAAGTTCTGGTGATCAACGACGGCTCGACCGACCAGACGGCCGAAGTAGTGCGCGGCTTTGCCCGCAGCGCGCCCGAAGTGCGGCTGAAGGAAAACCCGGGCAATCGCGGCAAGGGTTACAGCGTGCGCGCCGGAATGCTGGAGGCGCGGGGCGCGATTGTGCTCTTCACCGACGCCGATCTCTCCTCGCCGATTGAAGAGGCGGAACGGCTCTTTGCAGCCATTGAGCAGGGCGCGGATATCGCCATCGGTTCGCGCTGGCTTGAGGCCAGCCGCCAGACGCATCGCCAGCCGCTCTATCGCCAGCTCTTTGGCCGCTGCTTCAACGGCGTCACGCGGGCCGTGATGCGCCTGCCTTTCGCCGACACGCAGTGCGGCTTCAAGGCCTTTACGCGCCCGGCCGCGCAGACCGTCTTCCGCTTGCAGACCATCGAGCGCTGGGGCTTTGACCCGGAGATCCTGCTGATTGCGCTCAAGCATGGATTGCGCGTGGTCGAAGTGCCGGTCAGTTGGGCGCACGACAAGCGCACCCGCATGAGCTACCTGCGCGATGGATTTCGGATGCTCCAGGAGATCGCGCAAATCCGCTGGAACGCGCTGCGGGGGCGCTACGACCGGCCGGGCGCGGATTGATTCAGTAGCGGAAACGGTAGCGCAATTCGGCGGAGATCAGGCGCGGGTCGTTGGTGTGGAAGCCGCCGACGGTGAGCGAGGTATCCTCCAGGACGCGATGGTTGGTGACGTTGAGGATGCTGCCGGAGAGCTTCCAATGCTCGCCGATCTTGCGGCCCGCAGAAACGTCAAAAGTGCTATGCACGGGCAGATACGGTCCCTGATAGGGGCCTTGACCGCTGCCAGCCAGAGCGTTGGAGAAGCCGGAGCCGTAGTAAACATTGGTGGAGAACCATGTTTGCGCGGGCAGCTTGGCGGTGAAGCCGGTGTTGAGCGTCTGGCGCTGGTCATGATCCAGGGAGATGTAACCGGGGCCGAGCGCACAGGCAGGGTCAGGCTGCTGGCCGGGTTGCGGCGGGACGCAGGTAAAGCCGCCTATGATGTTGCCGCGCTGCTCGGCGATCTGATTCGAGTAAGTCAGGTGGAATTGGCCGAAGCGGGCTAGCTCCGGCGAACGGAGGGTCAGCTCCCAGGCACGGACCAGAGCGCCATCGACGGCGATGGGGAAGTAGATGTTCGATTCGCCGAGGTTGGCGTGATCGAGAAAGTTGTTGACGCGATTCTTGACGGTATCCACGTCGAGAAACCAGCCTTTGTACGGAATCTGAATGCCGAACTGATGCTCTTCGTCGCGCTCGGAAGGCAGGAGCGTAAAGTCATCCTGGACGGTGTTATCGCTCTGTAGATAGAGAAAATTGGCGTAGTTGAGCATGGAAGTTGAGACGGTCAGAATGGGCGCGGGCTGGAAGAAATGTCCGTAATAGCCGCGCAGCACCCAATGCAGACGCGGAATTTCAACCGTTGCGCCGATGCGCGGATAGGTGGCAGATTCATTGAGACCTGCGCGATAGGTGGAAAAGCGCTCGCCTCCCAGCAGGGTGATGTACCGGCCCAGGCGCAGGTGATCGGCAAGATAGAACTCGACCAGTCCGGCGTTGACAATTTTGGAGTCGGGACCATAGACGGTACTGGGTATCGTGGTATTGTCGACAATGCCGAAGAGGTCATTTTCATTCTGAAAGAACGAATAGAGTCCAGCAGAGAAGCTGTTGGGTCCGGCGTCGAGGTGTCCGTCGGCTTGGCCACCGCTGTAGTTCGAGCTCTGATGCCAGGTGGTGGAGACGGGCGTGTCGGAGGGCAGCGAATCGTAATCGGCCTGGTTGAAGTGATAGAAAGGGGCGACGGAAAGGAGCGCCTTGGGCGAGAAAGTATGCACCCAGTTGGCAAGGACAAAGGAGTCGCGCTCGGTCTGGGCGTCGCGCAAGCCGCTGGAGTTGTAACCCAGAGGTGGTTGCTCTTCCCAATCATTTGAGTTGGGGTCGTAGGGAATGTCGAAGTAATCCTGACGGTACTGCGCGTTCAGCCTCAGTTGATCTTTGGGCGTTTGGTTGCGGATGAGCGAGAGAAAGCCGCTCTCGGAGTTTGTCGCGTCGTGATAGATCGCGGCAATCGGCGTGGCAAGGCCGTAATTCGATCGAGAGCCGTTGAGGCTCGCGTACCAGGCCGTCGCGACGGAGTGATCGCCCAGCGAGAGCTGCGTCTCGCCAGTGTAGAAGTTGCCCGCCGCGACCAGCAGCTCACCCTCGCGGTCGCGCTCGAAGCCGTTGCGCGGCAGGACATTGAAAACTCCATAGGTCCGGTCGCCCACCTCGGACGGGTAGCTGCCGCGCTGCGTCTCCAGCGAGTCGATGTCCTTGGGATCGATCTGTGGGCCAACGTTGGAAGCGATCTTGGTGTTGGGGATGGCTATGCCGTCAATCAGCCAACTGGTCTGATGGCCGCCACGCATGTGCAGCATGTCGTGCGTTATGTACGCGCCGGGAACGTAGTCGGTAATCATCTCCATGCCGATGGTGCGGCTGGCGCCGGGGGTTTCCTCGATCTCGGCTCTCGTGATGAGCGTGGTGGGAGTGGCTGAATCCGCGGCGGAGAGATCGTCGGCCAATCCTTCAACGGTGACCGACTGCGTTGTTGGGGTAACTGCGAGCGCGATGTGCGCGACGGGGTTGGTTCCCGAAGCCAGCGTGATCGGCTCGGTGACCGTGGCAAATCCTGGAGCGGCGACGGTGAGACGATAGACGCCGATGGGCGCCGGAGGCAGCGTAAATTCGCCGTCGGAGCCGGTAGAAGCGCTGAGAGTAAAGGCGGAGTCATCAGCTTGGAGAGTAATTTGCGCGCCGGCGACGGGGTGGTGCTGCGGATCGTGAATCACTCCATGAAAGGTTGCAAATACGGTAGCCTGCACCGGGATGGATGCAGCCCAAAAAAGCACTGCGGCAAGGAAAGAATTGCGCATAAGGGAACGAACCTCCCAAAAAAATGGAATGAAAATGGTATGAATCGATCTTAAAACGAATGCTTCCCGTGTCAGGGCACGACTTAAATCGTGCCGCATATGCAGCACAACCAAGCCGGGCTTTAGCCCCTGCGGGAATGGATTCTCAGGCGTGATTGGAGGCGGGAGGTCCGCGATCAACGCGGTTGAGGATCGGAGTCAATCGAACGGCATCGCGGCGGGCAATGAAGGAATAGGCTTCTGCGTAAAAGGCTGGCAGCGTGTGCGCGGTGGTCATCGCATCCAGCGACGCGACGCAGGGCAGGCCGTAGCCGGGGAAGAACGGGCAGGTGGAAGGCGTGCCGACGGTCGGTTTGCCGGAATCCATCTGCGCACGCCACCGGGCCATCATCGCGCAATGGTGCGCACCGTGACGGCGGCAACAGGGCGGCAGGCGCGACTCATCGCTGGCCGCCAAAGCCGAAGCCAGAGGACCAAAGCCGAAGAGCAGAATCAGGAAGATCGCAAGCCAGCGCCGCATCTGGGATTTGGATGCAGCGCCGGAGCTATTTGCTTCATCCTTTGAAAAGCGCCGCACTGCATTCCGGTATCATCAGTTATTAAGCAGTTATCTCCATAGCCACGAGGAAATCGCCTTATGTCCGCATCGAATCAGCCCGTTCTGTCCAGTGAAATTTCAGCCGTGGAATCCCGCCTTCAGCGCCCTTTGCGCATCGCCCTGATGGGCTTTGGAACGGTGGCTAGCTCGGTGGCGCGGATTCTGGTGGAGACCAAGCCGGAGGGGTTGGAGCTGACGCGGATCTACGCCCGCAGCCTGAACAAGCGGCGGGCCGATTGGGTGCTGTCGAGTGTTCAGTGGAGCGAGGACGCCGAAGCGGTGCTTGCCTCGGATGTGGATGTGATCGTCGAGTTGGCCGGCGGCTTGGAGCCGGCGGGTGGCTGGGTGCGTACGGCGCTCGCGGCGGGCAAGAGCGTAGTGACCGCTAACAAGAAACTGATTGCCATGCATGGCCTGGAGTTGGAGGCGCTGGCGGCGGCGGGCGGCGGTCACCTGAAGTACGGCGCGGCGGTGGCGGGCGGGATTCCGGTGATTCCCGGCCTGGAGCAGGGGTTGGCCGGGGATCGAATCGTGCGCGTTGAGGGGATTTTGAACGGTACCTGCAACTTCATCCTGAGCAAGATGGAAGAGGGCGCGGAGTACAAGCCTGCGCTGGCCGAGGCGCAGGCTTTGGGCTATGCCGAGGCCGATCCCACCGAGGATGTGGGCGGCTTTGACGCGCGCTCCAAGCTGGCCATCCTGATGCGCCTGGCGCTGCGCGTGGCGGTGAATCAGGAGGAGATTGTGCCGCGGGCCATCACCCAGGTCTCGGCGGTGGACTTCAGCTATGCGCGCGACCTGGGCTGCACCATTCGCCAAGTCGCCCGGGCGGAGCGCACCGGCGGCCACGTGGCGGCCTCGGTGGGGCCGACGCTGGTGGCCGTGCGCTCGCCGCTGGCCTGGTCGCGGGGCACGGAGAATATGG
This sequence comes from uncultured Acidobacteriaceae bacterium, assembly GCA_963787995.1. Classification (GTDB taxonomy): domain Bacteria; phylum Acidobacteriota; class Terriglobia; order Terriglobales; family Acidobacteriaceae; genus Telmatobacter. The sequence goes on from CAWBEO010000002.1 coordinate 312,161, forward strand.
TGATTCTGAGCGGCCATTACGGCGGGGATGTGGTCTTCAGCGGCCACGGAGCGGGCGGCGATCCGACGGCGGTGGCTGTGGTGAGCGACTTGCTGGCCCTGGCGCACGGGTCGCGCAGGGTCGATCTTCCGGCGGCTCTGGCGCAAGTGAACGGCGAGTTCGAGGTCCCGCATTACATCCGCTTCCTGGTCGATGACCGGCCGGGAATTGTGGCCGAGATTACTGGCGCGTTGGCCCGCGAGAAGATCAACATTCGCGGCATTGTGCAGAAGCCGGGTTATCCGCAGCACGCGCTACCGTTTGTGATCACCGTCGAACCCTGCACCGGCTCGGCGCTGCGCCGCGCGCTCGAAGGCATTCGCGGCCAGGATTATCTGCTGGAAGAGCCGCTGGATTTGCAGATGCTGGAGTAGTAGACAGTGGACAGTGGTCAGTTTTTCACGCGAAGGCTGAAGAAGCGTGATTTGGATTAGTGCTAGAATGGCCTCAGGAGTTGTCCTATGCAGATCAGCACTGAGCGCGAGTTCCAAGAGGATGCCGCAGGGATGCTGCGCGCGACAGCTCCGATTCTCGTCACGCGCCGAGGCCGCCTCTCCGGCATCTTCTTTCCCCGGCCTGAGACTACGTTGCCCGTCGAGTTGAAGCGCGAACTGTTCGCCGTGTTGAGCGCGGATGTGGCTCAACAGATCTCCCAGCGCGGACTCAGCGAGGAAGTGATTCTCAGCGACTTCAAGTCCTGGCGAAAGAAACGCCGTGAAGATCGCAGCGGACGCTAACGTACTGCTCTCCGCAGTGATTGGCGGTCGTGCCCGGCTGGTGCTCAATCATCCAGAAATCAAAGAAGTACTCACTTCAGAAGCGACCTTTGCGGAAGTCAGAGAATACGCAGTCCTGCTTGGCCGCAAGAAAAAGCTCACTCCAGATTCAATCCTTCTGACCATGGCTGCGCTTCCGGTCAAAATTATATCCACTGATGTTTGCGCGGATGCAATCGATAAGGCGCGCAGGCTGATTGGTTGGCGCGATCCCGACGACATTGAGATTCTTGCGCTAGCGCTGCACTTCAAGATTCCTCTTTGGACCAATGACAATGATTTCGAGGGATGCGGAATCGAGCGATTCACCACTGCTGAGATTCTTCAAAAGCTTGGAATATTCGGGGCGGGTTGAGAGATTCACGCCCCTATAATTCTCACTCCTTCACGTTTTCCGGATCAAAGATGATCTTGGAGGTGGAGCTGAAGCGGCGGAAGTCGCGGTAGGCGATCTCATTCATCTCCAACTCCCACTTGCCTGTCTTGGTGATGACCTGCGCGCCAATCGGCAGCATATAGTCGTGGTTGTTGATCACCACGTAGTCGTAGTCCACGCTGACCGAAACACCCTGGATGGGAAATTTGAGCGGCACATTGTCCACCACTTGAGTGATGCGGCGAACCGTGCGGGTTGCGTTGTCGATGACCACCTGGCCATGGTAGCCGACGGTGATCACGTCCACCGAGCTTCCGCGCAGGTTGAAGGTGGAGTTTTCCGGGGCTACGCGATAGTCGAAGAGCTGGACGGTCTGGTCATCGAGCGTTCCGGTTTCCTTCCACTGGAATTCGGCCTTGGAGGACGGGCGGAAGAGGCCCGAAAGAGCGTAGCCAAACTCGCCGGCAGAGTCAACAGCTTTGGTGCTGTTCATGTCGGCATGGTTGGTGGCGCTGGTGATCTCTTGATCGAGCGTGATCCGGCTCTCCCGATGCTCAAAAAAGGTTAGTAGTTCCGTGACCCTGTCTTTGTGGGTCCAATTCCTGGTGCCATCCAGATTGACGGAGCGGTCGGTCACCTGTTCGCACATGAAGTTGGGCAGGGATTCCCGGTAGGCCATCGCATACTTGGTGGCATCGGCCAGGATGGATTTGATCTCGTCCGGTGTCAACTGGCCGCTGGGGTTGGGAGGAAAGGCAATCTTGAGCGGGCCCTTGGGGGCCTCGGGAAGGGAAGAACCTCCCGTTGCGGCGGCCTCGTTTGCGGGAGCTGTCGCGGAGCCTGCCAGGGTGAAAGAGGTGCTGGATTCAGAGGTTTTTCCGCCCTGGGTGAGGATGGCCTTCACCTCGTAGAGGCCGTCCTGGGGAGGACTGATGGAGAAGCGAGAGAGATAGGAGGAGAATTCCTGTCCGCTGTCCGGATGGGAGACCATCGGCTGTCCGCCCAGCGGCTTGCCGTCAAAGAAGACCTGGATGGTGATCGAGGCGGCTACCGGCGCGTGGGGATCGGAGTGAGCGGAGAAGAAGATAGAAACATCCTTGGCGTTGGGCAGCAACTGGCCGGAGAGATTAGGGATCACGCGGCTGTTTCCATGGCGAAGCGGCTCGGAGGGGTCGTCGTCCGCGTGAATTGGCTCAGTATTGCGAACCAGAAGCAGGTTGCTCAACGTGGGGGGGCCGTAAGAGCTGGGAACTTCAAAGCTTGCACGCTGCGCGCCGCTCTTGCCGCTGTAGTGATCGGTAACGACGGCTTCCAGAATGTACTGTCCAGGGGGCGAGTTGAAGTGCCGCGCGAAGCTGATGGCGCCGAGAGCGTCCATCTCCGACTTTTTCGCGATTCTGCGCCGTGGAATATCTTCACTGAAGCGATCAATGATCATGCCCGACTGGTCTTTGACGAGAGCCAGAATGGTAAGGCTGGCGCTGGAGATCTCGGTGCTGGGGTCGTCGCGAATCTCCAGGCTGGAGTAGGGAATTTCGACCGCCACTGTGCTGACTTTCCCTTCGGGCTGATCGCCCAGGTTCAGAAGAGCGGCGTGGAAGGGCACATCAGCCGGCAGTGGCGTCTGAGTAAGAATTTTAAGCAAAGGCATCTCAAAGGGCTGCGGCTTGGCATCGGCACCGGAGTGCGGAGGAACGGCCGAATAACCTGACTGGGTGCGGATTTTAAGCCCCACGCGGAGAGGCTTGACAGTGACCGGACGAAATTTTCCGTCGTACTCCTTGATCTGGGGATCGTAGGTGGCCACATAATAGGTAGTCATGTCCTGCAGAATCTGATCCAGCGACTTCTGCAAGTGATTGTGGTCAAGATAGCTGCCGCCGGTTCCTACTGCCAGATGCTTTATATCGTCCGGAATGACTTCATTGTCCAGCTTGTTCGTATTGCCCAGGTTTCCCCTTTCCGCCAGCCCGCTGCCATCTTGTGTGGCACCCATGCTACTGATGCTTCCCGGCGAAAAGCCCGTGTTGGCTGCGGTATTCGCATTCAACTGCGTCGCGGTTGAAGCCGAGGAATTCACGTCGATGATGTAGATGCTCTCACCGGCCTGGTTCGCTGATCCAACGACGGAGTCGATGGCCTCGCGTGTCCGCAGGTCGATATGCATCCCCAGATAGGAAGTGAAAAAGATAACGGCTTTTCTTTGGTGAATCTGCTGCTGCGACTGCGCCAGCGCCAATAAACCTGCCAGAAATGGCCGGATGTGCTGATTCTGCGCAATCCGAGCGGAGTCTTTGAGAGCGGAAAGCGTGGTCAGCGCCAGAGCGCGATCCTTTGCACTGGCGGCTTTGCCAGAGGGAGCCACGCCAGTCATGGCCTCGGCGATCAATTGCTTTTCCGGTTCGCTGACGCCGCCGGGGTTTAATTCCTTCGGCGGCCGGGTGGCCTCGCTGACAGCCTTCTCCAGTACTTGCCGGTCCGAGGTAAATCCTGTTTGCAGCCGCAGCCGTCCCTCGACACTCAATACGGAAAAGGAGAAGTTCTTCTCCGGAAAGAGTTTGAGAATCTTCGCCGCCGCCTCGCGGGCATTCTTCATGATCGCGGGATCGGACTCCTGAGTTTCGCCGACGACCTGACCGGGCCGGTCAAAGACCAGCGTGATCAGGCTTTCGCTCGGCTGATCCTTGCTGACCAGACGAAGGCTCTTCAGCGGAACTGGAGCGCCGTTGTCGGAGACAGCGATCTCTCCCTGCGTGAGGTCGAGAACCGGCTTGTTCTTCTTATCGTGAACCACTAGATCGAGGCTCACCTCATCGACATTCGCGGAGAAGTCGACGGTTTGACTCGCCGGTTGCACGGGTCCCTGAGCGCAGGCCCAGGGCGCCGCTGCTGCAACGCCAAGCAAAGCAAGCAGCATGACAATGACGATTTGACGCTCAGAACCCTTCTTATGCGCACCACACTTGCTCGCGTTGAACACGGCATCTCCCTGATTGCGATTGGTACCAAATCGGTATGTATAACGAAGGCTGGCCATCCGGGGACTCCTGGCTTCAATTCAATCTGCCTCTGGTTTCTCCGCATGGTCGATAACGACAACTTCGACAGAAGCCATCGTGAAATCAAGTTTAAGCCCAATTTGGCTTTGAATTACCTCCGTCGATTGCCAGAGATGGTTGCCCAAGGCCGCACTCCAGGAATCGTTCCAGAATGTCGGTAGCGTCATGGCTGCGCCTCCTTGCGGGAATGAGTGCACAGCACCCTCTCTGCTTCCTTGACATCTTCAAGCGTTAGCTTGCCGGACTCGATCAGGTGCGCCATAACCGGTTGGGAGCGCCCTCCGAAGATGGCCAGCAGATCATCGATGAGCCTTCGCTGGGCCGAATTGCGCGAGAGGTTGGCGGCGAAGACGTGGTAGTTCCCCACTTTCTTCACGCGCTGCACAACCCCTTTGGCTTCCATCCTGTAGACGGTCGTCTGGATGGTCGTATAGGCGGGCCTTCGCTTCTCTGGGAACGACTCCTGAATTTCGCGGATGGGGCATTCGCCTTTTGCCCAAAGCGCTTCCATAATCTGAAATTCAAGTCTGGACAGCCGCGGCTCGGACATTTCGTGCTCCTATTTCTGTAGTGAGAACTACTATACCTGTATGCGTCTGTCAATCAACAAATGGAGCATCCCCGGTCAAATGCCTCTGAATCGTTGAAGAGTAAGGGGCTTTAGCCCGCATATGGAATGTGAGGTTGGAGCCGGGTTGTGTAAGCTGCGGAAAAAATCGATAAAGGAGACGAATTGTAACAAGGGCACGACTTTCGTCGCGCTGAAAATGCTTGATAATAAAGGTTTAGATTAAGCCTCTGCGGGATATATTCGAGGATTTCGCCTGGATTCAGGCCTTATTCCGCTGCCTGTAAAGCCGCGCTCAATTACAAGGCCTGATTGCAATGCTGGATCGACCGACTGCAATGAAGAGCCAATAAATAACTGAGCCGCCTACCTTTTAGACGGAATTTCGGTAACGGAGCTTGGCCCTTCGATCAGAGGATTAACGATCTGAACCGCTCCGTAACGAGTCATGGTGGACATATGCTCGGAGTAGAGGATGGAGGCTCCAGACCGCTCGGCTGCCTCCAGGATCAGAGCATCCACAAAAGGGATATTGTGGCGCAGAACAATATCCAGAGCCTCCTGGATCGATGCGGGAGTGTTGGGGACCACCTCCCAGGTGGAGTAATCACGAATCAGCAAGCAGACTTCCTCAATGGGAAGCGGGTTGACGGCATTGCGGCAGAGGTGAATGCAGAGTTCTTCAATGACCTGTGTGCTGATGACGCCCCATCTGGAGGTCCAAAGCTGCTCCAGGAGCATCTGCGCGCGCAAGTGCTTGGCGCCAGCAGAGCGATCATGCGCATAAATCAGGATATCCGTGTCAACAAAGCACTTACCGTTCATGCAGTTCCCCCCGTGCAGGAGTGGCTGTCCAGCGCAAGTCATACCCCGCGCGCAAACGGGCTACAGCGCTGCGACGCGCCTGCTCGTAACCTTTGCGTTCGTGGATGGCTTGTTCCAGCCGGGCTGCCAGCATGGCGCTGATCGAAGACCCTTCTTCAGCAGCCAGAACACGGGCCTCCCGCAGCAGGTCTTCTTCAATTTTTAGCGTGATATTTGCTTTCATAATAGCGCCTATTTGCGTGTAGCACTATTCTACGTGCTGTTGTCGTGAGACGCAAGAAGAAATCTCACTGAATATGAATATAGTTTGCTCCGGGACTGAGTGACCACATTATCTTGTTGAAAACAAATATTATTATGAGTGTTCCTGGCAAGAAAATTGTGGCTTTCAGGCCGTTTGCCGGGCGCTCGCAGTTAACTCCAATGGTTCCCGGAGGGTGCAGGAAGGTTGCCGTGAGGCAGTCAGGTCGATAGGTGGTCCAAACATCGATTCGACAAAAGATTTCCATCCCGAATCCTTAGAATTACCGCAGACTGTTGACCCAAAGACTGATCCTTCCATCCAGATTCCCTTCCTAAAAGGGTAAATCTGTGGCCCATTCATCGCGGCTCTATCGCGATAGAACCACGATAAACAGGCCACCCGCATGGATTTTCATCGCCTATGCGCTTCATTTTGCAGGATTGTAACCTTCTATTCATCTAAACCCGTTAGCCTGAAAATGGTGATAGCCCAAGTGTCTGAAATCCGCATCCGCCAGCCTGAACTTCTGAACGAGCCTCCGTTGCCCGAAGAGAATCCCTCGGCGCAGCCAGCCTCGCGAGAGGCTTCAGCGATCCGCGCCTACTTGCTTGGGCGCGGCAACTCGGCCTGGGCCGACCGCGGCTTCCACTGGCTCATGGTGCTCTGCGCGCTGAGCATCTTCGGCATTGTGGTGCTGATCGCCACGGAGCTGATGGTGCGCTCCAAGCTGGCCTGGCACACCTTTGGCCTGGACTTCTTTTACAAAGCCTTCATCGACACATACACCGGCAAGCCGCTGTATTGGGACCCGGTCAACGGCCACTTCAGCGCTCTGCCCTTCCTTTACGGCACACTGGTCTCTTCTTTTCTGGCGCTGCTCTTGGCTGTCCCGCTGGCCATTGGCGTGGCCGTCTTCCTGACCGAGATGTGTCCCGGCTTCCTGCGTGCTCCGCTGGCCTTCCTCACCGAGCTGTTGGCCGCTATCCCCAGCGTGATCTATGGACTATGGGCAGTCTTCGTGCTGGTGCCGCTGCTGCGCGTGTATGTGAATCCCTTTCTTATCAAAGGATTTAGCTGGACCGGCTTCTTTGCCGACGACAACCCGACCGGATTGGGCTTTCTGACCGCTGGTGTGATTCTGGCCATTATGATTCTGCCCGTCATCAGTTCGCTGACGCGCGAGGTGATGAGTGCAGTTCCACATTCGCAACGCGAGGCAGTGCTTGCCTTGGGCGCGACGCGCTGGGAGATGATACGCACGGGCGTGTTGCGCAATGCGCGCATCGGCATCGTCGGTGCGATCATTCTGGGCCTGGGCCGCGCGCTGGGTGAGACGATGGCCGTGGCTATGGTGATCGGCAACGACCCGCAGATTCAGCGCTCGCTCTTGGCCAACGGCAGCACCATGTCGGCGGTGATCGCCAATGAGTTTGCCGAGGCATCGAGCGATTTGCACCTGAGCGCGCTGATGGAACTGGGCCTGGCGCTCTTTATCGTGACCATTATCGTTAACGCCTTTGCCAGAATGCTGGTCTGGATGGTCACGCGCGGCACGCCGTCGTCGGTGCATTGAGAAGCAGCTTTCAGCCGTCAGCTCTCAGCTTTCAGCCAGAAGCATGAAGTTGCAAGGATGAAGTTTTGAAAAGCCACGAATTTAGCCGTGGAGAAAAGGCTGAAAGCTGGTAACTGACAGCTAGGAGAAGATTCTGAACAACGAACATCAACTGCGAGCGAAGATACGGACGTTGACCGACGGCTTAGCCACAGGTTTGGCGGTGCTGGCCACGGTGTTGGTCGTCGCGCCGCTGGTGGCGATCTTTGTCTATCTGGTCTACAAGGGCGCAGTCTCGCTGAATTGGGCCTTCTTCACGCACAATCCCGTGCCCGTGGGCGAGGTGGGCGGCGGCATGGCCAACGCCATCCTCGGCTCGGCCATCCTGCTGGGCGTGGGCAGCCTGATCGGCATTCCCATCGGGATTGCCGGCGGCATCTTCCTGGCCGAGTACGGCCGCGGCACCAAGCTGGCCAATGCCATTCGTTTTACCGCCGACGTGCTGAACGGCGTTCCCTCCATCGTGATGGGCATTGCCGTTTATTCTCTGGTCGTGGTTCCGCAGGGGCATTTTTCGGCCTTCAGCGGCGGCGTGGCGCTGGGCATCATGATGATTCCCACCGTCTGCCGCACCACGGAAGAGATGCTGCTGATGGTGCCCAACGCTGTCCGCGAAGCGGCGCTGGCCTTGGGCGTGCCCAACTGGCGCTCCGTGCTCTCCATCACCGTGCGCACGGCTTCCCCCGGCATCATCACCGGCTGCATGCTGGCCTTTGCCCGTGTAGCCGGCGAGACCGCGCCGTTGATCTTCACCGCCTTCGGCAATGTAGGATGGAGCGAGAAACTCAGCGAACCCATCGCCGCCTTGCCGTTGCAGATCTACGTCTACGCGCTCTCTCCGTATGATGAATGGCACCGGCTGGCGTGGGCTGGGGCGCTGGTTTTGATTGTGCTGATTGTGCTGGCCGTCTCGCTGGTCCGTTATGTCACCAGCCGCGGCGTCTTGAAAGGGGCAAGCTAAGTGGGCGTTGGCATTGAAGTGACCAACCTGAATGCGTGGTACGGCACCAATCACACGTTGCAGGAGATCAATCTGAATATCCCGGCCAACCATGCGACGGCGCTGATTGGCCCCTCCGGCTGCGGCAAAAGCACCTTTGTCCGCTGCCTGAATCGCATGCATGAGACCAATCCCATCGCCCGCGTCACCGGCTCGGTCGTGATCGGCGGGCTGGACATCTACGCCGACGCCAAGCCGGTCGAGATTCGCCGCCGCGTGGGCATGGTCTTTCAGCGCCCCAATCCCTTTCCCACCATGTCCATCTATGACAACGTGGCCGCCGGCCTCAAGCTGAACGGCTATAGTAACCACCACGTGCTGGATGAGATTGTCGAGCGTTCGCTGAAGAACTCCGCGCTCTGGGATGAGGTCAAGGACGACCTGAAGAAAAAATCCGGCGCTAGCCTCAGCGGCGGCCAGCAGCAGCGGCTGTGCATTGCGCGCGCGCTCGCGGTCGACCCTGAAGTCCTGCTGATGGACGAGCCGGCCTCGGCCCTCGATCCGGTCTCGACCTCCAAGATTGAAGACCTGATCTTTCAGCTCAAATCGCAATATACAATCGTGATTGTGACTCATAACATGCAGCAGGCCGCGCGCGTGGCGGAGAAGACTGGATTCTTCCTGAATGGGCGCATGGTCGAGTTTGATTCGACTCACAAAATCTTCACCAACCCCAGTGACAAGCGCACAGAAGACTACATCACAGGCAGGTTCGGATGACGCGCATACGCTTTCAACAAAGTCTGGAAGAATTGAAGGAACAACTGCTGCACATGGCCGGTTTGGCCGAGCAATCGATTCAGCGCGCCATTGAGGCCTATCGTGTGCGCGACCTCTCCATCTGCGATCTGGTCAATCGATCGGAGCTGGCCATCAACCGGTTGGAGCGCGAGATCGATCAGGCGGCTCTCGACCTGCTGGCGATGGAGCAGCCCATGGCCGTCGATCTGCGCTTCATCCTGAGCGTTATCAAGATCAACGCCGACCTGGAGCGCGTGGGCGACGCGGCCAAAGCCATCAGTGAGCGCGTGCGCAACATGGAGCAGATGGCCCAGGCCGATCTGCCGGTGGACATTCCGCGCATGGCCGAGCTGGCCGCCGAGATGGTCCGCAAAAGCCTGCAAGCCTTCATCGAGGGCGACCCCGAACTGGCCCGCGCCATCCTCACCATGGACGACGCCGTGGACGCCATGAACCGCGCCGCGTACAAGTCGCTGACCAAAGTGATGGAAGAGCAGAGCCATCTGGCCCCGCAGGCGCTGAACGCGCTGATGATCAGCCGCGCTCTCGAGCGCATCGCCGACCACGCCACTAATATCGCGGAAGACGTAATTTTCTGGGTCCAAGGTGCCGACGTCCGCCACCACAAAAGCCTGAAGACCGCCCCCGACCCGCACGCGATGGGGTAGGCACCTCTTGTAGCGCCGGCCTCCTGGCCGGCTGTAGCGTGGACATCCCGGTCCACGCCTGTTTCTTATCGGAGAATTCATTCCAGTGGTATGATTGAGCCATTGAGACTTGGATCTGGAGTTCGCAACCCAGAACTGTGGTCAGGAGTGCCGCTATGAGCCTGAAGAGTCCGGTAGCAGAGTTCGTGAAGGATGAGGTCAGTTTTCCGGATATGGCCTTCACGCTCGTCTTCAGGGAAGTTCCAGAAGAGAAGGTTTTTGTGGCCGAATGCCTGGAACTTCCCGGCTGTGTCTCCGAGGGAGATACGCTGGAAGAGGCTGAGGTCAATATCCGGGATGCAGTGCGCGCCTGCCTGAGCGTCATCTTCGAAGATTGCGTGCGCGATGCGGCTAGGCGTCGCTCCCTATCCACTTCGTATGTTGGAATCTCCTCCCAACAAACCATCAAAGTAACGGCAAATCCCAGTCTGGATCTACGGGTGGCCTGAACCATGGGCATCTCCGAACTTCCTTTGGCCAGCGGGAAAGAACACCAGAAGGCCTTCGAGAAGTTTGGCTGGATTCTTCGCCGCGATGGAAACCACATCGTGATGACTCATCCCAACCACGAGAACACGATCTCCATTCCCAACCACAAAGAAGTGAAGAGAACCACGCTCCATACCATCCTGAAACATATCGGCATTACAGACGCACAATATCGAGTCTTCTTCGATTCGTAGACAGATGGCGGGTGCCGCATGTCTGTCCATTTCATAATTTGTGGGTGCCCCAGGTCCAGATTTTCGGACCTGGGAATCCACACACTTCAGCCAGCGATTTTCTGACCACTGTCCACTGTCTACTGTCCACTACCAATAAAACTTCTCTCTCACACTGCGAATCTTTGCAGATAATTCCACTCCCCTTCCGCATAATGAAGAAAAGGCTCGCAATCAAGCCTCAAAGAGGAGAAAATAACATGGCCAAAATCACCCCAATTCAGACCGCGCAGACCGCAGCCGGCGCGTTCATCCCAGCCGTTGAAAACCCCGCTGTCGCGCTCTGTTGTACCGCCTATGCCTCTGCCGAGCAGGCGGCCAAAGACCAGGGAAAAGGCGATATCTATTCTGCCTTTGTCGCGATAAAAGCCTTTCGCAAGGCTCTGCCGCCGCTCACCGGCCAACAAAATATCAGTGATTTTATCGCCTGCGTCGCGCACGGCATGCTCATTGGCGCAGTGGATGGCGCGGGCGGAGCCAGACTCCTCTATGCCGCTCAGGTTGCCAGCACTGCGAATCGCCGGCCGTCTGCTTCACCAAAATCCGCCGCCGCATGACCTACCCCCCCCCCGGGGGGTCGTTCTTTTTTTCTTCGCCTAACGACCGGACCATTAACACTCGATGCGCCGCAGGAAGAAAATGGCCTGATCGCCTAGACGCTTCTGGTTCAGCTCTTCCGCGTGGCGGGAAAATTCCAGCCTGCGCTGCTTGGAAAAATAGTCGGGGAGGCGACCCATGCCGGTTTCCAGGGGAACGCCAAGACGGATCAGTTCCGATCCCCAGAATTGAAAATCAAGCGAGTCATGGACTGTGTCGAAGACAGAAAATCCAGCTTGCTCCGCCGCCAGTCCAAAACTCTTTTCAGTGTGCAGCGTTTGATGCCGCGGGGGATCCAATTGAACCCAGTCTGTTTTGTACTCCTTCCATGCCCAGTTGACGATGGGAATGCGCACAATGCAGATGCCGTTCTTGGCCAACTTGGACTGCGCCAGCCGAAGCGTGCCGACTTGATCGTTGATGTGTTCCAGGGAGTGGTTAAAAAGTATGCAGTCAAACTCTTGAGTAATATCCTGCAGTTCGCACTGCTTCACGACCAGGCCATGCGCGTCGGAGATTTGGGGGGCAAAGCGGTCCACGCCAATCGCATTGAATCCGGCGGCGCGAAGATCGCGAACCAGCATGCCGGCTCCGCAACCAACATCGAGAATGCGCATCTCTGGCTTGAGTCTGAGCGCATGAGCCTGCTTGGCGGTCACGAACCGTTGAGGAGCGATGGCCCTTACGAACCATGGATGGTGGATGGCAAAGGAAACCAATTGCTGTCTGAGTTGCGTCTTCAGAGCAGATTGAGTTCCAACGCTGTACGGGTTGTACGTGGATGGATAGTAGTCGCCAAGATTGGGCGGCTCCTCGGAGATGCGCAGGCGGCCGCAGCAGGAGCACTCGAGATAAGTAAACTCCTTGCGGGTGCCAAACATCATTTCACGCGCCAGATGGCTTTGAGCCGCTTCTGATCCACAGAGTTCGCATTGCATAGCTGCGATTCTAGCAAGCCAATTCACACGCTCCACGCTGCTTAGTAAATTTCAATCTTCGCCGTTCCAATCCAATGCCTGGCTGCTTCGCTGTCTCATATTGGGACATAATCATATGCCGGGCTGCGTGATGGACGCGACAAAGAGCTGGTGGACGCGGCGGTCGTGGGAAAGCTCGGGATGGAAGGTGGCGGCCATGATGTGGCCCTGGCGAACCAGCGTGGGAAAGCCGTCGCGCAGGGCAAGGACCTCCACTTCGGGGCCAACGGAGACGATGCGCGGGGCACGGATGAAGACCATCTCCAGTGGGCCGCCTGCGAGCTTGGTTTGAGCGGTAAGGATGGCTGAGTCGATTTGGCGGCCGTAGGCGTTGCGCTCGACGGTTGCATTGATCAACCCCAGGGAGCGTTGCGGTGGATGGAGAACTTCCCGCGCCAGCAGAATCGCTCCGGCGCAGGTGCCGAAGACGGGTTTGGCGGCGCAAAACTCCTGCAAAGCCGCAAAGAAGCCATGCTTTTCCAGGAATTTCAGCATGGTGGTGGACTCGCCGCCGGGCAGCACCAGGCCATCGATGCCGGTGAGCTGATCGGGCTTGCGGATCTCGGCGGGAATTGCGCCTGCCTCTGTCAGAGCTTGCGCGTGGCTGGCGTAGTTGCCTTGAATGGCCAGGACGCCGATCAGGGGTGGTGTTCCTGCAATCAAACTATTCTCCTGTGCCGATGGGAAATGGATTGAAGATATCCACATCAAAGGGGGTGAAGTCTTTCACATTGCGAGTGACGACAATTAGGCGGTGCACACGGGCCGTGGCTGCAATCAAGCCATCTTCCCATTTCGGCTCCGTTCGGCCTTTTAACATTCTCGCCCATTCCTTGAAGACCGTCTCGTCGGCGGGCAGGATGTGGTAGATCGAGGAGATGCGCGCTACCCATTCACCGATCTCTTCGGCCTTCTGCGGATTCTGCCTCCGTGTCAATTCCACGCCCTTTTGCAAATCGCCGATGGTAACGGCTGCAAGATAAAGATCGCTTTCCGCAACGGAGCGTATCCAGGCCAGAACGGCAGGATGTGGCCGCGGCTTGCGTGTCTCGGAGATGATATTCGTGTCGAGAAGATACATCCGGCTTACTCAAACTCGACCGTAGTACGGCCAGGATTTTGACCGCGTGGAGGCAAAAAGTCTTCAAAGCGAGGACCGCCTGGATCAAGCAGAATTTCTTTGAGCGAAGGCTTCGCCATCCGTTTTAACCGCTTCCACTCGTCGATGGAGATCAGCACAGCGGCCTCCACCCCCCGCTTGGTGATGATCTGCGGGCCGTCCTTGAGAGTGGCGTCGAGGAACTCGCTAAAGCGTGCTTTTGCGTCGTAGACCTGCCAGACCATGGGGAATCTCCGCTCATATAGTCATAGCACTAGTCATCTGGTGGTGTCCAGAGAGCTACGGTGCGTGCAGTGGCCTTTCGGTCCGAGGAATGAATGCTAACAGCTATCCTTTCTCGGTGTTAAATTGAATTGTGGGGAACGCGGCGGATCACTTCTTTGACTACGTTCCAGAAGAGAAGAGCGATGGCGGAAGAAGAAAGTAAAAAATTTGCTGCCGGTTTTCTGGTTGTCATGGTCATATTGATTCTCGTGGTCGTGGGTGTAAGTTCAAGGCACCGGCAACAAAAGAAGGAGCTCGGCAAGATCTACCGTGCGGAGGATGGCCATTACTATACTCGCAGTCACGACAGCAACGGCTTTTCCGAATGGGAGTATACCGGCGGAGACGCAGGCGGCGGAGACGGCTCATTCAGCAATGGAAGCTGGTCGCGAGTTACTACAACTCCTTCGGGAATGTCTGCGACTTCCAAGGTTGTTGTCGAAGAAGATGGCAGGCCTACTGAAGAGGTTCAGGAAGAATCAACTGCCACGAACAATGAAGAGGTTACCGATACGACCACGGAAAGCGAGGCTGAAGGCATGGATTCGTCCAGCGACAGCGGTAGCGATGCGGGCGGTGACGGCGGAGGCGACGGTGGGGGCGGAGATGGTGGAGGCGGAAGTGATTAGTGTTCTTTTCGCTTGGATGTCACTATCCCACATCGGTTCATTCGGATCAGCGTTAAGAGATTATTTAAGAAATGTGCTTTGAAACCGCAGATCCTTCGACTCCGTTTGGCGCGAAGAACGCGCTAAACTTCGCTCAGGATCACAGAATATTGAGATTCAGAGAACGAATATGATTCAAACCGCGCGCTCCACCTGATAGTAGAAGGGCGGGCCTTGCTCTTGGGCCAGTGTTTTTATGGTGCGCAAGAAGGCGCGGGCGGCGTACGAGAGCGTGGTTTGGCGGCGATGGACGAGGCGCAGGATGCGCCGGGCTTCGAGATCCTCAACCGGGATGCGTACCAGGTCTCCTCTCTCCAGTTCTTGCGCAACGGTCAGATGAGGGACCAGCGCGACGCCGTTGCCCATGGCGACAAAGCGCTTGATGGCCTCGATGGTGGGCAGCTCGATGGCCATGTTGAGCGGTGTGCGATGGCGCTGAAAGGCCTCGATGACTCGCTTGCGCAAGGGCGAGGCGACGTTGTGCGCGATGAATGTCTCTTCGCCGAGCTGGCTTATGGAAACGCGTTTGGCGCCTGCCAGAGCGTGGTTGGGGCTGACAATACAGGCCAGCGTGTCTGCGTAGACGGCGATGGAGCGGAAGTGGACCGGATCGGGTCGGAAGCTGAGCATGCCCAGCTCGAAGGTGCGCAGATTCAGTTCGTCAGGAATATGCGAAGCGAGCATGCGGTGTACGGCGACGGTGATGTGCGGAAACTCGCGCCGGTAGCGGTCGATGGCGGGGAGTAGGTACATACATGTGTACTCGTTGGCCGCCAGTTGCAGGCGGCCGCTCTCCAGGCTCTTCAGTTCGCCGAGGGCGCTCGATGCCTCGCGGCGCAGGGCAAGCAGGCGCAGCGCATAGTCGCGCAAGAGTACGCCGGACGCCGTCAGAGAGCCATCGCGCGCGGCGCGGTCAAAGAGCGTTTCGCCGATGTCCGCTTCGAGTTTGCGAATCACCTGGCTGACCGCAGGCTGCGTGCGACGCAGGCGCACAGCCGCGCGGGAGAAGCTGCGCTCCTCGGCTACGGCGAGAAAGGTTTCCAGCTGATGTAGTTCCATAAAGGCTCCAAATGCAGATTAATTATCATAACAATAATTAATAACTTATCAAAGAATTATAAATTTGCGTTATGGACGCCCAATGCGAAAGACTGGATTCAATCACGAGAGGCACTCCGTTGACAGACGCTACCAAATCCGGGAATCAGGTATTCTTCTTCGACACCACGCTACGCGACGGCGAGCAATCACCGGGCTGCTCGATGACCACGCAGGAAAAGCTGACCATGGCGCACGCGCTGGAGGATCTGGGCGTGGACATCATCGAGGCCGGCTTCGCGATGGCCTCTGAGGGTGACTTCGCGGCCATCGCCACGATTACGCAGGCGATTCACAAGCCGCGCATCGCATCGCTCGCCCGCGCCAAGAAGGAAGACATCGAGATGGCGGCGCGGGCGCTGCAATTTGCCGACCGCGCACGCATCCACGTTTTCCTGGCGTCGAGCGATCTGCATCTCGAGTACAAGCTAAAGATCAGCCGCCAGGAGGCTTTGGATTTGACGGGCGAATCGGTGCGTCTGGCGCGTTCGCTGGTTGATGACGTGGAGTTTTCGCCCGAGGACGCGACGCGCTCGGACCAGGATTTTCTGGTGGAGATGGTGCGCATCGCCATCGAGGCCGGGGCGACGACGATCAACATGCCCGACACGGTGGGCTACACGACGCCGGAAGAGTATGGGCAAATGTTCCGCGAGGTGCGCGAGCGCGTGCCTGCCATCGACGCGCAGGGCATCATACTCTCTTCGCACTGCCACGACGATCTAGGGCTGGCAGTCGCCAATTCTCTGGCCGCAATCTCAGCGGGTGCGCGGCAGGTGGAGTGCACCATAACCGGCATCGGCGAACGGGCGGGCAATGCGGCGCTGGAAGAGATTGCCGCGGCGCTCTATGTGCGCGGTGACCGCTTCGGCGTGACCAGCGGCTTGAATCTGAAGCAGCTTTATCCAACCGCCCAGGTGCTAGGCCAGTTGATCACCTTCCGGCCTTCGCCGAACAAAGCCATTGTGGGCGATAACGCCTTTGCGCACGAGTCCGGCATTCATCAGCACGGAATGCTGGCCAATCCGCTCTGCTATGAGATCATGACCCCGGCGCTGGTGGGCGTGGCGCACAATCATCTGGTGCTGGGCAAGCACTCGGGGCGCGCGGCGCTGCGCAATCGCATCGAGCAGTTGGGCTACACGCTCACCCGCGACGAATTGCAACACACCTACTACCGCTTTGTGGCGCTGGCCGACCGCAAGAAGAACATCTACGACTACGATCTGGTCGGGCTTCTGCCCGATTCTGTGCGCGACAAGCGCCGGGAACCCGTCTCAGAACTGGATTAATATTTGCCGGCAACCTTATGGGGTGGCAGGTAGACGGGAAAACCTTCTACAATCGAAGGATAAGGAGAGCAAGAATGAAGTTGAAAGTACTGGTAACCCCAGGAGACGGCATTGGCCCGGAAATCACCGAGCAGGGCATCGCAGTATTGCAAGAGGCAGTGCAGGCCGGCGGCCACACGTTGCAGCTCGACTACAAGCGCATTGGCGGCGTAGCGATCGATCAGGATGGCACGCCTCTGCCAGCCGACACCGTTGCTGCCGCGCTCGATTCCGAAGCCGTATTTCTCGGGGCAGTGGGTGACGACAAGTTCAATTCGCTTCCCACGAGCACGCGCCCCGAAGCCGGTCTGCTGGGACTACGCGCCCACTTGGGCGGTTTCGCCAATCTTCGTCCTGTATTCGCTTTCAAGGAGTTGACGGTCAATAGCCCGCTTCGGCCGGAGATCATCGATGGTACGGATATCATGTTTGTCCGCGAGCTGCTGGGCGGCCTGTATTACGGCAAGCCGCGCGAGTGGAACAAGGAAAAGGGCGTGGCCTTCAACACCATGGTCTACACCCGCGCCGAAGTGGAGCGCGTGGCCCGCACATCCTTTAAGCTCGCACAAAAGCGCCGCAAGAAGCTTACTAGCGTGGACAAGGCCAATGTGCTGGAAGTCTCTCAGCTATGGCGCGACACGGTGATCGAGGTTGCCAAGGAATTTCCCGATGTCGAACTGGAGCACCAGTTCGTTGACGCGATGTCGATGCACCTGATGAAGCGTCCGCGCGACTTCGATGTGGTGGTGGTGGAGAACACCTTTGGCGACATCCTCACCGACGAGGCTTCCGTGATTACTGGCTCGTTGGGCATGCTGCCCTCCGGGACCGTCGGCGGCAAGATCAATTTGTATGAGCCGGCGCACGGCTCCGCGCCCAAACACGCCAACAAGAACATAGCCAATCCGCTGGCCACCATCCTGACCGGCGCTCTGCTTCTGCGTTATTCCTTCGGGCTGGAAGCCGAAGCCGATGCGATTGTGAAGGCGGTACGCATGGTGCTCGAAGCGGGCTTCCGTACGCAGGATCTGGCGCGCACCAACCCCGAAGGATTGACCGTGCTCGGCACGCGCGAGATCGGCGCGAAGGTGCGGGAGACGGTGAAGGAACTGTTGAAGTAGAGACAGTGGTCAGTGATCAGCTGGTCTTACGACAGATCAAACTTGGGTGCCCCACACTCGCCGCGCTTTTGTTTTGGCGGGTAGGGTGGGATAACCGCTCATTTTGAAGATGAGGAATCCAATGAGTAGCGAACCAAAAACATTGTTTGAAAAGGTCTGGGAGAAGCACGTGGTGGTTGAGCCGCAGGGCGAGCCAACTGTGCTCTACATCGACCTGCAACTGCTGCACGAGGTGACTTCGCCGCAGGCCTTCGAGGGGCTGCGTTTGACGGGGCGCACGGTGCGCAGGCCGGATCGATGTATCGCGACGGTCGATCATAACGTGCCCACGACGATTGCTGGGCGGCTCAACATCATTGATGAGATCGCGGCCAAGCAGATCTCCACACTGAACAAGAACTGCGCCGAGTTTGGCATTGAACTGTATGGCGTGGATTCGCCGGATCAAGGCGTGGTTCATATTATTGGGCCGGAGTTGGGGCTGACCAAGCCGGGGATGACGATTGTCTGCGGCGACTCGCATACGGCGACGCATGGAGCCTTTGGCGCACTGGCCTTCGGCATCGGCACCAGCGAAGTGGAGCACGTGCTGGCCACGCAGACTCTGCCGCAATCGAAGCCCAAGACCTTCCGCATTTCGGTTGAAGGCGAGTTGCCCAAGGGCGTGACGGCGAAGGACATGATTCTGGCGATCATCGGCCAAATCGGCACCGACGGCGCTACAGGCTACGTGATCGAGTACGCTGGTTCGGCGATCCGCGCGCTCTCGATGGAAGGCCGCATGACGGTCTGCAATATGAGCATCGAAGCCGGCGCGCGGGCGGGCATGATTGCTCCCGATGAGACGACCTTCGCTTATCTCAAGGGCCGCCGCCACTCCCCGCAAGGCGCATCTTGGGAAGAGGCCGTCGCCGAATGGAGCAAATTGGTCAGCGATGAGAGCGCAAAGTTCGATCGCGAACTGACGATTGACGCATCGACGCTGGCGCCGTATGTGAGTTGGGGAACCAGTCCCGGCATGGTTGCGCCGATTACGGCAACAGTTCCCAATCCGAGTTCCGCGCCGACTGAGCAAGGGCGCAAAGGCTTGGAACGCGCTCTTGAGTATATGGATTTAAGAGCAGGGACTCCGCTGAATGCAATTCCCATCGACCGCGTATTCATTGGCTCCTGCACCAATGGGCGCATTGAAGATATGCGCGCCGCGGCAAAGTTCGCCGCTGGTTACAAGGTCAGTACGCATGTGAGCGCGATGGTGGTTCCCGGCTCGCAGGCGGTGAAGGCGCAGGCCGAAGCCGAGGGCCTGGACCGCATCTTCCGCGAGGCGGGTTTTGAATGGCGCGAGCCAGGCTGCTCGATGTGCCTTGCGATGAACCCTGACATTCTGCAACCCGGCGAGCGCTGCGCATCCACCAGCAATCGCAACTTCGAAGGCCGCCAGGGACGCGGCGGACGCACGCATCTGGTCAGCCCGGAGATGGCTGCGGCGGCCGCGATTGCCGGGCATTTTGTTGATATTCGCAACTGGGAGGTAAAGGCATAATGGAACCCTTTCGGACATTGACTTCACTGGCCGCTCCGCTCGACCGCGCGAATGTGGACACCGACCAGATTATTCCCAAGCAGTTTCTCAAGCGCATTGAGCGCACCGGCTACGGCGATTTTCTGTTCTACGACTGGCGCAACAATGCGGCGGGCGAGCCTGATCCTGCCTTCGTGCTGAATGATCCGCGCTACAAGGGCGCGCGGATTCTGATTGCAGGCAAGAACTTCGCCTGCGGATCGAGCCGCGAACACGCTGCATGGGCGCTGGAGAACTTCGGTTTTCGCGTGGTGATTGCGCCATCGTTTGCAGATATTTTCTTTTCGAATGCGGGCAAGAACGGCATTGTGCTGGTTCGTTTGAGCGAAGAGCAGGTCAATCAGCTGATGAACAATGCGAAGATGGTTGCAAATTATCAGCTCACTGTCTCACTGGAAGAACAGACTGTGACCGACAGCCTCGGCTTCAAGGCCAGCTTTGAGGTTGATCCCTTCCGCAAGTTCTGTTTGATCGAAGGACTGGACGACATCGGCCTGACTTTGCGGCACGCGGCAGCGCTGGATGCATTTGAAGCCAAGCACGATCAGGCTGGATGGCTGAAGGCAAAAAACTAACTGTTCACTGACCACTATTCACAGTCCACTTAAAGGAGTTCCCCATGGGAAATGACGCCAACACGCAAGCACTGAATCAACCGCCCGCGCGCCTGACTGGCGCGGAGATTGTGTGGGCCACGCTGGTGGGTGAGGGCGTCACCGACGTCTTCGGTTATCCGGGCGGCGCCATTCTGCCCGTCTATGACGCGCTGCGCAAGTTTCCCATACACCACACGCTGGTGCGGCACGAGCAGGGCGCGGCGCATATGGCCGACGGCTACTCGCGCGCTTCGGGCAAAGTGGGCGTAGCGATTGCAACGAGCGGTCCCGGCGCGACGAATCTCGTCACCGGCATTGCCACGGCGATGCTCGATTCGATTCCGGTTGTTTGCATCACGGGCAACGTATCGAGCAAAGTTCTGGGCAGTGATGCCTTTCAGGAAGTGGATATTACCGGCATCACGCTGCCGGTGACCAAGCACAACATCCTCGTCAGCCGTACGGAGGATATTGCTGCGGCGATTCGCTATGCCTTTCAGATTGCGAAGTCCGCGCGACCTGGCCCAGTGCTGGTTGATATCACCAAGGACGCGCAGCAGGGCACGGCCGAGTTTGACTTTGAGGCCGCCAAGCCGCGCGCGCATCGCACTCATCCGATGCGCAAGGTGGAAGAGTCTGGACTCGCGCAGGCGGCGGAGCTGATCCGCAACGCCAAGCGTCCGGTGATACTGGCCGGCCACGGCATCATCGAATCCGGCGCGGAGAGCCAAGTGCGCGCGCTGGCTGAGCGCACGCAGACGCCCGTTGCTATGACGCTGCTGGGCCTGGGCGCATTTCCTGCTTCGCATCCGCTGAATCTGGGCATGATGGGCATGCATGGCGAGTCGTGGGTCAATCACGCAATTCAGGACGCCGATTTGCTAATCGCCTGCGGAATGCGCTTTGATGATCGCGTGACGGGAGCGGTTTCAACTTACGCGCAGAAGGCGAAGAAGATTCACATTGAAGTGGACCCCGCCGAGGTCAACAAGATCATCAAGGTGGACGTGCCGCTGATCGGCGATCTCCGCGAGGTGCTGGAGAGCCTGTTGCCGCAGATCAGCAGCCGCGACGGTTCGGCGTGGCTCAAGACCATCGATGACAGCAAGGGCAGTTCGGCGGTGCGCGACATCAAGAACCTGCCCGACTCAGGGCACCTTTACGCGGCGCACGTAATTCACGACATCTGGCGCATCACTGGCGGCAATGCCATCATCGTCACTGACGTAGGCCAACATCAGATGTGGGAGGCCCAGTATTACCATCACGAGACGCCGCGCTCGCTGATTACCTCGGGCGGCCTGGGCACAATGGGCTTTGCGCTGCCTGCGGCGATCGGTGCGAAGACTGCCTGCCCTGAGAAAGAGGTCTGGGTGATCGTAGGCGACGGCGGCTTCCAGATGACCGCGGCCGAGCTGGCGACCATCGTGCAGGAAGGCATCAAGATTAACATCGCCGTGATCAATAACGGCTACCTGGGCATGGTGCGCCAGTGGCAGGAGTTTTTCTATGAGAAGAACTACGAAGCCACGCCGATGGTCAGCCCGGACTTCGTCAAGCTAGCGGATGCGCACGGCATTGCCGGCCTCACTGTCAGCACGCGCGGAGAAGTGGATGAAGCTGTCAATGCGGCTCGCTCGGCGCCGGGTGCATTCCTGCTCAACTTCAAGGTGGAGAAGGAAGACTCAGTTTATCCGATGGTCTCTGCCGGCAGCGCGCTGCACGAGATGATCCGTCGGCCGGGCGCCAAAGACCCGCTGGAAGAATCCTAAGAACCAGCCTTCAGCTATCAGCTTTCAGCTTGTTGTTTTTTGCGGCTGAGAGTTGATAGCTGAAGGCTGAAAGCTAGAAGCTAGAGGCTGAATTATGCTGCACACATTTGTTGCTTACGTGGAAGATCTGCCCGGCGTGCTGACGCGCGTGGCCTCGCTCTTCCGCCGCCTGAATATCAACATCAAATCGCTGACCGTCGGCAGTTGTGAGCGGGCTGGGCTGTCGCGCATGACCGTGGTCGCGGAAGCTTCGGCCGAGGCCGGCCATCGCATCCAGGCCAGCCTGTATAAACTGGAGAATGTCGTGGATGTGGACGACATTGCCCAGGCGCCTTCGGTGACGCGCGAGCTGGCGCTCATCAAGGTGGCCGCCACGCCGCGCACGCGCTCGCAGGTCTTCGAACTGGTCGAGGTCTTCCGCGCACGCATTGTGGACCTGGCGCCGGAATCGATGATTATCGAGATGACCGGAGTGGAGAGCAAGATTGAAGGGCTGATCCAGGTGCTCAACGAAGGTGAGGGGCGCATCCTCGAGATCTGCCGCAGCGGCAAGCTGACCATGCGCCGCGGCCATCACACCAGCGGCGTGCTGAAGGCGATGAATGTGGGCGCGGATGAGCCTGATGAGGTTGAAGAGGGCGTGGCCGAGCCGCAATAATCACTCAGTGCTGTCCTCCTGAGCGAGCGAAGTGAGTCGAAGGACCTGAGATTGTTTTTGTTTGATTGATCAGAGATTCCCAAAATTTAACCAAGAAAGCAAAGGAAAACCATGGCGAAGACGTACTACGATCACGATGCCGACCTATCCCTGATTCAAGCCAAGAAGGTAGCCATCATCGGCTACGGCTCGCAGGGGCACGCCCACGCTCTCAACCTCAAGGACTCCGGCGTCCATGTCAAAGTGGGTCTCGCCGCGAATTCCAAGTCCATCGCCAAGGCGCAGAAGGCCGGCCTGGAAGTAACTACTGTTGCCGAGGCCACCAAGTGGGCCGACGTGATCATGGTCCTCGTCCCGGATCAGACCGCGGCCAAACTCTATGCCGAAGAGATTGGACCGAATCTGACGCCAGGCAAGATGCTGATGTTCGCGCACGGCTTCAACATCCATTACAAGACCATCGTTCCACCCGAGGGCGTGGACGTAGGCATGGCCGCGCCCAAGTCGCCGGGCCATCGCGTGCGCGAAGTCTTCATGGAGGGCGGCGGCGTGCCGTGCCTTATCGCCATCCACCAGGACGCGACGGGCACAGCGCACGCGCTCAATCTCAGCTACTTGAAAGGCATCGGCGGAACGCGCGCCGGCGTTCTGGAGACGACCTTCAAGGAAGAGACTGAGACCGATCTCTTCGGAGAGCAGTCAGTGCTGTGCGGCGGCGTTAGCGCGCTGATCAAGGCAGGCTTTGAGACGCTGGTCGAAGCCGGCTATCAGCCCGAAAGCGCCTACTTCGAGTGCCTGCACGAACTGAAGCTGATCGTCGATCTGATCTATCGCGGCGGCCTTGCCTATATGCGCTACTCGATCTCGGACACAGCCGAATGGGGCGATTATGTCTCTGGGCCGCGCGTCATCAACGACGAGAGCCGCAAGGCGATGCGCCAGATTCTGGCGGAGATTCAGGACGGCTCGTTTGCGAAGCGCTTCCTGGCCGACCAGAACTCCGGCCGCAAGGAGTTCCTAGCCTTCCGCGAAGCCGAAGCCAAGCATCCGGTTGAAATCGTGGGCAAGGAGCTGCGCGCCGCGATGCCGTTCCTTGATCCGGTGACCGTGGAAGAAGTCGCCAAGAACCGGTAGTTCTTAGTTGTCAGTTATCAGCCTTCAGCTATCAGCGATCAGCTTTTAGCTGAAGGCTTTTTCACGAGACCTCCACATAGCTTGTCTGGCGCAACCGCATTCCGCAGGGGCTAAAGCCCTATTGATTCTATGGGCCTTATCGGCGCGACCGAAGCCGTGCCCTGACACTTCCGGACTCTTTATCGAGCTTTTCCGCAGCCTGTAAACCCGACTGGCGCGGCGCATTCGAACCTCTCAGCAAGAGGCGAATCGTCTGACAGACATTCGCCACACCTCCCACATCGACGTCATTGTCACGGCGCAGAATGCGCTGGAAGATGGGTCTGTAGACTTCTGGATAAAAGCGAACAAAAAGAGAACGCACCCCGGGGGGGGGGGGGCGGGAGGGTGCCTTTGGAGGGGAAAACTCTGCCGAGGAGACGGTTGTCGCCCTTTCCTTGCTGTTCATCTTTTCTCCTTCTCATTCCTAGTTTGCATGAGCGAGTCATAATTCTCAGCAAAATTCCTAAAGAAATATAGGTAGGGTCGAGGTGGTCTCCCAGGTGCGAAAATCCGGATCTCCACCCCACGGACGAAGACCTGTCCGTGGGGACCTTGGACCTGGGGCACTCAGTTTCAGTTCATTTCATTCAATGGGATCTGCGCCACCCGCCCATTCTCTACCAAATCCTAAAGGTGCTCAGTCTGACTTTGTTTGAGAAAACCCTTTCACGGGCATTTCAGAGGATCGCCTCCCAAGACGAGCTGCTAGGCCTCGAAAACCACCTAAATATATCTATCTTATAGCTGGATAACTGTAATAATAATCATCATAATTTTTCTTGACAACTCAAATTTAGCCGAGCTAATATGCTAACCGTGATAGAAAACGTTTACTTTGTGTTCTGAATGTTTTCGAATGCCCCTCTTCGAGTGGCTGTTCCAGCAAATCAGAGCGTTTTACAATCTCAAATCCACTGTTTTTCCATTGGAGAACCCATGCGGAACAAGTATTCCCTCTCTATCCTTGCCGCCTTTCTAGGCGGCGCGCTGCAACTCTCGCAAGCACAACTGACGATCAACACTGCCACCGCCGACGACTGGAAGATTTCCAACGGAGCCATTTCATTGGACTGGAGTTCAACCGGTGGAGGCATATCGAGTCTCTACCTGGCTGCCTATCCGAGCACCAATCTTGTCAGTGGCGGCATCAATATGGACAACACAGCCACGGGCTTCACCGGGATCACCGCGGCGCCGAGCGGCGTAACACCGACGGCAAGTTATCACCTGGACCAGGGGCGCTACCTGGATTGGTGGATTACGTGGCCAGAAGGAGGAACCAACCCGTTCACGATTACGGAGCATTTCATTCTGGCTCCCAATGATGCCACCGTGTGGACCTACTACGTTACAAGCCGCACCGCGACAGCGCCTGCCGGCGGCTTTGGCCAGATCCAATACCTCTTCCGCGCCAGTTCGGCGTTCACCACCTATTATCTGGTCAATTCAGGATTGAATAATCTGGGCGCGACCGAAATCACCCAGCCGACGACCACCGCAGCTGAGAATGCGGAAGCAGGCCGCAACGTACAGAATGCCGTTCAGGATCTGCATGGCGTATCGCTTCCCGCGGGTTTTGGCCGCGAGTTTGAAACCAAGTACGATTACTCGTCCTATGAGTATCTGGCTCAGGTAAACGGCGAGTATGGCAGCCAGTTTGGCGCATGGGTTGTGATGCCGACCATGGAAAGCTATCCGGGCGGCCCGACCAAGCAGAATCTTACTTACACCGGGGGTATCCTGATGGGCGAGATTCTATCCGGCCATCTGGCCAATGATATCGGCTGGGGGCCTCCGCAGGGAGTTAGCGCGACCCGCATTTGGGGTCCGATAGGCTTCCATGTCAACGCCTTTGGCGGCAATATCACAACGCCTGCCAATATGTATGCGGACGCGCAGACCGAAGTTGCCAACGGCCTGAATCTTTTCGCTCTCGACACTGTTCTGCAAGGGTACGGCTACGTTCCGAATGGCGCGGGACGCGGAACCGTATCAACGGCAATCAGTGGCGGCGGCTCCAGTTCGGCGAACACCGCGTGGGCGGTTCTGAGCGATCCAAATACGGATATGCAGTACTCGTCTTTGGGCAACCAGTATTGGACAGCCCTGAACGCCAGCGGCAACGGAACCATTGACAATGTCACTCCGGGCAACTACCGGTTGAGCGGGTATGTACTGGGCGAATGGGGCCAGTTGCGCAAGGACGGCATCGCCGTTACGGCGGGCCAGACCACCACTCCGAGCGTTACCTTCACCCCGGAGAACTTCAGCCCCAGCGGCGCCGCTCCCATCTGGACGATCGGAACTCCTGACCGCTCCGCGCATGAGTTCCTGCATGGCACCAACAACTACGGCGACACAGGCTCCTGCGCGGGCTGCGACGACAGAGAGTATCAAGGCACCTGGAATTACTGGGCGGATTTTGCGGCCACAAAGGGTGCGGTGAATTACTACGCAACGGCGGTAGGCACCACCCCGGCAACCAACGATCTTACAAAATGGAACTACATCCAGTGGTCAGAATTCGATCCTTATCTGTACGACGCTTCGAACGACACAACCGACAACTATAACAACACCATTCCCTCTTATGTGAGCAGCCTCCCCGGGGCAACCGGGACCAACGGCGTCACCACGACGGTTCCACCCTGGCAGGTCCACTTTGCCACCACCGCCGCGCAGATGGCGCAGGGCGGCTTTGTCGATCTATCGGTTGGCCTGGCCTCTGTGGAGCAAAGCCTGACCGTCTCGCTGAATGGACACCCGCTGACCTGGAATGTCATCAACGTCAGCGACGCCATGGAGCGCAGCGGCTTCTCAGGCTATTACCAGTGGGTTGTCTTTGAATGGCCAACCTCCTACCTGGTTGCCAACGGCGGCGACAACGTGCTCACCTTCACCCTCACCCAGCAACCCGGCAATACACCCACAAGTGCGCCGTTGCAGCAAGGCATTGAGTACGACGCGCTGCGCCTGGAGATTTCCAATTCCGGCGCCAACCCTGCCACCACCAACTGGCACGACTACGAGTACGTCGCCTCCAACAACTACATCCCAGCGAATGTCGCGGTATCGAACAACAACACGGGATCGGCCACTTGCACGCCCACGCCCATCACACCGTATATCTATGTGAACGGCGCGTGGGTTCTGGAATCCAGCGTATCTGCCACCTCTACCTCCGCGGTTCTGGATCTTGGCCCTTGGCCCTATACCGGTGGAACATGGAGCTGGACAGGTCCCAATGGGTTCACGTCTACCGCTCGGCAACTCAACACGATCCCATTGACCGTTGGCACCGACTTGTTTGTGGCCACATATTCCAACACCAGCGGATGCAAGGCCCAACAGAACTTTACTGTTACGGTCGACCCGATCGTGCCTTATCTGCAAGTAAACGGCGGCGCATGGCAGCAGACCAACACGGCAACCGTAGCAGCCGGCTCGACGGTGAACCTTGGTCCTTGGCCTCTTACAGGTGGAACATGGAGCTGGACCGGACCCAACAGCTTCACTTCAACATCGCGTGCGATCAACGGCATTGCGCTGAGTACTGGCGTCAATACGTATGTGGCGACTTACACGCTCGGCACAGGTTCGATCACGCAGACCTTCACCATCACGGTTGAGTAAGTTGTTCAGGAAGCTTCCGCATCAATCGCGGTTTTAGAGGCCGCATCCCAGGTTTCGCATTTGGAGCCTGGGATGCGGCGAAGCTCAATCAGCATTGTTTACGCCTGCTCGGCAACCTCTGCGGCGATCTTGCGCAGTTCGGGGAGGATGTCGCCTAACTGCACGGCCTCGGCGGAGCGCTGGCCGAGCGCGAAGTAGGCCTGGCGATAGAGGGCGAAGAGGCGCTCGTAGATGGCCGTGGCGGCGGGGCGGGGCTTGACGATATTGAAGGGCAGGCAGAGCATGGCCTGGGCCTCTTCAATGGATTGGACGGCCTTGGCGGCGAGCAGGGCGACGATGGCCGAGCCGCGGCTGGTGGGCACGCCCGCCGGAACCAGGACGGGCTTGCCGAGGACGTCGGCGTAGACCTGATTGAGCACCGCGTTGTTCTGCGGAATGCCGCCGGCGTTGATGACGCGCTGGACCGGCACGCCATACTCGGCCATGCGCTCCAAGATGATGCGGGTGTGGAAGGCCGTGCCTTCGATGGCCGCGAAGAGCTCGTCCTGCGCGGTGTGGACCATATTCCAGCCAAAGGTGACGCCGCCGAGTTCGGGATTGACGAGGACGGTGCGGTCGCCGTTATCCCAGGTGAGGCGCAGCAGGCCGGTCTGGCCAGGCTTATAGGCCTCCAGGCCTTTGGAGAGCTCAACGACATTGGTCCCGGCGCGGCGGGCGATGGCCTCGAAGATGTCGCCAGTGGCCGAGAGGCCTGCCTCGATGCCGGTGAATTGCGGATGGACGCTGCCCGGAACGACGCCGCAGACGCCGGGGATCAGCTCGGTTTTGCGGCTCATGGCGATGATGCAGGTGGAGGTGCCGACAACGTTGACGACGTCGCCCTCGCGGCATCCGGCACCGAGAGCGTCCCAGTGCGCGTCGAATGCGCCGACGGGGATGGGAATGCCGGAGCGCAGGCCCAGCTCATCGGCCCAGCGGAGCGCCAGTTTGCCGGCGAGGTGATCGGAGGTAAGGTAGTCGCCGGCGAGCTTTTCGCGCACGCCGTCGAAGAGCGGGTCGAGCTTGGAGAGGAACTCCTGCGGCGGCAGGCCGCCCCACTTGGGATTCCACATCCATTTGTGGCCCATGGCGCAGACGCTGCGCTTGACGAGCTTGGGATCGGTGATGCCGCAGAGGGTGGCCGCGACCATGTCGCAGTGCTCAAAGGCGGAGGCGAATTTGTCGCGCTTGCCGGGGTTGTTGCGCAGCCAGTGGAGCAGCTTGGCGAAGCCCCACTCGTGCGAGTAGACGCCGCCGCACCAGTCGATGGCTTCGAGCTTTTCCGCGTGCGCGAGGGCGGTGATCTGGCGGGCCTCGGCGTGGGCGCGATGGTCGCACCAGAGATAGTAGTCGTCGAGCGGCTTCATCTTTGCGTCCACGGGGACGACGCTCGATCCGGTGGTGTCCAGCGCGATGGCCGCGATGCGATTGCCCGCGATGCCGGCCTCTTTGATGGCCGCGCGCGTGGCGGAGACGAGCGCCTTCATCTGATCGGCGTGGGCCTGCGTGGCGAAGTCTGGGTCCTCGCGGCGGCGGTGCAGCGGATAGTTGGCGAGCGCGGTGCCCAGGCGTCCGCGCTCGCTGTCCATGATGGTGACGCGCACGCTGAGCGTGCCGAAATCCACTCCTGCTACGATGGCCATTTTTCTTCTCCAAAAAAATGCCGAGATGATTTTAACTGAGAATGAATCAAAAATTCGGGCTTTAGCGCCGAAGAAAATTCAAACTATTGTTGAAATTCCCTCAGGGGCTAAAGCCCGGTTCTTTTTTGGCGTTTGCGGCACGACTGAAGTCGTGCCCTGTTACAAAGCCTGTCACACTTCAAGTTCTCAGAGCAGGTGAAGCCGTGCCCTTTCAAAACATCGTCTTGAATCTTTCAAAGCATCGCCCTGAGTAAAAATCTCCTATGCTTCATCAGCGCCGTGCAGGTAGGAATCCCAGCCCATGTAGCGTGTGGAGGCTTCATGGACGGCCTTGGAGACGTCGCTGAAGTTGCAGGCCACGTGATGCTCGAAGCCTTCGCGGCAGATGAAGCGCAGCAGCTTTTGCAGTTGCGGAATCTGGGCCACGCCCGCGCCGCCAAAGGTATCCAGCGGATCGCTCGTGAATGCGCCCGCGCCTGTGTAGCCGCGGATGAGGCCGTGATTGTCGTCGGTGGAGTAGCGCGCGTAACTCATGACGCCAGCCTTGACGCGGCCCACGCAGGTGCCGAAGGTGTTCTCGATGCCGACGGTGCCGGCGATGATCGATTGATAGTCCATGGTCGGAGGCTCGGCGAAGAAGTGCTTGGGCAGATTGGAGCAGTGGAAGCAGACGCACTTGTTGGGGTCCGAGCCGTAGTTGTTGTTCCAATCCAGCAGCGCGGAGGGCGAGCCGGAGGCCAATTGCATCATGTACATTCCCAGCACGCCGGGGATGTCCACTTCGCAGGCGGAGGGGATTAGATCGTTCGACATCATGCTCATGATGGTGCAGGGCACGACGCCGAAGTACTCCTCGAAGCTGGTCCAGCATTGCACGGCGGTGACGGCAACGTTGGTCTGCTTCATCCAGGTGTCGATAACCGCGCCCAGCTTGGCCATCTTGAGCAGCGCCGCTTCGGGAACCTTGCCTGTGGCCACGTAGCTCTTGATGGCGGCCAGCTTGGCTTGCGCAGCGTCGTCGTTATCGCCCATCTTATTGATGCGTCCAAAAATTTCGCTCAGGTCAATCGGCTCAATGGAGATGCCGCTCGACTCATAAAGGCGCTCCGAGTAGCGCACCGTGTTGAAGGCCGCGGGGCGCGCGCCGATGGCGCCGATGCGCAGATTCTTGAGGCCTTTGACGATGCGGCAGACGGAGGTGAACCAGGCCAGATCGGCGGCGAACTCCGGCGAGGTGAGGCTCTCGGTGTGCAGCGTGGTGAGCGAGTAGGGAATCTGGTACTGCATGAGGTTGTTGCAGGCGCTCATCTTGCCGCAGAAGCTGTCGCGCCGTACGGCGATGGTCATGGCGTCGGAGCGGTCGGGCGTGGCCTGCACAAGCACCGGAACCCGCAGGCCGCTGAGTCGGATGGCGTCCACAATGCCGCGCTCTTCGCCGAAGTTGGGCAGGGTGATGAGGATGCCGTCGATCTGGTCGGCGTGCTTTTTGAAGAGCTCAGCGCACTTTTGCGATTCCGCGTAGGTCTCGACTGCGCCATGCTTGGATTCTTCGGGGCTGAGCACGATGACGTTCGCGCCTGCCGCCTCCAGAACGCTGATGATCTCTTCACGGCCGGACTTCGCCAGATGGTCTGGGAAGAAGCCGCGGTTGCCTACGATGACCCCGAATGTTACTTTGCCTTGCACTGCCATTTTGTCAGCTCCCTTGCTCTTTGCCGCGTGGGCGGCGGGTGAAATGATATTGACAGGGGCTAAAGCCCAACGTCTTTTTTGTTGTTCTTTCGGCACGACTAAAGTCGTGCCCTGTTACAAAGCAAGCCGGTTATCAAGTTTTGGCGGCTTACTGCAGTCACAGAGGAGATTCATGTTCTGCAAGTCACATTCGCTCGGCGGCTAAAGCCGTGCCCTTTCAAAACAATCCCGCACACAGGATCATTCTTGGCGGGTGAAGATACCAACTATGCGCGGCCGGGGCGGAACTTGATGCAGTAGAGCGTGCCCAGCGCGGTCAGCAATGCGCCCCACCAGATGGGCGTGTGCAGGCTGGTCAACTGAACCCCGGCCGGATAGCATCCTGTGGCCAATTCAAAGATGCCATAACCGAGGATCAGCACGCCATAGATGAGCAGCAAAACGCCAATGAAAAACCAGATTTGAATTCCCGAACCGTGCATAATTCCTGATCCTTTCCTCTCGTCAAAGAGAGAGTGCGAACAACTGTTACCAGAAGAGAATGTTGAGTGCGGCAAAGATGCAAACCGCCAGCAGCGCCCAAAGCCATACGTTCTTGTAGAAGGGAACCGGCTCTTCGGTGGGCAGAACCGTGCAACTGTAGCAGAGTCCATCCAGCTCCGCGACTGGCTTGGGCTTGGTGACCAGACTGACCAGGAAGATGACAATGGCGCTGATGCAGAAGGCCCACCAGGCGCGGTAGAGATTCTCGGCCATTGGCTTGGCGTCGGGCGAGAGCGCAATGGTTGCGAGGCCAGCGGGATTCAGCTTGACCCAGACAAACATGCCGATCGAAGAGACAATTCCGATCAGCAGGCCTAGGAAACCGGCGGGGGCGGTGGCGCGCTTCCAGAACATTCCCATCAGGATGGCGGCCAGCAGAGGGGCGATGAAGAAGCTGAAGAGCGCCTGCACATAATCCATGATGCCGTGGGCGTGCTGCACCAGGTAGCCGGCGCCAATCGAAACGATGACGCCCGCAAGAATGGAGATGCGGCCCACCAGCACATAGTGGCTGTCCGAGCCTTTCTTGTAGATGAGCGGTTTGTAGATGTCATAGGTCCAGACCGTCGAGAAGGCGCTCACGTTGCCGGCCATGCCGCTCATGAAGCCGGCGATCAGCGCGGTGATGCCCAGGCCGAGCAGGCCGGGTCCCATGTAGCGCACCATCATCAGAGGCAGCGCATCATTGTAGCTGTGCAACTCCGTCCCCGGAGCGCCGGAGAGCACCTTTTGCTGGTAGTTGGCGGGGAGGGTGGTGGCGGACATGGCCGCTGTGCATTCCTTGACGTTCATTTGAGTTGCGGACTCGTCAGCCGTGCAGGATTTGACCACGTCCTGGCCCACCAACTGCATCCGGCTGCCATCGGGATTTTGCAGGAGCACCAGCCCTAGCAGGCCGGGCAGGATGACGATGAAGGGAACGGCCATTTTAAAATATGACCCGATGATCGGAGCCATGCGCGCAGCTCTCAGATTATGCGCGGCCAGCACGCGCTGGACCACTAGAAAATCGGTGGTCCAGTAACCGAAGCTGATGACAAAGCCGAGGCCCAGCACAATGCCGGTCCAATGAACTCCCATAGGGTTCGAGGCAAAGTGGCCTGTGTCGCGCCACATGTGGAAGTAGCTGTCGGTGTGCATATTGGCGATGATCTGCCGCTTCAGCCCGCTGACACTGCCGGCCTGAATCAGGCCCAGAATCGGCACCAGCAGCGCGCCGCCCCAGATGAGCACGAACTGCATCACTTCGTTGAAGATGGCCGAGCGCAGTCCGCCCAGTGTAACGTAAATGGCCACCGCCGCCGCCGAGATCAGAATGCTGAAGGTCAGGCTCCATCCCAGGACAACCTTCATCACGATGGCCATGGCGAACATATTCACTCCGCTCATCAGGATCATCTCGGTGGCGAAAGAGATAGCGGCTACGCTGCGGGCGCTTCCGCCGTAACGCAGGTCAAGGTAGCCGGGGACCGAGTGGGTTTTGCAGACATAGTAGAACGGCATCATCACCAGGCCCAGGAAAAGCATGGCGGGAATGGCGCCGATCCAGTACCAGTGGGTGGCCAGAATGCCGTACTGATACGCCGCGCCGGCCCAGCCCATCAGTTCCAGCGAGCCGAGGTTGGCCGAGACAAAGCTCAAGCCGGCGATCCAGGCGGTCATTTCGCGCCCGGCCATGAAGAACTCCTCGCTGGTATTGGATTTGCCTTTGAGGTAAAAACCGATCCAGATCACCATGCCGAAGTAGACGGCGATCACGATCATGTCGAGGATGCTGAGATGCGCGATAGGCACGGTGCTGAAAGCCAGCAGGGCCGGCGATGCCAGATGGGTCATACAGTTCACAATCACGGTTTCAAAACCTCTCTTTTGAGCTATTCGCTCTTTCCTTGCATGAACAAATCAAAGCCTTATGTATTATGAAACAACAATTAGCCTTCGATAAACCGAAAACACAATCAACCATCCCTCAGGGGCTAAAGCCCAACACATATTTGTTGCTCTTGCGGCACGACTGAAGTCGTGCCCTGTTACAAAACAATTCCTGAATGAAAGGTTCCTAAGAACTAACAACTAACATCTGAGAACTGTGAACTGACAACTGTCTACTGTCCGTAAGTCGCCCCTGCGCCGTGCTTGCGGAAGTAGTGATGGTCGAGCAGCGCCTGCGAGACGCCCAAGCAGCCCGGTTGCAGTAACGTTGTGGTTGCGGCCATGCGCGCGACAAACTCCAGAATGACCGCGTTATGGGCGGCGTCCATCGCGTTCTTTCCCCAGGTGAAAGGCGCGTGTCCGGCGACCAGCACTGCCGGCATTGCCAGCGGGTCAATCCCGGCCATGCGGCGCACAATCGCCTTGCCGGTATTCAGTACATATTCGCCCTGAATCTCCTCGTCGCTCAGCGGTTCGGTTACTGGGACGGGGCCGTGAAAGTAGTCGGCGTGCGTGGTGCCGAAGGCGGGAATGTCCAGGCCGGCCTGCGCCCAACTGGTGGCGAACTCCGAGTGGGTGTGCACCACGCCGCCGATCTCCGGCCATGCGCGGTACAGCTCCAGGTGCGTCTCCAAATCGGAAGAGGGCCGGAGATTGCCTTGGACAATCTTGCCGCTCAGATCGCAGACCACCATATCCGCGGCGGTCATTTTCTCATAGGGAACGCCGCTGGGCTTGATGGCCACCAGGCCTGAAGCGCGGTCTATGCCGCTGGCGTTGCCAAAGGTGTAAAGCACCAGGCCGCGGCGAACGAGTTCGAGGTTGGCTTCCAGAACTTCGGATTGCAGACGCAGCAACTCCATCAAAATGCTCCACTCATTGCAAAGGCTGGTTCTTGGCAAGAACGGGAGTCCGCACCGTGTCCAAAAACGGAAGTAAACCTTTTCTCGGCCTGTAACATGAAATTAAATATTATTCCTGCCATCTGTCAAGTAAGTTACTAAATCGTTTATCCTGTAAACGCATTCCTCTTTATTCCAATGACTGACCGCATCCCCAAATCCGAACGGCGCGCGCCAAGGAATCCAGAGCGCATGGACATTCATACCGTCGCTCGGATGGCCAACGTCTCCATTGCCACTGTCTCCCGCACCATCAATCACTTCCCCAGCGTCAATCCCAAGATGGCCAAGCGGGTCTGGGAGGTGATCAAGGAACTGAATTATCTGCCCAACACCCAGGCGCGCGCCCTGGTCAGCGGGCGCAGCCGGCTTCTGGGGTTGATCGTTTCCGAGATCACCAATCCCTTCTTCCCGGAACTGATTCAAGGCTTTGAGGATGTGGCCGTGGAGCAGGGTTATGAGATTCTGATCAGCTCGACCAACTACGATCCGGAGCGGATGAAGCGCTGCATCCGCCGCATGGTGGAGCGCAAGGCGGAAGGCGTGGCCGTGATGACCTTTGGCATAGAAGAGCCGCTGCTGGAGCAGTTGGCCGAGCGCAAGGTGCCGCTGGTCTTTGTGGATGTGGGTCCGGAGCGGCCGGGCATCAGCCTGCTGCGCGTGGACTATCACCATGGCATCCGCCAGGGCGTGCAGCATCTGGCCGCGCTGGGCCATCGCGAGATCGCTTTTGTCAGCGGGCCGCTGCGCCTGCATTCGGCGCAATCGCGACTGGCGGCCTTTCAACGTGCGGTGCGGGAGTGCGGCATCCCGGTCGAGCCGGGCCGGATGATCGAAGGCGATCACACCATGGAGGGAGGCAAGGCTGCGGCGGAGAAACTTTTATCGGGCGCCAGCACGCCCACCGCCGTGATGTGCTCCAACGACATGACCGCCATCGGCGTGCTGCACGAGGCTTATCGAAAGGGGATGCGCGTGCCGGACGATCTTTCCGTCATCGGATTCGACAATATCCATCTGACGCAGATGACCATTCCGCCGCTGACGACCATCCAGATGTCGTGTTTTGAGCTGGCCCGCGCGGCGGTAATGGCGCTCAAGGCGCACGTCGAGAAGGCGCCGGAGGCCAAGCGCGACTATCTCATCGAGACGCAACTCGTGGTTCGCGAATCCACCAGTTTTCCGCGCGGCTCTAGGATGGATCCGCGGATCAAGCAAGGGGTGTAACAGGCAAGGAGAATAACTGGTCACACAAAATTCATTGTCGAGGAGACTTCGTATCAGCAGGCTTTGTAACAGGGCACGACTTCAGTCGTGCCGCAGGCAGCCCATTCAGAACCCCGGCTTTAGCCGCTGCGGCATACAATGGTTGAAAGCTAATACCGCAGGGGCTAAAGCCCAACATTTATTATCAGGCATTATCGGCACGACTAAAGTCGTGCCCTGATACAAAGCAAGTTAATGAAACACGCTGTAGGAATTTCTTCGGGAGGATTCATGCGCCGGTGGTTATGGATTGTGCCGTTTATGTTGTTGGTCGCGAGTTATGCTACTGGACAGGAGGCAACCCCTGCTGCGCCACCTACACCGGCTGCAACGATGCCCACAAAAGTGAAGGTATACACTGTGGGACCAGGAGTAACAGCACCCGAGCTGCTTCAACCTGATCCACTCGCCATCCTAGCAGGCAAATGCAAGATAAAGAGGAACGATTGGGTCGAGCTTTCTGTTCTCATAGATGCGGAGGGCCAGGCGCGCAACATTTATTATCTTCATGCGCTTGGCACAGATTTGGACAAGTATGTTCTCCAGCTTGTTGCGGAAGATCGATTCCGTCCTGGAAGCTATGATGGAAAACCGGTCGTCGTCGCTGAATCCTTGCAAGTGAATATGCACTCCTGCATGGAAGAGAGAGCGGAGGAACAAAGGAAGGAGTCTCTATTGGATAAAATTCCAATCGCAGCCGGAGCAGAAGCTCATAGCCGCTCAAGAGCCTCCGGAGGAAGCTATCCTTTTATCTGGAGACTCTTCTCCAATGGAACATATTGGCGGAACAGTTAGCCCTCCGGCTGCAATTCATTTCGCCGATGCGGCTTTCACTATAGCCGCGCGAAAGAATAAATATAGTGGAATCTGCCTATTGTCGCTGGATGTGGATGTGCATGGAATGCCGCAGAGTATCCGTGTAATAAAACCGCTGGATTATGGACTAACAGAGAACGCTATCGATGCGGTTCGCAAGTATCGATTTAAACCAGCTATGAAAAATGGAACTCCCGTTCCAGTCAAAATGAATATCGAAATCAACTTCCATCTTTATTAATGTTTTTGCAGTTCGTGTTTCCTTCCCGCCCCGCACGTTAAACTGAATCCGAGGGCCATCCTTGAGCGGGAACGAACAGCAAGAGCGCGAAAAACTATCCGGTATCTCCTACGCTTGGCGGGCGCTGCGCCATCGCAACTTTCGGCTGTTTTTTGGCGGGCAGACGATCTCGCTGGTCGGCACGTGGATGACCCGCGTGGCCACCGGCTGGCTGGTCTACCGGCTCACCGGCTCGGCTCTCTTGCTGGGCACGGTCAGTTTTGCCGGCCAGATTCCCACCTTTCTGCTGGCCCCTTTTGCCGGAGTCCTGGTGGACCGGCTCGACCGCCGTCAGGTGCTCGTCTGGACGCAGGCCATCTCGATGATTCAATCGCTGGTGCTGGCTGCGCTCGCGCTCTCCGGCACGATCACCATCCCCTGGCTGCTGGTCATGAGCGTACTTCAGGGCTGCGTCAATGCCTTCGATATGCCCGGACGGCAATCGTTCATGGTGATGATGGTCGATGACAAGCGCGACCTACAGAACGCGATTGCCATCAATTCGTCGATGGTCAATGTGGCGCGGCTGATCGGCCCGTCGCTGGCCGGAATGCTGATTGCCGTCTCGAGCGAGGGCTGGTGCTTCCTTATTGACGGCGTGAGTTACATCGCTGTCATTATCTCGCTGCTGCTGATGCGGGTTCATGCGCCCATCGTCCAGCGCAAAGCCACATCGATGCTCACTGAACTTGCGGCTGGCTGGACCTATGTCTCCGAGTTTCTGCCCATCCGCACGATTCTGACGCTCTTTGCGCTGGTCAGCTTGATGGGCATGCCGTATGTGGTGCTGATGCCGATCTTTGCCAAGGTGGTGCTGCACGGCGGTCCGCATACGCTGGGCTTTCTGATGGGTTCGATGGGGCTGGGCGCGCTGCTCTCGGCTCTGTCGCTGGCGGCGCGCAAGGATGTGCGCGGGCTGGTGAAGATGATTCCCATCGCGGCCGGAGTCTTTGGCGCGGGGCTCATCGGCTTGGGACTCTCGCATTGGTTCTGGCTTTCGATGGCCATGGTTTTTGTGTCCGGGATGGGAATGATGCAGGGGATGGCCGCCAGCAACACGGTGATTCAGACGATTGTCACAGACGACAAGCGCGGACGCGTGATGAGTTACTATACGATGGCCTTCATGGGCATGGCGCCGTTTGGCAGTTTGCTGGCAGGGACGATGGCGCATCACTTCGGCGCGCCGATGACGGTGCTGACGAATGGCGTGATGATCCTGATAGGCGCAGGTTGGTTCTCGACGCGCCTGCCGGCGGTACGGCGGCAGATTCGGTCGATTTACCAGGAGATGGGCATTATCCCGGCGCAAAGCTTGCAACTGGTCGAGGAGGAAATGGAACAATGAGCGATGATAGGACATTTGGCAATGAAGATGAGAAAGATAAAGATGATCTTGATGACCTCATATTGAAGATAGCTACACAAGGCATTCAAAATTTGGAGGAAGATGTAGCAATGAGCGACGAGAAATCGGTGATAGGAACAGCAAGTGAGGCAAGTACCAATTTTGCTCGCCTTTTGAAAGAGGTTCAGACAGGGGCTACGTCAATAACAGAAGCGAGGGGTCAAAAATTAACTCCCCAAACCAATCCTGATGTTGCCCTAGCCCTCGAACCCCACCGCACAGCCATCGTCGTCATCGATCTGCAAAAAGGCATTGCGGGAATGCCGGGAGGAACGCCGTACACCAAGCCCTCGGTCATCGCCAGCGCCGCCCGCCTGCTCACGGCAGCCCGCGCTGCGGGTGCGCAGCCGGTGCTGGTGCATGTGGGCGGCGCGGCGGACGGCGCGGACCGCGTTCATACCAAAGTCGATCAGGGCTGGAGCCGAAGCGGCCCGTTGCCGCCGGATTGGAGCGAGCTGATCCCAGAACTCAATCAGCAGCCCAGTGACATTGTCGTTCTCAAGCGCCAGTGGGGTGCGTTCTACGGCACCGATCTCGACCTGCAACTGCGCCGCCGCGGCCTGACAGCGATCATCCTCTGCGGCATCGCCACCGAGTTCGGCGTGGAGAGTACGGCGCGCGACGCCCACGAG
Organism: uncultured Acidobacteriaceae bacterium; assembly: GCA_963787995.1. Taxonomy (GTDB): domain Bacteria; phylum Acidobacteriota; class Terriglobia; order Terriglobales; family Acidobacteriaceae; genus Telmatobacter. Next base: position 350,576 of record CAWBEO010000002.1, read on the forward strand.
CGCAATTATGAGCTGATCTTTGCCGAGGACGCCATGACCGGCCAAACCGCCGAGAGCCACCAGAACAGCACGACGCGCATCTTTCCGCGCCTGGGCCGCGTGCGCTCGACGGAGGAGATTCTGGCGGCGCTGGCGGGATAGATGGTTCAGTAAACTTGGAGTGGCAGAGAATGAAGGGTACGGGTTTTAGTCCGTACATTTGAAGCTGATCTTAATTCATGGCTTTAGCCACCGAGGGAATATGAATAGCGAATCATCAATTCCCTCAGGGGCTAAAGCCCGATTCTTATGCTCCCTTGGTTGTACGGGCTGAAGCCCGTACCCTTCAAATACAAAACTGCCTTATCCATCAAGGCTTTTCGAGAAAAATGCGAAGGGTGGGAAACCAAGAACTCCGTTTCGTCGAGGTAGAAAATGAACCTGCTCACGGAATTGCATCCCGCACTACGCTGGCTGGCGGCCACACTGGTGGCGATTGCCGCCGTCACTCTGCTGGTCGGCATGGGCGCCAACTCGACGACTGCGGGGATGGTCTTTCTGGTGCTGGTGGTCTGGTTTGCGGCCCAGGCGGGCATTTGGATGGCGATCTATGTTGCCTTTCTATGGGCGCTGGCCTTCGATTATTTCTTCTTGACTCCCTTATACACGCTGCGCATTGGGGGCATTCAGGAATGGGTGGCTATGATCTCGTTCCTGCTCAGTTGCGTGGTGGTAGGGCGCGTGGCGGAGCGGGCGCGCAAGCAGGCGCGGCAGGCCAACGAACGGCGCGCCGATGTTGAGCGGCTTTATGAACTTGCCCAGGAGATGATGCTGCATGGTGATTCTGCCGAACTGATCCATGATCTGCCAAGGCTGATTGCGCGGATCTTCGCACTGGACGGCGTAGTGCTCTACGTTCGCGATCAGGATCAGTTCTACGCTTCAACCGAAGACCTGCCGATGAGCATTCAGGCCAGTATGCGGGCGATGACCATGGGCCAAAACCCAACGCTGGTGATTCCCGGAGCGTTTACGGTGCGGACGCTGAGCTTGGGCTTGCAGCCGGTGGGGGCTCTAGGGCTGCGTCCGGCGCGGCTCTCGCACGAGGTGGCCACGGCGGTCAGCGCGCAGGTGGCCATTGCGCTTACTCGCGCCATGGCAATTGAGGCCACGATGCACATGGAGGCGGCGCGCGAGGGAGAACGGCTGCGCGTCGCACTGATCGACTCGCTGACCCACGAACTGCGCACGCCGCTGACCGCGATCCGCGCCGCCGCCACCATGCTGACTGGGGGTGACGGCCTAGACGACGCCGGACGGCAGGAGCTGGCCGCGATCGTCGATGAGGAGAGCGCGCGGCTGGATCGGCTGATTGGCGAGGCCGTCGAGATGGCTGAGATTGACGCTAATGTCGTCGAGGTCCGCCCCGTGCCGCATCCTCCGCGCGCGCTGCTGGAGCAGGCGGTCGAGGAGTCGCAGAAGGCACTTGCGGGGCGACGCACGGTGGTTGCCGTCGAAGAGCCGGAGCTGCCGGCATGGTTCGATCCTCACCTGCTCAGCCGCGTGCTAAGCCATTTGCTGGAGAACGCGGCTCGCTTTACGCCGCCGGGCGGGCGGATTCTGCTCAGCAGCCGCCGATTGGGTGAGCGGCTGGAGTTTTCGGTCGAGGATGACGGTCCCGGCATCGACGCCGTCGATCTGCCCTTCATCTTCGACAAATTCTATCGCGGGAAAAAACGCGTGGGTAAGAGCAAGGGAACGGGCATGGGCCTAGCCATCAGCCGCGCGATTCTGATCGCGCATGGCGGAGGAATCGCGGTCGAGAGCCTGCCGGGAAAGGGCGCCTGCTTCCGCTTTTGGGTGCCGCTGGTGGAAAAAGAGCGAACGGTATAAGCGGAATTTGCCTCAGAGCCCCTTTTTCGGCGATACTTAGGTGTTGTGTCTTGCGCGTCTGGACGCTCTTGTCTGGCGCACCTGCGGTCAGGCTTTCCTGCCGGCCGGAAAGACCCCATAGATTGCAACAGAGCACAGGAATCTGAAAGGAACCGTATCCCGTGGTAATGATCCGTTTGGCGCGCATTGGCGCCCGCAAGCAGCCCTACTATCGCATCGTGGCCATCGAGAAGGACCGCGCCCGCAATGGCCGTTCGATCGAGGTCGTCGGCACCTACAACCCCCGCACTGACCCCGCCACCGTCAATCTGAAGCACGAGCGCATTGCCTACTGGCGCAGCGTGGGCGCGCAGTTCACACCGATCGTCGCCAAGCTGGTCGCCAAGAATCCGGCGCCAGTGGCAGAGCCGGTCGCGGCTTAGTTTTCCATCCCTGACGATGTCCGCTCCCCCATCGGGAGATGGCGCTCACTTTATTTGCTGACGGCCATGGGCCTGTGCTGTTACTATGCGCGCACTGGTCCAAACCGTTTATTTTGGTCGCCAATTCCTGAATGCGGTTGGTCAGGGGCAGGAGGATGACCCAAAGGCTATGGTCGAAGTGGAAGAACTGGTCCGCGAAATCGCGCAGGCGCTGGTGGACGAACCGGACGCCGTGGAAGTGGAGAGTGTGGGCCGCGAGGAGAATACCGTCCTCAAGCTCCGCGTGGCGCCTACCGACGTGGGCAAGGTTATCGGCAAACAGGGACGCACCGCCCGCTCGATGCGCACCATCCTGGGCGCCGTCAGCATGAAGCTGCATCACCGCTACACGCTGGACATCCTGGAAGAAGACGAAGACTGATGGCGCTTGATCCCGGCTCCAGCGGGGCGTCCGCTCCCCCAGCGCCTTCTGGTCCTCAGGATTGGGTATGGCTGGCGCGCATTCGCCATCCCCAAGGCCGCAAAGGCGAAGTCTTCGCAGACCTCCTCACCGATTTCCCTGAGAAATTTAACGAGCGCAAGCAGCTTTGGCTGCTGGCCACCTCCGGTGCTGGTGGAGGTGCTTTCGCGCGTGAAGTGGAACTTGCGAACCACTGGCTTCACAAGGGCGGGATTGTCCTGCACTTTGCGGGGATCGACTCCATCTCCGCCGCCGAGACGCTTAAAGGAATGACCGTCGCCATTCCCCGTGCCGCGCGCGCCGCTCTGCCGGAGGACGAAGTCTACGTCGGCGACCTGATCGGCTGTGTACTGATCGACGTTGCGCCCGCCGAGCCAATCCTCGTTGGCGAGATTGAGGAAGTGGATCGGTCGGCCGGTCCGGTAGCGCTGCTGGTGGTCAACGGCGCATCGGGCGAGGTGCTTATCCCTTTTGCCAAAAGCTACCTACGCAAGATCGACCTCCAAGCCCGCCGCGTGGAGATGGCCCTGCCGGAAGGGCTGGTCGAGCTGAATGCGCCCTCAGACTTGAAAATCAACCAGATAACTCTGGAGACTATAGACAGGACGGCTCAAGGCAATGAAGTTCATCATGCCAAGCATGCCGCTGACCTCTTCAAGAAGCTGAAAATCTAGTGGGTTTGCAAAGCTATTTTGCGGTTGATTGGTTCCAGTTTTTCTTTATCTCGTCATTGGCTTCTTTAAAAATATCCCGCCTGTACTTGCGCTTGATTGCAGATGAGCTGACTTCGTTATATGCGTCAACGTAATCCTGTTGATATCTCGCGACGATGCATCCTGCCACGGCTTGAATCTCCACGCCGTAACGTTGTCGCAAAAGCAATCCATATTGTTGATGAAGTTGGGTTGGAAGGCCATAGGTGAGAATTTTGAAGCGCCCATGTGCAACATCAACGCGCGCATCATGTCTCCCAAACATGGATGGCAGGGGCCAATATCCATATGAATCCCAATTAATTAAAAGAGTTGCCAGAACGGCCACTACCCCGACAATCAGGATATTTCGGACAAATTTTCTCATAACCGTTTCCAATTGACGTAATTCTACTCGCTTTTCCCCCGAATCGCCTCCAGCAGCTTCTCATCTTCCTTGCTCAGCGCCGCTCCCGCCAGCAGGTCCGGCCGGTTGGCTAGCGTTTTGCGCAACTGCTGCTCGCGCCGCCATTTGCGAATCTCTTTGTGGTCGCCGTTGAGCAGCGTCTCCGGCACGCGCAGCCCGCCAAACTCCGCTGGGCGCGTGTAGTGCGGATAATCCAACAGTCCGCCCGCTCCGTGCTGCGAGCGCGGAACACCCTCCTCATCGGTGGTGATCTCGGCGTCGGCCACGCCAAAGCTCTCAAACTCGCTCGATGCCTCGTTGCCCAGCACCCCAGGCAACAGGCGCATGGTCGCATCCACAACCACGGCCGCGGCCAGTTCGCCCCCGCTCAGCACATAGTCGCCGATGGAAAGCTCCAGGTCGCAATACAGCTCGTTGATGCGCTCGTCGATGCCTTCGTAGCGCCCGCAGATCAGGACGACGCGTTCTTCTTTTGCCAGTGAGCGGGCTATCGCCTGGGTAAAGGTTTTTCCTTGTGCGGAGAGTAGGATCACGCGGGTCTTCGGAGCGTGTTCAGAATTTCCAGTAGAGCATTCCGCAGGGGCTAAAGCCCTGCTGTTTCTATGATCGTTATCGGCACGACTGAAGTCGTGCCCTGACGCTTCTGGTTCTTTATCGAGTTTTTCAGCAGCCTGAAAAGTCCCTTGTTCATTGGCTGCTTCAATGTATGGGCTAAAGCCCGTACCCTTCTCTTGAAAGCCCGTACCCTTCACGCCGAGCTCTTGAAAGGTACTTGGGGGAAATTCCACTGTCATCCGCTCTGACTTGGGCGCAATTCCCAGCGCGGTCATTGCCTCGGCCAGCGGTCCCGGCTTGAGGACCATCCCCTCGCCGCCGCCAAAGGGCCGGTCATCCACGGTGCGGTGGCGGTCGTGGGTGAAGGCGCGCAGATCATGCACGCATACCGAAACCAGCCCCTCAGCCAGAGCGCGGCGCAGAATTCCGTTCTCAAAGAAGCTGGTGAAAAACTCCGGGAAGATGGTGATGATTTCGAATCGCATATTTCTCAATCATAGCGGCCAGGCACGGCGCTACCCGAGAAACATCATTGTCAGATGGTTGACCACAAAGGCCGCGCCCCAGGCCAGTGCCAACATATAAAGAAACTGCACTGCCGGCCACTTCCAGCTATTGGTCTCGCGCCGCACCACGGCCATGGTCGAGGTGCATTGCATGGCGAAGGCGAAGAAGATCATCAGCGCCAGCGCGCCGCCCAGCGTCATCTCATGATGCAGCGCGGTTTGCAGACTGAGCGCCTGTGTGCCTGGATCGGCGCCGTAGAGCGTACCCATGGTGCTCACCATTACCTCGCGTGCCAGCACGCTGGAGAGCAGTCCAATGCCTATCTTCCAATCAAAGCCCAGCGGCGCAATGGCCGGCTCGATGAAGTGGCCCAGCTTGCCGATAAGGCTGTCAGCCAGCAGTGGCGCGGAAAGCTCGCCGCTCGCGGTGTGGATCACCGGCAGATGCGCCAGCACCCAGAGCGCCAGCGTGACGCAGAGAATGATCGTCCCCGCCTGGCGAAGAAAGACCCGCGCCCGATCCACCAGCCGCAGCCCGAGCGAGCGCAGCGTCGGCATGCGGTACTGCGGCAGTTCCAGAATGAAGGGCGCGTCGTTCGACTTGAGGATCGAGCTCTTCAGCAGCCACGCCGTAGTCATCGCCCCGACAAAGCCGGCCAGATACAAGCCCAGCATCACCAGTGTTTGCAGGCCTAGAAAGCCGTGTAAATAGGTGATGTTGGGAATGAAGGCGGCAATCAGCAACATATAGACCGGCAGCCGCGCAGAGCAGGTCATGAAGGGCGTGACGAGAATGGTGGCAAAGCGGTCGCGCTTGTTCTCAATGGTGCGCGTGGCCATGATGGCCGGAACCGCGCAGGCGTAGGCCGAGAGCAGTGGAATGAAGGCCTTGCCATTCAGGCCCGTGGTACGCATGACGCGGTCAGCAATCAGCGCGGCGCGCGATAAGTATCCGGAGTCTTCCAGGATTCCGATAAAAAGAAAGAGCAGCAGAATCTGCGGCAGAAAGACCAGCACCGAGGAGATGCCCTTCCATGCGCCGTCCAGCAGCAAAGATTGCACCCATCCAGAGGGGAGCAGCGGTCGAATCAAGCCTCCGGCGCGGGCGAGAATCTCGCCAAATCCATCGGAAAGCGGCTGGCCAATCGAGAAGACCACCTCGAAAACCGCTACCACAACGACCAGAAAGAGCAGAGGTCCCCAGAAGCGGTGCAGCAGTACATTGTCGATCTTGCGCGTGCCCTCGACCGAGAGCGGCGCGCGGTAGCCGGTGCGGCGGCTCAGTTGCGCGGCCCAACTGTGCGCGCTGGCGGCGTTGCCCAGCACTGGCAGGGTGAGCGGCTTGGCTGCGGTGCGGTCGGTCTGCTGATGCAGAAAAAGCGGAATGGCATCCAGGCCTGTTCCCTTGACGGCGCTGATCTGGGCCACTGGGGCGCCCAGCTCGCGGGCCAGTTTGAGCGCGTCCACCTTGCCGCCGCGCTCCTCCATCAGGTCGCTCATATTCAGCAGCACCAGCGTGGGCAGTCCCAGCGCCAGCACCGGCGCGGCCAGCATCAACTGCCGCGTCAGATGCAGCGAATCCATCACCAGCAGCACCGCGTCCGGCTTGGGCGTGCCGGGCATCTCGCCGCGCAGCACATCAATTGAAACGCGCGCATCCTCGCTGAAAGGGTCGAGCGAGTAGATTCCCGGCAGATCAATCAAAACCAGATCGTCGCGGCCCACACCGGCCATCCGTCCCATGCGCTGCTCGACGGTGACTCCGGGAAAGTTGGCCACCTTCTGCCGCAATCCCGTCAGTCGATTGAAGAGCGTGGACTTGCCGGAGTTGGGCGGGCCAATAAGCACCACTGTGCGCAGCGTCCCGTCCAGCGGCGGGGCGGGGAGCGAAGCTGGGGGCGCTTCAAAGACTGGGGTCTCACAACAGGCGTTCATCGCGCGGCCTCGATCTCTTCCGGCAGGTAGTCATCCTCGTTGACTTCTAACTCGTCCGCACTGGCAACTCGCATACGGATCTCTGCCGCCGTCTCGCGTCGCAGAGCAATCTCCATGCCGTCCACGCCGTAGACCGTGGGATCACCGGCCGGAGCACGGCGCAGCGAGGTCACCAGCGCATCGGGAACAAAGCCCATATGCATCAGGTGGTTCTGCACGGATTCGGGCAGGTCAAGGCTCACCAGAACCCCGCTCTCGCCCACCTTCAATTCGCTCAAAGCGCTCAACTGTCAAACTCCGCCGACCCATGACAGGCCTGGTCAATCAAATTACGACTAGAATAGTCGTAATTTAGTATACGACCATTTCTCCCCGATTCGCAAACGCGATCATCCGGCCTTGCATCGCGCTCGCTCTTCTGCACTCTTTATCGGAAGAACCAGCCCTCCCAAAGAGCATCCGCGCAAAAAAATGCAAATGAATCCGGGAAGTCAACACGAAGATCTCCTCATGATAATCAACCCATTTTGGTTACCGCAGTGTAGAAATTCGTAGTGCATCCGCCGTGAGATCCGTTCAAGAAACTTACGTTTAAGCCGAAGAAGTGATCAGGAAGCCGGTGAGGTGTACTCTTTTTGCGCCTGACTCCCGGGCCGGCCTGGAGGAGCACTCATCATGGCTTCATCATCCATGATTTTCGAGATGTATGCGCCGCAAACGATGGCCACAGAGCCGTCGTCGTGGCGGGAGTGGCGGCGTGCCTGGCTGCCGGTGCTGGCCTTTTCTTTGATCTTTGCCGTCGAATCCACCTCTTATCTCGGCTCGGAGTACACCAGCGCCCCCTTGCGGCGGGTGGCCGAGGCGCTCATCGGTTACGACGCCTGTGTGAATTGGGAGGTCCTGCACCGTCTGATTCGCAAGACTGGCCACTTCGTCGGCTATGGATTCTTCGCTCTGGTCTGCTTTCGCGGCTTTTGGATCTCTCTCTGCGGCGTGGCCTCCAGAGTGGGAAGGCAGGTGCGGGCTAACGGGCTGGCGATCCTGCTCACCTTTCTGGTGGCCGGCGCGGACGAACTTCATCAGAGCTTTGTGCCCAACCGCTTTGGCAGCTTCAGCGATGTGCTGCTGGACACCTGCGGCGGCGTGATGCTTTGCTTTGTGTTATTTCTGGCGATGCAGACTGTGGAGTGGATCAAGCATGCGCCGTCCCTACGGGACTTCGGGAATATTGTTATGTGCCATCCCCGCGTTGAAACGCGGGGCTAATCAACACTGCGCTTACGGCGCGGGGCGGATGGCAGCGTCGGCTTGGCGAATGTGCTCGGCGCGGACCTGGCTGGCCGTGAATAGGCTGAAAAAAGGCGCGCCGCCGGCGGCTGATTCGACGGCGGGGCGGCCATTGGCCTCCTCGCGCTCGACGATGCAGACCACGGCGGCAACACTCATCCCAGCCTCGCGAGCGGCTTCCAGCGCGTTAATCGTCGATGCGCCGGTGGTGCAGACGTCGTCCACGATGATGACGCGTGCGCCGGGTTGGTTGAAGCCCTCGATGCGGCGTCCGGTACCGTGGGCCTTCTCCGCCTTGCGCACCAAGAACCCGTGCAGTAGCGGCGTACCCGGCCAGGATTGCGCCCGCCACGCGCTGGCCGTGGCCACATTGGAGACAATTGGGTCCGCGCCCATGGTGAGTCCGCCTACTGCCTCGGCCTGAATGCCGCGCTCGTTGAGCAGGTCGAGAATCGCTTCACCGGTGAGCCGTCCGCCCTCGGCGTGCAGCGTGGTGGTGCGGCAATCCACATAGTAGTCGCTCTCGCCGCCGGAGGAGAGCTTGAAGTGGCCAAGGCGGAAGCTGAGGCGGGCGAGCAAGGAGAGCAGTTGCTGGGCGTGAGTAGTCATCTCTTCGATTGTAAAGGGAGCGGAAGGACAGCTTTCAACTTTCAGCTCTTAGCTAAAAGCTGATAGCTGAAAGCTGCTTGTCACATCTTGTCCAGATGCCTGAATCCTCCCGTGCTGATGAGCATGACGGAAAAGATCAGGAAGTTGTAAGAGGCGTGGACCAGCGTGCTGGCGGCCACCGAACGCAGCTTCAGCCGCACCGCGCAGAGGATCAGGCTGACCGTGACCAGCAGCAGAAACGGTCCCAGCGAATGGCCTTGCTGGTCGGCGTGAATCAGCGCGAAGAGCAGGCTTGTCGGTATCGCGGCGGCAATCATCGCGGCCAGCGACCATTGCGGATGGCCGTTTTCGTCGAGCGGAAGACTGGCCTTGCCGGTACTTTTTTCGACAGTCCAATCCCATGCCGTGGCCAGTGACGGCAGCAGGAATCCGCGGAAGAAGATCTCCTCAAAGAAGGGCGCGAGGGTGACGCCGAAGAAGAATATCATCCACGCCGCGCCGGGGGAGCGGAAGAGGTCTTCGATGGGCGCGTGCTTCGGTCCGGGCAGCAGCACCTCGTCCAGCATGGCCAGCCCGAAGCAACCCATGGCGATGAGCGTCAGCTGCCATTTCCAGTGCAGGGCCGTTCGTACACGCCATTGGATACCTTCAAAAAAGCTCTTCTGCCAGAAGAGGGGAAAAAGGAAGAAGCCGAGAGCCAGCGCGACCAGATAAAGAACCGCCTCGCTGCCCAGCAGGTAAATGACATTCGTCTTGATCTGATCGATCTTGGTGACGCCATTAAAATGGACGAGCAGGGCGATCCCCATGGTCGCGATCATGCAGACAAAGCCGAAAAGCAGAAAGGCAGCCAGCAGTGCCAGATGGCCCAAGTGGGGAATGCGCGCGGGCGGAGGGGGTTCGGGCGGCGCGCAGGTGAAAGTCGAAAGTTCGAATGGTGCGCTGGAGGCAGGTGGTTGCCAGGTCCCAGAATCGGGACCTGGGGCACCCGTCGAAATGGGCGAAAGACTTCCCTCAGGGGCTAAAGCCCCGGCTTCATTTTGCGAGTGTTGCGGCACGACTGAAGTCGTGCCCTGACTCGGGCTGCATTCAGTTTCGAATACATCTTCAGCTTGTAAAGACTCCGTTGATTCCAAGCTGATTTCGGCAGGACTGAAGTCGCGCCCTTTCAATACAAAGGCTTCTTCCGCGGAGTCTCCGGAGGGGTTTTCAAAGTCATCGATCTGGCTCATGACAGCACCGTCTTCTTTCTGCGCGGGGCGGATTTCTTTTTGACCGTCTTCTTTGCGGCCTTCTTGGTCGCCTTCTTTGCGGTTGTTGGCTTGCGCGGGGTGGTTGTTGCCGGTTTCAAAGCTGGTTTTTCCGGTTTGGGTTTATCGTTTCCCACCCATTCCGCTTTCAAAGGCGCAGCTCCATCGACTGCGCTCGGGAGCGGAATGGATGGGGCACCCAACTCTGTTGGACCGGACGAAACCGCAGGTCCTTCGACTCGTTGCGCTCGCTCAGGATGACAGTCTTTTTCAAGATTACTGATTGCTTCCAACCGCCCATGATTTGACTGATAGTAGCGCTTGAGGAACTGGCCGGTGTAGGAGGTGGGGGTCGCGGCAATCTTTGCGGGACGGCCTTCGCCCACCACGCGGCCGCCGTCCTCGCCGCCCTCCGGACCCAGATCGAGAATCCAATCGGCGTTGCGGATCACGTCGAGGTTGTGCTCAATGATGATGACCGTGTTGCCCAGATCGGCTAGCCGGTGCAGTACTTCGAGGAGGCGTCGAACATCGTCGAAGTGAAGGCCGGTGGTTGGCTCGTCGAGCAGATAAAGTGTGCGTCCCGTCTGGCGCTTGCTCAGTTCGCGCGCCAGCTTCATGCGCTGCGCTTCGCCGCCGCTGAGCGTGGTGGCGCTCTGGCCCAGATGAATGTAGCCCAGCCCCACATCGACCAGCGTTTGCAGCTTCTGGCGCACCTGCGGCACGTCGGCCAGCACAGTGAGCGCATCTTCAATCGTCAGTTCTAGAATGTCGGCAATCGAGTGGCCCTTGAACTTCACCGCCAGCGTCTCCTGATTGTAGCGGCGGCCGTTGCAGATCTCGCACTGCACGTACACGTCGGGCATGAAGTTCATTTCAATGCGCCGCTGGCCATCGCCCTGGCAGGTCTCGCAGCGGCCACCGCTGACGTTGAAGCTGAAGCGCCCCGGCTTGTAGCCGCGCTCGCGGGCTTCGGGCAGCATCGAGAAGAGGTCGCGCATGGGCGAAAAGACCTGCGTATACGTCGCCGGATTGGAGCGCGGCGTGCGACCGATGGGCGATTGATCGATGCGCACAACCTTGTCGATTTGTTCCGCGCCGGTGAGCGACTCATGCGCGCCCGGCTCCTCGCGCGAGCCGTAGATCGACTTCGCCAGCGAGCGATAAAGAATGTCATTAATCAGCGTGGATTTGCCGCTACCGCTGACGCCGGTCACCACGGTCATCACGCTGAGTGGAATGCGGATGGTCACGTCCTGCAGGTTATGCTCGCTGGCACCGGTGATGGTGATCCATTTGCCGGTGAGCGGGCGCGGCTCGGCGCGTTGCAGCATGGGCGACGCGCCGCAGAGGTAGCGGCCAGTAAGCGACTCCGGGCAGGCCATGATCTCCGCCGGCGTGCCTTGTGCGATCACATGGCCGCCCAGACGGCCCGCGCCGGGACCGAGATCGAGGACGTAATCGGCGTGGCGGATGGTCTCTTCATCGTGCTCGACGACCAGCACGGTGTTGCCCAGGTCGCGCAGCCTTTCCAGCGCCTCGATCAGCCGGTTGTTATCGCGCTGATGCAGGCCGATGGAAGGCTCGTCCAGAACATAAAGCACGCCGCGCAGCCGCGAGCCGATCTGAGTGGCCAGGCGGATGCGCTGCCCTTCGCCGCCCGAAAGCGTGGCCGCGTTGCGGTCGAGCGAAAGGTAAGTCAGCCCGACCGCGCAGAGAAACTCCAGGCGCTCGGCGATCTCGTGGCGGATGCGCTCGGCTACCAGAGCTTCGCGGACGGTGAACTTGAAATTGATGGCCGCCGAGAGCGCGCGGTTGAGCGGCAGCGCGGTGAAGTCAGCGATGGACAAGCCGCCGATCTTGACTGCCAGAGACTCCGGGCGCAGGCGCTTGCCGCGGCAGACCGGGCAGGGCGTGGCCGACATATAGGCCATCATCGACTCGCGATAGCTATCGCTGCGCGCCTCTTCGATGCTGTCGCGCAGGAAGGCCAGCACGCCATGAAAGCCGGTGCGCGGCGCTTCATTCTTGGGCGGGCCGTAAACCAGCAGGTGCTGCTGCTTGACCGGCAGATCCTCGAAGGGCGTTCTCAGATCGATCTTGTAGCGATCAGCGGCCAGATTGACCAGCTTGAGCAGATACTGCGAGGTCGAGCCGGGGCCCAGGCCATCCAGCAGCGGCTTGGACCAGTCGGTGATGACCTTGGCCGGGTCCAAATCGTACAGCGAACCCAGTCCGTGGCACTCCGGGCAGGCGCCAAAGTTGGAGTTGAAGCTGAAGCTGCGCGGCTCCAGCTTGGGCACATCCAGGCCGCAATCCGGGCAGGCCATCGAGGAGGAAAACAATTGCTCCTGGCGATCTTGGCTCCCCGCAATGGCCACCAGCACCAAGCCGTTGGCCAGTTGCAGAGCCTTGGTCACCGCAGCCTCCAGGCGCTTCTCCGCCGAAGGCTTGCCGTTGGGCGCGGTCGGCGAGGGGATCGTCGTGGGGGCGGGCGGATTCTTCATCAGGATGCGGTCGATCACCGCTTCGATGGTGTGATTCTTGCGCCGGTCCAGGTTCACCGGCTCAGATAGGTCCATCAGCTCGCCATCCACGCGGGCGCGGAAGCCCTGCCGGTCAAGCTGATCGAGCATCTCCTTGAACTCGCCCTTGCGCCCCCGCACAATCGGCGCCATTACCGTGACGCGCTCGCCCATTCCCAGCTCCAGAATGCGTTGCACGATCTGATCCGGCGATTGGCGCGAGATCGGCCGATGGCAGTTGGGGCAGTGCGGTGTACCCACTGAGGCGTACAGCAGGCGCAGGTAATCGTAAATTTCGGTGATCGTGCCCACCGTCGAGCGGGGGCTGCGGCTGGTGGTCTTCTGTTCAATAGAGATCGCCGGGCTGAGACCCTCGATCGAGTCCACGTCGGGCCGTTCGATCTGATCCAAAAACTGGCGCGCGTAGGCCGAGAGCGTCTCGACGTAGCGCCGCTGTCCCTCGGCATAGATGGTGTCGAAGGCCAGCGAACTCTTGCCCGAGCCGCTCAGGCCCGTGACCACCGTGAGCGCATTGCGCGGAATGCTCACGTTGATGTCGCGCAGATTATGCTGGCGCGCCCCGCGCACCGTAATGTGTGTAATCGCCATGAATGAGATAAAAGGCTCTAAAGTTTGTGGTGGCTGCCGTCGCACAGAACCGGGTTGGCCGTGTGCTTGCAGCCGCAAAAGTAAACGGTCTTGGATTCTGTGGCCTCGTATTTCACGGGGGTGAAGCCGCTTCCCTTGTGGCTGCCATCGCAGAAAGGCTGGCCGGCGCTTTTGCCGCAGGCGCACCAGAAGTAGCTCTTGCCGGCTTCCACTGCGGCGGCGTAGGGAGCTTTTTGGGCAATCGTTGGTTCAGGCATAGGGGAATCTCCTCGAATTGCAGTAGACATATTATCGCCGATCCCGGAGGATCGTGGTTTGATTTCCGCAAAACAACTGGCCATCGCTTTAAAATCGACAGTAACCTGGCCTCAACCCAAGGGGTATTCTATTGATCAATAGAAGCCAGACCCGCAAGGCAGGTTTTCTGCGACAATCAAAAGCAGCACTCCTTAGGCAGTCCTTGAAGATCGCGGCCAGCTTGAGAGAGGGAACGCAGCGCGTTCCAGACTACAAAGAAAGTACACGAAGATAAAGTCAATGGCAGATTTATTGATGTTGATTTTGGCGTCGGTGGGAGCAATGGCCTTCAGCATTCTGGCAGCGTATGGAATCCTGCGCATGGGCTTCAGCCTGATGCGCCGCCAGCCGCGCCCAGCGCCGGTCAAGCCGCATACGGAAGCGGCGCGCGGGCTTTAAGCCCACTGGTCAATTCTGCGGCCCATTGGGTGGTTGTTCCTGTTGTCCCGGCGGAAAGTGTTGCGGCATATGCCCGGGCATACCGGGGGGCGGGTATCCGGGACGGTTGGGTCTTCCTTGTCGTTGGGGTGGCGGCGGCGGCTCTTCGACCTCTGTCTCTTCGTCGCTTTCCTGCGCGGGAGCGGCGGCGGGCGTTGTGCTTCCGGGGTGCGGGGAACTCAGCACGATCCGCCGCGGAGTCCCCTGACCCTGATCTCCAATCATCACCACGTTGAAGCCGGAACCGTTCAAGAGCTGACTGAGCACGTCGCGCGCCGGACCGGGACCATAGGCGCCAAAGACGCGCTGGTCTGCGTCCAGCCCTTCCACTTTTGTGCCGGTCGCCGTCGATACGTCCTTCATGATCTGTTGCAGGCTGGAGTTGGCGGCCTCGATGTGCAAACCCTGGCTGTCCCAGGTGACGGACGCGGGAGTGGGCTTGCCGTCAATCGGAAAGGCGGGTGCTTCCTGCTCGGGAGGCTTCTCTGGAAGCACCTCAACCGGAACCACAACTACGGGCGCCGCGGGCTGCGCCACGGCTTTCAACGGCCGCTTGCGCGAATGTGCCGGCGTTTGCTTGGCAGTCGAAGTGGCTTCGGAAGCAGCAGGTGTGGCGCGGGCGGAATATTTGGGGGTATTTACTGTGCTCTTTTTCCCCAGTTGGATCTCTCCATCGCGCAGCGTGATCTGGACCGAGTTCGGCGATGCAATTCGGGTGAGCCGCGTATAGGAATCATAAGCGCCAAATATTTCGGGTCCCCACGGATAGGCGGTAAACTTGAAGCCCACTGGAGGAATGTCCTTGGGGGCGAGTGGAGATTTGAGGCGAACAATAAAAACGGGACTCCCCGTGTCTTTTGCATCCTGGGTATCAGAAGTAAAGGCAATCTTGATGGTTAAAGCTGAGGCTTCCAAGACGACACCCGGTACTGGAGTGACGTTATCTTTGAGCACGGCCCAAAGTTTGTCAGTGTCTTCTTTTTCACCGTTTGCCAGAATGAACGACTTATCGCCTAAATTCAGGACTTTCAGGTCGGACGTCTCGGCGACCAACTTGTGAATGCGTTCGGCGGGCGGCGTCTGCGCACCGCCTAGAGCCGCGGCCAGAAGCGCCAGCGCGGCAAAAGCCCGCCCGCAAAGGCGCAGCAGAGAGGCAGACGGGTTGATTGGGATCGAAGCGCCCATACTGTACTAGACTAACAGTGGCCGCCGGACGCTCATAGAAGAGTTTTGCCGGCCATGGAGGGTTTTCTGAAATGCGCCTCTGTTTGAAGTCTTTTGCAGCGCCTGCCGTCGTGCTTTTGTTGCTGTCCGCCGCCTCGCCGGTGCGCGCCGTCAGTTGCACCACACAGGCTGCCATGACGCCGCTGGAGCGCAACACACTGGCCTCCGCCGGAGGCCGCCTGGCCCAAGCTGTGGCCGATCAGGACTTGACCCAACTGAAGGCCGCTCTGCTGCCCGCCATCGCCGCCGACTGGGAGGGAATCAGCGCCGAGGCGCAGGCCGGCGTGTCGCTGCTGAAGGGCGGCCAGATGCAATTGCGCAACCTTTACCTGCTGGACGCATCTACACTCGCCGCGCCCGCCGACGCACAGTTCTTCTGCACCAGCGCCAGCGGCGCGCTGACCGTCACGCTGACCATGCGCGCCCTGCCGCCGGGCCGCTACGCACTGGTGCTGGCCGAGGCCGCCGGGGCCACTTACGATGGCCAGATCGCCCTCATGCTGGCCTGGGACGGCCCCGCCAACGGCTGGCGGCTGGGCGGCCTCACCGTCCGCCCCGGCGCGCTTGACGGACACGACGGCCTCTGGTGGTGGACCCACGCCCGCGAACTGGTCAAAGACGGCCAGCCCCAGATCGATTCCTGGCCAGCCTGGTACTCTTACGAGACGGCACGCAGGCTTTTGCTGCCGGTGGACTTCCTCTCCTCGCCGAACCTCGAAAAGCTTGGCACTGAGCAGACTTCGATTGCCAACTCGCCGCAGAATGCCTTTCCACTGACCCTCCACGATGATCCACGCGCCTGGAAGATCGATGCCGTTCATGTGGACCCTTCGCTGCTCCACGCCGATCTTGCTGTGGTCTATCAATCGACCGGCGTCACCGACCCGGCCGCGATCCGCACAGAGGCCACCGCCGTACTGACCGCCCTCCTGAAGGCACAGCCCGGTCTGCGCGCCAGCTTCCACGGCCTCTCGGCCTACGCCGTCAAGGACGGCAAGCAGACGCCGGTACTCGAACTGCCCATGGCGCAGATACCGTAAAGGCGGGGACCAGAGAACAGGGAATAGGGAGTTAAGCGGCGCGGGGCGTTGCGGAGAGGCAGACCTGCAAATTGAGCCGGTCGGAGTAATAGAGCAGCTTCTCGATGCTCACCTTGGCGATTTTGCCTTGCAGTAGATTGCTGACTGAAGGCTGATACTCGTCAAGGAGGTCAACAAGCTGGCGCTGCGTGTAGCCGCGCTTCTCGATCTCGCACAAGATAGAGTCCAGCAGGTCGGCCTTGATCTTCAGCGCCGACGCCTCCGCGCGGGTAAAGCCCAGATCGTCGAGTACGTCGCCTTTGGTGATGTGGCTTGGCTTGGTGGTCATTGGATTCGCCCTCCATCCCGCAATCGCTGCTGAACTACTTTCAACCTGTCCTTCGCAATTTCAATATCGCGCCGGTCCGTCTTCGTGCTGTCTTTTTCAAAAGCATGGAGCACGTAAATCACTCCGTGAATCTGTGATAGATACATGACCCGATACCAGGTGCTGTCATCGTCGGTTTTCAGCTCCCATACGCCCTTGCCAACCGAAGCCATTGGGCGCACACCACAGCGCGGCAGTTCGCCATTCTGAAGTCTGCGCAGAGAAAAGCCGAAGGTGCTTTTCACTTCGGCGGGAAACTCGCTGAGAACATCCTTCGAGTCGCCTTCCCACGCGATTTCAGCCAGCGGCTTGCTCATCTTGCCCCCGCTTCATCGATTATACAACATATTCTATAAACGCCATTGTTGCCCTTCAAAAGAACCAATGTGCGTGCATTAGCTCTAAGAATTCCTTTGTGATTGGAAAACCTGAAGCAGAACCAATGACCGAGTCAATCTCACATTTTGGGCAAAGCGCAGTCTGCTCCTGATCAATCCACTCCTGAATCGTTGAAGGCGTAAAAATGGCCATGCAATAAAAACATCCGCATTTGTCGCTTTTTTCCAGCTCTGCGCGATGCATACTACAGCGATCATGCGCCAATATGTGGTCGTTATCCTCACCGCGAAATCGAGAGAAAATGCTCATAGCGTTATAGGACGGATGTTCTTCTCATTGATTTTATTTCAAAGAATTGGACTTGGAAGCAACCATGTGAAAGTGCTTGTAGATCACTCCCGCCGTTTTGCGCGGCACGACGGCGGTGAGCGATTCGGTAGTAGCCTGGATGTGGAGAATTGATCTACTGAAGCATCCTATCCGGTCAGCTTGGCGCTGGCCAGACGGTTCAGGCTGATGCCTTGTTCGGCGGCCTCCAGTGCCAGCGCCCTATGCACTTGCGGAGGAATACGCACGCGGAACTCGCCGCTGTATCGCTTTTCCGCCAGCGCAACGGGAGGAGTTTCGCCGTTGGCAATCATATCGGCCACGGAATCGGAAACCACTTTACGAATCCCGGCAAGCGCTGTCTCCGGAGCCGCCGCCAACCAACTCAGTGAAGGAAACTCCACGCAAAGGGCTAGATATTCGCCGTCCTCTTGCGACCAGGTGACGCGATAGGTGTAATGATCGAGGCTCTTGCGGCTCATTGCAACTTCTCCATTTTGCTCTTATCAACCACTTTGTCCACGGCCAGCAATACTTGCCGAACTTGATAGGGCTTGGCCTTGCCCTTATCGTTCTGAATGTTCACGCGAGGGTCTCCCGGCCACGGAGTTTTGAAGACAGCATGGCTGGACCCGGTCTGACGCGGTTCTCCAAAAAAAGCCACACAGACCTTGTACAAATCCGCAAAGCGAATCTGCGCTGGACTGCTGCGCATTTTGTCGAGAATTTTGGCAACTTCCGCCATGGTTTTATGGTATCAATAATGGAACCACTCCGCAAGAGAATGGTTCAGGTCATTCAACCGGTTGGACCTGATGAAAATGCCGCCAGATGGTCTCTGCGGTTTTGCGAGGCACGACGGCGGCCAGGGGCTCGGCGGTAGCTTCCCGTACTTCGCGCAGGCTGCCGAAGTGGGTGAGCAGGCGATGGCGGGTTTGCGGGTCTACGCTTGGTTATGGAGAACGCCGAGGGCCTTGGCTGCCTTCTCGAGTGCAGCGTCTCGTGTCCAGAGTTGCATTTCCGGTGTCAACAGACAGGATGCAATCAGATGCGCGTCGATAAGGCCGATACCCTTCGCGTAGAGAGCGTGAGCTTCAATCATCTGCCGCACCTCTCTGAGCTGCGCAACCTTTACCTTGCGAAGCAAATCCATTGCTCCAAGCTTCTGCCGCCGGTCTTTCAGGGAGCTGAGAGCGATCTCCGCAACAATGCAGGGATGCATGGCGATTTTTCCACGATTGAGGAGAGCCTCCATCTGGGGGTTGGTTGCCCGGAAGTGATCGACCCAGATGGATGTATCGGCGAGGATCACAGTTCATCAACCCTCAAGCGTGGAATGTCTTTTAAATCAGGTTCCGAGCCACCAAGGGCCGCAAGTCTCCGCGAAGCCTCAAAGTGGATCAATGCCCTAAGGCCTTCTCGCACCAAGGCCGTTTTTTCGGCGATGCCGGTGAACTCCTGAGCTCGCGCGACCAGATCATCGTCAAGTGTAAGCGTTGTGCGCATAAGAACCTCCTAGCATCAATAGTAGCATCAAATGATGACCACTTCATGTGCTTATTCAGGTCGCCGGTTGCGCTTCGTGGAAATGCCGCCAGATGGTTTCGGCCGTTTTACGCGGCACGACGGCAGCCAATGACTCTACAGTGGCCTCGCGCACCTCGCGCAGGCTGCCGAAGTGGGTGAGCAGGCGCTGGCGGGTTTGCGGGCCTACGCCGGGGATCAGCAAAATCTCTGACTCGCGGTCGCGCATGGCGCGGCGCTGTCGATGATAGCCGACGGCGAAACGGTGGCTCTCGTCGCGGATCAATTGCACCAGATGCAGCACCGGCGAATGGCGGTCGAGGACGACCGGCTCGTCCTCGTTGCCGTAGAGGTAGATGACCTCTTCGCGCTTGGCGATGGAGGCCAGCGGTTGCGTGGTCAGGCCGAGGGATTCCAGAGCTTCGGCGGCTGCGTGGAGCTGGCCGAGGCCGCCATCGACCAGGATCAGGGATGGGAGATTGGTGGGTTCCTTTGAGGAGTTTTCCGTAGGGGCTAAGGCCCGCGGCGTATTTGGGGCGTTATCGGCACGACTAAAGTCGTGCCCTGACACGGGCATCCCGGGTCGGTCGAGGTCGTCTCGTGATCCAGAGATCAGATCGTTGTCCTGTCGTGATCCATAGATCAGATACTTATCTTGGTAAGTCTCATCGTTCTTACTCTTATTCTGCTTGTTTTTATTTTTGTCGGATTCATCGAGGAGGCGGCGATAGCGGCGGTGGATGACCTCACGCATCGAGGCGAAGTCGTCCACGCCTTCGACGGTCTTGATTTTGAATTTGCGATAGAGCTGCTTGTTCATCTTGCCGTCTTCCCAGACGACCAAGGATGCCACCGTCTCCGCGCCCTGAATGTGCGAGATGTCAAAGCACTCGATGCGGCGAGGCAGTTCGGCGAGCATCAACGCCTCGGCCAGCGCCTCCTGAATGGCCTTGCGCGATGGCTCCAGCACGCGGAAGCGCTGTATGTAGGACTGCTTGGCGTTTTGCCCGGCGAGATCGACGAGAGAGCGCTTCTCGCCGCGCTGCGGGACGGCGATCTCGATGCGATGGCCGGTCCGTTCGGTGAGCAGACGGGCAAGCGCCTCGCGGTCGTCAAAGTCGGCGGGGAGCAGGATGGAGCGCGGGACGTACTGCTGGTCGATGTAGAGCTGCTTGAGGAGGGAGGAGAAGACATGGCCCGCGTGAAAATGCTGGTCTAGCTTCGTCGTATCCCCGGTCTCAGAATCGAGACCGGGGGCACCCAAGGTTTGAGGCTGGTCGGGTTCTTCCGGTGCGGCGGCCTCCAGCAGCTCCGGCAGATCTTCCCAGAAGAACTCGCGGCGGTCCACGATTTTTCCAGCGCGGACGTGAAAGAGATTCACGGCCAGCGAGCCATCCTCGAAGTGGTAGCCGAAGACGTCGGCTTCATCGTCCATCTCGGCAGTCGCGGCGCGCTGCTTCTCCTGGAGTTGCTGCACGGTGGCGAGCTGGTCGCGCAGCTTGGCGGCGGCCTCAAAGAGCTGGGCTTCGGCGGCCTCCATCATGCGGGTGGTCAGCGCGCGCTCCAACTCGGCGTGACGGCCTTCCAGCAGCAGTTGCGCGTCGCGCACGGCGCCCTTGTAGATCTCCGGCGTGGTCAGCTCCTGAACGCACGGCCCCAGGCAGCGGTGAATGTAGTACTGCAAACAGGCGCGCTGATGGTAGCGCGAGAGATCGACCTTGCAACTGGGGATGAGAAAGCTGCGATGGATCAGCTCGACGACCCGCCAGGCCAGGCTGCCGGGAAAGTAGGGGCCGTAGTAGGCCGCGCCGTCTTTGAGCAGCTTGCGCGTAACGAAGACTTTGGGGAAGCGGTCGCGCAGGGTGAGCTTGACGTAGGGGTAGCTTTTGTCGTCCTTGAGCAGGATATTGAAGCGCGGCTTGCGCTCTTTGATGAGGTTGGTTTCAAGGGCCAGCGCCTCATTCTCGTTGCCGACCAGAATGTATTCGAGATCAACGGCCTCGCGCATCAGCGAGCCGGTTTTGGCGTTGGCTTGCGAGGACTCCAGCAGGTAAGAACGTACACGGGCGCGCAGGTTCTTCGCCTTGCCCACATAGATGACCACGCCCTCGGCGTTTTTGTAGAGGTAGACGCCGGGCTGCGTGGGTAGCGCGCGGATTTTCTCGTAGAGGTCCATGGGGGCCGGACAAAGCTCCTAGATAGGATAGCGGGCCAAGCCGAGGATGCGCGGCAGATGTGCAGAAAGGCTACAGAAACAACAGGCCTCGCCTTGGTATTGGTATACTGTGATTACCGCTAATGAATGCATATCGGAGAATGAGGGTGAGAGCTTGGAAAAATTGAAAGGTTATTTATTTCTGGCGTTTATTGCCGTTGCGGGATGCGGCGGGTCGGGCGGCGGTGGAGGCATCACGCAGACCACGCCGGTGATTACCTGGGCAACTCCGGCTCCTGTTGTAGTTGGGACCACACTCTCAACCACGCAGTTGAATGCCGCCGCCAATGTGGCGGGCACATTCGTTTACACGCCCGCTGCCGGGACGGTCGAATCCACCCCCGGAACGGTGACGCTCTCGACGACCTTCTCGCCCGCCGACCCCACGGACTACACCACGGCAACCGCCAGCGTCTCGCTGGTCGTCGGTGCAAAGTCCACACCGGTGATTACCTGGGCCACTCCGGCTCCAATTGCGGTTGGGGCGTCGCTCAGCTCCACGCAGTTGGGTGCCTCCGCCAATGTGCCGGGCACATTCGTTTACACGCCCGCTCTCGGGACGGTCGAATCCACCGCCGGAACGGTAACGCTCTCGACCACCTTCACGCCTACCGACACCCTCGACTACACCACGGCCACCGCCAGTGTCTCGCTCTCCGTGACGCCCGCGACGCCGGTGATTACCTGGGCAACTCCGGCTCAAGTGATGGTCGGAACCGCGCTCTCTTCCACACAATTGGATGCCACCGCCAATGTGCCGGGGAAGTTCGTCTACTCGCCCGCTGCCGGGACGGTCGAATCCACCCTCGGTACGGTGAAACTCTCGACCACCTTTACGCCCACGGACACCGCCGACTATACCACGGCCACCGACAGCGTCACGCTGGTCGTCGCCGCGCAGGCCACGCCGGTGATTACCTGGGCGACTCCGGCCGCGGTTGTGACCGGAACAGCGCTCAGTTCTACGCAGTTGGATGCCTCCGCCAATGTGCCGGGGAAATTCGTCTACACGCCCGCTGCCGGGACGGTCGAATCCACCGCCGGAACGGTGACACTCTCGACCACCTTCACGCCCACTGACACAGTCAACTACACCACGGCCACCGACAGCGTCTCGCTGCTCGTCGTCCCTGCATCCGGCGGCGCGACAGTGGACTTTGGCACAACCTATCAGACCATCCGCGGTTTTGGCGGTTCGGAGGCCTGGGCCGGCGCAATGCCCAACGCCCAGATCTCTGCCTTGTTCGGCACGACAGGCACGGACATTGGCCTGACCATCCTGCGTTTGCGCATTGCGCCAGCGACGTGGACATCGGCCACGAAGACCGCCGATACCACTGCATGGACAACGGAATTGGACAACGGATTGGCCGCACAGGCGCTCGGCGCCACCATCTTCGCCTCCCCCTGGAGTGCGCCCGCCTCGATGAAGACCAACGGCAGCGTGAATGAAGGTAGCCTGAGTACCACTAGCTACGCCGATTATGCTGCCTATCTGAATGCCTATACCAGCTATGCCCAAACTTTGAACGTGAACCTCTATGCCATCTCCATGCAGAACGAGCCGGATTGGAATCCCTGCGATCCGAACGGCACCGACGAAGGCCCCAATGGCAAAGATTGCTACGAGTCCTGCCTGTGGACGGCGGCGCAGATGGATACCTGGGTTGCGGGTTACGGCTCAACGCTGACGACCAAGCTGATGATGCCGGAGTCGGCCAGCTTCAACGCAGCCATGTCCAGTACCGCGCTGAACGATGCAAATGCTGTAAATTCTATCTCCATCGTTGGCGGTCACTTGTATGGCGGTCCGCCGACCTACCCCACACTTGCCAAAAGCAAGGGCAAAGATGTGTGGATGACCGAGCACTACCTGAATCCGATTCGCAGGTAGTGGAAGTACCCCGGTGATCGCCGATGCTCTAGCGCTGGCCGAGGAGATTCACAACTCGATGACCGTGGGCCAGTACAACGCATATGTTTGGTGGGGGACCAGCGCGGCCACCACGGCGAGCGTTCCGCTGATCGACTCCAACAACAATCCAAACTACTTCGGCTATGCCCTGGCGCAGTTCTCTCGCTTTGTCCGGCCGAACTATCTACGCGTCAACGCGACGGCCACTCCCAGCACCGGCGTCTATCTATCGGCGTACTCGGGCAGCAACCACGCCGTGATTGTGGCCATCAACTCCAATACCACATCCACGGTAGTTCCCATCACGATCAAGAATCTGTCCGTAACCTCGCTGACGCCGTACCAGACCACGGCCACCGGCGGATTGGCGCCGCAGAGCGCGATCACTGTAACAGGCGAACCGTTCATCGTCACGCTTCCGGCGCAGAGCATTACCACCTTTGTGCAATAAGCACTTGGACAGAGTCGTTCCGGACCGCAGCCACAGAGTCAGCTAGCCCCGTGCTTCCGCGCGGGGCTAGCATTATCTGGATGGCGCATTCTTTACCGACCAGCGTAAAGATTACACAGTGAGTGCGGATATCTCGCTGAAAAGTGTGACAGTATAAAGTGTTTATTTTCATACTCTTGAAGAAGAACGGGCGTTTGGCATTGCAAGTGCACTGCTTCGGATGAGAGAAATTCTGGCGTTTGCCAGCGGACCTGCCGCGCGGCAAGCTGCTTGAAGGAGAGAGGAATGAAAATGAGCACGGTTCGGTTTGGAGTATTTGGTTTGGCGGCGGAGTTGGCTATGATTATGGGCTCGACGGGATGCGCCACCAAGAACTATACGCGCAACCAGATTGCGCCGCTGGTGGATCAGGCTGACGCGCTGGACAGCAAATCGGCGGCCAACAACCGTAATCTTCACGACGTGGATGACCGCGCGCAAACCGGCATCCGCCAGGCGCAGGGCTCGGCCGATGCGGCCAGCAGGAACGCGCAGGACGCGGCCCGGGCCGCCGGCGAGGCCGACACCGCCGCAAACTTTGCGGTGCATCGCGCCGACTCGCTGGAGAGCGTGATCAAGGGCCTGGACGACTATAAGCCGGCCGGCGACGTTGCTGTCACCTTCGGCTTTGACAAGGCCGTGCTGACTAAGGAAAACCGCGCGCAACTGGACGACTTTGCCGCCAAGCTCAGTGCGGCGAAGAGCTTCATTCTGGAGGTTACGGGCGGCACGGACTCGACCGGCCCCGCGCAGTACAACTACGATCTGAGCCAGCGGCGCGCCGATGCAGTGGTCCAGTACCTGGCCTCGAAGTATGAAATTCCCGCGCACCGCTTTTATCTGATCGGCATCGGCAAGGACAAGGAAGTCGCGCCGAATACTACCGCCGAAGGCCGCAAGCAGAACCGCCGCGTCGAGGTGCGGCTGCTGACCAATGCGGCGGTTACTTCAGCAAGCGGGCAATAGCTTCAACAAGCGCATAAAACAGCTCCAATCCGTGCTGCGGGTCGGAGCTGTTTTTTGCGCTTGAGGATCGTGGATTCCCGGTCTCAAAAACTAGACCGGGGGCACCCCTATTTATGTGATTGATACTATTGGACATGGTTCAACCATCAGGGCTAAAAATTATATCGTACCGCTTCTCCAAGATTTTACTTGACATCTTGTAATCGTTCGACTACGCTTAGGCTATGTTTACCGTCAAGCCACTTCCCGAATTTACTACCTGGCTTGATGGATTGAAAGACAGCAGAGTGCGCGGCGCGGTGGTGGAACGCATCAAGCGCCTCTCCTTCGGCTTGCTGGGCGACTTCAAGGCGATTGGTGATGGTGTGATTGAACTGCGCATCGACTTCGGCGCGGGATGGCGTCTCTATTACACGCAACGCGGCGCGCAGATCGTCGTCCTGCTTTCGGGCGGTTCCAAACGCACACAGAAGAAAGATATCCAACAGGCAAAAGCGCTGGCCGCTTTGCTGAAAAGCGAAAGGGATAAAGATGAGCAAATCCATTGATGTGGACGATCTGCCTGAATTCGACCCCGCGCAGTACCTTGACGACGAAGAGAGCATCGCCGTCTATCTGACCGGAATTTTGGAAGCAAACAACGCGGCCTTGCTGGCCTCGGCTCTGGGTGACATTGCCCGCGCGCGCGGCATGACGGAGATCGCCAAGGCCGCCGGAATTACCCGCGAAGCTCTCTATAAAGCTCTTCGTCCCAACAGCGCCCCACGCTTTGACACCATCAGCCGCGTCTGCACCGCGCTCGGCGTGCGTTTGGTGGCCCAGCCCATCCCCGCCCGCAAAGTTGCCGCTTGAAAGCCGGACCTTGGTCCCATCGTGACGAATATGATTAGAGGGGATGAGGAGTCCCAGGTCCGAAAATCCGGACCTGGGGCACCCAGCATTTCCGCCAGAGTCGCCGAATGATTTCATTGTTTCCCATTAGGCAATTGGCATTTGGCGTTCTCTGGATGCTTGGGAGGCCAGTGGACCGTACAGCTTTTGGGTGGCGGGTCAAGCCTGAGGGAGAGCATCTCTCGATAAGTGGTTGCTTCCGAGGCAGCCATCCATCGCTCTTGTTGTACGCCCTGGATTTGATACTGGACGCGCGCTTCGATTCGATAAAAAATTCCGCCTCCATACTGACTATCTTTGATGTGGTCGACCACCGTTCTGGTTTCAAGAACCTTACCTGTAGCGGTCAAATGGTCTGCATCAATCTGCCAGTCATATTTCTTGATCGAAACAGCGATTGCCAGAAAAATAACGAGAGTGGCACCGATGGCAACCGTCAGCCAAGACTGTTGGCTTGGCTCTTCTTTAGGCTTGCGAATGTGGCTATGACTCATCGAATAGGAGCCTCTTTTATCCAGTGTAGACCGGTGGGCAACCTTCAATTCCACTCCACTCCAATTTACTCCACACCGCCGATTGGCCCGCAAAAATGTCTGTAACACTCCGTTAAACGCCCATAACGCTTGCCCGGAAACCGCCTAGACCACCCGCATCTCCAGCGTCTTGCCCAGCGCTTTCAGTGCCGCGGCTATGCCGTCGATGCGGGAGGTGTGGCGAATGTCTGTCAGCCGGTTCACCTCTTGCGGAGTGGTTCCAATGCGCCGCGCCAATTCCGCCGGCCGGACTTTTTGCCGGAGCATTTCATTCAGCAGAAGCACCTTGGCCGATGTGCTGGCCGACAACTCTATAACCGCCTGACCACGCTTCGCTTTCGACGGCTCCGGAACCGGACGCCGCTCTTCAAAATAGATGTCCATGGCCGTTTCCAGTACGTCTTTGGCCGCCTGTAAAGCCTCTGCGCGGTCCTCGCCCTGGGTGACAGCCTCCGGAATGTCGGGGAAGGTGACCAGAATGAACTTCCCATCCTTTTCGAGATTCACTGGATATGCTCGCATACTGCCTCCTTTATTCAAGTTCAAGGTCTTTCTTGATATTCTTGAGCACGCCTGTACTCAATTCCTTGTTGTGCATGGGAAGAATCGAGCGGTGCCCGTTCAGGAATACGTGAAGATGTGAACCATGTCCCGGCTTGAATGTCGCCCCTTGCTTTGTCAGCCACCGTTTCAGTTCGCTGCTCTTCATCGTTCAACCGTAAACAAAGATGTTTATAAAGTCAAGCAAAATATGCGATGAGTAGGCAATAGATCATCGCCCAAAAAACAGCTCCGATCCGTGATGTGGATCGGAGCTGTTTTATTCCATCCATCGAACACCGATGAATTTACGCCTTCATCGCCTGCTCGACGGCGACGGCGACCGCGACCGAAGCGCCGACCATGGGGTTGTTGCCCATGCCGATCAGGCCCATCATCTCCACGTGCGCGGGGACGCTGGAGGAGCCGGCAAACTGCGCGTCGGAGTGCATGCGGCCCATGGTGTCGGTCATGCCATAGCTGGCCGGACCCGCCGCCATGTTGTCGGGGTGCAGCGTGCGTCCCGTGCCGCCGCCGGAAGCCACGGAGAAGAACTTCTTGCCGTCGAGCAGCCGCTCCTTCTTGTAGACGGCCATCACCGGATGCTGGAAGCGCGTGGGGTTGGTCGAGTTGCCGGTAATGGCCACGTCCACTGTTTCCAGATGCATGATGGCCACGCCCTCGCGCACATCGTCCGCGCCGTAGCAACGGACAGCCGCGCGCTCGCCCTTGGAATAGGCCCTCTCTCGCACCACCTTGAGCTTGCCGGTGGCGTAGTCGAAGTCGGTTTGCACATACGTAAATCCATTGACGCGCGAGATAATCAGTGCCGCGTCTTTGCCCAGGCCGTTCAGAATCACGCGCAGCTTGGTTTTGCGCGCGTTGTTGGCCGAGCGAGCCAGGCCGATGGCGCCTTCAGCGGCGGCAAAGGACTCATGCCCCGCGCAGAAGGCGAAGCAGCCCGTCTCCTCGCGCAGCAGCATGGCGGCTAGGTTGCCGTGGCCGATGCCCACCTTGCGGTCGTCGGCAACGGAACCGGGAATGCAAAAGGCCTGCAAGCCCGTGCCCAGCGTCTCTGCGACCTCGGCGGCCACCTTCTGGTTCTTCTTGATGGCCACGGCCGCGCCGATCAGATAGGCCCAACCGGCATTCTCAAATGCAATGTTCTGGATGGATTTGACGATCTTGCGGACGTCGACATTCTTGTCGAGGCAAATCTTCTCCGCTTCTTCCAGCGATGCGATCCCGTTCGCCGCAAGATAGGAGTCGATCTGCGCAATCCTTCTTTCGTATCCTTCAAATAAAGCCATTTTTCGTCTCCTATTCTTTGCGCGGGTTGATGGTTTTCACGGCGTCGGCAAAGCGGCCATATGTGCCGGTTGCCTTGGTCAGCGCGGTCTGCGCGTCCACACCCTTGGCGATCGCGTCCATCATCGGTCCCAGGCGGACAAATTTGTAGCCGATGATCTCGCTGTCTTCATCGAGCGCGAGTTCAGTGACGTAGCCCTCGGCCAGTTGCAGGTAGCGCGCGCCCTTTTCGCTGGTGCCGTACATGGTTCCGGTCACGCTGCACAGGCCCTTGCCCAGATCTTCAAGGCCAGCGCCGATGGGCAGGCCGTCCTCGCTGAAGGCCGTCTGCGTGCGCCCATAGACGATCTGCAAAAACAGCTCGCGCATGGCCACATTGATGGCGTCGCAAACCAGATCAGTGTTCAAGGCTTCCAGAATCGTCTTGCCGGGAAGAATCTCCGCGGCCATGGCGGCTGAATGCGTCATTCCGGTGCAGCCTATGGTCTCCACCAGCGCCTCTTCGATGATGCCTTTCTTCACATTCAGGGTGAGTTTACAAGCGCCCTGTTGCGGAGCGCACCAGCCCACGCCGTGGGTCAGGCCGGAGATGTCGGTGACTTCTTT
This sequence comes from uncultured Acidobacteriaceae bacterium, assembly GCA_963787995.1. Classification (GTDB taxonomy): domain Bacteria; phylum Acidobacteriota; class Terriglobia; order Terriglobales; family Acidobacteriaceae; genus Telmatobacter. Next base: position 378,745 of record CAWBEO010000002.1, read on the forward strand.
GGCCTTGGTCCAGCGGCCTTCTTGCGGAATAGGCGCGGGGCCGTGATTGGGCCCCTTGGCTACCACGCACATCTGTTCAATTTCATGGGTATGCATCGGGAGTTTCGCTCCTTTGGTCAGTCGGTACAGGTGTGTAAGTTCAAGCGTTTGATCCCGTTCCAAGACGCACAGGAAGAGGAACGATTGGACAAATCGGTTTGATTATAGAGTTGGCCGTGCAGGGCGCGATGTGACCGCCGTCGCAGGTGATTGGTCCGCCGTGGCGAGACGCGCGTCATCAAAGAGATCAAGCTCAACGTCAAGGTGCCGCCCGGCGTCGAAAGCGGAACCCGCATCCGCTACACCGGCGAGGGCGACGCGGGCCGCTCCGGCGCAGCCAAGGGCGACCTCTACATCGTGCTCGCCGTGCGCCCCCATGAGTTCTTTGAGCGCACCGGCAACGACCTGCACTGCGTCATCCCCATCAGCTTTCCCCAGGCCGCCCTCGGCGCGGAGATCGAGATTGAAGCCCTCGACGGCCCGGTCAAGATCAAGATTCCCGAAGGCGCGCAGAGCGGGCGCGAACTGCGCGTGCGCAGCCGCGGCGTTCCCGTCCTCAACGGCAAAGGCAAAGGCGACCTCATCGTCAAGGTCATCGTCGAGATTCCCAAAAAGCTCACCCGCTCCCAGCGCGATCTCGTCAGCCAGCTTGCCGAGTCGCTCTCCGTCGACAACAAGCCCGCCTCACCCAGCCTGATCGAGAAGATGAAAGATCTGTTCAACTAGGAACCGAGGGACTAGGGACTAGGGACCGAGGGATCAGGGACCAAGGAACCGAAAGATGAGCGCAATCGTTGGAGTGTAGCGCCGACCTCCCGGTCGGCTGTAGCGCGGACGTCCTCGTCCGCGCCTGTCTAGAGTGCAAAATCAACTCATACGCTCTGACGATTCGAAACGGTGGCGCACCCAAGTACTTCAATCACTGAACCAAACCGCAAAGTTGGGTGCCCACCTTCGCCGCGTTCTTGTTTTTGCGGCTAAGGTGGGAAGCCTCGAATCTCAAAAAATCCGAAAGAATTAAGAATGCGGTTAAATCTTGTCTTCGATCAATCAGTGATTGGTTTGTGTCTGATCGATTATTTTAAGAGTGGGAAAATCTATTTGGATTTGTCTTACGAAATTCGAATTAGTATTGGCCCCCGGAAGAAGGGTTAAGATAGAGTCCACTATGGTATTCGACTTATCGAAAATGGCCCGCGGAGAGCCACTATATTTAAACTCAACATGAGAGAAATTTGTTTGATAAAAGAAGATATTGTCCAAGGGTTGCCATCCGTTTGAGAAATCCCCTTTTTTTATTAAAGCGACCTCGGGAAAATGAACGCCAAGTAACCCCTTTCCCGCGCCATCTATACGCATATAATCAGCGGAATTTCTAAAGACGGATGACGGGATAGTAGGCTTGCTTGAAAAAGGCTGATGGTAGAACGATACTTTTCCATTTTCAAGTATTGCAATTTGTTGATCATCCCCCACCAATTCGGGGTTTTTCAATGCAGTATGTCGTTCAATTTCCCTGGCAAAGAGTTCCAAATCTAAAAGTGACAAAGAGTTGCCTTCACCTTTGTCTATGGCATTCTTGAAAAATCCCAAAAACGCGTAGTTATCCGCGCTGTACATTGCAGGAAAATATCCGCCAAGAATTGAATTTGCTGTATCGGGTATTCCACGAATGACTGAAATGAATCCAGTGGATTTAGTGATATAGACTGCTGGATATTCCTTTGCATTGTATTCCACAATTTTCCCGTTTTGAATGTTTGGTATAAGGTCTGTTTGGAGAATCTCCAGTATTCCTTTGTCATTATAGCCAGCTATGGTAACCTCCGAACGCATCTCTAATTGATCTTTTGATTGAGTGATGCCATTTGCATCGTAAATACTAGCGCTTATGAGCAGCGAGAAAGCTATAATATTGGAAAGTAGTTTCATTTTCCGTTCAATACTTAAAGTAGAAGAGTCTTCAAAAATACTGGAAATAGTGGTCTGGATTATATCAGAAACGGCCAAATATGCTGGATAACTCGGATTTCCTGAAATATCAGGTTTAATTAGTGGACCGGCTGCGCTGTACCAACCTGCGATGCTACAGACGGTGTGGTCATCAATTTGGAAAAGTTTTTGACCACGGTCTACGGCACGCATCCCGTTACTAAGACGACTATCCGTCACAACGACAAGACCATTTTGGTTAGCTAAGAAAACATTGACAGTACCGCGCAATGGGCCAACTTGAGCTATCGTTGAAATGTTACCTGAATGCTCGACTCGATTCGCCAGTGACTTTTGCGCACGTACTACCACCGTGAGAGTCACTGTCAGGATTATCACCGACATTGCAATTCGCGCGAATGTTTTCATGGTTCACACCTCTCCGATATGGACAAGGATATACTCCTTCTTGCAGAAAAAATTAATTTTGGTACTTTTTATTTTTTCCGGCAAAGCTGTGGACAGAAGTATCTTTGTTGGAGTCAATTATGCGCAACCTCCAAAGCCGCCTCAACTCACCGAAGGATTGACAACTGGCAAATTTCCAGCCAAAACCGTCACCGTGCCCCCATCCATTCCACGGTTTCATCGTGGAATGGATGGGAGACCACTAACCCCAATTAGCAGGCATTTACGATCCCTTGGTCCCTGGTCCCTTGGTCCCTGGTCCCTTGGTCCCTGCTCTTTGTGCGGGATGCGCTCGGTGTGCTTTACTGTTAGCGGACGATTATGGCTGACTTTGAAAGACATCTGACCCGCTGGCAATCGGCCGGCCTCCTGGATGAGGAATCGGCAAGCCGCATCCGCGCCTTTGAAAGCAAAGAGAAGAAGCCCGCCGGATTGCGCTGGCAGGTGATCGTCGTGCTGATTCTGGGCGCGATCCTGCTGGCCTGCGGCGTGGCGCTTTTCGTCTCCGCGCACTGGGACAAGATTGGCCCGCTGGCGCGGTTGGCCCTCGTCCTTGCCATGGTCAGCCTCTTCCACCTTGGCGGCGCTTGGGCGCGTGAAAGATTCAAAGGACTATCGACGGCCCTGCACGCCGTGGGCACGCTTTCCACCGGCGCGGCCATTGCTCTTGTCGGCCAGATCTTCAACATCGAGGAACACTGGCCGGCGGCGATTCTGATGTGGGCCGTGGCCGCGCTCTTCGGCTGGATGCTGCTGCACGACGAGGCGCAGCAGACGCTCACTCTGCTGCTCTTCCCGGCCTGGATGCTCTCGGAGTTCTCCTACTACGCCGAAGGCCACATCGGCGAAGTGGTCTATATTGGCCGTTTCCTTGTGGTCTGGGCGGTGCTTTACCTGACGTTTTTCATCGGTTCTAGCCGCAAGGCTGTTCCGATTATCTTATGGATCACCGGAGCGATTGCAGCTTCCGTTGGGACTGTCCTTTTGATCTTCGGATGGGAGTGGCGGAATGGCCAGACCTTTCTGCCGCTCGGCCTGCGCACGTGGGGATGGGTGGAGATCGCGGCCATTCCGCTGCTCTTCGCTGCTTTCAAATTCCGCAAGAGCGTGCTGCCCGTTGCCCTGGCGATCTGCTTCTCGACGGCGCTTCCCTTTTGCCAGCGGATATGGACCGATTCCTACGAAAATTACAACAGCGGACATTATTCCTATGTGAGAAATGAACCCAGTCTCATTGCCTACCTGCTGTTAGTGACTTTTGCGATCTTCATCGTTTGGTGGGGATTCCATCATCTCTTCCATGTGCTTGCCGGCCTGGGCGTGGCCTGGTTTGCCATCACGGCTATTGCCTTCTCTTCCAGTCATCTCCTCGGCGATTTCAGCCGTGTCTTGATCGCGCAAATCCTGGAGGCCGGAACTGCGATCTTCGTGATCTGGTGGGGCGTGCGGCTGGCCTCAAAGTGGCTGGTGAATATCGGCATCGTGGGCTTCGCCCTCACCGTCTTCTGGTTCTACTTCAGCGACATCTTCGACAAGCTGGATCGCTCGTTGGGGCTGATTGGGCTGGGTATTCTCTTTCTTGCCGGTGGATGGGCCCTCGAAAAAACCCGCCGCAACCTGATCGGCGGAATGAAAAAATCTGAACTTTCCTCCCATGAATCTCAGGAGGCGCTATGAAATTCTCTAAAACTTCCATCGTCCTGCTGCTGATTCAGTTGGTGATCGTTTCATCCGTCGCGGCCAAGTATTATTACCAGCGCGCCACCTGCCCGCGCGTCTGGGTGAAGACGGCAGCTTATGATCCTGACCTGCCGATGCGCGGCCGTTACCTGAGCCTGCAAGTCCCAGTGGACGGCTGCCAGAGCACGCTGCCCAGCGCCTTTCACGCGGAATTCCCGCGCAGCGCAGACGGAAGCACGCGCAAGGGCCGCTACATTGTCCGAGGGGAGAGTACGGTCCGCTTCCGCGCCAAGCTCAAGGTGGAAGGCGGCAAGCTGCTGGCAATCCGCATTCCCGAGGCCGACGAAACTTCCAAGGGTATGGAAGTGACCGCGATTCCGGATACATCCTGCGATGCGATGGACCTCGAAGAGCCGGTGGACTTCTATATTGCTGAGCACGCCAATGATCCCAGCCATCTACAAAAGGGCCAGGAGCTATGGATGGAAGTCACCGTCCCGCCCAAGGGCCCGCCCCGTCCGCTGCAATTGGCGCTCAAAGACAACGGCGCATGGAAGCCGCTGGCCTTTCAATAAATGGGCGATTTGTATTTTCGTAACTGCTTCCTTCTCGTTTACTATTTGTCACCAGTCGCCGGGCAGTCATCAGCGGCAATGTCGGCTCCTCACGGCCTGTCTATCCACACCTTATCCGGGGCAACCGGAAGCGGCTGATCAGGACCAAGATTCGCCGCACTGACAGCGGCAAAGACGAAGTTCTCCGGTGGAACCGGGCTGCCTGCCAGCCGCCGCAGCATCGCCAACTGCCCGGCGTGGCTCATGGCATCGGAGCAGGGGCCTTGCAAAAGGTTTTCCATCTTGATCTCGCGCAACTCCGCGCCGATCTCGATCTGATTTGCCAGATCCGCGAGCGTTTCGTGAAAGTGCGCCACGGCGTCGGAAAACTCCGGGAAGTAAGGAGCCTCGTAGATGCCGCCAATGAAGAAGGTGCGCGCATAGCCCAACACGCCGTCCATGTGGCGGATCAGTTCATGCGGCGTGCGCACCCGCAGTGCTGCGCGGAAGGCGGCGAACTCCGGCGGCGCATCGCGCAGCGCCTTCTGCGTTCGATAAGCCAGTGCCGCCAGAAAATGCACCAGCATTTTCCTTTGCTCGTCCATTCGCTTTGCTCCCTTCGTTGCGAATCACTTTCATTTTAGCCCGGAAGCAGATCCTTTTTGCCTGTAGTCGGCCTGCACCACGTCCAGCCGCAAGTGACTGTACGCCGCCGGCGGCACATCGGTGAGCGGCAGCGCGGGGCCTTCCCAAAGCAGCCGTGGCGTGCCTTGGCTGGCCGAGTGCAGGCCCTCCAGATGAATTGCGTGCTTACCTGCGCGCAGTCCCAGCGAGCCGCGATCATAGCGCATCGCATTGCCCGGCGAGCCGCAGACCTGCGCGAAGGGCGGGCCGGTCCGGGCCACCTCCACGCCGTCAATCACCAGACGCGCGCCGTCGCGATCCAGCAGATGGAAGGTGTAGCCGCCGTCGGCGGGAATGTCGATAAAGCCGTCCCAGGCGGCGGCGTACTGCGGGAAGCCCTGCGCATCGGCGTGTAGATTGGGCGAGTCACCACTGAAAACTGCGTGCTCGGTGGCCAAGTCGGGCAGCTCACTCCATGAGCCGGGATAAATCCGCCAACCGAGTCCCGCCACGATTGGGCCCACCGGTGAGACGCCCTCGCGCCACTTGCCCACGGCCACCACTCCTTGCGCGGCCCAGTCCTGCTTATCCAGCGCATCTACCACGTGCAGCAGAACCCGGAAGCGCCCGGCATCGTTTGCAGCACCGTCCAGCTCAGTGCCCGCTGCGTCCGGAAAACGATGGCGCACACGGCGGCCAGAGGCTTGAGTGCCGTCGCCAAAAAGCCAGGTGTAGCGCGCGCCCGGGGAGGGCTGCGCGGTAAAGGTCACCCTCTCGCCCGGAGTGAAGACCGGCGGGTCCATGGTGAAGGCCGCCACCGGCCCGTGCGGCGCGACAAACTTCGCCGGCTGAGCGCCATCGTTGACGGACAGAGGCAGGTCCGCATCGCCCGATACACGCGTCTGCCCGTACTTCACATTGTCGAAGGTCACATCCGAAACCTTGCCGGTGATCGTCGAGCCGGCCAGCGGCGGCTGATCCAGAGCCCAGATGTTGCGGAAAACAAAGCCATGCAGCTCCGGCTGCTCCCGCTCAATCTGCACCAGAGAGTACCAGTTGTCCAGGATCAGGTTTTCAAAGGTGTAATCCGAGTGCTCGCCTTTGGCGCCTTTTACGCCCCAGAAGCCGAGCAGCCCAAAGGTCTGCCCGCAGGCGCCGATGCCGCCGTGCAGAATGTCGGAGTCGCGCAGCGTGAAGTTGTGCGAGTTGAATGTCTTCTGCGGCCATCCTGCGCGGACCACGTTGGAGATGCTGGTGGACAGCTCGCTATGTTCGATCAGGATGTTCTGCACGTCGTGGCCGGGACGGATCATGTCCTCGTCCTTGTAGCCGTCCCAGTTGCCCTCCATTGCAAAGTCGTCATCCGATGCGCGTATGAAGGCGTCGCGCACAATCGCATCGCCGCCGCCCAGCCAATCCATGCCGTCTTGGTTGGCGTTGCCGGGATTGCCGCCAATCACCCGCAGATCGTTATAGACAAACCCGGTCGTATCTTTCATCTGGATCGACCAGGTGCGCGCGCGCACGATGCAGGTCAGCCCGTCAATCTCGATATTGCGGGCCTCCAGAGCTCCGATACAGTGCCAGTCCGGCTTCTGCATCCAGCCCTCGTCGGTGTTGGGATCCTGCGTGCCTTCATAGACGATGGTTCCCCGGCCCAGAATCTTGACGTCGTGCACCTTCCAGAGATTCAGGCTGCCGTAAAAATAAGAGCCGGGCGCCAAGTAATAGGTCTCGCCGCTTTTGGGGTTGAGGCTTTGGCGGTAGACGCCCGGCGCGAAGGCGTGAATCGCTTGCTTGCGTGGGACCGGCGGCGGCGGCGTCCCTGCAAAGAGGAAGAGCATCGCCGCGTGGTTCAGAAAGTCGCGGGGGCGGGAGATCGAAAGCTTGGCCGGACCGTTGAGGCGGAAGCGGATCGTTTGGGACTTATTCGGGCCTTCGGGCCGCACAGGCCGAAGCCCCAGCCGCCAAGGCTGAATGTCCACGCCGCGCTGCCAGAAGCCCGCTTCGGCGGCGGTAATCTCGATGTTGAACGGGCCGAAGCCATCAAAGCTGACGAAATCATAACTCGCCGCCGCGTGGGCCACGCCCACCCTCTGGCCGTTCACGCGCACGGTGAAGGCCTTCGAAAGCATCTCCGCCGGAACGGGCGCCGATTGCACGCGCGTTGCGGCATGAGCAGCGAAAGAAATCGCGAGAAAGGCGGCAAGCAGCGAACGAAGAGCAGGCAAAAGGTCAGACTCCAGCGAAAAAGTGGGGTGAAATCACTTTAACACCGGCGGCGGCGCGACGGACTACAGGTCTCAGTGGTCAGTGGTCAGAAGAAACACATTGGTTGAGATTCCTGGGTGCGCCACCCGCCATCCGATCTTTTATGGTTGGTTATACATGGGTCCCCCGCCCGAATCCTCAAGGGTTGCAATTACAGCGATGCAAGTTGTATAGTCGAGGTGTCATTTCTCATCTATTTTTCTCTGTTTACTTCTAGCATAAATAGGGAGGAAATCGTGGCCAATCTGATGCAGTGGTTGAAGGCTGTCTATGAAACCTTCGGAGTACCTAACCCACGAATTTCCCTCGTGGTAGTTTTCATTATCGGAGGGCTTCTCGCTTCTGGCTGCTGGCGCATTCTTGCCTACCAAGTCGGGAGTGAAAAGCGAACTTCGATTGCTCCGGCAGTCTCAACTGGTTCAGCAACAACCACAGGAGATGGTAGCCCAGCCATTACCGGCAGTGGCAACGTCCTAACTTACGATCAATCATCTCAGGGAAACAAAAAACGGAAACCGCAAAAATGAGGGGCGAATCATGAAGTTTTTCGTAATCCTGACATTAATGATGGCAATGTCATGCTTTGGTCAATCGACCTCCTCCGGGCAGGCCGAGACGAAGGGATTATGCAGCCCGGCCCTCACAGGTAGCGGAAATATTGTGACCCTCACATGCTACAACGTAGATAGAAAGCTGGCCGATCAAATTGGAAAACTTGTAGCCAGTTCCAAACAGGACAACAAAACTCTACAGGAAATCTCCGAAAAGTTGGACGCGATCTTAGCAGAGATTAGAGATGCCAATACTGTACGTGTGGAAATCGTGCAGATTTCCTCGAATGAACTAATGCAGGTACCCCACAGCCTGAACAATAGGAGTGGTACGGCTTATGAGTCAAGGTGGCGCGTGACTGTTAATGGTTCTGTACCAGCGTTCCATATTACAATTTCTGAGCCTATTACTTCCTTTATTATGCATCCGGAGCATCAAGGATTAATTATGGGAATGAATGGAGGTTCTACTGGGCCAGCGACACAATTGATCCATAATGCTACTGGCTCATATGTTCTAGATATTCAATCAATTGTCCCATTGACGAATCAACCAGCATACACATGCGAAGGTGTTCGCTGCATCGGACCATCATAATCGGGTGTCCCAGGTCTCGAGTTTAAGACCTGGGCACCCTCAATTTGAAAATGCTGTAGGAGAGCAGGGCCGAGCGTCGAGTTTGCAGTTGACAAGTGTATATACAGATGTCTATACTATATTGGCATGAGCATCGGGATAGGCGGATTCGACTGGGATGAAGGCAACCGCGCCAAGTGTCAAAAACACGGCGTTTCGATCGCCGAAATCGAAGCTCTCTTTAGGACCGATCCGTTCGTTGCACCGGCTTGGAAGCACTCGATGAAGGAAGATCGGCGGATCGCGGTGGGAAAGACGGCATCGGGACGAGGCCTCTTTGTTGCTTTCACAATGCGGATGAAGGGACAGACGCGTCTGCTTCGGCCCATCTCGGCTCGCTACATGCACGCAAAGGAGTTTGCAGCTTATGAAAAAGAGCGTTCCACAACTGAAAACCGATGAACAGGCCGAAGAGTTTCTGGCGCAGGATCTGTCGGAACTGGATTTTGCGCAGTTCCGCCCTGTTCACTTCGAGTTCGAAAAGAAAGACGAACAGATCAATATGCGCGTTTCGCAGTCGCTACTCAATGCGGTGCGGAAATGCGCGCGCGAACGCGGCATCCCTTACACGCGTTATATCCGTGAGACCCTGGAACGGGCGGTGACGCAGACTGGGTAGTGCTTGTTCACAGGGGTCAGGGAACAGGGGTCAGGGAACAGGGAACAGAAAAACACGCTCGATTGAGGTTCGTGGTCTCCCACCCATTCCACGATGAAACTGTGGAATGGATGGGGCGTCCAGATTTTTAGATGCGCCATCCGCCGATTTCCATTATGACACTTGCGAAAGTGTCACAATCACCCCCCACGCTCGTGCGCCGCTGCCTTATGATCGGACCTTGAAGATACAAACAAGGAGGCCCGTCCGATGATCCACTGGCTGCTGCAATCCAAATTCTGCCCATGCGTAAAAAATATCCTTCTTATCGTTGCAATCTGTATTTCTTTTTGTGTGATAAGTGGATGTGTTGAGTCATCCTTTACTTTAGCGAGTGAGTCGAGACTGCCAAAATGGATTTCACTCCCGCCTGGACTTGCGCGAGCAGACGTTTCTGTAACGTTGAACTACTACATTAATCCGGGGAGAAGAAGTGCGAAATTCATTTTACAAGACAGGAAAGGGAAAACTCTGGCAGAGATAAATGGAAAGATGAAAGGTTTATATCCATTAAATCTAAAGAATCCCCCACAGGGATTTGATCCTGGCTATCCAACCTATGAAATGATCACTTTAAACGACATAACTGAAATTATAGAACATAGAAAGCCGGAACCAATATTTTATGTGACCGATGACCCTGGTATAAGAGAAGAACTTTTGGCGGGCAGGGGAGTGAAATGAGATAGTCGGTCGGGTACCCCAGGTCTCGACTTTGAGACCTGGGAACCACGAACCCTATGCGAGCGAATAGCGAGCCTTTGGCCCCACCGCAGGTGCCTACTTCAGCCGCGCGCCAAGGGGGACATCTTCCAGGAATCCGGCAAGGACCGGCGCGCCGTCCGGCGGCAACGAGGCGGCGAGCAGCATGCCGTTCGATTCCAGGCCGCGCATCTTGCGGGGGGCGAGGTTGGCGACGATGATGATCTTGCGGCCAACGAGATTTTCCGGCTCGTAATATTGCGCGATGCCGGCCAGGATCTGGCGCTTTTCATAGCCCAGATCGACTTCCAGGCGCAAGAGTTTGTCAGCCTTGGGGACGCGCTCGGCGACGAGGATTTGCGCCACGCGCAGATCGACCTTGATGACATCGTCGATGGTGATCTTTGGCTCCTCGATTACCGCTGGAGTCTCGACTGGCGCTGGCTCGGTGGGAACCGGAGTCGATGCCTGGGCAACGGTTTCGTAGGCTTGGGATTCAGACGCGGCATCAACGCCTATTGAGTCAACGGGAACATTGTCCCAGGACTTTTGCTTTTCGGTTTCTTCGGTCATGATGGCCTCTTTTTTATGGGTCTTTGCATCCGGGGCTAAAGCCACCTGCGGTGGGGCTGGCTGCGCCTGCGGCGCGGGTATTGATTCCGATATGGAAGAAAGAGGAGATGTGTTTTCCAAAGTACGTCCCTCAGGGGTTAATGCCCCTGTTGATATTGCCGGTTGAATGTACGGGCTGAAGCCCGTACCCTTCAGCGGAGCCGAAGACTCAAGGCTGGCCGTCGGCCCATTTTCGGAAACGGCCTTGCCGCCGGCGGCCTCAATAACGCTGAGACTGTTTTGCTCTTCGATCTGCTGCATGCGGGCGACGGCGTCTTTTTCGGCTCGCGGGAAGAGCGGAGCAGGCTCGCCGAATTGGGTTCCGGCACGCAAGCCGCCCCAGTTGATCTGGGTCAAGAATGCACCTTGCGCGGCGTTGGCGATTTCGCCCTGGCCGAGTTGCAGCCAGACCTTGGCGGCCGCGTCGGGCAGGATGGGAAAAACCAGTGCGGTGATGATGCGGATGGCTTCGGCAGCAGTGGCCAGCACGCGGGCTTGCAGGGCTACGTGCTCGGCTTCCGGGCGGTCGGTGGGCCGCTTCCAAGGGGCGTTGGCGGTCAGGTAGCCGTCGGTCTCCGCCACCAAAACCCATAGAGTTTTCAGAGCCTCGGAGAAGTTCATCGCGTCGAACTCCGGACCGAAGATGGCGATGGCTTGCACCGCACTCTCCCGCAGAGCATCTTCCGCAGCGGTAGGTGCGCCCGCCCCCGGCAGAATGCCGCCGAAGTATTTATGCACCATGTTCACCACGCGGCTGACGAGGTTGCCGTAGCCGTTGGCCAGGTCGCCGTTGTAGCGTTGCACTAAAGCATCAAAGGAAAAACTGCCGTCCTGACCGAAGGGAATCTCGCGCAGCAGGAAGTAGCGCAACGCATCTGCGCCCAAAACTTCCTGTACAGTCTCAGCTCTCACGATGTTGCCGCGCGATTTGGACATCTTTCCCTGGTCGAAGAGTAGCCAGCCGTTGGCCTGGACCGTGCGTGGCAACGGAATGCCAGCGGCCATCAGAAAGGCAGGCCAGTAGACGCAGTGAAAGCGGCTGATCTCTTTGCCGATCAGGTGCAGGTCGGCGGGCCAGAATTTCTTGAAGCGCTCCTGGTCAGCCGGATCGTCCGAACCATAGCCGAGTGCGGTGATGTAGTTAGCCAGGGCGTCGAGCCAGACGTAGATGACGTGCTTCTCGTCGCCCGGAACGGGGATGCCCCAAGAAAAACTCGTTCGGCTGACGGAAAAATCCTTCAGGCCGCCGCGGACAAAGGAGACGACCTCGCGGCGGGTGGACTCGGGCCCCATGAAGCCGGGATTGGCCTCGTAGAACTCCAGCAGCTTGCGCTCGAAGGCCGAGAGCTTGAAGAAGTAATTCTCCTCGCTGACCGTTTCGGTGACGCGGCCGCAATCGGGACAGACCGTCCCCGGAGGGCCATCAACGTAGAGTTCGTCACTGACGCAATACTGGCCGGTGTAGGAGCCTTTATAGATGAAGCCGCGATTGCGCAGCTCAGTGAAGAGCTTTTGTGTTCCGCGCTTGTGGCGCTCGCTGGTGGTGCGGATGAAATCGTTGTTGGTGATGCCGAGACGCTGCCAGAGGCCGCTGAACTCGCCGGAGATGGCATCGGCAAAAGCCTGCGGCTGGCAGCCTGCTTTTTCGGCAGAGCGCTCGATCTTCTGGCCGTGCTCGTCGGTGCCGGTAAGGAACCATGTCTCGACGCCCAGCGCCCGCTTGCGACGCGCGATGGCGTCGCAGACGATGGTGGAGTAGGCGTGGCCCAGATGGGGGCGCGCATTCACGTAATAAATGGGCGTGGTCAGGTAGAAGCGGGATGAGTTCGTGGCGGAATCTGTCATAGGAGGTTTTTGCCGTGCTTGAAGAACTTGGAAAAGCAAGAGGCAATCCAATCTCCATCTTACGGCATTTGCGGGCGATAAAGTTCTCGCCAAGCCGGTCTGTTTTCTGCTACACTCCTTTCGTTCTCCGTTTTGAGGTATTCCGATGTCTCTGCTGATTCTCCGCCGTGTTCGGACCTTCGGGATGCGGCCTTCTGTCTGGCTTTCGCTCTGTTTTTGTCTTTTCATTCTTCCGGCTGTTTCTGCGCAAACCTTTTCCGGCAAGGCAGTCCGGGCGAACAGCGGTCAGGTCACCATCCCCGGCGATATAGCTGTGGGGATGCTGCTGGAGAAGAACAATCCCGTTTATCCGCCGATCGCCAAAGCGGCGCGCGTCTCCGGCACGGTTGTGCTGCAGGCGGCAATCTCGAAGACCGGAACTATCGAGGGGCTGCATGTCGTCAGCGGCCCTGCGATGCTGCAGCAGGCGGCCTTTGATGCCGTCAAAACCTGGCGCTACCGGCCTTACCTGCTGCAAGGCGTACCTGTTCAGGTGCTAACTACGGTCAATGTCATCTTTTCGCTGGGCGGCATGGACGCGCCTTTGAAGACGGCGCCCTCCGATTCTGCCTCGCCCGCCGCCGACGCGCAAGGGAGTTCACACGCTACGAGCTCAGTCGAGTCGCAAGGGGATACGCCCGCCACCAGTTCGTACGCCTCCTTCCACACCGGCATGAGCGAGTTCGCCGCCTGGGAGGTGGCGAACAAGAACGGGTCGCCGGAGGTCTACAGAGAGTTTTATCAGAGATATCCCAACTCTTCTCAACTGAAGACCGCAACCGGAACCCTGCGCGCGCGTTACTGGTTCAAAGTTGCGCAGCCCTTCGGCGACGACGGGAAGCATCGCGACGGAGTCATTGTCACCTTCGAGGGGTTGGACGCAGGGGTGAACCTTACGCTGGAAAAGGCGAAGAAGCTGAAAGTGATCGGGTTTACTCCGAGCTCGGATACGGCGGATTCCGACTCTTCGGGACGAACCTTCAATCGCACCTATTTTGAGGCGACCAGCGGCGGAGTGCTGGTGGGCAACGAGATGATTACGCCCAAAGACAGCCTGAACGCCATGGTTATTCTGAGCGCGGACGGAAGCCGGCTGCTCTCCTGGGACATCACGAACGCAACCACCTCCGATCATCCCTCGACCCAGCCCACCATGATCGCGGATGGGGATGGAAAATTTTCCTGCGGAGATGCCTGTCCTTTGCCCAAGGATTATTAGTGCTTGAGGGATGGTTCTCCACCGGAGAAGCATCCCCCAGCGCCCGTTTCAGTATATTCTCATAGTATGGAAACAACGGGTTGCGGTACGGCAATTGTGACGCCTTTTCGGGCGGATGGATCAGTGGATGAGCCGGCGCTTTATGCGCACGTGAACTGGCAGATCGACGCGGGAATTGACATTCTGGTGGCCTGCGGATCGACGGGCGAAGCGTCTACGCTGGATGAGGATGAGTGGCTGCGGACGGTCTGCATTGCGGCCGAAGCGGCGGCGGGGCGCGTGCCGGTTTGGGGCGGCTGCACGCACAACTCGACGCGCACACTGGTGCGCTTGGCCAGCCGTTTGAAGCAGATTCGCGGCGTGGAGGCCGTACTCAGCGCCAATCCCTATTACAACAAGCCCTCGCAGGAGGGCCAGTTCCAGCATTTTCTAGCTCTGGCGCGGGCGGTTGCGCCGCTGCCGGTAGTGCTCTATAACATTCCCGGCCGCACCGGGGTGAATCTGGAGCCGGAGACCGTCGTCCGGCTGGCCGAAGCAGCGCCGAATATTCAGGCCATCAAGGAATCCAGCGGCCGCCTGCCGCAGATTGCCGAGTTGGTGCGCTCGCTGCCGCGCGGCTTCAAGATCTTCAGCGGCGATGACAATCTGGCGTTGGCCTCGATCGGCGTCGGCGCGCAAGGACTGATCAGCGTGGCCGCCAATGAGATTCCCGCCGAGATGGCCCAGATGATCCACGCCGCGCTGCGCGGCAACGGCCCACAGGCGCGCGAGCTGGAGCACCGTTACGCGCGGCTGATCGACGCCAACTATTGGGACTCCAACCCAGGGCCGGTGAAGACCGTGCTGGCGCTGATGGGCCGGATGAGCGACCACGTCCGCTTGCCGCTGGTGCCGCCTCCTGCCGCTGTCCGCGTCCGCCTGGAGCGCCTGGCAGGCGAGCTCGGCCTGCTCAAGCATTTGCCTCCGCCGGATGGACCGACGGAGGTGTTTTAGAGGCAGGGACTAGGGACTGAGGGATTGAAGTTCTGACCAGCAGTACAGGGAGCAGCGCATGAAACCCGAGATGAAAGTGTCGCTGGCCGGAATGGATCTGGTGAACCCGATCATTGCCGCCAGCGGCACCTTTGGCTATGGCATTGAGTTCGAAGAGATCGTCTCGCTGGAGCGTATAGGGGGCCTGGTCACCAAGGGCATCTCGATGGAGCCGATGGCCGGTCACGCCGCACCGCGCATCATTCAGACGGCGGCGGGAATGCTGAACGCCATCGGCTTGCAGAATGTGGGCGTGGAGGATTTCATCGCGCGCAAGCTGCCGCCTCTCAGCCGCTATCCAGCGTGCAACGTTATCGTCAACGTCTTCGGCTACACCGTCGGCGAGTACATTGCCGTCATCGAGCGGCTCAATCAGGCCGAGGGCATCGCGGCCTATGAGCTGAATGTCTCTTGTCCCAACGTTCACGCCGGAGGCATGGCCTTCGGCAGCGATCCCGGATCTCTGGAGTATTTAGTGGCTCGCGCCAAGAGTGCCAGCGAACGGCCGCTGATCGTCAAGCTCTCGCCCAATGTAACCTCGATTGCCCACATGGCCAAGATTGCCGCCGAGTCGGGGGCCGACGCGGTCAGCCTGACCAATACTTTTCTGGCCATGTCGATTGATGCGGAGACGCGCCGTCCGCGGCTGACGAATGTCACCGGTGGCCTCTCCGGACCGGCGATCAAGCCGATCGCACTGCGCATGGTCTACGAGACAGCCCGCACGGTTAGCATTCCGATCATCGGCATGGGCGGCATTGTCACGCCCGAAGATGCGGTGGAGTTTCTGCTCGCCGGGGCAACCGCCGTCCAGGTGGGCACGGCCAGTTATGCTGATCCGCGGGCCGTCGAGCGGCTGGCCAATGGACTGGAATCCTGGTGCCGCAGTCACGACGTTGAGCGCGTGGCCAGCCTGACCGGAGCGCTGGAGTTGGGGCGCGAGGGATGATTGCGGAGCGTGCGCGATCCGGAAACGCTGTCCGGGATGAGTTACACATTAATGCGAAATAATTCCCGGAGGTAAAAAATGTTCCAAAATTGCTATTAGAAAATTAAAATGTTGTGGAAAAATATTGCATTGCGATGTACACTCTAGATAATTTTTCTGTGCCATTGTTTCTTTCGGGACAATTCTGTTTCTCTCACGCGTTGAGGTTATCAGATAAACGGGTATGCGGACGAACTGTGTCCTGTGGAGATTCAGGCCCAGGAATGCCTGCTCTCGCAACGCAGTTCAACCGGCGAGTTGAACGTTCTACGGGCCATGAAAGGTCGAAATGCGCATTCACGCGGAAGCGAATCTATCGGCCTTGATCGAGAGCACTGAAGACTTGATCTGGTCCGTGGACCCGCGCCTCAGGCTGATTACTTTCAATCGTGCCTTTCAGAAACACTTCGAGAAAAATTTCGGCGGCCCGGTAGCTCCGGGGATGGGCCTGCGAGAACTGCTTCCGCCTGCGCGCGCCTTCTCCTGGCCGCCGCTCTACGACCGCGCGCTCAAAGGAGAGAGATTCCGGGCAGAAGTTACCCTCATCGATGGGCGCATCCTTGACCTATCCTTCAGTCCCATCCTCGTCGATGAGGAGATTACCGGCGTCTCCGTCTTTGGAAAAGATATTACGGAGGCCAAGGCGGCGGAAAAGAAATACCGCGACATCTTTGAAGGGGCGCTGGAAGGCTTCTTCCAGACTGCTCCTGAGGGCAAACTGCTCATTGCCAATCGCACTCTGGCAAGAATGCTGGGGTACGATTCACAGGAGGATGCCGTAGCCTGCATTACCGATTCCGCCCGCCAACTTTGGATGGACGCGGAGGAACGCGCCAGGGTCATGCGGCGGATCGAAGAGCAGGGATTCATTCGAGATTACGAATGCCGCTTCAAGCGCAAGGACGGCAGTCTCGTATGGGTCTTACTGAATTGCCGCTGCGCTCGCAATGCTAATGGCGGGTTGATCTGCTTTGAAGGATCGATCCAGGATGTCACCGAGCGCAAGCGGGCAGAAGATGCATTGAAGAAAACGGAAGCGAATCTTTCGGCGCTGATTGAGAGCACGAGTGACTTGATCTGGGCAGTGGACCTGGATTATCGCAAAGTGGTCTTCAATCGCGCGCTGAAGGAAAATGTCGAAGGAAATTTTGGTACAAAAGTTGAGCCAGGGATGCGCGCCGAGGATGATCTGCCGCCGGAGCGCGCGGCGCTTTGGAAACCTCTCTATGACCGCGCGCTGCGCGATGGCCCTTACAGGACGGAATATCTGCTCGTCGACGGGCGCACCCTGGAGCTTTCCTTCAATCCCATCCGGGTCGATGGCAAACCGGTCGGTGTTTCCGTCTTCGGCAAAGAAATCACCGAGCGCATGCGGGCAGAGAAGCAACTGCGCGACAGCGAGGAACTGTATCGCGCCACCTTTGATCAGGTTGCCTTCGGCATTGCTCATTGCTCGTTTGAAGGCATTTATCTGCGCGGCAATCATCGTTTTGCCGAGATAATCGGTTATCCACCCGAAGAAGTTCCCGGCCTGGCGGTTCAGCAGGTCACCGCGCCTGAAGATCTGGCGTTGCGCATGGAAGCGCTGGAGCGCGTTTCCAGCGGCGAAATTGCCTCCATCACAGATGAGAGGCGTTACCTGCGCAAGGGCGGAAGCCTGATTTGGGCAAGATCGACACTTTCACTGCAGCGCGACGGCGAGGGCAGGCCGCTCCATTTCATCGCTTTCGTGGAAGATATTCATCAGCGCAAGCAGACAGAAGAGGCGCTGCGCGAGAGCAGCGACTTCCTCAAAGAGGCGCAGCGGATTGGCGATCTGGGCTGCTACGTCCTAGATTTTGCAAGCGGCTTTTGGACCAGCACGGCTCAGTTGGATGAGGTCTTCGGCATCGGCCCCGATTTTGTGCGCAGCGTGGCCGGATGGGCACAGCTGGTCCATCCTGAAGATCGCGCGATGATGACTGACTACTTCAATCATGAGGTCTTGTTAACGGGTAAGAACTTCGACAAGGAATACCGCGTCGTGCGCGCGTCGGATGGAGTCGAGCGCTGGGTGCATGGGATGGGCCGATTGGAGTTCGACGTCCAGGGCCGTCCGGCCAAGATGCGCGGCGCGATTCGTGATATTACCGAGCACAAGCAGGCCGAGATTGCCGTTGCGGAGCGCGAGAAACTCTTCCGCGCGATCACGGAGTCGTCTCCGCTGGCTTACGTGATTACCTCTGGAGAGGAGGATCGGGTCGATTATTTGAATCCGGCCTTTGTCGAACTCTTCGGCTATACGCGCGAGGAGATTCCAACGGCGGTTGAGTGGGCGCTGTTGGCCTACCCGGACCCTGAGTACCGGGCCTGGGCGATGGCCGAGTGGCAACGCAAGCTCCCTCGCGCTTTTGCTTCAGGCAGTGCGATGGAGCCTATCGAGACAGAGATCGCCTGCAAGAACGGCGCGAAGAAAATCGTTGTCTGGGGCTATGTCCAGCTCGGCGACCTCAATCTGGCTTACGGGCTGGATATTACCGAGCAGAAGCAGGCCACGCGGGAGCTGGCTGAGAGTGAGGCGCGCTTCCGCGGATTCTTCGAGGAAAACAGCTCGGTGATGGCTCTGGTTGATCCCGATAACGGCGAGATCGTCGATGCCAATCACGCGGCAGCCGCTTACTTCGGATATTCGCAGGAAAAACTGATTGGCATGACCATGAGCCAGATCAACCTGATGCCTCAGGAATGGATGGTGAACAACCGCCAGTTAGCGCTGCGCAAGGAACGACCCGTATCCAGCTTTCCCATCCAGCTGGCCAGCGGCGAAGTGCGCGAGATCGAAACATATACGACTCCCTTTGAAGTGGGTGGGAGCATGCTGCTGTTCGCCATTGCACACGATGTGACGGATCGCAAGCGGGCGGAGCTGGCATTGCAGGAGAGCGAAGCGCGCTTCCGCAGATTCTTCGAGCAAAGCGGCTCAGTGATGATGCTTGTGGAGCCCGGCAGTGGAGTGATTGTAGACGCCAACCAGGCAGCCGCGAAGTTTTATGGCTATGCACATGAGCAACTGGTGGGCAAGAGACTCAACCTGATCAATACCTTGCCAGAGCAAGAGATCATGCTGGAGATGGAGCGCACGGTCAGCGAAGAGCGCAACCATTTCAACTTCCGCCATCGGCTTGCTTCCGGCGAGGAACGCGATGTCGATGTCTATTCCTCTCCGATAGTGACGGGTGGCAAACATCTGTTGTTTTCCATTGTGCACGATGTGACGGATCGCAAGCAGGCGGAGCTGGCATTGGCCGGCAGCGAAAAGGTCTTCCGCGCAATCTCGGAGAGCTCTCCGCTGGCCATCCTCCTGTCCACTGGTGCTGAGAAGCGGCTCGAGTACAGAAATTCCACCTTCAAGCGTCTCTTCGGTTATTCCGATGAAGAGGTTCCCAAAGTAGATTCATGGTGGCCGATTGCCTACCCCGACAAAGAGTATCGCGAAAGTGTGTTGAAGGACTGGAAGCAGAGGCTGGAGCGGGCCATTGCGGCCAACACCAGCGTCGAGCCAATCGAGACCGAGGTCACCTGCAAGGATGGATCGAAGAAGAGGATCAGTTGGGGCATGGTCAAGATTGACCATCGCACTCTCATCTTCGGTTATGATCTGACGGAGATCAGGCAGGTGGAAAAGCAAATCCAGGAGAGCGAGGAGCGCTACCGCACCGCCTTCCAGACGAGCATCGACCCGATGACCATCAGCCGCCTAGAAGATGGGCGGTTTGTCGATGTCAATCAGGCCTTCCTGCGCACCTTTGCATGTAAGCGCGAGCAAGTGGTGGGCAGGACTTCAATGGAACTCAAATTCTGGAAATCTGCTCAGGACCGGCGGAGATTGGTTAAAGCACTGCGCGAGGATTCCGTCTGCCATGATTTGGAGTTCCAACTGAATGCTTGCAACGGACAGATCCTCTCGGTGCTGGTTTCGGGAGCTCTGATGGAGTTGGACGGCGTTCCCAGCTTCCTGCTGGTGATCCGCGACATCACCGAAGCTAAAGCCGCGGAGCAGCTTCTGGCGGAGGCTCAATATGCCCTGCACAAGAGCGAGGAGAGGCACCGTCTTGCCTTCCAAACCAGCTCCAATGCAGTGAATATCGTTCGCCTGAGCGATGGGATGCTGCTCGATGTGAATGAAGCCTTTCTGGACGCCATGGGGTACAAGCGGGAAGAGGTGATGGGGCGAACGACGCAGGAGCTGAACATCTGGGCAGATCCGGACGAGATGCTCAACATGGTAGATACTCTGCGCCGGGATCAGGTTTTCCGCGGCGAGATTCAACTCAGAAAGAAAAACGGAGAGATCATCTGGGGCCGAATGTCGGCCTCGGTCTTTGAACATGACGGGGTTCGTTGCTCGCTCTGCGTCACTCAGGATGTCTCTGTGGCCAAGGCCTCTGAGCAGCGGCTGGCCGAGGCAGCCGAGGCGCTCAAAAAAAGCGAGGCGCGCTACCGCACCGCCTTCCAGACCAGCATCGACGCCATCAACATCAACCGCCTGAGCGATGGCCTCTACGTCGATTGCAATCAAGCCTTCCTGGATATTTTGGGATATGAGCGCGAGGAAGTGGTCGGCAAGAGCTCGCTGGAGCTGAATGTCTGGGCCGATGGCCGCGACCGCCTGGCGATGGTGGAGATGGTGCGTCAGAACTCCCATTGCCGCGGTCTGGAAGTGCAATTCAAAAAGAAGAACGGAGAGATTGTCTGGGGAGAGATGTCGGCGTCGGAGATTGAGATTGACGGCACGGAGTGCATTCTGTCCGTCACTCGCGACATCTCGCATGTGAAGACGGCGGAGAATACCATCCGCAATCTGGCCTTCTATGATTCGCTTACCGGCCTGCCCAACCGCCGCTTTCTCTCCGAGAAGCTCTATCAGATTCAGGCCGCTTCTCATGTCGGCCATTACCGAGCGCTGCTCTTTGTCGAACTGGATCACTTCAAGACGCTGAACGAAACCCTGGGCCATCTGACGGGCGATCTGCTTCTCAAGGAGGTTGCGCAGCGCATCAGCGCCTGTGCCGGCGCATCGGACATTGTCTGCCGGCTGGGCGGCGATGAATTTTCCGTGATGCTGGATGAGCTGAGCGAGTCAGCCGAAGAAGCGGCGGCTCAAGCCAGGGACGCGGGAGAGCGGATTCGCGCTTCGATTGGCCAGCCCTGCTTCTTGGACGGCCGCGAGTGCATCACCACGGCCAGCATCGGCGCCACCGTCATCGGGGCCGACCCGCCGAGCATTGATGAACTGTTGCAAGAGGCTGACATTGCGCTCTATCAGGCCAAGCTGGCCGGCCGCAATACCATGCGCTTCTTCTCTCCTGCCTTGCAGTCTGCCGTCAATGCGCGCGCCACGCTGGAAGAGGATATGCGCCAGGCGATCAAGGGCCAGCAGTTCCTGCTCTACTACCAGCCGCAGGTGCAGCGCGGCCGCGTGATCGGCGCCGAGGCGCTGATCCGATGGATGCATCCTAAAAACGGCATGGTGCCGCCGGACTCCTTCATTCCGCTGGCCGAAGAGACAGGTCTGATTCTGCCCGTGGGCGATTGGGTACTGGATGCCGCCTGCCGGCAGATCGCCGCTTGGGCAGGCCGGAAGGAAACAGCGCATCTGGCTGTCGCGGTCAACATCAGCGCCCTGCAGTTCCGCCAGCCGGGGTTTGTTGAAACAGTCCTGAACGCGCTGGAGCGCACCGGCGCAAATCCCGCGAATCTCAAACTCGAGCTGACGGAAAGCATGCTGGTCGAGAATATCGAGGACGTCATCGCCAAGATGACCGTGCTGAAGGAGAACGGGCTGAGCTTCTCGCTGGATGACTTCGGCACGGGTTACTCTTCGCTCGCCTACCTGAAGCGCCTGCCGCTGGATCAGTTGAAGATCGACCGAGCCTTTGTGCGCGATATGCTGGTGGACGTGACCAGCGGGGCGATTGCGCAGACCATCATTTCGCTGGGACGCGCCATGGGGCTGTCGGTGATCGCCGAAGGCGTGGAGAGCGAAGAACAGCGCGGCTTCCTGGCCGGATTGGGCTGCCATGCCTTCCAGGGAACGCTCTACAGCCCGCCGCTGCCCTTGGAAGAGTTCGAAGCATTCATTTGAGAAAGCTCAATTTCGAAGCATGAATCCCTATCATGGATGCTGGATTGCAGCCGATAATCCGCTCATGAGGCATTTGGGTCTTGAGGAATAAAGCGGCCATGCGCACGCACGCGGAAGCCAATCTGTTGGCATTGATCGATAGCACCGAAGACATGTGGGGTTCAGTAGACCTGGACTATCGCATGGTTGTCTTCAACAAGAACTTCGAGCGCTATATTCAAAGCACCTTGGGCGTGAAGGTCGAAGTTGGCATGAACCCGGCCGATCTGCTGTCGCCGGAGCGCGCCGCGTCGTGGCCGCTGCTCTATCAGCGCGCGTTGAAGCATGGCCCTTTCCGCACTGAGTATACCCTGCTGGACGGCCGCATCTACGAGATGTCCGTGCATCCCGTATTGACGGACGGCCAGCCCACCGGCGTTTCCGTCTACGGGCGCGACATCACCGACCGCAAGCAGATGGAATTGCAACTGAAGGATAGCGAGGAGCGCTTCCGCTCGACCTTTGAGCAGGCGGCCATCGGTATTGTGCATACATCCTTTGACGGGCGCTGGCTGCGCTGCAATCCGCGCTTCTCGGAGATCCTCGGTTATACGCAGAATGAACTGGAGGGCATGGAATTCCATCAGCTCACGCATCCAGAAGATCAAGAGGATGGCCTTCAGATCCTCAGTGACCTGCGGAGCGGAGCGGCAGAGACAGCCACATTGGAAAAGCGTTACAGGCGCAAGGATGGTCAATGGGTCTGGACGGCGCTGACCATCTCCAGGCAGCGTGACGGCCAGGGGCGACCTTTGCACTTCATCGCGTTTGTCGAGGACATCACGCAACGCAAAGAGTCAGAGAAAATCCTGGAGGCGATGACTCATACTCTGCAATCCAGTGAGAGGCGCTATCGCACCGCATTCCAGACCTGCCTGGATTGCTTTGCGATCATTCGTATCAGCGATGGAGTCTTCATTGACATCAATCAGGCCTTCGTCGAAATCATGGGATTCAACAGGGGAGAGGTGATCGGGCGAAGCTCGAATGAATTGAATATCTGGGTAGACCCGCGCGAACTGGATGAACTGTTGCGGTTGACGCGCCAGAGCTCCGTTTGCCGGAACTTCGAAGCCCAATTCAGGCGAAAGAACGGGCAGCACTTCATTGGCCGTATTTCGGTCTCGGTGATTGAGCTGGACGGCCAGATCTGCCATCTGGCTCTGGTCAGGGATGTTTCCGAAGCCAAGGCGGCCGAAGAGAGCCTGATTGCCGCCAGTGAGGCCCTGCGGCTGACCGAAGAGCGCTACCGCGTCGCCTTTGAAACCAGCCTTGATCCCATCTGCATCGTGCGCCTGAGCGATGGAGTTTTCATTGACGTGAACAGCGCATACCTCGAATGCCTGCTCTACCAGCGCGAGGAAGTGATCGGGCGCAGTGCGGCGGACATAGACGTCTGGGTGAGTGATGCCGACCGGCAGCGGCTGCGCGAGACCATTCGACAACAGTCAAGCTGCAGAGGCCTGGAGACGCTGTTCAGGAAAAAGAATGGAGATACGTTTTGGGGCCAGTTGTCCGCCTCGGCGATTGAGATCAACGGCGTCACCTGCGTGCTGGCGATCACCCGCGATATCTCCGCCAGTAAAGCCGCCGGAGAACGCATGGCCGCGGCCACCGAAGCCATGCGCCTGAGCGAGGAGCGCTACCATACTGTCTTCGAGACCAGCCTGGATGGCATCACCATCAGCAGGATGAGTGACGGCCATTATATTGATGTCAATAACTCGTTTCTGAATCTGCTGGGGTATAGGCGCGATGAGGTCATCGGTCGAACCTCCTATGAAGTCGGCATCTGGATCAACAAGGGCGACCGTGATCATTTGATGGAGGAAATCAGAAATAACTCCATCTTCCGCGACATAAACATTCAATACAGGAAGAAAAATGGAGACATTCTCTGGAGCCTGACTTCATCTTCCAGGATCGAGATCGATGGCGTGCCCTGCCTGCTCAGCGTGGTGCGGGATGTATCCGAAGCCAAGGCTGCCAAGGAGAGGATTGAAGACCTTGCTTTCTATGATCCGTTGACCCGGCTGCCCAACCGCCAACTGTTGCTGGACCGGTTGCGCGAGGCGCTGGCGGCGAGCACTCACGGCAATCGCAAATGCGCGCTGTTGCTGATCGATCTGGATAGTATTAAATCGCTGAACGATACCATGGGCCACCGCGCGGGCGACCTGCTTTTGCAGGAGGTGGCGCAACGTTTGGCGGCTGGCGTCCGCGCGTCCGATCTCGTGGCCCGTTTCGGTGGAGATGAGTTCATTGTGATGCTGGAAGAATTGAGCGAGTCGCCGCAGCACGCCGCCGAACAGGCCAAAATAGTGGGTGAAAAGCTCCTCGCCCTACTTGCCCAGCCCTATCTGCTTGATGGCCGAGAATACCTCAGTTCCTGTTGCATGGGAATTACCATCCTGGGCGAAGGCCGGGAGGATGCCAGTGAAGCCTTGCAGCAGGCCGACATTGCCATGGATCAGGCCAAGTCCGCCGGACGGAACACGCTGCGCTTCTTCAGTCCGGCCTTGCGGGCAGCCATCTCCGCCCGCGCCACGCTGGAGGATGACCTCCGCCAGGCGATCCGCGAAAAGCAATTCCTCCTCTACTACCAGCCACAGGTCAACCGCGGTCAAGTTGTGGGTTCGGAGGCCCTGGTCCGCTGGAAGCATCCGCAGCGGGGCGTTCTGGCGCCGGGCGTTTTCATCAGCTTGGCCGAGGAGACCGGATTGATTCTCGATCTAGGCAGTTGGGTGCTGGAAGAGGCCTGTGAACAGATCGCCCTCTGGGCCAGAAATCCAATTACAGCTTCATTGGCCGTCGCCGTGAATATCAGCGCCCTGCAGTTCCGCCAGCCGGAGTTTGAGCAGCAGGTTCTGGACGCGCTCAAGCGCACCGGCGCCGACCCCAGAAACCTCAAGCTGGAACTTACCGAGAGCATGCTGGTCGAAAACATCGAGGAAGTCATCCAGAAGATGACCTCTCTGCGCGCGCATGAGATCGGCTTTTCGCTGGACGACTTCGGCACCGGCTACTCCTCTCTCTCTTACCTGAAGCGCCTGCCGCTGGACCAGTTGAAGATTGACCGCTCCTTCGTGCGGGACATCCTGACGGATGCCTCCAGCGGCGCCATCGCCGAGACCATCATCTCGCTGGGCAGAGCGATGGGGATGCCGGTGATCGCCGAGGGTGTCGAGACGGAAGAGCAGCGTCTCTACCTGGCCCGCCTGGGCTGCCATGCCTTCCAAGGCTACCTGACCAGCCGCCCGCTGCCCATCGATGAGTTTGAAAATCTATTGGCAGCGCTCAGGCAGGTTTCGGTCACCTACGTCGAGCAATAGCTTGGAGCGGCGCAAAAGGGCCGGTTCAACATCGGCTCCTATTTCGCAGCCTTCTGCCCCGCGATCCAGGCATCAATGCGCTCCGTCAGCACATCCAGCGGCAGTGCGCCCGAGTCCAGCAACTGATCGTGAAAAGCGCGCAAGTCGAACTTGTCGCCCAAAGCCTGCTTCGCCCGGTCGCGCAACTCCAGGATCTTGAGCTGGCCAACTTTATATGCCAGCGCCTGGCTGGGCCACGCGATATAGCGGTCCACTTCGGCTTGAATGCTGGTTTCGTCGATGTTCGAGTGCGCATGGAAGTAATCCACCATCTGCTGGCGGGTCCAGTGCTCGGAGTGAACGCCGGTATCGACGACTAGGCGGATGGCCCGCCAGATGTCGGCTTCCAGGCGGCCATAATCCGAGTAAGGGTCCTGATAGAAGCCGATGTCCTTGCCCAGCCGCTCGGAGTAAAGCCCCCAGCCCTCGATGTACGCGGTATAGTGCTGGTGCTTGCGAAAGGTGGGAGTGTCGCCGAGCTCCTGGGCGATGGAGATTTGCAGGTGATGGCCGGGCAGGCCCTCGTGGTAAGCGATGGCTTCGACAGCGTAAAGGTTGCGGCTGGCAGCGTTATAGGTGTCAATGCGCAGGCGTCCGGGGCGGCTGCCGTCGGGCGTGGCGGGTTCGTAGTAGGCCGGCGCAGAGGTTTTTTCCAAATACTCAGGCACGGGTGCGACTTCAAACGAGGCTTTTGGCAGGCGGCCGAAGTACTTGGGCAATTGCGCCTGCATGGGGCCAAGATAGCTACGATAGGCCGCGAGCAGCGCCTCCGCCGAGGCCGGATGCAGCTTGGGATTGGTCTTGATGCTGGCGCGGAAGCTGGCCAGATCCGTAAAGCCAAGCTTCTGCGCAATGGTGAGCATCTCCGACTCGTCGCGCTTGACCTCGTCCAGGCCGATCTGGTGAATCTGCTCGGCGGTCAGGTTGGTCGTGGTGGTGCGGCGAATGAGGAACTGATAGTACTTCGCCCCATCGGGCAGCGCGGAGACGCCCGGCTCAGTACGCCCTGCGGGAATATAGCTGACCTCGAGGAAGCGCGCAAAGCGCAGGTACGCGGGCAGTACTTCTTTGGCAATGGCGTCGAGCATCCCGGTCTTGATGCGCTCCTTATCGGTGGGCTTGAAGGCTGCTGGAAAACTCTTCAGCGGCAGCGCCAGCGGCGAATCTTCCGGCTTTTGATGAGCCAGCTCCTTCACTTGATCGAGGGCCTTTTGCAGCAGATACTTCGGCGGCACGCGGCCGTCCTCCATGCCGATGGCCAGATTGGCGGTCACCTGCTCGAAGGCTTTGGGAATCGCATGAAGCCTTGCGATCCAGTCGTCGTAATCCTTGACGGAGGTAAAGCTGAGCTGCGAGACCAGTTGCGGATAGGTGGTGTGGATGCCGCTCATCTGATCCAGCGAGAGCTCCCACGCCTTGAACTGCGCGGCCTCGGCATCGTCGGCAAACTGGCGCAGCAGCAGGTCGCGGCTGATCTTCTCCTGATCGGTGAAGCCGTCCGGATCGATGGCCGCCAGTTGCATCAGGAAGTTCTGCTCGCGGGCCAGCCATGCGTTCTCGGCCTTGACGGAGTAGTCGGTGATGCGATCGTTGTAGCGCGTGTCGCCGAACTGCGAGGCAAGCTCCGGCGAGCGCTCCAGATTGGCCTGCCAATACGCATCAAAGAGCGCATTGAGTGCCTTGCGGCGCTCTTCCAGCGGCACGGCGGTAAGTGCTAGACCTGACAGGGTTTGCGCACGCATTTTGGGGAGGAACGCGAGCAGCAGTAAGGCGGCGATGGCGGCAACGGGCAGAAGGAATCTTCTCAAGGGAATTGGACCTCGTGGTGAAATCTTGCCTTCTTGTCGAGTGTAGAACAAGAAGGCAGGCGGGTTTCGGCTCGTGACACCCAGCTTTAGACTACAGTTGTACTTGCTCTGAACACGAGGATATAGCAAAAGCCCGTGCCTAAAGGCCAGATTCAAGTGCATCCTTTCAGCGGCCTGAAGGCCCCTGCTCGTTCCGCAATTCTCCATCTACAACTGTAGTCACAGCAATGCACCCGTGCAAAATCACTCTGCGTCTGTGGCGACAAAAGAGTGCGCTTTGTCGGCTTGTAAGGCTACGAAAGGAAGAAGTCATCCCCGCTGGTCAAAAATGTATCCCTGGAAAACGAGTTATCATGCAGGAATCTCCGCTTGCAGGTCGATAAAAACAGTGAAAAACGGCTATTTTTGGCCCGTTTATGGCCGCTTTTTGGTCCATTTCCGGCACGAATTCGAGGCTGATTTGGATGCATTTCGATCCGGGAAGAGGGGACCTTGCCCGGATGGCCGGTTGCTCCAGATCTCTACCTCGAGAGTTGGGACGCCGGGCCAACCGAGATTCAGATTTGCAAATCGGCTTTAAACTTTGGGGAAGGATGGGCGAGTTTAGAGGAGTCATCCGGCTTATTGAGTGCATTGGCGATTTGCACTCGTTGAGTTTCAAGGCTCTATGAGTAACCGCGCTCTGTGCATATCAGGAAATCACAAAGACGATTGGGCCTTTTTCTTTGCAGTTGCGGCTATGTGCTGGTATCGCTGCAACGAGAGAAATGAGATAGGCCGAAGTCGAATACCGAGTCAACGCCGATTTTTGTGAGAGCCATACAACCGTTAGTATACTCTGGCGCCTCGTGGCTCATGGCTGGAATGGACCTTTCGCAAGTCCAATATCTGTCACGATGTGTCGGAAAGCACATGTTGGATGCATTGAAAGGTCGTCGCCAATCTTGAAGCGTCCGCATCCACCCTCTACCACCCCTTTCGCACAGCATGGATGAATTTTCATAAATTGCAAAAGACGTGAATAGGGTCCTTCCAATGTTGGACAAACTATCTTGTTGTCGAACATGACCTGCTCGATAAGGCATCGCAGCAATACCCAGGCAGACACGATTGCGAGATGGCGCAAAACTTTGGTTTCGCCAGCGGTAAAACTAAACCCCACATGGACCCCCTGGAGAGATGCTAATGGCTGTGGCAGCGTGGTGCCGAGAACTGAGTACCAGGAGAGACTATCCGGTGGGAAAGGATCGCGCCCGGCCGATTCGTATATCTCAATAGAACGTCGAAAGCTATCAATCGCGAAGTCCCTTATCTGGTAGCCAGCCCAGCTATCCGGGGCGGGAGGAAAATCGAACCTCTCACTTGCAGCCTTCGCGAGTAGCAGATTCTGGTCCAGAAACGAACCATTAAGGACTTGATCGGCCGGCAATTCGGAAAGGACGTCTATCAATGCAACTCCAGGCGTTCGCTCGAGTCCAGCGCCCCAGGCTTTGCAAAGGGCTGCGCCACAAACTCGAAATAGAGCGTCACCCCAATCGCCTTCATGAGGGTTCAATCCATTCTTCTTCGCGAGTCGAGTGATGAGAAGATTTACGACCCGATATTCAAGATGTGGTCCAAGCAGTTTTAAGAAGGCTGTCACATATTCTTGGCCTAGACTTCGTAAGATCATGTTTTGGGTCTGCACAGACCGGCATTCAGTAATTGCTCGGAAACCGATCGGAATCAAAAGGCAAGCTGGGGAGCCATTGACCGTAACTCTGGATGGGAAAAACGGAATTCTGACCTTGCTGCCGCCAACCGTCCCATTACCCCATGCCACATCGTAGTCCGCCAGTTCTTCCGGGACCTCTAAAGTCGGGAAATCACCATTCATCATCAAATGGAAAATTATCATACTGCAATATATGGCAAAGACAGCCTTTACATCCGGGTTGTCCTGTCCTTCAATCCACAGAGCCGACTCTCCGGTCCAACCCTTGATTCGGAGCGACTTCAGGCCACCGTAAATCTCGGAAACATACTCCCACTCGTCTACGAACGCATGAATTCCGCTTGCAGTACAAACGCAGTCATGGAAATGCTGTATTTCGTGAGACCAGGCGGAGTCTTCCAGCAGAATTTGCAGCTGCTCCTCTGGAGAAACTGCGCTGGATATTCGCTTTCGCAGATGTTGGTGATACTCATCCACCTCGATGCTGCCTTCAGTGCTTATGTTCTTGACTGCAGGTGGAACGCAATTCACTAAAAGGCTTTGCGGATCAAAACTCGCAAATGCTGCTCCGAACGGCTGTTGAAAATATGTTCTAGTGACTTGGTCTGAAATGTAGCCATCAGGCAGCTTGATCTCGACTTGTTGGATGTTCATGAGTCCCCCCGAGCGATCACGCCGAGACGAGTGTTGGACTAAGAGTAAACTATGCGGCCTGAATCGATTCAACGCTATGCGCACTGACCTAAGGTACAAGACAGCGGCTGCGGTTGTCATGACCTTAACCTCAATAAATGCAGTGGGATGGTAAATCACAAATTGTTTTGATCCGGTTGTACAGTGGGTAGGAACTGTGTTAGTATCGTCACAATCGTGGCAGAAGCGATACAGTACGTTTGCAAAATTCACCCCGAAGTCGTGCTCTTTTCGGAGGAGTTGGCACCGCCACGATCACTCTTCAGTGGATTTCACTTGATAGTCCTCGAGGATAAACCCGAGGAGTGTCCTAAGTGTCAGAAGTTCTACTTTAAGGCCGAATGCGAGCGGAAGCCGTGAAACCAAAAGGGGAAGATATCGCGTCGGCGATCCGCGCCTGGGTTTCGGATGAAATCAAGGGCGGCCCGGGTTCGCGCTTGGAACTGGGAAAGTTCTTCTTCGCGGTCTCGACAGGAGCTATTGGGATATTGGTGAGCATCGAGAAATTATCTGGTTCCTTCGACCTGCGGCCTTGTCTCGGTACTTCGCTTCTTCTTCTTTTTGTATCGGCGGCGGTAGCGCTCTTGTTGGCGATTCCAAAGCGGTGGAAGCTGGATGAAGACAAGGATATATTTGACGAATACGCGGCCCAGACCACGTGGGTTTATCGGATGATCTGGATTTGGTTCGCTCTCTGGCTCCTCGGATCAAGTATTGGAATCTTTGCAACCCTCTACAAGGCATAACCATCAGTTTTTGGCACACCGATAAGATTCTCTATCAAAACCCCGTGGCCCTTTGATCGCGAAGACTATTGGACATTATGGCCTGAACCCTGCATCTTCCTCTGGCCCTGGACGCGGCTTCGCCTCGTGGGTTGATTTCTAAAGACTTGTGGATGGTTGGCGGCAGGACTGAACAGGCTGCGGAAAAAGGCTTGAATTTGATTGGCATTCCCGAAACACATCCCGCAGGGGCTAAAGCCCATCCTTTATTATCAGCGTCTTGCGGCCCGACTCAAGTCGTGCCCTTGTTACAAAACCTGCTCACCAAGTGTTTTTCCGCAGCCTGTAAAGCCTTGTTGATTTTGTGGGCCTTTTCGGCACGACTCAAGTCGTGCCCTGACGCTTCTGGGTATTTATCGAGTAGGGGTATTTACTTGACGCCACCGACCACAAGATGTAGTAACGGCGGATTTTCTACTGGAGCAAAAATGCGAAACGTGAAACCGACTATTGAAGCGAAGTGCCTTTTGGTGTTGCCGCCAGGAGCTTGCTGGCCTCTCTTTTCAGTGCCTCAGCAAAGTCTAGGGCCATTGCTGGCTGTAAGACGAGTGGAAGTGTCCGGCTCAGTCCCTTTTCGAGTTCCTCTGGATTGTCTGAGTATTCAATCCCAAGGATCATCAACATTCCCGCGACATGGCGCATTTCCCAACCGGTCATTGGCTTAAGGATTACATTGCCGTTTTCATCTGTCAGGAACTCTGCCATGCTCTTTCCCTCTTGCGCTGAAGGCGCAGATGTCAGTATCCACTTTCCGAGCGGAAACCACAACCCATTGGGGTTGGTGGCGTCAAGTAAATACCCATATTATCGAGTTTTCCGCAGCCTGTACAGTCGTGCCCTTTCAAATAGTCTGTACAGTTGTGCCCTTTCAAATAGCCTGTACAGTCGTGCCCTTTCAAGACTGGAGTTTCGCCACAGGCTGTTCATGATCAAGATGGGATGGGAGCGGGTACTTGCCAAAGTTTCAGTGAGTGTGGACGATTGGGGAGATCGTGTCGCAAGTTAGAGCATTTTCGGAAATAGTGTGAACTTTATGACAACACCGTGGGTTGTTGCTCCCTGGTGGTCGCGCCAACTTGAGGCCATTCGTTTCGGTCTACAGCATTTCCGAAAATGCTATAGTTTCCGCTTGGCGGGAATCGCGAGTTAGCGGTTTGGCGGGCTTCTTTGCCGGCATCACGTGACGAGGCAAACCGGGCGGCGGCCCATGGAATGCCCTCAAAACGCAGAAAGGCAGGGCCAGCGCCCCACCTTTCCGGCTGGTTGATGCGGCCAACTACCGCCAGTGGCCTTCCCGCAGTTCCCAGTGATCGCCGCGACGGACCCACCGGTGGGCGACCCAACGCGCGCCCGGATGCGGCGGACGATCCCAGCGGCCGGGAACCCAGACGTACCGAGCGCCGTCCCAGCGATGGTAGCCGTCGATCCACACGAAGCCCCGATCCGGGGGCGCTGGACGAACCTCAACGATCGGAGCCGGTGGCCCGATGCGCACCACAATCTGCGCAAAAGAGGCCGCAGGGATAAGGGTAAAAGCAAGCAACAGCGCGAGTGCAATCTTTTTCACGATGAATCCATTCCTCCTGGATTTGGTTTCTTGTTTCAATTTCTCCGGAATTCTGAATGCCTTCCGGCCTTACAGTAGTATTAACCTAGCCCGGAGGAAAAAGTTGCGCAGAATTGCTCATTGCCCCGCGATCAAGCCGCTTCAATCTCTTCGGTGAGCGCCTCAGCCGCCGCGACGCAGGCCGCGCGGTCCACGTCCAGATGGGTTACGAGGCGCATTGCATCCGGCCCCACGGCGTTGGCCAGGACGCCGCGCGCCTTCAACCGCGCCGAAAGCTCCGCCGCCTTCAAGCCGCCGGTCAGCCGGAAGATGACGATATTTGTCTCGACCGTTTTGAGGTCGATCTCGACGCGCTCAAGCGCCGCCAGCGCCTCGGCCAGCAGGCGCGCGTTGGCGTGGTCTTCGTGGAGGCGCTTGGGACCCTCTTCCAGCGCCATCAGCCCGGCCGCGGCCAGCACGCCCGCCTGGCGCATTCCGCCGCCCAGGGCTTTACGGAAGATGCGCCCCTGCGCCATCTGCTCCTCCGAACCCACCAACATCGACCCCACCGGCGCGCCCAGCCCCTTGGAGAGGCAGAACATGATGGTGTCAAAGCCGCTGGTCAGATCCTTCACATCCACGCCCAGCGCCGTGGCCGCGTTGAAGATGCGCGCGCCGTCCAGATGCACCGGCAGTTTGCGCTCCTTCGCTCCGGCCCAGATCTGCCGCAGCGCCTCCAGCCGCGTGCAGCGCCCACCGACTAGATTCGCTGTGTTCTCAATCTCGATCAACCCGGTGGCCGCGCGCAAGGCTCCGCGCCCGCTAATCACCGGCTCAATCTGCTTCCAGGTCAGCGTGCCCTGCTCGGCCTGAACGGCGCGAATCAGGCAGCCGGAGAAGACGGCCGCGGTGGCCATCTCCCAATCCATGATGTGCGCCCGCGCCTCGGCGATCACCTCCTGACCCGGCTGCGTGTGCAGGCGGATGGCGATCTGGTTGCCCATGGTGCCGCTGGGCACAAAGAGCGCCGCCTCGCGCCCAAAGCGCTCCGCCGCCCGCCGTTCTAAAAGGTTGACGGTTGGGTCTTCGCCATAGACGTCGTCGCCCACCTCGGCCGCGGCCATGGCCGCGCGCATGGCCGCTGAGGGCCGGGTCACTGTGTCGGAACGCAAGTCGATCAGGTTTGTCATCTTTCCGCCATTCTCCAAAGGTCACATTACTGCTGCACAACTGCGTTGTAGCCGTCGTTGAGCAGCTTCTGGCGCATCGCATCGGCCTCATCGAGGTTGGCAAAGGGGCCAACCCTCACATGGAATTGACCGTCGGCATCATCCTGGCTGAGCGAGACGGCGTAGCCCCGCTTGTGCAGCGCGCTGACCAGTACGTCAGCATCCTCGTGATTGGAGACGGTGGCGATCTGGACCATCAGCGTGCCGCCGGGCTGGCCGGAGTCAGACCCCGAAGGCCGGATAGCGTCTGGACTCGCGCCGGAACTCCCAGCCTGAGAGGCCTGTGTGGCCGGCTGCGCTGTGGAAATCTTTGCCGGGGCGGCTTCGGGCTTGGATGCAGAGCCGCCCGCCGCGTTATTTGCGGACGCAGCCGGCACCGGTCCGGAGGCCAGAACTCCCTTGGAGCCGCGGCTGCCCATCGAGTAGCCCAGTCCGAAGCAGAGGCCGCAGAGCAGCAGCAAACCGAAGAGCAGGCCGGTCACGGCCATCGGTCCCAGCGTCACTTCCGTATCCTGCGCGGGCTCGACCGGCGGAAGTTCTTCATCATCAAACACTTCACGCATCGGGTGTTGTCCAATCTCCAACCGAAAAGCGAAGTTGAAGCCCTTTGGAACTGCTTCAAATCGCGGAATTTCTTGTTACTATCTTCGCATTATTCCCAGAAAAATCTACGAAAAATTGATCTGCGCCGGTGCAATTTCGATAGCGCTGATTTCATGGGAGCGGGAGGTTGGATAGACTCTGCAAAATGCACTTGCACCATAGCCCAACTCCTCTTCTGGCAGATGTGCTGGATAATTTTGGCGATCATACAACCTTTTCAGCTGTCGCGCATCTATACAAGTAACTAGCAGAGGCTTCCACGTTTGATTCCCCACCAAGGTAAGGTATCCAATCCTTCTTGAAGGTCTGGTATAGACCTCTTCTCAAAGACACTCCCCCCCTGATCCCCTCCTCCAAATGCCTCTCGAGCGGGCCTACCGGAAGGTAGGCCCATACGCTCTGCCGTGCTCCGGTAGAATGATAACCAGATGCGCGCCTCTTATTCTCCCAAACCGTTCCCCAAGCAGGAGATTCAGGCTATCGACGCGCTGTTTACGCGGGCGGGGCTGACGCGCAACCTGCGCGGGAAGGCCGCCGGGGTCACCACGCGCCTGCGCTTTGAGCGCGCCGAGCAACAGGATCTTACACCTGTCGCGCCGATTCCGCGCGTTGCTGAGAATGGCGTTGAGTGGCTGAATGTTCCGGGTTGGGAGAAGCTGGACTGGCTCTGGCATGGCTTCAGCACGCGGCGAGGCGGGTTAAGCACTGTTTATGGTGCGGAGGGCGCTCCAGGCGAGCTGAACCTGGGCTTTACCGCCGAGGATGAGCGCCAGAGCGTGGCCGGCAATCGCCGTCTGCTGGCCGAGGCAATTTGCGCAGCCCCGGCAACGCCGCTCGTCGCCCTCAAGCAGATTCACTCGAACTTGCTGCGCGTGGTCAACGCCGCAGACGCCGGACGGGAGACCCCCTGGAGAGCCGACGGAATTATGACCGATGAGCCGGGCGTACTGTTGGGCATTCAAACTGCCGACTGCATCCCCGTGCTGGTGGCCGACCGCAAGCGGCATGCCGTGGCAGCCTTCCACGCCGGATGGCGCGGGACGGTGCAGCGGATCGTGGAGAGCGGCGTGGGCCGGATGCGGCTGGAGTTCGGCTCCCGGCCCGAGGATCTGATCGCGGCCATCGGTCCCGGTATCGGCTCCTGCTGCTACGCCGTGGGCGAAGAGATGCTCACGGAGTTCGAGTCGCAATTCGCCTATGCGCGCGAGCTTTTCCGCGAGGTCTACGACGCCGACGAGGTGCGGACCAAGTACCCGATGCTCTTCCTGACGCAGCGCGCTCCTGGCCACTCGCCGATTGGACCAAGCCTGCACCTGGATCTGGTGGAAGCCAATCGGCGCCAGTTACTGGCCGCCGGGATCAAGGCGGGGGCGATTCATTCGGTCGGCGGCTGCACCAGTTGCCATCGGGAGCTGTTCTTCTCCCATCGCGGCTCGCAGGGCCGCGCCGGACGCATGATGAGCGTGATCGGCATACGGCCCGACAACGGCAACGACGGCGCGGCGTAACGCCGGACGAAGAAGGCCCATTCAGGTTTGAAGTTTTTCAGGTATTACAATCGGGACTTGCGCTACCCGCTCTGCAGGATCAATAGGGACGGTCTTGTGAGGCGTGGAGAAAACGCAGGATGTGAACAGAGTGTTCATCCACGGCGTAAATCATTAGATAAGGAAGCGGAGCCAGAACCAATTCCCGTGTTCCGCTCTTCTTGCCGGTCCGGCCCGCAAAGGGAAAGGTTTTGAGTGATTTGGCCGCGTCGTATAGCCTTTGAATCGTGGAAGCGGCAAAAGACGGATGGTAAAGATAGAGGTAGTTGGCGATGCCTTCCAGATCGTCCGCCGCAGCCACCGACCAACGCAGCCTTCTCAAGCCCGGATCATCCGCGCCACGCGAGCGTCCATCTCATCCTCTTCCAGGAAATCACCGCGCGCTATCTGGTCGATCCCCAACTGCACTTGCGCGTCGAACCAATCTTCCTGGGCAAGCAGACGGTCCACGGCCTCGACTGCCAATTCAGAAGCGCTGCGGCCGGTGCGGTGGGCGAGGCTGGCAAGTCCTGCTGTTTGGCGTTCTGGCAGTAGAAGTTCCATAAAGGAAGGTTAGGAGGAAACGATATACCTGTCAAGCGGTGTGACACAACGGGCGGTGTTAGAGTGATAGAACCTCTCAGTTATGCGGAGCCGCCGGGCTGCTTTCTACAAACCGAAAGTTCCTCAACACCAATTGAACAATGGGATGCGGCCAGGACTCGAAGTTGCTCAATCCGGGTTCGATTGGGATGATACTTGTCTTCAAGATACCCTTCTTGTCCGGAATGGTCATTAGAGCGTCAAACAGAAGGCGTAGCTTGAGTCCGTTGTGCGTTACCAGCATCATCATCATTTCATCTTTATTCAATTTCTCCTGCATGAATTCGAAGCCAATGTCGCTTTTATTCGAGTTCGGTTGATAGGTCAATCCTGTGATCTGATTGTCAACGATTGTGACGTTGACCCCAAAATTCTCGCCCACAAACAAATACACATCGTTATCAATTACGAAGGGAACCTTGTCGAAATGCTGTTCATAATAATGTTTCTTATCGATGTGAAGCTTCAGGTCGAATGGCGCACGGTAGACTGGCTCATGTGCGATTTGTCCAGCTTGCGATTGTGCAAAACTGAGCGTGGTTATCGAGAGCATGGCAAGAGCTACGATTCGTCCGGCAATCATTCTCATAACCGTTCCCCGTTTCCTTGTGTTGGAGGCTTTAGATTAGGCATTTTTCTCCATTGTCTCCGTCTAGAGATTATCGCGTAGACAGGATAAGAAAGTCCAAACGTTTTTGCCATAGAAGAAAAGGTCGCTTCTTACGGGTGTTGCGCCGAAATGGTTTGCTTGGCACACTCCTGAGTCTGTTGTCCCCACATCGGGACGCACTCCTCCTGAATTGGGCTTGCGGCGGGCGGTTGGCTGGGTGTGCTCGGTCGCACAAATCTCCCTTGCGCGACTCTGCTACGATAAGAATGATCGCAGTTCCCGCCGCACGAGAGGCACGTTGTCTGCTCTATTGCGCCCAAGCGCCGCCGGCTGGACCCCAACCCAACTTCGCCGGAATCACCGGCACAGGAGAAACTCAATGCCTCTAGTCACCACGCGGCAGCTCCTCGACGAGGCCGCCAAAGGCGGATACGGCGTCGGCGCATTCAACGTCAACGACATGGAACAGATTCAGGCCATCATGTGGGCCGCCAAGGAAACCAACTCGCCGGTGATCATCCAGGCCAGCC
The DNA here is from genome assembly GCA_963787995.1 of uncultured Acidobacteriaceae bacterium. Classification (GTDB taxonomy): domain Bacteria; phylum Acidobacteriota; class Terriglobia; order Terriglobales; family Acidobacteriaceae; genus Telmatobacter. The sequence goes on from CAWBEO010000002.1 coordinate 415,777, forward strand.
GCGGCGCGCGCAAGTTCGCCGAGGACAACTACCTCTATCACCTGATGCTGGCCGCCGCCGAGCTTAATCCGCAGATTCCGCTGGCGATGCACCTGGATCACGGCAACGGATTCGATACCTGCGTGAGCGCCATCAAGCTCGGTTTCACCTCCGTGATGATGGACGGCTCGCTGAAGGAAGACGGCAAGACCCCGACCAGCTTTGAAGAGAATGTGGAAGTGACCCGCAAGGTGGTCGATTACGCGCACGAGCGCGGCATCTCGGTGGAAGGCGAGATCGGCGTGCTGGGCGGCATTGAAGACGGCCACGGCGCGGGCGGTTCGGGCCTGGATCACGTTACCGATCCGGATCAGGCGGTCGAGTTTGCCGAGCGCACCGGCGTGGATTCGCTGGCTATCGCCATCGGCACCAGCCACGGTGCCTACAAGTTCACCAAGAAACCGGATGGCTCGGTGCTGAAGATGGACCTGCTGATCAAGATCCACCAGCGCCTGCCCAACACGCACCTGGTCATGCACGGCTCCAGTTCAGTTCCCAAGGATTTGCAGGACATCATCAACCAGTACGGCGGCAAGCTGAAGGAAACATGGGGCGTGCCGGTCGAGGAGATCCAGCTGGGCATCAAGAACGGCGTGCGCAAGATCAACGTGGACACCGACAACCGGCTGGCCATCACCGGCGCAATTCGCAAGGTCTTTGCGGAGACGCCGGAGAAGTTCGATCCCCGCGACTACCTGACCCCGGCGCGCGCGGCCATGCAGAAGGTTGTGGCGCTGCGCATGACCCAGTTCGGCCAGGCGGGACACGCCGGAGACTATACCGCCATTTCGATTGCGGATATGGCCAAGGGCTACGCCAGCGGCAAGCTGGTCACCAAGCCGCTGGTTGCCGCTTAGTTACTGGCGCTCAGTCTGGCATCAACGAAAAGGGCCATTCCGCTCGCGCGGCATGGCCCTTTTGCTTTGGTTCGCCTGGCAGCTCAGCCCATTCGCACTTCCACGCGGTTTTCCGCGAGCAGAGACTCCACTGGAATGAAGCTGCCTGTAAGTTCCTTTCCGTTGAGAATTAATTTCTTCACGCCTTTTTGCACGCCGTTGGGATTACTCACTTCGATAGTGACACGTTTGCCGCGGAAGACGCGCGTGACTTTGAACTCTTTCCACGTCGAAGGAATGCAAGGATCAATGCGCAGGCCGCCGTACTCCGGCTGAATGCCGAGAATGTACTGCGTGGCTGCGTAGAAAGACCACGTGGCCGAGCCGCTCAGCCAGGGCACGCGCGATGCGCCGAAGCGCGGGCTGTGCTTGCTGTGCGTGAATTGGCAATAAACGTACGGCTCAATCTCTCTCACTTCGGCGCGCGAGTTATAAGCCGCGGGCAGATAGTTGCGGAAGTATTCATAAGCCAGATCGCCGTGGCCGAGCAGCGTTTCGGCGATCACCGCCCAGCCTTGCGTGTGCGTGAAGATACTGGCGTTCTCCTTCAATCCAGGGTTGAAGAGAGCGGCGCGCATCACGTGAAAATCAGTGTCGATATAGGGCGGGTCGCAGATCATCAGGCCGAATTCCGTCGCCAAATGTTCACGCACCGATTGCATGGTGCGCGCGGCGCGCTGCGGGCTGGCGTGACCGCTGATCAATGCCCAGGATTGCGGGTTCAGAAAGATCTTACCCTCGCTGTTTTCTTTCGATCCGAATTTGAAGCCATCCTCGCGATATGCACGCAAGTACCATTCTCCGTCCCACGCATTCTTTTCTATCTGCCGGTCTAACTTGGATAACTCCGTGGCGGCCCACTTCGCCTCATCTTCCGCAATCATGAGGTGGCAGATTTCAAGATAGACAGACAAGGCATAGCGTAATTGAAAAGCGACGAAGGTGGTTTCACCTTTTTGGCCGAGACGAATGCAGTCATTCCAATCAGCGGAGAGGCCGCAAGGCAGACCATGCGCTCCGCTGCGCTCCAGATTAAATTGGATGGCGCGCTTCATGTGATCTAGCACGGTATCTTCGCCTTTATCGGCATAAGGCAGAACTTTGTTATAGAAAGAAAGATCGCCTGTCTCTTTCACATAAGATGGAATGGCATTGAAGAGCCACAGACAATCGTCGGAGCGATACTCTTCTTCGCGGGGAGCTTTCTCGCTGCCCGGATGATGCGCAAACTGGCGCACTACGGGCATAGCCCCGCCTGTTGCAACTTGCCCGGTAATCATCAGTTCCAGGCGGCGTCCAGCCTCTTGGGGAATGGCGTGCATCACGCCCAGCATATCCTGCACCGTATCGCGAAAGCCAAGCCCATCGCGCTCTCCGGCGTAGATCAGGCTGGCCGCGCGCGACCATGCATACGTCATCAGGCAGTTGAATGGGCTCCACATATTCAACATGCTGTTCAGCTCGGCGTCGGGAGTTTCGACGGATAGCCCGGCGATGCGTCCATGCCAGTAACTCTTCAGCTTGGCGAGTTCCTCATCCACCTTCGCCAAGTTAGAAAACTCCGCAACGGAGGCTTTGCCCTCATCACGTGCGCGCCCAATGCCCATCAGAACAAGAAACTCCTTTGTCTCTCCGGGCGCAAGATTGATTCGAGCTTGCAGCGCGCCGCAGCCATTGTCGCCCACAGCAAGGGAGTTTGTGCATTGGCCTTGCTCGACGGCGATAGGATTTCCGTAGCCGCGATAATTACCGAGAAAGGCCGCGCGGTCGGTGTCATAGCCCACGATCTCCGCGCCTACCAAGGCCTGAAAGGTATGACGGCCCTGGTCCGCCTCGGCAAAGTTATCCGGCATATTCGGAATGTTGACGTTGGTCCCGTGGTCGATGATGTTATCTTCTACCTCCATCTTCACGGTGTGCTGGGTATATTGAAGATTGATGAGATCGTTCCATGCGTCCCAGTTTCCCGAATACTCCACATAAGTGAAGGCGCTTAGTGCGCGCGGCCTTCCGCTCAGGTTAGTGAGCTTTACGCGCCAGCACTCGAAGGTTCTTCCCAGCGGAACAAAATAAGTGGTCTCGGAGCGGATGCCTTCATATTCGGAGGAGATGATCGTATATGCGCTGCCATGGCGGCACTCTGACTTGTAGCGGTCGAGCGGCTTGCCGACCGGCTGCCATGCCGCGGACCAGTAATCTTTACTCTCATGGTCATGAATATAAATAGTGCGCCCGGGCTGATCGAGGGGAACAGCATTGAAGCGGAGACGCATAAAACGGCCCAGAGCCGCCGATTTATAGAAGCTATATCCGCCGGCGTTGTTGGTGATGATTGCGCCGTACTCTGTCGAGCCGAGATAGTTGCTCCACGACTTGGGAGTATCGGGACGGGTAATTACATATTCTTTGTTTGCGTCGTCAAAATGGCCGAATTGCATTGCTTTATTGTTCTCCAATGGTAAAAGTTTCCGCAGGGGCTAAAGCCCGTACATCTTTTTGGGCTTTTGCGGCACGACTAAAGTCGTGCCCTGACACAGAACAGTTGCTCTTTCTTTACAGAAAAAACAACCGCGGGTCCTTCGACTCCGCTCAGAATGACAGCTTCAAAACTATACAAACCATTCAAGCAGGACCAGCAGTATCCGAAAATCAGGGAAGCGATACAGCGTCAGTCGCTCCTTGCCTTGCCTGCAACTCGCCCTGCATTTTCTTCATCCTTGCTTCGTTGAGCGGATAGAAGATCATGCCCAGGCCAGTGAGCAGAAAGCCGACAGCGGGAATGACGGTAAAGAGCAGCAGAATGCCGTGCAGTGCATGAGGCGTCTGCGCGACACTGGCCTGATAGCCGAAGACGGCAAGCAGCCAGACCGTAACTGGCCCGCCGATGGCCCAGCCGAGTTTGTTCGACATTCCAGCCGCGGAGAAGACAAGGCCTGTGGCGCGGCGTCCGGTGCGCCATTCAGAGTAATCGGCCGAGTCAGCGAACATGGCCCAAAGCACGGCGGAGGTTGGCCCAGTGACCGCGCTGTAAAGTACCTGGAAGACAAACATCAATGCTATCTGCTCCGGCCTGACCCAGAAAGAAACTACGAGGAAGATGGAACCCAGCACGGCGAGGCCGATGTAGGTGGCCTTTCTTCCGGCAAACTTCGTGACGTGCTGAATGGCGATGGATCCCAGAAGCGAGAGCAGCGTACCGGCGACCATAAAGGCACCAGCTAGTTCGATACCAGCCGCATGATACTGAATGTAAGGACCAATGTGAAAAGTATGACGATATTGACCTAAACCGAATATAAAAATGTGATCGCCTACAAAAAACTTGAAAAGATAAAAGTCACTCTTACTCACGTAGTATTGAAAGTAATAGAGGATGGCCCCGCTGCGGATGGCCACCGAGCAGACCGTTAAAGTTCCAACTCCAAAAAGAATGAGCCAGGGAATATTAGTTGCCAGATCTGCCAGATCTTGGCCCAGCGAGCTTTTCTGCGGGGCTGGCTGCACACGCTCCTTGGTTAGCGCGAAGGTCAGGAAGAAGAGCGCGGTTGCTGCTATAGCATAGATGCCCATCGTAAGTTGAAATCCATGAGCCTTGGCTGTAGCCAGAAGCATCCCGCCCATCTCCGGTTTAATTTTCCCGAAGTGGTTCACCAGAAAGAGCGTCGAATACTGGACCACCAAGCCAGCTCCAAAGGCAAAGGCAAATCGATAGGAGCTGGCGCTGGTGCGCTCTTGCGAATCAGGCGAGATGACGCCCATCAAAGCCGAGTAGGGAATGTTGATGGCCGAGTAAACCATCATCATCAGGCAGAGCGTGATGTAGGCGTAGATCAGCTTGCCATTGGGGCTGAAATTAGGCGTGGTGAAGGTCAGCGTGCTGATGATGCCGAAGGGCACCGCGAACCAAAGCAGATAGGGGCGGAATTTCCCCCAGCGGGTGCGCGTCCGGTCGCTCATCACGCCCATCGACAGGTCAAAGGCCATGTCGAGAATGCGCGTCAGCAGCAGCAGCGCCGCCAGCTTTTCCAGCAGCGAGCGCTCCAGCGCGGCATCGGGAGTGTAGAAGAAGACGTCGGTATAAAAGTAGGTTTGAAAGTAGATGAAGGTCATCCAAAACAGATTGGAGGCGGCATCGCCGAAGGCGTAGCCTGTCTTCTCAAAAAATGTCAGCTTTTGTGTTTGCGGATTCATGGGTTCGATCCCTTTTCTTTGGTGGCTCTTCTTACAATACACAAACTGCATGGGCGTGGCGGCTCCCTTGAGTAAGTATATTTAAGCCGCGCTGTTACAAGATTCGCTCGAAGCTGAAGCCGGCCTCGCGCAGGGCATGGCTGATGGAGGCGATGTGGGCCGCGCCGCGCGTCTCCAGCGTCACGTCGATGACCGTCTCGCCCAGGCTGACTCCATAATAGGAGCGATTGTGGATGGTCTCGACGATGTTGGCGCGCTCGCGAGCCAGGATCTGCGTCAGGGCTAGCAGCGCGCCGGGGCGGTCCTGGAGGTGAACGCGGATGCGCAGCAGGCGGCCGTCCTTGACTAGGCCGCGCTCGATGATCTTGGCCAAGAGCGTGACGTCGATGTTGCCGCCGGAGACCAGCACCACGGTGCGGCGATGGCGCAGATTGGCCTTGGATTGAAGGACGGCGGCCAGGGCAGCCGCGCCTGCGCCCTCGGCCAGGGTCTTCTCGTGCTCCAGCAGCATCAAAATGGCGCTCGCAATCTCCTCGTCGTCCACGGTGACGATCTCGTCCACGTAGCGCGAGACCAGCGGCAGGGTCAGCTCTCCGGCGCGGCGGACGGCGATACCGTCGGCGATGGTGGCCTCGGCCTTGAGGGTGACCGGAGCGCCGGCCTCGCGGGCGCGCAGCATTGAGGGCAGCTTTTCCGGCTCGACGCCGATCACGCGAATTCTGGGATTGGACTCTTTGAGCGCGCAGGCCACGCCACTGATCAGCCCGCCGCCGCCGATGGGCACCACCACTGACTCTAGATCGGGCACCTGCTCCAGCAGTTCCAGGCCGATGGTGCCCTGGCCGTTGATTACCTCGGCGTCGTCAAAGGGATGAATGAAGGTGCGGCCCTCTCCTGCCGAGCGGCGCAGAGCCTCTTCACAGGCCTCATCGTAATTTGCGCCGTGCAGAATCACATCCGCGCCAAAGCCGCGCGTGGCCGCCACTTTGATCTGCGGCGTGGCCAGCGGCATCACGATCTGCGCGCGAATGCCCAGCGCCGCCGCGTGGAAGGCGACTCCCTGCGCGTGGTTGCCGGCGCTGGCCGTCGAGACGCCCCGTTCCCGTTCGGCCTCGCTCAGCAGGAGCAGCTTGTTCAGCGCGCCGCGCTCTTTGAAGGAGCCGGTGCGCTGAAGGTTCTCCAGCTTCAGGTGCAGCGGCAGGCCGGTCAGATCGGAGAGATCGCTGGAAAGCTGGCAGGGCGAAAGGTAAATGGCTTCAGCCATGCGTGCGCGAGCTGCCTGGATGCTGCTGAGAGTGATGGATTCCAATGATGCCTCCCTGGTTGTGCGACGATGGGGATTCGATCAGAATCCCGGATGCGGATGAAAAATGAAAAACCACCAGCCGCTCTTGCGGGTGGTGGCCTGGGTGCTGCAAACTGCTCTTTGATTCCTCAGGCGTCCCTTCCCGCGTATGGATTGGAGCAGCTAATTCGCATGGAGGGAATGAACGCGGCGCTCGACGAGAGCGGAGCAAGGCTCGAATTGGCGCTGAAGGCAAGCATTACATTGAAACCAGTAGAGCAGAGAGGCTAGGGGCGAGTCAAACAAAAAAGCGCAGCTGAGGCTGCAAACGATTCGAAAGACAGGAATACGGGATGGTTCACGGGGTAACTATCATGCGGTTGATTTGATTACCATGGGTAGCGCGAGCGCGCCGGATCTTGGTATAGTTGAGAGATAATTTGACGATTAAATAAATATAATCAGGGAACGGCCACCCTAATTTTGAAACCTGACGGAGTTGAGAGAGATGCATTGTGTGAAATGTCAAAGCCATAGAATCCGCCGGATCAGCCGGCATGGGTTGTTCCGCAACGTACTAGCCCCGCTCTTCGGCTACTATCCGTGGCGATGCTCCAGTTGCAGAACAGAATTCATGTTCAAGTCACGCGGCGTGCGGAGGAGTGCGCATGAGTCTGAAAGTCTGCATGAGCACCTTCCGAATCCAGCGAAGGGTTCATCTCGCTAAACGGCTTTCCTGGCTATAGAGTTTCCGATTAAATAGGAAAAGAGCTGGCTGTTTCTCGATAAAAGCCAGCTCTTTCACTGTCTCCATAAAAAATAGGTATTCTTAGCGCACAATGCCCCGGAAGAGAGGCGATTGGAGCAGGCTGTTGAACTGCGCATCGCCGGTGGCGAAGTGAATTGACAGCTTCCCGCCTTCGGAGCTGAGGGTGGTGGCGCTGAGCGCCTGCTTCTCCGCCTCCGTGCCGCTGGCCTTGCGCAGCGTCAGGCCGGCCGACAGCAGCGAGGAGAGCGTGGCCGAGGCAAAGCTGTCGCCGGTAGCGATCGTCAGGTCGAATTTGACGCCGTGCTGGAAGTCCATCCCGTACCAGGAGGCGTCCAGGTGCTTCTTTACGGAGTCAAAATCACCTCCAGAACCAGCCTCGCCCAGGATCTGCTTCATCATCGTCTCCGTGCCCTTCTTGTCCAGGATGCTCCAGAGCGGCTCGGATTCAACGGATTTCATCGCGTCCATCATCGGCGCGTTGGTCAATATGCTGGGTGAAACGCTATCGCGGGCATCCAGCGCCTTGTTCACCGCATCGCTGTCGCCAAAGACCATTGTGGAGGGATTGACGAAGCAAACCACCATGCCGGTCTTGGCCAGCGGATAGACTTTATTGGCGCGCACAAGGGTGGCCTTCAGCTTGAGCTTGCGAAAGCTGGCCAGAATATCCTGCAAGGGGAACTGGCCCTGCGCAATGCCGACGGTATCCAGCTTGTCATCCCCCTCCTTTTCGCGGAAGAGGGCAAAGGCCAACTGCTCGACATCGTGGTTCTCATTCAGGCCGGAGCTCTTCAGCGCATCTTCAAAGCGCTTCAACTCGGGCGGCATCACGCGGGCGCGCAGATCCATCGCCGAGGTTGAGTTCTCCATCGCATGATAGTCGATGGCCACTAACTGCTGTACGGAATGCGGAATGGCGTTGCTGGCGTCGGCGGACAACTGCGCCGCATGAAGCGACACGCCCACGGCCAGGAAAAATACGGGAATTGCAGCTTTCAAAATGGCTTTCAACAGATTCATCCTCCACAGGCGCGGACATCTTGCCGCTCCTGTTCCATTCTTATTTTACCTATCATCGGGCCGATGTGCAGATTTTGCCGCTCAGACTGCTCCCGGCCAGGCCAAAGGAGACTCCAAACGGCGCTCCAGAATCTTGGATTGCGCATCGAACCTAACTAATTGACGCATCCACTCGCTCTCCCGCTCACAGGCAGCCTCGGGAATCAGCCCAATAATCTCGCCTTCGGCGGTCTTGACCTTGTGGCGAGCAGCCAGCGCGGTGGCCGTACGGAAGACCTGGGAGAGTGGCGTCACCGCGAAATCGGTGATGTTCATGGTGAGCTGGGCGCGGCCATTCACCAGGACGCCCAGGGCCTTGACGCCCTTCAATCCACCGGACGAGGCGCGCATCTCGCGGGCAATGGCGCGCGCGGTGGCGACATCCGAGGAATCAAAATAAATGTTGTAGACCACCAGAAACTTGCGCGCGCCCACGGCGGTGGCGCCGGCGGTTGGATGGATCAGCGGGCCGCCGATATCCGGCCGCCGCGCCGAGTCTTTGCCGCCCGCCTCCAGCAATCCTTCAAACTGCCCGTTGCGCACCTCATCCAGGCTGGCGCGATCCGGCCGCGCCGCCGCCGCCTCATAGAAGAAGACCGGGACATTGAAGCGCCGCCAGATCTCTAGCCCCGCCTGCCGGGCCAGCAACGCGCACTGCTCCAGCTTGATTCCGCAGATGGGCACAAAGGGAATCACGTCCGTCGCTCCGATGCGGGGATGCACTCCCTGTTGCCGGGTCATATCGATCAGCTCGGCCGCCTTGCCCGCGCCGCGCACCGCTGACTCGACTACTCCAGCCGGGGTCCCGGCCATCGTCACCACCGAGCGGTTGTGCGCCGCGTCCATCGACCAATCGAGCAGATGCACTCCCTCCACGCGCATCGCGGCCACAATCGCCTCGACCCGCCGGGCATCCCGGCCCTCGGAGAAGTTTGGCACGCATTCGACCAGCGGTTCGCTCATGGTTTCTTTTATAGGTTACAGGTGACAGGTTACAGGTGACAGTGGGCAGTAAAAGATGGGGGAGAAGCCCAGTTTAGAAAGAGCACGGCTTCAGCAGCGCCGCAAAAAGTCTAAACCGGAGTGTGCGGCTTTAGACGCCGCAGGTGTGTCCATGACCCAAAACATTTCCTCCAGGGGCTAAAGCCCTGAATTCATTTTGCTCATCTTGCGGCACGACTCAAGTCGCGCCCTGTTACAAAACATCCCTGCTATCGAGCGTTCCCGCAGCCTGAAAAGTTCTGCATTTTCAAAACATCTGCTGGTCCAGATTTACCTGTACAACTACTTCCAGAAGGTATATCCCAACTGCACCTGCACGCTGGCGTTGACCCCAGGGTTGCGGTCGCCCAGCGAGGCCGAGGAGATGTGAACGCCGTTGACGCCCAGGTCGAAGGATCGTTTGGCCCGCGTGAAGAAGTGGACGCCCATGCCGCCCTGGGGCGTAAAGTTCCAGACGCAGGTGCCGCCGTCAAAGTTGGTATACGTCACCCCGTTGACGGTCTGTGTGTCGAGAAAATTCGGCGGAAACTTGTGCGTGGTATATACCAGCCCGCCCGCGGCCTGCGCCCACGGCTGAATCCGCCGCGACCGGGTCAGGAAGTTCCAGCGCAGAATCACCGGCGTCAGGCTTACGCCGGTAAATGTCCCGCCACCCACCAGCAAGGAACAGGTGAAGGATTGCCCACTCTGATTCGTGCAGATGTAGTCCTTGTAGTGAGGGGCCGGCGTGTAGGCCTGCCAAAGGGGCATGATGTTGCCGGCGTACTCGAACTGGCCGCTAAGGATGCCCGCATGAAGGACAGGCGTCAGCGGCTTGCCCAACTGATAGCCGGCGGAAAGAAATTTGTACTGCGAGCGCTCGCCCACGCCGAAGCCGGCGTTGACGAAGGGGCCGTGTTCCCAGCTTCTGTTCTCGCGGACCTGGGCGACGAAGTTATCGGGAATACTTTGGATTCCACCACCGGCGATCAATCGACTGTTGGAAGCAGACGGAGCAGCGCCGCCCGTAGCTTGAGCGACGACAATCTTCGCTTCCAACATTAGGCACCCGGCCATCACAATAAGCGCAAAAAACTTTGCAGTTCTAATCAATGTTCTTCCCTTCCGCGAATGAGATTTGTTCTACACAAAGAGGAGATTTCCGCAGGGCTAAAGCCCATCTTTATTTTCATCCATTTGCGGCACGACTAAAGTCGTGCCCTGGTTACAAAGCAGCAACTTTCAGAGGCTTCCAAACCTGATGCATGGCACATGAAGGCTCCTATTTGCCTTTTTCGATTCATCCCACAAAAAAGCCGCCACAGACGGGCGGCTTTTCAATGCCTGCCCACAGGCCGTTATCCCGCCGCTTCCATCTGATCCGCGTCCATATCGAAGTTCGAGTAGACATTTTGCGTATCGTCGCAGTCTTCCAGAACCTCCAGCAGACGCATCATCTGATTGGCGGGCGTGCCTTCCAGCTTGGTGTAGGTGGAGGCCACCATCGTTACTTCGCTCATCACCGTAGGAATCCCAGCCGCCTTCACCGCCGCGGCTACCTTTTCATGATCGGCCGGATCGGAGACAATCTCCCATGTATCGCCTTCATCGTTCAGGTCTTCGCCGCCATGTTCGAGCACGATGTCCATCAACTGCTCTTCCGTGGCCGCGTCCTTTTCAATGGCGATCAGACCCTTCTTGTGGAACATGAAGCGCACCGAGCCGCTCTCGCCCAGATTGCCGCCGTTCTTCGAGAATGCGTGCCGGATCTCGCTCACCGCGCGGTTACGGTTGTCGGTCGTCACTTCGACGATGATGGCCACGCCGCCGGGGCCGTAACCCTCAAAGGTGATCTCCTCGTAGCTGAGGCCCTCCAACTCGCCTGTGCCGCGCTGGATGGCTCGCTTGATGTTGTCCTGCGGCATATTCTCCGCTTTGGCCGCCAGAACGGCGGTGCGCAGCCGGGCGTTGGTGTCCGGGTTGCCGCCGCCCTTGGCGGCTACCGCGATTTCCTTTAACAGGCGGGTGAATATCTTGCCGCGCTTGGCGTCCAGCGCGCCCTTCTTGTGCTTGATTGTGGCCCATTTGGAATGGCCGGACATATAAAACCTCAGTGAGAGTGAAAGATGGCGGCGCAGAGATGCGCCTAACCTTGCAAGTATACCATTGAAGACTTTGAGCGTGGATTGCTTTTGTTCTTCAACCACAAGAGGAAAGCTTCTTGCGCAGGCTTCCGTTTCCTGGGTAAAATGAAAGTTAGCTAAGTTCAGAGGAGGTCTCCTCATGGAAGCCACAATGCACCAGGCCAAGACCCAGCTTTCCAAGCTGGTGAAGCTCGCCATTGCCGGCGAAGAGGTAATCCTGACCAACGGACGCAAGCATGTTCCTGCGGTGAGACTGGTACCTGTGAAGTCGGCAACGCCCGTTGGCGAGGTGACGACGTTCCCCAAGTTCAAGGACGGAAAGCGCCCGATTGGCCTGTACAAAGGGCAGTTCGACATTGGACCAGAGTTCTTCGAGCCTTTGCCGGACGAAGAACTGGCGCTGTGGGAAGGCAATGAAAGTGATGCGCATCTCTTGAATATGAAATGAAACTCCTGCTCGATACGCATACGATTCTATGGGCCATGTTGGGCGATCCAAAGCTGAGCGCCATGGCCCGGAGTCTTCTCGAAGACGACTCAAACGAAGTATTTGTCTCGGTTGTCTGCATTTGGGAGATCGCAACAAAAGTGCGAATCGGCAAAATGCCGGAACCGGGCAATTTGCTTAAAAACCCACAGCAGGCGTTGGAGGACTTGGGTTATCGCGATTTACCCTTAACTCTGAGCCATGCTCGGTTGGGTGGCTTGTTGGTTCATCCGCACAAAGATCCCTTTGATCGGATGCTTGCCGCGCAGGCGATCCTGGAGAGCTTGATCCTCGTCAGCATTGATTCTGTCTTCGACGGTTTGCCGGTTGTGCGGCGGTGGTAACCAGCTGCGGTCGAATCCCCTCCCGCAGACCCCGCCAAGCTGTTACCCTAGAAGCATGAAATTCGGGGTTCTAGTCTTTCCTGGCTCCAACTGCGACCACGACGCCTACGACGTGATTGCCGAAGTGGCTCACCAGCCCGTCACCTTTCTCTGGCACGATTCCGAGGAGCTGCAAGGCGTGGACGCCGTGGTGGTTCCCGGCGGCTTTGCCTACGGCGACTACTTGCGCACCGGGGCCATCGCCAGGTTTTCGCCGGTGATGCAGGCGGTGAAGCGCTTTGCCGACGGCGGCGGCCTGGTTCTGGGCATCTGCAACGGATTCCAGATTTTAACGGAAGCCGGCCTGCTGCCCGGCGCCTTGATGCGCAACGCCGGCCTGAAATTCATCTGCAAGCCGATTCATCTTCGCGTGGAAACTGCCGATACACCCTTTACGAACCAATTAATCAGGGGGGATGTGTTGCAAGTGCCCATCGCCCACATGGAGGGCAACTACTTCTGCACGCCGGAGGAGTTGCGCGCGCTGGAAGCCGAGGACCGCATCGCCTTCCGCTATGCAACCCCGGCCGGGGAGATCACGCCCGAGGCCAATCCCAATGGTTCGCTCAGCAATATCGCGGGCATCCTCAACGCAAAGAGGAATGTGCTGGGCATGATGCCCCACCCCGAACGCGCCAGCGAGCTGATCTTGGGCTCGCAGGACGGCGCAGAGGTCTTTGCTTCCATGATCGCGGCGCTGGCGGTTCACTAGGCTGGGCGCCCCAGGTCTCGATTCTGAGAGCTGGGATACCATGAACCCCAACCGGATAGCTCACCAGGATGAGGTTGCGGGATGATTGACATCCATCATCATCTGATCTACGGAGTAGACGACGGCTCGCCTGACCTGGAGACCTCCATCGCCATGGCTCGCGAGTCGGCGGCCAACGGCGTCACGCACATCGCCTGCACCCCGCACGCCAGCTCGCAGTACCCCTGGAATGCCCCGCTGATCGAAGAGCGCTTTGCGGAACTTGCCGTCACGCTGCAAGGCGAGATGGAGCTGAGCCTGGCCTGCGACTTCCATATGACCGCCGAAAATATCTATGATGCGGTGGCCAACCCCCTGCGCTATTCCATCGGCGGCAAGGGCTATCTGATGATCGAATTCTCCAATACCGCCATTCCGCCGCAGATCTCCGACGCAATGTTCATGCTGCAATCGGCGGGCTACACGCTGGTCATCACCCATCCGGAGCGCTACCCGGCGGTGCTGGGCCAGCCGGAGATGCTGGCCGAATGGATTCGCAGGGGCAGCCTTGTCCAGGTGACTTCGGGATCTTTGTACGGGCGATTCGGCAAGATGGCCGAGGCCTTTTCCAGCGAACTGCTGGACCGCAATTGGATTCACTTTATCGCCACCGACGCGCACAACACCAAGTGGCGGCCGCCGCACCTGAAAAAGGGCTACGACTACGTGGCGCATCGCGCCGGCGTCGAAACCGCGGAACGGCTCTGCATGAGCAACCCGCTGGCCGCAGTGAGTGGCCTGCCTTTGCCTGCCCAGCCCGACCCCATCGGACTCTTTGAGCGCGTGCCGCTGAAATTCCATCCCAAGAAATTCTCCGCCCCGTCTAAAAAGAGCTTCAGCGAAGACTCCGCTAGCGGCGACTCCGGCAAGCCGGGTTTCTTCAAGCGCCTCTTCGGGCGATAGCGGTGCGCATTTCGCTTGACTTGATTTCACCGCAAATCTGTGGCGAACCTGCACAAGAACAGGCCCCTTCTTGTACCTTCGAGAATTTTGAGGCATTCTTCCTTCGCTCTTCGCAATGTGAGATGAGCTTGAAATCGATTTGACGGCTTTGTAAGCCGAGAGACTCGATTCGTAATCTTCATGCGCTTGAAGTGATTGAAATTGGAAGCCATTCGGTGGGCTTCCCTCGCTGCCCGTACGTTCAATCGCAACTGTATTCACCCTCAACCATTCACATTGAACCCCAAAGGAGACACTTCCATGTGTATTCGTAATGTACTGCTCGCCTCCGCCGTGTTATCCACCGCAGCTTCCATCTCAGCTCAACCGCACACCTGGGTTTCCATGACTGGTAACGACAATAATCCCTGCACCTACGCCTCGCCCTGCGCCTCCTTCCAGGGCGCGCTGGCCAAGACCGCGGCCAACGGCACGATCTCTGTTGAGGGGCCGGGCGACTATAGCTCTAACCTACCCACCCCCATAATCAATATTTCACAATCGGTCACTATCGACGGCATGGGGGTGACAAGCATGGGCGGAAATACCACTGGCTATATTTTCATGATTGGAAACCCGTACGCCCCCGCGACGCCGCTGAATGTCACGATTCGCGGACTCACGCTGAATGGCATGGGTCAAACAGAAGCAGGCATCAATGCAGCATTCACTGGGAGTTTGACCATCGACAACTGCCTGATCGAAAACTTCACCCAAGAAGCGGTAATGAACAATGGAACCAATTTGGTTATAAAAAACTCCACCCTCCTCAACAGCACAATTGGCCTTAATAACCAATCAGGGAATGCCTCGCTGCAGAATGTGACCATCCAAGGCTCCACAAGTTATGGCGTTTATGACTATACAGGGATCGTGGAGATCAACAACTCTGTGCTGACGCAGAACTTGGTAGGGGTTGGAACCGGTGCTTGGAGCGGCCTTTCCACTGTGGAAAACTCCATGCTCACCTTGAATGGAACGGCAGTTTGCGCCGTCGCTCGCCTGTTCAACAACGATATTTTGGACAACACAACAGGCATCGCAAACTGCGATGGAATCGTGCAGACCAACGGCAACAATCGCATTTCCGGAAATACCTCGGGAACTCCGATTGTGTCGTCAAATGTATCCGAAGTCACACTGTTCTGAGCTGGTGGCGCAGCTCTGACCATTCCAGCATAATGGTCTCCCAGGTCGCGATTCTGAGGCTTGGGAGACCGCAAATCTCATGGCGCAAAGCATCCCTGCCGGCCTTGTCCGTTCAGAAGCTCCTACAGCCCCAGCCCGCCATCCACCGCCAGAACCTGCCCGGTGATGAAACGCGGACCCGTGGCAAAGAAGAGCACCGCCTGCGCCACATCCTCCACGCGCCCGTTGCGCCGCATCGGGGTCTTCCGCGCGAAGTGCGCGGCCCGCTCCGCGTGACTCTCCTCCAGCTCAATCCGGCTCATTTCAATCCATCCGGGCGCGACGCAGTTGACGCTCACCTCGGGCGCAAAGGCCTTGGCCATCGAGAGCGTCAGCGAGTGCAGCGCGGCCTTTGAGGCGCAGTAATGCGCATGACCGGCCCAGGCGCGCATCCCGCCCAGCGAGCCAATATGAATCATCCTGCCTTCGGCGGCGCGCAGATGCGGCAATGCCTCCCGCGCCACCAGGAATGGCCCGCGCGCATTGGTCTCGAAGACCGCGTCCCACTCTTCGAGGCTGAGCGCGTCGAGCGGAGCGGAGTCAAAGACGGCCGCGTTATTGACCACAATATCCAGCCGCCCGAAATGCCCGACGACAGCCGCGACGGCCCCGCGCACCGAATCCTCCGCGCGCACATCGCACGTGACGGCCAGCGCACGGCGGCCCAGAGCTTCGATCTCAAGGACGGTCTCAGCGGCTTCGGTTGGAGAGCTGCGGTAGGTGATCGCCACATCCGCCCCGGCCTCGGCAAGAGCGAGCGCAATCGCCCGGCCCACGCGCCGAGCGCCGCCGGTGACGAGAGCCGATTTACCGAGAAGGGGCTGGTTGGTCAATCAACGGCTCCGCAGGGGCTAAAGCCCATAGCCTTTTGGGGGCTATGTTGCGGCACGACTGAAGTCGTGCCCTTTTACAAAACAGGCCTGTTGTTGAGTTTTTCTGCTACCGTGCCGTTTTGAATCCGTGGACTTTTCACAGCTCGACACACGTCACTTCGGCTGCGTTTGGCTGGGCGGCGCGGTGGGCGGAGCCGCCGGCTTGGGCCCATCCGCATCCTTGCCGCCCTCGCTCGCCTCCGGGTGCGGCTTGTAGATCGAGTACTGTTCGCCGGGGCGCTTCATGCGGATCTCGATGGCCATCTGATCCTTGTCAACCTTGTAGTCGTCGCCAAAGGTCTGAAAGCCCTTGGCGATGATCTGCATCACCACTGTGCCGCCGACGGGCAGGATATCGATGATCGCCTGGCCATCTTCGTTGGTCTTCAACTCCATATTACCCCGGTATTTGCCGTTCTCAACCGAGTGAAAAATCACCGAGGCATTGGCAACCGGCTTGCCGTTGCTGTCCCGCAGAACGGTGACCTCGATGCGCGCGGTGGGCTCCGGCGCTTTGAATTTGCGCCCGCGCTTGGAGCTGGTCTCTTGAGCGCCAGCGGCGCATGAGGTGAGGATCAGGCCTGCGACGGCCACGGCGACGGTGAGGCGAAGGAGAGAGCGGTAATGCATATCATGATTGTAAATGGTTACCGCGGCCAGTCAGGTGGTCCTGGGGCTGGCTAAGCCAAAATGATTGGTGCACCAGCTCTCGTTTTTGAGACATGAGAGCCACGAACCTCCGTGTCCCCCTGGCAGGCGCAATCAGAACAGTTCGATGGCGGGGTGGCTGTGATCGCTATTGGTTTTTCCTCCCGCCGCGGCAAGATGAGGAACCGACTGGCTGGCCATCTTGCATTGATCGAGATGAGCTTCCAGCAAGGATTTGAAAGACGTTTGAAATTGGCGTTCCCAGTCTGGGCGATTTGCAATATTGCTTAACCGCACCAGATGGTCGCGCATCTGCTCCAGAGCTTGCTGCACGTGCTCCATCCTCTGTCGCATCACGTCCTGAAATTGAATATGCCCCAGCGCCTCGGCCAGCCGTGTGACGCTCTCCGCGTAGTTGGCGTCCACCTCGGTAATGACCTCCAGAAGCAGTTGACTGTTCTTGCAGAACTCCATCTGCATTTCGCCCAGGTGGGCCACCAACTGGCTCATCGCGCTGCTGGCTTCATGCTGTTCCAGCGAAGCAAGAGCCTCGGCTCTTTCCTCTTCCACTTTCTTGCAGGTGGCGCGTATCTTTTCTGCAATGTCAGCGGCAGCCTGCGTGGAGGCGACGGCCAGCTTTCGCACTTCAAAAGCCACCACGGAAAAGCCCTTGCCTGCGCTGCCCGCGCGCGCGGCTTCGATTTCCGCATTCAGAGCCAGCAAACTGGTCTGTTGGGCAATCGATGTGATGACTTTAATCATCGGCGTCAACGCGCCCACTTCGCCCGCCATGCCCTGAATGCGCTCGAAGTTGCTTCTGAACTCCTCGGTCTGCATATTCAATTGCATCTCAATGGCGGCAATGATCTCCCTGTTACTGGCGACCCGAATCGTAGTGCTTTCCGTTAGCTTCTGGCCGTTCTTGATGGACTGAGAAATGTGCTCTCTTTGAAGAGTTGTCTTCGCATTGAGGATGTCGATCTGCTCGATGACTCCCATGACCTCGCGCTCGGATTCAGAGAGCGAATCGCCGATTTGCTGATGCATCACATCAATGTACGGCTTCGCGTCTTTGATGTCTTCTTCGACCGCTTTGCGAGTTGCCAGCTCTCGCGATATATCTTCAAAGCTGCGCTGACCGAAGGCCCACATATCACTGACAGCGTTCCTGGCCTGACTCCAGTTGGTATAAATCAGAAGCATTCCCGGAAGAAGAACGAAGAGTAAGAAGAGTCCAGCATTCCGCTGCCAATGATCCAAAAGAGAGAATCCCTGGGCTGAAGACAAGGAGAACCACGCAACAAGATTACAAATCACACCGAGAGCCGACTGGCCGAGCAGCCGATTTCTGATGCGGCGCAAACGTACCTTGCGATCTATCATGACTCAAACTCCATGATCTTACGCTCCTGGCAAAGCCTGCTTGATGACTTTGACCAATTCAGTCCCGGCAAACGGTTTGACCAGCCAGCCGGCCGCACTTACGCGTTTGCCCTCCTCGCGCTTGGAGGTTTCGCTTTCCGTGGTCAGGGTCTGAATCGGAGTGAAGCGAAAGCCGAGCAAGGCGCTAATCTTGGCTCCATGAGCACCTGGAGATTGCGGAATGCAGATACGTGAAGGCTGCGAGGTCCATCTTGGCGGCCGGCTTTTTCTGCAAGGCTTCCAGCAGCGCCCAGCATATTCCACGCGCAACTTCTCGAAAGACCACGCGGTTTCTCCTGAATTCAATCGGCATCAGACGATCTCCCGGATATTCAAAAACATTAACACGGAACCATCTTCCATCAGCGCCGAACCTGACCAGACAGACAAATTGGACAGGAAGCCAGCCATCGGCTTCTGAATCACGCCCAGCGTCTCGCGGAATCCATCCACCAACAGACCTAATTCGCCGCCGCCTGCTTGCACGAGCAGTACAGATAGTTCATCGTCCGCATTTGCTTTAGGGTGAGCGCCGATTCGGATCAGGCTGTTAAGAGCTTTCAAAGGAACAACGCGCCCGCGCAAACCTACCGTCATGCTTTGCTTGATGCGATGAATGGAACGCATTGGAATCCGCATCGTTTCGATCACATGGTCCATGAGCACGCCAAAGAGTTGGCCGCCGGATTCAATGACCATGACCTGAGTCACGGCCATCGACAGCGGCAGTCCTCATCGGTCATGTTGCGGGTTCCGGCTGGGGTGCATAGTTGCTCATCGGCTCTCAGGTTTCACGTACGCGTTTCAGCGCCAGATCAGCGGCAAACTGAATGTAGGCTTCGTGCGCAAAGCGGGCCTTGAGACGGAGCAGGGGATCGATAGCTGCTTCCGTGCCAACTTCGCAGAGCAGATCTACCGCAGTGGCGCAGACATTCAGGTGCGGGTCACTCTCAATGACCTCAATCAACCATTGCTCCACATCTGGATGGCGCTCAGAGTTAAGGATATTGACGACGAAGATACGCACATCCGGATCGGGATCAGAGAGCAGGGAACACAGGATGGGCGCGACTTCATCACCCAGTTGCTTGAAAGTCTCAATGACATCATTGCGCAGCGCCGCGTCTTCACTGCGCAGGCAATCGGCCAGTCCGCCGCCAACGGATGGATCGTGCAGCCGCAACAGCGAATTTAGAATCGCCTCGCGCACGGCGGTGTTTTTTTCGCGCTTCAAGCGGCTCACCAAAGCCGATGCGGCATCGAGGCAGGATGTGATTCTTTGCGCAGCATGGCGGCGAACCGCCGCGTCAGAATTCTCCAGCGCAGCCGCCAGTTCTTGGCAACTTCGCTGCTCAATTGGCTCGCTCGTTTCCGTGTACTCAACAGCTTTTGCTTTGACGAGTCCCATCGTTCGTTCCTTACCGGCCAGCCCAGATTGATCACTGCGGGGCCACCCGTTCCACGGCTAACACCAAAGTTGGACCGCCCTTGGCAACCAACTCCGCCGGCATTCCGTAGACCACGGCCGACTCCTCCGATTCGGCAATGGTGCGGCCGCCGCGCTTTTTCATCGCGGCGAATGCATCCGATCCGTCCCAGCCCATGCTGGTTTACGCCTTTCAATGGAACCATCGGCGGTGCGCCGACAAGCGTAAAGTGGTCGATATTGCTCACATCATGAGGAAAGCCCTGAAACAGGGCTTGATGCCAAATTGGGAATTCAGATTCGGTAGGGGGATGCGCTGAAACGACTTGTAGAAAATCTTTAAGTTATTACAACCGGAGAAACCCCGGCTGAGCCGGGGGATATGGATTGCGGCTCTTCTTGACTTTTGGTGCGGAAGAGGGGACTTGAACCCCTAAGCCTTTTGGGCGCTAGCTCCTAAGGCTAGTGTGTTTGCCATTTCACCACTTCCGCGTCCTTAGACAATTTACCATGGCGGAGGAATTTTGGGCAGATCTTGGTCCTTGGTTTCGACCTCCCGGCGCCCATTCCTGCCCCAAACGGGGTAATCTAGAGATCATGAGTCAATCCTTACAGCAGCCGCAAATGAATCTTGTCCAGAGTCCCGACTTCCGCGAGTCCTACGCCAACAGCGTCCAAGTCCGTGTCAGCGTCTGGGACTTCCAACTGGTCTTTGGCCTGGCCTCCAGCGATTCCCCCGACCAGATCACCATTCGCAATCAAAATGCCATCTACCTTAGCCCGCAGCAGGCCAAGGCCCTGTGGAATATGCTGGGGCAGAACCTGGCCCAATACGAACGCGCCTTCGGCGAACTCAACCTTGAGCCGCAGAGCCACAGCTTTCCCGCCGGGCCAATCAATTAGGGACCAAGGGACTAGGGACCAAGGGACTAGGGACCAAGGGACTAAGGGACTAAGGGACCAAGGGACTGGGGACTAAGAAACTAGGAAACCATGGACCCCAGCTCCTTGGAAACCGCGAACCCCGCCATCTTCACGAGGATTGCAAGTCTTGCGCTGGAGAAGAACCATTCCGCCGCTCTCCGCCTGGATCGTCTTCCCAGCGCTCTTTGCAGCGCTTCTTCTCACCCATCAGCCCCTGCTCCGCCTGCCCTACTACTGGGATGAGGCAGGCTACTACATCCCCGCCGCCTGGGACTTCTTCCGCCTGGGCACGCTGATCCCCGTCAGCACTCTTACCAACGCCCATCCGCCGATGCCGAGCGTCTATCTGGCGCTCTGCTGGAAGCTCTTCGGCTTCTGCCCTCTGATCACGCGCGTCAGTGTTCTTGCCATCGCGGCGCTCGGCCTGACCGCCGTCTGGCGGCTGGCGATGCGCCTGGTAGGCGTTGCTTCGATTGCCTTGTGGACCGTCGCCCTGACCGCGCTCTACCCCGTCTGGTTCGCCCAGAGTTCGCTCGCCCACGCGGACATCTTCGCCGCCGCTGCCACGCTCTGGGGCCTGGTCTACGCGCTGCCTGCCCGCAACCGCCTGTTACCCCACAAACCTTGGGCCGCCGCGCTCTGCTTTGCCGCCGCCGCGCTCTGCAAGGAGACGGCTATCGCCATCCCGCTCACCCTGGCCGCTTACAACCTCTGGGAAAGCCGCCGCGCGCCTGGCATGAAGCGCATCCGCCTTTGGCGCGAATCCGCATGGCTCACCGCTTGCGCGCTGCCTCTGACCGCCTGGTACGCCTACCACCGTGCCAAGACCGGCTTCCTCTTCGGCAATCCCGAATTCCTGCGCTACAACGCCCAGGCCAACCTCTCGCCCACGCGCATCCTCGCCGCCTTCGGCCATCGCCTGCTGCATCTGACCGCGCACATGAACCTCTTTGTCCCGGTTCTGATGGCCTTGGCCGCGCTGCTGCTTGCGCCGCGGCCGGAGCAGGGAACAGGGAACAGCGAACAGGGAACAGGGGGCAGGGATCAGGGATCAGGAGAAAAACCTGCCAACTCAAACCACTGTCATCCTGAGCGGAACGTGTTGCGCGCTTTGCGACAAACGCAGTCGAAGGACCTGCGGTTGTTTTTTTCGCGGCTCTTCTCCGCAATGACTCCGTCAGACCAAGGCAGCGACGAAGCCCCCGCAGGCAACAGCACCCGCCTCGCGATCGAGCCCGCCGCGCTGCGCCGCATCTTCCTCTTGCTGTTCGCGAACGCCGCCTTTTTCAGCGTCCTGGGCGGAGCACTGCTCACCCGCTATCTGCTGCCCATGTACCCGCTGGTGCTGCTGGTGGCCGTCACTACTTTGTACCGCCGAGCGCCTTGGTGGCAGGCGCTGGCCGCCTTCTCCGCCGCGGCCTTCGTGCTGGGAATCTTCATCGATCCCCCCTACGGCTTCGCCCCGGAAGACAATCTGGCCTACGCCCGCGTCATCCGCCTTCATCAGGCCGGCATTGCTCAACTGCAACAGCGCGATCCCGGCTCGACGGTCCTCTCCGCATGGCCCGTCACCGACGCGCTTACCCGCCCCGAGCTGGGCTATCTCAGCCAGCCCTTTGCCGTCACTCCGATTGAAGATTTTTCAGCCCCGCAGATTGCCCGCGCCGCTGAGGAGCCGGAGAAGTACTCCACAGCTCTCGTCTTCAGCACCAAAGCCGACCCCGCTTCGCCGATCTTCACGCTGGGCCAGTCCAGCCGCGCGATGGACGAGCGCTACTTCGGCCTCCACCACGACCTACCGCCCGAGCAGATCGCCCGTGAGTTAGGCGGCACGTTGGTCTGGAAGCAGCAAGACCAAGGCCAGTGGATCGCCCTGATCCGCTTCAACCGCCAGTTCGACGCGCGGATGCTGTTTCTTCCCATGATCTCGAATCACCACTAAACGACTACCGCCTGAAAGGCGGTAGTCGTTTAGTGCACTTTGCGCGTTCTCGCTCGACCTACTCACCGTGCGGGTGATCGAGGCTGGCTGGCAAAGGAAGCGGGAGTTGAAAAGTCGATGAGTCTGAAGGCGCTTTTTATCCGTTGAAAAAATTAGCCGCTGCCGTCAAACCTGAATAACCAGTTCGCTGTAGGGCTGCAACTGCGCATCCACGGTAAGCAGATGCAGCGGCTCGCTGATCGCCTGCGCAATGAGCAGGCGATCAAAAGGATCGGTGTGATGCATCGGCAGCTTGGCCACCAGAATTGCGTGTCTGGAGAAAACAGGGAGTTCCTGGAAGCCGCTTTCATCGATATGCATCAACAATTCTTCCAAGTCGGCATTCAATTTACCAATCCGAATATTGATTGCTATCTCCCACATCGAAGCCGATGAGACAAAAATCTCTTCGGCTTCGTTAATCAAGTCCAACGCCTTATGCGGTAGCCTGAATCGCTCATAAAACGACCAATAAAAAATGTGCGTATCCAGAAGAAGCCGCATTAGCGTCCCTCGAATAGCGCCAGAATATCGTCGGGCAACGGCGCGTCAAAGTCGTCCGCAATCCAGCCTTTTCCTTCCAGCAATCCCAGCCGGTAGGTACGTTTTTGCGGCTTGAGCGAAGTCAGCCGCGCCGCCGGCTTCCCGGCCCGCGCAATCACCACGTCCGTTCCGCCAGCCGCCAGATCAACCAGCTTGGAGAGCTGGGTCTTGGCCTCATAGATATTCACTGTGTGCGTGGCATTCGCCGTGGGCATCATCGCCTCCTCGATTTGACTAGGTCTAGTCTAGTCTGATTTGAATTTTTTCGCAATCATACAAAAAGCCCACATCGGAAGATGCAGGCTTTTGTCGTGGAAATTTCGAAGTTGGCTTGCGTCTACCACCCCAGAACATACGCAAAGACCAGCGGAGCGACAATTGACGCATCCGACTCAATGATGAACTTCGGCGTGGTTTCGCCCAGTTTGCCCCAGGTGATCTTTTCGTTCGGGACGGCGCCGGAATACGACCCGTAGCTGGTCGTTGAATCACTGATCTGGCAGAAGTAGGCCCACAGCGGCACGTGCGGGCGCTGCAAATCCTGATGCAGCATCGGCACCACGCAGATGGGGAAATCGCCGGCGATTCCGCCCGCAATCTGGAAGAAGCCCAGCGGCGTCTCGGCGGTCGTCTTGGTGTACCATTCGGCCAGCTCCATCATGTACTCAATGCCCGTGCGGACCGTGTGCACGTTCTTTACGTCGCCCGTGATGCAGTGCCCGGCGAACATATTGCCCAGTGTCGAATCCTCCCAGCCGGGAACAAAGATCGGCAGGTTCTTCTCCGCCGCCGCCAGCAGCCAACTATTTTTAGGATCGATCTGGTACGACGCCTTCAAATCGTCGGAGAGCAGAATCTTGTACATGAACTGATGCGGGAACAGCCGCTCGCCTGCCTGGTCGGCGCGCACCCACTCCTTCAACACCTCATTCTCAATGCGCCGCATCGCCTCCATCTCCGGGATGCACGTATCCGTTACGCGATTCATATGGCGCGCCAGCAGTTTGGCTTCGTCGGCCGGGGTTAGATCGCGATAGTGAGGCACGCGCTCGTAAAAATCATGCGCGACGAGGTTGAAGACATCCTCCTCCAGATTCGCGCCGGTGCAGCAGATGCCGTGAATCTTGTCCTGGCGAATCATCTCGGCCAGCGAAAGACCCAGTTCAGCGGTGCTCATCGCTCCGCCAATGGTGACGAACATTTTGCCGCCGGAGCCTAGCAGGGCGTTGTAGGCTTCCGCTGCATCCACCAGCGCAGCGGCGTTGAAGTGACGATAGTGATGCTTGATAAACTCAGAAATCAGCGGCATAGCTTGAATGAATCTCCTCTATCCAAGCTACCATATGCGTTTTAACGGCGAATGATTGATTGCCTCCATCTCTTGGACAATCGCATGAAAGGATGATCAATCCTTCTGCCTTCAAAGCCTTCGCCGCAAGCGAAGAAACGGAGCACGAGACCAGGGGGGTGCTTTTTCCCTCATTTCAAGCAGCCCCGTGAAAGAGAGCCGGTCAACTTTCAGAACAAGCAGGTTCAGTTTAGCAAAATGCTGAAGAATGATCTGCAAATCGAGTCCTTGCAAAAATGTCTTTGGGATATAAAGAAGCGTCAGGGCACGACTTCAGTCGTGCCACAAATGGTCAAACAATATTCCGGATTTAGCCGCCGAGAAATTATTTATGACTGAAAACAAAACCGCAGGGGCTAAAGCCCTGTCTATTTTATGGGCCTTATCGGCACGACTGAAGTCGTGCCCTGACGCTTCTGGACTCTTTATTGAGTATTTCCGCAGACTGTGAAGTCGCGCCCTGACGCTTGGTCGCAATCAAAATAGAGTATTGCAAGAGGATCAATGGATTCATGCGAATGTCCCGGGCGCCTCCCAGGGATTCGCATTCCGCCGCATTTCCGTAAATTTATTGCTCCTCTCGGCTAAAATACGAGTAGACTTTCAGGTAGAGAATCATGATCAACGGAAAACGAATCGCGGTTGTTATGCCCGCGTACAACGCCGAAAAGACTCTTGAGCAGACTGTACGGGAGTTGTCCGACGTTGTGGACATCCGCATTCTGGTGGACGATTGCAGCCGCGATCAAACCGCCGCGCTTTCCAAAAAGCTCGGCGTTTTGACCTTTGTTCATAATGCGAATTACGGCTACGGACGCAATCAGCAGACCTGTTACCGAGAGGCTTTGGCCGCAGGCGCGGAGATCGTCGTCATGGTCCATCCCGATTACCAGTACACGCCAACCCTGGTTCCGGCCATCGCCGGCATGGTGGCCAGCGGAGCGTATGATATGGCTCTTGGCTCGCGCATTCTGGGCGCCGGGGCGCTCAAGGGCGGCATGCCGCTTTATAAGTACATCGCCAACCGCATTCTGACAGCGATCGAGAATATCTTTCTCGGCGTAAAGCTCTCGGAATACCACACCGGCTTCCGGGCTTTTTCCAGAGAACTGCTGGAAACGCTGCCTCTGCAGGAAAATTCCGATGACTTTGTCTTCGATAACCAGATGATCGCCCAGGCAGTTATCTTTGGCTTTCATATCGGGGAGATTTCCTGCCCCACGCGTTACTTCGAGGAAGCATCTTCCATCAACTTCCGGCGTAGCGTCAAGTATGGATTTGGTGTATTGAGTACCACCGCCGCCTTCGTCGCGCATAAAATGGGAGTGATCAAATCCCCAATCTTCACTCCAAAGAAGAATAAGGAAATCCCGGCGTATTACTCCGGCTCCGCGATGGAATCCTCCGTTTCCAGCAAGAGCGAAAACAAGGGAGAACAATAGCTTGAGCACCTCTATCCGCAACCGCTTGCGGGCTGTTCCAGTCTTGGTGTGGATGGTGCTGATTGCGCTGCTGCTCCGCCTGGCCGTCATTCCCTTCAACAGCTACCTCTTTGAAGACCTGATGGATGCACAGCATATCCACGCCTGGGAGCAGGGCAACGTGGCGCGCGCGCTGCTGGCCGGTCAGGGCTTCGGCAGCCCATTCGTTTCCACACAGCCCTCGGCGATCATGCCGCCGGTCTATCCGCTGATCGTCGCCTTCTTCTTTCGCATCTTCGGCATTCATACCGCGCAGTCGATCTTCGCCATCCACGCCTTTGACTGCCTCATCAACGCGCTGGCCTGCATTCCGGCCTTTCTGCTGGCGCGGCGCAGCTTTGGCCCACGCGCGGCCTTGTGGGCGGGATGGGCTTGGGCTTTTTTCCCTAACGGCATTTACTTCTCTGCCGCTTGGGCCTGGTCCACGCACCTGCTGCTCTTCTGTCTGCTTTGGCTGCTTTACCTGGCGCAGGATATGGAACGCTCTTCACGCCTTGGGCTTTGGGCCGGCTTCGGCCTGCTCGCCGGCTTCACCGCGCTCACCGAGCCGTCGATTCTGATCGTGATTCCCTTCCTGCTGTTGCTGGCAGCCTGGAGGCTGGCGCACGCGGGCAAGCGCTGGCTGGTGCCCGGCCTCGCCGCAGCGCTCACTCTGGTGGCGGCCATCTCTCCCTGGATGATTCGCGAGGCTCTCGTCTTCCATCGCTTCATTCCCATGCGCGACAGCATGGGGCTGGAGATGTGGATGGGCAACAACGGCAACAGCCTGCATTGGACCAGCGACGCCGAGCATCCACTGCACGACGCCTCCGAACTGGCCGAGTACAACGCCGGTGAGCTGGCCTACATGGATCACAAAGCCCAGCAGGCGCACGACTACATTCACGCCAACCACGGCTGGTACGCCTGGATGTGCGCCCGCCGCGCTGCTTATCTCTGGACCGGCTATTGGAGCTTTGATCCGCGCTATCTGGCCATGGAGCCGACCGACCCGGAGAATATTCCCTTCGCCACAGGCATGACGATTCTTGGGCTGCTGGGGCTGTTCTTCGCATGGCGCCAGCGGCCTTTCGAGGCCGTCCGCTACGCCGGAGTTCTTTTTCTCTTTCCCATCCTGTATTACTTCGCCCACCCGGAGCCGTACCATCTGCGCCCGCTGGACCCGCTGCTGGTGATCCTCGGCTGTTATGCGATCTTGAGCCTGCGCGGGCGGGTGGGAGAATCCGCGCCTATTGCGGTTGCAGCCTGTTGCTCCGTGCCGTAGGCGCAATGGTGATCAGCCCCGCGCTTCAGCGTGGGGTGAGCGCACCAACAATTGATCCGGAGTCCCGTAGGGACGGTGCAAACACCTGTCACCCAAACACATAACGCTCATCGTACTCGATTCCGCAATTGCGTAAAAGGGCCACAAATTCCTGCTCAAAATTGCGCTTGCGATGATGCTCTTCCTGATTCTGAACATATTCCTTCACGGCCTCAATCTGCGACGGGCTGACGCTGAAAGCTCCATATCCCTCTTGCCAGGAAAATTCCTCACCCATCCACCGGGAAGAGCTGCCTTTGAGCTTCTGAACAGCGTGGGAAAGAGAACAAGTTGGGGGTAAGTCAAGAAGCAGATGAACGTGATTGGCCGTTCCGCCAGCGGCGATTAGCGAAAAACCCTCGCTCCGCGCGATGCCGCCCAGATAGGCATAGAGTTCGGCGGCGCGGTCGGCGGGAATCAGAGAACGGCGCTCTTTGGTGCTGAAGACGCAATGAATGAAATTGCACGCATATGTATGGGCCATGGTCCACCGTCCCTACGGGACTCCGAATGTATTATTGGATACGCTTACCCCACGCTGAAGCGCGGGGCTAACAACCTTTGCGCCTACGGCGCGAATCTTTACGAGACTTCGAAAGAAATAATACCCCTTAACCCTGCCGGTAGATCTGACGCGCGGCGCTGAAGACGGGCCGTTCGCTGCGCACCGGGCGCTTGAGCGAGGCGCGCACCTCGGCGACGCTCAGATCCAACTCGGCCATGGTGCGGCTGAGCGTGTTGCGGTGCATGCCCATCTCTTCCGCGGCCTTGCACTGGTTGCCGCGGTGGGCCAGCAGCACCTCGCGCACATATTGCTTTTTGAACTCACGCACGGCTTCTTCGTAGCCCACGCCGCTGGAGTGCATTTGTGTCACTAAGCTATCCAGTTCTCGTCTCACGTTCACCTCGTACCTTCTTCCCTTGCTTGACCGATTCCACTCCAGGCAGCACTCAGGCTCCGCCGCTGCCAGGATGCATCCACACCGGAGATTCAGCCTCCAGGATGCTGAGCCCATGACGGATCTTCGATGCCAGCTCCTCCGGACTCATGCGGGCCGTCACATGACAGGCCCCGAAGAACAGCCGGGGCAGCCTTGCCTCCGCCATCCAACGAGCACGCGGATAAAACGCCAGCATCACCAGGATCACCACCATTACAAACATTGCGCCCTGAACAAAGCCGAAGACCCCGCCAGCGAGCTTATCCAGGCAGCCTAGTCCCGTAGCGTGCATCGTCTTGGAGAGAAGTTTGCCAGACAAACTAGCCACGCCCATCACCAAAAACGCAATCAGCAAAAACGCAATCGTATTGGCGGCAGCCTCATAGCGCACGGAAAACATGATCATATGCCCCACCCAGGTATAGTTCCAGACGGCCAGCGCCAGGCCCATCACCAACCCGATCAGTGAACAGATGGAGCGTAGAAAACCATGCCTGAAGCCATCCAAAATGGTCAGTGCAATCACGAGTAAAATTACCCAGTCTACCCACGACATAGCGTGCCTCTTCCATGCCTTATAAATTCAACTCCCGCCCGGTCAAGCGGTGAAAGGCCTCCAAATACTTGGCCTGAGTGCGCTCGACCACTTCTTCCGGTAGTCCCGGAGCGGGCGCCTGCTTATTCCAGTGGATGGTTTCAAGATAATCCCGCACGAACTGTTTGTCGAATGAGGGCTGCGCGCCGCCCGGCTTCCAGGCCGCCGCCTCCCAGAAACGCGAGGAATCCGGCGTCAAAACCTCATCGGCCAAAATGATCCCCTCCGCCGTCCGCCCAAACTCGAACTTGGTATCGGCCAGGATCAGGCCACGCGCTTCGGCGTGCTCGGCGGCTCTGCGGTAAACAGCCAGCGTCAACCGCTTCAGCTCCGCCGCATCGGCTTCGCCTATGGCCGCAACTGTGGCCGCGTAAGAAATATTCTCGTCGTGCGTGCCAGCCTCGCCCTTGGTTGAGGGAGTGTAGAGCGCCTCGGGCAGGCGTGAGCCATCCTGCAAGCCCTCCGGCAGCGGAATCCCGCAAACTGATTGGCTCGCGCGGTACTCCTTCCAGCCCGAACCCGTCAGGTAGCCGCGCACCACGCACTCCACCGGGAACATCGCCGCCTGCTTTACCAGCATCGAGCGGCCTTCCAACTGCTCCGCATAGGGCTGCAACGAAGCGGGATACTCGCTCACCTGGGCGGTAATCAGATGATTGGGAACCAGTTCTTTTAACAGGTCAAACCAGAAGAGGGAGATCTGCGTCAGCACCTTGCCTTTGCCCGGAATTCCGGTGGCCAGCACATGGTCAAAGGCGGAGATGCGGTCGGTGGCCACGAGCAGCAGCGCGCCGTCCACCTGATACAGGTCGCGCACCTTGCCCCGCCCAAGCAGCGGCGTTGCACCAAGATTCGTTGATAAAAGAACTGTCACGCGGGGTCTATCCTCGGAGGGAACTGAACTTCGATTCTCAAAGCCTCAGCGTACTTTGTCAACTCTTATCGAACGGCCCTCAAGAGAATACGTTTCCCGTCTCGCAGTGTGGAACGTCCGGCCTTCGGCCAAAAGGCAAAACTGCGATTATTTCACTGAATAAAGATATTTTCAGATGCCTTCTCGCGTCGGGAGGAGATTTTACATCCCTGTGATGACCGTCACGGAACGGTCCTATTCAGATGAGAGACACTCCATTTGTCAACATGGTTTGGGGAACGAGTACAAATGCTCCCTTTGAGCCGGGCGACACGAAGAAGCCGTGGAAAGGGGAAGCCGCTGCTTGCTTCGTTTGTGCAGGGATCGCCAGTAGCCGTGTACTACCGACCTCCAGTGCCGGCTACTGGTTCCCATTTATTAACTTGTGAACACAAGCGCCTCCGAAGAGACGAGATCCTTCGGGGGTGTTTTTTTGCCTGTTTTCCCTTTGGAATCAGTGCTCTTCCTCTCATTTCCATTTCAAAATGACTGTCATTCCGAGTGATCGAAGCGAACCGGAGTTCCCAGTGACGGTCTTTGTTGTTGGGGTGGAGATGTGCAGAGAGTCGAAAGAGCTGCGGTAACTTTATCGGCGGCTGTAAAATATTTCGATAACAAGCCAAGAAGCGCCGGGGTATGGCGGGCAGGTCAGCGCTTCCTCGAAAGAGGGTATATCCAAAGCGCCTGTAGCCTTAAACACTACTCAGACTCGCATTGCCTGTCTCTCATGCCGTCTCGGCACATGCCGCGCACGGCGCCACCGCCGGTGTAGCCGCTGCGAGCGCCAATTCTGCGATGCTGGCCTCGTTCAGCACAGCCATCACGGCTTGCTGCGCCCGGGCCCAGACAGGGTGGGCAGGGCAGAAGGATATGCGCTTGCAATCGGCCTCCTGGATCACGCAGCGGTTCAGGCAGATGGGGCCGTCCACGGCTTCAATCACCGCGCTGATGGAAGCCTGGCGTCCGGCGGGCAGAATCTCAAAGCCGCCCATCTGGCCCCGCTGGGAGGCGATGAATCCCGCGCGGCAGAGGGCTTGAAGCACCTTGGAGAGAAAGCTTTCAGGAGCGCCCGTGGCGCGGGCCAGCATGGGAAGGCGGGTGCGCTGGTTTCCGGGCAAAGTGGCCAGATGAATCATCACGCGCACGCCATAGTCGGCGGCGCGCGTCAGTTGCATGGTAGAACTGGATTGCTCCATCTCTTGGCTTCTTTCTTGACGCATTGGTTCATATTTTATCGCGATTGCATGACGCTGAGCAGACGAAAGTGGAATAAACGCATCTAAATTGCAATTTTGAGATCCGCGGCCAGCGGGCAGCCGGCGCATTGGGCGCTGCGCCGGCAGTGCGCCTTGCCGACGGCGACCGTAAGTGCATGAAACTCATTGAAGAGTTGCACCTGCTTTTCTTGGGGATCATGAGCGAAGGCGGCGCGGGTGAGATCGGCAAGCGCATCATAGCCCTTGCGGTTGCGGCCCGCGGGAGGGATCAGCAGCCGGTGGCGTTCAACGATGCGTCGCAGGTATTCGTCGGCGACTGGCACCTGTGCCCCGAGCGCGTAGAGCAGGATGGCGTCGGCGGTCTCCGGGCCCACGCCGGGCAGCTCCAACAGGCGGGCGCGCGCTACGTCTGTGGGGCTCGCGGCGAGGGTGTCGAGCGAGCCGCCAAACTCAGCGTCGAGCATGGCCAAGAATGCCTTCAGCGCGGGCGCCTTGCGCGAGTGAAAGCCAGAGGGCTGAATCAGGCGCTGCAACTCTTCCAGTGTGAGCAAGCGCAGACCCTCGACGCTGAGCGCTCCCGCCGCGCGCAGATTGGCCAGCGAGCGCTCGACGGCCTTCCAGGCAGTGTTCTGCGTCAGATACGCGCCCAGGATCATCTCGAAACGCGTCTCGGCCGGCCACCAGTGTTGCGGGCCATAGGCGGCCAAGAGCTGATTGTGCATCCAGCGGAGGCGCTGGGCGGGTGTGGGCGGCTTGGAGTTCACGGCTGCTTTAGGATAGCGGAGCTGGTGGGGTTTTGACCGGGGTTTGTTGACTCTTACCCCAACCACAAAAACGGGGCAAGAGCGGTGCGCCCAACTTGCTATCCCTTCATGCAATATGCTAGCATTGATAGCAGAATTGAGGTGCAGACTCATGCCTGCTGTTACTGTTCGCAATCTTCCCGTGGAAACGCATCGCGCGCTCAAGCTGCGCGCCGCGCGCAACATGCGCAGCACCGAGGCGGAGATTCGCGTCATCCTGGAAGAGGCCGTCTCTCCCAAGACGCGTCTCTGCATCGGGTCGGAACTGGCCGCCTTTGGAGAGCGCTATGGCGGCATCGAACTGGATTTCAAGCGCGATCTGAACCCCATCGAACCGGCAGAATTTGAATGATTGTTCTGGACACCAATGTGATCTCGGAACCCTTGAAGCCGCGCGCCGATGCGGGTGTGATTCGATGGCTGGACTCTCAAGATCCGGAGACGCTGTACCTGACCGCAACTGTCTTGTCGGAGGTACTGATTGGCCTCGCGCTTCTGCCGGCGGGCAAGCGAAAGCGCGGCATGGAAGTGGAGCTGCAATCGTTGCTGGCGAAGCTCTTTGCGGGTCGGTTTCTTTCCTTTGACAGGGAGGCGGCGATTGCTTTCGCTCTATTGGGAAGCCGCGCGGCAGCAAGGGGATATTCAATCTCGGTGGCCGACTGCCAGATTGCCGCGATCGCCGCCGTGCATGGATTTGCCGTGTCCACGCGCGATACCGCGCCATTTCTGGCGGCAGGCGTACCGGTGATCAATCCGTGGGCGAGTTGAAGCTATAAGCGGATGGCCCAATCCCTCGTAGTTGGGGACCGGGGATTATGGGGTCTTTTCAACTCCGTTTGGCGAGGAACTTCTCCATGAAGCTGGTGTCGAAGTTGCCATCGCGGAAGTCGGGATCGGCGAAGATCTCCTGGTGCAGCGAGATGGACGTCTCAATCCCCTGCACAATGAACTGGCTCAGCGCGCGCTCCATCTTGGCAATCGCCTCCGCCCGGTCGCGGCCGTGCACGATCAGCTTGGCGATCAGCGAGTCATAGTAGGGCGGGACCACGCCCTCGGCATACTGCGCCGTGTCCACGCGCACGCCGTTGCCGCCGGGGACGTTGAAGGCCGTGATCCGGCCCGCTGACGGAGTAAATTTGCGCGGATGCTCGGCGTTGATGCGGCATTCAATGGCGTGGCCACGGATCTCAATCTTGGCAGGTAGAATCTCGTCCAGCCGCGCACCCGACGCGATCTGCAACTGCGCCTTCACAATGTCCACGCCGGTGATGGCCTCGGTGATCGGATGCTCCACCTGCACGCGGGTGTTCATCTCAATAAAGTGAAGCTGCCGGTTTTCGTCCATCAGGAACTCAATCGTCCCGGCGTTCTGATAGCCGATATCCATCAAGCAGCGGCAGATGGTCCGGCCCAGCTCCTCGCGCATCTGCGGCGTTACTTGCAGGCTCGGCGCCTCTTCGATCAGCTTTTGATGCCGCCGCTGAATCGAACACTCGCGCTCAAAGAGAGTGCGCACGTTGCCGTACTCGTCGGCCAGCACCTGGAACTCGATGTGGCGGGGATTTTCGACGAACTTCTCCATGTACAGTTCGCCGTTGCCGAAGGCGTTCGCTGCCTCGGTGTACGCCGCATGATAGAGGTTGGGCAGTTCTTCGGCGCTGCGCACGATTCTCATTCCGCGTCCGCCGCCGCCGGCCTTGGCCTTGAGGATCACCGGGAAGCCGATCTCACGGGCGATCTGCTGGGCCTCATCCACCGAGGCGACGACGCCGTCCGAGCCGGGCAGGATGGGCACGTTGGCGCGCTTCATGGCCATGCGCGCCTTGTCCTTTTCGCCCATCAGCCGCGTCACCTCCGGCGGCGGGCCAATGAATTTAATGTTGGAGGCACGGCAGACTTCGGCGAAGTTGGCGTTCTCGCTGAGCAGGCCGTAGCCGGGATGAATCGCATCCACGTCGGCGACCTCAGCCGCGCTAATCACCGCCGGGACGTTCAAGTAGCTCTCGGCCAGGCGCGGCGGGCCGATGCAGATGGCCTCGTCGGCAAAGCGCACGTGCAGCGCGTCGCGGTCTGCTTCGCTGTAGACGGCGACGGTGCGAATTCCCAGCTCCCGGCAGGCGTTGATGACCCGCAGGGCAATTTCACCGCGATTGGCAATCAGGACTTTACGAAACATTGGGGAACCTGCGTTTCAGTGAGTTAGTGAATAAGTGCGGGAGTGAATAAGTAAATCAGCGAATGAGTTAGTGAGTTATGAATGAACGAATAAGATCTGTTCTTTTCGCTCGCTCAATTCTTCACTGATTCAATTCTTGCATCCTATGTGATTCGGACAGCAAACAATGGCTGGCCGTACTCGATGGGCTGGCCGTTGGAGACGAGGACCTTGACGACTTCGCCGGCGGCGTCCGATTCAATCTCGTTCATCAGCTTCATAGCTTCGACGATGCCGATCACCTGGCCCTTAGTTACGCGGTCGCCGACGGAGACGAATGGCGCGGAGCCAGGCGAAGGCGAGCCAAAGAAGGTGCCGACCATGGGAGACTTGACCATGTGCAAGCCTGTCTCCGCTTCAACGGGCGCAGGGACCGCAGCCGCCGGAGCTGCCGGCTGAGTTGCCGCGGCTGCCGCTCGCGCTATTGGAGCCGGTACAGAACCGAGCAGCCGCGCCAGATCGTTCAATCCAGCGGAGGATGCTTCGGCTTGGTTGAACTTGAGTCGAATCTTCAGGTCGCCCCGGTCGAGGTCGAACTCGGCAACCTGGTTTGCTTGCAGGAATTCAATCAATTGTTTCAAATCCGCAATGTCTTCTGGTTTCATTCGTTCCTCAGGGGCTAAAGCCCATAGATTCTTATCTTCGGCTTGCGGCCCGATTCAAGTCGTGCCCTGTTACAAACATCTGGTCGATCGGAGCATCCAAACAAACAAGGCCGTTGAAAAAACCGTTTGTGAAACAATAACAGCAAGTTCGCTTCCGCTATGCGGAAAGAGCAAGTTAGCGAGTTAGCAGCAGTTCATCCCAACCCTAACTCTGTGCAACAATTCGAAGTGCTCTTATAGTTCAATCAGCGCCTTGGACGCTGGGGTGAGCACCTGGCCTCCGCTGCGTGTGACGGCCACCATGTCTTCAATGCGAATGCCGAAGCGTCCGGCGAGATAAACTCCCGGCTCAATGGTGATGACCATTCCGGCCAGTAACCTGCTCGTCTCGTTAGCGCCGATACGCGGCGATTCGTGAATCTCCAAGCCAACGCCATGGCCGGTGGAGTGGGAAAATGCCTCCGCCAACCCTGCCTTGCGCAGCACGCCGCGCGCCGCCTCGTCTACCTCCGCGCAACTTGCCCCAGCGGTTACCGCGTTGATGCCGGCTTCCTGCGCCTCCAAAACCGCGTCATAGACGGCCCGCTCCTTTGCAGTGGGCGAACCCAGATGCACGGTGCGGGTCATATCCGAGCAATAACCCTTATGCATGATACCAAAATCCATGACGACAAAGCCCCGGCGCGGCAGCTTGGCGGCGGTGGCGCGGCCGTGGGGCATGGCAGAGCGCGCACTGGCGGCGACGATGGTCTCAAAGGACATTCCCTCGGCACCTAGCAGGCGAGCCTGATGCTCCAGCTCGGCGGCCACCTCCAGCTCTCGCAGTCCCGGCTGGATAAAGCCCAGAATGTGGTCGAAGAGCTGGCAGCCGATCAGCGCCGCTTCAATCATGATCGCCAGTTCATCCTCGTCCTTGACCATGCGCAGCGGCTCAACCAGCGGGGCGGAGAGCGCAGTAAGAAAGCTGCGCCGGAGGCGCGCGGGCAGAGCGGCCTTGAAGCGCGCCAGATTGGCGACGGTGGTCTTGGCCGGATCAAAGCCGGCAAATTCGACGCCCGGCTGCGCGGCCAGCCATTGGACGGCTGCCACCGAAGGGGAACTGGCGACGATCTCGACCTCGGCGGCGGAAACTTCTTCTGCGGCCTGCGCGACGTAACGCCCATCGGTAAAGAGGCGCGCGGAACGGCGCGTGATGGCCAGAGCGGCGCTCGATCCTGTAAATCCAGAGAGATAGCGCAGATCAGGAAGGTGCGTGACCAGCAGCCCATGAAGCCCGGCTTTGGTCAAACGGCGGCGCAGAAGGCCAATGCGGCGAAGGTGGTCCACACGCTAAGGATAACAGGGGGCGAAGGACGGGGACCAAGGGACCGGGGACTAGGAAACAGAGAACAGCAAGATTCGTTGGTTGAGGTTTATGGACTCCCATCCTTCACGGAGTATGCGAAGGATGGGAGTCTTAGCAAGAGTTACGTGGGGAAACGGACATGGCTTTCCTGCGATTCATGGTTCAACTCCTACTTGCCCTCCAACTCGTCGGCCAGAGCATCCGCGCCATAGAGCTTGCGCACGCCCTCGATCATGCCCGCCGAGTGAACGGCGACGGCCCGATTCTTTGTGCCGTCATAGACAAAATCGCCGGCCAGCGACTCGATGTTGCCGTCGAAGATCAGGCCCACCAACTCGCCCTCGCGATTGACCACCGGCGATCCTGAGTTGCCGCCGATGATGTCGCCGGTGGAGACAAAGTCGAGCGGCGTGGTAAGGTCCAGCTTGTCGCGCCCGGCGGCTTCCTTCGGCGTCAGGTCAAAGGGCGGCTTGTTGCTGAAGCTGGCTGCACGGTCATAGAGCCCGTAGAAGGTGGTGAAGGGCGGCGCAATGGTTCCGTTGTACGCATAGCCGTCAACCGTCCCGTAGCTCAGCCGCAGCGTGAAGGTGGCGTCGGGATAGGCGTCCTTGCCATAGACCAGGAAGCGGGCTTTGCCCAGCTTTTCTCCTGCCGGAGTCAGCACGCTGGTGATCGTATCCCTCACATGGCGGTTCATCGCGCGGAGGACAGGGTCGGCCCGCCGCGCCGCCGCAATCATCGGGTCAGTGGAAGCGGCCACGGCCGCCGCGCCGCCATCCAGCAGCGACTTGCGGAAGGCTGGATCGGCCAGCTTGGTTCCGTCGATCAGCGCATTCACCGTTGTATCCACTTCGCCGCCCTGCAGGAAGGCCTGTGCAAAGGCGTCATTCTTGCCCAGCTTTTCCTGATCCAGTTTGAGCGCGGCGGTCATGTACAGCTTCTCCGTCGAGGGATGAATCGGGGCGGGCGAGAGCAACTGGAAGCGCAAGGATTCAAGGCCGGCATCGTGGTACTGATCGAGGCGCTCTCCATCGGGCTTCTGGACCTCGGCAACGTATTGCACGATCTGCAGGGCGATGGTAAAGAGGCGGGTTCCGGTGCGGCGGATGAGTTGGCCCTGGATCTCCGGCTTGACCTTTTCCTCGGCGCGGGCGATCTCTTCCCAGGCCTTGCCATACTCTTTCTTCCACTCTTTGTTGGCGTTGACCTTGGCGCGGAAGTCGTCTTCATCGGCCTGCTTCTTGGCGAGGATTGCCGGATCGGCCAGGGCCTGCGCGCGGCCGAGATAGACCTTGAGGCTATTCTGCAAATAGAAGATGTCGCTGCCCACCAACTGCGCCTGCTCCGTCCCTTGCGCGGCAAATGCCTGGTCGGTGGCGATGCGGCGCTGGAGGTACTCGGTCACCGCAGGCCCGCGCACATCGCGCTCCATCATCAATTGAGCTATCGTATCGTCGCGCTCGGTCGATCCCGGATGTCCGCTGATGAAGATCAACTCGCCCGGCGCGGCGCCCTTGGCGCTCCACTTGAGATAGTTATCGGTCTTCAACGGCTTGCCGTTCTCATAGACGCGGAAGAGAGCCATGTCCAGGTCGTAGCGCGGATACGTGAAGTTATCCGGATCGCCGCCGAAAAAGGCCGCTTGCTGCTCCGGCGCAAAGACCAGCCGCACGTCGGTGTAAGCCTTGTAGGTGTAGAGCCAGTATTCGCCGCCCTGATAGAAAGAGACCACGTCGGAGCGCAGGCCGGTCTTCTGCTTGCTCTCTTTTTCGATGGCCGCAATCTCCGCGTCGCGCGCCTTGAGCGCCTTGGCATCGTCGCGAATCTCTTTGGCCGCACCTTGCACCCGCGCCGTCACGTCCTCCATGCCCACCAGCACATTCACTTCCAGGTCGGCGGACTTCATCTCCGCATCCGGCGTAGCCGCATAGAAGCCGTCGCGCAGATAGTCATGCTCGGCAGTCGAGTTCTTCTGCAACTGGCCGCGCGCCACATGATGATTGGTCAGCAGCAAGCCGTTGGGGCTGACAAACGATCCCGACCCGCCGTCATTGAGCCGCACGCTGGAAAGGCGCAGATGATCCAGCCAAGCCTGCGAGGGATGGAAGTTATACTTTGCCGCCAACTGCTTCAAGGGCGGGTTGTCAAAGGTCCACATGCCTTCTTCGGCGTGAATCGCGGGCGCGGCGGCCAGCAGCAATGCGGCCGGCAGCAGTACAACGGAGCGGAAGTTGCGGATGAACATTTTGAACCTCATGAGATAAAGCTTTTCGCTGTTAAAGCATTGTTCCCAGTCATCTGAAATTTGCAGTTTTTTCAAACTGCGGAAAACTCAATGACAGGCCTGTTTTGTAACAGGGCATGACTTTAGTCGTGCCGATGAAATTCGCAAAATCATGTGGGCTTTAGCCCCTGCGTCTCTATCTTTCTGCGCGCCAAAAAATCAAAACAAAAAGGAAATTTTTTCGCCTCGCTAACCAATCCTGCTTTCACGGGGTTTTCTGCAATATAGTTGCGGCATTTCTCCATCCACTGTGCATCCATCACTTGTACTTCGGAAAAACCTCGCTGCCAAACTTCGCCTTCGTACCCATGCTCTTTCTTCAGCCGGAAAGAAAACCTGCCCTTAACCAGTTGCATAGCTTTCTCTACTGTCATATCGGCTCCAACTTCAAAGAGCAAGTGAATGTGATCTGGCATGATGACAAAGTCGTGCAACTTAAACTTGTGTTCGGCAACAAGAGAGCGCAAGACATCAGTCAGCAGTCCGGCATTACGTTCTGATTGTAAAAGACTGCGTCTCATGCTGGTCTTGGTGGTCGCAAAAAAGATACGTTTTGTGTTGAGAATCTTCTCAGAGGACGCATTGCGGCTGGGTTGAGCCATGCAGGGGCTAAAGCCCGTTCCTTTCTGAGGACTGTTGCGGCACGACTAAAGTCGTGCCCTGTTACAAAACATGGATATCATCAGAGGTTTGCTGAGAAATCACGGCGAATGATCAAACCATCTGACTGATAGCTGAAATTTGATCACTGACTACTGACCACTGTTTTTACGGCATCACCAGCACTTCAACGCCGCTGGCCGCGTCCTTCTGGCGGAAGAGCTGCTCGGTCGCCTTCTGGAACTCCTCCGGCTTGGCGTTGGGAATGTCAGTAAATGTCTGCGGATTGCGGTCTGTCAGCGGGAACCAACTGCTCTGCACCTGAATCATGATGCGGTGGCCGCGGCGGAAGGTATGAAAAAGATCGGGCATGGTAAAGTCGATCTCTGCCTCTTTGCCCGGCGTGAGCGGCTCCGGCTTCTCCAGGCTGTTGCGGAACTTGGCGCGGAAGGGTTCTCCGCGCAGCAACTGCTGATAGCCGCCCATGTGCAGCGGCGGCGCATCCAGAATCCGTTTGTTGCCTTCCGATGTGCCGTCCGGGTCCGGATAATCTTCCGGATAAACATCGATCAGCTTCACATCGAAGTCCGAGTCCGTGCCGCTGCTGGCGATCTTCAGCCGCGGCGAGATAGGCCCAGCGATGGTCACATCCTCTTCCAGCGGCTCAGTCTCATAGACCAGCACGTCGGGACGATAGCTGGCGAAGCGCTGGTCATCCACCATATACCGTTGCGGCACGGTGTCAGTGGTGTAGCCCACAAAAGGAACCGGGTGATTCGGGTCGCTCACGTACTCATCCACGCCACTGGCTTCGGTGGGCGGATTAAAGCTCAGCTTGCCGCCGGCGTGAAAGTAGAGGGTCTTCGGCGCGGCGGCCTTGGGTGGCCACGCGTCCAAGTTATGCCAGAGATTCTTCCCCGTCTCAAAAACCACGGCGTGCGGCATTTCCTTTCCCTTGCCTTTCAAATAGTGTTCGAAGAAAGGAAACTGCACATTCACACGGAAGTACTCGCTGGTCTTGGAGTTGAATTGCACATCGCCCAGGTGGGAGCCGTCGCTGCGCGCCCAGCCGCCATGCACCCACGGGCCTTCCACCAGCGTGGC
Organism: uncultured Acidobacteriaceae bacterium; assembly: GCA_963787995.1. Taxonomy (GTDB): domain Bacteria; phylum Acidobacteriota; class Terriglobia; order Terriglobales; family Acidobacteriaceae; genus Telmatobacter. The sequence goes on from CAWBEO010000002.1 coordinate 455,462, forward strand.
GGGCGTCTGCGGATTGAATTTCCGGATCGCGTTAAACGTACTCAATGGGCCGCTTAGATCCTCGGCGTCATACCATCCGCCCACGACCAGCACCGCGCAATGCACATTCTTCATGTGCCGGGATAGATCGCGCGCCTGCCAGTAACTGTCGTAGGTGTTGTGCTTGACCTGGTCACTGAAGAGCCAGTTCGAGCCCTTCAGATAGCGCTGGTCGAGGTTGGTGATGTTGCCCGCCCGCAAGAAGAATTTGTAACTGTCCGGCGTGCCGAAGTCAAAGGGAACCACCGGCTTGGGTTTGAATGGATTCTCCTGCGGATGAAAGTAGGCGGCATAGAAGTCAAAGGTGGCCGAGAGCATGAATGCGCCGCCGTGGTAGGAGTCGTCGTCGCCCGCGAAGAGGTCGGTCATCGGCGCCTGCGGACTGGCCGCCACCAGCGCCGGGTGCGAGTCGATGATCGAGGCCGAAGTATAAAAGCCCGGATAAGAGATGCCGTAGATGCCCGCCTTGCCGTTGTTATTGGCAATGTGCTTGAGCAGGAAATCCAGAGTGTCCGACATATCCGAGGCGTCATCCACATCTTTGGACGACGTCTTCTCGTCGATGTGTGGACGCATCTCGACATACTCGCCTTCGCTCATCCACCGCCCGCGCACATCCTGGTAGACAAAGATGTAGCCGCTCTGCTCGAACTCGTCCGATGGGGAGGGGCCGAGATGCATCGGATACTGATCCTCGCCGTAAGGGCCAACGTCATAGGGCGTGCGGTTGATCAGAAAGGGATACGGCCCGCCCTCGGCATCTTTGGGCACGTAGACCGCCGTGAAGAGCCGCTTGCCGTCGCGCATGGGAATGCGGAACTCGTACTTTGTGTAGCGGGCGCGGACAGATTCTTCCTTGGGCGCAGCCGGAGCGGACGCCTGCTGCGCGGAAAGTGTCGGGATTCCGAGAACATAAATAGCCAGAATAGTGAAGAATACACGGCTTCGATTGAGCATCGGCGGCAAAACTCTCCTGATGATCCAGATTACTCCAGCAAGCCACCCCGGCGACAGGGGGCAAAGAATCAGGAACAAGGCAATCGACCGCTCTCTTTTCTATACTGGAAGCATGACCAAAACTCCGCCCTGCGGTTGGAGGCTGGAAGAGGCCGCGCGCGCCCGCGGTTCGCTGCGCATCGCCGGCATCGACGAAGTGGGGCGCGGTCCGCTCTTCGGGCCGGTTGTCGCCGCCGCTGTCATTCTCCCTAAAGGTTGCGTGCTGCACGGCCTGAATGACTCAAAGAAGCTGACCGAAAAGAAGCGCGCGGAGCTGGACGTGGAGATTCGCGCGAGCGCCGTCGCCTGGGCCGTCGCTCAAGCGGACGCCGCGACCATCGACCGCATCAACATACGCCAAGCCTCGCTGGAAGCCATGCGCCGCGCCGTACAGCAGCTTGCGCTCAGCCCCGATTTCCTGCTCATCGACGGCCGTGACACCATTGATTGGGCTGGTCCGCAGCAAGCCGTCATCCACGGCGACGCAATCAGCTTTTCCATCGCGGCGGCCAGCGTCTTGGCCAAGGTCCACCGCGACCGCCTGCTCGTCGAGTTCGACCGCGCGTATCCCGGCTACGGCCTCGCCCAGCATAAAGGCTACCCCTGCCCCGCGCATCTGGAGGCTCTCAAGCGCCTTGGCCCAACCCCGCTCCATCGCAAGAGCTTTCATCCCGTGGCGCAGGCCGGGTTACAATTCCCTGAGTCCTGATTGTTTTTCGGAGGCTTGTAATGTTTCGCTTCCATTGGATATTGCTTTCATCGCTTCTCTGCTTTTACCCCAGCGAATGCGGCAGTCTTGCGCCGGTCAAGGTCGATCCATCGCTGGGCACGGTGACGGGCATCGTCCTCTGCGCGGATACCGGCAAGCCTGCGCGCTTTGCTGAAGTCACTCTCGTGAATCCTTCCGAGAAAGACGGCTCGAATGCGTCTGGGGGGAGCGCGGTGACCGGACTGGATGGACGATTCAAAATAGTGAATGTCGCCCCCGGCCATTACTACGCTGTCGCTGAGCTGGAAGGCTATCTGAATTTGGATCGAGCCATCGATTATGCGCAAGCCAGCAAGCATGCCAGCGAACAGGAACAGATGCAGGAGGTGATCGAACAGTGGAAGGATCATCTGACCGAAGTGAATGTCGAAGCGCGCGGCGCGGCTGACTTATCGCTGCAAGTGGAGCGCGGCGCGGAGATTACAGGAACGGTCTCATACGACGATGGCAACCCGGCCATCGGAATGCACTTTCAGCTTCTTCGCAGGACGGTGAAGAACGGTTGGTCCAAAGTTGGAGCGTCTTCCGATAGCTGGGCTATCTCCGAGGTCAGTGACGGCCACGGGCGTTTCAACCTGACCAACCTACCCGGCGGAGAGTACACCGTCTGTGCTTCCATGCCCGTCGGGAATCAAGATGAAGCGCCCCGCATCTGCCTGGGCAATACCTATCGCATGAAGGAGGCCGCCTCGGTCACAGTGCAAGCGGGAGATATTTCAAGAGGCGCGGATCTGGTTATTCCGCTCAACGGATTGCATACCGTCGCGGGCAGCGTGACTGCTGCCGCCGACGGCCACGCGCTGGCTCGCGGAACCCTGCGGCTGCTCTACGCGGATGACCGCGAGAAAGTGCGCGAGATTCCGCTGCTCGAGGATGGCAGTTTTTCCTTCCCTTATGTTCCGGAAGGCAGTTACATTCTTCAAGTCACCGGCGCGCAGGACGCGGAACAAAAGCCTGCCGAACCGAGTGCAGGTGAAGCGAACTCCGCGCCAAAGGCTCCCGCTGCTCGAATCTATCTGGATAAAGAGCTACCGCTTGCCGCGCAGACTGACATGAAAGATATTCAGATGCAGCTTGCGGCAGCTCCGTTACCATAAACCATCGACGGCTGCCGAGAAACATCCCGCAGGGGCTAAAGCCCAACCATTATTATCAGGTGCTTACGGCACGACTGAAGTCGTGCCCTGACGCTTCGGACTCTTTATCGAGTTCTTCCGCAGCCTGTCAAGCCAAGCAGGTCTCTCCATCAAGTGCGAAAAGAAAGGCCGCCAGCTCAACGCTGCGCGGCCTTTCTTGGATGATTGAAACAAGCGCAGGAAAACTTCAATTCGCTCCGAAGGTTCCGGGAGTCGAGGAGTAGTAGCCTGTAAGGCTGGCGCGGCCCAGTATCTCGCCTTTTACGCCCGCCTGGATCAGCGCGTGATACAGCGTCTCGCCATTGGCAGGGAAATTCGCTGACTCAGGCAGATCCAGCTTGGTGCTCAATGCGTAGACGGTGAAGACATACTGGTGCGCGTACGGCAGATAGCCAGCCGGCGGGCAGGGGCCATCGTATTGGCTGCCCAAGCCGAAATCATTCCCAACTTGCGTTCCATAAGTGCTGCCAGCCACGCCCGCGTTTGCCGGCAGTCCCATCGCATTGCCCTTGATGTTATAGATTCCCCAGTGGGTAAAGGCAGCCGACACATCATAGAGAACCACCACAAACGACTCTGTACCCCAGGGCGCGCCCGTCCAAGCGAGTTGCGGAGACTGATCTCCGCCCGCGGCGCCGTTCGCTGTACAGGTGTTTACGCCATTCGACTGGTTGTTGAGAACCGCCGAGAGGGGAAGAACGCCGTCATTGACGAACGCTGTGCTGTGCAACTGGAAACTTTCTGGAAAGCTTGCGCTGACCTGAGCAGACGCGCTCGCGGCGCAGACGCCAAGGAGTAGAGCAGCAAGGGTGAACAAACCAATACGCTTCAACATGGGGGTGTTTCCGCCTTTCGTATTTGAGTTTTTGAACTGAATAACTGCTTGGCCCCTGTATATCAGCTACGAAAGCTGCTTGTCAACGAAACTCTGATGAAAAGTGGTTGACTCATGCGCCCTCCGCGACGAGGCGGCTCGCCGGTCCGGCCGTCTTGATTGGTTACTATAAACTCATGCCGAAATTTCCTTCTGGCCAAACGCTGCTGATCGACGCCGACGATACGCTGTGGGAGAACAACGTCTACTTCGAGCGGGCCATCGCCGCCTTTATCAGCTTTCTTGACCACCAGGAGCACTCGCCCGCGCAGGTGCGCGCCGCGTTGAATGAGGTCGAGCGGGAGACGATCCTGACTCATGGTTATGGGCTGCCCAGCTTCACTCACTCGCTGCTGCTCTGCTTTGAGCGGCTCAGCGCAACGCCCATGACCCATGAAGCGCGCGAGCGCATTCTGGGCTTCTGCCGCGCCATCGCCGAGCAGGAGATCACGCTGCTGCCGGGCGTGGCCGAGACGCTGGCTGCGCTGGCGACGCGCCACCGGCTGATCCTGATGACCAAAGGCAACCACGCCGAGCAGGCCGACAAGTTGAGCCGCTCCGGCCTGGCCGGCTATTTTTCGGCGGTGGAGATCGTCGCCGAGAAAGACCCTCTCACGTATCGCGAAGTGATCCAGCGGCATGAGGCAACGCGGGCCAGCTTTGCGCCGCATAGTTATTGGATGATTGGCAACAGCCCCAGGAGCGACATCAATCCAGCCCTCGCCGCCGGTCTGAACGCCGTCCATCTCTTCCACAAGGACACCTGGGTGCTGGAGCACGCCGCGCTGGATGCCGCGCCGGAGGGGCAGATTTTAATTGAGCTGGATTCGTTTGCGAAGCTGTGTGCTATCTTTTAAGCGAAGGAAGTTTTCGAGGCAATCCCAATGTACGATTTGACGATTCTGTAGGATCCGGAAAGCAAATTCAGCGCAGAGTATCCTACCCCTCCAAGAGTGCATTGGATCGCGCTGCTCATCCTCATCACACTCTCTGTCGGCATCGATCTGTGGCTCATACCTAAGCCTGCGCAAGGAATACTTGAAATTGCAGTCTTCTATTTATGGATATTCCGTCTTTGTTTTTGGGTTCGCAAAATTAATCCAAGTTCTAATTGCTTGTTTTGGGCTATTCTTTGCCTGGTATTTGACTTAATAGATAAGCTGCCCCCTCATCAATCCGGATGGCCGATCTCTGTTCTTATTGCTTTTGTTATCAGGGATGAGTTATTGGAGCAGTATAACCAGCGAGAACCGATTCACTTGCAACTTTCTCCTGTGAAGACGTTTTTCTTTTCATTTTACTATTTCCAATACTACCTCTACGAGATCGCTGTGGCCAAAGAGCAGCAACAGTCTGTCGACAACCTGGAACCGAACAGCGATCCGGTCTCTTGATGTGGCGCGTCATTTTTGTGATTATCACTTTTCAGGAAGCTCAGATGGCGCGCGATCCATTCATCCTGGAAGATTTTTGGCCGACGAACTGGAGGCTCCTGGCATGAGCGTTTCTGAAGTGGCCGCCGTGCTGCACGTTTCAGCGAATCGAATGTATCAGTTATTGAAAGGGCAGCGGAGCTTGACCGCCGACACAGCTTGCGCTTGAGCCAGGGGCTTGGCACCTCGGCGGAGATGTGGCTCAATCTGCAGAAGCTCTATGAGTTGCGCCTCGCCGAGCAGAAGGTCGGCAAGAAGATTCGCAGCACGATTGTTCGGCGGGAAGCTGTGCAGGCAGCTTGACGGGGTCTACTGCAAGTCGAAGATTCCGAAGGATTCATAATACAAGGGCGGCAAACCAAAGCTGGTTTGCCGCCCTTGCTGTCTTAGTTGTGGATCGTGGTATCCCAGCTCCCAAAATCGGGACCTGGAGCACCCAGAATCCAGGCATCGAAAAAACGCTTTAGAACATATTCCACAGCGACTGGTTGTAGACCTCGTGGTGGAACTGGACTTCCGCGCCCTTGACGAATGTACCCAGCTCGCGCGGGCAGCGGTTGGCCACGGCCTGCTTCAACTCGGCGTAGCGGCCCTGCACGTCGCTGCCCAGAATCTTCGCGATCCACGGCGAAGCCTCGAAGTCGGCGATGGCCTTCTGAATGTTATCGGGCAGGTAACGCCCGCCGGCGCGCAGATTGGCGTCGGGGCTGATCTCGCCGTCCAGGCCGGTTTTGAAGATGCCGTAGAGCGAGAGGTAGGGGTTGGCGTCCGGAGCCACGGCGCGCACTTCGGTGCGCATCGAGCGGTGATTGCCGATGGGCACGCGGACCATGGCGCCGCGATCGACGGCCGAGGCGCGAATCTGGTTGGGCGCTTCAAAGTGCGGATCAAGGCGGCGATAGGCATTGACGCTGGAGTTGAAGATCAGGCAGAGATCCAGCGCGCTGGTCAGGATGCGATCCAGGAAGTTCCAGCCGAAGGCGTCGAGCTGCTCTTCGCCCTTCTCGTTCCAGAAGAGGTTGGTTTTGCCCTTGGAGACGGAGACGTTGGTGTGCATGCCGCTGCCATTGACGCCGACGACGGGCTTGGGCAGATAGCTGGCCGTGAAGCCCATATTGTTGGCGATCTGGCGGGTGAGCAACTTGTAGAGCTGAATCTGATCGGCCGCGCCCACCACTTCCGAGTAGCTGTAGTTAATCTCGTACTGGCTGGGGGCGACTTCCGGGTGATCCTTCTCGTTCTGGAAGCCCATGGCGCGCTGCACTTCGGCACTGGTGTCAATGAACTGGCGCAGCGGGTCGAGGGGCAGAGAGTGGTAGTAGCCGCCGGTGGAGATGAACTCGAATTTGTTGGTCAGATGATAGGTGCGTTCGGCGTCCTTGCCGGCAAAGAGGAAGCCCTCGATCTCGGTGGCCGCGTTCAAGGTGTAGCCGTTGAGCTTGTGCTGCTGGTCGGCGTAGGCCTTGAGCACGCCGCGCAGATCGCCGGAGTATGCCGTGCCGTCTTTGTCGATGACGTTGCCGAAGACCAGGACTTTGCCGTTGCCGAAGACGTCGGCGGGAACCCAGTAGAAGGCGCTCCAGTCGATGCCCAGGCGCAGATCGCTCTCTTTCTGGGCGGTAAAGCCGCGGATCGAGGAGCCGTCAAAGGTCAGGTTCTCATGCGCGCCGAGCAGGAACTTCTTGTCATAATCAAGCAGGTGCAGGCGGCCTTCGAGGTCGGTAAAGAGGACAGTTACAGCCTTGATCCGCTTTTCGTCGGTCAGGTACTTCAGCCGCTTTTCGCGAATCTCATGAGCCGCAACGCGATTGGCGCGCTCGGCCTTGGCTTCCAGGTTGAGTTCTTCCAGCTGCTCATACGAGAGCGCCAGAAAATTGCGGTAGTCAGTGGACATGATTCTCCTTTTTGGGCACAACAGGATAGCGTGAGATCAATTGCCACCATTATAAGGTCCCGCTCCGGGAAATCAAGTTTATTTCAAGGCATGAAAAATTATCCACATTCCTGAGCCGCTTTGGCCGCCGGGAGGCGAAGGCGCAGGAATGCCGTTTTTTAGAGTAAAAATATCCGCCCGATTCCGCGGGGAACTGTAAAAGAATATGTACTGGCTTCCCAGACCCCGATACTGGAAGCTGGGAAACCAGTACAGCGGTTGAATTACGACAGAGGCACGGTCTTGATGGTTTTCAGAATGCGGGAGACGATCTGGTAGGGATCGGCCTCGGAGTTGGGACGGCGATCTTCCAGGTAGCCCTTGTAACCGTCGCGGACGAAGTTGACGGGCAGGCGGACAGATGCGCCGCGGTCGGAGAGGCCGTAGCTGAACTTGTCAATCGCCTGGGTCTCGTGCAGGCCGGTCAGGCGCAGGTGGTTGTCCGGGCCATAGACGGCGATGTGCTCGGGAATGTACTTCTCAAAGGCCGCCATCAGCTTCTCCAGATAAGCCTTGCCGCCAACTTCGCGGATGTACTTGGTGGAGAAGTTGGAGTGCATGCCGGAGCCGTTCCAGTCACCCTTGATCGGCTTGCAGTGGAGGACGAAGTCCACTTCATACTTCTCGCAGAGCCTGTACATCAGATAGCGGGCCATCCAGAGGTCGTCAGCAGCCTTGGCTGAACCTTTGCCGAAGATCTGGAACTCCCACTGGCCCTTGGCCACCTCGGCGTTGATGCCTTCGTGGTTGATGCCGGCGGTGAGGCAAAGTTCGAGGTGCTCTTCAACGATCTGGCGGGCGATGCTGCCCATGTACTTGTAGCCAACGCCGCAATAGTAGGGGCCCTGTGGAACGATGGGGAGACCATCCTTGGGGAAGCCCAGTGGACGCCCATCCTTATAAAGGAAGTACTCCTGCTCAAAGCCGACCCAGAGGTCGGGATCGTTCTCGATGGTGGCGCGCGCGTTGGTGGAGTTCGGGGTGCCATCGGGATGCATGACTTCGCAGAGAACCAGATACGCATCCTTGCGGGCTCCGTCAAGGTAAAGAGCCACGGGCTTCAGCACGCAGTCGGATTTGCTGCCCTCGGCCTGCATTGTCGAGCTGCCGTCAAAGCCCCAGAGGGGAATGTCGGCAAGAGTGGGCGGGTTCTCAAAGGTCTTAAGTTGAGTCTTGCCGCGCAGTTCCGGGATGGGCTGCTTACCGTCAAGCCAAATGTATTCCAGTTTGTACTTCGTCGCCATGGGTCTCCTTTTGGATGTGGATGAAGGTGTAGGACATTCTCCTGAATTATTCGAGACTGGGTATAAAGAACCCGTGAAGATTTTTGGCCGAAGCTGTGGAAAGATGGTACTTTACCCGGAAAATGCGAAGCGTGTCACATTGTGAGCCGCCGCGTAATCGGAGCCGGTCACGCTTCATCCCCGCTTTTCAGCCTTTTGTCCCCATTTTTCCCCCTCCCGTCAGAAACCGGGCCGCAGTTTGGCCTTTCTGGTTTATCTTCCTATTGAAGCGAAGATTCTGAAAGGGAAGGTCTGATGGAAGAAATTGTCAATGTCGAAGCAGTCAGCCGAAGCTTTCCGCTGGATAATCGTCCTGCGAACCATCCGGCGCACAGCTATGTCAGCGCTCTCACGCACGCCAGTCTGCGCGTCAACGCGGGAGAGTTTCTGGCAATATCCGGGCCCAGCGGCAGCGGCAAGACGACGCTTCTGAACCTCATCGGCTGCATCGATCAGCCCACCACCGGCCGCATTCTGGTGGATGGCGTGGATACCTCGCAACTAAATCCCGCCGACATGAGCAAATTGCGCCGCGAAAAGCTCGGCTTTGTCTTTCAGACCTTCAATCTAATTCCCGTATTCACGGCCGCCGAGAATGTCGAGTATCCGCTGCTGATCCAGGGAGTGAACAGCGGTGAGCGCAGGCAGCGCGTGGCCGAGGCGCTGGAAAGCGTTGGGCTTTCCGCCCGCGCCAACCAGCGGCCCGACCTGCTCTCCGGCGGCGAACGGCAGCGCGTCGCCGTTGCCCGCTCCATCGTGCATCGCCCTTCGCTGGTGCTGGCCGATGAGCCGACCGCCAATCTGGACACGCACAACGCCACGCAACTCATCGATCTGATGCACGGGCTCAACCAGCGCCTCGGCCTCACCTTCATCTTCTCCACGCACGACGCGCGCTTGCTGGAACACACCGAGCGCATCGTGCGGCTCACTGACGGCGAAGTGATCTCTGATACAACGCAAGGAGGCGGCCGTGGCTAAATTTCTACTTCTCGCATTCAGAAACATCTTTCGCAATCGGCGCCGCACGATCATGACGCTCTTCATGGTGGGTGGAGGCGTGGCGGGATTGCTGCTGTCCGGCGGCTACTTTGCCTTCATGACGCATGGCCTGCGCGAAGACACGATCAACAGCGGGCTCGGCCACTTGCAGATCTTCACCGCCGATCACTTCAACCGCGATGAGGTGCGCGTTCTCGATACCGGCATCGAGAATTGGCGTCAGGTGGCAGCCTCCGTCAAGACTGGCAATCATGTGCGCGGCATTGCTCCCCGCATTGATTTTTACGGCATGGTCTCGAACGGAACGAAGGCCGCCGGATTCATGGGCGCCGCGGTCGATCCCGATGCGGAAAAAAGCCTCGGATTTATTACGCGCATTGAGACGGGACGCGATCTGGACCCCAAGCCCAGCGGCGAGGTCGAGGCGCTCATCGGCAAAGAGCTGGCCAAGTCAATGAACGTCGGCATCGGCGATGGCTTGACGGTTCTAGCCATGACCTCCGACGGCGCGCTCAACGGCGTTGATGTCGAGATCGTGGGCATCGTCAACTCCGGCGCGCCGGAGAGGGACGCGCGCTATCTGCGCATTACGCTGCCGGCCGCGCAGCGGTTGCTGCAAAGTGATCGCGTCACCAATCTTGTGGTCGGTCTGGATTCCACGGAGAACACGGATCGGGCTTATGACGAAATGATGCCGCGCCTGAACGGCATATCGCAGCATCTGGTGCTGAAAAAGTGGATTGACTTGGCCACCTATTACAAGCAGGTCAACACCATGTTCAACGGCATCTTCCTCTTCATGGGCATCATCGTCTTCTTCATGGTCCTCATGTCCAGCGTCAATACGCTGCTGATGAGCATGTTCGAGCGCACGCGCGAGATCGGCACCATGCTGGCCATGGGCACGCCTAGAGTATGGATCGTGGCGCTGTTCATGTTCGAAGCCACGCTGCTCGGCGTGATTGGCGCGGTAGTCGGCTTGATTGCCGGCAATATACTCGGCGAGCTACTCAATTCATCCGGGCTGCATATGCCGCCTCCGCCGGGGTATAGCATGCCCATGCCCTTCAAAGTCCGTCATGTGCCGTTTCAGATGATCGTTTCTTCCTTGCTGGTGATCATCTCCATGGCGATTGCGTCCATCCTGCCCGCGGTGCGCGCATCGCGCCTGAAAATTGCGGAGGCTCTTTCTCATGTCTAACATCAATCGCATCCTACGCGCATTCCTGCTGGTTTTTATTGTGAGTTTTCTACTTGCTTGCACGCTCGTCTGCCGCGCCGAAACGCCCGACGCCCAAGCGCTTCTCAAGCGCTCCGACGCATACCGCAACGGATGGCCGGCGTATGTGCTGAAGGTCAAGATCACGCATTTTGAATCCGGCAAAGAGGACGAGAGCAAACTCTACGAGGTCTCGCAGAAGGGAACAGAAAAGACTTATGTCGAGTTCCTCAGCCCGCGCGAAAAAGGCCAGCACCTGCTGATGCTGGGCGACGATATGTGGGTCTATCTGCCGGACACCAGCCGCCCGGTGCGCATCACGCCGCTCGAACGCTTAAACGGCGACGCCTCCAACGGCGACGTGGCGCGCACCAATTACGCCGTTGATTACACTGCCGTTTATCTGCGCACGGAAAAAGTGGGATCTGAAGATTGCTATGTGCTTGATCTGACCGCCAAGCGCAAAGGCTCTACCTATCAGCGCATTCTTTTCTGGGTGCGCGTGACGGATGCGCGCCCGGTGCGGGCCGAGTACTATCTCACCTCTGGCAAGCACATCAAATCCGCCACCTTCGACGATTATTTTATTGTCGACGGCAGGCCGATCCTCCATCGCTGGACTCTCTACGATGAGATCCGCCACAACTCGCGCAGCGTGCTTGAGTACTCCGGCGTTGCGCCGCGCGAGCTGGCCGACAAACTTTTCTATCAGGGACGCACGGACCGCTTCTAACAATCGACAATCATTCTCCATTGAAAGGAAAAACGAAATGCTTCCAATCCGCCGCACAATCAAACTCCTCGCAACTCTTCCGCTGGTCTTTTGTGCGCTGCTAACGGCCTCCGTTGGAGTTCTTGCCGCGCAGACGCCGGCTGCACCCGCATCCGCACCAACGCCCGCGGCCGTGCAAGCCAAGTCCACTCTCACCGTCCGCATCACGGGATTCCGCAATGCGAAGGGAAGAATCAAGATCGCGCTCTTTCGCGACGCAAAGGGATTTCCGTCTAATCCGTCCAGCGCGATTGCCTCTCAGAGCTTCGAGATTGATCCTCAATCTCTGAGCGCAACAGCCGTCTTCAAAAACATTCCGCAGGGAGTCTATGCTGCCTCCGTCCTGCACGATGAAAACATGACGGGAAAGATGGAGTTCGACGCGCAAGGCGTTCCTCAGAGCGGCTATGGCTTCTCTAACAATCCCGACACAAGCCATGGCCCGCCGATGCCAGACCAATCAAGCTTCATAGTAAGTCAATCCGAAACCACAATCGAAATCAAAATGGTTTATTGGCAATAGACAGAGAGGGCGGAGAATGGCACCATGAAACTGAACAAGCAAAACCCTGAAAGAACAACGGTGAAACGCACTAGACGGACTGAACTGGGTCTCTTCAGAAAACTTCTTTCTCCGTCGGTGCTGCTGGTGATTTTTTGGACAGTGGCGATAACGCTGTGGCTGCGCACGGGAAGAATTTTCTTCCTCTTCGACATCGGCTTCATTGGAACGTCACTGGGCGTGGGAACCGGGCTCTACGCCTTGCTTCCGCGCCAGAAAAAACCCATCGGCCGCCGTCTGGCGCAGTTCCTGATCGGCACATACATCATTGGGTTTCTTGGATTAATCGTTTATCAGAATATGCAACTGGAAGGGCTGCTCTTCTTCTTTTGCACAGGCATCTTTTCCGGCGCCATCATTCATTATTCGATCGCCAAGCTCTTCGGGCCGCTGATCTTTGGGCGCGGCTTCTGTGGATGGGCGTGCTGGACAGCGATGGTCCTTGATCTGCTGCCCTTCGATAAAAGCAAGGGGTGGGTGCCCGGACCGTGGAAGTGGATGCGCTATGCGCACTTCGCGCTGAGTCTTAGCCTTGTGGCAACACTTGCTTTTCTCTTTCATTACCGGCCGCAGGGCAGCGTGCCTCTATATTGGATGCTTGCCGGAAACCTTCTCTATTATTTCTTCGGAATTCTGCTGGCATATTTGCTGAAGGACAACCGCGCATTTTGCAAGTATTTGTGCCCGGTTCCGGTGCTGATGAAGCTAGGCTCGCGCTTCGCATTGCTGAAGGTCACCGGCGCAAAAGAAGATTGCAACCGGTGCATGGCCTGTGTGAAGGCCTGCCCCATGGACATTCGCATTCCTGATTACGTCATGGCCGGCCAGCGCGTGCTCTCCACCGAATGCATTCTGTGCAACACCTGCGTCAGCGCCTGCCCAACCAACACGCTTGCAGTTTCGTTTGGACTGGACCTGGGCGGATGCGAGCAGTTGCAGTCTCGGCCCTCGACGACAGCCATGAATAGCCACGTTAGCGGTTCATAGGGAGGATCGGTTGATCGCTAAAGAAAAACTTCGTTATCTTAGCAACTGCTTCTGGCTGCTGCTTCCCATTCTTGCCTTCAATCTGGTCTTCTCACATCGGCTCCCAGCGGCGTATCAGACGAATGTTTTCTGGAAGGATATTCCCGAAGAGATTTCTCTTCCGGAGAACATTTTGCGCGCGCTGGTGATGATCTTTCCGGCTTTTCTGCTGCTTGGTTTTTCCACGCCGCGCCAAAAGCTTGGCCTTCGGCTTTACCTCGCGGGTATTTTGCTCTACCTTGCGTCATGGACTGTCTTGATTATTCTTCCGCGGTGTGCATGGAGCACAAGCATGGCGGGCTTTGCGGCGCCCGCCTGCACGCCAATCGTATGGCTGGCCGGGATTGGCTTGATAGGCGATGAGCTTCTATTTCCGAAAATTTCCTTCAAGCCGTGGATCTACTGGACTATCTCCGCTCTATTTTTGTTTTTTCACAACTGGCACGCAGCAACAGTATACTTCCGCAATCATTGACAGTTGAAGCCTCTGCTGTCTCAGGCGCGGTATAGAAGTTGCAACATGAATGACTTTGACCAACAGCTTTCCGAGCCAAGCAATGAAGACCCGAAGGGACCAATGAAACACGCACTGACAATTCTGGTTCTACTGCCACTGGCCATCTCGGCTTCGGTTGCCGCGCAGGATGATGCGCCCGCGAAACCGCGCCACGATTTCCGCTACTCTTTCGCGGCCATCAATGATGCAACCATTTATAGCAGCCTGAAAGCGCCTCTGCCGCCGTCGGCGAATCCGCCGGTTGATCCTGTTGTCACGCTCTTACAGAATCAATTGCTGCTGGAGCCTTCCTTCACGCTTCGCTATTATTCACGCTGGAGCCTGGCGTCGAGCGTGGTGGGAACTGCCGCGAGCTTTCATGGACTCTCCGCATCGGAGTTTGAAATTCCGTCCAACCAAAACTCTGAGCTTGAAGAACTCAACGCCGCGCTTGGTCCCTACACGGGAACGCACACGCAGCTTCGCGTGAAAGAAACGTATGCAGGCCTCTCCGCAGGTGACTTCGACTTCATGCTGGGGCGGAGAATTGTGCGTTGGGGAACCGGCTATGCATTCACTCCGGCAGGCGTGCTGGATCCGCCGCGCGATCCCACCAATCCTACCGACCGGCTGAATTTATATCAGGGCCGCGATATGGTGAAAGCCGATTTTGTGCATGGCCCGCACGCTATGTCCCTCGCTTGGTCCAGCGCAGAGCTAGCGCCTGCGGTTTCAAATCTGCACGACACAACAGCCTTCCGTTATAACGTACTGGTGCATGGCTTCGATACTTCGCTGATTGCCGCGGACGAGCGCGGCGGAGACACTGTGGGCGGACTCACCTTCACGCGCGTCTTCGGTCAGGCGTGGGAGTTGCACGGCGAAGCCGCATGGCGCGAGCAGAGCGCGATCTTGCTCGGCGGAAAATACATCGTGGCGAACGGCGTTTCCTTCATCGGAGAGTTTTATACGCAGCCCAACACCGCGTACTATCGGGATGTGAATATCTCGCCCGCCGCCGGACGCCAGCATTATGCATTCCTCAACGCGGGTAAGTCGCGGCTGCGCGAACTGCCTGGATGGAAGCAGTGGGATCTGTCCGCGTCGATGGTCGAGAATCTGAATGACAAGAGCTTCACTGTGATCTTCGACGCCAACCGCAGATTCGGCAATCACTTCTCTTCCTATCTGCACATGCAGATTCCGGAAGGCGGCGCGACTACGGAGTACGGCAGCACTCCTTACAGCGCTGCAACGTCAGTGGGGGTTCGATTTCAGCTATGAAATATTGCAACAATCCAAACTCGAATCAGCCTGGCGAGAGTGAAAAACTTACTCGCAAATTATCAGCGCAAATCATCAAGGCAATTACGATTGCGTCGGCCGCGACGCTGCTGATCGTGCTGCTTCTTTTGTCTGTGGGAAGGTTCCGGCTCTCCGATACTGGCCGCCTGCTGTTGATGGCTTTCATTTATAGCATCATGATCGCCTTGCCTTCCATTCTTTTGATTACGCAGCTGACTTATCGCTTTAACGAGAGATTTCCCCGGCTCATCGTGCTCTTGCAGGCTGCGATTCTGCTATGCAACGCTATCGCCGGCAGCCTCGCGGCGGGCCTTGTCTTTCAAATCACAGGCCTGGTGCGGCAGGGATGGTTTTGGCTGGAGTTTCGTGGATCGCTGCCATTCAGCATCATTATCTCTCTGATGTTTGGCTTGTCCCTTAGCGCACATGAGACTCTGCGCTACAAGCTTCAGGCGGCCACGCTTGAATTGCGCACCAAGCAGGTGGAACAGGAGCGCGCCTACAAGCTGCTGGCCGAGGCGCGACTTTCTTCGCTCGAATCGCGCATTCATCCGCACTTCCTCTTCAATACGCTTAACTCCATTGCCGCGCTGATTCCTTCCGATCCGCAGCGCGCGGAAGACACCGTGGGCAAACTGGCCTCGCTGTTGCGCTTCTCGCTCAGCGCGAATCAGAGCGGCCTTGTTCTGCTGAGTCAGGAACTCAAAATTGTGCGCGACTATCTGGAGATTGAAAAGACCCGCTTCGGCCCGCGGTTACGCTATGAAATCGCAGTGCCGGATGAATGGACAGAGGTCAGCGTGCCGCCGCTGGCGCTGCAATCGCTGGTGGAAAACGCGGTGAAGCACGTTGTGGCGCAGCGCAGCCAGGGCGCGTCCATTTGCATCCAGGGCGCGAAAGTTGCCGGCGGGATGGTGCTTGAAGTCAGCGACGACGGCCCCGGCTTTACGCTGGCCGCGATCACGCCTGAACACGGCCTGGGCAATCTGATCGCACGGCTTGAGCTTCTCTTTGGCGGAGCAGGGCAACTCGATGTGGCGCGCGAAAATGACCGGACCGTTGTACGGCTCTCCTTTCCCGCATAATGGAGACATAGATGGAAACGGAAACATTGCGCGCCTATCTCGTGGATGATGAATCGCTGGCCATTGAGCGGCTGGAGCGGCTGTTGGCGAGCGCGGGAGGATTGCGCATTGCGGGCCACGCCACTGATCCAGCGGAGGCTCTGGAGTTCCTTCATCACGAGTCCATTGATGTGCTCTTCCTCGATATTCAAATGCCGGGCATGAACGGCTTCGAGCTGCTCTCGCGGCTCCACGCGCAGCCCTTTGTGATCTTTACGACTGCGTTTGACGAGTATGCGCTGAAGGCCTTCGAGGTCAATTCAATCGACTATCTGATGAAGCCCATCGAACCGGAGCAGTTGGCGCGCGCGCTGAAAAAGTTGGATAGGCTTCGCCCTTCCGCCAAGCCGGATTGGCAGCAGAACCCGGAGTTGCCCGCGCTGCTCAAGGAACTGGCCGCATCGCTGCGCGGAGAGCGAACGGAGTATCCGCGGCGCATCGCTTCGCGCGTGGGTGAGCGTATTTCATTTCTGGAAGTTGATGCTGTGACGCATTTCGTGGCGCAGGAAAAGCTCACTTATGCCGTGGTGAATGGCCGCCAGCATTGCGTCGATCAGAGCATCACGGAATTGGAGCATCGTCTTGATCCGGGGAAGTTTCTGCGCGTTCATCGCTCGGCGCTGGTGAATGTGGATTGGATTCACGAGGTGAATTCGTGGTTTGCCGGCAAGGTTGTTCTTTCGCTGAAAGACGCCCAGCGGACGCAGATTCCCGTGGCGCGGGATCGCGTGCGCGCGCTGAAATCGCGTATGGGGATTTAAAAGGCTGCGAACGGCACCTTCCCGCCCAGCCCACTGAGTGCGCGGGAAAGATGGAAAACCGTTCACTATAGGCGGATCGGGAGTGCGCCAAACAGAGTTCAAAGTTCCGATGACGCCGTAATCAACTGATTTATATCTGCAAGTTGTTGATTTTATGGAGCGGGAGACCGGGATCGAACCGGCGACATTCAGCTTGGGAAGTCGGCAGTCTATTGGAAACAAAGAACATAGCGTTTCCAGCATCTCGTTCTGGCAATTGAGAATACCGGTTTTTCGATCTTTCTGCTGTACACAAATCAAACGGAGCACAAATGGAGCACACGGGTTGAGACTTAGACTTCGGTGATACCAGGGCATTCATGAAAGCGTTCTTGCGGATTTCTCAGTCTGATCGGTAGCCAACTCCAGTACAACTTCTGGGCATCCAGCCTCTCTATCGACAAAAATTTAATTAGAGAACGATTCATATTCTCTTGACAATCATTTTGTGATTTGCGAATATGAATCATGCTCGTACTCGGAGAAATTTCAATCGTTCTCTCCGGCGTCTCGGTTCGAGAGGCTCAAAGCGGCCCAGCGCGCTTTGTGAGGCTTTCTGATCTCTCAGATCTGAAGGCTGGCCGTTCTCCTAATTTGGCCACCGGGGAAATTCCGGCTGTTGCCAGAGCGTTGATGATTGAAGGTGGGGACCTAATTGTCGGAGCGCGTGGCCTTGTGACCGATGTTTGCGCCGCAAGCGACGCAGTTTACGGTACATATGTGTCGCTGGACATTTACCTTGTGCGTCCAGACCAGAACAAAGTGAACCCTCAATATCTCGCTGCCTTTCTGTCACTTCCCGCCACCCAAGCTCTTCTGGCAGGCAGCAAGCAAGGGAGCAGCCTCGCACGCTTGCCCAAAGAAGCACTGGAACAAATCGAAGTGCCACTCCCGCCAATGGCTGTGCAGCAGATGATTGCGAGCCTGGCGCTCTCATTTGAGGAAGAGGACAAGCTCCTCAGAAAGCTCACTGATCTCAATTCAATTTTTGGCCGCGAAACGGTTGCACGCGCAATCCGCGCGGCAGACACGCGACAGAACTCTATAAGGAGCACTCAATGACGACCCTGCGGCAAGACGACATTTTATCGGCGGTTTGGCGAGCCTGTGATACCTTTCGTGGGGCTGTCGATGCCACGCAATACAAAGACTATGTATTGACGGCACTCTTTTTGAAGTACATCAGTGACGTGCGCCGAAAGCATGTTGAAGAGTTCCGCCAAGAGTACGGCGGCAACGAGCTTCGCATTCAGCGGCGTCTGGACCGCGAGCGTTTTAAGTTGCCAATGGTCGAGTTGAAGAATACCCAGACCAATGCCGTTGAAGAGAGCTTTCTCGGGGATTTTTACAGTCTCTATGAACGGCGCACCCGCGACAATATTGGCGAACTTTTCAATATTGTTCTGGATGCCCTTGAAAAGGTGAACGAAGGCAAGCTAGGCGGCCTTTTCCGAGCCATTGACTTCAACTCGGAAACCAATCTTGGACAGACCAAGGACCGGAACCGCAGGCTGAAGATGCTGCTTGAAGACTTCGCCAAGCCCGGACTCGACCTGGGCGAAACCTCTGAGGACATTCTTGGCGATGCATACATCTTCCTGATAGAGCGTTTTGCCTCCGATGCAGGAAAGAAGGCCGGCGAATTTTTTACTCCGCGCAAAGTTTCCGAGGTTGTTGCCAAACTTGCACATCCAAAATCAGGAGACCGCATCTGCGACCCTGCTTGCGGGTCGGGTTCCTTGCTCCTGCGTGCCGGCGAAGAGGTCGGCGACGGCAATTTCCAGCTCTTTGGTCAGGAATCGAACGGTCAGACACGTTCGCTGGCACGGCTCAACATGCTGCTGCACAAACAGGATGGAGCCCGGATCGATTGGTGCGACACCTTGAATTCGCCCACGCTGATAGAAAGCGATCATCTGATGCGCTTCGACATCGTGGTTGCCAATCCGCCCTTCAGCCTCGACAAGTGGTGGGACGAAGAGACCAAGACAGATCCCTATAAGCGTTTTACCCCACATATGCCGCCCAAGAGCCGCGGCGACTATGCATTCATCCTCCACATGCTTTCGATTACGCGGCCTACAGTTGGCCGCATGGCCGTTGTCGCGCCGCATGGCGTGCTGTTCCGATCAGGAGCGGAAGGAAAGATCCGCGAAATGCTGATCCGCGACAATGTGCTTGATGCTGTCATTGGTCTCCCTGCAAATCTTTTTCCCACTACAGGCATTCCCGTCTGCATCTTGGTCTTCGACAAGTCACGCGAGGCAGGCGGATTGCGTTCACATGAGCGAAACATCCTCTTTATCGATGCCAGCCGTGAATTTGCATCTGACAAAAAGCAGAACCGGCTTCGCGATGAAGATGTCGATAAAATCATCGGCACCTATCGCAATCGCAGGAAACTTGATCGATATTCCCACAAGGCCACGTTCAAAGAAATCGAGTCCAACGGATTCAATCTCAATATTCCTCGCTATGTCGATACTTTTGAGCCGGAGCCGGAAGTCGATCTGCAAGCGGTGCAGAACGAAATCCGTGATCTTGAAAACCAGCTCGCGCAAACCCGCAAAAAGATGAATTCCTATTTGAAGGAGCTGGGCATCCATGTCTGAGCAACTTGTAAGGTCCATTTCTCGCCGTGGTCGCACCCTGAAACTCTATCTTGTCGATGGAACGCCTTCCGGCGTCATTACAGCGGAGTTGGGGGTTTCGTCGGTTCGGGCGGCTGTCGCGTCGCGCACTGCGTTACCTGATCTTATCCGCCGGGAGGAGGCTGCGCGAACGGGAGTCTATCTTCTTGTCGGGCCTGACCCCGATTTGCCCGGACGCCAACTTGTTTACGTCGGTGAAGGCGATCAAGTCAAAACTCGACTTGTTGTGCATGATTCTGATGATTCAAAAGAGTTCTTCACGCGGGCAGTGCTGATCGTCTCCAAGGATGAAAACCTTACAAAGGCACATGGACGCTACCTAGAGAGCCGCATCATTTCAGGTATTCGCAGCGCTGGTCGGGCTAAGCTAGTGAATGGCACAGAACCCCCTTTTAAGGGTCTCCCAGAGCCAGAAATCCCGGACATGGAGCGGGTACTCGATGAAATTGAAATTCTTCTTCCTGTCCTCGGATTCGATGTGCTTCAGCCAACAGCGAGCGAGCAGCCGCAAGTTCAGGGCACTATTAATGTGTCGCCAGCCTTCATCGCCGAAATCAAAAAGGCAACAGCAAGAGCAGTTGAGCGCGGGGGCGAGTTCGTAGTGCTAGCTGGATCGACAGCGCTTCGGCGTGAGAGTAACGCGATCCCGCAAAGTGTCAAGGATGCGCGCAAGGCACTGCAGGAAGCGGGCGTACTTGTTGCCGATTCGGATACAGAACTCTATCGCTTTTCGCAAGATGCGAGCTTTGGCAGCCCATCCGGTGCAAGTGCAGCGGTAGCTGGGCGTGCCGACAATGGGCGCACTACATGGCATGTAGAGGGCAGCGGACAGACCTATGCAGATTGGCGAAGTGGACTGATTGACACTGGGAGTGCAGCATGAAAGGTAGCTCGCATCTCGGAGATTTTTTCAGCAATCGGCAAGAGCCTGGTCGTGCGGACCTGCCAGTTATGTCCGTCACAATGAACGACAGCCTCGTTCTTCGGGATGACATGGAACGTCGAACGGAGTCGGCGCTGAGACCGGACCAGCATTTGCTCGTGAAAAAGGGCGACATTGCATACAATATGATGCGCATGTGGCAGGGGGCGTGCGGGCTAGCCGAAGCCGATGGCGTCGTCAGTCCTGCCTATGTGGTGCTGGCTCCAAAACCTGGGATCGACAGCCGTTTCGCTTATCACTGGTTCAAGTCGGACAGGATGATCTATCTTTTCTGGGCTTTTTCCCACGGGTTGACTAAAGATAGGCTGAGGCTATACTTCGACGAGTTTTCGGAGATCCCAGCTTTCCCTCCTTCTCTCGAACAACAACGACGTGCCGTGGCTATGCTCAATACGTGGGACGAAGCCATCAATCTGATCGATCTCTCGGTTACTGCTAAACGTCGGCGCTATCGAGGGCTATTGTCCCGCTATGCGGCTGAATTTCATGACGAACAAACAGAGTTCGGAGAACTTGCGGAACTTGTCTCTACTCGTGTCCAACCTGGAGCGAGAAATGTATCTCATCGAAGTATCGAGTTGGAGAATCTTGAGGCTGAAACTGGGCGCATACTTGGTACTGAAAGTGTGAATGACGAGTCGGCTCTCAGATCCACATTCCATGCTGGTGATACGTTATTCGGAAAGCTTCGGCCTTACCTTCGCAAGTTTGCTAGACCATCTTTTGACGGCATATGTTCGACAGAAATCTGGGTTCTACGCGCAAGGCGGAAAATGCTCGATCCTGTTCTACTTTCTTTTCTAGTGCAGACACCGCAATTTGATGCTGCTGCCACCAAGCAAAGTGGATCGCGTATGCCTCGCGCAGATTGGGACTTGGTAAGCACTACCCCAATACCCTGTCCCCGTGATCTTAGCCGGCAATCTGAAGTCTCAGCGCTGCTGTCAGAAGCTCTCAATGCAGTTCAGTCGGAGATGGTTAAGCGGGATATACTTCGCATCCAAAAGCGCGGACTGATGCAAAAAGTGTTCAGTGGTTGTTGGCAGTAAAAGGAGGAAGACCTATGAAAGTCCTAGGATTTCGTGCTGACCCTCAGGCCGTGCGGATCGCTCTTGTCGAGGCCGACAATCACCAGTTCACTTTACTCAATGCTGCCTCTGATAACAAGCTGACGTTCCCGGCACAATGCACCAGCGAAGCAGATCAGTTGAAATGGCTTTATCGCGAGATCGAACGGATTTTCCACGAGCACGAAGACATCTCACGTGTGGTCATCAAATCCAATGAATTTGTCGGAACTGGCAGCAAGGCCAAACGATTCTCCTCGTACGAGGAAGCTGTGCTTATCCTCTTCTGCGGCTTGAAGGGTGTGCCAGTTTCAGTAAAGACGTACAGCTCCCTCTCAACAAAGAGTTCCGACGTGAAGGCTCACGCAGCAGCACGTGTAGGTCAAACTACCAAATACTGGGACACCAAGATGGCCGATGCGGTCGTTGCCGCTTGGTGGGGAGGGCATAACCAATGAGCACAGTCCCCACCCCGATTCCGACATCAAATCCTGTTCCGCTCTCCAGCGGCACCCTATACTTCAACAAGTATCTCCCCTTGCGGCGGCTTGGAAGTGGTTCATTTGGTGAAGTGTGGCTGGCAAGAGACCAAGCATTAAACCATGAGTATGCCGTAAAGGTATTGAACAGCGGTATCACAGTTGACCAGCGCCTCAGAGAAGCGCAAGTCGGGCACGCATTTACACACAACAACCTGGTTCGTGTCCACCAAGCAGATGTGACAACTGACGGTAAAGTCATCATAGCCATGGATTACCTTCCTGACGGCTCTATTACCACGCTCGCAAATCCAGGAAATTTTTTGCCTGTGCCTGCGGCCATTCGCGTGATGGTAGACGTGTTGCAGGGACTAGAGCACTTGCACTCAAGCGATTTCTATCATAACGACGTGAAGCCGGAGAATGTCTTGCGTGGCCCTCAAGGGCAGGCTCTGCTTGGCGACTATGGAATCGTGGGGTCAGCAAATGGTGGTAGGCCAGTATTGCCGTCAAGTATGTATATCCTCCACGCAGCGCCTGAAACAGTGGCGGGGAACGGCATTGAAGCTAGAACTGACATTTTTCAGGCGGGTCTGACACTTTTCAGACTGCTTGTCGGCTTGGGAACACTGAGGTTCAAATTCAATTCCTTGGGATTTCCTGCGTACGAAAGCGTACTTGCTGCGGGCTCTCTGATTACGAAGAAGGATTTTCCGCCGTTCATTCCCCATTCGCTCTCGCGTGTTGTCCTGACTTCTATCAACCCAAACCCGTGCGAGCGCTATCAGTCTGCCCTTGAAATGAGGCGAGCACTTGAGAAGCTATCGTTTACCGGGCATTGGACAGTTGATTCGCAAGGGATGTTGGTTGGAGTTGATTCCAGACACACATACCGATTTGAGAAAACATCCCTGTCTGCCAACTGTTTTAAGTTCGAGGCCTTCAAGAAGAACCTCACATCTGGGCGAGAAACGAGAATCTCGACGTTGTCATTGAAGAGTGTGTCAGCACAAGAGGCCCAAAAGGCAGAGGTGAAGTTTATCAGGGCGGTCACAGCAGGAGCGGCGGCATGACCAACTCACCTGAATTCAGCACCTCGGAAGCTGGTGGCGCTCAGCTTCAGGCGCTCCAGACACTCATCAACTGTGGCTGGCGCTATGTAACGCGCTCTGAAGCTGACCAATGGCGCGATGGACGGCGTACTCTGGCATTTCTGGAGACGCAACTCAGGGCCGATCTTGCCCGGATCAACCGTATTCAGCATGACGGCCGCGCGTATCCCTTTTCTGAGCCAAATATCGACGCGGCGGTGCGGAGATTGACGGACCGTATTCCCGAGGGCGTGGTGCGCGCCAACGAGCGCATGACGGATGACCTGATGCTAGGCATCGCTCTTCCGCAAACCATTGGGGCCACTTCGCGTGAATGGCCATTCAAGTTCATCGACTGGGAAGATTGGCGAGCCAATACCTTTCAGGTGACGAGTGAGTACACGGTGAGCGAACCGGGCGGGCCGGTCATCCGTGTTGACCTCGTGTTGTTTGTAAATGGCATCCCGCTTGGCGTTATAGAGGTGAAGGCTTCGAACGTATCGTCGGACCAAGGCGTCAGCCAGCAAATCCGTAATCAGAAAGTTGGGGAGGGCGTGCCCGCGCTGTTCTACTCGGTTCAATTGCTTCTCGCCGCCAACAACCATGACCCGCGTTATGGCACGGTGGGTACACCACGGAAACTTTGGAGCGTTTGGAAGGAGCGAGAAGACACGGGCGATTTTGCAACAGATGTTGTCAACCGGCCTCTTGATGCTGTGGAAGGTAAGCGAGTGGCTATTGACTTTGCGCGATATATCGAGCGTCACAAGTCGTTAATGGATGAACGCAGGCTTGTGACACGGCTTGACGAAACAATTGTTGGCCTTTGCCGCCCGGAACGTTTCATCCGGCTCGTACGGCGTTATATGCTCTTTGACGGTCCTCACAAGAAAGTCGCCCGTTATCCGCAGGTGGCAACCGTCGAGTCATTGCTGAAACGCATAGAAGAGCGCGATGCAAGTGGAAGGCGTAAGGGAGGAGTTGTCTGGCATACTCAGGGATCCGGCAAGAGCCTCACCATGGTTATGCTCGCAAAATCTATTGCGATGGAAAACTCGCTGGCGCGGATCGTGATCGTGACAGATAGAACCGATCTCGACGATCAAATATCTAAGACGTTTCGTGCAACGGGCCAGGAGCCGAAGCGAGCAGCAACAGGCGAGAATCTTCTGACATTGATCGAGAACAAGACGCCTGTTGTCACAACCTTGATCCACAAATTCCGCGCAGGGCTGAACAAGCGCCGCGTTGTCGATAAGTCAGACAACATCTTTGTGCTTGTAGACGAGAGCCACCGAAGTCAATACGGAAACCTCGATAGTATGCACGCTCGAATGCGAGAAGTTCTCCCTAATGCCTGCTTCATAGCGTTCACGGGCACGCCAATCGCCAAAAAAGAAAAGAGCACCTTCGCCAAATTCGGCGATCTTGTGCGGCCATCCTATTCCATGCGCGATGCTGTGAACGACAAAGCAGTTGTGCCACTGCTCTATGAGGGACGTGAAGTCGTCACCGATGTGGATGAGGGACAGATCGACCGATGGTTTGAAGTTCACACTCGCGACCTCTCCGTAGAGCAACGTGCAGACCTCAAGCGAAAGATGAGTCGTGCCCGTGAAATCGAAGGTATTGAGTCGCGACTGCAATCGATTGCTTTTGATGCAGGCCAGCACTTCTCTGCGAACTTCAAAGGGACTGGCTTGAAAGGGCAACTTGCAGCCCCATCAAAGCGGGCCGCCATCCAACTCAAGAAGCTCTTCGACACTTTCGAGGCCGTATCAGCTGAAGTTATCATCTCTGCGCCAGAAATGCGAGAAAGTGAAGACGAAGTAGACGAATCTGACGACGATGTTGTGCGAGGCTTCTGGCGCAAGATGATGGAGCGTTATGGCGGGGAAGAAGCTTATAACAAGACTATTGTCCAGCAATTCAAGGGACCTGGAGATCCCGAGATCATTATCGTTGTTGACAAGTTGCTTACTGGCTTCGATGCGCCTCGGAATACGGTTCTGTATATTGCCCGACGTCTTAAGGAACATGGGTTGCTACAAGCCATTGCCCGGGTGAACCGGGTCTTTGACGAAGAGGGAGCGCCGGAGAAGCCCTTTGGTTTCATTATTGATTACACAGGAGTGTTGAAGAACCTCGGTGCGGCACTAGCGAGCTATGATGCTCTCCAGGGCTTCAGTGAAGAGGATATTGCCCTGAGTATTGTGGCGATTCGCAACGAGGCAAATAGGGTACCGGATGCACATGCAGCACTTCTGGATGTCTTCAAATCAATTTCTAACACATTCGATGCCGAAGCATACGCGCGACTACTGGCTGACGAAGTGGTACGATCAGACTTCTATCAACGCCTTTCTGAATTCTCACGTGTTTTGACAGTTGCCTTAGCTTCACCGAGTTTTGTCGAAACAACCAAGACAGATTTGCTAAGACGATGGAAGGACGATCTCGGTCGGTTCTCCGCATTACGAGCATCAGTGAGTCTTCGGTACGCTGAGCGCATCGATTGGCGTGATTATGAAAAGCGTATCCGGCAATTACTTGATAGACACGTTATAGCTCGTGAGGTCGTTAATATCGTCGAACCGTTGAACATATTTGACGATATTGCCATTGAGGAGCGGAGGGCTGCCAAGGCGGAAACAGATGCCTCGCTTGCAGATACGATTGCGCATCAACTGACGCGTTCTATCGAAGAAAAGTGGGACGAAGATCCAGTCTTTTTTGAAAAGTTCTCGAAGCTTATACGCGACACGATTGCCGACTTTCATAAGGGGCGCATTAGTGATCTCGCTTACCTTGCAAAGGTTAAGGGATTTCGTGAGAAGATTCAAAACCGTCACGATGAATCCGACCAAACACCCGCCCGGCTTCGCAATGACAGCCATGCGCAGGCGTTTTGGGGCTTAGCAAAACGTAACTTGGAAAAGGCTGGAGTGGATGACTCTGAACTTGCGGCTGATATTGCGCATGAAATTAGCAGGATTGTTCAACATAGACGCAAGGTCGGTTGGCAGAATGACCGCGATGTCGAGAACATGATCCGAAACGACATAGACGACTTCATTTTCGAGGAATTGCATGGCCGGAGGGAAATATTGATTGACCCGTCCATTCTTGACGGTGTTGTTGACGATGTTCTCGCATCGGCCAGGGTGAGGTTGGCGCAATGAAGAGTTCTTCGCGAATTGCCGCTGGTCGAGAACATATAGAGATCAACTGGGGAGAAAGACTTAACCTCGCTGAATTGCGCAGGTCGCAACGGCGCATTCTTCGAATAGAGGTTCAACCATCCGGTGATGTCGTTGTGTTTGCCCCACCTGACGGTGATCTTGAGGCAGTACGAAAGCGGGTCCAGCGCAGGGGGGCGTGGATATTTCGAGAAATTGACCGTGTTGCCGATCGTCCTTCAAATACTCCAGAACGCCGCTTTATATCTGGGGAAACCCACCTGTTTCTGGGAAGGCAATACAGGTTGTCGATTGAGAATAGTCAGTCTTCTCAAGTTCGAATTGAGGGGGCAAGACTAGTTGTTTTAGTTCCGCATGTAGATGATCAAGTCTTTTGCCGACGCATCATTGAGGCCTTTTATGCGATTGCAGCCAGACAAATATTTGGTGATCGACTAGATGCACTGTTTCCGCCGTTTTCCCGCAAGGGCCTGGACAGACCCACTCTGATTGTTCGGAAAATGTCTAAGCGTTGGGGCAGCTTCACTCGCACTGGCCGGATCGTTCTCAATGTTGATTTGGTGCGTGCAAGTCCAATGCTCATTGATTATGTGATCTGCCATGAGCTTGCACACGCTTTCCATCAGGATCATGGAAAGGAATGGCGAAGTGTCCTCACGGCGATAATGCCGGACTGGGAAGACAGAAAGAATCGCTTGGAATCTCTCTTGCGCTGATGAGTCGCCATCTTACGAACTGATCCTGTTGATTTCCTGTTCGAGCGCTGCTAGTTCTTCCATGATGCGATTGAAGGCAGGCGGCTCTCCAAAAATCATCACACCCATATTCCGGTAGTCTCTTTCCAGGGCCGAAAGGCGTTCTTCTCTTGGCACAAGGCGGAGGCTTCCGGGCTGCGCCAGTTCATAGTGCGCCCACCCGGAAGAATAGAACGTCTCCTTATGCCTTACAACCTGTGCGAGAAGCGCCAAGTCAGACAGGGCTTCGGAGCGGATCGGCCCTTTTGCCAGCATGGAAACGTCATAATAGTGACGTGAGTAGCGGTCGAGAATTTGCTTTTCCAACGGACGGTGGTATTCCGCATGGAGGATTGTTGCTTTCTCCCAAAACGTTCGCTTTGCAAGCAACGCCATGACCTGGATGTTGCCATCGACAACGGCACCTGGAAATTCCTCGTGTGCAAACGAGCGAATTGTGAACCGATCATGCGGTACAAATTCCGCGTGAGTTCCCAGTTCAAGCACCACCTGGGGAGTGACGTACGCAAGGCCCTTCGCGTTGGCGCGAGGATAACGAAATTGAACGATATTGGGGTCCTGTTTACTGACTTCCAGACTCCACTTTCCATCTGTGCCGAGGACTTCCCGGCAACGTGTCAGCAGCGCGCTCAGGAATTCGTCTCCGATGTATCGCTGGCATTCGACCATCATTGCGGCAAGAATGGCGGTTCTCTTCGTCTTCGAGATGTTCTCCCGCCTTGGGTCTCGCTCTCCCGTAAAACCGAGAGCTACATAGTCCACGGCGAGGTCAATGTCTTCCGAGAACCGGTTAATCGCGTGGGATATTTTCGACAGTGAAGTCCCGCCTTTGAAAAGCAACCGGCCCGACAAAGCTTCAAGCGAAAAAAGCTGTTTTAGAACCCAGCAGACCCAGAAATCCTTCTCAATAATAGCTTCAGGCAAACCTTTGCGATCAGCCGTCTCGGCGAACAATTCCGCGCGCGCATTGGCCGACATCCTGGCGACGCTATTCAAGCAGTTTTCTCCGCAATCCTGTTGGCAACTTCGTAAATCCAGTCTACGCCGAAGCGCGTATCCTTCACGAGCTTACGTTTCTCAGCCGGAGTCAGTCCAGCCCGCAATGTCTCGATCTCGCGCGGCCCTATTCCGTCCTTTCCAATATGCCGAAGCGCTTGTACCACGAGTGCAAGCTTACCCTCAAGTCCAGCCAATGCCTTTGGTCGCGCGTGTTTGAACTGGATCGTGCGGCGTCCAATGGGAACCTCGTTATTTGGACCATCAGTCAGGTAGATAATTTTGGATGGTACCTGAGTGGAAAGGCCCAGCAGATTTGCCGCCCATGCCCCTTCTGGCACAATCTTCAATCGTTGCCGTCTGGCAATGGCGCGCGCGGCCTCATCAATATCGGGACTCAATGTCCCGCCAAGTGCCTGATTGACCCTCGGCATGTCATAGAGCCCACGCCGGATACGACGCAGCTTTCCCGCGCTAGTGAGGCTTGCCAAGGTTACGTCGATGGTTGTCCGGCTGGCTATGTCCAGGAAGTCCTTTGCAGAAAAGGCCTTTCCTTCACCGAGACGGTCAACTCTGGCAACGATCTGATCCCGCATGGTTTGCATTGATCAACCCCACCCATCGATTAAGAAAAACTATACTTCTTTTTCTTAATGACGGCAAGTACCATTCGACCTGTTCCAGCCCCACGCAGTCATTTGGGCACTGGGCGGGCAACCAATGTCACATATACTCAGCGGATTTCTGTGCCGGGCAACGACGAGCGCCGCATAGGTTTAGTACCTGCTACCTTGGCAGTCGCCTTTGCGGTGCACTGTGCAGGCTTGATTGGTTCGGGAATCGCGCGGGACATTTCCTCTGCCTTTTCTCCGAGTAACTTGGTGAACTCATTCAAAAGCTCAGCATGATTCTTCGCCAGATACTTTTCAATACGGGCGTTTGTCGTCAGGCGTTCGATATATCCAAGACCGATTGTCAGGTCGAGAGCTTGGGTAGCATAGGTCTCCTCAACCTGTTTCAGGTCGGAGAGCAGTGTCTCCGACTCGCCTTGAAGCGCCTCCAGTTGCGCCTGGGCACCGGGGCTAGATCGGCCCACCTTCTCAGGATTCGTTATCAACTCAGGCTTTGTAATCGTCAGGAGCGCCTTCGCCATTTTTCCCGAGTAGTCGTTGGCATGTATCATCCGCTCGGCAGCTTGGATTTGGCCGATTGGTTTCATCTTGCGGAACAACCCATAAGTAAAAACAGAAACGCGCCTATTCGCCAGAAGCTGAACCACTTCAGGACAGACGCCATCTAACATGGATCTTTTCCGGCGGATCGTATCGACATCGACGGCCAGAGACACTGAAATGTCATGCTCGCTGACGCCGTTCGACAACGCCTTCAGAATCATATAGTGCTCGCCAATGTTGGAAAGGCGATTGACCCGCTTATTGTAGGTGTATCCCTCGTCATCGGTTGCGAAGATGCACCTGACCTCAAGTTCATTGCGCTGCTTCAGAATATCCAACCGAAGCGCTCCATCGAGAAGCAAGTATTTCCCGTCGGCAACCGGAGCAACTACCAGCGGTTCTACCACTCCCACATGTGCAATCGATGCGGCAATCTGCTTGTACTTCTTTGATTTCCGCACTTCCTGAGTTGGAACCATCCGTGGCGTGATGGATGAAATCGGAAGCAGCACGGTTTTGAGATCGAAGCCAATTGTTGCCGATGAGGTCACTGTGAGTCCCTCCTATGCGATGCGGTCAGCAAGATGCTTTGGAATGTCCTGGATTGATTCCGCGCGCAGGAGCGTGACGAAATTCTCGTCCTGAAGGAGCCGCTTCATCGCGGTGGAAAGCCACCATGACGCGAAACGTCTTGGACTTGTTCACGCCACCGAGGATCTCCCCGCCCACTCTCTCCAGCTCATCGGCAATCTCGTGGGTCAAAGGGAAGACGAACGAGGTGTCGATACTTTGAAACGGAATGTCCAACCACGGGCCGTTATAGAACGCCACAAGCTGTGCCTGAGCGGCCTTGGTTTTGAAATTCATGATGATGTGCTCGGCCAGAGCGTTCTTGTTGCGAATCTTGAGCACTGCAAATAGTTGGTTGAAATAACCCTTGGTAAATTTTGAATCCACCGTGAGCCGGACCTGTGTCCGCTTCTCTGCGGGAGAGACGATTTTACGTTTCGGTCGGGTCGTATCCCTTATTTGCAATGCCATATCCTTGTCACCATGTGCTATATCATACATCATTCATATCAGTTCTAGCGCTTCTTAACAGAGTGTATTTACAAGACTTCATAAAATGAGCGCCCTTCATGGAAGTAGTGGGTTCATCGCATCTAAAGGTAGAGAAATCAGTCAAAGAAAATCTAACCGTGGGGGAAAGATGGAGAAAAGAAGGCTGGCCGGAGGCCTGCAATGGGTCAGTGAAATTGTCTCGCACGTATTGGCCCCAACCAAAAGCGAAACCCGTTTGACTAAAAAAGGGAGCGAGATCGTAGCGCCAGGCCGGGGCACAAAATCTCAGGCGAATAATCAAGTTGGGCGTTATCGCCCCACGATCTCAGCCTCGCTCGCGTTCTACTCTTCATCTGTCATAAAAAGGTAACCTCCTGATTCCCGTAGACCTGCTTAATATTTCACTCGATGAAGCGCTAGGTTCATGTCCTTCGTGTATATTGCAATCCCGTGAGGATCAAATTCAAGGGGCTTGGACAGGCAGAAGCATTGCGCGCCGACAGGTGGTCTTTTCATGGATCAGCAACATCCCAAACCCGTTCGGAAGCCGATACGCGCCGCGCAATACGTGCGGATGTCAACGGAGCATCAGCAGTATTCCACTGAGAATCAGTCGGATGCCATCGCCCGCTACGCAGAGCAGCATGGCATGGAGATTGTGGTAACACACGCCGATTCCGGCAAAAGTGGACTTACCCTCGCCGGAAGAGATGAACTCCAGAAACTGCTCGAAGAGGCAGAATCCGGAAACGCCGACTTCAGCGCCGTACTGGTCTACGACGTTAGCCGCTGGGGCCGGTTTCAAGATGTAGATGAGAGTGCTTACCACGAGTACATCTGCCGGAGAGCGGGAGTCAATGTTCACTACTGCGCCGAGCAGTTTGAGAACGACGGCAGTCCAATCTCGAATCTGATCAAAAGTGTCAAACGAACGATGGCCGGAGAATACAGCCGAGAGCTATCGGTGAAAGTCTTTGCCGGACAGTGCCGCTTGATTGAGTTGGGATACCGCCAGGGCGGCCCGGCTGGATACGGATTGCGGCGGCAATTGGTGGCCATGGACGGAACTCCGAAGGAGATACTTTCCCGTGGCCAGCAAAAGAGCATCCAAACAGATCGGGTCATTCTCGTCCCAGGACCAGACGATGAACTTCAGGTGGTCAGAGAAATATTCGAGGCCTTTACGCAAGAAGAACGCACCGAAGTGCAGATTGCGCAATCGCTCAATAATCGTGGCCTGCGGACGGACTTGTTGAGGAAATGGACACGCGGCACTGTCCATCAGTTGCTGACCAATCCAAAGTACGCGGGCATGAACGTATACAACCGCAAGTCATTCAAGCTGAAGAAAAGACGCATCGCAAATCCACCCGGAATGTGGATTCGCAAGGATGCTGCGTTTGAGGCTGTTGTCGCGCCAGAACTCTTCAGCCGCGCACAGGAGATCATCCAAGCGCGATCAAAGCACTACACAGATGACGAAATGCTGGAACAATTGCGAAACCTGTTTACTCGCTACGGCACTCTGTCAGGCGTTTTGATTGACGAATCGGACGGAATGCCGTCCAGCAGCGCATATCGGTCTCGATTCAGTTCACTTGCGCGAGCGTACACGCTTGTAGGCTTTACGCCAGAACGAGACTTCGCATTCATTGAGATCAACAGAAAGTTGCGCGAGGCGCACGCCGAGCACTGCGAAACGCTTGCGACCAGGCTGCGCGAGATTGGCGCCTCCGTGCGACAAGACCCGATTACGGAACTATTCATCGTCAATGAGGAATTCTCGCTATCAATGATCTTGGCCAGGTGCCAGCCAACCGCGAGTGGCAGTATGCGATGGAATTTGCGCTTCGATACTTCACTCCGTCCAGACGTTACGATTGCGGTTCGGCTTGATCCTGATAATCATTCAGTTCGAGACTACTATATGTTTCCCGGCACCGACCTGTTCACGAGGCGGCTTCGACTGAGCCGGGAGAATGGCATTCTGATCGACCTCTACAGATTCGAGGATTTGAAGTTCTTGGAAGGCATGGCCGAGCGTACATGGATTGAGAGGGTAGCATGACCGAAGAGCAAATCCAGATGATCGAGATTTCGCAGGTATTCGTGGCCAATCCACGGCCACGGAATCCGGTGACGTTCCAGACCATAGTTGCCAGCATTGAAACCGTGGGACTCAAGAAGCCAATTCTGGTGACCAAACGCGCATCAGCAGGCGGGGGATTTCAGTATGAACTGGTGTGCGGTCAGGGCAGGTTAGAAGCCTGCGCGGCGTTGGGGAAAACGTCAATTCCCGCAATCATCATGGATGTCACGCGTGAGCAGCTATATCTGATGAGCTTGGTTGAGAATATTGCCCGGAGGCCGCCTTCAAACAAAGCCCTGTTGTTCGAGGTTCGTAGTTTGACCCAAAGAGGATACAAAGCCGATGACATTTCCAAAAAACTCGGATTGGAGAAAAGCTACGCATACGGAATTGTGCAGCTTCTCAAAAAGGGCGAGGAGGTTCTTCTCCAGGCTGTAGACGACGGGAGAATCCCGCTTCGAATTGCAATCATTATTTCTACGGGAACCAACGAGCAGGTCCAGGAAGCTCTCATTGAGGCGTATGAAAAGGGTGACCTTCGAGGAGCAAAGTTGGCGACTGCTCGGCGCATCATCGCAATGCGATTGGCAAGGGATCGCGGATCACGCGAAACAGGCCCCGCCAAGAAAAAGGTTTCGGCTGGAGCACTGATTGCAGAGTATGAGCAGCATGTGCAGCGCCAGCGTTCCGCCGTAACTCGGCTGAATGCTGTGACCCATCGGTTGATGATCCTTACTTCGCAGCCGTCCATAAGCTCAAGGCTCCGGTTCATCCCACATTCGCATAGTCGCGTCTGGGCATTATGCTGACGGGCTTCCTCACCTGCCGCCTCTTTCATGTTGGCTTTGGCGTGGATTTGCCAGACGTTGTAGAAGGCGTAGGGCGTGTTGCATCTCCGGGTCCGTGAATTGGACGGAGATGCCGTGTTGCGCCGCAGTCTTTATGACCATTCGCTTCCACTCTACGGTGCCGGTACACGCGATGCGCGGTCCGTATTTCTGAATGGCCATCTCTAAGCCAAAGAGGACTGCCGCTTCATCCTGGTTGAGTACGGTGACAATGCGCCCGCGGTCGATGACCGAGACGTGCCCGCTCACCGTGTACGAAACATCGCCGGTCTTGCGGTCAATTTTCCAGATGCGTGTCGCGGCGATTTGATTGGCAAGCGTCTGCTCCTTCTGTTGGCTGGCAAGCCGCTGTTGCGCGAAGTCAACCCAATTTGTGCTGCTGTCATGATCGGACGGTGGGCTGATGTGCATTGCGTTTGCTTCCAGCCTTGCATCCAGCCGCCGCTGATTGCGTTGATCTGCATATCGCCATCCTCGTAGTTGTGCGGCCGCCCGCGCATCCCCCTCGCTGGCCCTGTCCGCTACCCAGGTGCGGAGATTCTTCGGAAATGCCTCCTGCCGCCGCCGTTGAATAGAAACCTTCAGGTCTCGAATTTCGAGGACGAATTGCGCCGCCGCCTGGGAGAGCAGAACCTTCTTGTCCGGCCATGACAGAGCGGATGCGCGAATCTCCTTCTTCTGTTGCCGCAGAACTTCACGGAGGTATTGCCTGCCCTCCCTTCCGTCTGTAGTAAAGGCTTTGCAAACCTTCCGCTGCCGATTACGATACTGGTTATATTCATCCATCAGGGCGGACCTACCGGCCCTTCGTTTCGCTTTGCGTTCCTCCCTCTGCGCAATATTGCGTCCGCTATGTTGTGCCGGATGTGGTGCGGGCTGTTGAAGATATGTTGGAGCCTGTATCCACGGACCAAGAGCGGTTTCTGTGGCCTGACGGTTGACCTTTCCTGCAAAGTTGCTGCGGAATACATCGGACGCTTTCACGCGGATGTTGTGGTCGATGGCAAGGACTGTGTAGCCGCCTGCTTCCCGCTTCTCAAGCCGGAGATGAGCCTTGGACAGAAGGATGTGGAGATCGTCCCATGTCACATTGTGCCGGACAAGCAGTTGCCTTACACGAGGGGCCATCTCCCGCCGTATGTAGGTTTGCAGTGATTCCTCATCGTGATAATGCTCATACTTTGCCGCTTCGCCAGTCGGCTGTTTGCTGGCGTCCCGAAGCGCATTGCGTTCTGAATATGATGTGCGTACTACCTGCTTCGATTGCTCGTCCCATCGAGTTGGACCCGCCGTATGTGTCCAGCCATATTTCGCTTCGAGTGCTCGCATTGCAGCATCGAGCGTCAACCAGTTGCGATAGGGTGTACGCGCCTTGAATGTCTCTGGATGAACCTTGTTTAGCATAATGTGGATGTGAAAGTGCTTCTTGTCATCGTGGGCGATGACCATATATTGATGGTCCTGATAACCGAGTTCACGGAGTGTGTACAACGCGCAATCTGTCCATTGTTGCCGGGTTGGACGTTCACCTGGCGGCCAGGCCAGTTCATAATGACAAAGCGCATCCTTGCAGCGTGGGTTCAAAAATGCAATTCCCTCCATCTGTGTTGCGACTGTGTCCAAACCAGCAATGTTGTCCGACAGTACCACGTCCCCACGCAGAAGAGGTTCCCCTGTGTCAGCGTCGCGTTCCGTTGTTAGGTACTTGCATAGCTGTTTGAAGCTGCTCGCGTGTTGCCGAGTTGGTTGCACTTTTGCAATCATCTTCACTCCGCAGTGTTCTTGTTGAAGGTGGCGAGTGCTGTGTGCAACTCCGATAGCACCGTATTGAGTTCACTGCGAAGTGCTTCTTCGTTGGGCAGGCCCTTTATCTCCATCAGGAGATGCTTTTGCAGCCCAAAGAGCTTGCTGAGTTCAGCAGCAACTTCGCGGCTTACTTGCGAACGTATTGGCCGGTTCAGAGCGCATTTACGAATGTAGTCACTGACCGTCAGTCCTGCGAGATGAGCCTGTTGGCGAATGGTTTCCTTCTCTTGTGACAAGAGTTTGATGAGCAGCCCCCTGCGATGTTCTGTCTTCTTTGGCCTCGCCATTTCTGTGCTCCTCTGGGGTCTCGGGGCGAAGCCCTGAGCAAGGTGCGCAGGCCCAAACCCGAGTAGCGCAGCGGATTGGGTTGGGGCCGGTGGATATGCCAAAACGACCGCAGGGAGTTTCGGTATATCCAGCGCCTACCTTGCCTTCACGCTTATCAGCTTTTCAATCCACCTCAACAACATAATACATATTTGACATATTTGTTGTCTATATGGTGAAATGCCAATGTATGGAGAATGAGGCTCGTCGTAGGGTGCAGGTACTCTCGTCGCACAATGTCGAGGAACTTCGTGCGTTCCTCAAGGAGAAGGCGAATGAACCCATGCCGCAACCAGCTTCGTACACGATTGGCAGGGTTGTGCGGGCGGCTTTCCCTGAACTGTCTTTGCTGCGGAAGCGGGGATACTCACTCAACATGCTGGTCCGTCTTTTTGAAGAGAACGGCGTGAAGATCACCGCAACAGCGTTGTCGGGCTACATGAAGAAACTGAATGAGGGGGCGGAAGGGGCGTCGGCAAACGAGATTTGTGAAGGGAGAACACAACCTTCGACATCCCTCCCGCAAGCTCGCAGTCATTTGGCTATGAAGCCAGACGCACAGCTGTAAGAAAGGGCGATGTATGGCGAGAATACTCGGTCGAACAACCAGCAATGATTTCGTTGAGTGCTCACGACATGGAGAGCACAGCGAATTGAATGATCGGCTTGCAAAATGGTCAACATTTGTTGATAGGGCCGCAACGGTTCCGCCGCTGAAAAAAGAGAACCTCGGCGTTTGTTATGGGTATTGGTCTGAGGGTATTCCAAACATGAACGTCATAACCGTCCAGTGCATTCTGGAGAAAACTCAGGCAAAGGCTTCGTCTGCGGTTGGGTCTTCGAAGGTTTGCTGGCATGTCAAGGCGACGTAAGGCTAATCGATATGCCAACTCCGTTTGAGACCTTCGACTTGCTCACGTTGGCCGACGCGGCAAAGCTACTTCATTGCTCAAAAGCGCACATCTGCAAAGCTGTGTCTGGACGAATTCAGGGCTGTCCCCCAATTCCTGCTGTGTCCCTGGGGAGGAGAAAGCTCATACGCCGGGAAACTCTCCGATTGTGGATCGAGAACAACGAACGGGTGACTGCTGATGCTACCATATCGACATTGCCAGTACGGGGTGCCGGTAAACGCGCATGAGGAGAATCTATGCGCAAGAGTCGGTACCAAAAAGGATCGGTCAAGAAGCAGCGCGGCCGTTGGGTCGCTATGTGGTGGGTCGATCATAGTCGAAAAAGTCGCGTGATTGGTTTGGTCAAGGACATGACCAAATCAGATGCCCGGGCGGTTGTGGACAGGATTGTCGCTGAGGCCAATGCCAAGCATGAAGAGGACAGGGTCTGGACGTTTGGCGAGTTCGTGGCCGAGGTTTATTTCCCCTACTACAGCCGCAAATGGAAGGCCTCGACGCGGGTGAACAACATGAACAGGGTGTCCATTCATCTCGTCGATAGTCTGGGGGCGCTGGAATTGTCGGCTTTCCGGCGCGATCAATTGCAGGATCTGCTTGACGAAAAAACGCGGGCCGGTCTTTCGTTCTCCACAGTGGATCATCTCCGTTGGGACCTGAAACAGGTTTTTGATATGGCCGTGGCGGAAGGTCTGGTTATGCGTAATCCTGCGCTGCTGCTGTTCACACCGAAAGAGGCGGCGAAACCTGAGCGCCGCGTGATGACTTTGAAGGAGGTGCAACTCTGTTTTTCCGTTCTCAATCAGCGGGAACGGTTGATTTCGAAGCTGGCGATTCTGGCCGGGATGCGTCCGGGGGAGATTTTTGCCCTCACCTGGGGTCGCCTGACGTCAACATATGTGGACATCCGCCAGCGGGTGTATCGCGGCGCTATCGATACACCGAAAACGGATCAGTCGATCCGAAAAGCTGCTCTGCCGGAAGGGCTGCTTGGGGAAATCGAGGCTTGGCGGAGGGTTTCACTTGTGACCTGCGACAATGCCTGGGTGTTTCCGAGCGAGCGAATGACGCCGATGTCGAAGGACAACTGTTGGAACCGGAACATCAAGCCAAAACTGAAATCGGTGGGGATGGACTGGGCCAATTTCCTTGTCATGCGCCGGACCCACGCCACGCTCATGAACGAGCTTGGGGTGAACGGCAAGCTGGTCGCCGACCAACTTGGCCACAGCCTCGACGTGAGCCAAAACGTCTATACGCAGTCACCGGTCGAAAGCAGGCTGCCTGCGGTCAACCAGCTTGAAAAGCGTCTTTTGGTGATGTAATCGGAGCACAAATGGAGCACGGATCGAAGCCGGTATCTATAAACTGTTGATTTCATTGGAGCGGGAGACCGGGATCGAACCGGCGACATTCAGCTTGGGAAGCTGACGTTCTGCCACTGAACTACTCCCGCAACCTATTTGATTACCACAACTTGCAGAATACTTGAACCTTAATAAACACCACAAAACACCATGGTTGATGCAATGGATTCATCTTCAACACCGTGGAGGGCGGCGAGATGAAGGTGAATCGTGAGCGGCATCAGCATGGCAGCGTCCGTAAGGTTCCTCGCGCCCAAGGCTTCGCTTGGGAGTTCAGCTTCTATATTACGGCCCCGGACGGCAAACGTAAACTCAAAGTTCAGAGGTTCGACTCCGTAAAGTACCCAACTGAGCGGGATGTCCGCATCGCTGTTGAGG
This sequence comes from uncultured Acidobacteriaceae bacterium, assembly GCA_963787995.1. GTDB lineage: Bacteria > Acidobacteriota > Terriglobia > Terriglobales > Acidobacteriaceae > Telmatobacter. The sequence continues at coordinate 493,376 of CAWBEO010000002.1, forward strand.
TTCAGCTATCGTCTCTCATCGCTGGCACGCTCGGGGGCAAGGTCATACCCAACGAAATCAGGGTTTCTCATTAGGGTCTTTCCCTTGTGCAATTGGGGTTCCTGCCGCTTGAAATTAGGGTATTTCCCGCTTGTAGGGCGTTGACCAATCCAGTGATTATGTCTCAGTGGGCAAGCACGCGCGAAAGGTGGCTCGCCACCGATAGCGAGTATTGACACTACGTTATTCCAGATAAGTCTCAAACGATGCGAGGAGAGAAACAATGAAAAAGGCAATTGTGTTTGCGGCAATTCTGTTGTTGACGGGTGCGGCTTTGGCAACGACAGCGCGTGAGGCAACGGAAGACCGGCTTCAGCAAGCGGGCGCAGTTTTGCGGGAGATCATGGCCGCGCCGGACAAAGGCATTCCCGAGGAAGTGCTGGAGCACGCAAAGTGTGTGGCAGTGGTTCCGCATTTAATCAAGGGAGGCTTTGTTTTTGGCGCGGAGGGTGGCCGAGGCGTTGCGACCTGCCGGACCGAAAACGGATGGAGCGCTCCAGCGTTCTTTGCCGTCACCGGCGGCAGTTGGGGCTTGCAAATCGGCGTTGAAGGCGTGGACTTGGTCATGATCGTCCAGAACGACAGTGGAATGCGGCACTTGCTCTCTAGCAAGTTCGAACTTGGCGGAGACGCTTCGGTCGCTGCGGGACCGGTCGGGCGCCATGCCTCTGCCGATACCGACTGGAAACTGAATTCCGAAATCCTGACTTACTCGCGCGCCAGGGGCATCTTTGCCGGCCTTTCGTTGACCGGCGCCGCGATTCGGCGCGACGACGACTCCACAGAGGCCATCTATCGGCATGAAGTTTCCACGCGCCGTATTCTGCTCGGAGAGATCCCCGCACCTCACGTGGCCCGCCCGTTTCTTGACGCGGTCAGCGCTGCGAAGGATCAGGCAAGGGCTGGAAACTGACAAGCAGTTATGAGTGCTTTGCGAGCGCCCGGCAGTGTAAGTTATTCCCTTCGTGGTTAGAGGGTTGTTCGTGAACCCCCGTCATTCTCAAGGCTTCAATGAACTTGCAGTTTGGCATCTCCCTTGCGAGGGCAAGGGCCAGGAACGACACATTTCCCCAGTCAGGAGGTAAACTTTCATGCCACTTCGCAGCCGATTCCTCACCTCCGGGGAGCTTCTCTGCTCGATAATTTTCGCCGCTGCGTATTGCATTTCAGCAGTGCAGCCCCTGTTCGGACAGTCGCTGCTGTTCGCCATAGCAGGCGCGCAAAAGCCTAAGGAACAACCCGATGTGCAGCAACAACAACCCACGCACCCCGGCTAACCGGCCGCCAAGGTTGTGGTCGTCACCGGCGCAATCGGCAAGAATGGCGCCGACTACATCCTTCGGGATTCGACCGGAATCGAATATCGGCTTGATGCCCCAGACAAAGCCCTGCCTTATGAGGGCAAGTCCGTCAGGGTAACGGGAAAGCTTGAAGCGGAAACCAAACTTCTTCACGTGGAAACGATCGACGAGTTGAAGGCGTGACCCACTCGCGACTCGGTTAGCTCCGAACCGGCGGCTGATGCCGCTCTGATTGTCTCGAATGGATTGAAAGCCATGCGGTCAGGTTCTCGCCGCATGGCTTGTCTCTCCAAAAAAGAAAGGATTGTGAATGATGAGCGATAAGAATGAAAAATCGTTTGGCCCAGCCGCCTTTCTTTCGAGCGCCGGGCTTTGCCGAAGAATTGTTGAATTGGAGCCGGGAGAGTCCTTTTTCACGCAGGGAGACCCGGCGGACTCTGTCTTTTGCCTGCAGCAGGGCCGCGCAAAAGTCAGCGTCGTTTCGGAGAAAGGCAAGCAAGCCACTGTCGCGTTTCTCTTTCCAGGCGACTTTTTCGGAGAGGAGTCGTTGGGGGCGGCGTCCAGACTGCGTGTGGCGACAGCGATTGCCGTTAACAGATGCACCGCATTCAAGATGAAGAGGGTAGAGATGATTCGAGTCCTGCATCAGGAGCATGACTTCAGCGATCAGTTCCTGTCGTATTTGCTGACTCGCAGTCTGCGCACCCAGGCCGATCTTGTGGATCATATCTTCAATTCGAGCGAAAAGCGCCTTGCACGTGTGCTGCTCTTGATGGCGGAAGCTGAAAAGCCGGAGGAACCGCAAGCGATGATTCCTCCGATCACGCAGGAGACGCTGGCGGAGATGATCGGCACTACGCGGTCTCGCGTAAGTTACTTTATGAACCGCTTCCGCGATTTAGGACTTGTTCACTACAAAGAACGGATCCGGGTACACAGGCCGCGGCTGCAAGCGGTCTTGCTGGATCAATTTGCGTGAGGATACCTCCGGCAGCACTGGGTGGAGGGAAAACTCGCCGCTGACTTTGCAACTTCAAACAAATCGAGGAGAAATCATGTTCAAATTGGATGTACTCGCTTTTGCAGCTCTCACAACTATCCTGCTGTGCTGTGCGCCTCTGGCAGCAGCCCAGGTTGGCATAGGCGTAGACATTGGGACGGCTCCCGTCTGTCCCTATGGGTATTTCGACTATGCGCCGTATGACTGTGCCCCCTACGGCTACTATGGACCAGATTGGTTCGTTGGCGGGGTGTTTATTGGAGCCGGTCCCTGGTTTCACGGCCCCCACGGCTTTTACGGCCACGTCGACAACCGTTTTGACCCACACCACGGTTACATTGGACCGCTGCCGGAACACGGTGCGGAACAGTTCAACCACTTCCACGGGAACGAGGCGCGGGATGGACGAGGCCATGTAGGCGACGCCGGACATGATGCAGGCGTCGAACACGCTCTCCCTGGATATCGCGGCGGCGCTCATGGCGGGAGGCGCCGCTAGAGCGCGATCCAATTAAGTCAAGAGCCGCTCCCTCGGCTTGACCTGTTGAAGTCCCAAACACTGCAGTTCGCGAATAGGGTTTCTCTGACTCCTTCTGGAGGGAAAACACCATGCATTTCTTTCGGCTGAGACTCGTTGCGGCTCTTCTGCTTGGAATCACGCTGATCTCTCTTGCGTCAACCTATTTTGATGTATTGGCGCATAAGCATATATTGCGAGCCGACCTTGCGCGAAGGACGCAATGGTTCGGAGCCGGCTTGCAACCACAGATCGAACAACGACTCGTCATGGGAGCCCCGGTGGATTGGCCAGAGATGCTTCGGAGTCTGCGCACTCAGCCGGATCAGCCGGCCTTGGCGGTCTTCGATAATCAGGGAAAACTCCTTGCCTCCACGGGCGATGCTCCACCATTGGCGAAGGTTCCCGCTAACCTTATGGAGCGCACGCGCAACGAGGACAAGGAAGTAAGTGCATTTGTCCGAATTCCGGAAGCAAATGGTCATGGCGGAGTAAATACAGCGCCATGGTTCTATAAACTCACCCATATTGGCCAGCCTATCGGACTTTGGTACGAAGACGCCAAGCCTCTGCACGATGGAGAGGGAACGGCAGGCACTCTGCTGATGACGGTCGATGCGGATTATATCCGCGCCGAAGGAATTGAAGTTTGGCGGCGCAGTTTTCTTCGCATTGCGGCGATGGTCGTTCTGGTCGTTGCGGTTACTCTGCTGATGGTTCGGTGGTTTTTGCAGCGGCCGGTGATGCGCGCGGCGGAGTGGCTGCGCCGGTTGCGGCATGGTCAAGCTGAAGTCGAAGAGGGCACGAGCGAGTTTGGCTATCTGCTTCCGCTCGCTAAAGAAGTGACATCCCTTGCCGAGAATCTGACCAGGGCGCGGGAGACGGCCGAAACCGAAGCGCGGCTTCGCGACCGTGCGGAAAACCTATGGACGGCGGACCGCCTGGCTGTGCATGTGCGCGAACGCCTGGGCGGCGACAGGCTACTGGTCGTCTCCAATCGGGAGCCGTATATGCATGTACGGCGCGGACGAGAAACCGAGTGCATTGTGCCTCCCAGCGGACTGGTGACTGCTCTTGAGCCCATTTTGCAGGCCTGTAACGGCACATGGATCGCGCATGGCAGCGGCAGCGAAGACTATATGTTCGTCGATGAGCATGATCGGTTGCGCGTTCCGCCCGACGAGATGCGCTATACTTTGCGCAGGGTATGGCTCAGGCCTGAGGATGAAGCAGGCTACTATGAGGGCTTCTGCAATGAAGGGCTGTGGCCTCTCTGTCACATCGCGCACACCCGGCCTATCTTTCGCGCCAGTGATTGGAGCTGCTACAAGAATGTAAACTCCAAATTCTGCGAAGTGCTGTTGGAAGAAATGCGCGGAATCAATCATCCTGTAGTCTTCGTGCAGGATTACCATTTTGCTCTTCTGCCGCGAATCATCAAACTGGCGCGGCCCGATGCGCGCGTGGCAATTTTCTGGCACATTCCCTGGCCCAATGCCGAAACCTTCGGCATCTGTCCCTGGCAGGCGGAGTTGATGAATGGATTGCTGGGCGCCGATGTCATCGGATTTCATTTGCAGGCGCATTGCAACAATTTTCTCGAAACTGTGGACCGGGTATTAGAGGCGAGAACAGATCGAGAACACTTCAGCGTCCGGCGCAATGAACATCATTCCGTGGTCCGCCCCTACCCCATCAGCGTGGCATGGGACGAGCATAAGACCGCGGCGCAGCCTTTCACGAGCGGCGAACCGGAGATTAAAGTCAACGGGGAAAACGCGAAGCCAGTGAAGATCGGTGATTCTACAAACGGGGAGCATGCAGGCGGGATGGCTCTGTTAAGCAAAACTGCCGGCGCCGCAGGCTCATTGCACCGCGAGCTGGGGATCGAAGGCAAGCGTCTACTGCTGGGTGTGGACCGCCTGGATTATACCAAGGGTATCGTGGAGCGGCTGCTCGCGATCGAGCACTTGTTTCAAAAGCACCCAATGTACATCGAGCAGATTGTCTTCGCGCAGATAGCCTCTCCAAGCCGTACGCGCATTCCTAGCTATGTGGGATTGCGCTTCCAGGTGAGGGAAGCCGTTGAGCGCATCAACCGCCGTTACCAGACGTCGAACTGGAAGCCGATCATTCTGATTGAACGTCAGTTCAGCCACGACGAGGTGGCGCGATTTTATCGGGCCGCCGACCTTTGCCTGGTAACTTCCCTTCACGACGGCATGAATCTGGTTGCCAAGGAGTATCCGGCAGCTCGCAACGATGGCGATGGCGTGTTGGTGCTTAGCCGCTTTACCGGAGCCGCTCAAGAACTTAAGAATGCTCTTCTGATCAACCCTTACGATACGGAACAGGTGTGCGAGGCCATTCACGCCGGGCTGTGCATGAACCAGGCGGAGAGGCGCTTGCGGATGCAGCGCATGAGGCAGCAGGTGAAGGAGAACAATGTGTATCGATGGGCGTCCTCGATGCTGACGGACCTTTGTGCCGTGCAAATCGAGGATGAACTTCTGGCGGTGTCTCTCAATCGCTCGTTCCGCAAATCGGCATGAGCGCTGGCGGCAGCACGGCTCGCTCTTAACCCCTGTCCTTTCTCTCTAATTCAATTAGAGGATGGCAGTAATAATCCTACTACGGAGATGATTCATGCCAACCTTATTGGAGCCTGTCCGTACCTTCGCGGACTATCCACTTGATATGTCCACTGAAGAGTTCTTTCGCTCAGTGGCCTCAGCGCGCAGAAGCGCTTTGGTGTTGGATTTTGATGGAACCTTGGCGCCGTTTGAAATCGATCCGCCAAGAGTGCGGCCATGGCCGGGAATTACCGAGTTACTTCAGCAGATCCAGAACTCCGGCCGTACGCGCCTTGCGGTAGTTACAGGAAGGCCGGCTCAAGACGTGCGTCAACTGCTTCCTTTGCTTGTTCCACCGGATATTTGGGGATTGCATGGAGCTGAACGGCTTCATCCAGACGGTAGGCTTGAACGAGAGGAGTTGCCGTCCGCAGATACTCAGGCACTGGCCGGCGCTCGTGAGCTATTGCAATCCATCCAACTTCCGCAAGGGATCAGAGTTGAGAACAAATGGAATGCCATTGCACTGCATTGGCGCGGCCTATCCAGACGCCAATCTCAATCCGCTCGCGAGTATGCTGAACACCTGTTTTTCCCATTCGCGAGTCGTGCTGGATTGCAACTGTTTCCCTTCGATGGGGGCATGGAGTTGCGTACCGGCCACAACAAAGGCGATGCCGTTCGCATGTTGCTGGAAGAGTTTCCTGACGATACGCCCGTCGCTTACCTGGGCGACGATGCCACCGACGAGGATGCATTTCAGGCTCTATCGGGCAGAGGTTTGTGCGTGTTAGTGCGCCCTCGATGGCGGCCCAGCAGTGCGCATCTTTGGCTGCGCGCGCCCGCACAACTCCGCTGCTTCCTGGCTGACTGGCTGACGGCGCTGCGGCAAGGAGCAAATCAATATTTCCCTGCATAAATTTTCTGTAGACCTTATGTTTGTCCAAGCAGTCTATTTGGTTGAGAGCGCAGACGGGAGGAGCCACTGATCATAGAATCTGCATCGCGTTCGATCGCACAGCCGGCAGTGCGCGATCTTCAAGGCGCGGATCGCCCGGTAACGTATTTTGGTGGACCACCCTTGACTCAAAGGGGCACTTCGATCTGAATGATGTTGTTCTTGATGGCATATACGACCAAGTCGCGAATCGAGTGCAAGCTGAGTCTTCGCATGATATTGCTGCGGTGCGTTTCCACCGTCTTCGTGCTCAAGTTCAGCAGAGAAGCGACTTCCTTGGAACTCATTCCCTCCGCCAGAAGTTGAGTGACCTCACGCTCGCGAGCGGTCAGGGTCGGCAGATTAGGGGGTCCACTCTTGGGAATAGCATGCCCTTTCTCGAGGAATCCGGCGAGTACCAGATCGTTCACGCGCGGCGTGAAGAACATGCGCTTGCTCTGTAGGGCTTCAACGGCGGACACCAGATCCCGCGCCGCATCGGACTTCAACACGAAGCCACGAGCACCGGCATCCAGAGCTTCCCGGATCACCTGTTCGGAATCGGTAATTGTGAGAATGATGATTTTATAGTTGGGATCATGCTGCAGCAGTTGACGTGTGGTGGAAAGGCCGTTCAGATTCGGCATGCCAATGTCCAGGATGATGACATCCGGTTTTAATCGTTTGGCCAATTCAAGCGCTTCGCGTCCGTCCGACGCTTCCCCGCAGACTTCCCATCCTTCGTGTGCACGCAGCAGGTCAGATAAACCCCGGCGCATGATCTCGTGATCGTCGGCCAACAGGATACGCAGTTTCATGGAAACTCCCTCAGGTATACCTCGCGCAACTCCATTTGCCGCGGATGATGCCGGCCCTCAAGACAAAGTAGAATTCTCTCGTCGAACCTGTGGCGCGAACACGCGATGCTGGCTCACCGCATCTACCGCCTCCAACAGGTCTCGTCCAGCGTTGGACTTCACGACATACCCTCTTGCCCCCGCGTCCAATGCCTCCCGCATCATTTGCGGAGAATCATGTTGGGAAACGATCAGAATCTCGGGGGCATCCATCTTCTTCCTGAGCAACCGGCAAACTTCGAGACCATGCATTTTCGGCATGGTGATGTCGAGCAGTACGACATCGGGTTGCAAACTGCCGGCCTTGTCCAAGGCTTCCAGCCCGTCCGAAGCTTCCCCCACCACTTCCCAATTCGACTTCTCCCTTAACAGGGTCTTCAACCCATTCCTGGCTGCCGAATGATCATCCACCACAAGAATACGAATCGCCATGGCCCATTTCCTAATATCGTCCGAAGGTTAGCCCATCTTAAACCGAGCATTGTTGTCGCGAGCCTCTGTCTGGAGATTCGTTATCTTCGAACACGAGTAGGCGCCTTCAACCAAACTAGCACCTATAGACTCTCAACCAGAATACAGCGAATCCTGTATTTCGATTGCCGATATTCCAAATGTTGTTCGATTTTAGACGCCATTGATACTGATCACAGGGAAATAGGTTTCCAGGCGCAACAGGGCTTCCACCCCGTCTACAATAGAAGCGACTTCCGACTTCGCGCATGCTCCGCGAATCCCTACGCTTCGAGCGGCCACAGCGAGCTGTTTGGAGAAGTGAACCGTGACCATCAGGATCGGAATGTCAGGAAAAAGCCGCGAAATTTGCCTGGCTGTATCAAGTCCGTTCAATTCCGGCATTTGGAAGTCTAGCAGAATAATATCAGGAAGCGTTTTTTGAACTTTCTGCAGAACCTCGCCTCCTGTCCTCGCCTCGTCGCAGACCCACCAGCCGTCCTGCTGCTCGAGGGCGGAGCGAAGATAGTGCCGCACCATCGGGTTGTCATCTGCCACAAGAATTCTAACCACGCGCGATTCTCCTCATTCTAACCGGCACGGGAAATGGCGACGCAATCCACCAAGTGTCTTGTTGCTGGCAACCTGCACCAAACGGAGTGTGCGCGGATTTTGATCCATACCATCTTCGTTTCCGCAGCCTTTTCATGACTTCAACGGCGCCAGGTCTCGATTATCCAGCAACTATGAAATCTCCCTGAGGTTCGCGAACGCCGAGGCGCGGCCGCTTTTGCGGAATCGTATGTGACGGAATTGAGAGGAAACTCTGCATTGCTTCCTCCATGGATTCGAACGTTTCGAATAAATGATCGGCCCGAATAAACTCCAGGATCACTCTCGACGCCGGCAAAACCGCAGCGAGTTTCAGATCGCTATTGCGCCTCAGAGCCTCCTGCACGCAGCGCGACAGCGCCTCGAGTCCGGTACTATCCACGTACCGGACATGGGCATAGTCCAGAACGATCCGTACGCCTTCCGATTGGAGCAGCGGCTGAAACTGACCCAAAAACGCTTTTGTGCCCCCGTGGTTCAATCGCGCTGGTACTTCTATCACGGTTACCGTTTCACTGGTATTCATCTTATTGCCCCTTCGGATAGGATTGGCAGCCCGTCGGGTTGCGGGCGCCGAATGCTTTTTGCTAATCATCAGGAAAACTCTTTGATTCCACGGCCTCAATATCAGCCGTTCAGCCAGAACGAACTGACCATGGCGAATTCTTGCCGCGCCTCCTTCGCTCTCTGCCCAGAGGCTGTGCCTCAAACGTTCTCGACAGCCGCCCCGCTTTCATCTTCGAATTGGAAAAAGACTCTAGCGCTACATACATTTGTCCTTTTAGATGAGGATTGCGCAGCCTCCTTCGCTGCTTGCAGGCTGTGCCATAACATAAGGCAGTTCGCACAGGCGATCGCTTCCGGAAAGAGATGCGGCCGGTTCCTGGCCCATGGGACTGCGGTTCCCGGTTGAGCGCCGATGCCAGCGAGATAACGTTGAAATTCGCGCAGGCGAGGCATTGAGTCGAGCAGTTGGAGACTTCGCCACATAGCTCGTCGGCACATAAATAGAGCGAGGCCAGGGGCGCGTGGAGGGCGGCGGCGAGGGGCTTATAGGCCATACAGGGATGCTCTCCGTGAAGTCGAATATCCGCTCTTCTGGATTCAGGAATCATTCAGCTTACTAGGGGAGATTAAAGAAACCGGCACGAATCTCGTATCGGGTCCGCTCTGTAATTCCTTACAAACCTTGCTGTACTTTGGGGTGTATTTATTTTCAGGAAACCGAGCCCGCAAGTTTTTCCACATGCTGTAAAACGGGCCGGATCGCGCCTAAGAATTATTGAAATGACGCACCCCGCAGCTGGGAGATTCAGCACCTTGCGGGCGCGGGTCTATTTGCAGTTCGAGGAGTTGCACCCTCTCCGAATACAGTTTTGATGGTAATGTGACGGCTGCGTACGCCAATTGTGCCGGGATCCTTGAACCGCCCCATTCGCAGGCACCGGCCCGCTGGCGGAGTGGCGCGCCCATACCGAAACGCTATTCAGCTCAATAAGGGAAGCGGGCGCGATCAGTGCGGGAACAGGCTAGTGCGCTAAGCACTAACCACCTCTCGTGAGGCCTCCCGCGCAGAAGGAATCACGAGTTCAACCAGCGTGCCCGGCTGAGTATTGGTCAGCCGCAGCTCTCCACCAAATTCCTTGGCCCGCTGTTTCATCCCCCCAATGCCAATTCCAACACTTTCTGGCTGTAGCTCCGCAATCTTCTTTCCGATTCCCTTGCCGTCATCCCGCACTGTTATGACGGTTGAACTTTCTGTTTGAGTCAACCCGATCCAGACCTTACGTGCCTCCGAATGCCGGAACACGTTGGTGAGCGCCTCCTGAACTATTCGAAAGACCGCGGTTTCCAGGTCAGGTGTGAGCCGGGTGAAATTGCTCGGCTGGATATCGAGATAGGTTTCAATCCCGCTGCGCTCCTCCAATCCCTCCAAGTACCAGCGCAGCGCTGAGAGCAGACCAACTTCGTCCAGCAAAGGCGGGTGGAGGAGATGCGAAATGCTGCGCACCTGTTGAATCGCATGATCGATCGTGTCGCTTGCGTCAATGCATGCCTGCTTGTCCGATAGGGATGAACTTTGTTGCACAACCCTGGCCAATACAATCTTGGCCACGGCAAGGTCCTGTCCCAGCCCATCGTGCAGGTCGCGTGCGATGCGGCGGCGTTCCTCATCCTGCGCGGTCATCAGGCGAGCAGAAAGACGCCGCAATTCGGCGGTTCGCACATCGACCATCTTTTCCAATTGAGCGGCATTGTCGCGAATCGATTGTTCGAGCAGCTTGCTGTCATGAATATCGGAACATGTACCGTACCATCGAATGACGCTTCCCATTTGATTTCTGATAGGCACGGCGCGAGCGCGAAACCAGCGATAGTCTCCATCCCTGCCGCGCAAGCGATATTCCACCTCGTAATTCTCTCCGGATTGAACACAGTCCAACCAACGCTGCTGACTTTGTTTCCTGTCGTCGGGATGCACGTAATCCCACCAGCCCATGCCGACCGCCGAGTCCGCCGCGGCGCCGGTATATTCATAAAATCGATCGCTGAGGTAATCACGGATGCCGTTCGGCTGCCTGCTGAAAATGATATCGGGAGCAGTATGGACAATCGCATCGAGTTCCAGATTCTTTTGGGCCAGCTCGAGGTTCAGCGCCTGCAAGGCTTCAGCTTTGGCCTCCAGTTCCTGGGTCCTCTCCGCAACCCGCTCTTCAAGCTCTTGATTGAGGGCTTCCAGTTGGCGAGTCTTGCGGTGCAGTTCGGCGAACAAACTTACCTTTGCCCGCAGAAGTTCTGGAACGACCGGGACGGAAATATAATCCACCGCTCCATGCTCATATCCTTTAAGCCGGTCCATGTCCGTCAGATGCACAGCGGAGATAAAAATGATTGCAGTTCTCTGAAAGCGCGGGTGCTGGCGAATCATGCTCGCCAGCTCGAAACCGTCGAGCTCCGGCATGCTTACATCCATCAGGACGATGGCAACATCGGTTTTGAGCAGATGTTCCAGGGCTTCCCTACCGGAGGTGGCCTTGATCAGATTCTCATCCAGTGCGCCGAGCAGAACCTCATAGCTCAACAATTTGGCCGGCTGATCGTCCACCATGAGGATATTAACTTTGTCTTTCGTGGTCATCAGTTTTCTCCGCCCCTTAGACCTGCCGCTAACTCCATATCTTTTAATGTGCTCACGGATCTAGCGGTGAAGCCACATGCGAAGTGCCGAAAGCAGCTGCTCCGTATTAACCGGTTTGGCCAGGTACTCCGATGCACCCGCTTCGAGACACTTCTCGCGATCCCCCTTCATTGCCTTTGCCGTGAGCGCAATGATTGGCAAGCGATGAAATACAGATTTCTGGCGGATTACCTGCATGGTCTCGTACCCATCCATCTCCGGCATCATGATATCCATCAGCACAATGGAAACATCGGCCGTCGACTCCAGCGTTGCGATCGCTTCGCGGCCCGTGCCGGCGCTAAGAACGGTCATGCCCCGCCGTTCCAGCACGCTGCTGAGCGCGAAGATATTTCGCACATCATCGTCCACCACCAACACTTTCTTTCCCACAAGAGCGTCATCCGAGCGATGCAACTTCTCGAGCATTCTCTGCTTTTCCGGCGGAAGGTCCGTTACCACGCGATGCAGGAACAGAGCCGTCTCGTCCAGCAGCCGTTCCGGCGACTCGACTCCCTTGACTACCACACTGCGCGCTAAGCTATGGAGACGGGCGTCTTCTTCGGGCGATAGTTCCTTCCCTGTAAAGACAACGACCGGCAGGTCGCTCAGCGCCGGAGTGTCGCGGAAGCGCTCCAATACTTCGAATCCTGACATATCGGGCAAACGCAGATCAAGGACAACGCAGTCGAAGGCCTGTTCATTGACGGCAGCGAGTGCCTCCGCCCCCGTGGCAGCCGAAGTAATATCAATGTCTTTATATTCGAGCAGCGCTTTGATCGTGAGCTGCTCTGCCTGGTTGTCCTCCACCACCAGCAGCCGTTTACGGCGTTGAGCGGCGTACTGCTTGATCCGCATTAACGCTGCTTCGATCCCTTTCTGTGTGGTGGGCTTGGTTACAAATGCGAACGCCCCTCGCGCTAAACCATGATGCCGGTCCTCGTCCAGAGTCAACATCTGCACCGGAATGTGCCGTGTGGCCGCTTCCTGCTTCAAGTGGTTCAGTACCGTCCAGCCCAGCATGTCAGGCAGGAATACGTCGAGTGATACGGCTGTCGGATGATACTCGCGGGCCAGCTCCAGTGCCTCCGCGCCGCGGGTGGCGACAAGAACCTTGAATCCCTTATCCCGCGAAAGATCGCACAATACGCGGGCATAGTGCAAGTCGTCTTCGACGATCAGCAGCACCGCATCCCCAGGTTGAATATTTTCCCGGTCATCGGCAATCCGCTCGACCAAGTGCTCTGAAATGCCGGCAATGGGCAACTGACGCGGTGAAGCGGACGAAAGCATTTTTCGCTCCGCCGCGGTCCCGCTGCCGCCGGAGGCGCCCATATAGGTCTGCGGCAGGTACAGGATAAAGGTGCTTCCTTTGCCGGGAGCGCTGCGCAACTGAATCTCGCCTCCCAGCAGGCTGGCCAGTTCGCGGCTGATCGCCAGCCCGAGGCCGGTTCCGCCATACTTGCGGCTGGTGCCAGCGTCTGCCTGCTGAAATGCTTCGAAGATAATCCTCTGTTTATCGAAAGGAATTCCAATTCCGGTATCGGCCACTTCAAAGGCGACTACCGACCCTGCCGTTGCCAGAACCGGATGATCTTCGCTCCAACCACTCGAAACAGGCGAGACAGTCAGGCGGACACATCCCTGTTCAGTGAATTTGAAAGCGTTGGAGAGCAGGTTCTTGAGTACTTGCTGCAGGCGCTTGGAATCGGTCACCAGGCTGCGCGTCAATTGGGGATCGGAATGTACCTCGAAATCGAGATGGCGGTTCTCCGCCTCGTGCCGGAAGGGGCGCTCGACGGTGTCGAGCAGGCTGGCGAAGAAGACTTCTTCCGCCTCCACCGAAACTGTCCCCGACTCGATCTTCGACAGATCAAGAATGTCGGAGATCAGGTTCAGCAGGTCTGTGCCGGCGCCATGAATGGTGCGGGAGAACTCAACTTGCTTGGCGGTCAGGTTGCCATCTGGGTTGTCACTGAGTTGTTGGCCCAGAACCAGGATGCTGTTGAGAGGGGTGCGCAACTCGTGGGACATATTGGCCAGGAATTCGGACTTGTATTTCGAAGTCAAAGCCAGTTCCTTGGCCTTGTCTTCCAAGGCGCGGCGGGCCTGCTCGATTTCCTGGTTCTTGCGTTCGACCTCGACGTTCTGTTCCGCGAGCTGCTGCGCTTTTTGCGCCAACTGCTCATTGGTTTGCTTCAACTCCTTTTGCTGCACCTGAAGTTCGGTCGCCAGTTGCTGGGATTGCTTGAGCAGGCCTTCCGTCTGCATGGTGGCTTCGATACTGTTGAGCACGATGCCGATGCTGGCCGTCAGCTGCTCGAGAAATGCCAGATGGGAGGCTGTAAAGGTGCTCAAAGAAGCCAGTTCGATAACGGCCTTGACACGATCCTCGAAGAGCACAGGCAGCACAATCACGCTTCGCGGAACGGCTTCGAACAAACCCGACCGAATCGAAATCGTGTTTGGCGGCAAATCCGAGATGAGCATCCGCTTTTTCTCTGCCGCGCATTGTCCCACCAGCCCCTCACCGATTTTCAAGCGGCGAAGATGCCCATCCTCGCTGTCGCCCGCAAACACCGAGAGCAGCACCATCTCCGAAGATTCTTCGCTCCCCATCTGATAGATCACTCCTTGTTGGGCGCTCACCAGGGTGGACAGTTCCGACAGGAGCATCCGTCCCACCGTCGTCAGATCGCGCTGTCCCTGCAACATGCCGGTGAATCGGGCCAGATTCGTCTTGAGCCAGTCCTGCTCGGTGTTGCGATCGGTCGTCAGGCGGAGATTGTCGATCATGGTGTTGATATTATCTTTCAACTCAGCCACTTCACCGCTGGCTTCCACTTGAATGGAACGAGTGAGATCGCCCTTGGTGACCGCCGTGGCCACCTCGGCAATGGCTCGCACCTGGTTGGTCAGATTGTCGGCGAGCAGGTTGACATTGCCCGTGAGATCTTTCCAGGTTCCGGCGGCGCCCGGCACGTTGGCCTGCCCGCCAAGCCGGCCATCGACGCCAACTTCGCGCGCTACGGTTGTAACCTGGTCGGCGAAGGTGGCCAGCGTATTCGTCATGTTGTTGATGGTTTCGGCCAGAGCCGCAACCTCGCCCTTCGCGTTCACGGTCAGCTTTTGAGTCAATTCGCCATTGGCGACGGCGGTCACAACTTTCACAATGCCGCGCACCTGTTCCGTCAGATTGGCGGCCATCACGTTTACGTTGTCGGTGAGATCCTTCCATGTGCCTGCCACACCCGGCACCTGCGCCTGCCCGCCGAGCTTGCCCTCCGTACCGACTTCGCGGGCCACGCGCGTTACCTCGGCCGCGAAGGCATTGAGCTGATCGACCATCGTATTGATGGTGTTCTTAAGTTCGAGAATTTCGCCTTTGACGTCCACCGTAATCTTGCGCGACAGATCGCCGCGGGCGACAGCCGTCGTCACCTCGGCGATGTTGCGCACCTGGCCGGTAAGGTTCCCAGCCAGGGAGTTCACGGAGTCGGTGAGATCCTTCCAGGTGCCAGCCACTCCCGACACGTTCGCCTGACCGCCAAGACGGCCTTCGCTGCCCACCTCGCGGGCGACGCGTGTTACTTCGGCGGCAAACGAACGCAGTTGCTCCACCATGGTATTCAGCGTTTCCTTGAGTTGCAGGATTTCGCCGTGCACATCCACCGTGATTTTTTTGGAGAGATCGCCATTCGCGATTGCCGTTGCGACTTCGGCGATGTTACGCACCTGGCCGGTCAGGTTGCTGGCCATGAAGTTGACGTTGTCCGTGAGATCTTTCCACGTCCCGGCCACCCCCGGCACCTGCGCTTGCCCGCCCAGCTTGCCGTCGGTGCCGACTTCGCGCGCCACGCGCGTCACTTCTCCGGCGAATGCATTGAGCTGGTCCACCATGGTGTTGATCGTGTTCTTGAGCTCGAGGATTTCGCCTTTCACGTCCACCGTAATCTTGCGCGACAAGTCGCCGCGGGCTACCGCCGTCGTCACCTCGGCGATGTTGCGCACTTGGCCGGTAAGGTTTCCGGCCATCGAGTTGACCGAGTCGGTCAGATCTTTCCACGTACCGGCGACTCCCGGCACGTTGGCTTGTCCGCCGAGACGGCCTTCGCTGCCAACTTCGCGCGCGACGCGCGTTACTTCTCCGGCGAAGGCGTTGAGCTGATCGACCATTGTATTGATGGTTTCTTTGAGCAAAAGGATTTCGCCGCTGACGTTCACCGTGATCTTCTTCGAGAGATCGCCGCTGGCAATTGCCGTCGAGACTTCGGCGATGTTGCGCACCTGCCCGGTAAGGTTGCTGGCCATGGAGTTGACGGAATCGGTGAGATCCTTCCAGGTGCCGCCGACGCCCGGCACCTGCGCCTGCCCGCCCAGCTTGCCATCGGTGCCCACTTCGCGAGCGACTCGCGTCACCTCCGATGCAAACGAGCGCAACTGGTCCACCATGGTATTGATCGTGTCCTTGAGTTCGAGAATCTCGCCCTTCACGTCCACCGTGATCTTGCGCGACAGATCGCCGCGTGCAACAGCGGTGGCGACTTCGGCGATGTTGCGCACCTGACCGGTAAGGTTGCTGGCCATGAAGTTCACATTGTCGGTGAGGTCTTTCCAGGTACCAGCCACGCCCGGCACCTGCGCCTGCCCGCCCAGCTTGCCTTCCGTGCCCACTTCGCGGGCCACGCGCGTCACCTCTCCCGCGAATGCGTTCAGTTGGTCCACCATCGTATTGATCGTGTTTTTCAGTTCGAGAATTTCGCCCTTCACGTCCACCGTGATCTTGCGCGACAAATCGCCGCGCGCCACGGCCGTCGTCACCTCGGCGATGTTGCGCACCTGACCGGTGAGGTTTCCGGCCATCGAGTTCACCGAGTCGGTAAGATCCTTCCACGTGCCGGCGACTCCCGGCACGTTGGCCTGTCCGCCCAGACGGCCTTCGCTGCCCACCTCGCGGGCCACGCGCGTCACTTCGCCGGCAAAACGGTTGAGCTGATCGACCATGGTGTTGAGCGTCTCTTTCAGTTGCAAGATCTCTCCGCGAACATCGACCGTGATCTTGCGGGAAAGATCGCCATTGGCAATCGCGGTTGCCACTTCGGCGATGTTGCGCACCTGGCCGGTGAGGTTGCTGGCCATGAAGTTGACATTGTCGGTAAGATCCTTCCACGTCCCGCCCACGCCGGGCACCTGTGCTTGTCCGCCCAGCTTGCCTTCGGTGCCCACTTCGCGCGCGACGCGAGTTACTTCACCGGCGAAGGCATTGAGCTGATCGACCATCGTATTGATCGTGTCCTTCAGTTCGAGGATCTCGCCCTTCACATCCACCGTGATCTTGCGCGACAGATCGCCGCGCGCCACGGCCGTTGTGACCTCGGCGATATTGCGCACCTGCGCCGTCAGGTTGCCGGCCATGGCGTTGACCGAATCCGTGAGATCCTTCCATGTGCCGGCCACACCGACCACCACAGCCTGACCGCCAAGTTTGCCGTCTGTGCCGACTTCGCGAGCTACTCGGGTCACTTCGGAGGCAAAAGATCGCAGTTGGTCCACCATGGTGTTGATGGCCTCTTTGAGTTGGAGAATCTCGCCGCGGACATCGACGGTAATCTTGCGCGAGAGATCGCCGCTGGCTACGGCGGTGGCAACCTCGGCGATGTTGCGCACCTGCCCCGTCAGGTTGCTGGCCATTGAGTTGACGGAATCCGTCAGATCCTTCCAAGTGCCGGCCACGCCGGGCACCTGCGCCTGCCCGCCCAGCTTGCCTTCCGTGCCGACTTCACGCGCCACGCGCGTCACCTCTTCCGTGAAGACACCGAGCTGCTGAATCATCGTATTGACGATATTCGCCGAGCGCAGGAATTCGCCTTGCAGCGGGCGGCCATCAACGTCCAGCCGCACTGTCTGGGTCAGGTTCCCCTGGGCTACCGCGGCAATCGCCCTGGTGACCTCGGTGGTTGGCCGGAGCAAGTCTTCCACCAGCGTATTGACCGAGATCTC
This sequence comes from uncultured Acidobacteriaceae bacterium, assembly GCA_963787995.1. Lineage (GTDB taxonomy): Bacteria > Acidobacteriota > Terriglobia > Terriglobales > Acidobacteriaceae > Telmatobacter. The sequence goes on from CAWBEO010000002.1 coordinate 510,840, forward strand.
CATCTCGCCCCACGCCCCTTTGGATTGATGAAAGCGCGTGCGCTCACGTGTCCTGCCTTCTTTGCCCACAACTTGCCCAATCCGCTTCAACTCCCAAGCAATCTGCTGGTTGGCCTCGACAATCTCATTGAACGTATCGGCGATCTTTCCCGGGATTCCGGTCCAGGTGCCGGGAAGCCGTACGGAAAACTCTCCCTGGCGCATCGTCTGAAGACACGCGAGGATCGCCGTCAGCACGGAGGAATCCTCACCCGCAAATTGAATCGAATGGCCACCGTTTTTGTTGAGTGCGCCTGATTCGCTATTGGCAACTGCCGTTGCAATATTCTGACCGTTTCTTTTCATGGATCCCCCGTTGCCTTGCATCTTTCCTTTTGTAATGAAAGAACGTAGCAGCCTCGTACCCGAATGTCGGCTCTCTGTTGCCCAGACACCCCAAACCAAAGTAGTCGCGGCCCAACGCAAGCGCCTTAGGGATGCCGAGGCGCCCAGAAGGCTTCGTAGATCGCGGCATCCACATCAATTTCCGTCAGCCCCAGGAAGACATATAGTTGAGCCGGCGCAAATTGATCGACTCATTGAAGCCATAACACGAAAGCACTTACTCTGACCCTAAGGTGTTTCCTGTATGCCGCGATTTGTGCAGGTACGGCGCCTCAGAGTGCCCAGTGTTTTTTGTGCCAGTTGCAGTGCGACAAACTGGTACTTAGAGGAGCCCTGAATGGCAGACGGGGAAAAGAATTTTCCAGAGCAGATCGTGAGCCTGCTGCGCCAAATTGAGGTTGGCGTGGCGACACCATTAGGATCGAGTATGAATAGTGCTCTCAGTATCTGAGGCGCGCCGGATAACGGCCAACCACGATTGCGATCAAGTTGGCAACTTTCACAACCGCGCCAGTACCAACCGGCGCAGAACGTCACTTTTTGTTGGTACGCTCAGGCCACTTTAAGATGGTGTTGAAAATGGCGCGGGAAATTGCCGTGGCGGGGAAAATGGTGGGATGTCGAAACCGGTATGAATAAAGAGGAAACACCATTTTCGAGACCATTATAAAAATTGTTCTTGACTCTCTAGGACTCGTTTTGGCTACTTAGCATTCCTGTAAGTTGTTGATAATAATACGATTATCCATTTTGGGAAGCTGACATTCCGCCACTGACCTACTCCCGCCATTTAGAATCAATAAGATAAGCAGGTTAAACTGTCATTGTGTACGAGTGATATGCTGGAGTCGAATTAGAGGGGACGAGAACACCCTGAAAAGTGACGGCAGCACAACAGGGACACCAAATGCCATCCTATCAACCTCTTGCAGAAACGCAAAGCAGAAAACAATCAATGACAATTCTATCCGGTTCGATGGGACGCAAACAAGCCCGACCCCTGTCTCATCATCTTAGACAAGGAACCTGCCTCATAGAAGCGGGGCGTACTTTCTCGACAGGCTCAAGATGCGGCAGAAAACCAGCCAGCGCTTGCTTGTGTTCCCCTCAGACTAATATTCGATGCGCAAAGAACAAGCAGGAGATGAGCCGCAGATTCTCGCTTGCGGCACGCGCCATGGCCTATCATGAATTGCTGGAGTATTCGGGGCCGCTCTCTCGCACCTCAATGAAAGGAGTAAAGTCCATTTCGAAATGAGAAAAGGAGATTCATGATGAAGATGTTGGCATTTGCGATGATTCTGATGGCGGGCATGGCATCAGCGGGGGGATACTCGTGGGCCAAGGGATTTTTAACTGCCGGCAAACCTGATTCCCATGCGGCCAAGCACTTTGACGCGCTGGCGGATCGAGCGCTCATCGCGATGGAGAAGCGCGCCGGCGAACTGAAGATAAGTGGAGTGGCGGTGGTTGCTTATGCCGAGGGAGACAGCATCCAGGGATGGAGTTCGAAGATGATGGTGGTGGGCCGAATGAAGGATGCTCCTACTGCGGAAAGCAAAGGCAATAACCTGCTAGGGATTGCCTACGCGAAGGCCGCGGAAATGGCTGACACGCTTGTGGACAGCGGCACCTCCAACCGTACCCCCATGACAGGAGAGTTTGGCTGGCAAGGCGGCGTGATTGCGCGAACCAAAACCGGATATGTGATAGCAGCCTTCAGCGGAGGAAAATCTGAAGATGACAAAGCAGTGTCCCAGTCTGGAATAACGGTGCTGAAAGATTTGCAGTAATAAATTTCATTTTATTCCGTGAGGGCAGTGCTGATTTTCAGTAGAGATTCGGATCGAAGAAAGGGGCATCCGTGAACGCACAAAAATTAATTCGACGCGACATCTTGAAGGCGGGAATCGCGTTCGCCATTGCGCCGGGTATTGGTTTTGCAGAGGCGCCTGCCGCGGGCATGCAGGGCAAGGTTGCGCGAAAAGGACGAATCCAGCAATCGGTTTGCCGCTGGTGCTATCAGGGGTTTGCTCTTGACGATCTCTGCGCCTTTGCCTCAAGCATTGGCTTGAAAGGCATCGATCTCTTGCAGCCTGAAGAATGGGGCATTCCTCAGAAATATGGAATGATCTGCACCATGGGTTATGCCGGTGGCGGAGAGATCAACAGCGCATTGAACCGCGTGGAGAATCATGCTTCCATCGAGGCATCCTTCCGCAAGAACATACCACTGGCAGCGAAGATGGGCGTTCCCAACGTGATCACTTTCTCCGGCAATCGCAATGGAATCTCCGATGAAGAGGGTGCGAGAAACACTGTGATCGGTTTGAACCGCCTGAAGAAAATCGCTGAGGATTACGGAGTCACAATCAATCTTGAATTACTGAACAGCCGCAAGGATCACCATGATTACATGGCCGACCACACTGCATGGGGAGTCTCGGTGATGAAGGAGGTGGACTCACCGCATGTGAAGCTGCTCTATGACATTTACCACATGCAGATCATGGAGGGTGATTTGATTCAGACCATCCGCGATAACATCCGCTGGCTAGGGCACTTCCATACCGGTGGCGTTCCCGGCAGGCATGAGTTGAATGACTTGCAGGAAATTCATTGGACCGGGGTGATGAATGCGATTGCGGCCTTGGAGTTCAAAGGCTACGTGGCGCACGAGTTCATCCCCAGGGGAGATCCGCTCGCGAGTCTGCGTCAAGCAGCTGATCTGTGCGACGTATAGTAAGTCGCACAGATCCTATTGTTCCTCTCTCCTGTTGCAAGGCGAGAGGCAGCTCTACTTTGCATCCCGCGCGCTACGAAAGCCGATGCCGCACGAGCGGTCGTAGCCTGGCGACATCAATTGCAGCTTGCCGCGCTCAACGTTGCGATAGGCTTGCGGAACCCAACATAACCCGTTGGAGACTTCGCAGTATAGTAGAGCTTGTGTAATTTTTACAGATTTGTTCATTTTAACGAATTGGCGGGGGTTTGTTCCATGATGCGGAAATCGAAGCTTGGAAAGTTGTTCTTGTTAGGGAGCGTGGTTATGTCACTTCTCAACTCGGCCACTGCGGCCGATACGCGGAAAGGTTCGCCGCTGGGCATCTTTGAGGATCACGGCGACCTGGGCACGGTTCTGCACGCCGGTAGCGCGCAGTATGATGCCGCGCGCGGCACGTACACACTCACCGGCAGCGGCGAGAACATCTGGTTCACAGGGGACGCATTTCAATTTGCCTGGAATCAGGTCTCCGGGGATGTGGCGCTGAGCGCGGAGATCGCTTTCCCCGAGCAGGGCGGCAACCCGCATCGCAAGGCAGTGCTGATGATCCGCCAGAGCCTGGATGCGGACTCAGTGTACGCCGACGTGGCGCTGCATGGCGCGGGACTCACCTCGCTGCAGTATCGCGACGCTCAGGGAGCGGTGACGCACGAAATTCAAGCCAGCCTCTCCGCGCCCCATCGCCTGCTCATTGAGAAGCGCGGCGACTTCGTCTATCTCTTCCTGGCTGCCAAGGCCGGCGAACCGCTGAAGAATTCCGGCGCATCGATCAAGGTTCCCTTGCATGGATCGTTCTACATCGGCATCGGGGTTTGCTCGCATGACAAGGATGTGGTCGAGAAGGCCGTCTTCTCGAAGATTGAAGTGACTGTGCCCGCGCCGCTGACAGGGCCGCCGGTTCTTTGGAGCGCGCTGGAGACAGTGCCCATTGCCTCGACCGACCGCCGCGTGGTTTACGTCGCGCCCAGCCACTTCGAGGCGCCCAACTGGACCGCCGACGGCGCGTACTTCTATTTCAACAGCGAGGGGCGCATCCTGCGCCTGCCGGTTGCAGGCGGAACACCGGAGACCATCGATACCGGCACAGCCATTCATTGCAACAACGACCACGGCCTCTCGCCGGATCAGAAATGGCTGGCCATCAGCGACCAGTCGCAAGCCGACCACCTTTCGACAATTTATATCGCGCCCATTGGCGGCGGCGCTCCGCGGCGGGTGACCGTGAACTCGCCGTCGTATTGGCACGGCTGGTCGCCGGACGGCAAGACTCTGGCCTTTACCGGCCAGCGCCATGGCGACTTCGACATCTACAGCATTCCGGCAGCGGGCGGCGAAGAGACGCGGCTGACCACCGCCAAGGGCCTGGACGACGGCCCTGAGTATTCGCCCGATGGCAAATACATCTACTTCAACTCCGAGCGCACCGGGAAAATGCAGATCTGGAGGATGCTGACCGATGGCAGCGACCAGGAGCAGATCACCTTTGACGAATTCAACAACTGGTTCCCGCACATTTCGCCCGACGGCAAGTGGATGGCCTTCCTCTCTTACGGGCCGGAAGTTACCGGGCATCCGGCCAACAAAGACGTGCAGATTCGCCTGATGGCTCTGAGCGACCGAAAGATTTCGGTGCTCGCCAAGCTCTTCGGCGGACAGGGCACCATCAATGTTCCTTCCTGGTCGCCCGACAGCACCAAGGTGGCTTTCGTCAGTTATCAGTTGCGGCCCGCCGAAGAGGGCGCGGCAAAATAAGGAGAGATCCCGTCATGCGCGTTGGAGTTTTTACGCCGCTGCTTTCGCAGCTTTCGCTGGCTTCCGTGTTGGACAAACTCAAGCTGCTCGATATTGATACCGTGGAACTAGGCACGGGCAACTATCCGGGCAACGCGCACTGCAATCTAGCCATGCTAGAAGACAGCACAGCACTGATCGAGTTTCAAAAGGTGCTGGTCGATCATGGTGCGTCGATCAGCGCGCTCAGTTGCCACGGCAACGCGCTGCATCCCGACAGGGCACGCGCCGCGCGCGACCGCGAGGTCAGCCGCAAGACCATCCTGCTGGCGGAAAGACTAGGCATTCCAGTGGTGGTGGACTTCTCCGGCTGCCCTGGCGACTCGCCCGCCTCGACCGCTCCCAACTGGGTCACCTGCCCCTGGCCGCCCGACTATCTCAAGGTTCTCGACTGGCAATGGAATGAGGTGGTGACGCCGTATTGGATTGAACACGGCAGATTCGCCGCCGATCATGGGGTCAAGATCGCCATCGAGATGCATCCGGGCTTTGTGGTTTATAGCCCGGAGACGCTGCTTCGACTGCGCGCCATTGCCGGCCCCAGTGTCGGCGCAAACCTCGATCCCAGCCATCTCTTCTGGCAGGGCATTGATCCCATCGCCGCGATTCGCGTGCTGGGTGAGGCGGTCTTTTACGTGCATGCCAAAAACACGCAGATCTATCCGGCCAATCTGCCGCGCACTGGAGTGCTGGACACCAAGCCTTACACCGACGAGCGCCGTCGCGGATGGATCTTCCGGACCTGCGGTTATGGGCACGGCGCGGAGTGGTGGAGCGAGTTCATCTCCACGCTGCGCATGTACGGTTACGATTACGTACTCTCCATTGAGCACGAAGACAGCCTGCTCTCCGCCGAAGAGGGGCTGACCAAGGCGGCGCGCTTCCTCAACGGCTTGGTGATTCGCGAGCAGCCGGGGGCTGCTTGGTGGACTTAGAAGAGGGATAGAAGATGAAACCAATCAGAACGGCAATCTTCGGCACCGGCTTTATGGGCCGGGTTCATCTGGATGCGCTGCGGCGGCAGGAATCGGTTGAGGTCGCGGCGATTGTTGGCTCAAGTGTGGAGTCGGCGCGGCGTTTGGGCGAAGGCATTGGAGTTGCCACTTTCTCAAACGATTTCAGGGAGATTCTGCGCGATCCAACTATGAACGCGGTGCATATCTGCACGCCCAATGCGTTGCATTATGCGATGGCCAAAGAGGCGCTCGAAGCGGGCAAGCACGTGGCCTGCGAAAAGCCGCTGGCCATATCGGTTGCCGAAGCGCATGAACTGATGGAGCTGGCCGCGCAGAGCGGGCTGCGCAATTGCCTCTGCCACAATCTGCGCTACTACCCGATGGTGCAGCAGATGCGCCGCATGAGAGAGGCCGGCGAATTGGGCGAAATCCTCTCCGTGCAGGGCGGCTACTCGCAAGACTGGCTGCTCTACGATACGGATTGGAACTGGCGCATCGACCCAGCGAAGAGCGGCCCCTCGCGATGCATGGCCGACATTGGCTCGCATTGGTTTGACATGGCCGAGCACGTCACCGGCCTGCGCGTCACCGAGCTGGTCGCCGACTTGCAAACCTTTCACCGCACGCGCAAGCAGCCCAAAGGTTCGGTGGAGAGCTTTGCCAATAAACTCCTCGGTCCGCAAGAGTACATTGTGCGGGCTGTTGATACGGAAGACTACGGGACAGTTCTATTTCATATGGGCGCGCGCACCCGCGGCACCGTGGTGGCGAGCCAAGTCTCGGCGGGACGCAAGAACCGGCTGGCCATCGAGATCAACGGCAGCAAAGCCTCGGTTGCATGGGACCAAGAGCGTCCCAATGAACTTTGGGTTGGTCACCGCGACACAGCCAATCAGATCATTCTTAAAGACCCGGCTCTGCTGCTGTACGAAGCACGCTCCTACGCCGATCTGCCGGGCGGCCATACGGAAGGCTACGACGACACCTTCAAGCAGCTCTTCCGGCGCTTTTATGCCTCGATTGCCGCGCCCGGCAGCGCGCCGGAATACCCGCAGTTTGCCGACGGACTGCGCCAGCTTGTGATTCTGGATGCCGAGTTGGAGAGCCATCGCACGCGCGGCTGGGTCGAAGTTCCCGCTGTTTAAAAAAGCAACTGAGAAAGAGTCCGCCTCATGTTAATCTTTGCCGCCATCGTCGCCATCTTCGTCTACGGAATGATTGCCGCCATGCTGGGCACCATCTTGCCCAACCTGTCGGAGCGCTTCCGCCTTACCCCCGCGCAGAATGGCAGCATCGCCTTCGCGCAGGCGCTGGGGCTGATTCTTGCCTCGCTCAGCGTCGGCCCGCTGCTGGATAGCGAAGGCAAGAAGCTCGGCTTGGTTCTCGGCTTGGCGCTCATCGCCCTTGCGCTTTACGCCCTGCCGCGCTCGCCGGGCTTCCGCAGCATTCTCGTCCTGCTGTTTCTGCTCGGAGCCGGCGGCGGCATTGTAGTAACCGGTGCCAATGCACTTGTCAGCGATGTAAGCGAAGCGCATCGCGCCATAGCTCTGAATCTTGTCAACCTCTTCTTCGGGCTGGGCGGGCTGGCCACACCCTTCCTCTCTGCCAATCTCTTCAAGAGCAACTGGGTTCGCCTCTGCTATACCGTCGCTTCACTCACCGTTGTCGCGCTGGCCGTCCAAGCCGCAGCCAAAATGCCTCCACCCACCGGCGCGGCGCGCTTCCTGCTGGCGGACGCAGGGCCTGTCCTGGGCCGCCCGCTGCTCTTTCTGCTTGGGCTCTTTCTCTTCCTCTACATCACCTGCGAGGTCGGCGTGTGGAATTGGCTGCCGCGCCACCTCATCGCCCAGGGCATCCCAGAATCACGCGCGCTGAATATACTCTCGCTGGGATTCGCACTGGGCCTGCTCATCGGCCGCGTCGGCGTTTCGCCCATCCTGATGAGCGTCTCTCCGATTGATGTCACTCTGGCTGCTTCGGCGGCGATGGCGGTAACAACCTTTCTGATGCTGCGAACCAGCAAGCCCGGCATTGCCTTTGCGCTGGTCTTCCTTGCCGGCGTCTCCATGGCGCCGGTCTTTCCCACAACACTCGCCATCGTGGGCGGCGCATTTCCACGCATGACCGGCACAGCCATTGGATTCGCCATTACCTGCGGATGGGTTGGTTTGGCGGTTAGCTCGCGGATCATCGGCGGCATCGCCGGCGACGATCCGCGGCGGCTGAAGAAAGCGCTGCTGGTGATTCCCGCCTCAGCGGTGCTGATGGTGGGATTGAATCTGGCCATCCGCGGCCTCATGCGTTGAAGTTGGTTCTTGGTTCAACTCGCAAAAGCTTTCCTGCTCGATACGATAAAAGAAGGCGAACAAAAAGAGAACGACACCCGGGGGGGGGGGCACATTTTCGCCTCCATTCTATGCGGCCAATCCTGGAGCGTCAGCCCGGTTTCAGTTCAGATGACTTCAGCGTAGCAGAATGCTGGAAATGATCTGCAAAAAATTTAGATTGCCTTGCGAGGAGCTCGAAGAATGCTTCATGCACAGATCTTGCAGCCGGTTGTACTTCCGGCAATTCATCGATCCTAGATGAACCGCCTGAAGTGCAAAGAACCGCATGGCAGTCCTTTGCGGGCCGCTCCCAGCACAAAGAGTTCATGTGCTGGGAGCCTGGATGGTTGCGAGGTTAGCGTTTCTAATTGCCTGTTTTGAAGCCAATCCCGTAGCGGTACTGGTAATTTGTACTGCTGGGGCCTGGGTTGGCGCCGGGACTAACCGACAAATTGGAAAAGACAACTGCCGGCGTTGTTCCTGGCACAAAGGTCAGAAAGACCGTGCTGTTTGTTTGCGTTGCTCCGCTGCCGGAGGTGAAGTTGAAGGTGAAGACGCCATTCAAGGGGTTCGCCAGCAAACCATCGCTGCCGGTCCCATAGAGGGATGCGTTGCCGGAGACAGGCGCCAGAATTCCGTGCCATGGGGTCGAGCTATTGCTGTTATCCGTGAGGGTTGCGTTGCCATTCGCCAGGACGACCAACGTGTCGATTCCCATGCTGACGCCGTCGGTTTCTTGCAAGCACTTCCAGCCGCCGATGCAGTTTGGTGGCGTGCCCGAGGGAGTGCTGTCAGGCCCGGATTCAACGCCGTTTTGAATTCCAGCGACCTGCCGCCGGAGGAAGATTACCTTATAGGTCCCGGTGATGGCATTACCGCCGATGGTTGGCTGGAAGGCCGTGCCGGAGGCCTGCGGCACGCCCACCAATGTGCCTTGCGTTGCGGAGCTGAGCACGACCAGCGAACCGGGATAACCGAAGAGATAATCTCCGCGCTGATCGAGCGGGCTGCTTACAGCTTCATCCGTTGTGGCAATCCACGGCGCTGGATAATCTCCCATTGGGAAGGTCAGCGGGTCGAGGTTGCTGAAGTTGTACTGGAAGTAGCTCCCGGTTGAAATGGCCCGAGGAGTTACGCCATTGGCGGTGAAGTTACCGTTGGCGTCGATGGCCATGGAGCCGATGGTCTCGTCGCCGTTGGAGTTCATCATCTGAATAAAGTTGTAGTTCTGGCCCTCGAAGTCGCTGGTGGTCAGATTCATCTGCGGAAGGGCGATCACCAGGTCCGGCGGCGCGGGGTTGGGCAGGTTGAAGCCGGTATTGTTCATCTCCACAAAGAGGGCTTGATCGGGCAGTTCCAGCGCGCCGAGCACGTTCGAGTTGGGATCTGTGACGGTCGAGGAGCCATCTCCGTTGAGGGTGTACGTGATTGTGGAAGGGGTGGCGCTGCGGTTGCCGTTGATTACATCGTAATAGGCCAGCGTTCCGGCGCTGGGATCGATAGTGAAGGTCAGCAGGTCGCCGTTCGCGGAGCTGCCCACATAAAGCCGCTGCGCCGTAGCGGAGACACTGCCGCCCAGCGAGTTCCATGCTCCGGGAGGATTGGCCGAACTCGATCCGCCGGGATTGGTCGAGTTGCCGGTATTGGAAGCCGAGGAGGTTGTGGACTGCGGTGTGCCTACGCCATAAAAGTAATCGTAGTTGTCACCGGGATTGAATGAGGTAGCTGTCTTGAAGCTCGACAGCAATACGGTGCTTCCGGCAAAGGCCGCGAAGACCTGCTGCGTCTGCCCGCCGCTGACCGTTGTGAAGGTGAATAGTCCATGGCACGGATCGCCCAGTTCGCCCACGGTTGTGGGTCCGCCGGTTGTTGTGCCGTTAAAGAGAGAGGCAGTGTCCGCCACATCCACCAAAAGCCCAGAGGCTATCGTATTGCCGCTGGCATCCAGAAGCGAGAGTTTGCCGGAAGAGTTCAGGGTCAGCGTGCCCACGCCGCCGCTGATGTCGCCCGCCTCCGGGCTGTTTCCATCCGGCCCGTAGGCGTTGTTCTTTTGATAGTAGGTGAAGGTGTAGGTGTTGGCCCAACTGGAATCAAAATCCTTGGATGCGGCCTTTGGCAGGCCGATCATCGATCCATCCTCGGAATCGACGAGAAACATTCCGTTGGGCGCGCCGAAGATATAGTTCTTGCCGGAATTGGCGGGTGGTTCGGGAAGTTGCAGAACTAAATAGTCGGGTGCGGGAGAAGTCGTTACGGCGTTCATCTGGAAGTTGGGCAGGAGGTTGAAGCCGCTATTATTCGGCCCCAGCAGATTGAAGGGCATGAACTCCGTGCCGCTGAAGTTCGAACTCGCGTCAATGGCAATTGGCGCAATCCCCACGCCTCCACCCTTGGTGCGAAACTCGAACATATTGTAGCTTTGGCTGTCAAAGCTGTCCGCGGTGATGTTTTGCTGGTTGATGCTGGTGATCAGCGCCAGCTGGTCGGCCGTTGCGCCGGCGTTGTTCATCAACGCCACCATGCCGTAGCCGGGAACCTCCGTAACTGCAAGCAGATGGCCCGCAGGGTCGTTGAGCGTTGCGCTGCCATCCGCGCTCGCCGTGTAAGAGATTGTCCCCGTCTGGCTGTTTGAGATGTTGTGGTAAGTGAGTGTGTTCTGGTTTGGATCGATCGTAAAGCTGACAAAATCGCCCACCGAGGCTGATCCGCTATAGTTGTGGACGACCGCCGTGACAGACAGCGGAGCCGATCCCTGCACGAGCCCGAGTGTTGCATAGATGGTTGTGCTTCCCATCGCTACGCCTGTCGCAAGGCCCGTCGTTGACCCTACGGTCGCATAGTTCGCGTTGCCGGAACTCCAGACCACGGAAGCGGTGACATTCCCGGTGGTCGAATCGCTGTAGGTTCCCGTGGCTGTGAACTGATCGGTGCTGCCAGCCACTACGGAGGGCGATGCCGCGCTGACTGCGATGGAGGTCACTACGGCCGGCGCCACCGTGAGCAGCGTTGAGCCGGAGATTTGCGTGGCGGGATCGGTAGCCGAGATCGTTGTTGTTCCCGTAGCAACGGTGCTGGCAAGTCCTTGAGATCCATTCACATTGGAGATGGTGGCCTTCGAGGTGTCGCTCGATGCCCAGGTCACGGAGGCTGTCAGGGTCTGCGTGCTTTGGTCGCTATAGACTCCCTGCGCGGCAAACTGCTGGGGCAGTCCCTTGGCCACCGAGGGCGCAGCGGGAGTGACATTAATAGATTGCAGCGCCGGAGCGGTCACGGTCAGCACGACTGCCGGACTGGTCACTCCGCTCAGAGAAGCGGTGATATTCGTCGTGCCCACGGCAACCGTTGTAGCCAAACCGCCAGAGGCAATCGTGGCCGTCCCAGGCGTCGCTGAGTTCCAGGTCACGGAAGAAGTAATGTCCGCGATGACGGAGTTGCTGTAACTTCCTTTGGCGGTGAATTGCTGTGTGAGTCCTTTGGCCACCGAGGGCGCGGCCGGAGTGATGGCAATCGACTGCAATGTTGGCGCGGTGACGGTCAGCACATCCGCTGAACTGGATACTCCGTTTAGAGAAGCAGTGATATTTGTCGTGCCCGCGGCCACCGCCGTCGCTAAACCGCCGGAGGCAATGGTGGCCGTTCCGGGCGTTCCGGAGTTCCATGTCACGGAAGAAGTAATATCCACGATGCTCGAGTCGCTGTACGTTCCCTTGGCCGTAAACTGCTGCGTCGTTCCCTTGATGATTGCGGGCGCGGCTGGGGTCACGGCGATCGATTGCAGCGTGGGCGCAGCTACCGTTGCAGGCGCCTTGCCGCCGCAGCCCATGACGCAGGCAAACAGGAAACTGAGCAAAAAGATTACAACGATTAGGACTCTGGTTTTCATGACACACTCCATCCGTGAAAGTGATTTCGAGTGTTTTATCGTCCGCAACCAGCGAGAAGATGAGAGAGAAACTTTCTTTTTTTGTATGAAGAATTACTTATAGATGTTTTCAGGAGATGTTCACGCCGCCGAAATCAGAAAAAAGGCAGACGCAACAGTCATGGATGGCCATAAGAAGAAGAGCAGGCACGTTCCAATGGATTCAGATGAATATCTTGCTTTCACAAGTGCAATTCATCGTTGATGATTGCCTCAGAGAGGACGGATTTCTACGGATCGAAATGAACGAGCCCGGCAACAGAAGCGAAGTCGTGTGGGAGGTTGCCATAGATTGCCTGCTCTCAACAAGATGCTAGAGAGAGTCTAATGTTGCGAGAAAAGAGAGGTGGAATGAGGGACGAGGGGATTCCTCAAAGGTGTAAACTACCCTCAAGACTCATTCTTAGGAACTTATCTTGGATTCTCAACAGCAATTGAATGCACTGGCCCTGCTGAGCGGCGACGAAGCGGTTGCCTTGGCTGCCATCGACGCCGGAGTGAAGCTCGGCACGGGCTATCCCGGAACGCCCTCGACAGAGATTCTGGAGAGCTTTGAAAAGCTGGGCGGGCGCGCGCAGTGGTCGCCCAACGAGAAGGTGGCGATGGAAGTGGCTATCGGCGTGGCCTTCAGCGGCGCACGCGCGCTGGTCACCATGAAGCACGTGGGGCTGAATGTGGCCGCGGACCCTCTGTTTACCGTGGCCTATACGCGGCTGGACGGGGCGCTGATTGTGGTCTCAGCCGACGATCCAGGCATGGCCTCCAGCCAGAACGAGCAGGACAACCGCCGCTATGCGCTGGCCGCGGGCGTGCCGATGCTGGAGCCCTCCGACTCCCAGGAGGCCTACGAGTTTACGCTGCGGGCGATTGAGATTTCCGAGCGCTGGCAGTGCCCAGTGCTTCTGCGCATGACCACGCGCGTTTGCCATTCCAAGACGATTGTGCGGCGCGGAACGGTGAAGGTTGCCGCGCCCGGCGCACCCCACTTCGAGCATGATTTTCCGTCGCGGGTGATGATTCCGGCCTACGCCAAGCCGGCCCACCGGCGGCTGCGCAAGAGGCTGGCGGAGGTTGCCGCATGGAACGATGCGGAAGGGCCGAACCAGATTATTTCCGGCTCTTCTTCCGTGGGGATTATCACATCTGGCGTGGCTTATCAGTATGTGCGCGAGGCCGCTCCGGAGGCAAGCGTGCTGAAACTGGGCGTGACCTATCCGCTACCCATCGAACGGATGCGCGCGTTCGCCGCGAGCGTCGATCTTTGTTATGTGATTGAAGAGGGCGACCCGTATCTCGTCGAGGCGGCGCGCACGGCGGGCATCAATGTCGAGGGCAAGCCGGAGAGCTTCCGCTTCGGCGAACTGAATACCGCCCGTGTGCGGAGGATTTTAGAAGGGGACGAAAAGCCGGAGCCGAAGCCTGTTCCGGGCAAGCCTCCGGCGCTCTGCCCCGGCTGCCCGCACCGCTCGGTTTACACAGCGCTGAAGAATTTGAACTGCCTGGTTCCGGGCGACATCGGCTGCTACTCGCTGGGAGTTCTGCCGCCCTTCGAGATGATGGACACGCTGGTCTGCATGGGAGCGGGCATCGGCGTGGGCTTGGGAATGCGCCACTCGCTGCCTGCCGCAGAGGCGCGGCGCGTGGTCAGCGTGATCGGCGACAGCACCTTTGTGCATAGCGGCATCACTGGCTTGGTGGAGATGGTCTACAATCCGCCGGAGACAGGCCATGTGGTGCTGATCCTGGACAACGGAACCACGGCGATGACCGGAATGCAGGAGCATCCGGGGACGGGCCGTACACTGGCTCACGCGCGCACCGGCAAGGTGGACTTTGAGGCGCTGGCGCGGTCGATTGGAATCAAGAATGTTTTTGTGATTGATCCGGTAAAAGAGGCGGCGGAGTTTGAAAAATTGATTCAATGCTGCCTGGAAAAGCCGGAGCTTTCCGTGGTCATTGCGCGGCGGGATTGCCTGCTGGCGGCGGGCGCGATTCGGGAATTCGAGAGGTGCAATGATGCGCAGGCCGACTAATGTGGTGATTGCGGGATTGGGCGGCCAGGGCGTGCTGAAGGCCAGCGACATTCTGGCCGAAGTGGCCTTCAGCGCAGGCGTGGACGTGAAGAAGAGCGAGTTGCATGGGATGAGCCAGCGCGGCGGATCGGTGTCGAGCGACGTGCGCTTTGGCGAGCGCGTCTTCAGCCCGATGGTGCCCGACGGCGAGGCGGATTTTCTTGTCGTCCTCTCGGCGGATCAGGTGCCGGTGAACGCTGCCGCGCTGCGCAAAGGCGGCGTTCTGATTGAGCCTTCGCAGATTGACGAAGCCAAGCTGCCGAACAAGAAGAGCATCAATGTGGCGCTGTTGGGCGTGCTCAGCCGTCACGTGCAATTCTCTGAAGAAGCATGGACCACGGCGCTGAAGAACAACTTGGCGGAGAAGATGCACGAGGCGAATCTAGCGGCGTTTTATCTTGGACGGAATGCATGAAGACCAAGGCGATTTTGGAAAGCAGCGCGAACAACTGCCATCCGGCGAGCGTGCCGGATTATCTGCCGCAGGATGATCTGCGTAAGCTACAGTTACAACGCTTACAGGCTGTGGTATTGCGATCCTGGGAGAATGTCGAACTCTTCCGCGCGCGCATGGATGAGCGCGGCCTGGTGCCCGACGACATTCGTACGCTCGATGACATCGCCAAGCTGCCCTTCACGGTGAAGAGCGATCTGCGCGATACCTATCCCTTCGGGCTCTTCGCCAGCACGATGAAAGATGTGGTGCGCCTGCACGCATCGAGCGGCACGACAGGCAAGCCCATCGTCGTGGCTTACACGCAGGAAGACATCGATGTGTGGACCTCGGTGGTGGTGCGCTGCCTGGCTGGCTGCGGGCTGCATCGCGGAGACATCTTGCAGAACGCCTACGGCTACGGCCTCTTCACCGGCGGCTTGGGCGCGCACTACGGCGCGGAAGGGCTGGGCGCAACGGTAGTGCCCACATCGGGCGGCAACGCGGATCGGCAGATCATGCTGATGAAGGACTTTGGCGTGACGGCCATCTGCTGCACGCCCACGTATTTTTTGCATCTGATTGACCGCGCCGCCGAACTGGGCGTGGACTTCAAGCAACTGCCGCTGCGCGCGGGCGTCTTCGGCGCGGAGCCGTGGACCGAATCGATGCGCAAGCACATCGAACTGGCAAGCGGCATCGAGGCCTTCGACATCTACGGACTCTCGGAGATCATCGGCCCCGGCGTCGGCTGCGAGTGCCGCCGTCATCAGGGACTGCATATCTTCGAGGATCATTTCTATCCGGAGATTATCGACCCGGAGACCGGCGAACCGCTGCCCGACGGCTCCGAAGGCGAACTGGTTCTGACTACGCTCAGCAAGCAGGCCATGCCCATGATCCGCTATCGCACGCGCGACATCACCAGCCTGCTCACCGGCCGCTGCGAGTGCGGCCGCACCATGCGGCGCATCGGCCGCATCGGCCGCCGCAGCGACGATATGCTGATCCTGCGCGGCGTCAACGTCTTTCCGTCGCAGGTGGAGACGGCGTTGCTACAAATTGAAGGCACGCTGCCTAACTATCAAATTGTGCTCACGCGCGAACAGGGACTCGACCAGATGGAAGTGCAGGTTGAGGTAACGCCGCATATGTTCAACGACAAGATCGGCGCGCTGCAAGGGCTGCAAAGCCGCATTCAAGCGGCGCTCGATCACGTCCTCGGCATTCGCGTCAAAGTTGCATTGGTCGAAGCCAACACCATCGCGCGCAGCGAGGGCAAGGCAAAACGAGTCATCGACAGGCGGGCATCATGAAGATTCAACAGCTATCGTTGTTTGTCGAAAACAAGCCGGGGCACGTGGCCGCTCCGGTTGAGTTGCTGGCGCGCGAGGGCGTGGACATTCGCGCGCTCTACCTGGCCGATACGCAGAACTTCGGCATTGTGCGCATGATTGTCTCCGACGGTCAGAAGGCCGTCGCGCTGCTGGAATCGCATGGCTTTGTCGTTAAGAGTACCGAGGTGCTGGCCGTCGAAGTGCCCGACCATCCCGGCGGTCTGGCAGATGTGCTCAAGGCGCTCGACGGCAGCGGCGTCAACATCGAGTACATGTACGCCTTCCCCTGCATGGTGGGCAGCCAGGCCATCCTGATCTTCCGCTTCGACGATCCCGACGCGGCGATTGCGCGGCTGCAAGCGAAGGGCATCAACGTAGTGGCTGGGGATGAGCTGCTCAAGTGATTGAGTGATCAGCTCATCATCGAGGTTGCCCCTGGTACCTCGCTGTTGGGCACCCGGTGGAGAATTCGAACTGCTAACCATATTGACAAATGTACATACATATACTATGATGAGATGAGGCGGAAGTGATGAGCCGATTCGATTGGGATCCGGCGAAGAACCGCGAGAATCGCCGCAAGCACGACGTCAGTTTTGAGACAGCGGCTACAGCTTTCGAGGATCAGTGGATTCTCTCACGCAAGGATCTAACTCACGAGGACGCGGAGGAACGCTATAACGCACTGGGAGAGATCGCGCCCGGTGTGGTTCTGTTCATCGTTTATACCTATCGGGAGCTGAATGAAGATGAAATCATTCGGATCATCTCCGCGCGAAGCGCATCCGCCCAGGAAAAGAGGAGTTATGAAGAAGCTCGCAGCCGCGCACAAGCGGGAGATCGCCGACCTCGCCGCCAAGACAGACGCTACGATTGATTTTTCCGAGATGCCCGAAGTCGTTGATTGGAGCGGCGCGGAGGTGGGCCGTTTCTATCGTCCGGCAAAGCGTCCAGTCACCATCCGGTTGGATGACGATGTAATCGCATGGCTGAAAAGCTATGGCCGCGGCTACCAGACCCGCGCCAACCTGCTGCTCCGCCATGCTATGGAAGCAACCCAAGGACGATAGGAGAGTGCCCTGCTCTCTCGCATAGATAAAACGATGGTTGAGACCAGAACTGCCAGCCCACTTGGGGTTCCTCGATCAGGGAACAAAAATCAGGAATCGAAGATTCACACTTGACAATTGTCAGATAATCCACTACCGTATGGTTGTGGATAAATTGGGTGCGACCTTTGCGGCTTTGTCGGATCCAACCCGGCGGGCGATGATCGAACGGCTCAGCCATGGGCCTGCCTCCGTGCATGGATTGACCGAACGGTTTGCACTCTCGCAGCAGATGATTTCAAAGCATATTGCGTGCCTGGTGCGGGCGCGGATTGTCATCAAGAAGAAGCGTGGACGAGAGAGTGTGTGCACGCTCAGGCCGGAGGCGATCAAGAAAGTCAGCGACTGGGCGGTTTCTTATCGCCGATTCTGGGAAGAGAGTTTCGACAAGCTGGATGTGGTTCTAACTCAAATGAAAAAAACGGAGGTCAGAGATGACAAATAACACGGTGAAAGAGACAGAGCGGATGGTTGTTACAAGAGTTTTTGATGCCCCACGCGAACTGGTTTGGAAGGCGTGGACTGACCCGCAATATGTGATGCAGTGGTGGGGGCCGAAGGGATTCACTGCGCCTGTTTGCAAGATGGATTTTCGCGTGGGAGGGAAATTTCTCTGCTGCATGAGAACGCCGGATGGGCAGGAGTTCTGGAATGGCGGCGAATATCACGAGATTGTTCTGCACGAGAAGATCGTTTCCTCCATGTACTTTTCCGACTCGGAGGGAAACAAGGTTGAGGCTTCGGAATATGGGATAGAGCATGAGGCCATCGAAGATGCGTGTGACGTGACCCTGTTTGAGGATTATGGAAACGGCCAGACGAAGCTCACCTTCATTGGAAATGAACCCATGGAGAGCGCAAAGAATAGCGGGCAATTGGAGGGCTGGAACCAGATACTCGATAAGTTTGCCACGGTTGTTGCAGAGGTCTTGGCGGAGGGTCTACGGTCCCGTTGAGATTTCCAAACCAAGTTGAGGGTGCCACCCGGTTCCTCGCGGGACCGGGATGGAAGTGCCACACAGCCGGGTATCCCATCCTTGAATCGTTCTTTGATTCAAGGATGGGAGAGCACAAACCTCAATAGATAGTTTCTATGAAAAACATGAATGAACTTTGCAGAAGATTAGCGTCGGCTCAAGCACACTATTGGAAGAGAAGAGGAAAGCGATAAAAATGCGTCATGGCCAGCAGAGTGGGAGCGAGAGCAAGATCCGTTCCCGCGAGAAATGACCTACCCCTCCCCCCCTATATACTGTGAAACTGTGGAACTGTGAATAGTTTCGAAAGGCGCACGATCATGCCCGTTTCAAAGACCATCGCCAAGCAACTCGAAAATGCCTCCTGGATTCGCCGGATGTTTGAGGAGGGCGTGCGGCTGAAGCGCGAGCGCGGGGCCGATGCGGTCTTTGATTTTTCGCTGGGCAATCCTGATGTGGAGCCGCCCGCTGCTGTGCTCGAAGCCTTGCGGCGCATCGCCGCCGGCAGCAATCCCGGCTCGCATGGTTATATGCCGAATCCTGGCTATACGCAAGTGCGCGCGGCCGTCGCCCAAAAGCTGCGCCGCGAGACAGGCCTGGAGTTCACCGCCGACGATGTCTTCATGACCGTCGGCTCGGCCGGCGCGTGCAACGTGATTCTCAAGTCGATCCTCGATCCCGGCGACGAGGTCATCGTGCTGATGCCCGCATTTTCCGAGTACCGGTTTTACATCGCCAATCATGGCGGCGTGATGGTTCCGGTCGAGACCGATGGCAGCTTTTTGCCGGATGTGGAGCGCATTGCAGCGGCGATTACTCCGCGCACTCGCGCGCTGATTCTGAACACGCCCAACAACCCCACGGGCCGCGTCTATCCGGAAAGCATCCTGCGTGACCTGCAAGCCGCGCTCAGCCGCGCTGCGCAGCCCATCACCGTGCTCAGCGACGAGCCGTACAAGTCCTTTGTCTATGACGGCCAGCAGCAGCCGGAGGTCGCCACGTTCATCCACAACACGGCGATCTGCAACTCATGGTCGAAGTCGCTTGGCCTTCCTGGCGAGCGCATCGGCTATCTGGCGCTCTCGCCGCGGCTGGAAGGCAATGCGGAGTTGCGCGGTGCATGCGCCTTCACCAATCGCATTCTGGGCTTTATCAACGCGCCGGCGATCTGGCAGTGGGTGATGCTGGAATCGCTGGACGAAGCGGTGGACGCCGCGCCCTACGAACACAAGCGCAACGTGCTGTGCGATGCGCTGGCGGCGATTGGCTACGAGGTACGGCGACCGGAAGGCGCGTTCTATATTTTTCTGAAGACGCCGATGGCGGACGACATTGCCTTTACACGGCTGCTGGCGGCTGAAGGCGTGCTGGCCGTACCGGGCACAGGCTTTGGGCGCTCTGGCTACATTCGCCTCTCGCTGACTATTCCGCTAGAGAAGATCGAGAAGTTGGTGGGTGGATTTGAGCGCGCATATCGGGCGGCGTTGCGCGGCAATTCTCCTCTTTGAAGCCGAACGGAAGCCTTTGATGACAATTGTTTAGCAAAAACAGAAGAAACATGAAAAGAAGGCTCCCCAACTCTGCGCTTGCGGTGTTACTCTGCTTGCATGGATTGCGACATCGCGCGGAATTCATGGCGGCAACTGCGCCTCCGGGCGTGGCTTGCAAGCAGGGGAATGGAGCGCTGCCCACCTTGCTGCCGCCTCAGCGACTGTGAGCATTGGATCATATATGGACATTGAGATCGTAATTGTAGGCGAATCAAACAAGTGGGTGTTGAATCAGCCCCGCATCCGAATCGGTCAGGATTCCCGGTGCGAAGTCAGTCTACCGGCCGCCAAGTATCCCGCGGTCTTCGGCGAACACGCGACGCTGGACGTAGCGGACGGCGTCATCAAGCTAGTAAAGGGAATGCGGCCCGGCGGAGATATTTTCCTGAATGGCCATCCCGTCAGTCTTGGCGCCACGGTCCGCTCCGGCGATGTGTTGCGCCTGGGTTCGGGCGGACCGGAGTTGCGGATTCGCATGCAGGAGCAGGAGGCCTCTCCCCGCTCCGGCGATTACGAACCCACCCGTGTCCTCTACCAGCCCTCCTCGACGGTGCATGAACCCTCTCCTCCGCGTCCCGCGCAATCGCATGAGGCTACGCGCATCATCTCCGCCGCGCCGACGCCGACCACCTATTCCCCTGTGCCGCCTCCCGCAGCCGCACCCGCTAGGCAGAGCTACCCAACCCAAGCCGCGTACCCCGCTCCCTCCAGCCCGTATACTCCTCCCGCTCCCAGTGTCACCACGCGGCGGCTGGACCCTGGAGCCAACGGCGGCGCAACGCAGGTTGTCGGCGCTCCGGGTGGATATGGACAGCCTCGCGCCCAGGAAAGCCCCATGTTTTCTTCGACCTCACAATCAGCCGCCGCGCGTGCGGCAGAAAGCGAAATCATGGAATCCCTCGAAGGCAAGCTGAAGACATTGCAACTGATTCTGGTGGGGAATTTGGCCGTTTTACTGGCTCTTTTTGGCTGGATCTATCTGCAGAGCAAGGAGCTCTCCCAAACGCACAAAGAGGTGCAGGCGCTGCGCGAACAGGCGAAGAACGCCGTTGAAGGACTCACCCCCTCGCTGGATGCAAGGCTGAACGTCTTTGAGAAGCGCATGGATGTGATGGATCAGCGGGTCAGCGTGGCACAGGACCACATGATCAAGGGCATGGATGAGCAGGCTAAACTGGCGGAAGACCGCTTGGCCAATCGTATGAACGCCGAGATTCCGGCGATGCTGGACAAGTACGTCAATAAGAAGGTTGCCGAGCTGGCCGCCAAGAAGCCGCCGATGTGAGTTGCAGGTGTCAGGGATAAGGGGTCAGGGATCAGTTAAAGCTATATGGTGGCATTGCCTAATGGTCCCTGATCTCTGACCCCAGATCTCTGTATTAATTGCGCAGGCGCGAGAACATGCTGGTTTGCAATACCTTCCTCTGCGCGGTATTCCACTCCGCCTTGACCTCCGCGGTGGCGTACTCAATCAGGCCGGAGACCTCCTGAAGCGCCTGTCCGGCGCCATCCCGGTTATGGTCGCGAATCAGGTTTTTGGCATTCTCGACAGCGCCCGAGATCACACGGTTTGCAAAGGCCTGTCCGCGCGCGTGGAAGGCGTTCCCCATTTGCACAAAGAGCGTGGTATGAACCGATGCCGCCACGGCGCGGCGCATCACCGCTTCGCCCGCCGGCAGATCGCTTCCCAACGCCGAGTATGCCCGGCCCAGCGTGCGGAAGAGAGCCTGCACACGCTCTTCCTCCAGCGCCGCCAGCGAGTCCTGCACGCGCGGCGAACGCAGGACCGGCGACGGTTGCGTCTTCAGGAATTCAAGAGCCTCGTCCTGCTTGCCGGTCTGCACCAGGCTCACAGCGGAAGCCAGCACATTTTCAATCTGCTTGCGCAGTGAGTCGCGTCCCGCGGCGGCCTGATCCAGAAGCAGGTGCAGGGCCGTGTCGTCCGCCTGCTGAAGAGCTTCTTCCAGGAAGTTGATCGCTTCGTCGTAGGCCGCGTCGGTCATCAGCGCCTGCGCCTGGTCAAGTTGGGCGCGGAGCTGCTCTTGCTTGCGATGCTCCAGCTCCTCGGCGCGGGCAAAGTCCAGCAGGGAGAGAATCTCGCCAGTGGCGATGCCCTCGGCCTGGCACAGTTCCAGAACCCGGACGGCCTCGGCGTGCTGTTTCTTTTCCAGCGACTCGCGCGCTTTGGCCAGATAATCCGCGCGGCGATCTTCCACGCTCTGCTGCCGGAAGCGCTCAGCCAACAGAGCCTCCAGATTCAGCAGCCGCTCTTCGCCCGGCAGCCGCAGCCGCGCCTTGCGCACCAGTTCGAGCGCCTCGCGCGGACGAAGGTTGCGGCACTCTTGCACGGTTTGGTCCACCAGGAGGCGATTCTCGTGCTCCTTGATCTGGCGTTCCAACTGCGTATTCAGCCGGTAGAGCGCCGCTTCTGTGGGCATGGCGACCATGGCCGCCTGCACAGATTTGGCAACCTCCTGAAGCTGCTCATAGCTGACCGCCTGGGCAACCTCTTCCTCCAGCTTGGTGACGGCTTCCTTGCGCTTGATCTGTTCAAGGCCGGAGTTGGCATCGCCCATCAGCAGCGGCAGCTCGGG
Organism: uncultured Acidobacteriaceae bacterium; assembly: GCA_963787995.1. Lineage (GTDB taxonomy): Bacteria > Acidobacteriota > Terriglobia > Terriglobales > Acidobacteriaceae > Telmatobacter. The sequence continues at coordinate 533,077 of CAWBEO010000002.1, forward strand.
GTTGGTCGGATCAACCTCTTCGATCTGCTTGAGCAGCTCCAGCGCCTCGTTATAGCGGCGGAAGCTGATCTCGCCGCGCGCCGAATCCAGCATGGACTTGGCCTTGGCGTGGCGCTCGGCCTGCTCCGCCTCTTTGGTCAGCGTATTGCTGAGCGCGACGATGCGCGGATTCGTCTTATCGACTTTGAGCGCCTTCTGCGCCGCGGCAATGGCGTTCTTGAAGTCGCCCTTGCGCCGCGCGTTCTCCGCCTGCTGCATGAACTCGTTGATCTTGTCCTGCTTTTCCTTCTCGCGCTGCGCCCGCTCCCGCAGCTTGACCAGCTCGGGATGAGCCGCATCCAGCTCCAGCCCACTTTCCAGCATGGAAAGGCTCTGATCAAAGCGGTTATGGCTGATCGCATCCTCCACCTGCAAGCGGAGCTGCTGAATCCTTTCTTCCTTCTGGCGCTGGGTCAACTGGCGCTGAATCTCAATCTGGAGCGCCTTGGCTTCGGCGTGTTTGCTGTCGATCTTCAATAACTGGTGAAGCACGGTCCGGGCGCGTGTGAACTCCTCGGCCTCAATCAAGCGCTTCGCCTCGGGAAGTAGCTCCTGAACCTCCTCCTGGCGCAACTCCACAATCACCGCGGACAGATCGGTCGCCATCTCCTCGGCAGTGGGGTAACGCTCATCCAATGACTTGGCCAAGGCGCGATCGACGATCATCTCCAGGGAGGCGGGCAGGCCCTGACGGATGCTGCTCAACTGGGGATGCGGATCGTTCAGGATCTTGTTCATCAGCACATTGTCCGCGCCGCTGAAGGGAAGCTGGCCGGCCACCAGTTGAAAGAGAACCACGCCGACGGCAAAGATGTCCGAGCGCCCATCGATAGGCTCGTTGCGCAGCCTCTCCGGTGCCATGTAAGGCACTGTGCCGATCAGATGCCCGGTGCGGGTCAGGCCTTGATCGCTCTCGCGCTTCTCCAGCCGGGCAATGCCGAAGTCCAGCAGCTTGGCGGTGCCGTCCGGCTGCACAAAGATGTTGGCCGGCTTCACGTCGCGATGGATGACATTATTGCGATGCGCATAACCGAGAGCCTCGCAAACCTCCTTCATCACGCCCAGGCGGTCGGCCATCGAAAGCTCGGAATCGGCGCCGGGGCGGATCAGCTTGTCCAGCGGCTGGCCGGCGACGCGCTCCATCACGATGTAGGGAGTTCCGTTGTCATCGCCGAGATCGTAGACGATGACGATGTTGGGGTGGTTGAGCCGGCCCGTGCGGCGGCCTTCCTCATAGAAGCGGGCCAGCATGTTGTCGTCGCCCGAGAAGCCCTGGGTGAGCGTTTTGATCGCCACCTCGCGGCCGATCTGCTTGTCGATGCCGCGATAGACGACGCCCATGCCGCCGCGCCCCAGCACGTCGATGATCTCGTACTTGCCGATGTGCGTGATTTCGCTGCCCTGCTTGTTTCCTGGGGAATCCACGATCGTAGCCCGCCTCTCGCTGCTTCCTGATCATCCAAAAACTGTCTAGCCGGGCTTACGGCGCGTCGTTCGATTCCGGCTTCATATTGAAATTACTCATCAAAAATTGCTTGGCATGGATGCGTTCCGGGGAATTATCCTCTTTTGTGAGGATCAAGAACCGCAGGTACGCTTCGCCTGCTCCGTCCAGATCGTCTTCCTTCTCGCGGGCGCTGGCGTTCTGGTAGATCTTCATCGGCAGCGCTTCCACCCGCTTGCGCACCGCGGTGATCAGCTCGTCGCGCGCCGAGTTCTCCAGCGCTGTCATGAACTCCGACGTGTCCGTCATTGTGCCGGTGGTCTTGATGCCCTTGGTGTCCTCCGACTTCACGTCCTCCAGCAGCACGTCCTTCTTGTGCTCCTCGCGGGAGATCGGCACCAGGTTCGTTCTCTGCTCGCTGAGCGAGTCGCCGATGCGGAATTGCAACTGAATCACGCCGGTGATATTGATGATCTTCTTGTGGTAGGTGTAAGGCCGGACGATGTCCCGGGTCACCGTCTTGGGCATTGAATCGAGAATCTCATGGAGATTCTGGACCTTCCGCTGGGCAATCACGAGATCTCGATTCGCCTCTTTGATCTCGCTGGATTTCTTGGCAGCCTCCGCGCCTTCCAGACGGGCCTGGGCCGTCTTCAGATCCTCCTCCGCGTTCTCTGCGTTCCGATTGGCCTTGTTCCAGGCTTCGCTGGGAATCTGCTCTTCGCCGGAGCGGTACTCGGATTCCATCGGCTCGATGGTGGGAACCACGGATAAATGATGGTCCAATACATCGCCGGCCAGTTCGAAGTCCGGCTCGACGGCAGTGGTCTCGCCTGTGCGCACCACCTTGACCGGAACGCCTGAGCTCTCCAGGCCCGTAATAATCGCGTTTTCCAACTGCCCGGCTACGCCCTGCGAGTCGCGCGACGAGGTCTGATCGCGGAATTGAACGCGGATGGAAAGCTTGGAGCGCATTGCATGGGCGGGCGAGGCAGCGACAATCGCATCGCGCACCGCATCCAGATTGGAGGCTTTGTACTGCCGCGCTTCCTGAAGATACGTCCAGCCGATCTCCGTGCCCGAGCCACCCGGCTTATCCAGGTAGTGCTTGGACTGATCCAACAGATAAGAACTCAATTCATTGGCATCCAGATCCAGCTTGTCCTTGTAGGAATCGTTCTCGCTCAGCTTATAAGCGTTATAGAGATACACATAGGCCTTCTCGATTCCCACCTCGTCGGCCATGCCGCGAATCGGGCTGTGCGCCTGATGGAGGTTCCGGGCCTCCAGCGCCGCCGCCGCCACATAGGCCGGCTCCAGCGTCTTCATCTCATCTTCGACCAGAGCCTGCTGGGCGGCTGGCAGATTGGCCAGAACCTCGTAAGCCTTGATCATGTTGTGCTGCGCCTGAAAGTCTTTGCTGGCGCCCAGCGCCTTGGCGGCCGCCGCCTTGTCCTGGGAGATTGCCCACTGCTTCTCGGCGTTCTTCACCGACTCCCTCGCCTCGGTGGTGTCCTTGATGCTGGCCGCCTGCTTGAACTCCTTGATCGCCCCGCTCCAGTCCTCGCTTTGTTCGGCCTTGTTGCCGGTCTCCAGATGGTAGCCGTAAGCCGCATCAATCACCGACGCCACACGCGCCTCCTCCTCCACAAACGAACGGTAGGGAAGAACGAAGGCATACGCCTGGTCGAACTGGTGCGCTGAGATGGCCGAGTCGGCGGATTGCATAGCCGACTCGAAGGTATTGCTTTCCTGCAGGACATCACCTGTCAGAGCTTGCCCCGGCGGGTAAAACGAATCGATCCCGGCTAGCGTATCGCTGAACTTCCGGGCATTGAGCAGGTGAGCGTATCCAGAGGTGCGGGAGGCCAGCGCGGCGCGATAAGCGTCCAGTTCGCCGCGGCCCTGCTCGGTGATGGCTCCCAGGCGTTCGCGAATATCCTTGTCCAATTGCACATAGGCGGGTAGATCAGAGGCCAGGGTATGGGCCTTGTCGGCTTTGGCCTTGGCGGTTTTCAGCTCCGAGTACACGGGCAATGCGGCCGCCACGGATTTATCGTAGCTCTGCAAGGATGCTTCGCCGGCGTTGGCATAGAGAGTTGCCAGGGAGCGCTTGGCCTCCGTCGCGTGCTGCGAGGAGGGGAAGCGGGAGAGGTAGGCCTGCCACCCGTCTATGTCTCCGGCCCGCTGCGCACGCAGAAATTCAGCCAGTTCCAGATTGGGAGCGGCGACAAAATACAGCTTCACACCTTTGCGGATGGGCGGGGCGGTCAGCGGAGTACCGCTGCCGTTGTTGATCGGCGTGCCTTGCAGCAGGGTTTGGTCGGCCAGCCCGGAGAGCGAATAGGCCGCGCCGTGATCGAAGCGCGCATTGGCCGGGGCCACGCAGACCGTCTGCCCATATCCGGATGAGTATCGCATCACGCCATCGGCGCCGCGCTCCAGCACGCCCCCAATGGCCAGCACGACTCTTCCCATCTTCCCGTATGAGGATTTGTCCACGGTGCCGGACTGAAAGGGCGTGCAATCCTTCATCTCCGCCTTGGCGTTGATCAGCACGCCGGTCAACTGAACGAACGAGGCGCCGGATGCGCCATCGTACAGTTCAATCGCCGTCAATGGAATGTCTTTCGCCGAGGCCGACGGCGCAAACCAGCCAGCGCACAAGCCTGCCAGCACAAGAATCCCCGCCAGAGGACTCCGCAGATTCGATAATCTTTGCATAGTGGTAAGCGTTCTCATGATAACCCCAGTACACTGGCTGAACTTCGTGAATTCCTGCCTGAAGATCAGCGCCAGCTTTCCCCAGAACTTCTCGCAAGCGGCAGCCTTCCCGAGCCTGTTTCAGCAAAGCTTGAGAGGGCTAGTAAAAATCCTAAAACAAATTTTACGCGCGCTCACGTTTTCTGCTACGCTATCACTTCCTCCTGAAGGTTGCAATTAATTTTCGACGGTGGTATGCCAAAGGCTGTAAAGTAAGCGTACAAGGAAAAATGGCTGTGTCTACCCAATCTCGAAAGTCTGAAGGGGCGGCGACGCAAAATTCCGCTGAAACGCAGGAAAGCCCTTCCCTGCGCGAGGCTTGCCTGTCCGTCCGCTTGTGGTCCGCACCCTCTGATTCCGGGCATGCGCCGTCGCTTTGGGAGAGCGACAGTCCGGCCGCGTGCCTGACGCTGGACTTGATTGCCGCCTCTGGGGGAGTTCCTACCGCGCGGCGAGATGAGGTTTTGGTCGCCTCCTTCCCCACCTTCCAATCCGCCGCCATGACCGCGCGCCGCCTCCAGTGGGCAATTCAGGGATACGCGGAGTCCGAGGAGCCCCGGACAACTTTGTTGGCGCTGTTGATCCACTCCGCGGATGAGGGAGAGGCGCAGACCGTCGCGGAAGACGCCTTTCATTCTCTCGCGCAGGCTGCCTCCGGCGCGATTTTGCTCACCGAAAAGGCCAGTCAGCCTTTTGACCGCCTGCCCGGTTTTCCCTTGCAGGTGGCTGCCGGCGATGGCATGTGGGAGTTGATATGGACCAGCCCGGAGGGGCATTTCTCCCGCTCCGAGGATGAACAGTTTCTGGCCCAGTTTGCCGCCGAACATGGTGTGCAGGAGCACGCTCAGGAGCCGCCCCCGCCGCAGGCTATGGCCGAGCCGGTCTTCGCCGAAGAGCACCGCACCGGCAGCCATCGCACGGGCAGTTACCGTACCGGAAGCCATCGCCAACCCTCCGAAGATGAACCGCAGGCGAAATCCTGGCTCAAGATGGGTGGTCTGGCATTGGCGGCGGCGATTGTGCTGGCCGCGGTCCTCTCTTATTTATTTATGGGAAGATCGACCTCGGCCCCGGTCGCCGATCAGAATACGCCCCTGACCCAGCCTCAGAATGAGCCTGCCTCGACGACGGATAGCAGCATCCCAGACAATAAAGCGAATATATCCGCGGCAACACAACCCAAACATTCCGCCGCGAAGGAACCCGCCGAGAATGCGCAGGCCCCCAAGCCGCCGAAGAACACCCCCAAGCCTGAGGTGCAGCAGCAAGCTCAAGAGCCGCAGCAGGAAAAGCCGGAACGGGTCGCTCCCAAACCTGTCGAGCAGCCCGCCCAGAAGGCCAGCAGAGACAGCCGGTGCGATCTGGACCCAGGCCAATACACCGGACTGATTGCCAACGCCGAGAAGAATATGGGGCGCGGCAAGTATCCGGACGCCATTCGGCAGCTTGGCGCCGTGCTGGCCTGCGATCCCGGCAACGGCCGCGCCAGGGATGATCTGGAGCGCGCCAGACTGTCCTCGTCTGAATAGGCTTGCCGGTGGTCCAGGTTTGACTAACCTGAGATGATTGGGTGCCCCACTTCTCGCTTTTGAGACCGGGGGTCCGCGAACCTCAAGGCGCGAACTGACCACTGTCCACTGCTACGCCGTCAGCCGTTCCAATTGGTCCGGCTTGGTAATCGTCAGGCTGGAGCCTTTGATGGTGATCCACTGGTTGCGCCGGAATTGATTGAGCAGGCGTGTGACGGTCTCGCGCGAGGTGCCGGCCATATTGGCGATCTCCTCGTGGGTCAGGGCCATAGTGAAGCGGATCTCCGGCTTTCCGTTGGCCGCATTGCGCCCCCAGTCCAGCAGGAGCCGAGCCAGCCGCCCCGCCGCCGAGCCGGAGAGAGCCAGCCGCTTGGCGTCATGGAAGACGGTCAGGTATTCGCCCGAGAGCGACTGCGCTGCGTGCATGGATGCGATGCCGTGGCGGCCCAGGAAGTCCAGAAAATCCTGCTTGCGCACGGTCTTCACCTGGCAAGGCTCAATGGCCTCCGCCGTGACTTCGTGCGGAACATTGGCCAGAACGGCGCTCAGGCCCATTACGTCGCCGGGGCCGGCAATCTTTAGAATCATTGTCTTGCCGTCGCGCGAGGTGGAGGAGATCTTCACCTGCCCGAAGCAGATGACAAAGACATTGCGCGCCGGATCGCCCTCGGAGAAGAGCTTGGCGCCGCGGGCGTGGCTCATCATGATCCCTATACCGTCGTAATCGGTGAGGGCCTCGGGGGTAAGGTTGCAAAACATCCTTAAATGGCGATGTTCACAATTTACGCAATCTTCCGGAGGGTGATGGGGATGAAAAGTAGCCATGGGCTCGCTGCTGTGCAACCTGAGTATAGCGCACTTGAGCCGGAATTGTAGACAGGGATTCCCTTTGTTTCTCCGCTGCTGCCCCGAAAAGGCTCACACGCGAAGAAAAAAACCGCCAAAAAATCTTTCCGCGGCCCCTCAGGCCGCTGAGTTTGCCCGCCGCTGCAGAGCAGGACGGCAGAGGCAGCAGTTGTAATAGGCGCGTGAAACCTCGCGGGCAAGCTCCTCCAACAGCTTCATCCGCAGCGGAGCATAGCTCTGAAACGCTTTGTCGAGCGACTCCATGGGCAGAAGCAGGAGCGATGCGGCGTTCTGCGCCGTGAGCGTGTAGTGATGATGGCCGTCGCCCAGCACGGCGGCCAGTTCCAGCAGTTCTCCAGCGTGCGCCGGCGCAAGCGTCACCGGCGTTTGACCCCACATTGCGGCGCGCGGCAAGCGCCCCGACACCGCCAGGTAAAGCCCCCGGCAGCTCTCCGATTGATGAAAGACAACCTCCCCTGCGCGAAAATGAAGGCACTGGGCCGATCTGTTCAGCAGAAGCCCTACGGACGCCGGGCACTCCAGCAGCTCCGCCACGGGATGCGCGCGGACCGCTTCCAATCGCTGGGTTTTCGACTCACTCTTCATGACTGGCTCTTTCTCTTTCCGCAAACCGCCTACTCCGGCGGCACGCATAGAACCGGTACGCGCGAGCGGGCCAGCAATTGGAAGGCGGTGCCATGAGGCCCCGGCGTTCCGCTATCCCGCTTGACCCCGACCACCAGAATGCAGGGATGGTTCTCGGCGATGCCTTGGACAACCGCGTCCGCCGGAGCACCCGCCTTGACGATGCAGCGCACCGGAAACTCCGCGCTCGATTCCAGGCCAAACTCCTCCAGCGTGATCGCGCACGGGTCCGGCTGAGCTGCCTCGTTCGCCGGCCGCGCATGAAGCAACAGCAATGGGCGCTCGAAGACCCGCGCCAGCGAGGCCGCCGTGGCTACCGCAGCTCCTGCTGCCTCGTTCCGTTCCATCGCCAGCAGCACGGGCCCTCCCGGCGTGGGGCGAAAGGCTCCCGCATTCCAATCTGCCGCCACCGCCAGCACCGCGCAGGGCGACTGCCGCACCAGGTGCTCGGCGATTGCCCCCACAATTACCGGTCCGGCGCCCTCCTGGCCCTTGGTGCCAATCACAATCAGCCCCGCCTCGTACTGCCGGGCCACATCCAGCAGCATCTGCGCCACGGCTCCCTGGCGAACCTCCGAATGACTGGGAATGCCCTCGCGGAGCAATTCGCCTGAAAGCTTGTCCAGCACCGCCTGCGCCTCTTCAGGCAGCCCCTTGACTACGCTGCCGGGCAGCGCATCCACTTGGGCGTACTCGATGGGATCAATGCCGTGGGCCAGCACAATCCGCGCGCCGTAAGCCGTGGCCAGCTTGCGGGCATACTCCAGCGCAGCCTCCGAACTGCCATGCAGCTCCGTGGCCACGACGATGGTCTTCAAGCCTTGCGCAAAGCTCATGGATGCCTCCAGCCTCCGGCAGTATTCTGCCTGTAGGATTCCGAGTCTGCGCTTCCGTGAGAATCATAAGCAGTGATACCATTCACTCCGAGCTGTGACTCTGGTCACAAGCCGGGTGCTTATATGCGCTCAGAGTTGTCCCATTGTTATTCACAAAGGCAGAAAACAAGTTAAAAAGTTGTACGGCAAGCAGCACAATGCGATAGGCTTTCTCTGTTATGAAAAAAACAAAGGTTTCTTTCGCCCGCTCCTTCTTCGCATTCAGTTCCGCGGCGTTGATCGCCCTGCTGCCGGTTTGCCGCCTTGCCGCCCAGGCCCCTGTGCCGGACTCACCCGCCCTGGAAGCCAAGGCCCAAGCTCTGCTGGCCAAGCTCACGCTGGATGAAAAGATCAAGCTGTTGGGCGGCGTAGACAGCATGTTTACACAGGCCATCCCCTCTATCGGCCTGCCGCGCTTCAAAATGTCGGATGCTTCGGTCGGCGTGCGCACCTGGGGGCCGACCACGGCTTACGCCGGTGGCGTCGCTCTGGCCGCCACCTGGGACAAGGACTTTGCCCGCACACTCGGAACGGCTCTGGGCCGCGACGCCCGCGCCCGCAGTGTCAACTTCCTGCTCGGCCCCGGCGTCAACATCGCCCGCTCCTCCGTGGGCGGACGCAACTTTGAATACCTTTCTGAAGATCCCTACCTTAACTCCGCGCTGGTGGTTCCCTATATTCAGGGCGTGCAGTCGCAGGGCGTCATCGCCACCGTCAAGCACTTTGCCCTGAACGATCAGGAGTACAACCGGCACAATGTCGATGTCGAGGTGGACGAGCGGACGATGCGCGAGATCTACCTGCCCGCCTTCGAGGCCGCCGTTAACCAAGGCCACGTGGACGCGGTGATGAACTCTTACAACCTGGTCAACGGCTCTCACGCCACGCAGAACGAATTCCTCAACCTGAAGGTGCTCAAGGGCGAGTGGGGCTTCCAGAGCATTCTGATGTCCGACTGGGACGCAACCTATGACGGCGTCGCCGCGGCCAACAACGGCCTCGACCTGGAGATGCCCAGCGCCCGCTTCATGGATGCAACCACGCTCACCGCCGCCGTCAAGGACGGCACGGTGAAAGAAGCCACCATCAATGACAAGGTGCTGCGCCTGCTGCGCACTATTCTGCGTTATGGCTTCCTTGACCGCCCGCAATTCGATCCGTCCTACCCCACTTATTCGGTGGCTGATCGCACGGTGGCCCTGAACGGCGCTCTGGAAAGCATCACTCTTCTCAAAAACGACGGTGCGCTCCTGCCGTTGGACGCCTCCAAAATCAAGACCATCGCGGTGATTGGTCCCGACGCATGGCCGGCGGTGGCCGGCGGCGGAGGCTCCTCTGAGGCGCATGCCTTTGAGCCGGTCAGCATCTTGACGGGCATCGCCAATGTGGCCGGTCCCAAGGTCAGCGTGCTTTATAGCCGCGGCCTGCCGGAGATGGGAGTGCTTTTCGATCAGACTCGCTGGGATGGACTCATCAAGGTCGAAGATTTCTCTAGCCCGGATTTCACCGGCAACCCTAAGAGCAGCGCCCAAGAAAGAGTCGATAATTGGCGGCCTGCCGGCTGGGAAGCCGACGCCGTGAATCCTCACAGCATTCGCTATACCGCCCACTACAAAGCGGAAAAGGCCGGAAAATATCTGATTCTAGCTGCCTCCGGCGGCTGGAACGGGAGCGATTTCAAGGTGCGCGTCAACGGCAAGCAGCTTCTCAGCCAGGAGCGCGCCGAAGGGCAGATTCCACAATCGGCCACATTCGAACTGGCCGCCGGCGAAAGCGCCGAGGTGGTCGCCGATCTGTTGCCCCGCAGTGACCATTTTCACCTCGGTATGGGCATCGCCTATGAGCCGGAGCTGATCTCCGCCGACGCCCGTGAGATGGCCGCCAAGGCCGACGTCGTTGTCATCGCCGCCGGCTTCAATCAGCAGACCGAGGGCGAGGGCCACGACCGCTCCTTCGCACTGCCCTGGGGACAAGATGCCCTCATCTCCACCCTCGCCGGCCTCAATCCCCGCACCGTCGTTACCCTCACCGGCGGCGGAGCCATGGATACGCGCGGCTGGCTGGAGAAGGTTCCCGCCCTGCTGCATCTCTACTATCCCGGCCAGGAGGGCGGCACGGCCGTCGGACAGGTCCTCTTCGGCCAGCACAACCCCGAAGGCAAGCTGCCGGTCAGCTTCGAGCGCAGTTGGGAAGAAAGCCCCTCGGCCAGCATCTATTACCCCATTAAAGGCGCGGACACCAAGCTGCACGTGACCGAGGACGGCAAGCCCGCCGTCGATTACGTCATCCCCCACGTGAAGTACACCGACAAGCTGATGGTCGGCTACCGCTATTGGACCACCACCGGTAAGCACCCGCTCTATCCCTTCGGCTTCGGCCTCAGCTACACCACCTTCAGCTTCTCCAAGATCGACGCACCCGCAACCGCCGCCTCCGGCTCGACCGTCGCCGTCAGCTTTGATGTCACCAACACCGGAGCGGTGGCGGGCGCGGAGGTTGCCGAGCTGTATGTCTCCGACCCCTCCACTAAAGTCACCCGCCCGGAGCGCGAACTCAAGGGCTTCGAGAAGGTCAATCTCGCCCCCGGCGAAACCAAGCACATCACTCTCAACCTGGACGCCCGCGCCTTCAGCTATTGGGATGAAGCAGCCCACAAATGGGCCATCGATCCCGGCAAGTTCGTCGTGCGCGTCGGCGACTCCAGCGAAAACACCCCCCTCAGCGCGGAAGTTACGCTGAAGTAAACCGCGCGTCACAACCAGCACAAACGGCCTGCCGATTCAATTCGGCAGGCCGTTTGCTGTTGCGCCAACCAACCAGAACTGGCCGTTCAAGAGGATTTTTTTGGGAATGAAGGTGGCGGCAAGGCTGAAGCCGTACACTTTCAAACTCGTTGCTCTGGATGATCCCGAAGCTTCATGCCATTCCCCTGGCGCACCTTCCCCCTATAATGGTCAAGGAGCCGTGACCGAGCCCGATGGGCCAGCCCGGCTGCGAATGACTGTTTCTTTGAGGATCTTATGGCCGCACTGCTGGAAGCGATTACCGTCAAGCGCAAGATGTACTTCGAGTTTGAGAACACCCCCTACTACTGCATGGAAGCCGAAGTCTCCACGCCCACGGCGCGCGGCGGGCAGACGCTGGTGCGTCTGAAGATGCGCAACCTGCTCACCCGCGCGGTCTTCGACAAGACCTTCAAGGCCGGCGAGAAGTTCAAGGAGCCGGACCTGGAGCTGGTCGAGGCCTCGTATCTCTACTCAGACGGCGAAGGATCGCACTTCATGGACCAGGAGAGCTTTGAGACGCATACGCTCAACAGCGATATGATGGGCAACGCGCTGGAGCTGCTGGTGGAGGGCGTCATCATTCAACTGCACAAGTTCAACGGCAACCCGATTGGCCTATTGTTGCCGGAGAAGGTAGAACTGGAGGTGGTCTACACCGAGGGCGGCGCGCGCGGCGACACCAGCGGCAACGTGACCAAGCTGGCCCGCCTCCAGACCGGCCTGGAGATCAAGGCGCCGCTGTATATTGAAGCCGGCGAAAAGGTGAAAGTCTACACCGAGACGCGGGAGTTTGCGGGGCGCGCGTAATGGGACCAAGGGACCAAGGGACCGGGGAACTTGGGGGAACATACACAACAGGCTTTGAAAGGGAGAACGCTTATGTGGTTTCTGGGGATGGATGTGGGCACGGGCGGAACGCGCGCCGTGATCGTGGACGGGGCAGGGAAGCTGATCAGCGGAGCGTCGAGCGAACATGCTGCCTTCACAACGGCGCATCCCGGCTGGGCGGAGCAGCAGCCGGAAGACTGGTGGCGGGCGGCGCAAGAGGCCATTCGCGGAGCCATTGAGGTCGCGCCTGAGCCACGCCAGCCCATCGCCGCCATCGGCCTGACCGGCCAGATGCACGGCGCGGTCATGCTCGACGAAAACGGCGCGGTGCTGCGCCCTTCGCTGATCTGGTGCGACACCCGCACCCAGCCGGAGTGCGATTGGCTCACCGAGAAGATCGGCTATGAAATGCTGATCGAGCTGACCTGCAACCCGGCGCTGCCCAACTTCACCCTGACCAAGCTGCTCTGGGTCAAGACGCACCAGCCGGAGATCTTCGCCAAGATTCGCCACATCATGTGTCCCAAGGATTATGTGCGCTACCGGCTCACCGGTGAGTTCGCCATCGACGTGCAAGAGGCCTCTGGCACGCTGCTGCTGGACGTAACGAATCGGCGTTGGTCCAAGGAAGTAGCGGAAGCGGCGGGGATTCCGGAGAGCTGGCTGCCCAAGGTCTATGAGTCGCCTGAAGTCTGCGCGCGCATCAGCGAAAAGGCTGCCGGGCTGACTGGCCTCGCCGCCGGAACGCCGGTCGTCGCCGGAGCGGGCGACCAAGGCGCGGGCGCGGTGGGCATGGGCATCTTGCAGCCGGGCTCGGTCTCGGCCACCATCGGCACTTCGGGCGTGGTCTTTGCCGCCACAGCCGCGCCGACCCGCGACCCCAAGGGCCGTCTGCACACCTTCTGCCACGCGGTTCCAGGCCTCTGGCACGTGATGGGTGTAACACAGTCGGCGGGGTTGAGCCTGCGCTGGCTCAAAGAAACCTTCTTCCCCACGCACAACTACGACGAGTTGACCGCCGCGGCCGCCAAGGTTCCGGCATGCAGTGAAGGCTTGGAGTGGGCTCCCTACCTGCAAGGGGAGCGCACTCCGCATCTGGACCCGCTGGTCCGCGCGGCCTTCAGCGGCATCAGCACCACCACCACGGCGGCGCATTTTGTCCGCGCGGTGCTGGAGGGCGTGGCTTACTCGCTGGAAGACACCTTCACCCTCTTCGCCGAGTTGGGCATTCCGGTCAGCGCGATTCGCCTGGGCGGCGGAGGCGCGCGCGGCCCGCTCTGGCGCAAGATTCAGGCCGGCATCTACGGCCTGCCGGTCGAGATTCTCACCGCCGAAGAGGGCGGCGCCTTCGGCTGCGCTCTGATGGCCGGCGTCGGCGCGGGTCACTGGAAGAATCTGGACGAGGCCTGCGCGGCGGGCATCGAAGTCGCCCAGCGCATCGATCCCGACCCCACTGATCTGGCCGCCTACAAGCAAGGCTACGCCCAGTGGCGCAAGCTGTATCCGGCAATCAAAACGCTGGAGTAATGAACCTATCCTTCCATTCGCCTGAAGAACTGGACAAACCGCCCCTTGTCGATCATAATGACCATACTGGTCGTAATGATCGACAAGGGGCTTTTATGATTACCGAGGTCAACGCAGTCAACTTTCGCCAAAACCTGGGCGAGATGCTGAATCTGGTGCAGTACCGCAAGGACGGCATCCTGATCAGCAAAGACGGCAAGCCGGTGGCGGCGCTGGTCGACGCAGAGATCTTCGCGCGGATTCGCCGGATGCGCGAGCGCTTTGATGCGCTCAGTGGGCAAGTGGCCGCGGCTTTTGCGGAAGTGCCGACCGAGGAAGGCATGGCGGAGATTGAGGCGGCTGTCGCGCTCGAACGGCGGCGCTGATGGCTGGGCTGCGCGTGGTGCTGGACACCAATGTTCTTGTGTCGGGGCTGGCGTATCCGGGCAGCGTGCCGGGGCGCATCGTAAGCGCATGGCGTCGGGGCGGCCTGGATGTTGTGCTCTCCAAGTACATTCTGGATGAGATGGCGCGCGTGCTGCCGCGACTGAAGCGGATCACGTTAAGCACAGCGGAGATTCGCGACCTGGCCGACAGTTTTCTCTTCCTGGCGGAGATTGTCGAGCCGGAAGGGGAAGTGGACCCGGCTCTGCGAGATAAAGCGGATGGGCCAGTGCTGGGAACGCTGCAGGCGGCGCGGGCCGACTATCTAATTACCGGGGACAAGGATTTGCTGGCGCTGACCGGAAGATATTCGATTGTAACTCCGGCTGCTTTTTGGGAGCGGCATGGGAGTTAGTCCCATCAGCTTTCGCTGCTCCGCCAAACACATATTTGTAGCGCCGCTCTCCAGAGCGGCTGTCGCGTGGACCTCCTGGTCCACGCCTGCTCTACAAAAAGGAAGAGATGCACTAAAAGGGCAGGTGGCCCCCCGCCAATACTTCAAAATCAAGCTGCGCCCCGTTCATCGCGTTCTTTGCTATGAGCGGGCGTTGACGGTAAGATCGTGATTGAATGGGAAAGGCGTAATCGCGTTGTCTTCCACTCAAAACGCGAAGTACGCGTTTTGAATGGGGCTCAGTTCATTTTGGCAGAACCGAGGATGAAAGAACGCGACCGGGCCACCAGCCTACGCCCAATGGCGCAAGCTCTATCCCGCCCTGAAGACGCTGGAATAGCCACCTGCGGTGGGGCTGGACGCTCGCTGCTCGCTCGCAGTTGCTTCGTTGCTTCCCATCCTTGCGCCAGAAAAAAAGGCGCAAGGGTGGGAAATCGACAGATCCTTTTGATAAGCAAATACTGAATCCAGGTCATAAATTCGAGTAGGGGTATCCGGCACTTGATGATTCAGGTGTATCCTAGAAACGAGCGTATACACAAGTTCAGTTTCCGGGAAGCCACGATGACCACTGACAACAAGTCGATCGCAGTCGTAAGAGATATTGTCAGTGTGATCAGAACCGGTGGTGGCATCTTGGGCAAGTCCGCGATGTTGATGGCACTTTTGATTGTCTGTGTATTTGTAGCCGTGTTTCGTGTTCCTCCGACAGAAATAACCCAATTGATTGGATTGGTTGCGATCATTTTCTTCGTATGGTTCGCTCCCATACTTTGGCTTGTGAATAAGTATCCCGAAAAAGCCTTCTTGGAAGGTCCTCAGTGGTCCGCTCATCATCAGCAAGAATTGTTAGCAAAAAAGGGGCAACCACTTATTCCAGCTGAATTATCTCGAACATCACAGGCTGGAATTGTATTGCCACATACTGACGAGAAGGAAGGTAATCAAAAATCATGATGAGGTTCTTCCATATATCAATCGTCTGGGGTGGTCCGGTAAAGCTGCCAGATCAATTAAAACCAATTTTCGACTTGGCGAGTGATTGGATTACATATGGAGGCGGTAACTACATCATCTATACCAGTGAAGACGTTTTCACATGGCAGGGACGGATCTCTGCTATCATTGGTCCCGAAGATACTTTCCTCCTTTGTGAAATATCCAACATCGAGAATTCTGGTGGATGGCTCGCTAAATGGATTTGGGATTGGATACGCAAGCCACGAGAAAATATCCTCAACTATGGGATGCTTCCTCCTCTCACCACTCCAACTCTTAAATAATCCCCTTGGAAATCACATGGGCGGATGGCCCATGTCCCAAAATATCAATCCCATAATACTTGGGTGCCCCAGGTCCGGATTTTCGGACCTGGGAACCACGAACCTCGACCAGCAGGCTTTTCTGATCTCTGATCTGGGCGGTGTGCGGCTGCAACATCCGCAACAGAATGTTGGTATCGACCAAAACTGCCATCTATAGGCCGCGCCCTTCGTAGATGGATTCCCGGTCGATTGCCTCATCCGACAGCACCGGCGTGTCCGTAGGGTGGCTGTAAATCTAGGCGTGAAGCTGCCGAGACCATTCCTCCGCGCTCAGCGACACGCCTGCGGGTTCCCGCGCCTTAAGTCGCTGCCGGACGGTTTCAACACCGATCCAGACTACATCGTCAGGGATGTGAATCAGACCGGCATGAATCGCTTGCCCGACAACGATTTCCTGCTCCGGATTCAGTTGAATAGCCATGGAAGCCTCTCTACCATCTTTTCACTCAATCCGCGTTGGCGCAAGCTGCATCCGGCGCTAAACCACCTGCGGGGACTGGCCGTCCAGGCCACCTGCGGTGGGGCTGGACGCTCGATACTCGCTCGCAGCTGCTTCGTTGCTTCCCATCCATGCGCCAGAAAAAATGGCGCAAGGGTGGGCATCCAGGAATTTAACTATATTTGTAGTCGGCAGCCAGTTTGGCCTTCGTCCAAAAAGAAAAACCACCTCTCGCTGAGGGTGGTTTTTCCTTTTGACTTACACAAATGAGTTACGAACCAATCATCTACTCTCCAGCTTCCGGCAAATGTACGGGCTTGGCTTCGATCAGCGCTTCAATCTTCGAGAGCGCCTCGAGCACCGTCTCGTTGACCGGCGCGTCCACCTGCACCAGCGCCAGCGCCTTCACCGGCTTCTGTCCCGTGCGCTCACGGCCCAGAGCAAAGTTGGCGATATTCACCCCGTACTCGCCCAGCGTGGTGCCGATCTTGCCGATCACTCCCGGTACGTCCAGATTGCGGCAGACCAGCAAGTTGCCTTCGAGCGGCGTCTCAATGTCGATACCCTCGAAAGCCAGCAGCCTCGGTTGCTCGCCGCGGATCACCGTCGCCGATGCGCTGCTCTCGCCCTTGGCCGTGTGCAGTTTGATGGTCAGCACTGTGGTGCCGCCGCGATGGCTCTCCAAGCTGTCTTCCTTGATCTCGTGGATGCGAATGCCGCGCTCGACGGCCACCGAGGCCGCATTGATGCGGTTCACATTCTCCGAGCCGGCCAGGAGTCCGGCAATCGCCGCATTGCGCACCAGATCGATCTTCGCGTCGGCCAGAATCCCGCCATAGACCAGATCAATCGCCTCAATCCCGCCCTTGCCGGTCTGCGCCAGGAAGCTGCCCAGGCGACCCGCCAGATCAATGTACGGTGCCAGCAGCACATACTCCTCATGGCTCAGCGACGGCAGATTCACCGCATTCTGCACCACTCCGAGTTTGAGATAATCCCTCACCTGCCGCGCAATCTGTATCCCCACCGCCTCCTGCGCCTCGCCCGTCGAGCCGGCGATGTGCGGCGTCAGAATCACATTGTCCAGCTCCGCATAGGGTGACTCCTTAAGCGGCTCCTTCGCGAAGACATCCAGCGCCGCGCCCGCCACCTGGCCGCTCTTCAGAGCCTCCACCAGCGCCGCGTCGTCAATCAGCTCGCCGCGCGCGCAGTTGATGATCCGCACGCCCTTCTTCATCGTGGCAATCGTCTTGGCGTTGATTACGCCCGTCGTCTGCTGCGTCAATCCCACGTGCAGCGTCAGGTAATCGGAGCCGGCCAGCAGTTCATCCAGCGTCACCAGCTTGATGCCGTTCTCGCGCGCCACTGCCGCCGAAACAAAGGGATCGCTGCCAATAATCTCCATGCCAAAGCCCTTGGCGCGCTTGGCCACTTCCAGGCCGATCCGGCCCAGCCCAAGAATGCCCAGCGTCTTGCCGCGCAGCTCGGAGCCTTGCAGGTTCTTCTTCTCCCACTGGCCGGCGTGCATCGTCGCATTGGCCTTGGGCAGCTTGCGCGCCAGGGCCAGCATCAGGGCGATCGTCAACTCCGCCACCGCCACGGCGTTCGCGCCGGGGGTATTCATCACCACAATGCCCCGCCGCGTCGCCGACTCGGCATCAATGTTGTCCACGCCCACCCCGGCCCGGCCAATCACCCGCAGCTTGTGCGCACTGGACATCAACGCATCGTCCGCCTGCACGGCGGAGCGCACCACCAGTGCGTCGGCGTCAAAAAGGGCAGCCGGCAAACCATCCGGCAGTTGGTCGTGCGTGAGTACTTCCCAACCCGGCTCGGCTGCAAAAACCGCCAAAGTCGCCGGAGATACCTTCTCTGCCAGAACAATCTTCATCTTCTCTCCTTTGTCCTTTTGCCCTGCTTCATACTCATCAAAGCGGATGCCTTCCTTCTCGCACAGCATCTCAAAGATCCGCACCACGGCGGCGTGCGGCTTGCCCTCGTCGCGCTCGTACTTGGTGAGCGAGTTGGCATGAACCCCCAGCCGCTCGGCCATCTCGTATTGAAAGAGATCAAGCTGCTTGCGCGCGATCAGCAGTTTTTCCCCGAATGTCAGTTCAGACATGAAACTGCTCCTAGCTGCTAGCTTCTAGCCTCAAGCTAAAAGCCCGAATTCAATCAAACAACTTCGTTTCCCATCCTTTTTGTGTTCTTTGCGAAAAGGATGAAAAACCTCAAACCTCAACCATCAAACCTTGTGAGCCTGGGTAATCCACCTCATTCTGAAAGTCAGTTGACCTTATACAAGAAGTAACCAATCAAACCAACACCACAGAGATAATAGAGTGCGACTTCCCACCAAAACCAATTCGGTTCTTTGGTGCGGTAGACCCAACCTTGAAAGCGAACCCAAGCTTTGCCAGTACACGTCCAAACCACAGCTGCGGAAAATGAGATGATCCCTAGTATCAAGAAAATACCCGGCGGTTTTAGAAGTGAGAACAAATCATCCATGAATAACGTCCATTTCCTTCCGCGTACCGCGAAAAAATTCAGAGAATTCACACCGGTTGCCGGGTGCCCCACCCTCGCCGCGCTTTTGTTTTTGCGGCTAGGGTGGGAAACTGATCACTGATCACTGACCACTGCGCTTCGCAAATACTTCCTGCGCCGCCGCCACGCCCTGGCCAAACTGAACCGGCAGTCCCAGCACGTCCTTGGCAATCACCTCCGCCGCGCCCATGAAGGCAATCGTATCCAACTGGTCGAAGAAGCCCAGATGCGCCACGCGGAAGATCTTGCCCTGCATGGTGCCCTGCCCGTTGGCCGTGACCAAACTGAACTTGGCCTTGAGAGCCTTCACCACTGTTCCCGAATCCATCCCCTCCGGCACGGCAACCGCCGTCGCCGCGGCCGACGGAGAATCCGGCGCAAAGAGCGTAAAGCCCAGCGCCACCAAGCCCGCGCGCGTGGCCGCCGCATTCACCTGCGCATTGTCGATCAGCGCAATGCGGCCCTTTTCCAAGTCCCCGCCCGCCTGCCCGGCAATGTAATCCAGCGCCGCGCCGAGGCCCGCCACCAGCGCCACTGCAGGAGTAAAGGCCGTCTCGCCCTTGACTTGATTTTTCCGCTCCTTGCGCAGGTCAAAGTAGTAGCGCGGATTCTTGGCCGTCTCCATCGCCTTCCACGCCTTCTCGCTGACGCTCAGGTAAGCCAGTCCCGGTGGAATCATGACCGCTTTCTGCGAGCCGCCAATCACGATATCCACGCCCCAGCCGTCCACGTCGATCGTCTGCGTGCCCAGGCCGGTGATGCCGTCCACCACCAGCAGCGTCTCCGTGCCCTTGACCAGCGCAGCCACGCCTTCCACATCATGGCTTGCGCCGGTGGAAGTCTCCGAGGCCTGCATGTAAATCGCCTTGTGCTCCGGCTTCAGCGCGGCCTTCACCTCGGCCAGATCAAAGGTCTGCCCGTAAGGCTTTTGGACCACATCCGCCACCACCCCGAAGGCCTTGGCCAGATCCACCCAGCGCTCGCCGAATTTGCCCGCCGTCAGCACCAGTACGCGGTCGCCCGGAGAGGTGACGTTCGAGACCGAAGCCTCCATCGCGCCCGTGCCGGAGCAGGCGAGCAGCAGTACCTCATTCTGCGTGCCGATAAAGACCTTCAACTGCGCCAGCACCTTGCTGAACAGCGCGCGAAACTCCGGCGTGCGATGATGGATGTCAGCCGCCGCCATGGCAAACTGGGCAGCGGGAAGTAGCGGCGTCGGACCGGGCGTAAACAGGCGTGTCTTATGAATCATGGCTCTCTCCTTAAATTTCTGACGGGGCCTGCGGGGGAAGCCGAAACTTTTGAATCACCCTCCCAAGCCGGACAGGTTCTTCTCAGCCTCGGAGTCTTGGAGCCTTCCAGCCTCCCCACAGCCATCCGTCAATCACAGAATACACAACTTTGTGGTTTTTGTGAATTATTTCTATGCAAATCTTCCCATCGTCTCTCCCAAAATCGGACAAATTGCCCTTTTCGGTCCATTTACACTTAGAAAACAAAGGATGGTTACCTGTGAATGGGTACTGAAACCCTCGACAATTTTAACTTGACAATCGTGCGTCACTGCTTTATTCATTACCTCGGTTCCGGGCTGCGCTCCCGCATCCCGGAATATATCCTCAAAGGAGATCGAATATGGGTGGAACTGCAAATGTTACCGGTCCCTTGACTCTCGGCAACGGAGCAAAGTTCTGGGCTTATGTCTCCCCGCAAAATCACACCAGCGCCAATGTAACTTCCTGGACGGTCACAATTCAGCAGCAGGGAGGCAATTGGTCGGGTGTGATCACCTCCAAAAATCCCTATCAGCAACTGCAAACACCGAACCTTTCCGGAATCTTTAACGTGGTTGTCGAGGCCTCTGGCCCCAAATTCCACGAGAAAAAACTCACCCCGCAAAGCGGAAGCAAACCCGACGTCGGGTGTAACAGCAACTGTGCCGCAATGATCGGAATCGTCTCCAACCCGGATGGCACGGACGCGAATTACTGGACGGTCTGGGATGCCATCTGTTCCCGGGAGTAGCCGGCCTTTCGCCACGGCAGTGGGTTGAGGTCAACCCACTGCCGCATCCTTCGCAAGAACGCTGCCGCTGGATCGAATTCCCCGCATGGCATAGCCTCATCAATACCGTGGCTTCTGGAAAAGCGCCGCCCATTTAGAACTGTTGGCATATGGGTCAAGATTCTTGATCCATCACATGGCGCTATAAACTAAAGAATAGAGTCATTTCCCGAGGTCCCCATGCTGATCGATTCTCACGCCCACCTGGATAGCCCGCGCTACGCCGACGACCGCGAAGCGATGCTGCGCCGCGCCTGGGAGGCGGGTGTGGGCGCGATACTGGCCATCGGCATTGGTGAGCAAGCCATCGGCATGGACGGCGCGCTGGCCATCTGCCGCCAATTCAACGGCCAGCCCAATCTCCCGCGCCTCTTCGCCAGCGCCGGCGTCTATCCGCACAACACCGCTGAGATCGACGACGCGCACCTGGCCAAGCTCGACAGCCTGCTGGCCGAACCGGAGGTCGTCGCCTGCGGGGAGATCGGCCTCGATTACTTTCATGAGGGCGCGCCGCATGAGGCGCAGCGCGAAGGCCTCATCCGCCAATTGGAGATCGCCGCCGGCCGCAAGAGGCCGATCCTGATCCATTGCCGGCCGAAAGATGCCGGGGCCCCCAGCGACAGGTCCTCGACGCTGGGGTGGAAAGATGGTGCTACGGATGCCTGGGATGATCTGCTGGAGATCCTGGAAGCGCACTGGCGTCCCACTGGATTGGGCGGCGTGATGCACTGCTTTGGCGCGGGCTACGAGCAGGCGCGGCGCTCGCTGGATTTGGGCTTCCTGATTTCCTTCGCCGGGAATCTGACCTACCCCAAGGCGCAACCGCTGCGTGATGTGGCCGCGCGGATGCCGCTGGATGGGGTGCTGGTGGAGACCGACGCCCCGTGGCTGGCGCCCGCCGCGCAGCGCGGCAAGCGCAATGAGCCGGCCTGGGTGACGCAAACGGCATCCATGCTTGCTGGGCTGCTTAATGTGAACGAAGAAGAGATTACCACTGCAACAACGAAGAATTTTTGCCGGCTCTTTGGCCTGAAGCTTCTTTAACCGACTTCTTCCATGCGGCGCAGCACGCTGACCACGCCGGCCGTACAGCCGTGTTCCTTTTCCAGCATCGGAGAGGAGCGGATCTCCACGCGCAGCAGGCGGCGCTCACGGTCGAGCATCATAGCCTCTCCACACACATTCTTGCTCAGCACGGCAGGCAACCCAATCTCCACCTGCCCGTCCACAGTCAGCGGGGAAAACGCCACTTCAAACTCCTGGCCAATCAGTTCCCCGGCCTTCCAGCCAAAAAGTTCTTCAGCCGCTGGATTGGCGCTTCGGATGAGACCCAGTACATCGGTGACGATGACCGCATCAGGAATGGAGGCGAAGACACCCTCCAGCCACTGGAGGGCTTTTTCGGCCTCTTGCTGCGCGGTCACTGCCTCGGTTACGTCCACGCTCACCACGCGCATTCCGGTGGGCTTTCCGTGGGCGTCGCGGATCAGATTGCGATGCAGATCGTAGACGCGGAAGGTCTCATGGCTGGAATAAATGGAGCGGCGCGAAACACCGGGGTCAACGCCTGTCTCCATGGCCGTAACAAATGCGGCGGCGCTCAGATCCTGCTCCTCGGTGGGCATCAGCTCCCAGGCAAGTTTGCCGATCAACTCGCCCACATGGCAAGAATGCAGAGCGCGCGTGATGTGATTGGCGCGGATGATCGCCCCATGCGCATCCATCTCAACATAGGAAACAGGCAATTCCTCAATTGCGTCCGAAGAGCCGGAGCCATTCGCGACCGGCATGGAAGCGAGAATCTCTTTCATCATTTTCACCTTTTTTTCATGCCTTGCAGAGAGAGTTTGAAGAGGTCGTTAGCGCTCTTGAAGCGGTCAATCGGTGTCAGTTCGAAGGTAAGCGGAATGCGCAGCATGATCGAGCGTCCGCCAATATTCACGTTGATGTCGCTGTTCTTTGCGGCAATGCGGCGCAACTCCGCGTCGAGCAGATGTTCATTGGCACGGCCCAGCAGAATCGCCAGAAGAGAGGAGTCGCTCCAATGGAAGATAGCGTCCTCGGCGTGCAACCCGGCCGTCAGGCAAGCCGAGACGGCCATCAGGCAATCCTGCACGGCCTCCGGTCCAAAGCGCTGGCTGACCATCTCCATGCAACTGAGGCGGAAGATGGCCACAAAGCCGGTGAGGCCGCGCTCCATCACCTTTTTCAAATGCTCGACCGCCGCGCCGCCGCCCATCAGCCCAGCCGCGTTGTCGTTCTCCGTCGAGGTATCGGCCTCTTTCAATGGAGAGATCTTGCCTGCCCCATCGCCCGTGGCGCGCATGGCAAAAAAGCCGTCTAACAGATCGCGATACTGCTTGAGTTCTTCGCCGGTAGTCAGTCTCTCAATATCGTCGGTGAGCGGCAGCGCGGCGGCCACATCCGGTTTGACGCTGAGCGCGGTCAGCAGCTCCTTCACCAGCTTGGCGGTCAGCAGCCGCCAGTGCCTCTGCCGATCCCGCAGCGCATTCTCCACGCCAATGCGATAATTCTCGAACTCATGCAGAATCGCATGGACCACCTTCATCCGCTCGACGTTGTCCATGGTGTCGGGAATCTGCAAACCCATGCGGGTGGCCGTTCCGCGAAACGAGCTGTAGGTTGCAGCGTCAATGCGGGGCATCGCCTCCGCCACGCCTTCCACCAGCGCCGTCATGCACTGCGCCGTGTTGTCGACGACAGGCTCCTCAGCGGCTGCGGATTGCGACTTGCCCCATCGAAGGCCCATTACGAACCCTCCCAGTTGACCTCATCGGCAGAAAGTGTTGCTTCCATGAGGCAATTCTCAACTTCTTGCGCCCCCCTGATTAGCCCAGGACAATAGGCCACTTCTTGGCCTAACTCGAGTTGATGCGAATTTCCGCGGTTTCCTACTCGCCCCCTGCATCAAAAACCCCTCCTCCTGTACACTAGAGTGTTGAAAGCTATGAAAAACAAACTCCCAATCGGCATCCTCGGCGCGACCGGCATGGTCGGCCAACGCTACATTCAACTGCTGGAAAACCATCCCTGGTTCGAGATCACCTGGCTTGCCGCCAGCGACCGGTCTGCGGGCAAAACGTACGGCGAAGCCGCCAAGTGGCGTCTGGACTCCGTACTGCCGGAGCGCATCGCCAAGATGGCCGTTTCGCCAGCCGAGCCTGAAACAGCGCCCAAGATCGTCTTCTCGTCCATCGACTCACCGATTGCCCGCGAGCTGGAGCCCCTCTTCGCAGCCTCGGGCCGCGCCGTCATCTCCAACTCCAGCGCCTTCCGCATGGCGCCCAACGTCCCCCTGGTGCTGCCGGAGGTCAACGCCGACCATCTGCATCTGATCGAGGAGCAATCCTGGCGCAAGGAGTCCGGCGGCTATATCGTCACCAACTCCAACTGCACGGTCATGGGCCCGGTGCTGGCCCTCAAGCCCATTCAGGACCGCTTCGGCATTACGCAGATCTTCGCCACCTCCATGCAGGCCGTCAGCGGCGCGGGCTATCCCGGCGTGCCCTCGATGGACATCCTCGATAACGTCATTCCTTACATCGGCAACGAAGAAGAGAAGATGGAAGAGGAGCTGCTCAAGCTGCTGGGCACGCTCGATGGCCACACCGTCACCCCGCTTCCGGCGCGCATGAGCGCCAGTTGCAATCGCGTCGCGGTGGTGGATGGCCACACGGTCAGCGTCAGCATCAAGCTTGCCAAGCCGGCCACGCATCAGGAGATTCTGGCCGCCTGGGCCGACTTCCGCCCCCTGGCCGGACAAAATCTGCCCTTCGCCCCTGATCAGCCTGTGCAATGGGCGCCTCAGCCCGATCGCCCGCAGCCGCGCCTGGACCGCAATCGCGGCAACGGCATGGCTGCCACCGTGGGCCGCCTGCGCCCTTGCGGCCTGCTCGACTGGAAGTTCACCGTCCTATCGCACAACACCATCCGCGGCGCAGCCGGAGCCACGATTCTGAATGCCGAGCTATTAGCCAGTTTGGGGAAACTTTAATAGTTCACAGTTATCTGTTCTCAGCTACCCGATATTCAGTTATCAATTTTTGATTGAAGGGTCTCAGTCTTTTGCTTTAGGAAATGACATGCGTGGACCGGGAGGTCCACGTCACAGCCGACCTGGAGGTCGGCGCTACGGTTTGCTGCGCGGTGAGTCATCTACGCGGATGGGAAAACTGAGAACTGAAAACTGTGAACTGCTTTTAGGAAGATTCATATGAGCCTCGTAGTCATGAAGTTCGGCGGCACCTCAGTCGAAGACCCCGCCGCCATCACCCGCACCGCGGCCATCGTCGCCGGGCGTGTCCATCTCGGCAAGCAGCCGGTCGTCGTCGTCAGCGCTATGGCCAAAGTTACCGACGCGTTGTTGCGCGCCGCCGCGTGCAGCGAAAAAGGCGACCGTGAAGGCGCCCTCGCCGTCAGCGCCCAGCTCCGCCAGCGCCACCACGAAACCGCCGCCGCGCTAGTCAAAGACGCCGCCGCCTCTGCCGAACTGGCCCAGTTCATCGAGCAGAAGTTCGACTCCCTCGACGAAGTCCTGCGCGGCCTCGCGGCCATCCTCGAACTCACCCCGCGCATCAGCGACCTGATTGTCAGCTATGGCGAGCGCCTGTCGAGCCGCATCGTCGCCGCTGCCTTCCGCGAGCTGGGCGTCCACGCCGCGCCCGTCGACGCGCGCGACATCATCATCACCGACTCGCAGTTCCAGAAGGCCGTGCCGCAGGATGCGCTGATCGAGCTGCGCGCCCAACTCCACCTGCTCCCGCTCGTCGCGCAGGGCCTGGTTCCGGTCATGGGCGGCTTCATCGCCTCCAACGAGGCCGGCATTACCACCACCCTCGGACGCGGCGGCTCCGACTTCACCGGCGCTCTGGTCGGCGGCGCGCTCCAGGCCGAAGCCATCGAAATCTGGACCGACGTGGACGGCATCATGACCGCCGATCCCCGCGTTTGCACCGACGCGCTGCGTGTCAAGACCATCAGCTTTGAAGAAGCTGCCGAACTGGCCTACTTCGGCGCAAAGGTCCTTCATCCGGCCACCATCCTGCCGGCCGTCAAAAAGAACATTCCCGTCCTTGTCCTCAATAGCCGCAACGCCGCCTGCGAGGGCACGCGCATCACCTCGCTCGCCCCCCACTGCCGCAGCCCCTTCAAATCCATCGCCGTCAAAAAGAAGCTCTCCATCATCGACGTCGTCGCCAGCCGCATGTTGATGACCCACGGCTACATGAAGGAAATCTTCACCGTCTTTGACAAGCACAAGTGCGCCGTGGACATGGTCTCCACCAGCGAAGTCAGCGTCTCGCTCACCGTCGACTCCAACGACAAGCTGCCCGCTCTGGCCGCCGATCTGGGCCTTCTCGCCGATGTCAAGTACGAAGGCCGCAAGGCGCTCATCTGCATGGTCGGCGACGACATCCGCGGCCGCAACGGCATGGCCGCCCAGGTCTTCAGCGCCATCCGCCACATCAACGTGCGCATGATCTCCCAAGGCGCAAGCGAAATCAATATGAGCTTCATGATCGACGAAGACGACGCCGACGAAGCCGTCCGCTCTCTCCACGCCACCTTCTTCCAAGACCCCGACCCGGTGATCTTCGACGTCGAGACGCGGCGCTCATGAAATGAAACTGTGGCGCTGGCCTCCCGGCCGGCTGTAGCGTGGACCTCCCAGTCGCGCAAGTTCCCTCTAGTGATACAATGTATCGACAGGAGGAAAGTATGCAGGCTCAAGTGCTGAAATGGGGAAACAGCTTGGCGGTAAGGATTCCAAAGCCCATTGCGGACGATGCTCGCCTACAGTTGGGTGACCCGCTGGAAATCGCCGTAGCTGCCAGTGGGGTTGTCGAGCTGCATCGTGTAGGAGAAATCCCAACTTTGGCCCAACTGGTGGCCCAAATCACCCCAGAAAATAGATATGCGGAGATTTCGCTCGGGCCGGAGATCGGAAGGGAAGCCGTCGAATGGTGAATCCGTACGTTCCGGATACCGGCGACATTGTCTTCCTGGACTTCGATCCTCAGGTGGGCCGGGAACAGGCCAAGCGTCGGCCCGCCTTGGTACTGACCGATCTCCGTTATAACCGAGCCAGCGGCTTGGCTGTGGTTTGTCCCTTGACGAGCAAGGTCAAACCCTACCCCTTCACCTTGCCAATCACCGTTGGAAGCGTGGAAGGAGCTGTGCTTGTCGATCAGTTGAAGAGCATGGATTGGGCCGGGCGCGGGGCGGAGTTTCACTCCAAAGCTCCGGCACAGATGATCGCCAAGGTGCGCCAGTACATCGCGGTTCTGCTGCAAATTCCAATCAAGTAAGGTCTGGACGTTGAGGAGTGAAGCAAGAACTCCTTCGAGGAGAGCTCTCCTTGTTATCAAATAATTTGTCCAGTGGTTTCAGACAAGAAGACCTGATTTGCACATCCTCCTGTTTTCCAAAGCACTAGACGCCGACGAGTTCGTCCTCACATAGTCCTTAAATACGAAGAGGCCAGAGACTTTCGTCCCCGGCCTCTCAATCACGGCACACCAGCAGCTTCCTGAACCACACATCAACCCTTCCGGTCTTCCGTGGAGGCTCCGGGTTTCCCCGTCTCCTCGCCTTCCAACCGTGCCGACGATGGCCCTTCGAGTCTCCTCGAATCACCCATCTTCGGCGGTCCCTCGCAGCAAGTCTCCAGGTTTCCCCGGCTTCTCACTTCTACCGTCCCGCCTTGCTACGCCTCTTCGGGTCTCCCCAAATCCGGCGTCTTCCGGTTGCGCCATCTCCGCGTCTTCGAGCGTCCCCGAATCCTGCTTCCATGGCTCAGTCGATGAGGTCTCCCCGGCTGGTCTTGAACTTTGCATCCCCGATCCTAGGCCGTGGATGAATCTTCGTGTCCTGCCAGGTCTTGCACATTCCCCCCAAACTCTGGATGCGTTCTCAATTTCAATCCGGCCTTCCGCCGCCGTTTCCAGCCGCGTACCGCCTTATTCAATTCAATTCCGCATCGTCTTGCCTGGCGGAAACTGCGTTTCCAAGTCCCTACTGGTTCACCAGTTGGATTGAAGCTTAGGACGGTTTAATCTGTGGAAGCAAGTGCAAAAAAAGGAATGATCTGTGGATATCACCATTCTCAGTGCATAAATCAATTCGCCGGGTGCCGGGTGCGCCAGCTCCGACTTCTCGGACCTGGCAATCCACGAACCTCAACCGCCGTCATTTCTTCAATAACTTTGCTGAGAATGATGACCCGTTCGTGCAAACTATAGAAGAGAAGGTGAGAGATGAACAGGAAAGAAAAGGGAGAAAGCCGCGCCCCGACAAAATCATTCCGCCTCAAAACCGCCCCCTCCCGAGTGCAGTTCCCCGTTTCTTCGCCTTTGTCCGAGAGGTCTTGAACCAATACCAGCGGTCTTTTTCTGATTTCTGGCGAGTTCTCCGTCCTTCTGGTATGGATCTTCGCTCTTTCCAAATCCGCTTGTGCAGAAAATTCTGCGCTTTGCACTTGCATTTGGAGAGGAAGAACTATAAGATGCGTCAAACGAACCATGCAGATATCCACTCCTAATTCGCCTTCCGCCGCGCCCGCTCCGCCTTTCCGCCTGCGTCTGGGGGAACTCGGCAAGCTCTGTGTCGCCATTCAGGCCGCCACACCGGCGGAGTTGATGGAGCGCGCAACGGCGGCTCTCGCCGACTCCAAATTCCTTGAACTGCGTCTTGATTCTCTTCCCAAGCCGTTGGCCGCGCTGCCCAAAGTGGGCGAGTTTCTCGCCGCCCGCCGCGATGTAACCGCCATCGCCACCTGTCGCCGCAAAGAATGCGGCGGCAACTTCGCTGGCTCCCTGAAAGCGGAGCTTGAGGTGCTGATGGAAGCCGCTGAAGCCGGCTGCCAGATCGTGGATCTGGAGGTCGAGTCGGCCGAAGAGGCCACGCCGCGCCAGTTCGAACAGCTTCGCAAATGGCTGCGCGAGGCGGGAACGGCGCTGCTCGTCAGCTTTCACGACTTCACCCGCACCAAAAACCTGGAGCAGGCGGCGCGGCGCATCGAAGCCTTCCACCCCGATTTCATCAAGGTCGTCTCCACAGCCAAGTCCCTGGCCGACAATCTGGCCGTGCTCAAACTGATCGCCGACTACTCGCTCTCGACCCGCATCGTGGGTATCGCCATGGGCGAAGAGGGGTTCATCAGCCGCGTCCTCGGGCCCCGCGCCGGAGCGGCCTTCACCTTCGCTTCCGCTTCCGACGGCGCGGAAACCGCCCCCGGCCAGGTCACCGCCCGCACTCTGCGCGAACTCTACCGCATCGAGCAGCTCGACCATGCGACGCGCATCTTCGGTGTCGCCGGAAACCCCATCGGCCACTCGCTTTCGCCGCTGATGCAAAACACCGCCTTCCGCCGCGAGAGCGTGAATGCCATCTTGCTGCCGCTGAAGGTGCATAAGCTGGACGACTTGCTCAAGCTCGTCCGTGAGCTGCCGCTGGCCGGCCTGGCCATCACCATGCCCTTCAAGCAGGAGATCCTGCCCCACCTGACGAACTCCGACCCGCTCACCGGCCGCATCGGCGCCTGCAACACCCTGCGCATCACCGCCGAGGGCAAGATGGTCGGCTTCAATACCGACGTCGCCGGCATCCTCCGCCCGCTGGAGAAGCGCTTGCGGCTCAAAGGCGCGCGCATCGCCGTCTTGGGCGCGGGAGGCGCGGCGAGGGCTGCCGTCTTCGGCCTGGTCGATCAGGGTGCGGAGGTCTTCATCGTCAATCGCACCCACGAAAATGCTGTCGCCCTGGCCAAAGAGTCCAAAGCCCATGTCCTCAAGCATGAGCAATTCGCCAAGGCCAAATTTGACGTGCTGATCAATTCGACCCCCTGCGGCATGGCCGGCTCCAAAACGCCGCTGCCTATCGCGGAGAATGAACTCAACGCCAGCCTCGTCTTCGACCTGGTCTATAACCCGTTGGAGACGCCACTGCTCAAGCTGGCCAAAGCGCGCGGCATCTCGGTCATCACTGGCCTGGAGATGTTCGTCCAGCAAGGCGCACGCCAGTTCGAACTCTGGACCGGCAAGCCCGCCCCGGAAGCCGAGATGCAGCGGGTGGTGGAGCTGGAATTGCGACGGCGAGGATGATGCTTAGTTTCCGTGTGTAGAATTTCTCTCAATGGAGCAGGATGATGTCTTGCAAGATCTGTGGCGTCGAAGGACCAACAAAGGATGTAACTTTCTATCAAAACATTGGCATGCTGGTGACCCGGCAATGGGCTAAGGTTGAAGGGGAATTATGCCGCCCATGCATTGGCCGGTATTTCCGCTCATATTCGCTCACTACCCTATTTCTCGGATGGTGGGGAGTAATTTCGTTCGTCGTAACTCCATTCATCTTGATCAATAATGTATTTCAGTATCTCCGCGCAAGCCAACTTGCGGAACCGGGAATCGGGGCGATGAATGTGCCATATGTTTCAGATCCTCCTTCTGTGGGTTCTGGTTCCTTCAAATTCAAGGTTATTTATGGAATGTTAATTGGCCTTGTTGGCCTTGGTTTACTCGCTTATTACAATGTTGGGTTCATGGAGAAGCACGCTCCGGCCATCAACGCCCACCTTCACGGGGGTGAAATTACCGATGAAACAGATGGCGAATATGCGGGGTCCAAGATCTGGAATGATATAAGGACTATTGAAGCGGAATATAAGGGCAAGGGATGGAACGAATTCCGTCCTGAATTACTTTCCAGAGAACCCTACCTCACCGATCTCAAGTTACAAAATGACAGACTTCAGCGCCGGATGATCACTGAGCGCAGTCAAAACATGGGCGCAAACGATGTTTGTGAACAATTGGCATTGGATGAGATGTCTCCAGCCTTGGATGCCTACACGAAGGCGCTGTCCAATCTCTTCGTTTTCACAAAAAGCACTGCAGAAATGACAAAGGAGAATTCCGCGGAGTTCGACGCGCTGAGCACCAAGGAGTCGAATACCTTGGATCAACTCAATCAATTTATTACGGACAACAAAAAACACGGCTGCGACAAATAGCCGTTTGTCCCAGCTTCCGAATCGAACCATTGAGCGGCCCACTGACAATATTTTCAGCCCCGCACAAAATAAAACCCAACGCCCAGCGCCAAGAGCACAAGCGGCCAGTACTTCACCGGAAGCAGAAGGAAAGAATCGCGCTCGCGCAGCGCGGGCTTTTGACCGGAGACTTCCTGCGCGCCGAGGGTCACATCTTCCTCAGCGCGGGGCAGCATCCAGCGCACAATCCCCGCCGCAGCCCAGAATGCAACCAGCTTGGGCCATCCATTTCGGGCGTAGTAATTGCTGTTGTGGAATTGAATGCTCGTCAGAAGATCGGAAGCCAGCAGGCATACGACAGTGATGATTCCAACAATCCATCCGCGCCCGCGAAAAGTAAGAATCATATCTTTGATTGAACCACACAATTCAACACGCAGGAAAACCAGGTCGCGCTACCGCCCCTTTTTCTTCGCCGCCTTGGCGTTCTTGGGCTGCGACTCCGGCAGATGGCTGACAGGGATCGGCGCCAGATCCGGTCCGATGCGCCGGGCGCGCGTGTCGTCCATCTCGTAGGTGATGGTGCGCGGATTGGCCGGACGGGTAATGCCAGTCTCCGGATCGGCGCTGAAGTTGGGGCCGTTGGCAATCTGGAAGCTGAAGCTCGGTGCTTTGGCGCCTTCCGCCGCCGTCACGCGCACCGGCAGATAGCCCTCGATAGGATGCAGCCGGAAGGCCGTCTCATAGCGATGATGGCGCACGCTCCAGGTGTAGACGCGCACCTGGTCGAAATCAAAGGGCAGGCCGGCTTTGGGCGGACTGAGAACGGTGACATACTGCGGTACCATGTGCTCCGGCAGCGTGGAGTCGGGGTCGAGAACTTTGTTGAAGATGTATGCGCCTACGTAGCGCTGACCCTCGGCAAAGGTGGCAATCTCATCGGGAACATCCACATCGACGCGGCCAGCCAGCAGCCATCCGGCGCGGCCTTCAGCATCGCGCACCAGCCACCAATCCTCCAGCACCGGCGGCTCGGCTTCAGGCAGGTTAAGAGGATGCGCAACCGGTTTGGCCGGAGATTTTGCGGCCGCCCCGGCCTGCTTTGGCGCCTGCGGCAGAGAGGCCTGTCCGGAGCCGGGTACAGATTTTGCCACCGTGGCGCGCTCCAGCAACTGCACCTTGGCATTGGCCGCCAACAAATAAAACTTCTCCGCCTCCCGCCCTGGCTTCAAATGCAGGTAGATGTCGTCACGCAGAACGCCGGTGGCCACTACCGGATCGTCCTTGTGCCGCGCGCCCACCTGCTCAAAGGCTCGGTAAGCCTTGGCGTCGATTACTGCCCGCTCTTCAATCCAGCCGATCTCGTTCTTTTCCGTCTTCACGCGGAGGAAGCGCCGTCCGTGCTCCAGAACCTCCAGCTGCTGGCCGTTGGTCACCTCAGCCACGCGATTCGAGACGGCGGCCACTCGGTCATGCAGGTACATCTGCCGCGCGGAGACGTAGACCGTGTCGTGATGCTCCTGGCGAAAGCGGTTGCAGCCGGAGTTGAGCAAGACAAAGTACACGAGCGGCAGCGCAAGAAGAGGAGCCTTCGAGCGCCGCGCGAAAGAGAGCAATCGGATGGAGATGAGCGTAAGCACAGCCAGTGGCAATCACCTTGAGAATAGCAGAGTAGAGTCCGAATGTCGGGCTGCTCTTCGATCCTCTGAGAAACTGTTGTTTACTGCTTTTTCAGCACGGCGGCGTTCTTTTCGTCGGAGAGGATGGTGGACTCCAGCCTCCGGAAATCGCCAACCTTGGTCGCCGGAATCTCCACCTGCCTCACCACGTACTCCCGCTCGTAATGCAATACGCTGCCTTTGGCCGAAACGGTCGAGTGGTAGCTGGCAAAGTCCAGGTCCAGCGCCACCGGGTCGGGAATCTCATCGACGGCGTAGCCTGCCGGAATGGTGATGTCAAAGGAATCCCGCCAGCGGCCCGTCGCTTCCAGGTCAATCGGATAGACGCGCGGCTTGTCGTCAAAGGGCCGTGCATCGCTGCCCACGACGCGCGGGCGCACCAGCACCAGCGGCCCCGCCTGATGCGAATACTGCCGCGCCGTCACCTTGTAGTGAAATTCGAGAGGCTTGTCGAGGGCGGAGGGTTGGGTGAACTCGAAGGCGTCGAGGGTAACGCCGGGAAGGGTTTGGGCTACGTAGCGCTCCCAAGCCTCGCGCCGCTCCTTCTCGTCGGTGTATTTGAGAAACGTGCGAAACTCCCCGCCTTCGGAGCCGATGTGCGTGGTATCGACCGAGCCGGAAAGGGTTCCATCGGCGGAGAGCGTAAAGGAACCTTTCTCTTCGGTGCCGCTGGCATCCGGGTCAAGAACCGGCAGAGCGATGATCTGGCTGGAGGCTCCTGCGGCCAGGGTTCCATAGCCGCCTTGTAGATCGGAGCGCAGATTACCTGCCGGAGTGCGCTCGTCAGTGGGATCGAAGATCAGGTAGCGCTTGCCGTCTTTGGCCTTGACAATAGCCTTGAGCCGCGCATCCTGCACGTCCGCGGGAATCTCAATGGCCGTGATCATGTGGTTGCCGTAGCGCGAAGGAGCATCCGGATCAACGAAGCCCCGATGGCTATCCACAGGCACATACAAGGCATGAATCCCAGCCACTTGCAGCATGGAGATCAGCAGCGTTGTCTTGTCTTTGCAGTCGCCATAGCGGTTGCGGAAGATGTCGCCGGCATGGTTGGCCTGCCAGCCGCCGATGCCGCGCTCAACGATAAAGTAGCGGATGTTCTTCTGGATATACTCGGTGATGCGGCTAAGTTTGGTATAGAAATCAGGCGCTCCTGCGATCAGGCTCTGCGTCTCAGTGGTGATCTCCGGCGATGGATCGGGACGGTTTGCCTCCAGCGTGGTTGTCCACTCGCCGATCGCCCGCCACTGATTGTCCGTGCCTTCCACGGCGGCATCGCCCCATTGGACGGACATGCGCGCGGCCAGCGCTCTCCACTCCGGACCCGAGCGCAGATCCCGCAGGTCCAGCGCCGGCATATCCTTGATCTCCCAGCGCCAGTGGTTCGGCGCAACCTCGACCGGCTTCACGGGTGTGTACTTATGCCATGCCTCTGAATGCGCGCGTCCGGCGGGCAGATCGACCTCCAGCGCCTGAAAGACAATGGGGATGCCGCTTTGGATCTCCCAGACATTCTCCTGCTGATAGGGCGCGAGCAACTCCTCGGATTCGCAGATCACCACCGCGCCCACATCCTCAGCCGGTGGACGCACCACACGGGCTTTGGAGGTGGAGAGCATGACGGGAATCCCGGTATCGCCCACATCGACAAAATCCGTATCCTGCGCCTGATACTGCTTGCCGTCGGCGGCAATCGTCCAAGCGCGGAAGGAATTGATCTTCTCATCCACGTCGAAAGAGACACGGCATCGGTCATGGCGGCCCTGCGGCTTGAGGATGCGGAGGGCATAGCGTTCCCGCTCCGTGGCCCGGCCCTGCACGTCCACAGTTTCCACATACTCGTCATAGAGGACAACTGAGCCGGCATCCTTCACATAGGCGGGCGTGGGCGTCTTGGCCGCGTCCAGCCCCCACTGCGGCACGGGATCATGCTTGTCCCCGCCGAACAAGCTGGACAAGCCAGCGTGAGCAGGTATGCAAGCCCCCATCAAAAGACCGGCAGCCAGTAGGCGAAACGAAAGAGTCCGTGGAGAAATATGCATCATCAATTTCCCTTCTCTGTTTTGACGCGGGTGAGAACAAGCTGTTGTTGATCGGCAGCGGCAATCTTCTGATAGAAGCCGCGCAAGTCCTGGTATTCTTCCGGCTTGGCTACGGTGAAGCCGCGGAGGAGCGAGCGCACCATGGTAATTTCTCCGGGCGCGGAGACAGACTTGGTCACCAGTACGGCGTGGCCCGCCCAGGGAATCGTTGCGTCCTGCGGCGCTCCTTCCACGGTGAAGCCTGCGGGCAAGTGATAAGTGATCTGATCCTTGACCTGATCGGCATAATGCATATCCACAGAGGTCTGCCGTTTCTCCTGCTCCACAAATGGATGCGCACCGCGCGTCTCAAAGAAAAAGGCGGGAAGCAGAATGCGCTTGCCGGTCGCCGCGCCCAATGCGCCGTGAACATTGACCATGGCCATCAGGTTGACGTCGGGATTGTCCAGCGACAGGAAGTGGTCGAGTTGTGCCTCAACGCCTTCGGGAACCGTCTTCTCCAGCCAGTCGTTAAACTGCTTTTTGACCTCCTCCGCATCATTCTCCAGAGCCTTCTGCCGCCAGCGCAGGGCCTCCTGCCCGGTCAGGATGAAGCGGAAGGAGCCGGTGATCGCGCCTTGCTCGTCGAGCGTCACATCACCCACGCGCAGCAGTGAGTTCGGCTTGTAATCGGGTAGCGGTGTCGTCGCCGCGTAATGGCCGTCCGGGCTTTGCCGCGAGCCGCTAGCTCCGGAGTGCGCCCAATGCAGCGTCAGGAAGGGGCACATCTTTTCGCCCGGATCGAGCAAATACTCCTGACCGCCGGTAGAAAGAATCACCACGTCGTCATCGAGCTGATCCCAGCTGAGATATCCATAGTCAAAGACGCCCTTTTCGCGATTGACCAGCTTCATGTCGTATGCCGTCAGGCCGGCAGCGCGCAGCATGGCGATGTAGAGCAGGGCAATGTCCTCGCTGGAGCCGCTCTTCTGCGCCCAGGTATCTTCCGCGCGCTTGGCATCCTTCAGCTTGAGCCGCTTCATCTCGGCCGCGCTCTTCTTGCGGGAAAAATCAGTATTGTCGAGAGCCTGAACGGCTTTGTAAAGCTTCTTCGCCTTTTCCAGATCACTGTCAGCCGGAGCGATCAGGCTGTTCACCGCATCGTGAATGGCTTTGCTTGGCTCTGCGAAGTGATCCACATCCTTTGACCAGAGCTTGGTCTCGTCCACCCAGAAGTCCTGATTGTTGGAGGCGAACTTGTAATAAAAAAGCACTCGGTAAAGAAAGCTGCGCGTCGGCGGCATCCACTCTTCCTCAGGACTCGGAGGAATATCGGACAGATTAAGGCTGAAGCGCCCAAACCCATCCTGTTTGAGTTCTGCGCCCTTGGGAAGCTGTGTCGACCACAAAAGCGTGTTCAGCACTCTGCCATGGCTGTCCTTCAAATACATAAAGGTCGTATTCATGGTGCCGCGCCCGAATTCCTTGAATGGGGTAAACACATAATGAGCCTTGTGAACGAAATAGGACTTCTGAATCTCCCAGTTCGGCTGCGTGATCGAGTATCCCTCAGAAGTCGCGTAATTCAGAACATAGCGGTACTCCAGGATGCTGCCGACCTCCACGCTGGGCAGATTGAAGACCTTGCGGTCAATCTCGAAATCTCCGTTCTTCGTGGCCTCCTTGACGGCCAACAGCTCTGCCGGCTTGCCTTTGAGCGGAATCACTGTTCCATCCGCATGAATAGTGCGACCCTGGATATCCTGTACTTGCATAAAGTCGTTCAGGTAAGGAATCTCCACTGTGGCCAATTCCTTGCCTTTCTCCGTCAGCACCTTGATACGCGCAGAGTAGGTCACGATGTGGGAGGTATCGTCGTCGTTCTCCTCGACATTGAGATAGACCGCTGCCGCGCCCGGAGCCTTGGGATCGCTGGTCATCTTCAGCTCTTCCGGAGTCGGCTCCTGAAACTGCGCGCGCAGCAAGAGCGGCGCGGCGGCGAAGGAAAGCAGCAATAAGTTGCGCGCAAAAGCGGAGATACGCATCGTCAGTTTCCTTTCTCGGTTTGGACGCGGGCCAGCACCAGCTCTGCCTGATCAGCTGCGGCAATCTTCTGATAGAAGCCGCGCAGATCCTGGTACTCATCGGGTTTGGCGAAAGTAAACGCCCGATAGAGCTTGCGGGAGACAGTGATCTGCCCCGGCGCGGAGACCGAACTGGCATTGAAGATGGCGTGCTGCGGCCAGGAGAGCTTGGCGTCCTGCGGCGCGCCTTCCAGCGTGAACCCCTCCGGCAGATGGTAGGTCACCTGATCGAGGACTGTCTCGCCAAAGTGCATATCGACCGGCGTCAGGCGCTTCTCCTGCGCCACAAACGGATGTCCGCCATGCGTCTCGAAGAAGAAGGCGGGCAGCATTAGCCGCTTTGCGGTCGCCGCGCCCAGCGCGCCCTTCGCCTTCACAAAGGCAATCAGGTTGACCTCCGGATCGTTCATTCCGGTGAAGCTGTCTACGTGCGCCTCGACGCCCTCCGGAAAGATAAGCTCCAGCCCCTTGTCGAATTGTTTCTTTACCTCCGCGTCATCGTCGGTGATCGCTTTTTGACGCCAGTAAAGAGCCTCTTGCCCGCTCATGACGATGCGGAAGCTGCCGGTCATTCCCCCTTGGCCGTCGAGCACGACATCGCCAATGCGAACGGTCTTGTTATCGGGATAGGATTGTTCATGCGTTGAGACGAGGTAATTGTTGCTGGTGGATTGCCGTATGCCTCCGGCGCCTGAGTGCCTCCAACTGATCGCCAGGAAGGGACACATTTTTTCGCCCGGATCAAGGATGTAATCTTTACCGCCGGTCACGAGAATGACCAGGGTGCGATTGAACTGGCTCAAGGAAAGATAGTTGTCATCAAAGGCGCCTTGCAGCCGGTCAACAACTTTCAATGCATAAGCGCTAAGCCCCGCTGCGCGCAGCATCGCCAGGTACAGCATCGCGACCTCTTCGCTATCGCCGGCCTTCTGGTTCCAGACATCTTCGGCGCGCTTGACTTGTTTCAACTTGAGCTGTTTGAGTTCGGACTCCGATTTCTTGCGTGTGTAGTCAGTGTTGTCCAGCGCTTGCACTGCCTGGTAGAGCTTTTTGGCTTTATCCAATTCGCTGTCGGCAGGGGCGACGAGCCCAGCTACCATTTCCTTGAGAGCTTTGGAGGGTTCCGCAAAGCGATCCACGTCCTTGGACCACAGCTTGGCGTCCGTCACCCAGAAATCGGCGGCGCTGCTGGCAGCCTTGTAATAGAAGAAAACTCTATGTCGAACGGTATCCACCGGCGGCATCCACTCTTCATCGGGAATGGGAGGAACATCGGCAACATCAACTGAGTAATGGTCAGGATAGCTCTTCACAGCCACCCCGTTGGGCAGATGCCAAAACCACACAAGCGAGTTGATTACGCGTTCGTGCTCATCCTCCAGATAGCGGCTGGTCGTCGCTCTCAAAATGTTCGCGCCAGGCATGAAGTTCGGAAAGGGCGTAAAGGAATAATGCGCCTTGTGGACAAAGTACTCCTGTTGAATCTCCCAATGCGGTGAGGAAGAGTATTGCTCGTCATCCTGAATCTGATAACTGTATTCCAAAATGCTGCCCACCTCGACGCTGGGCAGTGTGAAGACTTTGCGGCTGACCTGCGTGGCATCGCCGTTTCGGTCTTTCGTCTTGAAGAGCAATAGCTCTTCCGGCTTTCCGGTCAACGCAACGACGGTTCCGTCGGAGTGGATGGTGCGGCCCTTGATGTCCACGATCTTGGACTCGCCGCGCAGGACCGGCGGGACTTCCACCGTGGCCAGTTCCTTGCCCTTCTCGGTCAGCACTTTGATGCGTGCGTAAAAGGTCTGGTAATGAAGCAGGTCGTTGCTGACTTCTTCAACATTGAGAAAGACAGCCGCCGCGCCCGGAGCCTTGGGATCGCTGGTCATCTTCAGTTCTTCCGGTGTCGGCTCCTGAAACTGCGCGCGCAGAAGAAGTGGTGAGGTGAGGACGAGGAGGAGGGACAAATTGCGTTTGAAAGCGAATATGCGCATAATCAGTTTCCTTTCGGCGCGGCAGGCGCCGTAGTTAGTACTAACTCTCCCTGGTCCGCAGCGGCAATCTTCTGATAAAAGCCGCGCAGATCTTGATACTGCTCTGGCTTCAGCAGCGTGAAGGCCCGTGAA
Organism: uncultured Acidobacteriaceae bacterium; assembly: GCA_963787995.1. GTDB lineage: Bacteria > Acidobacteriota > Terriglobia > Terriglobales > Acidobacteriaceae > Telmatobacter. Next base: position 571,467 of record CAWBEO010000002.1, read on the forward strand.
AAGATGCGCGCGATGGTGATCTGGCCAGGATCTATCTTGGATTTGGTGACCAGCGTCGCGTACCCCGGCCAAGGAATCTTTGTGTCCTGGGGCGCTCCTTCCACGGAGAAACCGGCCGGCAAGTGGAAGACCACCTGATCGGCCGTCACCTCGCCATATTGCATATCCACAGACTCGATTCGCTTATCCTGATTCACAAAGGGGTGCGTGCCGCGGGTCTCAAAGAAATAGGCGGGAAGCATTAGGCGCTTGGAGGTTGACGCGCCCAGATTGCCTTTGGCCTTGACCGTTGCGAGCAGCAGCACATCCGGATTATCCAGGCCGGTAAAGCTGTCGATGTGCGCTTCGATGCCCTCTGGAACCATCGATTCCAGCCAACGATCGAACTGCTTTTTGGTCTCTGTCTCGTCATTCAAAAGCGCTGCTTGACGCCAGCGCAGCGCCAGTTGTCCGGTCATCGAAAAGTGAAAAACTCCCGTAGCCGCGCCGTGCTCATCGATTATCACGTCGCCTGTACGCTGAAAATTATTGGCGGTATACGTGCTGGCCGGCGAACCGGCGGCAAAGCTGCCATCCGCGCTCTGGCGGATGCCGTTTGCGGATTCATGCTTCCAATGCACCGTCTGGAATGGGCACATCTTCTGGCCTGGATCAAGCAATATCGCTTTGTCCGCGAGGTTAAGAATGACCAAAATGTCGTCAAGCTGCTGGTTGAGACTCAAGTAACTGGGGTCGAAGAGCCTTTCATCCCGATTGGCCACCTTCATCGCTGCCGCGTTGAGTCCGGCGGCGCGCAGCATCGCCAGATAAAGCAGCGCAAGGTCGTTGCCGGAGCCGCTCTTCTGGTTCCAGGTATCAATTGCTTTTTTCGCGGTCTTCAGGTTGAGCTGCTTTCGTTCAGATTCGCTCTTGGTGCGGGAGAAATCGGTGTTCTCCAGGGCCTGCACAGCCTGATACAGCTTTTTTGCCTTGTCGAGATCGCTGTCGCTGGGCGCAATCAGCCCGGAGACGGCATCGCGCAGGGGCTTGGACTCGGCAAAGCTATCTACATCTCTGGACCAGCGCTTGGCCGCGTCCTTCCAGTAGCCCGCACTGTCGTTAGCATCCTTGTAATAGAACTTCACGCTGTAAAGAAAGCTGTGGATCGGCGGCATCCACTCTTCGTTGGGACTCGCCGGAATATCTGTCAGGTCCACCAGATAATGGCCAAAGTTGTCGGCTTTCACATTCGTTCCAGAGGGAAGCAGTGTCGTCCAAAGAAGGAAGGTGGCCACCGTTCCATCCTCATCTAGCGCCAGATCGGTCGATTGGTTGGCTCTCCCTCCTAGATTCCTTGCGGAATACATCGCCAGAGGCGTGAAAGAATAGTGCGCCTGATGAATGAAGTAAGGCTGCTGGATCTCCCAATGGGGAGATGAGACGTGGTGGTCCTCGTAATGAATTTGATAGCTGTATTCCAAAATGCTGCCTACCTCGACGCTGGGCAGCGTGAAGACCTTGCGGTTGAACTGTTCATCGCCTTGCTTGAAGGTCACTTTGGCGACCAGCAGGTCTTCGGGCTTTCCCGTGAGTGGAACCACCGTGCCGTCCGCATGGATGGTGCGGCCCTTGATGTCGGAGACCTTGAAGTTGCTGCGCTCATAAGGAATCTCGACGGTGGCCAGATCCTTGCCCTTTTCCGCCAGAACTTTGATGCGGGCGTGAAAGCTTTTGTAATGGAGCAAATCGTCGGTCGCTTCCTCCACATCTAGATAAACCGCGGCCGCACCCGGAGCCTTGGGGTCGGCGGTCATCCTCAGCTCTTCCGGCGTGGGAGGCTGAAACTGCGCGCGCAGAAGAACCGGTGAGGTGAGGATAAGGAGTAGGAGCAAATTACGAATACAACTGGAGGCCTGCATGACCATTCCTTTGCTTGCTAAAGATTAGAAGCTCGGTGCACAACGATTCATGGGATGCGGAAATTTTACACGGGCGCGGTGGCCGTGTCGAGGATGCGCGCCACATTGGCCGCAGGCTGTTTTCAGCGCTGCCCGGCTCCCTGCGCCTCTAGCGTCTGCGCGGTGTGAATATGGCAGATGGCAATGGCCAGCGCATCGGCGGCATCGGCCGGCTGCGGCACTTCGGCCAGCTCTAGCAAGCGCGCCACCATGAACTGGACCTGCTCCTTTTTGGCCAGCCCGTAGCCCACCACGCTGGACTTGATCTTCAGCGGCGCATATTCCGCCACCGGCAGCCCCAGCACCGCCGCAGCCAGAAGAGCCACGCCCCGCACCTGGCCCAGCTTCAGCGCCGACTTGGCATTCACCGAGTAAAAGACCTCCTCGATGGCCACCGCATCCGGCTTCCAGCGCTTCAGTTCGGCGCTCAGCGCGCTGTAGACCTGCTCCAGCCGCTCGGCCGTCGTCTTGCTCTTGACCAGCCGGATCGCCCCCATCGCCTTCATCGTAAGCCGCGGCTGCCGCCCGGTATCGTCCGACTCGACGACGCCAAAGCCGGTAATCTCAGTCCCGCAATCAATCCCAAAGACCCGCATGGCCCTGAGTGTACCGCAGCAACCCTTCTCCGACTCTCAATCGCTGGCGGCCCAGTCTTTCGCGCTTTCAATTTTTCTCTTGATTTCCGCCTGCCCGTGCATATTAACTTGCAGTGAGCAGAGCTTTTATTTGAGCTGTCCTCTCGCACAACTTTCTACCCGCAACCAAACAAGGAGTCTCCATGAAGCCCACGCTTTTTCTGCGCATCGCATCCGTATTGACCTTCATTCACGCGCTTCTCCACACCATCGGCGGCGTCTTCGGCAAGCCCGGAGCAGGCGCTGCGGCAGTCGCCTTTGCCGCCATGCAGGCTAACCAGTTCATGGTCTATGGTTTGCCGCGCACCTACGCGGATTTCTACCGGGGCATGGGTCTCGCCATGACCATTTCAATGACCGCGGAAGCCTTTCTTTTCTGGCAGCTAGGCTCATTTGCCCGGAACCATGCTGCGCTTCTTCGTCCGATCATCGCGGCATTTGCGATTGCCTATCTCGTCATCGCCGTGAATTCGTGGTGCTATTTCTTCCAGGCTCCGGTCATCGTCGAGATTCTGATCGCTCTCTGCCTCGTCCTGGCCATCGTTACAACAAAACCCTCCATGACCGTTTGCTTGGTGAAGTAGGCAAAAATCATGCCTGTTCAAACCGCCTCTTGGCCTTTGCGCACCATGTTGCTTATTGGGATCACAGCAACTCTTTGCATGATCGCGGCTAAAATCTTCTCCTGCGCCCCACTGATTTCTCTGCCCGGCGCGGTTGCTCTGATTGCAGAGGCAATTCTTCTTCTGGCTGTCTATGCCACTGCTGTGATGTGGCCGCAGGGCCGTATCGCATTCGTTCTCCGTCCACAGTTCGCCACGCGGTTTGGCGCAGTCGCCGGACTTCTTCAAATCATTCACTTGCTTGTCGAGCGGTTCACTTCATTTCCCACACCATGGGATGGCCGGATTACTTTGGCTTTTATGCTGGCCACCTTCCTCCTTTGGGGCTTTGCAGGCTATCACGCCGCCGGAGCCGGATTCTCCTTCCTTCCGGCCTGCCTCAGCGCCATCTGGAGTGCGATGGTCACCATGACCATTGCTGTCTTTGCCGGAACCCTGCTCGAATTCTTAATCGCCCCCATCCCGGTTGAATCCATGCGAGCCTGGGCTGAGTTCCAGCGCAGCGGCTGGAACGATCTCTATGCTTTTTCCATCGCCAACACCATCGATGAAGCATCGAACCACCTATTCATAGGCCCCATCGTCGCTTGCATCTTTGGCGCAATCTTCTTTGGTTTCTATCGGTTCTTCCGCAAACCGAACCGACTGAGCCAAAATCTTCCCTGAATCTTTCGGCCATCAAAATCGGCCCAAAAAAACGGCGGCCCAGGCGCATTGCCCAGGCCGTCGCGGTGAACTGTGGGTATTGGACTAAGGCCATCGCGCTGAAGCGAAAGCCCGGGCATCTTCACTTCTGCTCCCGGATCCTGATCCTTTGGTGGCGACGCCCGGCAAGCCGGACTCCTTCGGCGATAAACTTCGTCGCTGCACAAGAAGAATTGCCACCCGCGCATCGGGCTTCAGAGATACAGCCAACCATGAAGTTGCAGTAGCGTCCCATGCGGCAGATACTCTCCGCTTGGGGGCAACCAGGAACTCTAAGGCGCGATGCCCTAGGCCTCAGTCACCTCACGTACGGTACAACTGGAAGAATCTTTCTGCATCTGTTGGATCTACCTCCTTTCCCGTGTCTGCTTAATCTACTGCTGAATTCATCCCGCGTCAACAACTGTTTTTGCCGGGAGCGCAATCGCTCCCGCCGCTGAGGATTCGCCTTCCCGTCTCAGGACTTCGCATTTCCACATAACCAAACGATTGTCATCCTGAGCGGAGCAGTGCGCGCATTTTGCGAACTGCACAGTCGAAGGACCATCGGTTTTCAATCCATTGTCAGACATCGTCGACGGATTCGCGTCATCCCCCTGGTCCACTTCGCTTTGATGGGTAATTTCATTACCATAGATGCGCAATCTATTGCATATATCTCCACACGGCCAAGCCCTTCGGATTACACAGAAATCCTTCTTGAATTGACACGTATCTTGTTTTTATTGTTATATTTACTTAGGTATCATTCGATTTTTTCAGCCGTTACTAAAGTTGGCCCGTAACGTGCATGTATAACGGCAGACTCAAACTGTATTAAGGTTTTCCTGTCTATGGGGAAAATCTACCATATTTGTACAAACATTAACCCGGTTACCGTCTGTCTCCCCTCAGCCGGAACCCTAAAACTAAGCGTCAAGCAGGATTTCTGCGGGACGTAAGGATGAGGACAATATTATGAAGGCCATTCGCAACGCAACGCTTCTCTCACTTTCCCTCGCTGCCTTGGCGCTCGTCGCCGCTCCTGCGGCCTATGCGGATTCGATCACGGAACCCACCGTAATTGTGAGCCCATCGCAGACTCCCGTTTCAACAAATTTTAATTTAACCGAATTCGATCCCTCGCTTGGAACCCTTACCGGTATTTCGATCGCCATTACCGATACGGGCAGCACAACTCTCATGGCAACCTCCATTGGCAGCGACTCTCTGCTGGATGAAGCGGCTAGAGTTACGTTTTCTGTGACCGGCGGAGGTACTACCAGCAATCAGGTGGTGATCGTTGACACAGGAATTATCAACCCTATTTCGGTTACTCCGGCCAACCCCTATAATCCTGGGCCTATCTCAATCACTGGCAGCGCCACGGAAAATGTTGCATCCGCAGATTGGGCGAATTTCATTGGCCCCGGCAGCATTGCATTCAACTTCACCGGCAACGATACGACAATCATCGACGAAACTGGTGGCGGTTTGACCCCCAGCCAAACTACGGACCCCGGTATTAATGTCGCGATCACCTACGACTACACACCCGAATCCCTTACGCCCGAGCCCGGCACGCTGACCCTGCTCGGCACCGGCCTGCTCGGCTTGGCTGGAATGCTGCGCAGCAAGTTCGCTCGCTAGCGCAAGGGTACCGCATGCGTTGCTGAAACGCCTTATTGTTTGGTCCTTCCTGCTCCTTCAGGAAAAGTGGAATGCGAATCTCGCATTCCACTTTTTTCTTGGGCAAAACCCCAATCAATCCGGAAACAGCGACAGGGCGCGAATTGGATCGCGCCCTGTCGCTGTTTCCGAAAGAAGCTGAAAAACCCTATCCGTTGGCCAACTGCTTGGAGCGCTCGGTGGCCCGCATCACGGCCTTGATCAGCGTGACGCGCAGGCCGCCTTCTTCCAGGGCCATGATGCCGTCGATGGTGGTGCCGGCGGGGGTGGTCACGGCGTCCTTGAGCATGGCCGGGTGGTAGCCAGTCTCCAGCACCATCTTGGCTGCGCCGTAGGTGGTCTGCGCGGCCAGCTCCGTGGCGATCTCGCGCGGCAGGCCCACCTTGACGCCGGCCTCGGCCAGTGCCTCAATGATGATGTAGATGTACGCCGGGCCGGAGCCGGAGAGGCCGGTCACCGCGTCCATGTGCTTTTCTTCCACTGTAACGGCGCGGCCCACGGTCTCAAAGAGGCGCTCGGCCAGCTCCATTTGCTCGGCACTCACAAAGCGCCCGCGGCAGAGAGCGGCTGCACCCGCGCCCAGCCGGGAGGGCGTGTTGGGCATGGCGCGGATCACCGCGATCTCAATGCCGGCCGACTCCTCAATCGAGCGCGTCTTGATTCCGGCCGCAATTGAAATGAGAGTCTTCTCTTTGCTCAGCACGGGCCGGATCTCTTCAATCAGCGCCGGTACCTGAAAGGGCTTGACGGCAATCAGAATCAGATCAGCTTTGCTTGCGGCGTCGCGGTTGCTGGTGGTCACGTCTACGCCCCACTGCGTACTCAGCGCCAGCGCCCGCTCGGCGTGGCCGACGGTGGCGTGGATCTGATCGGGAGAAAAAAGGTTCTGCTTGAGAAAGGCCTGCAAAAGGATGCCGCCCATCTTGCCCGCGCCCAGAACGGCAACGCGCACTTGGGGCATTTGCGCGGGTGTTTCGGTGGCCTCAACGGGTATTTCCGCCATGTGATTCCTTCTATTGATGGGATAGTTGCAACTCTCCAGCATACGCGTAAACGGCGCACGGAGGCCATCCCCCGCGCGCCGTTTGAATCCTGACTGCACTCTACCGGGTCATCAGCTCTTCCTTGCCGAGATAGCTCTTGATGCCGTCTTCCATGTTCTTCTCAATATCGGCAGGCGCCCAGGCCCGATTCAAGATGAGGTAGCCGCCGGGCAAGGTGAGCGTCTTCAGGCGGTTGCCGATCGCGCCCAGCACTGCGGTCTGGAAACCGTAATATTGATTGTCATAGGTTCCCGCGTAGCCCATGGCCGTCTTCGCGTCGCGCAGATCGGCGATCATCGTTCCCGCGTAGGCAATCACGATTGAGGGCCCGTTGCCCTTCAGGCTGTCCTTATTCATTTTGAGATTGAAGAGCACCCCGTCCGGAGAATCGTGGTCACCCTTACCCTCGTCTTTCGCGATAGCCTGGTTTCCAATGCCGATGCTCAGCCACACGCCATTATCTTCTCCCGGCTTTCCAAAGGCCGAGGCGGCGCGCTCCACCTTCGCTCCCAGTGAACTGCCCGCTGGGAAACTCGCAGCCGTCTTAAGGGCATCGGCAACCGGATCGCTGTTGCCGCCGCCCACCCGGTCCAGATGCATCTCGCCGGGCACAGGAGTAGCCGGGCCGGAAGCGCTCGGTTCGGCGATAACATCTCCCTTGGTTGCCGCGGCGCTCTTGGAGTAGTCGATCTCCTGCGAAGTAACCTCGGAGACCGATTGCAGAACCAGCCGCGCGCTATAGGCATTCAGATTTCCAAAGCCGTTAATGGACGTGATCTTGCCCGCCTTGTCGCGCTGGATGCCGGCCTTGACGCCGTCCAGGCGCCCCACCAGCGTAGCCGTCACCGTATAGCGCCCGCAGCCCAGGCACAGTCCGTCGCCTTTGAAGGGCGCGGAGAGCTGCGAGTCGAACTGCTTGAAGTCCTTGCTCTTCTCCAGCGTCACGGCCGCGCGCTGCTCAGCGGCGGCAATAGTTCCGGCAAAGTTCTTGGCGGGCTGAAGTGTGAGGACCACCGCCGGACCCGCCTTGGCCTTGGTTCCTTCCGGATAAGAGAGCCAGATGGCATCCACCTTCTGGCCGCACTCCGCGCCCTTGACGACGAACTGGTCAAAGCCCGCCGCAACCGTGCCTTTGATCTTGACGATCTTGCCGTTGAAGGAGACCGGATTCTTCAGAATCTCGCAAACCGTTGTATCGACTGCCTGAGCGTTCATGCAGCAGGAAGATGCGCACAAGAGCGCAGCAGCAAAAAGACGTTTCATGGATTTTCTCTCCCCTACAATCATAAGACTGCTGGCCGCTAGTTCGTCACAGAGATCAAACGTTTTTTTCATGAACTTCCGAAAGAATGAAGGTAGCAGGTTAAGACTCCTGGAAAATTCCTTCTTTTGGAAACGCCCTAAGGCAATCGCCTGAATCGATTTGCAGATAATTCTTCAGCATTTTGCTACCCTGAAACTGCGTGCTCAGAGGTTTACAGCCTCTCTTGGAAGGGTCGGCTTGAAAGGGGAAATGATACCCTCCCCCCCCCCCGGGGTGCGTTCTTCTTTTCTTCGCTTTTATCTTTTTTGAGAGAATCAAAATCAAGAGGATTAAAATGAACAGTATGAGTGAATCCCTCGAATCTCAAGTCAACCAACAGGTCATCCTCGCCTTGAAGGCCCATGACGCAGTCCGCACCACCACGCTGCGCCTCATCAAGAACGCCCTTAAAAATCAGTTCATCGCCACGCGTATTCCGCTCACCCAAGCCGAGGAGCAACAGGCATTGGCCACGATGATCAAGCAGCGTCGCGACTCCATCGACCAGTTCACCAAGGGCAATCGCCCGGAGTTGGCTGCCGCTGAAGCCGCCGAGATCGTTGTCATCGAGGAGTTCCTGCCCAAGGCTCTCGACGATGTTGCTCTCGCCGAACTGGTCACAGAAGCCGTCGCCGAGGTCGCCGCCGCTGCGGGCAAGCAGCCAACGCCCAAAGAAATGGGCTTGGTGATGAAAGCTGTCCAGGCGAAATTACTAGCGAAGAGCCTTCGCGCCGAAGGCCGCACGGTGAGCGACCTGGTCAAGAAAGCGCTTGTAGGATAACAAGTCCGCTAGAAAGCCTCTCAGCTCTTGTGCTTGATGCGCGCCAGGAATCGATCCAGCTCTGTCCGCTCAATGCCGTCGTTCTCGACGCCACGTGGCTTGCGGGCGTCGCGCACCACAAAGCTCAGGCCGACGCCATCGTTGCCCCAGCGGCTAGCGCGGGCCATCAGGCAGACGGTCGCTTCCGCTCTCGCCTCTTTGCCGCCGGACTTCTTCAATGTCATCTGGACCAGCGTTCCCGGATACCAGCGTTCGTCGGTCACCACGTACAATCCCGTATCGCTGATATCCCGGATCTCGTGCGCCCTCGGAGCGCCGCCGTCCCAGAAGTAGGCAGCCAGCCCAGGCAGTGCCGCCCGCGCCGCCTTGCGAGGCTCCTCAGGAACGGCTGGGCCGCGTAACAGCAGCCGCTGTAGCCAACTCCTTGGCTTGGGGGGCTGCTTCATCCAAGGCTGCGCTGGAACGGCCACTTCCGCCGGCTGCACCGCGACAACCTCCTCTACAGGCAGCGCCACAGCAGCACTCGTCTGCGCTTCCTCCAGCGGTGCAGTCTTATCCTGCGCGGCGGTTGCGATGGCGCTGAAACGAAGCCGCGTCAGCTCCTGCTCCACCTCTTCCGCCAGGCCGAAGCCCAACTTATCTCCCGCCAGTGTGCCGGAGGTAAAGATCGTGTGGGTAGGTAGCGCCAACACGCTGGCCGCTGGCGGAATCGAAGGCGATACGCGATAGGTGGGAAACAGCTCAACCACCGCAAGAACCCGGTATTGCGCATCCAGGTAAATCAGATCAAGCGGAACAGCGATATCGTTTATGGGAATTCCCTTGAACGGATCCAGCCAAAGTCCTGTTCCGGACTGGGGCGTGAGCCTCGGCATCCGCTCCAGCAGGCTGGCAAAGGAGAAGTCCCCGCAGGCAACCTCCACGCCCAGTATGCAGCCCCGCGTCTGGTTGTAAGCGCAGAGGGTTCTTGCTTCCACGTAGTCATCCGTCCGCGGCGTACCCTCGCCCAGCGGAGGACGGATCAGAGCTTGATACGACTTATCCATTGCGGCATCTTCAATCCGAAATGCACGGCTGAGCCTTGCGTTTTTCTACTGCATTTATCGACATCTTTCTCCTTGTCCATAAGTAACTTGCGGGATCATTTGGTAATGAACCGGTAACAGAGCGTCCCGCTTTCAGCCACTTTCCGTTCCGAGGCTCAGGCAATTATCCTGAAACGTGACGACAACGCTAGATACACCTCCCAAGGCCAAGCTTCGCAAGACCTTTCTGTCTGCGCTTCGATGGCTGGCGATCGCCGTAGTGCTTCTTTGGTCCCTTGCCGCACTGACGCTGGTGGCCGCGCGGTGGATCGACCCGCCAACCACCGCCGTGCATATCGAGCGCCGCGTCCAGGCCTGGATGCATCATGTGCCCTATCGCGAACACTACACATTCCTTCCGATCAGCCAAATCTCACCCCATCTCCAGCACGCGGTCGTCGCCGCCGAGGATGCACGCTTCTACCAGCACCATGGCTTCGATTGGGAGGAGCTGCAAAAAGCCGCCAAAGAAGACATGGAAGGCGGGCGCACACGCGGAGGTTCAACGATCACCCAGCAATTGGTGAAGAACCTCTTCTTCGGAACGGGCCGCTCTTTCGTGCGCAAAGGCGCGGAGGCCACTCTTGTGCCGGTGGCGGAGTTCGTTCTCGGCAAGCAGCGCATCCTGGAGCTTTACCTGAATGTGGTCGAATGGGGTCCGGGCATCTATGGCGCGGACGCGGCCTGCCGGGCACACGACAAGACCACGGCACGGGCTGTCAGTCGGGAACAGGCGGCCCGCCTCGCCGCGATTTTGCCCGCCCCCTTGAAGCGCCGCCCCGAGCGCATGAATAACTACAGTCAAGTCATTCTGAAGCGCATGAATCAGATGGGCTGGTAACTCAGGCCTGATACCTGACCCCTGATCCCAAAACCAATTACAATCAACCCATGAGAGTCACGGTCGGAGTCTCCGGCGGAATTGCCGCGTACAAGGCGGCTGAACTGGTCCGCGCCCTGCAACGCCAAGCCATAGAAGTCCACGTCGTCATGACCGAGGCTGCCTGCAAGTTCGTGCAGCCGCTCACCTTTGCCGCGCTCACCGGCCACAAGGTCATCACCAGCCTTTGGGATGAAGCCGGAACCGCCGACGGCGCCTACGATTCTTCGATCGAGCACATCAGCGAGGCGCAGTGGTCCGACGCCCTGGTCATAGCTCCGGCCACGGCCAACATTCTGGCCAAATGCGCGCACGGCATCGCCGACGATTTCCTCACCACAATGTACCTGGCCACAACCGCACCGGTGCTGGTGGCGCCCGCCATGAACACGAATATGTGGGAGCACCCGGCCACGCAGGCGAATCTGGAAACCCTCCGCCAGCGCGGTGTGCGGGTCATCGAGCCGGGAACGGGCGAGCTGGCCTGCGGCATGGTGGGCGCGGGGCGCATGGCCGAGCCGGACGCTATCGCGGAAGCCGTCCTCTGCGCGCTCGGCCGCTGCCACGATATGGCCGGCGAAGTGGTGCTGGTGACCGCCGGCGGCACGCGCGAGGCTCTCGATCCGGTTCGCTTCATCGGCAACCGCTCCAGCGGAAAGATGGGCTACGCCATCGCTGAAGCCGCGCACAGCCGCGGCGCAAAAGTCATTCTCATCAGCGGTCCCTCGGCGTTGCATCCGCCCGCGCATTGCGAAGTGCTCCGCGTGACCACCGCCAGCGAGATGCGCGAGGCCGTGCTTGCGCGCATGAACGAGGCCACGCTGCTCATCAAAGCCGCCGCCGTCGCTGATTACCGCCCCGTCAGCGTCTCTGAGCAGAAGCTCAAGCGCACCGGGCCGCTCACCCTGGAACTCGCGCCGACCGAGGATATTCTGGCAGAGGTTGTTCGCCGTCGCCGTCCTGGCCAGCTCATTGTGGGCTTTGCCGCGGAGACCGAAAACCGCATGGAGAATGGCCGCGCCAAGCTCCTGCGCAAAGGCGCGGACGCCATTGTCATCAACGATGTAAGCGGCGAGGGAACAGGCTTCGACGTGGACACCAACGCCGCCACATTCCTCACCCTCTCGACCTCCATCGAGCTGCCGCAAATGCCCAAGCGCAAGCTGGCCGACCGCATCCTGGACGAGATTCTCACCCTGCGGCGCCCCAGTTCAATGATGCTGGAACTCGATGAGCAGCCGGACGTCAAAGCGCGGCAGGACCGTGTGCTGCGCGAAAGCATTCCCGTGAATATGGCTCGCCGACAGTTGATTGTGGAGTAATAGGCAATAATACGTAGGTTTGTGGAGAATAGAAGTTGACGCTTGATCTTGATTCCGCAACCCGCGAAGCCCTTCTGGCGCGCGTTCGCTTCTGCCGCGACTTGGGCATCACCGAGCTTTACCGCCGTCCCGTGGACCCCGCGCTTCTGGCACAAGTGACTACGGGTGCCCCAGGTCTCGCTTCTGAGACCTGGGAGTCCGTTGACCAGAAACAATCCTTGGTTGCCCCATCCATTTGCCAGCCTTTGGGCGAAAGGACGGGGGACCAAGAACCAGCCTCTGCTCTTCAACTGATTCGCGATGAGATCGGCGACTGTACCCGCTGCCCGCTCCATCAGGGGCGCAACAAAATCGTCTTTGGCGACGGCGATCCTCATGCCCGCCTAATGTTCGTCGGAGAAGGCCCCGGCGCGGACGAGGACGCGCAGGGCCTGCCCTTCGTCGGCAAGGCCGGCCAACTCCTGAACAACATGATCGCGGCCATGGGGTTGAAGCGCGAAGAGGTTTATATCGCCAACGTGGTCAAGTGCCGTCCTCCCGGCAACCGCGTCCCGGAGCAGCTAGAGGGCGACACCTGCGCGCCCTTCCTCTTCCGCCAGATCGATGCCGTGCGTCCGCAGGTGCTGGTGGCGCTAGGCGCAACGGCGGCTACGTGGCTGCTGGGTGCGCGTCAGCCGCTCGCCGGTCTGCGCGGACGAATCCACGCTGTCCGCGGGACGCAGCTCATCGTCACCTATCACCCGGCTTTTCTGCTCCGCGATCCGCGCCAGAAGAAAGAGGCTTGGGCAGACCTGCAGATGGCCATGAAGGAATTAGGGCTGAAGCTGCCATCGAAGGCCTGAGCCGGAAACGAGGGGATTTGGGTATGATGTTCATAACCGGTTCCGCGATCTGAATTTTCGATAAGCTAGGGGAAGATGGCCAACCAACTCTATTACGGCGACAACCTGCAAGTCTTGCGGGATGCCATTGCCTCGGAAAGCGTCGATCTGGTTTACCTGGACCCTCCCTTCAATAGTCAGGCGAACTATAACATTCTTTTCAAGTCCTCAAAAGGTCAGCAATCCCAAGCCCAGATTGAAGCTTTCGTTGATACATGGCATTGGAACGATCAGGCTGAGTTGGCTTTTGACGAAGTGTTGAAGAGCGGCAACTCTGAAGTCTCAGAAATGCTGCGGGCCTTTCGGTCGTTTCTCAAAGAGAATGACATGATGGCCTATCTGACCATGATGGCCGTCCGCCTGCTCGAGTTGCATCGCGTCTTGAAATCGACCGGCAGTCTTTACCTGCACTGCGATCCAACCGCCAGCCATTACCTGAAAATCCTATTGGATGCGATCTTCAGCGCGGAGATGTTTCGCAATGAAGTGACCTGGAAGCGGACGACCACGCACAGCGATAGCAAGACATGGAGCCGGGTCTCCGATACGATTTTTTTCTATACAAAAAGCAACAAGTTTACTTGGAATACTCCACGTATCCCTCATTCAGAAGCATACATTGCTGACAAATACCGCAATGATGACGGGGATGGGAGGCTCTATCAGCTCGACAATATGACGAGTCCCAATCCACGTCCGCACATGATGTATGTGTGGAAGGGATTCGCTTTCCCGGAAAAGGGCTGGCGTTATTCCGAGGAGACGATGGAAAGGCTCGATGCAGATGGGCGAATCTGGTACCCAAGGCGGAAGAATGGCGATCTTGATACAACGAAACGCCCACGGCTTAAGCGGTATTTGGACGAGATGGAGGGTGGTGTAACGGGCGATATCTGGATAGATATTTTCCCCATTAACTCCCAGGCGCAGGAACGTCTCGGCTATCCCACACAAAAACCTCTGGCTCTGCTGGAGAGGGTTATTGAAGCCTCCAGCAAAGAGGGCGACGTAGTCCTGGACCCGTTCTGCGGCTGCGGAACCACCATCCATGCGGCGCAGAAGCTCAAGCGAAAGTGGGTGGGAATTGACATAACTCACCTCGCCATTTCGCTGATTGAAAAGCGATTGAAGGCCGCGTTTCCCGGCATAGCCTTTGAGGTTCATGGAACTCCCAAAGACATGGAGGGTGCGCGCAATCTGGCCGCACGGGATAAGTATCAATTCCAATGGTGGGCTGTTTCGCTGGTGGATGCCGTACCCTATGGCGGAAAGAAGAAAGGCGCTGACGGCGGCATTGACGGCTATATCTATTTCAAACCTGACGGGAAGCTCTCCGAGAAGGCTATTGTCTCTGTCAAGGGCGGTGAGAATGTGAGTGTGGCCATGATCCGTGAATTAGCGCATGTCGTGGAGAGCGAGAGTGCGAAGATTGGCGTGTTGATCTCTTTGACGGAGCCGACCAGGCCAATGAGTACGGAAGCCATCAAGGCAGGATTCTTTGAAACCCGATTCGGAAAGTTCCCGAAAATTCAGATTCTTACGATAGAAGAGCTATTTGCTGGGAAAAAGCCGGATATTCCTCTCATCGATTCGTCGGTATTCAGGAAAGCTGCTGTCGAATCGCGTGAAAAGCAGGATGAGCTTTTCAGATAAAGCGCTTCCTGCCGATCACTTTTGGCTGGCGCCTGCCGGATCAGGCAAGTCGGTGACGCGAACATTGGCCGGGACTTTGAAGAGCGATGGGTCCGGCTCGGAGCGGTCGATGTTGCTCAGTTCCGTAGTCACGGTTCCGGTGCGCGGGTCACTGCTGACTTGGCGGACGGTGGTCTTCAGATCCGCCGAGGTCCAGGTCTCTGAGACGACCGTGAAGTCGCGATCATTGTCCACCGTTCCGGCGGGGATCACCTGCGTGATGCGCGTGCCGATGGCCTGAACGCCGGCGATGGATTGCTCGGAGAAGCTTTCGGTTTGCAAGCTGGCGGAGTTCGGCGCTGCGGAAGATGCAGGCGTCGCGGAAAGGGAGCGATGGAGCGGCGTGCGGGCGGCGGATGTGGGCGTCGCGGCCAGCGAGTTCATCATTCCGCTGATTTGCGACTCGGGCAGATGGGTGATCGAGGCGATGTTGGCCGTGGGGTTGCCAGTGATCCAAGTGATCGCTTTGCCGTCGTTGGGATTCCAGAGAGTGACGATGCGGCCCTGGGGCGCGCCGCTCGCGTCGGGCTTGAGCGCGCTTTCGGCGCGCATGCGGCCCTCGGAATCGCGCGTCAACTGCACCTCGACGGTGCTCTTGATAACCGTGCCGTCGGAGAGATTTTGCTCGCGCGTGGTGGTCTCGGTGGCGGAAAAGGGCAGGCTCTTCACTGCGCCCCAGTTGGCCGCGCGGGGCATCACGGCAGATAGAACCGCGTGGATCGCCGGGTCGGGCGTGCTGGCGGCGGCGGAGGGTGCGGCCGCGGACACGGGTGCGAGAGCGACTGGTCTTTGGGCGCTTGCCAGGGGTGCGATGAAGAGGGCGAGAAGGACTGCTGGGAATGGGCGCATCACTTGCTCCTCGGCGACAAAAGCCGGATGGGTTCATGGTATCCCACCCAAGCCGCAAATACAAAAATACGGCGAGGGCAGGATACTAGCCTGATCTATACAGACGCTGAGAATTGGATCGGCGCTCAAGCCCTCGGCCAGAAATGCTCCTCGGAGCATTCGCGCAGCCGCTGGGCCGCGCCTTCGGGGGTGATGTCGCGCTGCGGCATGGCCAGCATCTCAAAGCCGACCATGAACTTGCGCACCGTAGCCGAGCGCAGCAGCGGCGGATAAAAGTGCGCATGGAAGTGCCACTCCGGATGCTTCTCCTGGTCGCTGGGCGATTGATGAAAGCCCATCGTGTACGGGAAGCTGGTCTCAAAGAGATTGTCGTAGCGCGTGGTGATGCGCTTGAGTGCGTCCGAGAGGCCGTCACGCTCGCCGGCGGTCAGCTCCGGCATTGCGCCCAGGTGGCGGCGGCTCAAGAGCAGCACCTCAAAGGGCCAGACGGCCCACCACGGGATGAGCGCGGTGAAATGTTCGTTCTGGAAGATAATGCGGCTTTGGTCAGCTTGTTCTGCGGCCAGATAGTCGCACAGCAGGCAATGGCCAGTGCGGGCCAAATGTTCGCTTTGGGCGTGAGTCTCGGCGGCCGGCTCGTCGGGGACAAAGCTGGTGGACCAGATCTGACAGTGCGGATGCGGATTGCTGGCTCCCATCATTGCGCCGCGATTCTCGAAGATCTGCACGTACTCGATCCAGTCGATCTCGGCGAGCTCTTTGTACTCCTGCGTCCAGGCGTCCACCACGCGGCGAATCTCCGGCTGCGTCATGCGGGCCAGCGTAAGCGAGTGGTCGGGATGAAAGCAGATGACTTTGCAGAGGCCGCGAGCCGGCTCAGCCAACAGCAGCGGCGAGGCCATCGCATTGTCAGGAGCAGGCGTATCCGGAAGCAGCGCGGAATAATCATTAACGAAAGAAAAGATTCCCTCATAGGCCGGATTGACGGCTCCCCCGGCGCGCTCATTGCCGGGGCAGAGATAACATTGCGGATCGTACGGCGTACCAGAAGGCGCGGCCTTCTGGCCGACTTCACCCTGCCAGGGACGCTGTGTGCGGTGCGGAGAAACCAAAACCCAGGATTGCCGCAGAGGATTCCAGCGGCGATGCGGAAACTGCCAATTCTTATCCATTCTTGCTCCCAAAACAATCTTAATTTGCCGGAGTGGGATTCGATCCGCGTACCGAGCCATCTCCCTTGGCAAACGGATGACGGGCGTAGCATTCGTTCTGTTTTCACAGATCCCAAAAAAGCGAACAAAAAGAGAACGACCCCCGGGGGGGGGGGGAGGGTGCCTTTTCCCTTATCTCGAACCGTCTCCTACAAGAGGGCTGGTGAACTTTGAATGCAGTAGCTTTCAGAGTAGCAAAAAGCGAAAGAATTATATGCAAATTGATTCATGCGATCTGCTGTGCAGCCCGCTCTACCGCGCGCGAATCGATCTCCGCGGCCAGCAGCGGCGGAAGCATCTTCCGGGCGCGGCAGCGCATGGCGCAGGTGCCTTCGCGGCGGGCGCGCTCCAGTAGCAGCAAAGCCTCATCCCGCAGCTCCGGCTCGGCCACGGCAAGAATGCCAAGGGACTCCAACGCGATGGCGCGCAGGGAGTTGCGCGGGTCTTCGGCAAGGGCGCGGACGTAAACCGCCAGACTCAACTGCTGGGCGCGCGTGCTGGCGTTCAGAGCCGCCGCAAGCGTCACGTAGCCGCGCGCCTGCCACTCGTCCAGCGGCAGCTCGGTCAGCAGATCGATCAGCACGTCGGCATAGGCGCGCAGAATCCCAGGTTCGCGCGCGCTGATGCGCCGGGCTAGATCAGCGGCGCAGCGGCGGGTGAAGCGATCGGGCGCGAGAAGTTCACGCATCAACTCGCGGATGGCGGCGCGGCGGGGCGGCTTCTGGCTGAGAAACTCGCGCGTTGCCGCCACGGCATCGGCATCTTTCCAACTGCGCGGAGTGGGCATTGATTCTCCTTGCGCCGAAGAATTCACTCGAGCGTTGGAACAAGAATTTCGGTGACCAACTGCTCGGCGGGAGTAATTCTAGGATCGTTGAGGTAGTGCTCAATTGCGAAGTCATCGCGCAGTTGAATCTTCTGTTCGGAGACCATCGCCCAGACGCGGCCAGAGGCATCAGGCAGGTTAGAGTATGGGCCGGTCAACACAAACCGGATATATTTGCCGCCGTTGAATTTTGTGTATTGAAGGCCTTCGGGCACGTTGACGGGCGGCGCGGAGAGTGAGAAGCCCGCGCGGTAGATCTCCGGCCCCATCTTGTAAAGGCTCATGTAGCCTTTGATCTCGTTGTGCTGCAAGAGCGCGGGTACGAGGGAGTGGGCTTCTCCCCACGCCTGAGGAGCGGTAACCATGAAAGCTCCGCTCTTCTCCACAAAAACGTAATGCGTTTCAGGCCAATTGACTTGCTGGGGTTCTGTTGTGAGATTCATAGGTCCTCCTTGGGGAAGAGTTTTTATCAGCAATAAACGATTGTCAACTCATTCCTCTGACTTTTCCATTGGCGGCAGTGGCAGAGTCAGATTCTTGGCGGCTTCCGGACGGCTGCGCGGGGCCTTCTTGAAGGTTGCGTCGCGGCGGTAAAGTGGATATTCCGGCTGCGCTCCCTTCAGAATCTGATCGATGGTGAGGATTTGCAGCTTGGGATAGGTGGTTCCGTCGGGTGATTTGTAAAGACCTGCCTCGGCCGCTTGGCGGAGCATCGGCTTGGTCGGCGCTTCAAAGCAGATAAAGACGCCGATCTGGGCGTCTTCATGCTCTAAAACACCCTCCAGATCGCGAACTTGGGGCACGGAAACACCTCCAGCTTTGACCGAAAAGATGATCTGCTTGGAGTCGCCGGATTCATCGTCATGGAAGTAAAGCCGCCCGTCGATGCCGCGATCCGCGCCCTTTTTCTGCTCGTTGGGGCGTGCGCCGACCAAGCCCAAAGCCCACCACTGGAATTGGTATTTGTTCTCGGCAGCCAATTGGCCAGCGCCAGCCAGAT
This sequence comes from uncultured Acidobacteriaceae bacterium, assembly GCA_963787995.1. Taxonomy (GTDB): domain Bacteria; phylum Acidobacteriota; class Terriglobia; order Terriglobales; family Acidobacteriaceae; genus Telmatobacter. The sequence continues at coordinate 589,908 of CAWBEO010000002.1, forward strand.
CAATAGGTTCACCTATGACATCGTAGGAGTTTTTTATCTCTGGGCCAAAGGTGTCGGAAAGCCGCGTCTTGATAAGTCCGATGGCCAGGTGAGTAATGTCGATGCCGATCCAGCGGCGGTTGAGGCGCTGCGCCACTTGGACGGTTGTGCCACAGCCGCAGAAGGGGTCGAGAATCAAATCGCCTTCATTGGAACTGGCGCTGATGATGCGTTCGAGAAGAGCTTCGGGCTTTTGAGTCGGGTAGCCGAGACGTTCTTGGGCTTGTGCGCCAATCGGCCCAATATCTGTCCAGATATCCTGGATTTGAACTCCCGGCATCTCATCCAGATAGCGTTTGTATGCTGGAACCGCGCCCGGTTTTGTTTGAACAACTCGACCCTCTTTGATGAGCTTCTCCATTTTTTCTTTGGAATAACGCCAATGCCTGGATACCCCCATGACTTCATAGCTGGGATTGCCTTTTGCTGCACCACCCGGTCCAGTCAAATTGTCAAGCCTGTAACGTCTTCCAGAGTTTTCTTCCACATATTTATAAAATTCGCTGATGTACTTTTCGTTGTACTTCGTATACATGGAATTCCATTGCCAGTCAATTCCTTTTGTATAGAAGAGAATCACATCGTGAATCCGGCCATGCTGCTTTCGCCCCTGCCGGGCGTCATTGTGCGCGCTGCTGCGCTTCCAGATGATCTCCGTGCGGAAGTTCTGCGGCCCGAAGACGGCGTCCATCAAAATCTTCAAGTAATGGCTAGCCGTCGGATCGCAATGGAGATAGATTGATCCGGTCTCTTTCATCACGCGGCGCAGCGCGACCAAGCGCGGAGCCATCATCGCCAGATAGGCCATCATGTCCGAGCCGCCCAGAAAGGTGCGGAAGGATCGCAGCGCATCGGCGACGCGCCCGCCCTTTTCGATAATCTCGCGCAGGGTGCGCTCGGCCTCGATATTCCACTCCCAGGTGTCCGCGAAGGCGTGAATCTGTGAGCTGGATTGCGAGCCGTCTTTCTCGGCAAAGAGGACGTTGTAATCCTGGCGTGAGTTGAAGGGCGGGTCCAGGTAGACGAGGTCCACCGATTCATCCTTCAGATAGCGCTGGAGGACTTCGAGGTTGTCGCCGTAATAGAGCTTGTTTCTCTCAGTCGTCACGGGAATACGTTGAGGTTAGCACAGTTGGTTGGCTGGGGAAATGGACGCAGGTGCCTCATCATGGGCACGTTTATAAAGCAAGTGTAGGAACCTACGAACCTCAAGCGAGCGGAGAGCGAGCCAATGGCCCCACCGCAGGTGGCTTGACATCATGATGCCTTCCGACATAACATCATGATGTGCGGACCACTCTCACCATCGACGACGACCTCGCTGTGCTCATTGAGCAGGAACAGCGGCGCTCCGGCGCTTCGTTTAAGGGAACGGTGAACAGCCTGCTTCTGCGCGGCCTGGTAAACACTGAGGAGAAAACCGTCTCCAAGCCCTTTGTCGTGACGCCTTTTGCCCTGGGAATCGGGAATTGCGACAAGATTTCCGAGCTTCTGGAAGAGCTGGAAGGGCCGTACCACCGTTGATTGTCCCGGACGCTAATCTGCTCATCTACGCTTACGACGATCTGGCGGTTCAGCACCGGGCGGCGCGGATGTGGCTGGGAGAGATCTTTTCCGAGCCGGAATTGGTCGGTCTGCCTTGGCAAACCATCTCAGCATTCATTAGGATTACCACGAACTCCCGGCTTACTGGTGATCGTTTTCCAACAGAAAATGCAATTGGCATAGTGCAGCAGTGGATGGAACGAAAAAATGTGCGACTGCTATCGCCTAGTGAGCGTCATTGGCCAATCTTCCAGCGGATGCTGATTGAGGGACAGATGCGAGGGCCGGACGCCACGGATGCGCAACTGGCAGCGTTAACGATCGAATATAGCGGCGTCCTGCACACTACGGATCGCGGCTTTGCGCGCTTTCCCGGCCTGCGCTGGGTCAACCCCTTGCTGGAATCCTAAACTTTTTCTAAAATTTGCTGGTTCTTCCGTCGATTGGCCAGGAATCGAATTAACTAACTGGGCAAAGTGCGATCGCTTAACCCTCAAATGGGAATCAATCTATTGCTCTCCTGCAGGAACGTCTGGACCGCGGGCGGTGATCGATCTACCATAGACGCTTGTACCGGAGATCAGGCACGCGCGCCAAGGAAGACCAGCATGTTATCGGCAGAGCGGATTGTGGAATTGCAGGATCGGGAGACGCGGGCATGGCACCAGTCGGCAGAGGAAGCGGCCGGGCCGGCTGCTGCGCCGTGGAGCGATGCGGAGGCGGATTGGTTGCGTCTGGTGAGCGGCCAGCACAGGGCCAACTTCGAGCTATGGCACGTCGAGGATGAGGCGCGGGTTCCGGCGGCGAGCGATGCGGAGATTGCCAGCGTGAAGCGGCGCATTGACCCGATCAACCAGCGGCGCAACGACTTGGCCGAGGAGTTGGACCGCGCGCTGCTGGCCTGGCTGGAGCCGCGCGGGCTGCCGAATATGGCGGCTGCGCTGCACTCGGAGACGCCGGGGCTGATGATTGACCGGCTTTCAATTCTGGCGCTGAAGATCTATCACACGCGGGAAGAGGCGGAGCGTGCCGACGCTCCCGCCGGTCACACCGAGCGCAACCGGGCGCGGCTGGCAATTCTGAGCGAACAGCGCGCGGATCTGGCCGCTTGCCTGGATGAGTTGTGGAGTGAAATCCTGCGCGGGACGCGGCGATTCAAGCTCTATCGCCAGTTGAAAATGTACAACGACCCTTCGCTGAACCCGGCGGTTTACAGCCAATCGGGAGCCGCCAAACAGGCGGATTCGACCGGCGAAACCGGCTCGCGTGCCGGGTAGCCTTGACGTGGGGCGGTATTATGCGTATAAAGTGTGCCTAAGCAGCGCAATACTCAGAGGCGGGTTTTCTTGCCGGTCTTGAACCGGATGCCGCTCCCAGAGATTGCCGATTTCAGGTATATTGATGAGGCAAGAGGCCCGCAACGTGGTGTACGACCGCAAGAAAGAAACCCAACCAGCCGGCAAGACCGGCGGCCACTCCGGCACAGGCGCGGGGGCGGCCATGCAGCACTATCAATCCGCTGTGCAGATGTTGCAGCAGGGCAAGTTCGACAAGGCTCTGGCGGCCTTCGAAAAGCTGCAAACCACGGCGCCGCCCGAGCTTCGGGAACGCTGCAAAATGTACATCACCACCTGCCAGCGGCAGATGGATAAGCATAACTTGGCCTTTCTGACGCCCGAGGAGCACTATGATTACGCCGTCTCGCAATTGAACACCGGCTACTATGAAGAGGCGCGCGAGCAGTTCAACCTGATTCTGGCTTCTTATCCCAAAGCCGATTTTGCGTATTATGGATTGGCGCTGCTGGATGCGATGACCGGGCGCACCCAGGATTGCCTCAGAAATATGGGACAGGCGATTGCGCTGAATCCGAAGAACCGCCTGCAGGCGCGCGTGGACAACGACTTCCAGAATATGGCTGACGATCCCCGGTTCACCGAGCTGCTCTATCCCGAGGTTCCTTAAGATCTCCTTGATATCCGAAGACATCCTCCAGACGATTCCCCCGACCATCCAGTCCAACCCGCAACCGGGCGCCGAGGCAGCGCGCTTCCGTGCGTTGCGCGTGGTGGCCATTGGCGGCGGCACAGGCCTGTCTACGCTCTTGCGCGGACTGCGCAGCCATGTCACCCCGCGCAACCCGGCCGGCGGCAAAGCGGGACTGATTAGCGACCTGGCCGCGGTGGTCACCGTGACCGACGACGGCGGCTCCAGCGGACGGCTGCGCAAGGGATTCAATATGCTCCCCCCCGGCGACCTGCGCAACTGCATGGTGGCGCTGAGCGAGGAGGAGGATGTGCTGGCGCGGCTCTTCGCCCATCGCTTTCGCAAGGGCGGCGCGCTGCAGGGGCATAACTTCGGCAATCTTTTTGTGGCCGCGCTGACGGAGATCACCGGCGACTTTGGCTTGGCCATCCAAATGGCCTCGAAGATTCTGGCCACGCGGGGGCGCATCTATCCGGTGACCACCGCCAATGCGACGCTGGTGGCGCGCATGGATGATGGCTCGCTGGTGCGCGGTGAGACGGAGATCACCGCAAGCCGCAAGCATATCGCCGAGCTGATGCTCGATCCACCCGATGCGCAGCCCTTGCCGGAGACGCTGGAAGCCATCGAACGCGCCGACCTGATCACCGTGGGACCGGGCTCGCTGTACACCTCGCTGATTACCAATCTTCTGGTGCAAGGAATGCCGGCAGCGCTGGCCAAGGCGCGCGGCCTGCGGGTGTACATCTGCAACCTGATGACCCAGGCCAATGAGAGCCTCAACCTAACCGCCGCGCAGCACATCGAACGGATCTATGAGCATACCCGCGCGCCTATCTTCGATTATGCGCTGGTGAACACCGGGGTCTTTTCCGCGGAGACGCGGGCGCGCTACGCGGCCGAGGGCGCCTCGCCCATCGAGGCGGACATCGAGCGCATAGAGGCGCTGGGTGTGCGCGTAATTCCCGGCCACTTCGCCAGCGAAGAAAGCGTGGTGCGGCATAACTCCGACCGCGTGACCAATGCCTTGCTGGCGCTGGGCGGAACGGCTGTGGGCGAACGCATTTCATAATAACGGGAGTGTACTTTATTCAGAGCCGCTGGAAGGACTCTATGCGGCGAAGAGAGACCAATCATGACCGATAAGGCATATCAGGAAACGCTGGCCGCTTTGAAAAAGGTGCGAGATGAGATCGGCGGTTCGCCGGAAAAGGCTCGTGCATTTCTGGTTCGGGCCGGGTTTATCACCCCCGATGGCAAGCTGACCGAGCCATATCGCCAGGATGCATAGCCTCTTAGAATCTTCCTTCTGTCAATGTTTTTTTATTGTAATACACACAAGTTTGGTATATGCTGACGGTGATAATGGCAGTTTAGACCGCTGGAAGGCGGATGCCATTACCATCTGCCCCGCTGGAAGGCGGCAACTTTAACGGTAATACCCGCTTGACGGCGGTGAACCCCGAATCTGTTGGATTTGGAGAAATAATATGCCTGATGAAAAAGCTCCTCTCTTAGAGAGGGTCGCGAGTTATTACACTCAACTTTCCACAGTCGCAGCCGACCTCAATGCCGTCTCAGACGAGCTTGGGAAGTCCATTGCCGAAATCGACCTAGCACTAAAAAAGCTCAACCTCGGAATTACAACCTGGGTGACAATCTATTGTGGCGAAGGAGAACCTCGCCTCAATGACGATACCTTCTGGAGCCAAGACCTCGGATATGCAAAGGTTGCGGGCAAGTGGGGAATCAGCCTCCGAACGGTTGCTGGAGAACATTACAGCACTTCCCCGGATAAAATCGAGGAATGGCAGTTTAACGATGCTCCTAGATGGCTACGTCTCCAAGCTATCGACAAGATTCCAGATCTTCTCGAAAAACTGAGCAAAGACGCCGACAAGACCACCAAAGCTATTCGCGCCAGACTGAGCGAAACCCAAGCAGTAGCCGAAGCAGTGAAAGGTGCGGCTAATAGACCAGCGCGTGTACAACTTCAGATGCCAATTCGCCCTCTGACACGTAAGGTTATAGATGCCAAAGAGGCTGTCGTGAAGACAGATTTTTCTTTAGTTGTTCCAAGCCTGGACGCTATCCGCCACGCTGTTGGTTGTACCTTAGTTGAGGCTGGACACACTTATGCTGCTCAACTCCTCGGCATGGGTTCTTGGATTATCGACGGAGAAACTATCCGCATTGAAGTAGCGGGTATGGGCAAAAAAATGCTTGCATTGACTGTGAATGCAGCAGTAGAAAAGATTATCAGACAAGAGTTGCAGCGGATCGGCGCACCTTCTCGATTCCTAGTGGTTCCAGGCGAAGGAATCAATGTGAGTGCGCTACCAAGTTCTGCTTTGAACCCATCTATAGGTGATTCGACGGAGGTGAAGTAATGATTACCTACATCACTTCCAGCTTGCCGGTCTTTGTGTTCGTGATTCTGACAGTCATCATTGTTTTTGGTGGCCTTGTCTTTTACGCGCTTCGTAATAAGGGAGATGTATTTGCAGAGTTGTTGATCGGAAAAACTGCTTTCAGGTTTGACGCCAAGGATAAACGGAACACAAGGAGATTGCGGTAAGTGCCTGGTATCCCATCCGTGGCGCATTCTTATCGGCAGGGATGGGATACCATACTTTAATGTTTTTGAAAGAAGGTATCCCGCAGGGGCTAAGCAGGCTGCGGAAAAACTCGAAGATAGACAAAATAGAATGGTCGAGATTAGGTTTTGTAACAAGGGCACGACTTTAGTCGGGCCGCAAATGGGGCTATAAGAAATTGGGCTTTAGCCCCTGTTACATTTCTTTTCAGTTGTTTGAGTTGCCGCAGCGGCTAAAGCCGAAATTTTGAATGGGCTACTTTTGGCCCGACTAAAGTCGTGCCCTTGTTACAAAGCAAGTCGGTTCTTTCGTGTTTCCGCAGCCTGTAAAGCCCAGCTTATTATGACGTTTGCGGCACGACTGAAGTGTCGTGCCCTGTTACAAAGCTGAGTAACTCGTTGATCTTGCCGAAAAGCAACCGCAGGTCCTTCGACTGCGTTTGGCGCAAAAGACGCGCCAAACTTTGCTCAGGATGACAGATTATTTGAAACTCAAGTTTAAAGATAAACCTAGGGAAGCTCCGAATAAGTTCCATTTCCCACGGGAGATTCCCTCAGGGTCTATAGCCCGCATTTTTATTGGGTATATTGCGGCACGACTGAAGTCGTGCCCTGTTACAAAGCTGAGTAACTCGTTGATCTTGCCGAAAAGCAACCGCAGGTCCTTCGACTGCGTTTGGCGCAAAAGACGCGCCAAACTTTGCTCAGGATGACAGATTATTTGAAACTCAAGTTTAAAGATAAACCTAGGGAAGATCCGAATAAGTTCCATTTCCCACGGGAGATTCCCTCAGGGGCTATAGACCGCATTTTTATTGGGTATATTGCGGCACGACTGAAGTCGTGCCCTGTTACAAAGCTGAGTAACTCGTTGATCTTGCCGAAAAGCAACCGCAGGTCCTTCGACTGCGTTTGGCGCAAAAGACGCGCCAAACTTCACTCAGGATGACAGGATATTTGAAATTCAAGTTTACAAGGCGAAAAGAGTGCTCGCTCAGGATGACAAGCATATTGGGTCGTTGTTCTTGGATAACTACTCATTTACTTCTGACGTTACTCGTTGTCGGCAATGAGCAGGCGCAGGTCGCGGAGGTTTTGTCCGGTGGGGCCGGTGACAACGGCATCGCCCAGGGCGGTGAACATCGGGCAGGCATCAAAGTTGGCCAAGGACGATTTGAGATGGAAGCCGAAGGCGTGGGCGCGGGTGACGGTGGTGGGGTCGGCCACGGCGCCGGCCGATTGCGTATTGCCGTCGATGCCGTCCGAACCGGCGCTGAGCACAAGAAGCTTGTCTCGCTGATAGCTTTCCAGATCCAAGGCGCACTCCATGACGAACTGCTGGTTGCGGCCACCTGCGCCGGGGGTGCGGTCCAAGGTGACCGTCACTTCACCAACCGAGATCAGGCAGAGGCGGGGATGATTGGCGCGCAGCTCATGGAAGCGCTCCAGCAGGTAGCGTGCGGCGTCGGCGTAATCCCAGTCGTCGGGGGTGTTGTCGATCTCGACGTAAAAGCCGGCCTTCTGCGCCAGCAGGCGGGCGTTCTCGGCCAGATCGTGGCTGGAGAGAAGAATCTCGTAGACGGAATCGCGGAAGGGCGCGTCCTCTTCGGTCATGGAAGCGGCGGCGGTGATGCTGCGCACAGGCGACTTGCCCAGCTTGGGAAACTTGGGAAAGAAGGGCGGACGCCAACGCTTGTTGCCGGGCGATTCGGGCAGATCTTCACGCTCGAAGAAGGCGCGGATCGAGGGCGGCAGCTTGGGCCCCAGGTTATACTTTTCCAGCAATGCGCGGACATCGGCGACGGTCGAGTGGTCGGGCGACGTGGGCCCAGAGGAGAGCGCGTCGAGCGAACGCAGCGGCACATCGGGGAGGAGGAGGCTGATTTTGGCGGCCTCCGGCGCGGCAATGGCCAGCCGGCCGCCCTTCACCGCGGAGAAGTGCTTGCGCAGCGTGTTGATCTCGTGGATGGGCGCGCCAGAGGCCAGCAGCAGTTGATGGAAGGCGATGGTGTCGTCCAGAGAGATGCGCGGGTCCAGAGGCAGGTCGAAGAGCGCCGAACCGCCGCCGGAGATGAGAAAGAAGACCAGCGTTTTTTTGTCGGCTCTGCGCAGCATGGCCAGCGCGGCGCGGGCCGCGGCGAACGACGCTTCGTTGGGCGAGGGATGGCCGCCCTCGAAGTAGCGGAAGCGCCAACTGCGTTTTTTCGGGAGCTGGTTGGAGCAGCAGATGCCGCGCAAGCCCTTGCGGCGGTGCAAGCGGTCGAGCAGCACTTCCAGCATCGGAGCGGCGGCCTTGCCAATGGCGATGACCATGATCTTTTTGTAGCAAGCAAGATTGATGGTCTCCGGTCCGCTGCCTTCCGGTAAAAGGCGATAAAGGGTTTCGCCTTCAAAGCAGAGCCGGCGGTCGAAGGCCGAGGCGATGCTGCATCCCTTGACGGCGCCGGTGAAGATGTCAGTGGCCGTGTCGTGCAAGGCGTCAAGAGCGAAGTCATTGGCCGGGGTCATCACGATTGCTCCTTGAGCCGACAGGTGAACGCCCAGCGCAACGGCTCGAGTGGGCTGAATAGCTCATCGGCGCGCGCGAGGAGCACCAACAGATGAGATTCGTGTGCGGGCACATTCTTCGTGGTCATTCCATGATCCATTTTACGCGCTGGGCATAAGGATTTCTTTATCTCCCTGTGGGTATCATGGCCACTTCTCCGAAGATCGTCCCTGTTTTGGGCGCTGATCTCCCATCAGAAAGACCCTCCAGGAGGGAGCGGCTTGGGCTGCTTTTCCGCAATCCGCAAAGCTCCGAAGAAGTTGTTGCCTTTTACAGGCAAAATCGCGAAGGCTGGATTGCGGATTCCGTGATCTGCGATCAGTGGCTTGCACATCGAAAATATATTAGAGTCTGTTCACACTAGGGCCTGTTCACACTGCCTCAGGCGGCGGCGTTGCGAACAAAAATCTGCTGAGTACTACAGTCGTAGATAGAGAAAGTGATGGAAAACAGTCAAAAGCCCGGACTTAATAGCCCTTCAAATTCGCCCTTTCTCAGGGAACCCCACGCCCCCTGCTCCCTCCGCTCTCTCGTATCCGCAACTGTAGTACGAGGGCAACCGGCGGGTTGAGGTTCATAGTGCCCCATCCATTCCACAACTAACGTGAAATGGATGGGGCACCCAGCTTTGGTTTGAGAGTTGAGTTTATGGACAGCCGGCGGGAGCGCTGAAGGACGCCGATCCTCCGACGCCGCTTCCGCCTGGACGGGCGCTGAGCCTGACCAGCCCTGTACTTCCATCTTGCAGCGAAGCCGAGCCTACCAGGTTGATCTGACAAGCGGTTGGATTGGGAGGCACAGGCGGATTGAAGAGGCTGACATTCAGGCTGTTGATGTCCCAGTTGTCGCAATAGGTATTGCAACCGGGATCGCTCTGCACCAGGTTGATGGTGATGCTGGAGATGCCGCCACCGGCCGTGACCGGCGGATTGATGGCTCCGGCGGCGCAAGGCGATGTGGTGCAGTTGGGAATGGCCACATCGACGGTGTGCGTGGAGCCGTTGTCCCACTTTCCATCGCCCGCATTGCGCAGGGTTCCGTTGAAGCTGGCGCCGCCCGGCACGGTGATGGTGACAAAGCCGCTGCTGTTGTTGTCGCCGAAGTTATCGTCGCCGGTACCAATGGTGACCCGGACGAAATCGACCGGCGTATTGGGGGTCAGGGGCGTGATGCTGGAGAGCTGGTTGAGGAGCGCGCAGGTGGGCGTGCCCCAGCCGGTGGTCAGGTCATAGCCGGCAACCGAAGTGAATCCGGGGCCGAAGCCTTGATTGTTGTTGAAACCGTCGGCAATATCGTTGAAATCCGCGGAGAGATCGACGGAAAGCCCCTTGGTTTTTCCGATGTCGTAGAGGGTCGGATTGAGGAAGCCGGGCAGCCCGCCGCCGGTCTGAGCGCTTCTCTCATTGACCAGCGCGATGAAGCCGGCCCAGAGAGGCGCGGCTACGCTTGTCCCGCCAATTTGCGCGCTGGCGCCGTTGAAGAAGATCTCGAAGTTCTGCGCCAGCGCGGCCACATCGGGGTAGTTGCGAAAGAGAGTTGATCCGCCGTTGAGGGCCATGCTGACACCTTGTTGATAATCCGGCAGGGGGATCGGATCGCCGCAGAAGATGTCGCAGTTTCCATTTTTGTTATTGCCGTCCATGATGCCGCCGCCGGTGGCGCCGTTAGGGTTGGTCTGCACCCAGGTATTTTCCAGGGAGCGATAGAGGGCGGGAGGAACGGGATAGGGGCTGCCGGTAAGCGGATTGGTGGACAGGGTTGTTCCACCAACGAGGGTTTGGTTGTCCATGCGGCTGCTGTCTTGTGGGTCGCCAATGTCGCCATTGTCGCCGGAGGCGTCAAAGTAGGCAATGCCGAGTGCGGCCATCTGGGAGAGCGCCTGTTCAGAGCTGTCGCTGGGTTTGTAGCTGATGGAGCTGCTGGCAACGGTAAGCTGCGGCGAGAAGTTGGCCATGGCGTGCAAAATATCATCCAGATGGCCGGTAATGCCGGTGCTGCCCTGAAAGAGCTTGATCTGCGCGCCCGGGGCCATGGACTGCACCGCCTCCACATCGAGCGTGGTTTCCAGGTTGCTTCCGGAGGTGGGGTTTCCTCCCTCGGTGGCAACAATCGAGACCAGGTTCGGATTGCGCGGAGGAGCCTGCAAGGCATCAAAGCCCTGAATATCCGACTGCTGGAAGACATCAAAGTCGACGATCCCGACGGTTTGCCCCGCGCCGGTGAGAGACTGGCAGGTTGAGTTCACGCCCAGATAGGCGGCGCGAATATCGGCGGCGCGATAACTTCCGCCGCCCCCCGTCCCATTCAGCGTGAGATGGTGCTTGGGAAGGATTGTGTCCTTGAATCCGACCACATCCAAAAGCGGAACGCCCAGGTCGAGCGAGGGTTCGCGATCCACGGCAATCCACTTTGATCCATCAGCGCGGAGACGATAGACGAGATTCACATAGAATGCCTGTTCAATCTGCGCGGCGGTTGCGGTGATCGGCAGCAACAGATTGCTGGGGAAGGTGGCGACTGTGGTGAAGCCATTTGCGGCGGCCCAGTTCTGAAGGCTCTGGTAGTCGGCGGTGGTGGCTCCATAGGTGGCGTTGAATTGACTCTGCGTGACGTATTTGCGGAAGTTTGGACTGTGCGGGTCAGAGACCTGACCGATCAACGACTTCAATGCGGCGGGATTCCGGATGGGCAGCCCGATGGAGAGCGCGATGACCGTATCCTGCGGAACGGGACCGGCCAACGGAGCCACGCCAGCCGGCGGCACCACATAGTATCCATGAAGCTGCTGCGTACCCGCTTGGCCTGCGCTGGAATCGGGGAAGCCGCTCTCATACTCGATCTCGATGTGTTCACCCAACTCAATGTCGAAGGCCGCAAATGCGCCCTTGCCGCCGGCTTCATCCGCCATCCAGAGGGTTCCATGGGGCGCGGCGAGCAAGGCGTGGACCTTGGCTTCTCGGCCCATGCTGACAACCGTTGTGGGAGTGAGCCGGGAGTCGGGAAGCCCCGTCTGCAAATCTTCAATCTTGGTGGGATCGCTTCCCGCCACCAGAATGGTGAAGTCTTTGGCCTTGGCGTCGTCCCAGTCGGGTTTAATCGCCGCCTCCCTGCCCATTTGCAAGCCGGCGATGATCTTCACCGTCAATCCATTCACGCCCTTTTCGCGCCCATCGCCTTTGGCAGCATCGCCGAGCAGCCTGGAGCCGTCTTTCATCTTGACACTGGCAAAGGTGTAACTTCCAGATGCCAGGCGGAGCGTGCTGTGTTCCTCCAAAAGAACGTTTCCGTATACCCCAGGCGTCAGATCGCGCCTGTTGTGCTCTTCCACGCGAATATCCTGGCCACTGCCGGAGGCAAAAGCAAGCGGCAGCGGCGGCATGAGCGTAGCCGGAAAAGCACCCTCCGGCCCGATCTCCGAATCTTTGGGGCGCTTGAGCGAGTCGGTCCAGATCTTGCCCGTCTCCGCGTCCTCTTCCATGGAAGTGGAAGGGGAGTAAGCAGTGCCGCACTTGGCGTGCTCTTCCAGCCTGAGTTGCGCAGCGCCCTCGCGCGGCGTTTTGGCAATACTCGAGCGGATGCCGACCTCTCCCCCTTCGGTGTGGCTGCGCTTGCCAATCTTGATGCTGCGCTGGGCATAGAGGACAAAGTCACCGATCTTGGGGGTAGCTGCCGGAGCTTGACTCTGGCCCGGCGCAAGGTTGGGAAGCAGCAGAGCCGCGGCAAACAGGCTCAGCATCGCGTGGACTCGGTAGGTACTGGTTGCATGCAAAGAGAGCCTGCAAAACCGGCGACTCTCAAACGGGATTGCAAAAGCAGGCTGCAATTGATTCATGGGGAAGCTCCTTTATCTGGCGCCATGGGCTGGACCAATGAGCCGCAAGGGCGCACTATGACCAATAGGGTAGAAATTCCATGCGGCGTTTCTTTTTTGGAGCTTTTTTGTCCGTTTTTATTGAAGAGAATTATCAGACGGAGAATGACGAACGTTGCTTCCGCCCCCCTTCCCACAATGCGGTCTGAATGGCACAATGGATTATCGATCCTTTTTCAACCCGCTTTCGTGCGAGAGGAGTTCTGAAAGATGGCAAGTGTGGCTGTATCAGTGGTGGAGTCTGTGAAGGCGCTGGCGGCGGGTCCGCTGGTGCATGCGAACCTTTCTGTGGCCGAACTGGTGGAGACGTCGCTGAAGCGCGGCGAAGGGCATTTGGCGGCCAATGGCGCGCTGGTGGCCGTGACCGGAGCACGAACCGGCCGTAGTCCCAAAGACAAGTTCACCGTGGACGACACGGTGACGCACAATGTTGTGGACTGGGGCAAGGTAAACAAGCCTTTTGCGCCGGAGAAGTTTGAAGCGTTGCTGGGGCGCGTGGTGGAGTACCTGGCGGGGCGTGAGCTCTTTGCGCAGGATTTGTACTGCGGCGCCGATCCGGCCTATCAATTGCCGATCCGCGTGGTGAGCGAGTATGCATGGCACGCGCTCTTTGTGCGCGATCTGTTTGTACGTCCCGATGCGGCGGCTTTGGCCACGCATAAGGCTGAGTTCATTGTCGTCGCCGCGCCGGAGTTCGAGGCCGTGCCGGAGCGCGATGGAACCAATTCGAAGGCCTTTATTCTGGCCGATTTCACACGCAAGATTGTTCTGATCGGCGGGACAAAGTACGCCGGTGAGATGAAGAAATCGATCTTCGGCGCAATGAATTTTATCGTGCCGGACAAGGATGTTCTGCCCATGCACTGCTCGGCGAATGTGGGCGCGGATGGGGTGACGGCGCTCTTCTTTGGCCTCAGCGGCACGGGCAAGACGACGCTTTCGGCCGACCCGGCGCGCCGCTTGATCGGCGACGACGAGCACGGCTGGGGTCCGGGCGGCGTTTTCAACTTCGAGGGCGGCTGCTACGCCAAGTGCGTGGATCTGACCGAGGAGAAGGAGCCGCAGATCTTCCGCGCCATCCGCTTTGGGTCGGTGCTGGAGAATGTGATTCTGGACGCGGCGCGCAAGCCCGATTACTTCAACATCAGCCTGACGGAGAATACCCGCGCGGCTTACCCGGTGGATTTCATTGAGAACGCGGTGATTCCCGGCGTGGGCGGGCATCCGAAGAACGTGCTCTTCCTGGCGGCGGATGCCTTCGGCGTGCTGCCTCCCATCGCCAAGCTAACGCCGGATCAGGCGATGTACCATTTCCTTTCGGGGTATACGGCGAAACTAGCCGGCACCGAAGCGGGCGTGATTGATCCGGAGCCGGAGTTCTCGGCCTGCTTTGGCGCGCCCTTCCTGCCGCTGGCGCCGCGGGTTTACGCGGAGATGCTGGGCAAGCGGCTGACGCAGCAGAAGGCCTCTTGCTGGCTCGTGAATACAGGGTGGTCCGGCGGCAAGTTCGGCGTAGGCAAGCGCATGAGCCTGAAGATCACCCGCGCGCTAGTCAATGCGGCGCTCGATGGCCGTCTGGAGAAGGTGGAGTTTGTCACCGAGCCGGCCTTTGGGTTGAGCATTCCGGTCAGTTGCCCGGAGGTTCCGGCGGAGATTCTGAACCCGCGCAACGCCTGGGCCGACAAGGCGGCTTACGACAAGACGGCAGCCGATCTGGCGGCGCGCTTCGAGGCCAACTTCAAGCAGTTCGATGCCTCTGAAGCGATTCGCGCGGCGGGACCCAAGGCGAAGTAGCTGTTCATTTCTCTAACTGCAATTGAGGTTCGTTGTTTCCCAGGTCCCAAAATCGGGACCTGCGGCAACCAGAGCTTTTGGGTTTACACCAGTTTCAATCAATAGGCTTCGATTAGGGTTAACCTGATCGAAGCCTATTTTGTTGGCGAGATTCAGATTCTGGTCTCAGCTTTCAATGGACGGAAGTGGGATGAGAGAATTGCGCGGCGATGGGGGCGAGGCTTTCGCGGCGGTCGTAGTGAATCTTTTTGGCGGCGTACATTTTTTTATCGGCTTCGGCGAGGAGCTGCTCCGCCTCTTGCCCATCCTGCGGATAGAAGGCTGCTCCGAGGCTGAGAGAGAGCAGGTTCTTGCCGCAGACCTCGCGGCCGGCCTCTTGCGCCAGGGTGCTGAGCACGATGGCCTTTTCGCTGACGGTTGCGGGCGTCATGTTGGGGGCGATGATGACGAATTCGTCGCCGCCCATGCGCGCGGCAAAATCATATTCGCGGCAGACATCCTGCATGAGGCTGGCGAAGAGCTTGAGCACCTTGTCTCCGGCCACGTGGCCGAAGCGATCATTGACGGCTTTGAATCCATTCAAGTCACAGACCATGACGGCGACGCTGGAGTGCTCGCGGCGGCAGCGGGCCAGCTCCTGCTCCAGATGCATGGACAGGGCGCGGGCATTGGGCAGGCCGGTGAGGTAATCGTTGGTGGCGGAAGTCTCTGCTTGGCGGTACTTCAAGGCATTCTCGATGAAATGGGCAACCTTGGAGGTGATGACCTGGAGCACGCGGAGGTGGTCGCTGGTGAAGGCGTCCGGCTCGGTGCGGTAGAGGGTCATGACGCCGACCAGGCCGGTGACGCCCTCCAGGGGCACAGCCAGGGCGGAGCGTAGTTCAGTGGGATTTTTTTGTTCATACGCGAAGGCGGAATCCACTTCGGGGTTTCCATTGATGATGGCTTTTGCGTTGGCGGCGACCCATCCGCAGAGGCCCTCGCCCACGGGAATCACCAGCGAGGAGAGAGCGCGGAAGTTATCACCACTGACAAATTCCGGCTTGAGCAGATCGTCTTTTTTAACGAAGACGACGATGGAGTCGTACGGCACCAGCTTGCGCAGCCTCATGGCCATCAGGGAGAGGGTCTCGTCCAGGCTCAAGGAGTTTCCCAGATCCTGGCTGAGTTCAAAGAGAGTGTGCGCCTCATGGCGGGCGGAGGCGATGGAGGAGAGGAAATCCGTTTGTCCGTGCATGCGCTGCCTGCGGTTGATTTCAAAGCCGGCGGCGGGCATTTCACCGCGATCGACGTTGTAGTCAAAGTTGTGCTTTTTGGCGGCGTTCGCGCCGGTTGTGGCCAGCGCTTCCAGTTCACGGAAGCGGCGCGCCAGGATTTCAACGATCTTTGGATCAAAGGACTTGCCGGAGTCTTTAACGATCATTGCAATCGCATCGTCCAACTTCAAAGCTTTGCGATATTGGCGATCGGAGGCGACGGCGTCCAGGCAATCGACGGCGGCCAGGATGCGGGCGCCGATGGGGATCTCTTCGCCTTTGAGGCCATCGGGATAGCCTGAGCCATCCCATTTTTCGTGATGGGAGCGGACGATGGGGGCGACGGGATAAGGGAAGGAGACTCTTTCCAAAATGTCGGCGCCGACGGCGGGATGGATCTTCATTTTTTCAAACTCTTCGGGAGTCAGGCGGCCGGGCTTGCTGATAATGTGATCGGGCACGGCGAGCTTTCCGATGTCATGCAAGAGGGCGGCGGCGTTGAGGGCATCCGACTGCATTTTGTCGAGCTTGAGTTCCTTGGCGATCTCCGCGGTATAGATGCGCACGCGATGCAGATGCTCATGGGTAGTGTGATCTTTGGCGTCGATGGCCAGGGCGAGTCCCTCGATGGTTCGCATGTGGAGGGAGCAGACCTCTTCGACGTGAAGCTTTTCGATCTCGACCTGCCTTGCTTCAATCTCGACCCGTTTTTTCTGCTCCTCCAGGCGGCTGAGGTAGAGGTGGAATGAGCGGAAGATACCGTACATGACGGGCATAATCAGAAGTGAATTCTGCCATCCAACGAAGCGGTTGCAATAGTGCATGACGCCCACTACCGCGGCGCCGGCTATGTTATAGGGCAGTCCCCAGAAGTAGGTTTCCTTCCAGATTTTGGTGATGGAACCTTTTGAAACCAGCGCGAGGATGGCCGAAACGGGGATGGTATTGGCGAGAAAATATGTGCCGCCGGCCGCCAGAACGGAGAGCGTGAAGCTGCCCTTGAACCATGCTGCTACGGAATGGTAGGCGAGATAGGTTAACCATATGCCGACGCAGGTCACGCTGAAGATGTTGAAGACAATCTGCACCAATTGGGGCCGCTTGGTTGTCTTCCACAGGCTTTGCATCAAAGCCGCGGCGCTCCCCAGGATGAGCACCTCGGGAAGCGAGAGTTCCATCACGCCGAGAAGGATGAAGAGGAAGGTTACCGACATGGTGCTTTCGATGCCGGGCAAGCTCACCTTCATGGTGGAAGCGAGGATGGCGATCAGCAAATAGCAGGCAAACTTCAGAGGATCATCACAGCGCCAGTGGAGGAGGGCGATTCCCAGCACGGCCGCGCCCGCCGCCGCGGTAACGGCGACGAAGATTATGGCTCGAGCTGGGATGGATTGCTTCATAGTTTACTTCAAGATTCGAACGACTGTATCCTCTATCGGCTGAGCAGGATAGATTCTGGACTGGATGGGCCGAAGGGGCCTGACTATCGTAATGTGATGAACGAGCTGTGGCGGAAGTCAAAGATCTCGAAGAATATTCATCAGGGGCTAAAGCCCTATTGATTCTATGGGCTTTATCGGCGCAATTGAAGTCGTGCCCTGACACTATTGAGCTTGTTATCAAATTTTCCGCAACCATGAACCACAAACTTATGAACGGAGATCCATAGACACCGATGGCGCCTGCCCAACTGCCGGAGCAGTCGTGCAGGCACCACGGGTGGTTCTAGAGCATCTTCACAGATCCTTCGGGGATGATTTCGTGGTTTCGTCCACGTTCAATGAAAATGCTCTTAGCCAGCTCATTCCAGGTCGTTGATGACATCTTCGGTGGTGCTGCCTTGGTCTGTGCTGGAACCTTGCGTTGTTCCGCTGCCCCAGAGGATGCTCTCGGCTGACTCAGTGTTGGTGCCCCAGAGGATGCTGCTGCCGGTCAGCGGCGAGCTCGTGCCCCAGAGGATGCTCTCGCCGGTTGTCGAGTTGGTTCCCCATAGGATGGAGGTTCCCCATAGGATGGAAGTTCCCCAGAGGATCGAACTGCCGCCGAGCACGGAAGATCCCTTCGCCACCAGGGAGACGTTGCCGTTGCAGGCCTTTACGGCGACGGGCGACAGTGCGCTGCCTGCCGTTGAAGGCGCCAGGTTGGTGTTCTTCAGAGCGGCCTCGATGTTGAGCAAGCCGGCGCCCACGGTAAAGACGTCGGCCTGCTCGCTGAAGGATTGGCCGGTGGTCAAATCCGTGGCGGTGCTGGCTTGGACCAGGCCCTTGAAGGCGGTGGCCATCAGCCGGGCCTTGACCTGATCGGGGGTGAGAGATGGAGTCTGCTGCAGCATCAGAGCGGCTGCGGCGCTCACCATGGGCGTGGCCATGCTCGTTCCGCTCAGGGCATAGTAGGTGGTAGAAGAACTGGAATTGCCATTGGTTACGTACAGAGATTGCGGAATCTCAAAACCGGGGTTTTTCTGGTTGATCGTCGCCGCGGAAAAATACAGCGAGTCGATGAGGTTGCCGGGGGCGACGATGTCGGGCTTGACCACGTTGTCAACGAGCGTCGGCCCCTTGGAGGTGTAACTGGTGGGCACGGCGATAGAAGAACTCGAAGATCCTTTGGTATTCATGGCGCCCACGGTGATGACGTACGGATCGTTGCCCGGAGCGGTGATGGTGCCGTATCCTTTGGTGCCGGACAGGTTGTCGCGGCCATAATTGCCCGCCGCAACGACGACGACGATGCCTGCCTTCCAGGCCTGTTCGACGGCTTGGCAGAGAGGATCAACCGAATAGCTCTCCCAAACCGGCCGTCCAAGGGAGAGATTGATGACGCGGATGTTGTAGGTGGACTTCAACGCGATGGCCTTTTGAATGGCCGCGATGACTTCACTATCCGTGCCTGTGCCACTGGCATTGAGCACGCGAAGGTTGATGATGCTGACGCCGCTGGCAATGCCCTTGAAGGTATAGGAGTAGTTTGATCCGGTGGATTGGCTTCCATTGCCGGCAAGAATTCCGGTGACATGCGTGCCGTGGCCATAGGCGTCGGCAGTGCTGCCCGCGCCCGTGAAATCCTGGCTGTAGACAATCTTGCTGGCGGTAATGTCAGGGATGCTGGCGATTCCGCTATCGATGACGGCTACGCCGATGCCCGTGCCATTCAGGCCCAGCGCCCAAGCGGCGGGAGCGTTGACGATCTCCGTGTGATAGTCGTTGACGGCATTTGTCTTGGAGCTTTGAAGCGGGCGATCCGGCGAGATGTAAACAACCTCCGGATCAGCGGCCAGATCGGCAACCTCGGAAGCCGGCATGGTGTAAGCGCCGCCTTTGAACTCACCGAGATCCCGCCTGAGCGTGCCACCCCGGCCAAAGACCTTTTGGTGGTGCGCCGCGGTCGGCACCTGTGTGTACTGCACGATGACATCGACGTTGCCTGAGTACTGGTTGTCCAGCTCTTTCGACATCTTGCGCGGAGCGGCAAAGGCCAGACTCGCGCTGAGAATCAACGCCAATCCGATCAGGAGATTTTTCCCCCATACTGTGCTGCTGGAATGATTGCTTTTCATTGTTTTTTCCTTTGCTTTTTCAAAGAGTCAGTTTCGTATTTTGGTTTGCTAGCGGGAAGTCATCTCCCGCGTGAGTTGGTCCGAGGCATCGGCGCTTTCATCCATGCTCTTTTCCATGGATTTTGCGTTTCATTTATCACCGTAGAGAGTCACTGAATAGGCGTCTCTACCGGTTACATTGGAACCCCACAGCACACTGGAACCCCACAGCACGCTTGAGCCCCAGAGAACGCTTTCGGCTTGATTTGTGGAAGTTCCCCAGAGTACGCTTTCACTCTGCAACGAGCTGGTACCCCAAAGGACAGATTGACCGCTGACATTTGTGCCCCAAAGGACCGAAGTGCCCCAAAGCACGGAGGTGCCCCACAGGACGGAGTTGCCACCCAGCACGGAGGAACTGTTTGCCACTAGAACAACATTTCCGTTCGCGTCCAGAGCGGCGGTGGGCGAGAGAGCGCTGCCCGGCGATGGCGGAGCCAGGTCGGTGTTTGCCACGGCAGCCTGGATGTCCAGATAGCCTGCGCCGACGGTAAAGATGTCGGCCTGATCGTAGTAGGTGATGCCGGTGACTGGGTCCACAGCGGTGCTGGATTGCACCAGGTTCTTGAAGGCGGTCTTCATCAGCCGCGCTTTGACCTGATCGGGCGTCAGAGTTGGGCTTTGTTGCAGCAGGAGAGCCGCGGCTCCGCTGACCATGGGCGCGGCCATGCTGGTTCCGCTCATGGCATAGTAGGTCGCAGAAGGTTTGACAGAGCCATTGGTTACATACAGCGATTGCGGAATCTCGAATCCGGGGTATTCCTGATTCAAAGTCGCCGCCGGAAAGTACAGCGAGTCGATGAGGTTGCCCGGAGCAACGATGTCGGGCTTTACCACGTCGTCAAAGAGCGTCGGCCCCTTGGAAGTGTAACTGGTGGGTATGACGAGAGCGCGATTCGAAGATCCCTTGGTATTCATTGCGCCCACGGTAATCACATAAGGATCGTTGGCGGGAGCGGTGATGGTTCCGTAACCGTTTGTGCCGGCCAGATTGTCGCGGCCGTAGTTGCCCGCCGCAACCACAACCACGATGCCCGACTCCCATGCCTGTTCCACTGCCTGGCAAAGCGGGTCAAGTGTGTAGCTCTCCCAGACCGGCCTTCCCAGGGAAAGGTTGATGACGCGGATGTTATATTTGCTCTTCAGCGCGATGGCTGTCTGAATGGCCGCGATCACTTCACTGTCCGTGCCTGCGCCGTTCTGGTCGAGCACCCGAAGATTGATCAGGTTTACGTTGCTGGCAACGCCCATGAAGGTATAGCTGAATTGCGGTCCGGTAGACATTTTGCCGTTTCCAGCGAGGATGCCGGTGACATGGGTTCCGTGGCCGTACTGGTCGAGGGCGCTGCCCAGGCCAGTGAAATCCTGGCTATAGACGATGTTGTTAGCCGTAATGTCAGGGAGAGTTGCGATTCCGCTATCGATGACGGCTACGCCGATGCCAGTGCCATTCAGGCCCAGCGCCCAGTCAGCGGGAGCGTTGATGGACGCAGTGTGAAAGTCGTTGACGGCATTCGTCTTGGAGCTATGCAGCGGACGATCGGGTGAGATGAAGACAACATCGGGATCGTTGGCCAGATCGGCCAGCGCGGCAGCGGGGATGGTGTACGCTCCTCCTTTGAACTGCCCAAGACTCTGTTTGAGCGTGCCTCCCCGGCTATAGACTTTCTGGTGGTAGGCCGCGGTTGGCGCATGATTGAACTGCACGATCACATCGACCTGATCCGAGGCGCTCGGCCCTTGCAGGTCACTGGACAATTTAGGGGAGCCGGCAAAGGCCAGGCTGGCGCTCAGAAGCATTGCGAAGCACGTGAATGACGATCTTTTCCATTGCGTGAGCCTGATTTGCAACAATTGCATAGTGTTCTCCTCTTGCGCCGCCGAAGGGTCAAGGTACTTGCGGCATTAATGGGGTTTTCGGAGAATCCATAAGACTCTTCATATGACTTAAGTTTTTTCAGAGATATTTTCTTTGCGGAGTAATCGAGTTAAATACCCTTTCGTGCACGAAGTAACACGTTACCCTTCATTACGCGCACAAACTGTTTCAAATTCAGACAGTTTTGCGGGGTTTGAAGCCTCCAGAGCTTCTCTTCCATAAGCGAGCAGAGCCGACACAGGTATGGGCAACGAGCGCAGCAGGGCGAGCGTGGCGGGATGGCGCGCTTGTTCGATTTGGGCAACCGGCAGGCATTCGGCGAGGGCGCCTGCGTGGAGCACGGCGAGCCGGCCACACAACTGCAAGACGGAGACAAGGTCGTGAGAGATATAGAGCAGAGCGGTTGCGTGCTGCTGGTTCAGTTGCCGCAGGAGGCGAAGGATTTCAGCTTGCGTGACCGGGTCGAGGGCGCTGGTGGGCTCGTCGGCGATGAGGATGGAGGGGCGATGGAGGAGGGCCAGTGCAATCAGGACGCGCTGCGCTTGACCGACGCTGATCTGCCCCGGCTTTCTGCGCAGGAACTCATTGCCGGCGGGCAACTGCACCTCTTCCATTAACGGATCGAGGCGCGCCGAGAGCGCTTTTTGCCCGGCGGATTCATGGGCGCGCCAGGCTGCATCGAAGTGCGCTTGCAGGCTGACGGCGGAGTTGAGAGCGGTCATGGGGCTTTGCGGGACCAGGGAGATGATTCTTCCGCGCATGAGGCGGGCTTCCCGCGCTGGCAGGGTGAGCAGGTTGCGCCCATCGACAAGGACTTCGCCAGTGGCATTGCCGCCGCGCCAGGGAAGCAGGCCGAGCAGCGCCATGGCCAGCGTGGATTTGCCCGCCCCACTCGTCCCGACCATTCCCAGTGCCTCCCCGGCTTCGATCTCAAAGCACAGATTGTTGAGGACCGCGCGGCTGCCGTAGCTGGCGCTGAGGCGAACCTGCATGACGGGCGTGCTCAATGCGCGCCTCCCGGATGGGCTTCGTCATAGCGGCTTGGGTCGCGGCGGATGAAGTCGATATTCCAGACCGTTCCGGGTGAGAGGATCGCCGGACGCACGCCCTGCAATTGCGGCGAGACGGCCTGGAGAATGTTGGGATAGACCAGGTAAATGAAGGGCTGCTGATCGGCCACAATCTGCTGTACGCGGTCCACGGCATGCTTGCGCGCGCTGGGCGCGGGGCTGGTGGCCTGCAACTGCATCAGCCGGTCAATCTCCGCCTCCCAGTCGGTTGCCGGGGACTTTTCCGAGGGATTCCATTGATGGTTGGGCGAAGAGCTGAGCCATAGATTCATCATTGAGCTGGGATCGGGCTCGGCGTTTTTCACCCCCAGTAAACAGGCTTCATAGTCCTGCTTGTGCATCAGGCGCTCGATCAGTGCGGGAAAGTCCAGGGCGACGATAGTGACATTCATGCCGATTGCGGCCAGGTCTTGCTGGATCATCGCTGCCATCTTTTGCCGAGCGGCATTGCCCGCATTGGTCAGGATGGAAAACTTTACCGCGTGGCCCGCCGCGTCGTAGAGTTGACTGCCGCTGCGATGAAAGCCGGAGGCGGCCAGCGTTCTGTTGGCTTCGGCAACGTCTTCGCGTGGCAGCTTCAGCTCGTTGTTGTGCCACTGGGTGTTGGCGGGAGAGATAAATCCAAAGGCCGGGGTGGCGTGGCCGCTGTAGGCAATGCGCACAAGATCCGCGCGATGAATGGCCTCAGAGACCGCGACGCGGAAGCCGCGATTCTGGAACCACGCCCGCTCGAACTCCGGCAAGGGCGCGGCCGAAGATTGGTTAAACCACAACTGCTCGGTATTGAGCGATGCGCCGAGATCGTGCGCGGACTGGGGCGACTTCTGCGCCACGAGGGCGAAGCTCTCGGCAGGGAGATCGCCGATAAGGTCGTACTCGCCGCGCAGGAATTGCGCGATCTCCTGCTCGTGGTTGTTCAGAATGTCCAGCCGCACGCTGGTGGCGTAGGGCAGGGAAGCGCCCGCCGCGTCGCGCCGCCAGTAGTTGGGATTGCGGCTCAAGCGCAAGTATTGGCCGCGCTTGTAGTCGGCTACGGTGAGCGGCCCGGAAGTGACGCGCCCTTCGCTGGGACGGTTGGCCGGCTCGATGGCGATCTCATCGAAGATGTTGCCGGCGCCGATGATGCGCTTGGGCAGATGAACCCTCACAGTAAGTTTGTCCGGCGTATCGACAACGACCTCGGCGGGCGAAAGAAACTCTTCCGCGACAACGGCATGGGTCTCCGGCGTCAGCACGCGGCGCAGCGACCATGCGACATCGGCCGAGGTCAAGGCGCTGCCGTCGGAAAATCGAAGCCCGCTGCGCAGCTTGAAGACAATCAAGGTGCCTGCCGGCGAAATGCTGTAACTCTCGGCAAGCTGCGGTTCCAGTTGCAGGGTCTGGCGGTTGAGGCGCAGGAGCACGCCGCCTGTGAGATAGCGCACCAGTTCGGAGGCCTGTTCGTCTACCTTCGCCGGGTCCAAGGTTTTGGGATCGTAGTGAATCGCCCAGACAATCTCTCCGGGCTGGCGCGCGGGAGACTGGCCGAACGCGACCATTGTAAGGAAGCCGGCGATCAGGAAGGACGAACATAAAATTCTACGCATTGTTTTCAGCCTCGATTTTCAGTTTCGGAGAGGAAGGATTCCAGAGTCAGCAAGACAAGGGCGAGCAGCGCGATGGGCAGATAGACCCAGTGGGATTGCGCGAGCAGGGCGGAGTTATCCAGCTCCAGCAGCATCGCGCCCCAGGAAGGCATCGGCTCACCAACGCCCAGGCCGAGCGCGCCCAGATTGGCCTCGGCCACAATGAATGCCGGAACGCAGATCAAAAACTGCGGCAGCAGCAGCGGGCGCAGATGGGGCAGGATGTGCAGCCGGATCATCTGCCTGGTGCGCAAGCCGCCGGCATGGCCCTGAATCATCCACTCAGCCGAGCGAAGTACCGACGCGCCGCGGTAGATGGCGCGTGCGCAAGCCGGCCAGCCGAGAGCAGCAAGAACGAGGAAGGTCACGACGGCGGTCTCCAGCGGCGAAGCGGACAGCGGCAGTAGAGAGCGAGCCATCATCAGGAGGAAGAGCCAGGGCAAGGAGAGAAAGCCATCGCTGATAAACATCAGAATCGCCGCCGCCCACCGCGGACTGAAGGCGGCCAGCAAGCCGATGAAAGCAGCGATTATGGTAGTGATTGCCGCCGCCGCAGCAGCCCCCGTCAACCCCAGAAGAAGCGCCGCCGCCACGCGCACTGTGCGGTCGCGTCCCAGCTCGTCGGTTCCCGTCCAATGCTGTGCCGTTGCGGGAGCCATGATCGCCTCGCGATCCTGAAAGGCATAGTCAGAGCGCGACCGGCACAGCACCAGCGTTGCGCAGAGAACCAGGAGCAGAAGCAGGAGGGCGGCGGCTCGCTTCTTCATGCCGCCTCCAGAGTCACGTCGCGGGTCGTAAGCATCCCGGCAAAGCCAACCACGCAGGCCATCAGCAAGCTGACCGCCACCAGCACCGGAAGGTCGCGGTTCATCACCGCCGACCACGCCAACTGCCCTACTCCCGGCACATTAAAGATCACCTCGATAGGCACCAGCGCACCCAGCGCGGTCACGATGGACAGAGTAGCCAGCGCGCACAACTGCGGCGCAACATTGGGCAGAATGTGCAGCGTCACCAGCACTCGCGCCGACATGCCCTGAGCTCGGCCCTGGATCAGGTGGGGCGAACGCCACGCGGCTTCCAGCAAACCGCGCAGAAAGTTGAACTCGCGCGCGGCAATCAGCAGCGTCAACACCAGCACCGGCCCGCCCGCATCGGCCAGGATGCAGGCCGTTCCCATCGCCGCCGTGGGAATCGCCAGCAGCAGTGTAAAAGGCAATCGCCAAAAGGCCGCGCCCTTGCGCAGAGCGCTGATGGGCAGCGCGGCGCAGAGCGCCACCAGCCAGCCGCGCAAGATGCCTTGCGCCAAGAGCGAAGCCGAGACCCGTACACGCGCACTTAACAACTGCGCCACCGGAATTTGATATTGACGCGAAATGCCAAGGTCGCCGCTGAACCAGCTCTTCGCCATTTGCATCGCGATCCGGCCCGCGGACCGCTGACTGCTTTCCTGCTGCAACTCGGCTTGTGCGGCCACAGCGTATTTTGCATCCATCTCGCGTTCATCAGAGAAAAAGCCCGGAGCAAAGCGCACCAGCAGAATGGTTCCCGCAGCCGCAAAAAACAGCAGGAGGAGAGTGCGCCCGGCACGCTTCGCAAGGTTCGTCAGCAGTCTCACGGCGCCTCCGCGAAAAGGCAAAATACGCGCAAATTCGCCAGCCACTTATAGGATGGTTTTCGTCAAAATGGCCTGTTTTCTATAGATTGTGCGGAAAAGAGACAGGCCCGCTCAACCCGAGCGAATTGGTGGCCCGGGCAGAATGGATTGCAATTCCAATACTCTGTCATCCTGAGCGACCGAAGCATAGCGTAGGGAGTCGAAGGACCTGCGGTTACCGGGTGCCCCAGGTCCGGATATTCGGACCTGGGAAACCATGAATCTCAAAGTTACTTAGTCCGCGCACCCAGCTTGCCAATCACCTGCTTCAACTCATCGAGTTTCGCGCCCGCCTCGGCCATCTTGCCCGACGCAGTGAGCCGCTGGTAATCGTCAAAGTCCTTGCTCGCTTGCGCGATCAGCGCATTCATATCCTGTGCGGGAGCCGCGCCCGCCGCCGTTGGAGCAGCAGGCCCGGCGGGAGACTCGGTGGCCGTCAGAGAAGATAGATTTCCGCCAAACAAAGACGAGAGCGCCGCCTCGAAGGTTGGCCCATACGCCAGTTTGTCTTGCAGCGCCAGCACCACCAACCGCAGCTCCGGCATCGGGCTTTGGTTGGCCTGTAGATAGATCGGCTCCGCATAGAGCAGCGCGCGTCCCGAAGGAATTACCAGCAGCGTTCCCCGCCGCACATGCGAGCCTTGCTGATTCCACAGAGTTAGCTGACCGGATAACTGCGCATTTTGATCAATGCGCGCCTCGATCTGCAGCGGCCCGTCCACCTGCTTGGTCTTGGGAAAGTCATAAACAATCGAGCTTCCATAATGCTCGCCGTCCGAGCGCCCCGCAATCCAACCTATCAAGTTATTACGATTGGCCGGCGTGAAGGGCAGTATCTCGACAAACTCGACGTCCTTCTCGTCCGGCAGCTTCATCAGTACAAAGTTAGGCTCCATCGCCTGTGTCTGCTGCGCGCCGCCTTCTCCCAGGCCAACCTCCGAGGCCACAGTCCATAAGTCCTCCCGGTTATAGAAGACCTCCGGATTCGTCATATGATAGAGTCCGTAGACCTCGGCTTGCAGCTTGAGCAATAACTCCGGATAGCGCACATGCTTGCGCAGCCCGGCCGGCATGGCAGACTTATCCTTGAATAAACTCGGAAAGATTCCGCGATACGCGGCAAGAATCGGATCCTGCGCATCAAAGACATAGAAATTCGTAGTGCCGTCATAGGCGTCAATCACTACCTTGACACTATTGCGCAGATAGTTCAGCGGCTCTCCATCGACCGTGTAGTGCGACGAATAGGGATAACTGTCCGACTGCGTGAAGGCGTCCAGAATCCAGGAGAGCTTGCCATCCTCTCCCAAAACAAGATACGGGTCTTTGTCGTATGTGAGAAAGGGCGCCAGCGCCGTGACGCGCTCGCGAATCGTGCGCCGCATCAGCAGTCGGCTCTCGGAGGTTACATCGTCGCTGAAAGGCAGCTTGGAGATGTCGCCTCGGTCGAAGGCAATCAGAAGGCGGCGCAGAAATCCGCCTAACTCGATGCCGCCCGTGCCCTGATAGGAAGTCAGATTATTACTCTCGCCCTCTGGAAAGTTGAACTCCTGCTGGTGCGTCTTCACGTAGACATCGGTATTGGTCTGCTGGCCAAAATAGATCTCTGGCCGAGTTACATTCAGGCCCGGCACGGTGCTCTGCACCGGCATGTTGCTCAACAGCAAACTGGGCCGTCCCTCCGGCGTGAATCCATTCACCGTATTCATGGTCAGGCCGTAGCCGTGGGTATAGATCAACTTATCGTTGATCCAGTTGCGGCTGCTCACCGGCAGCTTGTCCACGTCCAACTCGCGCGCGGCCAGCATTACCTCGCGCATTTGTCCGCTGATGCTGTAGCGGTCTATGTCAATATCGGGAAAGTCATAGTAAGTGCGAATCTCCTGCATCTGCCGCAGGGTATCCTGCAATGCGTGCCAATCCCACAGGCGAATGTTAGTCAGCGTGGCCTGATTATTGGCCGGATCGGTCGCGTCGACCGTCGTCTCGGCGGGAAACTGGCGCTGCGCGAATCCATCCAGAGCATAGGCGTGACGAGTCATCTCAATGTTATTGGCGATGTAAGGCTGCTCGCGCACCAGTTCATTCGGCTTGACCACAAAGCTGGTCACATACCAGCCGACAACGCCCACGCCGATATAGCAGACAACAGCCGGCGCTAAAGAAATAAATATGCTGACGCTGGGCGGAAATTTAAATGCGGAAAAGAAGAAAATGAGCAGCGCACCAAGTAAAAGCGCCAGAGCAATGATCAATTTTCCAGTAAGATCAACGTGCGCATCGGTATATGTCACGCCATCGAAAATCGTATGATGCTCGAAGAGCAGCGCGAAGCGGCCCAGATAGACGCGCCCTGCAACAATGGCCAGCAGGAATCCGGCCGCGATGGAAAGCCCGCGCCACGGCAGCTCGCTCAAACTGGCGCGGCCCGTGAGCGCACGCGAACTGCCGGAAACCAGCAAGAAAACAACCGCGATCACGCAACTGATGACGCTCAGCGAGAGCAGCCAGCCGAGGAGCATCTGCCAGGCAGGCAAAGTGAAGAGATAGAACTCCAGCGGCCGCCCGAAGACCGGATCAGCCACGCTGCTGACCCCGCTCGGCGCGCACCACCACAGAGCCAGCGTCTGCCACTGCGCGGCCATCGCGCCGCCGGTGATGAAGGCAATCACCAGCGCGCCGCCGATGGAGATCACGCGCAGGACCGGCTTGATGGATAGCTTCACCGGCTGCCCGCCGATGAATAGGGTATGGTCCGACGGCAGATCGTCCCGGTGCGCGTGCTTGAGCGCGTAAAACGCCGCCATCAAAATCAAAAAAGTCGCCGCAAAAAAGCCGCCAAAGATGCCCCACTCCAGCCCGCGCGCCTTCCAGAAGACCTCCCCGTAGCCGAGCGAAGTGAACCACAGCAGGTCAACCCAATACGAGAGTGCGGTGCGGCCGCACAGAAAGATTACGGCGATCACCGCCAAGAAGATCAGCAATCCCCGGCGTCCGCGGCGCGGCGTCACAGTCCTTTGGAATCCATCAATCGTTTCCGGCATTCTTCACACACTTTCCCTGTCCGTGTTTTCAAAACTCAAACGGCTAACTCCACTCTAATCCTCTTCAAGCACGCTTGCGCGCCGCGTCCTCATACGCCGCCACATACTCACGGGCCGGCTGCTCCCAACTGTAATTCCTCGCCATTCCGTTCAGCATCAGCCGCTTCCAGGCATCCTTGTCGGCAAAGGCGGTAAGCGCCCGCTCCATTGCCGCCATCAACGCGCCGGCGCTTCGGCCTTTGAATTTGAAGCCCGTTCCGCTGCCCTGCTCCGGGTTCCACTCCTCAATCGTGTCGTCCAGGCCTCCGGTCGCGCGCACCACCGGCACGGTGCCGTACTTCAACGAATAGATTTGATTCAGCCCGCACGGCTCATAGAGCGAGGGCATCAGGAAGATATCCGACCCCGCCTCAATCTTGTGCGAGAGTGCGTTGTTGTAGCCGATCCGCACGCCCACATTCGTTCGGTTCCAGTATGCCCAATCGCGGAAGAACTTCTCGTAGCGCGGTTCGCCGGAACCCAGCGCCACCACTGCGACATCCATCTCCGAGAGCCGCCCTGCGATCTGCTCCACCAGGTCAAAGCCTTTCTGGATGGCAAAGCGGGAAACAATGCCGATGACCGGCGTCGTCTCGCCTACATTTTTCAGCCCAAACTCGCGGAGCAGATCTGCGCGGCACTCATGCTTGCCGGCCAAATCCTCCGGCGTGTACCGTGCCGCCAGATGCGTATCCGTCTCCGGGCTCCACAGCGCATAATCCACGCCATTCAGAATCCCGCGCAGGTCAGCCGCCCGCCCCCGCAGCACGCCCTCCAGTCTTTCGCCAAATTCCGCCGTCTGAATCTCCTCGGCATACTTGCGGCTCACTGTGGTCAACAAGTCGGAATAGACCAGTCCGCCCTTGAGGAAGTTGAAGCGGTCATATTGCTCCAGCTTGTCCATCGTGAAAATCTCCCACGGAAAGAGCAACTGCTCAGTCGTCGCAGGCGGAAATGCGCCCTGATAGGCGGCATTGTGAATCGTGATCACCGAAGCGGCGGGCTTCAGCAGCGGGTCGGCGGCGTAGGTGGTGCGCAGATAGACCGGAATCAGCGCCGCCTGCCAGTCATGCACATGAAAGATATCCGGCACGCCCAGCATCTTCGTCGCCTCGATCACCGCGCGGCAATACAGCCCAAAACGCTCGGCGTTGTCCGGATAATCGCCCGCCGCCGTTCCGTAAAGCCCGTCCCGGTCAAACATCTCCGGGCAATCGACAAAGAAAATCTGCACGCCGGAGCGCTTGCCGCCGTCCACTATCCCCACAAAACGGTTGTAGCTCTGAAAGGGAATGGTGATCGACCGCACGGCATAGTTCAGTTCGCCGGCCATCTGCCGCCGCACGCCGGTATAAAAAGGCAGATAGACAGTGACCGAGTGCCCCAGCTTGACCAACTCCGGCCCCAGCGCCCCCACCACATCTGCCAGGCCCCCGGTCTTGGCAAACGGCACGCACTCTGATGAAGCAAAAACTATGTGCATAATGGCCTT
This sequence comes from uncultured Acidobacteriaceae bacterium, assembly GCA_963787995.1. Classification (GTDB taxonomy): domain Bacteria; phylum Acidobacteriota; class Terriglobia; order Terriglobales; family Acidobacteriaceae; genus Telmatobacter. The sequence goes on from CAWBEO010000002.1 coordinate 619,944, forward strand.
CTCCCTGGGCGCGAAACAATTCGCCTTATTTTGGTAAAAACTGCTGCCAAAGGGTCAGTCTACTACGCCCGCGTTCATCTTGCCTGGCCGGCAGGCCGCCCCAAATAGCGCCAAATGCTCCCGCATCGGCTCCCAGCGCTTTATGATGACATCGGAAGTTGCGCGGCTTGTGGCGCAAACTTGAGGCCCCTACGATGCGACGGAGAGAGTTTTGCAAACTGGCCGGGACCGCTGCCATTGGTTTGCATCTGAAATCAGCGCCAGCCGAATCGGGCAACAAGGCTGCCGGCGCCAGCCGCTGGCTGCTGGACATGGTTCACGTCAACCCCGGAGAAAAGCCGCCGCAAACCGCATTCCTTGATCCGCGCACGCTGTCTGCGTACGGCTATAGCGGTCAGGTTGTGATGAGCGTGATCGAGGGTGTGCCCACCTTCGGCCAGCTTGACCCGCAACTGATTCCCGACGCCTCCGCCGAGCGCGCCTGGGCGGAGGAAACGGCGCTGAAAATCCAGCGCCAGATCGAGGCGGCGCACGCAGCGGGTCTGAAATGTTTTGCCTGGATGCAGATCGCCGTGCTTCCCAAGGCTCTGGTCGCCAAGTACAAGAGTGAGATCTGCGACCCGCAAGGGCGCATCGATCCGGTGCTGCCCATGACGCAGAAGATTCTGCGTATGCAGATCGCGGAGATCTTCGACCGCCTGCCTAAGTTGGACGGGCTGCTGATACGCACCGGTGAAGTCTATCTGCATGATCTTCCCTACCACGCCTCCACCGATGCGCCGCAGCAGCAGAAGACGCAGGGTAGCTCGGCGATCCTGCATGGCGAAGAGAGCCATCGGGCGCTGCTGCGGATTCTACGCGAAGGGGTCTGTGTGGCCCGCCGGCGCATGGTTTTCTACCGGACATGGGACTTCGGCAACAACTTCCACAACAATCCGGCCTACTATCTGCGCGTCACTGACGCCATCGAACCGCACCCCAATCTGATCTTTTCCATCAAGCATCAGAAAGGCGACTTTCATCAACTGACGCCCTTCAATCCAACGCTGATGATCGGCCGCCACCGGCAGATCGTCGAGGTGCAATGCCAGCGCGAGGCCTACGGCAAAGGCGCTCATCCCTATTACATCGGCAACGGCGTCATCGAGGGCTGGGAGGAGATGGACCGCCTGATGAAGCTCGGCGAGCCGCGAGGGTTGCGCGACATCATCCATCACCCGCTCTATGCCGGAACATGGACCTGGTCGCGCGGCGGCGGATGGGACGGCCCCAGCATCGTCAACGAGCAATGGTGCGCGCTGAATGCCTATGTGCTGTGCAAATTTTCGGAAGACCCAAGCCGGACGGAGCCGGAGATTTTGGCTTTGTATGCGCGATCCATCGGCCTGTGCGGAGAGGACGTACCCCGCTTCTGCGAGATGCAGGATCTCTCCGCCAAGGCTGTCCTGCGCGGGCAACTCACCAATCTCGGCGCGGAGATTGACCTTTGGTGGACGCGCGACGACAAGCTGGGCGATCCTGATCTCAGCGATTTTCTGCGGCGCGGGCTGGTCGAGCAGGCTATCGCCGAGAAGTCGGAGGCGTGCGCACTGTGGCGGCGTATCGTCGAAATCGCTACGCAAATCCGCTGGAAGAACGCGGCAATGCGCGGGTTTGTCATAACCTCGGCGCACTATGGCGCATTCAAGTACGAGGTAATCCGCCAGGGCTGGACCGTGCTGCTGCTCGGCCGCCAGGGAGATGCAGCTGGACATTACGATAGCAAGCGGATCAGCGAGGCGCTCGCAGCCTATGACGCGGCATGGCAGGGCTGGCGCGAACTGCACAGCAAGAATGCCTCCTGCGCCACGCTCTACAAGGACGTTGGCTTTGGCGACAAGCCCGGCCTGGGAGCTGCGGTGAACCGGTATCGCAAACTGACTTGAATCAAACCTCTCTCCGCCCTTCCATCGCCCGCGCCATGGTTACCTCATCGGCGTACTCAATATCGCTGCCGGCTGGAACGCCCGTGGCAATGCGCGTGATTCTCACCCGCGAGCCGCGCAGCGCCGTCGCCAGCCAGTGCGCCGTAGCCTCGCCCTCAAGCGTGGGACTGGTGGCCAGAATCACTTCATCTACTTCGCCCCGCTCTACGCGCGCGAGAAGCGTTTGCGTGCGCAACTGATCCGGACCCACTCCGTGCAGCGGCGAGAGCGTACCGTGCAGCACATGATAGACGCCCTGATAGCCGCGTGTCCGCTCGACTGAACCAATGTTTGTCGCCTCCTCCACCACGCAAATCAGCCGGTGATTGCGCCCCGGATTGGCGCAGTAGGCGCAGGGATCGACATCCGTGACGTTGTTGCAGACCGAGCAGAGGCGCAGATTGGCCTTGAGGCCGCGCACCGCCTCGGCCAGAGCCGCCGCGTCCTCGTCGGTGGAGCGCAGAATATGAAAGGCGAAGCGCTGGGCGCTCTTGGTGCCCACACCCGGCAGCTTCTTCAACTCTTCAATCAGCCGCGCCATCGGCTCGGCATAGCGGGTCACTTAATGTGCCTCCTAAAAGCAGCTTTCAGCTCTCAGCTGTCAGCTGTTAGCTAACAGCTGTATAAAACCCTACAGCGTCCGGTAAACAATCCCAGTGAACATATCGCCATTCATAAAGCCCTTGCCCCACGCGGCGTCGAACTCCGCCGTCGGCTTCTTGGCCACGGCCTCCTGCTCGCTGGCTCCGGCCTTCTTCAGTGCGAACACATTGTCCCGCACCGTCATGAGCATCTCGCGATACTTCTGGAAGTCGGCCTTCGTGCCCAGCGGCCCATGGCCGGGAATGATCTTCGTATCCTTGCCTGCCATATTGAGAGCCAGATTGGAGACTCGGATCATGCCGTCGATCGAGCCGCCCGTACCTTCGTCAATGAACGGATAGATGCCATTGAACCAAATGTCGCCCAGGTGCAGCACATCGGCCTTATGAAAATGAATGTAAATGTCCGTGTCGGTGTGCGACGGGGGAAAGTGAACCAGATCGACTGTATCGCCGTTGTGATAAAGGTTCATCGCATCATCGAAAATGACGGCGGGCAGCGCACCGGCCGGAGAGGCGGGAATCACTTGATGAAAGGCCTTCATTGTTTGCGGCGTAGAGAGCCGCTTGCGCGTATTCTCATGAGCAGCGATGGTAAAGCCCGCTGCATGAAGGCCCTCATTGCCGCCGGTGTGGTCAAAGTGCCAATGGGTGTTGATGAGCAGGAAAGGCGCGTCCTTGCTCAGCGCGGCGATGGCCTCAAGAATCCGCGGAACCTCCGGAGCAAAGCTCGCGTCGATCAGGATGTTGCCTTCATGGCCAGTTTGGAGGGCCATGTTGCCGCCATCGCCTTGCAGCAGATAAACATTATCGTAGAGTTTCGTGGTCTTGATCGGCGTTCCCGACCCCTCATCGGAGCCTGCCGCCAGGTGAGCCGCCGGCGTTGATAAAGCGTTCATCCAACGGGGAGCCATTGCCGCAGCGCCCGCCGTCAAGCCGAAATGCAAAAAGTTTCTGCGATTCATCGCATTGAGCATTGGTTAATCCTCCGTGCATCTTCATCTATCATTCCGAGCAGCCAGGCTCGCCGCTTCCAGTTGCGGCAGGAATGAACTACCGCCAACTTGCTAACTCGCGATCTCCGAGAAGCGGATGCTAACTTGCGAAACGATCTCCAAAACTCGGTCATCCTTCCCAAAGCCCTATCATCCATCCAAAACTCTTCATCCTGAGCGAAGTTTGTCGCGCTTTTTGCGACAAACGCAGTCGAAGGATCCTTGGTTGTATTGAATCGTCCACCGCTTTCGCCAAACTACAAGCAAATGAAACCGCCCGAATCTGACTCCCGGAGGGAGTATGGAAAATAGCCCAGGACAAGCGAAGCGCAGTCCTGGGTAACCGTTCAAAAAAAACTCTCAGTCCCGTAGGGACGGCGCGAAATCCGGCCCAAAAGCCGTTTCATCGAAGACAACTATTGTTCCCTTGCACAACTTTGCCGCGTACTTGTTTTTTGCGCGCGGAATGGGAGGCGGCGAACCTTTCACCCCAGCCCAGGCAGATTCAACCCGCCCAGCACACCTTTGATGCTGGATTGCATCGCCTCCTCGGCCTTGCGCCCTGCGTCGTTGACCGCGGCCACCACCAGGTCTTCCAGCATCTCCACATCCGGCTTGTCTCCGCCCAGGCCAACCACCGCCGCCGGCTCAATGCGCAGCTTGAGCAACTGCTTCTTGCCGTTCATTGTAACGGTCACGGCCCCGCCGCCGCTGGTTCCTTCGACGACCGTCTGCGCCAACTTGCGCTGCACCTCTTCCTGCATCTGGTTGGCTTGCGAAAGCATCTCGCCGATCTTCAGCGGATTCATCATGGATTCTCCTGCAAATCCCAAAAACATTTTTCAGGGTCTAAAGCCGTGCCCTTTCAAACCATTGAATCAATTCTATATTTTACATGGCAATATTTCTACTTCGGCGAATCCACAAGGTTATTGCGGTTTGCGCCTTCCGCGCCTTGTCCCTCCTCTTTATAACTTCGGGCACAGCGGTCGGCAGTAACACCGCCAATTTTTGCTAGCTTCTTGAGAACCTTGCGCACGGTTTCTGTATCGGGACCATCATCGTATTTCCAAGAGGCATATTTGCAGATACCCTGTTGTTCTTTACGAGGAAACGTTGCCAGCGCAGCAAGGAAATCCCTCGGGTTGCGCTCCAGTTGCTCGGCGTAGAAAGGGTAAAGCTCTTCCGAAAGTGCGCCATCGCTATTACGGCAACCTGCTAGAAGAGGACGCAGAAGTTCCGTATGTCCTTGTCGATAAAGTCCGATCAGGGCCATAGCTGTGTCTTCGTTGCAGTCCTCGTTAAAATCCTTGATGACGCAGTGGTGCCAAACTTGCAACAGTTCGTCCCGATTTTTGTCGTAATCGTGGTCCAGTGAAGCAAGCAGGAAGATGGCCAGTTGACGATTCCAACCAATATTCTGCATCTTGACATTTAAGAGTAGCCGAATTGCCCGCGCTCGATTGGCTGGCTTTGGGTGAAGTTCGTCCATTGGAACCGTACCGGGAAAAAGCTCGAGAAGAATGCCTTCGGGGTCTATCAGATTATTGTCATCTTTGGGTTCAGACAACGTTTGACAAGAAACTGATGCGCAGCTAAGCAGAAACGCAAGAACAGTCAGCATCAATTGAGAATTATGAAGACGAATTCTCATGAGACCTCCTCCGGGTATATTTGATCCAATCTACCAAATGCAATGAATATAGAGGTTATCCAACAGTCTAGCGGAACTTAAGAGACGATTCCTCTTGCACCGCTCGGTAGAATAGTCGCATGGTCTTTTATAGGTCTCTAAATTAGTTTCTGCCTTACCTCTGCCGCATATCCACCACGCTGCGCACCTCGGCCTTGAAAATCTCCCGCGCCCGCTGCACCAGCGGATCAGCCAGCGCGGCCTCCTGAATGCTGCCTGCAATGGGTGCGGCCATCGGCGCGGGCATACTCGACGCAGCCCCCTCGCCCGGAACCACCAGAAAGCGCGCCGGCGCGCCCAGCCGTTGCAGCTCCTGACGAATGATCTTCTCCGCCGCGGCATTCACTGTCAAGGCCAGCATCTTCTTGCCCAGGCCCGCAACTTCGATGCGCAGGCTGGAGCCATCAATCGCCCACTCGCCCGCGCCCAGCAACTGCGCTGCCGAGACGTGTCCGCCCTCAACCAGCGCGCAACCGACGGCGTGGCGGATGGCTTCAATACTGGGTAGACTGGTGGGCGCAACCGCCGCTTGAGGCGCCTTGGCCAACGCGCCTTCGGTCATCGATTCACCCGAGGCGAATCCCGAAGCATAGCCCACGGCAGGCGCGGCAGGAAAGGGCGTCGCGCCCTGAAACGCGCTGACTGCGGCAGGCGCAGGCCGCTCCATCATCGCCACCGGCGCAGCCGCCGACCCGGCCTGTGCGCCAGACTCCATCTTCGATCCCCATCCTCCGCCCGCTGGACCAAAGGGTGAAAGCGGCGGCGGCGCTGCCGGAGCCGAAGGTGCCGGGGGCGCAGCCGGACGTAAAGGGCTGGCCGCTGGCCGTGGCGCGGAAGCCGGAGCGGCTGAACTCTGCGCAGAGCGGAAGCCGCCTCCCGCCGCAACCCCGCTCAGCAGTTCCTCCAGCGGCAGCAAGCGCTGCGCGTGAATCAGCTTGAGCAGCCCCAACTCTAGATGGAAGCGCTGCTCCTGGCGATAGTTCAAATCGTCAAAGGTGCGCAGCACAATCTGCAAATTGCGGGTAATCTCCTCTTCAGTAAACAGCAGCGCCGTCCGCGCGGCCCGCGCCCGCTCATCACCGCTGATCTGCAGCAGCTCGGTCTCCGCGCCGCCCAGCTTGGCCATCAGCGTATTGCGCAGGTAGCGCACCATTTGCCGCGCCAAGGAAGAAGGGCTGTGCCCTGCATTCACCAGCAGATTCAACTGCTCCATCAGCTCCGCGCTTTGCCCCGCCGCGACGGCCTCCAGCAGCCGCTCAAAGACGGCGTTGGGCACCGCGCCCATCAGCTCGCGAATCTGCGCGGAGGAGAGCACCGCGCGGCCATTCTCGGTGGGCGCGGAGGCAATCGCCTGGTCCATGATCGAAAGCGCGTCACGCATCGACCCGTCGCCTGCTTCGGCCAGCAAAGCCAGCGCGGCGTCCTCGGCGACGACCTCTTCGTTGCCGGCGATCATCCGCAACTGCGCCAGAATATCGTCGAATTTGACGGCATGAAAGCTGAAGTGCTGACAGCGCGAGCGGATGGTTTGCGGGATATCCTCGGGCTGCGTGGTGGCCATCATGAAGATGACGTGCGCCGGAGGCTCTTCCAGGGTTTTGAGCAGCGCGTTGAAGGCCGCGTCGGTGATCTGGTGGGCTTCGTCGAGGATGTAAATCTTGTAGCGGTCGCGGGAGGGCGCATAGCGGGCTGCGTCGCGCAGTTCTCGGATCTCGTCAATGCCGCGATTGGTGGCCGCGTCGATCTCGATCACGTCCACCGCGTTGCCTTGGCGAATCTCCACGCACGAGTCGCAGACGCCGCATGGCTCCGGCGTGGGGCGGGTCGCCGTGCCAATCTCCGTGCGGCAATTCAGCGCCTGGGCGACGATGCGCGCAATCGTCGTCTTGCCGATGCCGCGATGGCCGCTGAAAATATACCCATGCGCGATGCGGTTCTGCGCGAGCGCGTTCATCAGCGTCCGGGTGACGTGATCCTGCCCGGCCACGTCGGCAAAGCGCTGCGGACGGTACTTCCTGGCTAGAACCTGATACCCCATGCAAACCCGCTCCTTGAGGTCCGCCCGGCAGTTGGGCGGCCTAGGGTAGATTCTATCGCTCCGGGCCAAGGCGCGCAGGGTGGAAAAATATTTACCCGGTGAGGTGCTTGCAGAGTTCTAGATATCCGATCTGCGATCCCGCAGAGTCTCCTGGATTGCTTCCAGCGTATTGGTCTCTGGATCATGATAGACGCCAATTCCGAGTTTTTTGAGTCCCCTGAGAATACGATTCGCTTCCGGGAAATCGATCCCGGGAAATAGATATTCTTTCTTATCATCCACCACGAAACAGATACCACGACCCACAATAAACTGTATTTGTGATACATCGTATAGATGGAAAGAACGCGTCTTCCACTCGCCGCGAAAGTTGATCCACGGAATCTTAGATACTATGAAAGTTGACCTGTCGCAATGAAGCTTTTCTCCCATAGGGAACCAACAGCGCAGGCCAAACAATAAACAGTAGATTGAGAAACCTGTAAATAAAACTACAGGGAATAAAAAAGAAAAGTGAAAAAGAAAACTATAATCCTTAGAATTGTTAGTAAGCTGCTGCCACCCGGGGTAACCCCAGCGGTCTGTCTTCAACATGATCCAGGTAGACCACAATATGCAATACACTGGAAATAACATGGCAAACGATCCGGGGAGGACAACCGCTTTATTGGAGCGGGTGGAGTTATCCCGCTTCACATCAACCGAATTTGCCGTGATGTTGATCTCATAGCCTTGGAGTCGCATAAGAACATACTAATGCCGGATACCACGACTATGCTCGAACATGTGCGGGCGAGGACGCCCACATGACAGCCGGTCTGGAGACCGGCGCTACAGTTTCATGTCTTGTGGGTCGGCAAAAACTGGCGGGGAACTACAATTTAATTGGCGCAAACAGTACGCTTATGCACATACGATTTGGTATTTCAGGAGGCTTCAATGAAGAGTCACACGGAGTATCTGGTGATGGAAACCCGCAAGCGGCGGGAGATGGTGCACATCACCGATCAGGTGGAGCAGATTGTGCGGCGCAGCGGCGTGCGCGACGGGCTTTGTTTTGTCTCGCCGATGCATATCACCGCCGCGGTCTACGTGAACGATCTGGAGAGCGGGCTGATTGAGGACATCGGAAAATGGCTGGAGGAGCTGGCGCCGGCGCGGCCCGATTACAAGCACCATCAGACCGGCGAGGACAACGGGGACGCGCATTTGAAGTCGCTGCTGCTGCATCATGAGACGACGCTGCCGGTGACCAACAGCAAGCTCGACCTGGGAACCTGGCAGCGGGTCTTCTACGCGGAGTTCGACGGCCAGCGGCGCAAGCGGGTTATCGTGAAGGTGCTGGGGGTGGAGTAGGGGGCTGATCGCCGTCGGTGATTTTGCGCCACTCGCCGGTGGGATGGTCAAATCCGGCCACGGAGAGATTGGTCTTGATGCGCGGTAGAACGACAATATCCACGCGGCGGTTCTCCGCGCGGCCCTCGGCGGTGGCATTCGTGGCCACGGGATGAAATTCGGCGAAGCCGGCGGCCGAGATGCGATCCGGCGAGATGGTTTTCATGTCGATGAAGAGCCGGGCGATGTTGGTGGCGCGGGCCGAGGAGAGCTCCCAGTTGGAGTCGAAGGCTGCGGTGTGGATGGGAATATTATCAGTGTGGCCTTCGATGCGCAGATCATAGGGGGTCTGTCCTAACTGGGCGGCGATCTCCTCCAGCGTGACACGCGTCTGCGGCTTGGGCGTGGCCGAACCGGAGTCGAAAAAGCCGGCCTCGCGCAGGCTGATCACCAATCCGTCGCGCCCCATCTTCATGGAAACCGTATGCGTGGCCACCTGGTTGGAGAGTTTTTGCGCCAGTTCCTTGTGAATGCGCTCCAGATCATCCTTGACCCGCGCGGGCGAGAGCACATCCTCGCCCATCACGATGTTCATGGGGATGGCCGCCGCGTCGGTTCCCGCAGCGCCGCTATCACGCTTGGCCGGGAAGCGCGTGGCGTCGGGAAAGATGCCCAGGGAATGAAAGGCGGCATCGATGGCCTCGGAGACCTGCAACTGCTTTTTCTGATCGGCCTTGGCGAAGGCGAACAGAACCACAAAGAGGCCAAAGAGCAGGGTGATGAAGTCGGCATAAGAGACCAGCCATCGGTCTCTGCTGATGTGGACTTTGCGCCGCTCTCGCATCATACCGGAAGCACCTTTTCTTTCTTTTGCGTGTTTTGAAGAAAGCCGGCCAGCTTCACCTCAAGCATCCGGGGATTGATGCCTTCGAGAATAGAGACCACGCCCTCCAGCATCATCTCCCGGCGCGACTGATCATCGTGCATGCGGATGCGCATTTTGCCTGCAAAGGGAAGGAAGAAGAGGTTGGCGGCGCCCACGCCGTAGATGGTGGCCACAAAGGCCACCGCAATGCCGCGGCCAACCTCTTGAATATTGTCCAGGTGCTGCATGACCTGAATCAGACCCAGCACCGCGCCGAGAATGCCGATGGTGGGCGAGAAGCCTCCGGCCGACTCGAAGACCGCGGGTAGGCGTTCGTCGTTCTCTGAGGTGGTGTCCAGGCTGACGCGCATGATCTTGCGCAGTTCGTTCGGTTCTGTCCCATCCACGGCCAGCATGAGAGCCTGCTTCAAGAAGGGATCCTGGATGGTCTGTAAATCGCTGTCCAGCGAGACAACGCCATTGCGCCGCGCTTTGTTGGCGAAGGACACCAGCAGGTGCACGAGCTGATCGTTGTGCTTGCTGGGCGCGGAGAAGACGTGCGTCAGGCTGCTGAAGGCGGCCACCACCGTGGGCAGGGGAAACTGTAAAAGCACCGCGCCCATGGTGCCGCCGAAGACAATCAGGGCCGCCGTAGGCTGCAGGATCTGACCGAGGTTGCCGCCTTCGATCAGCAATCCAGCCACGATGCCCAAAATTGCGATGATGACTCCGCCCACACTGCCTTTATCCATGAGTATTTCCTCGCTCATTCACATGCGGATGCCGGTATAGAATGCTCATTTGTCATCCAAGGGCCCGCGCGTGGGTGCTCCCGAAGCGGGCTTGGGCTTCTCGGAAAGGTCCAGGCTGGTCAGCGCGACCGCTCTCTGCAACTCGCCGTAGGAGGGCAGTCGTTTGGCCACCGAGGCCAGCAGGCGGGCGCGGTAAGCGAGCACGCGCTCCATGACCTCCGCAGTTTCCTCGCGCACAATCAGCTTTTCTCCGGTGATCAGAGTGAGCATGGTGTCCGGTGATGCTTCCGCGGTCTTGATCAGATCGCTATTGAGAACAATGGGAGTGCCGTTGAGCCGTGTCAATTCGATCATCGCGTCGCAACTCCTTCAAAAGGGTTATCGGCGGAAGAGCGAAAAAAATAAAAATGGGACAGTTGGTTACGAAAAGCTAATGATGAGTGTCCAGCAGCGGGACAGTAGTGCCCCAGAATAAAGCCATTTCCGCCTAAGCCGAAGAAGGTGCCAGATGCGACGGTAAACAATCCGGAGGCAGCGACCCAGGGTAAGCAAAGAAAATGGGCGCACATCCGGGACGAACCGTAAATCCACGCACCTAAAAGGAGAACCCCATGTCCCTGGGTGTCTTGAATAACCTCAATGCGATCTATGCGGAAAACAACCTAAACAACTCAAGCAATAGTCTTTCGACCGTGCTGAGCCAGTTGTCTTCCGGATCCAAAATCAACTCCGGCGCCGACGACGCAGCCGGTCTTTCCCTGGTCGATGGCCTGCAAGCCAACCAGATGGCTCTCACCCAGTCGAAGACCAATGCTACTGAGGGCGTGGGCCTTCTCCAGGTTGCCGATGGTGCACTCTCGCAAGTGACAAGCCTGCTCAACCGGGCCGTGACGCTGGCTACCGAAGCCTCGAACGGCACCCTCAACTCCTCGCAGGATACAGCGGCCAACCAGGAGTACCAGTCGATCCTGTCGGAAATCTCGAACATCGGCTCGACCACCACGTACAACGGCACGGCGGTCTTCAATAAACAAACCAACATCTACACCGGCGACTCATCGACCTCCGGCTCTTCGATCAATACTCTGAACATCCGCACCCTTTCCTCGTCCAACATCGGTGACTCCGCGGGCGTGATGGCCTACAGCGCCGGCACCAACAATGTGTTCATCAATCTGTCCACCGCCAGTACGAATGCGCAAGCCACAGATACATTGAACACGAGCGGCACCACCTCGATCAATGTGAACTATCTGGTCAAGGGCGCCAACAACGCCGAAGTCTCCGCGCTGGCAACGATTACCGTAGGCGGCGATAGCGGATTCCAGAACACGGCCAATGGATTGATCAGCGCGATCAACAGCCAGGGGCTGGGGCTGACGGCCAGCTTTACCACAGCGGCGCAGGCCGGCGTTGCCGGCGGCACCACGCAGACCGGCATACAGATCACCGGCGGAGCGATTTCTGTTGGCGTTGATCCCAACGCGGTCAGCACCAGCGGGATTCTGAATCCCAACGGAATCACCAGTGAGAATTTCAATCTGGGCCAGACCATCACCGTGACCGCCGGCGGCACCACAGCGGCTTCCTTCGTGATCGGTTCGTCCACCAACACCCTCGATACTCTTGCCGCGGCCATCACCGCCGGCACCGGCGCCAGTATGGGCGCGGAATCGGTCACCGCCAGCGTCATCACGAATGGCAACGGCTCGCAGAGCATCGCGCTCTCGGACACGGCAGGCGGTGGATTGCTGGCGGTCAACGTGAGCGGCGGGCAGGGCGTGCAAAACCTCTCCAATCCCACCTTGGCAAGCCCCACCACCGCAACCAATGTAAGCTTCTCAGTGGGTTCGGCCGGTGTAGCGGACGTCGCGCCCGGAGCAACCAATCCTGGCACGAACGCCACAGGCACTTTGACCTTCAACTCGGGCTTTGCGGCCTCCAGCAGCACGGCGCTCACGGGCACCGTCGTCCTCAGCAACGGCACCGGTGGTAGCCCTACTACCGACACCTTCACGATGGGCGGAAATGGCGGAGCAACGCTCGGCTCTCTGGCCACAGCCATCGGCACAGCGCTGGGAGTCAGCACAACAGTCACCTCTACCGGCATCACAATGACCGCGGACGGTGTGGGCACCACCCTGTCGATGGGATCTTCCTCGCTCAGTGTCGCACCCGCAGTCAACGTCTCCACCATTGTGAACGGCATTACGTCAACCAACGGTTCGAATGGAACCGCCACGCTGACCATGCAGAACACCACTGGCGCTGGCGGCGACGGGTACAACTATAACCCCTTGGCGAAGACGTCATTCAACGGCAACGACACCCTGGCCGCCGGCACCACCCTTGTGCTGCAGAACGGCACGGCCGACACACCCGGCACAGCAACCTCCTTTGTTATCGGCGGTACATCCTCGGGCAACGTGATCGGCGTAGGCGGAACCGGGCAGAACTCCACGGTCAACGCTTTGCTGACGGCGATTGACTCCGGCCCTGGCGCCACGGCAACTGGAATCGACTCGGCAGCCGTGAATACATCAGGTCAGATTGTGTTCACCTCGACCAATGTCGGCACCACCATCTCTGTGGGTTCGGGCACCAATTTGGCCGACCTTTCGCAAATGTCCGTCAACGTTGCCGGGGCCACGACGGCCGGAACGGTGGGCGGCGGCGCAAGCATTTCCATCGCGGGTTTGACCAGTGCGACAACCGATACTCTGGCCGGCAGCATCACCATCAACAACGGCCTGGGCGGACCCGCGGAAACCTTTGTCATGGGAACAAACGCGTATTCGGCCTTGGTGGATAACGGAGCAATGGGCGCGGCATCAGGCACCGGCGGAACCACCTACACCGTCAACGGCGACACCATGGCCGACTTGAAGAACGCCATCAATGCTGACTCTCCACTCGGCGTTACCGCGGCTACCGACGGAACCCTCGGTCTGAGCTTGACCGTGACCAACGCCACCGCGTATGGCAGCCAGATCAGCGTAACCGGAACCAACACCCTGACCGACAACTATGCCACCCATCTAACGGGCGTCACGGCAGGCGGCGCAGGCGGAACCTTTGGAACTCTGGCCATGACCTCAGCCGGACAAATTCCTTCGACATCGACAACCCAACTGGGCGGCACGCTGGTGCTCTCCAATACAACCGGCGGATCAACCATCACCGATACCTTCGTCATGAACTCGAAGGGCGGCTTGAACAGCTCCGGTGGAGTAGGCGACACGGGCAATGTTTGGGATCTGACGACAGCCAACAGCAATATCACAGGCCTGAAGGCTGCCATCATTGATGCCGGCACCGAGACCGGACACGCCGCAGCCACGATTGACCTCACGGCTGCCTTCGATGGCGCAACCAACGGCCTCAAGATCTCGTCACTCAACAACGCAGACACCGCAATATCCACTGCCGGAAGCGCTCTGACGGTGAATGTTTCCGAGGTGGGCACCACCGGCACGGCAGGAGGTGGGGCCAGCGCCATTGGCTACGCCACCAACACAGCCAGCGGAAACAGCACCATCACTCTGGGCGGGGCAGGCTCACCCATCGCGGCTGGCAATACACTGGCGGGCAGCATCATCATCGGAAACGGCCTCGTCGGCTCCAGCCCGGTGACCTTCCAGATGTCCAACGGCGGCGGCGGCACGACCACAGACGGCAGCGGCCACACTACCATCTCCACCGCAGGCGCGACGCTGGGAGCTTTGGAGACGGCCATCGACAACGCCGGCCTGGGACTCACAGCAGCCATCGACGCAGCAGGCACCGGCCTGGCGTTGAATACCAGCACGATTGGCACCTCGATCTCCGTAACCAGCGCGAATACGCTGACGGATAACTATGCAACCACGTTCACCAATCCAGCCTCCGGTTCAAATGGACAATATGAATCCGCGGATTTGGATATGGCCAATGGCGGCAGCATGAGCGGCATTACCGCCGGCACAGGTGGCGCGTTATCCGGCACACTTTACCTGTCCATAGACAGAAACGGAACGAATGTTCATGATACCTTCGTCATGAACAGCCTGGGCGGACTGAACGCAGCGGGCGGAGCGGGCGATACAGGCGCCATCTGGGATCTGACGACCGCCAACAGCACCGTCACAGGGCTGATGGCCGCCATCAACGATGCCGGGACTGAGACAGGCGTTGCCGCTGACAAGCTCGATGTGAACGCCACCGGCAGCGACCCTGCGGGCGGCCTCTTCATCCAAGCGCTGAACCAGTCGACTGGAGCCACACCCGATACCGTTCTGACTGAATTAAGCGGCACAGGTGGCGCATCAACGCTGACCTTCAACGCAGTTGGGAATGACGTCTCCACACCCTTGGCGGGTCACGCTCAAGGAAACGCGCAGGTGGTCATCTCCAACAACGGATTAACCGACAATAACCTCAACGATACCGTCACCGGCGACATTGTTCTGACCAACAGCACGCACGGCCTCACAACCACCTTCACGATGGGCGGAAATGGCGGCGCGAACGGAATCGCCAGCGGAGCTGGGACGGCAAATGTTCTGGTCAGCGGCACAACTCTTGGCGCTCTGGCCACCGCGATCCAGAACTCCTCTGCCCTTGACGTGACCGCATCCGTGGCTGTTAACGGATCTGGACTGACAATTACCTCCTCGGACTCGGGCAGCACGGTCAGCGTCATCACCAACCTCAACGACTCGTATACCGAGGCCGCGACCGGCAACGGCGGTCTGGCTCCGGGGCAGTCCACCTTTGCCGAAGCCACACTGGGTACCGGCGTAGGCGCCATCAACCCCGCCAACACGGGGCTCACAGGCACCGTGGTCATCAACAACAACGGCCAGACAGGCACCTTTGACATGAACACCGCGGCGAGCGCATCGGGTGGTATTTATCAAACCGGCGCTGAAACGCTGAATGGCCTGATGCAGGCGATCAATGCGGACACCACTCTGGATCTGAGCGCCACGGTCGCCAATGGTGTGCTGAATTTGCAGTCCAGCGTCGCGGACACCAGCATCACCTTCGGCGGCAACACACTCAACATCGCCGCCAGCGAGGGTGCAACGATGACTCCCGCGAGTGGCCAAGCCGCATCCCTGGGAGTGACTGGACACGGCTCGACGGCTACCTTCACACCATCCAGCGGCACTGTGACAGACAATGACTTGGTTACCGGCTCCATCGCCATCGCGGCCAACGGGGTCAACAGCAGCAATCCGGTAACCTTCCACATGGGCGCGACATCGGCACAGCTAGCGGAGGATAGTGTTTCGAATGCGGGTTATAACGCATCGCAGTACTATGTCGCTGGCAATACGCTCTCGACGCTGGAGGGCGACATCAATTCAGTTCTCAATGTCAGCGCCAGCGCAGTCGGCGGCAACCTGGTACTGAACTCAACTCCTCACAATAGCATCTCCATCACCAGCTCGGGGTCGCTCCAGGACTTTGGAACCTCTCCCCAGCCATCGACCGCCACACTGGGAACCTTTGCCAGCGAGAGCGACAAGATTTCCGGAACCATCAGCCTGTCGTCCAATACCGCCGTCAATGGTGGCAATGCGCAAAGCATCTCGTTCACCAACAAGAGCATCGACGACGTGATCACGCAGATCGATAACTCCAACCTCGGAGTGACTGCCAACTATGTAGCCCCGACCAATGCCGGCGGCTACGGAAGCCTGACAGTGACCTCGAACACCTACGGCTCGGCTGGAAACATCACTTCGTACAGCGGGACAACCATCACCGACGCAACCGCATCCGCAACTGTGACCTATGCCCAGACCAACGCGTATAACACAGGGATCAGCAACTCCGTCGCGAACGACACCGCGCTCTACGACAAGTCCAGCGGGCAGAGCAATCCGGCCCTCGGACCCAACTCGGCAACACCCTCCTTCCTTGCCAATGCCAGCGGGGGAAGCGGCGTGGCCACCATCAGCTACTCGGACGGCGCTGGAGTGAGCCTGAGCGCAACCGATCTCTCCAACGAGACGGATGCGCAAGGCGCACTCAACAACCTCAACTCGGCTATCACCGCCGTGGCCGCACAAGATGGCTACATCGGCGCACAAATCAACACCCTGAACGCCGTCAGCCAGGTGCTCAGCACGCAACAGGAGAATGTGCAAGCGGCGCAGAACGCGGTGCAAGCAACCGATTACGCCGCGGCAACCTCCAATATGTCCAAGTACGAGATCCTCAGTCAGACCGGCATCGCCGCGCTGGCCCAGGCCAACAGCGTCCAGCAGGAAGTCACCAAGCTGCTGCAATAACCCGGGGTCCCCAGCGACAGGTCTTCGTCGCTGGGGTGCAAAAAGCCTGAGAGGGAAATCCAACCAACCGCAAGAAGGGCGCTCGCAAGGGCGCCCTTCTTGCGTTGAACAAAAAATGCGAGGCTAGAATTTCCAGAGGCAACGGCTAAAGCCGGGGAGCCGAAAGCCGATGAAGAGATTGACTCGAA
Organism: uncultured Acidobacteriaceae bacterium; assembly: GCA_963787995.1. GTDB lineage: Bacteria > Acidobacteriota > Terriglobia > Terriglobales > Acidobacteriaceae > Telmatobacter. Next base: position 636,657 of record CAWBEO010000002.1, read on the forward strand.
GGAATACAGCGGGTGCGCAAGAGTGGTTGATTCTCAAACAAATTAAATAATTTTTTTCTAATTCGCGGAAAGGCCGGGGTGGTTCTCCGGCTGCATAAGTTAAGGGTGGAGGGCGGAATGGGCACTGTCGGACTGAACTTCGGATCGGCGACCAGCGGGACAGGGTTTAATGTGAGCACCACCGTTGCGCAGATTGTCAGCAATCTGCAGGGTGTGGAGACGCCATGGAAGACGCAGTTGACTGCCTTGCAAAGCCAGGACACGGCTATCTCCAGTCTGGGAACGCTCTTTTCCAATCTCTCCACCGACATGAGCACGCTTACGGATTTTACCGGAACCTTGGCGCAGAAGCTGGGCTCCAGTTCGGATCAGAATGTGCTGACTCTTTCGGCCGCTACTCCCGCGGCCATTGCCGGCACGCATGTGGTGTCGGTCAGCAATCTGGCGCAGACTTCGAGCGGTTATCTGGCGCGCATCAGCAGTGCCAGCGATCCGCTGACCGGTTCGGTCACGCTTCAGGTGGGCAGTGGCACGGCGCTGACGCTGACGCTGAACTCCTCCGACAACACGCTCGCTGGCCTCGCCTCGACGATCAACTCTTCCGGGGTGGGCATTATCGCCAGCGTGTTGACGGATTCCACGGGTTCGATTCTGAGCCTGGTATCGGGCACCTCGGGCGCGAATGGAAACATCAGTGTAACCGGGAATACGATCACGGACACCAAGGCGGCTTTGAGTTACAGCGGCGTGGCGGGAAGCAATTCGGTGACTTCAAGCGGGACGCTGACTTCCATCACCAATCTGAGCGACACGCTCTCCGGCTCCATCTCTGTCCAAGTGGGTTCGGGCACAACGCAAAAAATTGTGATCGGCGCGCAGCCGAGCGGTGGTCCGGCGGCCAATACGTTTTATACCGGCAGCGGCATCAATACGCTTACCGATCTGAAGAGCGCGATCAATACAGCCGGCATCGGAGTTACGGCATCGATTGTGACCAACAGCGACGGATCGTCGAGCCTGCAACTGGTCTCTGGCACTTCCGGCGCCGCGGGAACACTGACTGTGGCATCGAGCATTGCGGATACCAGCATGGCTCTGGGTTACAACTCCACGGTGACGGGCAAGGACGCCAATCTGACAGTGGATGGCGTGGCGATGACCAGCGCCTCGAATACCGTCGCCAACCTGATTCCGGGCGTAACCTTTCAATTGCTTGCGCCGAGCGCCGTGGAATCGGATCAGAGCCTGGAGCAGGTGCAGGTGGTCATCGCCAATGACAATGCCGGGGTGGAGAGCACGTTTGCCCAAATGGTGAGCGACTACAACTCGCTGATCAGCGGCGTGAATGCGCAGGAGGGACTGGACAGCTCCAATAAAGCCGAGCCGCTCTTCGGCTCTCCCACGCTTTCGCTCTTGCAGCAGCAGTTGCTGAACGGCCTGAATATGCAGAGCCCGAATGGCAGTTTGACCTCGGTCTTCGCGAATACAAACACCAAGCTTGCCGGCACGATGACCGTCTCCGTGGGAGGGGGCGCAAACGTGACATTCGCAATGGGCAGCGGGGGTAGTTCGCCTGCCGCCAACACCTTCTACAGCGGCAGCGGCGTCAACACACTCTCCGGCCTGTCCAACACGATCAACGCGGCCAATGAGCAAACCAGGTTGAACTTCACAGCCTCATCGGGCGGCGGAAGTTATTCGTACGGCACGCTGACGGGAATTGTCAACAGCAATGCCACGATCTCCGGCGCGCTCTCCGTTCAGGTGGGCAGCGGCACGGCGGAGAATATCGTGATGGGCGCCGAACCATCGACCGGCGCGGTTGCCAACACGATCTACACCGGCAGCGGCATCAACACGCTCTCTGGACTGGCCCAAACGATCAATGCAAACCCGTCCGTCTTGGGATTCACCGCGGCGGTGATCGTCAACAGCAATGGAACGTCGAGCCTCTCGCTCCAGTCCAATACATCAGGGAGCGCCGGGGCATTGACGGTTACGCCGACGCTTACCGCGGACGGCCTTGGAATTCAAGCCAACGTAGTGACCAGCAGCGGCCAGTCGACGCTGACGCTTGCTTCTCAAACTTCGGGTTCCGGCGGAGCGCTGACGGTCAATTCCAGCATCTCTGCCACCAGCGCCACCGCGCTTAAATACACGGATGGAGGCACAAATAGTGCGATTCCGGTGGACATCGGAACTCTGGCGGGAGTTCCTAGCCAGACCGACGCGCTCTCCGGCTCCATCACCATTCAGGTGGGCACGGGCCAGACCCAAACCATTACCGTGCCTGCTGCCTCCGCTACCTCTCCCAGCAACAATCTTGCCGGGCTGGCGGGGGCCATCAACAAAGCCAACATCGGGGTGAATGCCTCGGTGATCCAGAACAACAATGGAAGTTACAGCCTGCAACTTCAGTCGGAGACATTGGGATCGACCGGTGACATGACGGTGACCTCCAACATCCTTGACACCACCAACACCAACACTACCTCCCTGCACTACGCAGCCTCGTCGGACATCAACAGCCTGACCAGCCTGGGCATCAGCGTGAACAATGACGGCTCGCTCACCTTTGATGCAGCAAGCATGGACTCGGCTTTGAACTCGGATTTCGGCGGCGTGGTGGGATTCTTCCAGAACGCCAATAGTTGGGGCCAGACGTTCAACACCATGCTGACCAATGCCGGAACCAGTTCGGTGACGGGTGTTCTGTCGCTGGCATTAAGCTCCAACAGCACTGTTGAATCCACGCTGAATGCGGATATCTCCAGGGAAGACAGCCTGATCTCTGCGCAGCAAAAGAGCTTGACTACTGAGTTGAATACCGCCAACCAGCTTATTCAATCCATCCCCTCACTGCTGAGCCAGGTCAATGAACTTTACTCGGCAATCACCGGCTACAACCAGCAAACGAACGGCTAAGGAGACTTTTCCCCATGAACGGTTATCAGGAACACGCGCTGGACAGCGCTTCGGCGGTTGATCTGGTTGTAGCGCTTTATGATGGCATTCTGCGATTTCTTTATGCTGCCTCGGCGGCCGTCGAGCGGGGCGATGCGGAGGCCCGCCGGACGGCCGTTAAGCGGGCGCTGGACATTATTATCCACCTGCAAGCGCGCTTGCGCATGGATGTGGGCGGCAAGCCCGCGCAGGTGCTCAGCGAATTTTACGCTTCGATCTTCGCGCAGATTCTGCAGGCCTCACAGTCGGCCTCGACGCAGAAGTTCGAGCACGCCATTGAGTGCGTCAAGAATGTGCGGGACGCATGGCGCCAGGTGGCCCGCGACCCGGATGTCAATCCAGCGCCGCTCCAGGTGAACGGCACAAACGCCGGACGCAGGCAGCCTTCCCTTGACGGTTCCGAGTATGGCGCGGAGTCCGTTGGCGGCTCGCGATGGAATGCGTGAAAGCAGGGAGCAGGGGACCAGGGGACCAGGGGACTTGGGACGAGGGACTAGGGACTAGGGACTAGGGACGAGGGACGAGGGACTAGGGACTAGGGACGAGGGACTAGGGACTAGGGACGAGGGACTAGGGACTAGGGACTAGGGACGAGGGACGAGGGACTAGGGACTAGGGACGAGGGATTGAGGGGAACATTCACACTTTTATCGTTTTTATCATGGTAATTGTCTATCGGCCAACCCAAAGACGGCGATACTTATCAATGTGCGGGTTGTTTCTAGTTCCTCAATCACCTGTTCCCTAGTCCCTAGTCCCTAGTCCCTAGTCCCTTGGTCCCCTGGTCCCTGGTCCCTTGGTCCCCTGGTCCCTTGGCCCCTACGTCCCAGCTTCAATCAGCTCTTCTTCCAACTGCTGCTTCTGATAGAGGCTGGCGTAATAGCCGTCAAGGGCGAGCAGATCATCGTGCCGGCCCAGCTCCACAATTCTTCCGTGGTCCAGCACAGCAATCTGATCGGCGTTGCGCACTGTCGAGACGCGATGCGAGATGAGGATGGTCGTCGAGGCGGACGTATACGCGCTGAGGCCGTTCAGAATGCGCTCTTCCGTGTAGGTGTCCACGCTGGCCAGTGCGTCATCCAGAATCAGAATCGACGGCCTGCGCAAGAGCGCACGCGCAATGGCCGCGCGCTGCTTCTGCCCGCCGCTCAGTGTGACGCCGCGCTCGCCCACCATGGTTTCAAAGCCCTGCGGAAACTCTTCAAACTCTCTGCGAATATGCGCCGCCTCCGCAGCCTTCAGCAACTCCTCGCTATTGGCGTCGGGTGAGCCGAAGGTCAAGTTCTCGCGGATCGTCGCGCTGAATAAAAACGTCTCCTGAGGCACCATGCCGATATTGCGCCTGAGCACTGCCAGAGGATACTCGCGCAGCGGACGTCCATCAATCAGCAGCGAACCTTCAGGCGCTTCATAGAGCCGGGCAAACAGGTTCACAAGCGTGGATTTTCCCGAGCCGGTCGGCCCAACAATCGCCAGGCTGGAACCGGCGGGAATGGTCAGTGAGATTCTGCGCAAGACCGGCACATCCCCGTAGCTGAAGTTCAAATCGCGGATTTCAATCTCTCCGCGCAAGACGGTATCGGGCGCAATTGCACCGTCGGCGGCGCGATCGTCAATCAGCGGTTCGGCCTGCAGCAGCTCATCAATGCGCTTGACCGATGCCGTGCCGCGCTGATAGATATTCACCACCCAGCCGACGGCGATGATCGGCCAGATCAGCATCACCATGTAGGTGTTGAAGGCGACAAACTGGCCCACCGTGATCCGATGCGCGACGACCAGATGACCGCCGGCCAAGAGCGTGATGATCATCGAGACGCCGAGGATGAATTCCAGCGTTGGCCAGAGCATTCCCATCAACTGGACCAGCCTGAGTGAGCGCGCGATGTACTCCCGATTGAGCCGTTCGAAGAGACCGATCTGCGATTCCTCGCGCGCGAAGGCACGCACCAGCCGCGCGCCGGAGTAGTTCTCCTGCGCCTGTGAACTGATCTCGGAGAAGCTCGCCTGGATGCGCTCGAAGCGGTCATGAATGCGGCTGCCGAAGTATTGCACCAGGATGCTGGCGAGCGGCATCGGCGCCCAGGCCACCAGCGTCAGCCAGGGACTGATGCGCAGCAAAAAGAAGAGCGCGCCGACGGTGAAGAAGGCGGTGTTGGCCGAGTACATCAGCGCCGGGCCTAGCAACATGCGCACCGCATTCAGATCGTTGGTCAGCCGGGCCATGATGTCGCCCGTGCGATAGCGCTGATAAAAGCCTGTGTCCTGCTTGGCCAGCTTTTTGAAGAGGTCGTTGCGCAGATCGAATTCGATCTCCCGCGAGATGCCGATCAGAATCCAGCGCTGCGCGTAAAGAAAAACGCCTTTGATCAGCGCGATGGCCACCAGCAATCCGGCGAAGAGCAGAATGGTTCCGCGCGCCGCGCCGTGGCCCATCGCGTCGATGGCCCGCTGAATCACCTGCGGAAAGAGCACCCAGATGGCATTGGTGCAGACGCAGGAGAGCGTCCCCCATAGGTATCCCCAGCGGTAGCGGCGCAGATAGATTGAGAGCGGTGCCAGATCGCGAAACATGATTTTATTGTACGGGTGCGGGCGCGGCGTGAGCGACGCGCTACTTCGGCTCGATAACCTTGAGGCCCTTCACAGCGGAATAGTGGCGCACATTAAAAGTGGCGACTGCGCTGCTTGTTTGCAATGCAATTGCCGCGAGAATCACGTCATGCGCGTCGATCATCTGTCCTGTGGATTCTAGCTCGGCCCAAAGGCGCGCGTGTTCAAAGGCAGTCTCTTCGCCATAAGAGACAAAGTCAAAGTTGGCAAATATCCGTCGGAGAAAGAGCTGACGTTTCACACGACGAAGGCCAGTTGCCCGCTCGACTCCATGCCACAACTCGGCAACCGTAATGTGAGCTAGATGAAACTCTTCGTCTGGCAAGCTTTCAATCCAGGCGTTGAGGTCAAATCGTCCCCGTTCGGCCTCAATGATGACATCGGAATCGATTAGTATTGCCATTTATCGACCGGCGAAATCAAATTCTTGCGGGCTTCTTCACGCTCACGGAGCCAAACCGTTGCCTCTTCCTCGCCAAGATGAACATCTTTGAGCGCCACGCGAAGCGCCGCAGCTATTTCTCGTCCGGTGCGCGGCTTCCGCTCTTCCGGCACAATTCGGGCTACGGAGACACCGTTCTTTCGCAACACAAAGGTCGTGCCCTGATAGCGGACCCGGTTGACACACTCGGAGAAGTTGCGCGCCGCCTCGGTAACGGAGATGGTCTCGGTACTCATAGAATCAGATTATCAGATTATGCGTAGATTGCCAAATATCGTTTGCTGTTCAGAAGGAGCGGGCCAATCCCTTGAACATGGTTCTATTGTACGAAGAAAGATACGGGGTAGATTTTGGACGGAAGAGCGGATGGGAGTGCTGGATTCTATGGAACTTCTGGGGCAGGGGACGCGTACCCCTTCTTGAAGAAAAGTCATATCTTGCCTGTTGGAGTTGTTTTCAATGAGACGTCTGCGTCTGGCCGCTTTGCCGTTGGTGTCCATCCTGCCGCTGATCGCTTTTTCACAAACTGCGCGGCCGATCCCCACAGATGCCGCGCGAATGTATTTCGCGGAGGCGCAAGCGCTCTGCCAGGCGGATCATGGCGATTTATGGGGCATCTCGCTCTGCGGGCCGATGATCTTCGCCGAGACCAAAAGCCATTTTGCCGTCGCCAACCAAGCGGACGCGAATGGATTCCTGAAGCCGGAAGACGGAGTCTTTGCCGGCATTCTGCCAACCGGCATCAATGTCACGAACTCCCCGTTTGAATGGTCTGGCGTGCTATGGACAATGATGGTCTGGCCGCTGCCGGCGGAGGAAGGCCAGCGCAAGACTTTGATGGCGCACGAACTCTTTCACCGCATCCAGCCCAGGCTCAATTTGCCCGTGCCTCAGAAGGGCGAGAATGCGCAGCTCGATATGCTCGAAGGGCGATACACTCTGCAACTCGAACTGCGTGCGCTCACCCGCGCGTTGCGTGCGCAGAGCGATGAGGAGCGCAAGAAGGCGGCCACTGACGCGATCCTGTTTCGGGCCGAGCGCTATCGGCTTTTTCCCGGCGCTGCTGCGCAGGAAGAGGCGATGGAGTGGAATGAAGGCCTGGCGGAGTTCACCGGCATACGGGTTGGCAATTTAACGCCGGAGCAGCGGGTTAGCGAGACTTTGGGCGACATCTCCCGGCTTGGCGAGGCCAGTACTTTTGTCCGCTCCTTTCCGTACGCGACGGGTCCGGCCTACGGCTTGCTGCTGGACCGTTACTCTCCTGGCTGGTATCGCAAGCTGAAGATCGGGGATGGTTATGGCACGCTGCTCGCGGCTGCTCTGCATTACCGTCTTCCCGCCAATCTTCATCAAGATGCGGAGCGGCAAGCGGCATTGTACGGCGGTGTTGCGCTGCGCGCGACGGAGGTGGAGATTGACAAAAAACGTCAGCAGATTCTGGCGCAGAATCGGGCAAAATTTGTTGATGGACCGACGCTCACTCTACCATTCCGTAAAATGCGCGTGCAGTTCGATCCGCGCACATTGCAACCTCTGGAAGGCGCCGGAACGGTCTACGGAAAGATGCGCATCAGCGACGAATGGGGCGTTCTCGAAGCTTCGAGCGGAGCGCTGATGAAGACCGATTGGAGCGCAGTGATTGTTGTTGCACCGGCGGCGAGTGAAGGCAGCAGCCTGAAGGGCGATGGATGGACGCTTGAATTGAAGCCGGGATGGAAGATCCTTCCTGCCGCGCGCAAAGGCGATTTTATTCTCGCGCAAGGATCGTAGTGAAGTTATGTCGGCGTGCGCAGCAGCAGGTAACTGCCCACCAGGCCGAAGAGAATATCCGAAGACCAGGCCGCCAACATCGCGGGCAGGTAATTCACGTCGCCCAATCCCTCAAAAAGATCATTGATGACAATGTAAGCGAGAGTGACAATGATCGCCATCGCAATCCCGGTGAGTGAACTGCGGCGTCCCATGGCGAGCGCGAAGGGGATAGCCAGAATCGCCATGATGATGGTCATCAGCGGATAGGCGAGCTTGTGCCACAGCTCCACGTTCAGCCGCATGGTGTCAAAGCCGCTCTGGCGCAGGTCGTTGATGTAGTCATCCAGTTGGCCGAAGTTCATCTCCTGCGCTTGCAGATTTTCTTTGGTGAAGTAGCCGGGAGCCTCGTGAATTTCGGTGAAGGTGGTCTTCAAGAATGGGCGGTATTCGGTGACGTTCGCCGCAGAGATGTCGCGCTGCCATCCGTTTGTGAAGCTCCACGCGCCCGCCTCCGCATCCCACGTTGCGCGCTGGGCGAAGATGCGCCGCGAGATCGCAAAGGTCGTGGAATCGAACTCGAAGACAGAGAGATTGGCGAACTCATTGCTCTTGGAGTCAAAGAACTGGTAATAAAAGATGCGCCCGGGCTCTCCAGATTGCGGCTCGCCGAAGATCCAATTCTGCTCTGCATGCAGCACAGTCTGCGGCGGCTTGCCCCTGATGATGTTGTACAGAGCCTCCTGGCGGCGGTTGGCCTGGGGGAGATAGAACTGGTCGAAGAGAAAGAGGCTGACAGCCAGCATGGAAGCGATGGCGACAATGGGAATCACGAGCCGATAAAGGCTGATGCCGCAGGCCTTCATGGCGATGATTTCGGAGTTGCGATTGAGCACGCCGAAGGTGACCAGCACGGCAATCAGCACGGCCAGCGGCGTGATCAGATAGAGCATGCTGGGCGTGAGATTGAACAGGTAACCGCCGATCAGCGAGAGCGCAATGTGGTTGCGCAGAATGTCGCCGATCCGCTCGAAGAAGGTGAAGACCAGCATCAGCATCACAAAGCCGGAGAGCACCAGTAAAAACATTCCCAGAAATTCGCGCACCACATATTCGTCCAGAATGCGCGGGAAGACATTGCGGGCCTTGGCGCGTTGGGGGCGCGCGGGAAGTCTGCTCAGCAGTTCTTTGAGTGGGTTGCTTCGCGGCTTGGCCAGAGTGCCAAATTCAGCCTTCTGCAAGCGCTGGCTCCACGTGGTAATGGCATTCAGAATCCGCCCGCCGGAGGCCATCTGCCAGAGCAAAAAAATGCCCCCCACGGCGAAGAGCAAGTTGGCGGACCATACTGCGAAGAAGGCGGAAATCCAGTTCTGCTTGCCCAGCGCTATGCCGGTTGAAGAGAGCAGGTAGTAAACAAAGACCAGCAGGATGGTGAAGATCCAGGCAAAGCTCTTGCCGCCGCGCCGCGAGGTGACGCCCAGAGGAACGCCTACCAGCATCAGAATCAGGCAGGCCGCCGGATAAGCGAAGCGCCGGTGCATCTCGATCTGAAAGCGCTTGCCGTCGCTCGCCTGTCCGCGCTCGCGCAGCGCGCCCATCGGCATGGCATAAATGTCCGTGTCCAGGCGGCCCAGATGAAGATCGCCCTGCTGTCCTGAAGCCAGCGGCATGTCGGTAAAGTCAAAGGTGGAGATATTGTACTGCTGCGGCTGGCTGGCCACGGTCTCGTGTCGAGCTCCATTGCGCAGGCGAACCAGCAACTGCTGCGAAGTATCGTTGGAGACCGTGGCGGCGGCGGCGGTGGTCACCTGAGGATTGATCGGATCGCTGGTATCGGCCATGAAGACCTGATCCCAGTGCGCCGCGCCGGTTCCTGAGTGCACGTTTTGCACGTAGAGAACAAAGTTGTGAAAGTCTTCGTCGAAGACGCGCGGCTCGATCTCGTAAGAGGCCTGCTGCGCCAGCTCCTTGTTCATGGTCATGATCGCCCGGTTGGCCAGCGGCGCAAGATACAGCGAGTTCGCCAACCCAAGCAGCGTGCCGCCCACGGCCACAATCGAGGCCACGCGCACAAAATAGCCGATCCCCAGTCCCGAGGCGCGCATGGCGATCACCTCGCTGTCCGCGGCCAAGCGGCTATAGCCCAGCAGCACGCCCACCAGCACGCCCATGGGAATGGTGAACATGAAAAAATTCGGCAGCGTGAAGAGAAATATCTGAACAACACTGACAAAAGTGGAGCTGTTATGCACCACCATCTCTAGAATGCGCGGCAGTTCCTTCATGAAGAGAATAAAGGTGAAGATCACACACCCAATCAGAGCGTGGGAGAGGATTTCGCCGAGGATGTAGCGGGTAAGGATGCGCACAGAAAGACTCTGCTGTTAGTTTATCCTGTCTGCCCTTATCAGCTTTCAGCCTGATTTCTCGGCTGATGGCTGATCGCTGAAAGCTGCTTCACCGACCCCCGTCGCCCAGCTTGTACATATACTTGATCGCTGATTTATAGACTAGCGTCTTGTGGCGGCCGCGAAGCTTGAGGGCGTTGCGGTCGTACCACTCGATGCAGCCTTCGACCTGCTCGCCGTCAATCAGGACAATGACCATCGGCGTCTGCGCCTGAATCTGCTTTTGTAAATAGAAGAGCTCGGCCTGGCGCTGGGAGTTGTCCGACTCCGGCTCGTGAGCCGTCAGGCGGATCGGAGCGGAAAGCGAACGGCTGCGCATGCGTGCCTGAGCGAGAGTGGCGGATTGCTTTTCAGGGCGGGTTAAAGCGGGCTCAATGTTCATAAAAACTCCTTGGGAGAGACTAGCTTCTGTCCAGACTAACAGCCATGGCGTCCAGCGAAAGCGAGCGGAGCAAGTTGCGGCGCATTCCGGACTCGACCTGGACCATGGAGCGGGCCGCGGTGTCAATCCAATCGAGGCTGAGCCCCTGAGCCAAGCGAGCGAGTTCGGCCTCAATGTCCAGATTGCGAATCAACCGGGGCGTGCCGGCAACAATCAGCATCAGGTCTTCAATGAGGCTGCCCAGCGCGCGCAGCAGGTTGATGGTCTTCTCCTGGCCGTCGGCCCCGGCGCGATAGCTTTCTGTCGCGTGGAAGAGCGTGGAGTAATCCGATTCTGACCCCGCGAACGAAGACCTGTTCGCGGGGGCCCCAGGCTCACGCAGCGCGGTGCGCAGCAGGACCAGCGCATCCTGGCGGCTGGCCAGATAAACTTCAAGGTCAAGCGTGAGCGCGCGGCCCACGGCGCCCTCGGCCAGGCGCGCGGTCAGGGCGCGGTCAGATTGCTTGAGCAGCGGGCGGCGCTTCAGCAGCAGCGCTTCCAAATCGGCGATGGGAATCGCGCCCAGCCGATGCACCACGGCGCGCGAGCGGATCGTCGGCAGCAGCTCCTGCGGGTTCTCTGTGAGCAGAACCAGCGAAGTGTGCGCGGGCGGTTCCTCCAGCACTTTGAGCAGGCTGTTGGCCGCCTCTTTCATGAAGGCCGACGAGGTGAAGATGGTGAAGGTGCGGCGCGACTCCACCGGCGGGCGATAGTAAGCGACGTGAATCGCCTGGCGGACCTGGCCCAGCTTGATCAGCAGTTGCGGCGGGTCGGGCGGAATAATGAGCACGTCGGGGTGCGTCTGGATCAGGATGCGGGTCTCGCGCTTGTCGGTGTCGCGCAGCGCTTCGCGGGCCTCGACGGCCTCGGCCACCAGCGCCTCCAGATTGGCCGAGAGCGCAATCCGTGTGCAGTTGGCGCACGTGCCGCAGAAGTCGGGCAGGCCGTCGGACTCCGTGGGATGGAGGCAATTGACGGCCTGGGCCAGCATCAGCGCCAGCGTGTACTTGCCCGCCCCGCGCGGCCCGGCCAGGATCAGCGACTGCGGAAATCGCTCCGCGCGAATGCTCTCGCGCAGATGCGTGACCGTCGCCGAGTTGCCGAGAAAATCCTGAAAGCCCATAGGTTGAGCGTAGTGCATCTGTGGCCGACTGTCGAGACCCGCCGCAGGTGCGGAGTGTATCCTCGATAACGACAGCAAAATCGCCTGCTAATCGGCGAAAACTTTGACTAAATACCAACGAAGAGGGATCGAATGATACGGAAATCGGCAGTCACACTGGTTATTTTGGGGATATTTTTCGGGCTGGCCGCGCAGGCGCAGGTCAAGGCTCTGTCCACGGATTTGGCGCGGCACGACTTCCTCTATGCCGGCGAATCGCATCAGCGCAACATTTTCATCGTGCGCGGCGGCAAGCTTGTCTGGAGCTACTCCGATCCGGCGGGCCGCGGCGAGATCAGCGACGCGGTGATGCTCTCCAACGGCAACATCCTCTTCGCGCATCAGTTCGGCGTCACGCTCATTACGCCGGAGAAAAAGGTGCTGTGGAACTACGACGCGCCGGCTGGCTTTGAGGTCCATACCGCCGTGCCTATCGGCGCCGAGCGCGTGCTGTACATCCAGAACGGCGGGCAGGCCGTGGCGCGCGTGGTCAACATCGCCACCGGCGCGGTGGAGAAGGAAATCAAGCTGCCCAGCGGACAGCCGGGCGCGCACGGCCAATTCCGCCACGCGCGGCTCACTCCGCAGGGCACGCTGCTGGCGGCCCACATGGACCTGAACAAGGTGGCCGAGTACGACTCCAACGGCAAAGAGCTGTGGTCCTTTCCGGGCGTCGGCATCTGGGGCGTGACGCCGCTGGACAATGGCAACGTGCTTGTCACTGACAGCCAAGGCACGCGCGAAGTAACGCGGCGCGGCGACACGGTGTGGAGCTGGAGCAAGTCCGACACGCCGCAATACAAAATGGCTTCCCTGCAAAATGCGTGGCGGCTGCCCAACGGCGACACGGTCATCAACAGTTGGCAAAACGAATGGAGCTTGGACCCCAAGGAGATGGCCGGCACCACGCAAGCCATCGAAGTGAACCCGGCCAAACAGGTCGTCTGGGAGCTGAACTCCTGGACCGACCCGGCCAAGCTGGGACCGGCGACGACGATCCAGTTCCTCGACGCGCCTTCTGCCCCTGAGAATGTGCACTTTGGAGAGTTCAAATAGCCCATCGCTGTGAAAAATCCCAGATTCGAGGGTCTGGATCTGGGATTTTTTTATCCCTTCCAAAAAAATATTTGTCAATGACACTTGACATTCTCCGTCAAATTATGTAAAGTTAAATTGTCTTTTAGTAAAGGAGAGTCGTCATGAACCGTTTTTACGTTTATTCACTGATCGTTGCCGTCATTGCAGCGGGCTGCTTGGCGATGTATCTGGCTTCCCGGCTGCTGGCTCCTATCGGCAAAGCCAGGCAGAACCAGATTGGCCTAGCTCTGATTGGCCTGAGTGTACTAGCCATTGCGTTCTTCCACACGAACCTAGTGGCCAGCAATTGTTTCGTTCTCTCGCTGGCGCTCTGTGTCGGGATGCTGATCAGCCGCATGATCGGCTCCAATGGCACCTTGACCTCCTTCCTGATCTCCGCCTCAATCGCTGATTTGATCTCCACGCAGATGGGAGCGACAAAGTGGCTCGTTGATCAGGCCCAGAATCCGCAGCACCTCGCGCAGTTGCATGGAGTTGTGATCCTTCAATATCTGGCGCTATCGATTCGGATGAAGGGTTATCTTGTGCCGGTGATCGGCTTTGGCGATCTGATGTTTTTTGCCCTCTGCGCCTTCGTAGCCAGCCGCTTTAGCTGGCCAAAGGCAGCCATCTTCGCCGTGCCTTTCGCGGGGATACTGGCCGCATTGGGGATGGCTCTTGCTTCAGGCCGCCTGATTCCGGCAATACCGCTCATCGCCGCAACCGTCATCGCATACACCTACATGAGATCGCCTGGCAAGAGACTGCCCGTAACCACAGCAGCCTTGAAGCAGAACAGTTGCGCTCTCTAATCATTCATCGTCAACCAGCGTTCGAAAGAGGAGATACAACGTGAATTGCTTGAAAAACCCCGCGGTGCGACGTTACCTGGCGCGCTTTGCCGCCTCCATGGCGCTCTATGCAGCTTTCCTTGTTCTGTCGATTTGGCTCTTTGTCCACCACCACCCAACCGGCCCGGTAGCCTGGCTGCTGGCCTTTCTGCCCGCGCTGGGCATCATCCTGCAAATCGGCGCTTTCGGAATGTATCTCTCCGAAGAAAAAGACGAGTTCCAGCGCAACCTGCAAGTTCAAGCGCTGCTCTGGGGCATCGGGGCGACGCTCTCCGTGACCGTCACCTGGGGATTCCTGGAAAGCTTCGTCAACCTGCGCCACATGGACCTGATCCTGGTGTATCCGCTCTATTGCGCGCTCTCCGGCCTTGCGCTGGGCATTCAGCAGATGAGGTACAAATGAAGATCCGCCCGCGGGCCTTCCGCATTCTGCGCAGGACGAACCGGCAATCCCTCCACATTCACGCCAAGGAGAGCAATCATGGAAAGCAAATTCTCTAATCCTGCTCACCGCCGTTTTCATCGCCGCACCATGGCAGTCATGATTTCGTATGCGCTGGCTCTGGCCGTCATGAGCCTGTCGATGGACCAGCTTCGCCCCAAGGGCGTGGCGCTGGTTCTGCTGGCTCTGCTTCCGGCCTTGCCGATTGTGGCCGCTATCGGCCTCGCCGCCGTGTATCTATCCGAGCAGAAGGATGAGTTTGTGCGTACCGTGCTCATCGAATCGATGCTCTGGGGGGTGGGAGCGACGCTCATCGTCACCACCGTCTGGGGCGCACTGGAGAAATTCGCGCACATCCGGCCGATGTCTTTGTTCCTGGTCTATCCACTCTGCTGCGTCTTTGTGATCCTTGCACGAGTAGTGGTCAAGCGGAGGTACAGATGAAAAACCGGCTGAAAGTATTGCGAGCGGAGCGCGACTGGTCGCAGGCAGATCTGGCCGAGCGGCTGGAGGTCTCGCGCCAGTCGGTCAACGCTATCGAGACGGGCAAATTCGATCCCAGCCTTCCGCTGGCCTTTCGCTTGGCGCGGCTCTTTGAGTCCACCATCGAGGCGATCTTCACGGATGAAAACTGACGCGGAAGGTGGAACGCCGCAATCGGCCCATCGTGGGATTGGATATCGATCCAGTGCGGAATCTGATTCGTAGCTTTGAATGGCCGATTGAAGAGTCTCTATCAGGCAAAGTGGTTTATCATGGCCACAAAGCATTTACTGTGAATGGAAGATGTTGAATATTGTGGAGGGCAATCGATGAATTGCAAACGCGGCAATGCGGGGCGCTCAATCGGACCACTCTCTTTCAATTTCAGATTCATTCAGGCGTTCCTCTTGGTCGCGCTGTGCACTTTCTGCGCCGTCAGATTGCCTGCTCAAGACAATGCTGGCTTTCGCGGGGATCATGCGCACACCGGCCTGTATCCGAGCGCCGCGCCTAAGTCGATAAGCCATCTTCTTTGGGAGTTCAAGACCGGCGGTCGCGTTATCTCCTCACCGGTGGTGGCGGGCGGCATTGTGTATGTGGGCAGCGACGATCATTGTCTGCACGCCATTGACGCAGGCAATGGCCGCGAGAGATGGAAGTATCAAAGCGGGGCAAATGTAAACAGCACGCCTACCGTGGTGAACGGCAGGGTCTACTTTCTCAGTCTCGACGGCGGCGCTTATTCGCTGGATGCGCGCACGGGAAAGCTGATATGGAAATTCAGCACCGGCGGCGAGAGCCGTCTCAACGTAGCCGGATTATACGGACTTGCCCCATCCAGGGAGGTGGTTCCAGACCCATGGGACTTCTTTATCTCCTCGCCCGTCCTTGACGGAAGCATTGTCTATTTCGGTAGCGGAGACCACAATGTCTATGCGCTGGATGCATTGACCGGCAGTTTGCTATGGAAGTATCAAACCGCGGATGTGGTGCACTCTTCACCGGCAATCGCGGATGGAATTCTTTATATTGGATGCTGGGACGGAGTGCTGTATGCTCTGAATGCGAAGACCGGCCAGCCGGTTTGGAAATTTGCAACCGGCGTCGATGCAACCCACTTCATGCAAGGCATTCCAGGCTCCCCGGCAGTTGCCGGCGGCATGGTTGTCTTCGGCAGCCGGGATAACTTTATTTACGCACTCGACGCCGCGTCAGGGAAGGAAGTTTGGCGCCAATCGAACAGTGGTTCGTGGGTGATTGCTTCTCCCGCGATCGTCGATAACCTTGTCTACGTGACAACATCCGATACGATGAAGCTGCGCGTTCTGGAATTGAAGACAGGCTCGCCAGTCTTCGAGCTGGGTTATAAGGCTTATAGCTTTTCATCGCCAGCTATTGCCGACGGACACGCCTACTTCGGTACTTTCGATGGAGCGGTGTACGATGCCGACCTGACAGCTCGCAAGTTTGTTAGCATATTCCGCGTACAAGCCGCGCTGCATCACAAGGAACTGCTGACAGAAGACGGGCATCTCAATACCAGTGTGATTTATGGGCCGAATGGTCCGGATGGCAATCCAAATAATACAATCGATGCGACGATTGTGGGAATCGACCGCTTGCTTCAACTCGGTTCCATTCTGTCCAGTCCCGCTGTTGCCAACGGCGTCGTTTATGTCGGAAGCGCGGATGGTTCGGTCTACGCGCTGGATTAAAGGCCGCATAGCATTTTGGAGAATGGCGTTTTACAGTAACCAATGCTGGCCGGGCGAGACGCCGTGCAGGTTGGCGGCAACGCAGACTGCCTCCGAGCAGGTGTTGAGAACCACACAGCATACAGACTGTTGATTATTAGAGGCTCATCGCGTGATTCAGGATTTTCTTTCGCGAAAATCTCGTTCAATTTCTTTCGCCTGAGCGCGCGCCTATACTGGCTTCATGCTGACTCTTTCCTCGTCCTCGCGTTTGATTGCATCGCTCCTCGCATCGGCGGGGCTATTGTGCCTGCTGGCGCAGCCGCCAGCGGCCCGCGCCTGGGGCAACAGCGGCCATCGGTTGATTAACAAACTGGCGGCCAGCTCCTTGCCCGCTGACCTGCCCGCCTTTCTGCGCTCACCGGAGGCCATGGCTGAGATCGAGTACCTTGGTCCGGAGCCGGACCGCTGGCGCTCGCCGTCCGAGCCGGAGCTGTTGGCCGCGCAGGCCCCCGAGCACTTCATCGACCTGGAGCGGGCCGACGCGCTCGGACCCCTGCCGCATGAGCGGCTGGACTTCGAGGCGCGGGCCTTTGCCGCTGGCGAGCGGCCGGAGAAGATCGGCCTGCAACCGTGGGAGGCCACTGAGGTTTGGGAGCGCTTGAAGGCCGCGCTGCGCGCGTATCGAAACCTGACTGCAAAGCATGAGGAGACCCGCCCGGTGGAGCAGGCGATTCTCTTCTATGCCGGGTGGCTGGGCCACTACGTCGGCGATGGCTCGCAGCCTTTGCACACCAGCATCCAGTACAACGGCTGGGTAGGGCCGAACCCCCACGGCTATACGACAGGCCACGAGATTCATTGGCAGTTTGAGGGACCGTTTGTGGACGCCAACCTGCGCGAGCCGGAGGTGCGGGCGGCTATGACTCCGGCCAAGCTAATCAGTGGCGACATCTTTGATGCATACGTGGCCTACCTGCGCCACTCGCAAACGTATGTGGAGAAGGTCTATCAACTGGAGAAGGCGGGCGGCTTTACGGGCGCGGGATCGGCGGAGTCGCGCGCCTTTACCGCTGCTCGGCTGGCTGCTGGAGCCAGCATGTTGCGCGACATGATCTATACCGCGTGGATCGAGAGCGCAAAGCCGGTGCGGGATCCATTTGCGGGGAAGTGAATGCTAGTGGTCAGTGATCAGTTTTCAGTTTTTTGCCGCAGACGGGGTGGGAAGCCGCCGGAGCAGGGCAGTTAGTGTTGCGGTCAGCAGCAGTACTGCTGGAATGGCGATCAGCAGCCAAGCCAGCAGCGCTTGTCCAGCCAGTCCAGCCAGCCCGCCCACATGTGCGATCAGCCCCATCCATGGCGCGTGCAGCATTGAACCCGCCTCGGCTGCGCGAGCCGGACCGAATATCCGCCCGCCTAGGCGGACGAAGGGCACAATCAGCAGCAACTGCAACGGCATCACTGCGTAATTGGCCACTTGCATCGCCGGGAGATTCAGCCGCAGCGCCACGGCCAGCGCCGCGCAGATCAGCGTCGGAATCCCCAACACCGGGATGCAGCCGATGGCGACGCCGAGCGCCAGAGTCAGCGCCAGACGCTGCGGCGAGACGCCTTGCCGCAGCCAATTAGACGCCTTTCGCTTGATGCATTCGATGGATTTTCTGCTCATCACAGCAATCTTATCGGCGTGCGAGGCACAGCTTGATAATTCCTAAATGAAACTTTGGTAAAGAAACCAGGAGTGAACCAAACTCATTAGAATCTTTCAATCCGGGAAGTCGGGCAGAATTATTATGGTGGAAGTTCAACCTACCGGCCGTTTTCCACAGGCTCGTTTTCCACCAGCGTTGCAATCCGGGGCACAAGCCGCCGCAGCAGCCGGGCGAGTTGCTCTTCGGCCATGCGGCCAGCGTGGAAGACTTCCTCGTGGCTCAGAGTGGTTGCGCCCAGGCCGGCGGCCAGGTTGGTGACGCAGCTCAGGCCCAGCACTTCCATGCCCATATGCCGCGCGACGATCGTCTCCGGCACGGTGGACATGCCTACCAGCGTTGCGCCCATCGAGCGGAAGGCGCGAATCTCGGCTGGGGTCTCAAAGCTGGGTCCGCTGACGGCGAGATAGACGCCTTCATCGAGCGCAATTCCCTCAGAATCGGCAGCCTCGCGAGCCAGTGCGCGGAGGCGCAGGGAGTAGGCTTCGGTCATGTCGGTAAAGCGCAGGCCGGTGCCGGGGTGGACCGCGAAGCGCGGCTCATTCGGCCCAACCAACGGGTTCCAACCCATCAGGTTGATGTGGTCGCGGAGGGCTACAAGCTGGCCGACGCGGTAGCCTTCAGCAATGCCACCGGCGGCGTTGGTCAGCAGCACGGATTGGATGCCCAGCGCGCCCAGCACGCGCAGCGGAAAGGTGACCTGCGCGGGCGAGTAGCCCTCGTAGGAGTGAACGCGTCCTTGCATGACGAGGACTGGCACGCCAGCCAGCAATCCGGCGACGATGCGGCCGGTGTGGCCCTCGACGGTGGATTGCGGGAAGTGAGGGATTGCGCTGTAGGAGATTGCTACAGGCTCGGTGATGGTCTCGGCAACCGCGCCCAACCCGGAGCCGAGGACGATGCCGATCTTCGGGCGCAGCGAGTCCAGCTTGCTTTGCAGAAAGGCGGCCGCTTCCGAGACTTGTTCGTAATAGGTCATGATTCCCACCGGAGCGCTGAGAAGATTCTACAGGGATGGAGCGCTTGATTCGGTCCATTGAGCCATTCATTCATCCCCAGTCGATGTTCTTGGACTGCCGGACAAAAGCGAAGAAAGAGAGAACGCACCCCCGGGGGGGGGGCGTTTTCTCCCTTGGAGAACTTTTGCCGAGGACACGGCTTTCTCCCTCTTTTTTCCTGTTCATCTCTCGCTCTTCTTCTCTTTCCTAGTTTGCGCGAACGAAGATTAATTCTCTGCAAAGTTCTAGATGAAAAGCCGGCGGTGAGGGAACATGGATCAGGGATCAGAAAAAGACGGCGGGTTGAGGTTCGTGTTCTCACAGGTCCGAAGATCCGGAGCCGGGCCACCCGCCAACAAATGTAGTTACCGATTCGCCAGGATTTTGCTACTATTGAGATCACATGAAGACTCGTATTGGGATAAGAATTGATGATCGAAGATTCAGGCCTGATATGGATATCTTGGATAGATATCTCGCCTACTCAAAGGAGATCTTGCGTCTTGCTCTCCTAGGGATCGCGGGGTATGCTTTTCTCCTCAAAGAAATCGTCTACCCGGCGAACGCGAATAAGGATTTTGAACTTCGGCTGGCGCAGAATCATTGGATACTAATTGGTGGTCTTGTTTCGTTGGGACTTTCCGCGGGGTTTGCCCTTCAACATCGCATTTTCGCCACTGACTCAGTCGCTTGCATCATAGATCACCTTCGATATCGTGTATTGAAGGACCAAAGTGGCAGCGATGATCAAGCATCGCAGGTGCATCTGAATTTGAAGTGGTCAGCACGATTCCTGCAATTATCAGCAGCATTTCTTGGGTTAGGAGCCGCAGCAGTCGCGATAACGTTTGCCAGAGTTTTGTGGCCATAAATCCCCACAAAGAGTGTGTTAATGAGGAAGGTATGGAAGAGCGGGCGGCCAGGCGATCAATTTGATCGGATGGGGTCAATGTGGCAGTACATTGTCAGTATCGCAGGCGGCGAGCGGTTTTTCGGATAACACATTGGCAAAAGCCCCGGATTGATAACCTGGGGCTTTTGTGCGTGCGGAATGGGGCTTTGTAACCCAATTTTAGAGTAAGGCAGCAATGCATAAGTTCTGGTGGGGCACCCATCAGAATGTTACTTTGGACGATATGCGGGGTGGACTCGCTGTTTCCACGCACGTCCCCGGTTCCCGAGTCCCGCTTATATCGCTTTTCCTACAAAATGTGCATAGCGGACAGGTGAGTGGTCCGCCAGCGGGTCGGGCAGCGGGTTGGGAAGGCCATCCAACCAGTGTGTTGCCAGGAATCCGACGGGGAGCTTGACTATGGCATCGCTGTCGCTGGGCAGGTTGGGTGGGTTGATCCGCAACGTGTGACCCTGGTCCAACCAATAGGTGGTGATGCGCGGGTGCGCATAGATGAGTGGGAGTGCATAAAAGTTGTGAAAATCAAGCGGCACGTGTGTGACAATATCCAGATTGTCAACGACGCGATAGCACGCGCGTGTGCGCGCAGCAGCAGCAATCACATCGCAATAGTCGGGGTTGCCTACGCGGGGACAGCCGAAGGTGATCAGGCTTGAGGCCGGATCGTTGAGCCTAGTGAATGCCAACGTCGCCAGCGCCCCGCCCAAGCTGTGCCCGGTGATGCAGATGTTCTGGTTGGGATGGTCGGCGCGATAGCCTTCGACATATTGTTTAACCCGGCCCCAGATCGAGTCGAGATATCGTTTGAAGCCTGTATGAACCATAGCACCCGCTTCCGGGGTCTGAATGGCTTCTGCGTCGGCCACTTTATCGTTGATGTTGTCCGCCTCTGTGCCACGGAACGCCAGAAGGGCGTGGTTGTTGTTAAAAGCGAAGTAGCCGCGGCCAGTGTCGGCTCCATCAACAAAACAGTTTCCGATTGGCTGAACATCCGGATATCCTGCATGAGCTAAGATTCGCTGAAGATCGGCAAGGTCCATTCTCTGCTTGACAAATCGCGCGTAGGCGAGCATCGAGGCGTCGGCCGCACGCGCCAAACTCACTATGGATGGCTCGCCGAGCCAAAACGGTGGCATTTCAAAATAGATGTAGTCGTCCCTCTTCGGGGGAAAGCAGAGGTTTTCCGGGGTGGGATCGAGGCAGAAAGAGCTGGCAGGACTTTTGGGGTTGAGCATAACTCCTCCGTGAGGCGCGCTCGCGACACGCCGCCTAAAAGCTTTCGGCAGGCGGCACACAGGGTGTCACTTGCCGAGGCTAGAAGGCGCCCGACATGTTGCTCGAAGTATAACCTAAAACGCATTTGCTGCCAGACTTATTTATTGGGTAACGTTTTCGGCCTGGGCGACTATTGTTTTACAAACCTGTTGCAGATGTTTTACAAACCTGTTGCAGAAATCCAGCACGCAGGGGCTAATGCCCATGTTTTATGAACGTGATTACGGCACGACTGAAGTCGTGCCCTGACGCTTCTGGGCGCTTTATTGAGTTTTTTCACACTCGAACAAAAAGCAACCGCAGGTCCTTCGACTCCCTGCGCTCCCTCACCCCAGCGACAAAGACCAGTCGCCGGGGACCCCGGTTCGCTTCGGTCGCTCAGGATGACAGAGTTTGAGAGGACTGCGCTTCGGTTGCACAGGAGGACAGTGTTTATTGGTCTGTATGGGACAGATTTGGCCTATCCAGGGGATGGACAATTCTTGGAGGGAGCAAAAGAATATTATTTGTTGCAACGAGTATCTCTTTGGCAGCATCCAAAAGCTAATAGAAGATTCCGCGCGGCGTTCAGGTCTTCCATGTCCCGGCGCGCAGACGGCAAGAGCGCACGTCCTCTTCCCCCACCTTAACCGCGGCCTGACGGCCTGCACTGAAAGGACATCATGATGAAACGTTTGGCAGTATTGACAGGCATTTTGGCGCTGGCGGCTCCCCTGGCTGTGGCCCAGACCTCCGCATGGGCCACCGATCCGGCGCACAGCGAAGTGGATTTCACGGTCCGCCACGGCGGCGTCTCCAACGTGCACGGCCGCTTTGGCGGAGTCAAGGGCACACTGGTTTACAACGAGGCGGATATCACCAAGGCTACCGTGACGGTAACCATCGACACGACCACGGTAGACACCGGAGTGGAGCAGCGCGATACGCATCTGAAATCCGATGCATTTTTTGATGTGGCGAAGTTTCCCACCGCGGCCTTCACCAGCTCCGGCATCACCAAGAACGGCAGCCGCCTGACGGTGAATGGCAACCTGACCCTGCACGGCGTAACCAAGCCAGTGGTGCTGGATGTGGAAGGTCCGAGCACTCCCGTGGAGGGGGCGATGGACCATAAGGCGCACTCCGGCTTCTCCGCCACCACCACCATCAGCCGCACGGCCTTCGGGATTGGGACCGGCTTTCCGTCGGCCTTGGTGGGCGACGAGGTCAAACTGATTATCGAGCTGGAGATCATAAAGCAGTAAATACAGCGGGATGAAAGAGGCAGCAATGGCTGAACTGAAGCTGGAAATCTTGCAAGAGCCGGCCTTTGCCAGCCTGGAGGAGGAGGCGCTGCTGAACCTGTTGCGCGCCTCCGACTGCCTCAGCCGTGCCCTTCACCTGAAGACGCGCGCGTGGGGCGTCAGTTCCACGCAGTATAACGTGCTGCGGATCCTGCGCGGGGCGCATCCCAACGGGCTGACCTGCTCGGCGATTCGGGAGCGCATGATCACCGCCGAGCCGGATATTACCCGCTTGCTGGCGCGGCTGATGGCGCTCAAGCTGATCCGCCAACGTCGCGACGCGCAAGACCGGCGAGTGGTCTGGACCTGCATCGCCGAGGCCGGGCTCACGCTGCTGCGGGAGATGGACCCGGTGATCCTGGCCGCGCCTAAAGAGCTTTTGGGGGGGCTGAGCCAGGCGGAGCTGACTGAGCTGATTCGCCTGCTGGAACGGGTGCACGGATAATCAGACCAAGGAAAATCTTAATAAAGAGTCCAGAAGTGTCAGGGCACGACTTGAGTCGTGCACATAAGTGCCGCAAAAAAGATTGGGCTTCAGCCCCTGCGTTACCATGAACTTGAAGCCACTCATCCGCCCCAGGAGCGCTGTCCATGGTTCGTGAATACCACAAGGGCTATTCCAGTTCGTTGGGACGGGAGATGGAGGTGCTCATCTTCGGCCATGCCGGGCTGCCGGTTGTGGTCTTTCCCACCTCCTGCGGGCGCTTCTACGATTTTGAAGACAGGGGCGTGGTGGCGGCGCTGGCCGGCCGGCTCGACGCGGGCGAGCTGCAGCTCTTCTGCGTGGATTCGGTGGACGCGGAGAGCTGGTACAACCGGGCAACCGCGCCGCGCTGGCGCATCCAGCGCCAGTTACGCTACGAGGATTATCTGCTGCAGGAGGCGCTGCCTCTCATCCGCCAGCGCAGCTCTGACGCGCGGCTGATCTTGCTGGGATGCAGCTTCGGCGGCTATCATGCTGTCAATATTGCGCTGCGCCACCCCGACGTTTTCACTGGCTTTGTCTCACTCAGCGGGGCCTTTGACCTGACCAGCTTCCTGAGCGGCTACTACGACCAGGAGTGCTACTACAACCTGCCGACGCACTACCTGCCCAACCTGTCAGACGCGTGGTTCCTGGAGCGCTTCCGCCGGAACCGCTATGTGCTGGCCAGCGGGCGTGACGACCAATGCCTCGCGCAGAACCGGACGCTCGACCGCATCCTCACGGAGCTTGATGTGCCGCACGAACTGCACATCTGGGAGGAGCGGAACTCGCACGACTGGCCGACGTGGCAACGCATGGCTGCGCAGTACCTTTGAAGACAGGGAATAGGGAATTGGGAACAGGAATAGAAAATGCGGAATAGAATAGTTGCACAAGAGGAATCGGCGAAGGACAAGCGGATCGGAGGCTGACTCAATGAGCGAACTCAACCCATATGAGCGTTTTCTGGACGGGCGGAAGCTGGATGTGATTCTGGCGGCAACCGCCAAACACCTGGACAAGCTGCTGGAGGCCATCGGCACGGAGAGCATCTATCTGGTTCCCGCTCCCGGCAGATGGAGCGCGGCGGAGATCATCTGTCATCTGGCCGACTGCGAGCTGGTCTTTGCCTTCCGGCTGCGCCAGACGCTGGCCGAGGACGCGCCGGTGATTCAGCCCTTCGATCAGGAGAAATGGGCCGGAACCTATCCCGGCATCTCCGTGGAACAGGCGCTGCACACCTTCACCACGGTGCGCAAGTGGAATATGCTCTTCCTCTCCATCGCACTTCCGGCGGCGGCGGCCAGGCCGGTCATTCATCCTGAGCGGGGCTCGATGACCTTCCAGACGCTGGTTGAGACGATGGCCGGACACGATCTTAATCACTTGGAGCAGTTGGAGGCGCTGGCGCAGGCAGCTCGCTTCGCGGCAAGTTAGTCCTTGAGCTTTTTCAACAGCCAAGCCATGTTCTGGCCCAGTGTTTTCATGGTGCGGATGCCCTCCTCGTCGCGCTCGACATCGCCCGGCGCCAAGCCTACGCCGATATTCCAATAGGACGAGCCGGGAACAATCATCTCGCTGATCAGAAAGAAGTGATTCAGCGAATCAAAGGCGTGAATGGCTCCGGCGCGGCGCACCGCGACCACGGCCGCGCCCACCTTGCGGCGGAAGAGTCCGCCATTGGCCTTGGAGACCAGGCAGGCGCGATCCATCAGCGCCTTGATCTCCGGCGAGATATCGGCCACATAGGTGGGCGAGCCAAGCAGAATGCCGTCGGCCTGCTCCATCTTCTCGATCAGCGCATTGCCGTCGTCGTTCTTCTGGCCGCACTTGCCGTCCTTGTTGCGCGAGCATTCGCGGCAGGCCACGCATCCGTGAATCTTCAGGCCGCTCAGTTCAATCAGCTCGGTTTTAATGCCGTCCGCTTCCAATTCCTTCAAAACCGTGCGCAGTAGAATAGCCGTATTTCCGTCCTTGCGCGCGCTGCCGTTGAATGCAACTACCTTGATCGTCGACATCCGCTTCTCCCGTGAGGCACATCCATCACTCTTCATTTTTGCATCTTTGCAGAGTGTATGGGAGAAGATTCTCTGGTTTGTGATCACTCTCATGCCGTAGAATCGCAGCAAGATGAAGTGTCCATATTGCGGTTTCGGGCAGGATCGGGTGGTAGACTCGCGCGAAAGCAAAGAGGCCGACTCGATCCGGCGGCGGCGGGTCTGCGAGCGGTGCAATCGCCGCTTCACGACCTATGAGCGGATCGACGAGATCCCTTACATGGTGGTCAAAAAGGACGGCCGTCGGGAGCGCTTTGACCGGCAGAAGGTGCTCAGCGGCCTCTTGCGCGCCTGCGAAAAGCGGCCCGTGCCTTCCAGCAACCTGGAGGCGATTGTGGACGCCGCCGAAACGTACCTGATGGACGCCCCGGAGCGCGAGCGCACCACCCGCGAGATCGGCGAGCTGATTATGAACCAGCTCAAGGGGCTGGATACGGTGGCTTATATCCGCTTTGCTTCGGTCTACCGCGACTTCAAGGATGTGCGCGAGTTCAAGGAAGAGCTGGAAGGGCTGCTGGGCGGACGGGCGGGGAAGGGCAAAAAATAGATGAGGGACTAGGTCAGTCCGGCTGTTGATTAATTTCCAGTTGCTGCTCAGAATGGTAAGAGAGAGGGTTTCCCAATGGCATCTGCGGCAATCGACCCAAGGCAACAGGCGCACAACTTGATCGACCGGTTGGCCCCCAACCAAGTCATTGCCGTTGTCGGCCTGTTTGAAACCATGCTCAATCCAGTCTCGCGGGCTATCGCCGATGCGCCGTATGAGGACGAAGAGATCAGCCCGGAAGAGAATTTCGCCGTTGCGACCTCGAAGGAATGGCTCAAACACAACAAAGGCATTCCCAACGAAGAGATTCTCGCTGACTTCGGGCTTACAGCGGATGACTTCGAGCGCATGGGCCTCACTCCGCTTGAAACCGTCACGCCGGGCCGCTAGCCATGCCGATGACGGCTGCATGGACCGAACAAGCCAAGTCCGATCTTCGCGCCATCGATCAGTCCACGATATTGCTTCGACTTCCAAGAATACTCCATGGCGGCGACTCGGTGCGCGCAGAAAACGCAGCTCCTTCTGCTTGCTCGCTCAGGATGATAGTTCCTATCTTCCTTGGCCGTATCCTTATCGCTGGAGGAAGGCGACGACCTTGGGTCCGATCTGATCGGCGCATTGTCCGGGGGCCAGGTGGCCGCAGCCGGGGATCATCTCCAGTTGCGATTGCGGAATCAGCCGGTGCATCGTCTCGCCGAGGCTGGGCGGGGTGATCTGGTCCACGGAACCCCAGACGAGCAGCACCGGCATTTTGAGCTGTGCAAGCTGGTTGTCGGTGGCGTCCTGGCCGGAGCTCATCGCATCGATGGCGCGGCCGATGATCCAGGCTCTTTGGTTGGAGACACGAAGGGCGTCGCGCGCAACAAAGCCCGGCAGCGGGGTTGGATGGGGCATCAGCACCGCGTCCAACTCGTCGATCTCTTGCGGCGTTTTGGGCGTAAAGAGGCGCACATTCCAGGCGGGCTTGTAGAAGACGCCAACCGAGTCGAAGAGGATCAGGCGGCGCACCCGCTCCGGATGCTTGAGGGCGACATGCTGTGCGATTCCGCCGCCCATTGACCAGCCGCCCAGGTCCACCTGCTTCAGGCCCAGCGCGTCCATGAAGCCGGTGACGACCTCGGCCTGATCATACACGGCGTAGGAGAAATCCTCTGGCTTTTCGCTGCGGCCGTGACCGAGCAAGTCGAGGGTATAGACGCGGAAGCCGGCCTTGACCAGCCAGGGCGCCAGGTTGCGCCAATCCTCGGTGCTTCCGCTCAACCCATGCACCAGCACCACCACCGGCCCGGCGGCGGGACCGCGCGCTTGGTAATACACGCGATGGCCTGCGACCTGAACGTTGCGGCTTTCTACGCCCTGGAGGCAGTCCCGCAGGTACAGCGACTCTTGGTAATAACTGATCGGGCGCATCCAGAAGCCGACTCCGGCCGCTATCACAACTGCTCCCGCAATGATCAACAGTTTCTTCTTCCAGCTCATGGTCTTTCTTGCCCTTGCCTTTTCTCTTTCAAGTTCAATTCCTGTGCCCTCTGCCAGCCTGCCTCGATGACGCGCACGGTGATCGGATCGAGGTTGAAGGTGTTCCACGCGGCGCGCTGAACCCAGTGGGCGGCGTCGGCGTCGGAGGATGCCTGCAACGCGCCGCCAGTCACGCGGCAGAGGTAATCGGCAATCACATAGTGATAGCGGACTCGCTCGCCCTCGCGGTGAATTCTGTCTATCAGTTCTATCAGTTCGAGCGGCTCAACGGCGAGGCCGGTCTCTTCGCGAACCTCGCGCTGAACGCCGGCGGTGAGGGATTCACCCAGCTCCAGCAATCCGCCGGGCAGCGACCAGTGGCCCTTGAGCGGCGCGCACCCGCGGCGGATGAGCAGCACGCGGCCCGCATCGACGATCACCGCGCCGACGCCCACCAGCGGCGAGGATGGATATTCTCTCTGCATGACTCTTTGTTTATTCCGCTTCCGCCACTACCGAGTATTGGCGGGTATCCCCGTCCGGCAACAGAAACTCATAGGTTCTCTGATATTCGAAGGTGTGATTGGTCTCATCTTTGAATATCTTTGCCTTGTAGTCGCCCACACGAAGCAGATAATAGGCGGCATTTGAATCGAAGAGATCATATTTCTTTCCGTCAATAAGTACCGTCACATACTGTTCCCAAAAGCAATCGTGGCTGCATATGTGGACAAAGTGTGA
This sequence comes from uncultured Acidobacteriaceae bacterium, assembly GCA_963787995.1. GTDB lineage: Bacteria > Acidobacteriota > Terriglobia > Terriglobales > Acidobacteriaceae > Telmatobacter. The sequence goes on from CAWBEO010000002.1 coordinate 664,413, forward strand.
AGATTGCACATGTACGGCAACCTGGTAATCAGCGGGATTTGGAGCTGGTTTCGGAGCTGGCTTCTCTTTCGCTTGGCAAACCAGCGCGGGCATCAACAACAATAGTGTGAACAAGAGCTTTTTCATTTGTTCCTCCGCCTGCAATCATGACAAATCAGGCAAGGCTATGCAACTTCGGCCGCTAAGGGTGCTTCCTCCTTTGCGCCCTTCTGTGCGGCGTATCATCAAAACAATCAGGAGAAAGCGATGGCGGAGTTCACGTTGAAGATCGATGGAATGCACTGCGGGGCTTGCGTGCGGCGGGTGACGCAAGCGTTGAGCGCGGTGCAGGGCGTTGCGGTCAACGAAGTGACGGTGGGCGCGGCGCGGCTTGCTTCCGCGCTTGAGCCTGCGCCGGTGGAAGCTTCTATTGCGGCGCTGGACAAAATTGGTTTTGCCGCGAAGCTGGAAGCATAGTCCTCTATGACCATATCCGTCACAGAATCGATCACTCTTCCCGTGCTGGGCATGAGCTGCGCTGCCTGCCAGCATCACGTGGAAGAGGCGCTGCGTGCGACGGCGGGCGTGGAATCGGCGCGCGTTGATCTGATGGCGCATCGGGCCAGCGTGGTCTTTGATCCGGCGCTCCTCAAGCCCGCGCAACTGGTGGAGGCGATTCGCGCGGCGGGCTACGATGCGGTCTTGCCGCATGCCGATGGTTCAACTCAAGAGACAAAACAATCAGGCTATATTGAAGCGGAACGCAAAGCTTATGCGACGTTGATCGCGGGCGCTGCGGCGATGCTGCTGGCCATGCCGCTCGGCGAAAAGATGGGTTCGCTGGACCATGCGCTGATGCGCCTGCTGCCGTGGCTCTTTGCGCTGCCGCCTGATCTGTTGCGCTGGTTTCTGCTCGTGCTGACGGCGGCGATGATGGCTTGGGCGGGGCGTGGGATTTACATGAGCGCGGCGCGCGGGCTGCGTCGCGGGACGACAAATATGAACACGCTGGTGAGTTTGGGAACCGGCGTGGCGTTTGTCTTCTCGGCCTACGCGACGCTCTGGCCCGCAGTTGGCCGGCAGGTTTACTTTGATGCGGTTCTGCTGATCATTGGCTTTCTGCTGCTGGGCAAGGCGCTGGAGGGACGGGCGAAGCGGCGTGCGCTGGCTGCGCTGGATGCGCTCTCCAGGCTGAAGCCCGCGACGGCGCGGCGCATGCGCGATGGAATACAAGAAATCGTCCCGCTCGAAGAGATTCAGGTGGGCGAGAGCGTGCTGGTGCTGCCGGGCGAGCGCTTTCCGGTGGACGCGACGATCACGGAAGGCCGCACCACGGTGGATGAGTCGATGCTGACCGGCGAGCCGACGCCGCTGGAACGCATGGTGGGCGGGCGCGTGCTGGCCGGGGCGCTGAATTATGAGGGCGCGGTGACCTGCCGCGCGGAGTCGCTGGGCGAGGCTACCGTGCTGGGACAGATTACGCGCATGGTCGAGCAGGCGCAGAGTTCGCGCGCGCCGATGGAGCGGCTGGCCGACCGGGCGAGCGCGATCTTTGTGCCCATTGTGCTGCTGCTGGCCGCGCTGACCTTTGTGATTTGGATGGTCGCCACGCACTCGCTGGAGCGTTCGCTGGCCTCGACGGTGGCCGTGCTGGTGGTGGCCTGTCCGTGCGCGATGGGGCTTGCCGTGCCCGCCGCGCTTACCGTGGCCGTGGGGCGCGGAGCGCAGTTGGGCGTGCTCTTCAAGGGCGGTGAGGCGCTGGAGCGGCTGGCGCATCTGGATGTGATTGTGCTGGATAAGACGGGGACGCTTACTGTGGGAAGGCCTGTGCTGTGCGGGGTGCATTCGCTAACACAGTTAGTAAGTAGCGCCGGCCTCCTGGCCGGCTGTCGCGTGGACCTCCCGGTCCACGCCGCAACTTACAGCAAGTGGAAGAATGCTTTTGCCGCCGAGGGAAATCCAATTGCGGAAGAAAGATTCCCTCAGGGGCTAAAGCCCATCTCTTCTTTAGAGTTTTCAGGCGGCGTAGCTAAAGCCGCGCCCTTTCAAAGCGCCGAAAATGACTTGCTGCGCCTTGCGGCGTCAGCCGAGGAGCGCTCGAATCATCCGCTGGCTTACGCTGTGGTGGATGCGGCGCGCGCGCGGGGAGTGGTCTGGCAGCCTGCGGAAGACGCGCAAGTTCTACCTGGGCGCGGGTTGAGCGCACGGGTGGAAGGCCGCGATTGCCTGCTGGGGAATGACGCGCTCTTCAAAGAGTTTTTCATAGCGCTGCCAGTGGATGTGAAGCCGCCGGAGCCGGGCGTGACGCGGCTTTGGATGACGGTGGACCGCGTTCCTGCCGGGTACTTTGATGCGCGCGATGCGCTGCGCGACGATGCAGCGGAGGCCGTTTCCGCGCTGCGGCGGGCTGGCCTGCGGGTGCTGATGCTGACCGGCGATTCGGCAGAGGCGGCGGGGCCCATCGCGCGGCAGGCGGGAATCACGGAGATTGAAGCCGGACTGGACCCGGCGGGGAAGCTCAAGCGGATTCGCGCGCTGCAAGCGGCGGGTCTGCGCGTGGCAATGGCGGGCGACGGCATCAATGACGCGGCTGCGCTGGCCCAGGCCGACGCGGGCATTGCGATGGGTTCGGGCGCGGATCTGGCGCAGGAGGCCGGCGACGTGCTGCTGCTGCGCGCGCAGCCCGCGGCAATTCCGGCGGCGCTGGAGCTGGCCCGCGCGACGCTTCGTGTGATGCGCCAGAATCTGATCTGGGCTGCGGGCTACAATCTGCTGGGCATTCCGCTGGCCGCGGGCGTGCTGTATCCGGGCTTTCATCTTCTGCTCAGCCCATGGCTGGCAGCGGCGGCGATGGCGCTCAGTTCGGTCAGCGTACTGGGAAACAGCCTGCGGCTGCGCGGTTGGCAACCATCAAGCTGATCTTTCTTGAGGCTCCCTCATTCCCTAGTCCCTGCCTTCAACAGCCTGTCCCGGATCGCCGCGCCGATGCCCTCGGCGGGCGGTACGGGGCAGAGAATCACCGTGCAGCCCGCCGCGTCCAGCGCGCGCAACCCGGCGTAAAGCCGATGCGCCAGTTCCTCAGGATCGGTCCAGCTTCCCCAGGCAAAGACTGCCGTAACTCCATTCGGCGCAGCCACACTGGTGGGCAGCATCACCCCTACCTGATCCTCTGGCAGGTCCAGCACCAATCCATCCAGTCTCGCGGCCAGTTCTGCCAGTTCGCCTTCCAGCAGCACCAGCCGCGCCTTGGGCGCATAATGGCGCAGTCCAACCCCCGGCGAGGGCAGCGCTCGGCGCGGCGTGGCCAGCAGCGCGCCGTCGTCGCGGTAGAGTTCAACCGCCCCGGCAGTGTATCGAATCTGGAGGCTGGTCACTGCTCCGGGCCGGTAGATCAACATCGGCGTCTGGCAGGGATCAAGAACCGTGGACTCGACGCCATGCTCGGTCGGCCCGGCATCGATGACGGCATCAATGCGCCCGTCGAGATCGGCCAGCACGTGCGCGGCGGTTGTCGGGCTGATGTGGCTGAAGAGATTGGCGCTGGGTGCGGCAACAGGAACCCCGGCACGGCGAATCAGCGCCAGCGCCACCGGATGCGCCGGCATCCGCACGCCGACCAGAGGCCGACCAGCCGTCACCGCATCGGGCACTGCGCCTGTACTCCCGCCTGCCCGCGGCAGCAAGAGCGTCAGCGGACCCGGCCAGTAAGCCTTCATCAGCTTGCGCGCCGCCTCGGGAACCCGCTCGACCAGCCCGTCAAGCATGGCTTCATCGGCGATATGCACAATCACCGGATCCCACGCCGGCCGCTGCTTGGCGGCAAAGATGCGCCCCACGGCGGCAGCGTCCAACGCGTTCGCCCCCAAGCCGTAAACCGTCTCCGTTGGCAGAGCTACCAAGCCGCCCGCGCGCAGGATTTGCGCCGCGCACTCCAAGGCCTCTTGAGCTTCCGCAGAGTCGAGTTGCGCCGGATCGATCGACAATCGCAGAGTCTTCATCTCTTCTATTGTCGCCTAATCAGGCTGCGGAAGAACTCGATAAAGAAACCAGAAGCGTCAGGGCGCGACTGAAGCCGTGCCCTATTACATAACCGTTCTTATTCGGAATAACCGGAAATTTTACCGCTCCAAAGAGATTTGTCAGCAAGAACCAACTCGTATTCCTGACCAAAAGTAGTGAGTGTTGTGTCTGGGTTCTTTGTCTTCATTCGAGCTTGATAATCGCCAGGAGGTAAATTGAAGCGGATGTAATCCACTTCGATATTTCCCGCCAGTTCAATCTTTTTACCATCTATGATCGCATCGACATACATCATGTCCTGGCATTTAACGGTATTTATAACATTGAAAACATTACTGCAAATAGATCGAACGTGAGCGCCTGAGACGTGCAATTGAATCGGATAATCCACTCCGGTTTTTGCCTTGGGTAGAGATTGACCGAAGCGCGTCTTTTGTCCATACATCAAAGTGGCGGAGCAGAGCAACAGGCAGAATAGGGCAATGAACTTTTTCATCTCACAATCCTCAGGGGCTGAAACTCATGTGAATTATGCAGCATTTGCGGCAATTGCATTTTGTGCGGATTTCGCGCCGTCCCTACGGGACTCCGGTTGAATGGTGGGGACGCTTACCCCGCGTTGAAACGCGGGGCTAACAACCGTTGCGCCTACGGCGCGGGCGACAGACTGCCATTGAATTTTTCCACGGCCCGATCAACCCGGCCCGAATCACGTAAAATTCGGCCCGAAGAATGTAAATTTCGGGCCGAATTCACAACGCGAACTATTTCCCTTCCAGCTTGGGCGCGGCGGTCACGTTCATCTTGTTGAGCAGCGTCATCAGCTCCATGGGCAGCGGGAAGACAATGGTGGTGTTCTTCTCGACGCCGATCTCGGTGAGGGTTTGCAGGTAGCGCAATTGCAGCGTCATCGGCTCGGAGGCCAGCAGGTGCGCGGCGTCCACCAGCTTCTGCGCCGCGTCGAACTCGCCCCCGGCGTGGATGACCTTGGCGCGCTTCTCGCGCTCTGCCTCGGCCTGCTTGGCCATGGCGCGCTGCATCTGGTCGGGCAGGTCCACCTGCTTGACCTCGACCGAGATGACCTTCACGCCGAACGGCTCCGTCCGCTGATCCATGATCGACTGGATGCGCACGTTGAGCTTGTCGCGATGGCTGAGCAGCTCGTCCAGCTCCACCTCGCCCAGGACGGTGCGCAGCGTGGTCTGGGCCAGTTGCGAGGTCTGGTAGACGTAGTTGGCCACCTTGATGGCCGCGTCGTTGGGGCTGACCACATAGAGCGTGACCACGGCGTTCACCTTGATAGTGACGTTGTCGCGGGTGATCACATCCTGCGCGGGAACCTCCAGCACATCCTGGCGCAGGCTGATGCGCACCATCTGCTGGAAGGGCCGGAAGACAAAGATGATGCCCGGGCCGTAAGGCTGCGGCGAGACGCGGCCCAGGGTGAAGATCACCCCGCGTTCGTACTCGCGCAGAATCTTGATGCAGTTGAGAACATACAGGGCGACGATGGCGACGAAGATCAAAATGGGTGTTAAAAGACTATCCATGGGTATTTCCTCACTCAGGAGGGATTGTACTCCAGTCCGGCGGATGTGGGGAATAATTACCTTCGCGCGCGTATGCTTTCTCGCGGCGCAATTGACGGCCTTGCGGGGAGTTTGAGAGGCTTTTTGGTATGGGATACACGGGGAAAGTGGAGTACGCCCAGGAACGGAAGATGCGCACGCGCAATACCCGCATCTATCGCTCTTTGCATTGGCCCATCTGGATTTGGGTCTTTTTTCTGGCGCCGGGAAGGCCGACATTCAAGCTTTTTGCGCATGAATTCGACTGGCGGATCTGGGCATGGCTGGCTTTGGTGCTGGCCGGCACCGGCATCGCCGCGCTGCGCGGCAAGCTGCCGGGGGCCGAACCGGGGCCGTACATTCTGCGCTTTGACGAGGACCGGCCCAATCCGCTCTATCGCAAGGTCTGCTACAGCTTTGCCTGGACGGCGGTGCTCACCTATGCGTCGCTGAATCTGGCCGGCCTGTTGATTACCGTGGCGGGTGGCGGATGGCAGATGAAGCCGCTCTATCATTACGGTTATCCGGCGCTGGCGGTGGTCATTCTGCTGCTGGGCGCGCTGGGCAAGCTGCCCCGCGTGGGGCCTTCCACCAAAGGCGAAGGCACCGAGCGGCGGTATTTCTACGGCTCGGTCTGGGCGGTCACTACGGCGCAGACGCTGCTGCTGGTGCTGTGGAAGGCGCTGCCGGTGAATGCTACTACCAGTTGGGTGAAGCTGGGGGCGTATGTGGCTGCGCTTGGACTGATGGGCTGGCTGGCCTATCAGGGTGTTTTGCCACGGACCCGGCCGATTCTGCCCGGTGAGAGCATGGTCGCGGACTGAGCTCGGATTCCCAGGTCCGAAAACCAGGACCTGGGGCACCCGGCGGTCCGCAATTCGCCTTACTGGCAGTGGAGGGAGGTCGCAATGGTCGCCGAACCATTGGTAACTCCGTCACCGCTTGCCTGGAGAGAGATCGTGTCTCCTGGATGAACCGATACACTGGCGCCGGTCTGATTCGCCATAACAGATCCATTGGTATTATCGACGTTCACGGAGAGCGCGGTGGCAGCATTGTTTACCCAAAGCGCAATGGTGATTGGGCCGCCGCCTCCTAGGCCATAGGGAACCGCACTGGCATAGACGTAGAGTGAATCGAATGTGCATGCCACAGGCATCGGAACGAGGGCTTGGCTGTAAAGGACTAAATTCCCGCTCTGTGTTGCGTCTCCGGTGGCGTTTGGAGGGAAAAAGAACCCCGACGGCGAGAAAACAGTTGGATAGAGAATGGACGCCGCGAAGACCATTCCAGGTCCCGATGCCCCCGGTGCCCCAGTAGCTCCGGCGGGTCCGGTTTGCCCAGCCGGTCCTTGCGGGCCAGTTGCGCCCGTAGGGCCTTGCGGTCCTGCCGCTCCGGTTGGGCCTATGATCGACCAGCTTATACCGGTTTCTCCGGCAACACAGAGAGAGGTTGAAGCGACGATGCGAACGGCGCCGGTCGTAGAATTTACGCAGGCAGAGACATTCGTTGACACGGGCGCGGCTATGGCAACCGTACCCACAAGAAACGAGGACACCAGTACTACAAGTGATTTGCGAGCGGACATTGAAACCTCCAGGGAGATATTGGGGAAACTTCGATCATTTATGCAAGATGTCCATATCAACATTCTGATGCTAAAATTTTCTTCCCGCCGACTCGGCAATGCTCATGCTTGTTGCGCGCTGCGCTCATCCGCTAACATTGCCGGTGGATGCAGGCAGGGAGTTTGCCCGCCTCAGAAGGATTGCGAATGCGCCGTATACGGACACGCGCCTTCCGGCTGCGAAGAGAGTGGCCGACCTGCTGAACCGCATGGAGGTTGGCCCACATCTCAAATAGGGGATGTGGAAACCGCAACCCTCAACCGGGTGAAATAACCACCGATGATTGGCATCTGGAATCTATGACTTACGCAATCAAGGAGATCTTTTACACGTTGCAGGGCGAAGGCGCGCAGACCGGCCGCGCGGCGGTCTTCTGCCGCTTTGCCGGCTGCAACCTCTGGACCGGGCGCGAGAGCGACCGCGCCGCTGCCATCTGCCGCTTCTGCGACACGGATTTTGTCGGCATGGATGGGCCGGGCGGCGGGCGCTTTGATTCGGCCGAGGAGGTGGCCACAGCCATCGAGCGCGCCTGGCCACAGGATTCCGCACTCGGCCCGCGCTTCGTCGTTTGCACAGGCGGTGAGCCGCTGCTGCAATTGGATGCCGCGCTGATCCAAGCGCTGCACAGCCGCTCCTTTGAAATCGCCGTCGAAACCAACGGCACCATTCCCGCGCCTGATGGCGTCAATTGGCTCTGCGTCAGTCCCAAACTCGGCGCGGAACTCAAGCAGCGCAGCGGCGACGAGTTGAAGCTGGTCTATCCGCAAACCGGCTCCGATCCCGCCGACTTCAAACTGCTCAGCTTTCGCCACTTCTTCCTGCAGCCAATGGACGGGCCAGACCGCGACGTCAACACCGAACTGGCGCTGCGCTATTGCCTCGCCCACCCGCAATGGCGGCTGAGCTTGCAGACGCACAAGTTCCTCGGCATTCCATAGAATAGAAGCATGGAAATCTTCAAGGAGTTTACGATTGAGGCGGCGCATTGGCTGCCCAACGTCCCCGAAGGCCACAAATGCCGCCGTCTGCACGGGCATAGCTTTCGCATCGCGATCCACGTCAGCGGCCCGCTCGAGCCGCGGCTCGGCTGGGTGATGGACTTCGCCGAAATCAAAGCTGCTTATAAGGCCATTGAAGACCAGATCGACCACCGCTGCCTGAATGAGGTTGCGGGGCTGGAGAATCCCACCAGCGAAAACCTCGCCCGCTGGCTGTGGCTGCGCCTCCGGCCGGCGCTGCCGCAGTTGAGCAAAGTCGTCGTCAAAGAGACCTGCGCCAGCGGCTGCGTCTATGCAGGCGAAGAGGGCACGACCCATCCCTGAAGCCCGATTAACGTGCTCTGATGATCTTCGAGGGAATCGCTGATCCGCGCCGGGGCCGCGGCGGAGGAATGCTTTGGCTGACGCGAGGAAGCCTAAGTTTTTCTGTGTATCGAATTAAGACACTCGAACGAATCAATCTTCACGATGGTCGGCAGAGTGCAGGAGTTAGCTACTTTACAAAGATTAAGACGAAGCGCAAAATGCGTCCCATTTCCGGCCAGCCTCCGGACCGTTCCCATTATGAAATCGCCAAATCTTCCACGCACCCCGAATTGCTCTAATGTCGCACTGAATTGCAATGATACAGATAGTCCAGGAACGGGCCAGTTGAGGCTGCCCGCTTCCTGAGAAGTTTATGGGTTTAGGAGCGCCGCGAATGCAGACCTCCAGTCTACAGAACACTACGATTCTCTATGCGCAGCTTTCGCTGATGGCCACCTCGGTGACCACCAGAAAGATCAGCAATTCCGTGGACAGCGAGCTCTCCAGCCTGATCTCCGCCATCAAGTCAGGCAATACCGCCGAAGCCCAGGGCAGCCTGGCCGAGATGCAGATGATGGGCCAGACCAACGTCAATCCTGACAGCGCTTTGGGCGCATTCTTGTCCAGCGTCAGCGCCTCGCTCTCCAGCTTCAACATCCGTGGAGCACAGAAGGCGGTAGGCGTCTTTGAAGCCTCCGCAGCCCCGCGCGTCGCGGCGGTTGAGCCGGCATCGGCGCTCATGCTGGCCCCCAGCGCGGCCTCCGGACCAGGGGTGGGAGCCTTCGGGCAAGATCTGCTCAGCCTCTTCAGCGCCATCCATTCCGGCGACGCCACGAGCGCGCAATTCGCTTACGGAACGTTGAGTAACTTGATGGAGAGCAACGGCGGCAGCGGGGGCAACTTCGGGAATATGTTTGGCAGCAACGCGGAGAGCGGATCGCTCTATAGCCTGATGGCGCAGATCGGCGCTGCCCTCAACACCGGCAACCTGACTCGCGTGCAAAGTACCATGGATCAGTTCATGCAGAACCTCTCCAGCGGCTCGCTGGTGAGCGCCACGGCATAAGAACTCGTCCAGAAATGGTAGTCAAGGCGCTTGCTAAAAAAGCTTACAGGGAGGCTTTATTGGCGGGGAACAAACTCGATAAAGAGTCCAGAAGCGTCAGGGCACGACTTCAGTCGTGCCGCAAGAGTAACAATAAAAGACCGGGCTTTAGCCCCTGCGTGAATGTTAGCCCGAACAATCAACTTATTCAAAACCACTAGAGACGATTAACACATATGAAAGATGGCCCATGCCCACAGGATAAATGGACTTAATGACATTATTAGCCAGAGGCGCGAGGATTTCCAGGCCGCAATGGCTGGAAGCACCAATGTGAGCAAAAGTAAGTATGGAAAAAGCAAACTCAATGTATCACTATGGACTCTGTTGACGGTTGTATACCATTCAACAAATGAAATTCCGATGGAAAGCACTCCCATCATATGCGCGGTTTTTCTACTCATTTAGGTTACCCAAATGTGTGGAATCAGAAACGCTGTGAAAACATCTGACTACTCCGCCCCAAAGACCCGGCGGAAGAACCTTCCCACCTTGGAAAAGAATCCCGGCTTGTTCTTGGGCGCGGGCGGAGTTGCGGCGGCTGGAGCCTCCGGCGCGGGCGGCTTGGGAGCCGTATAAACCAGCGGCGCAATGGGAGACGGAGCGGAGTTCGGCGGCGCCAAACCCGGCTCAGGCTTGGACAGCGGAGCCAGCCCTTCGCTCTGCGCCAGCGGGAACTCGTTGCCGCCCTTGGGCGGAGGCGGGCAGCCGCAGGGTTCCTTTTCGTTGTCCACTACCTCGCGCAAACTGCCGTGCTGGAACATCACGCGCTGGCCCGGCTGTACGCGGTAGTCGCCGCCGTCAAAAATACTCGTCACCAAAACGTAAGGCGCATTCGTCCCGGCGTTATCAATGCATGTATCGCCTTTTTGCCCCAGGCGGACCTTCACCTCCGCCGCGCCGGGAGCGCCAACGAGAATGCGGAAGTCGGGCGTGAGCAGAATGTCGGCGTTATGGCTGGTCGCAAAGCTCATCTCCAGCGCGCCGTGATCCATGGCCATCATCAGCCCCGGCGTCTCGCCAACAGGGACGCTCGCGTCGGCGGCCAGCTTGACGGTGGTCGAAGCGCAAACCCGCAGCACTCCGCGATGTGGCAGCAGAACCTCGGTCGTCTCCGTTCCGGAGGTCACTTCGCCGCTGGCCGCAATGATTGCCTTGCCACTACTGACCTCCAGCGCGCCAGTAACCTTGGCCGCCGCGTCGGGATTCTTGCTGTTGAGCGGGACAATGGCGATGGGGCCAGAAGTTGGGGCCGCGTGGGTGGTCTGTGCCTGAAGCGCTGGCGCGATCAGAAGCAGAAATACTGCCAGGCTGATCGGATGCAATCTGATTTGCTCAACATTCGTCATAGATGCCTAATGTGGTGTCTTAAAGATTCTTTGAAAAATCAACCGCAGATTCTTCGACTCACCACCCCCAAACTGAAAAACGTTTGGGGCCCCGTTCGCTCAGAATGACAGCTCTTGAGTTTTCTCAGAATGGCAAATCTTTCGTTGAATGAATGTTTGTGATTCGGGCGACATGGACTGCGGAAAACTGCCGTCATCGACCCCAATTGCAACATGAACATATTCGTTCGTGTTTTCCATAAGCTGTACTTCAACTTGGTACTTTTTGGATTCGACTTCAACCACATAATTCTGCAACTCCTGCAACTCAGTAAGCAGTTGCTCGCAGGATTTTAGCGACCAGCGTTCTGTTTCCGCATCAAGAACTTTCCGCCACTCATCCCGTCTGCCCATCGCGCTCACATCTCCAAGAAGTTGCGGATCATTTGATGGCCGCCTTCGGTCAGCACGCTCTCCGGGTGGAACTGCACGCCCTCAATGGGAAGCGTGCGATGGCGCAGGCCCATGATGATGGTGGACTTGCCGTCCGCGCTCGCCGTCCGCGCGCTCACCATCAGTTCGGCCGGCAGCGTCTCTTCGGCAACGATCAGTGAGTGGTAGCGCGTGCAGGTCAGCGGCGATTCCAGACCCGCGAAGATGCCCTTGCCGTCGTGCGCAATGGGGCTGGTCTTGCCGTGCATCAGGTGGCTGGCGCGCACCACATCGCCGCCGAAGGCCTCGCCAATCGCCTGATGGCCCAGGCAAACGCCCAGAATCGGCACTTTCCCGGCCATGTGGCGAATCAGCGGCACCAGAATGCCGGCCTCGCTCGGCGTGCATGGCCCCGGCGAGAGCAGGATGCGGTCGGGCCGCAGCGCCTCCACCTCTTCGACGGTCAGCTCGTCGTTGCGGCGCACCTCAACCACAGCCCCCAGCTCCCCCAGGTACTGCACAAGGTTGTAGGTAAACGAATCGTAGTTGTCGAGGACGAAAACCATAGTGAAGTCTAGTGTAACGCGTGGAGACCGCGGATTGCAGGCGTAGTTGTGCCCAATAAACAGTTGAACTGAGCAGAAAACGGTTGTCTTTTTGGAAAATAAGCCTTATCGTCAAAAATGTGTCTTGGCCGACTAGGTTCCAGTGCATCATAGAAAAGAGGTGTTTTGATGGCATCGAATGGGCTACCCAACCAAACGCAACTTTGCGATGAGCAGCGTCTAGATTTATATAAAACGATCTTCGATACATGGCGATCGGCAGGTTGATTCTTCTTGGCAGAGAAGCAGTTATTTTGCAGCTTTTGAAACGGCTGCCATCGGCGGATGCTGGCTACTTATTAGGGATAATAGCTTCCTGTCGGTTGGGGCGGCCATTGCGTTTTCATTCGGCGCTGTCTTGCTGACGACTGTTTGGTATTTCAGCACGGTTAAGACCTCAATGTATGTGCGTCATTGGTGGGACAGTATCATCGCCATAGAGACGAAACTCAAGATGAATATCCAGCATTATGATTTTGCAAGCCAACTTGAATCTAAACCCAAATGTTTTCCAAAATACAGATATTTGGTGCAGGCGATTCCAATATTGTTTGGTATGGCCTGGATTTCACTTTTCACATTATCAATTGTGCGGTTTACTTGCTTAATTTGCCTAAAAAGGTGAAATGATAAGAAACAATCACATAGTCTTCATGCACGACTCGAATTGTTCTTCGGGTGCCCCACACTCGCTGTTTCTTTGTTTTTTGCGGCTAGGGTGGGAGACCACAAACCTCCAACAAAATATCCTGACCACTGACCGCCAGTTGCGCTCTGGTGCCGCGTCTGTAAGACTTTTATCGATGGTTCTTCATTTTCTGATTCAGGGCCGCGTGCAGGGCGTCGGCTTTCGCTGGTTTGTGCAGCGCGAGGCGAGCAGGCTCGACCTGCGCGGCTGGGTGCGCAACACCGAAGAGGGCGAGGTCGAGGTGGTGGCCTCGGGCGCGGCGGCAGAGCTGGACGCGCTGCGCGCCAAACTTCGCCAGGGTCCGCGCGGCAGCCGCGTCGACCGGCTCAACGAGCATCCGTTGGCCGACTCCGAAGCCGACGAGCTGGATTCCTTTCGCATCGATGGGGCGTGGTGAAGGCAGGGACCCTGGTCCCTTGGTCCCTCGGTCCCCTGGTCCCTTGGTCTCCTGGTCCCTCGGTCCCTCGTCCCTAGTCCCATGGTCCCTTATAATCAAAGAAAGCCTGCTCAACACTGAATCCGAAACGAGGAACCGCCTTATGCCCGAAACCGCCAAGCCTGTCAATGTAGAAGCCCTGAAGAAGCTGGTGCGCACGGTGCCGGATTTTCCCAAGCCGGGGATTCTCTTCTACGACATCACCACGCTGCTCAAGGACAAGGCCGGCTTTGCGCAGATGATCGACGCGCTGGCGGCGCATTACATTGAGCACAAGATCGACCTGGTGCTGGGCATTGAGGCGCGGGGATTCATCTTTGGCCCAGCGCTGGCTTACCGTCTGAATGCCGGCTTTGTGCCGGTGCGCAAGCCGCGCAAGCTGCCCGCTCCCGTCGCGCGCGTCACCTACGACCTGGAGTACGGCAGCGACACGCTGGAAATTCACTTGGACGCGATTCAGCCCGGCCAGCGCGTGGTGCTGGTAGACGATCTGCTGGCCACCGGCGGCACCATGGAGGCGACCGTGAAGCTGGTCAAGCAGTTGGGCGGAGAGATCGCCGGACTGGCCTTCGCCGTCGAGTTGGACTTCCTCAAAGGCCGCGAGCGCTTCACCGAGTTTGACGTTTTCAGCCTGCTGCACTACGACGAGTAACCACCTGCGGTGGGGCCAAACACTCGCTCTTCGCTCGCAGGAAGTTCATAGTATCCAAGGCCAAGAGACGAGGCTTGGCGCGCCCGTCAGAATGGATGATTCCAATGGCGAGAATCGGAAAAACAATCGTTCGTTCAAAGCAATCTTTTGCTTTCATTGTCTGCTGCGCGATGATTTTCTTGTCGAGTTGTTCCAGACCTGGAAAGATCGAGAGAAAGATTGTCAGCAAGATCCATTCCTGTCACGATCTTACGTCTTGTCGAATTCAGATCGGTCCATTGACAAACTTCGATTGGGACAAAATGTATGTTTTTGACGGTGAATCCTCCGAGAGTGACCGGACCAAGGCGCTTGGAACTCGTGATCTTGGATTTCAGGAATTTCAACCTCAATTTGTTTTTTTGAAGAATGGCCGGATCGTTCACCAGGAAAGCGAACCGGCTGATGTCGAGAATCCGGTTAAAGACGAGATTTGGATTGATACGGGGGAAGAAGCTTATTACCATATCTGTACTCCGTTGGCTTTCTATTCAGTAACAGAAGCGACAGATAAGGATGGCCCATACTACACTCTGAAGCAGGTTCAGTAGATTAGGTGGGCGGCGCGGCGGGTGAAGCGCCATTAAATGCTGGGTGCCCCATCCATTCCACAGTTTTATCGTGGAATGGGTGGGAAACCTCGAACCACAATCGGCTTTGTTCATGAGGAGTTGAGCAGTTCGCGCTCTTTGCGATCTGTTCCCTCGAAAGAGCTGCGGTTCCAACTCTAGACAACTGCAATGAACCGCCATAGATTGTGCGACTACTTTACTCCGCTTTGGCTCACCGCCGCGTTCTTCCCGTTGGCAATCTCCGGCTCCTTCAGCGCCTTGATAGCCTGCTTGCCGTGGCGGCTGTCGGGGTCGTACTCGGCCACCTTCTCATAGTTCGCGCGCGCATCGGCCAGATTGCCCAAATGGCGGTCCGCCTCGGCCAATCCCCAATAGACATCAGGATTCTCCGGGTCCAGTACCATCGCCGACTCAAAGCGCGAGAGCGCCGCCTTCCAGTTCTTGCGGTCCAGATAGTAGCTGCCAATGTCAATATCCTTGGAGGCCGCCTCCTGGTGGGTCGGCTCCTTTTCAGTGGGCTTTTTCCTCTTGCCGGGCTGGTCGTCGTCGGGCTTAGGCAACAGGCTCTCCAACCCGGCCTGGCTGGAACTGGAATCTGAACTGGAATCCGCATCTGGAGCGCCAGCCGCATCGGGCGTCGCATCGTCCGGCGAACGCACCGGGTCTGCCTCATCGCCGGGCAGCGGAAGCGGAGCGCTGGCCGCGCCGTCATGTGCGATATTCGGCGTCTCCGGCGTGTTCTTCGAGGGCATCACCGGGACCGTGCTCGTGTCTTCAGGAAAGGGATTGGCGCTGGACGGCGCTGCGGGAGGCTTCTGGCCCGCGTCTTTCGGTTTGTCCGGCGCGGAAGCCGGCGTCTGCGCAAGCAGTAGCGGAATCGTCAGCAAGCCGCACGCCATCACCAGCGTAATCCTAAAAAAACGTCTCATCTTCAAGCGCCTCAAACTGATCCCTCAATACCTCAGTCCCTTAGTCCCATGTCCCTTAGTCCCAAGTCCCGTAGTCCCAAGTCACATAGTCCCAAGTCCCTCGGTCCCTTGTCCCTCGGTCCCTTGTCCCTTGGTCCCTTGTCCCTTGTCCCTTGTCCCTTGGTCCCTGTTCACTGCCCACTGTCCACTGTTACTATGCCATTCATACCGCTCTAAAGGAAAGCATCGCACATTCGCATGGGATTGATCATCCGCTCCTCCGCCATCCACGCCGCCGGCTGCTATACCACCACGCCCATCCGCAAGGGCGAGCGCGTCGCCGAGTACACCGGCCACCGGCTCACCAAGGACGAGGCCGACATCGCCTACGAGACTTCGCCCATCACCTACCTCTTTGGACTCGGCGACGGCTCAGTGGTCATCGACGGCCACTGCGCCACCATGTTCATCAATCACAGTTGCGACGCCAACTGCGAAACCAGCGAGGAAGAGGACCGCGTCTGGGTGACGGCCATCAAGAACATCAAAGCCGGCGAGGAGATCACCTACGACTACTGCCTTTACGACGGCGGCGATGACGAGGCCCGCTGCAACTGCGGCGCAAAGAAGTGCCGCGGTACCATGTACTCCAAGGAAGAGATCCGCCGCCGCAAAGCCGCCGCCCAAAAAGCCCTCAAAAAGGCTGCCAAGAAGAAGCCTGTGCAAAACCAGTCCGGCTTCCAGCAATGAGGGCTTTCTGCCTTTTCTGTGAAGCTGGTTCTCCGGTGCTTTCATGATCGTTGTTATCCATGCACACGGAAAGCTCTTGCATTTTATGCGGAATCATGTTTACTATAATGCTAATAATTGATTGATTGCTACCAAGCGAGTAAACGCCGGCAGCCATCCAAGAGGAAAAATATCCATGATGAAGATAGGCACAGCCATCCGCGCACATCGCCTGCAAAAGGGACTTTCCCAGGGAGATATCGAGAAGAAGACCGGCCTCTTGCGCTGCTATCTCTCGCGCGTGGAGAACGGCCACACAGTGCCTTCGCTGGACACGCTGTCGAAGATTGCGCGTGCCCTCGATCTGCCCATCACACAGTTCTTCTCGGAAGACACGATGGGCAAGCAGGCCAATTTGCAAAAGCTCTCCGACGAGGAGTTGCGCTTCCTGACCCAGATCCGCCGCTATTCGACAAATCTGAATGAGAGCGACCGCAAGCTGCTGCTGGCCATGGTGAAGAAGTTCGCCGCGACTGCGACCAAGTAATTGATTTCATGTTTCAGCTTGGCGGTCGTACATGCGTCAAGTAGAAACCTAAAAGTACTAGAATTCCCACCACCATCATTACGGCCATGCGGAGCTTCTGCACAAAGAGCGTCCGCTCCGAGCCTATCCGCGGCACCATCGGAACCGCAAAGAGCAGTCCACAAAGGAAGCCGCCCAAGTGAGCGGAATTGTCAACGCTTACGCCCGTATGCCTTTCTACCACGCGCAGGCTGATGAATAAACCGATTCCCAAATTGATTGCAGCAAAGTAGATCACCGACCGGCGCAGCTTGCGCAACTCCAGCGCCGGCACCGGCAGCCGGTGCGACTTGAGCAGAATAATCAGCGCTCCGGCGATACCGAAGACCGCGCCCGATGCTCCCGCGCCCACTGGAAACCCAAATCCAGTCGTGTCACGGATTGGCCATAACCAGTTGTAAAGAGTTGACAGCAGATTTCCCGCCGCACCGGTCAAGATGTATACAGCCACCATGCCCGCCGAACCCATCAGCGGCTCGGCCAGCAAACCCAGATTCCACAGGCACCACATATTCGTGGCCAGGTGCAGAATCCCCACGTGGACAAACATCGCGGTGACAATCCGCCTCCACTCACCGTGAATCAACACGGCCCCGGCGTGGTCGGCGCCAAAATACAAGAGTTGATCGGGTGTGGGATTCCACCAACTGACTCCACGCGCCAGCATCACCAGAAAAACCAGGCAGTTGATTCCCACCAGAACATACGTCGCCGGCGCATAGGACCACGAAGGACGCGGCGGGCGCTCTGCCGGCGGACTGAGATCTGCATCTGGACCCAGGGGATCCGGTGAGAGGTCGGAGGTGGAAGTACCCATCCTTCAACTTTAATGCATTTGCGGCAACCTCGTCGGGTGCCTCATGCTCCGCGTCCTATGTAAATTCACGGTCCCTAATGACAGTTCTTCGCTGTTGGGATGAATGCAGGGTGGGATATCAGGAACTTCAATCGGTCCGATTCATGACGCGGCAAGCTGCCTCAGCTCCGCCAGAATCTCCGCGACAGCCATATCCGCGGCCTTCTTGATCTCTTCGGAGAGATCCATTGAGATCGGCTGCCGCGGATCAATGGTGATGGCGTAGAGCGTCACATTGGGGCTTCCGCCCTGAATGTAGAAGACATCCAACAAATCTTTTATGCCAATATCGTGCGCTGTCAGCGTGGGCGGATAATCGCGCGAAAAGCGTGGCGTGGTGCGCGTGACTGTGCCGATGGGATTGCCATCGGCCGCCGCGTCGATCAGAATGATGTGGCCCGCGCTTTGCAGCGGCTCCAGCAGCGTGAAGCCGCCCGTGCCGCCGTCCAGGCACTCGACGTTCGCAGGCAGCGCTTGTTTTTCCAGCGCGCGGACGACATGCACGCCCACGCCCTCATCGCCCATGATGACGTTGCCCAAGCCCAAAACCAGTGTTTTCCCGCTCGTCTCCGTCAATAGAACCTCTTGTAAAATTGTCTTCCGTAAGCTGATAAGTGTCAGTGCACGCCTTCAGTCGTGTCCTCACACTTCTGGACTTTTTATCGAGTTTTTCTGCAGCTTGTGAAGTCGTGCTCTTTCAAAGCCAGACTTTGGCCGCGGATGCTTAGGCTGATTCCCCGGTCCCTGGTCCCTAGTCCCTCAGTCCTTCTCGTTGTTCTTCTCCCGCTCGAACTTCCATCCGCCGATAATCGAGGATACCGTGCCGCGTCCCTCGATGTAATCGTGATAGAAGGCGAGGTAAACATGAACAATGACAAAGGTGACAAAGAACCACAGGAAGGTATGGTGCCAGAAGCGCACGCTGAACTCCCCGCCCATCAGCGGCACAATCCAGGTGAACATCCGCGGCAGCCACGAGTTGCTCATGCTGGAGTAAAGCGCGAAGCCGGTGATGGTCTGCGCCACAAAGGCCAGGAAGGTGAAGAAGTAGATCAGCCCGGCGAGCGCGTTGTGCCCGGTCGAGATCGGCCCGTGCAGCTTGGTCTCCAGCACGTCGGCCTTGACTACATCCACAATCTCCTGCCGCTGCGATTTCTTCAGCGGGAAGAACGCTTGCCAGTGAGAGTATTTGTTGCCGGCGAAGCCCCAGTAGATCCGCGCCGCGAAGTTGAAGACATACACAAACGCGGCGGTAAAGTGAATGAAGCGCACCCAGCCGAACCAGTACTGCTGATAAGCCTCGGCCGCGTAAAAGGCGCGAATCGGCGCGCCGATCAGGTAGCCAGTAACGCACAAGGCAACCAGAGCGATGGCGTTGATCCAGTGGTAGGCGCGCACCGGAAGTTCCCAGACATAGATGCGCCGGTATTCGACAGGATGCTCCGGCGCGCTGATGGTAATTGGTGTACTCATGGGCGTCACTCGAAGGAAACCTGGGTTAGATGCCGTCCCTGCGGATCGTACAGATGCACGGCGCAGGCAAGGCAGGGGTCAAAGGAATGAATGGTGCGCAGGATCTCCACCGGCTCATCGATTTTGGCCACCGGCGTGCCGATCAACGCCTGCTCGAACGAACTGCGCTGCCCCTTGGCGTCGCGCGGCGAGCCGTTCCACGTCGTTGGCACCACCAACTGGTAGTTCTCGATTGCCCCGTTGTGAATCTTGATCCAGTGCGCCAGCGCGCCGCGCGGAGCTTCGGTGAGTCCCACGCCCTCGGCATCCTTGGGCCAGCTCTTCGGCTCCCAGAACTCGCCGTTGAAGGTGGAGACCTCGTTGATTTTTACGCGCTCCATCAACTGGCCGTAGTACTCCTTGAGCCACTTCATGGCCAGCGCCGCATCCAGGCCCCTCGCCGCCGTCCGGCCCAGCGTGGAGAAGAGCGCCGGAACCCCAACGCCGAGCTTGCCTAGCGTATCCTTCACCAGATCCTGCACTTCCGTGCGCCCGGCCGCAAAAGAGACGATCAGCCGCGCCAGCGGTCCCACCTCCATCGCCTGCTCCTTCCAGCGCGGAGTCTTCAGGAACGAGTATTTCTCAAAGCCTTCCAGCGTGGTGAAGGGCGGCTTCGGACCTGTGTATTTGATCTGCGTCTCGCCCGCCCAGGGATGAAGCCCCTCGCCCTCGCCCTTTTCATAGGTGTACCAGGAGTGCGCAATGTACTCCTTGATCTCCTCGGCATCGGTCGCGTTCACCGGATGCACCGTGCTCAGATCGCGATTCAAAACCACGCCCCGCGCATACTTGAAGCTATCTGGATTGCCATAGCCCCGTGTGGGGAACTCGCCATAGCTGAGATAGTTGCTCAAGCCGCCGCCGTGGCTCGCCCAATCCTTGTAAAAACCGGCCACCGCCAGCAGATCGGGAATGTACACCTCGTTCAGGAACTCGTCCGCCTGATCAATCAGCTTCTTCACCAGGTTCAGGCGCTCACCGTTAATGGCCGCCACTTCATTCAGGTTGATGGAGCAAGGCACGCCGCCCACCAGGTAATTCGGATGGGGATTCTTGCCGCCGAAGACGGCGTGAATCTTGACGATCTCCTTCTGCCATTCGAGCGCGTCCAGATAGTGCGCCACGGCGATCAGGTTCACCTCCGGCGGCAGCTTGTAGGCCGGATGCCCCCAGTAGCCGTTGGCGAAGATACCCAGACCGCTGGCCGCAAAAGCCTTGATTTTGTCCTGCACTCCCGAAAAATAGGACGCGGTATTCTTGTCCCACTTGGAAAAACTCTGCGCAATCTCCGCGGCCTTCTTCGGATCGGCCTTGAGCGCGTTCACAATGTCCACCCAGTCCAGCGCGTGCAAGTGATAGAAATGAATCACGTGATCCTGCACATACTGCGTGGTCATCATGATGTTGCGGATGATTTCGGCGGTGGGCGGAATGGTGATGCCCAGCGCGCTTTCCACGGCGCGCACGCTGGTCAGCGCGTGTACCGTGGTGCAGACGCCGCAGACGCGCTCGGTGATCGCCCAGGCGTCGCGCGGGTCGCGGCCGGCGAGAATCTTCTCCAGGCCGCGCACCATGGTGCCTGCGCTGAATGCGTCCGTGATGACGCCATTTTCCACCACCGCCTCGATGCGCAGGTGGCCTTCAATGCGAGTTACCGGATCGACGACAATGCGTGTCATAACGCCTCAGGCTCCTTGAGGTCTTCCGCGTGTACTTCCGCGATGACCTGATGCTTGCGAATGTTGGTGACCACCGCGTGAGCGGCGACTCCGGCCAGCGTGGCCACGCCGACCACCGTGCCGATCGAGTCCGCCGTGCTCTCAATGCCAAAGCCGGGGAAGCTGGAAAGGTGCTGATAGAACGGCCCGTTGTCCCAGAAGCCCTCTTCGCTGCAACCGATGCAGCCGTGGCCGGATTGGATCGGGTAGCTCGTCCCCTCGTTCCACTTCACCACCGAACAGGCGTTGTAAGTCACCGGTCCGCGGCAGCCCATCTTATACAGGCAAAATCCCTTGCGCGCATTGTCGTCGTCCCACGATTCGACAAACAAGCCGGCATCGTAGTTCGGCCGGCGATAGCAGGTGTCGTGCACGCGGCGGCCATAAAACTCCTTCGGCCTGCCCTGCGAGTCCAGCGCTGGAGGCGTTCCCACCACCAGCAGATGCGTCACCACGCCCATCATCACGTCGGCAATCGGCGGGCAGCCGGGAACATTGATCACCGGCTTGTCTACAAGTTTATGAATCGGCGTCGCGCCGGTCGGATTCGGCTTGGCCGCCTGCACGCAGCCATTCGACGCGCAACTGCCCCAGGCCACCACCGCCGCCGCGTCCTTGGCCACCTCCTGCAAGATCGACTCGGCCGTCTTGCCGCCGATCATGCAATAAACGCCCTCATCCTTGGTGGGCACCGCGCCTTCCACCAGCACAATGTACTTGCCCTTGTTATTGGCAATCGTGTCCGTCAGGCATTTTTCCGCCTGGAAGCCCGAGGCCGCCATCAGCGTCTCCGTATAGTTCAGATTCAATACGTCCAGCAGCACATCCAGCACCACCGGGTGCGAGGCGCGGATGAACGACTCGCTGCAACAGGTACACTCCTGAAAGTGCAGCCACACCACAGCCGGTTTATCTTTTTTCTCGAAGGCCGAAACGACCTGGGCGACGCCGCTCTGGCCGAAGCCCGCCACGGTTGCGGCCGCGGCGCAGAACTGCAAAAAATCTCTGCGGCTGTAGCCCTTCTGCTGCATTGAATTCCAAATGGACTGACCCATGCCTACCTCACTCTGCGCGAACCTGCGAGAACCCGGAAGCCAAAGCGGACGAAAGCGTCTTGAGAATCCCCCCTGGCCCACTGTGGATGAAAGAGACGCTACGCGCAGGAAATTATCGTCTGCTGTGATCGGCATCACACTAGCGGATTATGGAAATCTAATACGGGAATTTCATTTCACTCAATACGTAGATCACATGTCGCTCTTCCCTGCCAAGAATGGTCCAAACTCCAGGAGAATCACCGCTGCACCTGCGCAAGCCCTGAAATATCTGTGCTATGCTGGCCGATGTCTATGGAAATCTCCGTGATTCTCGCCCATCCTGAGCCGAAGAGCTTCAACCACGCCATCGCCCAGACAGCCTGCCAAACGCTTGAGCGCCTCGGCCATTCCGTCCTCTTCCACGACCTCTATGAAGAGGGCTTCGACCCCCTGTTACCTGCCGAGGAACTGGCCTCCGAGGCTCCGTTGTGCGCCAATCTGGCTCGCCACTGCGAGGAGCTTCAGCGCGCCGACGGCTTGGTTATCGTGCATCCCAACTGGTGGGGCCAGCCGCCTGCCATGATGAAGGGCTGGATCGACCGCATCCTCCGTCCCGGCGTGGCCTACAAATTCGAGGACGGCGACAACGGCGAGGGCGTCCCCGTGGGCCTGCTGCGTGTGCAGGCTGCTGTCATCTTCCACACCTCCAACACCCCGCCCGGCCGCGAGCAGCAAGTCTTCGGCGATCCCCTCGACAATCTCTGGAAGAAGTGCATTCTGGACTTCTGCGGCGTAAAAAACGTCGTCCGCGAAACCTTCAGCGTAGTCATCACCAGCACGCCAGAGCAGCGCGCTGAGTGGCTCACCCAGGTTGAGCAAACTGTTTCCACGACTTTCCTGCCATCCACCCGCTAACTTGCTAACTCGCTATGCAGCGAAGCGGCGCTAACTCGCTGCTCTTATCAGAAACAACTCTGATCAAGCCCATATTTTGAAAGTGTACGGTTAGCCAGGCTACAAAAACGCTTTGGTGAATAGGCTTTGTAACAGGGCACGACTTCAGTCGTGCCGCAAGTGCCGAAAAAAGAAGACAGGCTTTAGCCCCTGCGGAATTTCAGCCGATAAGATATTGGGTTGAGATAATCTCATTCAGGTATGACTGAAATGAGTTTCAATTGATTATGCCCCGAATGGAATCGTAATTTCCATGCACTGCGGGAATTTCCGAGAGGCAGAGATTTGCGCTGGTGTAAAGTCACTGTGATCCATCCATTTTTCCTCTCGATATAGCTTATTGAATCGTTGGACGATAGAATTTCCTCCATCATCTTCGGACTCTCATCTGGAGGATGACCCACCATAAAAAGATACAAGACACCAATATCCATCATCTGATTATCAGTCATTTTTTGCGCCAAGGTCTGAAGCAACTCGTTGAAGGCGGATTTGTTTGTCTCGTCATTCTCGCGGTCTCTGTTTTCGACCAAACCGCCGAGTGCAGTGACCAGCCTGAGCGGAGACGTTTCGCTTGCACGAACGACAGTGATGCTCACGAAGACATCCCTTTGTTGCACGCCAGTGATTTGAACAATCCTAGCAGACGGAAGCCACGGAAAAGCAACCGATCTACAAGTTTGAGAAGGAATATATCCGGATTTGAGAAGTCCAGAAGTTTTGGCAAGTTCGATAAATTGCCGATCTTCTTTGATACAATCACGTTCTCCGGCAACTGTCTGCTGAACGGTTTGATTCGAATCAAATAATTGTTGAGAATAGGCGGCGACTGTCATAGTAGAGAAAAGGGTGAATGTCACAAATGCGCTGATAGTTTTCATTGATTACATTCTCCAATTCATCAAAAATCGGGTGCCCCAGGTCCGGATTTTCGGACCTTGTATCCTAAAAGATCAACGGACAAGCGCCTGATCCTCCGCATTCGCCGCCAACCGCTCCCGCGCCTCGCGCCTTGCACGGTCAAAGTCCACCGGCGCAGCCGCTCCGCTGGCCTTGCCCTGGTCCCACATCTGGCGCAGACGCTTCAGATCTTCCTGCCGCAACTCCCGCTTGAACTGCCAGTCGCGGATTGCCTCACGGACAATCTCGCTGGTGGTGGCATATTCGCCGGTTTCCACGGCGGCCTTGAGTGCGCTGAGCTGTTCCCCGGTCAAGGCAACGCTGACTTTTTGAACATCCGACATGGCGACAGCTCCCCAATCGCAGAGCAATTCTTACTACTATTTACCGAAGTATAGCAAATATTCTGCCAATAATCGAATGAAAACGGCATTCTGGGTATCCCACCTTTGCAGTGTCTTTGTTTTTTTATGGGTTCATGGCGCTGTAGGACTCACATCGAGTTTCAAATATAACATATTATTGTAGTTATATTTTACAGAGCTAAAAATACCCCCGAAAGTACCCCCTTTCAAACGCTGCTAGGGTATTTTTCGTGCTTTGGCGGAGTCGAGAGGCGGACATCGGCGTCTGCGACAAATCGGGTATGGCCACCAGTTTCGGCTCCCACGGGAACGCTGAGGTGGCGGGGAGGCTCCGGCAGGGGGTGGGGTGGCTCTCCGGCGTGCCTTTACGTCCACAACTAGCGCATATCGCAATTTTGCATTCTGCCCTGCTGGCAGAAACCGGCAATCGGGTTAGTTGTCCGGGCACGAGGGGCTGAAACGGCTGTGACACCTTCCCCAGCTTTTCACGCCGAGGTTGAGCATCTGGCAGCCGTGCTTGTCGGCCTCCACCAGAAACATGAGCGCCGCGCCTGCGAACTCGCCCGTCTTGGGGTTGCGCCCTAGCTGGTCGAAGACCTCCACGACGTGCCGGTTGGTTGCTACCAGGCCGCTGTCGTTGATGAGGTAGCCTGTACCGAATATCTCTGGAAAGACGGGCTGCTGACCTGCTGGAAGCGGCAGCATCTTGGAGATGAAGGCCACAACGCACGGGCTGGCATTTTCATAAAGTTCGGTCAGCGTCATTGTCTGCACTCCCACCTTTGCAATTCCTAGATGCCACGAAGCAGGAAAAAGTTCCGCAGCACGACGGGGCCAATTCCGTTTACAGGCTCCAAGAACTGCTCAATCTTCTGCCGTGATTTTCCGGCCAGAATGCTGGTGCTCTGTTCAATGCCAACCGCCCTCACGTGCGCCCCTAATGCAGCAAGCCGCTTGGCAAAAAGATTGGTCATGAAAGCACCACGGTCGCACCCGCCTGCTTTTAGCCTGCGCTCAATCTCTGCCGGGGCGAGTTCAAGCAGTGTGGCCGGGGCAGTCAATACCTGTGCCTGTAAACCTTCTTTGCAAGCATAGGTCTTTTCCAGGGAGTACTGGTTGACCGCGAGAATTGACACGACAAGGTCTTCCCAGGCCGAGTCCTCGGATTCTGGCAACGGAAGCTCATCAGGAGTGCGTGGTTTCGAGTCTGCGTTCATTGACGATAAGCACCTCTTCACTTGTCAGGCCATACAGTACGGCGATCTGCTCATCCAAACTTGCTTCCAAATCACCGCAAGCCGCCCCTTTGCGCTTTGCGGCAATTATCTTGTCAACAGTAGTCACGATGTCTCGTTTTGCGCCTTCAGAATGTCTCGGTATTGGGACTGACTTGATCTCTCTCTGGTTAATTCGCAGGTATCCACCCGCTAGGCTCAAGGACTTGTAGTAGTTCTGATACCAGAAGCTCACAACTGAGCTATTCAGGATTCCTAACAGGAACTTCAAATGATCCAAATCGTCGTCCAAAACAATCGTTGTTGATTTGCCTGCCAGGTATTCCCCATCTACGTCTAGGGCACATTCCAGGACTCTTGTCATCCCACCGATAACAATTTTTGGAGCTACTGATTGCTCGTAACGCTTCCTGCTAATTGCGCGCAGGTCTGAGTCCAACACGATAGGCTCTGAGTATGATGCCTTGATATACCGCGTCGGCTGCTCTCCCCATAAAAAGACGAATCTATCAATTGTCCCTGTGTTCACAAGCCGCCTAAAATACTTGGCAGAGGAGGAACTGCTCTCACGCACTACCTCTTTGATTTCGTATGCCTCTGAAACAGTCGCGGCAGAAGTCACTTCCTTGCAATGCAGTTCCAGCGGAGGATGTGCGCCAACCTTAATCAAAATATCGAATGTAACTTCGGTTCCGAAGTATCGGTCCCAAGATGTATCAGCGTAAAAGAGGTCCATTGGAACGGTCCTCGTGCGCCGCACCTGCTCCAAGTCACTCATCACAGTCATCCGTGGATCGCATCGCGCGGCAGTGTCCATCCTGATTCTGAAAACCACCGGATAAACTGCGGCTTCCTTAAAAACATTGACTGAAGAATAATCGCGAATCTCCATGACAGCGTGGTCAAGAAGCAACGCGCGCAGCGACTCAGCATATGGCGCACCCACTAGCTTATTTGGGCAAATGTATGAGATGACGCCCCTGGAACTGAGCTGACGGACACCTTGTTCGATGAACACAATAAACAAGTCCCAGTTTCCCTTCGCCGTTGTAAATATCTGTGCATACTTTGCTCGCACAGTGGGTTGCTCTAAAGTCATTCGTTCAGAGTCCACATACGGGGGATTTGCAATTACCACATCAAACCCGCCTTTGCGATCAAATACCTCCGAGAAGTAAGTCTTGAAATCAAAATCAATTTCATATCCTAGCGTCTTCTTTGACGCCGCAAGACATTCGCTGATCTTCGCAGCGATTGCCTGCTTAATCGCGGTTTTTCTTTCATGATTCGTTTCCTGGAAATACTTCTCCTTCAACACTTCTACTTCATGCAATCCCCTGGATTGATATGGAAAACTCAACAAGGAATTGCCATGTACAATTTTGAAATCTAGATTCGGCAATGGTTTGATCTGATTTGTTTCTTCCTCATCTACAACGAGGGAAAGCCAAAGGCGGAGTTTTGCAATTTCAACTGCGCCCGGATCGACGTCTACTCCATACAGGCAGGATTGAATAGCGTGACGTTTGAAATGGTAGGCAGTACGCTCCTGCACATCGTTGAAGTAAGGTGTCAGGGCAGACCGACTCCTAACGATTTCTGCCATCATGCCAACCGGAAATGCACCGGAGCCGACAGCAGGATCACACACGGTTATGTCCGCAAGTTTCTCATCAAGGTGCCGTGCGCTTTGTTGAACACTGGTAGGCATCTTAATGACATACTTCGCCTCAACTGCTTCGTAGTGGGAGATTTGCTCGCCTAGATGGACCAAAGTTTCAATGTCGGCTCGCGGAATAAGCTGGCTGTCTTTGTTTAGTGCAGCATCTAAATAGTTCACTAGACTTTCCTGGCACATATAGTGAACGATTTCGCGCGGAGTATAGAACGCGCCTAAACCCTTGCGACGGTTTTCCTCAATGAGGTTTTCAAAGACCTTGCCGAGCATTTCAGGGTCAATGGCTACCTCCTGCTCCAGCGGCTCAGCCTCATTGACGGTGAAGTTGTAACGGTCAAATACATCCAAGACGCCGCTGCCCGTGATGCCTTCCTCGATGTGCTTGTTGTTGGTGAATAGCTCGTTGGGCAGGGGAATGTCGATGGTGCGCCAGTCGTAGTCGCCAAGCGGTTCAAAGAGGCCGCCATTCAGGAAGGGGATGCGGCATTTGAAGAGGTCGCACCAGGCCTCGTGTCCCCGGTCGGTTGCCAGTGTGTTGTAGAAGAGCGGTTCAAGTATGTCGTTGAAGAAGTTCTTGTACTCGCCATAGGCACCACTGGCCATCTTGCGCAGCAGATCGTGCGGCCCCGTGCCCCACGGCTTGCCCCGTTCGACACCGAGCCAGCCCTTCTTCTGGAGGAAGTAAAGGAATACGATCTGGCCCATCAGCTTCTTGGCGAAGTCAACGGTCTGGACGCCCTTGCTGGCAAACTCATCGCGGATGGCTTTGTTCTTTGCCGCCAGCTTTTCCAGGGCCGCGTGAATGTCGCCAAAGAGTTCGGCGTACTTTTCAAAGAATTCCTTGGTGACGGCCTCAACGCTGAAGGCCTCTTCAATCTGCGCAAGCGCCGGGTCTGTGCTGTCATTGGCAAGCAGGTTGAGGAAGCGCGATTGCGCGGTGTGGCAGCTTTCGCCCTCGCCGACGATATAGGAGAAGCGCCGCGCCGGGGTGAGCCGCGCCTCTACGCCGACCTTGCCGGTTTCCGTCTGGACAGTGGCGTACTCCATGCGGATATAGGAAAAGCGCCAACTGCTTTCAGAAGGCGAGACAAAGGCAACGAGCGCCGCGTCTTTTTCATCCCGCTGCTTGAGGTGATCGGCTACGAAATTGCGAATGGAGGTGCGCGCCCGCTCCAACTTGGAGTCGGCGGTCAGGTGGACAATGAGCACGTCCAGCGTTTCGCGGTTCGGAGAGGTGAAAGTACCAAGCCGCTCGAACTTCTGAACGTGGTCCTTGAAGGCGTCCTTGACGTATTGCTGGTTCCACTGTGCGGCCTTGGACTCGTCAAAGTGGTTGAGCAAGTTTTGCACGAAGGTGCGGAAGCGGGCTTTATCGAAGCCATGCGTAAAAGTGTCACTGACGAAGGCGCGGGCCTGCGAGCGGTTCATTTAGCCTCCAGCAAATACGACGAGAGGATGACCTCTCGCGGGCTGAGTGTGTTGTGCGTTAGCTGCGCGCGTGTGGCCTGTAGGAACAGGGTTGAAATATCCCGGCGCAATATGCCCAGGACTTTCAGCGGTTCCACTTCGGTTTTGAGGGCTTCGGCTACCTTCTTTGTCGTGGGGCGGGGCAGCGCGCCATCGGTCAGGAGTTGAACCACCTGCTGGATGAACTGCTCATCCTCCTCGGTGAAGCCCTGATAGCGGCGAATCTCTTTGGCCTTGAGCCTCTTCAGGATATAGGCATCGTTCGCGCCGCCTTTGTGCTTGGCGATGGCCTCATCCAAATCTTCACTGGTGGCTTCGGTAAAAGCCGCCTTGTTCTTTGCCAGCAGGGCGTAGAAGTCGCCGGCGACTTTCTGTAGCTTTTCAGCCGTGTCGGCGGGCTTGAGCAGCTTGACGGCGGCCAGGAAGTCCAATTCAACCGGATCGGCGGCACTGCCAGCGAGGTAGAACTTGTCCAGGCGGCCATGACGGAAGTAGGTAAACAAGGCCGGGAAGCTGGGAGCAAGGCCGCTGTCGGCGGCAAGCTGCCGTGTAGAGCGCGCCTTCTTGGGCAGCCGCTTGATGCGGGCGAAGAGGTCCGGCTGTTTGTCGCGCACTTCGCGGATTTCGCCCAGGTATTCAAGTTCGCTTTCCTCGTCCTCATCTTCGCCGGTGACAATCTTCTTGGAGTTCAAACGGGCGAAGAGGTCATGCGATTTGACTTCCTCGCCTTCGGTGAGCAGGCGGGCGTCAGCACCGAGCATTTCAATGAACGCATGAATCTTGGCCTCGGCGGACTCGCGCAGCTTAATCAGGTCGTTGCCTTCTTCCGAGGGGAAGAAGTTGTATGTGTGTATGCTGGTGAATTTTGTATCCACGCGGTTGACGCGGCCCACGCGCTGAATCAGCCGCGTCGGGTTCCAGGGAATGTCATAGTTGATGACCACGTTAGAGCGATGCAGGTTCACGCCCTCGGAAAGCACTTCCGTGCAAACCAGAATCCGGAAATCATCGCGCGGGTGGAATGCGTTGGCATCAAAGTTGGCGATAACGGCTTTATGCGCCGCCTCTTCCGACTGCCCGGAATAGCACAGCACGTCAGATTCAACGTGCTTGGCAATTTGCCCGGTGAGGTAGTTCGCCGTTTCCTGCGATTCCGTAAAGATGATGAGCTTGTTCTTTTTCAGCAACGCTTGGCCGGTGAGAATATCGCGGAAAGCCTCCCACTTGGGATCACGATGGACAGCCTTCCAAATCGTCTGAATGCGCTTCAGCGTTTTCAGGTCAGCAGCCAAGTCTTTGATAAATTCGGGCGTGAAATCCTTAGCGTCCAACCGCTCGGCTTTATCTTCGGCAAGCAGGGTTTCAATGGCGTCCTGGCAGTCTTCATCCAGCAATTCAAAAATCTTGTTGATGTGCTTCTTGCTGATATAGACGTTGCCTTTGTGGAACTCGCCAATGACCCGCTCGTAAGAATGAATAAAGCGGTCAAGCGTCAGACGAAACGCATGGAAGCTGCTTTCAAGCCGCTTCACCATGAGGATCTTCATAAACTTTGCAAGGTTGCGCTGGCCCTGAATTTCGCCGCCCGTATCCCCGCCCTCGTAATAGGTCAAGGGGCGATACCGAGCAAAATTGAATTCGGACGTAATGAGCCGGGTAGTTTCGTCAAACACCTGGCTCTCAACGGCATTGAATTTGTAGAACAACGGTTGCGGGTCTTCCACGGCGGGGAAGCTAAGTCCCTGCTGGAGCATATCCTCACCGTAATACTTCTGAATTTCGGTTCTGGTGCGGCGGATCATCAGGTACTTGAGCACCCGCTCACGGGTTGCCTTTGCGTTTGCCTGTACGACTTGAAAATAGCGTTCCCTATCGTTTTGCCGGTCCAGCCCGTCGAGCTTTTTCTCCAGCGCGGAAAAGAATGCTTCAAGGTTGCGCAGATTGGGTATTGTGCTGTTCTTGCCATTTTGAAATAGCTTGATCTGGCTGAGAATATCGCGCGGGCGGTTGTTCAGCGGCGTGGCGGAAATCAGGATCACGCGCTTTCCACGGCAGATTTGGGCCAACGTTTCATAGGTTGTATTCGTTTCAGTGCGGAACCTGTGCGATTCGTCAATGAAGACGTTTGTGTACCTGGACAAATCGCGCGTTAGCAGGCCGTCAATCTTGCCAATGGATACGAAGTCCGTCTGCCGTACTTGGAAATCACCAAAGACATTGGGCCACGAACCGCGCTTGTCACGGTCTAGCAGTTGAGGCGGGGCAATGACTAAACTGCGCCCCTCAAGCTGCTGAGCAAGCAGCGCGGACATATAGGTTTTACCGAGGCCCACCACATCAGACAGGAATACACCGCCGTATTCCTCAAGAACTTTTTGCGCACTGAGGACAGCTTCCTCTTGGTACTTGAGCTTCTTGAAGCCTACGGGCACGTAGATGTCATCAAGCTTATCTGTGCGGCTCAATTCGTTCCGAAAATACTCGTACAAGAGCTTAAGATAAAGCTCATGCGGTGTGAACTCCGCATAGGGAGAACGGGTGACGATGGTATCCTCGTACGGTTTTGTGACCTCTACTGCCACGGCCCACAGCTCATTGAATTTGGCGATAGCGAAATCGTAATCCGTGCGGTTTTTCAGTTCAACATTGAATTCCAGGTTTTTGGCTAATCCTGACTGAGAGAGGTTACTCGACCCGGTTATGACACGCCCTTTGTCCCGGTCGCCCTCAACAAAGGTCATAATGTAGACCTTCGCATGAAGGTTTCTCGCGGGATGGGCCTTGATTTCGAGCTTTCCGCTTTGAATCCATTCCACGAACTTGTGGACGCCAGTTTCAATATCGAGTGCATCAGGAGCATTTTCAAGCTCTTTCAGAACGTCGCTTGCAACGCGTTCCTTTGCAACGGCATGAGAAACGAACGTGAGTTCCCCTTGCTCTTTGGACTGCTCCAAGAGTTGGTATGCCGTATCGTCTGTATTTAGCCCAATGAGAATACGAATCTTCTCTACAGCCTCAAGCGTGGGATAGAGCTTGTAAAAGCCGCTAACGAAGAAGTATCCAACTAAGCAGTCGAAGTAGCGGGTGTCCTTCTTTAGCAATACCGCGAAGCGGTCGTGGAGTGTATTACCGGCCTCATTGGTCAGGAAAGTGAGGTCGGAGGAGGCCAGTATTGAAGGTGCGTTATGATCTACCATCGTCGTTCACTTCCTGTTTTGTCAGCTTAGGCATGAACGGGTATCCCCTTGCGCGGACTACGGTCAATGGCCGGATTTGGCGGCGCAATCCGAAAGCAACATCAGAAAAATGCTGCGCAATTGGTGCAAATTTGCGCTATTGTTAAGTACAGTAACATCCTACTATGTCCAAGAGCGCCGGGAGTTTGCGCTCGATTGAGAGGGATATGGGAAGTCACTACTCCACGCGTAATTTTTTTCGGCAGATGCCAAACCGGCTGTTGGCGCGCTACTTTGAGACGCATGGCGTGCTCGTTGAACTGGACTTTGCGGCCATGAAGGAAACCCGGATCGATGAACTGTTTGCCGCATGGCTGGAATTGCCGGAAGGCCAGCGCAAAGCAATGGATGCGGACTTCAAAGAGATTCACGCACTGAGCTGCGAAAAGGGCTGGTGCGCGATCCGGGATGAGGCGGAGTGGCAGTTGCGGGAGACTCCGGAAGTGCTAACGGCTTTTGTTGAGAAGATGGCTGGACTGGACGGTCATTTTGAGCGGGCGATGGAGACCTTTCTGGACTGTCCGCAGTTTTGGAAGGGCGCAACGCTCTTTTGCCACGCGGACACTTTGCCCTATTGGCGCAAGCGAAAGGGATTCGCGCACCAACGTGCATTGGTGCATGAGGACGGGCGGCGGGCGCTGGCAGAAAGCATCAGCGACTACTTTCACCGTACAGAGGGAAGAGGCAAGAACTGCGTGGTAGAGGCATTCCGGCGGAGCGATCTGGATTATTTCTTTGCCTACCCGGAAGATTATTCGCAGCAGAGCATTGAATGGGTGGACAACACGTTTGCCCGTAGACCGCATAACCCGGCATTTGAGGTGATCTATGTGTACTCGGAAAAAGATGGGACGCTGGACGTGAATTGTCGCGCGGCGAATAAGGCGGTTGAGCCTTTGCAAGCGATGTTTTCTACGGCAATTCTTGGCTTGCCGGAGTTACCGCCAGACCCGGACGATGAGCGCGTGTACAACTTGAATCCGCTGCGAGAGCGAGGTTTCCAGTTTGTCTATGACCCGGCAAGCGGGATAGAGCGCGTGACGGTGAAGAAATTACGGCTGTCTTCCAGGGTGAAGAGGGGAGACCGAATCACACTTGAGGCGGACGCCGCCAAGCAGGAAAACATCTACGACCTGCTGGACAGAGTTGGCCGCTCGGTTGCACTGCAACTGTTTAATGTATCCCAAGTGGAATTGACCGCTCTGGTAGCAACAAAGTCGAATGAGAAGCCGAAATCGGAGACGGTGCGGATTACTTATCCAAACTCCTGCTCGCTGAAGTATGACGATGTGGACCTGAAACTGCGCGCAATGCTGGTGGACTCCGGCATAGAGCCGAGAGAGCCTACGGAAAGCATGGAACTGGCGGAGGCGGAGGCCGTTGAGGCATGACGCCGCTGGAGGTGCTGCTGGAGTTGCTGGAGCGTGTGAGAGCCAGTCACGGCGCGACGGCGCTGGTGAGCGAAGAGGAATTGAGCCGGTGGCCTGCCGAGGCTGTACGCGGGTTGAAAGCGCGCAAACTGCTGGTGAGGGCAAGCCCGGCGAGTACAGCAGTGTGTCCCGGTTGCGAGCAGGAATGCACCATGACAGTGCATACGTTGTCTGCCGGAGAGGGCAAGGCGGCGGCGTTTATTGTGTGCGACAAGAGGGATGACATTAACCGAGTGGCCGTGTCTGCCGAGAGATTGCGGCAGTGGCGTTGCGGCATGGAGGCTGTGGCCGGGTTTGTGGCGCAGAGCCTTGGACTGCGGCCTGAGAGTCAGCGCAAGACTGGCGACGGCCTATGGGAGCTTGGGCTGGTGACGGGCAAGAAGCGCAGCCAGATGGTGTATCTGCGAGCGGATAAGGCATTGCAACTGGTAGCCGGGCAGAATGCCGTTCCGTTGACTGAGCTTGTGCGTTTCGGCACAGAAGGTTATTCCGTAGACGGTGAACCAATCCGGCAACTGGTGGATGCAGCGGCAACGGCAGACAGCCGGTATACGCCGAGTGATACGCGACGCGAAGCGCGCAAACTTAAGACACAAGCCCTGCATGAAAGCTGGAGGAAAGCGTATCGGGCGCTGAAAAAGCGCCGTCCGGCAATGTCTGGCAAGTGGTATTCGCAGCAAATCTCCAAGATGGAAATTGCTCAGGGGCATAACGCTGAGACGATCCGCAAACACCTGAAGCGATAAAAAAAGTTGGGCGGAATTTTTTCGCCCAGCTTGCGGCTCGGAATCGCCTTGTATTTGGCTGCTTTCCGCAGAGGAAATGCCGGATTTCCGCCCTTACGGCGCGGCTCGCTCCGGCCCGGAACGCCAGAAAAACGCCGAAAATGTAGAGTTATGCGAAGTGCGCAGTGGGCTTTTATCGCCCAGTGCGCACAGTCAAGATGTTTCCTGAGCGGTCCTGAATCGCTCAGGGAGAATCGACAATGACTCAAACTATCCTGCGGCTTCCTGCTGTGAAATTGGCAACCGGCCTTTCGCGCAGCACGATCTATTTACGCATCGCGCATGGAGTTATCACCCACCCCGTAAGCCTGGGCGGGCGCGCCGTGGGCTGGCCTGCGCATGAGGTGGCGGCGCTGAACGCTGCCCGGATTGCAGGGAAAGCGGATTCAGAGATTCGCACACTGGTGGAGCAACTGGAAGCGGCCCGCAAGGCTATGGCATAGGACGGTCAACGCCATGCGCAAACGCCGCCCCAATTACCGACTGGTGAAAATCCATCGCAGCTACACGGTGGAAGAGGTTGCGCGCCTGTTGGGAACGCACAAGAATACCGTGCGCGCTTGGGTGAAGGCCGGACTGCCAATCTGTGACAGAAAGCGCCCCATCCTGATTCTTGGCTGCGAGCTGGCCGAGTATCTCAATGCGCGCCGGACAAAGAACAAGCGGCCCTGCCAGCCAGGAGAAATCTACTGTGTACGTTGCCGCGCGCCAAAGCAGCCCGCTGGAGACATGACAGAGTACGAGCCGATAACAGAAAAATTCGGGAGTCTGATGGGCATTTGCCCAGACTGCGGCGGCATGATCTTCCGGCGCGCCAGCATGGCGAAACTGGCCCTGATTCGAGGGAAAATGGACATCACGTTTGCGAAGGCACGGCTACAAGTAAACGAGAGTCATTAGCCTTCCGTAAACAGTGACTTCAGGCAGGGGTGAGCAACCATGATGAGACACAACCCGGAAAACGAGCGAATCAAGCGCCAATACTTCGCCTATCTCAAAGAAGCTAAGCGGCACAGTGAGCCTACGGTGGACGCCGCCGCGAAGGCGCTGAGCCGGTTTGAAGAGTATACGAAGCATCGAAACTTCAAGGCGTTCCACTTTGAGCAAGCAATTGCCTTCAAGCGGCATCTGGCCGAGCAAACGGGGCGGAGGTCCGGCGAGAAGCTGAGCAAGGCTACCTTAAACGCCACTTTGAAGCAGTTGAGGGCTTTCTTCTTCTGGCTGGCCGGGCAGCCGGGATACAAGGCGCGTCTTCAGTATTCCGATGCGGACTATTTCAACCTGTCAGACAAGGACACGCGCGTTGCTACTGCTCTGCACGAACGGAAAGCACCGACGCTGGAGCAGGTAAAGTATGTGATTCAGACAATGCCCAGCAGTAATGAGATTGAGCGCCGCAACCGCGCTCTGGTAGCCTTCGCGCTCCTAACTGGCGCGCGGGATTCGGCTATCGCGTCAATAAAGCTGAAGCATATGGACCTGAAAGAAGGCTGCGTCTACCAGGATGCACGTGAAGTTAAAACGAAGTTCAGCAAGACGTTTACGACCTATTTCTTTCCCGTGGGCGAAGAGATTCAGCAGATTGTTACAGACTGGGTTAGGTTTCTACGGGAAGAGAAGTTGTGGGGGAATGACGATCCGCTGTTCCCGGCATCGCGCATTGTGTTGGGAGCATCTCGCCAGTTTGAAGTTGCCGGATTAGAACGGAAACACTGGAGTACAGCTACGCCGATTCGGGCGATCTTCCGTGAGGCCTTCGAGCGCGTGGGCCTGCCGTACTTTCATCCGCACAGCATTCGGAAAACGCTGGTGAAGCTGGGGTTAGAAGTCTGTAATTCCGCCGAAAAGTTCAAGGCATGGAGCCAGAACCTGGGACATGAACAGGTACTCACTACTTTTATGAGCTATGGCAAGGTGGCTACGGAACGGCAGGGAGAGATTCTTCAGGGGATCGGCAGACCCAAATCCTCAGCGCAACCGGACGCGGACGAAATAGCGGAAACCGTCTTGAAGAAACTTCAAAGTGCAGGCGCAAGTCTTCGCGTGCGGCATTAGCACACTCGCTTATGCTGCCGTGCCGCGAAAGGCCAACACCTTGCCGCCGCGTTGAGTGACTTCCAGAAAGTCTGCCCACTTCTGCATCATTTTGGCGCGCGACTCCAGGTACAGAGCGTGGTTGTAGGCCGCGCTGACGGCGTTGCGCGGCGCATGGGCAAGCTGCAACTCGATGTACTCATGGTTGTACCCCTGCTCATGCAGAATCGTTGAAGCCAGTCCACGAAAGCCATGGCCGGTCATGCGCCCTTTGTAACCCATGCGCTTCAATGCCCCAAGAATCGTATTGTTGCTCATCGGCTTCGCTGAATTCTGTTCCCCCGGAAAGAGCCACTCACTCGCTCCGGTCAACGTGTGTAGAATCTCCAGCAGTTCAATTGCCTGAGTGGCCAGCGGTACGATGTGCGGGTCTTTCATCTTCATGCGCTCCGCCGGAATATCCCAGCGCGCGGCCTCCATGTCGAATTCTGCCCACTTCGCTCCAATCAGTTCGCTGGTGCGGACAAACGTCATGGCCATCAACTTCATGGCCAGCCGGGTGACGTGCTTTCCCTGATAGACTTCGATTGCCCTCAGCAGCCCCGGCAAGTCTTTAGCATCAATCCGGGCGAGATTCGTTGTATGGGTTGGCCTCAAAATATCGGCTGGGCGGATTTCACTCGCGGGGTTGCGCTTTGCGTATCCGTGGGCAATGGCAAAGCGGAAAATCTGTCCAACGTTTTCCAGAGCGCGTTTTGCAAGGTCTGCCGCGCCCCGACCCTCTATCGCCTTGACCATGACCACCAGCTCCGGCGCTTCAATTTCTCCGATGCTGCGAACGCCTAACAGCGGAAAGATATTGGCTTCCATGCGCCGCCGGGTTGCAGCCACGTGCTGGCGGCTCTTGTCCACTTGCCAATGATCGAACCAGAGGCCCGCGATAGTCTTGAAGGAACTTTCGGCAGCGGCTTTCTCCGCTGTCTTTGCGGCCTTGCGTTCCTCCATCGGATCAATTCCCCTGACAAGCAGTTTGCGGGCTTCCCCGTGCCGTTCTCTGGCAAGCGCCAGAGACACTTCAGGGTACTTCCCAAAGGACATGAGCTTCTCCTTGTGGTGGTACTCGTATGCCCAGCGCCAGAGCTTTCCACCAGCGGGCGTAACCCAGAGATACAGCCCGCTCCCATCGCTCACCCGGTACGCTTTGTCTCCGGCTTTGGCTTTGCGAATTTCTGTGTCCGTCAGCGCCATTTTCTCCTCCAAAATGCCCGCTCAGGAAAAGTACCCCCCTCTGAAAATATAAATACCCCCGGAAGTACCCCCGCTAGAACATGGCTTCCATAGTACCGCTTTGGACGGTAAAAGAAAAGAAATACTTTGTTTTCAGTGGATTGATTGGCTAGATTGGACTGTCTTGGATGCTATTGGAAGGGTTTTTGGTGGTCGCTGTAGGACTCGAACCTACGACCTCCTGCGTGTGAAGCAGGCGCTCTAACCAACTGAGCTAAGCGACCCGGGGTGAGCACTGCTTCGAGGAGTGGCGGGTGTCGCGCCAACCGAGCATCTCATGGGTTAGATTAACATCAGTGGGGATTTATGGCCAACTTCCGCGGCCAGACTGCCCGCCTCCGTTCGCCGATGCGCTGGAATCCGAGTTCAATCCGCCGTGCAGCCACCTTTACCCCCGACGGGGAGGCGGTTTTGCGCCCCATTGCGGCTATTGGCAGCCCGCTGGCTGCGACTCCCGGCTTGCCCGGCGAGGCATCGCTCGGCGCTTCCGGCATCGACCGCATCGCCTTGCGCCTGCATGCATGCGCAAACGAAGATTCCAGCAAAAAAGGTGCTGCTTTAGCGCAACCTTCCGCCCCGAACGGGGTTGAAGAAGATATGGCAACGCTGGTCCTGGACAAATCGTCACTGGGAACGGCTCCGGCTGCGTGGCTGGACGGGCGGCAAAATGCGGCTGCCGGCGTGGAGAGAGACAGCGACGCGGCCGTGATGTTGCGCGCCGCGGCGGGCGACGAGGCGGCCTTCAACCTCCTGGCGGGAAAATATCACCGCCCCATCATCCATTTTCTCTTCCGGATGGTGCGCAATCAGGCGATTGCCGAAGAATTGGCGCAGGAGGTTTTTCTGCGCGTCTACCGCTCGCGCGCAAGTTACCGGGCGGAGGCCAAGTTCAGCACATGGCTTTACCGGATCGCGACCAACCTGGCGGTGAACCACGCGCGCGACACCAA
The DNA here is from genome assembly GCA_963787995.1 of uncultured Acidobacteriaceae bacterium. Taxonomy (GTDB): domain Bacteria; phylum Acidobacteriota; class Terriglobia; order Terriglobales; family Acidobacteriaceae; genus Telmatobacter. The sequence goes on from CAWBEO010000002.1 coordinate 702,436, forward strand.
GAATGAACGCGCGGTGCAGAATGTGTATCTGGACTCACCCGATGACGAGACCGGCACAAAGCCGGATGTGGCCGATAGCGGGCTGTCGGCGGAACAGAGCCTTCTGCGCCAGGAGCGCATGAAGGCCATTCGCGCGCAGGTGAACGCGCTGCCCGAGCGGCAGAGGATGGCCGTCCTCATGCACAAGTATCAGGGGATGGATTATCGCGAGATTGGCCAGGTGCTGAAGCTGAGCGAGTCGGCGGTGAAGTCGCTGCTCTTCCGCGCTTACCAGTCGCTGCGGGAGACGTTGAAGGAATTTGTTTGTGAGTGAAAAGCCGGGCGACACCGGCAGGAACACGGGGTGGTATTTATGAAAAACATTTGCGCTGGAATGGACGACAGGCTGGCCAACGTGCTGCTGGATCCAGAGTCCGCGCCTGCCGAGGTTCTCGATCATGTGAAAGGCTGCGCGAGTTGCCGCAGCGAGCTGGAAGAACTGCGGGCGACGATGGACGCGCTGGACCAGTGGGAGGCGCCGGAGCCGAATCCGTACTTCCTCACCCGGCTGGAGGCGCGTCTGCGCGATGAGCGCGCGGCGGAGCCGGTGGGCTGGTTTGGTCAACTGCGGGCGCGCATTACGGGCGCCGGCACGCCTCATCTTCGGCCCTTGGCCGCCATGACCATGACCTTCCTGCTGCTGGTGGGCGGCGGGGCTTATCTGGGCGTCACCGACTGGGATCAACCGGCGGCAGCTCCGCAACAGCAGACTGCGGTGGTGCACGATTTGCAAACCATGGATAGCAACGCTCAACTGCTGGACCAGTTGGAGGCGCTCTCCGACAACGGCCAGAACGGGGACTGACGCGGATCTACTCTCACCAAAACTGTGGGTGCCCCCTGTCCAGATTCTCGGACAGGGGAAACAACCAATCGCAACCGGTAAATCATGATGACGGCCAGGGCCTACAAAACGGTACGGATCAGCCATGTGGCTATCGCTGCGGCGGCCGTGCTTCTGTGCGCGCCTGCGGCCTGGGCTCGCGGCCAGCACACCAGCGCCCCCGCGCCGCGCGCTGCCGCGCCCCACGCTCAGCCCTCTCGTCCGCCGCGCCAAAGCAGCCCGCCGGCCAGCGCTCAGCATCCGCTTACTTCCGGCTATCCCGCAGTTCGTCCCGGCGGCCCGGCTCCCGCTTATCCAGGTTCGCCATATCCAGGTTCGCCATATCCGGGTTCGCCGTATCCAGGTCCGCCTTATGTCGGGCCAGGTGTTCCTCGTCCCGCGTATCCGGGCTTTGCGCCGCCCTCCGAGTTCCCTCAGGGTCATCTGGGCTCATGGCTCAATCAGCACCGCAATCTTCCTGTCCAGGAGCAGGAGCGGATGCTGCGCACGGACCCCAACTTCCGCCGGCTTGCGCCCGCCGACCAGCAGCGCGTGGTGCAGCAGTTGCATCAGGTGAGCGGACTGACTGAACAACAGCGCCAGCGTCGCTTGGCCCGCGCCGAGATTATCGAGCACCTTTCGCCCCAGGAGCGGATGCGCATCAACTCCTCCGCGCGCCGCTGGGCTGAGCTGCCGGTGGACCGTCAGGCGCAGATGAAGACCGCCTTCCGCGACCTGCGCGAGGTTCCCATCGACCAGCGCCCGATGGAGCTGAACTCCGCACGCTACCAGGGCCTCTTCACTCCGGAAGAGCGCGGCATCCTCTCCGATATGCTGCGCGTGGAGCCTTTCCAGCCGGCGCGGTAACGAGGGATCAGGGATCAGAAAGACACGCTGGTTGGAGTTCATCTTCCTCCTAACTCTGAAAATCATGACCTGGACCACCTATCTTGATGCAAAAAAATACCCGGAAAAATCGCGGACCAAGTTATGAATGTTATATTGCTCTGTAGCCGGAATCACCGAGTGAAGTTGTGTTTCAAAATAACTTTCGCTGGAATTTTCAGCATCGGTTGACCGCGAAGGAGACGTCATGAAGCGTCCGTTGGGAGTGGTTTTTTCCGCAGTTCTCCTCATCCTGGGATCGTTGTTTCTGCTGCTGATAGCCCTTGGCATGGCCTTCAGCGGGGCTGTTACACAATCGCAGATTCAATCCGGCGGGCTTCCCGGCGCCCCGGCAACTCCGCCGCTGCCCAGTTGGATGCCAATTTTCATGTACGTCTTCTGCGCCTTCTTCGTTGCCCTGGCGGCATGGGGAATCCTGACCGCAGTGGGAGTTATCCGGCTGCGCCGCTGGGCGCGCTACTCCATCCTGGTGATCGGCGGAGTACTGGCGCTGTTCGGATTAATGTTGTTCCTCGGCACACTGCTCATGACGCTGGTTCCTTTGCCAATGCCAGCCAATGTGGATGCATCCCAGGCACACACCACGCAGGCGATAGTCAAAGTCGTTTTTGGGGTGATGGCTTTGTTGTATGCAATCGTCGGTGCCGTGGGCGTCACATGGCTGGTTTACTTCAATCGGCAAAAGGTGCGCGAGGCGTTTGCCAGCGCGACAGGCATCGTTGTGGAGAGCCGCCGCCCCATCCTGATCTCCGTCCTTGCCGTGCTGAATCTGATAGGGTCGGTCTCTTGCTTGCTGTGCATGTTCATACCCTTCCCGGCGATCCTCTTCGGATGGGTCATTGAAGGCTGGGGGAAGGTGGCAACCTATCTTGTCTTTGCCGCATTGACGGGGGCGGTGGGCGTCGGCTTGTGGCAATTGAAGGAATGGGGCCGCCTGCTCGCTCTGGCCATGCAAGCATTCGGGATCGTTTTCTGCGGCGTTTATCTTGTTCGGCCCTCGCTGATGTTGCGCTATGCAGCGGAGGTACAACAAAAAATGATTCCCATGCAACCGCAGATGCCGGAGCAGTTTCAGGCCACAATCTACAGGGCGTCATTTGGGTTTTCAATTCTGCTTTACATCGCGCTCATCGCGGTTCTGATCTATTACCGCAAGGCCTTTGAACGTCCGGCTGAATTATCGGCGGATAATTCAGCCGCCTAAAATGTTGTCGGCGTCGGCGTAGATCCGGCGTGGACCGGGAGGCCGACGCTACAGTTGCGAGTCTGCGGTTCGAGCAGAGTATGCCAGCGGATCGTCGAGGCCGTTCTCGCGGAATCCCTTGCGGCGCAGCAAACAGGAGTCGCACTGGCCGCAGGGTTCGCCCGCCGCGCCGGGATCGTAGCAACTGCTGGTCAGGCTGTAATCCACGCCCAGCTCGATTCCCCGCGCGATGATTTGCGCCTTGGTGAGCGCGATCAGCGGCGTGTGAATCTGGAGCCGCTGACGGCCTTCGACGCCTGCTTTGGTGGCCAGATTGGCCATGCGCTCGAAGGCCTCGATAAACTCCGGGCGGCAATCAGGGTAGCCGGAATAATCAAGAGCATTGACGCCGATGAAAATGTCGCTGGACCCCAGCACCTCGGCCCAGGCCAGCGCAAAAGAGAGAAAAATCGTATTGCGCGCCGGAACGTAAGTGATGGGAATATCGTGGCTCATCTGGTCGGCGGTGCGGCCCTTGGGAACCGCGAAATCGCCAGTCAAGGCCGACCCGCCGAAGACGCGCAAATCGATTTTGGCGATGCGGTGATCGGCCACGCCCACCGACGCCGCCACGCGCCGCGCCGCCTCCAGCTCGACGATATGCCGCTGGCCGTAGCTGAAGGAAAGCGCATACAGATCATAGCCCTCGGTGCGGGCAATCGAGAGCACCGTGGCCGAGTCGAGCCCGCCGCTCAACAGCACCACCGCGCGTTTGCTTTCAGTCGCCATAACTCTTCACCCGCAACCCCTCTTCGGCAATCCGGTACGGCACCATCGCGCCCGGCCCTTTCGCCAGCGCCGCCCGCAGCCGCGCCGCCGCATCCTCATCGCGCGCCAGCAGCATCAGGAAGCCGCCGCCGCCCGCGCCGGCCAGCTTGGCGCCATAGATGAAGGGCCGCGCACGGTCCAGAATCGCATTGATGGGCGCGTTGGTGGTGTGCGGATCGAGCACCTGATTCAGTTGCCAGTGCCGGTCGAGCAGCTCGCCCAGATGCGGCCAATCGCCCTCGGCCATCGCGTAGCTCATCTCCACGGCCAGCGTTTTAATGCTGTGCAGCACCTGAATCGTCGCCGTCTCCCGCGCCAGATAGCGCGATACCACCTGCCGCAGCAGATCCTTCGCCACCCGCTGAATGCCGGTGTTGTAGAGCACCATGCGGTCGCAGAACTCGTCGCGCCGGGCCTCGGTCCAGGTAACCGGCTGCACGCGAATCCGCTGGCGCAGGCCGGGACCGGTAATCAGCAGCTTGGCGCCGGGAAAGATGCCGCCCGCCTGATCCTGCCAGCCGCCGCCGGTGGTCATGCGCTGCTCCAGTTGCATCACCGCCTCGCTCAATGGATGGTCGCCCAGTGCGCGCCCCGCCATCACCGCCAGCGCGCGCATCACCGTCGCCGCCAGAATGCTGCTGGTGCCCAGGCCGGAGCCAAGCGGCAGCCGCACCAGGCAGCGAATCTCAATGCCTCCGCCCAGCGCGGCCAGCGTCTCCGCGAGCGTCTGTCCCTTCACCGGCAGCCCATGGAGTTGTAAAGCCGTGCGCGGAATGGAAAAGACGCTCCCCGGCCCGCACGGCTCCAGCAGCTCCTCGGCGGTGCGATACTCGGCCACCTCGTCATGCCCGTCGGCGTGGCAGCGAATCACCGGCTCGTCAATCCGCCGGATCTCGGTCTGAATCGGATAATCGCCGTCAATCTCCAGTGCGCAATTCAGAACTGTGCCGCCCCAGTCGAAGCAAAACGGCGGCGTGTCGCTCCAACCGCCGCCCAGATCAATGCGCGGCGGCGCGCTGACGTGAACCCGCTCAAAGCGCCATGGAGACGGACGAGCGGCAGCCTCTCCAGCGACCCCTTCGCGCACCGCGCTCTGGATGCAGGCGAAGGCCTCGCTCTCGGCCGACTCAGCCTCCTGCTCGAAGCCCGCGCGGCTCAACAAACGCTCGGCCTGCACCAGCAGACTGGCTGCTTTCGTTAATCCCTCCGCGTTTTGGCGTAGCTCGTCGGCGCGCGCCCGCAGCAAGCGCCCCGCCGCGGCCGCCGGAGCCAATCCCGGAAGATTCGCCAGCAAGGGCCGCAGATCCGTGCCCGCCTCCGCCAGCTCCACGACCGTCTCCTGCCAGATCCCTTGCAAGCGCCGGTTGCGCGCCTCGGCCAGAGCCTTGCCATCGGCGCACTGCGCGCTCGCTGCCAAAGACAGCCGCCTTGCCGCCCGCCAATTCTCCAGACAGTACCCGCTGGCGTAGCCCATTATCCAGCGCGCGCAGGCCCAGGCCTCGTCCGGCGTCGTCACCGGAAACAACCGCGCATTCCACAGCGTCGGCGCTTCCTCCGCCTCCCAAAGCTCAGCGCTCGTGATTCCCAGCCGGGTCAGCGTCTCGGCAATCGGCCGGTTGAACCACGTGGCTGTTTGCAGTTCCTGCTTTGGATCGTCCTCGACCCCGTAGGTGCGGATCACCCAGCCATTCCCGTCGGGCGTTTCGACCGGCAGTTGATGGACCACCGTCTCTTCAGGAACCTCGACCGGCCCGCTCAGCGCGGTCAGCCCATGCAGAATTGCGCCGCGGCTGGCAGAGACATCCCCGCTCAGCTCGCACTCCAGAATCACCGCCTCGTGCCCAGCCTTGCACTTGCCGCCGATCACGCTATCCAGCACGCCGCCGGAGACCGCCGCCAGCCGGCGAAAGCTGCGCGTCGTCCCGGCATGAATGAACTCGCCCTCCACCACCGCGCAATGAAAGGCCGCCGGCCCGGCCGGAGAGCGCAGAATCCGCCCCAGCTCCCGCCAGAAGATTCCCGCGTCGCTTTGGGGCTTCCACTCGCCCGTCAGCCCGCGCGTAATCTCGTCGTACAGATCCACCGCCGGCAGCGTTCTGAATCCCGCCAGCTCGGTCAGCGCCGCCGTCAGATCGGCGTCAAAGCGCAGCAAGCCAATATCGACCGCGACCCGCCCATCCTCCAGCATTCCGCCCGCCGCCTTCACCGCCGCCGGCGACGGCTTCTGCAGAAAGGTATAAACCTGATCGTCCGCGCCCACCACGTACACGCCGTGATGGCTGCCCGTCTCCGCATCCAGGCGCATCGCCACGCCCGTCGCGCCCGGCCTGCCCCAATTCACTTGGCTCGCATCAAAGCGCAGCACCACGTCGCCCGAGGCCACCAGCAAGCCGTTGGGAATCCGCTCCGCCCAAGCTGCCGAGAGCAGCAGCGTCTCATCAAAGACCGTCGTCGTTCCACGCGGCTGCGTCCGCGAAGGCAGCACGCCAAAGAGCTTGCCCCCCGGCGAGTACTGCGGCAGCCGCCGCGAGTCGCCGCCCGAGTGAACCAGCAGCACACGATGGCCGCCCCACCACGCGCGATCCTTGCCCAGTACGCCGAGAGCATGGATGGTCGCGCCGCCTGAGCCAACCCGCCGGTCCTCGGGATCGGGAACCACCAGGAACGCGGTCTCTTCCGGCAGCATTCCGGCCAGCCTGCGCCGCTCAATCTCGTCGCGATAAAGCCCAGCCTGCCGCGCCGATGAAGCGGTGACGATCACCACGTCCCAGCTCTTCACTGTTTCGCTCCGTCTGCCGCGTCCCCGCCCTTGCCGATGTCGATCGAAGGCGGAAGCGGATTGTTGGCGTCAATCGAGGCCGCGATGCACGACTCCAGCAAACCCTTGGCCTCCAGAATAAACTCAATCGCATCGCGCCCCGCGCCTTCGCCGCCCTGGTGCGGAGTCACGTAATGCGCCTCGGCCTTCACCTGCTCCCGCGCATTGGCAACGGCCACGGCTAGTCCGCACAGGCGCATCACCGGCAGGTCGATCACATCATCGCCCACATACGCGATCTCCTCCAGCGTCACGCCCTCCCGCTGCATAATCTCCCACACCGGCCGCATCTTGAAGGCCTCGCCCTGATAGACGAATTCCAGCTTGAGGTCGCGCGCGCGCAAGGCCACCGTCTCTGAGATGCGTTTGGTAATAATGCCCAGCTTCATCCCGCCCAGCCGCGCCAGCGTCACGCCCGCGCCGTCATGGGCGCTGTAGCCCTTGGCTTCAATCATTTTTGTCGTGACGCTCCCGTCCGGCCCGGCCACCGGAACCGGAATGATCCAGATGCTGCCGTTGGTCAGAACGCCATCCACGTCGAAGAGTATGATTTTGATGCGCCGCGCGCGATCTTGCGCTGTAAGAGTCATGCAGAGATTTTATCAAGACAGCGGTTCTTTCTTCCTTTCCCCTCCCTTTCTCCCAAAACCTGTCATCCTGAGCGGAGCGCAGCGGAGTCGAAGGACCTGCGGTTGCTTTTCGGACGGACACTCCGGGCTCGGCCGGGTGCCCCATCCATTCCGCGCACTTTCCACCCCAACGCGCAAAGTTCGCGCGTTGGGGACCCCGGTTTGCGGAATGGGTGGGAATCCATGAACCCAGAGCGAGCGAAAAGCGAGCCGTTGGCCGCACCGCAGGTGCCAGTTGGCCGTACCGCAGGTGCCTAACGGCTAGAGACAAGCGTCCTCTTCTCCCAGCGCTCCTCATACCGGTCTCCGTGGAAGACAGCGGCGGTGACGCGCCCCGCGGCGTTGCGCTCGAAGGTGATCCGGTCCTGGCTCGATCCATTGGGATAAAAGAAGACGGTGGGCGATTCGGCGGCCAGCTCGGAGACTTCGCCGTAGAGATTCTTGGCAAAAAAGAGATCGCCCTGACGGAAGAAGTTGATCTCGGAATGGCCGGGTGTGTCGCGGTACTCGCCGCAAAGCGCGTCCAGTTGCGCCGTAGTTAGCTTGATGGCAGTCGGATGCAACGGAATCACCAGCCGCTCGGCCAGCGGGATCGGCTCCTGCCTTGCCAGCGCCTCCATGGGATGAAGCAGCAGCCAGCGGGGCAGCTCCGGCTCGTTGTAGGCGCGCGTCCAGCAGTCGTGCTTAAGGCCCTGATAGACCCACAGCCGCACGTGTCCGCCCGCGGCCTTGAAGGCTTCATACATCAGTTCATCCTGTCGCGGGAGGACAATATTGTCGTCGCTGCCGTGGAAGAGCCAGACCGGCGTGCGGCCCAGCGCGTGGGCGTACTCGGCGGGCAGCGTGGCAGCCTCCTGCCAGCGCTCCGGTGCATAGCTCCAGAAGACACCGCCGGCCATGACGGCCACCGCCGCCCACCGTTGCGGGTGAAGCCGCGCGAGCTCCCATGCGCCGTAGCCGCCCATCGACAAACCGGTCAGATAGGTGCGCTCCGTGTCGAGGTGGAACTCCTCGGTCTCCTGGTCCAGCGAGGCCATGGCCATCGCTAGCATCTCCGGATCGGTCCAGAAGCTGGGCAGCGGGCACTGCGGCATCACGATCACGAAGGGCCAGCGCTCGGGGTGGTCGCGCACCGCCTGGGGCAAACCGATCTGCGTCTGCCACATCCCCTCCGAGCCGCGTTCGCCGCGCCCATGCAGATAGAGAATCACCGGCCACGGCTTGCGCTCATCGCGTCGAAAGCTTTCCGGTAGATAGACCTGGAAGCGGTAAGAGACGCCATGGAGCGTAAGGGAGCGATTCAGAAAGCCCGTCTCCTGCCGCGGGAGCTGATGCGGTTCCTGATGCGGCTCCTGCTCAGCATGGCGGGATGCGCCGCGCAGAGATTGCACAGGCACAACCGTCGCGGCAAAGAAAAGGCCGGCGATCAGGAACCGCGAATATCGAGGCATACAGTTATCTCATCCCACTATATCCGGGTGGATTACGCTGGCGAGAGGTTTTTTTGCTGTCTGGAGTTGAAAGAAGGGTTGCGCATCCACGGCGAGAGCGCAGGCGTCTTCAGATTTTCCTGGCCGGGCGCAACGGATTCCAGGCTCTCCAACTCGGATCCATCCACCTCGACCGAGACGCTTTGCATAATCATGTCCATGGTCAGCACCACGCGCAGGCTGTTCTTCCGCCGCACCACCACGCCTTCCATTCCGGCCAAAGGGCCGGAGAGAATCCGTGCTCGCTGCCCCACGGTCAGCAGAGGATGCGGCTCCGCGTGGCGCAGCGGTAGGCCGGAGCGCAGCGCGTCGATCTCGGTCTCCGGCAAGCAAGCCGGCCTGCCCCCCACCCCGCCCACAAAGCTCAGAACCCCCGGTGCCTCCAGCACGCGCACCCGCTCGCTCCGCTCAATGCGAACAAAGAGGTAGCCGGGAAAGAGCGGCAAATCCAGCATCACCGTCGAGCCGTTGCGCCACTTGCGCCGCACCTGGTAAAGAGGGAGATAATGCTCAACCTCTCTGATTACCATGTATTCGCTCACGCGCTTCTCGTGGCGCGGTAGGGTATAGACAGCGAACCAGCGGGACGTAGGCAACTTCTCTGGCGGAGCGTCAGCTCCGAGGCCGCTCGCGGAAAGAAGGTTATCAATTTGTTCATTCTCCGCCAATGCAATACCCTGTTCCCTTGGTCCCTAGTCCCTTAGTCCCTAATCCCTTAGTCCCTAGGTCCCTTGGTCCCTTGGTCCCTAGTCCCTGGTCCCCCAGTCCCCTAGTCCCTGTCTCTACGGCTCCAGCAGAATCTTGCCCGTCGTCCTTCGCGCTTCCAGGTCGATCTGCGCCTGCGCGGCCTCGGAGAGTGGGTAGACGAATTCGGTGCGCAGCTTGAGTTCGCCTATGGCGGCCCAGCCCAGCACATCGCCTGCGCGCCACTCCAGTTCTGCGCGCGTGGCCACATAATGCCAGAGCGTGGGCCGCGTAATGAAGAGCGAGCCCTTGCTGCTGAGCTGAATCAGATCGAAGGGCGGGACCGGACCGCTGGCTCCGCCAAAGAGAGCCAGAAGGCCGCGCGGACGCAGGCAGTTCAAGCTGCCCTCGAAGGTTGTCTTGCCCACCGAGTCGTAGACCACATCCACGCCCTTGCCGCCGGTGAGCCGCTTGACCTCCGTCTCAAAGTCCTGTTCGGTGTAGAGAATCACATCGGATGCGCCGGCCTCGCGGGAGAGCTCAGCCTTCTCCTCCGAGGAGACCGTCGTGATCACGCGCGCGCCCAGCCTCACGGCCATCTGCGTCAGCAAGAGGCCCACGCCGCCGGCTCCGGCATGAACCAGCGCGATCTCGCCGGCCTTGAGCGGATAGGTGGAGTGCGAAAGGTAGTGTGCGGTCATGCCTTGCAGCATCGCTGCCGCGGCCTGCTGCATGGAGAGGCCTTCGGGAACCTTGACCAGCGCCGAGGCCTGCACCAGCGCGTATTCTGCGTAGCTGCCCAGCACGGCCACCGAAGCCACGGCGTCGCCTGCCTTAAAGCCCGTCACGCCTGGGCCCAGCTCCTCGACCGTGCCCGCCGCCTCGCTGCCTGGAGTGAGCGGCAGAGCGGCCTTGTAAGTGCCCTTGCGGAAGTAGATTTCGATGAAGTTGACTCCGACAGCTTCTACGCGGATCAACACCTGCCCCGGCCCCGGCTGGGGGATGGGCAACTCGGCCAGCGTCAATACCTCCGGCCCGCCTGTCTCATGAATCTGGATAGCTTTCATCGCAGCTTCAGCATGAACCCTTGGGGGGGGCGAGTGCAAGCGGGCGCCTGCCGTGCGGCCAGCGGCTCGCTCTTCGCTCGCTCAGGGTTCGTGGATGACAACATATTTTGGGATAAACATTCCCTTGAAAAGTAGGAAAACACCAAGCCCCGCCCAGGCAATGCCCTAGCGGGGCTTTTCTAGTCCATTAGTCCATGGTCCCTTGTCCCTTGGTCCCTGCTTCTATCCTTCCGAAAGCATACTCGGCTCTTCGGTGGCTTGCAGGCGGACGATATGCTCAACCGCGTACGGAGTGTGTTGCTGCGAGGAGTAATAATGGCGCACGCCCAGCTCGCCCAGCAGGCCGATGGCCAGCATCTGAATGCCGGCGATAATCAGCACCGCGCCGATGACGAAGAGTGGGCCGTGGAGGTCCATCATGCTCCGGTGCGGATGCAGTGCCTTGGAGCAGAGCAGGGTCAGCGAAATGGCGCCGCCAACTCCCATGCCCAGCACGCCGAGGCCGCCGAAAAAGTGCATCGGCCGGCTCATGTATTTGAGCAGGAAGCGGATGGTGAGCAGGTCGAAGAGGACGCCCAAGGTGCGGCTGATGCCGTAGTGGCTGCGGCCGCGCTGGCGATTGACATTGCGGATGGGAATCTCGCAGATGGAGGCGCCAAAGCGGCTGGCCAGCGCGGGAATGAAGCGGTGCATCTCGCCGTAGAGCGGAATGCTCTGAATGACTTCGCGGCGATAGGCCTTGAATGTGGTGCCGAAGTCGTGAATCGCAACGCCGGAGAGCTTGGCCATCAGCCAGTTGGCGCAGCGGGAGGGAACGCGGCGCAGAATGAAATTGTCCACCCGCTCCTTGCGCCAGCCGCTCACCACGTCGTACCCCTCGGCCAGCTTTTCCAGAAAGAACGGAATATCGTTCGGGTCGTGCTGCAGGTCGCCGTCCATGGCCAGGATGAACTCGCCCGATGCGTGGTCAAAGCCGGCCGCCAGCGCCGAGGTCTGGCCGAAGTTGCGGCGCAGCTTGATCACCAGCACGCGGCTATCCACCGCGGCAATCTCCTCCAGCAGCTTATACGTGCGGTCGCTGGAGCCGTCGTCCACCAGCACCAGCTCAAATCTCTCGCCCACCTGCTCCATCACCTGCTTCAGGCGGGCATACAGGGCGGTGACATTCTCCTCTTCATTATTGAACGGCACAACAATCGAGTATTTCGCCATGACACCAGTATAGATGCACTTTGGTTTGAATGGTAACCATCCGTCGGGAAAGAACCCAACCCGCTCCGAATCGAGCGCCGTCCCATTTGTGGAAACCAGGCGCCTGCGCCAAGGTTTTGCATTCTGAGTCCGTGTAGCGAGTCTCCTAGTGCCTAGTCCCTAGTCCCTCAGTCCCTCAGTCCCTTGGTCCCTCGGTCCCCGGTCCCTCGGTCCCCTGGTCCCTGTCTTTCTCACCGCTCCAACTCGTCCAACATCGCCTGCATCTCACTCATCGCGTGACGGTTTCCGCTTCGTCCGGCGCTGGCGATGCCGCTCTTCAGGCGGCTGATCGCCTCGGCTGTCCGGCCCGCTGAGGCCAGCGTCTGCGCGGCCATGAAGTAGCCTGCCGTGTACTCCGGATCGTTGGACGCAAGCGCATCGAATTCCTTGAGCGCCGCATCGGTCTCGCCGGTGCGGGCCAATTCCATCGCCAGGCCGTAGCGGGCAAAGCTGTTCTTGGGGTCGAGTGCCAGGATTTCTTTGAGGCCGGTGATCTTGACCATGGGGTTCCTTTTAGCCTGCCAACAATCCTGCCAACAATAATGTTGCAGGCTACCTTTGTGCGCTCCCGGCCATGCGATATTTTGCGTAGCTGGCGACTAGAAAAGTGCGGCGATTAATGTATGCTTTCTTGGATTCGCCGGAAATATCCATCTCTGTGTGCGTATAGGAACCCATAGGGAGGAGATATGTACTGTCGCCGATTGTTACCATTCCGTAGTCGATGCGTGTATCCTCCCGCTCGACGAAGTCTGTAGGATTAAACTCCGCCTGCATTACGATTCGTAGCATAGTTCCATTGTCTGGATCGATGAAGAATTCGCCATGCAGCCCCACGGTCTTTTTGAAGGGCTTCCAGTCATAACCACTCACCTCCCTAAGGGTCGGAAAGCAGCAGTAATCAATGCCATAGAAAGCTTTTCTTTTGTCTATTGTGAAAGAAAAGACTGCGGTCCTGGCCCCGTTAATTGTCTCCCACCGTAACCAATGGATATTGCCTCCGTCATTGGCCTGGCGCAGGAACTGGCTGATGGCGGGTCTCATGCCGCCCTCGGATATCGGGCTTATGCGCTTTAAACTTGGGTCAACTCTGGAAGTGGAAACCTTTTCAATCCCTTGGTCAATTTCCACGGTCTCGGTATATTTGCTCGTCAAATACATAATAGATTCATCGCCCGATTGGAGGTTCGCCGTTGCATCCAAATTCTGCCAGTTGCTGACAGTGACGAGATGTCCATAACGAGAGACCGCTTTCATCGCGGTTAGATGGGAAATCCGCTGATCGTTCTTGGTCGCAATATCAATGGCCTTGTCCACGATGGATTTTTGAGTTAAAGAATCTGGAATCGGCAAGTTAGGTTGGTCGGAGGGCGGCGGTGCAAGCATGGAGCTGCGCGCATCAAGAACACAGATTTGTTCACTGGTGAGAGGTCCAGGTGAAGCGAAAAGCAGGTCTGACTTGACAGCTGCGGTCAATTCCTCACTCAGATCGATCTGCTTAAGCCGGGTGGCTACTTCGACATCGGTTCCGTGATTCCTCTGCAAGGAACCCAGCAGATCTTTCAGTTGTTGTACGGTCATTTTCTTGGCTGCCCAAGTGGGCGAAGCAGTCATCAGAAGCACTAGAATCCATCCAAACCGTTTCATCTGCTCATTCCTCGTAATAGTTCTGATGTTGCAATTTTACACATTAAGGGCTATTTTTTTGCTATGATCGGATTCAATTTACCTGTTTGATGCGGATCTTGCGTGGTAAGGAGCATACAAACACATACAGATCCAACTGTGCCGAATTCTTCTCTGGAGGATTTTGCAGAAACCAGCGTCGATTGCCCAAACCCGCAACTATGCGCAACTTCACACCGCAACCGCCCGCTTCATTTTATCTTTCGAAGAGTACACTGGAAGCGCAAGCCTCTGACGGGAGCCGAACTATGATCAATGCAGCCCAAGCCAATCCCGCCGCCCGCACCGTGGCCAGCACGCGTTCGGAGATGACCGAACTCGTGCTGCCCAACGACACCAATGTGCTGGGCAACCTGCTGGGCGGGCGGCTGATGCACTTCATTGACCTGACCGGCGCCTTGGCCGCTCATCGCCACTCGCGCACCTACGTCGTGACCGCGGCGATGGATCACATCGACTTCATCCGTCCGGTGCATATGGGCGACCTGCTCACACTCAAATCCAGCGTCAATCGCGCCTTCACCACCTCGATGGAAGTGGGCGTGAAGGTCTGGGCGGAGAATACGCTGACCGGCGTGCAGGCGCACGTGGCCAGCGCCTTTCTGGTCTTTGTGGCCGTCGATAAAGAAGGCCGCCGGGTGCGCGTGCCGGAGGTGATTCCAGAGACGGCCAACGAGCAGCGACACTACGCCGACGCCCTGCTGCGCCGCGAGCACCGCGAGGCCGAGGCCGCCCGCCGCAAGCAGGAGAAGGCAGCCAACGCCGCGCGCCAGGCCGCTGAACCGCAAGCGAATTGAAAAGCATCTATATAGTTGGTAGATAAGCATTTTTTCGAATCTCTGATTAAGCCGAGGTTTTGAAAGGGCACGACTTTAGTCGTGCCGTAAGTGGCTCAAAATAAAGATGGGCTTTAGCCCCTGAGGGAAGTCTTCTTAAGAAAATCGAACTTTTTTAGAGGTTCCCTAAGCATTGGAAGGAGATCGATTGGAAAGTCTTCTAGCGAAAGGTACGGTTTCGGAGATCACATCCCAACTGGAAGAGAAGTTCCACGCGGTCCCGGAGGTGTGGTTCCGGGGACAATCTAAATTCGACTATGATCTACGTCCCGGTATCTTCAGACAGGGTACTAGCTATGGCTATTCATTTCACGAATCGAAGATGTATAGAGAATTCCAGAGACGGCATACTGAAGTGCAGCTAGAACGTGACGATGTCAGCGAATGGTTGCCGATTATGCAACATTACGGCTTACCCACAAGATTGTTAGATTGGACTACAAATCTGCTTGTTGGGCTGTATTTCTGCTGTAGCCGAAGAAGAGAAGAAGATGGAGCTCTATTCGCGTTCAACCCGTCGACACTGATACGAGACTACACTCTTAACCCACTCATGAAAATCCAAATATTATCCTCAAGTACTTTCGATTTTTACAACCAACTTATATATAAGACAGATGGGATGTTAGACGATGATTCACTGATTAACGGGATTCCCATTCGCACTCTCAAGGTGGACTCTGCACGTCAAAGATTTATGCTCATGGTGCATTCTCAGCAGATACGGCTAGTATCTGTAGAGGTCAGATTTACATTCCAAAATACTGTAGATATGAACGGAAATTCGATTCCTTTTTTCAACCAGGACATTACCCGGGCATTTTCCAATATCATACCGATTCAATCGCGTCATCTTACTGACCGCATCAAATTGCAGCATGGATGTTTCACACTGCATGGCGGCGCATATTTCGATGGAAAGGAGTTCATTCCGCCCGGCGATCCAGATGTTTTACTGTTTCAACTAACAAAATTCAGGATTCCCGCTACAATTAAGCCGAGCATATTGCGTGAACTGGAAATCTGCGGAATACGAGAGGCTAGTCTATTCCCCGAAATGGAATATCAGGCGCGGGACATCAAGAGCAGGTTTACCGAAGAATTGAAGACAGTCATGCACTCGGACGAATAATCAAACATCGAATTTTCAACTAAAGGAGCAACACAGAGAATGGCCCACGCACCCGTTCCACCCGCGCCCGTCGCTTTGCCGGGAGTCTCGAAGATCGTCGCCATCGGTTCCGGCAAGGGAGGCGTCGGCAAAACCACGGTCGCCGTCAACCTGGCCATTGCGCTCAGCCGCCTCGGCCAGCGCGTCGGCCTCATCGACGCCGACATCTACGGACCCAACGTACCGCTGATGATGGGCAATGCCCAGCCGCCGCGGGTCGGCCCTGACAACCGCATCCTGCCCAATGATACCCACGGCGTCAAGACCGTCTCCATCGGTTACATCTCCCCCGGCGACAAGCCGCTGGTGATGCGCGGACCGATGCTCCATCAGATCATCCGCCAGTTTCTGCAGCAGGTCGAGTGGGGCGAACTGGACTACTTGATCGTCGATCTGCCTCCGGGCACGGGCAACGTGGTGATCTCGCTGGTGCAGACCGTGCCGCTGACCGGCGCGGTGGTCGTCAGCACGCCCAGCGACGTCAGCCTGCAAGACGCGCGCAAGGCGCTGGAGATGTTTGCTCAGGTCAACGTCGAGGTGCTGGGTATCGTCGAGAACATGAGCCACTTCACTTGCCCGCACTGCCAGAAAGAGATCGACATCTTCTCCAAGGGCGGAGCCGAGCGGACGGCCAAGCAATTCGGCGTGCCGTTCCTGGGGTCGATTGAGCTGGTTCCGGCCATCCGCGAGGGCGGCGACCGCGGCCTTCCCGTTGCGCTGGCCGGCCCCAAGAGTCCGCAGGCGGTGGAGTTCTATGCCGTCGCGGAAAAACTAATGGTGCAGGCGGAATCCGCCGCCGCTGCCGCTACGGATGTAATTGAGATCAGTTGATTCTGGTCTCGGAGCTTCCAACAAAGACTCGGTGTCCCTCCTTGGCGCGTTCTTGTTTGCTTGCCAAAGGGGGAACCACAAACACGAACCGGCCGGCTTTTTTTGATCCCTGATCCCTGACGCCTGATCCCCGCTCCGAACCTGCTGCAAAACCCGCCCAAAATCTGCCGGAAAATCATCCATAAACAGCATTTTATCGGGCTATTTTTCAACTTTTTGTCCGCTTGTAATGCGATATCCGCTCCTTTTTCGTCAGCCTGTACACGGACATTTTCACCCTGCCAGCCCGAGATCGCGATTTCGTCAGCTTGCAGGTGGACAAAATCTCGCTTTTTTGTCGGCTTGTGGGCAGAGTTGCGTTGCCGATGTGCGGGATAAAACGGACAGGGGGCGCACACAAAAAGTTAGGTGCCCCATCCTTCGCTTATTTCTGGCGATGGGTAAGAAGCCAACACCATCCATCTTCCTCGCAGTGGCTGGCTTCGCGGGACGGCAGAGCGCTTCTTATCATCCATACAAATCAATTACTTCTGCGCGTCCTCGAACTCCTCATGCCAAGCCATCTGTATGGCTTCCAGGCGCGATTCATTCGACTTGGAGGGGTCGTCATTAAAGCCTTCCAGCTCAGTTACGTAGCGGTGCAGATCGGTGAAGCGCACCGTGAGCGGGTCAAGGCCGGGGAATTTCTCTTCGAGTTGAATGCCGATCTCTTCGGCGTCGGTCCAGTGAATTGCGCGCGGCATTGCAATAACTCTCCTTTTCAAGTTTTACCGTTTCATATCAAATAACCTGTCATCCTGAGCGGAGCAGGGCGCGTTCTTTGCAACCTGCGCAGTCGAAGGACCTGCGTCTTTGGCGCTAGACTTACTTCTCTTCCGCCAGGTTGAGCGGCTTGCCTTCGGTCACGTAGTTGCGGTTCCACGCGGGAATCTCAACCACGTAGTCGCCGGGGCGGGTGATGACGGCCTGGCAGCCCAGCCGCGAGTTCAACTGCTGATCGGCAGCCATGTCGAGGCGGTCCAGTTCATCATCGTCAGCTTCCGTCAGCCCGCTGGCGCCTGACTTGATCTTTACATGGCAGGTGGAGCAGGCGCAGACGCCGCCGCAGGCGTGATCGAGGAAGATGTCGTTGTTCTCGGCAACATCGAGGAAGGACATCGGCTTGCCGTGATGCTCATAGGGCAGCGTGCCGAATTCAAACTCCACCGTGCGGCCTTCAGGAAGAAAGGTGACACGGACGAGCTTCTCGGCGGGAATGTTTTTGTTGGTCTGTTCGCTCATAAGATTCGTCCTTCCCTACTGGCTTCGTGGACTCCCACCCTAGCCGCAAAAACAAATACGCGGCGAGGGTGGGGCACCCGGCATTACTCGGATTCACCAACGACCAGGTACGCTTCTGTCTTGCCATCCGAAAAGAGGATCTCATACTCGCGCTCGTACTGCCCCGCACTCTTTTGTTCATCCTCGGTCATGCGAGCCGAATAATCTCCTGGATGGATGGGATAGAGGGTATGGACTAAGGCTTTGTGTTTCAGCGTGTACTTCTTGCCCTCAATGAACACTGTTAGAAACTGAACATTCGGACAGTTAACAGCTTGGCCCAAATTGTAACAATCACTCCTGAGTTCTGAGGCGGTTATATGCACCTTGACCGGATAATCCTTGGAATCGGCGGCATAAGCGGTAAGCGGGAATGCCGGTAAAAGAAAAGCCGCGACGGTAAGAGCAAGAATCTTCGAACGTTTCATCATTGTTCCTCCTTACCGATTACGATAGCATACGCTTCAAACGCTTACTCACTACTTGAACTCTGCCGGTGCCATGGCGTGCGGCGCGGTAACGGCTTCGGACAACTCTTCACCTGCATCGCTCATTGTCTTGCCGGTCAGTGCACTCGATACGGCAGCTTCCATCATCAGCTCGGCAAAGCGGCGCGTGGCCTGATCGAGCGCCAGCGTCGCCTCGCGGATTTGCGCGGAGTTCTCGCCCTCTTTGATTTCCACCAGATGGTCCCGCGCGGCGTTGATCGCCGCTTGCTCCTCGCCGCGCAACAAGGCCCATGCAGGACTTTGCGGCGCGCGCTCGACGGCAGTCAGAATCGTCTCCGCCTCGTTGCGCGCTTCAATCAGCAGGCGCTTGGCAAAATCGGCCTCGGCGTTGTCAAAGGATTCGAGAATCATGCTCTCAACCTGTTCGTCGGTCAGGCCATAAGTCGGCTTGACTTCAATCTGCGCTGCCTGTCCGCTTCTCTGTTCGCGCGCAGTCACATGCAGGATGCCGTCGGCGTCGATAAGAAACTTGACTTCAATGCGCGGCAGCCCGGCGCTCATCGGCGGAATGCCCTTCAAGTCAAAGCGCGCCAGCGACCGGCAATCGGAGGCCAGTTCTCTCTCGCCCTGCAAGACGTGAATCGCGACGTTGGTCTGGCCTTCTACGCCGGTAGTAAAGTGCTCCGTGGCCGAGGCGGGGATCGTCGAGTTGCGCTGAATGATGCGCGCAACAGTGCCGCCCAAGGCCTCGATGCCCAGCGAGAGAGGGGTCACGTCCAGCAGCAACATCTCTTCAGTAGATTTTGATGCGCCGGCCAGAATATCTGCCTGCACGGCCGCGCCGAGAGCGACAACTTCATCGGGATTGAGTTCTGTATGCGGCTTCTTGCCGCGCGGGGTGAGATGAAAGAGCTGGTCAACGAGCTTGCGGACGGCGGGGATGCGCGTGGAGCCGCCGACCAGCACCACTTCGTCGATCTGCTCAGGGGTAAGTTCTGCGTCGGTCAGCGCCCGCTTGCAGGGGCCTTCGGTGCGCTTGAGGACCGGCTCAATGAGCAGCTCAAAGACGTCGCGGGGAATCTCTCTCTGATATAGATCGCCATTGGGTAGCTCGATATTCAGGTGCGCCACCGGCTCGGTAGAGAGCAGAATCTTGGCTTCGATGGCCGCTTTGCGCACGGCCTGCACCGCGCCGGAATGCAGGCGCAGGTCGACGCCATGCTCGGCGTGAATCTCATTGAGCGCGATGGCAAGCAGCAGGTTGTCAATGTCGTCGCCGCCTAGGTGTGTGTCGCCGTTGGTGGATTGCACTTCGAAGATGCCGTCGCGCAGCTTGAGGATGGAGATGTCAAAAGTTCCGCCGCCGAAGTCATAAACCGCGATGGTGCCTGCTTTGGCGCGGTCGAGTCCGTAGGCGAGCGCGGCTGCGGTGGGCTCGTTGACCAAGCGCAGCACATTGAGTCCAGCCATGCGGCCTGCGTCTTTGGTGGCTTGGCGCTGCGCATCGTTGAAGTAGGCCGGCACGGTGATGACCGCTTGCGTGACCGGCGATCCAAAGAAGCGCTCGGCGTTGCGCTTGAGCTGGCGCAAAATGTAAGCGGAAATCTCTGGCGGCGTGAAGCGCAGTTCGCCCAACTGAATGCGCGGGACTTTACCGGCCTCTACATCCTTGGCCAAGTGAAAGGGAAAGAGCTTCAGCTCATTCTGAACTTCTTCCAGGCCGCGGCCCATCAGCCGCTTGACGGAGTAGATGACCCGCTCCGGCGTCTGAATCAGCGCCTTGCGCGCGCTATTGCCAACGGTGACCGTGGGCTTCCCGCCAGTGGGCGGGATGGGATCGAGGGCCACCACCGATGGCACAAGGTTCGAGCCATCCACGCCGGGAATTACAAACGGCGTATCTCCCTCCATGGTTGCGACCAGAGAGTTGGTGGTTCCGAGATCAATTCCGACAACGCGGCCGCTTGAGTTCAATTGCGCCATATCTTCTTTCTATGCTCCCAGGGTTTCGGTCACGTCACGGACCAGGTTGCTCAAGTAACGCCGCCGGTCGAGGAGGGCCACCATACGTTTTTGTGCAGCGCTGCGCCCGGCTTTTTCTCCCTCGTCCCACTTCCGCCATTCAACGCGCAGATCGTCATCCACGGCAGCGAGCAAGGCTTCTGTCTTCATCATGGCTTGGGTAAGAGCTGCTTCCAGAGCCGCGTCTTCCGCGCCGGTCTGGCGATTGGCGCGCATCTCTTCGATCTGCATATTCAACTCGAAGACTTCTTCGAGCAGATCGGCGGGCACGCGCGCGGCCTTATCGTCTTTGGGTTCGGCTTCCACAACGCCCAGCAGCTTGAGCAGGTATTCGGTGCGACGCAAGGGATCTTTCAGCGTGCGATAAGCGTCATTGAGCAGCGCCGTGTCCGCCAGGCTCCACTCCTTCTCGTTCTCCTCGGCGCGGGCAAAACGGTCTGGATGGAGCTTGCGGCTGAGGCGATGAAACTCATGCTCCAGCGCGGGCAGATCCAGATTGAGCTTCGGCTCCAAGCCAAAGACGGAAAAATAATCGCCGCCCGGAGGCGGTTGAATCTTGCTGCAATGCGGGCAAAAAAGCGTGGAATCATTATGGCCGATGGAGCACGACCAACAGGCGATGGGAACCGCGGAATCGAGGACTTTGAACATAGTTGAACTCGTACGATCTTTCCAATACAACTTCGAGGAGTGAGGTGCGCTTTCACTCAGGAAAATAAACTTTGACAGACTCCAGAAAACCCTATTGCTTTCCGGCTTCCGCCTTTGGCGTGAGCGGAGTTGGAATCGGCTTGATCGCTGCCGCTTGGCTTTCAAGCGTGATTTCTACGATGGTGTCGATTCCATCCGAAGACTTGCCAAGAGCAACCTCCACTCCATCACTGCTCTGCTTGCATGAGGCTTCTCCGCCGCCGAGATAGGAGCAGCCGAGAATTTTTGCCGGCAGCGCGGGCAGCGTGAGCGTTGTGCCAGCGGGGTTGAGAATGTGCAAAAAGACTTTGTTGCCGCGATAGGTTGAAACTCCGAAATCGCCGGGCAGATAAGGGCCGCCGCGCGTCGAATAAATGCTCGCGCCGTTCTGACGAAGCCATGCGCCGATCTCGCGCAGCCGAGTGGCCTGCGCCGGATCGATCTGTCCATCGGGCCGGGGACCTACGTTGAGGATGAAATTTCCATCGCGCCCGACGGCGGAGACCAACAGTCGAATGAGATAGTCCAGAGGCTTGATCTTCGCGTCCGGCTGATATCCCCATGGTCCATCGGTGATGGTTGTGCAAAGCTCCCAAGGGTAGCGGCTTTCAAAATCGCCGAGCGCGCGGTCGCCTTCTCTGGAACGGTAATCCGCGGCGGCATCGGTGCGGTCGTTGATGATAATCGACGGCTGCAACTTTCTCAGATTGTTGACGGCCTCATCGTCCTGCCAACTGAAGGAGCCGGAATAGCGCTGATTCTTGGGGCGCGCGGCCCATCCGCCGCCGGTAAATTGGACTCCGCCGAAGCCCAGCCAATCGCCGCCGCCGCCATCAAACCAGAGAATATCGAGCTTGCCGTAATGCGAGGCCAACTGGTTCAATTGGCGATGGTACTGCGCACGCAACTCATCGGCGCTGGGCCGGTAGATGCCAGGAAAGAAGAAGCCGGGGTAGCGCCAATCAAGCGGAGAGTAATACAGACCTACATGAAGCCCCGCCTTGCGCACTGCGGTTACATAATCGGCGACAAAATCGTGATGCGCGGCGGATTTGACCGCCGTGAAATTGGATTCAGGATCGTCAAAGAGCGCGAATCCATCGTGGTGGCGCGCCGTCAGCACGGTGTACTTCATGCCAGCGTCTTTGGCCAGAACTGCCCAAGCATCGGGATCAAACTTGTCGGGATGAAACTGATCGGCGAGCTTTGCATACTCGTCCACAGGAATCTGCTCATGCCATTGAACCCACTCGCCACGCCCAGGGATCGAGTAAACGCCCCAGTGCATGAAGAGGCCGAATTTAGCATCCCGCCACCAAGCGATGCGCTCCTCCGCGTCTTTATCGGAGACCATCTCCGCCCATTGCGCCCGTGCATACGATGAAACAAAAAGAATAGCTGACAAGAGACAAATGAATCTCGCTTTACGAACCGACTTGTTCATCTTTCCACCTATCGCTGCATCACCCTCTAATACACTCCGGCGTGCAAACGTTCTTCATCATAAATGCTTCAGCCCGGAATGGCACGGAACAACGGTTCACGGAAGAATCTAGGAAAATGATGATCCGCAGCCGCAGGAGCGTGTCGAGTTGGGGTTGATGAAGTTGAAGCCCTGGCGCATCAGCGTCTCTTCGTAATCGAGCGTCATGCCATGCAGGTAGACGAACGATTTGGGATCGACGAAGACGCGCACGCCATCGAAGTCGAAGATGCGGTCTCGCTCGCGGGGCTGCGTGTCGAACTTGATGGAGTACGAAAGCCCGGAGCAGCCGCCGCCCATCACGCCTAGCCGCAGCCCGCCCTCTTGCGGCGAGATGCCTTCCTTGGCCATCGCAATGCGGATGTGCTTGACGGCCTTGTCGGTGACTTGAAGACCCTGCTGCGGCGCGGCTAAGTGAGACTGCGCCACGATTGCTTCCGGCGTTGGTGGTGATTCGATGCTAACGATGTTCGACATAATGTCTACCTCTTTTTTTGTACTGCGCTCTTTTTGTCAACAACTACTTTGACAAAGAAGTCTTTATTCACAAGTTTGATTCGCCTACCATCCACAAGATCTTCGTTGACATCGACTTCGCCTTTCAAATCAAAAGGCAGATGCTCGAATGAATTATCCTCGACTTCAACGACCAAAAAATCCCGAAAGAAATCCGAGTCCACTGCAGCAGCACCTACTGCAATCGATCCACGGATGGTAGTATTCCACGACGGATCATTGTCGATAGAAATACTCCATCCTTTTGGCATTTTTGGCAATCGCGCAATCATGCCGGATCGCACATGGATCTCAAATCCAGTAATCCGTTCTTTTCCGGTGAGATGTAAAGCCGGAATGGAAACAGACAAAGTCTGGCTATGTCCCATTACATCCCCAAACAGAAGGAACGTGGCCATTAAAGCTACTACAAAACAAACTCGCTTCATCGATTTACCGTGCATCTTACACCGTTACAATCACGTTATTTACAGCGACACAGCAACCGCTTCGGCCTCGACCGGCTGTGCTGCGCCGTTCTTCTTCTTCCAATCGCCGATGGCCGCGCGAATTGCATCCTCGGCCAGCACCGAGCAGTGAATCTTCACTGGCGGCAGCGAAAGCTCTTTGACAATGTCGGTGTTCTTGATGCCCAGCGCATCGTCGACGGTGCGGCCCTTGATCCACTCCGTCGCCAGCGAAGAGCTGGCAATCGCCGAGCCGCAGCCAAAGGTCTTGAACTTGGCCTCTTCGATGACCTGCGTCGCGGGGTTGACGCGAATCTGCAGGCGCATCACGTCGCCGCACTCCGGCGCGCCCACCAGACCCGTACCGACCTCCGTCGATCCCTTGTCCAGTTGGCCCACGTTGCGCGGGTTGTTGTAGTGGTCGATCACTCTCTCGCTGTATGCCATGTTGTTTGCTCCTTCTGCGGGGGAAGCCGCGGTTTAGCTTTCAGTGCGCCGCCCATTGAATTTTGGTGAGGTCGATTCCGTCCAGCACCATCTCATAAAGGGGCGACAATTTGCGCAAATGCTTGACGACTTCGATGACCTTGTCGGCGACATAATCCACTTCGGCCTGAGTGTTAAAACGGCCCAATCCAAATCTGATCGAACTATGGGCTACATCGTCACCCAAGCCGAGAGCTTTGAGTACATAGGACGGCTCCAGCGTCGCCGAGGTGCAGGCCGAACCGCTCGACACAGCAATGTCCTTGATGCCCATCAGCAGCGATTCACCTTCAACATAGACAAAGCTCATATTCAGATTGCCGGGAAGGCGATGATCCATCGATCCGTTCACATGAACGTAGTCGAGATTTGCTTCCAGCTTATCTTTCAGCCGATCACGCAGTGCGGTCTCTCGCGCGGCCTCCGCCGTCATCTCCTGCTGAGCAATCTCACAGGCCTTGCCCAGGCCGACGATCCCAGGGACATTGAGCGTGCCGGAGCGCATACCGCGCTCGTGGCCGCCACCGTCAATCTGCGCGGCAATCTGCACGCGCGGGTTGCGCCGGCGAACGTACAGCGCGCCTACGCCCTTCGGTCCGTAAAGCTTGTGCCCGCTCAGCGAGAGCACGTCAATGTTGTCTGCGAGTACGTCGATGGGAACCTTGCCCACGGCCTGCACCGCATCGGTATGGAAGAGGACACCGCGCTCATGGCAGAGCTTGCCGATCTCGGCGATGGGCTGCAAGACGCCGATCTCGTTGTTGGCCGTCATGATCGAAACCAGGATGGTCTTCTCGTCCATCGCCCGCGCTAGATCGTCGAGGTCGATCAATCCATCGGCCTTCACTGGCAGATAGGTGACGCGATAGCCGTGCTTCTCCAAACGCTTGCAGGTGTCCAGAATCGCTTTGTGCTCGGTCACCTGGGTAATGATGTGGTTGCCGCGCTCGCGATACATTTCGGCAATGCCCTTGATAGCCAGATTATTGGACTCGGTGGCACCGGAGGTGAAGATAATCTCCTTGGCCGTAGCACCGATCAGTTGCGCAATCTGCTCGCGCGCATTCTCCACGGCCTGCTCCGCCTCCCATCCAAAGGAGTGATTGCGGCTGGCGGCATTGCCGAACTTCGTGGTGAAGTAGGGCATCATCGCCTCCAGCACGCGCGGGTCCAGCGGCGTGGTAGCGTGGTTATCCATGTAAATCGGAAGGCTTACACCGGTCGGCACTTCTACTTGGCTGGTAATTGTGCTCATCTGTCTCTCCATCCTTGGTTAGCGGTGTTAGTTGCGTGGCGAACTTCGCTGAACGCTAACTCCGCTCATTACTACTTCAATGCAACCAGCTCACGCGCATTGCTTTTCCGTGCCGCGGGCTGTTCATGTTCCGCAAGATCTTGAATGCTGATGCTCTTTAAAACCCCGGCGATGGTCTCATTCACCCGCGCCAGCGGCTCTTTGATGGTGCAACTCAACCCCAACTCGCAACCGGTCTTGCCTTTGCTGCACGAGGTGATAAAAAACGGCCCGTCGATGGCCAGAATCACTTCGAAGGCCGAGATCGAACGCGCCTCCCGCGCCAGCGCATAGCCGCCGTTCATCCCGGCGTGCGATTTGAGCAGCCCAGATTTGGTCAACTGCTGCAAGATCTTGGCCAGCAACTGCGCCGGAATCCCATAGGCGTCGGCCACATCCTTGGCGCTGAGCGCGACACTCTCTGGATGCTCCGCCAGGAACTTGAGTGCCATCAGTCCGTAATCCGCTTTTTTGGTCAGCTTGAGCATTGAATATCCGACTTCTTCGGTCCGTATTCAGTATACGACCGTTTCTGTCGGGATTACAAGCCCTGAGCAAAAACTTTTGGCAACTGCCGGGAAGCGTCCCCGGTTGGATTGGAATCCAAGTGGGAATTTTTTGCAGGCGAATCAAAATATTCAATAAATTCCAGTAGGAAAAAGATGGATTTATCGATACAATTTGCGGGAAGGGCAGTTTATTTCACCGAAACAGCGAGCAATGGCCAGCCTCTGCAAACATCCCAAGGTACGCATCGTTTCCAGGCACGAAGACAGCGAGTTTGTCGAATGCCTGGACTGTGGCGATGTCTTTGACTCCGACGAATTCCGCGACATGGAGATTGAAGAGACCGTCGAAACCGAATCCAGCCTAGAAGACGCCTAAAGCGTCGGCAGCCCGCATTACTTGGCGCTGTGCCCGTTGCTGGCCTGTGTGCCGACACGCCGCGCCGCTATCCAGGAGTAATGCAACCCGGAGGCGACGGTCAGCACCATGGTGGCAAAGAGCGCCCAAGCCTCGAAGATTGCCACCCAGTGCAATGAGATCATGCGTTGGACCAACATGGCTTGCAGCAGTACCGCAGCCACAGCGGCAACTTGCGCGAGCGTGTTGGCTTTGCCCAACAGACTGGGAGCGAACTCCCGCCGCCCAGTGGCCGCATAAAGAATTGCCGCAACGACTAGAATGCCGACATCCCTGCCGAAGACCAACACCGTTACCCGCAGCGGAATCAGCCCGATATGCATAAGCACCAGAAAGAGCGTGCTGAGCAGCAGTTTATCGGCCACCGGGTCCAGGTACTCACCCAGCAGGCTGCGCTGTTTCAGCAGGCGCGCCAGTAGGCCATCCAGCGCGTCGGTCAGCCCAGCGACCACGAAGAGCCCGAAGCTTAGCCCATACCTGCCCTCCAGGATGGCCGTAACTAGGAACGGCGCCATACAGATGCGCAACAACGTCAACAGGTTGGGAGCAGTGCGGTAGCGGTGAAATCGTATGCTTGCAGCATCGTTCATGGCGGCTTCAGGAATCCAACTCCCGATAGTACAGCATGGCGGGTACACTCGCCCACACTTTTCCTCGCGCCCCCAATCCTGATAGACTGTTTTAAGTGCATTTCAGGCGCGTAGCTCAGTTGGTTAGAGCGCTTCCTTGACACGGAAGAGGTCGCTGGTTCGAATCCAGTCGTGCCTACCATATAAATCAATAACTTACGGTTTATCGGTAGAGTTCTTCAACCCGCATTCCAACCCGCGATCACTCAAATTCATCCCTTTTTGCCCTTTTTCTGCTTCGGCATTTTCCCTATCGCTGTCAGATATAATCCCTGGGCTGCCTGTTGTTTGCTGGTAATCCGATGGGTGTATCGTTCCATCGTCGTGGCGATCTTTTTGTGGCGCAACGTTTTCATCGTGACCGCCGGATCGACCTCACCGGCAAGGAACTCCGCCAACGAGTGGCGCAGATTATGCCAGCCGAAGCGCTTCGACGATCCCTCCTCGATGACGCCGGCAAAGACCGCCGCCGGGCGGAGGTAGTCCTGGGCTGCAATTGACGCCGTCCTCGGCTTGGCGCCTTTGAGCTTGATGCTCGGAAATACCCAGTCCTCCTCTTCCGGGTATGGCGATTGCTTGCGCCATTCCAGCAGGAAGTTCGCTAAGACTGGATGCATGGCTACTGGCACCATGGAATCTTCGTTCTTCCCTTCTGTCAGCTTCCCCTTTGACCAAGCTCTGCACAAGTTGATTTGTCCATTCTCCCAGTCAATATCCTTCCATTTCAGTGCGAACCCTTCTTCTGGGCGAACTGCTGTAGTGGCATGCAGCAGGGCCATCATCCACTCCATCTGCGTCAACGGAGTGTCGAGACAACGGAGAATGATGATCATCTGTTCCGGGGAAACTACCGTCGCTTCATACTCCGTACTGGCCTTGCAGCGGACTCCGCCAAGTTCCTTGGAATCACGAAATGGGTTGGATTCGACGGCAACAGGGATCAGCTTGTTTCGAAGAGCATGGGAAAACACCAGAGACATTGTGCTTTTGATTTTCTGGATGCTTCCCCAGTTGAGCGGCTTTTCCGGCTTGCCATTTGGCGCATGCTGGCCTTCGGGGTAGTACCTCATATTCGGCGTGATCGCCAATTCCTCAAACCAACTTTCAATATCAACGGGTTGCATCTTCAATGCTTTTACTTCTGCCCACCTGGGGAGGATGTACCCGTCCAGCATCGATTCATGTGTCGAGATGGTTTCTGCGGCCCGCTTGCCAATGGCACCCGTCTTCGTTAGCTCTTCCTTGCGCCAGTGTTGAGCAATTTCACCGAAGGTTCTTGATAGAGAGATGCTGGGATCGAGAAGTTTCCAATACCCTAGTCTGCTGGCTTCTTGCCAAGCCTCTGCCTCTGAATGAAAGTCCCGAACTAGGCCGATAATCTCATAATTCTCAACGCGCTTCTTGTCTGTGGGTCGACAGGTGTAGAAACAGTAAAGCCACACTTCTCCTTCTGCATAGTTTTTCCGGCGCAACCATCCTTTAGCTTGTTTAGGCATTCCTACTTCTCCTTCTAAATATCAGCGTGACCGCCGTCCAAGGCTTTGCTCGGCCGGCGAAGGCGAGCCATGTCGGCGGCAACTTCTGAACGCCTGAATTTGTAAGTTTTCCGCTTATTGCCGGAGAATGGGTAAGCGGTAATCATTCCCTCTCGAGCCATTTTGATAATCACTTTTCGCGGCTCGTCAAGAAACGCAGCAATTTTGTCTGCATCAACAAACGGTTCTATAGACACATACGAATTCATTTGAACCTCCCCAGTTGCAGATTCGCTAACTGGTATCGCTTTTGTGGTAAACTGACATTTGATAGCGTTGCGTTTTGAGTTATTCATGCGCATTTTCCTAGATAGAATTAATAACTATTATTACGAATATCATGAGTGAACTCTATAGGAGAACGGCCAACAGAGCAGAGATTTATGTTTTTTGAAAAACGACAGCTTTCTATGATCCCCTTATAATGTTCCTCTTGGAGTCAAGTAGTACGAGAAAGTAATTCTTGGCAATACGTGCACAATATTGGTAGAGGACATTTGCGAAAACAATGACCGAGGATGAATTATTAGGAATTTGAATTTCTGAAACGCAGACAGGATCAAGGAAGATTGGCACCGGAAGTTCAATAGATTGTATTGCAACTGAAGTTAGGCAAGTTGCGGGACGCAACTATTAATGCCAAGTCCCGAATCAATGGCATTGGAGGCTGTCCGGCTTCATGCTCAAATGTAGTTCCGCGTTTCAAAGGTGTTGAATGTGCGATCTATCTTCCTGGAGCATCGGCAGGGCAACACCTATTCCTACAGGAGACGTGTGAACTCTCCTAACAGGAATCGCACGCTGGGATTACATTAGGGAACCTCTGAAAAACTCTTTGATCCTTATGGCTTCAGTGTGAAGCTGTAATTAGAGGCGGATCACGAATGCAGCAACTTACTTTGGCCCGGCAGGCAGAGTTTCAGCGCTACACGAAGAAGACACGGCGGGAGCAGTTTCTGGATGAGATGGAAGCCGTGATGCCCTGGTCCGAGTTGCAGGCGCTGGTTGAGCCGCACTATTCGAAGGGCGAGACCGGCCGCAAGCCGGTGGGTCTTGCGATCATGCTGCGGGTTTACTTTCTGCAACAGTGGTTTGCGTTGTCGGACCCCAGCGTGGAAGACGCTCTCTACGAGTCGGCGGTGCTGCGGCACTTTGTCGGCATCGATCTGGGCCGCGCCCCGGCGCCGGACGAGACGACGATCTTGAACTTCCGCCACCTGCTTGAAGAGCACGATTTATGTGGCCAGATGCTGGACGCCGTGAACCACTATCTTGAAAGCCGCGGCATCCGTATCACGACCGGCACGATCGTCGATGCGACGATCATCCATGCGCCCAGCTCGACCAAGAACGAGAAAAGGGAACGCGACCCGGAAATGCATCAGACCAAGAAGGGGAACCAGTGGTACTTCGGCATGAAAGCGCACATCGGGGTTGATTCGAAGGAAGGCATTGTGCACTCGGTCTGCTCGACTGCGGCCAGTGTTTCCGACGTGCATATGCTGCCCGAGCTACTGCACGGCGACGAGACGAAAGTGTGGGGAGATGCGGGTTATCAAGGACAGACCGAGGCGATCCGCGCGGCCGCGCCTCAGGCGCAAGATATGACCTCTCGGCGAGTAAAAACGAAAGCGGGCGCGGATGAAGTCGAGAAACGCAAGAACCGCGTCAAGGCGCGAGTTAGAGCCAAGGTGGAGTGGCCCTTCCGCATCCTGAAGCGTGTCTTCGGCTTCACCAAGGTTCGTTATCGCGGCTTGAAGAAGAATCACGAATGGCTGTGCGCGGCCTTCGCGCTGGCCAACCTCTACAAGAACCGCAAGCGACTGGCCAAGATCAACCTTCGGCTGGCCCCTCTGGGGGCGTAGTGTGCCCGCCGGAGCCCACAACGTCTCCGACGGGAAAAATGAATGCTGACTGGGGCTGAAAAACCACCGATTTCCCCTGTGCAAGGAGAATGATCGCTCTCGCAGGTTTATAACTCGGCGTTTTTCAGAGGTTCCTTAGCTAAGTTCTTTATTTTCTGTTGGGGCGGCTAGTGGGGATCGAACCTTTTAACCTCTTGTATAATCAGTAAGTTACAGATTCTACGTTGCCATGGTTGCCATAAATGCCACGGTTGCCGTCGACCATTGCACGCTATTGCACGCTGGCCGAATCTTGGC
The DNA here is from genome assembly GCA_963787995.1 of uncultured Acidobacteriaceae bacterium. Classification (GTDB taxonomy): domain Bacteria; phylum Acidobacteriota; class Terriglobia; order Terriglobales; family Acidobacteriaceae; genus Telmatobacter. The sequence goes on from CAWBEO010000002.1 coordinate 732,634, forward strand.
ATAAACCCGAACAACGTGAGGTTGTATGATCTCGAAGCGGAATGGGGCGAACAAAACCCAAAGCCATCACTATTCCAGAAATGTTTGAGTGGCTACGGCGGGCCTCATTGCCCTTGAGGCAGAGTAGCCGTCCAGATGAGGGGAGTCGGGCACACTTGGTTGTCGTTTGCCGCGACGGCCAACTGAGTCCGGCTCCTTCCTCGCGTTACTATTTCTTTGCTGCCTTTTTCTTTGCAGCCCACCGCGCCTTCGCAGCTGCTGAAATTCTGGCGCGTCCCTCGGGGGAGAGAGTGCGTTTCGCCTTCTTGGCGGCCTTTGCAGGCTTGGCCACGGCCTTCACTGCCCCTGCTGGACGACCTCTCTTCTTCGCTATCGGTGACGACGTACCGGCCAGCAGCGCGCGTGCCTCTTGAAGCCGAGAGATTTCGGCGTCGATTCCGGAAATCAAACTGGTTATGCTCATGGTGCTATTCTCCCGCTCATCAATATAGCACTGGAGTGCGGCATGGAGTCTGCTCGTCAACGAGGAAAGTTACAGGGGGAGAAGAAGACCGGAAAAGGTCGATGGTCCGGTGCCAACAAGATGCTGCGCCGACACAGGATATTTATATGGATAAGGTGGCTCCGTGAGAGAATAATGCGCGCATGGCCTCACGGACTTTGTTAGTCCATCTCCCAAAGCCGTATCTCAGATGGATGGCGGTATGTGCGATCAGTGTTCAATTCTTGCTCCCACTGGTCGCGGAAGCGAAAGAGTCCCAGGCATTGATGGGAGCCTACGAGAGTGCGCAGCGATTGACGAAAGCTGTAGACTTCAGCATTGTTCTCGGCGTTTGCGAGATCGCGCTCAGATTCCCAAGTGTCCTGCACGAGGAAAAACAGAAGACCGTTGGCCCGCCGGAGCAATTGCGTATGAACGTGGCCTGGCAAACGGCTAGATATCCTCTGCCATGGTCCGTCAAACGCGGAGGCAAAAGCGGTCACATTCACTGTCTCAACTTCAAAAAGTGTAATTACGCAAATCATTCTGAATCCTCCGAAAGTTGGTTGTGAATCGAGGCCTGCATCAGCGAATTCGGATGAAGAGGTCGAGGATGTCCATGTTGAGAGCGGTTGCGACCCGTTCGAGGGTTTTCAGCGTTGGGAGCGCGAGGCCTCGCTCGATTCGTGAAAGGCCTGCACGTGCAGCGCCGATGGATGCAGAGAACCGCGCTTGGCTCAGCTTTCGCTCTTTCCTGAGGCTTCGAATTGTGGCACCGATGCGCTTGGCGAGGGGAGCGGCGGGCAGGCTGTTGGAGGTGGACAGTATTGAGTACCTTCTCCGATTGAGAAGCAAACTTTCCAGCTTGCTGTTGCAGTGACGGCAGGCGCCGGTGGTTGATTCAAACTGGACCAAGTCGCATTTTGAGCAGTAGAGGATATCGCGAAGAGTATCGTGAGCTGGATTCATTTTGTGCCTTCGAGAATGTCAAGTCCGTTGATGGGTAGTCTGTTTCGATGCAATACAGATTGGTGCGCATGATGGCACAACCGAGTTTATGGGCGATGACGTTAAAGAAATTTGCAAGAATGTATCTCTACGAATACAGAAATCGTAGAAACAATAAATTGTTGCGAGCTATTCCAAGTCAGGATGTGGCAGACTGATCTTCCCGGCAGCTGCCGGTCTTGAGGTTTGTTATGAAATATGACAGTGATCCGTTGGATCCAAATTCATTTGATGAGGAGCAGAACGTAGAACCGACGGACGAAGAAAACCTGGCCGCCTACATGACCAGTGAGATGGAGCGGGCTGTGTTTGAGGCTGAGCTGGAAGCCATGACGCGGGGCGAGTTTCCTGGGCTGACTCCGCGCATTGGGGCGTGGACCGAAGCGCACGAACTGATGGCTGAGGTCGAATCGCCTTCGTATCTGCCCATGGATACTGCGAGAGGCGAGTTGTTTGAGGAGGATGAAGAACTCGGATATCTTATGCGTGAGCAAGGCAGATATTTTGCTGGTGATGGGTATCCTTTGCGAAGACAAGCTTGTAACATTGCGCAAGCTCGGCGTATTGCCTCCAACCGCGAAGTGATTCGAAGAATTCGGCGACCAAGAGACTTTGGCAATATTCAAAAGCGGCCAAGACGAGCGGTTTACTTTCCGCCGGCGTCGAGACGAATAAATCCGGAGGACAATTAGATGACGCGATTGGAGCGTGAAAAGGTTATCCTGATATTCGAATACCAAAAATTGCTTGAACTATCAAAAAGAATCAATGAGGGCCATCCCCGTCGTGATAGTGCCAGGAATCTTTTACCCTATGTTGATCGGCTGATCTCGATCTGCTCGAAACAAATTGAATGCGAGCAAATCAAGGATCGCATCGAAAATGCAGAACGCTTTTTCAATCAGGCGTATGAGTTGATTCGCACAACTAATGCCATTCCACGGGAGGAAGTCGAAAAAGAGGATGCACAGGCTCGCGCTTCTGTAGAGGTTCTGAAGGGCAGCTTGGCAGAGAAGCAACTGGAGATCGAGGCGATTCTAATCCGAATTGGTAAAGAAGCCACCGAGATTATCAGGTATTTGGAGGTTCTTGAATTGAGGCAAGATCGACTCCTCCTGAGTGGATTGCCAGATGTGGCCCTTGACCTCTTGAAGTAGTTTTGCTATACATGAAAATGAAGTCCTGGTGTACCGATGCTTGCAAGTCCCCAGGGCTATGTGTAATTGAAAAAGCCGCCTTTCAGGGCGGCTTTTTCCAGTATTGAACCAAATTCATTTTACGATTTGGTCCGTAGGGTTGGCAGGCTGTCTCCAATCACTAAAATGTTTGTGCCAGACTTTCGGGTACGGGCAATTCGATCTATAGCAGGTAGCCTGTGTTGTGGATGCATTGTTCAAATGCGGAATATAACCTTTTGTCATAGGCTTATCAGAGATTCTTGGCTAGTGTCCTTCATTGCTCTCTGCGCGAAATTGCAATGATTGATGAACCATTCTGGAAACGCAAAATAATTACTGGCTCAGACGGATTCATCGAAGGGTTTTGACGGCTGCTTTTTGAGCACTCGTTGTACGGTTGCAGTGGAGATGCGGTGGTCTTTCGCTATTTGTTGGAGGCTGTGGCCATTATGGCGATCCAGGCAAATGGCGGCGCAATCAAGTTCCAAGGGTTTGCGACCAATGTGCTGGCCATCGAGGCGCGCACGCCGCATACCGGCACGCACTCGCTCGCTGGTGAGGTTTCGCTCAAGTCGAGCAAGTAAGCTGGTTAGGAGTGCGATGGCATCGCCCTGCGGTCCGCCGGTGTCGATCCCTTCGCGGACTGAGCAGAACTCGATGTGGAGTCGGTGGAGTTCGTCGAGTAAATCGAGGAAGAGGCGAGTTGAGCGGCCAATACGGTCACAGGACCAAACGATGACCAGATCGAAATGGCCTCGGCGGGCGTCGACGAGCAGCCGGTCGAGGGCCGGACGCTTGGTTTTCGCGCCGGAGGCTTTTTCAATGAACTCTGCAACGACCTCATAGCCGCGCTCTGCAGCCATCTGGCGTAGTTCGACAAGTTTAAGATCGGGATCGAACGGCGTAACACGTAGGTAAAACGCGGCGCGTTTGGCGCGGCCGACTTCTTGTGCGCTATCCATATACATAGGCTGGACTCCTTTGTGGCTGGTTGAAGTGGGTTGGTGTCGCTTGTCACGGGATTGTTTGGGGCATCACGATTTCAATTGCATTTCACGGCATGAAATGATTTATTACATGCGATGGACAGAATGAAACAGCGCTGGGTTGCACGCAATCTCCAATTCGCTCTTCGCGTCCTGCCCGTCACGGTACTGACGGGCGCGCGGCAGACGGGCAAGACCACGCTCACACAGGCGATTGAGCCGGCGCGGGCGTACGCCGCGCTCAGTCATCCGACGACGCACCGGTATTTGAACCTGCTGGAGACCGGCTGCCTGATTGCGCGCATCCGACCGCTGGCGACCAACCCAGCGACGGTGCTGGTCAAGGCTCCGAAGCTGCTGTGGACGGATTGCGGCCTTGCCGCCTGGCTGGCCGGAATCAGGTCGTCCGCCGATATGGCTGCGCGCATGGACGCGGGGTTCTGGCTGGAGCAGACACTCTTTCAGACACTGGAGACATGGCGTTCACTCGATCCGCAACAGCGCAAAGTCCACTATTGGCGCGACCGAGCAGGGCATGAGGTGGACTTCATTCTGGAAGAGGCCGGCAAGCTGGTCGCGCTGGAGATCAAGTCGGGCAGCCAGGTGACATCGAGCGATGCGAGCGGGATTCGCGCCTTCCGAGACGATTTGAAGCGCAAACAATCTTTTGTGCGCGGCGTGGTTCTGCATGGCGGCAAAGCGCGCCCGCTCGAAGAAGGCGTCCTCACGCTGCCGTGGGGATGGATGGTTCCCAAGTCGCGCTCGAAATAGATCGACCGTATATTCAGAACGCGGCATGCAGCTTGTTTTAGACTGTGCGAATAGCAATAGGCCGCCTGGCGCCAAGCGGCCTCTGTTGTGACGGTACCTTGGGGACGTGCAGAGCAGCGGTCGATCCAAGGCATACCAATATAGGATAGCAATTCGCCGCAACAAGAACCAGTAGCCAAGATGTCAGGGTTTCGTTTATCTTGTTGACTTGGTTTCTGGCCCAAAGAATTACCCGCCAACCAAAATAATTCCGGATGAAAAGTGACTGCCGTCAGCTGTTTCAGCGGATATTACTCGGCAACATTGTAGTCCACTTGATTTAAGAATTACATTCCCTCCATATTCCTTCCATGGCCTCGATCCATCGTATTGTTTAGTCGTGAACTGACTCGTCCAGGTAAGGGCGATAAAGAATTTACCCGGCGAATCGATGGTCCATCTGCCGAGGCCTGGACCTGTATAGGCGCCCGACAAGGTATAAGATTCAATGGCCTCCTCCAGTGCGATTATCGCGCCTATGCGCGAGGGATATGAAGGCATGTGCAGCTCACTTTCCGCGGCATAGTTGCCGCTGGTTGATAATTTGACTCGCGAAGCGCAACACCACTTGTTAATCGCGCACCGGAATAATGGCCGACATAAATCTGCTCGGGCCGGACAGTTTAATAACTACGTGCTCAAACGATAACCCGGCGTTTGTGAGTATCTCTTCTCCTCCATACGATCTCCACAATCTCTCGCCTTTAGTTTCAAACGGAATGTGATTATCTTCGAAGATCCATGTAAGTGCGACGAATGATCTTCCTGAATCAATTACCCAACTTCCAGGTCCTGGGTCGCCTTGATAACTGTCTATAGCCACTATCAGCGCGACAATTGCCTCTGTTTTTGCGGGAAGTATTGTATCCATTTGTGTCTCTCTTTCTGTGGCATTGAGTGCCGCCATGAATATGATTTGGCTAGCCCAAACCGGGGCTATTCGCAGCGGTGTGAGGCACGATGCCTCACACCGCTGCAAAAGACAGGATTAACGGCGGCGGGTAACTCCAGACTTGCTGCGCCATGCAACCGGATCAGCGAATTGCACTGTCTTCCGCTCCTGGCTGACTACACCAGAACGCTGCAAGGGCCGCGAGGAACCGGAATTAACTGGCCATGTCGAACCACGGCTGTCCGGTTAAAAGTCGAACAGAATCAGTTGGTTGGAAGAATTCTGTAACTCCTCTTGAGATGTAAATCTTTGAAGTACTTGTAAAATGGGGGTTTTCTCGAACAGAGTTAGGCTGAAAATCTGTAGAAGTTGGTAGAGGTTGGCTTCAATGCCAAGGCGTTTTCGCACGATGGCCACCAGAACATAGACCGAGACAGCGATCCAGATCTGCGTTTTGACCGCGTTCTCGCTGGTTCCATAGAAGGCTTTGATGCGCAGGTGCTGTTTGATCCAGCGAAAGAATAGCTCCACAGCCCATCTTTTCTTGTAGATTTCGGCGATGGCCAGCGCTGGCAGCGTGAAGTTGTTGGTCAAAAACTTCAGGCGCTTGCCGGTCTCCGGATCGCAATAGGTGACTCGGCGCAGTGCATCTGGATACGCCGTCGCCGACGCGAGGGAAGTTAGAATCACCGTATGGTCGCTGCGCAGGCCAGTAGACTTATCGACCGGGCGCGAATAGCGCCGCTGAAGTAATACGTTCGTCTTGGTGCGCACGACAAAGAAGGCCGATTCCAGCGTGAAGCGATATAGCCGCTCGAAATCGATATAGCCGCGATCCATCGTGTAGAACGCGCCGGCCTCAAGGTTGATTTTGTCCAGCACGTTCACGTCTGCCACCTTGCCGTCGGTGATGTGAATGAAGGTGGGGATCGATCCTTGCAGATCGAGCAGTGTGTGCATTTTGACAGCGCCCTTATGTTTGCGGAACTTAGCCCAGGGAAACAGCGCGAGACAAAGATCGATAGTGGTCGAGTCCAGCGCGTACAGATCGCGCACGTCTGGAATGCCGGTCACGTCGTTGTCATAGAGCTTGACCGCAGTGTGGATCAGCACCTGCGCAAAGTCAGCAAAGATGCGCCAGTCGCGGCTTTCGTTGGCGTCGGCCAGCGTGGAACGCGCCACCGAAGAGCTGAAACCCATGTGATACAACTTGGGTCCAATCGCACCCAGGCACGCTTCGATGTCGCGCAAGCTCTCGCGATAGGCCAATTGGGCAAAGGCCATGGCGAGAAACTGCTCCCAGCAGGAGAGCGTCTTGGTGTAGCGGTCGCCGCCATAGCGGGCGACACAGCGGCGGAACTCACGGTCAGGAAGAAAGCCGATCAACTGAGAGAAGACGGTTTTGCCTTCGTTCATCGCCTCATTCTGGGCTATCGGGCAGGAGGTAGGCACGCATTTCAAATCGCGGCAAGGGAAATACGCCTATAACGCTTTTGTTTTATGTCGGTTGAGAGACAGGAGCAGAACTTTTACCGGACAGCCGTGATGTCGAATACTGTTGCGGCTCTACAGTTGCTGGATTGATCGCCGGATACTCGAAGAGCAAGTCAGACAAGAATGCCGGGGTCATTGAGACTGCGGCACGGTTCAGATATACATAAGGTGAACCCTTGAATGAAGAGGGAGGCAAAGGAACCCAGGATAAATCCCCGTGCAAAACAAGACACGAATCAGATTCGGTCCCGAGTCGTATCATCGATAGAGCATCTGGTGGCCATTGGAAGAATGCGTAAGTACTCCCGGATCCGCGGCTCAATAGTGTCAATCCATCCCATTCCTGTTCAACGTTGTCCGGGCAGGTTCCCGCGAGGCGATATAGGACGGATGCGGCACGAGGCTCACGCATTTCAGCCACCCACACGGCAGAATTCGGCCCTGTTCGGAGGCCGAAGCGGCAACCAGGATAAGTCGATGGAAGACCTTCCAAAATCGAGAGATCGCTTGTTGCTGTGTCTGCCAGCTCATCTGCGTTGGATGCGAGCAGGGACCCCGATAGAATCGGAAATATCTGCCAGCCTCGAAGAGCAGCCTCGCGAATCTCCTGCGGTAGTTCGGTGTGGCTATCTGGATGGCCTGTGGCTTGCGGCGAATCGATGCGCCCGGCGCGCAGGGCGTGGTCTTTCAAGAATTGTTCGGCTGATATCATAGGTATTCCTTTCTGCAGACAGCGAAGTCTGCCCGGTTTGGCATGAGGAGTCAAGCCGGTTTGTGAGTAAATTGGAAGGTGGAATTGATGGGCGAATAATCTATCTATCGAGGAGATCAAGGCAGTGCCCCGACGGCACGGCCAGATGAAAGTTCTGGCAATAACAAATTACGCTACTTACTTTGGGATCGTATCCATATTCGAGCGGCATAGAGCGAGAGCAACGCCATGAGCATGTCGTGAATTACGATCAAGACAGCTCCGACAATTGCGACTTTGATCGCGATCTCTGGCGTCTTGAACCAGAACATCCCGATTGCACATCCTGTAACAAGCAAAAACGCACTGTACAGGAGTATTAATACCGGATTTCCGAAACGTATTTCCATTTTCATATTTCTCCTTTCTTATTGTTCGTATTGAGTTCCTTGATCGGTCCATGGGTCATATTTGTCGCGATCCCACTCCGTTGCCAAAAAATCAACCATCCATCCATGAGATGAGTCGCACTGAATTTCAAACGTCTTGTGCGTTTTGGGATACATAACAGTAATTTTGTTGGCGATTGTGTCTGCGTCAACAAAGACAAGCTCCCGCATCTCCGATGGGCGCAAGTCAGTTTCGACGGCAACGAATATGAGAATTTCATTGAGTTTGTTCGTTTTTTGTCTGCTACGTTTTGGCCTGTACATGGATAAGCCTTTCTTCGCGCTGGCGCGCGAATTGCGGTTGAAGTTAAGGTTTTACTTTCCCCTGTTGAATCAGTGCCACCTCAGCGTCTGTGGCACATCGGATGGTGAAGGAAAAGCGCGGATGGAGATGTAGAAGCCTGGATCGGCTGATCTTTAAGCATCGGCGATATGCATAGGCTGGATTGTGTTCGGTTGGAGGCGGCCTGTAGGGAGACCTTTCAGCAACGAATACAGCTCAGAATGTTGAGTCGGCACGAAAACGGAACGATGGGGGCGAGTGCAAACTCGCAGCGGAGACTGTGACCGGGAATGACAACCAATCGACCGACGGCGGCTGGCGGGCTGTTGCCAGTGCAGGTGCGGGAGTCCTCCCCACTGCCTGAATCAACCTGTCGGAATCCTGCCCGGATTTGGAGAGTTCTGGTTCCGGATTCGGCCTTCTGGCTTCGCAGGGATGGGTGGTTTGCTTGTTCCCAAGGCCACGGATCTACAATGTTTTCAGAACCGACAGTGTTGTCGCGGTCAAAGCGCGTTCAGTGAGTGGTTTGTGGTGTCGACGTCGTCTCAAGATCATAGCCGTGCAGATCAACGAACACTGGGCGACTTACCAGTAGTAATATTTGTTTGCTGAAGCTTTTGAACCTTCGCGGGGCTCAAAATCGATACATGGGGCCCCAGCGAGTGTAGGCTGAAGGACCGGGAATTACGAGGAGCTGTTGAATGCGGTCTGTGCGCGGGCCGCTTAACGCTGCAAGCTTTGAATTGCTGCTCATGCTCGCGGGAGGTACAATCCGTATCATAATTGTATCCAGAATGGAGCTTCGAAAGTGAGCGATCTGAAAACGGCGCTTGGCCATATAAAGTCAAGTATTCGCAGCATGGACGATCTCGTATTTTTGGTTGGTGCCGGACTGTCGGTGAGTTCGGGGTTCGACTTATGGCCTAAAGCGACATCAAGAGCGCTGGAAAATGGAAAAAAACGCGGTCTCTCCGATGCCGCTTACAAATACGCTTTGGAAAAGCTGAAGACTAACGACCTCTACGGCGTCTTTGGAATCCTGAAGGAGGAACTTCCGTCAGCGGCTTATCGTGCGATTGTTCAGGACACCTTTAAGGGGGCAAATGTCGCGAACGAGACGCAGAAGTTGTTGGTGTCGGTTCCATGCAGAGGAGTGATCACCACAAACTTTGACGAGTGCTTAACCGCGGCTCGCGTTCTTGTGTGTGGGGAGACTCCGATTTCCTTCATCCCTGAGGCACTTGCTTCAAAGAGTTATTACATCGCCCAGCCCCACGGCACGATCCGAGCTGTTGATTCCATGGTTCTGACTAGGTCGGATTGGGAGAGGGTCTTGCGAGAAGGCCTCCTCCGACAGCTGCTTGAGCAGGTCGTTAGCCAGAATCAGCTAGTCATACTTGGCTACGGCATGAGCGACCCAGATTTTTCTTTTATATGGAGCCAACTGCTCCGTGAGCGAATATTTACTCAGCCAGCCTTGTTCTGCTGTCCTACCTCCTCCCTGGATCCTGCAAGAGTAGCGGAGTTCAAGTCTAAGAATATTCAGGTTGTGGAGTTTGATGACCCTGACCATAAGTTTGCCTATGTTGACGAGGTCCTCAGATCGTTGGGTTGCCCGTCCACCGGCCCTGTTGCAGTTCCCAAGTCGGATGCTGTGATTCCCAAAAAGGTGGAGGATCTTGAGCGATATGTCTTGCTCTGCATGGAATTCGCCCCCGGCCGAGCATCTCGGCTCGAGCTCGTGTGCCGTGCTGTAATTCTCGAACAAATGATCTCTGACCCGTCTCCAACCTCGCGTCCGAGCTTGGTTTCTCATGTTTGCAGAACCCTTGGAGAGTCCTCCCGGACAATTACCGAAGCAGCTGAAAAGGCGATCATTGCCGTGGTTGAGGACGGGTCGGCTGCCCTGATGGGGGAGTTGTTAGCCTTGACGGATGATGCTCGCAAGTCAATTGATCGCAAGGTCAAGGCCGCAGAGACCAGGGAATTAGAAGCATTGAAAAGGGTCCTCTCGACACTTCAGCCAGTTATAGATGCACCTTTAGACGTTAACGTGTTTCGGACGCTAGTGGATCGAAGCTTCGCCTCGTTTGGAATGGAAGTCGCCGAGTTCATTCTTTATGGACGACCTTCGAACATTCCCACCGATAGAATAGATTTGATTATCAATGACTATTGTACGCCGCTGAACATCGGACCAGCGCAGCGCGCTGCTTACGCAGATGCCGTAAAGAGACTGGTGATTCAACCAGAAGATGATTATGCCCCCGTCGTCTTTGGAAAGTTGCAGGCATACTTCGTGACGAGCGCATTCATTCTGAACCCAACCAGCGAGAGACTGTTGGCTGACTATACACGGGGGCATTTAGTCTACTTAGATTCCTCAATAATATTACCCGCAATCGCAATTGGGCATCCTTCCCATCCGCTTTACCGCAGTATGCTCTCCTCAACTTCTCGACTTGGCATGAAGCTTCGAGTCAGCGAAGCAATGTTGAACGAAGTTACCCACAATCTTCAGACTGCAAGAACCGCATTCAGCAGGTTCGGAGAGTCCTCCGCAGAGATGCAGGACATACTTTCTGGCTACATGACCCTTCAGGGCGGCGGGAATGGGAATGTCTTCATAGAAGGCTTTGCTGCGGAGCTTGAACTGGATCCTAAACTATCACCTACTGCCTACATGCGAATGGTATTCGGAGACGGCGAGCCGACAGAGTGTGGGGTTGCCCGTATGCTAACAGATAGGTACGGCATCGAGCGTGACGCTGCGACAGAAGCAGACCTGGACGCCGGAGAGGTTGCGAGGCTGGCCGCAACAATCGCCCACATAAGGAAGATGGGAAACCGATTCAAAACTGATTTGTTGTGCAAGCACGAGGCTATCCAGTTTGCACTGATTCAAAAGCGTCGCATTGAACAGCCTGACCTCTTCTCCAAAATCTGGTTCATAACAACTGACTTCTTTTTTGTCGAGCTTCAGCGCCTAGAGAAAGTTAAATATCCGGTTCCGATCTCCTATAACCCCCGCCTTTGGCTTCAGTATTTGGACCTTCTCGATCACGAAGCGCGGGGGAGCAAGAATTATTCGAGGTTACAACATCGGATGCGGTATGGAGTCGCCGTAGGAAATATTGGATTGACTGCGATATTCCAAATACTGAAAGAAAAGAAGGATCTGATTGACAGAGGAATCGTTACGGTCCAGGAGATGGCGCAATCAGTGGTCGATGATTACCACATTCAGCACTCCATTGAAAACTACGCATATGCCCATCAAAAGGAAGGAGAGACCGCAGACTCTTACGTTGCTGTAAAACTCCGGGTCAGGAATGCCGTTGGGAAACTTGCAGTCATCCGGATTCAAGAGATCGAAAGACTTAAAGCTGAGAAAGACGAGGCAATTGAGCGGGCATCGAAGGCAGAGAAAGCCTTAGCTAAGCAGAAATATATAAACCGCACTGCCAGACCTACCCTAACGAAGAAAAAGGGCAAAAGGACACGATAGATGCTTTGCTCGAACGGAAGCTCACCCTGAGCGTGGGCTGAAGAATTGTCAGCGAGTCGCAAAAGAGCTTACTGGGAAATGATGGGTTTCCAAAAGCTGGCCACGGGTTCTTGGAGCCGTGTTCTTGACGCAATCTTTAGTTTCGGTAACCTGAGGCCTGACTGCTGACTCGCTTTGCGGCGTGCGCGTTTGCCCATGCCGCAGGGCGGTAATATAGGAGGCGGAGGGATGCGATGCTTATTGTCCACGTGCATGTCCACGTCAAGCCGGAGTCGGTGGAGGAGTTCAGCCGGGTGTCCTTCGAAAACGCCCGCGCCAGCGTGCAGGAGCCGGGCATTGCGCGCTTCGACGTGGTGCAGCAGCAGGACGACGCGACGCGCTTTGTGCTGATTGAAATCTATCGCGATGCGGAGGCGGCGGCTGCGCATAAGCAGACCGCGCACTACGCCAAATGGCGCGACGCGGTGGCGCCGATGATGGCCGAGCCGCGCACGAGCGTGAAGTACAACGCCGTATTCCCTGGCGCGGAAGGCTGAAACCATGCGCTTCGAATTTGCCACCGCAACCCGCATCCTCTTCGGCGAGGGCACGGCCGCCACGCTGCCTGAGCTGGTGCGCAGCTTTGGCGCGCGCCCACTGGTGGTCACCGGCGCAACGGCAGAGCGCGCGGCGTGGCTGGTCGCGGCGCTCTCGGCGGAGAGCCTTGCCGTCGCCGGCGAGCCGACGGTCGATCTGGTGCGTGATGGCGCGCGGCGCGTGCGCGAGGCGGCGTGCGATGTCGTAGTTGCCGTGGGCGGCGGCAGCGCGATCGACGCCGGAAAGGCGATTGCCATCGTTGCAACCAATGGTGGCGAGCCGCTGGATTTTTTGGAAGTGGTGGGCAAAGGGCGCGCGCTGACGGCCGCGCCGCTGCCCTTTGTTGCCGTGCCGACCACCGCCGGGACCGGCAGCGAGGTCACGCGCAATGCCGTGCTGGCGTCGCCGGAGCATGGCGTGAAGGCGAGCTTGCGCAGCCCGATGATGCTGCCGAAGGTGGCGCTGGTCGATCCCGAGCTGACTTACGCGCTGCCTCCGGCAATCACCGCCAGCACGGGGCTGGACGCGCTGACGCAGCTAGTTGAGCCGTACGTGAGCGCGCGCGCCAACCCGATCACCGACGCGCTGTGCGTCGAAGGGATCAGCCGCGCCGCCGGGGCGCTGGGCCGCGTCTATCGCGACGGGGCCGACCATGATGCGCGCCGCGAGATGGCGCTGGCGAGCCTGCTCGGTGGCCTGGCGCTGGCCAACGCCGGGCTGGGCGTGGTGCACGGTCTTGCCGCGCCGCTGGGAGGTTCATCGTGCGTGCCGCATGGAGCGCTCTGCGCGGCGTTGCTGCCGCACGGCATGGCCGCCAACGTGGCCGCGTTGCGTGCTCGCGCACCGCTGCATCCCTCGCTGGAGCGTTACGTCGAAGTCGCTCGCCTGCTGACCAACCGCAAGGATGCAACCGCGGAGGATGGCGTTGATTGGGTGCGCGCGTTGTGCGCCGAACTCAACATTCCTACGCTGCGCATCTGGGGAATCGTGCCCGCCGATCTGTCTACAGTTGTGGAGAAGGCCGCCCGCGCCAGCAGCATGCAGGCCAATCCGCTCACCCTCACAGGCGAGGAGCTGCTGGCGGTGCTCTCGGCAGCGTGGTAGACGCCGGAGTTAACGAACAGCGCCGGCGCTGCCCTTCGCCAAACTAAAAGCAGAGTAGAGAGGTGCCTGTGATCCAGCCGATGCAGTGCAAAGGAACAAGGCAGAGCTTCTGCGGTAGTTTCGGTACGATTCGCTTCTCTATAACTGTTACACTCGATGTTTTGTGGTTTCTTGAGTTTACTTGCCCTTGCTTTCGCAAGAATATCGGAGACTTTGATACCATTCGAAACAGGACTCAAGGCCACTGATCGTATTGATTCTTATCGATCCTTTGGCGGGGCGAACCTTGCAAATCAGTTTGAAGCACATTCGAACTCTAAATGGATCCCAATCGGAGGGTTTTGAGGAGTTCTGTTGTCAATTGGCTCGGCGGGAATCTGTGCCAGACGGGTCATTTTTCACGCGAAAAGGAAAGCCTGACGCAGGAATCGAATGCTATTGGACCTTGCCAACAGGTGATGAATTCGCATGGCAGGCTAAATATTTCTTGTCCCTCGACAATGCGCAGTGGCCGCAGTTGGACGATTCGGTGAAGACCGCATTGGATAAGCATCCCCGATTGATTCGGTACTACGTTTGTGTGCCCATAGATCTGCCGGACGCTAGGCTCGCCGGGCAAACAAGCGCATACCAGAAATGGCTCAATCACGTGGCGAAGTGGTCTGAATGGGCGGATGCGAAGGAAATGTCAGTTGAGTTCATATGGTGGGGCAGCCACGAGATGCTCGATAAGCTGGTCCTCCCAGCCAATGCAGGCCTCGCCAGATTCTGGTTTGATGCAGCCGTGTTCGATTCGAATTGGTTCGACAAGAGGCTTCAAGAGGCCATCAGCACCGCTGGACCTCGGTATACGCCTGAGGTGAACGTTGAACTGCCGATCATCCATGAATTCGATGCTTTCGGTCGAACATCTGCGTGGGTGAAGCGGCTCAAAAAGTACGCGGCAGATATCAGCAAAGCAACTCGTATTGCGGGCTACGATTCCAACAAGCTGGGTGATCACAAGAAGCGGGTTGATGAGGTACTTCCACGCCACTTCTGGCGCCGGAGTACCGCAGTCCACTCTTTTTGAAGACTATGTGTGAAGGACTAAGGCAAGAGGGGCATACCAGGCTGCCACGAGGGTTACACGGTATATCGCAAGTCTTCAGGCTGTATACGAATGCGATCAATCGAAAGCTGGCCGAGTCACTGGATTATGATTCTCGATCACAATTGGTTCAGAAGGCACTACAGATAATCGTGTCAGCGTTTCCTTCCCATCAGACGCAGTGGCTTCCTCGCGAAAACGCGATGAACCTAGTTGACTCGATCCTTCCAGATCGTTCGTTCCATAATTCTCTTTATCAAGGTCTAGTGGGGGAAGGCCTTCTCGTCGAGGACTTCATCCGCATAAAGCAGAGCGAAAAACAGGAATTCGTACACCTGGGATACGAGCGCCTCGCAGACCATCTCACGGCAGAACTCTTGCTTGAAGCTTGCCAACAGCGTCAAGTTTCTGAAACTGCTAGCGCAATAGAGCCGACTGGACAAGAGGGGCGGCTTAGCTCAGGAGTCCTGGAATCGCTTTTCATTCAAGCGCCGGAAAAACTGAAGCAGGAGCTGATGGATTTCTTGCCTTCCATCCTGAAGCATTGGCAATGGGCTGACGCATATGCGAGTCAACTGCGGCCCGAATTGGGCCTGCGCAACCGGCGGTGGGCGCAGGGCCGCGCGCACGTTGAGAGCTACGGTGACCCACCGGTCATCGTGTATGCGCCAGAAGGTAGGCGGCACGGAAACTTCTTCGACCCGGCTTATGCAGAAATTACTGGTCGACCGGAGTGGATGTGGCGCTTCGGCAAGATTCATGCGCAGGGGCGTTCGCTTCCCAAGGCCGAGCGGCGCTGGCGGGAGCTGGACTCGTCGATGAGCTCCGATGCGCTGCTGATGAATGTCTTTTGCGCGCCGGGAGTGGCGAATTCGGTGACGGTTCGGCGAGCGCTGTGGATCGAAGGAGACGAACCGCCGATCTTTGGATGGAAGGCGCGGGTGCCGTTGGCCAGCGAGCAAAGCGATCGTACCGAAGTGGATATGCGGCTGGGTTTGCTGCTGGTGGAAGCCAAGCTGACGGAAGGAGATTTCCAAACGAAGGCTGCGACAGTCGTGGAGGGATACCGCGACTTCGATGCCGTCTTCGAGCGGGAGCTGCTGCTGCGGGTGGAGTTGGTGACCAAGAGGCGGAGAGAGGCGACGGAGTTTCCGGAGGATTATTCGCAAGAGTTCTCGACGGAAAAGTTTGGGTCCGCCAGAGAGACGAGTCCAACTTCAGCCGCTGAGGTTGGATATGCCGGCTACCAACTGATTCGCAACGTGCTGGCTGCGTATGCGGAGGGGTGCAGCTTTTGCGTGGTGCATGATGATCGGCGGCCGGATTTGCGGGAGGCATGGTTCAAAGTGATGGCGGCGGAGTTGCGGGTGCGGTTGAGTGTGCTGACTCGGCAGGAGCTTGCAGCGCTTTTACCGGAGGAGTTGCAGGAATTTCTGGATTTGAAGTATGGGATTGCGCGGCCGGGTAGGCAGGCGTCGCCGGTGGACGGGCATAAACTGTTCGATTGAGGATGGCTGTGATTCGTGGTTCAGCGGCACCCTGGTAGCTTTCCGAGATGGCGGTTCGGTCGACGAAAACCGGATCAGAGACGGCTCGGCCATCCAACCGGAGTCCAGAGACTCCGGAAAGATGTCGAAAAGGAAACTTTTCATTCCCTGTTTGCAGACGGTGAGCGCATTGGCGATTTGCATCATTCCAGAGATGCTCCGGAACACAGCAGTGTTTATGGGGAAAAACTAGACCGCCGCCGGTAGGACGAGATCTTGAACCTTTGCCTTGCCACACTTGATTGATTTAGCTAACCCACCTCGGCGCATTCCGAACATAGTGATGGCTGCGGGAGTGAGCCTATCCAGATCGTAACCACTGGACTGAAGCAGAAAGTGGAAGCAGATTAGGCGCATATCCACAACGGTCTGAAAACCGTGCTCTCGGACGCATTACAGGCAAGAAACACCCCGTTTGGCAATAGGTAAAAAATAATTGTTGCCAAAAAGGCTAGTGCGCGTATACTGGGCGTGAGTTTAACGGCCACTGTTTCCCCAACACAAACAAAGAACCACCTCTGAGCGACGACAGACAGACAAAGATTGCAGCGACCGGCCCGTCGAGTCGACCCCTCGTCTCCATGGTCACTGTAGCGACGAGCAGGTCAGGAAAACTTCGGGCTGTTGCTGTTTCTGTGGCCTATATCTTTTTGTAATGGAAAGGATGTCTACGCATGCCAGCACCCAACAATTACCTTGTCCTAAGTGACGGAAAATTTGACAACACGAACGGAACCGGCTCTGCTGGTCTTACCCAAGCATTTGCTGACATTCGCACCGCCGGCAAGCCGTTAGCTATCTATTTCCATGGCGGCCTCGTGCCTCTTGCGAGCGGCATTGCGTCGGCCAACAACCTCAATCTGCAGTTTATCGACGCTGGTTCAACTCCACTTTTCGTTGTTTGGGAGACGGGTATCTTCGAGGTACTTCGGGACAGCCTGCCATCGATCTTCTCAGAGGCCATCTTCAACACTATTCTTGGACGCGTGACGCAGTTCGTGCAGGCGAAACTCGACCAAACCCAGCAGGTCGGCACCACCCGAGCGATCGATCCGCTGAACCTCACCCGCATGGACATCATCCAGACGCGCCTCCACGCGGCTAAGATGACGGGGATACTCTTCCCCGACACCCCCATCGACCGTCTCGACGACACCAACACGCTGACGCCTGCAGAGGAGGCGCAGATCCAAAAGGAGGTCGCCGACGATCTTCAGCTACAGATACAGACGCAGCAGATCGCCAATACGCGTCACGACCCCACGACGGTCGGTGCGAAGGGCGTAGCAGTGCAGGGTTCAACCTCGACCCTGATGGACCTTTCTGTACTCGACGTCATTGCCCCTTCACAGGCTGGTGAAAAGGGCGCGATCTCATTGATTGGGCTTGGGGTGCATATCGTCAAAGTCGTGATCCATGTGATTCAACGCTTCGTGAAGCACCGTGATCACGGCGCGTATCTCACCATCATCGAGGAGATCCTACGCGAGTTCTACATAGGTAACGCCGGCCAGTTCATCTGGGGCAGGATGAAGCAGGAGGTGAGCAACTCCTTTGGACCGTCGCCGGATTTTGGAGGCAGTGCCATGGTGAACGAGATCGAGTCGATGTGGAATGCGGGGATCAAGCCACGTGTCACACTCATTGGGCACAGCGCCGGCTCTACCTGGGTCTCGCTCATTTTGAAGCAGCTCCACGCAGTCATGCCAATGGACTTCACGGTGGAGGTCGCGCTGATCGCGCCGGCTTGTACATTCACCGTCTTCGCCGATGCTATTGGAACCGCCTCCAGCCGCGTCGCAAAGCTGCGTATCTTCGGTCAGGGTGACAGTTACGAGATCAAGAACGCGATCGTCGGCCCATTGTACCCAGCTTCGCTCCTGTACTTCATATCGGGTGTGCTGGAGGGTGCGTCAGATGAGCCGGTGTTGGGTATGCAACGCTACTACACGCTGCCCGTCTACAACAGTGCTGACTTCCCGGAGATCAGTTCAGTAAAGGGCTTTGCACCGCTCAAGCTGCCGCATGCTTTCGCCTGGTCTGACATCGTGCAAGGTGTCGGCGCCAACTGCGACATGCATACCCACGGAGGTTGGCAGCAGGCACCGGAGACCATGGAGAGCATCAACTCGATCGTCGGCAAGGGGGTACTGTAATCGTGTCGGACTATGGACCAGTTGGCGGCGGTCTTCTGACGGTGCAATCGGCATCGCCGTGCCTGATGGCGACGGCGACCGAGCATGGTCTGGCCGACGGTGACCGCGTCTCTATCGGCCCGCCAGACGGCGCAACGACCTTAGCCTATGTCAAAGCGACGGGGTTTCTCCCGAAACAGTTTGCTCTCTTCACCGATGCAAACTGCACCATCGACCAGACCTTCGCCGCCGCCGCTCCCGTTGCGGGCACACCCATAGTCAAGCTGGCCGGTTCCGACTACGCTGTCGTCGCTGGCATCAACACCTACCCAGCCTTCTCCTCGTTGCAAGGGCCTGTAGCCGATGCCATCGAGTTTCAGCAGTGGCTCTTGACCGAAGCCTATGTGCCGCACGACCAAATTGCGCTGGTCACGTCGCCCGCGCTCGAGGTGCCTGGAGAGCCGCCTACGCCGACGGTGGTTGAGGTCAGCCGCGCGTTTGAAGCACTGGCCAACAAGGCGGTTATTCAGCCATTGTTCCGTCTCGGACGAAGGCTCTATATCTTTCTTTCGGGGCATGGCATTCTGCCGACGCGCAGCGGCACTCCTAACTTCAACGAGACGGCGCTGCTAATGGCAAATGCCGGGCCTATCACACTCGGCAATCACCTGGGCGCAGTCACCTACGCTGAGTGGTTTCGCGTGCCCGGCGTCTTCGATGAGGTGCTGTTGTTCGTTGACTGCTGCCGTGATCTGAAGGATACGGTAGCTCTGATGCCGACGACCATGATTCCGTTGCCCCCACAGCGCGGGCCGGCGAAAAACTTTTATGCCGCTGCGACGCAACTGGCATTGCCGTCGTTTGAGAGGATGCTGGGCACGCCTCTGCGGGTGCGCGGCGTCTTCAGCTATGCGCTGATGGAGGCGTTACGCAGCCAAAGTCTTTACGACGCGAGCGGCATGCTCACCTGCAGCCTGCTTGCGTCTCAATTGCACAGCACCGTTCCCGCAATGCAGGACGGTCAGGATCCCCAGATTACACCCATCGACCCTACGCAGGATATCGCCATCGTCAAGCGCACAAACCCCTCACCGCCCAACCTATGTGTCACTTTTAGCGATGCCGCGCTCACTGGAAAGACCGCGCAGCTCATCGGTCCAAGCTACCCGTTCCCAGATGCTACCTACACGATCAATGGCAACCCCTGGAACATCACCCTTAGGCCATTTGTCTACAACCTTAAGGTACCCGGCTGCCCGTATCCTGATAAGCCGTTTGAGCTGACCGGTGGGGAGGCGGTCCAAAATGTCCAGTTCCCCTAATCTCACCCCCGTCGCTCAATCCATACGAGGTCTCCGCATTGATGTCGATGTCCCCACAATTGAAATCTTTGTTCTCGATGGTGCCAGTGTCATCGTTGCGCGCGGCATCGGATCCGTCGACGTGTCTCTTCCAATTGGTATGTACAAGGTACGTTTCCGGCTTGGTGCCAATGTCGCCGATGGCTACTTCGAACTCCCGGCAGGAAAGGGCGAATTCATTCCGCCGAATTTGCCCGCACTGCCTATCGTGACGCCGGTTCCGTTGCTTTCGCAGACCAGCCATAATCTGGACTCGACTTCATCAAGCGCTGATCTAGCAATGACCTGGAGCATGGCTACGGATGTCACTCTGGGGAAGGGCAGCAGCTTGTTTATCTTTATGGATTGTGCTAATGCACCTCACGACGCGCTCATACTGGCGGATTCGGTTACGGTCACCACCCTCGCCGGCGAACCCCTCGCGTTTCTCTCCAACGGCAAGGCGGACCGCGGCTGCCTTGGCTGCACCATCGAAATCGAGTCCGGCGCCTACGTACTCACCGTGGTGCAGCGCAGAGTTGGGACCGTCTCGCAGGCCGTCTACTGCGTCGCAGGCTGGCAGACCGAGGTATTTCTCCCTGTCATACAGGATCAAATGTCAGGCGCGCTCATCGATCCCTCCGCGGCCGCCATCATGATGTCGCCCTCTCAGGTTGGATTCCGCGCGGAGTCAAAGTCCGCCCTGTGGGCTGAAGCCGCGCGCAAGACTCTTGCCTCAGGCCGGCTCAATGTAACTCCTGTCGCTACGCTCCGCGGAATGCTTAGTATCGGTCCGTACAACCCGATGATCGAGGAGATGCTCTACGACAAGTTCCTCAACCCGATGCTCGGCCTATACGGAGCGCATCTTTTGGCCATTCAGAAATCGCCGGACAACCCGGACCTGCTGCTACCGGATAACAAGGACGCCCTGTTAGAGGTCGTTCCCAACCTCCGCAAACTGCTAGGCGACATCCCAGATGTGATGGCGCTTGTGCTGCAACTCGATCCGTCCAGCGCGGCTGGCCTGCAACTTCCCATCCCCCCGATGTTGGCCTCAAGTTGGGAGATGATCGTGCGCGCCAGCATTGCCGCGCCAGCGATAATTCCGGTCGATTCGCCAGCGGCGCAGATCTCGGGGCGCGTGTGGGGCACGGGTGCGTGGCTAGGGTGGAAGGCTGAAGACTTGCTGCCACTTGTTGACACGACGAGTTCCACAGTGAACGCGTTGGGGATGCTCGACACGGATAAGTTCACGCCATTAGTTCTTCCAGCCGTTGCCGAGAGAACAGCCTTTGTTTCCATGACGTCTGCGGAGCGGGCGGTACTACAGTATGTCACGGCCAGCAACAGACGTTATTCCCCTCTGGGGAATGTACAACAAAGTCCGGCATTCTCCTTTACCGACACCTATCCAACGGAGGTCGAGACGATGGTGGCCGCAATGACTACTGCAACGGGCATCCCCTCCTCGGTGCTGCGAATGGCTGCCGAGTCTCTGTCCAGGAAGCTGAAAGGAACACAATGAGCCTGATACCTACATTTTCTGCAGCAATTATGGAAGGCACTTTGAGACGCTTCGTGATTCCTTTTGTCTATTCCCTTCGACGAACGTCCAGCCGTGACCGTTCGAGTCTTCCGGAAATGCCTCGGACGCATTCCGGTAGTCCCTTGAAGGCGGAAATGTTAGTCATTTCAATTGCTCTCGCCAGTGCGACACTATTATTCACAGGTTGCGCTCTTCCCAAGCACGCTGTTGTTCTGATGGCAGCACCGCCGGATCGTGAACTCAAACAGGGACTGAGTGCGCTTCCGCCCGCCTGGGACGGACGCCTGCTCGAAGTTGGAGAGGGCGCGCCAGAAATAGGCGGCGAACCGACGCATCGACATTCGTTCGCTCACGTACACAGTACCTTTTCGCAGGCCGCGGACCTAGCCGCAACTCCTCTCGGTATCTCCGCTCAAGGGGCCAAGCAAACGCACACCCATCACTTGATCTCAGTAGCGCAAACGCCGACGTTGACTGGCGAGGTGAGTAATATCCCAGAGTCGCACATCGTGTATGCCGCGGTGTTGCACAAGTCTTTTCTGCATATGCACCCAGGAGTTATCGTAGCGATGGAGTCCGGTCCGGTTCCTGCAGGATGGCTCGCTTGTGACGGCACAAACAGCACGCCCCAGATGAGTGGGCTGTACCTTATGGTTCGCAATACAGAACCCGCATCCGCAACAACGCCGCGCCCCGAAACCCGTCACGATGCCACTCATCAACACACTTGGGCAGTTGCAGCGACGGATCCGACGGTTGGAGCTAACGTCAACTACGCGGGGACGCAGCCAGTCCCCGCACATCATGATCTGACAGTAAGCCCTCTAGAGCATACGCATACGGCGATAGAAACGGCACCATGGAACGGCTTGACCGATCCCGACGCCACGCCACCGTTGCCACCGTCCGTAGCCGTACGATTCATCATGGCTGGACCACATGCACGAAAGATGCCTAAGGGCGCGCTCATTCCGTTTTCCGGCGACACCGTCCCTGCAAGTTGGTCGGAGTGGCGCGTCATCAACGGAAAACCGGTCGCCGGTCACTTTCTCTTCGGCGAATCCATCGACCACCCGCTAGGTAGCGAATTCGGCACAGAATCTCACACGCATACGGTGACCATGACTCATATCGTCACCCTGACTTCCTCTCCTGAAGCAGGGATACCGGATCTGACGACCACTGCTAATCCTTCGCTTGCGATGGCACTCATTGGTCACACCCATACAGCGACGACCTCCGGTCCGGACGGCACCGGGGACCGTATCGAAACCGGACCCGCATCTCACATACCACCCTATCTCAAACTCCGCTTCATACAAAAGAATTGAGGAAATAGACATGGCCAATGGAGTTACCTATCGCTTTGAATTCGGCGCTGCTCTCGATGAAGCAGGGTTCAACAGTCTGAGTGCGGGCCTCAAACTCAGCCAACCTCAACTCTTCAGCTATATCACGGACATCGTGGTAAAGCCTGCGGTCGCTGGTCCACCCTCCGAACCCGCGCACACCCTTACGGTCCACGCGGTGGCGGACGATCCCTTTGCCTTCGACCTCTATCCAGTTGCCGGTCTCCCGACACTTCCAGAGGATAGCCTCGTCATCAGCGGCAACCTGAGCTTTTCACTCACCGACAGCATTCTCGGATCGATCACCCGCATCGGAGTGCGTTTTCAGGCAACCGGAACCATCGCCTATGGGAATCAAAAGGCAGCGTTTCAGATTATCGATTTTCAGTTGACCGAGATCCGCGGGGAACAGCCTCCATCACTGACGGCTGCACTGACGGCTACAGGTGCCGGGCCTGACCCGGCCGCGCTTGGCAGAACATTTACAGCTATCGTCCAGTACCTCTCCGACCTCTATCTGAAGAGTTCTCTTGAAAAGTCAGTGCTACAGTTCCCAGTGCCTTCCCTGGACACATTGGTGAAAATAGGAACTCTGGCGTTGCCGGTGGATGGCATCTTTATTCGCAACAAAGCTATGTATTTCGATTTCGGCAAAGACCTTGGCGGTCCATCGGCTTTCCCGGCCTGTCCGGCACAGCCGGTCGATCTTCGCGCAGGCGTTAGCACCCTAGGGCTTACGGATATTTTTGGGGCACTGTTGCCCCTCCCCGTGCCGCTGTCGTTTGGAAACTCAGGCGACGTCCTCTCACTGACCAGCAATTTGCAAATTCCTGAAATCGACTTTAAGCTCGTTCCTGGAGCAGCCACGATCCCTGTAGCTGTCCACATAGGCGGCACACTTGATTTCCATTTCAGCATCCCCATTCCGGTGCTCGGCGGCCACCTCAACTTCGATATTCCAATTCCGCTAGACAAATTCTCGCAGTACGGCGGTTCTGTTACGCCTGTACTCACGATAGACGCGGTCGGAGGTCCGGTTGCTAACCCGCAGGTTTCTCTCAAGCTGCTACCAGACACCACCTTCCTCGGTAACTGGTATCTTCTGGTCGAAACTGATTACAGGGACTATCTAGCTCAGGCCATGCGCGATGCCCTGAATCGACTAGCCAGCCAACTCTTAGGCAACAGCTTCTGCCATATACCGATTCTAGGTTGGATCGTCTGTGGGATCATCGACGTCACTGCCACTGTGACAGGATACCTCTTGGGCGCTGTCCTTGACCTGGCTGTCTCGACGGTGCTTACCGTCATTCTCAATGCGATTGCCCGCGTGGCCTTCCTCATCTTCGCAACTCCCCAATTCAGCATCTTTAGCATCGATCAGATGAAGGTAATGAATATGATGGGACTTAGCGTCAAGAACGGCAAAGTTGAGATACTCGACAACGGTCGCGATGCCGACCTGCAGCTTGATCTTTGGTTCCAAGACCAGGGACTCCCAGTACCCCTGCCGCCCACCCCTGCCCAGCCGCTGCCCGTTCCTCCTCCACAGTTGCCGCCGGTGCCCGGAGCTGTCACTTTACCGGAGTATCCTGCGGGAGACTTTTCTGCCTGCGGCTGTCCTGCCTAATCCAGTATGGACGAATGGTGCAACTCAGAAGTTCAGCCTTTTAGCGCAATCGGCAACTGTAATTACCAACTTGACCTTGAATGCTTCTTTTGAGCACAACGGGAACCGGTGGAGGCTGCGTCATAGCGCGGTTGACTCAACCGGGCAGAAAGTGACTGACGCATGGGCCGATTATGACGATACGGCCTTCACTCCGATTCACAGCGAATATGCCGCAATCGGTGCGTCCGGTACCGTCCGGCAGGTAGTCGATTACACAATGGTTCAGAATTCCGTGGTAGCGTCGCTTGGACTGGACGGGATGGGCAGTGTGCAGACTTCCTATATTCCGCGCCAGGGCGTATTGAATGAATTCGACGAATTCTGGATATACCGGCTCGCTGCCGCCCCTTTGGATGCAACACTGAAAGGCAGTTTCGGCCGTACGGCTCTGGTCACGCCCACTCAGGCAGTCAACTGGGCTCGTGAGATTCCCGTTGTACTTTCGACCGCTCCCGGAACTCTGGTCTGGCAGCCTGTCGGAACACCGGCGGGCCAGCCTCCTGTGCCGGTATGGATCGTTTCGTCCTCCGACGAACAAGCCACCTCGACTGTTTATATCGGTCAGAACGGGCAGGGGCTTCTCAAAGTGGAGATTACTGCGGGCACGAGCCACTCCGTCTTGACACGGTTGTCTTAATGTGGAGTCGATGAAGCTGCAAGGGCTAGCTCCTTGCCCCGTCTGAGCTAACGTGTTCCGATTGAATTGTCAGCTCTTACCTTAGATGAAGTACATCATTGTCTTCGTCTTCGAGAGAGGATATCCGGCCATGGTTGCCAGAAACGGACAGATCAAAGTTGCTTCCAGCATCTCTGCGTTTCAAGGAGCCGCAAACAACATTGCGTTTCCCAGGCTTCGGAATGGAGCAGCCGATGGCTGGTTCTAGTCCGTCAATTCTGAAAAGGCACCCAGCGTTCGCTAATCGGCCTACGCGGAATTCTGGGTTTACGGTAACAGCCCATTGCGCTCATCCAGGAAAGTTTGCATGCCAAAATGATGGTTGGGAGCGAGAGTGGCATACAGGTGGGTGAGCTTCTCCGGGCTGCTCCTTGGCGATCACCTAAAAGCGGCCATACGTTATCACTTCAAAACCGGCCATAGAGAAGCGGCCTGAGACATTCTGTCCGGCGGGGGCAATTAGCCTCAGTTGGCATGGGTAATGTCTTGGAAAAAGCGAAGCAGGAACAGGTGATTGCGCTGGGGCGGCTTGGTTGGTCGCTGCGGCGGATTGAGCAGGCGACGGGCATCCGCCGCGAGACGGCTGGCGGCTATCTGCGGTCGGTCGGGATAGCACTCCGCACGCCAGGCGGCTGGGGGCGCAACGCTCCACCAACGCCGACCACATTGGTGGCCACCAGCTCTGGCGATTCAAAACCGGCCAACGAGGTGATCGCCGACTCTTGCGGTCCGCAGCCGGATGATGATTCAAAACCGGCCAACGAAGTGATTACCGGCTTTTTACCGGAAATGACGTTGCCAACACACGACGGCCAGCGCACGGCCAGCAGCAGTGAAGCCTACCGCGAACTGATCGAGATGGAGCTTACGCGCGGCCGCAACGCGATGGGCATCTATCAGGATCTGGTCGACAAGCACGGATTTACAAGCAGCTATCAGAGCGTTCAGCGATTCGTGCGCAAGCTGCGCGGGGCGGCGTCGCCGGAGGCTCGGGTGATCATCGAGACGCGGCCCGGTGAAGAGGCTCAGGTGGATTACGGCACCGGGCCGATGGTGCGCGATCCGGACTCGGGCAAGTACCGGCGCACGCGGCTGTTTGTGATGACGTTGGGCTGTAGTCGAAAATCTATTCGTCTGCTGGCGTTTCGTTCGAGTACGCGTGTGTGGGCCGAGTTGCATGAGAAGGCCTTTCGCCGGCTGGGCGGCTCAACGCGGGTCGTGGTCCTGGACAACTTGCGCGAGGGCGTACTGTCAGCCGACATCTACGATCCACGCTTGAATCCGCTGTATCGCGATGTTCTGGCGCACTACGGCGTGACGGCGTTTCCCTGCAAGGTGCGCGATCCGGATCGCAAGGGCAAGGTTGAGTCGGGCGTCGGCCATGCGCAGAAGGCGCCGTTGAAAGGCAAGAAGTTCGAGAGTCTGGAAGAGGCGCAGGCGTATCTTGATCACTGGGAAGATAACTGGGCTGACAAGCGCATCCACGGGCGGACTAAGCGGCAGGTGGCGGCGATGTTCGCCGAAGAGAAGCCCTTTTTGCAGGCGTTGCCGTTGGAGCCGTTTCGCTACTACCAGTACGGCGTACGCACGGTGCATCTGGATGGCTGCGTCGAAGTTGAAGCGGCCTACTACGGCGCGCCGCCGGGCTGGATCGGGCGTGAAGTTCATGTGCAGTGGGACGCGATGTGTGTGCGGCTGCTCGATCCAAAAACAGGCGAACTGCTGCGCGAGCATCTGAGCGGCAAGCGCGGCGGCCATCGCATCCGCGATGCGGATCGTCCGCGCCGCACGCCGCCGCAGTTGCTGCAACTGTTGGCGCGCGCCCATAAGGCCGGACCAAGCATCGGCGCGGTCTGCGACGCCATCCATGCTCGCCAGGGCGAACTGGGAATGCGCCGCATCCAGGGGGTTCTCCAACTGACGAAGCAATATGGCAGTGTGGCTTCAGACGACGCCTGCGCGGCGGCGCTGGAGTTGCGCGTGCCCGAGTATCGCTTCGTGCGCCGCTACTTGGAGCGCAATCCTCAAGCCCCTCTGAGCCTGCGCCAAGTCGATCCACTGATCCGCGAACTGACGCAGTATCGCGATTTTATCCAACAACGAATCCAATTCGAGGAATCCCATCCATGAACCTGATCGAACTCAATCGCGCCCTGGTGCTACTGCGCCTGAGCGGCATGGTCGCCGTGCTGGAAACACGCCTGCTTCAGGCGCAATCCGATAACATGGCCCCTATCGACCTCATCTCCACGCTGGTCTCGGACGAACTTGCCTGCCGCGGCACAAGACTACTGGAGCGGCGCCACAAGCAGGCGCAATTCCGCGACGCCAACAAGCAACTGGATAACTTCGACTTCCAGTTTAACCCCAAGATGAATCGCAAGCTGGTCTTCGATCTGGCCGCCGCCGGCTGGGTGGGAAAGCGCGAAGATGCCTTGTTTCTTGGTCCACCCGGGAGCGGGAAAAGTCACTGTGCGCAGGCCATCGGCCATGCTGTCATCCAGCAGGGCTACCGCGTGTTGTATCGCGAAGCGCACACGCTGCTGGAAGAACTGGCCGACGCCATGCTGGACGGCAAACGCAGGCTGGCAAGAACCCGTGGAGTGATCGGAAGAGCCTCGATTGTCTGCTTGACGGCCTCGATCCGCATTAACCACAGGGCAATTGCCGGTGTGATGGTGTAAACAGGAGTGAAACCCGTCTTTTTGGCCGCCATGCTGAGCTCCAATCGCCTTCGAATCCGCGATTAATTCGCCGTTATTCAGCTTTTATTATACTGATAAACTGCCGATAAAGCGACTGCTATACAACCTCACACTGCGAGCGGGGCCAGCGCGATGGCCAACTCGTGCACTCCAATCGCCGTGGTCCGGTCGTCGATTGGGTTGCTACCGCTTCCTGCGTTGACCACGAAGCGGCGGTCCGGCTGCAGATCCTCGCAGGAGATGTAAAACCCTTCCCCTGTCGGCCGGTAAGGCTGCGCTTGATCTCGATGGCCCACAGGCCGCAGCCGGGAATCTCAAACAACAGGTCGATCTCCGCGCCGGCCGCGGTACGGAAGAAGCTGGCCACAGTACGTTCCAGCGCGGCCTGCAGGAGGTTTTCGATAACGAAACCCTCCCACAATGCTCCCGAACCCTTGGAATTCCCAGCGGCGGTCCAGGCGAATGCAGGGAGTCATAGGGGTAATGAGGCCCAAAATCAAATGCGGATGTAGGTATATAGTGTCTCGCGCGAAATCCCAAACTCTCTGGCCAACGCAGTCTTTGAGACTTCTCCAGTTGCTGCCCTCTGCCGAATTTCTGCGATTTTGGCGGTGCTAAGGACGGGCTTGCGACCTTTATATTTTCCTTCAGCCTTGGCGATGGCAATGCCCTCGCGCTGGCGCTCCAGAATCAAGGCCCGTTCGAACTCGGCCACGGCTCCCAGCATAGAGAGCAACAGGTTGGCCATAGGGGAGTCTTCGCCGGTGAAGGTCAGTGATTCTTTGACGAACTGCACGACAACGCCACGATCGGTTAGGCTTTTGACCAACAAGCGGAGGTCGGTCAAGTTGCGTGCCAGCCGGTCCATGCTATGAACAACGAGAGTGTCCCCTTCACGACAGAAATGAAGAGTGGCTTGAAGTTGGGGACGAGTTGTATCTTTACCACTTGCCTTATCTTCGAATGCCTTGTCTATTTGCACGCCGTCGAGCTGGCGCGCGGTATTTTGATCGACCGTTGACACACGCCGATATCCGATCCTTTGACCGGTCATAGTTTACCTCCATGTTGTCAGGTTGAAATTTAAGATTTTGCGCAGGAATCGTCAGGAAATTCAGAAAAGATTCTATGTTGACGGAAAAACCGGGTCGAATTGTCAACCATCTGCCGTCAGGATGGGCTACACCCCAACCGGACATTATGATCGTGTTGCGAGCAAAGCAGATGGTCATCGCCGAATTGATCGAGAGCATTGCCTTCTGCGTCGGCCTGGTAATGGCTATGGCCGACTTCGCGCCAACCAGTTCCCCCCAACCGTTGACGCCGCGCTCTGGCCGTAGTTGGGAATGATGTGCGTCTTCTGCGCGGCCGGCCCAGAGTTATCATTTCGCCATCAAACACATATTGATCGATAACATATCACAGTACTACTACATCCGGATGGTCATCGGTGCGATGATCTTCCACCTCATCTGGCTTGACAAGGCGCTCTGTTTATTCTGTAAATTGAATATCTTCCACAGATCAGATATATGCTATAAAAATCCCGTATGAGCTCTTCGGCGAGGTTGCGTGATACTAAACCATCACCCAAAATGCCGCTCTTTTCACCCTATATGCCGATTTCCGAACACTCCCGCAATCATCTGCTTCGCAACAACGCGATATTTATCAGATACTTATAATATATGGATTGAACTACAGACAGCGCCAAGATGGGTATAACATTCGGATCATGTCACACCGGAGGGCGCTCCATTTTGTGGCTGCCCCTCCCCAATTGTCTGAATTCCTGAGTTGGCCCAATAGCAGCGACAGTAATCATCGATGGGCGTGATGGAATGCGCGGCGACGGCGATGGCGCCCACTGCGGTCGGCGGACCTGAGGAAGTGATTGACTGAGTTCACCGGGCGGCGAGGCGAATAGGAGGATGGACGGATGGGCGGCTGAAATGTAAGGAGAAAAGCAGGCTGAAGAGGGAGAAAAATGGCGGCCAGCAACCTATATATCGTTGTGAACCTGGATAATGTGACTGTTGTTACGTGCAAAAAATGCATTGATTTATATATTTTCACTTTTCCTAAATAATATCTTGCAATTTAGATTTGGATAATTACACTTAATGTAAGGTAACAGCCTCCTTCCAGGGCCGATCCGCCGGAAAAGGATTGAAATGGATGTTAAAGTGAAACCCTGATCGTATGCCTGAGCCTTCTGTGCCAGGATACAATGAGGCCGAAACCGGGTCAGAGAGGGCGTTTGTATCAAGCTACTCCTCCGGGAACAAAGAGCGAATCGGCACTTCAATTGTTGTCGATTATTTGCTCGGTATGCCGCGATTCCGAACTTTGAGTGTGGAGCCGGCAGCCACCATCTAACAGTCCACTCTAGCTGTGTCTTGTTGAGGCTCTGGTCACACGAGATCGATTTTTTGTGTAAGTAATTAGGGCCATTAACGGCAGAAGTTTACCCAGCATCGTGCTCCATTTGCAAATCAACTAGCTGGGATTGTAAAGGTCTACCTTGCAAATACAAAAATGCAAGGCAGGTCCTGGTGGGCCAGAGATGCGGCGTTTATCGCCGCACTCGCAGCCCCAGTATATATAGCACGATCAACGCGCGGGATCTTTGCGCCGATGATCAGGCTGGGCCGTGGTGCTTGAAATGTGCAGGCCGACGAGCTTTCGGCCCACAGATTTCATGAGCAGAGTTGCGTCCAGCCCAATGCTGTACCACTAGGCCAGCATTCTCGATCAGGTAAATGTAGTCGTGCGCCAGCGCATTCGCGCGGCTACGCACTTGCCCCGCTAACTCAGCTAATTCACAGAATGACATGATCACAAAACTAGCCGACATCTCCTGCGTCGCGAGATGACGATGGCCAATTGCGCAATTTTGCGACGAGCGAGGAATATGAGGAAAAATGTCGGTAAAATGCAAAAGAATTCAACTTGTCGAGAGGCCGAAGTCGTAACCGACCCCGCGAAACCGTTAGCAGAACAGTTGAGTCTGTGGGATATGGTCACTCCTGATCCTATCTCGACCGCCCAGTCCAACCACCACCCGTCGGCCGCGCAGGCAGCCCCGCCCGTACAACAGCCGGACATAGCTACAGCGGACGCGGCCCTGGCTGATTCGGCTGAGCCTCTCGTATCCATCGCCGAAGGTCCAAATGCTTCAAACGCTGCTGACACGGCTCCTGATCCCGCAGACGCCGATCACGACGCAAGTCAGGATGCCGCGCCGGACGCAATTCCACCGGCTTGGTCGATCCCGATCAAAACAGGGCGCGAGGCAATGCAGAGCCGTGCGGTGAGGCTATACTCTGCCGTCGCTACCAGTGCCGGGCTCTCTCCGATGGAGATGCACAGTGAAGGCGTCCCCATATCGGTCGATAAGGCTTTCCATGAGGAGTTATGCAAAGCCTATATGGAGAGCGATAAGCACTATCAACTTGAGGTCGCAGCCCACAGGGCAGGTGAGCCTGTCAACATGCCTATCGAGAGGAGGCGTGCGTGGGATCGTGCACGTCAAGAGATTGGGCGCGCATTTGGCGACCTTGTATCCATTTACGCGGCCGACATCACCATGGATTCGGCTTCCGGCAAAAAGATCGGTTATCGAGTGTATCGACTTCCCGACGTATGTCGTCGCCAGATCGCGCATAAGGCGGAGATGGTCTTCTTAAGGTCTGGCGGCGGAAGGATGCTGGTCGATGGCTGGGGGGTCGAAATCAACCGCCAGCATCCTGACAGCACAATTGATTAGCCCATCCTGCCGCGCCCTGAATTCGTAATTGTAGGCAGCCAACGGATCGAGCAACCATGAATGAGAATAACCAAACTCCCGAATGGAAGGGACGAATCCTGGACCAGCTGGTGCATATGACCAGTGCCGGCGGGCAGAAGCCTGAGTTGGCGAAAGCCGGCACGACAATGCACAAGCTGGTCGATTTTTTCGAACCGCCAACCGGCTACATCGGACGTCTTCGCACGATCCAGTCAATCTCCGATCTGACGATCGGCAACATCAAGTTGTCCAGCGTCTGTCG
Organism: uncultured Acidobacteriaceae bacterium; assembly: GCA_963787995.1. Lineage (GTDB taxonomy): Bacteria > Acidobacteriota > Terriglobia > Terriglobales > Acidobacteriaceae > Telmatobacter. The sequence continues at coordinate 764,209 of CAWBEO010000002.1, forward strand.
ACCACTCGCGGCCTGGCGCCCGTATATTGATACGGTTCTTGAAACGCCTGCCAGCTTTGTCGAGAAACTAAACCTCGCTGCGAACGACAAAACAAAGTTTCTTACCAACACCGGAAGGGATCCCTTGAAGTCTCTGGGACTGAAACGCCATGCTCTTGAGGGCCTGCTCTGGCCGGCGTTTGACTTAACGAGAAATGAAAAAAACTCGAAGTATCTATTGCTGCAAGGCCAAATGATGATGGCGCAAATTTCAATTTTGACAGTTGAATATGCGACAGCGCGTTCCAGACCATCCGGAACGCCTGATGATACTGTTTTTGACTATGCTTATGGTCCGTGTCTTTCTGCCCGGAATTTTTCTCGAAGTGAATGGGCAGAGGCACTGGCATCCCTTCCCGATGCAATTGACCCGACAAACTACCGACAAGCACTGGACGAGTTGATATCCAAAAGCAAGAAAGCAAAGAGCGCTAATTTCTACGGCGTTGAAAAGAGAAAGTATCGCAACGCTCTTGGCTCAATTTCTGCATTCATCAAACGCGGTATTGAGCAAAAGAAATTCCGCAAACGTAAACATGGCGGCGATGATTCGAACAATGGTAGTCCAGTCAGTTTGACTACTCTGGCTGTTGGATCTGATGGCAATTCAAGTACAGAATCACCCGTCGCCGAAATAGTTACGCGGACACGCGGTACCCCGGAAGAGCATGAAGAACTCGATAAGGCTGGCGAATGTCCGGAAGATCACCTGCGCAGGCGGCAATTCATTTTGACGGCGGGCGGCCCTCGCGTGGCCGAACATGTCCGGGCGGCCTACGATAGGGCAAATCAACTCCTTCCAAACCGGTATCCCGAGCCGCATCCCGGTGAATTCGCTCGACTGATAAAGGCAATGCAATTCGGCCGGGTCCACTTTGCATCTCGCAGGGAACAGGTCGAGTTGATCGCATGGACAGAGTCTCTGTTCTGGTTGTCGTGCTCGCCCTCACAGGCCACCAGTCTTTTGGTTGGGTTGCCGGGAACGCCCTTGCCTGCTACTTTTGACTTTTTTCTTCGCTTCGACGGCAGCCAGGATGAGGACACTGTGTTCGTGCCCCGCATATGTATAAGAGTGATCGAGCCGCCTTATCTCACAGAATACGTTCCGATTCCGGGCGAACGAAAACGGGAAAAGTGCTTTGAGATACCAGACTTAGGCGGCCTATCGTACCCGATTCGCGATCTTCTGGATGAGTTGAAAATCAGCGGAGAAAGACCTGACATCCTGACGATGCAAGAACAAGCCGTCAAAATCTTCGCCGAGAAAGAAGACACCTATACCAAGCGGCTGAGCGGGTTTGTTGAGTTGGCAGGGTTGAAGAACAGTATCAGCGCTACTGAACTAGGCAAAGTCCTTTTTCAGCGTGCCAAGGAAGTGGGCGACATTGTTTCGGCGGACCTGATCACCTGCAAGGATTACCATCTTGCATCGGTACGCAGATGGTATTTCACCCCAAAGATTGAGCACCTACGCTCGGTCCACGCACGCGCCGTAGCCGGTATCGCAACGGAACTAAGACTGGCCCTGTGGAACAGGCCGATCTCAACCAACCGCCTGCAAAATGATGAACTATACATCGGCAGTCGGCGTTGCATCGATATCGAGTTCCTGAAGGAGTCCGTCGGAACCTTGCGGGACGTAATAGAGGAAGTTGTCGCGGTAAAAACGGACAAGGACCGGCGCGTGGTATTCGCCGAAAAACACAACGCCCTCACAATCCTGGCAGTATGGGCTATCGACATCTGCATCGGCATACGGGCAACGACCCATCTTTACCTGCATCGTTCGCAATACGATCTAGTGACGGGATACGGATCAATCCATGAAAAAGGTAAAGATCGCGCTTTCCGAATTTGCGAAGGCGCCCTCGCAATCGCGAGAATATACGACAACTATATCGACGGCCTCGTCGAGTACGGCCTTCCTCGTCCGAACTACAGTATGCCTTGCTATTTTTTGAAAGTCGCCCAGGACAAACTTGAGGCCTTTCCCGTGACGCCCTCATCGATGAAGGAGTTGCTGGGCAGCCTCTTTTGCTTTGACGCCAATTGGGCAAGGCGGTTGATCAAGACGATGGCACTCGAGCAAAGGATTCCGGCAATTTACACGGACCATTATTGCGGCCACGGATATCGCGGCGAGGAACGGTATCATCCCTTTGGCAGCTTTGATCCTGCTCCGTATTTTCAAACCATAACGGAATTCACCGAATACATTCTGAATGAAATCACTCTCACGCCGGACCTATTTGATCCAACCATTTTGGAGCCATGCTCATGACCAGATCCAGACGAACCGCAGGAATCAAATCGGAATCCAAGTCCGGATCAAAATCAGGAATCCTGAGCGATCCGTCGACAATCGACCTCACGGAGGCGCAAGAAGCGGTCTGTCCGGCTTTCAGAGCATTTCTTCTCGATAACAGGACCACCGTGGGTGATGCTTTACTGGAAGATAGAGGTGAACCATGGAAAAAGGCCGATATGCGCGACATCGAGGAGATGATCAAGGGCAGTGATCTCGATGAAAGTACGGCGATCTCCTACTTCCAGATTCTTCATAAAGTGTCAATTTGCTGGATCGAACGGTACAAAATCACGGTCGAACTCCCAAAAGCGGCACTCCTCATTCCAGAATACAACAATCCATTTCGAATGAACCTTGGAAATGCGTTCATAAATCACAGGGCTTGGGGTAACTGGCTTATTTCTGAACTCAGAAACCAGGGCACCACTGGGTCTGACAAAACTCAGATGTCATCAATCGTCCCGCTGGTGGCATCAGCGATCTTGTACGGAGGTATCTGGAACGAGCCCGAACTCCTAGCCCTTGTGAAAGCAATTCCCCAGCTTTTGACATGCACGATGGCCACGGAAAATGCTATCTATGTAGGATTGCAAGTGCCCTGGCATGGCTCAGGTTTCAGCGAACATCGCTGTTGGCAACCCGACGCGCTCACTGCCATCCTGCTGATGCGAACGCCCCCCACTCTGGCCGAGGAACTGCTGCGACCTGATCCAATCTCGAATGCGCCTTGCGCGACTGACGCGATGATACTCGAAAGAATCAAAACCGAGTTTCGGCGTGTGGCCAGTGCAGTCGACGGCAAGTCAATTTGCAATTTTAACGTGCTGGTCAAGTCGGCAGTGTGCATCGGATACACGCAAATGCCCGGCGTTGTCGCGGCTTACGCACACCGGCGGTATATGTCTCATTCTTTATCTCTCAAGCAAATTCAGCGCATTTCCGACAAGGAGTGGCTATTCGGATTGCCCGCGAAAGGTGAGGAGATTGCGGTCGCTTATTCCGATACAACCAGTGACACATCAGAAGTTCCACCTATACCCGTGTGGGGCAAAGCGATCGGTAACGCCTTGGATACCGAAGATCCAGCACAGGCCGTCGTGCGACTCAAAGGGCTTTCGACCTCCATTGTTGCAATACCCTTGGCCAAGCGAATTGTCGACTACGCGCAAAGAGTGATTCTGGTCCCAGCGATCACCAGAAGCTCGGAAACTCTCAAGAAGTTTGCTCGCGGCACAACAGCCCTTGCATCTTCCATGGCTACAGAATGGGTGGATAAGGATCCCGCAGATATTCCCGACGAAGAACTCGAAGCATCCTATCGGCGGATGGTGGAAAAGGCGAAAACCACTCCAAACGGCGATAATACAGTCCGGGATTTAATTGGCGCACTGACACGATTTCACTCCTATATGAGGAATTGTCATGGAAAACGCCGACTGATCGACAAGGGAATTTTTGTTCCGTCTGTGCTTCTGGACCGAGTCGATGTCGATGTCATTTCGCGTGATGAATACCAGGAGATTCGGCGACGGATTAAATTCCGCTGGCCGGGGTCCCGTTCTCAGCAACGGCGGATAATTGCAACATGCATAGCCATCCTTGGAGCCGCTGGAATGCGCCGCGAAGAAGCGCGTCTGCTCAAAATTGGTGATGTCGAATTTGAGGGATGGAAGGAGGTCGCAGTTCGGCCTTCCAATGGTCACACCCTGAAGAGCGAAAGCGCTCAGCGCAAGATCCCCGGTGAAGTAATACCAAATGATGATCTCGCGATTCTGCAAAATTGGCATCAGACCCGTCGGAATTCGGGCGCTACCGACGATGACTGGCTGTTTGAATCCATAAATTCTAAATGCATTTCTCCTGCTATCTTCAGGGCATTGAATCAAATTATCTCGGAGGTCACAGGCACAAGGTCGGATCTTCATTCAACTCATTTTCATCACATGCGAAAATCGTTCTGTAGCTGGGGTCTCCTCCGGCTGCTTCTGCCGGTTGGCAGTAAGCCACCAGTATACATGAATGCACTTGACCATGACTGGCTGATCGCCGGGCAGAATTTCCGCCCAAACGAAATTCGGCGCACAGACAAGCCGTGGAATTCTGATGTATTTTTAATGGGACAATTGCTTGGGCACCTTCAGGGAATCACTACAATGTCACGGTATTTTTGCTTTTGTGGAGAAATATTACGTGTCTATTTGGCGCGTTCCTTCGATCTGTCGCCTATCCTTGAACAGCTCCAATTGGCTGTCAAGAATGATCCGCATCTGGAGAACGAACCATGCAGTGCTCAGTCGGCAATGAATTTCGCGATAGGCCTGCTAGGCAATATGGCGAACCTCAACAAAATTAGTCCGACAGTAGAGCCATCGCCGTCGAAGAACCTAGGCCAGGAATTCTTGAACAAGATTCTCGATGCGTGGGATCTGCTCAGTGTTATTGAGACCCCGGACAACCCAGTTGATGAGGTAGCTGCCGATTTTGGAATTGGTCTCGCTTATGCTGCATCGATTCAACGTGCAGCCAATGATCTCAGCACACTTCAAACCGGTAATGGAGAATATCGCCACCGTTTCATGGAATTAAACCGACCAGATTCCAGGAAACCGGTACGATCAATTATTCCAATTCGGCCAAACAATCCTTTTGACAATGAGATCGTGAGGCGATTTGCTCCACAGATTGAGGAACTCAGTAAGCGTTCCAGCAAGCGCGAGTTGCTTACGCAGGGGATTAATTCATACGTCAAGTGTTTATGGGATTCACGGGGATGTCCGGTATTTAATGACCCAGAAAATAATGGGAAAGCAGCTTCGGCATTTCTGAATTTGCTTTACGAACTAAAAATTGCTGACAAAAACATCCGCTTTGGGTCCTTTGACTGCAAAGGTTCAGAATCACGGAGAGACTGGAGAACAGTTCTGAGATTGAGAAAAAGAAGAGGATTTGAACCGTGGGAAGTACCGTTCAAATATGGCAACTCGCTGCGACCATGGCTCGGCATCAAGCCGACATTCGGGTTTGAAACTCCGATCCAAAGCCCTGGACTGTTCGGGTTCAGGTTCTTGATGGTCATGTCGTACGTTGTGCTGCGGGCGGAAACCGAGTAAAGCACTGCAAATCCTAAAACGCATCTTGCCCGCTTACGCCATTTGCGTCACAGCTGTTTCGCAACTGAATCGGAAGTTGTTTACCAGATCGCATGTGGACAACCTCGCTCGATTTGTCTGGCAGAATGGACTTCGAACAGCGGTTTGCGGTGTGGACAAGTTGTCGTTCAGCTATGGTGATGGACCGAAACCCTCCAATTATCAAGCAATCTAAGCCAAAACGACTGCTCAGGCCTGATCTACTGAGTCTGGGCGTGAAAAGCGGGTCTTCCTGATCTTGGATAACTTGCGCGTACACCACTCCAAGGCCGTGAAGAAATGGCTCGCGGAAAACGAAGATAAGATCGCGGTCTTCTATCTGACGAGTTACTCGCCGGAGTTGAACCCGGATGAGTTGCTCAACGCGGACTTGAAGCAGCGTGTGACCAAGGCCGCCCCACCAAGAACCAAGACGGCGCTGACGCGCACCGCCATCGGCGCGCTGCGCAGCATCCAGAAACAGCCGGAACGCGTCGAGAACTACTTCGGTCAGAAAGATGTTGCCTATGCAGCCTGACCGCAATCCTTCCATGCCGGATCAATAAGTGGAAGTTCTTGTTCTTGGTTTAGGCTGCCATGGATTCTGGCAGGCGGTTGAAGTAGACCTGATCGGGCGTGAACGCCCCCAGGCTGGAATGCGGTCTGATGGAATTATAGAACTCCAGATATTCGCTAATCGAAGTTCTGGCCTCGCTGACCGTTTCGTAGGCGTGCAGATAGACCTCCTCGTACTTGATCGACTTCCACACCCGCTCGACGAAGACGTTGTCGCGCCAGCGGCCCTTGCCGTCCATGCTGATTCTGATTCCTTCTTCTTTTAGCCGCTTGGTGAAAGACTCGCTGGTAAATTGACTGCCTTGATCGGTGTTGAAGATCTCTGGTTTTTCATTCTTGGAAAGGGCTTCTTCGAGCGCTTCTATACAGAAGGAACTCTCCATGGTGATCGACAACTTCCAGGCCAGAACGCGGCGGCTGAACCAATCCACCACTGCGGCCAGGTAGATAAATCCCCGCGCCATGGGGATGTAAGTGATGTCCATGGCCCAGACCTGATTGGGCCGCGTGACCGCAAGAGCGCGCAGAAGATAGGGATAAATCCTGTGTCCTTCAGCGGGTTTCGACGTGTTAGGCCTGCGATAGATAGCCTCGATTCCCATCCTTCTCATCAGCGTTCTTATGTGCCGACGACCCACCACCAATCCTTGTTGCCAGAGTAAGTCGCGCAACATACGGCTGCCAGCAAATGGATAGTTGAGGTGCTACTCGTCGATGCGCCGCATCAGCCATAAGTCCTCGGCTGAGACAGGTCGCGGCTCATAGTAGACCGTGCTGCGACTTATCGAAAGCACCTCGGCCTGTTGCTGGATAGGAAGATCGTGCTCGGGGTCGATCATCGCTTTGCGCTCAGCAATCCCGCCTTGGTGAGCGCCCCTTCTAAAAAATCATTCTCCAGGGTCAGTTGGCCGATCTTGGCGTGCAGCGATTTGAGATCGACTTGTGTAGCGGCTGAATCCGGCTTGGACTCGCCGCCGAAGACGCCGACTGCGCCCTCCAGAAGCTGGGCCTTCCAGCTCGTGATTTGGTTGGCATGTACGTCAAACTGTTCGGCCAACTCAGAAAGTGTCTTTTCGCCCTTGAGGGCGGCCAGGGCCACCTTGGCCTTGAAAGCCGCTGTGTGGTTCCGACGCGGACGTCTGCTCATCTGCTCTCCTCATCTCAGCCATTTTAGGCTGCTGAAGAACAGAACCTCCACTTAACTCCCTGTCCGAATTTGCGGAACCGGCTCTCTTCAACGCGAGCAGCCAAAGTGCCTTCGTTGATGACAAGAGCACGAATACCATGGATGGACCCGCATGCCCGAGCCAGACGACAGCGACGAGGTTTTAGCTGGGACACCAATCCACGGGGCACCTGATTCTGTAGGAACAAATAGATACTCGAAGTCGCTAATTCTATGGAACATATGAACATATTGAAGGGAAATGTAGGACGCTAATAAAATGGTAATGCGCGCTGGTTACCTTCCTGCAATTTAGACTGTTGTTATTTTTTACTTGACACTCATGGGTAGCCTGAGTGGAAAATTGAGATCAGCATTTCAATTTTGGAGTTTTCCTCATGGTGTCAGTATTGTGCCGTTAGAGAGCGCATTGGTGTCCCTGCTTGAGGAATATTCCCGGCACGTTCCGGCAATGGCGCTGGACTGAGTGTTATTCATTTTTCATCCGAGCGTCTGCGTTTGTGTCAACGGGAAAATGCGGTTTTCATGTAGGACTGATAGTTCACAGCCGCGGGCGGATTCTTTGCCAAAGCGGCGCAAAGTTTGACTTTTGATGTGCTTTTTCCTAAACCAGGCTGCGAGGATTGAATGAAATTCCACCGCTACACCCGTACGGTAATTCTCTGCCTAGCGATATTCCACTTCCATGCGAATCAATTTATGGCTTTCGCAGCCACCGTACCGCCTGGTATGGGTATCTTTGCTTTCGACCCCACGGCGCGGAGTGCGTTTCAAGATTCGAATTTTCAAGCTAAATCCGATCAACCAATGAGCCACACTCTCAATCACGGTTTGCGGCTAACCACAACACACAATTCAACCGCTGCAGATACCAGATAGACAACCAAGCACACATTTGCCAGTGTGCATCCTTTGAAATCGTTGCACCACGAGTTTTGAGGAACTGCATAAGAAAGGTCTTGTATGAATCGCTCATTGCGTGTTTTTACTTTGCTGTCTAGCGTCCTGTTTGTCCTAGCTGCAATCTGTGCGCCATTCGTTGGAAGGGCGGCCACTACAGTTGCAACCCCGGTGATCAGCCTTGCGGCAGGAACCTACACAGGTGCACAGACGGTCACGATTACGGATTCGACGAGCGGTTCGAAGATCTACTACACGACGAATGGGACGACACCCACGACTTCGTCGACTCTGTACTCGGGCGCGATCACTGTCAGTGCCTCGGAAACTCTTGAGGCAATCGCGACGGCCTCGGGCGATACGCAATCGGCGACGGCCACTGCGGTATACACAATTGTGGGAACACTGAATATCTATATCTCCGGGCCGGGTGTGCAATCAAGCAGTGTTGCAGGCGTATCCACAGAAACGTTCAATGAGCTTACTGCCGGGACGAAGTACACGTCCCCTTACATATCTCCCGCAGGGATCGGAACTTATAGTGCGAGCACAAGTGCTCCTTTCGAGGTTATGTCTTATGGGCAATATGGAGGCGCGAACGATACAAATTACTTTGCTGTTGGAGGCGATTCAGGAAGCTCTAATCCTCTCTATCTGACGCTGACCAAACCAGCATCCTATATTGGCTTTTGGTGGTCGGCCGGCGACGCGAATAATCGGGTTGCCTTGTACTCAGGAAGCACGCTGTACGGAACATTCAGCACGGCTGACCTGCTTACGCTTTTGAAGAATTCAACGGGTAAAGTTCAACCTATAAGCGGAACACCCTACACGGCCAGTTCATATTTCGGCAATCCTAACATAACATCGGGAACCAATGACTCAGCAGAACCCTTTGCATATGTCAGCTTCTCTATTACCGGCGCAACGATCACACAGATAGCTTTTTACAACACCACTTCCACTTCGACCGGTACTTCTTTCGAAAGCGATAATCATAGCGTCATCTTTTCGGGCAACACAGTAACAATTCCTACCTCTTTTGTCCCTGTTGAGAATATGTCTCTTGGTTCACAGTCAGTTTCTGTAACTGTCTCTCCTGCTTCTGCTTCCGTCACCGCTGGCGGGACTCAGCAATTCACGGCTACAGTTACGGGAAGCACGAATACAGCCGTTTCTTGGACCATTTCTCCCGCGACTGGTGCAGGCACGATCAGTACTTCGGGGAAGTATACGGCGCCAGCCAGCGTGACCACACCGCAAACGGTGACAATCACGGCGACTAGCCAGGCAAACACAACCGTGAAAACTACGGCAACAGTGTCTCTGGTGGCGACGCCGGCGGTATCGGCCTGGCCGACGGCCAGTTCTATCACCTATGGGCAGACACTGGCTTCCTCGACGCTGACGGGCGGCACGGCTTCGGTTCCTGGCAGCTTTGCGTGGACTTCTCCGTCGACGGTTCCTAACGCGGGCACTTCCGCGCAGAGCGTGACCTTCACGCCGACCTCGACAAACTATGCGCCGGTGGTCAACTCGACATCGGTGAATGTGACGGTCAACAAGGCCTCGCAGACGATCAACTTCCCGGCGCCAGCCTCTCCGGTCACCTTCGGCGTCGCGCCCATTGCGCTGACCGCCACCGGCGGAGCATCAGGCAACCCAATCGTCTTCACGGTGGATGCCAGCTCCACTGGAACGGGAACCATCAGCGGCAACACGCTGACGATCACCGGCGCGGGCAAGATCGTAATCGACGCCAACCAAACGGGCAACGGCAACTATGCGGCGGCGGCACAAGTTCAGCAGAGCGTCCAGGTCAACAAGGCCTCGCAGACGATCAACTTCCCGGCGCCAGCCTCTCCGGTCACCTTCGGCGTTGCGCCCATTGCGCTGACCGCCACCGGCGGAGCATCAGGCAACCCAATCGTCTTCACGGTGGATGCCAGCTCCACTGGAACGGGAACCATCAGCGGCAACACGCTGACGATCACCGGCGCGGGCAAGATCGTAATCGACGCCAACCAAACGGGCAACGGCAACTATGCGGCGGCGGCACAGGTTCAGCAGAGCGTGACGGTCAACAAGGCCTCGCAGACGATCAACTTCCCGGCGCCAGCCTCTCCGGTCACCTTCGGCGTCGCGCCCATTGCGCTGACCGCCACCGGCGGAGCATCAGGCAACCCAATCGTCTTCACGGTGGATGCCAGCTCCACTGGAACGGGAACCATCAGCGGCAACACGCTGACGATCACCGGCGCGGGCAAGATCGTAATCGACGCCAACCAAACGGGCAACGGCAACTATGCGGCGGCGGCACAAGTTCAGCAGAGCGTCCAGGTCAACAAGGCCTCGCAGACGATCAACTTCCCGGCGCCAGCCTCTCCGGTCACCTTCGGCGTCGCGCCCATTGCGCTGACCGCCACCGGCGGAGCATCAGGCAACCCAATCGTCTTCACGGTGGATGCCAGCTCCACTGGAACGGGAACCATCAGCGGCAACACGCTGACGATCACCGGCGCGGGCAAGATCGTAATCGACGCCAACCAAACGGGCAACGGCAACTATGCGGCGGCGGCACAAGTTCAGCAGAGCGTCCAGGTCAACAAGGCCTCGCAGACGATCAACTTCCCGGCGCCAGCCTCTCCGGTCACCTTCGGCGTTGCGCCCATTGCGCTGACCGCCACCGGCGGAGCATCAGGCAACCCAATCGTCTTCACGGTGGATGCCAGCTCCACTGGAACGGGAACCATCAGCGGCAACACGCTGACGATCACCGGCGCGGGCAAGATCGTAATCGACGCCAACCAAACGGGCAACGGCAACTATGCGGCGGCGGCACAGGTTCAGCAGAGCGTGACGGTCAACAAGGCCTCGCAGACGATCAACTTCCCGGCGCCAGCCTCTCCGGTCACCTTCGGCGTTGCGCCCATTGCGCTGACCGCCACCGGCGGAGCATCAGGCAACCCAATCGTCTTCACGGTGGATGCCAGCTCCACTGGAACGGGAACCATCAGCGGCAACACGCTGACGATCACCGGCGCGGGCAAGATCGTAATCGACGCCAACCAAACGGGCAACGGCAACTATGCGGCGGCGGCACAGGTTCAGCAGAGCGTGACGGTCAACAAGGCCTCGCAGACGATCAACTTCCCGGCGCCAGCCTCTCCGGTCACCTTCGGCGTCGCGCCCATTGCGCTGACCGCCACCGGCGGAGCATCAGGCAACCCAATCGTCTTCACGGTGGATGCCAGCTCCACTGGAACGGGAACCATCAGCGGCAACACGCTGACGATCACCGGCGCGGGCAAGATCGTAATCGACGCCAACCAAACGGGCAACGGCAACTATGCGGCGGCGGCGCAGGTTCAGCAGAGCGTGACGGTGACTCAGGCTCTACCAGTGATTTCCTGGGCTACGCCTGCAGCAATCACCTACGGCACAGCGCTGAGCGCGACACAACTGGACGCGACAGCGAGCGTTGCAGGATCATTCAGTTACTTGCCAAATGCTGGAACTGTGCCCTCAGCGGGGACTCAGACACTAACCGCAACCTTCACGCCCACCGACACAGCCGACTATACGACGGCGACGGCCTCTGTGCAACTGACGGTAACACAAGCTACAAGTGTCACCCTTTCACCGGCTGTAGTGACACTGAATGCGGGGCAGACGCAGGCCTTCACCGCTACCGTGATCAATAATCCGAATACAGCGGTAACATGGTCAATCAACCCCACAGGCGTCGGTTCGATTGACCAAAACGGCAATTATACAGCACCTGCGACTATCACAGCATCGCAAATAGTCGTGGTTACAGCGGCAAGTCAAGCCTATGCTTCCGCAACTGCTACAGCAACAATCACTTTGGCGCCGCCGCAATGCCCTCCCGGTGGATATGGTTACGGGCGCGCCATCGCGATTGACCACACGAAGGTGCCCAACACCGACCAGGCAAGCTTCCCATTCTATTTCAATTCAACCGATCCTACCTTGGCGAACATTTCGTATGGCGGTCATATCGCAAGCAATGCGGGCAACGACATCATCTTTACCAGCGATCCGCAAGGGCAGAATCAACTTAATTACGAGCTGCAAAGCTACAATCCGGCAACAGGCCAGGTGATTGCTTGGATTGGGATCCCCACGCTCTCCCATAGCGCCGATACCGTCATCTATATGTTCTATGGTAATCCCGCGATTACTATTTCGCAGGCGAACCCGACCGCAGTTTGGGACAGCAATTATGTGGGTGTCTGGCATCTCGGAAATGGAACAGCGCTTTCAACAGCAGATAGCACAAGCAATGGAAATAACGGCGCGAATAATGGTGCCACGCCGGTTGCTGGTCCGCTCGGTGGAGGAATGGCAAATGGACAATCCAACGAAGGAGGAGGCTATATCAGTGTTCCCGCCTCGCAAAGTCTCGCAAATCTTCTTCAAGGGAATGTAACTGTTTCGGCTTGGGTATATACAAACGAGTGGGCCAGTGGCGGAATTTTCGGCAAGGGCCAGCAAGGGCAGCCTGGATGGAATTTGTCATTTCAAGGAAGCGCCATGGAGTTTGCGAGTGGAGACGATAACGTACTTCTCTATGCCGATCCTCTCCCGTTTTCTACCGGTCAGTGGGCCTATGTGACCGCCACACTCGCAACTCAGCAATCGAGCAGCAATGGTCAGGCTTTTCAGCCATCATTCTATATCAATGGCTCTCCAGCCTTCTATTACAACGACGGTTCAAATACTCCATCAGGAGACGATTCGTCCCAGTCGCTTTTGCTCGGTGGCTTCACAGATTGGTCGGGAAATATATATACGTCCTACGGCGGTCAGGAAGATGAACTGCGGATTTCAAATACGACGCGTTCGGCAGATTGGGTAGCGACGGAGTACAACAACCAGGCAACGCCTTCGACTTTCTACTTGTTGTATCCAGAAAACGGCGGAGGTGTGTCGCCTCAGATAGCCAATTTGTATGCATCACAGAGCCAACAATTTATCGCTATTGCTGCCTGCTCTTCGCCGTATGTGTCGTGGTCGATACCGTCCAGCGCGCCTGGAACGCTCTCGTCGACCGGCCTCTATACGGCTCCCGCAGAGATTCAATCCCAGCAGGCAGTTGCTGTAACAGCATCGAACCTGGCCGACGGATCGAATGCAGGATCGGCTACGGCAACACTGCTGCCGCCAGTTTCTGTCGCTGTTACGCCTGGTACATATACCCTCTACGCGCCCGGTGAGCAGCTACATTTGACCGCGCTAGTGACAAATGCAATCAACACCAACGTTACGTGGAGCATGAGTCCATCCTCAGTAGGCTGGATTGATTTGCTTGGCAACTACCACGCACCGTATCCACTTACCGCACAGACAGTAACAGTGACTGCAACCAGTGTGCAAGATCCCACAAAATCTGCGTCAGCTACGCTTACACTTCAGCCTGTGACGATAAATCCGAGCGGGAACGTTATATTGTACGGTGGATTCTCGGAGCAGTTCAGCGCCAGTGTGCCGGTGAACTGGACATTAGCTTTCCCAGGACTTGGAGACACGATTTCCAGTTCTGGACTCTACACGACTCCAATTGTGAGCAGCATTACATATCAATACTTGGATGCCACAGTGCAAAGCGATCCATTGGCGCAGCTTGACATTTTGGTTAGAATCTATCCTTCATCGAGTGGGATCACACCAGGTTATACAGTGCTTTACAGCGGCCAGTCGCAGCCTTTTCAAGCGTGCGGATATATCAACGCGAACGGCGACTCGTCCTGTGATCTGGCAGCGTTTTACAACTGGTCGATCAGTCCTGCGACGGGCGCCGGTACGATTGATGCTTCCGGAGTTTATACAGCTCCATTGACACCGACTCCGCAACAGACTGTAACCATCACAGCCACAAGCCAAGCTCGATCATGGGACATAGCCTCAGCGACCCTTACGCTGAACCCTCCCATCAACATCGCGATGACTCCTTCCACTTCCATCCTGCTTGCCAACCAGAGTGTGCAATTTAATTCTACTGTCACTATCTCTACCGACGGTGGATATTACAGCGGATGCTACAATTCAGACTGCTTGACTTGGTCAATTAGTCCGGCGGGGCTGGGAACAATAAATTCTTGGGGGTACTATACAGCTCCCACGAGCATAGGTTCGGGACAGTCCGTGGTTACCGTGACTGGAACCTACCAAATTGGCAATGTATCAGCCAGCGCAACGGCAACCATCACGCTGGTTCCGAATACGCCCACCATCTCGGTTTCGCCGCAAACGATCACACTGACAGGCGGACAATCGCAGCAGTACTCGGCATCCGTCACCAATGGCGTTAGCAACGCGGTCACTTGGTCGATGAGTCCGGCGGGCACAGGAACACTGAGCGCGATGGGACGTTATACTGCTCCGCCGGTGGTGACTTCGCAGCAGGTCATCGTCATTACCGCCGTCAGCAAGGCGACGCCGTCGCTCACAGCCTCTGCAACTCTTACTCTTGTGCCCTCCGAGTGCGCCGCAAAGTTCTATGGTTATGAGCGCTCCATCGTGATTGACCACACCAAAGTTCCAGATTCCGATCAGCCCAATTTCCCGTTTTACTTCGCGGTTACTGACCCGCTGCTGGCCACAACAGCCAATGGCGGCCACATGGCCAGCTCCAGCGGATACGACATTCAGTTCAGCACAGATCCCGCTGGCTTCAAGACGCTCAGCTACGAACTCGAGCAATATAATCCACTCACTGGTCAGGTAGTTGCCTGGGTGCAAGTCCCTATCCTTTCGCATTCGCAGGACACAGTTCTCTATATGTTCTACGGCAATGCCGCCATCTCTGCATCGCAGCAGAATCCTGCTGGTGTTTGGGATAGTGACTATTCGGCCGCATATCAGTTTGACAACGCGCAACCCGGATTCGTGCTCGATTCAACTATCAATGGCAACGAGGCATGGGGAGCAGGTCTGCAGTATACTACGGGCGAACCGGGAGGCGCGGCGAGCTTCGATGGCGTGACGAGCTTTATCGAACTGCCTTCGAACGACTTCGCATCCTACCCCGTGAACGGAAGCAGCGGAGCCATCTTCGACTCAACCGTTGGTGTCTGGTTCAAGACTTCAACCTCCGGTGTGATTCTTGGCCAGACAGGCTTCACAACTCCTAGCGGCGACCCTGGCGGCTGGATACCCGCGCTCTACATCGATACCAATGGATATCTGCGCGCCAATTTCTTCGATCTCCAAAATGCGCAACAGATCGTTTCCTCCATTCCGCTCAACGACAACAACTGGCACTACGCCGTTCTCAGCTTCAACACCGATGAAACCACCAACACTGTAGGATCCCTTAATAGCGTGAGTTCCACCACGAGCGGCCGTGAGACCGTGTATCTCGACGGACAAGTAATTGGTTCGCAGGACGGACTCATCCCCAACTCGTTCGCCTACTCCTATTCCTACTTCCTGGGAACCGGCTATGCACAGGGCTGGGCGGCCACACCCAGCAATAACAATGGCTGGTTCTACTTCAATGGCTCGCTCGATCAGGTTGAGATTTCGTCGGTCGCGCGCTCCGGCGACTGGGTACGCGCCGAGTACCTCAATCAGAGTTCGCCCTCCACGTTCTTCACTCTCAACCCCGAGGCCGTCTCCGGCGGCAGCCTCAATCCGCTCGCAGTAACGCTGTACACTCAGCAGAGCCAGCAGTTCACAGTACTCGAAACTGGGATGTGCAACGCGGGCAACGCTGTGTACTCCATGCCAGTAAATAGCCCAGGGACACTGAGTCCAACGGGCCTCTACACCTCACCCACAACCATTGACAAACAACAAACTGTTACCGTAACTGCAACCACACTCGGTGCGAATTCATCTCCGCTCAGCGCTACAATTACACTCATGCCTCCGGTGGGTATTACTGTTGCGCCTGGATTAGCTTCATTGCCCGTCGGCGGAACTCAGCAGTTCACGGCCAACGTCACCAACACCACCAACACCGGTGTCATCTGGTCACTTGATCCGGCAGGCGTCGGCTCGCTCAGCCCATCGGGCCTCTACACCGCGCCTGCGACCGCGAGCGCCCAGCAAACTGTAAATGTGATCGCCACCAGTCTGGCCGACCCAACCCAGTCGGCCTCAGCCACCGTCACTCTCGGTGTGGCAGCGCCAGTCGTGTCCGTAATCACGGTCACTCCACAATCTGCAATCCTCTACGCCAGCGATACGCAGCAGTTTTTCTGCCAACGTTATCAACATGGGTAACATAGATGTCACTTGGTCCATTAGCCCGGCAGGCGCGGGAAGCATCGACGGAACGGGATTCTATACTGCTCCAGCCGCTATCCCTGCTCAGCAAACAGTCATAATCACTGCGACCAGCCAGACAAACCCGGCTGTAACCGCGTCTGCCACGATTTCCCTTGCGCCCGCGCAGTGCATCTCAAACGGGTACAGCTACATGCGGGCGATCACGATTGATCATACAAAGATTCCGAACACCGACCAGGCGAACTTCCCGTTCCTCTTCAGCAGCACTGACCCGCTTCTGGCTACAGCCGCAAATGGAGGCCACGTTACCAGCCCCAACGGCTACGACATCATTTTTTCGTCGGATCTGGCTGGAAAGAATGTACTGAATTACGAGATGGAAGTATACAATCCGACGACTGGCCAAATCACCGCATGGGTGAGCATTCCAACTCTGTCGCACGCCGCAGACACCGTCATTTACCTGTTCTACGGCAATCCCAGTATTACCGCTTCGCAGCAGAATTCAACCGGTGTTTGGGATAGCAACTATAGTGCTGTCTATCACCTGCAAAATACACCATTGGGTATCAGCGTGGCTGATTCAACTGCCAATGGAAACAATGGAATAGCCGGAAACAACGGCATTACTCTGCCTGCCGCCGCAACGGGTGTGTTCGGAACTGGTGCCGGATCGTTCAATGGCTCACAAGGCATTTATCTTCCGTCATTTTCGCTTTCCGCTTTTAGCGTTTCTGCTTGGATTCTTCCTGCAGCCTCTGGACACACAGGAGCCTTTTTCGCCGGTTCTCCTGGAGCCATGGAAGTGCGCATCAGGTCCGATAACACCTTGGATCTGCTTGACGAAGACGTAGTAGACATTGGTGCGTCGTCGAGTCCGGTAAACATCAATGCATGGAATCATGTGGTCATTAGCTATGATGGCTCAACTGCCAACTTTTACATCAATGGAGTACCAAGCGGAAGTAGCGTGAATTCGCAAACTTTCAGTTCGGGTAATTACTTTCTGGGGGAGGCTGGCAACGGAGAGAACTTCATCGGAAACATTGATGAACTCCAACTGTCTACATCGTTACTCTCAGCCGATTGGATTGCCACTGAGTACAACAATCAAAGCTCGCCCTCAACGTTCTATGCGTTCTCGACTGAAAGCACAACCGGCATCGCGCCAGCGATGGTCACACTTTATGCCAATCAGAGCCAGCAGTTCACGGCGCCTGGTCTTTGCAGCACCGGCGTTACCTGGTCATTGTCTTCCGATACCGAAGGAACCCTGACGCCGAGCGGGTTCTATATTGCTCCCAGCGCAATCACACAGCAACAGACCGTCACCGTGACTGCAACCCGCCAGGGCAACTCCGGTCAGGCTGTTTCGGCTACGGTTACGCTCTTGCCGCCCGTTTCAGTCACGGTATCGCCGGCCAGCGTCACTCTGAATGAAAATCAAACACAACAGTTCGCCGCTACCGTGAACAACAGCCTCAGCCAGACGGTTACCTGGACGATGAGTCCGGCTGGATTGGGTTCGCTCGATCAGAACGGTGGATACATCGCGCCGTCTTCCATCCTCACGCAGCAGACCGTCACCATCACGGCCACCAGCCAGACCGATCCAGCCAAATCCGCGTCGGCCATGATCACGCTTGCACCCAGCGTGTGCGCCTCCACCGGTTACGGCTACCAGCGCGTGATTGTCATTGATCACACCAAGGTTGCCAATACCGACCAGATTAACTACCCGTTCCTCTTCAACTCCATCGATCCCGATCTTGCTACGGTCGACAATGGCGGCCATGTAATCAACCCGAACGGCAGCGACATCCTCTTCAGCTCCGATCCCAACGGTCGAACCCGGCTTGATTTCGAAGTGGAGCAGTACAACCCCGCTACCGGGCAATTGGTTGCATGGATTCGCATTCCCACACTCTCGCACAGTGCCGACACGGTTATCTACGTCTTCTACGGTAATCCCGCGATCACCGCATCGCAGGCGAACCCCAGCGGCGTTTGGGACAGCAACTACGAGGCGGTCTATCACCTTGGCAATCTGCCCTCAACCGAGGTTGCTTCCGATTCGACGAGCTACGCCAACAATGCGTCGTTTACAAACCTTGCACCTGTATCAGGTCTGATCGATGGATCTGCCAGCCTCGACGGCACCACCAGCTACCTTGAGATTCCTGCAGCCGCATTCCCCAACTACCCCCAGGGCGTCTACAACAACATTGGCATCAATACAACCTGGAACAACACTGGCTTTGATGCCACATTCGGCATCTGGTTCAAGACCGCTTCGTGGGGACCCCTGCTCGATCAGACCTCCGGATACTCCTGCGGTTGGCTTTGCCTTTTCCCTGTTCCGGAGCAGCCCGGCACCGACCCTGGCAGCAGTTGGATTGGTTCCAGTGGAATGCTAAGTGTCAACTTCAATGGCAATCTCTCAAGCAATTTCGTCGGAGCACCCACGCGGACTTACAACGACAATAAATGGCACTACGCAACCATTACATTCGGGAACGGCGTCAACAACATATACGCTGACGGCCAGCTCGTCGCCACCAGCAGTTCAGCCTCGATCGGTTATAGTCCCAACTACGCCTACTTTGTGGGCACCGAAGACATCGAAAGCGACAATTCTCCGCTCGATTCGCGTCCGTGGCGTTATCTGAACGGACAGATCGATGAAATTAACGTGTCGAATACGGCACGTTCCGGCGACTGGATCCAGACTCAGTACAACAACCAGAGTTCGCCGTCCACGTTCTACACCTTCTACTCTCCGGCGGCCATCCAGGTTGCACCCTCATCGATCAGCCTCTACGCCTCGCAGAGTGAGCAGTTCACGGTCCCAGGCACCTGCGACGCTACCATTTCGTGGTCGCTGTCAAGCGGTTCTCTTGGCACGCTCACTTCATCCGGCCTCTACACGGCTCCTTCGGCTATCTCAAGCCAGCAGACCATAACTGTCAGCGCCACCAGTCAGTCCAGCGGCTCGAGCCTTGGCTCGGCTCTGGTTACGTTGTTGACTCCGCCCCAGCCGCTCACCTTGATTGCGTCCAGCCCGTCGCCCTACCTGGTAAGCTCCATGCAAACCTTCACCGCAACTCTGCTCGATCCGCAAGGCAATCCGCGCATTGGCGTTACGGTCAACTTTACGGTCACCGGCGTCAATGCGACTTTGGGCAGCGCGGTCACCTCTACGAATGGAACTGCGTCCTTCAGTTACACCGGTTCGAACACTGGAACCGATACGGTACAGGCCACCGCAACCGTCAACGGCACTGTATTTACATCGAACTCGCTCACTGTAGCGTGGTTCACTGCGTCACCAGTATCCGCTCCAACCGTCACCCTGCTGCCTCAGCCCACGCTTGGACTCGGTGCGCTGGTTGGTGCCTTCACGGATAACAGCGGAGAAGTGATCGAACCTATCGCGATTGGCGCCTCTGCAAAAACCTATATCGTTCCTGTTGGAGCCACGCAACTGCAGTTAGGAGTCGATGCGAACTACTACGAATTGAATGAAGGCGCAGGCTTCGTTGTTGCGGTGAACGGTGTCAATGTAACCGTACCGCCAACTGCCCAGCCGTGGAACTGGCAGACCGGTGGCCTCAACAATAACTATCAATTCGGAATCAATGACGGCAGCACCCCCAAGGTTGGTGCTGCAAACCTCACTGCCGGCCAGCCTGTCAGCGTTGCGTATCAAAGCGGCACTGTTGCAACCAGCACTCCAATCCATCCGCTAGTCGATGCAAATGGCGAGACTGATTTCTCCACCGGAGCGCAAGTCTGGCAGGGCGCTTACTTCCCGACTCTCTACACGACGGGAACTTCTTATCCACAGAGTCAGCCTATCAATGTCTTTGCCGTGGTGACGGACGCGACTGGCACGCCCATCCCCAACACCCCTGTCACGCTCTCCGTGGCCGGTGCAAACCCAGGCCAATACCAAGCTGTCAGCGATGCTACTGGAACTGCATCCTTCCTTTACACAGGTCAGTACGCTGGCAACGACAGCCTGCAGGCGCAGGCTGTGCTCAATGGCGGCGGAACCCTCAATTCGAATCAGACCACGATCGACTGGACCAATTATCCGACCCCGCCGCCTGTGGGTTCACTCTCGCTCAATTCCATTGTCGCCGTCGTCAATTCCCAGGATTTCACTTCTGTAGCGAAGGATGCCTCCGGCAATCCGCTGACAAACGTAAATATCGGCTTCTACGTTACTGGTGTCGATACCTTCCAGAGCTCTTCGTCCACCGACGATATTGGTCATGCAAGCTTCGACTATTACCACACGCAGTCCGGCAACTACTCGATCATCGCCGTCGACTCCGTAGACAGAAACGTAATTGTTACACCTGCATACACCGGTACTTGGATGGTTCCGGTTAACGGTCAAAGCTCATCCAGTTCGGGCGACACGATCACGATCAGCATCTCTGCCGCCTCAACGGTCACGATGCCGAACACATTGCAATTGAATGGAAGTGCCACGGATAGCCTGGGTAATCCGCTTACGTTTGCTTGGAGCCAAGTTCCCGGTCCCGGCACTGTCACCTTTGCCAACCCGGCTTCGCCCGTGACGACGGCTTCTTTCAGCGATCTTGGAAGCTATGTGCTGCAGCTGACTGCATCCGACGTGTTGGGCACCAGCGCTTCGGTGCAAATCACTGTTTCAGTGACCCCGCCTTTGCAAGATCCGCAAGGATGGATCGGTAGTCCTCTTTACGGCTCCTCCGTTTCCGGAATTGTTCCCATTACGCTCGCACCTAACATTGCAATCCAGCCGGGCGGCATTCTGACTTACTATCCCACGAACAATAGTTATGACGTCACAACCCTTCCAATCACCGCCGAATCTGGTACGATCGGCACGCTTGATACTACCATGCTGCAAAATGGATCCTACTGGATTCAACTCCAGGCAACCGGGGCAGATGGAGAGCAGCAATACAGTCTCGTGATGGTCACAGTTTCCGGTAACTACAAGCCGGGCCGTGTCACGGCAACTGTAACTGACCTCGTCGTTCCCGCCGCCGGGCTGGCCATCAATATCCGGCGCACCTATGACAGCCTCAATGCTGGCACGAGCGGCGACTTCGGCTATGGCTGGAATCTCGGCATCAATGTGAACCTCGTGGTGGATAACTTAGGCAACGTAACCTTTACGCTCGGCGGGCAGCGCAAGACCTTCGATCTGACGCCCTCAAGGCCTCCCTGCACAATAGTGGGCTGCCTCTTTTCCTACTACTATGCGGCATACACCCCAGAGCCTGGTCTCCACGGAACGCTCACGGATGGCGGATCGGGGTGCGGCGCTACATTGGAAATTCTCGTTCCCGACGGCGTCACATGGGATTGCCAAGCGAGCGGCCTTCAATTCAATCCAACTCAATACATCTATACCGACCCCAACGGAACCTCCTACACCATCAGCGCTGCCGGTAACTTGCAGTCCATCGTCGACCGCAGCGGCAACGGCCTCGCCATCACCGCCAGCGGCATCACCAGCACCAGCGGCCTCAGCGTGCCCTTCGTCCGCGACGCGCAGAATCGCATCACCCAGATCACCGATCCGCAGGGCAACATCTACTCGTATGGCTACGACGCCAACGGCAATCTCGTCACTGTCACTTATCCCACCACGCCCGGAGCTGCCACTTGCCCCGGTGCGCCTGCGTCGAACACGAGTCAGTACAGCTACTACCCAGATACCGCGCACCCAAATTACCCCGCGCATTTCTACGCAGGAGGAACCGATGGACGCTGCAACCCGCTGCCCGTCACCGCGTACTATGACAGCGCCACCGACGGCGGCAACTCCTCCCTCGACGGACGCCTGCTCTCCACTACTGACGCCTTAAACAACACCACCAGCTACGCCTATAACCTGGCCACCACCACCACCACCATCACGTATCCGGATAACAGCTCGGCGACTATGGTCTACGACAGCTACGGCGATCTGCTCACCTCCACTGACCCGCTCGGCAACACCACCACCAATCTCTACGACGCCAACCACAACCTGATCTCCGTCACCGATCCGCTGGGTCAC
Organism: uncultured Acidobacteriaceae bacterium; assembly: GCA_963787995.1. GTDB lineage: Bacteria > Acidobacteriota > Terriglobia > Terriglobales > Acidobacteriaceae > Telmatobacter. The sequence continues at coordinate 786,669 of CAWBEO010000002.1, forward strand.
GTCAACAGCTATACCTATGACGTGAACGGCAACAAGACCTCCTCCACGTATCCCGCAACCGGCCTCGGCCACAACACCACCAGCACCACCGTCTACAACCAATACTCCGAGCCAATCTCCACCACGGACGAGTTAGGCAACACCCGCACCTTCAACTACGACGCCAACTACAACCCGCAATCCGTCACCGACTCCATCGGCACCCTCGCCAGCTTCAGCTTCAATCCCAACGGTATGCCTTTGGCTGGAGCTACTGGCTTCGATATTAGAACAAATCCAGATATGGCCTCACTGTTTTCATACGATGCCAACGGAAACATGGCCAGCAGCACCGATGCCCTCGGACGTCAGACATCTTTTACCTATGACTCGCTCGGTAGAAAGCTTTCTATTACGATCCCTGCGACTGATACGAGTGGAATCTCACCTGCAGCGGCGAAAACAAGCCGCCACATGGCTCTGACAAATCTCAAGGCAGGGTCAAGCTCCTCTGAATCTGAATCAACACTCACGGTTAACTATGTATATGGTGTGTTTAGCAGCGCCACTGAGATTTCAGGCCCTCTTGGTCGGCAATATAGTTATTCATACGATGCAAATGGAAACAAAATATCTTCCACTGATCCTTTAGGTCATGTCACGACCTATAAATACGATTCTTTAAATAGATTGATTGCTGTTAATTATCCGACAAGCCCGGCAACAAGTGCCACTTGGACATATGACTTCCGCAACAATATTGTAGATGCAACCAATCCGGATGGACACGTCACGCATTATTCCTACGATTTGGTTGGTAATCTGGTAGCTATCACCCATGACCAAGGTACGTCGAAGAGTAGTACTACTACGTTTACCTATGATGCTGCAAGGCGCAGAATCAGCGAGACAGATGCTCTGGGCCATACAACCAGCTATACCTACGATGCTGATAATCGTGTTATTGCTATTTCGGGTGCAAAAGCCAATGTACAGTACGGATATGACGATGCAGGTAATTTGACCTCCGTTACTGACGCCAACAACAACACAACCCAGTTCCAGTACGACGGACGTAAGCATAGGACAAAGACTATCTTCCCGGATTCGACCTTCAAGGCATATGTTTATGATGGTCCTGGCAATCTAATCTCGACAACGGATCAGGCCGGTAATATTATCCAGTACACATACGACGCCGCCAATCAACTTGTTTCGGTGATTCAGGTTAATCACCCCAACCAGTCGAACAATACTAATTTCTACGGTTACGACACAGACAAGAACCTTGTCAGTCTGACGGATGAGAACGGCAACACAACCAAGAACGCATTCGACATATACAGCGATCCGGTCTCGATGATTCTTCCTGATGGCTCACTGACAGAGATGAGACAATACGATGCTATTGGCAATTTGATTTCGCTGACGCATTTCAATGGCAAGACGACCACATACACATACGACGGTCTTAACCGACTTCTGACTCGGACGCCCGATCCGAGCTTGGGAGAGTCGGCGATCAGTTTTACCTACAATGCCAACGGGAAATTTGCCACATCTACCGATGCGACCGGTACCACGTACTACACTTATGGAAGTCTGGGCAGGCTTATCTCCAAGCAGACGCCTGAGGGCACACTGAATTACACATATGACGCCGTGGGTCGAGTGACCTCGATCGCTTCATCGAATCCGAATGGCGCTTCGGTCAGCTATACCTACGACGATCTCAATCGGCTCAGCACAGTGGTAGATAACCGTCTGCAAGGCTATAACACCACCACCTACACTTACGATTCAGCTAGCAATGTGGCCACAGTCACCTATCCCAATGGGTTGCAGTCTACATTCAACTACGACTCACTCAACCGGCTTACCTCAATGTCTACGCCGGTCTCTAATTATTCCTATCAGCTTGACCCGACCGGCAATCGCACCAGCGCGACCGAAGGCAACGGTCGCTCCCTGACTTGGAATTACGACGGAATCTACCGGCTGACGAACGAAACTATCAGTGCCGATCCTGACAATGTCAACGGCAGCGTGGCCTATGGTCTTGACCCGGTCGGCAACCGGCAATCGAAGAGCTCGACGCTCAATGGAATCCACTCCGGAACATATAGCTACAACGTGGATGATGAGGTATTGACCGAGACCTACGACCCCAACGGTAATACGCTGACTATCGGCGCCAAGGCGTTTACGTATGACTCCGAGAACCGGCTCGCCACCATGACCAGCAATAGCACGGCTGTTTCTCAGGTCTACGACGCCTTTGGCAACCTCGTCTCGAAGACCGTCAACGGCGTGACAACCAGGGTATCTCGTCGAAGACGATGTCAACCCCACCGGCCTGCCGCAGGTGATGGAAGAGATCGTCGGCGGATCGGTCCAGCGCGTTTACACTTACGGCTTGCAGCGCATTAGTGAAAATCAGATCGTTAACAACCAGTGGACGCCCAGCTTCTACGGCTACGATGGCGGCGGCAACGTACGCCAGCTCATCAGCTCCACCGGGGCCGTCACTGACACATATGACTACGACGCCTTCGGCAATGTGGTACACCAGACGGGCACGACGCCCAACAATTACCTCTATCGCGGCGAGCAGTGGGACTCTGATCTAGGCCTCTACTACATGCGTGCTCGCTACTATAACCCGGTCACCGACCGTTTCCTCACGCGCGATCCCAAGCCGGGGCGCATCGGCATTCCGCGCACGCTGCACAAGTATCTCTACGCCAGCGCCGACGCTGTTAACCGCATTGATCCCAGCGGCCGCGGGGACATGGCCGAGGTGGGACTTGAAGAAGGTGAGGACGCTGTAGCAGAAGCTGCAGAGCTTCCGCCGCTGGCCAAGCGCATCAACTGCTATCTTGGCACAGTCGCCAGTGTAATGGGCGTGATCAGCTACTATGACTCGAAAGATATATTAGGGATGGGATTCACCCTGGTGGGTCTGGCCTACAGCTTCGAGGAGTGCTCGGCGGAAGGGGAGGCGGAGAGATCATGCCCCCTCTGCTTCGCCGCCGGCACGCCCGTGCACACCAGCCGCGGCGACGTTCCTATCGAAAACATTCACGAGGGCGATGAGGTTGTCTCGCGCGATTCGTCCACCGGCAAGCTGGAAGACGAGCCGGTCACGGCGCTGACTCCGCGTCACCAGGACTCGCTGCTGGAGATGCGCATCGAGGGTGAGCAAACGCCCCTGCGACCGAGCACGCATCATCCCTTCTGGGTCAAACGCGGAGACACTCTGCCCCGCTGGATCAACTCCGGCGAGATGCGCGTGGGAGATTTTGTACAATCATTGCAGGGCGCGTGGCGCAGGGTGGTTGCGATCGCCCCGGTTGAAGGCCAGGAAACCGTCTACAACTTCACCGTCGACAAAGACCATGACTACTTCGTCGGCGAAACCGGATTCCTCGTTCACAATGCTGGGCCTTGCGATTGCATTGAACGCCATCTTGGTCGTCCTGATCTAAACGCGCTAGATCATCCGCCGAATGACAGGATGTTGCGACGGTTGGAGGATGGGTTTGATTCTCCGTGGGATCGGAATTTCGCTGAGCACGAACTTATTGAATCGGGGCTTATGGACAATGGGCTGTCTCCTCGTGATGCTCATTTAGGTGCTCTTGGACGACAAGGGATTCCCTATGAGCCGGGGTACGAACGAAATCTTTACCATCCTGATGTGATTGAAGAATTTCCGGAATATTTTAACCCGGCCTGTCGGTGAAGCCGAAAGAGGAGATGCGAGTGAAAGATTATGTTTCTCTTTGGCTCGACGGACTGCCAAAACGTAAGTCCAAGACGATTTGTGCACCAATCAAGGTATCCGGGAAATTCGGTGCGTATCTCGTTTATGGATTTCAACGGGCAGAAATCGAATTGGAAGTCGAGCCTTCTTCAAGTTTCGAGGTAGTTGACGCACTGCATCGAAACGAAGAGGTCTGGGACAACGGGCTAATGGACGGGGCCATATTTGGCCTTCTCGATGTTCTGATGGTTGCAGACTCCGAACCGATTTGCGACATTCGTGTTGTTTTGATGGATGTGGACTATGACCGCATCGAATGCTCCCCAAGGGCATTTCGTTTAGCTGGGCGGGATGCAGGACAAAAAATCATAGAATCCATGAGAGAGGTCCACCGGTCATGAGAATGAATTCGCGGAGGGATACACCTACGATGCGGAGTCTGCATCTATGACGTATCCCGCTGCTTGTTCGCAGAAAGGGCGTTTCGCAACCGATGCCGTATTCGCCAATCCGTCGTAGACCGTCGATCAAAACCACGACTACTTCGTTGGGGAAACCGGGTTCCTCGTACACAATGCAGGCGGATGCGGATGCGGTCCCGGAAGCCCACTAAATTGGGGCAACAGAATCCCGCACGTGTTGAGGCATGGCCTTGATAGGCCGAATAGGATCATTCACGGCGTTTTTGCTGATAATCCTATCAATATGGTCAACCAAGCGTGGGCGATTGCTGGGGCAATGGGGATTACTCCTACGGCTGGGCCAAATGGCAACTTGAATTACGTCGTTCCCTATCCTGAGGCTGGGCTACAGGGAGGGCTGACCGGTGCCGCTAATGACAATCCAATCCTCAACAACATACGTATCGTTACAGAGCCAGGATGCAATAACGTTGTCACTGCTTTTCCGGAATGAGGAGTCTAGCTATGCGGTATTTCATGGCCATGGCGCATATTGTCGCAGAGTATGCGCAGAGCGATGAGTTGTTTCTGATGAAGTTGCACGATGGAAGGCTAATTGGATACTCAAGCGAGTTTCAATATGCTACGTGTGATATTGCCGAGGCCTGCTGTTGCGATGACGTGCAGAAATGCAGTCCAGAAAAGCATCATCGGGCAAAGTGGTTTGGCCTATCGACTGGAGAGATGAAGGACTGGATGCCAGCCACGTTGGACGAAATCAAGTCTTTGAGTCTTGAAAAGTGCTTGATTGGCTCAAAATCGGATATGGAGGTCGATACACCCATCGATCCCATAGGGTGAGAGCCTCTACGCGTAGTCTCAAGGCTGGTTTTCAGACTAGGGATTACGCGTATGACGGTAAGGTCTACAACTATGACGTTCTCGGCAACATCTGCGACTTGGTGTGATTTATGTAATCGTGGACCGTCGATCAAAACCACGACTACTTCGTCGGCGAGACTGGCTTCCTGGTTCACAATGCCGGTGGGCGTCCATGCGGTCTGAAGTTCACAGATAGGATGAGCAAGAATGGACTCAGAAACCTTGTGAATGACATCAAGAATAATGGTCTCCTGAACAATGTGATCAACTACGTGAGCATTGGTGGCGAGAACTACGTGGTTCTCGGGAATAACAGAATGATGGCTGCAAATCAGATTCCAGGACTCGCCGAGCAGTTGGAGTATGAGGAAGTCCAGCTTCCCTTCCGAGGATTCCAAACAGAGGAAGACGTCATTAACGCAGCCGCAGATTTCCAAGGGGGATGTGGTTGCAGTTATTGATCTGAGAGGAATACGAAATGGCCATCTGGCAGTTTTCGCTTTACCTAGTTCCTAATGGGTCGATCAAGGAGAGGTTTGAGCAGCCTCCATCGATGCTTTCGATGGAGGTTGCAGAGGATACTCCTTGGTGGTCAGGCCATCAGCCCCAGAGAGGCTTCGAGGACTCCATTGCTGTAATCCTACCCGAGGTGCATTCGTGGTCCAAGTCAATGCGCATCTGGGGTGTCGAGAGAAGCAATTCGATATTGATCGGATACCTCACTGAGGAGAGACTTGAGGTCGAATGGGTTGAAGTTCGAATCGACCTTTCGAACTTTTCCAAAGAATTCGTTCGAGAGGTTTGCGAGTGGGCTACGGAATTGGGTTGCCTTGCGTGGACGAAGTCCCATGAAGTCGTTCGACTCGATTATGAAGAGGTGCTCGAAACGATCAAGAAATCCCGCGCAATGAAGTTCATGCTAGACCCAGAAGGAACGCTCAAGAGCCTGAAGAGCGATGAAATTTGAGCGGGATGACATCCAAGTACTACATGACGGCGGCGTTCACGGTCGCTGAGTATCTTCAGGGAGACGAACTGTACCTGATGAAGCTCAGTGACGGAAGAGTAATCGGGTACTCCGAGGAGTTCGAATACGCAACTTTGGATATTCCGGAAGTATCAAGTGCCGATACTAGGCATCTAGCCAAATGGTTCGGTTTGTCGCTACAAGAAATGGAGAACTGGCACCCGGTTACCTTAGATGAGATCAAGGCTCGTCAACTTGAAAAGTATCTGATTGGCTGGAAAGCCAGCATGGAGTTCGAAGCGCCTATAGAACCCATGGCAGGATAGCGGCGGGTGGCGCACCCTTGAATAACCATAACTGATTGGGTGGCCCATCCTTCGCTTTTTTCTAGCGAAGGGTGGGTTCGTGATAGCCCACCCTTGCGACAAAAAACAAGTACGTCGCAAGGATGGGGCACTCGCTGGCACGCCCATCCACACCGATCGCGGCGACGTTCCGATTGAGAAAGTGGAGGTGGGCGACAAGGTTATTTCGCGCGATTCGGCCACGGGCAAACTTGAAAACATGCCGGTGACGGCTCTGATTGCGCCTCACAAGGCTCCACTGCTGGAGATGCGGATCGAGGGCGAACGAACGCCTCTGCGACCGAGTACCGGCCACTCCTTCTGGGTCAAACGTGGCGATACTGGCGAAAAGTGGATCGAAGCCGGTAGTATGCACGTAGGCGACCAACTGCAAACGCTTGAGGGTGCCTGGCGCAGGGTAGTTTCGATCACCCCCGTCGTAGGCCAGGAAGGCCGCCCATCGCTTTGCCGGCTCAGGACTACGAGGAGCTTTCCTCATCCAGCGCAGCACCGTTCGCTCAGAAATCTCGAAGCCCAGCATCTTAAGTTCGCCACGAATCCGCGGCGCACCCCAGGTTGGATTCTCGGCGACCATGGGGAAGATAAGTTCACGCAATTCTTTGCTGACGCACTTTCTTTCCACGCGATTCCGGCGCCGCGAGAGCCACGTCCAATACAGCTTGAATCCTGCCTTGTGCCAGCGCACGACGGTCTCTGGATGGACGAGAATCAATGCCCTCTTCCATCCCGGCCAAAGCCGCCGCAAGATGACCCAAAACAATTTGTCAGGAGCGGCAAGCCGAGGTTGCGGATGTTTCTGTTTCAGAACGACGAGCTGTTGCCGAAGCGCCAGGTTCTCCAGCAGAAGATTATGTCGAGATCGGAAGGAATGAACAAGCAGGGCAAACAAAAGCTTCAACGGACGGAGCATACCCTAGTCTGCTGGCTTCTTGCCAAGCCTCTGCCTCTGAATGAAAGTCCCGAACTAGGCCGATAATCTCATAATTCTCAACGCGCTTCTTGTCTGTGGGTCGACAGGTGTAGAAACAGTAAAGCCACACTTCTCCTTCTGCATAGTTTTTCCGGCGCAACCATCCTTTAGCTTGTTTAGGCATTCCTACTTCTCCTTCTAAATATCAGCGTGACCGCCGTCCAAGGCTTTGCTCGGCCGGCGAAGGCGAGCCATGTCGGCGGCAACTTCTGAACGCCTGAATTTGTAAGTTTTCCGCTTATTGCCGGAGAATGGGTAAGCGGTAATCATTCCCTCTCGAGCCATTTTGATAATCACTTTTCGCGGCTCGTCAAGAAACGCAGCAATTTTGTCTGCATCAACAAACGGTTCTATAGACACATACGAATTCATTTGAACCTCCCCAGTTGCAGATTCGCTAACTGGTATCGCTTTTGTGGTAAACTGACATTTGATAGCGTTGCGTTTTGAGTTATTCATGCGCATTTTCCTAGATAGAATTAATAACTATTATTACGAATATCATGAATGAACTCTATAGGAGAACGGCCAACAGAGCAGAGATTTATGTTTTTTGAAAAACGACAGCTTTCTATGATCCCCTTATAATGTTCCTCTTGGAGTCAAGTAGTACGAGAAAGTAATTCTTGGCAATACGTGCACAATATTGGTAGAGGACATTTGCGAAAACAATGACCGAGGATGAATTATTAGGAATTTGAATTTCTGAAACGCAGACAGGATCAAGGAAGATTGGCACCGGAAGTTCAATAGATTGTATTGCAACTGAAGTTAGGCAAGTTGCGGGACGCAACTATTAATGCCAAGTCCCGAATCAATGGCATTGGAGGCTGTCCGGCTTCATGCTCAAATGTAGTTCCGCGTTTCAAAGGTGTTGAATGTGCGATCTATCTTCCTGGAGCATCGGCAGGGCAACACCTATTCCTACAGGAGGCGTGTGAACTCTCCTAACAGGAATCGCACACTGGGATTACATTAGCTAAGTTCTTTATTTTCTGTTGGGGAAGCTAGTGGGGATCGAACTTCTTAACTTATTGTATAATCAGTAAGTTACAGATTCTACATTGCCAGGGTTGCCATAAATGCCACGGTTGCCGTCGACCCTTGCACGCTATTGCACGCTGGCAGTATTTTGGCAAAAACTTGAACAACGCGACGTTGTACGATCTCGAAGCGGAATGGGGCGAACAAAAACCAAAAGACGTCGCGATTCCGGAGATGTTTGAGCGGCTCCGGCGGGGCCTCATTGCCCCTGAGGCTGAATAACCGTCCATACGAAAGGAGTCGGGCACGCTTGGCTGTCGTTTGCCGCGACGGCCAACTGAGCACGGCCCCCTGTTCGCGTGTCTACTTCTTTGCCGCCTTTTTCTTTGCAGCCCACCGCGCCTTGGCAAGAGCCGGTTCCGCAAATTCGGACAGGGAGTTAAGTGGAGGTTCTGTTCTTCAGCAGCCTAAAATGGCTGAGATGAGGAGAGCAGATGAGCAGACGTCCGCGTCGGAACCACACAGCGGCTTTCAAGGCCAAGGTGGCCCTGGCCGCCCTCAAGGGCGAAAAGACACTTTCTGAGTTGGCCGAACAGTTTGACGTACATGCCAACCAAATCACGAGCTGGAAGGCCCAGCTTCTGGAGGGCGCAGTCGGGCGTCTTCGGCGAAGCCAAGGCTGAGTCAGCTGCGACAGCGGTCGATCTCAAGACATTGCACGCCAAGATCGGCGAACTCACCTTGGAGAACGATTTTTTAGAAGGGGCGCTCACCAAGGCGGGATTGCTGAGCGTAAAGCGATGATCGACCCCGAGCACGATCTTCCTATCCAGCAACAGGCCGAGGTGCTTTCGATAAGTCGCAGCACGGTCTACTATGAGCCGCGACCTGTCTCAGCCGAGGACTTATGGCTGATGCGGCGCATCGACGAGTAGCACCTCAACTATCCATTTGCTGGCAGCCGTATGTTGCGCGACTTACTCTGGCAACAAGGATTGGTGGTGGGTCGTCGGCACATAAGAACGCTGATGAGAAGGATGGGAATCGAGGCTATCTATCGCAGGCCTAACACGTCGAAACCCGCTGAAGGACACAGGATTTATCCCTATCTTCTGCGCGCTCTTGCGGTCACGCGGCCCAATCAGGTCTGGGCCATGGACATCACTTACATCCCCATGGCGCGGGGATTTATCTACCTGGCCGCAGTGGTGGATTGGTTCAGCCGCCGCGTTCTGGCCTGGAAGTTGTCGATCACCATGGAGAGTTCCTTCTGTATAGAAGCGCTCGAAGAAGCCCTTTCCAAGAATGAAAAACCAGAGATCTTCAACACCGATCAAGGCAGTCAATTTACCAGCGAGTCTTTCACCAAGCGGCTAAAAGAAAAAGGCATCAAGATCAGCATGGATGGCAAAGGCCGCTGGCGTGACAATGTCTTCGTCGAACGGGTGTGGAAGTCAATCAAGTACGAGGAGGTCTATCTGCACGCCTACGAGTCGGTCCAGCAGGCCAGAGAATCCATCGGGCGCTACCTGAAGTTTTATAATTCCTTCAGACCACATTCCAGCCTGGAGGCGTTCACTCCCGATCAGGTCTACTTCAACCGCCTGCCAGAATCCATGGCAGCCTAAACCGGAAAACAGTTCTTCCACTTAAGAAACAACAAAAACTGTCCGAACAACCGGGACCACCGCAGTTCGGTCGCTGCTGGCGGAGGCCAAGTTGACGGAGGGGGATTTTCAGGCGAAGGCTGCGGCCGTGGTAGAGAAATACCGCAACTTCGATGCCGTCTTCGACCGGGAGTTGCTGCTGCGGGTGAGTGTGCCAGTCTGGTAGGAGTTTGCGGAGCATTTGTCGGAGGAGCTACAAGGTTTTCTGGAGGCGGATTTGAAGTATGGGATTATGCGGCTAGGCGGGATAACGTCGGCGGCGGACCAGTTGATCGGTTCGATTGAGGGAGTCTGTGATTCGTGGTTCCGCGGTGCCTGGTATCCTCCCGCGTTGGCGGTTTGGCTGACCTAAACCGGATCGGAAACGGGGCGGCCATCCAACCGAGCCGATAAACTCCGGGAAGCAGTCGAAAAGGCGACTTTCGGGGACTGATCCACTGTCAATGAGTGGTACGGCGGAGATAAGCGGCCAATAAGCTGGGCCACGTGTTCGTGGCTTGCAGTAAGAAGTTATATTTTCTTTCAGTTGGATTTCTTCAGGAGGCGGGGCCCCGCTTCTTGCCAGCATCTTGGCGGATCGCAGCAGGAAGCGGAACCCGTGTGAGGTTACGATCCTCTTTGTCCCAGTTTCGGGTTCGCTGGAGCGGCTTGCTGCCGGCTGGGCCGAAGACTCGGACGAGATCATCTTACGCCGGTGCCCGGTCTGTGAAAAGGATTCGATTGTTGGCCACGGGCGCCGCCGCAAACAGGCGCACGACGAGCATCACGATTGGATCAGGATTTGCCGTGGCCGCTGTGGAAACTGCGGGATGACCTTCACCTTCCTGCCGGTATTTTCTCTATGGTGCGTGCTGGCATCAGCCTGCCCGCACTGATGCAGTTGATGGGCCACGCCGACATCGAAACCACCATGCACTATGTGAAGGTTTCACCGCAGGATGTCTACCTGCAGTACGCCCGCGCGGCGGCGCAGTGTATCCATCCTCAACCGAGGATCTGCTGATGCGCTGGTGCCGTCCTCCACTTCAGCATCCCCTGGCGTCGGCCTTCGCGCACGCGGTCGAGTCTCTGTGCACGGCACTTACTCCTTCCAGCAAACGCAACTACGACATCGTAGTGCGCAGCTTCCTCGTCTATCTCAGAGCGAAATACCCAAAGATTACTCGCCTCGAACAACTGCGCCGCGATCCGCATATCCTCGGATGGATGGCGCACCTGCGCGCCCAGAATCCGCCTCTGACCACGACAACCTGCATCGGACGGCTCTTCGCGCTGCGCACCATCTTCCATGAGCTGTCTCGCACCAGCCATCTCACTGAACTGGCCCACTTGCTGCTGCGCGAGGATATCCCGCGTTCGCCCCACACTCTGCCGCGACCGCTCACCCCCGAGCAGGATCAACTCCTGCAGCAGGAGTTCCTGCGCCGCAACGATCTCGGCGGAAATGTCTTCCTCCTGCTCCGCTCGACCGGTATGCGCATCGGCGAGTGCGTCGATCTCTCCTATGACTGTCTGCGCTCCACGGGGCCAAACCAATGGGCCATCCATGTTCCCCTCGGCAAACTCAAAACCGAGCGCATGGCCCCCATCGATGTCTTCGCTGCTCCTGCAAAAGTCCGCCACACTCGCCGTCACGAAGATAGGTAGATGGGCGCTTCGGACGCTTACGGAGTTGGGCAACCTGATCAATGAGCTCGCGCCGCTTCCGCCTCGGGAATTGTGTTTTGAAAACCCGTTGGCCCGTGGGACTCTGGCGAAGGGCGATGAAATTCCGGTTATGCAGGATAAAGAATCGCTTGACATCGGACACCGCAGTGTTATAGTGAGCCGGAGTTCATCACATATCCCTTCCTGTCATTAGACGGGTTCCTTCGAGGCTTGTGAGGCCTCTGTCCAATGAAAAACGCAATCTCTTCTTCTTCGAAATTAGGCGGTTCCGCTTCCGCGAGCTGCCGGGCCGCAACGTCTTTACTGAATCAACTGGTACTGCTAGGGGTTCTGCTCCTGCAGACGTGCCTTTGCCTCTCAGCCAATGCGCAACAGAATGAATGGACTTGGATGGGAGGGAGCAGCGCGAGAAATACAGCTGGCGTGTACGACACGCCGGGAGTGCCAGCCGCCGGAAACAGCCCCGGAGGCCGCGGCGGCACTATGAGCTGGACTGATCAGAACGGCAATCTCTGGCTCTTTGGGGGGTCAGGTTACGATGCGAACGATCAAGAAGGCTACCTAAACGACCTCTGGCAGTTCAATCCTTCAACCAACCAATGGGCGTGGATGAGCGGGAGCAACATGTTGGTACCGGTGGTCACTATCTCAGGTGGCCCACGCGGCCGGCCCATTGTCTCCTACGTCCAACCCGGAGTCTACGGCACGCTGGGTTTGCCTGCCGCCGAAAACATCCCCGGAGGCCGCGAACGCGCTGTGAACTGGATCGACGGCAGCGGCAATCTTTGGCTCTTTGGGGGCAATGGCTTCGATGCCAACAGCTCATCTGGATTTATGAACGATCTTTGGGAATACAATCCATCCACTAGCCAATGGACATGGATGGGTGGGAGCAGCATAGTCAGCCAGCCCGGAGTCTACGGCACATTAGGAACACCAGCCGCTGGAAACATTCCCGGAAGCCGATACGCTTCTGTAAGCTGGACCGACAGCAGCGGCAATTTCTGGCTCTTTGGAGGAGTTGGCTACGATTCCGCGGACAAATACGGCTATCTCAACGACCTGTGGGAGTTCAATCCCTCAATAAATGAATGGGGGTGGATGGGCGGAAGCAACATAATAGGAAGTAACTGCGCCCCATTCAGCTATTGCGGTACGGACGGAGTGTACGGCACACTGGGTGTTCCTGCCACCGGAAATCTTCCTGGAAGCCGGTTCTCCCCGGCACGCTGGACCGACAGGAGCGGCAACATCTGGCTCTTCGGCGGTGATAGCTACGATGCCAACGGGCTTCTGGGCGCTCTCAACGACCTGTGGAAGTTCAATCCCGCAACAAGTGAATGGACGTGGATGGGCGGCAGCAGCACGCTGCCCTCAAGCTCGTATGGCCCATCCGGGGTCTACGGAACGTTAGGAACGCCCTCTCCAAGCAACATTCCCGGAGGCCGTCTTCAGGCTGCCAGTTGGATCGACAGCAGCGGCGACTTCTGGCTCTTCGGAGGGTCAGGCTTCGCCACAGCTGAGATTGCTGGCTCTCTGAACGATCTTTGGGAGTTCAATCCGACGTCGAACCAATGGACCTGGATGGGCGGAAGCAACACGATTCCCGGCGGTTCTCTTGGCCAGCCTGGAGTTTACGGCACAATCGGAATCCCCGCGCCCGGAAACATCCCTGGTGGACGCAGTGGCACCACGAGCTGGACTGACATCAGCGGTAACTTCTGGCTCTTCGGCGGCGGTGGCTTCGATGCCAACGAGCTTGTAGGCGATCTCAGCGATCTGTGGGAGTATCAGCCTCCTCCATCCGCCGCTACCCCAACATTGAGTTTGGCGGCTGGAACCTACACCTCAGTGCAAACTGTAAGCATCTCGGATACCACCCCCGGCGCAACCATTTACTACACGCTGGACGGTTCGACGCCGACCACCAGTTCGACGGTGTACAGCGGCCCGATCACGGTGTCGTCATCAGAAACGATCAATGCAATTGCGACCGCAACAGGCTATACGCAGAGCTTTGCAGCAACCTCAGCCTACATCATCCTACTGCCGACAGCATTTCCAACCTTCAGTGTGCCGGCCGGCACCTACATCGCAACGCCGTCCGTGGCGATCTCCGATGCGACGCCGGGAGCGGTCATCTACTACTTCACCATCAACGGAAGCACACAGACGAGTTGGAGCACCTACAACGGCCCGATCACCGTCTCATCTTCGGAAGAGCTGGTAGCGACTGCGATTGCTCCAGGTTATTCGGTCAGCGTTGAGAACACCGCCGTTTACACCATCGCACCTGCGGCGCCCAGCGTCCCAGACGAATGGACCTGGATGGGCGGAAGTAGTACCGTCTTCAATAACGGAGTGTACGGCACGTTGGGAACGCCTGCTTCCGGAAACATCCCCGGATGCCGCTATTCCGCCGCGAGCTGGACCGATAGCCGCGGCAATTTCTGGCTCTTTGGGGGCGCTGGCTGCGATGCCATCGGCAATGTTGGCCTTCTCGACGACCTTTGGGAGTTCAACCCTCAAACGAACGAATGGGCGTGGATGGGCGGAAGCAGCAGAGAAAACCAGTCTGGGGTCTACGGCACATTGGGAACGCCTGCTGCCGGGAACATCCCCGGAGGCCGCTATTCCGCCGCGAGCTGGACCGATAGCCGCGGCAATTTCTGGCTCTTTGGGGGCCAGATCTACGATGTCAACGGCAATTGGGGCTATTCCAACGATCTTTGGGAGTTCAATCCTTCCACGAACCTCTGGACCTGGATGGTCGGAAACAGCACCGTGGGCCAGCCGGGGGTCTACGGTTCCTTGGGATCGCCTGCCGCCGGGAACACCCCGGGCAACCGCTGGGGCGCTACGAGTTGGACAGACAGCAGCGGCAACCTCTGGCTCTTTGGGGGCTTTGGCACCGATGCCAACAGCAATGGTGGCTATCTCGGGGACCTTTGGAAGTTCAATCCTTCCACGAACCTATGGACCTGGATGGGCGGAAGCAGCGCGCTGGGAAACGAGTCCGGAGTGTACGGCACATTGGGAACGCCTGCTTCCGGAATCATCCCCGGAAGCCGCTATGGCGCTACGGGCTGGACCGATGAAAGCGGCAATCTCTGGCTCTTTGGAGGCAATGGCTGCGATGCCATCGGCAATTGTGCCGATCTAAGCGATCTTTGGGAGTTCAATCCTTCTACGAACTTATGGACCTGGATGGGCGGAAGCAAGACGGTTCCAGCCAGCGGTAACACCGGCAACGCCGGCGTATACGGCACAATGGGCACGGCGGCCGCGGGAAACACCCCAGGATCCCGCTGGGGAGCTGCGAGCTGGATCGACAGCAGCGGCAATTTCTGGCTCTTCGGGGGCTCGGGCTTTGCCAACGGCTATAATGACTGGCTCAACGATCTGTGGGAGTTCAATTCCTCCACGAACCAATGGGCGTGGATGGGCGGAAGCAGCGCTGTGCCCTGCAATTGGTGTGGCCAGCCCGGAGTCTACGGCACGCTTGGAACGCCCGCTGCCGGAAACATCCCCGGAGGCCACGCGTCCGCTACGAGCTGGATCGACAGCAGCGGCAATTTCTGGCTCTTTGGAGGCATTGGCTACGATGTCAACGGCAATCCGGGCTATTTCAACGACCTTTGGAGATATCAGCCACCTCCACCCTCCTTGCCGGCAGCCGCGACCCCAGCCTTCAGTGAGGTTCCCGGTACCTACATCTCAGTGCAAACAGTAAGCATCTCGGATACCACCCCCGGCGCAACCATTTACTACACGCTGGATGGCTCGACGCCGACAACTGGTTCGACGGTGTACAGCGGCCCGATCACGGTGTCGTCATCAGAAACGATCAATGCAATTGCGACAGCAACAGGCTATACGCAGAGCTTTGCAGCAACCGCAGCCTATACGATTAATCTTCCGGTGACACCAACCATCACCTGGCCAACGCCTGCGCCAATCACATACGGCACTGCGCTGAGCGCTGCACAGCTTGATGCCAGCACAACCTTGGCAGGAACATTCGTCTACACGCCGGCCGCTGGAACCAAGCTTGACGCAGGATCTCAGACTTTGTCAGTCACCTTCACTCCAACCGATACCACCGACTACACCACCGCCACGGCTACGGTAAACCTTCAGGTGAACAAGGCCACACCCATTGTGACGTTTACCGGAGCTCCGGCGACAGCGCCCTACGGCTCAACCTTCAATGTGGCTGCCACATCGAACGACACGGGCAACACGCCCGTGATTACTGCCGGCGGAGCATGCTCGATCTCGGGCAACACGGTGACCATGACCAGCGGCACGGGCACTTGCTCGCTGGCGGCAAATTGGGTGGCGGATAACAACTACACCTCGGCGAGCCTGACGCAGGTGGTTAACCAGGGTACCACGGTGATGCTCGTCAATAGCCAAGGGGTGGGGATCGCCGGTGCTGTTGTTCAGTATTATTCTGGCGGGTGGCTGAGCTTCGGCACTACAGGGACAAACGGTCAGGTATCCATGCAGATGTCGCCCGGGACCTACAGCTTCCGTATGACCTACGCTGGAGGCAGCTATACGGTGTCTCAGAACATTGGGACAAACCCTGTAGTCGTCTTCCAGACAGTGAATGCGCTGGTTGAGTTGAACAACAGCGCCGGTGCTCCGCTTGATACAGGCACCGTGCAATACTATGCCGGCAGCTGGCTGCCTTTCGGGACCACCTCCGGCGGCCAAGTGAGCATACAACTACTGCCGGGGACCTACAGCTTCCGTATGACCTACGCTGGAGGCAGCTATACGGTGTCTCAGAACATTGGGACAAACCCTGTAGTCGTCTTCCAGACAGTGAATGCGCTGGTTGAGTTGAACAACAGCGCCGGTGCTCCGCTTGATACAGGCACCGTGCAATACTATGCCGGCAGCTGGCTGCCTTTCGGGACCACCTCCGGCGGCCAAGTGAGCATACAACTACTGCCGGGGACCTACAGCTTCCGTATGACCTACGCTGGAGGCAGCTATACGGTGTCTCAGAACATTGGGACAAACCCTGTAGTCGTCTTCCAGACAGTGAATGCGCTGGTTGAGTTGAACAACAGCGCCGGTGCTCCGCTTGATACAGGCACCGTGCAATACTATGCCGGCAGCTGGCTGCCTTTCGGGACCACCTCCGGCGGCCAAGTGAGCATACAACTACTGCCGGGGACCTACAGCTTCCGTATGACCTACGCTGGAGGCAGCTATACGGTGTCTCAGAACATTGGGACAAACCCTGTAGTCGTCTTCCAGACCGGCAGTGTCGTATCCGCCACGAATAGCTGCACGTCCTACTATTCAACAGCGTGGCTACCCTTCACGAACGGGCTGCAACTGCTTCCAGGCACATATCCGTTCCGTTTCAGCGGATACCCACAAACCTCCTATATAGTTGTTGCCGGCGCTGTAACCACGATACATTAACCAATCACGCAACGGATTGGGGGTGCCTTCACAATGCACCCCCAACCATCAACCGCTTACTGAGTCTCGCATAATCGGATGACGCGATGGGTCAAAAAATGAGCCCCGCGTGGTGTACGGAAGAAAACAGCAGCATGGATCGCCGCACTCGATGCACGCCGCTGCACACGCCTTCTTCAACCTCGCCAAGTCTGGCAACACAGCGGTTGGCTAACTCCTGACGTTTGATGTTGCCCCATATGCCGTCCACCGGATTCAGGTCGAGAGAATAACCCGGCAGCGTCTTTACGTACGGCCAACTACGCTGGCTCTCCAGATACTGCTTCATCTTCCGGCTCTTGTGCGCGGGGCGTGGCTCCGAGCAGTACCAGGCGATGAGTTGCTCCATGCCAAGGAGATAATGCGTAATTTGATAAGAGCCAGAGCAAGATCACAGGTTCTTGCGACGTATGAGGACTAAACTACCCACTCGTTCGATATTCTGACTTCGTGGACATCAACCAGTTCGTATACCTAAAATTGAAAGCATGAGGCAGTTTGGCTTCGAAAGCTAATTGAGAGGATTGACCATGAGCGAAGTTGTCGATCAACACCGCTTAGCGGACTATCTAGCGAAGAGGACTGAGTGGTTATCTTGGTATGAGACGGGGGCAGGTGAATCGAACTCTCTTCTAAATCAATGGTTCGCGATGCTGCTTTCAGAGATGTCCTTTCGTGTAGTGCGGGAAGAATGTGCCAAAGATCCAACGTCGATCCTAAACGTACCGATTGTAGCTCACCTGCTGAACAGCGGTTACTTTTCGTCCCAAGTGCTAGCGACTAGACGCCTGCTCGACACTAGAGATAAAAATGATATTATCTCCCTTCGTCGGCTGATCAATGACATACATAAGAATCTCGATTTAATAACGCGAGAAGTATACGTATCCTTTGACGGGACAGCATATGCGCCCGAACTCCCAGAGGTAGAAATCCCAGGCCTACAACCTGCCCAATCGCCATTTTCCGAATGGAACAGATCCCGAGTTCGACAAGAGCGGTTCGATAAACTATCAAAAGTGCTCCCAGAGAATCGCGCCCGTGACAACAAAATTCCACGGCTGTCCGGTTAAAAGTCGAACAGAATCAGTTGGTTGGAAGAATTCTGTAACTCCTCTTGAGATGTAAATCTTTGAAGTACTTGTAAAATGGGGGTTTTCTCGAACAGAGTTAGGCTGAAAATCTGTAGAAGTTGGTAGAGGTTGGCTTCAATGCCAAGGCGTTTTCGCACGATGGCCACCAGAACATAGACCGAGACAGCGATCCAGATCTGCGTTTTGACCGCGTTCTCGCTGGTTCCATAGAAGGCTTTGATGCGCAGGTGCTGTTTGATCCAGCGAAAGAATAGCTCCACAGCCCATCTTTTCTTGTAGATTTCGGCGATGGCCAGCGCTGGCAGCGTGAAGTTGTTGGTCAAAAACTTCAGGCGCTTGCCGGTCTCCGGATCGCAATAGGTGACTCGGCGCAGTGCATCTGGATACGCCGTCGCCGACGCGAGGGAAGTTAGAATCACCGTATGGTCGCTGCGCAGGCCAGTAGACTTATCGACCGGGCGCGAATAGCGCCGCTGAAGTAATACGTTCGTCTTGGTGCGCACGACAAAGAAGGCCGATTCCAGCGTGAAGCGATATAGCCGCTCGAAATCGATATAGCCGCGATCCATCGTGTAGAACGCGCCGGCCTCAAGGTTGATTTTGTCCAGCACGTTCACGTCTGCCACCTTGCCGTCGGTGATGTGAATGAAGGTGGGGATCGATCCTTGCAGATCGAGCAGTGTGTGCATTTTGACAGCGCCCTTATGTTTGCGGAACTTAGCCCAGGGAAACAGCGCGAGACAAAGATCGATAGTGGTCGAGTCCAGCGCGTACAGATCGCGCACGTCTGGAATGCCGGTCACGTCGTTGTCATAGAGCTTGACCGCAGTGTGGATCAGCACCTGCGCAAAGTCAGCAAAGATGCGCCAGTCGCGGCTTTCGTTGGCGTCGGCCAGCGTGGAACGCGCCACCGAAGAGCTGAAACCCATGTGATACAACTTGGGTCCAATCGCACCCAGGCACGCTTCGATGTCGCGCAAGCTCTCGCGATAGGCCAATTGGGCAAAGGCCATGGCGAGAAACTGCTCCCAGCAGGAGAGCGTCTTGGTGTAGCGGTCGCCGCCATAGCGGGCGACACAGCGGCGGAACTCACGGTCAGGAAGAAAGCCGATCAACTGAGAGAAGACGGTTTTGCCTTCGTTCATCGCCTCATTCTGGGCTATCGGGCAGGAGGTAGGCACGCATTTCAAATCGCGGCAAGGGAAATACGCCTATAACGCTTTTGTTTTATGTCGGTTGAGAGACAGGAGCAGAACTTTTACCGGACAGCCGTGGTATCAGTTCAACGCTTGAAGTCTGATCCACGCCGGAAAGAACGGGGATACTAAACATGAATTTGCGCACATATTTGCTGACTTTAATTGCGGCTGGAGTGGTTGCATTGCCGTTGACAGCCGCCGCTGCCCCGCCGCCCCACGACCAGTTTCGCGTGGCTATTTAGTCGATCCTGATAAACTCATAACACAGTAAAGAATCAATGATATAGGGTGAATTTCGTGGTAAAATATTCTCAGAAGTTGTTCAAAACACAGCAATTTCCGGGGAAATCATGCGCCCTAAGAGTGAGTCCAGACACCCGCAACGTGAGCTGTTCCAGATTGATCTGGAGCAGTTGATTGACCTCACGCATCCGTTGGCAGTACTTGCGCAGAAGATTGATTGGAAACAGTTCGATCTTCTGTTAGGCGGCAGTTATCATCCCACCCAGGGAGCCCCCGGTACGCCGACGCGTCTGATGGTGGCGTTGCACTTTTTGAAATATCAAACCGATCTGAGCGATGAAGATGTGGTCGCGGGGTGGGTCGAGAATCCCTATTGGCAGCACTTCAGCGGCATGCGATATTTTCAGCATTCGATGCCGATCGATCCCTCCAGCATGACGCGTTGGCGCAAGCGTCTGGGCGAAACCGGAGCCGAACAGATGCTGCGCGAGACCCTTGCAGCTGGCATGCGCATGAAGGTGATCCGCCCGGCGGAGTTACAACGTGTCAACGTGGATACCACGGTACAGACCAAGGCCATTCGCTTCCCGACCGATGCGCGTTTGTATCATCGCTGTCGCGAGAGGCTGGTGAAAGAAGCACGTGCCGAAGGTCTCGAAATCAAGCAGAGTTATCAGCACGTGGGCAAGCGTCTGTTGATGCAATCCAGCCGCTACGCTCATGCCCGGCAGATGAAGCGTGCCCGCGCTTGTACGCGCCAGTTAAGGACTCAACTGGGCCGGGTGCTGCGCGAGATAGATCGTCAAGTTACAGAACCCTCGCGCAAGTTATCCGGTCTGCTGGAAACAGCGCGTCGCATTCATAGCCAGCAGAGGCACGACAAGAACAAGGTGTACAGCGTTCACGAGCCTGAAGCCGAGTGCATCGCCAAAGGAAAAGCGGGTAAGCCGTATGAGTTCGGCAACAAGGTCAGCGTCGCGGTCAGCAGCCGGGGCGGATGGTTCGTCGGGGCCAAGAGCTTGACTGGCAATCCCTACGATGGCCACACGCTAGCCGAGCAGATGAAACAAGTTAATAACTTGATCGGCGACATAGTTAGAGAAGTGCATGTGGACATGGGCTATCGCGGCCACGACTATGTGGGCAATGCCACGATCTATGTGGACAAACGACGGCGAGGCCGAACGCCAAAGACGCTCTGGAAAAGAATGAAACGCAGAGCGGCTGTCGAACCTAGCATCGGACATCTGAAGAACGAACACCGGTTAGAACGTAACCGGCTGAAGGGCGCTGCCGGAGATGCGATCAACGCCATCCTCTCGGCCGCGGCGATGAACTTCCACAAGTTGCTGAGAGCCTGTGAGGGCAAACTTGTCGCCCAAACCAGGGCTATTCTGGGCCGACTCCTGTACCAATCGACCTTCACCGGCTTTCTGATCGTCGTGCCATCTGCCTGAAATCGGCTTTTTCAGGATCGACTAACTGGTCTGCCGCGCTGAGGATAGGGCGCGTCGAAGATTTCACCGAGGGTTGGATGCTCTGGAAATCTTGGCAGGAACTCCGTAATAGCTCGCATCTCGCACTCATGCTTGTAGCAGATGCGCTTCTGCAGGACAGCCTTATAAGGCGTGATCTGCCTAGCGGCCAACACCTGTGAGGGGGGCGCTGTGTGATCGCGGTATTCGACAAGGCCGAGATAAACGTCCTGTTCAGAGACGGATAATGCCCTCTTGAGGTCTCGGACATTGCTCCTGATCGCAACTCCATACTCGGATTTGGTATAAAGCCTCCACATTGCAATGGACTCTTCTTCGCCGCGATACCAGCAGTTCACTGCGGTATGGTTGAAGTACTGCTGGTAGAGATCAATTACCTGCCCACTGGCCGATGCGAAATGGTTCGCGATGCTTGCAGTCAGTTCTCGGTCAAGGACGGCCTCCCATTTGTCTTCGAATTCTGGAAGCAATGCAAAATAGAGGCCTCGCTGTTCCAGCAAGAGAAGCAACTTTGGGAGGTCCATGTATCGCCAGATGACGATCTCATCGGCTGGTGATTCGATCTGAGGATGAACCATGTACGGCATTGACGGCCACCTAATCTAAGACTCCGGGCTGAGGGTCGACTATTCCAATATCTTAGCCGTTTTTCGCAGCGAGGCTGGATTGCGTAACGAAAAACGCCGCAGGGTTCTGGAGCATCGAAAAGGGCGCGCTTGCGGATGCGATGCGCATAACTCCCTCATCACCCTCGGTCAAGTCCGGCCATGCTTGAATAATGAGGTGGGGATGCCTGGGCGGTGGCATACAGTTGGGCGGGTTTCTCCTGGCGGGTGGCTTTTGACTCGGCGGCATTGGTATTTGGCTTGGGAGCGCAACGGGTAGGCCGTGGCGGCGGGTTTCTCACTCTTTGCTGAAGGACTCCTCATAGGAATCAGCCAGCCGATAGCGACGCGCTTTTCTGGAGGCATCCGTAACCATAAGAAACTTGCCTTCTACCCACCTCTGGCAGAGCGCCGCCGCGGTTCTTTGTTGGATGCCGAATAGGCCGGCAATCTCCCTCGCGGTCACCTCGCGTGATTCCGCAAAGAGGGTCAGGGCTTTTCTCTGTTTTGAATCAAGGTTGCGCAACAGACGCGACTGATCGCGGTTTCCTGTACCGGCTTCGCGCTGGGCCTGCTCGCGTACCTTTTCAAAGGACGTGACCATGCCTTCGATGAAGTACGTGACCCATTTTGTGATGTCGGCTTCCGGCCTTCCCATGTAATAGTTGTGCGAAGGGCCAGTGTCGAGCGCCTTATAGTAGGCCGCAAGATCGCGCGCGTAGTATTCCTCCAGCGCATACAAGCCCTTGAGCCCGTATCCTCCCAGATGCAGAATGAGTGTAGTCAGCAGGCGCGCGGTTCTCCCGTTGCCGTCGTAGTAGGGATGCACGGTCGCGTACTGATAATGAGCAACCGCGGCCTTCAGCGGCACGGGCAAATCATTTTCAGCCTTGACCCAGGCAACCAGATCCTTCATCAGGAGAGGAACATCTGCCGCTTCGGGTGGCAGATAAACGATGGTCCGGCTTCCACTGTCCTGTATGACATTCTGCCCATCCCGGTATGGAGTGGGTTTGACTCTGGTTTTGCCCATCCCCATGACCAGCGCATGGAGTCTTTGCACGGTCGTCTCAGTTAAAGCCGACTGATTCTTAGCGAGTTTTTCCACCTCGTCCAGCGCGGCATAATAACCGAGAACCTCGGCCTGATCGCGCTCGCGGCCAGGAAAGTGTTGCCCCTCGCCAATCACCTGCGCGACCTGTTCTTGCGTGAGCAGATTGCCCTCAATCATGGTTGAGTAGTGCGTCGAGAAGAGCCGCGCGGTCTCACGCAGGCTGGCGAGAACCCGTGGAGTGATCGGAAGAGCCTCGATTGTCTGCTTGACGGCCTCGATCCGCATTAACCACTGGGCAATTGCCGGTGTGATGGTGTAAACAGGCGTAAATCCCGTCGTTCTGGCCACCATGCTGACCTCCAATCGCCTTCGAATCCGCGATTAGTTCGCCGTTATTCTGCTTTTATTATACTGATAAACTGCCGATAAAGCGACTGCTGGCTATGAACTCGGACGTGATCGGCTCTCGAGTCGCTTCCGAGTTCTCCATCGAAAGCAGCGAAGCCCGGAGACGCTCAGACTCCTCGACTTCGGCATTGCCAACCGTACCCAAGAGTGCGACGGCCATCAGGCTACTGCGCAACTGAGCCAACTGCGACTGGCTTGAGATACTGGTAGACCGTTTCGCGACTAATTTTGAATGCCCTTGCGAGGGCCGCTTTCTTTTCTCCAGCAATCGCTCGGCTCCGAAGATCCGCAATCTGACACTCCGTCAAAGACGGCTTGCGTCCCTTGTATATACCTCGCTTTTTCGCCAGTGCAATTCCTTCACGCTGGCGCTCTCGGATAAGGGCCCTTTCAAATTCAGCAAACGCGCCCATGACAGATAGTAGGAGGTTGCTCATTGCGTCCTCGCCGCTTGAAAACTCGAGGTGCTCTTTGACGAATACAACCACCACGCCACGCGCTGTAAGTTCGGTGACTATCGTTTTAAGATCGACCAAATTGCGGGCTAACCTGTCGAGGGAGTGAACGTAAAGATGGTCCCCGCCTCTAAGGTACTCGCGCACGGCCTGAAGTTGGGGCCTGTTTGTATCTTTGCCGCTTACTTTGTCTATGAACACTTTTTCGAGTGGCAGTCCAATTAATTGACGCTCTGGGTTCTGGTCCGCACTGGAAATTCGGACATAGCCAATCGCTTTACCGTTAGGTACCTCTGCAAATTCCATATAGGTGACCAACTTTCTCTATCTGTCAGATTGAGTTCATAGACTGGTTGTTTTGACCGTCAGGGAATCCGGCAAGCGGCCCTAAACTGACGGGAATAGTGTCAGGCTGTGGCATGAGGTTGAAGTACACTCCAAGTTGACGATCAAGCCATAGCGTTGGGCACTTGGAAAGGCTCTACAAGCCGTGATTCGGCTTCGCCGTGCCGACTTGAATCTCAATGCGGATACTGCTGGGCGCACGTAAGGGATGTGGCGCTAGCCATCGTCGCTAGGCAGCCGACCCGGGTACAACTCCATCTCTGCCACCCCTTCCTAGATGGTTCTTTTGGAATTCATCTTAAGTCGAGTGATATACGAACGGCTTGGAACCAGTTCACAGCCAGGATGTGGGGCATAGTGTGGTAATTTGTCGTTTACGACCGGCGGCAACTCAGTTAGGATGTCAATTTGGCGGTACGCGGTCGGTGTAGCAATTTGTAGCCCAGACACCTAACAGATCGGTCGCGAACAGTTCTGGTGCGAGTCGACGGGCGAGGAAGTGCCATTCGCCTCCATGCTGAAGGAGAGGACGAATATACCATAGTCGATCCTGAAAAAGCCGATTTCAGGCAGATGGCACGACGATCAGGAAGCTGGTGAAGGTCGATTGGTACAGGAGTCGGCCCAGAATAGCCCTGGTTTGGGCGACAAGTTTGCCCTCACAGGCTCTCAGCAACTTGTGGAAGTTCATCGCCGCAGCCGAGAGGATGGCGTTGATCGCATCTCCGGCAGCGCCCTTCAGCCGGTTACGTTCCAGCCGGTGTTCGTTCTTCAGATGTCCGATGCTCGGTTCGATGGCCGCTCTGTGTTTCATTTTCTTCCAGAGCGCCTTTGGTATTCGGCCTCGCTGTCGTTTATCCACATGGATCGCGGCCTCGCCTGCATAGTTGTGGCCGCGATAGCCCATGTCCACATGCACTTCTCTCACTCTTTCGCCGATCAAGTTATTCACTTGTTTCATCTGCTCGGCCAGCGTGTGGCCATCGTAGGGATTGCCAGTCAAGCTCTTGGCCCCGACGAACCATCCGCCCCGGCTGCTGACCGCGACGCTGACCTTGTTGCCGAACTCATACGGCTTACCCGCTTTTCCTTTGGCGATACATTCAACTTCGGGCTCATGAACACTGTAGACCTTGTTCTTGTCATGCCTCTGCTGAGTATGGATGCGGCGCGCTGTTTCAAGCAGCCGGGATAACTTGCGCGAGGGTTCTGTAACTTGGCGATCTATCTCGCGCATAACTCTACCGAGTTGCGTCTTTAACTGGCGCGTGCAGGCGCGGGCCCGCTTCATCTGCCGGGCATGGGCGTAACGGCTGGACTGCATCAGCAGGCGCTTGCCCACGTGCTGATAACTCTGCTTGATTTCTAGACCCTCGGCGCGAGCTTCTTTTACCAGCCTCTCGCGACAGCGATGATACAAACGCGCGTCGGTTGGGAAGCGGATGGCCTTGGTCTGTACCGTGGTATCCACGTTGACGCGTTGTAACTCCGCCGGGCGGATCGCCTTCATGCGCATGCCAGCTTCAATCGTCTCGCGCAGCATCTGTTCGGCTCCGGCTTCGCCCAGACGCTTGCGCCAGCGCGTCATGCTGGAGGGATCGATCGGCATCGAATGCTGAAAATAACGCATGCCGCTAAAGTGCTGCCAGTAGGGATTCTCGACCCACGCCGCGACCACATCTTCATCGCTCAGATCGGTCTGATATTTGAGAAAGTGCAACGCCACCATCAGACGCGTTGGCGTGCCGGGGGCTCCCTGGGTTGGGTGATAACTGCCGCCCAAAAGAAGATCGAACTGTTTCCAATCGATCTTCCCCGCCAGTAAGGCCAGTGGATGCTGGAGGTCAATCAACTGCTCCAGATCGATCTGGAACAGCTCACGTTGCGGGTGTCTCGGCTCACTCTTAGGGCGCATCGTTTCCCCGGAAATTGCTGTGTTTTGAACAACTTCTGAGAATATTTTACCACGAAATTCACCCTATATCATTGATTCTTTACTGTGTTATGAGTTTATCAGGATCGACTAGTTCGCAAAAACCATTATATTTAGCCTATTTTAACGCTAATTCGGTAGTCTCCTCGCCCACCACACATTAGTTCGCACCCTTCCGGCGGTTAGGCTCCTCCTCCCCGGTCCCCAAAAGCGTGGGACCGGGGACACCCTCAATTTGAAAAAATGCTGTATGAGACTAAATCCCGCAGACTTCGACAAGAGTAACCACCCAAGCGGCAAAGAGAAGACCGGCTCATCTTTTCGATAGGGCATACACTAAAGTACGCGGACAATTGTTTTTTATTTTCAACAACTTAAAAATTTACATCGACGCAATAGAAAACGCTTGCAATCTTCGGTAATTAGAATTATTCTTCAGTTCTGTTCAGGCGAGCGGCTTTTTAGCCGCAACTCCGGCATCCCCTCCTTGTGACTCTCATGAGGAAAAGGCCTGAGTTCTCGCCAGCACTCCTGCCGTTCAGGCCTGAAGTGTATGCAGGATTTGTTCCGTTGGCGTATCTCCTAACTTTCCAAAGACCCGTTGCCACGCGGCATAGGGGTCCATTGATCTGGGTTCATCTGTCTTCGAAAAAATTCTATCGGTTTTGCGACCGGGTGTGCGCCCGTTGTGGCTGTGGCTTCTGTTCGCATAACCTTTCGGCTACTTGCGCTCTAGATGCGGGTAAGGAAGCTGTGCGCTTCAAGACCTCTGGGCAGCGCACACGCCTTTGTCTTCAGCACTTCACGGGAACGGGAGAACCAACAATGCCTCCTCCAAGTCCGGACTGGACCAGCCTCTTTCAGAATGTCGGCAAGCAGGGCGACAGCTTCAACAATCCGTTTTCGCCCAGCAATATGTACTACGGTTTCCTCTCCAGTTGCGATCAGGACGAGGAGACCGAACTCTACTACGCCATGTTTGAGGTGGTTCCAGTGGAGTGGACGTGCAACGTCTACCTGAAAGATCCCACGGTCTCCACCAGCCCGCCGCTTGCGCCCGCCTCCTGTTATCAGATCTCCGATATATCGGGGACTACTCTGCTCAACGCTCTGGGGCTGAAGAACGAGGACTATCTGGCCGAGGGTTCTTGGTATCTGCTGCGGCTGGAAAAGGGCAAAGGCACCGTGACCGGCGACCTCTACGACCCGGACATCGATAAGCAGCCGGACGATAACTAGAACCACTCATTGCAGCAACCGAGGGGAGAGCGGAGATTATGCCGACGAACGATTACGATTACGGAGATTATCAACTTACAGGCGCGCAGCTTCTCACACTGCCGCAATGGACTTCGAAGGGCATCAACAGCGTGAAAGCAACCTCCGCTGCACTAAGCGCCGCTCCCGAAGCTTTGGGCGTCCAGTTGGGCGGAAAGCGCAATTTCAGTACGATTGCCAATAACGGCTTTTTGCCCAACAACGCCAAGCGCCTGCAGGTGCCTGCGGTCTTGCCCGTTCCGCCGGTTCCGCCGCCACCTTTGCCGCCGGTTCCGCCGCCGCCGCCGCCACCACCGCCGCCGATTGCGAGCATAGGCGTGATGAATGTCGGAGCGGGTGGCTGCCAGATTCTCTTCGATCAAAATCAGGAGCCTGTCACCTACTTCGATCTGGGCTTTCCGCTCAATGTCTTTCGCCGCAGTTGCCCGGCCAATCTGCGCGCCGGAGCACAGGCACCCAGCGGGCCTATTATGCAAAACGCGGCTAACAATCTCGACGTGGTGCTCTCCCACTGGGACTGGGATCACTGGCGTCTGGCGCACATCTGGGGTGTAACCAACCTGCCTTGGACCGATGTCGCGCAACCGGTGGGTCCAGCGGCCAGAAACTTCATCAACACCCTGACCAACCGGAATATCTACGGAGGCGCGCCGATGACGGCTACGGCGAACTACATTCTTCATCGTTGTGTTCCGCCGCTGGGAGCCGTGCCCGCCGTACTGGCGAACAACGGCGGTCTGGCGATGGAGGTGCCCATGCTGCTGCCCATCGCCGACCCGCTGACGCACAACTTCATCATGACCGGCGACGCCAACTTCGACTCCCTGCCGATCCATCCACTTTTCCCCGACCTCACCGGCATCACGGCGGCCCATCACGGCTCGAACAATCACGGAGCGGCGGCGAATCTGCCCAATCCGGCGGCTCCTTACGCGCTGGCTGGGCGAATCGCCTACTCCTACGGCGTGCTGCAGCGGGCCGCCGGATGGATTCACTGCTACGGCTTCCCGGTTCCAGCCGCTGTGCTGGCTTATATTGCCGCTGGGTGGGGGACGGTCGCCGTACCCATCCTGCACGCATCGACGGCCGAGGGCGCAGCGCTCAATGGACCGCTGCCACCGGTGGGTCCCGGCAATATTCGTGTTGGCGATCAAACAGCGTTGCCGGTGGCCTATAACAACACCGCCTTCTTCGCTTATCCCAATCCACTGACTTAACCCACAACACAGGATACTGGCATGGCTTCGGCGACGACGATCTCTAACTTGCAGGATGTGCAAACCTGGCTGGGAACACTCAGCGTCGGTGAGCAGACCGACATCTCCTCCGGTATGTTTGCCGCGCAGATGGTGCAGGCTGCCCTGCAACTTCTGCCCAACTCCGATCCCATTGCACTGACGGTGACAGCGATCGACTCGGTAAACGCCACACTGACCGGAACGGCGACGATTCTGGGCGAGGCCGGTACCACGGCACTCTTTGCCTTTACCGAACCGGCAACAGATCTCCTCTGTGCCATCACCTTCACGCTGCCAACCTCGCTCGAATGGACGTTAATCGACAGTCTAGGGGTGAGCTTCGGCTCTCTGGTGGCCAAGCTGATTCCTTATCCTGACTTGAAGGTTGTGGGCTTGGAGTTCGAACGCGGCGATCACGACCGCCACCACGCCGCCACTCAGTCTGCCCATCTCGCTCAACGTGCCCACCTTCGCCGGCGACTGGACTCTATCGAGCACCAATGCGCCTTTGGGCGCGCTCACCGCCGATGGGCTGAATGCCCTTGCCGGCGGCGTAGATGTGCTGGGGATGCTGCCTTCCGATCTCGCCGACCTCTCCAAGTTGAAGCTGGCCAACTTTCAAGTGGCCTTCAATGTCGCTGAGAAGACCTGTTCCCTGCTGCGCCTCAGCATGGAGTACGACGGCAACTGGACGTTCTTCAACGGCAAGTTCATTGTGCAGAGCGTGACCTTTGATGTCGAGGTCTTTAAGCCCTTCACCCAGAGCATGAGCTACGACGCCAAGCTTTATGCGCAGATGCAGATTCCGCCGATCGCGCCATTCGATGTCGGCGGCCAATTCCCTCCACCGGTTGTCTATGTACAGCTAGCGCCAGACGCCGTGCTGAATGTGACCGATGTCTTTACCTTCTTCGGCGTGACCTTGCCGTCGGGAATGC
This sequence comes from uncultured Acidobacteriaceae bacterium, assembly GCA_963787995.1. GTDB lineage: Bacteria > Acidobacteriota > Terriglobia > Terriglobales > Acidobacteriaceae > Telmatobacter. The sequence goes on from CAWBEO010000002.1 coordinate 816,088, forward strand.
CGGATATCGAAATCTCCACACTGGGCTTTACGTTGCACCCCACTGATGGGCAGTTCCAATTTAATCTGGCCATCACCAAGCCGATTCCGATCTACCAGAGCTTTGCGCTGGACAGCTTCCTCTTCAACATCGGGGCCACACTCGACAACCAGAATAAACTCGCGGTGCAGGGCGGGCTTTACGCGTCGTTTAGCGTGGGCCAGACCAATCCGACCACCATGTCCATCGCCGGAGCCTACTCCGAATCGGGTGGCCTCGATCTGATCGGGCAGGCGGAGAATATTCCGCTTGGCGAGATTATCGCCGATCTGGCGGCCAAATTCGGCATTCCAGCCAGCGATATTCCCGCGCCGATCAGCCAATATTTGACGATCCAATCCCTGCGTGCGGAGCTGAATACCGGTGTCACGACCTTCGACTTCACCTGCATCGGTTCGACTATGGTCTCCGGCACGACAGTCGATTTCATTCCTACGATCCACGTGAACTATGGCAAAGCCACGCCCAGCGCCGACTTCGACGGTGTGCTGGTGCTGCACGTACCGCAAGACGGCGGCAAAACCAAAGACCTTACTTTCAAAGTCCACTTCAGCGAGACTCCCACCGACACATGGATTCAGGCCAACTTCTATGTCACCGACAGCGTGATTAACTTCGCCGATCTGGCTGCAGTTTTCGGCGCGACGATTCCGCCGATCCCGCCCAACCTCGACCTGGCCCTCACCAACGTCGGCTTCCGCTACGACTTCACCAGCGGCGCACTCACCTTTGGCGCGCAATCGACGAACTACGGCGCAGCGGTCTTCTTAAGCCAGATCATCAACAAAACCGCGCAGTACTTCTTCCTGCTTGACGCCAACCAGACCTTCAGCCTCTCGAATCTGCCGCTGGTAGGCAAGGATCTGGCGCAGATTGAAAACATCAGCGTTACCAAGCTGGGCGTGATCGTCTCTACGCTCAGCCCGGTCGATGGGCCCATCGCCGTCCTCATTAATTCTCAAATCACGACGGTTCTGGGCACGGGCTATCCGCAGGTGCCCACTGCGGGCTTTACCGGTAAACTGCTGCTCTCGGCTGAACTGGACTTCAGCTCGGAGAAGATTCCGATCAGCGTCAGCATGGGTGGCGGTACGAGCAGCGCCAAGGCCCTTCCTGCTGGCACGGATTCAGCTCAGCCCGGAACGGCTCTCGTCGCAGCCTCGGCCAGCGATAGCGGCGTGACTTGGTTCAATGTACAGAAGAGCTTCGGTCCGGTCTCCTTCCAACGGGTCGGCGTGCTCTATCAATCGGACCAACAGGTGCTCTGGTTCGAACTCGACGCCTCGCTGGCTCTCGGACCAGTGACGATGGATCTGGTCGGCCTCGGCTTGGGTTCGCCGCTGACCAGCTTTGAGCCGAAGTTCTCGCTGATGGGACTCGGCCTCGCCTACTCCGCTCCACCGCTCACCATCTCTGGATCGCTCGTAAACATGGCGGCTCCAGGCAGCGACGATGTCGCGTTCGAAGGCAGCTTGAGCATCGGGACGGGTGAGTTCACCGTTACCGCCTTCGGCTACTACGGCATTCAGACCGATCCCGTCACCAAGAACAAGTACACGTCGATGTTCATCTTCGGCGACATCGCCTATGACTTCGGCGGCCCGCCCGCCTTTTTCGTCACCGGCATCGCCTTAGGCTTCGGCTACAACTCGAATCTGCGCATTCCCACCATCGATGAGATTGCGACCTTCCCCTTCGTGCAGGTGCTGCCAACTTCGATGGTGCCCAACACCGGCGTCTTCGGCGCCAATCCAACGCCGCAGAAGGTGCTCGACGTCATCATGAACACCACGCCGGCTTGGGTCAGTCCGCAGCAGGGCACCCTCTGGTTTGCCGCCGGCATCACCTTCACCAGCTTCGAACTGGTCAACTCCCAAGCCCTCATCATGGTCGAATTCGGCCAGGAACTGATCATCGCGCTGATCGGCACATCGCGCGCGCAATTTCCACCAGGTGTGGGAACAGAAGTTCCAGTTTATGCCTATATCGAACTGGATTTGCTGGTTGAATTCGCGCCTCAGCAGGGAGTCTTCTCGGTGCAGGCCGTGCTGGCTAAGAGCAGTTTCCTGCTCGACAAGGCCTGCGTTCTGCAAGGCGGCTTTGCCTTCTTCGTCTGGTACGGGCCAAACCCGCACGCGGGCGACTTCGTGCTTACACTAGGCGGCTACAATCCGGGCTACATCGTGCCGTCGTACTATCCAACCGTGCCTCGGGTCGGCTTCCACTGGTCACTCGATTCGTCGATCAGCATCAGCGGCGGCGCGTACTTTGCCTTTACGCCCTCGGCGTTGATGGTGGGCGGAGAATTGAACGCCACCTATCAATCCGGTAATCTCAAGGCCTGGTTCGACGCCCACGCCGACATCATCGTGCAATGGAATCCCTTCTGGTTCGACGCCGCCTTCGGCATCAGCATCGGTGCGTCGTATAAGGTCGATCTCTCGTTCACCAGTTTCACCGTCACGGCCGAACTGGGCTGCAACCTCGAAGTCTGGGGACCGCCCACTGGAGGCATCGTCGGCGTCGATTGGTACATCATCTCTTTCTCGATTCCCTTTGGCGCATCGAAGAACTCCTCCAAGCCGGTTATTAATCAATGGGTCCAGGTGCAGGCCATGCTGCCCAACTCAGGCACGGCTGCCGCTCCCAACGTGATTACTCTGTCACCCGCCGCGGGGTTGACACCGACAACGACCAGCCCGGCCAACTCCGGGAATGGCAACGCGGACTTAGCGGCCGTGGCGGATGACCCAGCAACTCCCGCTCCCTGGATTGTGCGTGGCAGCCAGTTCAGCTTCAATACCTCGTCGTCGATCCCCGCCAGTTCCGCAGCGGTGGGCAGCTCGCACGCAATCACTGGCAGCCAGTTCAATGTGGCTCCGCTGGGCTGGTCTGGCGTGACGGCTACCCATAACATCACGATCCTAGACGCCGTCGGCAACGACTACTCTTCGTCCTTCACCGTCTCGCCGTCCTTTGGCAACGTGCCTTCGCAGCTCTGGGGCACGCAGTCCGCCTCGACGCCCGACTCGTCGGCGCAACTGGTGCCGAACCAGCTCGTCGGCCTCTCGGTCGTCGTCAATCCGCCGGAGATCGGCGGCTCGGCCGGCGCGGTCAACGTCCAGGTCAATCTGGCCAATATTAACCTGCACATATCGGGCGCAATCATCGGCGTCAGCGCTAGCGCGGCTCCCACGGGCGACGTGGCAGTCAACAGTCAGACGACGCTTCAGACCATCGCCGATCCGAACACCGGCATTGGCTCCGCGCCCGCCACCACCGCGCGCACCGCGATCTTCACCGCTCTGGGCGCGCTCAACTACACATCCCCCACCACCAAGAACGATTCGCTCACTAACTTCGCCAGCCAAGTCGGCAGCAGCTTCACCGCTGTACCGCTTCTGGTTGCATAGCTTTGGTTGCATAGTACTGGTTGCATAGACGTTCGTAATTTCAGGAGAAAGCCGTGGCCGCTTCGAATCTCGCCAATCTTCCCTCGCCGCCGCCGATGGGCAGCATCCAGTTCTTCGACGGATACTTTCCCGCGCTTGACGCGAAGTCGTACACGATCACGCTCACCCACACACTGAGCGGCAACGCGAGCGCGCCTGCGCCCTTTACGACCCAGCAAGTCGTCACGGTGCAGGCGCCGGAGTTCACCATCAATACGGGAATTGTTGCGGGCTTTTATCCGCCCAACGGGGCCTCGGATATTTATGCGGAGAAGCTACCTTTTATCATCCTCACCGACCCGGCGCTGCCCTGGGAGCGCGGCCTCTTCCCCACCCAGGGTGAGTCCAACCCGGCCAATCCCACTGCCTGGATGGCGCTGCTAATTCTCGCCGAAAGCGAAGTCATTCTGCCGGAAGGTTCCAATAATCCGGTTACAACCACGACCGTGGGCGCTCTGCTGACCGCGGACCCCAATAAAATTGTTCTCAAGCCGCAACTGCCACCGGACTGGGTCGCGACTGATGTACTCGCCTCGCAGTGCCAGACCATCACCATTCCCGGCGCGGTCTTCAATGCAGTCGTGCCCTCGACCACCGACCTGCCCTTCCTAACGCACTGCCGGGGCATCAACACCCTCGATGAAGGTGAGCAGTTGCTGAGTATTCTGCTGGCCAACCGCCTGCCCCAGGCCGCCGCCACTCCGGTGCGCTACTTCGCCCAACTCGTCTCGCTCGAAGGCTTCGGCGACTACATGGGTCCCAACGCCACGCCCATCCCCACGCAGCCCGGAAGCCAGGAGTTGATGGACGTGCAGATGGTCTCGCTCTACAACTGGAGCTTCTCCTCGCTGCCCGAATCCGGCGAGAGCTTCCTCCAGCTCATGAACGGTCTAGTCCAGAGCCAACAGGCCTCGACGACACAGCAAAGCACCGTCGCTCTGCAACTGCCCTTGCCGCCCGCGACGACTGCGCCGCAGAATGTACAGGATCGTCTGAGTGAAGGCTTTGTTCCGTTGCAGTTCATCACCGGCTCCGGCGAAGACAGCTTTGCTTGGTATCGCGGCCCGTTCACCGCCCAGCCGCCGCAGTCGCTGCCCACCGTCGGCAACCCGGCCACGCCCGTCCGCCAAGCCACGAGCGCCGACGAGCTAATGATCTACCTCGCCGAGCAAGGACTCTTCGACCTGAGCTACGCCGCAGCCTGGAATCTGGGCCGCAATCTGGCTCTGGCCGACGCCGTCTTCGCGCGCAACGTCACTATCTATCGCAACGCTGTCGCCACGTCCTTTGCAACCCTCACGCAGCGCGCCGCGATGAGCCATTTTGCCGCCGGAACCAGTGCAAAAGCGCTTTTGGCCGGGAACGCCACGCGCCGCCGCTTCACCAGCCTGATGGCGCAAGGCCTGGGCCACACCTGGACCAACACGCTCAAAACCACGCGGCAGCAAGGCCGCGTTCACTCCAATGCAACGGGCATCAATTCGCGCCCGCAACGCCGCTTTGCCGCGAAACCCACGGCAAGCCCCAAGCTGGTCGTGGCCTCGCCGGAGGCCGTCGCCGCCGTGTCCACGAGCTTGAGCGAGATCATCGAATCCGTCACCGCGTGGCTGGCCCGCTTGAGCCTGCTCTATCCCGTGCCGTTCTCGCACCTGGTGCCCGATCCGCGAATGCTGCCCGTCGAGTCGATTCGCTTCTTCTACCTTGACCCCGGCTGGACCGACGCACTCGTATCTGGCGCGCTCAGCATCGCCATGCACAGTTCGGCCGACGTGGAGCAGCAGATGGCATTGATGCCCGCCCTGCGGACCTCCATAGATCAACATCGCGCCCGCAGCTTCCGCCGCACTCGCCCCGACGCCGCGCTCAACACAGCCAATCCGTTCGGCAACGTCGCCGGTGTCGCCGACGCTAACGGCAACGGCATCGCCATCACCGGCGTGCTGATCCGCTCGGCGGTCGTCTCCGGCTGGCCCAATCTGATCGTTGCCGGAACCCTTGGCGGCGCGCCGCTGAATGTCATCCGCGACGACTGCCCCTCCAGCACCGTCCGCCTCACCCTCTTCGACGGCATTCCCGACACCGTCACCCTGGCCGAGCCTTATCAGGGCATACTTTTTGGAGTTGAGAACCAGGGCGTCTTCCCACGCTGCGTCACGGCTCCGGCCTTCACCGGCTCGCAGATCGCCAACGGCCAGCCCGTCCCGCCCACCTTCCGCACTCCGCCCGCAGGCAGCCTAGGCGGAGTACTACAGGTCGAGAGCCTCGCCTCCGCTCTCCAACCTGCCGTCGGCGTCACGCAATTTGCCTCCGACTCTCAGGTCAACTGGAATGGTACGCCACTCACCACCACCTTCATCAGCGCAAACCAACTGCAGGCCACCGTCCCTGCCAACCTCGTCGCCGCCGCCGGTTCAGCCGCCATCACTGTCACCAGCAATGGCGTCACCTCCCAGTCGCAAAACTTCATCGTCAATGCGCCGCTGGAGATCGACACCATCAACCCGATCCTCGTCAACGTCGGCGTCAACGGTTTTACCCTGACCGTCGATGGCGTCGGCTTTATCTCCGGCGCGGTTGTGCAATGGAATGGCACGGCACTCACCACCACGCCCATCAGCGTCAATCAGATCACGGCGCAGGTTCCGGCAAACCTCGCCACCACACCCGCCAGCGCCGCCATCACCGTCCTCGCCGGCACGACCACCTCGAATGCCGTCTCGCTCAGCGTGGTCTCCGCCGACCCGGTCCTCAACTCCATCCAGCCCAATCAGGCCATGGCCGGCGGCACAGGCTTTACCCTCACCGCCAACGGCAGCGGCTTTGCGACAGGCGCAATTGTGCAATGGAATGGCGCGACCCTGACCACCGCCTTCGTCAACGATCAGCAACTCAAGGCCACCGTCCCGGCCAGCCTCATCGCCCAGTGGGGCACCGTTCAGGTCACCGTCGCCGTTAACGGAGCCACCTCCAACGCCCAACCATGTACCATCACCAACGCCGTTCCCACCATCGGCTCGCTCTATCCTTCGGTGGCGCTGGCCGGAGCGGGCGAGTTCACTCTGACCATCGACGGCGTCAGCTTCGGCGACAGTCCCACGGTCTACTGGGGCGGCAGCTCACTCACCCCGGCCACGATCAGAGCCGATCAGATCACCGTTCTTGTTCCGGCAAATCTTGTTACAACAGCTGCTTCGGTCAATGTTTACGTGCAATCGGGCGACATTATTTCCAATAGTCTACCCTTTCTGGTCACCGGCCCGCAGCCCGCTGTCGACCTCCTCGATCCGCCTGAGGTCATCGCCGGCGGTCCGCAGTTCACCCTCAACGTTTACGGCGGATTCGGCGCGGGCGACTTCGCGCTGCAGATGGTCGCCGCTCCTGAATTGCAGTCATTCCCAACGACCTAAAGGAATTCCATGAGCGATCAAAGCCCTCTTCTCGTCCCGATGACCGTCGAAGCCCTGGTGGTGAACGACTCCGTGCGCGCGCCCAAAAAGCAGATAGACACCTTCTTGCGCACCCAGATGAGCTATAACCTCATCCAGAGCGGCCGTAACGGCCAGCCCTTTACCAACGGCAACGACGCTAACTTCACCAAGACCATCAATGTGCCGCCGAATAATGTCCCCTCTTCGCAGTACTACAACGGCGTCTATTTGAAATGGCGCTTGCCCAAGGCCTTCACCAGCGGCGTGCAGGACAATATCACCGGCCTTACCAGCTATCCCCTCGTGCCCAATCGATGGCTGGTCATTCGCTATAGCGGCACGGCTCTCACCAGCCGCACGGCCACCGCGTGGATTGTCGAGAGCGATTACGCCTACCCCACCAACGCGCCGCCCTCGCCGATGAATGCCTCGCAAGGTGCTTCGCTCTTTGCCCAGCCGACTTCTGCAACCAACAACACGCCGGTCGGCGTATACATCGGTCGCAATGTGCAGCTCGGCACGTGGTCCGAGTCCGGCCATGCCATCGGCCTCACCGCGATGGGCCCCGGCAACCCGTCCTTTGCTTTCTATCAGCCGCAGTGCAACAACGTCTTCTCGTTTATTGATCCCCTGAACAGCCAGCCGGACGAGACCTTAAGTTATTTGGTTCTGGGCTGGTTCTCCGCGGCGGCCAACGATCCCATCAACCCCGGCGCGGCGGAGGCTAGCTTCAATACTCAGAGCGGCTTCGGCAGCACACTAACTTTCACGGCTGCTTCGGCCGTTGAAATCCAATGGACTGCGGGAATCCTCACTGCGGGCGACGGGACCGCCTATAACATTACCGCCGGTGCAACAGGCGCTATGATCGAGACGACCTATATCTATCTCAATCCATCAGTCTCCGCCACCACCCTCCAGACCACAACCACGCTGGCCACCGCGCAAGCTCCCGGCAGCACACTCATCAGTACCGCCGAGCCGTTTTTCATCGCCCAACTTGGCAACCTTGGTTGGACCCTGCCTGCCGGAACCGACCCCACTCTCACCGCCTCCTGGACGCTGCTCGCGGGCTCGGTCAACGGCGTCCTCTGGCAGAGCACCCAGCTTCCTCCCGGCGGAACTCCCGGAAGCACCAACGATGACAATCAGGTTCCGGTCTCGGTCGCCGTCGGTAACACCTCGGTCGAAGCCCTCACCGCGCTCATCACCTCGCAGGCCGCTGCCGCCGGAACCGCTGTCGATTCCGAGCTGCTGGAGGCCTTCCAACTCAATCTGCTCGACGTCTTCGACCGGCCAGACGGAGCTGCCGTGCTCACCGAAAAATTGCGCGCCAGCTTCTTCCAGCGGCGCAACGGCGGCTACACCTGGTCGATCGTCAATGCCCCCAACGCGACCGTTGATCCCTCAGAAGGCGAACTGGCCAAAGAGGCCGAGTGGCTCGCCACCCTCAACCAGAATCAAGAAGCCCTCGATGCCGCCAACCTCGAACTGACCGCTCTTCAACGCCAGCTTTATGTGCTGTGGTGGAAGTACCAGAGTTATCAAAATGCCTGGTACGGCACCTCTGCGATTCCCTGCCTTACCGGCGTAGACAATGAAGCACCCGCTTCCATCACCAATCAGTTGGACCCCACGATCGACGGCAGCCTCGCCTGGCAGGTTCTGCAACTGCAAAACTCCATCCTCACCTTCCAGGCCCAGGTGCCCAGCGGATCTACGCCCGAGGCTCTAGAAGCTGCCATTGCCGCTTATGCCGCCAATCAACAACTCCCCGCCACCCGCCAGCTCAAACGCGGCCCGGACGATCCCTTCTATCTGCCCAACAATCCAGTTGTGCTCTTGGCCGGAGCGGGTTCCGGCGGCATCGTGACGCCTCCTAACACGCTCCAGTGCCGCTTCCCCTCGCAAATCGTCACCGGTTTCTACTTCAACAACACGGCCATCACCGCCGATACTTCCGGCATCACAATCCCTCAGCCGGTGCTCTCGGGAGTCAGCGGCGCCCCCTGGCAGGAGGAGCTCATCACCAGTCTAGTCAACGAGTTCTACTTCCTTGACCCCAACAACGCTCCGAGCGTAGCCCAGGCCATCGGTGCTGACCCTACCGCTGTGCAAACCGCCATGAGCGATCCGTCCAACGACCTCAACGTCTATCCCACCGGCGCAATTGAGAACTGGATCGCCAATCCCTGGCACCCGCTCCTGCTCTTCTGGCAGGCCAACTACTACCCCATCAACTACGGCACGCCTATCGAACCGAACTGGATCTTCGAGGGCACGCAATACACCTGGAACCAGTCGCCGGCCAGCGTCACAACCCAGTATTTGGGTTTGCAGGGGGTCATCCAGCTCACGCCCAATGCCTCCTTCAACATGAAGTCGCGCCTACAGCAGTTCCTCAGCAACAACCCCAACCTGCCGCCGCTCGAAACAGCGGCTCTGCAAACGCTGCTCAACTTCGTACAGACGGACGACAGTTGGGATCTGCTCTCGCAGCAGCTCGACGGCTTTAACGAGCAACTGCTGCTGGGCACCTCCGGCGTCTTCCTGAGCCCCACCGCCAGCACCCTTGTCACTACGCCGACTCTGGCCTCGCTGATCGGCTCGATGGGTTCGTATCCGCCCGTCATGCCGTCGATTCCAGCGGAGAACCAGAAGATTCCTCCCAGCAATTTCCAGCCCTGGCGCGCTGGGCAATTCGAGTTCCTCAATCTCATACTGGCCGACGAGTGGGGCCAAGCGCTCTGGCCCTTCAATCCCAGCTCCTACACCAAAGAGACCATCTTTCTACCTCCTGATCTATCGCCCGTTCTTACCTCGAACGCTCTGCCCGTCACCATTACGGCGACAGCCCAGATCGGCTCCGTTTCGCCCAATGTTGTCGCCGCTCAAGCCACGGGGGTTACCCTGTTCGTCTCCGGCATCAACTTCGCCTCCGGCGCGCAGATCCAATGGAACTCAACTCCGCTGGCCACGACGTTTGTGAGCGTCTCGCAGTTGACCGCTCCGCTGCCCACAGGCCTCGCAGTGGGTCAGGCCACCGTTGCCGTCCTCTCCAACTCGGTCACCTCGAACAGCCTCCCAGTGCTGATTACAGCGACTCCTGGCGTCTCGTCAATTTCGCCTAATCTCTTCCAGACTGGAATGGTTCCCTCCAACACGCTCGCCGTGACCGTCACCGGCTTCGGTTTTGCCTCGGGAGCCCTGGTCACCTGGAATGGAATCCCGATCGATACGCTCGTCGTGAATGCAAGCACACTCACTGCCTTGGTTCCCGCCGCCTTCCTCTTCGCCCCCGCCACAGTCAACATTGGCGTCACTCAAGGTGCAGCGACAACTAACACCCATCCCTTCACCATCGTTGACGGCGCGGCTATCGGCAGCATCTCGCCTAGCCTTATCCCCACTGGAACAGCCAGCGCAACGCTGACCATTAACGGCGTCGGCTTTGCCACGAACTCCGTCGTCAACTGGAATGGCACAGCACTCACGACCACTTACGTCAGCGGTCAGCAGCTCACCGCCGCCGTGCCCTCCAACCTACTAACCGGTTTCACTGTAGCCTCGATCACCGAGTCCGTAGGCTCCAAAGTGCTGCCCAACACCCCCGATCCCTTCATCCAACTTCCCCCGGCGCTGCTGCAACCCGCCCAGCTCAACTTCGATCTAGTCTCGGCCACGAATGATAATCTCAACTTCGGCCCCGCCAACCCCATCGCCAACCCCATCGCCGGCTGGGTGCTGCCCAATCACCTTGACAACTCGCTGATGGCCTATAGCGCCCTCGGCAACCTGCTGGGCGAGATGTCCATTGGTGTTTCGGTAATTGGCGCGCCTGAGGTCTTTTGGACGATGGCGCCCTTCAGCCCCTATCAGACGCTTCAGGAGCTGGCTCAGGCGATTCCCCACTTCGGCCCGTTTTTGCTGGCACTCTTCGGCAAAACACCCACTGAAGTCACGGATTTTCTCGACGCCATTGACGAAACTCTATGGACCACCGTCCCTGCTGGAGCCAACTTCGACCAGAGCCTCGCAGTGCTGATTGGCCGCCCGCTGGCCTTGGTCCGCGCCCGCCTGCAATTCCTGCTCGAAGGCGCGCCGTTCTCCGATCCCAGCTGGGCCAACACCTTTACTGGCTCCAACTGCGCTCAGCTTGCTCCGCCTGCTTCGCCCGTCACCGGCTACCAATTCGGCATTCAACTGGGCAACGTCGCCCAGCTCGACGACGGCCTCATAGGTTACTTTGTCGGTGATAATTACGACACTTTCAATGTAGTTACCGAATCCGACGCAACCTCTGACGGCTATATTCAGCCCATCGGCGTTGATAACAATTACATTTATCAGCCCTTCGACGGCACGACCCAGACCTGGATCTCCATGCTGGTCGATCCCCGCGCCTCGGTGCACGCCACTACTGCCATCCTGCCCGACGTTACGGTCACGCTTCCGCCTAACTTCACCGCCTCGGCTCTGGCCCAGATGAACATCACCTTTCGTGTCAACGGCCTGCTTACCGATCAGCAGATTCCCGCGCCAGGACCGGATGCGATCATCACCCAGCCCACCATCCTCACCGCGGTGCCCAAGCTCAATGCCGGTACATGGAACTGGCTGGAGCGCGGACAGGCCGGCTGGAGCATCTACCCCACCGCTCCCAACGACACCGTAGCCCGCCTCACTGAGGTGGCTCCCGTGCTACGCCGCGGCCTTCTTCGCCTCTCCTCCGCGCTGGGCACCACGCAGGCTCGCCGCGCCATGGTTCCCTCGATTCCCAACTTATCTACGAAGGTTCCCACGAAGGAGAAATAACCATGCCTTATATCAACCGTCCGAACTCCTGGGTCTCGCAAGACACCGCCGGCACCACCCAGCTTGCATACGCTCTGCAACTGAATCCGGCGCCGCTCACGGTCAGCATCGATGGCCGCGATCCCCTCCACGGTTCTCTTGAGTTTGTGATGACCAATACCACCGCCTCGGCGATCTCGGTCAGCGAGGTCAGTTTCACCATCCAGGTGGGCACCGATGGCAGCAATCTGACCCCCTCCACGGAGAATGTCGTCACCAGCGTTTCCGACAGGACGAACTGGGATTTCTCGTCTCCCGGCAAGATCACCAGCGGGCCAGCTGACTTCACGCTCTCCCCCAAAACCGGCAGTTCGGTCAGCGTGGCAGCGGGTGCCTCGATCATCGTCGAGATCATCGGCTTCCCCACCGTGGAAAACCCAGGCAATACCACCATCACCGTGCGAGAAACAACCGATTCCACCGGCTTCACTTCGTTCCTAGTCACCACCTTCCCCTCCGGCTTTTACTTCAACAGCTTGAGCGCCACGGTCGCGAACGGCAGCCAGCTGGTTCCCGTCGCCCAGGTCGCTAGCGGATCGACGGTCACGATGATCTGGAACTCTTCGGTCGCCGAACTGGTTTCCTTCACTATTTATTACTCGGATGCCGCGCAAGGGCAGCAAACGGCCACCCCCTCCGATATCGGCATCTGGACCTCCCCTCCGATATCGGCCGACACGGTCTTCACCATTGTCTTGACGGTCAGCATCGCCGATGCTTCGCCGCTCACTGCTGCTCTCTCCACCTCCGTCACGGTGCAGAATCCCTCGCTAGTCGCCACATCCCTCACCGCCGGAATGGCCACCGTCAATGGACCGCTCACCGTCAACGGAGCCACTCAGGCCAACGACATCACCGCTACCGGCCTCACCGTCAATGGCTCTGTCTCTGCTGGAATCATCACCGCCAGTGGACCGCTCACCGTCAACGGAGCCACCCAAGCCAACGACATCACCGCTACCGGTCTCACCGTCAATGGCCCTGTCTCTGCTGGAATCATCACCGCCAGTGATTCGCTCACCGTCGCCGACGGAAAATTCTCTGGCAAGTTGACCTCCAATATAGCGGTCATAGACTCCGGGCAAGGCATGGTGATCAGCTGCGACCCGCAACAACATGCCAAGCTCATGGTGACCAACGCTCAGCCCGACAGCAGTGGACTCCACGTGTTCTCAGCGAACTCCCAATCTCCCTATTGGGCGCTCACTGTTGATGGCTCGTGCAGCAACACCTCCGGGTCGTGGGCGCAATTCAGTGACCCGAACATGATTGATCGCGTCGTGCCCTATCAAGACAGCCTCGAGCAGTTGTTGCAAATCAATCCCATCCGCTATCGCTTCAAAGAAGCGCTGGGATTGGACACAACCGAGCACTTCTGCGCAGCGGCGCAGAATCTCGAAAAGATCGCCCCTTATATGCTGAGCAAGGGAAAGATCAAGCCCGACAGCGAAGAAGAATTCCTGACCATCGACAACGGGCCACTGACCTATATGCTCATCAATGCCGTCAAGGAGCTTCATTCCGAGATCGAGTCGCTGAAGGCAGAATTGAAGACCCTGAGGAGCAAATAGCTTTCGTTCGCCCTCCGCAACGATTCGGGCGCATCCCAACTAGGATGCGCCCAGGATCCGCATCTCCTCAACCCGCCCCACTCAACGATAAAGGAGAGATATCTGATGCCTTACATCACCCGTCCCAACTCCTGGGTCTCGCAAGACGCCGTCGCCACCACCCAGCTTACCTACGCTCTGCAACTGAATCCGGCACCGCTCACGGTCAGCATCGATGGCCGCGATCCCCTCCTCGGTTCTCTTGAGTTTGTGATGACCAATACCACCGCCTCGGCGATCTCGGTCAGCGAGGTCAGGTTCACCATCCAGGTGGGCACCGATGGCAGCAATCTGACCACCTCCACGGACAATGTCGGCACTGGCGTCTCCGACTGGACGAACTGGGATTTCTCGCCTCCCGGCAACATCACCAGTGGGCCAGCTGACTTCACGCTCTCCCCCAAAACCGGCAGTTCGGTCAGCGTGGCAGCGGGTGCCTCGATCATCGTCGAGATCATCAACTTCCCCACCGTGGAAAACCCGGGTAATACCACCATCAACGTGAAGGAAACAGCCGGTTCCATCGGCTTCACTTCGTTCCTGGCTACCACCTTTCCCTCCGGCTTTTACTTCAACAGCTTGAGCGCCACGGTCGCGAACGGCAGCCAGCTGGTTCCCGTCGCCCAGGTCGCCAACGGATCAACAGTCACGCTGATCTGGAACTCTTCAGTCACCGAACTGATCTCCTTCACTATTTATTACTCGAATGCCGCGCAAGGTCAGCAAACGGCCACACCCTCCGATACCGGCATCTGGACCTCCCCTCCGCTCTCGGCCGACACGGTCTTCACCATCCTCGTTACTGTCAGTATCGATGATGGCCCGCCGCTCACGGCCTCACTCTCGACCGCCGTCGCGGTGCAGAATCCCGCGCTGATTGCCACATCCTTCACGGCTGGAACAGCCACCGTCAATGGACCGCTCACCGTCAACGGAGCCACCCAAGCCAACGACATTACCGCTACCGGCCTCACCGTCAACGGCAACACCTCCGCCGGAAACATCACCGCTAGCGGCACCCTCACAGGAGCAAACGGAAATATTACCGGTTTGTTGACCTCCAACACCGCGACTGTTGCCTCATCTCTGCGCATCAACGGGCCGGGATCGGGAACCGCCTTCAGCCTTGGCGGAGCGGGGGTCTTCAACATAGATGCACCCAACATCACAGGCGGGCGCTTCACTGTGCAAAACAATGGGGCCGTCGGCATCAATAGCCCCTACCCCGGCGCGTCGCTGGATGTCAACGGCAATCTGGCCGTCTCCAGCGGTGCCATCATCAGCGGCGGTGCCACCATCAGCGGCAATACGAATCTATGTCCAGCAGCCGATTTATCCCAGGGTTCCGTAGGCATCGGCGGCACATGCTATAGCGAAGCCATGCTTACGGTATCCAGTAACCAAGCCGCATATTACGGAATCTATGTGAACACACCGGGCCCCTTCTATCCTACTTGGGCGGCCTGTGTGATTGGTCCGTGCATCAACTCCACCGGCTCCTGGTCGAAGATCTCCGATCTCACCTTGAAGGATGGCGTCGCTCCTTTCCAGGACAGCCTCCCACAGTTGCTGCAAATCAATCCCATCCGCTATCGCTTCAAAGAGGGCTTGGGACTGGGCACAGACGAGTACGTGGGCGTGGCGGCACAGGATCTCGAAACCATCGCCCCTTACATGGTGGGCAAGGTAAGGATCAGGCCCGATGGCGACGAAGAATACCTGACCATCGACGACAGCGCAATGACCTATATGCTGATCAACGCCGTCAAGGAACTCCACGCCGAGATTGAATCTCTGAAGACCGAATTGAAAACTCTGAAAGCAAGTAGTTTTCTGCGTTTGTAGTTCAGAGTCACCAATGAAAGTGACTGTCATCCTGTGCCAAGTTTGGCGCGTGGCCGGGGCCCCCGGCGGGCGATTTCTGTCCGCTGGGGTGGTTGGGCGACAAACGAGCCTGAGAACCTGCGGTTGTACCATCTGTGCCCCATCCATTCCGCGTCTTTTCCACCCCAACGCACAAAGTTCGCGGGTTGGGGGCCCCGACTTGCGGAATGGGTGGGAGTCAAAGACCCTTCCGGCTTCACCGTTAAGGAGATCGATGGCGGCACGAATGGCCTTCTCTTGGAATGGCTTGTAGGCTAATATCGCTTGCAGGTTTCGATGAGAATGGGAGTTCCAGGCAGAGCAGTTTTGATTTAAGTGGTTAGTCGATCCTGATAAACTCATAACACAGTAAAGAATCAATGATATAGGGTGAATTTCGTGGTAAAATATTCTCAGAAGTTGTTCAAAACACAGCAATTTCCGGGGAAATCATGCGCCCTAAGAGTGAGTCCAGACACCCGCAACGTGAGCTGTTCCAGATCGATCTGGAGCAGTTGATTGACCTCACGCATCCGTTGGCAGTACTTGCGCAGAAGATTGATTGGAAACAGTTCGATCTTCTGTTAGGCGGCAGTTATCATCCCACCCAGGGAGCCCCCGGTACGCCGACGCGTCTGATGGTGGCGTTGCACTTTTTGAAATATCAAACCGATCTGAGCGATGAAGATGTGGTCGCGGGGTGGGTCGAGAATCCCTATTGGCAGCACTTCAGCGGCATGCGATATTTTCAGCATTCGATGCCGATCGATCCCTCCAGCATGACGCGTTGGCGCAAGCGTCTGGGCGAAACCGGAGCCGAACAGATGCTGCGCGAGACCCTTGCAGCTGGCATGCGCATGAAGGTGATCCGCCCGGCGGAGTTACAACGTGTCAACGTGGATACCACGGTACAGACCAAGGCCATTCGCTTCCCGACCGATGCGCGTTTGTATCATCGCTGTCGCGAGAGGCTGGTGAAAGAAGCACGTGCCGAAGGTCTCGAAATCAAGCAGAGTTATCAGCACGTGGGCAAGCGTCTGTTGATGCAATCCAGCCGCTACGCTCATGCCCGGCAGATGAAGCGTGCCCGCGCTTGTACGCGCCAGTTAAGGACTCAACTGGGCCGGGTGCTGCGCGAGATAGATCGTCAAGTTACAGAACCCTCGCGCAAGTTATCCGGTCTGCTGGAAACAGCGCGTCGCATTCATAGCCAGCAGAGGCACGACAAGAACAAGGTGTACAGCGTTCACGAGCCTGAAGCCGAGTGCATCGCCAAAGGAAAAGCGGGTAAGCCGTATGAGTTCGGCAACAAGGTCAGCGTCGCGGTCAGCAGCCGGGGCGGATGGTTCGTCGGGGCCAAGAGCTTGACTGGCAATCCCTACGATGGCCACACGCTAGCCGAGCAGATGAAACAAGTTAATAACTTGATCGGCGACATAGTTAGAGAAGTGCATGTGGACATGGGCTATCGCGGCCACGACTATGTGGGCAATGCCACGATCTATGTGGACAAACGACGGCGAGGCCGAACGCCAAAGACGCTCTGGAAAAGAATGAAACGCAGAGCGGCTGTCGAACCTAGCATCGGACATCTGAAGAACGAACACCGGTTAGAACGTAACCGGTTGAAGGGCGCTGCCGGAGATGCGATCAACGCCATCCTCTCGGCCGCGGCGATGAACTTCCACAAGTTGCTGAGAGCCTGTGAGGGCAAACTTGTCGCCCAAACCAGGGCTATTCTGGGCCGACTCCTGTACCAATCGACCTTCACCAGCTTCCTGATCGTCGTGCCATCTGCCTGAAATCGGCTTTTTCAGGATCGACTGGTTACATATCTGCAAGAGGAGATGTACTTGACAAGCCGCGAAGGATAGGGACTCGGCTAGGAACAAGAAGTGTAGGATTATCGGCATGAGCTTTTCATGGCCCGATCCGATCAGTTTTATCGCTGTTGTAACAGAACATGCGCCCACTCCGCAGAAGATTCTTGCCAGCAAAAAGGGCTTTAGCCTTCAACCCGTGATCCAACCCGCAATCCTTTTTGCTTCATGTATTATCAAGCACTTAGCGGGACTTACAAGTGCTAATATTTCCTGTAAGTGCTTGAAAACACTGAAATACATCCTTTGACACGGAAGAGGTCGCTGGTTCGAATCCAGTCGTGCCTACCAAGATTAGATTCAGAGACATCCGAAGACATCCAGTAAGGAACGATTAACCGCTGAGAAATCAGCGGTTTGTTGTGTTTTTACGTCCAGGGGCGTATTGTGGAAGCCATGCTCCCGTGGGGGTATAGATGGGGGTAGATTTTCCGGATGTGGGGGTATTTCCACTTTCGGGTATTTGAGAGGGATTCCCGATGGCGCTCACTGATACCGAAATCCGGCGCTCCAAGCCCGGAGACAAGCCTTACAAACTGTCAGACGGCGGCGGACTTCACTTGATGGTCACTCCGTCAGGCGGCAAGCTCTGGCGCTGGAAGTACCGCTTTGAAGGTGCGGAAAAGCTGATGGCGCTGGGCCGCTATCCCGAAATCGCGCTGGCCGACGCCCGCGAACGCCGCGACGCGGCCCGGAAGCAACTGGCCAAAGGCATCGATCCGATGGCCGAGCGGAAGGCCGAAAAGACCGCTGTCATGGTCGCCACGGAATACACCTTCGAGAAGATTGCCGAGCAATGGCTGGAGCATTGGCGGGGAAACAAGAGCACCCGTCACGCGGCGACGACCAGGAACCGGCTCCGGGCTAACGTCTACTCCGTTCTTGGGGCGCGCCCGATTGCTGAGATTGAGCCGACGGAACTGGTCGAGCTGGCCAAGGGCATTGAAACCCGTGGGGCCTCCGACATGGCCAAGCGGATTCTACAGATTGTCGGCATGGTGCTGCGCTACGCCGTTGCGCATGGCTACAGCAAACGGAACCCGGCATCAGAGATTCGTCCCTCGGACATTCTGAAGCCGACCCGCAAAAAGAACATGGCCCGCATCGACGCCAAGGAGTTGCCTACCCTCTTGCGGTCAATTGAACTGTACCAAGGGACGCATCTGACCCGACTGGCCATGAAAATGATGGCGCAGACCTTTGTTCGGACAAGCGAACTGATTTGCGCTCGCTGGGATGAGTTCGATCTGGAGGCGAAGCGCTGGACGATTCCGGCAGAGCGGATGAAGATGAAGTCGCCGCACATCGTCGCCCTTTCCCGGCAGACGGTGGAGGTTCTTGAGCTTTTGCGTGATCTGTCCGGTTCCGAAGAATTGCTTTTCCCCGGCGAGCAAGACCGGAAAAAGCCCATGTCAAACATGACGATCTTGAAGGCGCTGGAGCGCATGGGCTACAAAGGCCGCATGACCGGCCACGGCTTCAGGGGTCTGGCGTCCACCATCCTGCATGAGCAGGGGTACAACCATGAGCATATAGAGCTACAACTCGCCCACGCGCCGCGCAACGAGGTGAGTGCCGCCTACAATCACGCTCTATATTTGGAGCCACGCGCCAGGATGATGCAGGAATGGGCGGATTTTCTGGAACGCACCCAGCGCCACGGCAAGCCGATACGCGCCGCGCAATACGTGCGGATGTCAACGGAGCATCAGCAGTATTCCACTGAGAATCAGTCGGATGACATCGCCCGCTACGCAGAGCAGCATGGCATGGAGATTGTGGTAACACACGCCGATTCCGGCAAAAGTGGACTTACCCTCGCCGGAAGAGATGAACTCCAGAAACTGCTCGAAGAGGCAGAATCCGGAAACGCCGACTTCAGCGCCGTACTGGTCTACGACGTTAGCCGCTGGGGCCGGTTTCAAGATGTAGATGAGAGTGCTTACCACGAGTACATCTGCCGGAGAGCGGGAGTCAATGTTCACTACTGCGCCGAGCAGTTTGAGAACGACGGCAGTCCAATCTCGAATCTGATCAAAAGTGTCAAACGAACGATGGCCGGAGAATACAGCCGAGAGCTATCGGTGAAAGTCTTTGCCGGACAGTGCCGCTTGATTGAGTTGGGATACCGCCAGGGCGGCCCGGCTGGATACGGATTGCGGCGGCAATTGGTGGCCATGGACGGAACTCCGAAGGAGATACTTTCCCGTGGCCAGCAAAAGAGCATCCAAACAGATCGGGTCATTCTCGTCCCAGGACCAGACGATGAACTTCAGGTGGTCAGAGAAATATTCGAGGCCTTTACGCAAGAAGAACGCACCGAAGTGCAGATTGCGCAATCGCTCAATAATCGTGGCCTGCGGACGGACTTGTTGAGGAAATGGACACGCGGCACTGTCCATCAGTTGCTGACCAATCCAAAGTACGCGGGCATGAACGTATACAACCGCAAGTCATTCAAGCTGAAGAAAAGACGCATCGCAAATCCACCCGGAATGTGGATTCGCAAGGATGCTGCGTTTGAGGCTGTTGTCGCGCCAGAACTCTTCAGCCGCGCACAGGAGATCATCCAAGCGCGATCAAAGCACTACACAGATGACGAAATGCTGGAACAATTGCGAAACCTGTTTACTCGCTACGGCACTCTGTCAGGCGTTTTGATTGACGAATCGGACGGAATGCCGTCCAGCAGCGCATATCGGTCTCGATTCAGTTCACTTGCGCGAGCGTACACGCTTGTAGGCTTTACGCCAGAACGAGACTTCGCATTCATTGAGATCAACAGAAAGTTGCGCGAGGCGCACGCCGAGCACTGCGAAACGCTTGCGACCAGGCTGCGCGAGATTGGCGCCTCCGTGCGACAAGACCCGATTACGGAACTATTCATCGTCAATGAGGAATTCTCGCTATCAATGATCTTGGCCAGGTGCCAGCCAACCGCGAGTGGCAGTATGCGATGGAATTTGCGCTTCGATACTTCACTCCGTCCAGACGTTACGATTGCGGTTCGGCTTGATCCTGATAATCATTCAGTTCGAGACTACTATATGTTTCCCGGCACCGACCTGTTCACGAGGCGGCTTCGACTGAGCCGGGAGAATGGCATTCTGATCGACCTCTACAGATTCGAGGATTTGAAGTTCTTGGAAGGCATGGCCGAGCGTACATGGATTGAGAGGGTAGCATGACCGAAGAGCAAATCCAGATGATCGAGATTTCGCAGGTATTCGTGGCCAATCCACGGCCACGGAATCCGGTGACGTTCCAGACCATAGTTGCCAGCATTGAAACCGTGGGACTCAAGAAGCCAATTCTGGTGACCAAACGCGCATCAGCAGGCGGGGGATTTCAGTATGAACTGGTGTGCGGTCAGGGCAGGTTAGAAGCCTGCGCGGCGTTGGGGAAAACGTCAATTCCCGCAATCATCATGGATGTCACGCGTGAGCAGCTATATCTGATGAGCTTGGTTGAGAATATTGCCCGGAGGCCGCCTTCAAACAAAGCCCTGTTGTTCGAGGTTCGTAGTTTGACCCAAAGAGGATACAAAGCCGATGACATTTCCAAAAAACTCGGATTGGAGAAAAGCTACGCATACGGAATTGTGCAGCTTCTCAAAAAGGGCGAGGAGGTTCTTCTCCAGGCTGTAGACGACGGGAGAATCCCGCTTCGAATTGCAATCATTATTTCTACGGGAACCAACGAGCAGGTCCAGGAAGCTCTCATTGAGGCGTATGAAAAGGGTGACCTTCGAGGAGCAAAGTTGGCGACTGCTCGGCGCATCATCGCAATGCGATTGGCAAGGGATCGCGGATCACGCGAAACAGGCCCCGCCAAGAAAAAGGTTTCGGCTGGAGCACTGATTGCAGAGTATGAGCAGCATGTGCAGCGCCAGCGTTCCGCCGTAACTCGGCTGAATGCTGTGACCCATCGGTTGATGATCCTTACCGCTGCGATGAAGCGGCTCCTTCAGGACGAGAATTTCGTCACGCTCCTGCGCGCGGAATCAATCCAGGACATTCCAAAGCATCTTGCTGACCGCATCGCATAGGAGGGACTCACAGTGACCTCATCGGCAACAATTGGCTTCGATCTCAAAACCGTGCTGCTTCCGATTTCATCCATCACGCCACGGATGGTTCCAACTCAGGAAGTGCGGAAATCAAAGAAGTACAAGCAGATTGCCGCATCGATTGCACATGTGGGAGTGGTAGAACCGCTGGTAGTTGCTCCGGTTGCCGACGGGAAATACTTGCTTCTCGATGGAGCGCTTCGGTTGGATATTCTGAAGCAGCGCAATGAACTTGAGGTCAGGTGCATCTTCGCAACCGATGACGAGGGATACACCTACAATAAGCGGGTCAATCGCCTTTCCAACATTGGCGAGCACTATATGATTCTGAAGGCGTTGTCGAACGGCGTCAGCGAGCATGACATTTCAGTGTCTCTGGCCGTCGATGTCGATACGATCCGCCGGAAAAGATCCATGTTAGATGGCGTCTGTCCTGAAGTGGTTCAGCTTCTGGCGAATAGGCGCGTTTCTGTTTTTACTTATGGGTTGTTCCGCAAGATGAAACCAATCGGCCAAATCCAAGCTGCCGAGCGGATGATACATGCCAACGACTACTCGGGAAAAATGGCGAAGGCGCTCCTGACGATTACAAAGCCTGAGTTGATAACGAATCCTGAGAAGGTGGGCCGATCTAGCCCCGGTGCCCAGGCGCAACTGGAGGCGCTTCAAGGCGAGTCGGAGACACTGCTCTCCGACCTGAAACAGGTTGAGGAGACCTATGCTACCCAAGCTCTCGACCTGACAATCGGTCTTGGATATATCGAACGCCTGACGACAAACGCCCGTATTGAAAAGTATCTGGCGAAGAATCATGCTGAGCTTTTGAATGAGTTCACCAAGTTACTCGGAGAAAAGGCAGAGGAAATGTCCCGCGCGATTCCCGATCCCATCAAGCCCGCACCGCGCACTCCACGCGCCGCAAAAGTGAAAGCGAAGGCCGCAACAGTGAAAGCCTGAAGCCACTAAGAGATGCGTAATTTCCCTTCAATGAAGGGTGCAAAGACTATGCCGGCATGGAATGCGTCGGAGTTTTCAGCTTATGAACGAAGGCGAAGTAGGCCACCATAACGCGAAACGTCTTGGACTTGTTCACCCCACCGAGAATCTCCCCGCCCACTCTCTCCAGCTCGTCTGCAATATCGTGTGTCAACGGAAACACGAAGGAAGTGTCGATGCTCTGAAACGGAATGTCCAGCCACGGGCCGTTATAGAAAGCCACAAGCTGCGCCTGTGCCGCCTTGGTTGTGAAATTCATGATGATGTGTTCCGCGAGGGCGTTCTTTCGCCGGATTTTGAGCACACCAAAAAGCTGGCTGAAATGGCTCTTGGTGAATTTGGAATCGACGGTTAGCCGGATTTGTGTGCGCGTCTCAACGGGAGCAACAACTCTGCGTTTCGGTCGGGCAGCCGCCTTCTTCGGTGGGGCCATATTCGTTCCCTCTTTCATGGTGTAGTATATGTCAGATGTGTCACAATAGGCAATACTATAACCGCCTGCATTCACAAGACTTCACGCAATATCTGCTCACGTGGGCGTCGTGGGTTCATCGCATGACGGGAATGGGGGATGACAGAAGCCAGATTTGCCAGAACAAAACTAACCGTCGTGCGAGGTGGAGAAAAGGGAACCCGAACAAGCCGCACACAGTGAAGCAGAGCCGTAAATTCGGCATGGAGCTAAAAGGATCTCATGCGGTGAAGTTGCTGCGCATGAGCCTTTGCAAGAGGATTCTGATCTGATTTGTGTCCTTCAAGTGGGGAGGAATACAGTGGTTCTAATAGAGACCCTGCGTTAACGCGGTTTTGAACGGAAAAGCGGAGCCATGACCAGTCAGGAAATGAAGAAAACACTCTGGGAGGCGGCGGACAAGCTGCGCGCCCAGATGGACGCGGCGGAGTACAAGCACCTGGTGCTGGGGCTGATTTTCCTCAAGTACGTTTCCGATGCGTTCGACGAGCGGCGGCGGGAGGTGGCCAAGCTGCTTGCTGACCCGACTTCGGAACTGTTTTTCTCGGACGATGCAGCGGAGCAGGTTAAGGCGCTGGAGGACCGGGACTACTATTCCTCCGCAAATGTCTTCTGGGTTCCGCAGGTGGCGCGGTGGGAGACGCTGCGCAATCAGGCCAAACAGCCGGAGATTGGCCGCCTGCTCGATGATGCGCTGGTGGCCATCGAGGACGTGAATCCGTCGCTCAAGAACATTCTGGACAAGAGGTTTGCCCGGACGCAGATTGAACCGTCCCGGCTGGGCCAGTTGATCGACCTTATCTCCAAGATTGGCTTTACCTCTGAGGACAAGGCAAAGGACGTGCTGGGCGAGGTCTACGAGTATTTTCTCGGCCAGTTCGCCACGGCTGAGGGCAAAAAGGGCGGACAGTTCTACACGCCGGGGTCCGTGGTGCGTGTGCTGGTGGCCATGCTCTCCCCGCACAAGGGGCGCATCTACGATCCCTGCTGCGGCTCCGGCGGGATGTTCGTGCAGTCGGAAAAGTTCATCGAGGCGCACGGCGGCCGCGCGGACGACATTTCCATCTACGGGCAGGAATCGAACCCTACGACGTGGCGTCTGGTAGCGATGAATTTGGCCATTCGCGGCATCGGCTTCAACCTTGGCAAGGAGCCGGTGGACACTTTTACGCAGGACCAGCACCCGGACCTGAAGGCCGATTATGTGCTGGCCAATCCGCCGTTCAACGTCTCGGACTGGTGGAGCGCCAAGCTGGAAGGCGATAAACGCTGGGCCTTCGGAGCACCGCCAGCAGGTAACGCCAACTATGCGTGGCTTCAGCACATTCTCTGGCACCTGAAGCCCACGGGCCAGGCCGGCGTGGTGCTGGCCAACGGCTCCATGAGTTCCAGCCAGAACAATGAGGGCGAGATTCGCCGCCGCATGGTCGAGGGCGACGTGGTGGAGTGCATGGTGGCGCTGCCGCCGCAGCTCTTCCTGAATACTCAGATTCCCGCCTGCCTCTGGTTCCTGACCCGTGATAAGACGGCCCATGGCCGCGACCGCCGCCGCGAAATTCTCTTCATCGACGCCCGCAAGCTGGGGCAGATGGAGACGCGGGTGCATCGCATCTTCTCCGAGGCCGGCATCGCCCTGATCGCCGACACCGCCCATCGTTGGCGGCAGGATGGCGAGGCGACGGGCGACTACGCCGATGTGCCGGGATTCTGCCGGTCGGTTAAGCTCGAAGAGATTCAGGAGCACGGCTATGTACTCACCCCTGGCCGCTATGTTGGCGCGGAGGCCGTCGAGGATGACGACGAAGCTTTTGCCGAAAAGATGGAACGGCTCACCGCGCAACTGGCCGAGCAGATGGCCAGGGGCGCGGAACTCGATGCCGTGATCCGTCAGAAATTGGGGGCGCTGGGCTATGGCATCTAGCAGGAATCGCAAATCCACCTCCCCTGCCGATTCAGCGCCGGGGCAGATCCTTATTTACCAGGACGCCGGGCTCAACCTTCAGGTACGGCTGGACGGGCAGACCGTCTGGCTGACCCAGCTTCAGATAGCCGACCTCTTCCAAAGTAGCAAGCAGAATATCAGCTTGCACATTCAAAACATCTTAGCTGATGGAGAGCTGGTAGCGGAGGCAACTGTCAAGCAATACTTGACAGTTCAAATCGAAGGGGGGCGACAGGTCCGGCGGCAGGTTGACCATTACAACCTGGAGATGATTCTGGCCGTTGGCTACCGGGTCCGCTCACTGCGCGGCACCCAATTCCGCCAGTGGGCCACGGCGCGGCTCAGCGAGTTGCTGGTCAAGGGGTTCACCCTCGACGACGAGCGCATCAAGGCTGGCCGCACCCTTGGGCAGGATTATTTCGACGAACTGCTGGCGCGCATTCGGGACATACGCTCTAGCGAGCGGCTCTTCTACCAGAAGATCACCGACATCTACGCCACCAGCATCGACTACGACCGCAACGCGGAGTTGACCGAGGTGTTTTTCAAGACGGTGCAGAACAAGCTGCACTGGGCCGCTCATGGTCACACTGCCGCAGAGGTGGTACGCGAACGCGCCGACGCAGCGCAGCCGCACATGGGGCTTACATCCTGGAAGAACTCGCCGCGCGGAGCTGTGCGCAAGGCCGATGTCTCCATTGCCAAGAACTATCTGAGCAAGGAGGAGTTGGAGAGTCTGAACCTGATCGTCTCTGCATATCTGGACTTTGCCGAGTTGCAGGCGCGCGGCCACAAGCCCATGCACATGCGCGATTGGATCGCCAAGCTCGACAGTTTCCTGCGCCTGAGCGACCGCGAGATTCTCTCGGGCGCAGGCAAAATCTCCCATGCTCTGGCCGAAGAACACGCCCATGCGCAGTTTGCGATCTTCGAAGAACAACGCTGCCTGGAGGCCGACGCCAGCGACTTCGACCGGACGGTCGAGGAAGTGAAGAAGCTGGGCGCAACCAGCCCCAAGCGCCTGCGCAAAGGGGATGCAGAGTGAATGGGATCGTCGGTACGATGAGAGCGGTTGCGGGATTGTGCGAGAAGCTGGGGGCGCTGGGATATGGCGACTGAATGGCCCTCGGTCTCATTGGGTGATGTTATCAATCTGAAGCGTGGGTATGACCTCGCAGCTAGAGACAGGGAGTCTGGGTGTGTCCCCATCGTTTCGTCGTCTGGACCAACAGGAACCCACTCCAAGGCAATGGTTGATGCACCAGGAGTGGTAACCGGACGCTATGGCACAATCGGACTTGTCCATTATGTCGAAGAGCCATTCTGGCCTCTCAACACCACCCTCTACGTTCAGGACTTCAAGGGGAATGACCCTCGCTTTGTTTACTACCTTCTGAAGACGATTAGCTATCGAGACTACTTGGATAAGGCCGCTGTTCCTGGGATTAACCGGAATGACGTTCATAGGGCAATGGTTTGTCTTCCTCCGATTCATGAACAAGAGTCCATTGCCGAGACCATGCATTGCCTTGATTTAGGAATTGAATCTCATCGAGCGGAGAATGAGACGATTGAAGGAATCGCACGGGCGATTTTCAAGTCGTGGTTTGTGGATTTTGATCCGGTGCGGGCCAAGGCCGAGGGCCGCGAGCCGGAAGGCATGGATGCCGCTACCGCCGCGCTCTTCCCCAGCACCTTTGAAGACTCTGAGCGTGGCCCCATCCCGCAAGGTTTTATCGTCTCAGACATCCAATCCAAATGCTCAATCGTGATGGGGCAGTCACCACCGGGATCAACATATAACGAGCGCCAAAACGGTTTACCGTTTTTTCAGGGGCGCGCCGATTTCACGACTATGTTTCCAAAACGAAGGATTTATTGTTCGGAGCCATCCCGGTTTGCCTCTGCGGGTGATGTGCTTTTGAGCGTCCGTGCACCCGTGGGCGACATAAACATTGCGCTGGATGATTGCGCCATTGGAAGAGGCGTAGCTTCTATACGTCATAAATCTGGTTCAACTGCATATTCTTGGTGCTTGCTCAAATCTCTGAAAGCATCTTTCGATTCATACGATACCGAGGGAACAGTATTTGGCGCAATCAGTGGCAAGGACCTGAAATCGTTAAAGACTGTTGTACCATCTGTCGCAATAGTAGATGCCTTCGCATCTTTGTGTGATCCTATATTTTCAAAACTCAAGTTGAACGAATTGGAAGCTCGAAATCTGACCGATCTCCGCGACACGCTCTTGCCCCGCCTGATTTCCGGCAAGCTGCGAGTGCCGGAGGCGGAAGCTATGCTGGAGGCAGTTTAGGATTTCGAGAATGGGGAAATGGCGATGGAATCGACATATCTGACCAATATGTCGATTCTGGGAAGATTTTTCGACATATTCCAGAACGAGGTGTCCGTGAGCCAAATCAATGAAAACACGGTAGAAATGGAGCTTCTCGGCTGGTTTGAAGACCTCGGCTATGAGGTCGTCTTCGGGCCGGAGCTTGCGCCGGATGGGGAGAGGCCGGAGCGGAAGAGCTACAAGCACGTCCTGCTGGAAGGGCGGCTCCGGGATGCGCTGCACCGGCTGAATCCGGGCTTTCCTGCCGCCGCCATCGCCGACGCCGTCGCCGTTTTGACCAGTACAGGCACACCCGGCCTGATGGCGGGTAACCAGGAATTTCAGCGGCGGCTTACGCGAGGCGTGCAAGTCTTTTGGCAACAGGACGGCGAGACCCGCAGCGACCGGGTCCGACTGGCGGACTTTGCCAACCCCGAACAGAATGACTGGCTGGTTGTGAACCAATTCACCGTGATCGGCATGACCGCGAGCGGCAGTCGCGAGCGTCGGCCCGATGTGGTGGTCTTCCTGAATGGAATGCCCGTGGCCGTCTTCGAGTTGAAGAATGCTGCCAGCGAGACAGCGGATGTCTCCGCCGCCTATCACCAACTTCAAACCTATAAGGACGAAATCGCGGAGCTATTCCGCACCAATGAAGTGTTGGTCGCCTCCGACGGCATCTATGCGCGGATGGGTTCACTCTCCGCCGATGAAGAGCGTTTCACGGCGTGGCGGACCATCGACGGCAAAGAGCGCGACCCGCTGGGACAGTTTGGCGAGTTGGAGACGCTAGTGCGCGGCGTCTTCAAGAAAGAGCATCTGCTGGATTATCTACGCCACTTCATTGTCTTTGAGGATGACGGCGGACTGGTCAAGAAGATTGCGGCCTATCACCAGTTTCATGCAGTGCGGGCGGTGGTACGGCGAGTGCTGGCGGAATCGGGGCCGGTCACGAAAGACGGGGGCGGCAGCGGCATGGGCGGCGTGGTGTGGCATACGCAAGGCGCGGGCAAGAGCCTGGAGATGATTTGTCTTGCGGGCAAACTGATGACGCATCCGCAGATGAAGAATCCCACGCTGGTGGTGGTGACAGATCGCAACGACCTGGACGGGCAGCTTTACGGTATGTTCGACATGGCGGCGGAGGTGCTGGGCGAGAAGCCGGTGCAGGCAGATAGCCGGACGGCGCTGCGGGAGCAATTGAATCAGAGGCCATCGGGCGGCATCGTCTTCACGACCATCCAGAAGTTTGTCCCCGGTGAGGATGAGGACACTTTTCCGAAGTTGACTGAGCGGGACAATGTGGTGGTCCTGTGCGATGAGGCGCACCGCAGCCAGTACGGGCTGAAGGCACGTATCAATGACGCCGGAGAGACGATCTACGGCTACGCCAAGTATCTGCGCGACGCCCTGCCCAATGCCACTTTCGTGGCCTTTACCGGGACGCCGGTATCCGCGAAAGACAAAGACACCCGCGCCGTCTTTGGCGAGTATGTGGACATCTACGACATTGAGCAGGCGGTGAAGGATGGGGCAACTGTGCCCATCTACTATGAGTCGCGTCTGGTGAAGCTGGAGATGGATTCCGCCGCTGTCGATGCGACGGATGATGAAGTTGAAGAACTGACGGAAGACGAGGAAGAAGCGGCCAGGGCGCGGACAAAGAGCCGGTGGGCAGCGCTGGAGAAGCTGGTTGCCACCGATCCGCGCATCAAGACGGTTGCGGCGGACCTTGTAAACCACTTCGAGACCCGGCAGGATGCGATCCAGGGTAAGGCCATGACAGTTTGCATGAGCCGCGAAGTGTGCGTGCTGCTCTATGAGGCGATCAAAGAACTTAGACCAGAGTGGCACGATCCGGACCCGGAAAAAGGTTCCATCAAGGTGATAATGACTGGCTCCGCTTCGGACCGGGAGGCGCTGCGCCGCCATGTTTACACCGTAAAGATAAAGAAGAGGCTGGAGAAGCGATTCAAGGATGCGGCGGACCCGTTGAAGATCGTGATTGTCAGGGACATGTGGCTGACTGGCTTTGACGTGCCTTGCCTCACGACGATGTATGTAGACAAGCCGATGCGGGACCATAGCCTGATGCAGGCGATTGCGCGGGTGAATCGGGTTTTCAAAGACAAGCCGGGCGGACTGGTGGTGGACTACATCGGCATCGCCAACGACCTCAAGCAAGCATTGCAGGAGTACACGGAAAGTAAGGGGCGCGGGCGGCCCACCATTCCGGCGGCGGAGATGCTGCTGAAGGTGCGGGAAGAGATGGAAGTAGCGCGGGGGATGCTGTACGGGCTGGACTATAGCGGCTTCCGCGTCAACGCTTTGAAGCCGATGCGCGCGGCGGCAGACCACATTCTCGGGCTGGAGGATGGGAAGAGGCGGTTTGCCGATTGCGTGCTGCGCATGACGCAGGCTTTTGCACTGTGCTGCACGTTGCCCGCCGCGATGGAGTACCGGGAAGAGATTGCATTCATGCAGGCGGTCCGCACCATTCTGACGAAGCGCGACCCCTCCACGTCGCTGAGCGACGACGCAAAGGAACACGCGCTCCGGCAGATACTCTCCCGCGCCGTGGTCTCGGCGGAGGTCATGGACATTTTCAAGGCGGCGGGCCTGGAGCGGCCTGATGTGGGCATCTTGTCGGACGAGTTCCTGGAGGACGTGCGGAAACTGAAAGAGAAGAATCTGGCGGTCGAGGTTCTGGAGCGTCTGCTCAGGGGCCAGATCAAAAGCCGGTTTGGGAGCAATGTGGTGCAGAGTCGCAAGTTCTCTGAGCTGCTGCAAGATTCGCTCACCCGCTATCGCAACCGCGCTATCGAAACTGCGCAGGTGATTGAAGAACTGATCGCCATGGCAAAGCAGTTCAAAGCTGCGGCGAACCGGGGCGAGGAACTTGGTCTGTCCCGCGATGAGATGGCTTTTTATGATGCGCTGGCAGCGAACGAAGCATCGGTCCGCGAGCTTGGAGATGCAACGCTGCGTAAGATTGCGCGTGAGTTGACAGAGAAATTGCGGGCGAGCAATTCCGTGGACTGGTATGTGCGAGAATCGGTGCGGGCCAAGCTGCGGCTGATGGTGAAGACCATCCTGAAGAAATACAAGTACCCTCCAGATGGGCAGGAACAGGCGACGGAGACGGTGCTGGAACAGGCGAAGGAGCTTTCGGCTGCCTGGGCGACTCTATAGGAGTCTGGAATTCTAATTCTGGCCTCACCCGCTGTTGGGGGACATTCAGAATTGATTGGGAGATGCAATGATCGAACCGACAATTATCTGCCCGAAATGCAAGACAGAAATTCTCCTGACAGAATCTCTGGCCGCGCCATTGGTCGAGGCGACTCGCCAACAGTTTGAAGAAAAGCTGTCGAAGAAGGATGATGAAATTGCCCTGCGCGAGCAGGTACTCCGCGACAAAGAGAAGCAGGTCTCGGAGGCAAAGCGCGGACTTGAGCAGCAAGTTGCCGATCAGGTAGCGGAGCAACTGAAGGCCGAGCGCCAGCGCGTGATTGAAGAGGAGTCGAAGAAGGCCAAACAAGCAAGCGCGTCAGAGCTTGAAACAAAAGATCGCGAATTGGCCGATCTACAGGAGGTTCTCAAATCTCGTGATGAGAAGCTGGCAGAGGCTCAAAACGCCCAGGCGGAACTTATCAAGAAACAGCGCGAGCTTGACGACGCGAAACGCGAGTTAGAACTGACGGTAGCAAAGCGCGTGCAGGCTGAACTTTCCGAAGTGCGCACTCAGGCCAAGCGGGAGGGTGAGGAAGGACTCAAGCTCAAGGTGCTCGAAAAAGAAGAGCAAATCGCCTCCATGCAGCGCCAGATTGAGGAATTGCGACGTAAGGCCGAGCAGGGCTCCCAACAGCTTCAGGGGGAAGCTCAGGAGTTGGAGTTAGAGTCGCTGTTGCGTATCAAATTCGCGAGGGATACTATTGATCCGGTGCCAAAGGGTGAATTTGGCGGGGATGTACTTCACCGAGTCATTGGACCTCTGGGCCAGCTTTGTGGCACCATCCTCTGGGAATCGAAGCGCACGAAAAACTGGAGTGACGGCTGGCTTCCCAAACTCCGGGATGACCAGCGCGCCGCGAAGGCCGAGATTGCACTCCTCGTAACGCAGGTTCTTCCCAAAGGTGTCGAGGCATTTGACTTCATCGATGGTGTTTGGGTCACCGAGTCGCGTTGTGCAATTCCCATTGCCATTGCCCTCCGTCAATCGCTGGTCGAGCTTGCCACCGCGCGACAGGCAGGGGAAGGGCAGAAAACAAAGATGGAACTTGTCTATCAGTATTTGACCGGGCCACGCTTTCGCCATCGCGTAGAGGCCATTGTTGAGAAGTTTGAGGACATGCAGTCAGACCTCGACAAGGAGAGAAAGACGATGACGCGCCTTTGGGCGAAACGCGAAGAGCAGATCAAAGGCGTCATTGAAACCACGGTTGGTATGTATGGCGACCTCCAAGGTATTGCCGGGAGAACTATGCAGGAGATTGAAGGCCTGGAGACCCGATTACTAGAATCATCCAAGCCGGACTCTGAGGGAGTGCCTTGATGGAATACGCGAAGGCGAGTGATGCCAGACTCGGCAGCCTCTCGATGGAAAAGCCAGTTGCCATGACCGCCTTGCTGCGGCTTAACATTGTCCCAGTCTCGCCAGCAGTTATCTGTTTGTCTCCCAGCTCACTGGCAAACCACTATTTTTCCTCGTTGCGGTGAAATCTCTATGCAGATAACTCCGGTAATCGAGATGCTCACGCCAGCCGGATTCGGCCTTCCTTCGCTACGCGCTCTTATCCCCAACGAAGACAATTATTCTGTATTCCTAATGCAGCCTCAGGGCCAAATTGAGGCAAGCGCCGCCGGCGTTCGACATCAAGATCGTGCGCGAGCAGAAAGGCAATTTCGGAGTTTCCTGGATAACGCATACGAGGCGAATGTGGATCTTGCCGTCACCCCGGAATATTCCATGCCCTGGACCACCCTCATTGGGGCTGTAAAAGATGGCCATGTGCCAACTCAAGGCGCGCTTTGGGCCTTCGGTTGTGAAAGTATTACTTATGCCGATCTGGCTACAATCAAACAGGATCTAACACCGCACGCGACTATGCTCTATGAGTATCTTCCGCCGGACCCGCACCGATTCGTCGATCCGCTTGCGTATGTGTTCACTGCTTCATCAGCTACTGGCAACGACTCCGAAAGGGTTGTCCTGCTTGTGCAATTTAAGACCTGCCCGATGGGCGACAACAACCATTTCGAGATTAACGGAATGCAGCGGGGAACGCGTATTTATCAATTTGGAGGGTCTGCAAACTCTCTTCGACTCATTTCATTGATTTGCTCTGATGCTCTGGAATTTCTCGACGCTGACGCCCAATTTGTTTATGATCGCGCCCTCATCCTCCACATTCAGCTAAATCCAAAACCTCGCCAGGGCCAGTTCAGCCAATACCGCAGCCGTCTGATGCGCTTTGGCGGCGACTCGACAGAGGTAATCTGTCTCAATTGGGCGAAGAATGTCTTCGAAGGGTGCGGAGATATGGCTCGATGCTGGAATAACATTGCCGGTTCTGCATGGTATTTGCGCCCGAGCACGTATGACGACCGGGATCAGACGTTAATGCTGAATCACCAGCGAGGCCTTTACTATACGTGGCTACTCTCGCTTCGCTCACATGTTTTGTTCTTCAACTACGAACCTGCCATATTTCTGCTTGCGGCAACAAAAGTCGCTCATATCGGAGTTTCAGCCTCACTGTCGCGCCGACGTGGCCCGCAGCTAACAGCAACACGCAATTGGGACGAAGGATCATCCACTTGGGTAGAGCAGACGACGGTTGCGGATGGCTTTGACTCAATCGTTGCCGAGTGCGGGGATGCCCAAAAGGAGATTGCGCGTGCTGCCGACGACAATCCGTTCGCGGTTGAGCGAATACTGGCGCTCTGTGTTGGAAGAATAGGTGATAGCGACAAGTGGTATTTGCTCCGATACCTGGATTCTTGTAGCATTGACCAATCTGAGGTAGTTCACAGAATAACGTTCTGCCAAGACGCAGATGCTCATGACTTTCGGGTCGCGCGGCTCAGAAGGTGTGGTCGGCTCTGGAAGATATTGAATGACAACCTTGGTTTGCCGCCCGCGCTTTCAGATTTGAAAGCGGGCTTTCGATTCGCCTGGACCCCCATCTCTCCCCATCAGAATGTCATCTCAGATGACGGACGACGGGCAACCGTTATTTACCTCGGGGAAGACTACAATGAGTCTCAGATTGAGGCGGTGGGCAAGAGAGCTGCCGAATATCTCCACAGAACATTTACCCATCCAGACCAAAGCATAGAGGCCCGACAACGCCTTCATCTTTGGTATCGGAACGAAGCCGGCCAGATCGAGTTGTTTGAAAGCACACGCTATCTCAACTACGACGATCCGCGCTCAGCCTCTGAATTCGACATTGCGAGGGACAAATGACAATGAACGTTGCCCAACTGCGGGACCGTATGGCCCACCACTTCTCAGACGTTGAGCAAGTGAGCGATTCTATTGTCCGCTTGACGCGAAAGTCAGAAGATCGCCCGTTCGCTGTGTACTACATCGATATTAGCGCAGAGCTGCCCGCGACGCCCGATGCCCTGACTCAATACCAGGACCGGATAATCGGGAAGCGTTATTTCGATGGCACAAAAAGCCTGCAATGGAGTAATTACCTTTACTTCGTCGTCAGCGATGAGGAATTCAGCACTGATCTCTTCCACAAGACAAAAGACCTAATCGAAGGGGATCGCGCCTATGCCCGAAAGTTTATAGTTGCCGAACGCGATTTGGATACTGCAATACAGACGCCAATGCGGTTGGCGACTTCTTCGCCACAGCCTGCCGCTAACATCCTATCCGTCTGGACAGCAAAACTTTCTGAGACAGGCATCGATGGCGCAATCATGAGCGATGCCACATTGCCCATTCGACTGGCAATTATAGAATCCTCCGCTCAGGCCGCGACAACCACAAGAGTCCGTCCAGCGCAGCCGATCGCCAGTGGTACGCTACCATTCCTTCGATCCATATATCTGACCAAATTCAGAAGCTTCCCCACCCAACGAACTTTCGACTTTCTGAAAGTCAACCTCATTGTCGGCGTCAATGGCTCTGGGAAGACATCACTGCTCGAAGCAATCGAACTGCTTTACTGCGGTCGTAACAAACGTAACCCTGACGCAGCAGACGACTACACGCTTCGCGCCGAATACACAGATGGCAGCAAAGAAGTGGCAACCCGCGCTCGCGCTCAAAAACTTTTCAGAGATCGCAATTTGAGCTGGTATGGGCAATCGGAGGTAAAAACTAATAATCTATACCAAAGCTTCGGGCAATTTAACTTTCTGGATACCGATGCGGCCGTCGGACTTTCCAAGTCAACAGCCACACTTGAAGACGATCTCTCAAAGCTACTCATTGGCCCCCAAGCTTCCAAGACCTGGCGTGAGATCGAACGAATCCACGGCGCGATTACAGACAGATTGAGAGAACTGCGCTCGATAAAGGTGCAAGTAAGTGAAGAAATGGAGGCCATAGAGACTCGACTCAAAGAAGCAGGAACTGTCAAGCAGGAATCAG
This sequence comes from uncultured Acidobacteriaceae bacterium, assembly GCA_963787995.1. Lineage (GTDB taxonomy): Bacteria > Acidobacteriota > Terriglobia > Terriglobales > Acidobacteriaceae > Telmatobacter. The sequence goes on from CAWBEO010000002.1 coordinate 850,643, forward strand.
ACTCGATCTTTGCTCGTCTGGAGGAGATGGTCAAACGCCTCGGTTGGGGTCCACCAACTCAAGAAAAAGAGGCGTATGCCGGCCACCTCGTCGAGACTTTATCTGAATTGGGCGCATTGTCTCAGCAGGCTGTTGCATTGGATCGGGTTTCCTCGCCAGTTTCTTTGGATGGGCTGAAACGGTTTACCGACGACACGAAGAAAGTTTTCGATAAAGCTGACGCGGATATTCTGCGATTGGAGGGGTTCCACAAAGAACAAAGACGCTTAACTGATACGCAACGGCGATACCAGGAGACAAGGAAGGCGGTAACTGATCTAGCGCGCATGATTGATGCAGGCGTTCCCACACGTGAGGCAGAACTCGGCAGACAACAGAGCGTCGCAATAAAGCAAAGCGGGCTGCTAGCCGGGCTTGACGAGAAAGTGCTTCTCACAATTGGCGAGAACCGAGGAGATGTTGCTGTCGCAGAGTTCCTAAGCACAATAGCCGCCCGCCGCGTCGCGGCTCAGAAGGCTTTGGCCCACGTCAATGCCGAACATGAGAAGTTCACTGCGTTACGAGATCAATCAGTAAAGTTGGCGCAACAGCTGAGAGACATTGCATCGCAAGTGATCCAGAGAAGTTCTAGGCAAGACGAGTGCCCGCTGTGTCACACGCAGTTTGGTCCTGGAGAGTTGTCAAAGCATATTCAGCTTGGCGTTGATGAACATCTTGAGGCACAAGCACAAGAACAGCTCACACAGGTACGGAAGTGTGAAGAGGAATTACGCACCGCCTCGGATTCAGAGCGCGCCGCGAGTTGGCTTAGTCGATCCTGATAAACTCATAACACAGTAAAGAATCAATGATATAGGGTGAATTTCGTGGTAAAATATTCTCAGAAGTTGTTCAAAACACAGCAATTTCCGGGGAAATCATGCGCCCTAAGAGTGAGTCCAGACACCCGCAACGTGAGCTGTTCCAGATCGATCTGGAGCAGTTGATTGACCTCACGCATCCGTTGGCAGTACTTGCGCAGAAGATTGATTGGAAACAGTTCGATCTTCTGTTAGGCGGCAGTTATCATCCCACCCAGGGAGCCCCCGGTACGCCGACGCGTCTGATGGTGGCGTTGCACTTTTTGAAATATCAAACCGATCTGAGCGATGAAGATGTGGTCGCGGGGTGGGTCGAGAATCCCTATTGGCAGCACTTCAGCGGCATGCGATATTTTCAGCATTCGATGCCGATCGATCCCTCCAGCATGACGCGTTGGCGCAAGCGTCTGGGCGAAACCGGAGCCGAACAGATGCTGCGCGAGACCCTTGCAGCTGGCATGCGCATGAAGGTGATCCGCCCGGCGGAGTTACAACGTGTCAACGTGGATACCACGGTACAGACCAAGGCCATTCGCTTCCCGACCGATGCGCGTTTGTATCATCGCTGTCGCGAGAGGCTGGTGAAAGAAGCACGTGCCGAAGGTCTCGAAATCAAGCAGAGTTATCAGCACGTGGGCAAGCGTCTGTTGATGCAATCCAGCCGCTACGCTCATGCCCGGCAGATGAAGCGTGCCCGCGCTTGTACGCGCCAGTTAAGGACTCAACTGGGCCGGGTGCTGCGCGAGATAGATCGTCAAGTTACAGAACCCTCGCGCAAGTTATCCGGTCTGCTGGAAACAGCGCGTCGCATTCATAGCCAGCAGAGGCACGACAAGAACAAGGTGTACAGCGTTCACGAGCCTGAAGCCGAGTGCATCGCCAAAGGAAAAGCGGGTAAGCCGTATGAGTTCGGCAACAAGGTCAGCGTCGCGGTCAGCAGCCGGGGCGGATGGTTCGTCGGGGCCAAGAGCTTGACTGGCAATCCCTACGATGGCCACACGCTAGCCGAGCAGATGAAACAAGTTAATAACTTGATCGGCGACATAGTTAGAGAAGTGCATGTGGACATGGGCTATCGCGGCCACGACTATGTGGGCAATGCCACGATCTATGTGGACAAACGACGGCGAGGCCGAACGCCAAAGACGCTCTGGAAAAGAATGAAACGCAGAGCGGCTGTCGAACCTAGCATCGGACATCTGAAGAACGAACACCGGTTAGAACGTAACCGGCTGAAGGGCGCTGCCGGAGATGCGATCAACGCCATCCTCTCGGCCGCGGCGATGAACTTCCACAAGTTGCTGAGAGCCTGTGAGGGCAAACTTGTCGCCCAAACCAGGGCTATTCTGGGCCGACTCCTGTACCAATCGACCTTCACCGGCTTTCTGATCGTCGTGCCATCTGCCTGAAATCGGCTTTTTCAGGATCGACTGGCTTAGTCAATTCTGTGAACGAGCGAGTCTAGCGGGCAAGACTTCTTTGAAGGCGGCGTTGGCTCAGATCGAATCCGGCAGACTTGTACTTGAGGCCGCACAGCGGCGTTCCGAGGAACTACGCAAAGAATCTCTTACCTATGCTTTTCAAGGATTGTCAATTGCCAAGTTAAATGAGAGCGTTGACTATTTGCGCAGCGCCGGACACGGTATCTCTGATTTGAAAAAGGAGACCGTAGATCGTCTGCTTTTCACGCTCGATCAGGAGCTATCGAAAGCTGCGGTAAGCCTTGAGGCACAAAGGACAGAAGCCGACACGCTCCAACGAATGATTGAGGAAGCGCTGGGGACCGGCGAAACTGATCTTCCAGGCCTCCGGAAAGCATTGTCGCAAGTCCGAGAACTCCGGGTTGTAGCCGATAGCCTCCTTGAAAAGCTTAGCGTTTTTTTCAAAATGCTCCCCTGGCGAGACGACAGACCGCTTTCCGATCTGGTGGTGGAATCGGATTCCCTCCGCAAGGTTGCAGCTGAATTCCAGTCTGCTATAGGACAGGAGCGGAAAGCCAAGGCTGTGTTTGCCGAATCAGACAAACGTAAAGCGGCACTCAAGAAACAGCTTAACGAGCTAAATCCCCGTATTGAGCGATTTGCGCGAGCACTTGAAACACTCGACATGATCAGGAGAGAGCATTCGCTTACCGGGGCAATGGAATCAGCGCTCACAGAGAATCGTACGGGTATCGAGGCGATCTTTTGCCGCATTCACGCACCTGCGGAATTTTCCGGTCTTGGCAAACAATTCACAACCCTTGTACGTAACAAAGGTGGAAACGAGGTCACGCTCAGCGAAATCAGCACTGGGCAGCGGGCAGCATTCGCACTATCAATCTTCTTGGCCCAGAACCTTCAGCTAAGAGCAGCCCCGCCTCTGCTGCTGATTGACGATCCAATCGCGCACGTGGATGACCTCAATTCCTTATCTTTTCTCGACTACTTGCGTGAGATAGCATTAGTGGGCGGCAGACAGATTTTTTTCGCGACCGCCAATGAAAAGCTGGCCACGCTATTTCAACGGAAATTTGATTTTCTGGGCGATGACCAGTTCCGCAGATTTGATCTCCTCCGATAGCAATCAAGGTGATAGCAAAGGGCATCGTACTCTATGCGAGCGTGTGAAACATTTGTCTAGCCATGTAGTGGCGCTCCTCAGTTAGCGGCTCCGCAATTCTAAATGCCCGGCCTCAGAGTCACGCAGCACGAGTCGATGCAGAAACCGGAGGCTTGCGCGCCACGAACATCTGCGACGTAAAGCGTTGGCGACGGCGGCTGAATTCGAAGCTGCTTGCGGCCAGTACCGTCCCGCCCCAGCTCTGTGCATGAACCGGCGCACAATCCACCACCACCGCGGCGCTCGACTGCGCATAAGAGGCTCGTCCCAGCACCACTAGGCTGCAACGCGTGCGGTCCGCCGCTTGGCGAAAGCGGAACCAGGAGGCCAACGGAATCCGAATGCCCTGCGCCGGTTCCAGGCTGCCAGGTCCAGTACAATCGCAGCAAACCCGCCCGCCTGCAAGAGCAGGTCGGTCGCGCGCAGAGCCTGATCGAGCCGCGTCCAGGGCTTTTCATCGCTTTTCCGGCGGGCCTTGGACGTTTGCATTGCGGAGTCACAACAGCGCACCCAGAGCAGTTGCCGGAGCTGCACGTCGTTGGCGGCTGCCGACTCCGGGTCCAGAGCGTCGCTCGCATCTATCCAGGCACAGACCTGCCCCGCCGCCGTTCTCTGCGCCAAAAAAGCCAGCGCCATGCTCGTCCGTCCGGAGCACTCCGGTCCCACCAATTCGCTGATCGCGCCCACCGGCAATCCGCCATCGAGCAGCGCGTCGACAGCCGGAATTCCCGTGGCAGCCACCTCGCGAATCGTACGTGAGACAGGAGTAAGCGCCGCCGGAAAGTGGGCGGCGAGGGCGTCTTCAATCTGGATGCGGAGCGCGGCGGCGGTGGCCATATATTCGCCTTATCTTCGCTATATCGTCGCTCGAATCCGCTCCTTTGTCAAATGACTTTCTGTTGATTTCTCCCATATGCAGCTATTCTGAAAGCATCATGTGTGGCCGTTACGCCCGAAAATCCGCGCAAGAACTGTTGGCTGAATGGTTTGAAATAGATCTCGAACAGATGCGCTGGGCACCCACCTGGAATGCCGCGCCGCAGAGCTTTCAGCCGGTAGTACGCCTGGGCAGCGAGAGCGGCCGGCGCGAGGCTGCCCTGCTTCGCTGGGGGCTTGTGCCTTCCTGGGCCAAGGACGCGCGCATCGGCCTCAACACCATCAATGCCCGCGCCGAGGAGGTGGAGAGCAAGCCCGCTTTCCGGTCCGCGCTCAAAAAGCGCCGCTGCCTGGTACCCGCCGATGCATTTTATGAGTGGCAGCTTACCGGCGCAAAGACCCGGCGGCCCTTCGCCATTGTGCTTCAGAGCGGGGAGCCCTACGCCTTTGCCGGCCTGTGGGAGAGCTGGCAGCCACCGCACGGCGCGCCTCTGGAAAGCTTCACTATTATAACAACCGCGCCCAATTCGCTGATAGAGCCGATTCACAATCGGATGCCGGTGATTGTCGCGCCCAATGAGTACGAGCGCTGGCTGGACCCCACCGCCCCGCCGCCGCTCGATCTGCTCCGGCCTTATCCCGCTGGCGAGATGCTCTCTTGGCCGGTCAGCGAACGCGTCGGTAACGTGCGCTACAACGCACCGGAACTGCTGGACGAGCTTCACGATGCTCAGCCATCGCTTTTTAATTGATCCCGCAGAAAGAATCAATTATCAAACGCTGATTTGGGCTCCGATGTGTAGCTCGTGAGGTGATCGTGAGTTCCAGTCGCAACGACGACATTCGAGGTACCGATCAGCTTATGATGAGTCGCAATGGTCTTGGCCTGCCAACCAGAGACTGTACCAAACCACTTGGATGTTGAAGATCAGAATAACTCGGCTACGGTAAGACCATCGAAAGATCCTGGGGCTACAATGCGCGCATGGGTCGAAAGGTGGATGAATTCTTCTTGACCAGAATTGAGAGCCTATCCGGGAGACGCCAAATGGGATTTCTTCATTTCAATCTGCTGAGTGATCGTTGCGGGTCACAAATTGCCTCAATGATGGTGGCCTTCTCTTTGCTTTACGCTCCGGTGTGCAGTCGGCGATCTGTTCGGCGCAAACGCCGAAATCACATACCATCGAACATCTGGTTTTCAATGGCACGACGACCTGCACCGAGTCGTACGACTCGCTATGCAACAGTTTCGGCAGCAGCAGTCCGATTACTGGCAACTATAGCGTAGACATAACTGCAAATACGATAATCGGAGCATGGTCATTTTCCACGCCCTTTGGGGTGATTTCTTCGAGCGATACCGGCGCACAGGCTTATCTAACGGTAACCCCAGGTAGCAATATTCAACCCTATTTTGGAGTATCGACTTCCACAGTCCTTGAGTTTGTGAAGTTCAACTTCCCTATTTCGGATACGCAGGAGACTGGAGCTATCATAACGGCTCCCGGCTCCGACGCCTGCATCAACATTCCCGGGGGCGAGAACGGATTGGCAGCATGCGACCCAAACGATGTGCTGACAGGCTCAAATGCTCTCTCTTGGTCGGCGGCTGTCAGCCCCCATAGCGGCGCGCCGTTCGGCAAAGATGGGCTTCCCGAGACAATGAGCGCAACCTTCATGCCGATGGACGCGAACAGTTTCTTTTACGGGTTGACGGCTGCTGCCACGGATCTCGGTTTTGAATCATTTAACTGGCAGCAACAGATAAACTTCCTTCCTGGCCCGAGTCCATTTGTTCCCACCGAACCACAGTTGGCGATTGGATCCGGGATACAGGCCCAGAACCTCGGCCCAAACTGTAAGCCAGACCAAGTGCCGGCGGATTCGGACTGTTGGCTGCAAGCCCCGCCCGCCTTCAGCGACCCTCCTCTGGGCGGGTACACCTATATGAGTGCTGACCCGAAGGCCTATCCGTTCTTGTGGGGGCCTAGTGCTCTATCTGGTGTCGATCCTTGCACCAAGACAACCCCCGTAGAGACCTCGAGCACACTCCTATTTGAAGACTGCCCAGGAGATAATCTTTTGTTCGGCGCTGCCATTGAATTCACAACAAGCCTGGTTGGTGTCCTTCCGTCTGGTTTGCCAAGCGCTCCCCTATTGACCTGGACATGGCAAAGCACTTTCGACGGGACGAACACCGGAGGCGTCTCGCAGACGGTCAGCACCTCTCCCACTGAGCCAGAAAGCGGAACGGGCGGCGTAGCTCTGACCAGCATCGATGGTGTTTCTGTGACACCCCTTTTGACCCCGACAGTGACGGTCTCGCCATCCGCACAAGACATCACGGCCTCTCAGGCGGTAGGGGCAACAGTCGTTGTCAGTGGCGCGAGCGGCAACCCGACGCCTACGGGTTCGGTTACGCTGACAGGCGGTGGGTATGCTTCTTCGGCGACCGCTCTTGGTAATGGCAGCGCCGCGATCAGCATCCCAGCGGGGTCTCTGGCAATTGGCTCTGATACCCTGACTGCGGTCTACTCAGGCGACAACAACTACGATACCCATGCCGGGACTGCAACGATCGTGATCACTGCTCCGCCCGCTCCCAGTTTCTCGCTGAGTGGCGCATCGATCAGTATTGCGCCCGGGGCAACCTCAGGGAACACCTCCACCATTACGGTCACACCAAGTGGAGGCTTCACCGGCAGTGTGACGCTATCCGCCTCAATTACATCGAGTCCCAATGGCGCCCAGTATTTACCGACCTTGAGCTTCGGTGCTACCAGCCCAGTGAGCGTCACCGGAACCAGCGCCGCGACGGCGACTCTTACCGTTTCCACAACCGCACCAAGTAGCGCCACACTGATCGAACCTGGCGGCCTGACAATTCCATGGGATGCATCGGGTGGCGCTTCCCTGGCCTGCGTCCTGCTGATCGGCATCCGATCAAGGCGCCGTGTTTGGCGAACCTCGATTGGAATGCTGATTCTTCTGATGGCGTTTGCAAGCGGCCTGCTTGCATGTGGCGGCGGTGGTAGCAGTGGCGGCAGCGGCCCATCCAGAGCCGGCACGACGGCGGGAACCTACAAGGTAATAGTAACTGGCGCATCAGGCTCCACTAAGTCGACGGCCACCGTCACGCTCACCGTCCAATAGCAAACTTGCAACCCGGATCAAGTGCCGCACGCGACCCGAGCGCAGGGATAGTGCGGCCAGACATTCCGACAGGTCACGGGTGCACGATGATACGTCCGAGCTTCCGTCAGCGGCGCTGGCTTGCCGGAAGCGTGTTCCAACTGTCGGGTTCAGCCTCTCGCAGAATATCCCCGTAAACGCTGCAGGGACCGGCAACCGTCTGCATCCTCCGCAAATAGGCTGTTTTGTTGCCAATCACATTAAGAAGAAGGAGGGTCCTAGTTCAAACGCCGAAGGGTCAGTAAGCCTCGCAATAGGATGCGTACGTAGAGCGCTGCTTATAAATCGCATAAAGATGTGGCAGAGGGCAAGCCGTTCGGCGGATTTCACAGTATCTCGTTGGTGGGCAGTCTCAGCTTCCAAAGCGCCTCAGCCAGAGTTCACCTCCTGAACTGCTTTTCAAGGGCCAGCGCGAGGGCCTGATCACGGACATTGACATCGGTCATCGAGTAATAAGTCCATAGAGCGAGCCAGTACGCGTAACGGGCAATGAAGCTGACCGAGTCGTCCTTCAGTTCGGCTGGGCGGCAGCGTTGAATAATCTGCTCAGTCGGCATGTCAGCCGGGGCAGCGCCTGGAGGGAACCTCCCGTCCTGCCCTGCCTTGGCGAAGAGGCGCCGGGCTTCATCGACGATCTGCTCACCGTCCGGCCCTGACATGTTCTCGGCGGCCAGCCAATCGCAGATCGTCTGGCATTTCTGGAGAGCTACTCGTGCGCGCTCGAACTCGCGAGCTTCGCGGTGCGGGCTGGTGCGGCGAGTGCCGGCGGCTTTCGACCGGCGGACCAGTTCATTGGTAGAGATCTCCCCGCGACGAGCGCGCGCCCGATCCTCCGGCAACGCTTGAAGGGCACACAGGAGATGGCGGAGAAGAGATTCACTGAGGTGGAGACGATCTGCAAGGTTACGGGCCGATATTCCGGACTTGGTGAGAGCGAGGACAGCGGCGGCGCGGTCAAGATCGTGAAGGGAATGCCACTGGGATTGGAGGTCGACGACGGCGGAAGAGATAGTTGACATAGGTGAATGCTCTTTCTGATGGGCGAAAGGTGCCCTCAGTAGATTTCTAGTATTAGGTAACATGGCAAAATCGGTGATTCCTTGAAAAACGCGGGCATATTCGTCACCGTCACGCATAGCTGGCCAAGGTGTTGCGCAGTTTATCCGGGTCGAGGGCGCAACGGAAGTGGGCGTGCTGCGTGTGTTGCGCAGTTATTTCAGCTAGGGTGCGTAACGGCAACAGGTGTTTTGGGGTGTTGCGCCGGCTGCCGGCGGGCGGAATAGATGGCCAAGGAGATATGTGAAGCTGTTTGGGGGATGGAATGTGTAATTCCGGCGCGGCCTGAAAGCAGAATCATCCACTTTGTTTATGTTTCCCTATACCCGTGTGCGTGTCCCCGTAATCCCCCTGAAGTGTGTCAAAAGTATCAAGACTCGAAAGGAACAGTAGGGATGCCCCGACCCCTCGCATACAAAATCACCAACCTAGATATGGAGCCGAAATGGCATCTTTCGCGAACTGGCATCACAGAAGTAACTCAGGCTGATCGAAAGTGCAAACCGGAGCGGCCTTGCGGGCCGCGACGAGGTTGTTGTGGTCCGCGCGGCGTGAAAGAGGACCGGCGGCATAGAACATCATCGAGTAACAATAAATTTCCTCCATCTCAAATCCCTCTATAAGTCAGAAGAGAATAATAAGATGATTAGTAAGTAAGAAGATATAAGAAGACTGTGTAGATCATTCCGGCAGTAGCGGCGGTTTGTATGGAGAAGGTCTGCATAACAGGCCCTGGAGATGCAGGCCAAACGAGCCTGTTCCTGGTCAGAATCCGGCCCATCTGAAAAAGATTAGTCGATTTGGCTGTGAGTTACTATAGGCGGATTGTCCCCGTGATACCAGGCAAAGTGTGTCGAAAGTGTCAAGACTACGCCCAAAAAGTACGCTTCCCGGCCTTTCAGATACAAAAATACCAACCTCGATGCGAAGACGGAATGGGAGCAATTCGCGGCAGGCATCGAGACGGTCAACAGGGCCGTTGCGGGGTGGCGGCGGACATGTGAGTGGCGACAGCGGCGGTTTGGCTACGCTGGTCTCCGGCGCGGGCGCGCGAGGGGTTTTGGGTGAGGCAGGACGGAGAGACCAGGTTATTCCTGCACAGCGCCGCGGCGGCGGTCTACCTTCTGGGCCACCTAACTGCGAGTCATATCATTATGTTCGCCCAGGATGCGTGCCGACAGGTCGGCGGCGCTCATGCCCACGGAAGAGAACTGGAAGCGCCGGCCGGGATATTCCTTGAGAGTGACTCCACCTGCAGAAACCTTATCGACGGTCCCGGTTATCTCATCGACCGGGGTAGTGAAGTGCCTGTCGTTCATCCGGATGATCGATTCCCGAGTCTGTTTGACCCGGTTCATGATCTTCTCGTATTCGATCTCCAGCTCGGTATCGCCCTTGGCTTGCTGGGCTACGCGCTGCCTGATGTTGTGATACTCACGTGAGTATGGAGTTATATTGGCCAGGATGGCCATCTTGTGGATGTCTGGATAGTCTTCCGGATCGACGATATCGCAGCTTTGGTTCCGGGGCTCCTTGAGTACATACTCATCGTGTAATCAAATCAGCGCGGCCCCGGATTTGCTTGACGAGCGCGATCATCGGGAGTAATGTGTATATGAGTATAAGAATGAACTGCTCAAACGGCCTCCGCCAAACCAACAGCCAGTTCTGGGGCCGGATCTTCGGCGCAGCTATCCAGCAGAACCGGGAGAAGAGGGGCCATTCTGTAGCGGAGGCAGTCCGGCTGGCCGGCATGGAGCCGTCGGCATGGCTGGCCATCGAGGCGGGCTGCGTCCCCGATCCAAAGGCTGCTGCATCCGATCTCCGACGCGCTTGGCCTTCGCTACGACAAGATAGCCATGTTGGCCTGTCTCTGCCAGGGCGCCTGGGAACAGTAACTCCTACCTGCCGCCGCCCCGGGGCATGATCCGAATCTTTGGGCCGGGGCGCTGGCAGTATGTACTCAAAACCACATACACTCATCTCCAGGGGAGGAGGTGAGAGCGATCAAGAAAGCAGAAGTATCAGGAGTGAAACGCGTGAACATCAACTTGGAAATCAGCCTGCACAACAGTTTCAAAGCGGCAACCGCGGCCCAGGGCGTCGATATGACGACCGTGCTTCAGCAGTTCATCGAGAGCTACGTGGCCAAGTACGGATCCGCCCCGAAGCCGAAGGGACGGCGCCAGTGAGCAAGCGCGCTGCCCTTTACATGCGCGTGAGCACCGTCGATCAGCATCCGGAAACGCAGCTCCTCGACCTGCGCCAGATGGCTGCCTAGCGCGGCTATGAGATAGTCCGCGAGTATACCGACCGCATCAGTGGCGTAAAGACGAAGCGGCCCGGTCTCGATGCGATGATCTCCGACGCACGCCACGGCCGTTTCGAAGTAGTGCTGGTCTGGGCGTGCGATCGCATCGCACGCTCCACTCGCCACTTCCTCGATGTGCTCGACGACCTGAACCGGATAGGTGTCGAGTTCGTCTCGTTCAGGGAAAATATCGATGCCGGCGGTCCGCTGGGCCGCGCCGTCATCGTCATCATCGGCGCCATCGCCGAGCTGGAGCGCAACCTGATTATCGAACGAGTCCGCGCCGGCATGCGGCGCGCCCGCCTTGAAGGCCAGCACATCGGCCGCAATCCGTTGCAACTCGACCATGCCGCGATCGTACGCGACCGCCAGCATGGCCAGAGCTTGCGCCAGATCGCCAAAGGCCATCGGGTCTCGACGGCGACCGTACAGCGCGTGTTGCGCCAGCACGCCCCAACCGCTCAGGAGCACGCCGCATGACCGAATACTCCATCGTTCTGCTTGTTTGCCTTGCCGTCATCGTGGTGCTGGCTTTCCTTCTATGTATCGCCAGCCGCGGCCAGGTCTCCGCCCTCACCGCCGTCTGCGAACTCCGCCAGACCCTCAACCAGATCCTCGCCAGAACCGAGAAGATCGACCGCTCACTCCACGACCAGCGCCGCGTCCTCTGCGACGCCCACAAGCGCATCTCTGCTGTAACAAAAGGGGTCGAAAAACCTGCCCGGTAAACCCGATCAAATCAATGGCCGGATCGCCCCGATCCGGCCGTGCCATAAGGTATGGGTTAGCTCACAGTCCACTCTAAGTTCAGAAGGTCGGCTTAACGCCTTGAGATGGACAATGTGGGTAGCCAGCTTCGATGAGTGAATTGGCGATTTGCACTAGAGATTTGCACAAACCAGAATTCATGCTGGCCCAAATGGCGTTTATCGATACGAATCCATGGTCCTCGCCTTTGATTTGAAGATTAAGCGGGAATGGGGAGGAACCCAACCCCTGGAGGGACGCGACTATTAATCGCTCATGACGATGAGGATTATCATCAACTGACCGCGAAGGTGCCAATCCGGCTTCCAATCTCAACGACAAAATGGAGTGGACAGAGAACCAGCTAAGTATCTAATGGGCCTCTAGAGCCTGTTATTAACTTTTGAGGAGCGGCGCGTGTTGCCCGAATGTTCAAAACCCGTGGAAACGCGCAGTTCGCGAGATGTGGTCCGGATTGCATTCACGATTTCCTTCTGAATCCGAGTCCCTTTGCGAAAGTTGCACTGATTCTATTTGGTTTATGGATGCGAAGTTAATAACAGGCTCTAGATTTCGCTTGCAAGGCCTGTAGGTCTTTCTCCGCCCGCCCAACACCTCCAGGGTAATTGGCACGGGGATCATAACGTTACCTGTCTATTTGGATGTAATGTCCCCGCCTTCACCGAAAGTTGTTGCCTGTAAGTAATCTCAATTAAAAAATTGTTAATCATGAGGTAATTTCTCTCCCCGGCTCGCAATACATGTCAAGAGGAAAGCGAGTCTGCGAAGCCCTGACGGGCCGGGCTGCAACCGCGGTTGCCTCTGAATGCGTCGTCCGCGATGGACGGCGCGCTCCATCTTCCCACCGCAATCAAAAACATAAAAAGGAGCATCCCCATGCAGTTTTTTGGCTTTATCATCAGTAAGATATTCCTTCCGCCCCAACGCCCGTCGTTCTCAACGATTCCCTGCGTAGTGGCACAGTATGCCGACGGCTCAACCCTTGCCTCGCGTTGTGCCGGCCTGATCGCGGCCGCGCTTACTTGCATTCTCTTCCTGACCACAAATACAGGCCAAGCTCAGCAGTATCAGGACTTGCCCTTGAAGATGGTGCATCCAACAGTTGCCGATGGAAAAGCTGTATCCATTGGCGCTGTGCCACCGGCTCAGCGCATGAAACTGCACATTGTTCTTCCACTGCGTAACCAAGCGGAGTTGGATACTCTTCTGCAAGAGCAAGCCGATCCGGCTAGCCGCCATTTCCGTCACTGGCTAACCGTGGAGGAGTTTACGGAGAGATTCGGACCGACGGAGTCGGATTACCAAGCCGTGATCGATTTCGCCAAGAACAATGGATTCAATGTAATTGGCAAGACTGCGCGAAATCGATTGGTTGTGTCCATAGAGGGCTCTGTGGATACGATCAACAAAGCCCTCCATGTACAGATGACGAATTATCAACATCCTGAGGAGAATCGCACATTCTATTCGCCGGATCGCGAACCATTGCTTGACCTCAAGGTTCCCGTAAGGTATATCGATGGGCTGAGTAACTATGCCCTGCCGCATAGCATCGATTTGAAGAAGAGTACAGCCAACCCTGCCGAAAAGACAATCCAATTCAACACGACAGGCTCCGGAACACAAGGAACATTTCTTGGCAGCGATATGAGAGCCGCATACTACGGAGAGAATCAGCTGACTGGCGCCGGGCAGTATATCGGAATCTATGGCGGACAGTACAACATGTCGGATGTCGAACTCTACTTCAGCAACAATAACCAATCGTTCGATCCCAGCTCCGTGCAGAACGTTTCGGTTGACGGATTTGATTTCAATTGCTCGGACCCGACAAATTGTGATGACGGCGAAGAAGTCATCGATATCGTACGCGCGATTTCGATGGCTCCCGAAGCCAAGATTATCGAATTTGCCGGAGGTTGCGATTTGGGCACTCTGCAAGCCATGTCTACGAATAATCCTCTTACAATGCAGAACACCAAATCCATAAGCTGTTACGACCCCAGCGATCCCGAATATCCCACGAAGTTGGAGGGGGTTCTGGAGGAGATGGTATCGCAGGGGCAGACCTTGTTCACATGTTCCGGGGACCATGGCGCTTACCCACCAACAACCACTCCAGGATACGATCCTGCGGAATCCACGTGGACCACCGTAGCTGGCGGAACTGACTTGACGACTAATGGAGCAGGCGGTTCTTACATCACTGAGTCTGCATGGGTAGGGAGCGGAGGCGGCCCCAATTCCTATATGATTCCTATTCCAAGCTGGCAATTGCTTCCGGGCGTAATTAACGCATCGAACGGCGGATCGACACAATATCGCAATCAACCGGATGTCGCGGCCGAAGCGAACATGGACAATTATTTTTGCGCTTCCGGTACATGTCCAACCATACCAAATCAGAACGGCGTCTATTACATTATGGGCGGTACCAGCTTGTCGGCACCCATGTGGGCAGGCTACTTAGCGCTGGCCAACCAGCAGGCCGCAACATATGGCCAGCCTTTGGTTGGTAATCTCAACCCCGCGGTTTACGCGATTGGAACCGGCGCGAATTACGACAACGACTTCCATGATGTTGTCGGAGGAAACAACAATAACGGGCAAGGCCAGTCGTATACAGCAGTAACCGGCTACGATCTGGTGACCGGCTGGGGCAGCCCGAACGGGCCGAACTTGATCAACGATCTGGTCGGATACGGCTTCCAGCTTGCCAACTCCGCACCGAGCGGCGGCCTGAACATCAATCCGCTGGCTCCCGGAACGGCAACCATCACGGTGAATGACATTAACGGATTCAGCGGCAATGTTACACTCTCCGTCTCTGGATTGCCGGCGGGAGTGACTGCGACATTTTCACCCAATTCCACAACCGGAACCAGCACACTCACCTTGACAGCTTCTCCAGCCGCCGCGGTTGGCGCCTACAATGTGATCGTCACCGGCACCTCGGGTTTGATCACCGCGGTGACATACATTCCCGTGACCGTGACGAGCTACTTCACGCTCTCGGCTTCGCCCGCCAGCGTCTCGGTGATTCAAGGCACGGCCACATCTACCATCATGGTGAACGGTCAGAACGGATTCAATGGCAGTATCAATCTCTCTCTCTCTGGCCAGCCTGACGGCGTGACCGGGGCTTTCTCTCCTAATCCCACAACCGAAAATAGCGTTCTTACCCTAACCGTAAGCAACACCGCCGCTCCCGGAATCTACAACCTGACCATCACCGGCAACTCCCCCGGCGCCCCAACCGCCACCACGCAGCTTGCCCTGACGATCACGCCAAGCTTCACGCTCTCCGCTTCGCCGAGCAGCGTATCCGTGAAACAAAGCTTGACAGGCACATCCATCATCACGGTGACCGATAAGAACGGATACGGTGGCGGCGTCAATCTCTCTCTCTCTGGCCTGCCCAGCGGTGTGAACTGGGTTTTCTCTCCGAATCCCACAACCGGAAAAAGCGTTCTTACCCTGACGGTAAGCAGTTCCGCCCATGTCGGAACCTATCCTCTGACCATCACCGGCGTCGGCACCGGAATGCTTGGCATCCCGACGGCCACAACCCCGCTCACGCTAACGATTATCTCCGGCTATGGGTGCCACGTCGCTTACTCAGTTACCAGCCAGTGGCTGAACGGCGGCGGTACGCCGGATGGATTCAATGCGGGCATCTCCATCACCAACACCGGCATACTGCCTTTCACCAGTTGGGATCTGACCTGGAGCTTTGCCAACGGGCAGAAGTATTTAAACGGATGGAACGGCAATTTCTCGCAGTACGGCGCGAGTGTGTCGGCCACAAACATGAGCTACAACAGCAGTATTCCCGTTGGCGTCTCGGCAACCGGCATCGGATTCGCCGGCACATGGAACGGCATGACCAACGCAGTGCCGACCTCGTTCGCAGTCAACGGAACGCCCTGTAATTAAACGGGGAATATGCGCTGCGAACCCTCGGTTGAATCAGCACGCGGAAGACTTACTCGGCACTCAGTAACGACTCGCGAAATCAAAGGTATTGACCATGGCGAGAAGCTAAAACGTGCTCTTGGGATGCTGAGGAAATGCATAGCAGAACTCAACCTCAAACGTATCGCCGCGCAATCTCAAACCACACTGGGTCGGAGAAATCCGGCCCAGCACAAAACTGGACGATACGTATGTCTCGGTTGGTTGCAGTCAATTCTGTCCCTGCCTGAAGGAATGCATACGGCACTCTCATTCGACCAGCAGTTTTGACCTCCACATTCGCCGATTCGGAACATCCATCCGATGCATCCCGGTGCCCTAAGAGTTACAGCAAGCGTTTCGGAGAAGAAGAGCACTGTTCGCACTTCGCCAGTTCTTGGCGGAGTTTCGCTACCATCAGCAACTCGTTCTCTAGGCCAGCCAGGGGATTCAGTGATTCTGTTACAACTTGCAGAACTGAAGATGACCGTCGCATCCAGGCAATCGTTTTTTGTACTCTATGATTCGCTGGGAGAAAACCTATAATCTTGATTCCATTCTGGAATGTCCGGCCCGGCCGCTGCACTTGCAGGTGGCGTCAGGAGTGCATCAGCGTAAAACTAGGTGGCTGGCGGCGGATTGGTCCTCAGAAGCCGCCAAGGCTCCGCCGATCAGCTTCTGCGGGATTCTGGATTTACGCCAAATCGCCATACCATGCGTTGACCGCATTTATAGCGGTGTAGGAACTCCGGTTTTTGGGTCCAGCCCGGTTTACCCGCCAACTTGAAAGCGCTCCGTCGTCGGGGCCGGGGAAGCCTGGACGACCGACCTACCAGAACCGGTGATTTGACTCTCACCCGTCGCATAGGCCTGCCCATTTCAGTGCAATATAACTTATTATTTATGAGAAAGATGGGACTTTTCTGCTTGATCGAAAGCTGCTTAGCATGAACAGGCTTTGGCTGCGATTGCGATTGAAAATCTTGAATTTTTAATTGATATTTAAAATTCGGCGTGCTTTAATAGGCTAGCTTAGTATTCGCTCCTAGTGTGAAAGGTAATATTCACAAGCGTTCCATAACAAAATTGAATGAAGGAGATCAACCATGGTATCCCCCTACCAGTTTGTTCCATTCAGTGTGCAGAGTAATTGGCTGCCTCACCCAAGCCGCAATTCCTTCCAGAAGTTTATTACAAAAATTCTTCAAACTGAGCGCACAGAGCTTGCGCCCAGCATCCAAGCCTTGAAGGATTTGATCGAGAGCAATGAGGTTCTTTCCTACCTGGCTCAGAATGCCTTCCAGCAAAACGCCAACATCCTTGCCGCCAACCAATCCAGCTCCGAAGCGCCCATCCCGGCCATCCCCGACCTGGACACGCTTCTTTACGCCTTCAATGCTGTAATGGACCAGGCTCCGCAGTTCATCAATGACGACTTGGTCGGTTTGCCTTTTTCGGCTATCGTCGTCGGCATCGATGCGACACTGGGCGGAAGCACGCTGTTTCGTCTTCCGATATTCAATGAAAAGATGGGGGCCATCTTGGACGCTTGGGCCACGTTCCTCGTCTCGCCTGCTTCGGACTCCGGATTTGCGGTGGAGGGGCAGCAGTGGCTCTCGCCCGCGGCCAAGGCGCAGTATGACTTCCCTATCTGGAAGAAGGACTCTCCGACTCTTCCCTATTGGAAGTCATGGGATTCCTTCTTCACGCGCAACTTTTCAGATCCAGCCGCGCAGCGTCCTATTGCGGGGCCAGATACAAACCAAGTGGTCATTTGCCCCAACGACGGATCACTATTCTGTTGGGAGCCTCAGGTTCAGCGCAAGGACGTATTCTGGCTGAAGGGTATGCCGTATTCATTGGATGACATCTTCAGCTCGCCGGATCCGGAACAAGACGCTCTGATCAAAAGCTTCGGACTGTCGGAGATGTTCGAAAACGGCTATGTTTTCCAGACTTATCTCAACCCCTACAACTTCCATCGCTGGTGGGTGCCAGTGAACGGCAAGGTGCTCTTTGACCCGCTGGTAATTCCTGGCTGTTTCTTCAGCAAACTGGTGCTTCCCGACTACGGCGGCGCAACCACGGCGTCTACACCCTATCTCAGCGAAGTCAACGCCCGCGGCCTGATCGTCTTCGAAACCGAGGACTACGGCAATGTCTGTTGTCTCCCACTGGGAATGAGCGAGGTCTCAAGTGTGGGATTCGACCCGGCCATGACGAAGGGAGCCACGGTGAGCAAAGGACAAGAGATGGGTTCCTTCCACTACGGCGGTTCTTCGTTCGTGGTCATCTACCAGAACCAGCCCGACAAGCAGTTGATCTTCATGAATAGCCAAGGTGTGCCCTATCCGCAGCAACCGCCGCCTCCGGGCAGCAGCGCCGGCGCCAGCAGTTACGGCACCAATATTGGCTCGCAAATCGGCCAGTGGTACTGCAAGTGCACTGGAGAATAATAGATCACAATGACACACACACACTGGAGTGCGGTCCTAGTCGGTCCGCACTTCGGGAAAAGCCCGTTTAAGAGCGGAAAGGATACTTATGTGCACAACCATGATCGTTACCAATGGAGCTACCGTGGATGGCTCGATGATAGTGACTCACTCCGATGACAACGAACTGAGCGACCAGCGCTTGATCTACGTGCCGGCGCAAGATCACGCGCCAGGCAGCCTGCGCGGAGTTGTGAACGGAAGCGTAGACGGCTATCCCCGCCTGGTCAGCAAGGAACGCGGCCCCGGTTATGAGACGCCGGGCTGGCCGGAAACTCCTCTGATAGGAGAGATTCCGCAGGTTGCCCATACCTATGCCTATTTCGATGGGAGTTATGGCGTCATGAACGAACATAACTTGATGTTCGGTGAATGCACCAATGGCGCCAAGTTCATGCCGATGAATCCCGTCACGCAAGCGGAAGCCGTCAAGAGCGGCGCGCACTGCCGTCTGTTTTACAGTGCTGAATTATCCCGCGTAGCCCTGGAGCGTTGCAAGACGGCACGCGAAGCGGTGCTGCTGATGGGATCGCTGCTGGATGAATACGGCTACTTCTCCACCGGCGAAACCTTGTTGGTGGGCGACGAGAAAGAAGGATGGGTCTTCGAGATGTGCGCGCTGCCGGACGAGGAATATCATTCCGCTTGGATTGCGCAACGCGTGCCGGATGGCACTGTGTTCGTTGCCGCAAACGAATTCCGGATTCGCACAATCCTCCCTGGGGATGCCAATCAAATCTTTTCGGATCGGCTCATTCCGGGACTGAAGAAGATTGGCTGGGCTCCCGCGAATGGCCCCATCGATTGGCTCGTAGCGATCAGTAACGGGGAGTATAACCATCCCTACTATTCTCTGCGTCGCGTCTGGAGAGTCTTTGACCGCGTAAATCCCGACCTCGGCTTTAGTCCTTGGGTAACGAATGGCGGCTTCACGACGGACTATCCGTTTTCTATCCCGCCCAAAGACAAGCTGCAAACCTCCGATGTGATTGCGCTCTACCGCGACCACTACGAAGACACTCAATTCGATATGACAAAAGGCATAGCCGCCGGACCTTACGGAGATCCAAATCGCATCTATGGCACCTATGACGGATCGAGTTACGATATCTCCGAACATACGCTGTACGGCGCGTGGGAACGGCCCATCTCCGTCTATTACCAGGGCTACACCTATGTTCTGGAAACCCGTCTAAACGCTCCCGAACTGACAAAAGGCATATGCTGGTTCGGCCCGGATATCGCCTACACCAGTTGCTTCGTACCCTTTCCCGCGAAAATCGATCAGCTTCCGTGGGCCTACCAGACCGGCGATCCGCAGGAATTCAGCCGCGATGCTGCCTGGTGGGCATTTGACTTCGTAGCCAATTGGGCGCGCCTCAATTTCCAGCGTATGGTCAAGGTTGACATCCAGCCATTGCAAAAACGGATGGAAGATGCCCAGGCAAAGCTCATCGCCGAATGGGATCGCAAAGCCGAGGATGGCTGCTCGAGCAAGGAACTCACTGCTTTATGCGAGGACAACGCCAAAACCCTTCTTCAGGCATGGTTGGGACTTGCCGACTTGTTGATTGCCAAGTATTCCGATGGATACGTGAACCCAAAACCCAGCCGTCCGGAGAATTCATCGCCGACGAGTGTCGGCTATCCATCCGACTGGTTGGGATTAACCAGCTATCCTAAGGGACCTGTCTCTTATGACATGCAGATGTGATGCTCGTACTACCCGAGGTCGCCTGGATTTTATTCGTGTAAGCAATTTCAACATATAGATATGCCGGTTTTTACTTTACTCAGATACCCACAACCAGCAGTGGCTATCTGAGTGAAGTAAATAACTATTCGCCGTACGGAGCACTACGCACTTTACAGGTCAGCTGGACGATTGTCAGGATTGTTCCCCAGAAACGCCCCAAGGTCTGGGCATTGAGCAGTGCCTGAAGGCACCTAATCGGAAATTAATCAACAATAAACATCTGGCGTGAGACAAGCTCGCAAAAGATGCATGAATTCTGGTTTGTGCAAATCTCTAGTGCAAATCGCCAATTCACTCATCGAAGCTGGCTACCCACATTGTCCATCTCAAGGCGTTAAGCCGACCTTCTGAACTTAGAGTGGACTGTGAGCTAACCCATACCTTATGGCACGGCCGGATCGGGGCGATCCGGCCATTGATTTGATTGGGTTTACCGGGCAGGTTTTTCGACCCCTTTTGTTACAGCGGAGATGCGCTTGTGGGCGTCGCAGAGGACGCGGCGCTGGTCGTGGAGTGAGCGGTCGATCTTCTCGGTTCTGGCGAGGATCTGGTTGAGGGTCTGGCGGAGTTCGCAGACGGCGGTGAGGGCGGAGACCTGGCCGCGGCTGGCGATACATAGAAGGAAAGCCAGCACCACGATGACGGCAAGGCAAACAAGCAGAACGATGGAGTATTCGGTCATGCGGCGTGCTCCTGAGCGGTTGGGGCGTGCTGGCGCAACACGCGCTGTACGGTCGCCGTCGAGACCCGATGGCCTTTGGCGATCTGGCGCAAGCTCTGGCCATGCTGGCGGTCGCGTACGATCGCGGCATGGTCGAGTTGCAACGGATTGCGGCCGATGTGCTGGCCTTCAAGGCGGGCGCGCCGCATGCCGGCGCGGACTCGTTCGATAATCAGGTTGCGCTCCAGCTCGGCGATGGCGCCGATGATGACGATGACGGCGCGGCCCAGCGGACCGCCGGCATCGATATTTTCCCTGAACGAGACGAACTCGACACCTATCCGGTTCAGGTCGTCGAGCACATCGAGGAAGTGGCGAGTGGAGCGTGCGATGCGATCGCACGCCCAGACCAGCACTACTTCGAAACGGCCGTGGCGTGCGTCGGAGATCATCGCATCGAGACCGGGCCGCTTCGTCTTTACGCCACTGATGCGGTCGGTATACTCGCGGACTATCTCATAGCCGCGCTAGGCAGCCATCTGGCGCAGGTCGAGGAGCTGCGTTTCCGGATGCTGATCGACGGTGCTCACGCGCATGTAAAGGGCAGCGCGCTTGCTCACTGGCGCCGTCCCTTCGGCTTCGGGGCGGATCCGTACTTGGCCACGTAGCTCTCGATGAACTGCTGAAGCACGGTCGTCATATCGACGCCCTGGGCCGCGGTTGCCGCTTTGAAACTGTTGTGCAGGCTGATTTCCAAGTTGATGTTCACGCGTTTCACTCCTGATACTTCTGCTTTCTTGATCGCTCTCACCTCCTCCCCTGGAGATGAGTGTATGTGGTTTTGAGTACATACTGCCAGCGCCCCGGCCCAAAGATTCGGATCATGCCCCGGGGCGGCGGCAGGTAGGAGTTACTGTTCCCAGGCGCCCTGGCAGAGACAGGCCAACATGGCTATCTTGTCGTAGCGAAGGCCAAGCGCGTCGGAGATCGGATGCAGCAGCCTTTGGATCGGGGACGCAGCCCGCCTCGATGGCCAGCCATGCCGACGGCTCCATGCCGGCCAGCCGGGCTGCCTCCGCTACAGAATGGCCCCTCTTCTCCCGGTTCTGCTGGATAGCTGCGCCGAAGATCCGGCCCCAGAACTGGCTGTTGGTTTGGCGGAGGCCGTTTGAGCAGTTCATTCTTATACTCATATACACATTACTCCCGATGATCGCGCTCGTCAAGCAAATCCGGGGCCGCGCTGATTTGATTACACGATGAGTATGTACTCAAGGAGCCCCGGAACCAAAGCTGCGATATCGTCGATCCGGAAGACTATCCAGACATCCACAAGATGGCCATCCTGGCCACCTTCAGACCTCCGTACTCTTTGCGCCAGCGGTAATACTTCTGTTCTGTGATTCCGACTTCCCGGCACGCGATCGGATGCGTTTTACCGTTGGCTATCCCCACTTCAATCTGTCGAAGCATATTCACGATCCGCTCCGGCGTATACTTCTTCGCCTTCCCCATTCCAGACTCCTTCCATACCAGTTTGTCTCATTGCCACTGGTACAGAATTTGCTGGGCACTCCTGTTTGCGCAAGTTATGGGGTTTGTGCCGTGGAAGACCTTCTCCCGCATCATTGAGCGGCACAACGGTGATGCGGGCGTACGCACGCTGGGCTGCGCCGACTTGTTCAGCATCGTGGCCTTCTCGCAACTCACTTGGCGCGAGTCGCTGCGTGACATCGAGGCCTGCCTCGAAGCCAACCAGGCCAAGCTGTTTCACATGGGCATCAACGCGCCGCCCGCTCCTTCCACCCTCGCCGATGCGCTGAACCTGCGCGACTGGCGCATCTATACATGCGCTGGCCATGCGCCTGATTGCCCGTGCTAGAGTGCTGCATGCCGAAGACGCCTCGGTGCTGGGCCTGGACACAAGTGTTTATGCGCTGGATTCAACCACCATCGACATATGCTTGAGCTTGTTCGACTGGGCGCCGTTCCGCTCCACCAAGGCAGCGATCAAGCTGCATACACTGCTTGATCTGCGCGGTGCAATTCCCGCCTTCATTCATATCAGCGACGGCAAGCTGCACGATGTCAACGTGCTTGACATTCTTGCCGTGGAGGCTGGATGTTTCTACATTATGGATCGGGAACATATGGATTTTGCGCGGCTGTACGCGATCGCTCGGATCGGTGCCTTCTTCATCACCCGCGCCAAGGATGGCATGGATGCGCATCGCGTGCATGCGCGTCCAAAAGCCCATGCGCCTCAGCACCCGCCATAGATGCTGTGTGCTGACATGAAGGCCTGACCTTTTTTCTAACTCTGCCTGTAACTCGGGCAAGGTCAGATCAGGATGTTCGTGCAGCAACGCGGATAAAAGCTCCTCCTCGATTCTTCTTTTTCTGCCATGCCTATAGGCGGGCAGTTCCATCTGACCGGTCCGTTTGCGTGCGGCAGAAATCTTCCAAGCTCAAGCCAGGCTCACACAGAACTGCTCGACCAACTCGGCCAAGGATCCTTTGCCCTGGTCGTAAGCTTCCAACAGCTTTCGTCGCAAATCATTCGAATAAGGTCGCGCCATGAGCATGTGCGCGAAGAGTCGTCTTCCATACTATACACCTTCGGGAGAGATGCTCTAGCGCTCGCGTTTATGCCAGTGAATCAGCAATAGTTATTTGCCTCTCAGAAAGTTGAAAATCGCGGCTTTGGATCAATTACGCCCTCTCATCGAGATTTTTCAAGTCAATTTCCAACTGCTGGCACTTCTTATAGAGGTGGCTGCGCTCGAGTCCGAGAGCCTTGGCGGTTTGGGTGATGTTCCGGTCATGCCGCTCAAGCTCCCTGAGCACCTCGGCGCGTTCAAAGGTTGCGACGCGCTCGGCTAATGGGCCAGCGATGGCCGGCGCGGTGGTGAAGGCTGCGGTGTGGGAAGAGCTCGACGCGGGCAGCGCAAGCTGAACGGCCTCGGCGTCTATCACTGCGTCGGCCAGCAATAGAAGGCGCTCGACGACGTTGCGCAACTCGCGAATATTGCCCGGCCATGCGTACTGTTTGAGCGCATCAATTGCATTGCCGGAAAATGGAACGGGCTTCCACCCATTCTGCGCGCTGACTTGGCGGGCGAAGTGTTCGACCAGCGCAGGCAAGTCTTCTGCGCGCTGGCGCAACGGCGGCAGCACGACGGGGAAAACCACAACGCGATGGTAGAGATCACGCCGGAATTGGCCCGACTCGGCCAGTTGCTCAAGATTGCGGTGCGTGGCTACCAGTACGCGCACATCAACGGTGGTGGGCTTGGCGGCGCCGATACGTTCGACCTCGCCTTCTTCGAGCACGCGCAACAGCTTGGCCTGCATGGCGGAAGGCATATCACCTATCTCGTCAAGAAAGAGAGTGCCGCGATGGGCTTGCTCGAATTTTCCGATGTGGCGCTGGGCCGCGCCAGTGAAGGATCCCTTCTCATGGCCGAAGAGTTCACTCTCAATCAGTTCTGCGGGAACAGCGGCGCAATTCAATGTGACAAACGGACCCGCCGCGCGGTTGCTTTTTTCATGCAGTGTGCGCGCCACCAATTCCTTGCCGGTTCCGGTCTCGCCGTAGATGCAAATGCGCGCTTCGCTGGCGGCCACGCGCTCAATCTGCGCCATCACGCGGCGCATGGTCTCGCCGGAAAAGACCAGCGTGTGCTTGCCAACGCGGCTGCGCAGATCCTGATTCTCGGTTTCGAGGCGGGTGAGTTTGAACGCGTTCTCGACGGTGACGAGTAATTTCTCCGTGGTGAGTGGCTTCTCAAGAAAGTCCAATGCGCCCAGGCGCGTTGCCTTCACAGCCATCTCAATATGTGCCTGCCCGCTCATCATCACTACGGGCGCAGAGACATCGGCATTCTTCAGGTCTTCGAGGAGCGCGAGTCCGTCTCGCCGCGGCATCACCACATCACTGAGAATCAAATCAAAAGGCTGCGAGCGCGCGAGTTCCAGGGCGCGTTCCGCATTGTCACAGACGACGGCCTCGTGGCCCGCAAGACGAAAGGCGCGGGAGAGCGAAGCCAGTGTGTTGGCTTCGTCATCGACGATGAGTATCTTGGCTTTGGCTGTCATGATATTAACTCGCCTGCTTTCGGCAGCAAGATCACAAAGACCGTTCCGCCGCCTGACCTGCTTTCAACGGAAATTGTTCCCGCGTGGTCGGCAATCACGGATTGCACAATCGCCAAGCCAAGGCCGGTTCCATGCTGCTTGGTGGTGTAGTACGGAGTGAAGAGCCGCTCGCACTCCTCCGGCGTCATTCCCTGGCCTGTGTCTGCCACGCGAATCTCAATTTTGTCTTCATAAGGCTTTGCCGAGAGCGTTAAAGTGCCTCCATTAGGCATCGCATCCATTGCATTGAGAACGAGGTTACTAAGTGCGCGATGCAACAGTTCCGGATCGGCGTTGATCAGCGATGGGTCAGTTGGGAATTGAGTTTGGAAATGAATTGCGTTACCGTCAGGAGTAGCGGCATCATAGAAAGAAAAAACGCGATCAAGAACATCTCGGGCATCGATCCGCTCCAACTGCGGCTTGGGCATCTTGCTGAAGTCGCTGAAACGGCCGATGATGGTCTTGAGATTCGCAATTTCCATGCTCAATGTTGCTGTGCTCTCGCGGAAAATTTCATCGAACTCAACTTCAGACAGCGCCCGCGCCCGCACCAGATTTTCTACTGTGAGTTGCAGCGGGAAGAGCGGGTTCTTGAGTTCGTGCGCCAACCTTCGCGCCAGCTCGCGCCACGCGGCCACGCGCTCACTCTGCACCAGGCGCTCGCGCTGACTGGTAAGTTGCGCGGTCATGTGATTGAAGCCGCGCGCCAGCACATCGACTTCATCGCGTCCATGCTTCCGCCTGCGCTCTGGAACGCTGGTCTCCCAGTTGCCTTGCGCAACTTCTTCGGCAGCGCGTGCTAATTGCTCGATGGGCCGCGAAACGCGCGCGGCGATCCACAGACTGGCCAGAATCGCCAGCAGAATTCCACCAGCAGCGACTCCATAAGCGATAGCGCGAATGTGCTGTTGCGCCTCGATCATGCCGCCGCGCGAGATGGCCACTGTGAGTACCGCGAGCACAGAACCATTGCTATTCTTGAGCGGAATCGCTGTCGCGTTCACGCTGTCCTCTCGCCGGCTGGTGAGATACAGTATTCCGCTCGCCTGCTGCCCGCTCGCTCGCGCGGAATCAACTAGAGACTGATAGTGTGCCGCGCCGCTCACATCCCCCCCGGCAGCAACCAGCAGCTTTGGATCGAATGGGTTTGGCGCTGTTGCGCCCGCTGCTAATCCTGAATCACTGTAGAGTCCAATCATCATTCCCGGCGCAACAGGCAAGTCGGCGAGAAAGCTTTGATCAAGGCGCTTGCCGCCCACCAGCCACACATTCGATCCCGTGCCCGATTCGCTTCTGCGCACAGCGCGAACTGCAAAGAACCCCAACGCATTGCTGCCATCAGGCAAATCTTCGCGCTTTAGAAAAGTCGTTGTGCTTTCGTTTACAGCAGGCTCAGGATAACCAAAACGCGCAGGCCACTGTGCAGAGCTGACAACATTTCCATCAGGGCCTACGATCTCAAGAAAATCCAACTGCGACTCCTGCGCGAGCGTCTGCGCCTCGGTCACGTACTGCGATGAATCGCCGGATTGCGTGATCTGAAAGGCCATTGCGCGCACGCGTTCCGTTGCCGCAATGCGATCCACCGCAGCGGCAACTTCCGCCGAGCGATGCTGAAACTCGCGCTGGAACTGGCTGACAAAGAGCGCGGTCTCCTGCTGATCGCGCTGCTCGAAGACTTGGCGAATGCGCACCAGCACAGTCCACGAGACCGCGGCCACGGCCAGAGCTACGGTGAGCGAGAGTAGCAAGAGCAGCTTCTGGCGCAGGTTCATGGCGCATCCTCCAGCGCCGCATCGGCCAGTAGCGGAGCGCCATCCGCGCCGAGGCGCAGATCACGCACACGGCCACCGATGGCGTAGGCACCGGGCAGATAAAGCAGCGGAATCAGCGTGTGCGTCTCAAGAAAATCGCGCTCAACTTTATAGAGGCCGGCGGGGCTTTGATCGAACAGTGGAATCTGTGCGCCCGCACCGCGCAACATCATTTCCATCGCGGCCTGCGGCTGATTCGAAGTGACTGGAATGCGGCGCAGCGCAAGGTCTGCGGGATGCGCCCCGTTCTCCGCAACGATCTGCACATTGAATCCCGCATCGTGCAAATTAAGGGCAATGCGCTGCGCCGCCAATTGCATAGCGCTGCCGCTTTCCGTGCTCATCGTCAATGGCGGAGGCGTGACTCCGCCGTGCTTCTCACGCGACTTGTTCAGGTCGCGGTCCGTTGAAAACAGAAATGAGTATCCGGTGAGCGCCGAAGGCAAGAGGCTGGCCGTGATCTCGCCCTGCTTTTGAAAGATCACGTTGCAAAGCGCGCTGCGATCAACGGCGAGCGCAATAGCCCAACGCAGATCGGGATTGCCGAGAGCGCCGCCAGTCGAAACGCTGAGCGCCAACAGCATAGAGGACGGTGATTGAAGCACCGTGAAATGCTGTTCACGGGCCTGGCGCAACTGCTCGGCAGGAACCTCGACCAGGTCGGCGCGGCCCACGCTCAGATCAAGCCACTGATCGCGAATCGAGCGATGCACATGGATCTCGATCGTATCTATAAAAGGCCGCCCTGCCCAGCAGTTTTCGTTCGCGGTCAACGTCAGCACGGCGTTGTTGAACCCATTCAACTGAAACGGGCCGGTGCCGATGTTGCCGCCCGCGTCAGCCGCGATCAAATACTCATCGCCAGCCAGCAGCGCGGGCAAGTTGGGCATGGGCGAGCTGCCGGTGAAGATCACGGAAGAGCCCACCGCATGAATCGCTGTCCACGGACAGTTGGTGCCGCAAGCGGCGCTCAGAGCGGTGACAACAGCGGCAGAAGTCAGAGAGGAGCCATCGTGAAAGTGCACGCCGGAGCGCAGCTTGAACTCCCAGCTATGGTCATCATTTTCCGGCTTCCAATCAATTGCGAGCGCAGGTTGCACAGCGCCGTTGGCATCCATATGGGTAAGCCCATCCAGCGTCAGCCGCCGCGCCAGCCCGTTAGGCCGCTGCCATGGGTCGCCCTCAATCTCGATTTGCAGAGTTCCGCCGTAGTGAGGGCGGGTGCGCGCCACGGCGGGCAGCGCGATCAAAACCACCACGCAGCTAATTGCAAGTCGCTGTAACACGATCCACCTCGTATTCGTTTGTTACGCTGCGTACCACGGCGAAGAGGCTCTTGCCGTCCGGCGCGGTCCACAACGCCGTCACACTTCCATCCACAGCGAGCGCGGCGCTAACAGGAATAGCTTCCTGTGCGGGCAGTTCATACGCGCGCAGACTGTCGCTTACCGCCTCGCCGGAACCGGATGCAATGATCGGCGCGCCCAGGCCGCAGCCTGAATGAAGCACCGCAAAATCGCTGCCCCAATCGCGCGCTCCGCTCACCACTTTGAGCGCTCCATTTTCCAGCAGTTGCACCTTGCCGTCAATGCCGCCAATCAGCAACGCTCTATTGTCCGCAGAACGAGGAAGCAGCGCGGCCGTATAGAACGGCGGCAGATCGACACCAACGCTCGGAGAAACCACGCCGGTAAAATAATTGCGGGCGGAGTTGTAGAAAGCTTTCAGCGGACCATTCGCAACATCCGATTGCACAATCGGCCAGGGATCATCGCTTTCATGACAGTGAAGCGGCCATAGGCTATCTGCTTTTTGCATCGAGACGTCAGCCGGAGTGAACTCCGTTGTGCATTGCAAACCGGGAACGAAGGCGGAAAAATGGAAGAGATTGGCACCTGATTGGATAAGAATTCCATGGGTATCACGATTCAACTGGTGCTGCGCGTTGAAAAATGAATGGGACTGTTTTTGCCATCCTGCAGTGGTATGGTTGAAAACTGAAATGCCGTCTGTTTGCAGAAGGAGCAGTAAAGATTCCTTTTCTGCCGCAAAGAGGATCGGCTCGTTGGATGACAGATCTAAGGCCGCGATGATTGTTTGTTTGCGCAGCGTGATTTGTTGGTTCACGCCCGGTGCGCTGCTGCTGATGTGATCCACTTGCACCATCGCCACGCGCGTCTCGTTGCCTTCGACAATCTCAGCCACCCACAACCGCTCGCGTTGATTCTCACTCAGCGTCAAGCGGATTTCGTTAGCGCTCTCCGCGCCGGAAGCCGCAACGCCATGCGCCTTCAAATCCCGCTCCAGCAGCCGCCGGATTGCGGGGATTTCGTCGTTGGAGATCGTTGAGAGATTGCGAATCGTCAGCCCCGCCTGGCCGGGACCGAGAATTTCAGCGATCTGATCGGCCATCGCCGCCGCAGGCTGTTCCCATGGGCTGGGCACGGGTGCGGCGCTCGCAATAATCCCCATCAATCCGCAGACAACTGCCGCCATCAACCACTTCAGCGTCATTACTTTCATCTTTCTGACCATTATTCCTATGCGCGGATTATATCGTTTCGCGCTGCCTGTGTTTCAAACATGGAATCCCAGGTCCCAATTTTAGGACCCAGGATTCCACGAACCTCAACAATCCTGCATCAATGCCCCGGCGCGGGCGTTGCTTCCGTCTCGCTGTCCATTTCCTGCTTGATGGCCGGGCTTGCGGCCATGCTTTTGAAGACATCGTTGGCAAAGAAGAACTTGCCGTCCGACGGCACCATGAGCACCTGAATTTTGTCGGAGAGCCGCTCCGCAACGATTTTGTTGATCAGCAGCGGAGACTTGTTCAGCAGCGCCGCCTCACTGGTCATGCGTTCGGCGTTGGCTGAGGCCATCAGGCGTACACGGCTCGCTTCCGCGTCGGCCATCAGATTGCGCCGCTGTAGTTCAGCTTTGCTGTCGATCACTTTGGCCTCCGCTTCGGCCTCCGCGTTCTGAATTGTTGTTTCTTTGTGCGCCTCGGCCTCCAGCTTGCTCTGCTCGATCTGCTTTTCCTTTAGCGGCAGCGTGTACTGCATCGCGTCCGCCTCGCCCTTGGCCTCGACGACTTTGGATTGCGCGTCGCCCTCGGCCTCTTTCACCTTTTGCACAGCCTCCGCCTCGGCCTGCAACTCGGCAATGCGCACCTGCTTCTGTTGAATCTCCGTCGTTACGCCCATCTGCTCGTCTTCCTGCTCTTTCAGCAGCAGGCCTTCCAGTCCCTTGGCGTACTCCGCCGGCAGTTGAATGTCGGAGAGCATCACTTCTTCGACAAAGATTCCATCCGCGCCCAGTTTGCGCGTAATCACTTCAGAGGCCTTGGCCCGCACCTCTTCGCGCTTGCTACTGAAGATCTCTTGCACCGTGTATGCCGGCGTCAGCTCGCGCCATGCGCTGGCCACCACTGGAGGCACCAGTTCCTTGTCCACCGGTTGCGGCATATGCGCCTGCACGCTGGCCAACTTGTTGGGGTCCAGCCGATAGCGAACTGTCACAGCGAGACCTATATTCAATCCCTCGCGCGATTGCACGCTGAGGCTGGTCTTGCGCGCTTCCGCGTTCGCGCCCACTTCCGCAAGGCCCGCAGTGAAGAGATGATCGCGCAGATCAAATGTCTCCACACTCTCCACCAACGGCGTCACAAAATGCAATCCAGGATACAGTGTTCCCGGCTCCGTGCCGCTCAATTGACTCACACGCACACCGCCCATGCCGCTGGGCACTACGACAATACTCGCGGCCACCAGCAGTGGCAGAAGCGCGGCCAGCACCAATGCCACAGAGCCGCGCCAAGCAATCTCTCCCGGCTCTTCCGTGTTTTCCTCGCCCTTCCTCTTGCGCTGCGCAATGCGAATGCGAAGCCACAATCCATACAGCGGAATCGTCATAGCGGCAGTCAGCATCAGCACTCCCGCAACCGTCAACAACAGCTTCAATGCGTTCATCTCTCTTCTCCTTCTTTGGCTTTGCGTTCAACTCGTCTCACTGTTCCCGGCCGTGGAACGAGCAGCAGCCGGACCAGCCCACCCATCGTCAGTTCCTCGAAGAGCAGCCCCGCTGCCACCGGCAGCAAGACCGCTCCCAAACCATCCATCGCTTCCATCAGCAGATGCATCGCCCGCCTCCCTTAGCGCAGAGCAATCAAAACTTGATTGCTCTGCTTTGCGCCGTTTGCTTGCCCATCCGCTTGGAGCACCGTCGCAGGCGCATTCATTGCCAATTGAGCAGGCTGTGCAACCGGCGCTGCGGCAGGCTTCTCTGGATCGCCAAAGAGCTTCGCCGTTTCCTCGTTGCGCTCGCCAATCAACTCCACCGTGTCGCCCACGGCTACCAACGCGTAGAACTCCTCCAGATCGGCCTGCGCCATGCGGATGCACCCATGGCTGGCGGCCTTGCCGATGGATTTGGGTTCGTTGGTTCCATGGATTCCGTATCCGGGGATGCTGAGGCCCATCCAGCGCGTGCCCACCGGATTGCCCGGCCCCGACAGCACCGTCTTGCCATTGTGGTGATAGGTTGGATTCGCCGCGCGACGCTCAATCGTGAAGCTTCCCACAGGGCTAGGCGTGGAGGGTTTACCCACTGCGACCGTATAAATCTTCTTCACTTGCCCATCCACAATCAGCGCCAGTTTGCGATCCAATAGGCTCACTACGATCACTCGCTTCTCTACATGAACGGCAATTTGTTGTTGGGGCGTTTGCCGCGGCGTCTCGAAAGCCATCGCCCGCGCTGCCATCATCACCGCCGCCACTGCTACCATTGCCAACTTGCTGAGCATCAGAGCCTTCATCGTATCCCCCGATTTCGTTTTTTAACTGCCTGCGCCCAGACAAAGTGCAAGCGGTCCGCCAAACGCAGGCGAATGAAAACAATGGGTTTACTGATTGAATGGGCTGGGAGGAACGTGTCAGCTCACACACACCGTGTGCTCGTTGACACACGCAGACCGCAAAAAGCTGCGTCACGGATCGTCAACGAAACTGGCGCCTGCCGCGAGGAGATTCAATGCTGATTTGCAGGAACACCGCCTGTGCTGAAATTAGGCGCTTTCCAGACCGGTCGGAGTTGCTTGGGTGTTTGCGGCCCCTGCTAGGCCGAGAATCTTGTATGGGGGAATAAGCGGTTTAACCCATACGTTACCCCTGATACGTTACCCCTGAGCTAAGGCACTATCTTCAGAGGATATTTTTGAAGTTATATTTGTTCAGAATCAACCTAATAACAGCAGTTGAGAGCATTCATCCGTATCGCCATTCACGTTTGGGAGCCTTCGAATGCCGCTGCATTGCAACAAAAGCACGGATGGTAGTTCAGGGCTATACGGGCTGCGGAAAAACTCGACAAAGATTCCGGGAATGTCAGAACACGACACCAGGCGCGTTAATAATGCCCATAAAATCAACCGAGCTTTAGCCCCTGCGGAAGTGTCGGTACCGTGAAGAACAATTGTTCAACTCCTTCATGACCAAAGGTTTTGAACTGTTCCGCGCCATATCAAATTGATGAAATCATCCTTCACTGCAGGCCTTCTTTGCCGTTCACTTGCTTTGAACTTCAATATTCGCCAGTCTTCTGCGGCGAATGCCTGCAACGGCGAGTCCGAGTAGTCCAAGCCCAGTCAAAACCAGAGTGGAAGGCTCCGGTGCCAGATCGATCAGCCCAAACCGCTGGTACGCCGGATCAGCAGGCACCCACGTCGGGTAGAGATTGGCATCTGATTCGGTCCACGCGCCGCTGTTTACAGCGCTGGCCGCGGCGTTCTCATACTCCGCAGCTGCCGCGTTGGAGGGAAACGGTGTGAGGCTGGTGTTGGACGAAGGGTTCATGATCTCCCATATGGCAAAAGAGAGCGCTCCTCTGGTGGCCAGGGGCGTGTTGAGACCGCCATCGGCGTTCAACTTATTGATCAGGAACGTCGATTCCATGACCTCCATGTAGGCGGTTCCGGAGAAGTAACTGAGCGGCTCGACGACACCTGAAAGAGTCGTTCCCACCGGGGTATCGCTGGCATAGTCATAGCAAATCGCAAGGACTGGCGCGAGGTTATAGATACCGCCGTTCAAGGTTGTAATGTAGGGACTTACGGGAATATTCCCTTGGGAATCTCCGGTAGTATCGGTGTAGGAGTAGAAGGCATAATCCGGCGCGGCGAAGTTGCTGTCTAGAGTAAGAAAGACCGTGTCCGCGCGAGCCAGAATCGAGAATGCCATACAGAGTGTCCCGATTGCGAATTTGGCCACAATCCTGGAATTCGTCATTGCACAACACCCATGGAAATATAAATAAATTTTAGCACCACTTTAGATAATTTTATGTTTTTCTATCGATTCAGCGAACCTTTGTGGCTTCCCGTTCCAAATCGGAAAGCACCTCTTCCGGCGTCCACTCATTGCCGGGATAGAAGCGTGCGACTTTGCCGTCGGGGCCGATCAGCGTTGTGGAGAGTGTATGCGTAATGGTAGAATCCGCCTCGCCGGTCAATCCCAGGTCAAAAAACTCCGCCATCTCGGCCAGCACGGGTTTCTCCGGCGCGGCCAACTCCCAGTGCGCAAAGGCGTTCTTCGCGTCGCTGCCGATGTACTCCGCGCCATAAGCGCGCAGCCGCTCCTGCGTGTCGTGCTCGGGATCAAAGCTGATGCTGAGCAGATGTGTTTTGGCATAGAGCGCGGGGCGAGCGACCAGGAGCTTTTCCAGCACGGCAAAGTTGCGCGTCACGCGCGGGCAAAACTCCGGCGAGGGGCAGCGCGTGTAGATGAAGGTAACCACCAACGACTTGCCGCGGAACTGGTCGAGATGAATTGGGCGGCCGTCTTGATTGCGCAGCTTGAAGTCGGGCACGGCGTCACCGGGCGTGGGGACGTGATAGGAGATGGGCGGCTTGGTATCGGGTCTTCCCTGCCCAACAACAACAATGTGGTCAACCAGGTAATCGGCATTCGGATCGGGCGAAACCAGCACGTCGGCGGTGATCACGTCGCCCAGATGCAGTTCGCTCAGGATGCTCGGATCCTTGAGCTTGTAGGCCATGGTCATCGCTTCCATGAAGCCGGGAATTGACTCGTGGTTGAGCGTAACTTCACCGTGAGCGGCGTCGGTGGAGACAACCTTTCCGCGCAGGTGGTAGATCTTGTACTGCGCGGGCGGAGTCTGGCCGCTGTGGCAGGCGGCCAACACGAAAAGAGCAAGCAAGGGAAGAGCGAGCAAGCGGCGCATAGGTTTTCAGTGTACTTCAAATGAAGAGATCGATTCGACCCGTCTAACCGGAATCCACGCTTCAACGCCGCCCCTCACCGCGCTCGACGCGCATCATCGGCGAGTGGCCGGCAGCTTGCATGCCGCGCACCACATGAGGTGTGAAGATAATCAGCAGCGTGGCATAGTTTTTCTGCTTGTCGTCGCCGGTCATGTTATTCAGGCCGGGGATTTCGGTAAGTCCGGGCACGCCGCTGAGGGCACGGCTTTCGGATTTATCCACCTCGCTGACCACCTCGACGGTCTCGCCCTGCTTGATAGTGACGACGCCGGAGTAAGCTCGGTTGCTGAGCACCGGATTACCGTTGATTGAGGAACCGGCCAGGGCGTCGATCTTCATGTCGATCTTGAGCGCCACCTGGCCGCCGCGCAGCACGCGCGGGGTCGCCTTGAGGGTCAGTCCCAGGTCTTCGTACTGCACCTGAGGGAAGTTCGGCACGCTGCCGCCGTAGCCATAGGAGGCGGCCAGCGAAGCGAGGCTGCTGGAGTTTCCCGCGCCGGTGAGACCGGCAATGTTGGGCAAACTGGCGCCCAATCCGGAGTACGAGGCGGTCTGGATGGGGTAGCGCATGCCGGTCTTCAGCGAGGCATCCTCGCCATCGCCCAGGCGCAATTGAATTTGGTCCAGTTCGCGCGACTCCGAGGAGTTCAGGTTGAAGTTGGCCGAAATCGAGCCCGGAGAGAAGGCCGAGAGTGTTTTTCCGCCACCAAACAGTGCGCCGCCGTTGGTGAGAAAAGGACTGGAGACCTGGCCGGAAGCCGCCAAAATCCCTAGAATCGCCAGCGGATCGTTCGCCGAGGCCAGGCCCGCACTGATGATCTGCTGCACCAGGGCTTGGTTGGCGTTCAAAATAGATTGTTCCTCGGTGTAGACATTAACGGCCGTCGTGCTTTGCGGCAGATTCATGCCGGTGTTGCGCTCCGTGCTGTGCGCCAGTTGAATGATTTTCACGTCCAGCACCACTTGGCTGCGTCCATCCAGCAGGCCGCTTAGGGTAGCGTTGAAGGCCTCGATTGTCTTGTGGGGCGCGCGGATGGTAATGGTCCCGGAGCCGGGCTCGGTGACCGCCATCTGCGCCTCAAAGACGTTTTTGGCGAGGTTGCCTACATCTGTCAGATCTTCCTTGCTGAGGCCGGCGAGATAAATCGTCTCGTACTCCTGGCGGGAGTATTGCTGGCGATTCTCCTTGGTGTCGCGCACCACCAGGACACTATGAATATCCAGCGGCACAGCGAAGGAGTTCGTCACCAATTCCAGGATGCGCTCCGCCTGCTCGAAGTTCACATCATCTAAATCCAGGCGCGCTGTGGTGGTGCGCATGCTCTCGTCCACTGTGGCGTTAATTCCGTAAGCCTGGAAGACCATCTGGATGATCTGACGCTGGTCGAGGCGCAGATGAAAGCTGTGGACTCCGGCTCCGGGCGCAAGCATCACCGCCTCGCCGGCCCTGCCCGCTTGCGCCTCATAGATGGGCCTTGGCTCACCGCGCAGCGCATCGTCTCCCAGTTCGAAAAGGTGTTCCTTGAGCTGGGCATTCTCCGGATCTAATTCCATGGCATGAGCCAGCGCGGAACGCGCCGCCGCGGCGTCAGAGCGCATCCGGTCCTTGGCCGCGGCCTGCATCAGCGCGGTTACCGCATGGGCGCGCGCCACGTTCGCGGCCAGCGGATAGTCGCCATTCTCCGGGTCCAGTTTTACCGCCTGCTGATAACCCTGCATCGCCTCTTCAAACTCTTCCTTCTCGAAGAGCTTGCTGGAGGCGAGATAAATCTTGGCCGCGCGCCGTCGATCGGAGCCGCGCACCGGCTTTGCCAGGGCCGCATCTTTGGCCGGCTTTGCGCTGGGAGCTGAAGTTGCTGTTGCCGGAGCTGGCGTTGCGCTTGTCGCGGCTGATGGTTGCGCGGGCGGAGAAGGCGCGGGCTGTTGAGCGGACATCATGCCCACTGCGATCATCAAAATAAAAGCAACCATAGAGCCTCTTGAAAAATAACCAAGAAACCGGCACAAAGATTCAAGCGTCCATTTGGGGCTTTGTTTTTTTTGACGGCCTTTCCCAGGATTCCGCTTCGCGTCATCCTGGGCAATTATCGATCTCCCCGCCGGGGCCAGCCTGAGTCCGCCGCGTGCTCTCATGCCGCAACCGCCATATGCGCCATTAGATCGGCCAGTGAAGTGGCGCAGGCATCCGGCCGGAGTGCAAGAAGCGTCTCATAGCTGAAGTTGCCGGTGGCCACGGCAATCACCGCCAGGCCGTTGGCGCGCGCCGCCTCAATGTCGCGCGGCGTGTCGCCGACTACGCAGACCGTCGCATCCTTGCCGGCCAGCTCACGGGCCTTGCGCGCCGCGTCGCCAATCTGCGCGGCGCGTACCGGAAAATCGTTGCTGAAGCCGCCAAAACGAAACCACTCCCGCAGCCCGGCCTTCTCGATCTTGATCCAGCCGATGGCCTCCAGGTTGCCGGTAGCCACGCCCAGCAAAGCGCCCTTCCGCGCCAGATGATCAAGAGCCGCCTTCACGCCCGGCATCAGCACTATGCGCATCTGATCCCGATGCCCGGCAACAGCGAGGCACATCGCGTCCATAATGGCCCCGATCTGCGGCTCAAGAATCTCAGTGGAGATTCCCGCCCTCCGGCAGGCCTCGCGCAGAATGCCCGTGTCGGTATTGCCGTGAACCGGAACACCCTCCAAAGAGACTTCAATTCCCGTCACCTGCCGGATGCTGGGAGCAAAGGAGTCCATATGGATGCGATCGGGATCGCGCAGTAGCGTGCCGTCGATATCGAAGAGATAAGCCGCTTGCGCATCCCAGGCAAAACCCTGTTCAATGTGGATCTGTGCTTCAGCGGACTGAGGAGCGGTTTGCATATCTTCTATTGTAAGGACGCCCGCCGCCCAGTTTCCGTTTGACTCCCCATCGGCGATCAACCGGCTCAGAGCTCCCACCAATCCAGCGTCCGCATCCGCGGATAATAGAGGCAACCAAAGATCACCGCTGTAGCGCCGATCTGATGGCGCAGCATTTGGCCATAAGACTCGATTTGCGGCGCAAAGAGCGAGCGGAGCGCGGCAGGGCTAGCGGAATCGGTGTGGGCCGATTTGTAGTCGATGATCCACCAGCAATCTTCTCCCTCGCTGCAGGGCGCAGAACTGGCCTGAAAGACCCGGTCAACACGAACCGAGCGCACGGAACCCGCAACCACTCCCGCCCAGGCGGCCTCGCTGGCGGCGCTCTGGTGCGGCGAAAGAATCCACGCGCCAATGGGATCAAACGAAGCCGCGAGCGCGAGCTGAAGCGCCTCGGCGGCGATGCGCCCGGCGCGAACCGGATCAACGCCCACCGCGCGCACCTGTGCCTGGATGCGCGGCTCAAAGCCGCGAAGGGACGCGCGAGCCGCTTCCCAATCGAGCGTCACGCGCAGCCGCGCCAGCTCTTCCAACAGCGCGTGGACGGCCGTGCCCAGAGCGCGGGAGAGCAGGCCGCCCTCATGGCGGGTGTAGAGGCTTCTCTCCCAGCCACTCAACGGGGAAGAAATAGCCTGAGCGCCCACTACCGATGGGGCACCACGACTCCAAACCCGCATCGAAAAAACCGGCGGCAAACGGCGCAGAAGCGTGGGACGCGCCGGCGGCGGCATCACCAGAAGCTCGCCCGAGGCGGCAATCGATTCGACCAGCTCCTCGTGCGTCTCCCCGACCGACCTCTCCGCCTTCCACTCCTCGAAGCGCGCGCGAACCTCCTCATCCAGCGCCGGCCAGGCCGTGGCCAGCAGGCTGTTCGTGGGTTCCACCAGCGTCAGTTCGCCGTCCTTTTCCTTGCCGGCGGGCCGCGTAAAAAAATGCAGCTCCTCGCGGGCGCGGGTGGCGGCAACGTAGAGAATCCGCCGCGTCTCTTGCAACTCGCGCGCAAGAGAAAGACGGTCCACCCAGGCTTTGGCGGAGCTGCGCTCTTCGCCCTTGCGCTGGAATGGAGCGATCAGGAATTCAGTAATCTCGCCGGAGTCGTCCGGCTCAGCAAGCCCGCGTTCCAGCCACGAAAGCATCTTCGGCCGCCCGCGTCCGTTCGCCGCCTGAATCTCCGGAACAATCACCACCTCGAACTCCAGCCCCTTGGCCTTGTGGATGGTCATTAACTGCACGCCGCACTCACTGGCGGCTTCGGGATCGGGTAGCGCGGTCAGCCTGTCCAGCGCCGCATCCAGAGCGGCCCCAAGCAGACCCACTTCACCGTCGGGCAGACGGTCCAGGCAGCTCCAAAGCAAGTCGAGATTGGCGCGGGCGGTCGAGTCCACGCACGCTGCCCCACCCAGCGACTGCCAGACCTGCTCGATCCAGCTTCCCACCTTCATCGCGGGTTGAGCCGAGCGCAGCGCGGCAGCGGCAGTCATCGCTTGCAGCACGCGCGAGGCAGCCGAGCGGCTCTCTTCGCTGAGCAGCGAAAGCCGCTCGGCCAGCAGTTCCAGCACGGGGCGCGAGAGCAGTTCGGGCGCGCCGTCACCGGCCAGCGTGTGCAAATCCTCCAGCGAAAGGCCGCACCAGGGGGCGCGCAAAACACCCAGCCAAGCCACGCGGTCCTCTGGATTGAGCAGAGCGCGTGCTAGGGCCAGCGCGTCCAGAACCTCCGGGCGGTCGGCCAGCTTCTCCAAATCGACAGCGCGGAAGGGAATCTTGGCCGCGCGCAAGGCAGCAGCAATGGGTGCGAGAGCTGTGCGAGCGCGTCCCAGAGCGGCGATGCGGAATTTTCCACCGGCGGCCTTTGCCGCTTCCATATGGCTGCTGTAGCTGCGAATTAACGCGACGATCTCGTCGATCTGCGCGGCGCGGCAAGCCTCTTTATCCGCTTCGTCGGTATCGCCGCGAACGAAATCAAGATGTAGATGGAAGGCTGGAGTGGCGTTGGCAGCCTCTTCCCGCGCGGCCTCCGCGGCGGAGAAGCGAACGCCGCTGCCGTCCTCTTCGGCGAAAATCTTCTCGAAAGTCTGATTGAGCCGCTCCACCAGGCCCGGCGCTGTGCGGAAGTTCGCCAGGAGCGGAGCAAAGTCGAAGAGTAGCGGTTCTTCATGGGGAATTTCCATCCCGACGGTTTTGACGCGCGGAAAAAGTTCGGCGTCGGCGTCGCGAAAGGAGTAGATCGACTGCATGGGGTCGCCGACCACGAAGCAGGTGCGGCCCGCTCGCTCCGGCCACGCGGCGATAAGACTGGCGAGCAGTTGATGCTGACGGCGGCTGGTGTCCTGAAACTCATCGACCAGCAGGTGGCGAATGCCGTCCGAGAGAGCGAGCGCGGCGTCTGTGGGCAGGCCGTCCTCGCCGAGCAGTACGCGCTGGGCGATCTGCGCCACTTCGATGAAATCCACCCGGCCAGCCTCGGCAAAGGCGATCCGCAACTCGCCTGCCGCATGGCGCAGCAGTGTGAAGCAGGCGCGCACAATCCGCCAATCTTCTTCGGTGTAGCGCGCCGGGGGCAATGCGCGAACAGCGGACAGCGCAGCTTCCAGGCCAGCGACGCCGGCCAACTGGGCGATCAATTCCAGAAGGCGGGCTTTCTCGCGCTTGCGGTCGGTTGGAAAGCCCAATCGTTTGTCGATTGCTTTACGAAAAGACCCACCATCCGTAAGCAGCAACGCGGCCAGAGCCGCATAGGCCGAACGCGCCTCTTCCAGATCCATGAACGGAGCGGAAGGAAATTCGACCAGTTCGGCCAGTTCCTGATGCAGGAGGCCGCCGCTCTGCTCGCAAGCGAAGCGCGCCAAGACCAGTGCCTCTTCGCGCGCTCCAGGGGCCTGATCGAGAAGCTGGCTCAGATCGATGACCGCCTCCTGCGCGGCATTCTTAAATGGCCGCTCCAGCCGCTCGCGCAGAGCCTCCCAATCCGGCTCGCGCTCTAATACAAAGCCATGCATCCAGCGGTCGCGGCTGCCGAGCATTTCGATCAACAGGCCTTCCATCTCGGTCCATCCGTTATCGCGCCAGAGCAGCAGTTCTTCGATAGCCGCACTCAGCGCTGAGCCGCTCTCGTCGATCTTGCTTAGCGTTTCGCGGGCGGCTCGCCTATAAAGCTCAGTGGGCTGCTCGGCGATCTCCAATCCACCCCCAAGCCCAGAGAGCAGCGGCTGCTGCACGGCCAGTTCGCGGCAGAAAGAATCGATGGTCGAGATGCGAAGCTGGGTGGGCAGATCAAGCAGCTTCCAGCCCAGCGTCTGTGAGTGCTCCAGGGCGCGGCGGGCAAGAGGGCTAGGTGCGTCGCTTCTCAGCTCGTCCAGAATCCGGTTGCGCATCTCGGCGGCGGCGGCGTTGGTAAAGGTAATCGCCACCACCTGCCCTGGGTCTTCCACCTCGGCCAGCAAGCGCAGAAAGCGCTCCGTAAGCAATGTCGTCTTGCCCGAGCCCGCCGGCGCCTGCACCAGAATCGACCGGCTGGTGTCCTGTGCCATATCGCGCTGCGCCTGATCGGGAGGCTTACTCATCGCTGCCCTCCTCACCTTCTGAATCCTCTTCATCCGTGATCAGAGCCGCGTTCTCTTGTATGCGACAGAGGGTTTGCAAACCGCAGCGCTCGCAGGTCTGGGGAGCCTTGCGCGGGTCAACCTCCGCTCGTCCCGCCACAAAATCCTCGGCTAGCTGCTGGATGCAATCCCGCCAGTCGAGAAGCTGCTCGGCGCTCAATGGATTCCTTAGCAGCGGGCTTGTACCTTTGAGTCCGCTGAAGAGCGTCGCCCCCGCGTCGCCTATGCGCCCAGCGAACTCCGGGTTCCCGGCTCGCACCTTGGCAAAGGCCAACCCGCCCAGAACTTCATCTGCCTTCATCGCGAAACCAGCATAAAGCGGCAGTTGCACGTCCTCCGGGCGAGGCGTCTCCCACGCGCAGGGCGAGACGTTGCCGGATTTATAGTCGATCACCAGTAGCGTTTCATCCGCCAACCGGTCCAGCCGGTCCAGGCGCAGAGCGAAGGTCAGCCCATGGAGGTGAACGGCGCGCTTGTCCTCGGTGGCCGCAACCTCAAACTCAATCCGCGTGGCCTCGTACTCCAGCCACTCGGTAACTAGCTTAGCCAGCCGCCGCGCTTCCAGCTCCAGATAGCGACGGGGCATCTGTTCGCGCAGGTGCGGACGCAGCTCCCGCGCGAACGCGCGCCGCACGTGCTCGGAGACAAAAGCCTCCCGGTCGTTCAGACTCACAAGTTCCGCGTGGCTGCGAATCCCCTCTGGCGGCCCTGCCCACACCGCGTGAAGCACGGCATGGAGCAGGCTTCCGCGCTGCGAGGCAGTCAGGCCAGCCTCGGCGGGCTTCCATTGCTGCGCGGCCAAGCGCGCTGTGGCGAAGGCCTGGAAGGGACATTGCGACTGCGCAGTGAGAACCGCCGCCCCGCCTGCAATCTTACCCGGAGGAGATGGAATGCGGCTGTAATCCTCATAAGGCACAGTCAGCGGCGTGGAGCAATCAGGCGCGCGCAACTCCGGCGGAAGCTCCCCCTCCGCCCCGGCAGGCTGCGTGATCAGCCGCGACGGGCGGGCCTCGGCGCTTCCATTCTGTTTTGCATAACTGAAGACAGCCTCGCGCGCGGCGGCCAGAATGCGGCGAGTAATCACTTCGGCGAGCTCCCAATCCAGTTGCGCCGTCGCGTGCGGCATTCCCGCCTGTCGCTGCACCTCGATGGGCAGCAGCGGATGCGCCGCGCTGCTCGCCGGCCAACCATCCTCATCCGCTCCCAGAAACCAGACAGCATCCGCAGTGAGCCCAGCGGATTCGGCAGGACCGGCGATCAGAATCGGCGCATTGCGCGACTCCGGCGCGTAGAGCGTCTCCTCCAGCGTGCGGGCAAGTTGTGCTAAAAACCCCCGCCAGCTCATGCGGCGGCCATCAAAGCCCAACGAGCCGCAGCTATCGACGGCCTGCTGCCAGCGGCGCAGGGCCTGGTACTCGGCGCTAACGAGCGGGCGTGCGCTGGCAAAGTGCAGCTCATCCAGCAAGCGCGGAATCAACTCCGCCCACTCGAGCGGACTCTGCGCGCGCCCCGTCAAGCTTGCCAGCATCCCCTGTGCCGTGCCCATGCGCTCCCTCCACGCGGCAGGCAGCAACTCAGCGCCGCACCGCTCGCCCAGAAAGGCTCGCAAGCTCCACCATGTTCGTTCCAAGCCGTAATGGCGCAGCCTGCGGAGGTACGCTTGCAGCGCGGCAGTCTCTTCATCGCTGGCGGCAGCCAGACCAGTTGGGAGCAGCCAATCCAGCTCTTGCTCGGCAAGCGAACCCTCCAGCCAGCGCAGTGTGAGCAGCGCCGCCCGCGCCAACGCAACCTCGCCGAGCGGAACTCCCAGCGAAAACTCAAAGGCCGCGCCCGCGTGGCGCAGGAACGCTCGCTCGATCTCGCCCCGCCGCGCACTGGCTGATTGAGCCACCACCAGCAGACGCGCTTCGGGATGCTCGGCAAGCTGGCGGCCGCACCAGAGCGCGCAAGCCGTTACTTCCGCCTGTGTGTCCGCTGCATCGTAAAAATGAACTTCACCGGCAGCTTCATTCCTGCCAGCCTCACGCCACTCGCCCCACGCTTCAAAAAAGCTCCGCTGCGTCGGAAGAATCCGGTCAAAACCAATTAACAGTAACGGTGCCCGCCGCGCCGGGTTCGCCGCAAGCAGCGGTATCAGCTCCAGCGGCAAGCGGCTCGCACTGAGCAGATCTCCCGCACGACAGGCTTCTTCAAAGGCCGCCAGCCATTCACTGAAGGCCCCCGCATCTTGTTGCCAGCCGCTTCGCGCCGCCTTCCTTAAAAACTGTGGCGCATACCCGCAAAGCAGCTCGTGCGCCGCCATCGCCTGTTCCGCCAGCCGATGCCGCGGCCCCTCCAGCAGCGTGGCCAGCGAGCGTTCGTCCCCCGCAATCCCAACCCAGAGCGCCTGCTCCTGCGTGGAGTTCAGCACCAAGCGCGCATCGGCTGCCCGATCTTCCCAAGCCTCCCATACAAAGCTCTTCCAATCCAGAATCTTCGGCGCGGGCCAAGAGCTCAGCCCCTCGGC
Organism: uncultured Acidobacteriaceae bacterium; assembly: GCA_963787995.1. GTDB lineage: Bacteria > Acidobacteriota > Terriglobia > Terriglobales > Acidobacteriaceae > Telmatobacter. The sequence continues at coordinate 893,420 of CAWBEO010000002.1, forward strand.
CTGCCGCGCGCCATGAAAGCCGGCAAGCAACGCTCGCGCCGCCCGGTCGCTGGCCGTAACCACCCAACCGCCCCCCCGCAGCCATTCGTCGATCTCCTCTACCGTCCAAGCGCCCATTCCAGCTTTATACTCCGTCAGGCCGGGGGCGTGCCATTGGGATCGCCAGCAATTCCCGCCGAGCCCTCGCATGGTTACCTGCGGCACCTGTTGCCAAACTTGAGTCCATGCTCAATCAGGTTCAACGCGGTTACTAACGGCGTAAGAGCCTGCTTCCAGCGCGGATAATCAGAGCTGTGGGGACTGCAAACAATCTCTCGCTGTTGAAGGACTACCAGGCCTATCTGCGGGTGGAAAAAGGCCTGCGCCCGCTCACCTGCGAGGCCTATGACGGCGACCTGAAGACCTTTGCCGAGGTCATCGAGGAGCGCAACGGCGTGCTGTTGACCGCAACGCAAGACGATGTGGCCGCCTTTCTGGAGCATCTGCGCGCGCATGGCATCGACCAGCGCTCGGCGGCCCGCAAGCTGAGCTGCCTGCGTGGCTTTTACAAGTGGCTCTTGCTCGACCGGCGCATCCATCATGACCCGACGGTGAATATTGAATCGCCCAAAGCCTGGAAAGTTCTGCCCAAGTCGCTGGCCGAGCCGGAGGTGGCCGAGATGCTGGAGCGCGCCCAAATGAACGCCGAGCATCCGCAGGCCCGAGCCACCGATCTGCGTGACCGCGCGATTCTGGAGCTGCTCTACGCCGGCGGATTGCGCGTCTCCGAGGTTACGGCGCTGACGACTGGCGATCTTGCCCTCGATCTGGGCCGCGTGCAAGTGCGTGGCAAAGGCGACAAAGAGCGCATCGTACCCCTGGGCCGCACCGCCATCGAGACGCTGGAAACCTACCTGCGCGAGGGACGCCCTCACCTGGCCCGCATCACTTCCGCGCGCACCGGCTCGCGGCGCAAGGCGAATCCCCGGCCAGAAGTGAGGCAAGACGCGAAGCCAGAGACCAGGCAGGAGGCTCGTCAGGATTCCACGCGCCTCTTTCTCTCCCTCCATGGAATGCCGCTCACCCGCCAATGGGTCTGGCACATCGTAAAAACCGCCGACAGCACGGCCAGCCCCCACCGCCTGCGCCACAGTTGCGCCACGCACATGGTGGAGCACGGCGCCGATCTGCGCAGTGTGCAGTTGCTCCTCGGCCACGCCGACATCTCCACCACGCAGGTCTACACCCACCTAGCGCTGGGCCGGCTCAAAGAGGTCCATCGCCTCCACCATCCCCGCGCCACGCGCCCGCACCCTGTTCCGGTTGAGGTTCCCGCTCCCGTCCCAACCGGTCGTAAAGGCCTCCACCTGGTTTCAAATAAGAAAAAGCTGGGCGCCCCATCCTTTCGCGCACTTGGCGAAAGGGTGGGAAACCACGAACCCGCTCCAAGTGAACTCATCCCCCGCGAGGAACCCGCATGAGCGCCGCTACGGGTGTTCCAGTCCTTAATCTTAAGACCGGGGAAGAGTTGCACCAATCCAGTCCCCTCGACACCCTCGTCGCCGATTATCTCCGCGTACTGGCCAATGAGCGCGGCTCCTCGGCGCACACCCTACGCGCCTACGCCCGCGAACTGCGCGGATTCACTGCTTTCATTACCGAGCGCTCAGGAAAAGAGAACGGCGCGCAGCGCATCGAGCACACCGACATCCGCGCCTACCTCGGCACGCTCTACGACCGCGGCCTCTCCAAAGCCTCCGCCGCGCGAGCTCTCGCGGCCATCCGCAGTTGGTTCAAGTGGCTGGCGCGCATTGGAATCCTGGATCAGAATGCAGCCTCGCTTGTCGCCACGCCCAAACTGCCCCGGCACCTGCCCCGCGTGCCTTCCATCGAGCAGATGAACCGCGTGGTCGATACGGTGGGCGACGATGCCGCCAGTTGGCCGGCGCGCGACACGGCTATTCTCGAGCTGCTTTACGGCTGTGGCATCCGCAACGCCGAGCTGGTCGGCCTCAATCTCGAAGACATTCACTGGGCCAACGACGCCATTCTGATTCGCGGCAAAGGACAGAAGCAGCGCTACGTCCCGCTGGGCGATGCGGCGGCCCAGGCCCTGCGCGCCTATCTAGCCGAACGCGCTGCTTGTCTCGCTGCTTCGAGCAAGACCAGTCAAGCCGAAGAAGCTAGCAAAAAGAAAAACCGCAATACACCGCCAGGCTATGACAACCAAACTCCAGCGCTCTTCCTCAATCTGCGCCTGCGCGGCCTTCACAAATCCTCCCAGGCGCGGCTGACCACGCGCAGCGTCGGCCGCATCGTCAAGCGCATCGCCATTCTGCGCGGCCTCTCCGCCGAGGTCCATCCGCACACGTTGCGCCACGCCTTCGGGACACACTTGTTGGAAGAAGGCGCCGACCTGCGCGCCATTCAGGAGCTGCTCGGCCACGAGCGCCTCTCCACCACCCAGCGCTACACCCAACTCACCACCGCACAACTTACCGTAGTCTACGACCGCACGCATCCTAGAGCGCGGTAAGATCACCAGCAAAGGCGAAGAAATGGAGAACGCACCCCCGGGGGGGGATGGAGTGCCTTTCTAATAAAGGAAAAAGCTGCGCACTATTGACCTATTCGTAACTACGGCGCTCGGCTTCCGGTTGTGCATTCTCTTCACCCAAGATCATTGTGCTCGCTTGGTTGATAATTATCTGCAAATGCTGGAAAGGGACCAAGGGGACCAAGGGAGCAGAAAAAGCCTGCTGGTTAAGGTTCGTGGTTCCCACCCTTCCCGCAAGCACTGCGGCGCGGCCAACCACCTGCGGTGGGGCCAACTGCTCGCTGTCCGCTCGCCTGAGATTCGTGGCTTTCTGCACTTCCGCACACCGGGGACCCCGACACACGAACTTTATGCGTTGGGGTGGAAAAGATGCGGGAAGGATGGCCGCCTAATTTTTATGGGTGCGCCACCTGCCCTACTGCACGGTGAGGGTGATTGTGTTCGTGACCGTAAGGGTTCCGGAAGTGCCGGTCACAGTGATGGTGTAGGTGCCTGCGGTAGTGCCGGAATTAGGAGTGCAATTGTTGCCACCTCCTCCTCCGCCTCCGCCGCAGGCGAGTACGCCGCCAGAAAGAATTACGAAAAGCGCCAGTATTCCGAGCATGGTCCGCCAGTTACGCCGCCACGCCGGGATACCGATGAGCAGCAAGAAGGCCAATGTTGCGCCGCCGGCTGCATACCAGGGTTCTCCGGGAAGTTTGGGATGAACCAAGGTGCTACTGCACGTGGTGGGAGCCGTGGAGTTCACGGTCAGCGTGGCCGATTGCGCTATCGTGCCGCTGATCGCAACCGAAGCCGGAGAGAGGCTGCACGTTGCCGGATCGCTGGCAGCCGTGGGAGTGATCGCGCAACTGAGATTGACCGTTCCGGTGAAGCCGCTGACCGGCGTTAGGGTGATCGTGGAGGTGTTCCCGGTGGTAGCGCCGGAGGCGACAATAACCGCTATACCTTTTACGGTGAAGGTGGTGACGTTGATAGAAGCGGAATTTGAGACGCTGGTATATGTTGAGGAACTCGATATATCAGGCGTGTAAGTAACAATCAGCGTATCACTACCCGTGGTCAGAGAGCCAGACGGGATGCTTATCGTTGCACTTCCAGTGGCAAGCGTTATTATCGCAGAGGTGTAGCCACCACCAGTTAAGATCACAGAACCTGTAGGAGTCGGAGCGCCAGTTCCGCCGCTGACAGTAATCGCAACCGTCAATATCTGCGCCGTCGTGATGCTAGATGAAGAAGGTGTAACCATCACCGTTGGCGTAATCTGACTTACGCCTGTTCCGCGACCCACTTCCCGGACCACGTTATAGTAATAATCCCCGATATAGAGATTTCCCTCCGCGTCCACTCCGACTGCCTGTGGGGCATTGATTTCCGCGAGCGCTGCCGAGCCTCCGTCTCCGAAGTATCCCGCAACTCCATTGCCTACCACTGTAGTAATGGTCTTCATATTAGCGGTGACCATGCGGATCACGTTACTATAGGGATCGGCAATGTAGAGATCCCCGGCGCTATCGGCCGCAACACTCGGTGGATATGCCAATTCTGCGCTGCTCGGAGGACCACTATCTCCGCTGTAACCCGGATGTCCGTTTCCAACAACGGTGGTAATGATCCCTGTCGATGCCGTTACCTTGCGAATCACATTGTTACCGGTATCGGCAATGTAGAAATTGCCAGTACCATCAACCGCAATATCACCATTCGTTATATTGAGCATGGCACTGGTCGCCGGACCGCCATCTCCGCTGTACCCTACATGATTATAATGTGCCCCGCCAGATCCGACGGTCGTGAATGACATGCCAGCGACGGTCGTAATGATCCCAGTCGTGGCCGTCACCTTGCGGATCACGTTGTTACCGTTGTCGGCAATGTAGAGATTGCCGGCGACATCGACTGCGACTCCTAGCGGTTGGATGAGTTCGGCATTGATTGCTGGGCCATTATCGCCACTGTAACCCTCTGTTCCGTTACCGGCTACGGTGGTTATGATCCCTGTCGTCGCCGTCACCTTGCGAATGCGGTTGTTTCCTGTATCAGCAATGTAGAGATTACCAGCGCTGTCGAATACGAGGCCGCTTGGACCAGCCAGTTCGGCACTAGTTGCCAGACCACCATCGCCACTGTAACCTCCTGTTCCTTTGCCAACAACAGTGGTGATGATGCCCGTTGAGGCAGTCACCTTGCGGACGCGGGCGTTTCCCGAATCACCAATGTATAGATTGCCAGAACTGTCGAATGCGAAGCCGGATGGATAAGATAATTCGGCACTGCTTGCCGGACCACCATCGCCACTATAACCTCCGTCCCATCCTGTAGTTCCTTTGCCTGCAACAGTCCAAATACGCGCAACTGGAGAAGCGGTGATCTTGTAATTTGCCGATGTAACTGAACTCGGCAAGTATCCGGGAGCGATTGCTATTGCATTAATGGTCACATTACCATTGACGTTGATAGGACCAGTGTAGACATAGGAAGCAGTATCGGGCGTCGATCCGTCCATCGTGTAGTGGATTGCAGCTCCCGGCGTACCGTCAGAAATGGTCACCGTCTGTGGGGTCTCATAGTTTCCATCTGAAATATTAAACTGAGGCGCCGCCGCAGCAGTCGAAGGAGGAAGGACAGCAACCGTTATCATACGGACGGCTGAACTAGAACTGGTCTGGCCATAAGCAAAGGACTTAACACCACCGACTGAAATATAAAGATTGCCACTACTATCGACTGCAAGACCTCCAGGACTATAAAGATCGGCGTCGATTGCCGAGCCACCATCACCGCTATTCCAAAACCCATAACCTCTTCCAACTTGGGTAATGATCCCAGTCGCGGCCATCACCGTTCGGAGCGTCCCGATTGTACTGGTAATATAGAGGTTGCCTGCGTTGTCGACTGCGATGTCGATTGGTTGCCAGAGTTCGGCACTTGTCGCTGGGCCACCATCGCCATTGTTACCAAGGCTTCCGTTGCCTGCCACGGTCGTGATGATTCCTGTCGTAAACGTCACTTTACGAATCACATTGTTAAAGTAATCAGCAATATATAGGTCACCCTCGCTATCGAAAGCGAGGCCCATTGGACCAGCCAATTCGGCGCTGGTTGCCGGACCACCATCACCGCTGTAGCCTGACTTTCCGTTTCCGACAACGGTGGTGATGATCCCAGTCGCGGCCGTTACTTTGCGAATCACGTCGTTATCGCATATGTAGAGATTATCAGCTCTGTCTAATGCGAGGCCACTTGGACCACCCAATTCGGCACTTATTGCCGGCCCACCGTCGCCGCTGTAACCTGAGGTTCCGTTGCCAACAATGGTGGTGATGATTCCTGTTGTGACCGTCACCTTACGGATCACGTAGTTATCTGTGTCTGCAATGTAAATGTTGCCAACGGAATCGACTGCGATTCCCCATGCGTGATCGCTGAATTCGGCGTTGGTTGCTGGGCCACCATCACCACTATAACCTGATGTTCCGTTACCGGCGACAGTCGTGATAATCCCGGTCGTGGCCGTCACTTTACGGATTACGTTGTTACCGTTGTCGACAAGGTAGAGGTTGCCGGCGCTATCGAATGCGAGACCACTTAAGGAACCGAGTTTGGCGCTGGTTGCGAAACCACTATCGCCAGAATATCCAATGATTTCACTACCTGCGATGGTGTAAACCAGCCGTGTGGCGTCTGTACTAAAGAGGAATTCTGAGGCGGCAGCTTCGCTTACAGAAAAGCCTGGAGCAACAGCAGTAGCTGCTAACGTCTCCGGTGCCGAAATAGTGATAGGGCCAGAGTAGAGGTTGGCATCGGTACAGGAATATGAATTATTGTTGTTATCAAATGCGTACCAGGGATAGAAGCCATTAGTTGTATAGCAGATGGTGGCTCCGGGCGTTGCGTCAGTTATGGTGACGTTTTGCGCGCTCGAATAGACCCCAGTGCCGACTGAGAATTCCGGCTTGGCTGTTTGTTGTGCGGTAGCATTCAAGGATAAGCTGACCAACAAGGCCGGTAACGCAGCCATAAGCCTGGTTATCGGTGCACTATGCAAAGCTTTCGTAATCAGATGGGAGAATGCGCACATGGACCTTCACCTCGTTGGCTATTGCAGCCTGACTTGGGAATCCCCGCGCAATTCCACGGCTGCTCCGCGATTTCCTATTTCATTTTGGGAAACTTTCCACTGACTTTGTAAAACATCGGAAGTCTATGCTTTTTACCCCCCCCCCTACTGTGACAGCTATCACATACAAACAAATAGATAAGGCAAAGGCGGGGACACATGAAGACTGCGAAAAGATGGGGGCACGATCACAACAAAAGCAAACGCAGATCCTTCGACTGCGCAGTTTGCAATGTACACGAACTGCTCCGCTCAGGATGACAGAATTTTTAGGGATGCAATCGTTTCGGACCGGAATAATCCAACTAAATTCAACGCTCTTGAATTCTCGCGCGCTATTTAAAGCGCTGGGTAGCTTTGAGGACGACGGAGAAGACGCCGGATTCGTCGCGGGCGACTTGCAGGGAGACGTGATGGTTGATGGCGACTTCGGCTTGGATGAGCTGCTGGCTGGTGGTGTTGACGTTGGTGGCGTAAGTCAGGGTCAGGTTGCGGCCTAACTGCTCCTCGACGATGATGCGGGAGGTGGAGTTGCCGAGCGCGCCGAGGTAGTTGGGATCGACTTTGACGCTGCCCGCGCCGAAGAGGCGCTGGACGCGGGAGCTGACGGTGGCGTTGAGCGCGCCGCCGAGGAGGGCGTCGGTGGGATTGGTGAGCGCCTGCTGCTGCTGCATGTAGAGGCGCTGCTGGCTGCCGGTGCGGCCGAGAGCGAGGAGAGCGACGACGTCGGCCTCGGGGAGCGGGGGATCGGAGCGGTAGGTGACGTTCATTTTTTGCGGCGTGCCGTGGAGTCCGAGGGTGATGTCGTAGTCCTCGACGTGGGCGGTGGCGTTGAGGTCGATGGAGGGCTGGATGCGGACGGGGTTGGTGAAGAAGATGTCGCCGCGCTGGAGGTCGTAGCGGTTGCCGGCGAGGATGGCGCTGCCCTCGGTGATGGAGATGCGGCCGAGCAGAGAGGGCGAGGCGACGGTGCCGCGGAGGCGGAGATCGACGTTGCCGGCGAGCTTGGCGTAGGCGTTCTGGAAGTTGAGCTGGGGCGAAGAGCTGAAGTGGATGTCGAGGCGGATGTGGTTGGAGGGGGCGTCGAGGGGGGCGATGGTTTCAACGGCGGCGGTTTGCGCGGCGAGGGCGGCGATGTCCAGGTCGGGGCTGACGGTGAAGCGGGTGATGAGGACGTCGCCGGAGAGGAGCAGGTTGTTCTGGCCGCCCTGGAGGTGGAGCTGCGCGTCGGCGAGGGAGCTGATGCCCTCCGGATAACGGATGCGGATGCCGCTGCCGGTGGCGGTCATGTCGGCGTAGAGGCCGTGCTGATAGGCGAGGTAGCCGCCGAGGGTGAGCTGGCCGCCGCCGCTCATGGCGGTGAGGGAGCGGACCTCAAGGCGGTTCTGGTTGAACTCCAGGCTTCCGTTTAATTGGCTGAGGCCGTTGGGAATGTCTTCCAAGGAGAACGCGGCGTTCTTGAAGTCGATGCGCCCTTGCAGGCCGGGATTCATCAGCGGACCGTGGGCCTCGACCTGGAAGGTGGCGTCTCCGCTGGCGGTGAGGTCGCGGTCGAGGGTTTGGGCGACTTTTAGGTTGATTGCGCCGCGGGCGGCAAAGTCGAGCTGATTTTTGTCTTTGAGCGAGAGGCTGCCCTGGGCGCGCAGATCGGTTTCAGTGCCGGTGACGTGCAGTGGGTCCAGGCGGATGAGCGCGTGGTCGAGGGTCGCATGAAGGCCGCCCTCGCTTTGCAGGGGAACGCCGGCCACGGTAACGGCCAGTTGGTCCAGGCGTGCCTCGCCGCGCAGCAGATCGGGCTGCGCTAAAGGGCCGTTGAGGGTGATGCTTCCGGCCAGTGCGGAGTCTCCGCCGAGGTCCTGCACATGGGCCATATTGAAGAGCACGCCGACGTTGAAGCGGGAGAAATCGATTTTGGCCTGGGTGGCATAGTCGCCGGTCAGGGCTGTTTGTCCGTGCGCGGTCAGGTTGGCCGCGTCCATGTGGGAGGTCAGGTCGTAGGTGACGGCGCGGTTGGCGGTCTGCGCGGCTACTTCCAGGCTGCCCAGCGGCTGACCGCTCAAAGCCAGCTCATCGACCGTGGCATGGAGATCGAGCCGGGGATCGTTCAGCGTACAGACCCCTTGGACGGAGAAATCCAGCTTGCCGGTAGCGGCCAGGCCCATGCGGCGCACGGCTTCGATGCGCGCCAGATCAAAGCCCGCGCCATTGGCGTCCATCTGGCAGTGGCCGGATTGCAGTTTGTAACTGGCCGTGGCGGAGATCTTACCGGCTTCTCCGTTCACAGAAAGGGAACTCACGTTGAGGGTCTGGTTAGCCAGCGTGCCTTGGGCGCGGACGCGGTCCATGCTCTCGCCATAGAAGCTGATCTTGTCGCCGGTGACCCATCCGGAGCCGGTGAGCGCATGAAGTGGGCCGTCGAGTTGAAGCTGCGCGCCCAAGAGGCCAGCCATGGGCAGCTTTTGGCCGGTGATGAGGCTCAGGTCGTCGAGGTCAACTTTGCTGGCCAACAGGCGGAGTTGCAGCACGGAATTGCCATCGAAGGAGGGGATGGGCGCCACGCCGTGCGTGACGGGGGCGACTGCCGCAGTCAGGCTGCCGCTGAAGTTGACCTCGGCATTGCCTTTGCGGATCAGGCCGCGGGAGAAGTCAAGGCGGGCGGCGGAGTAGCTGCCAGCGGCCTCAATGGAATCGATGTGGATGTATTGAGATTGGCTGGGAACCGGATTCGGAGCCGAGGCAGAGATCGCGGCCAGTTCGAGGCCAATCTGTGTGGCCTTCATCTCGCCGGCAATATGCGGATCGGCGAGGGAACCCGTCCAGAATCCATTCACAAGGTCGAGCTTTCCGCTCAGCGCCACAGGGAGGGCGGCGGTTCCTGTCTTGCCGTTGCGCGCCATTCCCAGATCGCGCAGGACGGTGTCAAATTCATTCAGGTTGCTGGAATGGAGTTCAATGGCAAAGGCGGAGGGGCTGGTGAGGGGAGCGGCACCCAAGTGGCCGTGCGCTGTCAGTTGGCTGGAAGGCAGATCTAGCTCCAGCTTGCGCATATCCACCGCGCCGTCCCGCTCGGTATAGGTGGCGTCGATGAGTCCGGAAGTAGGAGCCATGCCCGCAGCGGGCAGAGTGGGCGGCACCAGCTTGAACAGCGCCTGCACCGAGAGGGTATTCTTGTCGCCATTGATCCACAGGGCGTTGGCGGGGCCGTTGACGCGCGTATCCAGGCCAAGGTGCTGAAAGGGTGGATCCCAGAGCATCTCCAGAAGTGTGTCCAGCGCCACGTCCTTGAAGGTGCTGGTCACTTTTCCGTTGACGGGGATTTCGATCACGTCCGCCGCGGCGCTTGGCTTGACGGGGGCTGTGTGTGTTTTGGCATTGCCGACGGATGGCTGAAAGGCAGCCTCGTCAGGAAGCACAGGCAGCCAGTGAACCAGCGAGAGATCGCCATCGATATGGCCGCCCTGACGCAGCCGGACCACAATCGAGTTGACCAGCAACGCTTCCGGGTCGGCGTGTAGGCGCGCATCCAGTTGAAAGCCGGTGGCCACGACGCCCGTCCCAATGTAAGAGCCATTGTCGACGTGCAGGCTGCCATCGATACGGAAGCGGCCCTCTTGGCCGGCTCCATTCAGATCCAGATGGGCCAGACCCTGAGGCGTAAACGGATAGCCGGTCATGGGATCCACCAGGCGCAGGTCCAGATCGCCCACGGCTTTGCCCTGCCAGCGGGGATTGGCAAAGTGATCCATGGAGCCGGTGATCTCCAGAGAGCACTCTTTGACGCCGCGGCCTTCCGCGGTGATGCGCAGCGAACGAAGCGTGGCCACAGTGCGGGAGAGATCCAGCGTGGCTCGCAGGGTTCCCCGGACCTGCGCTTCGGCCGGACGGCGGCTTGCGGCAGCGCCACGGGCGAGGCTCAGATCGCGGACTCCCAGTTCAATGCGATAGAACTCCGGGCTGGCGGCTATCGCTGGCGCGTAGGCCATGCTCAAAGAGAGGTCGTTGGCGGCAAAATCGAGGGGAATAAAACGGTTCTGGAAGTCGAAGCTGGCGGCCCGGTTGTCATAGTCCAGAAAGCCCTGTTCGACGGCAATATGGCTGGCCTTCAGATCAAAGAAGCTGTCCAGCGCGGGCTTGCCCGGCTTGCGGGGCTTGCGCGGCTTCGGCTGGTTGGTTGAGCCGTCCGGGTAAACGATCAGGTGAATCTGCGGCTTGAGGATCTCTATATCCCGCAGTGGGAAGTGGGGAATCCACCAGCCCAGCATGCTCCATCGCACGCGAAGATACTTGACCTGCGCGTAGGGCGCTTCGCCCTGAGCCTCTCGGCCGTGAATGACAACGCCGTTTAACTCAGCCTCCAGCGCCAGAAGGTCCCAGTGAAAGGAGGCGATTTCCACCCGGCCGCCGGTGGCAGTTGCGAGTTTTTGAGCGATTCGTCCGCGGACAAAGTTTTCAAAACTGGCCGAACTCGCATAGAAATATAGCCCAACGAGAGTTGCCGCGAGAAGCAGAATCCCGGCCGCCACGGTAATGGGAAGATGGCGCAGGAAGAAGCGGCGCAGGCGGCTGGGGCGAGGCTTCAGCTCCGAAGCAATATCGTGCGGACCACCTGCGGTGGGGCCAATTGCTCGCTTTTCGCTCGCTTGAGGTTTCTGGTCTCCCACCCATTCCGCTGAAGAACGCGGCCCACTTGCGGTGGGGCCAACTGCTCGCTCTTCGCTCGCTTGAGATTCATCCGGAGACGGATGAACGGCGGGAGGCGTGGAATCAGGCTCGCTCATGCGCCTCCTTTCTCGCGCTGGAGATGCAGTGGAGTCGAAAACTCGGTGCCGCTGGGAGCTTGCGGGGCTTCCAGTGATGGATCGAGAACTTCCACATCGCCTTGCTTGCGCAGGTTGGCGAGCCAGCCGTCGAAGAGCGCGTTCACCTGGCGCTGCAAGAGAATCTCCTGAATGCGCGGAGAAACTTCTTCGAGGATCGGAATCGCTTCACCCGGCGCATATTGGGGTAGCAGCGTTTCCTTGTAGTAGCTTTCAATCTCTTCCGGGGTGATGCGAATGCCCTGGCGGAAGCGCTCTTCAATGAAGCGTAAAATCTGAATGCGGAAGCGCAGATAGCTCCGGACGCGCTCCGGCGTCAATTCATGCGCGGCCAGGAAGGCCTTCCAACCGTCCTCGGAGGCGCAGTTAAGGTGAACGCAGGCTGGCACCTCCCGGCGGATTTCGCTGAGGCGCGCGTCGATCTCGGTCTGGGTTGGCTCCATGGCTTGCGCGTCTTCCTGGCGAATCTGCTGCTGGATGAGCGCGCGGCTGATGAGTTGTTCTAAAGCAGATTGCGGCGTGAGGACGCCCAGTCCAGCCCGTCCGGGGTCCAGCACCGCCAGCCGTATCTCGTCGTCCACATCGCTGGCCAGAATGGCCTGATTGTTGACCACGGCGACAACGCGGTCCAGCACCGCGGCTTCAGCGGGAGTGGCGACTTTCTGCGGCAAAGTTTGCGCATGCAGGCAAAGGGGTATATGCAAGAGGCAGAGGAAAATGAATGCTGTCAGAAAATACCGTGTAAAATCCTCGTTATCGGAAAAGTAGAAAGAAGAACACCCCTCAGGGGCTAAAGCCCAGTATCTTATTTGCGGCATTTGCGGCACGACTAAAGTCGTGCCCTGACACGGGGAGCATTTACCATTATTTATTCTTGCAACCAGTATAGCTCGAAGAATTTCTCTATCGCCAGACAAAGGTTTCATCTCAACAGGTTCCTGAGGTTTGTTGATCCGGATTGGGGATTGGTTTCTCATCAGTAGGTCTGCCCCAGGCTGAAGAAGAAGTTGAAGTGGCCGCCTTCGCCCACGTGCGGGACCGAGCCTGGCTGCGTGAGCGAGTAGTTGTAGTTCACGGGGAAGATCGGCGGATTCAAGCTATAACTGAAATCCAGCCGGATTGGCCCAACCGGTGTATGGTAGCGCAGACCCAGCCCGGGCGCATGAGAAAAGTAATTGAAGCTGCACACTCCCTGTGTGCCTGTCGAAGTCGAAGGGCCGCTCGGCAGGTAACTACTGGGATTGGTGACATTGGCGATGATCTCGCAGTTTGCCCGATCCGGCTGGTGAATCCGTCCAATGCTGGCCCATGCATCATGCGCATTGGTGAAGACGTTGCCCATATCGTGAAAGAGCACCACGCTGACGTTGCTACCCAGCCAGGGCAGCGTAGGCGGCGGCAAGCGCAGCTCGGTGCTGTTGATGAGCGCGCCGGCGCCGCCGATGGGGAAGCCAGTCTCCGGATCGCGCGGCCCGGCCAGATTTGAGCCGAAGCTGCGCAGCGAGGTTGCTCCGCCAGCGTAGAGCCGTTCGGGCAGCGGAATCAGCTCTTCCGGAAGGCTGCCGAAGGCCCGTTCCTGGCCGTAGCGGGTGTTGCGCGCTACCACAAAGCGGCCTTTGTCAAAGCTATAGTAGCTGGAGTTCGACAGATCCAGGCGATTGAAGCTGGCCTGCGCGCCAAAGGCGTCGGCGGAGAGAAACTCCTGCAAGCTGGTGTAAGTGCCGCGATGCGCATCCAGCGGCGAATCGCGGGTGTCGCGAATCCAGGTGAGCGCCGGGCCCGCCACGCGCACCGCCGTGGCCAGCGTTTCGATCTCTCCCGGATAGACCTGCAAGCTGTTGGCCTGCACCTTGACGCGCCGGAAGTTGAATTCGTAGATGAGGGTGTTGGCCTTGGAGATGTGCGATCCGGGCGAGTCGAAGTGCTCCGTCCAGCGCGCTCCAATCTCCAGCCGGGAGGCCACGTAGGTGCTCACATCCAGGCTGTTGGCGTAACCGCCGGAGACAGTCAGCCCGAAGTTCCGATCCCCGACAAAGCGTGGAATCTGAAAGAGCAGATCAAGCCTCTGCTCCAGCAATCCGTAGTTGCCGCGCAGCGAGATGGATTGCTCGCGGCCGAAGAGAGTGTTGCGGGTAATGTCAGCCAGCACGCGGGGGCTGACTCCCGTCTTGCCGTTGGGTTTGCAATTGACGCCGGTAAGATTGATGCCGCCGCAATTGTACTGCGGCAATCCCGTCTGCGCCTCCAGGCCGCCGCCATAGGTGAGAGCCCAGCGCCGCGCTTCCGCAGCTTGCAGCAGCACGGTCTTGTAGGTCTCGCCGCCGGTGGGGTTCTCAATGGCTGTATCAATCTCATTGAAGAGTGCGAAATCGTATAGGTTGCGCTGCGTATCCATCAACGCCGTCTGGTTGAGCGGGTCGCCGGGATGGAGCGTGATGGCTTTGGCCACCGTCTCCGGACGGGTGTAATGCAGGCCCGTCAAGAGAACCTTGCGCACAAAGATTTGGCGGCCCTCGGTGATATGGAAGACAACATCCACGTTGTTTGGGGCGGTCGCATCCATCTGTTGCGCAACCTCCACCCGCACCTGGTCGAAGCCCCGGCTCAGGTATTCGGTCAGCAGGGCGTCGCGGTCCTCGGCCAGGTTCGCCGGAGAGACCAACTGTCCAGCAACAGTATTCATCAGCGGCGTGAGTTTGGCGGCATCCAGATGCGCGTTGCCTTCCAGGCGCACCGTCCCTACGCGCAGTTGTTGGCCCTCCTCGATGCGATACACCACAGCCAAATTCGCCGTTTTTCCCGCCTTCGCCGCACCCGAGTTGGTCTCCGGCGTTACCTTAACCTTGGCGAAGCCGTTGTTCTGATAGACCGATTGAAGGGCGTTGATGTCTGCATTGACCAGGGTCTGGCTGTAGGCGCCGTGGTGGTCCAGAGCATCCGCCGCATGAACACTGAGCAGCTCCTTGAGCGTTGCGGAGTCAAAGTAATGGTTGCCTTGCACCGAGACCTGCTCGACGCGTCTGCGCGGCCCCAGTTGCACTTTATAGACGATAGTGACCTGCTGAGCAGAGGATGATTGCCGCTCGTGCTCGACCTTCACATCGAAGTAGCCCTGCCGCTGGTAATAGTCGCGCAAGCGCCGGTTGCCCTCATTGAGCAGGTCGTCGTCCACGCTGCCTTCTTCAAAGATGGGAATCATCCGCTTGACGCGATTGGCGTCGATGCTGGAGCCCTGGACCAGCACCTTGACGATTGGACCCTGATTTGCGGAGATGCGAAAGCTGGATTTTTTGGTCTCCGCAGAGTATTGCTGGGGTTCGATCTTAATCTCCGCCTCCAGCCGCTCCTGGCCTTGGTAGACCTTGAGGACTCCTGCCAGGGCGTGGTCGCCGGTTTCGCTGTTGACGCGGGAGCCGTCTTTCAGATGGGCGTGACGGCGGAACTCCGCAACACTCATGCCGGGGTCGCCGGTGACCGCCAGCGCGCCCACGCGTGCCTGGGGACCGTTGACGGCGTGGAAGGCAATGTCCACCAACTGCTCCTCGGGATGAGCCGTCAGATTCTGTGTGATGACCGGCTCGTGAAAGCCGTTCTGGGCCAGCGTGGCGCGCATCTGCTCGATAGCCTGATCGAGCTTGGCCTGTGTGAATCGCGCTCCGGGCGCAAGTCCTCCGGCGCGCTCCAGTTGCGTGTTGAGCGTGCCCGGTTTAGCGCCATACACACTGACTCTGCCGATGAATGTGCGCGGTGTGCCGCGAAAGAGCAGGGCTACGCCGTTCCCTTCACGCTCGGCTTCCACCGCAATGGTTTCAAAGAGTCCAGTCGAATAAAGCTGGCGCAAGCTCGTCCGGACGGACTCCCGGCTCAACGGCTTGCCCTCAGCCTGGGCCAGAGCTCCGGGAAAGGGTGCCAGACGGTCCATGGAAACGCCGGTCACGGAGATGCGCAGCACCGGCATGCCCTCCCAGGCATCGACAGGATCTGGAAGGCTCCTCGCTGCCGGATCGGGAGTGGCGTTGGAGGCGTTCTCCTCAACAACGGGCCGGCTTTCGCTCCAAAGGCTGCCTCCGCTGCAGAGGATGAGGGCAACAATCGACAAAAGGAGAATGCCCTGCTCCGACCATCCTCCGCGTTGACCTCCAGGCGTCGCCTTCAAAAGTAAACCTCTGATCCCTGATCTCTGACCCCTGACCCCTATCTCTTATACTAACGAGGAAGACCGCCGGGTGCGGCGGCATCGGCTCAGGGATTGATCTTTCCTCCAGGAACGCGCATGGCTCACTCTCGGCTCGACCCAGATTCGCCGGAACCTTCGCCAGGCCAGCCGGGCGAGCCAGCAGCCCAGCCTGCGGCAGCCGCATTGGCCGAAACAGAGGCGTCCGGGTCCCCCAACGAAGCCGAGATTATCTCCCAAGTTCAATCCGGCGACCACCAGGCCTTCGCCCAACTGTACGCCTTGCACAAAAGACGCATCTATTCATTATGTTTGCGCATGGTGGGCAATGTTGCCGAAGCCGAAGACCTGACCCAGGAGACGTTTCTTCAATTGCATCGTAAAATCTCCACTTTTCGCGGTGATTCCGCGTTTTCCACCTGGCTGCACCGGCTGGCCATCAATGCAGTGCTCATGCAGCTGAGGAAGAGGGGGCTGTCTTTGATTTCAATGGACGAGGCCATGGAACCTGATCCTGAAAGCGGCTCCAGCAGGAGCTTTGGTGAGCGCGACATCACTCTGACCGGCACCATTGACCGCATGGCGCTGGAGCGGGCGGTGAGCGAGCTTCCGGCCGGCTATCGGCTGGTCTTCATCTTGCACGATGTCGAGGGCTATGAGCATCAGGAGATTGCCACGATGCTGGATTGCTCGGTCGGCAATTGTAAATCCCAGTTGCATAAGGCGCGACTCCGTCTGCGCGATGCGCTGCGTGGAGATCCTCAGCAGGAGGCGCGTCGATGACCCAAAATGCCAACATCATGGCCTGTGAGCAGTTCCAGGCGCGCTTGCCGGAGTTGATCGGCTCCGGCAAGAAGCTGGACGGCCATCCGCATCTGCGGAATTGCCCGCGCTGCCGCGCGCTGCTGGCCGACCTGGAGACCATTGCCGAGGCCGCCCGCCAGCTTTTTCCGCCGGCTGAACCACCCGACGCTTTATGGTTGCAGATTGAATCCGCCCTTCAAGAGGAGGAGGCTTCGCTGAAAGGTGATCCTGAGCGCGGTGCTTGAGAAAAAATCATCGCGGAAGCCCTGCTTCACAACTTAATTACTGTGCGTTTTCTGCTTGGGGAGGAATCTCCCGTTTAATGCGTCTGCTCGCTGGTTGAAAGGAAACCTGATGCATCTGCCTCGTTTTCTCGCCATTCTATTTCTTGTATGCCTTCTGAGCCGAGCCTGCGGCCAAAGCGTGGGGCAGCCACCGCCGACCGCAGCCACACCAGCTGCGCAGGATCTGCCGATTCTGCGCAGCAATACCAGCCTGGTGCTGGTAGATGTGGTGGCCACCGAGCACGGCAATGCCGTTCATGGCCTGGAGCAGCGGCAGTTTCACGTCTTCGAGGATGGCCGGGAGCAGACCATCGTATCTTTTGATGAGCACCGCCAGCCGCCGGACCAGGCGGTTGCCGCCAAAGCTGCCCCACTCCCGCCCCACGTGTATAACAACATCCCGCTCTATGCCGAATCCAGCGCGGTCAATGTATTGTTGCTCGATGGGTTGAATACCCCCATGGACGACCAGATGGAAGTGCGCCGGCAGATGATCCGCTATCTGGGCAAGGTTGCGCCGGGTATCTCGTTGGCGATCTTTACGCTCTCTTCGCGGCTGCGGATGGTCACCGGCTTTACAACGGATACAGGTGAGCTGGTCAGTGCCTTGCAAAACCGGAAGAATAAAGAGAAGCCTTCGATTGTGCTTGACACGCAGACCGGCAAACTTCTCGACGAAGCCAATCTTGATATTGCGAACACCCCGTGGTTGTCACCGGATGCGGCCGCCTCCATGCTCCAGTTCCAAGCCGACCTCGCCGCCTTTGAGGTCGACCAGCGAGTACGGATGACCTTGGATGCGATGGAGCAATTGGCACGCTATCTGAGCGCCATACCCGGACGCAAGAACCTGATCTGGTTCTCCGGCTCCTTTCCATTGGCGCTGGATCCGGACGACTCGTTGCGCAGCCCCTTCGAGGCCATGCGCAGCTACACCAGCCAGATGAGGGAGGCCGCTGAATTGCTGGCTGCCGCGCGCGTGGCCGTCTATCCCGTGGACGCAAGAGGGTTGATAAACATGCCCGGGTTTAACGCATCCTATTCCGGGGCCACACCGATGATGGCCATGAGTGGCGTCAAAACACAGGGCCTCAAGAATGCCGCCGCCAGCCCTCCGCCTTCAGGCCCGGCCAAAGAGAACAAGAATTTTCTGCGGGAACTCCAGACCTCGCAGGCGGGCATGATGCAAATTGCCGAACAGACCGGCGGCCACGCAACCATCAACACCAACGGATTGAAGGAGGCTGTGGCCGAAGCTGTGGAGAATGGCTCCAACTATTACACCATCGGCTATCTTCCCACCGACAAAGACTACAACGGCCAGTTCCGTAAAATCCATATTCGCATGGACAGCGGCAGCTACGCGCTTGCCTACCGGCAGGGGTATTACGCCGACCCGCCCGACAAGCCCTCCGCCAATCTGCCCGGCGTCGCCAACCCAATGACCTCCGCCATTCTGCATGGCGCTCCGCCGGCGACTGAGATCCTTCTCCAAGCCAGGGTGCTGCCTGCGGCTGACCCCGTCTTCCAGGGCGCTCAGTTGCCGAATACGCCCGGAGAGATGGCCGCAACGCTGAAGAAGCCTGTATATCGTTTTGTGGTGGATCTGGTTGTGGACGCCCGTTCTCTGACCTTCCAGCAGATGCCGGATGGCGCGCATCAAACCCGCATGGAATTGGCTTTGGTGGCCTACGACGCGGAAGGCAAGCGCTTGAACTATTTGAACCCCAGCTATGCGATGAAGATTCAGCCAGCCCAGTTTCCTGAGAGCTGGGCCAAAGGCATTCGCTTGCGGTTGACGCTCGATTTACCTTCGGGCCAGGATTCTTTACGCATCGCCGTCCGGGATGTTGCATCCAACCGCACCGGGGCGCTGGAAGTTCCGCTGGCGGTTGCCGCACAATAAAGCGTTCTTTCCGCCGCCCGCTTGCTCTTTTCTCAAGCCGATTTGCCCCGCAAAGCGCCCAAGGGAGACGGTTTGCCTTCGCCTGCGTCTAAAGTTCAGATCGTTTCGGGAACGCTGCTTCTGCCAAGACCCGCTCTGGCCAGTTACAATGCAAAGAGTGGGGCCCGGCTCGAACCGGCGCACCGGAATCGAAGAGTTCGATGCCAGCCGGACGGTTGAGCAGTCGTGAGGGTCAGGACCGAATGAAGAAGATCGCAATCATTGCATTTCTGCTCGCCCTGTGCGGGTCAGCAGGCCGCGCCCAGGAAAGCCGCCAGGACATCAGCCTCAGCGGTACGGCATTTGTGTATTACCACATCAACTCACCGGCGGACGTTTATGTGGGTTCAAACACCGCCAAAGGTGCTTTGCTCAGCTACCGCTTCATGATGACACCCTCCAGCGCCCTGGAAGCCAACTACGGCATCACCTACCAGAACACCTTTCATTACAAGACGAATCCCCTCAACATCAATGTGCTGACTCGTACGCAGGAGATCTCGGCCGCTTACGTTCGCTCCTTCAACTTCCACAAGTTCAATCCCTTTCTCGAAGCGGGGCCGGCAGGCATCATCTTCCTGCCTATCCGCAACTCCGGCACCACCGATCAGAACGTGACTCGGCAGACAGAAGTCGGCTTGCTCTACGGCGCGGGCTTCGCTTATGAGATCAGTCCCAGCTTCGACATCCGCGGCGAATATCGCGGCTTGGTCACCAAGGTGCCCGATTTTGGTCAGGCGTCCTCGACGGGCGGTTCGCTTGATCTGAATCCCAATAGATGGTACAAAACGATCTCCGTTCCTACCCTCGGCATCGCCTACCACTTCTAATCTTCTACAGAATCGCAGAAAGAAAGGGATGGCCTTGGCCATCCCTTTCTTTCGTTGCAATAGGCCTTCTAGCCTTCGTGGATGCACTCCCTGTATTCTCATCCCATGGACAAGGACGTTATCCCCGCGCCCTCCGGCCCCAGCCACGCCAACTTGCTGGAAGACTCAGCCTCCTCTTACCTGCGCTCGGCGCGCCATCAGCCGGTTTGGTGGCATCCCTGGAGCGAGGCGGCATTCGCCCGCGCCCAGGCGGAAGACAAGCCCATCCTGCTGGACATCGGCGCCGTCTGGTGCCACTGGTGCCACGTGATGGATCGGGAGTCGTACGAGAATCCGGAGATTGCCGCGCTCATCAATAAGCATTTTGTCGCCGTGAAGGTGGATCGCGACGAGCGCCCCGATGTGGACGCGCGCTACCAGTCGGCGGTCTCGGCGATCACCGGCCAGGGCGGCTGGCCGCTGACGGCTTTTCTTACGCCCCAAGGCCAACCCTACTTTGGCGGCACTTACATTCCGCCCGACGACCGCTATGGCCGCCCCGGTCTTGGACGGGTGCTGACCGCGCTGGCCGAGGTCTGGCGCACGCGGCGCGATGAAGCGCAGGAGACCGCGGCGAGCGCCATGGCCGCCATCGAGCACAATGAGTCCTTCTCCGGCCGCGCTGGGGAACTCTCTCTTGCGCTGACCGGCAAGATCGCCGCCTCGATCCTCAAGCAGTTTGACCCGCGCAACGGAGGCTTTGGCGCGCAGCCCAAGTTTCCTCACCCCGGCGCTCTGGATCTGCTGCTGCATCTGGGGTTGAATCGCGCCAATAAAGGATTCGTTCATGCCTTCGCCACAACCCTGGAAAAGATGGCCCAGGGCGGCGTCTATGACCAATTGGCTGGCGGCTTTCATCGCTACAGCGTCGATGAGCGCTGGCGCGTTCCCCACTTCGAGAAGATGCTCTACGACAACACCGAGCTGCTGCGCAACTATCTGCACGGCGCGGAGAGCCTGGGCCGCGCGGACTTCCGCCAGACGGCTTCAGAAATTGTGGGCTGGCTGGAGACGACGATGAGCGACCGGGAGCGTGGTGGCTTTTACGCCTCGCAGGATGCCGACATCAATCTGGACGACGACGGTGATTATTTCACCTGGACGCTGGCCGAAGCCCGCGCGGCGATAGCAGCGGAATTCTCCCCGGAAGAGATCGAGATCGTTCTTCAGTATTGGGGAATCCGCGAGATCGGCGATATGCATCACGACCCGGCGCGCAATGTTCTCCATCTGGATCAGGCCATCGCCGAACTGGCATCCAAGACCGGCCGTAACATGGACGATCTGAGCGGGCTGCTGGATTCGGCCCGCCGCGCGCTGCTCGCGGTTCGCGCCCAGCGTCCCACGCCCTTCATCGACCGCACGCTCTACACCGGCTGGAATGCGATGGCCGTGACCGCCTATCTGGAAGCGGCGCGCGTGCTGAAGACTTCTTCGGCGCGGGAGTTTGCCCTGCTTACCTTGGATCGCCTGCTGCGCGACGCCTGGGACGGTGATGCAACTCTCTGCCATGTGATTGCCTATGGAGAAGACGGGGCAGGGAAGCCGGCGGAAAGAGCTCCCGGCACACTCGACGACTACGCATTTACAGTGCATGCCTGCATCGACGCCTGGGCCGCGAGCGGCGAGATGCGCTACTACCAAGCGGCCATCCGCCTGGCCAACGCGATGATCGAGCGCTATTACGATCTCGTCGGGGGAGGATTCTTCGATACGGCAGTTCTGCCGGGCAGCGCCACGCTGGGCGCTCTGGCTGCCCGGCGCAAGCCCCTTCAAGACTCGCCCACGCCCGCCGGCAATTCCACCGCCGCCTCGGCCCTGCTGCGCCTGGAGGCACTCAGCGGGCGCAAGGAGTATCGCGAAGTAGCCGCCGAGACGCTCGCCTCCTTTGGGGGAATCGTCGAGCACTTCGGCCTCTACGCTGGCAGCTACGGGTTGGCGTTGGAGCGGCTGCTGCTTGATCCCGTGCAGGTGCTCATCGTGGGCAATGGCGCGCAAGCCGAAGAGATGGAGTCGATGGCCGCCGTGGAATTTGCCATCAACAAATCCGTTCTGCGTGTCGCCTCCGAGAAGCTGGTTCCGGGCGGAGTTCCCGAGGCGCTGGCGGTAACCCTGCTCCAGCTTCCTCGGCCGCAAGGCGCGGAGGTTTGGGCGGTTGTCTGCCTGGGGCGCGCCTGCCTGCCGCCGATCACCGATGCGGAAGCGCTGCAAAAAGCGCTTGCGGAAAAAGCATCCCGATAAACAGGGTTGACTGCGGCGAAAAGAAAAAATGGGGCTGGCGGATTGGAGTCGTGCTTCAACTCCGGCCCGCCAGCCCCTTCCCCAGTGCTGCGACAGTCTGTCCCCCTGGTGGCTTGTGTTACAACACTTTGTCCTCGATGCGCATTTGCGCAATCTCCGAGGTGCGATGCGCGGCGTGCTCCAGATTCTTGGCCATCTCTTGCGTGGCCAGATGCTGCTCCTCGGCGGCTGAGGCCATCTGATGCGAAAGCCCGGAGAGTTCTTCGGTCTGCTTCGCGATCTGGTCGATAGCTTGCATCGCGGTGGTCAGGTCCACGCCGATGGAAGTCACCTTGGCTTGAATCTCGGAGGTAGCCGCGGCCGTCTGCTCAGCCAGCTTCCTCACCTCGCTGGCCACCACGGCAAAGCCCTTGCCGTGCGCCCCGGCGCGAGCCGCCTCGATATTTGCGTTGAGCGCCAGCACGCTGGTTTGCGTGGCGATGGAGGCGATCAACCCCGCCACTTTGGCCACGCCGCTGCTGGAAACGCGCAAACTCTCGATCGCTGTCTTGCTCTCCGCGCTGGCGGTGCGCGACTTTTCGGCTGCCTGTGAGACATCGACCGCGTTATGGGCGATCTCCGCAATGCTGGACTCGATCTCGTGCGTCGCCGTGGCCACCATCTGCAGGTTGCCGTTCAAATGCTCGATGTCGGCTCGCTGCGCCTCCTGCGCGGCCCGCAGCGCCTCCAGCTTGCCTTGCGTGCTGACGCCCCATACGACGCACGCGCCGATAAACCCGCCGCGCTCATCCGTCATCGGCTCAACTTCCAGATCCAGCATCACCGGTCCCAGCGCGATGGTCGCCTTGTGCGGAAGATGATGCCGGCCCTGGTGCTGCTTGTTGCCCAGAATCCGGTCGATATTCTCCTGATTGCGGTGAAAGATGTGGATGGATTGGCCCACAACCTGATCCACCGGACACGGCAGGTATTGCTGCAGTGTGCGCAGGGTTTTGAGCGACGAGCGATTCAGGAAGCGCAGAATCAATTCGCGGTCGCAGAACATCGCGTTGACCGGCAGCGCGTCCAGGGCAAACTCAAAATTGCGATCCACCCCCTGCGCGGATTGTGTCTCGGAGAGCGCCAACGCGCTCATCGGAAGTTTTGACGCTTGCCCGCCACTTTGTGAAAATAACCCGCCAAACAAACCCTGCGCCATAAACTTCCCTTCAACCGCAACTCTCTGTCTCGTTCATTTCAACATGCGCGCGACGAGCGAGAGGGCAACAATTCGCAGATCGATCACGAACTTCCCGGATGTGAACTCGCTTGTTCCACTTTGGCAAGAATGGGGCACGGAAGTGATTGAAGTGGAAGGAAGGGCGGGTGGCTGAAAAGGCGGCAGAATGATCCAGATTTGCACGATGCGCGCTTTCAGCGGAGAATGGTTTTCCATGGGATCGACTACAGGATGGATGGAGCGGATGCGGATCGGCTGGCAGGAGCGAGTGCTGGCCGGACTGACCGCAATTGCGCGCCGAGGAGGGGGCGAGGATGAAGCCGTCCACCTGGCCACCGGTGCGGATGGCGAGGACGCGGCCTTCTTTTACCTGCGCCGCAAGGGCTATGTGGTGGTGGCGCGGCGCTGGTCGTCGGGAGATCTTCCCGGAGATATTGACCTGATCGCATGGCAGGGCGCATGGCTTTGCTTTATTGAAGTGAAGACCCGTACCGCGCGCGACATGAGCCCGGCCGAGATTGCTGTGGATGGGCACAAGCGCCAGACGCTGCGCCGGCTGGCGCGGCAGTACATTCGCCAGTTGCCGCAGGAGACGAAGCCGCTGTCGCGCTTTGACGTACTCAGCGTCTACCTGCTGCCGGGCAAGGCAAAGGAGTTTGATCACTTTGAAGGATCGTTTGACTGGAGCGAGCGCGAGATAGAGTGAGTTGCCTCCGGCAGAGCCAGAGGCTTTCAGGTTTTGATTCTGAGATCTCGGAGTGGAGCAATTCCAAGTGATCGAAGCCTTTCATCCGCTACAAATGTTTTAGCAAGGGACGCGCACCATGCCAGAACAACTTGTCTCCCTCGAAACCATCCGCGCCGCTGCCGCGCGCATCGCGCAGATCGCCGTGAAGACTCCGCTGGTTGAAGCCGCCTTCCCTGGTCTCTCAGGCCATGGAACCGGCAAGCAAATCTGGCTCAAGGCCGAGAGCCTCCAGCCCATCGGCGCATTCAAGATGCGCGGCGCGGCCAACAAAATTCTGCAGCTCACGCCGGAAGAGATTCGCCGCGGCGTCATCACCTACTCCAGCGGCAACCATGCGCAGGCCGTGGCCTATGCGGCGCGCGAGGTGGGCGCTAAAGCGGTGATCGTGATGCCCTCGAACGCCCCAGCCATCAAGCGCGCGGCCACGCTGGCGCTGGGCGCGGAGGTTGTGGATGTGGGCCTGGCTTCCAGCGAGCGCCTCGCCGTCGCCGAACAGCTTGTCCGCGAACACGGCTACGTCGTCGTGCCGCCCTATGACAACGAGCAGATCATCGCCGGCCAGGCCACCTGCGGTCTGGAGATCGTCGAATCCCTCCCCGATGTGGATTTGGTGCTGACGCCTGTCTCCGGCGGCGGCCTGCTGAGCGGAGTAGCCGCAGCCGTCAAGCAGTTGCGGCCCCAAGCCAAGGTCTTTGGCATAGAGCCCGAGTTGGCCGGCGACACCGCCGAGAGCTTTCGCGCCGGCGCAATCGTCGAGTGGCCGGCGGAGTTGACCAGCCGCACCATCTGCGACGGCCTGCGCACCCAGAGCGTGGGAGTGCGCAACTTTGCCCACATCCAGGCCTTTGTGGAGGGCATCATTACCGTCACTGAGAAAGAGATTCGCGCCGCCATGCGCGCCATTGTGGCCGCCACGCGCCTGGTTCCCGAACCCAGCGGAGCGGTGGCTGTGGCCGCGCTGCTCTTTCATGCGGCTGAGTTGCCCGCCTATAAAAAAGCCGTGGCCGTGGTCAGCGGCGGCAATGTTGCGCCGGAGCTATTGGCCGAGGTGCTCACCGAAGCCTGATCCGTTCATCGGTAGACTTCGTACCTTCCCGCCATTCCACGCCTTTTCAATTTGTTCCTTTGATCCTTTGCACAACCGGCTCGCTGTTTCTCCGTTTGCTCTCTTCAGAAAGCGCCTCCGCCACCTTCTCCGTGACCTTCTCGACGAAGCTGGAGCTTTCGCTCACCGCGTACCGGCTGCTCGATACATCCGCGGCCCACAGCGCCACGCCATTCTTGTTGACCAGACGCATACTGGCGTGAATGCGCATCGTGGGACGATGGCCAAGGCTGGTTGCAAAGGTAGATTGCATCAATCCCGATCCGCTCAGAATCGCGTCGGCGTTCTCCCTTGTTTCCGTCACGGAGATGCCATGCTTTTCAAAATCACGGATCAACTTTGCCCGAATCGAATTGACCAAATCCGCGTCCGGTCCTGACAGGGGAGCGATAAAAACCTTCAAGTCACGGGTCTCCTGTTCTTCGGACTGCGCATGGATGAACACAGTCCCAAAGACCCCGCAAGCCAGCAGGAATGCAACACAGATAAACTTTGTCATTCATCCTCCAAGAGTTTCAGTGGTATGAATTACGCCGGGTTTCGATCTGACTAAAAATCAGATTGCCTTGAAATTGATTGCAAGCACTGGCAATTCAGACCGTCCCATCTGAAAAATGTTAGCCGCACATCTTTCAGTTCTAACCAGGAAATCAAATCCGTGCAGGGAATGGGCTGCAAATTCCACCGCGCGGGAGAGCATTTCCTGTTTTTGTACGGATTCAAAATCGCAAACGTCCTCGGTACACCGCTCCGGCCCGGAAGTGGTATAACTCCTATGATGATTCACAACCAAGGAGTTCCCATGGCGCAGAATTCTCGCAGGACGTTTTTGAAGGCCGCATCCGTCACCGCCGCGGCGCTGGCAGTCTCGAAGAGCATTCCGGCCTGGGCCGTTGGCGCAGCCGGCCCGGTGCGCCTCTGGTCCACCTATCGAGATCGGCGCTACAAAGAGTCTGCGCCGCTCCAGTGGAAGCCCGCAACCGATGTCGCGCCTGACGCCATCATTCTTGATCCCGCAGCCACCCGCCAGGAGATTCTCGGCTTCGGCGCGGCGCTCACCGACGCGGCCTGTTTTGTGCTGAGCCAGATTCCGCAAGCCCAGCGCAAAGACGTGCTGCACGAGCTCTTCGCCCCCGGCGAGATGGCCCTCAGCGTCTGCCGCACTTGCATCGGCTCCAGCGATTACTCGCGCAACCTCTACAGCTTCGACGAAAGCCCCGAGCCTGATCCGGAACTGAAGAAGTTTTCCATCGATCACGACAAAGCTTATATTCTGCCCATGCTGCTGGAGGCGCGCGAGGCCAATCCGGAGCTTTTTCTCTTCTCCTCGCCGTGGTCTCCGCCGGGATGGATGAAGGCCAACGGCTCCATGCTGGGCGGCGCCATGCCCAAGCGCTACTTCTCCTCCTACGCGCAATACTTCCTCAAGTTTCTGGAGGGCTACAAGGCCGCCGGCGTTTCCATCAATGCGGTCACCGTGCAGAACGAAGTGGACACCAACCAGGACGGCAATATGCCCGCCTGCCAGTGGGGCCAGGAGTACGAAACCGAGTTTGTCGAGCAGCATCTCGGCCCGGTGCTGCGCAAGGCCGGCGTGCCCACCAAGATCTGGGTCATCGATCACAACTATAATCTCTGGGGCAGGGCCATCGGCGAGCTGAGCACCGGCGCGGCCGAGTACATCGACGGCATCGCATGGCACGGCTACCTCGGCACGCCGGAGGCGATGACCCGCGTCCATGACGCCTTCCCACGGAAGAACGCCTACTGGACCGAGGGCGGCCCGGACATCACTTCCCCCGACTACCAGACCGACTTCACCAACTGGGCCGAGACCTTTAACGGCATCCTGCGCAACTGGGCGCGCTCCATCACCGCATGGAATCTGGCGCTCGACGAAAAAGGCCATCCCAATATCGGCCCCTTCACCTGCGGCGGCGTCATCACGGTGGAGAACGCCAGCAAGGCAATCACGCGCAGCGGGCAGTATTGGGCCCTGGCGCACTTCTCCCGGCACATCCGCCGCGGCGCGCGCGTCTTCCAGACCGATGGCGCGGGCGATGCCGTGGCGCAGCCCATCACTGGCTCCCTCTCGCACTCCGGCTTCCGTAATCCCGACGGAACTTCCGTGGTCGTGCTGGCCAATCGCGGCCCGGAGCGGCGCGTGCAATTGCTGCTCGGCGCGCAAAGCCTGGACCTCGACCTGCCGGCCAACTCTGTGCATACGTTGCAGTGGGCGTAAGCAGTTGCGCTTCCATTTCCTGCCCGAATAAGTGGATAATGAGAGGATAGGAGGTATAGCTATGATGATTCAGGTTGAAGTCAGCCCGGAGGCCGAAGCCAATCTAACCGCTGTAGCGGTGATGCGCGGCATACCGTTGGAAAAATATGCCGGCAAGCTCTTGGAAGATGCGATTCCAAACTACGCGACCGGCACAGGAATCCTCAAGCCTGGAGATGTGGATGAATTGTCTCGAAGAATCTCCGAGGGGTCCGAACATCTGCCCATTCTGCCTGTGGAGGTCAACGACCGCGCCAGCTATTATGAGGATCGTTGGTAAATGGCTGGTGAACTCTATCTGATCAACAGCAACGTTCTGATTCGTTGGGTTCAGCACGAGTCTCCTGATTTCAGGATCGTCAGTACGGCTACTAAGCAGTTGGCGCATTTCAAAGCTGTGCCATGTTACACGTCACAAAATCTTGGTGAATTCTGGAATGTAATGACCCGTCCAGCAGACCGAAACGGATACGGGTACACTCCGTCGGTCGCCCAGATTCGAACCAGAGACATTGAAGCCGCGTTTCGGTTTCTTCCTGATAGTCAGGCGGTTCATAACGTATGACGCCGCCTGCTGGTGGATTATCGCGTCTGCGGCGTTCAGGTGCATGATGTGCGACTCGTTGCCGCCATGCACGTCCATGACGTAAAGCGCATCCTGACCTTCAATACAAAAGACTTTGCGCGCTTCGACCAGATCGAAGCCATCCATCCGCGAGATCTGACCTCGTAACGCTCACCGAATGCGCACCCAGCTGCGCGAGACCTCAGACACGTTGAAAGATAAGTTTCCCCCCACGGATTTTGCCGTTCGCGCCACCGCGCTCGTGTTCAAATTGGAGAAGGGCATTCCTGTCTACGCCATTGACCTGGAGTGACGCTTGTCCCTGGAGGCTACTTGAACCCATATATTCAGTCCGTTTTGCTGGGCATTGTGGAAGGCTTGACCGAATTTTTGCCGGTCAGCTCGACGGCGCATCTGCGTATCACCGAAGCACTAATGAAGATTCCGCTGGATGACGCCTACTGGAGCATGTACACCATCGTCATTCAGTTGGGCGCAATTCTGGCTCTGCTGCTGCTCTTCCTCAGCCGCATCGTCAACTTCATCCGCACCTTCCCCGAGGGAGAAAGCCGTGACCGCAACTGGCTCAACCACCCCATCTCGCTCACCCTGATCGCCTTTGCCTTTACCTCGGCGCCGGCGCTTCTGTTGCACAAGTGGAGCGAGAAGAACCTGGGCAGCCTCAAGGTCATCGCCCTCGCGCTGCTGATCGGCGGCATTGTGATGTGGATCGTTGACGTATGGAGCGAACGCCAAGAGGCCAGCACCAACCACGTCGAAGAGATGAGCCTGGGGCAGGCCATCTGGATCGGCCTCTGTCAGACGCTCTCGGCCATCTTTCCCGGAACCTCGCGCTCCATGTCCACCATCGCCGCCGGCCAGCTCGTCGGCCTGGACCGCCCCGCCGCCCTCGAATTCAGCTTCCTGCTCTCCATCCCCACCATGATCGCCGCCACCATCTGGGATTTGAAGAAAGAGGTCTTTCCCTCGGGCAGCGGAGCGGCCCACGTGGTCATGACCGCCGATAACTGGATCGTGCTCATCATCGGCTTTGCTGTCTCCTTCATCGTGGCCCTGGGCGTCGTCGAGTGGTTCCTCTTCTGGGTTCGCAAGCACGGCTTTACCCTCTTCGCCATTTACCGGATCATCCTCGGCGCGGTGCTGCTGATCTGGGGAAAGATGTATCTTGGGAGTTAACAGGCTCTAGACGAAAGCAGAATGATAGTGTCCGGGGAGTCATAGAAGATCACCACTTCCTGCGGATCACTTCGTCCTGAATGCCGTCAGGAAAAATGCAATAGCCCCAGGCCTGCCAAGACCTGGAGCTATTGTTTCGTAGCGAAATGCCGCGTCGCTTAACGGACGATAACCACGCTCATGCTCCACGGGGTCAGGGTCAGGGTCAGCGGGAGGCGCTGCGCGCCGAGTTCCGTGGTGATTGGCGCAGCCCAAACCGGCGTCGTTGCATCCGTCTCGTCGTAGATGGCCTTGTCGTAGGTGGTGACGGTGACCGATCTTGCGAATCTCTGGCCGCTCAATTCGATCTTGACCGGCTCGCTGCTGGTTTCGTTGAGATTGAAGAGAACCAGCGCCGTGCCGCCTCTGTTCGTAGCCGAGTATGCGCGAACATCCGTGGCGTCGCCGGAGACGGTCGAACTCAGAACGCGCTCGCCGTCAACGGCAACCTGGCTGAAGAGCTGGAAGGCGCGAGCGGTGGGAGACAGTGTACCCGCGGGTCCCCAGTTCGGCGCAATGCTGCCGGCAGGGCAGGTGGGATCGTCCGGACCGTCGGAGAAGACATTGTAGGCGCCGAAGTTCTGCCATCCATAGACGGAATCACTGACGTTTCCAGACTGGCCGTTGCAGGTGCCGAAGCCATTGAACCAGGTCAGGCGCGAGACGCCATCGTTCATCATCTCGCCTAACACCTCGCCGGCATACAAGCCCTGCGTGATCGACCAGCTCTGCTTGCCCGGTTCGGTGTACGGCCCCCCGATCTCGCCCACATAAATCGGCGTATTGGGCTTGCCGGCAGCCGCCAGTTCCGCCTTGATCGCGTCGAGGTACATGGTCAAGGTCAACGGGCCCAACTGGATCAGGGCGTTGTCGTTTTCTTGCCCCGGTGTTTCGGGATAATAGTGATACTCGACAAAGTCATACTTGGTGCTGGCGAGCACAATCGGATCCCAAGGCCAGTAATTCGGCTCGACTACGACGCCAACCTGCACTTTTGGATCGACAGCCTTGATATCCGGATAGTAGCCCGTTGCCACGGCATTGGCATAGGTTGTCGGATCGTGTGGTGCAGCGTGCAGATCCGTTTCCCAGCTTCCATACTCTTCATTGCCGACGGTGATGTGGCTAACATTGGCCTTGAGTGCGAGCGCCTTGGCCGCCCAGGCAGCCGCTTCGGTTGGATCTCCGCCGCCGTCACATGCCTCGTTGGTTCCATAATTCGCCGTGAGCGCCACATTCAGCCTGCCCGGTTTGATGACATCGTTGACAAGGTTGTTGAACGTGTCATTTGCATTGGGAAAGCCCCAGGCCGCGGTCAAGCAATTGCTGTTGGAGGTCCAGTGATAGACATCGGCCCACGATCCACCCGGCCAGCGAAGGGCCTTGATGCCGGCAGACTCGAAGGAATCGACAATCGTGGATTTGTTCGTGCTGACGTCCCACCAAGCGCCGAGGTTCATACCGAGCAGCTCGTCGGAGATCGCCGGGCCAAGCATTTCTGTATTGACTGAAACCGTGGCGCCAACCGCCGGAAGCGCGGTGACCGTCAGCGGGATGGGTGCGGAGGACGCCGTCAGCGAACCAGAGGTTCCGGTGACGGCTAACTCATAGGTTCCGGGTACGGCCGAGCTTGAAGCCGTGCAGCTCAGGATGCCGACCCAGGGGGACGGGGTGGGCGCAATGGAGCAGGTTACGCCGCTGCCGCTGGGCGTGATGGAGTAGCTCAGCGTTACGGCGCTGGCGAATTCGTGCATGACCGTTACGATGAAGGCATCGTCTCCGCTGTTGTTGCCCCGCGCAACGGTCAGAGACGGCAAGAGAGACGCAACCGTGAAGCTGCCGGGGCCAGCTACCGTGAGGCCGATCGGGAGGGTTACCGTCGACGGAGTTGCGGTGGCGCTGGTTCCGATGATGGCGATGCCGTACGTTCCGGCAGCAGCCGAACTGAGGGCCGTGAAGGCGACCTCGCTGCTGCTGGTGGCAGGATTGGTGAAGAAGGTGGCAAAGACACCGCTAGGCAGACCGGCGGCCGTCAGAGTCACGCTGCCGGTGAATCCATTGAGGTCGTTGACAGTAATCGTATCCAATGCGCTCGCCCCCTGCGCCACGGCGAGTGCCGCGGCAGAAGGTGTAAGAGTGAAGCTGCCGGCCACCGCTACTTGAGGTGCGGTGTTTTTTTGAGCGTGCGCGCTGGGCGCGGCAAGGTTCAGAAGCAAAGCGGCCAATACGGTCAAGTACCCGCACAGACGGCTAGCGCAAGCCCACACAGAGGGGCTATCAGGACAATTCGAGTTCGTACGCATAGTGATCCTTTCCAGGCAAGTGAATATCTTCGGGTTGGGAGGAGGAGGGGGCAACCTTTGGAAATGAAATCACTATCGAACAGATCGAGAGCGGTTTGCATGAACATTCCCGTGCGGTCAGGATGATATTGATTTGATGCAGGATCAAGAGCGCACCCTTCTCAAGCTCTGGAAGAGCTAAAAAGGGTTTACTCCGTCGGGCGTAATCTAATTGTTCTAAAAACAATTGTCAATCGGAAAATCGAAAAGTGTCGAAATGATAAGTTTGCCGTCACCCGGTCGCCTTTGCTTTTGTTTTCCATTTCGAGCGCA
The DNA here is from genome assembly GCA_963787995.1 of uncultured Acidobacteriaceae bacterium. Lineage (GTDB taxonomy): Bacteria > Acidobacteriota > Terriglobia > Terriglobales > Acidobacteriaceae > Telmatobacter. The sequence goes on from CAWBEO010000002.1 coordinate 924,979, forward strand.
ACCAACTGCAATCATCTCCTGTGATTGGCTCTCCTGATAATGCCGTTGGTTCCCCGGCTCACATTTCGTCCAAAATCCACATGCCCAGCGCGGATAATAGAGACTGCTCTGGGACGGAGCGCAGCAACCATGAAGCCTATTCGCATCGTATTAGCGCCCACGCGCAGCCGCCCTCTCAACATCTTTCTGGGCCTGGTGCTGCTGCTGGTTGCGCTGCTGCTTCTGCTGGCGCTGGCCACCTATCACGCAACAGACCCCTCGCTGAATACTGCCTCCGGCGACTCCGGTCCACTCGCCGTGCGCAACTGGATCGGCCTCTTCGGCGCAACCCTCAGCGACCTGCTGCTGCAATCCATCGGCATTACCGCCTTCTTTTTGCCTCTCTGGCTGGGCGGCCTCGGCTGGACCTGGATGCGCTCGCGCCCCGGCGGCTTGGCCTGGCTGCGCTGGCTGGGAACAATTCTTGCGCTGGCCTTTGTGCCCGCCGTCTTCGCGCTGCTTCCTTGGCATTGGCGCTGGCTTCATGCGCTGCCCGTCGAAGGTGTATTGGGCAAGCTCATCGCCGGTGTGCTGGTCACCTACCTCAATCTCCAAGGCGCGTGGCTGGTGGCCGGCGTGCTGGCCGCCGCGGGCCTCTACTTCGCCACTGCCGTAAGCTTCGAGGTCATCTTCGAATTCCTTCAGGCTCGCTGGCGCAACCTCGCATGGCTCCATGGTCGCTGGCGCGACGGACGCGAACGGCGCGCCGCATTGCGCGGCGAACGCGAAGCCGAGGAGGAGAAGCAGGAGCTATCCCAACCTGCCGACGAAGAGGATTTTGAAGAAGCCGAAGCGTCGCTCGGCCCGCGTCCCGGCCTCTTTGCACGCCTCTTCCGCCGCTCGCGCGCGCAAGAGATTGATCTGCAGGAGATTCCCGCCTTTCAGCGCGTCAAAGCCCAACCGCCCACAGCCGACCGCGCGGAGCCGCAAATCCCTGTAGCCTCCAGCATCTGGGATCGCAGCAAGCCAGCCCCTGCTCCGCAGCCACTGGAAGCCGCGCCAGCCGTCATTCCCATCACCGCGCAGCCGGAGCCGTTCCACGCCGTGCCACCAAAGATCGCTGAGCCGCTCCCCGCAGAGGCACCTCCCGCGCCCGCGCGCATTGAGCCAGCTCCCAGCCGCTTCATCGCAGAGCCGCCCGCCCCTCAGCAGGCTGTGCCACCCACCCAAGCCGCCAACGAACCCATCCTCCACGATCGCGCCGACGCTGATCTGCACACCGCCACCGTTGCCCCTAAATCCGTCAGCGGCTTCCGGTTGCCGCCTAGCACGCTGCTCAACTCCGGCGAAGGTCCCTTGGCCGTCCGCGAGGATGAGCTGCGCGACGAGGCTCGCGTTCTGGTCGAAAAATGCGGCGAGTTCGATGTGCGCGGCCAGGTCGTCCAGATCAACCCCGGACCGATGGTCACGACCTACGAGTTCAAGCCCGAAGCCGGCGTCAAATACTCGCGCGTCACCGGCCTGGCTGACGACCTCTGCCTGGCCATGCGCGCTGAAAGCATCCTCATAGAGCGCATGCCCGGCAAAAACACCGTAGGCATTCAAGTCCCCAACCACCGCCGCGAGACCATCCATCTACGCGACTGCATCGAGAGCGAAGACTTCCACAAAGCCAAGTCCCGCCTCACCCTCGCCATGGGCAAAGACATCAACGGCCGCATCCGCACCGCCGATCTGGCCGCCATGCCCCACGTGCTCATCGCCGGCAGCACCGGTTCAGGAAAATCCGTGGCCATCAATGCGATGATTATGAGCCTGCTCTACCGCACCACGCCGGCGCAGGTTCGCCTCATTCTGGTTGATCCCAAGCGTGTCGAACTGGGCATGTACGAGGGCGTGCCGCACCTCTTCACGCCTATCATCACCGAGGCCAAGCTGGCTGCCAACGCCCTGCGCAACGCCGTGCGCGAGATGGAGCGCCGCCTCAAGCTGCTTGCCAGCCGCAGCGTCCGCAACATCGACCAATACAACAAGCTCTTCGAGAGCGCAATGCCTTCTCTCTTCTCCGACGCAGAGGACGAAGAACCGCTTCCCTACATCGTCATCATCATCGACGAGCTGGCCGACCTGATGATGCTGGACCGCGCCAACGTCGAGGAGTCCATCACCCGCCTGGCGCAGATGGCCCGCGCCGTCGGCATTCATCTCATCCTGGCCACGCAGCGCCCCTCGGTGGACGTCATCACCGGACTCATCAAGGCAAACGTCCCCACCCGCATCAGCTTCCGCCTGGCCACCAAGGTCGATTCGAGGACCATCCTGGACACCAACGGGGCAGAAGCGTTATTGGGGCGCGGCGATATGCTGTTCCTGCCGCCGGGAACCAGCCGCCTGATGCGCCTCCACGCCCCCTACGTCAGCGAAAAGGAGACCGCCGCGGTTGTCGATTTCTGGAAGGCGCAGGGTCAGGCCGAGTATGTAGAAGGCTTCCTTGAATCGCCCTCCGGGAAAGATGAGCGCGCCAATGGCGACGGCTCCAACGCCGACCCCGATGAAAACGACACGCTCTACAACGATGCGGTGCAGTTGGTCTTCAGCAACCGCAAAGCCTCCACCTCGCTCTTGCAGCGTCATCTGCGCATCGGCTATGGCCGCGCCGCGCACTTGATTGATTTGATGGAGCGCGATGGACTGGTGGGCGCAGCCGACGGCTCCCGCCCCCGCGAAATCCTGAAAGCTCCCAACTGGCTCGCCGAAGTCGCGGAAACTGCCATCGAATAGAGGCTGCGTATCATTCCAAGCTGTTATTTATAGGAAAAACGGAGGGAGCGGGGGCCTTCAGGCCCCTGAATGAGTGTGAATTTGAAAGGCCTTTAGGCCCGGGCCTTTGTCTTTAATTCATAGCATTTGTTCACTATAAGTATTACGGTCGCGCCGCTTTCTCCCCTCCCGCGCTGAGCAAGTTAGCCAGCAGCCGATAACTTCCCGGCACTAACTCCGGCAACTGCCGATAGAGCGCATACGCCACATAAACATAAGTCCCCTTGCCCGGATGCGCAACCAGCAGCCCGCCGCGCTGCGGAGCCTGATCCGGATCAGCGGTCTCGGTCAGCGGGGTATAACTCGCATCCCAGTTATCCAGTAACGAGTGCCCGCGCTCTTCGACCCAGCCATCAAAGTCGGCGGCAGTAATAGCGTTCGGCCACGTGAGCAGCGGGTTCGTCGGATCGAGCAGCTTGACCGGCGCGGTTTCATCCACCACACGCTCTGATCGCTGGCCGAGCGAGAGCGGAAACGGGGCAGGGAAGTTGCCGCTCTGATACTGCACAATCAGCGTTCCACCCTGACGGACAAACTCATTCAGTCGCGGCTGCGCGGCAGCCAGCTCCGGTCGCGCGGAGTAGGCGCGAATGCCGATCACGATCACATTCCATGCGGAGAGGTCAGCAGAAGTCAACTCGGCAGCGGTGAGCAGATGCGGCTGCACGCCCAGGCCTTCAAGGGCCTCCGGAACCATGTCGCCCGTTCCCATCACGTAGCCGATGCGAAGGCCGGGAGCGAGCTTTACATCGATCTTGCGGGTCTTCAATGCGGCGGGTTTGTAAAGGTTATAAGGGCGCAGGCCGGTGTAGCCAATACTCTGCCAGCCGGTCTCGTAAGCGTAACCGGCTGAGTGGGCGGTTGCCCGGATTGTGAAAGCGTTATCTGGCGTGGCTGCTAGCGTTCCGTTTGGTTCAACCAGAAACTTGATCGGCTCCGTATCCCCTGCGCTATCTCGATGAAACGGAGCATGAATCGGCTCCGATCCCCAACCAGGAGGCAAATCTAACTCAACCGTTCCTTCGGCAGCAGCTTCAGTATGCACCGTGACGTACACTGGCAAATCTGATCCGTCCAGCCGCAGAATGCGCGCCTCCGGCTCCATGCGCACGCCGATGGCTGGAGTGACGACCAGCGGCTCGTAAACGCCGCCCACGCCGGGAACGCGGGCCATGGTTTGCACCACCTGGCCGATCCGGATAGGCAGGCCGTCGAAGGTGAACTCGGCCCAAGCAGTAAGCGGATACGGCACAAAGGAGCGCAGACGAAACTCCGGCTTCATCAGGTCGTAGTACGGCTGTTCGATGGAGGGGCGGGTGAAGTATGGCTGCGTCGGTTCGGCGTTGTCGGCGGCATGGACGCGGAAGATGGAATCTTCCACAGGCTCTGTGGGTTCACTTTCACCAGGCAGTTTCTCGGTCTTCCACGGATCGCCGCTGCGACTTTCCAGCCAGACGCGGCTCAGCTTTGGCCCATCCCAATCTTGCGTGGTATGGATGCGCACGCGGAACTCTTCGCCGGGTGTGACGCTGCGCGGAGTTTCATCGGCGGAGCTGCCTCGCGGGCCTGCATTTTCTATCTTTTCAGCTTTCGTTGTGAAGGCGATCAAATCAAGACCGAGTAGTTGTTTGAATGCGTCTTGAAATTCATCGATCTTGGCGTCGAGTTCAAAGAGTATGGATGCTTTGGACTGCGCGTCAAGACTGCTGACGGCCACACGCGCGCGGAGGTCGATGGTTTGCTTGTAGATCAAGGACAGCTTGTGCGCGGCAAAATTGCGATTGGCCCCAAACTCCTGAATCCCTCTTATCTTCTTGACCTGCTCAATGCCATCTGCGATCTGTTGCAGCTGTACGATGAGCCACGTGGGTGGTGTACCCGTCGCGAGTCTGCCTAAGCTTTCAATCCTGGTATCGATGCGTACCTTGTGGTTATAAAAAAGGCTTGCGCCATCCGGATAACGGTTCGCAGGGAATTTCACTGCGGGTACAACTGCCCACAAATGATAGTTTGTTTCTGCTGGACCGCTCAGCGCCGGATTTGCTCCGCCGTACTGTGACTTCTGCTGTCCCCAGCCTTCGCGCGCAATCTGCACGTAGCTGCGGCCTAGCGCTGAATCGAGATTGCCGACGGGAATCGTCACGTCCGCCGAGAGCGCGCCTTCCGTCCACTCGCCAGTGACGTAATTCTTGAAGCGCGCCTTAGCCCATTTTCCGGTGGCGTAGTCGAGCATCTGCCCGTCTTTGATGGGCGCGAAAGGGACCATCGAATAGACGGCCAGCGGTTGCCAGGGCTGGAGGCCGTTCTTCAACTGATCGGGAAAAACGGTCGGATCGGCGGCTGCTTTGAAGGCCTCCTGCGCAATCTCGCCGGAGACTTGATGGTGGCCGTGGCCGTCGCTGACGCCGCCAACAAAAGTGGAGACGATCACCTGCGGGCGCACTTGGCGCACGGCCAGCACAGCATCGTAGAGCACGCGCTCGTGGCTCCATTTGGCGAAGGATTCTTCTTGCGTCTTCGAAAATCCAAAATCCGCCTCCGTCCCCCAGAGTTGCTTGACGCCGTAATATTCGTCGGCCTTCAACAATTCATTGGTGCGGATCAAGCCGAGCGCGTCGTAGGCGTCAGCGCCGATGGCGTTTTGGCCGCCCTCGCCGCGGGTGAGCGTCAGCAACGTGACGCGCGCGCCCAGGCCTCGGCTGAGATAGGTCAACAGAGGGCCGTCCTCATCGTCCGGGTGAGCGACGATCATCAACACGCTGGCGGTAGTCTGTAGCCGCCGGAGAGATTGCTCCAGAGCCGCCGCGCCGCGATCTTCAGGCAGCGGAAGCGCCGTCTCGCTCGGCTCCGGCAAGGGAAGGGGTACGAGCGCAGCGGGCGTGGTCGGCTGGTTTGCCTGCTCAATGGGCTGCTGTCCTGTCAGGCGAATAGAGAACCCGCCCGCCAGAATCAGAGTTACGATGGCCGCGCCCGCTGCTTGTTTTTTCATATCTGCAAGAAACATCTTCTCGTCAGTGTACAATCCGGGGAGCGAAAGTACCTCATGAATCTTGCCTCACCCACCTCCTCCGCACCCCTCCAGCGCCGCATCGGCCTGCGCTCGGCTGTGGCTTTCAATATGCTGGAGATGATAGGGGTGGGGCCGTTCATCACGCTGCCGCTGGTGATTGCCGCGGCGGGCTACCGGCTCTCGGTGTGGGCGTGGGTGCTGGGCGCGGTGATCGCTGTGGCCGACGGGTTGGTGTGGGCGGAGCTGGGTGCGGCCTTTCCACGCGCCGGCGGCTCATATGCTTTTCTGCGTGAGATCTACGGGCCGCAGCGCGCCGGCAACTGGCTCAGCTTCCTCTACGTCTGGCAGATGAGCTTCACCGCGCCGCTGGCGGTTGCTTCGGGCTGTATTGGGCTTTCCAGCTTTCTGGCCTGGTTCTGGCCGGGGCTGGACCACGCTCCTTTTGCCGCATTGCCGGCGCTGCACTCCACAAGCTTTTCGGCCGCCGGGGTCTGCCTGCTGGTGACGGCGCTGCTCTATCGCAATTTGAGTTCGGTGACGCGCCTCGCCTGGGTACTCTTTGCCGGGGTTCTGGCGGCCATCGCCGGAGTGATCGTCTCCGGATTTGCCCACGGCGGCTGGCAGATGCCCGCCTCGCCCGCGCTGCCGTTGAGCCTCTCGCTGAGCGGCCTTGCGCAGGCCACGCTGCTGACCACCTACTGCTATTGGGGCTACTACAACATCTGCTTTCTCGGCGGCGAGGTGAAGCGTCCGGAGCGGACGATTCCCCGCGCCATTCTGCTCTCGGTCTTCTTTGTAGCCGCGTTTTACGTGACGATGAATCTGGCCGCGCTGCCATCCATGCGCGACGCGGCGGCGCAGGCCAGCGCGGGCGCTTCAGTGCGCCTGCAACTGGTGGCCGACATTGCCAAAGCCGCCTTTGGCAGTCTAGCCGGTCGCCTGATGGCCGCGCTCATCATCTGGACGGCCTTTTCCTCGGTCTTCTCGCTGTTGCTGGGTTACTCTCGCGTGCCCTACGCGGCGGCCCGGGACGGCAACTACTTCCAGTTTTTGGCCGCCGTGCATCCGCGCCACGGGATTCCCCACCGCTCGCTCGTGGCGCTGGGCGTAGTGGCCGCCTGCTTCTGCTTCTTCTCACTGGCGCAGGTGATTACCATGCTGGTGATTACGCGCATTCTGCTGCAATTCTTCTTGCAACACTTGGGCGTCATGCTGCTGCGCGCGCAGCGTCCTCAACTGCCGCGGCCCTTCAAAATCCCCCTCTATCCGCTGCCTCCGCTCGTGGCCATGGGGGGATTCATCTTTATGCTGGTCAACCGCACTCATGCGCTGGGCGGTCTGGCCGTCGCGGCTGGAATCGCCCTCTCCGGCACGTTGATCTATCTGATTCGCGCGCGTCGGTTAGGCCAGTGGCCGTTCGCAACCTCTTCATAAACATAAAGACTGGCTGCCCCAGCTCTCGATTTTGAGACCTGGGAGTCCATTCAACTGCTTTCAAGGCGGAAACCTTCCGCTGGTACAATCAAAAGGACCGGAAGTGCGGCGATTTCAACTGTTTTTATGTGCAAGAAGTTCTTTTCTTGAGCAAGAAGATTGAGCGATGACTCTCAGGCTTTTCAATACTCTGACGGGCGAGATGGACCTGGTGACGCCGGCCGACGGGCAGGTGCTGCGGATGTATGCCTGCGGGCCAACCGTCTACGATTACGGGCACATCGGCAACTTCCGGACGTTTCTGCAGGTGGACGTGCTGCGCCGTTTTCTCAAGCTGGGCGGCGCCGCGGTGCGTCACGTGATGAACATCACCGATGTGGACGACAAAATCATCCGCAACGCGGCGGCAGCCGGGATTCCGATTGGCAAGTATTCGGCGGTCTATGAGCAGGCCTTTTTCGAGGATCTGGAAGCTCTCCGGGTCGAGCGGCCGGAGGTCATGGCGCGCGCTACCGAACACATTCCGCGCATGGTCGAGCTGGTGCAAAAACTGGCGGCGGCGGGCGCGGCCTACCAGACCGAGGACGGCAGCTGGTACTTCCGCCTGGCGGCCTTTCCGGAGTACGGCAAGCTGAGCAAAAAAGATTTGTCTGGAATAGAAGACGGCGCGCGCGTGGACGTGGACGAGTATGAGAAAGACTCGGCGCGGGACTTTGCCTTGTGGAAGGCGGCCAAGCCCGGAGAAACCTCGTGGGATACACCGATTGGGCGCGGGCGTCCAGGCTGGCACATTGAGTGCTCGGCGATGGCCATGGAGTATCTGGGCGAGAGCTTCGATCTGCACGCCGGCGGCGAAGACCTGATCTTTCCGCACCACGAGAATGAGATTGCGCAGAGCGAGAGCGTGACGCACAAACAGTTTGCGCGCCATTGGATGCACGTGCGGTTCCTCTTGGTGGACGGGCGCAAGATGTCCAAGAGCGAAGGGAATTTTTACACGCTGCGCGACCTGCTGCTGAAGGGCTACAAGGCCTCGGCGATTCGTCTGGCGCTGATCTCCGTGCCCTACCGCCATCAGTTCAACTTCACCTTTGACGGCCTGATTGAGGCGACGGCGGCGATTGATCGGTTGCGGACCTTTAGTCAGCGTTTGATCGCCGGCCAGTTCGCGCCGGGGCTGAATCCCGCGCTGCAAGAGGCAGCGAAGAAAGCGCAATCGGAGTACACAGCGGCGCTGAGCAATGATCTGAATACCGCCGAGGCGCGCGCGCCGATCTTCGATCTGCTGCGAGCTGGGAATACAGCGCTGGACCGGGGTGAGCTGAAGTCGGGCGACCGCGATGCGATTCTGGCGGTTCTTGGAAATTTTGACGCGGTCTTTGATGTGCTGGAAGATCGCGACGCCGCGGCCACGGCGAAGGCGCTCACCTGGGCCGAGCAGGCAGGGCGTACCAATGAAGTGGCCCCGGAGCTATTGGCGCGGCAGGGTTTGACTGATGAGGCCATTGACGCCTTGGTTGCCGAGCGGACCGCAGCCAAGCGCCAGCGGAACTTCGCCCGCGCCGATGCGATTCGCAACGAACTGGCGGAGAAGGGCGTGGTCATCGAAGACTCCAAGGACGGCGTGCGCTGGAAGCGGAAGTAATTTTCAAAAACGATAGCCTAGGAGGTTTACCCATGGAAGCCAATGAAGCGCAAGAGTTGCAGGAGCACGCCGAGCACGCGCGGCATGAGAAGTCGATGCTGCCGGTGGCCTTGACCATGACCATTTTGGCCGTGCTGGTGGCCGTTGTTACGGTGCTGGGCCATCACACGGATACCGACGCCATTTTGAACCAGACCAGAGCCGCGATGCAGCAAAATGTTGTCGCTGATGATTGGGCTTTTTATCAAGCCAAGAAGATTCGCTCAAACGATACCGAGCTGACCGCTGATTTGATGAGTGTTATCGCGGTTGCCAACAAGGATGAGGCGAAGAAGATAACCAAAACCTACGCCGATCACCAGCAGAAGTGGACTGCGGACCTCAAAGAAGGGGAAGAAAAGGCACGCGAAGATGAGAAGAGCGTCCGCGAGTTCGAGCAGAAGGTGGAAGAGGACGAGAAGCGCGCTGTTCACTACGACCTGGGCGAGGCTCTGTTGGAGATTGGGCTGGTGATTACCTCCATCACCATGCTGACCAAAAAGCGCGTCTATTGGTTTGCCGGAATGGGCTTCTCGGTGGTGGGCGTCGTGGCGGCGGTTTTGGGGCTTCTGCTGAAATAGAGAGCTGCGGTTTCTTTAGCAGCGTGTGCTTAACGTCCTGTTTTGAAGGGGCACGACTTTACAGGCTGCGGAAAAACTCAATAAAGAGACCAGGAGTGTCAGGGCACGACTTCAGTCGTGCCGCTAAAGCCCATAGAATCAACCGGGCTTTAGCCCCGCGGGACGGGTTTTAGGTCTTTCGACCTTAACCACAGGCTGTTAGGGCAAGCGCATCTATTTCTTTGGCGTTTGCCGATTATTTCACTCCGAGGTAGCACAATCGAATCAGGTGAACAAAATGCCCGGCCAGAATCCAACCCGAATGAAGCCGCCATCCGCTGGTCCCTTGGCCCCCTGGTCCCTTCGTCCCCCCCCCCGGGGTGCGTTCTCCCTTTCTTCGCCTATGAAAATCTGCCGTCGAGGAGTGATTGAAGAGCCTTTACCTTGGCGGATTCCTGCTCCAATTGGACAGGGCTTTGTGCGTCCTATAGAGTGAACCAGAGTGTTTACTACTGAGTTGCAACGCGGCAAAAGGAGCCGGTTTCGTGGGAATTATTCTGTTGATTTTGAGTGCGGCCGGAATCCTTACCTCCACAATTTTCACCTTCATGGCCTTTGTCGCGCTCGGTAAGTATCTCTCCGGCAGGCGGCAGCGGCGGAGGCAGGGCTTCGACTTCACGCCTCCGGTCAGCATTCTGAAGCCGCTGCACGGCTCGCCTGCCTACCTGGAAGAGTGTCTGGAGGGCTACTTCAAGCTGGACTATCCGGAGTACGAGCTGATCTTCTGCGCGCGCCAGAAGGAGGATGCGGGTCTGGCCGTGGCGCGCAAGCTCGCCGAGCGCTATCCGCGGATTCCAATGACGATTCTCAACTCCGGTGAGCCGCCGTGGATGAATGCCCGCTGCTACTCGATGCACCTGATGGCCAAGGCAGCCAAACATGATTTGCTCGTCGCCACCGACGCCGATATTCCCGTCGGCCCGGAGTATTTGCGCGAGATGGTTGCGCCCTTCCGCGATCCAAAGGTGGGCTCGGCCTTTTGCATCTATCGCGGCCTGGCCATTGACGGCGGCTTTGGCGAAGGGCTGGAGGCGCTGGGCATGTCCGTCGAGATGACCTCCGGCGTGCTGGTGGCGGCGATGCTTGAGGGCGCGCGCTTCACTCTCGGTCCTTCCTGTGCGGTGCGCAAGGCGACGCTTGCGCGCATTGGCGGCTTTGAGCGGCTGGGCAACTACGCGGCAGACGACTACATGCTGGGCTTCTTGGTGGCCGAGTCAGGCGAGACGGTTGCGCTTTCCGATCATACTGTCGATCACCTGATTCTGCGTTCGGGCTTTTGGAAGACGATGGAGCATCAGTTGAGCTGGATGCGCAGCACGCGCTTTTCCCGGCCCATGGGCCATTTGGGCACGGTGCTGACCTTCTCGGTTCCCTTTGGGCTGCTGGGGCTGATCGGCGGAGTGCTGGCCGGCCGTCCGCTGCTGGGCCTGGCGCTACTGTTGTTTACCTTGGCGCTGAAGACGGCGCAGTCGATGCTGGTGGGCGGATTGGCAGTGGGCAGCCGGCCGGCGGTGCTGCTTGCATTCCTTTATCCGCTGCGCGATTTGATTGGATTTTTTCTATGGTTAGCCAGCTATGGCAGCAACAAACTGCACTGGCATGGCCGAGTCTTTGAGCTGGAAGCGGGCGGGACAATTCACCTGCCGCGTTGATTCGATGAACAATCGTTGTCTGGCGTACATGCTGTTTACACGCCGCTGAACGCGGAAAATCCGCCATCGACTGGAATCACCACCCCGCTGACGAATTCCGAGGCGGGCGAAAGCAGCCACAGCACGCATCCAAACAGGTCCTTGGATTCGCCCAGACGCCCCATCGGGGTGTGGCCGACAATCGCCTTGCCCCGCGCGGTCCACTCTCCGGTCTCTTTATCGGTCAACAAAAACCGATTTTGACTGGTCAGGAAAAATCCGGGAGCGATGGCGTTCACACGGATCTTGGGCGAGTATTCCTGCGCCATGTGCACGGCCAGCCACTGCGTGAAGTTGCTCACCGCGGCCTTTGCCGCTGAGTAAGCGGCGATGCGGGTGAGCGGACGAAATGCGTTCATGGAGGAGATATTCAAAATCACTCCGTGACCCTGCTCCGCCATGATCTTTCCAAAAGCCTGGCTGGGCAAAATCGTGCCCATGATATTCAATTCGAAGACCCAGCGAATGGCGTCGGCGGGGAGATCGAAGAACGACAAATCAGGGCCGGTTGTGGCCTGTGGCTTGTTGCCGCCCGCGCCGTTGATCAGGCAATCCAGGTTGCCCATGCTCTTGGTGACGTCTTGGGCAACCTGAGCAACGCTCTCGCGATCGAGCGCGTTGAACTTGAAGAAGGAGAGCTGTTTGCCGCGCTCCCCCAGACGCTCGATCAGCGCCTTGTACGCCTCTTCGTTCCTGCCGAGGATGGCGACCTGCGCGCCGCACCCCACCAGCGCGCCGGCTATTTCACTGCCCAAGACGCCGGTGCCGCCGGTAATGGCCACCGTCTTCCCGGTGAAGTCATACATCTTTGTTAGTTTCGCCAGATCAAAAGAGCCTTTCACGGATTCATTGTTTTCCATATTGCTCCTCTTTATAACTCGGTTGAAACTTCGAGTCAGCGCTGAATGCGCGCCGATCCTCCCTTGGCGAAGGCGCGCACCTGATCCGCTGTGGCCATGGTGGTATCGCCGGGGAAGGTAGTCAGCAGCGCGCCGTGCGCCCAACCCAGCCGGATAGCTTGATCGGGTGTCTCACCGTTCAGCAGGCCATAGATAAAGCCAGCCGCAAAGCCGTCTCCGCCGCCGACGCGGTCAATAACTTCTAACTCCGCCGTGGGAGCAATGTGCGTTTTGCCGTCCACCCAGGCCACCGCACTCCAGCTATGGCGGTTAGTGGAATGCACCTCGCGCAGCGTGGTAGCCACCACCTTCACGTTGGGATGCTTCTTGACCACCTGATCAATCATGCCAAAAAAGATGCTGGGATCGAGCTTGGACTTGGCCGCGACCTCCGGCCCCGGAATGCCGAGGCCCTTTTGCAGATCCTCTTCATTGCCCACCAGAACATCTACGTTCTCAACGATCTTTGCGATGGTATCGACAGCCTTCTCGGCGCCTCCGTGGATATTCCATAGCTTCTCGCGGAAGTTCAGATCAAAGGAAGTAATAGCGCCCGCGGACTTGGCTTCTTTCATCATCTCCGCGGCGAGGGGCGCGGTCGTCGGCGAGAGAGCGGCGAAGATGCCGCCGCTATGAACCCACTTCACGCCGCCGGCAAAGATCGCCTTCCAATCAAAGTCACCCACCTTCAGAAGCCCCGCGGCCTCGTTGCAGCGGTTATAAAAGACCACCGGTGCGCGCAGCCCGAAGCCGCGATCACTGTAGACGGTGGCCATGTTCGGACCGTTCACGCCGTTGTGCTTGAAGTGCTTGTAGATAGATTTTACGCCCATGGCGCGGACTCGCTCTGCGATCAGCTCGCCGATGGGATAGTCGGACACCGCGCTGACAATTGCCGTCTTCATGCCAAAGCAATCGGATAAGTTGGCGGCCACATTGAACTCGCCTCCGCTAACGTGAATCTGGCATTCGGTGGCCTTGCGGAAAGGGATGATTCCCGGATCGAGACGATGCACCAATGCACCCAGCGAAAGAAAATCCAGCTCCGCAACCTGGCGGATAATCAATCCATGACTCATAGCTTGTTACTCCTTTTACGGTTTTCACAGACTGTTTGAGAAGCGGAAAATATCAGATATTGCGCCCGATAAAAACAGGAGCAATGTGCCGGTCGAAAAGGTTTTCGGTAACGTTTTTTGCAATCACGTATTCATTCATTTCGAGCAGGTCGAGATAGCGGTTGCCCATCCTGGCAGCGACCTTGAAGCCGACGTGCAGCAACTGGCGGAGGCTGTTGTTATAGGAGGCTGACTCGCGTCGATGGCGCAGGGCGGAGGTGTACTGTTCGCCGCTCCATCCCATAACTTCAGCGGGTGAGGGAAGCTTGTTTACGTTGATGTCGATCACGGTGGCGTATGGAACGCATAACTCTTCGCGGTGCGCAAAGGCCTCGGCGTATATCTCTTTAGTCAGCGCGAGAGCATCGCCTCCGGCTTCGGCCAAGCCTATCAACTCTTCAAGCCACGTGGTTCCCGCTGTCTTCAGATGCACGCCAGTGTTGAAGCGCTTGATGCTGGAATGGATTGCGGGATAGATGGAAAACTTGTCGCTGCCCGAATGCACGCTCAGTTTAAGATTCTCCGGCAGGCCAAAGTGCTTTACGGCGTAAGCAATGGCTGCCACATCCAGCATAAACTCGCGTTCGAATAGCGCTATGTCGCCCACATAGTCCACACCTTTGTTGAAACGCCCGCTGAACTTGGGCGCGATGGTTTGCGCAGGGATTCCTTCATCGGCCAGAGCCGCCAGAATAATCAGTAACTCGACGGGAGTTTGTGCGCTGCCGGTCTCATCCATCGAGACCTCGGAGATAAAGTTGCCTTCACCTTTGACCGCGACAATAGACCGATAAATTTCTCCGGCTTTTTTCACCGCGGTGAGATATTTCTGCGCGGTATGGCGCAAAATATCAGTTGTTATTTCAAAGCTCTCGCTGACATCTTCAAGCCGAATCTCTCCGAGAAGATCTTTATGCTTGCGAACAAAGAGATCGATTTCGTCAGTCGGCGCCGTCTGGCCAATAAAGTCGGCTACATCGTGCGTGTAAAAGTCGCAAGCACAGAGAAAGTTTCCGACGGTTTTCGAGGTAATGTGATCGGCGTCGCAGAAGTAGGGTAGCTTCCAGCCGAGCGATTGGATGGCTGCGTCGGCGGCCGCGCGCGTAGCGGATGGATTGGAACCGATGATAATATGTTCGCGGTTCGACTTATTCCAGACAGGAATCACTTCAATGCCGCAATCGAGCGCCTGGATGCAGGCCTGCAACTGCGCCTTTGCCTGATGAGCGAAGCGGTCTCCGGTTCCGATAGAATACTTTGCAAGTTTCAAAATCATCTCCTCCAAATTGACTCGAAGTTATAGGCGGCTCTGATGCGCCCACAGGCCTAATCCAGGATTCGAGATAAAGAATATCTCTTCGCCATCGACCTGATTCATGCCGAGTTTAAGATTGTCCGGGTTATAGCGCGTGAGCAGGTCGTCCAGATCTGCATAACTAAAACCAACGCCCTGGACCTCATCTCTGGTGAGATGGCCAGGGCACCAAGTGATCTTGAAGCGGCCCTCCGAGGAGCCATGAATCAAGTGCGCGGCGGCGCTCAGATCGTTGGCCAGTTCGGCATTTTCTTCAACCGCTTTGAGTGTTGCGGGAGTGCCGCGATAACCGTATTTGCGAATGAGACGGTCGATCGTTTTATCTTCGCCGAATTCCTTGACGCCGGGAGCAAGAATGATCAACTCCGCATTGTCGGCAAGAGCCATGCGGGTGCGATAGACAGCCTTGTTGCCCAGCCAGGTGGAGTGAAACTCCTCCGGATCGAGATAGACAACTGCCTTCTTGATAGGTTCATCGACAATTTCAAAGTTCACCTTCATACTTAGTTCGGCGGCGCGGTTGAAGCACTCGATGTCATCGCCAATATAGAGTCCGCGCACCGCCAGCGAGCCGTCCGCTCTGCGTCCCACTACGTTCTGCACATAGACGATGGGCAGATGCTTGAGGAAATGATCGGAGGCGTAATTGAAGACGCGGCGAACGGGATTATCGGCGCGCCCAAGAATACGTTCCATTCCGTAGACTGCGCCCAGATAGTGGCTGCGATTAATGCCGTCGCGTCCGCCGGTTCCGACAACAATGTTCTTGTTGTAATTAGCCATGCCGATGACTTCATGGGGCACGACCTGGCCGATGGAGAGAATTAGATCAAAGCCGCCCTGCGAGATGAGTTTGTTCACCTGCGCCGGCCATGCATAACTCAGCTTGCCCTCCGATTGCTCGCGGATAAACTCGGCTGGAACCTCGCCGAGAGCCTCGATATCGGTGCGCCAGTAATGCACCTTGAATAGATCAAGGGGCATATCTCCGTACATGGACGCAATTTGTATAGGAGTCATTGGCATGTGAGTTCCCAGCGCGGGCAGAACGGCCTTGAGCCGCTCGCCATAATGCTGCCACGCGTAGCGCGTCAGATCACCGGCGCGGGAGTGGGCGCGGGTTTGATCGGGCGGAACAGCCAGGACTTTGCTGCGCGGCCCGAGCTTTTCTAGTGCCTCCACCAGCAGATCATTCAATTGCTGGGGAGTCAGGTCGGTATCGACGCTTCCAATTGCGCTGTAAAGACTCATGCGGATAACTCCACTTTTTTCAACCCAGGCGCGAGCGCGACCAGGATAAGCATCGAAATGAGATATACGCTGGCGGAGTAGCTGAATAGAGAAGCATAGCTGCCCGTCAACTGCACAATATCCCCTGCGTAAAGCATCATCAACGCACCTCCGACTGCTCCGGCCATGCCGCCAATGCCGGTAACAGAACCTACGGCGCTGCGCGGGAACATATCTGAAGCTGTTGTAAAGAGGTTGCACGACCAGCCCTGATGCGCGGCTGCAGCCAAGCTGAGCAATCCGATTGCGGCCCATTCGGAAGTGGTGTAGTTGATCAGAAAGACGGGAACAACGAGTCCCGCACAGATAAGCATCGCCCCCAGCCGCGCGCGCTCTGCAGTAAGCCCCAGACGTATGAAGGGGGCGGGGATGTAGCCTCCCACGACACTGCCAACCGTCGAAGCGCTGTAGATAATAATTAAAGGCATCCCAAGATGCGCAATATCCAGTTTAAAGTGGTCGCTGAAGTAAGATGGCAGCCAGAGTAGATAGAACCACCACACGGGATCAGTGAGAAATTTGGGGATGGTAAACGCCCATGTTTGGCGGATGCCCCACAAGTTAGCCCACGGCGTTGATGGTTCTTCCTTCTCGGCTGTTCCTTGGTTGATGTAAGCCAGTTCGGCGGCGGACACTTTGGGATGTTCGGCGGGCTTGTGGTATGTAAAGTACCACAGCACGATCCACGTCATGCTGAACAAGCCGGTACACAAAAAGGCATAATGCCAGCCGAAGTGAATGATCACCCAGGGCATGATGGCCGGGGTCAGGATGGCCCCCATGTTGGCGCCGGAGTTGAAGATTCCGAAAGAGAAAGAGCGATCTTTCTGCGGGAACCACTCGGCGTTTGTTTTGTTGGCGGCGGGGAAGTTGCCCGATTCGCCGATCCCAAGACCGGCGCGAGCAATGCCGAACTGGAGCACCGTGTTGGCCAGCGCGTGCCCCATCGCTGAGAGGCTCCAGGCGGCCATGATGATCATGTATCCAATCCGTGTGCCGACCTTATCCACGAAGCGCCCAGCGCCCAGCAGGCCAAGCGCATACGCAACCATAAATGCGGCTGTGACGTAGCCGTAGCCACGGTCTGTCATGCCGATTCCGTGATTGGCAACGCTCCGCATCAGCGTTGGCTTGACGAAACCAATGACCGAGCGATCCATATAGTTAATTGTCGTAGCGGCGAAGAGCATTGCGCAGATGGTCCAGCGCACATTGCCTGTCTTGCGCGATGCTATTGAATCCGAATTGCCCATCCCAGCTCTCCTTATAACTTGTACGCTTTCTTCACCAGTCCATAAGTCAGTTCGTAAGCTATTTCAAAAGCTTCGTCTTCGTCCAGGCGGTGCTCGGTGACGAGCTTGGCGAGAAAGGCGCTATCAACGCGCCGAGCCACGTCGTGCCTCGCCGGAATGGAAAGGAAGGCGCGCGTGTCATCGTTGAAGCCAACCGTATTATAGAAACCGGCAGTCTCGGTCACCTGCTCTCGGAAGCGCTTCATGCCCTCCGGGCTGTCATGAAACCACCACGAAGGACCAAGGCGCAGGCAAGGGTAGTGACCAGCCAGCGGAGCTAACTCACGGCTGTAAGTCGACTCATCAAGGGTGAAGAGAATGATCGTAAGATTATTCTCATTGCCTAAGCGAGTGAGCAAGGGACGCAGGGCTTCCACATAGCTCGTTGGCTGAGGAATGTCACAGCCCACGTCGCGGCCATACTTCTCATAGACCTTTAAGTTATGGTTGCGCACGCTGCCCGGATGGATCTGCATGATCAAGCCGTCTTCCAGGCTCATCCGCGCCATCTCTGTAAGCATTTGGGCCTGAAAGAGGAGCTGTTGAGGCTTACTGGCCTTGCCGGTAAAGACTTTGTTGAATAACTCGGAGGCCTCGTCTTCCGGCAGGTCAGCGGTCTGCGCGGTCAGGTGGCCATGGTCCGTCGAAGTGCAGCCGAGCGCCTTGAAGCGCAAGCGCGCTTTGCGCAGAGCGTTGAGGTAACCGGCCCAGGTCGAGGAGTTCTCGCCGGTTTGTTCGCCTAGCTTGAGGATCGATTCGGAAAAGCCGGCAAACTCCGGATCGACGACCGCATCGGGGCGGAAGGCGGGCAGAATCCTCCCCTTCCAGCCGGATGCCTGGATGGATTGAATGTCGGTGAGCGGGTCAAGGGGCGAATCGGTGGTGGAAAGCACCTCGATATTGAAGCGCTCGAAGAGGGCGCGGGGCAGAAATTCGGGCGTTTTCAGCTTTACCGCGATGGTGTCGAAGAAGAGGTCGGCGGTTGCAGCGGAGAAACGCTGCTGGAGGCCGAATAGATTTTCAAAGACATAATCCATCCACATGCGCGTCGGCGTGCCGCGATACAAGTGGTAATGGCTGGCAAAGAGCTGCCAAACTTTGCGCGGATTCTCCACAAACGGCTTTCCGATCTCCAGATCATCCATGGAGATTCCCTGGCTATAGAGCATCCGGTAGACATAATGGTCAGGCTGCACCAGCAGCTTCGCCGGGTCGGGAAAGGGTTCGTTCTGAGCAAACCAGGCTGCCTGCGTATGCCCGTGGGGGCTGATAATGGGCAGGTCTTTGATGTGCGCATACAGATCCCTGGCGACAGCGCGCGCGCCCGGTTCAGCGGGAAAGAGCCGGTCTGGATGGTTGGGCATGATGGGATTTTACCTCGTTGCAAATCGACGCCGCGCCTTGCCTGGCGCAGTGGTCAGACCTCTAGTATACACAAGAGTAGGAAAATGGGGAGGGAATGCGGGCTTGTTTCAATGCGAAATCGCAAAGTGAATGATAATCTCATCTTATCCGGAGGTTTCGGAGTCAGAGAGATGCCTGTCAATATGCCGAAGATGAATCAGGATGTAACCGATACTCATAGGACCATGCACGTGGTCAACCACATACGGACTCTGATTGAGGATGGAACGCTGAAGTCGGGCGATAAAATTCCGCCGGAGCGTGAGTTTGCCCAGACGCTGGGGATCAGCCGCGCCAGCCTGCGCGCCGGAATCGGGTATCTGGCGGCGATGGGCGTGATGCATGTGCGCCATGGGGTGGGCACCTTCGTCGCCGACGGCTTGCAGGAGTTTGGCAAGGCATCCATGAGTTTCATGAAAGCGTTGCACGGCTTTCAAACCTGGCAGATCTTCGAGGCGCGCATGATTCTTGAAGGCAGCTTGGCAGCCCTTGCGGCCGAACGCGGCAGGGAAGAGCACCATGCCGCGTTGGCCGAAGAGGTGGCCGAGTTGTTCGGCGCAATCGGGAGCCCCTCGGAATACCTTATCCATGATGTGCTTTTTCATCGCGTGATCTCTCAAGCCGCCGGCAATCCGATTCTGGCGGCTCTGATGGAGACTGTCACCTCTTCGATGTACGATAAGCGCCGCAAGACCGTTGAGCGTTCGAATAATTTACGCGAATCCGCGCTGATGCACCGCGAACTCTACCGCGCCATTCGCGGCCGCGACCCGGTGGAGGCGCGCAGGCTGATGGAACTGCACCTGCGCATGGCGCAGGACGCTCAGGAGATGGAACGCCCCCCGGAGCGGAAATCTGCGGCGCAACCGACGAAGGTGAAAGATCTTCGGGTGGAATCCAAGCCGGCCGCCTTTTGAAGGCGCGCGCTGAAGAGAACAGCCCTCGATAAAAGCCTGCTTTGAAAGGGCGCGACTCAACTCGTGCCCTCTCAAAACATCAACTCAGTCAAAGGTTCTCTAAACCGTATAAGTCGAGGATGCGGTCTTGCCGCCGCGCCCGGTCCAGTTGGTGTGGAAGAACTGGCCGCGCGGTTTGTCGACGCGCTCATAGGTGTGCGCGCCGAAGTAATCGCGCTGCGCTTGCAGCAGATTGGCGGGCAGCCGTCCTGTCCGGTAGCCGTCAAAGAAGGCCAGAGCGGTCGAGAACGCCGGGGTGGGAATGCCAGCCTCGACCGCATGAATCGCCGCCTTGCGCCACGACGCTTGATACTTGTTCAGAGCGCTGAAGAAGAAGCTGTCCAGAAGCAGGTTTTCGAGCGCGGGATTCTTGTCGAAAGCTTCTTTGATCTTGCCCAGAAAACGCGAGCGAATGATGCATCCGCCGCGCCACATCAGCGCAATGCCGCCCATATTCAGATTCCAGCCATTTTCCTTGGCCGCGGCCCTCAACAGCATATAACCCTGCGCGTAGGAGATGATCTTAGAGCAATACAGCGCACAACGCACTGCTTCGATGAACGCGGCGCGATCACCAACAGAGGCCTTGGCCGACGGCCCCGCTAAAATCTTCGACGCTTCCACGCGCTCGTTCTTGAGCGCCGACAGGCAGCGCGCAAAGACCGACTCACCGATCAGAGTGACCGGCTGGCCCAGATCCAGCGCACTGATCACCGTCCACTTGCCCGTGCCCTTTTGGCCGGCCGTGTCCAGTATCTTATCCACCAGCGGCGTGCCGTCCTCATCCTTCGTAGCGAAGATGTCGCGGGAGATCTCGATCAGGTAGCTGTCCAACTCGCCTTTGTTCCACTCCGCAAAGACTTCGTGCAGCTCATCGGCGGTAAGTCCGAGACCGCGCTGCAGCAGATCATAGGCCTCGCAGATCAGTTGCATGTCGCCGTACTCGATGCCGTTATGCACCATCTTGACGTAGTGGCCGGCGCCGTTCTCGCCCACCCAATCGCAGCAGGGAGTTCCGTCCTCGACCTTGGCCGAGATCGCCTGAAAAATCGCCTTCACGTGCGGCCATGCGGCGGGATTGCCTCCGGGCATGATCGAGGGACCCCGGCGCGCGCCCTCCTCGCCGCCGGAGACGCCGGTGCCGATAAAGAGAATGCCCTTGGCAGCCAGGTCTTGGGTGCGGCGATTCGAGTCGGTAAACAGCGAGTTGCCGCCATCGATAATGATGTCGCCCGCTTCCAGCACAGGCAGAAGATGCTCGATCGTCTCGTCAACGCTCGATCCGGCCTTGACCATCAGCATGACCCGCCGCGGACGCTTCAGCAAGGCGGCCAGCTCTTGCACCGAATGAGCGCCCACTACTTGCGTGCCTTTGGCTTCATTGGCCAAGAAATCGTCCACCTTGGAGACGGTGCGGTTAAAGACGGCAACCTTGAAGCCGTGGTCATTCATGTTGAGGACAAGGTTCTGCCCCATGACAGCAAGGCCAATCAGGCCAATATCGCACGTTGCATCCGGCATAGAATCTCCAACCTCTTCAGTGTAATCTCTGCAATCCGCAGTTCCTACCCGATTGTAGACCAGTGGTCAGACCTTTGAAAAGACTGGCTGCACTCTTGCCAGGCCAGCCTCATGACAGAAGAATCAATTCTTCTGTCTTCACAGAACCCTAAAAAAGCGAAGAGAAAGAGAACGCACCCCCGGGGGGGGATCTTTTCTCTCTGTTTCAAGCCGTCCCTTGAAAGAGAACCGGGAGACTTTCAGAACCGCCAGATTCAGACTAGCAAAATTCGGAAGATTAAAATGCAAATCGCTTTCTACAATTGCCCTGGCGTTCTTGTCTGGAGCACGAGTGAAGAATTGCACTGCCGGTCAATCCCTGATATTCTGTCTGTAGTTGGCATGAAGCATAGCCGTGTGCGCCCGTAGCTCAGTTGGATAGAGCGACTGGCTACGAACCAGTAGGTCGGGAGTTCGACTCTCTCCGGGCGCACCATATACATCCTTTAGATCTAAAGATAACCGAAAGACAATGCAAGACTTATCGATATTTCATCCATCCAAAGCATAACCAAAGTCAGAGGCAACCCTTTCTCTTCTGTGTTGATAAACCCTTGTGTGGCGAATATAATCCTCACAGCTTTTATCCGGCATTCCAGAGTGAGCTGAAATTCCCTGGGAAGTTTTTCTCTGAGAGGTTCGCCAATGGAGAACATACTTTGCCCTGCCGCTGAGATTGGCATCGATCTGGCAGGCAATCCTAAGTTCCTATCGGATACTTCCAGGAGAACATTTCTGCGCGCAGCGGGAATGCTGACGGCCGGCATGATGCTGCCGATTGCTCATGCGGAGGAGGGTCCGCGCCCTCCTGCTGGTTCGGGCCACAAAGTGGTCCTGGTCATGATTGGCGGTATGCGCCGCGACGAGACATTTTCCGCCGAAGGGCAGATGAATATCCCCCACCTCGCGACGGACCTGCTTCCCAGATCGCTCTTCTACCATCACGCGCGCAATGAAGGAGTCACCGCGCATTTCAATGCCATATCGAGCATTTTGACGGGCAATTGGCAGCGCGTGGACGACTGGGGCAAACTGGCCCCAACCACCCCTACCCTGTTCGAGCAGTTTCGCAAGGGGCTTGGCGTTGACCGCAGCGGCACTTGGATGGTGGCCAGCAACAAGGCGCTGACCAGCCTGATTGGCGCAAGTTCGGATTCCAGATACGGTCCGGCATACGGCGCCAACGTTGTCTTTCCCAAACAACTGATGCTTCAGGCGGTCGCCGACGCACTGCGGGGCGGGCGAACTGCCAACATGGCGGACCGAAGCAAGATAGAGTCCGAGTTGGAGAGCGCGATGGCCGGGAGCAATTACGAGGGACTCGGCTGGAATGTATTCGACGCGGCTGACCGGCTGGACCCCCGCGTACGCGGCACCATCGAGACTGCCATCGCCAGTTTCGTGCATGGCGGCGGTCCCACATCCGGGGACGAGCTCACGTTTTTCATGACCCGCGAGGTGATGCGCAAGTTTGCGCCGCAATTGCTGGTAGTTGCATTTTCTGATGTGGAGGCGGCGCACTTCGGCTCCTATGCGCTCCATGTGTCGGGCATCCGGACGGCAGATCGCCTTGCCCATCAACTATGGCAGGAGGTGGAATCGAACCCCGATTACCGAGGGAAGACGACCATGGTGATCATGCCCGAGTTTGGACGGGACCCCGACGGCTCGAACACCAACGGATTTTTCAATCACCGGGCGAATTCGGATTCAACCAGGGATACATGGATGATGGTGCTGGGATCGGCTGTCGACAAGCCGCAAGTGGTCGAGCGCACCATTCGCCACGTTGATCTCTGTCCTACGCTGGCGGGCTTGCTCGGCTGCCCTGCTCAGGATTCGCAGGGCCAGTTGCTGGCCGATTTTCGCATTTAGCGAATCAAAAAAGAAGCATCAGAGGGCCGCGGCGCAAAAAGTGGCCGGGCGCGGGAGCAGGATGATAACGTTTACACTGGCAGGTTGGTCCTGAAACAGGATGGGTTTATGAGGGTCAAAGAGCAGGTGTTGCCGCAGAATCTGCAAGAGGCTTTGAGCAAAGGTCTGCTGAAGCGCCTGCCGTTGACATTCCTTCCCTTCGTCAATCAGCAACTCAATCAATGGAGCTTTCTCTTTCCCAACGAACGCCAGTCGGTTGAGAGGCTTCTCCTCTTTGTGGCAAGCCTGTCGCCTGAGCAGTCAACCGGAATCTTCCGTCAAGTAGCCGAACTGGAAGAGAAGATGGGCGTCGCCCACTGGGAGTTCTCAACCAGCGAACAGACGATCCTCAACTCTTCTCAGCTAGCTCGCTCACCCTACTTTCAGGAGTGGCGGCAGGCGGTGCAGGCGGTCTTCGACGCGGCCGATCAACATGCCGTGAAGACCAACGCCGCCGCGGGCAAAGCCCGGAACAAACTGGTCTTGCTTGATATTCCCCAGCATCTTCCCCTTGATGCAACGAGCGTCTGGCGTCGCTGGTTAGGTGTCGGAAGGACAGTAAGACTCGATCTTTCCCTATCCGGCGAGAAGCGCAGCCCCCTGGAAGCGCTCCTCAATGGAGTTGCCAACGCAACGGGCGGGAGTTCTGGCGGAGTTCTGGATGCCGCTCGCAGCCGGACTGGGGCCGTCTCTGCCGACACTTGGGTGGTTGATGCGGGAGACCTGGCAGAAGCCGTCGTCGGCCCCAAGCCAACCGACCCAGCCGCAAGAAAGTCCATTCTGCTGAGCTATGCGAGGCTGGATCGCTACCGCGAAAGCTTCAGCCATGAAATGAACACCATGCAGAAGGATCTGGCCGACGCGGACGCGGTCTTCGACCGTCTTCGCAAGGTGGACGTCGAGCCATGGTGCCCGCCCGAAGTGGCAGCGGACCCGGCCATCCGCGAGTTTCTGCGCGCGCTCTATCTGACCGGCAACGGCGCGGTCATCTTTGGTAACTCGTTCGTCGAATGGGCGGCATCTGAGGCTTTGCGCCGCGCGCGGCCTTCTTTCATGGCCGCGCAGTTCGGAGTGCGCAGCAAGCCGAAGCCTTTCACCGGTGTGGCCGTCTTCGATAACCCGGACCAGGTGAACCCGCTTCCCGCCGTCGATGACCTGCCGGGTAGCGCCTTGGATGCGCAAATGCTGGCGCTCTATGTTTGGCTGGCTGCCTGCCGCTTCGATGAATATCAGCGTTCTACCGTGTGCGTCTGCGTGGCCGAAAGCATCTCTGAAGCTTACGTGGTTGCGCCGCCGGAATTCGCCCTCGGGAAAGAAGCGGAGCCTGTCACGCTTGACCGGCTTCGCGGCGCACTTTGTCAATGGATTACTTAGGCCACCGCTCGCAGACGGTTGGCCAGTTCGCCCATGCTGTTTTTAACCGAATGTACTATCTGAAAGGAAGATCAACCTTGATTCGGCGCGACTTTATTAAGACCACTGGCGTACTCATGGCTTCGGCCGCTATCTCTGGACGTGCCGCACTGGCGGAAAAGCAAATTGCGGAAGGCAGAATTGTGCTTCCCATCAACCGCAACTGGCGCTATCACCCGGCAAAGGTTGCAGGCGCCGAGTCTCCCGGTTTTGACGATTCCAAGTTTGAAAATGTCGTCATCCCTCACACCAACGTCACATTGCCCTGGCACAACTTCGACGACCATGATTACGAGTTTATTTCCACCTACCGGCGTCGCTTCAAGTTTCCTCAAGGCGCGGCGGGAAAGCGCGTCTTTGTGGACTTTGAAGGGGTCATGACGGCCTCGACCGTGTGGATCAACGGCACACTGCTGGGAGACTACAAAGGCGGATATACTCCGTTTTCGTTTGAACTCACCAAGCATCTGCGCCGGGATGCGGAGAATGTGCTGGTTGTGCAAGTGGATTCGACCGAACGCGCCGACATTCCGCCCTTCGGTTGGGAAGTCGATTACATGACCTTCGGCGGTATCTATCGCGAGGTAGCCCTCCGCATTGTTCCTTCCACCTATATCGACAATATCTTCGCGCAACCCAGAAATGTGTTGAGCGGGAATCCAACTTTGGACGTGAACTGCTTCCTGGCCGGAGATCGGACGGCAGACGGCAAGCTGACTATTGAGGCCGAGCTGCGCAGCGGCGACCAGCTTGTCGCCCGGGGAACCAGCACCGTAGGACCGGACAATCCCAATGCGGCGGACCCTTCGGCAGCCATGGATCCTTATTCGGACGCTCCGGCTTACGCCAGCACCGAAACCGTCAAGGACCCGGCTCGCCACACCATCTCTCTCACGCAACTCGGCAGCCTGCGGCTGTGGGATCTCGACCATCCTAATCTCTATACCGTTCATGTGCGGCTTCTGAGCGGGGGGCAAGTCATCGACGAGGACTCGCGCCGCGTCGGCTTCCGCGAAGCGGTCTTCACCGATCAGGGCTTCTCGTTGAACGGCAAGATCGTCAAGCTGCGTGGCTTGGATCGCCATCAGACCTTCCCCTTCGTTGGTCAGGCAATGCCCGCGCGCGCGCAGCGCCAGGACGCCAAGATTCTTCGCAATCAGCTTTACTGCAATCTGGTGCGCACCTCCCACTACCCGCAGTCGCGTCACTTCCTCGACTGCTGCGACGAGATCGGCCTGCTGGTGCTGGAAGAGATTCCCGGCTGGCAGCACATCGGCAACGAAGCATGGAAGCTGGTGGCCATTGACAATGTCGGACGCATGATTCGCCGCGACTGGAACCATCCTTCCGTCATTCTGTGGGGCGTCCGCATCAACGAATCGCAAGACGATCACTCCTTCTATGTGCGGACCAATGCCCTGGCGCATGCCCTCGATGAATCCAGGCAGACCGGCGGAATCCGTTACTTCCAGGATTCGGAGTTCCTGGAAGACGTATTCACCATGAACGATTTCGGATTCCCGTTGAAGAAGCCGAATCATCCCCGCTACTTGAACACGGAGTTTGTGGGGCACACCTTTCCCACCAAAACTACAGATGACAACGCGCGCCATCGCGAACATACCCTGCGCCACGCTCGCATTCACAACCAGCTTGCCTCCGATCCGCAGTACGCGGGCGGCATCGGCTGGTGCGCCTTTGACTACAACACCCACGCCAACTTCGGCGCCGGCGACCGCATCTGCTATCACGGCGTAACGGATATCTTCCGCGAACCCAAGCCCGCGGCCGGCTTCTACAAGTCGCAGTGCGATCCCTCGGAAGAGATTGTGCTGGAACCGGCCTTTCACTGGGCGCGCTTCGATGAGTCCATCGGTTTCACCAAGGCCGTCTTCTGCTCCAACTGCGACCACCTCAAGCTCTTTTTCCGCGTCAACAGCCAGGAAGAAAACCCCTGGATGCCTCTGAGCGAGCTGGACCCCGATCGCGTGGAGTTCAATCACTTGAAGTATCCGCCCTTCGTGTTAGAGGTGCCCCAGTTTTATTCCGGGTGGGGCGACTTGCGCATCGACGGATACATCGGCGGCAAGATGGTCATCTCGAAGTCCCTGTCGGGCAAGGGTGTAGACCGCAAGTTTGTCCTTCTCCCGGACGACCGAGCCTTGCTGGCCGACGGTGCCGATACCACCCGCGTGGTGATGCGGGTTACCGACGAGTTCGGCGCGCTGCGCACTTACGCCGACGATCCGGTGATCTTCACCCTCGAAGGCCCAGGGACGTTGATCGGCAACAATCCCTTCTCGCTCATCGGTGGAACCGGCGCAGTCTGGATTCGCGCTGGAGAACATGCAGGGGTTGTGCGGCTGACCGCTAAGCATCCGCGCCTCGG
The DNA here is from genome assembly GCA_963787995.1 of uncultured Acidobacteriaceae bacterium. GTDB lineage: Bacteria > Acidobacteriota > Terriglobia > Terriglobales > Acidobacteriaceae > Telmatobacter. The sequence continues at coordinate 951,767 of CAWBEO010000002.1, forward strand.
TTCGCAGACCGTCGAAGTCACGCTGGCAGCCGTGCCCGGCGAAAGCGTCTAACGTCGGTGCGGTCTTGGAGCCATTGCCTCGGCGCGCTCCAAGACCGCACTGCCCTCCTCGGACTGGGGGTAAGGTGGAAGTTGGGCCTCCACGATCCGGACGGAACCAGAGTCGAATTCATGGAGTTCAAAACGGTGAAAGAGCCCTGCTGCTCTTCGTTCGTTGGCGTACAGCACGAGCCATCGCCGAGCTGGTAGATGCGCTTACTGCAAGACCTTGGAGTTCTCAATGAGCCTTTCCCGCCGCAAGTTCCTGACCACCGTCGCCACGGCGGGCAGCGCCGTTCTGGCTGCGCCCGGCGCGCTTGCCGCGCCCTACCAGGTGTCCGTACAGAAGGATGGGACCGGCCCACAAGCATCCCCGCAAAACACTGCTTCCGGCCCTCATACCCAAAGTGTGCCCTTCAGCATTCCATCCACCATGCCGATGGGCTCTGGAGCGCCGCTGGGAGGCATTGGGACGGGTTTTGTCGAGATTCGCCCGGACGGCTGTTTTTACGAATGGCAGATCTTCAACTCCGGCCCATGGGCGCGGAATGTTCGCTCCACTACCGCGCCGCCCGCGCCAGGAGCGCAATATCTCCGGTTTGTCCTTCGCACCAGAAAGGCTTCCAGCGCAGTTCCCCAGTTCCGCCGTCTTTATCTGCGTTCGGATGAAAACGACGTGTACACGCTGCCGTTCCTTCAGGACGTTCAATCGATCGACTATGACGCCTGGTTCCCCATGACCGGCCTTCGCTTCAACGATCCGACTCTTCCCGTGCGCGCATCGGCCCAGGTCTTCTCGCCTTTCATTCCCGGCCATGTGCGCGAGTCTGGCACGCCCGGCTTTCATCTTGTCTACACCATCGAAAATGTCAGCAATGAAGCAGTCGATGTGTCGCTGGCCGGATTCATGGACAATCCGCTGGCGTCCGCTCTGCCCGATCGCCGCCTCGCCAACTCACTTTCGCAGAAGGACGGCGTCACCAGCCTGTTTCTCCAAACTGCGGCTGAAACCGATTTCCCCTCTGGAATCGGCAGCATGTGCTTTTCCGTCACCGGGGGCGAGCACTCCTATATCGGTGGCACCTTCCAGGAATACGCGCTGCCCGGCAACTGCCGGTGGGTGACGCCGCGCGTCAACTACATGTTGCTCAGCGTCATGCAGCAGTTCCTGCAAGACGGAGTTCTGCCCAACACAAAAGGCGGAACCGACCCCAGCAGCGGCTTGCCCACCAACGCCCAAATCGATTCCCTCTCCTCCGCCGAAGTCGGAAGCATGATCGCCCAACTCAGCTCCGATGCTCTGTTGGCGCGCGTCTTCTCCGATGCCCGTTCTGCCCATTCCGATCTCGATGGAGACAAGGGCAGAGAGCTTCTCAAGGAAGTCCGCCGCAATCTTCTCGGCAAGAAGGATGCCCCGCAACTCACTTGGGGAACCGGCGCGCTGGCTTCCAGAGTCCGGCTTGCACCGGGGCAAAAAGTTGATCTTCGTTTCACGCTGAGCTGGTTCTTCCCCAACCACCTGACGGTCGATGGCCACTTGATGGGGCATATGTACAGCAATTGGTTCCGCGATGCCGCTGAGGTGAATCGCTTTCTCTGCGCCGGCTACAAGGAGCATCGTGCCGCCACGGAGGCTTTTGCCCGCACGCTTTCCGATACATCTCTTGGCGATGCGATGGCCTTTGCGTGGTCCAGCCAGCTCTCCAGTCTGGTAACCAATACCTGGTGGTCCAAGGATGGCGGCTACGCGATTTGGGAGGGTCTGGGCTGTTGTGGCTTGTCCACCACCGATGTCGATTACCAAGGCAGCTTCCCCGTTGTCGCGCTCTTTCCTGAGTTGAAGCTCGCGCAGATGACGAGGACCATCGCTTACCAGAACAGCCTGGGGCAGGTGCCGCACAACTTTGACGGAAGTTTCGATGCCATCGATCTCACTGGCTTCGCGCGCGTCGACATGAATCCGCAGTTTGTGATGATGGCGTATCGCGATTTTCTTTGGACGGGAGACCGCGAGTATCTCGCCTTCATGTGGCCGCATGTGGTGAAAGCGATGGACTTCACCGAGTCGCTGGATAGCAACGGCGACGGCCTTCCCGACCGCGATACGGGCTTGCAGAGTTACGACCAATGGCGCATGAGGGGTACGCCGGCCTACATCGCCTCCCTATGGATTGGCGCACTGCGCGCCGCGGTCCAAATTGCCCAGCGGGCGGACAAGCCAGGTCAGGCCAAACACTGGTCGGATTTGCTGGGCAAAGCCTCGGCCAATTTTGATGACCTGCTCTTCAACGGCGAGTATTACAGCCTCTGGGTCGATGGCAAAACACGCGACGAACTCTGCATGACCGATCAGATCTCCGGCGAGTGGTTTACTCATCTTCTCGGCCTTCCCACCAGCATCTCCGATAAGAATCTCGATCAATCCATCGATAGCATCTTCAAGAACAACTTCAATCCGGAGTTTGGACTGCATAACGCCACTGCGCCCAAACGCGGCGCCGGTCTTCTGGCGCTGAATAACTTGCAGGCCGGGGGGCTTTGGTCGGGAATCGAATTCGCCTTTGCCTCCTTCCTCATGGATCGTGGCCGCTACGCCGACGGAGTCAAAGTCGTCGAGGCCATTCACCGCAGATACTTGCGAGCAGGCCAGCCCTGGAACCATGTGGAGTGCGGCGGCCATTACTCGCGCGCCATGAGCAGTTGGGCCACGCTGCTTGCCGCAACGGGTTTCAAGCCTGATGTCCCCAACCGATCTCTGACCCTGATTCCCGCCGCGCCGGGAGACTTCCATGCTCCATGGGCAACCGCGTCCGGCTTCGGCAGCATCAGCCGTACCGGCCGGGCGCTGTCGATACACTGTGCCTATGGGGTGCTCGAACTGAAGTCTCTCAAGGTGCGCTTGGCGCCGAATTCTGTCCGCGTTGGACCACGCACCCTGGAGGCTAGCATCACAACCGCCGAAGACTCCGCCATCGTGGAATTTTCCACGCCAATTTCCATTCGCACCGACCAGACACTCACACTGTTGTAGGGTTGTTGCTCTCACTATTCTGTTCCTCTCCTTCGTTCAGAATCAGGAGTACGGACGAACGTTGATTTGCGTCTTTACGGATGTAGAATGATTTTGTCACTCTGGAGGAACTTCCATTGCATCCCATTGCGAAGGCGGCAAACCGTCCTCGGTTTTCGGGAAATTCCATAAGGGCTCGTCTCCTTTCAGCGGTCCTGACGGTCATCGCTGGTTTATTGATCGTGACGGTCTCGGCAGCCGCGCAACCAGCTTCGCAGAACGGCCCGGATTCTGTGACCGTCAAGGGCACTGTGCGTAACGCGGCGGGCGGGCCGGTGGACAACGCAATTGTGCGGATGGAACTGAAGGGCGCTCCAGACGTCATGGAAGCGAAGACCAACGCAGCCGGCGTCTTTATTTTCTCGGCGCTCAAGACCGGCACGTATGTGCTGCGCGCGGAAAAATCAGGCGCGTCCAGCCGCGCCAGCGCCATCATTGCCGCCGTACAGGGAGATCAAAAGCAGGTCGATCTAATTCTTGAAGACGCGGAGAAGCTCCATTCGGAATATCAGGATTCTTCGCCTTCTTCAAACCAGGCTATGGAATTCGCCGATAACCCGAATTTCACCATCGCAGGGGTGACCGATTGGACCGCGGCCGGTGGGCATGGATCGGATTCCACCTTGCGCACCAGTGAAGCCCTCACGCGTGAAACTCTTGCCCTCAAGGCAGGGCAGGGAACCAGCGCGTCACCTGCAGTTGGAGCCGGCAGCGCTGACCTGCACCGCAAGGCGGGCGAGCAGAACGAGAAACTCGGCAACCCTTTGGCGGCTGTTCACGAGTTTGAGTTGGCGGCGCGCATGGACCCCAGCGAGCAGAACTACTTCGAGTGGGGTTCCGAACTGTTGCTGCATCGAGCCGTCTGGCAGGCGCAGGAGGTCTTTGCAAAAGGTGCGCAGACGTATCCGAAATCGGTCAGAATGTTAACCGCTCTGGGGACCGCTCTCTTCTCCGGCGCGTTCTACGATCAAGCCGCCCTTCGCCTCTGCGACGCCTCCGACTTGAATCCCGCCGACCCCGAGCCATACGAGTTTCTGGGCAAGATCGAGATGGCGTCGCCCGACCCACTGACCTGCGTCGAACAGAAGCTGGCGCGATTTGTCCACGAGCAGCCGGAAAACGCTCTCGCCAACTACCTGTACGCTATGGCCCTCTGGAAGCAACAGCAGCAGTCGGCCGACCCACAGGCTTTGTTGAAGATGGAAGCACTGCTCACCAAGGCCGTGAGCCTCAATGCCAAGTGCGCCGACGCCTATCTGCAACTGGGAATTCTGAATGCTTCAAGGCGCGACTTTCACCAGGCAATTGACTTTTACACCAAGGCAATCGACGCCAATCCGGAACTGGCCGAGGCTTACTATCGGCTGGGTGTAGCCTATGATCGGATTGGCGATCCGGCCAAAGCCGCGCTCGAATTTCAACTGCACGACCAGAAAAGGAAGCAGCAAGCTGCGGCAGTGGAGCGCGAGCGGCGCGAGGTCAAGCAGTTTCTGGTCGTCAAACCGGGGCAAACGCCCGATCCACAAGCTCACTGAAAGAGGCTCGCACTCAAGGCTGAGTAGCAGCGGATTTTTCCGCGTAGACGAATTGCTGCACCTCTGCCCGCTCCTTGTCGATCTCCGCCAGATGCTCGGCACGCAACTTCTGGTAAACATCGAATTCTTTCTGGGCGCGGTCCTTCTGTCCGGTGTGAACATAATCCTGTCCCAGCCGGTAGTGGGCATCGGCGAGATTCGCATCCAGTTCCAGCGCGCGCATAAACTCCGAGATGGACTTGTCGTACTCATGCTGGTCGGCGTAGAAGTTGCCCAACTGCACATGGGCCTCGGCAAGCGACGCATCCAGCGCGATCGCCTTCTTGAGCAGGGCTTCCACAACTCTGGGGTCCAGTTGGGAATCCTGCACGCGCCGCCCCTTCCATAAACTCAGAGCGTAATAGTACTGTGCCAGCGCATTGCCGGGCTTGAGTTCCGCATAGCGCCGGAATCTCTGGATCACTTCCTTCGCCTGGTTCGGAGAACTGTCATACGCCTTGGAGAGAAACAGGTAGCACCGGGCGTCGGAAGGGTCCAGATCGGCGGCCGCCAGCAATGCTTTGACCGCCTCGTCGTACTTGCCGCGCAGATCCAGCGCCATCCCCAATCCGATCATCAGGCGGGGAGACTTCGGGTAGCGCCGAGTAGCTTCCTCGAAGACCTGGATGGCCGGTTCATAGGTTCTGTGAAGAAGCAACTCGCTCGCCCAATCGAAGAGATTTCCCTCGCTTGGATCCAAATGCGCGGCGGTCTCGAATTCGTTCGCCGCTTCGACGAATTTGCCGTCTTTTTCGTTGATCTCGCCCAGCAGATCGTGCAATTCCCCGGTGTTCTTGATCTGCGCAATGCTCTGGACAAGCTGCCTTGCCTCGCTTAGCCGGCCAGTGAGAAAGTTGGCAAGCGCCAGATCGTACCCGTTGTCGTAGGAAGTCGAGTCAATATGTTGTGCCCGTTCCAGCAGAGGCAGCGCCTCCGCAATCTTCCCGGCCTGCACGTAGAACTCGCCCAGATTATGATTGGCGTCAAAGTCGTTGGGTTCCAGTTCGAGCGCCTTGCGAAACTGCTCTCCAGCCAATTCAGGTTTGCCCGTGCGACTGAAGGCAGCTGCCAAACTGGTTCGGGCCGCGGCCGAATCCGGCTGCAAGCGAACTGCAGTTTCCAGGTGCGAGATCGCTTTCTTCTCTTGCGACAGCGAGGCGTAGGACAGTCCGAGCAACTCGTGCATCGAAAAGCTGTCTGGCGCGTAAGGCAATAGGATTTCCAATTGGGCAGCGGCCTCGGCGTAATGCCCTGCCTCGTAGTACGCGACAGCCTCCTGATACTGGCGATCCAGCCTCTGCTTCTGGCTCTCTTCCGCCGCGGCAGATCCCGCGCAGGCCAGAAAAGCACAGAGCATCACCAACCAGGAAAGACGCCGTTTGCTCACAGATTTCCTCCAAGGGCAATCATATCTGACAAGACGGAGGTTACTGACCAATCAGATTGCGGAAAACATGTTTCCGTAAGGGCTTATAAAGGAGTTTATACGCAGAAGAAAAGCCCCGGGAAGGCACCCAAAAGGCGCGCCTTCCCGGGGCTATTTCATTCTAGCCTAGTAGTACAGCTTCAGAGCAAATTGAATCTGTCTCGGATCGTAGGGAGCATCGCGAGTGGATCCAACTTCGCCGAAGTGCGAATCAGTGATGTTGCCCGAACCGCCAATCGCCACGACGCCGTTGCCGCCGAAGTTAGGCGCATTGAAGTTCGGATGGTTGAGGATGTTGAAGAACTCAGCACGGAACTGAGCCGAGAAGCGTTCGCTGATCTGGAAGCCCTTGAACATCGAGTAATCCAGGCGATGGAAGCCCGGTGTTACGGTCTGGCCCGGCTTGCCGCCCAGTGCCGCGGAACCCGCCAAAGGTATGCATCCTTTGGGTGAATCTGCGATAGGGCCGTTTGCGCCCAATTGGCAGGGTTGGTTGAAGGCCGCTGCGTTGTTGATCCAGAATGGTCTCAATGCTTTGTCGATCGTCTTGGATTTCATTCCAAGTTGCGGACTCTGACCCGGAACCCGGAGGTCGTTGCAGCTTGTTCCAGAGGTTGTCCCCGTGTTGCAACTGAAGTTGAGCGGCTGGCCGCCCTGCATGGTCAAAATCCAGTTTGCGGACCATCCGCCAGCCACTAGATCGACAAGTTTACCCTGATTCAGGAAGCGCTTGTCCTTGCCGAAGGGGAGTTGATACCCGCCGCTGAAGTGGAGCACCTGGCGAATATCAAAGTCTGCCGGCGACCAATCGAACTTGGGTCCCAAGCCTGGAACACCGTAGGCGCGCAGACCGCCCGTACTGCCGCCATTCAGCAAGTCGCCGGCATCGGACATCGACTTCGACCAGGTGTAGGCGAGAAGGAAGGACATGCCGTTCGAGAACTGCTGTTCGAGTTTGGTTTGCAGGCCATTGTACTGGCTTTCGCCATACGTTGCCTGGTAACTGCCGCCGCCGAAATCGGCAAATGGAAGGTAGGGGGTTGTGCTGGTACCTGCAGGCAGGATTTGAGCTACGTTTTTGTAGCCGACCCCTCCCTGAAGATGCGAGCCTTGTGTTCTTACATACGAAGCCTGAGCAGACAACGTGCGTGTCAACGAGTATTGGAGAGTGGCGTTGGCGCTGATGGTTTCAGGGGTCTTGTAATCGAACTGAAGTCCCTGCAGACCCAACCCGCGCGCGTCGACCTTAGCTGGATCGAATGGAATGCAACTGAAACCGGACTCAAAGGAGGCGGTTCCTCCTGGACCGGCTGTCGCGCAAGTGGCATATGGAGTGTTGTACTTGGTGGGCGCGACCTGTGACGAAATGCCTGAAGCCACAGTCGGGTTGTAGTTGAAGTTGAACACAAAGGGATAATTCTCGCCGATGTTGGGTCCATAGCCTTGGTTCTCAAACGAGTTGAAGAACATGCCGAACCCGCCGCGCGCGACCAGTTTCGGCGTGACTTGATAGGCAAAACCAACACGCGGCGCAAGGTTATACTTTTGCGTTTGAAGCAGCCCTTGCCCGTATTTGTCCGTCTGCAAGAGATCGATTCCATCCAGCGCCAGCAACTGGACTAGGCCTCTGCAACCGATGCCGAGACAAGTGGAATCCGTGGATATTGTCCTGTTGTCCTTTCCGGTGGCGGGAATAATCAAGGTGGGCTTGGTGAAAGGACCAACTGGGGCCGGAACGAAGTTGGCCTGCCCGCCATTGGTCTCGTCGATCGGGCCGAAGTAATCCCAGCGAACACCAAGATTGATGGTCAGCTTGGGATTGACCTTCCAGTCGTCCTGAAGGTAACCGGCAAGGTAGGTCTTGGCGTCGTATGTCTTGTTGATGTTTGAGGCATAGACGTTGTCAGAACCGCCGGAGTAGTCATATCCATTGGGATTGGGATTCCCATCGATTGTGGCCGGATGCGCCTCTGGGGGCAGCAGCATCTGCGCCATGCCGCCCGTGGTGCTGCCCAGGTTGGGAATATCCGTGAAGCCGCCCCCGTAGTTGAAAGCGCCACGCGACCATGCCGGTTGCAGCGTCGAGAACTTGACGTGCTGATACTCGATGCCCATCTTGAAGGTGTGTTTACCATAAATCTTGGTGAAGTCGTCTGTGACCTGGAGGGTCTGGCTCACTTCGTCCGAGGGGAGAAAGTTGTTGCTGCCCAAGCTCGTCAGATTGCTGATGTAGAAGTTGGGAAGACCGCCATTCTCTTGGCCTTGCGGTATGCCCTGAATGCCGTACTGCGCGGGGATCCCGTCCACTGCGCCGTCTGGGCCGAAGCGTGTGGTATGGAGGTGGGCAAAGCCGCCGCGCACCTGGTTGATGGTATTCGGAGTGAACACGTGGGTGTATCCCGCCACTGCCTGATGGGACCTTGCGGTCTGGAGGCCCTGCTGGAAGGCTCCGCCATCCGCTATGCCGCCAAACGGCCCAGGAATATACTGAGGATCGTCCGCAAAACTGTAGCGGATGAAGATCTGCTCACTCTGTGTTGGGTTGAAATCCGTACGTATGTCGAATGAATTGGCATGTTCGAAGAGGGCGGGACTCGAACCGTAAGTTGCCAATCCAGAATTCGGTGCTGGATAGAGATTCAGCAGCTTAACTGCATTCGCATCGACGCGGGTGGCGTTGGCGCCGGTGAACTGGTTCAAGTCATGGCAGGCGGCTAAAGTGAAGCTCATCGTGCCCGGTCCGCACACACTGCTGAACGGATCGCGCGCATAGCCATAAATCGTCCCGGCAGGATCGACCGGAGCGCCTGCTGACGGAGACGTGCAAGGTGGTCCCGGCAAGCCACTGACTGGATCATTTTGGCCGCAGCCAATCCCACGCGTGGTGGCAGGATCCAGAATTGTACCCCTTTGAATGGCTCGGCCCAGAATGTCCGTTCTGGTCGTTCCATCGTTTTGAGCTAAGATGTCCGAGAGGTCAGTGTAGTTGCTGCTGCGTTCTTTGGCTGTCGGAACTGTGCTGGTAAAGGATGTTCCCTGCACACGCCGCTTGCCTTCCCAGTCACCAAAGATGAACACCTTGTTCTTGATGATCGGTCCGCCAATGGAGACGCCGAACTGATTCTGTCGCAGTTCGCCCTTTTTTACACCGTTGTTGTCTTCAAACCAATCGGCGGCATCCAGCTTGTCGTTGCGGATAAACTCCCAGGCCGCGCCATGCACGCTATTGGTGCCGGATTTGATGGTCGCGTTAAGAACCGCGCCGGCGGAACGCCCAAGTTCAGCGCTGAAGTCAGCCGTTTGAACCTTGAACTCTTGAATGGCGTCCAACGGAGGAAGAATCACAAAGTTGGTGCCGTTGAGGAAGTCGACGGCGTTGGAGTTGTTGTCAATGCCGTCCAGCAGGTAGTTGTTCTGCGCCGGACGAAGGCCATTGGCGGAAAATGCGCCCGAGGCGGCATTGCCGCGAGTGTCGGCTTGCGGCGTTTGCATACCGGCGCCCAACTGGGCCAGGAAGGTAAAGTTGCGCCCGTTGAGAGGCAGGCTGTTCACCGACTCTTGGGTGATCACCTGGCCGACCGAGGCTTCTTCGGTCTGCAATAGGGGCGGAGCCGTGGTAACTTCGACGGTTTCTGTCGTAGCGCCCGGTTTGAGTTGAACGTTCACCATCAAGTGCTGTGCAACAGACACTATCAAATTCTCCTGGGTTGTCTTGGAGAATCCTTTCGCCGTGGCGGAAAGGCTGTAGTGTCCAATTCTGACTGGTGAAAAGCTGTATTCGCCGTTATTGCCTGCTTTGGTCTGCAGGGTGATTCCCTGATCCGTATTCAAGAGGATCACTTGCGCGCCGGGAACAACCGCGCCGCTTTGGTCTTGGATCGTTCCAGAGATCGCTCCTTCATCCACTTGCCCAAACGCGTACTGACTTTGGAACAGGAAGAAGCACAAACAAGTGAAAGTTAGGTAGCCAATGGATTTATACCATCTGGCGACGTTGCAGTCATGGGCCATCCTATTTCCTCTTTTCTTCAATTGATCGTGCACACTGTGCGCGGCACTCTGGAAAATTTCCTGATTTGCCTATGCCACGATGTCAACGACTTCATCGATGTGCGCTAACTGGTTTAGAAAACGATTACTTCGATGTGCCAGCGAAGATAACCCATTCTCTTATTCTTTGTCAATCGAAAGTTGGAGAGAATTCTACACCCGAATTAAATCCATACAAAACAATAGTTTACGTAGCCATCATTCCGGGTTTCCCTCGTTTTCGATGCTTCAAGCCCGAAAAAGTCGATTTTGTGTCCTAAAACGATCCACCGGCCTCGCCTCGAGGGAATTTGGGATGCGTCCTGCTCCGGTGCTATCCTGTGGTCACTTTGCGGCCTGTACGGGTGCGTCCAGAATGACTTCGCTCCACAAGAACGAGAACCATTTCATTTCCCGGCGCGCACTCCTCAGGAGCATGGGGCTTGCTCCACTGTTTCTTCGCGCCACGCCCTTTTTTGGTTCTTCGCTTCTCCCCAATTCTCTGCGAGTCTCTTCCAACCAGGCAGCTCCTTTCCTGCTCTCCGATCCTCGTGTAACACCGCACTATCCAGCGAAGTCTCCTTTGGCCGATCTTTTCCGCTTGGTCGCTCCCGGCTCGGATGAGTACATCAGCGAGAAGTACGCCGTCGAGATCGAGACGCTACTGAAGGGATGGAGTCATGCTCTCAAGAATTCGGCGCGCGACGTAGCCGCCCTATCGGCTTTCCTGGACCCCTTGATAGAAGCCTCGCCCATGGCTCAAGCCAAGGAGATTCCGCTGCGTGTCGGATTCGGGATCGATGCAGTCAAGAGGCTCTTTCCTGCTGGCGTGCTTTCCGGCCGGGAGCGGTTTCTGCGCGATATACAGATTTGGATGGAACCGGTTTCACGCTTGGAAACAGCGGAGTTCGAGATCTACGGAATCAATGAAATCTCCAGCGCTCCGCTCACGGTCCGCGTTGATATCCGCTATGACATGGTCGCCACCCGGACCGATGAGCGCCGTGAGGAGCGGGTTGGCTCCTGGCGTACCGAGTGGGCGCGCAATCCATTGGGGGAATGGACAGCGCATCGATGGGAAGCGAGCGAAGAAACGGTGAGCATCGCGCGCGGCTCAGGGTTTATTGATGTCACGCACCAAGCTCTCGGCGGAACGGAATCCTATTCAAAGCAGATGCTTCGAGGTGTTGACCATTGGCGCACGGTCCTGGATGGCGCTATTGGCGTTGACGTTTACGGCAATAACGGCCTGGCTGTGGGCGACTTCGACAACGATGGCTTTGACGATTTCTATGCCTGCCAGCCCGCAGGCCTGCCCAACCGGCTCTACCGCAATCGCGGCGACGGCACTTTTGAAGATGTCACAGAGAAAGCCGGAGTCGGCGTGCTCGACAACACGGCTTGCGCCCTCTTCGCCGATTTCCAGAACAACGGCCGCCAGGACCTGCTGGTGGTTTGCGGCACCGGTCCCCTGCTCTTCCTGAATCAAGGAGACGGAAGCTTCCAGCTCAAACCCGACGCCTTCAAGTTCGCGCAAACTCCGCAGGGAACATTCACCCACGCGGCGGTGGCAGACTATGATCGCGACGGGCGTCTCGACATCTACTTCTGCTTGTATATGTACTATTTGGGCCTCGATCAGTACCACTACCCCGTACCTTATTATGATGCGCGGAACGGTCCACCCAACTGCCTCTTTCACAACGAAGGAAACGGAACCTTTGTCGAGACGACGGAAACGGCCGGATTGAACACGGATAACGACCGCTACAGTTTCGCTTGTGCTTGGGGAGACTCCAACTCCAACGGATTGCCCGATCTCTTTGTGGTCAACGACTTCGGGAGTTCTCAGCTTTACCGCAACAACGGCGACGGCACCTTCAAAGTCGTCTCCCGCGAGGCTCAAGTGGAAGGCGTGGGCGCGGGAATGAGTTGCGCTTGGTGCGACTACGACAATGACGGTCACCAGGATGTGTATGTGCCCAGCATGTGGGAGGCCGCCGGTCAAAGAGTCTCCGGGCAAAAAATCTTCCACGAGCAAGCTCCCGATAGCATCCGCGAACTCTACCAAAGGCATGCGCGTGGCAACGCCCTCTATCGCAACCGGGGCGACGGGAGCTTTCGCAACGTCGGACGCACGGCTGGAGTCGAGCCAGGCCGCTGGTCCTGGTGCTCCGATTTCTTCGACTTCGATCATGACGGATTCTCCGACCTCTACGTTGCCAATGGCTACCTCTCCGGAAGCGACCGCGAAGACTTGGCCAGCTTCTTCTGGCGGCAGGTTGTGGCAAAGTCCTCCGAGGACGCAACCGGTGCCTTGGCCTATGAGCGTGGATGGAATGCCATCAACGAACTGGTCCGGTCGGATCACACCTGGCACGGCTATGCGCGGAACGTCATGTTTGCCAACAACCGTAATGGCACGTTCTCTGAGGTCTCCGGCCCTGTGGGGTTGGATTTTCTTGAAGACAGCCGCACCTTTGTTCTCGCTGATCTCGACCATGATGGACGCCAGGAGATCATCCTCAAAAACCGAAACGCCCCCCAACTGCGCCTCTTGCACAACGCGATGATGGACCTTGGCCGCTCCATCATCTTCCGCCTGCGCGGGCACAAGAGCAATCGCGATGCAATTGGAACGGCCATCACCGTGGAAGCAGGACCACTTCGCCAGACAAAGTATCTCCAGGCTGGCTCGGGCTTTCTTGCCCAGCACTCCAAAGAGATGCACTTTGGCGTCGGAAGAATCGAAGGAACAATCCGCGCCATTCTGCGCTGGCCAACCGGACTCTTGCAGACGTTTGAAAGCTTGCCGGTCAATCACCGCATCGAGATCGAGGAAGGCTCCGCGGAGTTTGTGGCCAAACCCTTTTCCGCCACCAGCGCGGCTTACGCACAGGCTGGGCCGCAACCCACGCTTGAGCCGCTGCCATCCCAGGTGGAGACGTGGCTCATTGAGCCGTTGAAGGCGCCGGAATTCTCTCTGCCCGATCTTGCGGGCGATATGCGGGAATTGAAACAGTGGCGCGGCAATCTTGTACTGCTCAACTTCTGGTCCACTGCGGCGCCGCTGAGCCTGAACTTGTTGAAACTCCTCCACAATCATCGGTCGCAGCTCACCGCGAGCAAGCTGGAAATCCTTGCTGTGAATGTGAACGACCCAAGCGATCAACAGGCAGCGCGGTCCTTGGCGGCGGAGGAAGGATTTTACTTTCCAATTCTCTTCGCCACGGATGAAGTGATCGGAATTTATAACATCATCTACCGTCATCTCTTTGACCGCCGCAGGGATTTGGGAATTCCAACCTCTTTCCTGTTGGATAAAGAGGGCATGATCGCCAAAGTTTTTCAAGGCCCCATTGATGCTCAACAGTTACTCGCGGATTTAGTATCTATTCCAACCACGCCCGCTGCCCGCGCCCAAAAGGCGCTCCCCTTCGCTGGAGCGAACTATCAAAGCACCTTTCAGCGCAATGACTATACCTATGGCACGGCAATGTACCAGCACGGCTATCTAAAACAGGCGGCGGAGTCTTTTTTGGAGGTCGTCGCCGCCAAGCCGGACGATCCCGACGCGTATTACAACCTGGGCACTCTCAGCCTGCGGACAAATGACTTTACCCAGGCGCGCGTCTATCTCGAAAAGACCCTGGCGCTGCGTCCAGCTTATCCAGAGGCGTGGAACAATCTAGGCATGATGGCCGCTCAGCAAGGCCATGCGGAGGAAGCCATCCATAACTTCCAGCAGGCCCTGCAACTGAAGCCTAGATATGCCTTGGCGCTTCTTAACTTGGGAAATGTCTACCGCCGCCAGAGAGATTTCGCCAAGGCAGAAGAATCCCTGGTCCATGCGCTTGAAATTCAGCCGGACGATCCTGAGATCAACTACAGTCTCGGAATGCTCAACGCCCAGCAAGACCGGATGCAGCAAGCATCGGAGTATCTCCAGAAGGCGCTTGACCTGCGGCCGGAGTATCCCGAGGCGCTGAATAACCTCGGCGTCCTCTTTGTGCGCGCGGGCGAAACCTCCAAGGCGGAGGAAGAATTCAAGACTGGAATTCGCGTTGCCCCTAACTACGACCAATCCTATCTCAACCTTGCGCGCCTCTATGCAATGAGAAAAGATATGGATCAAGCGAGAGAAGTGTTGCGGCAATTGCTGCTCCTGCAACCCCAGAACCAAGGCGCAAAGCAAGCCATGGAGATGCTACAATGACCGCATTGATGGGCACCCGCAACGCACCGCGACTCAGAAACGCATTTGCCGCCGCCCACTTCCGTGTGGCCGGCGCGCTTGCTTTGTTGGCCTTCTTCGTGACTCCGGCGCGCGCGGCCCAGCAGCGCACTCCAGTGACTCCCCAGCACTTCCAGCAAGTCCAATTGCTGATCCAGCAAGGCCACCTTGATGAAGCGAAAGCTGCATTGCAGGAAGAGTTGCGCGCGCATCCTTCCAGCGTGGAAGGCTATAACCTGCTGGGAATTATCGAAAGCAGCCAGCAGGATTTCCCGGATGCTCTGGCCGCATTCCAGAAAGCCTTGACACTCGCGCCTAACTCCACCAAGACTCACAATAATCTGGGAAACGTCTACATCTCCACCAACAAGCTCGGCCTCGCCGAGAAAGAGTTTCGCGCCGTACTGCGGATCGACCCGGCAAACAGGGAAGGGAACTACAATCTGGGTGTGCTGCTGATGGCCAAGGGATCTCTCTCTGAGGCCATCATTCACCTGGAACGCGTGCATCCCGCAAATTCCGCCACGAGCTTCAACCTCATCCATGCTTACTTCCAGAGCAAGCAGGCCGCGAAAGCGCTGCGGCTGGCCACGGAGTTATCCGCGCAGAACAAGGGCGATGTGCAGGTGCATTTCTCTCTGGGCGTCCTGCTGGCCTCTGAAAAACAGTACAAACCCGCGCAGCTTGAGTTGGAAATGGCCGATGCCCTGCGGCCTGGGACATTTGAAATTCTCTACAATCTTGGTCTGACTCTTCTGCGCACCGGAGAGAATGCCAAGGCCGAAGTTATATTGAACAGGGCTCTCAAAATAAATCCAGAGTCTCCTGAGGCACTCCATTTACTGGCCCAGGCCGCTAACAATCAGTCGCGCCCCCTTGACGCCCTCGACTTACTTCTTCGCGCCCATAAGTTAGCGCCGGAAAATACCGATGTAATCTTTCTGATGGCCAAGGTGAGCATGTCTCAGAACTACTTCGAGGATGCTATCCCGCTTTTGGAGTCGGGCATTCTGATCGCCCCTCAGCGCGCCGACCTGCGCGCCGCGCTAGGCGAGAGTTATTTCATGTCCGGCAAGGTCGACAAGGCAATTGATGAATTCAAGAAACTGCTTGAGATAGAACCCTCGGCGCGCTCTTACTCCTTCCTCGGCCTTTCTTACCGGGAGCTGGGCAGATTTGACGAGGCCCGGCAATATCTTCAGCAGGGAATCAAATTGGATCCCCATAACACTTCCTGCCTCTTCAGCCTTGGGTATATTGCGGAGCGGCAGGGAGACTCCGCAACGGCGGAAACCATGTTTCAGGAAGCTCTCAAATCCAATCCGGATTACCCCGACGCGCTGCTGGAGCTGGCTAACCTGAAGACGGTTGGCGGTAAACTCGCCGAGGCCGAAGACCTGCTCAGGCGATTCGTTCGTGTCAGCATCGACCCGGCCACCGGATACTACAAGCTCGCCAAGGTGGAGAGAAGTCTGCATGAGACAGAAGCCGCCGACCGCGATTTGAAAGTCTTTCAGACGCTCTCCAAAAACGCTTCCGCCGGTCCGTACCCCTTCGAGCACCTCTTCGACTATCTCGACAGCCGCTCGAAGCTCGCTCCCGGCGCACGCGATCAACTGGATTTGACCGAACTTACCGATCAGCTCCGCAAGCATCCCGATCAACCTGAAGATTTATACATGCTGGCTGAGGCCTATCTGAAGTCGGGGAAGACCGCGGAGGCCAGAGATACCATTGCGCAGCTCGACAAGCTCAGTGGCGGCGATTATCGAACCCTTACCGGAATCGGCGCTCTGCTCGCCCGCTATCGGATGTATGACGATGCCATTCTTCACTTTCAGCAGGCCCTGCAGGTAAATTCAAACTCGGACGAAGTGAAATTCGACCTCGCCAATGCTTTTTTCCGGAAGCGCCGCTACGCCGAGGCTCTAGACGCGGCAGGGAAAGTCTCCGTGGAGGGCCGCAAGGATGATGCCTTCCTGGCGTTGTTCGGAGACATTTATGCGCATCTCGGCGATGCTGCCCACGCCGCGGAGATCTTCCGCGATGCCATCGCTCGCAATCCGGACGATGACCAGAACTATCTCGCGCTTGCATTGCTGGAGATGTGCGCCAATGATGTTGCCGCCGCAAAGAATATTCTTTTGAAAGGGCAAGCCCGCATCCCTGGCTCCGGCAAACTGCTCTGGGGCTTGGGACTCGCTTCCGTGCTGGAGGGCAACACACCGCAAGCCGCGGATCAGTTTGAGCGCGCGGTGGATCTGCTGCCGGAGTGGCCGGGCAGTTACTCCGTCCTGGGCGTCTTCTACTTCGAGACCGGACAGATTGCCAAAGCAAAAGAGGTGCTGGGCCGATTCAAGAGCAGCAGCGCCAGCGGCAGCCTGGACGCCAACCGCATCGAGCAGTTCCTAGCACAGGCTCCCGAGACTTCCCCCGCTCCCAATGAGCCTATGACCGTGGCGAACAGGAACCAGTTGCTGCAACTGGCGCTCTCACTCGCTGACAGGACACTATGACGAGATCGCGCAGATTTTCGTACCTTGCGGCTGCGGCAATCGCCGTGCTTGCTCTTGGCAGCCTGTGCTGCGCGCAGAAGAGCGCCGCTCCGCCGCCCGCCAAGTCGCCGGACGCTCCCATCCCCGTCCACTTTACCGACATCCGCAAGTCCGCCGGAATCACCTTCGTGCAGGACTCCACGCAATCGGAGGAGAAATACTATCTCGAAACCATGGGTACCGGCGTCGCATGGCTCGACTACAACCAGGACGGCCTGATGGACCTCTACTTTGTCCAGGCCGGCCCCACCGACGCCTATAAGCCCGCCACGCCTCTTCGCTCCGCTCTCTATCGCAACAACGGCGACGGAACCTTTACCGATGTCACCGAAAAGTCCGGATTGGCCGCTGAAGGCCACTATGGTCAGGGAGTCGCTGTCGGCGACTTCGACAACGACGGCTTCCCCGACATCTATGTAACCGGATATGGCAGCGCCATCCTCTACCACAACAACGGCGATGGCACCTTCACCGATGTAACCGCCAAAGCCGGAGTTGCCGACCTGGGTGAATGGTCCTCAAGCGCCGCGTGGATCGACTACGACAAAGACGGCTGGCTCGACCTGGTGGTTCTCAACTATCTCGAATGGACGCCCAAAACCAATCTATGGTGCGGAGACCGCACTCCGGGCTATCGCTCCTACTGTAGCCCGAACAACTACCGGGGACGGAAGATAAAGCTGTACCACAACAACCACGACGGCACATTCACGGATGTAAGTGATAAGTCGGGCATCGGCATCCCCGAATCAAAGGGGATGGGCCTGGTGGTGGCCGATTTCAACAATGACGGCTGGCCGGACATCGCCATCGCCAACGATACCTGGCCGAACTTCCTCTTCCTCAACAATCACGACGGAACATTCAAGGATGTTTCCCTCCTCTCCGGCTTGGCTGTCAGCGAAGATGGACGCTACGAAGCGGGCATGGGCATCGACGCCGCCGATGTGGATGGCGACGGATTCATGGATGTGTATATCACCCATCTGGATATGGAGTTGAACCGCCTCTACCACAACAACGGCGACGAGACTTTTACCGATGACACCTATCACTCAGGAATCGGCAACAAGGCCATGCTGCTCAGCGGAGTGGCTACAAAGTTCATCGACTACGACAACGACGGCTGGCCCGATATTGTGCAGGCCAACGGTGCCATGGTAGATAACGTCGCCCTGTATCACAGCATGATCAGTTACAAGGAACCGCTGTTGATGTTCCGCAACCTGGGCAACGGCCACTTTGAAAAAACCTCCGACGCTCTCGGTGCTGACTTTAATCGGCCCATTGCGGGGCGCGGCCTTGCCACCGCCGATTTCAACAACGATGGCGCCGTCGGCGTGGCCGTCGTTTGCCGCGGCGATTATCCCGAACTCCTGCGCAACGATGGCGGCAACTCCAATCATTGGCTTGAGGTGCTGCTGATCGGCACAAAATCCAATCGCGACGGCCTCGGCGCTGCGTTGAAGCTGACTGCCGAAGGTGTTTCGCATGTCGAACAGGCCAAAGGCGGAACGAGTTATATGTCCGCCAGCGACCCTCGCATTCACTTCGGCCTCGGCAAACGCGCCAAGATCGATTCGCTGATCATCACCTGGCCCAGCGGGCAGGTGGATAAACTGACCAGCGTTCCGGTCGATAAAATCATTGCCGTCAAAGAGGGTGTCGGAATTATTGCGCGCCCGTTTCCCAAGGTGCCAAACAAATGACCGCAGATAGATTTTTTCAACAACGAATTCATCTCTCGATAAAGGTATGAAGCTATGATTTTTCCGCGGCGACGCTTTCTCGGCTCCTCTCTCTTCGTGCTCGGCGGTTCCTTGCTCGACGCGCTGACCACTCCCCTTTGGAATTGGAAAGATCCGCTAGTTGTGGAAGCAGCCGAGACCAATCCCGCAACCTCTCCGGTCCAATTCATCGATGTGGCGCAGCAGGCGGGCCTTAACATCCCGAACGTGTGGGGAGGCATCGACCGCAAGCGGGTCATCATCGAGACCAAGGGGAGCGGCCTGGCCTTTTTCGACTACGACAATGACGGATGGCTCGACATTTATCTCTCCAACGGAAGCCGCCTCGACGCACATTGGCCCGCTGGAAAAGCGCCTACCACTCATCTCTACAAGAACAACCGCGACGGCACCTTTACCGATGTCAGCGAGAAATCTGGCCTCGCGCGCAGCGGCTGGCAGACCGGCGTCTGCGTGGGCGATTATGACAACGATGGATGGGACGACCTTTTCTGCACCTTCTGGGGACATAACATCCTCTTCCATAACAACGGCAACGGAACCTTCACCGATGTTACGCAAAAGGCCGGACTTGCTCAGGCGAAGGGGCGTTGGGGCACCGGTTGCAGCTTCCTCGATTATGACCGCGACGGCCACCTCGATCTCTTCGTCTGCAACTTCATCAAGTTAGACCCGGACAAGCCACCTACCCTGGACGATATGAACTTTTGCCAGTGGAAAGGCGTTCCCACTATGTGCGGCCCGCGCGGCCTGCCGGGCGATACAGACATTCTCTACCACAACAACGGCGACGGCACCTTTACTGACGTCTCGGAGAAGGCCGGCATTCTCAAGCCCGGCCCGCGCTACTCCATCTCCTCCGTCTCTTACGATTTCGATAACGATGGCTGGCCGGACATTTATGTTGCGGTGGACTCGGAACCTAGCATCCTGTTCAAGAACAATCACGACGGCACATTCACCGACATTGCGGTCATTGCCGGTTGCGCCTACAACGAAGACGGCCACGAGCAAGCCGGAATGGGCCTGGGCGTGGCCGACTATGACTGCGACGGCTGGTTCGACATCTTCAAGACCAACTTTGCCGACGATACCTCCGATCTTTACCACAACAACGGCGACGGCACATTCAGCGATGTCTCCTTCATCGCCGGCGTGGGAATCAATAACAACTATGTCGCATGGGGCTGCGGCTTCATCGATTACGACAACGACGGCTGGGCGGATATTGTTCAGGTCAATGGACACGTCTACCCGGAGATCGATAACTATAACTTCGGCGAGACCTTCAAGAATCCGCGCCTGGTTTATAAGAACCTCGGCAATGGCCGCTTCAAAGACGTCTCTTCCCAGATGGGTCCGGGCGTCAATGCGCGCTTCTCCAGTCGGGGCGCGGCCTTCGGCGACTACGACAACGACGGCGGCATGGATATGCTGATCCTGAATATGAACGATCTGCCCTCCCTGCTGCATAATGTCGGCGGCAACAAGCAGAACTGGATCAAGATCAAGCTGCTGGGAACCAAATGCAACCGGACGGCCATCGGCGCGCGGGTACGGGTGACCACGGGCAAGCATGTGCAGATGGATGAAGTCAGCAGCGGCGGAAGCGTGATGTCGCAGAATGACCTGCGCCTTCACTTCGGGCTTGGTAAAGTCGAGATCGTGGATGTGATCGAAGTCAAGTGGCCAACCACGCAGAAAATCGAACGGTTCACGCAGGTCAAGGCAAATCATATCCTCACCATTCGCGAAGGCGATGGGATCATCGCAACGTTGAAGCCGCCATCAAAGTAGTGTAGCTTCATGCTTGGGTGAGATTCAAATCACCTCTGCAAAAATAGGAGAAATGCTTCAGGTGAGGATGAAAAACACTGAAGGTGTGCGAAAAATGCAAAAGAGAAGCGAGCAAAGAATCCGGCGAATGCTCACCACCGCGCTCTTGTTGTGCGCCGGAATATTCGGCAGCGCGCAAAGCAGCCATCCAAGCCAGAGCCTTCCTGATTCCCCAACACCCGTCGTGCGTTCCATCGTGGATCTGAATTACCTCGGCGGAGATGCCGCCATGCCGCCGTTTTCCGAAAGCATCTACGTTGATTCAGAATATCGTCAAGCGCTCTTGCGCAAGGGCCTCGCCTTTCGAGTTATTGTGGGACCGCAATACACCCAGAACCTGCTGGATGGCCTGTGCCGGCCGATGAGCAGGTCTATGTGGGCCAGCGCGCTTTCGAGAGTATGTTTGTGCAGCCGATCCTCTCGTCCGATCTTCGCCAACTGGGCCTGCATCACGCGCAGCTCTATTTGGGCGGGGTGTGGAATTGGGCAAGCTTGAACCCCGCTGGTCCTAAGTCGCTTCAGTTGTGGGCTCTCTATCTCTACAAGGAATTCGGGAAGGATCGCCTGGAGGTGAAGGCGGGCTACATTGCCAATAACATGAATTTCGTTGGCCTCTAGGTAGGAGGATCAACGGCGACGGGGGCGCAGGGCGTTTACGCCGTATTGCCCTATGAGGCAGGTATTTCCTTCTTCCCTATGACAGCGCCTTCGTTCAACGTCAAGATTCGCGGGCCTGAAAATACCTACATCAAAAGCGCCGCGCAGCGCAGTTTCGATCCCAACGGTGGACCGGCGGAAGTAGCGCGCAATCACACCGGCTTCCGCTTCATTCCGCATGGAGACAAACTCGTCCTGATCAATGAGGCGGGCTAGCAGCGCGCAGCCAGCGCCGCTGCGCGCGAGGTCTGGTTTCGCGCCGGCTATATCTACAACACAACGACTTACAGAAATGAGTCCAATGGCCGCTCGGAGCCGAGAAATTACTGCGCCTACGCGCTCATGGATTATCAAATGACCAAGCCCAACCGGGAGCATCCAAATCGGGGGCTGTTTGCTGGTGGTTCTTTCATGACGGTTCCGGAAACCATCAATCCATACGCCCGTTACTACGAGGCGCGGCTCTATGAGAAAGCGCCGTTCCGCTCGCGTCCGGGCGATGTCCTCTCCGCAGTAGCCTCCCGCTCCGGCTACAGCAAGATATTTACCAACAATCTTGTCTCCCAGGGCAAGACAGTGTAGCGAGCTGGAACCACGGTCACCGGCAGCTACTCTCTGCGCGCTTCACGAGGCAATTACCTGAGCCTGGGGTTGAGCTACGTCGCCGGACCGGCAATCACACCGCGCGTTTCCAATGCGCTCAATGTCACTGCGAACTGGACGCTGTTTTTCTAGGCATGATTCTTTGAGATCGCTGAATAAGTTATCAAAGGTATCCCTGAACTGCCATACTCGTCCATCCAGAAACCCTTTCCGTGTGCTTTGCTAGCACAAATTTTGAGTTTCTTGGATGGACGCTTGAAACTCTCAGACATCGGTTGTTGCCACGGCAGAGCCGGGAGTGAAATAACTCATTGCGTAATTTCTACGGTGACGATAGAGTTGGCCGGAAGAACAATGACATTGTCCACTCCCAGTGCACCCAAAGATGCAAAGCGCTCGGGAGAGTCGGGAAAGCTTGTACGGAAGACGCGCGACTTACCATGCTCGAAACTTCCCAGCTTCAATTTCACGCTGTTGACTTCGGCTGGGGCGGTATTCAAAACCACCACGACTAGCTTGTCGCCCTTCGGACTCAGATAGGCCGAGATCTTGATTTGATCGTTTGAACCTGTTGCTTCGACGCGATGGTAGCCTGGATGAATGAAGTAAGAGTAATGCTTTAGGGCGAAGTAACTGTCAGTAGGATTCCAGCCCTGGGGATTTTTCCATTTTTTAGGGTCGGCGGAGGTTTCCAGATTGATCAGTGTGCCATTTCCGCCCGGCCAAGTAAGTGGCCAGTAGAGATAGAGATTCACATCTTCCGCAACCATGTTGTTATGAATCATCTCCGCTGTGATGAATCCGCTCTCGGTGTAGAATTCGGTCTGAAATTTGAGCCGTCCCGGATTCTGATCCTTGATGGCCTGCAAGGAGGGAATATAGGTGTCGGGCTGGCTCTTATCGCCTCCGGTATAAAGATGGTGAGTTACTGCGTAAATATGATCTTTATTTTGCGCCTTGATGAACTCCTGCAGATTTCCATAGCCAATGCCAATGGTCTCCGGCCCTAGCAGGCGGGGCGGCGAGGGAAGGGTCTGAAAGGCCGCGTAGACCGCATCGACGGCTTTGTCATATCCCGCATAACTGTCGCCATGAAAGGGCGCTTCAGTAGGATTGAAACGGCAGCTTTCGTAATCGGTTGTTATGTCCGGTTCATTCTGGATGCTGACATAAGCTGGATCGATACCGGCAGCGCGGTAAGCTAGAATCGAGTCTTTCCAATACTGCGCAAAACCTTCATAATCATAATGTCCTGCTTTCTTGGCCAGCGTTCCGCCATTTTTCTCATCATGATTACTCTTCAGGGAGGCCGGCGGAGTCCAGGAACTCATCATGATGGTGATAGGATTGCCGCGCAGTTTGTTGGCGTTCTGCATGATTTCAACCGCATCGGCGTCAAATCCTGGTTTGTTCTCGTAGCGGTAAAGATTACGCAGGCGAAGAAAGTCGATATGCAATCCATTGTCAGGACCGAAGAGCGCATCATAAATTTCCAACTTATGGGGATGATGTGTGAGCGATCCCTGATTATATGCTTCAGATCCGCCAAAACCGACGATCTCCTGATGCAGTTTTAATGGATTGACTGTTGCATTGACGGGCTTGTGCGCAAATGCGAATGCGGCTGGCGTAAATAGGACCAGCAGCAAAACAAGTGCCAGAAGAGGAGAACAACGCCGAGCGATTGCTCCCGGCCAAATAAGAGAAAACGACGATTTCAACGCCGAAGAGCGCGGATCTTCACTCAATAGAGAAACCATTTCAAAATCCTTTCCAGGGATTAACTGCGCTGACAAATCCCCGCCTTACTTTAACGGCTGTGGGGAGGGATGGCAAGCTGATTTCGAGGATGCGCAAATGATCCGTAAAAACGGCGGGACTCAACTTCTTCTGAATAAAACGTTTACTGTATCGTATAAAATGATTCAAATGACTCCTTGACAACTGATGATGGAGCGCGATACCGTCTCAAAAGATTCAGTTCTTGCGTTTCTGACCGCTCCCCCCCCGGTGCGGCCAAGGAGAATAGGGTGAGGATTCCTAAGTGAGGATTCCTTACTGAGAGAGTCTGCCTCGATATAGGGCAGTACTCGGAAAATTGGAGATGCGGCATGGTCAATTTCCATCCGCTTAATCCATTGCTTTTTTGCTGAACCAAAGAATTGGTTTTACAGCGTCGACACGAATGATCGCCTTGCGATCCTGAGCGTGCGCAGCGGGCACGCGCGGGTTTGAATTCGGCAGGATAGATTTAACTGGAGCGACACGATGTACAGATCAGAGAATGTGATTCGCGGCAATTTCGTGGGCAAGATCGCCCTTCTGGCTTTGATTGCAACCGCAGCGCTATGCCTGGGCGCACCGCATATGGCTCTGGGACAGGTCCCAGGAGCGGTCTTCAGCTATGCCAACGGCATTGGCGGGATCGATGGCTACGGCGGGACGGTCAGCCACATCGCGGCCAACAACCGCGGCGATGTCTTTGTCGGCTCCGTGAACGGATCATTTGCCTCTGTTGAAGAGTATCCGGCCGGATCAACAACGGCAGTGACACTGATCTCCGGCTTGGACAAAAATCCATACGGTTCGGGTAACAATGGCAATGTTGGCATTGCCGTCGATGCCGCGGGCAACGTCTATGCAGCCGATCCGGGCGAATCACAGATCATCTTCATTCCCTTCGTCAACGGAAGCTATCCTACTGGCGCTACCCTCTCGGGCATCACCTATTGCGCCAGCGGAAACTTCCCCTATGCATCGGCAACCCAGACCAGCGCGTGCATCGGCAAACAGTATTGGCCCAGCTATTTTGGCTATTCTCTTCAGTTTATAGATGTGGCCTTTGATGGCAGTGGCAATATGTATACGCTTTCGAAATATACAGGCACTTATCAAACTAGTTGGACCGGCGGTCAGAACATGATTGTCGAGTGGCCCGCGAGTGCGCCGGGCAGCTACACGCTGCTAGCCGATAATCTTCCTCAGCAGAGCAACGCAGAGATTGCGGTCGATAAAGCAGGTGACATCTATTACGTTGACACGACCACGAGCAGCACCATTCAGTACATGGCGGCAGGGTCCACGGTGGTGACAGCCGAAACAGCTTCGCAGACGAATTCGCTACCGGGGACGTTTGGCTCAGGATTTACGCATCCGACGGGCGTTTCGATTGACGCCAGCGGCAACGTATATGTGACCGACGAAATTGCCATCAGCGGCAGTGCCAGCAATCGTATCGTGGAATTCCCTAGTATCAATGGCACGGTGAGCGCTGCGAATCAATACACTTTAAGCAATGAGATCAGTAGCGGGAACTCCAACCTCACCAATACCAGTAACAATGAGTACGGACCCAGCACAGGCGTGGGCGTTGATAGCTACGGCAACCTATATTATGCAGGCGCTTTTCCGAACTCTTTGAATGAAGCCATCATTGGCAAAGCTACATTTGGAGCCCAGCCAATCAACACCACTTCCGGCTCCCAAACTTTGAATCTTTCGTTTACCTCAACTGTGACCTTCGGCTCGTTGAGTGTCAGCGGACCATTTGCTGCTTCTGCAACAACCTGTGCCGCGCAGCAATACACAACGGATACGGTCTGCACGGTCAGCGTGACTTATACTCCGACTGCGGTGGGTCCGCAATCGGGAGTTATCAAGGCGCTCGATAATTCCGGCAATACTCTGGGCAGCCTTGCTCTCTCCGGCTCCGGTACAGCTGCATTGCTCAACATCGATCCCGGCACGGAATCCGCTGTCGGCACGACCTGGACCGCTCCCGGCGCCATCGCCGTGGATGCTCAAGGTAACACCTACGTTGCGGATTCGGGAAAGATTTACAAGACAGCAGCGGGCGGCGGCACGCCGGTGGCCGTAGTTACTGGGCTTTCCTCGCCTACCGCGGTAGCGATTGACGCTGCGGGCAACTTGTATGTTGCTGATACGGGCACCTCCAGCAACCAAGTGGTGGAAGTTCCATACGCGAGCAGCGCTTATGGAGCGCCGATTGTGTTGGTGAGCAGTCTGAGCGGCCCGTCTGGGCTGGCTTTGGATGCGCAGGGAAATCTTTATGTCGCGGATAGCGGCAATGCGCGCGTGTTGCAACTCTCCAGTTCCGGAGATCAGGGTATCGGAAGTTTGATGACTACGGTGAGCGGCGCATTTACAGCGCCTGTTGCCGTGGCCGTAGACAATCTAGGCAATCTATATGTCTCCGATGCGGGCGCCAAGAAAGTTTTTCAGATCGCACTCGCCACTAGCAAGCAAACAACAATCTTGAGCGGGATGACAACCCCGGCGGGCGTTGCCGTGGACGCAGCCGGCAGTCTGTATGCAGCAGACGCAGGCGCTGGAACAATTACCAGGGTTCCCAATATCAGTTCGGCGCTTGTAACCGGTCAAGCGAGTATTATTTCCGCCGCGCTGTTGACAGCGATCAACCATCCGACCGGCATTGCATTCGACAGCGCCGGCAAACTTTATGTGACAGATGCGACCGATGCCTCGGCCACAAAGGTGGACCGAACTGCCGGGGTACTCAACTTTGGCGGCGTGGATGAGAACGCAACCAGCGCGCCGATGACGGCTGATCTTACCAACAGCGGCACATCTGCTCTCACCTTCAACACGCCCTATTTTACGAATTCAGGGGCGGATGCAGCCGATTTTGCGGAAGGATCTTCCACCTGCGCAAATGGCGGCACAGTCAACACCGGTGCTTTCTGCACGGTGCTGGCGAAGTTTACGCCGGGAGCGCTTGGAGCGCTGACCGAAACTTGGAATCTCCAAAGCAACGCCCAGGACAGCCCGGTCATCACGCTGAAGGGAACGGGCGTGACCAATCTTATCTCGACTTCGGTCGGTTTGGCTGTGACCGCGCCAGCGGGAACGCCGGTCTACGGCCAATCCGTGACGGTTACGGCCACCGTGACGCCGGGAACGGGGCCAACGGGAAATGTCACTTTCTTCGTCGACAGCATTCAGCAGACGCCTAACGTATCGCTGGCGTCGGGCGCAGCCTCTATCACGCTTACGGGTCTTGCCGGCGGCGCGCACACGATCAGTGCTACCTATAACGGTGACACGTCCTACGCTACATCCAATAACAGCCTGCCGCTGACCGTCAATCCGGCGCCGACTGCGACTACGACCGTCAGCATCACGTCAACCTCGCCGCTCGGATCGAATCCTATCAGCGCTACCGTGGGCGCTTCGATCACCTTCACAGCGACCGTGACCCCGACTGTCGCTGGAACGTTGGCTGGAACAGTCACCTTCTATAACGGAGCAACATCGCTGGCCACTGGTGTGACGGTGTCGCAGAGCGGGAACGGAGCAGGGGTGGTTACCTTTACCACATCCGCTTTGACCGCCGGAAGCTACAGCGTTACAGCGACCTATGTTGGCGACTCCAATAATGCAGCCTCGAACTCGGCCGCGGCGGTTGCGCTGCAGATCAATCCTCCCGCGCCTTATGCGGGACCGGGTGTGGTTTTCAGTCAAGCCTTCCCAATCACGTACTTTAGTCCAACAGTGAGCCACCTTGCAGCAAATAGCCGCGGCGATGTCTTTGTCGGCACAGGCACAACGGTTGAGGAATATCCCGTGGGTAGCACTAACTCGGTGACGCTGGTCTCTGGTCTGGGAGGCGGTGGCAACAGCGGCATCGCCGTCGATGCGGCCGGCAACGTCTATGCGGCCGATCCCGGCGACCAGAAGATCATCTTCGTTCCCTTCGTTAATGGAAGCTATCCTTCGGGCGCAACCTTTGGTAGTTTGAGTCAGTGCGGCAGCAACGGCAATTTCCCGTTTGCTTCGCCGGCTCAGACCAAAGCATGCTCTGGCTTCGGAGGTATTCCGGGTTACTTCGGCTACTATCTGAAATACAATGATGTCGCGCTCGACGGAAGCGGAAATCTCTATACGCTTTCCAGTTATACAGGCACCTATGGAACCAGTTGGTCCGGCGGGCAGAACATGATTATTGAGTGGTCTGCATCGACGGGCAGCTATACGTTGCTGGCAGACAATCTTCCCGATCAGGGTGGCGCAGAGATAGCTGTGGACAAGGCCGGCAACGTATATTATGTTGACACGACCTCGCGCAGCACGATTCAGTACCTGGCCGCAGGGACTGCGGCAGTGACAGCCGAAACAGCTCCGCAGACGAATTCGCTACCGGGGACGTTTGGCTCTGGGTTCACTCAACCGACGGGCGTATCAATCGATTCAAGTGGGAACCTCTATGTAACTGACCAGAGCGCCAAGAGCCTGGTTGAGTTCCCCAACATCAATGGGTCGATCGTCGCTTCCAATCAGTACACTCTGAGCAACGCGCTGAATACGAGCCAGACATCCGGTCCCAATGAGGGCGTGGCCGTGGATGGTTACGGAAGGGTGACCTATGCTGGCAGCTATCCGAACTCGTTGAACTATGTCCTCTTCGGGCAGGCATCTTTCGGCGCGCAGGCGATGGGCACAACTTCCGGCTCGCAATCCATGAATGTGTCGTTTGCGGCTCCGGCGACATTCGGCTCGTTTGTCGTAACCGGGCCTTTTGCGCAGACCAATACGTGCAGCGGCGCTTACACAGCCAATCAGGTTTGTACGGTCAGCGTGACCTATACGCCGACGGCGGCCGGTCCTCAGTCGGGTTTATTGACGGCTCTCGACAATTCCGGAAAAGTGCTGGGCACTGCGCAACTCTCCGGCAATGGACAGGAGCCGGTGCTGGAAGTGGATCCCGGAACAGTAGCGGCCATTGGAACATCTTGGTCCGCGCCGAGCGCTGTTGCCGTGGACGCGGCGGGCAACACTTACGTCGCGGATGGCGGAAGTATCTATAAGACAGCGCCGGGCGGAACGCCTGCGGCTATCGTGAACAGCTTGAATGCTCCTGCATCCGTTGTTGTGGATGCTGCGGGCAACTTGTATGTTGCCGAAACGGGCACCTCCAGCAACCAGGTTGCAGAAGTGCCATATGCGAACAGCGCGTACGGGACGCCGATGGTTCTGTTGACTGGATTGAGCGGCGCATCAGGATTGGCGCTTGACGCACAGGGTAATCTTTACGTTGCTGACAGCGGCAACGCACGGGTGCTGTGGCTATCCCGCGGCGGCAATCTGTTATTAGGCAGCCTGGTCTCCACGGTGAGCGGGACATTCACCAAACCGGTGGCCGTTGCGGTAGATAATCTCGGCAATCTGTACGTCTCTGACGCGGGAAGCAACAAGGTGGTGCAGATTGCACTGGCTACCAGTACGCAGACAACGATTCTGAGCGGATTAACGACGGCCTCTGGAGTGGCGGTGGACGCGGGTGGCAGCCTGTATGCGGCGGATGCCGGAGCTGGCACCGTCACACGAGTTCCCAATGTTGGAGGCGCGATCAACACCAGCCTGAATCCGCCGGTGACCTTAACAACAGTGGTCGCCAAGCCGAGTGCCATTGCCGTGGATGGAAATGGCAATGTTTATGCCGCGGACGTGACGAATAAGGCGGTTGCTGCATTGAACCGGAATTTGGGTTCGCTCAACTTGGGTAACATCAACGTGCTGGCGTCGAGTGCGGCAATTGCCGCCAACGTTACAGACGGCGGCACGGCGGCGCTGACCTTTGGCAGTTCCGTCATCACTGCTGGCGGCGCCGATTCGGGCGACTTCGCCTTCCAGAGTTCCTCGACTTGCGCCGCGAGCGGTTCGATCAACGCGGGAACAAGCTGCACAGTAGCCGCTGTCTTTACACCTCAGGCGCAGGGCGCTCGAAGCGCAACCTGGAGCTTCCAAAGCAACGCGCAGGACAGTGCGTCTTTGGCGCTGAAGGGCAAGGGTGCAAGTCTCGCAGTTACCTCCTTGGCGCTTGCCGTTACGGCTCCTGTGGAGACGCCGGCCTACGGCCAATCGGTTACGGTGACGGCTACCATAACACCGGGAACGGGGCCGACGGGGAATGTGACATTCTATGTAGACAGCATTGCGCAGACGCCGAATGTTGCGATTGCGAGCGGGAGTGCATCGATTACTCTGAGCGGTCTGGCAGGCGGCGCGCACACGATTGCCGCAACCTACAACGGAGACACTGCCTTTGCCAGTTCCAATAACAGCCTGCCGGTTACGGTCAATCCGGCCGCGACAGCGACTTCGGTGGTGACACTCTCTTCTGTGCCGCCGCTGGGCACGAATCCAACCAGCGCAACATTGGGCAGCAGCATCACTTTGAGCGCGACAGTAACTCCGAGCGCCGCCGGGAATTTGACGGGAACCGTGACGTTCCTGAATGGAAACACAGTGCTGGCCTCCGGAGTTGCGGCTACGCAGGCTACTGTTGGCGGGCCAGGGCTGGCGACGTTTACCACCTCGACGCTAACACCGGCAACCTATAGCATCACGGCGAGCTATACCGGCGATGTTGACTTCGCTACCTCCGCCTCCGCATCGAGCGCGTCATTGGTGATTAACGCTCCGCCGCCGAATACCACTGCCGCGATCTTCTCCTCCACCGGCTATGTATCGGCAGTCAACGGCGCTCCTGGATCTTCGCCTTTCAACTATCAAGGATCAGCCGGGCACTTGGCTGGAAATAGCAGAGGGGATATTTTCTTTGTCGATGCGCCATACAGTTTTCCGGCAACGGCGTATCTACAGGAAGTTCCCGCTGCCGGCGGATCACAGACTACGCTGCTCACCGGTCTTGGCTACGGTTCCAACGGCGTATTCTCGGACACGGGAAATAACCTGTGGGTGGGAGATGAGGCCGGCAACATCATCTATATTCCTTTCGTCAATGGCTCATATGCCTCCGGGAATGCGGTGAGTTCGCTGACTGGATGCACGGCGCCTATCACATCGAACACCGTGCCTTGCAAGTTCTTCTGGCAGCTTACCGCTACGGTTGGTTCCTACGTTCAGCCATCGGATATAGCTCTGGACGGCAGCGGAAATGTATATGTTGTTGACAAGTATGACGGTGCAACCAGCGGTAGCAAAAACCGCATCCTCGAATTTGCCGCGGCTGACGGCACGATGACTATGCTGGTCGATGGTCTGCCCTCGGTGGGAGGCGCTCAGTTGGCCGTCGATCCTGCTGGAGATGTGTACTATGCGGATGGGAATGGAGTCTACTACTTCACCGCAGCCAGTTTCCCGACGACGACCGGGACGGCTGCCGCGACCAGCATAGGAACGGGTTTGAGTAATCCTACAGGTGTGGCGCTTGACACTGGCGGCAACTTGTATATCTCCGATACCGGCAACGCGCGCCTGCTCGAGATTCCTTATGAGAATGGCTCGATCAGCACTGCCAATCAATATGTATTGACCAGCGGCGCTCAAATGAGTTCAAATCACGCGCAGAGCGGCGCGGGCATCGACGGCTACGGCAACATTTACTACGTGGGCAACTATGGCAACTCGATCAACCATCTGACCGTGGGCAACTTCGCTCTGGGGTACACGGGAGTTGGCACGGCTACTGGCGCTTCCTCACTGGATCTTTACTTCCTCTCGCCGGCAACCTTTGGAAGCTTCACGGTGAGCGGCGGAGCAGGCGCCTTCGCCGTTGGAACAAACGGATGCACGCAAGGAAAGACTTATGCAGCAGGCACCGAATGTACGGTGAGTGTTACCTACACTGCAACGGCCGCAGGATTGCAAACCGGAGCTATCAGCGCGTGGAACAACAATGGCACCCTGCTTGGTCAGGCAGTTCTCTCCGGAACGGGCATGGCTCCTCTGCTCAATGTGGATCCGGGCACGGTCACGGCGATAGGCACAACCTGGGCTGCTCCCAGCGCCGTTGCGGTTGATGCCAGCGGCAACTCCTATGTGGCGGATGCGGGTAAGATCTACATGACCACTCCGGGCGGCACGCCAGCAGTGGTGGCCAGTGGCTTCAGCAATCCCTCCGCGGTGCTGATCGACGGCGCAGGAAATCTCTATGTCGGTGATTCTGGCAACAATCAAGTGGTCGAATTGCCCTATATCAACAGCCTCTATGGCACTCCCATTGTGCTGGCGACTGGATTGAAGGGCGCGTCCGGATTGGCTCTCGATCAGGCAAACAATCTGTATATTGCCGATAGCGGAAACGCGCGCGTGCTGCTGGTTGCACGCTCCGGCAATCTGCAAGCGCAGAGCCTCGTGAGTACGGTTGGCAGCGGATTCACAACTCCAGTTGCGGTTGCCGCCGATACCGCTGGTAACTTGTATGTTTCCGACGCGGGAAGCAACAAGGTTGTTCAGATCGCGATTCCGACGAGCCTGCAGACGACGGTTCTGAGTGGTCTGACCAGCGCGGCGGGAGTAGCCGTGGATGCGGGCGGAAGCCTATATGCTGCCGACGCGGGCAGCGGTACGCTCTACAGGATTCCAACCATCAGTGGCCTGCTGAACAAGAATTTCCAGTCGGCAATGGAAGGTTTGGTTGCCAAACCGAACGCGATAGCTCTCGACAGCAACGGCAATCTGTATGTGGCGGATGCGGCTGATGCCAGTGTTGTCGAAGTGAACCGCAGCGCTGGAGCTCTAAACTTCGGCAACGTGAATGTTTTGGACTCGAGTTCCGCAGTTTCAGCGAATGTCTCTGACGGCGGCACAACGCAATTGACGTTGAACTCGCCTTACTACACAGCATCGGGGACTGGAATGGCTAGTTTTGCCGTCCAGAGTTCTTCCACCTGCGCGGCAAGTTCGATCAATCCGGGTGCGAATTGCACAGTGGCCGCAATTTTCACTCCGCAAACCAAGGGGTTGCAGAGTGAAACTCTAACATTCTCAGGCAACGCTTTGAACAGCAGCGCCTTGACGCTGAACGGCAATGGAACCCACCTGACTACGAGCACACTTGCTATTGCTGTTACCTCGCCAATTGGAAATCCGGCTTTTGGCCAGACAGTTACGGTCAGCGCGACACTCACACCCAATGCTGGAGGAGCGGGCACCCCAACTGGAACGGTTACTTTCTACGTAGACACCGTTCCGCAAACTCCTGTGCCGCTGACCAATAATGCAGCCTCAATCGCACTTACCGGGCTCCTGGGCGGACAGCATGTAATCAGCGCCAGCTATAGCGGAGACAACAACTTTGCCTCCGCGGCTTCAACGAATTTGAATCTGACCGTGAATACGGCGGCAACCGCTACAGGATCTGTAACTCTTGTCGCTACTCCTCCGTTGTGGACCGATCCAATCAGCATCAACGTGGGCGCAACCATCACGCTCGGCGCGATGGTTTCCAACAGCATTGACGGTATACCAACGGGGACAGTAACCTTCCTGAATGGAAGCACTGTGCTAGGAACAGGACCGGTCAATGGTTCGGGCATGGCCAGCTTTACGACCTCCAGCCTGACCGCCGGCAGTTATAACATCACAGCCACTTACAGCGGCGATTCGAACTTTAACGCGTCAACCTCTTCTACCTCAGTCGCGCTACTGGTTTCCCCGCCAACCATTACCATGGCCACGAGCACGCCGAACATCGTCGGTGGTGGAGCGCCGGTTACATTGACTTTCAACGCAATCGCCGGTTTTGCTCAGACCACAGGCGGCCCTGGAACCATCAGTTTGGCCTGCAACGGGTTGCCGGCCTACGCTTCCTGCTCATTTACACCGCCTTATGTAACCTTCCCAACCGGCTCTCTGAGCCAGCAGGTATCGCTGCAAGTGGTGGTTAATCAGCCCCCGCCGATCGTCCCCTCGCAGTCTGGAATTGCGGCCATTCCGCATCTCCCCGGCCGGCCTGCCCTGGAAGCGTTCATGGGTCTGTGTCTGCTGCTTCCAAGTTTGTTCCTGGGCTTGGCAAGAAAACGCGCTCTTCGCGTTGCCAGTTCAGTTTGGCGGACAACGGCGCTTCTGCTTCTTCTGATGGGCGGCTGCCTGCTTGGGACCAGCGGTTGTGGTTCCTCCTCCAGCGCCACGTTCACCACCCCGCCCGGGTCGTCAAAATTCACGGTAACGGCGACGATCACCCCGGCAACTGCGGCGCCAAACCCGCCGCCAGTTCAAACCATTCAGTTTACGCTGACTGTTAACTAGTAAAGACAAATGCTCCATGGCAGCTTCCGGCTTACGGAGGCTGCCATCCAAGATTCGGAGAGCGAGATGAGAGATCGGAGAATTGACGCGATGAATTCAAATGGAATCTTTCCGGCTGCCAATTGCGGAGACAATGCGATTGCTGTAGCGGAGCATAAATCGAAGTCTGTTGCCGGATTCAGAACACTGGCTATTGCCCTACTGGCACTGTTGTTCCTTGCACTTCAAGGCCAGGGCCAGACAATATCGGCGACCCTTTCCGGCTTTGTGTACGATCAAGCAGGTTCGGTGGTTTTAAACGCCAAGGTTGTGCTCATCAATGAAGCATCCAAGGATCAGCGAACAACCGTAAGTAATGGTTCGGGCTACTTCAGCTTTACCGCTCTGCCTGCTGCCACCTACTCGATCAAGGTGGAGCACGCAGGTTTCGACTCCTTCCAGGAGAAAGGGATCGAACTCCACCCGTCGGACCAGCGCAATTTGACCAACATCAAGTTGCAGGTCGGCGCCGTCGAAGAGACAATTACTGTCACCTCCGCGCCCAGCGCTATTGTTACCAGCGGCGAGCGTAGCGTTCTGATCACCGCCGAAGACATCAAGCGTCTGCCGGTGGAGGGGCGCGACGTGACCGAGCTGATTAAGACCCTGCCCGGCTTTGCGCAGGTTGCGCAAGGTCAAGGCGCGGATAACCTGGCGCCCGATCCCGGACTGGTTGGTGGCCAAACCGGCAACTATGCCGCCAACGGCACCTCGCCAGAGGGCATCTCCATCGTCAGCGATGGCGTCAATATCACCGATCCTGGAAATGGATCCAGTTCCGATCAGGTGATCAATATGGACAATGTTCAAGAGGTCAACGTTCAGACCTCCAACTTCGGCGCGGACAGCGCCAAGGGACCGATTGTCATCACCGCAGTAGGTAAGTCCGGTGGATCGGAGTATCACGGCAGCATTTATGCGTATGGCCGCACCTATCAGTTGAACACCCAGGATTGGTTTAGCAAGCTGGATCAAGACCCCAAGCCAGCGGATCGCTATATCTACCCTGGAGGCAATATCGGCGGTCCGGTCTCCATTCCCGGAACCAGTTTCAATCACAATAAGAAGCTCGTCTTCTTCGCCAGCGGCGAAGATTATCTGCAGCGCAATGTCTATGCATACGGCAGCGCGGAAGCTGGAACAGTCGATGCGCTTGTTCCCACGGCAGCCATGCGTCAGGGAACTTTCAGTCAGGAAGATATGTCTACAAATTATTTCGGCGTCGCCGACAATGCGACGAGCTGCTCCACCACGCCCGGGGCCGCGTTAGCGCTCTATATCCATATCTGCAATATCCCAACAGGAAATACTCCAGGCCCGAGTCCCGTGAACGGCGTCCAGGGGGCCGATGGTCCGCCGATCGTCAATACTGGGAGTCCAAATCCACCTCAAAATAACTACGTAGGCCAGATTCCCAAGGGTTATATTGATCCGGGCGCAACGGCCCTGATGAGTCTTATTCCGCTGCCTAACCGGACTCCATTTACGTATAATCAGTCCGGGACGGAGCAGAGTTTCTTCAACTATCGGCAGGTCAATCTTCAAGACGCGGATTCCTACCAGGCCAGGGTCCGTGTCGATTACGCCTTCTCCGACAACGCCAAGTTGTACTTTGTCTACGACTTCCAGCACAGCAATGGCCGCAACCCACAACAGATTTTCTACTCGCCTCAGCAGCCCTTTGGCGAAATCAACACGCCTGCGGGCATTTTGAATCAGGACTTTTCCCATACCGCATCCTTTAATTTCACTCAAGTCCTTTCAAGCTCCATGACCAACGAGTTGTATGGCGGTTCAAGCCTCAACCTCGGCGGCAATGAGATCGCTCAGAAGGGCGCGGATTTAGCTAGCACCATTGGCTATCCCTATCAAGGCATCTTCAAAACTCTCGAATATCCGCAACTCTACGACTACGGCTATGACGGGTTGCCGCTGGCGCTCTTCCCCGATTATTCCTCGCCCATCTTTCAGCACAAGTTTGTCCCGAATGGCGGCGACAATCTTACCAAGGTGCACAAGACGCACACCATCAAAATCGGTGTCTACGCCGAGCGAGCCACCAACAACCAAACCGATCTGAACGTTGCATCCAACGGCCAGATTCAGCAATACTATTTGGGAAATCTCAGTACCTTTGGTGCTACATCATCGCAAAGAATCTATGAACCCAATCTTCCGGGGCAGTCCAATGCGTATGCCAACTATCCCGCTCCAGGCAATTATCTCGCCAGTTTTTTTATGGGAGAGATTCAGCAGTTCAATCAATACAACTTCCAGACCAATAGCGACCTGTATTATTGGACGGTTGACGGCTATGCGACCGACTCCTGGAAGTTCAACAAGAAGCTGACGCTGGACATCGGCGTGCGCATTGGCCATGTTGGTCCCTGGCAGGATGCGCACGGCCTGGGCATGGCGGTTTGGGATCCTGCCCTATATGCAAAGCAGACCTCGGCCTCGATCAGTAACGGCGCCTACGTGGTCAAATCCACTGTAGTCAATCCGGGTTACACTTGGCATGCTCTGGACAACAGCATTCCTAACTCCGGAGCTGGTTCCACACCGGTCTTTTACTCTCCGCGCTTCGGTGTTGCCTATGATCTGCGCGGCAACGGGAAGACCGTTATCAGGGGCGGCATCGGCGCTTACCGCTCGCATGACTCATGGAACGATGTCAATCAGCAGCAGGCAACGGCCCAAGGCCAGGTCTACGCCACTGTGGGCGGTGGCGGATTGCTCTTGCGGGATATTCCCGCGCTGCTTCCTGCCGCTGGCGTAGGCGGTGGCAACGGAACCCAGGCGGGGACTTCTGGCGTGGGCTTTGGCCTGAGTGAGGATGACAAGCAGCAACCGCTGACGTACACCTATAGCTTTGGAATCTCACAACAGGTCAATACAACTACGGTATTCGAGGTTTCCTATCAAGGCAGCCAAAGCAGCCACCTGCTGACGCAGTACGAGCAGGGAGCCTCTGGTGATCTGGAGAACATCAACGCGCTGCCGATCGGGACTCTTTACAATCCGGACCCGCATACCGGTGAGGTGAACTCTCCTCAGGGATTCAGCGGCGAGAATCATGTGAACGATTTCCGCCCCTACTCGTTCTACACACAGGTCAATGTTGCAAGGCACATCCTGTATTCGAACTACAACTCGCTTCAGACATCGATCAAAAAGACGCAAGGCAAACTGACCTATGACGCCAATTACACATGGTCCAAGGTGCTTGGAGTCCTGGGCTCCTATAGCACAGGCAATGTGATCGACTCTGGCAACATCCGGCCAAACTACGGCCCCTTGTCGTATGACCGCTCGCATATTGTCAAGGGAACGATCTCCTATAACACAGGGTCAATCATCCGCGGCAAACTGGTGTTTCGCTTGCTGGCCAATGACTGGACTGTCGCCGGAATCATGAATCTGCAAAGCGGGCCCAACGCCCAACGCGTCCTGGGTTCCAACCTTGGGCTGGGAGGAACGATCT
The DNA here is from genome assembly GCA_963787995.1 of uncultured Acidobacteriaceae bacterium. Lineage (GTDB taxonomy): Bacteria > Acidobacteriota > Terriglobia > Terriglobales > Acidobacteriaceae > Telmatobacter. Next base: position 989,094 of record CAWBEO010000002.1, read on the forward strand.
ACCTTCCCAATGGAGGGAATCAATACACGGTCAACAATCTCACATTTCTTGGAACTCCGGATGTCGTGCTGCAGCCGGTGCTTACTTGCGATCCGCGCTCTGGCTTGGCGAAGCACCAGTACATCAATGTCAATTGCTTCCGCTTGCCGCAGTTCGGTGTGAACGGACCAGCTGAGTTCCCGTATATTCATGCCCCCGGATTCTTTGACGCTGATATCCGCATTGGCAAGGATGTGAAACTTGGCGCAAAGGAGAGCTTGCAGTTCCAGTTGTCGGCATTCAACTTCATCAATCGACCGAATTGGAGCTTCTCCAGCAAATTTCCAACCGAACAGACGCTGATCGCGAATGGAACTGGATTCAACTACATTGGTAACAGCGGTACTGGGGCCGGTTACGGCTTCCCTTCGGACTTCGGAAATGCGCAATTCCGGTTTGGAAGGCGTGTCGTTGAGATTTCGGCCAAGTATAACTTTTAACCGTTGGTGTTATCATGATTCCGCCGGTTAATTGGACAAGGAACAGGAAGATGGATCTGGTCACAAATTGGATGAGGCTTCGCAAAGGATCGTGCGCAGGGTTTGCGGTTGGATTTCTGCTCTGCGGGGCCGTGATCGGCGCGGGCCAGTCCGCCGCCAATGTGCAAGTGGACGTGAATAGCTCCATCAATCCCATGACGGTTCAAGCCATGGGCGTTTATACAAATGTTTATGACAGCGGAACCACCAAACCCGCTGTCTGGCAGTATCTCCATTCCGCTGGGATGTACACGATCCGTTATCCTGGCGGCTATGGCTCCTATCCGGATCTCTATCACTGGGCGACGAACTCCGGAACGCACTACCAGAATTTCAACCCGCCGCCTGAGCGCTTTTACCCCGGCGAAAACAGTATGGGCCATATCGCCCAGTTCCTGGATAAATTGGGAACCGCGATCATCACGGTCAACTATGGATCCAACGCGGCAGGAACCGGCGGCGGAGAGCCAGCCGAGGCCGCGGCTTGGGTGGCATACGCCAACGGTGACCCCAATGATAGCAAAGTGATTGGCAAAGACAGTACAGGCCAGGACTGGAAGACGGTAGGCTACTGGGCCGGGTTGCGAGCTCAAGCGCCCCTGACCGACGACGACGGTCTGAATTTACTGCGCGCCAACCACCCCAAGCCGTTGGGGATCAAACTATGGGAGATAGGCAGCGAGGTTTACAAGAACGGATACTATTACGGCGATTGGTACGGCGATCATCGTGATAGTGAGGAAGACCTTCATGCGCCTTATCCTCCCGACCCAAAGGACAACAGCAAGCGACGCAAGAACCCGAATCTTTCGCCTTCGTTTTATGGAGCGCGCGTGATAGAGTTCTCAAAGGCCATGAAGGCTGTCGATCCTTCTGTCTGGATTGGGGCTTCCATGATTATCCCTTCCGAGTACCACTTAGCTCCTGATTGGAATGTGGATATTCTCAAGACCGCATGCGGCAGCATCGACTTCATCTCTCTGGCATGGAGGCCGGGGGATACTCTTGCACCCGATTATAAAGTAAGGGATGACGATTCCGTGCTGCGTGCGCCGGAAGAACAATTGAAAGGCATTTTCTCGGACGCTGTTTATAATCAGAAGTTCTGTTCCGCTGGCCATGCCCCCCGGATTGCCTTCACGCAGATGGCTCCAATTGAATGGCCAAAGATTGAGCATCCGATTGTCGATGCGCTCTTCGCCGCCGATGCCTTCGCGCTACTAATTGAGTCTGGAACCATCAACAGCGATTGGATGGAGCTGCATAACCAATCCTTCCTGAGTGATGGCAATCAGCCGCAACCGGGCTACTTCGGCATTCAGATGCTGCACATCATAGCCTTCCATCCCGGCGACGAGTTTGTGACGGCTACCTCCAGCCGATCCACTTTGGCTGTTCATGCCACTCGACGAATCGATGGAAGCATAGGAGTTCTACTGATTAACAAGGACGCGAAGATTCCCGTCGAGGTGAAGATAAAGTTGAATGGAGGCAGTTACGCCCCCGCAGGCCTGCGCTTCGACTATGGCCAGGAAGCGCTCCAGGCAGGCAGCCCCGTCGCCAAGACTCCCATCAAAGATATTGGATCTGCTTTTTCCGTTACCGTTCCGGCCTACTCGATAACAGACATTTTGATACCGACGGCCTCGAAGTAGATCGATTAGTGTCTTTATATTCGAAGCAGGATAAGGAGTTAGCAAGGAGCTCGTGCGATAGTTATCGATTTTGCCATCAGCTTCGCATCCACTCAGGCAGGCTGGAAGCGATCGCTGAGCGCACTGCCTCGGAGAGCTCCTCGCGCGTGGCATAATTCTTGGGATCAACCGGCGCATGAAAAACGAAGTGCGCCGTCCCCCGCTTGATACCAAATTTGCCTTTGGCCATCATCGTTTCCGTGCCGTAGATGGACACCGGAATGCACGGCGCTCCGGTTTGCATAGCCAGATAGAATGGTCCTTTTTTGAAGGGCAGCAGATGGCCGTCCCTGGAGCGTGTGCCCTCGACAAAGGTGGTAATGTGCCGCCCCTTTTCCAATACCCGCTGGGCCGCCGCCACGCTCTCTTTGGCGCTGGCCGCGTCGCCGGTGCGGTCCACGGGAATGAACTCCCCCAGTTTGAGGCAGTAGCCAAAAACAGGGATATTGAAGACCGATCGCTTGGAAAAAGCCGAGGTGTAACCGGGGAGGAGCGCAATCAGGGCTGGTGGATCCAGGTTCGAAACATGGTTGGCCATGAAGATGCAAGCGCGGCCAGCGGGAACCTGCTCCAGCCCCTCGGCCCGCAGCCGGATGCCAGCGACAAAGTAACCGGTGCGGACGATGAAGCAGGTCACCATGTAAAGCGGCCGCACGTCGCCGGTGATCATCGCTAGCGGGATGAAGATCGCCGCCGAGGGAATACTTAAGACGAGAATGACGACAAACACGAAAACCGATGCAATCATTTGGATTCCTGACTCTGCATCCACTCCGGCAATCCAGAGGCTATGGCCGAGCGAACCTTGCGCATCAGATCTTCGCGCGTGGCAAATTCGGCAGGGTCGAGCGGCGCATGAAAGATCACGTGCACCGTGCCGGGCTTGATGCGCAGGCTGCCTTTTCCTTGGATGCTCTCCGTGCCGAAGATGGATACCGGGATGCAGGGCGCGCCGGAACTCATCGCCAGGTAGAATGGCCCTTTCTTGAAGGGTAGCAAACGTCCGTCCCGGGAGCGAGTGCCCTCTACAAAGGTGGTCATATGTACGCCCTTGGCCAACACTTTTTTGGCTGCGGCCACGCTGCGCTCCGCGTCCACCGGGCTGCCGGAGCGCTCGACAGCAATGAAATCGCCCTGTCGAAAACCGGTTCCTAAAATCGGCATCTCCATCAGCGAGCGCTTCATGAAGGCCGAGGTGCGCCCCGGAATCAGCGAGATCAGCGCAGGTGGATCGAGGTTGGAAACGTGGTTGGCCATGAAGATGCACGCCCTGTCCGTGGGAATGCGCTCCCGGCCTTCAACAGCGAATCGCACCCCGGCCAGCCGGCAACTTGTCGCGAGCATGAAACGTGTGCCCTTGTAGAGTGGCAGTACGTCACCGGTGAGCGCGCACCAGGGGATGAACAGCAGCGCCGTGGGGATTCCGGTGACCACCATCGTGGCCATAAAAATCAGATATGGGATCATACACGCCATTCCGTCAAATTAGTTTTGAAGCTCATTAAGCCGTGCAGGAAGTTTCTCATAAATACCGTCGAATCCACCGTTGGAAAGGATCGCCACTACGTCCCCCGATTTGAGTTGCGGGGCGATGAAGTTGACGATGGCCTCCACATAAGGGCAGAGTTCAGCCTGCGTACCGGCGGCGTTGAGCGCGTGGACGACATCTTCCGGATGCAAGCGCTCTGCGTCGGGAATGCGCTGCTGCTGAAAAACTCCAGCCAGCACCACGCGGTCGGCCATGCGCAAACTCTGGATAAGATCGGCCTCCAACACCTTGCGCCGCAGCGTATTCGAACGCGGTTCCAAAACTGCCCACAATCGCGACGAAGGATATACACTCCTGAGTGCGCGTAAAGTTTCGCGGATCGCCGTCGGATGATGCGCAAAGTCGTCGATGATGGTAATGCCGTTGATGACTGCGCGAATTTCGAGCCGCCGCTTCACACTCTTGAACGTTGCCAATGCTTCGCGGATTGCCTCCTTGCTGACGCCTTGACCAAAGGCCAGTGCAGCGGCGGAGGTGGCGTTCAGCACGTTGTGCTCGCCAGCCATGCGCATATCAAGTTCGGCCCACAGCGCGCCCGCGCGCCAAACCTCCCAGCGCGCGAGGCTGTTTTCATGTCGCAGATTGCGAATGCGCCAGTCAGAGCTTTCCGCAAATCCGTAGCGTTCGACGCGGCAAAAAGCCTTGGCGACGCACTCCGTTACATTGTCACTGCCATCGTAGGCGACGATCAGGCCGCGCCGCGGAACCAGATTTACCAATCGTTTGAAGGCAGTTTTGACGGCCTCAAGATCGGTGTAGATGTCGGCGTGATCAAACTCGACGTGGGTTAAAATCAACCCGTCGGGAAAGTAGTGCAGAAACTTCGGCCCCTTGTCGAAGAAGGCTGTGTCGTACTCATCGCCCTCAATGATGAACGGGCGCGTGGATCGCAATTGATAGCTTGTGCCAAAGTTCTCCGCCACGCCGCCGATCAGAAACGACGGCTCCAGCGCAGGGTTTTCCCGCGCTGCAACTTGATAAATCCACGCCAGCATACTCGTCGTGGTCGTCTTGCCGTGCGTCCCCGCAACGACCAGCGGCTCGCGTCCCGTGAGAAATTCTTCATGCAGCAGAGCGGCCATCGAGGTGAAAGGAATGCGCTCGTCGAGGACTCGCTCGACCTCCGGATTGCCGCGCGAGAGTGCGTTGCCGATGACGACCAGATCCGGCGCCGGATCGAGATTAACCTCTGCGTAAGGCTCCATCACGTCGATGCTCATGGCGCGCAACTGATCGCTCATCGGCGGATAAGCAGCTTTGTCGGAACCGGTGATGCGATGTCCCTGCATCTGCAATAGGCCCGCCAGCGAGGCCATCGCCGTGCCACAGATGCCGCTGAGATGTATGTGTTTGGTTGCGACTGTCACTATTTCACCGCCGATTCTGGAGCATCAGCATGATGGCAATGCTGAAGATACTGATCTTCTGTTGCAAAAGGCCACCAAAGATCGTCAAAATTCCCTTGAATCACTCTTCGCTCCTCTTTACTTACCAATCGTCTGTATGCGCTCTTAACCATATTTATCCAACTTCTTCCCGCTAACGGACCTGTGTATTCAAGATCAGTTTGAAGAAACGTTATACAACGCTCAAACATTGCACGATTCTTGTCGGAAAGCTGATGTTTTCCTTCCAGTTTGTGCGAATATAGATCGTCCCAACTAAACCACAATATCCCCTTAAAGGTGAGAATTGCTTCGTCCTTGGAGCGAGGGTATCGGTCATCAAACTCGTCATTCGTTAGCAGGCAGTCAAGGTATTGTCGGATGAGTTCTGCTGCAACTGATCTGTTTTCCATGTCCAACATTTCGGCTCACTCCTGATAAAAGTTATCCCTTCACCGCCGCATCAATCAAATGCAACTGCGCTTCCTTCTGCACAAGCAACTCCGCCTCTACGCCGAAGGTCAGTGTGACGTTGGAGCGCGAGACGTGGCCCGAGCGCAAGCCGATGGAGATAGGGCCTTTGAAATTCTCGAAGGCGCACAGAATTACCTCATCGAGCAACTCCGGCGGTGCGCCGGGCGATGTGCAATTCAGCATCTCGCCGAAGACAATGCCGCGCACACCTTCCAACTTGCCTGCCTCGCGCAGTTGCCACAACATGCGATCGATCTGATAAGGCTTAGCGTTCACATCTTCCAGAAAGAGCAGCTTGCCTTCTGTCTGCGGTTCGTAGGTAGTGCCCAGCATCGCAACCAGAATGCTCAAACAGCCGCCATAGAGAATGCCGCGCGCGCGGCCTGAATGCAGAGGCCGCATACCCTCCTGCGTTCCCACGGTGTAGGACTTTCCGCTCAGCGCCGCTTGCAGACTGGCGAGATGAACGCCATCCTCGCGCGCGAAATCCGCCGAGAGCATGGGGCCATGAAAGGCCGGCATTTGAATCTGATCGAGCAGCCAAAGGTGCAGCGCGGTCAGGTCGCTGTAGCCGATGAGCGGCTTGACGCCTTCAGCTATCAGGTCGAGATCCATCCCCTCCAGTAAATAATTCGCGCCATAGCCGCCGCGCGTGCAGAAGATGGCGCGTAGCTGCTCATCGGCGAAGGCTTGATGCAGGTCACTGAGACGCATGGCGGGCGTGCCCGCAAAGAAGAGCGGCCCGCGCGCCAAGATGTGCTCGGAGGGTTGCGGCGCATAATCCAATGCACGCAACGCTGCGAGGCCGCGATCCACGCGCTCCTGCTGCGGAGTGGAAGCGGGTGAGACGACGGCGACCTGCGCGTTGGCCGGAACAGCGCGAGGTTTGAGGAGTGCGGTCATGCGGGCCACGCCTCTCCGCGGGCAATCAGCGAGGCAGGTCCTGTCAGATACAGTTCGGTCCCAGGCCCACCCCATGCAATGGTCTGAGCGCCGCCCGGAGCAACGACCGTAAGCGGCGACTGGCAGCCGCGCAATGCAATGGCCGCCGTCGCCGCAGCGCTCGTGCCGGTACCGGAGGAGGTTGTTGGCCCCACGCCACGCTCGAAGATACGAATCTCAATTTCGGTTGAGCTAAGGACGCGTAGAAATTCCACATTGGTTTGATGTGGAAAATCAGGATGAACGCAGATCTCCGCGCCGATCTGTCGCCATGCTGATCCAGAGATTCGGAACTCTGCGTTGTCCACTACGACGACAAAATGCGGATTGCCTGTGGACACTTCGACGCCCTCGATCTCAAGCTCATTCGTCCGCGTTACTGTGCGACGAACGAACGAAGGAACTCCCATGCCTGCGGTCACTTCGACAGTGAATTCTCCGCCCGTCTTCAGTGCGTCAATCTTGCAGACACGCGGTCCAGCATCGGTCTTGATGCAGAGTTCATCGCCGACTTGCAATCCGCGTTCACGCGCCATCCATGCGGCCACACAACGCGTTCCGTTGCCGCTGATCTCGGCGATGGAGCCATCGGAGTTATGCAGGCGAATGCGTCCTGACTTCGTGCCGGTCCAGGCGAAGAACTCGATACCGTCCGCGCCGACGCCGGTGTTGCGCGCGCACAAACGCCGCGTCAACTCAGCCCAATCGTAATTAGCCGCGGCATCTTCTGTCACAACCAAGAAGTCATTGCCGCAGGCGTGTGCTTTGGTAAAGGGAATCAATCTTCCTCCGGATCAAAGTAAGTGTGGAGCGCGGAAACGCCCGGTAAAGCAAGCAGTTTTGCGCGCAGATGGCCGTGCTGGCGTTTGGTTGTAGTGAGCGAAAAACTCACACGCTGCAACTCGCCGATGGGATTCGATTCAACGCCGGTGAGTCGCTGGTTGTAGCTGTCCATCGCGTGCAGAATCGAGTTGAGAAGCTGTGTCTGATCGGCTCCGCGCACCTCGTAGACGAGAGGATAAGCTTTGATGCTGGCACGCCGTTCGATGAAGCCGACGGCCTCCAGCGCTGTAATGACGATGATCGTTGCTACGGCCGCCGCCGCATAAAGTCCCGCGCCGCAGGCCATGCCGATGGAAGCGACAACAAAGATGCTGGCCGCGCTGGTGAGGCCGCTGACGCGGCTGCGATTGTGAAGGATCAGTCCCGCGCCGAGAAATCCGATGCCTTGCACAATGTTCGAGGCCACGCGGCCTTTATCAGGGTTGGCGTCACCGGCCAGCACCGCCGAGAGCAGCGTGAAAAATGCGCAGCCCATGCAGATCAGCAGGTTGGTGCGCACGCCGGCAGATTTGCGATTGAACTCGCGGTCCATGCCCACCAGGCCGCCCAGCAGGCAAGCCATCAGCAGGCGGCCAATGGCGCCGTTCACCACCACCATCTGTTGCAGGCGGTCAAAATCAAAAGGCTGCGCGAATTGTGCCAGAGTCAAACTCATCATGCTTCCTTGACCGATGCTATCACCGCTTGAAGGGTACGGGCTTCAGCCCGTACAGAAAACCGAAAAAACACTGTGGGCTTTAGCCCCTGAGGGAATACTCGCTGATTCATTCATGATTTCTGAATGATCGATCCCCAACCATCGTACTCAACTCCATAAATTTTTCCCAGGCTGACCATGTGAGCGGATACAGAACATAGAAGTTGTTGAGTAATGGGCATGTGAATAATATTGACTACCCAATACACACCATCATCACCCTTGCTGACGCTTGGGTTTCCGAAATTCATACCTTTGATATAATCGCAAAGGTCCGAAGCTCTTACGCCTTCGCGGGTCCTGAAAGCAAAGTCGACATCACGTGGCGTGGTAAACACGTCTCCCTTTTCATCATTTCTGTGAAGAAGATCGTTGTCAGCGAGAGCATTCTCACGCCAAGAATCGAAAATTGACATGAATACCACCCTTCCTTTTCTCGAAAGCGAACGACTGCTTTTATCGCTGGCTGAAGCCCGTACTATTCAGCCTTATTTTAATCACTTCAGCAGTAGAACAGCATCCGAACGATACAACGTCCCCGAAGCCTGACCATGCGCTGTAAAACGGCGAACGGGAGTCAACCCGTCCGGGTGCGCCTTCACGGCTTGATCCACCGCGTTGCCGTCAAACGCCAGAACAAGTTGAGCATGAGCAGCAGGCGCTTTCAAGGCTTCATCGAAGATCCACAGATCGCTCTCATTGATCGTCTGCCGCAAAGGAATTCCCGTGAATGCGACCAGATTCGGATAGACCGATGTGTCCATTAGAATCGTTGCAGTTGGTCTGGCAACCAGTACCTTGCGAAGCGCTTGCGGAATCTCGATTTCAAACTGCCGGCGCGCTTCAATGTTCTTGATTCCCTCGACGTAAGTCAGCGGACGCTCACGCACCATCAGCGCTGCGTTCACAACAATCAGCGCAAACAACGCGCCTGCCGCACAGCGCACCCAGCGCGCATCAATCTCGCGCGCCTTGAAATCATTCACTAATGCCAGCGCAATATGCGCGGCAAAGCCAACGCTCAGCGCAAAGGCAGGCAGCATCTCCATCCCATAGCGTGTGTTGTACCAGGAGTGCGGCCACCACGGCGGTAAAAAAATGGGCACCGAACCGTAAGCCACCGAGTATGCGTAAAACGGAATCGGAAACCAAAGCAGCAGCGCCCAGGTGAAGGCTCGCTTGCGCGCGGTGAGCCAGGCCCACGCTGTTCCCAGCAGGCTCACAATTAGCAGCACGTTGCCCCACGCGGCGGCCACGGCATCCATCTCCGCAACCTTGACAAAGAAGAGCAGCGAGACCCAAGGATCGTGCCAGCCCGGATGCGGTGGCCCGTTTCCATGCGACATGGTGCGCAACTCAATCGCCTTGGCCGAATAGGGACCGCGCGCGAAGTAAAGCCAATCGCCGAAGCCGACGGAGTTGTAAACGAACCACGCAATCGGCGCGGCGAGGATGAAGAAGCTGGCGATCCAGAAGCTTACCGAACGCAAGCGCCCACGGCGTAGCAGCATGACTCCCATGCAGGTCCACGCAATGAGCGCCATGATCCAACCATCGTAGCGCGTGAAGATGGAGGCAATCAGCACCGCCGCAATCAAGCATTGCAACCGGCCGGTGGGCTGTGCGTCGTCATTCAAACTTGTGCGCCACTCGACCAGCCACACCGCAACCCAAACCATCTCGCAGACAAAAAGCGGCTCGGTCATCGCCGTGGTTTGCAGATAAAGCAGATTGGGATTGAGCGCGAAAAAAGCCAGCACCAGCGCGGATTCAGTGGGCGAGAGCCAATGGCGCGAGAGCCGATAGATGCCCACGCAGGCAGCGAGATAAGCGAGCGCGGAGGGAATCATGCCCGCCACGCCGTTGGCCCACCAACTGTATTTCTGCACAAAGGGCAGCATCAAAATATGCGGCAGCGGCAGCCACACGGAGCCTAACTCCGTCAGCCTTGGCAGGCGCGCATCGAAGACCCGCCGCGCAATGTGCAGATGCGCGACGGCATCGCCGTAGTTGAGCATTGCGCCATTGCGCCAGCTCCAAACGATCGCGCAGATCGAAGCCACCGCGCAGCAGAGCATCACAATGAGCCGCTCCGTGCGTGTGATCTGCTGCGCCGTTTTGAAAACTTTAAGCAAGATGCGTAAGCTCGCGGAAAAGGTTGAAGCGCGCGTCAATCTCCGCGCGTGGAAGCTGCTGCGTGCGCTCGGTGCCGAAGCGCTCGCAAGCAAACGAACCCATCACGCTGCCGTAAAACATTGCGCGGCGATAAGCTTCAGGAGTCTGCTCCGGCTGCGAAGCCAGATAGCCGAAGAAGCCGCCGGCAAAGCTGTCGCCCGCGCCGGTCGGATCAATGACTTCTTCAAGCGGAAGCGCGGGAACTTTGAAAATCTTTTCGCCATGAAAGAGCGTCGCGCCGTACTCACCATGCTTGACGACCAGCGTCTTCGGCCCCATGGCCATGACCGCGCGCGCGGCTTGTACAAGGTTGTTGTTCGCGGCCAGCATCTTTGTCTCCGTGTCGTTGATGAGCAGAATGTCCAGGCCCTTCAAAACTTCCAGCAGCGCCGCGCGATGATCCTTGATCCAGTAGTTCATCGTGTCGCCAGCCACCAGCTTCACATCCGGCATGGCCTCGCGCACGCGCCGCTGCAGGACAGGATCGATGTTGGCGAGAAAGAGAAACTCCGAGTCAGCGTAAGCTTCGGGAATTTTCGGCTCGAAGGACGCGAAGACATTCAGCTCCGTGTTATGCGTCTTGGCTTCGTTGAGATTTTCGAGGTATGAACCCTCCCAGAAAAAGCTCTTGCCCGCGGTGTGTTCGATGCCGCGCGTGTCGATCTTGCGTGCCTCGAAGACGGCTTCTTGCCGCTTGCCGAAGTCCTCGCCTACAACAGCGATGACGCGCACATCGGTGAAAAAACTCGCCGCCAGCGAGAAGTACGTCGCCGCGCCGCCCAGGCAGCGCTCGCGCTTGCCCGCCGGTGTTTCAATTGTGTCGTACGCTACGCTTCCTACTACGGTGATGGCCATACTCAAATCCTCATTTTCTTTTGCTTTTTGAAGAATACCCCGCTCAGAATATCATCTATCTTGATCGGGATTAGCGAATGTCAAGAAAATCTATAATCTCAAAATGACTTTTTAGGTAAGAAAGATGGACTGGATTTACAAACCGAGAAGTTGGATATGAACTGTGCGATTGTTTTGATTCATCCCAGAAATCAATAACCATGTTTGCTGATTTACCGTCTGAGCTTAACTCGTTTTTAGGAAGTACAATGGTGTAATCCCACCGGTCGGGATTTTTGATGAAATCAATCACGCTGGCTGATGTTTTTAATCCACCGCACGTTGTTGACATAATCGCCTGTGAGCCTGAATCAGCGACTACATACTGCGCGCATAATGCACCATTTTCGACTACTGAATATTCAAGTTCCACTCTGCTTTTGCTCGGAGTCAGCATATCCCTTTTGTGGTGTAATCCATCTTGCCAGTAGTCGAATGCGAAGCTTGGGAATATATTGGATGGTGCACTGATGCGTATTTGAATATCGCGTCCAGTCTCACGGTAGTTCAGCAAAACTTCACGATCATCATAGAGCACTTTCCACCGAGGGTGATGCAGCCAAATCAGGGTGACTATCCCAGAAAATAATAGGACGTATAAAATAATCCTTGCCATCTTATCGTGAGTTATTTCAGTGTGCCACATCAGAAATGAATGCCTTTCATTGATCAGCGATGTAAGATTCCTTCACAATGTTCTTTGAATATGCAACATCCAACCAGTTTCTTCAAGTCAACCCAAATATTTGCCAAACAGCAGCTTCAGCCGCTCCTTTGCCGCCGCGGGAATCGCATCCGGCGCGGTGAGCACGGCGTACTTGGCTGCCGAGGTGCAGGCGCAGTTGCGTTCCCGCGGCATCGCGGCGACTGCGGCCTTGACAACCTTCGCCGCGTTCTCCGCGTTCTGATGCAGCACGCGCACAATCTCCTCAATCGTCACCGAATCATGCCCTTCACGCCAGCAATCGTAGTCAGTAACCATGGCGATAGTCGAATAGCATATCTCCGCCTCGCGGGCCAGCTTGGCCTCTTGCAAGTTGGTCATGCCGATCACGTCCGCGCCCCAACTGCGATAGAGCTTCGACTCGGCCTTGGTCGAAAACTGCGGGCCTTCCATGCAGACATAGGTTCCGCCAAGCTTGCCGACGACGCCCACTGTCGCGCAGGCCTCCGCCGCAGCCTTGGCTACGGTCGCACAGACCGGATCGCCAAAGGCCACATGGCCGACGATGCCTTCGCCAAAGAAAGTGGCGACGCGATGGGAGGTGCGGTCGATGAACTGATCGGGAATCACAAAATTGGTGGGCTTGTGCTCCTCTTTGAGCGAGCCGACGGCCGAAACGGAAAGAATGCGCTCGACTCCCAGCGCCTTCATGGCGTAAATGTTGGCGCGGAAATTCAACTCCGAGGGCAGGATGCGATGGCCTCGCCCATGCCGGGCCAGAAAGGCCACCTTGCGCCCCTCCAATTCGCCCAGCACAAAAGCGTCCGACGGCGCGCCAAAGGGCGTCTCGACGCGCTCTTCGCGTACGTTGGTGAATCCGGGCATCGAGTAAAGCCCGCTGCCGCCGATAATGCCAATCTCTGCCAGTCCCAAAGTCTTCTCCTGGACGCGCCGTTCGCCGGCCCGCTCTTTCACCAAAGCCAAACATCTCATTATAAAGGCAGGCTATTGCCAATTGTGCGTTCACTTCGGGAATGAAATCGTTTTTAATGGATATGCATAAGTTGATTCAGGTTTTCAGGCGCAGTATCTGCCAGGAGAAGCACTTTCTTCCCCTCCGGGATACACTGCATGTAGAGTGGTTCGTGCATGAGGCTAAAGTGCGGGTTGAGTTGGCCTTGGCGCGGACTGCGGCGGAATCCAGACTGCAAGACTGCATCCAATCAGTGAAAGAGACCCTCGCATGAGCGTTGTCCCATATGACCTGATCGTTGTCGGCTCCGGCCCCTCCGGGCAAAGAGCCGCCGTTGCCGCCTCCAAGATGAAGAAGCGCGCCTGTGTGGTCGAGGCCCGGTCGGTCGTGGGCGGCGTCTGCGTAAACACTGGGACCATCCCCTCGAAGACGATGCGCGAGGCCGTACTGCATCTCTCTGGCTACAACTACCGATCTATCTACGGCGTCAATTACCGGGTCAAGGAAAAGATCACCATGGCCGATCTGGCCTTCCGGGTCCAGGCGGTGATCAAGACCGAAGTGGATGTGACCGAAGCGCAGCTTTCGCGCAATGGAATCGATGTGATTCATGGAGTTGCCCGCTTCATCGATCCACACAAGCTGCACGTTGAAGGTCCTCTGACCAACGCCACTCTGGAAGCGGAACGCATCATCATAGCCGTCGGCGCCAAGCCGGCAGCGTCGGGCAAAGTGCCGATCAACGGCCGGACGATTGTCAACAGCGACCAGATTCTGGATCTGCCGAAGCTGCCCAGTTCGCTGATTGTAGTGGGCGGTGGCGTGGTGGGTGTGGAATACGCTTGCATGTTCGCCGTGCTGGGCGTGCGCGTTACGCTGATTGAAAAGCGCGACCGGTTGCTGGAGTTTGCCGACCGCGAGATCATCGAGGCGCTCAGCTATCATCTGCGCGACAGCCGGGTAACGCTGCGGCTGGGCGAAGAGGTGGAAAGCGTGGAAGAGCTGTCGGGCGGCATTGTGGTGGCCAATCTCGCGAGCAACAAGAAGGTCTCCGGCGACGCCCTGCTTTATGCTGTTGGGCGGCAGGGCGCGGTGGATGAACTCAACCTGGCCGCCGCAGGCTTGGAAGCTGATGCGCGCGGGCGCATTCCCGTCGATGAGCAGTATCGAACCAAAGTCGAGCACATCTACGCGGTGGGCGACGTGGTGGGCTTTCCGTCGCTGGCCTCGGTCTCTATGGAGCAGGGGCGCATCGCCACCGCGCGCGCCTTCAACGATCACGCCGCCACCACCAACCCCAGTTTTTATCCCTACGGCATTTACACCATTCCGGAGATCAGCTTCATCGGCAAGACCGAAGAGCAGTTGACCGCCGAGGATGTGCCCTACGAGGTCGGCATGGCTTACTATCGCGAGACGGCGCGCGGGCAGATTCGCGGCGATACGACGGGGCGGCTGAAGATGATCTTTCATCGCGATACGCATGCTGTGCTGGGCGTGCACATCATCGGCGAGGAGGCCAGCGAACTGGTGCATATCGGCCAAGCGGTCATGGTGCTGGGCGGCAAGGTGGATTACTTCATTGACAATGTCTTCAACTATCCGACGCTGGCCGAGTGCTACAAGGTTGCCGCCTTCAACGGCTTGGGACGGCTGCATAGGTATCAGGCCGAGTGAAGTCTGTAATTGTCACCCCCACCCAGATTTTGGGCGGATCCGGGTCACCCGCCGTTTCCACCGGACGCAACACGCCCTGCCTGAACCATGGAGTCCAGTCAGGGCGCGCGCCGTTCGGATCTTACCTTAAAGTGTTGGGCTGAAAGCGAAGGTGGTGGTTGAACCGTTGGTGGGCAGCGCTTCAAAGCCAATGATCTGAAGGGTGGAACGCTCGGTCCTGCCACGCCAGTTGACCCCCGCGGCGGCGAAAGCAACCACCATGCCGGTGTCCGCTAAACTGTCGTTTTGAAGGCTCCAGTCATAGGGAATGGTCAATGTGCAAGTAGCCCAAGAAGGATTCGAGGGATTGACGGTCGCTATCCCGCTTGCGGTTTCCAGGCCGCCATCCAGGACGAAATTACTTGTGTCGAGCTGGCCGGCTATCACAGTGGCGCCGCATGTGAAGTTCGTATCCTTCTTGAACTTGGTGACAAGTTTGATGGTGAGAGTCATCACGATGGTTCCGCTGACGTCGGTGGAAGCCGCCAGGTTTGGAACTGACTTCACCGTGTAGCCGTTGGCGCTGATTTGACCGTGCGGCGCGTCAAGGGAGAAGTAGAGGCCGCTGGGAAGACTGGGGGTGGCTGCTGCCTGCTGCCCAAGAGCCGCGACAGATGAGGCGGCGCAAAGCAGGGCGACGATGAGAGTGTGGGGGATTCGCATCTTGTCTACTCCAGCTTCTGTAAAGTGTGTTGCACCTTGGGGGATAGAAGCTGAGAGTACTGTGCCACAAACGAAACGTTCGGCACAAGAAAAATCTTTCGCAAGACAATTACCGGCGCGGGTCGGTCCTCAATTGGGAATCCCAGGCAACAGGGGCTGGATGCCAGAAAAATATCCTCCTCATGCGGATCAGGAGAAGTGTATTTACTTGACATCCTCTTTTATAGAACCCGCCCGGTTTATGGTGATTCTTCGGAGCTTATGAACGGGCCATAAGCCTTGGACTTTTCCCTGATAGCGTCATATAATCCTCAGATGCTCAAAGGAAGCACAGCCCCGCATGGGAATAACTTCGGCCTTCTAAGGATATTATTTGCCGCGATGGTAATTGTATCTCATTCTCCTCAACTCGTCGACGGCAACACATCGCGCGAGGTCATGAACCGATTCTTCGGTACGGGCGGTTTGGGTGGAGACGGGGTTGTGGGCTTCTTCCTCGTCAGCGGATATCTGATTACGAAGAGTTTTTCCGAGCGGCCCCATATCCTGTCTTATGCGATCAAGAGAGTCGCAAGGATTTTCCCGGCCTACCTCATCTGTTTCTTGCTGTGTACCTTTGCTCTTGCTCCCTTTGTGGGAGCAAGGCAATCCGTTTTGATGCCGTCTCAGATCTGGTCCGATGTTTTTCTTATTAGCTTCCTCTCCGGTCCGATGGTTCCAGGCGCCTTTCATGGCCTCCCATATCCGGTTTTGAACGGATCGATTTGGACTATTGCTTATGAGTTCAGGTGTTATATTGCCGTGCCTGTCATTGGGGGCGTTTGGAGGCTGCTCAGGCTTGGTATGTTTCAATTGCGCTGGGTTTTGCTTGTTCTTGTTCTTGCGGGACTTGTTGTAGATGCGGCAGGCTACACCAGCAATGCGGATACGATCTGGACCATCATGATCGGGAGACCATGGGATAATCTCAACTTTTGTTCTGTCTTTGGCGTAGGTGCGCTTTTCTATTTATTCAGAGACAGGATCGTGCTGGACAATTACGGTGCCTTGGCAGCAGGTTGTTTGCTCTTTGTTACGCTATTTAACCGCCACGCGGCAATATCGGGGTTGGCGGTTTTAGGCGGCTATCTGCTCTTTTGGTTCGCTCTCAAGTTCAAATGTCTCGAAGTCAGCATGGTTGCGGGCCGAAACGATATTTCCTACGGTCTCTATCTTTATGCGTGGCCGATCCAGAATATGGTAATTTGGCTTGATCGGACGATCAACCCGTGGGTGCTCAGCCTGATCACCTTGGCGCTAGCCGGTCTCGCGGGGTATGTTAGCTGGCACCTCGTCGAGAAGAGGGTTCTTGCCTTCGCGCAACGGCTGCATTTTTCCTCGACACGGCAAAATATATAACTTGCTTAGTGCCATGAATGGTTGTTTCTTCGAAACTTTCGGGCGCGGCATCCACAAAAATCAAACCATATGCTTCAGTTGCCGGGGGCGGCGGCGGGAGCCATCATCAGTCGGTCGGAGAGGGTGAAGACCAGGATGGTGCCGGGCTCGAGCGTGGCCTGTGGATGGCTGATGAGCAGGTGAGCGGTGACGACGCCGGCTCCGATGAGGCCGCCGGCGGCTGCGCCTACTGGGCCGCCAACGATGGCGCCAGTGGTTGCGCCGGCACCGACCGTGCCGCCGTATTCGATGGTGTCGCGCTTGATGCGGGAGGCGGGCAGGACCGCGCCCTCGGAGCCGACTCTGGTTTTGACGCCGGGGGTTCCGCTGAGGTTGGCGTGCAGGCGGAAGCGCAATCCGTCGGCCAGGATAATGGTCTCCGGGCGCAGGAGCATAGAGCCGTGGCCGCCGGGATGGCCGGTGGAGACCGCGGCGATCTGGCCGTCAATCTCCGCGCCGGCGGGGATGAGCACCTGACCGTCGCGCACCACATCGGAGGCAACGCAGCTGCGGAAGGCTTCGCCCTTTTCGCTGCGGCTGGTGGAGAGCTGATCGAGCAGCCGGACGCGAATGGTGGCGCCTTCGGGCAGTTCGTTGGGGCGCAAGGGAAGGGGATGGACGATGTCGCCATCCGGGTCAGCGACGGCGGCGACGCGGTGAGAGAGGGTTGGCTCGGCGGCTGGCTGGACGGCGACGGAATCAGCGTCGGGGGCAGCAGGCTGAGCCTGTTCCTGCACCGGAGCGGGCGCGGCCACGATGGCGGGCGACGGCTTGGCGCGGGCGGCGGAGACGATGGTGTTGTCAGGAGGCGGATTCGAGGTTCCCTCGTAGGGGTTGGATTGAGTTGCCTCCTGCGCTCCCAGAGCAACGGAAGCGGTGAGCAGCAGGGCACAGATCAGAATGGGCCGGTTCATCCAAGTCTCCTTTTTTCGAGGCGCGGGAAAACACCTCTGTGCGTTTAAACCCCGGTGGAGGGATAGAGTTGCGCGATGATCCCACTCATACCCTAGAAGAACACGGAATGAGTGAGGCACCTAACATCATTCGCCCCCCATAAAACTTGGGAGCCACTCACTAACACCCGATTCAAGGCTAACGCGAATAGACAGCGAATGGTGGAGGGAACGGCGCGGATGTGCCTTCAGTGGCACGAATCAATTTAGGCAACCTGTGCGGGGGATTTCCCACGCTGGCAACGAAATGCCTGAATGGGGGAGCAATTTTATCCGACGCGCAGGCCGGATTTGTTAGAATCCTTGCGAGAGATGGAAGTTTTTAAGGAATCTGGACGGAGAGGAACGAGCAAGTGCAGGAGCTTCTGAGCACGATTCACAGCGCCGCCGGAGAAGCTCTTGCCGTAGATCGCCGTCCGCGATTGAATGACCGGCTGCATCACCGCATTGCGAGGAGCGAAATGACTGAGATTGTTGCGATACGCGCCCGCGAGGTACTGGACTCGCGCGGCAACCCGACCGTGGAAGCAGATGTGATTCTGGAGAGCGGCGCGCTGGGCCGCGCCATCGTGCCTTCGGGCGCATCCACAGGCGAGCATGAGGCCGTGGAGCTGCGCGATGGCGATAAGAGCGTCTACATGGGCAAGGGCGTCTTGCAGGCGGTGGAGAATGTGGAGACGGTGATTGCGCCGGAGCTGGAGGGCATGGACGCGATGAACCAGCGGCTTCTGGACCAGACGATGATTGCCCTGGACGGCACGCCGAACAAGAGCAAGCTGGGGGCGAATGCGATTCTGGCTGTATCGATGGCCGCGGCGCGGGCCGTGGCGCTGACGCTGGAGGTTCCGCTGTATCGGTATTTGGGCGGCGTGAATGCCAGCATTCTGCCGACGCCGATGCTGAATGTGCTGAATGGCGGAGCGCACGCCGACAGCAATGTGGACTTTCAGGAGTTCATGATTATGCCGGTGGGGGCGGAACGCTTCTCGGATGCCCTGCGCTGGTCGGCGGAGACATTCCACACGCTGAAGAGCGTGCTGAAGAAGAAGGGGTATAACACGGCGGTGGGCGATGAGGGCGGATTTGCGCCTTCGCTCAAGTCGAACAGCGAGGCGATTGAGCTGATTCTGGAAGCGATTGAAGCGGCCGGCTACAAACCGGGCGAGCAGATTGCCATTGCGCTTGATCCGGCGTCAAGCGAGTTCTACGACAAAGAGAAGAAAAAGTATGTCTTTAAGAAGAGCGACAAGCGGGAGCTGTCGAGCGAAGAGATGGTGGCCTTCTGGGACAACTGGGCGCGCCAGTATCCGATTGTTTCTCTGGAAGACGGGCTGGCCGAAGATGACTGGGAGGGTTGGAAGCTGCTGACCGACAAGCTGGGCGGGCGGATTCAATTGGTGGGCGATGATTTGTTTGTGACCAACACCAAGCGCTTGCAGCGCGGGATTGAAGAGGGCGTGGCCAACTCGATCCTGATCAAAGTTAACCAGATTGGCACGCTGACCGAGACACTGGAGGCCATTGACCTGGGCCGCCGCTACGGTTATACCGCCGTGATGAGCCATCGCTCGGGCGAGAGCGAAGATACATTCATTGCGGACCTCGCGGTTGCCACAGGCGTGGGCCAGATCAAGACCGGATCGGTGAGCCGTACCGATCGCATCGCCAAGTACAACCAGTTGCTGCGCATTGAAGAAGAGCTGGGCGGCGGCGCGGTTTATCTGGGCCTGGAGAGCTTGAACTACGAGGACTAGCATTGCATGCAGCAGAGGCTCGCTCTCCGCTCGCAGGAGGTTCGTGGTGCCCCAGGCACCTGCGGTGCGGCCAGCGGCTCGCTGATCGCTCGCATGAGGTTCGTGATGCCCCAGGTTCGAAGATCCGGACCTGGGGCATCTGGCCTTCTTGGAAAAGACAGAGCTGCGACAGCCGCCAGTAGCGTATACTTCTTTGAGGCCAATCAATGATTCAGAGTCAGACAGCAACTGTTCGCTTAAGGAAGACGCTAAGTCCGTATGCTGGTCTTTTTGTAATCTTCAGTATTGTCTCCTTACTCATGTTCATTACAGGCATTATTGCCAAAGATAAGGATACACTTTGGTTGAGTTTATGTGTTTTATTATTCTGCGGAGTTCTTACTTTTTTAATGATGAGTTCATATCGGATTTTTTGGAATGAGACAGGGGTGACGATGGGAGTGGATTTACGAAAAAATACGATTCCATTTACTGAGATTACTTCGGTGCAATATGTATCAGGATATAACACTTCTCGAAATTCACCCTTTCGTAGATTTAAAAGGATTGTGATTCGCGGACACAACAAACGTAAAGACTATGTAGAGGTTTCTTTGCACCACTTTCGTTCCGAAGATATCGCTACTCTATTGGATGAGATCAGCAAGCGTCGTCCTGATATTGAAATTCCATGGTAATCATTGCGCAATTCAGATACTGAATAGCTATTAACAACTATTGGTTCCCCGTATTCGGCATCACGAAGGATGACGGATTATCCTTCTATTGCGTAAATAAATCCTGTTCTGAGGTGTATTCATCGTATCCAACTTCAAGCGTCCCCTCGTACTGACCATCCTCGACGGATGGGGCATCCACATCTTAGCAGCATCAACGAAAGGCCCGTGGCTAAAGCCACATATTTCGTAAGCCTATATTCAGGGGCCTAAAGGCCCCTGCTCCCTCCGTGGGCACGCACGAAAGCATATTCAGGGGCTAAAGCCCGGGCATTTCTTATGGATTCGCGGCACGACTGAAGTCGTGCCCTGACACTTCCTGACTCTTTATTAAGTTTTTCCGCTTCCTGTAAAGTCGTACCTTGACGCATAACAAATGTTCCGTTCTGTAAATCAAGCCAAGAACAAAAACCCGCGCCTTTTTACTGGCGCGGGGATGGGAAGCTGCGAACCTTTTGCGAGCGAATAGCGACCACCTGCGGTGGGGCCAACTGCCTTCGGCAAGCGATCACCAACCTCTTGTCTGCAATTGGTCTTTGAGTTCGATGCCGGCGGCGGCGAGGCCTTTCATGGTGCCGGTGACCTGCTCGCTGACTTCGGCCATGATCTTGGGGTCGTTGTAGTGCGTGGTGGCCATGACGATAGCGCAGGCGCGGCTGACGGCCTCGGCGCGCTCTTCGGGATTGTTCTCGACGTCGAGCGGCGTGGCGTTGCCCTTCATGAAAATGCCTGACCCTACGAAGACGGCTTCCGCGCCCAACTGCATCATCAGAGCGGCGTCGGCGGGGGTGGCGATGCCGCCGGCGGAGAAGTTGGGGACGGGCAGCTTGCCGGTCTGGGCGACGAGGCGGATCAGCTCGTAAGGGGCCTGGTGGTCCTTGGCGGCTGCGTATAGCTCCTGCTCGCTGAGGACGGTGAGCGAGCGCATCTCACGGGTGATCTGGCGCATGTGCTGCACAGCGTGGACGACGTCGCCGGTGCCGGCTTCGCCTTTGGTGCGAATCATGGCCGCGCCTTCAGCGATGCGGCGCAGAGCCTCGCCCAAATTGCGCGCGCCGCAGACAAAGGGCGTGGTAAAGGCGTGCTTGTCGATGTGATGAGCCTCGTCAGCCGGGGTGAGGACTTCGGACTCGTCGATGAAGTCAACGCCCAGCTCCTGCAGGATCTGTGCCTCGACGAAGTGGCCGATGCGGGCTTTGGCCATGACCGGGATGGAGACGGCGGCGATGATCTGCTTGATCAGCGCGGGCTTGGCCATGCGGGCGACGCCACCTTCGGCGCGGATCATCGCCGGAACGCGCTCGAGAGCCATGACCGAGGTGGCCCCCGCCTCTTCGGCAATGCGCGCCTGCTCGACGTTCATCACGTCCATGATGACGCCGCCTTTGAGCATCTCGGCGAGGCCGATCTTGAGGCGCAGGCTGGTGGCGGTGATCTTCTGGTCTTGGTTGGATTCGGACATGGAAATGGGCCTCGCTTGGTGGCGGACTGTCGGGCTGGGTGAGCACGGAAGCCGCAGATGATTGTCCTTCCAGTGTAACAGCGCGGGTGGTGGCGGGTTGGTTCTTCCTGATCCAGCCCTCAAGAGATGCAACACTCCCTCCCACCCATTCAGCAGAGAACGCGGAATGGGTGGGGGCACAGGGAGTGGGTTCCGCTCGTTCTGAGAATTGCTTCAATAACAATCGTTAGCCTCTCCCAATCCCCCTGTCCCGTTTCTGGTCATTCTTCTGCATGGATTCTCAGCGAATGGCCACCGCACAAACACTACCGTCAACGGATGCATTGCCGCACACGAGCGAGCTTGCCCGGCAGGATGAGCTGGAGGGCGAGCAGGCACTGGTTTCCCTACCGCACGCGGCGCTAGACGGAGAGGGAATCCGGCTGACGCCGTCGATTGCGCGTTTGCCGGTGGAGCTGGATGTCTCGGTGCCGGTGCGGGATTTCCGGGTGCGGAACTTGTTGGCGCTGGAGCCGGGCCATGTGATTGAGACGCAGTGGGGACATGGCGAGGATATGCCGTTGGCCGCCGGAAAAGTGCAACTGGCGTGGAGCGAGTTTGAGGTGGTGGAGACGGCGCTGGCGGTGCGCGTGACCCGATTGGTGTGAGAGAAGCAGGGACTAAGAGACTTAGGGACTAGGGACTGAAAGGCTGGGGGATGGGGGCTGGGGAGAAGAGAGTGGCGGTAGGCGGCTTGGCTGGATGGCTGCTGGAGCGGCTGCGGCGGAGTGGGCGCAGTGCGCCACGGCTGGCTTTGGTGGAGCGGATCGCGCTGGCGCCGCGCCAGTCACTGGCTCTGGTGGAGGCTGAGGGGCGGCGTTTTCTGGTGGCTACTTCGCCAGAGGGCGCGCCTGCCTTTTATGCGCTCGATGAACGAGTTCTGGTTGAACGGGTTCTGGACGAACGGGCGCGGCGGGCGGGAAAGAGCCGGGCGGCGGGCGGGACGAGGGTCTCATGGTAGCTCTTCTGTTGATGGCCGCGCCGGCTTCCGTGCCACTGATTCCCGACCTGAATGCCAAGTTGCATCCCGGCGATTCGACGCCGTGGACGATTCTCTTTGTTCTGACATTGATCACGCTGCTGCCGGCGATTCTGATGGCCGTGACGCCGATGGTGCGCCTCTTGGTGGTCTTTCACTTTCTGCGCCAGGCGCTGGGCACGCAGACGGCGCCGTCGAATCCGACTTTGCTGGGCTTGGCGCTGATGATGACCTGGTTTCTGATGACTCCGGTGCTCAATCAAGTGGATCAGCAGGCGGTGGAACCCTACCGGCAGGGGCAGATCACCGGAATAGATGCGATTGACCGGGGCGCGCAGCCGATCAAGCAATTTCTGCTGCGTTATGCGCGGGAGAAGGATTTGGCGCTGTTTACCGCGGCGGGGCAGGTGGCGCGACCGAACAAGCCGGATGATCTGCCGATGCGGGTGGTGGCGCCAGCCTATATGTTGAGTGAACTGAAGGCCGGCTTTGCGATTGGCGCGGTCTTGTTTCTGCCGTTTCTGCTGATTGATATGGTGACGGCTTCGGTGACCACTTCGATTGGAATGTTCCAATTGCCGCCGGTGGTGGTTTCGACGCCGCTGAAGATTCTGCTTTTTGTGATGGTGGACGGGTGGAATCTGCTGGCCAATTCGTTGTTGAAGAGTTTTTGAGGGGGATATCCATGACACCCGACATGGTGAGTGAATTGTTGCGGCAGTTGATGAAGGAGGCGCTGATTCTGGCCGCGCCCTTGCTGCTGGCGACAATTGTGCTGAGCTTTGTGCTGAGCCTCTTTCAGACGCTGACGAGTTTGCAGGAGCAGTCTTTGACCAGCGTGCCGCGCTTGGGGGCGATTGCGCTGATTCTGCTGGTGGGGATGCCCTGGTTTCTGGAGCGGATGGCGGCGTATACGCGGCTTCTGTTTACGGATTTTCACCGGTTTGTGGGGTAGGGGAAGTTCACAGTTCACAGTTTTCAGAAGTCAGAGGTAGGAGGAGTTCTTGGCTTGTTACAAAGACCGCAAGTTAGCCACCCAGCAACAAGAAACTATTACTGATTACTGAACGTTGAGACTCAAAACGGTGAACTGTGAACTGAAAGGAAGCAAATGCCGGATTGGACGAGCTTTTTGTCTGCCATGACGCTCTGCCTGGTGCGGGTGAGCGTGATGGTTGCCTTTGCTCCGTTCTTCAGCTCGACGGCGCTTCCGTTACGTACCAAGGCAGTCTTTGCGGGTGCGGTGGCGTATCTGCTGGCGCCGTTGGTGGCCGCGCTGCCTCATGCACAGGCCACGATCAGCTTTTCGGCGCTTTTGGGCGAGGTGGCGGTGGGGCTGGTGTATGGGCTGACGCTGACCCTGCTCAACGAGATGCTGATCTTTGCCGGGCAGATTGCGGGCGTGCAGTTCAGCTTCTCGATGGTCAATCTGCTGGACCCAACCTCGACGATTCAGACGCCTCTGCTGGGCGACCTCTTTCAACTGATGGGCACGCTGGTGATCATTGCGGCGGGTCTGGACCGGATCATGCTGGCCTCGTTGGTGCGCAGCTTTCGCGTGGCGCCCTTGGGCAGCTTTGCTTTGGTGCCGGCCTCGGCGCTGGAGATTGTGCGCGCCGCCGGGGGGATCTTTCTGGCGGCGGTTGAGCTGGCCGCGCCGGTGCTGGCGGCGACGATGCTGGTGGAGATTGCCGTGGCTCTGATGGGAAAGCTCAGCCCGCAGTTGCCGGTGATGATGCTGACCGTTCCGATGAAAACGCTGACCGGTTATGTTCTGCTGACCGGTTCGCTCGCCCTTTGGCCGCGCTTTATCGAGTCGCGCTTCAGCGGGCTGCTGGACCTGGTGGAGCGGCTGATCTCCGCGCCTGGGCAGATTATTGGGTCGGCTGCAACGCTCGGGCTCGTGCTGGGCTGGGGGAGATAGCCGATGCCAGGAGAGCCCACAGAACAAGCAACGCAGCACCGGCGAGATAAGGCGCGCAAGGAAGGCGATATTCTGCACAGCCGGGAGCTGTCGAGCGCCGCCGGAACGCTGGCCGGTGTGATGGTTCTAGGGGCGATGGGCAGCCATCTGCTGATTCTCTGGCGGACAAACTTTACAGCCTTTCTTGATCTGGGGATGCCGGCGCACTGGGAGCCGAGTGAATTGCTGCCGACGATTTATGCGTTGCGCAAGCTCTCGTTCGCCTTGCTTGGAGTTCCGGGGCTGATTATGGCGGCGGTGGCCGGGGCTGCCTTGGGCGTGGGCGTGCTACAGACTGGAGGAGTGAATTTGTACATGGGCGCGATCGGCCTCAAGCTGGACCGCGTCAATCCGATCTCGAATATCAAGAATCTCTTCTCGCTGCGGGCCGCGGCGCGCCTGGGAAAATCCTTGATTCCGGCCGCCATTCTAGCGGTCTTCGCGGTGCAGCGCGTGGCCCGGCAGATTCAACAGCCGCCGTTTTCGATCAACCGGCTGGAGCAGTTGGGCGGGGATGTCTACGGGCTGCTGCTGGCCGCGGCCTGGCTTCTGTTTGCCTGGTCTCTGATCGACTATCTAGTGGAGTGGCAGAGCCGGGAATCGCGGCTGAAGATGAGCCGCGAGGATCTGCGTGACGAGTTCAAGGAGACCGAGGGCAATCCGCAGATACGCGGGCGCATCCGCAACCTGCAGCGTCAAGCGCGGCGGCGCAAGGTGAAGAATGACGTCTCGAAGGCGGCTGTGGTGCTGACCAATCCGACGCATTATGCGGTGGCGCTGGGCTTTGATTTTGCGACGATGGAGGCCCCGAAGATGCTGGCCAAGGGACGGAATCTGCTGGCCGAGGAGATCAAGGCCGAGGCTCGCTGGGCAGGGGTGCCGATCATCGAGAACCCGCCGCTGGCTCGGTCGCTTTATCGCTCGGTGGAGGTGGGCCAGCCGATTCCTGCCGATCTTTATGCGGCGGTGGCGGCGATTCTGGCGTATCTCTACCGGCAGCGGCTCGAGGGCGAGATGCGCGACAAAAAAGCCCGCGAGGCACAGGCGCGCGGGCAGGCGCGGCCCGGCTTTGGCCCAACTTCCGGCCCGGTTAATCCGACCAATTCGAATCCAGGAGGCGCGCGATGAGTACAGCTGCGATGCCTGCTGGGCCCATGGCCACCGCTTCCATTCTCGACCGGGTACGGGAGTATGTATTGCCGCTGGCGGCCATCAGCATGATCTTCGTGATGCTGGTGCCGCTACCGGCGGCCGGACTCGATCTGCTGCTGGCCATCTCCATGGCCGCCTCGATTATTGTCTTTCTCTCGGCGATGCAAATCAGGCGGGCCGTCGAACTGAGCGTCTTTCCGACACTATTGCTCTTATTGACGCTCTTCCGGCTCTCGCTGAATATCGCCAGCAGCCGCCGCATTCTTCTGCATGGGCAGGAGGGGACGGCGGCGGCGGGCAAGGTGATCGAGGCCTTCGGTCAGTTTGTGGTGGGCGGCAATTATGTAGTCGGCTTTGTGCTCTTTCTGGCGCTGATCGCTATTCAGTTTTTGGTCGTTTCGCATGGCGCGGTGCGCACCGCCGAGGTGACGGCGCGCTTCACGTTGGATGCGCTGCCCGGCAAGCAGATGGCCATCGACGCGGATATGAACGCTGGGCTGATTGACGAGGTGGAGGCGCGCAAGCGGCGGCAGGCGATTGCCCATGAGGCAGAGTTCTACGGGGCGATGGACGGCGCGGCGCGCTTCAATCAGAGGGACTCGCTTGCCACGATTCTGATTACCGGCATCAACATCATCGCTGGGTTGCTGATTGGAACTTTGCAGCAGGGGATTGAGCTGGGCGAGGCGGCGCGCACCTATACCGTCTTGACGGTGGGCGACGGCCTGGTGACCTTGATTCCCTCGCTGCTGGTTTCTGTCGCCGGCGGCATCACTCTGACGAGGGCCAACTCGGCGGGGATGCTGGGCGGCGAGATCCGCCAGCAACTGTTGGGCAAGCCGGTGACGCTGTACCTTGCCAGCCTGGTCACGGGAGCAATGTGTCTGATTCCGGGGCTGCCGAAGATCGCCTTTCTGCTGGTTTCGGGCGCGCTGTTTGTGGCTGCGCGGAGGCTTTCAGCAAGCCCCGTGGCGCCTCCGCCGCTTTCGGATGCCGCGGCGGCTGGCGAAAAGAAGAAGGCCACCGAGGCGGTCAGCACGGATCTGGCCAACCTGTTGAAGCTCGAAGAGCTGACGCTGGAGATTGGCTTCCAGTTGATTCCGTTGGTGGACGAGAAGCAAGGCGGGCAACTGCTGAGCCGGGTGCGGGCGCTGCGCCGCCATCTCTCGGCGGAGATGGGCTTTCTGGTGCCGCCGGTCCATATCTCGGATAACCTGCGCCTGCGGCCGCGCGAGTACCTTTTCAGTCTACGGGGGATGGAGATTGGCCGCTGGCAGACCGAGGGAGCGCTGCTGCTGGCGGTTTCGAGCGACCCGAACCGCCGCCCGCTGCCCGGCAAAGAGGCGCGTGAGCCTGCCTTTGGCGTGCCGGCGATCTGGATTCAGCCGCAGTTGGAGGATCAGGCCAACGCCGCCGGCTACTCAGTGGTGGATGCGACGACGGTGATTACCACGCATCTGGGCGAGCTGATCCGCTATCACGCCCACGATCTGCTGGGCCGGGCCGAGACCAAGCGGCTGATGGACTCGTTGAACGACAGCCATCCCAAGCTAATGGAAGAACTGGTTCCCAAGCTGCTCTCACTGGGCGAGGTGGGCCGGGTGCTGGAGCAATTGCTGCGGGAGCGGGTTTCGATCCGCGATCTGGGGACGATTCTGGAGGCGATGCTGGAGACCGCGGCGGTGAATAAAGGGATCGTCGCACTGGTAGAGTCCGCGCGCCAGGCACTGGGCCGAAGGCTGATTCAGCCGCTGCTGGATGGCGAGGGCCAGTTGCCGGTGCTGCTGCTGGATGGGGCGCTCGAAGAGGAGATTCTGGTGACGCTTTCTCCAGAGACCGGCCAAAGGATGCTGGCCAATGGGCCGCAGCCCGGTACTCCTGTGGTCCGCCGCTTGGCCGATTCTTTGAGGCGGCTTATTCCCTCTGCTACTGCGGCGGCGCTTCCCGTGCTCTTATGCCCGAGTCCCGCTCGCTATCACGTCAAGCGCTGGCTGGAGCCGGTGTTGCCGCGCCTCGCGGTGGTGGCGGCCGGGGAGATTCCGCCGGAGATTCGTCTGCGGCCGGTGGGGACGCTTCGATAGGAACCAGGGGACCAGGGGACCAAGGGACCGAGGATGGGGAGCAATTGAGAGAAATATGAAAGTCGTTGAATAGATTTCTGATCTCAGTCCCTTGGTCCCTAGTTCCTAGTTCCTCAATCCCCTGGTTCCCTGGTCCCCATTACTTAAGGGGAATTTTATGACCGTTAGCTGATTTTTTCCTAAAGGAAAAATCATCTTTTACGGAGCGTCAAGTGCTATATCCGGTGCGGGGAAGCCTACAAGAGGAGATCCATGGGGATGGAAGCCGCGAATACGGCCACGAGTCCGGCAACGGCGCGGCGCAATGCAGCCGGGAGCGGCTATCCGCCCGGCTCGCAATTCCCAGTACTGACCGGTGAGCAGGAGCGGGTGCTGCTGGAACACCTGCCGATTGTGCGCTTTCTGGCGCGGCGAATTCATGAGCGACTGCCGCAGCATGTGGACATTGAGGATCTGGTTTCGGCGGGCGTGGTGGGGCTGATGGACGCCTTCAGCAAATTTGATCCAGCCAAGAAAGTGCAATTCCGCAGCTATGCGCAGTTCCGCATTCGCGGCGCGATTTTGGACAGTTTGCGCACCCTGGATTGGAGTCCGCGCGAGCTGCGCCGCAAGGGCCGCGCGGTGGAGGAGGCAATTCGCGTGTTGACGGCGCGCTTCGGACACGCTCCCAACGAGGCCGAGGTGGCGCAGGAGATGGCACTCGAACTCGAAGAGTATCAGCAGTTGCTGGGGGATTTGAAGGGGCTGGAGATTGGAACTCTGCACCTGGAGCGCAATGAAGACTCAGGAGAAGAGGAGTTGGCCTACGTGCCGGGAAGGCCGGAGGAGGACCCGCTCTTTCGCTGTTTGAGGGGCGAACTGGAGGATCGGCTGGCCGAAGCGATTCAGAATCTTCCTGACCGGGAGCGGCTAGTGATGAGCCTTTACTACTATGAAGAGATGACCATGCGGGAGATCGGCCTGGCGCTGGGGGTGGTGGAATCGAGGGTCTCGCAGGTGCACGCCTCGGCGGTGGTGCATCTGCGGGGCGCGTTGAAGGATTTGGCGGCGCACGGGGCCTTTGACCGGCTGCGAGGCAAAAAGCCGGCGGAGCGGGCGCGGCGGTGACGGGCAGTTCAGAGTTCACAGCGGATGTTTGTCAGTAATGAGGAGATTTGGAAACAGTCAAAAGTGCCGGACGCTTGGTTTTTGCTGAGAACTGAGAATTGTGAACTGAGAACTGCTTTTCAGAGGGTATACGCCGATGATGGAAAAGACGCTCAAGCAGAATGAGATCGATGCCCTATTTCAGGCGGCGCGCTCGTCCGAGCCGGAGGCGAAAAAGACCGAGGTGCGGGCTCGCGTGGTGCCCTACAACTTCAGCTCGGCGGGGCAGATCTCGACCGACCAGTTGCGTGCCATCTCCATGCTCAACGATTTGTTTGCGCGCAATCTGACGCACAATCTAGCCGCCTGGCTGCGAACGCGCTTTCAGGTCAATCTGGTCAGCGCGGAGCAGATCCCTTTCAATGAGTTTTTGTTAAGGATTCCAGAGATCAGCTATGTCGCCTCGGTCCGCATGGAGCCGCTGGGGGCTCTTGCGGTGCTGCAACTGGACCTGGCGCTGGCGCCTCCGATTATTGATCTTTTGTTAGGTGGCGAGGGACGGGACGGGCCGCTGCGCGAGCTGACGGACATAGAGGAGTCGATTCTGGCCTCGGTGGTCGAGATCGTCTGCCGCGAGTTGACGGCCGCCTGGCAGCCGGTGGGTTTGAGCTTCAACTTCGAGCGGCGGCAGATGCAGACGCAGGTGGCGCGCATCATGTCGGTGACCGAGAAGACACTCTGCCTGAGCTTCGAGATCCGTATGCCGCACAGTTCAGGCCTATTGAATCTGGCCTTTCCGGCGGTGGTGGCCAACACGATTCTGCGCCGGCTGACCTCGGATTGGGCGCGCCGGCGGCGTCATGCCGACGAGATCCGCGGGCGCATGGAAACGGCGGCGCGCCGCATACACTTTGGAGCTTCATTGCAACTGCCTACAGTGCGTCTCGCGGCCAGCACGCTGGAAAATCTGGAGGTGGGGACGGTTCTGCGCCTGGATCTGGCGGCCGGAACGTTGGCAAAGTGGAAGGTGGGCGGGCAGACGCTTGCCTCGGCGCAGCCCATCCGCCATGGACAGCACCGCGCCGCGCGCATTGAAGAGATCAATTATGAGGCGCAGTCATGAAGAGCTATCTTGAGGCCTGGAGCGCGGTTGCGTCCACTCTCTTTTCTCAGGCTCTGGTCGGGGAGCCGGAGCTGGTTGAATCATTGCCCAAGCCGCTGGGAGCTGGCGCCATCGGCTTTGCGGCGACCATTGCGGGAGAGGTGGAGGGGCGCTTCAGCGTGGTGCTGGACGGGGCGATTCTGGAGTCCACGCTAGTGGGGGAGGGCGAGGACCAGAAGGCCGGCTGGGCGGAGATCCTGAATGAGGTCGCGAATGCGGCGGCGGGAGAGTTTCTGGCCAAGACCGGCAGGAAGTGCAGCGTGCAGAAGTTCGAGGAGGCGGCTACTGAGAGCAAGGTCAGTTGCGCCTTTCAACTGAAGTCCGGCGACCGCTCGTGGACAATCCTGGTGCGTGATGAGGTGCGGGCGCCCAAGCCGGCGCAGCAGGCGGCGCCGCCCCCGGCGCAACCGACTTTGGCGCCCTCGCCGAGTTTGAGCGCGGGGATTGAGTTGCTGCTCGATGTGGAGCTGGAGGCGGCCTTGCGCTTTGGCTGCAAGGAGCTGCCGCTGGCCGAGATTCTCGATCTGGGTCCGGGCGATGTCGTGCCTTTGGATCGCAATGTCGCTGATCCGGTGGATTTGATTGTCGGCGACAAGATAGTGGCGCGCGGCGAGGTGGTGCTGGTCAACGGCAACTTTGGCTTGCGGGTGACGGAGGTGGCATCGCCGCGGAAACGTCTGGAGAGTATACGATGCCTCTTCTGAGCCGGAGTGTGAGCCGCGATGGGAGCTATGCGTTGATGCGCGGGGGAGCGGGGAGCCGGGAAGGTTCTGCGGGTGCTGACCTCATGGGCCGGGCAGCGCCGGCTTCGGCCCCGCAGTCACTGCTGGAAGCGATTCGCAGCGCGCGCCGGGCGAACCAAGAGGCGGTGGCCGGTGCGGCGATCGGCCGGAAGGCGAGTGTGCGTGAGCGGGGCGGGATAATGGAGACCTGCGCCAATCCCGGCTGCGGCTCCGGCTGGCTGCATCTGTGGCGCTCTCGCCTGGCGCCGGTCTTTGAGGGAGGCTGGAACTGTTCATTGGCATGCACGGCGGCGCGGGTGGAGACGGCGGTGCGGCGGGAGCTGGAGGGCCGCGGCCAGGCGCAGGAGAGCCATCGGCATCGGGTGCCGCTGGGCTTGGTGATGCTGGAGCAGGGTTGGATCACGGCTGGCCAGCTTCGTCAGGCGCTGGATGCGCAGCGGGTGGCTGGAGCCGGAAGGCTGGGGCACTGGCTGGTGCGCAAGCAGGGGGTGAGTGAGCAGTTGGTGACGCGGGCGCTGGGTTTGCAGTGGAGCTGTCCCGTGTTGCCGCTGGAGTTTCACGACGCGGAGGCGCTGACGGTTCTGCTGCCGCGGCTTTTTTTGGATGCCTTTGGCGCGCTTCCCTTGCGCGTGGCCGCGGGCAGGCTGCTCTATCTGGGCTTTGAGGACCGGCTGGACCCGGTGGTGGCGCTGGCGGTGGAGCGGATGAGCGGTCTGCGCGTCGAGAGCGGCCTGGTGCAGGAGTCGCTCTTTGCGCCGGCGCACACGCGCATGTTGAATGCGAAGTTTCCTCCGGTCGAGTTGATCGAAGCCTCGAGTGAACCGGCGGCGGCGAACGCTCTGGCCAAGTCGGTGGAGCGGGTGCGGCCGGTCGAGTCCCGCCTGGTGCGAGTGCATGATTGCCTGTGGCTGCGGATGTGGCGGCGGCCGCAGACGGGGCCGATGCCCGAGCGCGGCCTGATTCAGGATCTGATCTGCTCGATTGGCGCGCATTGAAAAACCGCGGAAGGGGACGAAGAAAAGCCTCTCAAGGAATCGCGGCACGGGCCGATAAAGACAGAAGCAGAGGAGCAAGGCATGAGTGAAGTGCGAACCCTGATCGTTGACGATTCCTCGGTGATGCGCAAGATTGTGGAGCGTTCGCTCCGTCAGGCGGGGCTGAATCCATTGGTGGTCTTCGAGGCCGGTAGCGGCGTCGAGGGGCTGGAACTGTTGAAGTCTCAACCCGTGGACCTGATTCTCTCGGACATCAATATGCCTTCGATGGATGGGCTGGAGTTTCTGCGCCAGCTGCGGGCGCAAAATCTGGCTCCCGGCGTTCCGGTGGTGATGATCACCACCGAGTCAAGCGAGGAGCACGTGAAGCAGGCTATTCTGGCAGGAGCGCAAGGATACATCCGCAAGCCATTTACGGCCGAGCAGGTGAAGGAGCGGGTATTGCCGCTGTTGAATGCGGCATAGCCGGGAGGAATCAGTGTGCAACTGTATGGTGTGCGCAGGACCGCGGTCGCGACAGCGCGCTACGGCGGCTACAAGGAAATGGAGCGTACGATGACGCTATCGTTGCGGGAGTCCGTGCATCTGATCACCGATCCAAGGAATCTGGATGCAAGCGTGGAAGAGGTCTTTCAGTTGATGCTGGGGGTGAACTGCCGGCGTTACGAGGGATCAGTGGAGATTACCGAGCCTGAGTCGGTAACTGCGGTGGTTGGCTTTGGCGGCCTGCTAAGCGGGGCGTGCGTCTTTCGCTCGGGCGGCTCGGCGGCGATCAAGATCGCCGCGCATATGACCGGCATGGAGTTTGACGAGATTGACGACACCGTCAAGGATGGGATCGGCGAGATCTGCAACATGCTGGCTGGGGCGTGGAAGGGCAAGGTGCCGGATCTGGCGGCCAACTGCGGCCTCTCGGTCCCGGCTGTGATCACTGGCCGCGATTACAACCTGCATGTGCAGGCGCCCGAGTTCAAGCTCCACCATACCTATCATTTTGATGACGCTGCCTTTGAAGTGACGATCATCTGCGACGGGCTGCAATAAAACAGGGACCAAGGGACCGAGGGACCAGGGACTAGAGCTTCAGTCCCTCAATCCTCCAATCTCTATTCCCCTATTCCCTTAGTCCCTTAGTTCCATAATCCCTTGACCCCTTGGTCCCATAGTTCCTCGTCTGTCCCAATTCTGACCATCTTCTAATCCCCATCCGCCTCATTCCGGTCCTCGACCTGCACTCTCTCTGTGTGCCGGAGGGAGGCTTTCCGATGGACAGTGGATACTATGCTGCGATGACCGGATTGATTGCGCGGACGCAGGCGCTGGATCTGGCGGCTACCAATTTGGCCAATACGCAGACGCCCGGTTACCGATCCGAGCAGGAGTACTTTCGCTCGGTGCTGCTGGGGCCGGACGCCACAGACTCGCAGTTGGGAAAGACGGTGAATAACTTCGGACTGATCGGCGGTGACCGTTTGAATCTGGGCCAGGGCGCGCTGGAACAGACCGGCAATCCGCTGGACCTGGCGATTGAGGGCGAAGGCTTCTTTCAGGTGCAGATGCCGCAGGGGCTGCGCTATACCCGGGATGGCGGCTTTCATCGCACGCCCGCGGGGCAGTTGGTGACCCAGGCGGGCGATCCGGTGCTCTCGGCCACCGGCCAGACGATTGCCATTCCGCCTGGTCAGGTAAGCATTGGCACCGATGGAGTGGTGTCGGTGGCGGGCGGCGTGGTGGCGCAGTTGGGCGTCTTCACCTTTCCCCAAGGCACGGAACTGACTCCGGAGGGGGCCAACCGCTATCGCGCGCCGGTGTCGGTGCTGCCGGTGATCTCGAAGAATATGACAGTGCATCAGGGGGCGGTGGAGAACGCCAACCAGGGTGTGATTCCTGGGACGCTGAACCTGATTATGGTGCAGCGCGAGGCGGAGATGATGCAGCGGGCGCTGACGGTCTTCCACAGTGAGTTCAACAAGATCGCCACCGAGGATCTGCCGAAGGTGTAAAGGCGGGGATCAGGGTCAGGGATCAGTTGTTCCAGAGCGATTGGCAGTGCTCGCTAAGTCGAAGTTGTTTGCCACATAGAAGAGAAAGATCAATAACCAGAGATTTACAGTTTTGATCTTGGGGTTTTGAAGTTTGTTGCATGGGAATCGAGGTTCGTCTTCAGGAAACGGGTTCTTTTGATCCCTGATCCCTGACCCCTGACCCCTGATCCCTGAAGGAGAGCCATGATTCGAGCTTTGTATACCGCGGCCAGTGGGATGAGCGCGCAGCAGTTGAACCTGGACACCATCGCAAATAACCTGGCCAACTCTTCGACGACGGGCTTCCGGCAATTGCGCCTTGAGTTTCAGGATATGGTCTATCAGAACTTGGTGACGCCGGGGGCGGCGCAGTCGCAGTCGACGGTCTCGGCGGGCTTGCAGATCGGCTTGGGCACGAAGTCGGCGGCGACCGAGGTGATTCAAACGCAAGGATCGCTGAACCAGACCTCGAATCCGCTCGACTTGGCCATCGAGGGCACCGGCTTCTTCCAGGTGCAGCGGCCGGATGGAACCATCGAGTACACCCGCGCCGGGCAGTTTCACATGAACAGCCAGGGAACCATTGTGACCACCGACGGCGACCCGGTCATTCCCACCATCACCATTCCGCCCAATGCGACGGCGGTGACGATCACCGAGTACGGAGTGGTGAACGCCACGCTTCCGGGTCAGCAGAACCCCTCGCAACTGGGGCAGTTGCAACTGGCCACCTTTCCCAACCCGGGCGGATTGCAGGCCAATGGAGCAAACCTCCTGCAGGCGACGCTCAGCAGCGGGGATGCGGTGCTGGGCAACCCCGGCGGGACCGAGGGGCTGGGCACCTTGCAGCAGGGGTATCTGGAGAACTCGAATGTGGATGTGGTGACGATGTTTGTGCAAATGGTGCTGGCGCAGCGGGCCTACGAGTCGAATTCCAAGGTCATCAAGGCGGCCGACGATATGTACTCGCAGGTGAATAATATGACGCACTAAACAGTGGGTAGTGGACAGTGGCAGCCGGCAGGGATAGAGCAATGAGCAGAATGGGCGGAATGAGATCGGGATTCGCAGGGGCGCTGGGCGCGGCCGCGCTTGCGTTGGGGGCGGTATCTCTGGCCGTTGCACAGGCTCAAGGCGGCTCCCATGCGCAGGCGATTCTCTCCTCGGGCGAACTGCTGAACGAGGGTTCTTCGACGCTGGCGGGGGGGCAGCTCTATCGCGAGATCGACGATCCGCACAACGGAGACCGCTGGCTGCTGGTACGCAATGAGGAGTTTCCCGGCGGGCCGGGGCGGATGGTGCGGGTGGTGGCGGCGCGGAACGCGGCGGGTGGCTCTTTTGGGCTGGCAGGGCAAACTACCGGGCAGCCCGCGACGGAGACAGCTCCGGCTCTGCCGGTGATTCGCCCAGGCGACCGGTTGATTGTCGAGGAGCACACGGCGGTGGTGGATGCGCGGCTGGAGGCACGGGCGCTGATGCCTGCCGCGGTGGGAGCGGCCTTCTCTGCGCGTCTGATGATTGGTGGCCAGGTGGTGCGGGTGGTGGCTCTGGGGCCGGGCCGGGCGGTGCTCGAGCCGGTTACGGGGGCGAGGCCATGAGAGCAAGGCTGACAATGAGATTGCCGTATACCATGTTTCTGCTGGCGCTGGTGGTGCTCGCGGCGGCCGGGCCAGCGCAGGCGATCGGCAGCAAGAAGAAGTCGACGCCGGGGATCAGCGGCAAAGCGACGCCGCCCGAGGAGGCTTTGAAGGCGTATATTGAGCGGGTACGGGCACAGCAGGCGGCGGAGGTTCGGACGCCGGGATCGATTTGGAGCTCCGAAGGACGGCTGGTGCGGCTGGGCACCGACGCCAAAGCCGTGCGGTTGCACGATGTGGTTTCGATTGTGGTGAGCGAGAGTTTGGCCGCCTCGACCGATGGCCAGGTGAAAAACTCCAGGGCCTCGAGCTTCAGCTCGGCTATCTCGGCGCTCTTCGGCAAGCTGAAGTCCTCGAACAATCTGCAGAATCTTCTGAACGCGAATGCGGCCTCCGCCCTCGCAGCCCAGGGGCAGAGTACGACGAATTCGAGTTTGACGACGACCTTTGGGGCCGAGGTGGTGGATGTGCTGTCCAACGGGATGCTGGTGGTGCAGGCGACGCGCCAGTTGACCTTCTCGCAGCAGACGCAGTTGATCAAGCTGCGGGGCTTGGTGCGCCCGGAGGATGTGAGCGCGCAGAATCAGGTGCAATCGACAGCCATGACCGACCTGGAGCTGGAGGTGACCGGCAAAGGCATTGTGAACGACTCGACCTACCGGCAGAACCCGGTGGTGCGGTTTTTGCAGAAGCTGATGGTGTTTTAAGAGCAGCTATTAGCTGTCAGCTTTCAGCTATCAGCCGGTTGGTTAGAAAGTTAGGCAGTTTAAGCTGAAATCAGAAAGGTAGTAAATGGATTGACGGTACGAGTTATCTGTCCCGAATAAAAAGCTGAAAGCTGACGGCTGATCGCTGAGAGTTGAAAAGGCATTCTTATGCAATGGATTCACAAAAGACCGGCGCTGTTCCTTGCTGCGTTCCTGCTGGCGCACGCGGCGGCTTACGCGGCCTCGGCGGCGCAGATGGCGCGGATCAAGGACGTGGCGACGATCGAGGGGATTCGCGATAATCAATTGGTGGGCTATGGGCTGGTGGTGGGCTTGCGCGGCACCGGGGACAGCTCGCAGACGGTCTTTCCGGCTCAGACATTGCTATCGACGCTGGAGAGAATGGGAATTACTGTGCCGCAGACCGGGGCCAACAGCGCCAGCAATATGCAGGTGAAGAATATGGCGGCGGTCTTTGTGGTGGCGACGCTGCCGCCCTTCAGCCGCCCCGGCTACAAGGTGGATATTACCGTCTCCTCCGCCGGGGATGCGCGCTCGCTCGAAGGAGGTATCCTGCTGATGACCCCGCTCTATGGGCCGGATGGGCAGATCTACGCGCAGGCGCAGGGGGCTCTGGTGCTGGGCGGCTATATGGCTTCGGCGGGCGGAAATACGCGGCTGTCGAATCATCCGACGACGGCACGGATACCGGGCGGCGCGCTGGTGGAGCGGCCGGTGCCCTTCGACCTGAAGCAGATGCACGTGGTCAGCGTGGTCCTGAACGACGCTGACTTTCATACTGCGGAGCGGATGGCTTTGTCGATTGACAAAGCGCTGGGAGTGAAGCGCGCCCACGCCGTCGATAGCCGGAGGGTGGAGATTGTGGCGGCGCCGGATGAAGATATCGCCGCGCTGCTCGACAAGGTCGAGGCCGTCGAAGTGGATGTCTATCCGCGGGCGCGGGTAGTGGTCAATGAGCGCACGGGCACGGTGGTGATTGGAGGCACGGTTCGCTTGCAGCCAGTCTCGATTTTGCATGGAGGCTTGAGCGTGAATGTGGTGACCGAGAATGAGGTCTCGCAGCCCAACGCTCTTTCTACCGGAACCACGCAGGTGGTGCAGCAGACGACGGTGCAGGCGACCGACAAGCCGGTCAACCGCATTGAATTAAAAGAAGGAGCCACCGTAGAAGATTTGGTGCAAGAATTGCAACGTACAGGGGCAGGCGCGCGGGATGTGATCTCTATCTTGCAGGCAATGAAGGAGGCCGGTGCTTTGGAGGCCGATCTCGAAGTACTCTAGGGTAATTACTCTGAAGGTCAGTGCGAATTTGTGAGGAGTTTTTAAGATGCTTAGCATCATGGCGGCGGCAACAACGGCGGGAGCAACGAGCGGCGCAACACCGGCCGTGCCCTCGCCGCGCCTGGTGAGCGCAGCGCATGAGTTTGAGGCGCAGATGATGAAGGAGCTGTTAAAGCCCATGACCAGTACAGATGGCCTCGATGGCGAGGAGAATGACACAGCTTCCGGCTCCGGTGGAGCGCTGGGTGAGTTTGCCTCGGAGGCGCTGGGGCGCGGGTTGAGCGAGGCGGGAGGATTTGGGATTGCCAATAGCATTGTGGGCCAGCTCACATCTGCGAGTAACAAGGAAGTAACAGGGCAAGTAACCCGGAATCTGCACGAGAATACTGTCATGAAATTCCACCAATGACTACAGTGATTAGTAGTCATGTCGATGAAGAGAACAAGGAGTTAGGAATATGGACATTCGCAGCAGTCTTGAAGGATTGAAGTCACTCTTGGGAACGCCCGCCGCGATGCCGGCGTCCCAGCAGCCGAAGAGCGGCGCGGCCACGGGCGGGAGCGCATTGGGCAGCGACCGTGCGACATTCAGCAGCGCGGCCAGCGAGGTATCGCAGTCGGCCGGCGATGCCGGCGTGCGCATGGACAAGGTGGCCAGCATTCAGGCGGCGCTTGCAGCGGGGACTTACACCATCAATCCGTCGGCTATTGCTTCCAGGCTGGTAGATTCGATGCTTGCCAGTCATGCTTGATCGTGGGCCTGCTCTATCATCCCCGCGCGCATGTGCGCGAATGGATGATTAGGTCACATGTCTGCTATTCGTCGTCCCACGACGATTGCGAGTCTGCAAGCTGGCAGAATCCTTGCAGATTTTTATTGTCAAGGTGCAATTGACTCTTGGCGTTTTGGGCATACAGCTCAGGAAGCCTTCCTACAGACGAGAAGGGGGAGACTGCGTTGAAGCAGCCGGGAGAGCATTGGCAGCATCCGTTACTGAGGGAGCTGGTGGTCGAGGCTTCGCAGGCTCTGGCGCGCTTGGACGCGGAGCGGCTGGAGGAGCTGGCGATCTCCTGTCAGGCTCTGAACCGTGACCTGGCCGGGATGGACGGGGATGCGCGGCGGCAGTTGGTTCCTCAGGCCACGGCGGCCGCCAAGGATATGGCGGTCTTTGCCCGCGTGCTGGAGGCGACGCGCGCGAATCTGGATGTGATGAACCGCCTGCGGGAGCGGCGCGCCGGGCAGTTGGAGTACCGCGCGGGTTCTCGGCCGGAGTGGCAGCGAACGGAGAGCGGTCATGGGGACAATTAGCTCTGCCTTCAGTCTCATCTCGCAGGCTCTGGACGCCGATCAGCAGGCGTTGAATGTGGTGGCCAACAACGTGGCCAACGCCAACACCCCCGGTTACACACTTGAGACACCTGACTGGAAGGAGAATCAGCCGCTCAACATCAACGGCAATTTGGTCGGGCAGGGTGTGTCGGAGACCGGCGCCACCTCACAGCGGGATCGCGTGCTGGAGTCGCGGCTGGACCAGCAGCAGCAGTTGGCCGCATCGTCCGG
This sequence comes from uncultured Acidobacteriaceae bacterium, assembly GCA_963787995.1. Taxonomy (GTDB): domain Bacteria; phylum Acidobacteriota; class Terriglobia; order Terriglobales; family Acidobacteriaceae; genus Telmatobacter. The sequence goes on from CAWBEO010000002.1 coordinate 1,028,034, forward strand.
CTCGCGGCTGACCTCGCTGAATACGCTCCAGGCGCTGTTTACGCCGGATTCGGGCGCTTCCAACTCGACGGCGGGGGATATTGGCAGCGATATTACAAAATTCTTCAATTCCTTTGCATCGCTGGAGGCTAACTCAACCGATAACTCGCTGCGCCAGAGCGTGCTTTCTTCGGCCAGCACGCTGGCTGGCGACATTTCAAATGCGGCGGCCAGCCTGAACGATCAGCGGTCTGCGCTGGACCAGGAGACGGCCGGCGTCGCCAGTCAGGTGAATTCGCTGACTGCGGCGATTGCGCAGTTGAATGTGCAAATTCAGACGACCTCGCCCAACGGCGACGCGGGAACGATGGAAGATCAGCGCCAGTATGATATCAGCCAACTTTCGCAGTTGATCGGGGTTAACCAGATTACAGCCGAAAACAACGGACTGGCGATTACTACGACCTCAGGCCAGTTGCTGGCCTCTGATGGAACCAGCTATCCATTAACTACCGGCGTGGTGGGCGGAGTTACCGATTTTTTCTTGGGCAATGAGGATATTACCTCGCAGTTGGCTACGGGCGGAGGTTCGCTGGGCGGGTATCTGACGGCGCGCGACCAGGATATCCCCAATGCGCTCAATGCGTTGAATCAGCTGGCCTACAGCATCTCGACGGCCGTGAATACGCAGAATAATGCGGGCACAAACCTGGATGGGAGTACAGGCACCGCGGCCTATCCACTGAATATCTTCAGCCCGACCACGACGGTGGCGGGCAGCGCGATCGGCATGAGCGTGGTGATGACCGATCCAAACCAGATTGCCGCCGCCAGCTTTGGGGCTGGAACGGGCGACAATTCGAATGCCGTGGCGATGGCTGCGCTGGCTAGCCAAGGAATCGTGAACGGGCAGACGCCCATCAACTTTTACTCGAATTTCGTGACCACGCTGGGTTCGACTGTCTCCAACGTGCAAACGGAGAATACGGCGCAGAATGCTTCGGTGACGCAGTTGCAGACGCAGAACGACGCGCTCTCCGGCGTGAATCTGAATGACGAGGCGGCTTCAATGACCACCTTTGAACGCACCTATCAATCAGCGTCGCAGGTCTTCACCATGCTGAACAACATCATTAATTCGGTCTTGAACTTGGGGGAACCGACTACGGTTTCCTGAGGTGGTCAAGGCCACCTCGGCGAAGGCGCGCGCGGCGGGCGGCGCAAGCGAAATAGCTAAGTCCTGTGGAGGAAAGCAATGCGAGTGGATCCCTTTTACGTCACGAATCTGGTGGGTTCTCTCGACCAGGCGCAAGCCAACCAACAACAGTTAACGGCGGAGCTGTCGAGCGGCGTCAGCATCAATTCGCTGAGCCAAAATCCGACCGGCTCCGGGGAGAATGTGCTGCTGCTCAACCAGATTCAGCAAGATGATTCCTTCACGCAGAGCGCCAGCCTGGTCACGGGGCAGTTACAGGTGGCCGATTCGGCATTGGGCAGCGTCGTGACGCAGCTTACCCAAGCTATCTCACTGGCCACCAGCGCCAACAACGGCACGATGAATTCCAGCGACATAAAATCCGTGGGCAACCAGATCTCCGGTATTCTGGATGAGGTCACTTCGCTGGCCAATACCGACTATCAGGGGCAGTACGTCTTTGCTGGCGGGCAGACTTCCAAGGTCCCTTTTGTGACCGATACAACAAACTCGCCGGCAGTCACCAGTTATCACGGCGATCAGAGCGTGAATTATCTTGAATCACCCAATGGACAGAAGATTCAATTGAATCTTCCGGGCAGCCAGATTTTTCTGGGCTCCGGGGCAAACAGCGTCTTTGGGGCGCTGAACGCGCTGGTGGCGGATTACTCCAGCGGCACGGTGAACACCAATCAGGCCGTCCGGGATACGGAAGCGCTGGGCACGGCGCTGAATTTCGTCTCCCAGCAACGCGTAACGATTGATAACTCGATGAATCAAGTATCTGCCTCGTCCGATGCCGTGACCAGCGTGCAATTGCAGTTGACCACAGCGCAGACCACCCTGATGCAGGCGGATATTCCAACGGTCTCCACACGGCTTTCGCTGGCTGAGACGCAGCAGACAGCCCTGGAAGACGTCATCTCACAATTAAATTCCAGCCAGAACAGCTTGTTCAGCAAGATACAAGCGTGACATCTACCACCTGAATCATACACAGGCCCTAGGTGATGATCCTCACGCCGGAGTATTTACGGCGCATTTCGCCCGCCAACTGAGAGTTCTTCGTGACTGTGTGAATCGGGGGCAGAAACGTTTACGCCGGAGCCGGGACGGACTCAGTCCGGTGGGGGCTTTGCGTTTGAGGCGTGAACAAAAAACCTCTCCCCGGTGACCGGGGAGAGGGTGGCTGCTGTTGAAACGCGCGTTAGTCGTCCAGATCAACTTTTGCGACGTGCGCTTTGCGCTTGAAGTCGCTTGCCGGGCGAACCCTCATCTCTCCGGGGAATGGGACCTTAAATCCGGTGGCCTCGTACCAATCGAAGTGGCTGACGGTGTCCGGATCCAGGGAGTCCGGCGTGTGATATTTGGCGGCGAAGACCTCCGCCTTCATCTTGAGCCAGCCAGCCCGCAGAGCTTTGACTGCAGGGCTATCCGGCAGGGAAACGGTTGCGGTGCTGCAAGTGTTGAGGCTGGGGGTGATGTTAGTCGGGGCCACATATCCGGAAACGCCGTAGCACAGCGGCACCGCGTTCGGCACGTGCGTCCACGGCAGGAAGTTGTACAGGGGCGGATTGTCGACGAAGAGCGTTCTCATCGGCGAGGCCACGAGGTCGTTCTGATTCATAGGCGTCAGACCGAGGATCTGCTCGATGGTGCGGGTCAGGTTGACCTGCGTATAGAAGGTGCTTTCTACGGTGACCCCAGCTCCCGTGCCGTCGGAGTTCACCTGCTGCTTGACGTAGGGGCTGATGACATAGCCCGGGCTGCGATGACCGTCGACGTGGTCAACGCCGTTCTGCGCGTCGTCTTCCTCGATGAAGATCGCCGAGTCCTTCCACACCGAACTGTGGCTGATGTAGTCGACAATGCGCCCAATGGCCAGGTCGTTATCGGCCTGTTCGGCTGTCGCGTTCGGCGGGCCGGTGGTGTGGTCGCTCATGATCCAGAGGAAGCTCAACTGGGGTACCGTGCCAGCAGCCACGTCCTTGTTAAAGTCCTGCTGCCAGACATCGACGCGGTACTGGTCGGGGATGCCCAGATCGAACTGTGGGAAGTTCTGGACCGTGTGCTTCATCACGTTCGGGAGCGGGGAGAACGAGGCGATGGCGTTGTAGTATTGGAGCTGCGACTCGTTGCCACTCTCGTACTCCAAGGTGTCGTTGTAGAACTGGCTCCAGCTCGGCTCGCAGCTGTCCGAAACAACAAACGGTAATGCAACAGCTGCACCGGGGCCATTGTAGCTATTGGATTGAGTAAGGTTGGTCGGAGTACAGCCCGGCACATTGAACGTGTTGTACTCGACGTACTCGCCGTAGTTCTTCATGTTGATGCCGGCCTTGGCCGCTAAGTCGAACAAGTTGCCCTTCTTCTGATAAGCAATGGCATCGCCGCCGTTGGAAGGATAGTCGCGGAGCCAGTCCGGCGACTGGATGTCGTCAGCGTAGGGCGCAATGGCCTGCAGAATCCAGTTGTGACCGTCGGCCGACTGGCGGCTCGGATCATAGAAGTTGTCCAGAAGCGGGAAGCGCTGCACCAGGGTATGCACGTTGGGCGTCACGTGCGGGTATGCGACGTAGGTCGAGTTGTCGCCGAAGACTGCCAGGGTCGGGTCGCCATTGCCTTCGCTCACATCGCCCAGCATCTGGTCGTAGGTGCGGTTTTCACGGATGATCAAGAACACATGCTTAATCAGCGATGGATCGCCGATCTTCTTCGGGATGGCGACCGGCTTGGCATGCTTGTCGCCGCCGGCGGCACTCCAGATGTTCTCCGCCAGATCCCAGTGGTTGTTCTGAATGACCTGCTTCGTCATCGCGTCGAGAGCTCCGCGATTGGGCACAGGAACGATGCTGACAGTGCCAAGGTCCTGGTGGGTGTTGAAGTCGTGCACGCCATAGTATTTTGCATACGAATTTTCGGCCGTATTCGCCGGAGGGGTCGCCACGCCGTAGCCTGTTGTGCCGATGCCCTTGTCGTTGGCTACCAGCAGCGCATTGTTAGCCCAGTCCAGCACAACCGAGGCTGGAGCATAGCCCACAGGGATCATGCCAATGACAGGGCTCCAGCCCCAGGCGTTGAGGTCGACAACCGCAATCGCGTTGGCGTTGTACAGCGCGACATAGGCGATATTTTTCTGGGCATCGACGGCGATCGAGTTCGGCCCGGCGCCGTAGGCCGGCCGGTGGTCGCCCGGTACGCCGATCGGCGGACCGAGGTCGATCTTCCGCTCCTCTGTGTTGGTGGTCGTGTCGATCACGGAGAGGCTGTCGCTATAAGCATTGGCGACCAGCAGCTTCTTGCCCCAGAAGGCCATGCCGGTCGGGTGCAGGCCGGTTTCGATACTGCCGGTGACCTTGAACGTGGCCAGGTCGACTACCGAAACGGTGCCGGAGGACGTGGAGCCGGTTGGATATGCGGCGACGACCGGAGTGCCGTTGGAGTATTCCTGGAAGTCGCTCGCAGTAGCAATCCTGCCGGCCTCGTTCGAGACGTAGGCGGTCTTGCCATCAGGCGAGATCACGACGCTATGCGGAACGTTGCCGACGCGTACCTCCGCGCCCTCGACCGGTGTGGAAGCGGTCAGGTCGATCTTGGTGAGCGTATTGTTGTTGTCGAGCACGACGTAAGCGGTCTTGGCATCGGACGAGATCGCGATGCCCATGGGATAGGAAGTCAATACCGCATCAGAAAAAATCGAAACGGCATAGCCGCACGGGATCAGGAAGCTGCCCGAGGTTCCCCCGGGGCTGTTCGGGAAGCAGGTGGCGTTGGTTAGAGAGAGGCCTGCATTGACGTCCATCGGGACACTGACCTGGGCGTAGTCTGAGAGCATGCCCGCCGCGCTGACGCTGGCGATGCCGACGAAACCGCCCTGTTGCAGGCTGCCATAGAAGTTATTGCCGTCCTGGCTGAACAACAGGTACTTGCCATCCGGCGTATAGCTGATGCCGGTGGTGCTTCCGTCCGGATCCGAGCCGCTGGCCGGTGTGTAGGTCTGCAGGACATCGCCCGTCTGGGTGTTGAAAATCGTGACGGCCTGTGGGGCGCTCATTTGAAGGACGGCGGCGGTGTGATTGCCAGTGGGGTTCAGCGCGATGGCCTTGGCGCGGGTCGTGATGCCAAGGTAGACCTGTGTGCCGGCGGGGGTGATGATTGCGCCGTCGCTGACGACCCATGGGTTGGCCAAGGGCTGTGAGTAGGTTGGACCGGTGGTTGCGCTGGTGTTCTCGCCGGGGGTGTAGGTCGGGAACGGCACAGACTGCGCGGGTGCCGGAGCGCTCAGCCCCGCCGTCAGCAGCCCGGCGACCAGAACTAAACGGTTGATCCGAGAGAGTCTTTGAGAGATCTTTCGCGACATAGATTTTCTCCTTGGGGGGTTTTCATCACGGAACCCGGAATCGGTCGTGCAACTTGAGCCCGGAACCAGACATGAGACAGGCTGATGCCTTCTCTTCGACTACAGAAAATGGCGTGCTGGATGAGCAGCGCCAACGGGCCAAGTCTAGGGCAGTGAAAAGGACGCCAGCATGACGCGAAAATGACAGTTTTGTAATCTCGTTACGGTGATATGAATGCGCTTCGTCGCACAGGCTCCCAGACCGGGCTTCGTATCTATCTGGTGAACCGCAACTTGACCGGTTCCAGGCGATCCTCGCGTTCGACAATTAGCTAGACCCGCGAAAATCGATATTTAATGGAGCCTTAACTAGAGAATGATCTGCATATAACAAGAAGGATTACAAAATTGTCATACATCGCATGCGGGGCGTCCTTCGAGGACCGTGCAAATGCGTGGACGCCATTGAGCGCGATCGAACCTCACACACACGGCTACGTTTGTGAGTCCGTTGCTGGAGAAGACGATGCGATCCTCCGCCTGCAGCCGGGAACGAGGACTTACGTTTCCAACCGTCACAACTTAAACATCTGGATTGCGATACCGATTCGCGTAGCGAGCTTTGCCATGATGTGGAATCTTTGTATTCGCTCGGGACGCCGTATTAAAGGAGGGGATATGCGACGCGGGATAAAGCAAGGTCTGTTCAGCAGGAGTTATTCTGAGCGTCGAAGATCTCGGGTATGGATCGGAGTCTGCGCGGTGTTTTTCCTTGGCGGGATCTCTTTCGCGCAGATGGACCGGAGCGGGTTGACCGGCACGGTTACTGATCCGTCGGGCCGATTGCTTGCCGAGACGCACATTACGGCTGTGCAGAATTCTACCCAACTGCAGCGTGAAACTGTGTCGGACTCGACCGGGAACTACGAAATCTCCGAGTTGCCTGTGGGCACTTACACCGTCATCTTCGACCACCCCGCATTCCAGACGCTGAAGTTCGTCGACGTGAAGCAGATGATTGGGAGGACGCAGACTCTCGATGCGACGTTGAAGGTTGCGGGCGGTGAGGTGCGCGTGGAAGTTTCGGCCAGTTCGGCGCTGATGGACCGCAACACCAGCGCGGTGACGGGCCTGATCGAGAGAACGCAGGCGGATGAATTGCCGCTGAACGGTCGCGACTGGTCCGTGCTGACAGCCTTCGTCCCTGGTGCCATCGACACTGGCGGCGGCAACCAGCGGTCGGTTCGCTTTTCCGGGCGCGGCCTTGACGACAGCAACTTCACCTACGACGGTGTCGACGCGACCAACATCGTGAACCAGACGCAGCGCCCCTGGGTGCGGCTCTCCATTCCGCTGGACGCGATCCAGGAGTTTCGCGTCGATTCCCTGATGGCCACCGCCGAGGAGGGCGCGACGGGCGGTGCCCAACTGAACATTACCTCGCCTTCGGGCACAAAGACCTCCCACGGACGCCTATTTGAGTACTTGCGCAACGATATCTTCGACGCCCCGCTTCCTAGATGGGGCACACCAACGGTTTGGACCCCCAGCCTTGCCACTCAGCCGGAAGCTAAGCAGCCGCTTCGCTTGAATCAGTTTGGCGGATCGGCGGGCGGACCCATTGTGCTCGACAAAACCTACTTCTTCCTGGCTTCTGAAGCCTATCGGCAGAACTGGGGCTATCCGGCCAGCGGCGACGTGCCGGACCCGACATATTTAGCAAACCTCGCCAATGGGATTAACCCGAAAGTGTCTGCAATCATTAAAGCATTCCCAGGATCGGGCCCGAAGACGACTGTAACTCCCATCAGCGCGGACGCCGATATTGTGATCTGCCAATGCACGCAAGTGGTGAACGAAAACTCGTTCATGCTGCGCCTCGACCAGCACTTCTCGGCGAAGACCACCAGCTTCATGCGCTTCAACTACGACCGGTCGGTCAATACACAGCCGCTTTCGGCAACCGCGACCGACCTGCAGCAGAAGGTCTCCGCGCCGGTCAATGGCGTGCTGGAATTGCTGCACATCTTCAGTTCCCGCCTGGTGAACGAGGCCCACGCGGGTTTCAATCGCTCCACCAACAACCAATATAACAACAGCGACTCCGGGACCATTTACAAGTTCACGATTTTGGGGGAGTCGGAGCCGGGGCCCGCATTTGCCACGGAGAACTACGATTACACCAGCGTTTATGCGGGCAACTCGTACTCTGTGAACGACGACCTGACCTGGACCCACGACCGGCATACGGTCAAAGCCGGCGTGGAGTACCGCCATCTTCAACTGAACCAGAGACACCCGGAAGACGGATCGATCACCTTTTCCTCGGTAGCGAATCTGGCTGCGGACGCAGTCAAAAAAGCGAGTCTGACTGGTGCCTTGCCGGTCAACGAATTGCGCAAGAACGATACCATCTTCTACGTCCAGGACGAGTATAAGCCGCGGCCCAATCTTACCCTGAATCTTGGCTTGCACTACACCGTCTTCGGACTCTTCAGCGAGAAGACCGGCCTGGCCGAGCCCTTCGATTTCGATACCTGCGGGCCGCAGGGATACTGTGCCGTGGGTTCGAGCTTCGGCCAGCAAAATCTGGGCGATATCGATCCCCGCGTGGGCTTCTCCTGGTCGCCAAAGATCAGCGAAAAGACTGTCATCCACGGTGGATTCGGCATCTACCACGAAGACGGACAGTTGGACGATCAGAACCTTCCCGCCGGCAACGAGGTGCCCTCCTATTCGGCAAGCAGTTCAAAGTCAACGCTCTCCTACTGCCCGCCGGCAACTTGCCCGGTTCAGGCCGCCGCGGTTCTAACCGCCGCCGAAGTTGACGCATTTACCGCCGGAAGCTACAAACCGAGCGCCGAACAACGGGACCGCAAAGACACCTATGTCGAGCAGTGGAGCTTCTCGGTGCAGCGGGAGCTACCGGCCAGCTTCGTGGGCACGGTTTCCTACCTGGGTAGCCACGGCGTGCATCTCCTTGATACAGGCGAGACAAATCTGTTGGCATACGACCCGGCCACGCGAACCTACGGGGGCGCGAGCGGCACGGTGACGCAATATCCCCTTTGTGCCTGGAACGCGAGCGCGCCTGCAGGTAGTTGCGCGACGGGCATTCAGTGGCGCGGTTCGGTGGGCATGAGTACCTACAACGGCCTCTCCCTGTCTCTGCGGCGCGCGTTCTCGCACGGGCTGCTGGTGGCGGCCAATTATATGTGGTCGCACGAGATCGACAACGGCTCCAACGGCAGCGGCGATGGTGACGAAATCGATCCGCAGAATCAGGCCTGCCAGTCCTGCGAAACCGCCAGCGGCGCCTGGGATGCTCGCCACGTCTTCAATGTCAATGCCGTCTACGAGCTCCCCTTCGGCCACGGCAAGCCGCTGCTGAAGCAGGGCGAGATCGCCAACAACCTCGCGGGCGGCTGGGAGCTGACCACTTCGGCGGTGGCTCGTACCGGCTTCCCGGTGAATGTGTTGACCCTATTGAACGGGCCGGACGGCAATCAGGCCGGCACCCAGCGTCCCCTGCTGACCGGTCAACCGCTGTATCCCTCTGGAGGCAAAACGGTTGCACAGTGGTTCAATCCCGCCGCCTTTGAAATTCCAGCTATTGATCCAATAACCGGCAATGCGAGCGTATTCGGCAACGCGCCGCGCGACCTGCTCCGCGGACCCGGAACCTGGCAGATCGATCTGAGCGCTGGCAAGACGTGCTCGTTACGAAAGCGCGCTCGGCTGCAATTCCGCGCCGAGTTTTACAACCTCTTCAATCACCCTCAGTTGGGTCAGCCAGGAGCAACGTGCGAAGGCAATGGCTCAGTCACAGGCCCCACACCCTGTGAGTCGGGGACGACCTTCGGCCAGATCACCAGCCCAATCAACTTGAATACGAGCATCGTATCCCCGATCACTCCGGTAGGCACGGGAACACCACGCGAGGTGCAGTTAGCGCTGCGCCTTGAATTCTGACAACTGCCAACAGATCCGTGAAGCGGCCATCGTGGATCGAAAGTGCGAAACGCATGAAAATGATCATGAATTCCCTTGATCGAAATCCGCTCCTCACTCCCGGCAAGCGCTGTGGTTGTTCGCGACCGATCGAAAAGGCTCCGCATCAACAAGGACGGACGGGAGCAAATTCAACACCTTGGCGGACAGGATGGAGGCGAGCCTGGTCTTCACGATCGAGGAGCATGAGGAAGGCCGCATCCTTCTTTCTAAAGAGACGTGGAGGCTCGTCGACAATGGCACGGCACTCCAGAGAGCCCGCGAATGCCCTGATGGCGAGAAGCAAATCTTTGTTTTTCGCCGTCCATCTAGCGGGTAATTGGTTAGTGCAATGAATAGGAGTTGGCTATGAAGATACTGGTAATTGAAGACGAAGCAAAGACTGCCAAGTTCCTCAAGAAGGGCTTATGCGAGGCCGGCTTCGTTGTGGACGTTGCCGAAGATGGCCTGGACGGTTTGCACCTTGCCCTGGAGGGAGATTTTGACCTGATCATTCTTGATGTCATGCTTCCCGGCCGGGACGGGTGGCAGGTGCTTGCTCGCCTGCGCGAGGCGGGCCGGAAAGCTCTGGTCCTGATGCTCACCGCCCGGGATGCCGTGCATGAGCGCGTGCGAGGTTTCGAGCTCGGAGCTGACGATTACCTGATGAAGCCGTTCGCATTTTCCGAACTCCTTGCGCGCGTGCGCTCGCTGCTGCGACGGTCGAACCCGCGCTCGCAGGAGAACTTCTGTATGGCCGATCTGGAGATTGACCTGTTGCGCCAACGCGCCACTCGCGCTGGCCAGAAGATCGATCTTACGGCCAAGGAGTTTCAGTTGCTCACGCTGTTGGCGCGGCGCCCCGGCGAAGTGCTGTCGCGTACGCTGATCGCTGAATCGGTTTGGGATATGAATTTCGACAGCGACACCAACGTCGTGGACGTAAACGTGCGCAGGCTGCGCAGCAAAGTGGATGATCCTTTCCCTCTCAAATTGATTCGCACCGTTCGTGGAGCCGGCTATGTTCTTGAAGCCGAACAGTAACGCCCCGGCTGGGCCAAGACTGGGCGGTACTTTGGCATTTCGCCTGGCGGCGGGCTACTCGCTGTGCGGGTTGCTGCTGGTGCTGCTGGCTACGGGCAGCCTTTACTGGGTGCTGCGGACAGAGCTGGACAAAAGCACCGATCTTTTTCTGGACGACAAAATCCACGTTCTCCGCACCATGCTGCGAGAACGGCCGGATGACGAGGACGCGCTCCGGGAAGAGATTCAGCTTGAGTCCGCGGCGCGCCGATACCAGCAGTTTTACATTCGCCTTCTCGACCAAGATGGCGTGCCGATCATGACGACTCCCAGCATGACTGAACAGTTGGATCTTGCCGAACTCGCCAGACGAACCCGCGACCGCTCCGAGCGTTTGATTACGATGGCGGGCAGACTTGGACAACCATTCCGGATTACTAGCGCAACGGTTGCCGTCGGCACACCGCCGGCTCATAGCGACACGGTTCAAATCGCCATCGACGTCGCGCAGGAGGAAGAACTGCTGGCGCACTATCGGCTGTGGTTCTGGGGCATCCTGCTGGCGGCGTCGGTTCTATTCCCGCTGGTGGGATACCAGATTGCGAGGCACGGCATTCGACCCGTCGAAGAGATCGCCGCAACCGCGCGGCGAATCACTTCGACGAATCTGCGCGAACGGATCAGGTCGGAAGGCTATCCTTTGGAACTGGCGTCCCTGGCCGGAACATTCAATGAGATGCTGGATCGCCTTGAAGAATCTTTCGAGCGCGTTTCGAGGTTCTCGGCCGACATTGCGCACGATCTGCGAACGCCGGTGAACAATATCCGCGGAGAAGCCGAAGTGGCTCTCGCCCGCTCGCGGACAGTCGATGAGTACCGCGACGTGCTTGAGTCTTCACTGGAAGAAGCAGTCCGGCTTTCCGATCTGATAGGCGATCTCCTGTTTCTGGCCCGCGCGGAGAATCCCATAACCGAGTTGCATCGCGAGAACGTGAACATCGGCGAGTTGCTGATCACGGTTCGCGACTACTACGAAGCATCTGCGACTGACGCAGGTATATCGCTTGTCTTGAACGATGGGGCCGAGCCGCCCACTGCGGAACTGGATCGCTCACTGATGCTACGGGCGGTCAGCAATCTGGTCTCGAACGCCATTGCACATACGCCGCCGGGAGAAACGGTGACGCTGGCGGCCACGAACGAGGCCGCCGCAATTCGCATCGAGGTCTCCGACACCGGCGTCGGCATTCCCCTCGAAGCGCTGCCCAGGGTATTTGATCGCTTCTTTCGTGTCGATCCATCGCGCTCCAAGACATCGGGCGGCTCAGGGTTCGGGCCTGGCTATTGTTCAGAGCATTCTGACGCTTCACGGCGGCAGTGCGGAGATCACCAGTCAACTCGGCCGTGGAACTCGCGTCACGCTACGTATTCCGGCCCTCGCAACGCGATGACAAAACTGTAATTTTCGCGTCATGCTAGTATCCATCACGGAGCTTTTCGGCGATAAGTACTCGAGGACGTGGTTTACGGCCCGTTGAAAGGATAGGTCCTCTAATCGTTGTTGCGCCATGCCATTCTGTCGATCTGAGTAAATCCAGCAAAAATTCCATGACACTTGAAGACTATTGAGTAGGTGAGGCTTTGAGGGCTAATTGCGCGTGTAGGTTCTCCAGGTTTACGAAGCGCGGGTATTTGAGAGCCCATGCTGGCCCGCATGGACAAAGGCGGCACAAAGTGATTTCCGTACGTTATTGAAATTATGTAGGATGCGTGCTGTACCGTCGTGGAACCGTATCTGTACCGAACCGAGCAGGCAGATCATGAGCGTGCGTCTGCTCTGTGTCGCACACTCAACCTTATTATATTCATAGAGTTAACTGGTGCCAGGAGGGGGACTTGAACCCCCACGACCTTGCGGCCTGCGGATTTTAGAGCAGTATCCAGATAGATATACCCAGAGAACGCGGTCATCATTTATTCTCAAATTCTCTGGTGAAGTCGTCGCGACGTGAAACCGATGGGACGAGCTTATTCGGACGATTTGCGAATCAAGATATTGGAAGCCTCTGAGCGCGGCGAAGGAAGTTGCCGCGTTCTCGCGAGCCGTTTTGGGGTCAGTTGGGAGTATGTGCGCAAGGTGCGTCAGCAACTAACTCAAAATGGAAATAGAAGGCGTTTGATGCAGTCGCGCTTCGGTGTTCGCTCGCGTGTTACGGACGAGGTTCGCGCTCATATGCTGGCCTTGGTCGAAGCGCAAGCGGATATCACCATCGCCGAGTTGCGCGATAAAATTCTCGCGGAAAAAGGCGTGGCGATCAGTTGGACTCTCACGCAAAACTGGGTCAAGCGACTCGGCCTCCGTCTCAAAAAAAGTCGATCCACGCCATCTAGCGCGGCTCGGAAGCCAACCGTTTGAGACGCGCCGAGTTTCATCAGCGCATCTTGACCATTGCGCCGGAACGGTTGATTTTCCTGGACGAAAGCGGTGTCATGGTGGGCATGACGCGGCGCCGCGGACGCTGCCTGGGCGGTCGTCGCATTCACGAAGCCACGCCAGAGAGCCACTGGAAAATCCTTACGGTGATCGGCGCGATGAGTTTGAAGGGCATGATCGCCACCATGACCATCGAAGCCGCCACCGACACGGATATCTTCCTGGCCTATCTCGACCATGTACTCTGCCCAGTGCTTGCGCCGGGCGATGTGGTGGTGATGGATAATTTGAGCAGCCACAAGGTTCAGGGTGTCAGTGAACGCATTCAGGCAAAAGGGGCGGAGTTACTCTATCTTCCGCCCTATTCGCCGGATTTGAATCCAATCGAAAAGGCTTGGTCGAAGCTGAAAGAAATATTGCGTGCAGCCAAGGCTCAGACCAGCCATGAACTCTACCAGGCCATCAGAAATGCACTCCCGCAAATCTCCACAGAAAACGCCACAGCATGGTTCAGAACTTGTCAGAACTGGGTATAGCTAGCTTGATATTTCTCTAAGTTTGTGACGAACGCTGTAAACCTATGAAAAATAAGGGAAATTGACCGTAATCTAGCGACAGCGCAACTACCTCAATAACAAGAGTTTAGCGTAACTATGCGTAATCGAGCCGAACTGACGGGTGTACGCCTAGTGTACCTCGGTTATTGAATTGTTCATTGCGGTTAGATTTCTCAATTTGTGTGAGCGCTCTAAACCAGGATTTCTTGCCTCTCGGCTTCCAGCGCGAACCGCCACAGTTCCTGAAACATGGGCCGTGGGTTGTAGTTCTTGGTCAGCAGCAACTGGAAATCGCTGATGTGGCGTTCGAGAAATGCTCCTTCGCAAAATGCCAAGTAGTAGTCCCACATCCTGATGAACCGATCATCAAATCCCAAGGCTTTGACCTTCGCGATGGAATTAACAAAGCGTTTGCGCCATGAAGCCAGTGTGCGGGCGTAATGAACCCCCATATCTTCTGCGTGGAAAAGCGAGAGTCGGGTTGCACGGGCGAGCGAATCCAGAACTCCCCGCAACGAAGCCAGTTCAGCGCCGGGAAAGATGTACTTCTGAATCCAATCGCTTTGTTTCAGGTATCGAGCGAACCTTTGTTCGTTCATGGTGATTGTCTGCAGCAACATGGAGCCGTCCGGATTGAGCAGCCTGTCGCAGGTGCGGAAGAACTCGTCATAGTGCTCAAAGCCCACAGCCTCGAACATCTCGATACTCACAATCTTGTCGAAAGTGCCGCTCAACTCGCGGTAATCCCTCAGTAGAAGCTCAATGCGGCGATCTGGATCTGCGACGCCGAATAATTCGCGTGCATACTCATACTGCTGTTGACTGATCGTCGTTGTCGTAACCTGGCAGCCATAATTGCGGGCGGCATGCAAGGCAAAGGCGCCCCACCCTGTGCCAATCTCCAGCACACGATCCCGCGGCTGCAGGTCCAGCTTCCGGCAGATGCGATCCAGCTTTTGAAACTGAGCAGTTTCGAGGGAGTCCTCGGCGGTCTCGTACCAGGCGCAGGAGTAGACCATGCTTTGATCGAGAAAGAGGTTGAAGAATTCATTACTGAGGTCATAGTGCGCGTGAATATTGCGGCGGCTGCCCTCTACGGTGTTCGTTCTCATGCTCTGACGGAGGCGATCCGCGAAGCGGCTGAGCGCGGAGAAGAATGTGTTCGACTTTTCCAATTGAGCTAGATTTCTCACTGCCAGTCGCATGAGCGAAACCAGATCGGGCGTGGACCAATCCCCATCCATGTAGGCTTCGCCGATTGCCGTATCGCCGCCCAGCAGAGCGCGCGCGAAGAACCGCTCCCGGTGCACCAGGAGTTGTGTGTTGAGTTCCGAGCTGGCGACTCCAAAGATGAGTGTCCGGTCCGTCAGGATCAGTTCGAGCGATCCGCCACGAAGTCCTTGGAGGGTAGACAAGAACAGTTTCTTCGCTGTCGATCCTAGAATCTCTTTCATCGCTTCAAACCTCGCTTGTGTGCCGCGGGTGCGTGAATACCGGCACTTTTTTCAGGTAAAGCCGCAAGGCTTCCCAGTGAATGGCGGCGATCACCTTGGCCGTCATCCAGGGATTAGAAAGAAGCGCGCGGTGCAACGAGCGCGCGCTCCACGGTCTGCGCTCAAGGTTTAGAGTTGCATCGAAGAACGGCTTGCCGTCCTCGATCGTTTCCATGTGAACGACAAGTTTGTCGTCTGGCGGAGTCAAGGTGAATGTGTAGTCCAGTTTCATGCTCATGAAAGGAGACACATGCAAGGCCTTGGCGGTGCGATGGCGCTTTACGTTGGAGGATGGCAATTCGTTGTCCTGCGAAAGCCAGTAATTGTGGCTCTCGCCGAAGGTGCTGTTCACCTCCGCAAGAACAAGCTGGAGCCGCTCCTGTGCGTCATAGCAATAGAAGAATGAAACCGGATTGAAGTTATAGCCGAGATACCGGAGGTGAGTTAGCAAAAACACCGGACCATCGGGCAAAGAAACTCCGTGAGCGGCAGCGTCCCGTTCGAGCCGATGCCTGAGCGAAAGTTCCGGATTTCCGAAATGATCGCGTTCCTCGTAGCTGGCCCAGTTGAAGCGGTTGTAACTCAACAACCAGGAAATCTTGGTAAGTCCCGGTATACGGTCGATATCCAGAAATGCCATGAACATCCCATAGGAAAAACTGTGCGGCACAGGCCGGAACCTGCGGTGTCTCACGTTGCCGAAATAGATTGCTGAGTCCATGGTCTAACACTCCACCGATAAGGCTCGGGCTACCCGCAATGCGGAGTTCAATCCATCCTCGTGAAAGCCGTAAAACCAGTACGCTCCGCAATAATGGGTTCGTTTCCTGCCGCTGATCTCGCTCCATCTACTCTGCGCACGCACCGCTTCCTGTGTGTACAGCGGGTGATGGTAGACAATCTTCCGCAGCACCTTCGCCGGGTCGATCCAGTCTTCGCCATTCAGCGTGACGCAGTAATCTTCTGCCATCTTGAGCGACTGCAGCCGGTTCATGAAATACGTCACCGCGACCGCGTTCTTTTCACTCAAGCCCAGATTGTAGTTCCAGCTTGCGCACGCAGTGAGGCGCCTGGGTAAGAGCGAAGAATCCGTGTGCAGCGTCGCCACGTTGCGGCTGGTCTTGAAGTCTCCCAGCACTTCGCGCTCTGCATCCGTAGGCCGCTCCAGAAGCGGCAGTACCTGGTCGCCGTGGCAGGCAATGACAACCTGATCGAAATCTATCGCGGGGCGGTCTTCGAAGTGCAGGGTTACACCGCTTTCTTGCCGGCTCACAGATGTAATGCGCGCGCCGAGAAAAACTCGATCCTTGAATGGCGCTATGAGCAGTGGAATGTATTTGTGGCTGCCGCCGCGGATTACCTTCCACTTGGGATGAGTATTGATGCCTAACATGCCGTGGTTCTGAAAAAAGCGCAGCAGCGTCAACGCCGGAAAAGAGCGGATGGCAACGAAGGACATGGACCATACCGCCGAGGCCATCGGCAATAGGTAACGCTCGGCAAAGACCGGGTGATATCGGCCTTCATCCAGCAGGTCTCCGATGGTCTCCGTCTCGGTTCCCGGCCGGGCGAGCAGTTTCAACCCTGTGCGATTAAAACGCAGGATCTCCGCAAGCAGCCGATAATGCTCGGCCCGCACCAAGTTGGAACGCTGCGCAAAGAAGCCGTTGATGCCACGGCTCGAATACTCGAATCCAGTCCGGCGGCATGTGACGGAGAACGACATGTCGCTGGGCTGCGTTTCCACTCCAAGCTCCGACAGCAACCTCACCAGGTTGGGGTAGGTGCGATCGTTGTGAACAATGAATCCTGTATCCACAGCAACCGGATTGCCTCCGTTCTCCACCTTGACGGTGTTCGTGTGTCCGCCCAGACGCGAATCCTTCTCAAATAGAGAGACCTCGTGCTTGCGGCTCAGGTACCAGCCTGCGGCTAAGCCGGAGATGCCGCTGCCGATTATCGCAATGCGCATTGGATACCTCCCAGCACCTTGACCGCCGCTGTCCAAAGCAGGAGACGGCGAGAAAAGGGCACGAAAAACACCGCCAGCACGCCGGCATGCACCAGCACAAACATGAAGACCATGCGGAACTCGTAGCGGCCCGATCGCCTAGCTATGCCAATCTCCGGCGCGCCCAGCTCAGGGCACCGTAGTTAGAGATTAGCCCAGACGTAGCCTATTGTCAATCATTTGTCCACTACAAATACTTGACAAGATCAGAACTTCTGGATTATGTTTGCACCATGAGTTCCGAGAGCGTGGTCCACTATCCCATCCGGGCAGCGGCAAATTTGACGGGCATAAGCATTGATACGCTGCGAGCCTGGGAGCGGCGTTACCAGGCGGTAACGCCAATCCGCGGCGAAAGGGGGCGTATTTACGGCGAGGGACACATCCGGCGGCTCATCCTGCTGCGCGAAGCAGTGGCTCACGGGCACGCGATCGGGCAGGTGGCCGGACTGGGAGACAGTGAGTTGGAGCAACTCCTGCGGGGGGCGGAAACGATCGCAAATGCCCCAGTGCCCGGCAGGATAGAGCATCCTGTGAGCAATGCTTTGGTTCCTATCGTGGCGGCCATCGAGTCGTTTGACTACGCCGCGGCCAATTTCCATCTCGGCAGGCTGGCGGTGTTGCTGCCCGTTGACAAGCTAGTGAGCGATGCGGTGCTGCCTCTGATGCAGCTGGTCGGCGACCGCTGGCACGACGGCACCCTGACCATCGCGCAGGAGCACATGACGTCGTCGATTCTGCGCAACCTGCTGGGCGGGCTGGTTCGCCTCAGCACGTCCTCAACTCCCTCGCAGCGGATTCTATTTGCCACGCCGGCAGGGGAAATGCACGAATTCGGCATCCTGGCGGCGGCCATGCTGGCCGTGGCACGCGGATTTGAAGCTCTCTACCTTGGGTCGAGTCTTCCGGCTCTTGAAATTGTGGCCGCGGCCGAACGGACCTCGCCGCGGGCGGTCGTCGTTGGAATCAAGGCAAGCGAGCCCACCCAGGCGACCATCGAAGAACTGCGCACGATCGCCGCAAAGCTGCCGAAAACGGCAGAGCTTTGGCTTGGCGGCAGCAATGTCAAAAAGACATTGGTCTCTATTGGGAGCGCGCAGACCATTGCGTTGGAGGACTTCTCGGAATTGGAAGAGCACCTGGCCAGATTGAAAATGGAGGGCCGATGAAATCGTTACTGAAGCTCTTGTTTGGCGGAATCTTCGTCTTCATGGTCGTGATGACCGTTCGCACCGGCCTTGCCGTCAGCCTCCGGGCTTCGTGGCCGAGCTATGCCGCCAATCCCTGGGCCATCGCCACGCTCTATGACGCATACTTCGGCTTCGTAACGTTCTATGCGTGGGTCTTCTACAAGGAACGGAGCGTGTGGGCGAAGGCGTTGTGGTTTCTGCTCATCATGGGGCTGGGCAACATCGCAATGTCCTTCTATGTTCTGATTCAACTCTTTCGGCTCAGGCCCGAAGAGCCGGCCGAGTCCATTCTGCGGAGACGAACGATATGAGCGAGACACTTTGGCACCGCAAGGTCGTACGGCCCATAGTTGAGTTCCCCCTCCAGGGTCTCACGCTGGAGAAGCTCTCCTTCACGATCTCATTGGGAATCACGCTCGGAGTGACCCCGGTACTGGGTTCGACCGCGCTGCTTTGCACGCTAGCGGCAGTTGCATTTCGGCTCAACCTGGCGGCGATTCAGCTTGTCAACTGGCTTGTGTACCCGCTGCAGTTAGTGCTGCTGATTCCTTTCTACCGCATCGGCGGGTGGATGTTCGGAACCCGGCCCTCCGAGTTGTCCGTGGTTTACATCCTGGAGCTGATACGCACGAATGTCCTTCACGCCATTGCAACGCTTTGGATAGTGACCATCCATGCCGTCATGGCGTGGCTCCTGTTCGGAAGCATCGCCACTGGGCTGCTCTACCTGCTGCTGGTCCCCGTGCTCAGGGGCATACGCAACCAATTGCATCCCGCGACAGGAGAGTGGTCATGCTGACCTTGATTCTGACCGGAGCGGTTGCAGTTTGCGGGTTGATGTTCCTGCTGTGGTTGATTCATTTTCCGCTGCACAATGCGGCGATCGTGGATGCCGGCTGGGCTGGAGGGCTGGCCCTGCTGGGCGCCCTCTACGCATTTATGGGCGCCGGTTGGGCGCCGCGCCGCATCGCGATTGCCTCGATGGCGTCGGTCTGGGGCCTCCGTCTTGCCCTCTACCTGCTGTTTACGCGCGTCATCGGCCATCCCGAAGAGGGACGCTACGTCCAGCTCCGCAAGCAGTGGCGAACCAACATCCCCCTGAAGTTCCTTCTGTTCTTCGAGTTTCAGGCGGTTCTGTGCATCGTGCTGGCGGTGCCTTTCCTTCTTGCTTCACAAGACCCGGCGCCGGCGTTCTCCATCTTCGAGTATGCCGCAGCCGTGTTGTGGGCTGTGGCGATTGCGGGCGAGATGGCGGCAGACATGCAACTCAATGGCTTCAAGTCCAATGCCGCCAACCTCGGGAAAACCTGCCGCGCCGGTCTGTGGAATTACTCGCGCCATCCCAATTACTTCTTCGAATGGCTCATCTGGGTTGCTTTCTGCCTGTTTGCGATCGATTCCAAATACGGCTATCTGGCGTTCGTCCCACCGGCGCTCATGCTGTACTTTCTCTTCCGAGTCACCGGCATTCCCGCCACCGAAGCGCAGGCGCTGCGCACCAGGGGCGAAGACTACAGGCTCTATCAACAGACCACGAGCGCGTTTGTGCCGTGGTTTCCGAGGAACAAGCATCATGCAGACTGAAACACTCACCGCTTCACCCGTCCTGGAAGCTGGATACAACACTTGGCTTGAACGCGGCCTCTTGCCCGACTGGCTCATCCGCATTGGCATCCGGCGTCTGGTATCGGCGCGCCTGCGCAAGGAACGACATGGATCTCCAGCGGCGCAGGCGGAGCGATTCATGCAGTTTGTCGCGCAACTGCGCCAAAGTCCAGTCGCAATCAGAGCTGACGCTGCCAACGAGCAACACTACGAAATCCCGGCGGAGTTTTTTCGCCATGTGCTCGGCCCGCAGATGAAATACAGTTGTGCGCTGTGGAACGCTAACACGAAAGATCTTGCCGAGGCCGAGGAAGCTATGCTCGATCTGACCTGCCGTCGCGCTTGCCTTGAAGACGGCCAGGGCGTGCTCGAACTCGGCTGCGGTTGGGGCTCTCTCTCACTCTTCATGGCCCGCCGCTTTCCCAACAGCCGCATTCTGGCGGTTTCGAATTCTCACTCGCAAAAGCAGTTCATCGACGCCGAAGCCGCTCGCCGCGGACTCGCGAACCTCACCGTGGTCACTGCGGACATGAATGATTTCAGCACCGACTCGCGGTTTGATCGCATCGTCTCGGTGGAGATGTTTGAGCACATGCGGAACTACGCGGAACTGCTGCGGAGGATCGCATCCTGGTCACGGCCTGGGGCATTGCTCTTCGTGCACGTGTTCGCGCACAGCCGCTTCGCCTATCCCTACGAAGTCGAGGATGCATCCGACTGGATGGCGCAGCATTTCTTCACCGGCGGCATCATGCCCAGCGACGATCTGCTGCTTTACTTCCAGGAGCACTTCCGCATTCGCGAGCACTGGCGGTTCAGCGGCATTCATTACCAGAAGACCTCCGAAGCGTGGCTTGAGTGTCTCGACCGGCACAGGAAAGAAGTGCTCGACCTCTTCTCTGCCGTCTATGGAAGGGACGAGGCGCAGAGATGGCTTGTCCGCTGGCGAGTCTTTTTCATGGCTTGTGCTGAGTTATTCGGATTTGCTGGCGGAAAAGAGTGGATCGTCTCCCACTATCTCTTTGAGAATGCCACCACCCACTGCATCGGAGGACAAGTTTGATGAGTATTCTACCGATGATTCTGATGGCATCCGCATTGAACTCTGCGCTTCAACCCGGCGAGCCGTTGCCCTTGCTGAAGGGAGAGTATCTTACTGGTCGCCAGGCTCAGCTTCCCGACGCAGCTTCCGGTCGCGTGGCGTTGCTTGCGCTGGGTTTCACTTACAATTCGAGATTCCCTGTTGAGGCCTGGATCGGGCGCTTTCGAAAGGACTTCGGAGGAAATTCTCAGGTGACCTTCTACGAGATCCCAATGATTGGCGGGATGGCGCGCCTGGGAAAGTGGTTCATCGACAGCGGTATGCGCAAGGGAACTCCCCGGAGCGATCAGGAAAATGTGATTACCGTCTACGGGGGCACCGATTCCTGGAAACAGCGTATGGGCTACTCATCGCCGGATGCAGCCTATCTGGTGCTGCTCGACAAGCACGGTGTGGTGCGCTGGCGCTATAGCGGCACGTTCGATGAAGGCGCCTATAAGGATCTTCATGCCCAAGTATCTGGTTTGCTTCATGAGCCATAGCGGAGCAATCAATAGCGGTGAGAAGGAGTGAGTGCTGTGAGCTATATATTGCGCCGTGAGCAGTGGATAGCACGCCCCATTGACGAGGCATTTGCATTTTTCGCGGACGCTCGGAATCTGGAGAAGATTACTCCACCTTGGTTGGGTTTCAAGATCCTCTCTATGAGCACCAACGATATTTCCGAGGGAACCGTGATTCGCTATCGCCTGCGAATGCACGGCGTACCCTTCTACTGGCAGACCGAAATCTGTGAATGGAACCCTCCACATTGCTTCGTCGACGTGCAAACGAAGGGACCGTATAAGCAATGGCGTCACACGCACGGGTTTGAGGCGCACGGCAACCGCACCAGGATGACCGAGGAGGTGCAATACTCGCTTTCCTTCGGCGTTCTTGGGCGAATAGTCCATGCGCTGAAGGTGCGCGGGGATGTAAGCCGAATCTTCGATTACCGCCGCCTGCGAATAGATGCGTCCTTCGGCGAACAGAAAGTGTGTGCAGAGTGAAGACCCTGATTCTGATAGCCGGCGCCACGGGGTATGTGGGCGGTGAGTTGCTCAAAGCCCTTCTGAGCGCGGGCTACAGTGTGCGATGTCTGGCACGGCATCCGGAAGCTCTCAGAGCGAAGGCGTTTCCCGGGATCGAGGTCGTCGAAGGCGACGTTCTCGATTCTGCATCGGTAAGGGCCGCGATGACCGGCGTCGGCCTAGCCTATTATCTGGTTCACTCCATGGGCTCGACTCAATCTTTTGAGGAACAGGACCGTACATCGGCACAAAACTTCGCTAACGCTGCCTACGACGCTGGGGTTAAGCGAATCATCTATCTCGGCGGCCTCGGACGTAGTACTGACCAGCTCTCAAAGCATTTGCGTAGCCGCCAGGAGGTAGGCGAGATCCTCAGGTCGTCCGGCGTTCCGGTCATCGAATTCCGCGCATCGGTAGTCATCGGATCGGGCAGCCTCTCTTTTGAAATGATCCGTGCGCTGGTGGAGAGGCTTCCTGTGATGATCGCGCCGCGCTGGGTCTCCGTGGACGCACAGCCGATCGCAATCGCCGATCTGCTCGCTTATCTGATCGCGGCCTTGGAACATCCGATTGATGCCAGCGAAATCTTCGAAATTGGAGGCTCAGACCACGTCTCCTATGGCGGCTTGATGCGGGAATATGCACGGCAGCGGGGATTGAAGCGTCTCGTAATCTCTGTGCCATTTCTCACGCCACGCTTGTCCAGTCTTTGGCTCGGTCTGGTCACTCCCCTCTATGTCCGCGTGGGCCGAAAGCTGATTGATAGCATCCGGCATTCGACAGTTGTAGAAGATACGAGGGCTTTGACCGAGTTCGGCATCCGGCCTTGCGGATTTTGTGAAGCCATCGTCGCAGCCATCCACGCGGAAAATAAGCATCTGAAGACCGATCTCCGAACTATTCACGTGAACGCATCCCCTGAAGAGGCGTTCGTCCCGATCCGCCGAATTGGCGGCGCCAGAGGTTGGTATTACGCCAACTGGCTATGGCAACTACGTGGATGGATGGACAGATTAGCCGGAGGGGTAGGATTGAGACGCGGCCGCCGCGATCCGGATTCGTTATGTGTTGGCGACGTTGTGGATTGTTGGCGCGTGGAGGCGATCGAGCCCGATCACCTCTTGCGCCTCGTCGCGGAAATGAAACTCCCTGGCTGCGCCAGCCTCGAGTTCGAAGTGACGGGCGATTCCACCGGATCCGTCATTCGCCAAACTGCTTCCTTCGATCCCTTGGGGTTGCTGGGGCGCGGATACTGGTACTCCGTGGTTCCTGTCCACCACTTTGTCTTCAGCGGCATGCTTCATGGGATTGCCACCAGCCTCGGTAGTCACCCAACTGATAAGTAAGAATGGAGTTTTCGGCCCACTCTGCATGGATTCCCCGCCAACCAATCTCGTGACTCGCGATGATCTGGCTCAACTTGCTAGCCAGCCTCGTGTGCTGGTACGCCAGAACCTTCCGCCTCGCAAAGGTGGAAGGTGTGTCGTTTACTGGATGCAGCGCGCGATGCGAATTGTGGATAATCACGCGCTCGATGTGGCCATAGAAGCTGGCAACCTCTTGGGCCTGCCGGTGGTGGTGTACTTCCAGATCATTCCAAACTATCCTGGCGCGAACCTGAGACACTACCACTTTCTGCAGCAAGGGTTGAGAGATGTCGAGCAAGACGCAGCCGAGCGGGGCGTGGGGTTTGTGCTGCGCCGTTTACCGGAGAATTCGTTGGAAGCATTCCTCGAAGAAGTGGAAGCGGCTCTTCTGATCGGCGATGAGAACCCATGTCGCGAGCCGGAACGCTGGCGTCAAGTTTTAGCGAAACGACTGAAGTTGCCCTACTGGACTGTGGATGCAGATGTGGTGGTTCCCTCGCGCGTTTTCAACCGCAGCTTTGTGCTGTCGCACCACTTCCGCCCGCATCTGAAGGCCGAATTGCCTAACTATCTGGTCGAGCCACAGAATGTGATTCCTCTACACCCGTGGAAACCCTGGAAGAGACTGGAATGCTTTTCGCTGGAGCAAGATATTACCGCTGGCTTCAGCAAACTGGACCGACGAATTGGTCCCGTGGACAGCTTCCTCGGAGGGACACACGCGGCACACAGGCGGCTGCGAGAGTTTGTGAATCTGGAACTGAGGGATTACGAAGTAACTCGCAACCACCCGGAGGTGAAGGGAACCAGCCGGCTATCACCATATCTGCATTTTGGAAATATCGGTCCTATCACCATTGCGCTCGCGGTCAAGAAAGCTGTGGCCAAGGGCAAGGCGACGGCTGAGGCTGGCGAGAGATTCCTGGATCAGTTGATCGGGTGGAGAGAGCTTGCGGTCTTGTTTGTGCGCCATGAGCCGCACTACGACAATTGGGAATGCGCCGCGCCGTGGGCTCGGAAGACGCTGATCGAGCACACCGGCGACCCACGGGCACATCGCTACAGTCTCGATCAACTGGAGCGCGCCGAGACCGCCGACGAGCTTTGGAACGCGGCTCAGCGCGAGATGGTGATTACCGGTTGGATGCACAACTATATGCGTATGTACTGGGCAAAAAGGATTCTGGAATGGGCTCCCGACCCAGCCAGGGCCTTTGAGTGGGCGGTGTTTCTCAATGATCGCTACGAACTCGACGGGCGCGACCCCAATGGATATGCAGGCATCGCCTGGGCCATCGTGGGTCGGCACGACCGTCCCTGGTTCAATCGGCCTGTCTTCGGGCTGGTTCGGGCTATATCCGGGGCTTCAACGTCAAGAAAGTTCAATGCGGACGAGTACATTCGCCTTCAAAGCGCAGGAGGCTAAAAGCTTCCGCTCCGTTCATTTCCCCTCTGCTCATCCGGCTATCCAGATTCTCGCCCCAATGGTTGGACACCGGCGCAGGAAAGACGACGCAGACCGCCCGTGGTTGACGGATAAACGTGGAAGAGCTCATGTTGAGTTCGTCTCACGAGAAAGCGATCATTGGGCCAATGAATTGACTGCTGCTAAATGATGCTTTAGTGACGAGTCAGCGTGATCCCCAGGCCGGTGGTCAGAATCACGTCGTTATCCAAGGTTCCAGCGGGCGGGAACGACGTGTAGTTGTCGGTGAAGGTGGTTACCCAGTTGAACATCTTTCCCAGCTTGGTGCTGAAGCTGGAATTGAGGGTGAGCTGGAGATTGCCTAGGTTGCTGATGTCGGGATAGAGGAAGGCTTGCTCGGTGAACATGCTTCCCGCGCCTACCTTGCGGGTATACTGCTCGCCAATGTCCAGGGCGGCAAAGCTGTTGACGGTGGCGGGCGTGAGTATCTGCGCAGGAGGCGGAGTGGAGTTGCTGGTGTAAAATCCAGCGTATTTTTCGTGGGTCCAGACCAGGCCTCCCATCACATCGAAGGTCTGTTTGGGAGTTTTGCTGGCGTGCCAGCCAAAGCCGCCGCCGATAATGGAGCGGAGATCGAGGTCTTGCAGGGCGTTGGAGGAGAAATCGCCGGAGCCGAAGACAAAGAGTTTTGGATTCAGGTTGTGGTCGTAACGAATGCCGCCACCGCTGGCGTTGGCGCTGGTGGTGGGAACGGAGTTGGCGTTCTCGCTGTACAGGGTAGTGAAGTAGAGCGCGGTCTTGTCCGACCGTGTGGTGCGGGCGCCGGTGAAGCCGGCGCCGAAGGTGGCGGTGTTTGAGTTTCCGCGGGCCAGGGCCAGGCTCACGTTGGCGGCGCCGGCCCAGGCATGGCCCCAGCCAGGATGCAGTGAAGCCTCATAAGCCTGCTGGTCAGCATGACTGCGCAGCACGGTCACCGAGGAAGGGTCAAGCGTGGCCGGGCCGGAGGCGGTGGTCACCACCAGGCCTGCATCCGAGCGCTCGATCGAGGTCACATTCAGATTCCCCTCGGGCGTGGGCAAGACCAAGGGCTGGCCTGTGGTCAGGCTCGTCACCTGGTCCCAGGCAATCGCGATGGCATCGGCATAGGCAGTCTTGAAGATGAGCTTGCCGCCGTCGAGCTTGACGGCGGTTCCGTTGAGCCGGTCGCCGTTTTTCAGCACCACCGTGTCGGCTTGGAGAGCTGGGACCGCGAGGCATGCAAGAAGCACTGCCAAGCAGATTGCAACACAGATTAAACGAAAGCGCTGAAACATGATCAGACCCCCCTTGGTGAAAATATTGGTAAAGTCGCCTCGGTTGCGGAAGCGGATACGTCGAGCCTTCGTTTCCGGCTCTTCATAGTCCCTCCGTCGA
The DNA here is from genome assembly GCA_963787995.1 of uncultured Acidobacteriaceae bacterium. Classification (GTDB taxonomy): domain Bacteria; phylum Acidobacteriota; class Terriglobia; order Terriglobales; family Acidobacteriaceae; genus Telmatobacter. The sequence goes on from CAWBEO010000002.1 coordinate 1,054,168, forward strand.
GACACTTCGGCAAAACCGAAAGTGATCCGTCGGCTTGCCAGCAAGATCCTATGCCACCGGTTGGGCGCAGTGGGCACAACGCCTGGCCGCGAGCGGAATCTCGCTCAAGCACTCAGAGCAGATCTTGGTGGCGGCGGGAGCCTCCGGCTCGGGCTTTTTGAGCCTGGCCATCAGCGTGTTCAGCGGTAACACGATGGCAAAATAGACTACGCTCGCCACAATTAGAAAGGCAATGACTGCGTTCAGGAAGTTGCCAACATAGATTGGGGTGCCATTCAGCTTGAGCACCACATCCTTGAAGTCAGGCTTGCCCACCAGAGCGGCGATCAACTGAGTCAGCACGTCCTTGACAAGCGACGTAACGACGGCATTGAAGGCAGCGCCTATGATGACAGCAACCGCCAGATCGACTACGTTTCCACGCAGAATGAAATCCCTGAAGCCTTTCAACATTTCTTCCTCCGTTCATTGGTTCCGAGGTTCGCCTGATCCTTCCAAGGAGACTTCACTGCCTGCAAAGCCGCTCCCATCTACTCGAACTATGCAGATGTCATATGCGGTTCATCATTAGGCTTCAAGTGCTTTGCTGCGGAAGAGAAGACCGGCGACAACACCAGCCAGACTCGGGATCAGCAAGAAGAGCCACACCTGTGCCAGTGCCTTACCGCCCACCAGCAATGCAGGCCCCAAACTGCGGGCCGGGTTCACGCTCACGCCGGTGATGTGAATGCCGAAGATGTGAATCACCACCAGGGTGATGCCAATGGCCAATCCGGCAAAGCCCGCCGGCGCTTTCTTCTGCGTCGAGCCGAGAATGACGATCACGAAGATTAGAGTCGCTACAAACTCAAAAATGATGGCCGATAGGACGTTATAGCCGCCCTGATAGCCGGGACCCCAACCGTCCTGCCCAAGGCCGCTCGATGCGATATCGTAGCCGCCGCTAACACCGCTGATGATGGCCGCAATCACGGCTGCACCCAGAATACCGCCCAGGAATTGGCCGACCCAGTAGCCAAGCATGTCTTTGGCGCTCATGCGCCCAGCCACCCACACCCCGAGGCTTACTGCCGGGTTGATGTGACAGCCGGAGATGGGACCAATCCCGTACGCAGCAGCGATTAAACCAAGGCCGAAAGCGAACGCGATGCCCAGAATGCCCACCTTGTCGCCGGCAACTACTGCCGTTCCGCATCCAAAGAGCACCAGAATGAAGGTCCCAACAAATTCCGCCCAATACTTTTTCACAGTCCCTCCTCCTTTGTCCGTCTGTTTGCGACTCCGAATAACACCTCAAACGGGAACTGCGAGCGGGAGCAGTCCGGCACTTGCCGGTCTGTCCCCCGCTGGTTGAAGAACCGCACTACCATCCGACTCTGCGTTTCCAGATTGGTTACGATGAACCCGATGCGAGGCAACAACTCCCCAACCTGATGCTCAACCTTAGCCAGTACTCGCCGTGCCGCCGTCCAACCGGCAGCCCCGTTTGGAGAAAGTTTACCACTCGATCCGTTTGTAACGGGGACTCCCAGCCGGATGCCTCAGCAGTTCCGTAACATCCCATTGCAGTTTCTCATAGGCCGAAATGATTATGGCATCCACACAAAAACACTGAGTGAGTAACAGCCTGTTCAAGCATCATGCAAGGCCATCTCCAAGTCTGAAAGACAACTCAGACAAGATCGAATCGATCCGCGTTCATCACTTTAGTCCAGGCTGCTGCGAAGTCCTCGACAAAGGTCTGCCGTGCATCGTCGCTCGCGTAGACCTCCGCCAGAGCACGGAGCTGAGAGTTGGAACCGAAGACGAGATCCACAATCGTAGCCGTCCACTTGATCTCGCCCGTCTTACGATCCCGTCCTTCAAATACCCCCTCGGCTCCATCCGCCTTCTGCCACTTTGTGCTCATGTCGAGCAGATTGACAAAGAAATCAGCCGTCAGCGTTTCTGTGTTGTTGGTGAAGACACCGTGCTTGGAGTTTCCGAAGTTCGCTCCCAGCACCCGCAAACCGCCGATCAACACGGTCATTTCCGGAGCGGTAAGTTTCAGCAGTTGCGCTTTGTCGAGCAGCCAATTGGAGGCGGTGCCTTCGAGACCCTTGCGCGCATAGTTTCGGAAGCCATCGGCGAACGGCTCCAGCGCAGCAAACGAGGCCGCGTCGGTTTGCTCCTTGGTAGCATCCATGCGGCCTGTACTAAAGGGAACTTTCACCTCGTGACCGGCCTTCTTGGCGGCGGCTTCGACGGCTGCCGAGCCAGCCAGCACAATCAGATCGGCCAGCGAAATCCTCTTCCCACCGGATTGCGCGTTGTTGAATTCCATCTGAATGGCTTCGAGCTTGGCCAGCACTTTGGATAGTTCGGCCGGTTGGTTGACTTCCCAGTCCTTTTGAGGAGCAAGGCGAATGCGCGCGCCATTCGCTCCTCCGCGTTTGTCGCTGCCACGGAAGCTCGCGGCCGAGGCCCACGCCGTGGTAACAAGTTGCGAGATTGACAGACCTGAGGCAAGGACCTTGGCCTTCAATGCTTCGATGTCCTTGTCGTCAACCAGCACGTGATTGACAGTCGGAATCGGGTCCTGCCAGATCAACTCTTCCTTGGGAACAAGCGGACCGAGATAGCGCGAGCGCGGCCCCATGTCGCGGTGCGTCAGTTTGAACCATGCGCGAGCAAAGGCGTCGGCAAACTCATCCGGGTGCTCCTTGAAGCGCAGCGCGATCTTCTTGTACTCAGGATCGAACTTCAGCGAGAGATCTGTGGTCAGCATCGCTGGCTGGTGGCTCTTCGACTTGTCAAAAGCATCGGGCACCGTTCCTGCGCCGGCGTAGCCCTTCGGCTTCCACTGGTACGCGCCAGCAAGACTTTCGGTCAGTTCCCAGTCGTAGTTGAACAAGTGCTCAAAGAAGTCGTTGCTCCACGCGGTCGGCTTAGTGGTCCATATGACTTCGAGGCCGCTGGTAATGGTGTCCTTGCCAACGCCAGTGCCATAACTGTTCTTCCAGCCCAATCCCTGATCCTCGATCGGAGCGGCTTCGGGCTCAGGGCCAACATGGGTGGCAGCCGCCGCGCCGTGGGCCTTGCCGAAGGTGTGGCCGCCCGCAATCAGGGCCACGGTCTCTTCGTCATTCATCGCCATGCGGGCAAAGGTCTCGCGGATGAACGGAACCGCGGCGAGAGGATCGTGATTGCGCTCCGGACCCTCGGGATTGACATAGATCAAGCCCATCTCGGTAGCGCCAAGTGCGCTCTTGGTATCTCTGAGCTGATCGGGAGTTCTGTGCGCCAACCACGAACTCTCCATACCCCAGTCGACATCTTGGTCCGGCTCCCACACATCCTCGCGGCCGCCACCAAATCCGAAGGTTTTGAATCCCATCGCTTCCATCGCCACGGTGCCGGCCAAAATGATCAGGTCGGCCCATGAAATCTTCTTGCCGTACTTCTGCTTGATGGGCCACAGCAACCTGCGCGCCTTATCGAGACTGACGTTGTCGGGCCAGCTATTGAGGGGAGCAAAGCGTTGTTGTCCTCTGCCTGCCCCGCCGCGCCCGTCCGCGATGCGGTAGGTGCCCGCGCTGTGCCACGTCATGCGAACAAAAAATGGCCCATAATTGCCAAAGTCGGCCGGCCACCAATCTTGCGAATCGGTCATCACTGCCTTGATGTCCTTGGCAACCGCATTCAGATCGAGGCTTTTGAACTCTTTGGCGTAGTTGAACTCCTCGCTCATGGGATTGGAAAGCGATGAGTGCTGATGAAGGATATTGAGGTTCAGTTGGTTGGGCCACCAGTCCCGGTTGCCCTTTGCGCCAGCCGTAGTGTGATTGAACATGCCGCCCGTAAACGGGCACTTCGCTTCCTCAGACATGATTCCTCCTTGGGGGGTGAACAAATTGCGCAACATCGCTCAAATGCATGTTGCGGATTGGTTGTGAGTACACGCCTTGGTCAACATCTTTGATAGCCAACAGAAGACTGGCTGCGATTCGATTACGACAAGTGTGCGCACGCCTGAAAATGATTTCTCCGGGAAAATCGGCTACTCAACTTCTGCCTCATTCCGGTCCAGTGCTCTTGCTGAACATTCATGACAAATTCCGCGGAACTGGATGGAGTAGTCCTCAATCGTGAAGCCCATTTCTTTCCCTGGAATTTCAATCTGGTCGAAAGCCGGATTGTCCATATCGTTCATGGCGCCACACCGGGTACACAGAAGATGGTGGTGCCGATCTGTGCGGTCCTCATAGCGCGCAACCGCGCCGGGATGACAAACCTTACGAATCACGCGAAGCGAGGCAAAATGCTCCAGGATTCGATACACAGTGGTTCGAGAAACTTCTGGCAGAACTTTACGCACCTCACCCCAAATATCATCGACGGTAGGGTGGTTTAGCAGGGGGAGAATTTCAAGCACGGTTCTTCGCTGAGCGGTAAGCGATATGCCGTGTTCGCGGCAGATTTGCTCAATTTTCGCTCTATCGATCAGCGGGTTTTCTTTCTTTAGCACTTTGCAAATGTATGCCGTTTGCAATATGATGTCAAATAGTTTTTGGGTACAACGAAGCCGCTCGCTGTAATTTGGCTTTCATCTCGAACTCGGTTGGCGTAAACGACCAAGACCGAATCGTTTTTGTGGGAAAGGACGCGTTGAAATGGAAAAGGCGAAGAGTATCCAGCTTTTGAATGAATCAGTTGCAGATGAGCTTCTTGCGGTTCATCAGTATATGTACTTCCACTTTCATCTTTCTGATCTTGGCTTTGCTCCTTTGGCGGCTCTGTTCAAGCGAACTGCCATCATGGAGATGGGGCATGTTGAGCTGTTGGCCGAGCGCATTCTTTTCCTCAAGGGCGACGTCGATATGGCTGTTGGCGGGAAAGTTGAAAAACTGACAGAACCAGAAGCAATGCTGATCAAGGCGATGTCCATGGAAGACGAAAGCGCCAGGGCTTACAACAAAGCTGCCATCGCTTGCGGTGAAAATGCAGATTCCGCCACCAAGCAGCTCTTCGAGAAACTGGTGGGGGACGAGGAAAGCCACTTCGATCAATACGAAAAGCAGCGTGACAATATACAGCGCTTTGGCCCAAGCTACCTGGCCCTACAATCTTTCGGCGTCAGCAACGAAAGTGCTCCGGCATAATCTCGTTTTGCTGTAATTGTCAAATTTTGAAATCCGAATTTGAGGTCTTTCAAGGAAAGACGGACATCACCCCATCATTCAGATGCAGTGTGGGCCAATTCGCTTTGGCATGAGCGCCAAGGCAATGACGGACACCTCCCCCTTTCAACATTTTGTTTCCCCTCGCCTTACTGCATTCCAGATGCAAGGCGGAACCTCCGATGCCGGCATTCAGGACATCTATCGCGCTCTCGCCCAGGATGAAGCTCGCAATGATCTAATCGTCTCTGATGTGCGAACTGCCCTCAGCAATGGCCGCTTTCCCCCTTCTACTCACAAGGCGGACCGATCATCTGCTGCACCTGGCTGATCTGCTGAATGGAGCCGCCGAGCACATCTTTGTCTTGAAGGGTGGAATGGGCAAGAAACAAAGGAATGCAATAGATGAGGCCATGAAAGTTGTCCCGGACGGCGCGCCACGCCTGATTCTGGCAACAGGAAGCCACATCGGCGAAGGGTTTGATGATGCTCGGCTCGATACGCTTTTTCTGGCAATGCCAATCTCATGGAAAGGGACTCTTCAGCAGTACGTCGGCCGTCTGCACCGCCTCCACGACGGAAAGCGGATTGTCCAGGTTCATGATTACGCTGATATTAGTGGCCCCTTCTGGCCCGCATGTACGAACGCCGTCTGAAGGGTTACGCTGCCATCGGGTACAAACTGGTCTCAGTTTCCTCAGGGGACGACCAGCAGCTCACACTCGACCCGGCAGGTGAAAACTGAGGCCATTGTGAATCGACGAGGCCGAGAAAGCCGGAAACCACAAATTTAGTCCGCAGATCATCGCGAAATTAGGCGTAATGTAGCGAACATGCAGGCCACGCTGAAAAATAGCCACACTCTAACCAGTAAGTCTTTTATTTAAATGAGGATACTGGATGTACCCAGGATTGTACTTCGCAATCAGAAGAAGGACAACAACAGGAGATTATGCTCCCAGAGACTGCCGTCAAGTTGCTTATTATCAACACGTTGAACTGGTGCCCGGAGGGGGACTCGAACCCCCACTCGATTTCTCGATGCGAATTTTAAGTTTGTGACGAACACTGTAAACCTATGAAAAATAAGGGAAAATGACCGTAATCTAGCGACCGAGCAACTCCCTCAATAATAGGAGGTTAGCGTAATTCAGAGTAATCAAGGCGAACTGATGGGTGTACCGCTACTGTACCTCAAATCACGGCTGTCCGGTAAAAGTTCTGCTCCTGTCTCTCAACCGACATAAAACAAAAGCGTTATAGGCGTATTTCCCTTGCCGCGATTTGAAATGCGTGCCTACCTCCTGCCCGATAGCCCAGAATGAGGCGATGAACGAAGGCAAAACCGTCTTCTCTCAGTTGATCGGCTTTCTTCCTGACCGTGAGTTCCGCCGCTGTGTCGCCCGCTATGGCGGCGACCGCTACACCAAGACGCTCTCCTGCTGGGAGCAGTTTCTCGCCATGGCCTTTGCCCAATTGGCCTATCGCGAGAGCTTGCGCGACATCGAAGCGTGCCTGGGTGCGATTGGACCCAAGTTGTATCACATGGGTTTCAGCTCTTCGGTGGCGCGTTCCACGCTGGCCGACGCCAACGAAAGCCGCGACTGGCGCATCTTTGCTGACTTTGCGCAGGTGCTGATCCACACTGCGGTCAAGCTCTATGACAACGACGTGACCGGCATTCCAGACGTGCGCGATCTGTACGCGCTGGACTCGACCACTATCGATCTTTGTCTCGCGCTGTTTCCCTGGGCTAAGTTCCGCAAACATAAGGGCGCTGTCAAAATGCACACACTGCTCGATCTGCAAGGATCGATCCCCACCTTCATTCACATCACCGACGGCAAGGTGGCAGACGTGAACGTGCTGGACAAAATCAACCTTGAGGCCGGCGCGTTCTACACGATGGATCGCGGCTATATCGATTTCGAGCGGCTATATCGCTTCACGCTGGAATCGGCCTTCTTTGTCGTGCGCACCAAGACGAACGTATTACTTCAGCGGCGCTATTCGCGCCCGGTCGATAAGTCTACTGGCCTGCGCAGCGACCATACGGTGATTCTAACTTCCCTCGCGTCGGCGACGGCGTATCCAGATGCACTGCGCCGAGTCACCTATTGCGATCCGGAGACCGGCAAGCGCCTGAAGTTTTTGACCAACAACTTCACGCTGCCAGCGCTGGCCATCGCCGAAATCTACAAGAAAAGATGGGCTGTGGAGCTATTCTTTCGCTGGATCAAACAGCACCTGCGCATCAAAGCCTTCTATGGAACCAGCGAGAACGCGGTCAAAACGCAGATCTGGATCGCTGTCTCGGTCTATGTTCTGGTGGCCATCGTGCGAAAACGCCTTGGCATTGAAGCCAACCTCTACCAACTTCTACAGATTTTCAGCCTAACTCTGTTCGAGAAAACCCCCATTTTACAAGTACTTCAAAGATTTACATCTCAAGAGGAGTTACAGAATTCTTCCAACCAACTGATTCTGTTCGACTTTTAACCGGACAGCCGTGACCTCAAATAGTGAATGACACATTTCAGTTGTGCGTGCCGAAAGGGCCTTGCGCGGATGTCAAGTCGCGTACTCGATGTTAATTCGACACATCGAGATTGGGCCTGATAACGAAATGAAATGCCGCCATCCTTTCCCTGTCGAAAAATCAACGAAATTTATTTCTCCATTCGTTATCGTAGTGCAAATACGACAATCCAAAACTTATCAAATCATGGGATGCTCGGATATCGCAGGCCTTCCTATGGGTGGTTGTGGGTGTTTTTATGGCGTCCTGCATCATAAGCTAACCTCAGATCAACATAATAGGCTAAAATCATTGCAACCGTAAAAGCTAAATGGAGTCCGCCATGCCGACGCCCGCAGAAAAGCTAGCCCAGTCGCTGGAAGCTCTGGGCAAACTCCAGCAAACGGAAGGAAAGGCCGCCATCCGCGCCAAGGATCTGTCGCGAACACACCGTGAGCGGCTGGTCGCCAATGGCTTTTTGCGAGAGGTCATAAAGGGATGGTATATCTCGAGTCGGCCCGAGGAAATTGCTGGCGAAAGCACACCCTGGTATGCGTCCTTCTGGAGATTCTGTGCGGCGTATTTGGATGAGCGTTTCGGCGCCGCATGGTGCCTTTCGCCGGAACAATCCCTCTCGTATCTCGCGGGCAATCGTACTGTGCCGCGCCAGCTCATGGTGCGTTCACCCCGTGCCCGCAACCGGATTACGACACTTCCTCACAATACGTCTTTGTTCGATGTTCGCGCCGCACTTCCCAATGCGAAAGATTTGGAACTGCGCGACGACCTGCGGCTTTTTTCGCCGGAGGCCGCTCTGATTGCCAGTTCTCCGCTATTCTATTCAAGCAATTCGACGGACATTCGGGCGGTATTGCTGACGCTGCGCGCTGCATCCAGCCTTCTTCACCGACTGCTTGAAGGCGGTCATTCGACCATCGCTGGAAGACTTGCAGGCGCCTTCCGCAATTGTGGCCGGGAGCGCATCGCCGACGACATCGTAAAAACGATGATCGCCGCCGGGTACGATATCCGTGAAAGCGATCCGTTTGCAGACAAGCCCGTGCATTTCTTTTCTGTGCGGGAAACATCTCCCTATGTTCACAGAATCCAGTTGATTTGGCAGAAGATGCGAGCGCCCATTTTAGAGATATTTCCGCAGGCGCCAGGCCAGCCTCTTGCCATCGAGGCATATCTGAAGCGAATAACGAATACGTATTTGACGGATGCATATCACTCGCTTTCCATCGAGGGGTATCGGGTCACGCCGGAACTCATTGAGCGGGTACGCACCGGCGCATGGAATCCCGATGCCGACCCAATGGATCGAGAGCAGCGAAACGCCATGGCGGCGCGTGGGTACTGGCAGGCTTACCAGGAAGTTATCAAAAGCATTCGCAAAGTATTGCAGGGCGAGAACGCCGGCGAAGTGGCGGATCATGATCACGGCGATTGGTATCGCGAACTTTTTGCGCCTAGTGTAGCTGTGGGCCTCTTGAAGCCCGCCGATTTGGCTGGCTATCGCAATGCCCAGGTTTATATCCGCAATTCGATGCACGTGCCGATGAACCCGGACGCCGTGCGCGACGCGCTTCCGGCGCTTTTCGATCTGCTCCGCGAAGAGCAAGAGCCGGCGGTCCGGGTTATTCTTGGACATTTTCTCTTTGTCTATATTCACCCCTACATGGGCGGCAACGGACGCATGGGGCGCTTTTTGATGAATGTTATGCTGGCCTCCGGGGGGTATCCATGGACGGTGATCCCAGTCAGTGAGCGCACAGCATATATGTCGGCTCTCGAACAGGCTAGCGTTCAGGAAGCTATCGTACCCTTTGCGCGTTTTGTTGGCGGACTCGTCGATAAGAGCCTTCGTGGGGAACCGAATCTTCCCTTGCCATAATCACCGGATTCTTCGTGTTGGCAATGCCGAATCAGCTCAGGATGAAATGTATGAGTTCAAAGCAAAAACACGCGGTAAAGGGCAAGGTCCATAAGGTCCCCCAGAATCAGGGTTGGACTGCCCTGAGTTGGGACGATCTGACCGAATGGGCGGGCCCGCGTTCCGTTGAACGAGGTAGAGCCTATCAGAAGCAAGGGCGCGTCCATGACCTCGCAATCTCGGAAGACGGCTGGCTGCTGGCCACGGTCACGGGCGGAGAGCGTTACGCGGTGACCGTCTGGTGTGAGCAATCCGCGAAAAAGGGTGGAGCACTTTATTCGCGCTGCACCTGCCCGGTGGGCGCCAGCGGCTGCAAGCACGCAGTGGCGGTAGTAGCCGAATATCTTGAGATGTTAGGCGAAGATGCGGAAGCTCCCGTGGCGGACCAGGACGATGAACGCTGGGAGATGCTCGCCGACGAAAGCGGCGATGAAGATGACGACGATGAGACGGACGATCTGGATATGGATTCAGAAGTCGATGATAACGAGGAAGTGTTCTATGTCCACCGGCATCGGCATCCGGAAGCATCTGGAAGAAAGACACTCAAGGCATCAAACGAAAAAATCCGCAAGCATATCGAAGCCAAGAGCCGCGATGAGTTGGTGGAGTTGGTCTGGGCTCTGACCGAACGGTTTCCCGAGTTGCGCGAGGAGTTTCGCGATCGCATTGCGCTGGACGAAGGCAATGTAGACCGCCTGGTGACAGAAGCGCGAAAAGAGATCCGACGCGTTGCCTCCGAGGCCGGCTGGCAAAACAATTCGAGAGGCGAAGGACATACGCCGGACTACAGCCGCGTGAAACATCGTCTGGAGCGATTATTAGAGCTTGGGCATTCCGATGCGGTGGTGCGCCTCGGAAAAGAACTGATGACACTGGGCAACGAGCAGGTTGGTCAATCGAACGACGAGGGCGAAACCGCAGAAGCCGTGGGTGAATGCGTGTCGGTTATTTTTCAGGCAGTTGCCGCATCGACGCTCACTCCCGCGCACAAGTTGCTTTTCGCAATCGATGCGCATCTGCGGGACGATTACGGCATTGTCAACGATGCCGCCGATGTCATTCTCAAAATGCCCGCTGCCAAATCGGCATGGTCCGAAGTCTCAGATATTCTGGTACAGCACGTAAAGTCGCCCGTAAAGGATGACGATCCCTACTACCGCAAATACCAGCATGAGCACATCGCTGATTGGTTGATCCGGGCACTTGAAAATGCAGGCCGCGAAGACGAGATCCTTGCTGTTTGCGAACAGGAAGCCCGCGTATCCGGCAGCTACGAGCGCCTGGTCAATCAACTGATGGAGAAGAAGCAATACGAGGAAGCCGAGCGCTGGGCGGCAGAGGGTATCGAAAGAACGGCTGCAAAGCAGCCTGGTATTGCGTCTGGTCTCGAAAAACTGTTAGGCGAAATGGCGATTCAGCGCAGGCAATGGCCGATTGCCGCGTCTCACACAGCTTTGGAGTTTTTCTCACATCCGAGTCGCGATAGCTTTCAGAAATTGCTCAAGGCTGCGGCCAAAGCAGGCTGCGAAGACAGCATCCGCGGCATTGCACTCAGCTTTCTCGAAACGGGCGTTTCGCCATTGCCGATGCCGACTAAGGCATCAGCGGAGAGCGTAGAAAATGCAGAATGGCCGCTGCCAATGCCAGCTTATCTTCTGCCGCTGCTGGGGAATGAATCCAGATTTCGCCCAACGGCAGGCCCGCATTTCGATGTGCTGATCGACATGGCTATTGCCGACAGGCGGCACGATGACGTGCTCCGCTGGTATGACGCCATGCAGGCAGGGCAGAAGCATCGTGAAAGCATGTCATGGTATGGCTCTGGCGGCTACGGAGATCAGGTGGCGGCAGCGGTGGTGGAATCGCATCCCGAGCGGTCGCTTGCTATCTATCGCCAGAGAGTAAACGACCACTTGCCGCATGCGAGCGCTTCAGCTTACGAAGCGGTTGCGGGCCACCTGCGCAAGATGCGGCCCATCTTGCAGGCGCTCCATCGCGAAGCCGAGTGGGACGGGTTGCTCACGGACATTCGCTTGCGCTACAAGAACCGGCCCAAGTTCATGGAGATTCTCGACAAACTGGATCCCAGGCCAATTGTGGATCAAAGGAAAGCCAGGCGTTAATAGTGCCTCTCAAAAGCGGAAATGACAGATCCAACTGCATTGATCATCTCGGCTAGCCTTCGATCAAAAGTGTCGGTCGGATCGCAGGCATCGGGTTGCTCATTACAGCCGAAGTTGGTTCTCAATTGAGGATTGAAAGCTATCTGCATACCAGCTACATATCCGCAAATGCGAAACTTTGCCAGTATTGCTCCATCCTGCAAGATAGATGATGGCGATATTTCAAGGTTCTCAATGCTTACGCCCTCGGGAAGTAGGAATTGCGGCTCTAAATCGAGAGGCCACGAACCGACAACATGCAGCTTCCGGTGTCTATCTTTGCGTGCCAAGTCATTCAAAATACCGAGTGAGCGATTGATGCTTTTGATCGTCATTTCCGGGGATGATGCTTGCATATTGTATGGCTGTACACGTTCAATTGCGTTTTGGATCGAAGTTGGTAACGCGGACAGTCTGCGTTCAGCAAGACGCTTCCATTCTTTTGTATTGTGCGTAATTGGAAATTCGAGTTTGCCTTCGTCCGGCGGAGGGTCTTGATTTGTTGCGTAGATCGTAGCCTGGTAGATACAGGCATCAAGAGCTGAACGGAGTTGATAAAGCATCTCTCCGAGCAATAAAGGGAGTTCTTCGGGAATCTTCCCTATGTTGGTAGCAATCAGGACACCGTTGCCGTTCTGGTCAATCATCCCAGCCTTGAGCGTACACAAATACTCGGTTGGAAGATCATTCCATAGTTGCGCGAGGCGTTCACCGTGCGCAATGGCTCGCTGTAATCGCAACCGTGCTACTTCGTATACTCCCATTGAAGAAAGATCAGCACTCTTCTTCTCATCAATGCCATCACCTTTCGGCGTTCACCTTTGAGCAGGTGATGCGCGCGATCAAGGCAAAGATCATCGTCGGCCTGACAGCAACTCCCACAAGGAAAGACGGACATCACCCCATCATTCAGATGCAGTGTGGGCCAATTCGCTTTGGCATGAGCGCCAAGGCAATGACGGACAGCTCCCCCTTTCAACATTTTGTTTCCCCTCACCTTACTGCATTCCAGATGCAAGGCGGAACCTCTGATGCCGGCATTCAGGACAACTGGAGACGGCAGGTGTCGCGATGGGCCAATCGGCGGAAAGTCTGCGCATTCTGAAGAACCGTTATGGCGCTGGACTTGCGACCATCATCGATCTGCTGCGGGCTGAGGACGCCGAGCGGCAGAGCCAATCTAGGGCGTGTTAACACTATTTGAGCGCATCGACGATCAGAACGAAGTTGATAAATGCGAGGAAGACCACATCAAGCTTTTCGAATCTGGAGAAGATGCGCCGGAAGCCCTTCAGTCTGCGGAAAAGTCGTTCCACTTCGTTGCGTTTTTTGTAGAGTTCGCGGTCGTATTCCCAGGGATCGAGCCGGTTGGATTTTGGTGGAACCACTGGAATCATGCCCAGATCCAGAACCAATTGCCGCGTTTCATCGCCCTCGTAGGCGCGATCCATCAGCATCGGAAGATTTTCCGGCATTAGGCCAAGATATTCCAACAACGACCGCCCTTGCGGCGCATCGTGCGCGTTGCCGGGCGACAGCGCGAAGACTACTGCCGTTCGAGCATCCGCGGCAACCATATGAATCTTGGTGTTCCATCCGCCGCGCGATTTGCCGATAGCTTGCGGTCCGTTTTTTTTAACGCGCCGGTGCCGTCGGGATGAACCTTGATCGAGGTCGAATCGAGCGAGAAGGCTTCAATCTGGATGCGCACGATCTGCTCGGTTTGCAACTTTGCGAAGACGCGATCCAGAACGCCATTCTTGGCCCAACGATTCATGCGCGTATAGATGCTATGCCAACTGCCAAACCGAGAGGGAAGACCGCGCCATTTGCAACCCTGCTCGGCAACATACAAAATCGCGTTGAGCACTTCAAGGTTCTGAAGCTTTACATTTCCCCGCTGAATCGGCAGACTATCCTTGATCTTTTCGTACTGCTCGACCGTAATCTCCATTAACACCATTATACAGGATTAGTGTTAACACGCCCTAGTTGCTGGCATGCCGTGTACGGCAATGCCATTGCCTATAGCGAACTTTTATACGCTACCGGGAAACTGACCCCCGATGCTGCGGAGGAACTGCAATGAAGAATGTCGTATGGGCGAGTTTGCTTGCCGCTTCAGGGGTGATGATCGCTGGTTGCCATGGCGGTGAGTCTGCCGCAACGCCAGGGACCGTACAGACCATGCAAGCGCGGGTTGTTGAAAGCCAGGAGCTACAGGTGCCTGTGGGTCTGCGATCGACCGGCACTGTTCATGCAAGGGAAACTGCGGTGGTATCGGCTCAGGTGATGGGCCGCATTCAGCAGGTGATGGTGCGCGAAGGAGACAGCGTCTGGGCTGGGCAGACGCTGGTGGTTCTCGACGATGCGGCGCTGCGCTCACAAGTAGAGCAGGCTCAGGCAGGCGTCAAGGCGGCGCAGAACGCGCAAGCCGCCGCACAGACGAATGCCGCTCTGGCCGCGAGCACGCTGGGCCGGTACAAGCAGATTGAGTCCGCAAAGAGTGTAAGCCCGCAGGAGTTGGATGAGGTATCGCGTCGAGCAGAAGCAGCAGCGGCGAACCTGGAGGCAACGCGTGCGCAAACCGATGCGGCACGAGCGCAGGAGAGCGAAGCGCGCACGATGATGAGCTATACGCGTCTGGTTGCGCCCTTCGCGGGCGTGGTTACCTCGCGGATGGCCGATCCGGGGACGATGGCCGCACCGGGCGTCCCGTTACTCCAAGTGGATCAGGCGGGAGTACTGCAACTGGACGCCACGGTGGATGAGTCGGTGATTGGCGCGATTCGCAAGGGGATGAAGGTGCAAGTGGACCTCGATGGCAGGGCATCCACGACTGGGGCGGGGACGAACCTGACGGGGACAGTGGCCGAGATTGAACCGGCAGCCGATCCATCAAGTCACAGCTTCCTCGTCAAGATCGACTTGCCTTCCTCTCGCCAGATGCGTGCGGGCATGTATGGAACAGCGGAATTTTCCAACGGCACACGGCAGGCGGTACTCATTCCGCGTTCCGCCGTTGTAATGCGCGGTTCACTCACATCGGCATATATTCTTGACGGCCAGGGCATTGCGCAACTCCGTTCTCTCACGCTAGGCGCGACACAAGGGGGTCTCATAGAAGTTCTGTCGGGCATCTCCTCAGGGGAAAAGCTCGTCGATGCCCCTTCCGACCGCGACCTCGCCGGCAAGCGCATTGAGGTCCAGCCATGAAGCCAGAACCATCCAAGCAGGAACTTGGTATTGCCGGACGCCTTGCTCATTCCTTTCTCAACTCCAAGCTGACGCCGCTCTTTATTGCCGCGTCTCTGGCCCTTGGAATCTTCGCGGTCGCAATCATTCCCCGCGAAGAGGAGCCGCAGATTCTGGTTCCAATGCTGGACATTACCACCGCCATGCCCGGCGCATCCCCGGCAGAGGTCGAGCAGCGCGTGACGCTGCCCATCGAGAACCTGGTGAATCAGATCACGGGCGTCGAGTATGTGTACTCGACATCGGCTCCCGGACAAAGCTTGGTGATCGTCCGCTTTCTGGTCGGTACGCCTCAGGAAGACGCGCTGGTCAAGGTTTACAGCAAGCTCTACTCGAACTTCGATCACATGCCGCCGGGTGCCTCGCAGCCGCTCATCAAGGCCCGCTCCATCGACGATGTTCCGATTCTGGCATTGACGCTGTGGGGCGAGCATTACGACGGCTATCAGCTTCGCCCTATTGCCGCCGAGATGCAGCATAACATCGAGCAGATTTCCGATGTATCGGAGACGACGATCATCGGCGGGCTTCCCCGCGCCATGCGCGTAGTGCTCAGCACCGAGAAGCTGAGTGCCTACGGCCTATCGCCGATGGCCATTGTCGGTCATCTGCAAGCTGCGAATGCGAGCGTACAGGCAGGGAGCTTTGCCGAGAACAACCAGGAGGTTCGCGTTGACGCGGGCAACCTGTTCACCAGCCGGGGGATTTGGAAGCCGTGGTGGTGGGCGTGGTTCGCGGGCATCCGGTGTATCTGCGTGACGTTGCAGAGAAGATCGTCGACGGCGCCGCGGAGCAGGCGAACTATGTGGTTTATGGCACAGCGAACTCAGGCGCGTCTGCAGCGCGCCAGTACCCGGCGGTGACCATCACCGTGGCCAAGCGTAAGGGAACCAACGCAACCGATATCTCGAATGCCGTGCTGAAGCGCGTTCGTCAGATGCAGGGCGTCACCATTCCCAACGACGTGACGGTGACCACCACGCGGAATTATGGAGAGACGGCCAAGAACAAGTCCGATGAACTGCTTGAGCATCTGCTGCTGGCCACGCTGTCTGTAACATTGCTGGTCGCGCTCTTCCTGGGTTGGCGTGAGTCGGGCGTGGTGCTGCTGGCCATTCCGGTTACGCTGGCGCTGACCATGTCGGTGTTCTACTTCCTGGGCTACACCATCAACCGCGTTACGCTGTTTGCATTGATCTTCTCAATCGGCATTCTTGTCGATGACGCCATCGTCGTGGTCGAGAACATGGTTCGGCACTTCCGGTTGCCGGAGAATCATGGCCGTCCGATGAGTGAAGTCGCGGTCGAAGCGGTGGCCGAAGTCGGTAATCCCGCGATTCTGGCCACCTTCGCCGTGATCGCAGCGGTACTACCGATGGCTTTTGTCCGCGGGTTGATGGGGCCGTACATGCGACCCATTCCCGTGGGAGCATCGGCGGCCATGCTTTTCTCGCTGCTGGTTGCCTTTGTGGTCTCCCCCTGGGCTGCGCTCCGGCTGCTTGGCAGACATCTTCAAGGGATTTAGAGCCTATCCGCAAATAGTTAACGACTGTCTCCAACTCGTGAGTGCCGAGGCCAGGTAGAGCAGCGCCACAAAACTGGCCTCGGTCTTCTCGAAGCTCACCAGGATTTTGCGGTATCCGTTGAACCACGAGTGGCTTCTTTCAACAACCCAGCGTCGGGCTTTGAAGCCGGGTTCGCTGCGCTTCTGCTCGGCTTCCGTGTTGCGCGGACGGATGTGCGGCTGGTATTTTCGAGCGTAAATTCCGACCAGCGCGTCTTTGCCTACATAGCCAGAATCTGCGCATAAATGCTGGGGATTATCACCGTCCGGCTTAGGCCGATCGACAACGATTGAGTCCAGCGTTTGCCCCAGCAGTTTGATGTCATGCACGTTTGCGCCGCTGGCGACGATCGACAGCGGGACCCCACGCGCGTCCACCAGCAGGCTTCGCTTGCGCCCTTTTTTTCCCCCGATCAGTCGGGTTCGGCCCCACGCACTCCTGGCCCAGCGGTGCCTTGCCCATCGCCCCGTCAATCGACTGCCACTGCCAGGCTATGCCTTCCATTTCGTCATACTCAGCCAGACCGGCCTTCCATATCCGTAAAAAGAATCCGGCCTTGTGCCACAGCTGAAAGTATTTGTGCACTGAACTGGCCGAGCCAAACTCGCGCGGCAAGGCTTTCCACTGGCAGCCGGTGCGCAACACGTAGACGATGGCAGCAAAAACCTGCTTCGCATCCTTCGACTTGCGGCCCGCTCCAGGCTTGCGTTGATACTGCTTATTTTGATTCCGCGCGGGCGCAGGAACCAAGGCGCCGATCTTGGCCCACAATGCGTCAGAAACAGTCCACGACTTGATGGCTGGCATACATCAACCATCATGAATCAAGCCGAGATTCAATAACGCACATTCCTTCGGCAACGAACCTGATTCGTTACTATTTGCGGATAGGCTCTTAGTCTGCGCCAGATGGATGTACTTGTGCTCGAAGTCCACTTGACCCCAAATGACAGTGAACTGCTCACCTTTCCTCATGCCGGTGTGAAGCGCAACTTCTAGTTGCGGAACGCAATTTGCCCGACCTGCGAGGGCCGCACGTAGCTGCGTTTCCTCTGCCTCGGAGAGGAAGCGAACCCTGCCGCTGGATTCTTTGCGCTGTGGCACCAGCCTCGCCGGATTGCGCGATACCTTGCCGTCAGCAATGCCAAGCTTGAACGCCTTGCTCATTGCGGCTCTGTAGCGATTGATGGTCGCTGGCGTCCACTCCCGCTCGTCTTCCATTTGGGAGAACCACTCAGCAATTTCAGCGGGGGTGATGGTGTCGGCCATTCGATGGCCGAACTAGTCGAGGGTCGCTTTGAGCCGCTGGGCAAAGTTCCGCTGGTCGCGGTGCGACTGCTCATTGTAAACAAGTGCCGCCTCAACAAGTTGCTTGTACCGAACGCCACGGTGGGATGCAACTGGGGCAAGGATGCGCTTTCGGACTCTGACCTTCTCGGCTTCGTAGAAGTTCACCGCATCACTGAACGCCCCAATGCACCGGGCCTTTCGCTTGCCGTCTACGTCCACAAAGCGAACCCACCAGATGTTGCTCCCCTTTTCCCTCTCGAATACCCCTCGATGCTTCTTCTCTTTCCGCACTCGTGGCATCGCAAAAACCTCTGTGCCAAGATTATAAATCCACTTGGCTACATGATTGGCTACTTGGGGTTTTAACGCTTCGGTCGTAAGAGGGAATAACATTGTAAGTTATTGATTCTATGGTGCCCGGAGGGGGACTTGAACCCCCACGACCTTGCGGCCTGCGGATTTTAAGTCCTATTCTGAGCCCTAAGAACTGCCTTGCACGGCCTCGCACCATGTCGAATAAACCACTATTCAAGAACAAGATATATGAGTTTTCCACATTGCACTCCGTAGCACAAAAAAGCACAAAATCACGGTACAAAGTGGCACCAAAAGCGGCACCGGATTATTGCCGTAAGTGCTTTAGATTCGTATATTGGACCTGCGGATTTTAGGTCCGCTGCGCCTATGGAATTGACCCAAAAATTCCGTGAAACTCAAAAAGCAATTCCTCATATCACCTCAAAATGTGCTATTTCCCCACTGCGGATTAATTATCCGATGCGCCTGATCAACGCTCAGAGCGTGCAAGATGAACGTGGCAATGCCAACCGGCTAGCCTGCGCACAGGTGCATCTCCAATTATCACGCACACAAATAGGAGTGCGCGCTATTTTCGTTTATCGTGTATAACGCTAATAGAGGCGGGGCGCTATTAGCGCCCGTGAAACCGATGAACCAACGCAAAACGATTCCGGGCCAGATGGTCTCCCAAGGCGCCTACAGCGCGTTTATCCCTGCGCCATTGCCTCCGGTGGTCGATTGGACGCCGCGATTGATTCGCTCGCTCTCCGATGCGGATCGCCTCATCGGGAGACTTGCTGGAGAAGGCGGACGGCTGCCCAACCCTCACGTTCTCATTCGTCCCTTCATACGGCGTGAAGCAGTATTGTCGAGCCGGATCGAAGGTACTCAAGCCACGTTGGGCGAACTACTGGCGGCCGAAGCCGGGGCAGTTGTCGAGCGCAGTCCGGAAGATCTGCGCGAAGTCGGAAACTATATCGTCGCGCTCGAACATGGAATCGCCCAGCTTCACAAACTCCCTCTCTGCGTCCGGCTCATCCGCGAGCTGCACGGCAAGCTCATGACCGATGTAAGGGGAGATGATGCGACTCCGGGCGAATTCCGCAGATCGCAGAATTGGATTGGCAAGCCGGGAAGCACGCTGGCGACGGCCTCTTTCATTCCGCCGCCGCCCGGCGAGATTGAGCCGTGTCTCGCGGCCTGGGAGAAATTCCTCTACGCATCGGAGCTGCCGCCACTGGTGACCATCGCCCTGGCCCACTACCAATTCGAGGCCGTGCATCCTTTTCTGGATGGCAATGGCCGCGTTGGGCGTCTGTTGATTGCACTGTTTCTGATCGAGCAAAGGATTCTTCCGGCTCCCCTGCTCTACCTGTCGGCGTTCTTTGAAGCCACGCGACGCGACTACTACGAGGGACTGCGCGGAGTCAGTGAGCGGGGAGCCTGGAACGACTGGCTGGAGTACTTTCTCCTCGGTGTCGCTCGCACCTCACAGGATGCTCTAAGCAGAGCGACACGCATTAACGTGATTCTTGCCCAATGGCAACGGCAGGTAGCTGGCGAGTCAACCAACACTCCGCTGCGGATTGTCGATCTGCTTGCGGCCAATCCGTTCATTTCCGCTACGGGCATTGCCGGCGAGTTGGGCGTTGCCTTCACAACCGCACAGCGCGCAATCGAGCGGCTGGAGCGTATCGGAATTGTGAAGCAAGCAACAGATGCCAAACGCGACCGCGTTTACTGCGCACAAGCCTTGCTCGCAATCCTCGAAGAACCAGCAAAACTTACCGGCTCTCTTTCAGCATGAGCAAACCGCGTTAAGGAAACCGCTAAAGGGGTTGAGAGCATTCAGTTAACAGGCCAGTCGTCAACCGTGGAGTACGTGTGTTATCAGCGGAGTACAGAGGACAACAAAGGCGTTTTTGGAGCCTTTTCGGCGCGCAATTCGGCGAAGAATTCGGCGAACTCTTGCGCGCGAGATGAAAAAACCGGCAGATGGCCTTCGGTTCATCTGGCCCAACCGCTTCTGAAAACCTGGTCGTGGACAGAACGGTCGAGCGTCAGTCGATAGGCTTCATGGCGGAACAAAGCATGTAATATCAACCAGTTATCCAGGGTCTCCGCTTGCGAATATTTCGCCGAATTCGGCGAAGTATGGGCATCGAGTTGAGGATTCGGCTAAGTTCCGCTTGAGCATTCGGCTTGACCCCGGTTTGGAGGGTTTGGCGATCAACTTAGGGCACGTGGCTGCGAGGTCTTATCGCTCAAGTTGCATGGATTCAGCCCAGCGATCGCACAGATATCGTAACCTGGAAGACAATGATCAAGGAACCTCAGCCGCCGCCCGGTTACGCCGCGCTTCTGACGGAGATCAAGGAGCGTGTGCGCACGGCGCAGGTGCGCGCCGCCCTTGCGGTAAACCGTGAACTCATTCTGCTCTATTGGTCGATTGGCCGGGACATTTCCTCGCGGTTCAATTCTGAGGGCTGGGGGACAAAGGTCATCGACCGTCTTGCGAAGGATCTTGGCACAGAGTTCCCTGGAGTGGAAGGATTCAGCCCGCGCAATCTGCGCTATATGCGGTCATTCGCAGAGGCCTGGCCTGAGCCGGAGATTTTGCAACAGCTTATTGCAAAATTGCCGTGGGGCCACCAGACGCGCCTTTTGGATCGGATCAAGGACCGTCCCACACGCGAATGGTACCTGAAGGCGGCAATCGAGAACGGGTGGAGTCAAAATGTCCTTGTTCACCAGATCTCGACCCGGCTGCACGAGCGGCAGGGCAAGGCTCTGACGAATTTCTCCCGAGCGCTTCCGCCGGAGGGCTCAGACCTTGCCGAACAGATTCTCAAGGATCCTTACCAGTTCGATTTTTTGACCCTGGCTAGCTGAGGAATGCGGCAAAAGTTTCGCTATTGTGGGATCCAGCAGAATAGGCAAGTCGTCGCTTCTGATGCAATACCAGCGACTGAGCCGACGCAGTTTTCTTCCAAATTGTTCGCGAATCTTCTACATCGACATGATGTCATCTGCGCAACGGCCTGAAGCATTCTTTAGACACATTGCGATGAGCATCTCACCGACATCCCGCGGCTCCAGAGTAGAGTCAGCCCATGATCTTCTTCAATTGTTACGCTGGCAAAGTAACCCTTGCAGGGTTCTGGACTCGACGCCGGCCTCATTCAACTGGCGGGCTGCGCGGGATGTCGGGGCGAAGCCCTCGACCGCGTAGCCGTGCGATTCGGCGGCGTCACGGACGACGGAAAGCGCGGTGGTCTTGCCCGTGCCGGCGAATCCTTGAATGCCTTGGATGCGGTCGGGTGAACTGAGCACGTCCTCAACCACGCGTTGCTGGGCACGGTTCAGATGCGGATGCTGGTCGGCCACATTGATGGCCTGCTGCCGGGTCAGAATTGGCTCGATCCGATTCCGTCCTTCACCCACACGCCTGACAATCTCGTACTCGGCTTCGATGGTTTTAGCGGTTGTAAACTGGCGCGCCGGAGTCTTGTCTCCACGGTCCACAAGCCGGAATTCGCCGGATGCAAGCCGGGCATCGAGGTTGCCGCGCACCTGGGCATAGGTGACTTCGCCCATGCCGCGGCGCAGGCCGTCGCGGAGGCAAGCGCCTCCTGAACTCCGAACCATACAAGCATGATGGTGGCGAGAGCGATGCACATGCGGAGGCCAAGTGCATCAATCGACGGCGATGCTGTTGTGGCCAATGAATCGCATCCCTGAAGAATCCAATTGAGAATGCCCATGATCTGCCTCGCTCTCGTGGGTTAAGGGTTAGTAGGCCAGGGCTTGCGCCGCGCCGTTATAGGCCGGGGCAACCTGAGTCTGGTAGGTGCTGTTGAAGTTGCCCGCGTCCATGAACCCGGCTTTCAATGCGTCCTGCTGCTGCTTTTGGGCGACCATCTGTTGCAGCGCAAGACTGGCGTTGATCTGATTGGCATCCTGCTGATTGCGTAGTTCCAAAAGCAAGGCCAGATTGATGCGCTGAAGCGTGGCCATGATGGTCTGCTGAGAGGGGTCCTGGCTCTGTGTAGCGGTCTCCAGATTGGCGATGTCCGTCTGTCTTTTAAGCTGATTTGCGCGGATCGTTCCCAGAGCTTGCAGGTTGGTGGTCATCACGGAATCGCCGATGTCGATGGTGGCTCCCTGGGCGGCGATCTGTTGCTGCCCGGCGAAGCTGATTGAACCATAACCGGGAACCATATTCGACGTGCGCGGCACGGTCGCCTGCTGATAGGCCGGCACGGCCCCGGCGCCAGTATTTGCGGAGGTCACCCATCCCGTCGAATTGCTGTAAGTGTTTGAGATTTGTTGCATCACCATCAGATCGCTTTGCGGGGATAGAAACCGCTGATAGAGCATTTGCGGCGCAAGAATCATCTGGTGGTAAAGGTTGTATTGCTGCTGGACGGTGTTGTAGGTTTGCAAGGCCGTTGTAGCGATCTTCACGGTGTTGCTAAAGATCTGCTGGCCCTGCTCGATCTGCTGGGCTTCGTTGGCAAGTGACTGTTGTTCATGCTCGATCTGGACGATGGCATGGCCCGATTGGGTAGGGTCGAAAACAACGCCGGAACCGAACTGCGCGTGCGCGGCGGTTGCGCCGGCGAATAGGGTGATCGTTACTGCGAGCGAAAGGCGATTCATAGCCAAGTCTCCTTTTCGGGATGTGACGTACGCTTCGATTACTGTTTTGGTGGTTGTTTGGGAGCGGGCTTCTGCGCTGCCTTCGACGAATCATAGTTGAGGGTATCAGCGCCACCACTGTTGGCGGCGGGATAATCCGTTCTCTGTTTGTTGGCGTCTTTCTCCGCTTCGCGGCAAGCTACGGTGGAAGTGCCGGACGCAAAGCAGCCCTGCACTGCCTTGCAGAGTTCGGGTGAATCGCCGCTGGCGCACTGTTCCTGCTTCTTGCAGCCATCGAATGCAATCGTGAAAACGAGCAGAGCAGCTACGAGGAAAGAGATGCGCTTCAAATTGAACCTCCTCTCAAAACGTCTGTGGTATGGTGTGATTTTCATAAGCGGGCAAGAGCATATCCTGCGTGAAATAGACCTTCACGCGATGCCCCTCCCGAATCGTGATGGTTGGCGGTATCTGCATAAAGCGGTCGAGAATGGTATTTGCAGACTGCGAAACGCTGGCCGCGGTGCCGGTGGTGAAAGCCTGGGAGCCGCTGGTCGAGATGGTGCCGCCGCCTTCCTCAATCTCTCCCGCTCCGGCAATCACACCCAAGGCGATCGAGGCGCCGAAAATTTCAAAGTAGTGGTTGTTTACCTTGTCCTTCATGCCTTCCTCCCCGATCTGGTCGAGACCGTGGAACTGGTCGAGATCGACCGAATAGCCGTCCGGCATAATCAGGCGGTGAAAGACGACAGCCATGCGCCGCTGTTGGCCGAATCCTGCCGAGCCGATCTTCTTCGCCTCGCCAAGCACGACTGTTCCCTCGGGAATGATGACGTGCTGGTGGTCATGCGAGTACAACGGGTTCGAGACGAGGACCTTGACCGGGCCAGCGGCATCGCCGTCCAAGCGATTCATCAAAACCGTGTCGAGTACAGAACCTTCATAGAGGAGATACGGCTGACCCACGGCTGAGTCGATATTCGCCTCCAGGGGACGTTTGTAACCTCCGGCCGTCTCCTGCGATTCCCCCGCGGATCGCGGCGGGATAAGGCTGGAATCCTGTTGCTGGCCCGCCGCCTGGGGATATTGGCCTACTGCCGGTTGAG
The DNA here is from genome assembly GCA_963787995.1 of uncultured Acidobacteriaceae bacterium. Classification (GTDB taxonomy): domain Bacteria; phylum Acidobacteriota; class Terriglobia; order Terriglobales; family Acidobacteriaceae; genus Telmatobacter. The sequence continues at coordinate 1,078,103 of CAWBEO010000002.1, forward strand.
ATCCTGGTTGCGGTGGATCGGAAGCGCGGGAGTACACGAGGTTGGAAGCGAAGCGCGACTCATCGGCTCGTTCGCGCTCTTTTGCGGCGATCAACTGCGCCTGCTGTTGCTCCGGGGAGAGCTGGGGCTGTGCATTGCCTGGCTGACCATAGCCCGCCTGCCCGTAGTAGCCCGTTTGTGGGCAGGGCTGGCCCGGAACGCAGGGTGCGGCAACGCCGGTCGGCGCATAGGCCGCGGCGGCGGCCTGTTGCGCGGGCGTCGCACCCGCGAGCGCCGGATCGCCGCCAGATGCAGCGGCAGCGGCCGCCTGCTGCTTGTCTTTGTCCTGTTGGGCCTTGAGCTGATTCTTCAAGTCCTGGACATTGTTGTCGGTGTTGTCCTGGAGCATGGGCTGCGGCGGCTGACCCTTGGCTGCCGCCTGCTGCGCGGGCGATTTCTTGCCAGTCGAGCTGAAGAGCGCCGCCGCGATGACGAGCAACGCCGCGCCAAGGTATACGAAGGTCTTGAGATTCTTCTGCAGCACGCCCTTCGGATCGATCTTGGCGCGGCGCAGTTCCGGTTCGGCCTGCGCCACCGTAGGAGGAACGAAGTTGGTCTCAGCCATGACGATTATCCCTTCCGCGCGAAGTCCATCCGCTTCTTGCCCAGCTCGACGTACCCGGAGTCCATCACCTTCGGAATGATGTATGTCCCATCCCGAAGGTCATAGGTGATAAGGTTGGGCTTGCCATCCTTCATCTCGTACACGCTGAACTTCTCCGGCGCGTTGGTCTTGATGTAGGTGAACTTGTCGTCGTGATAGATCGACTCAATATCGAAGGGTGCCTCGTTCGCCTTGAAGGTGTAGTCGAACTTCAACTGCACCGGGTAGGCGCTCTTGTACTCATCGACGGCCTGTTCGACGTGCGTTTGCAGAGCGGCGAGCTGCTGCTTGGCCTGGGCCAGTTGGACGGCGGGCACGAACTGCGCAGGCCCGCTGGCCGCGACAATGGAGGAGCGGTCGGCGGGCTCGATCAGTACCTTCAAGTCCGGTGCGGCGGAGGTGCTCGAAACGTCGTCCAACGTGAACGAATAAATGTTGCCCTTGTCGGTGATGAGGTTGAGGTTGGAACTGATCCCGGCCTTGGCCGGATGGACAAAGCAGAAGTTGCCGACCACATCGACAATCCAGAAATCTTTGTCGCCGGTCGCGGCCTCCATGATCTTTTCGGTAGGTGGAACCTCGATCAGCGTTGTGTATTTGAGCTTGGCGTGAATGGGTACGATGTCCTGTGAATGGTACTGCACAGTGCGCGCCGACGCCTCCTGGGCGACGGCCGTAGCGGATGACAGAGCCAGGGCAAGCCCGGCGATGCAGATACGTTTGAGATTCATACGGTGACTCCTTGGGGGATGGGAGTGGTGGCGTCGGCCAGCGTGCGTGGCCGGAAGGGGAAGTCCTCGGCGAGCCGGCGCAGTCCGTCGGCGATGCCGAAACGCTCGAAGTAATCGCGTTTCTTCAGGTTGTCGCGTGCATTGTTTGTCGCCATCCAATGCGAGACGGAATCGACGTTCAACTGGACCTTCTTCGACGATTGTGCCTTGCGGATGAGCATCTGGCCCGGCGGAATGAGGCCGGCAATCAGATCGAGTTCGGTATCGTTCAGATGAAACGCCTCGCGGTACAGCTCCCGGTCCATCTCCGGGTTGGCGAGAAAGATCTTCGTAGGACAGCTCTCGGACACGATTTGCAACATGCCCGATTCCTGAAGCTCCTTGATGGATTGTGTGGCCAGAATCATGGCGGCGTTGTGCTTGCGCCATGTCTTCTGTGCCTGGACAACATAGTTGCGGATGGTTTCGTTCTTGATGAAGAGCCACGCCTCATCGAGCAGGAACGTCTTGAATGTGGCGAGCTTCGCCGGATCGGCGATCTCGTTCGATGCCCGGTGTAGAACGTAAAACAGCAATGGCTCCAAGACATCGGGCGCGTCGCCCCAGCCGGCGAAATTGAAGGTCTGAAAGCGGCTGAAACAGAGCGTGTCTTCGGCGTTGTCGAAGAGGAACCCGTGCTGGCCGCCGCGCGTCCAGCGATGCAGGCGCTCCTTCAACTCGCCGATAATGTCGGCGAAGTTGGAAACGGTTCGTTGCTCCGGCTCCAAAACATACACGCGCTCGATCGCATCCCAGAGCTTCCGTTCCTCTTTGAAATCGAGCCGGTAACGCTGTTCGTTGCCTTCGATGAGTACACGGAAGAAACTGAAAAGGAATTGCAGGTTCTCTTTGGTCTGCGGGAGAGAGAACGGATTGATCGTGAAATCTCGCGCCTCCTGGCCGACATTTAGATAGCTGCCGCCGAAGATCGTCGTGAGCGACTGGAAGCTGCCGCCGATGTCGAAGATGAAGGTCAGCGGCGCGTACTTCTGCGCATTTTGCAGAATGAAGTTGCAAAAGTACGATTTACCGGAGCCGGTCATTCCGAGAATGAGCGTATGGGCAACTTCGCCGTTGTGCAAGTTGAGGAAATACGGTGTCCTGTTGTCGGTTTCGAGCACTGCGAGGTATTCCGAGCCGAGATGGGCGTTCGTCTTCTCGCCGGGAAGAATTGTAAACAGAAACGAGAGGTCCGCATAGTTGGTGTTGAGCAGATACAGCCGCCGTAGATTGAATGCGTAGCCGCCGGGCACGGTGGCGAAATAGGCGTTGAGCTGGTTGTAGGTCTCGACGAAGAGATTGCCGTCAGCGTTGGTGAAAACTCCTGTGAATTCGCCCACAAGCTGCTGAAGCTCCGCCTTCGAGCGTCCATACAAAACGATGCTGAGAGAGAAGTCGCCAAGCTGCTGGCCGTCGCCCAATGCGCGCAGGCAATCGCCTAGATTCTCGATGTCCGCTTGTTTCGATTCATCGATCAGCACATCCCGCGGATTCGTTTTAGCCGGGTCGTTGCCCATCTGCGAGATGAAGCCGGTCTTTGAGACATTGAAATGACGGCGGCGTTTGTTGACCTCCTTGCGGGCGTGCTCAGTGGTCATCGGCGTCCATTCCGTGACGACATAGAAGTTCGCCGTAATCTTCAGCAGTGAATCGAGCACAAGAGGCCGCGTCTCGGTGATGGCTTCCTTCATAGTCAGCACGCGGACAAAGTGCTCGCCCACGCGCAGATGGTCTCGCTCGGCCTCAATGTTGGAGTTGACGACCTGATAGTCGAGAAACTGCGTCGATTGCGGCTTGCCCGCAATGCGCCAGTCGTCAAAATTGACGAGCCGGCGAAAGAAACTGAACTGTCCTTGCTGATTCAGTAGGTGGATCTCGATGAAATCCCCAAGCTGCCGTTTGAATGCCTGGACGCGCTGATCCAGCATGACAACCGAGTTCTGAATCTGCGTCCGCAGTAGTGTCTTCATCCTGCTGCCTGTAAACTGGACTTTGAGTTCATCCATAGCTCCGGCAGGATCGCTGAACAGACGGGCCATCGCCGCGCCAACGCCGGTCTTCGACCGCAGACCTTCGACAACGATGCAATAGAAGATTTCGATTTGATAGAGGCGATCGTGCTTGGCCTCAAAGAATTGCCGCCGCTGGTCGATGGCCGCTTCAACCACAGGATCGTCATAGTGTGCGAATGGAATCTCCGGGCGGTTCTGCTTGAAGAGATATTGATATACGTGGTAGCCGGGGCCGAATGCCTTTATAGCGGATTCCAGCCGCTTGACTGCATACTCCTGATCGCCGTGGTCAAGACTCTCATAATCCACGCCAGCGAAGCGCAAAACCATGCCCACGTCGCCGCTCTTCGTCAGAAACGTAGTCTCGTTCCAAAAACCATACAGATTGATGTGGTCGTTGAGCGCAGCCGCATCCTTCCACGGCTTGATGACCTTGTCGAGTCGCAACATCAGATCACCTCCACGCGCGGGACGCTCTGTTTGGCTGCGTCGTAGCGCACGTTGTACCGCTCCGACTTCGCCAGGATGCGCAGGAACGCAGGGTCTGCATTTGTGACCCAGTGACCAAATGCGTAGCCGCCGACAAAGACGGCGATACCGGCAAGTAGGCTGTTGAAAAGGTTGAACACGCCAACGGCCCCGACGCAGACGAAGTAGAAGAGCGTCCGCTCCACGCCGAGGTATGTGAGGGGTTTGTGCAAGCTCTTGTAGACCCGGTTCCTCCGACGGGTTGTAGTGTGCGTCTGCATCACAAGCCCCTCACAGCTTGAGAAATCGTTGGGCTTTCGTCGTTGGGTACGCCATGAGGCTCCGCTTACACGCCCCAAAGCCAGGTGAGGACGTTGGCAGCAAGAACGGCAATGCCCGTGCCGGCGGCAACACCGGCCAGAGTCTTTTTGGCACCCGGTTCGCCGTGCGCGAACTGGTAGCCTCCGATCACGATGGCAATCAGGCTGGCGACCTTCGCAATCGTGCCGGTAAAGAGGGTTTGCATGGCGGTGAATCCGCTGTCGAATGGCGATTGCGCGACAGCAATTACAGGGAAGAGGATCAACAAGGTGAACAGGCTGAGGGCAACGTGAATTCGGCGGAGATTGCCCCTGAGGGCATCCCGCCACCGTGGGCTGGGTATGAATGTGGCGATCATCGGCACCTCCAGCGGCCCAGGTCGGGCCGCGATATGCCGTGAGCGTATGACGGCTCCGTTCCGCCGTCCAATACTTTCTATTTATCAGGTGATAGCTGGGAACTATCACCTGCCGTTAATATGAGTATTTTCAATATCTTGGCGCCGCGCGATGGCTCTGAAGCAAACATCGTGAGCTGCCAGATGAGACGCGGCATCCGGAGAACGAGAAGAGGAGATTCGCATTGCGGCTTGAACGCCAACGGCGCATGCGAGAAATTGTTCGTGGTCGTGCTTGACAGTTGAACATGCAAAATGGGACAATCACGTACAACCGCACAAGCTGTATCTTCCATTATCTCTGCGATGATGAGCAGCCTTCTCGGAATGCAACTCATCTTGTGTGGGAATCCCACTGAATCTATGGAGAACTATGGCTGACGCAAATGCTCCCAGACCGCAGTCTAGAGCGGACGCTGTAGCAATGATAGCGGCACGGCTTGAGAGATTGCCTTTTACCCGCTATCAGTTCACCCTTTTGGCTGTGATAGCGACAGCTTGGCTCTTTGATTCGATCGATTTGGGGGCTCTTACATTTCTTCTCGGTTCAATTCGGGCTGACTTCCATTTAAGCACTACAGCCGCTGGTGCGCTTTCCAGTATGAGTTTCCTTGGGATGTGTATAGGCGCGGCTCTTGCTGGGATGGCGGCGGATCGGTTTGGACGAAAGTCAGTTTTTCAAGTCAGCATGCTGTTTTGGGGTGCTGGTAGCATTTTATGCGGTATCTCTCAGAATATTGACATGTTAATGGTTGCACGAGCCATTGTTGGATTTGGAATGGGAATGGAGTTTCCCATCGCACAATCTATAGCTTCGGAACTTGTGCCAGCTAGACACAGAGGACGCACACTCGCAGTCCTTGAAGGTTTTTGGCCCTTGGGATTTATTGCGGCGGGACTAATTGCACTAAAACTATTGCCCAACGTCGGGTGGCGCTGGGTGTTTGTCGCTGAGGGACTTCCGGCCTTTTTTGTCTTCGTTGTCCGTCGAACAATTCCTGAATTACCCAGATGGCTCGTCGATCATGGTGATTATCTTGAAGCTGAAGAGACGATGCTGGACATCGAGCGCAAAGTCGAAGGATATCTAGTTGCCAAAGGAAAGAAACTTCCACCTCCTGAAAGAACGGAGGCGAAGAAAGGTGATCCAAGAGCGCGTTGGACTGTCGGCGACTTGTGGACCAAGCGCTATAGACGGAGTACAATCATGCTATGGTCTCTTTGGTTCTTTGCGTTGCTCGGATATTATGGCCTAACAACCTGGCTAAGTGCCCTTTTGCAGCAGAGTGGCTATTCTGTTACACGATCCGTTGAATACACTTTGTTAATATCGTTGGCTGGGATTCCCGGATTCATAATTGCTTCATGGCTTATCGAATTGGTGGGAAGACGCACACTCTGCGTGGTTACGTTGTTGGGCGGTGCGGGTTCTGCTTACTTATACGGTACCGCTAGTGACCTGCATCATCTCATTGGATTCGGGTTGATAATGCAGTTTTTCCTATTTGCAATGTGGTCGGTTTTGTACGCATATACAGCGGAATTGTATCCTACTCATGCCCGAGCTACAGGAGCTGGTTTTGCTTCTGCATCTGGGAGACTCGGTTCCTTAATTGCGCCAGTAGTCGTTGGATTGATCCTTCCTCATGTTGGACAATCTGGGGTCTTTGCGTTAGGAGCTGCGTCTTTCGTGCTTGCGGCAATAGCCGTCTTGATCTTTGGCCTGGAGCCCAAGGGTAAAACGGTTGAAGAAATCGCACCGACGGGTACGATTCAGGAAGAGGGCCGTTAAGAGGGAAACATGACAGACACTTCCAAATCTGGATCGATACTGCCCGCATACTTCGTGCGGGCGGCCCTCTGGTACGGGATATTTAACATCGTTATCAGTCCATCGAGCCTCTGGAAGGAAATATTCAGCGGTTGGCGGTATGGTCATGGCGATCTGCTCTTGCTGCCATTCGTTCAAGGTAGCGTTTTCTTTTATGCAATCGTGTTGAACTCAGACTCCATCTTCCGCGCCTTGCACGGTGCAGTTGTCTTGAACCGTGAATATACCCCTCCCAAGATCTGGGGAGTTGTCGCGGCAAATTTCATCCTTATTATCTTAACATTCTGGGATATTGACTCGCGTCAAGAAGAAATTGCAACTCGTATGATTGGGCATTCTGCAAGTGGACTACCATGCCAATCCGCGATGATACTTCCTGCGGTGGCCGATCAAATCTTCTTTCTTGTATTAGCACTTATTGCTGGATCTCTAATGAACCATTATCTCACACAAATGGAAACGGTTCATTTGAATCCTTCCACAAACGGAGGGCACTGATGAGCGATACTTCTTCATTAATGCCATCACCCATCGTGATGTATGCGGCACTGCTAATGTTTCTGTTAATACTAGCAGGTGTCCTGTTCTCTGAGAACGATAAACGTGCACGGCGCAATACTGACCGAGCACAGATCGACAGTCGGGTTGTTGCATGGCTAGGTCTGCAAGGCGTACCAAGTAGCTTCATTAAACTAGTTACCATCCTGCTCAGGGAGATGGATGGATGCGGCAAGTCTCGAAGTATCGTATCCTCTTTGAATCTTTTTTTTGTAGCAATTGACACACTTGCGTTTCTTGCCGATAAGGATGGCGCGCCTAAATTGGAAGAGCGCGCGTTCTCCGATTGGGTTGAAAAGTATCTTGATCCTGAAGATGGCGCATATATCTATCCCAATAATGCTCTTTTTCATGCGCGGTGCGGGCTAATAGAGCCTACAGGAGAAATGGTCGCTTCAACTTTGGACAATGTAACATATATGCAATATTCGAACAATCAGAGCCATACACTGTCGGGCGAAGGTCGACCGCACATAGAAATCGTGAGTATACCTGTTTTGCTGCATGATACGCGACAGTCTATCAAAAGGTTTGTTGACGCATTGCAGTTCGACGAGCAACTTCTCGTGCGCGTGCAACAACGTTGGCCACTGGTCGGTGAACTTAGACGCTTAATCGAAACAGGGGTCTGATGCCTGGATATTGGCACTGCTTCCTCTTCCCATGATTATTAGCCGGAGTGAGAGACAGAAGCGGTCTTCTTCAGCATAAAAATCTTCGACTTTCGGCTATATCCTCGCAAGGATTTTACACTGAGGTCAGGATGTTCAGAAAGAAACTCATTGAACGCCCGGAACTCACCCATTTCTCGAATATCAAGGTCATTTAATTTCCAATCGTCAAATATCATTGCACAGGTTTCATCTAGGACAGAATATATAAATCTCAGGGCCAGTCTTGCTGAAGAATACGCATCACAGTCGAATAACACAATGGATGCTCGGGTGATTCCGTATTCTGAGGGTGGGCGAGTCAAGGTGTCTTTGTACCATCCTTCAATTAAAGAAGCCCGCTCTGGCTTAGATTCCATGTCAGAAATATTCTGTAAAGCAATTTCCCTCGGGCATGAGAATTGACCGGGGTGAAAGACACCGCCATCCTCAGATACAACGTTCTCCGGTAATCCCTTAAACGAGTCAAACCCAAAGACGTGCACATAATCAAGTTTCATCTGCGATAACAATGACAACATACACTTCATGGACGTACCATTGTAAACCCCAAACTCAACATAACTTCCAAGTTCGTGTGTAGAGTCGCGAGTCATTTCGTATAGGATCTCCCCGATTCTCTTCGTAAATGCCTCAACTGGGACTAACCTCAATTTGGACTCTTCGTCTTTGGATTTCGGAGTCGGTGAGGTTGGAATAGGCCACATAAAGCGAATGATCTTTTCCGCAAACGTCGGTTTACCGATGATCTTGGGTTTCGAGCGCATTGCTGCCGCACCTTCTATGCTCAAATGATGTGTCGCATTCGGAAAATCTCGTAAAGATAGTATACGACACACAGAATTGGCGAGTGTAGGAGCATTTGTTTGTGCTCGCTGATTAAAGTTGGACGGCCACTATTTCAGATTGGAATGGCGTTGCTGCGGCGAAACCATGGTTGTGTGGTCGCCTCTGCTCTTGCGGGCCGACGGCAAGGAGAGAACAAATGCTATGCCCTCATTGGTTTAGGACGTGTGGCGAGACGACTGTCGAGGGCGCCAGGGCGGACGATTCGCCCCTGGGCTCTCTGAACGCTGACTACTCCTCGTCCGCGCCGTCGATTGGATCGTCGGCGGATTCGACTTTCGAGAGGCGCCTCATGCTTGAAGCGTGAATCACGGCGATGGTGTGCGTGAATCGTTTGTGCTCGACGTCTTCCTCGATTAGGTGTGGGACATGCTCAAAATGGACAGGTTCATGCGGCAATTGCAAAGCAGACCATCCGTGCATTCTGGAAGGCTCGTTGGTTTAATCGCGAGAAATTGATGAGCCAGAAATTGCTATCCGTGGCGGGCAACAGGGAAAATTCTCCTCTCCGCTACCTCAGATCTGGGCGGGCGTTTGGCGTTGCCATTCTGTGCATTCAGAGCGGCAATACCGGCAGGTGAGCGCCCTTTCCCTGACGGAAGAGCCAGTCGTCTTTTCAAATTCCGTACGAGCACTGGAATCGTCTTTGGATGAGTCTGCCTGTTGTAGACGAGCGCCGTCTCCACGGCCCAATCCACGCCGGCGATGGGCCGGGTTGTCAGTTCAGCATCCAGGGCTGTTCCTTCTCGGACCAGGGCGAAGCCGTATCCATCCTTGACCAATTCCTGCATCTCGATCGGGTGGGAAGCCCGCGAAAACTCTCCGATCTGGATTCCGCCCTTGCGGAGCAATTCCAGAAGCCGGGCATGGCCTTCCGGATGCTGTTGCGGGTGGTGCAAGACGGAAAGATTGCTTTGCAAGTCCGTGGGCCTGAGCGCCGCCTTGCTGGCAAGAGGATGGTCGGCGCGGAGGCAAGCTACTAGCCGGTCACGGCGAATCGGTTCCGCACGGAGGCGAGGATCGCTAATCGGCAGCGTCATGATCGCCGCGTCGATTTCTTCCAAGGCGAGTTCTTCTGAGAGTCGAACCGTATCGCCGTGTGTGGGCCGAATCGGGCAACCTGGAACGATCTCCCTATGCATTTCGCAGACCGCCCGAAAGAGTTCTGGATCGGCAAAGGGAGCGCAGCCCATGTTCAAAGTGCGGATCTGGCCGCGGTCAATGGCGACCAAAGCAGCAAGGGCTTCATCGCGAGCATCGAGAAGTCCCTGGGCAATCGACTTGAAGGCGATCCCGGTCTCGGTGGGTTGGATGTGGCCATCCTTGGCTTTTCTGAAAAGCCGTATCGCAAAGTTTTCCTGAAACTGCTTTGCTTGAACACTGAGATTCGGCTCGGCTGTGCGAAGGTGCTCCGCCGCAGCTCGGAATCCCTTGTGCTCCAGAACTGCCAACAAGTACTTGAAGTGTCGAAATTCGGCCCAACTGTTCATAACGCTTTGCTCCTGGGGACGGCGCGCGAGAGGACCAAAAGCAAGCGAAAATCGGGCAAAGGCCGAGCGATGAAACTCGATCTGTGTAAAGCATTTTTACCTGAAAGCGGTCCAATTTTCAACAGACTTTTTCGTCAGAGTCAACGGTTTAACGAGGAATTAACAAAACCGTGAGCGACTCCGTGTGTTGGTACGGGGGTGATAGCTGCCACGTATCACCTGATAGATAAAAAGTATTGGACACTTGGGAACGGCCGAATCAAGCTAGTGGAGGAGAGACATCAGCATCTCGTTTGTGCAAGAGAAGGAATCGTTCGTGTATCTAGTTCACGCGAGTCAACGGGAGTTCACATGGACCAGAGTATCGAGAAGTTGCTCTATTCCCGCCGCGATACCGCTGAAGCGCTCAGCCTCAGCGTTCGCTCTGTCGATTACCTCATCACAGCAGGGCGTCTTCCCATGCGCCGCGTTGGCGGCAAAATTCTCATTCCTGCCGGCGCCGTGCGGCGCTTTGCCAGAGAGGATCACCCGGAATCGGTACGCGCAGAGAACGTCCGTCCGTCGAGTCGCGCCCAGACAAAGCAAGAAGCCTCTGGCGCATCTCTGAGCGGCTTTGGCCCACGCAGCGAGACAATGGAGAACGCCGTACACATCCGTGCGAACGGCCGGCGTTGAATTCGCCGAGGTTGGCGGTTCCCTCTAATGCCTGAGATACAGGCGCGTCTCTAACGCACTTCATGTCGTGGCCGGATCAAGTTTCTCAATGGCCGCCTGATTGTGCTCTGGCGCAAGATGAGCGTAGCGTGTGGTCATCGAGATTGTCTTGTGCCCTGCCAACTCCTGCACCGTTCGCAGATTCACGTCCTTCATGACCAGGCGGCTGATGAATGTATGGCGCAGATCGTGCCAGCGAAAGTTCGACACCTTCGCCGCTTCGATGGCCAATTCAAACCACTTCCGCGGATTATTCAAGTCCTGGCCGTACTTGGACTGGAAGACGCGGCCATCGTGGGGCCGGATGGCGTATAACGCTTCGAGCGTCTTCAGACACGTTTTGTTGAGCGGAATCTCGCGGTCGCTTCCGTTTTTCGTCTTCTCCAGCCGGATGCGCTTACGGGCCAGCGAGACCTCCGGCCACTCCAAGCTGAACTGTTCGCTTTTCCGCATCCCCGTGTTCAGAGCAACATCGAACTCCGGCAGGTGGATTGGGAACTGTTCCGTGATGGCCTCGCGCAGCCGCTTCTCTTCTTCGTCGGACAGAAACCGGATGCGCGCATTGTTCTCGGCTCGCTGCTCCACCATGCGGGCGGGGTTGCCGGTCACCTTCCCGTCGGCCAGCGCAATCTTGAACGTCTTCCCAAAAACATTCTTGTAGCGGTTCTTTGTCGCCGGAGTCCAATCGTGAGCGCCGATCCAGGTGTCGATTTCAGAACGGCTTGATCTCATCCGCGATCCTCTCGCCGAATGCCTCCAGGATGAACTTCATCCTGCCCTTGAAATTCCGCACGTCCCTGCGCTCGTGGTTGATGTACCAGTCGATGGCTTCCTGGGCGATCACGGCAAATTTGACGCCTTTGTGTTTCATGTTCGCTGGCATCTTTACGCCGCGAACCACGTCGGCCTTCCGCATCGCATATAGCTTCATGGCATCACCGCGGCGGCCCACCTTCTCGCGATGCTCGACGCCGTCCACCTTGAAGCGAATCCACCAGATGCCCGAGCCGGGTACTTTCTCATAGACGCCGCGCTCCTTGCGAACCACCTTTCTCGGCATAGGAATTGTCCTCCAGATGCGATCCTAGCAAAGTTGGAACAAAGCGGCACCAGAAGCGGCACCAGCACTATTTTCATATTCTATCAGAGGAGGCGTACTGTCTGTAAATGATTGATTTATTTGGTGCCCGGAGGGGGATTTGAACCCCCACGGCCTTGCGGCCTGCGGATTTTAAGTCCGCTGCGTCTGCCAATTTCGCCATCCGGGCGGTAGAACAAATCACAACAGGAGTTCGCTTCCAAGCAAGATGCGGTCCTATCGCCTGTACTCATATTTATTTTAGCGTGGTTGACTTGGACAGGAGGCCATCTTCCTGGCCTTCTACCGATAATTCATCCTCAAGTCGGATAAGACCCGCTTTTGTACAAGACAGCACTTCTGTGAAGAAACAAAAACACAAATTATTGAATAAATATGGATGTGAAGAAGAAGGCATCGGTCTGAAGATTCCAGTTCCCTCTGGATCTCAGAAGACTGAAATACCAAGCGTACAGCCCGATTCGTGATGTAAGTTGTATGTCTGTTCATTGCCCTGCGCTGTCCGGTAGGGTGGATGATTGCAAGCGAGGTTCGCACGCCCATGCTCGACGTACATCTGCCCCACAAACTCCATGGCTTTTGGGAGTTCCTGCTTCATCTCTTCACCATTTCCGTTGGCCTACTGATCGCCACGCAGATTGAGAGCTGCATGGAGTGGCGTCATCATGTGCATCTGGCCGAGGAGGCGCGGATGGAACTGCGGGCGGAGATTGAGAGCAACCTGAAGCAATTGAAGGAACATCAGCCGGAGGTCAAGAAGTGCCGGCAAACGATCGACACCTCCCTTATTGTCCTGGCGCTCTATCAGGTGAATCAAGGGGTTTCAAAAGAGCGAAAGGACCAAATAGGATTTTGTAGCCGTGGAGTCGAACTAAGCGATACAGCCTGGAAGACCGCACAGACAACGGGCGCATTGGCATATATGCCTTATGAAGAAGCGGAAGAGTATGCCAGCATCTATCAGGCGCAATCTAAACTGAATGCAATGGAAGAGAAGCCTGTTGAAAGTGGAGCTGGCTTCCTTGGCCTCATGACAAAATTTCATAAACATATGGGAGAGATGAGCTTAACTGCGGGACAGGCTAGCGATCTGGCGGAGATTCTTGGCCAGATGAGGATGCAAATGGCTCTCGCTGATACACAACTACAAAACGTTATAGAGAAAAACTCGGCCTATTTGGAGCACCGCAAAGCCCACGCGGACTTGGAAACCAATATTCGTTGAAGGGACGTTGATTCTGGTTCGTTGGTTCTTGTAAAGATTCGTTTTTATTGAGCCTAGCTTTTCAGGCGGAACTCTCGCCGTTCCTATGGGACTCCGGATGCAATGTTGGTTTGCGCTCACGCAGCGCTGAATCGCCGCGCTAGGGAACCTCTGCGCAGGTGCGTGATTTTGCATCGACAACGCGAGCGCGGTTGATTTTTTGATTTCGAACAGATTTTCTGTCGGAAAAGACAGGGTGCTGCGGGTCTTTTTCGTCTCTGAGAGGCCGTTTTCCGGCCTCCGGAGACACTACGCACTTTGCGGGGCCAGCCGGTTGCGGTGTTGGTACAGATTCACCAGCGCGAAGGCCGCGCACAGCCACTGGTGGTTCTTCCAGATGCCGCGATAGCGCACCTTGGTAAATCCGAAGATGCGTTTCAGAATGCGGAAAGGCCACTCCACCTTCGCTCTAACTCGGGCCTTGGTCGTGTTCTTGCGCTTGGCTTCTTCGTCTACATAATTCTTGAACTTAGTGCGGCGCGAAGTCATGTCCTGTGCCTGGGGCGCGGCCTCATGGATCGCCTCGGTCTGTCCTTGATAGCCAGCGTCTCCCCACACCTTCTTCTCATCGCCGTGCAGTAAGTCGGGCAGCATATGTTTATCAGCCACACTGGCTGCCGATGTTACAACCGTATGCACCACCGTCTCCTTGCTATCCACGCCGATGTGCGCCTTGGCGCCGAAGTACCACTGGTTGCCCTTCTTGGTCTGATGCATCGCGGGGTCGCGTTCCTTCTTGCTGTTCTTGGTCGAGCTGGGCGCGGCGATGTTCGTTGCATCCACGATGGCGCCGGTCGAAATGCGAATGCTGTGGGCAAAACTTGCCTGCTCAAAGCCATCCAACAGCGCCCCGATCTGACCCTGGCGGAGTTACAGGCTGTTCTGGTTGAGCAACAGGGCGTACGGTTATGCATTGCACAGGTGGCGAACGTGCTCAAGCAGTTGGGAATGCGCTTGAAAAAAGTCGCTCCACGCCACCGAGCGCGACACGGAAAGCAATCGTCAAAAACGAGAGCGATTCGTCGAACGTATCCGTTCAACGCCGCCGGAACACTTGATTTTCCTGGACGAAAGTGGTGTTACAACCTCCATGACGCGGATCTACGGACGCCGCGCCGACGGTCGCCGCATCCACGAAGCAACGCCCGGCGCGCACTGGAAAATACTGACTATTTTGGGAGCCATGAACCTGCGCGGAATCACCGCAGCGATGACCATCGAAGAAGCCACCGACGCGGATATTTTTCTGGCTTACGTCGAAGAGATTCTGTGTCCCACGCTGCAAGTTGGCGACGTGGTGGTGATGGACAACTTAAGTTCGCACAAGGACAGCCGGGTGTCGGAACTGATCGCTGCGCGGGAGGCCGAAGTGCTTTATCTTCCGCCCTATTCGCCTGATCTGAACCCGATCGAAAAAGCTTGGTCAAAGATCAAGCAGTATCTCCGCTCAACACGCGCCAGAAGCCGGGAGGATCTCGACAGCGCAATTACCGAAGCCCTCAAATTGATCACGCCAGACAACGCCAAGGCTTGGTTCAAACACGCCACGCCGGCCTTACACTAACTATAGAAATGCTCTAATCACCATTGCGTTCACGGCGCGAGGCGGCTGACCACTGACAACTGTCTACTGTTCACTGTCCACTAGATGTGGCAGCTTGCCTGACCCCGCTTGGCGAGATACTGCTGGTGGTACTCCTCGGCGCGCCAGAATGTCTGTGCCGGCTCAACCTGGGTGACGATGCGCTTTGGCTTGAAGTGGCCTTCAGCGGTGAGCTGCTCGATTTTGGTGTGAGCCAGCGCCTCCTGTTCGGGCGAGTGGAAGAAGATCGCGGAGCGGTACTGCGTGCCCCAATCCGGCCCCTGGCGGTTGAGGGTGGTGGGGTCATGAAGGGTGAAGAAGGTGTCCAAAAGCTGCTCGTAGCTGATCTGCGCGGGGTCATAGTCGAGTTCGACGACCTCGGCGTGGCCGGTCTGATCGGTGCAGACCTCCTGATAACTGGGCCGGGCCAGTGAGCCGCCCTCATAGCCGACCGCGGTAGCCGTGACACCGGGAATCGCCGCGAAGGCAGCCTCGACCCCCCAGAAACAGCCCGCTCCGAAAGTTGCCTTTTCATCGCTCATACAGAAAGAGATGCTCCTTGTGTGCCGCGGGCATCAGTTTTTATTGCGGCTGTGATGCGGTCGGTCGGCAGCGGCAGAAGCGATCCTTCCAGAGGCCCGTCATCTCGTCTTTGGAGTTATCCGCCGTGCATCGGACAAGAAAAAGTAATCGAAGGCAGCTCTCTCGGTATTGACACAGGCCCAATTGCGGGAGCGGGTGCCCATCGTTGTACATCTTCATCTCTTCAAGCACACCAAAGTGCGCTTCCATGCCTATGCCTCAGTTGACTGATGCTCCAAGCGTTGCTAGTCTACAACTTAGCGACTTGGGTCTGCTGATGAGGTTCTTCAAGATGCGCAGAAAGCCTGCGAGCGCTTTCCTTCTGCGAAAGCGGGGGGTGATGTTGCCGTTTTCTGGCGCGAATTGCCTGTGGAAAACTCCCCCACCACGGTGAGGATAGCGAAGCTTTGCCTGCAAAATGAGCGCCATAGATTGATGCAGGCATTCTTGCGGTTTTACTGCATATTGCGCATTCCCATCACGCAGAAGAACTCTAGATTTCATCCAGCGCTGCTAAGAAGACCGGAGAAGAGGAACCCCTTTGACCGAACAGAATGAAACGCAAACTAACAGCCCGGGTGGCCGGCATATAGATGGCAGCCGTTTCCTCGATCTCGAAGATCAGGTCTCTCTGCGCGAACTTGCTCTTGTTCCGTGGAAATGGAAGTACCTTATTGCAGGCTGTACCATTGCGTGCGCGTTGGCCGCAGTTTTCTATAGCGCGGCCATGAAACCCAGGTACCGGGCGACGGCCACTATCGAACTCAATGAGGACAAAGGCGGCGGAGCCAGCATGCTGTCCGGCATGGCGGCCATGGCCT
The DNA here is from genome assembly GCA_963787995.1 of uncultured Acidobacteriaceae bacterium. Taxonomy (GTDB): domain Bacteria; phylum Acidobacteriota; class Terriglobia; order Terriglobales; family Acidobacteriaceae; genus Telmatobacter. The sequence goes on from CAWBEO010000002.1 coordinate 1,094,172, forward strand.
CGGGTGATCCGGATGCTTTGAAGGTCAAGATTGAGACCGAGACCGCGGTCATCAAGGACGACTCGATTGCACTGGCGGTCTTAGGCAAGTTGGGAATGCTTCGCCTGGAGAATCCCGATCACTTCAGCAAAACCCCAGGCCCCCAGGTGAGCGCGGATGCGCTTCCCCCAGCGCGAAGAGAAGCGCTGGTTGGCAACTTTGAAGCCCATCTGAAGATTGCCGAGGTGGGAAGTTCGCGGCTCATCACAATTACTTATAGCGACCATGATCCGCAAGTTGCCGCCCAGGTGGCCAACCAGGTTGTTGCCGAGTATAAGTCCTACCTGCTCAGTTCCAACTTTACCTCTTCAAAAGATGTTTCGCAGTGGCTCAGCTCTCAGTTAGGCGATCTTTCCGGGCAGGTGACCAAGACACAGCAGGCTGTGGCGGAGTTCGAGCGCACGCATAATCTCTCGGCCGCAATGCTGGGTCTGTCGACGCTAGGCGGCGGCTCCGCAGTTTCCTCATCGGGGGGTAGCAGCGGTGGCGGCGGCTCCGTTCAGATACCGGAACTGGGACGTTTGGGGACGCTGAACGACGAGGTTACCCAAGCGGAAGCAACACGGATGGGGCGCGAAGCGATCTATCGCCTGACGGAGACGCAAAATCCTGATCTAATCTCCACTTTGGGTTCCAGTTCTTTGCCAGGCATCTCCGGTTCAACGGTTGTCTCTCAAGGCAACGGCTTGGATATCCTCAACGCGCTGCGCGAGCAGGAGGCGACGGCGCGGGTGGCCTATGCCAGCGCGGAGACCAAGTATGGCCCTAAGAATCCTCATCTGACCGATATCGCCAATCAGGTGAGGTCGCTTCAGGAGCAGATGCAAGTCGAGATGGGGAAGATTCGGCAGCGCGCAAAGAATGATCTGATCCTGGCGCAGCAGAATGAACAGGCTCTCCGCGCCGCCTTTGACGCGCAAAAACAGGTCACCAGCAAGATGAACGACGACGTAGTGCAGTTGGGCGTTCTGATGGCGCAGGCCCGCTCCAGCCGCGACTTGTACGACCTGCTTTACGCGCGGCTGCAGGAGGCGAACATTGACGCGGGCAACAGCGCGACGAATGTAACCGTGGCCGATCCGGCGCGTCCGCCGGGCGGTCCCTATATGCCTCAGCCGCTTTTGTTTATCGTAATCGGGATCTTTGGCGGATTGTTTGTGGGTACTGCACTGGCCTATCTGCTCGAGAGTCAAGATGACACGCTGACGGACAGCTTCCAAGTGGAGACGGTGAGCAATCTTCCGGTGCTGGGCATGGTTCCCTTTCACCGCATGGAAGCGCGGCCGCGCGAAGGCGTGTTGGCCGGGGAGTCCAGCTCCTTCCTGATTGCGCCGGAAAGCTCCACGGCGGAGTCCTTTCGCAGTTTGCGCTCTGGGTTGACGCTCTCCGGCGTGGGGCGCAAACTCAAAGTTCTGGCCATCACCAGTGCCCTGCCGGGCGAAGGTAAATCTTTCACCACTTACAACCTTGGACTGGCCTTTGCGGCTACCGGCATGAAGGTCCTGATTATCGACAGCGATCTTCGCCGTCCCAGGCAGCACGCCCTGTTTCGCGTAGGCCGGGAGGATGGATTGGCGGATCTTTTGGCCGGGCAGATCCCATTTGAAAATGCCTTTAAACCTCATCCCGCGGAGCTGAACCTGTTTGTCATGCCCGCTGGCCGCCAATCTCCGCTGGCCTCCGAACTGCTGGGAGCGGGCGAGATCGAAAAGGTTCTAGCGACCGCACGCGCGCGGTTTGATCTGGTCTTTGTCGACAACCCGCCCGTTCTTCCGGTCGCCGATGCGATTATTGTCGGCACTCATTGCGATGGATTGATCGGCGTGTTGCGCGCCGGGAAGACATCGCGGAAGGCGCTGCGGCGCTTTATCCAGACACTGGCCCGCAATCGCATTCATATCCTTGGCTTGGTCATCGAAGCAGTCGACATGTCAGCAACGGAATACAGGAGTGTGTATGGCTACAATGTGCAGAGCTATTACGGCGAAAAGGAAAAGTAGGTTCACTGTTAGTCAAGGACTTTTGTTGTTCCTTGCTTTGGCATGGGCGGCTGAGCAGGGCAATGCTCAAACCCAGACGGGCGGGGCCGCTTCGTCTGGCGGGGCCAGCAGCAAGGTCAGCGTCGTCGGCGGGCAAAGCATGGGGCCGACCATAGTTCCCAAGGACATCTCGCAGTTGCTTATCGAGCCGGGTGACCTGCTCTCTGTCAATGTTTATGACACGCCGGAGCTTTCCGGTTCCTTTCGCGTGGACCAGAATGGAGACCTGACGATTCCGCTCTGTGGCAAGGTGAACCTGCGCGGGTTGACTTTGCAGGAGGCGGCTCGCCATTTGGAGGCGGCTCTCAAGGATGGCCAGATCCTGACTCAGCCGCAGGTGAATATCGATGTCGTGCAGTATGCGGGCCAGTATGTGACGGTGATGGGCGAGGTCGTTAGCCCAGGGCGCGTGCCCCTGATTGCCCCAACCCTGCTTGGGGATGTTCTGGCTGAAGCAGGAGGCGAGACACCGGCCGCTGGCGCGCGCGTTCGGATTCGTCATGGAAGCGGGGAAGGCCAGATGGAGCAAGAGGTCCCCTATGCCCGCAGTCTGAATAACTCAGAATCCGCCTCGATTCTGGTGCGTCCGGGTGACGCGGTCATAGTTCCGCGGGCAGGAATCGTTTATGTTCTGGGCGCGGTCAACCGGCCCGGAGGCTACGTGATGCAGGAAGACGGAAAACTGAATGTCGCCGAGGCTCTGGCAATGAGCGGCGGAACTGTATTACAGGCCAACACCGGCGGTCTGCGGGTGATTCGCCGTAATCCAGATGGAACGGTTCTGGACTTTCCACTTTCCTACAACGCCATCACCAAGGGGACACAGACCCCGCTTCAGTTGCAGGCCGAGGACATCGTCTACGTGCCTATGAGCAAGGTGAAAGCAACCTTTTCCACCGCGACCGGGATACTCTCGGCGGCAGCCTCGGCGGCCATCGTTACTCGTTGAGCCGGACACAAGTCCGAACCCGCTGGGCCCTATTCTCTCCGCATTTTTTTGCAGAGAGATGGAAAAAGAATCACTCCGGAACCAGCGTGTTGAGCGGGCATTTCTGGCCGCGCCTGCAGTTGGGGATGCGATTCCGCTTATTACACCATTGCCGTTCGTCTTGCCCGCGGGCACTGACTATTACCAATTCTCAGGAGAAGGATGAACGCAGAGCCTACGCCATTTGAGCGAATCCGGAGCAGTTTTTTGCGGCAATTTCTGGGGAGGGAGGCGTGGGCGCTGACCGACCAGGCTGTGGTGAGCGCGACCAACTTCCTCACCAACGTCATGCTGCTCCGTTTCATGGGCCTGCGCGAGTTTGGCGTCTTCATTCTGGCCTGGATGTCGGTGCAGTTCGTCAACAGTTTACAGACCGCGCTGATCGTCGCGCCGATGATGAGCGTTGGCCCTAAGCAGGAAGAGAAGGACAGGCCCTTCTACTTTGGCGCAGTGGTCTTCCAGGAACTGGCACTTGTTGCCTTCTGCTTTGTGCTGGTCTTGGTTGCAGTGAAGCTCTCCGGCAGCTTCTTTCCGGGCAAAAACCTTCAACAGCTCGCGCTTCCTCTCGCGGTTTCTGCATTTGCCTACCAGATGCAGGATTTTCTTCGGCGCTACTTCTTTTCAACGTGCCAGAGCAGCCGCGCCTTTGCCGATGACGCTCTCAGTTATCTGCCCCAGTTGCCGATCATTTTCCTGCTTCACTCTGCCGGGCACTTGAACAGCGCGAATGCGCTTTGGGTGATGGCCGGGACCTCGATTCTAGGACTCGCGCCATGGTTTTTCTGGATGGAACCGCTCGTCTTCAATAGGCATTGGATCAAGGCGATCACAAGGCGGCACTGGAAGTTCTCCCGCTGGTTGACAGGCTCATCGCTGCTAGTCTGGACATCAAGTAATCTCTTTGTGCTTTCGGCCCCGATTTATTACGGCGCCGCCGCAGCCGGAGCGATGAAGGCTGCCCAGAACCTGATGGCCGCAACCCATGTCTGGTTTCAAGGGCTGGACAACGTTGTTCCGGTGGAGACGGCGCGTCACCTGCGGGCTGGCGGAGTGCCTTCGATGCTGGTCTACACGCGCTCGATTCTGCTGAAGTGGGGCGGATTGACGGCCTTGTTCGCCGTAATCATGGCGGTGGCTCCGGGCTTCTGGTTGCGGCTGGCCTATGGTCCCGAGGTGGTGCAATACGGCTTCGTCCTGCGCTACTATGCGCTTCTTTACGTCATTGTTTTCTTGGGCGGGCCGCTGCGCGCCGGCTTGCAGGCGCTGGAGTTTACCAAGCCCATCTTCTGGTCCTACCTGGCGATGACCGCTCTGGCCTTTGCCTTTGCGGTTCCGATGGCCAAAGGTCTGGGGATCAGCGGATCGTTGCTGGGGTTGGTTGGCGTGCAAATTGTCTTTCAAAGCATCGTCGGCATCTCGCTGCTGGTGAAATCGCGGCAGATGGCGCGGCTAGAGTTGACTCCATCCACGGCCATTCAAGCTTAGATTCACCTGCAGACAATTAGTAGATAGGTGAGAATGGAGGGAGCAGGGGTCTTCAGGCCCCTGAAAGAGGGCAAAATTGAATGGCCTTTAGGTCCGGGCCTCTCTCTCTTTTTCATCATTCTCGCCAAATTCATCTGTTGTGCTGTTTTGCATTCCGCCGTGGGGCGTTCATGCGCATTGTTCACATTCTGCTGGGAAAAGCCAATCCAGCGACGCTCAATGGCGTCAATCGGGCGGTGCACTGGATGGCCACCTATCAGGCGCGCCTGGGCCACGAAGTCGAAGTCTGGGGACTCTCCAAGTCGATGACTCGGCCAGAGCACGAGCGCGCATACACGTTGCGCATCTTTCCCGTCACCCGGTTGCGCGTCACGCTGGGGCACGAACTTGAAGCGGCGCTGGCGGCGCTGGAGCCTGGGGCCTGGGTTCACTTTCATTCCGTATATATTTTGGAGTATCCCGCGATTGCGCGGCGTCTGAAGTTGCGCGGAATCGACTATGGCATTACTCCGCACAATGGCTACGCTCCCGGCGTCTTCCGCAGAAATCCCTGGAAGAAGCACCTTTACGTCGCTTTGCGGGAAGGCAAGTACCTGCGCAATGCCGCCTGGATTCAGATTGTGGGCCAGAGCGAGGAGCAGGATATTCGGCGCATCGCTCCCCGCGCGCGCATCGTGCGGATTCCCAATGGCCAGCATCCAATTGCGGCGCGAATCAAGTCGCTTTCCGCTGGTGTTGCTCGGCCGCTGATTGTCTTTTGCGGACGGCTCGATAGGCAATCGAAGGGGCTGGATTTCCTGCTTGACGGCTTTGCGGCCTTCAAAGCGAAGGGCGGACAAGGTGAGCTATGGCTGATCGGCGAAGGCGACCACCGCGCTGAACTGGAGGCGCAAGCGGCGGCAGGCGGCGCGCAGGATTCGATTCACTTCCTGGGGGTCAAGATGGGTGAGGAGAAATTTGATCTGGTCGGCAACTGCGACGCCTTCATTCATCCTTCGCGCTGGGACGTGCTGCCGGGAGCTTGCCTGGAGGCCGCAGCGCTGGCTAGGCCGCTTGTCGTGAGCCGGGAGACCAATCTCGCCGATTACGTGGAGGCGGCCAACGCCGGCCTGGTGCTTGATGAGACCTCGGCGGCGGGCGTCGAGCGCGCCCTCCGCCGTGTCGAGCGGCTCCATGAAGATCATCAGCTACAACCGCTGGGCGAGAATGCTCGCCGCATGATCGAAGACCAATTTCAGTGGGAGAAGAATGCCAGCAGTTTCATCGCCGCCATCGCGGCCAATACTCCTGCCGTTTAGCCGCTTCCTCGCCCAGCTCTTCTCCGCGCTGGACGCGGCGGGAGTGCGCTATTGCGTGCTGCGGAATTACCAGGATTTTCCTGAGAGAAATCTTGGAAGTGATATTGATTTTTTGATTGATGCGGCGAATCTGCCGAGCGCCATCCGCGCGCTGCGCTCGATTGCAGGGGTTCGCATCACCGGATACTCGGAGCGCTCTTGGGTGGCGCACGCCTTTGTCGAAGGACTGACGCCAGCGCCGGGCAGACGTGCTCTGCAAGTGGATTTCCTTTACATCCTGAATTGGAAAGGGCAGCCTTATCTGCCGGCCGATCTCGTGCTGAATGCGGCGATTCCGCGTCAGGCCGGCGATTTAAGCTTCCGTGTGCCGTCGCCCGTCCATGAGGCCATCTCCTCGCTTCTGGCCAGTCTACTGGTGGGCGGATGGCTGAAGGAAAAGTATTTTCCGCTGGTGCAACAGATCTTTATTGGCGACCGGAGCGGCGCGATTGCCGCACTTGCGCCGCAGTTTGGCTTGAAGGTTCCAACGCGCTTGGTCGACGCGATCATCAGCGGCGACCGGAAGAGAATAGCTGGCTGCATTCGGCCGATGCGCTGGGCGCTGGCGCGGCGCAATCTACTTCGCCGCCCGCTGCGGGCCGTCTTTGATGCGGTCCGGTACTATCTTGGCGAACTGGTGGTTGACTTTGCTCCCGAGGCCTTGGAGACGGTCTGCATTTTGGGCGACGCGAGCGCGAAAGCCGCGCTGATTGAGTGCGTTACACCGTTGCTGAATTCATCGGCGAAGTTTGTCGAAAGGCGCACGCTGCGGCCTCGAATTATCTTCACGTCCGACTCATGGAGTTTGATCCCGAGGCCTGAATCCACTCAAAAGACTTCCAGCGGCGCAATCCTTTCCATGATCAAAATTGCGCTCTGGCTCACGGAAGAATGGCTCAGTCAATTTACCAACAAGAGAAACTTGACAATCTCTCTCAATGAGAGCTGCTACGACGATTTGCTGGCCGATCCCCAAAGCTGCGGCTATGGCGGCCCGATGGGTTTTGCGCGTTTTGTGGGGAGGCTGAAGCCCGCGCCCGTTTTATGCCTTCTGCTTGACCCTGGGTCTGACGACGCGGCAAACCATAACATGGAAAACCTACGGGCCTTCATGAAAACCAACCAAGATTACTGCGTTCTGAAAACAGGAAAGCCGGCAGAGCAAGTGACTGAAGATGCTTATGCTGCGATCACGGATGCGCTGGCGCGTCGCGCTGATGGCCGGCTCAACAGGCGCTTCCCCTCTCATTGAACTTGACGCAGCGATACCAGTAAAGGAAGAACTTGAAGATCGTAATTCTAGGTCCGGATGGGGCGGGTAAAAGCTCCGTCATTCACGGTTTGATGAAGAATCTGCATCCAAAGGGCCGCGCCGTGAAGGTGCGCCACCTGAAGCACCGCATTGCCTTCCCGGACCAAGGCGATGCGAGCGGCGTTGTGGAAGATCCTCACGGCAAGCCGCCCCGATCCCTGCTGATTTCCGTCGGCAAAGTCCTGCTCTGGCTCGCGGAAGAGTGGTATGGAACACTCTTCCTGGACAAGCGCAGGGATCTGCTGATCTATGACCGTTACTATCACGACCTGCTGATTGATTCCAAACGCTACCGCTACGGTGGTCCGCGGTGGCTTGCCGTAGTGATTGGTTTGCTCGTTCCTCGGCCCAGGCTATGGCTGCTTTTGGATGCTCCTTCGAAGGTTTTGCAGGCACGCAAGCGGGAGGTTTCCCCGGAAGAGAGCGAGCGGCAACGCCAGGCGTACCTTGATTTTGTCCGGAAGCAACAAAACCACGTCGTCATTCACGCCGAGCAATCGCTGAACAAAGTGGTTGCGGATACCGAAAAAGCCATCACCGGGGCGCTGAGGGAGGATGAAGGCCACAGTGTATGAAGCCGGCCAGTTCTATCACGAAGCTGAGCCATCCGCCGCAAGCCATCTTGCGCTGCGCTGGAAGGGCCGGATGCGGTACGCCGTTCCTTCCGATGCGCGCGCGCAAAGGGCCTGCTGGAAGCTCTTTCAACCTGGACGGCTGGAGTTTCCCTTGCGCGCGATGGCTCGGCTGCCACAATTGTTCGGAGCGATTCACTGTGTGGAGAGTGAAAAACTGAATCTGATTCGGAAGGCCGTCGGCGGGGATGCGGGAGTCTCCTGCTGCCGGACTGGAGCGCCCGGACCCTGGTCGAAAGATACCATCCTCTTGCTGGATCATTCAGATGAACCCCTGCTGATTGTGAAGGCTGGCGCGGGTGAATCGGTTGACCGGCTTATGCGCAATGAAGCGGAGTGGCTGCGCGTGCTGCGCAATCTGCCGCAATTGGCCGGCCATCTACCTGAAATGGTGGCACACCGAGCTGGGCCGGAACTCAGCTTTGTGGCGCAAACCGTACTTCCAGGCCGGCCAGCCTTCGAGTTCAACGAGTTGCACATCATCTTCCTCAGAAAGTTTCAGGAGTTTTCGCGTCGCAGCCTATGCTATGAAGAATCCAAGCTTTACCACAACCTCCAGTCGCGCATGAAAGTGCTTGACGGGCATCTTACGGAGGCTTCGTCGGCGCGTCTGGAAAAAGCAATCCGGCGCATTGAAAAATCGCTCCCCAGCCAGCCAATCCGGATGACGGCCGCGCACAATGACTTCACACCGTGGAATATCCGTATAAAGGACGGCGTAGCCAGAATCTTTGACTGGGAACATGCCTGTCAGGAGCAATTCCCTCTCTTTGACCCTCTGCATTTTGTCCTTTTGCCGATGGCGTTGAAGCGGGAGGCTCCAGCCCGGATGATTCAGAAGATGCGCCAGACTTTACAGGGTTGCGTCTCATGGCTTGGACCGGAAGAGTGCAGTCTTCCGGAGACCCAGGCGCTGGCCTATTTGGTCAATCTCAGTACGCTCTATCTTTGGGCAGAGAGCGGAAGCTCCGCGGCAAGTCCGGTGCTCGAAAGCTATGAGGGGATCATCGATTACCTGTGTTGTCTTTGATGAGCATACCGCGGCGCGTAGACCGTGAAATTGCCTTAAAATGGGGATGAGGTTCGCAATATAATTCGCCTTCCGTAGACGAATGCCAGTCCTTTTGTGCAAAGGCATTCTTGAAGCGGTTCATGGATCAAGGACCGTGTCTAGTTATTATTTGTGCGCGAAAGCGCAAAGTTTTCAATCAATTTCCCCAACGGAGTCATTGCACGGTTACGATCAAACGACAGAGATACGAAACAAGCGCCAATTGGCGGAAGGAGAGTGGGATGAGCGAAAAACTGATCTTGGTGGCGGGTGCGGGAGGATTCATTGGAGGCAATCTGGTGGCATCGCTGCGGAAGCGCGGGCATAGCAATATACGCGCGGTTGACATTAAACCGCTGGAGCATTGGTATCAGAAATTCGAAGGTGTCGAGAATCTCACGCTGGACTTGAATGAGAAAGATAACTGCGAGGTTGCGGCAAAGAGCGCGTGGAAGATATACAATCTGGCCGCCAATATGGGCGGTATGGGTTTCATTGAGAAGAATAAGGCCCTCTGCATGCTCTCCGTGCTGATCAATACGCATATGCTGATGGCGGCGCGCAGATTTGGCGCCGAGCACTTTTTTTATTCTTCATCGGCCTGCGTTTACAACGGCGACTTGCAGCACACATCTGACGACGGCGACCGCTTTGTTCCGCCAGCGCTGAAGGAAGCGGACGCCTATCCCGCGCTGGCCGAAGACGGCTACGGCTGGGAGAAGCTCTTCAGCGAGCGCATGTGCCGTCACTTCCGCGAGGACTTCGGCTTGCGTACGCGCGTGGCGCGTTTCCACAATGTCTACGGTCCCTGGGGAACCTGGTTCGGAGGCCGGGAGAAGGCTCCCGCGGCAATCTGCCGCAAGGTGATTGAAGCCAAACTGAACGGAAAGCATGAGATCGAGATATGGGGAAATGGCCACCAGACGCGCTCATTCATGTACATTGACGATTGCCTTAAAGGCATTGATATGATTCTGGACTCAGATATTATCGAGCCGCTCAATCTCGGTTCCAGCGAAGCGGTCAGCATCAATCAGCTGGTGGATATTGTCGAAGATATCGCGGGAATCAAACTGAAGCGCAACTATGACCTGGGCGCTCCCAAAGGAGTGAACGGGCGCAACAGCGACAATACACTGATTCAGCAGTTACTCGGCTGGGAGCCAAGCATCACGCTGCGTCATGGGCTGGAAAAAACATACGCTTGGATACTTGAGCAATACCAGTTGCGGGAGAGTGGCGCCGAGGGAGTAGTCCGCGAGATATAGGCAGGGTTTGAAATGGGAGAAAGTTGCGAATGAAGATCAAACAAATAATTATGGGCGCGTTGCCCACATCCGGGAAAACGGCTCTCCGTGGCCTCAAGAGGCATTCAATCCGGGCGATACGGCGGTTGTTTGCTGCAATTGGATATAAGGTCGCGCGGAACTCCGACTATTACTCCCCGCTGCCCACCGAATCTACTCTGGAACGAAACATGGATCGCTGGAACAGGCCCAGCGCCATGGCGGGTGTTTCCTTCAATGTGGATCAATACAAGAGTCGGCTTTCAAAGCTTTTCCATAACTACGAGGACGAGCTGCGCGCCCTGCCTTCCTATGAGGAGATTAAGACACTAGGTTTCGGGCCTGGTTATACAGAGCTGGATGCATTGGTTCTCTATATGCAGATTCGCGAAACCAAGCCCCGGCGCTATCTGGAAGTGGGCTGCGGCGTATCGACCTATTACACTACACTCGCCGCCGCGCGGAATTCCAAGGAGGGACATTCCTTGGCGATGCAGTGCATTGAGCCATACCCATTCGATAGGTTGAAATCTCTTACAAGCATCGATATTGTACAGAGCGAAGTGCAGGATGTCGAAGTCGAGTTATTCACGCAATTGAGCGAGAACGATATTCTTTTCATCGATTCCAGCCACGTTTTGAACATTGACGGCGATATTCCGTTTCTCTTTCTGGAAGTTCTTCCACGCCTCCGCAAGGGTGTTCTGATTCACGTCCACGACATTTCCTTTCCGTATAACATCCCTTATCCTGCCGAATACTGGGTCCTTGGCCGCCATGAAAGAGCGCCCTATTGGCCAATGTACTGGAACGAAGCAATGGTGCTGCAAGCGTTTCTGGCATTTAACTCCGCATTCGAGATCGAAATGTCAACTCCTCTCATCCGTCATTACGATGAGCCTTTTCTGGCCTCAACAGTTCCCAATTACAAGCCGGTCCAGAAGGAACCGAACGCCTTTAGCTCAATCTGGATTCGTAAGATCGTTTGATCAGAAACTGGATACGCATAACATTGCAAGAGAATGCAAGAGGGATTCAGGCCACAAAATCAAGACCGTTTTTCAAAGAGGTGCTGATACGCAATGAAGACGCTCCCCAAAATCAGTGTTGTCGTTCCATCTTTTAATCAGGCACAATACTTGGAGTTGACCCTTCTCTCTATTCTTGATCAGAATTATCCCAATCTTGAGCTGATCGTAATTGACGGCGGCTCAAAGGACAATAGTCCGGATATTATCCGCAAGTACGCGCAGCATATGAAATTCTGGTGCAGCGAGCCGGATGGCGGGCATCCAGAGGGACTGATCAAAGGGTTCTCACACGCCACGGGAGAGATTCTTTGCTTTCTCAACAGCGATGACCTTTTTGAGCCATGCGTGCTGCACGAAGTCGGTGAGTATTTCTCCCAGCATCCCGGCGTTGAAGCAGTGTACGGTAACGCGCTGTGGATCGACGCCAAAGGCAATGCCATTCGTAAGCAGAAGGAAATACCTTTCAACCGATTCATTTGGATTTATACCTATAACTACATTCCCGGCATGTCCATGTTCTGGAGGCGAACCCTCTATGATCGGGCGGGCGGACTCACTACGACCTATCGCCTTTCCTTCGATGCCGATCTGTGGATACGGTTCAGCGACGCGGATGGAAAGATCAGGCATGTAGCGCGGCAGTGGTCGCGTATGCGTTTCTATCCCCAGCAGCATAACCGGCGTTTGCGCGCGCAGAGCGATCGCGATGATCTGCTTATCAGGTCCCGTTACTGGAAGAATCAGAGCGCGCCCCGAACCTATTTTCTTCGCAGAAAAATTGCCATGGGAATGCGTATTCTGTGGAAACTGCTGACGGGTTGTTACAGCCTGGGCTATCACAGGTTCATGGAGAAGGTGGAGAAGGCATGAGGGTTCTGCTATCCGCCTATGCCTGTGAGCCGGGAAAAGGCTCTGAGCCGGAGGTCGGCTGGCAAAGAGCATTGCATATGCTGGCGCTGGCCGATGAAGTTTGGGTGCTTACCCGCGCCAATAATCAGGCAGTTATCGAAGCCGATCCGCTGAGTCGCAGCCCAGGGCTGCATTTTATCTATTACGATCTTCCGCAGTGGGTTCTCAAGCTAAAGAAGCAAACCCGGTTTCTTCATCTTTACTTTATTCTCTGGCAAGTGGGGGCGTATCGCCTGGCGGCAAGACTCCATTGCGAAAAGCCATTTGACCGCGTATATCATGTAACTTTTGTCAGCATGCAATCCGGCTCCTTCATGGGCCGTCTCGGAATCCCATTTATTATTGGCCCTATAGCGGGTGGTGAAAGATCCCCCTTTCGCTTGCGCCATAGTATGCCGTTTAGCGGAAAAGCCAGAGAGTTGCTTCGCGACCTGGGAATTCTCTTTCAGCGTTGCAGCCCTCTCACTCGTCAGGCATTTGCCGCCGCAGAACATATCTTTGTAACCACATCGGAAAGTCTTTGGCTGGTTCCGCCCAAATGGCGCTACAAGACTGAGGTCCAACTGGCTATTGCCACGCATGGAATTGCGGCGGCAAATGAGATGCGCCGTCCACCTCGCACGCCGAGGTTTGTCTTTGCAGGCCATCTGATTCACTTGAAGGGCGTGCATCTGGCCATCCGAGCGCTGGGTCACGTCAAAACTTCCCTTCCAGAGGCAACGCTCACTTTGATCGGAAGCGGTCCGGCTGAAGGATGGTTGCGCTCCGTGGCAATGCGATACGGAGTCGCTCATGCTGTCGAGTTTGTCGGCCAGATTCCGCGGCAAAAGCTTGTGGATTCGCTTGGAAGTTATACGGCGCTTGTCTTTCCCAGCCTCCATGATACAGGCGGAATGGTAGTTCTAGAGGCATTCTCCCAAGGCCTTCCTGTTATCTGCTTCGACCTGGGAGGCCCTGGCGTCCTTGTCAATGAAAGCTGCGGGATCGTCGTCTCTGCGAAAGATGCGGATGAATCAAGGACAGTTGCTGGCCTTGCAGACGCCATGGTCGCCATGGCTACGCGGACGGATTCTGAGATGGAAGGTCTTTCCCGCGGAGCCAGAGAACGGGCGCGCGAAATTTCTTGGGCCAGCCTGACCGCGCGCGCCGTTCGTCAGGAAATCAAATGATTTCAAAGTGTTATTCAGGAAAGCAGCCAATTCGGCCGGCGTTCTTTGTCGGAGCAGTGCTTCAAGATGCCTGGATTAAAGGGACGCATGCGTCCATTCAACACTGAAAAGTTGGAAGAGGATATAACCGCTAGATGAGACATTTCGTTTCTGAAAAAAATCGATTCAAACCATCCGAAGTTCGATCCCCCGAAAAACTTTCCCTCAGAAGGTTTTTCTTGCGCTATCCTATTTTTCTGCTTGCTTTGGGCCCCCCCATCTTCCGCTCTGGCGCTGGCATTGACGCCACCAAAGGCGTGATCGATTTTTGGGCGGTCTTACAGGTGGCTTGGATTGGATTGATTGCGATTCGAGCGATGAAGCGTCTGGCTTTTGCGCAATCGATTCTCATCCCCAAGCAGGTTCGATCCATTCTGCGATTATTATTTATTCTCGGATTTCTATTTGTAGCCTCGGCGGAGTATTCCCCTGGCCGCTTGGTGTCGGCGGCTTACGCTATCTTGTATCTTCTTACCGTGATCTGCATGGCTGAATTCATTGCCGACACCTATAAGAATCCGATTGATTGGATGCAAGTCATTTTTCATTTCAGGACGATATTTTTCCTGCTTTTTATCCTAGTGATCATCACCATTTTCTTCGATCCTGGGATCGTATTATATGTGCTTCCGGGAGTTGGAATCAGGCTTGTCGGAGGCACAGTGGCTCCGGTCGCCGTAATCTGCCCCTTCATGGCTATTATTTCCAGTTATGCTTTTCTTTTTTCGCTGGAATCAAAGACGCGTTCAGTCTTTTTCTTTGTGGTCGGCCTGTTAGGCACATTGAGCGTTCAATCAAGAGGAGGCATGCTTGCCCTTCTGACGTCTCTCGCACTGATAGGAATCATCTGGGCAGGAACCGGCAAGCGAAACTCCTATCTCTTCATCGCCTCATCGTTTGCTTCCGTTATTCTCGCCGGCGTGGTTCTGGCAGTCGTCGGGGGAGGCCGTGTATGGAATACTTTCAATAGAGGCCAGAGCTTGGAGGGCATTCAAAGCGCCAGTGGGCGGACCGATGTCTGGAAGTTTGTCATTCATTACTGCTTGGCACATCCGCTGGGAATGGGTTATGTTGCGGGTTTCAGAATGATATTCCAAAAGTACTTCGTACTCGGCCTGCAGCTCGAAGTCGCTCATGTCGGAAATACCCATAACTCGTTCATAGACGCTCTTGCCGCAGCTGGATGGCCCGCCTTAACGGTATATCTCTTCCTGCTTGTGAAGATTTTTTTGCTGGGTTGGCGTTATTCGCGGAAGCAGGCCATATTCTCGTCCGCCTCTGAAGATATTACCCGTCATGTGCTTTGCTGCACGATGGCGTTGCTAGTCTTCTGCATGGTCTGTGGAATGGATGCATCGGATTTCGCTATTCCTATGAGAGCCGCATTCTATTTTCAGAATCTTATTATCGCTATGATTCTGGGCATGTCAGCTAGGTTGCTTGCAGCATCCCGCGCTCGGGCCATTGAGCCGGTTGCTTGATGCCTGTTGAAACCGGGAAGGAGGCTTGGTTGTGACTCCATGAATATTCTTATAGCTCATAACAAGTATCAATTCGGAGGTGGCGAAGACGCTGTTGTACGCGATGAGGCGGAATTGCTGCAGCGTCACGGCCACAGCGTGGAACTGCTGGAGCAGGATAATGACGCAATTCATGGCCTTCACGGCAATTTTATTGCCGCGGCGTCAATCTTTTATTCGGCCCGTTCGCGCGCTCGGATGAAGCAGGCTATCCATGACTTCAAACCAGAGCTTGTGCATATTCACAATTGGTTTCCTATGCTGTCTCCATCCATTATTCTAGAAGCCGATGCGTCAGAAATCCCCGTCGTCCAGACCTTGCATAACTTTAGATTGCTCTGTGCGAACGCGCTTTTTTTTCGCGATGGAGTGATATGCACAGATTGCCTGGGAAAATCGTTTCCAATGGATGGCATTCTTCATGGCTGCTATCGCGGAAGCCGCGCCGGAAGCGCGATTGTCACGGCCGCCAATGCTTTTCATCGGTTTATGCGCGTCTGGGATCGCGTCGATTTGTTCATTGCGGTTTCCGCTTTTGAGCGCGAGATTCTGGTTCGTGGGGGTTTGCCCGCTGAGAAGGTCGTAGTCAAGCCGAACTTTGTTGGTTTAGATACCTGGAAGCAAGAAGGGCATACGGGAGAATACGCACTTTATGTTGGAAGGTTATCGCCTGAAAAGGGAATACGCACATTGCTATCGGCATGGAATTCCGGAAAGATTAAGCTTCGCCTGAAAATTATCGGCGACGGACCTATGAGAGGCGATGTACTCTCCTGCGCGGCCAGCAACCCAGGTGTCGAATATCTGGGATCGAAGCCATCGGAGGCGGTCTATCACGAGATGGCAAAAGCCAAGTTTCTGGTCTTTCCATCAGAATGGTATGAAACCTTTGGACGCACAATAGCTGAATCATTTGCGCAAGGCACTCCCGTTCTCGCGGCTGATTTTGGCTGCGCGCGGGAGTTAGTGGAAGACCGCGTAACCGGTTATCGCTTTGAATCTGGGAACGTAGATGCGCTTGTATCCGGTGCATTGCGCTTTTCTTCAGTTGAAGATTACGACAGAATGCGGATGGATTGCCGCAATCTATTTCTGAGTAAATTCACTGCGGAAAAAAACTATACTCTTTTGACTGATATCTACGCTCGCGCCATGGATGCCCGGAAGATGCGCCGGCAAAGCAATGAACGGTTTCAATAGGCTCACTGACAAGGATAAAAAATAGGATGAGTGAATTGTTTACCAGCAAAGGAAGCTTGAAGTACCGCCCAGACATCGACGGGTTGCGAGCGGTCGCGGTTGTCAGCGTTGTTGCTTTTCACATAGGCGCTGGTCACCTGATGGGAGGGTTCGTTGGCGTTGATGTTTTCTTTGTCATCTCTGGCTATCTTATCAGCGCGATTATCTTTTCTGATATTGCAGGCTCCCGCTTTTCTGTCTTCGGTTTTTATGAGCGGCGTATTCGGAGGATATTTCCAGCGCTGTTTGGAATGCTGATCGCGTTTAGCGCGGTCGCTAGCTTTTTACTGCTTCCGACTGAATTGATTGATTATGCAAAATCCTTGCTGGCAGCGGTCACATCGTCCTCGAATTTCTATTTTTGGCAGCATTCTGGTTACTTTGATTTGCCGGAATCGAATCCGCTTCTGCATACTTGGTCACTCGCGGTAGAAGAGCAGTTTTATATATTATTCCCGATTTGCCTGGTGGTGATTCGCAAATTTTTTCCGCTGCGGTTGCGAATTGCCGTCGTAATTCTGTTTTTTTCTTCGCTATTAGCGAGCATCGCGACGGTGCATCTTAACCCGGTGTCGGCGTTCTATATGCCCTACACGCGAGCCTGGGAGCTGCTGTTAGGGACGATGATTTCACAGGGCATCTTTCCACGCCTTCATTCGAGCATTCTTCGGAATTTTACCACTCTGACTGGGACGGGATTAATTGCATACCCGGTTTTCTATTACACCTCAAAGACGCCCTTTCCAGGTATTGCCGCGCTTGCGCCCTGCATTGGATCGGCACTCATCATAGGCGCCGGCGAGTTTGGTTCGACGCTGGTAGGCAGGGTATTATCTTGGCGTCCTATTGTTTTTATTGGGCTCATCTCCTATTCGCTCTATCTCTGGCATTGGCCAGTCATCGTAATGCACACGATGGGTTTATCGGTCAATATTAATGACCTGCTGCCACAACGCTATGCCGCCATGATTCCCGCGTTTCGATTTGATATGTGGATGGAAATTGTTATTTCTTTCGTGCTGGCAATTCTTTCCTGGAGATTTATCGAACGCCCGTTTCGCAGCCGTCCGTTGCGCATCAGTCGCCGGCCGCTCTTTGCGCTGTCCGCGGCAGTCATGGCGGTTCTTATCACGTATTCCTTAATTGTTATTTGCGATGAAGGCTTCAAAGGGCGTTTTTCCCCTCGAGCCGTGAAAGTGGCATCCTTTCTCGAAAAGCGCGGTGTTGTAACTCATGGGCGCATGGGTTCATGCTTTATTACTGATACGAACCGTTCAGAAGTTCTTGACAACGAACAGTGTCTGCAACTCGTCAAAGGTAAAAAGAATTATCTTCTGATAGGTGATAGTCACGCCGGTGTGTTGTGGAGTGGTCTTGCGGCGGCGCGGCCCGGCGATAATATCTTGCTGGCCAGTGTGTCTAATTGCAAGCCTCTTGTTCATGCAATCGGCGCCGAAGATTGCAAGAAAGAGATGAACTATCTCTTTCAGAGTTATCTTCCGTCGCATCCTTTACAGGGGTTAATGCTCGAGGCGAGATGGAAGCCGGGCGACATGGCCGCGCTTACAGAAACAATCGAATGGGCCAAACTGCACCAAGTGCAAGTAACCGTATTTGGCCCGGTTGCGGAGTACGATGCGCCGCTGCCCAGGCTTCTGGCTTACTCCATTGCCTGGAATATCCCAAACTTGGCGAGCAAGCATCGTCTTGCCTATTCCGCTTTTATGGATGCGCAAATGGCGAGTCTGGCGGTAAACACGTGGCATACTTCCTATCTCTCACTTTATAAAGCGACCTGCAATCGAGATGGTTGCCTGGAATACGCTGATAGCGCGCAGGAAATACCCCTCATGAGAGATGGGGATCACTTCACAGACTACGGATCATCTCTCATCTTAAAACGCCTGATTAACTCAGGCGAGTTACAATGACTCAGTCGGCTGTAACTCGGCACGAATAGCAATCCGGCCCGGCAAAGCTATTCAACTAACAACCTTTTTGCCTCCTCTTCCCCGTTCAACACGCGGAAGGCTCCCTCGGCGAGCGCTCGCAACTCATCCTCGCCGGGGTACACCCGCAGGGGCGCGATCCACTCGATATAGCTGCGCAACTGCTTCACCACTCGTTCTGAATAGGCCATCCCTCCGGTTAGCAGCACCGCGTCCACCTGGCCTTTGAGCACCGCCGCCATCGCGCCCGCCTCTTTACCCACCTGATGGATCATCGCATCGAAGATCAACGCGGAATTTCCATCCCCTACTTCGATTCTGCGTTCCACCTCGATCAAGTCGCGCGTGCCCAGATAAGCCATCAGTCCGCCGTCACCGAAGATTTGGCGGTCCATCTGCGTTTCGGTGTATTTTCCGCTGAAGCAGAGCCGGGCCAGCCCCCGCGCCGGCAGACTGCCTGAGCGGTCCACTCCGAAGGGCCCTTCGTCAATCGAGTTACTGTCGACCATTCTCCCATTCTCGTGGGCAGAGACGGAGATGCCGCTGCCCAAGTGCGCCACAATCAGCCGCAGCGACTCATAGCCGCGCCCCTGTTCGCGTGCAAAGCGGCGTGCCACCGCCTTGGTGTTCAGCGCATGGCCTGTCGCGATGCGCTCCACAAGCGGCGAGCCGGAGGGCCGCGCGCACGCCTGCCATTCGTCTACCGTTACCGGGTCCACAATGTAAGCGTTGACGCCGCTCTGACGGGCAAAATGCAGCGCCAGCAACCCGCCCAGGTTGGATGCGTGCTGTCCACGGCGGGCCTTGCGCAGCTCCTCGGCCATCGCCTCGTCTACTAAATATGTACCGCAGGGCAGCGGCGGCAGCAACCCGCCACGGCCCACAACAGCGGCAAAGCGGGCATCCGCGAAACCAGCCTCGGCCAGAGTGCGCTCGATCAATTCACCGCGATACTCCAGCCGGTCCACCATCGGCCTTTCGCGAAATCGCTCGATCTCATCATCCCCGTGGCGGAGTGTGTGCTCCCACTTGGCGCCTTGCCCCGTGTAGATTCCCAGCTTCGTGGATGTGGCTCCGGGGTTGAGGACCAGCACCTGGCTCTTTTCATCAGTCAAAACCAATTCCTCCCAGCCAGAGATGAGTTTACCTTGTTCCAGACCTCCTTCCGCTTTTTTCAGGGAGCTTTTCCGGCACCGGCGCAAAATGAAACTTTCGGTCGAATCCTCGCCTCCCACTTCTTCAGATATTCACTGGACTGAAGGCGAATCCGTGCTATACTCTTCTCAATCGTAGAATTCGATCTGAAGTTCTTGCCTGTTTCGGTTACCGCCTACTCGCAAACTTCCACATTGCGTTCGCGGTAAATCGGATCACAGGAGTATCACACAATGGAAACAGGCACAGTCAAGTGGTTTAATGACGCCAAGGGTTTTGGATTTCTGAGCCGCGAAAACGGCGAGGACGTCTTTGTTCATCACACCGCCATCCAGTCCAGCGGCTTCCGCTCACTGCAAGAGGGCCAGCGCGTCCAGTTCAATGTCACCAAGGGTCCCAAGGGCTGGCAGGCAGAGAACGTTCAGGCCGTCTAAGCTTCGAACTTGAAGCAGTCTGAATCGGATTGAAGAGAACGGGACGGCCAGCAATGCCGCCCCGTTCTTGTGTCTGCGAAGAGATTCCCTTGGGTCCGTTCCGGCAAAAAATCTCACCAAGTGGAACTTCTGTTGTCGTTTCTTTGCTAAACACCGGTAAGGAGTCCGCCGGACGGGCCGATAATAAAAGGATGCAATTTCAACGATCTTCCGGAGTTTTGCTGCACGTCACCTCGTTGGCATCGAGTGGCGGCATCGGCGACCTCGGTCCCGCCGCACATGAGTTTCTCTCCTTTTTGGAAGCGGCCAAGCAGCACGTCTGGCAGGTTCTGCCGCTTTGCCCCACCGGTTATGGCAACTCGCCCTATGCGGGCACATCGGCCTTTGCAGGTAACCCCTTCCTCATCAGTCTTGATACACTCTGCGAATGGGGATGGATCGCCCCGGAGCGCATCAACCACCAGGGCGGACACAGCGGGCCGGTGAACTTTGAGGAGATCGAATGGCGGAAGGTGAAGCTGCTCGATGAAGCAGCGGGCAACTTCCTCGACCGCGCTCCCAAGGAACCCAAGCTTGCCCTTCAGTGGGCGCGCTATCAGAAGTTTTGCCGCGCTGAGTCGGCCTGGCTGGACGATTACGCCCTCTACGCAGAGCTGCGCCGCCAATTCTCCACCGGCGCTTGGACCGTCTGGCCAGAGCCGCTGCGCCACCGTGAGCCGGAGGCGCTGGCGCACGCCCTGGAAAAGCACGTCCGCCGCGTGGCCGAGGAGAAGGTTCTGCAATTCGCCTTCGCCCAGCAGTGGAATGACCTGCGCGAGGATGCGGACAGCAAAAGCATCCGGATTCTGGGCGACGTGGCCATCTTCGTCAACATGGATTCGGCCGACGTCTGGGTTCATCCCGAGATCTTCGAGCTGGACAGCGCGTTGCAACCCACGCACGTTGCCGGCGTGCCGCCCGACTACTTCTCCCCCACCGGCCAGCGCTGGGGCAATCCGCTCTACCGCTGGGATGTGCTGGCCAAGCAAGGCTTCACGTGGTGGATCGAACGCATTCGCCGCGCCTGTCAGTTGTACGATATCGTCCGCCTCGATCACTTCCGCGGCTTTGAGGCCTACTGGTCGATTCCCGCCGCCGAGGAGACTGCCGTCCAAGGCGAATGGGTCAAGGCCCCTGGGCTAGAACTCTTCCTCGCACTGGAGGCGGCGCTGGGTCCGCTGCCGCTGCTGGCAGAGGATCTGGGCGTCATCACGCCGGAGGTGGAGGCGCTGCGGACCGAACTCGGGCTGCCGGGAATGAAGGTGCTGCAATTCGGCTTCAGCAACAAAGGCGCGCACATTCACCTGCCGCATCGCTTTACTCCCGATACCGTCGCCTACACCGGCACGCACGACAATAACACCACGCAAGGCTGGTGGCAGACGGCCAGCGCCGAAGAGCGCGCGACCCTGAATACGTACACCGGATCGAAGGACGACCGGCCCGTCTGGCCGCTGATTCGCGCGGTGGAAGCTAGTGTGGCGCAGATAGCCGTGATTCCCGCGCAGGATCTGCTGGAGCTTGGCTCCGAGGCGCGGATGAACACCCCGGCCGTCGCCAACGGCAATTGGCACTGGCGCGCTCCGGAGGCCTGCTGGACGCCGGAGCTGGCCGCGTGCTTGTTCGCGCTGGTTGCGGCCACTGACCGCGATAACGATCCGCTGGACGCGGTGGAAGAAGAGTCGGCGAGTTAGTTAGAATGATTGCCTTACGGTTTCTTCCAGCCAACTTTCCATGGGGAATTCATGGACTTCCTGCATTCGATCAATCAATGCATTGGCCTCACTCTCTCTAATTCCAGATGCAAAGCTGTGCGTCTTATTGCCTGCTTCAAAGTTGATTTTACTTGGCTGATAACTTCGGGATTTCCATTGGGAAGGAACGAATCTCAAATTATTAAGATCAGAGGTGGAAAAGATTCGATGACTGAAAGGAAGCACAAAAATGTTACGTGTAAGTTCCAATTGGCAGGGATCAAGAACAACTGTGGATCGGCCTGTCAGGCTCCAAAGGATGAAGGTGGCAACAAAACATCCTCCAGCGGTCCAGCCTGCAAGCCAGAATTGAAGGAATGCGCCACCTTTATGATCGATAAATACCTCAATCATGGTCAGGCGCCAGGGAAACCACCAAAGAACAAGCCAAGGAACGCCAAGCAAAGTACTCCAATAGAATCGCGCGGGAATCTCCACGCGAATGCCAGTTCCCGTCCGTTCCCATTTCAATCTTCCGGCCAGCGTCTCGAGCATCGCGCCTTCCTCTTGCATCCGATTTTAGCGTGTTGCTCTTTCCTCGTGCTACCGGCTCGCAGCGCAGAAAGAGAAGCGCCGGCGATGCATGTCGTGGGCTCGGAGTTTTGCGTCGTGCATCGCGAATTCCGGCGCAAAGAGTAAACTGGGGAATAGTCGGGGTTCAACCCGGAATTTTGTGGCGGGTTCTGTATTTCCTCAATGAGGCTCAACCATTCATTGAACGTCCAGTCTAATTCAGCAAAGATCCAAAGCCGCAGTTTTGGATGCACAACCAAATTCAACTCAGGAGATGCATGATGCGATCAAGATGGATGCAAAAAGCCTTTTTACTGGTTGGAACGGTCGCGCTGGCCAGCGCCACGGCCTGCGCGCAGACGGATCTGGCGCTCAATGTTTATGGCGCCTTCAACGGAACCACAAACGGCAACAACACGATTCAAAGCCCATCCAACGCGGCCGGCGCGCTGCTGGAGGTGCGGCACATCTCCAAGCCGTGGTTTGGCTATGAGGGCACCTACGCCTACAACCGCGCCAATCAGAAGTACTCGTTTTCCGCGGTTCCAGGGGCCTGCCCCACTCCTCCGGGCAATTGCGGCACAGTGTCGGGGGCTATTTCCGCCAATGCACACGAGGTGACGGGAGATTATCTTGCGTCCTTAAAGTTGGCCAACCTACGCCCATTCGCGCTGGTGGGCGGTGGCCTTCTACTGGATGTTCCCAGCAGTGGGCAAACCTATTGCGGCTCCCTCAGTAACTGCTCATCTGTCCCCACCAGCACCACCACCAAGCCGGTCTTTGTCTACGGCGGGGGGCTGGACTGGGGACTTCTGCCGCACATCGGCCTGCGCCTTCAATACCGCGGCAACCTTTACAAAGCGCCAGATCTGACCAATCTCTTTACCTCGACAGGTGCTTTCACCCATACCGCAGAGCCAATGATCGGCATCTACTTCCGGCTGTAAGGCGGGCGCGCAATGCGCGGCTCCAGCATCTCTGCGACCCGCGCAATCGGCAGGCCGACGACGTTGAAGTAGCAGCCTTCGATGCGCGGAATCCATCGCGCGGCGCGGCCCTGGATAGCATAGGCTCCGGCCTTGTCCATCGGCTCGCCGCTGGCTATATAATCTGTGATCTCCTCCTCGGTGAGCGAGCGGAAGCGGACGGTTGTGACTTCAGCGGTGGCTTCCGTCCCTTCAGCGCAGACCACGGCCACGCCGGTGAGCACGCGATGGGTGCGCCCGGAGAGCAGGCGCAGCATCCGTGCGGCGTCGGCGGTGTCCTCCGGCTTGCCGAGGATCTGCTCGTCCAGAGTAACGGTGGTGTCCGCGCCGAGTACAACGGCCTTTAGATCGCCGAGTTCGTCGTAAACCGCCTGCGCCTTTTCAAGTGCCAGCCGTGTGACGTAAGCAACAGGTTCTTCGCCGGGTAGAGGCTCTTCAGGAATGTGTGCCGGATGTACATCAAAGGAAAAACCAGCCTGCATAAGCAGTTCGCGGCGGCGGGGCGAGGCAGAGGCAAGAACGAGCATACTGAGATTATTGCAAAGACAGGGTGAGAGATCAGGGAATCGCCCATAATCGTTTATACCGTCAATCCAGTGTGGAGTCCTGCCGGAGTAGCCACTCCCCAAGCCATCGCCGGAGTGTTATGCGCCAGCCCGAACCGCCCATCGGGGCCAAGCAGGATGGTGCCGCCGTGCCCGCCGAGCCGGTTGTAGAGATAGGCAATCGCCTCCTGCGCGGCGATCTCTGGCGCAGTCCCCGCAGCGACGCGGTCTGTGGCCCACTTGCCCAGAACCAGCTTCATGATCGGCTCGCCCCAGCCGGTAAGCGAGACGGCGGCGGAGAGATTGTCCGCGTAGCAGCCGCAGCCGATCAGCGAAGAGTCGCCCACCCGCCCCGGAGTCTTGTTCAGCGTACCACCGGTGGACGTAGCAGCGGCCAGATCGCCGCGCGCGTCCAGAGCAACTGCGCCAACCGTGTCATGCGTCTTCAGATGTGCTATTAACGCTGTCTCCGGGCTCTTGTCGTCATGAAGAACGTGCAATGAGTCTTCCGGACCGGAGAAAGATTCGTCTGCCAAGCCAGCGGCCTCGCGCGCCTGCGCCTCGGCAAGCCGCTCTCGCTCGCGGTCCAGAACCAGCTCAGCGTTTTCGATGAGCGCCATGCCATGGGCGGCTGCAAAGTTCTCCGCGCCGGGGCCGACAAAATAGACGTGCGGGCTTTTCTCCAGCACTAGCCGAGCGGCTTTGATAGGATTGCGCAGCCGCTCCACGCACGCCACGCCGCCCGCCTTCATCCGCCCGCCGTCCATGAGTAGCGCGTCGAGTTGCACGCGCCCGTCGGAGGTCAGAAAAGCTGCCGCGCCCCGCGTCGAAGGTGGGATCGTCCTCCATTACGGTGACAGCCGCTTCCACGGCGTCCAAAGCCGATCCAGCCCGCGCAAGGATCGCATAGCCCGTCTCCAGAGCCGCGCGGACCCCATTCTGGTGCGCTGCCGCCGCATCGGCGGGAATCGCCCATGCGCCGCCGTGGACCAGAAGAGTGGGAGCGTGAATCGAAGGAGCCGTCATCCGATTATCGTAGTGCATTTCCGCCCTGAGCGTCCGTGGCCCGATCTGCAATTTCCTCGACCTCCAGCCGTTCGCCCAGCTTCAGGTAGCCCTTGCGGCGAAACCAATCCTCCATCGCCGGTTGAAGGCGCGAGAGCGGCACGCGTGAGCCAGCTTCCAGCAGGCCGTCGGCCACAGGCAGCGTATCGTCAAAGACCGGATCGTTGGTAAAGTTGCGCATGGCGAAGGTGTCAATCCAGGCTATCGGGCACGGCTGCCGTCCGCCGTCCGTGCCGATACGTTGAATGGAAAGTCTGCGCGTAAACATACCTTCAATGTAATGGATGAGCCCTTGCGGCTACTTCTTCTCCACCGCGACGCTCGACTCTTTTCCCTGCTCGGCCACCGCATGATAGCGTTTGAAATCGTAGTTGCGCTCGATGTAGTGCTGGTGAACCCCTTTGACCAGAAAGAGGCGCATGGCAATGTTTCCTTCGCCGCCGGTGGGGAACCAAATCTCGCCATTCACTGGAGCCTGATCGAAGTGAAGGTTGGAACCCTTTTCGATGTTGGCGACGATGCCTCCGCCGACATGAAAGTTGTCGTTGAAGGTGATGTCCAGATGGGCTACCTCGCGGTCGGCCTCATCCACCCAGATGGTTCCTTGAAGTTTCTTGGAAGCATCTTCGGCGATGCCGTGCGTCTTGGCATCCTTGCGGCCCACAAAATCAAAGACAATCGCCGGCCGCCCGCGATAGAGCTCGCGCCGCGGGTTGCGCACATCCATCGCATCCAGAACATCGCGCAGTTCGACTTGGTTTTTCTCTTCCTTTTTCGTCTCCGGCTGCTGCGCCTTCTCGACGGCCTTGGTAACGCGCTCGGTTTCTTTCTGCTGCGCGCTCTCGTCCAGCGGCTTGCCGTCTTTTTTCACTCGCCGGAAGATCTCGTGGCCGTTGACGAAGAAGATCTCCACCTCACGATTTTCCGTCTTGGTCACATGGCCTTTGGCGTCGATATCTTCCGTGGTCTGAAACGAGCTGTAGGTGTAGTTTTCCCGCACCTTGTCGAGCTGCTTTTGATGTTCGTCAACCTCTTTCATTAGTTGATGAATATCCGGCAAGGGCTTCGCGGTAGCCTGTTGCGCCTGTGCCGGGGAAACCAGCAGCAAGGGCATCACGAAGGCTGCAAACAGAACGATGCGCGGAGCATGCATGAAGGCAAAACCTCTTGCGTTAATTGGAGGCGGGAAAAACGGCTGCCAGTAACTCTGCAAACTTAGACCACGCGCCCCGAAAATAGTCGCAGATAAAGATAGAAAGGTATTTCAGATAGTAAAAAATGGGTGCCCCACCCTCGCCGCGTCCTTGTTTTTGCGGCTAGGGTGGGCGTCCACAAATCTCAATGGGACAAATTCAAATTGTCAAACTCCTACGCATAAATCCCGCGCGAGCGTATGGTAATCGCAACGCGGTCAATCGCCAGCATGTAAGCCGCAATGCGATTATTCACATTGTGCGCCTCGGCGTAGCGGACCACATCCTCAAAGCTGTCGTGCAGAATCGCGTCCATCTGCTCGTTCACTTGCGCTTCCTTCCAGAAGTAGCCCTGCCGGTCCTGCACCCACTCAAAGTAACTGGCCGTCACGCCGCCGGCGTTGGCCAGAATATCCGGCATGATGAAGATCCGCTTGTCAGAGAGGATCTGATCGGCCACGGCCGTTGTTGGCCCGTTTGCGCCCTCCACGATAATCTTCGCTTTGATCTGGTCGGCGTTGCGGCTGGTAATCACATTCTCCGTCGCCGCCGGAATCAGAATCTCGCACTCCGTCACCAGCAGTTCGTCGCTGGGCACAGCCTCCGCCCCGCGGAAGCCCAGCGTTGTGTTATTGCGGCGTTTGTACTCCAGCAACTGCCGGATATCGATGCCGTTCGGGTTCATCAGCCCGCCCTCTTTTTCGGCGATGCCGATGATCGTGTAGCCGCCTTCCATCAGCAGCCGCGCGGCATTGGAGCCCACATTCCCAAAGCCCTGCACCACCACCCGGCAGCCCTCGATGGGCATCTGCAAGTAGCGCAGGCTCTCGTCGCATATCACCCGCACCCCGTGCCCGGTGGCCTCCGTCCGCCCCCGCGACCCGCCCAGATTCAGCGGCTTGCCGGTCACCACGCTGGTCACCGTATGCCCCATGTGCATCGAGTAGGTGTCCATAATCCAGGCCATCGTCTGCTCGTTGGTATTCATATCCGGCGCCGGTACGTCCTTCTCCGGCCCAATGAAATCAATAATCTCCGATGTGTAGCGCCGCGTCATCCGCTCCAGCTCGCCTTGGCTCATCTTCTTCGGGTCGCAGATCACCCCGCCTTTTGCCCCGCCGAAGGGAATATTCACCACCGCGCACTTCCAGGTCATCCAACTGGCCAGCGCTCGCACCTCGTCCAGCGTTACGTCCGGCGCATAGCGAATGCCGCCCTTGCACGGCCCGCGGGCAATCGAATGCTGCACCCGAAAGCCGGTGAACATCTCAAAGCGCCCGTCATCCATCTTCACTGGAAAATGCACAATCACTTCGCGCGAGGGCATGCGCAGCATCTTCCACAGACCCTCTTCCAGATTCAATTTCCGCGCCGCCAAATCAAAGCGTGTCGCCTGCGCTTCCCAAGGGTTGATCTCCTGCTCAAGGGATACCGTCATTCTCTCTCCTCTTCCGCCTGACCGCCTTCAGCCTGTTCTCTGCAAAAAGCGCTGACCGATGCGCGCCGAAGGGTGTCCACTCACTCATGATAGCCGAGGAGCGCCCGCGTGGCCGTGCCATTGCGATTTTTGCAAGAGGGGATATCCGCGAACCGAACCATTGCGTAACAGGCTCCCAAAAAGTTGAAATGCTTTGCAGCGCCAAGCTTGCCATGGAACCAGCGTCCACTCGCCTTCGTATCTACGCATAGGCAAGGTACTGAAGGAGGGTTCGACGATGGGCAATTTCTGTTCACACTGCGGGATCGGGCTGCCGCCCACCGCGCGATTCTGTTCAAGCTGCGGCGCGGTTGTTGCCGGTCTCCCCTTCATTCCTGGCAGGCGGTTGGTCCGCGTGATTGCGGGCCGCCAGATTGCCGGGGTGTGCGCCGGTTTGGCGCAAACCTATGGCTGGGATTTGACGCTGGTGCGCGTCATCGCGGTGCTCTCGCTGCTGTGTTCCGGTGGGACGGCCGCCATAGCCTACGTTGTCTGCTGGATCGCCATTCCTGAAGAGCACATTCCTCTGGTTTAACAGCTTTTGGCATGTTCCGGAAATGTCGCGAGGCTATGGCAATTGCCTTGAATTTGGATAAAAATGCGGCAATGATGGCAGTTACGGTATCCTGTCAGTACCATGAATGAACTTCCGCCGAACTCCCCCGCTCCGCATCCGCTTGATCCCATCGTCTTTACGCGTCAGTTGTGTGAGATTGAATCCACCACCTACCACGAGGGCACGGTGGGAGATTTTCTGGAGGATTTTCTTGGGGCGCGCGGCTGGGCAGTGGAAAAAACGCCGGTCGAGCAGCCAACCGAGAACGCCGGAGGAGGCCCGCGCTGGAATATCTATGCGGGCGCGGCAGGCGAGAGGCCCGACCTGGTCTTTTCCACGCACATGGATACCGTTCCGCCGTACATTCCCTTCCGCGAGGATGAGCAATTCGTATACGGGCGCGGAGTCTGCGACGCCAAGGGCATCGTTGCCGCACAGGTGGCCGCAGCGGAAGTGCTTCGCGCGGAGGGCTTCAAGGTTGGACTGCTCTTTGTCAGCGGCGAAGAGCGCGACTCAGCTGGGGCCAAGGCGGCCAATGAAGCCTCCAAAGGCAGCCGCTTCCTGATCAACGGAGAGCCCACCGACAACCGCCTGGCGCTGGCCTCGAAAGGTGCTCTTCGCGCTGCCTTCCGGGCCTCCGGCAAGATGGCGCACTCGGCCTATCCGGAACTGGGCGACAGCGCCGTGCACAAACTCGTCGAAGTTCTGGCCAAAGTGCTGACCATGCCACTGGCCGAGCAGGAGGGGATCGGCGTGAGCACGGTGAATATCGGCCAGATTCACGGCGGCCACGCGCCTAACGTGATTGCCGACAAGGCCGAGGCGCAAGTGCTGGTGCGCACGGTGACGGACTCAGGGCCGGTGCGTGCGCAATTGAGGGAGATCGCGGGCGACAAGGCGGAGGTCGAGTTCACGCTCGATATGCCCTTCATCCGCCTGCGCGCCGTCCAGGGCCTGCCCACGATGGTCGCCAAATTCTCCACCGACATTCCGCAGCTTACCAACTGGGGCGAGCCGCTGCTGCTGGGGCCGGGCTCGATTCACGTGGCGCATACCCCGGACGAGAGGCTGGCGAAGAAAGAACTTTTGGAGGCGGTCGAGCTGTATGTCAAGGTGGCTCGGCAGTTGCTCGGCTAAGGCGGACGCTTTCAAACATCTCTTTTCCGCCGCCATAGGTTATCCTTCCATGGTATGAACGCTACTTATTCAATCGACGGCACGAGACTGGCCTTTCGCGACTCCGGGACGGGCCTGCCGGTGGTCTTTCTACATCCCACGCCGCTCGACGGCGAGTTCTGGCAGCCGGTGACAGAAAGGCTCTCCGGCGTGCGCGCTATCGTCCCTGACCTGCGTGGGCATGGCGGCTCGGAGATGGGCGCGCTGCCGACGGGAGGCTTTGCGCTGGCGCCTGATCTTCCCGTGCTGACGATGGCGCGGCTGGCCAAGGATGTTCTAGCGCTCCTGGATCACCTGAAGGTACACTCGGCAGTCTTTGCCGGCTGCTCCATCGGCGGCTATGTGCTGCTGGAAATCTGGCGTCAGGCTCCGGAGCGCGTGCGCGGGCTGGCCTTTGTCTGCTCGAAGCCGCAGCCGGACGCGGAGGGCAACCAGCCTCGGCGCGCTTCCACCATCGCCCAGGCGCTGGCCGGTAAAAGCGCCGCGCTCTTTAACGGCATGGCCCAGACGCTGATTGGCGCTACTGCTCAAAAGCAAGGGCTGGCGATTGTGAGCGAGTTGCGCGGCCTGATGACATTGACTCCGCAAGCTCTGGCCGCCGTTCAGGCTGGTTTGTCCACGCGCCCCGACTCGGTGCCCACCGTCATCACCATCACGGTTCCGGTTCTGGCCATCGCTGGCGGCGAGGACCCAGGAGTCTTTCCCGCCGAGATGGACGTCTTCCACGACGCGCCCGGCGGCTGCGACTTTCATCTCCTGCCCGACGCCGGTCACTTCGCCGCTTACGAACAGCCGGAGAAGGTGGCCGCGTTCTTCAATGAGTGGCTTGAGCAACTGATTGGCGACAACGCGCCTTGCGCGAACGCCTGAATCTGATTACATTTTTCTGAGTGGGTGATGGACGATGCGGTTCTCCAGTTTCTTTTGTTTACTCGCAGGCTCTCTTTTTGCCTTTCTCGCAATGTCCCCGGCTCTGGCCGTGGAAGCGCCTCAACTGGTGCAGAAGGATGGGCATTACGCTCTGCTTGTTGAAGGCCGCCCGTATCTGATTCTTGGCGGTCAGATTCACAACTCCAGCGCGTGGCCCAGTGAATTGCCGCAGGTCTGGGAGTCGATGGCCGCCCTGCACGCCAACACCTTGGCCGCACCGGTTTATTGGGAGCAGCTTGAGCCTGTCCAAGGCCACTTCGACTTCAGCGTGGTCGATCAAATTGTGGAGGGCGCGCGGACCCATAACCTTCATCTGATTCTGTTGTGGTTCGGCACCTGGAAGAACGGCAATATGCATTACGTTCCGGCCTGGGTGAAGGACGATCCCAAGCGCTTTCCGCACACCGTCCGGCCCGATGGCGAGCCCATCGACGTGCTCTCGCCCAACTCGCGCAACACACTCGAAGCGGATAAATCGGCCTTCACCGCGCTGATGCGCCATCTGAAGCAGATCGACAATGAGCGCCACACGGTCCTGATGATGCAGGTGGAGAATGAGTCGGGCAACATCGGCAGCGTGAGAGACAACTCCCCCGAATCGAACAAGGAGTTTGCCGGCGCGGTTCCGGCGGATCTGCTGGCCGCCGCCCACAAGCAGGCGGGTAGTTGGAGGCAGGTCTTTGGCGGCGATGCCGACGAGGTCTTTCAGGTCTACCATCAGGCCAAGTACATTAATGAGATTACGGCAGCGGGCAAGGCGGAGTTTGCGATTCCCTGTTACCTCAACGTGTGGCTCGAATATCCGGTCCCTGCGTTGCCGCAACGGCAGCTCGATATGCCGGGGATCGCTTACCCCAGCGGCGGCGCGGTGCAGAAGATGCTGGGGCTGTGGAAGGCCCTGGCACCTTCCATTGACCTGATCGGCCCGGACATTTACTCCAGCGACTCCTCGTTTTATCGTGAGGTGTTGAAGACCTACCTTCGCCCGGACAATCCACTCTGGATTCCGGAGACGAGCCGCAGTGATGTCTTCGGGAAATTCTTCTTCTACGCGCTGGGCGATGGGGCCATCGGCTTCTCGCCCTTTGGCGTCGATCGGACTGGATGGAACATCTCCGGCGACCAGCCCTGGACGGAACACACCCGCAACTTTGCGCTGATCGCCCCAATGAGCCGCGAGATCGCCCAACTGGAGTTTGACGGCAAGCTCAAGACCGCCGTCGAAGAACCGGGGCAGGCCGTGCAGGAGCTGGACTACGGCGGCTGGCAGGCGACCGTCGCCTATGGCTTCCCGCAACCGGACGGAATCACACCGCCCGGAACAAAAGACGCACACGGCGCGGCGCTGGTGGCGCAACTCGGCCCGGATGAGTTCCTGGTGACCGGCGTGGACGCAAGCGTCAATTTCCATCTGCCCGGCAAGCTGCCCTGGATACACAGTCAATTCACAACCGTAGAGGAGGGTGCCTATGAGAACGGTGTTTGGAAGCCGCTGCGGCTATGGAATGGCGACGAGACAGATCGCGGTCTTAGCTTCTCCGACAAGCCGGTTGTGGTTCACGTGAAGCTGGGACGGTTCTAGCCTTATGTTTATACCGCAGCCGATAGGATTTGTTCGTTCGCCCTTCAAGGATGCCTCGGCAATTCCCAAAGGGCCCGGCACCCAGCACCCGGAGGAGGGTGCGCTGGAGATTCTGCCCGCCTTTGCGGCTGGAATCACGGACATCGAGGGCTTTTCGCATCTGATCGTACTTTGGGTCTTCGACCGTTCAGACGGCTATGAACTGATGGTCACCCCGCCTACCGACGACCGCCCCCATGGCCTCTTCACCACGCGCTCGCCGCGCCGCCCCAACCCCATCGCGCTGACCATCGTCGAACTGATTGGCCGCGAAGACGCCCTGCTCCATGTGCGCGGCGTGGACATGCTGGACGGCACGCCCATTCTCGATATCAAGCCTTATTTATCGAACATACCCGCGGAAAAACTCCGCCGGGGATGGATGACCGAGGCGGAATTACGCAGAGGCTAAAAGCCTCTTGAACGCGGAGGCCGGATCGGGCTGGCGGAAGAGCGCGCCGGCGACGGCTACTGTGGTGGCTCCCGCAGCCAGCGCTTCGGCGGCCGTGGCCAGCGTAATGCCGCCGATGGCGTCCAGCACAGGAGCCGGACCGGCCTCCGCGCGCAGACGCCGGATGCCGTTCATGCCGATTAGCGGCGAACTGGTTTGCTTGGTTCGGGTGGCAAAGACCGGTCCAATGGAAAGATAATCCGCCGGAGCTTCGAGAATCCCCGGAAGCAGCCCCGCCGCGCCGCCGCCAAAGGTTCCGATGATGCGCTGCGGGCCAAGGAGGCTGCGCGCCTGGGCGGGAGTCAGATCGCCTGCATCCACATGCACGCCGTCAAAGCCAATCTCTTCAACAAGATCAGCGCGATCATCGAGAATCAGCTTCACCTGGCCGGCAGGCAACGCGGCGCGCAGAATCGCTGCATCTGAGAGCAATTCAGCTTCCGCACCATTTTTGTTGCGGTATTCCAGCAGCACAACGCCCGCCTCGGTCAACTCGCAGCCGAGCCGACGCAGAAACTCCGCGCGGCCCGTGGCAGGGATGAAGGAAGCGTCGAGGATG
Source organism: uncultured Acidobacteriaceae bacterium (assembly GCA_963787995.1). GTDB lineage: Bacteria > Acidobacteriota > Terriglobia > Terriglobales > Acidobacteriaceae > Telmatobacter. The sequence goes on from CAWBEO010000002.1 coordinate 1,126,651, forward strand.
GGATAAATCCTGGGAAAGGAGAAGGGCATGGAACAAGAGTAGCAGTGGACAGTGGTCAGTGATCAGTTTCTTCTCGCGGCCAGCAGTTACCTCTTCGTCTAGGTTACGCTGGAGATATCAGAGTTGATTGAACCTACCTGGTTCTCGACCACCGTCCACTGTTCACTGTCCACTGGCTTTACATCCCGTCTGCCGAAGGTCCGTAGGTGCCGGGGATGGGTTTGTCGAGCAGGCGCAGGTAGACGCCCAACTGCGCGCGATGATGAATCATGTGGCTGAGCACCATCTCGCGGAAGACTTGGCTGCGAGGGTCATCGACATACACGTGGCCGCCGAAGATGAACTGCCAATGCTCGTCCCACTTCTCTGGAGGAACGGCGGCGATGGCCGCGCGCACTTCGGGCAGTCCACTGTCGAACTTCTCCAGCAGCGCCTCTTTGCTGGCCGGCACATACTGCTCCCATTTGTGGTCCGCCGGAAACTCCAGCTTGTCTTTGAGCAGCGTATCCAGCGCCCAAGTCCCTGTCATATCCGTAATATGCCCGGCCAAACGGCCCAGGCTCATCGATTTGGTATGAGGTTTGTAGTTGAAATCGGCATCCGCGGGGATGGCCTCTAGCATCTTGCGCGTCCGGGCAACCTCGCGGTCATATTCGGCAATCAGTTCTTTTTGAAAATCCATGCGCAACCTCCTGTGTTGCGAAACCAGCATAAATCAAGCCGGAAGAAAAAGCGAATAAAAAGCGATAAAAATTTTTATAAAAACTAATTACCGAATAGGATTCTGATTTATACTGAGTGTAATTAGCAAAGACTTATATTTTTGCAAGAAAGAGGCACTTCATATGAAGTCGCATAGCGTAAAGAGTTGGGTAAATTTTGCACTCTGGGCGTTGATGATTGCTGGTTCAGCTTCCTCGCTCTATGCCGATGACATTATTGTCTCGTATGCCCCTGCGCTCACCCAGGCTCCCAATGTGACGACCCTGTGCGGAGCGGACCCGCAATGCTGGGTCGGTGAGCAGACCTTCGCTGCAAATGCCGTTCCGGTCGCCGGAGACGACAATAACCCCAATGGACTCTTTACTCAATTGGCCTCAGTGGACACTATCGGCGGAATGACGGGAGCGATCTCTGGATCGTACTCCGGCGGGCTGGTCATGTACGCCGCCGACCAGTACGGCGGCGCGGGAGGAACCGGTTTCTATCCGGAGCTGTTCGCCAAGGGCGGCAGCTACACGCTTAACCTGACCACCTCCGGCAACCTTCCGGGCGTCAACTACTTCGGGCTGTGGTTCTCGGCGCTGGACGGGGGAAACCAGCTCCAGTTCTACGAAAACAACACCCTTCTGCTGACCTTTACTCCGGCAATGTTCCAAAGCCTGGTGGGTGCCTGCCCAAGCTCAACGAACGCATTTTGCGGCAATCCCAACAATCAAACAGAAGACTCAGGCGAGCAATTTGCCTTCCTGAACTTCTTTGATCAGAACGGCCAATACTTCAACAAGATTGTCTTCACTGAGACCGGCGGCGGCGGATTCGAGTCCGACAACCATACCGTCGCCTACATGGACCCGCCTACGCCTTCCGGCACCATCATCTCCGGAGAAGCGCCGGAGCCCGGCTCATTCGTCCTGCTCTTGAGCGGCTTGATCGTCTTGATCGGAATGAGCCGCCGCTTGGCGTTCAAAAAAGCCTTTTGAGCCTACCGGAAGCGCGTGGAAGCAAAGGCTGACGAAAATGCCTCCTGCCAGCCGTTGCCTGCGGGCGCTGGCGTGCCCTGGGGCGGCACATTGACCGGGAGAGCCAGAGGCGTGGGTTGCGGAGCATTGATTTGCAAGTAATTGCCGTGCTCGAACTTCCAGTCATCGGGAAGCTCGAAGGGGGTCTCGAAGTTCGCGGGCCATGGCGCAACGGGGCCGCAATGCCCCAGCGCGGCGCGCCACCACGGGTGCCCAGCCGCAAGGATGCCGGCAAAGAAGTTGCCCAGCGGAAAGTCCCTCGACAGCACACTATCCTTCTTCGAAGCAAGAACGGAGATGCTTCCGATCTTTGCCGCCGCAGCCCGGAACTCCGTCGTCAGGCAGTTGTCGTCGATGGCCGGGGCCATCAGCGTCAAACGGCGAACCGGCAGACTCAGATGCGAGATCGTAGCCAGCACCACGCGTGCTCCCAGGCTATGCGAGGCAAAGGAGAGACTAGCCGCATTCTGGAAGTTGGCGTCGATAAACGCAGCCAGCAGAGCGCCCGCCTCGTCGGCGATCTTGGGTTCGTCGGGATAGTCAAGGCCATGCGCCCAGACCGAATCGCCCGGCCAAAGCAGGCCAACGAAAGCTGAGTTCGGCTCTGGCAATTGCAGCAGGCCCGCCCAGTTCGACAGGCAAGCGATCCCGTCGGCGCGATTCACATTGAAGCCGTGCGCGGCAAGGAGCACATCACGCCCACGGATCGAGACCACCAAGTCATTCAAGCTCAAGCCCACGTAATCGTTGATGCTGGTGCCCTGATGGAGACCAACCGAAGCGGCCAATCCGCCGCCAACCGGCTGGAGGCGGCAATCAAGAAAATTTGTCATTGCAACCTACTTTTTCACTGCTTGCATTGCATTCACCGCCGCAACCAGGGCGCTGGAGAGATCCTTGGCGATGGGCGCCAGAGGCGTGGCCAGCAGACCGACCAACAGCGCCAGGACGGGATCTGAAGAGTGCCAGAACTGAGCGGTCCCCACCAGCGACCATCCGCCCGTCAGGGCCAGTGCCACGGCCACTCCGGCGGCAAGCACGCGGGTCGAGTTGCGATAGACCTGATCGGAGAGCTGATAAGCCTCATCCAGCAAAGCGGTCACAATCAGATCAAAGCGGGAGTAAGCGTCGCTCTCGGCTTGCGAAAACGGCTCTCCAGCAACAATCTTGCTCGCCACTGAGGTCAGCATGACCGGATCGACGCTGGTCTTGACCGCGACAGCCGTTGCGTTGGCCGAACTCAAGTGCAGCTTCACCAGCGATTTGGCAATGGCTTTCTGGCTACCCAGATCCGTTCCATTCACCCAATTGGCCTCCACCGATTCCAGGATGTTGCTTTGCGGCAATGCATTGACTGGAACGCCGGAACTCGCGCCTTCGGGGGTCAGTTCAGAAACCACTTCATGGATGTGCTTCAATCCCATCCGGTTGATACCGCTGAAAGATGCCTTGGCTGCATCCACCAGACCGAAGGCCGCTGTTCCTAGACCTCCAATCGCGGTAATCACCTCCTGAAACTGTAAATCCTGCAAACCATTGATGTTCATCGGTCTCTCCTCTTGGTTAAGAACATTACAAGAGAACTGGCTGGAAAGTAAAGAAACTAAAATAAACTTTTATTTTCAGTCATTTGCTGCATTCAAGGCTAAAGCCTGGCTGGCGATTCAATCTTTTTCGCTCTTCATCTGGGCCCGTCCACGCCGCTGCAATCAACTCGCTGCGCCCCGCCCGCACTGTATCCCGCACAAACGCTACAACCGCCCAATTTATACTGCAACTGTGAAACCCATCGAAGACCGCAAGCGCCGCATCGCCGTCGTCACCACCTCGCGCGCCGACTACAGCCATCTCTACTGGCCTCTGCGAGAGCTGGAAGCGCATCCCGGCGTCGAGCTCGGCCTCTTCACGCTGGGAGCGCATCTCTCGCCGGAGTTCGGTTCGACCATCAATGAAATCGAGCGCGACGGCTTTCCTATCCGCGCGCGCATCGAGTGCCTTCTCAGCTCAGACACGGATACCGGCATGGCCAAGACCATCGGCATTGCCATCCTCGGCCTGGCCGACGCGCTCACCGCATGGCGGCCCGATCTGCTGCTGCTGATCGCAGACCGCTACGAGATGCTCGCCCCCGCGTCGGTCGCGCTCGCGCTGCGCATCCCCATCGCCCACATCGAAGGCGGAGAAATCTCCCAAGGCGCCATCGACGACCAGGTGCGCAACGCCCTCACAAAAATGGCACACATCCACTTCACCTCCACGCCCGCCGCTCGCCGCCGCGTCATTGCCATGGGCGAAGAGTCCTGGCGCGTCCACCATGCTGGCGCTCCCTCGCTCGACCACCTGCTCCGCTCCACGCTGTTAAGCCGCGAAAAGATCGAGGCCCGCCTTGGCCTCCAGCTCACCCCGCCCACCCTGCTGGCTGCATGGCACCCGGTCACCATCCTGCGCAATACCAATGCCGAGGCCGACGCTCTCTTCGGCGCCCTTGCGCAAGCGCCGGGGCAGCTCATCTTCGTCTATCCCAACTCCGACGCCGGCAGCCATGCGCTTATCGAGCGGACCAAGGCGCTGGCAGCCGCGCGCCTGCGGACGCACATCTTCGTCAATCTGGATGCCGTGACCTATTGGAGCCTACTCGGCCAGGTGGATGCGATGGTCGGCAACTCTTCCAGCGGCATCATGGAAGCGGCATCTTTTGCGCTGCCCGTGGTCAACATTGGAATGCGCCAGCAAGGCCGCGAACGCGCCCCCAATGTACTCGACGCGCCCGCCGAAACCGCCGCCATTTTGGCGGCCATCGGCCAGGCTCTTCATCCGGTCTTTCGCAACTCTCTGAGCGGCATGTCCAACCCCTACGGCGATGGCAGCGCCGCCACAACCATAGCGCGCATCCTGACCACCGTTCCGCTGGAGGGCTTGCTGATCAAGCAACCCGCTCCCCTCCCCGCAGCCTCTTTTTAATACAGTTGCAGAATAGGAGAGAACGGAGGAGCAGGGGCCTTCAGGCCACTGTAAGAGCCGGTCAATTTTTCCCAGAGTTATATCTGTTCGCTGAATCTATTGAGCCTTTCCACGTTTCAGAATCGAAACCTGAGCGAACAAGGATGCTTTGATATCTTCTCCCATCCCTGCGGCACGTTCACCACAAGGATGGGAGATTTGGATAAAACTATAGTGTCTATTAATCAACCGCTCTATTGTTCTGTTACTCCCTGCTGCCAGGCAGCACCGGGAGAGAGTGCACGCCTTCCTTCTGCACAGCCTGCAAGTCATTGGGGTTGAGACCGAGCAACTTGAGAATGCTTGGTGCAACCTGAGCGGTGGAAACATTGCCTTTGAAGACGACCGGTGATTCGATTCCCGGGCCCGCCACCAGCAGTCCAACGTGAATATCGTCTTCGTTCAGTCCACCGTGTTCGGCGATTTTTGAGCCGCCGGTAAAGATAACACCAGTGTTGGTCTTTACGATGATGTCCGGAGTGCGCTCGTCGATTGCAGGATCATCCCAGCGATTAGCAAGAGTGGCGCCGGCAAATACCTCCTGCCCGCCCAACTGAAGTTCTCCGCTGGTAGCGGTCAGGCTGGGCAACAGCGCGTCGATCTCCGAGGGTTGGTTGAGCCAGATGAGCGAACCATCGTCGGAAATATCAAATGCGTAGCTGGAACCGATGACTGCTGCCGGAACGCCGCCGTCGATCTTTGTCACCTTGGCGGAATCAATGGGCGACTGGCCGTGTTTCGCGGTGATGATGATGACGGTGGAGTCATCCAGATTGGCGTTCTTGATGGCCGCCCAGATGAGACCGATGGAGTGATCGACAAAATCCAGCTCCGACTTGAGGCCTGCGCTCGGCGTGCCCCACTGGTCTGCGTAGCCATTGCCGTTCAGCTTTTCTCCAACACTGACGGCCTGAAAGTTGAAGCCGAAGATAGCCGGAACGGGTGCGCTCTTTGAGCCATCGTGAGTTTTTCCGTTGACCTGGTTGATGGTGGCGTTGACCTTGAGCGTGTCGTAGCACTTGATGTTTTCAATGCTGTCGGTCCAGGCGTTGGAGGGGGTGGCATTGGCCGGATCGGGCAGCGGACTGCAACCGGCAATGCCGGGCAGAGCGACGGGGATGGAGTTGATCTCCGGCGTGTAGAGGTCGGCGACACCGAGGCCACTCGGTCCGTTGACCCACTCATAGGAGGGATGCTTGTCCGTCCAGGCAGTGTGCAAACCGGCGGCGCGGGCTACTTCAAAGATGGTGTTGACGCGCAGGTAGTCATGCGGGTAGACGGCCTTGCACCCCTTGGTGGAATCGCGAGGAAGATAGGCGGGATTGATGCCGCCCCCGCCATTGAGTTTGGTGTAATCAATGTCTACTTCTTCGTCGAGTCCAACCTGGGTACCGATAACCGACGGGCACAGTGCCGCTCCGCCAACGATGCCGTAGGGAGTGGTGAGAGCGGGAGGCGAAAGCTTGCGATTGTAGGTTACGTCGTACCAGAAACCGGTGGTGATCGGCGAACCGCCGGTAATCAGAGCAGCGAGGCCGGGAAAAGAATCCGAGAGCGAGGGGATATAGGCGTTGTCGTAGCGGATGCCGTGTTTGGCGAGAGCGGCAAGGGTGGAATTCGGGTTGGCCGCAATGTAGTTGGAGACATCGATGGAGTGCAGGCCATCGACGCTGATCAGCAGGACGTGGTCGATTTTTTTGGGCTCGGCGTGGAGGGTCGCGATGGCAGCGCAGAGCATGACGGCGGCAAGGAAACTTTTCAAGAACTTCATAGGATTTGACCTCGATTTTGGGGGTTAAGGTTGGGGGAGTAACGGAGCGTAAACTGCCTCCGATGACTGAATCGCTTATGCCGGATTTCAGGTGGAAGTAACCGCACCCCGGCTTGTTCAGTGTGATTGCATAATGTAAATGGAAGGAAAGATTCAAGTGAATAGATTATGAAAAGCAAGGGAGGCTTTGCGCATTATCACTGCTGTTGCAGGTAGGCGGTAACTGTAAACCTTGATCTCTCATCGTTTATTGCCCCAATGACCGTCGTTTCTGCCTCAAAAGAGACATTTTTGCCCCGAAAAACAAGCCGTTTTTACTGGAAAACAGGAAATAAAAAATACCAATTGCCTATGCAGAATCTTCGCCTCTCGGATTCGATTCCGGGTTCTACCGCTGCTCGTACAGCGTTAGTGTAATCTTGCGCAGTTCGCCGCCTTCCGACGAGAGGACGATCTCGCCGCTGGCCTTCTTGCGCAGACTCGGAAACTTTTCGCCCCACTCGACCAGAACCAGCCCGTCGGGCGTCAGCAGTTCATCCAGGCCCAGCGTCTCCAACTGGCGCTCGCCTTCCAGCCGATAGACATCCAGGTGAAAGAGCTTGACCGCGTGGCCATCGCGCGTGCCTTCGTACTCGTGCAGCAGGTTGAAGGTGGGGCTGGTCACTTCATCCGGATCAGCGGCCTCCAGCGCCTCGGCAATGCCTTTGACCAGCGTGGTTTTGCCCGTGCCCAGATCGCCGCGCAGCAGCAGCAGTTGCGGCGGCGTCAGCAGGCGGCCAAGCAGGCGGCCCACCTCGATGGTCTCCGCGCCGCTCCGCGTGGTGAACGCGCGCGTTGTTGCTGTGTTGCTCATCGTGCTTCCTCGCGGGCCGATTCAGCCATCGGCATCCCCTGCAACCAAAGATAGCCGCCGGGACCGCCCAATCCAAAATCAAAATTCCGCGAACAAAAAGCCCGTGCCAGATAAGCCAGGCTGTCGGTGGCCACGAGCGTGTGCTCATCCGCCCGGCGTACGGCCAGATCGGCGGCCAAGCCGTGCAGATAGACCGCTGCCTCAACCGCCCGCGCCACATCGTTGGGATACTGCGCCAGCAGGCCGGCAATCAGCCCGGTGAGCAGATCGCCGCTGCCGCCCTTGGCCATGCCGGGATTGCCGCTGGTGTTCACTGCAACCGTGCCGTCCGGGTGGGCGATGAGCGTGCGTGCGCCCTTCAGAACCACCGTGACCCCATTGCGCTGGGCAAAGAGGCGGGCCGTCTCCAGCCGGTTGGCCTGCACCTTGGCGGTGGGAAGGCCCACCAGCCGTCCCATCTCGCCCGGATGCGGCGTCAGAACCAGCGTCCTCCCCTTGGCCAGTTTGGCCAGCAGTACCGGCTTGGTGGCCAGGATGTTCAGCGCGTCGGCGTCAATGACGGCGGGCAGCCGCGTGGCCGAGAGCAGGCCGGTGGTGAACTTGACTGTCTCCGGGCTCTGTCCCAGCCCCGGTCCAATGGCCAGCACGGTCTTGCCCGCCATCAGTTCGACCATCTGCTCCGGCGCAAAATTGTCGGCGGAGATGTAGCCGGTAGGACTGGCTACCAGCGGAAAGGTCATCAACTCTGGCGCGATGGCCGCGACCAGGGTCAGCGCGGGGAAGGGAACCGCCGCTGTAACCAGGCCTGCTCCAGAGCGCAGTGCCGCCAAAGCGGTCATTGCCGGCGCGCCGGCGCGCCCCCCAGCGGTGCCGAAGCATCCGCCCACAATCAGCACATGTCCGAAGTTGCCCTTGTTGGCGGCAACGGGGCGCGGAGTCTGCGCCACGGCCAGAGATGAACCGGCCCAGCGCACTCCCAGCGCGGAGACAATCGCCTCCGGCGGCGAGCCGATGGGCGCTACCACCACCGGCTGATCCCAGCGGCGGGTCAGGTGGCCGAAGACGTGAGCCGGCTTGGGCGCGGTGAAGGTGACGACTGCATCGGCCGGGAAGACCGCGCTGGTTGGCGTGGGCGCGGTCAGGTCAGAGGGCCACCCGGAGGGCAGATCCACGGCCAGGATCGGCGCGCGGCTGGCCTTGATCCACTCCAGCGCAGCGGCGGCCATGCCCTTCAGCGGCGGCTTGAAGCCGGTGCCGACGACCGCGTCCAGGATCACATCGGTCTCCAGCGCGGCCGTGTGCAGCGCCAGGTCTTCGGGCTTTTCGATGATGTGGATAAGGCCGTGCTGCGGGCTGGTCAGCTCGCGCCATGCCGTGGCCGCGTCGCCGCGGAGGCTGTCCCGCGCGCCCAAAAGCAGCGTGGTCACTTCCAGGCCGGCGGAGGCCAGCAGCCGCGCGGCCATCAGGCCATCGCCGCCGTTGTTGCCGCGCCCGCAGACGGCTGTGACCCGCCGCGCCCCGGGAAATTGCTGCTGCGTGAATGTGGCGACAGCGGCTCCAGCCGCGCGCATCAGCTCCAGCGACGGCACTGCAAAGCGCTCGCTGGTCAGGCGGTCGCAGTTTTGCATCTCAGCAGCGGAAAGAACGTGCATGGGAACCATGGTAGACGATCCGGGAGCCTGTTCAACGGTTGCGGTGAAATTAGGTTTTGCGGAAATTGCAGGATAGGAAGATCGTTCCTTCGATGTTTCAAGTGAGATGAGTTTCAGACCCAAGGCGCGAAGAATGTTCATGGCTTCGCACCCGTTTGTGCATGCCGATTGCTGATTCCGCGCTTTTTCGAATTGGGAAAAGTTCCCGATCTGGCACGGATCGATGTATATAATCGTGACATTACCATCCCTTCCACCGGCACACACCGCGCGATCTGCGGCGGAGGAAGAATGACATCAAGGGAGAATCCCGTGAATTGCCAAGTTTCGTTGTATCGTTCTGTTGTTTACCCCCTGTCGTTTGCGGTTTCAAAGGCTTTTTTGGGGGTGCGGAAGACAGTTGCCTCAGTCGTTCTCAGCCTTGCCGTGTTGGCTCTGGGGTTCCTTTGCCCCGCGGCGCATGCACAGACAACTGAATGGACTTGGATGGGTGGGCCGGACACGACCAACGCGGCCGGTGTGTACCCCGCATCGCCGGGATTGAGCACCGCCTCGACTGCGAATATTCCCGGCAGCCGATACGGCGCGGTCAGTTGGAACGATAAGAATGGTAATCTCTGGCTCTTCGGCGGGCAGGGCTACGATTCGGCAGGTATTGAAGGTTACCTCAACGATCTATGGGAGTTTAACTCCTCCACCGGGGCATGGGCGTGGATGGGTGGCAGTAAAACCGTGCCTAACTGCACTGGATTTGCAGGCACCTGCGGCTCATCCGGGGTCTACGGCACCTCGCAGAAGTTTGCTGCCGGAAACATTCCTGGAAGCCGCATCAACGCGGCCAGTTGGACCGACAGCAACGGAAATCTCTGGCTCTTTGGCGGGCAAGGTTTTGATTCGGCCAATAATTTTGACGATCTCAACGACTTCTGGGAGTTCAATCCGACGCTCGGCACCTCCGGTGAATGGGCGTGGATGGGCGGAGGCAGCACATTAGCTTGCACCAATACTACCTGCTCAACTGCTTCCGGAGTCTTTGGACAGTTGGGCACTTTCGCTGCCGGAAATATTCCCGGAAGCCGAGCCGGTGCGACCAGTTGGACCGACAAGAACGGCAATTTTTGGCTTTTTAGCGGGTCCGGGGAGAAAAGTTTCAATGATCTTTGGGAGTTTAACCCCACACTCGGCACGGCGGGCGAATGGGCGTGGATGAGCGGGAGTACAAGCGGAAACTCAACTGAAAACTATGGCACGCTCGGTCAACCTGGAGGCATGCCTGGAGGTCGTTCGAGTGCCGCCGGTTGGACGGACAACAGTGGCAATCTATGGCTTTTTGGGGGAAACGGCTTCGCCTACGAATACGGAGAAGGCATCGACACTGTGGGCGGTGCTCTTAACGACCTCTGGGAATATAACCCTGCTACCAGCCAATGGACCTGGATGGGTGGCAGCAATATCTATCTTGCAAATGCTCCTATTCCATTCGGTGTGTATGGCACGTTGGGTCTGCCAGCTGCGGCAAACGTGCCGGGTGGCCGGTATGGCATGGCGACATGGAAAGACAGCAAGGGTAACTTCTGGCTATTCGCTGGCTATGGTAACGGCGCAGTCACCTCGCAGGGTGCAGCATCTCTAAACGATCTCTGGGAGTACAATCCCACAGTCGGCGAATGGACCTGGATGGGCGGGCTAAACACATTTAACTGTTTCGCTTCCGCAAACTGTGAACTTCCCGGTGTATACGGCACATTGCAAACGCCCGCCACTGCCAACAACCCTCCGGGCCGTCTGGACGCTGTCGGTTGGACGGATAAAAGCGACAATCTCTGGCTCTTTGGCGGTACCAGAAACGATTATTACTTATTTGCCGATCTTCTCGGTGATGTTTGGGAGTCTCAGTCAACCACCAACACTCGGTCTGTCAGCCCTGCGCCAACCTTCTCGCCGGCCGGGGGAAGCTACACATCCCAGCAATCAGTAACGATTTCTGACACGGACCCCAAGGCAATCATCTACATCTCGAACAGCGGCGCGCCGACGACCGCCTCCACCATCTACAGCGGCGCGGTCCCCATCCAGTGGTCGCAGACCCTGCAAGCCGTAGCCCAAAGCACCAACTACGCTCCCAGCCCGGTGGCGACGGCTACCTACACTCTCAACATGCCGGTTGTGGCCACGCCGGCATTCAGCTTGATAGGAGTAGACGTTTACAACAACACCTCGACGCAGGATTTGGAGTTGAGCGACACAACGCCTGGCGCGCAGATTCTTTGTACCTACGGCCCGCTAACGCCCTACACGCAATGGAACGGTTGCGGTCCCTCCAACGGCGCGGAGACATTAGCGTCAGGTCAAACTCTTTACGCGATGGCAGCAGAGAACGGCTATGCGAACAGCGCGATCACCTCAGTGACCTATCCACTCACTCTTCCGGTTGCGGCTACGCCTACCATGAATCTGGCATCCGGTACTTACACAACAATACAGTCGGTAACCCTTAGCGATAGCACGCCGGGAGCTTCCATCTACTACACCATCGATGGAAGTACGCCGACAATCTGTGTAGAGATTTACTGTGACACGCCGGGGACTACAACTACATATAACCCAGCTACTATGTTATACACCGGCCCCGTCATAGTGCCCCAGACCATGACCCTCAAAGCCTTCGCCATTGCCCCCGGATACGCCTATAGCGCGGCCGCTTCAGCAAGCTATACGTTCAACCCGGCGAACATAGGTGGTGTCAACATCGGCAGCAGCGCGACCGGTTCCGTGATTGTTGTCATCCCCATTGCCGCAACGCTGGGCAGTATCTCCGTGGTGACCGAAGGCGCGAAGAATGAGGATTTCACCGATGCCGGCGGCGGAACATGCACGGTCGGCACAAGCTATACCGCCATGAGCGCTTGCACCGTGAATGTGAGCTTTGCGCCGAAGTACGCGGGCGCGCGTTACGGAGCGGCAGTGCTTTATGACGCAACCGGGAAGGTCATCGGGACCGGCTATGTGGCGGGCACAGGCCAGGGACCGCAGATACTTTTTGTATCCTCCGCAACCCAGCCCTCCATCGCCGTTAGTGGTTTGACAAACCCCTTCGGCATGACAGCCGACACGAACGGTAATCTTTTTGTGAATGATTCCCTCGATTCAACCCACGTGGATGAATATCTGTATAAGGAGAAATTACAGCCGAATGGTACTTATCTTCAGTCCACGATTACTCAGATGACATTTGCAGGGTCAGAAATGACCGTGGATGGGGCTGGAAACGTATATGACCAAATGGAGTATGCCTATGCGGGAAGTTTCGCATATCCGTCCGTTGAAATGCTAACTCCAAGCGGGGGATATACTCCCGGTTTTGCAACCAGCGCTGGGGCTGTCGATGGGGCCGGAAATCTGTATAACCCAGGCGGTCAATATCTATTTCGGCCTGGATCTACCAACGGCTACGTATTGGGGAAATCTTATCCGAATAGTACCGCATCCAGTACCGCCGTTGATGGCTATGGAAACTGGTATTTTGCAGGGATCACACAACCAAACACCTACGGTTTAACGTACCCTCCGTGCTTTCACGCGAATACTTATATTTGTCCTTATTTGTCGATTCAGGAAGTATTCGCGAACCAGCCTGGAACTTCCGGTGGACTGCAAATTCTAGAAGAACTTGGGGATAATACCGTAGGCAATGTTGTTATAGCCGTTGACAGGATGGGAGATGCCTATTTCACCGCTCTAGGTTCCGGCGCCAGTCAGAGCAGCAATCCGCAATTATCTTTCTATCGGGCCGCTTTGCAGCCGGACAGCAGCTATACGTTCACCTATATTGGTTCCGGCTTGGTCAATCCAGCGGCTCTTGCGACGGACGAATTGGGCAATGCCTACGTTCTCGATGCCGGCGCGACGCCTTCTCCGGCCGTCTATAAGTTCGATTTTGCCGACCCGCCGGCGCTCAGTTTTGCCAATACGGGAGCAGGCTCAACCAGCGCGGACAATGCGCAATCGATTACCGTCACCAACTACGGCAATCTGCCTTTACAGATATCGGCGATTACTCTTCCGGCTGACTTTTCCGTAAGTAGTTCAGTCGCCAATGCCTGCACTGCGGGCACTTCGCTTGCGGCTCTGCAAAGCTGCGTTCTTTCGATCAGCTTTACTCCGGTTGCGCCGCTCAACGGCGCCCAATCCAATGCGCTGAGTGAGTCGATTGCCATTACCAGCAACACACTCAATACAGCTTCCACGACCTCCACGATCAAGGTAGCGGGAACGGAGATCCTTCCTTTGGCTGCAACTCCGGCCATCTCGCTGGCGGCCGGAACCTACACTCCGGGGCAATCGGTCACGATCAGCGATACAACGCCGGGCGCGACCATCTATTACGCCATCAACGGGACGCCGGTTGCCGGAACCAATCCTTACAGCGGCGCAATCACGGTGAGCGCGACAGAGACAATTGAGGCCATCGCCGTGGCCAACGGCTATACCAATAGCGCCGTAGCCTCGGCCGCGTATATCATCGAATCGCCGGCATCCAATCCGACGTTTTCCGTGGCGTCTGGGAGTTACACTTCCGTGCAGTCGGTGAGCATCAGCGATACAACGCCGGGCGTGACCATCTACTACGCCGTCAACGGAGCGCCGGTTGTCGGAACGAACCCATACAACGGCGGCACAATCGCGGTGTCGTCCTCGGAGACGATCGAGGCCATCGCCGCGGGCAGCGGCTATAGCAACAGCGCGGTCACCTCCGCTACCTATACCATCAACCTGCCGCCGCCGAACTTCACCGTTGCCGCCTCGTCAACCTCGCTCACCCTCGTATCCGGCGGGCAAGGGACCATCACCATCACTGTGACGCCGCTGAACGGCTTTAACTCTGCCACTTCCTTTACCTGCTCCGGGCTTGCTGCCGGTGCTTCCTGCTCCTTCAGTCCCGCGTCCGTGACGCCACCGGGAACTACCAGCACCACGCTGACCATCACCGCGCAAACCCTCACCGCTTCGGCGCGCCCCATCTCCAGCCCGCTCTTTCCCTCGTTGGCCGTGGCGCTGGGCGTCTGCCTTTTCGGTTGGCGAAAGCGGCGCGGCTTGCAACTCATAGTGCTCTTGGCGATGGCCTTCGTTGGTCTCGGTCTCCTCTCCGGCTGCGGCGGAGGCGGTGCCGGCGGCGGAGGTGGAGGTGGAGGCGTTAAACCGGTGACCTCGACAGTCATAGTCACGGCCACGTCCGGCTCGCTCCAGCAAACCGCAAGTTTCTCACTCACCGTGAATTAGAGAATTTTTGGAAATTGTGTATTCCGTAATTCCATTAGCACCCCATTCATCCCGCAGAAAAACGCGGAATGGATGGGGTTCGGAAGTCTATAGCAAAAGCAAAATATTCTAATTTCAGGGGCGAACGTCTCCTCCGTTGACCGGCTTGACCGGAAACCGAAGAAAATGCAGGCTTCGGCGAAGCAACTATCCGCAACTCCGTGCAACAACGGCGTGAAACTGAGTCGGAGTTACTTGCGTATATTGTTGATTTGATTGGTGGCGGGAGGCAGGATCGAACTGCCGACCTACGGGTTATGAATCCGTCGCTCTAACCATCTGAGCTACCCCGCCGGAAGATGACAACAGGCTGGCCCAAAAAGACCGCGCCGGGAAGGGGGCAGAGAGAAACCCCGCGCATAACTCCCTGCTCTGATGATAAGGGCGGCTGGGGAAGAGGTCAAACCCGGTTGGCCGGGCTTGACGTTTGCGGGCCGCGCGGAGCTTTCCAGGCGTCTCGCGGTATACACTCGGTTGCATGAGTCTGATTCGAATTGCCGGGGTGATCCCGGCCCGGTTGAGCTCCACGCGGCTCAGCCGCAAGGTGCTGCGCCCGATTGCCGGGCGGCCGATGGTCGAGTGGGTCTGGCGCGCGGCCACGGCCAGTGGCCTGATGGACCCGGTCGTTGTGGCTACCGACTCGGATGAAGTGGCCGGCGTCTGCCGGGGGCGCGGAATTCCTGTGGTGATGACTTCAGCGGATTGCCCCAGCGGCTCGGACCGCGTCCGGCAGGCGGGGCGGCAGATCGACGCCGATATTCTGGTTAACATCCAGGGCGATGAGCCGACCCTGACCCCGGAGTTCTTTCCGCCGCTGCTCAAACTCTTTGACCGTCCAGAGGTCGAGGTAGCCACGCTGGCCGTTCGATGCCCAGCCGAGGAGATTGCCGATCCCAATGCTGTCAAGGTGGTCACGGCTCTTGATGGGCGCGCGCTTTACTTTTCCCGCGCGACGATTCCCTTCGACCGCGACAAGAGCGGAGCCACCGGCTATCGCAAACACCTGGGGATTTATGCCTATCGCAGGGCAGCGCTGGAGCGCTTTGCCGCGCTACCGCCCTCGCCGCTGGAACTGACCGAGCGCCTGGAGCAGTTGCGCCTGCTGGAAAACGGCATTGCGCTTTATGTGGCCGAAGCTCCTGCTGACACGATCGGCGTGGATACCGAGGCGGATTTGTTGCGGGCCGAGGCAGTGCTGCGGGCGCGCGCGGAGTAGAGAGTAGACGCGCCTGAATTTTTGAATTGCGCGCAAGAATCGGGTGGCCTGCTGGGGCGCTGATCGGCGACGATGGTTCACATGAGCACAATCACACAATCCGCACCGCCTCGCAAGACCGGTTCAGCATTCGATGCAGAGGCAGCATGGAAGCAGCTCTTGGCGCACGACGCGGCTGCAACCTTCTTTTATGCAGTGACCACCACCGGCGTCTTCTGCCGGCCGGTGTGTTCCAGCCGGCGTCCGCTGCGGGAAAATGTCCGCTTCTTTCGCACGGCGGAGGAGGCGTGCGCCGCCGGATTCCGCCCCTGCCAACGCTGCAAGCCCGGCATCGCGAAAACTCACTCTTTGGAGATGATTCGTCCTCACATAGAAGCCAACCTTGACCGTCCCGTACAACTGGCAGAGTTGGGACGCCTCGTGAACCTGAGCCCGTTTACCGTGCAACGGCGCTTCAAAGAGGCGTTCGGCGTGACTCCGCTTCAATATCAGCGTGCATTGCGCGCTGCCAGCTTGCGCCGCGCGCTCAAACAAGGCGAATCTGTGACCGATGCAATCTACACTGCCGGATTCAGTTCCTCCAGCCGCGGCTACGAGGGCGCGCAACTGGGCATGACGCCCGCGCGCTTTGCCGCCGGCGGGCGCGGCGAGCAGATCGGCTGGTGCTCGGCGCACACTCCTTTTGGCTGGGTGATCGTCGGCGCAACCGGGCGTGGACTCTGCTGGCTCTCGCTGGCGGGCAGTGAAGCCGAGGCCGAAGCCAGCCTCCGCGCCGAGTTCCCAGCCGCCACGCTCAGCCGCGATCCGGCGCTCCACACCATGCTCGAAGCGGCCATACAAGTTGTAACCAGCCCAATAGAATCATTTCCCAATCCAAAAGCAACGAAGCTCCAGCGAGCGAGCAGCGAGCAGTTTGCCCCACCGCAGGTGGATCTGAGAGGGACGGCCTTTCAGTTGCGTGTCTGGCAGGCGCTGCGGCAGATTCCCCGCGGCGAGACGCGCAGCTACAGCCAGTTGGCGCGCGAGATGGGCGCGCCGCAGTCCACCCGCGCCGTGGCCCGCGCCTGCGCCATGAATCGCGTGGCGCTGGTAGTGCCTTGCCATCGGGTGATCGGCGCGGCAGGGGCGCTCACCGGCTATCGCTGGGGCGTGGAATGCAAGAGAATGCTGCTCGAAGCCGAGGGCGCGAAGATTGCTCCTGCATTGCGGTAGAACACTGCGAACTACTGGTCTCCGCTCAGAATCGACCCCACAATGCCGCCCAGCAGGCCGCCGCCCACGGCGGGGCCGATCTGCTGGTTTTCTGTACGCGGCAGATACTCGGCGATCTGATGCGCCAGCCGGGAGATGGGCAGCGTCTGCAGCCACACGGTTCCGGGGCCCATCAGCTCGGCCAGAAAGATTCCATCGCCGCCGAAGATCATGTTCTTGATGCCCGGCACGGTGGTGATCTGGAAGGCCACTGAGGATTGAAAGGCGCCAACGTGGCCCGGATGCACGCGCAGCAGCTCGCCGGGAGCGAGATTTTTGACAATCAGCTCGCCGCTCAGCTCCAGCCAAGCCGTGCCCTGACCGCCGACCTTTTGCAGGACGAAGCCGTCGCCGCCAAAGATGCCGGCGCCCAGCGATTGCTGGAAGCCGACGCCGATGGTGACCGCCGGAGTGGCGCACAGGAAGCCGTGACGGTGGACCATGTACTCCGCGCCGTAACTCACCTCGACCGGCACAATGTGGCCGGGAACCTTGGTGGCAAAGGAGACCACGCCGGGAGCGCCGTAGGCGCGGTACTCGGTCATGAAGAGGCTACCGCCGCCAGCCACGCGCTTGAGTACGCCGAAGAGTCCGCCACCGCCTCCCATTTGGGTGTGGGTGGTCATCTGGATGGAGGCGGTCATCCACGAGAGCTCGCCGCTCTCGCTGAAGACGCTCTCGTTGGGGTCAAGCTGCACATCGAGGACGGGCATGGTGGTGCCCTGAATCTGGGTACGCATGGGGGCTTCTCCTTTTAAGGAACAGTGTAACCGGGCGGACCCCGTAAGCACATCAACAAGGCCAGCTATTTCACCGGAGATCCGCCGTTGATCACGCCCATTCCAGCATCGCTTCCCTCTATCCATTCGCTCATCGTGAAAAACTTCCCGCAGTCACCGCACATGGTCTGCGGAAAATGCTTGGAGCAGTTGGGGCAGACAGCTCCGGTCTGGAAGGTGTCGAAGGGTTGCTTGCACAGATCGCAGCGCCAGCGCGCGCCCAGCGGCGGCTTGGTCCGGCAGTTGGGGCAGCGAAAACCATCCCGGCGGGGTATTTTTTCAACCCGCAGCAGAATCTTTGCCTGGCGCAATCCGCTCCAGCAGTTCATCAGCATGAAAACGGCAATGGCGCCCATCCATATTGATTCCGCTTGAACGGCCCAGGCGATGAATCCAATGACGCCCACAATGCCCAGCGCTGTGGACACCATCAGGCTGCGCGCCCGGCCCAGCGGAAACCACAGCAGCGAGCGTAGAATCTGCCCGCCATCCAGCGGATAGAAAGGCAGAAGATTGAAGATCAGCAGCCCCGCGTTGATCTTGAAGACAGACCATACAAATGTGTCTACATCGGGTATCGATTGCGGCCAGCCTAATGTCTGGCTCATGAAAATCGCCGCGCCCAAGGGCAGCAGCAGCGCCACGTTCACCAGCGGACCGGCCGCAATGCTCCACAGCGTAGCGCCGGGGCGCTGCGGCGGGTCTACAAAAGCCACGCCGCCCAAGGGCCAGAGCATAATCCGGTTCGCCTTCCCGCCCACCTGTCGGCAGGCCAGCGCGTGGCCGAACTCATGCGTCAGCACAATCAAAAAGAGCGCCAGGTACTCCAGCACATTCCAAAGGACAGAAGAGTATTTGCCCTTTCGGCTTTCAATTTCATAGGCCGCAACCAGAAACCAGGACCAATGAAGAAAGACATCGATTCCCGCGCGGCGAAAGAGATGGATCGAACCTTGCTGCATATTGGGCATAGTTTTAGCTTACTTCACCCGGATTCTTCCCGGAGGCTATTCCGGCCAAAAAGGTTCCACGGGCACGGCGGCCGGGAGAATCGAGCCGCAAAAAGCTCTTATTTGCCCGGTTTTGCGTACACAATAGCGTTGCTGCTCCCCAGCCATTTACAATGGCGTCTAAGCATCAGGTGTGCAATTCAATGCAGCCTTGCTGTGTCCAGACCCTATGAATCTTCGAATCTTTCGCACTCCCGCGGCTTTCGTGTTCTCGACGGTGCTGCTTGCAACATTCACCCTGGCGCAAACGCATCCCGCCGCGCCCGAAAGCCCCTATGGCGGCGCCACGGTCGAAGAGATCATCGCCCGGGTCAACGATCAGATCATTTCACGCTCGGACTACGAACGCGCCATGAAGGAACTGGACGACGAGGCGCGCCAGCACGGCGCATCGATGCAGGAGATCGCCGCGGCGCATAAGGATCTGCTGCGCAATCTCATCGACCAGCAGCTCTGGCTCTCCAAAGGCAAAGAACTCGGCATTACCGGCGAGACCGAGCTGGTGAACAAGCTGAACGATATCCGCAAGCAATATCACCTGGATTCGATGGAAGACCTGGAAAAGGCAGCCAAAGAGCAGGGCGTCTCCTTCGAGGACTTCAAAGCCAACATCCGCAATGGCATCATCACCCAGGAGGTGATGCGCCAGGAAGTCGGCAAGATGGTCCAGTTCACTCCCGGCGAGGCGGAGCGGTACTTCGAGCAGCATAAGCAGGAGTATGAGCAGCCGGAAAGCGTCACGCTCTCTGAGATTCTGGTCTCCACTGGTACGCCCGCTCCCTCGGCTCTGAATCCAGGGGCCGCTCAGCCCGAAGATGCGGAAAAGCTGGCCGCGGCCAAAGCAAAGGCCGACGATCTGGAAGCCAAGCTTAAAGCCGGCGGCGATTTTGCTCAGTTGGCGCGCTCCTTCAGCGACGGTGCCACAGCCGCCGAGGGCGGTGAGCTGGGGCAATACAAGCGCGGCGAGCTGGCCAAGGTCTTCGAGGACCAGACCTTTGCGCTGAAGGCCGGGCAATTCACCGAGCCGATTCGCACCAAGCAGGGCTTTATCATCATGAAGGTGATGCAGCACGTCCCCGGCGGCGTTCCTGCCTACAAGGATGTCAAGGCGCAGGTCGAGGAGAACTTCTTCATGGCCCGCATGGAGCCGGCCATGCGCGACTATCTGACCAAGATGCGCGTTGACGCCTACATCGAGATTAAGACCGGGTATGCCGATTCCGGCGCCAGCCCTAAGCAGACCAAACTGGTATACAGCGCCTACACGCCGCCTGCGCCCAAGAAAAAGAAGAAGGTGGAGCGGACGCGCTTCCGCGAAAACACCCGCACCTTCCGTCAGAAATCGCCTCAAACCGCCGAGTCTAGCGAAGGTGCCGCTCCCGCCGCCGCGCCCGCCACGAAGGGCAAGAAGAGTTCGAGCGCTGACGTGGCCTCGATGAAGCCCGGCAAGAAAGAAAAGATCCGCCTGGGACAGGCGCCCACCAAGACCTTGCCCAAAGCGCCGGAGGCCGCCACCGAGGATGCCGGAGCCGTGGATCAAGCCGCCACACCGTCCGCTCCTGAGCCAGTCAATCCCTTTGAGGCAAGCAACAAGCCAACGGTTAAAACCCGCTTCAGCGCCCGCCCCAAAGAAGAAAAGCAGGCCAAGGTGAATGCCCAAAAAGCTGGTAAGACAGATTCGATGGCTCCAGCCGCGCCGGACGCCGCCGAGGTTGCCGACCAGCAGACGCAAGCCGGTCCCTTGGGCCTCTCTGGGGATACCTCTGCAAAGAAGAAGAAGGCCGCCACCACCACCAGCGACAAGACTCGCCTGACCGATAAAAAGAAAAAGGCCGAGACTCCTGCGGACAATTCCGGCGATGCTCAGCCGGCTCCGGTTCCACCGGCGAAGTAGAGCATTTTCAACCTTTTCAACCTTCCGGGTGCCACTCTCGCTGCTCTATAAGTTTGCAGCGAGGGTGGGATGCAAGAGCAAAATGGAGGCCTGATGAAGCTGAATTTCGGAACGCTGGCTTTGGGTGTTGTCGCCTTGTTGTTCATTGTATGGCGCTTTTGGGAGCTTCCTTGGACGCCGCTTCGGATCGTGGGACTCGTCCTTGCAATCTCCGCCTTTCTACTGCTCGTTCTGGCCCGCGTTCAACTGGGGAAGGCCTTCAGTGTGGAAGCCAAGGCGACCATACTAGTGACTACGGGCCTCTACTCCCGCATTCGTAATCCGATCTACATCTTGAGCAGCTTGATGTTCGTAGGATTGTTTCTTTGGACAAACATGCCTTGGGGGTTGCTGTGCTTTCTCGTTCTGATTCCCATGCAGGTCTTTCGTAGCCGCAAGGAAGAACAGATCCTAACGGAAAAATTCGGCGCGGCTTATCTGGAGTACAAACGGCAGACCTGGTTTTAGCACTACAGTTGTAGATTGGGGATAACGGAGGGAGTAGGGGCCTTCAGGCCCCTGAAAGAGCTTGAATTTGAAGGGCCTTTAGGCCCGGGCTTTTGTCTCTATTCCATTACTTTCGTCCATTACAACTGTAGTTTAGTTACGGCGTAAATTGGAAATGGATCGAGCTTACACGTGAAGCGCTCATATTATACTTCGAGGAAGATGGCATGCACTCTGTTTGGATGGGTGAGTTTTTCGGCACATTGGTGCTGGTGCTGCTGGGCTGCGGCGTAAACGCCGGCGTAACGCTGCGCAAGAGCTACGCCGTGGACGCAGGCTGGATCGTCATCGCCACAGGATGGGCGCTGGGCGTGCTTTGCGGCGTGCTGGTGGCGCAGGCCTTCGGCAGCCCCGGCGCAAATTTGAACCCAGCCATCACGCTCTCCAACGCCATCGTCAGCGGCGATTACGCACCGGTGCTCCCTCTATGGCTGGCGCAATTGTTGGGTGCAATTGCTGGCGCTTCGCTAATGGCTCTGCACTATGGACCGCACTGGAAGCTCACCCCCGGCCCGGTTGACAAGCTGGGCATCTTTGCCACCAACGCGGCGGTGCGCAGTCCGGCCTTTAATCTGCTGAGCGAGATTATCGGAACGGCCGTGCTGATCGTTGTGGCCGCGTCCATCGGCTCCAAAGGGGTTTCAGTCACCGGACCGGCGGCGGGAGTCGGGCCGTGGCTGGTCTCCTGCCTGGTTTGGGGCATTGGCTTTTCGCTCGGCGGCACCACCGGCTACGCCATCAACCCGGCCCGCGATCTGGGGCCGCGCATCGCCCACGCTCTGTTGCCCATCCCCGGCAAGGGTGGTTCCAACTGGCGCTACGCGCCCATCCCGATCTTCGGACCACTGCTGGGCGCGGTCCTGGCCGGCCTCCTGCTACGTTGCGCGCATCTGTGATTTGACTGGAGTTACCCCCAGTTAGCTCGTACGAACGTACTTTGCAGATTATTTCCAACTTCCTGCTACTCTAAAGCCTGGATATTCCAGGCAACCGTTTTATTGGCCGGTTCACCGGGAGACAAGAAATGTGCCCCCCCCCCGGTGTGCGTTCTCTTTTTCTTCGCTTTTCCCGGTGGGTGTAGATATCGGAATCATTGATCTGCGCTTCAGGGAATATTCCCGCACAATGTGCCCACCGTCACCCTGAAGCCGCATTGCATCCACTAAAATCAATCCGAGGAGTCTCACACAATGCCCCGTAAAGCACTGATTGCCGCCAATTGGAAGATGTACAAGACGCCCGCCGAAGCCAAGGCCTTCGTCGATGCCTTTTTGCCGCTTGTTGCCGGCCACACCCGCGACGAGATCGCCCTGTTTCCCTCGCCCGTGCTGCTGCCCACGGTGATTGCCGCCGCCAAGGGAAGCAATGTCCTGGTGGGCGCGCAGAACATCCACTTTGCTGAAGAGGGCGCCTACACCGGCGAAACCTCGCTGAACCAGCTCCAGGCCGTCGGCGGAACGCACACCCTGATCGGCCACTCCGAGCGCCGCCAGTACTTTGCCGAGACCGATGAGATCGTCAACAAGAAGCTCCACGCCGCACTCAAGCATGGCGTCGTCCCGGTTGTCTGCGTCGGCGAAGTGCTGGCCGAGCGCGAAGCCGGCAAGACTGCCGGCGTGCTCAAGACCCAGATCACAGGCGCGCTGGCCGGCATCACCGCCTCAGCCGCCGCGCCCATCGTCATCGCCTACGAGCCGGTCTGGGCCATCGGCACCGGCAAGACCGCGACCCCTGAGATGGCCGTCGACGCGCATAAAATCATCCGCGCCGAAGTGGCCAACTTGCTGGGTGCTGAGGTTGCCGCGGCCACCCGCATCCTCTACGGCGGCTCGGTCAAGCCCGACAACGCGACGGCGCTTATCGGCGAGGAAGAGATCGACGGCGCATTGGTCGGCGGAGCCAGCCTCAAGCCCGATTCCTTCGAGAAAATCGTGAAGTACTAAATTGAATTGACACGGTCTCCCAGGTCCCGGAATCGAGACCTGGGGCACTCGGCCAACCGCTTACATCTTGCGCGAATAGTGGAAGACCGTTCCCGGAAGTTCCTTGCCTTTCTCCTGGTAGATCCATGTCTCATCGTGGTGATCGGCATCGATGAAGGTGATAATCAGGCCCACCATATGCCCGTCATCGGGGCCGATGTTGGTCCCATCTTTGAAGCGAAATTCGATCTGGCTCGGCTTGGAGGCAGGGACCATCTGCATCCGAGGCTGGTTGTGCGCGGCACAATAGTGCGTTGCCAGCAGCGCCGGACCGTCCGTGTGAAACACGGTTAACATCTCCATCGGGGTGTCTTTGCCAAGCAGGTGTGTGATGGCCGAGCCGTCGCCTGTCATGCGCACTTCGAGTGTTGTTGTATGGCTCGTCCCATCCTCCATCGAATTGCCCTGCCACTGGCCTATTAGGGATGTGAGTTGCTTCCATTGGGGAGAATCGGGCCGGGCGTTGTGTTTCATCTCCATGGTCTCGCCCGTCTTTGGTTGCGGTGTGGCCTGTTGTGCGAGCGCGTTTGCGGGGAAGGTTGCAATCGCGAGCAGTGAAAAGTAAATGAAGATTCGTTTCATAGGACCTCCAAATGTCATTTTGGGTGGCGGGCCAAGCTGTGTCAACCGGCTGTAGATCGCCTCTCGCTCAATATAGATATAGAACAATTTATGCGCTATTTTAGTCAAGCAGTTTCTGCGAAGATGGAGCAAAGCTATTATTGTTGAACAACGGATTCATCCAATTCTCGCGATGACTTATGCCACAACGCGTGGTAGGCGCGTTGGCCTGCGTCGCCTGTCGGCTGGCCGCCGATTCAGATGTCCGGCTGCCAGCCTTGCGGAGGGTGATACAGAGTTTCGCCGGTCTCTAAGCACGCGAAGGATGTGCTACCCGACACCGGCCCCGGAAAAATACTAATGCATCAAATGATTTCTCTTTTACATCCCAGATAATAGTCAGGAGTTTCCCCAAAACACTTTCAGGAGGTCTCGAATGTCTGCTCGCAATTCTCTTGCGGTAGTGGTGTCTCTGTTCTTAGTAGGAGCGGCGGCGATCGCCGCGCCCGTGTCAACGAACGTCTCCGCCTGCGTCAATTCGACGACCGGCGCGGTGCGCATCGTTGCCTCAACCTCACTCTGTGTGGCCGGTGAGACCGGCACCGGTTGGGCGCTAATCGGCCCTTCGGGGGCAACCGGCCCCACCGGATCGCAAGGACCTATCGGACCTGTCGGCGCGACAGGTCCGATAGGTCCAACGGGGCCTACAGGTCCGCAAGGCCCCGCCGGTCCAGCGGGCCAGGGCGTGGCCGAGACAAGGGCAGCCTTACTGCAGTGGTACTCCATTACGTATGCGGTTGGAAACGAACCCAGGGCAATAGCCTTCGATGGAGCCAACATATGGGTCGCGAACGCCTCTTCCGTGACCAAACTGCTGGCCAGCACCGGTGCGGTTGTCGGCACGTTTCCTGTTGGACTCTTCCCATTTGGAATAGCCTTCGACGGAACCAACATCTGGGTTGCAAACAGCGTGAGCAACAACGTGACCGAACTGCTGGCCAGCACAGGCGCGGTTATCGGCACGTACAGGGTTGGAGACAGCCCATATGGCGCAGCCTTCGACGGAACCAATATTTGGGTCACGAATCAAGCCAGCGGCACTGTGACCAAACTGTTGGCCAGCAGCGGCGCGGTCGTCGGCACCTATCTGGTTGGACGCGACCCAACTGGAATAGCCTTCGACGGAACCAACATCTGGATTGCGAATTTTGGTACCTCCACCGTGACCGAACTACTGGCCAGTACCGGCGCGGTGGTCGGAACATATGGGGTTGGAATCGAACCCCAAGGAGTAGCCTTTGACGGAACCAACATTTGGGTTGCAAACAGCCTCAGCAACACCGTGACCGAACTGCTGGCTAGCACCGGAGCGGTGGTCGGCACGTATGCGGTTGGAAACGATCCATATGGGATAGCCTTCGACGGAACCAACATCTGGGTCACGAATGATGAAGACAACACCGTGACCAAGCTGTTGGCCAGTAACGGCACGGTGGTCGGCACGTATGCGGTTGGTAGCTTTCCAGCTGGAATAGCCTTCGACGGAACCAACATTTGGGTCGCAAATGATGCCGACAACACTGTAACCAAGATCGGCGCAACCAGATAACCGTCTTCGCAAAACCTGACCTCGGTGGATCTGGAGAAGTGTTTTCTCTTGACATCCCCTTTTATAGATCCCTTCCGATGTTTGTGGACTCCCACCCTTCGCTGGTTGCGCGAAGGATGGGCCACTCGCCAATACATTGCAGTACTTCTGCAAATTTCAGTCAGGTAATGGCGGGTTCTCAGGTTCCAAAAGCGGGATCTGGTGCACCCAGATTCATTGATGAAATCCTGCACCACCTACCTACTTCTGCTCTGATCCTTCGAGTGCAGTCAGCCGCGTCTCCACTTGGTGTAGCGTACTCTCTAGCTCCTCAATCGTGTGCTGCTGCTTCTGCACCACATCCAGCAGCATAGTATTTACCTTGTCGTAGAAGACGGTTTCGATCTGGCCATCGGGCTTATGCGCCACTAGCTCCGGCGCAACGTCAGCCACTTCCTCGGCGATCAGCCCATACTGCACCGGAGCATCCGGCCCTTGTGACGTGTAGCGGAAGCTGACCGGCCGCAGACCCATCAAGGTCTTGGTCATGTCACCCATCTCGTTGATGTCGGTTTTGAGCTTCCGTGACGAGCTTTTGGTTCCCAGTTGCCCGTTTGAGTCGATAAAGACCTCAATGGCGTTGCCTTGGCCGGTGGTTTGGCCCCGGATGCCGGCAATGAAAGCCTGATTCTGGACTCCGCTGCTTCCGATTCGGATCGCGCTCCAATCCGATGAAGTGCCGGGGTTACCGATAAGAATATTTTGAGCGCCGGTACTAATATTCGATCCGGCTCCATAGCCTATGGCAATATTGCCTGAACCGCCTGTGGCGTTTCGCAGCGCATAGGTGCCAACCGCCACATTGTTTGTCCCTCCTGAAAGCGAGGGCATCGCATAGTAACCGACAGCAACATTGGAATTCCCGTTCCAGTTATTGTAAAGGGCCGATTCGCCCAGAGCCGTGTTTTGATTGCCTTCAAAGTTATTCGAAAGAGTGTTAAAGCCAACCGCCGTGTTGTCGCTGCCTTGAGAGTTATAGTAAAGGGCGAAGGCGCCAACGGCGGTATCCAGGCTGGCGGCACTTATATTGTTGGCATCGCCGGTTTGGTAAAGCGCATACGCGCCGAGGGCGGTATTGGCATTTCCAAAGAGATTCTGATAGAGCGCATCGTTTCCGATAGCCGTGTTGTAATCCACGAGCATCATCTCCTCATTGGCGCCTGCCCCGGTTCCGAGTACGGTGTTGGTTGGGCTTTGGCCTTGCAGGATTGGGGCTGCCAGCATGAGGCAGAGCATTGCAAATAGTCTTCGTCCGAACATGATTTCTCCTTCGCGCGTCATAGCGCATTTTCAGTCACGGCTGTCCGGTAAAAGTTCTGCTCCTGTCTCTCAACCGACATAAAACAAAAGCGTTATAGGCGTATTTCCCTTGCCGCGATTTGAAATGCGTGCCTACCTCCTGCCCGATAGCCCAGAATGAGGCGATGAACGAAGGCAAAACCGTCTTCTCTCAGTTGATCGGCTTTCTTCCTGACCGTGAGTTCCGCCGCTGTGTCGCCCGCTATGGCGGCGACCGCTACACCAAGACGCTCTCCTGCTGGGAGCAGTTTCTCGCCATGGCCTTTGCCCAATTGGCCTATCGCGAGAGCTTGCGCGACATCGAAGCGTGCCTGGGTGCGATTGGACCCAAGTTGTATCACATGGGTTTCAGCTCTTCGGTGGCGCGTTCCACGCTGGCCGACGCCAACGAAAGCCGCGACTGGCGCATCTTTGCTGACTTTGCGCAGGTGCTGATCCACACTGCGGTCAAGCTCTATGACAACGACGTGACCGGCATTCCAGACGTGCGCGATCTGTACGCGCTGGACTCGACCACTATCGATCTTTGTCTCGCGCTGTTTCCCTGGGCTAAGTTCCGCAAACATAAGGGCGCTGTCAAAATGCACACACTGCTCGATCTGCAAGGATCGATCCCCACCTTCATTCACATCACCGACGGCAAGGTGGCAGACGTGAACGTGCTGGACAAAATCAACCTTGAGGCCGGCGCGTTCTACACGATGGATCGCGGCTATATCGATTTCGAGCGGCTATATCGCTTCACGCTGGAATCGGCCTTCTTTGTCGTGCGCACCAAGACGAACGTATTACTTCAGCGGCGCTATTCGCGCCCGGTCGATAAGTCTACTGGCCTGCGCAGCGACCATACGGTGATTCTAACTTCCCTCGCGTCGGCGACGGCGTATCCAGATGCACTGCGCCGAGTCACCTATTGCGATCCGGAGACCGGCAAGCGCCTGAAGTTTTTGACCAACAACTTCACGCTGCCAGCGCTGGCCATCGCCGAAATCTACAAGAAAAGATGGGCTGTGGAGCTATTCTTTCGCTGGATCAAACAGCACCTGCGCATCAAAGCCTTCTATGGAACCAGCGAGAACGCGGTCAAAACGCAGATCTGGATCGCTGTCTCGGTCTATGTTCTGGTGGCCATCGTGCGAAAACGCCTTGGCATTGAAGCCAACCTCTACCAACTTCTACAGATTTTCAGCCTAACTCTGTTCGAGAAAACCCCCATTTTACAAGTACTTCAAAGATTTACATCTCAAGAGGAGTTACAGAATTCTTCCAACCAACTGATTCTGTTCGACTTTTAACCGGACAGCCGTGATTTTCAGTAGATTGTTGAACAGCAGTACTCTCACACTAGAGGGAGAGATACCATGCATGAGGGTAATGAGGAGCAGGCATGAATTACGGGATTGGAAGCGAATGGATAAACTTCCGTTGCTTCCCGATAAAAACGTTCATGAGTTGGCCTCGCGGTCTAGAAATGGCGTTTCAGGAATCGGGTGAAACCGCAGCCCGGCGCGCCAGAGATTACGGGTGAAAGCTTTGTTTTTCTTATCTATCTAGTATTGCGAAAAGCGAAGGGAAAATGTCTCACGATTCATAAAAAAACTTTACCAGGTGTGTAGCACCAGATTTTCCGGCCTCGATTCTGAGACCCAGGATTACCGCAGGGCGTGCTGTCCTTAGGCCGTCGCCGCGTTTGCTACCGATTGTAAGCCGCGCGCCTCAATCTCGAATTCGCGGATTTTGTACTTCTGGATTTTGCCGCTGAGGGTTGCAGGGAACTCGGTGACGAAGCGGACGTATTCGGGGATCTTGTAGTAGGCGATCTGGTCTTTACAGAAGGCCTTGATCTCTTCTTCGGTGGCTTCGACGCCGGGTTGCAGGCGGACCCATGCGCAGACCACTTCGCCGAGGCGAGCGTGGGGCAGGCCGACGACTTGCGCTTCGCCGACCTTGGGGTGTGTGTAGAGGAACTCCTCGACCTCGCGGGGATAGATGTTTTCGCCGCCGCGGATAATCACGTCTCTGGAGCGGCCGGTGATGCGCAGGCAGCCGTCTTCGCGCATGACGCCGAGATCGCCGGTGTGCAGCCATCCGTTGGAATGGATGACCTGCGCGGTACCGTCGGGGTCGGCGTCGTAGCCCTTCATCAGCGCGTAGCCGCGGATGCAGATTTCGCCCTGCTCGCCGCGCGGAAGGGTCTCGCCAGTGACGGTTGAGACGACCTGCACCTCGGTCTGGGGCATGGCGCGGCCGACGGTGTTGACGCGGACTTCAATGGTATCCGCTGCATCGGACATTGTAACGACGGGCGAGGTTTCGGTTTGGCCGTAGGCGATGACCAGTTCGCCGATGTGCATCTCGTTCAGTACGCGCTTCATCAGCTCGATGGGGCAGGGCGCGCCGGACATCATGCCGGTGCGCAGGCTGGTGAGGTCGTAGGAGGCGAAGTCGGGCAGGGCGAACTCGGCGACGTACATTGCAGGGACGCCGTAGACGCTGGTGGCGCGCTCGTCGTGGACAGCCTTGAGGGTGAGGCGCGGGTCGAAGGTCCAGTTGGGCAGGATGAGCGTCGCGCCGGTATTCAATGAAGTCATGCTTCCGATGACGCAACCGTAACAATGGAAGAGCGGCACCGGGACGACGATCTTGTCGATCTCGGTGTAGTGAAAGCCCTGGGCGAGGAACTGGCCGTTGTTGACGACATTGTGATGGGTGAGCAGGACGCCTTTGGGCAGGCCGGTGGTGCCGCTGGTGTATTGGATATTGGCGATGTCGTCGCTGGCGACGTGGGCGGGCAGTTGGCCGGGGGCGTCGAGCAGGGCGGGCCACTCCGGCGAGTCGAAGTAGATGACGTGCTGGAGCTCATGGTCAAAGCCATGGCGAGCGCGGGTGAGGATCTCCTCGTAGTCGGCGTGGCGGTCCTTGTGCCAGAGGAAGAGGGCCTTCATGCGCGAGCGCTGGAGGGTGAATTGCAGTTCGTGGGAGCGGTAGGCGGGGTTGACGTTGACCAAGGCGGCGCCGGCACGGGCGCAGCCCATATGCATCATCGTCCACTCGATGCAGTTGGTGGACCAGATGCCGACACGGTCGCCGTGACGGATACCGAGCGACCATAGGCCTCGAGCGACGCGGTCGGCGCCAGCGGAGAGTTCGGACCAGGTGAGGCGCTTGCCCTGATGGCAACTGATGACGGCGGGGCGGTCTGGGTAGCGGCTGGCGGTGCGGTCGAGGAGGGCACCGATGGTCAGATCGAGGAGAGGACGGCTTGCGCCGCGCGCATGGCTGAGGGTGCGGGTTTCTTCTTGGACAGGCATGATTTGTTTTTTAACTCGACGAAAGTGTATATCAATGGAGGGTACGATGAAATGTGATGTGGGCCACATGGCACGAAGATCAGGCCTGTGTGCTACTTCTGATGGTCGGGCTTGGCGTTGGCGCAGGCGGGCGGGGTGCCTTTGAGCGTGGGTCCAAGGTCGGGCCAGTAGGGGCTGGTCTTGAGTGTGAGACAAAAGTCGGCCAAGTTTGGATAAGGCTTACTCTGCGCCTTGGGGCCAACCTCGTAGAGAAACTTCCAGGCTAGGTAGGAGTGGCCAGTGTAGATCAGGTCCATCACCTTTTGCCATAAACCGTTTACGTCAAATTCTTCCTGATCAGACACGAGTTGTTGCCGCAGACCATCAAGTGTGTTCTGCCATTCTTCTGGTGTGGGAGCAGGGGCCTGCATTTTGTTGATGGAAAGATGAAAGCTGCCGCCTTTATTGTCATCCACAAAGTGAAGAATGATCGAGTGATGCGGCGATCCAGCATAAGACTGCCACCATGAGTCAAAGGTCCAATCTTCGGCTATGTAATAGTAATGGCCATTCTTGTCAAGGTCGGCAAAATAAGCGGGCCATGTGTCTTCCGCATCGAGCGTTGCCAGCAGCCTAAATTTCGGCTCCAGTTCGAAAACGTAGTGCGAAAGACAGCAATGCACACCTCCAGAAGTGAACGAGACGATCATGTCCGGATGGCCGCGCCCTGTAATGTCGGTGCCGTTGGAGATAGCAGGAACTTTCCACTCATTGTCTTCTGGCTGGCTGATTTTGAACCATCCGTCATTATCATTCGTGCGACGAAAGATGATCTTCCCATCACGAAGAATCTGAAAACATCGATCATCTCCGCGATTTTCATAAGTGCGGAAGATATAGCCGTCGACGCGGACGGCGTCTTTGAGGTTAGGTAGTGAACAAAGGGCGGATGGGTTGGCGACTGGATCCTGCGCTGGGCAAAGAGTAGCGAGGACGATGAACATCAAACACCCAAATGCCAAACGAAAATTGCGCATCATCTTCAAGTGTTCGCCTGCCTTGCGGTTTCAATCGCTACAAAGATAACACTTTCCGGCAGTAAGAACAAAAAACATCCCCAGGGGCTAAATCCCGGTGATTTTGTGGCGGAATTGCGGCCCGACTGAAGTCGTGCCCTTTCACAAAGCAGAAGCTCAAAGCCTGATGGATGGTTGCCCAAAGAGACTGCCAAAGGCAGACTGTGGGCCGGTTGGCGTAGAATGATGCTGCCTCCGGATTGCGCTTACCGGCACCAGTAACATTGCACGGCGCGGCGCAATTGCGGAAAATTCTTGCACACTCAGGGATGGTTTGAGATGAATCTCTTTCTTTGCGCAGTATCGTTGATTGGCGTGGCGGCGGGCGGGTCTTTGCTCAGCCTTGCTCAGAGCGTAACCGAGATCGGCGGCCAGAAGGTCATAACGCTGACCCGCGCGGCGGTGAGCAAAACCAAGCCGGAGTTCACCAGCATTACCCTTGCTCCGGGACGCGCGATGGAGATCATACAGATCACCGCCAACTTCCCCAGCAAGGGCAGCGTGGATATTTTGATGCCCAAGACGGTGGAGGAGGCCAAGAAGATTCTGGATGTGGACGACGACAGTTACGGCAACCTGGCTTACCGGCTGGGTTCGGCCTTTCTAGCACCCTATCCGAACCGGATTCGCGGCAAGCTCTCAGCCGACACCAAGACGCTGACCACCGAGTGGGAGGGCCACACGCTCACCTTGCCGGCCAACAACGGACGCCAGCCGGGCGGCGATATTCACGCCATGCACGGGCTGATTCTGAAGGCCAAGACCGACGATGTGAGCGTCAAGCAGGTGCAGGGCGGCCAGCAAGCCACAGGCATTTTGCATTGCGGCGACTTCGGCGGACATTGGCTCTCCAGCACAGAGTTGGCGATTACCGTGACTCTGACCGCCGATGCCGTGGATGTGACCATGGCGGCGATGAATGTGGGCAAGGAAGCCGAGCCGATGGCGCTGGCCTGGCACCCGTACTTCAACCTGCCCTCGGGCGACCGCACGCAAGTCAAGGTGGAGATTCCCGGCTCGACGACCGCCGAGCTGGACAATTACAAGAACGTCTATCCGACGGGCAAGCTGCTGCCAGTGGCAGGAACACGCTTCGACCTGAGCGCTCCCGGCGGCGCGGCGCTAGGCAAGAATTTCTATGACGACAACTGGAGCCACCTCGAGTGGAAGGACGGCGCGGTGACGGTGCAGATCATCGATCCGGCGGCCAAGTACGGACTGAAGATTGAAGGCCTCTCGCCGGAGATCAAGACTATCCAGATGTACGCGCCGCTGCAGGCCAGCTTTGTGGCCATTGAACACCAGTACAACTTTGCCGATCCCTTCAGCAAGGTGTGGGGCGGGATGAATACAGAGATGGTGACGCTGAAGCCGGGCGAAACCACTATGTGGCACGTGCGGCTGAAGGTCTTTGTGCCGTAACGGTAGGGAACAGGGATTAGAAAAGCAGGCCGGGGATGGATCTCCGGCCTGCTTTTTGTGGGGCTCAATGCACAAAGGTTTGCTCGACCCGCTCGGAGTTCAGGAAGTAGGGAATCCAGATACAGGCTTGGAGGAAGGCTCTTATTACCGAAAACAGTCCCGATGTATGATTGGCGGACGGAGACAGTGCCCCAGCCATTAGATGGTCCGCCAGTAACAAGACGAAGATGATCACAAGGTAGGCAATCATGGATTTTGGAAATATTTTCTTTTTTGAATAGAAAAGGAAGTTGAGGCAGGCCGCCGCCAGCAGGAAGATGATATTGGTGATGGCTTCAAAGAGGATCAATCCGGCCATTGCTGGATGTGTGGAGAGGAAGTACTGGTGCGTAGCGCCAGTCAGGATTGACATATCCTTGATGATTCCATGAATGCTGAATAACGGCGAGATTGCCAGGCCGATGGCCGGCAGAATCAGCCATCCGCCGATGCCTTCCAGGCCATTGCCGGGCCTATAAGCGGACAGATCGAACGGGACCGGCTCGGCGATTGCGGGTGGGGTGGAAACGGCTGCGCCCGGCTTGCCGGAGACAGAGCTTCCGCAGCGGACGCAAAAATGGCTGCCTTCCTCTAGCGGCGATGAACAAACGGCGCAAAGTGTGGACATGATCACTCCTCAAGGCTTTTGCCGGATGCTATAGGAGCGAATCCTGCCTTGTCAAAGCGGGCCATCAATCTTTCACTGATTCACTCTCCGGCTGATCATCGCCGCCGAATTTCCCCCGAAGCAGCAAGCTGAGGAGGCTCACCTTCATCAGTTGCAGGAAGGACTTTTCGGGATGGCTATCCAGGCGCGTAAGACGGATGGCGCCCACGATGGAAATGACAACAAGAGTGACCACCAGCCACGGAAGAAAGTCCGTCAAGATGAAGCGCGTCAGCTCCCAGAGGCCCCACGGGCCGCCGGTCTCCACCACTTGTCCGTAGCGGGTGAGCACCCAGTACTCGCTGCCACGGCCTTGAAGCTTGAAGTTGAGTCTCCCATCGGCGAGATTGAGATGCTTCACATCGGAGACGATGGGGATCTTTGTGCCGGAGGTGGTCTCCAGAAAGGGCCTGAGTCCGCCGACCACGGTGGCCGCTCCTTGGCGATTCCAGCCGATCTTGTCCAGGTGCAGGGAGCAGGGGCAACTCTCCGATCCCAGATGAGGAAATTGCAGCTTGGAGGGGATCATCAGCAGGTAATCCTCGCCCGTCTCCGCCTCGTAGAAGCCGGCTCCTCCGGCCGGGTTCTGGTCGGAGTCCAGCAGAAGGGTTTCGCCTGGGGGAACAAAAAGGTGGCCGACAACCATGTGGCTGGCGTCCTCAATATCCACTACGGCAACCGGCGCGGCGGAGTGGTTGGAGATTTTGTCCAGGTGGTCGGCAAGACAGTTCCGGGCACAGGCCAAGGAGAGAAGGAGAGGTAGAAAAGATTTGAGACTCATGGACAACCGCTTTATCTCATTCAGATTTGGTAGAGCAACTGCCGCAAAGTTGGGAATCGTCAGTTTACTCCCCAAAATATCTGCCTTTCATCGAGGGTGAAAATCTCATGGCCTACCACTACAACTCCAGCACAGTGTCCTCGATGGCCAGCCGCACATTGCCATCAGACTTGGCCAGGCGGCGCACCGCCTCCGGTTTGTCGACGTGGGCCTTGAGCATCACTAGCGCCACCGGGACGCTGCGTCCGGCGCATTTAATGATCTGCACTGCGGCCTCGTGGTCAATCTTGCAAGCGCTCATCAGAATATGGATGCCGCGTTCCACTAGCTTGGTGTTCTGCATATGCACGTTGACCATCAGGTTGTCGTAGACATAACCCAGGCGGGTCATGGCGCCGGTGGTGATCATGTTCAGGACCATCTTCTGCGCGCTGCCGGCCTTCATGCGCGTGGAGCCGGAGATTACTTCGGGTCCTACGTCGGTGATGACGGTGATGTCAGCAGCGCTGGCCAGCGGCGTCTCGTGGTTGCAGGTGACGGCGGCGGTGTGCGCTCCGCGGGCGCGCGCATAGGCTACGGCAGCCACCACGTAAGGCGTGCGGCCAGAGGCGGAAACGCCCACGATCACATCCTTGCGCGTGGGGCGGCGGCGGGCGATGTCCCTCTGGCCCAGTTCTTCCGAGTCTTCGTTGACTTCGACAGCCGACGCCAGCGCCTTGGGTCCGCCGGCCATGATGTACTGCACTTGCCCAGGAGCGGTCGAATAGGTGGGCGGACATTCGGATGCATCCAGCGCCGCGACGCGCCCGCTGGAACCTGCGCCGACGTAGATCAGCCGACCGCCCTCGCGCAAACTGCGCGCCACCTGATCGATAATCAGCGCAATCTCCGGAATCGCCTTCTTGACCGCCGCGGCCACCTTTGCATCTTCATGGTTGATGATGCGGGCGATCTCCAGAGCGGATTTTGTGTCAAAGCTATGAGAAGCCTCGTTTTGGCTCTCAGTCGTCAACTGTTGAAGCTGGGCGGCCTGGTCTTTGCCTCGCTGGTCTTTCTGGGCGTTGGCCGTCTCCTGCGTCATCGAACTTGTCAGCATCGCGTCAGTCCCCGAGTTTTTATTGTAACTGGAAAACAGTCAACATCCGAAGAGAAATCGCAATAGGGATGCGGGGCAGGGAAGTGCTGGTTGCGAATGTCTTACAACTCCTGCCGAATGGCATCGTGGAAGGCGGGCCTCACCTGGCGGATCAGTTGACTCAGGCGGTCGGGCCAGGTCCGGTTGGTCAGCAGCGCTACCGCAACTTCGGCCTCCAAGTCGATCCACAAGGAACAGCCGCTAAAGCCCAGGTGGCCGATGGAATGACGGGAAAAATGCCGACCCGCGCTAGAGGATTGGGAGGGTGTATCCCAGCCCAGCGCGCGGGAGCTGCCCGGCGGGGCTTGCCGCTCGGCGAAGATCTCAACTGTCGCCGCAGTGAAGAGCCGGCCCCTGCCTGCATGCGCCGACAGAATCTCGTGGGCAAAGCGCAGCAGGTCCGGCACATTGGAGAAGAGTCCGGCGTGGCCAGCCGCGCCGCCCAGAAGCCAGGCATTCTCATCCTGCACTTCGCCCTGAATCCGGCGATGGCGGAAGATCGTGTCTTCCTCGGTGGGAGGGATGAGGTTGCGCGCCTCGGTAGATTGACTATTTATTCCGCTTAAAAACATTGGGTGCCCCATCGTCGCGACGTCTTTGTCGCTAGGGCGGGATTCAATAAAGCCCGTTGCTGTCATGCCGAGCGATTGAAAGACTTCGCGCTGGACCCAGGTTGCGAGCAACTCGCTGATCAGCGCCTCCAGCGCTTTGCTCAGCAGAATGAAGCTCGGATCGGAGTACTCGGCTCGCCTGCCAGGCTCGGCCTCCAGCGGCAGTTCCAGGCAGGCTTGCAGGAGCGCTTCCCCAGTGTCTGCGGCGCGGAAAAACTGCACGTAGCCTGGCAGCCCGGCGTTGTGTGCCAAAAGGTGGCGCAGCGTTACTCGCCGCGCGGGATCACCTGCGGCGCGGTTGGCGGTAAAGGCTGGCAGCAGCTCGCCCAGCGGCGTCTCCAGGCGCAGCAGCCCGCGCTGGTGCAGCAGCATCGCCGCAGCGGTAGTTGCCATAACCTTGGTGAGGCTGGCCACGTCGTAGACGGTCTCCGGCGCGACTGTGAGCGCAGCTTTGTCGTAAGTGAAATAGCCCCGCGCACCTGTCAACACAACCTTCCTGCCCGCCAGTACCCCAAAGGCGCAGCCCGGAAAGGCGCGTGCGGCGATAGCCTCCTCCAGCACGCGCATTGCGGCGGCAAAGCGGCCTTGCGCACTGGCAGCCGGCGCTGTGAACGGAGTGTCTTCAGAATTCATCGCTCGTTTGCATGGTACAGCAAAGCGGGCTGCTATTGCCCCAATCAGCCCTGCGGCGGATAAGGCGGCTGTGGTGGATATGGGGGCTGCGGCGTCCAGACTTGCTGCGGCGCGGGCACAACCTTCCAATCCGAGAAGGCAAGGATATAGAGCAGAACCAATGTGCCGAGCGATGGAACCAGGCACAACAGGGAGAGCCACGGCGAAAGGCCAGCCTTCTTCAAAATGAACCAGCAGGGCACC
Organism: uncultured Acidobacteriaceae bacterium; assembly: GCA_963787995.1. Taxonomy (GTDB): domain Bacteria; phylum Acidobacteriota; class Terriglobia; order Terriglobales; family Acidobacteriaceae; genus Telmatobacter. Next base: position 1,163,071 of record CAWBEO010000002.1, read on the forward strand.
ATCAAGATGGCGATCACCACCACCATGACGACGAGGATAATTGGGATTACGAGCATCATAATACGCTGGACCGTCTCAGGATCGGGCGGGCTTTGCAGGAAGAACGCGAGAGCAGTCATTCAAAACACTCCGGGGTTGAATTGGGAACTCTGTGCCAAGATAAGCCATTCGATTAGAATTCGCAAATTAAATCGGCGCCGCAAGTATTTTTGAGCGCTGTGACGGCTTGGGAATTGGTAATCAAGCAAGCGCTGAGCGACTTGACTCTGCAAAAACCGGTTTCAGTGTTGCTTCACACTCATAGCTTGACGGAACTTCCAGTGACAATCCAGCATAGGGGAGCCTTGCGCGACTTGCCCTTTCATCATCGCGATCCCTTTGACCGATTGCTGATTGCGCAAGCGATGATTGAAGGGTTGATTCTGGTGACCGGAGACAAGCTGCTACTCCGCTATGGCATACCGACCCTGCTAGTGTGACGGCGATTCCTTCGATTTAGATCGCTTTCGCAAGTAGCGCCCCGTGCACTTACCGATGAAATATGCTGCGTTGGCACACAAAAGTGATATCGCCGTATCCTTGACCGGATGAGTGATTAGATTTGAACCAGCGGGCATCCCCCACCATTTCCAGAGCAACCCCAGTCCAAAACCGCCCCAGAGCAATCCAACTCCGAAAATTTCTCCGATTAATGAGGCATGATAACCCCGCCGAAGCGTCAGAGCATCTTTTTCGCACATGGTCTCTCCGGTAAGGCATTCCCTCAGGGGCTAAAGCCCAGTATGTTTTGCGACACTTGCGGCACGACTGAAGTGGTGCCCTGACACTTCTGGACTCTTTATTGAGTTTTTCCGCAGCCTATCAAATCGTTCCCTGGTACAAAGGGGGTTTGTTGCGCCCTTTCAAAACGTCAACTTACCAGAAACACCTTTGGTGCAGGAGAGAGCCGAAAACTATTCTCCGAGCCCTGGTCTCTGTCTTACGTAATGTCCTCGGTGTCGTAGACCAGCCCGCCGCGCTTCTTGGGAATGCCATGGACAGAGCTGATGAGGTCTTCGACAACATCTTCGAGCGGGCGCTGGCTTTCGATCACCGCGCTCATGCTCTTCAGTTCTTCCGGCTCAATCACCCGCTCGATCAGCGCGACGGCGTGGCATTGGGCGACGTGGTCCAGATTCAGCCCTTCGGGAGTCTTGGCCTTGATGCTCACCTGGTCGGTGCCCAGGCCGAGTAGGTCGGCGACGCGAGCGCGCATGGTGCTGGAGACGGGCGAGATCTTGGGCGCGGCCAGAATCAGCGTGGTGTCGATATTCACTATGCGGTAGCCAGCGTGTTGCAGCGCATCCATGGCCATGCGCAGGAAGACGGCCGAGTCGGCGTCCTTCCAACGCGGATCGCCGGGCGGGAAGAAGGTGCCAATGTCCCCTGCGGCTACGGCGCCCAGCAGCGCGTCGGTAATGGCGTGCAGCAGCACATCACCGTCGGAGTGGCCAGCCAAGCCCTCTGGGTGATCCAGCGCCAAACCGCCGATATGCAGCGGCACACCCGCCTTGAAGACGTGCGAGTCAAACCCAAATCCGATTCGAGTTTCCATGCTCTCCGTGCCTGTCCTTTAGGTTCTATCGGCGGCCAGCCAATTCTCATCCTATCCTTGGATCGATGCAACGCGAAAAATTTTTGCATCAGGTTCTATCAGTTGTAACCCCTGCGCCCTTACCGCTCGCGCTGCCGCAGATAGAACTCCGCCAGCGCCAAGTCTCCCGGCTGCGTGATCTTGATATTGATCGCCGAGCCGGGAACCACTGCGACCGGATGCCCCGCGCGCTCAACGACCGAAGCCTCATCGGTGCCGACGAAGCCGTCCGCCGTGGCCTCGGCAAAGGCGCTCTGTAGAAGGCCAAAGCGGAAGCCCTGCGGCGTCTGCGCCAGCACCACAAACTCGCGCGGAATTGTCGAGGTAATCAACGCTCCGTGCGCTGTCCGCTCCACTTGCTTGATAGTGTCCACGGCCGGCAGGCCGACAATGGCCGCTCCGTGCGCCAGCACCGCGTCGATTGTCCGGTCGATAGTGGCCGCGTCAATCAGCGGGCGCACCGCGTCGTGGACCAGCACCACATCCTCTGCCTCGGCGGGCAGCGCGGCCAGGGCGTGCTCGACAGATTCCTGGCGATGGCTGCCGCCCTCGACGACACGAACGCGATCCGCGAAGCCATATCCAGCGGCATACTCGGCGATTTGAGCTTGCACGCGTTCCATCTCTGGCAGGCGCACCGCCACGTAAATCGCCGTTACGCGCTCCACGGAGGCAAAGGCGCGCAACGAATGGATCAGGATGGGAACCCCATCAAGAGTGAGAAATTGCTTGGGCTGCGGCCCGGCCATTCGGGTTCCCAGTCCCGCTGCGGGAAGAATCGCAAATACTTGCATACGGGTTGGAGTATACAGCAAGCGGGGATTTGCGGAAACTGCTACGGCTTTCGGCTACCGATTTGGAAGCAACTTCGCCGCCGGTCCCTAGGCGGGAGATGCTTGCCTCGGGGCTCGACTTGCTACTGCACGGTCTTGCCCTGCGGTTCGGTCGATTGCCGCACAGGCTTTCCCTGAACTTCGGTTGGATTTCGCTGTGCTACTTTCAGCTTCGACTGCGCCGATTTAGTCAGTGTAGCCTTCAGCAACCTTCCGCTACCGTCGAAGCTCATCCTCCATAGATTGCGCCGTGAATGGATATTGAGGTCGATGAAGGAGATCTCAATGCCGCCACCGGCTATCGTCAGGCTGCCGGGCGCAACGTTGGAATCCTTCCGCTGATAAACGTCACCGGCCAAGCCGACCTGTGGATGCGTTCCCGCCAGGGCGGCGTAGCAGAGCCCGGTGGCCAGCCACTCCGCGGGCTGCGCTGGATGCTCCTCGGCGCGAATATGGTTGAAGATCGAGATGGTCAGCGCATTGACCGGCGCGGGTGAAAAGAACGAATAGCCGCGGCGCAGGATGGGAATCACGCGCACCTGGCCGCCGCCGCGCGGAATCGACGCGGTAAAGGAGCTCGCATTGCCAGTGCCGCTGCCGCGCGTGAAAAGGAGAAAGAGGTGATTGGGCAGCGCGGAACAGACAATCTCTTGCTCATCCCACGTGCCCTGAGCAAAATCAAGCCCGGCTGCATTGGCTCGCTCGCTGATTGCCCCGAGCGACCTCATCCGCAGATCACGATCCTGCTGGCTGATCTTCTCACCGGAAGGGAAGTCAATCAGCGCGGTGGAATCCAACCTCGCCTCGTCAAGCGAAAACGGCAGTGGGTGCGCTGTGGTCTGGCGCACAATGGGCGCAGGCGAGGCCGGGCGGCTCTGCGCATCTTGGGCCTTGCAGAATGCGCAGACCAGTGCGAGGACGAGAACAGTAAAAATATTTATGAATCGTTCCATTCTGCCTCTAGCCTATCACTGCGTGAGGCAGGGTTCTGGCTGAGAGCTTGTAGAAAAACAAAAAGGGCAGCCTGTGCGGGCTGCCCTTGATGGTCCAGGAGTAGGATGCGACCCACCGGAGGCGTCCTGCTCCGGCGGCGCGGGTTCATCCGATGATCTGACGGTTCACAAACCAATGAACCGGGTTATAGGATCGATCAATGCGCAGTTGCATGGTGCGCGGCTGCCGGCTTGGGGTGCGCGCCGGCGACGGGCTTCTTCTTCTCCACGATCGATCCATCGCGGAGTACGATCTGCGCGGAGGGCGAAGTGGTGTCAGTGGCAGGAATCTGTTTAAAGGTGTCGTAGGTTCCGTCCAACTGAGTCTGACCCTTGTCCGAAAGTCCGTACACGAAACCCGCTGCCGGAGCTTCTTTGCAGGAAACTGGCGTCTTCAGGTTGACGATGAAGTCGGCAGTCTTGCTGGACTTGGCGTCATCTGTAACGGCGACGTTGATGGTTGCGACTACCGGCTCGATAACGATCTTTTTGATTGGCGCTTTGAGATCGTCAAAGGTCGGGCTCAGCTTGGCGGAGTCATCCTTGTCGCCATTGGCCAGAATGAACTCCTGCTGCGCCTTCAGGTCGGTGGCTACCGGAAGCGTAATGCTGCCGCAATCAGCAAGAGCTGCAAGCTTGACGGTGTACTCGCTCGGCTTGACGCCCTGGGTGACGGTAATCTTGAGCGCCGATGCCGGAGCGCTGATGACCGTTCCCGGAACCGGGGTTGCCTCATCCTTCAGCACGGACCAGAGCTTGTCGGCGTCTTCCTTGGCGCCAATCGCCAGAATCAGCTCCTTGTCGCCCAGATTCAAAACGCGCAGATCGGGGGTGTTCAGGATGAGATCGTGAATCCGTTCAGCGGGCGTCGGAGCCGGCTTGATCACCACATCGCCCGGGAAGGTTGTCAGGGCAGCCTTGGCCTTGATGTCGTCCAGGCCGTCCAGGTTGCCGTGAAACTTCTTGTAATAATACTCGAGCTGCGTGGCGATCTTGGGCTTGTAGGCGGGGGGCACAAAGTCCCAAACACGAGCATAGAACCAGATCGCTTTGGGAATATCCTTGGCGGGGCCGGGTTGGGAGTAGGCCATGGCCAAAAGGTTGGTGTCCTGCAAGCCGACCGTCTGGGCATCGTGATCCGAGTACAGCATCAACTCCTGCGTGTATTCGTCGATGGCGGTTTTGAAATCCTTGTGGGCCAGCGCGGCATCGAAAGCTATTGCGGAGTGGAAGGCCGGATAGGAGCCGTTGGTTTGGTTTTTCCAATCAGCGTCCTTAATATCGGCAGGCTTGGGGACAAGCAGACCCTTGCGGGCGAGTGCCGCTGCGTCATCGCAGGTTTGCACATCCTGGGTCTTGCCGCATTGGCCCTTCTTGATCACGACCGAGTAGAGGATAGCCTTCAGGTTATTGGTATCCAACTGAAGAAGGCGGCTGGCCGCGCCGAGTGCCTTGTCGGAATCGCCCAGGCCGGCCGGCGCGGGGGTGTAGTACTTATCCAGCAGCATATCGAGAACAGCTTTTTTGACGACACTCTGTGGATAAGCGGTTAAAAAACTCTCCAGGGCTGGAGCCGAGGATTTGGTGAGAATGGTGGCTTGATCCTGCTCAGGATGGCTGGCGCAGTTGCCGCAGGCCATATCGTAAGCGTTGTACTCTGCCGCCGGCAGGGATGAATCCTGGGCACGCAGCAAGGGCGCGGAGACGAGGCTCAGGATCGCCAATGCCATCATAGACGCGAAAATTATCTTCTTCATTCAGTACTCCTGGAAACTGCCGAAATGGAGATCAGTGTTCAAGCACTCGCTCTTGGTTTGTCCACCCGCTTGGTCCGGTGGTTAAGCGCCGTGGCATCGGATAAACGATACCACGGTTTTCATGTGGTGTTGGAAGGATTATAGAAAGCCCTGCTCCCCCTGACAAGAGAAGTTGTAAAAAAACAAGAAATGGGGACTATGGAAGAGAAATTCGCTAGCTTTTTTAATGAGATTCCGAGCCTCGCGAGGTCAAAAATCCTCCTCAGTCTCCTGTCCTCTCTCCCCCGGATTGGTTGCTCACACAGCCGCATAACCGATTAGACACCAGAAAAAGCAAAACTGTTCCCTAGTCGTGCATTATTGCAGCAGCCTGACCAGTTCCGCCTGCTCAGCCAAAAAAGCATCATGACCGTGCGCGCTGGTCATCTCCCGGTAATCAGCCTGAACACCGGTGCCGCGGATTGTATAGGCGAAGTCGCGCACCGACTGGGGCGGGAAAAGCCAATCCGAGCTGATGCCCACAAAGCTGAGCCGGGCATGAATCCCACCAAAGGCCTCCGCCGCAGAGGCACAGCCGCGCAGCGGGTCCCAGGTGTCCATGGTGCGAAGAATCGCCAAATAGGAGTTGGCGTCAAAGCGGCTGATAAAGCGCTCTCCCTGGTGGTCCAGATAGCCGGCAATGTCAAAGCGTCCGCCAATCAACCCCAGGCAGCCCTCTTGATCACCCGCCTCCCAGGGATCTTCACCGCTACGGTTTGGCTTGCGCCCAAAGCGCTCGTCAAACAGCTCCGCCGATTTGTAGCTCAGCATGGCGATCTGACGCGCAAAGGCCAGCCCATTGCGGGGCGGCTTTTGGGGCAGATAGTTGCCGCCCTCCCACTCCGGGTCTCTCTGAATCGCCTGACGTTGCAAGTGGTTCAGCGCCAGCCCCATCGCCTGCAACGGAGCCACGCCTATAATCACCGCTCGCTCCACGCGCTCTGGATCGTGCATCGCCCAATCCAGAGCCTGCATTCCTCCAATGGAGCCGCCCAGAACGAGCCGCAGCCGCCGTATGCCCAGCGAATCCAGCAGCTTGGCCTGCGCGCGTACATTGTCGCGGATGGAAACCAGCGGAAAGCTCGATCCGTAGGCCTTGCCGGTCGCCGGGTCCACCGAGCCGGGGCCGGTCGAGCCGTAGCACGAACCCAGCATATTGATGCAGATCACAAAGTCTTGCTCCAGCGACAGAACCGCGTCGGGAGCAAAGATCTCCGGCCACCAAGAACCCACTAGCGCCGAGCCGGTCAGCGCATGGCAGACCAGCACGGCGTTTTTGCGGGCCGCATTCAGCCGCCCGTAGACCGCGTAATGCAGCACAACACCGGAAAGCGTGCGTCCGCACTCCAGCTCCAGTGGCTCGTCCAGCACAAAGTCGCCTTCATAGGTGGGCGACAGCAACGGCTTGGCGGGCGGCGAGACCCCGGTCCCGGCTCGTGTTTCACTCATGATTCTTATTGTGCTACACGCACCGTCCTTTGCGCTTCTCATCCCGCGCTTTGCCCGTTCGCGGCCAATATCGCCTGGTCCAGATCGGCAATCAGATCGCGTATGTCCTCGATCCCCACACTCAGCCGCACCAGCTCCGGAGTCACGCCCGTATCGGCCTGCTCAGCCGGCGAGAGCTGCGCGTGCGTTGTCGAGGCCGGATGAATCACCAGCGACTTCGCGTCGCCGATATTCGCCAGCAGCGAAAACAGCTTCAGCGAGTTGATAAGCGTCTTCCCCGCTTCGTAGCCTCCCTTCACGCCAAAGGTCAGCAGGCCGCCTTTGCCATTGGGCAGATACTTCTGCGCACGCTTGAAGTATAGGCTGGATTCCAGCCCAGGGTAATTCACCCACTCCACGCCCGGATGCTTCTCCAGATGCTTGGCCACGGCCAGGGCATTCTGCGAATGCCGCTCCAAGCGCAGGTGCAGCGTCTCAATCCCTTGCAACAGCAGGAACGCATTGAAGGGCGAGAGCGCCGCGCCCGTGTCACGCAATCCCTGCACGCGCGCCTTCAGGATGAACGCTACCGGCCCAAAGGCCTCCGTGTACACGAGGCCATGGTACGACGGGTCCGGCGTGGTGAAATCCTTGAAACGCCCCGAAGCCGCCCAGTCGAACTTGCCTGCGTCCACAATCACCCCGCCTATGCTTGTACCGTGCCCGCCCAGAAACTTGGTTGCCGAGTTGATGACAATGTCCGCGCCCCACTCGATGGGCCGCACCAGCGCCGGCGAGGCCGAGGTATTGTCTATCACCAACGGCAGCTTGTGCTCGTGCGCAATCGTAGCCAGCTTCTCAATATCCACCACGTCCAGCTTGGGGTTGCCCAGCGTTTCGGTGTAGATCGCCCGCGTCTTGTCATTGATCAGTGCGCGCACGCCATCAAAATCGTCCGCATCGACAAACTTCACGGTGATTCCCAGCTTGGGCAGCGTGTAGTGGAAGAGGTTATAGGTGCCGCCGTAAAGCGAAGTGGTGGAAATAATCTCCTCGCCCGCATTGGCCAGCGTAATAGCGGTAAGCGTCTCCGCCGCTTGGCCGGAGGCCACGGCCAGTGCGGCTGCGCCGCCCTCTAGCGCCGCCACGCGCTTCTCCAGCACGTCGGTCGTCGGATTCATGATGCGTGTGTAGATGTTGCCGAACTCCTTCAGCGCGAAGAGCCTTCCCGCGTGGTCGGCATCCTGAAAGGCATACGAGCTGGTCTGGTAGATGGGCACGGCGCGCGAACCGGTGGTGGGGTCAGGCGTTTGACCGGCATGAACGGCAAGGGTGGCAAAGTGCTGCTTGGCTTCGGACATCGCGTTCTCCTTCTGGTTCTGTTGATTCAATCATTCCATCACTGCTTGGGAGCCCCGGGACCGGATTTTCGGACCTTGGAAGCTACAATCATGGGTGGGAAACATCGAATTACCCCACAAACAAAAATGCCCGCATCCTCATCGGACCGGGCCGCCAGCTTCAAGATCGGTTGCGTTTAACGCATCTGCCTCTTGCAAGCCAAACGGACGGGTCCGCACGCCATGCACATACACATGGCCATGGCCTCGGTTCCGAATTTGCCTGCATTCAGCATAGAAGAAGTATTCACGGAAGGCGGGGTGATTGTCAAATCAAATCAACGCCCCGATCATACCTCAGCCTTCCAAACGAACACTCCCGGCTGCGGCAGCCCGATATGCCCGAGCACGCGGTAGACAAACTGTCGCGCCATCTCGGTCGAGTCTTGCGGCTTGTTATAGAAGGCCGGAATGCAGGGAAAGATCACCGCGCCGGCCTCGGCGGCGAGCGTCATATTGCGCAGATGAATGCGATTGAAGGGCGTCTCGCGCACGCAGAGAATCAGTGGACGGCGCTCCTTGAGCGTGACGTCGGCGGCGCGGGCAATCAGCGAGTTGGCGAGGCCGTTGGCAATCGCCCCGAGCGTCCCCATCGAGCAGGGCAGGACGATCATGCCGTTCGACGGATAACTTCCCGAAGCAATTGCCGCGCCTATATCGGCGTCGGCGTGCTGGACTGTCTTTGTAGGCGGCGCGCCCAGCAGCTTTTCCAGGCACTGCGTGCGGCCACTCACTCCCAGTTCTTCCGCGATTACACGGAGCGAGTTCTCCGAAGCGACAAAATGCACGCGAGCGACGCGTACATCCGCCTCCAGCGCGCGCAGCATCTCGCGGCTAAAAACCGCACCTGATGCGCCGGTGATTGCAAGAGTGAGGTTCATGATGAACACCGTCCCTACGGGACTCCACGTATATTTTTGCGTTCCCCTACCCCACCGTTGAAACGGTGGGCTATTAACCATTGCGCCTACGGCGCGGATTCCTGGCCTTCACCTGCATCATTTCGCGGCCAAAGACCGCGCCCGATGCGCCGGTTATTGCTACAGTGAGATTCATGGCTTCGGCCTAATATCTTTGTCGTACTTATGCGCAAGTACATAGCTATGACCATCGTAATGATAGATGCGTGTGATTCTCTCATTCGGTGACTGCCACACACTACGAATATCGGAATAGTCGTTGGTCCTGCTTCTCATCAATTCGAGCGTTCCAGTAGATTCGAATAAAACAACCTCCGGATGTGACCGAGCAGAACGAACAATCCAATACCATCCGCAATCTGCGCCAGCGAATGGAAGGTTTCCTTGGACAACATAGTCAATCTCATTAAAACCGGAAAGATGCACCAAAACAGCCGTAAAATACTCATTTAATTCTTTGTTAGATTTATCGACGAATAAATCACTATAATGCTCATCGTCTTTCAGGGAAGCAATCAATACATCGAGTACATTTTTAGGCAAAGAAACAGAATTCTTGAATGAATCAGCATCATTGAAAATCGTGCGTTTCGGCGTTAGTTTCGTGCCCGTTGATTGCGCCAACGCAATTTCAGTGACAAATAGCGCGCAAATCATCAAACAAGCAACTCTAAATTTCATGCACATTGCTGATCCTCTCATCTTCCGCGCAAATTGATAATGGGCTGGCGCAAGGTCCGCTCACCCAAACACATACCGTTCATCGTACACGATTCCACTATTGCGCATAAAAAAACAACGACTATCGCCGCTCGCGGAAAAAACTGCGCAGCAACTTCGCTGATTCTTCTGCCAGAATGCCTTGTTCCACCTGCATCTGGTGATTCAGTTGCGGATGATTGAGCACGCCGAGCACGGATCCGGCAGCGCCCGCCTTGGGATCGGGGGCAGCAAAAACCAGCCGGGCGAGGCGGGCATGAATCATCGCTCCGGCGCACATGGCGCATGGCTCCAGCGTGACAAAAAGCGTGCAACCGAGCAGGCGATAGTTACCGACATAGGCCGCAGCCGCGCGCGTGGCCACGATCTCCGCGTGGGCCGTGGGATCCAGCGAGCGCAGCACGCGATTCTGCCCGCGCGCGACGATCTCTCCCTCGCGCGCGATGATCGCTCCAATCGGCACCTCGCCCGCCTCCGCGGCCAGGCGGGCTTCCGTGAGCGCGGCTTGCATGAAATCTTGATCGGTCATGGTTTCAATGGTAGCGCTACCGGGGTCCCCACGGATAGGTCTTCGTCCGTGGGGTGCTCAGCCGGCTGTTGTTGGGTCATGCAGTGCAGCGTGCCCAGGCCCCAGACCAAGTCCACGCAGTGAATGCCGATGACTGCGCGGTCTGGGAATAACTCGGCGAGCGTGTTCAGAGCTATGTGATCGTTGGGATCGTGGAAGGTCGGAACCAAGACAAGATCGTTGACGAGATAGAAGTTCGCGTAACTCGCCGGAAGGCGTTGGCCGCGAAAGAGCACTGCGTGCGGCAGAGGGATATCCACGATATTGAACTGCTTGCCGTCAAGCGTGCGCGCGGCTTTGAGACGCCGGATATTTTCAGCGAGCGGCGCGTGGTTGGGGTCGTTCTTGTTCGGCTCGACGGCGGTGACGATGGTCGCGGGGCCAACAAAACGGCTGATGTCGTCAATGTGTCCGTGCGTGTCGTCGCCGATGATTCCGCGATGGAGCCAGATGACCTGATCGATGCCGAGATAGTCGTGAAAGGCCTGCTCCAGTTGCGCGCGGCTCACGCCGGGATTGCGCTGCTGGACTTCGCTGAGCAGGCACTCCTCGGTGGTGAGCAGAAGGCCTGAGCCGTTGGTGTCGATGGAGCCGCCTTCCAAAACCAGCCGCTGCTTCATGCCATCGGATAACTCAATCGTTGGCTGCCATTCGGGAAGAGTTAGTAACTCACTTACGCGGCTTGGAAGCTGGTCATCTAACTTCCAGTCGTCGTACTTGGCCCAGGCGTTGAAGCGCCAGTTGGTAATTCCAACTTTACCTTCGTTATTGCGAATGAAGATGGGGCCGGAGTCGCGCGTCCAACTACGGTTGGTGGGCCATGTGTGTAGGCTGACGTGGTCGAGGTTCGCTCCGGCGCGCTGCAGGATGCTGTAGACGCGCTGTTCGGCCTTCGCATCTTCGACGAGAATATGCACGTGTTCATGCGCTGCAAGCAGGCGCACTATCTCTGCATAGAGCCAGGGGATGGTCTGAAACTTGCCCGGCCAGTCTTCGGGGTTGTGCGGCCACGCCAGCCAAGTGGCATCGTGGCGCTCCCACTCGGCGGGCATGCGATAACCGAGTTCGCGCGGCGTTTGTGTGGAGATCGGCGGCGCAGACATTTATTTGCAATCTCCGTCCGCGCTCCATGAATGCACCGGGTCGATGAAACGCTTGGCGATGGGCGCATAAGCGTCGATGCGGCGGTCGCGCAGAAAGGGCCAATTGCGGCGCGTTTCTTCAATCAGGCCAAGGTCGATCTCGCCGATGAGAATCTCTTCTGCGTCGTGCGAAGCTTTGGCGATGACGCGGCCAAAGGGATCGCAGAGAAAGCTGCCGCCCCAGAACTCGATGCCGGGTCCATCGGCGCGATTGCCGAGAATGTCACCGTGTTCGACACCCACGCGATCCACTCCGGCCACATAGACGCCGTTGGCGATGGCGTGGGAGCGCTGAATGGTTTGCCATGCGTCATATTGCGCCGCGCCGAACTCGGCCTTCTCGGCTGGATGCCAGCCAATCGCTGTGGGATAAAAGATAGCCTCCGCGCCTTGCAGAGCGGTGAGCCGCGCGGCCTCCGGATACCACTGATCCCAGCAGACGAGCGTGCCGATGCGCCCAAAGGCTGTATCCACGGCCTGAAAACCCAGATCGCCGGGCGCGAAGTAATACTTTTCGAAATAGAGGGGATCGTCGGGAATGTGCATCTTGCGATAGACGCTGGCGAGGTTGCCGTCGGCGTTCAGCGTGACCGCCGTGTTGTGATAAAGCCCCGGCGCGCGCCGCTCAAAGAGTGAGGCGATCACCACGACGTGCGCTTCGCGAGCGACTTCAGCGAACCGCGAAGTGGACGGCCCTGGAATCGGCTCGGCCAGATCGAAGAGGCGCAAGTCTTCGCGCTGGCAGAAGTACTGCGTGCGGAAGAGTTCTGGCAGGCAGACGACGTTCGCGCCCAGCCGAGCCGCTTGGCGGATGTGGTCGATGGCTGCGGCGAAGTTGGCCTCCGGATCGGCGCCCATGCGCATCTGCACCAAGCCTACGTTGAATTTGCTCGTGTTGGTCATTGATCGAGAATCACCCATAACAATCTGCCAAAAAAATATTACACAAATCAGATGATCTAGCCATCTCGCCTGAATACAACATGGCGCAAGGTTTGAGTTCCCCATAACAGGGAAAATTTCATCCCGGTTTCATTGATGAATTCATCGAATGCACGCAATTCATCCCTTCTTGAGCAAAATTCATCAAAGTAGAGATACGTTCCAGGAATTATTCGATCTTTCAACGCCCTCAGCACATAGATTGTAGAGGAGTAGAGATCGGCATCGAGATTAATGACGAGTATCTCATGGGGTGAATATTCATAGTTTGGCAGTGTATCTTGAAACCATCCTTTGAAAAACTTCACTCTGGGGTCTTCAATCTGCGGAATTGCTCCGTCCGTATCAAAATGCCCCTTCTGAATATGCGAGAGCCAATTCTCCGGCAGTCCTTCAAAACTGTCGAAACCATGAAGCCTGCTCCTGGGGTTAAGCAGCAGTTTGGACCAGTATCGCGTCGCCTCACCCTGATAGACCCCAAACTCCATGTACAGCACATCGCGTTGCCCAACCTCTTTTCCAATCAGGTCGTACAAGTCTTCCCGGTGCGCAAATCGCCGGCTTGTCTCGTAGCCCTTCGCCCTCATCCATCTGCCCAGTTCCAAATAGTTGATTGCCGCATCTAAACAGAAGACAGCGCGAACTGAAAGAAATGTACCGATGAACAGCAAAACTCGCTTGGCCGAATCTTTGAGTGAGTCCGCCATAACATTCGTTACCTCATTCCCGTTTTGCAAGGCCAACTCCATCGCGCGGAATTGGCCTTGAATCTCCTTGCGGGAGGCGATTCCTACTCATCCATGATCAGCACGGCGGCGGCAATCGTGGTGGTCCACAAGCCGCGTTTGTCGCCCATCGCCGACTGCGTCACGTTGCTGGTTCGCACGATCTTGTTGGAGAGGCGGTAGACCTCTTTCTTTTCATCCCAGCTCTTGTCCGGATCGAACTCGACATCGAGCGTGGTGGCCAGCATCTCGGCGGCCAGTTCCTCGGCGTACTCGCCGGCCTGCTCCTCGGTCTCGCCAAAGCTGTGGTGCTCGCTCAGGTAGCCGTAGGTGTTCTTGTCCGCGGGGATGGCCACGCCGATGCTCGAGACCAGCAAGCGGTGCGGCTCACGGGTTGAGTTCTCGGCGATGACTGCAAAGACCACCTCACCCGGATGCAGGTAGGTCAAGCCTTCCTTGCGGGTGAGCATCTTGCAGTTCGGCGGAAAGATGGATGAAACGCGCACCAAGTTCTGCGAGGCGATCCCCGCATCCCGAAGCGCCAGCTCAAAGGAGGTCAAACGCTCCTTGTGTTTGCCTACGCCCTTGGTGAAAAACAGCTTTTTCGGGACCATTCTTTTTCCCAATTTCTTTGTGTCCTCCTTGTGGTTTGAAGATCGACGGTTCAACAAGCGTACCCGCTTGAGTTTATCGTATTTGGGCGGGTAGGAACAGGGTACGGGCAGTTTTAATCTCACATTCACGGCGGATGCGGGGTCCGCTCGCGCCGGCCTCGGATGCGCGATCTGAGAGAATGCAAATGAATGGAAGGTATGAAGCAAGGCGTGGCGATCATCATCGGAGCGGGTCCGGCGGGAATTACCGCGGCCATCGAACTGCAACGGCGCTCTGATGTCAAACCGATTCTGATTGAAGCGAGCCAGGAGATCGGCGGCCTTTCGCGGACAGTTCGCTACAAGGGCAACCGCATGGACATGGGCGGGCACCGCTTCTTCTCCAAGTCCGACCGCGTTCTGCGCTGGTGGCTTGATCTGATGCCTGTAGCCACCTGCGGTGGGGTCAATGGCTCGCTATCCGCTCGCTCAGGGGTAAGTGAGGCAGTGGGAGAATTGCGCTATAAGGGGCAGCGGCGCGATCTTCCCACGACAATCGCGCCGCGCGATCCGCAGACCGAGGAACTGGTTATGCTGGTCCGCCAGCGCAAGAGCCGCATCTATTTTCTGCGACGCATCTTTGATTATCCTGTTTCGCTGACTTGGGCGACCCTGCGCAACCTGGGCCTGACGCGCACGGTTCGATGCGGCGTGAGTTATCTGCGCTCGGTGCTGCTGCCGCGGCGCGAGGAGAAATCCCTGGAGGATTTCATTATTAATCGATTCGGCAAGCAGCTCTATCTGAATTTTTTCAAATCTTATACGGAAAAGGTCTGGGGCGTGCCTTGCAATGAAATCAGCGCGGAGTGGGGAGCGCAGCGCATCAAGGGCCTTTCCCTGAAAGGCGTGATCACTCATTATCTCAAGAAGACCTTTGGATGGAATAAGCTGAAAGACGTCGCGCAGATGTCGACGGAGACTTCACTGATTGAGAGGTTTCTTTATCCCAAGCTGGGCCCAGGACAACTTTGGGAACATGCGGCCGGGCTGGTGAAAGCCGGTGGTGGAGAAATTCACTTCGGCCTGCTGATCGACCGGATCAATGTGGATAGAAATAAAGTCGTATCGGTCGAAGGAGTGAATGAGTCCGGGGAACGAGTTACTCACAAAGGAGATTATTTTTTTTCGACCATGCCGGTGCGCGATCTGGTGCGCGCCCTCTCCGCGCCAGTTCCCGCTGCGGTGAGCGAGGTGAGCGAAGGACTGATGTATCGCGACTTCATTACTGTAGGCCTGCTGGCCAGCAAGCTCTCGATAACCGAGAAGGATGGATCGCTCCTCAGGGATAACTGGATATATATTCAGGAGCCGGATGTTCTGGTTGGACGGCTGCAGATCTTCAATAACTGGAGTCCATGGCTGGTGAGCTCTCTGGACAAGGTTTGGATAGGATTGGAATACTTCTGCAATGAGAGCGATCCGCTGTGGAAGTTATCCGATGAAGAGATGGCGAAGTTTGCCATTGAGGAAATCTCCCGGATCGGCATTCTCAAGGCCGAGGATGTGGAGGATGCGCATGTGATCCATGTGCCGAAAGCTTATCCGGCGTACTTTGGGAGTTATGACCGCTTTGATGTAATTCGCAAGTATCTGGACGGCTTTGAGAATCTTTTTCTCGTCGGCCGCAATGGGATGCATAAATATAACAATCAGGATCACTCGATGCTGACCGCCATGACCGCCGTGGAAAACATTCTAGACGGCGTAATGACAAAAGATAATATCTGGGCGATTAATACCGAGATGGAGTATCACGAGGAAAAAGCGAGAAACAAGGATAAGGGAACAGGGATCAGCCGGAAGATTCTGCTTCCGCAAGCAAGCCTTAATGCGGAAAGAAAACGGCAGGCGAAACACTGAATCGCTTGCTGAGAGCTTCAATATGCATAGCGTTCAGCTTGCGCTTTCCGGAGAGCACCTCAGAGACCACGCTCTCTCCGCCCAGCTCCCCCGCCAGGTCGCGCTGCTTCAAACCGTGCTGGTCGAGCAGAAAGCGGAGTACCTCGGCCGGCGAGGCGGATGGAACGGCATAATGCTCCTCTTCATACCGTTCAATCAGAATCGTGAGCAGTTCGATGGCCTCCACCTGCGCCGCAGTCGGATACGGCTCTGAGGTCAGCCGATAGAGGGCCTTGGTGTATTCCGCAAGCTGTTCCTCGGAATGAATCAGATGAGGCGCGCCACGCTCCATCATCTCTGCCGGGTTTGCTAGAACTGTAGCCATTCCGCCCAAGACCCTCCACATCTGCATTTTACCATTATGCGTTTTTCGGCGGGCGATGATAACGCTCTCACCCGCAAAAACAAAAACGCGCGAGGGTGGGGCACCCAGGCCAATTGAGAGATATCTTATCCTTCATCATTCAAAATAGACTCAAGATCGTGAAGATCCTGTTTCATTTCCGAGAGCTTGTCCTTTGCGATCATTGGGCCAAACTGAGCTGAAATAATATCTAACTCAACCTTACGTGACCTTGCGAGCAAACGAATCAACTGGCGCATCTTAGAATCTGAATCTGCAAGTGTTTTCGTTGCATCTGTTAATTGCTGAATCCTCTTAGATTCACGAAGTCCATTCTTTTCGATGGCACTTTGAATCCGTGTACATGCTGCACCCAATGAAGCTATTAAATTGCCAGAGGTATGCAATTCGAATTGTGCTGCACACACTCCTGCGAGGTCACTTGGGAGCGCAGGTGGATTTGATCTATCGTAAAGCAGGAACGTCCGTTCTCTACCCAGAGCGCCAATGAATAGACCCGCTTCGAAGAGAACATTGTCACGTGCAACTGCTCTTTCCATACCACGGGACGACAGTAGATCGTCCGCTGTTAGGACCAAAATCGCGAAATCAAAGCGATCCAACGCTAGCATTAGCGATTCGAGAGTTCCCTGCGTCAGGCCAAACACTCCTTGACTCCAAATCTCAGCTTCGCAAGAACTGTCTAACAAAACCTGAACAGCCTGGCTGATCTTATGCCCTTCGCTTGATGAACCAACGAATACAGATGGTTTGGATGGTTTATTAAGCATTTTCTGGTGACCCTCGGAATCTCAATTTGAATGTACATCATGGAACCACAGTTGTGTTGAACACTAGATGCTTCCGACTACAATTGTCTTTTCAATCGATCCGAAAGTCTACCCTAAAAACATCCCGGCAATCGCAGCCGAAATCAGGTTGGCCATGGTCCCGGCGAGCATTGCGCGCACGCCCAGCTGGGCCAGCTCGTTGCGGCGCTCGGGGATCAGCGCGCCGATGCCGCCGATCTGCATTCCAATTGAGCCGAGATTGGCAAAGCCGCAGAGCGCAAAGGTGGCGATGATGAACGAACGCGGGGCCAGCGCGGCCTTCTGCGCGCCAAGATGAATGTAGGCAATCACCTCATTCAACGCCATGCGCGTGCCGAGCAGGTCGCCGATGGCCCCGCAGTCGTGCCAGGGAACGCCGATCAGCCAGGCCACCGGCGCAAAGAAAAAGCCCAGAATCTGCCCAAGGCTGGCTGGAAGCCAGTGCAGATAACTCATCCCGTGCGCCCAGCCCAGCAGGCCATCCAGCAGCGCCACGAGCGCCAGAAAGCTGACCAGCATGATGGCCACATTGAAGGCCAGCCGGCCACCGTCGATGGTGCCGCGGGCGATTGCGCCGATCAAATTCTCATCCTTGTGCAGCTCGTCTTTCGGCATCACCACGCGGCCCTCGGTGGCTGGCGTCTCGGTTTCCGGAACCAGCATCTTGGCAATCAGAATCGTTCCCGGCGAGGTCATGATGACCGCGGCCAGAAGGTGCTCCGGCGCAACGCCCTGCGCAATATACATGGCCATGATGCCGCCGGAGACGTGCGCCATGCCGCTGGTCATGATGGTCATCAGCTCGCTGCGCGTGGCTTTGGCCAGGAACGGCCGGATGGTCAGCGGCGCTTCTGTCTGGCCCATGAAGATGGACGCTGCGACGTTCATGCTTTCCGCGCCTGAGATACGCATTGTTTTGAGCATCACCCAGGCCAGCGCGCGGATCACCACCTGCATGACGCCGATGTGGTAGAGCACCGCGAAAAACGCGGAGATGAAGATGATGGTCGGCAGCACCTGGAAGGCAAAGATCGAACCCATGGAGCCGGTGGGAACGCCGAGCGGGCCAAAGAGCACCTGCGTCCCAGCATAGGTCGTCGCCAGCATTGCCTTGACCACGCCGCCGGCCCACTCCAGCGCCTGCTCCCCATACGAAAAGCGCAGCACACAAAAGGCAAAGAGCAGTTGCAGCCCCAGCCCCCACCCTACCGTGCGCCAGCGGATGCGCGTGCGGTCCGTCGAACCCAGCCAAGCGGCGATGAGTACAGCCAAGATGCCCAGAACTCCCGTGAATCGAACCAAAACGATGCTCCTTGCTTCTTATCCGATGAAGGATGTCTCCCACGAAAATCTTCACAGTCTCACAGTTTCACAGTAAAGAGGGGGTGGTGTTTAATGCATTTCAAACAACAGATCACCTATTTCACTTTTAATATCATACAGATAGACGAATTGATCTGGTGGAAAAGCGTGCAAGAATCGGTGTATTTCGGTCATTTTCCGGGCCTTTTCTGGTATTTTCGGTCTGTTTTTGATGAGTTTTGACTGTGAATCCGGCGCAGATGCTCGCCTCATTTTGAACATGCCCTCTCAGCAGGGCGATTCAAGTACAGAATAGCAAGTTAACAGAAATAATCTGCAAAGGCCTTTTATGCTGGAGCATGTCGTGTATGTAGGGCTGCGCTGCAACGCAAATGAAACTTTATATGCAAAAGTGACTGCCCGCATAGTTATCACAAAAAACGCTTTCCCATCCTTCCTTCGCTGCGATAAAGTGTAGGCTTGCACGGCCAGATCCAGTGCTATTGATCAGGAGGTTCCATGCACAAAAGACGAATTTGGATCACGACGGGCTGTTGCCTGTTTGCTGTAGCGCTCATGGCCTGGGCACAATCGGCACAAAAAGCCGGCCTGTGGGAGATCACCACGACAATGAACATGAGCGGCATGCAGATGCCCCAGATGCCCGCCAACGCGCAGATGCCGCAGAACATTCAAGTGCCGCCAGGCGTGCAACTGCCACCTGGGATGCAGATGCCGCAGATGCCGCCGGGAGGCGGAGCATCCCCCTTCGGCGCCCACACCACCCAGATTTGCGTGACGCAGGAGATGATTGACAAATACGGGGGCCCGACGGCCGCCCCGCCGAGCCGCAATGCCGACTGTATGTTGACCAATATCTCGATCAAGGCCAAGGGCATGACGGCAACCATGGTCTGCACAGGGGATTTGAACGCCACAGGTGATTATGAGGCCACCTTCACAGACGCCAACACCACCACTAGCACCGTTCATCTCAAGGGCACGATGAAACATGGATCGAACTCAATGCCCATCGATATGACGATGCAGTCCAATTCGGTTTATAAAGGCGCGGATTGCGGCAGCGTCAGGCCAATACCCCTGCCGAAAAACTAGGGCCTGTTCACACTACCTCAGGCGGTGGCGACGGCGGCCAATTTTTCCTAGTTCGAGATGCGAGGAGCGCACTGTAACTGGTGACTGAAGCGACGAGCAACGAAGAAACGGGGAAAATTGGCCCCGTCCCTTCGGGTTGCGGCGAAAATCAGCCCATACTTTGTTGTCGCCCTTGTGCTTGGAATCACCAAACCCTGCGGGCTCCGCCGCGTCTGGACGGATTTTCGCATGCAACGCCATCCGCCCTAGGTAGTGTGAACAGGCCCTAGTACGGGAGCATCTTCGGCTGCGCTCCATCTAACGAGAGCTGGAGCGCAGAGCATTCTTTCTATTTGCGGCGGTCGGCGCTGTCGCGCCTTTCCGTAAACGCCGGGCGGGAATCTGGAATCTGTCCGCCCTGGCGCCGGTCGGAGATGCTCGGCCCCGTGCCGCTGGTGAGCAATTTGCTCAGATTCGGCACATTCGCGCGCTGCTCCTCCACAAAGTCCACACCCTCGGCGGTGAGGGTGAGTGCGGAATTGTCGGCTCGCGTGACAAAGCCCTTTTTCAGCAGATACCAGACGGTGAAATCCAGATAATCGCGGGGAAAGTTCATCAGGCTTTCAATCTCGCCTAACGAGACCTCCGGTTTTGTAGCGTTGGTGCGGCGGCGCTTATAGAGTACGGCCAGCATCGCCATGCGCCGGTTCAGCTCGCCGTCGATGCTGTCCAGAAAGTCCATGGTTTCGGGGATGGGGATCGCCTCGACCGCCTCTTTGTCGCGCGAAGCATCGTACTGGGTACGCTGCGCCGCATCGGAGAGAACGTCGTAAGCCTGTTTCAGCAGCGCGAACTTTTCCGCGTCGCCGGAGTCCGGGTTGTCGGGATGAAAGCGGGCCGCTAGGAACTTGTAGACGCGCTGGATGGTGCTCGGCTCGGCGTTGGGGCTGATCTGCAGAAATTCGTAGTAATCCGGCTGCTTCAAGAAGAACTCCCTGGGAAAGATGCATCCCTTTCATAAAGATAGCTCCGGATTCAGGTGAGATCCATCGAAATTGGCGAATTTGGTTCTTAAAGTTCTCTTATGGGAACGGGAACAAGGGCTTTGCCGGTGCTTCAATGCCGGAAATGCCGCATTCCTGTGAAGACCATGGCCATGCCCAAGCGGTCGGCGGCAGCGATGACTTCCTCGTCGCGCACCGAGCCTCCGGGCTGGATGACGGCGGTGGCTCCGGCGGCGGCGATGGCTTCCAGGCCGTCGGGGAAGGGAAAGAAGGCGTCCGAGGCGGCGACGCAGCCCTTCAGCGGCAGTATGGCTTTCATCGCGCCGAACTTGGCTGCATCCACGCGGCTCATCTGCCCTGCTCCGACGCCCAGGGTCTGTCCGTCACGCGCATAGACGATGGCATTCGACTTCACGTGCTTGCAGACCCTCCATGCGAAGAGCAGGCTGCGCAGCTCGTTGGCCGTTGGCGGACGCCAGGTGACCACCTTCAGGCCGGGATCGAGAGCCGTCGCGTTGACGCGGCCGGTGTCTGCGTCCTGTAGCAGAAGCCCACCGGAGACATTTTTCACCACCGGATGAGGCGGCGCGGAGCGCACTTCAACCAGACGGAGGTTCTTCTTCGCGGCAAAGCGCTCGCGAGCCTCGGCGGAGAAGCCGGGGGCTGCAATCGCCTCGACGAAGAGTTTGGCGATCTCCTCGGCGGAAGCCAGATCCACTTCGCGGTTGATGCCGAGGACTCCGCCAAAGGCCGAGACAGGATCGCAGGCCAGGGCCTTGGCGTACGCGTCGAGAATGGTTGATCCGGTGGCCGCGCCGCAGGGGTTGGTGTGCTTCATGATGATCGCCGCTGGCTCGTCAAACTCCTGGCAGAGCTCCCAGCAAGCGTCCAGATCGACGATGTTGTTGAAGCTGAGCTCCTTGCCCTGAAGTTGCTTTGCGCCGGCGATTCCCAAGCCGGTGCCGTCCGCGTAGAGCGCGGCTTGCTGGTGGGGGTTTTCGCCGTAGCGCAGGGATTGGGCGAGCGGGAGATTGATGCGCAGCGTGAAGGGCAGGGAAGTCGTATCCGGCGCGGCGGGCGCTTCCGGCGCGGGAGCTTCGGCGATGCGGTCCAGCGTGTTGGCGATAGCCGTGTCGTAAGCTGCGGTCGTGGCGAATGCCTGACGCGCCAGCTTCCAGCGCGTCTCGCGGGATAAAGATCCGTTGTTGGCCTTCAGCTCTTCGATCAAAGACGGATAATCCGAAACGCGGGTGACGATGGCCACGTCCTCGAAGTTCTTGGCCGCCGAGCGCACCATGGACGGGCCGCCTATGTCGATATTTTCAATGAGATGTCCGAAGGCAACGCCGGGTTGCGCTGCCGTTTTCTCGAATGCGTAGAGGTTGACGACGACCATGTCGATCGGATCAATGCAGTGCGCGGCGACGGCGGCCTGGTGCTCGGGATTGTCGCGGATGAAGAGCAGGCCACCGTGGACCTTGGGATGGAGGGTCTTGACGCGGCCGTCGAGCATCTCCGGAAAGCCGGTCAACTCGCTGATGTCCTTGACGGTGAGCCCGGCCTCGCGCAGCGCCCGCGCCGTTCCGCCGGTGGAAACCAGCTCGACGCCATGGCCGGCCAGCGCTTGGGCGAACTCCACCAAGCCTGTCTTGTCGGTGACACTCAGCAACGCCCGCCGAATCTTCTTCTCCACACTCATTTCTCGCTCCCTGACCCAATAAAATTTTGTAAGGAAAGCCTCTTGCAAAACTGCACGAGGATGCAGATTTTCGCCGCTTGGAAGAGACTTTTATATTTTAGAATAGTGTCAGCCGGATTGGCGTAAACTTAAGCACTCTCTCAACAGTAACCGCCCAAAGTGTCAATGCCTGACTGAATCAGGAATATTTCAAGCTTTTCTTCGGAGGCCGGCGGCGCGTCGCTCCATTGCGCCCCGCAGCTTTCACACAGCCAACTATTCACCGGATCGGCGTTCTCCAGCGTCGGGTCTTCCGCGCCGCATTTGGGACAGACCGGCGGCTTGTACTCCTCATCCGGTGTATTGAATTCGTCGATGATCTCCTGCGGAATCGGTCGCGCGGCAATCTCCTGCGCCTGCTCCAGTTGATCGGCGGCGACGATCACACGCGGATTGAAGAGGCCACGCCCGAAAGGCGTTCCCGGCCCCTCGACCCAACTATCGATCCCAGCCTTTTTCAGAACTTCATAGATCTGCCACGCCTCTTCCTTTTCATCGCACTCGCAGAGCACCGTCTTCCAGGTAAATTCACGCGGCGGGCTGTCCTCCTCTGCCTCCCTATCGGAGTCCGCCACAGGCTGTGGCGCTTCGCTGCTGAGATCCCAGCGATGGGCCTCCAAGCGCGCGGAAGGATGGCTCTCCGCGCTCGCCGCTCGCTGCCGGTCCAGTCCGCGCAACTTCATCTCATCGCGCAAAACCTGTTGCGCCGTATCCGTCAGCCCGGCAAAATCGGCCTCCAGTTCCCACAACTCCCCGTCGCTCAACTCGCGGTAGTGCTCGGTGAGCCTGCGCCATTCCTCGACTGGATTGATTTTCATAAGATGCAGTATAGCGGCTCTCTGCCGCAGTTGCCGAGGGAGCAGTGATGGTGGAGATGCGTCTTGCCGGAAGTCGATTCTAACGCTTCCTTGTCGGTTTGCGCGCCGAAGACTTTGCTGCCTTCTTCTTGGCCGCAGGCTTGGCTGAAGATTTAACCGGCTTCCTGATGATGGCCTTAACCGCAGTCTTGCTCCTCGCCTTCGTTGGTTTTTTACCTTTGACAGCCTCTTTCACTGCGGTTTTTGGCAACTTCTTAACGAACTTGCCGCCTTTGGCCAAGGCCGTCACTGGAGCCTTGACCGTTTTCTTGCTCTTGAGGGCCGCTTTGGCTTTGGGCTTGGCGATTGCCTTGACCGGCTTTCCGGCCTTGGCAAAAGCTTTTGCCGGCGACTTTACAGCCTTTCTGGCCTTAGCGAAGGTCTTCACAGGAACCTTCACAGCCTTTTTAGCTTTGGTTGAAGCCTTCGAAGGAGCTTTCACAGCTTTCTTGGACTTGGCCACAGACTTCACAGAAGCCTCTACAGCCTTCTTGGACTGGACGGTGGTCTTCACTGCAGGCTTGGCTTTGGCAACAGCCTTCGCTGGGGTCTTAACGGCGGACTTCTTGACCACGCGAACCGCTGCTTTGGCCGGTTTTTTGCGTTGAGCTTTGACTTGAGTCTTCACCCGCGGCACAGCGGCAACTTCGTCTGCATCCTGCTGAGATTCGACTTCGTCTGCGACAACAGGCAGCTCGGCCGCCGGAACCGTCGATTCTGTCTCCGCGGAAGCAGGCGGAAGTGCGGTCTCAACCGGCGCCGGCTGCTCATTCTTCCTGACAGCATCAGACGCGGCGGCCTGCGGCTCTGTTTGAATTTGAGCGACAGGGAGGGGCTCAGCCTCAACCGGAGCTGGCTGAGCTGGAACCGTCGGCGCCGGCTCAACCTCGGCGGACGCGCTCTGCGCTTCGGTGCTGGCAGCAGCGGCGGGGGAAGTCTCTCTTCTCACGGCCCGGCGTGGGGTCTGCTGCAGATGCCATTTGCCGTCCGCCCCCTTCACGTAGGTGGCGCCCTGGTAGGTGCGGGTTTCCACTTGCGGAGCCGGAACGCGATACGCCTCTTCCAATTGCGTCTCCTCCTCCGCCGCGTTGACAGAAACAGACGCGGCGTTGACCCGAACCTGCGCCGTGGCCGCAAACCGTGCCGGAGCCTCAGCCTCCTGCTCTTCCTTCAGGCCCAACTGCGTGAACTCCTTCGTCTTCTCACTGGCGGAAACTTTCGCCCAAAGACTCTTGCGCAAGCCTTTCAGGAAGCCTTTCTTCTTTTCCGGTGCCTTGTGCGGCTTGGAGGCAGACTGGACCGCTGCATCCGTCATCGATGCGGCGGACAGATTCCCGTCCTGGTCCAGATCTTCCGCTGTCTGCTCATCTCCTTCGGCGAAAGAGCGCGGCTCATAGCGATTGATCACAATCTCAGGCTTCAGCTCTCCGCCGGAAAGGAACTGCGAAACCAGCTTTTGCGAGTCCACTTGACCGCCGCTCCCTGGCTGCATGACCAGATAGATCGTGGTGCCGTCCGGGAAGACGGCCGTACCCATCAGATTGAGCCCCGATCCGGCTTCAAAAGTGAACTTGGGTGGCGGAATCTTGACCAAAGCTTGTTCAGGCGCTTCAGTGGTCGTCTCCGTGGCCGGCGCCTTCGCCTCAACCGCCGCCACGGAGGAAGCCGCCAACGGTTCTGCGGAGACTGCTTCCACAACCAGCTTCGCGACCGGTTCGGCGAGAGTCTTCTCCAGCTCTGGAATGAGTTCTTCCCCGGACGGTTCGGCAGGAGCTTCGATCACGGGCGCTGCTTCTGGCTCGACGAGGGGGGCTGCGGAAGTCTCTTCCGGAGCCGCTTCAGCCGTCTCCTCAATAGCCTCTTCGGCAGTCACAGTGACCGGCTCGGTGGGAGCCTCAACCGCGGGGGCGGCCTCGACCTCGACTGCTGCTTCTACGGATGCCGCCTCGGACGGCGTTTCCGGCGCGAGGGATGTGGACGATGGCATAGCCTCAAGTTCCGTCCCAACAGCAGTGGAGGGTTCGAGCGGAGACGCAACGAGTTCATCGCTTGCGTCAGCCATAGCGGGGGCAGGCGCTTCGATCGGCAGGCTCGGCTTTGATCACCGTCAGCAGTTGAGTGGACTGAACGGTGTTGTACTGCGCGGCAGCCTTGGGCATAAATGTGACAGAAAGCGTATACGTTCCCGCCGCCAGCACCTCTCCCGCTGCCGGAGAGTAGTCGAATCTTCCCTCGACCAGCGCCGTGGCGTTCAGTTGGTTTGCGCCGAGTGCCACGCCCTCTCTGATTGCCTCTGCGGCCGGCCATAGAACAATCGGCGTTGCCTTGGTCACCGAAAGCGGCGCGGTAGCTTCAGCATCCGTATAATTGGCGGAATTCCGTGGCGTGAAAGTGACCGAGAGCGTGTGCTCTCCCGCTACCAGCACCTCACCGCCACCAGGAGTGTAGGCGAACTCGCCCGGCACCGACGCCTTGGCATTCAACTGCAAGCTGCCCAGCGCCGCTCCATAAGCAATCGGCGCTGGAGCGTTCCAGGTGATTGCTGGAATCGCCTTGGATACGAAAATTTGTACTTTTGCGGAGGCTGAATCATAAGAAACGGCATTAGCCGGCGTGAAAGAAACCAAGAGCGAATGCTCTCCCGCAGCCAGCATCTCACCGGAAGCGGGAGTATAGGTGAACTCGCCGGGGACCGATGCCTTGGCATTCAACTGCGATTGGTCGAGCGCCGTGCCATAAGTAATTGGCGCTGGAGCTGCCCAGTTGATTGCCGGAATCGCCTTGGTTACGCAAATTTGCACTTCAGCAGTGGCTGCTTCATAAGACGCGGCGTCGGCCGGAGTGAATGAGACCCAAAGCGAATGCACCCCCGAGGCCAGCACCTCACCGGCAGCGGGAGTATAGGTGAACTCGCCGGGGACCGATGCCTTGGCATTCAACTGCTCATCGTCGAGTGCCGTACCATAAGTAATGGGCTCTGGAGCAGCCCAGATGATTGCCGGAATCGCCTTGGTTACGGAGATTTGCACTTCAGCAGTGGCCGCTTCATAAGACACGGCCTCGGCCGGCTTAAACGAAACCAAAAGCAAATGCTCTCCCGTGGCCAATACCACGCCGGCAGCAGGAGCATAGGTGAACTCGCCAGGGACCGATGCTGTGGCATTCAACTGCTCATCGTCGAGCGCAGTGCCATAAGTAATTGGCGTTGGAGCGGCCCAGTTGATCGCCGGAATTGCTTTGGTCACCGCCAGCGTAACCGTAGCCTCTGCAATTGCATAACTCTTTTTATCTTCAGGCTTGAAGACTGCCGCGAGCGAATGCTCGCCCGCCGTCAGCAACTCACCTTCAACGGGAGTGTAGACGAACTCGCCGGGGACCGATGCCGTTGCATTCAGCTGCGCGGCGCTCAACTTCGCGCCATAAGTGATGGGAGCGGGTGCAGGCCAGTCGATTACGGGAGCCTGCTGCTCCATTGCCTCCTCCGCTGCGCTCTCCGCGACAGCCAGTGCCTTCCGCAGATACCACTTTCCATCTGTGCCCTTCGCATAGGTGGCGCCGCGATAAGTGCGCGTCTCCGGTTCGCTCGATGAAGCCGAGGCGCTCGCATCGGGCGAATCCTTCGCCTTCGCTGCTACAGTTTCAGTGGGCGCGGACGGCGACTGCACTCCGGTCGCGGATTGGGCAACCGCGGCAGGCTCCTGGTTTGCATCCACGGCGCCTTCCGTAGGGACGTCCGCCGAAGCGGCGGGAACGAGAGTCTCAGGAGCCGAAGCCTCGGAAGCCTGAGCGGCAGTCTTCTCCGCAATAGGCTCTTGTTCAGACTTTGAAACGGTTGGCTGCTCCTCGGATGAAGAGATCTTCGACGTAAAGCTGCGGCCCAGATTCTTGAGACTGAAGCCTGAGCCTTTATCCGATGAGCCCTTTTCCGGAATGGGGGGCAGGCCGCATGCGGTGCGGGTCATCTGCCGGATCAGCCGGGAGATGGGCGAGTCTTCCAGCGCCAGCGGAATTGCCGTATGCTGCATGCGCCGCACGGCGGCATAGTCGTTGGGAATCTTCCACTGCGCCGGACGCGTCAGAGCCTTGGTGATCTGCTCTTCCGCCACGCCCATCGAACGCGATTGAAAGCGGTTGAGTACAATCTCCAGCTTCGGAACGTTGGTGGCGAAGTACTGCGAGATCAAGCGATTCGAGTTGCGCAGTCCAGCGATGCCGGCCTGCATGACCAGATAAATCGTGGAGCCTTCCTTGAAGAGGCTGGTCCCCATCAGATCAAGACGGGAACCTATGTCGACAACCACGTTGTCAAACTCTTGCCGCGCCACGTCGAGTAGCTTGTCAATCGCTTCATGCGAGGCGTCAAACTGCGGAAATTTGCCCGGCGCGGCCAGCACCGAGACGCCCGAGTTATGCTTGACCAGCAGCTTGGAGAGAAAGGCCGAATCCAACCGTGCGGCATTCTGCAGCGCGTTGATCGTCGAGTACTCGGCGACCACGCCCAGGTTCAGCGCGGCGTCGCCCAGCGGTAAATCCAGATCGACCAACAGTGTGCTTTGGTCTGACTCTTTGGCCATGGATACGGCAAAGTTGCAGGCCAGCGTGGTCACGCCGTCCCCGCCCTTGGCGCCCAGAAAGACTAGTAACCGGCCGCCCACCTTCTTCGGTACGGGTGGCGCGGGAGGACGCCGGGCCGAGGCCCTGACAAGAGCATCCGTAACTGTACTCTCGATAAAAGGCAAGGTAAGAAACTCGCGCGCGCCTGCCCTCATACATCGAACCAACTGCTCCGAATCGGCATTCATCGAATAAACCATCACCGTCGGCGCGCCCTGGGCGCAGATCTTCTCCACCAGTTGAAGCGCATATTCGGGACGGCTGTCCAAATCAATAATGATGACGTCATAGTGCTGCTCCAGCAGTTTGGGCACGTCGTTCAAACTGGGCGGATAAGTGGCAAACTCGCGGATCACGCCGCCCTGGCACTTGGAAAACACATCGGATGCCGCCTTGCGCCGCTCATAATCGGGACCGATGAGCGCAATCGACAAATCTTCGATGACGAGGGACTCCATAGGCACATCGAGAAAGAGAGTACTGTCTGTATTCACCGGATTACCGCTCCCTGCAGCTTGCAACTTGCCTTCATATCCCGCGAAAACCGATTCGCTGGCTGCATCTTGTCTATCATTTCCATTTCAGTCCACAACGATGAACACAGGGCCATCCCTCCGCCGGCTGGAATTATCAATCCAGGCCAACCGAAGATGGAAACGCTGCCCGTTAAAAATATCGCTGCGGCGCAGATCCGTGAAAATCGGAGAAATTAGGAAATTGAGCGCAGGCCTTCCGGCGTGCTCAGGCATCGCTTACGCTCCCTCCCTCTTTTTAGGATAGGAGTAAAACGTTATTGCGATGATGCAACTATTATTACAACTGTCTAACATTTATTGCAATTGAGTACCCAAAAAATACCTAGCGGCTTTTAACCGGCTTCTGCGCGGGTTTCTTGGCGCTGGAGGCAGAAGGCTTGCCAGCTTGCCCCGCCTTGCGGATTGGCACAGAAACAACCTTGCTTTTTGCGGGCGCGGAGGCCGGCGAAGATTTCGCCGCAGGTTTTACCGGAGTCTTGGCAGTTGGCTTGGAAACCGCTGCTTTCTTACTCACCGGCTTTGCGGGCGGAAGCTGTTTTGGAGTTTGAACCGGTGCAGCCTTAACCGGCGCGGGCTTTGGCTCCGGCTTGCTCGTTTTCTTTGGCGTGGGCTTTGCTTCCTCCTCCGGCTCCGGACTGGAAGATGCCGCAAGACTCTTCGCAACTTCCGGCTGAGCTTTCACCGACTTGGTCCCGGCGGGAGCCTGAGTGGCGCGCTTGGCGGGCTCTGTCTTGGGTGCCGGCTTTGAATGCCCCTCCTCGTCATCCTCTTCATCCTCTTCATCATCATCCTCTTCGCTGGTGGCCGGAGTTTCCGATTCTTCCATCAAATCAATCTCCAGATCCACCTTTGGAAGGTGCAGTCCAAGATCGAGATCGTCATCCTCTCCGCCGATGTCGTCCAGATCCTCGTCGTCGTCCAAATCATCCTCCGCTACCTCTTCATCTTCGTCGAAGGAGTCATCTTTCAACTTGGCATCTCCGCGCTTGGCGCGCGGGCGCTTGATCGTCTCCTTAGGCGGCGGAGCGGGCGGCGAATACGGCTCCAGATAGGCGCGCAACTCCTCCGTTGTTCCCAGCTTGCCATCTAGAAGCTCCAGGAAGATGGATTGCACAATCTCGCTGTAAGCAGGCAATTCCGCCGTAATGCGCATCTCCTGCAGCAAAGCATGTGGAATGCGCTGGCGCACCTCCGGCCAAACCTTGAGGAAAAGGTTGAAACGCTCCCGCACCGCCTCATCCTTGCTGGTGTATCCCAGCCATAGAATCGCCTCCGGATCATAACTCAAAAAGAGCTTATAACTCACCGAGGGCGTGGCGTTTTCCTTGGCCAGCAACTCTTTGGCAAATCCCGCTGCCAGCGCGTCCAGGCTGTTCCACTCCTCCACAAATCCCGGCCGCAGCATCAGCTTCTTCAGCGCCGCCAGATCCTTCGCGGTCAGCTTGGCCGTCAGCATGCGCATCTGCGCCGCCGACATATCGGCATGAACGCCCTGCAATAGCAGCTCGACAGCCAGATCGTGCAGCGCAGTCAGACCCTCTTCGTCGGCCTTGGCCGAACCCCAGGCCGGGAAGAGAACTTCCATCCAGCCCTCGGCCTCCAGCGCCCGCATCACCTTCAAGCCCTCGTCTTCGTGACCAATCTGCTCCAACTCCTGCCGGCGCGCCTGCGCGGAAAGATGCTCGATCACGCCCTCTTCCTTGGCGTTCTCATAGCGCGTCTTGGTTTTGGGGTCCATCTCCCAGCCAAGCCGCGCCAAATAGCGCGTCGCCCGAATCAGCAGAGAAGGCTCTTCCAGAAATCCGTAATTCGATACCAGCCGCAGCGTTCCTGTCTCAATGTCCGCCGCACCGTTGGTTGGGTCCATCAGCAGCCCGTACGAACCTTCGTTCAGTGAGATAGCCATCGCGTTCACGGTAAAGTCGCGCTGGCGCAGGTCTTCCTGAATCGCGGCCGCGTGATAGACGGGCTTGCCCGGCTTGGGATATTCAATGCGATGCGTGCTTACCAGATCCACGCGCACCGTTCCAGGAAAGCACAGAAAAAGAGCGCCAGAGACTTCGTCTTCACCCCACACCTTCGCTCCGCGCTGTTCAACGCCCTTCTTGAGGTTGAGCGCATTGCCATGCACGGCCACTTCCAGAGCCCGCACCGAGTGGCCACTGGTTAGTTCACGCACTGCGTCGCCGGTAAGAAACAGGATTGTTCCCGCCTCGCGCGCTGCCTCGCGCAGATGGCGCAAAGCGCTTCGCTGATCGGCCGAGAGCCGGTTTTCCAGAAGATAAATGTAGTCGGGCATTCCGTTTCCTGCTTCCGCTGGTTACTTTCAGCATCCAAGTAACTGATGCCATTAGCCTTACAGCAAGCTCCAGCAATGGTTTCAATCCAGTACATTAACACATGTGGCCGGCTTTTGCTAGCTCCCCCTTTGCGGAAGTTTTTACCGTCCCTTTCCGGTACTCCATCTATTCGTGCGACAATCCAGAGCAATGGCCTCTTCGCGCAAGCCGGTGATCGTACGCTTGTTCTCCCGTGAATGGAGCGCTGGCTATGCCACTCCCAGCTTTGGCCAGGATACCGCCGAACTGGAGCTCCTCGACCTCAACGGCAAGCTCCTGCGCATCCGTTGGGAGCAGGTCAAGTGGGTCTGTTATCTCCGCGACCTCCCGGCGGCTGACTCCACCAACCCTGAGCGCCTCCTCCACAAACGCTTCTCCATCCGTCCGCGTACTCCCGGCCTCTGGCTGCGCATGACCCTCACCGACGGCGAGGAGTTGGAAGGCTTGGCCGCCAATGACCGCTCGCTCGTTGAAGGCGCCGGCCTGCTGCTCACCCCGCCCGACACCCGCTCCAATACGCAGCGCATCTACCTGCCCCGCAAGGCCATTCAGTCGCTCGAAGTTGTCGGCCTGATCGGCGCATCCACTCGCATGCGGACAACCGCCGCTCCCTCTATCGGCCAACCCGATCTCTTTTCGCGCGAACCGGAAGGCGACGAACAAGCCTGAAAACGGCATCTGAAAACTGACCGCAGGTCACTGCCCACTGTACACTGTTTTTATATGCGATTCGCCATCCTAGCGCCGATCCGTTTTCTCTGGAACTCGACACGCGGCCACCGGCTCACCCCCTGGAGCAGCCCTTATATGCGCTGGCGCGTGGAGACTTACTCCGGCAAGAAGGCCGAGACGATCACCGCCAAGGATGTGCTTTGCTTCCTGTGGGCCGAGCGTTGGGAGTTTCTGCGCTATCTGGGCTGGATTAGCCGCATGGACGCTGAAGTGCATAAGCGGACGTAACGGACGGAAAGAGGAAATGGGGATGAATCTTCATCGTCACCGTTTGATTTCAGTCATTAAATTTGGAATCTTGATTTTTCTGTTTGGATGTGGACCTTCACGGAAAGATGAAGCAGAAGATCTCGTGAGAAAGGTTGAGGCATATCAGCTTCGACATGCTCAGCTTCCTGCCTCACAGGATGATCTAGGTATTTCCGAAAACCAAGACGAACAGGCTTTTTACAGACGAGAAGACGAACACCACTTCATCGTATGGTACGGTACAACTCTAGGGCATTCAATCGTCTACGATTCAATTACTCGCAAATGGACAGTGGATTGAAGTTGGAGTAATTTCCCGCATGAGAGCTAATCTTTTTTGCCTTACATTGACATCAGTCTTGGGGTTTTTGGCGGCAACAACCGTTTCCGCGCAGCAGTTGCCTCCCATTGAGCCTCCGCAGCCGCTGCCGGGCAGCCACGCCGAAGCCTCTCAAGAGATCACAACTCTGCACGTGACGGCCAACGAAGTGCTTGTGCCCACTCTCGTCGAAAAGCGAGGCGGGGGCGTGATCTATGGCCTCAAGCAAAAAGATTTTATTCTGGAAGACAACGGCGTGGCGCAGAAGATTCGTGTGCAGGAGGAGATGGATACGGCGCCGGTGGCGTTGGTGGTGGCCGTGGAGCAGGGCGGCGTCAGCGTGCTGGAGTTCGACAAGCTTGCCAAGCTGGGGCCGCTCCTCGATCTTTTTTTAGCTGATCACAAGAGCCAGGCCGCGCTGGTGGGCTTTGACGCGAAGCCCCATCTGATCCGCGACTTCACGCACTCCGGCGAAGAGATCAACGAGGCGCTCAAAAACCTGGAGCCGGGCACGGGCGGCGCGGCGATTCTGGATACCGTCAGCTACGCCGTCGATTTGCTCCAGACGCAGCCCAAGGAATATCGGCGCGTGCTGCTGCTCATCAGCGAAGAGCGCGACCACGGCAGCAAGCACATCAAGCCGGTGCAATTGATTGCCAAGATCGGCGGCTCGGATGTGCTGGTGCTGAGCGTTTCCTTCTCTCCCGTCCGCGCCGAGCTGGGCCACGACATCAAGGACAGTGGCGAAGATCGGACGATGAACATCGTTTCGACGCTGGCGATGATCATTCCTGCCTTCAAAAAGAATGTGAGCAAAGAGCTGGCGGCCATGAGCGGCGGCGAGTACCACCTCTTCACCGGCGACAAAGCCTTCGAGGCCCGCATCGTTGAAAGCGCGCAGCACGCCCACAACCGCTATCTGATCACCTTCAGCCCATCCGACCCGACGCCGGGTCTGCACTCTATCCGCGTGCGCACGGTAGATGATTACGGCGCGCGCATCGTGGCTCGCGCGAATTATTGGCGGGAACCGTAGAGCAGTTCACGGTTCACAATTGTTACTTTTAAGGAATCTCTGATTGCGTTGATATTTTGAAAGGGAACGACTCTAGTTGTAGCGCGCACTGAATGCGCCAGCCTGACCGGAAGGAGTCTCAGCGCCTATAATCCTGTCTTGATACTGAAATTCCATTTGAGGGAGCGAACTCATGTCTTCACCTGCTGTTGCCTACGCACGAGAGAATCATCCCCGCTTTTTGAGCGAACTGAAGGATTTGCTGCGCATTCCTTCCATCTCCACGCTGCCGGAGAACAAAGGGGATTGCCGCCGCGCAGCCGAGTTCATCCTGGCCGAGCTGACCCGCATCGGCTTCGAGCATGCGCGCCTGCTGGAAACCGACGGCCATCCACTCGTCTACGCCGACTGGCTGCACGCTCCCGGTAAGCCCACCGCGCTCTTTTACGGCCATTACGACGTCCAGCCCACCGACCCAGAAAACGAGTGGATCTCGCCGCCCTTCGAGCCAACCGAGCGCGACGGCAACCTCTACGGCCGCGGCACCTGCGACGACAAGGGCCAGGTCTGGGCGCAGATCAAGGGTTTGGAGTCACTCTTGGCCGCGAACGGCAAGCTGCCCCTCAACGTCCGCGTCCTCTTTGAAGGCGAAGAAGAGGTCGGCGGCGAGGGCATCGAGGCCTTTGTCGCCTCCAAGCCGCCGGAGCTGAAGTCGGACTTCGCCCTGGTCTCGGACACCGAGCTCTTTGCTCCCGGCCTGCCCACCCTGTGCGTCGGCCTGCGCGGCATGATCTATACCGAGCTCGAAGTCCGCGGCGCCAAGCAGGATCTGCACTCCGGGATGTACGGCGGCGCTGCCCCCAATCCCTTCATTGCGCTAGCGCAGATGCTCGCCCGCCTCAAGGACGAAGAGGGCCACATCCTTATCCCCGGCTTCTACGACGACATCATCCCGCCCAGCCCCGAGGAGCTGGCAGCTTGGGACAGCCTGCCCTTCGACGAGGAGCACTATCGCATCACCGAGGTTGGCTCTCGCACGCTGGTTGGCGAGGCCGGCTACACCGTCTTGGAGCGCACATGGGCGCGGCCTACGCTGGACGTGCACGGCATCCCCGGCGGCTTCATCGGCGCCGGCGCCAAGACGGTCATCCCCGCCAAAGCCCTCGCCAAAGTCTCCATGCGCCTGGTTCCCGGCATGACCCCGGCCAAGACCTTTGCCCTTTACAAGGACTACGTCGAGAAGATCGCCCCGGCAGGCGTGGACATTGAGGTCCGCCTGATTCACTCCGGCGACCCCTGCCTGGTCCGCGTCGATAATCCTTACATCCAGGCCGCCACCACCGCCCTGCGCGAGGTCTGGGGCAAGGAGACGGTCTTCATCCGCTCCGGCGGGTCGATTCCCATCGTCGGCGACTTCGACCGCCATCTCGGCATTCCCAGCGTGATGATGGGCTTCGGCCTCCCCGACGACAACATCCACGCCCCCAACGAGAAGTTCAACTTGAAAAATTTCGAGCTGGGCATCGAGTCCGTCATCCGCTTCCTGGAGGGGGCGGAACGCTAGAACTGGGATCCCAGGTCTCCTAATCGAGACCTGGGTATACTTTCAATTGTTTTCGAACCGGATAATTTGTCGATCTGGAGGATTAGAGTAACTATGAGCGTTCGTTACGATAGCTTTGGTCATCGGTTAGCATTGTCTCAATGCGTTATCCTGACATTGGTTGTCTTTTACGCAGTTATTGTCCCTATCCGGCTGAGTGCTACTAGTATCCACAAGGTCCAACAACTTGCGTCTGCTTGTCAATCCGGGAAGCAAAAAGCATGTGATGAACTTTCAAAAACGGCGCTTGAAGACAAGGACGCGAGTATGCGACAGACTGCTGTCGAATACCTGATAGACCAGAATTTACTGGCGAGGGTTGCCGTTCAAGATGCTGACATTAATGTACGAGAAGAGGCTGTGAAGAGGATAACGGACCAGGCGTTAATGGCCAAGGTAGCCTTAGAGACTCCTGATCGGGATGTGCGAATGGAGGTTACACAACGTGTGACCGACAATGCACTCCTTGCGAAGATTGCATTGGAGACCAGGGACATGGATTTGCGAATTCAGATTATGACAGATTTGACTCATAACGCAGATCTAGAAACGATAAGAATATTGGTAAAATCCAACCCCGATGTAGTAAATTTCAGGGATAATGACGGTAGAACTCCATTATATTGGGCAGCTGGGAAGGATCGAAGAGATTTGGTAGAATTCCTCATCGCCAATAAAGCAAATGTCAATGCTATTGATAATGATAGCAATACGCCTTTACATTACGCAGCGGCAAAATCGCGGTTAAGTATTGCCGAGATTCTAATTTCCAGCGGGGCTGATATTAACGCCAAGAATATAGCTGGTAATACCCCGTTAAAGGCAGCAGAGTACTTTAATTGTTCGGAGATGGTTCGGTTGCTCATGGCTCATAATGCACAGATTACCGCAAAGGACGCAAAAGACATAGATGAAGACGCAGAAGAAGCTGCTAATCCCATCCTTGCTGCAGCGCGAGAGTCACATAGTGGTATGGGTTATGCAATTTCTCATTTCGATGGAAATCTTAGTGCGAAATTCTTAATACTCAGCAATCAAATGTCTACATACCTTCTCAATACAAAACAGGCGAATACTATCTACTGTATACGAGGCGAAGTCGTATCAGTTCAGACATTTGTTCATAATGCTATTGGGAGTCAGTTTACGGCTTTTTATGTCAACTTCGCACGCCTCGACGACGGTAGTGCTAATACATTCCATCCTAGGTATAGACTTGTGAAATTATCCGACCAGACCGCTCTTCCCGCGCCGGATTTTACATTTAATCGAATGTTGGGTGATCGATTGATGTCCTCGTGTCGTTGAAAGGGAGGTGGTCTAGGTCTGATCGCTGCCAAAGATGGGTAACCCAGGTTTGGATTTTCAAACCTGGGAATCGTTCCCGACACCATTCTTGACAACCGTAAACCGTAGCGTTATGGTTAATAAATGATAAAGTCATTCCGCCATGCCGGACTTGAGAAGTATTACAAGACCGACAGCAAGGCCGGAATTCAACCGCATCATGCGCAAAAGTTGCGTGTGCAGTTGACCGCGCTTAACGAAGCAAAAGAGGCGTCCGACATGGCGACTCCGCTCTCCTGGGGATTGCATCGACTGCAAGGCAGTGAGCGGCATTGGTCGATCCAAGTGAACGGAAATTATCGTTTGACCTTCACATTTGAAGGCGAAGACGCCATTCTCGTCGATTACCGGGATTACCACTAAGGAGACGATATGCCCACGGAAATGCACAATCCGGCGCACCCCGGCCAGGTGCTTCAGGAATATGTGGAAGGTATGAACATTACCCACTTGGCGAAGCATCTACACGTTTCGCGCGTGACGCTTTCCAAGATTCTTAACTGCCGCGCGGGTATCTCGGCGGAGATGTCGCTGCGCCTCTCGGCAGCGCTGAGAACCCATCCTAGCTTCTGGTTCGATATGCAATCGTCGTATGAATTTGCGCAAGCCAAGCGCAAGAAAATTCCAAAAATCGAACCCTTCAGTATTGCCGCATAGACGGCCGAGGCGCAGGAGCGCAGGCAATACGAGGAGCAACGATGAAGCCAATTTTACGATTTCAGTAATGGCAAGCGTGGCCGGGTTTTGCCGCTGGAGCCGCAGGCAAGACGCGCATCGCGATTTGGTTGGATTAGGACATAGCCCATCTTTCACCGATCCGTATGATCCGTATTTTTATTGCCTTTTTAAGATTTTTGATAGTATTATTTTCTATAAGATCGTGTTAGCTTCCCCTGGCCGATCCTGAATCCCCCGTAAGTACAAGAAATATCAAGTTTCAGTGATAAAGGGTCGGTGATCGTGTCCCTCACCTGCAGGCTTGGATTGCGACCGCTCCCGGGCCTGCCGCACCGTTCCCAGGAGGTTGATAATGAATACCCTTGCTGTGCTCAAGAGAGTTCTTCTTGCCACGGCGGGCGTGATCGCAATGTTGGGTATTGCCCGTCCGGCCGCCGCGGCTCCCTTCTACTTCTACACCATCACTGCAGTCCCCAATTGGGGCGCAGGCAATCCCCAGCCTCTTGCGGGTTGGTCCGCTGTCACCGCCCTCGCGCCGGGGGCTCCCCTCCAAGCCGAGAACTATGTATCTCTCTCACTCCTTACCATTCCTGGCTTCTGGTACGCATACGATACCTTCTTGGGCGAATCCAATGGTTTCATCGGAGCTGATGTCTCCATCCCCACGGCGCAGTGGGTAACCCCCGCGGCCTACATCTGGGCCGGTGGGCCGGGCCCTGTATTCGGGGGCGGACTCGCCTTCTTTAACTCCTTCAACCCGTTTACAGGCGTCTTTTTCGCCAACATGATGATCGTGGGTGACCCTGCGGGTTGCGACGCCACCTGCGCGCTCGGCGATTTCGAGACCGACCTTGGCAGCACCTCCGGCTCGCTGACGCCCTCCTTGGTCACGCTTGACGGAAACGGCGACCCTGTGGGTGTCACGCTCCCCAATGATGACGAAGATCCGAGTGTTGCGCCCGATCCCAATGGCACCGACTATTTCGCATCAGGCTCCCAGGAAGTCGACACACCGGAAGGATCCACAGCGATCTACTTACTGTTTGGCATTTCACTGCTTGGGGCGGCCCTCTTCTTACGCCGGCTGGGCGCCAAACCTTTAACCTGCCAATAAAGTGTGGAATACCACGAACCTTAATCGGCGAGTGCCCCATCTCTAACTAACCCAAAATGATTGGGTGGGCATGTGGGGCACCATGCAAGTTGGGCACAATGAATGTTGGGTGCCCCATCCTTCCCGCGTCATTTGCGGGAAGGATGGGAACCACGAACCCCAACCAACCACTCCAAACAAATAGACAGCTATCAGCATTTCACACTACCGGCTACTTCGCCGCAACCGGCTCGACCTTGAAATTGTCAAACTCCGCCAAAGCATACGGCAGAGTTCCTAAGCCAACCATCCCTTTCGCATAATTGGAGTCTGCGATAGTTTTGACCGTAACGTGATCGATCTCGGCGGTGATGCTGTTGCCCTGGAAGGTCAGCGCCAGAGTGTGCCAACTGTTGACGCCAAGAGCACTCACCTTGCCCTGCGACAGCACAGTTTCATCCTGCACCTTCTTGTTTTTCTCGCCGTCCATGTTCGCCGTTTTCAGCAGAGACCAATCGCCTGTGTTGGCCAGGCGCAACACGTAGGAGTTAGGCACGTCCGCGCCGCTCATGCCGGTGAGGCGTCCAATCAGATCGACGGCCCCGGCCTGTTCCAGCAGCACATCGCTCGATACGCGATAGTCCGACCAATTGAGATTGCCTACCATTGTGAAGGGGCGCTGCTTGGTTGTCTTCCACGAGGTCGGCTCCTCCGGAACCACTTGCCGCAGACAGACGCCTGCGCGCCCGCCTTTGCACTCCGCCGTCTCGAATCCGCCGACCATGTCAGAGAAATACTTTGGCATCTTGCCCATGGGATAACTCTTGAAGTTATCCGCGAAGGGCAGCGTGAACTCCGCTGAAGGAGGCGCGGCGGCATCGCCCTTGCTTTGGCCGGCGGTGGTGGTCACGGTGTAAAGACGGCCCGGTTCCAGGTCGAGTGAAAACTCGCCCGCTTCAGGTTGAATATCGGCCTGCTTCATAAACCAATCCGCCTGATTCGCCGAGCCGGGATTGGTCGTCCAAAGGTGCAGGGTTTTCTGCGCGAATCCAGCCAGTTTGAAGTGGGCCGTCTTCGCGCTCTTCGCTTCCACGGTCTCGATCACCAAGCTGAAATCTGCGCGATCCGGCGAGCGTAGCGTGACATAACTGCCATGCGCGCCAGTATTGTCCGCGTTGAAAAAGTCGGATGCGCCGTCTATATAACTCCAGCCCGGCTGCGTGAACTGCGCGGTATGCGCAATCACCCACAGAGAGGGAGTAATAACATAATGCCCGCTCCAGGGCTGATTGCACTTGATGAAGCCAATATCGTCATAAGGCAGGTTATCGTACATCGCACTGACGATGGGCCAATAGATGCTGGCCGTAACCCGGCCGGCGGTATAGTTGCGATTGATATTGCGCGCGATCTCATTGTAGGGCGGGTTCTCGTCAAAGTGAGCTTCGCTATCCCACAGTGGCTTTCCGAGTTCCAAAGCGTCGGGCGTGGGATAGCCGCCCCAGCCCGGTCCATGCACGCCGACAATATCGATGGCATCATTCACCTCCGGGTCATTTTTCATTGCCGTGGCGATATTCCATAGCTCCACTTTCTCCCAATCGTCGGAAGCCACTACCTTGATTGCACCCAAGCCATAGGCGCGCAGAGCCGCCTTTAGGTCTTTGTAAAACTGAAGGTCGTAGCCGCGCTCGTTGCGTCCGCCCAGATAGTCAATTGTCAGGTGATGATCCGACTCGGCATGCATGATCCACTTGATCATGTAATCGATCATGTCGTGGGACCAGTAATTGCCGTTGCCCACCCAGTGCGGCGCGCCCCAGGCCAGCGCGGCCAGCTTGATTCGCGGATTGCGCTTTTTGGCCTCTTCCATCAGCCACCACTCATAGCCGCGTTGATAATTCTCGTCGGCGCGCGTGTGCATATGGCTGGCTTCGGAGCCGTCGGTCGAATCCATATCCGCTCCGATCTCCACTTTGAGAATCTGCAAGCTAGCGCCATAGTTCGGTTTGAAAAGATAGTCGAGAATCTGGCCGCGGGTTGGCTCCGGATAGTCGATCAGCAGGCGGGTGTTGCCGCCGCCGCCGCTGATGGCGCCCACTCCGTCAAAGACCCGTCCGCCGCCTTGCTGATCGATCACGATGGTCTGTCCGGAGACCGGTTGAGATGAAAGAAAAAGGCAGAGGCCGGCGATTGCGCCCAGCAGATTCATTTGATTTCTAAAATTCGTGAGCATAATTTAATTCTACGGCAGGTCAGTCTGCGGAACCCTATTCCCGGCTGTCATTGGGAGATGCGAATTTGCACGGACAGGGAAATGGTTGTTACTCGACGGAACTGGCCGCCGCCTTGGAAGTCTTCTTTACCGGCGTCAATTTGCCGTGCTCAAGCGCTTTTCGTGTGGCCGACTGATCGGCTTTCTCTTTTGCTTGTGGAGCAGCCATCACTGGATGCGCTCCGGCGGGGATTTCGACGCGAGGCCTGTCGAGTGTCTGCGGCGTACGCTTGGCCCCGGCTGCGGAGAATCCGCCTTGCGCGCGGCCTTGCTGTGAAGTTGTAAAGTCCACGCCTAGTTGCGCCGCCGGAAGGCGCGAGGAGACAATCCACCCGCCGCCCACGACCACGGCAACAATCGCCGCCGCCGCCGCCGCGCGCAGTGCCCCGCTTTGCATCCAACTGTCGAACGAACGCGTCACCGTGCGCCAACTCAGAACCCTCGC
This sequence comes from uncultured Acidobacteriaceae bacterium, assembly GCA_963787995.1. Taxonomy (GTDB): domain Bacteria; phylum Acidobacteriota; class Terriglobia; order Terriglobales; family Acidobacteriaceae; genus Telmatobacter. The sequence continues at coordinate 1,203,136 of CAWBEO010000002.1, forward strand.
CTTGTGTGCAGCTGGAACCGCAGCAACTCGCAAGCTCTTCTGCACTCGCTCCTCTAGCCCGTCGGGAGCGGCGAGGCGGGCGATCAACCGCAAAGTCTCTTCGACAGAACTAATCTTTGATCCCTGATCCCATTTTCCTGTCTTCATCGCAAGCTCCTCGTATGATCCAGCAGACCGGCCAAAAGATTGCGGGCTCGAAAAAGCCGCGACCGGACGCTGGATTCGGTAATGCCCATGACCGAGGCGATCTCCACGCTGCTCAATTCTTCAAAGGCCGATAGCATCATCACCTGGCGCTCTTTGGAGGGAAGCCGCTCGACGCATGCCAGCACACGGGCATGATGCTCGGCGGCGACTACGCGCTCCTCGGCGCTCAGTCCCTCGGCAGGCAGCACCTTGGCCAGTTCGGTCACGTCGTCGGTCTCCGGCCGGGTCTTCATGCGGCGCTTGCGGTCCAGCACCACATTCCACACGATGCGAATCAGCCAAACTCTCTGATCGCGCACCTCGCCGAGCGTCTCCCGGTGGCGAAGCACGCGCAGAAAGGCCTCTTGTACAGCGTCTTCCGCATCGGTTGCATTCCGCAGAACCGAGTAAGCGACGCGATAAAGAGTACTCGCGTACTGGCCCACCAGGGCCGCAAGAGCATCCTCTTCCGCCGCTCTGCTCACCCTGTCGTTCACAGTCTTGTCCGCGATCTTCATCCAACCTGAGAATACTGCCTGACCCGCGCTCATAGTCCAACCGACGCAAGTGGAGGCCAAAATGCTCGAATTGATCCTTCGCAACGCAAAAAGGCTCGCGAAGCCTCAGCTGCGCGAGCCTTTCAGTGGTTTCATCTGTCTTACGGCTTGCCGGTAAGCTTCTGCGCGGCCAGCGATCCGGCGGGGCCTTCCTTGTCGTCATCCTTCACCTTGGCCCACAGCGCCTTCGCATCACTCTGCCGGCCCGTGGCGGCGTAAAGGTCCGCAAGATCAAGCTGCGCCACAGCCTTGGAGACTGTGTCCGACGGCTTGGCGGCCAGAGCGTTGTAAAGATCAATCGCCTGCGCATCGCGGTTAGTCTGGTGATAGAGTCCGGCCAAGGCCAGCTTGGCCAGATTGGAAAGATTCCGGTCCCAGGCCCCGGAGGCGGTCTTCAATTCCGTCTCAGCTGCACTGTTGTTCCCCAGATCTTCGTAGGTGACTCCGGCAAAGTAATGAGCCTTGGCGCCTTCGGAGAGCCAGCCATACTTTTGCGCAATGGCGGCGAACTGCTGATTGGCGGCCTTGGCGCGCTCCGCGCTGGTTGCGTAGCTACCTTTTTCGGCGGGGGCTCCGGGCTGCGCCAGCGGGGCGCTGAGGACATCCAACGCATCGCTCAGGGCTGATTGGGCCTTGCTGGAGGACCAGGCTGTGAAGCCCCAGGCCGCTCCGCCCACCAAAAGCACGGTTACTGAAACGATGACCCAGCGCTGCACGCTGGAGCGATGGCCGCTCACCCAATTCATGCTGTTTGCGGTTGCCTGGGCAATGGCGTTCTGCTTCAAAGAATGGCGGGTTTTGGTGTCCACGGGCTCTCTTCTGATCCTTCGTCGATAGACTGGCAGGCGGCTTCGCACAGCGAAGGCGCTGCGACTGCAACCCCATCAGTCTATCAGTGCGCGAACCAAGGCGTCCACCGGCACACTGCAAGAGGCTGGCTGGAAATTATCGCTTGGCGACCGGAAGCTCTGTGCGCAGGGCGCGAATCCGGTCGATGGCGCTGGTCACAATAGGGCGTCCGGTTGTAGTAGCCATGCCTTTATCAATCAGCATATCTACAAATTCTTCAAGGACCATTTTTTGGTCTTGCGCGGCGCGGACCACTGTGTCGGAGATCGGAATCGAGATGATCATGGTGTCAAACTCCCTCTGCAAAAGTTATCGGCAGGGAATTCCAGGAATTGAGGAAAAATCTTATGGCAGGATTAAAATATTTTTAAGTGGTTCATTCAATCATCTTTATATCGAGAGACGGCAGAATTTTCAATTCGCGCTTGCCGGGGAGCGTGGAGAAAGATAGGCTATGTGCATGTACGAAGATTTCCGGGTGACGGATCGTTGGAGCGGCGAGGAGTTGCATTGCTGTTGGAAGGGCACACTGGTGGCCATCGCCACGCGCCATGCCGACGCAGTCGATGTACGCTTCGAGGTCAGCGGCAGGCCGATGTGGATTGCCTTGCCTCTGGAAGCCTGGGTTCGGCAAAAGCAACAGACCGGCAAGGTGATCACCGACCAGTTGGCGGCGCAGATCGCGGGCCGGTTCCTCAAGCAGTTAATCGAAGAGGGCAACGACTCGCGGCGGGAGATCTATACCATGACCGTGGAGGAAGTCCTTCAACATCTTGAAGTTGTGGTCCAAGAAGCGCGTGCGCAAGGTGCCATGCCCACCCTGCCGGTGCTGGTCTGACGCCGGCCTCCCTGCGGCAAGCTGCGTTCACAGCTGCACGGAAAAGAATGGCGCAGCATGTGGTTTCAAAAGCATACAATTCTTTTCGACAACTGGCTCAAGACGCAACACCCAGTAACATTACTGGTTCATTCGCGTCCGTTGAAAAAAAACCTGACGAGCCGAAGTCTATAGTGAAATCTGGCGGCTCTCACGACCTTGCTCAGGCGTGACGACACTCACCAGCAGCAACCGAACCCGTTCCCAGGCTTGGGAAGATTTAGCGCCCGCGGAGCCCATCGCGCGGCGCGCCCGGCAGAGTGCGCCTCCCGCAGGCCGCGCGCCCGTCGTCACGCCGCCTGCGAGCGCCAGCAGGGACGAGGAATCTTCGCAGACTGGCGAGGAACTCAAGGGCGCGCCTCGCTCAGGCGGGAGCCGCTTTGAGCGCCCGCGCAACCCCTCGCGCAATCTCTGGTGGCGTCCGGCATCTTCAGCGGGACGCGTGCTTCTTCTGCTGGCCGCGCTCACGGTGCTGGGAGGATTCGGCGCCTCAGCTTATCTTCTGAAAAATTATCTGGACCGCGACTCCCGCTTCCGCATAGCGGGAACGGGCAACATTGAAGCCAGCGGCCTGACCGAAGTCAGCAGGTCCGAGATGCTGCCCGTCTTCGGTGAGGACATCGGGCGCAATATCTTTTTTGTCCCTTTGAGCGAGCGGCGCAGGCAACTTGAGCAGTTGCCTTGGGTGGAACGGGCGACGGTGATGCGCATTCTGCCGGATCAGATTCGCGTCTCGGTTGTGGAGCGCCAGCCCGTAGCCTTCGCGCTCCAGCCGAACGGGTTGACCGGCTTGGTGGATGCGGATGGCGTCTTGCTATCAATGCCGGCAGCGATGATGGCGCAGCGCCATTACTCCTTCCCAGTGGTCACCGGGATCAAATCGAGCGACTCGCTGCCAGAACGCAGGGCGCGCATGGCGCTCTACCAGCGCCTCCTAACTGATTTGGACTCTGGCGGGCAGAAGATCTCCGCTCAGATTTCGGATGTGGATCTGACCGACTCTGGAGATCTGCGCATGAGGATGCAAGACGATCCCGTCCTTCTGCAATTAGGACAAGACCACTTCCTGGAGCGTTATCTGAGTTACAAGGAGAACATCGCCGGATGGCGTCAGCAGCATCCGGATCTGGTCTCAGTGGATTTGCGCATTGAGCGGCACGCGGTGCTGTCCATGCCTGTCGGAACCAATGTGGCGCAGGCTGCGGCGGCGGAAGAGAACGCAGCGCCGGCGGATGATGCCAAGCCGGCGGTAACTCCAGCAGCAGGGTTAGCAGGTGCAAAGCAGGCATCCGCCCCCAAGGCGGTTAGCGGCAAGCCGCAAGCCAAGGCCAAACCGGTGAAGGGAGTGAATCATGCGGCTGGAAAGGCCTCCATGAAGGCAAAAAACTCTCTCAAGACCGCCAAAGTCAAATTCAAGGACAGAAGGCGCGCGGCGGTCAAGCGTGCCGCGCTGACATCAAATCAACAGAGAAGCGCGCCAATCAGACCTCCGGCCACAACCGCCGGGATGGGTCAGTAACCGAAATGAAGTGAGCGAGATGAAGCAGAGGCAAGATAATTTAATCGTTGCGTTGGATATCGGCAGCAGTTGGACGCGCGTGTTGGCGGCGGAGTTGGTGGAAGGCGCGCTGCGCTATTGTGGTCACGGCGTGGCCGGCTCGGCGGGAATGCGCAAAGGGCTGATCGCCGAGCTGGGTCCGGCGGCCAAAGCGGTGCGGGCGGCCCTCGACCAGACTGAATTTACCTCGGGCCTGTACATTGGCGATTGCGCCGTGGGCGTGGGCGGTCCGCATATTCGCGGGCTGAACACCAACGGCGGGATCGAACTGGGCGGCCGTATGCGGGAGATCGACGCTGAAGATGTGCGCAGCGCCGTTGAGCGCGCGCGCGCGGTTGAGCGCCCGCCAGACCGCGAGATTCTGCACCTGCTGCCCCGCCAGTTCATCTTGGACGAGCAGCCCGGCATCTTCGATCCGGTGGGCATGGTGGGCAAAAGGCTGGAGGTGGATCTGCACATCGCCACCTGCTCCGGCAGCGCGCTGCAAAGCACGGTGACCTGTGCCAACCGCGCCGGCCTCGAAGTGACAGAGACGATTCTGGAATCGATTGCCGCCGCCGAGGCCACGCTCTCTGCCGACGAACGGGAGCTGGGCGTCTGCCTCGTGGACATCGGCTGCCACTCCAGCGATCTGGTGGTCTTCTTTGAAGGTGCGGTGGTGCACACCGGCTCGATTGCCATTGGTGGGCAACACTTTACCAATGATCTGGCGGTGGGCCTGCAAACCTCCGTCACGCTGGCCGAAGAGTTGAAACGCCGCTACGGGAATGCCGTAGTGACGGATGTGCCATTGCACGAAGAGATTGAGATTGCCCATCCCGAGCCGCGCGTCGTGCGGCGGCGCAGGATTGCCGAGATTCTGGAGCCGCGGGCCTGTGAGCTGATGCAACTGGTCAAGGAAAATCTGCGCCAGAATGGCGTGCTGGATGCACTGGGAGCGGGTTGTGTGCTCACCGGCGGAGGGGCGCAGCTGCCCGGAATGCTGGATATTACAGAGAGCCAGTTGCGCGTACCGGCGCGCATCGGGTTGCCCGTGCGCATCTCGCAGATGCCTGCCGAACTGGTCAATCCGGGATATTCGGTGGCGGTTGGCATGATTCTTTATGCCAATCGCACCCGCATGAAACGCGCTGCGGAGAGTCCTTCGCTGGCCTCCAGACTGCGCGCCGTATTCGCAGGAAGTTTTTAATGGGAATGATTCCTTTAACTCCCGACCTGGAAGTTACAATTGGCGGCGGAAACACCTACAAATTGGAGAAAGAATAATGATGAACAGAATTCTTGCTGTAGTATCGACAACGGCTCTCGTAATTGGAATGGCTGGATGCAGCGTAGCCGCGCCCGATGCGGGTCATGAAGCAGTATGGGTGAAGAAGCCTATTCTCTTCGGCCATGGCGGCGTGGACCCAACTCCAGTCCAGCCGGGGAGAGAGTTTGGAGCATTGACTAGCACAGCCATTGATGTCAATATGCTCCCGCAGCGCGTCGATATGGAGTTTGATGACATGATGACCAGTAGTGGCGTTCCGGTCAACTTTCACGTTGTAGCTACATTTACGATCACCGATCCAGTGAAACTCGTGAGCAAATACGGAGCCGATACCGACGAAAAAGGAAATTGGGGATTCTGGCAGCGTACAGTGGATCAGCCGTTACGAACGGCGGTTCGGGATGCTGTCAAGAAGAGGGATATGCAGGAAATGGCTATCTCACAAACGGCAGCAGATGCAGTTGGAAGAGAAGTATCAACAGCCGCTATTCAGATTGTCCAGCAAACCGGGGTGCCTATTCTCTTTTCAGCAATCAACGTAGGACGCGTAAACCCTCCGGACGCCATCAAGAACCAAAGAATCGAAACAGCCGCTCAGGAGCAACGGGCAATTACCGAACAGCAAACGAAACTCGCCGAGGACCAGCGTAAGGCAGCTGAACAGAGCAGGGCCGCCGCCGATAATGCATATCGTGAAGCCATGCAGCTTTCTCCGGACCAGTTCCTGCAACTGGAGCGGATCAAGATGCAGCGAGATGTTTGCGCTCATGGGACCACTTGTACCTTCTTTATCGGCGGTGGCGCTTCGCCGGTTATTGACGTTGGAAGAAAATAAGAAAACAGAAGTCAACGGGATAATTTCCTCATTAATCCTTGCGTTGACATTACGAAACAGGAGGATGGAGCCCAAATGGATCAGCAGAAGAATGAAGGGGTAGAGATGCGCATTCAGTACCACGAAGAACCGATGCGCGGAGCGCGCATCAAGGTAATCGGCGTGGGCGGCGGCGGCGGCAATGCCGTCAATCGCATGATTCAGGCTCACATGGAGGGCGTCGAGTTCATTGCCGCCAACACCGATGTGCAGGCGCTGAAGGCCTCCCAAGCGCCCGTCAAGCTGCAACTGGGCGTGCGTCTCACCTCCGGCCTCGGCGCCGGGGCCAATCCTGACGTGGGCCGACGGGCCGCGCTGGAAGACTCCGAGAAGATCATCGAGGCGCTGGAAGGCGCGGATATGGTCTTTGTCACCGCCGGCCTCGGCGGCGGCACGGGCACCGGAGCCGCGCCGGTGATCGCCTCGCTGGCCAGCGAGATGGGCATTCTGACCGTCGCTGTGATTACCTGCCCCTTTGGCTTTGAGGGCAAGCGCCGTCAGCGACAGGCCGAGCAGGGACTGAGCGAACTGCTGGAGAGTGTCGATACCATGATCGTCATTCCCAACGAGAAGCTGCTGGCCGTGGCCAAGGACACCGGCTTCTTTGAGAGCTTCCGCATCGCCGACGACGTGCTGCGCCAGGGTGTGCAGGGCATCAGCGACATCATTACCATCCCAGGCATCATTAACCGCGACTTTGCCGACGTGAAGACCACCATGGCCGGCATGGGCCACGCCGTCATGGGCACCGCCGTCCGCTCCGGCGACAATCGCGCCCGCGAGGCTGCGCAGGCGGCCATGGCTTCGCCGCTGCTGGAAGAAGGCGCCATCGACGGCGCGCGTGGCATCCTCATCAACATCACCGGCTCCAGCACTCTCAAGCTCTCCGAGGTCAATGAGGCCTCGTCGCTGATTCAAGCCGCCGCGCACGAGGACGCCAACATCATCTTTGGCGCTGTGCTGGATGAATCGATGGGCGAAGACGTCAAGATTACGGTGATCGCCACCGGCTTCCGCGATCAGAATCAGGAGCGCCGCAAGCGCATGCTGGACGTTCTTGAGACGCCGGTCCTTTCTGTTCCCGAAGACTCCGAGCCGATAGCCTCGGTCCCGCTGGTGTCCGCCGTTCCTGCTTCGGTTTCTCAGGAAGCAGCCCCTTCGGTTCCAGCCTCTCAGGCTGAACCCGAACAAAGGTTGCGCGAACCTGAGCCGGAGCCAGATCCAGAGCCTGAGCAGTTCTTGGCTCCGTCTGCCCCGCCGCGCTTCCTCTCCCAGGTGGAAGAACCCGAAGAAGAGCGGGAAGAGAGCTTCGAGCAGGAAGAGGTGGATGAACCAACCTATTATTCTTCTTCCGCCGCGGAAGTCGCGCCGGATCGTTCAGAACCCGTGGCCGCCGAGCCGGAGAGAGACTATCCAATCGAAGAGCCGGAGCCTGTTCTTCCCTCCTACCGTCCAAAGTTCGCCGAATTGTCTGAGGAGCCGGTTTACCCTCCTCAACGCGAAGAGTTCGCCCGTGATTACGAACGCGACGAACCGGAGTCGCCAGCGCCGGAGCCGCCCCGCTCCAATCCCGCGCCGGCACCCTACCGCGAAACCAATGAAACCACGCAGCCAGATCTGGACAAGCCGACTTTTCTGCGGCGGCTGGGCTTTTAAAGATGGAGGAAGCAGGGGCCTTTAGGCCCCTGAATGAGCACGAAGTTGAAGGGTTTTGCCTCTTTCCCATCACTTTCGTCAAAGATGCAGCCGTAGTATTTTGTCTCTAATGAATTTCGATAAGGGGAACAAAACCAGAGTTTGACCCGAAGTTTCACTACGAGCTCGAAGTACTTGAAATATTCCAAGATTTCTTGCGCTATTTCAAGTATGGTAAAGAAAAGATAAGCAGAATTGATCGCGGACAGCAGTTTGGCCGATAAACAGCAAAAGCGTGGTTTTGCAGAGCTTGATGCACGGCAATCCGATGGTAGAGAGGGAACTGGCTGAATGAGTTTTTCCCGCGTATGGGCAATTGCATTGGTTTTGATCGGCTTTGGCGGCTACGCCAGAATGGCCTCGGCTCTGGATGCGCCGACAACGCAGCATCACACCAAGGCAACAGAGAGACATCCCGCCGTCCATCATGCCGCTGCCGCCAAGCCGGCTGCCAGGACCGCATCCGCCCATAGCGCGCATAAGGCCGCGCCTGTTGGCCAGAAAGCCCGCCTGACCGCGCGCGGCAGCCTCAGAGCCAATGCCCGCAACGCAGCCCACTCTGCCGGACGCCGCCATCACTTCTACGAGCGCTTCACGGCCAGTTCATTTGCCAACAGCGACCTCCTTGCCGGCGATGTCATAGCTGGCGAAGACCCTGTCGTTCGTCAGGCGGCTATCGACGCCCTCGGCGACATGAACGGCACCGCCGTCGTTATCGACCCATCCAATGGCCGCATCCTGGCCATGGTTAATCAGAAGCTGGCCCTCTCGCCCGGCGCGGAACCCTGCTCCACCATCAAGCTGACTGTGGCTATGGCCGCGCTCTCTGAAGGATTGGTCACGCGCGAGACTCCCGTCCAATTGGCCGGCTTCCGAATGAATATGACCCAGGCTCTGGCCAAGAGCAACAACCTCTACTTCGAGGAGCTGGGCCGCGAGTTGGGCTTTGACCGCGTGCGCCACTATGCCAACCAATTCGGCTTGGGCGAGCTGGCTGGCTACAACATTGAAGGCGAACAGCTCGGCGTCTATCCCGACCAGGAGTTGCCCGCCGCCGAGGGTGGCGTTGGCCGCATGTGCAGCTTCGGCCAGGGCGTCTCGCTCACTCCGCTGCAGCTTGGCGCATTCGTTGCCGCCATTGCCAACGGCGGAACCCTCTACTACCTCCAGCATCCCACCACGCCGGAAGAAGCCGCCGCGCTTACCCCCAAGGTCAAGCGCACCCTGGACATCGCCCGCTACGTTCCCGACATCGAGGACGGCATGGCCGGCGCGGTCGAGTACGGAACCGCCCGCCGCCTGCGCGCCAACTTCAACGAACTGCCTGTCTTCGGCAAGACCGGAACCTGCTCGGACAAAGGCACGCGCTTCGGCTGGTTTGCCTCCTATTCGGATACGCCCCAAGGCAGCCTGGTGACTGTCTTTTTCCTGGAAGGCGGACGCCCCACCTTCGGCCCTCGTGCCGCTGAGCTGACCGGCGAGTTCTACAAAGAACTCTGGGACCGCAACTGGTTCGCGGCCAAGGGGCAGCAGGACGCCGCTTCTGCAGCGTCAGCGACCAGCCAGCAGGCACAACCGTAAAGAGGCTCAACTCAACTTCAAAGAAAGGCCGCTATCGGGCGGCCTTTCTTACTTTTGCATATCAAAGTTCATTGCATGAAGCCAAACCGCTGCTAAAATCATCCGATGAGTTGAGACCGCTCGAACTCTTCTGCAATTTTCTACCCGACAGGACTGCGCGGTCTGACTCCCCCAAGTGAAAGCAGGACTCTCGCCCATGGCATTGCCTGAACACATTTTGCTGCTCTACGGATACTATCTGCTTTTCGCTTGGATCCTGGTCGAGCAGTTGGGAGTTCCGCTTCCTGCCACGCCAGTTCTGTTGGCGGCCGGAGTGCTCTCCGCCGAGCACGAATTCAGCTTTCCGCTGGCCTTGCTCGCCGGTCTCGCCGCCTCTCTCATCGCTGACAGCACCTGGTTCCTCATCGGCCGTCGGTACGGTCACCATGTGCTGCGCATCCTCTGCAAGTTGTCTCTGGAGCCTACAGTCTGTGTTCGCCGTACCCAGAATTCCTTTGGCCGCCACCGCGCACTCACCGTCATGATTGCCAAATTCGTTCCCGGACTCGCGACGCTGGTTCCTCCCGTCGCTGGCCAAAACGGCATGGCCTTCGCCAGCTTTCTCCTCTTCGATGCCATCGGCGCCACCGCCTGGCTCGGCGCTTTGCTAGCCGCGGGCCGCTTCTTCGGCGACCTCCTTCGCCGCAATTCCAGCCTGCTCGATTGGGTCGGCCGCTTCTCCGGCGCACTGCTGGTCCTGGGCGTCATCGGCTTTTTGGTAGGCCGCGTCATCCGCCGCCGCATGGTGCTCAAGAAGCTGGTTGCCGCCCGTCTCGAACCCGAGGAACTAAAGCGACAGCTCGATGACGGCGAGCAGGTATTCATCGTGGACTTGCGCCATCCCCTCGAACTCGAACCGGAGCCTTTCACCCTGCCCGGCGCTCTCCACTTCGCTCCAGATGACCTGGCCGCGCGCCACCTGGAAATCCCTCGCGACCGCGACGTCATCCTCTTCTGTAGTTGCCCCAGCGAGGCCACCGCCGCCAAGACCGCGATGACGCTGCACAAGCTGGGTATCCAGCGCGTCCGTCCCCTGCGCGGCGGCTACGACGCGTGGAAGCAGCTGGGATTCCCGGTCGATGCGGTCGCACCAGCATCTTGAGTTTACCTTTCGATTGGCAGCTTCTCTGATCAAAGCCGTTAGACTGGAAATATGACACGCGGGCTTATTCTGGGGATTGAATCATCGTGCGACGAGACGGCGGCGGCGGTGGTGGAGCGTGGCGCGCGGACGCTGTCATCGGTGGTGGCCTCGCAGATCGCCACCCATGCGCGGTATGGCGGGGTGGTGCCAGAGTTGGCCAGCCGTGAGCATCTGCGCGCCATTGTGCCGGTGGTCCGGGCTGCGCTGGCTGAGGCGGGCGTCACACTCAGCGATCTGGATGCCATCGCCGTGACCGCCGGTCCGGGCTTGGCTGGGGCGCTGCTGGTCGGCGTCACCTACGCCAAGGCGCTGGCCTTCGGGCAGGGGCTGCCGCTCATTGCCGTCAACCATCTGGAGGGGCATATTCATGCAGTGCTTCTGCACGAGTACGAATCCGCGACAGCAACCTCGCAGAACGGCTTCCAAAGTACGGGCCGCAGCACATCCGATTCGTCAGACGCGCAGTCCTTGGCGCTGGTGGTCTCCGGCGGGCATACGCACCTGTATCTGGCGCGGCCGGCGCAAGGAAGCTGGAGCTACCGGCTAGTGGGCCGGACGGTGGACGATGCGGCGGGCGAGGCCTTTGACAAGGTGGCCAAGCTACTGGGTTTCGGCTATCCCGGCGGTCCGTGGATTGATGCGCTGGCGCGCTTTGGCAATCCACAGGCGGTGCCGTTCGCCTTCTCACAGATCAAGACGAAGTTGCATCTGGCGGGAAAAGTTCCCCGGACCAAAGGAGCGCGGACGGCACCGATCGCGGATCTGGACCCCCATCTTCTCTTCTCCTTTTCTGGAATCAAGACGGCGGTGCTGCGCTACGTAGAACTGCATGACCTGCGCGGCGAGGCGCAGCAGCGCGCTGTCCGGCTCTTTGCGCCGGGAGCAACCGCGCGTCCGCCCCAAACCAAAGAAGATGCGCTGGCCCTCTGCTCGCAGCGAGTGCTGGACCTGATTGCCAGCTTTCAAGCTGCGGTGGTGGGCGATCTGATGAAGAAGAGCTTTGCGGCGGCTGAGTCGCTGGGCGCGCGGCGGATTCTGGTCACCGGTGGCGTGGCGGCCAATCGCGAACTGCGCTCCCGCTTCAGCGCAGAGGCGGCGCGCCGCGGGCTTCGCGTGGCCTTCCCCACGCTGGCTCTCTCAACTGATAACGCAGCGATGATTGCCGCGGCGGCGTGGCCGCGCTTTCTGGCGGGCGACTTTGCCGATGAAAGCCTTTCGGGCGATCCTTCGCTGGCCCTGGGCCGGTAATTCAGGAACTTTCAGGAATCCGCTCGCAGGCGGCAATCCGTCGAAGATGCGCACTCTCGATCAACCGAACTTGTACAGGAAGCCGGAAGGCGTGCCCCACAGATTCCGGGAGCGATCCTCGTAGAAGATGCTGAACTCGATTCCGGCAATGTCGTAGTCGAACAGAGGCACGCGGTCGAAGGTATAGTCGCAGCGTACCGAATATTCATCTCCGCCGCAGTCGATCATCAGCGTGTCTTCGCTCGAGAGTCTCTCAGAGTGCGTCAGCAGCATACAAGCGACGGAAAAAACTCCCAGGCCAAACTCATTGCCGGCCATGGAGACGCGCGCGCGCCGGGCGGAGCAGCCGCGGTGCAGCATTCCCGCCTGGATGGGGATCACCATGAAATCGTGGCCCTGCTGCTGATCCGCCAGAATTTTTTCCGCCAGCTTGGAGCGCTCCGTTTGGCGCAGATAGGTTGGCCCCAGGCGACCAGAAATGCGGTTCTGAAATTTGCGCTTGGTTCCCAGAACTCCCAGCACCATCTCCACCGCCTCATTATAGGTGGGCGCCAGCGCCTGCCAGCGAGGAATGGCAAACCACGCCTCGGCACCTTCCAGCAGCGGTTTGCGCGCTAGCCTCTCCTGGCAACTACCCAGAGAGGGAAAGAGCTTCTTCAGCTCCGTGACCTGGGCCTCCACCGGCCGCACCTTATAGGTCGGGGGATAGACGCGATTCGAAGGCACCTCTTCGTCTTTGAACTTGTCGCTGACTGTGTGCTTGTGGATGATCTGCACCACCGACTCGGCAACCTCGGACTTGAGTGTCTTGCCCAACTCCAGCACGGTCTGCGCGCTCTGGCGGTCCAGTTGTTCGATAGCCGCAAGATAGGCAGTCTTGACGGCCGCTCCAAGAAACTCCTGAAGCTGCGAATTTTGTTGATCTGTCGTGTTTCCAGACAGATGCAACGGAGTGATGAGAGATGCTGTCGCCATGGTCACCCTTCGTCGCGCTTGCGCGCAATAGACTCTTTGGCTTTTATCGGCACATTCGGAAATTTCAATAGTCAAATTACGCAGAAGTTGCTCCGGTTTGGCACAAAAGAGCGAGAGGGACTTTATCAACAACAACGGCGCATTCTGGTACGCCCCTGAACGGCTGGGCGCGGCTGCTATCTTCAGAGGGCGCGATGCTGGCGTGAGTGTTGAATCTGGCGACGGTCGGAAGATGGCTACGGGGACTCCGGCGCCGAGGTGATTTAGGATTGATTCGTTGCATGAATTGCAGAAGGATGGCGGCTTGGAATTCATCTATAGGATTAGCGAAGCAGAGTATTTGAGTGCGGCGAAGCTCAAATTCAAAAGTGGTTTTCGCCTGGGAAACATCAAAACGGCTGTTTTATTGTGGGTTGTTATCGCTGTTTGTCTCATACTCTTCTTTGCATTTTTCCAGCACGGCCAACCACAACCGACTATATCGGATGACGCAGCAATTCGAGCCGTGGCATCAAATCAGACAATCAACATGATCCTCACTAACCTTTTACCAGTTGTCTTGGTTTTGGGATTTCTAGCATATGTGATATTCAGGTCGGTGCCAATGCAATTGCGCCGCGTATACAAAAAAGATCCTTCGATGCAGGCGCAATTTATGGTGAACATTACGTCGGAGTCGATTTCAATCCAGAGCACAGCGGGAACCTCCTCCACAGCTGGATGGAATATATACGATTACTGGCGCGAGGGGAAATGCATGATTCTGATGGTACTCAAATCTGGCGTAGCCTTCCCCATTAGCTTGGCGAACCTCTCTGATGACCAGCGCGATGAGTTGCGCGGCATACTCGCCGCGGCCTTGCCGAAGAAGTGAATGTCCGCCATGGCCACTGACCCAATCTGTTGGGAATTAACCCAAACGGTAAAATTGTTCCCTTGATGATAGAGTCACCTGCAAAATTCCAGAGAGAACGCGAATAAGCGTCAGGGCACGACTTCAGTCGTGCCGATAGTTCTACAAAAACATGTTGCGGCTTTAGCCCCTGCGTATTTGTTTTCAGTTGTTTGCAGTTCCGCTGCTGGGGATATGCTCATCCACCGGATGAAAAGCTGTCGGTTTGAGCGAGCCGGCCTGATTCCATGCGGCTAGATGGGCTCTTCATCCGTCTTTATGCCGGGGATGATAGATTTGTCTTTCATGCACTGACGGGGCGAACGACAGAATGAATACATTAATCGCTGAGGGAATCGGCAAGACGTACAAGGGGCGGCAGGTGGTTCGCGGGGTGGCTTTAAAGATCTCCCGCGGCGAGGTGGTGGGCCTGCTGGGGCCAAATGGAGCCGGCAAGACGACCAGCTTTTACATCATCGTAGGACTGGTGCAGCCGGAGAGCGGGCGGGTGCTGGTGGATGAGACCGACATTACCCAGCTTCCTATGTACTTGAGAGCGCGGAACTTCGGCATCAGTTACCTGCCCCAGGAGCCCTCGGTCTTCCGCAAGCTGACGGTGGAGGAGAATATCCTGGCCGTGCTGGAGGCGCAGCCTCTGGGCAGCCGGGAGCGGCGGGTGCGGACCGAGCGGCTGATTCACCAACTGAATCTGGGCCACATCCGGACCACGCGGGGCTACGCGCTTTCCGGCGGCGAGCGCCGGCGGGTGGAGATTGCGCGCTCGCTGTGCATTCAGCCCAACTTCATTCTGCTGGACGAGCCCTTCAGCGGCATTGACCCGATCGCCGTTCTTGAGCTACAAAAGATCATCTTTGATTTGAAGGCTAGTGGGATCGGTGTTTTGATTACGGACCACAATGTGAGAGAGACCTTGAGCGTTACGGATCGAGCTTATATCATCGCCGAAGGGAGGATCTTCCGCACCGGCACGCCGCATGAACTGGGCAACGATGTGGAGGTGCGCCGGGTTTACCTGGGCGAAGGATTTACGATGGGTTGAAGTATACGGAGCAGAAGCGGAACGCATTTTGTATTCTGTCAATGCCCCGACGGTCAAAAGTGAGCAAAATTGACCAGTGAGAGATTCCCGGGAGATGAGCCGCCCATTCCGGGATAATTGACGCGGCAAGCTTCAGAATATCCTTACGCATTTATCTTGCCAAAGTACACTAACAGTGAGTCAAATCGGGAACGGGTCCATCTTATGGCGCTTCTGCAACCCAAATTGAGCTTGAAGGTTTCACAGCGTCAGATCCTGACACCGGGTTTGATGCAGATGGTGAGCGTGCTGGCGCTCAACAAGCTTGAGCTGAAGGAGATGATCGATGCCGAGATGGTGGAGAATCCCGTCCTGGAGGAGATTGACGAGACGGTTCCGATGCTGGATGAGGTGGCCGGCCGCCAGGAGCGGATGGAGCGCGGGCTGGATGAAGTCAGAATCGATGAGCGCGTTCCGGAAGAGCCCGCGACCCCACCTAAAGACCCCTTCAATGAGATCGACTTCGGCTCCTACTTCCAGGATTATCTGGACCCCGGCTATCGCACACAGCCGGAGTTTGAAGAGAGTGAAAAGCCCTCGTTTGAAAACTTTCTCTCCCAGCCTACAACTCTGGCCGATCACTTGGCGTGGCAGTTGGGAGCTCTGAGCCTGGAACCCAGCCTGCACGAGGCGGTCGAATTCATCATTGGCAATCTGGACGAGGATGGCTATCTGTCCGGCAGCGAAGAGGAACTGGCGGCGGCCTATAGTAATGAGCAGGACGCGGTCAGGAACGGATCGGTGCTGGTGCTTCTGCGGCGGGCCATCGAGTTGGTGCAGCAGCTTGACCCGTCCGGGGTGGGGGCGCGCGACCTGCGTGAGTGCCTGCTGCTTCAGATTACCGCCCAGCAGTTGGAGTTTACCCAACTGTTTTCCAAACAAACCGTTGATTCGGATGAGGATATCCATCGCAGTTTTCGTGCCGAGGCAGAGGCTCAACTCGAGGAGCGCCGGCGCAGTATGGAGGTGGCGGGGCTGATCGTCGCCCACCATCTGCCGCAGTTGCAGAAGCGCGATGTGAAGGATCTGGCGCGGGCGGCGCAGATTACCCTCGCCGAGGCCCACGCCGGCGTGGGCTTCATTCGCACTCTTGATCCCCGGCCCGGCCGCCAGTACAACCGCGAACAATCGCGGCTGATTGAGCCGGATGTGGTCTTCATCAAGCGCGGCGGCGACTGGGTGGTCTCGATGAACGAGGAGGATCTGCCTAGTCTGCGGCTCAGCCGCCGCTACCGCCAGATGCTCACGGCTCAAGACACGGATAAAGAGGTCAAGGATTACGTGAAGGAGCGCTTCCGCTCCGCTATGCAATTGATGCGCAATATCGCCCAGCGAAAAAGCACGATTCTGCGCACCTGTGAAGTCATCGTCCGCCGCCAGCAGGATTTTCTCGAACTGGGCATTGAGGCTCTGCGGCCCATGATGATCAAGGAAGTGGCTGAGGAGATCGGCGTTCATCCCTCGACGGTGAGCCGCGCGGTGGCTAATAAATATGCGCACACGCCCCAAGGGGTCATCGAGTTGCGCTTCTTCTTCTCCGAGGGCTCGAATGGGCCGGAGGGCGCCGACACGCCGTTGCTGGTGCTCAAGCGCAAGGTCCGCAAACTGATTGATGAGGAAGATCCGCGCCATCCGTTGACTGACGATGTGCTGGCCGCCGTGCTCCAGTCCCAGGGCATCCAGTTGACCCGCCGCACCGTGGCCAAGTACCGCGAAGATATGAATATTCCCAGCACTCACCAGCGGAGACGGCGGGAAGGGTGACGGCAGTTCTCCGTTCACATTTTTCAATTCTCAGTTCTCAGTTGATGAGTCGCCTTATGTGCTTCATTTATCATCGTCAAACTCTTTCTTTGCCCAAGTCCATTTTGGAAGAGAATTATGTTTTTTCGCCGATGACTGAGAACTGGCAACTGACAACTGAGAACTGATCGTGTAAAATCCGAAGTTCTCCAGTCTTTTCAACGGCTGCGAGAAGAAGAAGCGGAGGCTGACCATGGAAGTGGAGTACACCGCCCGGCAAGTGAAGATCTCCAAGGCGCTGCGCATGCAGGCCGAGGAGGGGATGGAACGGATTGCCCGCATTTTGGGCAAGAGCGCGCGCGGCAGCATTGTTTTCAGCGCGCAGAAGCGCGAGCAGATCGTCGAAGTGACGATCCAGGCCCGGCTGCAAACCATTGCGGCGACGGGCAAGGCCGACACACTCGAGTCGGCGCTGCGCGCGGCACTGGAACACGCCGAGAACCAGGCGCGGCGGCATCGTGACCGGCGCATCGAGGGCAAGCGGCTGCCCAAAGAAGAAAAAGTGCTGACCGCGCCTCCGGTGGCCAGGCCCAAAGCCCGCGCCGCTCAGACAGAGAAACTAGCGGCTGAAGAGGCCAAACCGGCGCGCCCCCGCAAGAAAGCCAGCGCGGTGATCGCCGTGCATCAATCCCCAACGCGCAAGACGGTTGTCGAGCCGCATGTCGTCACCAGCGGCGAGGCGATTGCCGAGAGGGCCATGACCATCGAAGAGGCAGTCAAGGAGATCGAGTCTAATGATCGCGACCTGCTCATCTTCCATAATCTTTCAGGCGAGCAGTACGTGCTCCATCGCCGCCGCGACGATCAGATGGAATTGGTGGAACTTTCTTAACAGGTCACAGATGACAGGTGACAGGTTAATGCAGCCAATCATAATCTCGCCACAGTCCGTCATGAACTGTGACCTGTCATCTGTCAAAGGATCGAGCGCGTGAGCCTTCCGGACAATTCGGAATCCCCGCAATCACGGCTGATGGAGGATGTGCTGGCCAGCATTCCCGAAGCCGTGGTTGTCGTGCGCCAGCAATGTGTTCTTTACGCCAACGCGGCTTTTACGCGCATCTTTGGCTACACGGCCGAGGAGGTCATGGCCGGTAAGCTGCCGGAGTTTCTGGTGCCGGAGGATCGCCGGCAAGAGGTTGCCCATGTGCTGGATACGGTAGATCGCGTGGGCTTTGCATCCCTCGATACGGTGCGCAGATGCAAGAGCGGCCGGCTTGTGGATGTCTCCCTTGAAGCGGGTCCGCTCATCGAGAATGGCCAAAGCGCCGGATATGTGCTGACCTTCCGCGACATTGGCGACCGCAAGCGGATGGAGGCCAAGCTGCAGCACGATGCGTTGCACGATGCGCTGACCGGCTTACCCAACCGCGCCCTCTTTTTGGACCGTCTGAATCTGGCCTTCCGTCGCCGGTCGCGCAGCCGCGGGCAGAATTGCGGCGTGCTTTTTCTGGACCTGGACCGCTTCAAAGAAGTCAACGATACGCAGGGGCACGCGGCGGGCGACGCGCTGCTGATCGCAGTGGCCGAGCGGCTGCGCGCAGCCCTTCGCCCGCAGGATACCGCGGCCAGGTTGGGTGGCGACGAGTTCGCCATCCTGGTGGAGAACATTCTGTCGGTTGCGGACATTGAGCATATGGCAGACCGTGTCCTTCATTCAATGGAACGTGCGTTTGAGATTGAAGGTCATGCGGTTCGTGTTGGTGCGTCGATCGGCGTGGCCATCGCCGGTCCGGATCATGCCGCGCCCGAGCTGCTCGTTCGCGATGCCGACTTCGCCATGTATCGCGCCAAGCAGGCGGGCGGCGGGCGCATTGAAATCTTCGACAAAAAGTTGGAGACAGCGGCCGCTAGCCTGCAGGAGTACGAGCTGGAGCTGCGCCGAGTGATCGAAAAGCGCGAGTTTGAGCTTCGGTATCAGCCGATCTGCGGGCTACAGGCGGGAGCGCCTTTCACCGCCAAAGTGGAGGGCTTCGACGCGCAGCTCTGCTGGCGGAGGGCGGACGGCTCGGTGGCTGATTTTGCCAGCCTTCTTCCGGTGGCCGAAGAAACAGGCCTCTCCATCAGCCTGGGCCGCGAGAGTCTGGAGGCGGTCTGCCGGCAAATGAGGATCTGGATGGACCGGCTGCCGCAATCAGAGCTGACGCTGGCCCTTCATCTGACGCAACGTCAGTTCTATCACCCTGATCTGATTGCGCAGGTCAAGAGAACGCTGGCGGCCACCGGCGCCGATCCGGCGCGGCTGCTCTTCGAGGTTGGAGAGAGCACTTTGAACGAGAATCCCAAAAACGCTCTGGGACTTTTTGAACGGCTGTTGGAGTGCAATGTCCGGCTGGCCGTGGATGACTTTGGCTCCGGATTGGCGCCGCTGAATCATCTGGTGCAATTGCCGGTGGACGTGCTGAAGCTGGCTCCCCGGCTGACTGCGGCCGCAACCTCGACAGGTCGCCAGGTGGCAGTTCTGGAGTCGCTGATTCAACTGGGGCGGAAGCTGGGCGTGCAGGTGGTGGCGCAGGGCATCGAAAGCGTGGAGCAAGCGGAGGCGCTGGCCCGCATGGGATGCGCATTGGGCCAGGGGCCGCTGCTCTCACCCGCGCTGGAACCAATGGCGGCACAGAGGCTGGCCGAGCGAGGAACCTGGAGTCTATAGAATTGCTGATCTGCAATTCACGATTACTTTGTGCGACGCCGGGCAATCGCATGAATCAATTTGCAGATTATTCTTCAGTATTTTGCTACTCTGAAACTGCTTGCTTTGCGAGTTGATCGGCTCTTTCGGAAGGGACGGCTCGAAATGCGGGGAAATGATACCCTCCCCCCCCGGGGGTGCATTCTTTTTTTCTTCGCTTTTGCGGGTATTGAGAAGGCAGTCAAACAAAAACGCGGCAAAAGTGAGGTCGAAATTTGATGAAGGACGCTTAATGATTGTGTCTTCAAAGTTGAACGCAGATGAGAGGTTTTCAGTGTAGGATGTGGCCATGACACCTTCGTCGAACCTTTCGCCTCAAGCAACCGCCGCGCACGTGGAGGTCCAGAAGGGCAAGGAGCTGGTGATTGTTACGGGAATCTCCGGCTCCGGTAAGAACTCGGCTTTGCGCGCCTTCGAGGATCTGGGCTATCACTGCGTGGACAACCTGCCCTTGGAGCTGCTTCCGGATTTTGCCACGCTGGTTGAGAAATCCGCCGAGGTGGAGCGTGCCGCGATTGTCGTCGATGTCCGCGAGGGCCAGACGCTGGATCGCCTGCCGGAGATTCTCAAAGAGGTAAAGAAGCTGCTGCGCACGCGGGTCGTCTTCCTGGATGCGCAGGACGCAGTGCTGGTGCGGCGCTTCTCCGAGACGCGGCGGCCACATCCGCTGGGGCGAATGGAGACGGTCTCCCGTTCCATCGTCGAGGAGCGGCAGCTTTTGGACCCGATCCGCAACGTCGCCGATACGCTGATCGACAGCTCAAATTACAACGTGCATGAGTTGCGTGCCCAGATTCAGGCCCGCTTTGGCCAGGAAGAGCAGACCAAGCGCCTGCTCGTCAGTTGCCTGAGCTTCGGCTTCAAGAACGGCGTGCCGCTGGACGCGGATATGGTCTTCGATGTGCGCTTCTTGCCCAATCCGCATTTTGTGCCGGAGTTCCGCAAGCTGACTGGCCTCGACCCCAAGGTGGCTGCGTATGTGCGCGGATTTCCACAGACCCAGGAGTTTCTGGAGCGGGTCAAGAGCCTGCTGCTCTATCTTCTGCCGCACTATGTGGAGGAGGGCAAGAGCTACTTGACGGTCGCTTTTGGCTGCACGGGCGGCCAGCACCGCAGCGTGATGATGGTCGAGGAGATCGCCGAGGAGCTGAAGCGCGCCGGCTATCAGGTGAAGGCGTTGCATCGGGATACAAAGCGGTGAGCGATCATCTGATTCTGATTACGCTGCTGGTCAAGCTGGGCGTGGTAGCTGCGGTGGCCAGCGTCCTGGCGCGGGTGAGCACCTTCCGGCGGTTGTTTTTTGCCGAGCAGCGTAGCTCCCGCCAAACCTTGGCTCTGCTGGCGTTTTTCCTCATGCCGCTGACGCTGGGCGTGTGGATTCGCATTATTGTGCCTAACTTTCTGGCAGCGGACATCTCCTTTACCGCAGTCATTCTGCTGGGCCTGCTGTTGGGACCGGAGTGGGCGGTGCTGGGCGGCGTTGTGCTGTCTGGGCCTTCCGTTTATCACCACGAATATCTGGCCCTGCCCTTCAATGCCGCGTTGGGTTTGACGGCTGGTCTTCTCGGCCGCTTTGTCGAGAAGGATGAAATATGGTCCTTCACTCCGTTGATCGACCTGAGTATCTATCGCTGGATTCGGCGCAACCTGATCAAGCCGCGCATTGACCGCCAGTTTCTCATGCTCTTCCTGATTGTGGCCGCCGAGGCCATTCGCGATTGGATTGCCCATCTTTATCCGCACCGGCTCTTTGCTCTGCTTGCCGGCAGGCTCTGGGTGCAGGCTCTGGTTTGGCTGTGCGCGCCCATCAGCGTGGGCATTGCTCTCAAGGTCTGGAATACGCTGCGCATCGAGATGAAGCTGGATGAGCAGAAGCGGCTGCTGCTGGAGGCGCGACTGGACGCCTTGCAGCGGCAGATCAATCCGCACTTCCTCTTCAACACGCTCAACTCGATTGCCTCGCTGGTGCGCATGAAGCCGGAGCTGGCGCGCGAGATGATTGTCAAACTGGGCAACATTCTGCGCGCGCTGCTCAAGGACCACGAGAGCTCCGTGCCACTCAGCGATGAGCTGAAGTTTACCGATGACTACCTGGACATCGAGGTGGTGCGCTTCGGCGCGGACAAGCTGAAGGTGGAAAGGGAGATCGATCCGCGGACGCTGGGGATTCAGGTGCCCAGCATTCTCTTGCAGCCGCTGATTGAAAACAGCATCAAGCATGGACTGGAGCCGCGCCTGAAGGGCGGCACGGTCACGCTGCGCAGCCGGCTCGATGGAGATCGCCTGCACATTGAAGTGGCTGACGACGGCGTCGGCATCGTTAACCGGCCGGCTTCGGCGTTGCGCCGGACGGGCGCGGGCATCGGCATGAAGAATGTGCGGGAGCGCCTAGAGATGCTTTACGGCAACCAGGCCAGCTTCAGCGTAGTCAGCAATCCGGGGCGCGGCACCCTGGTGGCGATTGAGATCCCTGCGAGTTTGGCGGAGACACATTAGGCTGGGCTATCGCTGGGCGGGGACACTTGCCGGGCACTGATGCGCGCGACAAGCCACTGCTCGTACTCTTCTCTGACCGACAGTCCGGCTCTTTTGTGAGGTCTGTTGGGTTGGGAGAGATGCCGGAGCCATGCATCGTGGTCGTCCAGCGTAGCCTGGGACAAGGCTGTATCGACAGAAACCAATTTGATAGCGGCTACAGCCGGAGCACGTTTGACCGGTTCCTTCTTTTCCGTGCTCTCGCTTGTTTTCGTGCTGTCGGTTGTCTTTTTACTTCCTTTGAAAACCCAGTCGCGTTCAAAGGGCGCCATGGCGGGAATGAAGTACCGAATCAAACCGAAGAATGGAATATAGTGGCGTCCGTAGGTTACGCCGACAACAACAGTCACACAGGCCAGATGAGTGACAATCGTCGAAAAAATGGGCATTGAGAAGCCCGTCTCATGTTCTGCTGTAATAACAAGCCAGGCGAGAAAGACATGGTACGAGATAAGAATATAAGCATAGGTTGCCCACGGGCCTTCAAACAAGTATCGAGCCACCACAAATCCGATCAAGCTGCTGATAATGAATGCAGGTCCGTTCTTGCTGAACAACAAGCCCATAATATTCTCCGATTTTCGATCTTCAAGTTTACAAATTGTACGAATAAATCGAACTTATGATTCCATTTTCTCCTTTGACTGTCAATTGAAATCTGCAGTCCGGAGAATGTGCTTCATTGTTCCTGCGGCGGTTGGACTCATCCATTTCCAGCGCGATGCACAGCCCCTCGCGTTATCCTCATAACATGGTGCGATTCACGGTGCTGGCGTCGGGTTCCAAGGGCAACGCTACGGTTCTCTGCGGCGGGCGGACGAGGATTCTGGTCGACTGCGGTCTGAGCTGCCGGGAGCTTTTTAGGCGCATGAAGTTGGCGGGCGAGGAGCCGGAGAGGCTGGATGCGATCCTCATTACCCATGAACACTCCGACCACGTGAGTGGTGTTGCCGTTACCGCGCGCAAGCTGGGCATTCCGGTTTACTTTACCGAGGGGACGCACCGTGCCTGGATGCGGTGGCTGTCACCCCGCAAGCAGATGACCTACGCGCAGTGGATGGAGCAGGTGCGCAAGCAGGTCGCGGAGCGTCAGGCGGAGGCAGTTGCGCAGACGGACGAGAACGAGATCAGCGAGGCTGCGGAGGCGGGAACGGAGTCAGTGGAACCGGATGAGCCGGAAAAGACAAAAGATTTAACCTGGCTGCCGGCGGTGGAGTACTTCAAAGCCGGAGAGACCTTCGAGATTGGTGATATAACCGTCAGCCCATTTACCACGCCGCACGACGCCGCCGATCCGGTGGGCTTTGTCTTTCGAGCAGAGGGGGTGCGGATGGGCTATGCCACAGATCTCGGCTATATTTCGCCCAACGTGAAAGCACAACTCAAGGATTTGGACCTGTTGCTGCTTGAATCCAATCACGATCTGGAGATGCTCAAGGACGGGCCATACCCATGGGCGGTCAAGCAGCGTGTGTTGTCGCGTGTGGGGCACTTATCCAATGAAGCGGCCTCCAGCTTCCTGGAGAACGATTACGATGGCCAGGCAGCCTACGTGGTTCTGGCCCATCTTTCTGAAAGCAATAATCTTCCTGATCTGGCGCGACTGGCTGCCGAGAGCGCGCTGAACGGCCGAGCGAGTCTGATGGCCAACCGTCTGTTGCTGGCCGCGCAACATGACCCGCTTTTTCCTATTGCTTTTTAATGTAGGTCCATTACAATAGTAAGAGACTGGCATCACTCTGTACCTGGTAAGGTTGGCCAGGAAAGTGCCGAGGCGGATGCGCCAAGGCTAGGCAAAACAGCGTGGGGCATCACCGATTCAAGGACGGTGGAGCAGCCACAAAATAGAGCCTTCCGGACCAAATGAGCCGCGCGGGAATAAGGCGGCAAAACAGATCCTTTGCAAAGTGAGTCGTTAACTTATGGTTAGTACCGGTTGCATCGATAGAGTCGCTGGTGCCATCCTGGCAAGCTGGCGCTATGACATCTCTGGGATCACGCCCGAGATGCGCAAGGACTATGAGCAGCATTTTGCCGAATGCCCGCATTGCAGTGCACGGCAAAAATTTCACCGCAGCCTCGATGTAACACTGGTTGTTCTTACTTCGACGGCTGCCTTTTTCTTTCTCTTTGCGCTGGCCGTGCTCAAACATATCAAGCCTCTGGAGCATGTAGCCTTCAATATCTTTGGCCTGGACATCTATGACACCTACCATATGCTTGTCTCGGCTGGGATTGCGGGGCTTTGCTTCTCGGTCATCGCGCTGGCTCTGGTGCTGACCACCACGCCGGTTCCAACGTATCTGAGCGGAATTGCAGCTGAACGCGCGCGGCTGATTGAAGAGCGCCTTCCGGCGGCCATCAAGGCGCTTCGCCCGCGCTAGAGCATACCTTGACTGTACAATGACAAAAGCCTCCCCGCGCGGGAGGCTTTTGTGCGTGCAGAGCAGGATGGAGAGTTCTCGCTTGAATTGGAAGCAAGCTATTGGACGGCGGTTGCTGCCGGGACTCAAGGTGGGTGAAGGGTTTACGCGCCACCCATTCGACGAAGAGTTTGGGGTGCGGACCAGCGGGCTGGTCGCCGGGCGTCATTTGAAGAGCGGACACCGGCATGACTGCCATGCGACGGCATACTACGGAGTTGCGCCGTCGGTTTTCCGGGCACTGGTAAAGCGCTGGCAGCGGAGTCGGCCGGGGCTGGCAGTAGAGGAAGTCAGCTTCATCGACGTGGGTGCGGGGATGGGGAGGGCGCTGCTTTTGGCGGCTGAGTTTCCATTTCGTCAAGTCGTGGGCGTGGAACTCAATCCAACTCTGACGCGGATTGCCAGGAAAAACCTGACCATTTGGCGCGCTTCAGGGCGGGCACAGGCGCCGATGCGCGTGATTTGCGGCGACGCGGTTGAGTTTCCGTTCCCGGAAGGGCCTTGCCTGGCGTTTCTGTTTAATCCCTTTGGCGCGACGGTGATGCGGCGGTTGCTGAAGAACTGGAGCAAGGCGCTGGCCGCGCGGGCAGACGGGAGCGACTTGATCTATGTGAATCATGAGCAGGAGCATGTGCTGGAGCGGCAGGCTGGATTTGTGAGGCTATTTTTGGGCAAGGTGGCGCGCTCCAAAGCGGATGCGATTGCCGACCATCGCATCATGGCCAACCAGCCGGACGGGGAGTATGCTTCAGCCAACTATGAAGATTGTTCCATCTGGCGCTGGGTGGGATGATGCAGGGAATTGACCAGGGTAATCGCTTGAAATTATTTGCGTATAATTCTTCAGTATTTTGCTACTCTTAAACTCGCTGTTCTGAAAGTTGATGCTTTCTTGCAAGGGACGGTTCGAAATGAGGAGAATCCGCCCCTCCCCCCCGGGTGTCGTTCTCTTTTTATTCGCTTTTTGCGCTGACGATGAAGACAGAAGGTTTGATTTTCCTATCATGTGATTGCAGTACGGAACAGGAGAATGAATGGCAGAGCGGCATCTGATTCTTGGGATGGGCGAGGTGCTGTGGGATCTGCTGCCGGACGGACCTCGTCTGGGCGGCGCGCCCGCCAACTTTACGGTGATGGCTGCGCGGCTGGGCAACCACGCTGTCTTACTGAGCCGCCTTGGGCGGGACGAGTTGGGAGGCGAGGCCGTCGAACGGCTGAAGCAGTTGTCGGCGGACGCGAGCGTTCTTCAGTTGGATGAGGAGCATGAGACGGGCAGGGTGACAGTGGCCTTCGAAGGAGGGCAGCCGCAGTACACGATTCATCAGCCGGCGGCGTGGGATTTTTTGGCGTTGACTGACAAGTGGCTTGAACTGGCTGAGAAAGCGGACGCGCTCTGCTTCGGCTCGCTGGCGCAGCGCTCGGAAGCTTCGCGGCAGACGATTCAGACCCTAGTAGAGAAGGCTCCAGCGAGCTGCGTGCGCGTCTTTGATGTGAATCTGCGGGAGCCGTTCTACTCAGCAGAGATCATTCAGCAGTCGTTGGAACTGGCTTCGGTGTTGAAGATGAATGATACCGAGGCGCCGCTCGTTCTGTCGCTGCTGGGATTGCCGGTTGAGGAGTCGTGCTCACTGAAGTCTGGCGCAGAGCGAATTCTTAGGGAGTTTCCTTCGCTCCAGATGGTCGCCGTAACTCGCGGCGGCCATGGCAGCCTGCTGGCGACGCGCGCGGAGAGTGACGAGCACCCAGGCATTTCGGTCAAAGTGGCCGACACGATTGGCGCGGGGGATGCATTCACGGCGGCGATGACGCACTCATTGCTGCGCGGGGCCTCCTTGGCCAAAGTGAATGAGGCCGGGAACTGCTGGGGCGCATGGGTGGCGTCGCAGGCTGGGGGGATGCCGGAGTTGCCGAATGCGGCTCGCCCGGAACTTGGCGCGGAGAACGAAAATTGAAGCGGCTGATCTTCCACTTGTCACGGAAAGCGTTTTCCGATACTCTCTAGAGCGTATGAAAAACCGATCTTTTACGCTCGTCCTGCTTGCTGCTGTGTTGTTTTCTCTGAGCCTGAATGCCCAGGCGCCCAGCCTTTCCGTGCAGGTGGATCATCCTACGGCGCAGGTCAGTCCCACACTGTACGGGCTGATGACCGAGGAGATCAACTTCTCCTACGACGGCGGGCTCTACCCGGAGATGGTGCGCGATCGTGCAATCGGTTCCGGCTGGGGATCGATGATCCATTGGACGATGGTGGCGCGGGGAGACTCAGCGGTTTTGGTTACGGAAGACGAAACGACTGGACCCAGCGTGGCTCTGCCGCGCAGCATCAAAGTCAGCGTTTCGGCAGCTACGGAGTCAGCTCCCGCCGGCGTCCAGAACGAAGGCTACTGGGGCATGGCGGTGCGTCCGAATTCCACCTACGACGGCTCTTTCTATGCCAAGACGGATAGCGTTGGGGTTCCGGTGACGGTGAGCCTGGTGAACGATGAGACGGGCGCGGCGGCGGCTTCGGCAACGGTGGCGGGAGTGACGGGCGAGTGGAAGAAGTACAGCTTTACGTTGAAGACCGGCGAAGTCGCGGCGAGCGCGAACAATCATTTGATCCTGACGATTCCGCGTCCGGCGACTCTTTGGCTAGAACTGGTTTCGCTCTTTCCGCCCACCTATCACGACCGGCCTTTTGGCAATCGCATTGACCTGATGGAGAAGCTGGCGGCGATGCATCCGAAGTTCCTGCGCCTGCCGGGCGGGAACTACCTGGAGGGTGACCATACACGGGAGCGCTTCCAGTGGAAGACGACGATCGGCCCGTGGGTAGACCGGCCGACGCACCCCAGCCCATGGCATTATCGCTCGTCGGATGGGATGGGTTTGCTGGAGTTCCTGGAGTGGTGCGAAGACTTGAAGATCGAGCCGGTGCTGGCGGTTTACGCCGGCTACTCGATGGACCAGGAGCATATCGAGCCAGGTCCAGCGCTTCAGGCATATATCGACGACGCGCTGGATGAGATTGAGTACGTGACCGGAGGGCCGGAGACGAAGTGGGGAGCCGAGCGCATCAAGAATGGACACCCCGCGCCCTTCGCGCTGCGTTATGTGGAGATCGGCAACGAAGATGAGTTCGACCGCTCCGGCTCGTATGACGGACGCTTTGCGCAGTACTTCCACGCATTCAAGCAGCGTTATCCGCAGTTGCAGTTGATTGCCACCGCGCCGGTAAAGGCCGTGACGCCGGATCTGCTGGACGAGCATTTTTACTTGTCCGCGCAGGAGTCCTTCTCCATGGCCAGCCACTACGACAAGGCCTACCGCAAGGGGCCAAAGATCTTTGTGGGCGAGTGGGCGACGCGCGAGGGTGAACCGACGCCGAACCTGGAGGCGGCGCTGGGCGATGCCGCCTGGATGACCGGCATCGAGCGCAACGCCGACCTGATTGTCATGGCCAGCTATGCGCCGCTGCTGGTGAATGTGAATCCCGGCGGGATGCAATGGGAGACGGATTTGATTGGCTACGACGCGCTGAATAGTTACGGGTCGCCGAGCTATTGGGCGCAGGTTCTCTTCGGCAAGTATCTGGGCACCGAGGCGGTTCCTGCGGCGCTTGCGAATGCCGGGCCGCGCCTCTTTGCTTCGGCCACGCGCGACGAGAAGCTGCGCAAGCTCTACCTCAAGGTGGTGAATGCCTCGTCGGTTGAAGCGCCGTTGTCGATTGCGCTGGCGGGCGTCAGCCATGTGGAGCGCTCGGCGAAGCTGATTAGCCTGAGCGGCAAGACGCCGAATGCGACCAACAGCATCACCCAGCCTGACGCGGTGGTGCCGGTGGAGAACAAGATCGATGTGGCAGGGCCGAACTTCGAGCAGAAGTTCGCGCCCTATTCGATCAATGTGCTGGAGTTGAGCTACTGATCGAGTCTGGTCCAACAGGAAGCCCCGGCTCTCGGAGTGGAGAATCGGGGCTTTTGCATTTCATATTGTTATTGCATTTCTATTTTCGATTCTTTGGCGCAAAGCCGAAGGTGACCGTGACGGCGAAGCTGCGTCCGGCCATGAGGCTCGGCGTGTCGCCGCCGTTGATGGCCGTGGTGGCGTTGAAGGGATCGTTGCAGGTTGCGGTGGCTGTGGCGCTGGCGCCGCAGTTGCCCGGAATGGTGGGCGCGACAGACGACCCAGCTAGCGAAAGACTCTGGATGTTGTGTGAGTCAAGCAGGTTGGTTCCGTCCAGACGGATTTTGGTTCCGTCGAAGATGGAGTGATTACGGACGGTGTAGTTAAGGTAGCCGTTTACTGTGCTGAAGGGCGCGATGATGGCCTGGTTGTGATACTGGCCATTGTCCACACGCTGTTCTCCGACGCGCTTGTTGAAGATGCCTAAGTCAAGGCCGTGGCTCTGGTAGGTGAGGCCCTGCTGTTCGGTGTCGGTGGGGGTTTGCGCAACCCAAAGGCCGGAGGGCGCGGTAACCCAGACGGCGGGCGCAGTGAGTGAGGGGGTTGTGTTGGCGTTCAGTGTTCCCACGTAGTAGGCATTGGAGGCGGTCCCATTCAGATATAGATTTAGGCCTTGCGCCAGGACGATAGTGCTCTCGAACTCAACGCCCTGCGTAACGGAACTAGGCTGCAGGAAGTAGACGGAGTCGCCCAAATCGGCATCGCCCGTGGTTGTATCGACCACCGACGAGTAGCTGTTTTGGAAGCGGATGCGATAGGCATCGGCATCAAGAGTAAACTTTTGGCCCTTGTAGACCGTGCCCACTTGGTAGGTGGATGACTTCTGCTGCTTGGGTGGCGTGGTCAGTTGCGGAATGGGACCGCCTGCATTTGCGGGTGTCTGATTGTAGTCATAGACGGCGCTGGGGGGAACGATGCTGCCGGTGGCTGCTTGCGCGTAGACCGACCAGTTGGGCTGGAGGCGGTAGTTGAAGTCGAGCGACGGAAGCCAAGCGAAGAAGCTGCCGGTGTCGGTGACGGTCGCCGAGCACGCGGCAGTGGGAGAGATCAGAGCATAGGGGGCGGTGGGCGAATACGTAGCACAGGACAGCGGGCCGACTGTGGCTCCATCGTCTGCCTGATGCAGCACGTTCATCGTGTAATAGGCGAATTTGGTTCCGGCGGTGATGTTGAACTGCGGCGTCACATGGAACTCGTATTCGGCATAGGGCTGGAAGGAGTTGGTCCAGAAGGTCTCATTGAACTTGGGCAGCGGCTGATCGGCCCAGTTGTTCAAGGGGTCGCTGGGGTATTGATGACGGTTGGTCTTGGCCCACTCATACCAGAGGCCGGTACGGAAGATGCCCAGCTTGGAAGTCTGCGAAATCACTGCCGTCTCGCCGTACTTGCGGTAGCTGTTGTACTTGTCGATGCCGCAGGGTTCGGCAGTGATGCCTTTCTTGGTGACTCCGGCGTTGCAGGGAGCGATGGCCGCGCCGTTGTAATAAGCCTTGCCGCCATTTACAAAAGTGCCCGGAACCAGAGAGGTGTTGGCGAGGGCTTGTGCTTGCGTGGTCTCGGTGAGCGGAACGGCATTGTCGTAACGCTCGACGTTGTCGTAGTTGTAGGTGTAGGGCTTGACTTCCATATACCAGCCCTTGCCGAACTCAGTTTTTAGGCCGATGTATTCGAAGTCGGTGGGCACATGGTAGGTGTTGTATTGGTAGCTGAACCAGTTGGCGGGGTCGGCGGAGTTGGGCGCAGTGAGCAGGAACTTGATTCCCGCGCCGGTGTAGGGTTGCAGCCCGCTGGCGGTGTTCGCGTTGGTGCAGCTATACGCTCCGCTGGCCGAAACGCCGAAGAGCATGCAGCGCGTGGAACTGATGTTCGGCCCGTTGGAGGTCAACTGAATCACGCCACTGAAGCCGGTCAGCACTGTCTTGGGCGAGAACTGGTACTGATAAAGCAGCGAGCCGGCGTCGCGGCGGTTGTAGTTGAAGGTTTGGTAGCCGTCCGAGGACATGTGGTGGTAGTCGATGAAGAGATTCGACTTTTTGGGGCCGCGGAAGATTCCGAAGCTGCCGGAGTTGAAGGCGGCGTCGTAAAGCTTGGTGTTCCATGTGCTGTAGGAGGCTGTGCCGCGCAGGTCGAATTCGTTGGTAAGCGGCTTGGAGAGTAGATGAATGGAACCGCCGAAGGGCGTAGGCCCGATGGTGGATGCGGAGCCGGGGCTGCGGTCGAAGTCCACGCCGCCAACCCATTGCGAGGGGAAGAAGGCCCAGGAGTGATGGGTGGGGGAGTTGGTGTCGAAGAACGGAATGCCGTCAAAGTCGATGTTGTAGTCGCCGTCGGGGAAGCCGCGGAAGTAGGTCTTGCTCTGGCCCAGGCCAATGCCGTTGGTGCTGGTGGAAAATGCGCCGGGAACAATCTGGACGATCTCGCCGAAGTCGGCGATGGGCGAGGTGAAGTTTTCAATATAGGTATTCGAGACCAGTGATTGGGCAGAGCGCTCTTCGATAAAGCCGCCGCTGGGGGCCGTCTCCGCGGCGATGGAATCGACCCCGCCATTGACGGTGACATTCTGGGTGACGGCGCTGATGCCCAGGGCGAGCGCGGCGAACTGGGTCTGGCCCTCGCTGAGGACTATGCCGCTTTTGGAGAGAGTTGCAAAACCTGTGGCGCTGGCCTCCACGGTGTAACTTCCCGCAGGCAGGCCGTCCAGGGAGTAGTATCCGTTGGCGTCGGTGCGGATGACTTTGCTGACGCTCATCGCGTCATTTTTCACCGTGACTAGGGCTTTGACGATGCCTCTTCCCTGGCCGTCGGTAATGGTGCCTTCGATTTTTGCGGAGTTGGCCTGTGCGAGCAGCGTGGTGGCGGAAGCCAAGATCAAAACAGACAACATCAATGCAGTGAATCGCTTACGCGTGTTCTGGAGCAAATGGAACAAGTGGAACCTCCTGAATTGGTTGGAGCCGAATTTTTCTTCGAGCTGGATGAAGGAATGGAGAAAATGGACTGCTTAGGTGTGAAATTAACGGACAATTGCGACAGTGAGGTTACGGGAATGTTGAGGTGCGGTTAAAGATGGTGCATTCGTTGACGGTTGTGACAGTTGCGAAAGTGTCACAACCGAGGCCAAAGCCGATATCGCATCGGGTTATCTTCCTGATTGAAGGAGAAACAAATGATGCGAAAACTGATCGCGGTTGTACTTTTGGTTGGGATGTTTTTTTCAGCGGCAGAAGCATTTGCCGTTGAGGGGCAAGATGCCGTCTACGTGAACGGCACCTTGCAGACGGTCGAACAGGGAACTGCGGGAACGTGGAAGATGACCTCAAAGACCGCGCTTGAGTTTAACTCCGGCGCGGGAGGCTTCTCCATCCCGTATGCGCGAATCCGATCTTACCAATTTCGCGCGGAGGCGAAAATCCATCTTGGGATTCTGGCGGCAGGAGCGGTATCGCTCGTAAAGAAGCGGGCCAAGAATCATTTTGTGACCATAACCTGGGAGGGTGAGCAGGGGACAGCAGAGGTGGTCACCCTGGAGATCGCTAAAACAGCTCCAAAGATGTTGCAGGCGCTTTTTGATGCGCGCGCATCTCAAGCGTGTCAACCGGGATCTGGGCAGATCTGCAAAAAGATTGATTGAAAACCCGCAGTGGGCGATTCACAGAGTGGGATGAACGGGCAAAAAGGGGAAGCGAACGGGGGCAAGAGGCGCATCTTTTCGCCAAAGGGGCCATCAAATGTTAGGTTAAAACAGAAGGATTTTGTTATTGACGATGGCCTCAACCCCCTATTTTTCTCTGGCAGTTCTCTTTGTGGCGGCCTTGGGCTTCGGCTTGGCACCGCTCGGCCTGGCGTGGCTGTGGGCGCGGGTCTTTTCGCCCGCTAAGCCGAACGCAGTGAAGAATGCCATTTACGAGTGCGGCCTGGAGTCCAAGGGCGATGCCTGGATGCAGTTCCACTCGGCCTACTATTTGTATGCGATCATCTTTCTGATCTTCGACGTGGAATCGGTCTTTCTGCTTCCCTTTGCGGTGGCCTTCAGCGGGCTAGGAGCGGCGGCCTGCGGGGCGATGCTGGTCTTTGTGCTGCTGCTCATCGAGGGGCTGGCGTGGGCCTGGGCGAAGGGCGTGCTGACGTGGGGGTAACGGCAGTTCTCAGTTGCCAGTTCTCAGTTACCCAGGTCTCAAAATCGAGACCTGGGGCACCCAAATGAGTTGGCACTGACAGCGAATACCGAGAACTGAGAACTGAGAACTGTGAACTGTGAACCGGAGCGAAGCGACGATGGACGAATCACTGAAGATCGAGATGGGCAAGCAGGGGATCGTCGTGACCACCATCCAGGAGCTGTACAACTGGGGGCGGCGGAACTCGATCTGGCCGATGCAGTTTGGGCTGGCCTGTTGCGCCATCGAGATGATTGCGACGACGATGGCGCGCTACGATCTGGCGCGCTTCGGGGCCGAGGTCTTCCGGCCCTCGCCGCGCCAAGCCGACCTGATGATTGTCTCCGGCACGGTGACCAAGAAGATGGCTCCGCAGGTGGTGCGGCTCTACAATCAGATGGCCGAGCCGAAGTACGTGATTGCGATGGGGGCTTGTGCGATTTCTGGCGGACCGTTTAAGCAGGGCTACAACGTGCTGAAGGGGATCGACCGCTACATTCCGGTGGACGTGCATATTCCCGGCTGCCCGCCGCGTCCGGAGGCGCTGATTCAGGCATTCATGACGCTGCAAAAAAAGATTGACGGCCAGAGCCTGACCGGCGAAGAGCGTCCGCGCTTCCTGGACGCCGAGCAGCAGGGCGAGTTTCCCGTGC
Organism: uncultured Acidobacteriaceae bacterium; assembly: GCA_963787995.1. Classification (GTDB taxonomy): domain Bacteria; phylum Acidobacteriota; class Terriglobia; order Terriglobales; family Acidobacteriaceae; genus Telmatobacter. Next base: position 1,236,182 of record CAWBEO010000002.1, read on the forward strand.
CGGTGCAGGGAGAGCATGATCTGGAGCCGGCGTTCAATAAAGGTGTGTGGACGGTGCCGGTGGTGATTCAGTGAACAGTTGAAAGCTCGCTGCATACTGTTCAAGTTTCTTGAGAAGCGTGGTATTGGCGAATTCGGACTTAGGAAGGGTGATTTTTGCAGGTACATGTCAAATGAATTCACAACTTCTAAATGAATGGCTCACTGTTCTCTCATTGCTGGATAGAGCAAAGGCGCTCAATTTAGTCAACTACCAATTGACTATCTATGCGCGGGAATACGGATTGCTCACCGCTGATTCCGATAAAGAGATGGCGATGAAAAAATTACTAGGGATTAGTGAATTGAGTCATAAACTCACATCTCAGATCGGGCACTATATGAACGGCTACGAGACTGATATATACCCAGTGAACGTCTTTTGCCAAATTCTTTTCGATGTAGCAAACCAGTACAATGTCACAGGAGCGTTGAGAGGTTCAATCATCTCTGTACAAGGTTTTATTCCGCGAAGCCAGGCTTGAGCTGCTGGTTAACGCAAGTTTTTGAGGAATTCGAAATTGAAGACGGTAGAAGAGATCAAATCGGCGATTGAAGCAGCCATTCCGGGCGTTTCGGTGGAGCTTGTCTCCAATCCCAGCCCCAGCGGTCAGCACTCGCTGCGGATTGTGCCGGAATGCGCGCTGGCCGTGGCTAAGTTTTTGCGCGACGATGCGGAACTCAAGCTTGATTTTCTCTCGAATGCAACGGGCGTGGATTGGCCGGAGACTCTGGAGGCGGTCTATCACCTTTATTCCGTCGAGAAGAAGCATGGTCCGGTGATTATTCGCATGAAGACCGTGAACCGGACGGATCAGGTCGAGTTGCCTTCATTGACGCCTATCTGGCGCTCGGCGGAGTTTCAGGAGCGGGAGATTTTCGACCTTTTCGGAATCGTCTTCAACGGCCATCCAGACCTGCGGCGGCTGCTGATGTGGGATGAGTTCAAGGATCATCCGATGCGCCGGGATTACCGCGAGCCGGACGACTTCGAGTGGGAGCCTACGGCGCACGATGAGGTGCTGAAGAGAAGCAGGGAGCAGGGATCAGGGATCAAAGATCAGAAAGACGGGGCATTGGCGGGACAATGAGTTCATTTGTCACAGACATTTCGGCCAGCCTCGAAAAGCCGGTGGGCTGGAACCGTCCAGAATTGATCGCGGAGAGCGGCGACGGGGAGCTGCTGGAAGTGGCGATGGGGCCGCACCATCCCTCGACGCACGGCGTCTTCCGCATGGATGTGGCGCTGGACGGGGAGCGCGTGGTGCGGCTGAGGCCAGTCTTCGGCTACCTGCATCGCAATCACGAGAAGATTGCCGAGGGGCAGAGTTATCTGGCTTCGATGCCGTTTACCGACCGGCTGGATTACATTTGCCCGCTGACCAACAACTGGGCCTATGCGCTGGCGGTGGAGAAGCTGACCGGCCAGGCGGTCCCGGAGCGGGCCGAGTATCTGCGAGTGATTCTGGGCGAGCTAACGCGCTACCAGAATCATGCTTCGTCGATTGGATTTTTGATACAGGAGATGGGCGCCAGCGGCACGCCACTGATGTACGCCTTCCGCGAGCGGGAGAAGATTCTCGACCTCTTTGAGGAGTTGACCGGGGCGCGCATGATGGTCAACTATATGCGCTTTGGCGGCTGCCGCGTGGATGCCTCGGCGGGCTGGCTGGACCGCACGCGTAAGGTAGTGGTAGGGCTGGGTGGCTTTACGGATGAATTCGAACGGCTGCTGGTGACGAACGAGATTCTAATGGCCCGGACGCAGGGGGTGGGCGTGCTGAGTGCCGCTCTGGCGGTGAATGCCGGCGTGACTGGTCCGATGCTGCGCGCCTCCGGCGTGAACTACGATATTCGCAAGGTGGATGGATACGGGATTTATAACCGCTTCAACTTCCGCGTACCGCTGGGTGAAGCCGGCGATGTTTATGACCGCTTCATGATTCGTCTCTTGGAGATGCGGGAGTCGATCAAGATTTTAGAGCAGGCGCTGAGAGACATCCCCGGCGGGCCGGTGATGGATCCCAAGGCCAAGAGCCGCGGCATCCGTCCCAAGGCGGGCGAGGCCTATGGAAGGATCGAAGCGCCGAAAGGCGAGTTGGGCTTTTATCTGATTAGTGACGGCGGGGCGAATCCCTATCGTTATAGAATCAGGCCGCCGAGTTTGATTAACCTGACGGTGCTGGAAGATATGTGTCTGGGCAGCGACGTGGCCGATGTAGTGCTGATCTTCGGTAGCGTGGATATTGTTTTGGGAGAGGTAGATCGGTAGGGTTATCATATCAGGCTTCATAGGATGTTGACGGTTGAGCTTTCCCCGGTATCAAGAGCAAGGCACGGGGCATCCGGAAGTGGGCCACGCAAGTGGAGATGAATGAAAAGGAGAGGTCGAATGATGAATAGTCAAGTGCGAGCAATGATCGTCGCGGCAGCCGCTCTGATGGGCTGCATGCATGCCTATGCCGGTAACAAGAATAAAGTTGTCAATCCAGAAAATGAAGGCAACTATAACTTCCGGTGCGTGGGACCGACGCTGGATCTTCAGGTCTCTTCTTTCACGTTGCCTTACTCGCGGAGCGCGGGAAGTGCTGCGACGGGATCCGGGGCGGGTCGGAGCACCACATCCGCCATCACGATAGAATTTCCGGCGGGCAAAGCCTATGCAATTTTGTATAGCCAGATATTGCACGGCGATCATTATAGCTCCTGCACATTGGTAGAAAAGGTTGAAGGGAGTGTCTTTACCTGGACCTTCAGCCAAGTGACTCCGACCGTGGTGACGGCCATCTGGAAGGATGGATCGGAGGCGGTGAATGTGGCCACTGCGGGTGCCAATCTCCCCGCGGCTTTGGCGCGCGCGACGCTGTCCTTCAACGAGGTCCGGTTTACAGACGGCAACGGAAACAGTTCCATTGGCGCTGTGGATAGCTGGACGGCAACTCCGTAATTGAATCGATTTATTGCGTCGGAAAAGGGAGGCTTTGTGTGTTAGGCGAGGGAATTTTCAAGGGACTAGCGGAGACGGCGAAGAATTTTTTCGGTAGTTATTTATTCGCCGAGCGGCTGACGACGGTTCAGTATCCGGAGGAGCGGATTGCGCCGTACGAGGCTGCGCGCGTCTTTCCTTTTCTGGTCTACGATGTGGAGAATCGCGACGGCGGCGGGCCGGAGTGGGAGGCCGGTCTGCGTTGCGTGGCTTGCCAGATCTGCGAAAAAGAGTGCCCGCCGAAGTGTATTTATATTGAGAAAAGCAAGGACAAAAAACTGGATTACCTAGGCAAGGCGCAGTTTTATCCGGCGCGCTTTGATATTGATATTGCGGTTTGCATGAGCTGTCAGATCTGCGTCGAGGTCTGCCCCTTTGAAGCGATCAAGATGAATACGGAGTTTGAATTGAGCACTACGGATCGCTTTGGCGGGTTGTTGCTGGACCGCGAAAAACTGGCTAAGCCGAATGAGTATTACAAAAAAATTCATCCGGCTGAGGCTGCGGCCGTGGATGCGAAGTTGGCAGGGGAGAAGGAAAAATTCGATGCCAAAGCCAAAGCAACGGCAGAAGCGGCTGCCGCAAAAGCCAAAGCTACCGGGGAGGGAGCATAGCGGATGACTGAGAAGCTAGACCAGATCTTCGTTCTGCTCCAGCATTGGCTGGTGAACTTTTTGCCTGCTGCATGGCAGTCGGCGGCTGGCGTGCTACTCGCCGTGGCGGCGATTGTCTGCCTCTTTCCGGCGCTCTTTGCGCTGACCACGGTCTTCGAGCGCAAGGGGCTGGCGCGGATTCAGAACCGGCTGGGTCCGAACCGAGTAGGCCCATATGGCCTTTTGCAGCCCATCGCCGATGGCATTAAGTCGCTGACCAAGGAAGATATTGTTCCCGCAAGCGCCGATGCGGTAGTGCATTTTTTGGCGCCGATTGTTTTAGTTGTCGCGGTGTTCATGGGCTTTGCCGTGCTGCCTATGGGTCGTAACATGGTGCTCGTGGATATGGACGCTGGGTTGCTGTTTTACTTTGCGATGGGTGCGTCTACTGAGTTATCTGTCTTCATGGCTGGATGGTCGAGCCGCAACAAGTATTCTCTGCTTGGCGCCATGCGCGCTGTAGCCCAGATGATTAGTTACGAGGTTCCGCTTCTGCTCTCGAGCGTGACCGTGGTGATGATGACTGGCTCACTCTCGCTGACTAAGATAGTTGCCGCGCAGGATCAATACAGCCATGGGCTGCCGCATTGGTATATCTTCACGCCGTGGGGTTTCGCGGGCTTTCTGATGTACGCGATTTCGACGACGGCGGAGACCAACCGCTCGCCCTTTGACTTACCGGAAGGCGAGTCGGAGTTAGTGGCCGGCTATCATACAGAGTACTCCGGTTTCAAGTTTGCACTGTTCTTTCTGGGTGAGTATCTGGCGATGTTTTCCATCTCGGGGTTGGGTACGACGCTGTTTCTGGGCGGCTGGTCAGCGCCGCTGGTTTCGCTTACCTGGGTCCCGTCGTGGATCTGGTTCTTTTCCAAGCTGATGCTATCGATCTTTGTTTTTATCTGGCTACGCGGAACGCTGCCGCGACTGAGACAGGATCAGTTGATGAACTTTGCCTGGAAGTTTGTATTACCTATTAGTCTGCTGGATTTGCTGGTAGCTGGGGCTTGGCGGTTCATGGGGGATGGATGGCTGCGCTGGGCGGTATGTTCGGCGGTTCTGATTGTGGCGTATGTAGCGCTTGGCTTGGCAGAGATGCGCAAAGGAAAGATTGGGCCGAGGAGTTATCGCTATGCGGAGTGATTTATGTCGGAATGGGTTCATTGTTTTCCACCCTAGCCGCAAAAACAAGAACGCGGCGAGGGTGGGGCACCCAACATTTTCGGCGGGTAGGGAAGGGAAGCACGAACAATGAGCTTTGTCTTTTATGTGCTGACTGCGCTTACGGTGTCGGGCGCACTGGCTGCGATGCTGCTGAAGAATACGGTGCATTGCGCGCTGGCGTTGACAGTTGCCTTTGCCGGACTGGCGTTTTTGTTCTTGAACTTAGATGCTCAGTTTGCGGGGCTGGCGCAGATTCTGGTTTATATCGGCGCGGTTGCAATCCTGGTGGTCTTTGCGATTCTGCTGACCAAAGGCTCCGAAACCCCTAAGGACGGAGTTTTCAGCCGGACATGGCTCGTAGGTTTGGTAATTGCTGCGGCGGTCTTTGCAGTGCTGGGCTGGGCGGTGATGGGGAGCGTGAAAGCGTTGGCGCATGAGACGGCCGTGCCGCAAGTGACTGTCTTGCAGATTGGCAATGCGCTGGTAGGCCGCTATGTTTTACCACTGGAGATTGTGGCGGTGTTATTAACTGCGGCCATGATTGGCGCGGTGATTGTGGCGTTGCACGAGAAAGCAGGGCAAAAATGACGCCGCTGGCATGTTACTTACTTGTTGCCGCATTGTTATTCTCGATTGGTCTGGCTGGAGCGCTGACGCGGCGCAACGCAATTCTGGTGCTGATCGGGATTGAATTGATGCTGAACGCGGCCAACTTGAATCTGATTGCCTTCTGGCGCTATGGGCCGCATCCAGAGCGGTTGACGGGGATGATCTTCGCGATTTTTTCTATTGCCGTGGCGGCGGCGGAGGCGGCGGTGGGGCTGGGGCTAGTCATTCAGATTCATCGCCATGCCAAGACGACCGACATTGACCAAATGAATAGGATGAAGGGGTGAGCAGCGGATGCAAGATCAGGAGCAAATGGCTCTCATGATTGCCGTTTTCATCGAATTGGGACTCTGCCTTGTTATGGTGGTCCCGATGATCGCAGCCGGCATGATTGCGCTGATGGCGCAGAAGCGGCGCAAGGCCGCGGCGAGGCTAGCGATCGGCTCGATGGCTTTCTCGTTTCTTTATTCTTTGGTTGCATTGGTGCTGGTCATCCTTCGCCCAGGCACTCACATCAGCACGTGTACGGAATGGTTCACGGTGGGCAGCGTGCCGGTGGAACTAGGCTGGATTCTTGATCCGCTTTCGGCGGTGATGCTGGTGATGGTCAGCTTTGTGGGCCTGCTGATCTTCATCTATTCAACCGGCTACATGAAGGACGATGAAAACTATACGCGCTTCTTCTGCTTTCTTTCGCTCTTTGCCGGAGCGATGCTTGGCGTGGTGATTGCTAACTCGATTCTCATGCTGTTTATGTGCTGGGAACTGGTCGGACTTGCTTCCTATCTATTGATTGGCTTCTGGTATCAGAAACCATCGGCCGCTGCCGCCGCCAAGAAAGCATTTCTCACTACGCGTGTAGGCGATGTCTTCTTTCCGTTGGGGATGGTCTGGCTTTTTGCTCAGACGGGTACGCTGGCCTTTTACCGGGGCGGTGGGGGCGCGCTGGAATCGACCGCCCTCGCAAGCCTAGTGGCGCAACCGGCGGCTTTCGGTCTTTCAGCGGCAGGCGCGATTGGCCTCTTGATCTTTGCCGGAGCGGCGGGCAAGAGCGGGCAGTTTCCGCTGCACGTGTGGCTGCCGGATGCGATGGAAGGCCCGACGCCAGTCTCAGCGCTGATTCATGCGGCGACGATGGTGGCCGCGGGAGTTTATTTGATTGCGCGGGTTTATCCGCTGATGGCCGCTGGAATGCCGGTTGGCGGAACGACGGCGGCGCTGACGGTAGTTACCTGGGTAGGTGCGTTTACCGCGGTTTTCGCGGCGCTGATCGCCGTGGCGCAGAACGACATCAAGCGTGTTCTGGCTTACTCAACCGTCTCGCAGTTAGGTTATATGATGGCTGGGCTGGGCATGGGCGGCGTGGCCGTGGGAATGTTCCACCTTATGACTCATGCCTTCTTCAAGGCGCTCTTGTTCCTTGGCGCAGGCTCTGTGATTCATGGCTGCCACGAGGAGCAGGATATTCGCAAGATGGGCGGATTGAAGTCGGATATGCCGTTTACTTTTCTGACTTATTCGATAGGAATGCTGGCGTTGTGCGGCTTTCCCTTGCTCTTTTCCGGTTTTTGGTCGAAGGATGGGATTCTGGAGGCGGCGCAGCACTGGAGCGTAGACAAGGCTCCATTTTATATGCTGGTCTTTGGCGCGCTGCTTACGGCGTTTTATATGACGCGGCAGGTGGCGTATGTCTTTTTTGGCGTTTGGCGGGGCGGCAAACCTGCGCATGAGAGTCCGGTGGCGATGACCGTACCGCTGGGGATTCTGGCGTTTTTCGCCATGGTGCTGGGACTGATCGGAACACCGGCTTGGCCGTGGTTCCGGGCCTTTCTGGAGGGACGCGCGGTGGGATTCGAGCCGCATCTTCTCATAGAACCGGAACTGCTGACGTTGATGGGCGTTTCTACATTTGTTGTCTGTTTTGGGTGGTGGTTGAGTTGGAAGGTTTATGGAGACCGCTCTCCCAAGCCGGAGGAGCCGGATGTGCTGGAGAAGGCTACGCCTCTGGTTTGGGGCTGGCTGCGCGACCGATTGTATGTGGATGAGTTGTACGGCGTAACGGTGATTGCTTTTTACGACTGGTGGGCGCGGGTTGCCAATTGGTTGGACCGGCGGGTTTGGGGCGGCGTAGTGGCAGGTGTTGCAGGGAGCTTCGCTCTCTGGGCGCGGCTCAATCGCTTCCTGGACTCGAATGTGGTGGATGGCAGCTTCGACAAAGGCTGCGATGAGTTGAGCGTTGGCGGTGGATTACTGGCGCGGGTGCAGACGGGCCGTGTGCAAACTTACTTGAGAATTCTGGCGCTAGGTGTGGTGGCGCTAGGGTTGATTCTGATTTGGAGCAGCAGGGTATGAGCGGAATACCAATACTAACGTTGTTGACCGTTCTGCCGTTGCTAGGCGCGGCGCTGGCGCTTGTGACCGGCAAGCGGGCGCGCGGAGTGGCGCTGATGACGACGTTGGCGACGCTCGTGCTGACTCTGCTTGTGTGGACGCAACTTCCTGCGGATGGCCGCATCGGGCTGATCGAGCGTCATCCATGGGCCTCAACGCTCGGCATCGAGTATCATTTGGGCGTGGATGGGCTGGGCGCGCTGATGCTGGTGCTGTCGGCGCTGGTCGTGCTGATGTCTGTGGATGCGGCGCACAGGGTGCATCACCAGCCGGGGCTGTACTTTGCGCTGGTGCTGGTGCTGGAAGCAGGGCTCTTCGGATCATTTACCGCGCTGAACTTCTATCACTGGTTTCTCTTCTGGGAGTTGAGTTTGCTGCCCGCCTTCTTCCTCATCAAACTGTGGGGCGGGGCGCGGAGGGGGCCAGCGGCGACGCAGTTCTTTGTCTACACGATGGCCGGAAGCGTGGCGCTATTGATGGCGTTTTTAGCGCTTTTTGTATCCACAAAGAGCGGAGATCTGCCGGGCAGCATGGATTTTGAAAGCCTTTCGTTTCTAGCCTCAACAGGCGTACTCGAAACGATGGTGAAGGCTCACTTGGGACAGACGGCGATGATCTGGCTGGCGGTCGGCGTGCTGGCCGGCTTTGCCGTCAAGGTGCCCATGTTTCCCTTTCATACCTGGCTGCCCGCGGCGTATGCCGAAGCGCCTTCGCCGGTGACAATGCTTTTGACCGGCGCGATGTCCAAGATGGGCGTCTACGGCCTACTGCGGATTGCACTGCCTCTCTTTGGCGCGCAGATCGCCCAGATGCGCACGCCACTGCTGGTGATGGCCGTGGCAACGGTAGTGATGGGCGCATGGGCGGCGGCGGCACAGATAGATTTGAAGTGTATGCTCGCATATTCGTCGGTCAACCACTTGGGCTATTGCCTCCTGGGTATCTTTGCTCTGGCGGTTCCAGCGGTTGGAGTTACCGCGCAGACGAATCAGGCTATGGCGCTCAACGGCGTAATTTTGCAGATGTTCAACCACGGCCTGACGGCGGCGGCGCTCTTCTGGTTTGTGGCCATGCTGCAAGAGCGGACGGGTGGCCATCGCGGCATCGACCAATTCGGCGGCTTGCGCAAGCCCGCGCCGGTGCTCGCCGGGTTGATGGGGATTGCGCTCTTCAGCTCGCTGGGTATGCCGGGTCTGAATGGCTTTGTGGGTGAGTTTCTGATCTTCCGCGGAGTCTTTTCGCTGGCCTGGGTTGCGGCCACGGTCTCGATTCTTGGCTTGCTCGTAACAGCAGCGGTGATTCTGACCGTAATTCAGAAGGTCTTCACAGGCCCGGTGCCGGAGCATTGCACGGCCTTTCCTGACCTGCATCACGGCGAGCGATTGGCTCTGGCTCCGGTGATCGGGATGATGATTCTGCTCGGTGTTCTGCCTCAATTGATTGTGGAGAATGTGAACCCAACGGTTGTGTACCTCTTGGCTCACTGGAGATTTTAATGCTGGCTTATACAATTTATCTCTCGTTTGCCGGGGCTTTGCTACTGGCGCTTTTGCCCAAAGAGCGGCCTGCGCTGGCGCGATGGCTGGCGCTGGGCGTGGCCGTGGCGGGCCTCGCGCTAGGGGTGCAGGCGTTTGTGATGGGCAATGTGCAAGGACAAATTAAACCTGTTGTCCTAGTCGATCTACCCTGGGTGCATTCGATGGGAATTCACTTCCTGTTGGCGGCCGACGGAATCAGTAGCGTGCTGGTGCTGCTGACGGGACTGGCCGCAGTGGCCGGAGTTTTATTCAGTTGGAATATCGAGCAGCGGACCAATGAGTTTTTCGCCTTTTTCCTGGCGCTGATCGGTGGAGTCTACGGGGTTTTTCTCAGCTTTGATCTGTTTTTACTCTTTGTCTTTTATGAAATCGCCATTGTGCCCAAGTATTTTCTGATCGCCATCTGGGGTTCCACGCGGCGCGAGTACGCGGCGATGAAGCTTGCGCTCTACTCGTTTGTCGGCTCGGCGATGGTGCTGATCGGCCTGCTGGCGGCCTACACCACGGCGGGCAGCCATTCCACGAGCCTCGTCGATCTGGCGCACGCGGGGCTGCCTGCGAGCTTCCAAATGTGGTGTTTCCCGCTGGTCTTTATCGGCTTTGCGATTCTGGCTGGCATGTGGCCGTTTCATACCTGGGCACCCACCGGCCACGTCGCCGCACCGACGGCGGCTTCCATGCTGCTGGCTGGCGTGGTGATGAAGCTGGGCGCGTATGGCTGCCTGAGGGTCGCCATTGGTCTCTTCCCGCTAGGACTAGCCCCGTGGGGATTCTCGCTCGTCGGCATCGGCTCCTGGCGCGATGTCTTCGCGCTGCTGGCGGTCGTCGGCATCGTTTACGGCGCGCTGGTTGCCCTGGCACAGACCGACTTCAAGTTTGTTATCGGCTACTCCAGCGTCAGCCACATGGGCTTTGTGCTGCTCGGCCTGATGACGCTCAACCAGATCGGCGTCACCGGCGCGGTGATGCAGATGTTCTCGCACGGCGTCATCGCAGGGCTGCTCTTCGCCATTGTGGGGCGCATCGTCTACGAGCGCTCGCATACGCGACAGTTGGCGGAGTTGGAGACGATGCACTTGTCCAAGCGGCTGCCCTTTGCGGCGGGAGCCTTTGTGCTGGCCGGATATGCCTCGATGGGCGGGCCGCTCTTCTCTGGCTTTTGGGCCGAGGTGCAGGTGTTGATCGGCGCGTGGATGGTCCGGCCTTGGTGGGTTGTTGCAGCGGGTGTGGGGATTGTGGTGGGCGTGGCTTACACCTGGCGAGCGATGCAGAAGGCGTTCTTCAGCGACGCTCTGCCCAGCGCACACGTGCTGGAAGAGGAACACGGGCATAACTTCGCGGCCATCACATGGCCGGAAGTGACTGGAGTGAGTTTGCTGCTAGGAGCGAGTTTATTGGTTGGCGTGTGGCCTAGAATTCTGCTCGATGCAATTGAACCGGCAGTGAAGGCGCTGCTAGCGGGAGGTGTGCAATGAACTACTCGGACCTCTCCCGCGTGACGCTGCCGGAGACAATGCTGGAAGTCGCGGCGTTGGTGGTTCTGATTGTTGACTTGTGCTTTCTGCGCAAGGTTGCGCTCAAAACGCGCGTGGCTGTGGCGGCGCTTTTAGGCGTGGTAGGCTGCGGGGCGGCGAGGTGGGCAATCGGAATTCAGGTTGGATTCGGATTTTATGTTGATGGAACCCTAGTTCTTACAAATGGTGGGAATACCGCTGTCGCGCAAATCGGAATTCTGGTGCTAACAGCGTTAACTTTGTTGCTCTTGATCGACTCTGTCTTCACAAACCATGTCGGCGAGTTTGTTGCGGTTGTCTTAATGGCTGCATCAGGTGGTCTGGTGGTTGCCGCAGCGCAAGATTTGCTTGTGATATTTATCGGCCTTGAGCTGCTTTCTCTGGGGCTTTATATTATGACTGCTTTTGCTAAAAGTTCGGGGAAAAGTGCCGAGGCGGCGATGAAATACTATCTATTTGGTGGTATGTCGGCGGCGTTTCTACTATTTGGTTTTAGTTATCTATATGGTCTTACAGGATATACAGACTTGAATATGATTGAACAAAATATTCCTCTTGGAAGTTCTTCGCTCTTATGTGTTGCCTGGGTGCTCATTGTTGCTGGCCTTGGTTTCAAAGTTGCCGCCGTGCCATTCCATTTGTGGGCTCCGGATACTTATGAAGGTGCGCCCTCTCAGGCTGCTGCGTTTATAGCATCCGTCTCTAAAGTTGCCAGCTTCACATTACTATTAAATGTTTGTTATGGCTTGTTCCAGCCAGGCAAGGACATGATTGGACCACCGCATCTTCTTGATGAGATCTTGCGCATAGATCTTGCAATATGGCAGCCTTTGCTAATTGTATTAGTCGTTGCCGCAGTAGCTTCGATAGTTGTGGGCAATCTGGCAGCGTTGGCGCAGGTAAGTGTCCGTAGGCTGCTTGCCTATTCCACTATCGCACACGCGGGATATATTCTTCTTGGAGTTGCATTTCGCCCTCCCTATACCAACCAGGTGAATATGGTCCGCTTTGTGCTGGATTCGTACCAACCTGTTCAAAAGAGCGCGGTAGCCGTCCTCTACTACATCCTCACCTACGGCCTGACCACCATCGGCGCATTCGGTGTGGTTTCCGTCGTCGAACGCGCCACCGGCAGCGACCGGCTTGACTCATTCCTCGGCCTGCACAAGCGCAATCCTCTACTAGCCGCAGTGCTGTTTGTGCTGTTTCTCTCGCTGGCTGGGATTCCGCCGCTGGTTGGCTTTTGGGCCAAGTTCAATTTGTTTGCTGCCGTGCTGGGCGTCTCCGCCGGGCCGGTTCCCTTTGCTTTGGTGGCTCTGGCCATCGCGATGAGCGCCGTCTCGCTCTATTACTACCTGCAAGTCCTCAAGCGCGCTTACGTGATGCCCGCAACCGATGAAACACAGATTAAAGCGCATCCGGTAACAATGGCTGTGTTGCTCGCAATTGCCGCCGCCGTCATTGTGCTGGGCGTCTTCCCGGCCCTGCTGCAAGGCTGGATCGAGAGCTTTTACGCGCATTGACAGGCTGGAGTAACCTGCAAAGCCGCGTAGCTTTTGTGTGGAAACCGCTTGCAAGTACCACAAAATCAGACCCAAGAATTACCGGGGTAATGCAACCCCGTAATCTTGCGCATATTTATTGAATTGGATAAGATTTGTCTAACATTGAAGAACTAATACCGTTCTGAGTATGTTCTTGAGATTTAAGACTTCTCAGTTGTTTCTTCTCACTGTTGGACAAGCAGTGGAGGGGGGGGCGTCTACAGAGGATTGGGACTCGCTCAAGAAGCAGTATCGGGTCCACATGGGGGAAGTATGAAAAATTTGAAATTCTGTACTATTTTTTCAGTCTTGGTGCCAAGTGTTCTGCTATTGAGTCCATGGACGGCTCGCGCGGATGAGATGACTGTGACGCTGGTCAGCACAGGCAATCAAATCTCTGGGAGCAACTCTGAAGTTTACGTTTTTCCTTATAATTTCAGCTTTGACGGCAGCACGGCGACGACTCCGTTGATGTGCATCAGCTACGAGAATGAAATCTACTTTGGCGAGACCTGGCAAGCAACGATGATTCCTGTCTCGGGGAACGAGCAGTACGTGGAAGCGGCGTACATCGAAGCCCTGGCGGCCGCTCCAGGTGCCTCCGCGACCACCATTGCCGAGGCGCAATGGGCCAATTGGGAGTTCTTCGATCCAAACGATCCGAAGTTGCTGGCAAACCTGCCAGACGGATATCAGCCCGGCATCGACAGCATTCTGGCCGAAGCCTCGCTCTTTGCGGCGAATAACATTAACACAACCGATTATCCCAACATTGACATTTTTATTCCGATCGACGGAACCCAGCCCGCAGGGGATGCCTTACCACAGACATTTGTTGGAGATCCCTCGCCGGCGGGTGACGATGCTCCCGAGCCCAGCAGCCTGGTTCTTATGGGAAGCGGCCTGTTAGGGCTTGCGGGCTTCCTCTACAAAAAGAGGCATTCCAGGATATAAAAAAATATTTATACCACGCGCAGTGGGAGGCTCGGGCAAGACTGCCGAGCCTCTTGCTGTCTTTGCGGTCAAACTTCCGAACTTCTATCTCACCATGTCCAGATAGCGCCAACGCGGCTTCCAGTCAGGGGTAAGCTTTTCTCCAGTCAGAAGTGCACGCAGCACAGGGATGGGCATCATGTTCTCCTGGAGGATAGCGTCGTTATACTGGCGGTCGGTCATTTTGCCGGAATCCACGAGTTCGTGGCGCAAGGCGCGGAATTGGAGCGCGCCGAGCATATAAGAACATTGGTAAAGCGGGTCGTAGTCGCCGTTGACGGAGCGGCGCACCTCTGCCGTGGCGTTGTCGCGCTCGTGGCCGACCTCCGTGACCAGGAAGTCGATAGCTTGTTGCGTGGTCATTGTGCCCAGATGGAAGCTGAGCGAGAAGATAATGCGTGCGCAACGATGCATACGCCAGAAGAGTGCGCCGATGCGTTGCTCGGGCGTACGGTTATAGCCCTGATCCCAGTACATCATCTCCCAGTAGAAGGCGTTACCCTCCAGCCAGAATCCGGAGCTAAAGAGCTGACGGTACGGGCGATAGCGAGCGCTCATGAACTGCTGCAGCCAGTGGCCAGGGATCAGCTCATGGAAGACCGTTGCGTGGGAGAAGGCCGGATTGTTGCCCCGCATGCTCATCATGCGCTGGTCGTAAGTCATTGCATCGGTGGGGTAGCTGACCAGGATGGTATCTCCGCCGAGGAAGAACGGGCTGACAAGCTGGCGCTCCGCCGACATCATCTCCATGCGCCAGGTCTCTTTGGCCAGCGGCGGAATGGTAACCAGATCGCGGTCTTCAGCGAATTTCAGGCCATCAAGGGCGAGCGAGCGGATTAACTCCGGCTGCTTGCCGGGTTCGACGTAGGTGTTTTTGACCGCCTCCAAAGCCTTGTGCCAGTCGTCGCCGTAGCCCATCTCGCGGCTGGCCTTGACCATCTCCTGCTGGTCAGCGGCAAGCTGCGCCTTGGCAGTCGCGATCAACTCTTCGGGCGAGTAGGGGATCATGGCGTCGTCGAGTTGCTGGACGAGAGCTGGTCGACCGAGGGGCGTGCCGATGACCGAGGCCTTGTCGTCGGGAGCGATGCCGGCCAGCTTTTCGCGGAGAAAGGCGGCCTGGTCCTTGAGCGCGGCCGAGGCCTGTTTATAAGGCTGCGCGACCCACCAAGTAAAAGCGGGATCGTAGCTGTTGCTGAATTCGAACCAGTGTTGAAGCTGCGTGGCGAGCTGGTCAAGATCGGAGGCCGCGCGCCATGCATGAATGCGGTCGTCTGGCGATGCGTCCTTTACTTTGGCTTCTAGTTCCTTGCGGCTGGCGGCGACGGCTTTGGTCAACTCGCTTAAAAGCGCGGCGGCCTTCTGTGGGTCAGGATGCTTCATCTGACGACGCTCGTCTTCGAGAGTAAAGATTGTGGCAGAGTAGGGCAGAAGCGGAGCGACCTCAATCCACTGTTTCCGGTCCAGTGCTCGCTGATGCTCCTGAATCGTGAGGAAGTTGGCGAAGATGAGAAAATCGGCCTTGCCTTCCTGATCGAGGGCGTTGAAGTTTATCCTAGCCAGCTGCGCGCGGTTGTCTTGATAGAAGGCGGCCATGCGCTCGCGGGTGGTCGGCAGCAACGGATCGGCGTAGACGCTCTGCAGCGTGGCCTGGTCGGCGGAGAAGCGCTCGATGAGGGCGCGCATGGGCGGTACAGAGGGATCAAGTGTGCTGGAGGGCTGAGCGGCGACTGCGGACACAGCGGCAAGGGCAAGGAGACGAAGGACGGAAGCGGAGCGGGTGAGGCGCATGGGCTGGAACCACCTTACATGAAATCCGGAGCGAGCATCGATTATCGGCTCAGGGGCAGAACGGATGGTGAACACACTCACCATACAGCATGGGCTGAAAGAAGGAAAACCGATGATTGCAGCAGCGCTGAAAGTTGAGTCTGCGATGAGACGCGGCAGCCCAAATTGAGAAACAGCAGGTCAATCGCATATTCAATGTCTCCATAACGACCGTTTTTTTCGCCGGAAGAAAAACGAAATGCACGGAGATTAGGTTGCAATTTCGAGAGGATTTTCTCTCACATTGTGGTACAAAGAAGAATTTTGGCGCGCACAGACCATATTTCCTCAAACTAAATTGTGTGCTGGAATGACGCGGGGATTCCAACTTTTCCGATCTGCTTCCGGCTTCGAACGATGAATGAATCCGCAAGGGCGCAAGGCGAAGAAACGGAGAACGCACCCCGGGGGGGGGGGAGGATGGCCTTTGGGGAGAACAGGGAACAGGGGTAGCGGCATCATCAGGATCGGATTTTGGCTGGGCACATTTTCACCTAAATCGATTGTGCGCTCCGAGTCTATAATAATCTGCAACCGCCAAGAAATTAGATGCGCATGCTCTGGGATGAATCGGACACTAGAGTCAGTTAACACGACTTCAGGCACCACGCCTCAAATAGTGTTAACCAGGGCAATCGCATTTGGATTTGAAATCCTGATACGGAGCGGTTTTGAAAGGGCATGGCTTTAGCCGTGCCTTTCAAAACGACTGCTTCTAATCCAAATGCGATTGCCTTGCAGTGTTCACACGCCCTAGTTTACTCATGTGCATCGGCTGGTTTATAGTACTTGATTGCTTGCCTTTATTTTGCTGTAAAGGTGAGCTGAAAACAAGGGAGTCTTTCATGCCTCATCTCAGCCGTCGCGACTTGCTCTCCTCTGGTTTGGCTCTTTCCGCTTCATCTCTCCTGGCTCGCTCTGCCTGGGGACGCGCGGCCACGCTGTTGAGCGGCACCTCTGACGCGACCTTGGCTGTGCCGGCGGTTTCTCCGCGCGAGCAGTTGCTCTTCGACTTCGGCTGGAAGTTCCAGATGGGGCACGGATGTGATCCGGCCCGCGATTTGGGCTTTGGCAACGGACAAGGCGACTTTGCCAAGACCGGCAACTTCGCCTTCTCCAAGAGCGGCTTTGACGATTCCAAGTGGCGCGCGCTGAATCTGCCCCACGATTGGGCCGTTGAGTTGCCCTTTGTACGGGATGAGGAACTGGGTTCGCATGGCTTCAAGCCTCTGGGGCGGCGTTACCCAGAGACGAGCGTGGGCTGGTACCGGCGGGAGTTCGAGATTCCAGCCGGCGACGCGGGCCGGCGAATTACGGTCGAGTTCGACGGAGCCTTTCGCAGCGTGCTGATCTTCGTGAACGGCTGCTACATTGGCCGCAATGACAACGGCTACGCTCCTTTTTCCTTCGATCTGACGGACTTTCTAAGTTATGGGGCCAAGAATACCATTGTGGCGCGCGTGGACGCCGGCTTGGGAGATGGATGGTTCTATGAGGGCGCGGGGATCTATCGCCATGTGTGGCTCACAAAAAGCGATGCGCTGCATCTGGGACAGTGGGAGAGTACTGTGCGCTCGCAGGTGGGTAACGGCTCGGCGCAGTTAGCTCTGGCGACGGTGGTCGAGAATCAGGGCAAGCAAGCTGAGAGCGCCAAGGTCTCCTGGAAGATTCTGGACGCGGCTGGCAAGATGGTAGCGACGGCGGAGGCTGCGGCGCAGTCGATAGACGTGGACGGATGCGCCAAATTTTCTACGGCGGTTCAACTTGACTCGCCTTTGCTTTGGTCGGTGGACCAGCCGAACCTTTACTCGGCGATTGTGACGGTGGAGGCGGGCGGTAAAGCGCGGGACGCCGAGCGAGTGAGTTTTGGCGTACGCACGGCGGTCTTCGACGCCGACAAGGGCTTCCTCCTGAATGGCAAGCCGCTGAAGATTCAAGGCACATGCAACCATCAGGATCATGCGGGGGTGGGCGCGGCGCTTCCTGATCGCTTGCAGAGCTTTCGGATGAGTGTGCTGCGCGCAATGGGCTGCAATGCGGTGCGCACCACGCACAATATGCCGACGCCGGAGTGGGTAGAGGCCTGCGACCGCATGGGCATGATGATGATGTGCGAGACGCGCCAGATGAGCTCCAACCCCGAGGGCATGGCGCAACTGGAGGCGATGATCAAGCGCTATCGCAACTCGCCGTCGATCATTCTTTGGTCTGTGGGCAACGAGGAGTGGATTTTACAGGATTTGATGACCGAGCAAGGAGAGAAGATCGCTACTACGATGGTGCGCCGCTGCCATGAATTGGATCCCACACGCCCGGTCTCCGCGGCGGTCAACGGCAGCAACGCCAAAGGCATCAGTATTGCTTTTGATGTGATTGGCTTCAACTACAACCTGAAATACCCCGATGATTTTCACAAGAATCATCCCCAGCGCCCCATCTATGGCTCCGAAACCTCCAGCGCCATCTCCACACGCGGTGTTTACTCTACTGATCCTCTGCGCAACACGGTCAATGCCTATGACTCAGTGGTCTACTGGGGCGAGACGGCCGAGGATTGGTGGAAGTTCTACGCAACGCGCGAGTGGGCGGCTGGCGGCTTTGCTTGGACAGGCTTCGACTATCGCGGCGAACCGACACCCTACGGTTGGCCCTCGATCAACTCGCAGTTCGGCATCATCGATATGTGCGGCTTTCCCAAGGACACGTTCTATTACTACAAAGCCTGGTGGGGCACCGAGCCGTCTCTGCATCTGTTCCCGCACTGGAACTTTGAGGGCAAGGAAGGCGAAGTCATCCCCGTCTGGGTTTACTCGAATCTGGATGAGGTTGAACTTTTTGTCAACGGCACGAGCCAAGGAAGCCAGAAGGTGCCGCACTTGGGTCACGTGGAGTGGAAGGTCAAGTATGCGCCGGGAGTGATCGAGGCGCGCGGGACAAAAGAGGGCAAGGTGGTGTTGACGGAGAAGCGCGAGACGACGGGGCCGACGGTAGCGATCCGGCTTACCGCCGACCGAACTGAGATCAATGCGGACGGTGAGGATATTGCGATCCTGACTGTGGAGGCGTTGGACAAGGAAGGCCGACCAGTGCCGACAGCCTCGAATCTCATCGGCTTCAAAGTTTCGGGAGCGGGAAAGCTGATTGGCGTGGGCAATGGTGATCCCAACTGCCAGGAGAGCGACAAGGAACCCAAGCGCAGCCTGTTCAATGGACTGGCTCAGGTGATCATTCAATCGACACAGAGACCGGGCGATATTCACATCGAGGCGGTCAAGGAAGGTTGGGATGGCCCGGAGTTGATCGGGGCCAAACAGACTATCGTTACCAAAAAAGTTCAACTGCGACCGTCTGTGGGATGACGCGGTTGTGCGCGCGAAGAGATCGGGGAGCTGTTCTCAGGGTTCAGCTCCTTCACGGAATTTTAACGGTAAGCGGAAGTAAGACAAGTACTTCTACTGCGAAAGTGATGCAAGTACTTCTACCTTTGGTTACTTTTTTTTTAATACTGTTGCAATGATCGCACTCAGTCGTGATAAATTATCTCTAGTGGCCATGTTGTTGGCTTGTGGGGCCACAGCACCGGAGTTTCCCCTCCGACCTGAACAAGAAGACGTTGAAGCGGAAGACCGTTTCGCTTCAAGAGGAATTAAACATCGGCCAGCTAACACGAAGCTTGAATCGTCAAGGGCTGTGGAACCAGGCTAGATGGATTGGCTTGGAATTTGCGGGTTCCCTTGATTCCGGCTTTTTGGTAATCACAAGAAAGGATTTATAAATGAAAAAGAATCTTTTGATGTACACGTTCGTAGTGCTGGGTTTTGCACTCAGCACCTGCACCTCCGCATTTGGCATGGCTTTGATTCACAAGCCTGAGATTGATCCCAGCTTGGCCGTCAGCAGCCTGACGCTTCTGGGTGGAACGCTAGCGATTCTGCGCGTACGCCGCAAGAAGTAGGATGGGAGATGTACGGCATTCGGTGAAGAGGCCCAACAGCGCATTGCCTGACGAGGGCGACCAGTGGTCGATGTTGGGTTTTATTTTACCAAGCCGTTTATTTGGGCGGCTTTGCCTGCTGCTTGCTGTCGTGGCCTTCGAGTATCTCTTCTGCTTTGGTGGTAGAGCAACAATCCCCGGCCATCTGAAGTTATTCTCGATACCGACCGTGCAGTATGGCGAGATTCCTCTCCTTGCTTTCATGGTGTTTTTGGCTTTCGGTCATTCCCAGCTGAGGGCCCAACGTGAAGCAATCCCGTACTCGCGTATTTTGTTTGCCAGCCATCTTGTCTGTCTTGCCGCCGTTTTTTGCTTCACGATGGCAATGCATGGATATGAGATGTTCAGCCCGCTGCTCTTTGATAAATTGAGCTACACCAAAAGCGCTCTCTACCTGCTGTCAACGGTGTTGTTGGCCTTTGCTTTGATTCCGCTCCGCGACTGGAGAGGGGCGTTTCGGGCGACAGGTGCCCTGTGGCTGTATGCCGTATTCGCAGGATTAGCGGGGTGTGTATTGGGCACAGCAACGGTATCGCTGTGGTCCGCAACAAGCTCAATTCAAGGCATTGCTTTCCTGCAAAGAACTACACTTCAAGCGGTAAGGGTGGCGCTCGGCATTTTTACTCCAGATGTCGTTACCGATCCCGCCACCTTCATGATTGGGACTTCTCGCTACCAAATCATCATCGCAGGCGGATGTTCTGGGGTTGAAGGATTTGGTCTGGTACTGGTATTCACGAGTCTGTGGCTTTGGATTTACAGGAAGGAAATTCGCTTTCCACAAGCGTTTTTGCTTATTCCTTGCTCCCTGGCTTGCAGTTGGCTGATGAATATCTTCCGCCTTTGCGCCCTCATTCTCATCTCCAGCTTGGGAGGTTCCGAAGCCTTCGCAACCGGTTTTCACGCCCAATTCGGCTGGGTGACTTTTATCGGAATCTCCGTGGCATTTTCATGGGCTCTTCAAAAAATCTCATGGATGCGAAAGCTGCCAGCCCCCGTTCCCACGAACAGAGGTGAACAGATGAGCGCCGGAGGTGAGATCGCCACTAGCCCATTCCATGAGCTGGGCGATGACTTGGGAGAATCTCCGGCCATCCGCGTCTATTTGATTCCGCTTCTGGCAATCCTGGCTGCTGCTTCGGCCTCCAAGTTGTTTGCGGGATACTTCGATTGGCTCTATCCATTACGTTTTATCGTTGCGGCCATCGCCCTGTATTTTTTCTGGCCGGAGTTGAAGAAGCTCAACTGGCGCTTTGGCTGGTTTGGCCCGTTGGCGGGCACCGCTGTCTTTTTGATGTGGATCGCGCCCTCTTGGGTCGCATCACTGAGCGGGCACCCTCACGCTACCAGTTCACTAGGATCGGACTTGGCTGCCTTGTCCCCTAGGGCTCGATGGGCATGGATCGCTTTTCGTGTTGCCGCCGCGGTGATTACCGTGC
Source organism: uncultured Acidobacteriaceae bacterium (assembly GCA_963787995.1). Classification (GTDB taxonomy): domain Bacteria; phylum Acidobacteriota; class Terriglobia; order Terriglobales; family Acidobacteriaceae; genus Telmatobacter. The sequence continues at coordinate 1,256,869 of CAWBEO010000002.1, forward strand.
CCATTGCAGAGGAATTGGCCTTTCGCGGCTATCTTGCGCGCCGCTTCATGAGCCGGGAATTTGACCAGATCTCCTTTTCCAGCCTGACGTTACTTGCGATTTGCCTATCCTCGGTTGCCTTTGGCGCGGAGCATATGAAGAACCTGATGGACTGGCAGCATTTGCTGCTTGGCACTTTGGCTGGCTTGGCCTTTGCCGCCGCACTGCGCTGGCGAGGGCGCATGGGAGACGCAGTGGTTACGCACGCTGTCAGCAACCTCCTGCTGGCTGCCTGGGTGCTCGGAGCCGGCGATTGGGCGCAGTGGTAACCCAAGACTTCAAGCGCTGTCCATCTGAATGATCAGGCCCTAATCGGCAGAGATTCCCATCAAATCTGCCTCTGCGTATAGATCCGTGTTTTTTTCGGATACCACTGTAGATCTTTGACGGATTGGACCGCCATCCTCGGGATCGATGATCTGCGGCTTCTGCCCCTTGTAGTCCGAGAAGTGGACGACATTGTCGTAAGCGTCCTTGATCAGATCCTGGAGCGGAATCACGCTGCCGTTGACGCGCTGCTCGTCCAGCAGATCTAGATCCACGTCCGCGAAGATGATCTGCTCCTGGTTGATGGTTCCCTCGGCGGCGATTCCATCCCGCGCGAAAAAGTAGTCGGAGGGAGTAAGGATGGCGGCTTGGCCGTAATTGGCCGCCATGTAAGGCACCAGAGGCAGATTGCCGACGGTGCCAGTAACCGCGACATAGATCTGGTTCTCGATGGCCCGCGCCTGAGAACAGTAGCGGACCCTGCAGAAGCCCTCTCGGCCGTCGGTGCAGGAGGGAACAAAGAGAATCTCCGCGCCGGCCTCAGCCATCACGCGAGCGACTTCTGGAAACTCGATGTCGTAGCAGATGAGGATGGCGATGTTGCCGAAGTCGGTGTGATAAAGGTAGAGTCCGTGGCCGCGGCTGAGCTGGTAAGGGCCGCTCTCGGTGGGGGTAAGATGCACCTTCTTCTGGCGGAAGACCTGCCCGTTGGGGGTGAAGAGATGCGCGGCGTTAAAGACCTTGCCGCGCTGAAAGACAGGATGCGTTCCACCAATAATGTAGATGCCTGTTTCTTTGGCGAGCCGAATGAACAGCTCTTCGTACTGCGGTGCCATGCGTGCCAGCCGCCGCACTGCCATGGCCGGTGCCGGCTCGTTGATATAGCTGAGTAACTGCATGGTGAAGAATTCAGGGAAGAGGATAAAGTGAGCCTTGTAGTCCTTGGCGCTGCGCACAAAGAATTCGACCTGGTGGGCGAAATCCTCGAAGCAGGCGATGGGCCGCAGCAGATATTGAACGGCGGCAATGCGCACGCGACGTGGGCGAGGAGTGCCACGAAGGGCCTCAGCGGAAGCTTGCTCCAGGGCAGCGTGCTGGAGGCTGGCTTGCAGGCTGACCGAAGAAGTGTACTCCGGGTTCAGCCACTCCAACACGGTAGCGAATCCGTGCGATTCCATGTCGTGCATATATCCGGGGACAACGTCGAGCACAACCAGCCCGTTCTCAAGCTGGAAGGTGAGCGCTGGATCGCGCCGCTTGCCGTCCACTACCTCGGCTACATATTCCTTGGCGGTCATCTGGCCGGCGGCTTCCGCATAGCCGGGGATACGTCCGCCGGTGAGCAGGCGTTTGAGTCCGTGCTCCCGGATCAGATCCTTCCGCGCCTCGTATAGAGCGCTGCCGATGCCTTGCTTGCGCGCTTCCGGGTCTACGCCCATATCCGCGCCGTAGAGGGTCTTGCCCAGAGGGTTGTGGGTGTCGAATGAACCGTCGCCCGTGATCGCCGACCAGTTGGCCGACTCGGCGTAATCGTCCCAGTCGATCAGCAGGGAACTGGAAGAACCGACAATCTCGCCGTCGGCTCCGGCCACCACGAGCTGTCCATCTGGAAAGACGAGGAGGTGACGTTCTAACTGATCGGTCCTCCATGGGGGAAGACCGGGAAAGGCTCGGAGCTGCAGGGCAATCACCGCCGGGATGTCGGCAAGAGTCATGGGACGTACGCGCAGTTGAGGGGGCAGGCCGTTTGCGGTCGCCATATTGGAATACTCCTGTGCTCCTCATCAAGGCGCGATTCTGGAGCTTGGTCTCAAGTGTAGGGAGGCCAAAGACAAAAGTGGATTAAGTTTTGGGTAATTTTCGGTTAAAAGAGTGCTTGGTAATGGTAACCAAATGGGCATTGGAGGCATAAATTTACACCTAGGTGTTCGAGAGGCGCAGTGGGAAAAGTTGCGTTTGGTGTCAAGGTATTAGAAACTATTAGTATGCGTTCCCCAATTCGCCCTCTCGTTTTTCTCTTGCAGTTCGCCTTGCTTGCTTCCGCGCTCTGCTTATATGGACAGAAGGCCAAGCAAATATCCGGCTTGGACTACGCACTTTTCAAGGGCCAATCCAGCCCCTCATCGGTTATGCGCGATACCCTGAGCCGCGAGATTTACTGGGACGATGAGGCCGGCGGGATGAATCCGTTAAAATTACGCCTGAGTTTTGTCAAGATCGACGAACAGACAGTGCCGGGGGGACGTATTACGGATCGCTATCGCGTTTATGTGGAGGGCGCTCCTGAAAACAAGGTCTTTTCCTTTTCTACATGGCCGATGGACAAAACTCTCACCGCCGATCCACGCGACATCTACGTGAACGGGCAGGGTCTGCTGTTGCTTCATAAACCCAAGCCCGAGCAGGAGATGAGCTTGAGCGCGCTGGGGGATGAACTGGTGGTTGAAACCATGACCGCGACTGCGGAACCGGTGCGCTATCTCTTTGCCAGGAGAGACCATCAATTGCTGGTTCCCGGCACACTCGTTTCCCATCCGGTGGCAGCCGAGGAGCATGGATGCCAATTAGAGATCAGATTATCCAAGCCTGACGCTTCAGTGGTCTTGATTGTTGCCGATGGGTTTCCTGCTAAGGAAAAGATTCCATTGGTGCTGGAGTCAGAGAACCAGTCTTTCAGCGGGGATATGATTGCAGACCAGGATGGTCACGCGGTGATGGCCGCATTTCCGTATGTGCCCGGCAAAACGCAAGGAATTCTGCGCGCCACAGCGGAGGGCCCGGATTGCCTTCCCACCGTCGTTCTGCCTTGGGGGCCAGCCGCCGCTCCGTCCACTGTACCGCCCACTTCTGCAGCTCCGAATCCTCCGCAAAATGATAGTCCCGCTCCAAAAAGCAAAAGCAAGCTGCCATCCCTTTGGAAACACTCAAAATAGGGAATGGGATTGCATCAAAAGGTTCTACTGAAAGGTAGAGCCTTTTTCGCATGGGTGATATTTTGAACAGGCAGTTAAGGCTTTGCAGCAATTCCTGTAAATTCCCAGCGGTGATGTAGGAAGTCAAGCGCGCCGTGTAAACGGCAATCCGAGGTTACTGCACCGATCCCTGCGGGCGTAGCCGGCGCAGGTCCAGCGCACACTCCACGGCGTTCAGTGCCTGAAGGCGAAGGTTGTCCGAGGCAGCCCACAGCCATAACCGGGAGATCTGGCTGGAGTTGCGCGCGCCCTGTGCCGGATTCGACTCCGGACGCAACCGGACCAGCACATCGTTTTGACCCGTGGCGGCAAGGTTGGAGGGGGAATCGGTCTCTTCCAATACCAACTCCACATGGCCGCCGGTCAGAGCTTCTTCCAGCGCGGCAATCTCGACCGGTCGCTCCAACTCGACGGCAATCGAGAAGGCATGGCCGTGGAAGACGGGCGCATGAACCACTTGGAGTGCCAAAGCGGGCCAGTGGCCTTGGGAGAGCGCGGCGTAGTGGCGGCGGATGCGCGCTTCTACCGCATTGATGCTGATCTTGGCGGCATCACCCATGCCGGCCAGAAGGTTGTAGGCCGTCTGCGTATCGTAAAGCTCGCGCGGCAGCCCCTGGAAGCTGAGCAGGCTTACCGTCTGCTGGTGCAGTTCATCTAGCGCGGCGCGGCCATATTCGCTGGCCGGCAGGAGCAGTGTGACGTAGGCTGTGCGCACTGCAGCGGCCCGCTGGAGCCGTTCCATCACCGCTCCCAAAGCCAGCGCTGCCGGATGCGCCGGAACCACGGCTGGGGTAAACAGGTCAACGGCCGCTACCGCCGCCGTGCAGGCGCTTTCAAAGTCCAGCCATGGCGCGCGCACCACGACGCCGGACTCCTGATCGAGCGCGCCGGTCAGATCCAGCACCGTTGCGCCGGAGCGCAGCGCATTCCTCCAGTGCAAGCGGGTCAGATCTTCAGAGCCGCAGAAGAAGGTGAAGTCCACGCGCTCAAAGGCGTCGGGAGCAATGGCCTGGACGAAGGTGATCTCGTCGCCCACCTGGTCCAACTGGCCCTGTGCCTGATCTTCGTCCAGTAATACAAAGTTGGCCGCCGCCAGTGGCGACTCTGACAGCGCTTCCTTCAACTCCCGTCCCACCAGGGTTGAGGCTCCGGCAATGGCGATTTTGTACACAGGCATTCCTTTTTCAGTAAAGCAGCCGTCAGCTATCAGCTTTCAGCTCTTCGGGTTGAATCAAAGGCCAACACAGCAATGGAGAAAGTCAGGATGCGCTATCAGGTGAAGAAGCGTCTCCGCTAGCCGGTCGCCAGCGCCGCCGCCGTGACCACGAGTAGGCCGCCCGCGCCCAGATGCCGCTGAACATATAAATCAGCGTCAGCGTGAACAGCACACCCTGAGAATATTTGATGACCAAAAAGAGCACGATCGCGATGAGAAGCAATATCCGAAATGAATGACGGCGCGAGAGGTTTAGCTCCTTGCCTGACCAGAAGCGCCATGTGCTAACCATCAGGAAGCCGCTCACTCCCACGATTCCCATCCAGATCAGCGCGACCCACCAGGTCATTACGGGATAGCCGCCGCAGAAATGCACGCTCGCAGCCAGCAAGCCCGCAGCCGCCGGGATGGGCATTCCAACAAAATACTTTCGGTCCGCGCGTCCCGGATTGCGCGGCTGGGGGTCGTGGCTGATGTTGAAGCGCGCCAGACGCGAGACGCCGCCGATAAGAAAGAGGAAGCAGATAAAGGCGCCTGCATGGAGCAAGTTCTCGTGCATTTGCGATGGAATGGAATCAGGCAGGAAATGGAAGCCCCAAATGAACGCTAGTAAGCTGGGCGCCACGCCAAATGTAATCGCGTCTGCCAGCGAATCCAACTCCTTTCCGAAGTCGCTGCATGTGTTCGTCATACGGGCAATGCGGCCGTCCAGCGAGTCCAGTGGAATGGCAATCAAGATGGCGATGGCCGCCCAGTCAAGGTGCGTCCGCACATCGCCCATCCCGGTGATGGCTTCCATTGTCTGAAGAATGGCAAAGTAGCCAGCCGCGATGTTGCCTACGGTAAACAGCGAGGGCAATACAAACATTCCCCGGCGCAGCCGCGCGTTTGCCCGGGCGCGCGAGAGATCGGCATCGACGGGTTTCACAAGCGGTCTCCTTCAGGCAGGAAAGCCAGTACGCTTGCACCGCCGTTGACCTTCTGGCCCACCTTCACGCGAATCTCCGCCTCTGCGGGCAGCAGCACATCCACGCGAGAGCCGAACTTGATCAGGCCCACACGCTGGCCGCGGGTCAGAGTGTCGCCTATTTTGAAGTTGAAGACGATGCGACGCGCCAGCAGGCCGGCAATCTGCTTGAAGGTGACCTCGTAACCAATGCCGCGAATCGTCGCTATATTCTGCTCGTTCCGGTCCGCGGAGGCAGGGTTCATCGCGTTCAGATACTGGCCCTTCTGATAGCGCACACTGGTCAAGACACCGGCGATGGGAGCGCGGTTCACATGCACATTGAAGACGCTGAGGAAGATGCTGATGCGCTGCCGAGGCCCATCGGGGGTTGTGAGGACGGCTGTTTCCGTCACCACGCCGTCTCCGGGGGAAACAACCAGCCCTGCGCCACCGGGGATCGTCCGCTCTGGATCGCGAAAGAACCAGAGAAAAAATGCCGCCAAAAGCACTGGCGCAATACTCCACGCCCAGTTGCTTGTGGCCCACGCCAGCACAACTGCCACTGCCAGCAAGCTCAACCCGTAGATGTAACCGTCACGAACCATAGTCCCAGACGATTATACGGCTAATTGGCCAGTGGCAGACACAGCAATGCGCGGCGCGTGGGTCACACTTCCCATACGGAGGCCGCGCAGGGCTGGCACTCGGGCAAATCGCCTGCCTTCAACATCGCCGTTAAAGCCTAAGCAGGGACCGGCATTCTGCGCTCCAAGGCGTAAATCATATCCTTGGCATGCAGCTTTAGCTTCTTGAGCTTGATTTCCTCGATCTGCTCCTCTGTGGAGAGATAGGGCTTTTGCAGCAACTCTTCCAGCCGCTGAGCGTAGTGATGATGTTCATCATGCAGGCGGTTAATTTCTGCGCTCAGCGTGGAATCCTGTATTTCATCCATCAGGCACCTCCGAATTGTTAAGGAACACTTACATATATCGCCCCCGGCACGCTTTCCGCAAGCGAAAAAGGAACCCGAAGTAATCTCCGGCTGTGGAATTCCGGGTAAAAACCCTCTTTTGTGACGGCAATCACGATCCATTCCATTCGCCGTCACGGAATCAGCCATTGATCAGCCTGATGTCTGCGGGCAAAGTCCCAGGCGCATCAGGAGCGCGTCTTCAACTGGAATCTGATAATAGTCCTTCCTGCGCCCGGTTTCAATGAAGCCCAGTTTCCGGTAAAACGCGAGCGCCGGCAGGTTGGAGGCGCGGACCTCCAGAACCATCTCTTCGACCGACGCTGCGCGAAGTTTCTTCGTCAGCGCGACGAAGAGCTGATGAGCAAGGCCACGCCGCTGGACGGAGGGATCAACCGCGATCAGCTCCAGTTCAGCCTCGGGCGGCAGCAGGCTGGCCACGGTAAAGCCTGCCACAGCGCCAGAGCCATTCTCCTCAATGACCAGTGCAATGCGCAGTAGAGAGGCCTCGCGGTCCAATGCGGTCAAATAAGCGGAGCGGGGCCAGTGAGGCGCTTCTTGCAGTTTCTCGGCAATCTCTATTACCCGGTCCAAGTCGGCCAGGGTCATACGGCGAATCACAACGGACTGGGGCAGGAAAATCATCTTCCTTCTGGAGCAACCGTCACTGGATCACCGAAGATCTCAGCATCCGAGCGGCGCAGGTAATGGCCGTCCAGCAGCGCCAGATCAGTGAACTCTCCAGCAGCTACGCGCGGGGCGCAGAGCCGGAGCGCATCGGCAGCAGTGGGTGCGGCGGTGAGGAGCCGTTCGGCTTCGGGCAACACAGACGCCAGCAGCAGTCCGGCAGCCTCGTCGCAGAGGGCAACCTGCGACGGACGGGGCACGAGCGCTGCAAGAAGCTCGGGAGCTCCGGCTAAAATTTCTCCGGCTGGTTCGCCCAGCTGGGCAATCCGGAGATAGACCTCATGGCGATGCGCGTCGAGAATTGCGGTCTGGCAATCGGCCATGGCGGCGAGCACTTCCAGGCGCGAAACCGGGACCACCGGAAGCCGCGCCGCTTCGGCCAATCCCTTCACCGCAGCCAGGCCGACACGCACGCCGGTAAAGCTCCCCGGACCTCGTACGGCCACGATAGCGGCCAGCTCACGCAACGAGACGCAGCCCTGTGCAAGCAACTTACCCACAGCCGAGACCAGCGTGGAAGAATAGTTGCGCCCTTCCAGTTCGATTTGGCCGAGAATCTCGACGGCCTGACCGTCCCAGCGCCCCAGCGCCACGGAGCCGGTCGGTCCGCAGGTGTCGATGGCCAGCAGTAGCATCGCTTCGGACATAAGCCTCTTTACACCGCAGCAAGCGCCTGCTCCAGGTCGGCAATCAGGTCTTCCTTGTCTTCAATGCCGATCGACAGTCGCACGCGGCCTTGCGTGATGCCCATGGAAGCGCGGACCTCTTCACTGACCGAGCCGTGCGTGGTGGTGGCGGAGTGCGAAGCCAGCGACTCGACGCCGCCCAGCGATTCGGCGCTCAGGAAGATTTTGATCGCCTTGAGGAAGCGTCCTGCCGCCTCGCGCGAAGCCACCTCGAAGCTCATCATGGAGCCGAAGCCACGCTGCTGTTTTACGGCCAGATCGTACTGCGGGTGGCTCTTCAAGCCCGGATAGGCGAGTTTGCTCACCTTCGGATGCGTCGAGAGGAACTCTGCCACGGCGCGGCCATTCTCTTCGTGCTGCTTAATGCGCAGCGGCAGCGTCTTGATGCCGCGCAACACCAGGAAGCACTCGAAGGGAGACATCACCCCGCCGGCCGCCTTCTGCACCAGCAGGAAGCGCTCCTTATGCTCCGGCGTAGAGCCGATCAGCGCGCCGCCCAGCCCGTCCGAGTGGCCGTTCAAATATTTAGTGGTTGAGTGCATTACAATGTCCGCGCCCAGGGCCAGCGGATTTTGCAGCGCCGGCGACAGGAAGGTATTGTCCACGCTGACCTCAGCACCTTTCGCGTGGGCAATCTCGCTCACCGCCGCAATGTCGGTAAGCACCATCAGAGGATTGCTGGGGGTTTCGAGGTGCACCAGCTTGGTGGTGGGCCGCATTGCCGCTTCCACCGCGGCCAGATTGCTGGTGTCCACGTACTCGATGTCGATGCCGTAGCCGGAGACGATCCGGTCAAAGAGGCGCACCGTGCCGGCATACACGTCTTTGGAACAGATCAGGTGATCACCCGCCCGCAGCATCGCCACCAGCGCCGAGATGGCCGCCATTCCCGTCGTGAAGGCATGGGCGCTGTGCCCGCCTTCGAGAATTGCCAGCGCCTCTTCCAGCCGGTCGCGCGTGGGGTTGCCGGCGCGCGAGTAATCCCAGCCGCGGTCGGTGCCGATGCCGGTCAGTTCAAAGGTCGAGGAAAGGTAAACAGGCACATTCACTGCGCCGGTCTGCGGGTCGGGGTACTGTCCGGCATGAACGGCAAGGGTCGAGTATTTGTAAGGGGAAGTGGCCATGGTTCGCGATTGATCTCCTGCTTCAAGCTTATCGCATCGCGCGTTCAAGGGCGCGCAATCTCCGGCTCTCTACCGGTTCACATATTGCGTCTGTTTGTCGGTCTCCAAGATGAAAGCGTCTTTGGGCAGCGACTGATTGACCTTGATGTTGAAGTAGACGCAAACCTTATATTCGCTGGGGCTAAAGTACAGAATCTGCTTCAGGCTCACGCCGTGCTCCGGGTCAATCCACATCTTGACTTTGGGAAGATTCTTGCGGATCGCTGGATCTTTGGGAACCATCTCCAGAATCGAAGTCATCATTCCATCCAGCTTTTCCTGGCCTACGTAGGTAATCTCCCACTTCTCTTCCAGATCCTTGCCACTGGCTCCGAAGCCCAGCATGAACCAGCTTTCATACTGGCCGAGCTTGCTGAATGTGGTTACCTGGTCGGTCAACTTCTCATCGAGCTTGAAGCTGCCACCGGAGTAAACATAAACCTTGGGAACCTTTTTGCCGTTCTCCGTTTCAATGTGCGCGGCCATCTGGAAGGCTTTGCCCTTGCGCTCGTAGTAGACCGTGCCCTTTTGCACATCCTTGTCCGGCACCGGATCAGTCTCCACGGAATCGAACTCGAAGTCGGCGGAGGTGGAATGGAAGTTCTGCGCTGCCGCGTCCAGCCGGCGCAGAACCTTGTCTTTTTCATCAGCCGGTGCAGCAAAAGCCACGCGCGCAACCAGCACTAGCACTGCCATCGACGCAGCAAAAAACAGCTTTCTTCTCAAGTGCATAGATTCCCTTATCTTGTTGGACGCACAACATGGCTGGATGGTTGGTAAAAAATTACCGCCGCGCCCAAACCCTCCAGAACCATACGCCCTGGGGGTCTTGCACCGTCTCCCAGCGATTCACGGAGACTGCGTCTCCCGTGACCGGCTCAACGGCCTTGCGCAGGGCCTTCTTGATCACCTGCGTCGAGGCTGTTGTTTGCAGGTTCAAATCCACATCCGCGGCCTGTACGGTGAGAATCAGCCCGCGTCCGCCATCGCCGACAATCTGTATGGGATGCGGCGGCCCAGCGGCGCTTGATGGCTTGTCGCCGTAGTTCCACAGCTGAGGCGTGATAAACATGAACAGCAAAATCAGCGTCACCATCACGTCGTAATGAAAGCTGCCACGCGGATAAGTCCAGTAAAAATAAGACTTCAATAACTTTTTCATTGCGCACCCTGCTTTGTGATCCGCTCCAGCCCGCCCATATAAGGGCGCAGCGCCAAGGGAATCAGCACCGAGCCGTCAGCCTGCTGGTAATTCTCAACGATGGCCAGCCAAGTGCGTCCCACGGCCAGCCCGCTACCGTTGATTGTGTGAACGAAGTCGGGCTTCCCCTTGGCGCCAGACGCACGATAGCGTATGTTGGCGCGACGCGCTTGAAAGCCCTCAAAGTTTGAGCAGGAGGAGATCTCCCGGTAAAGCTGCTGCCCCGGCAGCCAAACCTCCAGATCGAAGGTCTTGGCCGATGAAAAGCCCGTGTCGCCGGTGCAGAGCAGAACGCGCCGGTAAGGCAGCCCCAGCGTCTCCAGAATCTCCTCGGCGTCGCGCGTCAGCTTCTCATGCTCGGCGTCTGAGTCCTCAGGCTTGGTGAACTTGACCATCTCGACCTTTTGAAATTGATGCTGGCGAATGATGCCGCGCGTGTCCTTGCCCGCCGCGCCTGCCTCGGCGCGGAAGCAGGGCGTGTAGGCCGTCAGGCAGATCGGCAGCCGCGCCTCGTCCAAAATCTCGTCACGATAAAGGTTCGTAACAGGAACCTCGGCCGTCGGAATCAGCCAGTGGTCGTTCTCCTTGAACTCGCCGCGCGCCACGCCTTCGGCGTCTGCGTCCGAACAGCGGAAAAGGTCTTCGGCAAATTTGGGTAACTGGCCGGTCCCAAAGAGCGATTTTGAGTTCACCATGAACGGCGGCAGAACTTCCATATAGCCATGCTTCTCGGTATGCATGTCGAGCATGAAGCTGATCAGCGCCCGCTCCAACCGCGCCCCAGCGCCCATATAAACGGCAAAGCGCGCGCCACTCAGCTTGGCTGCGCGTTCCAGATCGAGAATCCCTAGCGACTCGCCCAGCTCCCAGTGCGGTTTCGGCAGGAAGTCGAAGGTGGGTATTTCGCCCCATAGCTTCACGGTAACGTTGTCAGCCTCAGATTTTCCAATAGGGACTTCATCGCGGGTGAGATTCGGGATTTGCGCCAAAGAAAAATACAACTGCAGGTCAAGCGCGGCGGCAGTCCATTCCTTAGCGTCTATCCCAGTTTTAAGCGAGCGGATATTGTCTTTTGCGGCTAATAATTCCAAAGTGCATTCATTTGACTTGTCTCTTGCTTCCAGCGTTCTGGCTTGTAGTAACCGTGTCGCGTCCTCCGTTGCTTGCGGATCAGACTGAAGCGCAAGCTTCTCGGTATCCATTGCTTGTATTGCCGCATCATTGGCTGTCTTCCCCGCCTTCATCAGCACGCCCACTTGCTGGCTCAACTGATTCAAGTGAGCCTTGGCCTGTTCGGATGTGGTGATCGCCTCGCGGCGGTTAGCGTCGAGGGCGCGAAAATCACCCAATAGCGCAGCCGGGTCCGCCCCGCGCGCTCGCAGCTTCTCTTCAACAACTTCCAGGTTGGCACGTACAAATCCCAAGTCAAGCATCGTTCCACCATTTTAACCGAAGAGCACGGCGGAACGGGGCATAAACTGTAGCGTGGACCTCCTGGTCCACGCTTGTCGAGATCCCAAGCAAACTCTAAATTGCATCGAGCTGCTTACGGGTTGAGACGGGGGTGATGATGATGATGGTGGTGATGGTGGTGGTGACCATCATCCTGCGCCTGCGCCGCATAGGGAACTGCGAGGCAGAAGAAAAGAGCCAGACCAAACAGATACTTCTTCATGCCTTAGGATGACGCCGCCAATTGAAGATTACCGAGCTACATTGACCGCCGCGCAAACGCAGCGTGCCCGGTTCACCCTATAATCCATGCAAAGGGGAGAATCCTTGCAAACAACTCGACTCAACGCCCTACGTGCCTTCACTCTGGCTTTCTTTGCTCTGGCTTTCGTTTCCGGTGCGGGAGCGCAGCAACTCTCAGAGAAGCTCCAGAACGCCGTCGGCCACTGGCAGGTAATGCCCAGTGACGGCTCAACAGGAGGCCAGGTGCAAACCTACATCGAGAATGGCAAGCTCTTTGGACGGGTCACCAAGCTGCGCCCTGGCCACACTCCGACCGAGGTCTGTGAGAAATGCTCCGGTGCGGACAAGAACCAGACCATCCTAGGCATGGTCTTTCTGCGCAACTTTCATCCCGACGGGGACAACTGGGTGGATGGGACCGTGGTTGATCCGTGGAGCGGCAAAGTCTACAGCGGCAAGGTTTGGACGGAAGGCATGGATGACCTCCATCTGCGCGGTTTCCTCGGCATCTCTTTGCTGGGCCGAACGGAGCGCTGGGTCAGGATCCCCTGAAAATTATAAATGCCAACTCCTGCTTCCCTGAGAACATCCGCATGGAACTCTTTGCCAATTCGTCCTTTAGCCGCGTTATAGCGCTGGCCGAGTTGCGTACGGTCCACGCCACCTTCGCCTGGCTGCACGGCAACCCCAAGACCATCATGGACCTGCAAACCGAGCTGGTGGCCATCCCCGCACCGCCCTTTGGCGAGCAGGCCCGCTCGGCTTGGATTGCCGCCCGCTTCAACGAAGCCGGTCTTAGCGACATCGAGACCGACGCCGTCGGCAACGTTTTCGGCTGGCTGCCCGCAGCTCGATTGCCTGCGGAGAGTACAGGTCCGGTGGTCGTGCTTTCTGCGCATCTAGACACTGTTTTTCCGGCTGAGACGCCGCTCCAACCAATCGTGGACGGTGACCGGCTCCAAGCGCCGGGAGCCTGCGACAACTGCGCCGGGGTGGCGGGTATGCTGGCCATCGCTTTCGCACTGACGCAATCGAAGGTTGAATTGGCCGCGCCGCTCCTTTTCCTGGGCAATGTGGGCGAAGAGGGAGAAGGCGACCTGCGTGGCATGCGCCACTTCTATCGGCAACAGGCGCTGGCCGGCCGCATTGCAGCGCACATCGTGCTGGACGGGGCGGGTGCGGAATCAACTGTCACCCAGGCCCTGGGTAGCCGCCGCTACCGGGTCACGGTAACCGGCCCCGGCGGCCACAGCTTCACGGACGCCGGCTCGCCCAACCCCATCGCCGCGCTGGTTTCAGCGTTGGTAGTGCTGGCGCAGACGCCGCTACCGGAAGAACCGCGCACCACGCTCAACCTTGGCACCATTCTCGGCGGCACCAGCGTGAACTCCATCCCGGAGAAAGCGCAGGCCTCCATAGACTTCCGCTCTACTAGTACGGAGCAGTTGGTGCGGCTGGAGGTCGCTCTGCATCGCGCCGTCGAGGACGCCGTAGACGAGTGCAATGCACGGGCGAAAGCGATCGGCAAAGAGAATCGCGGTTTGCTGGCCTTCACCATTGAATTGATTGGCGACCGGCCGGCGGCGCAACTGCCGGATGATTCGCCGCTGTTGACTGCTTTACACGGGGTGGATCGCCATCTGGGCCTGCGCACTGAGCAGCGGTTGGGTTCGACCGACGCCAACATTCCGCTTTCGCAGGGTGTACCGGCGCTGTCCATGGGCGCAGGTGGCGAAGGTGGAGGCGCGCACACGCTGGCGGAGTGGTATTCTGCACGGGATCGTGAGATCGGTCTAAAGCGTGTGCTGCTGCTGGCGCTTGCGCTGACTGAATGGGCCGCCGAATCGTAGTCGTTCCGCCGCGGAGGCAAGCGGATGCGCCCTCCTTCGCGTCCAGTAATTGCATACGCAACTCATTCCATTTTCAGGTCGAACCGATATGTGCTTTCGCCTTTCCCGCGTAATTCTTACCAGCGTCCTCCTCTGTGCATTGCCGCTCTGCGGACAGACGCATCGCCGCCACTCCCGCTATCCCAACGCACCTTCCAACGACCCGCAGTTGCAGATTCCCACCGACCAAGCGCAATCCTGCTTTGTGCCGGAGGGCAGCCTCGGCAACTACGAGCAGTACCAGCAGTTCGACACCTACAATCAGCCTGCCAGCAAAGGCTATCTGTGCATCGCAATTCCGGCGGGCAGAACCTTTGTCATTGATCATCTCTTCGCCGAGGCTGATTATGACAAGGAACTCTCCTCCAGCGCCGAGTGGTATCTCGACACCACGATTGGAGATTACGAGTCGATGACCGGCTTTGCGGCAAACAGGACTGGCTCCGAGACCGCCAACCCGCATTACGTGCTCTCGCAGCCCGTGCATATTGCGGTGAATGGAGGGAGCAAGGTGACGCTGATCATGCACAGCTTCTACATGAGCGCCAGCAACTCGATCACCGAGACGCCGGGAACCGCCAGCCTGCTGCTGATTGGGCATTGGGAATAGAGTAGTTACCTTCCGCCGCGAAACTGAATGATGCGGCGGCGGTCGCGCTTGGATGGCCGGTGCTCGGGCAAGGGCGCGAACTCCTGCATAGCCTTGCGTTCGGCGATTGCCTTGGCGCGCGCCGCAATGCTTGCTTCGCTTTCGCGGAAGAGCGTCTGCGCCACCGCCGCAGGACCTCGCATCTGGCTCAGCCCCAGAACTTCGATCTGAAACTCGCCGCCCTCATTCTTCACCACAAGCCGGTCGCCGACGCGCACCACTCTGGCTGGCTTGGCGGCTACGCCGTTCCAGAGGACACGCCCCAGATCACAGGCCTTCGAGGCCAGCGCCCGCGTCTTGAAGAAGCGCGCCGCCCACAGCCATTTGTCCATACGCAGAGAATCCATGCTCAATTGTCCTATGGATGAGCCGTCGGCAGGCGGCGTTGCAGCCTTTGTGATAATTTTGATGTAGCGGCCTTTTGCGAGCTCGTAGCTCAGTTGGTAGAGCAACGCCCTTTTAAGGCGTGGGTCCTGGGTTCGAGTCCCAGCGGGCTCACCACTCCTTTTGGCCGCTTTTTCTACCGTTCCATACTCAAGAAATTAAAGCGTTGATCATCACGGGCAGCGTAAAGTGGAACGCTGCGCCTTGGCCGAGCGTACTTTCCGCCCAGATGCGTCCGCCGTGGGCCAGAACAATGTGCTTGACGATGGCTAGGCCAAGGCCTGTGCCGCCCGCCTCGCGAGAGCGGGCTTTGTCTACGCGATAAAAGCGCTCGAAGATGCGGTTGAGATGCTCACTGGCGATGCCTGGGCCGAAGTCGCGCACACAGAACTCGACTTCCGCTCTGCCTTCCAATTCGAGCAGCCGCGCGCCGACCAGGATGCGCCTGCCGGTTTTGCCGTATTTCAGGGCGTTTTCGACCAGGTTGCCGAAGACCTGGTTCATGGCGTCGGGATCAGCCATAACCGTCGCGTCAGGCGCGCCGGTCGATTCGAGGACGACACCGGAGTCCACGACAATACCGCCCAGCGTATCGATAGCGTCTTGCACCAGCGCGCTGGCGCGCGCTGGCTGGAGCTTCAGCTTGTAATCCGGGCTCTCTACCCCGGCCAGGGCAAGCAGATCCTCGGTGATGCGGTTCATGCGGGTGGCGTTCTTGAGAATGATGCCGAGAAACTCGTCCGCGGTTTTGTCATTCGGGCGCGGCTCCTCCATCAGCGTCTCGACGTAGCCTTGGATGGAAGTGAGCGGGGTGCGCAGCTCGTGGCTGACGTTGGCGATGAACTCGCGGCGCGTGGTTTCAGCTGCTTCGACGCGGGTGATGTCATGCAGGACGGCCAGCGCGCCGCCGGAGGGCATGGGAGCTGCGTTGATCTCGAAGATGCGCCCGGCGGCCAGCGAACTGGAGCGTCCGGAACGCGCCTCGCGCTGCTCCAGCGACCCTTTGACACAGGAAAGCAGTTCGGGATCACGCACGGCCAGAACTAGCGGGCGTCCAACGCGAATCTGCGTGCCGGCGATGCGCTGCATCTGGGCATTGGACCAGCGCACCAGCCCCTCGGCCGTGACGGCGACGACCGCCTCTTTCATCGAGTCGAGCATGGCGGTCAGCTCCAGTCGACTGCTCTCAATCTCGGCGTGGCGGGCTTCCAGCTTCTCTGCGGCCTGGTTCAACGCGGCCTCCGGAGTGGTCAGCGCATCTTCGTCCGATTGAGGGATACGGGCTTTCAAATCACCCTCGGTCAGTTGCCGCGCAAAGGTCACGATTCGCGCCAGCCGGACGGAGATGCGGCCGGCAACCCAGACAGCAAGTGAAAGCGCCACGGCCAGCGCGATCAACCCGGAGTAAAGTGTCTCGTCGCCCAACAGAAAAGATGTTTTTCCAGGGGGAAGTTCGAGGACCTTGCCGGCCAAAAAAGGGATGAAGACAAACTCCATCGCAGCGGCCTGCAAGAGAAGCAGCACGACAAAAAGGCCGAGCAGTTTGGTGAATATCTTTGATTTCAAGCAGCCCTACTCGCCTTTTGGCAGTTCGAAGCGGTATCCGGCGCCACGCACGGTGCGCAGGTAGCGCGGATTCTCCGGGTCGATTTCGATCTTTTCACGAATCCGGCGTACATACACGTCCACCGAGCGGGGCGTGACAAAGCGGGCATCGCCCCAGACGGCGTCCAGCAAATGATCGCGACTGAAGACCCGCCCCGGATGCCGCGCCAGGTAGTCCAGCAGCCGGAACTCGGTGGCCGTGGTCGTGGCCAGCTCGCCGCGCACCGTCAACTGCATGGCGTTGGCGTCGATGATGACCTCTTCAAAGCGGATGACCGAAGGTGTGGTAGGCCTCTCGAAGCGGCGCAAGACGGCTTTCACTCGGGCTACCAGTTCGCGCGTTCCGAAGGGCTTGGTGATGTAGTCGTCCGCGCCCATCTCCAGCCCTAGCACGCGGTCATTCTCCGCCGCGCGCGCGGTCAAAAAGATGATCGGCACGGTAGACAGGCCTGGATTGAGGCGCAGGCGGCGGCAAACATCCAGCCCGTCTCCGCCGGGAACCATGATGTCCAGCAGAAAAAGCGCGGGCGGCTGGCGCTCGGCGTCGGGAATCAGATTGGTGGGAGTGTGAAAGAGTCGCGCCGTAAAGCCGGCCGCCTCCAGGTGGTGCTGCACCAGCCGCGCAATGTCCTGCTCATCTTCCAGTACAAAAATAGTTTGGCTCAACCGGTCTGCCCTCGCCGACGGCCGTTCTGTAGCTGTTGCGGAGGCCGCACGGATCATTAACAGAGTAATGCAGCAGGGCAAAAGTATTGCAAACATTGTGTGAATTTGCGCGGGAAACATAACACTGCAAACATGAAACTGTAGCGTTTCCCGTCCAATTTCGATGGGATTAAGGCGAAGAAAAAGAGAACGACACCCGGGGGGGGGGAGGGTCTTTTCTTCATTCCAACTCAATTTGTCCTTGAAGGAACGCGTGCATTCAGTCTGGCAGAATCTCTGAAATAATCTGCAAACTTGCAGGAACAGACCGTCCAGACTGTGTCCGTCTCAATCGGCGGATCGCCAAGTTCATTATCGACCCGAACCATATCATTCAATTTCATCATTTTCTTGTTGGCACAGCAATGCCGAAGATGCGTGAAATTGGATATGCGGATTCATGAATGCCCCTGAGTTTTTTCCTTTGAGGTTTTCTTGCGGTTGAAGGCACCGCAGTCAACTGCCTGAAAAGTGCCGGGCGCGGCGGCATCGATGGCGGCGATGATTTTTGCCAGATTTTCTTTCAGAATCGGTAGCTGAATAACGGAAAGTGCAATGATTGCCAGACGCCTGCCGGTAAGATTCTGTTCATAACTGAGCGTCTGGTCGCCGGTCAGCAGAACATCCATTCCGTTTTCTTCGGCTGCTCGCAATAACGCGCCGTTCTGAACTCCGGTCCAGCCCATGAACGTCACAGTGAATACTTCATGCTGCCCGAGCAACTTGCGCAGAGCGTGGTCGAGGTTTTCATCGAGCAGGACTTTCATGCGGTGGCCAAGCCGCGCTGGGCGTGGGCAAACTCAATCAGGCGTTGGATTTGTGGAAGAGTGAGAGCGGGAAATCCCTCGCGCAGTTCGTCGATCGTCTCGCCCAGATCGTAACTGCCAACAATGGCATCCGGCAGGATGCGCGTTCCGCGCACGATGGGCCTTCCCGAGACTTTGCCTGGAACGCTTTCAATCAGTTCGCAGGCCATCCAGTCAATCTCGATTTCGGTCGCCGTCTTTGCCATTGTTCGATCCTCTGTCTTATGGTAATCCTTTCTTTAAATCGAAAAAAGTCATCAGTGGGCACCCGCAGTGCGGCCAGCCGCGCGGCGCGCTTTGGGTTCATCGTCTCGCAGATCTCTACAGCGGGAGCTGGGGCACCCAGATTTTATAGTCGGACCTGCGCCACCCGCCTGCGCTTCGATACTCTGAAAGAAAAGCGCGGCGTCTGTTTTGCTGCGTCCAAGGGAGGCAGATGTGACCTGGACGATGCTTCTGGTGGGGCTTGTGGTGGGGATGGTTTCCGGCGTGGTGGGCATTGGCGGCGGCATATTGTTTGTCCCCGCGCTGGTCTGGCTCGTGAAGATGGATCAGCACAAGGCGCAGGGCACTTCGCTGGGCGCGCTGCTGCTGCCGGTGGGAGCGCTGGCCTTTATGGAGTACTACCGCAAGGGCAATGCCGATCTGCGCGTGGCGCTACTGCTGGCCGCGGGATTCCTGGTGGGCGGGTACTTGGGAGCCGTGGGCGCGCAGCATATTCCGGAGCTTTGGCTGCGGCGGATCTTTGCGCTGACGCTGGTCGCCGTGGGCGGGCGGATGTGGTTCGGTCAGTAAATTCATCCCACCCGCGCGATAAAGCGCAGGCGGATGTAATCGGCTGTCCAGTTACCGTCCTCGTCGCGCAGGACCGGTTCCAGCAGCTTGGCCGTCTCTTGGACGACCGGCTCACGTAAGGCCTCGGGCAGGCCGCTGAGAACGCCGCGGCGAAAGGTGCGCAGCCAGCCCTCCATGCCGCTCTCTGACAATGGCGTGGGGCGCGGAATCAGCTCGATACGCTCGACCTGAAAGCCATGGCGCGCCAGCCTGCGGGAGTAGGCTTCGGGGGTGGGATAATAGTTTTCGCCGTCTTCGCGATCCGCATGACCGTGGCTTGCAAGCGTGGCCATGAAGGCAGTGCGGATGGCCGCGACGTTTCCGTGGCCGCCCATTTCGGCGACAAAGCGTCCGCCAGGTGAGAGCACGCGGCGGACCTCGGCCATCATCGCCTCCTGATCGCGGACCCAGTGCAGCGCTGCGTTGGAGAAGACGGCGTGAAAGGATTGATCGGCAAAGGGCAGCGATTCGGCCTTACCTTCGCGTGCGTCAACGCCTCGCGCACGCGCCGCGTCAACCATCTCCGGCGAGAGATCTATGCCGGTGACGCGCGCGCCGGCTGCGAGGAGGCGCTGCGTCAGATGGCCGTCGCCACAACCAAGGTCGAGGATGGATTCACCGGGCTGAGCATTCAGCCATTCCAGCACTCCACCGGCCAATCCCGGCACAAATGCCGCATTCCGCGCGTAGTCGCTTGCATTCCAGGTTTGGGTCATAGTCTTGCCCCTTCATTCAGTGTGGCGGAAGCAGGGATATAATTCAAATTTATTCTTATTTAGTTTTAAATAAATATTACTTATACATAAAAACTTCGTCGATTGGCGCGCCGATTCATTCAGATTGATTGCACGGGCACAAGCGTCAGATCATCGACCAGGCCGACTTCCTTTTGCACGAAGGGCTCGCCGTAGCGCACGCCGGCGAGAAGGCCGTAATGGCGGGCCTCGGCGTAGGTGCGCTCGCGTATCTCCTCTTCAGGGACAAAGAGCGCACTGCCGGCGGACTGGTTGGCGTACTGCGAGCGATAAGCCATCAGCGACAGGTGGCGCTGTTCGATGAATTTTGTGATGTCCACGATGAAGCTGGGGCGCACATCGGCGTAGAGGCTGGCGTAGACGATCTTGAAGGGGCGATGCGGCGGCATCTGCGGTGCGGCAAATTGCGCCTGCGGCGCGTTCAATGGGTGTGGAAGAGAAGGCGCATTGGTCAAGCCGGAGAGAAAGCAGGCCTCGTAGCCGAGCTGGGCGACGGCGGCGTGGTCGGGATGGCGCGCTTGCCAGTAGGGAAGAATGACGACGCGCGGGCGCAAGAGGCGCAGGATGCGGACGATCTTCAGGCGGTTTTCCAGCGAGTTTTCGACCGCGCCGTCGGGCAGATCGAGGGCCTGACGCCAGCCGACGCTCAGGATGCGCGCAGCTTCAGATGCTTCGCGGGCACGTTCTTCGGCGCTGCCGCGGGTTCCGGCCTCGCCTTGGGTCAGGTCGAGTATGGCGGTGCGCAAGCCGCGCGAGGCCATGCGCAGAAGAGTTCCGCCGCAGGTCTGCTCCACGTCGTCGCGATGGGCGGCAATGGCTAAAATATCAAATGCCGGAAGATCGGTGAGGGTATCGGCGTTCATGGGCGAGGAACTCCAAATGAACGAGCGGAGTGGAGGTTTGTGGTTTCCCACCCTGCGACAAAATCTAGAACGTCGTGAAGGTGGGGTGCCCGCTGGGATTCGCGGTATCCCACCCATTTCGCAAAGTACGTGAAATGGATGGGGCACCCAACTTTTTATGGCGGGCTGACTACCGACTGAGAACTGAGCACTAATAAACGGTGTTGTTGCCGTCCGTGAGGCCGTCCATGTAGGCCACATCGTAGGCCGTGCCAGTCACGGTGACATACTGGTTGTCGATCGCCGAACCGTTCACAGTGGAGTAGATGTATACCTGTCCGCCCTCCACTGTGTAAACCTTATGCAGTCCAGTGACGCCGGCAATTCCGGTAGCATCACCGATATACGGCAGCAGGGTGACAGAGGGGCTGGTGAGATTCGATATGTTGACCATGCTCAGGCAGCCATAAGGCAGGCCGTTGGCCACGCGCGCTCCATCTGTGCATTTGGTCATGCCAATCCACAGCGTATTGTCGTCGGCTTCGATCATCCGGCTAACCGCGCCTGGAGCGCCGTCGCTGATGGGGATCTGAGCCACAGCCGAGATCGTCGTCGCCGCGCCCGAGGGCAGAGTGACTACCGTCAGCATCCCTGTAAAGAGGCTATTCGACGTTTGCGTTCCGCATTGGGGCTGCCCGGCGGAGAGAGTCGCGGCGGCTGCGCATTGGCCCACCACGTACATGGTCGAGCTATCGACCAAGGCATTGCTGGCACCGCCGGGAATGGGGACGGTACTGCTGGCGAGCGTGCTCGCCGTGGGCAGCGCTCCCGATTTCTGACCGAGGAGAAAGATCATCGGAGCCACTGGCAGCGGCGTAATCGAAGCTGTCGTTCCACCGCACTCCGGCCCGCAGTTGAGGATGTAAGCGGTCCCGCCATCGGCAGAGAAGACGGCCTTGACGGGCCGGTCAAAGGTCAGGGGCAGCCCTGTGGCTGGATCTTGTGCCTGAAAAAGGCACCAGATTGGATTATTGAACGGCTCGCAGTCCACTGCGCCAGTGGGCCATGTACTAGCGCCGCCAGAGTAGGCTAGGGTCTGCGCGGCGGTCAATTGTATCGGATAGTAAACATAATTGGAGTTCTGCACGAAGGCCAGCGCGACGGAGCCGCCAGGATTCATGCTGACGCGGTAAACGCCCGGAAGGTTGAGGGGGATACTGCTGCCGTTTGCCCGGTTGACGACGGTCAAGACGCGAGCGGATTGGCTGGCAGCAACAACATAGCTCAGGCTGCGCGAGACAAAGACACTGGAGGAAGGACCGTTGAGGCCGTTCACTGTGCCGCCAGCGGCTGTCTCCGTGGCATAATTGACCAGGGTGAAGCTGCCATCCCCGGAGCCATAAACCGCGCCCAACTGCTGTTCCGGCATGTTTTGGATGGTTGAGGGCAGCTTTGCCGCAAAGGAGTTAATGGAAAAGGCCGGGCCTGTATTCGTGCTGTTATAAACAAAGCGGATGTCATAATATGCATCCACAAAACCGAGGGCGCCCGCGCTGAATGAGCTAGGATTCTGAACGGCGATCAGAACGCGGTTCCGCAGCCCGCTGGGCGGCAGGGCGCGACCTGCGAAATAGGTGGTGGTGCCACAGCCTGCTAGCGCGACCGCAACTGCCAAAGCCGCGACAGCGCTTATCCAAAGACTTCTCTTGTTCAAAATCTCTTACCTCGACGGAAGGCGCGGAAGCTGCCGCGCATGAATCCCACGGCCGGAGCCGCGGTGTGAACGAGTGGCCGGCGCTTGCCGGAACAACGGGTGATAGGCATAAAAATAGCCACCCCGAAGCCGGCGAAGCCGGACTGCATGACTACCGAAGTATAACAAAGCTGCCCAAGGGCCTGCTTTCGTTGATTTTGTTGGCGCGGATGGCCCGCGTGGCTTAGCATGACTACAGAATGCCTTCGTTTGCTGACATCTTCGCCAGCCGCCCACTGCTCGCCGATGGCGCCATGGGCACCGTTCTCTATGCGCGCGGCATTTTGATTGACCGCTGCTACGAAGAGTTGAATCTCTCCGATCCCGGCCTGATTCTGGCGGTCCACGAAGAGTATTTGCAAGCCGGCGCGGAGATCGTCGAGAGCAACACCTTCGGCGGCAATCGCTTCCGGCTGGCGCGGCACGGGCTGGCCGGGAAGGTGCATGAAATCAATACGGCTGGTGTGAGGATTGCTCGTCAAGCCGTTGAGCGGCTCAAAGAAAAGCAGGCGGGTGAGGCTTGGGTGGCCGGCGCCGTGGGACCCTTGGGCGTGCGCCTGGAGCCGCTGGGAAAAACCGGTCTGGATGAGGCCCGTGCCGCCTTTGCTGAGCAGGTTGGCGCATTGGCTGAAGCAGGCGTGGGTCTTCTGAGCCTGGAAACCATGCCCGCGCTGAATGAGGCCCGCGAAGCGCTGGCCGCGGCCCATGAGGTTGCCCCCCACCTGCCGGTGCTGGTGATGGTGACGGTGGACGACGACGGCAACTGCTTGGACGGCGCAACGCCGGCGCACGCCGCTGCGCTGCTGACCGAGTGGGGCGCCAGCGCTATCGGCGTGAACTGCTCGACCGGCCCAACAACGGTTCTGACGGCTATCGAGGCCATGCGTGCCGCCACCTTGCTGCCTCTGGTGGCCATGCCCAACGCCGGATTGCCGCGCGCTGTTGATGGGCGCAATATTTATCTCTGCTCGCCGGAGTATATGGCCAGCTTTGCCCGAAGGGCAATCCAGGCCGGTGTGCAAATGGTTGGCGGCTGCTGCGGCACCACCCCCAATCACATTCGCGCCATGCGCGCCGCGATGCGCGATCTGGACGCACAGGCTCGCATAGTGGTCACTGGCGAAGCGCCCGCGCTGACCGCCGAGACGCCGCCCGCTCCGCTCAGCGCGCGCTCGCATGTGGGAGCGCTGGTGGCCGAGGGCAGCTTCGTGGCGCTGGTGGAGATTCTTCCCCCGCGCGGCATTGATTGCAGCAAGGAGATCGAGGGCGCGCGCCTGCTGGCCTCGCTGGGCGTTCACGCCATCATTGTGCCGGACGCGCCCCGCGCTTCGGCCCGCATGAGCGCGCAGAGCCTGTGCATTCAGATTCAGCAGCACACCGCGATTGAGACGATTCTCCATTACACCTGCCGTGACCGGAATCTGCTGCGCATTCAATCGGACCTGCTGGGCGCCTCGTCCATCGGTCTGCACAATATACTGTGCATGACCGGCGACCCCACCAAGCTGGGCAACTATCCCGACGCCACTGCTGTCTTTGACGTAGACTCCATCGGTCTGGTCAACATCGTCCGCCGATTGAATCACGGATTGGACCTGGGCGCCAACCCGATCGGCGTCAGCACCAACTTCACCATCGGCGTTTCGGCCAACCCCGGCGTGCATGACATCGAGCAGGAGCTGAAGCGCTTTGCATATAAAGTCGAGGCAGGCGCGGAGTACGCCATCACCCAGCCGGTCTTTGATCTGCGCCTGCTGGAGAACTTCCTCCGGCGCATCGACGAGCATCGCATCCCGGTGATTGCCACGATCTGGCCGCTGATGAGCCTGCGCAACGCCGAGTACCTGAAGAACGACCTGCGCATCTCCATGCCTGAAGAGATTATGCTGCGCATGGCACAGGCTGATTCACCGGAAGCGGCCGAGCGCGAAGGGATTCTGATTGCCCAGGAGATGCTGGAGTCGGTGCGGCCCTTGGTGCAGGGCGTGCAGGTGAGCGCTTCTGCCGGCCGCTTCAAAGCCGCCGCCGAGGTGATTGCCCGCGCGCTGCCGAAAACTGCGTAGCGATGATCCTGAATCTCCAGGTTAAACCTTCATTTTGAGTTCCTGTGGATCTATTATGCTGGGACCAGGAAAGACTTGGGCATCCGGCTTTGTTGAACGCACGGTCGTTTTCCTGAACTTGCTGTAGCCTGAGAAGACAATGAGTATTGAATCCTCCAGAATTGCCGGATTTTCCGCGGAGAAGCGGCGCGTGGCGCTGCACTCGATGCTGGCGGCGGCGGCGATGACGCTGCTTAAGCTGGCGGCGGGGCTTGCTTCCGGCTCGCTAGGCGTGCTTTCCGACGCGGCGCACTCCGGGCTGGACATGGTGGGGTCGATGCTCACCTTTTTTTCCGTGCAGGTGAGTGACCGCCCGGCGGACGAGGACCACACCTACGGGCACGGCAAGTTCGAGAATTTTTCCTCCTTTGGCGAAGTGCTGCTCATGGCCGTCTCCAGCGGCTGGATTATCTGGGAGGCGATACAGCGCATTCTGCATCCCACGCACGAACTGCAAAATCTGGCCTGGCCGGTGGCGGTGGTGTTGGCCTCGATTGGAGTGGACTTCTGGCGCTCGCGGCGGCTGCGGGCGGTGGCCGACCGGACCGGCTCGACGGCGCTGGCCACAGATGCCTTTCACTTTGCCTCGGATACCTGGTCGTCGCTGGCGGTGCTGGCCGGGCTGGGCGCGAGTTGGGTGGGCGCGCATTTTGGCGTTGTGGAGCTGCGCTTTGCCGATCCGCTGGCTGCCGTGGTGGTTTCGCTGCTGATTCTGCGGCTGACGGTGCGGCTGGGGCATGAGGCAGTGAGCGTGCTGCTGGATGAGATTCCGGCGGAGACGCGTCGGCGGCTGATTGATGACGTGGCGCAGGTGCCTGGAGTGCTGGGTGTGGAGCAGGCGCGGGTGCGGCGCGCGGGAGCTAACTACTTTGCCGACCTGACGCTGGCGCTGCCGCGGCGCTACACCTTCGAACATACCGGCGAGCTGGTGCGGGAGGCTACCGAGGCGGTGCATCGGGCGCTGCCGGAGGCCGATGTGGTGATTCACACCGTGCCCCGGCAGGCGCGGGCGGAGAGCATCTTCGACCGGGTGCGGGCGGTGGCCGCGCGCAACAACGTCAGTGTGCATGAATTGAGCGTGCAGTCGCACCAGGGACGGCTGCGCGTGGAGCAGCATTTGGAACTGGACGAGTCGCTCCCGCTGCTCAAGGCGCATGACTTTGTCTGCGTGCTGGAGGCGGAGATTCTGCGCGAGGTGCCTGAGATCGATGGAGTCTTGACGCACATCGAGAGCGAGCCGGCGACGATTGAGCAGCCGGCGGAGATGGTGGAGGAGAATCGCCGCATGGAAGAGGCGATGCAGCGGACGGCGGCCGGGCTGCCGGAGATTGTGGATGTGCATGAGATCATTGTGGGCCGCACCGGCGAGCACGTTCACCTTTCCTGCCACTGCACGCTGCCCGACGAACTGCCGATGCAGCGCGTGCATGAAGTGATCACCGCACTGGAATACAGCTTCAAAAAGGAGTGCCCTGAGGTTTACCGAGTGACGATTCATCCCGAGCCGGTTACGGATAATCTGCGGTAACTTTTTTCTAAAAATCAATCGAAGAATGGGACACAGAGCTATTGTGCCGCCTCCTTTCAGCCGAAAAACAGAGTGACGCTGCCCCGGCTGGGGCACCCCGTCTGTTTGAGTTGAGGAGGGCATTATCGGCGCACGGATGAGGCTGGGGGATTTGCTGGTCGGGGCGGGGCTGCTGCGAGTCACGGATGTGGTCGCGGGGCTGGAGCGTCAGGCGTGTACCGGGACTCGCCTCGGAGATAATCTGGTGGCGCTGGGGCTGATTGAGCAGCAGGTGCTGGATGCCTTTCTAAAGAAGATTCCCGGCGAACCTTCCAGCATGGTAACCACCGGAATCGACCCGCTAGAGTTGCTGGCCCTGCTGATGAAGGTCATCTATACCGGCCACTTGGAAACAGCTCGTCAGTTCGTGGAGGCCATCAAGCTGCCTTATCATGTGGTCGCTGAGCTGGTGCAGATGGCCGTGGACCGGACTCTGCTGCGCACGCTGGGGACGCGGCTGGCCGAAAGCCCGCTGGACATGGGCTATACCTTCACCGAAGAGGGCAAGCGGTGGACGATCGACGCGCTGGAGAGAATGCAGTACGCCGGACCCGCGCCTGTGACGCTGGATCAATTTACTTTTCAGGTCAACCTGCAAAAGCTGACCAACGAGCTGGTGACCTTTGAGCGCATCCGCAAATCGCTGGGCGAACTGACGGTGGAAGACAGCTTCATTGAACAGAGCGGGCCGGCGCTGAACTCCGGCCGCGCGATGCTGCTCTATGGACCTCCCGGCAACGGCAAGACTTCGGTGGCGTTTTGTTTGAGCCGCGTCTTCACGGACGTGATCTACGTTCCCTATGCGGTCAGCGTTGAAGGGCAGATCATTCGCTTCTACGATACCAGCATTCACAACGCGGTGAGCCAGTCGGAGTTGAACGACGAAAGCCTTTCCTTTGTTCGGGCGGAGGAGTATGACGCGCGCTGGGTGGCTTGCCGCAGGCCGTTTGTGGTCACTGGCGGCGAGCTGACGCTGGAGATGCTCGACCTGCGCTATGACCAGACCGGCCACTACTATGAGGCGCCGCTGCACCTGAAAGCGCTGGGCGGCTGCTTTGTCATCGACGACTTCGGGCGGCAACTGGTGAGTCCCACCAGCTTGCTCAACCGGTGGATTGTGCCGCTGGAAAGCAAGATCGACTTTCTCAAGCTGCACACCGGCAAGAGCTTCAGCATTCCCTTTGAGGAACTGGTGATCTTTTCCACCAACCTGGAGCCAGAGGATCTGATGGACCCGGCCTTTCTGCGCCGCCTGCCCTACAAGATCGAGGTGGGCGCGCCCAGCCTGGAGATCTACCGGCGCATCTTTGAGAAGGAGTGCGCGCGGCAGGGATTCTCCTTGCCCATGGAGGTCTTCGAGTACATTGTGTACAAACTCAAAAAGGAAAAGGGGATGGATCTGGCGGCGTTTCAACCCAAGTTCATCGTCGATCAGGTGGTGGCCACCTGCCGGTTCATGAAGGAAGCGCCGCACTTTGAGCCGCGATTCATCGAGTACGCGCTGAACAATCTGCGCGTGCATCGGAACAAGGCTTGAGGAGGCGAATAGATTCTTATGTGCATCATTCGCAGTCCGGTGCCTCGGATTGTAGGCGCAGTGGTTATTAAGGGTGGATTTCACCCGTGACTGAGCCGGAGGCCCGCAGGGACGGCGCAATTCCATCCTATGATGAAGTTACAACGATAATATCTTCTGCTTGGGATCGAGAGGCTCTTTCCCATCAATACGGCGCTGGAGCTCAGCTTGACGGCTCTTAAGCGCTGTTTGAATTTTTGCACATATAACGCTGGTCAACGAATAGATTAAAATCCAAAACGCGAACAATGCAATTGTCGAAAGATAGGGATGGCTAACTTCCAAAATCATCCAGCGAGAGACCAGCCAAAAGGCTAGCCAATAGATCAGACAGAAACCGATGGCCGTGAGGAGGACGGCTCCAGCAACCGACAGGATGAAGTTCCTGAAGTTGAAGGTATCCTCAAATTGCGATGTCTCACGGTCTTTCATGCAAACCATCGTGTCACAGCATTCTTTTGCCGGTCAAGAGTTAAGCTAAAAAGAAAACAACAATAAGGTGTACAAGTAAGAGTATCCCAGGTCCCAAAATCGGGACCTGGGGCACCCAGTTAAGTGGCAGGTTAGAGGGCGGTTTCGCCGCGCTCGTCGTTGCGAATGCGGATGGCGTCGTCGATCTTGCTGACGAAGATCTTGCCATCGCCGATGCGGCCGGTGCGGGCCGAGCTAATGATCGACTGAACGGTCTTTTCCTTCTGATCGTCGTTGACCACCAGTTCGATCTTGACTTTGGGAAGGAGATCAACCGTGTATTCGCGTCCACGGTAGAACTCGGTGTGGCCCTTCTGACGGCCATGGCCGCGGGCTTCCAGAATTGTCATGCCTTCGATGCCCGCTTCGAGCAGGGCATCCTTGACTGCGTCCAGCTTGGAGGGCTGGAGAATGGCTTCAATTTTGATCATGCGAAAATGCCTCGTTTGACAGCGTAACAGGCGAGGGGTGTGTTTGGGCCACTCGCGCCGTAATTTTATTGATTCCTTCCGAGATTTTCGATCCCACCCATTCCGCAAAATCGCGGATTGGATGGGCAGGGAGGGTCGTTGGTTCATTCAGCGAAAATCAACCGCAGGCCCTTCGACTGCGCAGGCCACAAAGTGTGTGGCCTGCTTCGCTCAGGATGACAGATCGTATGCTTACGTGGCGAAGTCGTAGCCTTCCTCGTTGTGCTGCGAGAGATCGAGGCCGGCGGCTTCGTCCTCAGCGGAGACACGCAAGCCTACCATCATATCGACGGCTTTGAGCAGCACCAGGGTTCCGACGACAGAGATAACCCAGGCGACGCCCACACCGGCCAACTGATTCAAGACCTGATGCCAATTGCCGTCGATAGCGCCGACCGGGGCGTCCTTGCCGAAGACCGGGTTGATGACGCTGGCGGCGAAGAGGCCGGTGAGGATGGCTCCGAGGGTTCCGCCGGCTCCATGCACACCGAAGGCATCCAGAGAGTCGTCGTAGCCGAAGAGGCCTTTGACGACAAAGACCATGAAGAAGCAGAAGAAGCCGGCGATTAGGCCGATGGCCAGAGCCGACATGGGCTGGACAAAGCCGGAGGCCGGGGTGATGGCGACGAGGCCCGCAACCGCGCCGGAGATGGCGCCTAGGGCGGTGGGCTTGCCGTTGTGAATCCACTCGGCGATGGACCAGCCGATGGCTGCGGCGGCAGCGGCAAAGTGGGTGTTGACGAATGCGCTGGTGGCCAGACCGCTGGCGGCCAGCGCCGAGCCGGCGTTGAAGCC
The DNA here is from genome assembly GCA_963787995.1 of uncultured Acidobacteriaceae bacterium. Classification (GTDB taxonomy): domain Bacteria; phylum Acidobacteriota; class Terriglobia; order Terriglobales; family Acidobacteriaceae; genus Telmatobacter. The sequence continues at coordinate 1,285,917 of CAWBEO010000002.1, forward strand.
GAACCAGCCCACCCAGAGGAGGCAGGCACCGATGAAGCTAAGCACCATGGAGTGAGGCTGCATTTTAGTGTGCGGGTAGCCAACGCGCTTGCCGAGATAGAGGCAGCAGACCAGCGCCGAGACGCCGCTGGTGACGTGGACGACCGTGCCACCGGCAAAGTCTAGGGAAGGGAAGCGCCCGCCAACATTGTTGAGCAGGCCGCCGACGCCCCAGACCATGTGGGCCATCGGGCAATAGACGACGAGCGACCAGAGCGAGAGGAAGATGGCCATGGCGCTGAACTTCATGCGCTCAGCAAAGGCTCCCGTGATCAGAGCCGGGGTGATGATGGCGAACATGAGCTGATAGATCATCACGGTCTGTTCTGGGATGGTAGTGGCGTAATCAAGATTGGGATTGAGGCCGACCCCCTTCAGGAAGAGGTGCTCAAAGCCGCCGACGAACCAATTGCCGTGCCCGAAGGCCAGCGAGTAGCCAACCAGCGCCCAGAGGATGGTGACGAGGCCCATCATGGCGAAGCTTTGCATCATGGTGCCGAGGATGTTCTTTTTACGGACCAGGCCGCCGTAGAAGAGTGCGAGGCCGGGTCCAGTCATCAGCAGGACAAGTGCCGAGGAGGTCAGCATCCAGGCATTGTCGCCGGAGAACTGAGCATTGAGGGCAGCGGCCTGAGCTCTGGAAGAGGCAGCCTGGGCTTCCACGACGGCCTTCTGCAGAGCATCAATCTGAGCCTGCGTGGCGGGCAATTGTGGGGCCGGTGAGGTCTGCGGAGCGATGGCTAGGGCCACGCTTGGTAGTGCGAGAACAGCAGCGAGAAGGAGCAATTTGAGGGCGCGACAAGACATGAGTTTCCACTCCCGATAAGATGCAGAGGGCCGAGGCCATGCGATGAGGATTGCGGCCCGCAGATTCGCAGCTCTCCAAATCAAAAACAGAGGCTCCCGAATTCGCGGAATGTTTGCTTGAGAAAGCGATAGACGAGGCTCACGCCAGCCCGATGAAGGGTAAAAATGGCGCAACTCCTCAATGATTCTCTTTTGGAGTCTATGGTTCCTTGTATAAGGAACGCATGAAGATTTTTCAGATTGGGAGGGATTATGCCGTTCAGTTCGCAAAAACCTCTGGAAATTTCATCCATTTCGGGGTATAAGGGCGCGGAAACATGGAGAAGACGCCAGTGTGAGGAGGAGGATTGGGAGATATGGGTTCCCAGGCATCGTTGGCTCATGCTCATGTCCGCGGAGTAAGTGGTGCCCCGTCCTTTCCGCAGAGAACGCGAAAAGGATGGGGCAGGGAAAGGGGTGCGATCTTGGTGAGATTACTGGCCGGTTCCGCTGAGCGCCACGGTGGCGGTTGCGGAGGGGTTGTTGGAGGTGAGGGTGAGGGTGGCCGATTGGGTGCCTTTGGATGTAGGAGTGAATTGAACGAGAAGCGTGCAAGTGGAGCTGGCGGGCAAGGCCGGGCCGCAGTTGTTGAGCTGTGTGAAGCCGATTCCCGCGCCACTGAGGGCGATGGAGGTCAGATTCAACGGTGTGGTGGTGCTGGAGTTGGTGAGGATTACCGATTGCACGGCGTTGCCGCTGTTTGAGGTGATCGACCCAAAGCTGAGCGAACTGGCCGAGAGCGCGAGCGTGGGCGCGCTGCCGCCAGTTCCGCTCAGCGTCACAGATTGGGTGGAGGGCGAGGCGTTATCGGTGAAGATCAGGGTTGCCGTTTTGCTGCCGGTGGCGGTGGGAGCGAAGCGGACCAGCGCCGTGCAACTGGCTGCTGGGGCGAGGGTGGACGGGCAGTTGTTCATCTGTGTGAAGGAAGTGGGGTTGCTCCCGCCGAGGGTAATGGAGGCGATGGTTAACGGGCTATTGCCGGAGTTGGCGAAGGTGACGGCCTGGGCTGGGCTGTAATTGACCGCGCCGCTGGTGCTGACGGCGGTGACTGGGAAGCTCAGGGCCAAGGGCGAAGGGGTGGCGCTCAGGATTGCAGCGATGCTCGTGCCGGTGAGCGGGACGGTCTGCGGCGAATTGGTGGCGTTGTCCGCGAAGCTGAGCGATGCAGCGAGGGTCCCAGCGGTAGTTGGTTTGAAGAGGACGGTGGCGGTGCAGGAGGCTCCGGCCGCCAACGAAGTGGCACACGTAGTGGTTTGAGTGAACGAGGAGGAGTTTGCGCCGCTGATGGAGATGCCGGAGAGAGTCAGTGCGCTGGTTCCGGTGTTCTTGAGGGTGACGGTTTGAGCGGTTGCCGATGCGCCAACCGTAGTTGATGCAAATGACAGGCTGGTGGGCGTCAGGCTGACGGTTGGCTGCGGCAGGCCGGTTCCGGTGAGCGTGACGGTTTGGGGTGAGTTGGCGGCGTTGTTCTTGAAGCTGAGCGACGCGGAGAGCGCACCAGCAACCGCAGGTTTAAAGGTGACGGTGATGGTGCAGGATGCGCCGGCGTTGATGGTCCCGCAGTTGTTGGTCTGAGAGAAAGAAGTGGGGTTCGCGCCGCTGGTGACGATGCTGGCGAGGACGAGGGCGGATCCTCCGGTGTTGGTGAGCGAGAAGGATTGTGTTGCGGAAGAAGCGCCGACAATAGTGGAAGGAAAGGCCAGGCTGCTGGGTGAGAAACTGGCCGCTGGGGCGGCTACGCTGATTCCGGTGAGGGTGAGCGTTTTGGCCGAATAACCCGCGGTGCTGCTTTGGATGGTGAGCGTAGCAGAGAAGGAGCCAGCCGCGTTCGGAATAAAGGTGAAGTTCATGAGGCAGGAGGAGCCGGCGGCGAGAGAACCAGTGCAGGAGGAGGCTCCCCTGAAGAGCGCGGCGTTGTTTCCGGTGAGCACGGCCTGAAGGGAGGAGAGTGTGGCCGATCCGGTGTTGGTGAAGGTAACGGTTTGCGTGGCCGAAGTTGTGCCGACGCTGGTGGACGGGAAGGTGAGGCTGGTGGGCGAGACCGAGGCCGAGACCGTCACGGGGGCAGTGCCGATTCCGCTCAGTGCGACGGTTTGCGGTGCGTTGGCGGCATTGTCGGAGATGGAGAGCGTGGCGGAGGCCGCGCCCGAGGCGGTGGGCGCAAAGATGATTGAGACGGTGCAGAATGCGCCTGCTGCCACGGTTGTGCCGCAGTTGTTGACGCGCGCGAAGGAGGCGGCGTTCGTGCCTGTGAGGGCGATGTTGGTGATCGTCAGAGCCGCGTTGCCGGTGTTGGTGAGGGTGACATTCTGCGAGGCCGACGAGGCACCGGTTGTCGTAGAGGCGAAGGTGAGACTGGTTGGAGATAGAGTGGCGGACGGTCCCGAGGTTGCGCCGTAGCCTGTAAGGGCGACGGATTGCGTTGCACTGGGCGCATTGTCCGCGAAGGTGAGCGTGGCAGTAGCAGCACCAATGGCGGTGGGCTTAAAGGTGACGGAAACCGTGCAGGAGGCGTTTGCCGCCAGCGCTGCACCGCATGTGCTGGTTTGCGTGAAAGGGATGGAGATGGTGGCGCCGGCAGCTGTATTGGCACCGGTGAGAGTGATTCCGGAGATGGTCAGGGTATTGGTTCCGGAGTTGGTGAGGGTGACCGTCTGTGCGGCGGAGGACGCGCCGACAAGGGTTGAGGCAAAGCTGAGACTGGCGGGGGAGATGGTTGCCGCCGGTCCGGAGGTTGAGGCGGCAGGCCATCCATTGACGACATTGGCGACGTTGAGCGAGCCGAGGCCGGTGGCCTTGTCATAGCCCGTGGTGGCGGCGTAGCCGGGCAGGATTCCCAGCACATCGCTTTGGATTTGGGGCGTGCAATCCACCGAGCCTCCAAAGCAAGGCGTGGCGATGGTTCCGGTGTCAATGTCGTTGAAGTAGCAGGAGCTTGAGTTTGTCGCTTTTTCCGCGCTGCAATTGGAATAATTCTGCTTTGCGGCCAATCCGTACAGCGCGGTGTTGGGATTTCCCTGCGGCGCGCCAGCCTTCTGATTGATGAGCGCCATGACGCCGGCCATCACTGGGCTGGAGACCGAGGTTCCGCCGACAGCCATGTCGAAGGAGTTGGCGGGATAGCTGCACGCGATGGGGCCGGAGAAGCCCGGCGGCTGGGTGTCGCAGATCAGGTAAGCAACGCCCATGAAGCCAGAGGATGCAAAGAAAGAGAGATCTGGGACGGTGCGCTTGTCGGAGGAGAGAATGCCAGTGACGCCGGCCTGCCACGCAGGTTTGGGATAGCCGCCGCCGCAGGAGGAGGGGGTGCCATTGGAGGAGGTGGTACAGCCGCTGACGCCACCCGAGCCGCCCACCGGCGGAATCAGCCCATCATAATCGTAGCCGTTGATGCCTTCATTGTTCAGGAACCAGTTGGCCCACTGCTCGGCGGTGTAATTGAGGCCATAATTAGTGTTGTAGATGCTGATGATCCACGGATTGGTGACAGTGTCATCCCAAGGAATCTCGGCGATGTAGCCGGTGGCGTTGGACATATTCGTGCTGCTGTTGGTTGCGTTCCATCCGGTTTCGCTGGGGGCAAAATCGGTGCCGCCGACGGAGACGTTATACGGAGTGCTGGTCATGCCGCTGACGGAAGTGCCGTACTCGGCAGCGTAGTCGGTGCCGGAGTTGGCGTTTCCATCGTCGCAAACGGCGGCGGCGGAGTCGCCCGAGCTGACAAAGACGGCGATGCCTTGGCTGTAAGCCTGCTGCCAGAGATTCAGGTACTCCTGATTGCCGGCGGTTCCCATTCCCAGCTCGCACTCGCCGTAGCTGACGCTCATGATCTTGGCGACATTGTGATTGATGATGTAGCTCTCGCTGGCATACAGGGCGTCGGTGGTCTGGCTGGTTTGGCTGGAGGTGACCAGCACAATGCTGGCGCCCGGAGCCGCGCCGCCGGACCACTCGACATCCAGCGTGTTCTCAAAGCGGTCGTCGAGCAGGGCAGTGGTGCCTGGATCGGAGTTGGTGACGATCACCTGCGGCACATTGGCTGGCAGTCCGGTGGCGGCGCGGAAGCTGGCTACATCGCTCAAGACAATGTTGCTGGTTCCAGCGATGGCGATGGTCTGGCCTGTTCCGGTTATCGGGGTCGAGGCGGTCCACAGTGATTTGTAGTTGTAAATTGTCGCCATGTCATAAGGCACCAGCAACTGATAGCCACTGTCGGAATATTCTGGTTTAGGGCCGGAAATTTGGTTGAGGCCGCCGGAAAAGGAGGCGGGCGCTGCATCGGCTGCCGCGCCTTTAAGTGCGATGGAATTTTGGCTGAACGACCGTGAGATAGCATGATGCTGCGGCTTTGGAAAGAAGTTGTGCAGCGACTTGACGCCAGCCACGACCGGAGAGAGCGCCGCTGGAATCTGGATGTCGGTGCTATTTGCGATGTGCGCAACTCCATTGGATTGAATGGAGTGCATTTCAGTGTGGAAGGCGGATTCGACCTGGGCGGCATTGCCGCTGAAGCGGATGGAAGTGTGCGATGGAGGAATCTCCTGAATCGTGAAACCGTGATTCTGAAGCCAGTTGGTGATCGCGTTAAGGTCGTAGGGGGAGACGCCGTAAGCGGCGCCGAACTGGTCTGGAGTTAGCCAGTGATGATAGAGCGGCGAAGCGGGGTCATATTGCTCTTTATTCAGGGCTTCCAGCGCGGCTTGTTGGGCCTCGGAGCGGGTAAGGACCAGGACCAGATCGGCCATTTCCGTGGAGGGAGGCAGGCGGCCCATGTCGATGGCGCGGCGCAATGCCGGATGGGTGTTCCCGTGGATAGTGGTGAGATTATCCTCGCTGACGCGATCCAAAATCCGGTCGGGGATGGGAGCGGCAGAAAGGGAGGCGGGAGCTTGGCCGTGAAGTAGGGTAGCCAAAGTCAGGAAAAAGAGAACAAGGAGGACCGACAACGTGCCTCGAATAGCGAAGAAGCGAACCAGTAGCAGTGCGGATTGCGGGGAAGAGGAATTCAGAGGACGTACCATGCGCATAGAGTCTCCTTGTACCTGCTGGGCAGGATTCTGAGAAATGGCTAATCATCCTATCGCCGAATCTGAGCAGAGCATGAGGGGCAATATGATTTTCGGATTACTATTGGTTTTTTCTTAGGAGTGGATTTCTGGTCGCCAACTGACGGCGTGGGGACAAACGCTTGGAGGGAAACGGGTTTGGGCTATGCTTGGGAGAAGGAGGGATGGGGTTGATGGAAGGCGAAAAAAGTGCCGACAAAGCGGAGTAAATAGGTCCAAAAAGAGAAGAAGATATACGCGGCAAAGGGTGCTGACCGGGGAGAGAGGTCTTGGGGTGGTGATTGCAGATGAGTAAACATTAATAGTGATGAAGTTGACAGGATGGATGCGAATCAAGCAAAAGGAATTAGGGATAATAAAGTGTGATTTAGATCACGCAGATACATTCTGATTCGGAGCCTTAATCTTTACTGATGAGGCAACATGCAAAGAGGGTAACCAGTTATGGTTACCAAAAAGCCGCTCTTCGGAGTAAGTTGTTCATAAAAAATTTACTTGCAAATCGTCTTGTGGACTGCATAGAATCTGGTTTCAATTGAACTATTCTGTGGTCCGGCAGGCTTCCCCGTCTGTTTCGCTCTCAGCCGCCAGGGAAACTGCCGCGATTATTTTTTTAGGAAGCTGGTATCGTGAGCCAGATTTCCCTGAAAAGCCGGGAGTGTGTCTTGGAGGGGTTGTGATCTGCATCACAGGAGCGGTAGGTCATCTGAATAGGTAAATAAAAGGCGAAGAAATCAGTTCTTCGATCCTCAAACTATTGCGGCGGCGGAGAAAAACGCAAAATGTATGAAACGATTTGTCCCATTTTTGCGCTATCTAAGCGTTGGTAATAAAGAAGTGTGCCAGAAATGGGTATGGGCGCCTGAAAAGGCAAGTAGGGATATTGGAGGATTTGATCATGTTGAATCTTGGAGGAAATCTCATGCGGAAGCTGAATAACGTGGTTCTGGTGTCACTGACGGCGATCTTCTGTCTGATTTTCACGGCCATTTCGGCCGCGCAGACAACGCTCTCAACAACGTCGGTGAACTTTGGCAACGTGGTGGTGAACACGACCAGTAGCCCCAAGTTTGTCATCATCACGAACACGGGGGCGGCTTCCATCAGCATCAGTTCCCTGTCGGTGACAGCGGCTTCTCCGTATTCCATTACTCCAGCATCGACATGCTTGAATCCCACGCTGGCTGCGGGCAAAAGTTGCACAGTTTTGCTGACACTCAGCCCGACGACGGTTGGCGCTCAACCGGCGGGCACGCTGACCATTACGACAACCGCGCCCAATTCTCCTCAGACGGTGGCTCTGAGCGGGACGGGAGTTGCGGCGACTGCGCTGAATTGGTCGACGCTGAACTTCGGCAATGTGGTTGTCGGCGCCACCAGCCCTGTACTGACCGCCACGCTGAGCAACAATCAATCCTCGGCTCTCAGCATTACTTCGCTGGTTCCGCTGGGCGCCGGATTTGCTGTGGATGGTTCCACGACCTGCGGCAGCACACTGGCCGCCAATTCCGTTTGCAAGGTCGCAGTTACCTTCGCACCGGCCGCGTTGGGCGCGGTGACGGGCAGTCTGACGATTAACACGAATGCCGCCAACAGCCCGCTGACGATAGCGCTGAGCGGGACGGGCGTGAATCCTACCGCGGTTTTTCCGTCCTCGTTGAACTTAGGCAACGTGGTGGTGGGACAGACCAGCGCGATCAAGACCGCAACACTTTATAACTACCAGACCACGGCTCTGGCGATCACTTCGATCTTAGCGCCGGCCCCGTATACAATTTCCAGCACCACCTGCGGCAGCACGCTCGGGGCCGGCGCCAGTTGCGCCATCTCGTTGACGCTTGCACCTACGGCTGCGGGAGCGGTTGCAGCCACCTCGCTGACCATCACTTCCAATGCCTCCAACAGCCCGCTGACCGTACCACTGACAGGGACTGGTGTTGGCCCTGTCTCACTGGGAGCAACGATCTTTCATTTCAGCCCCCAGGTAGTGGGCACAACGAGTGCTCCCAAAGCACTGATATTAAATAATAATCAGGCATCCAGTCTCACCATCAGCAGTGTGGTTTTCGGCGGGCCATTAGTGTTGGATAGCAGTGCCGTGACCACCTGCCCTACCTCTGGAGGTTCGGTGAGCGGCACGCTGGCCGCAGGGGCAAGCTGCGTGATTGGTGTTGACTTCAAGCCGACCGCTGTAGGTGCTGCCTCCGGCGCGCAGATTACCGTGATTGACAGCGCCTCCAACAGCCCGCAGATTGCAACTGCGACAGGAGCGGGATTAGCAGCAGTCTCGGTTACGCCGAATACGGTTGTCTTCGGCAATGTGATGGTCAGCACGACCAGCGCGGCAAAAACCATCACTGTGACGAACAACCAGACCGCAAATCTGAATTTCAGTTCGATCAGTGTATCGGCTCCTTATGCTGTTGTTTCCGGCTCCACAACCTGTGTGGTTGGCACGCCGGTGACGCCGGGGAGCAGTTGCGTCATTAACCTTACATATAGTCCGACCTCCGCTGGGACGGCTCTGGCCAGCACACTGACGATATCGGACGACGCGCCCTCAAGCCCACAGGCAGTTCCACTGTACGGCACCGGGATTGCGCCCGTGACGCTGAATCCCGCAGCGTTAAGCTTCGGCTTGGTGGGATTGAACGCTACGGTGGTCGAGAGCCTCACTCTGAAGAATAATCAGAGCACAGCTCTGACGATCACCGGGCTCACGGGCTTCCCAGCCAATTATTCATTGAACAGCGCCCAGACGACTTGCCCGCTTACGCCGAATACGCTTGCGGCGGGCGGCAGTTGCGTGATTGCGGTGAGTTATACGCCGACGACCACGGGAGTGCAGTCGGGGACAATCGGCATAAACGACAATGCTTCGACATCACCGCAGTCATTTACCGTCATCGCAGACGCGATTCAGCCGGTGAAAGTATCCCCGGCGTCTCTGAGTTTCACGGGGCAATTTGTGGGATCGACAAGCGCGCCGCAGACGATCACTGTGACCAATAGCCAGAGCATTCCGGCGTCGATTACGGCAGCGAGTATCATCGGCACCAACAATAACGACTTCGCTATTTCAGCGACGACTTGCCCATTCTCTCCCGCGACACTGCCGGCCGGCGCCAATTGCCAGATTCAGGTGACATTTACGCCGAGCGGACCAGGAGCACGGACGGCCTCGTTGAGTATCAACGATCCGCTGATTATCCCCTTGACCGGATTGGGCAACGCGCCGGTGACGGTTTTGCCGGGGCTTCTTTCTTTCAGTGCGCCCGTGGGCACCACCAGTGCTTACCAGACGGTGACCATCAAGAACGCCAGTACAAGTTCGGTGCAGTTTAACGTACTTCAATTGAGCGGCCCCTTTGTGCAGACATCTACAAGCTGCGGGACGCTTCCCTTTACGCTGGCCGGGGGTGCATCCTGCGCCGTGACTTTAAGTTTCAATCCGACGATTGGCGGCGTTGGTGACGGACAGTTGCAGGTCTACGACACGGCGGTGACTAGCCCGCAGGTGATCAATCTGACGGGCAACGGAACCTACCCGCTGACTCTTTCGCCAACTTCGCTATCGTTCAGCGGGCAAACGGTTGGCTCCGCCAGCACCGCCAAGATCGTGGTGCTGACGAATCATGAAAACAAGTCCGAGACATTTACGCTCACTCCGGCCGGCGACTTTACAGCAGACAGCAACTGCCCCGGTCCCACGCGTATTATCGCCGCGAACTCCACTTGCAATATTTTTGTTGCATTCGCTCCCAGCGCCACAGGAACGCGGACTGGATCGGTGACTGTAACAGACACGGCGGCTGGCGGCTTCCCGCTGGTACTGCCGGCTACCGGTTCAGGCACAGCGACCAATCCGGCGGCGGCGATTGCGGTGATTTCGCCCGGAGCGGGCGCGGCCGGCACCACCGTCAATGTAGTCATTACGGGCAACCAATGGACGCACTTCAACGCCGGTTCGTGGATTCAAGTCCTGGATCAGAATAGTCAGACAATTCCCGCCGACATTGTTGCGACGATTCCCAATCCAGCTTCAACGCTCTCCAATACGATTCATGCGAAGTTTGTCATTACCGGCGGCGCGGGCGTGGTCTATGGAGCGCGCTACGTCAAGGTCGCCTCACCGCTCTCAGGCGGAGGCACGGAGTATGCGGCGCTGAACTCAGCCTTCATCATTACAGATCCGGGCAATGCGCATACCATCACCACGGTTATGCCAGCCAACGCCATTCAGGGCCAGACGCTGAACGTGGACTTGACCGCAACGGGTACGCACTTTGTGCAGGGCGTGACCTACGCCAACTTCGGCGATGGCGTTACGGTCAACACGCTGGCCATCGACCCGAGCGGCCTGATGGCGCATGCGAATATCACGATCAGCAACACGACGCCGGTGGGCTATCGCACCATAACGCTGGTAACGGGCGGCGAGTTCGCCACCTCCAACTCGACGGCGTTCTATATCGGTCCCAACAGCGCGACATTTACGGGGCTGACACTCTACGATATGACGGCATCCAGTTGCACAGCCACACCGGTCGTTGAGCCGCAAGGATGGAGTGGCGAAGTTTGCCTGACGGCCACCGGAACCCATTTCCTGCAAAACGCGACAGGGGTCTCGTTCACGGGCGGCATTCTTACGGGCAATGTCCAGGTAACCAGCACGACCACGGCGATAGCGAATGTAGCCATCACTGCGGGCGCAACGATTGGCTTGCAGAACGCGACGGTATCGACAGGCGGCGAGATTGCCTCGCTCACCGGTGCATTGACGGTGACCGGAGCTACACCGTATCTGGTCTCGGTATCGCCGAACTCGGCGCAGCAGGGAACTTCGCCCACGGTGGTGATTAACGCCAACAGCTATATGAATTTTGTGAGCGGACAAGTCTCGGCGACCTTCGACGGCAATATCTCCTCGCCGACGGTCAACGTGATTACGCCGACTCGAGTATCTATTCCGATCAGCATCAGCAATAACGCCAATGTCGGCAGCATCACCGCGAATCTGATTGTCGGACCAGTGGGCAGCACGACTCTGTATCCGTTCACCTTTACGGTGACGCCATCGGGCGCGGCCATCACCAGCGTGACGCCGAGTTGCGTGCCGCAAGGCGGGCAATTGACGCTGAATGTGGGCGCCATCAACACCAACTGGGTGCAGGGCACGACGACGGCCAACTTCTACCCGGTTCCGGTGCCCGCGCCGAGCTTTGATGAGATTACAATCAACAGCGCGACCAGCGCCGCTCTGGCGGTTGCGGTTCCCACCAACACGCCGCCAGGAGCCTACGGCTTCTATATGTCCACGGGCGGGCAGGTGGTGAGCGCCTCCATTAACGTGTGCGCGGCGACGCCGACTCTGACGATGAGTCCGGCCAACGGCCTGCTTCCTTCCGGCTCCGCCGTCAACAGCTTTACGGTCAACTTTACCGGCCAGTTCACGCACTTTGGCCCGACGACCTTACCAGTCATCAGCGGCGAGGGTATTACTCTGACCGGCTTCAACGTCACCGGCACGACCAGTGCTACCGCAACGATCAATATTGTCGGGGTCACCAACGGAACTCAAACGGCCACAGGTCCGCGGAAGGTCACCTTCACTACGGGCGGAGAGATTGTCACCACCTATTTCAATGTGACCAAGACGCCGGTGGGGATTATCAACATTTCGCCCTATCAGGCTCCGCAGAGCGCTACGGCGACGGTGGAGATCTATGGCCTGAACACGCACTTCAACCCCAACACGACACAGGTTCTGTTTGGACCGCAGATCACAGTCAATAACGCCTCCCTGAATGTTATTGACGCGACCCATCTGACGGTGAGCGTCACCACCAGCTATATGGATCTCGGGACATTGCTGCCCTCTCCGTATGGCTGGCAGAACGTCTACGTCAACAGCTCCACCGGAACTGGCTATACAACGGCCTCCGGCGTGCCCACGACGACAAACGGCGCAGGAAGCGGAGCGGTGATTTCGATTACCGCATCGAACGGCAATCTGACATCATGCACCGCAACCACGCCGGGCAGCGGCTATATTGCCGGTGATTATGTTTATCCCACGCAGTCTGGCGCCACGGGAAGTTCCTGCCTGGTGACGGCAGTGAGCGGATCAGGCGTATTGACGATGACCTCCAGCGTGGAGCAGGTGATGGGTGGCTTCCTGGTGGATTCGCCGGCATTGCCTTCGATTGTCAGCGTGGTTCCCAATAGCGCCCCGCAGGGCGGAACGTTGACAGGCGTGGTGATTACCGGCAATCTGACGAATTGGGACAACACGACGGAAGCGATTCTTGGCGCGGGCGTAACGGTTTCGAATTTGAACGTCACCAGCCCGACTACGGCGACGGCGGACATCGCGGTCAGCGCGACGGCCCCAGTGGGCGGCAATAGCGTGATCATGATTACGGGGGCGATTGGGCAGCAGACGGTGGTCAGCGGCAGCGGCTTTAGTGTGACTCCGAATGCGGCGACAATCTCCATCGTTTCGCCGGTCAGTTGCAATGCCAATGCTATAACCATTGCTGATTTCTGCGGCGTAAATAACGGGAGCGGAACGCCCTACGTGATTACGCAACTGCAAACGGCTACGCTGAATGTGGTTGGCGTTGGCACGCATTGGCTCCAGGGCGAGACCACCTTCAGCTTTGGCACGGGCGTTGTTACGGACGCTCTGACTGTGACTGACAGTACACATGCGCAGGTGCAGATCACCGTTCTGTCCACTTCGCCGGTCGGCTTTGCTCCGCTGACCACGACCACCGACGGCGAAGTGGTTACGCTGCAGCAGGCCATCGACATCGAAGAAGGCTTCCCAGCTCTCTTGGCCACTACGCCAAACGCCGGCGAACAGGCCAATACCTTCGATATGCAGGTTCTTGGCCGCTTCACCAACTGGGGTCCGACGACGGTTGCTCAGTTCAACAAGGACATCACAGTCAATTCGATCAATGTGATCGACAACGATAATATGATCCTGAATGTGACCGTGAGTCCGTGGGCGTATGTGGATTACGGTACGCCTTGCGGACATTATTTGACCATCACCACAGGTACGGTGCAGGAGATCGGCGACCAGCCACCATCGGGCATACCACCCTACTACTTCTGCGTGCAGCAGGGCGGGGAAGAGATCACCAATGTTACGCCGCTGACAACGATCCAGGGATCAACAGTGCCAGTGACGATCACCGGCCAGTTCACTAACTTCCTTGCGGGTGTCACGCAGGTCAGCTTCGGCGACTCAAATTTTGCGGTTGGCCAGATCACTGTTAACAACCCCACGAGCCTGACGGTTCCCGTGGCAGTTTCCACTGCGGCCACGCCGGGCTTCAAGAATGTCACGGTGACGACGTACGGTCAGGTGGCCTCGCAACTGTACTCGTTCACGGTCACCCCGAGCGTAGCCACACTGAATGAGGCGATTCCTAACCAGGCCGAGCAGGGCGCACCCATTGTGACCAGCCCAACCTGCCCGACCCTCCCGTATTGCACGGTCCGGCTGATCGGTCAGTATTCGCACTTCAGCAGCCTGAGCACGGCCACCTTTGGCGCGGGCATCACAGTGGATGGGATCACTTATATCAGCCCGACAGAAGTGGACGCACAGATCAATATCGATCCACTCTCCTACACCGGCGGACGGCTGGTCACGGTGACCACGCCCGGCGTCTCCTGTGCGTATCAACCTCCGGTGGCTGTCACCAATGTCACTTATAACGGCTGCACGCCGGGCGTCCCGACTGGTACGGGCAGCGAGATTGTCTCCAATAACGTCTTCTCCATCATTCAGGGGCCGGCGATCATCAGTCAGGTTTCGCCCAATACCGGCAACGAGGGCCAGGAAGTGGTCTTCAACATCACCGGCGAGGCGACCCATTGGTCGCAGAGCTTTACTCGGTTCTATATCTCCGGCGCCGGATATGATCTGACCGTCAACTCCGTAACCATCAACAGCGCCACCAGCGCCACAGTGGATTTGACGATCTCGCCGACAGCGAATCCAGGTCCGCGCTCTATTTATATGGTTACGGACGGCGAAGCGCTGGCTGATAGCGGTGCCTTTGTCGTAACCGGCGGCGTTCCGGTGATCACATACGTCAGCCCGAACAGCGGGTTAAAGGGAACAACGGGCCTGGGCGTGGATATTTACGGCCTCTACACGCAATGGACCACGGCGGCCACCACGATCAACTTTGGCCCTGGCGTCACAGTGGCCTCGTACCAGGTGGACAACAACACGCACATTGAAGCCGTGTTGAACATCGATCCCGCGGCACAGGGTGGTTATCGCACCGTCACGGCCGTCACGACGGGAATCGCAGGAGCGCCTAATGGCGGCGTTCAAATTCTCACTGGCAACTTCCTGGTGACGGTACCCGCGCCTCCGCCAACTCCTTATATCTGGTACGAATCTCCGTCTTCGGGACTTCCGGGTCAGACCTTCACCATCACCTTCCTTGGCCAGTACACGCAATGGGATCCGAATCCGACCCTGGGGACGCAGTTGACGGGTTTTGATAACACTGATCCGTCGACTGGCATTACCATCAATACCTTCCAGGTGACGAGTCCAACGACGGCTCTGGCCAACATAACGATTGGCCCGAACGCCACGGCTTTCACGAGCGACTTGACGCTGACCACCAATACGACCATTCCGCAAGAGGTGGATCATGCCCAGTTCAATGTGGTGATCGCGCAGCCGACGCTGACTGTGATCGATCCGGGATCGGCAATGCAAGGCACGCAGAACCTGGTGGTCAATATCATCGGCAGTTACACAAGCTTTGACAGCACCACGACCTTCAACTTCGGCCCCGGCGTTACGGTCAATGGACCGCCGACAATTATCGGGCCAACGATTGCATCGCAGAGCATTAGCGTGGCTCAACTGGCCACTCTGGGCGGGCGCAGCGTTGTCGCCACTACCTCGGATATTGTTGGACTGGGCCACGTTGTGGGCGGCGGATACTTCTCCGTGACGCCGAGCCTGGCGCAGATCGCGGCAGTCACGCCGAACACCGCAGCGCAAGGCGCTACGATTACGGTGGATGTGGCCGGCCTGAACACACACTGGGATGGATCAACGGTCTTCCAGTTTGGCTCCGGAATCACGGTGACCAACAAGATCGTAAACACGCCCACCGACGCGACGGTCTCTCTCTACATTCCTCCGTATACAACGGAGGGGCCGACGTGGGCGAGTGCGACGACGCTGGGTGAAGTTGCCAATCTGAACAACGCTTTTGTGGTGCAGGCCGGCACGCCCTACCTGCTCTCTAGCGGACCCGGTTCGGAGCCGCAGCAGGGCGCGGCTGTCTTCACCATCCTGAGCCAGGCTACTAACTGGCTCACCAATACGCCCACGGTCTCCTACGGCGACGGCGTGGTACTGACCAATGTCAACGTCACTAGCAACACTTCGCTGACTGTAGACGGCTATATTCAGCCGACAACGCCAACGGGTTATCGCAACCTGTCGGTCTCTACCAGCACGCAGACGCTGGGCCTGAATTACGCCCTCTACATTGCGCCGGGACCAGCGGTGATCAACAACGTTGTGGCCTCGTCCGCTGGACAGGGCGCCACCCTCAACGTGACCATCAACGGAACCAATACGCATTGGCAGCAGGGAGTTTCGGTACTGACCTTCCCCAATGTCGTGGTCAATGGCACGCCTACGGTGGTTTCTCCAACGCAGATCAGCGCCAACATTACGGTGAATGACTCGGCGCCCGCAGGCGAGGAGTCGGTGACAGTGACAACGCTGGGCGAAATTGCATCGGGAGTCAATGTCTTCGATATCATTCAGACTCAGCCGGAGCTGCTCGGGGTGGTTGCCTCCTCGGGCGCATCCGCTGGGTTGCACAGCGCGGTTCAGGGATGGACCGGAACCGTCAATCTGACCGGTGCTTATACGCACTTCACCAACAGCAGCGTCGTCAACTTCGGTTCAGGCATCACAGTCAACTCAGTGAGCGCTTCGAGCGCGACCTCATTGCAAGCGAATATCAGCATTTCGCCGACGATTCCGCTGGGCTGGCACACTGTCAGCGTCACATCGCTCGGCGGATCCGAGGTGGTTTCGATCACCAATGCCTTCCAAGTCACCGTCGGACCGGCGGCAATTGTTGAGGCACTCAATCCATATAACGCCCCGCAGAATTGGTCGGGTAACGTGATCGTTGTCGGCAGCCAGACGCACTGGGTACAGGGCGTGACCACTGCCTACTTCGGCCCCTACATCAACATCAACAGCGTCACCGTGACCGACGCACAGCACGCGACGGTCAACATTACTGTGCAGCCTAGCGCGCCCCTGACCTTCTACGATGTCTCCCTCACCACAGTCGGAGAGGTAGCCACTGGTCTCGGCGCCTTCACCGTGACGTCAGGAGCCCCGAGCCTGATTGCCATCAATCCGCCGTTTGCACATCTGGGAGATGGAGATGCGCCGTACTACGTTGAGATCACCGGCAGGTACACGCACTTCAACGGCTCCAGTTGCAGTGTGCCCAACCCTTGCAGCACGGTCAGTTTTGGCGCGGGAATCACGGTCAACTCGATAGTGGTAAACAGTGCAACCGACATACAGGCCAATATCACGGTTAGTCCTGTTGGGACGACCGGTTCGCGCACGATCACAGTAACAACTGGAACAGAAGTAGCTTCGATGGTGGGTGGATTTACTGTGCTGCCTGGCGTGCCAGCGCTGACCACGGTTACCCCCAATAGTGGGCAGGCTGGCCAGACGGTCACTGTCACCATCAACGGTCAATTCACTAACTTCCAGCAAGGCTTTACCTCGGTGACCTTCGGCGGTGGATTGCCGGCTCCGAGCATCGTGACGGTCAACAGCCTCACACAAGTACAGGCGACCCTCAACATTCCATCGAACGCCAGCGTGGGTACCTCCGATATCACGGTGACCACGAACGGCACTCCACTGACATTGTCCGGCGGCTTTACAGTCACGCCGGGCACGCCGGTCATCACGCAGATCAGTCCGAATATCGGCAATCCAGGCCAGACTGCTCTGAGCCTTAACCTCACTGGCCAGTACACCAATTGGACCGCAGCCTCCACGGTCACCATCGGCACTGTTGCGGATGGCATCACAGTGGTGGGTGCGGCTGGTCCTGGACAGCCCGGACCGGTGACCTACAACTCTCCCACCAGCGTGACAGTTACGCTCAATATCGCGGCGGGAGCTCCGGTCGGTCCGGCGGGCGTCACCATCGCTACCGGCGGTTCGACGCAATCTGTCGCTGGCGGCTTTACGGTGCAGGCGGCCGTCATTCCACCGCCTTCGATCCTCTCGATCAGCCCCGGCATGAACGCCGGCGGCATCCCGATCAACAGCAATTTCTATGTGGTCTTCAGCCAGCCGATGAACATCGCCACGTTCACCAACAGCAACATAACTTTGCGGCTGACCAGCAACCAGGGTCAGGGCTGGATTACCATTCCCATCGGCATCAGCGGAGACGCCACGGGCCGGGTGCTGACCATCATGCCCAGCACCCCGCTGGCGGTCAACTCTCAGTACTACCTCTATTTGACCAATGGCATCACGGATTCAACTGCCGCGCACAATTCTATCAATGCTTACGGTCAGTACTTCAACACCGTCTTTACAGCTAGCACAGTGTCGCCGACTGTGGTTGCTTTCAACCCGCCTGCGTTGAGCACGGTGGGCACCAATGTGCCGGTTGAGCTTGAGTTCAGCGTTCCGATGAATCAGGGAACTGACACTGGCATGACCGTCACCGGGCCTGGCGGCGCGGTTGCCGGCAGCTTCTTGTGGAACAGCAATCCATTCGGGAGCTATCCGGCGGGATGGGGACCGGGCACTGTTCTTTATTTCACGCCTACAGCGCCTCTGGCTGCCAGCACCACATATACAGTGGCGTGGGGCGCGCCTCTGGCCGATACCGAGGGCAACGCGGTTACTCCGGGTTCATTCACTTTCACCACTGGTAGCGGCGCGGATACAACAACGAATAACGCGAGCGGCGACATTGCGAATGGCCAGACCAACGTCGGCACAAATGTCGCACCGCAAATGTTCTATCAAAAACCAATTAGCCCGATCAACATCAACACCGGCACGCTGCAGCTCTACAACAGCGACAGCGGCAAGTACATTAACGGCACGGTGACGGTTGCGCCAAACGGCATGAGCGCGACCTTCACTCCGGCGGTTCCGCTGCTGCCCAACACCTACTACCGGCTCTATCAGGCGGGCGGCTACTACGACGCGGATGGATACACGCCGACCAATACCGGAGCGTATCTGAATGGCCTCAACACTTACTTCACTACTGGCAACGGCTCTGACTTGGTTGCGCCCAGTGTGGCTTCTGTCTCTCCGGCTAACAACGCCACAGCCGCTCCTCTGAACGCGCAGGTCATCGTAAAGTTCTCCACGCCGGTCGATCCGGATGCGGTGAGCAACATCATCACTGTCACGCCTTCGGGCGGTTCAGCCATCAGCGGAACGGCATCGCTGGCCAGTGATCTGGTGACGTTGTTCTTTGTTCCGACCGGGGTACTTGCCCCCGGAACGAATTACACAGTCTCGGTCTCCGGCTATCAGGATGTGGTCGGCAATGTGGGCACGCCTTTCAGCAGCACGTTCACGACAGCGGCTTCCATTGCGCCGATCAATGTTTCGACGGGATTCAACGCCTCCGGGCAGCTGATTACAACCAATAACACCGCCGATGCCCACTGGAGTGTCTATCCGCTGAGCAGCGAGCCTTCGGAGACCACCTTTGCTCCGCCGGCTACCGGAACCCCGCAGGCGCTTCTCACTGTGGGAACCGGAGATGCGGGCTTCTATAGCGGATGGCCAGTCAACGGGCCGAAATCAGATTGGATCAACATCAATCCGAACAGCACCACCGGCAACACCTACGGCCTCTACTACACTACCTTCAACATCTCCGGCAGTGTGCCTAATAACCTCTGCCTGGTGGGAGCCATGGGTATTGACGATAACGGATTGCTGGCCATCAATGGAACAGCTATCACAGGCAATATCAACGCCATTTACAGCATGACTCCGTTGAATGTTGCTATCCCTGCGGGGGTTCTGAATGTGGGGCAGAACACTCTGGCGCTTGGATGGGGTTCGACCGACAATTACGACGAAGCCTTCCGCCTGCAGGGTGTGATCGAAACCTGCGGCGCTAGCGAGACACCCGCAACTTCGGTGAATAACAACACAGCGGCCCTGGTGGTGACCAGCGCGACGCCCTCCTGGAGCGCGGGAGGCGTGGCCACCAACTCGACCATCCAGCTCGTCTTCAACAACTCTCTCGATCCGGCGACGGTCAACTCGACCACCCTGCCGGTGATGATTGGCTGGAACAGCAATGCGGAGATCGCGGGCGCATACACCTTCAGCACCACCAACGTGCCCAATGACACGGTGACCTTTACGCCGGATACGCCCTTCCCGATCAGCACGCAGATCTGGGTGGGCGCGTGCAACGGTCCGTACGATCTGGCCGGAGACAATGCAGCATATAGTGGCTGCTACACACAAATCACCTACTTCACCACGGCCGCCACGATTGCATCCGGTCAGCCGACCATTACACCTTTCACGGTGGCGGCCTTCACGCCTGCCAATGGAGCGACGAATGTCGGCCTGCGCGCGCCTGTGACCGCCACCTTCAACCGCTCGCTGAACTTTGGTTCTGTCAACAATAACGACTATGCGCTCTTCAACGGCGACTCGCAGACTCCGTGGTGCGATGGCGGCAGCTATAGCCACTCGCAGGACGGGACATCGATTTCGTTTAACTGCGGCGCGCTGCCTTCCAGCGCCACGCTGACAGCGATGCTGGGCAGCGGCCTCTCGGATTGGAATGGCGATGCGCTGACGCCTTACACCAGCCAGTTCACAACCACTTACTACGACTGGAACACGCATGGCTCGCTGATTACGCAACGGCCCGGCAACGGAGCAGGCAGCGTAGATCCCAGCTTGCCCATCGTGCTCTACTTCAATTACCCGATCAACCCCTCCAACCCCAACGGAGATATTGAAGTGGCGCAGAATAATGTGGCCGTTCCGGGAACCGCGCAGGTGCTGGATGGTGGGTACACGCTCGAGTTCACTCCCAGTGTTCCGTGGACGCCAGGTGCACTGATCCAGTGGTGGACCACCGGCAACATGACCGATGTCTGGTACAACGCAACATTCAATTCTTATTCGGGCTACTTCTATGTGGCCGGCAGCACTGCGACGCTCACGCCTAGCGTGCAAGTGGCTGTTCCCGCGATGTACACCAACCCGGTTCCGCTCAACAGCATCTTTGACCTGCAATTCAATACGCCGCTGAATTCTGCGACGGTCAACAGCACGAATGTGTACATCTTTGACAATTCCAACGGCAACGTTCACATTCCGATGACCATCACGCAGCCGCAGCCGAATGAGATTCTGATGAAGCCGACGGGTATTCTTCCGGTCAATCATTACCTCTATGTGTTCATAGGCAGCGGATTGCAAAGCACGACCAGCGTCCCAGCTACCCAAACGCAGTGGTGGGAGTATACCGGCACAACTTCCGACGGTACACTACCGGTTGTCACCAGCGCTGTGCCCTTCAACGGCGCCACGGGCGTGGGCGTCAACGATCAGCCGGGCGTGGTCTTCAACAAACCCATCGATGTGGTGAGCTTGAACAGCAGCACCTTCCAGGTCACCAATGGCGGCACGCCACTCACGGGCAGCTACTGGTTCAGCAGCAGCGACACGCGTGTGGAGTTCGTGCCCAACACGCCGCTGCCGGCGAACACTAACCTCGTGATGAGTCTCAACGGCGTCACTGACCAAGTGGGCAACCCAGTCACCTTCAGCTCCAGTTTCACGACGGGCGCAACGCCGGATGTGACGGCTCCAACTGTTGTCACGACCAGCATCTCATCGAGCGGAAGCGTTCCGACCAACGCGTCGATAACGATTCAATTCAGCACGTCGATGGATGCGACGACCTTCAGCACGGGCAACAGCGGCGACATTTACATCTACGACACTCTGCTGGGCACGCGAGTTCCCGCAACGCTTTCCTGGAATTCGGCGCAGACAGTTGCTTATCTGACGCCAAGCTCGTACCTGTCAGCCGGACGCGAGTACTACTTCTACGTGAATACTGGAACGGATCTTGCTGGCAACCAGGTGAACGGAATCGAGATCACCTTCTACGCGCAATTCGCCGGCGCCTCGACGGCTCCCACTGTGATCAACTTCAATCCGATCAGTGGGGCAACCGGCTTGGGCACCAACACGATCATCGAAGCGCAGTTCAGCGCGGCAATCGATCCGAACTTCCTCACCGGTGTCACGCTTGCCGGTGGCGGACCGGTGACGATCTCAACCTCGTTGAGCGCGGGCAATACCATCCTGCAGATTAATCCGCAGGCGCTGCTCCAGCCGAATACGATTTACACGTTAACGATTGCTGGAGTCAAGGATCCGGCTGGCAACACAGTCGCAACCACGAGCAGCACATTTACAACGGGAGCATCTTACGATATCACTTCGGCGGTGGCCGTCAACATCGATCCGTCGAATTACGCCACAGTGGGAACGAATGTGGCGCCCAAGATCGTCTTCAACAAGCCGCTCAACCCGATCTATGTGAATAACAGCTACTTCCAACTGGTTCTCAGTGATACCAGCCAATGGATTCCATTGACAGTTACGATGTCGCCTGATGGCAAGACCGTAACACTGACGCCACAGGATGTCCTGCTGCCCAATACCGAGTACCGGTACTATGCTGGTTCGGGCTTGCAGGATGAAGACGGCAATGGCGTCAATCAGGGTTGGTATTACTTCTACACCGGCGCTGGCGCGGTCACGTCGCCTCTGACGGTCTCCAGTGTCAGTCCGGCGAATGCCGCCACCGGCATCCCGCTGAACGCGCAGGTCATCGCGATGCTCAACGCGCCGATGGATCCGACCAGTTGGAACCAGAACTCGATTGTATTGCTGAGCGGTGCAAACCCGGTGGCGGGAACCGTGAACTGGATCAACGCTCAAGAGCTGACCTTCGCGCCCACCAGCGCTCTGGCTACCAGCACAACTTACACGGTGAAGATCTCCGGCTTCAAGGATGCCAACGGCAACGCGGTCGTGCCTTCCACCACTACCTTCACTACCGGCACATTGGCTTCCACGGGAGGGCTTAGCTTCACAGGCTCCAATATTGGCTGGGGCGCAACCGTCACTAATCCCAGCCAGCCAATCGTGCTGACCTTCAGCCAGCCGCTCGATCCGGCTACCGTCAACAGCAATACGCTGCTAGTGATGGATACCTGGAACAGCAATCGTGGCCTGCCCGGAACCTATACAGTGGGAACAGGAGTGAACGCCAACCAGGTCACCTTCGCGCCAACTGAACCGTATCCGAGCGGCGCGCAGATCACCGTAGGCGAGTGCGGCGGACCCACCGATATTCTGGGTGATGTCTTCCAGAATGGCGGCTGCTACGGGCAGCAACTCGTCTACTTCTATGCGCCGACCTATACAGCCGGCACGGTAGGTGATCCAATGAGCCTGTCGATTCTTTCCGTAAGCCCGGCCAACGGCGCCACCAATGTGGGCCATGACCAGCCAGTCTCAGTCACCTTCAACAACCCGATCAATAACAACTCCACAGGCAGTTACAACACAGAGCTTTTTGCTGGTCAGGACTTGCAGGACAACGGCAGCGTCACCCTGTCGGCGGATGGCCGCACGCTGACCTTCAATATAGGCGCGCTGTACAATGGCACGACATACACCATCGCCATTCCGGCAGGCGGAGTGACGGACGAGTGGGGCAACTCGCTCACGACGTCCAAAACCTTTACCTTCACCACCTCGGTCAATCCCGCGACCGGCGCGGGCAGCGTGCAATCCGTGAACCCCGCCTGGAATACCTCCGGGGTTCCCACGAATAACCTGCTGACCCTGTATATGAACCGCCCGGTCAATGCGTCCACAGTTTCAAACAGCAGCATCACTGTTACCGTGAATGGCCAGGTCTACACTGGAACCGTTGCGGTGACCGGCGGCGGCTACGAGATCCAATACACGCCCAACACACCGTTCCCGTATGGTGCAACGGTTCAGTGGTGGTTCGCGGGCAATGTGCAGGATGTTTACGGCGATTTCTTCAACGCCAATAGCAACTACTTCTACACCGTTGGAGCGCCTGCGAATCCTGCTACGGCCTCGCCGACGGTCATTGCAATCAGCCCGCGCTGCTGCGGATCGTCCGGTTTGCCAACCAATACCAATGTGGACATCGAGTTCAGCCAGCCCATTGACCCAACCACGCTGACCGGCAATGTTTACATCAATAGCGGTCCGGCAACACCGTTTACGCTTTCGCAGCCCTCGCCGAACGTGGTTCGGATCACACCGACTACTCCCTGGAATGCGTCGAACGTGTTCTATGGCTTCTGCACCAACGCTAACGTCAAGGGAACCAACGGAGTAGCGGCAACAAGTGATTGCTGGGCGACCTACTTCTACACCGGCACAACCACGGACACCACCCCCGGCACGATCAAGATCGGTCCGCCGAACAGTGTTTCGAATGTAGGAACCAATGCCTACATCCGCCTGCAATTCTCAAAGCCGGTGGACATTACCACCATTAATACGACCAACATTGCGATAACCACCAGTGGAAATCCGATCCCTGGCAGCTTCTCGTACAACTACAGCGGAAACGATTTGACCGGCGTCAATTTCTCGCCGGTGAATCCGCTGCCGCCTTCGAGTCCGATTCTGGTTAACGTCAGCGGAGTGCTGGATTACGCGGGCAACACCTTCACGGCGGCGAGTTCAGCCTTCACCACTGGAGCGACGCCAGATTACTCCAACCCGACCGTCACGCTGGACTTTGCGGGAGGGACGACGGGGATTGCCACCAACGCGTCCTTCACATGCCACTACTCCGAGGCGATGGATCCGAGCAGCGTGAATGCAGGCAACACGTTCATCTACAGTTATGTGAACAGCGCCAACATTCCGGTGACCTATACCTGGTCCACCGATCTGACGTCGGTTACCATGACACCGGTGACACCGCTCTTTGCCGACTCGCAGTACTACTACGCCTGCTACAACGCCATTGATCTGACCGGCAATGGCCAGAACAACGCAAATTCCGGGTTCTATACCGGCAGCGGACCTATCAGTCAGGGGCCGATGCTGCTCTCCGCCAACCCGCCCAACGGCATGACCAACGTGCCGGTGAATACTAACAACGGCCCGTGGTATGGCAGCAGCCTAGGCTTGCTCTTCAATGAGCCGGTGGCGAGTGAATCGCTGGGCAACATCACGCTGACTCCGAACGGTGGAAGCCCGATACCCATCTCCGTCTATCCGGAGTACGGGAACACCATCGTCTGGGTGCAACTGCCCTGGGCTCTCTCGCCGAATACCACTTACACCTACAACGTCTCGGGCGTAACGGACATGGGCGGCAACGCCATCACGCCTGTGACCAGCACCTTCACCACTGGGGCGGGCTTCGACTTCACAAGTCCGACGGTGGCCTCCACGATACCGGCGAACGGCGCCACCACAACCGGAATTCCGGCCTCGGTTTCGCTGACCATGAGCGAGGCATTGAATCCGGTGCTGATCACTTCGAGCCAGTTCTACCTGCGCACCCACAATACGCAGACCACCATTCCCACCACCATCAGCATCTCACCGAGCGCCACTCCCTCGGTGGGGACAACAGTGACGCTGACGCCGGTAACGCCGCTGGCTGAGTCGACGATCTACGACATCGTCTACTGGCCCAACAACTGGTGGCCAACTGACATCGCCGGCAACAACCTGAGCAATTACGGCGTGGAGGCCACCTTCACCACCGGTGCAACCGGAGCGGTGAATGGCGTATGCGGAACGGCCAACGGAATGACATTCTCCGCTCCACCCACCATGAACCTCTGCTCGGCGGGCACAGTCACCGGGCTGACCAACGCAGGCGGCGCTTTGAGCTGGAGTTGCGGCAGCCAGGACGGAGGCACGGCTGCCTCCTGCTCGGCCACCGTCACTCCCGCCCAGGCCTGCTACGCGCAGCCCGGCGGCTTGGTCTCCTGGTGGAAGGGCGATGATGATGCCACCGACCACATGGGCCACAACAATGGAACGCTGGAGAACGGCGCAGGCTTTGCCCTCGGCGCAGTCAACGACGCCTTCAGCTTCAACGGCAGCAATCAATATGTGTTGATCGGGCAGCCCGTGCCAGCCGATCTGCAACTTCAGAACAACTTCGCGTACTCAGCCTGGATCTATGTCACGAGTTATCCAGCCAACGTCGGATCAGGCCCCTACGGAACCATTATGGGGAGTGAGTATGGCAGTACGGACTCTGGTATCGCGCTCTACCTTTCCGGCTCCGCCAGCTATACCGGCGTACCTCCGGGCGCCATCGATCTGGATATTGGAAAGGGCAGCTCATGGTACTCCGTTCTTACGACGACTCAGGTTCCGCTCAATCAATGGACACTGGTAACCGCGACCGCGACCGCGAATCAGCCGACGCAGGTTTACTTCAATGGTGTACTCCAACCTACAATGACTCCCTCGGGCGAGACGGTATGGAACGGTACAGTTTCCTACACCGGCTCCGGGGACGGGTTCGCCATTGGTCAAACTGTCAACGAAAACTACTCATTCAATGGCCTGATCGATGAAGTTCAGGTCTACAACACTAATCTGACCGCCGCGCAGGTCCAGAGCATCTACAACGCGGGCGACGCTGGCGTTTGCCCGTAGCGCCCAACCAGAAACATGAACCGAAGCGGGGACCCTTTGGTCCCCGCTTCCATTTGACGCCAGGGTAAACGCATCCGGCTGTGTGCAACGTAAGGTCTTTTTCGCTGGCTGTGGCTGCGGAACTTTTTAGTGGGATCCATCCCTTGCAACCAATGGTCTATCATGAAGGGAGGCTGTCTGAACCGGCAAACCGGACAGCATCTCTTTTGCGGAAGGCGCATATGAAGCATTTGAATGGTTTCCTTGCTGGTTTCGTCTTGCTTGCTGGCGTGTGCGCATGGGTTTCCTTCGCACGGACTTCTGTTGTTGCGCAGGCGGCGCAACAAAGTGCGGCGACCGCTCCACCGCCGGCAGCCAAGGATGCGGACATTCCTCCCGCGAAAACGAATTCCGCACAGCAATCCTTTACAGTCATGGCTGAGACACCGGAGGATGAGGGACCCGTTTTGGTCCTGCATAACACTACCCGGCGCGTGGTGGTGGATGTGGTGGTGACGGGGCCGGATGGCAAACCGCTTCATGGACTCAAGCAGCAGGATTTCCAGGTCAGCGAGGATCGGAAGCCTCAGCCCATTCGCGCCTTTGAAGTGCATTCTCCGGAAGAAGATCAGAGCCTCTTACCTGCCCCTCCGGCTTTGCCAAGCCATGTTTTTTTAAATCTGGAGCAGACTCCGGCCAGCGGACCGTTGGTTGTTGTGCTGATCGACTATTTGAATACTCGGGTCACGGATCAGGCCTATGCGCATGAGCAGATTGTGCGGTTTCTTGAAAAAAAGCCGGCCTCGATGGAGGTGGCGATCTTAACCTTAAGCGACCAACTGACGCTTTTACAGGGCTTTACCACAGACACCGGCAAGCTGCTGGCCACCATGCGTTCGAGAGCGGCTGGTATGCACATGGCGGCATCGAGCGAAAACCTGATGCGCGCCCAGATCACCCTCGATGCTTTTCAGGATATCGGGCGGTTTCTGGCCACTCAGGCCGGCCGCAAGAACCTGCTCTGGTTTTCCGAGTCCTTCGATATGATGGTTTTGCCCAATTCGCGGGATGCGGAAAGCGGCTCCATGACCATTAACAACGACCCGGGCAGAGCGAGTCCTGGACCTGGAGTAACGACAACTTCAGCCAGCTTGGAATCCTTAACGGCCAACATCGGACTCTCCAATGACTCGTCCTCCGCAGGATTCAATCTCGACTCCGGCGATATGATTGTGCTGCGCGAGGAGATGCGCAAAGTGGCGACGGCGCTGGCGGTTAGCCAGACTGCCGTCTATCCGATCGATGTCCGTGGACTGACGGTTGACCCGGGGATGACTGCTTCGGCTAGCACTGCGGCGAATGCCAGCACCAGTGTCGGACCGCAGGGACAAGTGGGAACGCCGGGGGCACCAACCCAGCCCGGCAGCCTTCCGACCAACCTTCAAAGCCACGTCGATTTCATGCAATCGCTGGAAGCCACTCAGGCCACCATGGGAGAGATCGCTGATGCCACCGGCGGCCGTGCCTTCATGAATACAAATGGACTAACCGCCTCCGCCTCGCAGGCAGTTACGGAGGGATCTTCCTATTACACGCTGGTGTATGCGCCCACAAATCCAAATTTTGACGGCGGACTGCGTTCGATTCATGTGACTCTGGATAGGCCAGGCTGCAAACTGGCATATCGCAGCGCCTACTTTGCCGTGGACCCGGCTACCGTGACGCCGGAAGACGTTCATACCGGCGCGATGGCGGCATTGATGGTTCGAGGAGCGCCGCAGGCCCAAGGGCTGGTCTTCAAGGCGGAGATTAATCCTGACGGAGTGCCGGTGATGGCTGCTCCTGACTCGCCGTTGGCGGCTAAGGCGCTCTATCACTCGGCCAAGAAACACAATAAGCTTCAGCAACTCTCCGGTACGGTGCAGAAGTATGACATTCGCATGGCGATTCTTACCCCTCAGATGCAATTTACGGCATCCGCGGATGGGCGGCATCACGCTGCGCTGGAGATTGCCATCTATGCGTTTGCGGCGGATGGACAAAAGCTGGGCGGGATCAAGCAGAATCTTCAGGCGTCTATGCCCCCGAAGGTTTATCAGGACGCCCTTCAAAATGGAATGTTTCATAATCTGAAGGTCGATTTGCCAGTGGAGGCCACCAGTATGAGGCTGGCGATTCTGGATTCCGTTAGCCATCGCGCCGGTTCGCTGGAAGTTGCGCTGCCGCTGCCTCCAGTGGAAGCGGCGCAAACTGCCAAGCCCTAAACATTGCCGAAGTGACGATCCGCTACCGGTTCACGCCCGCAGCATCCGCAAAGCCAGCCGCTTGATCGGGCGGTGTTGTTCCGGCGGCAGGCGGCGGCGCAAACGATGAGTTCTTGGCGTTAATCGCATTCGAGTAATCGGGTCCCAGTCCCAACTTCTTCAATGCGCGCGCGTCAGGCATCAGCTTGGTTTGCCATCCCTGGTCGGCCTGGAACTTTTGCATCGCGGCCTTGGTGGCTTCATCCCACTTGCCCGTTGCCTCCCCGGTCATATAATGCACGCGGATCAGCGCCTGCTGAATCTCCATCACGCGGGCCGGATCAATGACCTGCTGGCCGCGCAACTTGGGCGAAACTTTCTTGTGAGTGTGATGCTTGGTGTGGCTGCTGTTGGCGGGGGCAGGATGAGTGGGGGTCGCTAAGGCGTGGGAGGCAGCCAGAGCCGTGAACAATACTGCCGTCAGGCTTGCTCGAAAAGAAAGCACGCTGCATCACCTCGGAAAGTTCCGCTCTTGAACGGGGCTTTGATCTCAATTTTATCAAATTATCCCACGTTGCGGCAAGGGGAGAATCGATCTTCAATCGGAACACATTAGAGTGCAGAAGACCAGCGCCGGAAGCAAGTACCGCTTCCGGCGCCGATCCACTCCTTATTGCAAGGTTCCGCCCACATAGTTGATGCCGTCGGTGGGACGGCGTGGGTCCACGATCTCGAAGACCACGTCATCGCCGGACTTTAACTTGCTGACTATGGCGTCAAACTGTTCCTTGGTGCCGGTGGGCTGCTTGTTGACGCGCAGGATCACCAGACCCGGCTCCAGCGAGGGCTGAAGAAGATCGGCAAACGAGCCGGAGCGCACCGATTGAATTACCATGCCGTGGGCGTGCAACTTTTCCGCTGTGGCCGGCGAGACCTCCCGCACCACGATGCCCAGCTTGGTCTCGCTCACATCTCCCTTGTCTTCGGAGTCGGACTCCACCTGCGTGTTGCCTTTGTCCGCGAAGAGTTTGTCACGGTCGGCGATGGTCACCGAAGCGTCCCTCTGCTTGCCATCGCTGACAAAGCCCAGCCGCACCGTCGATCCCGGTCGGCGGCTGGCAATCTCATTCACCAGATCGTCGCCATCCTTGATCGACCGGCCATCGACGCTGGTAATCACGTCGCCTGCTTTCAAGCCCGCCTTCTCCGCTGGCCCACCGGGTTCAATTTTGTTCACCAGAACGCCATTCTTGATGCCGTAAACGCGATTGACCGCGCCCGGAAGCTCCTGACTGAAATAGATTCCGATCGAGCCGCGCGTCACTTTGTGGCCAGCGCCTATCAAGTCGTTGTAAATCTCGACGACGGTATTCGACGGCATGGCGAAGCCCAGACCTTGATAGCCGCCCGACTGCGTGAAGATCGCCGTATTCACGCCGATCACCTCGCCGTTCATATTCAGCAGAGGCCCGCCGGAGTTACCCGGATTGATGGCTGCGTCAGTTTGGATGAAATGCTGAAATTGGCCGCCCTGGCCCGGCTCGATAGTCCGGTTCTTGGCCGAGATGATGCCTGCAGTGACGGTCTGCGCCAGTGCAAAGGGACTGCCAATGGCTTCTACCCAATCGCCCACCTGCGCCGTGTCGGAGTTGCCCAGCTTGACCGTCGGCAATGGCTTGTCGGTATCGATCTTGATCACTGCAAGATCAGTTGATTTGTCGAAGCCAATCACGCGTGCCGGCCGTCCCAGATCCTGGCTTTCCGGGTCAGTCGACAGCTTGACGAAAATCTTGTCGGCTTTGTCGATGACGTGAAAATTGGTGATGATGTAGCCCTTGGAATCGACTATGAAGCCTGAGCCCAGCGATTCGCGCACCTGGCCGTCGTCGCCGCCATTCATTTCAGGTATCTGCCCGCCAAAGAAGCGCTTGAGCATATCTGGCAGATCACCCTGCCCCTGTTGCTGATCCTGGTCCTGATCCTCATCGTCCGGCTGCTGCGGCATGGGCTGAATACGGCCGTGGAAGTTCCGCTGCCTTGGATTTCTGGCCTGCTTGGGCAGGGTCTGTGTGTTGATATTCACTACCGCCGGCCCCACCAGCTTTGCGATCTTTACAAACTCATTGGGAGCTACTGCCGAATCAACCACCTTCAGCGGAGTAGCGTCGGTGCTTGAGTTCTGCTTCTCTTGCCCGCGAACTCCGTGCGCGGCAAAAGAACCGCCCACAATGGCGGCCGAGAGCGTGGCAAGCAAGACAAACACTGAAGCGAGACGGCGCGCGCGCAGCCGTTCAAAAAATGGTTTCATGGATTCGTTGACCTCGTTGGATTACCAGCCTCTTGGCTGGGTTGTTCGGTTGATTCCGCATCCCGGTAAAGGAATACGCCAAGATTCAGTATAGCCAGTGGCGGGCATACCCGTCTGGCTTGCAATTCCCCTTGATCCCCTCTCTCGCGGGGCTGGAATCACTTCCAGCCGGCAAACTATTCTGAGGTCTTCAAGAAAGAACTGTTTCATTCGTATAGACGCAAGCCGGCGAAAAGAGTCGCGCGGGGGCCGGACCGCAGGCTGCAGCCGACTCTGAGGCGCGTTTGCTCCTACCTATGGACAGGGAAGGGAAGACTGCTTTATCCAGGCGTCGATCCCGCAAAGAGTTCTTCAATCAGTTCCTGGATTTGTCCGGCCTTGCGCTGGCTCATGGCTGAGAATTGAATGCCCGCCCAGACCTGGTTGCGCACGTTGCAGAGAACCCCGGCTACCTGCACAGTGTTTCCCATCACACAGAAGTAGACCTCTGTGCATGTGCCCCTCTCCTCCTCGATCGGCTCTTCGACCTCAATGCAGCAGCCACCCAGACTCAGATCGATGACCTTGCCCAGAGATTTGATTCCGGCGGGAAAGAAATGGACTTCGGCGGTTCCGGCGCAGCGGAGACGGGGATGTTCGCGCCGGTTATCCACCCGGTCCCATTTTTGCCCCTCCTGATCTGGACCGGACAACTCTTCACCTCGAATCGATTGATTGCGCTCGCCGCACGGATCGGCGCTGCAAAGCCGCGGAAGTTCTCCATTCGGGAGTCTGAACAAAGAACCTAACATAATAATCTTATATTGGTTGACGCTAATCCATCGAAACCGAGGTAATCATTGGCTTTTCTTCCCGAGTCGGATTTGCGTGAGTTCCAGCGAATTGTCGCAGAATCGAGTGACCTAATGCGCCGTGTTGTTCTTCTCCGTCAGGGCAGCGGCCTTTTCGCGGTACATCTCGGCGTCGGCGCGATCAATCAA
Organism: uncultured Acidobacteriaceae bacterium; assembly: GCA_963787995.1. Lineage (GTDB taxonomy): Bacteria > Acidobacteriota > Terriglobia > Terriglobales > Acidobacteriaceae > Telmatobacter. The sequence goes on from CAWBEO010000002.1 coordinate 1,317,200, forward strand.
TTCCTTCATCGTCTCGCCAGGCTGCCGCTCCGCCACTCCGATCGAAGCATGAACGCGCAGCTTCACTTGAGCATTGTTGCCCTCCAGTGTGTATTTTCCGCAGACCCACTCCCGCATCCGGTCGATCTGCGCGCGCGCCTCCTGGAGCCGGCAGTGCAGCAGAAGAATGAATTCATCGCCGCCCCAGCGCCCGGTGGTATCCGTCACACGGCAGACCGAGCGCATCTTGGCTGCGAACTGCTTCAACAGCTCATCGCCAACCAGATGGCCATGCTCGTCATTCACCTGCTTGAATTTGTCTAGATCGAGAATGGCGACGCAGAAGGGGGCTGGCCCCGCAAGCGCCTGCTCTATCTGCCCTTCCACCCAGGGGCGGCTGCGCACCCCGGTCAGCGCATCCCGCGAAGCCATCGTCTCCGCCTCTTCCAACCGCGCCTGATAGTGCGTGACTTCGGCCCGAAGCTGGTCGATCGCCGCCTTTCCTTCCGCGCTCATCCGGTCAATGGAACTTTTCAAATCTGAGGCGCTCTTTTTGATCGACTCCCGAATCTCGGTTAGATCCTCCAGGTTGGCGATGCCCTTCAACCGCGTGGTTACCGCATTGATCTGCTGCGCGCAGCGCAAGTCCCGCTCACCCACGGACTCCGCAGTGTGCGCCATCACCAGCAGGATCTCTTTCACTTCATTGGTCTTTTGCCGGTAGTGCAGCGCCGCCTGTTGGCCCCACCCCTGCAAGTGCTCGCGAACACCTCTCTCGGTCTGCTCAACGCGCTCGCCGTTGACCTCCGCCCGGAGTCCCGCTCCCAGACGCCCCAGTCCATGCTTCAGCTCCTCGCCCAGAGCCGGGCAGGCATTTTGTCCACAGTTGCCCATCTCCACCAGAGCGGAGCGATATGCTGCCAAGGTCACTGGTAGAAGAGATGGTCCCTCTAGCGGATCAATCTCCGGGGACGGCGGCGGCGTTTGCGCACTGGACGGCACAGATTCCTGCCCATCAAGCGGCGTTTCCGACTGTTCAAGATATTCTTTGATCGAGATCATCCTGCCTCGCGCGCGAGTTGGCCGTGCGGGATTGCTGCGCGGACTCCCCCTGTGGTTATCGGCGGCACATCAAGATTTCTTTAACTTGAATTTTGTATCAGTCATCCGGGCGGAGGCGAGTTTCAATACTTTTGGTTTTTTCACAATTATGGCGTTGGTGTGGGTGTTGGTGTCGGTGTTGGTGTTGGAGTCGGCGTTGGTGTCGGTGTTGGGCCGCCGCCGCCCATCAGTTGCAACTGCTCGGCCGCCGGATCATAGACAAACTCCCATTCGTTGTAGTGATCTTTCTTCTTGTAAACCATGATCGACTGCTTGGGGCTGTTGGGCGAGAAACCGATGATGGGCCCTCCGCCAAAGGTCGGCCCGGAAGTGCTTCCAGCAGGGCCGCCTGTGGTTGCACTGGGATTGTTCGGGTCCACAGGCGGCGCGTTGGGATCGACAGGGGGCGTGGTCGCCGATGGATTAAGACCCGGACCCACCGTGCCAAGTCCGGTGCCGGCAAGCGTCGATCCGCCCAGCGGCTGGCCAAAGAACCCCATAGCCGTGGGAGCCTTGTTCTGTCCAAGGTGAATTGGCTTCCAATCCTCTTTGCCGGTCGTCGGGTCGGCATACTTTTTGCGCAGGAAGCGGATGTTATTCGTCGGCTTGATCAGCGCGTCCACGTTGGGCGGATAGGCGTGGAAGCTCTTGTAATACATCCTGATCCCGCGAATGTACTGCTTGCCGCGGTTCATCGTCTCCAGTTCACGGTCGCGCTGAATCTCCTTGGAAATCTTCGGCAGCGCAACAGACAGCGAGAGCGTCAGCATCGCCACCAGGAAGATGACCGCAACCAGCATATAGCCCTCTTCGGATGGCTTGGGACGGCGGGTTGGGTTAACAATCTTCATGGTCAGTTATCAGCTCTCAGCTTCTAGTTTTCTGTTAGTTCTTCGGCAAAATCGGCTTACATGTCTGATCCAATTTCCAACCGCAAAAGAACCAAAACTGAAAGCTGAAGGCTAATTCCCCTGCAACGGCAATTTCTGCGTATTGTTGTAACCCAGATCTGTCACCTCTACGCTGGTTGGCTGAATCGTTCCCACCTTATACCGGTGGTCGATAATCTCGCCATTGCGGGCGACAAAAATGTCATCTTCGTGGGTAAAAAACGCCCGCAAAGACTTGTCCTTGGCCTGCGTGTAGCCAAAGTACTTCAGATCAATCGGCGGCGCAACGGGTTTCGTTGGGCCGGTCGGAGCGGCGCTCGCGGTGGGCTGGCCAAATGGATTAGGCCGGGCGCTAGCGAGTAGTTTTTCAGGGGGCGGAGGCGCGGATTCAGCGGAGAAGATATTCCGGCCCGTGCCCAGGTATTCGATCTTTTCGCTCCGTGCCAGAATCTCCAGGTGCAGAGTGGGGTCGATCCCCGCGTTGGAGAGCTTCTGCGCCTCCGGGCCCTGGGGAGCGGAGGAATTTGCCGCAGCCGAGTGAGCGGCTGACGACTTGGAGAACGCAAGCGCGGGTTTGGTTGCCGCGGGCGCTGATGGAGGCGCGGAAGAGCCGCCAAAATAATCCTTGATCTCGTAGACGACGCCAAGGAGGCATATGAAAATCAGGCCACTCACAAGATAAATCTGCCACTTTTTTGCGTTTCCCATTTGGAGGGCCATGATTATTCACCCTCCCTTCTATTGGGTATTGCCGCGGTTCCTTCTCCGGGTTCAGGAGTCGTCGGCAATCCACTGGCTGCCGCATCGAGCGGCTTCAGCCAGGTGGAGACCTGTATGCGCAGGTTCACTGAGCCGCCCTGCTGGCCGGTCAGGGTCAGCCCACGAATGACAAAAAAGGTCTGATCTCGCTCCAGGCTGTTCACAAAGCGCATGATCTGCGGATAATCGCCAGCGATCCCGGCGTCCATCGAGATTTCCGTCAGCTCGGAGCCGGGCTTGCCCTGCGTAAACTTGACGCTGGTTAGGCGCACCGGGCCTCTTAGCGCCAGTTCGCCAATGCGCCGGTCGATGGAAGAATAATTGGGCGGGATGCGCTTCCCGTAAAAGGCGCTCATCTCGGCGCGGGAGTCATCGACGCGTTTATCCAAGCCGCGCAGTGGGGCGGTTTGCAGGTTGAGAGCCTTCAGTTGAACCTGTTTGGCAACCAGTGCGTCCGTGGAGCTGCCGTTGGTGGCGCTCCAATCCATGCCAAAGCGGATGGAAAGTAAGCCGACCGCGGCCAGCAGAATGACAAAGCCCGCGTAGTGCCAGGTGAGCGGACTTTTCAAGCGTTCCTGCAAGGGCGAAGGTGTGTGCGTGCTGCTCATCGCGGACCTCCTGCATTCGGATTCGGAAGCGGGCCGGGTCCGCCGTTCGGTCTGAGCCGCTGTTGGCTGGGAGGAGGAATCAAGCCGTGCACTGTGCCCGGAGCGACAGGAGCGGGAAGCGGATGAGCCGCCGGGTTCAGCTGCGCAGGCAATGGCTTGAACGTACCCTGCCTCGGATGCCCACCGGCGGCTTGCGCCTTCTTCTCCTGCTTCACTTCCGCCTCGCGTTTCTCCGCTTCCGGCTCTTTCGACTTCCTGACCTCTTCCGGCGCAGTCGGGTTGTACTCGGCCAGAATCTCAAAGGTAAAGCGGCTGGATACGGTCATCGGTTCCACCCGCTGATTGGCGCTGGTGTTGGACTCCGTGCTCTCGTCCACGATATGCGGCATCAGAAAGTGCTTTGAGCGCTCCAGATTCTCCACCAGATCGTCGGCGTGGTCACGCGGACCCACCACGCGCAGCTTCAGCGTAATACGGCCGGTCTTGGCATCACGGGTAGGATCTAGGCTGGTCACCTGCACGCCGCCGGGAAGAACCGTCTCCAGATCTTCCATTGCCAGCGTCCAGGAGAAGGTCTTCTCGTCAAAGAGCTGATTGAGCGCAGTAACTTGCTTGAGCAGCGCGTCGTTGACCGGCTCATGCATTCGGTTCATGTAGCCCTTCCGCTCCAGGTTGATCGCATCGATTTGTTTTTGCACGCGATCCTCAGTCGAGCGCGCCTCTTTGGCCTGCTGATCGATCGAGTGCAAGCCCCAGCCAAGCCCGATGCCCACCACCGCCAGCACGGCCATCGCGATGCGCAGCCGCTTCAGTGCCGGTCCAATGTTGGCGTAAGGCCGTGTCGCGAGATTGAGAGTGATCCGCATAGATTAGCTTGCCCCCGCCAGCGCGCCCACCACCCCGGCCAGGCTCATCAGATTCCCCAGCGGCGTTGCCGCGCCGGTCTCCGGCCTTGGCGCAAGATCGGCCACGGCCAGCTCCGCATCATCGATCCAAAGCGCAAAATCCTCCGCCGAACTGTTGCCTCCCGCACCGATTCCGGCATAGTACAGCAGCCGGGGCCGCTCGCCCAGCTTATCTTCATAGTATGCCGCAGCCACGGCAATGCCGCGCTGCACCTCGGCCAGCCGCAACTCCGGCTCTTCCGGCAGATCAAGCGTTCGATAGAGCAGTAAGTCCTGTCCCTGCGTAATGGAAGTGGTCAGCGCCAGCGCGCTGAGATTGGCGGCCAAAATCGGGGCGTCTGGATCGGCGGTTCCCAGCGAATCAATCGCACCCAGCGCCGCCAGGCTCGTCGGCAGCACCGCCCCCGGCTCGTACCCAGCCATGCGCGCCACGGCTTCGTACTCCGCCAGTACCGGTCCCGGCAGGAGCGCGGCCAGCACTCTGCATTCGTGCTTGCTCTCGGTCAGCACCTGATAGCTCAGACCGGCATGCTCCACCTCGAAGGGAACCATCTTGCGCAGCCGGAAGCGCAGCACCGGAAGCGCCTCGGCGGGCTTCGGGGGCAGCGAATCAAAGTCCAGGACAAAGACGCGCACCACCGTGTCGGGAATCACCAGCGTCACCGAGCGCGAGCGCGGCGCGACCTGCTCCAGCGCCGAGCGCATGGCGTTGGCAATGATCTCCGGCGCGCGCAGATTCTGCTCGCCGATGCCGGGAATCAGCGCGCCCGCGGGCAGCGGCTCAAAGGCATAGACGGGCGGCTTGCCCGCGCCCGGCGTAGCGGCGGCCAGCACGCCCTGCGGCGAAAGTTCCACCGCCGCTGGAGGGCGCGCGCCAAGCTGAGAGCCGAGTTTTGCTTTACTTAGTATCGAATTCACTATCTTGAAGCCTCGAAAAACCTAATCTTGCTGATTTCTTTGAAAATTGTTTGATTGCGATTCATTTGTTCAACTCACTTTTTGTTTCAGTTTGCGGAGAATAGCCTAATGAATCCGCCGCAGCCTGTACTTCTTGCAGTAGCTCTGAAATCGGCAATTCGGCAAATTTCTTGAGTGATGAAAAGCTATATACCGTGAGCCTGGCAGGAGCTTGGCTCAATTCAAGAAGTGTATTACATCTTTCTGCACTGACTTGATCGAATTCATAGCAATTCTCCGCGCCCTCGGTCCCGAACTTGAGATCGATAGTGAACGATCCCTCTGTGCCGCCAGCGCCTGTTAAACGAAGTCCAGGAGTCAGCAACTTCTCGCTGCCTTTAGACTGACGCAGAAACAGAATATGCGGTGTCGTTCCCTCTCCTGACACGGTAGCATCACTTGCCGTTGTCCAGGCAACCCGCTTACCATTGACTAATGGGGGCGTACAGTCTAGTACTGCGCTTGGTAAAGCGTATGTAAGTGTATCTCCGACTTTTTGAGACCCCTTCCATGATCGCAATACCCTTACGTCAACGTATTGAACTACATCTTCTCCTGAAGGAGTTATCGCGTGTAAAACGTCAGTGATTGTCCCCAAAATCACTACATCGCTCTTCTCCATGAGACCATTCAAAGTCGGTTCCACTGTTGCCGGATCAATTTCATAAAAATGATAAGCTGAACTCGGTTTCTCTCGTGTTCGTTGGCATAATGGACTGGCAAGTATCACATCTGGTGGTTGCTCAGCCCTGATGTCTTTCACGTGCTTTTCCGAAACAGATTTTTGCGCGAATCCAAATCCGACCGCAAAGACTGCTACCAATATCACTAGCGCAATTTTACGCTGTGTGATTTTACTGAGAATCGAAGTCATTGCGGCAATTCTCCTTCCGAGACATCGACTGCGGAAAATGGGAAATAACTGTTTGAGATTACTGCAAAACACCCCTCAGGGGCTAAAGCCCCGATACTTTTTGCAGCATTCGCGGCACGGCTGAAGCCGTGCCCTTTCAAAACGTCAACTTGTGCAAGTCTTCCCATATCCCTTAGTCCCTAGTCCCTTAGTCCCTATCTCGACGCCTCAATAAACGTAACCTTGTTAATCTCTTTGAGTGTGGTCAGGCCGCGCCGCACGCGGTCCAGCGCCGACTCGCGGAGGAAGCTCATGCCTTCTTTTTGCGCCAGCTTGCGCACCTCGGAGGTGGGCTTCTTTTCCAGAATCAGCTCGCGGATCGGGTCGGTCAAGTCCAGCAGCTCATGGATCGCCGTGCGCCCGCGGAAGCCTGTTCCGCCGCACTCCATGCAGCCCTGCCCTTCGCGGAACACAAAGCCCTGCCACTCCGCAGGAACCAACCCCATCACCGTTAGCTCCGTATCGCTATAGTGGACCGGTTGCGCGCAGTGCTCGCAGATGGTGCGCACCAGCCTCTGCGCCAGAATGCAATTCAGCGCGGAGACAAAGTTGTACGCCTCCACGCCCATATTCAAAAAGCGCCCAATCACGTCCACCACGTTGTTGGCGTGAACGGTAGTGAAGACCAGATGGCCGGTCAACGCCGAGTTGATGGCGATCTGCGCCGTTTCATTGTCACGGATTTCGCCCACCAGAATCTTGTCCGGGTCGTGGCGCAGAATTGAGCGCAGTCCGCGTGCAAAGGTCAGCCCCTTTTTCTCATTGACCGGAATCTGCGTGATGCCGCGAATCTGGTACTCGACCGGGTCTTCGATGGTGATGATCTTGTCTTCTTCGCTTTTGATCTCGTTCAGCGCGGCATAGAGCGTGGTCGTCTTGCCGGAACCTGTCGGCCCGGTGACCAGTACCATGCCGTACGGCTCTCTGATATAGCGCCGGAAGCGCTTCAGATCCTCTTCGGCAAAGCCGACAACGTCGAGCGTGAGCTTGTGGAACTTCTCGCTCATCGACTCTTTGTCCAGCACGCGCAGCACGGCGTTTTCGCCATGAATCGTCGGCATGATGGAGACGCGGAAGTCAATCAGGCGGGTCTTGTAACGCACGCGGAAGCGTCCGTCTTGCGGCACGCGGCGCTCGGCAATGTCCAGCTCGCTCATGATCTTGATGCGGCTCAGAATCGTCGAATGGTGCTCGCGCGCAATCGGCGCCATCGCCGCCTGCAAGACGCCGTCAATGCGGTACTTCACGACGACCGAATCGTCATTCGTCTCGATGTGAATATCCGAGGCGCGGCGTTCGAGCGCGGTAAAGATCGTAGTATCTACCAGGCGAATGATCGGGCTGATGTCCTCTTCTGAGGTCAGCTTCTCGATGGAGATATTCTCGTCCGAGTTTTCGTCGCCGGTCAGCACGTCAAAGGTCAAACCCTCGCTGGCCTCATCCAATACGCGCTGCGATTGCTCGGTCTTCTTCAGCAGGTCGGTGATTTGCGAGAGCGTGGCCACGCGCGGCAGAATACGGTGTGACAATAGTCCGGCAATCTCATCCAGAATCATCAGCCGCGAAGGATCGCTGACCGCAATCACCAGCGCGTCGCCTTGCTGCTCGATGGGCACAAAGTTGTAGCGGAACATCAGCTCCACCGGAACCGTTCGCAGCAGCTCGTGCTGAATCTTGAAGTTCTTCAGGTCCACGAACTCGGCGTGATAGCGCTGAGCCAGCAACTCCGCCTGGGCGCGTTCCTCGGCTGAACCTGGAAGCGGACCACCTGTGGGCATCGGAATCGGAAGCGGATGTGTCGCGTCAGCCATGGCTTACTGTCCTCCTCCAGACGCCTGTCCCAGCGAGAAGATGGGCAGGTAAAGCGAGATGAGAATGAAAACAACGACAACACCCATAATGATCAGGATCGCCGGCTCAATCAGCGCCAGCGCCGCAGTCAGTGCCGTCGCCACGTCTTCTTCAAAAAACTCCGAGACCGAGTTGAGCATCTGCGGCAGCGCGCCGGTCTGCTCGCCCACCGAGATCATCTCGCAGGCCAGATTGGGAAAGACCTTGGTTTGGATCAGCGCATCGGCCAGACTTTTGCCCTCGCGCACTGTGGTAATCGATTGCATCACGGCCAGCGAAACACGCCGGGAATTGATCGACCGGGCTGCCGTCTCCAGCGACGGAACCAGTGACAGCCCGCCGGTCAGCAGCGTCGAGAGCGTGCGCGAAAACAGCGCGACCTGGTATTTCAGCCAGATATTGCCGAAGACCGGCAGCTTGATGCGAAAGCCGTCGAGAGCGTCACGCCCTCGTTCAGTCTGCGCGTAGCGGTAAAGGCCAAAGCCCACCGCCGCCGCCGCCAATAGTATCCATAGAAAATTGGAGTTGAGAAATGCGCCCAAATCAAGCAGATCGGTCGTCATCGCCGGCAGCTTGGAGCCCATCTGGTCATAGAGATCTTTGAACTTCGGCACCACGACAACGATCATGAAGATCACCAGCCCGAAGACCAGCGTCAGCAGCACGCCGGGGTAGATCAGCGAGGTAATCAGCTTTTTGCGGAAGGTGAGCGAGGTGCGCTGGAAGGTCACATAGCGCTCCAGAACCTCCAGCAAGTTGCCCGAGCGCTCGCCGGCCATCAGCGTGGTGGTATACATAATCGGAATGCCGCTCTGCGCTTCAAAGGCCGACGAAAGCGCATCGCCTGTCTTCACACGTCCGGCCACATCGTACAACTGCGCGGCAAAGTGCGCATTTTTCTGGATCTTGGCCAGCATCTCGAGTGAGCCAAGAATCGGCAATCCGGCGCGAATCAGCGTCAGAAACTGCTGGTTGAAGATCAGAAACGGCTCCAGCTTGACCTTGCGCTTTTTGAAGCCGCCAAAACCGGTGCGGGGGCGAACGCTGAAGACGTGAAAGCCGGCGTGGGCAAAGCGGGCGCGCAACTCATCGGCGGTCGCCGCTGTCTGCACCTGCTCCTGCACGCGGCCGCGCTCGTCGGCCAATTTGATGATGAACTCCGCCATGCCTCTGCCCGCCGGAGCTGCTGCTCCGGCTCTTCCGGGATTTTATGCTCAGGATTCAGGTTACCAGCTTCGGGCCATTCCGCCCGCACCCGATAGACGCGCAAAGCGAAAGCAGCGCTCAAAGGCGATCGATGAACTTCGATAGGGGTGTTCCTGAAACGGGCAAGTATACAAAATGAATATCCCATTGATTTTCTGATTTCCAACGACATTGAGAGTCATCCAGCCTGATCATGCCCCCATCACCGTTTTCTGACTGGACATGAGCTGTAGGCCAATCCCCCAGGAGTGAAATGGAAAAACCTTTTTCTGGCCCCTCAATTCCTCTCATCTCGTATCCCTGCGCCTCTAAATCATTAAGACAGGACTCGAACATGTTTCGTGGATTTCCTTCAATCTTTGTCGAAACGTTCGCATTCCATCCCTTGGAGCCATCTTCGTCCTCCCATGAAGTAATTTCGCCCTGCTTTCCATCCTCGACATTGAATTGAATCCACTTCGGAAGAGAAGACCAACGAATCGTCCCCATATTATAGATACTGCATGTATTTTGTCTCTCGACTGAAGGATCGGTGTCGCGCAACGCATCTATCGGTGCCCAGCTTTCTATTGGGCGAACACCAGTCGTTCGCAATATGACTCGCTCATCATTCTGCCCAAGAAGCTGTAAATATCGAGGCACCCATTTCCGTTTCTTGTAGTTCTCGGTATCAAGACCGATGTTCCAGAACGATAGGCCTTTGCGTTCATAGACATAGACGTGGAATCCGAACTCGGCGCTTTTTGCTCTGAAACCAGGACAAAGACGCTCCGGTTTTCGTTCTGGCAGAATGGCAAGACCCGCCTTTTCAATTAGATCCTGATAAAATGCAAGAACATACTCAGCAGAAGCTCGCATACTGCGAAATTCCCAGAGACATTCTCCGCCTTTCCGGCCATCTTGTCTCATTTGCAACTCGCTGCCCTCAGGGCCAACGAACCAATCAGGCGATGAAGGCGCTGGTCCCCAATCGTCAACAAACGCCAATTCTCCGTTGGGCAAACGACACTCATCTGTTTTTACCCACAGGTTGTGCGATCCTCCACTAACAAAAGTCCACATGATTGATATTCTAGCCGCAACTTGGCATGTGCAAATTGTGCTACAGTAGCTCTTGTAAGCCCCGATGTCACCCCTGCGCAATCCTAACCGGTGGCGCATATGCTCGGGGTAAAGCACACAAGAGCCATCCCGCAAGGGATGGCTCTTGCATTTGCGGAAATTTCTCTCAAACGCAGCAAGAGAAACCGCTCCGTCAAGCCGTAGAATACCTTCCGCTAGCAATCTCCTTTTCGGCCTGACGAATGCTCTCCTGTTTGCCCAGATCGCGCCAATAGCGTTCGTCCGCACGAAAGGCGAGGATCTTCTCGCCCTCAGCCGCAAGCCGCAGGTAAGCAGAAATAATGGAAAACGCTCCCTCTTCCTCCAGTTTCGAGAAGAATCGCGGAGAAAGAACGTGAATCCCGGAAAACGCTAGCGCTGTTGAATTTGAGTGCTCCAGGTCCGGATTTTTGGACCTGGGAATTTGCGCATCCTTATTGCTTCTATCCCGTCGTCCGCACAGCAGGCCGTTCTCGTCGAAGAGCAATTGCCGCATATTAGCACGCTGCTGAACGGCCAGCGTGGCCAGTGCACCATTTTTATTGTGAAAGCGCACCATGCTTCCCAGATCGATTGTGCTGAGAACATCCACGTTGTGCAGGACGAACGGCTCATCCATACTGTTGCTGAAAAATTGCGCGGCTTTCTTCAAGCCTCCGCCCGTGTCGAATAACTCTTCTTCAAGCGAAACTTCGACTTTTATGCCGAAGCTATTGTTGGATTTCAGATAATCGACAATCATCTCAGCAAAATGATGCGCGTTGACAATCACCTCATCCACGCCAAAACTGCGCAGGCGCGTGAGCGTAATCTCCAACAGCGTGCGCCCGGCAACGGTGACCAGCGCCTTGGGACGGTCGTCCGTAAGCGGCCTCAGGCGCGTACCCAGCCCAGCGGCTAGAATCATCGCCTTCATCGGTCCACCTTCTCTAGCTCGATATGCCGAACCACCACATCCACTCCGCCACCGTGCAGATGCTTCGCTAATTGCTCCGCCAGATACACCGAGCGGTGCTGTCCGCCTGTGCAGCCAAAGGAGACCATCAGGTTTTTGAAGCCGCGCTTCTGGTAGGCGCTCACGCTCGCATCCACCAACCCCAGAACGCCAGCCAGATACTGATGCACGCTTGCATGGCGGTTCAAGTATTCAATCACAGGCTCATCTTTACCGGTCAACTGCCGGTACTGCTCCTCGCGCCCCGGATTGGGAAGGCTGCGCGCGTCAAAGACAAAGCCGCCGCCGTTGCCGCTCTCATCCACCGGCATCGCGCGGTGGAAGCTAAAGCTGAAGATCCTCACTTTCAATCCATCCGCCGTTGCAGCCAAGCCCATCAGCTTTTCTGACTCCGTCACTGCCCCAAGCGCCTCCATCAGCGCCGGAAGTGCAATCGGCAGCTTGACGTTCGTCGCCAGCCAGCGCAAGTTCTTCAGCGCATAAGGAACGCTCTGAAGAAAATGCGCCTTGCGCTCATAGAATCCCCGAAAGCCATACGCTCCCAGCGCCTGCATAATACGTACGTAGACAAAGGCGTAATAGTGCTCCATGAATGCATCGCGGTCCACATCGATGAAGCCTCCCAGGCAATTCAGATAATGATCGAGCAGCTCTTGGCGCAACGCAGACGGCAGATCAGCCTTGCCGTCGAAGAGCAGCGAGGCAATGTCGTATTGCAGCGCGCCTTTGCGGCCGCCCTGATAGTCCAGAAAATACGGCTTTCCATCCAGCAACATCACATTGCGCGATTGAAAATCCCGATAGAGAAAAAAATCTGCCTTGGCGCTCAGCAGAAACTTCGTCAACCGGCCGAAATCATCCTCCAACGCCTGTTCGTTGAAGGGCACTCCGGCCAGCCGCAGAAAATAGTACTTGAAATAGTTCAGGTCCCAGGTAATTGACTGATGGTCGAAACTGGCCCGCGGCGTGCAGAGCTTGTAATTCAGATCGCGCCCGCCCTCTACCTGGAAGCGGGGCAGCACAGCCACCACCTTTCGATACGCCTCTATCGCCTCAGGAGCAATGGCGTCGCCCGTTCGATTCCGGCCCAGAAACTCAAAGAGGGTGGTATCGCCCAGATCCTCTTCCAGGTAAGCACCCGCGCTCAAATCCTCCGCATAAATCTCCGGAACAGGCAATCCGCAGCGCCGGAAATGCCGCGAAAACTCAATGAACGCAACATTCTCCTCCCGCACCGGATACTGAATGCCAATGGCGCTCCGATTCCCGCCCTTGAGCCGCACAATCGACCGCCCGGAGCCTCCCAACTGGCCCTGAAGCGGTCGCGTCTCTTCCACCTGCGACTGAAAATGTTGCTCGAACAATCGCTTCAAAACGTCCATGACTCTCTTCTCACCAATTTCTCAATCTGTTCCACAAAGATACCCACCCAGAGGACGTATATGCAAGGCTCAGATCGGCAAGCGCGGTAATCTAGAAGCGAGAGGCCGGAAAGCAATGAAAGACTCGATCCCCGTTTCCAAGGAGAACTACCTCAAGGCGATTCTGGAGGCCGAGGCTGAAGGGCGCGAGGTGATTCCAGCTTTGCTGGCGCATCGGCTGGAGGTTTCGGCCCCTGCCGTGACCATGGCCCTCAAACGGCTGAAGCGCGACGGCCTCGTCGAGGTCAAAGGCGTCGCGCGATTGACCCCTGCGGGCCGTGAGATCGCTTTTCGCACCGCTCTCCGCCACCACATGATAGAGCGAATGCTCGGTGAGCTCTTCGGTATGGAGTGGCACGAGATTCACGAGGAGGCGGAGCGGCTGGAGCACGCCGTCTCTCCGGCCTTCGAGGCCAAGCTCCTGGAGAAGCTCGGCCCCGGCGGCGCTTGCCCCCACGGCAACCATGTCCTGCCGGAGAGTCCCGCCGAGCGCAAGCATCGAGGGGAGATGCAGCTCTCAGAGGCATTCGAGGGTGAGCGCTACATCGTCGTCAGCCTGCAGGAGCGCGACCCCAAGCTGCTGCTCTTTTTGCATGGCGTGGGCATCGCTCCTGGCCAAAGTCTGCGCGTGGCTCGCCAGAATTACGACCAAACCGTTGCGATTGAGTTATCTGCGGGCGAAATCATTCTGGGTCGGATGGCCGCTGAGGCAGTCTGGATTCGTCCGGAATCTCAAAAATAATTCAATATAATAAAAAAAGTTAACCACAGTTAATAGCCTTATGGCATACTGATTTCAATGAGCGCTACGGAACTTACATTACCTGTTCTCCCAGGCTTGGCACCCGGTCCCGAACACCAGGTGCCCTCGCTGCCGGAGGTTCATGACTCGGTGCGCCTCTCCCGCTCGCCGAAGTTCTGGCGGCGGCTGGCGGGCTTCATCGGCCCCGGATTCCTGATCGCCGTCGGTTACATGGACCCCGGCAACTGGGCCACGGACATTGCTGGCGGATCGCGCTTCGGTTACACGCTGCTCTTCGTCATCATGGCCTCCAACTTGTTGGCCATCCTGTTGCAAAGCCTCTCGCTCAAGCTGGGTATCGCCACCGAGCGTGACTTGGCACAGCTCTGCCATCAGGCTTATGGGGCGCGCATGAGCATTTTCCTGTGGCTCGGCGCGGAGATCGCCATAGCCGCCTGCGATCTGGCGGAGGTGATCGGCTCGGCCATTGCGCTCAATCTGCTCTTCCACATTCCGCTCTTTTACGGCGTGCTGATCACCAGCTCCGATGTGCTGCTGATCCTGCTCTTGCAGCGCTGGGGCTTCCGCTATATCGAAGCGCTGGTCATCGCCCTCATCGGCACTATCTCCGCCCTGTTCTTTGTGCAGGTGCTGCTTTCGCACGCCGAAGACTGGATCGCGCTGAAGAGTTTCTTCCTGCCCTCACCCTCGATCATTACCAACCCCGACATGCTCTACATCGCTATCGGCATTCTGGGCGCCACGGTAATGCCCCACAATCTCTATCTGCACTCCTCGATTGTGCAAAGCCGCAAATACGAACGCACGCCCAAGGGTAAGCGCGAGGCGATCCTGATGTCCAACATCGACTCGGCTGGCGCACTGACCATCGCTCTCTTTGTGAACGCGGCCATTCTGATTGTGGCGGCGGCCGTCTTTTATCGCAGCGGCCACTTCGAGGTTGCCGCCATTCAGGACGCCTACAAGCTGCTCAGTCCGCTCTTGGGCGTTACCGGCGCCAGCACGCTCTTTGCCGTGGCTCTCCTGGCCAGCGGCCAGAACTCGTCGATCACCGGCACGCTCGCCGGCCAAGTGGTGATGGAAGGCTTCATTCACTTGAAGGTCTCGCCTTGGCTGCGCCGCCTCATCACCCGCTCGCTGGCCATCATACCTACCATCATCGTTGTTGCTGTCACAGGCGAGCAGGGCACGGAAAAGCTGCTCATCCTCAGCCAGGTGATTCTCTCTCTGCAATTGAGCTTTGCCGTGGTGCCGCTGGTGCTCTTTACCGGCAACAAGAAGCTGATGGGCGAGTTTGTCAACTCCCGCTGGCTGCAAGTGCTGGCCTGGGTTGTCGCCGTCCTCATCGCCGGATTGAATGGCTGGCTGCTGGTGCTGATGGCGCAGGGGAAATGATTGGCTGGAATGGCTCGCGCTTTTTGCGGATAAGGGTCGGAACCACGCGTTTATGCCGCGTAGCGTCTGCCCTTCCAACTCACTTGCTTCTGAATTTTGTGCTGGAACCAACTGCGGGCAAGCAGCCAGATGAACAGCGGCAGTCCCAGCGGCGAAACTGCGCAATCAAAAAACGGAAAGTTGGATTTGGCTACGCGGCTATAGAAGCGAAAGAGGTTGCGGACCCAGAGCAGCGCAAGCACCCAGCCGGCGGCCAGCCATTGCGCCGAATGCGCAAAGAGTCGGGCATTCCATAATTCAACGGCCAGCACCGGCAAGACCACCAGCAGCAAAATATCCAGTACGCGCCACAAAGCAAGCGCAGGGCAGTTCGAGAAAAGCAGCGACAGATTCTTGGTCCAGCCCTCAATCATTGCCGCGGTAGTCCGGTACATGCGCGTGGAGACCGCGTCCTCGGCGTAGCGGAAGCGCAGGCCGATCTTGCGGCGCTTGGCGTGGAAGGCCAGTTCCACATCCTCCAGAACCTTATCAGCCACCATCGCGTGGCCGCCAAGCCGCCGGTAAGCCTCGCGCTCAATCAGCAAAAACTGCCCGTTGGCAGCGGCGATCCGCTCTCCGGGATCAGAGACTTTGGCAGGAGGATAGGAGATTGCCAGCTCACAAAAAATGAGCGGCATCAGCGAGCGCTGCTTCAGGCCGCTGACGATCTGCCGCGGCGAGTAGCTCAGCACGCCCACCTTGTGCCGCGCGGCCTCATGCAGCGCGCGGTGGAGATTGCCCGGCTCATGAATCGTGTCGGCGTCGGTGAAGAGCAGCCAGCGGCCACGCGCCTTCTTTGCCGCCGTCCAAATGGCGTTGTTCTTGCCCGTCCAGCCGCTTTCCAGTTCGCCTGCTTCCATCACCGTCACCCTGGCAAAACTGCGGGCAATCTTCGCCGTCCGGTCGGTCGAGTGGTCGTCCACCACCATCAGCTCCCAATCGCGGCCCAGCTCAAAGACCCGCTCCGACTGCGCGACCAGCGACTCCAGGCAAGCGCCAAGGCAGTCTTCCTCATTGCGCGCGGGAATAATCACCGTCAGTTCCAGCAACTCGGCTGGCTCCGGCTGGTCAAAGACCGTTCCCCACGGCGCGCGCAACTGTGCCGGTTCACCCGGCTCATCGCTAAGGCCAAGCACCGGTTTAAAACCATCAACCGTCTTCGGATTCTCTGCTTGCTTCTCGTTTTTCATCGCATCCTTTCGCTCGGAGCCTTCGCTTCGTATTATAAGAAGGTGCGCTTCCCTCGATACCTCCTTTTCGTTCCAGTAGCGGTTCTGGCTTGTTTGCCCGGCTGCGACCGCGGCGCGCATCCGGCCCAAACCGGTCAGGTTGCCCCGGACTTCACCGTCTCCGATGGCCTGACCTCAGTTCATCTGGCCAGCTACCGAGGCCAGGTGGTGCTGCTCAACTTCTGGGCCACCTGGTGTGGGCCCTGTGTGGAAGAAACGCCTTCGCTGCTTGATCTGCATCATGACCTGCCCAGCCTGGCCGTAATAGCCGTCAGCATCGACGAAGACTCCGGCGCCTACAGCCGCTTCCTCCTCCGCCACCATGTAGACCTGATCACCGTCCGCGACCCCGCCCAGAAGGCCGCCCAGCTTTACCACTCCGAGATGTGGCCGGAGACCTACGTCATTGACCGTCAGGGTGTGATTCGCCGCAAGTTCATCGGTCCGCAGGATTGGTCCAGCCCTGAGATTCGCGCTTATCTGAAGAGTTTGTAGTCCACTTCCAGCATTGCCAATCCACGATGCAAGAAGTTGTAGCGCTGGCCTCCTGGCCGGCTGTAGCGCGGACCTCCCGGTCCACGCTTGTTTCTAGATGCAGCGCGAGCTCTGGCTAGAGCAGCAGCGGCCCTCGCGTTTCAAAGTGGTCCCGTTTCCACGCGAAATGGCCTCCGAGGCGCAGTGATGCCTTCGGTCTTGCTATGATTTCCCTATGACCGCAGTGGAGATTCTCTTTCGCACCGTCGTGCCGATCCCGGAAACCGCAGCCTCTGCGCTGGCCAATGCGCGCGAGGTCTACGGCATGCGCCGCCTCACCTTGGATCGTGCCGCCCAAACCTTGCGCGTCGAGTACGACGCCACTCGGCTCAACGCGGCCGCCGTTGCCAAGATCGTCCAGCAGGCCGGCGTTCAGATCGATGCCGAACTTCCCCTTATTCCGGCGTAAACCAATCGGAGCGAAATGAACAGATCTCAAGATCATCCCCTTCAAAAGATCCTCGAAAGCCGGATCGCCATTATCGATGGAGCGATGGGCACCACGATTCGCACTTACGGAATGAAGGAAACCGACATCCGCGGGGAGCGCTTCAAAAATTCGACCAAAGAATTGCTCAATAACGGCGATCTCTTCAGCCTGACGCAGCCCAAGATGATCTGCGACATCCACCGCCGCTTTCTAGAGGCCGGGGCGGACATCCTAGAAACCAACACCTTCGGTGCCACCAGCATCACCCAGAGCGAGTTCTTCGTCGACGATCCACGTGAGCGCGGCGGCCGCAAAGATCCCGCCTTCTACCAGAAGATCGTTGAGGACGGCTTCCTCAACGGCTTGGCTTGGGAGATCAACGAGCAATCCGCTCGTCAGTGCCGCGAGTGGGCTGACCGTGTGGCCAACGCGACCGGACGCCAGCGCTTTGTCGCCGGAGCGCTGGGACCGCTCACCGTATCACTCTCCAACTCGCCCGACGCCGATGACGCGGGCTTCCGCGTCGTCACCTTCGACCAGGTGAAGTCCGCTTACGCCCACCAGGCGCGTGCCCTGATCGCTGGCGGCGTGGACCTGCTGCTGGTCGAGACCATCTTCGATTCGCTCAACGCCAAAGCCGCCTTGGTCGCCCTGCGCGAAGTCTTCGATGCGGATGGTAAAGAGCTGCCTGTCATGATCTCGGCAGCCGTCGGTCGAGGCGGCGAGACCATGATCTCCGCCCAGACCATCGAAGCTTTCTGGAACGCAGTCCAGCACGTCAAGCCCTTCTCGGTCGGCCTCAACTGCTCGCTCGGCCCTGACCTGATGTATCCCTTCCTGGCCGAACTCGCCGAGAAGTCGAACACCGCCATCTCCTGCTACCCCAACGCCGGCCTGCCCAACCCGCTCTCGCCCACCGGCTTCGATCTGGAGCCGCCGGACATGGCCCGCTATCTCGGCAACTTTGCCAAGAACGGCCTCATCAATATCGCCGGCGGCTGCTGCGGCAACACACCCGAGCACATCGCCGCCATTGCCCAAGCGCTCCAAGCCCAGCCCCCGCGCAAGCTCTGGCCCGTGTCTTCTTCAAATGATTTCGGGGAACAAAGTGATACTGGGGAACAATTCGAGGCAGAACTAGCCAGTTTCCAGGGCACGACTTCAGAAAGTACCGAAGAGCTTACGCGAAGCGCCGAGAAGCGTCAGGGCACGACTTCAGTCGTGCCGCAAAAGCACCAAAATAACTCTGGGGCTTTAGCCTCTGTCCCCCGCCCTTTGCGCCTCTCCGGCTCCCAGCCCTTCACCCAGCAGCCCGGCGTTTACATTATGATCGGCGAACGAACCAATGTCGCCGGCTCACCCAAATTCGCCCGCCTCATCAAAGAAGGCAAATTCGAAGAGGCCGTCAGCGTCGCCCGCCAGCAGGTCGATAACGGCGCCAATATCATCGACATCTGCATGGACGAGGGCATGATCGACGGCGTCGCCGCCATCACCCGCTACCTGCAACTGCTGGGCAGCGAGCCGGAGGTCGCACGCGTTCCCTTCATGGTCGATTCCTCCAAGTGGGAGGTCATCGAAGCCGCCCTCAAGTGCCTGCAAGGGAAGGGAATCGTCAACTCCATCTCGCTCAAGGAGGGCGAAGAGAAATTCCGCCAGCGCGCCGCCGCCGTTCTCAAGTACGGCGCAGCGGTCGTTGTCATGGCCTTTGATGAGCAGGGCCAGGCCGCCACCTACGAAGACCGCATCCGCATCTGCCAGCGCGCCTATGATATTCTTGTCAACGAAATCGGCTTCCCTCCCGAAGACATCATCTTCGACCCCAACGTCCTCACCGTCGCCACCGGCATGGAAGAGCATAACAACTATGCCCTCGACTTTATCCGCGCCACCCGCTGGATCAAGCAGAACCTGCCCCACGCCAAAGTCTCCGGCGGGGTCTCCAACATATCCTTCAGCTTCCGCGGCAACAACAAAGTTCGCGAGGCCATGCACTCTTCCTTCCTCTATCACGCCATCAATGCCGGCATGGACATGGGTATTGTCAATGCCGGAATGCTCGAAGTCTACGAGGAGATCGACCCAGAACTCAAGGTGCTGGTCGAAGATGTCCTGCTCAACCGCCGCCCCGACTCGACCGAGCGGCTGGTCGAATTCGGCGAAGCCCTCAAGGCCTCCGGCAGCGCCAACGCCAGCGAAGAAAAAAAGGCTGAAGAGTGGCGCGCGGGCACCGTCGAAGAGCGTCTCTCTCATGCCTTGGTGAAGGGCATCGACACCTACATCGAGATCGACGCCGAAGAAGCCCGCGTCAAACTGGGCCGTCCGCTGCTGGTGATCGAAGGACCGCTGATGGCCGGCATGAGCGTCGTCGGCGACCTCTTCGGCGCGGGCAAAATGTTCCTTCCGCAGGTGGTCAAATCCGCGCGCGTGATGAAGAAAGCCGTCGCGCACCTCACGCCCTTCATGGAGGCGGAAAAAGCCGCCCTCGCCGCCGCCGGACAGGTCGTCAAAGCGCAAGGAAAAATCGTCCTGGCCACCGTCAAAGGCGACGTCCACGATATCGGGAAGAACATCGTCGGCGTTGTCCTGGCCTGCAACAACTACGAGGTCATCGATCTTGGCGTCATGGTCTCCTGCGAAAAAATCCTGGAGCGCGCCAAAGCCGAGAACGCCGACCTGATCGGACTCAGCGGCCTCATCACCCCCTCGCTCGACGAGATGGTCCACGTCGCGCGCGAGATGGAGCGCCAGGGCTTCCGCCTGCCCCTTCTCATCGGCGGAGCCACCACCAGCCGCGCCCACACCGCTATCAAAATCGCCCCACACTATAGTCAGCCGGTCGTCCATGTCCTCGACGCCAGCAGAGCCGTGCCCGTCACAACCAGCCTCCTCAGTGAAGACGGCAAAGCAGCCTTCGTCGCCGAGCACTGCGCCGCCTATGAAGCCCTCCGCCAAGCCCACGCCGCTCCGCGTCCCAAGCTAGTTTCGCTCGATGAGGCCCGCACCCGCCGCACGCCCATCGACTGGCGCATCGAAGAGATCCCCACTCCAGCCTTCACAGGCATCCGTGTGCTGGAAGATTTCCCGCTCGCCGAGCTGCGCCCGTTCATCGATTGGACCCCCTTCTTTCACACCTGGGGACTCAAAGGCGTCTACCCGCGCATTCTGACTGAAGGCGAACAGGGCAAGGAGGCAACCAAGCTCTTTGCCGACGCGCAAACCCTGCTCGATCAGATCATCGCCAAAAAGCAGCTCACAGCGCGCGGCGTCTACGGCTTCTTCCCCGCCAACGCCGTCGGCGATGATGTCGAACTCTATACCGATGAAAGCCGCGCAACGGTGCTGGAGCGCCTCCACTTCCTTCGCCAGCAGAATGAAGGCAGCCAGCCCTGCCGCTCGCTCTCGGACTTCATCGCGCCCCAAGAGACCGGCCTGCCCGATCACCTCGGCACCTTCGCTGTCACCACCGGCCACGGCCTCAAGCAACTCTGCGATAACTTCCGCGCCCAGAACGACGACTACAGCGCCATTCTGGCCGAGGCCCTTGCCGACCGCCTGGCCGAAGCCTTCGCTGAATGCCTTCACAAGAGAGTCCGCGACGAATGGGGCTACGGGCGCGCGGAATCCCTGACCATCGACGAAATTATCCACGAGAAATATCGCGGCATTCGTCCCGCTCCCGGCTACCCAGCCTGCCCCGATCACACGGAAAAGGCCCAGCTCTGGCGCTTGCTCAACGTCGAAGCCAACACCGGCATCAAGATCACTGAGTCCTACGCGATGTGGCCCGGCTCCAGCGTCAGCGGCCTCTACTTCGCCCATCCGGAATCGCGCTACTTCTCTCTCGGCAAGATCGACCGCGACCAGATCGCCGCCTACGCCCAGCGCAAAGGAATAACCCAAGCCGAAGCCGAGCGCTGGCTGAGCCCCAACTTGAACTACGATCCGGCATAAGAATTGTCCGCGCTCAGCACGCTCTGGCACTCCTGGTTGGCGGTCCCCGTTTCAACCTGCAAATCGCCAAAACAACTCTGCTTACAAGCCGACGAAAAACGCGATTTTGTCTGCCTATAAGCCTACAAAAATGCGATTTCGGGCCTGCAGGGAGAATTTGTGGGTGTACAGGCTGACGAAAAAGGGGCAAATGCCGGTTTCTAAGTGGACAAAAAGTTGAAAAAACAGGCAGATTATAGGCTGTTTTATGGCGTTTTGCGGCACATTTTGGGTGGGTTTTACAGCAGGTTCGGAGCGGGGATCGGGGGTTAGGGATCAGGGAACAGGGGTCAGGAGTCAGGGATCAGTAAAAGCCTGATGGCCACCCAACTTTTATGGGTGCGCCACCCGCCCGCTCGCTGCGCGACGAAGGGGCGGCTGGTCTGGCCCTGCTTCGCTGGCTGGGGCCTGCGCCGATCTGGTGCTCCTCGGTGGTGCTGGAAGAGTTGTACGCCGGAGTCAGTCTACGAGACCACTGCATCCACCAGAAACTTGAGCTGGAGTTTGAGCAGGCTCGCCACTTGCTGGTTCCCAACCAGCGCGATTGGTCCCGTACCTGCCAACTCCTGAACTGCATCGCCAACAAGTACGGCACCGAGAGCATCGGCCGCTCGCGCCTAACCAACGATGCGCTGATCGCGGTGAGCGCCGCCCGCTGCGGCATCGAAGTCATCACCGCGAACGCACGGGACCTCTCCCGCCTCGCAGAGTTTTGCCCGCTGCAATGGCGTGTGGGGTGAAGTTGAGGGGGTTGCAACCTCTTTTCTGGTTCGACAGCGGATTGAGAACGACTGGGTCTTGAATCCAGATCTGGGATACCCGTATCCTCTGGAACTCCGAGGTTTCAAATGCGTGATTTCGGGCACTCGGTGGCGATTCGACTGGTATACAGAGGGCGAAGGATTACAATTCTCACATACACCGGAGGCAGACCGTTGATGACAACCCGAAAATTTATAGTCCCGGAACAACTGAATCGCCAAATTCCTCCTGAAGCCCATACCGCGATGTATGTCTGGCACAAGTACTGGTCGCGCAAGACATGGAACGTAGTCGGACAATTCATCGAGACATACTCGCGCAAAGGCGAGATAATCTTAGATCCATTTTCCGGAAGCGGAGTAGTCGCCATTGAGGCTGCACGAAGAGGAAGAAAAGCGATTGTAATCGATTTGAACCCGGCGGCATCAATGATAACGGAACTGACGTTACGACACATCGACACAGTTAAACTCTACGCGGCGTTTCAGAGGGTATCGCTTGAGGTTAAGCAAAAAGTCGAGAAGCTCTACGAAGTCCATTGCGTACAATGTGGGGGGACACTCATAGCGGATGCGCTTGTTCGCGTTGGAATTACTTTAACTGAGGTCCGATACCAAAAGTGCCCGCACTGTGGTGCGCGATGTGAGTCTCACGCGCCAGACCCGCGAGATATCCGTTCGCTTGAGGACACGGAGACTCGTCCAATAGCTGGATGGTACCCAAAAAATATGCTTGAGTACCCTGACGGGAGTCCTTTTAAAGAGCGGCAACACTATCAATCTATAGACCAGCTTTTTACACGACGAAATCTACAGGCTCTCGCTTGGGTCCACGCATCGATACAGAAAGAAGAGAACTCATCCATAAAAAAGTTTCTGATGGGAGCATTCTCGTCAATGATTCATCTCTGCACGAAAATGATGCCAGTCGGAACTCCACAAATAACCAATCATTACACATTTTTTAGCTCGCCTGGATGGACACAGCATAGCTATTGGTCCGCCAAAAAATACATGGAACAAAATGTCTGGGACAAATTTGAAGGCGCAATTAACGGACCCCAAGGGATCATCAATGCAAAAAATGATTCAGACAAGCATCTCCCTAAACTCCGATTAACCCATGATTGGAGAAAAGTCTTCCGAGATGAGGCCGATATTGCAATCGTAACCGATGATTGCCTACGTGTGATGACAAAAATGCCAAAGCGCAGTATTCATTATGTGTTTACCGATCCGCCTTATGACTCCTCTATCCAATATGGTGAATTGTCTCTACTTTGGAATTCATGGCTAAAGCTTGATACGAATTATTGCGAGACGCTTGTCGGTAGCGAGGTCATCAACAACGAAAGACAGGGAAAATCATTTCAAGTTTACCATGCGCTTTTATCATCTGCATTTGAGAAGTGCTTTGCTTTACTCAGGCCGGGCCGGTACATGAATGTCACATTCCACAACCCAACCTTCAAAGTCCGTAACGCAACGGTACGAGCTGGTATTTTCGCTGGGTTCGACTATCAGAAGGTACACCACCAACCGCTTGGTCAAGTCTCGCCGAAATCAATGATACAGCCGTTTGGAAGTGCGCAGGGCGACTTTTACCTTCGCTTCTTCAAGCCTCCGGTTTCGGCCAAGCCGGAGCATTTTGAGGAGGTGACGAACGACCGTTTCCGCAAAATCGTGATCGAAACTTGCAAAGAAGTGATTGCGGAGAGAGCGGAACCTACGCCGTACACAATCTTGGTTAATTATATCGATCCCGTATTAGCGAAGAATGGGCTATTTGGAACTCTCAACACCGGTTTAGACGTTAAGACGGTCCTGGAAGAGTCCGTCGGTAATGACTTCATACTCGTTGATGCGAAGATAGGCGGAACATCAGGTAAGCTCTGGTGGTTCAAAGACTCCATTTTTGTTGCTCGATTGAAGGAAGTTCCTCTTACTGAACGTGTCGAACGGACTGTAGAAAATACACTTAGAACATCTGGCAAGGTGACATTCACCGAGGTATGGGACGCGGTGAGCCGAGAATTTCCAAATTCACTCACATCTGATAGCACCAGCATCTCGGAGGCTCTGCAAGCGTACGCGCGCAAAGTGGATAAGGGCTACTGGATGTTGCGTGATGAAGTCAAGCAAAGAATCCGCGCCCATTCGGAACTTATCGCCCTACTAGCTATGATAGGCAGGTCAAGAGGATACCATGTGTGGATTGGAACCCCTGAGCAGGCGACCGAGGCCGGAGGGTTAGCGGGGCAAGTCGCGCTCCGCAGTTTGGTGACTTATAAGCCAAATAGTTTGGAGAAGGTGACAAATTTGAAAGACGTACTATTGATGGACCTCTTATGGATCAAAGATGGCGCTGTTGACACCGCGTTTGAAGTTGAGTCGACGACCACTATGACGAGCGGATTGCAACGTGGCTCAAATCTTCCTGTTGAAGTCCGTAAAGTAATGGTGCTCCCGGAGGAGCGCAAGTCAGATTTTGACCGCAAAATGCAATCGCCCCTTTTTCTTCAAGCCTTCGCAGGACAGAACTGGAATCTTCTGTTTTTTGATAAATTCCGGAACAAATACTCCACCGAAGGAAATAAGACCCGAATCGAGGATATCTTTGGTGATTCCACTAGCCCAAGTCTAAAGAGAAATATCGACCCTTCTAACCAAGGCACTTTCGGTTTCACCGACTGAAGATTCCAGTAGGATGGCGAGTCGCCCAGTTTCGACCATCCCAAAAAGACTGGGTGCCCCCGGTCCCGCTTTTGGGACCTGGGAATCCACGGACTTCAACCGGCGTGCTTTTCTGATCCCTGGTTTCTCCCTCATTGACAAAGCTCGTAACGGTAGATACAGTAACGTATATACGGAGGGTCGTTGCGCTGGAGTTGGGACCCCGAAAAGGCGAAGAAGAACCTGGAGAAGCACAAGGTCAGCTTCCAACTCGCCGAACGCGCCCTGGGCGATCCTCTCTGCATATCGGTTCCTGACCCGTTCCCCGATGAAGAACGATGGAGAACCTTGGGGTCGCTGAGCGTGGATGGAATCGTAGTTCTCTATGTTGTTCATACCTGGCCCGAGGATGAATCCGGAGCCGGAAGAATCATCAGTGCGAGAAAGGCGGAGGCCCATGAAAGACGCGATTATGAAGAGAGGTAATCCCGAACCGCTGACTCCGGAGTTGCAGGCTGAGTTGGACACGCTGGCCTTGATGCCTGACAGTGAGATCGATACGACCGAAATGCCGCCGGTCACCAATTGGAACCATGCGGTGCGCGGTCCATTTTACCGGCCCATCAAGCGTCCTCTTTCGCTACGCATTGACGCCGACATTCTTGATTGGTTCCAGCGCCAGGGCCAGGGCTACCAAACCCGCATGAACTTTGCCCTGCGCGAATATGTCGAGCGCCACCGCGAACACGCCTGATTCCAGGGTGCCCCAGGTCCCGCTTTTGGGAGCTAGGAATCCACGTAGCTCAAGCGAGCGAATAGCGAGCAGATGGCCGCACCGCAGGTGCCTGATCCTTTCTTGTTGACGAAACTACGGCGTAGCCGTATTCTTCTCTCATGCGCTACGTTTGGGATCGCGCGAAAGATAGCCTCAACAGGCGCAAGCACGGTTTCTCTCTCGCTGAAGGAATCCCAGCGCTTCAAGACCCGGATCGAGATTCCTGGATCGACAACCGATACGATTATGGCGAGGAGCGCATCAGCACGCTGGGCATGGGTAAGAGGCAAGTGCTCTACGTGGTTTCAACCGAACGGGATGAGAACTGCACCCGGCGCATCTCAGTCAGAAGGGCGGAAGAGGATGAAGTTGAACGATATGGTTTGGGTCGATCATGAACCCGGCGATCCGCCGATTGAGACGGATACGGACTGTGCTGCGGTTGAGGCGATGACCGAGGAAGAGATTCATGCGGCAGCGCTCTCGGACCCGGATGCGCAGCCGATCCCGCTCGGCACGGATGAGGAACTGGCGAAGCTCGGCCTAATTCATATTCCCAACGTGAAGAAGCTCCGCGAGCGCCTCGGCCTGACGCAAGAGGCCTTTGCCGCCGTCTACCGCATCCCCGTCGGAACTCTGCGCGATTGGGAGCAAGCCCGCAAGCGCCCCGATGCTCCGGCGCGCGCTTTTCTAACCGTCATCGCACGCAATCCCGAAGCTGTTGCCAATCTGTTGAAAGAAGCTGCGTAACAGGATTACCACGGGAGTTAAAGCGATGACGCAAATGTTCAATCCGCCGCATCCGGGCAGGGTCTTGCGCGAATACCTTGGCGAGATGGACGTAACCAGCGCGGCCAAGCGCCTGCACGTCTCGCGCACAACGCTTTCGCGCATTCTCAACGGCGCGTCGGGCATCTCGGCGGATATGTCGCTGCGCCTTTCGGATGCGCTCGGAACCCACGCCAGCTTTTGGTACGACCTGCAAGCAGGCTACGATATGTGGCAGGCGTCTCGGCATGAACGGCCTAAGATCGAACGCTTCGATTTAGCCGCATAAGATCACCACACGCCAGTTGATGGCCCATCTCCGGTTCCCGAAGCTTCTAGCATCTATCTTTTTGGTGCCGGCTTTGCGGGCTTGATAACTTTGATCCGCCGCAAACTCGTTGCTTGATGGCCGGTGGCTCAAGTCAGGCCATCCCAGAACGATTGGGTGCACAGGTCTCGACTTTGGGACCTGAGAAGGAACCTCATCCGACACTTTTTTCTGACCCCTGACCTCGGACCCCTGATCCCTGGTTCACCATCGACGACGCTTTACCGCAGCCTTCTGCGGACCAGATCGAGGGCTTGCTGGGTGGCCCATTGGCGGATGCGGTCGCGGTCGCCGCGGAAGGTGCGCTCGACGGAATCGGTCTTTTGGGCGTCGCTGAGGGCGATGTAGACGAGGCCTATTGGCTTGGCTTCGGTGCCGCCGGTGGGTCCGGCGATGCCGGTGACGCCGAGGCCGAGGGTTGCGCCGGTGTAGCGGCGAATGCCGTAGGCGAGGGCTTCGGCCACATCGGCGGAGACCGCGCCCTGGCGGGCGATCAGCTCTGGAGGGACGCCGGCGAAGGCGGTCTTCATCTCGTTGGAATAAGCAATCGCCCCGCCGACAAAGGAGCGGGAGCTGCCGGGGACGCTAGTGATGCGCTGGGCAATCATACCGCCGGTGCAGCTTTCGGCGACGGCGAGCGTGGCCGTGCGCAGGCCGAGATAGTAGAGGGCGATCTGCTCCAGGGAGTCGGCGCTTTCGCCGCCGGAGGAGTAGAGCCAGTCTTCCAGAACTTCTTCCATGCGGCCGGCCAGCTCGTCGACGCGCTTCTGGGCCGCTTCCATCTTGGGCTTGGCGCAGAGCAAGGTGAGCTGAATATCACCGGCGTGGGCCAGGATGGTGGTTTCCACGTCCTTGTATTCGGAGTAGATGGGGGCGAGGAGCTTGTCGGCCTGCAACTCGGGGATCATGGCGGCTCTCAAGGTGCGCTTGGCGAGGCCGCGCGGGGGAAGCAGATCGCGCAGGCGGGGAATGCACTCGGCGTCGAAGAGCGGGCGGCACTCGTTGGGCGGGCCGGGGACGAGCATAAGCAGCTTGCGATAGCCCTCGAAGATAATGTCCAGCCACTGGCCGGGAGCGCTGCCGTTGGGATTGCGGAGGATGGCCGCGCCATCGAGCACGTCGGCCTGCTTGAGGTTGTTCTCCGGCATGGGGATGCGCCAGGTGGCGGCGCGGGCGGCGAGCGCGACGACCTGATCGGGATCGCGGCGCAGTTGGATTCCGAGAGCTTCGGCGACGGCCTCGCGGGTGAGGTCGTCTTCGGTGGGGCCGAGTCCGCCCATGACCACAACGATGTCGGTGCGCGCGAGAGCGGCGCGGAGGGCGCTGACCAGATCGCGCTGGCGGTCGCCGACGATGGTCTTGAAGGCGACGGTGACGCCCAGCAGGTTGAGCTTCTCCGTCACGTACAGGGAGTTGGTGTCCTGACGGAAGGGGGTGAGCATCTCGGAGCCGACGGCGATGATTTCGCTTTTCATAGGGCCGTTCTCAGTTCACAGTTTAAGATGAACAGTTTGTCATCGTAAGTGTATCGTAATCGCCGTAAGACTGCGATGAATAGGGCGCAGCTTTTCAAGACTCAAGATGATTCTTCAGGACTGATGAGCGGGTCACCTGCCTTGTTCAACCAGCATTCATTCTGTACAAAAGGCCATCCGCTGGGCGGATGGCCTTTTGCGATCTGCGGCAAAAAGTTGAAAACCCTGCCAGCACAAACAATCAAGGGGTACATGCAATGATGGCTGTGTCAGTGGAGGGGTTTCCATTAACAGCCGACGAATTCGAGCACACCGGGAAGTTGCTCGAAACAGACGAAGTGCTCAAGTACGTGTTACAGGTCGGATTCTCCACCTGGAGTGTGCAGACACCGTAGGTTTGGAACTGTGCGATGCTCCAGGGGCTTCCATTAACGGGGATATTGATAAGCCCATTGATAATCCCGTAGGGCAGATACACCGTAACCTGGCAGTTGCTGTTACTCGGACTCACGAAGGTTTGCGTCCCGCCGGTCCAGTTTTCGACGGTAGGGCTTATGCCGCCGGTCGTCGTGGTGACAGTGGGGTAGAAGGTATCGTGCGGGCAGGAACATAAAGGATTCCCGCTACCATCGAACCCGATCACAACACTGCCCGCCGAACATTGGAAGCCCGCAAATCCGCTCGTGCCCGACGGTCCGGTAGGTCCAGCCGGACCTTGTGGACCCACCGGACCCTGCGGCCCTTGAATTCCCTGGGGTCCTTGAGGGCCCTGCGGCCCTGGTGGACCTTGAGTGCCCTGCGGCCCTATCGGTCCTGAAGGCCCTTGCGAACCTTGTGGCCCTTGAATGCCCTGCGGCCCTTGCGGACCCACGGCACCCAGCGTCACGTAAAAAACGGCGAGTCTGTACTTTACAAGGTTATTTCCGCCGCATCCAAAAAAAGGCTGCCAGTTCTTTTCCGGATCGGCTACAACCAGACGGTAGCTACCCGGTGTCAGCGTCGCCGGGAGGGCTGCAACAATCTGGACATTGGTATTGCTGGTGACGGTTAAACTGATTTCATCGAGAAATACCTTGGGCATCTTTACGCCGAAGTTATCTCCGAGAATGGTGATTGTGTTGTTGGTGAAATTCGCCTGCGCGCTGATGATGAATGGAGCATCCAACTGTCCATTGGCCTGGGCTTGAGAGCCTACCGCCCCAGTCAGTACGCAGATACCGATTGCAATAATCGCTTTTCTTGTCAGCTTACCCATGCTCAATCTCCTTTATGAATTGAGGAAAGGAAGCGGGGAAGAATTCTGTGGAGGAGAATCTTTTAATATCGAGCCAACGACTTCAGTCATTCTTCCCCATATTGATATGGATGAAAAAAACGGCGAATATCCCGAGGAATGGGAGCCGCACACGTTCCGCAGACCATATCCAGGACCTCCATTATGGTCTTCTGAACGAAAAAATCATAACACACCTTCCGTTTTTGCAACAAATTATTTCGCGGACGATATGGGCAGGATCTCCAGAGGTTCTCAGGAAATTCGCTCTATTTAGAGTGTGCGCCAGAGGCGAATAATAATCGGCAAAGTGGGTGCAGAAAGATTCTGGGTCTGCCGACAGGGATTAGGGACCAGAAAAACACGCCGGATGAGGTTCGTGGTTCCCACCGATTCCACGATAAAACTGTGGAATGGATGGGGCACCCAGCTTTTGTGAGATGGTTTAGTTATGGAAAATCTTGGGTGGGCCACCTGCCCGAATCCTGAATTTGGCGCTTCCTTTCCGATTTGCGCCAGACTATGATGGACACAAGGAGAGACGAGATGGCAGCCGCGCCGGTTTTTGTGCCCGTCGAAGAATATCTCCAAAGCTCCTGGTCGCCGGACGCCGAGTATATCAACGGCCAGATCGTGGAGAGGAACCGGGGCGATGACGCGCACTCTTCGTGGCAAGGGGCGATTCTATTTTGGTTCAATCGGCAAGCTGTAAGAGCTGGTATCCGCGTGCGGCCTTCGTTGCTTATGCAAGCCGATTCAAATACTTTTCTGATTCCTGACGTGACGCTGCTGGACCGCAACCTTCCGGCTGAACCCATCGCCACCCATCCACCGGTCGCCGTGATCGAGGTTCTCTCGCCTGCCGACCAGGTCGGTCGCGTGATGAAGAAGGGCGAACGCTACGAGAAGATGGGGATCCGCACGATTCTCATCGTCGATCCCGAGGGGCCAGCTTTCCGGTATCGCGAGGGCAAGCTCGAAGCGTTGGCCGAGAGGGCGTTTACTCTCGAAGGCAGTGAGGCGCTCTTCGATCTGGACGAGATCGCCAAGCTGGTGGATTGAGGCTTGATTCTCTGCCCACAACATCGAGGGACAGGGGCCATCCGCGTTCTGGAGATTATTGACAACGGATTTCCTCAGGGGCTAAAGCCCTCGCTCTCAATCGGGGCATCTTTGCGGCCCGGCTCAAGCCGTGCCCTTATTACAAAACCTTCGGGTTGAAGTTCGTGGTCTCCCACTCATCCACGATGAAACTGTGGATGAATGGGGCACGAAGGTTCTAGGTTATTCATGACTGGGCCACCTGCCATTCCCGTCTTTGGAAATTAAGAGATTCAATAATTCGCGGATGATTTTGACTGATCTCTGATCTTTATTGAGCCGATGAACCTCAGTCGCGCGAACTGTTCGCTAGAAAGCAACAAGCGTGGACCGGGAGGTCCACGCTACAGCCGACCAGGAGGCCGGCGCTACAGTTTCATGCTTTGCGGGTCGGCGAAAGCCGTTGGGGGACTGACAACTGAGAACTGTGAACTGAAAACTATCAACTGTCAAAACAAATTCAGGCCTTCAACTCTCAACCCCGCATTATAAACCGCTCTGCCGCTGAAAGTGCCATCCTCTTCAGTGGGATAGTGTGGTTGCACCTGTTGTGGACGGAGTGAGAAAGCCGCTATCACTCAGCCAATCGGCCATGCGCTGCGGCCAGGTATTCACGGAAATCAGTTTGGAGCGGTCCCCCATATTGAAGGCGTGTTTTCCCTTGGCCAGGAAGATGGCCTCGACAGGAACACCGGCGGTGCGCATCTTCTGGAGAAGATCAAGGGTCACTTTGTCGCAGCCATACTCATCGTCGTTGGCGACCAGGAGAAAGGCCGGAGGCGCGTCGGAGGGAATCTTGTCTGGTGCTTTGCCGCCCGGATAAACCAGCATTTGAAAGTCCGGTTTGCCGTTGAGCCGGTCGATAGGATCGGCGGCGGCTGGGTTTCCGTCTCCGGGCGCATAGGCCACCAGCGAAATGACCGCACCGCCGGCGGAGAAGCCAAGCATCCCGACGCGGTGCGGATCGATATTCCATTCGGTGGCGCGGCAGCGCACCAGGCGCATGGCGCGATAGGCATCCTGGCGCACATTTTCCAGTGTGTAGGGAGAGTTCGGCTCTCCCGGCAATCGGTATTTGAGCGCAAAGGCGGCCACGCCGATGCTATTGAGGAACTCGGCAGCCTGCTTGCCTTCGGCGTTAAAGACCAGTTCGCGAAATCCTCCGCCGGGAGCGATCACGACAGCCGCGCCGGTGGCCTTCTCTTTGGGCGGTAGGAAGACGGTGATCGAAGGGTTGTTGACATTGCGGACCCAATAATCCTGGGCCTGCTCAGGAATGTCTTTTCGATTCTCGAATCCGGGCGCGCCGTTCGTCCAGAGAGGGACGACTTGAGGTGCCGGTTGAGCGCCGGCTGCAAGAGAGAGAGCCATCACGGCGGAGGAAATTGCAAGAGGGCATTTCATCATGGCAATGCTCCAAAAAGTCAAAACAGATTCATGCCCTCCACTCCGAGGTCCACGCTATAAACGGCGTCACTGGTGGCGAGGATGGTGGTTCCTAGCGGGGAGAAGGCAAGGCCGACGATGTTGGCGCCGGAGAGGACCAAGGATGCTTCGCCTTGCGGCGTGACGCGCACTACGCCGCGCTGGCCGTGGAGGCAGGCGGCGAGATAGACGTCGCCCTCGCGGCTGATGGCCAGGCCCTGGGGACGGCCGAGCCCGCGGAACCAGACGCGCGCCTCTCCGTTCGGCTCGACGGCATAGATCACATCGTTGGAGGAGAGCGTGGGTCCGGTGACGAAGAGCGTGCCTTGGGCGTTGACGGCCAAGTGATAGGCGGCGGCGCTGGGTTCAAGGGTGGCGTGGACAAAGATCTCGCGGCGGGTGTCGATCTTGAAGATGGTGCCGCTGCGGTCGCCGACGAAGAGGTTGCCGTCGGCGTCAAAGGCCGCGCCGGTGGCCACGCCCATGCCCTCGACGTAGAGTGTAGGCTCGCCAGCGTCGTCGATGCGGTAGACGTTGCCCTCGGCGCGGGAGGTGACGTAGAGGTCGCCTTCGGGGCTGAAGGCCAGGCCGGTGGGGTTGAGGATGCCGGTGACGAAGGGGGTTCCGCGGCCGTCGGGGCTGACGCGCACAATGGAGACGGGGGTCTGCTTGCCTCTCTGGCCGCTGATGGTGGCGTAGATCATGGCGGAGCGGCTGACGGCTGGGCTGGTGACCGGGTGAAGGCCCTCGGAGAGGCGGCGGGCGACGCGGAGGGGCACGGCGTTGCTGATGCCGGAGGCGTTGCGGACCTCGATCAGTCCGGTGGTGGCCTCGTTGGGAACGCGGATCGCCAGCCGGTCGGAGCGGCACATCAGCAGATGGGCGAGAAGGCCGTCCACATGAACGGCGGGCACTTCAGCGTTGAGCGGGCCGAGATATGCGCCGGTCAGCTCGATCTCGCCCCCGGGCAGCGCGGCGGCGGGGAGGATGTCGTCGATGCGCGGGAGGCACTCAGCGGCGGATTGGGTGCTGGTTTGGGGCATGGGTCAAATCCTGGTTGTGAGTGAATGGGGCTTTACTACTCACCTTAAAGCCTCAACATTTTTGCCCTATTCGGATATACCAGTAACCGTGCAGCGCAGTACCCTATTGTCAGGCAAGACTAGATCGTACCTGTCACCGAGATTGCCAACATAGCTGGAATCGTCCTTCTCAGATCGCGCACGATAATCTCCGATTGGCAAGGTCAAAGGATGAAGAGGATCCTGATGAATACCCCAGTCGCCTCTCAGTTCAAATTTCTTTCCGTTTGCTATCACCTCTGCATAGTAGGTATCCACGCATGATTCCCCGTATCTATCAAGAGGTGAGCTTTGACAATATGATCTGATGTATACGGCGTATACATGCATTTTGATCGGGTAGTCAATACCCGGTTTTACTGTGGACAGTCCTTGCCCATATCGCGTCTTCTGGCCAGAGAGAGGCACAGAACAGAGAAAAATTGCGAAAACAACAATGAGTCTTTTCATCGTTCACCTCGTGAGCAATACAGTCCGAAGGGCGTGTTCACCTGTTCTATTTGTGAGCAACCCCAGTCCCATCATTCATAAATGAGAACTAACCGAAAAACAACCACAGATCCTTCGACTTCGCTGCGCTTGGCTCAGGATGACAGATTTTTGAAACTATCCTCGAAAATCCGTCAATAAATCCAAATGCGCAACAAAGACGCTATACCTAAAGCATACAACCCCGCACCCACATCATCGAGGACGATACCCCAGCCATCGGGGAGCTTTTCCAGAGAGCGGACAGGGAAGGGCTTGGTGATGTCGAAGAGGCGGAAGAGAACGAGCGCGATAAGGCCGTGGCGCAGGTCGAAGGGACTGAAGAGCAGGGCGATCCATACGCCGGCGGCCTCATCAACCACTACGAACTGCGGGTCGTGAAGGCCGGATTGGCGGGCAACGATGGTCGAGGCGGGAATGCCGAGCAGCAGCGTGAGACTGATGCCGATGATCAGTGCGATGAGCAAAGCTTGCGGGCTGGGATGGGCGAGCCAGCCATAGGCGGCCCAGAGGAGGACAGCGGCTATCGAGCCCCAGGTGCCTGGACCGGGCTTGCCGAAGCCCGCGCCGAAGAAGGTGGCAATGGTCCAGGCCCAGAGGGTTTTTTGAGCAGCAGGGGGATTAGTTTTCATACGAGTCACCGCTGCCGCCGCCAGAACCGTCCAGATCATCCAGAAGATCAGGGTCGAGGACGGGCGAGCTGATCTTGTAGACGCCCATCGCCCATTTGCCGAGGTCGATCTTGCGGCAGCGGTCGGAGCAGAAGGGGAAGTCTTCGTCGTTGAAACGGACGAGCATTCCGCAGGTTGGGCAGCGGAGAAGCTTGGCGGATTTTTTCTTGGTGGCCATAAGTTGTCGCAGCCTGGAAGCGGCAGTCAATCCTTATGGTACAGCGAGGGGTGAGGGAGGCGTCAGGCCCGCGTCGCGGGGAGCGGATTCATCTGTGAAGTCATGCCGACGGGCAGTTGAACGGCCAGCCCGCGCAAGGCGGCGGGCGCGAACTTCTCAAAAAAGCCCGCGCAGGCTGACTGAATCTGTTGCTTGAAGGCGCGCTTTTCCCGGGTTCTGAGTTTATGGCCATGCTTGATGAGCGCAAGCGGCTTCTCCTGAAGCGGAAGAGGGATGCGGAAGAATCCGGCTGCATCTTTAGGGATTCCCAGCCCGGCAAAGAAATCGTCGTAGGCTTCCTTGAAGACGGCAGCGGCATCTTGAGTGAAGTAGCATTGCCGGGTGGCGGAGACAGCGACGATTTCGTTGATCCCGAAGGCATTGGCAACCCCTTGCAGCGCGGCGAAAAGCAGTGCGTCCGGGGCAACATCATGCAAAGTTTTGGTGGCATTGCTGATATGGGAAAAGGCTCCTTTGACGCCCTGGAGCCGGGTAATCAACAGAATCTCCGCCGCCTGGGAGCCGACCACCCATCCGGGAACGAGGTTGAAGGAGAGAACAAAAACAATGTTTCCATCCACGCGCAGATGGAGAGAAAGTTCCCCTTCCTTATAACTGGGCCTGGACATGCCCATCGTCAGGATAAAGCGATTGGCGTCCTCGGGGATTTCAAGGATCGTAACATCCTCTTGCAAAGTCCGGCGCAAGAGGCTATCGGGCAAAGCCTTGTGCAGCCGATTGTAGTGATGACGAAAACAGGCGGCGCGTTCGTCTACGGTAAAGCCCCGAACAAGGTAATTTTGGGTGAGATATTTGCAAGCAAAGCTTTGGCTGCTGAAAACAAGCTCAGCATAAGGCGGAAGCCTGAGGAGGAAGCGAAGAAGTTCACGGTGGGTTCTTGCATGGGTGAAGCCTCGCCATAGAACGCCGCTTTGCGCCACTACAGCTTGTGGTAACCAGCTTAGGCCGTGATGCGGAGTTATTTCTCGTTTTATAACGGACGTATTCTCTAGGGGCACGGTTGGTTCCTGCCAAAAATTAAAATGCTGATTTCATGATGCAGGGCCAGTTGCATACCGCGCCCATTCAACGTAATTCACTGTAGCATTCAATCTTTCACCGTGTCTATATAACCGGCGTTCGATTAGGTATGGTTACGCGCGGGCGTGAAGTTGTGATGAAAATCACATCCTGTGGCACAACTCGCTTGATGAGTACAGGGCGAAGAAACAGGGAACGACACCCGGCGGGAGGGTATTTTCCTCATCCCAACTCAATCCGTTCTTGACGGAAGACTCTCATTCAGCGTAGCAAAATCTCTGAAATACTATGCAAACTACAAGAACTGGCCATCTACGCGCATGTGTCGTGCAATGCCCTCAACGGAAGGCCGCAGCACTCTGTTCGACGATCTTTCTATTGGCTGCGTCAATCGATTCCGTCCTCGCCAGCGAGAATGAAAAGCAGCTTCCGTGTCCCGGTTTACTTTCAACGCACAGCTGTGTGCCGTGACGCTCCGCAATCCAACTGCCGAGAGCCAGACCTAAGCCGGACCCAGCGGAAAGCGCAACTCCGGCAGTGCCGACGCGATAAAAACGATCGAAGATCTTCGCATGATGCTCAGGGGCGATGCCGATGCCGGTATCCGCCACGGAGAGAATCACGCGGTTCCCCGCTGCCGCAGCGCGCAACGTGACCGCTCCTCCCGGCGGGGTGAATTTGGCGGCATTCTCCAGCAAAGTGGAAAGCAGCCTGGGGAGCAGATCTTTGTCGCCTAGCAGAGCCAGATTGCCGGATTCGCATTCGACGCGAAAATCGATCAACGCGCAGTCCATCGCGCTCTTCCATGCGCCGGCGAGCTGATGAATGAGAGTCTCGGCAAAGATGGGCTTGAGAGTGACCTTCTCCGCTTTACCGTCAGCCCGCGCCAAGGTAAGCAGGTTCTCCGCCAAATTTGTCATCCGCACTGTTTCTTGTTGCAAGCGTCTGAGAACGGCGCGGTACTCATCTGCTTCGCGCGGACGCATCAGCGCCACTTCGATCTCGGTGCGCAGCAGCGAAATGGGCGTACGCAACTCGTGGGAGGCGTTGCCGGTGAAGGCGCGCACGCTGGCGAAGGCTTTGTCGATGCGCTCGAGCATCAGATTCAGGGTGCGGGAAAGATCGGAGATCTCATCCTGCGCGCTGGGGACGGGCAGGCGGATGTCGAGGTTGCGGTCGTTAATGAGGCGCGCTTCGGCGGCGATTGCGGCGATGGGATTGAGCGCCCTGCGGCTCATGAAATAGCCGGCAAGTGAAGATGCCACCAGGCCGATGATGATCAGAATAAAGAGCTGGATGC
Source organism: uncultured Acidobacteriaceae bacterium (assembly GCA_963787995.1). Lineage (GTDB taxonomy): Bacteria > Acidobacteriota > Terriglobia > Terriglobales > Acidobacteriaceae > Telmatobacter. The sequence continues at coordinate 1,353,608 of CAWBEO010000002.1, forward strand.
TGAAGTTCGAGAGAACAGCCATCGTCTTGGTGAGAGTCAGGCCAGTTTGAACCGTGTAACGAACGCCTCGAACTTCGATAATATCGACCAAAGCACGCACGGATATGGACTCGGCAGAATAGGTAAAGTACCGGCCATTCCGCGGAGCTTGCTGGGGCAGCGCGAGCGTTGGATAGGCGGCGGCGACATGCGGGGAGCGATAGATCCAGTTGCCCTGCTCGTCGATCACTTGCAGCCATTTGTTACCGTGGCTGACGTTGTAGGCCGCGGTGATGGCCGCGCGCAATTCGGCGGTCGATTCTCCCGGCGGGCGGCTCTCGATGAAGCGTCGAACACTGCGGACGCGCTGCTGCAACTCTTCGTTCTCCAGATCGTCGATGGCGCGATGCACCATCCACAGCGCGGCGCAGCCGATGGAAAACAGAGTGACCGCGATGGCCAGCGAGTACCACAGCGTAAGCCGCACGCGGATGGGCAAGGCTCTCATCGCTCCTCCTGGGCGGCGTAGCGGTAGCGCCTGAAGATATAGCCGGAGCCGCGCACGGTGACGATGAGCTTCTTGCTATGCGGCGCATCGATCTTGGCGCGCAGGGAATTCATCAACACATCCAGCGCCGTGGCTCCAACCTCATGATCCTTGCCCCAGACAAACTCCATGAGCGTCTGGCGCGGCACGCATTGGTCGATGCTCCGCGCCAGGCGCGCGAGCAGTTGATACTCCAATCGCGTCAGCTCGATCACCGTGTGGTTTCGCGAGACTGTGCGCCGCGCTGGATCGATCACCAGATCACCGGCATGAATCGCTTCCTCCGCTTGCCCACGCCGGCGCGTGACGGACTGCAGGCGCGCCACCAATTCAGGAAACGAAAAGGGCTTGGTCAGGTAATCATCCGCGCCAACATCAAGGCCATGAATAATTTCATCTTCCGTATCGCGGGCGGTGAGCATGAGCACGGGCGTGCCGCAACCACCCGCGCGCAAGGCCTGCATCAACGCGTAGCCATCCAACTTCGGCAGCCCGATGTCCAAGACGATTGCATCCAGCTCATGCGCCGTGGCCATCTCCAGACCGAGCTCGCCATCGGCCGCGGTCATTACGGTAAAACCGCTCTCGTAGAGCCCCTTGCTTAGCAGCTCCAGCATCCGCGGCTCGTCTTCGATGATGAGGATGCGCATGGTTCCCTATCTTCCAGCCTAAATGCGAAATAGAGCATGTGAGCTTTCTTCGGGAGCATATTCACAGTACATTCATCTATGCGAATAAAAACACTTTTCAACCTTAGGAATTATTTACAACACTGTTAACAAGCGTTTAACAAAGCGCCTTAAAGTTCACCCTGTAGCCAACCAGAGACGATCCATGTTTGTGCGGAAGACAACCTCTGGCTGTGCGAGGAGACCACATGAGACGCTTGTTGTTTCTATCTATCCTGCTGCTACTGGCCATGCCGCTCGCGGCCATGGAATCTGACAGCAAGGGAACGCTGATTGGACGCGTATCCGATACATCTGGCGCAGTACTTCAAGGCGCGCAAATCCTAATACAACCCAGCATGACCACTTCCGTCTCCAGCATCCAGGGTGAATTCATCCTCACCAACCTTGCGCCCGGATCCTACAATGTGAGCATCACGTTTGTGGGATTCGCTCCATTTACCAAATCCGTAACGATCCTGGCGGGGCAGACAACCAGCCTGGATGCGGTGATGGAGGTTGCTTCGTCGGCGCAGGAGATTATTGTCACGGCGACCGATGTTCACGGAGATGCAGAAGCAATTAACCGCATAGCGTCCTCGGAAAATATCCTGAATGTAATTACGAACGATCAGATCATGAGCCTCCCCAATGCGGACGTTGCGGATGCACTGGGCCGCCTGATGGGCGTAACGCTGGAGCGCGACGAGGGCGAAGGCAAATATGTGCAGATTCGCGGCACTGAGCCGCGCCTGAGCAACACCACTATTAACGGGGTTCTTGTGCCTTCGCCCGAATCGACGGTCAACCAAATCAAGCTCGATACTATTCCCGCCGACTTGGTGGAATCAGTGGAAATCAACAAGACGCTTTCCGCCAATCAGGACGGAGACGCAATTGGCGGCTCAGTTAATCTGGTAACCAAGACTGCTGGCGACCGGCCGACACTGACCGCATTCGGCGAAGGCGGTTATACTCCCATCATTGATGGGCGTCATGCCAGCCAGTACGGCATCACCGCGGGAAAGCGCTATCACGGCAAGAAACTCGGCATTCTGGGCAACTTTACCTACGATTACAACGGTCGCGGCATTGACGATATTGAGCCGACGCCCGATCCTGGCACTTTGACGCCCAGCTACGACAGCATAGATTTGCGCGAGTACCGCTACGACCGCAGCCGTTGGGGCGCGGCCACCAGCATCGATTACAAGCTGTCAGAAGGCTCTCTCCTTTTTGCCAAGGTCTTCTATTCGGACTTCAAGGACTTCGGCGACAAGTGGACCTACACATTGAACGATCAGGTCACACCGAATCCGAACGACCCCTCCGGCGATCCAGCAACCTTCACCGGCGACAAGCCAAAGTTCAAGACTTCAAGGCGTGCTCCGGACTATGCTATCGGTTCTCTGGCGGTTGGAGGCAACCATCTCTTTACCAACTCGTGGTTCAAGTGGGAAGCGGCTGTCTCGCGTGCCCGCCAGCTCGCCGCCGCAGGCAATCCAGGAGCGACGTTTAGTGCCTCGAAGGCCCTGAAGAACTTCGCGGGAGACAATTGCTTCTACGATCCTGGCGCCAACCCCAGCCAGTTCCGTCCACAGTGGAATCCCGCCTGTACGGCGGCTGGTTCCCCCCTCTACGATCCGACGCAGTGGAGCTTGACCGAGCTTGACCTTACCAGTGGCCAGACTATGCAAATCAACTTGCAAGGCTCTGCTGCCTATGCCATTAATTACAAGGCAGGTGGGCATTTCTCGACACTCGAGTTCGGAGCCAAGGTGCGCAACCAGCACAAAGGCCAGGATGCCTACTCGCCTGTTTATGACAATGAGGCGGACGGCATCCTGATGAGCCAATTCCTCAACCCGTTGACCAATAGCAACTATTACGACAATAGCTACAAAATGGGGCCGCTTACCGAGTGGGGTTCGATCGTCAATTACGCCAACGCCAATCCCGGGCAGATTGGAGCCCTCGATGAGGGTGCAACCCACCTCGGCTCTGATGCCAGCAACTTCAACCTCGAGGAGCGCATCACCGCTGGCTACATCATGAACACCGCGCAGTTCGGCAAGCTGCATCTCCAGGCCGGTGTGCGCTTTGAGCAAACCGACCTTAAGACCACCGGATACCAGGTGATCACGGAGTCGGACGGATCCTGGAACCCGGGTGACACGACGCCGGTCAACGGTTCCAAGTCCTATCTTGATGTGCTTCCCAGCGTGCAGGCCAAATATTCGCTTGATCAGAACTCGGATATTCGCGCGTCGTATGGACGAGGTATTGCACGTCCCGACCCGCAGGATCTGATCCCTTACATTACGCTCGACACTTCACAGAATCCGGCTCAGAAAGGAATAGGTAATCCCTTACTGATCCCTGAGCATGCCAACAATGTTGATTTGCTCTATGAGCGGTATTTGAATCCGCTCGGACTGGTACAAGCCGGTTTCTTTTACAAGGCGCTCACTAATCCGCTGACTTCGACCATTACACCGGTTAATGACCCAACATACGGACCCACAATCATCACGCAGCCGAATAATGGCGGTAGCGCGTGGGTCTACGGCATCGAGCTTGGCTATCAGCAGCGGCTATCGTTCTTGCCAGGCGTCCTAGGCGGTCTGGGCTTCAACGGAAACTACACCTATAGCAATTCGCGGGCCAAGGGCGTCGATCCGCTGCGCACCGATAACCCTGCGCTGTTGCGCCAGACTCCGAATACCTGGAATGTTGGTCCAAGTTACGACCGGGGCCGTTTCTCAGTCCACATGGGGCTTGAGTACAACGGAGCCAGCATCTACTCGTACCAGTACAGAAACCTGCAGGCAAATCCGGATGGAAGCACTTCACCTAATCCACAGGTTGGTGGTGTCGCCGGACCTGCCGGAGACAACTATCTGTATGCGCACCTTCAGGTGGATGCCCAAGCCAGCTTCCGGCTTTCCAAAGGCTTCGAGGTGTATGCGCAAGGGCTGAACTTGAACAACGAAGTCTTCGGCTTCTATTACGGCAGCCCCCAGTACGTGGTTCAGCGCGAGTATTACCACCCCACCTATGGCGGTGGGCTGCGCTGGACTTCTGGCACAAAGAAGTAAATGAACCAGCGGGCGTCTTGCATTCTCAAGACGCCCGCGCGATTTTCAATCTTTAATCTTGGATGGAACAATGAAAATTTTAATCGCGTTCTGCCTTCTTGCGGGCTTTACCGCCTCGTATGCTCAATCCAATCCGCCGCTTGCTCTCAGCAGGACAATTTCCTTGCCCGGGATTGCCAGCAAATTCGATCACTTGGCCATGGATGAAGCGGGCAACCGGCTGTTCGTTGCGGCTACTGGGAACCATTCAGTGGAAGTGATTGATCTGAAGACGGACAAGGTGCAGCAGAGCATCACCGGCTTGGGCAAGCCGCATGGGCTGGCATGGGTTGCGTCTACCAGCAGCTTGTATGTGGCCGATGGCACGCTGGGCGAACTCAGAGTCTACAAGGGCGCGCCGCTGGAGCTTGGCGGAAAGATCAAGCTCTCCGATGACGCCGACGACATGGTCTACGACGAAGCGCATCAACTGCTCTTTGTTGGACACGGCGGATCGGATGCGGCCAATCCCGCGAAGGTGGCCGTGGTGGATACCGCGCATTTTACTTTGGAAGCCAACCTGGCGGTTGCAACGCATCCTGAAGCGTTGGAGATCGACCCAGCCAGCCAGCGCGTCTTTGCGAACATCGCCGACTCAAAAGAGGTTGCAGTGATCGACACGAAGTCGAAGGCCATTACCACGCACTGGAAGCTGACCAAGGCCGGCGATAATGTGCCACTGGCCTTCGACGCCAAGGATCAACTGCTCTTTGTCGCCTGCCGCACGCCGGGAACGCTGATTGCCTTGGATGCCAAAACAGGCAAAGAAATCGCCAGTCTTCCAGCCGCGGGCGGAGCCGATGATCTCTTTTATGATCCCGTGCTCAGCCGCGTTTATCTAATCAGCGGCACCGGCGAGGTGGATGCCTATCAAGTGGATGACGCGAAGAGCTTCCATGCGCTCGCGGTGCTGACTACCGCCTCCGGCGCCAAGACCGCGCTCTTTGTACCCGCGCAGAATCTTCTGTATCTAGCTGTACCCGGCGCGGGGCAGCATCCATCAGAGATCAGAGTTTATGCAACCGTCAAGAACGGAAGCTCCCAATGAAGAATTTTTTCAGCAGTTGCAAAGCAACCCTTGCCTTGAGTCTTCTCTTTGGGGCGGCCTGTGCGATGTTGGCGCAAACGCCTGCTGATAGCTCATCGACACACGCGAAGACGCCGGATGAAGAGCTGAAGTTTGTGGTGATCGTCAGCCGCCACGGGGTTCGTTCGCCTACCGGCAAAATGGATCAGCTCAATCAATACTCCCGCGAGCCATGGCCCGCGTGGAGCGTTCCTCCGGGCTACCTTACCGCGCACGGCGCGCAGTTGATGAAGCTCGTCGGCGGATACGACCGGGAACTGCTCGCGTCGCAAGGATTGCTTGCGCTCAATGGCTGCGAGGATGCAGCGAAGATCAGGATCGTTGCCGACTCCGATCAGCGCACGCGCGAGACGGGCAAGGCTCTGGCGGCGGGGCTTGCTCCCGGTTGCACGCTCGAAGTGAAGGCTCTTCCCGAGGGGACGCCCGATCCGCTCTTTCATTCGTTGAGTGCCGGAGCCGTTCAGGCCGACAAGCTGCTGGCCACGGCCGCGATTTCCGGCCGCATCGGCGGCGATCCGCGAGGGTTGGTCGAGGCCTACCGGCCGCAATTGAGAGCGCTGGAAGAGGTTTTGCAGAGATGCAACCCGGAAGCGAGTTGCGCAAGCAAACCCGCTCCACCTTCGCTTTTTGATCTTCCCTCCTCGCTCGCGCCGGGAAAAGGCGATCACCTCGTTGATCTGCGCACGCCGCTCAGCCTTGCTTCATCAATGACGGAGACTATGCTGCTCGAATACACCGAAGGCATGGATGCGGCAAACGTGGGTTGGGGACGCGTGGACCTGACCAAGCTGCGCGAGTTGCTGCAATTGCACGAGGCCAGCGAAGAGATTGACCGGCGCACTCCATACATCGCTCGCATCCAATCATCCAATCTGCTCGCACATGTGCTTGACTCGATGCAGCAGGCAGTGGAAGCGAAGTCCGTCGCCGGCGCATTGACAAAGCCAGGAGATCGAGTGCTGATCCTGGTCGGCCACGATACGAACCTATCCAACATTGCGGGCGCGCTGGGGCTTGATTGGATCGTGGATGGCCGTCGCAACGATACGCCCCCTGGGGGCGCACTGGTCTTTGAGCTATGGAAGAAGCGCGGCGGGGGAGAGTATTCTGTGCGCACTTACTACACGGCTCAGACCCTCGATCAAATGCGAACTGCCGCGCCGCTCACCCTTCAAAATCCCCCAGAGCGCGTACCGGTCTTCGTGCCCGGCTGTGGCCGGGGCAATGGATCCTGCGAGTGGATCGCATTTCAGCAAACTATGAAAGCGGTAAACGACCCAGCGTTTGTCAAGTAATAACTCCTGACAATTCTGCTCGGGTCTCATACGCCGAACCCGACAGCGGTGCAAACGTATCCAGCTGACCCCCTCGGCCAAGCATATGATTTGATGCTACAATCTATCTATATGGCGGCTATAGTTCAGCGGCAGAACGCCTGACTGTGGCTCAGGATGTCGTGGGTTCGATCCCCACTAGCCGCCCCATGAAAATAAAGGATTTAGCTTAGATTTCGCATTCCAGCGTGCAATAGGTGTTTGGATATTGCCCAGATTTGGGGGCAATTCTATGACACTGCAGCTCTACCGACGGCTTCGCAAAGAGTGCGACTTTAGGCTGCGGAAGAACAGAACCTCCACTTAACCCCCGTCTGAGTTTGCGGAACCGGTTCTACGTGAACGCCATCACCGACAGAGTCAAACAAGAGTCTACTGCCAAGGATAGTGCAAAGGCCAACAAATGGCCGCGCCACTTTTCCGCACCCTCGACTATGGGCGGCGAGCTGAGCATCAATCCCGCCGCGCTATATCAACACTCACGCTGGTACAAAAATATCTGGCAGACCAGGACTGCTCTCCAGAGTGTTCAGAATCGGACAGCCGAAATCAAAATCGGACAGTTCAACCCCAAACAATATCCGCACACGATCCGCTAACTAATTTATTTTCAGTTTGTCATCAAGAATTTGTTTGGCACGACAAGTGCTTTACTTGTGGTCAATGGATATCGCACGCCCTGACTTATTGCTCAAGAGGAAGCGCCGCCTTGTAACGATTTTCGTGGCTGCTGTGGCTGTGCTATCGGTCGCGGCGGTGACCGTATCGCGGCTCAGACCAGCCTCGCCCACTGTGGATCGCTCGACCATTTGGCCGGACACGGTCAAGCGCGGGACGATGATTCGCCAAGTGCGCGGCTCGACTGGAACATTGGTGCCGCGCGAGGATCGTCTACGCCTCATTCCCGCCGAGACCGAGGCCACGGTGACGCGCATTCTGGTTCTGCCAGGCGCGCAGGTCCAACCTAATACAGTCATCATGGAACTGGCCAACCCGCAGCTTGAGCAGGAGGCTATGAACGCCGGCTTGGCGCTGAAGGCCGCCGAGAGCGACTACCATAACACGCAAGTCAAGCTGCAAAGCGACCTGTTGGCCCAGAAGGCTGGCGCGGCCACAGTCGGCGCGGACTACCGCCAGGCGCAACTGCAGGCGCAGACCGACAAGGCTCTCTACGATCTAGGCGTGGAGTCCGGGCTGACCTACAAGGCATCGCAGGGCAAATCTGACGAGCTTGCCATGCGCAACAAGATCGAAGACGACCGCATCGCGATGAATGAAAAAGTCATCGTATCGCAACTGGCCGTGGAACAAACCAAGGTGGATCAGGCGCGCGCCCTCTACCAACTCAAGCAGCAGCAACGGGCCGCGCTGCGCGTCACGGCTAGCATCAGCGGCGTTCTGATCGACCTGCCGCACCAGGTGGGCGAGCACATTGCTCCTGGCGTCACGCTGGCCAAAGTGGTGCAGCCCGACCAGCTCAAGGCCTCGCTCAAGATCTCCGAGACCCAGGCGCGCGATATTCAAGTTGGCCTGCCTGCCTCCATAGACACGCATAACGGCGTGATTCCAGGCCGCGTGCAGCGCATCAATCCAGCCGTGCAGAACGGAACAGTCACGGTGGACGTAGAGCTTACTGGGCCTTTGCCGCCAGGCGCGCGTCCTGACCTGAGCGTGGACGGCGCCATCGATCTGGAGCGATTGGCCGACGTGCTATACGTAGGCCGGCCCGCGCTGGGCAATGAAAACTCCACGCTGAGCCTCTTCAAGCTCGAACCCGACGGCAGGGGAGCCACGCGTGTAGCAGTCAAGGTGGGCCGCGCCTCGGTCAACAGCATCCAGGTACTCGACGGATTGAAGGAAGGCGACTCCGTGATCCTCTCCGATATGTCGCGCTGGGACAGCGTGGACCGCATTCGATTCGAATGAGAGCCGCACGCACGGCGAAGGTTGGACACGACTCAAACGTAAATCGACCACAGACTACTGACTACTGACAAGGAGAACAGAATGGCATCGAACGGCACGTTGATTGAAATCGAAGATCTGACCAAGGTCTTCTATACCGACGAAGTGGAGACGCACGCGCTCTCCGGCATTTATCTGACTATCTCGCGCGGCGAGTATGTGGCTGTCTCCGGCCCATCCGGCTGCGGCAAATCCACACTGCTCTCGATCCTGGGCCTGCTCGATACGCCCACTGCGGGCAAGTATCGGCTCAACGGCAAGCCAGCGGAGAGCCTCAGCTCCGGCGAGCGCTCCCGCATTCGCAACCAGGAGATCGGCTTCATCTTCCAGAGCTTTAATCTTATCGGCGATCTTACCGTTGAGGAGAATGTCGAGTTGCCGCTTACTTATCGCGCGGGGATGTCTTCCGCCGAGCGCAAGAAGCGCGTCAAGGAAGCTCTGGAGCGCGTAAACATGGCGCATCGCATGAGGCATTATCCGGCGCAACTCTCCGGCGGCCAGCAGCAGCGCGTAGCCGTGGCGCGCGCATTGGCCGGCTCGCCAACCATCCTGCTCGCCGACGAGCCAACCGGCAACCTTGACTCGAAGAACGGCGAAGCGGTGATGCATCTGCTGGCCGACTTGCACCGCGAAGGTTCCACTATTTGTATGGTGACGCACGATCCGCGCTTCGCCAAGCAAGCCCAGCGCGAGGTGCATCTCTTCGACGGCAAGGTGGTTTCCGAGACGGAATTGAAAAAGCTCGAAGAAGAAGCGGAGGCATAGCATGTTCTTTCAGAACCTCCTTCAAGATTTGCATTATGCGGCACGGCAGTTGCTGCGCGCCCCCGGCTTCGCCCTCACCGTGGTGCTCACGCTGGCTTTGAGCGTGGGTGTGGCCACAGCGGTTTTTTGCGTCTTCAACACGGTCATGCTCCAGCCGCTGCCCTTCACGCATCCGGAGAAGATCGTCAACATCACGAGCTATAGCCGCAGCGGCTACCAGCAACCGTACTCGTGGCCTAGCTTCAAAGACGCGCGCGCACAGGCTCAAACCTTCGACGCGATGGCCACCTACGCGGCTTTCGCGAAAATCAATCTGGAAACACCATCCAACGGTTCCGTCTCGCTGGACTGTGTGCGCTCAACCGATAACTTTTTCCAGGTCTTCGGTATGCAGCCCATACTCGGCCGCACGTATGCCTCGGGCGAGGAGCAGGAGGGCAAAAACGACGTTGTGGTGCTGAGCTTTGAGGCCTGGCAAGGATACTTCGGCGGTGATCGCGGCGTACTCAATAAAACGGTCAAGCTGGATGGCCGGAGTTTTACCGTCATAGGTGTCATGCCTGCCGGTTTTCGCTATCCACTGAATATGCGTAATGCGGTCTACATACCACGTCTCGTGATCGATGAGGCATGGATGAACGATCGTGACACGCATTGGCTTCTGTCTGTGGCGCGCTTCAAGGATGGTCTGAGCATCGAGCAGGCACAGGCCGATCTCGACCACGTCTTCGACAACCTGGGGAGAGCTTATCCAGAGACCGACGGTGACCGGACGGTACGGCTGGAACCTCTGGCGGCAAGCGTTCTTGATCTGAAGACGCAAGGTAAGCTCTGGACGTTGCTGGGCGCGGCGCTGGCGGTGCTGGCTATCGGTTGCGTCAACGTGGCTGGCCTGTTGCTGGCACGCGGCATCAAACGCGAGCGCGAGATGGCCATGCGCGCGGCCATTGGCGCTGGACGTAAGCGCATGATTCTCCAGGTTATTACCGAAGGCCTGCTGCTGGCCGTTCTGGGTGCTGGTGGCGGCGTGCTACTGGCCTCCCTCCTGATCAAACTAATGAGCAACTTCCTGATCCTTGCGCTGCTGCGCGGCGCGGACATCCATCTCGACTGGAAAGCGCTGGCCGCGGCGATTGCCATTTCCGTCATCGCCAGCCTCGCTGCTTCGCTCTATCCGGCCTTGCGTCTCTCCGCCATCGATCCCAATCACGTGCTCAAGGCCGGCGGCAGCGCCGCTGGCACCGAGCAAAACCAGCATCGCCTGCGCTCGGGCTTCATGGTCACGCAAATTGCTCTTACATTGGTGCTGCTGGTAGTGGCTGGTTTGCTCATGCGCGTGGTCTCGCGCTATCGCCATGCCGATCTGGGTTTCGATCCTTCGCACATTCTTTCCGTCAAAATCAGTCTATCCAAAGCGAAATATCAAGGACGAGATCCGATAAGCGCCATCTATCAGCCCCTTGAGGAGCGAGTAAGCAATCTTCCTGGAGTCAAGGCTGCGGGTCTCATCGATATGATGCCTATCAAGGGGCATTGGACCAACTCGGATATACACATCGCCGGCCAGCCGCCAAATCCTCCTGGCCAGGTGATGCTAGCGGAACAACGATTCGTCAGTAAGGGTTACTTCGATGCAATGGGCATACCGCTGCATCGCGGGCGCTGGCTCTCGCCCGGTCTTGATCGCGCAGAGAACATTACACCGACCGTAGTCGTGAATGACGCTTTCGTGCGCGAGTTCATCCCAGATACTCTTGATCCCACCGCGCAGCGCATCGATTCCGACAGCCACAAACAAGAGGAATGGGGGCAGATCGTTGGAGTCACCGGTAACGCGCGGCAAAGCATCAAAGACGATCCTATGGCTGAGCGTGATTATTTGATGGACGAGTTGGACCTCAAGGCGCGAGCGGATCTGTTTGCCAATATGTATCTGCTGGTGCGAACCAGTGGAGATCCCAGGCAGCTCATACCAGCTATCCGTTCCAGCGTGCATGATTTAGACCCAACTGTCCCATTCGAGGAGCCTCAAACCATGAGCGAGGTCATCTCCGAGTCTCTGGTCTCCGAGCGTATGCAGGAATGGCTCTTCGGCATCTTTGCCGCGCTCGCTCTGGTATTGGCTTTGGTAGGTATCTATGGGTTGGCCAGTCAAGAGGTGGAGATGGCCACGCGCGACATTGGCGTTCGTCTTGCTCTCGGCGCCACGCGTGGCCGCATCCTGGGCATGGTCCTCGCGCGCATCGCCTGGATGCTGGGCGCGGGCGCGGTGGTCGGGCTTCTGCTGAGCGCGGCCGCGCGCAAGGTGATCGAGATGGTGATCGTCTTCGACGCGCAGCAAGAGGCTGGCGGTCTCCTGCTGCTGGCCTTGCTGCTGGTGGCCGCCGGCCTGATCGCCGCTCTCATTCCTGCTGTTCGCGCCGCTTCCATCGAACCCATGCAGGCGCTGCGAAGCGAGTAGCCGGCGCCCAGTAATCTGTCCCCTGCCTGAATCCAAAACGTGGTGCTGTCCACCCTTTCCGCAGTTCTATCGCGAAAAGGGTGGACAGCACGGTTTGACCTCATTGGCCTAAAGCAGATGGCCATCGCAGGTCAGAGCGCGGAAGAATCCGACCAGAACTTGATAAATATCTATCCGCAACTTAAGAATTCTTATTTGCAGGTTATCAATTGCACTTTACAGTACAGCACGAGGAGACTATTTATGGATTCCACGGCGGTTGCCGAAGAGGTAACACCTTCGGCCTCAATTGCAGATTCTTTACCCACGATTCGCGTTCGCCCATCGCAGTTCAACGCCCGGACAGTTGCCGAAGACGGCACACTGCTGCTTTTCAACAGCTTTTCCGGCGCTTTCTCTGGCCTGCCAGCGCGATCCCGGGCTCAGGCCGAACTCCTCCTGCAACGAAAAGGGTGCGCTATCGAGCAAACTGGCTTGGCCAAGTATATGTTTGATCGTGGTTTCCTCGTGCCTGAAACAACCAATGAGCTACATAAGTTGCGTTCGCTGCATGGCTTTCAGCATTATCGCGCAGATCGAATGGAACTCATCCTGCTGTCCTCCGAGGAGTGTAACTTCCGGTGTGTCTATTGTTATGAAACATTTTCTCGCGGCACCATGGAACCTTGGGTGCGGCAAGCAGTTGTCGCTATGACAGAGCGCCGGATCAAGTATCTGCGCTGCCTTAACGTAACGTATTTCGGGGGAGAACCCCTTCTGGGAATGGAAGCCATTCGCGATATCTCTCCTCGCTTGCAGCAGTTGGCGAAAGAAAATGGAGTCGAGTTTGCTTCTCACATGACGACCAATGGATACCTTTTAACAAAAGATGTCCTATCCGAACTTCTATCCTATGATTGCCGGGATTATCAGATTACCATCGATGGTAGCCCTTCCGATCACGACTGCAAGCGGGGGTTGAAGGAAGGCGGACCTTCGTTCCAGACGATATACGACAACCTCAAGGATGCCAGGGAGCTTTCCGAACAATTCCTGATTACAATTCGCATCAATTTTGACCGCGACAACTTGCCGCGACTTCATTCATTTTTCGAACTGTTAAAAAATGACTTCGCTGGCGACTCTCGATTCGAAATCAGATTTCGTCCCGTTGGCAAATGGGGTGGCGCGAATGATGAGCAATTAAATATTTACCCGATCGAAGCCGCTTCAAGCAAAGAGATCACCGGGCACTCTGCCCGACTGGATTTGGTGAAAACAGCTTCGATGATGGGGTTGCGTTCTGAGGCGCAACTGCCGTGGATACAGGCGCAATCGGGGCGCGGCATTTGTTATGCGGCGCGGCCGCATAATCTTATTATTGGCGCTGACGGGAAAATTATGAAATGTACCGTCGCCCTGGACCAGAAAGATTTTAATATTGTTGGGTATCTTAAAGAAGATGGATTTCCCGATATTGATTATGAAAAATTCTCCAAATGGGTAGTGTCAGCGTTTGAGGATGATGACACGTGCAAAAAATGCTTTTTCTTGCCGACATGCCAAGGTATTTCCTGTCCTAAACCGCGTATTGCCGGCGAAAAGAGGCCTTGCCCTCCGGAAAAGACCCAGATAGGCGAGACGCTGCGTTCGCTTTGGGAAGAAAAAAAGACAAAGGGAAATCTATGCCGCGTTGTGCAGGCGGAATCTGCCACGCAAGCTGAGAATGCAAAGACACGGGACGATAGGTATGTGAACGAGGTCGCTAGCCCTGTGTTATCGGTTTCTCAACAATTTCAGAACGAGAATTTGGGGGTAATTGTTTAAGTGCTCATGATTGCAAATTTCGCGGTAATTGCGGATTCATGAACCGATATATGCTGTCACTTCTGTCATCAAGGCGTAAAGTGTGGCATATACACTCAACCATCAAAGACTCGCTCACGCGTGCATTTGACGAATCGTGTGTATTTCAATTTGCTGGAAAGGAGGAACATCATGAATCAGAACAGTAGCTTGATGCCGTTAGAGAACGATCTTCTGATTGTTGAGCTGGATGATCGTCTTGAGTTCTCAGTAATGCAACCTGCGGCCAATATTGGCGTAGTCTGCGGAAATAACACCGGCAATTGCGTGGCCCAGTGCAACACCAACTGTGGAAACTGCGTTTCTGGTTGCGGGAGAGGATGAGCTGAGTCCTTAAGCGCAAAAGCGTGCTTCGCGTAACAATGCGCGATCAATTGTTCAATATGCCGGCATCATGATTGCATGGAGTCATTTGCATAAACTTGGTGTCGACTCAGCCACAGAGAGGGGAGAAACATGATGAAGAACAACATGAGTCTAGCGCTTGCGGAGAATGATCTTCTGATTGTCGAGCTGGATGATCGTCTTGAGTTCTCAGTAATGCTACCTGCGGCCAATGTTGGTGCAGTCTGTGGAAATAACAGCGGCAACTGCGTGGCCCAGTGCAACACCAACTGCGGGAACTGCGCTCCTGGTTGTGGGAGAGGATAGGCGGCAACTATTCAGACGCAGCGGTGTTTTGGAGGTCGGAGAAACCGACGGAGCCTTCAACTCCGCTAGCTGATCGATTGACAGGGTGTGTTTGAGGCTGTGAATAACCGCTTCAAATATATTTCACAGAAAGGAGGATAACATGAACAGTAACCATTATCTGATGGTTCCCGATAATGATCTTTTGATCATTGAACTGGATGACAGGCTTGAATTTTCCGCTATTCATCCTGCCGTAAATGCCGGCACCGCCTGTGTGCCTAACACCGGCAACTGCGTGGCTCAGTGCAACACAAATTGCGCGAACTGCCATGGTTGCGGAGGCTAAGCTGAGTCCGTAAACGCAAAGCTTGCGTCGCGCAACAATGCGCAAGCAAATGTTTAACATATCGGCATCTTGATTGCATCAAATCGTTTGCATAAACTTGGTGTCGACTCAACCACACAGATGGGAGTTGCATGATGAAGAACAATATGTCTCTAGTGCTGGCAGATAATGATCTGCTGATTGTTGAGTTGGATGACAGGCTTGAATTCTCGGCAATTCACCCTGCCGGCACAAATGCCGGCACCGCCTGCGTACCTAACACTGGCAACTGCATTGCTCAGTGCAACACTAACTGCATGAACTGCTACGGTTGCGGCAAAGGATAAACAAGCAACTGACGGGCCAATTCTGATTGTCTGTCATGCGCTTGCTTTTCTGAGGCACAATTTCGGCTGAATAGCATTGAAGTTGGCCTTTCAACCGGTCAACTTCAATGCGATGTGATGCGCGTGATATTATTTGGCGCCATATCAGATCTTATCGTGCCAACTGTTACAATTTCAATAATGATGAGGTATTCGCTATGAAGCCAATACGCAATACCGAGTTTGAAGATTGCGATGATTCGATTGATCCTCTGGCTCAACTCCTCATCTCTCACGTCCAAATCTTTCCACTTGACACCGTTCATGCTCAGACGCGCTTTCAGGCGATTACCCCCAGCAACAAGCGATTTGAGATCGACAATCTGGCGCGTTGCCTCCTTGAGTACTTGCAGGAACCGCGCACTGTCGCCGATCTGCTCGCAGCGGCTGAACGCAATCGCTGGAAGTTCAGTGGAACGGCAATCACCCTTCCTGTTATCGAAGAGCAGTTGGTCAAGAGGGGGTTGGTGGATTTCTGCGACTCCAAACACTATGTTGAGGATGAGGCCAATCCCAAGAAGTCGGCGCCTGGCAGCGGATACGAGTTTCTCACGCTGCACCGCGACCTGCTCCGTCAAGCAATGCTGCGGCCGGTGACGAGGGCATTGGCAGCTCTGCTCAGTCCGTTGGGAATCCAATTAGGAATTTTGCTATCGATTATTACCCATGCCTTCTTCCTCGCTCACTTTTGGCATAGCGCGAAGCCAATGACGTCGGGCGCGCAAGACTGGTGGATGATAGTAGGGCTTGTTTACGCAAGCGTACTCTGGCACGAACTCGGCCACGCCTCCGCCTGTGAACGATTCGGGGCCGAGCACGGCCCGATCGGCATTGGCATTTATCTCATCTATCCTGTCATGTATTGCAATGTTACCGAGGCATGGAAGTTGCCTCGAATGCAGCGCGCCGTAGTGGATGGCGCCGGCGTCTTCTTCCACTGCCTCTTCGCTTCCATTTTCTGCATCCTGGCGCTACGCTTTCCATCGCCCGTCTC
Source organism: uncultured Acidobacteriaceae bacterium (assembly GCA_963787995.1). GTDB lineage: Bacteria > Acidobacteriota > Terriglobia > Terriglobales > Acidobacteriaceae > Telmatobacter. The sequence goes on from CAWBEO010000002.1 coordinate 1,369,734, forward strand.
CTACTGGGTCGTCGTGAGTATTTGGGGCATGGTTCTCTTCAACCTGAATCCATTTTTGAAGTTTGATGGGTACTGGATTCTGACTGATCTTCTCGGCATCTCAAGCCTGCATCGCATCAGCAAAGCTTTGTGGCGTCGAGTCATTCTTTTCGATAAGAACCCACAAACCCACCGTGAATTGCGCGAAATGCCGAGAGCGATTCGATACACGGTCTTCGGATATTCCGTGCTCTATGCTGTGGTTATGGCGTATTTCGCTGACCGCATACTGCGTATGCTCATTCCCTACTGCGTCAATTCGCTCGTCCACGATCTCCCCATGATACTTTTACGGGTCGAATCCAGACAGATCGACGCAATCTTGTTCAGACAGGCATTCCAACTTGCTTTTCTTCTTCTATGTACATATGGCGGATTGCGCTTTCTAGTAAGCGGAATTATTACCGTCATTCGCGGATTGCGAAAAGCTTAAGGTCACAAAAACTGTAGGCCTATTGGCACTGCGCCGTGTGTTGAACCTAAGCTTTTCTTTGACAATGCCGGGCCGAAATACATTTGACGTTTAAATCGGAAGATTATTCCTCGCTTTTCCAGCGCCGTTAGTAATCTGCTAAGATGCTCGGGCGACACGAAGAGCATGGAGGCAATCTCGCGCTGACTGAGTGGAATGGGACGTACGCCTGTGCGAATTTGTTCGTCACTCAAGAGTGGCGAAAGACAGGCTACTAACTGTTTGCTGTATGAAGTGGAGGCCATGGTCAGACACCGGTTCCGGAACTGCTCACAACGCAATGAATACTGCTTGTGAAGGTCGCAAAATGAACTTCGATCCGAGGAACAATGCACGCAGAACTCTCCGCGGGGAATACTCTGGATGGTACAAGCCGTCATACTGATTGCAGAGTAGCTGGAGTTGACATTCTGCAGGATAGACTCTATACCCAGGGCGTGACCGGGTGCAATGATCTCTGTTATTACATAGTTTCCGTCCCCGGTGATTTGTTGCAGCTTAACGAATCCACTCTGCAGGATGCAGACATCATGTACAAGTCGGCCTTGATGCACAATTGTGACACCTGGATTCAAAGTCTGATGAATCGCAGGCATCCTAATCAAACTCGCTGTCACAGACTTGCTTGATAAAGAGGTTTTGCCAATCTCAGTGCAATAAGCCCTATTCTGGATCATGATTTTCATCCTCTCTCTCTTTGGCATTCAGTACGACCACCCACTAACAGTTAAATTAGACTCACCTTCGTGGCGGCGTACACATATCAAGAAAACCCTGTGGTAGCAGATCGTCTCCCGTAATTGGGTATGTCTTATAGAGTTGATAAATTCTTTCTGTATGTCCAGTAGCTCGGCTCAGTTTCGGACTGTATGACACGCTCATCATATTCCAAAAGGTTGCTCCACTGCTTTCAGCCTCGAGAAATATAGACTTTCTGAACGCGGCGTCTGCATCTTGGTAACTCCCTATATCCCGAAGAGCATTGCCTAAATTTCTCCATGCAAGTGGCAGACTCGGTAGACTTGACGTCGCATCACGAAGATATGAAATGGCTTCGCGGCCGTGCCCGGACTTTAGCAAAAGCGCGCCAAGGCGGGCCTTTACTATTGGACTGCTTGTTTGCATAGCCTCACTCTTAAGCATGGATACACTATTGGTGATGATCTTACTAGCTCGTGTGGGTTGTTTCTGCTCCAATGATCGAAAAACAGGCGAGTCGATAAAAGATGGGTTCAGTAGCATTGCGGTAGAATACTCATCATTGGCCGCGCTTTCCTGCTGCTGAGCCCCCATAAGAAATGCGAGACCGACGTGATAGGCATACTCTCCAGAGTTGATTGTAATGGCTCGTCTTATGTAGTCCTCAGCGCTTTTGACGTCCCCGGCATAGTAATACAGCCACCCCATATTGTTAGCAAAGTTATCGTCCTGTGGAATGATATCCATCGCCTTGCGATAAGAAACGATGGACGCGCTTAATAGACGCGGCTTTAGACCGCTCGTATTTATATTGATATTGCCGGTAGATGAATTTTGCATTACGGGTAAGCTGAGTCGGCCTTGCTCAAGTCCCTGGGTCGATATATAGTAGGCGTTTTCAGGATCATTTTTGATGGCCAAGCCAATCGACTGCAAGACTTTCTCGTTTTGTCTTTGCATTAAATATCTGGCGGCGTCGCTCGCGCTGCTTGATGCTTGGGCATAATTGGAAGCCACATAAAAGACTACAATTGCCCCTGCGAGTAGAACCATAACAGTCACACCAAAAGCATATCCGGCAATTCGTTTCACTGGAGCATATAACCTGGGTTTCATTGCAGCAGTTGGCCGAACCGCGACAGATCTGGTAGCGGTACTTGCCATAAGCGCCCACATAAGCAATGAAGCCTGAGGGCTCGATAGCAACGATGAATATGTGAGTTCACGTACGACTACAGCTGCTATAGCAGATATGAAAATAACAGAGGTGCAGCGCTCAATATTGTCTTCAGAATTAGAAAGGAATCTATATTCAGACCATAATAGGAACATTAGCAGCAGTGAAAATGAAATAACCCCAACAAGCCCTCGCTCGGCGAACAGTTGCAGAGGCGTATTGAATGTCTGACCTCCAAATGTTCTTTCGGAGCTTTTGCCAACATAGGGGACAAGTTGAATCGCAAAGTTCTCCTGTCCGACACCAATCAGGGGATGAGAGCGCGCGATAGTCCATGCAGACTTCCAGTTAGAAAGGCGGCCCTCAGTGCTACGTGCCTGAGAAATGGATTGCTTGCCCATTGCCATCTGTTGAATCTCGCCTCTTATCGAAGGGACAGCGGCACTAACTGTGATGATGGCTATTGCGAACGAGACAGCAAAACTTAATAGCACCTGTTTTAGGTTAACGTGGAATACTATTGCCGCGATCAGAACTGCTACCCAAAATGCAATAAATCCTACGAGAGCTCCCCGAGACAAGACAAGAAGAAGAGACGAGACTAAAGCAGCATTGCAAGCGATGGAAGTCACTAGCAGCACCGACCTAACAAGCTTTTTAGCAGGTATGATGCTCATCAGAAGTGTGAAGGGCATTAAAAGCAGTAAAATGGTCGCCCAGTCGTTGGGTAGGGGTGTAATCAGAATGGGACATAGTGCCTTTAGCGAACTCATGTCAGTGAAACCGGCCTCAAATGCGCTATTGAACCATTGAGACGCGATTTTGGCTTGCACAAATGCAAGCGCCGCGCCAAGAATCCCGAAAACAAGTAAGCTCCACCTTAGGCCGGGACGGCAGGCGATGAGAAGTCGGAATAAAGCGTAAACGGTGGTTAGAATAGCTAGATCTAAAATAGCGCTAAAACTGTTGCGTCTGTATGTGGATGTTGTGTACGCAACCAGTTCGGTAGCCCAAATAAGGGCAACACAGACATCAATGCTTGAGAACATTATGCGCTGAGACGATGCCAAGCACTGATATCCCAAGGCTACGAAAACGATGGCGCAGGCGCTAGCCGCAAAAATCAGTTCCAAACTCATTACGTCAAAGAAGCGAGAAAGCACCAAGCCCCAATAGCATACAAACGAACACGTAACCGCAAGGTCTGCATGGCTGGAGCGTCCATGATACAAATTTTTCATCTTAGGCAATCTCTTTCGGCGACGGATTGCGACGAGAAAATCGCGACCGGATTTCCTGCATTCCGGTCAAAATGCTCTCGATATATGCGCCTGGGCTTGTTATTATCCGGATACTTTATTCCGCCTTCGAGATGAGCCCTGTGAGTGGACAGAAGCTTGCGGTGTTGGCATATATCCGCCAGCGTGAAGGCTGCACAAGCCAAACAAGCGGCATACGCCAGTTGCGCACAGCGGATCTGCTCTTCACTGCATGCCAACCCCAACGAATTACTTGTGCGCGGGAGTAAGATTACCGAAGTGTTCAATGCGATCATGACACACAACTCTCCTATCGATTCCGTGAGATCAAAAATCAACCGAAATGCCTATTGGCTGAAAGTTAGAAGTGCAACTGATGCAAACTGAAACGCCTCACTTTTGGCATTTAGCACCACAATTATCGTTGTCTTCCCGTTATACAGGTGTGTACCGATTCCTGGTGGCACTGCATCCCTTAAAGAACTGATGCTGGAATCTGACCGCTAAAAAAGCGGTGGGTACGCACCTTCGTTGAAACTATAGTAATAATTCGACAGCCTATTGTGTGTCCAATAGTTTCTGTGGGAATCTAGGTCTATTTATCAATTTCTAACAGTTCATGTGATGGCGGTCACATAAGCATTCGAATCATCATGTGGTGACGGCAGCCCGGCTTTAAGCATTTACCATGTTCTCTGTGCTGACAAAAAACGTTGATGCGAGTTGCCCCGGCTTTATCACCGGCAGGCGGACGGTGGCGCGGGCACCGGGGCCATCTTCGCGGTTGAGTAGGCTGATGTCGCCGCCGTGGGCGCGGACGATCTGCTGGGCAAGCGGCAGGCCTACGCCACTACCATTTGGCTTCGTGGTATAGAAGGGAACAAAGAGGTTTTCAGGGTTGACGATGCCCAATCCACGATCCTCAATGGCAACCCATACGCTCGACTCAGCCAGCCGCCAACTTACTTGCACCGGTTGCGCTCCGTTGGCCAACGATGCATCCACGGCGTTGGCCAGCAGATTGATGAACATCTGTTCCAGTTGATCAGGATCGGCGGAAAGCGCGACCGCGGGTCCGGGATCGAGTTCAATGGCTAGGCGCTGCTCCAGCAGAACTACGCGCTCCAGCAGCAACTCCAGCGCAACCGGGCGACGCTGCGGCGGAGGCAGTTGGGCGAGCCGGCGATAGGACTGCACGAAGCGATGGAGAGAATCGGCGCGGTTCTCGATCACTTCAAGGCCACGATGAAAGTCATGCGCCGTCACTTGATCGTGGTCGAGTTTGCCAACACGCGCGAGTAGACTGCCAGCGATGGATTTGATGGGGGCCAGCGAGTTACTCAGTTCGTGGCCGAGAACCCGGATCAGTCGCTTCCAGGCTATTTGTTCCTCTTCCTGCAGCGGCACACTCACATCGGCCAGCAGCAGCATCGTATGAGGCTCGCCGTCCTGGCGGAATGCGGCTTTGCGCAGCAACCAGCGTGTGGGCTTAGTACGGAAGGAATGGATGGTCTGGTCGGGCGCGGCCAGCAGGTCGGCCAGGCCGAGTTCGCTCGCGCTTTGACCGAAGCAACGGGCATGAGGCATGCCCAGCAGTTTGATGCCGGCGTTGTTCACCAGTTGTAGCAGATCGTTGCGGTCGAAGGCGAAAAGCGGCGCATGCATGACTTCAAGGATGCGCGCCAGCAGCGCCGTGGCCTCAAGCGAGCGAACGCGCTGCTTTTGCAGCAGGTCAGCAAGGGCGTTGACCTCGGCAGCTAACTCGCCGAGCGCATCGCGATTTGCAGCTCCGCGCGTGCCCGCTCCATATGCGCGGAAGGAGTAGTCGCCTTCGCGCAGGGCGGAGACCGCATTGGCCAGTGTCTGCAAAGGACGGATGATGCTGTCAATGAGCGCGGCGGACACCAGCGCTAAATACAGCAGCAAACCACCTGCAAGCAAAAGCGCCGGTATCAGGTCGATCTGTCGCTGGAAGAAAAACTGGGCAGCGAAGATCAGCGCGGGCAGGGCCAGCAGAAGACAGAAGAACCACATCCGGCGGATCGCCGAACGCCTTTGCCCGCGTTCACGATTTTCAAAGGCCATATTTTTCGATGCGGCGATAGAGCGCGGCGCGGCTGAGTCCGAGGGCCTCTGCTGCCTGCGAGATATTGCCCTCGCAACGGCGCATCACCTTGCGGATGAGCAGCGCCTCGACTTCGTCGATGCTCATATTCTCAAACGATTGGGCGGAAGTGCGGGCACTGTGGACAGCCAAATTGGCAGGCTCGATCTTGTCGCCCTGGCAAAGCAGGATGGCGCGCTCGACTGTGTGTTCCAACTCGCGCACGTTGCCTGGCCATGAGTATTGCATCATCTGGTGCATGGCAGCAGCGGAAAATCCATCAACCTGCTTGCGATAGCGGGCGCGGTTACGGCTGAGAAAGTGTTGGGCCAGAAGCGGTATGTCTTCACGGCGGTCGCGCAGCGCAGGCAGATGAATTTCGACCGTGTTGATGCGGAAGAGCAGGTCCTCGCGGAAGTTTCCCGCCTTGGCCTCTTCGCGTAGATCGGCGTTGGTGGCCGCGAGCAGCCGCGCATCTACGCGCCGGGTTTGCGAAGAACCTACGCGCTCCAGTTCGCCGGTTTCGAGCACGCGCAACAGCTTGGCTTGCTGGCGCAGCGGGACGTTGGCAATTTCGTCTAAGAACAGCGTGCCTCCGTTGGCCAGTTCAAAGCGTCCGATGCGGTCGGCGTGCGCATCGGTAAATGCACCCTTCACATGGCCGAAGATCTCGCTCTCGAAGGTGCCTTCGGGCAGTCCGCCAGCGTTGACCACAACCAGCGCCATGCGGGCGCGAGGCGAAGCCGCGTGCAGCAATTTGGCGACGATCTCTTTGCCTGTGCCGTGTTCGCCGGTGATAAGAACATTGGCGTCCGAGGGTCCGACCTGCGCTATCAGTTCGAGCACCGGCTGCATCGAGGGCGCGCTCGCAACAAACTCGGGCACGCCCTCGGCACGAAGGAGGCGGTTTTCCAATTCGAGCTGGCGCGCACGACGCAGAGCCTGATGCAGTTCGGCATGCACATGGATCAGCGAGAGCAGCCGCTCATTCTCCCAGGGCTTTTGCACAAAATCGCGTGCGCCGCGCTTGATGGACTCGACAGCCAGGTCGATGTTACCCCAGGCTGTCATCACGATCACCGGCAGTCGCGAGTCGAACTCTTGGATGCGTGCCAGCAGATCGAGACCTTCCTGGCCGGAGGTTGTGTCGCGCGTGTAGTTGAGGTCGATGAGCAGCACATCGTAGTCGCTTTGGCCCAAGGCCTCGATCAACAATTGGGGCGAGCGTACGCAGTCCACCTGTATCCCATGCGGGGCGAGCAACAGTTCGACTGCATCGAGGATATGCGGCTGATCGTCGGCAACCAAAACGCGAATTCGCTCTTGTTTACTGGAGATGGTCTGCCTCCACAATGCCTATTTTGGCATCAGCTATCGAAATTCCATACCCTTCAAGAACAGTGCCAGTGGCGCGGCGCACCTCGATGCGCGCCTTTTCGTATGCAGTCTCCGCTGTCACCAGCGCCGACTCGGCCAAGGCCAAGTCGTGTTCGGCGGCCAGCGTCTGCTGGTTCGATCCCGCTCCGAGCTTCTGTTCTTTCTGCATGATATCCAGTGTACGCTGCGCCAGATCCTGGGCCTTGCGGGCCGCATCGACGCGGCTGGCCCCCTGTTCAATAGCATAGCGCGCGTTCTGCACTTCGATGCGGATGCGCTTCTTCAGCTCTTCAAGATAAACCTGCGACTGGCGGTACTCTATCTCAGTGCGGTACTGATCGGCCTTGGCAATGCGATTGCGCAGTGGAATGTTCAACTGAAAGCCTACCTGGTATTCGGGCGAGGAGTAGTTCAATGCATTCTCCACTGCTCCGCCCAAGCCTCTAGGGATAGTAATTGAAGAGCCGTTACCGCTAGTCGCGGGATTGGGCATACCGGCATATCCTGTGCCCGCATAGAAGCCGTACACGGAGAGCGAGGGCAACAGTGCATTGCGTGCGGTCTTGCGGCTGAGGTCGCTATTTTGCAGCTCCAAGCTCGACTCCAGCAGTTCGGTGCGATTCATTAATGCATTAGCAATCATATCCTGAGCAGGCTCGAATACTGCGTGAACGTCGCTGCCGATGTGGTCCACTGGAACTACCGGCATCTCTTGCAAGACAGGGTCGTCGAGTGAGCGGGTGATGGCGTTCTTCATGTAAAGCTCTTGCAACTCGAGATTGGTGCGTGAGACGGTCAGATCCTGCTCGCGGTTGGCTAACTCGCCCTCCGCCTTCAGTACGTCCATCTCCGGGATTGCCTGCAACTCAAGCTGTTTGCGGCTAGTCTCCAAGGTTTGGCGAGCAAACCCCACCGAGCGCTCTCCTACCTGCTCGTTATCATAGGCGCTCACCAGATCCCAGTAGAGGTCGCAGATTTGAGTCACCGTTGCGTTCACCTGGGCGCGAAAAGCGATCTCGGAGACCTTCTGGTTCGTGCGAGCAATTCGCAGAAAACGCAGGTTCGGTCCCAGCCCAAAGCCGGCCAGCAATTGCTGCTGTGCATAGAACTCGACAAAGGAGTTAAGCTGCGGACTCAGGATGTTGTTGGGGCTATTGGTGGTTTGACGGTTGTTGTTCCATACTGCCTGGATAGAGCCCCCGGTGGGAAACGCCTGCGCGTATGAAAGATTGCCCAGAATAGTATTATCGTGAATAACCGGCACGCCATAGAGCGTCTGGTTGGGCAACAGTTGTGTGGTGTGATCCACGGAGGCGGTTATGGAGAGGGAAGGATCGTAGTTGGAAACCGAGGTACCCGCGCCCAGTGTGGAAGAGACTAGTCCCGAAGCTCCGGCACCCGCTCCGCCCGCGCCACTGGAGGTACCACCGGCACCCGCGCCAGAACCGCCGCCAAAGACACCGGCACCCGTGCCTCCTGGAGTCCCGGAGACCACGCCGGTATTGACTCCGCGCACCGAGCCGCCGGCTTGTGTGCGTAGAATATCCGTCTGCGCGATGGGCAGATTGTAACGCGCAATCACCATGTCGAGGTTGTTTTCCAGAGCCAGATCAATGGCATCGCGCAGCGAAAGATAGAGCTTGCCATCGCGAACCAGCGAATCGAGCCGCACGGAGTTTGCCATGCTGGGAGCCGGCAAAGTCTTGCCTCGATAGGCGTCAATGGGGTTGCGCGAGGGCCGCAGCAGTTGCTCGAAAGGAACTTGCGTGGCAGCCGCCGCAGCCCCTTGTGATGCGGGTTCTACGGCCAGAGCCATATTGACCTGCAAGAAAAGAATCGCCATCAAAGCCTGAATACGCTTGCTGTTGTGTATCAACGTGCGTCACCTTCCGTTGTGCTGTTTCTTCGTTGGAGTCTGTGTATGCGCCTGTTAATCGTTAGAAGATTACGCAATTGCTGTGCCAAAGAGCAGTATCTTATATATGCTGATAATAAATAACTTAAGAGAGATCATGGGGCAATGGAGCGAGCGTATGATGTCCGCTTTCGGCGTAGGGTGTCCGATATCGGACAGTGTGTGCAGGCACTGATACAGGCTAATCTTCTGTCTGAACGGCGCACGGTCTACCAACAAATGTACCTTTTTCTTAATCTGGGCTGCTAGGATATGCTTAAGCCAAACGCTACGCGCACGGAGCATTTGTTTTTGTGAGAAGAGAATCGATGATCGGGAGAGTGGCGGCTCATTTTCATCATTATGTTTGTGCTGCCTATGGGCCCTGCGATGCGCGCATCATCGGTACGCACGAGCACGAATCGCACTTCGTCTTCGATATCCCGCACAACAACAAGACCGGCATCCGCCCGGATGCGCAGTTTCCGGTTCTGGCAGTCTTCCCAAATGCATTATTCAGTTGACAGAAGAAGAACAAAGCAGTCAGTTGATTTTGACAGAAAAGAGGAGCCGTGCTGAGTAACAGAACCTATGGTATGATCGCAATCGCCCTGACAGTGATACTGCTTATCGTTGGCGCGCTGTCTGGGTGTAAGCGGCACGATCCTGGCATAGTCTTTCACGCGGCACCATCCTATCGCCCTTCAATCCTGGAGGAGTTCCGAGCGCGGTTTCCCGAGCCGATCAGCATCTCGCCCGACGGCAGGAGGGTTCTTCTGCGCACGTTGAACTCCGACGGCAACCCCTTTGGTCTCGAAGTGATTGAGTTAGCCTCGCATCAACGCGTAGCGGAGATTTCGTTTACTGATGATCCGATGAGAATCTGTTGGAGACCGGATAGCTCATCCATCTCGTTTTTTCTGCAAAACAGGCAGAAGAATGGACGCTCTCTTCACCTGTGGCGGCTTTCTACTGGACGCGATGAAATCATTCAAACTCCTCCAGCCAAGGCCGAGCCAAATATGAAGTGGTCTCCTGACTCGCGGTATTTTGCATATATCGAGAGTGGAGTCGGATTGGTGGTTATCGATACACAGAAGCACCGGATACTGGAGCATATCGAAAAGGGTGTTGACTACATTTTTGAGTGGCTTGACGACTCTCGCAAGATCGCCTATGTCACCTGGGGACAACGAAACATCATTCGGATTATTGATATCACAGGTAATGCCGCGAAGGTTCTCCATCTGCCGGACGACTACCAGCTTCTTGATGTTATCTATTCCGGGGCGCGCAAAGGATTCGTCGTCATCACGCGCACTCGGACAAACCCGTTCTTGCTTGAAACAGTCAGTCTGGAACCCTTTGCGATTCAGAGGATCTACCGCTCTGACGATGAGCTTGATTATCTTCATGTAGCAACCAATGGAGAATTCTGTACCGTGGAGATTGTGAAGAATGCCGCCCGTAAGATCAATCTTTTCAATCTGAAGAGTCATAGCGATTCAGAAATACCGGATCCAAGCGGAGGCGACAATCAGGTGGAAATCATTGATCCGAATTCGCAATTCTTGGTCTTTACGCACCGCGGTTCTACCCCGCCGGCCATTTACAGATATGACTTCGCCTCGATGAAGATGTCGGAGCTGTATTCAAGATCATTCCCGCAAAGTGTTTCCGCCGAGGAATACTGGATTCCTTCATCCGATGGAGTGAAAGTGCCCTTGTATGTATGGAAAGGAGCACACACCCAAGCCGCACCCTCGGCGCTTATTCGGCTGCATGCTTTTAAGGTAAAGGAGACGCCAACCTGGCAAGATGAGATTCAGATTATGGCATCGCACGGGGTAACGTATATCGCATGCAATTATCGAGGTTCTCTTGGGTTCGGATTTGACTATGAAACGAAGGCAACAGACCAAAACCAGATCGAGGATGTTCTGGCCACAATCGAATATGTTCACAACGAGCTTAAAATACCCTACAAGCGCATTGTTCTCTTCGGATACAGCGCAGGAGCCGATCTGGCTTTGAGAACGGCAATTGAACGGCTTCCACAACCTGGGATTCTGGCCATAGTAGGAGCGCACGGAAGGAGTGTTTCGTCCGGTGTCATGAATAGACAACACCATCCGCATGTACTAATCTTCCATGGAACATATGAAGAGGATACGTTGGACAGTATCAAAGTCGTCGCCCAGGAACTTGCGACAATGAGCCAAAGCGACCGTGATGTCGAGTTATATGAACTAAAGGACAATCATGATTTCAACTATCCGGAATCACGCGCCGAGATATACAGCGCCATTCTGAACGTGCTGAATCAGTGATGATATCCCGCGCGTGACGACCTTTCCGGCGTGTGTGCTCGTACTCCCTGGCTCCGCACAGATGATCCGCTTCGGCATCCAGAAGCGCGTTCAGCGTCTCCTCGACCGTCGATCGCACCACCTCGTCCAGGTGCTCGCGGATGCGCCCTTCGTCAATCTTCCCACCGGCCCTAACGGCGGTCTTGCCTCGCCGGTCGGCCCCACTTCTACTTCCATGGTTGGCTCCATCGTCCCTGCCTCAGAGGTCTCGCTCCTCCTGCTTGCACCAACCTCCAAAGAATAAAACCGAAATCAAATGTGCGAAAAATATCGTACGTTATCTGTTACTTCGAGATCACAGTGACCGAGCAGGATCTGGATGGTGCGCAGGCCGGCGCCAGCTTCGAGAAGATGTGTGGCGAAGCAATGTCTTAGGGTATGCGGGTGGATGTGCTCAGGCGCAAATGGTTGTGGCGCTGCAACTCCTTAAGCATGAGCTGACGCAGCTGGTTCACAGAGAATCCTCCTTCTCTGTGAACCAAGCTATTCCAACAGCCTTAAAAGCTGGTCAGCGCAACGCGAATGCGTCCGCCGCCGCAGCGGCTTCGTTCAAGCCGATATGGACAGACCACACGCTTCCTTGTAGACCGACATTACAACCGCGATGCGCTTTCCGTCAATCATGGATTTGCTTCCTGTAAGTTGGTTGCCGACTGACTTGTCATCGAATAGGGTGAAATGGCAACCGAATCTCTGCCTCGCTGCACCAGCCAGATTTTTCTGTCCTTGTAATGGCGAATCAGTTCGAGATTGCTGACAGCGTCCATATCTCGCGCCCAGATGACCTTTGAGGCGTCAATATCAGCCGAGTTGTAGACCCATTCATCAAAGGCGATGTGATCTGCGGAGTAATTGACAAACACTAACTGCGTTCCTGGAAGCCGCTCCAGTTCTCTCTGAATCCGATCTCGATCAACGCCAAAACGGCCCGGACCATACCACTCGACATTTATGCCGAACGGAGGGAATATTTTGAACTCAAAATGCAAAGGCCCGGCGCAAAGCCGCAACCCAGCCATCACAACGCAGAGAGTAACAGCCAGACGGGTCCATGCCAGGCCAACCGGCTTTCCCTCGAGCTTCCATACCCTGAGGTGGCGCATGGCTTGCAATCCCAGCACATAGAAGACAGCCGTAAAGGGCGCGAGGTAATGAGGTATCAGAAAGATCTCGATCGCCATTCCGGCCATCAAAACTAGAAGGCATAGAACCAGGAAGCGGACTCGCCGGTCCAATATAACACGGCGCGTCATTATCAACGGAATAAGCAGCGCGAAACCGGCGAAAAACAAGACCCCATCCCCAGCCTTGGCGAGAGTGTAAGGCAAATATCTGATCGGATCATGGATTTCGTTGAAATAATCGATTTCAGCTACATAATAAAAATGCCTCAAGGATTCATGCCGGTAGGCTGGCTCAGGCCGTTTCGATTGCCAGACAAAATATGGAGCCATCGCATAGGTTGTGCGATTGACTGTGTAGGGCAATGTAAGCGGGCTTCCGAAGGCCCGGTAATCATAGTAGCCCAGCCATGCGGCGGCAGCCAAGATCAATGTTAGCGGCGGTGCCATGAGGCGAAGTGTTGCCGCAAGGGACGGGCGGTTCTTTCCAAAGCAGAGCCAGTGTCCCAGATAAATGGCTACCGGAAGACAGAGAAGCGCGCCTTCATAGGGCCGAGCCAATGCAATGAAGACAACCCCGATTCCCATCAGCAGGCCGTAAAGATGCCGAGGGTGTTTTTTGAAGCGGGGAAGAGCGCCCAGGATCAGTGCTCCACCGAGAGCGGTAATTGTGCCCGCAGCATGATAGGTGTTGATCCAGTAGCTAAAAAGGCCCAGATGCAGCACAGCCATCAAGCCTCCTAGCAAGGCCCATTTGGGCGGCAGCCATGCCTGCAGCATCCAGCAGAGGGCGGCGCACATGAGAGCGCTAGTAATCAAAAGGCCGTACCATGGATCTCCGAAGAGCAGCTTGCCCGCTGCTAAAAGAAGCCCCTGCGCGGGAAAGTACATCGACATGTATGTGGGCTGCATCGAGACATGGATGGTTTCAAAATGGACCCACATGGCAGGTGTTGGGTTGGTCAGGCGTCCATGCAGGAAAGTATCCGCGGCCAGCAGAAAGCTGAAATCATCGGTGACAAATGGCAATGGAATGGGACAAATGGGAAGAATGGCCAGGCGCAGCAGGAATGCGGAGAGCCCTACGATCACGACCGCCAAGCGCTTTCTCAGCGCCAGCCGCGCGAAGATCCGCTCGACGCGGGAGAACCATGGAAAGCCAAGCGTCGGCCAAGCAAGCGGAATCAGGAGGATGATTGCCGTAAGAAAGGCCTCGATCGCAAATAACGAGAAGCCGCTTCTGGGTTCCGTGGACAAGAGCATATGGCTCTCATTATATGTCAAGGCAAGGCGAGAATCGTCAAAACGAAATAAGCTCCGGAAAAGAGGTCTTGGAGCAAATATGCCCTTTGAGATCGAGCAAAAATCATGGGAGGGATACACAGGCAAATGAACTGCCAATGCATCTCTCCCATGGGTTACAATACAATGTTAGTATGTTCCGTTGAACACAGCTGCGATATTGCTCAGCGAGTTGAGGAGGACTATTGCCATAGCATGGGTTGATGCTGTCACTGTAGCTGCTATCAATGAAAGGACCAAGGCATATTCGACAATATCCTGACCGCCTTCATACGTTGCCAAGCTTAGCAATCTGTGGACGAGTCTTAGGATTCGATGTGACATAGGACTGCCTCAAATCAGCTCAGCTGCAAACCGCCTCTGCTGGAGAGAATATACACTTACGCGAATTTAAACGCAAGCACCTCTCCAGCGAAAGCGCGGAGTTGACAACAGTGACGACTGACGTCGTGGGTTAGTAAGTGCTGGTGAAAGCGGTGTTGATATTCGCGAAAGCCGTGCTGACGCCAGTGGCCAAAGCCCTCATACTAGCTGTGGCGCCGAGAGCGATCAAAGCAAGAACCAGGGCGTACTCAACCAAATCCTGGCCTTCTTCACGATTCATCAGGTCCTGGAACTTCACATACATTTTGAGAAGCATGGTGTTCATAGGTGTTCTCCCCGAAAGTGAAATCTCCCGATCATAAGATCGGGGCAACTGCTAATATGCAACTAGCGTGCCATTCTATGTAAAAAATGAAAACCTTAAAAAACAATAACTTACGGAGATAATGATTTGAATTGGAAGTTAAAACTGTAAACAAATGTATACAGTTGTGCTCTTGCCTCCTGAAGTTGTATACAGGATACGAATCCTGGTCCACTCCGGTACGCGCTTTGAAATTGATCCGAACAGAGAAATGCAACAGCGTCGATGGTTACCAAGTTGTTTATCTCCATGATTGTAAGAGCAGACAGGCGGCGACATTGAGTCCGACAGGCGAACCGGTCACAAAAATGAAGATTCTTCAAGCGATTGTCACCTTGCCGACGGTCACCGTCTGCGCATTAGCATCTGGTTTTACTGCGGGCGTTCTCTGCGTTGCTTTGTTGTCGCCTTTGGCGCCGGCCACGCGCGACTACATACTTTATTGGGCCACCGCCCAACAATTGGTGCACCATGCTAATCCCTATGATGTTGCGGTTATTACTCAGCTTGAACGCACAGCGGGACTTCCCAGCGCCTTCAAGGTTGGCTATACACGGAATCCTCCGTGGGCACTGCCGCTGATCTATCCTCTTGGTTTCCTCAGCCCGCGCGCGGGTTGGATTCTGTGGTATTTGCTCTTGCTGGTGAGTCTTACAGGATCGGTTTACCTTCTCTGGATTCTCTTTGGCCGCCCCCGGAACAGCCGTTATCTTTTGGGACTCACCTTTGCACCGGCGCTCGTTTGCATGGTCTTCGGACAAACCGCTCTGCTCGTGCTTCCGGGGCTGGTTCTTTTTTTGCGCTGGCACAATACAAGGCCCTTTCTGGCGGGACTCTCTCTCTGGCTTTGCGCGTTAAAACCCCATTTATTTCTGCCCTTCGGTGTTGTTCTGCTGGCATGGATCGCCGTATCCAGAGCCTGCAAACTCGCTGCCGGCGCCATGGCTGCAATTGCCGCTAGCTGCGCACTCACATATTTGATGGCTCCACACGCCTGGACGCAATACGCACAAATGGCGCACGCCTCGGGGATCGAGAGTGAACAGGTTCCATGCCTCAGTTCACAGTTGCGCCATTGGCTCAGCCCGCAAGCGACCTGGCTCCAATACCTGCCCGCGGCCATCGGTTGCGCCTGGGCACTGGCCTTCTTCTGGCCGCGCCGACATGCCTGGGACTGGTTGAAGCACGGCAGTTATTTACTGCTTGTTTCGCTGGTGGTGGCCCCCTATTCATGGATATTCGATCACGGCATGGTGTTACCGGCGCTGTTGCGGAGCGTCTATCTTACCCATTCCAGAAGCCTGTTGATTGCGCTGGCTTCTTTGAGTGCCTTGGTTGAAATCGCTCTTTTTTGCAGCCTTTTCTATCCACCAGCTATGTACCTTTGGACGATCTGGGCTGCGCCCGCCTGGCTAGTTTGGGTTCTTATTGCAGATGCGCCTACCGAGGGCTGGATCATCCCTTTCTGGTCAGTCAGGGCGAGAAGGGATGGGCAAGCAGCGAATACCCAGCAAGAGCTTCTACGGGGTGTGCCAATGGCAGAGCGCTTGGGTTAGAGTGACGATTATCGCAGCCAAAACAAGGCCAGCGAGTACATCTATAAAATAGTGCCAGCCGGCGGTCATCGTGGACAGAATAATGAGGGTCGATAGAATCACCAATGGAATGCGCAGGAGCTTGTAGCACCACAGTGCATTGGCGCAAACGATCGTCCAGATCACGTGAAACGAGGGGAAACAGATTACGCCATAGAGAAGCAAGCTGTACGGACCCGGAGTGCGAAGAGATAGGAGGCTTTGCTGGCAAGTCAATTGAGCGGGACTGGCCGCAAGATGGAATCCGTACCACGGTCCGACAGCGGGAAAGAAGCCGAACATGGGAACGCAAAATATGAACATCAGCAAGTTTGACACGATGAATTGTTGTGCCTTTTTGACTTGGCCAGTCAGCGCGGGCGCTAAAAATGCCGCATGGAGCAAAGGGAAGAGAAGCGTATACGTGCTGTTGATGCAATTCCCCAGCCAATGATGGGAGGCATAAGCTGTAACTGTTGGAATATCTATTCCTAGGGTATGATCCAGGCGAATAAAGTTGTCATCCTGCAGAGCGATGTTCATGCCCAATCTACCGGCAATCGCAATTGAGCATGGAAGCGCAACCTTAAAAAAGATGCACCATGGAATCGTGAGGGCGGCGTCTCGTAGATTCATCTTGCCTTTTTCATGCCAGAAGAGGGGGATCAATAGGATGATGGGAATCAGAAGTACTACGCCAATCGCGATGGAGCCGACATCTGGAATTGTGGTCGAGGTCAACCTGCAGCCGATAAAAGAAATGACCAGAAGCGATATGCTTGAGAACACCATGAGTAGATGAAACCTGGGCAAGGCGCTCAAGCGAAATCGAGTTGGGAGCGTGTGTGCAAAGCTGCTCATTTTGTAATCTCCACATCACGGTTGTTCATCGTGAGTGGTGACGGAGCAATTGAAAACTCCAGCACGTCTCCGGATTGAGTTTGCGTTTCGCAGATTGTGCCTGCCGGAAGCTCAATGACGGAATGAGCGCTGAGGCAGGCAGATAGCCTCCAAGCGGGAACCGACGATTTCAGTTTGCGGATGTGCTTTTTGCGGTCCAAATAGACAAGATCGATAGGGAAGCGCATCCAGAAGGTATGCACCGATTCGCAGGGGATGATCCAGAGCCCCTCTCCTGGCAGCAGACGCTCACGGCCGAGCAGCCCTTTATTGCGCTTTGCGGCGTTGTCGGCAACTTCCAGGGATGCGGCCAGAATTGTATTGCGGGTCCGGTTTGTGACGCATAAGAGGGAGTTCTGGCCAGCCAGAGACCGCGAAGCAAAGCAATTTTTGATGCCCGATGCAAACCAGCGGAAGAGATTCATCCGATTGCCTGAGATCCTTTCGCTTCAGCCACTGAGTCCAATCGGCTGCTTTGCAAACCCTCCGGCTGCCTGAGGGGCAGCCGGAGGGCTTCTGAATTATTGATCTGAAGGAGTGGCAGCCGGTGCGGCAGTCGCAGCTGCTCCGGATGAACCTCCGCCGAAGGCTGCTCCTGTGCCCTCCACAACCAGCGGCGTTTCCGGCTTTAAGCTATCCTTCATCTTTTCGATCGTGATGGTCTGTGGTGGAGGCGGAAGAGTGTTGGCTGCGGTCTTGGCATCCGGAGTATTCATCGGAATACCGGAGTTGGGCGGCAGAAACTTTGTCGGGAACTTGAGCTGTGGCAAGCCCTCGCCAGCCGGAATCGGCACCACGATCTCAGGCGTGACGATGACAATCAACTCGGTATTCTCTTTGGTCCTCTGCATGGACTGGAAGAACTTGCCAAGAATCGGAATGTCTCCCAGGAATGGAATCTTTTGGTAGGTATCCGACTCGGTGTTGTTCAAAAGGCCGCCGATGACAAAGCTCTGACCATCGCCGAGTTCGACTTCCGTCTTCACTTTTCTAGTGGTAATGGCCGGGACCTCAAACCCGGAAAGAGTAATGGAATCAGCAAAATCCAGGGAACTGACTTCCGGGGCAACCTGAAGGCGGATGCTTCCGCGGGGGGTAATGGTGGGAATGAAATTCAGGCGAACGCCATACTCTTTAAACATGATGGAAACCGACGTTCCACCACCGCTGCTGCCCTGCACTACTGGATAGGGATATTCGCCGCCAGCGAGGAAGCTGGCCTGCTTGCCGTTGGCGGCAATCAGATTCGGTTCCGCCAGGACTTGCGCGCCGATCTTGGAAGCAAGGGCTTGAATATCCACGCCCATGGGGAGATTGGCGATAGGCATGGCGAGGATATTTAGTTCATTAGAAAAGTTGGCTTGAGGGCCGGTGAGAGAACTGGTAATGGAAGGCGGTGAAAACTGCCCAGTGGTAATCCCCCCCGCAGTATTCAGCGCGCCTACGCTGAAGATGTTTATGCCGAACTGCGTCTCTCTGGTTCGGTCGACGCTGATGAATCGCACCTTGAGGAGGATCTGCGGGTCGCTATCGGGAACATTGACATTCAGAAGATTGATGACTTTGCCGCCCGCCGAGGCGATTTTGACGGCCCGCGCCGCGCTATCCAAATCCTTAACAGTTCCCCTCAGATAGATGATTCCCGTTCCAGCGCTGATCTTGAGCGGCTGTCCGGGAAGCTCAATGCGCAGTTCCCTGCGAATCGAATCCAGGCTGTCGTTCAACGCGGAAGCGCTGGGCCGGACAGCAAGGTTGAAAAACTGACGTCCGCCATGGGTGTCCCAAACGATCAGACTGGTCTCCCCAGGGGTTTTGCCGTTCACCATGATCTCAGTCGGACTTGTTCCGTGGACCTCGGCAATCTCGGCTGTACCGATGGCAACGCGCTTGATCGGCCAAGTCGTATCGACCAAGACAGTCTTGCCCACGGCAACTGACAGATCATTCGCCGCGTCCTGCGAGGATGCGGCGGAATCGGAAGGAGACGGAGAGGTTTGAGCCTGCAAGCCGGCTCCGGCGCAAATGACCATAGCCATTACGCAGAAACATGCAACCAAAATGACAGTCTTCGCTCTCACTGGTGTCCCTCGGGAGTTGCAAATTTTTCTTCAGTTGACTTCGAGCCATTCAGCACTTCTATGGAAAACGGCGCGGGCGCTGAGACCTTTGGCACGAAGATACGCTTGGGCTTCGGGGCAGAGGAGACCGCGCCGGTAAAGAGGCTGCTGGTATCAGTGCCCGCCACCGGCGCAACCTTGGTATCCAAGGGATTGCGCAGAACCAGCCGGATAGAGAAATTGCTGGCCAGACTCAGCGTCTCCGCCTGTTCCGGAGTGACCAGCAGGTTGACCACAGTCACTTGCTTTGCCTTGCCTTCAGCATCCTTTTGAATATCCGTGCCCGCTGATAGAACTTGGATATTCTGTAGAAGCGTCTTCGAAACCTCTCCTTGAGTCGAGGTTTGCGCGCCAGGAGGCGTACCGGAAAGAATGACATCCACGCGCAAACCGGGGGTTACAAAGCCGGATACGTTGACTACGTCATCCACTTTCACAGCGCAGGCCCTCATACCTTGCGGAATGGTCGACGCCAATCCGCCACCGGAGCCAGCCGGCGCCAAACGCGAGTCAATGACCGGCTCCCCCTCGTAAAGATCAGATATAACACCTCGTCCAACGAGAGTGCTTTCGTCTTTGGCGAGAACCGCGCCTTTGGGAGCTGTTCCCGCGATCTCGATTGTCGTCAGGTTGTCCAAAGAGAGTATGGCGCCGAGCTTAACATCTGCCTTTGCGGCCACCACGCGCGTCGTGGCGGGGGCGTGTTGGGCCGTACCCTGATTGTGAATCATGCGGGCAACTATATAAGTGAAAATGCCAGCGATTATGAAAGCGACAACAAGGATCGTGAGTAGTCTTCGGTTCATTGGTTAACCTGTCTGAACTGGCTACCCAGCCAGCTTCGCCTTTCTGTCCCTCGTGGCATCTGTTGCGCCTCGGAATTCCCGTTTCGGTTCTGCGACAAAACAGGAATTGAGCGGACCGACGATGCAACAAGTTCAAACGCGTGTTCAGTGTATTCCTTCGATGCCGTACGAATACAGCAGCAAGGGCGATTCAGTGGGCGGGAGGTATCAAGAGGGTTATCTGACCGAGCCTTCTCAAGCCTTACGCTGAATGAGATTATAATTGAATTATGCGCAAGGACGATAGACATTTCTCATACTTTGGCGCTACTGAGCATGGTGCTACTGAGCATGAGGGTCGCACAATCCGCGTCGCCGCATGGAATCAGGCCGCATCAGGGAGGGAATTCATCCGCGCATGAGGGCTTCCTCCACGATTTCTTTGTTCTCTGAGCAGCACGAACTGAACCGGCAGCCGTATTCGATTCTGTTTTCGGCTCTTGCTCATGTTGTCGTCGTTGGCCTGATTTTTCTGGGAATTGTCACCGCACCTCGAATCAAGCCCACAAAGATTGCTGAACGCTATGTGGTGCGGCATCTTGACCTTGAATCTCTGGATTCGGAGATGGAGCGGGCCAGGGAAGAAGTAAAGCCGCAGCATGCGCATACGCCAGTCCACGCCGCTCCCGCCACCGAGCGGAGCGTGGAAGCGCCACCGCCGGTCTTGCGTATGGCGATACAGGCGCCGCAGGGAAAGCAAACGTTGATACAGCCGGATATTCCCAAGCCGGTGGCGCTTAATGTTGAGATTCCCGTGCCGACAGTAGTAATATGGTCCGGCAAGCCCGCCCCGGTCAAGGCGATCGTCGCGCCCACGCCTGCTCCGCCGCCAGTGGCGGATGTGAAGCCATCCACACAACTGCCCAATGATGCGCCAAACCTGGCCGACACTGCCATTCCCGCCAGCGCGCTGGCTGTCCATCCCCAGCCGATCATAGCCGCTACAACGACGCCGATTGTGGTGAGTGGGCCCGTACCTACGCCGCCTGCTTCTCTGACAACGGCCAAGAGCACGGCGCCTCCGACTCCGACCGCGCTGCTCTCGCTTTCCGAGCATCAAATGGCTAAAGGCCCCGTCAACCTGCCGCCCGTCAACAGCTCGGCCATCCAGCCAACGCCGGGGGCACTGACCCCGGCTAAGCCACAGGAACAGACCGGGCATGGCAGCCCGACGGATACAGCTCTTGAGCAGAAAGGGCTGGGGCTGGAAAACTTCCCTCATGCCGCGCATATCACCCGGCAGAAGGATGGCCACTATGGATCGGTGGTGGTGGGCTCCGCGCTCCAGGATAAGTATCCGGAGATGGCCGATTTATTGAGCGGAAAGATGTCCTATTCCGTTTATGTGAATGTGGGGCTGCCTAAGAGCTGGCCTCTTGAATACTCCCTCGCGCATTCTGAGAATGAGGGCAGGAATTCTCAGGTTGAGGCGCCTTATGCCTTCAACATCGTTCGACCGAACATCGCTCCCGGATCGATTGACGCGGATGCGCTCATGGTGCATGGCTATATCAATCCTGAGGGCCGCTTTGAGGCTCTCACCATCGCATTCCCGCCCCAGTTCGCGCAGGCGCAATTTGTGCTCAGCATGCTCAATCAGTGGCAGTTCACACCGGCGAAGCAGAATGGGCAGAATGTGAGAGTAGAAATCCTGCTGATTATTCCTGAAATCGAGGAGTAATCGGCAGAACTTTGGCAGCAAGTCCCATCCGGCAGACACCTGTAGCGCCTTTCAATCGAGCAAATCCATGGAAGCCATCACTTGATTGGCATCGTTGGCTATCGCCGCTCTAATCACTGTCGTCGCGGAACTGTTCCAGAAATTGATCAAGCTCTTTCTTATTCACGCCGTTGACCAACTCATTCAGCCCCTTGCGCGCCGCTGGGTCGTCTTTGGGAACAAACTGTAGTCCCACCCCGTCATTGCCCCAGCGAACGGCGCGGCAGTGCACAGAAACGGACTTTTCGACCTGTGCTTCGCCATCGTGGCTTTTTTGCAGTGTCATCAATATCAGTGTGCCTGGGTACCAGCGCTCTTCCGTAACTACGTACAGGCCTGAAGCACCTATATCCTTGACGTTATGTGCCGCCGGCGCGGCGCCGGTCCAGTAATAGGCGGCCAGGCCTGAAGCGCCATCCCGAGGAGATTTCCGCTTCTCGGGAGCTTTTCGTGGATCAGGAGACCACCAGCGTTCGAGCCAACTCTTTGGCGGATGAAGATCTTCCGTGCCAGGTTCAGCCAGGCTCATCTCATAGATTTTAGCGGTCTTAGGGCGCCCTTTTTTAAGGCTATCCTTCTCGGAAGGTTCACCTATGGAGCGCTCCTCCAGTTCGACGACTCCCGGGCCACCGCTCCAAAGGGGTTTTCCCCGCAATAGCACGGCGCTTTGCACGCTGCTGATCGTGCTGCTGGTGCTGGAAAAGCGTTCCAGGCGGTATTGCATCTCCTCGGCCGCGCACAACACGAGTTGATCTCCGGACTGGGTCTGCGAGGAATAAATCGAGTGAGTCGGCAGCGCCAGAACGCTTGCCGGAGGAGGACTGGATGGAGTGGCATGAAAGGTGGGAAATGATTCGACGACCTCAATGACCCGGCAATCCGCGTCCAAATAGATCAGGTCGAGAGGTACGCGCATATTGGTATCGGGAATCCCCCGGAAAGGAGACATCCAGAGACCTTCGCCAGACTTCAGCGCAAGCCGTCCCAACTGCTCCTTGAGGGCTGCAAACGAAACATCGGTGGCAGCAACCTCCAGGCCGAGAAAGCATTCGCGGGTCTGGTTATATGCGCAAAGTCTCTGCATTTCCATGTAGCCTCCCGCCTCCAGCGAGAAACAAATAGCCGGGCCAACCCTCGCGCCCCAGTCTTTCATAGCCGCTTTCAATGTTATAAAAAAAGATGTAGATCAAATCTGTTAGTTCATCCGCTGAAAAATGAACGCACTCCCTCTTGTATGGAAAAGGCGATAGCCATAGAGCCTAGCTTATCCACACTAACCCACTTCGCTGCCAAGGGCATGCCACACGGCCATGCCCTAAGCCAGCGTTAGATCAAGTCAGATCGGCGAGACCCGCGCATCTTTACCTCGCCGACGACCTGTCTTCCTGTTGAACGATTGTTACTTGATCTTCGTGCGGCGGCGCTGGATCAAGACAATCAGTATGACAACTGCAAGAACACCGGCGACAATCTGAATAACCGTTGAATTCATCTCAATTCCTCCTTTCCTCAATGATTGAGACCCGCTAATAAGTTCATGCTTGAAATAATTGCGGGGCCAAGTACAACCACAAAATGCGATGAGACTGTGAACAGTACAAGCTGCCCAGAAACGCTGGAAGAAGCGAAAGTACCCATCTGGTCATGCGTTTCTGGACAGTGTGCGCCGGCAAATGCTGCTCCATGCAAAAGCGCTTCCAGATGATATTCTGAATAACCGTCGGATTCATCTCAATTCCTCCATTCTTTAATGAGAGATACCCTTTAACGAGTCCATGATTGAAATGATTGCGGGCCCAAGTACGACCACAAAAAGCGATGGGAAGATAAACAGAACAAGAGGAAAGAGCAGCTTGATGGTTGTCCTGGCGGCTGCTTCTTCCACTGCCTGAACCCGCTGTGTTCTCAAGGTATCGCTATGCACGCGCAATGTTCTGGCGATACTGGTTCCAAACTGCTCGGCTTGAATCAGCATGGAGACCAGATTGTTGACGCAATCGACATCGGTGCGTTCCGCCATATGTTTCCAAGCATCTCCACGGGGGCGTCCGGCGCGCTGTTCCAGCACAACGATATTCAATTCATCGCACAGCTCAGGCTGGGCCTCTTTCAACTCCACCGCAGTGCGCGCCGTGGCGTGGTCCAGGCTGAGTCCGGCCTCTATGCAGATCACCAGCAGATCGAGCACATCCGGCAGGCCGCGCCGGACCGCTTTCTGGCGTTTTTTGATCTTATTGGTAAGCCAGAAATCCGGAGCCATAAAGCCCAGCGCAGCCCCGATAATTAAGACAAAAGGCCCACCGAGACTCAGCAGTCCCGATGCCCATGCCAAGATGCTGATCAAAATGGGGACCAGCACCTTCGACCCATAAAAGATTTTGACCGCAGATTCATTGCGAAAACCGGCGTGTTGAAGGCGCTGCAGGACGATTGAGACCTCGGCCTGGCTCTTGGGCAGAACATTTTCGAAGTGTTCGATCACGCCACCGATAGAAAGACCCGTCTTCTGAATGGTGCTTAACAGGGATTTCTCTTTAGGCTGCGGATTGATCGCCTCAGAGATGCGATGCAGCATCTCCTCCCGGTAGAAAAGCAGCAGTCCTCCGCTGACGATCATCAGGAAGACGCCGATAAATGCCAAAATCACATAGAACGTGTTTCCCATAGCTCACCTTTAAACGTCCATGTTGACGATCTTGCGAATAATGAGGCCGCCCACCACCAGCATTCCAAACGATGTCCAGAGCATCTTGACGCCCAAAGGAGTCTTCCACAGCACGCTCATCATCTCAGGGTTGATGAAATACAGCGCTGCGCCCAGAAACACCGGAAGAAGCGACAGAACCCACCCGGTCATGCGGCCTTGCGCGGTATGCACCGATACCTGCCGCTTCAGGCGGAAACGCTCCCGGATTACATGCGAGGTCTTGTCAAGAACCTCGGCCAGGTTTCCGCCGCTCTCCCTCTGAATCATGATCGCGGTAACTACAATGCGGAGGTCTTGAAGCGGAACGCGGTTCAACATATTATCCATCGCCGTTTTCATCTCAAGACCATAATTCTGTTCCTCGAAACAGGATCTGAATTCGCATCCGATAGGATCGGCGCATTCGCGCGCCACGGATCCGATCGAGGAGATGAGACTGTGTCCGGCGCGCATGGCATTGACCATCATATCCAGCGCCTCTGGCAAACCCTGTTGAAAGGTGTTCAGCCGTCTGCCGCGCTTGTGGCGCGCCCAGAGAACGGGCAAAGATCCAAACAATAGCCCAATTGCAAGTGCGATGAGCACCGAGTCGAAGCGCAGATAAACCACATAAGCCGGAACCAGAAAGCAGAGCCCGCATCCGGCCAGCAAACCTCCCGGACTCCATTTGAGGTCTGCCTGGTACAGCAGCGACTGAAGGCGGGGAGTCAGTTCAAATTGCAGCAGTTTTTGATTGAGCCATGGAATGCTGCTCATCTGCTCTGTCTTGCGCAGATCAAGGATGGGCCCGCGCTCTTCAGGACTCTCGGTAGCCAGCGCGGAGTCGAGCGTGGCGTGCACTTGCTTGGCCTGCTTGGAGGCACCGCTCCCTAGGGCAATTGCCACCAACGCCACAAAAGCGAAGACGAGCAGGAAGATAACAACAATGATTCCAGTACTCATAACCATGGCCTCCCTTCTGCTCAATTGACCGGCGTTTCGCGTTCAAACAGGATCGGCGGCAGCACGATGCCCGATACACGGAGACGTTCAAGGAACCGGGGACGAATATGAGTCGGTTGAAATACACCAATGACCTTTCCATCGGGTCCAATTCCTTTTTTTGTGAAATTAAATATCTCCTGCATGCTGATGACGCTTTCCTCCATGCCTGTAATC
This sequence comes from uncultured Acidobacteriaceae bacterium, assembly GCA_963787995.1. Lineage (GTDB taxonomy): Bacteria > Acidobacteriota > Terriglobia > Terriglobales > Acidobacteriaceae > Telmatobacter. The sequence continues at coordinate 1,395,256 of CAWBEO010000002.1, forward strand.
TCGGCCACGCTGGTCACTTTACGCGTTCCATCGCTCATGCGTGTGGCCTGAACAACAATCGTGATGGCCGCGGCGATCTGCTGGCGAACGGATTTTTCAGGCAAAGTCATGCCCATGGCAACCATCGATTCCAGCCTGGAGATGGCGTCGCGGGGCGTATTCGCGTGAATGGTGGTCATCGATCCCTCATGGCCGGTATTCATGGCCTGAAGCATATCGAAGGCTTCCTCGCCGCGGATTTCGCCCATGATAATGCGATCAGGGCGCATGCGCAGGCAGTTGATCAGCAGTTGGCGTTGCTTGACCGCTCCCAGTCCTTCGATGTTCGGCGGGCGGGTCTCCAGACGCACAATATTTTCCTGCGCCAGGCGGAGCTCGGCCGCGTCCTCGATTGTAACCAGGCGCTCATTGCGCGGAATGTATTGCGAAAGGATGTTGAGGAAGGTCGTCTTTCCTGCGCCAGTACCTCCGGCAATAAGAATGCTGATCCGGGCCTTCACGGCAGAGGAAAGCACTTCCATCATCTCCGGCGAGACGCTCTTCAACTGAACCAGCTGATTGGCCGCCAGCGGACCGGTTCCAAAACGGCGAATGGACAGAGAGGGCCCATCAAGAGCGAGCGGAGGGATAATGGCGTTCACGCGGGAGCCATCGGGCAAGCGCGCATCGACCATCGGCGAGGACTCGTCCACACGGCGTCCCACACGCGAAACAATGCGGTCGATAATCTGCAACAGATGGCGGTCGTCGCGAAAAGTTGTATCGACTCGCTGTAATAGCCCGCCCTTTTCAACAAAAACATGATCCTTATCGTTGACCAGGATGTCCGAGATCTTTGGATCCCGAAGCAACGGCTCCAGCGGCCCGAGGCCAAAGACTTCGTCGAGCAGGTCAGCCTGTATCTTCTCCTGCTCGTCAAAGTTCAAAGGCACGCGCTGGTCGGAGATAATCTCCTTGACAATGCCGGCCACGGCTTGGCGCGCCTGACTGGAATTGACGCGCGAGAGTTTTTCCAAGTCCAGCTTGGAGATCAACGTCCGGTGTATTTCAGCTTTATACTTTTCCAGATTCAGAAGTTCCACGTCCAACCTTCCACAGTGAACTGTCTCTCATTCACACTACCATCTTCTTGCCAGCCTATAAAGCGGGAATGAGGCTAGAACCCTCTCAATTCCCTAGAGCGAAGTTCACATTGATGGTCGTTTCAACATCGACCGGCTCTCCGCTCAGCATGTAAGGCCTGAAACGCCAAGTTTTGACAGCGTCCAGCGCGGCTTGGCGCAACATCACCGGGCCGCTGACCACGTGCGGATTCTCGATCGATCCAGTCTTCGAGATGTTGGCCTGGATCACTACCGTTCCCTGAACCCGAGCGGTTTTGGCGATGGGTGGATAGATTGGCGCGGTCTTCTGCATCAGCAATCCGACCGCGATGCCGGCGGAGATGCTCACCTTCTGCGGCGCTGCAACCTTCACCTTGGGAGCGGACTGTCCGCCGAAGACATTGCCGCTTGGGTTCGTTCCGCCTCCCAAGTCAGCCGCGCCAAATCCGGTTGCAGGTGGCGCATCTTTCCCGGAAAGCGTCTTGAGGTCACTGGAGATACGCGAGGGCGCATTCAGTTGATGGTTCATCATCTCCGAGTTCGCGGTACTTTGGTGCGGCGTGTCCGTGGTTTCGACCGCCGCCCCGGTCGTCGTCGTAGCCGTCGGAGTGGCAGTGCTCGTACTCGTTGAACTCGACGGTGTCTGGTTGATCAGAGTCGATGCATTCGATGCGCTCTGCGATTCTACCGCTGGCTTCGGCGCGGTCGTGGCAGGGCGCATGCGGAGATAGCCAAACCCGCCGCCGGCAAGCAACACAGCCGTGACACCGATGGCGACGAATAATCCCGTTTTCTTCTTGCTCTCGGTCTTTTGAACCGGGCTAGCCGCCTTCGCCGCACGCGGTTGTGGCTGCGGGCGGACCTGCTCTGCCTCCGCGTAGACCGGAGCGGGACGGCGTGGAGCAGGACTCGGTGTTCTGGGCGCGACCGGTAAAACAGCGACGCGCGCTGTTACCGATTTAGCGACAGGTTTGGGGGCCACCACTGAGCCCGGGAATCCGTCGAAACCGCTTGGGGTGGAAGGCGGTTGCGCTGCAGGTTGATCCAAACTATCCCATTCACCGAAATCTGCGGGAAGTGTTGTAGGCGCGTTCAATTCTATTTCTTCTGGAGGTACCATTGGCCATCGGCTCCCTTCACGTAAGTAGCACCTTTGTAAGTGCGTGTTTCAAGTTTACTCTGCTGATCAGGAGCGCTGCTGCTTGGCTGCGTCCCCTGCGTCGCGTCGGCGAGGTCAGTGTAATCCGCATCGAACTCAACCGTGGCCGGCATGAGTGATGCGATATTCGGCAAACCTTCAACGACCAGAGACACGGTCGTTTGCGCGGAGGTAAAATCCGCAGTGTCTTTGGGGGTAAAGGTTACTGAAAGCTTTTGCGTACCCGGCGTCAGCACGTTGCCGGCCGAGGGGGTATAAACAAACGATCCGGGAACCAACGCCGTGGCATTGAGTTGGGTGGCGCCGAGCGGGGTTCCATAAGAGATGGCGGCAGGCGCTGACCACGTGATCAGGGGTGTCGCCTTGGAGACGGTCAGCGAAACTTCAGCCTGCGCCGTCGCAACATCCGCGGTGTCCCGTGGAGTGAAAGTCGCCGACAGTGTGTGTGTTCCCGCGGGAAGCACTTCCCCGGCCGCTGGAGCATACACAAAGCTGCCTGGGACCGACGCCTTTGCATTCAACTGGGTGGCGCTGAGCGGGGCTCCGTAGGAGATGGCGGCAGGGGCTGTCCAGGTGATTGTGGGTATGGCTTTGGTTACGCTCAGCGAGACGGCCGCCTGCGCGGGAGGGAAGTTGCTGTCAACTGGAGTGAAAAGCACGGAGAGCGTATGCGCTCCTGCGGAAAGTACCTCACCGACTGCCGGCGTGTAAACAAACTTGCCGGGAACCGGCGCGGTCGCATTCAGTTGCAAGGCGCTGAGCGGTGTCCCTTGAGTGATCGAGGTGGGTGTCGGCCACATGATCACTGTCGGTTTGGCTTTGGTTACTGTGAGCGAAACGCTGCTTTGCACGGCAGCGTAGTCCGCGCTGTCGGTAGGCGTGAAGAGTACCGAGAGAGAGTGGGTTCCCGCCGGCAGAACCTCTCCGGCAGCCGGCGTATACGTGAACTTGCCGGGAACCGAGGCCGTGGCGTTGAGTTGCGTGGCGCTCAGCGGATCGCCGTAAGTAATGGAGGCTGGAACTGGCCACGCGATGGTCGGCGTTGCCTTGGTGACCGTCAGCGTAATAGCCGCCTGGACGGGTATATAGTTTGTGCTGTCGGTCGGAACAAAAGTCATCGTGGGCGTATGTGTCCCCGCCGCCAGCACGGCGCCGACTGAAGGAATATATGTGAATTTCCCTGGAATCGGCGAGGTGGCGTTGAGTTGCGCGGCGCTGAGCGCGGTTCCATAAACGATCGGCGCGGGCTTCTGCCAGGAAACGGTCGGCGTGGCCTTGGTAACGGTCAGTGAAACTGTGCCCTGCACAGAGGTGTGATTAGTTGCATCGGTCGGCGTGAAAACCGCTGACAGCGTCTGAACTCCGGCAGGCAACACTGCGCCGGCGGCTGGAGTATAGGTAAACTTGCCTGGAACCGATGCGGTCGCATTGAGTTGAGCCGCGCCGAGGCCAGTGCCATAGGCGATCGGCGCTGGTGCTGGCCATGTAAAAGTTGGAGTTGCTTTGGTGACGGTCAGCTGTACGGATGCTTGAGCCGTCAGAAAGCCCTCTGCGTCATCTGGAGTAAAAGCAGCGGAAAGCGTGTGCGTTCCCGCCGAGAGTACCTCGCCCACCGCAGGAGTATACGAGAATTTTCCCGAAATCGAAGCAGTGGCGTTAAACTGCGCGGCGCTGAGCGGAGCGCCGTAGGGAATCGGCGCGGGCGCCGGCCAGGTAATGGCTGGCGTGGCCTTGGTGACGATCAAAGACACAGTAGCCTGAGCAGTCGTGTAACCGGCTGTGTCGTTCGGCGTGAAGGTAACCGAGAGCGTATGAGTCCCCGCCGAGAGCATCTCGCCCAGGCTGGGCGAGTACGAGAATTTTCCGGGAACCGAAGCCATAGCCCGGAGCTGCGTGGTGGTCAGCGGAGTGCCATAGGTGATCGGCGCGGGCGTCGACCACGCTACCGCCGGAGTCTCTTTTTCCACAACCTTGATCGGGGCTGGAGGAACGGGTGCCGGAGCTGGGACTGCGGCTGGAACTGGGGCTGGGGCGGGTTCACGAACCGGCTGAGCCGGTTCCTGCTGGATGTGCCATTCGCCGTCCGCGCTCTTCACATAGGTGGCGCCTTTATATGTGCGTGTCTCCAGCGGACCTTGCTGCCGGACGGGTGCGGGAGTGGAGACTGGCACGGGCGCGATTGGCGCGGGACGCTTGAGCTGAGCAGGGGTGCGGTCAGCGATCTCTTGCGGCACATACGGCGCTGCCGCCGCAGGCGGAGGCTGAACGGGAGCGGATATAACAGGCTTTACCTGGGGCGGAGGCTCGGGAGCGATCGAGTGCCGCGCAGCCATAGGCTGTTCCGGTCCGGAACCTAGGCCGAGCTGCGTAAAGCTCGAGCTCTCATCGGTTGCCGAAGACGACCTGCCCGAAAAGCTGCGGCTGAGACTTTTGAGACTGAATCCGGCTTTCTTCTCCTGAACCGTCGGCATTCCCGCAGCCGTGCGCGTCATCTGCCGGATCAGCCGGGAGATGGGCGAGTCTTCCAGCGCCAGCGGAATGGCCGTGGTCTGCATGCGCCGCACGGCGGCATAGTCGTTGGGAATCTTCCACTGCGCCGGCCTCGTCAGAGCTTTGGTGATCTGGTCTTCCGCCACTCCCAAAGTGCGCGGTTCGTAGCGGTTGAGCACAATCTCCAGTTTGGGGATTCCAGTGGCGAAGTACTGCGAGATCAAGCGATTCGAGTTGCGCAGCCCGGCGATGCCGGCCTGAATGACCAGATAAACCGTGGAGCCGTCCTTGAAGAGGCTGGTTCCCATCAGATCAAGCCGGGACCCCATATCGATGACCACATTGTCAAAGTCCTGCCGCGCCACTGCAAGCAGACGATCAATCGCGTCATTGGTCGCCGGAAACTGCGGAAATTTGCCCGGCGCGGCCAGCACCGAGACGCCTGAACTGTGCTTGACCAGCAGCTTGGAGAGGAAGGCCGAGTCCAGCCGTGCGGCGTTCTGCAGCGCGTTGATCGTCGAGTACTCAGCGACCACGCCCAGGTTCAGCGCGGCATCACCCAGCGGCAAATCCAGATCAATCAGCAGAGTACTTTGGCCCGACTCCTTGGCCATGGATACGGCAAAATTGCAGGCCAGCGTGGTCACGCCGTCCCCGCCCTTGGCGCCCAAAAAGGCTAACAGCTTGCCGCCTGTCTTCTTGGAGGGGCGAGCCGCTGGGCGGCGCGCCGAAGCTCTCACCAGTGCTTCAGCCATCGTGCTGTGCGTGAATGGCAAGGTCAAGAACTCGCGCGCCCCGGCTCTCATGCAGCGAACCAGCAACTCTGAATCGGCCTTCACCGAATAAACCATGACCGTCGACGCGCCATTGGCGCAGATGCTCTCTACCAGCTCCAAAGCGTATTCTGGCATGCTGTCTAGATCGATGATGATCACGTCGTAACGCTGCTCAAGCAGCTTAGGCACATCGTCCAGACTAGGCGGATAGGTGGAAAACTCGCGGATTTCCCCCCCCTGGCATCCGGCTAGCGCAGTGGCTGCCGCCTTGCGGCGTCCTTCGTCCGGTCCAATCAGCGCGATAGAAAGTAGATCGCTTCCGAGAGAATCCGGGTACTGGTCATCGAGATACGGAGAAGTGTCTGAGTTCACGGGTTTGTTCCCCCCTGTCGAGCGATGCTTGTCTTGCTGGTGCTCCAAAAAATGATAGGTCGAGGATGAGTCGGTCATAAAACCTGCTCCCAAAGCTCAAAAAGCCAAAAAGGACATCAACGTGCCAACGGCGATTGCCGGAGCGTACGGTATGTTGCGCTTCAGCAAACTGGCGATAGAATTCCCAGGATTGTCTTGAAGCTCCCTCTTCCGACCGAAGAGAAAATCACATGCAAACCGTATCAAATTCCTGAAAACTTTGAGATAGGCGATCCAGCTGAGCACCATGATTCCTCCGGCCAAGCTGGTGAAAAAAAGCGCCCATATCAATTGTTGCGGGCCAATCCAGGCCCCGATCGCGGCGGCGAGCTTCACATCCCCAGCTCCCATGCCGAACTTCCAAAATAAAATCCCAAAGAGTAAAAAGCCAAGCCCAAGGCCAGATAAACTCTGGCCAAGGCCATGCCAGCCGAATCCGTGACTGCTCTCCGGCCAAATGCCTTGACGAAAGCTCGACCAGTCCGCGGGCAGCCAAAGGCCCTTGTGCGCTCCGTACCAGTCCGGCCATTCCGGACGCCACGGAGACACTACGATGCCCACCGCAAGAAAAGGAAGGACAAGCCAGTTGGGGATGCGGCGACTGCGCAAATCCGTGATCGTTGCCATAAAAAGAATAATGATAGTCGGCCATAAAGCTAACCAGTTCGTGTGCATGCCCACCCCCTTTCTCGTCTCTCCGCGTTACAGGGAGAGAGCGTTCCAAACTGTCGCTCTCACTTGCTGCAATTTGCTGACCAAAGTTCCTAAAGTCCTAAATGCATGAATTTAGGCCAATAGTGACCGAAAATCGAATAGTCAATTGTGAACCGGTGGAAGGGTGTAGACAGATGTTTACTGGTGGGGCTCTACCCGGTGAAGCGGAGGGTATACACCATTTCACCGAAATTCCAGTGATCCCCTGGATCTCCGTCTCAAAAAGAAAATGCGCCAAATCGGCCATAAAAGCATTTATCTATAAAATTCCGAAACCACGAATCAAATTATTAAGTACCCAATAAACGATTACTGTGAGGCCGATTGTTTCCATTCGCGCACTATTTTGCTAACCGATTTCGAACTGAAGATTCGACCCGGATCTGTATTTCAGCACCCAACGCTCGATCGAAAAATATGCGTATCATGCATAATATAAAGGAGATAGTTGAGGTATAATCTGAAGATTTCTGAAATACTGAGGAGATATTGGCGATGAATTCCGACGACGCTCACGTTTGTGTTGTTTCGGGACAGGAAAATTTATGGCCGAAAATCGGGACAAGATTACCAAAGTAAGATCGACACAACGTCGATTTGTCATTAATATCGTTGCACGGAGTCAGGCATTGCAGGATGGTCGTCTGGGTGTTGGTGTATAGCCTTGTCGGTGTCCTGCCGGTGATTCCGCAAATAGATTGCCTTTACTTTCACGATTAAGGGCTGGTAGGGTAACCTGTTGGAGCAGGTCCGTTCATGATCAAAGTTGGACTCTATTCGGAAGACCGTACGCTCCATACCCTACTTGCGTCTGCTCTCGGCAAAGAGTTTGAAATCCTTCTTGAGCCGGATGAAGACGGAATGCATGTCATGCGGGCAGCCGGTGACTGCGATGTCATGATATTGGATCTGCATTCGAATCATGATTCATTGCAGGAACGCATCGGTTGTACACAGCGCCTGATTGCGACCCGGGTTCCAGCGGTGGTGATGGCCGAAGACGGCCTTCGTTCCACCGCTTTTGAGTTGGTGCGCACCGGCGCCTTCGGCTACTGTCGCCGGCCGCCCTCCATTCGCGATCTCAAGACCATGCTCTGCAGGGCGTATGAAAACTCCACGCTCAGGCAGCAACTTGAGACTGTGCAGCAGCAGTTGGATGTGCCCGCCAGTTGCGACAAGATGATTGGCGCCAGCCCGCAGATGCAGCGGGTCTATCAACTGGTGCATCGCGTCACCAATCTGAATGCCGCTGTGCTGGTCACCGGCGAAAGCGGAACGGGTAAAGAACTGATTGCGCGCGCTATTCATAATCTTGGTTCCCGCGCTGCCAAGCCCTTTGTGGCCGTCTCCTGTGGCGCCATCCCGGAGACGCTGATTGAGGCCGAGTTATTTGGCCACGAGAAGGGCGCATTCACCGGAACAGTTGGGGCGCGCGAGGGATACTTCGAGCAGGCCGCGGATGGCACGCTCTTTCTGGATGAGATTGGCGACCTGAGCCTCTTTACGCAGGTCAAGCTGTTGCGTGTACTTCAACAGATGGAGTTCAGCCGCCTGGGCAGCAATCGGCTCATCCCTTTGCGCGCTCGCCTGATCTTCGCCACGCATCAGGATCTCTCCAAGCTGGTGGCCGAAGGCAAGTTCCGTCAGGATCTCTTTTACCGCATCAACGTGATGCGGATTGAATCGCCTACCCTTCGCGAACATCCAGAGGACATTCCGCGCATTGCGCGGCATTTCCTGCGCCAATATAGCCAGATGTTCCAGAAGCCGATGGATGATATTGAACCGGATGCGCTCTCAATGCTTCAGCATTATCTCTGGCCCGGCAATGTGCGCGAGCTGGAAAACGTCATGCAGAGGGCCATCATTCTTTCCGCGGGAAGAACCATTCGCGGGGAGGATTTGAGCATCAGCATCGAGGAAGCTGACGGCGATCTGGGGGATATCGGCGATGTGGTCGATATCGGCGATTACCATCCAGCCGGCTCTTTTGAACGGCAATTGCGCGACTACAAGATCAAGCTGGCCGTTACCGCCGTCCGTGAGAACAATGGGAATAAGACGCTGGCGGCGCGCAGCCTGTGTATTTCGCGGGCCTACTTGCATCGTCTGATCAGGCTTGCCGAGCCTGACGCGGTCTTTGACCAGAATCTGCGGGAAGCCGAGTCCGCCTGAGTCCACCTTGGCGTCTGGCAATACCATCCCTTCTATGCCTGAAAACGGCGCGGCGAAGCGCGCGGATTCGGCTGTGAATTTCTCTATATCGCAATCGACGACCGCTTCCGCGTCAGTTTTGCGGTTATCCTGCCCGATCAAAGCTGCTATCAGGGCATCTTGATTGGTTTTCGTGGCATGTACCTACTTCAGCTGACCTTGCATGATCATTCACCGGATGTTCAGCGATATATCAATCATTTGGAACTCTGATCGGATGGGGGCTGTTCCTCCGATCCTGCGGTATTTACCTGGACTGTTGACTGTATATTTAAAGTAAACTGTGATTGGAGAGTTCGAATTGTCTAAACAGCCTGGAAGTCAATCTGCGCTTGGAGCGAGGTACAAAGATACAGTACCGGTTGTGCAGAAGAAGCCCACGATGAGCGACGTTGCCCGGTTGGCGGGCGTGGGCACCATGACTGTTTCACGCGTACTGAGCGGTACAGTAAGCGTCTCGGCCGATACGGCAAAGCGCGTGCAGACGGCAATCGATCAATTAAAATACCGTCCGAATGCGCTGGCGCGCGCCTTTCGCGGCCAGCGGAGCCATACCATCGGCCTGATTATTCCTTACCTCTACGATCCGTTCTTTGCCAATTGCGCTCATGCCGTGACAATGGTTGCCAAACAGCACGGCTATTCGGTGATTATCACCACCTCGGATGAAGATCCTGACTCGGAATATGCCGATGCGGAGCAAATGCTGGAGCGCCACGTAGACGGCCTGATGGTCATTCCCACCAAGTTTCGCGAGACGCGTCTTACCCAAAGCCTATTCGGAAAAACCCCCGTTGTGGCATTTGACCGCCCACTCCCGGACCCGGCAATCGATGTGGTGCTGGTGCAGAACACCGCAGGCGCGCGGCGTATCGTCGAGCATCTGATCGAGCATGGGCATCGGCGCATTGCATTTATGGGACTCAGCCGGAGCCTTTTTACCATTAACGCGCGCTTCCAGGGCTATCGCCGCGCCCTCCAGGATGCGGGTCTCAAGGAGAATTCATTCTTTGGCTGCGAAACAGAGGAGGAAACCGAACAAGCATTGCGCGAAAGGTTGAAAGGGCCAAATGCGATCACTGCGGTTTTTACTTCGAATACCCTGGCGACGGGATTTATCTTGAGTTCGGCCAGCCGCTTGGGAGTAAGAGTTCCGAACGATCTTGCCCTTGTAGGATTTGATGACTTTAACATGGCGGAATTCACTGCGCCTCCGGTAACGGTTGTTCGGCAGCCGGCCCTGGAAATGGGACGAGTGGCGACAAACCTGCTCTTTGACCGCATCGCGCGCAATGAAACCTCCCACACCGGCAACAGGATTATCCTGCCTGTGGAGATTGTGCTGCGCCGTTCCTGCGGCTGCAAGCACCGCACGCCGGTAATCATTCACTGACTAGAAGGGGAGGATGCGGCCCTGTTGCTGGGATTTCTGGCAAGAATGGCTTGGGGGCGGCTGGCCCGGCATTTCTGAGCAGGATCGCCAGTCCCCGCGCTCCGTCCATCCGGCTCTCCCGCAGTAGATCAAAGGTTAATTCGAGGAACTCCGGGTGATGCTCAAAATGCTTGCTCGTGGCCTGAACGGTGTGGATCACGTCTCCGGCTGAAAAGGCCTCGCGGTGATAGCCGGCAACTCCGATGAGAAAACCTTTCAACAGCGCAAACTGTGCGGTTAACAGCGCGTACTCCCGTTCCATGGTGGTTTGAACGCTCGCTTTGCCGAAGGGAAACCGGCATCGAAGAACGGTGTTGGCCAGATAGTTCTCCAGGATGTGCGGATTACGGCCAAAATATGGAGCATAGTAACGGTCGTGCGCCAAGGTAAAGTGTTCGGTCAGGCTCTCCAGCGTTGCACCGGGCCCGTTGCCTATGCCTGTTGTAAATGCGTGTACGCACTCCACAAAGCGCGGCCTGACGTTGGAGCGGTGCAACATCATTCCCGCCATGCGCAACACCACGTCCAACTGGGCCGCGCGGTCCAGCGGAAGAGCCTCCATTGCCGAACGCAAGCTGCCCGTGGCGACGGCCGCGGTAAAATCGGCTAAATACTCCGCCACATTGCGCTCCAATTCACCCTTGCCGATAGAATCCAGGCGGCGGCATAGGACTCCGAGCAGAAACAGCCTCTGCCAAAGCGGATAGGTTCGGTTGCCGATCAGCGACAGAACGATCTGGCGAATCGGCCAGAAACACGGCAAAAGCACGGAGGAACCTTCCATCGCCGCCGCTTCGATAATGGTTGCGCGGGACTGTTCAGCCACTGTATGCAGCTCTCGCGCAAGCAGTTCCGGATTCAGCAGGACCACGCGCGCAGCCTCTGGACAGGAAAGCGTAAGCGCGGTTTCTTGAACGCCGCCAATCTGATGAACGATGCGAGGATAGGTGGCGCAAATATGGGAAAGATAGCTCTCACCCAGCTCCAACTGAATGCGGCAGAGGCGGTCGGCGGTGAGCATCGGACATTGGCTGGCGCCGTCCATGCGGATCTTAGCGAAGTTGTTGGGCTTGGCTCCTTCAGGCATCGTCAGAATGTTGGCGTCGATCAGCGAGCGCAACTGGCTTGTGGGAAGCTGCTGATATTTTGTATACGATGCCTGGTCGATGGGCACCCCCCAGCCTTGGCAGCAGGTATCCTCGCACTCCGAGCCAATACAGCGAAAGCTCTCTGCGTAGGTCGGCCGGATGGAGTTAGATTCAGGCACGGAATTCTCCGGGCAGCGAGGCGCTTTCCTGCTGCGCATTAAAATCACAGCGTCCTGGAATGAAGCACTGGAATGCCCGAAAACAACACAAACGCGTTGGAATTTTCATAAATGGGGTAACGAGTGCGTTAGCTCAAGTATTCGTTCATTGCAGACGTAACTTGACGCGGCAGTTCCCGCTGCTCCATCCGCCCCAGCGCCAAGAGGATTCCATGCAGCAGCGCGTGGGGGCGCGGCGGGCAGCCGGGGATGAAGACATCCACAGGAAGCACCGCGCTGACACCGCCGCGCGTGGCGTAGTTGATGCCAAAGATTCCGCCGCTGATGGCGCAGCTTCCGGAGGCGACAACGAGCTTCGGTTCCGGCGTGGCGCGCCAGGTCTTCACGAGCGCCAGTTCCATATTGCGTGTGACGGGCCCTGTGACCAGCAGCATATCAGCGTGACGGGGAGAGGCGACAAAATGAATGCCCAGCCGCTCCAGATCATAGATGGGGTTGTTCAATGCGCCGATCTCGATCTCGCAACCATTGCAGGAGCCGGCATCCACCTGGCGGATGGCGAGCGAACGGCCCAAAAGGCTGTGAATTTTATGCTGGAGCTTTTCTTCCAAAGCTTCCAAGGGGAGACTCTGAGACGAATCGCCAGTGCGCAAGCTGGCGAGTTCGCCCTGGCTTCCGTCCGGCTGAAGCGGATACTCGGCGGTCACGATCAGATCGTCACGCTCGTGAACGGCTAGGTCGAAGTTTTGCGTGATCTTGATCGCGCCGCTGGCATCCGCCTCCGCGCATTCTCCGCAGAAATTGCAGAGTCCGTAATCGACGGTGACCGTGCGCCGAGCATCCGCATCCCGAATCTGGATTGCGCCGGTGGGGCATGCTTCCGCCGCTAAGCGCGCATCCCGCCATGCGGCGAAATCAAAGGCCGGCGCGCCACGGAACTGCGCAGAGATCTGCGCCGGTTTCTGTGGATAACCGATGGTGACCAGGCCGGTTTGCGCGGATTTTTTGAAGATGTTGAACATGGTTCAGCGGTCCGTTCCGGAGTATGAAAGGTTGAAGCTTTTGTTGATCACAGGAAAGTCAGGAATAATGTTTCCCTTGACGGCCTCGACCAGCGCGGGCCAGTTGCTCAGCGAAGGGTCTTTGATCTTGCAGCGCTCCAGACGGCCGTCGGAACCGGTGCGAATCCAATGCAGAATCTCGCCGCGCCAGCCCTCGACTGCGCCCAGCGCCGTGCAATCCGGCTTCAGGGGCGGCAGGGCGATGCGGTAAGGGCCGGGGGCCAGGCGCGCAGCGATCTCTCGAATCATGGTGAGCGACTCCGCGACCTCATCGACGCGCACTCGCATCCGGCTGAGGACATCGCCCTCCTGATAGACGGGAACCTGGAAAGAAACTTCGCCATAGGCGGCGTAGGGATGGTCGCGGCGCAGGTCGCGGTTCACTCCAGAGGCTCGTCCGGCGACGCCCACGATACCCAGATCGCTGGCTTGATCGGGGTGCAGAATCCCGGTGTGATCGAGACGGTCGCGGGTGGAATCGGAGCCGTTAATGATACGCATCAGGTCGGCGAACTCCTCTACAACGCTTTTCAGAGCCGCGCGGCAATCCCTGATCTGCTGCTCGGTCCAATCTCGGCGCATGCCGCCGGGGCAGACCACCCCGCGCAGCAGGCGGCTTCCAGTCAGTTCTTCATTCACGCCGAGGATAAATTCGCGCAGCCGGCTGGCGTGTGCGTTGGCCACGCCGAAGCCCACATCGGTGGCGATGGCGCCGATGTCGCCGACATGGTTGTAGAGACGCTCAAGTTCCAGCAGAATCGTCCTCATGCGCCTTGCGCGCACGGGGATTTCGATGCTCGCGGCGCGTTCAATTGCCATACAGAAGGCGGTTCCGTGCGAGAAGCTGGAGTCTCCCGATATGCTCTCAGCCAAATAGACGGCGTGACGGACCGGCAGTTTCTCGAAGCGCTTCTCGATGGCCTTGTGAGTATAAAACATGCGCAACTGGAGATAGAGGATCGGCTCACCGGCCACAGCGAAGTTGAAATGGCCCGGCTCAATGATGCCGGCATGGACTGGCCCGACGGGAATGTGAAAGACGCCCTCGCCATGGGTGGGGCGATAGGTGTGCCGCTCCCCTTCAAAGGGCGGAAGAACAGTGTCAATGGGAAAGTCTTTCCGCAAGGGGTGAATCCGCGGCCAATTGTCATGCAGGGCGACGCGGCGGGGGTTGGGATGGCCTGAGGCAACGACTCCAAACCAGTCCTGAATCTCGCGCTCCTGCCAGTTCACCGCGGGGACCTCGTCCGAAACCGAAGGGAAGGCGGGATTGCTGGCTGGAATAGAAGACCGGACTAGAAGAAAGCGGTTGTCTCCTGGATGGTCGAAGAGGTGATAGAGGAGGAAGCTGGCTTCCGAGGCGATTCTGTCCTCGGCAAAGACGCAGGCCAATCGGCAGCCGCTTTCAATAAAGCTGGCAACCATGGGACGAATACTGGAGAGCGCCACGACGGCGTGGATTTCGGCCTCATTGGCCTCGTTCCAGCTTTCAAACGCGATGCCGCAACGCGAGCGGATTTTGTCGAAGCTGCGGGCATTGGATTGGGTCATGGATGCACCGCCAGTATGCGCGCCGCGCCGTCCATCAGTTGATACAGCGGAGCGGGCAGCCAAAATCCCGTCAGAATCACGAGCAGCGCAAGCACGATCACGGGAATGGTCTTCCAAGGGCAGATCGGTTCGCGCGGCACGCCGCGTGGCGAACCCAGCACGATCTGCGAAAACTGATGAAAGATGCCGCAGAAGATAGCCACCAGAAAGACGACAAGCAGAACGGCCGCGCCCCTATACGGCCCTGCAAAGCCCGCCCGCATCACCATGAACTCGCTCTGGAAGAGGCCGAAGGGCGGTGTGCCGGTGACCGCCAGCGCACCCAGCAACAGCATGGGCGCGGTGATCGGCAGGGCGTGAATCAGTCCGCCCGCGGCCTTGCGCAGGCTGTCGCTCTTGGTATGCTGCTGGGCGTTACCAACGCAGAAGAACAGAAGCGGTTTGGTGACGGTGTGATAGGTCATATGCAGCAGCATGGCGAGCGCGCCAAAGGCTCCGCCAAAGCCCAGGCCAAGAACCATAATGCCGCCATTGTCGATGCTGGAATAGGCCAGCAGGCGGCGGGCGCTGCGTTGCACTAGGATAAATGGCACTGCGACTCCGACAGAAAGAAGGCCGAAGAGGATCAGCAGATGCGACGAAAAAGCTGGGCCTAGACAGAGAGCTGTCAGTGCGTTAAATCGGGCAAGAGCATAGAGCGCGCAATTCAAGACCGCCGTGGCCATGAGCGTGGCGATGGGGATCGGAGCTTCACTGTAGGCGTCTGGCTTCCAAGTATGCATGGGCGCCATGCCGGCCTTGGTTCCGAAGCCTAGAAGGATGAAGATGAATGCGAGGCGCATGACGCTCTTGTCAAATTGGGAAGCGTGCAAGACAAGCACCGACCAGTTGAGCGCGCTCACGCTGTCGCCGCCCAGAGCCATACGGGCTGAGTAGTAGGTTAAAACCGTTCCGAGCAGAGCCATCGACAACCCGACGCTGCCGATCATCGCGTATTTCCATGCCGCCTCCAGCGAGGTCGGACGCCCATAGAACGTCACCAGAAAGATGGAGGCCAGCGTTGTGCTTTCGACGGCAACCCACATCACGCCCAGGTTGTTGGCCGTGACCACCAGGAACATGCAGAAGACAAAAAGCGGCGTCAGCGTGTAATACATCCGCAGTTTGGGCAGCGCGTCCGTTCCGCGCTCGTCGCTCGTGGGAGCCAGATGCTGATCCGCTTCCTCGCGCCGCAGGTAGCCGACGGCATAGGGAGCGCAGACGAGATACGCAAATGCGGTCAGCAACGCTGTGAGCGCGCTGAGCTGATCCGCGTAAAGGAATCCATTGCCGATGGAAACCGTTCCCAGGCGTAGAACCTCTTCGGCCAGCAAGATGGCAGCAGCGAACGACAAGGCGGCGGACGCCAGGTGGATTGCCTCCATCGATCGCCGGCTGCGCACGAGGGCCGTCAGGCCGCATGCCAGCAAGGGAATCGACAAGAGCAGGAGGATCATCATTGAGCTTCAGCCTTTCAGCCGGGTCAACCGGCTGACATCCATCGAATCGAAGGTATCGCGAATTTGGTAGACAAGAATGGCCAGGACCACGCCCCCGACCAGCACATCGAAGAAGATTCCCACTTCCACAATCATCGGCATTCCGTAGGTCAGTGAAATGGCAGCGAGGAAGATTCCGTTTTCCAGCGACAACAGCGCCAACACCTGGCTCAACGCCTTGCGGCGGTTGAGCATCATGAAGAAGCCGATGAGAAAAATTGCAATGGCGACGGCCAGCGTATTGTGGCCGAGGCTGGCCGGACCCAGCGGCTCATCGGGCCGGTGAAAGGATTCGGCGACCACGTACGCCAACAGCGTCAGCAGGCCGGCGGTGATCACGGAGATGGGCGCATTGACCAGTGGCTCAATCTCCTGATGAATCTCGATGCGGCGCGCCAGCTTCTCGAAGAGCACAGGCAGTGCAATGACCTTGACCACCAGCATCAACGCGGCGGCGGCGTAGATATGCGGAGCGTTGTTGTAGTAGGCGATGGTGGTGGCGATGCAGGCCAGCAGAAGCGATTGCAGCGCAAAGCTGCGGATGCTGGTGATCAGCCAGCGCTGCGTCACCATCATGATTTGCAGAACAAGAAGCAGCGCCGCCATCAGCGTGATCATGCGGTTCCCGAATTGTGCGTCCTGCCAGAAGTGCATTTTTCTACCTTTACTACTCGATTTTTGGAAATTACGTTTCTAACGATTTGAAGAAATCTCGAAATTCATCGTCCAAGGAAGTCTCCGATTGAACATGTCCCAAGTGCATATAAATTGCATTTCCGTCGAAGTCGATAGCTTCGAGGGCGTAATCACCCGTTGACCAGAATCCAATCGTTGCAAATGCATGTTGTTTGGTCTCAATATCAAGTCGAATGGCTGGATTGGAAGTTGGCTGACAAACAATAACCTCTACCTTCATGCCTGAAGAAATCAGTGCAGGTAGAATTTCCTGCGTCCATGAATTGAACTTATCCAGCACAAAATCCTCCACAGTCGTATTTGACGAGAGTTATGAATTAGAGACAAAAGCCAAGACCGAAAGGCTCCTGCTCCTTCCATTTTCTGCAATCAACATCGGTCGAAAAACTTCCCTCAGGGGCTAAAGCCCAACTTCGTTTTGTGCGCTTTCGGCACGACTAAAGTCGTGCCCTGTTACAAAACAGGCCTGTTATCGAGTTTTCCGCAGCCTGTAAAGCCGTGCCCTTTCAAAACATCAATTCAAATTCCTTCAAAACATTCAACCGTGCCCAATTAATGCCGGTGTATGAGACAGTTTCCAGTTCTCTTCTACCCTTGAAACAAAAATGTAGAAACCAGCGCCAGGGCGCTCAACACAAAAGCAATCGCCAGCAGTTCCGGCACACGGAAGAGGCGCATCTTGGCATTGGTGACTTCGACGGCCACCACCACCAACGACAACAGAAACAACTTCAACAGAAACCAGCCCAGGCTAATCGCGAGCGCCAGCGGAGCCCAACTGGCGCTCAGGCCGAAGGGAAAGAAAACATTCACCAGCAACGTCATCAACACCAACTGCTTGATCGCCGCCGCCCACTCGATCAGCGCCAGATAAGGCCCGGAGTATTCCAGGATCATGGCCTCGTGAATCATCGTCAATTCCAGATGCGTGGCCGGATTGTCCACGGGAATCCGCCCGGTCTCCGCGATCAAAACAATAAACAGCGCGGCAAAAGCCAGCATCTGCGAGGGCGCAAGAAAGCGCCAACTCTGCCCAAGCCCGGCCTGCGCCACCAGGCTGAGATTGGTGGAACCGGCTCCGATGGCGACCGAGAAGACGGCCAGCATCAGCGCGGGTTCAGCGATGGCGGAGATGGTCATCTCACGGCTGCTGCCCAATCCGCCGAAGGAGCTGCCCGTATCCAAGCCGCCCAGCGCCAGAAAAAAACGGCCCAGCGCCAATAGGTAGACCACAGCCAGCACGCCGCCATACAAGCTGAACGGCGCCTGCGCGGAGATGGCCGGAATCAGCAGGCTGGCCAGCAGCACGGTGGTAAACAGCACGAAGGGCGTCGCTGAAAAGATCCACGAGGCCGTGTCGGGAATCACCATCCCTTTGCCCAGCAGCTTGTAGAGATCGCGGTAGGGCTGCAACAGCCCCGGCCCGCGCCGCGTCTGCACCCGAGCCTTCAATGTGCGATTCAATCCCGTCAGCAGTGGTGAAAGCAGCAGCACGAGCGCGACCTGAAAGACGGCCTGGAGGATTTGCGCAATCATGGGCGCACCCCAAAGATCAGCAGCAGAATCAGCGTGACAAAAATATACGCTAGATAGGCATGGATGCTGCCGGTTTGAATTCTGCGCATCCGCTCGGCCAGCGCCAGAATCCCTTTCTGGATGGGCGAGTAAATGTGCGTTTCAAAGGTCGGCTGAATCTCCGACTCGAAGTGAATCGACTTGGGGTAATACCGCGAAACCTCGAAATTCGCCTGGATCTCGCGCTTGGGGCGAAAGAGAGCGCCGAAGATCATGCGCAGCGGTTTGGAAAATGCGGTGGCCGTATATTCATGGGCAGCCGTCAGCCCCGGCAATCCGCAATCCCATGTGGGGCCGCTTACGCTCTTGGCCCGCGCTCCGTTCCGGCGTCCCAAGACCAGCCAAAGCCCCAGCGGAACCATCCCCAAAGCAATCAGCGCCAGCGCGATCACGAGCGGCGAGACGCTTCCGCTCTGCACCGAACCTGCCGTCAGCAAAAGCCCGTTCCCGGCCAGCAGTTGCCCGTTGATCTGCACGCCCAAAGCCTGCTGCGTAATGGGCGCAAAGAACGGAAGGAACCAGGTCGCTCCCAGTCCCAGAACAACGCAGGCGATGGCGAGGCCCGCCATTCCCGCCGTCATCGAAAGCGGCGCTTCAGTGGCTCGCTCGGCATTTTCGCTGCGCGGCAGAGCCAGAAAAGTAATCCCGAAGGCCTTCACAAAACAGGCCGCCGCCAGCGCCGCGGTTAGCGCCAGCAGTGCGCCGGCGATGGGAAAAGCCATGCGGGTCAAGGTAGGCGTAGCGCCAAAGCCTGCCAGCAGTCCCTGATAGGTGAGCCACTCGCTGACGAAGCCATTCAGCGGAGGCAGCCCGGAGATGGCAACGGCGCCGATCAGAAAATAGAATGCCGTCCAGGGCATACGCCGGATCAAGCCGCCCATCTC
Source organism: uncultured Acidobacteriaceae bacterium (assembly GCA_963787995.1). GTDB lineage: Bacteria > Acidobacteriota > Terriglobia > Terriglobales > Acidobacteriaceae > Telmatobacter. The sequence continues at coordinate 1,414,127 of CAWBEO010000002.1, forward strand.
TTCCATGTTGCGCGTCTTCGCGCCCTGCAAGACGCTGCCCGCGCCCAGGAACAACAGGCACTTGAAGACGCCGTGATTGAGCGTATGAAACAGACCCGCGATGAGCGCCAGCGCGGCCAGTTGAGGATGCCCAAAGGACCGGAAGAGCAGCGCCGAGCCAAAGCCCATCAGAATGATCCCGATATTTTCAATGCTGTGATAGGCCAGCAAGCGCTTCAGGTCATGCTCCATCAGCGCGTACAAGACGCCCATCAGCGCCGCTACCACGCCCGCCACTAGCACCAGCATTCCCGCCCAAACCGGAGCGTCTCCATAGAAGTCGAAGAAGACCCGCGCCATTCCATAGATACCGGTCTTGATGACGATGCCGGACATCAGCGCGGAAACGTTGCTGGGCGCGACCGGATGCGCAGCAGGCAGCCAAATATGCAGCGGAATGATGCCAGCCTTGACGCCAAAGCCAAAGAAAAGCAATAAAAAAGCCGCCGCCGAGAGCGTCGGATTGAGCCGTCCGCCCGCGCCGTGCAGAGCCTGATACTCCATGCTTCCAGAGGCAGTTGCCAGCAGCAGAAAACCCAAGTACAGCATGCCTGTGCCGCCGCGGGACATCAGCATATAAAGCATTCCGCTGTCGCGCGCTTCTTCCGATTCGTGGTCCGTTACGACCAGAAAATACGAGGTAACGACAACCAGTTCCCAGGCAACCAGAAAGAAGATGACGTTCGAAGCCGTGAAAACAAGCGTCAAGGCCAGCAGCATCAGATTAAGAAAGCAGCAAAACAGGCCGGGCTTGCGCGCGGCTGCTCCGTGCCGCATGTACCCAACCGAATAGACGGCCACGCAGGCGGCAAGCAGCGAGAGTGCAAGCAGAAAAAAAGCAGAGAGCGGGTCCAAGCGAACGCTGTATTGCAGGAAGGGAAGCCCCGAAGGCAGAGTCCAGTTGAACTCCGTGCCGGCAATCAGCGCGCCAGCCGATGCGTAAAACTCCAGCGCCGCGCCGACCACACTCGCAATACAAAGCAAAGTCGTGATCCAAGTCGCGGTCGTCTTGCGAAGATGAGCGGCCAGTCCCGCCAATGCCGCTAAAAAATAGACTAGCAGGCCGGCCAAAAACAATTCACGTATCGGATCCATGGGGATTAAGTTTTGAACCGAGCTAACCGTGAACTGTTTCAGCAGCATACGCCTTTCAACCGCGCCGCTGAATGCGCTTAACTCACCTCCATTATATGCGATTCTTGAGTCCAGTGTCTCAGTTGTGAACCTGAGCGCTGGGGCAAATGCGCCTTCCGCATCGCCGGTTGCGGAAGATTCCGCTTTTGGGCGGCCCGTGAGTTTTTGCTTTACGATAGAACCATGCCCATCCCCGAACGGCTGAACCCCACCTTTGCTTCTGCTCGCACGCCCGACATGGACTATGTCGAAGAGGCGCGCAAACGGTTGATTGTCGCCCTGGATGTGCCTGATGCAGCTTCTGCCGGCGAGTTGGTCGGCCGGTTGGAGAATACCTGCACGTGGTTTAAGGTGGGCTTGGAGCTTTTCGTCGCCGCCGGACCGTCCATTGTTGAGTTGCTGGTGGCGCGCAGTCACTCCGTCTTCCTCGACCTCAAACTGCACGATATTCCCAACACCGTCGCCGCGGCGGTGCGCTCGGCTACGCGCATGGGCGTGAAGATGATGACGCTGCATGCCGCCGGGGGGCCTGCAATGCTCTCCGCAGCGCGCTCGGCGCTAGAGGGCGTCGCTGATCCGCCGGAGTTGCTGGCGGTTACCGTGCTCACCAGCATGGATCAGGCTCAGGTCAACGCGGTTGGCCTTGACCGTTCACCTGCCGCGCAGGTGGAACTGCTGGCCCGTGTGGGGCTGGAGGCCGGGATCCGTGGATTTGTCTGCTCGCCGAAAGAGGTTGCCTGCCTGCGTGCGCTCACCGGGCCCGAAGGCGTGCTGGTGATCCCCGGCATTCGCCCTGCAGGAGCCGCTGTCGGCGACCAGAAGCGCATCGCCACGCCTGCTGAGGCATTGCGGCTAGGCGCAAGCTACCTGGTGGTGGGCCGCCCCATTACTCAGGCCGCTGACCCGGCAGAAGCCGCCGAAGCGATTCTGCAAGAGATGGCCGAAGCGAGAATCAGTTTGTAATTTCCAGTTCACAGTTCTCACCTTCCCGGCAGAGTTTCCCTCTCCCGCGCATTCATAAAAGACCGTCCTCTGCCCTGCGCGCGCAGATTCGGGTCGCGGATCGGCGCGCGGCTTTCCTCCGCGTTGAAGCCACGCGCCAGTCTCGGATTCGGTTTGAACTTGGGCGGACCACCGTAGAACTGCCGCGCATGACTGACCACCATCCCGGCCCGCCCGTGCATGGGCCGCACAATCCCGCGCACCTGCACGTCCATATCACGATATTTGCGCAACTCGCCAACGTCCTCGCGATCCTCCCACAGGCTCACGATGGTGAAGCGGCACTGCTCATCGGGCGTCTGTGGCATGCACACATCCAGGTAGCGCGTCCCATCCGGAAGTTCAACCACGTCATAAATGTGCGCCGAAACGCAGATGTCTTTGTCGATGAGCTTGGTGGCTTGGTCGGCGGTCACACACGGCTTGGGCTTCCCGGCAAATGCCAGTATAGGTCCAAGAACTGCCAAATACACGAAGAATCCATACTGACTCAGCTTCACGAAACCCTCCAAGTAAGCCATTCTTTCCATCCTGACCCGCCGACAGGTGGTGAATCAAGCCCTTTTTCCGTATTGGACCATTCCACATTGGGCCATGACTCGGGAGGAGCACTCAAAAGCAACTTAGATCGGTCAACAATTTCCTCAATGGATTTTCCGTCCCAAGGTAAGTTCAGAAGAACTTGGTAAGGACCAGGCTTAAGCGTGAGAGATATTGTCGGCATTCCTTTTCGGCAACGGCCTGATGCCCATTCAAACTCAAAGCCTCGATCTTTCAAGACACTTCTATCGACAGCCTTCGCTAGGAGGCGAACAGCGGTCCGATCGGGGCTTTCCCAACTGAAATCACCAAGTGCCCTCTCGATTTCAGCATCATACTGTGCTGCAAGAAATTGGACATTAATGGGCGAATCAATCGCTTTCCACGTCACTAAATCCAGCTCTCGGCAAATTTCTACCGCCATACTACTGCAATAAGTATAGCCACATTTACAACAAGCGATCAGATCCAATCTCGCAAATTCGGGCAGGGGGAAGTGGAGGTTCTGTTCATCCGCAGCCTAAGATGGCTGCGATCAGGAGAATTGATGGACCGACGTCCACGCAGCAACCACACAGCGGCCCTTAAGGCCAAGGTGGCCTTGGCCGCTATCAAGGGTGAAAGAACACTTTCCCAGCTGGCCGGGCAATTTGACGTGCACGCCAACCAGATCACGCGGTGGAAGAGCCGGCTTCTGGAAGGCGCTGTTGGGGGTTTGGGCGGCGAAGCCAATCTGATTTCCTTACAGCTGTCAATAAAACCCTTCCGACTTCATTAATATTTATAACGGCATTTGTTTCGCAATTTCCAACCTTGGCGAAAAAGAAGGTGAAGGATATCTTGAGTGCTGCGGAATTTTAATGGTGACATAGAGGAAACAGTCAGAGTTGGGTGCCGAATTTCCTAGGTCTATATATTCGGACCTGAGATACCACGAACCTCAACCTGCATCTTCCCAAAGCCGCAACTTTGCCATCTATTCCTGCCTCACCCCACCGCTTGCACCGTTCCCCGGCCAATCAGCTCCTCGACGCGCTCCACCCATCCGCGGTCTGCGGCCACGCTCATCCCCTCCGGCTCCAGAATCACCGTGTACTCGCCCTTTTTCTCCAGGTTCAGCATCACCTTGCCCGGTCCCGGAGCAGCGTCCGCCGCGCTCTTCAGACCCAGAAAGATCTCCTCCGAAGCGCGCTCCAGATTGATGCGAATCCTGATCCCCGTGGGCAGCTTGACCTGCACCTCATCGAGTGACTGAATCCCGCTGACGGCAATCTTGGGCGCGGAGTCCTCGTCGCCGGTCAGCGTTCCTCGCAGCAGCACCGGCGCCTCCATCTTCAACTGCCCCGCCAGCCGCTCATAATCGCGCGGGAAGCAGACCAGTTCGATCTTGCCGGAAGCATCCTCCAGCGCCGCCTGCGCGTAAAGCTTGCCCTCGCGCTTGGTCTTCTGCACCTTCAACCCCAGAATCATGCCCGCCACTTGTATCTCATCCGCTGGGTCCGATTGCCGCCCCCACGTCTTCTCCGGCGGCCTGCGCTCCAGCGCCTCGGCCACAGGAATCACCCCCGTGAGATTGCGCAGCTTCTCCGCATACTTATCGAGCGGATGCCCGGAGACAAAGAAACCCAAGACTTCTTTCTCATTCGCCAGCCGCTCACCCTCTTCCCATTCAGCCACCTTGGGCAGATCGTCGCCCTGCGCCTTCTTCGGCCCGTCGTCAAAGATGCCGAAGAGTCCACTTTGCCCCTGGGCCGCATCCCTCTGCGCCTTCTGCGCCCGCTCCATCGCTTTGTCCACAGCGGCCATCAGCGCCGCGCGCTTGCCCAGCGCATCCAGCGCTCCAGCCTTGATCAGCGATTCGATTACCCGCTTGTTCATCACGCGCAGATCGACCTTCTCGCAGAACTCCCAGAAGCTCTTGAAGCGTCCGCCCGCCTCCGCGCGGGCTTTCATAATCGACTCGATCGCATTCCCGCCGACGTTCTTCACCGCTGCCAGGCCGAAGCGGATCGCCAGCCCATCCGCCGAGTTATGCGGCGTAAACTGGCTCCCGGAGATCTGCACATCCGGCGGCTCGACCTTGATGCCCATCTCCTTGCACTCGCCGATATACTTCACCACATTTTCCGGTTTCGATGTTTCCGAAGTGAGCAGAGCGGCCATAAACTCCGTTGGATAATGCGTCTTCAAGTAAGCCGTCTGATAACTCACCAACCCATAGGCCGCCGAGTGCGACTTATTAAATCCATACCCGGCAAACTTTTCCATCTGGTCGAAGACATCGCCCGCCGTTCCCTTGGGATGTCCCAGCTCCTCGGCACCGCTCATAAAGCGATCGCGCTGCTTCGCCATTTCCTCCGGCTTCTTCTTGCCCATCGCGCGGCGCAGCATATCCGCCTCGCCCAGCGAGTAACTCGCCAGCACGTTCGCGATTTGCATCACCTGCTCCTGATAGACGATAACTCCCAGCGTCTCCTTCAACACCGGCTCCATCTCCGGCAGCATATACTCCACCTTGCGCCGTCCCCACTTGCGCTCGATAAAGTCGTCCGTCATGCCGCCCTGAATTGGACCCGGCCGGTAGAGCGCCGTCAGCGCCGTCAGATCCTCAATCCTGTCCGGCTTGTAACGCCGCAGCATATCCCGCATCCCGCCCGACTCAAATTGAAAGACCCCCGAAGTGAGCGCCGCCTGAAAGACTTTCTTATAAGTCTCCTCATCGTCCAGCGGTATAGCATCTATATCTACTTTTTCGCCGCGTATGCTTTCTATCAGCTTCAAACAGTCATCAATCACTGTTAGCGTCGTCAGACCCAGGAAGTCCATCTTCAGCAAGCCCATCTTTTCGACAGACTTCATATCATAGGCAGTTACAATTTCGTCGTTCTTGGTCTTGGACAGAGGCACTAACTCAGTCAGCGGACGCGGCGCAATCACCACTGCCGACGCATGAACTCCCGACCCGCGCACCAACCCCTCCAGCTTCTTCGCCGTGTCTATCAGCTCGCGAATCTGCGCGTCGCCTTCGTAGGCCTTGCGCAGATCCGGAACGTCCTCCAGCGCTGCGTCAATCGTCATCCCCACTGTTGCGGGAATCAGCTTGGCAATCCTATCCACATCGCCGTATGGCATGTCCATCGCCCGCCCGCAATCTTTGATCGCCGCCTTGGCAGCCATGGTATTGAAGGTGATAATCTGCGCCACCTGCTCGCGCCCATACTTTCGAGTTACATATTCAATCACTTCCCCGCGCCGGTTCTGGCAGAAATCCACGTCAATATCAGGCATGGAAACGCGCTCCGGATTCAGGAACCGCTCAAAGAGCAGCACATTCTGCATCGGGTCAATGTTAGTAATCTCCATCGCATACGCCACCAGTGAACCCGCCGCCGATCCACGTCCCGGTCCCACCGGAATCCCGTGATCCCGCGCATATTTAATAAAGTCCCAGACAATCAGAAAGTACCCGGAGTAACTCATCTGCTTGATGATGCCTATCTCAAACTCCAGCCGCGCATCATACTCGCTCAGCGTCGCCCGCCGCAGTCCACGCGTCTCCAGCGCCCGCACGCCTGTATCGAGCCGCTTCTTATAACCCTCCCGGCAAACAAACTCGAAGTAACTGTCAATCGTATGTCCCGGAGGAACGGCAAACTCCGGAAAGGGATTGTCCACCGGATGCAGCTTCAAGCTGCACCGCTCGGCGATCTCCATCGTCCGCTGCGTCACTCCCGGCGCATCGGGAAAAATCCTCTCCATCTCCTCGGCGCTCTTGACAAAGAACTGATCCGAGTCAAACCGGAAGCGCTCCTTGTCATGTATCTTCGCGCCCGTCTGCACGCACAGCATCACGTCATGCGCATGACTATCTTCGCCGCACAAGTAATGCGAGTCATTAGTCACCAGCATCGGAATTCCCGACTCGCGCTCCATTCTGAAGAGCGCCTCGTGAATCTGCCGCTCCTGCTCCAGCCCCTGGTCTTGAATTTCAAGGTAGAAGTTACCCTTGCCAAAAATATCCTCGTACTGCTGCGCTACACTCTTGGCCTTCTCGTAGCGCCCGGCCATCAGTTCCTCGCACAACTCGCCCGACAGGCAGCCGGAGAAGCCAATCAAACCTTTGGAATTTTCGGCCAGATACCGCTTGCTCACCCGCGGCTTGCGGTAGAAGCCGTGCAGCGAGGCCTCGGAGGTAATCCGCACCAGATTGCGGTAGCCCTCTTCGTTTTCGGCCAGCACCAGCAGGTGGTTGTTCTCGTCCCCGTCCCCCGGCTGGCGGTCGATGCGGTGGTCCTCGTTCTTGCAAATGTACAGTTCGCAGCCCAGGATCGGTTTGATTCCCTTGGCTTTAGCCGCCGCAAAAAAATGCACCGCCCCATAAATATTCCCATGATCGGTCATGGCGACAGACCGCTGCCCCAGCGCCGCCACCCGGTCCACCAGCTTTTGAACGTCACACGCCCCATCCAGCAGCGAGTACTCGGTATGCAAATGCAAATGCGTAAATTCACTCATGGCTAACCCAATTCTAGTCGTGAATCAAACTGCGCGAGGTGGTGGATTCTTCATCGAAGCTCCGCTGCTTGAGGAAAAGACGGCACAAATTCACGCTCTGATTAGAATTCCGCTTGACGTATGACGTCTTCCGTTATATTCTAACGGCAATGATCAGGAGCTTCAAGGACGACGCGGCAAGAAAGCTCTTTGAAACCGGGTTTTGCAAACGCTGGGCGTCGATTCAGGTGGTCGCCTGCCGCAAACTCGACCAGCTCGAAACCGCGGCCAATTTGAGCGATCTGCGCTTCCCACCCGGAAACCAGTTGGAGGCCCTGAAGAGAGATCGGGCCGGTCAACATAGCATTCGCATCAACGATCAATATCGCATCTGCTTTATCTGGAAAGAGGACGGAGCGCATGATGTGGAGATCGCGGACTACCATTGAAGGGAGTGGCAATCATGAGTATTGAAAGACCGGCCAGCGGATGGAATCTTCAGCGCGTCACCACGCATCCCGGCGAAATGTTGCGCGAGGAGTTCCTGATCCCGCTGGGCCTCTCGCAAAACGCCCTGGCGCTCAAGATTCGTGTTCCCGCCACGCGCATTGGGGAGATCGTCAAGGGCAAGCGCGCCATCACGCCCGACACCGCGCTGCGCTTGGCTCGCTTCTTCGGCAACAGCCCCGAATTCTGGCTGAACCTCCAGCAGATGCACGACCTCTCCAAGGCGCGTCTGGAGTTGAAGAAGACTATCGAACGCGACGTCGAAGTCTACCAAGCCGCTTGACCCGCTTCCTCCGCAGCTTCAATGAAGTCGATTACCTCGCAAGCCCATCCAGCAGCGAGTACTCCGTATGCAAATGCAAATGCGTAAATTCACTCATGGCTGCTCTGATTCTAGCCGCCAAGCCGCTCCCGCGCCCTGTTCAATATGCGGTCGAAATCACCATGTATTGAGGAAAAACGGGCGACTCGACGTATTGCTAACACATAGAAGCCCACCGGCAGTTCCCCCTAGGAGTAGAATTAACCAAACAGACAGTTAACCATGAATTTGATCTATTAGGAGGAAATTATGTTGCTGCGAATTGACATGAAATCCCGTGTGGCAACCCGTTCGAGAGGCGAACAACTCAAGACTTTTGGCCTAGACGAACGCGGGCTTCAGGACATCCTCTTTCGTTCTCTCGACAGACTACTGCCAGACGAAGAACTTTTGCTTATTGCTCAATCAAGACATTGGCAGGAGGAACCTGATCTTCTGGCATTAGACGAGTACGGGAATCTGTATTTATTTGAGATCAAGGTCTGGGAATCACGTTCTGAGAACCTTCTACAGGCCTTACGCTATGGCCAAATATTTGGAAGCTATGATTACGCTGCTTTGGACAAGCTATTTCGTTCGTTTGACGAAACAGATCGCTCACTTGCTGAAGCACATCGAGCAGCATTTGGAGAATCTTTGCCGGCCGAGAACTTCAATCGTAATCAGGTATTTGTCATTCTAACTAACGGATTGGACTACCGTACGCGGCAAGCAGCAAAATATTGGCGGTCAATGAAACTTGACGTGCGGCCTTGGGTGTACCGCGCATATAGAGAGTCTGATAGCACTTTTCTTCTGGAAATGAATCGCTTTGCTGTTCATGACAACCCATACGAAGACATCTCTGCTGGCAGCTATATTCTGAATACGAATAGAGCCAACAGCGTCGCTGATCACGACGATATGCTTCGCAACAAAAAGGCGGCGGCTTACTATGCCCCGTGGAAGTATAAAATCGGCCAACTTGCTAAGGGTGACATTGTCTTTCTTTATCAGTCTGGGGTTGGTATTGTCGCAATGGGGCGCGCATCAGGGAAGGTGGAAAAAGACGATCATCAAGGGCACAAAGATGAAGAGTTCTTTATGAAGTTAGAACGATTCCAGGTTTTGGATTCGCCTATTCCCGCTTTTATGATTAAGGAGATAACAGGAAACAATTATTCCTTCCGAGGAACAATGTTCTCAATAGACTCAGAGAGCGCGGCACATTTAGTTGCTCATATTCAAAAGCAGAGTTGAGGAAGCGGAAAAGGTGGCCCGGCAGGTGGCCCGCTCATCAGCCATGAAGAGAGCCTATGAGTCATGGGAAGCTGTGCCCCTTTTCTCGCGGCTTTTTCGCGAGGCGCGAGCGAGCAGAGCGGCTCCGCCCAAAAATCCGGCTACGCCAGCTCTCGTCTTTGCGACCGGGGAGCCGCTGAACCTAGGCGCGCAGCACGGCTGGCCCCACCGCAGGCGCCTTGACAGATGTAGTCATATATGACAACATGAGTAACTGAGCAAGCTAAATGCCGACCACTAGAAAGACGCGGCCCATCTCGTGGATCAAAGCTGCCTTGAAGGAATTCGAGAGATTTCCCGTTGAGGCGCAGAGCATCTGTCTGACCGCATTGACGATGGCGGCAGAGAACGGCAAGGCGGATATCGCCAAGCCTTTCAAGGGAGTTGGCTCTGGCGTCTTTGAGATTGCACTGCCGTTGCGCGGGAACGCCTTTCGCGTTGTCTACGCTGTGCAGATTGGCGACGAAATCTGGGTCATTCACGCCTTTCAGAAGAAATCGACCCAGGGCATCAAGACGCCGCTGCATGAGGTTGAATTGATCAAGAGCCGATTGAAGAAGTTGAAGGAGATGCTGGGATGAATACTGAAGCGATGGAGGTTGTGCGCGGCAGCGGAAATGTCTTCCGCGATCTGGGGCATACCGATCCGGATGTTGAGCAGTTGAAGGCCATCTTTGCTGCAGAAATCATCAAGATGCTGGATCGCAAAAAGCTGACCGTGCGCGCCGCTCACGCGCAGACGGGCATCGCGGCCGCCGACTTCTCGCGTATTCGCAATGCCGATCTTGGGCGCTTCACCCTTGACCGTTTGGTTTCGATTATCAATCGTCTTGGTTCACGCGTTGAGGTTCATGTGAATCTCCGCGCCGTTGATAGTTTCACAGAAGTTCTTGCAAGCATCGGTTGACCTATAGACATGAATCTCAGCTTTCAGCAGGCAGCCCGGGTAGGTGGCCCGCCCATCATCCCAGAAGAAAGCCCATGAGCCATGGGAAGCTGTGCCCCGTTCATCGCGGCTTTTGCGATGAGCGGGCGGGCAGCGCAGGTCCACCCAAAAATCCGGGTGCCCCAGCACCGGGGCGGAGCTTTCCTCTTACTCGGTTAAGTTTCCGCTGTGTTGAGGGAAAGACGGTTATTTCATTGACCTACTTATCTTTTCCGACCGCCATGAAGCTTCACACCAATCGGACGCAGTTCCCACAATGACGTTTTGCCGCCTATCGCAAGAACTCCCGCTCTGGAGCGGGAACTCCAGAGCGGGAACGAAAGTCACGGCATTGAATCATGCTGCCTACGGCGCAGTGATGGTGAACACCTGGGTGCTCACAACTCCGCTGCTGTTGGTGTAGGTCGCTGTGTAGGTGTTGGTTCCAGCGCTCAACGGTATGCCGTTGATCTGACGCGAGGTGGAGCTGTAACCATTCGGACCAGACCATTTCCATGATCCGCCGCTAACAGGCTGCGGGCCAAGATTCACTGTGGAACTGGTGGAAGTGACGCTTGTGCTGGCGGTCTGTTGCCACGCTCCTCCATTCACCTGTATATAGGGCGTGATTTGGGTTTGAGTACCGCCCCCACCCGATACGGTGATGGTAAAGGTTTCCGTGCTCTTGCAGCCGCCGGAGTTGGTGTAGGTCGCCGTATACGCGTTGGAGCCCGTGCTCAGCGGAATATCGTCAATTTCACGCGAGGTGGAGCTGTATCCGTTGGGGCCGGACCAGCTCCACGATCCGCCGGATATGGGCTGCGGGCCAAGGTCGACTAGCGTGGAAGTTGAACTAACGGTGGTGGTGGTTACCTCAGACCAGCTTGAGCCGCCGTTCACGGAGATGTACGGGGTAATTCCGGTGGAGGTGCATCCACCGCCGCCGCCGCCGTTATTCGTTTCGACGCTGAAGGAATTCAGCGTGAAGGTCTGAGAACCGTTGGTATCTCCGATTTCAAAGCCGAAATCGGCCGTGGAGAACGTCTGACTGTCGAGCTTGCCCTGGCTTGCAAGCCAATTCATCAGATTCAGAAGATTCACACTGCCGCTGGTCGTCTTCGAGATGCGCAGGAAGGAAACGACGTTGTGGCCCGTGTTGCCCTGAAAGACGTCGTAAGCAACGCCATCAATAGTGACGTTAGTGGCGAAGGGGCAGCCACCGACACCAAGCTGGTTGCAACTGTACGAGCTGGCGATGGGGCCGTTGCCGTTCCAATCCTCCCAGACCATCACTTCGTCCACGTTGCCATTCGTCCAGAGATCATAGGCTGCGTCGTACCATGGGGCGTTTGGCACCGAGAAGTTGAACGAGGAGTTTACCGAACTGAGGGAACTGAGATTTACGTTGCCTAAGCTGATTTCCGAGTCGGGGTACGCCTGGACGCCGCTGCCGCTGGGGAAATTCGCGACAGACCACCAATTGGTGGAGCTGTTGGCATAGACGCACTGGCCGGATGAAGCGCCCCATTCGTCGGAATACAGGTTGTACCCGTTTTCTGTGTAGGTTTCGTACCGATCACAGGTACTCCACGAGTAGGCCCTTGCAGGCACGGACGTGATTGCGCAGAGAGCGAGCACGCCGACTGCGATTGCGAAAAACTGTTTGCTCATCGAAACATTCTCCTTTTACCCGTTCTGGTCGTTGGGGGAGCAGTGCTACTAGACGGTCGAAGTCTGCCCCGACATGAACTGCGCGGACTCTACTAAGAAGATGTAACGAGTGTCAACGTTTCTTTCTGTACCAACTTGTTACGCTGAGCGTCGTAAGATGTACATCGTGAAAATTGAATTAATGTGTCAGTACCCTGAAACATAGTTACAAAAGTTACACATGACGTTGAACAAAGTTACAAAAGTTATGATTCGACGGATACATTCGATTTCGATACATACTAATTTTCATGGTCCTCACCCCGTCGGCAGGTGGCCTGCTCATCATCCATGACGAAAGCCCATGAGCCATGAGAAGCTGTGCTCCATTCCTAACGGCTTTCGCGAGGATCGGGCAGGAGCTCAGGTTCGTCCAAAATCTGGGTGCCTCAGCACCGGGGTCTCCAGCATGCGATCATTGCTTGCTGGGGCAAAGCTTTCGTCTTACTCGGTTAAAATCCCGCTACGCTGAGGGAAAGACGGTCATTACAGCGATCCACGTAGCTTATCAGACTGCCCTGGAAGCTTCACGCCCAATCGGCATTGTGAGCGCTTTGGGCGGTCAACGGCGCAGATTGGGCATGAAGCGTGAAGTTCCCTGTTACGGGGGTTAGTTTACCGTGATGGTAAATTTCTCCGTGCTCTTGCAGCCGCCGGAGTTGGTGTAGGTCGCCGTATACACGTTAGAGCCTGTGCTCAGCTTAATGTTGTTGATCTGGCGCGAAGTGGACGTAAAGCCGTTGGGTCCGGACCAGCTCCATGATCCGCCGGATGTGGGCTGCGGGCCAATGTCAACTTGCGTGGAAGTGGAACCAACGGTGACGCTGGTTTCGTCAGTCCAGGTTGAGCCGCCGTTGACGGAGATGTAAGGGGTAATACCGGTGGCCGTGCAGCCACCGCCGCCGCCGCCGGTGCTCGTTTCGACGCTGAAGGAATTCAGCGTGAAGGTCTGGGAGCCGTTGGTGTCTCCGATTTCAAAGCCGAAATCTGCCGTGGAGAACGTCTTGCTGTTGAGTTTGCCCTCGTTCGCAAGCCAATTCATTAAATCCAGAAGATTGACACTGCCGCTCGTTGCTTTCGAGGTGCGCAGGAAGGAAACGACGTTGTGGCCCGTGTTGCCCTGAAAGACGTCATAAGAAACGCCATCAATGGAGACGTTGGTGGCAAAGGGGCAGCCACTGACACCAAGCTGGTTGCAACTGTACGAGCTGGCGATGGGGCCGTTGCCGTTCCAATCCTCCCAGACCATCACTTCGTCCACATTGCCATTCGTCCATAGATCGTAGGCTGCGTCGTACCACGGGGCGTTTGGCACTGAGAAGTTGAACGACGAGTTTACGGAACTGAGAGAACTAAGATTTGCGTTGCCTATGCTGATTTCCGAGTCGGGGTAGGCTTGGACACCGCTGCCGCTGGGAAAATTCGATACTGACCACCAATTGGTGGAACTGTTGGCATAGACGCACTGGCCGGAAGACGCGCCCCAAGAGTCGGTATAGAGGTTGTACCCGTTTTCAGTGTAGGTTTCATACTGACTACAGGTACTCCACGAGTAGGCCCTTGCAGGCACGGAAGAAACAGCGCAGAGGGCGAGGATGCCGACTGCGATTGCGAAAAACTTCATTTTCATCAAACTTCTCCTATTTCCGGTTCTGGTCTCTGGGCAGCTTCGCTGCTCCGATCGAACCGAAGCGGACTGTATAAAAAAAATGCAACGAGTGTCAACGTTATTTTCTGTACCGACTTGTTACGCTTAGGGTTATAAGATGTACTTCATGAAATTGGAGTTATTGGGTCGGTATTCTGAAACAGAGGTACAAAAGTTACGTGCGGACGTATAATGTACGATTTCGATACATAGTAATTTTGGTGGACATCACCCCGTCGGAAGGTGACCCGATCGTCAGTACTGAAGAATTGCCCTGCGCACTAGCGCAGGTCAGGCCATAAGATATTGGTGCCTCAGCTCTCGCCTTTGAGTCCTTGGAGACGATGAACCCAAGGCACGCAACGCGGCTGGCCGTACCGCTGGCGCCGCGCCCTCCTGGTCAGCCGTAAAAACGCGGAAAGGACGGCGCGGTATTCTTAATTTCTGGACCGGATCAGGTATTAAGCGAAGCGATCTATGCCGTGGCGCGATGCTGCTCCCGCGCACCCAGCCGCACGCTGACCACCTTGGAGACGCCCGGCTCCTGCATTGTCACCCCGTAGATCATATCCGCCGTCTGCATCATGCGCTTGGAGTGCGTCACCAGCAGGAATTGAGTCTCTTTGCTGAGCGAATGCAGTAGCTCGGCCAGCCGTCCGACGTTGGTCTCGTCCAGCGCCGCGTCCACCTCATCCAGCGCGCAGAAGGGGCTGGGCTGGAATTGGAAGATGGCCACCAGCAGCGCCAGAGCGGTCAGCGACTTTTCACCGCCTGAGAGCAGCAGCACATTTTGCAGCTTCTTGCCCGGCGGTGAGGCCACAATCTCCAGCCCGCTCTCCGCTTGATTCTCCGCATCGGTCAGCCGCAGGAATGCCTGTCCGCCCTGGAAGAGCCGCGAAAAGACCACCGCGAAGTTCTCATTGATACGCGCAAAGGCCTCGTCAAAGCGCTCGCGCGAGATGCCGTCAATCTCCTTGATCGTCTCTTGCGTGTTGGTGATCGACTCCATCAGATCGTCGCGCTGCGTGCCCAGGAATCCATGGCGTTCGGCGGTCTCCTTGTACTCGTCCAGAGCCATCATATTCACCGGGCCCATCTGCTCAATCCGTGCGCGCAAGCTCCGGCAGCTCTCCTCTGCGCCGGCCAGTTGATCGCCGCTCAGGCGCGCAACCTGCTCGTCGGCGCGCAGCACTGCGGCTTCGAGATTGACTTCGGCCAGGCAACTGGCCTCCAGATGCTCCAAATCCGAGCGCATTTTGGCCACTGTGCTGGAACGACTGGCCCGCTCCTCGCGCAACTGATCCACAATGGCCCTGCCGCTCTTCAGTTGCGTCTCCAGCGCTGCCAGTTGCAAGCGCAAACCCTGCGCCTCCGCATTCAGCTTCTGCGCCAGCGCCAAAGCATCTGCGCGCACGCCCGTCAGTTCCTTACCACGCTCGGCCAGATCCGCGCTCTCCTGAATGCGCTGCTCCCGCTCGGCTGCGGCAGCCGTCTGTTGCTGATCGATCGATTGCACTCGGCGCTCCAGATCGGCATGGAGCCGGTCAATACGCTGGAAGGCAGCCTCCGCGCCGCGTCGCCGCTCCTCCAACCCGGCCAGCTCGGCGGTCACTTGAGCCGCTTCTTGTTGCATCCCTTCGCGTTTCTGCCGTAGCAGCGCCAGCTCCGCCTGCAACTCATCCAGAGCCGCCTCGGCCGTGCGGTGCTCGCCCTCCAGCCGCAGCATCTCCTCGCGCTTCTGGTCGATGGCGATCTTCTTGCTCTCGCGCGCATCCTTGTTGCGGGCCGCCTGCGCCGTCCACTCCTGCAAGCGCCGCTCCACGCGCTGCCCCTCGGCTTCCATTTGTTTCAACGCCGCGCCCAGGTTGGCCGTCTCCCGCTCGGCCAGCCGCCGCTCCTCGCTCGATGCTTCCAGTTGCCCGGCCAACTCCTCAATCGCTGCAATAAGGGCCTTGGCCTCTGCTTCCGCTTGCGCCGATTCAATCTCCAGCTTGCCCAGCCGATTCTCCGCTTCGCGCAGCTCACGCTTCAGCGCTAACGGCCCTTCGCTCGCCGGCTTGCCGCCCGTTACCGTCGCATTGTGGAAGCACTCGCCCTCCGGCGTCAGAAAGAAGGCGTGCCTGTGCCGCTCGGCCAGCCGCATCGCCTCGCCCGGATCTTCCACTAAATAGCTGTCCTTGATCTTGGGCAGAATCGATTCCAGCGACCGCCCAAAGCCATTCAGCACGCGGATCGATTCCTTCAGCGGCGTAACGCCCGCGGCACGAATCAGATCATCATTCGTCATGGGACCGCTCGTCTCGCCATGCGGAGGATGAACCAGGAAGGTAGCCCGCCCATCCACGCCGGATTTGAGCAACTGCACGCCCTGCTCGGCGGCCACCCAGCTCTTCACCACCACGTAATTCAGTTCCTCGCGCAGGAACTCGTCCACTACATCTTCATGCTCGCCACTCACCTCCAGGAAATCCGCCAGCGTTCCCACCGGCGACATGCCCTGGGCCAGCGCACCCGGCTTCAGCAGCCGCCGCACCGTGTCGGTCGAGTAGCTATGATTGCGAATCAGCGACTGCAGCGAATCCCGCCGCCCGGTCACCTTGGCCATCTCGCTGCTCAATTGATTCGAGCGCGCGCGCACACTGGCTTCCTCCGCCCGTCGCGCCTGCAAGCTTTCGCGCAGCGCGACTATCTCCCCCTCCAACGCCTTCAGCCGTTCCGCCGCCGACTCAAACCGCAGCCGCGACTCTCCACTCTGCGCGCCCAGATTCTCCTGCTCCGCCTGCGCCTGGCTCATCTCGGCTTCCAGTCGATCCGCCTCGCGCTCCAGCGCCGCCAGGCTCTCCTCGCCCTGCGCCGTATGGTTGCGCGCATTCCCGGCCAGTGTCAGCAGATGCATCACGTTCCGCCGGCTCGCTTCCAACTGCCGCTCGGCCGCAAAGACCTCTTCCGCAGCCCCGCGCGCCTCTTGCTGGCGCGTCTCCACCTGTGCCTGGAAGGCCCGCGCCTCTTCCGCCGCCGTCGCCATAAAGCTGCGCTGCTGCTCGCGCTCCTCGGCAATGCCCGCCAACTGCGTCCGCGTCTGCTCCAGCTCCGCGCCGGCCGCCGTGATGCGCGCCTCCAGCTCACTCACGCGTTCGGTATTCGAGCGCTCTCGCGCTGCCGCCCGCTCCAGCTCCACCGCAGCTGTATTGGCGCGGTTCTGCGCCTCCTGGCCTTCGCCGTCCAGTTCGTAGCCCCGTGCCGTCAGTGCGTGCTGACTGGCCTCAGCTGTCTCAATCTCCGCAGCCGAGCCGTTAATCTGTTCCGTCAGAGCGGCAATCTCCGTGTCCAGACGCGCCTGATCGGCATCCATCAGCGCCATCCGGCTGGCCAGTACCACCCTCAGCCGCTCGCGCAGCTCATCCCGCACGGCCCCAAAGCGCTCGGCCTTCGCCGCCTGACGCTTCAGCGAGTTCATCTGCCGTGTAACTTCCTCAAAAATATCGTCTACGCGCGCCAGATTCTGCTTCGCGCTCTCCAACCGCAGCTCAGCCAGCCGCTTCTTCGTTTTGAAGCGCGTAATCCCTGCCGCCTCTTCGATAATCGCTCGCCGGTCGTGCGGCTTCGAGCTGAGTAACTGCCCAATCCGCTCCTGCCCGATCATCGCGTAGCTCTCCGGCCCCAGGCCGGTGCCCATAAAAATCTCCTGAATATCGCGCAGCCGGCAGAGCTTGCCGTTCAGCAGGTACTCACTCTCCCCAGTCCGGAAGAGCCGCCGGGTTATCACCACTTCGCCCTTTTGCGGCGTCCGCTGGAACTTCCGCCGGCGAATCTTCAGCACCACCGCCTGCGGACCTTCGCCCGTGCCCATCGATTGCGCGCCAGAGGCATCCGGCCCATCCTCGTCCATCGGCTGACCGGGCTGCTCGTTGGCTATGATTTCTTCGGCCTCGCTGGCCCGCGCCCGCCGCGCCGCATCCTCGTCCCAGTCGGTTGGCCCATCCTGCTCCACCACCACCTGCGGTTCGACGAGAATCGGCCCTTCATAGGCCTCCGGGTCCACCAGCGTCAGCGTCACCTCAGCCATTCCCAGCGGCTTCCGCTCCCGCGTTCCGGCAAAGATCACGTCCTGCATGTTTGTGCCGCGCAATGTTTTAGCGCTCTGCTCGCCCAGCACCCAGCTCACCCCGTCCAGGATGTTGCTCTTGCCGCAACCGTTCGGCCCCACCACCACGGCAATTCCAGTCCCCGCCACGGTCAACTCCGTGCGGTCGCAAAAGCTCTTGAAGCCGAGTATGTGGATCTTCTTTAGTTTCAGCATCTTTTCTCCGGGCATTCGGGCCTGTTCTTCAACATCATCAATACGAGGAACTCTGGGTGCCCCATCCTTCGCACACTTTGCGAAGGGCGGGAGACCGCAATCTCACTTCCCAGCCAACGGGTAACCCGCCCTAGGCGCAGCGGCAAATTAGTTCCCCGATTCAAACTCTACGGACCCGGCGAGGCAGGGTCAACGGGGAAGGGAAGGGTTTTTGTGGATAAGGGGGGGCAAAATTCCTCTTCTTGGAAAAACCTAAAAAACCAGTGCAAAATTGGGAGTTTCCAAGGAATTTCGGCGGCTTTTTGCACAACCTGAGAATCTGGGGTGTACACCAAATTGCCGCATTGAAGCGCCTCTTATGGGTGTGATTCGAAGCGCATCGCGCACCCCGAAGCGAGACCGTCGCGCAGAACAAACAGGCGTGCCGCAGAGCGCTAGATATTTTTTCAATGAATGGATGAAAAAGAGAGTGGACCGGGCAACCCGTAAAGGGAGGGGTGCATCTTATCCAAATGAGAAGCGTGGTATAAAAATAGGGGTTCCCAGGATACATGGTCACCATGCAGCCTGGGAGCCCCTTTCCCCAGATCCGCGTTGTTTCCGTATTCCATTCTGTTGAAATCCCTCCAGCCCACAAGATTACAAATACAGAGTAGATTCAAGTAACCTTTGCTGTTTTTAAATAGGTATGAGGGGGAGGGACATTCAGACAGGGGCGGCGGTATAACTACCAGCGGCGATTCAGACGGCGGTCTTGATTATCTTGAGTCTCCAGCAGAATGGTCTTGGCGGACATTTGAACATATCTGCAGGTAAAAAAGAGGAGTTCCCAGGATACATCGCGTACATGCAGCCTGGGAACTCCTTTCCCCAGATCTGCGTTGTTTCTGTAAATCATTCTGTGGGAATCGATGTAAATGCAGTGTGCAATATAGCTCAAGTCTCAAGTTACGGAAGCTGTAAAGAGAAAAGTAACTACATCAATTTACCGATCGGTAAATAGAATTTATGACGATTAATGAACTTCAATTCAATGGTTTAGAGAATTCAATAGCGAAATATTGTATCGTGCGTCAGCGGCGGAACAACCGTTCTCAACTCTTAAATGCCATGGAAGTAGAGTAGCGGGGGACTGAGCAACTGACTATCTGGATGATGTATCAAAAATTCGATAAATATGGAAAAAAGAGGAGTTCCCAGGATACATGGCGTACATGCAGCCTGGGAACTCCTTTCCCCAGATCTGCGTTGTTTCTGAATGCATCATGCAGAAAGTGGTCAATATTGCACAAGATTACAGACACCTAGTAGCTTTAAGTAACCTATGATGTTTACTGATGAGTAACGGGGCGGGAAGAGACGTCCAAGTACTGACGCCGGTCACCGAAGCGGCGCTCATCCTGACGGCGCTCATCCCGGCGGCGGTCCTCGGCGCGGCGATCTTTTATCCCGGCTGCCTCCAGCAGAGCCGGACTCGATGCGCGCATGAGCAGGTCAATTCGATTATCCGCGCCCGTCTTTCTCATCAAACGGCCAACATGCGCCTGAACGGTGCGCTCCTCAATGCCCAGTTCACGGGCAATTTCGCGATTGGAGCGCGCCGTGAGAATCAGATCGAGCACTTGGCGTTCACGGTCGGTCAAAGAAGGCGGATCGTTGATGAGGCTAGTGTCTGAGCCCCCCATCAAGCGGTCAATCAGTGTGGAGAGCAGCCGCCGCGAGGCCCAGATAGAGCCGCTGGTGACAACATCAATGGCCTGGCGCACAATCCGCGGGCTGGCCTTCAGGTCAAGGTAGGCGCGGGCGCCGGCCATGATCGATTCCAAAACCAGATCGTCGTCATTCTCCGGGCCGATGACGATCAACCGCATCTTAGGCCGCTTCACGCGGATCACATCCAAGGTTCTCAGGCTGCTATAGGAGCCGTTCAGGTCCACGACCATGTATTCCAGCGTGGGGTCTGCCAGCAGTTCGTCGATCTTCCCTACCACGGGAGTCAAGCAAGCATAGCCTTCGCCAGCGCCCTGTTCGAAGATGCTATGAAGGCCCATCAGACGGAGCGGCTCATCGGTGAGCACGCCCACACGAATCGGTTCAGCATTTTGGTCCAAGGACATGATGCGTCTCCCAACAACTTTCAGCATTGCAGACTAGGAGAAACTTGTTGCATGACGCCTGTTCCGGCGTTTTAATCCACCGCATCCTGAACAGGAAATGCGGCCTTTGATGATCTTCTACAACTTGGGTAATACGATTCCTTGTTGATTCTGATACTTTCCTTTGCGTCCAGCATAGGTGACAAGGCAACGCTCCTGAGCGCGAAAGAATAAAATCTGACACAAACCTTCATTGGCATAAATCTTTGCGGGCAGCGGAGTGGTGTTGGAGATCTCCAGTGTTGCAAAGCCCTCCCACTCCGGCTCAAAAGGCGTCACATTTACAATGATTCCGCAGCGCGCGTAGGTGGATTTGCCGACGCAGATTGTTAAAACATCCACCGGAATACGAAAATACTCCACCGAACGGGCCAATGCAAAAGAATTCGGCGGCACAATCACAGATTCCGCCTGCACGCTGACAAACGACCGCTCATCGAAGGCTTTAGGGTCGATGACTGTGCTGTTGACGTTGGTGAATATCTTGAATTCATCGCTGACGCGCAAGTCGTAGCCGTATGAGGAGAGCCCATACGAGATGACGCCCTCGGAGATCTGTGTTTCAACGAAAGGCTCAATCATCCGGGCTTGGATAGCCTGCTCCTTGATCCAACGATCACTTTGAATCGTCATCCTTCTCCTGTGGCCGGGCAGGGGCGCCCTTCAATCTGGCTGTATAGCGAAAAAGTTTCTTTACTGCACATCTTACGTAATCTTTCGGTCATGTTCAATAGGGACTCGGAATATAGCGGAAATGATGCATACTTACTCTAATCACTGTTTTATTTGTTTAGGAGCGCAACCATGTTCGGATGGAGGCATGGCGTCTTCAAGCCTTACCAGACGCACAACGGCCACCCCGACGGATGGCCGTTGTATTCCAGGTTGATGGAAACGCGCCTTAACGCTCGCTCTTCCAATTGATGAGGTCGCCGAGCGTGGTGGTGGAGCTGGAGACGGGCGCCTTGTGCGCATCCTTCTTGTAGCTCTCGACCTGGGCGCGGCTGGCCTCGTGGTGCGAAGCCGAGCGCAGGCTGAGGCCCACCTTTTTCTCCTCGACGTTGATCTTGATGATCTTGAAGTCGTGCTCCTGACCGGTTTCCAGCTTGGAGCCAGCCTCGTCGCCGGCCTCGGAGATGTGGCAGAGACCCTCCACGCCCTCCGCGATCTCGACAAATGCGCCGAATTGCGCGGTGCGGAGAACCTTGCCGTGCACCTGATCGCCAACGCGGTGCGTGGCGAAGAAGCTCTCCCAGACGTCGGGCTGCAACTGCTTGATGCCCAGGCTCAGACGCCGATTCTGCGGCTCGACGCCGAGAACAACCGCCTTGACCTTTTCGCCCTTCTTGACGACTTCCGAGGGATGCTTGACGCGTTTGGTCCAGCTCAAATTGCTGACGTGCACCAGGCCGTCGATGCCATCCTCGATCTCAATGAAGGCGCCAAAGTCGGTCAGGTTGCGGACGCGGCCCTCGACGATTGTCCCGGCGGGATACTTGTCTGTCAGATTCTCCCAAGGATTATCGAGCAACTGCTTCATACCCAGCGAGATGCGGCGGTCGGCTGGATTGACGCTGAGGACAACCGTCTCGACCTCGTCGCTGGGCTTGACCAGCTTGGAGGGGTGCTTAAGGCGCTTGGACCAAGTCATCTCCGAGAGGTGAACCAGGCCTTCAATTCCTTGCTCCAACTCGACAAACGCGCCGTAATCCGTGACCGAGAGAACGCGGCCATGCACATGCGCGCCGACCGGGTAGCGCTCGGTGGCATCCAGCCACGGGTCGGGCGTCAATTGCTTGAAGCCCAGCGAAACCCGCTGCTTGTCCTTGTCAAATTTGAGCACCTTGACCTGAATCTCGTCGCCCACATTGACCAGATCGCGGGGATGGGTGAGGCGTCCCCAGCTCATGTCCGTAATGTGCAGCAGGCCGTCAATGCCGCCCAGATCCACGAACGCGCCGTAGTCGGTCAGGTTCTTCACCGTGCCGGTGAGAATGGTGCCTTCGCCCAACTGATCCAGAGTGGTGGAGCGCTTGGCGTTCTGCTCTTCCTCCAGAATCTCCTTGCGGCTGACCACGACATTGCCGCGCTTCTTGTTCAGCTTGATGACCCGCACTTCAATCTGCTGTCCCAGATAGCCGTCCAGATTGCGGACCGGGCGAATCTCCAGTTGCGAGCCGGGCAGAAATGCCTTGAGGCCAATATCCACCGTCACGCCGCCCTTGACGCGGCTGATCACAGTGCCGATCACCGGCGTCTTGTCGGCGGCGGCCTTCTCGATCACATCCCAGACCCGCAAGCGCTGCGCCCGCTCATAGCTAGCCAGGTATCCGCCTTCCGGCTCCTCGCGCTCAATCACCACGTCAATCACATCGCCGGGCTGGAACTTCACCGCTCCGGTGTGATCCAAGACCTGTTCCAGAGGCACCAGCCCCTCGGATTTCAAGCCCACATCAATGACCAGGTGCTTCTCGGTCTGCTTGATGACCGTGCCGGAGACAATCTTGTCGCCGTAGGCTTCAACGGCGGCGGCCTCTGCGGCCTGCTCGCGTTCAAAGGCCTCCAGGGCGGCGGAAAAGTCATCCATGGACTCCAGATGATCGTTCAGCGCGACAGCCTTGGCGGGCGCGGCGGCAACGTGCTCAGGCGCGGCAACCGCTTCCGGGGCCGGCGCTGCGGCTTCAACCACTGCTCCGGCTGGGGGCGCAAGTGCTGAAGGCTCTGAAGGTTTTGAAGATTCGGAGGGCGCGGAAACTTCCGCTGCCGCGGGAGCGGGCTCAACCTCCGCCGCGGCTTCCACCACGGGTACGGCCTCGACTACAGGCTCGGTTGGGGCATCGGCGTCCAGCGCGGGTGTTTCGACTACAAGGGCGGTCTCAGGGGTGGACGTGGATTCTGGCAACGGCTGCTCAAGCTCCGTCGCAGGGTCAAGGGTTAGTGTGTCCATTTGCGTATTCAGGGTTGCGCTCTCGGGTTCGGGATTGAAGGGTTTTGCCATTACGTGCCAGCTCCGGGATTCCTCGGCTCCCACGACGAAATCTAGTATCGCTGGAGGTGCTCAGGCGGTTGCGATTGCCGTCAACCGGGGAGCAAAGGCCAATCCCATCTCGCAGGCGAGGCTGTGATAAGGGCATCTTCACAAAGGACACTTCTTCCAGCCGCAGAAGGCTGGAGGGTAAGATGTCTGATCTCCATGGGATGCACCCGGCAGGCAACGGATAGCTGGAGGGCGGCCGCAACTTGCTGCCGGAATCCGCGCAGCAAGCTACGCCCTCAGTGTAGCAACCGCCGCTTGTGAGCGTCAATGCAATTGATCGTTGAAATTTGATTGCAATCGAATATTCATACGCAGCGTTGCGGAAACAGCGGAGTTGGCGCGAAGAGACTCTCCTTGCGCCTACCCTCTATACTGATGCAGACGGAACTCCTTATGGATTATCTCTTCACTCCCTGGCGCTACGCCTACATCACTTCGGCAGACAAGAAATCGCACGCCGGCATTCCGGCGAAGCTCTCGGCCTGGCCGGGCGACCAGCACTGCGTCTTTTGCAACCTGATCGCCTCGGTCGATTACGCCATCTCCAACGGCATGAGCGCCGGCGAGGCGGAGGCCGCCGGAAGTATCGTCCATCGCGGCGAGCACTGTTTTGTCTGCCTGAACATCTTTCCTTACACCTCCGGCCACGTAATGGTAATGCCCTACGCGCATCTGGACCGGCTCACGCTGCTGCCCACAGCGGCCGCTCATGAGCTGATGGATCTGGCGCAGCGCACCGAGCAGGTTCTGGAAGGCCTCTATCATCCGCAAGGATTCAACTTCGGCCTGAATCTAGGCCAGGCAGGCGGCGCTGGCGTCGCCGAGCATCTTCATCTGCATGCCATGCCGCGCTGGCTGGGCGACACCAACTTCATGACGACCGTCGCAGAGACGCGCATCCTGCCGGAGGATTTGGAGACCACCTGGAAGCGGATGCGCGCGGCGTTTGGGGGATAGTCATTCAACCGCCTTGCGTACCTGCTAAATATAAATTCCAGTAACTTCAACGATTACAAAGGAGGCTATTTTGGAAGATTCAAGTGCTAATCGAATGACTAAGAAACAAACCAGTATCTGGAATTGTTTATGGGGATTGCCATTTCTGCTAGTCGGATTGAGCTTATTTTTTTATTGCCTGCTCCACGGATTGAATCACGTTACCGACTCCTTGACTCAGGTCATTGTTCCCGGAAAGGCAATATTGGATCTGCAGCATGGACAGAGTTATTCGATTTTTCTCGAGGAGCAAACGATTGTGAATGGTAAAATATATTCCACAACACAATCGGTAAATGGCCTGGAATGCCGTGTCAAGCCACTTCTGAAGAATACAACTATAGCGTTAAGAAAACCGAGCATGAGTTCCTCTTACGATGTAGGTGGAAGGTCCGGGCATTCTGTACTGGAATTCTCAATACCAGACGATGGAAAATATGAGTTTTCCTGTGACTATGGCGAGAGTTCCATAGGGCCTGAGGTCGTTGTGGCAGTTGGCTCCGGGGTTAGCAAATCTATCTTCAGTACTGTCGCGGGAGCGTTAGTATCGTTTTTTGGTGGTGCCGGTGCATGTTTGGTTGTTGTTTTTGCCGTTCTCATCAAGCGGGATCGCGAAAAGAAACGATTCTTTGCCTCATCCTTCAATCCCTCGTTGCGGATTGAATAGGTTAACGATTGGATTGTTTCCGTCCCCAAAACCTTTCTTTCATTCCAGTGGTTTCAGATGGGTTGGCATTCTTGACGGAGCGCTTTCTTGCCTGAATTCGGCAGGCGGTGCTCCCAAAAATCTCTGATCCCTGATCTCTGTTAGCCTAAAACCTTATGGCAGCATCGTCGCAGGTTGATTATTTGGTGATTGGCGCGGGCGTGGCTGGGCTGCGGGCAGCCGTCGAACTGGCCCGTCACGGCGAGGTTCTTGTCGTCACCAAAGAGTCCGTTGCCGAATCCAATACGCACTATGCGCAGGGTGGCATTGCCGTGGCCATGGAGGGCGACGCCGACGTTGCGCTCCATCTGAAAGACACTGTCAACGCTGGCGATGGGCTTGTCTATCGTCCAGCTGCCGAGGCGCTGGTGGCCGAGGGGCCGGTACGCGTCGCCGAACTGATTGAGTGGGGCGCGGCCTTTGACTCCGAGGCCGGCCAGCTCCTCCGCACCCGCGAAGGCGCTCACTCCTTGCCGCGCATCTTGCACGCCAACGGCGACGCCACCGGCGCGGAGATCAGCCGATCTCTGGCAGCCTTCGCTCGCGTACACAAGCGCATTCAGTTTGCCGAATGGACCACGGTTACCGGGCTAATCGTCGTCGATGGCCGCGTCGCCGCCGCAGATTTGCTCGGCTGTGACCGCCGGCCGCGGCTTCAGCAGAGAGTGAGTGCGCGCTCCGTTCTCGTCGCTGCCGGAGGCGCTGGCCAAGTCTACAGCGACACCACCAACCCCGCCGTAGCCACTGGCGACGGTATTGCCCTGGCTGCTCAGGCCGGAGCCGCGCTCGCCGACATGGAGTTCTACCAGTTCCATCCCACGGCCCTCTCGCTCGCCGGCGCGCCGCGCTTTCTGCTCTCCGAGGCGTTGCGCGGCGAGGGCGCAATCCTGCGCAACGACCGCGGCGAGCGTTTCATGGAGCGCTACCATCCGCTGCTGGAGCTGGCCCCCCGCGATATCGTTGCTCGCGCCATCACCCGCGAAGGACTGGGCACAACCCCCTCCGAAACTCGGCTCATCCATCTGGATATGCGCCATGTGAAAGGCATCGACCTCCGCCATCGCTTTCCCGGCATCAGCGCCGTGTTAGCGCGTTACTCGCTTGATCTCGGCCGCGACTTGATTCCCGTTCGCCCTGCCGCGCATTACTTGATGGGCGGCATACAAACCGACCTCTTCGGCCGCACCTCGCTGCCGGGGCTTTACGCCGCCGGAGAAGCCGCCTGCACCGGCGTTCATGGCGCAAATCGCCTAGCCTCGAACTCACTGCTCGAAGGCCTGGTCTTCGGCGCGCGCGCCGCGCAATCCATGCTCGCCGACAGCTGGCCGCACGGGCGGGGTTTTGATGGGGCTTGTGTACAAACAGCGCCGCTCTCCACACTGGAAACAATAAAGCTGGAAGAGATCATCGCCAAACTGCAAGCCGCCATGTGGGCCTATGCCGGTTTGCTGCGCGAGGAGTCCACGCTGCTGCTTGGCTTTGCCGAGCAGAAGGCCTGCGACGCCGCGTTGGAGGAGATGGCCGGGGCAGGGAAGGGAAGCCGCCGCCTAAGCGAGGCGCAGGCCATGAGCCGCGTTGCCCAATCCATTCTGGCATCGGCTCTGACCCGTACCGAAAGCCGCGGCGCGCACTTCCGCAACGACTTTCCGAAGCGCGACGACGCGGACTTCCAGAAGCACTCGATCTTCCGGCCCGATGGGCAAGTTGTCTTCCAGAGCTGGTAGCGGCTGAGCGGATGGTTTTTTATTTCAAGATTTCAGTGTTTCCTTCCATCTTGCCCATATCTTCTGATCGTTTTCACTCCCTATGCCGATACATCCATTAGAAAAAGCTCTACGCAGACCGGCGGGTCCGCGTCTTTCGGAGCAAAAAGGAAGCTGCCTGCCATGCTGCTAATGTGGACCGACAACCTAAGCGTTGGCGTCAAAGGATTTGATGACGATCACAAGCGCCTGATTCGCTTGATCAACGAACTGCATGGCGTGATTCAGGATGTGGATGCGAACGGCAAGATTCCCGTCGAGGAGATTGAGATCGCCCTCCACCGGCTGGAAAACTACTTCCAATACCACTGCCTGGAGGAAGAGCGTGTGATGGAGCAGACCGGATTTCCCGAACTGCGCGAGCACCGGCGCGAGCATCAGAATTTCTTCACGAAGGTCACGGAGATGACGCAACGCTTTCGCAACAGCACAGATCCCAAAGACGCCACCGAACTCATGCAGTTCATCTACGACTGGCTAACCAATCACATCTTCGTAACCGATAGAAAGTACTCGTCCCATTTGCATTCCCAGGGGATTTTCTAAACGTGGGCGGGCGGCAGATTACTGCCCCCCCGATCCCTGATTCCTGTTTCCCGCAATCCACGACCCCAGTAAGCTCGCCGCCAGAATCGCGGCCATCACCGCCAGCGAGAGTGTGATCGGCACATCGATCCAGCGCGCCGCCAGCATCTTCAGCGCCACAAAGGCCAAGAGAGCGCCCAGCCCATAGTGCAGCGCGCGGAAGCGGTCCAAAAGTGACGCCAGCGCAAAGTACAGAGAGCGCAGCCCCAGAATCGCGGCGATATTCGAGGTGTAGACCACAAAGAAGTTGTGGCTGACGCCAAGCACGGCGGGGATGGAATCGACGGCAAAGAGCAGATCGGTGACCTCGACCGCCAGAATCACCACCAGCAATGAAACCTGCGCTGGCTGCAAGCGGCGAATCCATCCAGGAATCGCTGAATGCGCCGAGCCGCCCCGCACCAGCCGCCACGCCGCATAGAGCAGCACCATCCCGAAGACCCAGTTGATCCACTCAAAGCGCTGCAGCAGCGTGATGCCCGCGGCGATGAAGAGCGCGCGCAAGACCACCGCCCCGGCCACGCCCCACAGCAGCGCCGTATGCTGCCGCCGCGGTTCGACGCGAAAGCCCTGAAAGATGACCAGAAAGACAAAGAGATTGTCCACGCTCAGCGAAGTTTCAATCGTGTAGCCGGCCACGAACTCCAGCGCCGGCTGATGGCCGTTGGCGAGGTCGATCCACGCTGCAAACCCCGTCGCGGCGGCCAACAGAAAAGCCGTCCACAGCCATGCACAAGCCTGCGGCCGCTTCATCGCGCGCCGGGAGCCGAGCAGCAGCGCATCGGCCAGCAGCAACCCTGCCACCACCAGATGAAACCCCAGCCACCAAAGCCATGAGACGCCAGCAAGCATAGTTGAATGTTACAGAAAGCAGTGGTCCGTTGTCAGTGGTCAGTCAACAGGGAAAAGCCTTTAGCGTTAATCGCTCGGATTCATTCAGTTGGAATCACTACAAACTGTCATCCTGAGCGGAGCGCAGCGGAGTCGAAGGACCTGCGGTTACTTTTGATTTTTCTCGTTCTGCGGTGTTTCAGTTTACTCGCGAAATAAATTCTGCGACAATTTTCGCTGTTTCTATGGGCTTTCTTTGAAAAAGCAAGTGAGGACCATCGATTTTCGCCACAGAAATATGCGGTTTGATGCGCCGGATCTCATCAAGACAGCACGCAGGAACCAACCGATCCTGCTGTGCCTGTAAATATAAGATAGGCACTGTAATTCGACTCAGTTCTTCTCGCGCATCACAAGCAAGAACAGCGTGGAGCCGTGACGATAATACTTCAGAACGCACGGAGATGATAGCCGCATTCACGGAAGAAACCAGTGCAGAAGGCCCATCAAGTCCCACGAGCAAAAGCTTTATTGCAAATTCAGGAAGTCTTACGTGGAAGATGAACGGCGCAAGAAGCGAACAAACAAGCCGCCGTAACCCAAGCACAGGACTCGCAATAAATCCCGAGCAGAGAATCAACCCTTTCAAATTATGAGGATTCATTGCCGCGAATTGAATCGCCAGCGGAGTAGAAAATGATTCAGCTATCAGTGCAAACGGTTCGGAATCTTTCGTTGCGGATTGCACGAAGCACAACAATTCCGAGTAAGAGAGTGACCGGTCAACTGGATAGCGGACGATTTCCGTATCGAATCCGTAAGGAAAGGCCGCAATGAAATCCGCGTATAACTCTCCGGTTCCATCCATTCCCGGCAACAGTACGAGTCTTCTTATCATCGCTCCAGGAATCCCGGTAACTAACACTGTTTACTGCCCACTGACAACTGTCTTATCGCAGCCCAATCAGTCGTATCGTCTCCATAAACACATCGCCGTCAATCATCAAGCTATGCGCGCTGATCTTGTCCAAGGTGTCTTTATCCGTATGGTGGTAGCTGTTGTTGGGGCCGTAGTTGATGTCGATGATGTCGATCGAGGGCACGCCGCGCTGAACAAAGGGCAGATGGTCGTCTTCGATTTGCATCTCCTGTTTGAAGAAGTACTTCTCGTAGCCGTACTTCTTAGCCGCCTGCCGCACCAAGGCGACCAGCCAATCCGCGTCGCGGCTCTCGCGCTGAATGTCCAAGTCCTTGTCGCCGATCATGTCAGCCAGGATAAAGGCTTTGATCCTGCCCAGCGTGCCGTCGCGTCCCCATTTGGCGGCCAGGTGGCGTGTGCCGTAGAGCGAGTCGGAGTCTGTCCAGTTGGAGTTGATCGACTCTTCGCCGTCGTCGAAGAGCAGCCAGACCGAGTAGCCGTCGAGCTTCTTGCCGCCCGCGGTAGCCGCGCGCAACTGATCGGCAATGGCCAGCAGCAGGCCGGTCGTCGCCGCGCCGTCGTTGGCACCGACAAAGGTGGTATTCTTCAGCCAGTAGTTGGTCTCGTAGTGCGTGGCCAGGACAATGGTACCGTCCTTTTTGCCGGGAAAGCGCACGATGAAGTTGCGCATATCCACCGGGCCAATGGGCGTCAGTGCGGTGAAGGTGTCCTCTTCCAGAGAGTCGTGCTGGAAGTGGCTGCGCAGAAAGGCCTCGGCCTTCAGATGATTCGGGCTGGTGGGCCAGCGCGGGCCAATGGAGACAAATTGACGGGCGTATTCGAGGGCCTTCGCGCCGTTGAAGTGCGTCTGCGCTTGCACGGCGATGGAAGAAAGAAGAACGAGAGCCGCCACCGTTGATTTGCAAAGAAACGAATTCATCAAATTGCGCACGAGAAACGTACCTCAGGGGCTAAAGCCCGGTCCCTTTTTTGCTCTTTTCGGCACGACTAAAGTCGTGCCCTTTCAAAACTCAGACTCCTGGAGCGACTTCCTTCTTCTTCCTCCGCGATGGATGCACCCACCACGCTACGCCAATGCCGATCAGATACAGCCCCAGCAGCGGCATCGCATAGAGGCACATGCTCACCGGGTCAGGCATGGGGCAGATGATCGCCGCCACCAGGAAGACCGCCAGAATCGCGTAGCGGATATTCCTCCACAGAAAGCGTGGGCTGACGATGCCGAAGAGCGCCAGAAAGAAGATCAACACCGGCAGCTCGAAGGCGATGCCCAAGCCAAGAATAATGGAGAGAAAGAAGCCGGTGTACTCCTCGATACTGATGACCGAAGTGAATTTGCCGCCGAAGACATCCAGCAGGATATGCACCGCGCTGGGCAGCACCCAGTAGTAGCCGAAGTAAGCGCCGGTCAGGAATAGCCCCACCGTGGCCGCCATGAAGGGCATCACGAAGCGTTTCTCTTTTTGGTAAAGCCCCGGCGCAATGAAGAGCCAGACCTGAAAGAGAATGAAGGGCGAGGCCAGAATCAATCCGCCCACCAGCGAGACATGGATAGCCAGATTCATCCCGTCCATGGGGTGAATCATATTCAGCGATTTGCCGTCACGGGTCAGCGGCGCCTGAATGAAATCGATGAGCCGGTCATGAAAGCCCCAGCAGGTGGCAAAGCCCAGCCCAAGAAAGATCATCGAGCGGACGATGCGCTTGCGCAGTTCATCCAGATGCTCCATCAGGCTCATGCCGGGCAGCTCCGCGCGCGCCGATACGGCCTCGCGCGCCTTGCCGATTGCGTCAGTCGGATCAAGCATGGCGGGCCTGCTCCGCTGCCGGCACCGTTTCTGCGGCTGCCGTCACGCTGCTCTCTGGAATTTTCTGCTCAGTGAACTCCGGACGCGCCGCTGCAACCGGTTCGCCGGTCGAAGGCGGTTGAATGCGCGGATACGGCTCGACCTGCTGAAACTCCGCGGGAGAGACTGACGGATAAACCCCCTCGCCCGGATACGGGCTGGGCGCCCCAACTCCCGACTCCATGACTTGGGAATCAACACGGGCAGCTAGCGCGGGAATCGGATCTCTGGTCCCTAGTCCCTGTTCCTTGCTCTTCCGCTCCGCCTCCTCGGATTTGCGCAACTCCTCTTCCATCTGGAATTTGAAGTCGTTCGAGGCCTTGCGCACTTCGTACATCAGCTTGCCGATCTGGCGGCCAATCTCCGGCAGGCGGCGCGGTCCGAAGACCACCAGCGCCATGACCATCAGGATCAGTGAATCCCACATCCCGATCGTGGCAACCTCAATTGGCGGCGTCAAGCTCATGAAGATTCATGATACCTGCCCGCACATAGCCCTCACAACCTGCCCGGCGCTTGCGTCATGAATTTGATCAAAGGACAGCAAAACTAAAAAACTTTGGAACAAATCTGTGCGCCGTGCCGTAACTCTGATCGGAGCGGGAGCGCACTATGGCTCTGCGCGGAATGGAGAACCCATGAAACGGATTGCAGTAGCCATCCTCTTTGGCCTTCTGGCTGGTGCGTTGTGCGCCTCTGGAGCTTTTTTGGGAGGCATTCTGAAGTTTTCGGTCGTTACCCTGCTGTGGGTTCTGCTGAACCGGGCCGTGATGGGCTTTGCCATCGGCGCATCCGGGCTGAAGCTGCATTGGGCCTGGAACGGCGTTGTGATGGGGATGGCCGTCGGGTCGATCTTCTCCTACTATTTCTACATGACTCTGGGGCCGGGTCCGCTGCCGGTGGTGAATTTTTTTGTCAATGGCCTATTCGGGTTGATGATCGAGTTCTTCACCACCAAAGTCTTCAAACAGCCGTCGCCCGCTGCCGCGTAAGCCGCAACGAAATAAGCCCGTAATTCGCGCCAGAACATGGCCTGCGCCGTGCGGAGAGACCGATGGAAACTGTCCACGAAGAAATCGAAAGATCGGGCACTCTCCAAAGCATTGACGGCGGAAGTTCTGTCTCTATCTGTCATCGACGCGAAGACCATGCAGGCTTCTATGACATTGACGCCATTCGCGCCGATTTCCCGATTCTGAGCCGTCCGGTGCGCGGCCGTCCGCTGGTTTACCTGGATTCCGCCGCCTCCGCGCAAAAACCCTTCCAGGTGATCGAGGCCGAAGAGGCGTTTTATGCGCGCGATTACGCCAACATCCATCGCGGCCTATACTTACTGAGTCAACGGGCAACCGAGCGTTACGATCAGGCGCGGCGCGCGGTTCAGGCCTTCCTCAACGCTCGGCATGAGCACGAGATCATCTTCACGCGCGGCGCAACGGATGCCATCAACCTTGCGGCCGCCAGCTTTGGAGAAGCATTCCTCAGCGAAGGCGATGAGGTGCTGCTCACCGGCCTCGAACATCACTCGAATATCGTGCCCTGGCAGCTTCTGCGGGAGAAGAAGGGCATTGTGTTAAAGGCGGCTCCGGTCAACGACGCCGGTGAAGTGGCTCTTGAGGATTTCATTCGGCTGCTTGGCCCGCGCACCCGTCTGGCGGCTTTCGCGCACGTCTCCAATGTGCTCGGCACCGTGCTGCCGATTGCAGAGATGATCCGCGCTGCGCATCAGGTTGGCGCCAAGGTGCTGATCGATGCGGCGCAATCGGTGGCGCATACGAAGATCGATGTGCAGGCGCTGGATTGCGATTTTCTGGTCTTCAGCGGCCACAAGCTGTATGGGCCCACCGGCATTGGCGTGCTGTATGGCAAGGAGGCGTTGCTCGATGCGATTCCTCCGTATCAGGGCGGCGGGGATATGATTGCCAGCGTCAGCTTCGAGAGGACCACGTACGCTCCCTTGCCGGCGAAGTTCGAGGCGGGAACGCCGCCGATTGCGCAGGCAGTCGGGCTGGGCGCGGCAATCGACTACGTCACCGCGCTTGGCCTCGACCGCATCGGTGCGCACGAGGTAGAACTGCTGGCCTACGCCACCGAGCGGCTCTCCGCGATTGCGCCGCTGACCATTGCCGGCACGGCGGCCAACAAAGCCTCGCTCCTCTCTTTCGTGATGGACGGCGTTCATCCTCACGACATTGCGCAGGTGCTGGACAGCCGCGGCGTGGCTGTGCGCGCGGGACATCACTGCGCTCAACCCCTGATGGCGCGGCTGGGCCTTCCGGCCACCGTGCGTGCTTCCTTTGGGCTTTACAACACAATCG
Organism: uncultured Acidobacteriaceae bacterium; assembly: GCA_963787995.1. Classification (GTDB taxonomy): domain Bacteria; phylum Acidobacteriota; class Terriglobia; order Terriglobales; family Acidobacteriaceae; genus Telmatobacter. The sequence goes on from CAWBEO010000002.1 coordinate 1,447,205, forward strand.
CCGAGGTCGATGCGCTGGCCGAGGCTCTGGAAGAGGTGGGGGCTTTGTTTCTCCGATGAGCGATTCTGCCGATCTGTACCAGAAAGCGATTCTCGACCACGGCTGTCATCCGCGCAATCGGCGCGCGATTGCTGATTGCAGCCACTTTGCACAGAGCGACAACCCCTCTTGCGGGGACGATGTAGCGATTTCCTTGCAGATCGATCAGAGGGACGTGATCCGCGATGCAGCCTTCGACGGAAGAAGCTGCGTTCTGGCGACGGCGTCGGCCTCACTGATGACCGAATTGCTGGTCGGCAAAACACCAGCTCAGGCCAAGCGCCTCTGGCTTCGATTTCATGCCCTGGCTACCGGGGGCGCGGCGGAGACATTGGAAGGAATGGAATCCGATACAGAGCGGCTGGCGGCGCTGTCGGGCGTGCGCCAGTATCCAGCGCGCATGAGATGCGCAACGTTGGCATGGCAGACGATGCTGGCGGCGCTGGAAACCCAAAGGAGCGAAAAATGAATATCGACCGATCGGTTCTTACCTTTGCCGGGACTATGGTTCTCATCAGCCTGGCTCTGGGCCATTTTGTCTCGCCGTGGTTTCTGCTGCTCACCGCTTGGGTGGGCATCATGCTCTTCCAATCCGGAATCACCGGCTTCTGCCCGATGGCCTTCGTCTTCAAGATCTTGGGGATCAAGCCCGGAAATGCTTTCAATTAATGCCGATTGAGGGGCCGGAGCCGGGCTGTAAGCGGGGGCTGAAGTCGACCCGCGCCGGCTCATTCCTTCGCCTTAAAACATTTTTGGAAGAGGCTTCTTGTTTCGCACTATAATTACTTCATGAGCGTATATGTGATTGGCAATCCGGTGCCCACCCCTGAAGAATTGGGTCGAATTCTCGGACTCAGTCCCGAGCGTGTGGAGGCTGTGCGCAGAATCATGAATACTCCCTCGAGCCGGAAATCCTCAAGGAGCAAAAGCAGGATAGCTTCCTCCTTTGAAACGAAGCGGGGCGGATCTCGAACTCCTTCCAAGAGCAATGGCAGGTGATAGGCACGAGATGGCAAGTCGCAAGCGTATCGATTCCGTCTTTCTCAACATTCCCTACGATAAAGAGTTTGAAGACCTGTATGTTGCCTACATTGTAGGTCTGACCCAGCTTGGCTTGGATGTCAATGCAACGCTCGCTCTTCCGAATCAGGGCCGGCTGGAAACCATCATCCGTTTGATCGAGAAGTCCAATGTCTCGATTCACGACCTCTCTCGGACAGAGTTCTCAAAGGGTGTTCCTCGCTTCAATATGCCGGTGGAGCTTGGTCTTGCTCTCTATCGCTCGCACTCAACAAACGGCAGGCACCGGGTCTACGTCTTCGAGGGCAAGCCCTATCGGGCACAGAAATCTACCAGCGATATCAACGGAATTGATCCACAGATTCATCATGGAACACCAAAGGGCGTCATGGCGGGCCTGCGCAATATCTTGCGCCAGCCGGGTGATGTTACTACGGTCCCTGAGATGCTTCGCAGCTACCGCGCGGTAAGAAGAAAAGCTGCCCGAGTTAAGGCTGAATGCAGGCGGGAAGTCGCTCTTCGAAGCATCTGTCTTCCATGACCTGATGCTTGCGGCGTCTGTGGAATCCAAGAAACTGCTTGAAAGGCGTAGTTGCAATCAGCACCACTGATTTCGCGCATTTGAGTTCTTTGTGAATCCTTTGTTAAACTATAAGCAGTGGAAGCGGCTCCAGCCGGTCACGATTCGAGAATCTTGACGGTTTTTTCCGCGTCCAACGGTAAGAAAGGCTTGCAACAACCCCGTGGGTGGGGGCTTTTCTGGAGCGGTCGGCCTCAGCGCCGATGCATTCAGAATCGTCAGCGCATCCTCTGCAAGCGGCGTAGTGCTTTCAACATCCCCGTCGGCTGCCCCAAAAGAGCGAGCTGACTGAAGGCGGAATACAGTGAATCTGGTTCTCGACGATCCAACGGCGGTCTCGCCGGAGACTGGCAGTTCTTGCAGCCTCGAAGACTATCTTGCGCTCCCGGACCATACCCCCGACGGCGAAATCGCCGGGCGCATTGCCGAGGCGCGCGCTAAACTCGGCGCAACCACGCTGCTGCTCGGCCACCATTATCAGCGCGACGAAGTGATCCGCTTCGCCGACGCCACAGGCGACAGCTACAAGCTCTCCCGCATCGCCACTGAATCCGACGCCAAGTACATTGTCTTCTGCGGCGTGCACTTCATGGCCGAAAGCGCCGACATCCTCGGTCATCCCGGTCAGCAAGTCATTCTGCCCGACCTCAACGCCGGCTGTTCGATGGCCGATATGGCAGAAATCTCTCAGGTCGAAGCCTGCTGGGAGACGCTCGAAGCCCTCGGTCTGGCCGAAGAGACCGTCCCGCTGACCTACATGAACTCCACCGCCGCCATCAAGGCCTTCTGCGGTGAACGCGGCGGCCTGGTCTGCACCTCCTCCAACGCCCGCGCCGCCTTCGAATGGGCCTTTACCCGAGGGAAACGCATACTCTTTTTACCCGACCAGCACTTGGGCCGCAACACCGGCTTCGAGATGGGCATTCCGCTCGCCGAGATGACCGTCTGGGATCCGTGGGGCTTGCAAGGCGGCCAGACCAAGTGGAGCCTGGAAGCCAGCCGCATCCTCCTCTGGAAGGGCCACTGCGCCGTCCATCAGCGCTTTCTGCCCAGCCATGTCGATGCCGTCCGCGCCAAGTATCCCGGCATTCAAGTCATCGTCCACCCCGAATGCCGCTTTGAGGTCTGCCAGAAGGCCGACGCTCTCGGCTCGACTGAGCGTCTGATCGCGCTGGTCGAACAGGCGCCCGCCGGCCAGATCTTTGCCGTCGGAACCGAGATTCACCTGGTCAACCGCATGGCCCGCCGCTTCGCCGAGCAAGGCAAGAAGGTGATCACTCTCGACGACACCGGCTGCCTCTGCACGACGATGTACCGCATCAGCCCGGCGCATCTGGCTTGGGCGCTGGAAAATCTGGTGGAGGGCCGCGTAGTCAACCGCATTCAGGTGCGCGCCAGTACAAAGCGTTGGGCCAAAGTGGCGCTCGACCGGATGCTGGAAGTGGGGTAATGCAGCTTTCAGCTCTCAGTTTTCCAGTTTAGAACCTTAAATATGGACAGCCGAGAATTCGGCTAATTGCTGAAAGCTGACAGCTAAGAGCTGTTTCGTCGTATCCTATTAACCAAGGCGGTCCACCATGAAGACCTTCACTCTCGACGAAGCGCAATCTCTGCTCCCGGTGTTGGAATCGCTGCTCAAGCGCGCCATCGAAGGCAAGCAGGCGGCGCAGGAGGTTGAGTCCGGCCTCTCCGAGCTGGCCCGCCGCATCTACATCACCGGTGGCATGAGGGTGGATTCTTCCAGCGTCGTCCGTCAGCGCGCCGAGTTGGAGGCCCACGTCCAGAGAGTCCGCGAGAGCGTCGCTGAGATCGACTCTATCGGCGTTCAAGTCAAGGATCTGGAAGCCGGCCTGCTGGATTTCCCCTGCCGACTGGAAGATGAAGTCGTAATGCTCTGCTGGCGCATGGGCGAGCCGGTGATCGAACACTGGCACCCCGCCGACACCGGCTTCAAAGACCGCCAGCCCGTCGACGAGCGCTTTCGCCGCCGCTCCGCCAGCGGCAACCGGCCCAATTAGCGGTCAGTCGACTTTCACGGCAGAGGCAACCGTTTGCGCATCGCGGTCACTTCGGCGTGCGTGGCGTCTGAGGCGGCGCGGCGGTCGGTATAGATATGTGGCTCACCGAAGCGGACGCGGGCGCTGAAGCCGGGGGTGCTCAGCGTGGTCATCAGGTGGGTCAGAAAGAGCGTTTCGCCGACCCAGCAGAGCTTCTCCTCTGGAGTGCCGTCCTGGATGACGTAGCGCACGGCGGCGGCAGTGATGGGTACACCGGCCGTGGTAGCCGGATCAATCAAGCGCGAGTGGAAGCGCAGCACGCTGCTGCCGTCCGTGCTGGTGCCTTCAGGAAACAGTAGCACGGGCATCGGCCCATTGAGCCGTTCGGTCATTTGCGCGGCCACGGTTTGTGCGCTGGCCAGGCTGGCGCGGTCCAGAAAGATGGTCCCGCCCATCTTCGCCGCTGTGCCAAAGTAGGGCCAACTACTGATCTCCATCTTGGCGACAAAGAAGCAGGGCATCTCCGCCGAGATGATCAGGATGTCCAAGTAGCTGAGGTGGTTGGCGACGACCAGGCCATGCGTGGGCGGCGTGCCTTCCATCTGCAGGCGAATGCCCACGATGGAGAGGATTCCGCGGCAGGTCTGACTCACCCACAGCGCGCGCTTTTCCAGCGTAAGCGGCCCGTGCAAGCGGAGCAGCCAGAAGCGAACAATGCTCAACCCCAGTGCAAAAACCAGCGCCACAGCGCGCCGGAGGGCCAGAAAACTCATGGAGTCAGCGGAGCCAGAAAGCGATTGCGCGCCGAGGGCGAAATCAATTTCAGATCGAGCAGAGTCAGAAAATCAATGGTCCCGAAGTCGCGATCCCATGCCGGCGGCCCGCAGATGCGCGCGCCGATGGCCAGATAGGTCTTCAGCAACTTGGGCACCTTTGCCTCAAAGGCGGGCGGAGATTGCAACGGCAGATTTTCTGCTGGGGAGGGCAACTGTGTCTGCGGGCTCCCTTGCTCGAGGGAACAGGCGTAAGCAGCGGTGGGCTCGGTCGCGAACTCCGGAGAAACCCGATACGATTCGAGCTGGCGATAGACATGCCAACCCTCCGCGGGGTCTTTGGAAGTCAGTGACGAACAGCCGATCAGGTAACGCAATCCCATCTCGTTAGCATACTGTGCGATACCCCTCCACAACAAGGTAAGCACTTCGGGCGTGCGATGCTCCCGATCGATCGAGGCGCGGCCCAACTCCAGGATGCCCGGACGCAGCGGCTCATAGGAGGCGAAGTTGAACTCCTGTTCAGAGTAGTATCCGAGATTGCGGGCGGCCGTAAGGCCGGATTGCATTCTGTAAGTGCCCACAACGCGGCGCGCTGGATCGGATTCCGTTTTGTCTTCCACCAGCAGATGCTCGCAGAAGAGATCGAAGTGGTCGGAATCCATGCCGGTCTGATAGGAACTGGCCAAGCCTTCCTTCAGCTCGATGTTGAAGACTTTGAAGCGTAAACGGCAGGCGGCGTCGCGGTCTTCCACATTCTCGGCGAGACGCAACCTGTAACGGCCGACTTCGGCATGGATACGCGGCTTGCGCGGCGCCAAGGACGGCAAAGGCTCATATGTCGGATAGGCAAGCTCCACCATATTCGAGGTGGCGGAAGCCAACTTCAAAGGAACAACAGGACGCTGATGATTGTTCACAAAGACAGTATCCGGCGGAGACTGTGAACGGATGTTAAAGCGCGGCAAAAAACCTGCAAATTTTTTGTCGGTTAGTGAACCCGTAATTTCCGCGAAATCTGCTTGATGAATGTGTTGTGGCGTGTGGTCTGGATTTGATTACTCACCCAGTCGGACCTGCGATTTACGGATACAGAGTCAGCTTCACACCTCGCGGCAAGCTCTTGCTGAAAGACTCAAGCTCCGGCAGCAACTGGCTCGCAGTTGCCGTATCAGTCGCATAGAACTGCACCTCCGGCTCGGCGGAGGAGACGCGCTTCCGCGACAGGTCCATGCTCGCAACCTTTATCCAACTGGCTGGAATCTGGTCCGGGAACCACTCGTCATAGATGATGGCCAGATGAACTCCGCTGCCAGCGACAAAGGCACGATACTCCTCGGCGCTCGCGTCATTTGCTTTGAGGATGCGCGCCTTTTCAGAGGCCAAACCACCCAGATCGAGAACAAAGTTTGGATTATGGTAAGAAACCAGTCCGAGATCGTTGACGGCCACCGGCCCACGATAGAAATCGTTGACGAAGCGGTGCATCTGGTACTGCTGCTCGTAGATGTTATTTGCGGAAAGTGGAACCTGCCAGGTGGAATGGACATAACGCAAACTAAACAAGGTGAGGGCAAAGAAGGTTAAAGCTGAAAAAGCCAGCCGATCCCTCTTCTTTAGCAGAACCTTGCGAATCGTTTCCTGCATGAGGCAGATTCCGATCAATGCCGTGCCGAGCATGGCATAGTCCTCATAACGGTCCATCCATCCAAATTGTCCGGCGGCTGCGTGCGCGCCCACCAGGCAGACGAGCAATAGTGCCATGAGCGCCTGCGAACTCCAGCGCCAAGGTCTGGCCGGAAGCTCCCGCAAACAGCACACAGCGGCAGCCACGGCAATCAACAGCATCAGAATGCCGGATGTGATTACGGTCATGCTCACCATATTCTGGCCGATTGAATGAAAAAAACTCGCACCGGCGCTGCTGATCCCAACCGCTGCAACAGCGGATTTGGTGAGAACGGAGCTGGGCAGCGGAGGCAACCCCAGATGAACAAGAAATGCGGAGAAGCCGCCCACGAACAGGACGATGACCGCGAAGGTTCCCAGCGCAGCACGCCAGCGTCCGCGCAGAGCAACCACCACGAGCGCCGCAAGGCTCAACGCCAATCCCTCATAGCGCAACAACGGCGCGAGAACGATGACCGCTGGCAGCCAGACCGGCATTTTTCCCTTGTCCAGAAACAGCGCCAGCCCGTAAACAGTGGCGGCAACCGCCATAATGTGCAGGTTGTGCTCGAGGCCGGTAAAGACGACGCCGATCAAATTCATGTCAATAGCCAGCAGAAGAACGGCGATAGCTTGTACAACGATTCCAAAAGTATCCGCGGCAAGACGCAGGTGGGTAAAGAGCCGCCAAATAATCACCAGTGTCGCAAACAGCGCCAGTGTGTTCAGGATCAGCGGCAGCCAGGGATGCAGCCAAGTGCCGGAAGCGGGCGCCAACAGAAGCGGATACAGAATCGAAGAGTCGGGCGCGGCAGATACTCCATCATTCATTCCGTAGTTGCCATGGTGAATCTGGTCGCTAAAAGCCAAGCCGATATACGGATCGTCCATGGAATAAATAAAAGTGCCGTGATTCAGCCGGAGAATCGAGAGGACCAGGCCGAGCAGGATAGCCCCAACCACGGTCAAGGCGCACGGGAATGCGAACTTGGCGATCAAGCTGATAGGTATCTTTTTGAAACCGGACGGAAGATCAACAGGTATTTCAGTCATTGGAGAGTTCCCACCTCAAGCTGGCGATCACACGCCGACGCAAAGGCCGTTTCAAAGAGCATGATTAACCTGTCCTTTATAAGCAAGACTACCACGATTTGCTGCTGATTCACTGCGGGTTAACGTCATTCCTCCTTCTATTCCCTTCATGCGCTATGATTTTCTTCTAAGCACATGATCGATCCTTCTCCATCTCCGGCCGAAAATTCTGAGTTTGAGGGCGACTACCGCCCTGTCGATCCGGACAACCCCGGTGCGCATCTTGACCCGGCCAATATCCGCGTGGAAGCCGCCGATGTCGCCTATCTGATGCAACTAGCGGAGGCGCTGAACACCACGCTGGACCTGGAGACATTGCTTCGGCGCACCGCCGAGCTGGTGCAGGCGGTCATTCCATACCGCATCTTTGCGATACTTCTGCTCAACGACCGAACGCGCGAGTTGCGGGTCAGATTTCAGATCGGCCACACCATGAAAGTGGAGCGTCTGAGCATTCCCATGGGCCAGGGGGTGGTGGGGCAGGTGGCGCTCACCCGCCTGCCCGTTTTGCTGAATGACGTAAGCGCCTCGGAGGTTTACGCCGAAGTGAATCCGGAGGTGCGCTCCGAGCTGGCCGTGCCGCTGATCGCCAAGAACCGGCTGATCGGCGTGATGGACATTGAGAGCGAGCAGCTCAATTTCTTCGGCCCTGAGCAAGTGCGGCTGGTGACGCTGACTGCCTCGCGCATCGCCCAGGCAATTGAAAACGCACGCCTCTACGCGCGCGTCTCCCGCCAGGCGCAGACGCTGACCGTTTTGAATGAGATCGCCACCGAGCTGACCTCGATTCTCGATCTCGATCCGCTGCTCGAGCGCGTCGGCCAGTTGCTGCGCCGCTTGATCGACTACCAGATGTTCACTGTCCGCCTGCTCGACGAGAAGGGCGAGCGGCTGATCACGCGCTATGCATGGCGCTTCGGCAGCGCGCACACGCCGGCGCGCAGCATTCCCGTGACCAGCGGTCTGGTAGGCGCGGCGGTGCGCGAGTGGCGTCTCGTGAATGTGCCCGATGTGCGTCAGGATGCGCGCTATCTGCCGATGAACCCGGAGACCCGCTCGGAGCTGATTGCGCCCCTCTTTCACAAGGGGCGGATCATCGGCGTGCTGGACCTGGAGCACACGCGCGCGGGCTTCTTCAACGAAGAGCACGAGCGGACGCTGATCACCCTGGCCGCGCAGGTGGCCATCTCCATCGAGAATGCGCGGCTCTATCAGACGGTGCGCTCGCAGGAGCGGCAGCTGGAGCGCGACATCGCCATGGCCCGCGAGGTGCAACTGCGCCTCCTGCCCTCCACCGCGCCGGTTTGGACCAACGCCGAGATGGCGGTGCGCTTCCTGCCAGCGCGCACCATCGGCGGCGATCTCTATGACTTTGTTGAGTACGGTCCCGGCCGCATGGCCATCGTGCTGGGCGACGTCAGCGGTAAGGCTGCCCCTGCGGCTCTCTTCGCCGCTCTCGTCAGCGGCATCATGCGCTCGGCGGCGCAGCAGCGGACGGAGCCGGCAAAGATGCTCGCCCTTTTGAACGACGCCATTCAGGAACGCAAGCTGGAATCGCAGTACGTGACCATGCTCTTCGCCATGTGGAATGACGACAGCCGCACCCTCCAGGTAGCCAACTCCGGCGCCGTGCAGCCCATCCTCTGCCGCGCCGGCGGAGCGGAAATCGTGCGCGCCGAGGGCTTTCCGCTCGGCCTCTTTCTCCACGCCGCCTACGACGAAATGAATGTGGCCACCGAGCCGGGAGACGTGATCCTCTTCTTCTCCGACGGAATTCTCGACGCTGAAAACGCGCAAGGCGAAATGTACGGCCAGGAGCGCCTCACCGAGCTGCTCTGCATCCGCCGCGAACTGCCCGCGCAAGAGATCGCCGACGCCATCCTCTCCGACGTCGCCCGCTTCCTCGGCGACCAAGACCACTTCGACGACGAAACCGTCATCGTGCTCAAAGTGCGGTGAACTTAGGGATTAGGTCCTTGACCGTATGAAAATCTTCCAGTTGGAATTGTAGCGCCGACCTCCCGGTCGGCTGTAATGTGGGCCTCCTGGCCCACGTTCGCTCATTCGATAGAACTTCATCATACGGTCACAGTACTAGGGACTAGGGAACACAAATAGATGGCTGGTTGAGTTTGTGGATTACTACCTTTCGCAATATGAGTCAAGGATGGGGCTCTCGCGGTTGAAGAAAAGTAAAAATGCAGAACAACTAGGTTGCGACACCCGCCCACCTTTCACACGGAATATGAGGGATTCAAGTGACTAGAAGCTGTCATCAGCATTTATCAGTACCAGCAAGCTTACCAATGAGCGCCAGCGTTCCTGCAAACCCAATTAGGACAAAGCTGGCTATTCTGAAACGTTGGTATGACTGATCCGCATCCTTCTTAGCCTCTTCAGTCTCTGAGATTATGTTAGCAACTATTGCGTTTGATTTTTTCTCAATAGATTCCATTTGGCTGAAAAGTGGATCAAATTTACAATTGACTGTCTTGTCCCACTTGTCGGGCCGCTTTTCCGCATTCGGAAGGTGTTGATAAATAGTTATAAGGGAAGTAAACGCAGGTGCCTCTTGGGTCGCTAATTCATTGAGCAGTCCTCGTTCCGTTTCTATCTCGCTTTTGTACCGTTCCGAGTCAGGGAGATCTGAACTCAATCTCTTAACCTGTTCAAGTGCATATTTTTTTGCGTTATATCTTGCTTGGAAAGCCTCATTCTTATCTTCGATGCGAGGAGTTCCTCTAGTGACATCGGGACTTCCGGCTGGATCAATTCTAGCTTTCAGAAAGTCAGTAGCGCGTGCTATGGAGAGTACCATTTGATTAGTCCCATCGAGGCTTGTGGTCAGAAGCATAATAATCTCCGCTTTAGCAAGAGCGTCAGAGCGTTCCTTGGCGTTCTCAAGAAGGTTATCCTTCACCAAGAATGTGATCGCGGCGATCAACGCGCCGACTACTGTTAGGACTCGATCGTGCTTTCGAAAAAGATCAAGAATTTTCATGAAGGCCTCCTCGGACTAGGGTTTAACGATAGTCACGCTCGTGATGGCACTCACAGTATGTCCTTTGTCGTCCGAAACGTTACACGTAATCTCTACGACACCATTCGTAGCGCCGACAGACGAGTACACGGCCGTCGTATTGCTGCCCGTTACCGTTCCGGTCTTAGCCGAATAACTATAAGTCAGCGGACGGTTTTGAGGGCTTACTCCTACTGAAGTAATGGTTGCCGTGCCACCCGGTTGTATGGTGTTGGGGTTGGCAGAGCAGCTGATCGTCGGCGGCTCGAAGCCTTTAACCGTGATGCTTTTGCTGCAAGTTGCAATCTCATCAGGTCTCAGGCCTTCCTTTCCGGGCGGGCCTTCTTTCACTTGGGCTTTCACCGTATAACCGCCGGCTGTTAGCAATGCCGTTGCTACTGTCGCCGAGGCTCCATTGCCGATCACGCCGTCTCCGCTCCATGAATAAATAGCATTCAGTCTCGGGTCCAGGCCTTTGGCCGTGGCGGTCACGGTCACCGGGTCTCCGGGGAAGACCGATTCTGGGATGGCCGTGCAGGTCAGAGTGACCTGTTGTTCCGCTGCGTTTAGAGTGATGCAGGATGCCAAGCAAACGGCCATGAAGATGGCGGCGAATGGCCTTATGTTGATTCGCATGGGTGACCTCGAAATGGGGGAGTTCATTCCTCAATCTTGAGTGATTTATACCGAAATATGTCCTTATATGTCAATATGAACTGAAAAATCCACATACTGCTGGACAAAAATTATCACACCTACTTGGTGGTTAAGGGAACCTCTGATTAAGTTGATATGTTGAAAGGGCATGGCTTCAGGCGGGTGCCATCTGTCTCGGTAATCTTTCCAAACCAGAATGAGGGTGCCCCCGGTCCCACGCAATTAGGGACCGGGGGCGGAAGCATCCGATGCGCCGGCCGGCAATTTGAGAACGCCACGCCTGGAAATTGTTATTTCTTCTCTGCCGAGGCCGCCACTGCCTGGGCAGCCTTCTTGTGCTCCACGAAGATGTGTGCTTGATGGCAGCTCACACACGTCTTGCCTTTCATGAATGGATCAGACTTCAATTGCGCCACCTGATCGGTGTGACAAGTATCGCATGTACCTAACCCCGGCTTGCCCGCGAAGTCCGGTGCTGTTGTCTCGCCATGGCACACGGTGCATTCGACACCATTGGCGCTATGCGGGCTGGCTTTCCATTGGTCATAGATCACCTTGTGGCAGCTGGCACAGGTATCCCCGGCTGGAAGCAGCCGATGGTGGATATGCGTGGCTTGATCCTGCTGAGCAATGGCAGGTTGGACGGCAATCGCCAAAGCGAGAAAAACGAACAGGGTGAGACCGATCATGTGCGCACAGAAACGATTCACGGACAGACCTCCTGCGTATGGTTTCCAAGTATCGGACCGGCGATGGCTGCGGTCAGTGATCCACATCACATCTCACCGGGATACGATCTGCTGCGGGTGTCCCCGGTCTCGCTGATGTTTCCAAATCACAATGAGGGTGCCCCCGTTCCTTCCCAGTTGGGGTCCGGGGACCGAAGGCAGGTGGCCCCGCTCATCGGATCACACTGAGTCATGGAAAGTTTTACCCCTGTTCATCGCGGTTTTATCGCAATGAGCGAGCTGGTGGCAACCACGAGCCTCAACTAGCCGTCTTTTTCTGACACTGCCTTGACTCTTTACCCCGCCTGCCGGAGGCTTTTGGCCGCGCCGCAGCTGTTTGCAGATAATTAGGTCCCGTTCGTGCAAACTAGGAAAGAGAAGGAGAGAGATGAACAGCAAAGTAAGGGAGAGAGCCGCGTCCTCGGCAAAAGTTTTCCCCGCCAGAAAGGACTACCCCCCAGGGGGGTCGTTCTCCTTTTCATCGCCTTTGTTCAGGAGAAGTGGCACGAAACTACGCAGTTTTATTCCAGTCTGGAGGCCGAAAACCATGCTTTTCGTTCGATTTTCCGCCTTTTCCAACCGTTTTTTGCAAGCGGATCGAAGAAGATTTCGCACAAACAAAAGGAGTTAGTTTGCATTTTCGAGCGGAAATACGCCGAACACCCACCCCCTCTTTGCTGTGAAACTGTGAAACAGTGAAGACCGGCGGCTCGACTCATTGCTGTCGAATCGGCGACTTCTGTTCAAAGAGCTTCAGCCTCTGGCTGAGCATCCCAGCCAGCGGCGCGTTGCCTTGGCGCGTGGCCAAGTCCGCGGCCTTCTGTTCCAGATCGATGGCCCGGTTGTAGCGGTCGGACTCCGCGTAGGCCGCGGCCAGCGTCCCCAGCACCATGGGTTCGCGCTCTTGAGTAAGTTGTGCGGCGCGCTCGGCCAGCGCGACGGCCTCTGTCCCATTGCGCAGCGCTGCGTCCGCCGTCGTCGCCAGCACCCAGGCGGTTTCATTCAGCACCTGTATGTTGTCCGGGTCTTTGCGCAGAGCCTGCCGCCAATGTGCCAACCCCTCCGCGCGCTGGCCCTTCATCACCAGAGCCATGCCCAGGAAGTAGTGCGCCTCCACTCGGTTAGGCTCCAACTGCAAGGCGCGCTCAAAGTGTGGAATTGCCTCGTCCGTCTGGCCTTTTTCGGCCAGAGCCTGTCCTAAATTGTCTTGGAACTCCGCGCTTTCTGGAGCGAGCGTAAGCGCCTTCCGCAGGTGCGCAACCGCCTCGTCCAATTTATCCACGGAGAGCAGTGCATGGCCCAAGTTGCCCTCCGCCGCGGCATAGGACGGGTCCAATTCCGCCGCCTTGGTGAAATCCGCAATCGCCTCGTCCATGTTGCCTTTCATCGCCAGAGCGAGGCCCAGATTGTTGTAGGCGTGGGCGTACTTGGGATCGCTCTTGATGGCCTGGCGATAGTTCTCTACCGCCTCGTCGAGATGACCCTCGCTGGCCAGGGCGAAGCCGAGATTGTTGTGCGCCTCGGCGTACTCAGGATTGACGGTGATGGCCTCCTGAAGCTCTTCGACGGCCTCCGGCAACTGGTGCGCTTGCAGCAGAGCGCGGCCCAGGTTGTTGCGCGCCTCCGCGAAGCCGGGATTGTCTTCGAGCGCCTTGCGGTAATGCTCAATTGCTTCTGTTCTGCGCCCTGCGCCCTCCAGCGCGATGGCCAGGTTATTCTGCGCCTCCGGATAGTGCGGCTTGATCACCACGGCCTTCTGCAACTGGGCAATGGCCTCGCCGTTCTTACCCATCTTGGCCAGCGTCTGTCCGTAGTTGTTGCGCGCGCGGGCATCCTCCGGACTCATCGCGATGGCCTTGGCCCACTCCGGAATCGCGGCGGCAAGCTGGCCCTTTTTGGCCAGATCGGCGGCCACATCGTACTGCTTGTAAAAATCCACCGCCGGGGTGGCAATGTGCTCGATGCCGCTGGGCTCCATGTTGACGAACTCCGGGATATTCACGGCGCGATTTGCGGCGGTCGAGTTCTCGATCAGAATCGCCGGCGTGTCGTGGCCTTCGGCATCGATGTGGGTGAGAAACATCTGCGTGTACGGCGAGCGGCTCTTCGATGAAAAGACCATCCAGCGGCCGTTCGGAGAAAAGCTATGCCAGGAGTTCATCAGCGGCGTATTGCAGTTCATTTGCCGGGCCACGCCGCCCTCTGCCGGAACAATGTACAGCTTGCCGTCGGGGCGCATCAACTGGCCGTTCCGCGCCTGAACAAAGACCAGCCACTTGCCGTCGGGCGAGATCTTGGCAAAGCTGTTGCTCATGCCATTCTGCGAGGCCCCTTTGATCGGCTCCGGCTTGCCTCCCAGGCCGTGATTGAAGGGGATGCGGTAGAGGTCATACTGAATAGGAACCTCCGCCGGATCGTTGGCGTAGGCGGCCATCTTCCCGTCCGCGGCGTATGGCTCCCGTGCCACTGCGCGGGCAAAGACCAGGTATTTGCCGTCTGGGCTCCAGACGGCGCTGGCCTGCACAAAATGCGGATCGTCCGCGCCGGGGAGCGGCTGGAACTTCTTGGTCTCGCGGTCATACCAGGCCAGAATGCCGCGCGTGGGATAAAAGACCTGCAAGAAGCGGTAATCCTTGAAGTTGGCAACGTAATAAAACGACGAGCTTTTGCTTCCCGGCGGACGGATCGTGGTTACCACATAGCGCCCATCGGGCGAAACCTGCGACATGAATCCGACGCGCACCGGGCTGCCCGCTTCTGTGGGGAAGGAGGACCACGAGATCACATCCTGGCTGCGAATGGTCATTTGCTTAGCCACCGGAACCATCGTGTACAGGCCCTTATCGTTCTGCGGACCGTCCAGGTCCAGGCCCAGTGTCTTGCCGTTGGCGGCGAAGGAGTGGCAGTTGGCGCAGGAGTGCAAGTCGGTCATCACCACATGGCTGCCTGTCTCCGAGACGTTGCGCATTCGCCACTCGATCAGCGGAATGGCGCTTGTGGCCAGCGGCTTGATGAATCCCTTCTCGGTCTCCGAAGGCATCAGCGGCACATCGCGATAAAAGATTGGCGCGCCCACCGGATCGGTCGAGACACTGAGCTTCATGCTGCCGTGCGAGACGGGCGTGGCATTGTCTCCTACGGCGAAACCGCTGATGGTGATCGTTGCGGGCGCGGTGACGGCGTGCTGGCGGAGCGCGGCCCATGTCGTTGCGTCGGGCCTCCAGGTGTGCGCGGCGGCCTGCTCGGGCGTTAGTTCGGGCGGCTTGTTGGTGTCGGAAACGGCGCGCGGGTCGATCTCGCCGAGGCGCATCGGCTCACCCTTGGAGGCGACGAGAAGCGGCGCGGAGCCGTCCGCGAAGGCGATCTCGATCTGCCAGGAGACAGCATTCGGCGCCGCGTCGCGCCACTGAAAGAGCGGAGCAGCCATGTCCTGCGGAAAGAGCGAGCCATTCAGCGGATAGTCAACGGTGATCGGAGCCGGCTCGCTCTGCGCATTCACAGAGAGGATGCCCCGACCTGGAAGCAGGCCGTCCGCGAGTAAGATGACCGCTGCCAAGGTTGCAACGATGTTCCTGTTCATCCAGTAAACTCCCGCCAGATCTGTCTTCCGCTCCCCCGGCTCCGCGTCAGTATACTACCGATCGCCTTCTCTTTGGCGTCTTTTACCCTTGCGGCCCTCCAGTTGTTTAGACTTGAAGAGAGAGATTTTCCGGAGCCGCCTTGACCCAAGAACGCATTATCCGCCCCGCCAAGAATATCTACGGCAGCCTGCGCCTGCCCGGCGACAAATCCATCAGCCACCGCTACGGAATGCTGGCCGCCTTTGCTGAAGGCACATCGCGATTTACCAACTTCTCAACCGGCGCAGATTGCGCCTCGACGCTGGGCTGCATGGAGGCGCTAGGCGCAAAGGTGCGCCGCTGCGAAGACGGCGCGGTTGAGGTGACCGGCGTGGGCGGGCGTGTGACGCCGACCAGCGCACCTTTAGACTGCGGCAATTCCGGCTCGACCATGCGCATGATCTCCGGCTTGCTTGCGCCGCAGCAGGGCCGCTTCACGCTCATTGGGGATGAATCGCTCTCCCGGCGGCCGATGGGGCGCATTCAGAAACCTCTGGAGGCCATGGGTGCACGGCTTACACTTACCGACGGCCATGCGCCGTTCACCATCGAGGGCAGGGAATTGAAGGCCATTGATTACACCACTCCGGTTCCCAGCGCGCAAGTGAAGACTTGCATTCTGTTAGCAGGTTTGCAGACAATGGGCACTACCACGGTGCGCGAGGCAGTGCGCACCCGCGATCACAGCGAACTGGCGCTCCGGGCCTTCGGCGCGACGGTCGAGCGCACGCTGGATTCGGTTTCAATCCGCGGACCGCAGAAGCTGCACGCGATTGAAGCCGTCGTTCCCGGCGATCTTTCTTCGGCAGCCTTCTTTCTCTGCGCGGCAGCCCTGTTTCCCGGCTCCAACCTGGTGTTGGACGCGCTGGGGATGAACCCGACACGGGCTGGACTGCTTGACGTGCTGACTGCGTTAGGCGCGCGCATTGGAGTGTTGAATCTGGAGGAGAAGAACGCTGAACTAGTGGGCACGGTGCAAATCACAGCCCCACAGGAGGGGCTTGGATCAACTGCCATCAGCGGCGCTCTGACCGCGCAACTGATCGACGAGCTGCCCGTGCTGGCCGCGATTGGCCCTTTCACCAGCGGTGGTATTCGCATCCGCGACGCCAAGGAGCTGCGCGTGAAGGAGTCCGACCGCATCGCGCTGGTGGTAAAAAATCTGCGCGCCATGGGGGCTGAGGTGGAGGAGTTTGAGGACGGCTTGGACGTTCCCGGCGGGCAAACGCTGAATGGCGCAACGATTGACTCCGGCGGCGATCACCGCATCGCCATGGCCTTCAGCGTGGCCGCGTTGCGCGCCGAGAGCGAGACGCGCATTCAAGGCGCTGAATCGGTGGCTATCAGCTTTCCTGAATTCTTTGATCTGCTGGATTTGGTGGCCGAGCGGTAACCACCTGCGGTGGGGCCAGCGGCTCGCTATCGCTCGCTTGAGTTTCGTGGTATCCCACCCATTCCGCGATAAAACTGCGAAATGGATGGGGCACCCAACATTTTTTGGCTTAAGCGGCAGGCTGTTTTACTGCGCGGCCGGTGGGGCCGCAGGTTGACTGGCCGCTTTGGCCGGCGTGAGTCCCGGCACTACCGGCGCGGAAGTGACATTGCCGCTTGCAGCTTCATTCAGATTGATGCCGTAATGATGCAGCGTAGAGGCCAGCATTTGATATAGGGAGGCGCGAGCCTGCGCGTAGCTGGCCTGCGCGGAGATCAGTTGATTCTCCGCCGAGGACAGGTTGCGTTGCTGTTGCAGCACACTGGCGGTGGTAGAAGCGCCCAACCGCAGCTTCTTCACTTCGGCGTCCAAGCTCTGCTGGTTGTAGTTTCGAGATGCAATAGCAGCCTGCACCAGAGCGCGGTCGTTGGCCAATGCAATCTGCGCGTTCACTACCTGCATATGAATCTGCGTATAAAGCTGTTCCAGGTGCAGCTCAGCTTGACGATATTCAATCAGCGAGCGCGCCTGATCAGCCTGCGCCGTCCGGTTGCGCAGCGGAATGGTCAGATTGAATCCCACCCCCTTGTCTGGGAAGGTATTGTTCAGCATTCGGTCTAGAGCCGTTCCGTAGCCGACTGGCGGATAAGTGCCTTGTGAACAGGGCGCAAATCCGGTGTTCGTTTCGCAGAGCGCATTTTGATTCTGGGTTCCGGCCTCCCCTGTTCCGCTGTAAAAAGCGTAGGCGTCGAGGGTGGGTAGCAGAGCATTGCGCGCGCCTTTCAGTGTGATCTCATCCTTCTTGATGGACAGCACAGCTTGTTCCAGCTCAGGCCGGTTCTGGAAGGCCTGCTGCACCAGTTCGTCCACCGGCTGCTTCTCTTCAGGAATCTGTTCCAGGCTGACGCGGTCGGTGGGAATCACTTCCGCAGCCACCAGTGCCGCATCGTTCAGGTTGCGCGCGATGGCCTGCTTGATGATCAGTTGCTGATAGCTCAAATTGTTCTTCGAACTGATGAGCGCCTGCTGGTCGCTGGCAACGGTGGATTGTGCATTGACCACATCAAGCGGCGCCAGGGTTCCGATCTCCAGTTGCTTTTTGTTGTCGTCCAGCAGCTTGGTGCTCTGCTCCATGGCGTGCTGCTTGGCCTGCACATCCTCGTAAGAACTGACCAGCGCCCAGTAAATATTTTCCACCTGGTTGACGGTATAAAGAATCTGCTGGCGGAAGGTCGAGTCAGTGATGCGGCGGTCCAGAGTCGCTTCATAGATGAAGCGCTTGTTCACCCATATGCCTGCCCCTTGCAGCAAATGCTGCGTAACCGTAGCTTTCAGGTTCGAAGTATCCAGCGGGCTGTAGCTCTGGAATCCATTACTGGTCGTCGCCCGCGA
This sequence comes from uncultured Acidobacteriaceae bacterium, assembly GCA_963787995.1. GTDB lineage: Bacteria > Acidobacteriota > Terriglobia > Terriglobales > Acidobacteriaceae > Telmatobacter. The sequence goes on from CAWBEO010000002.1 coordinate 1,465,222, forward strand.
TTGGTCCAGCGCCACGGTCAGTTGAGTACCTGTAACGAAACCTTGCGCAAAGCTGAAATTATATATGTTTGTGTTATTGCTTCCGCCTGAGAACGGAGAGGTCGAAGGCACCTTGGCCCGCTCCAACTGGATGTTTCCAGTCAACATTGGGTCCAGATTTTCCGGCATGGGACCGACTCCATCGGTAGTCAAAACGACGCCGTTGGTCCCCGTTGTCGCACCGCTGGCCGCGCCGCCCGGCGCTCCGCTGGCGGCTAAAGTCTGAGAGCTGCCGCCCTGCGTGTTCTGCAGTACCGTCGCGCCCACGCCGCGCAGTCCGGAGCCGGCCTTGGCCCGCAACAGATCGGTGTCGGCAATGTCCATGTAATAACGGGCAATGGCAATGTCGTAGTTATTTTCCAGCGCCAGCGCCAGTGCATCCGACAGGCTCAGATAAATCTTTCCGTCTTTGACCAGATCAGTCAGCCGCACGGAGTTGGCAAAGCTGGCCTTGGAGATGGTGGTTGGCCGGTAAATGTTGATCGGATTGCCCAAGAGCCTACCGGAAGGGATAGAAAAATCCCGCGCTGACTGGCGCAGGTCGAGCGGTTCGGTCTGCGCAGGTGCGGGCGCCGAGGGCAGTTCGGAGGCAGCTTTATCCGGCGCGGTTGCCGCCGCCTGCTGGGCAAACCCTGAAGGCATTGCCGTCGTCAAGGCTAGCATCAGCGCCGCCACGGCGCGCAGCCGATTACCCGCCGGTTGTGAATTCCTCCCCGCGGCTTCAACTTCCTGCTTCTGCAACACAATCTTGCCAAACAAATGCATGTTTCCTCTCCACAAATCTCTGAGGCTGATAGGCGTTCTTCTTCAAGACGAACGGGGAGCCTCCCCGGACGCAATTTTTGAGGTTTTCCACTCCAATTATCGCCTGTGGCCGAGGGTGCGGCCCCTTGCTTACCGATCACTACGCATTAGGCTTCCTGTTCGTTCCCCTCGAATGCTGAGTATAACGGATCTGGGAGGCGGACCCAGTGTCCGAAGTGCAGAGCCGGTCCCCGCACCATGGGAACTTCCACTTTACGCTGGATGTGTTCTCCGCGGACTGTTTACGCCTTCTTCGGCCAAGGTGTTTTACTCGACTGGATTTGAATACATATACTGATTGAACGCCGCATGGGGCGGACTACATCAGCTCACGGCTGTCCGGTTAAAAGTCGAACAGAATCAGTTGGTTGGAAGAATTCTGTAACTCCTCTTGAGATGTAAATCTTTGAAGTACTTGTAAAATGGGGGTTTTCTCGAACAGAGTTAGGCTGAAAATCTGTAGAAGTTGGTAGAGGTTGGCTTCAATGCCAAGGCGTTTTCGCACGATGGCCACCAGAACATAGACCGAGACAGCGATCCAGATCTGCGTTTTGACCGCGTTCTCGCTGGTTCCATAGAAGGCTTTGATGCGCAGGTGCTGTTTGATCCAGCGAAAGAATAGCTCCACAGCCCATCTTTTCTTGTAGATTTCGGCGATGGCCAGCGCTGGCAGCGTGAAGTTGTTGGTCAAAAACTTCAGGCGCTTGCCGGTCTCCGGATCGCAATAGGTGACTCGGCGCAGTGCATCTGGATACGCCGTCGCCGACGCGAGGGAAGTTAGAATCACCGTATGGTCGCTGCGCAGGCCAGTAGACTTATCGACCGGGCGCGAATAGCGCCGCTGAAGTAATACGTTCGTCTTGGTGCGCACGACAAAGAAGGCCGATTCCAGCGTGAAGCGATATAGCCGCTCGAAATCGATATAGCCGCGATCCATCGTGTAGAACGCGCCGGCCTCAAGGTTGATTTTGTCCAGCACGTTCACGTCTGCCACCTTGCCGTCGGTGATGTGAATGAAGGTGGGGATCGATCCTTGCAGATCGAGCAGTGTGTGCATTTTGACAGCGCCCTTATGTTTGCGGAACTTAGCCCAGGGAAACAGCGCGAGACAAAGATCGATAGTGGTCGAGTCCAGCGCGTACAGATCGCGCACGTCTGGAATGCCGGTCACGTCGTTGTCATAGAGCTTGACCGCAGTGTGGATCAGCACCTGCGCAAAGTCAGCAAAGATGCGCCAGTCGCGGCTTTCGTTGGCGTCGGCCAGCGTGGAACGCGCCACCGAAGAGCTGAAACCCATGTGATACAACTTGGGTCCAATCGCACCCAGGCACGCTTCGATGTCGCGCAAGCTCTCGCGATAGGCCAATTGGGCAAAGGCCATGGCGAGAAACTGCTCCCAGCAGGAGAGCGTCTTGGTGTAGCGGTCGCCGCCATAGCGGGCGACACAGCGGCGGAACTCACGGTCAGGAAGAAAGCCGATCAACTGAGAGAAGACGGTTTTGCCTTCGTTCATCGCCTCATTCTGGGCTATCGGGCAGGAGGTAGGCACGCATTTCAAATCGCGGCAAGGGAAATACGCCTATAACGCTTTTGTTTTATGTCGGTTGAGAGACAGGAGCAGAACTTTTACCGGACAGCCGTGGTATCAGTTCAACGCTTGAAGTCTGATCCACGCCGGAAAGAACGGGGATACTAAACATGAATTTGCGCACATATTTGCTGACTTTAATTGCGGCTGGAGTGGTTGCATTGCCGTTGACAGCCGCCGCTGCCCCGCCGCCCCACGACCAGTTTCGCGTGGCTATTTAGTCGATCCTGATAAACTCATAACACAGTAAAGAATCAATGATATAGGGTGAATTTCGTGGTAAAATATTCTCAGAAGTTGTTCAAAACACAGCAATTTCCGGGGAAATCATGCGCCCTAAGAGTGAGTCCAGACACCCGCAACGTGAGCTGTTCCAGATTGATCTGGAGCAGTTGATTGACCTCACGCATCCGTTGGCAGTACTTGCGCAGAAGATTGATTGGAAACAGTTCGATCTTCTGTTAGGCGGCAGTTATCATCCCACCCAGGGAGCCCCCGGTACGCCGACGCGTCTGATGGTGGCGTTGCACTTTTTGAAATATCAAACCGATCTGAGCGATGAAGATGTGGTCGCGGGGTGGGTCGAGAATCCCTATTGGCAGCACTTCAGCGGCATGCGATATTTTCAGCATTCGATGCCGATCGATCCCTCCAGCATGACGCGTTGGCGCAAGCGTCTGGGCGAAACCGGAGCCGAACAGATGCTGCGCGAGACCCTTGCAGCTGGCATGCGCATGAAGGTGATCCGCCCGGCGGAGTTACAACGTGTCAACGTGGATACCACGGTACAGACCAAGGCCATTCGCTTCCCGACCGATGCGCGTTTGTATCATCGCTGTCGCGAGAGGCTGGTGAAAGAAGCACGTGCCGAAGGTCTCGAAATCAAGCAGAGTTATCAGCACGTGGGCAAGCGTCTGTTGATGCAATCCAGCCGCTACGCTCATGCCCGGCAGATGAAGCGTGCCCGCGCTTGTACGCGCCAGTTAAGGACTCAACTGGGCCGGGTGCTGCGCGAGATAGATCGTCAAGTTACAGAACCCTCGCGCAAGTTATCCGGTCTGCTGGAAACAGCGCGTCGCATTCATAGCCAGCAGAGGCACGACAAGAACAAGGTGTACAGCGTTCACGAGCCTGAAGCCGAGTGCATCGCCAAAGGAAAAGCGGGTAAGCCGTATGAGTTCGGCAACAAGGTCAGCGTCGCGGTCAGCAGCCGGGGCGGATGGTTCGTCGGGGCCAAGAGCTTGACTGGCAATCCCTACGATGGCCACACGCTAGCCGAGCAGATGAAACAAGTTAATAACTTGATCGGCGACATAGTTAGAGAAGTGCATGTGGACATGGGCTATCGCGGCCACGACTATGTGGGCAATGCCACGATCTATGTGGACAAACGACGGCGAGGCCGAACGCCAAAGACGCTCTGGAAAAGAATGAAACGCAGAGCGGCTGTCGAACCTAGCATCGGACATCTGAAGAACGAACACCGGTTAGAACGTAACCGGTTGAAGGGCGTTGCCGGAGACGCGATCAACGCCATCCTCTCGGCCGCGGCGATGAACTTCCACAAGTTGCTGAGAGCCTGTGAGGGCAAACTTGTCGCCCAAACCAGGGCTATTCTGGGCCGACTCCTGTACCAATCGACCTTCACCGGCTTTCTGATCGTCGTGCCATCTGCCTGAAATCGGCTTTTTCAGGATCGACTAATTATGAAGACTGTGAGCACATTAAGGGGCGGCCATATATGGGACAATTCTGCGTCGTACAAATTCGCCCGCTTGAAGTGAATCATGTGGCTATTGTCGACAAACCGGCGAGTAAGCACTGCCGGATAACCCACACGAAGGTCTTGGATGGTCGAGAAAACCGCTTATCACTGTTGATTGAGCCGGAACCCAAAAAATCAGAAGATAATGTGACTGTAGAATCTGAGGGGAAAGTATACCGGGGAGTTGTGGCAACAACTTCATCGCTCAGTGAAGGCTAATTCCTGATTCTTGATGGCCGGGTGCCCCATCCATCCGCGCTCTTTGCGGATGGGTGGGAAACTACGAACCCGAATCCGCCGCTTTGGTTCAGTCGTCCACCAGCCTTCGCCGACCATGTAACAAAATGTAGCGCTGGCCTCCTGGCCGGCTGTCGTGTGGACCTCCCGGTCCACACTTGTATCTTTTTTGGACATCCACCAGCAATCGCCAACCCGCAGGAGACAAACGGGCACCCTTGGCTTCGATCCGCCAGCTTGCCAAGGGGCCGTCTATCGCCCGCGCCGTAGGCCGGGTGCCCCATCCATCCGCGCTCTCTGCGGATGGGTGGGAACCACGAACCCGAATCAGCCGCTTTGGTTCAGTCGTCCACCGGCTTTCGCCAAGCCGGAAGTATGCGATCCAGCCTTGCTGAACCGGGTTGAGCCGCTCGATGGTCTGTTTCAAACTTTTGCCACGCGCCGCCCGCAACTGTATGGCGGACGGTCGGCGAAGTACGCCAGCGCAATATCTTTCCCTCGGTCTCGCCATCGGGGGCGATATAATTTCGTGGAACCGTCAGCGAAACGGGAGATTCCGACTCCGATGCATTTGTCAAACTCCTACGATCTGAGGCGGTGTTAACAATCGACGAAGGGAGGAAGATGACAGGTGAATGAAAGTGAAACAAGAGAAACACGAGAAACAGACATCGTCGGTCCGCTCGTGATCGAGAGTGCAGGAAAAGAAACGCTTGCGCGCGATGAAGGAAGAAGACAAGCTAGGAAAGGAAGAAGGAAGAAGAAGACAATCAAAGTAAATAGAGGAGACAACGGCATCGATCAACGTCCAGATTTGAGAGATTTTATCGAGCGTGCATTTGGAACGCTTACGGCCATGGCGTTTCTCTTTTATTGTTGCTGCCTTGGCCTTCTCCCCGAGCGCACACTTTGGATCACCATTCCCCTTGGGTTGGTTTTCTATGTTGGACTGATCGTAGTGGGAAGAAGAGTCCACGCGAAAAGCGAGAAGCGGAAACGGACAGGCAAGCGCTACAAATTCATGGACGTCGAAAACGAAGGCGAGTGGATATTCTGGTTGACGAAGTTGGGAATGATTGGAGCCATGTTCCTTCTGGGGTGGCTCTGGGTCACCCACAACCTGAAGCACGATTGGTACCTGACGGCTTGTGTTCCCGTGCTGATTCTCATTTGCATGATCTTCACGCCTGCAACGAGCGAGCCCGGCGATGGCGGTATCGATTTTTGATCGGGCGGGCTCCGGTCTTGATACTCTTTCCAACCTCAACTGAGGGTGCCCCCGGTCCCTCGCTTTTTGGGGACCGGGGATGGAAAACTCAAATTTCAAAGGCCTCGCGCCCCATCCATCCGCCTTCTCTGCGTATGGGTGGGAACCACGAACCCCATGCGAGCGAAGAGCGAGCAGTTAGCCGCACCGCAGGTGCCGCGCCGTAGGCGCAAGGTTGATTAGCCCACCGTTTCAACGGGGTCCCCAAGAAACGATCTTTGTTTCTTGGGGTGGTAACGGTGGGGAAGGACCGTCCACAATGCCGCCGGAGTCCCGTACGGGACGGCGCTAGAATTTGATTGCGAATTGCGCCGTCCCTACGGGACTCCGGTTGATTGGTTGGGCGCGTCAACCCCACGCTGAAGCGCGGTGCTAGTCACTATTGCGCCTACGGCGCGGGGCAGTTTGAGTTATATGGGCTGGAAGGAACGCAAGGCGGTGGCCGCGGATTTGAAGAACATTTACCGTTCGGCGACTGCGCATGGCCACCGAATACAAAAAGCAGAGATAGAGATAGCAACAGTCTTTACGCGGCGCGATCCTGTAGGCTACTGTCAGTGCATTTTTCCATGACCAACGAGACCGAATCCGCGCCCGCCGAGCAGAACTGGAAGCTGACCCTGGCCTACGACGGCACGGACTTTCGCGGCTGGCAGGTGCAGCCAGGCGAGATCACCGTTCAAGGCGAGTTGCAGGCAGCGCTCAAGCGCATCACCGGCGAAGCGCCTCTGCCGCAGGGTTCGGGGCGCACCGACGCGGGCGTCCATGCTTTGGGCCAAGTGGCCAGTTTTCTGCTCGCCGCGCCGATCCCAGCCGAGAATCTGCAACGCGCTCTCAATCGGACGCTGCCCCCCGCGATTCGCGTGCTGGAGGCGAGAACGGTGAGAAACGCTTTTCATGCTCGGCACTCGGCGCTGGCCAAGACCTACGAGTACCGTGTCTTCCGCGAGGCAATCTGCCCGCCTTTTCTGGCCCGCTACGTGTACGCCTGCTCCTGGCCGATGAACCTGGAAGCGCTGCAACGCGCGGCGCGGCACTTTGTCGGCGAGCATGACTTTATGAGCTTTGCGGCGACGGACCCGGAGTCGGCCAACCGTGATTGCGAGTCCTGCCCGGTGGCTGATTCTCGGCCCATTCCCAGGGAAGATTTTGTCATCAAGCCGCCGATGGACCCCACCGTGCGCCGCATCTTCTCTTCCGGCTGGGAGGAGCAGCGCTGCGAAGCGGGCGCGCTGCTGGTCTATCGGGTGCGGGGCAGCGGGTTTCTGCACCACATGGTGCGCAACCTGGTGGGAACCATGTTGGATGTGGGCCGGGGACGGCACAGTGCCGAGTCTATCCCCGGTATGCTCGCCGCCCGCCGCCGTTCCGCCGCTGGGCCGACTGCTCCGGCGCGGGGGCTGTTTCTGCATTCCGTCGAGTATGACGGGGCAGAGTTCGCGGCAACACAGTGTACATTGGCGTAATTGACGATGGCCGCCGCAATTTGCATTCGCTGCTGATGCGGCGGCTGAGCGGTCAGAACTTGTAGACTACGCCGAGTCCGGCGCGCGCGCTGCGGGTTTCATTGGAAGAGCAGCCCATGTTTGCGCAGGATGGAGGCAGGTCGGCGGTAATTGCCGACCGGATGTCGTCGCCCCAGGCACGAACATAGAAGCGCGAAGTCAATCTGTAATCGAAACCACCGCCATATCCTCCGGCGAAGGATACGTTTGGAGTGGCATAGGGTCCGGTTGAAGTTGTGCTTGAGCCGCCAGTTGCAACAGCAGTGCCGCTGATGTGCTCGCAGCCCAGCAGCACATGAAGAAAGACATCCGCCCGTCCCAGCAGATGCGCGTGAATTACCGGGCCAAACAGCAGCATATCCACTGTTGGATTTCCGGGGTTGGTCGCGTCATAAGGATACTTGTATGTACCGCCATCGGCGGTAATGCCGAAGTACTTGCCCCAATCGCGGGTCACCGAGACGTCTACGCCCAATTGTCCGTTGCGCGACTGGTTGACATTGTTCAAGCTGGTGTAGCCTGCGCCGACGAAGATCTCGTACTTGGGACTTGCCTCGGCCGCTTCGGTGCGCGGCGGCTTGTCGGGGGCAATCTGGCTGGTAGCCGTTAAGGGCATCATCACGACCGCAAATACGGCCAAAATCAAGAACAGAAACTTACTCTTCAATGTGGGACTCTCCTCAATGCATTGCTGGAACGACGCCGACGCTCCGGGGCCAAAGCCCTCCGAGTCTCCGGGCCGCCGCTAGAACCTGCCGTAATCGTGACCGGCCACCTGTATCGACGAACCACTACTAGACTATCCTCTCAGACCCGCTTCCATGAAGTCCGGCGATACTGTGCCCTATTCATTTCACATCTTTTGTGAAATGAGTGGGAAACCATGCTCTCACGGTTTCTGCACCAGAACCGGCTCCGCGAGCCGCAGCAGCTTGCCGGAACCCTCTGTCACTGTGACGGAAATCCCGCCGGAAAGATAGCGGCGGACGACCTCGGGCCGCGCCCAATCCAACTGCCAGCCATCTTCAATGGCGACAACGGTATACTCGCCGGGAGCGACATCGCGCAGAGAAAAGCTGCCGTCGGAGTCGGATTGGTCCCGCCGGACGAGCGACCGGAAGGCCGCCATCTCCTTGGGTACCAGCACAATCATTACGCCGGATTGGCCTTTTCCATTCTTGGTTCTGGCAAAGCCCTCGACCCGCGTCTCGGTCAGGCTCACCGTGGCCGTCACCTTCAACGGCTGGTCACGGACGATGAGCTGGTTGCCGGGATATGTTTTGCCGCCGATGGTGAGAGAAGTGATGATCGGATCTTTGCCGTTGGCGTAGGCCCAAAGCTCCCAGCTTCCCGGCGGAACCACCGTAAAGCTGAATATTCCGCCGTTGGCATTGGTTTGCAGCGGCACATGATTTTGCGTCTCGTCAAGAGAAATCAGGTTCACAGCCATATTTTCAGGCAGTGCAGAGCCGTCCGCAGTTCGCAGACTGCCCGTCAAGGCAATGGTGGGCGTGCCTAAATCGGGATCGATTCGCTGACTCGTGGTAATGTCAATCTCCGCAACGCGCGGCGGATTGCCCTGCGTCAACTCGTAGTGGCCGGGAGCCACGCCTGTAATTTCAAACTCGTCCATATTGTTATGCCGTACGGGTGGATCATCATTTATATTGAAGAGCTTGGTATCAAAAATAGTCTGATTGAGATTTGCGCTGGTAGAAACGCCATTTTGATTTATCGGTGCTTCGACGGTAAGTCGCAATGCCGGAAGAGCGCGAAGATTGATGTTGATTTCCTCAGAGCCGCCGCCGGATAGCTTGATCGAAGAAGCAGAAGCCTCATCGGTCGTCGAATCAAAGTAAGTTACCGGATAGGCCACATCAAGCGCCGCGTTGGTTTCTGTTTCCGGCTGCCGCTTTCCAACAGAAGTGGAATGCAATGCAAACCAAGGTTCAGCCGTCACCGCAACCAAATACTCCCCCGCCGCCAAGCCATCGAACTCATACGCGCCGGTGTCGTCGGTCTTATCCTCTTCCACCTTTCTGATTCTGTCGCCGGGATTGTGATGGCGCGGCTTGAGGAAGAGCATCACGCTGGCTCCCTCGACCGGATCGCCGCCGTCGCCGGTGACTACGCCGTAAATCGAAGCTCCGGGAGTGAGCCGGAAGACCAGGCCGCTGGTCTGCTGATCCGCGCCGGTGACGATGGCCGTGTTGAATCCTCCATCATGCTCATCGTAGAAGGCGGTAAGAAAGCCGCGCTTGGAGGCGGTCAGCGGGTACTTGCCTGCCGGCAGGCCGTCGAGCGAAAAGCGGCCTTCACCATCGGTCTCGACCGACTCGACGATTTGGCGGCTTTCATTGTTCTGCACGGAGACCGTCGCCCGGCGGACCGGCTCGCCGCTGGCCGCGTTGATGACCGTACCGGAGATGGTGAAGCCGGTCTTGGAAGGCTTCTGCGCGGCAATGGAAGTTGCGACCAAAATAACCGCAAGGCTGTAGAGAGCTTTGAAAGGGCACGGCTTTAGCCGTGCCGCTATGTTGTTCCGATGAACAGAGGGCTTTAGCCCCTGAGGGAAGGTTTTTGGAAGAGCAAACATTCCCTCGGCGGCTAAAGCCGCGATCTTTCTTAGGCTAGTTTCGGCACGGTTAAAGCCGTGCCCTTTCAAAGCCAGGATTCTGTGGAAGGTCTTGCGCAATTCACTCATTGTCTGGAAAATTCTCATCGTTCGGGAACCTCCAGCATGAGGTTGCCGGTCTCTCCAGCCGAGAGCGTCACCGGCTGCCCCGGCGTAGGCAGAGCGGCCATCACCGCCGGGTTGCGATATTCCAGCCGCACCGGCTCGTTGAAGACGAAAATGTGATAGCTGCCTGGAGTCAGCCCATCGACGGTGAGCGTCGCGCCGGAAGAAGGATGCATGGTCATCGGCGGAATGTCGGCGGTCGTGTCGAAATCCGGAACCACGTAGACGGTGTAAAACGGCTCCTCGCCGGGCAGAAAGTCCGCCAGCGCGGGCGGCAGCGTCAGCGCCAGCTTGGCGCAATCGTCGCGCAGCGTCAATTCCATCGGCGGCGGCGACGCGCCCAGCGCCAAATTCAGCGGCTCGCGCGCCAGATTGATGCCTCCCGCGCTGAAGGAATCCAAGCACAGGCCGCGGTCGTTGACCTGCGTGCTGATCCAATGTGGGCTGAAATGAGCACCATATAGTTCCAGCAATTCCGGTCCTGCGGCCTCTACAGTCAACTCTCCTCCAAGGTTGTCCTTGGCTGGCTCACCTGCGTTGGTAGCAGTGATTGTGACGAGGTTTTGCGTGAGCTGAGTTGAGTTTGTGCCCGACTGCGCAGCGGTGCGCAGCACTCGCAAATGAATGGGACAGCCTGGAAAATGCGAAAGCGGAATGCGCAGATTCGCAACGGCGTGGCCGTCCACGGAAAACTCTGTCAAACCTGACAAAAGTTGTTGCATCGCGGTTGGTTTCTCTGCCGAACTAGCCAGAACAGAAGAGTTTTCCGCCTGCTGCAAGATGTTTGCCAGGAGCGAATACGTCCCATCCGGCAGGCTCACTTGAAAAGAATGATTCTCTGCGTCGAATTGCGCCGGGTAGTCGAGCGGATGCTCCGATACGTCCAACACAAAAAATGTTGGATTCACCGAGTACGGCGTCCTTTCCGCGACCTGATAACTGTTGGCCTGCTTCCCATTCGGCAGAATCGCCGTTGCCTTCACGGTATAGAACGGCTCCAGCGTCAGCAGCAGATTGGCCTCGGCCTGATCGCCCGCCTTGAGCCGGATGCGCGCCGCTCCTGAAAACTCCCGCGCCTCTGGGTAGAAAATACTAGGGTAGCCGCTCTGTGTGATCTTTGCGCCCTTCGCAACCTGTACCGTCTCCGGCTCGCTCTCCAGCGTAGGCTGTGTGAAAAGCGCGTAGACTCCGGTGGGCAAACCGGCAAAACGGTATGCGCCGCTGCCATTGGTCTTCGTGCTTCCGTTCTGCGTCCAAACGGCGCGGCCGTTGCGGATGATCTGCTTGAGCAGCGTAATCTGAATCCCTTGCGCCGGGTCGCCGGTAGAGAGTTCGACGCGCCCATGAATCGCCGAGGTCGGCGTCAGCGTGAAGTTCAACTCCGGCATTCCCGCCACAATTAACACGCTGTGTGCAGGGCCGTCGTTCTGGTAGCCCACGTCCTCTGTAGCATAGGGACGGTCAAGAAAGCCCGGTTTGCGCAGCCGTATGATCTGCGGCCCGACGGAAACGCCGGAAAGCTCGAAGCGCCCCTCGCCGTCGGTCAGCGCGGCAATCTCGCCGCCTTCAATCCGCACCAGCGTTCTGGGCAGCGGCACGCCGGTCGTCGCATTGCGGACGACGCCTTGCACGGTGGTTAGTGTGGCTGGTGTGTCAGTCGGAGTAGCGGTTTGGGGCGCTTGCTCTGCTGGGGTTGGTTCCTGCGAAGTAATCGGACCAACAACATCCTGGTCGAGCCAGACCTTACGGGGTGCACTGTCCTGGCCCGCGCAGAGCATCCCAGCCATAAGGAACGTCACCCCAAGCGCCATCCTCAGCCACCAAAGGCTCTGTTTGCCCGTTGCTCGTTCCTGAATGGCCACTGGGTCCATGTTTCTCTATTGTGACGGATTCCAGCCGCGAATGGCGCTGGGAATGGAATCAATCATCCCGCAGGAACGTTTGCGGATTATTTCCGCAATCTTGCTATCCTGCAATCAGCGATCTTGGAATCGGAATTTTCTCAGGACAAACCAATTCAAAATATGGCGAAAAGGCACCCCTCCCCCCTGGGGGTGCATTCTCCGTTTCTTCGCTTTCATCCTGAGAAGATCTCCTTTGCGCGATATTCATCTCCCATATGCCGGGACCTTTCCAGTTAAAGAGTACCCAATTCCACCAATTTCGCTTATGCTGTTAACAATCCTTTCTTGCTTAGGCAAGCCACACACACTGAGATACGAGCACACATGAATCCAGTCGCTTTGGCGGTTGACGATCTTCGGGAGCAGTATACGCGGGAGATGGCGCTCGTTCGCCAGACCTGCGAGCGCACGGGCGACGGCACCGCCGCCATCCGACGCCGCTCAGCTGTCGTGGACCGTATCCTCATTGAAATGTGGCGCAGGGCTTTCACGGGCCAGTCCGCGCCGAATATGGCTTTGCTGGCGCTGGGAGGCTATGGGCGCAAGGATCTCTTTCCCTTCTCGGATATTGACGTGCTCTTTGCCTTTGCTGACGACAAGGTCGAGACCAGCTCCAAGGACGCCGTCCGCTCGATCATTCAAGGGATGTGGGACATTGGCCTGCGCGCCAGCCCTTGCTCGCGTACCCTCAAGGAAGCCGGCCGCTTCGACCCGGACAACTTGGAATTCACGCTGGCCACGCTGGACCGCCGCTTCCTCGCCGGCCACTTCCCGCTCTACCAGCAGCTCCACCAGAACGTTCTGCCCGGTCTGGTCCTGAGCGAGTGGAACACCATCACACAAAAATTAGGAGAGATCGCCCGCAGCCGCCACGCCAAATTCGGAAACACCATCTTCCATTTGGAACCGAATCTTAAAGACTGTCCCGGTGGATTGCGCGACTTCAGCCTGGCAGTCTGGTTCGCGCTGCTTTTTCACCTCAAGGAGACCAAGGAGTGGCCCCGTCATCGTGGAGGCGTCTTCCAGAGCGCCCGCGGCGACGCCGAGGCAGCCTTCGACTTCCTGGCCGCCGCCCGATGTTTCCTTCACTTCCGCCACGGCCGCGACGACAATACCCTTGACTGGCAGTCGCAGGATGAGGCCGCCGCCAACTCCATCGGCCTGGAGACGCGCGGCACAGCCGATCCGGCTTACTGGATGCGCACTTACTATCGCCACGCCCGCGTCATCTATCGCCGCGCCGTGCTGCTGATGGAGCATCTGCCCGCCCCGGTCAGCTTTTACAAGCAGTTCCGCCGCCGCCGCACGCCCATCGCCGGAACCGATTTCCTCCTCGATCAGGGCCGCATCGACATTGTTCCCGGCGCGCAGTTCAATGACACCAGCGCCATTCTGCGTATCTTCTCGCTGATGGCCGCGCACGGCTACGCGCTCTCGCAGGCCGCAGAAGACCGCATCACCGACGCGCTTCCCGCCCTAGCCATTCACATTCCCGAAGGTCCCTATCTGTGGAACGCGTTGCGCGAAGTGCTGCTCGGACCCCACGCGGCTCATGCTTTGCGCACCATGCACGCTCTGGGCATCCTGGAGATGCTGATCCCAGAGTTCCACGGCATTGACGCGCTGGTGATCCGCGACAGCTATCACCGCTACACCGTCGATGAGCACACCTTCCTGACCATCGACAACGTCCACGGATTGCGGCAGCCGGCCAACGAATACGAGCAGAGGCTGGCTCAGTTGTTGCCGGAGATTGACCGCCTCGATCTCTTCCTGCTTACCCTGCTGCTGCACGACACCGGCAAGGCACGGCGCAATGAGGACCACGTCGCCCCCAGCATCGAGCTGGCCGACGCGCTGCTTGCCCGCCTGGAGTTCGACGGCGAAGAGCGCGAGGCCGTCATCCAACTCATCCGCCTTCATCTGGAGATGTCCAACTCCCTTCGGCGCGATATCTTCGACCATGAAAATGTGCGCGGCTTCGCGGAAAAGGTCGGCAGCCCACAGATTCTCAAGATGCTCACGCTGATGACCTTCGCGGACATCAAGGCCGTTAATCCTGAAGCACTTACGCCCTGGAAGGCCGAGAATCTCTGGCAGCTTTACATGGCCACAGCCAACTTCATGGACCGCTCTGTCGATGAGGTGCGCTACCACGCCAATATCGACCCCACCCTGCTCAATCGCCTCCGCTCCATGGTCCCAGCCGCACAACACGAGGCGCTCAAAGTCTTCCTTGAGGGCCTACCGCAGCGCTACCTGCAAACCCGCTTGCCGGAGCAGATTCGCAACCACTTCCAGATGGCTGCCAAACTGGACGAAGACGCCGTCCAGCTCGATCTGCGCCCCCATCGCCAGCTCTACGACCTCACCGTCATCACGCGCGACCGCTCGCGCCTCTTTGCCGACGTGGCCGGCGCACTGGCCGCCTGGGGTATGAACATCGTCAAGGCCGGTGCATTTTCGAACGAGGCTGGGGTCATCGTCGATAGCTTCCATTTCCAGGACATTTTCCGCACTCTCGAACTCAACCCTACCGAGAAGGATCGCTTTCTCGCTTATCTTCACGACGTGGTCTCGCTCAAGGTGCCCGTCGAGCAGATGCTCGAGGCCCGTCGCCATCTGAATAACCCGACGAACCTGAAGGTCGAAGTCGCCACCCGCCTGGAGTTCGACACCGAATCCTCCACACACTCGACCATCTTGCAAGTCGTAGCGCAAGACCTTCCCGGCCTGTTGCGCCAGATCGCGCTTACTCTGAGCACCCATCAATGTAATATCGAGGTCGCTTTAATCGACACAGAAGGCGAGATGGCCATCGACGTATTCTATCTAACCAGTCAGGGCGCTAAACTCACTCCAGAAGCCCAGCAAACCCTCGACAAAGACCTCACTGCCGCTATCGCCTCCATGCGCAGCCCTGTCATGAATTAAACGCCCCAACTAGCTTTTAGCCTGCTCGTCATCGGTGACGGAATTCATCGCTGAATGTTCCCGCGATATTTCCACAAAATCACGTACGGCATCCCCCGGAACTCTCGTTGCGATTGTTCTATTTTTTGTGCAATTTTGCTATTGATTTTTGAAGAAAATATATGTAAAATAAGAACGTAGACTCGCGTCTGGACCCGCTGTGCCCCCGTCCGCAGTCCAGCTTGTATACGTAACCACTCCACTCAAGGACACCAAATCGATGGCAAAGCGTCGTGGAAATCCGAATTGGGGCAAGCCGGAGCCTATTGGCCCGGTTGTGCCTACGGTGACCTCCTTCGAACAGATCGTCAAGGAGTTCAAACTCAGCCCGGACCAGTATATCCGGTCCACCCGCCTGCGCGAATGGGCTCGCCGCAACAAGAATTCCAAATATATTCCTGAGGCTCTTCTGGAGGCCTGGGGCTTTGAGATCGAGTCGGCGTTGTAAGCGCCTTGTTCTCTCGAAGCAATTACTGAAGAGCGCCGCCTTCTGGGCGGCGCTCTTGCTGTCTAGGCAGCGAACCTTGGCACAGTTCAAAAAGAGGATATACAACGGATTGGCCGCACTCATGCTCGACCTGCGCGCATTCCATACAACCAGGTAGTTCTGGTGCTGGTCAAATACCAAAATGTTTCGCTTGCCTTTCAACGTGCTTGACGCTTTACGCTGGAGCTATATATCAGCGATAGCTGGTCTATCCGGGCAGCGCCATGCCGGAGTACGATTCGGAGACCAAGCCCGCAAGGCTCTGGTTACGTATTTGGGCTCTTCCACCACAGAAGATGCGCAACTGATTCTCTCGAACAAGGCGCGCGTGATGTCCCCGGAAGATATCTCTATCGAAGCGGGCAAGCGAACTTCTCGCGCTTTGGCTGCGTCAGCTATCACGGGACGGAACTGCAAACCGGCATGGCCAATCCCAACGCCCAGGGCGCGAAGTGCCCTAGCTGCTGCACGTCTCCGACGACTATACTAAGGAAGAAGTCATCGCATTTATTCGCAATGGCCGCGTGCCTCCGCTGGACAATACAGCGGTCCACTCCGCCGCTCTATATACCATCATGGAAGAGCGTCTTGAGCGACGAAGACATTCACCGGATTGCTGACTATCTCTGGTCTAAGCAGCAGTAGGCAAAGAATGCTTGGTAGCGATCAGTGAAGATCAATTCAACCGGCAACGAGGTTTCAGTGAAGTCAACGGTTCTCTTTCTGCCTTCAGAGGCAGTTCTGTTGGTGGCGGTCTTTTTAGCGGCCACCACCGCTGCTCAATCTCCTGCAAGTCCACCGGGCGCCGGCGATGGGCCGCCGCCTCAAGCCCACATCTACCCTGCTCCCACCAACATCAAGGTTCTGCCCAAGGATCTGACCGGGCAGCAGGTCCACGAGATCATGGAGCAGTGGTCCGACGCCCTGGGCGCGCATTGCAACGCTTGCCACGTTGAGGATCGCAGCCAAATCGGCCCCAATGGCCGCCCGCAGCTCAACTTTGCGGACGATTCCAAACCGATGAAAAATGCCGCTCGCATCATGTTCAAGATGACCGAGGATATCAACTTGAATTACGTGTCCATGATCGACAGCTCTGGCGCCGCGGTCGCCTGCGGCACCTGCCATCGCGGCCATCTGGGCCCGGAGCCTTTCGTCGCAGCGCCCAGGAAAAGGCCGCCTGTCGCTCCGGCTCCGCCGGCCTCTGACGAAATAACTCTGCCCAAGTAGATAGCGGTAAAACGACCTGCACGCAACGCCGTTTGAAGATGCGGCGCTGTGAGCAGGTTAGGTTGTGGCCGGTTTTCGCCGTTGCCGGTAGAAAGACTCAGTGAGAGTCTCCGTCATGATCCGCGTCTCCGCTTGCGGCTTTCTGCGCTTGAGGGCTGATCGTAACTGTGTCAGGTTGCAGTGTGGCTGAGGATGACGCCGGGGCAGGTGCGACAGCAGCCTTCTGACTCTGGGGCGCGCTCACTTCGGGGGCTGTGGAACCGATTACGGACAAGCTCATTGATCACCTCTACATCCGCTATCGGCCCGCATGACAAAGTATTCAGAGTTATGGAGATGAAGTTTTCGTCATCCCAATATCTGGCTCAACTGGCCGGAGGGATGCCAAGCAAAGGTAGCGTGACGGCAAGCTGCGCTCCGCCCTGTTCACGATTGCAAGCAGCAACGGCCCCACCATGGGCGCGTGCCACAGCGTCCACAAAGGCCAGGCCAAGCCCGTGGCCATTTGACCCCCTTCCTTTCACTCTGCGCTCGAAGAGATGCGGCAGCACCTCCGGATCAAAGCCTGCTCCGTCATCTTCCAGGGTCAGAGTAGCATTGCCGGCTTCGCAGGTGAGCTGCAGATTCACTGTGCAGGCGGCAGGCAGGTGCTTCAGCTCATTGTCAAAGAGATTGGCAATCATACGATGGATCAACGCTGCGTCGGCCTCGATTCTAAGCGCCCCGCCGCTTTGCAGCCTGATCCGCAGGCCTTTCTCCGCCATGGATGGTTCGTAGAGATCAATCATGATTCTGAGCAGATCATCCAGATCAACTTCACTGCGAGAGAGCCGGAGCGCATTGGCTTTGGCCTCGGCCACGTCCAGTGATTTGTTCAGAAAATCGGTCAGCCGGTCCAACTCCTCGATTACAACGACAATCGGCTCGGCTTGGTCCGCGGAAGGACCAGCAGACAGGGACCTCTCCAGCTTTCCGCGAATGGCCGTCAGCGGACTGCGCAGATCGTGCGCCAAGGAGTCGGTAATCGTGTGCAACTGGTGCATCGAATTCTCAATGCGATCGAGCATGTGATTTAGTGTCAGGGCAAGATTGCCCACTTCATCGTGGCGCGCGCTGGTTGGCACGCGCGCCCCCAAGTCTGAGTGTCCGATTCTGGAAGCTGCTTCCGTAATCCGCCTGACAAGACTCAGCATGCGCTGGGTGGTAAAAAAAACAATGCCAAATCCGAGAAGAACCAGAAGCAGCCATAACAGAAAAAAGCGCAGGCGCAAGCTGCGCAGCACACGCAGTTCATCCCGCTCGGAAAGACCCAGGTAGATGTAG
The DNA here is from genome assembly GCA_963787995.1 of uncultured Acidobacteriaceae bacterium. GTDB lineage: Bacteria > Acidobacteriota > Terriglobia > Terriglobales > Acidobacteriaceae > Telmatobacter. The sequence goes on from CAWBEO010000002.1 coordinate 1,483,084, forward strand.
CTTCCGTCATCAATGCGCGTTGCGGCCACGCGGAAGGGAACGCCGAAGCCCGGCACCCGCAGATCTGTTGGGCGGCCGGGAGCAATGGTGTGAGCCCGGATGGCCTTCAGATTCTCTTCGCCGCTTCCCGCGCCAACCCAGAGCAACGACGAGCCGCCGGCACTGGTCTGCAGAAAGAAGACGGAGTCGTTGGAAGTGCTCGACGATGGATCCCTGTTGGGCACTTCCTTGCCCGCCAACTCGGCAACCTCGCCGACTACCCGGTCATACAAAGCGTTCTTGGGCGTCTGTTCGGCCACATCGCCCAGCACTTCCACCTCGCCGGAGAGCCACGCATCGCTGCGCCTTTGAATATCGCTGGCGACAAACTGATGCAAAAAGACGAAGACCAGCAAGGTGCCAAAGGCAAATGCTAATGTAGCCCACAGCGAGATGCGCCATGCGGCGCTGTGCAGAATGGGTCTATCGGTCTTTGAGGACATAGCCCACCCCTCGCAGCGTCCGGATCAGCGCCTTCTGGCCTGGGCCATCCACCTTGCCGCGCAACCGGTAGATATGCACATCTACAACATTGGTGTCGGGCTGGATGCGCATACCCCAGACCTTGTCCAGAATCATCGAGCGAGTCACCACGCGCCCGGCGTTCCGGCAGAGATACTCCAGCAGCACAAACTCCTGGGAGGTAAGTTGCAGTGTCTGTCCTGACCGGGTCGCTTCGCGCCGCAGCAGATCCAGTTCCAGATCAAGCACGTGCAGGCGGGTTGCCTCGCTGCCGGGTGGGCTGTTGCGCCGGAGTAGATTGCGCAGCCGAGCCAGCAATTCAGCAAGTGCAAAGGGCTTGGTCAGGTAATCGTCACCACCCTGCTCCAGGCCGCGCACCCGGTCATCGACGCTGCGGCGCGCCGAAAGGATCAGCACCGGCGCGCTCACCCCCAGTTGGCGCAGCTTGAGAATCAAGCTGATCCCATCCATGTCAGGCAAGCCGAGGTCAACAATCAGGATGTCAAACGGACCCTCAACTGCAACCCGCTCGGCCGTCTTGCCATCCGATGCCGCTACAACATGGTAACCGGCCTCCTCCAGCGAAGCTCGCAGGAAGCTCTGAATTTCGATTTCGTCTTCAACAAGCAAAAGCCGCATGAGGGGATATTAGTCTATTCCGGCCCACTCTTGCCCAAGGATGCATCTTCTATGAATTGACTTGTCGCGCAGATGGCCGTGCGGTCCAAGCGCTAGAAGCCTTCCAGCACATCGGCCACCAACTGCCGCGCAAACTCCCGCGAGAGCCGCTCCACAGCCGCAGGGCTCTCCTCAAAGAAGCTGGGCAGGTTGGTCGTCGACTGGTACTGCTGGCGATAGGTGTAATTTTTATTCTCATAGAGAACTACGCCGTCTCTCGATGTCAGCGTTACCGAAGCCACTACTGTAATTAAAAAGCTGGACGACTGCTGCGTCGAGGCGTTGTAAGTCAGCGGCGCAACGGTCTCTTGCAAGATCGTCCCATGCAGCACGGCATCCGCGTCAGCATTCGCATCCGGAGTCACGCGCAGCCGCGTTCGCGTGGCAAACTCGCGCAAGACCGCCTGCGTCAAGACCGTCTCCGTGTGATAGCTTTCCGTCTTTGTCGCAAAGACCGGCACGGCCAGCGTCTTTACTCCAGGCGGCAAGTGGGTGGCCGCACCCAGTGTGTGGTAGCCGCAGCCTGAAAGGGTCAGCAAAACGTAAACAACCGAAGCCAGAACGAACGCGCGCATAACTCATCTTACCGCGCCGCTACACCCACGCCGCAGCCAGCATTCCCAACCCGACAGCCGACAGTCTCAGCCCGTCCGCGCGATCCCGGAAGTAGCGCTCGTTAAGCTGCTCGTGATCCAACTGCTCCATGTGCTCGAATCCCGCCCGGTGCAGCTCTGCCTCCATTGTCTGCGGCGTAAAGAAGAGCTGGAAGGGCTCGCCCGCCGCCGCCACGCGCTCCGCCAGCCGCTCGAAGGCCACGCGTCCTACCGCGCTCAGGGTCTCCGGCGCAACCGCGTAATCATAGCCCACACCGCTTCCTTCCGGCAGCGCGGCAATCGTCCTTAGCGTTGCGCGAAAGGCCTCCGGCGTCAGATATGGCGTCACGCCCATCCAGCCAAAGAAAGCCCGCCTTTGCGCGTCAAATCCCGCACGTACCAGCTCCTCCGCCAGCGTGGCTCGTTCCAGGTCCAGTGCCGCATATGTCAGCGTCTCTGGCTTCGCAATCCCCGCCCTGGCCAGCATCCGCCGCTTCATCTTCTGCGATGCCCTAAGGTCCACCTCGAAGACCCGCAGCGCCGGGAACGGATTGCGATAGGCAAAGGTATCCAGCCCCGCGCCCAGAACAACATACTGCGTCCCGCCCCGCGCCACGAACCCGGCCAGTTGCTCCTCCACATACCGGCTGCGCGCGGCCAGGTACGCCCGCGCATCCCGCCCCACCGGATGCAGCGCGCGCTCCATCTTTGCCGGAAATTCCTCGCCCACCAGCCGTACGGAGATCGGATCGTCCTGCACCGGCGGCTGGTCCGTCAACTGGTGCGCCGCCCGCCGGATCGCTACTCCCAACGCCGTCTTGCTCGCTTTGCCAAACTCCATAAATTTAAGTCTATACAGCCCGTTATCGGGCACATCACATTCAACACAGCTATACCAATTACCGCCCGTACTCATCATTCGACGCACGGCTACGATCCTTCGTAAATGCGATCCGGGATTGGCAGCGCAAAACGCGGGGTCTGCTGGTAACCTATGAGCAGGTATGAGCGAGAATTTGCATCAGTTGCGATGTTTTGGATGCGGTGCGCGGATCAAAGGCGTGGAGGCACGCCCGGACTTCCGATGCGTTGAGTGCGGCGACCTGTTTGAGGTGGAGTATCCGGGATGGAGCGCGAGGAAGGGGCCGGACCGGCCGAATCCAGGGGCGCTGAAGTGGCTGTGGCGGGAGCGTCGCTCGTCCTCCGAGGGGCTGGACCAATCGGGGGTGTGGCGCTTCCGTGAGTTGCTGCCGATTCTGGAGAGCTTTGGCAATGCGGTGACGCTGTATGAGGGTTATACGCCACTCTATCACCTGCCGCGCGCAGCCAAGCGGATGGGGATTGACCAGCTCTTTGCCAAGCACCAGGGGATGAATCCGACCGGCTCCTTCAAAGACACGGGGATGACGGCGGCGCTGAGCGTGGCCAAGGAGCGCGGCTTCGAGTGGGTAGCTTGCGCGTCCACTGGGAATACTTCGGCGGCGATGGCGGCCTACGCGGCGCGGGCCGGGCTGAAGAGCCTGGTGCTGATTCCCGACGGGAAGATTGCCTGGGGCAAGCTCTCACAGGCGATGGACTACGGCGCGGTGACCTGCCAGTTGAAGGCCGACTTTGACGGATGCCTCGCGCTGCTGACGCAGATTGTGCAGGAAGCGCCGATCTATCTGCTGAACTCGGTGAACCCCTATCGCCTTGAAGGACAGAAGACGCCGGCCTTTGAGATTGCCGAGGCGCTGGACTGGAATGTGCCGGACCATCTGATTGTACCGGGGGGCAACTTGGGCAACTCGTCGGCGCTGGGCAAGGGCTTCCGCGAGATGCTTGAGCTGGGCCTCACGGCGCGAATGCCCAAGATCAGTGTGATTCAGGCGGCGGGGGCGAATCCGCTGGTGCACTGCCTGGCGGATCACGGTGGAACCTCGATTGAGCCCGTGGAGGCGCACACGCGGGCTACGGCGATCCGCATTGGCAATCCGGCCTCGTGGCGCAAGGCGGCGCGGGCGATTCAGGAAACGGGCGGCTGGTGCCTGGATGTGAGCGAGGCGGAGATTGCCATAGCCAAGGCGGAGATCGGCGGGGAAGGCCTGGGCTGTGAGCCGGCATCGGCGGTTACGCTGGCAGGGCTGAAGAAGCTGCGTGCGCAAGGCAAGATCGGATCAGGCGAGACGGTAGTACTGGTGTTGACCGGGCACACTCTGAAAGACGCCGACTACACGATCGACTTCCATCGCGGCACGCTGCTGAATGCGGACGAAAGCGCAGGGCTGGAGACGGAGATTGCCAGCTTGCAGCGCAATGCGCAGGTGGTGGATGCGACGCCGGCTGCCGTACTGGCTGCACTGAAGGGCAAAGCGGAATGAGCGAGGGATGGAAAGAGAGTCCTGGAAGTCTGCGGCTGAGGCTGCCGGCCTCATCGGCGAATCTTGGTTCGGGGTTTGACGCGGCGGCCGTGGCGCTGGACTTCTATCTGGAGATCGAAGCGGCTGTGGAGTTGGAGTTCTCGATTGAGGCCACGGGGCGCGATGCGGAACGCTGCTCGCGACTGGAGAACAATCTCATTCTGGAGATTTACAAGAGCCTGCTGGAGTCGAATGGGCGGCCGGTGACGCCGCTGGCCATCCGCATGAAGAACGAGATTCCACTGGGGATGGGCTGCGGCTCGTCAGCGGCGGGACGGCTGGCGGCGATTGCGCTGGCTGATTATTTTGGCGGATTGGGCTGGACTTCGGAGCGGATTTTGGCTGAGGCCTCGGCCTTGGAGGGGCATCCGGATAACGCATCGGCTTGCTGGCTGGGCGGGTTTGTGGCTGCGGCGTGCGAAGGGGATTGCGAGCAGAGGCGGGTGCAGGTGGCGCGGGTTGAGACGCCGGCGGAGTGGCGTGCGGTTGTGGTGCTGCCATCGGAGCCACTGGCGACCAGCAAGGCACGGGCGATGCTGCCGGACTGCTACTCCCGGGCGGATGCGGTGGCCAACATTCAATCAGCGGCGCTGCTGGGGCTGGCCTTTTCGCAGGGTCGCGGCGATCTGCTGGCTATTGCGATGCAGGACAGGATTCACCAGCCATATCGCGCGGCGATCTGCACGCTGCTGCCTCCGCTGCTGGGGCTGGCTGGGGCGCATGGTATTTTGGGCGCGGCGCTAAGCGGCGCTGGGCCATCTGTTCTGGTGATTGTTGGATGCGAAGAGAGCGTGCCGGGTGCTTCGGCGGCGATTCGCGCGGCGCTGGGCAGCCTGCCGGAACCGGAACTGAAAGTCTGCCGGTTTGAGACGGTAGGGGCGAATCAATGCCTCTTGGGGAAAGAATAGGCGTCGGCAAAACCCTGAAACAGATCAAAGTGAATCTTTCGGTAATAGTTTTTCTAGTTCAGGAGGTCACCCGCACTCCACTGCCAGAGTAGTACTTATTGCGTAAAAAGCAAGCTAGAAGTTACTAAAATGCGGCTTGATAACCGGATAATGAATTACCTTTATTATTACTCAAGATTGCTTGATTTTAGGGATTAAAAAGGCCTAAATTCGCAGTGTGGGCAGTTCTGGGGGAGGGCTGCTCTAGCGCCCGCGGTCCGAATAGGATCCGGGCGCTTTTAATTATATGCATCTGTTCTTAGCTGTTTTATCTAGAGGTTATTTTGGGCAATCCTTCATATCTGGTACCGTGTTCACTCCGATTTTTCCGTATAGGGGCCCTGTGCGATTTGCGACTTTCCTGACGGCTGGCGCATCCCATGAGAGACTGGTAGCCGTTACACTGAATATACGCGGTAGCCGCAAGGAGGATCATGGCAGGAGTAGGAGTTTTGGAAGTCAACGATGCGACGTTCGACCAGGAGGTGCTCAAGAGTGAGCTGCCTGTGCTGGTGGATTTTTGGGCCGTATGGTGTGGTCCCTGTAAGGCGATTGCGCCGATCATCGACGCTGTAGCGGTGAAATACGCCGGAAAGTTGAAGATCGCCAAGGTGAACGTGGACGAAAACGGCGCCACGCCTTCTCGCTTTGGCATACGCGGCATTCCCGCGCTGTTGTTGTTCAAGGGCGGAATCGTGGCTGATCAGGTCGTTGGCTTTGTTCCGCAGGAAGCGATTGAAGAAAAGATTCAACGCGTGCTGGCTTAATCCAAAGGGTGAGGTAAATCGAAAGAGCCTGGCCAATGCGCCGGGCTCTTTTAGTGTGTTTCGGCTTCCTTGATGGCGGTTGTATGACCGCCATCAAGGAAGCCAATGGTGGTGCTTGGGTTGACTATGGATACGGCGAGCAACTGCGGCAGCGGGGCAGGGAATTGGGCAGGGTGCAGACACTGGCGACGTTTTCTCCATTTCGTTGAAGGCCGGATTGGTGCTCTACAGCGTGTGCTAGTAGGGGAGGGATACCAGTCATCGATCCCCAGGGATTGAGCCGATTCAATTATTGGAAGGCGCGGAGCTGCCGTCTTCCAGAAAGACAGGCATAATCCGAAGCCCCGGCTCCGGCTCCACTTCCACGCCCTGCATCCAGACGATACGGCCTGCGATCTCCAGAACCGGCCAGAAGGCGCGGCGGGAGCCGGTCACTTTAAGTCGCTCCAACACCTCTTTCACCTTGCGCGGTCCGGAGGAGTATCGGAGTTGCACGCGGTCTCCAGGCTTCCAGTTGCGCAGCGTGGCTGTCTGGCCTGTGGCGGAATCGGTCTCGATGCGCAGATGAACCCCAAAGGCCGTCCCTTCGCCGGGAATGGCCACGCTCACTTCTTTTGCGGCTTCCACGTCCGCCTTTGCAACCGGCAAAATGGAAAGCCGCAGCTCCCGCGGCGTTCGCTCGGCGCGCAGGCCATGAGCCAGCTCCCTCTTTTGCCCGGCCTTGCCGGAAAGGGCGAGCGTGCGCAAATCCTCCGTGGAAGAAAAGTCGAGCGGCGCGCCCAGTTCCTCCGCCGCCAACCGCAGAAGCCGCCGCTGAAGGGCCGGTGCAAGCTGGGCCAAACGGGCGGCTTCCATCGCCAGACCTTCGCAGGAGGCACGGCCTCCGCCCCGCACTGGACGGCCTTGCAGGAGCAAATGTGGGGCAAGACGGGCCACTTCAGCCGACCACCACGCCTCTTCGTTACGGGCCAGCTCTGCCATCTGCGCCAGATGATCACGCAGGCGCGGGTTCCAGCCCTCCAGTAACGGCAGCAACTCATGGCGGATGCGATTGCGGGTAAAAGTCAGGTGGCGATTCGAGGAGTCTTCTCGCCATCCCTGACCGAGCGCGTCAAGATAAGCCTCAATTTCAGCACGCTTGGTGGAGAGCAGCGGGCGCAGAATCCGCCCTTCGGGGAACTCGACGACTGGATGAACGCCGCTCAAGCCTTCCGTCCACGCGCCGCGCAGAAATTTGGCCAACACCGTCTCGGCCTGATCGTCCAAGGTGTGAGCGGTGGCCACGGCCTCCACTTCGTCCGAAGCCATTAGCTCGCGAAACCAGCGATAACGCAGCCGCCTCGCGGCCTCCTCGATCGTCTCTTTCTGCGCCTTGGCTTCCGCATCGCAGTCCACCTTCGCCTCGTGAAAAGGAAGGCTCAATTCCGCCGCGAGCGAGCGCGCAAAGGACAGATCTCCATCGGCCTCTTCGCCGCGCAGGCCATGATGCAGATGAGCCACGTGCAGCACCAGACCCAGCGAACCGGCTCGCTCCGCCAGCGCACGTGTCAGCGCTACCGAGTCCGCGCCGCCGGAAAGGCCAACTGCAAGCCGCAAGCCCGGCCTGAGCCATGTTGTGTCGAGCGCAAGTGTTGGAGTCAAGGAGCGCATCCCTGAATGATAATGCGTCGATGCAACTGTAATTGCATGGAAATCACGACCGATGAATTGTAGGGAAACAATGCTTCAATCTTTCTCCAACGCTTCGCAAAAAAGCGAAGACAAGGAGAACGCACCCCGGGGGGGGGAGGGTATCCATTTGCCCCGCAACGGACCGACCCGCATAGGCGGACCTCATCAACTTCAATCTAGCAGAATGCTCTAAATAAACTGCAAAAAATTGTAAATAGATATTGTTGACTGACAACCGGCAAATAAAACCTTTTATTCCCCCAGCATAATGCGCTGAATGCGCGTGGCGCGGCCGGTCATGGGGTCGCAGGCGACCAGCGCGGCGCACATCTTGGGGTTGCCTTTGGCGGCTTCGAATTTGCTGGGCATTCCGGTGAGGAATTTTTTCAGCACCAGTTCCCGCTCGACGCCGATCACGCTGTCGTAGGGGCCGCTCATGCCCACGTCGGTCTGGTAGGCGGTTCCGCCCGGCAGCACGCGCTCGTCAGCGGTGGGGATGTGCGTGTGCGTGCCCAGAACGGCGGTGACTCGGCCCTCCAAGTGCCAGCCCATGGCGACTTTTTCGCTGGTGGCTTCGGCGTGGAAGTCCACCACGATGACCTTGGCGGTGATCGATTGCAGCAGCTCGTCCACGGCATGAAATGGGTCGTTGGTGGTATTCATGAAGACGCAGCCTTGCAATTGAATCACCGCGTAGGGCGTACCGCTTTGGGTTGTTCCTTCATAGACGCCGTAGCCGGGAACACCGGGTTGCAGATTCGCTGGACGCAGGATTCTCCGTCCGCGCTCGTGGCTGTCCCACGGCGCGGCGTTCATGGTGTCGATCAGTTCGCGTTTGTCCCAGACGTGGTTGCCGGTGGTCAGCACATCAGCGCCCAGATCGAAAAGCTCCTCGGCCAGCGACGGCGTAATGCCGAAGCCACCGGCGGCGTTTTCGGCATTGATGACGACCAGCTCGACGTTGTGCGCCTCACGCAAGTGCCCGATGTGCTCGCGGACGATCTTGCGTCCCGCGCTGCCGAAAATGTCGCCGATGAATAAAAGGTTCAATGAAATCTATGCTCCAGGTAAGGGACTAGGGACGAGGGACTAGGGACGGCGATTTCGCCTGTAAGGTCTTCATCATCGCCCGCAACATTCGTCCAACTTCGTTTGATAACGCTTGCGTTTTCTCCAATGCCTCAGTTGTACCAAAACACAAGGCTTTGGCAATTACCAATTGAGTTTCAACTTCGGAAGCTGAGCCTCGTGCATGGCCTAGAAACTGAATATACTCCCCCTTCGTAGCTCGTCCATACCCTTCCGCGATATTACTGGCAATGGAGACCGAAACCCGACGTAGCTGACTCGTTAGTCCGAATTGTTCTGAGGCCGGAAAGTGCGCAGTCAATTTGTAAATCTCGATTGTCAGAGAGATTGCACGCTGCCAAACTTCCAAATCCTTAAATGATTCACCCATCTCGCACCTCGAGTGTTTTTGTCCCTAGTCCCTAGTCCCCAGTCCCTAGTCCCTGTTTTTCCGGCCTCATCAGCGGGAAGAGAATCACATCGCGGATGGATTTGGAGCCGGTCAGCAGCATCACCAGCCGGTCGATGCCGATGCCTTCGCCGGCGGTGGGAGGCAAGCCGTAGGCCAGCGCGCGGACGTAATCCTCGTCCATCTGATGAGCCTCGTCGTCGCCGTGAGCGCGATCTTCAAGCTGCTGGGCAAAGCGCTTGTGCTGCTCGATGGGATCGTTCAACTCGCTGAAGGCGTTGCCTAGCTCAAAGCCGCCGCAATAAAACTCGAAGCGTTCAACCCAGTCAGGATTGTCTGGATTCTGTTTCGATAATGGCGATACTGCGGTTGGAAATTCGTAGATGATAGTTGGCTGGATGAGATGCTCTTCTGCAACAGTTTCGAACACCGTAGCAAATACTTTGCCGGTCGGGCGTTCAAGCTCGTTCTTGAGTGATAAAGCAGTTATGTGAGCGACTTTTGCAAGGCTGTTGAACCTTTTGAACTCTCTACGTTCTTCCTCGCTAGCTATCAGTAGGACAATATTGGTATTCGTCGCAGTAGATTTCAGTCGGGTCTTGATCGACTCGATAACAGCTTCTGAAGCTGCAGTGTATTTTTTATGAAGATTGACAAAGTGTTTTTCAAGGTCTGACACAAATGGTAGAAATCTTTCCATCTCATCCAAGTCATTTATCACAGGCTTTACTGTCTTGGTGTCTGGCCACCACTTAATAATCGCCTCGCGCATCGTCAGCCGTAGCCATTTACGTTTTCCAGATTCATCTATTTCTGATCCAGCTAGATCAATCTCCACGCCGCCGAAATTGGTGATTGTCGTTCCTTCCGGGCAGTCAGGTGACTTACTTACTTCTTTTGCGACAAATGCAATCAACTCTTCGGTCAGCGTCATCAGGTCGTGATAGTTGGCGTAGGCCTGATAGAACTCCAGCATAGTGAACTCGGGGTTGTGCTGGGTGCTGACGCCTTCGTTGCGGAAGTTGCGGTTGATCTCGTAGACGCGGTCGAAGCCGCCGACGACCAGGCGCTTCAGGTAAAGCTCCGGCGCGATGCGCAGAAAGAGGTCCAGATCAAGGGCGTTGTGATGCGTGGTGAAGGGCCGCGCTGCCGCGCCGCCAGCCACCTGCTGCATCATCGGCGTTTCGACTTCCATGTAACCGCGACCGTCAAAGAACTTCCGCAGGGCTTGCAACGTTTTCGCGCGCTTGACGAAGACTTCGCGGGCGTCGAGGTTGGTGAAGAGGTCCACGTAGCGCTGGCGATAGCGCAGTTCGACGTCGGCCAGGCCGTGAAATTTTTCCGGCAGGGCCAGCATGGCCTTGGCGAGGAAGGTGAGCGTCTCGACGTGGATGGTCAGCTCATTGGTGCGCGTGCGGAAGAGGTAGCCGGTGACGCCGATGTGGTCGCCCATGTCGAGGAGCTTGTAGAGGGCAAAGCCATCGTCGCCGACGGCGTCCTTGCGCACGTAGATTTGCAAGCGCTGGCCGCCCTGCTGGAGGGTGGCGAAGCCGGCCTTGCCCTGGGCGCGGATGGCCATGATGCGCCCGGCGACCACCGCTGGCGGCTTTTCCCGGTCCAGATCCTCGCTGGTCGAGCCGTCCCACTGGGCGCGAATCTTCGGGATCGCTGTAGCCTCCGCCTCTGGAGAGGCCGGGAAGCGGTTGGGATAGGCGGCCTGGCCCAGCTTTACGATCTCTTGCAGCTTTTCCCGGCGCAGTTTGAAGAGGTTCTGCTCAAATTCCGAATCGTCAAACACAGTGGTCTTCCTTTGCGTGAAGGTTCAATAGCCAGTATATCGTTCATACATGAGGGGCGAGCATTGACAGGGCAGGCGTCCTTCCGGTTATGATGGCTGGCATGAAAACCAGACTCGTCCTGCTGTTCCTCTGCGCGTCGCTGATCCCGGCGGTGCAAGCCTTCGCCAAGACCATCCTGCCGGATGCCTGCGGCGACGACAGCGTCAAGTTTGACGTCAAGACACTCAAGGATCCGCCCGCGCCAGCACCTCCGGCAGTAGGTAAGGCGCAGATCGTCTTCATCGGAAGTATGGAACGAAGTGGTTCTATTTTTATTGGTGGTGCTCCTGAAACCCGCGTCGGCATGGATGGAGCGTGGGTGGGCGTCAATAAGGGTAACTCATATTTTGTTCTAAACGTTACAGCAGGCGAACATCACCTTTGCACAGTCTGGGGCAAGAAGGTTGGAGTGGCTTCCCTGTCAGCCGAGGTGGGCAAGGTTTACTACTTTGAAGCCAAGGCAAAGGTGAAGATCCACAGATACGGAAATGGGAGTATGGAAAAAGATACGGACCTGACTTTTACGCAAGTCGACGAAGATGAGGGCAAATATCGGATTAAAGCCTCGGAACTCGCTACCTCCACCCCCAACAAATAGGAGATCTCTCCGCGTGGAAGGGCACTGATCGTGGATAATCACGAGAGATGCCCTTTCACCGCGCCATTCCGGAGCAGAAGCCGCCCGCGAAGGCCTCGGGCGGGATGGCCTCGTACGTCGAGCTGGAAAAGCTGCTGAACATCGCCTTTGTTTTGCCTTCTGCGCTGGCTATCTGCGGGTTGGCTGGCTGGTGGGTGGGCAATCGTCTGCATCAGCATTGGATTTTCATTGCCGGGATTGTTTTTGGCTGTGTTGTGGGGTTGTATTACGTGATTCAGCAGGCGTTTGCCGCCGAGAAGGTCTCCCGCAAGATCGATAGAATCCAGAATGGAACAAGCCAGAATGGAACAGGGAAGGGAAGCGGCGAGCGTCAACCATGACCCAGGAAACGCAGGCATGACTCAAGAAAGTCACCCTATTGTTGAATTGACCTTCGCCGATCTGGACGCGATGCTGCGGCGCGCGCTGCGCAACACGCTGATTCTAGGGGCAGTAGCCGCTCTGTTGGTGGGCGTTGGCGCGGGATGGCCGAGCGGCGCGCTGCTGGGGACGGGCGCGGTGATTTCAGCGGCCAGCATTTGGGAGTGGCAGCGGCTGGTGCGCGTGATCAACGCCCGGATGGAGAAGCAGAAGACGCCCACCAGTGCGCCGGTGGTGGTTCTCTTTTTTGTGTTCAGGCTCACCGTGTTTGCGGGGGTGATTTATGGTAGCCTGAAATGTTTCCACGGCTCGATTGCGGCGCTTCTTTTTGGCCTTGGTCTTGCGGTGCTGGCTATTGCCTGGGAGGCGCTCCGGTTGCTGCGCGATTGATGCGGCGGGCGCAATTGAAACGGAAACCAGACTGAAACAGGCTCCGCGGCGGCGTTTTGAGGCCCGGAGGCGGAAAGAATCAAGGATTTATGCCGGAGACATTCATACTTGTACGCTTGCTGAACGCTCTGTTTCTGGGCATTGAGAACAGGGCTTTTCAATCGATTGGCCTTGATCCGGCCAAGGCTGCCGAAAAGGCCGCTGGTGTCAATCAGGCTTTCGCGCTGGAACTGCTCATCGCTGCGGGGCTGATCGCATTTTTCATCCTGGTCCGTCTGAGCCTTTCCGTGGAGCGGGCCAACCCGGCGCAGCATATTGCCGAGATGGTTCATGAGGCGATTGGCGGCCAGGCCGAGCAGGTGATCGGCCACGGCTACCAGAAATTTCAGGCGTATGTGACCTGCATTTTTCTTTTTGTGCTGCTGAACAATCTGAGCGGGCTGATTCCCGGGATTACGGCGCCGACGACTTCTATGATGGTGACGCTGGGCTTGGCTGTTCCGACATTTATTTTTTATAACTTCCACGGAGTCCGCGAGCAAGGGGTAGTTGGCTACATCAAGCACTTCGCTGGGCCGGTCTGGTGGATGGCTTGGCTGATCTTCCCGATTGAAGTCGTCTCGCACCTGGCCCGCGTGATGTCGCTCAGCGTCCGTCTTTATGCCAATATGTTTGCCGGCGACCTGGTGACGCTGGTCTTTTTCTCGCTCTGCCCGATTGGCATACCGGTGCTCTTCCTGGGATTGCATCTGGCGGTTTCAGCGATTCAGGCATTTGTCTTTATGCTGCTGACCATGATTTATCTTTCGCTGGCAGTGGCGCACGAGCACTAGAACAGGTGACAGGTTGCAGGTGACAGGTTGCAGTTTCATGGCCTAACTGAATACTGTCACCTATCATCTGTCACCTGTCACATGTAAAAGGATTCCGCCGGAGAGCGCTTCCGCTCCGGACAAACGGTAGGCTGCAAGCGTGAGGGGGTCAGCTTGGTGAACCTCAACCACCCACTGGCGGCTAATTCAACGGGAAGCTGGAGAACTATGCGGAAACTTCAATACGTGTTCATGGCCTTGGCGGCGCTTTGCTTTGCCGTTCCGGCCTTTGCGGATGGCGGCTCAGCCGTTGTCAGTCTGGTGCCGATCGGCGCTGGTTTGGGTATGGGATTGGCCGCTGGCCTCTGCGGTCTGGGTCAGGGCAAGGCGGTTGGATCGGCTGTCGAAGCTTTGGCCCGCAACCCCGGCGCGCGCGCTGGAATCTTTACCTTTCTGGTTCTCGGTCTGGCGCTGATCGAGTCCCTCACACTCTTCACTCTGGTTATCGTTTTCGCCAAGATGTAGTCAGGCTGATATGCACCAAACAGAACGGCCCTACCCGAGCGGGTGGGGCCGTTTTGCGTATGGCTTATCGGCTTGGCGCAGTTGTGCGCAGCAACTGGATCGCCTGACGGTAGTTCATGGTTGCCGGGACTGGAGTGAACTGCGAGTAGTCCTGCACGGAGTCGGAGTTCTTCGGCTTCCAAAGTACGCGACCATTCATGACCAGCTTGAGATGTACGATTCTCCATTGGCCACCACCCACATCGGCCTGGTTGATCTCCACCCAGCCGCCCTTGTCCAACTGAGCGATACCCAGGGCAATCTCCTTGTCCTGTTGCAAGCTGCCCGCCAGGCGCACCACGCGCTCCGCGACGGGATCGACCCAGAGTTCGCCGGCCATGGCGGTCAGCACGCCTGTCTCCAGGTCTGGCGGGGTAAATTGCGGGTTTGGCCGAAAGGTGAATTTGACCACTACTCCATTTGCACACGTGCCGGTTCCAGCAAACTGATAAAGAAACGCGGTGGGCAGCACGCGCAGAACTTTCAGCGCTCGCTCGGTGTCATTGTCCTCGCTCTGCTTGCGGTGCTGCTGAAGGCGGGGATCGCTCAGCAGCGCGTCCAGATGAGCCTGCTCCCGCTGCTCATCGTCGCGGCTGAGCGGCTGGTCGTTGATCTGGATGAGGCGGGCCACGTCGCCGTCAGATGTTTCGATAATCTCCTTGGTAGAGGTCATGCGCGGACTGGACTTGCGCAGCCGGTAGCGCATGGGGTGGCTATGGCCCAACTCCCGCGCGGCCTGCGATTCGGTGGCCAGCGCATGCTCCACCAGCGCCTGAGCCTGCGCCGGCGTGAGGTTGGGAGCCATCTGGCCTGGAGAGGTGGCAGTCCAGAAGAGCAAGAAAAAAAGCGGCAAATATCGGCGCATATTCTCCAGTTTAGCGGGCAAAGGCCGTTCTTGAATCGCGAGGAAACACCTTTTTCTATTGGACACGGAGATACCTCTTGCGCCTCCGGGTTGAATCAAGGGGCGCGGGTTGCGTATAGTTCGTTCAGGGCTAATTGAAATGAGCGAACTCTTATAGGCTGAACCGAGCGGACCGTCGCCGCGCCCCCCACGGGTGGTAAAAGGCTCCGAAGCCGCTTGAATGCCCGCTCCAAGAGAAGCAAAGCCCACGGAAGGAAGCATGATATGGCATTGGAAAACGCTCCAGCGCGCATCGGCAAGAGCATTGTGATTTGCGGCGAAGTAAAAGGCAGTGAAGACTTGATTGTGGATGGGCGAGTGGAGGGGACCGTCAACCTCTCGGAGAGCCGGCTGACCATCGGCTCGACTGCGAATGTTGCCGCCAACCTCTCCGCCAAAGATATTCTGGTTCTCGGCCAAGTGAATGGCAATCTGACGGCCAGCGGCCGCGTCGAGCTGCGCGCCGGTTGCGTGGTGGAAGGCGATATTCGCGCGCTCCGGCTGGCGGTGGAGGATAATGCGATCTTTCGCGGCAAAGTGGACCTGACGCAGGCCGTTGCCAAGGCTTCCAACGGTTCAAGCGCGCAGCAGACCAATGGGTAGATCGGATGGACATAGCGGTTTGACTGTCTTTCAAGGTCTCGACTGCGAGGGGTTTCGAGGGTGCTAGGCCGTTGGTTTGGAAGAAAATCGGAGATAGAGCCTCCCGTGCCCGTCCAGGGCTTGATCGGGCCAAGGGTGTTGCGTCACTCAGGTGGGTGGGCCGCGCTTCGCCAGCGGTTTCAATCCGGCTCTAGCCTCAGCGCCATTGACATCGGTTATACTTCGCCAGCCAATATCAACTACCTCACCAGCCTGGGCCATAGCGTCTTTTTGGCTGATGTCATTCAGGACGCCTGGACGGGAAATTGGCAGAACCGGTCGGACGAGGATGGCCTTCCGGTCTGGGATGTGGAGAGCTTTCTCGCGCAATCGCTCAACTTCGCAGGCCGCAAGTTTGACGTAGTCTTGCTCTGGACGGCCCTGGATTATCTGCCGGAAGCGTTTGTCGCGCCGGTGGTGGAGCGCCTCTTTGAAGCGATGAATCCGGACGGGCAAGTGCTGGCCTTTTTTCACACCCGCACACAGGGCGAGGAGACCGCGCATTGCCGCTTCCACGTCACCGACGGTGATGATGTTGAGATGCAATTGGCGCAACAGTTCCCCATTCAGCGCGCCTTCACCAACCGCAGCATCGAGCGCCTCTTTGCCGCCTGGTCCGGATACCGCCAGTTTCTGGCCAAAGACAGCGTCTCGGAAGTTATCATCACCCGCTAGCGGATAGGTACATCAAATCGCCAGAGGAGGAAAGATCATGACAAACCTACAGGGAACTCGCATTACTTGGCTGGGGCATTCGACGGTGCTGATCCAGACAGCCAAGGGTACCAATATATTGATTGATCCGTTCATCACGGGGAATCCCAAGTTCCCGAAGGATTTCAAGCTGCCGGAAAAAATTCATTACATCCTTGCAACCCACGGCCATTCGGATCACATCGCGGATGCCGTTCCCGTGGCGGCAAAACACGGATCTACCGTTGTTGCCGTCTTTGAACTGGCCAATCATTTTGCCGCCAAGGGCGTGAATCCCACCATCGGCATGAGTTGGGGCGGGACGGTGCAACTGAACGATGTAGCCGCCACGATGGTCGAGGCCAAGCACTCGTCCTCCGTGCAGGATGAGGCTGGCGACCATTACGCCGGAGTGGCGGCAGGGTTTATCCTGACCATCGCGGAGGGGCCGGTGCTCTACCATGCCGGCGACACTACCGTCTTTGGGGACATGAATCTGATTCGCGAACTCTATCATCCCGAAGTGGCGATCCTTCCCATCGGCGGGCACTTCACCATGGGGCCCAAGGAAGCGGCGCTGGCCGTCAAGTTTCTTGGCGCACACACAATCCTGCCCATTCACTATGGAACGGTTCCGCAACTGGTGGGAACGCCGGATGAACTGGCTGGCTTGGTTGAAGATCATGTACAGGTAGTTCGCTGGAAGCCTGGTGATACCTTCTGATTCTGCTCGGCGAAGCAAATCCTAGAGGTAGTGCGGCGGCTTGGGAGATCGGCTCGGATGCCCTGGCAGAGTGGTATTGGCGGAGAAGCCGGAGACGGGGGGCTTGGCGGTGCTAGAAGCTTCCAGCGCGCGATAGTTGCGCAGATCCCGCAAGATATTCTCTTTCTCGCGGGCATACTGGCCGGCCAGATGCGTCAGGGCATAGGTGATGATGTCGCTGTGGTGCAGCTCCAGCATCGAAGGATCGCGGCGCATATTCAGCCACAAGCGATGCACCAGTTGTACGTCGTCGGCGCTCAGTGCGGGCGCGTGCGGCCCGATGAAGAAGACCTTGGTCTCACCGTCGTGACCGATGACATAGAAGTTGAACTGCCGCTTGGGTTCGGGCAGCGCCTCCCAGGCCTGTCCCAAATGAAAGGCCTGCTCCCCGGCGGTCATCCGCGTGGATGTCCCGGAGACCACGGAATCCACTTCCAGCGAACTTGCGCCTTGCGCCAGCGCAGCGTAGACATCTCCGGCGGGAACCACCAGCAGCGAGACCTTCTTGCCAAAGCTCTCCGCCACGGAGACGGCCTTGGTGAAGACCATCTGCTCGTGCTCGCTGAAGCTCTGTTCCTCGGCGTTCAGGTACTCCGGCCCGCCTACGCCCATCATGCGCACGCTGATGACTACCACGTCCTGGTCTTCGGTGCTGGTTCGGGAGAGCGTCCACTTCAGCGCGAGGGGATTGTCGGCGTCGCGCATGGTCACCATCACGCCGCCGGGGCGGATGGCCGCCGATTCGCTGCTGATCGTGTCCTGATGCTCGAGTTGGAATTGATCCTTCATCTGCCGGGCGGTCAGCGCGTGCTTGCGCATATTGACCCGCTCGGAGATGGTAAAGATGGTAAAGAAGGCCGCCGCAAAGACGATGCCGCTCACCGTGGCCACTGATTTGGTGAACAGGTTCACGATGGCGACCGAGAGCAGAACCAGAAAGACCGAGAGCAGGCCGACGGGAAGCTCAAAGTTTCCAATTCGGAAGTTGGGCGGGACCTTCCAGCCGCGTTCCCCATGGTACTTCCAGCGCAATACCAACATGGCCAGGCTGTTGAAGGTGAACGACCAGATGACGCCAAAGGCGTACGCCTCGCCCAGGGTGATGATGTTGCCGCGGCTGAGGATGATGGTGCTCATCTGCAAGATGAAGACCATATTGATGATGCGAGAACTTGTGCCGAATTTGTGATGCGGCTTGCGGAACCAGTCGGTCAGGACGCCATCTTCGGCCACGCGCATCAAAACGCCGGTCGAACCGATCATCGAGGTGTTGATCGCCCCGGAGAGAATCAGGAAGCCGACCAGCACGACGAAGATGCGGAAGGCGATGCGCCAGAAGAGCGGGCCGACCATGTACATGGCCAAGCCTGCGATCAGGTTGTCCTGATATTTGACGTGCTCGCTGAGCGGGATCAGCATCGAAGCCAGAATTGTTGCGCCGCCGGTGAAGATCAGGCTATAGATGGCGATGACGATGGCCGCGCGCTTGAGGTTCTTGAGCTTGGGATGCTGGATCTCGCGGTTGACCTGGGCCAGGCTCTCCTCGCCGCTCATGGCCAGCAAAGAGTGGCCAAAGGCCATCAGAATGCCAAAGAGGCCCAGAACTGGAACCAGCCGCGTTCCTCTCAGGAAGCCTAGAGCATCGTCACTGAAATGTAGATTGGAAGGCATGGGCGCGGGCGGCAGGTGGATGCCCGGCGTGAAGATCACCGAGAAAATGCCCCAGGCAAAAAGAATCACCACCATCACCGTGGTGATCTGCATGACGCGCAGAGCCTTGCCGCTGGACTCTTCGATGCCCTTGATGTTCTCCCACCAGTAATAGATGGTGACCACTGCGGCAAAGACCGCCGAGGTGTAGTCCATATTAAATTGGAAGGGATTGCCTTTGGGGTCCATCAGAGCTGGAGGCAGCCAGTGGCTATTGGCGGCTACCGTCATCAGTTCGTTCATCAAGCCTGTAATATATTGCCCGGCCGACACGCCAGAAATGGGGCCGGTCAAAATGTAATCGAACATTAATGCCGAAACGCTCAGTTTGGCAAAGGTGCCGCCCAGGGCCTCTTTCACCACGCGGTAGACACCGCCGCGGGTAAACATCGAACAGCTCTCGACGTAGACCGCGCGCACCGCAAAGCTGAAGAGCATGATGCCGAGGATGAACCACGGCGCAGCCTCGCCGACGGCCTGCTCGGCAATGCCCCCGGCATAGAAGGCCGACGAGCCTAAATCGCACAGAACAATCGCCGCCGCTCGCCAAAAGGAGATGAACGTGAGCATCACGGAAGATGCCACGATAAGCCGCACGCGGTTTGACAGAGGGGCTACGACCGTTCGATTCGATGCCATTGTGAGTGTGCCGGCGTGACGGCCAGCTTTCTAGGATTAAAGGGCGAAAAATCTGCAAACGCCCTGCGATAATTCTATTTCCCAAAGACGGTGTGGTCAATGAAAATGCGAGCCGATTGCTGATGGGGCAGCAATCAGGGGCGAATCGGGTCAGCCTTCGCGTGATTGCGGAGGTTCGTCTTTGCCGAAAAGCTCTTTGCCGTCTTCGACAAAGCTGATGATGACCACCACGGCGGAACCGACGAGGCCGATGAAAAAAGCAACTTCCAGGATTTGCATTGCAAATTTAGCCAAGAACATACCAAGATTGTAGCTTGTTTATTTGATCAAATACAGCATTCTCATCCAAGAGATCCGTGCATGCCATTCATCCGTCGAGCCGGATGCGATACACTCGGCGCAGGATGATGCGCGCGTTTGGGAAGTCGGGAAGCTGGAAGTTGTGGGCCGCGGCCGGTCTTTCTGCCGGTCTGCTCGAGTTGCCCTTTCCGCTGGCTGGGCCTTTGCCGGTCTGGCGGTCGGTCTTTGCCTGGTTTGCTCTGGTCCCGCTTCTGTGGGCGCTACTGGCTCCAGAGTGCGTGGACGGGAAACGCCCCTTGCGCCGCGGCTTTCTGCTCGGCTATCTCTGCGGCGTGCTGTGGTTTGGCGGCAACTGCTACTGGGTGCGCGACACCATGCAGCAGTACGGAGACATGCCGCTGGGCGCGCCGACTTTGCTGCTGGTGGCCTTCAGCCTTTACCTTGGGTTGTACTTTGGCCTCTTCGGCTTTTGCGTTGCGCTGGTGCGCCGCGCCACGGGCAGCACGCGCTGGACTTTGGCCGTCGTGCCGTTTCTCTGGGTGGCGATGGAACTGGCCACCGCGCGCATTACCAGCTTTCCCTGGGATCAACTCGGCTACTCGCAGGTAGACAATGGGCTGCTGACGCAGCTTGCGCCATGGACAGGGGTGTATGGGATCAGCTTTGTGCTGATGGCTGCGAATGCTTTTTATGCATATGGTTTTTTATCTCGTAAAAAGCCTGATTTGTCAGTAGTTGAGCCACCCTATTGGAGCCAATCGAATTGGCGAATCAAAGCGCTCTTCGGTAAACGTGTTTGGGCGGCATTTGCCGGTTGTTTGCTTTGGTTACAGTTTGAAATTGGTTTCTTTTGGATTCCGCCCCAGCCCGCACCCACAGCCACCGCCGTCCTGATTCAGCCCAACCTCAACGTCTCCGCCGACAACCGCTGGCTGCATCCCGGCGAATGGGAGCGGCACATCGCCGAATTCAAGCGACTGGCTGCCGAGCAATGCAAGACCTACATCGCAGGAATCCCGCAGACTGGCGCGGCGAAGGGCGAGATCGTCTGCCCGCCGTACCCCACGCATCCCGACCTGATCGCATGGCCGGAGTCGCCCGCGCCTTATCTTGAGACCGATCCGCGCTTTCAGTCGGCAATGCACGAAGTGGCTTCTTCGATGCAGGTTCCGCTGATCGTTGGCGGCGAAGGGGTTGGATTCTCCGAGGACGAACACGCGCTGGAGGGCTTCAACTCAGCGCTGGTCGTCGGCGCGGACGGCGCGCGCGTAGGCCGCTACGATAAGATTCACCTCGTCCCCTTCGGCGAGTACGTTCCCTTCCATAAGTTGCTCACCTTTGCCCACTCGCTCACCGGCAACGTCGGCGAGATGGGCCGCGGAACCGAGCGCAAAGCCTTCCGCCTGAACGGCCATCGCTACGGCGTCTTTCTCTGCTATGAATCGGTCTTCGCCGACGAGGTGCGCCAGTTTGCACGGCTGGGCGCGGAGGTGCTGGTAAACCTCAGCGATGACGGCTGGTACGGCGACACCAGCGCCCCCTGGCAGCACTTGAACATGGCGCGGATGCGGGCCATCGAAAACCGCCGCTGGCTTCTGAGGGACACCAACAACGGCGTGACTGCTGTGATTGATCCATTCGGACGCGTCCGCCAAAGCATTCCCCGCCATCAGGCCGATGCGCTGCCCGCCCAGTTCGGTTTCCGGCAGGATTTGACCTTCTACACCGCCCACGGCGATGTCTTCGCTTATGTATGCGCCGCGCTGACGATGGTGCTGGTTGGCTGGTCGGCAAGAAAGCTGCTGCGACATTGGGTTGTTGAATCTACCGCGCGCGGGTAAATTTCTTATCCTGCACTATGCAGCCACTTCCACGAATGGAAGCGCATCCGGCGCGAGTTTGGGACGCCGGGCGGCCCAGGCAATCAACAGTATTCCAGCCAGGATCGATCCCGCGCTGGCCAGTTGGGCATTCGACAAGCCCCAAAGAACCTTGGGGTTGCGGCGAAGAAACTCCACCAGAAAGCGAGCTGTTCCGGTCAGCAGCAAGTACTGGCCGACGATGGCGCCGATAGGTTGCGGCTTGCCGGCGCGCCACCACAGATAGGCGCCGATGAGCAGTCCGGCGGTCAGTTCATAGAGTGGTGTGGGATAAACGGGCACAAAAACCGGATCGATTCCATTGGGGAAGGCCATGCCCCAAGGCTTGAAGGTAAAGGAAAAGAGATGAACCGGCTTGATCTCGATGCCGTAGCAGCCGTCGCCGGAAAGAAAGCAGCCGATGCGGCCGATGCCGTAGCCGATGGCCGCCGCAGGTGCGGCCAAGTCCAGTGTGCGTAGAGCGCCGATTTTGGCTCTCCAGCCCTGCAGCAGCAGCGCGGAGATGCCGAAGACCAGCCCGCCAAACCAGGCAAAACCCGCCGAATCCCACAGAGTCGCCCAGCCCAAATAGTGAAATTCGAGCGGGGAATCCAGAACGTGCCACAGCTTTGCGCCAAGAATGCCGGCCACGAGCGTAATGGCCACAATGCTGATGGCGTCCGCGCCCTGCCCATTCACGGTAACGCGGGCGCGCCGGAAGCTGCGGTCCATCACCAAAGCGGCGACCATGGAGGCGACCCAAGCCATCAGCCCGAAGGTCTTTATATTCAGAAACCAGATGTGGATAAAAGGAATCATCGCTTCTCAAGTATAGACGCGCGGGCGGCTGAGAGAGTATTTTCAGCATTCTTGCAAGGATGCATCCAAGTATCCCACCCTAGCCGCAAAAGCAAAAACGCGGCGAGGATGGGGCACCCGGCGTTCGCGATGCCGGACTCTGGAAGCGGATCGTTTTTTCACATACTCACTTGCTCTCCTCCCCCCGCTTCAGGCGATACTAGGTGCATGGCCGTTCTCATTCAGCAGGGACTTGAAGTTCTCTATACACGTCAACAGATCGCCGAGCGCGTGGCCGAACTGGGCGCGCAGATTACCCGTGATTTGAAAGGTGAAAAAGTTGTGTTGATTGGCGTGCTGAAGGGCGCTGCGCCGTTTTTGTCGGATCTGGCGCGGGCGCTTGACGTGGACGCCACCTTCGACTTTGTAGCCGTCTCCAGCTATGGCAACGGCCAGCGCTCCTCCGGCGCAGTCAAGCTGATCAAGGACTTGGACGATCCCATTGAGGGCAAGAACGTGCTGGTGGTCGAGGATATTCTCGACACGGGCCTAACGCTCTCTTATCTCCGCAACTTCTTCCAGCGCCAGAATCCCAAGACGCTGCGCATCGCCACACTGCTGGATAAGCCCTCGCGGCGGCTGGAGAAGATCGAGGCCGATTATGTGGGCTTCTCGATTCCCAACCTCTTCGTCATCGGCTATGGAATGGATTACGCGGAGCGTTACCGCAACCTGCCCGACATCTGCTTGATGACCGCGGAGCATCCGGAGTAGCAGCGAATCTGCACAGAAGAACACTGTTGGACTTATTTGGGCCAAGAGCGTCAAAAATCCATTCGTTTTTCATATTTCTGCTAGGGTTTGCCCTTTGCCAGGAACTATACTCATCAGCGGCAGGAGACTCGGTGAGCCGCCGATAAAGAGCGGCGAAGGCCCTGCAAGGAGTACGACCCCATGGCTGCGACAACATCCCTTCAGGAGCTTGACCTGGAGTTTGATCACGGAGTCTTTAATTCTTCCGCATTTGCCGCAAAGGCACTCATGAGCTGGCAGGCGCTGGCCTCGGTGATCGACCACACGCTACTGAAGCCGGATGCCACTCGACAGCAGGTCAGGCAACTGTGCGAGGAGGCAATGCGCTACCGCTTTGCCTGCGCAATGGTGAATCCAGTTTGGGTTCCAACCGCCGTCAGCACGCTCTCTGGCTCGGGTGTTTTCGTGGGCGCGGTGATTGGTTTTCCGCTGGGAGCCTCGCTGATTTCGACCTTGCGCCAGGAGGCAACGGCTTTGCTCCGGTTGGGCGCGCGTGAGCTGGATATGGTGCTTCCCATCGGACAGCTCAAGAGCGGCAACCATCAGGCCGTCGAGCACACCATTCACGCGGTTGCTGTGATTGCTCATGCTCACGGCGCGCTGCTCAAGGTGATTCTGGAGACCTCGCTGCTGAGTGTGGCGGAGAAGCTGCGCGCCGCAGAGATCTCGATCCAAGCCGGTGCAAATTTCATCAAAAGCTCGACCGGCTTTGCCCAGGGCGGGGCGACAACGGCTGATGTGGAGCTGATGCGCGGAGTGGCTGGCGCGCGCTGCGGCGTGAAGGCTTCGGGCGGCATTCGCACTTTGAACGACGTGAAGGCCATGCTGGAGGCCGGCGCCAACCGCATCGGCGCATCGGCCTCGGTGACCATCGTGCGCGAACTGGGCGCGGAATAGTATCCTTAAAAATAGATAAATATTGAATTCAAGGTCCGCTGAATTTGTTGAGCGAACGCTGCGAAAAGAGGAATTTGTTGCACAAAGGGATTCCAATTAAGAACGCTGCCGAGCAGCGAAACTGCCTGAAACGCAACACTGTGAACCTTGGCATCGTCTGCCCCATGGCGAATGAGGGAGACCAGGCAGTGCGCTTCTGCCAAGCAGTGCTGGCGCAGTCATCGGGTTTTCAGAAGGTCACATTCTTTGCCGTCTTTGATCGAGCCAACAAAGATGAAAGCCTGGAAGCCATGCGCGCGCTGGAGCGCACCGAGCGAAGGCTGCGCGTGGTTTGGGCTCCGGAAGACCGGTGCGTGGTGGATGCGTATCTGCGCGGCTACAAAGAAGCGCTTGATGACGGATGCGACTGGATTCTGGAAATCGACGCCGGTTTCAGCCATCAACCTACTGATATTCCGCAGTTCTTCGATGCCATGGAAAAAGGATTGGACTGTGTCTTTGGAAGCCGCTTTATCGGGCGCTTTGAAAAAACCTCCCTCAAGCGGCATTTGGTCAGTTGGGGCGGAACTCGGCTGGCAAACCTGCTGCTGGGCACCCGCCAAACGGACATGACCAGCGGATTCGAGCTATTCTCGCGCGACACGCTCAGCATGGTCCTCAGCAGGGGCATTCATTCCAGAGCGCACTTTTTTCAGACCGAGATCAAAACTTATTGCAGAAAGCTCAAGTTCGTCGAAGTTCCGATCATCTACCGGAGTGCGAGTCCGCGCCTTGGCAGCTCCTCCCTCAAAGAAGCCTTTGCACAACTATGGCGTCTGTTTAAGCTTCGCCTCAAGGAGCAACTGTGAACCATTCCTCATTCGATGGGCCTGTCAGCGTCGTGGTCACTTCCATCTCCGCGCCAAACTCTGAACTGCAAGAGATCGCCAGCCAATGCAAAGCTCGCGGCTATTCCTTCTACGTGATTGGCGATATGCCCAGCCCGGCGAATTTCTCGCTGGAAGGCTGCGAATTTTATAGCCTTCAGCGCCAGAGGGAGACAGGCTTCAAGATCGCGGAGATCATCCCCACCCGGCATTATTCGCGCAAGAATATCGGTTATTTACTGGCCATGCGCAACCGCCCCGCCATGCTGCTGGAAACCGATGACGACAATATGCCTCTTGCAGATTTCTGGGATGCGCGCGACGCCCTCGCCCGTGTGCCGGCGGTTGCCGGAAACGGCTGGACCAATGTCTATCAATACTTCACCGAGACGAATATCTGGCCGCGCGGTCTTCCGCTGGACGCTGTTCAGAGGCAATTGCCGGATTTTGAAGCGCTTCCAGAGACGGATTTGCACTGTCCCATTCAGCAAGGGCTGGCAGACGAAGATCCCGATGTGGACGCAATTTACCGGCTGCTGTTGCCGCTTCCGGTGAGCTTTCGGAAGGACCGGCGGCTAGGGCTGGCACGCGGTTCATGGTGCCCCTTCAACAGCCAGAACACGGCATGGTTTCCCCCCGCCTATCCCTTGCTTTATCTGCCTTCGTATTGCTCGTTTCGCATGACGGATATCTGGCGCAGCTTTGTGGCGCAGAGAATTGCATGGGAGAACGGCTGGAGCGTGCTCTTCAAAGGGCCGGATGTCTATCAGAGACGCAATGAGCACAATCTGATGAAGGACTTTGCCGATGAGGTTCAGGGCTATCTTCACAATCGCACCATCGGCGCGCGGCTGGATGCATTGAAGCTGGAGCCGGGGGTGCAGAACCTGGGGGACAACCTGATCCGCTGTTACGAGGAATTGGTCGGGCTGAATTTGGTTGGCAAGGAAGAGCTACCATTGGTCAAAGCTTGGGTCCAGGATGTGGCGGAGAGCAATAATTGAATCCGGCTTACCTCTCGCCCCAACTGAGCTTGCTGCGCAGCGCCTCAAAAAATCCACCCTCATTCATGCGGATCAAGTTGACCACATGCCCGGATCGGCGGCAGCGGACCTCATCGCCCAATAGTAGTTCGACAACCTTTTGACCATCCACCGTAAGCAGCGCGGGATTGGCGACGCCCTCAACGCGTACGCTGAGCGAGGCGTCGCCCCGCACCACAATCGGCCGCAGCGTCAGCAGATGCGGACAGATCGGCGTAACCACCAGCGCATCCACATTGGGCGCAAGAATGGGACCGTTGGCGGCCAGCGTATAGGCCGTTGAGCCAGTCGGCGTGGAAACAATGACGCCGTCGGCGCGAAAGCGCGCCACGCTCTTGCCGTCCAGCTCTACCGCGAAGCCGCCCATGCGCGCAATATCCCCCTTGGAGATCACCACATCGTTGAGCGCCTCATAGCAGGAGAGCATCACGCCCGCGCGCCACAGCTCGGCGCGCAGCATGGCGCGGGAATCCAGATCGTGGCAGCCGCCGTGCCAGCATTCCAGCGCCGGATAAAGTTCAGCCAGACGAACCTCAGTCAGGAAGCCGAGGAAGCCAAGGTTCACGCCGAGGATAGGCGTGCCGGTCGAGGCAAAGATATTCGCCACGGAAAGCAGCGTCCCGTCGCCGCCCAGAACGATCACCAATCCGGGCTCCATCTCCGGCATTGCTTTGCGATCCACCACCAGAGTTTCGGAAGCAAACTGCCCGCCCTCCTGATCCAGCATCGGCTCATAGCCGTGCCCGCGCAGCCATCCAATCAGCTCCGGCAGCAGCAGGGCCAGCTCTTGCTTCTCGGATTTGCAGACAATCGCGACGCGCACCATGCGGCTTTAGTGTAACGGACCACCTGCGGTGGGGCCAAACATGAGAGGTGTTGAGGCTTTTGATCATAAAAAAATAGATGACTGCTCAAGGCGTTTTCTTGTATATTGGTTCGAAATCAGAATGCAGGTCAATTTTCGGTTATAGCATAGGCAGACCACGTGCTTCTATGCGCCTTGGAGATCTTCGGCAATACAGAAATGGAGAAACATCATGGATTGGTACTTGATGGTTTTGAACAAATATGCGGACTTTGATGGGCGCGCACGCCGCTCGGAGTATTGGATGTTCACGTTAATCAATACTTTGATTATCATCGCGCTGGCGATCGTAGGGGGCATAGGTTTCGCACTCATTGAAAATGGTACAGGCGGCGGAGGTCTTCTCTTCGTGCCAATTGTCCTCTATATTCTGGCACTATTTGTCCCGAGTTTGGCCGTTCTCGTGCGCAGGTTCCATGACATCGGCAAGAGCGGATGGATGGTACTGCTGTTTATGGTGCTTGGCATCATTCCCATTGTTGGATTGATCGCCAGCATCGTTCAAATCGTTATGCTCTGTCAGGACAGCGATCAGGGAATCAACGAATACGGACCCAGCCCGAAGTATCCCGAGTTGGTTGGGGTGATGGCCGGCAACGTGGGGTTTGCTTCGATGGGACTCAACGCTCAATCGCCAGGGTTTACGAGCGCGGACAACTTAGGCTTCTGCAAAAACTGCGGAACCAAGTTCCAAGATGCCTCACCATTTTGCAACAATTGTGGTGTCCACCGCTAAGTCTACGGCGCAATACCGTTCACCACCGAGCTGCTCTGGTCTGGAGGCGCTTGCAGCGTGTGCGCGCCTGCCTCGGCCCATCGAAGAGTCTCGTTGGGCCTGATCCCCAGAACCAGCGTCACCGCAACAGCAAGCATCAGCGCGGCGCCGACCGCAATTCCGACCCTTGGCGCTTCGGCAGAAGGCTTTTCATCCTCGGGCGCTTGCGCCGAGACCAGCGCCAACCGCAGATAATACGCTGCAGCCAGGCCGGAATTCAACAAACCGATGATCACCAGCCAGATCGCGCCGCTGCCCAGCGCCGTCGAAAACGAGATGAATTTCCCGAAGAACCCGCCGGTAAAGGGAATACCCACCAGCGAAGCCAGAAAGAAGAGCAGCAATCCGCCCAGTAGCGGCGAGCGGTAAACCAGCCCGCGGAAATCATT
The DNA here is from genome assembly GCA_963787995.1 of uncultured Acidobacteriaceae bacterium. GTDB lineage: Bacteria > Acidobacteriota > Terriglobia > Terriglobales > Acidobacteriaceae > Telmatobacter. The sequence continues at coordinate 1,510,695 of CAWBEO010000002.1, forward strand.
GATCTGCCGCAGCCGATCATCGTAGCCGCCGGCCAGCGAGACCACAGCAAAGATGCCTACATTCATCGCCGCATAAGCCGCAATGTAGAAGCTAGCCGCCATCACGCCGTCCCGCTCAAGCCCGGCCAAGGCAGCCAGCAGATAGCCGGCATGAGCGATCGACGAGTAAGCCAGCAGGCGCTTCACATTCGTCTGGCGCAGCGCGGCCAGGTTGCCCACGGTCATCGAAAGCACAGCCACCACCCACAGCAGCGGCGACCAGACCGGCCGCAGCGTCGGCAGCATCTCATACAGTACCCGCAGCAGCAGCGCGAAGGCCGCGGCCTTGGGCGCGGTGGAGATCAGCGCCACCACCGGCGCCGGCGCTCCCTCATACACATCCGGCGTCCACACATGAAACGGCGCAGCCGAAACCTTGAAGAGAATCCCCACCAGCATCAATCCCAGGCCACACAAGATCAGCGCGTGATTCGGCGCGCCAGGTGCAATCCGCGCAATCTCATAGACCTCGGTCGTGCCTGTTGCGCCAAAGATCAATGCAATGCCGTAAAGCAGAAAGGCTGTGGCGAAGGAGCCGAGCAGAAAATACTTGATCGCCGCTTCCGGTCCGCGCGCCGTGTGCTTACGATAGCCGACCAGAATATAGGTGGCGATGGAAGAGATCTCCAGCGCGATGAAGACCAACAGCAGCTCAACCGCGCCGGTGAGCAGGCACATTCCCACCGCGCCAAAGACGACCAGCGCATAGAACTCGCCCTGATGATGGCTGTTCTCAGGCAGCGAATCCAGCGAGAGCAAAAGCGCCACCAGCACAATGCCGCAGATCAGTACGTGAAAGAAGACAGTAAAGGCGCTGGTCTCGACTGTGCCATAAAAGCCGGTACCCATCGGCAGCGCAAGCTGACCCAGGCTGGCCCACAGCGCGGCTACGGTCCCGAAGGCCGCCACCCAGCCCAGCCCACGCCGCGCCCAGGATGGAGGAATGGCCGCGTCCAGCAGCATCACCAACACGCCAGTCAGCGTCAGGATCACTTCAGGAAGGATGCGGAAGATGTCATTCGATTGGTTCACCGCGAAACCTCCCCATGCGTGGAAGTTGACCCTGCGTACGATGAAATGGAAACTACGTTAGATGAAATGGAATCAGCGCCAACTATGCAATCTACAGATAGACCATGCAATGTGTCAGGGCACGACTTCAGTCGTGCCGATAATGCCACTATATGATCCGGGGCTTTAGTCCCTGTGGCATCTCTCTGAAAGTATCCAATATCCTCATACTTTGGAAGATGAATACCCATTTCAATCACCGGCAGCCAGCCCATCGGCGCCACGCCCATTGCGAACATTAGCACCGCCAGCGGCGCCAGCACGGCGATCTGCCCCAGCCGCAGATCGTTCGGCGGCTTCGCGGCGACCAGCCTGCTCTCCGGCCCAAAGAAGAGGCTCTGGACCAGCCACAGCATATACGCCGCACCCAGAATCACGCCCAGCGTGGCGGCAATCGCCCACCCCTTGCTGACGCCGGTAAATGTGCCCAGCAGAATCAGGAACTCGCCGATAAAGCCGCCCAAGATCGGCAGCCCAATCATTCCAAGCGTCGCGAGGACAAAAAACGTCGCCGTGCGCGGCAGCTTGGCTGCCAGCCCGCCGTAAGAGTTGATCTCGCTCGTCGCGTAGCGTTCGTAGAGCAAGCCCAGCAGCAGGAACAGCGCGCCGTCCACCACGCCATGATTGAGAATTTGGTAGACCGCGCCTTCTAACCCGGTTAGCGTCCCTCCGTAAATGCCTAGCGTAATCATGCTCAAATGGCTCAGCGCGGCAAAGGCCATCAGCCGCCAGTAGTCGCGCTGCACAAGCGCAAGGCACGCGCCGTAGAGAATGCCCACGACGGCAAGCCCAACCAACACAGGAGCCACAATCCGCGCCTGCGCCGGAAAGAGGCCGATGTGGAAGCGCAGCATCGAGTAAAGCCCCAGCTTGCCGGCCACCACCATGGCCAAAGCCACCGGCGCTTCACTGAATGTGTCGGCCAGCCAACCGTGCAGCGGGAAGACTGGAACCTTGACGGCGAAGGCGAAGAGGAAGGCCAGCGAAATCAGCCATAGCGGCCCGCCGGGAATCAGTCCCAGACTAATGTGCGCGCGCAGCACTGTGTAATCAAAGCTGCCGGTCTGCGCGTAGAGCCAGAGAATCGCGACGAGCAAGGGCGCGGAGGGAATGAAGGTGAAGAGGAAGAACTTGAGCGCGGCTTTGGGTCCGTCCTTGCGGCCATACATCGCAATCAGGATGGCCATGGGAACCAGCGACAGCTCCCAGAAGCCGTAGTAGAGCATTAAATCCAGAGAGACGAAGACGCCCAGCATCGCCGTCTGCTGCACCAGGAATAGCGCGAAGAAGACTTTGCTCCGCGACTGGATCGCGTTCCAACTGGCGACGACGCCGATGGGCGCAAGCAAGCCCACCAGCACCACAAGCCACAGGCTCAGCCCGTCCACGCCCAGGTGATAGAAGATCGCTGGCTTGTCAACCCACGGGATGTTGACCACGAACTGAAAGCCGGTCTGCGCATGATCGAAGTGCGCGGGCAGATGCAGCGTCAGGCCGAAAGTGACGAGCGTAGTGAGCAGCGCAATCCAGTTGGGCAGCTTCCAGCGGTCGGGCGCAAGCAGGACAAGCAGCGCCCCGGCCAGCGGCACGAGCAGGATCAGCGTGAGAATGATGGGATCGAATGCGTGCATCGTCTCAGCGCCCTCCCGTTAGATATTGAACCATGATTCGTTGAGGTTCCGAAAAGAATGCATTGCAAAAAATAAACAAAAGCACCGCCGCCGCGCCCGCGGCCAGCCACGCCGCATAGGAGCGCAGATTGCCCGATTGCCAGCGCTGCAAGATCGATCCGGCAAAGGTGGCCACGCCGCCGACCAGCCAAGCCGCGCCGCCTAGAATGCCCACGTCCACCACCCAACCCAGAATGTACTTCGAGAAGCCCAGCAGCGGCTTGACGATGGTTGCGCCGTAGAACTCGTCCACAAAATACTTGTTGGCCAGCAGTTTGTAGCCGCTTGGAAGCGCAGCGGCCAGGCGCGCCGGACGCTCCGGCTTCCACCAATAGTACTTGCTGGCAATCAGACAGCCTACGATGGCGAAGAAAACAGCCACAATACTCAAGAAATGTTCCCAGGAAATCGTGAATGGAAGATAGGGAACCACTCCGCCTTCCAGTTCGTGCGCACCGACAGAAGGCGCAAGGAACGCTCCGAAGCGATCGATCCCAATCCATCCGCCGCAAATAGAAAGCAGTGCCAGAATCACCAGAGGACCTAACATCGAAACCGGACTCTCATGCGCATGAACCTCTTCGCTGCGCGATTTGCCCATGAAGGCCAGATACCACAGCCGCGCCATATAAAACGCAGTCAGCAGCGCCGTTATAAGGCCAACAGCATAGAGAATCTTGCCATTGGTTCCATGCGAAAACGCCGCATAGAGAATTGCATCTTTGGAAAAGAATCCGGCAAAGGGCGGAATTCCAGCAATGGCCAAAACGCCGACCGTGGTGACGGCAAAGGTGATGGGCAGCTTTCGCCAGAGGCCGCCCAGCTTGCGCAGATCCTGTTCGCCGCCGAGACCGTGAATCACCGAACCAGCAGCCAAAAAGAGCAGCGCCTTGAAGAATGCGTGGGTCATCAGATGGAAGATCGCCGCCGAATAAGCCGCCACGCCGCAGCCCAGAAACATATAGCCAAGCTGCGAGATCGTCGAATAGGCCAGCACGCGCTTGATGTCGTTCTGCACCAGAGCAATGGTGGCCGCAAAGAGCGCCGTCGCCGCGCCGACAATCGCCACCACAGACAGCGCAAAGGGCGAATGGTCAAAGATCACGTGCGTTCGCGCCACCATGTAGACGCCCGCCGTAACCATCGTCGCCGCGTGGATCAATGCGGAGACCGGCGTGGGGCCTTCCATCGCGTCCGGAAGCCAGATGTAGAGCGGCAACTGCGCGCTCTTGCCCGCCGCACCCAGCATCAAACAGAGCGCTATCACGGTGACCACGCCGCCCTGCCAGCCGGGGTCCATGCCGAGCTTCGCGGCGATTTCCGAGAAGGTCAGCGTGCCGAAGTTGGCGACCAGTAGAAACATCGCGATCAGAAAGCCGAAGTCGCCGATGCGGTTGACGATGAATGCCTTCTTGCCCGCGTCCGCCGCAGACTTTTTCTGGAAGTAGAAGCCGATCAGCAGATACGACGCCAGCCCCACACCCTCCCAGCCGACAAACATCACCAGCGCATTACCGGCCAGCACCAGCACGGTCATGAAAAACAGGAAAAGATTCAAGTACGAGAAGTACCGCGCGTAGCCTTCATCGTCGCTCATGTAGCCGACGGAGTAGACATGAATCAGAAAGCCTACACCGGTGACCACCAGCAGCATGACCAGCGAAAGCTGATCGAGGACGAAGCTGAAGTCGAGGTGCAGCGCGGGAATGTTGATCCACGGCAGCGGGCAGGTTTGAACGAAAGGCAAGTGCGCAATCGCAACGGCGTTTGTACAGAGTCCGAGCGAAATCTGAAGGACCATGCAAAACGCCGCCAGCGGAGATAGCAATGCCACCGCAGTGGCAAGCCACTTAGGCAACCGTCTACCCAAGATTCCATTGATGAGGAATCCCGCGAAAGGCAAGATCGGAATTAGCCAGAGATAGAAAATTGCGTTCATAGTTTCATCCGGTCGATGCGGTCGACGTCGAGGGTTGCGCGGGCGCGGAAGACGGCAATGATGATGGCCAATCCCACGGCGGCCTCGGCCGCGGCCACCATCATCACAAAGAAAACGAATATCTGCCCCTTCACCGCGTGCCACTGCTGAGCAAAGGTGACAAAAGAAAGATTGACGCCGTTGAGCATCAGTTCAATCGACATGAAGACAGTAATCAGATTGCGCTTGATGAGAAAGCCCACCACGCCCAGAGAAAACAACACCACGCTCAGCAGCAGATACCAGGAGAGCGGAACTTCTTGCTGAAAGAAAGCACTCATTTTTCGCCCGTCCTTTCCGCCTTGCTTCCTTCATGGCTGGCCAGCGCCACCGCGCCCAGAATCGCAATCAGAATCAGCACCGAGGTGACCTCAAAGGGCAACAGCAGTTTGGTGAAGAGTACCGCTCCCAGTTGTTCAAGGTTGGTTTGGCCCTTGACGTCGGTAAGTCCGTCGCTCAGCCGCGCCGCGCCCAGTCCCTGCGCCTTCAGAATCACCGTGGCAATCACCGCCAGAATCGCTACCACCGCGGGAAAGCCCACGGCCAGCGCCGCCTTGCTGCCCCTTGTGCGCGCCTCGCGTCCGGCGTTCAGCAGCATCACCACAAAGGTGAAGAGCACCATGATCGCGCCGGCGTAAACAATCACCTGCGCGATGGCCAGAAACTCCGCGCCCAGCATCAGATACAGCACAGCCAGCGAGGTCATCACCACAATCAGCGAAAGGGCGCTGTTGATGGGATGACTCTGAAGGAGCAGATTGATTGCCCCAGCCAGACAGAAACCGGCAAAAATGATAAACAAAATCAGGTGCATTTCTTGCTCCGACAAACCGTTTGCTCAGGGGCTAAAGCCCCGTATCTTTTGCGATTCATGCGGCACGACTAAAGTCGTGCCCTGACGCTTTGTAGCTTTCCAACGGGTCTTTCAGCGGCCTATGGAACCGATCCCAATCAAATCAATGAAGCAGAATAACTTAGCGAAACGCAAGCAGCGCGCTGGTCGCCACAATGTTCAGGATGGCCAGCGGCATCAGCCAGCGCCATCCAAAGTTCATCAGTTGATCGTAGCGGAAGCGCGGCAGCGTCCCGCGCACCCACACATACAAAAAGAGGAAAGAAAATACCTTGAGCACAAACCAGAAAAGCGACAGCCCAGCATCGACGACGACATTCTCGAAAGGAGGAATCAGATTGCCGAAGGGGCTGGTCCAGCCACCCAGAAAGAGCAGCGTCGCCACGCAGCCTACCGTAATCATGTTGGCATATTCGGCCATGAAGAACATGGCGAACTTCATTGAGCTGTACTCGGTGTGATAGCCACCGGTTAGTTCAGACTCCGCCTCCGGCAGATCGAAGGGCGAGCGATTGGTCTCCGCGTAAGCCGCCGTCAGATAAATGAAGAAGGCCACAAACTGCATCCCGCCAAAGATATTCCAGGTCAGCATTCCCTGTGTCGCCTGCTGCTCGACGATCACCCGAAGATTGAGCGAACCGGCGCGCAGCACCACGCCAACGAGCGAAAGCCCCAGCGCCAGTTCGTAGCTGACCAACTGCGCCGAAGAGCGCAGCGCGCCCAGCAGCGAATACTTGTTGTTCGACGACCATCCGGCCAGCGCAATTCCGTAAACGCCAATCGAAGTCACGCCCAAAATAATCAGCAGGCCGACATTCACGTTGGCAATCTGAAAGAGCGGTGGGCTGCCGGCAATGGAGACCGGCTCGCCGAAAGGCACAACGCCGATGGAAATCAACGCGCAGCCCAGCGCGATGATGGGCGCAATCAGATAGAGCGGCCGGTAGACGCCGGTGGGGATGATGTCCTCTTTGAGAAAGGACTTCGCTCCGTCCACCAGTGGCTGCAAGAGGCCAAACGGCCCCACGCGGCAGGGCCCATAGCGGTTCTGAATGCGGCCAACGAGTTTACGTTCGAGCAGCACGGTGTACGCGACGGCGAGCAGCATCACCACCGTCGTTACGGCCACCTTCACAACGCTCCATACAATGAATTGCAAAATCGTCACTGGTTGCTAGCCTCATCCAATTACAGTACCTTCAATCTGCCGAATCGTGCTTGATGCTTTTTCAATTCCTTGAGCGCTACACTGTATTCGCCCAGCGTTCCAGAGGTAAACAATCCATTCTGCGCGGGCAGAATCTCGCCTCGCTCCGTCAACGCCGCCACCGGTACAAAGCCCGGCTCGCTCGGCACATCATTCCCGCTCAACAGATTGACGCGGTCCAGTTCATAGCCCGGAACCAAACGCGCAATCTCGTCCAGCACCGCCAGCGGATCGAAGGGACTGGTCTTCCACTCCAAGCCATTCGCCGCCAGCCACACCGCGTGCCGGTCGGCCTCACCGGCTTGCGCGCCGCGCGATTGGCCCAGATCGGAGGTTGTTCCGCTCTTCCCAAAAGGAACAAGCGTCTTTACATCCACGCCCATCGCTCCGGCCAGCCGCACCAGAATCTCAAACTCCGGCTTGACGCCCGCGTGATCCGCCGCCTTCTTTACAAGTTGCACATCGCCGAAGGTGTTGGTCACCGTGCCGCTCTTCTCATAGAGACTGGCAGCGGGAAAGACCACATCGGCCAGCGCCGCTGTCTTGGTGAGGAAGAGATCGGCGACAATGATGAAGCTCTTCTTCAGCGCCTCTGGAGGCAACTCCATCTTTGCCGCCGGGTCCGCGCCCATCACTAGCAGCGCGCCTAGCTCGCCGCTGCCTGCCGCTGTCATCATCTCGGCCAGCGTTTTTCCAGGAGTCGCAGACATTCCCGCGTATTCGATAAATGCTCCTGGAGCCGTTACCGGCACATAGCCCGGTAGGAGACTCGGCAGCAGCCCCATATCCGCCGCGCCGCGCGAGTTGGCGTAGCCGCCCAAATACGCAAAGCGCACATTGCCGCGCTTGAGCCCCCAGTCCACTAACTCCGTCACGTGCGCGCCGCTGAACTCCATCCCAAAGATCACCAGCAGCGACTCTTCGGCCAGCACAGCCTTGCCGAACTCCGAACCGCCCTGCTCCAACGAGGCCGCAAGCGTCGCGTAGCCGTCCGCCGACAGACGCAGCGTTGCCGCGGCCTGCCGCTCCAGCTTGATGGCCTTGCTGTTGGCGATGTACAGCCGTCCGCGATTCAACCGCACATTGGTGCGCAGATTCCAGGCGAGCATCGGATGCTCTTCGGTCGGATTGCCGCCCACGAGCAGAATCGCAGGCGCCGTCGCCGTCTCGCGCAGCGTGGCCGCTTTGCCCTCCTGCCCCTCCAACGTCCGCGCAAAGGCCGCGTAATCGGCCGTCCGCTCATGGTCGATGTTGTTGGTCTCCAGCACCGTCCGCGCAAACTTCTGCAACAAATAATTCTCTTCATTGGTCGTCTGGTTCGAGCCGATGACGCCAATTGCCGCGCCGCCACGTGTCTCAAGTATCTCCTTGAGGATGCTGCCCGCCATGCGTAGCGCTTGCTCCCAAGTCGCCTCCACCAGCTTGCCTTCGGCGTTGCGCACTAGCGGCTTGGTCAGGCGCTCCTGACTCTCGACAAAATCAAAGCCAAAGCGCCCCTTGGCGCAGAGAAAGTCGCCATTGATGCCGCTTTTGTCGCGATTATCGGCGCGCACTATTTTCGAGCCGTCATTCGTCTGCCGCACGCCCAAGGTCACCTTGCAGCCGTCGGCGCAGTGCGTGCAAACCGTCGCCACGTGGTTCATCTCCCACGGCCGGGTTTTATATCTGTAAGAGCCGCTGGTCAGCGCGCCCACCGGGCAGATGTCGATGCACATTCCGCACTGCTCGCAATCCAGGTGATCCCGCCCATTGGGCGCAATCGACGCGCTCACCCCGCGCCCCTGAATCCCCAGCGCCCACACGTCCATCCCTTCGCCGCAGACGCGGATGCAGCGGTAGCAGAGGATGCAGCGCGGGCGGTCGAAGTAGACGGCCGGCGACCACTGCTGCTCTTCGCGGTGCTGTTTGGCCTCGGCGTAGAGGCTCTCCCCCGCGCCGTACTTGAAGGTCATGTCCTGCAACTCGCACTCGCCGCCGGCGTCGCAGACCGGGCAGTCGAGCGGATGATTGCCCAGCAACAATTCCAGCGTGGCCTTGCGCGCCTGGGCGATCTCGTCGGACTCGGTCGTGAAAACCTGGCCCTCGGCGACGGTGGTCGTGCAGGCGGTTTGCAGCTTGGGCACTTTTTCCTGCCGCACCACGCACATCCGGCAAGCGGCCTGCAAGCTGAGGCCGGGGTAATAACAGAAGGCCGGAATCTCGATCCCCGCCTTGCGGCATGCGTCAATCAGCAGCGTCCCCGCGGGAGCCGTCAGCGTCTTTCCATCGACAATGAAGTTTACGTCTGCCATCTTTTCCTATGCGGCCTTGGAGCTTTCTCTGAAGGAATGTGACTGAGGAATAGAAACCCGAAGCCACTCCATGAAATACTCGCTCGTCTCGTGATCCGGATCAAATTCATCGAAATTAACAATCCTTGCGGTTTTCTCTGGAATTGGTTCACCAGCCTTCACTGTTTCTTCCAGGTAGACTCCCACGGCTTCGCGCATATTGGCGCGTGTATCTTCCAACTCGTCACCGAGTGAGCCGCATCCAGGCAGGTCTGGAGAAAATGCGCTCCAGTTGTTGGCGCCCTTTTCGTAAAAAACCAGATATTCTCGTGTCATTTCAGCCCCGCCTTCTTCAGGATACTGTGAAGCAGTCCCTTCCCAATTTCTTTTCCTGCGTGCATCGGCACAATCACCAATCCCGGCTTGACCGGATGACGATAATGCCGGTGGCTTCCCGTCTGTCCCGTGCTGTACCAACCATCGGCTTCAAGAATGCGTACCAGTTCTGGAGGTCTCATGCTTTCACCGACACAATCACGACTCTGTTAACTTCAAAACAACTTTGTCATCCTGAGCAAGCGCAGCGAACCGGGGTCCCCAGCATCAGGTCTTCGTCGCTGGGGTGGGAGTCGAAGGACCCGCGTTTGCTTTTCACTCATTTAGCCACAAACTTAGGGTGCCCCATCCATTTCGCGCACTTTGCGAAATGGGTAGGAAACCATAAACCTCAACTCCATTTCAATCCTGCCTACTTCATCAATCCCCAGGTCTCAAAATTGAGACCTGGGGCATCCGCCTACTATAGCGATTTCTCCGTAAACCCGAATTCTGTTTCGTCACGTTCCATCTTACTAAATCTATTGCAACCTGAATACGTCCGAGCCAAGTCAGTAATAAGTTTAATATCCTTATCGGGTGTTCGTAAGCCAAAACAAATCTGGTTCAAGACTGGTTCACTGAAACTGAAATCCCCAGGTGTCCGGAAAATTCGCGCTTCCTTTTCGTATGCCCAAGCAGGACTCTTTGATTTAAGAAATTTATGAACAAGTCCGATGACGAATTCAGTCATATTCGTAGGAGCGTTCTTTAGCCATTCTTTTATAGGTTCAGCAATATACTCAACATTGCCCATCGTAGTGAGACTGAATTCTTCGGATAAAAAATAGAATGCTCTGAATTCGAATTTTAGGCATACGCCCCTATGTTCATCGGCATAATGTGACCATAGTAAAGTATCCCGATTATCCCTAGTAAAACAACACACACCTACATTATTGAATGTTGATTGCCAGTTTTCGAAAAACTCCGGAGTGTTTAAAAAAGACGATAAAAGTTTTTTTGGGTCGCCAATTGCGAAAGATTCGGCTCGTCTGAGAGCACCCTTTAGATCAATTCGGCAGTCGAAAGGGTCGTTCAGTGTGTCTGGTTTGGCGAAATATAGACTTCGGTTAACCAAAGATTCGATCAGCCGTTTATCTATCTTTCTGAACCTGTGCAAAACAAATGATTCGTCATTCATCTGAGACACCTTTCGTAGCCGTTGGCGGGTTCCCATGTCTCGATTTTGAGACCAGGGGTTGATTGAGCAGAAAAGCAACCGCAGGTCCTTCGACTACGCTGCGCTTCGCTCAGGATGACAAAACTAAACTACAACCAAATCCGAATGCTTGGCGAACGGGCAGGCCTTCCCGCCCAAATGCTCCTCGAACTCCTTGCGAAACTTCTTCACGAAGCCCAGAATCGGCATCGCTGCTGCGTCGCCCAGCGGGCAGAAGGTGCGGCCCATCATGTTTTCGGCCAGGTACTGAATGTTGTCGATGTCCTTGCCCTCGCCGAAGCCGGCATGGAAGCGGGTCAGCGATTTCTTGAGCCAATCGGTTCCCTCGCGGCAGGGGATGCACCAGCCGCAGCTTTCATGCTGATAGAAGCTGATGGTCCTGAGCGCGAACTCCACGATGCAGGTCTGGTCGTCGATGACCACCACGCCGCCCGAACCTAGCATTGATCCGGCCTTTCCACCTGGTCGAAGTCCATTCCTATATCAATTTCTTCGGGAAGGAGACAAGGAGTGGAACTCCCGCCCGGAACGACGGCCTTCAACCCGCGCCCGCCGCGCACCCCGCCGGCAACCTCATAAATCATGCGCTCGAGGTTGTAGCCCATCGGCAGCTCGTAGACTCCGGGCCGCTCGACGTGGCCGCTGATGCCGAACAATCTGGTGCCGCCGTTGCGCGCGGAGCCAACCTCGCTGAAGGCCGCGCCGCCCATGGCGATTACGTGCGGGACGGTTGCGATCGTCTCGGCGTTGTTGATGACCGTGGGTCCGCCGTAGAGGCCGACGACCGCCGGGAAGGGCGGCTTGATCCTCGGCACGCCCCGCTTGCCTTCCAACGACTCCATCAGAGCCGACTCTTCGCCGACCTCATACGCGCCCGCGCCGCTCTGCGTAATGATCTGAAACTCCGTCTCGCTACCAAAGATGTTTTTGCCGAGAAAGCCCCTGGCGTAAGCATCGGCGACCGCCCGCTCCATGATTTCGAGAAGATAGCGGTACTCGCCGCGCAGATAGATGAAGCCCGTCTTGGCGCCGATGGCCAGGCCCGCAATGATGGTGCCTTCGATGACCGCGTGCGGATCGTGCAAAAAAATCAGATGATCCTTGCAGGTTCCCGGCTCGCTCTCGTCGCCGTTGACCAGCACGTACTTCGGCTTGGCCGACTGCTTGGGCACGAACGACCACTTCATGCCGGTGGGAAAGCCCGCGCCGCCGCGCCCGCGCAGGCCGCTGGCTTTCATCTCGTTGATGATCCAGTCGGGGCCTTCCGCCAGACACTTGCGCGCCGACGCATAGCCGCCGAGTTCGAGGTAACGGTCGATCTTCGCCGCGCCCTGCCCAAAGCGCTTCGAGACGATCTTTACTTCATCGGGATGGGAGACCAGTCTAGGCAATCTCGGCCTTCCCTTCCGTCGCACGCCCGCGATAACCGGCCAGAATCCCCGGAACAGCTTCGGGACTCAGCTCATCATGAAATTCATAATTGACTTGAATCGCCGGCGCCCAGCAGCAAGCTCCGATGCACTCAACCTCTTCGAGAGAAAAAAACCCGTCCGCCGTTACGCCTTTGTGCCCGATGCCCAACTCTTCCTGAAAGCGCTCGAAGACCTCATAGCCGCCACGCAGCATGCAACTGATATTGGTGCAAACCTGCACGTTGAATTTGCCCGCCGGCTTGAAGCGCAACATCGAGTAGTAGGTGGCCACATTGCGCACGTCGAGTTCCGTAATGCCGATCCGCTCGGCCACTTCGGCAATCACCGCGTCGGACAAATAGCCAACCTCATCCTGCGCATAGAGCAGCATCGGCACCAACGCCGAGCGCCGCACCGGGTACTTGGCCGTCAGCGCATCGAAGCGCGCAGCAAGTTGGGGAGAAAACAGCGTCATGGTTTCAAGGCTCATGCGGCAGATACCTGCTTCTCAAGTAATGGCATACAAATTAGTTCCGCGAGTTTATCGATGTAAATTTGATGACCATCTGATTTCTCTATATTATAACCAGCAACAATTTTCACGATTGTAAAACTCATACTATTGATTCCATGATTGTATTCGACGGTTAACTCGCTTCTTGATTCACCAAACTTATGATTCAAAAACACTCTCGCTTCGTATTCTGTATTCGAAATAACGATTAGACGGTCATCGCTACGCAATCGCAATTGCAATCTCTTTTTAGATGATACTTTGTACTGACTATAGAATGCATCGAGTAAAGGCTGTACGAATTTCTGGGATAACTCTCTGACAAAGTATTCAGCGAACTGACCTGACATTATGTTTGACGAATTGTTTAGTTCCATTGACGAATAGTTCATTCCCACAATCACCCCCATAAAACGGCAACTACTACGACCGATCAATCTCACCCACCTCAGTATCAATCGGTTCAAGTACAATGACAACATCAAGTATCCGTTAATCTTGCTTGTAAGCCTCTTTGAAGCGGTCCCAGGGTATTGTTTCCATCATTTCGTTTTTTACTACGAGTTTGAGAAAATTCAAGAACTTAGGTTCGCTGACTCTGTATATTGATGTACGCAGTTGCAGCTTCCTTGTGTTCGGTATACCTTGTACGTGCGGGTCGCGAGCCTCAAATTTCAGGTGGTAATCGATTCCATCCACTATCAATGGAACCCTCTCTAACCTGCTCTCGACACATACCCATAACGCCTCGCGCGTGTGAACTTCAAAATCTTTCCAGCTTATTTCCTCAGCTATCATGTGTTCTCCTTCGAATTCTGTCATCGGTCAATCTCTCCCAGCACAATATCGATGGACCCTACCACCGCCACCACATCCGCCAGCATCCTTCCAGCGCACATCGTCTCCAGCGCTTGCAGCGTCGTAAACGACGGGTTGCGCATATGCACGCGATAGGGCTTTGCGGTGCCGTCCGAGACCACGTAATAGCCCATCTGCCCGCGCGGCGATTCAATCGCTTGATAAACCTCACCCGCCGGAACCGCAAAGCCTTCGGTGACAATCTTGAAGTGATGAATCAGCGCCTCCATCTGCGTCTTCATCTTCTCCCGATCCGGCAATATAATCTTTGGCGCGTCGGCCTTGATTGCGCCCTCCGGCATCCCGTCCAGCGCCTGCTGAATCATCCCCACGCTCTCGCGCATCTCTTGCAGTCGAATCACATAGCGCGCCCAGCAATCGCCCTCGGTGGCAATCGGCACCTTGAACTGAAACTTCTCGTAGCCCGAATACGGCATGTCCCGGCGCAGATCGAAGTCCACCCCCGAGCCGCGCATATTCGGCCCCGTCACGCCCAGTGCTATTGCATCCGATGCAGATAAGATGCCCACACCCTGCAAGCGGTTGCGAAAGATCGGATTGCCGGTCAGCAAATTTGCGTATTCGTCAATTTTTTCCGGAAAGCTCTTGATGAATCCCTGCACGCGGGCAAAAAAGTCCAGCGGCGGCTCCATCGCCAGACCGCCAATGCGGATGTAGCTGGTCATCATCCGCTGGCCGGACAAACCTTCAAAAATGCGCAGAATCTCTTCGCGCTCGCGGAAGGTGTACAGAAAGACGGTCAGCGCGCCAATATCCATGGCGTGCGTGCCCAGCCAAATCAAATGCGAATTGAGCCGCGTCAACTCGGCCAGCAACACCCGAAGCCACTGCGCCTTCTCCGGAATCTCCAACCCCAGCAGCCGCTCGACGGCAAGCGCATAGCAGAGATTGTTGGCCATGGGGCTGAGGTAATCGATGCGATCAGTCAGCGGAACCACCTGCTGATAGAACTTGGCCTCGCAGGTCTTCTCGATGCCTGTATGCAGGTAGCCGATCTCCGGATAAAGCCGGACAACGATCTCGCCGTCGATCTCCACCACCAGGCGAAGAACGCCGTGCATTGACGGATGCTGCGGCCCCAGATTCAGGACCATGTGCTGATCGTGTGCGCCGGTTGCCGGCTCCAGTACAGGCATTCCAAGTGGGTTGCTCATCAGCGATACCCCTCCACCGGATAATCTTTGCGCAGCGGATACCCTTGCCAGTCGTCGGGCATCAGGATGCGGCGTAGATTCGGATGGCCCTCGAAGCCAATTCCGAAGAGGTCGAAGACTTCGCGCTCATAAAAATTAGCCCCAGGCCAGATGGAAGTGATCGACTCGACCGTCGGCGCGTCTCCGCCCAACATCACCCGCAGCCTGATCCGCTCCTTATAGGTGTGAGAAACAATGTGATAGCTCAACTGGAAGCGCGGCTCCGAAGGAAACCAGTCCACCGCCGTCACATCCTCGAAGGCGTTGTAGCCTGCGGCCTGCACCGTGGCCGCCGCCGCGCGGATCTGATCGGAGGAAACGGTCAGCGTCAGCTCACCCCGGTCAAAGTTTGCGTCCAACAGGGCCTCCGGCTTCCACGCCAAAACGGCCTTCACCGCTGGGTTTTCGGCCAGCCCTTCCAGAACGGCGGATTTTCCTATCAGTGTTTGGCCCATGCTAGAGGTCCGCCTTGTCCTGGCTCCAGTTCAGGATGCCCTTGCGCACGATGTAGAAAAGCCCTACGGCCACAAAGCCCAGGTAGACCACCATCTCCCAAAAGCCAAAGAACTGTTGTCCGGTAATGTGGTGCAACTGCCGGTAGACCACCGCCCAGGGCATCATGAAAACCGTTTCCACGTCGAAGAGGATGAACAGCACCGCCACCATATAAAAGCGCACGCTGAAGCGCTGCCGGGCGTCGCCCACAGCCACAATCCCGCACTCGTAGGCAGCCAGCTTGACGGCCGTGTTGCGGTGCCGCCCCACAAGCCACGACGCCACCACCATCACCGCCCCCAGACCAAAGGCGGCAAGTATTTGCAACAAAAGCGGTAAGTACTGCCAGTGATAAGGAATCATCGCCGACCAATCTTCAAGAACAAGGGGAAAATTACACCCTTCGTCCGGGAGCCGTCAGAGGTCCCCAATCGATAAGATGCTGGTTTGAGCTTAGGTTTTCGGACTCATTCCGTCAAGAAGACCGAGTTTTCTCTGCCGTCTTTTGCAGATCATTTCATCGTTCTGTGAGAGTCTGATTCTGAAACCGCTCGAGTGGCCGGTTTTACTCCCCTTCCGTGCTCCTGTCAGACCATCTTAGACCAATCTGACGTACCTTTCGCGCGGATGCTTCTTGGGAAGTACCGGCCTCCCACTCACGGCAATCATCCAACCAACAGCGCTGAAACCCATGTGATCCATATCACTTCGTTCCCGAAAGAGGCGCGCCACTATATACATGGTCCGCTCGTGGGACAAGGTACGTTCGTCATCTGAATAATCGGAGCTTGTCGCCGAAGAACAGAGTGAGGATTAAACCATGGCATCCACCACGACCATTGGCTTTGCAGTTCCAGTCACTGCGCCCGCCGTTCAGAACGCTAGCATCCACGCCAGTCGCCGCCGCCGCATTACTCCGGAAGCCGGACGCGCTCTGGAGATCCTCGGACACGCCATCGAATACCTCACCGATGAATTCGTGCAGGATGATCGTGCATTCACTGTAAAAAATGAGCAGTTACAGGCCGTCCAAATGCTCATGGCGCTCAATCGCCAAGTTTATTTCGAATGCCCGGAGATTCCCACCCTGGCCGAACGCTGCCGCGCCCTGCTTCATCTTCACTCCGCATAGCCTTTAGCGCTCTACCGCCCAGCGGTCGAGCCGGCTTTCTTTACTACCCGCGCCACAGGGTAGTAGCCAGTACGCGTGCGAACAGTCAGCTTGCCCATGCCTTTGCCTTTCGCAATCACTTCAACATGGCGGAAGCCGGGCTCGGTCGTCGGCTTGGTCGAATGGTAGCCCAGCGTGTACTGGTTACGGATGTCCCGCGCCACCTCGGCAGCAATCAGGTCAACCTGCTCGATGTTCTTGGGAAAGAAGGCCATACCTCCGGTTTCATCCGAAAGCGACTGGAGTGCCTTGCGCGCATTCTTTATTTCGACACGGTGTTCGTGATCGTTGGGTTCATCGTCGCCGAAGAGCAATCCGATCGTGTAGATCACCGGCCCGGAGAGCTGCCGCACCCGCTGGATCGTCTGCTCCAGGTTGTATCCCGTTGATGCGTTGTCCTCGCCGTCGGTGATCAAAATCAGCACTTGCTTGGGGCGCTTGGCGTCGGCCACCAGCTTGTCGGCCGAGGCCACCACGGCATCGTAAAGCGCCGTAGCGCCTCGCGCTTCAATGTGGCTCAGACCCTCGCGCAGCTTGCTCACATCAGAGGTAAAATCCTGGTCGATGACGGCCTCATCGCTGAAGTTGACCACAAAGGCCTCATCCTGCGGGTTGGAAGCCGCGATCAGGTCCAGCGCGCTTTTGTTCACCGAAGGCCTCTTGCGGCTCATCGATCCCGAATTGTCCACTACCAGCGCAATCGAAACCGGAAGATCGGTGTGCTGAAAGCTGATGAGCGTCTGCTGGACGCCGTCTTCCAAAACCTGAAAGTTCTCCTTCTTCAGACTTGGAACCATCCGGTTGCCGTCCAGCACCGAGCAGTTCAGCACCACCTCTTCCACATCCGTATGCAGAACGTAGCCTTCGCCCTCGTTGCGGATCGCCGCGGGAGTGGCCGCATCACCCTCCGGCGAGCGCACCGGATCGCGATCCTCGGTGAGCGAAGGTGCCTGAGTGGGAGCCGGAGATGCGGGTTGCTGCGCGGAAAGCGCGAGAAACGCTCCGCCAAAAAGAAGCGCAAGAACCGCGGATTGGAGCTGGCGCATAGAGACCCGTGTGAGCATGAATCGCAACTGAAGGTAGCCCTTCACATTCACTTTACGCTAGTTGGCAGCTGAGGAGCAGACCGTCCGCATGTGCTACTCTCCAACTTAGTGGCCGCCGATTTTGTTTCCATCTTTCAGGAGGAGTACCGGGCGTTGCGCCCACGAGCGCCAATACCTCCCATCGTCCTCCGTTTTCGGCGCTTTACCTCGCTCAACACCCGGATTTGCCTGCGCGAAGGGCAGATCCTGGTCAGCCTCTCCGATCTTCTGGAGGGCGCGCCGGAGTCCGTGATCCGCGCCATCGCCCACATTCTTCTGGCCAAGCTCTACAAAAAGCCCATCGACGCCGCGCACGATCTGCGTTACAAGCGCTTTGCCTATAGCGCCGCCGTCACCCGCCAGACGGAGTTGATTCGCGGCGCGCGCGGCAACAAGAGAGGCTTTGGACCCGAAGGCCGCTATTACCACCTGGATGAGGTCTTCGACTCGCTCAACACGCGCTTCTTTGGAGGCTTGCTGGGCCGTCCGGAGCTGACCTGGAGCGAGAGCGTCGCCAAGCGCTCGCTGGGCCACTACGACGCCGCCCACAACACCATCGTGGTCAGCCGCGTCTTTGACCGCCCCTCCAGCCCCCGCTACGCCATCGAGTACCTGCTCTACCACGAGATGCTGCACTTGAAGTACCCCGTCAAGCTGCGTGGGACGCGGCGTTGCGTGCACTCCCGCGAATTCAAGGCCGAGGAAAAGCTCTTTCCGCAATACAAAGAAGCTCAGGCCTTCCTCAAGCGGCTATAGCTGAGCGCATTTGAAATCAACGAGTAGCGCCGACCTCCTGGTCGGCTGTAACGTGGGCGTCCTCGCTCGCGCTTATCCAGAAACAATGACTAGGCCAAACAATCCAAACACTCACTCCCTTCTCTGTTGCAACCTATCGGTGGAAAACAACTCTAATAGATACGCGCTTTTGCAAGCGGTAGAATTGAAACGAGGAACGTTCATGTCAGAGATTCGTTCGACGGTAATTCTGGGCTCCGGCTGCGCCGGACTCACGGCAGCCATCTATACCAGCCGCGCTGGCCTTGAGCCACTGATTCTGGAGGGCCACGAGCCGGGCGGCCAGCTTTCGATGACCACCCTGGTGGAAAACTTTCCCGGCTGGCCGGAGGGCATTCAAGGCCCCGAGCTGATCGACAACATGAAGAAGCAGGCGGCCCGCTTTGGCGCAACCTTCCAGCCGGTTGATCTGGCTTCGGTGGACCTGAGCGCGAATCCGATCAAGCTTCAGACCTCTGTAGGCGAGATTCTGACCCGCACTCTGATTGTCGCCTCCGGCGCCAGCGCGCGCTGGCTTGGATTGCCGAGCGAGCAGGCGCTGATCGGCCACGGCGTCTCCAGTTGCGCCACCTGCGACGGCTTCTTCTTCCGCGGTCGCGAGATTGCCGTCGTAGGCGGCGGCGACTCGGCGATGGAAGAGGCGCTCTTCCTCACCCGATTCGCCTCAAAGGTCACGCTACTCCATCGTCGCGAGGTCTTCCGGGCCTCCAAGATCATGCTCGACCGCGTCCATGAAAATCCAAAGATCGAGTTGCGCGCCAACGTCATCATCGAAGAGGTGCTGGGCGTCGAAGAGAAGGAAGTGAAGGGCGTGCGCCTGCGCGACATCAAAACCGGCGAAGTGTCCACGCTGCCCATCGACGGCCTCTTTCTCGGCATCGGCCACGAACCGAATACAAAGGCCTTTGGCGACCAGATTGACCTCGACGGCGACGGCTACATTCGCACTAAGGACAATGTTCTGGTCACCAAAGACGGGGTGCCGCTTCCCGGCGTCTTTGCCTGTGGCGACGTGCAAGACCGCCGCTACCGGCAAGCCATCACCGCCGCCGGCTCCGGTTGTATGGCTGCGCTGGAAGCGGAGAAATTCCTCGACGAGCAAAACCACTAACTCTGGATGGCCCAGCTCCGGATTGATAGTGCAGATCAATGAAGCCCCTGCGACCGGGTAGCAGCGTTTGGCCGAGCCGCAGGTGCTACCAGGTGTGGAAGACGAAGAATCCAGCCGCCACCAGGCAAATTCCGGCGGCGGCGTGGTTCCAGCGCAGATGCTCGTTGAAGTAGAAGAGCGTGAAAACCGCAAAGACCGTCAGCGTAATGATCTCCTGCATCACTTTCAATTGAACCGGCGAGAAGCGTATTGCGCCGATGCGGTTGGCTGGCACCTGCAGCAGGTATTCGAAGAAGGCAATGCCCCAACTGGCCAGGATCACCTTCCACAGCGCCTCCTGGCGGAACTTCAGGTGGCCGTACCAGGCGAAGGTCATGAAGATGTTCGAGAAGATGAGCAGGATGATGGTCCACATACTTCAGTTGTATGCAGACGGCGAGAGTTTGGTTGTATCGAGGTGGTCTGTCCTAGGTCAATCAATTGAATCTTCTTTGCAGATTATTTCCCCCATCCTGTTACTCTGAACTTCGAACCGGCTCTCAAGGATGAGCCGCTTCGAGATTGCGATGAGAAGGCCACCCCCCCCCCCCGGGGGTCGTTCTCTTTTTGTTCGCTTTCTCTGAGGCTCAGATAATCGGAGGATTTGTCTCTCCTTCATGAATTTCCTCTGTGTTCTGCTTGAATGGGAGTACGATGACGGCACTTGCCAAAAATCTCGAAAGGCTGGAAGCGGAGATTGCAGACGCTTGCCGGAGAGCGGGCCGTCCGCGCAGCGAAGTCGAACTGATGGCCGTCTCCAAGACTTATCCTGCCGCAGCGCTGGCTGAGGCCGCCAAGCTGGGGCTGACTCTCTTCGGCGAAAACCGCGTGCAGGAGTTTGCCGGTAAAGCCGCCGAACTTGAGCCGCTGCGCCATCGCGCTGTGAACTCAATCCGTGTGCACCTTATCGGTCATCTGCAATCGAATAAAGCCGCCCGCGCCGCGGAGTTATTCGACGCCGTGGATTCGCTGGATTCTTTGCGCCTGGCCGAGAAGCTGAATCAGGTGGCTGAAAAACTCGGCAAAATACTGCCCGTCCTGATCGAGGTAAAACTAAGTCCAGAAGAATCCAAATCTGGCCTTGACCCTAACTCCACCGAGGCTGTGCATTTACTGGAGCATCTGCCCTCGCTCTCAAATCTTAACCTGCGCGGGCTGATGACCATAGCGCCCTTCGACGTTTCGGAAGCAGAGACGCGCACCTGCTTCAGAAGCCTCAGAAAGTGGCGCGAGCGCTGGGCCGCTGTGCATTCCCGGCTTTCATTCGGCGTGCTCTCGATGGGCATGAGCGGGGACTTTGCTTTGGCTATCGAAGAAGGAGCCACGCGCATCCGCGTGGGAACAAGCTTGTTTGGAAGCAGACCGGCAAAGAGGAATAACTGATGCTGCGCGCGACTGCCACTGGAGTTACGCTCGCGGTGCGCGCTCAACCAGGCGCGAAGAGGACGGCCATCACCGGCCTCTATGGCGAAGGCTCGGCTGCACAACTCAAGATCGCCGTTCATGCGCCGCCGCTCGAAGGCCGAGCTAATCTGGCGTTGATCGCCTATCTTGCCGAGTTATTCTCCTTGCCGAAGAATGCAGTCGAGCTGGTTACAGGAGAGTTATCAAGAAGCAAGGTCCTGTTATTGCGCGGAGTTACCCTGAAACAAGTCAAAGACAAGCTCGCGATGTGGAATTCTGAAGATGAAACGGATACATCTGGGACTTAGAGGGCATCCGCCTCCCGATAGTGGCCCAATTCCTTGACCATTGAGCAATGCTTCTTGAGCGCCTCCACGGCCTGTGCAGCTTCTGCCCCGGATTTGATCTTGCAATCCACATAGAAGATGTACTCCCAGGGCTTTCCATGCACGGGACGTGATTCGATCTTGGTCAGATTGATGCCCATGAAAGCCATCGCGGAGAGTGCTGAAACCAGTGATCCCGGACGATGCTCCAGCGAAAAAGCCAGGCTCATCTTGTTCGACTCTGGGTCGGTGACCGACTCCGCAGCGCGCCGCACCAGAAAAAAGCGTGTGTAATTTTCCGGATCATCTTCAATGCCCGCTTCGAGAATCTGCGCGCCATAATACTTGGCAGCCGCGGCGCTGGCAATGCCCGCCACATGCCGGTCGCGCAACTCCACCAACTGCTTCACGCTGCCCGCCGTGTCATAGAAGGCGTAGGACTCCATCTGCGGATGCGCGGCCAGAAACTTCCGGCACTGCGCCAAAGCCACGGGATGCGAAAAAACGCGGCGAATCTCGGCCGTCGTAACACCGGAGATTGCAATCAGATTGTGCCGAATGCGCAGCAGCGTCTCCCGCTCCACCTTCAGATTGTGCGTCAGCAGCAGGTCGAAGTGTTCGGAGACTGAGCCGGCCAAACTGTTCTCGATCGGAATGACTGCCGCATCGACCTCGCCTTCACGCAGTGCGGTGAAGACCTCAAGCGAAAGCGAACAGGGGACGATCTCCCCGCCTGGAACCAGTTTGGTTGCTGCTTCGTGGCTGAATGAGCCGGGTTCTCCCTGAATAGCAATCTTCATCACTCTATTTTCTCCTGTCGATAATCATGCGTTGGACGCGGTTGAGGCTTATTGCATGGAAGGCTTTCTCGCAACATATCACAAAACGCCCTCGAGTCATCTTCCGAATCATATAAAACTATGATTTTAGCTTCGCATCCACAAATCAGCTGCCACAAATCCGAAAAACACCATCGCGATCACGCCATTCATAGTAAAAAATGCGGCATTCAGCCGGCGCAGATCGCGCGGCGAAACCAGTGAGTGTTCATAGATCAGCAGCAGCCCAACGGCCGCAATCCCCAACCAGCCAAGTGTCCGAAAATGAAACAGTGCGCCAAACCATATGAGCAACCCCAGCATCAACAGGTGCATGGCGCGCGCCGTCCAGAAAGGCTGCCGCAAGGCCAGATGCCTGCGGCAGGCTGTGCAGACCGGCGGCTCTGTCATGCTCGAAGTCCTGGCAGGCGTACAGCACATCAAAGCCAGCAGCCCACAGCGTAACCGCCGCCGTCAGTACCAGAATCCGCGCGTCCAGCGAGCCGCGCACCGCAATCCATGCAGCCGACGGCGCGAGGCCCAGCGCCAACCCCAGCACCAGATGGGACCATCGCGTAACCCTCTTCATGTAGCTATATCCCCAAAGCACCAACAGCACAAGCGGCGAAAGAGCCAGCGTGAACTGGTTCAACTCCGCAGCCGCCGCAACAAAGAGCACAGCCGTAAGCAGCGCAAAGCCCAGCACAAATTGCCGCGAGAGCAGCCCGGCGGGAATGGCGCGGGTACTGGTTCGTGGATTCGCCGCATCCAGCTCCGCATCGGCCCAGCGATTAAATGCCATTGCCGACGAACGCGCCCCAACCATTGCCACCAGAATCCAAAGCAGAGTCCGCCAGCTCGGCAAGCCATCAGCCGCCAGCAACACTGCGGTCAACGCGAAAGGCAGCGCAAAGATCGAGTGCTCCCACTTGATCATCTCCAGCATCGTCCGCGTCTTGGTCCACAGGTTCGGCATCATCATCCTCTGCTCATCAGTTTACCGGAGGCGATGCGTCCGTAATAGCCGATCAACGCAATCCCGTATGCAAGTAAGCGATCAGCGCGGCCATCTGCTCCTCGGTAAAGCGCCCATTGAAGCCCGGCATCATTCCCTTGCCTGCCAGCACGTTTTGCCGTACGGAGGCGTCGGTGGCTGGAGCGCCGCTGGGAAGATTCTTGCGGCTAAAGACTTCATGCAGATCTGGTGGGATCTTCTTGAGAGCTAGATCATTGTCCTCGTGGCAGTGAGCGCATCGTGCCTGATAAAGATGCTTGCCGGCGGCTTCCTGCCGAGTCAGAGCCTTCTCCGAGCGGCAGCCGGACAAGGCAATCGCCAATCCTATGCAAACAAACGCCCCGCCCACAGCGATCATGCCCCATTTAGCCAATGCCGCACTTACGCCTTCCGAGCGAACTGCCCGCTCACGTAATCCCAATTGACCACCTGAAAGAAGGCCTTCACATACTCGACGCGCCGGTTCTGGTACTTCAAGTAGTAGGCATGCTCCCAGACGTCAACAGTCAACACCGGCTTGTGGCCCGCAGCGAGCGGCGTGTCCTGATCGGGTGTTGTTTCAATGGCCACGGTTCCGTCGGGCAGCTTCACCAGCCAGGCCCACCCGCTGCCAAAGACGCCCATCGCTGCGGCGGTCAACTTCTCTTGAAAGCCGGAGAGCGAGCCAAACTTTGCATCGATGGCCTTGGCCAGCTCGCCTATGGGAGCAGCGCCGCCTTTGCCCAGTGTTGGCCACCAGAAGGAGTGGTTGGCGTGGCCTCCGCCTTGGTTGCGCACAGCCGTGCGGGCCGATTCCGGCCAGGCGTTCAGGTTGCTCACCAACTCCTCCACGCTTTTGCCAACCAGCTCCGGGTGCGCAGCCACAGCGGCATTCAGGTTGTTTACGTAGGCCTGATGATGCTTGTCGTGGTGCAGATGCATGGTCTCGGCGTCGAAGTAGGGTTCTAGCGCGTCATAGACGTAGGGCAGCGGTGGAAGCGTGAAGGGGCCGGTTGGCGGCGCGGGCGGGGTTGCGGTCTGACCGGCGGGGAGCGCCTGACTACGTAAAGCTTTAGTCAACAGCAGCGCGCTCGCCACGCCGCCCAAATGCTTGATTGCAGATCTGCGATCCATGATGGGGTAACCTCCATTGGGTTCGATGCGCGGATTCTGGGAAAGTCTGCGAAGAATTGGAAGAGAATTTGAACAAGCCTTGCTGTCCGTCCGTTCGTCTATGCTGGGATCATGGACACACCCCCGGAAAAACTAACCCCCATGAAGCACTCCGCCCAAAGCCGCTGCTTTGGCTGCGGTCCCGCCAATCCCACTGGTCTGCGATTGGAGTTCCTGCTTGCCGAAGACGGAAGCGTCGTCAGCCTGCCAACGATTCCCAATTGCTTCGAAGGTCCGCCCGGCTACCTTCATGGCGGCATCATCGCCACACTGCTGGATGAAGCGATGAGCAAATCGGTGCGCGCTCAGGGAGTGACGGCAGTGACCGGCCAGATGGAGATCAACTACCTCCGCCCGGTTCACTACGCATCACCGATCCGCCTGGAGGGCCGCCTGCTGCGCAGCGAGGGTCGCAAGCATTGGACCAAAGCCCGGATTCTGGACCCAAGAAGCCGCGTGCTGGCCGAAGCAAAAGGCCTGTTTATTGAGATCGGTGGTAACCACGGCTTCTGAGTCCGGCGAAAATGAAGAAGATAGGCAGACCGCAAATCAAGGGTTCGTGTCACGGCTGTCCGTCTATAAGGAAAATAAAATCAGTTGTTTGTCGCCGTCATCTGATTCCAGGTTAGCATCTAGTCGAGGTAAGGCTCTGGAACAGCATATTACGCTTGGTTCGAGTCATAAAGAAGGCTAACTCGACTGTGAAGAGATACAAACGCTCCAGGTCTACGTAGCCGCGATCCATCACATAAAAGCCCCGCGCTCGATCAATAACTCGTCGAGAAAGGTGAAATTATGCGCTTTTTTGCTGGCAATGCGGATGAAAGTGGGAATGTTGCCGTGCCAGTCGATCGGAGTATGCACCTTTGCTGCGGCCTTGGCGGAGCGAAAGTTGGCCCACGGAAATAAGCTCAGGCAGAGATTGATGGTAATTGAATCTAGCGCATACAAGGTACTGTCGAACTCCATGCCCATCGGTTCATCCGCATAAAAAGGGCGAGCAATACTGATGAGAATCTGCGCGAAGTCGGTAATGATGCGCCAGTCATGCGTCTCGTTGGCATCCGCCAATGTGGAGTGCTAGACCTTGCCGCGCTCGCCTCGATGATAGTGACTGGGGCCTGCCTGCAGACAAACCTCCACGTCGCGCAGGTTCTCGCGGAAGGTCAACTGGGCAAAAGCCAAGGCGAGGAACTGATCCCAGCAGGAAAACCCGCGCAACCCGCTGTCGCTGCATAGCTTGTGACCACGCGGCGGAAATCGCGGTCGAGAATAAAACTCATCCGTTGAGAGAATACCGTGCGCCTTGGCGCATGAGCCATTTGCGGCAAAGAAAAGCATAACTTATCTCACTCTATATCAATAAGTTGTAATCGCCGTCATGCGCCATTGCCGGACAGACGTGGGTTTTGGAAATAATTCATTATCAGTATGTTGCGGTTTGGAAAGCGGCCTAGTAACACGGATTCTCTCCATGTGTGCAGAATTGAAGATCCGCCTACCATTCGCTTCCAACTTGGCGATGTCTTGCGCTCGATTCATGAACACTGAACAGGTCAGCATTTTGCGTCTACTGAAATCGCCGGCGCTGGCATTCTCTCCTATGGTTTCCAAACGTGTGAGGCACTTTTCCATAACCGCTCGCAATACAGATCAAGAAGGAATGAGCGGATCCGTCCCTGTGAGGAATTCCTCTGCGGGATAGTTGACTCGCAGGATTCCAAGTGAAACAATCCGACTGAATCAATTCGATAATGTGTAACGCTGAGTTTTCGGTTCCATTGCGTCAGTTTGCCTCTGGTCATGTTCCTTGGATATCGCAGTCCATCCACTGAAGGGAGATTGAAATGAGCAATCGTATTTTCGGCATCATCGTGCTCCTCATTCTGGCATCAACCGCCGCCATACACGCCCAAACCTGCTCCGGAATGTCGCTTGGCAATGCGGCAAATTTGAATGGATTCGTTCCTTTTCCGTCGACGGATGCCTGGAACACCAACATTGCAACGGCTCCAGTTGACCCGAATTCAGCCGCGATCACATCCGCGGGCGGCTTCGCCGGGTTGCACCTGCATGTCAATTTCGGCTCCCAGACCGACGACGGCGGCATTCCCTATGTGGTCGTGGACTCCACCCAAACTCCCTCGGCATGGATCAACGTGATCGACTACGCCGGCCAGAGCGATGTGGTTGTTGCGCCCTTTCCCGCCAACGCGCCCATTGAAGGCGCGCCCACCGACTGCTCGGGCTGGCCGGATACCTATCAGGGCGATGCTCATTCGCTGGTGCTGGACCGCGCAAAGTGCTATCTCTATGAGACTTTCAACACCAATCGCTGCAACGGGCTTTATAACGCCTCCAGCGAAACGATTTGGAATATGAGCAATACCAACCCAATTGAATCGCGCCCCTGGGGATGGACCTCGGCCGACGCAGCGGGATTGGCAGTCTTCCCCGGCCTGATTCGCTACGACGAGGTTGCCGCGGGAGCGATCCATCACGCCATTCGATTTTCGATGCAGCAAACCAAAGATGATGCTAACAGCGGGTACTTCGTCGAACCGGCAAGCCATGCCGCGGGCACCAATTGGGGCGTCTCGAATGTGATGGGCATGAGAATCCGACTCAAGGCCAACTTCGACATCTCTGGCTTCTCCCCGACCAATCAGATCATCCTGACGGCAATGAAGCAGTATGGGATGATCCTGGCGGATAATGGCGGATATTTCTATTTCATGGGCGACACCGATCCGCGCTGGGATGACAACGATTTGAGCAATCTAAACTCCGTCGGATCGGAGAACTTCGAAGTCGTGCAAATGACTCCCGAATTTCCCGGCTGGGACTCCTCGACGGCGCCAAGCGGAAATGCCCCGACCATCAACAGCTTCATCGCGTCGGCAGCAAGCGTCACTATAGGTTCGCCGGTTACCTTTACGTATAGCGCCAGCGGCGACTCCTACGATTACATCGACATGATCGGCCCTGTCACGGCGGGCGGCGGAAGCGTGACCGTCAACCCCACCGCCACCCAGACTTATACGTTGTACTCGACGAACGCCTACGGCCAGACTGTCAGCACTCCGATTACCGTCTCCGTTCCCGGCTCCGTGGTGGCTCCGCCGGTATTTACTCCACCGGCAGGCACTTTTAACGGAGTGGCATCCGTGACCATTTCCACGCCGACCTCACCATATGCGGCGATCTACTACACCACCGACGGATCGGCGCCAACCTATCCGATCACCGGCACAACCCTGGCCTACCCGGTGACACCCACGCCACCCAACAACCAGGGCACGGTGAATTCGATTACCGTCTCCGCTTCGGAGACGCTCAAGGCCATTGCCGTGGTCTCCGGCTACCCGTCGCCCAGCACGGTCGCCACGGCTGCTTATAACATCCCCCCGACGGCAGCCACGCCTGTATTTACCCCCAAGCCCGGTACATTCACCGCAGTGCCGACGGTGTCCATCAGCGACTCGACAACCGGCGCGGCAATTTACTACACCACGGATGGAACCACGCCGGTCTATCCGGTCAGCGGCACCACAGCGCTATACACCGCACCGTTCACGTTGAGCAACGTTTCTGGTACGCAGACGGTGAACGCCATCGCCGTCGCGAGCGGCTATCTGCAGAGCGCTGAGGCTTCAGCGGCTTACACCCTGAATCTGCCCACCGTAGCGATGCCCACCTTCAGCCCCGCTGCCGGCCAATATAACTCGGCGCAGACAGTGACCATCAACTCGGCCTCCGGCGCGACCATTTACTTCACCACAGATGGCACCACGCCCACTTATCCGATCACCGGCACGACGTTGCAATACACAGGCGCGATCACTGTTTCCGCATCGCAGACGGTGGAAGCTATCGGCATTCTGAGCGGCGAAGTTCAGAGCCCAGTGGGCGTGGCGGCTTACACTATCGGCACAATGACTGCTCCAGAATGCTCCGCCATCTCGCTCGGAGACAACGCAAGCCTCAATGGATTCCTTCCTTTCCCCGCAACCAATGCCTGGAACACCAACATTGTTTCGGCGCCCGTTGACCCAAATTCTGAGGCAATCACCTCTGTGCCCGGATTTGCCGGCTTGCACCTCCATCACGATTTCGGATCCACCGCGACCGGCTATGGAATTCCCTTCGTTGTTGTGGACTCTACACAGACGCCCGCCGTGCCGATCAACGTCATCGACTACGCCAATCAGAGTGATGTGGTGGTCGCGCCCTATCCAGCCAACACTCCCATCGAAGGCTTCGCCGCCGACTGCTCGGGCTGGCCGGATACCTACCAGGGCGATGCTCATGCGCTGGTGATCGACCGCACAAAGTGCGAACTTTACGAGACATTCAACACCAATCGTTGCAACGGACTCTATAACGCCTCTGGCGAAACCATCTGGGATTTGAAGAGCGGCGAGTCACGTCCTTACGGGTGGACCTCTGCCGATGCCGCTGGACTAGCCATCTTCCCCGGACTGATTCGCTACGACGAAGTCGCCTCGGGTGCGATCCATCACGCCATCCGCTTCACCATGGAGCATACCAAGAACGACGCCAACGGAGGGTACTTCGTGCTTCCGGCGACTCATGGCGCAGGCACCGACTGGGGCGTCTCGAATGTGATGGGCATGAGAATCCGCCTCAAGGCCGACTTCGATATCTCCGGCTTCTCTCCGGCGAATCAGGTCATCCTCACTGCCATGCAGCAATACGGGATGATCCTGGCTGACAATGGCGGCTACTTCTTCTTCCAAGGCGCTCCCGATCCGCGCTGGGATGACAACGACTTGAGCAATCTGGACTCCATCGGATCGGAGAACTTTGAAGTTGTGCAGATGACTCCTGAATTTCCCGGCTGGGATTCCGCAACAGCTCCCACTGGGAACGCGCCGGTGATCAACAGCTTTACCGCGTCGGCCACTAGCGTACCTTTCGGATCTCCTGTCACCTTCAGTTATCACGTGACTGGTGACTCCTACGATTACATCGATATGATCGGGCCGGTCACGGCGGGCAGCGGAAGCGTGACCATTAACCCCACGGCAACACAGACCTATACGCTGTATTCGATGAATCAGTATGGCGACAACGGATCAGGAATAGGGTATGGCGAGAGTGTAAGCACTCCGATTACAGTGACGGTGCCCGGTTCCGTAGTGGCTCCGCCGGTCTTTGCCCCGCCGTCTGGTCAGTATACGGGTCAGATGCTAGTCACCCTTACCACTCCCACCTCTCCGTACGCAGCCATCTATTACACCACTGACGGAAGCACGCCAACTTATCCCATCACTGGAACCACCAAGGCGTATCCGGTGACGCCCACGCCGCCCAATAACCCTGGAAATTTGCTCTCGATCGCCGTCACTCCTACGCAGACCGTCAAGGCTATCGCGGTGGTCTCCGGCTATGCAGCGCCCAGCGCGGTCACTTCCGCGACCTACACCGCGGCCAGCGCAACCGTGTCAGCGCCTATCTTCAGCCTCAACTCCGGAACCTACAACTCCGCGCAAACGTTGACCATCAGCGATTCGACCTCAGGAGCGGCGATCTACTACACCACCGACGGGAGCACGCCGACCTATCCGGTGACGGGTACGACGACGCTATACACGACCACGATCACCGTCGCAACCACGGAGACCGTGAATGCCATCGCCGTGGCCACCAGCTACGCGAACAGTCCAATGACCTCTGCGGGATACAACATCGTTCCACCGCAAGCGGCTACGCCCACATTCAACCCTCCATCGGGGAGCTATGTTGGAACCCAGTCGGTATCCATCAGCGATGCGACATCCGGCGCGACCATCTACTACACCACCGACGGAACCAAGCCCACGACGAGTTCGAGCGTCTATAAGTCGCAGATCGTGGTTTCCACCTCGGAGACGCTAAGGGCAATCGCCACGGCAAGCGGCGATGCAGACAGCACAGTCGCGTCGGCGTCCTACAGCATAGCGACGGCCACGCCCACTTTCAGCCCTGCCGCCGGGGATTACGGACAGGCGCAGACGGTGACCATCAGCGACCTAACCCCGAACGCGACCATCTACTACACTACCAACGGAACAACGCCCACAACCAGTTCGTCCGTTTACCACTCGGCGATTACAGTCTCCGCCACGGAGACATTGGAGGCAATCGCCACGTCGAGCGGCTACATTCAAAGCTCTGTCGGATTGGCGGCTTACACCATCACTCCCGCTGCGCAAGCGGCAACGCCCACCTTCAACCCTGTGGCCGGAAGCTACATCGGGACCCAGACGGTAACCATTAGCGATACGAGCCTGGGCACAACCATTTACTACACTTTGACACCGGGGACGATCGGAACGACGCCTACCTCCAGTTCGACGGTCTACACCGGTCCAATTACTGTCTCCGGAACAAGTGTTTTAGAGGCCATCGCAGTGGGCGGCGGCTTCACAGCAAGCTCGGCTGCTTCGGCGGCCTACGCGATTATTTCTCCCCCGGCCTTTGTACAGCAGTGCTACAACAACGCCGGTGGATCCGCGACCATGAAGTGTACGCTCAACGGAGTCAAGGCTGGAGATGCGCTCGTAATTGGAACTTATTCCGCACCTCTAAAGTCTGTTGCCTCCTCGACCACCACGCAACCGGTGAGTGTAATTTCTAACTTCGCCACAACGGAGGGCGTTGCAGATTTCAATGTATATCTTCTGCCGAATGCGTCCGCGGGAAGTATCACGATCACAGCCACCGCAAACAACGGCGCCAGTGCGAATGCGATCGTCGTTGACGAGTATACCAACGTAGCAGCCTCTCCGTTAGACGCCAGTGCTATCGGGTCATGCAAGGGCTACTGCACAACTGTATCATCCAGCAACTTTACTACGACAGCCGCTGCGGACATGCTGTGGTCGATGTGTAACGCCGATCAGTCAACCCTGACAGCTGGAACCGTGCCGATTGCATGGACGGCGGTACTTCCGCAGGGGAATGGGGGTGTCGATTCCGGCTACGTGAACTTCTTTGCCGAAGCCGGAGCGGCAGGCGTTGCTGGAACCTACTACGGGGAATGCTCCAACGCTTACATATCGAGTATCGCTACCATCGCCCTCAAGCCTCACCCACCCGTGGTAACTCCCAATGTCAACGTCACGCCGGCTCCGTCGAGCATCACGACCGCGCAGGCGCTGTCGGTGACGGTGGCCGTCAGCGGCCCCAGCGGCGACCCAATGCCCACCGGCTCGGTCACGCTGACTAGCGGAACCTACGCTTCTTCACCTGTCACACTCAGCAACGGCAGCGCAACCTTCAACGTGCCCGCCGGATCCCTGGCAGCGGGAATCGATTCGCTGACCGCCGCTTACACTCCGGATGCCTCCAGTGCCACAACATTCTCGAGCGCCTCCGGATCGCAATCTGTCACCGTGACCGCTGCAAACACCAACCCCACCACGCTATCGGCGACTTCAGTGAGCTTCGGCAATGTGGCGATCAACGAGAAAAGCGCCATCAAGTACGTGACGCTAAAGAACAATCAAGCGGTTTCGCTGGCCATCGCCACGCTGGCGGTATCAGGCAGCGGTTTTGCGCTGGATTCGTCAACGACCTGCAAGAGCACCCTGGCTGCAGGCGCCACTTGCACCATCAGCCTTACTCTCACTCCGGCCTCGACGGGAGCGCAGACGGGCAGTCTGCTCATCACCACCAATGCCAGCAACAGCCCGCAGACAGTGGCGTTGAGCGGCACGGGGGTGATCCCGACAGCGTTGCTGCCGGCGGCAGTCGCCTTCGGCAACGTGGTGGAGAACACGGCCAGCGCAGCCAAGACGGTTTATCTCTACAACTACCAAACGACGACGCTGACCATCTCTTCGATCACGGCGCCGGCCAACTACGCCGTGTCGGGAGGAACATGCGGAACGACGCTTGCCGCCGGTTCCTACTGCACGATTCAGATTACGCTGACGCCAACAGCTCTGGGCGCGCTTCCGGCAGGTTCTCTGACCGTGGCCACGAACGCGACTAATAGCCCGCTGACGGCGGCGTTGAGCGGCACGGGGGTGATCCCGACAGCGTTGCTGCCGGCGGCAGTCGCCTTCGGCAACGTGGTGGAGAATACGGCCAGCGCGGCCAAGACGGTTTATCTCTACAACTACCAAACGACGACGCTGACCATCTCTTCGATCACGGCGCCGGCCAACTACGCCGTGTCGGGAGGAACATGCGGAACGACGCTTGCCGCCGGTTCCTACTGCACGATTCAGATTACGCTGACGCCAACAGCTCTGGGCGCGCTTCCGGCAGGTTCTCTGACCGTGGCCACGAACGCGACTAATAGCCCGCTGACGGCGGCGTTGAGCGGCACGGGGGTGATCCCGACAGCGTTGCTGCCGGCGGCAGTCGCCTTCGGCAACGTGGTGGAGAATACGGCCAGCGCGGCCAAGACGGTTTATCTCTACAACTACCAAACGACGACGCTGACCATCTCTTCGATCACGGCGCCGGCCAACTACGCCGTGTCGGGAGGAACATGCGGAACGACGCTTGCCGCCGGTTCCTACTGCACGATTCAGATTACGCTGACGCCAACAGCTCTGGGCGCGCTTCCGGCAGGTTCTCTGACCGTGGCCACGAACGCGACTAATAGCCCGCTGACGGCGGCGTTGAGCGGCACGGGGGTGATCCCGACAGCGTTGCTGCCGGCGGCAGTCGCCTTCGGCAACGTGGTGGAGAACACGGCCAGCGCAGCCAAGACGGTTTATCTCTACAACTACCAAACGACGACGCTGACCATCTCTTCGATCACGGCGCCGGCCAACTACGCCGTGTCGGGAGGAACATGCGGAACGACGCTTGCCGCCGGTTCCTACTGCACGATTCAGATTACGCTGACGCCAACAGCTCTGGGCGCGCTTCCGGCAGGTTCTCTGACCGTGGCCACGAACGCGACTAATAGCCCGCTGACGGCGGCGTTGAGCGGCACGGGGGTGATCCCGACAGCGTTGCTGCCGGCGGCAGTCGCCTTCGGCAACGTGGTGGAGAACACGGCCAGCGCAGCCAAGACGGTTTATCTCTACAACTACCAAACGACGACGCTGACCATCTCTTCGATCACGGCGCCGGCCAACTACGCCGTGTCGGGAGGAACATGCGGAACGACGCTTGCCGCCGGTTCCTACTGCACGATTCAGATTACGCTGACGCCAACAGCTCTGGGCGCGCTTCCGGCAGGTTCTCTGACCGTGGCCACGAACGCGGCAAACAGCCCGCTGACGGCGGCGTTGAGCGGCACGGGGATGAAATAGAGCAAATCAGCACCATGTCGAGTAGGGCGGAAGATGGAGCAGATGCGCGCCACAAGCTTCAATCCTCTCGCGTATCCCAGCCATCTTCGCGCCGAACGATTGTCCAACACCACCAAGCCGACCGAACGCTGTATAGCGTAGAAACGGTACCAGCATCTGTCGAATATGCAAGCAGGCCACTGAAGTAAGAAATTGCTGAATATGAATGAGATAACAGATCACGTCCACAAGAAAACACGGCGCTAATCATCCGCGCCCTGGGGCGTCGTTCAAAAACTTTGGCACAAACTGAATTGTTCTTTTACCCTCTGGAGGGGTGGGAGTTCGAGGCTTCTGCCCCGCTAAGCCAGTTTTATGGGGTTAAAATCGAGGTTAATTATTGCGAGAGTGCGTAGAATTCCAAGCAGCAGATACTCTCTAAGTCCCTGCTTGAATGTGCTCCCGGTGTGCTCTCCCTTTCTTCGCCTTGGTACAAGGGACCACGAATTCTAACCGGCATGTATTTCTGATCACTGACCACTTTCTGTCACAAAACAACAACGAAGGCGTTTGGAAAAACTCCATCGGCGTGGCAATACTCATGCCGGTGCGTGACTCCACGTCCAGAGTAAATGTTTTGTATGTTTGCCAGAGTCATCAAACCAGTCTGGCGCCGTTGCCGGGAGTGGTTGCCTATGTCCAGGGAAATCAACCGTTCCATTCACGGAAAATGCTGTCATGGACAAGAGGGACATCGTCTACTGATTTTCCAAGTCGATGCCTTCATACTCGTGCCGCGCGATGGCGGCGCGAATCTGGGCCGGAGTCTTGCCTGCCTTGGTCTGCTGGTAGGCGAAGACACCCTCTTTGGCGCAGGTATCGCACTCGGTCGAGTGCGTGTTCTCATAGCAACTGCGCAGGCTGGTGTGGCCTAGCGCGCGATCGCAGCGGCAGTTGCAGGGAAGCTGATAGATAACGTTGCTGACCTTGATTGCCATCTGGTAGACGTGGACCTGCCAAGGGTAACGGAAGTGCTCACCCGTCAACTGAGCGCCATGCAGAATCGGTGGGAGTGCGCTCACATTCAGCGGCGCTGAAGGGTGATAAGCGGGAACATCGTCGGCCGGGTTCGACCATTGCGCATAGCTGGCCATGGTCACGGCAAAGACTGCAAACCCAAGAACCCAGCGGCGCTTCATCCAATTGTTCGTCATTATGATTATGTCCTCCCTTTCTGCATTTTAGACTTAAGCCGGCAAGAATCGAAAACGGGTGAGTCGCGAACGGCATCCTTTTGCAAAAAAAAAGGCGGCACGAACGTTCTGCTGTTCGTGCCGGGAGGCCAGTGACGCAAACTACTCCCAGCTTGAAGAGTGGCAATACTGCCGACTCCCAAACTGGAATATATACATCATAGCATAGATTCAGAAGATGTCAAATACTAAAATTGAAATTTCCTTCAAACCGCAGCGACACCTTCTCTTTTAGGATGAATTGAGTCCACAAATTGCCGCTATGCGGGAAAATGCAGATACAGGCGAACCGGTTTCACGTGGGTTCTTGATACATAACATATTTATAATCATATATATACATTGAAACACAACTAAAATACCACAAGAGGTTGGTTGACTCACGCGAAGAAATTGCGGTCAATTCAGCATTTGAATCGAAGGAGTCATTTTCTCACAGTATTGAATTCTCGCACTTATATTGACTAAGGAGGTGCGTTCTCTCGCCAAAAAGACCCAATCTCAAATATCCATTTTTATGGATATTTGGAGGCGAAGTTCATTCAGAAGCACGTAAGACGCTCTCTGAGTCCCCAAATCAGCCCGTCCACAACATTCGCATGAGCAATTCCCGTAGCCGACATCCGCAGTTATCAGAGTTTCTGAATCGAAACCAACATATCTTCCTTGCGCATAACAAGATTGGTGGCATTCAGCGTGGCCAGCTCGAAGCCGTGGCCGTGGGTGATCGCGTCGGTGGGGCAGGCCTCGACGCAATAGCCGCAAAAGATGCAGCGGTTGTAATCGATGTTATAAACCTTTGCGAATCGTTCGGAGGAGGAGATGCGCTGCTCTTCCGTGTTCTCGGCGGCTTCAATATAGATGCAATTGGAAGGGCATGCGGCGGCACAAAGGAAGCAGGCGACGCACTTCTCCAGACCGTCTTCGTCGCGCTGCAAGACATGCGCGCCGCGGTAGCGATTTTCAAGAACTGCTCCGTGCTGAGGGCCGGGGCCGTCGGGATAGTTCTCCACCTGGATGGGCTGAAAGATCTCGCCAAAGGTGATGCTCATGCCCTTGGCGATGCCGGCGATGTTCTTCACAATCGACATGAAGCCAGTATACGACGGAATGAGTGCGGAATCACTATTCGGAGCGCAATCTGGCCGTCTGGTTTGGACGGTCAGGTTGCTCACCCGATCTCTCTACATCAGTACAAATCTGCGAAGATAGCTACTTCTTGGGACGTAGCTCCGCTTGATGCTGCTGTTGTGGAGGAACTTGGCGCTGTTGTTGTGGCGCCGCTTGACGCTGCGGAGCTGCTTGACGTTTATGTTGCGGTGCCGTTTGGCGCTGTGGTGCTTGACGTTGTTGCTGCTGTTGCTGTTGAACTGCTTGATGGTGTTGCTGCGGTTGAGAAGCGGCTTGACGCTGTGGCTGCGGAGCTGCTTGTCGTTGTTGCTGTTGTGCTTGATGTTCTTGTTGCTGCTGCTGAACCGCTTGATGTTGCTGCTGCGCCTCAGCCTGGTTGTGAATCTGCACAGCGGCTGGCATCCGGACGTTGCGATCCGCAGTGAGCGGCCTGTTGACTGCCAAATTGGCCGGACGATCGTGGTTGATATTGGCAAACTGCGCGCGGTTGCTGCTGGAAGCACGCTCGATTTGTATCTGAGCGCTCATGGGCGGAGCGTGCTGTTCATGGCGGGCCGCCAGCTCTTCGGGTCTGGCGCGCACCTGCAACCCGCCTGATCCTCCGTTGTAGCTCACGCGGACGCCGCCACCGTGATGATCGTTCATGGGGCGTTCGTAAACGTGATGCTCAATCGAAACATTCACATTGCTGTAGGAGCGGTTGTAGTTGAAGTGCCCGCCACCCCAGTAGCCGCCCTGGTAGCCGATGCCGACGTAGCCATATCCGTAATCGACGCCACCATAATAGCCGATGTGCGGACCCCAGTAGCCACGATAGAAGCCAAAGCGATGATTGTGGTAACCCCAGTAGCCGGGGGTCCAGAGCGCGCCCTCATAAGGAGCCTCCACCCAGCCGCCGGGCACCCAGTAGTAGCCAGTGGGAGCGTAGGCCCAGTAGCCGGGAGTCCAAAGATAACCGTCGCCGGGAGACTGGGGCTGGTCGTAATCCGGTAAGGGCGGCGGCGGTTGATCTGCGTATTCCACGGGCTGAACACCGTAGCCGGGATCGTCCGAACCTTGATCGGCGGCCTGGTTGGATGACTGATAGTAGGAGCCGCCAGAGTCAGGGGGAGAGCTTTGCTGCAAATTGTAGGTCGCAGGCGAGGTGGTGCCTGAACTTATAGGGGCAAGATTAGACGATGCCGGATCCGAGGCCTGATCCTGAGCGTTCGTCGGGGCAGAGGCAGCAGCTTGATCTTGACTCTGAGGACATCCGGTAATACACAGCACTACCGCTGCGGCAAGCAACGGTAAAAGTCCACATCTCTGTAATCGATTCATTTCACTCTCCAGTTAAATGGACATTATCTGAAGAGTTGGGACGAAACAGCCCTCTATTGACCATCGCAGGAAATCAATGCCGCGTGGCTGGCGGCACAGATTGTCCGTGATTGTTGGCCGGTGGGGTGGTCACAGGCTTGCGAACGTAACTAGGCTTGACGTTCTGCTGGCAGAGCGGTGAGTCCTGCCCGCGCGCCAACCCCGGAATCAAAACCTGCGCGCCGCAAAGCCGCTGCTTCATGGTCTCAGCCTCCTTGCCGCTGAGCAGTTGCGTCCGCTCCATGCCATTGATCGGGTCCAGATCGTAGCGGAATACGCTCTCATCCGGTTTGTCTTTGCCGTGGTCAATGTGGCTCCATGTGCCCATCAACTGCCGACCGTCCGGCTCATTCAGCAGCGCATAAACCTGGGTTATCGCCACGCCCTGCGCTTGATTCGCGCTCCAGATGGGCGCGGTGAGACTGCCGCGCATCCAACGCGCCGTCCACATGTGCTGTTTGAAATCGTAATGGAAGGCTGTGAAAAAGGTCTCCGCAAGGCACTGGTTGCAGTCTTCGTAGAGAGCGCCCAACTCTCGCGGCTCACCGTCGGCCAGCAGCAACCAGTCGAGCAGGCGCAAATTGACTCCCTTGATAAGAGGCGTCAGGTTGTGGCTGGTCAGTGAAAGGCTCCAGACGGTGAAGGTATCCTCACTAGTGGACGATTGCGGCGACGGACGCAGAGTGGTGACGACCAGAGCCGCGTCGTATTGCACGCCAATCTCGCGAATCGCCGTCCACTTTTCGGCGCCCAGCGACTGCTTAACCCACACGACGATATCCCGATCCTCGTCTGAATGGAAGTCCATCCACCGGAAGGGATCCCGTTGGGCGCATAAGGGCGCTGCGAGCGCCAGAATGACTGCACTCAGGATACAAAAATGTTTGGATAGGATGAGCCGCATCAATTTAGGTATATCAGAGAGGTCGCGTGCCAATGAGCGGATAATAAGAGTTTAGAAAATCTGTCCGATGCAGAGCTTGAACTCTTAATATACTCTGATTTAGGCGGGTGTTTTTGCGCGCTCAAAAGAGAGCAGTGTTTTCTAGCGAAAATTCCTTCCCAGCGCGATATAAGTGCGCCATGACCTTCAGTGGATCACTTCTGTAAGTCAGTGGGCAGTAATTTCCCCAGGCCTCATAGAATGAGGCGACTGCAAGAATCTCGGCGAAAAAGACCGGTTAAACGTTCCCATTCGCTGGCATCGTGATTCCAGCGAATGGGAACGCGGCCAGCCGGCGTCTCGATGGAAAATCTCTCGATCTCCGCGCAAAACACAGGAGTCTTTGCCCCGACGGCTCGTCTGCAGTGTGACACCCATGATTAGAAAAGCTGCACACAGCCGTCATTTCAAACAATTTCGGCGACTCAACAGCCACATCGGGGATCACAAGGATCGGGCATTCTTACCTGTACTTTCGCAGCACGCCCAGCACGCGTCCTTGAATGGCTACCTCGGCAGCCTTGACGTAGATGGGACTCATCTCGATATTGGAGGGCTGGAGGCGAATCTGAGACCCCTCGGTGTAAAAGCGCTTGAGCGTGGTCTCCGAACCGCGCACCAGAGCGACGACGATCTCTCCCTGGCGGGCCGAACGGGTGCGCTCCACCAGCACATAATCGCCGCTGATAATGTGTTCGTCGCGCATCGAGTCGCCTCGGACTTCAAGGGCGAAGACGTCGCGGTTGCCCACAACATCGTGCAGTGAGATGCTCTCTTCGGTCTCCATCGCCTCGACCGGCATTCCAGCGGCGATCCGCCCGGCCAGGGGCAGACGGTCACTGGTGCGCGAGCGCGCTCCCGGCGGCAGTACGTCTATGGAGCGGCTGCGATTATGCACACGGTCCAGCAACCCCTTCTTTTCGAGGTTGGTAATGTGCTTGTGCACGGTGGCTAAACTCTTGAGATCCATGCCGCGCGCAATTTCTTCAAAGGAGGGAGAGTAGCCGTTGCGCGTAGTGAAGGTCTCCAGGAAGTCGAGAATCTCTTTTTGTCTTCGAGTGATAGCCATGCACGCATTATAGCGAATAAACGGCGAACTGCAACAACTATTTTTATTGAGCGGAGAAAAAATGCCTGAGGTAATCTCAGAGTGTCTGCTATTTTCGTCCCTTCGCTCTTCCGAACCAGCCGCAAAACGGATATGCGGCAAGAGTAAAAAGCTCCGCATTGTTGGGCAGTTGAATCTTTTATACGCGGGCTTCGGTGGGCATAGTCTTCGGCGCAGCGATAGGTGAGAAGCTTAGAGCGCTTCTTCTCGGCTTGCAGCTACGCGAGGATAACACCCGTCCGCCACTGATCTTTGGGTCTGGGCATTGCCTCAACCATGAGCAGAAGGCGGCGCCCGTCGGGTATCGATCGCGATTCGGACCGATTTCGGTGAGCAGTATTTGCTTCACCTGCGCATCGACTTCCTGGATCAGCTCCTGGTAATATCGGTAGGCTTTGAGGGATTGTCGGAGCGTGAACAGATGTTCTTCACTGTAGTCGCCGACGAGCGACTTCATGATGGTCTCTTGGTGGGCGCGAATGCGCGGGTGACGCAGTTGAGCCAGCTTGAGCAGATCGCGTCCATAATGGCCAGGCCGGTGCTTCCATCGAGATTGCTGAGGACGGCTTGAATTTGCAGATTCATCTGCTCCAGCGCCTTCTGCCTATGCTGGAGGTGAGCCGTGCAAAAAGTTAGTCTCTCAAACGAGATCGTCAGCCTCTCAACGGACAAAAAGCGAGGACGCCATCAATGTACTGAACACGGGGCACAGAACCACACTGCCGGACGAGCTAAAAAAGCATCGGTGAGTCAGCGGTCTTAACTGCCAACACTGGGGACTTCACCAGCTTCAATGCGGCTTATGCCCTTTGTTCCTTGCCTTATTGTCCAGACCATCGGTCTGGTAGACCACTGCCGGGGGATATTGACTGGTTCGCTGTCTCGGTGGAAGAGGGGCTGGGTTGGGCTCGCTACGATTCTTGAGTTACTGACACTGCTGGAGAGCAACCCGCCAAGGAATAACCGGTTGGAACTCGTCGATGCCGATGAGCGCTGGGAGCGGGACGTACCCGTTCCCGGCATTTCTTTACCCATCGGACCGACAGATTCCCCATGCCTTGAATAACTCATCCTATAAGTCGCCGCACAGCGGCATCCTTGGTTTTGTTCAGGCTGCCATCGATTCCGCAGGCGGTTGAAGTAGATCTGGTCAGGCGTGAACCCATCCAGGCTGGAGTGCGGCCTGGATGAGTTATAAAAATCCAGGTATTTTCCGATGGAATTTCGGGCCTCCTGAACCGCCTCGTAGGCGTGGTGATAGACCTCTTCATACTTGATCGACTTCCAGACTCGCCCGACAAAAACTTTGTCGCGCCTGCGGCCCTTGCCGTCCATGCTGATTCCGATGCCGTGTTGCTTCAGCATCACTGTAAATGCTTCGCTGGTAAACTGAGTACCCTGATCGGTGTTGAATATCTCCTGCTTATCATTCTTGGAAAAAGCCTCTTCCACTGCTTTGATGCAGAAGGAACTCTCCATCGTGATGGATAACTTTCAGGCAAGAGCTCTGCGCGTGAACCAGACCACCACTGCGGCGAGATAGATGAATCCCCGCGCCATGGGGATGTAAGTGATATCGATTGCCCAGACTTGGTTAGGCCGAGTTATCGTCAGGCGGCTCAGAAGATACTGATAAATCCTGTGTCCTGGCGCTGGTTTCGAGGTATTTGGCTTGCGATAGATGGCCTCGATTCCCATCTTTCTCATCAGTGTTTTGATATGTCGGCGACTAGGCTTCGAAAGAACAGAACCTCCACTTGCCACCTGCCCGAATTTGCGAGACCGGCTCTCTCCTGTCTGCGTTGAATAGGCTGAGCCGCATCACAGCAACGATTGGTGTATAACTCCAGGAGTTGCTGACGGACTGGCTCGCGCTTCTCGCGGAGCAGGGCGGAAGAAGCGAATCAGCCTCCTCCGCCCATTCCACGCGCCCGACAACTATTGCACTGTGATGGTAAAGGTTTCCGTTGATTTTGCGCCGCTGGTGTTGGTGTAAGTGGCGACATACGAGTCCGTCCCCACAGTTAACTTGATGCCGTCGATCTCGCGCGATGTGGAGGTAAAGCCGTTGGGTCCGCTCCAGCTCCATGATCCGCCGCTGGTGGGTTGCGGGCCTAGATTCACCGTGGCGGTGGTTGAGGTGACCGTGGCCGTGTTGGTTTGCTGCCAGGCAGCGCCATTCACCTGAATGTAGGGCGTGATGGCCGTTCCCGTACCTGTACCGGTTACCGTGATGGCAAAGGTCTCCGTACTCTTGCATCCGCCGGTATTGGTGTAGGTCGCCACATAGTCGTCGGTGCCTGTGGTCAGCGGAATGCCGTTCAGTTGACGCGCTGTGGAGGTGTAACCGTTGGGGCCAGTCCAGTTCCACGATCCGCCACTGGTGGGCTGCGGGCCAAGGTTCACCGTCGAAGTCGAGGCCGTTGAAGTCGTGTTCGTCGCCTGCCATGCTCCTCCGTTAACCTGGAGGTAGGGAGTGATCGCTGTCGGTGTGCAACCGCCGCCGCCGCCGGCCGTGCCCACGAATGTGGTAATGCTTTGCGCAGGAAGCGAGTAGGTGAAGGCGTTTCCAGAAACGCTTTCAGCACTTAGCTCTTCCATGCTTTCATTGGCCGTGGTCTGGTAGGGCGTAAATGAACCAATTGTCTGGTTTTGGATGGCAAAGGGAATCGAAGTAGCCGAACCGTTCGAGTTGATCGCCACGATCACATAGTTGCCGCCTCCCTTGTACGCCGAGACATAGACGCCCGAAGCCGGACTGGATGTGGCGTTGACGCGCTGATACCCTGGCCTAACATATTTGGCGAACTGGCCCAGCGCAAGCCCATAAAAGGTGCGATTGTTGCTGGTGTCCACCATGCCGATGTAAGAGTTCTCGGATGGCTCGTCTTCAATCCACCACCAGACGTAGGCGTTGTATTGGCCTACCGTCATCGAGTTATGAACCTCCTCGGCCAGCGAGATGGCGTCCGACATATTTGGCTCATAACCTGTGGATGGATTCAGATAGTGCTCGGTCATCCATACATCCTTGCCTTTGCTTACAGCATTGGTGTAATAGAACGGCGAAGCGCCATACAGGTGGCCGCCGATGATCGAGATGTGTCCAACGGCGCTGGCGTCGTCCAGCGCTGGATCGGAGTAACTGGTGGTAAAGCTCTCTGACTCCGGCATGATCAGCTTGGTAGTGAGCGTCGCTCCGTTCTGCGCGATCCATGTGTCCATCTGCGCGCCGGTCCAGACGCACGACTCATAACTTACATTGGCGTCCGGCTCGTTCTGCATGGAGATGGCGTAGAGATTGACGCCGCCGGCCTTCATGTAGGCGGTAAAGAGGTTGAGATAGTTGGCGTAAGCGGCGTAGTCGGCGGTGTTCAGCGAACCCATGATGGTGGTTCCGTTGCTCTTCCAGGCAGCCGGCGGGCTCCAGGGCGAGGCAAAGACCGTTGCGCCCTGCGCGGCGGCCAACTGCCCGTCACTGAGCGATTGAGCCCAGTTGGAGCCGCCTGTGGTCGAACTGGGATCGATGCGCACGCGCAACATGCTGAGGCCCAGCTGGCCGCTGCCTGTGCCGAAGATGGTGGCAGCCTCCGCGCTGGTCAGCGCCGGCTGAAATCCCGTCGAGCCGCCAAAGCCTCGAATGGTCTGTTCGGTGGTGCCAAAATCCACTGTTGCTGTCTGCGCACTGGCCACAGCGGCGGCTAGTAGGATTACCGATGCCGCTACCAATAACGTCCGAATTTTCATCATCTGCATTCTCCTTTGCGATTGTGTGAGTGGGGGGAGGCAAAATCAGGCGCACAATTCCGCGCTGACGCATCGATTGCGCCTTAAGCGTTAAAGTACACGTGATCTCAGGTTCCTTCGATCGGCGGGCGGTCTGAACTGGACGCTGGGTTATGCGGAAGAGGAGTGCCGCTCAATCGCCGTTTTTTGATGCCGCAAAGAATAGTAACCTAACCAAATAGTAGCGCACAAGAGCAATATTTCCGTATCTCTAGAGCCTCTTGCAAATTTCAGGTTTTAAGCACATTTATGTTTGAAGATTCCATACATAAGAATAGAGTTAGAGCGTTTCTCCTATTCACATACCCTTACCGGCAATGTGGAGGGTGGCTTTTTCTCGAGGAAAAGTCACCTGAAGGCGATAATTCCGGTATACAGCAATTAAAGAACCGCTATAGCCGACTAAACGTGGCGCAAAAAAAACCTACTCTATGCAGTTTGTCCACTTCGGCCAATGGATTCAAACTCTACCAGTAGCGTCCTATATATGACAGGAAGGCCCTTGTTCTTAAGACGTGGGAACGCTTTCAATAGGTATCCTTGCGCAGCAGTCCGCAATACCGCAGCAACCCTCGCATTGCGGCTTATGGCGCGATT
This sequence comes from uncultured Acidobacteriaceae bacterium, assembly GCA_963787995.1. Lineage (GTDB taxonomy): Bacteria > Acidobacteriota > Terriglobia > Terriglobales > Acidobacteriaceae > Telmatobacter. The sequence goes on from CAWBEO010000002.1 coordinate 1,554,187, forward strand.
CTTCTTTGCCGGGAGGCTTCGTAGAGCAGCACACTGGCGGCAACTGCTGCGTTCAGGCTTTCCACTGGGCCGGGGCAGGGAATTGTGACGGCTCCATCGGCTTGCGCGGCGAGCGATTGCGACACGCCGTTGCCTTCGTTGCCGATTAACAGCGCAACGGGGCCGGCTAGGTCGATGCGATCCACCGCTTCCGCGCCGTGGACGGCTGTCGTCCAGATTCTTACTTCGGAGCTGCGCAGCTTGGCAAAGCACTCCTCCGCGCTCACCGCGAGCAATGGCAACCGGAAGAGGCTGCCGGCAGAGGCGCGCACCGCCTTGGGATTCCACGCGCTGACAGTTCCTGGCAGGCTGAGGACGGCGGTTGCGCCGAAGGCCTCAGCGGAGCGCAGAATGGTTCCTAGATTGCCGGGATCTTGTACGCCGGCAAGAATTAAGAGCAGCGGGGCAACATTGGTTTGGGGTCTGAAGATTTCCATCCAGGTCCAGGCGGGCGGCTCGATTAGAGCGGCTATCGGCTGGGGGGTTTCGGTGGTGAGAGCCGATTCGAGCACTTCTCTCGGCAGAAGTAGCACTTCCGTTTGCGGCGGAAGCGCCAGAGCCTCCAGCAAGCTCTCTGAACCTTGCGCGACAAAGACAGTATCTACGCACAGGCTCGCGCGTCGAGCCTCTTCAAGGAGGTTTGGCCCCTCGATGGCAGCTAGGCCGCCAGCTTGCTGAGCAGGATGCATCAGCAAACGCCGCAATTCTTTCAGGCGGGAATTCTGCTTACTCTGTACAATGCGAAAAGGCATAGGCGTTCATTCTGTTGCCGATTCAAATTCGGAAATCGAGGTAGACCATCTTGTCCGCGGAGATTGTGCGCGTCCATCCCGATGAACCAGAGCCGGACCGGATTGACTCCATCGTATCCTGTCTGCGCAAAGGCGGTGTTGTTGCACTGCCCACCGATACATTTTACGGTCTGGCGGTTGACCCGGTGAATTTGCGCGCAGTGGAGCAGATTTATCAGATCAAGACCAGGCAGAAGCAGAAACCGTTGTCGCTTCTGATTGGCTCGCTGGCACAAGCCTATGAGCTGGCGCGCGATACCGACGCTTTGCTGGACAAGCTGGCGGAGCGATTCTGGCCTGGACCGTTGACCCTCATTGTGAAGGCTGGCGCCAAGCTGCCGCTGCGCTCGACAGCGAATACCGGCAACGTGGCGCTGCGCGTCCCGGATGCGGCGATTCCGCGGGCAGTGGTGGAGCGCTTCGGATTGCCGATCACCGCGACCTCGGCCAACCTGCAAGGAGCCTGCGAGTGTACGAATGCAGGGTGCGTCCGCGACCAGCTCGGCGACCGCGTGCAGATGATTGTCGATGGCGGCCCAACCGGGAGCGCGCGGCCTACTACGATCGTGGATCTGACGCTGGGCGAGGGGCGCTGGGAGATTTTGCGCGAAGGGGCAATTCCTACGCATGAGATTGTGATCGCATTGCAGAGATAGCAGGGATCAGGGGTCAGTTTGTTCCTAAATCAACGAACTATGAGGCTGGTCAGAATCTGAAATGAGTACAAGATTTCATGCTCCCAATGGTTCCATTTTCTTGGTCCCATTGCCTACTGGCGGTTACGGTGTCGGCGTCCTAGTGCGTTCAGATGGAAAAGGTCGAGCATACGGAATATTTTTCGGACCAAGGGTAGTTGGAGAGACCGGGGTAGATATCAGAGGCCTGTGCAGCGAAAATGCTGTTGTTCGATTTCGATTTGGAGACTACGGCCTCCATTCAAAGCGTGGGCCAATTATCGGCTTGGTTAGCGGCTGGAAGGATGCCCCTTGGCCTTTGCCGCAATTTCGCCGCCCACACGACAACCCCTTTCTTTGTTATGTAAGCTCATTTGACGACAAGCTTAACTGCTTGGCGGAGGATATCGTCCCAGCCTCACTCGCCTGTGACCTTCCAGAAGAGGCTCAATACGGGTCGGGCATTATAGAGAAAAAGTTAGATGACATATTGTAGGAATGAGCAGGTGGGTGGATGGTGCACTAAAAATTTTCAAAACTTGACCAATCCCACTTCCAAGGAATCAAATCTTAGTTCCTGTTTCCTGTTCCCTGCATTTGAAAGGTTCCAATGAAGCGCCGAAGCAGTCCTAAATCTCGCAACTGGATGCAGCGCGCCGCGCTGTGGTTGCTGCTAGCGCTGGCGGTGGGAGCTTTGGGCTGGAGTTATTGGGTTTACGCGCAGATTGAGATTTACGCGGGGCAGGATCAGGCGGCTTCCGCCGATGCGATTGGTGTCTTTGGCGCGGCGGAGTATGACGGACGACCCTCGCCGGTCTACCGCGCCCGTTTGGAGCACGCGCGTTCGCTCTACGAGCACGGCATTGCTCCGCTGATGATTACCCTGGGCGGGAACGGCGGTGATCAGTACAACGAAGGGGCCGTGGGCCGCGAGTATCTGAGGTCCATGGGGGTTCCGGAGAGCGCGATCATCGCCGAGACCGAGAGCCGCAACACCGAGGAGTCGGCGCGGCGCATTGCGGTGATTGCCCGCGCCAACGGGCTGCGGCGGCTAGTCATCGTCAGCGACGGAACGCACCTCTTCCGCATTCATGAGATCTGCGCTGCCGATGGCCTGGACGTGCTGACTTCGCCGCGCCCACGCGTGCAGGTGGAGGGCGCGGCCAGCGGTGCTTGGGCAGAGTTCCAGCGCATCGCGCACGAGATTCTCAGCTATACGGCCTGGCGGATGCACCTGCATTGAACATTTGTTCAAGTTTCCTATCTCACTCCGGGATGAGGCATCAACGCCAGTATTGCCAGCGCAAAGACTGCCGCGCTGGCGGTGGACAGAAAATTCACCGCGTCGTTGTTCAGCCAGCCACGCCGCTCGAGGGTTGCGCCCAACAAGCTGTCAAAGAAGAAGCCGAAGACGCCGCCTGCGGTGCTGACCCAGAAGATTTCTACTCCGCCACCCAGCGCCCAGGCCCCGACGGCAGCAATCATCGCTGCGGCAGCCACGCCCGCCAGTGTGCCAACCAAGCTGATGCCGCCGTTGGTCCCCGGTTCGACCCGGCGCAGTGTAGTCATCATCCGTGGCCGCCTGCCCAAAACCTGGCCGATCTCCGAGGAGACCGTGTCAGCGCCGGCCTCAGCCAGCGCCGCCAGGACTGGCGCAAAGATGGGAATGGGCGCCAAGCCGCTGGTCGAGAACCAGTGTGTATCAATCAGCCAGAGCTGGACGAAAAAGCTGGAGGCCATGGCCGCCACGCCCAGGTTTGCCGCCACTTGAGCCGCCGTGCGCCCCTGGCGTCTCTCCGCAGTTCCCAGCATCTCTTTGTGCATCCGGCCCAGGCGGGTAGAGAGTAGGGTGAGGCCCACGACCGCCAATATAGGCATCAAGGCTGTGTGCCATGGTGCAAAAGGAAGGCCCGCAGTCGGCCAATAAATCATCGTGGAAAAGATCAGGCAGGCAGTGATCGCTGCCCCGGCAAGAGCCGCCATGGGCGTGGCGGCGCGCAGCTTCAGTACCACCGATGCGAAGATCAGGCTCATGCCCAGCGTCCAGAGCGCCACTTGCCAGTCATGGCTCACGCACCACTGGGTCTGAAGAACGATCTCCGCACCGGTTGCGGGCAGCACGAGGAGAAGCACCACCTTCGATTGCCATTGCAGATTTATTTGCGCCACGCATCCATCCTAAACTGCGAAGTCGGCGGGGATTGTTGTGAGAGCGATTGCGCGCCTCGATACCCTTTGGCATCTGCCGCGTCCAACCCATGGTCTGCTGATTTACAATCGGAAAGTAAGCAGATACAGAACGGAATGAGGCTTTTTCGCATGAATTTTTACCATACGCGTTGTCGGTTGGTTCAGGCAGGCGTGGCATTAGCGGCTATAGCGCTGGTGGCCGGATGCGGCAATAACTATCGTCCGACCGTGGTGCCGATCAGCGCCAGTGGCCCTCCTGCGCAGGTCACCTCCTACGCCATCGTGGTTTCGTCCACCTCAACAAGTGCACAGGGCAACGCCACAATTATCGATTATTCCGGCGACTCGATCATGGCCACGGCTCCGATCGGTCCCGGTCCAACGGCGTTTACCGTAAGTTTGGGCGGATCGAATGGTTATACCTACAATAGCGACGGCACACTAAGCCAATTTCCGATCTCCAGCAATTTGCAGCAAAAGCTGGTGTTGTCCTCGACCATACCGAGCACAGCACACCTAGTCAATTTGTTTTCACCCACGGCGGGATTGTGGGCGGCCGATTTGTGCGGCTTGGATACCACTTCGGCCCCATGCCCCCTGCCTTGGGACACCGATCCGCTGACCATGAATTACAGCGACATGGATGTCTTCATCGGGAATCCCTTGACTCCCATCTATAACATTCCGCTGGCACCTACGCCGGTAATGCTGGTGGGGGGCAGTAGCGGCGGTCGCTACTTTGCGATCAGTCAGGGATCCAACTCGAATCCAGCAAATCTTGAACCAGGCAATGTTTCCAGCGCGGTCGCCTGCAACGCGTCTCCCTCGACGGTTGGCGTCAACGGCACGGTGACCGGAGTTGAATCTTCCAACTATTCAACTGATCCGCCGATTTGGGTCGGCTATTGCCCGGTTTACGCTATGGAAAGTGCTGACGGCTCTCGGCTCTTTGTGCTCAACCGGGGCAGTGACACCATCTCGGTCATCAACACTTCGAACAATACACTGGATGATAATTGTCCAGCGACAAATCAGGCTGGACAAAAGATCAATTGCCCAGTGAATGGCACATTGCAATTGCCAGCCGGATCTGGTCCCGTTTATGCCGAGTATAATTCCGCCACAAATCAACTGATTGTGGCCAACTACGACGGCGGAACAATCAGCGTAATCGACACCAGTCTGGACCAGTACGGCAACGACAGCCCAACTTTTGGAACCACGTTTACGATTCCGGTAGGCAACAATCCTGCCAGCGTGACTGTTCTTTATGATGGCAGCCGGGCTTATACAGCCAACCAGACGGACCAGACGGTGACCATTGTGAATCTGAGTTCGCATACCGTTGAAAAGACGCTTCCTGTCACCGGCCATCCGCGCACGGTGGTCTCCACGCAGAATTCTACACAGGGCAAGGTCTATGTTGCCGCTCCTGACAGTGACATCCTCACCATCATCCGAACGGATTATGACATTGTAGATACCGTTCTTCCAATGGTTGGCAACATTGTGGATGTACGCGTCAGCACCCAGAATGGCACAGGTGGAACCATCAACGACGTGAGCCGCGTTCCCGGCTTTGGACAGCCTTGCAATTCACCCGGCACCGCAGCCACCGCTTCTCTGGCTGCGTGTCAGGCGTTGCAATAGAAGTGCCAGTGAAACGATCTGCAAGACCGGCCAAAGAGGATTTTCTTTAAAGAGAAGCCTCTTTGGCCGTTTTGCGTTTGAATTGGTGGCTGGGTTGGTGCTGGGATGGGAGTGGGAGCGATGGACGGAGTCTTCCGCGAAACAAAAATGCGCTTGGATCTGCTGCTGGTCGAGCGGGGCTTGGCCGCTAGCCGGGAGCGGGCGCGCGCAATGATTCTGGCCGGTCGGGTTCTGGTGCGCGAGCAGAAGGTGGACAAGGCCGGCGTTATGGTCCCAGCCGACGCTCCCATCCGCCTGTTGGGCGAAGACCTGCCTTACGTGAGCCGCGGAGGGCTCAAGCTGGCTGCGGCGCTGGCGCATTGGCCGATTGCTGTCCAAGGCCGCGTCTGCCTGGACGTAGGCGCATCAACGGGCGGCTTCACTGATTGCCTCTTGCAGCATGGCGCCGCTCAGGTCATTGCCCTTGATACCGGCTTTGGCCAGATTGCCATGAAACTGCGCAATGATCCGCGCGTCCGTCTGCTGGAGCGGACCAACGCGCGGCTGCTTGAACCGAGATCATTGGCGGCAGGGCAGGGAAGTGCGGATATTACACTGCTGGTGATGGACGTCTCATTTATCTCCGCCACGCTGCTTATGGAGCCTGTCTTGAGTGCGGCGCCTGCGCTCACCGAGGCCGTCATCCTGGTCAAGCCGCAGTTTGAGGCCGGACGCGAGCACGTCGGCAAGGGAGGCATTGTCCGCGATCCTGAGGCGCATCAACTGGCAATCGACAAGGTGGCCGATTGCGTTCGTTCGCATGGCTGGTACGTTGCGGGAACCATCGCCTCTCCGATTACCGGCATGGAAGGCAACCACGAATTTCTTCTCTATGCCCAGCGCAGTTAGAGCATTGCTAAAAATACTATCAGCATAAAAAACGCCCCACCCTGAGAAGGTGAGGCGTTTTACTTGTGAATAGCCAATAAAAAATGCTGGCCGCATGCAGGTGCCTCAGTCGTAGTACTCCAGGCCGAGGTGGGTGATCAGGTCCGCGCCCATGATGTGCCGCAGCGTGTTCTTCAGCTTCATCGACTGGATGAAGAGATCGTGCTCCGGATAAAGGCCGGGCGCGCTCTGCGGCGACTTGAGATAGAAGCTCAGCCACTCCTGAATGCCGATCGAACGTAGCGACGGCGTGCGCTTGGCCAGGTCCAGAAAGAGCACCAGGTCTAGCGCAATAGGCGCGGCCAGAATCGAATCGCGGCACAGGAAGTTCACCTTGATCTGCATCGGGTAGCCGAGCCAGCCGAAGATGTCAATATTGTCCCAGGCTTCCTTGTCGTCGCCGCGGGGCGGGTAGTAGTTGATGCGAATCTTGTGGAAGATGTCCTTGTAGAGGTCGGGGTAAAGTTCCGGCTGGAAAATGTAATCGAGCGAGCCGAGCTTCGATTCCTCTTTTGTCTTGAAGGATTGCGGATCGTCCAAAACCTCGCCGTCGCGGTTGCCCAGGATATTGGTGGAGAACCAGCCCTTCACGCCCAGCAAGCGCGCTTTGAAGGCCGGCGCGAGAATTGTCTTCATCAGCGTCTGGCCCGTCTTGAAGTCCTTGCCACAGATGGGCGCGGCGTTGCGCTTGGAGAGTTCGACCATCGCCGGGAAGTCCACAGTCAGGTTCGGCGCGCCGTTGGCAAAGGGAACGCCCTCGCTGAGCGCCGCGTATGCATAGATCTGCGAGGGCGCGATGCCGGGGTCGTTGGCTTCCAGGCCCGCTTCGAAGGCCTCTATGGACTGATGGACGGCGGACTGCTCCAAAAAGATCTCTGTAGAAGCGGCCCAAATCATCACCACGCGGTCCACGGTCTTGCGGAAGGCCTGAATGTCGGCGCGGACTTGATCGGCCAAGTCACGCTTGTTCTTGCCCGTCTTGACGTGCGTGCCGTGCAGGCGCTTCACGTAAAACTGGTCGAAGACGGCGGGCAGCGGCTTGATCGTCTCCAGGTAGGGCTTCAGTTGCGCGAGTGTCTCTTTGTCGAGCACCGCGGCGTGCGAGGCCGACTCATATACATTGTCCTCAAAGATGTCCCAGCCGGTGAAAACCACGTCTTCCAGCTTGGCCAAGGGTACAAAATCTCTGATAAGAGGAGAAGTGTTGTCGGTGCGCTTCCCTAACCTAATCGTCCCCATCTGCGTCAGCGAGCCGATTGGCTTGGCCAGCCCCAGTCGGACGGCTTCGACGCCGGCGATCATCGTCGTGGCCACGGCACCCAGGCCGACCACCATCACTCCCAGTTTGCCCGTGGCGGGCGCAACTGCCGGCGCTCCGGCTATCTTTTGGCCACCTTGCTCTTGAGTTCCCATCGTTTCTCCTAACTTCATTTAGATTGCTCCGGAAATCCGGGCCGTGTAAAACCTTCATCAGGCAACCGAAACAGTGTACGCCTTGTGGGTTGCCCTCGTCCTGCCTCTGTCCCATTTGCTGTTACGCGGCCTCGAGGCGCCTCCCGCGCTTCAGGTGCGAAGCTACGAACCAGACAATCCCGACCACCAGCGCCAGTTCCACCCCCAGATGAAAGCGATGGAAAGCGGCGTGGAAGCGCGGGTCCGTGTGCCACGCCTCGCCTAGCCTCATGCCGGCATAGGCCAGCGCAAAACACCACGGCCAGGAACCTAAAAAGGTATAAATGTGAAAGCGAAGCTGCGGCATCTTGGCTATGCCAGCCGGAAAGGCGATGAATGTCCGCACAACCGGCAGCAACCGCGCAACGAAAACCATGATGAAGCCGTATTTGTCGAAGTAGTACGTCATGCGGTCCAGATCGTGGTTGCTCATCAGCACCCATTTGCCGTAGCGCTCCACCAGCGGCCGGCCACCCTTGGCGCCAATCCAGTAGGCGACCACCGAGCCAAGGTTGCAGCCGATAGCACCCGCCGTAGCCACCAGCGCAAGGCCCAACCAAGGATTGCCGCCGCCGAAGCGCCCAAAGTAAACCAGCGAACCCGCAAAGGGAAGAATGATCTCAGAAGGAAGCGGAATACAGGCCGACTCAATCCCCATCAACGCAACAATCCCGGCGTAGCCGCCCAGGTCGATCACGTGGGTTACAAAATGCACTAGAACAGCAATAATTTTTTCACTCATGGACTCAATCAGTATAGAACGCCATGCCGACTCAGTGGTCAGACCACACCGCTCGCGCGGCGGATTCCGTTTTCATCAGCCCTACGAGTCAATCCGCTCCGGCTCCCACTCATCCGGCCGGAAGCGGTCGATCCGGTCCTCTTGATTTTTTTGCTTCTCCAGTTCACGGCGTTTTTCCTGTTCTTCGCGCTCCTCACGTCCGTCGGCCATAGTCCCTCCTTTGTTCAGTTTAGAATGAACCTCCCAAAGCATTAGTCCCATCCCCTACACTGAAACTTGCCTCCCATGCCTGTTTACTGCGAAGTCGCTCTGCCCGTTCCGCTGGACCGCACCTTTACCTATGCGGCGCCGGAGGGGCAACTGCCGCAGCGCGGAACGCGGGTCATCGCGCCCTTCAACAATGAAAAGCTGATCGGCGTGGTAACCGGGTTGATCGCCAAGCCATCGGCTGATTTCGCGATCCGGAATATCGAAGCGATTCTGGACGACGAACCGCTGCTCAGTGAGTCTCTGCTCAAGCTGGGCGAATGGATGGCCCAGTATTACCTGGCGCCGCTCGGCGAGGTCCTGCGCGGGATGCTGCCGCTGATGGCCGAAGTCCGTCGCACCGTCTACTACCGCATCACCGATCTGGGCCGCGATGTTCTGGCGGAGAGCATGGATGGAGATCCCGCGCAGAAAAGCATTTCCAGGCGCAAGAGCAAACTCTCCGCCGAGGAACAGGATCTGGAGCGCCGCGTGCTCATGCGTCTGGCCTCGGGAGAGCCGGTGAAGGTCTCCACGCTGCGCACGGCCACTGCGGCCTCCCTGCCGGTTCTGGCCAGCCTCACGCGCAAGAAATGGATCGCCCGCGAGACGGCAGCCGCCGAACGCGATGCACGACGCACCGAGCGCTTTGCCGTGTTGATTCCCGAAGCGCGGCTGCCCGCGTTAACAGTCAAGCAGCAGGCAATTCTGGCCGAGTTGGCCGCCTGCGACGGCGAACTGCCGCTGGCTGAACTGCGCCGCAAAGACTTGCCCTCGTCCACACTGCAAACCCTGGTTCGCCGCGGCTTGGTCCGCATCGACGAGCGTCCCGCCGCCTTCCGCATGGGGGGCCTGGTAAGCCAGCCTGGGCCTATCCGCCTCAACGAACCACAGGTCGACGCCTTGGCCTGCCTAGCGGCCGCTCTTGGGAGCTTCAAGCCCTTTCTGCTGCACGGAGTGACTGGCTCAGGCAAGACAGCCGTTTATCTGGCGGCGATGCAGCGGGCGCTGGATCGGGGATTGTCGTCCATCCTTCTGGTTCCGGAGATTGGCCTGACGCCGCAGAGCGTCGGTCTGTTGGACGCGGCATTTGGCGACAAGGTGGCTTTGCTGCACTCCGCGCTCACGCCGGAAGAGCGCAGCGAGCAGTGGCGGCGCATCCGGCGCGGCGACGCGCCGATCGTCGTCGGTACGCGCTCGGCGATCTTCGCGCCCGTACCGATGCTCGGTCTGATCCTAGTGGACGAGGAGCATGACCAGAGCTACAAGCAGGAGGAGACGCCCCGCTACAACGCCCGCGACGTGGCCGTGATGCGCGCCAAGATCGAAGGCGCGGTGGTGGTGATGGGTTCGGCGACGCCGTCGCTCGAAAGCTGGCAGAACTCGGCGGCGGGCAAGTACCAGCGCATCGAGATGCGTGACCGCGTGATGAACCGGCCCCTGCCGGCGGTCGAGCTGATCGACATGCGCCAGGAGTTCAAGGAGACCGGCAAGGAGCAGATCTTTTCGCGCGCGCTGGTGGAGCAGACCAAAGCCGCTCTCGATCGCGGCGAGCAGGCGCTGATCCTGCTCAATCGGCGCGGCTATTCGTTTGCGGTGATGTGCCGGGCATGCGGAGCCAAGCTGGAGTGCGAGAACTGCGCCATCGCGCTCACTCACCACAAGCCGGCCGTTGAGGAGGCCGATCAGGCCCGCGAAGGCCAACGCCTCGAATGCCACTATTGCGGCTACCGGCGCACCGTCCCAGCCCACTGCCCGCAGTGCGAGAGCGAGCATCTTTACTATCTTGGCGCGGGTTCGCAGCAAGGGGAAGAACGGTTGGGCGAAATCTTTCCCTCGGCGCGCATCGGGCGCATGGATCGCGACACGGTGCGCGGCCGCTATGACATGGAACGTCTGCTCGCCCGCCTGCATTCGGGCGAGATCAATCTGCTAGTCGGTACCCAGATGATCGCCAAGGGCCACGACATTCACGGCGTCACGCTGGTGGGCGTGGTCGGCTGCGACCACTCGCTGTCGATGCCCGACTTCAGGGCTGCCGAGCGTGTCTTCCAGCTTATGACACAGGTCAGTGGCCGGGCCGGACGGGGCGAACTGCCGGGGCGCGTCGTAGTGCAGACCTACTACCCGGAGCACTACGCAATTGTGGCTGCCAGCACCCACGACTACGCCACCTTCGTCGAGCGTGAATTGAAGTACCGACGCTGGATGCACTACCCGCCCTTCGGCGTGCTGGCCAACATACTCATCCAGTCGGCCAAGCTGGAAGAAGCCGCCGCCTGGTCCACTGAGCTGGGCAATTGGTTCCAGAAGGCCGCCCCGGAAGGCGTCCGCGTGCTCGGTCCCTGCACTGCGCCCATCGCCCGCATCAAAGGCGTCTACCGCTTTCACCTGATCCTCAAAGCAGCCTCGCGCAAAGCTCTCAACGCCGCACTGCGCGCGATGCTCGCTCACGCCGGCCAAGCTCAGATTCCGCACAAAAATCTGATTGTGGACATGGACGCGTTGCGCCTGATGTGAGTATCTGCGGTTTGGCAGACGATCCCATCAGCCGCTCTCCATGTCGTCCAAGACTCAAATATTGTCTGCCAAGGTCTATCGCCGCGCCGGTCTGGAAACTGCTCGCATGACTGCGCGCAGCAGGCGCACGTAGGGTGACCAGCGCGCTGGATGAGTTAGAGCGATTCCCAAGCAGAGCGTTGCCCGGTCCAGACAATCTTCCAGACAGGCATCATGCAGAGGCCGGAAGATCAGTGGCCAGCTCAGGAGAGCAGGACCTTCCGCGCACATCTCGATCACATGGCGCAAAACGGTTTTTCCTTGCCGTTCCTCGATTTCAAAGCGGTGCGTTCCATTGAAACCGCGCGGCGCGGAGAAGCTAAATACAATTCTGTTTGATGGTTGGTATTCCTCTACAGAATAATGGACCGGGCCATGCCCGCCAGCCGCGCCAACTGCCAGCGAACGGTCAAAATGCATCGGAGGCCACTTGCCCAGCGGCCACATGCGGTCATTGCTGCTGGCAAGCGTATCGATCAGCGCGCCGACTGCAGTGTGCGACGCCGAAAACTCGCGCTCATGAACACTAAGGACGAGCATAGAGTGCAGGTGCACCCTTTCACAGGCAGACGCTTACTTGGCCGCGCCGACTTCCAGCACGTGCAGTTCCTTGCCGGGCTTGAAGCGCACAGCTTTGCCGGGAGTGATGCTGACCTCGGTGCCGGTGCGGGGGTTGCGACCGATGCCGGTTTTGCGGGCGCGCACGCTGAAGACGCCAAAACCGCGCAATTCAATGCGCTCACCGGCAGTCAGAGCCTGCTTAAGGCCCTCGAAAACCGTATCCACGGCCGCCTCCGCCTTGATGCGGGGCAGGCCCGTGCGCTCAATCACATGATGGACGATGTCCTGCTTAATCAATGGGGTATCCTCACTCAGCTTAACTGATTTGACTTTACTACGCCTTACCGCTTTGATGCTACTGCATTTGGAGAAAATGTGGAAGTCCATGGCCAGCCGGACTTTCTGATTCCCGTTTTTTTTTAGGGAGCCCTCCCGCTTCTGGATATTGAAGGCTAGATCCGGTATGTTTGTCGCAATTGGGAATCCATGAGGAATCACTTCAGTGTAAATGGAGCTGCGCCCGCGCACTCCCGTTTGCGATATTTTTTCGGCGGGATTTTCTTGCCTTTATTTATTGACTGTTTAGAAATTAAACCATCTAACATATTAAATATCAATAATATATGCGCATAGAGTTCTAGCAGTCCCGCAACACTGTCAAAGCGTTTGTCCACCCAGATTTCACAATGTGGAGCTGCTGACAGTTACACTGAGTTTGTGAAAGCCTCAGCCCATTCCGTTCAGCCCAGCCGCAAAGAATTTCTCGCGCTTGCCCAAGAGCACACGCTAGTTCCCGTCTACCGGACGCTCTCCGCCGACCTGGAAACGCCGGTCTCGGCCTTTCTTCGCGCCGCATGGCCGGAGCGTGAGTGCTTCATGCTCGAATCGGTCGAGAACGGCGAGCAGGTTGGCCGATACACCTTCATCGGCCTCGCGCCCTTCAAGCGCATCGTCGCCCGCGGCCGCGAGATCACCATCACCGAAGGCAAGAAAGTCGTCCAGATTGAGGGCGATGTCTTCGCCGTGCTGCGCCGCGCCCTCGGCGGCCATAAGCCGGCGCGCCTCAAGGGATTGCCGCCCTTCATTGCCGGCGCTGTCGGCTTCTTTGCCTACGACGCGGTCCGCCAAATCGAGCACCTGCCCACGCTGGCCAAGGACGAGCTCGGCGTGCCGGACGCCTGCCTGCTTTTTTTCGATGAGGTGCTGGCCTTTGACCACGTGCGCAAGGAGATCTGGCTGGTGGTCACCGCCGATGTAACGCGCGGCAAGCCCGTCGACGCGTATGACAAAGCCATTACGCGCCTTGACCGTCTGGAGAAGCGCTTGGCTCAGCCGCTGCCTCGGCTCGCAGCCGGCAAGAGCAAAGGCAAGCTCAAGGTGAAGCACCGCACCGCCAAGAAGGACTTCCTGGAGTCCATCGAGCGCGCCAAGGAGTACATCAAGGCTGGGGACATCTTCCAGGTCGTCCTCTCGCAGCGCTTCGACATCGAGCCGGAGGCGGACAGCTTCCAGGTTTATCGTTCCCTGCGCACAGTGAATCCCAGCCCCTACATGTTCTTCCTGCGCTTCGCCCCGGAAGGCGTGCTCGGCGGTAAGCCGGAGGAAGCGAAGAGGGCAAAGAAGTCAAAGGCCAACACAGTCGTAGAGCTGGCAGGCTCCTCGCCGGAATTGCTGGTCCGCGTCCATCAGGGCAAGGTCGAGTATCGGCCCATCGCAGGTACGCGCCCGCGCGGCCTGACGGAGGCTGAGGATGCCGCCCTCGCCGATGAGATGATCCACGACGAGAAGGAGCGCGCCGAGCACGTGATGCTGGTCGATTTGGGCCGCAACGACGTCGGCCGCGTGAGCGAATTCGGCTCGGTCAAGGTGGACAAACTGATGTTCGTCGAGCGCTACTCGCACGTCATGCACATTGTCAGCAGCATCGAAGGCCGCCTCAAGCCCGAACTGACCGCCGTGGACGCCCTGCGGGCCTGCTTCCCCGCCGGCACGCTCTCTGGCGCCCCGAAGGTCCGCGCCATGGAAATCATCGAGGAGCTGGAACCCACCCGGCGCGGTGCGTACGGCGGCGCGGTCCTCTACGCCGATTTTTCCGGCAATCTCGACTCGTGCATTGCGATTCGCTCAATGCTGGCTGTTGGCGGCGAAGGATACGTGCAGGCCGGCGCGGGCATCGTCGCCGACTCCGTCCCGGAACTGGAGCATCAGGAGGCGATCAACAAGGCCTCAGCGGTCATTCGCGCCATCGAGCGGGCGCGGGAGATGTGAAACTATTGCATGCTTCCACTGTGGCCTGCTGCTGCAAATTGGAATTCGACGCCACTTATGTTTCTTCGGCAGGTCAGAGGATTTCATCCTCCCAGCCGCGCCAGCGCCTCTGCCGAGCGCAGTTTGCGCTCCAGATGACGCTCCAGGGCTTGCAGCGTGAAACGGCGGAGATCCTGTGCGCGCCGTCTGGGCCAGGGTTCGCCTGCGAAGGACGCGACCGGAGCGCGCAGCATCCTTTGCGCCAGTTGCCATGAATCGACGGCCAACTCGCTTGCGCTGCCATTGCGATGTACAGGGCAGAAGAGTCCATCGGCCGAAGCATCAAACCAAGTCCCCGCTGAATGCAATTCCTTCACTGCATGCAATGCTTCGCCGCAGGTGGTGCAGTGCGCCAGGTCTGGCAACAAACCCATCAGGCGAGTCATCCACAGTTGAAAGTACGTCAGCGGCATCCACGGCTGGACGATTTCTGCGTGGAGAGCGGAGGTCTGGTCGAGGACGGAGAGCAGCAGACGGAAGACCGTCTCATGGGGATCGTGGTCGGGCAGCGCCTCGTCGAGCAGTTCGGCGTAAAAGCTGAGAACCGCCAGGCGCGTGGGATCGACCGGCGCGGAGAGCGGCGAGCGCAGAATCTCCAACTGATCCAGCCGCGCCAGCTCCTGCCGGGGCCGCTCGGCAAACCAGGCCCGCGCTACCGTCATCGGCTCCAGCGCCCCTCCAAAGCGCTTGCGGCTCTTCAGCGCCGACTTGGCCACGCCCCGCACCCGCCCGTAGTCGCGCGTGAAAAAGCTTACAATCAGGTCGGCCTCATGGACCGGCCAGGTGCGCAGAACTACGGCCTCGGAGGTAAACATACTCATGCATCTCTATCTTCGCACCACCTACCGTGGGCCACTGGTGGTAGGGCAAACTGCTCGCTTATCGGTCGTTTGAGGTCAATTGAGCTTAAGATTGATCGCGCGTGCATCAGGGTTTTGCGTGTTCTGGATCAGGAATGCCATCAAGAAAGTTGCAATGCCTGTTTCGGTGTTGATGATCTGTGCCCATGTCTGCGAGAAATGAAAAAACGGGGCCAGTTGACGCCCAGGCAACAATTACAAGCCTGCGCACAAGAATGCCCAGGTTGATCCCAACCACGCGCAGACGATAGTAGCGAATCGTTAAAAAAAGGGAAAACGCCCGTCTCTCCTAAGGAACAACATTGATGGGCACGAGCTGGAACCTGAGTTCTCTGGCTTGTGCCTGAAGCCTGGCCGATTTCTGGTGATGCCGGCGCTCTTCTTGCTTTTGAAAGACAGTGGCGTCGTTTGGTTGTTGGGTGGCGATCATGTGAAAGATGATCCGGGTCAGCTTGTGGGCGGTAGCGGTCATGGCCTTGGGTGTGCCCATGCGGGCTTTCATGCGGCGGAAGTAGTCTCCAAGGAAACCGTCGCTGCGGTGTAACGACTGCGCAGCCACGCGCAGCGCGAGAGCGGCGCAGTTTTTGGTGGGGCAGCTACGCGAGGATAACACCCGTCCGCCACTGATCTTTGGGTCTGGGCATTGCCTCAACCATGAGCAGAAGGCGGCGGCCGTCGGGTATCGATCGCGATTCGGACCGATTTCGGTGAGCAGCATTTGCTTCACCTGCGCATCGACTTCCTGGATCAGCTCCTGGTAATATCGGTAGGCTTTGAGGGATTGTCGGAGCGTGAACAGATGTTCTTCACTGTAGTCGCCGACGAGCGACTTCATGATGGTCTCTTGGTGGGCGCGAATGCGCGGGTGACGCAGTTGAGCCAGCTTGAGCAGATCGCGTCCATAATGGCCAGGCCGGTGCTTCCATCGAGATTGCTGAGGACGGCTTGAATTTGCAGATTCATCTGCTCCAGCGCCTTCTGCCTATGCTGGAGGTGAGCCGTGCAAAAAGTTAGTCTCTCAAACGAGATCGTCAGCCTCTCAACGGACAAAAAGCGAGGACGCCATCAATGTACTGAACACGGGGCACAGAACCACACTGCCGGACGAGCTAAAGCATTTCTCTCATAGGTGTACACCGTACCCGGAGAACCTGAACCACGCCTGAGCGTTGTCTGGCGTGATCTGTGGGAGAAGATCCTTAATGGCCTGATCGAGAACCTCTCTGGCACGCGCTCTGGCCGAGCGGAGCAGCAGTTTAAGTTTGGACCAAGCCTTCTCGATCGGGTTCAGGTCCGGCGAATAGGGTGGAAGGTAGAGAAGTTCCGCTCCTGCCGCCTCGATTCTTTCGCGCACGCCTTTGACCTTGTGCGAAACCTCCCACCCATTCCACAAAAGCGCGAAATTGATGGCACAGTACTCGCTCATGCTAATAGTCAGATGAGTGAACTTTGCTGACTGAAAAAGAATTAGTTGTGCTTGCCCTTCCACTCGGCGTAGGGGCCTTGGAAGTCTTCGATGGCGTTTTCTTTGAAGACCCAGAGGCGGGTGGCGACTTCGTCGATCAGATCGTGGTCGTGGGTGACGAGCAGGACGGTGCCTTCGTAGCGCTGGAGGGCGATATTTAGAGCATTAATGGCTTCGAGGTCGAGATGGTTGGTGGGCTCGTCGAAGATGAGGATGTTGGGCTTGGTGAGGATGAGCTTGCAGAAGGCCAGGCGGGCCTGTTCGCCGCCGCTCAGGGCTTTGGTCTGCTTCTCGCCTTCTTCGCCACTGAAGAGCATTTGGCCGAGGATGCCGCGGATGTCTTCGACGTGCGCGTCGGGCTTCCAGCGATGGAGCCACTCGGCGACGGTGAGGCCGTGCTCGATGGTTGCGCCGACGTCCTGGGGGAAGTAGCCTACCTGCGCTTCGTGACCCCAGAAGACGGTGCCGTTGTCGAGCGAGAATTCCTTGTCGGTAAGGCCCGGATAATTGTTGAGCAGGCTCTTGAGCAGCGTGGTCTTGCCCGCGCCGTTGCGGCCCATCAGGCAGATGTGTTCGCCGCGCAGGATGTTGGCGGTGAAGCTGTCGATGACCGTATGTTCGCCGTAGGTTTTGGTGATGTGTTTGAACTCCAGGACGTGCTTGCCGCTGGGGCGCACCTGGTCAAATTTGATGAAGGGGCGGGCGATGTTGGAGCGGGCCAGGTCATTGGTTTGCAGGCGCTCGACTTCCTTGCGGCGGCTGGTGACCTGCGAGGAGCGGGTTCCGGCGGCGAAGCGGGCAATGAAGTCGTTGAGTTGAGCGATCTTCTTTTCACGCTGGGCATTCTGCGATTCGAGCGTCGAGCGGATCTGCGTCTTGGCCATCACCATCTCGTCATAGCCGCCGGTGTAGGTGATGATGGTCTGGTAGTCGATGTCGGCGGTGTGGGTGGTAACGGAGTTGAGGAAGTGGCGATCGTGACTGATGGCGATCAAGGTGCCGTCGTAGTTCTGCAGGAAGTCCTGGAGCCAGTGAATGGATTCGAGATCGAGGTAGTTGGTGGGCTCGTCGAGGAGCAGGGCCTGGGGATGGCCGAAGAGCGCCTGCGCCAGCAGGACGCGCACCTTTTGGCCGCCTTGCAGCTCGCCCATCTTGCGCTCGTGGATGGATTCAGGGATGTCGAGACCGTCGAGGAGGATGGCGGCGTCGGCCTCGGCGGTGTAGCCGTCCTCGTCGCCAATGGTGCCTTCCAGTTCACCGAGGCGCATGCCGTCGGCGTCGGTCAGCTCGGGCTTCTCGTAGATGCGGTCGCGCTCTTCAAGGGCGGCCCAGAGAGGCTTGTTGCCCATGATGACAGTGTCGATGACGCGATAGGCGTCGAAGGCGAATTGATCCTGGCGCAGTACGCCTAGCTTGCGCGGGCGGACGACGGTACCTTTTTGGGCGTCGAGCTCGCCGGTAAGGATCTTCATAAAGGTGGACTTGCCGGAGCCGTTGGGTCCGGTGAGGCCGTAGCGGCGGCCTGGGATAAAGGCCACGCTGACATCCTCGAAGAGGATCTTGGAGCCGTAGCGCATGGAGACATTGCTGACACTGATCATGTTTTTTCTTGGTTCCTAACGGGGCGCGGCGGGTTTGGCTGCGCGAGCGGAGATTATCGGGAGATTTTGCCTGCTCTTCCAGTTTCTCACAAACGCGGCTTTTGGGCATTTTCCCAATTGCATACTACCCAAAGCACCTATGCCTATACGGCGAGGAAAAACGGGATTTTTGTCTGCTTGTAGGACGATCAATGCGCATTGTCGGACCTATAGCGGGAAAATGTTGTCTTGCAGGGCGACAGTCAAAGAACGAATGTCGGGTTCCAAGCGGATAAAAAGTGAAGTAAATAGCTGAAATAAGGCGATTTTGAGCGTTTTTTCATGCGTTTTCAGCGTCCTCTGCGGTGAGGCTATTCACTCAATCTGAATGCCAATCGATCTCTTGTATTTCAGGTATATTGTAGCTATAATAAAGTCATGTTTGTTTGGGATGAGGCTAAGCGGAAGTCAAATCTGAGCAAGCATGGGCTTGACTTCAACGATGCTTATCTCGTTTATGACAACCCGGACAAATGCACATATGATTCCAGCCGAGCGGGTGAGCGGCGATGGATGGATATTGCCGTGGCTGTGATTCGAGGGCGGCTGCTGACTATGATCTATACCAAGCGCGGAGAAGATGTGTGGGTGATCTCATTCCGACCCGCTAGCAGAGAGGAGCGCGAACAATATGAATGCGACAAAAAGTGAAACCGATTGGGAGCGTGTGCAGGCCTTCAAGGAGGGGGACGCGATCCCTTACGAGCCGGAGGATGGCCCCTATGACCCGAACAACGCCGAGGCGGCGCGAGCGTGGCTGGCGCAGGCTGATCTGACGCGCGGAGGCAAAGTGGTGCGCCGAGGCAAACGCGGGCCGCAAAAGGCTCCAACCAAGAAGTTGATCTCGCTCAGGCTCTCTCCGGAGGTGATTGCACACTTCAAAGCTACAGGGCGTGGCTGGCAAGCGCGGATGGATGCGTCGTTGCTGGAGTCTATCCAGAAGAGGGCGTAAGTCTGGCGGGTTCCCCGGTCCTTCCGAGATCAGGGGGCATAGATCAGAGATCAGAAAAACACACCGGTTTAGGTTCATGGATCCCCAGGTCCGAAAATCCGGACCTGGGGCACCCATCGATTGGGTTAGTCGAACCCGGGCCACCTGCCTGAGGGAACGCCCACCCGCTCATCACGATAAAACTGTGATGAACGGGGCACAGTCCCGATTACTGGTATGACCGGGCCACCTGCCTACCGGTCCATCGGCTCTTCCTCCCCGGTCCCCTAAGGCGAGGGACCGGGTGTACACTCAACTTGATAAAACGATGGTTGAGACTAGGGCCACCTGCAAGGTTGTGTTGATTAGTACATTAGTGGGGTAGTTTTTGTGAAGAAGCTCTCGCCGGTTTTTGTCGAACTGACTCAAGATGCCTTATTGAAGGCGTTTTGGTATAAGCCGTCATTGCGGATATTTCTGCAACAGCACAGAATAGCCGAGAGAGCACTGGCTCAATGGCATGCCGACCAAAGTAAACGAGATTTCATATTGTGGCTTTGGCCGCAACTTGTCAAAGACGAGAAGGGCCAGAATGCTATCTTGGACATGGCAAGATCACTGGCTGAAATGCAGAATTTTCCTGACCTAGAGCGGAAAGAAGATACAAGAATTCGCATTCCTGAAGCGAAAGAAGCAATTGCTCGGCTCAGTAAGGCGGTGCTTTCAATCAACGAAACCATCCGCGAAAGTAAAGAGTCCGAACAGAGACGGAAAGATGCGTTTGAACAAATGTCAGCACGCATAGCCGCTCAACAGTCTATCGAGAAGCTTGCTGCCCGCCTTACCGAGATTACATCCAAGCTTGGGTCTCAAGAGGGTGGGTATCAGTTTGAACGATGGTTCTATGATCTAGCAGTATATTTTGAGTTAGAAGCACGACCTGGCTATGTGGCAAATGGTCGCCAGATTGATGGAGCGCTTACCGTGGATGGAACCACTTTTCTAGTTGAGACCAAATTCACCAACACGCCAATTGGGTCAACTGATATCGACACGTTCATGGCCAAGATTGAATCGAAGGCAGATAACACGATGGGAATCCTCGTCTCGATCTCAGGATTCAATGAAGGAGCGAAAACTTCGGCATCCAAACAGAAGACGCCCATGTTGCTGGTCGATCATGGCCACATCTTCAATTTGCTCCTCGCTGGTGTGATGACGCTGCCTCAGGTGGTGTCGAGAATCAAGCGTCATGCTTCACAAACGGGATCGTCATACCTTGGAGTTTCGGAGTTTTAGGCAGGTAGACGGTGGCCCACATCTCGATTTTGAGATGTGGGCCACCTCGAAACTCATCCCGGAAATGTGGCGCGGATTCCGAGCGAATCGGCTAGCTGATACGCGTCAAGGCACGACTTCACAGGCTGCGGAAAAAGGACTTTCAAAGCTCCAAAGCCTCAAAGAACATTCCTCAGGGGCTAAAGCCCTATTGATTTTATGAGTTTTATCGGCACGACTGAAGTCGTGCCCTGACACTTCTGGACCATTTATCGAGTATTTCTGCAGTCACTAAAGTCGTGCTCTTTCAAAACCTCTACTCAATCAATTTTCTCTTTGGGTCGATTTCCTTTGTCCGTCGATGGATACTATTCCTCGCGGAGGACTTCGAGGGGGCGGAGGCCGAGGATGCGGTAGCTGGCGATCCAGCCGGTGGCGGTGGCGAGGACGGCGGTGCCGAGGAGGGCAATCAGCGTGGCGGGCCACTCGATGTGGAAGGCGACTTCCAGCTTGCGCAAGAGGATGCGGGTGAGGAGGTTGGCGAAGGTGACGCCGACCGAGCCGGCGAGCAGGCCGAGGACGCTGAATTCGACGCTGAAGGTGCGGATGATTCTCATGCGAGTTGCGCCGAGGGTTTTGAGGACGACGGCCTCCCTCATGCGGCGGAAGCGGGTGCTGGCGATGCTGGAGGCGAGGATCATCAGCCCTGCGAAGATGGAGAAGCCGGCCAGGAAGCGGACTACGAAGGTGATTTGATCGACGACGCTCTCGATGCGCGTGAGGACATCAGCGAGATTGACGACCGAGACGGTGGGATAGGCGGCGAAGAGGGCGCGCTCCAGATGGGCGACTTGCTTGGGATCGATGTGCGCGCCGCCATACCAGGTAGCGGGTTGGTCCTGGAGCAGCGCGGAGGGTAGAACGAATTCGACACGCATACCGAGATGCTGGCCGTCGGGGCGGTAGATGGCGGAGACGTTGAGCGGGTGAACGATGCCGCCGATCTCCAACTCGACCGCCGAGCCTACGGCAAGATGCAAGCGCTGGGCGACGCCTTCACTGATGGCTAGTTCCGAGGCATCTGGGACACTCCACCACTTGCCTTGGATGAGTTTGTCGCCCGAGGGAGGGGCGTCGGCCCAACTGAGGCTGGCATTTTCCAGCATGCGGCGGGGGAAGTGCTGGAGCTTGAGCTGGTCGAGGGTTTGGCCGTTGAGCGAGAGGAAGCGGCCCTGCACGATGGGCATGAGTTCCAAGGCTTGGGTGACGCCGGGCTGGTGGGCGAAGAAGTCTTTCACGCCAGAGGTTTCGCCGGAGGTTACGTCGATGAGGAAGACATTGGGCAGGCTGGGCGCGGCGGTGGTGCGCAGATCGCGCAGGAGCGTGGCCTGCATCAGATAGACGGTCAGGATGAGCATGACGCCGGTTCCAAGAGCGGCCATGACGGCGGCGGATTGGTTGCCGGGGCGATAGAGGTTGGCCAGGCCGTGGCGCAGGAAAGAGGGCAGGCGCAGGCGGACGCGGTTGAGCAGTATCCGCAGAAACCAGAGCGTAACGGCGGCCATGATGAGCAGGACGACGAGAGCTATGGTGAAGAGGATGGCAAACCAGGTGCCGACTTTGGCGGAGTCGGAGAGCGCCCATGCGATGCCGCCGAGGGCGGCGACGACCAGGGCGGCGATGGCGAGTTGCAGGCGTCGCGCCCACCAGGCGGCCAGCCAGCCGCGCAGGCCGACCGGTCCTTGCTCGACGAGGCGGCGCAGGACCAGCACGGGGCGGACGGCGCGGACATCCAAGAGCGGCGGCAGGCAGAAGAGCAGGGTGGTCAGCAGGCCGGTTCCCAGGCCGGCGGCGACCGAGCGCCAAGGGAATTCGAGCGTCGCATGAACGGGGAGCAGTTGGCCGAATACGGCCGGCAGCGCGGCCATGACACCCACGCCGGCAGCCACGCCGACCAAGCCTCCGGCGAGGCCGAGGCCGAGGGTTTGGAGCAGAAAGATGCGCAGCAGATCGGTGGAGCTGGCGCCGACGGCCTTCAGGATGGCGAGCATGTCCATGCGCTGTTCGAGGTGGGCGTGCATGGCCATGGCTACGCCGATTGCGCCGAGCACCATGGCCACGAGGCAGATCAGGCTGAGGATGGCGGTGGCGTTGTCGAGGCCCTGAGTCAGCCCCGGATTGCCTTCGCGGTAGTCCATCACCTGCGCGTCGGGCAGCGCGGCCTCAACCAGCTTGCGCAGAGAGACGGGGTCGGCTTTGGATGGCAGCTTCATCAGCAGGCGCTGGCTGGAGCGACTGCCGGGGGCGATCAGGCCGGTGGCGGCGAGCGCTGCCTGGGAGATCATTACACGCGGACCGAGGCCACTCATTGAAGCCATGCGGTCCGGCTCCTGCTTGAGGACGGCTGTGATGCGGAAGTTGCGTCCGCCGAGGCGCAGCGTCTGACCGACGTGGGCATTCAGTCGGATGAGATATTCTTCGGCCACGATTGCCGAATCGCCGCTGAGAGCTTGCGGCAGGCTCATGGCCGGCTCCAATTCGGCCTTGCCGTAGAACGGGTAGTCAGCAGGATCGACGGCTTTGAGCGAGATCAGCAAAGGAACGGGATCGGGAGGCACAGAGGCCATGGAGACGGTCTCTGTCACCCAGGTAGTACGCAGGCCGTTTTGATGGGCAAGCGATGCAATCCTGGCGGTTTCCTCCGTCGCAGGCAAGCGATAGATGCGCGCGCTCAGGTCGCCGGCCATCAGCGAGCGCGCCTCGGTTCCGAGGGTGCGCTTGAAGCTGTCGCTGAAGCCGCGCACGCCCACGAGCGCCGCAACGCCCACGGCCACCGAGAGCACGACAAAGGCGAATTTTCCCGGAGCGGAGCGCAGATCGCGCCAGCCGATGGCCCCGGCCCGCCGCCAACTCAATGCGCGCTTAGCCATGCTGCTCCTGAACTGAGTTGAGGGATGCGTAGGGCAATGTGTCTTCGACGATGAGGCCATCGCGCAGCACAATCTTGCGGTCGGCGCGGCTGGCCACCTCTTGATCATGTGTCACGAGGACCAGCGTGGTTCCGGCCTTCTTGTTGCGCTCCAGCAGCAGGTCAAGCACCAAGCGGCCGTTGGCGGAGTCGAGGTTGCCGGTCGGCTCGTCGGCCATTACGATGGGCGGCTCGACGACAAAGGCGCGGGCCAGCGCCACACGCTGCTGCTCGCCGCCGGAGAGCTGCACCGGGTAATGATCCATGCGCTCGGCCAAGCCCACCTCGCCGAGCAGCCGCCGCGCCTGCGCAATCCCGCTGCCTTCGACGTTCAACTCATAAGGCAGCAGAACATTTTCCAAAGCTGTCAGCGTGGCAATCAACTGATACGACTGGAAGACGAAGCCGATCTTTGCGCCGCGCACCGTGGCCAGTTCAGACTCCGCCAGGTTGTGGATGGGCACGCCGTCGAGGTAGATTTCGCCGGAGCTGGGCGTATCCAAGCCAGCAAGCAGACCAAGCAGCGTGCTCTTGCCGCTGCCGCTGGCGCCGACAATGGCGACGAATTGTCCGGCGGGAATGGTCAGCGTGATCCCTTTGAGGATCTCCACGCGCCGCGCGCCGTTTTGAATCCACTTCTTCGCGTCTCGAACTTCAATCAAGCCGTCGGCCTCCGTGTTTTCTACTTCATTCAATGGTGAAACAAGTTGCGAAAGGACAGGATTCAATTGGGAAGCCGAAAAAACACCCCAGGGGCTAAAGCCCTATTGATTCTATGGGTCTTATCGGCACGACTGAAGTCGTGCCCTGACGCTTCTGGACTCTTGATCGAGTTTTTCCGCAGCCTGTAAAGTCGTGCCTTGACACATGTAAGCTCACGAAGTGTTTTTCCTAAACTGAGTTATGAATTGAATTCAAATCAACTCGATTACTCTGAACCCTGATCCCTGTCTTTCGCTACACTATATCTGTGTACGTTTGCCGGAGCCTGATTGTTTCGTTTGGAGTGATTCTGTTGGCCGTTCTGGGCTTGACCGCGCAGAGGCCAGCCGGCAGCCGGCCGCGCGTGGTCTGCTTCGGCGACAGCATCACCGCGGGCTATGGCCTGCAAAACGGACAAGCCTACCCGGACGCGCTGCAACGCGATCTGGATGCGCACGGATACCGATACAAGGTGGTCAATCAGGGGACCAGCGGCGCGACGACCAAGGACGCAGTTGCCGGTGAGCGGGCGATTCTGCTGCTTCATCCGGCGGTGGTCATCGTGGAGTTCGGCGGCAACGACGGCTTGCGCGGACTGCCGCTGACGGAGACCATGCGTAACCTAGACGCTGTTCTGACGGCCTTCGATAGCGCACATATCAAGACTGTTCTGGCCGGAATCACTCTGCCGCCCAACTACGGGCCGGAGTACATTGCCAGCTTTGAGCAACTCTATCGCAAGCTGGCGGCCAAGCATCGGAGTGTTTTTGTGCCCATGCTCTACAAGAGTCTGATCAACGTGCCCGGCACGATTCAGGGGGACGGCATTCATCCGACGGCCAAAGGCTCGGAGTTGATCGCGCGGACGCTGTTGACAGCGGTTACTCCTTTGCTACGAAAAAGCAATTGATGCAAAGCGAAAAAAACGCAGGTCCTTCGACTTCGCTATGCTTCGCTCAGGATGAGAATTTTGCAGAGATGGCATCTTCCATAAACGGACGGAAATAAGTTAGCCTAGCAACCGTGCGAATCCTATCCGCGCCAGACCGAAAGCCAGGATGGCGAGCTTTTGCGGCATCGGCACACTGGCCCGCTGCGTAAAGACGTCATAGTCCGCGCGTTCGATGCGCTTCAGAAGCCCGTGATAGATGGAGACCAGCACCCACAAGGCGGGGCGACTTTCGCGGTCAATCAAGGGCAGCAACTCTTGGGCTGAGCAATAAAAATTCTCCGCGCGCTGGCCTATCGCCGAGAGTACTGCGCGTTCGTTGACCGTGGGCAGCGCGCCGAGTGCGCGATGCAGCAGCGAGTCAAGCGGAACATTGTGAGCCGCGAGATCTTCCAGTGGCAGATAGACGCGATTGCGGGCAGCGTCCTCGGCGACATCGCGCAAAATATTGGTCAGTTGAAAGGCGATGCCGGTCTCCTCGGCGAGCTTTTCCGCGCGCGGATCGGTGTAGCCAAAGATGCGAATGCAGACCAGGCCGACGACCGAAGCGACGAGGTAGCAGTAACGATAGAGGTCGGCGAAGGTGGCGTAGGTGTCGGGCGAGGGGTTCAGCACCATCGAATTAACAGAAGCAGGTCCTTCGACTCGCTGCGCTCGCTCAGGATGACAATCGTTATTGTACTCAGGATGACAGTCATCAACGGACTGATCCAGGTCCATGGTGACGCCGGCGACCAGCTCGTCTAGGAGATTGAGCGGAATGTTATAGCGTTCAACGGCGTCGCGCACCGCCAGAAAGACGAGGTCAGAAGAATCGCCGCCGTGACAGACGCCGCGCCAGTTGGCCAGCCACGCATCCAGTCGGCGCCGGCGCTCCTCGCGCGGCAGGCTCTCGTCGTCGGCCATGTCGTCGGCCTGACGCATGAAGGCGTAGATGGCGCAGATGGCGTTGCGGCGCGGCTCCGGAAGAGCGACAAAGGCATAATAAAAATTCTTCGCCTCGCGCTTGGCGATCTGGCGGCAGGCAGCATAGGCTGCATTCAAATGTGCATCGTGCGTCAAGCTATACCTTCATTCAGAACCACAAAAACTCGGTATGAAAAGTGTACCGCAGGGGCTAAAGCCGTCGTCGATTTGTTGCGCTTGCGGCACGACTGAAGCCGTGCCCATTCAAAACCCATCTAACAGCCTAATAAGAAACGGAGTTTTTCATGTGCTGGAATTTGAAGGATTCTGGCGCAGTCACGGCGATGGTTGTGAGAGCAAATTTAGCAAGTTAGCGTCCGCTTCGCGGACATGGCTGGTTCGCAAGTTAGCGACGGCATTGGCAATCAAAAGTCTGATTTCTTCGCAGGTCAGCAAAATCCAGCAGGGAAATAGTGGTGAAAGTCCAAACTTCCTGGAAACGTCCCTCATGGGCTAAAGCCAATGTCTATTTTGAAACACTTACGGCACATCCTCAAGTCGCACTCTTTCAAAACACAACTAACTTCCGAGGCGCAGGAACGGCAGGAGTTTGCCGCTGACGGCGCGCAGCAACAGCTTCAACTTCCCGCTCTTGGAGATGGCCGGCCGCGCGCTCAGCACATCGTAGCCGCGTCTTTCGATGGCTCGCAGAATCTCCAGTCCGCCGCGGCTGAAGAGATCCAGATCAATGGCCAGATCCCGATTGACTTTGCCAATCAGCGGCAGCCCTTCTTCGAAGAGTACACGCGCTTCGGCCACTTCAGAACGCATCAGGTCGCAAAACGCTTGCGTTGCATTGCTCGCGGCAATCTCCTCCTCGCTTACGTGGAAAAAATCCATATCCTTTTTAGGGATATAGATACGCCCTCGCTCGGAATAGTCAGAGCGCACATCTTGCCAAAAGTTAGCCAGTTGCAGGGCGGTACAGGTGGCGTCCGAGAGGAGGAAGTTCTCCTCATTGGCCTCGCCGCTGGCATAGAGAACCAAGCGTCCGACGGGATTTGCCGAGTAGCGGCAGTAGCCCAGCACCTCGTCCATCGTCTCGTAGCGGCTGACGACTTGATCCTGGCGAAAGGCCTTCAGCAGATCGGCGAATGGCTCCTTGGGGATCGAGCATTCCTTGATTGTCTCGGCGAGCGCGACAAAGACCGGATGGCGGGCGCGGCCCTCGTAGCAGGCATCCAGCTCCTGTCCCCACAGATTGAGCAGAGCCAGCGCCGCCTCCGGCGAGCCGACCTCGTCACCCAAATCGTCCGAGACGCGGCAGTAGGCGTAGATCGACTGAAAATGCGGGCGCAGCGCCTTGGGCAGGAACCACGAGGCCACATGAAAGTTCTCATAGTGCGTTTGAGCCAGTTGGCGGCACCAGGCCTGCGCCTCTTCCAGCGTGGGAGGAGTATCGGGAATGCGATAACTCTCCGGCAGCGCCGCCCAGCCGCGCGCCTGCAACTCCAGCTTGGCCGCTTCCTGGTCCTTTTTCTCGATCATCCTATCCATAGCTTCCGTCGTCATCTCTTCACCTCAGGGGACAATGGCGGTCTTGATTTCGCTGGAACGGTTCATCAGCTTTTCAAAGACAAGGTTGAGTTCGTTGAGGTGCGCGTGGCCGGTGATGAATGCCTCCGCCTGGAAGCGGCCGCTGGCGATCAGTTCCAGCGCCTTGCGGCAGATGTCCGGGGTGTGATGGAAGGTGGCGCGCAGAGTAATGTCCGAGTAGTGGATGCGATTGGTGTCCAGCGAGACATGCGTACCCAGCGCGCAGCCGCCAAAAAAATTCACCGTCCCGCCCTTGCGCACCAACTCGACCGCCTCCTGCCACGCCTCCGGAACGCCCACGGCCTCGATGGCAATGTCCACGCCGCGATTCTTTTCAGTCAGCGCGCGCGTCTCGCGGATCGCAGTGCGGATGCTGCTGCTCTGCACCACATGGGATGCGCCAAGCCGCCACGCCGCCTCCGCCTGGCCATCGTGCTTGACCAGAGCAATCACCTGGCAGCCGTAAAGCACGGCCACATGCAGAATCATCAACCCCAGCGGGCCTCCGCCAATGACCGCAACCGTGTCGCCGGGATGCGGATGCGAGTCCTCAAAGCCATGCACCGCGCAGGCCAGCGGCTCCGTCAGCGCCGCGTGCTCCAGCGGCACATGGGCCGGAACGCGCAGCGTATTCTTGGCCACAATGCGCGCCGGAATACGGATGAACTCCGCATACGCGCCGTTGTTGAAGAGCAGATCGTCGCAGAGATTTTCCTGGCCGTGCTCGCAGTAATAACACTCGCCGCAGGGAGCCGAGTTCAGCGCCACCACGCGGTCGCCGACGGTGAATCCCTGTGCGCCCGCACCTACCTCAACCACCGTTCCGGCCAATTCGTGGCCAAAGAGCGCCGGAGGAACAATCATGCGCGCGTGATAGCCACGGCGAAAGACCTTCAGGTCGGTGCCGCAAGTCAGCGCGGCACCCACTTCGACGACCAGCTCGCCGGCTGCGGCATTGGAGATGGGGACTTGCTCGATGCGGACATCTTCGCGACCGTGGAGGACGGCGGCCTGCATGGTGTCGCGATCGTGAAATAGGGCGTGCTCGACGGTTTTGCGTCCCAGGCTGACAGCGGATTCGACCTTCTGGCGGCCTTTGACAACCACCGTCTCAACCGTGTTAAAGCCGACTTCAACCACCGTATCGACGGTATTGAGACCTTCCTCGACGACTTTCTCGGCTTTCTTGCGGCCCTCTTCGACAACCGTTTCGACTGTCTTGCGGCCCCGGAGGATCGCGGCTTTTACCGTCCCTGCCATCTCTCTCCTCCTCGCTCGGCGCCCGCTCCCGGCGCAGCTTCAATCATAATCTTCATTGAGTCGGCTTGAGGATTGGATGCAACCTCAATCGCCTGAACCGCCTCCTCCAGCAAAAAGCGATGCGAGATCAGCCGCGTCAGGTCGAAGCCGTTGCGATAGCCGCCCAAGACCAATTCTTCCACCTCCGGCTGAATCGCCGTTGAAGCTGAGTATGAACCTAGCAGCGTCTTCTCGTCCATGCAGACCGCGCCGGGATCGAAGCTGGCTGTTTCGTGCTGCGTCTGCGCAAAGAGCATCGCCTTGCCGCCCGGCCGCACCGCCGCCATCGCCGAGGAGATCAGCTTTGTGCCGCCCACGGCTAGAATCACCGCATCCGCGCCGCGGCCCTCGGTAACGGCATGGGCGCGCTCAACCACATTCCCCGCGTCGATCGGTTCGTGCAGCCCGAAGTGGGCGGCAATCGCGTGGCGCTCGGGGTACAAATCCGAGGTCAGCACCCGCGCCCCGGTGCGGCGGGAAAGAGCGGCCAGCAAGATGCCGATCGGGCCCTGGCCAATCACCAGCACCGTCTCATCGGCGGCCAGATGCAGAAGCTTCACGCCCTTCAGAACCGTGTTCACCGGTTCCATGAAGGCCGCTTGCTCAAACGGCACACCGTCGGGAATCTTGACCACGCCGCCCATGGCGACGATCCATTCCATGACGCGGATGTATTCGGCAAAGCCGCCGCCCGATGGTTCCATTCCCGCCGTCGCGCCCACCTTCTTGTACGTGGAGCACTGCGCGAAGGTCTGCTTGCGGCAGTAGTAGCACTGGCCGCAAGGGATGTGATGATAGACCATCACCCGATCACCCAGGGCAAACTTCTTGACGCCTGCGCCGGCGGCGACGATGGTTCCAGCCATCTCATGGCCAAAGATGCGCGGCGCAGAGTGCGAGCCGGTGTGAATCTTCTTCAGATCAGTTCCGCAGACGCCGCACGTGGCGATTCTGACCAACAGTTCTCCGGGCCCGATCTCCGGCACGGGCACCGTCTCCAGGCGCAGATCATTGACGCCGCGATAAACTACGGCCTTCATGGTTGGCGGAATGGTCTCGATCCGGGATTCAGGGATGTTGGTTTGATCTGTCATTCAGATTGTTGGTTTGACCTCGTTTATCCAGCATAACTTTCTTGGAGGCAGCGATGCCGCACGCAGCCTTTCTACTATTTTCGCCCATCCAGATGAGAACTGGCCAGAACCATGGGCTGAAGAGTACGAAAAGTTGAATTGATCCCAGTGAAACTACCCATCGGTCGAGATATGTCGATTGAAATCAGAAAGTTCACCGATGTAGTCATCACTGATTCCCTCGATGCAATATGACGGAATGATGCGCCTCCGTTGAGGAACAGCGAACTGGCTACTTTGACCGGCCTCGTCAAGCGCAAATTGGCGGCCTGAGCACAGTCTAGTTTTTCTCAATCAGAGCGAGGGAGGATGGGCATGTGAGCGCCGCTCCAGCATAGCGATTCTTTGATCTTCAAAGCTGGGATGGGTCCAGATCCTCGGCGTGCGTTGCCGCGGCAACTGTCTTCAAATGCATCTGGCGCAGCGCGATCACAATTCCGAGCGCAGCAAGCACGCACAACAGCGCGAAGAAAAAGACGCTGGAGTAGCCGAAGCCTCCGATGACCGCGCCAGCGACCGGGCCAACCAGAAAGAACGAGACGTCGGCAAAGGCGGTGTAGACGCCCAGCGCGGTTCCGCGGCAGTGCAGCGGAACGCGCTTGACGGCCTCGACGCCAATCGCCGGAAAGACCAGCGAGAAGCCAAAGCCGGTGAGCGCCGCCGCGCCGAGAGCGATCCACGGCGCATCGGCGTGCCACAGCATTAGCATCCCCAGTGATTCCACCGCGAGGCAGGCGATAGCCACCGGGAATCCCCCATGGCGGTTGATGGTCTGGATGAAAAGCAACCGCGCGGCGATGAAGGCCACACCAAAGGCTGTCAGGCAGAGGGCGGCGCCCATCCAATGCCGGCTGGCGTAAAAAAGCGTAACGAAGGTGGCCAGCACGCTGAAGCCTACGCCGCCCAACGCAAGGCCAAAGCCGTGCGGCGCCAGGCGGACTATCACATCGCGGAAGGGAAGATGTTCGCCGTGTGTGATGGGAACCGGGCTCTTTCGGCTGGCAAGGAGCAGGCTGAAGGCGCCAAGGAGCAGAATGAGCAGCCCGATTGCGCCCAACCCAGCCATTTGATCCAGAATCACGCCGAGCGGAGCGCCCAGCGCCATAGCACCGTATGTGGCAATGCCATTGAAGGAGATCACCTTGGCCATCTTGGCTTGCCCGGCGCTACTGATGCCCCACAAGGTCGAACCGGTCGACCCCAAGCTCTCGCCAACCCCCAGCAACAAGCGGCTGAGCAGCAGAATATTCAAGCTCAGCCAGGGGATTGAGTGCAGCGCCGCCGCAATGGTCAACACGGCTCCGCTGGCCGCGCAGAAACCCATTCCCCACAGCACGGAGACCTTCGCGCCCGCGCGGTCGCTGATGCGGCCCGCCCAGGGGCGGCTGGCCAGCGTGGCAATATATTGGATGCTGATGACCAGCCCGGCCAGCGCCGCGCTGTATCCCATGCGCAAATGAACGTAAGGCGGCAGTACGGCCAGCGGCAAGCCAATGGAGAGATATGCAATAAAAGTGAAGTAAACAAAGCCAACAATATGCCGCGCGCTGCCCTTCGATGGGCTGGAAAGCGGTGTTGGAGCGTCGGCGGAGAGAGTGAACGTCATGCGTTAGGGCGCAACCTGAAATGTGGTATGACCACGTCAATTATATCGAAGGCCAAGTATGAGGATGAGCGGGAGGCAGTGCTGTTCTCCGATTCATGTAGCCTTACCGTCGGCGCAGAAGGCGGCTTTTTCGTGAGGAAAAAGCCACTAGAGGGCTATGGTTTCGGGGCACGGCAATTGGAGAATCGCTATAGACTGTAACCATGGCGGCTACCTTTCACGTGCAGAACTTCGGATGCAGGGCGGCGCGGGCCGATGGTGAGGCAGTCAGTAGCCATCTGCATAGCGAAGGTCTCCGCGCAGGCGAACCCTCCACGGCAGATGTGGTGGTGGTGAACGCGTGCAGCGTAACGGCAGAGGCCGACCGGACGGCGCGGGCCTTCATCCGGCGGGCGCACCGGCTGAATCCCAAGGCAAAGATTGTGGTCACCGGCTGCTATGCGCAGCGCGCGCCTGACGAACTGGCTGGCCTGACGGGGGTGGCCGCCGTCATTGGCAACAGCCACAAGGGCCTCGCACCGGAGATTATTTTTGGGTTGTTGGGAGGAACGGCCGCTCCCACAGGCAATGAGCTGATCCAAATTCTAAAACCAAAAACCCTCGAGCGATCGAACACCGAGCCGATGGCTTCACCGCAGGTGATGGTATGGGCCGACGACCGCTTTGCCCACTCCTTTCTTGAAGAAACGCAGGTCACTCCCGGCGCGCAGACCCGGCCCAATCTGAAGATCCAGGAAGGCTGCGGCAACCGCTGCACCTTCTGCGTGATTCCGCAGACGCGAGGCAACTCCAAAAGCCTGTCCGCCGAAAAGATACTGGCTCAAGTTGAAGGCTTTGTGGCAGCCGGGGGAAGGGAACTGGTGCTTTCAGGAATTAACCTGGGACGATGGGGACGGGATTTCACCGGCACTGAAGCCCCCATCAAGTCCACACTAGCCCACTTATTGCGCACGATCTTCGAGCAGACGAGATTGCCCCGCCTGCGCCTCAGCTCTATCGAGCCGATGGATTGGGATGCGGAATTAATCGGGCTGATGGCTGAGTTTGGCGGTGAGCGCCTGGCGCGCCACGCTCACCTGCCGCTTCAATCCGGCTCGGATGCCGTGCTGCGGCGGATGCACCGGCGCTATCGTCCTTGGCACTACGCGGAGCGGGTTGCGGCGCTGGTGAAGGCCGCCGGGCCGGAGCTGACGCTGGGCGCGGATGTGATGGTGGGCTTTCCCGGCGAGAGCGATGCCGAATTCGAGGAGACTGTTGCGCTGGTTCAGTCGCTGCCCTTCGGCTACCTGCACCTGTTTTCTTTTTCTCCACGCCCCGGAACGCCCGCCTGGGCAATGCAAGTCGAGCGCCCCGTTCCGCTTAACGTAGTCGCCGAGCGAATGGCCGTGCTCCGCGCCTTGGCCTCAGAAATCAGTCAGACTCATCGCAGCCGCTTTATAGGGCATGAACTGGAGGCGATTACACTGCACACTCCCGCGGAGATGGCCGCGCGCGGCCGTACCGCTGCCTTGACGGGGAATTTTCTTCCACTGGAATTGGAGGGCCAACTGGAATCCAACCAATTGGTGCGCGCTCGAGTGAGCGACCTGCATGCCGATGGAACTCTAAATGTCGTGGTGGTTGAGCCGCGACGGCTCAGTAATTTGCCGCTGTAATGTCAGTCAAAGCGAAATCGGTTCCTTTGAAGAGCAGCTCCTCGCCGGTCTCCTTGGCCAGCGCATAGGCCATGCAATCGCCAAAGTTGAGCTTGGCTGGATGGCGGCCCTTGCCGTAGCGCTCGAATGCTGTTCTCGCTAAACGTGCTTGTGATTCTGTAAAAGGAGAGATCTCCATGCGGCTTCGGGCAACATACAGGTCAAGATCGCGTACTCCATCTTCCGTGCCGCGCCCAATGAGAATCATGGTTGCCTTAAGGAGACAGGAAGCTGGCAACCGGCAGATAGAACTCTCCGCAATCGCTGTCGTCAACCTAAGTGCTTCTGGTTCCTTGAGCAAGATAGCGACTAGCGCAGACGAATCAAGAATCATGAAGGAAGTCCGTTCTCGTCCCAACCCATGATTTCATCTTCTGTGCGGTTATCCAGGGCCGGTAGCGAAGCACAGTGGTCAGCAATTGCCATCAAATCGGCAATCATCTGGCGTTTGCCTTCCTTCTTGCGTTCCTCCCGCTCCAACTTCTCTCGCAGGGCCTGCAAGACGGCAATGGTGATCGTTTCCCCGGTGGTGGCGGCAAGACGGCGAGCGAGACGGTCTGCTTCCGGCATTTTGATACTGAGCGCCATATACCTATCCTCCTGTTTGTCTACCTATCTATATCCTAACGCTAAATTCGGTCTATGGAGCACGCAATCACTCACAATTGCAGTTTGAATCTCTTCCGCTTCTCTTCCCGAAAGCCCCTTTCCGGCAGCCGCCTGATTTCGATTTAGTGAGCATCCGCAAAAAATCACGGTAAACCCTTTGTTCAGACAAGCCGAGCCAATGCTATACTCAGGTTGCGCTCTTGTGCCCGCAGGTACTCTGGATGATTCAGTGAGGCGGGCGGAAGCGACTTTTGGAGGAGCACCATCGCACTCGACAAACGTTCGGCCAAGTCCTTTATCCGCATCAACGAGAAGATTCGTGCGCGTGAAATCCGCGTTATCGACGAAAACAGTGAACAGCTTGGGATTCTTCCACCTTTTGAGGCGCTGAGGATCGCCCGCGAGCGCGGCCTTGACTTGGTCGAGGTCTCGCCCAATGCGATTCCCCCGGTCTGCCGCATACAGGACTATGGGCGCTTCCTCTACGAGAAGGAAAAGAGCGACCGAGCCGCCAAGAAGAAGCAGAAGGTGATCACCGTCAAGGAGTGCAAGTTCTCCGTCACCGTGGACGATCACGACTACCAGACCAAGAAGAATCAGGCGATCCGCTTCCTCACCGAGGGCGACAAGGTGAAGGCCAGCCTGCGCTTCCGCGGCCGCCAGATGGCCCATCGCGAACTGGGCTACGCTATTATCAACCGCCTGATCCAGGACATCGGTGATGCGGGCATCGTCGAGTTCATGCCACGCATGGAAGGCACCATTCTGCACGCCATTATTGCGCCCTCAAAAAAGCAGGAGCAGGTGGTAAAGCCCAAGCCGGCGGCGCCGCAGGCCCCACAGGCGCAATAAAAGCCCTTCAGATCAAGTATCGATTGAGCGCCCAGGTCTCATTTTTGAGACCTGGGATGGCACCAAGCTGGCCTTGAAGTTCTCAAAATGAAAATCCAGACCCGACGCATCCAGCCTTAGTGATAGATTGGGAGTGAGCTACACACCACATCTGCTTTCGGAAAGCCTCGGATTGACTGCTCCCTATAAAATCGGCCCTCGACTTTCACCGGCAGATTGGCAACAATTGAAAGTGGACGCAATGTTCCGATGCTGCAAATGGGACATCCAATCGGATTCTCATTGCGTGCTTGCCGATTTTCCGCTCATACTCCCAGAAACAGAATGGCGAGTTCTTTGCGATTATGCCGAAGGTCTAGCGGCGGAGACAGTAAAAGCAGAACTGGAACTGATCGACCGGCATGAACTACATGAGATGCTGGCAATTCCTAAAGCAATTCGCCGAGAACTGAAAAATAGGGAATTTCTTTCAAATAACGCTGTTCGTGTGATGCGTTTTGACTTTCACTTCACGGAGAATGGATGGAAAATTACTGAAGTGAATGCAGACGTACCGGGTGGTTATATTGAAGCGTCGGGAATCACCTCACTGCTTGGCAAATGCTATTCCGATTGCATTGTTCCTCCGTGCCCTGTGGAGTCTTACGCCGAGGCCCTACTTGGGGCAACAGGTAGTGACGCCCTCGTAGCCATGGTTCACGCTACCGGATATTCAGATGATCGCCAGGTAATTCAATTTTTAGGGAGAAAATTAGCAGAGTGCGGGCTTCGTGTGTGGACTGTGAGTCCAACTCATCTCAGATGGGACAAGGGGAAGGCAAGTCTTTGTCCAGCATTCGGAAGCCAGAAAGTAGATGCCATTTTTCGGTTCTATCCCGCGGAGTGGTTGCCGACTCTTAGCAATTCAGCCCTGTGGGCACCCTATTTTAGAGGCAGTTGTACGCCGATTACCAATCCTGGATCAGCTATTCTGGTTCAATCAAAGAGATTTCCGTTTGTTTGGGATATGCTTCACAC
Source organism: uncultured Acidobacteriaceae bacterium (assembly GCA_963787995.1). GTDB lineage: Bacteria > Acidobacteriota > Terriglobia > Terriglobales > Acidobacteriaceae > Telmatobacter. The sequence goes on from CAWBEO010000002.1 coordinate 1,589,830, forward strand.
GGAAATGAAGTTATGGCGAAGACTCCTTCCCGAGACGCGATCAGTTCAAAAGCTCGAGTTTGCACAAGATTGGGTTGTTAAACCGATCTTTGGCCGAGTCGGCGAAGATATTGCAATTCCAAGTGTAACCTCACCAGATTCGTACAAGCAGATTCTGAAGAATGCAAGGAGGCATCCTTCACAGTGGATAGCACAGAAGCGGTTCGAGGCTATGCCGATCTACATGGAGAATGAAATGCTCTTTCCCGCCATAGGCGTATTTACATTGAATGGCAGAGCTATCGGCATCTATGGGCGCATCGCGAAAAAACCACTGATAGATAACGATGCGCAGGACGTCGTTGTACTCATTTCGGCTGGAGGTCAAGCATGACACAAGAAGAACTATATCGCGCATGGGCTGATCCTCAATCCCCTTGGTCGGATTGGGTGGCGCCCGTACTATTCGCGCAACTGAGTATGGATACACCGCTCAAAGAGGAATTGGAGATTCCTCAGCTTGCTTGGATCGACGAAATTCCATTGAACTTCGCAGTCGTATTGGACTTGCCGGGAGCAAACGGGGTGAAAACGGCGATTGCCCTTGCCGCACGCGGGTACACGCCTGTTCCGCTCTACAATGCATCGCCCGGCCCACAGGAAATCACGAGCCTCGGACTTTCACGCCCGATCCCTGTTCAATCAGTAGTAGATATGAATACGATTGCCGACGCAATTGTTGCCGCAACTCCTATATTGTCTACACTGCACTCTCTGGAGCTAAGATCACCTGTGTTTCTCTTGGATTCAAACCGGCTGGATGGTGATTTTCATACCTTGGCGGAGGATGCTTTTGATAATCGTTGGATGGTATTTCCTGAAGACTTTCCTTCGGCATCCTATTTCATTTCACATAAGATCCGGGGGATTGTTCTCGTGCAACAGGATCAAGTGAACCCGCAATGGGATTTGGCGCGTGTGCTCTTTCGATGGCAGCAATCTGGAATTGATATTCGTTCGATGAAGATGTCTTCGAATGAGCCACCCAGAAACATCCGAATCAAACTGCAATCAACATTCAAGGGTGTCTGGTACAGTTTATTGATGAAGCTTGGCTTTACAAGAAGTGCGGCTGGCGGTTTTGGTTCTTACATACTCGGAAATACATCGGCAGGCTAAAGAAGTCTCGCTGAATTGCAGCCGCTTACGAATAGGCACCCGGTGTCGAGCCCTTCTCTTATATGGCGCTCAGTGCAGCCAGCGCAGCCCCAGCGAACTCTTCGGCGGCACAGGCAGCACGATGAAGCCTTCGCGCCAGTGGCCCTCTTCGCGGCGGGGCGGCGTGCCGACGATGCGCGCCCCGTCGGTGTTGCGCTCCTCCAGCGCCAGGCCCGGCAATCCGCCGACGATAGCCTGAAGCTGGTCGTGATTGGGCGGGCGGTCCACGGTGAGCGGAATCAGCGAGCGCAGCGCGCCGAAGGCCTCGGCCAGATCGCTCACCTTGGAGCGGCGCTTGGCGGGCAGCGGCTTCAGCCCCAGTGACTTCCACGCCGCATGCGGATAGCTCTCCACCAACACACGCTCCTGATCCTGTGCGGAAGCGGGCTGCTCGCGGGTGGCCAGCCTGCGCCAACCTCTCCGGCAGAGAGCGTCATAGACATCCAGGCAGAACTCGGCAAAGGGCCGGTAGCTGAGCGGCTTCACCATGCCGGGAAGGCCTGTCTTGGCTGCGGTATTCAATTGCCGCTCACTGGTCCGCGAGTGCTCCAGCCCGTTGGAACGCGACTTCCAGGCCTGCGGGCCGTCCAGCATCAGCACCCGGATGCCGCGCACGCCGCAGAGATGATTCAGCCGTCCGGCCAGCACTTCGGCCTCCACCGGGCCAGGGTCATTCCATGGGATGATCTCGCAGACAATGCGGCTCTCGGCCGGTTCCGGAACGCTGGCCGGGGCGAAGATCTCCTTCAGCGGCAGCCCTGTGCCCACCGTCCACAGGTCCGTGGCCCGCACGGCGCGGGTGCGCTCCAGCACCACAATGCCCAGATCGGACCAGCGGCGGATTGCGAGATCGACAGAGAGAACGGCCATCGTCCTAACACTAAGCTGCCGGTTGGCCCGCGACAATGGCCAATTGCGGCCATTCGCTTGTCGATTGACGCAATTGAGACTGTGGGCCGAAACGGGACAGACGGCCGGACGGGTCTGCGCGGGTAGGGTGTGCGGTAGGGGCCCGATCGGGTCAGAGAGGGGCGGGCAACTGCTGGTAGTGTTCGACCACGGGAAACGGGTCGTAGAAGCGGTGGAGGAGCTGTTTCCATTGCTGATATTGGGAAGAGTTGCGGAATCCGATGGTGTGGTCCTCAAGTGTTTCCCACTCGATTAGAAGGATGTATCTATTTCTGGTTTCCATGCAACGCTGGATCTGGTGGGAATGGCAACCGGGCATGGAGGCTATGATGGGTGCGGCCTGCAGGAAGGCCGCTTCAAATGCAGTCTCCTGGCCGGATAAAACGTCGAGAATGGCGACTTCGAGGATCAAGCGGAGAACTCCAGTGACGATCTTACAGGAAGGCAATCCGGTCTGACTAAAATATCATCCGTCCGTTGGGCGGTGTGCACGGCAAGAAATCGAGGCTTGCTGTATACTGGTTGAAGCCTCAAGAGGGCAGGGGAAGCTCTGTCTCACGGGCCATGCGGAGGGAGCAAACTCTCCGCCCAAACGAGAAGAAAATGCCCAAGTTGAAGACCCATACGGGCGCGGCCAAGCGCTTCAGCAAGACTGGCACCGGCAAGATCAAGCGGGGCCAGACGAAGACGCGGCACATCCTTACCTCGAAATCGCCGAAAGTGAAACGCAAGCTGGGCAAGACCCTGATGGTTTCCGATGGCGACTACAAGAAGGTTGCGCGCATGATTCCTTACGCCTGAGCACTGCGTGCGGCAGCCTTTTTGGAGGCAGCCGCAGGTTTGCTAATGGGCCGAGAGGCCCCCGCTGGAAGCGAAACGCGTTCGCCCCGGCGAGAGATTCAGGCTTGTAGAAAGCGAGTGAAGAGGTTTACCGCGCCGCCCCGCCAGGGAAAGCGCCTCCTGCCTCCAGCCGCATCACCGAACGCAAAATGGAGAAATTGTTATGCCCCGCGTAAAACGCAGTACCAAGCGGAGTGACCGCCGCAAAAAGATTCTGAAGAGGGCGAGTGGATATTTCCTTACGAAATCCAAGCTCTATCAAGCCGCGCAGGAGGCCGTCGAGCGCGGCCTGAAATTTGCCTACACCGGCCGCAAGCAGAAGAAGCGCCAGTTCCGCTCGCTGTGGATCGTGCGCATCTCGGCCGCCTGCAAGCTGAACGGCTTCAGCTACTCGCAGTTGATTAACGGCTTGAAGAAAGCCGGCGTCGAGCTGGACCGCAAGATCCTCTCCGACATCGCCATCCAGGACGCTGCCGGCTTCACCGGCCTCGTCAACCAGGCCAAAGCCGCCCTCGCCGCCGAGAAAAAGGCTGCGTAAGAGCGAGTTAGCAAGTCAGCGAGTCAGCAAACGGCCCGGAGTCCACTGGATTCAGGGCCGTTCTTCGTTTGAGAATAAATGGGCAAAAACCGGCTATACTCGCGTTTTCGACAATATTCTGTCGAAAACGTAAGTACTGTGCTATGGAATCTCCTTGAGCCGATCACATCCCCACTGGAAACCCATCGAACAACTCATTTTTAAAAATTGTTTAGCCTTCGTTATATCTTTAGAAACTCCATTTCCGTTTGCATACATATAACCGAGATACGCGCAACCACGTGCGTCGCTTGCGTCACAGGATTTTTTGAAGAGTTCCACAGACTTTGAATAATCTTTCGCTACCCCATTTCCGGTTTCATATAGAAAACCGAGATTGCTGCAACCCATAGCGTACCCAGCGTCACAGGATTTCGAAAAAAGCGTAGCAGCCCGAGAGTAATCTTTTGTAACGCCGCTACCGTTCCCGTATAAGAATCCAAGGTTACTGCAACTCATAGCTTCGCCTGCATCACATGCCTTTGAGTAGAACATCGCAGCCCGCTCATAATCTCTAGATACGCCATTCCCACTATCGTACATATGGCCGAGGTTAAAGCAACTTTCGGAACTACCCCCATTGCAAGCCTTCAAAAGCAGCGCTACCGCCCGAGAAGGATCTTTGGCCACTCCATCACCGTTTTCGTACAAGATTGCAAGATTATGACAGCCTGCGAAGTAACCTGCATCACAGGCTTTCGTATAGAGGGAAATTGCTCGTGGGATATCTTTTACTACTCCTTTACCATTGTCGTATAAAAGGCCGAGATTGCCGCATCCAACTGCAATCCCTCCATCACAGGCTTTTGAATAGAAAATTGCTGCACGAGAATAATCCCGCTGTACACCCCGTCCGTTTTCATAACCAAAAGCCAGATTAGCGCAACCGAGTGCTTCACCTCCATCACATGCTTTTGCGGAGAGCTTAGCCGCTTGCGAATCATCCTTTGTGACACCACTTCCATTCGCGTACATTACACTGAGATTCAAACAGCCACGGGACTCACCAATATCGCAGGCTTTTGAGTAAAGTGTGACCGCGCGAGAACTGTTTCGGGCAACGCCTGCCCCTCTTTCGTACATAAAACCTAAACTGGCGCAACCATGAGCATTACCCGAATTACACGCATCGGAGAAGAGAATTTCCGCTCTAGAAGCATCTTGTTCAGAAATAATCCCATTCATGTACATGGGAATTAGAGCATCGCATCCTGACTTATCGCCAGCTATGCATGACTTTGAATATAATGTAGCTGCTTGAGAATAATCTTTTCTTACACCGTCGCCATGTTCATACATCGAACCAAGTCGTTTGCAATCGCTACCAAGACCACCAGTGCAGGCTTGATCGTAAAGTGGAGCAGCATCCGCGAAACGCTTCTGATCGTAGAGTGAGCCGGCTTGTTTATCTAAATAGGCTATGCTCAACTGTTGAACACCGGGCTTTAGAACCTCAACTTGTGCCGGCTTCAGTCCTTGGAAACTGCCGGACTGCTGATTGGTTGGTTTGGGGGTCGTAATCTGCGCATTTGGTGTTTTATGTCCAAAAAGCGAACCTAGAACCTGATCTGCTTGGCTAACCTGTTGAGGCTGTTCTGGCTGACTTTTTCCCGTTTGGGACTGAACTGCAACCGGTACCTGCATTGTAATGTTTTTTGGCTGCGGTGATCGATGTAAGCTGAAAAACGCAACCAACACGGCCAAAATAAACCCGCCTGCCAGCAATCCGAACAAAATGCCCCTGCGACGGTTTTTGGGTCTTTTTTCAACTGCTTCCTGGATTAAATGTGCTGCGTTTTCATCGATTTCTGTTTCCAGATGCGCGTCAGGAGCAACTAACTGCACGGCATCGAGCAGATTAAGCAATTCAGCGACGTCTTTGGGGCGGTCTTCGCGGTCTTTGGCTAGGAGGTGCTGGACTAATGTGTCAAGGCCTTGCCAGTTCGCCAGATCGGCGCGGAGGGCGCTGGGCGGCGGGGGCGGGGTGGTCTGGTGCTGATGTGCCCAGCCTTCGTAGCTTTCTGCGTTGAAGGGAGTCTGTCCAGTGAGCATCTCGTAGAGAAGTCCGCCGAGGGCATATAAATCTGTCCGGCCATCAAGTTCGGCGGCGGGAGTTCCGCGCCATTGCTCGGGGGCAGCATAGGACATTGTTAGCATCGTGCCACCTGTGCAGGTGTAGACGGTACTAGATTCTTTGGTGGCGACAATCCCAAAGTCTGCAATCTTTGGAAGCCAATTGTCCCCTTCGCGGGCCATCAAGATGTTTTCAGGCTTTATATCGCGATGAACCATTCCTTTGGCGTGGGCCGCTCCCAACCCTTCGGCAATTCCGCGCGTGATGCTCAATGCCAAAGGCACATCGAAAGGCTGTGGCACGTCGTGGAAAAATCTCCGCAAGTCAGGCCCGTCAACGAATTCCATGGAAAAGAAGAGAGTCCCATCTTCGGCAGGCTCCAGGTTTCCAGCATCCACCACATTCTTGTGTCGAATCTGCCGCAGAGTACGGACCTCGCGCAGAAATCGGCTAGTGAAGGCCTGGTCTTGGCTCAACTCATTCGACAAGAATTTGAGGGCCTGCGGCTCATTCATCAGCGTATGATGGGCGAGATAAACGGCACCCATACCACCCTGACCAAGCTTACGGACAATGCGGTAACTTTGGTGAACTACCATGCCCGACTTGAGGTCGCGAATCTCGTTCAGTTGCACGCCGTGGGTAGGACAGGTAATATGGCTATCGGGGTAGCCGGTATCGCACTGTGGGCATTGTTTCATGCGTTCACTCTTCTTTTTACAAGATTTCGCGGCGCATCCATTGTGCCACTCGATGCCTCAAAGCGTAAAGACCCACTACGGAATCAGCCTAACTTCCCCCCCAAAAATCCTTCCACTGCCTTTTGCCACATCTCCGGTTGATCGATGAAGTTCATGTGGCCGCTGTTGGGCAGGATGACGAGCTTGGAGCCGGCGATTTTCTCGTGCATTTGCTTGCTCAGTGACGGAGCGCACTCGTCGTGGTCGCCGACCAACACTAGTGTCGGCACCTTGATTGAGGGCAGGCGGTCCACGTACTCGACGGACTTCAAGTTCCCGTCAATGACGAACTCGCCGTCTGAACCCCACATGGCGCGGTAAAGCTCCCAGTTGGTGGGGGCGTTGCCAGCTGAGGGATCGTAATTCGCGTCGGGGCGCGCGCCAAAGAGGAAGGGAAAGTAGCCTGTGCCCCAAGCGAGGTTGGCGTACTCCGCCGGATAGCGGCCATGCTCCCACGGCTCGCCCTTGCCGAAGAGGCCCGCTTGCTCCAGTTCGTTCAGGCGGGCCAGCTTGGCAGACGGCATGGCGGCCTTCTCGCTGGCCAGCACGGCGTTCATCGCCCGCGTGGAGGCAAAGGTGCTGTTGAGGATCAAGTGGGAGAGATTCTGCTGGTACTTGAGCGCGTAGGCCTGGGCCAGAACGCCGCCGCAACTGTGGCCGAGCAGGGCGATCTTGCCAAGGTGCAGGGCGACGCGTACATCCTCCACGTCTTCGACGTCGGCCTCGACGGTGTAGAGGCTTGTGTCCTGAAGGCGCTGGGAGCGTCCCGATCCGCGCTCATCGATGAAGATGAGCCGGTGCGTGCGCGCCAGAGGCAGGAGGTAGGGCAGGAAGTAGTCATGGCTGGCGCCGGGACCGCCGTGCAGCACCACCAGCGGCGAGCCTGTGCCGAAGGCCACGTAGTAGATCAGCACGCCGTGGGCGTCAACATAGCCCTCCTGTTGCGGATAGACAGTGGTTTGCGCGGCAGCGGGGAGCACAACGACAGCGGCGAGAAACAGAGCCAGAAGCAAGCGAATGAACTTCATAATGATGAGCATACCGCAAGCCGCAGAGTCAGTGGTTTATCCTTCCTATATACGCTTATGAGCATTGAAATTCCCAATCTGGATGCATTTGATGAGGCGGCGCTCGACCGGGCCTTTGCGGCGCTGGAGCAGCAGGCGCGCGCGGCTGCCGCTGAAATCAGCAGCGAGGCGGCGGTTGAGGCCTTCAAGCTGCAATGGCTGGGCCGCAAGCAGGGCCTGCTCAACGAGGTCAGTAGCCGCTGGCTGAAGGCCGCGCCCGCTGAGGCCAAAAAGGCGCTGGGCATGCGCTTCAACGCCTTCAAGGCTGTTGTCGAAGGGTTGCTGGATGCGGCGCTCGGCGCGGGTCCGACGGACGCAGCACTGGCGGCTGAGGCCATTGACATTACGCTCCCCGGCACGCGGCGGCTCACGGGTGCCGAGCATCCCATCACCCGCACGCTGAATGAGATTGTCTCGGTCTTTGCGGCGCTGGGCTACTCGGTGGGCGTGGGGCCGGAGGTGGAGACGGACTTCTACAACTTCGAGAGCATGAACTTTCCGCCAGGCCATCCGGCGCGCGACACGCAGGACACGCTGGTGGTGGCCGCGCAAGAACGCCGCCCGCAGCGCGACCGCCTGCTGATGCGCACGCATACTTCGCCCGTGCAGATGCGGACGATGGAGTCGCAACCGCCGCCGGTGCGGATTGTGATTCCCGGCAAGGTGCATCGCAATGACGCGCAGGATGCCACGCACTCGCCGATCTTCCATCAGGTCGAGGGCCTCTGCGTAGACACCAACATCACCTTCAGCGACCTGAAGGGCACGCTCGACCACGCCATGAAGGCGCTCTTCGGATCGGCGGTGAAGACGCGCTTCTTTCCGTCGTTCTTTCCCTTCACCGAGCCGAGCGCCGATGTGCAAATCAGTTGCATCTTCTGCGGCGGCAAAGGCTGCCGGAAGTGCAAGAACTCGGGCTGGATTGAGCTGCTGGGCTGCGGCATGGTGGACCCGGCGGTCTTTGCCTTTGCGGCGGAGAAGCAGCCTGGCTATGACCCGAAGAAGATTTCAGGGTTTGCGTTCGGGATGGGCGTGGAGCGCATCGCCATGATGAAGTATGGGATCAGCGAGATCGGGTCGCTCTTTGCGGGGGACATGCGGTTTTTGGGACAGTTTGCGTGAGGAGTAAATATGCCCAATAATCAGTTTTGGCGGAATGAGTATCTATGCGAATGTGGAGCTAAGTTCATAGTTGAATTACCAGCTTTCACAGGAACGTCAGGGGTAGACCATTTTGAGTTGGATTGTAGTTTCTGCAAGAAAAGAACAAGTATCATGCTTCCTGCGACACGGATTGAGTACACCTGTGTTGCACAGGAACAAGACGAAAAATCGGACAGGATTGAACAAAATTGAAGATACTCACCAAATGGCTTCGTAGTTATCTGCCGGGATTGCCGGTGAACGATGCGCAACTCGCTGAAGACCTGACCCTGCGCGGTATCGCGGTTGAGGGCATCTATGACTTGGGCGCGAGCAACGGTTCGCTTTACGAGATGGACATCACCACCAACCGCGTGGATGCGATGAACCACTACGGCGTGGCGCGCGAGGCGGCGGCAATCTACAATTTGCCACTGCCGAGACTAGATTTTGCGCTGCCTGAAGCGCGACCGGCTTCAGATCCCTATCCCGTGCGGATCGAGGCCGAAGATGCCTGCGGGCGCTTCACGGCGCGGGTGTTGCGCGGCGTCACTATCGCTCCCTCGCGCGATTGGTTCGTCGGCGCGGAGGTAGCCACAACCTTTGGCCTGCTGGAGCAGAAGCAAATCTCCAACGCCGTGGATGCCACCAACTTCGCATGGCTGCTGATGGGCCAGCCCACCCACGTCTTTGACCTGGATAAGCTCGAAGGCGGCATCATTGTGCGCCGCGCGAACAAGGGCGAGAAGCTCAAGACGCTGGACGGCATGGAGCGCACACTGGACCCGGAAGACCTGATTATCGCTGACCATTTGAAGCCACTCGGACTGGCCGGAGTGATGGGCGGCTGGGATTCGATGATTACGTCGGAGACGAAGAATGTGCTGGTGGAGGCTGCCTGGTTTGACCAAGTCGCAGTCCGCCGCACGGCGCGCCGCCACGGCCTGCACACCGACGCCAGCCATCGCTTCGAGCGCGGCGCGGACTTCAACGCCGCCGAGGTTGCCTCGGCGCTTGTCAGCAGCATCTTGCTCGCCAGTGGCGGCTGGATCGAAGGCGATCTGGTGGATGTGCGCGTTCCTGCCCTTGAAGCCCGCACCGCCATCCGCAAGCCGGTCGAACTGAAGCTGAGCGAAGTGCATCGCATTCTGGGAACGACGACTGACGCCGAAGGCATCACCGCAGCGACTGTCGAAGGCGTGCTCAGGGCATTGGGTTGCGGACTACAAAATACTCACGACTCTGAATGGCTGGTCACACTGCCCAGTTGGCGGCTCGACATCGACCGCGAGATTGACCTGATCGAAGAAGTGGCCCGCGTCTACGGCTACAATCGCTTTGCCAACACGCTGCCCGCCTTTGGCGAGGGCGTGCGCGCGCTGCCGTGGGCGGAAAAAGAGTCGGTCCTCCGCCGTTCGCTGCTCTCCGCGGGCTTCCATGAGGCCATCAGCAGCACCTTCTGCTCGGCTTCTGATGCCGCGCTGACCGCTCCGCAGCCGGGGCTGGCCGTGCCGCTCGGCAACCCCCTCAGTGAAGAGGCTGGCGTGCTGCGCCCCTCGCTCATTCCGGGAATGCTGGCCATGATCGCTGGCAATCTCCATCGAGATGTGAGCGATGTGCGCCTCTTCGAGTTGGGCACCGTTTTCAGCGGCAGCACGGAAAAAGTAGATGAGCGGCCCGCGCTCTCCTTTGGCGCGGTGGGCGCAATGCCGGAGCAAGGTGCTTTGCACGCTGCCCGGGCGATTGAATTCCACGATCTGAAGGGCGTGGTCGAGCAGCTTTTGGCGCGTTTCCAATCGCGGGCCGTCCTCTTCGACCACTTTCCTGCCGAGGCTGGTTTGACACCGCCTTGGCTGCATCCCTATCGCGCGGCGCGGGTGGTCGTGGATGGCACAACCGTCGGATGGTTCGGCCAGCTTCATCCCACGCAGGCCGCCGAACGGAAGCTGAAAGAGCCCGTTCTCATCGGCGAAATTTATCTTGACCGCCTCTACAAACTTCCCTTGCGCCAGCCGATTTCCAGAGAGATTTCGCGCTTCCAGCCGGTTCGCCGCGATTTTTCGCTGATTCTGGACGAGAAAATCGCCTGGGAAACCATTGACCAGGCCGTTGCCTCACTGCGCATTCCCGAGCTGGTTGAGTGGCGCGCCCGCGAGGTCTTCCGCGATAAAAGGCTGGCCGCGGGCGAGTATGCGCTGCTGCTGGGCGCAACCTTCCAAGCCGCCGACCGGACGCTTCGAGAGGAAGAATTGCAAGCCTTCCAGGAGCAGGTGGTCGAAGCTGTTGGCAAAGTAGGGGCGCGTCTGCGCAGTTAGGCAAAAAAGCCACTCATTCTGCGCTATACTCGCAGCGTTACGTCCTTATTCCCTGGAGGTATTTCTATGTCCGAGACTTTCTGGAAGACAGACAGTTTGGAAGAAGCGCTGCCGGAAGAGCCGAAGGCTGAGCCGGTTGCGGAAGCTGCTGAGGAAACGGCTGCAAAAGCCCCCGCCGCAGACGCAGTTGCGCCGGCAAGTGAATCCACTGCCGAAGTCAGCACTGTGACGTTAAGCGTGGACGAATTTACCGCGCTGGAAGAACGGGTTGTGCGCACAGTCAACCTGGTCAAGTGGGAGCGCCAAGCCCGCGCCACAGCCGAGGAGCGCGCCGCCAAAGCTGAGCTCGAGTTGCGCGAGCAGGCCCCAAAGGCCGAGAAGCTGCAACAGGAGATCAGCGCCTTGCGCGAGGAACGCACGCAGGTGCGTCAGCGCGTCGAGCGCATCCTCTCTCAGCTTGACGCGCTGGAACTGTGAGGTCCCGCATGGCTCATGAGCAAAACGGCAGCCGCGCTGGCTACGTTTCCGTCCAGATTTACGATCAGACCTACTACCTCTCCGGGCAGGACGCGGCGCACATCCGCTCCCTTGCCGAGTTGGTCGATGCGCGGATGCGCGCCGTTGCTGCCCATGGCACGACGGTGGACTCGCTGCGCGTGGCTGTGCTGGCCGCATTGAATCTGGCCGACGAACTAGCCGAGGCCCGCAAGGCTCCTGGCGGAGATGCGCGCCCGACTCACGCCCGCGCCGTCAGCCTGCGCGGTTTGCTGGATGAAGTGCTGGAGGATGAGCGAAAAATCGGGTAGGTATCGCGTAGGCCTGGCGATTCAGAAGCGGGCCTACGCAAAATTACCGGGTTAAGAAAATACCACAAAGCCACCACAGATACAAGACTTGTAATTCCACTCCGCGCCCACTACTATTCGCAATAGAAACCGGCCTGCAAAGCAGGTGGGCGATCAACGCTGGTTGAACCAACATTCATTGAACAGGGGCTCAACTCGACAATCGGTTCTGTGTGCCGTGTCCGCCAGTCCGGAATGCCTAATGAACCGCGGAGAGCTCCACCTTCTTAGGAAGGGTTCACCGGCGCATCTACCCCACGGCCCCGTGGGTCGGTCTCTACCTTATTGCACTCGCTCCGCGCCTCAAGCGCCTATGCCGTATCCTGAGAGTGGTGCATCCCGTCCTCTTCCATCTCGGCCCAATCCTTATCCCCACCTACGGCGCAACGGCAGCTCTGGGTATGTTGCTCGCCCTCTTCCTGGCGCAGCGCACGGCACGCATCATGGGCTTGGATACCGCCAAAATCTGGAACCTCTGCGTTATCGCCCTCTTCGCGGCACTCCTTTGTTCGCGCCTGCTGCTCGTCGCTCTCAACTGGAGCGCCCTGCGCCTGCACCATTCCTGGCTGCTGGCGCTGGCCATGGTGCATCATCCGCTGCTTGCCTCCTTTGGAACCCTCGCCGCGGCCTTTGCTGCTTTCTTCTATGCCCGCTATCAGCAGTTGCCGCTGCGCGCAACAGCCGACGCGCTGGCCGCGCCCCTCGCGCTGGGGCTGGCCTTCGAGCAAGTGGGCGCGCTGCTGGCAGGTTCAGGCTATGGAACCGAAACCACCGTCCGCTGGGCCGTCACCTACACGCACCCTATGGCCGCGCTCTGGAGCGGCGCTCCGCTCGGCGTCAGCGTCCATCCGGTCCAGGCCTACGCGGCCGTGAGCTTCCTCACTCTCTCGATTTGCTTACTACTTTGGCTGCCTTCTCGCCGCCAATCGGGCGACCTGGCTGGCTTTTTCCTGCTCGGTGCCGCTGTAGTCGTCTTTAGCACCGAGTTCTGGCGCGACCCTGAAGGCCGTGGCGTGCTCTTGGGCGGCGCGCTCGATGGCCCGCAGACTGCGGCGATTGTTTTGGTTCTGTCCGGTGGATTCATGCTGCTGGAGTGCAAAGCTGCGAGAATAGAAGACGAGGCGGCACATGACTGAACTGCGCACCATCGAAGCAACACCGGAGGCCAAAGGTCAGCGCCTTGACCTGTTTTTGGCCGCGCAGTTGGAAGGCGTCAGCCGCTCCCGCGTGCAACTGTTGATTGACCAGCGCGACGTATTGATTGACGGCCACGTCGAGAAGGCCTCGTTCAAATTGCGCGGCGGCGAACGCATCGACATTACCGGCGAACCGCACCCTGTCCCGCTCAAAGCCAGTGCCGAAGAGATTCCGCTCGACGTCATTTATGAGGACGAGGATCTGGCAGTCATCAACAAGCCCGCCGGAATGATGGTCCACGCCGGCTCCGGTCAGAATGACGATCTGCGCAGCCGCGGCACACTGGTCAATGCTTTGCTCTATCGATTCAAAACGCTCTCGGCCACCGGCGGCGAGCTGCGCCCCGGCATTGTCCATCGCCTCGACAAAGATACCAGCGGCCTTATCGTCGTGGCCAAAAACGATTCCGCCCACACCGCGCTCGGAGCGATGTTCTCCAGCCGGCAGATCAAAAAGACCTACCTCGCGCTCGTACAGGGCGACGTCGCGCGCGCCAAAGGCACCATCAATTCGAGCGTCGGCCGCGATCCCCTCCGCCGCACACGCATGACCACCAAGCCTCTGAGCGATGCCCGCACTGCCGTCTCCCACTACGAGGTCGTGCGGCGGCTCGCCAACCGCTTCGGCAAATTTACGCTCGTCCGGGTGCGCATTGAGACTGGCCGCACCCATCAGATTCGCGTGCACATGGCCTCCATCGGGCATCCAGTCGTCGGCGACACGCTCTATGGCGGCTCAGGCAACTTGACCGACCAGGTCGCCTCCAACGCCGCAACTTCAAAGGCTGCGCGGCGCAACTCCGAGCCGGAAAAGCTTCGCCTGGGGCGTAACTTCCTTCATTCCGCGCAGTTGGAATTCACGCATCCCCGCACCGGAAAGCTATTGCAACTGGAAGCCCCGCTCCCCGCCGAACTGGAAGAATTTCTGGGTAAGCTGGAAGGCTGACAGGAGTTGAGTCACTTGCGAAAACCCATGGAGTTAGTAGCCGCTGGCCACCAGCCAGGCCTCGGTCAGCTCGAGCGTGGGCTTCTTCTCGGCCAGCATTTGGGCATGGGCCAGCTTGACCAGCACATCCGCTTCCACATTCACCGGCGCGCCCACGGCCAGCGTGTGCAGATTCGTCCGCCAATAGGTGAGCGGCAGAATCGCAATCATGATTATCTCGCCGTCAAAGCCGGCGATTGTCAAACTGATGCCCTCGACGGCCACCGAGCCTTTATGCACCATCCAAGGACGCACTTTCTCTGGAACGCGCACCTTGAGCGTCCAGTCGGTGGTTTGCAGATCGAAGGCTGGGTCTTCCGGGGAGATCACTGACTCCAAAGAGGTAAGCTCCCCGCAGCCGTCCACGTGGCCCTGCACAATGTGGCCGCCCAGAGGACTTCCGGCGGCGGTGGGCAGCTCCAGGTTGACCTTGGCGCCGGGGGCCAGCGCGCCCAGTGAGGTCCGGTCCAGCGTCTCCTGAGCCAAATCGGCGTGAAAAAGCGCGGGATTCACGTCCAATGCCGTGAGGCAGACGCCGGAGACTCCCAGCGAATCGCCCTCGCGCAGCCGTCCGGCAAGCCCCGGAGCCTCGACCGTAATCCGGCGCACTCCGCCTCGGCTGTCCAATCCAACCAATGTGCCCGTCACTTCAATAATTCCGGTGAACATGAATCTAGTTTAATGGGTAAAAGGGCAGGGAAGCGGGAAATTGCAGCCCTTCCAAGCCCGGCGGAGCCGGAACCGTTGCTGTTTATATCTGGACAAACTGTGAGGAGAGTTCCTGGATGAATGGGTATTCTGAAAGGCTCGGCCCGGCCTCTTGAGTCACTAATGGCCCGACTCCGAGCGAGGAAATTTGTTTGAAGAGCACTGACGGATCTTGCTTGGAACGTCCGAGGAAATCCTGTAGCAAGGCTTCTATATAGACCAAGTCTTCCCTCTGAACAATTGTGCGCAACTCTGGATGAGTAAGGAAGCGCAGGCCTCCGTGTTCATCTTTAAGCACAAGCAGAACGACCGCAGCTTTTCGCGGCGAATCGATGCTCCAATCCTGCGCCCTGTACTCCAGGGCACAGAACCAGTTCGAGTGGTTTTCTTCTGGTTTGCCGCTTGCTTTTTTCATATTCATTGGTTTGTTGTTGGGCATTCACCATTGTATCGACAATGTTCTGCAAGAGTTCGACGTTTGAAAGCCTGTTTAGGCATTCCATAAAGCTGCTTAAGACCGACGCTGCCTTCCAATCGTCTGGCAGTGTTTGAACCTGCCGCCACAGTTGATCCACATCAAGATGGCTCACAATACTCTGAAAAATCAGAAGTTGCCGTAAGGATACACTCTGGTAGATGCGTGGGTCAAGGTAGCGAGATGCCCGGAAGTTCAAACGCAGTTCGCCTTTTGGGCCGCCGAATAAGTGCCCGTGATCGACAAAGAACGCGTTCAGCCAGCCCGTACCGTCTTCCAGGAAGATTGCCTGGCGGTTGTCAGAATGTTCTGCGCAGATATCAACCAGCCAAGCCAGCCAGAAGTTTTTGTGGCTGCGGACCCGCTTGAAGCTGGCGCCAGGCAGAATCTCCAACAGATGAATACCATTACCGCCAAGAAAGCGGGAGCCGAAACAGAGGCCTGAGTTTGGCCGAAGCCGCCCCTCCGGAGTTTGTATCCAGCAATCCTGGTTTTGAGTGATGAAAGCATCGGTGACCAGTAGCGGCTTCCAAGCAGGTACAGCAAGTCCGCAAGCCCGGTAGAGTTCACTCCCGACACTCTCGTTAAATGCCAGGTTGGCGCCCTGAGGATTATGCGTAAACTTGACGACATAAAGCAGCCCGTCACTTGCCTGCGCAAGAATGGGTTGCGAACCGCCGGGCAGCTTCCGAATATGCCGCGTTACCAAAGCAAAGTCTTTACCCTGCATTTTCATGTTTTCCTAAGAATCCAAGTGAGATGAAAAGCATTCCAGCTCAACGCGGATACTTGGAATAATAGCAGGCAACCAAGCAACTCAAATAAATGAAAGGTAAAGAGATATTTCACATACATCGTTCTGCGGAAGCAACAAAGAGTCAGCGGCATCAGCTCATCTTGACACGGTGTTGAAGTCCTTTTTTCCACAGAACAGCATGTACGAAGAAAGTATTCTCAAAAAAGTTTAACTGTCAATATAATTTTAAGTAAATTCTGTGGAAAAAGTTCATATACTATTGTTTAATAAATACTTGAACGATAGTAATTAATAATTAAAGTTCTGAAAAAATGGACAGAAAACGCCCAAGGCGAGCTTGACAGATCGATTTACCACCGTGGAAGAGGCAGTTTTCGGTCAGTTGAATCGGATTAAACTGGAATTGTGAAGATTGCGCTTGCCCAGATCAACCCTACCGTCGGTGATTTTACCGGAAATCTTGAGAAGATTGTCGCCGGCTGCCGTCGCGCCGCTGCTCAGGGGGTCAGGCTGGCAGTCTTTTCCGAGTTGGCCCTTTGCGGTTACCCCCCGGCGGACTTTCTGGAAAAACCCAGCTTCCTTGCGCGTTGCCGTACTGCCGTTGATGAATTGGCGGCCGCCACGCGCGATTTGCCGACGGCCGTACTGGCGGGCGTGGCGCTGCCTGCCGAGCCGCAGGGGGGTAAACCGGCCGTCAATGCCGCCGTGCTGCTGGATGGCGGGCGCTTGCTTCTGGAGCAGCACAAGCGCCTTTTACCCTTCTACGACGTCTTCGACGAGCAACGCTATTTCGCCGCATCCAAGCCTCAACAGGTGGTCGAATTGGACGGTATCCGCCTAGCCATCACTATCTGCGAGGACGCATGGAACGACAAGAACTTCTGGCCGCGCCGACTGTATAGCGTCGATCCTGTGGAAGAGCTGATGAGCCAGCATCCAACGCTGCTGATCAACTTGTCCTCGTCGCCCTTCTGGCACGGCAAGCGCAGAGTGCGCCGCGAAATGCTTTCGGCCATTGCAGACCGGAATGGCGTGCCGGTTCTGCTGGTGAATCAGGTGGGCGGCAATGATAGTTTGGTCTTCGACGGCTCTTCATTGGCCTTGAACGCACGCGGCGAGTTGATTGCACAAGCCAATTCTTTTGAAGAAGATCTGATGATTGTAGATCCCTTCAATGCGCCCTGTATCCATGCACCGGAGGAAGACGACACCGAAGCCGCCTACCGAGCACTGGTCCTTGGCACGCGGGACTACGTGCGCAAGTGCGGCTTCAAGAAAGCTCTGGTGGGCCTCAGCGGCGGCATCGACTCAGCGCTGGTGGCCGCAATAGCTGCCGAGGCTCTGGGCGCGGAGAACGTTCTCGGAATCGGTATGCCCAGCCCCTACTCCAGCTCCGGCTCCATCGACGACAGCCGGGAACTGGCCGCCAACCTGGGCATCCGCTTTGAACTGATCGGCATCAGTGATCTCTTTGCCGAGTACACACGCTCCCTGGAGCCGCTCTTTGCCGGAACTCCGCCCGGAATTACCGAGGAGAATCTCCAGTCCCGTATCCGCGGCAGCCTGTTGATGGCTCTCTCCAACAAGTTCTCCGCGCTGGTGCTCACCACCGGCAACAAATCAGAGATGGCCGTAGGCTACTGCACGCTTTATGGCGACATGGTCGGGGCTCTCGCGGTCATCGGCGACTTGGTCAAGACGCGCGTTTACGATGTCTGCCGCTGGATCAATCGGGGCAGGGAAGTCATTCCTGCCGCGATTCTGGATAAGCCGCCCTCGGCCGAATTGCGTCCCGATCAGAAGGACACCGACTCACTGCCGCCTTACGAGGTTCTCGATCCGATCCTCGAAGCCTACGTCGAGCGCTACGAGAGTCCGGAGCAGATTGCCCAGGCAAACGGATTTCCTCTGGAACTCGTCCAACAAGTGGTGCATCTGGTTGAACGCAGCGAGTACAAGCGGCAGCAGGCCGCGCCTGTCCTCAAAGTGACCAGCAAATCCTTTGGCATGGGCCGCAGATTTCCCATCGCTGTCAAAGTTCAGGTGTAGAGTCAGTCTTCCGGTATAAGCTAGAAGTCGGGAGCCTTCCCACAGTTCTGCCTTTCCAACATTGAAGGAGAAATAGCTTGATCCGTCCATCCATTTGTTTTGCCAGTGCTTTGATGCTGGTTGCATTCTCTCTGCCCGTCCACCAGGCTATCGCGCAGCAGGATCTGCCCTCAGCTCCATCCGCTTCGGATGCAGTTCGAGCTGCTACGCCTCCTGCCGCGCCGGCCCCGGCAGCCGTGCAGTATCCAATGCCCAAGCCTGTACCGGCCAACTTTACCGCCGCGTCGCCTACCAAAGAGGCCGTTAACGCCTTTATACAGACTGTTTTGGGCTCCGACGGCAGCAAAGTCTGGGAGGTTTGGGCGATTCAGAAGACTCCAGCGGAGGGCGTCTCACTTGTCACGATATTCGTGAATGACAAAGGTGAGACACACAAGCCTACCGGAGTTGAGTTTTATGCAATGCCGGACGGTACTCATTTCCTTACCTTAGACCAAAAAGGAATGATCATCCTACCTGCCGCAGCACAGCCGGAAGCCGCTCCAGTTGCTGCCGCTCCCGATACTGCTCAAGCCACGGCGTCTGCCGCAGCGCCCGCTCCGGCCGCCCATCCGTTTCCATTGCAGGAGCCAAGCCCTGCTAACTTCACTGCGCCGTTGCCCACCAAAGAAACCGTCAACGCCTTTCTGAAGGTCAGTTGGGGGTACGATGAAAACAGAATTTGGAAGGTTTGGGCGATTCAAAAGACCCCAGCGGAGGGCGTTTCCAAAGTAACCCTGCTCGTCAGTGACAAGAGTGAAACACAAAAACCTGTGGAAGTTGCATTCTTTGCGATGCCGGATGGCAAGCATTTCATTACTCTTGGCCAAGACGGGATGGATGTCTTTCCTTTTGGTGAGAACCCTTTCAAGGAGTATCGCGAGATAGCGAAGCAGCGCGCGGATGGCCCTTATCGCGGTTCAGCCATGAAGGATTTAGAGATTGTTGAGTTTGCAGACTTCCAGTGTCCCCATTGCAAGGAGGCGCAGGCCAACATGGAGAAGCTGGCTGTGGATTTTCCCAAGGCGCGCATTGTCTTTCAGAACTTTCCGCTGGGGAATGCGCAATGGAAGGGTTCCATGCCCGCGGCAACTTACGGTGTCTGCGTGGCCAAGCAAGGTGGCAGTGGAGCTTTCTTCACCTACGCCTCAGCCGTCTTTGACGGTCAGGCGGGACTGGTATCCGAAGATAGCGTTGCTCTGACTTTGAACAGCGCCGTGGTCAAGGCCGGCCTGGACCCGACCAAGATTGCCGAGTGCGCCTCGACTCCCGCAGCCATTGCTACAGTTGAAGCTTCACGCAAACTGGCCATCGATCTGAATGTGCATGGAACTCCCAAGCTGATCATCAATGGGCGCCAGATATCCGCTACCATGCCATACGATACGATCAAGCAAGTCATCCTTTACCAGGCCAAGGTGGATGGAGTTGCAGCCCAGTGAGATTGATGCAAAGTGCATTAGGTATTCGCTTGGGTTTTACAGCCCACTTTAAATGACACGGTTCAAATCGAGTATCACTTGAGCTCATCGGCGAGACGGATCGAAAGGCCAAACAGGCCCGGCAATCCGTCTCGCCGTTTTGTTATACGGCTATCAGGATTTGCCGATCGGCTGAGTTGTTACCTTCCTGCTGTTGACACCGACGAACACATATTCGCCGCGGGAGGGCATCTTGAAGATGTAGGACGGCTCGATCACTCCAGGGTAGAGCGGGTGGCGCAAGACAATGTTCGTAATCTGGCCGGTGTAGCCTGCCTTCTCCGCAAGTGCCTTGGCTTCGGCAAGGTCCAATGAGATCGGCAAGCGAATGATCACATCTTCTAGCCATGGTTGCGACACAAACCTCGGAGGCAGTTGGAATCGGCCCATGTAATTGTCCAGGAAGGCGGTGCCATTCACACCATTGCCTCCCGAAGGTACGTTGAAGACGAATTGCCATGGACTACCAGGCCGGGCGATGTTTAGATCCGCCTCGTAGAACTGGGCGGCAGGATACTTAAACTTGACGATCATGGCGGCCTGGTTCAGCATATCCAAGAAGGTTCCTGAGCCCATCGATTCTTTCGCTGCCAGAGTGCGTTCCGCACCTGGCGGACGGAGGATGCAGACGAAAATATCATTGTTCAAATTATCAATTGGCACCCAACCGGCGATGATGGTGGTGTTCTCGATGCCTGCGAGCACGGCACTCGCGCCAGTGCCAACCAACATATCGCAGTTATCCCACAGCACTGTCTGGCCGTCAGTGGAGAGATTTGCCACATAGGCTTCCGGACAATTGTAGTAATCCACATTATCACCGGAGAGCAGGAATGTGCCATCGGTCAAGGTGGCCGCCGCCCGGTACCAGCCAAATGGAAATTCTTTCAACCAGACTGGATTGCCCGCAGCATCTACCTTGCGAGCAAACCGATTGCCAACTACCACGTATCCACCATCTTCAGCCGCCGTAGCACCGGCTTCGATCAGTGGGCTCACGCGCAGATCGTCATAGACATGGCTCCATAACTCCGTGCCATTTGCATCGATTTTCATCCCCCACAAGAAGCTGTCCAAAGAACCCGCAATTGGTTGGGCGCCAAAGAGCGCGTAGCTTCCGTCCGGTGATGCGACGATGGCGTAGGTTATGCCACCGTCGAAGACCTGCTGCCAAACCTGGGTGCCATTGGCATCGAGGCGAATCACCCACGTTTGAGGCTTGGCTTCGCCAGAGTGTGACAACTTCAGGCCAGCCACAACGAACCCGCCATCCGGAGCTGGGGCAATCGCGTTAACATCATTCTGTTCATCTGTACCGCCGAACTCCTTTTCCCATATAACGATTCCTTGCGGATCAAGTTTGAGAACCCAAAACCTTTCGTCCCCCGCATACTCTGAGAAGAAGGAGTATCCGCCTGCGGCCAGATTGCCGTCGGAGAGTTCGGTCACCGCACGTAGCGAGCGCGCGTAGCTGCCACTGAAACTTCTCTGCCACGGTTGATTGATGGTGAGGGTTCTGATAAGGATACCGGCGGTTGGCGAATTGTCGTTAGCCCCATCGCCCGCGACGATCACTGCGCCATCGGTGGTTTTACACGCAGCCCGCGGAAGTTGCGAATCGAAGATATGAAATCTGGAAGATGCACATACTTGTGCCATTTTTTGTTTCCTTTCTGGGTGTTTGCCCTGAATACTTCTGGGTTTTGAGATCAGGTTAAACAGAGATTCTTTACCGCTGGAATGATTCTGATTGCGCGAGGTGCACGTAACCAACGGCAGACCAAGGCAGTAAAGGGTTTATTGCAGGAAATTGCAAAGACAAAACTATAGTCACTCATATTCTCACCATTTAGTTATTATGTCAATTGCCAATACTTGCTATTGGGTAATGCATGATGCGCCCCATAATACTATCTCTCATTAAGATCAGTAACCGTCGGCAGATTCTGACAATGGGATGAGAGATTCATAGGCGCACTGCGGGTATCTGTAATGTCCGATAACGTATATTCTGTACATGTTGAAGTTCAGTAGAAATCAAACTCAACGATAAAGTAAATCTGTTGTATTATCTATGGATTACGTCTCTACCCTGTCGAGCTGCATGCACTGCCAGTTCGGCCTCTATGAATCCGCGAATCATTGTTCGATATACGGCCTCGGTGATGGACGGATTTACGCCTAACTCCGTGGAGAGAGCCTTCACCTTGGCGATGACCTGCTCGACGCGTTGGGCTGCCATCACGTCTTCTGTGGATATCTTGAACCCTGCCGCCTGCTTGACGGAACTGCCGCGCTCCGCCAGCAACGCAACTATTTGCCGGTCGATGCGGTCGATGTTGGTCCTGACCTCTTCAAGGCTGTTGCAGATTTTCTCTTCGCTCAAACTGATCCTTAATTACATCTTGTATCGCCCTAAATCCTCGTCGTTCAACCCTTCAAGCCAGCCGCGCAATTGCTCGGCCGCTTGTCCTTCGGCCGGGCCCATAGTATTCAACTTGGCAGCCTGCAACACCTGTTCAGTGACGTAGATCGGGCAATCGGCGCGCAATGCCAACGCGATCGCATCGGATGGACGAGCGTCAATCACCATCGGCTGGTCCCCTTGCCGAAGCCACAGTGCCGCGTAGAATGTATCATCTTTAAGCTCCGATATAACAACACGCTCCAGTTGACCGTTTAAGTGATGGATGAGGTTTTTAACCAGATCGTGCGTCATCGGGCGCGGCACAGCAACCTTCTCAATCTCGATGGCAATTGCATTCGCCTCAAAGATTCCCACCCATATGGGCATCACCGTATCCGAGGCAACGTCTTTGAGAACGATGATCGGCATACTCGTGCCTGGATCCAGTGTCAGTCCGCGTATCCTCACTTCAACGTCCATGGATTCCCTTTCCTTACCGTTTCCATCTTAGACCGCTTCGCCCACCAAACTGTTCGGATGGGTTGCAGTAATTTTAACCTGCACATAATTTCCCGGAGCCGGGGCGATTGGCTGGGCGCAAGTGAAGTTAACTGGTTTGTTCTGACTACTACGTCCGATAACTTGTCCGCGCGCCGGATTTGTTCCCTCAACCATCACTTCCACCATCTGCCCCAAGTGCTTGGCATAATTGATCCTCTGAATCTCGCGCTGACGGTCAAGAACTACTTGAAGCCGAGCCGCCTTCTCTGCCTCTGGAATCGAATCGATCATCGTCAACGCCGGAGTATTGGGCCGCCCTGAGTATTTGAACCCGAAGACGCAATCGTACTCGACTTCGGCAAGAAGGTCCATCGTCTGCTTCAAATCTTCCGCCGTCTCGCCGGGAAAGCCGACGATAATGTCCGTCGAGATCGAGATCGAACGGCGCGCGCTCTTGATCCAACTGATGCGCTCCAGATAATCTTCGCAGGTGTATTCGCGGTTCATCGCCTTAAGAATGCTCGACGAGCCTGATTGAACCGGCAGATGAACATGGTCGCAGAGCGTGGGCACTGCGTCAATGGCTTCAACTATATCCTGCGTAAAATCGCGCGGGTGGCTGGTGGTGAAGCGCACCCGGCGGATGCCTTCCACTTCGCCAACGGCGGCCAGCAATTCGGCGAAGCTCCGCTTCCCTTCCGGGTCGCGATAGCTGTTCACATTCTGGCCAAGCAATTGAATCTCCGAGAAGCCTTGCTCCGCGATCCGCCGCGCCTCTTCTAACACGGAACGCGATCCCCGGCTGCGCTCTTTGCCGCGCGTGTACGGCACCACGCAGTAGGCGCAAAATTTGTCGCAACCCTCAATAATCGTGATATATCCGCGATATGGATTCTTTCGGGCGGTGAACTCGGTCTCGAAGGTCTCGTCGGTCTGCCGGTCGTCCAGGCCCGTGATGCGCGTCTCGCCTGCCTCCAGGCGCACCAGCATATCCGGCAGCTTGCGATAGGAGGCTGATCCGGAGACAAGTGAGACGTAGGGCGCGCGCTCAAAGATCTTTTCGCCCTCCTGCTGCGCCACGCAGCCAAGAACTGCAAATCGCTTCCCTTCCCGATGCTGGCGTTTGTACTCGTCCAGCCGGTGAAAGACTTTTTGCTCTGCTTTATCGCGGATCGAACAGGTGTTGTAAAGGATCAGGCCGGCGTCTTCCTCGGACTCAACCTGGCGGTAGCCCTCATGCTCCAGCGTGCCAATGACCTTCT
This sequence comes from uncultured Acidobacteriaceae bacterium, assembly GCA_963787995.1. Taxonomy (GTDB): domain Bacteria; phylum Acidobacteriota; class Terriglobia; order Terriglobales; family Acidobacteriaceae; genus Telmatobacter. The sequence continues at coordinate 1,613,397 of CAWBEO010000002.1, forward strand.
CCGAGTCATGGGCATTCATCTGGCAGCCGAAGGTCTCTAAATAGAAGGTTTTTTCGGTTGCCATGGCAGACCTCAGTATACCTTGAGTCGAGTTTGGCGATTTCACTTCGATAGAAGTGTTTTGGAATCAGAGGGATTTACCTGAAGAGTTAAAATCGCTTGGCGAACCGCCTCCAGCCCTTACACAATCCGATGCTGCCCAGAACGAAAAGCATCGGAAAACATTCCAGTGTGTAGCGCGCCTCCGGAGCTTCGATGGTCATCAGCAGGCTGCTGCGCAGCATCACATAGGCCACCATCGAAATCCAAAGGCTCGGTCGCAAGCGCAATCCCCATGCGGCCAACAGCAGATAAAGGACGTTCAATCCTGCGTACGCATAACTGACTATAGTCTTTTGTGGATGTCGCGCGTAGGCCCACCAGTCCAAGTCGTCGTAAAGGTTCTCGACGCGGGGGCGCAGACTCATATCCGCCAGCCGACCCAGCGGCAGCCAGAGGTAAAATCGCACCGGATGAGCATGAATGCGCTCCTCGGCAAGTTGCCCAAAGCGCGCATCCACTTCCGGCACAATGTCGCTGGCGTGGTCTTTTACGTTGTAATCGTAAGCCAGAGCGGCGGTTACTTCGTACTGTCGGGGAGAATCGAAGGCCCGGCTGGGCAGCTTGGTCAGATCCAGTGGCGCTCCCGGTACTGCCCAGTAAATGTCGAAGGTAGATACAAAATCCAGGCTCCAGCTCTTCACCCAGCGCTGCCAGCCAGGATAGGTTGTCTGATCCGGGTCGTTTGCATAGCGCGGGGCCAGGGGCTGAAAGACGTGAAAGACCTGCCAGTTGCGCCAAGTCCAGGCGGCAAAGGGCGCAAGCGCCAACAGCCCGCAAACTACGCCCATACGGAGAAGGCGGAAATCCCACTCGTTTCGCAACAATCGCGCAATGGATGAGGCACCCGCGTCATTTGTGATGCGCGGAGCATGAGCACCGTCCCTACGGGACTCCGGCAAATTATTGATTGCCCCTACCCCATGCTGAAACGCGGGGCTATTAACCATTGCGCCTACGGCGCGGGCAACGGGCCGCTGCCCGATAACCATTGCCGGTAGCAGCGCCAGGGCCAGCAGCGCTCCATCCGGCCTGAGCAGCGCCGCACCAGTGACCGCAGCGGTAAAGCAGAGCGCCAGCCCCCATCCCGGCCGTTGGCGAAAGCGCGCCGCCGACCACAAGCCCAGAGAGATGGCAAAGAGTGTTGGCGATTCTGTGAGGGGTTGGGCGGAGTAAATGGCGGTGAAGGGGCAGAGCGCGGCCATCCATATCGTGGCGTGCGCGGCCCCGTTGCTGAGCGCGGCAGGGGCAATGCGGCGCGCACAGTCGGCCAGCAGCAGGCAGCCAGCCAGATCGAGCGCAATCTGCACCCACACCGCCGAGGCGTAGTTTTCCATCCCAAAGAGCCGAAAGCAGAGCGCCAGAAAAAACGGATAGCCCGGCAGCCGGATCAGCGTGGGCAGAACCTCTCCGCTGGGCCGGGTGACCAGGTAGCTGCCCTGCTGCAAGAGGTGCTTGGCAATTCCGCCGTAGATCAATGAATCATAGTCAACCTGAAAATACTTTTTCATCATCCACAAGCGCAGCAGGAGTCCTGAGGCCAAAGCGAGCGCGACCGACAGCCCCGGAAGAAGGCGAACGGTGAGCCGGGAGGCGGTCTCGGATTGACTAGTGGAGTCAGCTTCCATACGATTCGTACTGTATAGCGTAGACGGTTTCAGCTGGTTTTCGCCAGGGATACGCCAAGGACAAGCCAAACATTTATGCCGGATAAACAAATATTCTTTGACCCGCAACGCAAGCGATGGAAGCGGCTGCGGCGCATTCTGGACGCGTCGGCCGTGGTTTTCACTCTAGTTCTGGTCATTTTCATCTTTAATGTGCTGCGTTTTCAGCATCTGCCGGAGCTGTTGCTGGCCACTCCCAAGCACAACTACAAGGCATTGCCGGAGCGAGTTCCTGTCAAAGGCCAACGTCCCGCACGACGCAAGACCGATCGCAAGCCCTCTGAGATTCCATTTAACACTGGTGAAGGTTTGCGGGCGGCCTACTATGTGCCCTACGACCCGGCCAGCTATTCCTCATTCAAAGAGCATGTCCATCAGATCGACCTGCTCTTTCCTGAGTGGCTGCACATTGACGCTCCTGAGGGCACGCTGCAAACCATGAGCAGCGACAATCACCACGAGTATGCGGTGATAGAAGGCAACACCGTCCACGACCCCGACGAGATGAACAAGATCAAGCGGGTCATCCAGGCGGCCAAGGAAGACACCGAAATCTTCCCGCACCTGAACAATTTCAATCCCAACACGCAAAGCTGGGACCCGGCCATCGCCAATGTGCTGGGCGACCCTGTCAAGAGCGCCGCCCTCCGCCAGCAGATTTTGCGCTTCTTTGCCGCATTCCCGACCTATCGCGGCCTCTCGCTGGACATTGAGAATCTGCCCGACGAGGCCAGTCCCGCGTATGTGGGCTTTCTTCAGGCGCTCTATGCCGACCTGCACGCGCGCAATCTGCGGCTGTACGTTAACACGCAGGTGTTGACCACGGATGACGATTTCCGGCAGATTGCCGCCAACTCCGATGGCGTTATTCTGATGAACTACGACGAGCACCAGATCGAGAGCCAGCCCGGCCCGATCGCGAGCCAGGAGTGGTTTGTCAACAATCTGCGCCGCGTCCTGAAATTGGTTCCTAAAGAGAAGCTGATCTGCGCGGTGGGCAGCTATGGCTACGACTGGGTCATGTCCATTCCCAGTCCTTCCAAGAAGAAGAATGCGCCCAAGAAGGAGCCCAATCTTGTCGTCTACACCGACGACTTGCACGTTTCTGAAGTCTGGCAGCGCGCCGCTGACGCCGATGCCGATCTCGATTTGGATTACGACACCCTCAACCCGCATTTCGAGTACATCGACGAGGATTTGAATCAGCGCCATGTCGTCTGGTTTCTGGATGGCGTCTCCATGCTCAATCAGTTGCGTGCCGCGCGCGGCATGGGCCTGCAAACCTTTGCATTGTGGCGTCTGGGAGAGGAAGACAACTCGCTATGGAGTATCTGGGACAAGCCCAGCAGCCCGGAGGCGCTACAAGCCCTGGGCTCCGTTCAACCCGGCCATGATGTGGACGAAGAAGGGGACGGCGATATCATTCGCATCACTGGCCTTCCTCAGTCCGGCAAGCGCACCATCCAGGTGGAAACCGAAGAGCCCGATCCACGCAAGAAGCTCGTCATCGATGAGCACATGGACAAATATCCGCTCACTTACACCATCGAACAGTACGGTTACAACCCCAAAGAAGTAGCCCTCTCCTTCGATGACGGACCTGATCCCAAGTGGACGCCCAAGATTCTCGACATTCTCCGCGATAAAGGCGTCAAGGGAACATTCTTCTCGATCGGTAGCGTGGCCGCCGAGTTTGTCGGCATCATGAAGCGCGAGATGCGCGAGGGCCATGAGATCGGCAACCACACCTGGACCCATCCAGACATCAGCGAAATCTCTCCGCGCCAGCTTGACCTGGAAGTCAAGGTCACTGAGCGGCTCTACGCGAGCAAGCTGGGGATTCAGCCGCTCTACTTCCGCCCGCCCTACGATATCGACGCGGAACCGGACACCGACGACCAGGCAGCGCCCGTCGAGCAGATCCAAAAAGACGGGTTCACCATCATCGGCAACAAGCTGGACACCAACGACTGGAACGAGAATCCGCACAAGACGCCGGATGAAATCAACGAGGCCATCCTCAAGCAGTTGGAGATCATGAAGACCAAGCCGCAATTTCGCGGCTCCATCGTCCTGCTGCATGACGGCGGCGGAGACCGTTCAGCGACCGTTGCCGCGTTGCCGGTGCTGATCGACTCGCTGCGTGCTCGCGGCTACACCATCGTTCCCGTCTCCGCGCTTATGGGCAAGACTACCGCAGAAGTGATGCCCAAGCTCACCTTCAGCCAGTACTTGCGCGCCTTGCCGGATTCCATTGCCTTCTCGAGCCTGGCCATTATCGGCGAGTTCATCGTCATGGTCTTCTTCATGGGCGACATCCTGATGAGCGGGCGACTGATTTTGGTGGGCATTTTCGCCGTTATCGACCGCCTGCGCCGCCCTCACGCTCTGGCCTCGCCCGGCTTCAATCCGCGCGTCGCCGTCCTCATTCCTGCTTATAACGAAGAAAAAGTCATCGTACGCACCATCCGTTCGGTGCTCAACTCGGATTACGCGAACCTGCGGATTATCGTCATCGACGACGGCTCCAGCGACCGTACCACCGAGGTTGCGCGGCAGGCTTACGCTGCCCAGATCGCCACCGGCCACATTCAGGTTCTCACCAAGCCCAACGGAGGCAAAGCTGCCGCGCTGAACTTTGCTCTCGACCACCTGACGGAAGAATTTTATGTCGGGATCGACGCCGACACGGTCATCGCCGCGGACGCCATCAGCAAGCTGATCCCTCACTTCGAGGATCCACGGGTTGGGGCCGTCGCCGGCAACGCCAAGGTTGGCAACCGCGTCAACCTCTGGACCCGCTGGCAGGCCTTGGAATACATCACGAGCCAGAACTTCGAGCGCCGGGCACTTGATTTGTTTAACGTCGTCGTCGTCGTTCCCGGCGCAATCGGCGCATGGCGAACCGGCCCCGTCAAGGCTGTTGGCGGCTATCCCATCAACACCGTCGCCGAAGACGCCGACCTCACCATGGCTTTGCTGGAACAAAAGTTGAAGGTCGTTTATGAGGATCGCGCCCTGGCCTTTACCGAGGCCCCCATCGACGCCAAAGGATTGATGCGCCAGCGCTTCCGCTGGTCTTTTGGAATTTTGCAGGCCGTCTGGAAGCATCGCCTGGCCTTTGTTCGCAACAAGGCGATGGGGCTCTTTGCCCTGCCCAATATCCTCATCTTTCAGATGCTGCTGCCCCTGGTCTCGCCTTTTATTGACCTGATGTTTGTCTGGGGCGTCATCAACCACTTCGTGGACCGTTACTTCCACCCCGAATCATCCTCGCCCGCCGACTTCTACAAGCTGTTGATCTACTTCCTGGGCTTCCTGGTTATCGACTTTATTACCTCGTCGGTTGCTTTCTCGCTCGAGCGCCGCCATCCCGCCAATAAAGGCGACGGCTGGCTCCTCTTCCACATCTGGCTGCAACGCTTTGCCTATCGCCAAGTCTTCTCCATCGTTCTCTTCAAGACCGTCAAGCGCGCTATCGACGGCAAGCCCTTTAATTGGGACAAGTTAGAACGCACCGCCAAGATGAGCAAGAGCACCGATGCGCTGACGGAAACGACGTAGAGCCGACGGGAAGTGACGGGTATCTCTACTTGACCAGTGCTCCGGCAGACTGAGTTTTACTGCCGAAGGCCTTCACCCACTTCAACTGGCAAGCGGCTTGCGGAAGGTGATGGCGTAGAACTTTCCCTCCTTCAGCATTTCAACGCGAATATCCTCCATCTCCGGCGGGACGAGATCGATGGGCACCGTCACGGCCTCTTTGCGATCGTTATAAAAGCTGCTGGTATACGGGATGTTCTGGTAGGTGCTCTTCACGTACTCTTCGGTTTCATCCTCGATCATCAGGTGGCCGCCCGGCTTGGTGATGCGAATCATCTCGCACATGGCTTTGGCACGGTCACTGAAGAAGTTGAAGCCGCCGCAGGTAAAGACAACGTCGAAGCTGGAATCGGCAAAGGGCAGACTTTCGGCATTGCCCAGATATAGATCGGCCTCCATCTGCCAGCGACGCAGGTTTCTTTGGCAGTTGGCCAGCATCTCGGCGGATAAATCAAGGCCGGAGAGCTTCACTCCGCGCGGCAGGTACTTGAAGTTGAGACCGGTTCCCACCGAAGTCTCCAGCACCGAGTCGCCGGGTTTCACTTCGAGCAGACTCATGTAATTCATGAAGTACGAGTCCAAGTCCACGCCTTTGAAAGCGCCGAAGAAGCGCTGCGCATCGTCGTAGAAGCCGCCGATATTTTCATATAGCTTGTTGTACTTGCCGTTGTCGCCGGTCAGATCCTCCGGCTTGAGAAAGGCTGGAATTCCGTCGTGCACCGGGAAGCTCTCGCCGGAGGTGCTGACCAGCGCTTCCCTGCCCTGTTCGATTACCACTTGCAGCGGCTTACCGGTAAACGGGCTGCGCAGCAGGGCGACGGTCTCCGGACGGCTGGCCCAGCTCCGTTGCCGAATCGGATGAAAGAGCGCCCAAACGCCCAAGGTCAGCGCCGCGCCGAGGCAGAGCCAGCCGAAGATTGAGCTGAAATACAGCTGCGCATGAAGAGCGGCGGGGCTGGAGATTCGAGTCAGTTTGATGGCTCCCGCCAAAACAAAACCCACACCAAATACGATGGAGGTTGCGCGCGATTCGCGATTCCAAAACCAGACAATCGTTGCCGCAAACCAGAGAATAATGAAAGAATGCAGGCCAGCAATAGGGACTCCTTCGACTGGCAGCGCGCGGAGGATTATGGAGAGCGCGACGGCCCCGACGGGCAGCGGTAGCGTGCAAAGCCAGCCTGAGAGCCGCGGGCTGACGAAACGGTGATAGGTAAAAGGAAGAATGCCGAGTACTGAGATGAACAAGAACCATCCGAGATAATGAAGAGCCTGCTTCGGGCCAGTCAGCGGAATCTTGCGCCAGCCGAAGATCAGGTTGGGAACGACGGCAATGGCCAGCATCCAGAGAAAGCCGCGCCGCAGCCGTTGCGTGCCCACAAACCATGCACCGAGGATCGGCCCGGTCCAGATTCCCGTTTGCTGAATGAAAAAGCCGGAGAGAAAAAGGGCGGTGGCAAACCAGGCCACAATCTGTGCGAAGCGGTCGGATTTTATTTGGGTTTGCATTTGCGTTCTTCTTTGCTTGCGTTTGGTGCGATCTGATTAGTGAATGCGGATCAGTCGGAAGATCGTTTAGCGCGTTAGCCACCGCTGCGCGGCGTTTCGCAAGTTAGCAAGTTAGCGGCAGTTCATTTTAGCTGGAAATTGCAATGCAAAGACGGCAGGCTCTGAGGCCTGCCGTCTGCTCCCGATAGAATTGAAGGCTTGTTTCTATTTACCAGGCTTGGCCGGCGCCGAGGCGGGCGCGGTCTTGACATGATCGAGTACCGAGTGCGTGCCACCGCCGGAATGTGCCATCAATATGGTCAAGGTGATCGAGGTAAACATGAAGAGAACTGCCGAGTAGGTGGTGATTCGCGTGAGGACGTTGGCGGCGGCGCGCGGTCCAAAAGCTGTCTGCGAACCCTGCCCGCCGAAGGCTCCGGCCAAATCAGCAGATTTGCCTTGCTGCAAAAGAACCACAAAAATCAGGACAGCGCACACAATCACGTGCAGGATAGTGACAAGTACCAGAGCAATCTGCATCTTTAAGCTGCTTTCCAGGTCAGTCCGGTGACCCGGACGAGAGAGATTTGGTGCGGAAGAGGGGACTTGAACCCCTATGCCTTGTGGGCGCCAGCACCTCAAGCTGGTGCGTCTGCCAATTTCGCCACCTCCGCACACGGAGTTAACTCTGCAAGTATAGCAAAACTCGGAGCCGGAAGGAACAGTCACCCTTCGCAATTATTCTTCTGCCACCCGCCGTGTCGCTGCCACTCAGTCCAGCCTGAGCCGAATTGTGAATATCGTGTTAAGATTGAAGCTCAAGGAGCTGGCTGCCCCCTTCAAGCACGGCCGGAACCACCCATGAATCTCTATCTCATGCGCCACGCCAGCGCCGGATTGCGGCGCGGTAATCCGCTGATCGACGACAAGCGCGCCCTCATCAAAGAAGGCAAGGAACAATGCATGTTGATGGCGCGCGTCTTGGCCGCGCTCAAGGTGCAGGTGGACGTGATCGTCTCCAGCCCTTTGAAGCGCGCTTTGCAAACGGCGCAGTTCGTTGGCACCGAGTTGGGCTATGACCAGCGGGTCGAAATCAGCCCAGCTCTTGCTCCCGACGCCGACTATTCTGATTTCCAGCAGATGCTGGCTCACTATTCCGGCTACGAGGGGGTACTGGCCGTGGGGCACAACCCTAACGTCTTCCAGTTCCTCGGCCGCATGATTACCGCCAATGGCGGCGCGGCCATCCGCATGCGCAAAGGCTCCATCGCCCGCGTCGATCTGGACCGCCATCCGCCTCTCTTGCAGTGGCTGATCGATCCGCGTTCGGCCCGCGCCCTCTACGCGAGCGTGCAGAAGAGCTCTCGCCCGAAGACCTCCAAAAAATAGTCAGCCTCTTTACGCAGCGACCACAACTCCAGCTCCGCCCCCGTCCGCCCCGGCTCTACTTCCAGGTAAACCCGTTTGGGATAGATCTTGGCGGAGACGCGCAGCACATCGCTGGCGCGGTCCTGATTCAATGCAACTGCCAGTCGCAGAAGCACTACAGCCCTTTGCACATGCGCGTGCTCCGCAGCGGGAAGGTTGCGCAGCGCGCGGTCGCCCGGCTGCGGGCGGCTCTTGCCCAGGTAGCGCGCTATCGCCGAAACCAGCGTCCGCTGCACCGGCGTATAGCCGTAAAGCTCGGAGCTGGAAATAATGTACTGTGTATGCCGGTGATGGCCTTGGTGGTTGATGAACTTGCCGGTATCGCGCAGCATCGCCGCAGCTCCCAGCCAGCTCTCGTACTCCGGCGGCAACTGGTGCAGCGCGGTCAAATCACGGAAGAGTTGCAAGGCATGAACCCGTACCGGCTCGGCCTCCTTCGTATCGACGCCGTAGCGCCGCGCGGTGGCCAGCACGCTCTCCCAGCGGTCCTGCTCGAAGGCGCGATGAACCCGTGCGCGCTCGTCTTGTTCAGCGAGCATCTGGGCCAGGATTCCGTCGCGCAACCCCAGCGGCGAATAGGAGAAGCCCGCGAGGTCAAAACTCTCCAGAAGCTCGGCAAAAACCATTGCTCCGGCCACGATAATCTCCGCCCGCTTTGGCCCAATTCCTTCCACCGCGGTGCGCTCGGCCAGCGTCATCGGAGCCAGCTTCGCGGCCATCCGGCGCACCTCGCTGGTGGGAACAATCCCCGCCTCTGAAGTTGTGACAATGGCTTGACTGAGCGCGAGCGCCTGGATCGATTTGTCCATGTTCTTGCCTGCGCCCTTCTTTACCGCCTTTTTATCTGGTTTGCCCGCTTTGCCGCTTCCCTTCCCTTGCGCCGCAACCGCCTCGCTCAGCGCCGCCGCGGTGCCCGAAGTGGCGATCACCCGCGCCACCTTCCCCGGCTGAATCATGGCGTGGGCCGTCCGCAGTTCGCGCGCAATGAACTGCCTCATCCGCGCCAGCCCTTCCGCCGGAGCTGGATTGGCACGCAAAAACTCCTCTGTCAACCGCACCGCGCCCAGCGGCAGGCTGATTGTCTCCAGAATGTGAGCTTGCTCGGAGAGCGTAATCTCACAGCTTCCACCGCCCAGATCGAAGAGTAGCGTGCGCCCTGATTCTCTCTTGGCATCCATCCCCATCACGCCCAGATGAATCAGGCGGCCCTCCTCCAGGCCGGAGATAATCTCTAGATTCCAGCCCGTCTCGGCCTTCACCCAAGCTTGAAAGGCCGGCCCGTTGCGCGCGTCACGCATCGCAGAGGTGGCCACAACGCGGATCTGGTCCACTCCATGCGCCTGCACCGTCCGCTGAAAGCGTTTGAGCGCTTGCAGCGTTACCTCCATCGCCGCTGGCGAAATCATCCCGGTCTCAAAGACGCTTGCCCCCAGCCGCGTCACCTCGCGATCCTCTTCTACTGACTTCAACTGGTGATCGACAACCTCGGCAATCTCCAGTCTGCAACTGTTGGAACCGACATCGATGGCGGCGAAGGTGGGCATGGGGACGCGCTCCGTACAATGGAATTGGCTCTGGGGACAAGATACACGACCGGGCCGGATCATCGCTGCTCGATCAGGCGCAAGCAAAGGCATTCATCGCGCGACAGGAAAAATGAATTGAAAAACTACGTGCAGTTTCCCGCCCGATACCAGTCGCTGGTTGCATTGCATCCCGGCAGCATTCTGCTGCAAACTTCGCGATTTGATGACGAAAATTTCCGAAGTTACCTCTTTATGCATCCTGTACGGACGCTCTCGATTAGCGGCGGCTTGAACAGTTTGTTCGGCGAAATCGACCAGGCGCTGGCGAGCGGAGCTTATGTTGCCGGATTCCTTGGATACGAGTGCGGAGAAAGCCTGCGAAAAATGAACCTGTGCGACCAGTGGGAAACGAACATCCCTCACAGCTGGTTTGGCGTGTATTCAAAGGCATACGTCTTTGACCATCGGACGGGTGAGTTTGAGGGCGAAGCTCCGGCGGATATTTCTGCGGAATATCCCAAGCCTGAAGAGAGTTTTGCAATCCAGAATCTACGCTTCGGCATCGACGAGAAAAGCTTCGCGGAAAAGATTGCGGCAATCCAGGAGTACATTCGCGCGGGCGACACTTATCAAGTGAACATCACAGATCAGGTGCGGTTTGACTTTTCGGGTTCTGCTTTGGCACTCTTTGCAACGCTGCTCAAGAGCCAGCCAGTGCAGCACGGCGCCTTTCTTCATGGAGAGAACTGGCAGATTCTGTCGTTTTCGCCGGAGCTGTTCTTTCGTGTCAAAGATCGCAGAATTGTCACGCGTCCGATGAAAGGAACGGCGCGGCGCGGCGCGGACCTCAAGGAAGACGATCACATCGCCCATTGGCTGCAAAACGACATGAAGAATCGCAGCGAAAACGTGATGATTGTGGATCTGATGCGCAACGATTTGGGCCGTATCTGCGAGTACGGAAGCGTGCAGGTGGACCGGCTCTTCACGGTGGAGAAATACGAGACGCTCTTTCAGATGACTTCAGAGGTTTCCGGCAGGCTTCGTCCCGGTGTGCGCGCTCTAGATATCTTCGCCAGTCTCTTTCCCTGCGGCTCCGTAACAGGAGCGCCGAAACATCGGACCATGGAAATTATTCAAGAACTGGAGAGTGGGTGGCGCGGCGTCTACACGGGCGCAATCGGCTTCTTTTCGCCGGCGGGAGAAGCGGCCTTCAACGTGCCCATTCGTACGGTGGTTCTGGAGAATAACTGCGGCGCGATGGGCGTGGGCGGCGGCATCGTCATCGATTCGCAGGCGGAAGAAGAGTATCGCGAGTGCCTGCTGAAATGCGAGTTTCTGACCCGCCACGAAGAGACATTTCAATTGCTGGAAAGTATTCTTTGGAACAATGGTTATAGTTTCTTGCCGCTGCACATGGAGCGGATGGAATCATCGGCAGCGTATTTTGGATTCAATTTTGATCGCGCATCCATCCTTGAAGCATTGGAAGATGTAGCCAGGCAGCTTTCAAGCGGCACGCGAACGAAGGTCAGAATCCTTCTGGAGCGCTTCGGCGCGGTGAAAGTTACACACACGCCGGTGCAGGAACAGACTGGCCCGGGAACCGTTACGATTTCTTCGATTCGAGTTTCTTCGAGTGATCGCTTGTTGCGGCACAAGACGACCCGCCGCCAACTATACGACGAGCAATACCAACAAGCTTGCCGGCTAGGTTATGACGAAGTTCTTTTCCTGAATGAACGCAACGAGGTAACTGAGGGCTCGATTAGCAATGTGTTCATCGAGAAGGACGGCCAATGGCTCACGCCCCCCGTAGAATGCGGACTACTGCCTGGAATATTCCGGCGGCATCTGCTAGAAACTATGCCTGCCGCCACGGAAAGAAGATTGCAACTGGAAGACCTGGCATCCGCTGACGCTGTTTATATCTGCAATGCGGTGCGCGGTTGCAGAAGAGTTACAGTTGTCCCGGCGAGTCACCCCTGAATCTTCATGGGCGCGGCGCAATCTATCGCGCCGTATCATGGCTGGCAAACCATCCAATCACTCGCCGCTCGAACTCCATCGGCTCCGCGCCCGCCGCGCCGCAATGGCCGGCCTCCGCGGGTTCCCAAAGCGCAACAGCCGAAAGGCGCGCCGCGCTGTGCGACTGAATCATCTCCGAGTTGCGCGTGGGCAGATTGGTGTCTTTCCTGCCATGAATAAGCAGAACAGGAACCTTGCTCGCGGCCACAACATTCATAGGCGAGGCTTGCGTAAAATCCACTGCATATTTCAAGCGGGCGTAGAGCAATCCAGCCTCGACTGCCGGACGCAGCAAAGTGCGCCCCGCCCAAGCTCTGGCTTGAAAGACTTTGCCAAATCGGTCATAGGACGCCTCACGGAAGCTGGCAAAGGATGACTCCGCTACCACCGCGCAGAATCCCGGCTCGGTTTGGAGAGAATTCAGCAGCTCCGCCGCGCCCATCGACTCGCCTAATCCGTCGATGCAGTGCGGAGACTCGGTGCGTTGCAGCCAATCGAACCAGCGGCGAATGTCATCTGTTTCCTTCACGCCATAAGTGGCCAGCACACCATCGCTTGCGCCATGCGCCCGCGCATCGGGCAGCAGAACCGCGTAGCCGTGCCGCAGCAGCAGTTCTGCATCGCCTAGCATTCCCGCACGGTTGTCGGATTGCCCATGCAGCAATATCACCGCGTCGACCTTGCCGCGCTGCGGGCGGATGCTCCAGGCGCGCAGGGTTACGCCATCGACAGCCGTGATGGAAACCTCCGCCAGCTCGGCGTGATTGCGCTCAGCAATGGCCTGCGCATCGGTAACCATCTTCGGCGTCAAACCCCGCCGTCCCGGATGCAACGCCATCTCCGTCGCCAGAATACCAATAGCGATGCAGAAGAGAAGCCAGGCCGCAATCAGAGCCAGACTCCAGCGGAGTGTTATGCGAACAGGCTTCATGGATCAGAATTACGCAACGTGCAAACAACGAGTTCCCGAGCACCAGGAAGGACAACGGTGCACCGCCCAATCGCAACGATCTTTGAATTATCTACTGCACAATGACGTTGATCTTGGCGTCCAGAATCGCGCTTGACGTAGGACTGGCAGTATCTTGATAACTCGCCGTGATCGTGTACTGATAGGTTCCGGGAGTCATTGCAGTGTTGAGGTCGACGCATCCGCTTACCCCGCCTGCGCCCACCAGCGTGCCGGCCGCCAGCAAGGTCAAAACAAGCCAGCGCCGCGCCCAGCGCCGAAAGCCGAATCCGAGCATCAGCAAACCAGCTACCGACAACCCCGCCAGCTGCAGATGACCAGAACGGTGCGGAGCCTTCTGCAGGCCCACCGGTACCGCCGCGCCAAAGGGATAAAAAGGAACAGTTCCAGTGACGGTCTCGCCGGCGGTCACGTTGATGATGGGGAATGGGGCGGAGCATTCGGGAATCTTGGCCGTGGAAATTGTTCCAGTAAACAGGCAGCCAATTGTCACAGTACCAGCGCCCGGAATCCCAGTGATTGTGTAATCGCTCGTGCCGTTGCCGCTCGATGGCATCGTCACATTGGTGGCGGTCAGAACAGGCGGCGCTGCGGCCCATGCGGCGGTGGTGGATAACGCACAAGCAACTGCCAGAGGCAATGCTGCGGAAACAACAAAATGACGGCTCTTCATCGTACACCCTTTCAGAAGATTGGATTTCACCCGCTTGAGTTGTTAGACGGCACTCAGATCAAAAAATTGATAAGCGACCGACAATTAATTTAACAGTACACCCTCGTTCCCATTTTTTTCGCTCTTGCTTCAATCAATCCGGACAAAACATACCCGGTTCGCGCTGCTGTTATTCTGTTGAGAACGGTAATTAATCAATGACAGAAAACCTTTCCACGCACTTTCGCCCGCAGGCTGCGCTTTCTTCGCGCGCCGTGTGGCTGCTTTTTGCGGCGATCTTTTCCGCTGTGCAGTTTGGCTCCCTCTTTACGCCGCCGCTGATGGACGATGTGGACGCCTCCCACTCCCTGGCCGCGCAGCACTTCTCCGAGAGCACCGACTGGGTGACAGCGAAGACCGACGGCATCCGCTACATCGAGAAGCCGCCTCTGCCCTACTGGATCTCTGGCGCGCTCTACAGGGTCTTCGGCCAGAATGTCTTTTCCTCACACCTGCCCAACGCGTTGGCCATGCTCGGCTTGGCTTGGCTGGCCTGGCTGTGGGCGCGACGCGCCTGGGGCGAGCGCGCCGGTCTCTATGCCGGGCTGGGCGTGCTGACCTCGATAGGGCCGTTTCTCTTTACCCGCTTCATCATTCCCGAAGCCCAGCTCAGCCTTTTTCTGCTGGTCGCCCTTTACTGCCTGCTCACGGGCTTTGAACCGGGCAAGGCGGCGCGTTTTTATCTGATGTGGGCCTCTCTGGCGCTGGCGCTGCTGACCAAAGGTCTGATCGCCCCCACCTTCTTCATCGGAGCGGCTGTTCCCTTCCTGGTCCTCTCCGGCCTCTGGCGGCGCTGGAAGGAAGTGAAGCCTTTCTCCGGCACGCTGCTCTTTCTGGCTATCGCCGCGCCTTGGCCCATCCTGTGCGGCCTAGCCAATCCCGACCAGGGCCACGCCGTCGGCAATCACCCCACCTTCGGCAACGTCCACGGCTTCTTCTACTTCTTCTTCGTCAACGAGCACTACCTGCGCTTCTTCGGGCTGCGCTATCCGCACGACTACAACAAGCTGCCCTTTGCCGCCTATTGGCTTCTCCATCTGGTCTGGCTCTTTCCCTGGAGCCTCTTTCTGCCCGCAGTCTTGGTCGTAGCCTGGAAGTCCCGCCACCACTGGCTGCAGTACCTGCGCCACGACGCCGGCCATGCGGTGGACTTCTACATTGACCACACCGCGCGCGCCGACGTGGCCGGCAACATCAGTCAACTCAGATTTCGTTCCTGCTCCATCTGGCTGCTGAGCCTCTTCTCCGGGTGGACATTGCTCTTCTTCTCCATCTCAACCAATCAGGAGTATTACACCTTCCCGGTCTGGCCGCCGTTCTTCATTCTCATCGCTGGCGTTGTGGCGGGCATTGAAGAAAATCGCGGCGGGGATTGGAGTTCATCCTCCAATCCGGATGACCGCCAATCACTGCTCTCGACCGCATGGCTCACCGGCGCGCAGGCCGTTTTCACTGTCGTGGGCGTGCTGGCCGCTGCGGTTCTCGGCTGGGGGCTCTGGGAGTCGCGCCACCTGCCTTTCGTTGACGACATCGGCTCGCTGCTAGCACATCGCGGCGTTGGTGATTACACGCTCTCCATGTCTCACCTCTTCGACCTCACCACAGCCTCCTTTGCCGCGCTGCGCCTGCCGGCTGCTTTGGCGGCGATTGCTCTGTTGGTCGGACCTCTTGTCGGATTGATCTTGCGGCTGAAGCACAAGCAAATCGCCGCCACCATCAGCGTTGCCCTGACCTCGTCCGTCTTCCTGATCGCCGCGCATATCGCCTTTGCCCGCTTCGATCCCATGCTCGGAAGCAAGCGCGCCGCCGACACCATCATGGCCAAAGGCTCGCCCAACGACACATTCATTATCTACGGTGATCTGAATGTCGGTTCCTCGGTTGTCTTTTATACCCACAAATTCCTGCAAGGCAAGCCGACGCTGCTGGTTTTGCAACGCTGCGGAAAGAATGGCGAGGGATCGACGCTGCTTTGGGGATCCTGCTATCCGGACTCGCCCAATATCTTCCTCAGCGAGGATCAACTCTCGAAGGTTTGGGGTACTGGCGAGCGCAAGTGGCTCTTGGCCGAAGACGTGAACCGCCTCAAAGCCCAGCAACTTCTCGCCGGACGCCTCTACTTTGTGCAAGACATCGCCGACAAGATGCTTTGGACGGATAGGCCGTTGACGCGGTAATAGCATTCAGGAGTGACTGTGGACGTACTCATCGTAGGAGCCGGATTCGCCGGCGCAGTTGTCGCCGAGCGGCTGGCCAGCGCAGGCCGCGAGGTGCTGGTCATTGACCGGCGGGATCACCTTGCCGGCAACGCCTGCGACCACACCGACTCTCACGGCGTCCTCGTCCATCGCTACGGCCCGCATCTCTTTCACACCAACTCCGACGCCGTCTTCGAGTACCTTTCGCGCTTTACCGCGTGGCGCGCCTACGAGCATCGCGTCCTGGCCTCCGTCGATGGCCAGCTCTATCCGCTGCCCATCAACCAGGAGACGATCAACCGCCTCTATAACCAGAATCTCGACGAGGCCGGAGTCGAGCGCTTCCTGGCCAGCGTCCGCGAGCAGCGCAGCCCGGTCCTCACCAGCGAAGACGTCGTCCTGAACGCCGTCGGCCGCGAACTCTGCGACAAGTTCTTTCGCGGCTACACCCGCAAGCAGTGGGGCCTCGACTTGAGCGAACTCAGCTCCAGCGTCCTGGCGCGCATTCCCACCCGCACAAACCGCGACAGCCGCTACTTCACCGACAAGCACCAAGCCATGCCCGCCGAGGGCTACACCCCCCTCTTCCAGCGCCTGCTCACTCATCCCCTCATCCGCATCGAAACCGGCGTGGAGTACGCCAGCATCCGCGAGCGCCTGCGTCCACGGCTCACTATTTTTACGGGCTGCATCGACGAGTACTTCGGCTTTCGCCTGGGCAAGCTGCCCTACCGCTCCCTCCGCTTCCAGCACGAGCATCTGCCCAGCGTCGAGCAATACCAGCCCGCCGCCACCGTCAACTATCCCAACGAGCACGCCTACACCCGCATCACCGAGTTCAAGCAGATCACCGGCCAGCCGCACACCGGAACCTCGATTGTGAAAGAGTTCCCCACCGACGAGGGCGATCCCTACTACCCAGTTCCCCGCCCCGCCAACCAGGAGCTTTACCAGCGCTATCGCGATCTCGCCGCCTCCGAGCCGAATGTGATTTTCCTAGGCCGTCTGGCGCAGTACCGCTACTACAACATGGATCAAGTAGCCGCCGCCGCCCTCAAGACCGCCGCCGAGATTGCCGATTAGAAGCGGGCTTCCCCTCAATTTGATAAAGCGATGGATGAGACCAGAACCATCCGCCCCTGTCACTTAGTGCTACACTTCTAACTGTGGGCAAGACTGACTCCAAAACGCTTTCGGTGTACAAAGGCAAACCATTCGCCCGTTTTGCCCGGAGAGCAGGAATTTCAGACGCTGATCTATGGAATGCCGCCCTGCTCGCTAACCAAGGCGTGGTTGACGCCGATCTCGGCGGAGGGGTGATCAAGCAGCGCATTGCACGCGCCGGAGAAGGAAAGTCCGGCGGCTCGCGCTCCATCATTCTCTTCAAGCAGGATGATCGCGCCGTCTTTGTGTATGGTTTTGAAAAGAAGGACAAGGCCAACATCGGGCAAAGAGACCTGATCGCATTTCGCGCCCTGGCGGATGACGTTCTTCATTGCCCAGATTCCACGATTGCGCATCGCGTGGCAAGTGGATCGCTCATCCCGATACAGCCAACCATAGGAGGAGAAGATGCTTAAAACTTATCGCAACAAGATGATGGCCTCGGTTCATGAAATGGCAAGCGATTTTTACCGCGATGGTTCGCTGGACAAAAAGACCATGCGCGAGTTCGATGTGCTTTGCCTGACGCCGGTGCAAAAGATGACGCCGGAGAAGATTCGAGCGTTGCGCGAGCGCGAAAAGACCAGCCAGACGGTCTTTGCCGCCTACTTGAATGTAACCCCAAGCCTGGTGAGCAAATGGGAACGCGGAGAAAAACATCCGCAAGGCGCCTCGCTCAAACTGCTCTCGCTGGTGGAGAAAAAGGGGTTGGAAGTTGTTGCGTAAGGGATTTGACTCTCAGGGCAGAAAATCCGGACCTGGGCCACCATCATAATGGTAGTCAGACCCGGGCCACCCACCAACCCCCTTGGGACTCGAAATGTACGCATACGTTGATCACAACTTTTTAATCAACTGCCTTAATAAGGAGGGCTGGAGATCAACCGCTCTAGCCAAGTGTGGCATCGGGCATGTAAGACTCGTCCTGTCTCCATGGAGTATCTACGAAATCGGAAATGCTACACCTTTGCACATGGAGGAGTTGCTTGCTATTGCTGAGGAATTGAACCCGTCATGGATCCTTGAGAGAGTTGACTTACAGCTTAGAGAATTCGTGGCAGCATGGAATGCTTTCTGGTGCGGAACCGCAACACAATTCAATCCCATATTGACGCTTCCAGAAGCGCAAGCCTCGTTTTTTCGTCTTCCTGTAGGACGGGTTGAAAAATTCTCTATTCGCGACTATGCAGGCGTATGGCAGCGCAAAGAAGCAGGTAAGGAAGCCGATGTTGAATTCAAAAGGCAAGAGAGCATCAGCGCCTTTAATAGAGCCGCATTTCTTGATGGCAGGCTCACCCCAAGAACGGTCCGCGAAATCAGGAAGAGATACGTTGCTCGTCAGTTTGCAATCTCCAGGAGAGTGGGGATGCTAGCTCAAGAAATTTACCAGTATGAGAATTGGATCCTCAGCGAGAAAAAGCTAGAAGCGTTTATATCTTTCTTTGTCGATTTCGGAGGAATGGATGAAATGCCTGCGCACCACGTCGAGGAATCTCTAACTTTCGCCCAGTGGAAAACTGAAGCGAGATTAAATCCGAACCGGCTTCTTGATCGGTTTCACGCTGTTGCTTCCCTCCCTTATTGCGACATATTCGTAACATCTGATCAAGAATTGGTTAAGAAGACGCAGGCTATCCGAAGTGATTTGAAGTTCAAGATTGCTGAAGTAATTTCCGGGGAAGAATTTATAGAGCGGCTCAAGAGAGGAGTTTGGTCAGACGGTTGATCAGTGGCGGGCGGGCAGACCATGTCCCATAGTATCAATCACATAGAAGTTGAGTGCCCTCGCTCCGGATTTTCGGACCAGGAAGTCCACCAAAGCCGCCTGCCGAGGTAAAAACCAGAAGCACTGTGGAGCGTTGACCCTAAAGCTGCCCCGCCGCTTTCAAGCCGGCTGCAAAAGTGGATAGCGCCATCACCAGAGTATTCGGCGTGTCCTGCAACGGCACGCCGCCATAACTGGCATACCACTTGGCCGCCCGCTCATTCTTGGCGTCGATAATGAGGACCACGCCGCCCACTTCGGTTGCGGCTCGGATGCAACGCCTGGCCGCAGCGGCCAGCAGTTGGCCGCCAAGCCCCTGCCCCTGTACGTCGATATGCGTGGCAAGACGAGCCAGCCTGAAGCCCGGCACATCATGACGCGCAAGGCCGCGCCGCAGAATCTCCGGTACGCGCTCATGGGCAAGCGCCGCCGGAGCCAGACTGTAGAAACCAAGGATTTTGCCTGGATTGCCGTCGTCAACGGCCAGAAAAGTTTTTGCGCTCCCCTGTTCATGACTTTGCCGCGCATAGCGCCAGAGGAAGTCGTTCATCGCGGCATCGCCGCAATCGAAACCCTTGCGGTCATGCGCCTTGGTGATCGCCTCTTCATGCCAGAGCGGGAGTGTCATGCGACTGGCTGAGGCATGGCAGCGATGGCCGCCCGCAGTTTGGCATTGGGCGCGGGTGGGTGTTCGAGGAGATTGAGTACCAGCAGGCTATCGCGCTCCGACAGCGTCACAACCTCGGAGGCCGCAATCACGGCTTCCGCTTCGCGCAGTGCCGTCTGGGTCACAAAATTTGTCAGATCGGTATGTCGCAGCGCTGCCGCCCGTACAAGCTTCGACTTGGCCAGGGGCGTAACCCGCAGATTCATGCGTTGATTGTCGTCAACAGCCACACGAGGCATTGCAATCCCTCCCTGCCTGTACTCTTTCAAAGAGTACACATGTCTATGAGCTTTGTCAAGGACTGATTCCACGGATTCTATCAAAGGGGAATGTGGCTCCCTCATCCACCCCGAAGAATTACCATTAGCACAATGAGTCTCTTTGACGGCGAACCCGAAGGCACCGGCACGAACCTCCGCAACGCGCCGCTGGCCGAGCGGATGCGCCCGCGCTCGCTGGAAGAGCTGAGCGGCCAGGAGCATCTGGTCGGCCCCGGCAAGCCGCTGCGCATTCAGATTGAGCGCGATGATTCAGGCTCGATGATCCTCTGGGGTCCGCCGGGAGTAGGCAAAACCACGCTCGCCAAAATCATTGCCGAGACCACCAAGGCCAGCTTCATCGAGTTCTCCGCCGTGATGAGCGGCATCAAAGAGATCAAGCAGGTGATGGCCGCGGCGGCGCAGGCCTCGGAGATGCACTCGCGGACCATCCTCTTTGTCGATGAGATTCACCGCTTCAACAAGGCGCAGCAAGACGCCTTCCTGCCCTACGTCGAGCGTGGGACGATCCGGCTGATCGGCGCGACCACCGAGAATCCTTCTTTCGAGATTATTTCGGCGCTGCTCTCCCGCTGCCGCGTCTATGTGCTGCAGCCGCTCACCGACGATTGCATCGAGCAGCTTTTACGGAGAGCTTTGGCCGATAAAGAGCGCGGCTTAGGCGGGCTGGAATTGACTGCGGATGGCGATGCGCTGGAGTTGATCGCTGGCTATTCCAGCGGCGATTGCCGCTCGGCCTACAACACTCTCGAAGTTGCCGCGCAACTGGCTCGTGAAAGCAAACACATCGACAAAGCTCTGGCCGGCGAGGCCGTGCAGCAGCGCGTGCTGATGTACGACAAATCCGGCGAGGAGCATTACAACCTGATCTCCGCGCTGCACAAGAGCGTGCGCAACTCCGACCCCGACGCCGCGCTCTACTGGCTGGCGCGCATGTTCGCCGCCGGAGAAGACCCGCTCTATCTCGCTCGCCGTGTGGTGCGCATGGCCGTTGAGGACATCGGCCTGGCCGCTCCCGAGGCGCTCAACCTGACGCTCTCCGCCAAAGAGGCCATCGACTTTCTCGGCTCGCCGGAGGGAGATCTGGCGCTGGCCGAAGCGGTCGTCTATCTCTGCCTTGCGCCCAAGTCGAACTCCGTTTATACCGCCTACGGCGCGGTGCAAGCCGAGATCGAACACACCCGCCAGGAGCCGGTCCCGCTGCATCTGCGCAACGCCCCCACCCGGCTGATGAAGGAACTGGACTACGGCAAGGGCTACCGCTACGCCCACGACGAAGAGGGCAAGGTCGCCGAAATGGATTGCCTGCCCGACTCGCTCAAGGGCCGCAGCTACTACCACCCTACCCAGGAGGGCCGCGAAAAGCTGCTGGCCCAGCGCATGGAAGAGATCCGCCGCATCCGCGCCGGCAAGCGCGGCGGAATGTAAAATCGTTTACCCTCTCGCACTGCTTACACACCGTCATCCTGAGCGGAGCGCAGCGGAGTCGAAGGACCTGCGGATGTTTTTACTTTTCCTACTTTGGACTGCTTGCCTCATCCTTAGGCCAAATAAATTTGTGACTGCAGACCAAGTTCTCTTCGGGTATATTTGAATAGTCAAGGTAGGAAAGGCCATGATGTCACCAATTGAAGATTTCGCAGCAATAGTTGCACGAAAGCTAGTTAATACCAAAATACGGGGGATTATCCGCTCTCCGCAGACTGCTGTTCCTACACAAGAAATCATGGCCTCGATTCTCGATGTCATGTTCTGGACGAGCATCAAGACTGAAGAGGGACGATCTATCCAGATCCGTATTTTTTATGTGGACCCTGGCAATCCAGATCCGAATGCTCCACCTTGGATACGTAGTGATCGTTGGAGAATATTCTCACTGGCTCAACATATAAATTTTACTGTTTCGAATCTGGTAAAACTAGCTAAGGCAGCTGATCCGTGGTCGTCAGGTCTCGCTGTATTTCACACTCCAAGAGCTGGCTTATTTATCTGGGGGATGGTCGACCAAGTCATACATTTGAGCATGGCTATAGTACAGGAGGGACCGGGTTATTACACCCCTCCCGGATCTTTTCAAGCAATAATCAACGGAGCAGCTGATATTACAATTCTTAGACAAGACTCGTTCATAGCGCGGCTAACCCAAAATGTAATCATAGATAAACAAAACGATTGCCTCTGGGAGGGGATAATCAGCGATTTTTTGACTCAATGGGTCAAGCCTCTATGGAAGGAAGCATTTAAGATGGTAGGCAATTCAGCATTGACGGGGTGGCGTCCATATTGGAGATATGAAGCGAAAGAACTTTGGGCGAAAACACTTTCTCGGATTCTCATTAATATTCAGCGCCAAAGGCACGGGGGAGCAATTCTATTTTGCCCTCAAGAGTTGTGTCAGGATCTATCCGTCAAATACGAGATTGATTATCGAATTGTACCTGAGCAAATGAAATCATTACTGCTGGATAGTATTCGTCTCCACCATACCCGAGATAAACTTGAATGGCAAAGAAATGGAGGCCGCAGGAATATCCCTCGCATCCTTTATGCTAACGAATCTGTTTTTCAAGCGCAGATTGAGGATTCAGAGAGGTCGCTTACTGGAGCGGTGAAATTCATATCTTCAATGGCCGGAGTTGACGGCTTAATACTCGCGTCACCAGACTTTGCAATTCGTGGATTTGGGGTTGAAATCATGACCAAGCAGGATTTGTTAGAACTCACAGTAACAAGCTCAGCGAATATGCAAGATGCACGCAAAATGAATGCAACCTCTTATGGTACTCGTCACCGATCTATGTCTCGTTATTGCTCTAAATATCCATCATCTCTCGGCTTTGTCGTTTCACAAGATGGTGACATACGCGCCATTATGAAAGTGGGGGAGCAAACGGTACTCTTTGAGAATATGAAAGTTCACTCTCTCTGGGGTGATGACGTTCAAAAAATGATCGATGCGTCCAAATCATAGGCTTGTTATCGAATGCCTATTTTTACA
Organism: uncultured Acidobacteriaceae bacterium; assembly: GCA_963787995.1. GTDB lineage: Bacteria > Acidobacteriota > Terriglobia > Terriglobales > Acidobacteriaceae > Telmatobacter. The sequence goes on from CAWBEO010000002.1 coordinate 1,635,988, forward strand.
ATATATTTTTTATCGCTAAGCAGAAGGAATCAACCTCGTTCATCCGTTCTACGCCCCAACCACCACTCGGCGAGCTTTCTCCCGCTGCAGCCGTTCGGCCAGAAACACCTTGAGCAGCGACTGGTAGGGAACGTCGCGCTGGTTGGCCAGTATCTTCAAGTCCTCAACCATGGCCACGGGCAGCCGCACGGAGATGGTGCGCAGCGTCGGCTTGAGCTTGACGAACTTCACCCGCTCAGCCTGCGACCAATCGACGTATTCGGTCGAGTCGGCTTTGGACCAGAACTCAAACTCTTCATCCTCGTTCTTGAACTCAGGAACCTTCTTCATGCCGTCTGTACTCCTCCGCTTCCCTTCGATTCGTAGCGCGGGCCGAGATCACCCGAATCAACTTGCGCCGCACCGTATACGCGACAAAGAGCAGCCTTCCGCGCGAGGTGCGGCCGATGGCCCGGTAGCGCTTTTCGCTCGACGAGTGCCGGATGTCGCCACGCACCACCAAAGGCTCCTGAAAGAAGACATCCTCTGCCTCCTCCGGCGTTACCTTGTGGCGTTCCCAATTCTTAACGATGTTGGCTTCATCCCAATTGAATCGGACACACTCGCCAAGCGGATCGCCAATCGTCATAATATGTATATATCACATATGTACAAATTTGAAAAATGGCTCAACAGCGGATCAATAATTTCTGGTTACAAAGCTGTTTGCTGAGGGTTTGCGATTGCTCGTGACGGGTTCACCGGCATAATTTAGAGACATGCGAAACAGGAATTGCATCCAGACGTTTGCCGTGCTGATGGCTCTTGGCGGAGTTGCCTCAGGAGTGTGCGGGGCGCAGCAAAAGGCCGCGCTGCCGGAGGTAACGATTGCGCCCAAGTCAAGCGCCGCGGTGAGCGCGCAGGTGATTGACCCGGCCAGTGAGCCGACGGTCGCGCGCGAGGAGAAGCTGCGGCTGATCCGCGAGAAAATCAAGTACGTCTTTGTGCTCTTTCAGGAGAATCGTTCCTTCGATTTTTACTTTGCGAGCTATCCGGGCGCGGATGGGCTTTACGCGGGGCTGGACGGTCCTCGTGGCAACATCGATCCACCGGGATTCATGCAACTGCTGGTCAATACCGACGGAACGCTGGGAGTGATTACGCCTTTTCGGATTCCGGCGACGATTGTGGACGCCAAGGGTAAGACTGTGCCGCTTTATCCGGCGGACATCGCCAGCGTGAATCACTCACACACGGCGATTGCGCGCAAGATCGCGCTGGACTCGAATGGCGTGGCGCAGAACTCGGAGTATGCGCTGACCGAAGAGGGCGTGACGATGATCCACGGCGAGCCGTCGAAGGCGCCGACGCTGGAACGCAAACAGTTTGGTGAGTTGGTGATGGCGCACGTGGATTGCGATACCGCGCCGTTTCTCTGGCGGTATGCGGACCGCTTTACGCTCTTCGATCACTTCATGGATACGATCATCGGTCCATCGACGCCCAATGCGATTGCCATGATCAGCGGGCAAGGCGGCGAGACGCAATGGATGCTGCATCCGGAGCAGTCGGCGTCGGGGGGGCAGGGCAAGGATTCTGGAGTGCCTGTGATTGCCGATCCCGCGCCGTACTGGGGATCAGCACTGGACACGGCGAACAAACTGCATCAACCACAGGCTGTGCCGCCGGGTAAGAGCATTTCGAAGAACCTGACCTTCGCCAGTTTGCCGCTCTCCTTCATGGGCAGCGCCATCAAAGAGACGACGGCGGCCGATTACGATCCCGACTTCGACCTGCCCGATGTGCAGCAGGACATTGAGAAAATTGCTGGGCGCGGCGTTGGCGCGGTTGATTGGGGATGGTATCAGCAGGGCTATAACCATGAGATCAACGACGCCTCATGGAAGGCATCGCACGAAGGATACGTGGCGCATCACAACGCGCCGCAGTACTTCGGCTATGTGGCCAACAATCCACAGGCCAGCACGCATCTGCATGGGCTGAGCGAGTTCTTTGACGCCATTGCGAAAAAGCAGTTGCCTGATTCGGGCGTCTTTTATCTGCGCGGCGGCTACGGGAACATTCGCGGATGGAAGCCGGTCGATCCGAATCCGAAGCTGGCTGAGGTCTTCAGCGGCAATGACGACCATCCGGGCTACTCGGATACGCAGATCAGCGAAGGATTGCTGGCCGAGGAGGTCAACGCCATTGCGGCGAGTCCGTATTGGAGCCAGAGCGCGATCATCATTACGTATGACGAGTCGGACGGGCTTTACGATCATGCGCAGCCGCGTGTGCGTTCCCATGATGCAAACGGTCTGCCGCTGGAACAGGGTCCGCGCATTCCGGCGATTGTGATTTCGCCGTACGCAGTGGCGCATGGCGTTTCACACGTGCCTTCGGAGCATAGCTCGATCATCAAGTTTGTCGATGAACTCTTCAACCTGATTCCACTGGCCGACCTGCCGGACGAGATGCGCGCGCGGCAGATTGGGGCGGAGAAGTTTGGGCAGCCGAATCTTGGCCCGGCGGACGATAACGTGGAAGGAGTGGGCGATATGAGCTCGGCCTTTGATCTTCTGCGGCTTCAGGGCAAGCGCCCTCCGCTGAACGCGGAGTACGCGACGATTCCGGAGGCGGAGATTACGCATTTTCCGCACGCGAATGGCGCGGGATGCAAGCAGCTTGAGATTACGCCGACGGATTGGGCGCTGCCCAATCCTTTGCCGGCGGACTTCAATCCACGCCCCGACACCACGCCCGGAGTGCCTGCTGCAGGCGGATGGACGCCATAATGATGGGCAGACGTTGCTGCGTTGTGCTTGCAATCATCGCCGCTTACGCGGCTGCGTGCGCTGCCGAATCTTCGTCCATTCTGGCCCGCGTGCGCGCTGCGGACATGCTGCGCTGCGGCATCGACCAGGAGCAGGCGGAGTACACCAACTCCGACGACCATGGAAATCGCGAAGCCTTCGACGCTGATCTCTGCCGTGCGGTTGCCGCCGCCGTTCTTGGAAAAGATGCGCGGGTACAAGCGGTACGATCTCCGGATGATCAAACTGCAATGCGTGCACTCCAGAGCGGTGAAGTGGATTTGGCGGCGACGCTGCCTGATGATTTTTCTCATTCCGCCGGAACGCACCTTGTTTTTACGCGGCCGGTGCTGTGGGATGGAGTTGGATTTCTGCTTCCGGTTGGGAGCAAGGTCGAGCGTGCGCGACAGTTGAGTGGGAAGAAGATCTGTTTTCTCGCCGAGACCCATGTGGAAGAGAGCGTGCGCGCCTGGTTTGCCCGTGAGCATCTGAACTTTGTTCCCTTCCCTTTTCAGGAAGAGGGCGAGATGCAGGCGGCGTTTGCCACCCACAACTGCGGCGCGCTGGCCGGCGAAGCGACGCGACTGGCCGAAACGCGCGCGGCTCTTGAACGGCGTGGGCATAAAACGCGTCTGCTTTCAGCACGCATCTCGACAGACCCGCTGGCATCGGCGGTGCGCGACAATGATCCGCAGTGGGCGGCGCTTGTGAGTTGGGTGATGGAGGCGCTGGTCGCGGCCGAGCAGAGAGGCGTGACGCAGGCCAATGTGGAAGCGATGCGCGTCCGCGCAGACAGCGATCCAGAGTTGAGGTTTCTGCTGGGCGGTTCGCGCGAGATCGGTTCCGCTCTGGGCCTGGACAATGATTGGGTGGTGCGCGTGATTGCGGCGACGGGCAACTATGGTGAGATTTACGAGCGCGATCTGGGCAGCGGCTCGCCTCTGAAGCTGCCGCGCGGCGAGAACAATTTGCGCGCGCATGGCGGCGCAATGATTGCTTTGCCCACTCAATAATGTTTCAGATGGTATTCTGGATCAGGCAAGCAGCATCAAGCCACGCAATTCAAACCAAGTCAGGTCTCAAGAGCCAAGCCATGTCATTGAACGATCTCGAATTCGCTTATGCTCCCGTCCGCGATCAAGTGCGCGACCTGCGGGAGTATCTTTGACCCGGCTCGCATCCGCCGGGAACTCGCTGAAATAGAAAACAAACTGGCCGATCCGGCTCTGTGGTCCAATCCCAACGCAACTAAACCTTTGATGCGCGACAAAAAGCGCCTAGAAGTGATGGTTGCCGATGATGAGGAGTTGCTGCGCCGCACGGGCGAGATTGAGACTTACATGGAGTTGGCCCGCGAGGGCGAAGACGTTCTGGGCGAGATCGAGAGCGAGATCAAGGCGCTGGCCGTCTTCACCGAAGACCTGGAAGCGCGGACGATGCTCAACGGTGAGGCCGATCCGCTGAACGCCATTGTCACCGTGCACCCCGGCGCGGGTGGGACGGAGAGCCAGGATTGGGCCGAGATGCTGCTTAGGATGTATCTGCGCTGGGCCGAGCAGCAGGGCTTCAAAACCGAGATGAACGACTATCAGGACGGCGAAGAGGCGGGCATCAAGTCGGCCACCTTCACCATCATGGGCGAGTACGCCTTTGGCCAACTGGCCGGCGAGAGCGGCGTACATCGGCTCGTCCGCATCTCGCCCTTTGATTCAGCCAAGCGGCGGCATACTTCGTTCGCGTCGGTTTATGTCTCGCCGGAGATCGACGAGACCATCCACGTGGACTTGAAGCTGGAAGACCTGCGCATTGATACCTACCGCAGCGGCGGCAAGGGCGGCCAGCACGTCAATACCACCGACTCGGCCGTGCGCATGACCCACCTGCCGACGAACATCGTCGTCTGCTGCCAGAACGAGCGCTCGCAGCACAAGAACCGCGAGAAGGCGATGAAGATGCTGCGCTCGCGCCTCTATGAACACGAACTGGAAAAGAAGCGCGCTGTGAGCAAGAAGCTGGAAGACTCCAAGCTGGAGATCAACTTTGGCTCGCAGATCCGCTCGTACGTCTTGCAGCCATATCGCATGGCCAAAGACCATCGCACCAAAGTCGAGGTAGGCGATGTGGACAAGGTGCTGGACGGTTATCTGGAGCCGTTCCTGCGTGGTTACCTGCTGGCCAAGCGCCGTGGAACGGCTGTTGCCGCTGATGCGGATGACGATCTGGACGTGTAGCCACCTGCGGTGGGGCCAGCGGCTCGCTGTTCGCTCGCTGATAGCACACAGACTTTCATCCGTTCTGCGCGGAAAATGGATGGGGTACGACTGAGAATAGGTTTTCGCGTCCTTTATCCAGTGGGGTGAGTCCAACGGTTGAGGAGTTTTTCTTTGACTATCCGGTTTGGCTTCCGATGGATCTTTGTGGCGTTGCTGCTTGCCGCTGGCCTGCCCGCGTGGGCGGCGTCGAGTTTTGCGGATGCCGATCATGTTCATGTGCAGTTGGTTTTTCGCAAAGCTCAACTTTATCCGGGCGCGGGTGATCACGGCGGCCTCTACTTCAAACTGGAGCCGGGCTGGCACGTTTATTGGAAGAACCCGGGTGATGCGGGTGAACCGCCTCATATTCATTGGACCTTACCCGATGGAGTGACGGCGGAACCGTTGCAGTTTACTGCGCCGAAGCGGCTTCCGCTTGGACCGTTGATGGACTACGGCTACGAGGATGAAGTCCTCTTTCCGTTCCGGCTGGTAATTTCGAAATCGGCGAAGCCGGTAACAACGGTCCTTCACGCCAAAGTTGATTGGCTGGTCTGTCGCGGCAGTTGCATTCCAGGCAAGGCGGATCTGGAAATTTCGCAAAAGATCCTCGCTGCCGCTCCGCCGGTGGAACCAGATGATGGGCCGGGTGTAGAGATATGGAAGCGGCTGGCTGTTCGCCTCCCCGATGCATTGCCGACAGGTGTCAGCGTTGCTTTCCAACAGGTTAAAGAGGGTTTCCGCCTCACCGTCGAAACCGGTCAGCGGGAGCAAACCGCCGAGTTTTTCCCGGAAGATCAAGACATCATTGACAATCCTGCTCCGCAAAAGCTGACGCCGACGGCAAATGGGCTGATTCTTGACCTCAAGAAAGACGTACTATTATCGTCCAACCCATCTCAATTAAAAGGGGTGTTGGAGCTTTCTGGCGGGCGGGCGTATGAGATTGTGGCGCTTCCGCAGGGAGCGACAACTGTTTCGGCCAACGCAGGAGAATCTACGGATAAGCAGACCTCCGGGGCTAAAGCCCCTGCTGATTTGGCGCAGTCAACGAACGGGCTCAAGCCCGCACCCTTCAACGGAACTGGCAATTCCTCGGCACAGCAGGGTTCGGTTAGCTTTTTGGTTGCACTCTTGCGCGCTTCCGGCCTCGCCTTTCTCGGAGGGCTGCTACTGAACCTGATGCCGTGCGTCTTTCCTGTGCTCTTCTTGAAGGGCCTTGCGCTGGTCAACTCTGGCAATGAAGAGCGAGCGAAGCTGCGGACGCATGGGCTGGTTTATGCCGCAGGGATTCTGGTCTCCTTCTGGGTGCTGGTGGCCGTGCTGCTGGGCTTGCGCGCGGCGGGAGCGACGCTGGGCTGGGGCTTCCAGTTTCAGTCGCCGGTTTTCTTGTCGCTGATGGCTGGGTTGCTCTTCTTTCTGGGGCTTTCACTGGCTGGGCAGTTTGAGATCGGCCTCACACTGACCTCTGCGGGTGGAACGCTTGCCCAGAAGCAAGGCTATACCGGCAGCTTTTTTACCGGCGTACTGGCGGTCGTCGTGGCCACGCCCTGCACCGCGCCCTTCATGGGTACGGCGATTTTCTACGCTTTGTCTCAATCCCCTATCGTCACCTTTGCCGTCTTCACCGCACTGGCCTTGGGCTTGGCCGCGCCGTACGTCGCGCTCACCCTGCAACCCGCCTGGACGCGCCTGCTGCCGCGACCCGGTGTCTGGATGGAAGTCCTCCGTCAGGCCGTCGCCGTGCCGATTTTCATTACGGTCATCTGGCTGGCCTGGGTGCTGATGAAGGGTTACGGAGCGGATCTTCTGTGGACGCTGCTAGGCAGCTTTTCTGCTGCTGGCCATTGCTGGCTGGTTCCTCGGTCGCTGGCCAGCACAACGAGGGGCTACAGCTGTTGCGGCTCTGATTTTGCTCGGCGTGATCGCTCTGGCTGTCTTCGGCCAAAGGCTGGCGGGCGAATCAGCCGGTGCGGCGAACCAACCCGGAAACCCGGCCATCTCAGCGAGCGGTTGGCAGCCATGGTCCGCTGAAGCGGTCAGAAGTTATCAGGCCCAGGGCCGTACGGTCTTTGTGGACTTCACCGCAAGCTGGTGTCTGAGTTGCCAGGTGAATGAGCGGGCTGCGCTGCATCAGCCGGAGGTGCAGCAAGCCTTTGCGGAACGAAAGGTGGTCCTGCTGCGCGCCGACTGGACCCGCCACGACGAGGCCATTACCCAAGCACTGACCTCGCTGGGCCGCAGCGGTGTGCCCGCATATGCTCTCTACACTCCAGGGGAAACGAGCCCGCGGCTCCTGCCGGAGGTGCTGACGCCCGGGATTGTGACGGATGCTTTGGCTCCACTGGCTCGTGTACGCTGAAGCCGGCAGGAACAGCTCTCCGTCGATTTCATCACAAAGCCTACTTTGGGCGACAAGAACAGCAGCCATGACGGCCACTCCCCAACTCGATGCAGCCCTCCAGATCGTTGCCGCTTTGCGCGACGCGGGCCACGAAGCTTTTCTAGCCGGCGGCTGCGTTCGCGATCTTTTGCTGGGGCGCGAGCCGCACGACTACGACGTGGCAACCAGCGCCACGCCTGCTGTGGTTCTCGATCTCTTTCCGCGCACCTTCGCCGTGGGAGCTCACTTCGGCGTCGTGCTGGTGGCCACCTGCGGTGGGGCTGACGCAGCTTCCGCGGCAGAGGAGAAGTTGCCGCAGTTGGTGACCGAGGTAGCAACTTTTCGCTTCGACGGCGCATACTCGGATGGCCGCCATCCAGACGCGGTCCGCTACACTACCAGCGCTGAGGAAGACGTCCGCCGCCGTGACTTTACCATCAACGGGCTGCTGCTGGATACGGCGCGGCTTTTCCCTCAGGGGCTGAAGCCCGGTTTTATTGAGGCATTATCGGCACGACTGAAGTCGTGCCCTGACACAAAACAAATCCCTGAAGCGGAACTACTCACTGACACAAAACGATTCCCTGAAGGAGAACATCTCTTTGAGTCTGGGCCATTTGATGATGCAACCCATTTTCGGTTGAATCTCCGCGCAGCAGTGATTGACTATGTTGGCGGCCTAGCTGACCTCGACGCGGGTCTTCTACGCGCCATTGGCAACCCCGGCGAGCGTTTTGAAGAAGACCACCTGCGGATGCTCCGGGCCGTCCGCTTCGCCGCGCGCTTTGGCTTTCAGATCGAAGCTGGAACGGCAGCTGCTATCCGCCGCCTGGCTTCCAAAATCAACGCCGTCAGCCGTGAGCGCGTCCGCGATGAACTGACCAAGATGCTCACCGAAGGCCACGCCCGCCGCGCCTTTGAACTGCTGGACGAAACAGCCCTCCTCGTGGAAGTTCTTCCGGAGGTGGCCCGCATGAAGGGCGTTGAGCAGCCGCCGCAGTTCCATCCTGAAGGTGACGTTTGGACGCACACACTGGGATTGCTGGCGCAGTTGGAGGCTGGCTGCCCGCTCCCGCTCGCCTGGGCCGCGCTGCTACACGATGTGGGCAAACCCGCGACCTTCCGCCGAGCAGAGCGGATTCGCTTCGACAGACATGTCGAGGTCGGTGTCGCCATCGCAGCGGAGATTTTTCGGCACTTCCGCTTCTCCAACGACCACAGCCGCCAGATCCTTTCGCTGATTGAGAACCATATGCGCTTCGCCGATGCCCCGCGCATGAAGACATCCACGCTCAAACGCTTCTTCCGTCTGGAGGAGTTTCCGCAGCACCTGGCCCTGCATCGCATGGATTGCCTGGCCGGCAGCGGCAACCTGGACCACTGGAACTTTGTGCGCGAGCGGTACGAGACGATGCCTGAGGAAGCCGTCCGGCCTGCGCCGCTGGTTACCGGCCGCGAACTGATCGCTGCCGGCTACCGCCCCGGCGCAACCTTCCGCCCCATGCTCCGCGCCGTCGAAGATGCTCAACTGGAAGGCGCGATCACAACTCCCGTCGAGGCAATGGCTCTACTTCTGAATCGATTCCCGCTGCCTGCAAGCGCGCCAGACCTTTGAGAGCCAGATCGGCAATGGCTTTGGCGAGAGTCGGTGAGGCGTTCAGCGACTCCGGACGCTCCAGGCGAAGATTCAGCTTGCGGGCAAAATCACGGAAATAGATATCCACATCGTAGAGAATTTCGACGTGATCGCAGAGAAAGCCGATGGGCTGAAGCAAAACAGTCTTTGCGCCCGAGGCGGCAATGGATTCCAGGGTCTGCTCGACAGTTGGCCCGATCCACGGCCCGCCGCTTGCTCCTTGGCTTTGGAAGGCAAAGAACCATGGTGGAATCTCCGGCGCCTGTTCGGCCACCAGCGCTGCCGTGCGCCGCGCCTGCTCGGCATAGGGATCGGCGAGTTGGCCTTCGGTGGCCTGCACAGTGCGGACGGGGACGCTGTGCGCGGTGAAGAGCACGGGAACCGGCGCGCCGGCTTCTGCACTGAGTTTGGCCCACGCGGGGCTGAGGCGCTCGGCGAAGGCGGCGATGAGGAATGGATGCTCGGCCCAGCTCTCGGTGAAGTCGATGCGCAGATCAGAGATTTCAACGGCTCGGCGATAGAGGCCGACACTGGTGCGCGAGTTCTGCGGCGCGAGGCAGAGGACGGCGGCTTCCTCGACGCCATCGGCACGCATCTGACGGACCACGTCAGCGATATAGGGATGCCAGTTGCGCATGGCTGCGTAGACCGGGACAGGCGCGCCGACGGCGGCTAGCTCGGCTTCGACGAGGCGCGCTTGTTCGAGGGTGATTTCGGTCAGCGGGCTGTGGCCAATCAGCGCGTAGCGGCGCTGAATCTCCTCAACTACCTCCTGTGGGAGCGGGCGTCCGCCTGTGACGTTGCGCAGGTAGGCCGGAATCTGCGCAAGGGTTTCGGGGGTGCCGTGGGCCAACAGGAGGACGGCTTGTCTGGGCATTCTATCGACTCCCTGAGAATAGGATACTCATATGCTCAGCTTGCGCATGTACTCCGCATCCAGCCGGAGAGCTTCCATGGTGTCCATGTCGTACTCCTCCTGTTCGATGTAGTAGTGCTTGAGTCCCGTGGCGGCGCGCAGAATCGGCCGGTAATCCACCACCCCGCGGCCCATCACCGTCGAGTGGTACAGGCCATTGGCTCCCTTCACCATATCTTTCAGATGAAGCAGCGGGAAGCGCTCCGGCATCTTGCTGAGATAGTCCAGAGGGTTACGTCCGGCGGCGGCCACCCAGCCGCAGTCCATCTCGAAGCAGACCAGTTTGGGGTCGGTGAGGCGCAGCAACTCGTCGTAGAAGACTACATGGAAGCCCCACCCGCCTTCGGTGCCGAACTCCGGCCCATGATTGTGATAGCCGAAGGTCATGCCGGCGGCCTTCACCTTTTCGCCAATGTGATTGAGTTGCTCGGCGACCCAGCGCCAGTCGTCGAGCGTGAGCTCGCCGGTCAGGGCCGGATCGCGCCGCCGCGGCCAAGGACAAACAATATAGTCCAGCCCCAGCGCATGGCCGTACTCGATTAGATCATCTCCGTGCTCCAGCAACAAGGCCAGCGTGTGGTGTGTGCTGGTGCAGCGCAATCCCGCATTGTCCATGGCGTGGCGAAACTCCGCCGCCGAGCGGTTGTAATAGCCCGCCGCCTCGACCTCCGCGTAGCCTGCCGCGCGCACCTTGGCCAGTGTGCCGTCAAAGTCCTTGGGCAACAGCTCACGCACGCTGTAGAGTTGCAGGCCGATAGGCAGGCCAAGCGGCTTGGCGGCCAGCCGGACCGCTCCTGAACTCACCATGGTCGCAACCGCCGCCGTGGCTTTCAAAAAACTTCTGCGCGATGTGTTGCCCATTTACATCTCTCCTTGGGGCGGAATTCTTCCCTCAATGTTAATGCTCATCTTGATTTTTCGGGCTATTTGGTCCCAATGTGCAACGGTGCCGTGGTCATAAGAATAATTGGCCATGTGGCAGGCAATGGCCGCATGATTGCCGAAGACCTCGTCCTCCACCACGCGCTGCCGCGTCTCCACGGCGCGGAAGAAATTGGCCAAGTGGTCGGCGGTGTCATCGTATCCCGGCGGCGCGGTATAGCTTTCCGTCTCGCCCAGCGCCCCAGGAGGCGCGGGATGGGCCGCATGCCACTCAGCCAGGTATTGTTGCTTGGCCGCCGCCGTCCAGCCGTTCAGCGAGTAGCCCTCCGGCTGCGGGCGTGTATCCTGCGGGGTCACGGTGAGCGTGTTGCCGTTGATCACCATGATGGCTTCACTGCCGTAGAAGATAATCGGTTCGCCCGCCGCGCTGTTCTGGTTGCAGTGCAGGTTCACGGTCACACCCGGATAGTCGTAGAGCGTGGCCAGCAGATCGGGAAAATCGCGGCCATCGTTGAAGTGAGTCAGGCTGCCGGTGGAATAGGCGCGGCTGGGAATGGCATTCAGGCCACTGATGGCCTGGATTCCGGAGAGCAGATGGACAAAGAGATCGCCGGCCACGCCTTCGCCATAATCCTTGAAGCAGCGCCAGCGGAAGAAGCGCACCGCATCGAAGGGCCGCTGGGGCGCATCTCGCAGGAACGCCGCCCAGTCGATGGTCTGCGGGCTGGCGTCGGGCGCAATGGGATAAACCCAGGCGCCGGAGGGCGAATTGCGGTCCGAGTGACCCTCGATGAAGCGCACCTCGCCCAATCGCCCTGATGCGAAAATCTCCGCAGCCTTCTTGTACACGATGTTGCTCACCCGCTGGCTGCCGGCCTGGAAGATGCGCTTGCCCGCCTCGACCGCATCTACCATGGCCTGTCCGTCATCCACATTGTGGCTCATCGGCTTTTCGCAATACACATCCTTGCCCGCGGCCAGGGCTTCGAGCACAACTCGGCGATGCTGAAAGTCGGCGACGGCGACAATCACTGCGTCGACATCCTTGCGGTCCAGCAGCGCACGGTAATCACGGGAGGTGGGAATATCCGCTCCCCAGGCTTCAACACCCGCTTGCCGGTGCATATCGTAGAGATCCGCAATGCCTACGCAGACGCCCCCCGGCACGTTCCTTGCAGAGCGCAGCAGATCGCAACCGCGAATGCCGGTGCCAATCGAGACAAAGCGAATCTTGCGTCCTGTCTCACTGGCCGAGGAAGTCTGGGGCTTCAACACAGTCGACTTCACTTCACTTGCTTGCGCTGTTGCACCCGCCACGGCCGCACCTGCGCCCAGGCGCACAAAATCCCGTCTCGTCAATGAAAATATTTTCACAAGGGCATCCTTCCGCGTCTGTAATTCTCTCTCCCCGGCCTTCCCTCTGTCTACAAGGCCTCCAGCTTCTCCACCCATCTGCGCTTGACCGGATTGCGATGCATAGAGCGAAGTTTCTCGACGCGCTTCTTCTAAATGAAAATATTGAAATTATCATATCGAGCCGGCCCGAAAGGACGTTCCCGGCTCCGCAGAGCAACCGAAAGCTTGATCGACTTGATGGCCCGGACAAGACTGGAGCGCGCCAGTTCGTTCAAGCAGAGATGAACTTGCTCCGGTGCTGTAACGTATTCGTCCACGACAGTGCTGGCAACGAACGAGTCTCGCCGTCATGATGGAGAGAATGCACCTTCCCGGTTTGGTCATTCGTCAAGAGTATCGGAGATTCCCTCCCAGTTCCGAAAATCCGGACCTGGGACACCCGATTCGATATTATTCATCTTATGGACCACCTGCCATTTATTTGACATGTTAGTTCTTGCACTTGCCCGCGCCTCCCGCGTTGTAGATCGCCTGGATTTCATTTGCGGCGAGACCACGGTTATAGATTGTGAGTTCGTCCAGGCTGCCTTGCATATAACCAATGCCCTCGGCCTGCCCGATGGTCAGCGGCGCGGAGGCTGCTCCAATCGGAGATGACAAAGTATCCGAGCCGACAGCTTCACCATTCACATAAATGGTGTACAGGTTTTCTGTCTTTGTTATGGCGAGGTGATACCACTGGCCAATCAGGGGCGTGAACGGAGCTTGAACCAAGGCTATGTGCGACGGCGGTTGGACGGTATTGTAAACAATCAGTTGGAGCACACCGCCGCCCAATGAGAATATCCACTTGTTTTGAGAGCCTCCGCCATCATCATCGGCGGCAAAGACGGAGGCAGGATAGCCGATCGAACCGCCGGTCGGCTGCGTATCCCAGTTAGCCCAAAGCTCGGTTGTGAAATCGGTTGTGCTGAAATTCCACAGTTGACTGTTCGGCACGGTAACGTAATTTGAACCATTGAAGCGCAATGCATTGAGCACTTCTCCAGGAGCCGGCACAGGGCTATTGACCCAGGTTCCGGTGCTATTCCCAAACCAATCTGCGGAAGTGGGTCCGCTGGTCTCATCGAAGGCCCACCAGGCAACGGCATTCGCTGGGAGCGGGAGACATGCTGCGCCGTTCATGTTGATCACCTGGGCAAGTGGAGCCGAAGTGCTGCCCGCATTCGTGGTGTCGCCACTGTAGACGGCAGTAATGGAGTGCGAACCGAAGACGAGCGCCGAGGTGGAGTAGGTTGCCTGGCCGCTGTTCAGCGTAACAGCGGAACCTAGTTGCGTTGTTCCATCAAAAAAAGTGGTAGTTCCCGTCGCGGTGCTGGGTGAGACGCTGGCGGTAAAGGTGACGCTCGCGCCAACCCCCGCAGGGCTCCCGGATGTGGTTACAGTTGTCGTTGTCGCTGTTTGCGCCTGGCAGACTCCCGCCGCGCCGGTCCGGTAGATATTTTGGACCTCAGCAAGGGTGAGGGCGCGGTTATAAATCTGAATTTCGTCGAGCAGTCCGCCGAAGGCATAGCTGCCGCCATAAGAATTGAAGTTCTGAGCGCCTATCCAGGCTTGGGTGCTGACCTGGGAAGAGGACGGCGTCGAGCCCATTTGTTGGGAGAGGCTCTGCTGGATCCCATTGATGTAAAGCTGGTTGGTATGCGGATCGCCGTTGTCAAAGACGGCGGTGACGAAGATCCAGGTATTGGCAAGGCCGCTGCTGCTGATCCCCCATATGTCGCCGTTGTTGGTGTTGAAACCAAAGTAGCCGTTTTTAAAATAGAGCTCAGCAGAGGGTGAAGTGAATGAAAACGGAATCTCCTGATCGCCGCCGCCCCAGTTCATCCAGAAGGCAACCGTAACCTGTGTGCCCTGCGAGGTATTGACGGTGGGAAGCGAAACCAGGACATCGCCTGATCTTGAGAAGTTGAATGCCTGCCCAACACTCCCCTGTGCATAACTCACGCTGCCCTCTACCGTACCGTTATTGCCGCCGATGATGTCGTTGGTATTGGCTTCCGCCTGGTACCAGTCGATGAGGCCGGCTGGTTGCGGCGCACAGCTCGCGCCGTCGAGGTTCTCGATTTGGCTGATGGTGGGCGATTGGCTGCCGGAGTAGGTGGAGTCGCCGCTGTAGAGCGCGATAATTGAGTGAACGCCGAGCGCGAGTGCTGATGTAGTGAAGGTGGCCTGGCCGCTGCTCAGCGTCACCGGTAAACCAAGTTGCGTCGTTCCATCAAAGAAAGTAATCGTTCCCGTCGCAGAACCCGGCGAGACGCTGGCGGTGAAGGTAACGCTCACACCAAACTCTGCGGGGCTGGCGGACGAGCTTACCGTGGTGCTCGAGGCAGTTTCCACGGCGACCATCCCGGCTGCGCCGGCGTTGTAGATGGCCTGCACTTCGCCGGCGGTCAAGGCAGTGTTGTAGACCTGAACCTCGTCGATCAGGCCGGTGAAGGGGCGGTTCTCATCAACTTCCTGGCCGATGGCGAACCAGCTTCCGGTGTATGAAACCGTGCCATTCCAGAGGGACTCGCCCGGCGGCATCGCTTCCGGCTGAATTACCCCGTTGTAGTAAATTTGGCAGGCGCTGTTCGCCGCAACGACGGCTGTAACTAACGTCCACTGGTTCAGCGGAACCTGGGTAAGCGTGTGAGTGATGTGCCCGATTCCGCTGGTGTCGCCAATGCCGAAGTTAATGTGTCCCGGAGGCGCGCCCGTCACGTTGTCCGAATCTGCGCGACCGTCGAAGAAGATCGTTGCGCCGCCAAATGGGCTGCCGTCATGCTGGCTACCCACGATCAGGCCCAATGCTCCAGATCCGTTATCGGTTGGCAGTGCGGTCGGGTAAATCCATGCCGACAAAGTGATGGCGTTCTGGATTTGCAAGTTGGCGGGCACGGGTTCGCCAATGAACACATATTGATCGTTTCCGTTGAGGCTGAATGCGTCGCCGACTTCGCCCAGGGCAAAGGAAGCGCCGTTCTCCAACGTTCCATTGTTGCCGCCGATGATGTCATCGGCGTTATCGTTGCCCGGCCACCAGCCGACCAGGCCGGCAGGTTGCGGGATGGGAGCGCTGGTCAGGGATACATTGGCCGAGCAGGAGGCACTGGAGCCTCCATATTCTCCGTTGCAGCTCCAGGTCCAGGAGCCGGGGTTGGTGAGCGCCGAGACCGTTCCCGCCGAGCAGAGGTTGGTCGTGGGCGGCGCAGAGAACGACTGGCCGTTGGCCGAGCCGCAAGCGCCATTGATGGTCGCAGGCGTGTTGGTGGTGAAGGTGGAGATGGTCCCGTAGTTATTAGCAGGGTTTCCAGCGATGCCGGTCAGATACCAGTTGTTGGGCCAGTAGACCAGATTGAAGATGGTAGCCGGGTCGAGCGGAGCGGATGGCGTCAGGAAAATCGTAGTGTAATCCGGCGAGAGACTGAGCGTAGCGGGGATCGTGGCCCCCGTGTTCTGGTTTTGCAGGTAGATCTGGCTGGAGGTGATGATGACCGGGTCCATGGCCTCGCTGAAGGTCACCGAGAGCGTGGAATTGACGTCCACGTCGGATACACCGTTGGCCGGGTTGGAAGCTGTGATGGTGGGGTTGGTCCAGTCAAAGCTCGATCCGGTGGTGAATGTGCTGGTTGCTGGCGTCATGGGATTGCCGTTGTAATCCGAGACGCCGGTGACGTTGTAGGTATACGTGGTGTTGGGCAGCAAGGACCAGGGCAACTGCACCGCAAGGATGGTGTTTCCGTACTCCGGATAGAAGGAGATGGGCACCGTGCTGGCAGCTCCGCCTGCCATCGGAATGGCCGTGAGCGTGATGCCGCCCAGCGAGTCCGCAGCCACCGGTTCGTTGAAGAGCAGACCCAGACTGGTGCCGGCCCATGGGCCGTTGTTCGAGTTCACCGGCACGTTGGTCATGCCGTTGGGCGGGTTGGCCTGAATCAGCACCGGTCCGGCGCTGCTGGGGCCGCTGCCGGTATAGAAGTACGCATAGTTATACCAGTAGCTGTTGTTCTGCGCATTGCCGGTGAGATCGATGGCTCCCGTGCATATGTAGTAGTACTCGGCGTTGGTGAAGAGCTGCGTGATGGGCTTCATGGTGACCGACATCAGGTCCGAAGAGAAGGTGTAGGTCATCGGGATCGCTGCATTGGTTACATAGCTATACACATAAGAGCCGGAAGGGTTGATACTGCTGGGGTCCATCGGCTTCGAGTAGCGGCAAGTGAAGGATGCGTTGGTGGCAATGCCGTACGTGACATTGTAGTAATAACTGTTGAAGTCATACGAGGCATTGGCGCTGGTGAAGTCGGGTAGCGCGGCGGTGGTGAATTGCGCGCTCGCGGAGGCAAAGGTGTTGCCCGCATAATCGAGCAGGCCGCTGACGCTTACCTGTATCGTGCTCGATGGCGGCAGCGGGTTCACCGGGTGGAAGTTGGCGCCGATGACGTCGTTGCCGCTGTAGTTGTACGACCATGAGCCTTCAATGGGATTGCCGCTGGCGGTCACCTGCACGGTGGTCGAATGAATCGTAGTGATATCGACTGGCTTGGAGAACTGCAGGCGGATGAAGGCGTTGGTGCCCACATTCACTGAACCATCCGGGGGCCCGATCTTGACTGTGCCAGAGGTGGTGTCTGGCCCACTCGTGGTGGTGAAGTAATCCGTCCAGTAATTGGTCTGCGCGGCGACCCCGTTGACACCTAGAATTGTGCCTGTGATATTCACATAATCCCCGGTGGACGGGTTCAAGGCAGGATTAGGCGTAACACGAACGACATTCGGCGAGGCCAGCGCGAGCGTAACCGGCGTGCCGTCATAGAGGGAGATATTACCGTTCAAGGAGGCTGGATCGATGGGCTGGCTAAACTCGATGTCTATCTCGCCATTGATCGGCATCATGTTCGTCGATGAAGCGGGGCTGATGGCGACGACCATTGGAACGGCAGTGATTGGATCCACAGCCGCCATGGTGTAGAAGTAGCCGCTGTTGGCGGAGAAGGCATCACCGTACACATCCAGCACATTTCCCGCGAAGAACCATTGCACCACCGCGCCATTGGGGAATGGAGTGTTCGGGGTGTACTGGACCTCATAGCCGCTAGCTACGGATTGCACTGTTCCGGCGTAGACCTGGCCGTTCACCGTGACAGTGAGATTGCCCGGCAGTGAGGAAGGATCGACTTGGCGATTGACGTAAAGGGTCAGCAACGCGTCAGTCGGCACTCCGGTTGAGCTCCAGTTCGGGCTGACGGTGGTCACGCTGCCGGCTCCCGGAGTGGGATTGGTAGCGGTGGTAAAGGTGCTGATAAAGTTGGCCGCCAGCGCATTGCCCGACATATCGGTGATACCGGCCGCGGGCAACAAAATGGTGTAGGTGGTGGCGTCCTGCAGAGCTCCTGTGTTGAATGTCAACGTGCGGTTGTCCGCCGAGAGGCTGACGCTGCCGTAATATTGCAGATCTTGACCGATGTAAAGCTGCGCATTCTGGTTGTAACGCGCGCTGGTCCAAAGATTCGCCGTGGATGGATTGATTGACTTGTTGAAGGTGACGGAGACGGGAATTTCGTGACGCACATTGACGGCGCCATTGGCAGGATTGACTGAAACGACCTGCAACGGCTCTGTATCCGGCGTGGCGGTGGTCACGGTGAAGGTTGTCAATTGCTGCTGCCAGCAGCCGCCGTTATAGAAGACCTCACCCAGCACGTCGGTAGGTCCTCCACACTCGCCAACATAAATCGTCGCACCAGGCGGATAGGGGCTAATGGGTACAAATGTGACCGTGTTGCCGCTGACCGCATAGGCGCCTGCCAGGGTTCCACTCGCCCAGCCGGTCATCACCGGCAGCGTGCTGCTGGTGACTGTCGTTGGGTCCAGAATCTGGCTGAAGGTGAGGATGATCGGCGATGTGGCTGAAACGTTTGTCGAACCCAGAGGAATATTGGCGCTGGTCAGGCTGAGACCTGTGGTAGAGACAGCCGTGCCGGTGGCGAAGGTGGTGGTTGCAGGCACGACCGCGTTGCCGGTGGCGTCCGTAAAGCCGTTGACATTCACCGAGTAGGTCATGCCCGGCGACAGCGGGTTGGTGGGCACGAAGAGGAGCGTTTGGCTGTCGGTTTGGCTCACAGTACCGGCCACGGGATTGCTGCCGGAGTCCTGCATATTGATCGAACTTTGACTCCAACTGGTGGGATCAATGGCTTCGCTGACCGAGGCGAGAACCTGCGTGTTCAGAGGAATGCCCGTCGCGCCCGAAGCTGGGCTGACGATGACAGTTGGCCCAGTGGTGACCGCGCCGCTTGCGGTGTAGAAGTAGATGTCGGCCTGATTTCCGTTGTTGCCGTCCTGATCCTGATAGCCGCAGCAGGCCTGGAAGTGGTACTGAGTGTTGGGAAGCAGTGGAATTCGTGGCTGCAATGTTACTTCCAGCTCATTCGGCGACAGTGTGACGGTGAGCGGAATCCACTGCCCGGTGTCGACCAGATACAAGCTGAATGTACTGTTCAACACAGTGATCGGGTTCAGCGGCTTGTTAAAGACCAACCTGGGATTCGCGTTGGTTCCCACCGTAGCGCTGTAAGGCGGATCATAGCTGACCACCGACGGGGGGGTGATGTCGAAGGTTGCGCCGGTAGTGAAGCTATTCGTAACCGTTGCAACTGTGTTGCCTGCCGGATCCTGAACGCCTGCAACGGTGAGCAGGTAGGCAGTGTTTGGCGTTAGCGGTGTCTGCGGTTGAAGTTGCAGAACTGTATTGCCCGCACTGAGCGACCGTGTAATGAGTACAGGTGAGCCATTTGCGCTGAGTGTGACGCCGGAGAGAGTGTTGGGATCAAGGGGCGCGCTGAACTGCGCTTCAATGATCGCGTTCGTGCCCAGGCCGGTTGTCCCGCTCCGCGGATTGAAGTGGACGACTGTGGGCGCGCTGGTGTTGGCAGTGAAGTCGGTATAGAAGTACAGTTCCCATTGGCCATACCATAATCCAGTCCACCCTTGCAGTTGATTGCCCGCCAGGTCGCTGCCGGACGAGATATAGAGATAGTACTCGCGTCCCGCGGCGAGCGGAGCGCTCGGCACGAGGTAGGCAACCGACTGATCCGCGCTCCAGGAGAGCGTTGCGGGCACTTGCGTGTTCAGCAGTGCGTCTTCGATATAGAAGTCGCCGGAGTTGAAAGTGGTTACATCCATCGATTCACTGAATTGCACTGTGATCGACGAGTTGACCGGGATGCTTTCATTGCTGGAGACGCTGGTATCGACAACAGTTGGCGCGGTGAGATCGGGTCCGGCGGCGGTTTGGAAGCTGGAAGTGAAGCTGACGGGGTTGCCCACTGGGTCGAGGACGCCCTTGAGCGTCATCACCAGGCTGGCGCTGGCCGGCAGCGGGGCGTTGGGTGCAAACTCGACGCGCTTATCGTCTGAGCTGATCCAGTAGCCTCCCGCCAGAGGCGCGCCATTCTGCGTCACCTGGAAGGTGCTGGCGTTGACGCTGACCGGATCGATGGCTTTGTTGAAGACCACGCCTGGCTGCACATTGACACCTACGTTGGCTGCTCCGCTGTAGGGCACCGCATTGGTGACAACCGGCAGCGTTGTGTCCACGGGATTGCCTGTGTAGAAATAGTTGTTCCACCCATTGTTTGCGGCGGCAGGCACACTGGTTGTACTGGTCAGGCCTGCTGTAACATACAGCAGGATGTAGTCGTTGGCATTCAAATTGCCTGTGGGGACGAGGCGAACTTCGTTGGGCTGCGGCATGGAGTACGCGGTTGCGACATTCAGCCCGGTGTAGTAGTCATAAAGATAAATGTTGCTGCTGTTGACCGTCGTCGGGTCCAGAGCAGTATTGAACTGGACGTCAACGATGTCGTTGGGTGCTGCGTAAGTTCCCTCCGGCGGCGACATCACTTGAATTACCGGCGTCAGCGTACCGGTATCGGCGGCAACATAGAAGTAGCCGCTGGTGCTGCTGAAGCTGTTGTTATTGGTGGCGTCGGTGAGGCTGCCATTGATCCACCACTGGACGAGCGCTCCAGGCGCCCATGGAGAGCCAGGCGTGAATTCAAGCGTGTAGCCGTTGTCCAGCACCTGCACTGTGCCCTGAAGCGCGACGTTATTTTGCGCCACCTGCAAGGCAGCATTCGCGCTGTCAGGGTTGATGGGCAGGTTCATGTAGAACACGATAGGCGATGTCGCGCTGATGCCGCTGCTGCCGGAGCCGGGGCGCGCGGTGACCAGCGAGCCTGCACCGCTCGAATCCCAGGCCATGGTCGTGAACTGGCTGGTGAAGTTGGGCAGCGCGTCGCCGGCGAAGTCCTGCAAGTTACTGTTCAACATTGCTGTCATGGTGGCGCTGGACGGCAGTGGGGAGCAATTGAATTGCAGAGTGGTGTTGTCCTGCGACTTGGAGTAGCTCTGGCACCAGGGGCTCTGCGCATCTCCGTTGAAGAGGGCAAAATCAGCGGTGGCGCTGCTCTGGTTGATTGTGGAGGGATTGACAGAGCGGTTGAAGGTGGCTACGACCGGAGCGCGCAGGCCAACATTGGCAGCCCCGGCGGACGGCGTGAAGGCAATCACCTGGAAGGGCGGCGGAGCCGGCGTGACCGGCGAGGCTGTGCTGGCTGTAGTGAAGGAGAGGAGCCAGCTATTGACGGACTCTCCCGCCGTATCGTGCAGTCCATTCGCATAGACCCATATGGTGGTGTTCACCGGGAACGTGCTGTCGGGCGTGAATGTGACGGTGTTGCCGTTCACCTGGTAGCTTCCCGCGATGGATTGATAACTGTCTTGATTGATCGTCACTAGCAGGGTATTGGAGCTAACCGTCGCTGGATCAATTGGACCGTTGAAGGTGAGCGTGATGGCCGTGTTGGTGGCGACATTGGTCGAGCCGGAGGCGGGAGTAGCGCTGACCAGCGACAGACCGCCAAACAGGCTGGCGCCGCAGGTCTGGATGCTTCCCTGCAAGCGGAAGCCCTCGTAACCATCCCATCCGGAAGCAAGCTGATAGGAGAGCGTGTTCACGCCCGAATTCAAGTAGCCGGATGGCAGAGTCAGGTTGATTGGCGCCAAGCCCTGCCACGGATAATACTGTGCGGAGATGACGTTGCCGTTGAGTATAAGCGTTCCGTACGGGTCGCCCTGCACGGCTCCCACCAGGCAGAGGTTGTTCAGGTTGTAGCTGCTCAGGTTGAAGGTGGTCGAGTATGTCGAGTCGGGATATCCCTGGGCAGTGGTTGGATCCACCGTAATGACCGAAGAAACAGGCCCGTCCGCGTATCCATAGGACGACCAGTTCGGACTCCAGCCGCCCTCGCCCGGCGCAACCACATAGGCAGTTTGCGGTGTGGTCGCTCCCGTGGGAATGACCGTCCAATGCGGGTCGGCCGTTCCGCCGGTGGTGATAAGGTTGCCGCTGGCGTCCAGGCCGGTATAGAGATTGAGCGGTGCGACCGAGGCCGCGGTGGTGAAGGTGCTGGTGAAGGCTGCGCCGGCGTTGCCTGCCATGTCAGAATAACCACTGATCTGCACCGTGTACTGGGTGCCCGGCTGAAGCGCGTAGGAGACAAAAGTCAAGGTCACCTGGTCGCTGGCCAGTGTTGCCGAGCCAATGATCGGCGCGCCGCCAGCCGTGGGCGTCACCGTCATGGTGTAGGACGAATCTGGATCAATGGACTCGCTGAAGTGCGCCACGACCTGTGCGTTCAGCGGTACAGCAGCAGAGGCGCTGGCCGGGAAGATGGAGGCTACCGTGGGCGGGGCAAGATCGCTCCCTGAGCCGGTGGTGAAGTACCCATTGATTCCATACAGGTAGTTGCCATCCATGTCGTAGCTGCCCGAACTCATGTAGAGCGTGTAGGCAGTGTTGGGCAGCAACGGCAGGGTTGGCGTAAAGGTGGCGCTGAGGCCGTCGGGGGCGACACTGACCGCGCCTTTCTGATATTTGCCGCTGTCGTAGTTGTAAAGGTACAGCGTGCCTGTGTTGATGTTGATGGGATTGACCGGCTTGGAGAAGTTCATTCTGGGCGCGAAGTTGGTGCCGAGGTTGCTCTCCCAGGAGGCGAAATCCGCTGACGCGCTGTTATTTGCCGTGTCGGCAGCGCTGCCCGTGGTGAAGGTGAACGAGCCCGGCGTCAGCGCATTGCCGGCTGTATCAGCCAGTGGCGCGCCGTAGCTCACCGTGTATGCGGTGTTGGCCGCGAGGGGTGTTGCAGGCGTGAAGGTCAGGATCGTGGCCGGTCCCCATTCGCACGGAGACCACCAAGGGCACCACGGGGAACTGTTCCAACTGTAGGTTCCAGCGATATTGGTTCCATTGGCGCTTACGGTCACTCCGGCAGAAGTCGATTGATCCATAGCGGTACTGAATTCAAGCTGGATGGATAAATTCGCACCTACAGAATTTGCTTTCGCCGGCGGGTTGGCGGCGACCACCGTGGGTGGCGTGGTGTTGGGATTGAAGCCGGTGAAGAGGTTAGCGCTATATCCGCCGAACGCATTACCGGTCGCGTCCTGGATGCTTCCGGTCAGTTGGAGGTTGTAGGTTGAGTTGACGGCCAGTAAGGCATTGGGCGTGAAGGCCATCACCAGGCCCGAAGCGTCGAGGGTAACGGTTCCCGGCACAGATATCGTGCCGTTTGGATTGCTGGTCAGGAAGAGAAACACGTTGTTGGTGTTGATGGTGCTGCGCATCATCGGCTGACTGAAGACTACGATGATGTTGCTGTTGGGAGGCGTGTAATCGCCTGGACTCAGGGAGACCACTGTGGGCGGTGAGACCACGGGCGGCTGCACGGTGAAGCCAGCTGCGACCGTCTCGATCTCGGAGCCGGTGCTCACAATCACATCAACCGGGCCGAAGGCGGCGTTGGGATCGATGGTGAGGGACGCGGTCAGGGTGTTCGCATTGGTAACCGTCACCGGGCCGGCAGCGCCCTCGGCAGCGCCGCCCACACTGATGGCGGGACCAAAGCTGGCCGTTGTCGCCGCGCCCCAATTGGTGTATTGGCCGATAAGGGTGACCGTCACGGTTTGGCTGGGCGAACCGATGTTGGGATTAATCTGGGTGATGGCTGGAGTGCCGGGCGTTACCGTGAAGCCGCCGCTCAGCGTCTCCGTCTGGCTATTGGTGGTGACGGTAATGTCACGGCTGCCCGGCGTGGTGTTTGGATCGACGCTGATATTGGCGGTCAACTGGGCAAGACCGCTAACCACAACGGAGTTCACGGTGACTCCCGTTCCCAAGCTTACCGTCGAGAAGTTCTGCTGGAAGGTGGTGAACTTGCCGGTAATTACGATATTGGCCGTGGCGCCTGCCTGGGCCAAGGAGGGAGTAGCGGAGAGCAGTTGCGGCACGCCGGCGAGGACACTGAGTCCGCCAATACGGGTGGCCGTCTCCAAACCCGTCGTTACAGTTACGGTCCGCGATCCGATTGAAGCGCTTGGACTGATGGAGATGTTCGCCACCGCATCAGTTGAGTCGGTCACAGTGAGCGAGTTGACGGTGATGCCTGCACCGAAGCTGGCTGTGCTGATGCCGCTGACGAAGTTTGTGAAGAGCCCGGTCAGGTTGACGTTGATGTTGGTATCGCCTTGATGGGCAGTCGGCGGGTTCACTTGGGAGAGTTGCGGATTGCCTACCGTCACTGTGAAGCCTCCCAGGATAGTTGCAACTTCCCCGCCGGTGGTCAGGATCAAGTCATATTGGCCCACGGCGGTGGAGTTCGGAATCGAAATATTGAGCGTGATATGGAGCGCGTCGTTGACAGTGATTCCGGTGATGTTGATGCCGCCGCCGATTGCGGCCGTGGTAACGCCGCTGGCGAAATCGCTCTGGCTGCCAGTGACGACAACGCTCAGCGAGGCGCCTTGCGCGCCGGAGTTGGGATTCAAGCTGGCGATAGCCGCCGGACCGGCGAGGACCTGGAAGCCATTGTTGAGTGAAACAGCTTCGCTCCCGGTCGTGACGGAGATGTTGCGGTAACCTGGCGTCGCCGTCGGAAGCACGGTAATGTTGGCTTGCAACGAGGTGAGACTCAGCACAGTCGCCGAGTTGATGGTGATGCCCGTTCCAAAGCTGACGGCGCTGACGCCGCCGGTAAAGTGAGTGAACGCACCGGTGAGGGTGACAGTCCCGGTCCAGCCCTGAACCTGGCTGGACGGGACGGCGGCCAGTAACTCCGGCTGGGTCTGAAAGACGAGGAAGACATTGCCTCCAGTGGCAACCTCGCCCAGCGTCGTAGCGGTCACCGTAACCTCGCCCGCCGGCGCATAGTCGGAGACGGTGATATTTGCGCTGATCGAAGACGGAGAGTTCACTGTATAGTTGTTGACCAACGCGCCGGGGAAGTTGAGTTGGGTCACTCCCTGCGCCCAATTGGTGTTCGTGCCGCTGATGCTCACATCCAAGGTTGCGCCCTGTCCAGCAGTTGGCGGCGAAACGCTATTGATCGCCGCCGGACCTGAGTTGACATAGAAGGCATTTTGCAGGCCCAGCACCTGTGTGCCGCTGACAACGGTCAGGTCGCGCCATCCAACGAATGTCGTGGGCTGTACATAACCCTCGACCGTCAGCGAGGTATCGCTGGTCACGTTAACATTAGAAACCGCTACGCCGGAGCCATAGGAAACACTGGGCGTATTTGACAGCCAATGCGTGGCCTGACTCAGAATCGTGAAGGTGGCGCTGCTCTGCTGCGGCAGCGAACCGGGGCCGGAGGAGAGCAGCAGCGGAGTTCCTGCCTGTACGACGAAGCCATTGGCGAGTGTTGCCACTTCGCCGCCCGTGGTTGCGGTCACGTAAGTGGCGCCCAGTGGAGCCAGAGTGGGAATCGTCAGAGTAATGAAGGCGTCGGCGGCGCTGTTGACGCTCGGATTGGAGACCGTGATGCCCTCGCCAGCCGTGAAGACGGTTGAACCATCCCAATGCGTGTTTTGGCCTGTGACTTCGACCGTAATCGTATTGCCCTGCAGAGCGGTATTCGGCGTAACTGTCGAGATCAGCGCCAGGCTCGGCGTTACCGTGAAGCCTGCGCCGCTGACGACTTGCGCTGAGCCGGTAACATCCGGCGTGGTGGCCACCACGCTGCTGCCGCCCAAGGGGGCCAGTTGATTGATGCTGATGACCTGGGTCGCGATGGTAGGCCCGATAATCATGGGCGGACCTACGGTAGTGATGCCGGAGCCGAAGCTGAAGGTGGTGGTGTTATCGAAGGTGGTGTATTGACCAATGATATTGACGGTCATATTCTGTGCGCCCTGTACGCCTGAGCCTGGATCGACGATGCTCAATGCAGGCTGCACAGCACCAGTTCCACCACTTCCTGCAGGAGTACTGGAGACGACGTTAAAGGGAACGTCTTCCTCTTCCGATCCGGTAGAGAAGACGAAAAGGCGCTGCCCCGGCATAGCATCGGCGCCGATGGTGATATTGGCTATAAAGCTTGTGGGACTGAGAACCTGCTCCCAATTCATTGCGATGCCATCGCCATAAGTCACTGTCGTCGGCGTATTGATTGGACCTGGATCCCAATGCGTATAAGTACCGGAAAAGCTGACAGTCAGTGTCTGCCCGGTAAGTCCCGAATTCGGGAGGTAGTAGGAGATATAGGGAGTCGGCGGCGGAGCCGGCGCGCTGACCATGAAGTCCTGCGCCAAAACCTGCGTTCCCGTTTGCACAGTAACCGTGCGATACCCAGGCTGAGCCGCTGGATCGACGTTGATCACGGCTTCAATGTGAGAGGCGTCGTCGAGCTGCAACGAAGTAATTGTGATGCCTGGGCCAAAGTTCACTGTGCTGGTCGAATCCCAGGTCGTATATTGGTTGCCTTTAATGGTGACCTGGAGCTGATTGGTTCCTTGCACTGCGTTGTTCGGTCTCAGGGTGGTGATGACAGGGATTCCGCCGGTCACCACAAAAGCGCCGCTATCGATGAGCGATTCGCCCGCAGTTAGCATATAGATTGAACGCGCGCCAGGATTGGACGTCGCCGAGATGTTGATATCAGCCGTGGCGCTGGTCGCGCTATTGATCACTACGGAGTTCACCGTGATGTCGGAGCCAACTCCATCCATGTAGAACTGAGTAAAGTTCTGCTGCCAGTGGGTGGCCGAGCCGGTGATATTGAAGATCACCTCCTGGCCCTCATTGCCGGTATTCGGCGAAACGTTGCTCATGATCGCCGGCCCAGGGATGATATTGAATGCGCTGGCGGTAACGATCTCGCTGCCGGTGCCAGTCGTTACCCCCGCAGTGCAGCCTTCGTAGGTTACATTCACCGGCTGATAGGCGCAAGAAACGCCGGGCGTGGTCACGGTAACCGTACGTCCACCCGTATAGGAGAGCGGATCAATACTAATATTGGCCGTGATTTGCGTGGGGCTGTTAGAGGTGACCGAGTTGACGACGATTCCCGTGCCGAAGGTAGTGGTACTCAACGAACTGAAGTGCGAATATTCGCCGGTCAGAATCACATCCAGATTCTGCACGCCTTGCTCGGCTTGGTAAGGATTGGCCTCGGTGAGAATAGCTACTCCCGGCGTCACCGTGAATGAGAACTGCTGCGTCGCCGTCTGGCCGTAAGTAGAAACTGTAGCGATTTTGAAACCTGTACTGGCAGCCGTCGAGATGCCAACCGGCACCGAGAGGCTGCTGGGGCTGTTCACTGTGATCTGCCCAACCTGGAAGTTGGGATCATTAAAGCTCACAGCAGTGACGCCCGCGATGAAGTTGGTCGCGGAACCGGTGATCGTCAACGTCTCAGTCGATCCCTGAACGCCGGTCAAAGGCGAAACGCCGGTAATCTCTTCCGCTCCCGGCGCGACGCAGAAGTTGCCAATCACGTTGGGATCAGTCGTTACCTGCTCCACACTGCCGTTCGAATCGATTACATCAGTGGTCGTGACGGTCAAAGTGTGGCCGCAAGGATAAAAGAAATCTACATAGGCCCACGGACTCACCGTAACATTGATTGTCATGGTCTCGGAGTCGATCACATTGACCGAGTTCACTGTGAGATCTCCGGCGGGAGCAAAGGCCGCGCTCGTCGTGCTATCCCAGTGCGTAAAGCGGCCCAGCAGTTGCATCGTCATGGTATTGCCCTGCTGGGCGCCGCCCGGCGAGTACGCCAGCAGAGTGGCAAAGCCTTCCTCAATGTCGATGGCGTCACTCAGGGTTATCACCTCGCCGCCGGTAATCATCGTCAGCGACGCGAACCCAACCGGAGCAGTGGAGAGCACGGTGAACTGAATGGTCGCGCTCGTCGGGCTGTTCACAGTCAGGTTATCGATATGGACATTGCTGCCGAGATCGGCTATTGTCTCTCCTTGCAGCCAGTGCGTCCCGGTGGCTGAAATGTTCAGCGTCGCGGTCTGCAACTGCGCCACCACCATAATGCCGAAGGCCGAATTGCAGTTGTTGGCTTGACCGTTGTCCTCAACGGCATAGGTGTTGACGCAGGTGAAGTTGGGCTGGATCGTGGCGATCGACGCCGCGCTGGGCGTCACACTGAAACCCATTCCTGTGTCGATCTCCTCTGTACCCAAGCCTGTATCCGTGATGAAGACCACACTGTTGCCGCCCACCGGCGCTGTTGGGCTGACGGCGATGGTAGCGGTCGCGGTTGTGGGGCTGGTGATGGTCAGGTTCGCCACCGTCACGCCCGCGCCGAGAATGGCTTCCGTCTGGCCCTGCTGCCAGTTGGTCAGATTGCCGGTGATGGTGACATCGTATGTCGATCCCTGCTGGGCGCTCGAAGGCAGCACGCTCACGATCGTCGGCGTGGCCGGCCAATCGACTCGGAATCCACCAATCACCTGCTCGGAACCGGTATTGACATAGACCGTCTTCCAGCCCGGAGGAGTTGCAGTAAGAACACCAGTTACAGGGTCAATATAGCTGGCTGAGATATTCGCCGTCAGATGCGTGGCGTCGGTAACGGTAACGCTGTTCACGGTGATCTGCGGCCCAAACAGAACCTGCGTTGTAGCCTGCGCAAAGTGCGTATATTGGCCGACGATGGCAACGTCCAGCGTGAGGCTCTGTCCTGCGTGCCAGGGATCAATGCTTACTAATTTGGCCGGTGTGCTCGTCACATTGAAATAAGTGGTAACGATCTCGGCGCCGGTAGTGAAGGTGACCAGACGCGGTCCGGTCGCCGCGCCCGCCGCAATCGTCAAGGTAGCTGTCGCACTCCCCGTGCTGGTAACGCTAAAGTTGCTCAGAGACACACCTTGGCCGGCAATAACCGGCAGTGTATCGGCCGGCAGAGCAGGAGTCGATTGCGTGAAGTGGGTGAACTCGCCGGTAAAGTTGACAGGGAAGCTATTCGATCCCGCAGAGGGAAGGTATCCATTCGCGGGACTCATGGTCAGCGTTGGCGTATGCGGGTAAACATTGATCGATCCAGTAACAACCTCACCTGCGGCAAAGACACAGACCCCCGGAGACACCACAATAATCTCTCCGCCCGTCGCCACATAGAAACTGTAGCTTCCAACAGGCGTACCGGCAGGCACGGTGATATTCAACTGCGCATCGGTCGCATCCGTGACAATCACTTCATTCACGATCGGCACCGTGCCAAAGCACAACGGCAGTGGGCCCGCGGTCGTCTGCGCCTGATTCCAATGCGTGTTCGAGCCCTGTAGCGTCAAAGTGACCTGTCCGCCTTGCGGAACATTGACCGGCTGCACGCTGAGAATCGCTGCGCTCGACTGCATCACTGTGAAGGTGAAAGGAAATATTGTCGCCGCGCCGCTCGGACCGCTGGTCAGATAGGCGTTGATCGTTCCCAGGCCCGCATACGGGCTGACCGTGACATTGACTTGTACCCTGTGCGCATCGATGACGGTCGGAGACCCATTCACTGTGACAAAGCCGGTGGAGGGCACCCAGAAAGGAATTACACTATCGCCAAAGTTCACCGCCACCTGGCCGGCAACGAAGTTCGTGAATTGGTTGCCTGAGATCGTCACAGTTAGCGTCTGGCCTTGCGCGCCGGAGTTCGGGCTAACGCCTGCGATCGCCGGAGTGGTATTGATCACTGTAAAGGCACTTGCCAGACTCTCGATCTCTCCGCCGGTCGAGACGGTCACATTCCATGTGCCCGGCGTGGCGTTGGCCGGCACGGCAATCTGTGCCGTTGCGGTGGTCGGCGAGAGGACATTCACATCGCCAACAATCACGCCGCCGCCGATCGAAACTTGAGTGCCATTGGGCACAAAGTGAGAACCGGAAGCGGTGATTGAGATCGGACCGGCCCAGCTTTGCCCCTCGGAGTTAGGACTGACGCCAAGCAGCGTAGCATTATTTGCATTGATCTGGAAGGTTGGAACGCCCGCCGGCGCGTTCTCCGTATCGTATCCGGTAACAGCGAACTCTCCTCCGGTTGCCAGCGTGACGGTGCGCAAGCCAACCGGCGTCCAGTTGCTGATGGTGATGTTCGCCACGGCATCGGTCGGATCGGTGATCGTTAGCCAGTTGACGTTGACGCCGTCGCCAAAGTTAGCGATCGTGGTTCCTTGCACAAAATGCGTGCCGGTTGCGGTCAAGGCCACATTGAGTGTCTGGCCTTGGCTGCCGGTGGCCGGCGACAGGTTGGTTATAACGTGCGCGTTCGCCGGATCGGCGATGATGAAAGCCTGGAATAAATAGGCCGTCTCCGTCCCGCCACTGCTCAGCGGAGTATTTACATAGATATCGCGCGCGCCATATATCGTATTCGAGCCGCCCGCAATCACCAACGCGGCATTGATATGGTTGGCGTCGGGAGCGGTGAAGCTCTGCACTGAAATGTCGGAGTCATAGCTGCTGCTGTCCGTATCGACAAAGGAGATCACCGAAGACGAATTGAAGTGCGTCCAATTGTTCCCTGTGATGATGACATTGACCGTGGTGCCCGCGGCGCCCGCGCCCGGCGAGACCCACTGCACTGCGGCGGGAGGATTCTGGCTGGTTGCTGATCCGGTGAGCGAAACTGGGCACAACGCGCCTGCGCCCGGGCATGGAATATTGCCTTGCGCCGAGTTGGTAATCGTCATCGCGCCATAGACTGGCCCCGGTGTCTCCGAGAGCGGAGGAGCAAAGACAACAGCGATCGTGCAACTGGAGTTGGCGGCAACCACACCGCTTGGGCAGCTATTGGTGGTGGTAAAGTCGCTGCTTCCGGTGATCGAGATTGAGAAATTCTCAGGCTGGCTTTCATGATTGGTCAAAACAAGACCCTGCGACGGGCTGACAGTCCCCAGTTTCTCTGCGCTGAAAATCATCGACGATGGCGTGAACGTCAGCGGAGAGGTGCCGGTTCCGGAAAGGTTGACCACCTGCGGGCTGGTCGCCACATCGTCAAAGACCTGAAGTTGCCCGCCACGCACGCCGCCAATCGTGGGTTCGAACTCCACTGAAACGGTGCAGGAGGCGCCTCCGGCCAGCCCTGCCCCGCCGATCGGGCAGTTGCTCGCAGTCTGAATAAAGTCGCCGCTCATCTGCAGGCCGCTGATGTGCAGCGTCGCTGTTTGTACATTGGTGATAGTAATGGACTGGTAGGCGCTGGTGCTGCCGACAGGCGCATGAAAATTGGTTATTAATCCGGGCAGAACGGTCACTGGAGCGTTGCTGATGCCGGTCAAAGTTACCGTCTGTGGGCTGCTGGGGGCATTATCGGCGAGATTCAGCGTGGCCGTTCTTGTTCCAGCCACAGAGGGTGTAAAGTTCACCGTCAATTGGCAACTCAGGCCTGGAAGAAGGGTGGCGGGCGCGATGGGGCAGTTGCCCCCGATCCCGAAATCACTCGCATTCGCTCCGCTCACGTTTGCCGAAGTGATGAGCAGCGGTACGATCTGCTGATTGGTCACAGTCACGGATTGTATTCCGCTCGTCGAGCCAATAAACTGGGCCGCAAAGGACAGCGACGCAGGGGAAAGAGCCACCTGCGCCACGCCCGTGCCGACCATGGTCACCGATTGCGGGCTGGAGGGACCATTACTGACGATCTGCAGCGTACCCGCGGGCTGCGCACCCAACGCCGTGGGAGTAAACGTTAGGCCAATGGTGCAACTGGCGCCCGCGGCCATCGTGCCGAAGTTCGGACATGTGGTCGATGGAGCAATCGAATACTCGCTCCCCGGCATCATGGCGATGGAGCTGATCTTGAGCGCCGACGACTGATTGTTGGTGAGCGTTACGGGCACAACCGCGCTGGTTTCGCCGACCGCCTGATTGCCAAAATTCAGGGCCGCCGCCGAAAGCGTAACCTGCCCTTGCGCTGTCCCGCTTAGCGTCACGCGTTGAGGACTGTTACTGGCATTCGTGGTGATGGTCAGCGTACTGGTGGGCAGGGTACTGGAGGGAATCGGATCAAAGGTGATGGCGATGGCGCAACTGGCGCCCGCCCCCAACGCGCCGGGGTGCAGGCACGTCGTCGTCGGATCAATTTTAAATAAAGTGAGGGCGGGCAAGGAGATGGATGCGATCTGCAGAGGGACAGCCTGGTTATTCGTCAGAGTGACCGTTTTGATAGCACTCTGCTGATTGATCACCACGCTGCCGAAGCTCAGGGAAGTGGGCGAAAGCGTGGTCTGCGCAATGGCGAAGAGCGAAGAGAACAGGCAAAATAGCAGCGTGGCGGCAAGGCAGGATTTTCTGGCAAGATCGGACATGATGCACACTCCAAGCTTTCGCATCTCTTGCGGAAGAGGGGAAGCCGAACACCCTGCGTGCAGGTATCTCCGACTCTTCGCTAAACTTGGCTCGTGCGAGCACACATATCCCAATGACTCCGGCCGGCAGTGCGCCGGACCCGTGTCAGTTTTTGACCCGCTGACAGAGGCCGTCATTCGAATCCCTAATCCACGACGAAGGAAGACGGTAGGCAGGGGGAAAGGGACGGGAATGGAAACTGCGGAGGATTTTAAACAAATAATTCCGGAAAAGCAAATCATTTTTTTAAAAAAATTAACAGCGACATTTTGTTAGGTTTCCGTCAACAGGCACGGGGCCATCTAGCACTTTGAACCAGAACTCATCTTTGGCCGGGCCACAACGCTAATCATTCTGCGCCCTGTCCACTATGTATGAAAATAATTCCCATAGTTGTCTGCAAAGATTTGCACAGATTGAAGAAATCAGCTAATTATACTATTGAATCTAAAAAACAAAGAATGGACTTAGAATTGCTGTAAATCGAAATAATTTCCAAGTCTCGACAAGAGGCTTTCAAGGATTCTTATACGATCTTTGAACCCCAGTTTGAACCTTGAGGCTGAATGCAGGAGCCAAAAAAGCGGGAAAGGCAAAGAAAGACCATGAAGATCGTAAGGCTGTTTCTACCCCTCCTCACGCTGTTGATCTGTTCACAGGCATTCGCGGACACCCTCTACGACAACACTGGTCTAGTCGACCAATCCATTACGGGGTTTGCCATCGGCGGCGCCAACTCTGGCGGACCGCCCACGATCGGTCTGAGTTTCTTTGCCCCACCCACGGACACTGTCCTCAATAGTTTCAGCCTCTTCCTGAACGCCGGAACAATGGACTCAGTAGAAGGTTTCCTTGGAACCTGGGATTTGACGAATGGGCTCGTCGACAACGTTCTATACCAAAGCGGTCCTGTCGCGCTGACGGGGAACGTTCAGACATTCACCTTCGCTCCCGCTGGTGGACTAACCTTGACGGGAGACGGTTCGTACGTGGCCTTTCTTAGCATCTCGTTCTCGTCTTCAAACTATAACGCTTTTGGCGGTTCCGACGGC
The DNA here is from genome assembly GCA_963787995.1 of uncultured Acidobacteriaceae bacterium. Classification (GTDB taxonomy): domain Bacteria; phylum Acidobacteriota; class Terriglobia; order Terriglobales; family Acidobacteriaceae; genus Telmatobacter. The sequence continues at coordinate 1,668,995 of CAWBEO010000002.1, forward strand.
TCAGGCTACTCCATCATGCCGGTTGTTGGTCCCGGTTCTGGCGACACCGTTCCCGGCGGACAGGTGCAATTCATCGACGACTATGGTGACCCATCGCTTTTTACCACTCAGCAATGGGATTCCGTGGGTTTAATGGGAGACATACAAGGCTACGATCCAGCCTTCCAGGCCGACTTCGGTTCAGGATCGCCCGAGCCCCCGGCGGTTCCAGAACCTGACAGCCTGCTTCTCGTGGGCACGGGATTGGCTGGTTTCCTCGCCATCAGTCGTGGAAAGTTCGCGAAAAGACATGAAGGCCTGTGAATTTCCATTCCTCCAGGAGCTTCCAATATTCCTTGTTTCTGCGACACGCAGTCCTGATGCTGGTGATAAAGCGATACCGGGCTAGAAGGTCTCCCAAGGCACCTACAGCGCGTTCGTCCCTGCGCTATTGCCTCCAGTGTTCGATTAAACGCCTCGACTGATCCGTTCGCTCTCTGATGCGGATCGCTCATCGGGAGACTAGCTGGCGAAGCGGACGGCTGCCCAACCCACGCGTTCTCATTCGCCCCTTCATTCGCCGTGAAGCCGTTCTGTCGAGCTGGATCGAAGGCACTCAAGCCACATTGGGCGAACTGCTGGCTGCCGAAGCCGGGGCTGTCGTTGATCACAGCCCGGAAGACTTGCGCGAAGTCGGAAACCATATCGTTGCGCTGGAACATGGAATCTCCCAGCTTCACAAGCTCCCCCTGTGCGTCCGGCTGATCCGCGAGCTGCACGGCAAGCTCATGACCGGCGTGAGGGGAGATGATGCGACTCCGGGCGAATTCCGCAGATCGCAGAATTGGATTCCCTCGCCTGGAGCGTAGGCAATGAGCAACATACGGCTTAAATCATCCCCAAGGAGTTTCCCCATATCGGTGTGCGCCGCAGACTGCTCTCCAGAAGCAGTCTACACAATATCCTAAAATGATCCAATGTTGTTTCTGCGCCGAGTAACGTCCGCGGTAGTTTCCCTCTGCTGCTAAAGGCTAAACCTCTTAACGAAGAATTAATTTATTTCCCTGTTGACATATTCTTGCTGACTCATTATATTTTTTAGCAAATACGTGTTACCTAGGTAACGCGTATTACTCCCGTGTGTAACATGATATTAACCCGTAAGTAACACAAAAGGAGACAAATAGGATGAAGTTCGTCAAATCGCTTTTCACGCTTGCGGGAGCAGCACTTTTGCTTCTGTCGAATGCTACCTCAATTGCCAACGCTCAGGCGCCCCCGCTTCAAGCGGTCCAGCCATGCATAAACTACCCATCTCTTGCGTGTACGGTCTTCGCCGCTTACGGTAGCAATCTCGCAGGTGAATGGTATTACAACTCGAATGCAAGTCCTCAGAGTAACGGTCTAGGGAAGGATCCTGTGTTCATGTACGTAAACGGGGTGTTGGTGAACGGCACATCAAGCCTCACGAACTCATCCCTCCCGACTCAAGGGCTTTGGGTGGGTCTTGCCCCAGTGGGTACCACCGTCACCTATCTGGGTGGTCAGGGCGACAACAGCACTAGTTTCGGCAGATGTACTAACGCGATTTATCCAAACGCAATCTCAGCACAAGTTAGCCTGGCTTTCGGTTCGCAGGGCTACGTGTATACCTTCGGTACTCCTTACTCCTGTCACTAGGCTTTGCTGGCAGAAGTAAGATGTCGCATTCAACCGCTATCTTGATGCGGTAGAAAAATACCTGGGTTATGCGTGAGGGGGTGTTTCGAGGTTCTTTTCAGTTTCGCCTCCTCACCCAGGCTCTATCTGTTCGCGTAAGATGAATGCCTTTTTATAACGCCAAGTGTAGGTGGAGGATAGTTAACAATGTCCGTCAGCCGCACAACCGTCGTGGGAGTGGTAATATGTTTTTTTCTGCACATCTGTTCGACGTCGAAATCCTTCGCCGAAGAGTCGCCGGCAATTGACAGATGCACAATATCAGGCCGGGTGGTGAATCGAACAACGGGAGATGGAGTCAGGAATGTTAGCGTCAGATTGCTCGATGCGGCTTCTTCGACTGGTGATCTGATATTACCGTGGGACGAAATGACCGGCACCATTGGCTCCAGCGCTACAGCAAGTTTTAAATATTCGGTGGATACAAACGATGACGGCACGTTTTGCTTCGCCACTCCAGAACCGGGAGAATATACTTTGTTGGCTAGCAAGACTGGTTACCTTAACTCCAGCTATATTGACGACGGGCCCATTATGGAAGTATCGTCTCGGCAAGAAACACGGCCGCCGCTGCTGGTGAATCTTGCGCCGCTCAGCGGAATCAGCGGCTCAGTGGTAGACAATAACGGCGAGCCGTTGATGAACGCTAACGTAGTGGCGGTTAAGCGCTCAGAGGTTCAGGGCCGCGTTGCATTTATGCCGGTACAGGGAACTCAATCGAGCGAACTTGGCGAATTCCGTATTGGAAAGCTAGTTCCTGGAACCTACTATGTCTATGCTCAACCCCTTCCGTCTGGGGCTGCAGGGTCGAACATTTCACTAGTTCGCACGTACTATCCAGCGTCACTAACGTTGGGCGCGTCTACGCCAATTACCTTAGGAATTGGCGAGGAGTCGTCTGGGGTTTTGGTTTCTGTTCAATCAGCTCCAACATCACATGTCGTCGGCAGGGTGCTGGGACCACCGGATTTGTGGGGCGGCAGCACGGTAGATCTACACTACGCGGACGAGAACCCGTTGGTGATTCTATATAGTCCCGGGAATCTGTCGGCCGAGGGCGCGTACGACTTCTCTGGAATAGCGCCTGGAGAATACCTACTCACGGTCCGCTCTACACGGGGAGGCGGTCATTCGGTGGTAGACGTAGGTTCCTCTGATGTGACAGCCGACGTTCAATTCGTTCCGAGTGTCAGAGTTCGGGGAACATGGGTGGTCCAAGGAGCGGGAGCGGCACGTGGTGTTGCAGTGCCACGCATTGACCTGACTCCTGCTGACGCCGTAATTGGCTCCAGTTATGCGGCGAATGTCCTCTCAGATGGCACGTTTTCTGTTGGCGGAGTTTTTCCGGGGAGGTATTTTGTGAATGTCTCGTTGGCCAATGGCGAGTATTTAAAGCAAATTAGAATTGGAGAGAGAGAGTCCTTTACGGGAGAGGTCGACCTGACGATGGGACGTTCACCTTCAATCGAAATCCAGATTGCCGTCGGGGGTTCGACACTGTCTGGAGATATTAAGGCAATTGTGGAGGCTGACGCTAAAGCTGGCACTCGCAACCGAGGCCGTGTAGTGCTAGTACCTCGTCGAGGAAGAACCGATGGCGCGGATATTCGATTTAGTGCGGCGGATGGAACCGGCCATTTCGTATTCGCGAATCTCGCACCCGGCGACTATCAGGTTTTCGCATTCTTATCGGCCAGCGGCCAATTTCTTCAGAATGCCAGGCTTCTGCACGAAGTCGCCTCGAACCTAGGCAAGGAGGTTTCGGTGCGAGAAGGCGGACAAAGTGAGCCGGCCGAATTGTCATTGCTCTCGAAAGAAGCAATCGCGAGAGTCATCAACTCGCATTGAAGCAAGATTCACAGCGTTGAAAAGAGATAATGGGAGTTAAGGAAGTTGAGGTGCCTGTTCATGACAAATCTGTCTATAAAAAGGACGTGTTGGGTAATATTGATAACGAGCAGCGGCGCCTTGCCTACATTTGGGCAGACATCATTCGATGCTGGTCCGTCCGCGCGACATGAAGAAGGGGCGTGCGCGATTCACGGGCGTGTGGTAAAGCAGGCTACGGGGACGCCACTGAAGGGGGCCAGCCTTGAACTGATCGCATTCAAAGAATACTCCTCCGCTGGCCCCGGTAGCTCATCTGCCGTCCAGGGTGGTCCGGGGGCCTATGCGGCGGAGTCCCTGGATGATGGCTCGTTTTGCTTCCGCACGGTGGCGCCAAATGCGTATGTTCTAACGGCAACGAAACCGGGCTTCCTGGCCTTTCACTACGGAGCTAAGAACTACCTTCAGTCTGGCTCGATTGTCGTCCCACCCCAAGAAGGTGTGAGCGAGGATCTAGAGCTAGCATTGCGACCGCTAGGAAGCATTGAGGGGACGGTAACGGATGCAAGCGGGGATCCGATTCCGGATTTGAACGTCGTCGCCATCAGGCAAGCTTGGCTTAACGGGAGTAGTATTCTCGTGCCTATGTCGGGAACCACAGATGAACTGGGCCGCTATCGAATACCGCTGCTGGAGCCAGCCAAGTACTTCGTGTACGCCGAACCACTCAACCGGGGGGCCGAGCCGCTCAACAGGGAAGTCTCCTCGCCGCCTCTGCTGCCTTCCAAGCTCATCAGAAACGTTCGTACTTACTATCCCAGTGCCTCCAGCCTTAACACCTCGATCGCATTAACATTGGTTGAAGGCGAAGCAGTTAGGGGTGCAGATATTCGAGTTATAAAAGCAAAAACCTTCCATGTTAAAGGAAGAGCGGTCGGAGCTGACGTTCTGTTGGGAGGTAAGGTGAAGCTGGCTTTATCCGGCGAAGAATCAAATCCGCTCGTGTACCGGGACACTGATCTATCCGCAAATGGCTCGTTCGATGTCCCGGAAGTTGCTCCAGGCAAGTACACCTTGACGGTTTTCTCCTACTCTGGTGCTGGGAGTACACAGTTAGAGATATCTTCCGAGGATGTGTCGGTTACCGTTCCGATAGTCGGGAACAGCAAATTACACGGCGAAATTCGCATCGACGGAGACCGCATAAGCTCCAAAACATCGAGCCCGGACGCTACAGTTGAGTTGATCGGCTTGGATGCGTCACAGAGCCTGACTTACCTTGCAAAGATCGATTCCGCTGGAAAGTTCCTTTTCGACCCAATAAGACCGGGGAAATATTTTGTAGTAGTTACACCAACTACGGGACTTTACGTCAAGTCCTTGACTGCGGCCGACATGGAACTGGCCGACGGAGAACTTGACCTCATAAATGGCGCGCCCATTACGTTAACCATCGTCCTCAAACAGGGGCAAGCTAGCGTGGTAGGATCGATTGACTCTGGTTCATCTGATGGAGGAGCGGAGCGGCCTCTGCAGATTTTACTTATACCCTTTTCCCGCCGAGGCACTTCCCGCGTCTACACTGGTGTAGCGGACAGCTCTGGACACTTCTCCATCACGCAGGTTCCGCCTGGAAAGTATCGAGCGCTGACAGTGGAGCCTCTTCAACTTTGGGTCCTAAGTATCCCAAGTCTTGCTGGAAGGATTGCGGCCCTCGGAAAAGAAGTCGACTTGAACGAAAACGAGATCAAGGCTATCTCGCTTGACGTTGTGACGTCAGATACACTTGAGAGCCTCATTCGTGATGGCTCCTTTTGAAAGCACATTGGTGAAGCGGTTATACACCTGAGAGTAACGCTAGCAAGTCAATACCCCCGCAGAGCCGGGAGCTTGATTATGTGAGCCGCTCGAAGCGGCTTGAGCGGGGACGCTGACGCGGCCCCGGTTAGTCGGAAAGCAATAGCAAATCCAGAGTTGCTGTATCCTGGAGCCTCAACTCTCAAGTCGGTGCATCCAATTGGATGCACCGACTTGCTCTGAAATCTTCCCGACACATCAACTCCGGTCGTGCGTTGCAACAAATTCAGCAGGTTTCTAGGAGTAAAAGGCCGCCTGGCGCCAAGCGGCCTCTGTTATGACGGTATCTTGGGGACGTGCTAAGCAGCGGTCGGTCCAAGGCATACCAATATAGGATAGCAATTCGCTGCAACAAGAACCAGTAGCCAAGATGTTAGGGTTACGTTCATTTTGCCGACTTGGTTTTCTGGCCCCATAAAATTACCCGTCGACCAAGATAATGCCAGATGAAAAGTGACTGCCGTCAGCCGCTTCAGCGGATATTACTCGGCAATATTGCAGTCCACTTGATTTAAGAATTACATTCCCTCCAAATTCCTTCCATGGCTTCGATCCATCGTGTTGTTTAGTCGTGAACTGACCTGTCCATGTAAGGGCGATAAAGAATTTACCCGGCGAATCGAGGGTCCATCTGCCGGGGCCTGGACCTGTATAGGCACCCGACAAGGTATAAGATTCAATGGCCTCCTCCAGTGCGATTATGGCGCTTATGCGCGTGGGATACGAAGGCATTTACGGCTCACTTTCTGCGGCATAGTTGCCGCTGGTTGATAATTTGACTCGCGATGCGCAACACAACTTGTTAATCGCGCACCGGGATAATGGCCGACATAAATCTGTTCGGGCCGGAAAGTTTAATAACAACGTGCTCAAACTCTAGAGTAATTCTAGTTTTACTATAAGGATGCTCGGCAATTCATCGCGGACGCTATGCCGCTACCATTTGATAACGATTTACGACGGAAGTTTTTGACCGCTTATGCGGCGGGCAAGGGCACACAGGCGGAGTTGTGCGCAGTGTTTGGTGTCAGTGTCGGCTGGGCAGAGAAGGTCTGTCGGCAACAGCGGAAGACCGGGCAAGCCGAGCGTATGGAACAGCGTCATGGCCCCATGAGCCGGGTGGATGCTGTGGGCAAAACTTGCCTGCTCAAAGCCATCCAACAGCGCCCCGATCTGACCCTGGCGGAGTTACAGGCTGTTCTGGTTGAGCAACAGGGCGTACGGTTATGCATTGCACAGGTGGCGAACGTGCTCAAGCAGTTGGGAATGCGCTTGAAAAAAGTCGCTCCACGCCACCGAGCGCGACACGGAAAGCAATCGTCAAAAACGAGAGCGATTCGTCGAACGTATCCGTTCAACGCCGCCGGAACACTTGATTTTCCTGGACGAAAGTGGTGTTACAACCTCCATGACGCGGATCTACGGACGCCGCGCCGACGGTCGCCGCATCCACGAAGCAACGCCCGGCGCGCACTGGAAAATACTGACTATTTTGGGAGCCATGAACCTGCGCGGAATCACCGCAGCGATGACCATCGAAGAAGCCACCGACGCGGATATTTTTCTGGCTTACGTCGAAGAGATTCTGTGTCCCACGCTGCAAGTTGGCGACGTGGTGGTGATGGACAACTTAAGTTCGCACAAGGACAGCCGGGTGTCGGAACTGATCGCTGCGCGGGAGGCCGAAGTGCTTTATCTTCCGCCCTATTCGCCTGATCTGAACCCGATCGAAAAAGCTTGGTCAAAGATCAAGCAGTATCTCCGCTCAACACGCGCCAGAAGCCGGGAGGATCTCGACAGCGCAATTACCGAAGCCCTCAAATTGATCACGCCAGACAACGCCAAGGCTTGGTTCAAACACGCCACGCCGGCCTTACACTAACTATAGAAATGCTCTAGCCCGGCGCGAAGTCATGTCCTGTGCCTGGGGCGCGGCCTCATGGATCGCCTCGGTCTGTCCTTGATAGCCAGCGTCTCCCCACACCTTCTTCTCATCGCCGTGCAGTAAGTCGGGCAGCATATGTTTATCAGCCACACTGGCTGCCGATGTTACAACCGTATGCACCACCGTCTCCTTGCTATCCACGCCGATGTGCGCCTTGGCGCCGAAGTACCACTGGTTGCCCTTCTTGGTCTGATGCATCGCGGGGTCGCGTTCCTTCTTGCTGTTCTTGGTCGAGCTGGGCGCGGCGATGTTCGTTGCATCCACGATGGCGCCGGTCGAAATGCGAATGCCCTTGGTCTCCAGATAGCGGTTGACCGCCATTAACATTTCGCCGCCGAGATCGTGCTGCTCCAGCAAGTGGCGGAAGCGCAGGATCGTCGTCTCGTCCGGCGCCGCGGCCACACCGAGATCGACTCCGGCAAAGCGGCGCAACACGGGCGACTCATAGAAGGCTTCTTCCATGCCCGGGTCAGACAAGCTGAACCACTGCTGCAAAAAGTAGGTGCGCAGCATAATCGCCAAACCTACTGGTTGTCGGCCATTGCCCGCCTTGGGGTAAAAAGGCTCCACCAGCGCCAGTAACTCGGACCACGGAACCACCTGGTTCATCTGGTCAAGAAACAGCTCCCGCTTGCTCTTGCGGCCATGCTTCTCAAAACTCGCCTGCGATGCCAGTGTCTGCTGAAAACGCGCCATTCGCTTCATACTTATAGTTTATTCAAGATGACGCGGGTTGCAGACTTGTGCAGAAGTTCCCTAGGGCCGGCGACGTCGTGGTAATGGATAATCTCAGCAGCCATAAAGCAAATGGAGTGCGTGAACGCATCGAAAAATGTGGTGCCCAACTCCTGTATCTGCCCCCTATTCGCCGGACCTGAATCCTATCGAGAAAGCATGGTCCAAACTCAAACTGCTGCTCCGTTCTGCCAAGGCCCGAGCAAAAGAAGCTCTCGATCAAGCCATCGCCGAACTGCTCCCACTCATCACTCCTGAAGACGCAAGGGCATGGTTTAGGCTTCCCTTTGCCGCTCTACAGCAATAGGAGAGATGCTCTAGCCAAATAGCGACGGCCCTTACGACGCTTCACGCGGTGCAACTCTTCGACCGGCTCCGATGCAGGCGGAAGATCCTCTTTGCTGATCGGCTTCTGATCCTGATCTTCGGCGAAGCATAACAGCATTTGCGCAACCTCTTTGTCAGAGTGCTAGCGATCTGCGCGCGGACCGTAATACAGCTTCTTGTAACGCTCCAATTCCAACTGCGCGCGAAGCAGTTCGACCTGCAGTTGCTCAACCTGAGTACGCAACGAGGCGCTGTCTTCAGGCAGCGGAAGCGAGTTGGAAGCAATCCCCATGTCATATATATTTAGGCGATCACAATATCCAGACGTCACCTCATGCAACCGCGTTTTCCTGCATATTCATTGGTCGTTTCGATGGCCGTTCATAGCGTGGCAGGCGCTTCAACTTCGCCATGTCGATGCCATCGAGAAGCATCGCCAACTCACTTGCACGCAACTCCACAAAGCTTGCATTCGCCTCGACGCGTGGTAACTTGAACACGCCAACTTCTAACCGCTTGTACCATAACACATAACCGTCGCGGTCCCAGGTAAGAATCTTCAAACGGTTGCCATTGCGCGAACGAAATAGAAAGAGATGACCACTGAGCGGGTCCTCACCAATCACCGATTGAACGCGCTGAGCAAGCCGATCAAAGCCGCAGCGCATGTCGGTTGCTTCGGCCGGCGAGCCATATCCGCGGACCAGCAACACTGTCCAGTGATCGCAGACTCGGCAGGCCGATCATGACTTCTGCTCCAAGACGGAAAGCAGACGACGCAGATTGCTTTAGCTATCCACCATATTCGCCGAGCGCCATCAGCTTTTCCTTGCTGTTAATCCATAGCGCCACCGCCACAGTTTCGACCCACCGGGATTGACAAGGAGAAACAGACCTTCGCGGTCGTACAGCTTGTAAGGCTTCTCAGCCAGTTTCGTCGCCCGAATTACTGCATCGGTCAGCGCCATTTTATGCTCCGGAAGCAGGGATTTTTGTCGTACCCCACCTTTTAACGGAATTGTACCCCATTTCGTACCCCACTTTTCGGAGGGCGGCTGACGCACTTCTGCGAACGTCCGCGCACGCATTTTTCGCGCAACTTGTTGATTATAAGGTGTATTTCATTGGATGGGGGAGTTCGGGAAGGTGCGGGGAAGTGCGTCGTTGGCTGCCCCCCAGGGATTCGAACCCCGATATGCCGCTCCAGAGGCGGCTGTCCTACCATTGAACGAGGGGGCAACAAGGAGAATGAACTTGCCTTGCAGCCATGCCGGAGAGGCCTGCGGCAGGACTGCCGCTCTCCAAACCAACTTGTCTATCATAAGGGGGTTCTCCGCCCCCGGTCAAACTTGCGAGGCCACTTCGGAGGAACGACGCGCGTGAATGGGAAATACTCGCCCTTGGCAAGCAGGCGGCAACCGACAAGCAAGGGAACATGGACAGTGCTTTCGTTTTCTTTCCGGAGTCTTTCCAAATTTTTTCGCTGAAACTATCCAATTTAGAGCGCTCTTGGGTGAAAATGAAGAAGTGACTCCCAACTTCCGTTTAGCGCTACTTCTTCTGCTCCTGGCACCCAGCCTCGGCTTTGCTCAAACCGTCAAGCAGTCGCTTGCCCAATCGCTTACCGTGCAACCGTCCTTCAATATCAACACCTACAAGCCGTTGACCGGTCATCAGCGCTGGGAGCGCTGGATCGACGAAGACGGCCGCTCCAGTTCCCTCCATATCGAGTCCCTTGGAACCGCCCTCTACAACCAGACCTTCGATCTTCCAGGCGCGTGGAGCAGAAGCGGCGGCGGTCTGGCCCGCCGCCTGGGCTCCGCTTACGGAAGCAACCTGATCCAAAACACTATGCATGAGAGCATGGCTGCTGCCGAGGGCACCGACCCGCGCTACTTCCCTTGCGCCTGCACTGGCCTCTTCCGCCGTGGCGGCCACGTCTTCAAGATGAGCTTCTTCACCTATAACAGCAGCGGCCATCTGACGCTGGATATGCCTCAGATCGGCAGCATCTACGGCAGTTCCATGATCCAAGCCATGTGGTACCCCAGCCATTACACGGCGCTGGTGCAGGGCGTCCAATCCGGTCACATCGAAGCCGGATTCATCGGCACCGAACACCTGATCCAGGAGTTCGCCCCGGAGTTAAAGCGCTTCTTCCATCTGCATTGGTGAGGCGGGACTTAGGGACTAGGGACCGAGGAACTTGGAATCAGTCGCTATCTTTTATCGCCTCACAAGCTTGGCTCCACTGTACAATTCTCTAAAACATAGGAGGTTCCATGCGCCGCATTCTACTCGTCGTTCTCGCCCTCGCCTTCACAGTTCCCTTCACAGCCCCGCTCCTGGCTCAGGGCGCGCCGCCGCAGGGCAGCGCCGATCAGCCCTACACTGTCGAGTACTACTACAAATGCCAATGGGGCCATCAGGCCGAGTTCCTGCAACTCTTCCTCAAGAACCATTACCCGCTGCTCCAGAAGATTCAGGCCACCGGTCGCATTCTCTCCGTGAAGATCGAAGCCCCGACGATCCATGTTTCGGAAGAGCTGCGCTGGGATTATCGCGTCACCATCACTTACAAGAACTCGACCGTAGCCACCACCGCCAACCCCGATGAAGAGCGCTTCATCAAGGAGTTATGGCCCGACCAGGAAACCTATAAGCGCGAAGAGCAGCGTCGCTTCGAGATTCTCCTCGGCCACATCGACCTGCCCATCACCAACATCACGCCGCCGAACAAGTAGTGATGTTTTTGAAGACCCGGGAATTGTGAATGGCGCATCGAATCAGTCCCTGCCCTTCCACTGCCGCACCAGATCTTCTGCCGCGTCTGTCCACTCTGGAAACTCGAACTTGAAGCCCGCATCCAACAGCCGCCCAGGGATGGCACGACAGCTTTGCAGCACCAACTCCGGCTCAGTGCGCAGAAACAGTGCGCCCAGCCGAATCGCCAGCGATGGCGCGGGCAACCCATTCGGCACATCCCAGGCCCAGCGCAACGCCGCCATGAACGCGCGGTTGGGCAGCGGGTTGGGCGCGGCCAGGTTGAACGGCCCCTTCAAATCTTCGCGGGCGACGAGAAAATCCACCACGCGCGTATAATCGGCCTCATGAATCCAACAGACGAACTGGCGTCCGCTGCCCTGCGTGCCGCCCAGGCCGAAGCGCACCAGATTGGAAAGCACGCCAAAGGCGCTGCTCGGCGCGGGGCTGAGCACTACGGCGCTGCGCAAAGCCACCTTGCGCGTGCGCGGCGTCTCGGCTGCAAAGAACGCAGCCTCCCAGTCACGCGCCACGCGCGCGGCAAAGCCCCGCCGCTCGGCCCAACGCTCACCGGCAGGCGCAACTTCGTCCGCTTTGATTGCCACCTCATTCACCGCCAGATCCATGCCGTTTCCGTCCAGCGTACGCGGGTTGATTGTCGCCGCCGAGGCATTCATCCACACCCGCGGCGGCGCGTTTAACCCTGCAATCACCCGGCCCAGCAACTGCGTGCTTTGAATGCGCGACTCATAGATCGCCCGCCGATTGGCCGCGTTGTAGCGGCAGTTCACGCTGCGTCCGGCCAGGTTGATGCAGATGTCCGCGCCCTCCAGCGTTGCGGTCCAATCACCGGCGCTCACCCCATCCCAATGAACCGTCTGCCAGGGCGCAGAGTAGGGCCCGCGCGTCAGCACGGTTACATGGTGGCCGTTCTCCTGAAAGTGCCGCGCCAGCATCTGGCCCACTTGGCCGCTGCCGCCGGGCAGGACAATGCGCAATGGACGGAAAGTCTGCGGAGTTAGTTCTGCAAGAATCTCCATGAATCCAGCCTACAGCGCCAAGCTCAGCGCCGCTGTCCAATCGGCGGGCGAATCGACCAGCACGTCCGGCGGGAACGCCTCCAGGCTCTCCGGCGCAAGCCCGAAGGTGCAGCCCACGCACCACGCCCCCGCATTCCGCGCCACCTCCACATCCACCTGGCTGTCGCCGATCATCACCGTCTCTTCCGGCAGCGCGCCGGCCTCGCTCATCAGCGCTCGCAGCCCCTCCGGATCAGGCTTCTTGCTGGCGAAGCTGTTGCCGCCGTAGATATGCAGGAAAAACGGTGCAAGGCCTAGCGCCTCGCAGATGGCCTGCGCCGGCCGAACCGGCTTGTTGGTCAGCACGGCCATCAGCCGCGCTGGCCCATCAGGATGCTCATGGAAGCGGCGCAGCGCGGCCAACGCCTCCAGAACCCCATCGTAGGCATAGGTAAAGTCCAACTTATGCTCGCGATAGTAGGCCAGAAAGTAGTCGTAAGCGCGGGTGAGCAGCTCCTCGTCCGCCGGCGCGCAGCTTTCGGCCGCCTCCCGCCCAAAGAGCGCACGCCGTATCAGCATGATTGCGCCGTCGCCGATGTAGCCAGCGACCACCTCATCGGCCAGCGGCGTACGCCCCACAAAAGTGAGTGTGGCGTTGACGCTGTTGCACAAATCCTGCGCCGAATCGATCAACGTGCCATCCAGATCGAAGACCAGCAGCTTCAAATGTTCTAACGGGATCGGGCGAAGGATGCGGACCATGCTTCTAGTTTAACGGGGCGGCTGCGCTTGCCGCACAGCCGCCCCAATTTTGAACTATTCGCGGAAAAAAGTAATTACGATTTGAACCATCAAACTGGCCGGATTGCAAACAGCACCGCTTGAAAGCTCAATCCAGAACCGCATGGGCAGGGATCATTGCGGCCCAGTTTCTCCAGCAAATCCTTATCACCATGAACGATGCGAAGGCCGCGTTTTACTTGGGTTTCCGATGGATATCCTTTTCGGCGCTTACTGCTTCGCGTAAAAGGAGTGGTTTTCGTCGACGTAATTGGTAGTCATGGCCATTCTCCTTGATGTGAGATAGATTTATCTTACCAGTTTTTCAGAGATTAGGCATCTTGACAGTTGATTCCAATTCTTGATCTTCGCTCTCAGAGTTAACTGGCTGTTGTTCAGCGAAGCTTTCATCGACACTGTTCTGGCAATACGCCCGCTTCCGCCGATCCACGACAATCGTCTCCGCCAGCCGGTCCTGTGCGCACATCCGGTTGCGGTCCCAAAAGTATTGCAAGAAGCCCACGCCGCCCTCCAGCACCGCTGCGCCATAGCCAAGCCCGCGCTCGAAGGATTGCCACAAGCCCATTCGCTCGCTGGTCAGCGAGACGGCCTGCGTCCGCGCAATCCACTTGCCCGGAGTCCGGCCATTGCCGAAATAGTTAAAGATCCCCCAGTATAGAAACATCGCAAGGATGTTTCCCAATTCGTGATAATCCCACTTGAGTTCAATATTTTCTTGATGAAAGAGAAAGCGCCGCCAGAGAAACTCCAACGGCGCCCAAAACACAATCACAAGAACGAGATCGATCCAATGCCCCAGCCACCGCTGCCAGAAATAGGCCAGCGGCAGCCCGTTCAGCGCGTCCATCCGTGCGCTCTCGTGCGCATGAAATCTGCGCTGCTCCTGTTTCGTCTTCTCACTCATGGCTCACATCATAACTGATCTCTAGTCCCGATTCCCTTGTCCCTCGTCGCTGTCTTTCAATGCACCCGAACATCGCCCGAACCGGTCTCGACCCGCACCGTCGGCCCACCGCCGTTGATCTTGCCTTCGACGTGATGATGGTCTGAAGAGCCGTGCGTCAGCATCTCCTGATCGGTATGGATGCTGCCCGATCCCGTTGAAGCGTCCAGCGTGACTGCCGCATTGCCGATCCAGAGGTCGATATTGCCCGAACCGGCCTCCAGCTTCCAATCGCCCGTCGGCGCTCCTCCGGCTTTGATGTTGCCTGATCCCGCTTCGGCGTGCAATCCGCCGCGCAGATTGCGCAACTCCAGATTGCCGGAGCCGGTCTCAGCCTTCACAAAGCCCTCGCCCATCTGCTCGGCGTAAATGTTGCCCGAACCGGTCTCAGCCGAAAATCCTCCATGCAGTCCAGTGGCGTGAATATCGCCTGAGCCTGCTGAGAGTTTAGCGTTCTCGCCCACGCCCTCTACTGTGACATTGCCCGAGCCGGAACTGGCATCAAGGAATGTATTCTGCGGCGCCTGAATCTCATAGTCGATGCTGATATTGTGCAGCTCCATGTGGCGCGCGCCGATGCGGATGATGCTGCCCGTCTGCTCAATGGGCGGATTGGCCGCGATCTCCTTGACTTTTTCCTCGCTCCCGCCCCAGCCCGATTTGACTTTGCCCCAAATATGCACCTGGTTGCCGGAGCCACGGGTGAGATGAATGTTGCCCGAGCCTGTCGCCACGCTCAGTTCCACGCGCCCGCTCACCTGAAGCGTGCGCTCAAAGGTAGCCTCCGCGCCTAAAGCCGGAAGCGCTGCCAACGCCAATGCCGCTGCTGCCATCCAAAGTTTCTTCATTTTGCTCCCCTGCATTACTGCTGCAACACCACCTGATCGCCTTCCTTCAGCCCGCTCAGCAGTTCAGTCACCGAGCCGTTCGAGATGCCCACCTTGACCGGAACTTTGCGCTTGCCTTCCTTCTGCTTCTTGTCGGGGATCTCCACCGACGCATTCTTCTGGTTGTCATACATCACGGCGCTTTCCGGCACCATCAGCACGCCCTTGTGCTCGTCCAGAATGATCTCCGCATTGGCCGTCATATTGGCCTTCAACTCGCCTCCGGGATTATCAATCGAGACCCGCACCTCGAAGGTCGTCACATTGTCTTTTTCCACGCCTAGCGGCGCAATCTTTGTCACCTTGCCCTGGAAGACGCGGTCGCGGAAGCTCTCAACCTTGATGCGCGCCGGCTGATTCATATAGACGTGCGCTATATCCGCCTCGTCAACTTTGCCCTGCACATAAACTTCGTTGATGTCGCCCTCAGTCATCACCAGCGTGGCCGTCGAGCCCAGCACCAAGATGGAGCTGACTGCGTCGCCGATCTCTACATCGCGCGAGAGAATCACTCCATCCATCGGTGCCACAATCGTCGTATAACTCAACTGCTCTTCCAGTTGCTTCAGTCCGGCCTGCGCCTGCTGCACCTGCGCGCGGGCCTGCTTCAGGCGGGCTGTGTCCACGCCGATCTGTGCTTTGGAATTATCGCGCCGGGTCAGCGCCGCCAGATAATCCTTGTTGGCGTCGTCCAGCGCCTGGCGGCTGACCACGCCTTCCTTCTGCATCTCCCGATTGCGGTCCAGCGTCGCTTTATACATGGGCAGATCGGGAGCGTTGGCATTCACCTTGTCCTGCTCGATATTGGCCTCGTAGGTGGCCACATTGGCCTCGGCGGCTGCCAGTTGTGCGCGCTGCGCATCCACCTGCGCCACGATCTCCTGCTGATCAAGCTGCGCCAGTTCCTGACCCTTATGCACTTGGTTGTTGATGTCCACGTAGAGCTTTTCCACAATGCCCGATGCCTTTGATTTCACCTCGACCTTGGTGATCGGCTGAATCTTGCCCGTAGCCACCACCGAGCGCGCCACATCCCCGCGCGTCACCTTGGCGATCTTGTTAGGGTCAATCGACGAGCCAGAAGCAAGGTGCACCAGACCGATGCCCAGCAGCAGCACCACCACCGCGATCCCAGCCGTCAGCCAAATCCAGAACTTTTTGCTCTTGCGTGATACAGCCACCGGAAACCTCCAAGACGAAAAAACGCGCCACATCCCGCCACTCTTCTACAATACGTCGCCGGGAAGGCAACGGTTCCCAGGGAATCAAAAAGCAGATCCGGGGGAGACCCGGTTGACGTCCCAAATCGAGTCTGCTCACGCATCTCATGCGGCAAAAGTTAAATTACAAATTTTCCTTTAAAGCTGTACGAAAGCGTGCGGATTGCGGTGGTCCCGGTTGTTCGGACAGTTTTTGTTGTTTCTTAAGTGGAAGAACTGTTTTCCGGTTTAGGCTGCCAGGGATTCTGGCAGGCGGTTGAAGTAGACCTGATCGGGAGTGAACGCCTCCAGGCTGGAATGTGGTCTGAAGGAATTATAAAACTTCAGGTAGCGCCCGATGGATTCTCTGGCCTGCTGGACCGACTCGTAGGCGTGCAGATAGACCTCCTCGTACTTGATTGACTTCCACACCCGTTCGACGAAGACATTGTCACGCCAGCGGCCTTTGCCATCCATGCTGATCTTGATGCCTTTTTCTTTTAGCCGCTTGGTGAAAGACTCGCTGGTAAATTGACTGCCTTGATCGGTGTTGAAGATCTCTGGTTTTTCATTCTTGGAAAGGGCTTCTTCGAGCGCTTCTATACAGAAGGAACTCTCCATGGTGATCGACAACTTCCAGGCCAGAACGCGGCGGCTGAACCAATCCACCACTGCGGCCAGGTAGATAAATCCCCGCGCCATGGGGATGTAAGTGATGTCCATGGCCCAGACCTGATTGGGCCGCGTGACCGCAAGAGCGCGCAGAAGATAGGGATAAATCCTGTGTCCTTCAGCGGGTTTCGACGTGTTAGGCCTGCGATAGATAGCCTCGATTCCCATCCTTCTCATCAGCGTTCTTATGTGCCGACGACCCACCACCAATCCTTGTTGCCAGAGTAAGTCGCGCAACATACGGCTGCCAGCAAATGGATAGTTGAGGTGCTACTCGTCGATGCGCCGCATCAGCCATAAGTCCTCGGCTGAGACAGGTCGCGGCTCATAGTAGACCGTGCTGCGACTTATCGAAAGCACCTCGGCCTGTTGCTGGATAGGAAGATCGTGCTCGGGGTCGATCATCGCTTTGCGCTCAGCAATCCCGCCTTGGTGAGCGCCCCTTCTAAAAAATCATTCTCCAGGGTCAGTTGGCCGATCTTGGCGTGCAGCGATTTGAGATCGACTTGTGTAGCGGCTGAATCCGGCTTGGACTCGCCGCCGAAGACGCCGACTGCGCCCTCCAGAAGCTGGGCCTTCCAGCTCGTGATTTGGTTGGCATGTACGTCAAACTGTTCGGCCAACTCAGAAAGTGTCTTTTCGCCCTTGAGGGCGGCCAGGGCCACCTTGGCCTTGAAAGCCGCTGTGTGGTTCCGACGCGGACGTCTGCTCATCTGCTCTCCTCATCTCAGCCATTTTAGGCTGCTGAAGAACAGAACCTCCACTTAACTCCCTGTCCGAATTTGCGGAACCGGCTCTGATTCCTGTTACTATGGTTTTGAGATTTTGTTCCACAGTTTATATGCGGAAGAATCAGACGCTTCACTTGTTGTTCTACACCATTTTTTGCCATCAAACATGAGGAGAATGTGTTTTTGATGCGAACCATGACGCTTGTTGTCACCGCAGCTTTTGCCCTCTTCACGGCTCAGGCATGGGCCGATTCAGCGATTCCGTATCCGAATACCGGAACCGTTGCGCCAACCAATGTCTTTACGGCAACGGCCAGCGGCGAGGTTGACGGATATTTCGTCGGCAGAGGCTCTGCTGGCGCCGTCGATTATATGCAGATGTTCGACGTGACTGCCAATACCTCCAGCGGCTGGCTGCTCGACAATCAGACAAGCATCCCGGGCGATATGGTGAGCTTTGGCTCCGTCACTGCAGGCGACGTTCTGGAATTTCAAATCTTTGACTCCACGGAAACCGCCGTTGGCTACCCGAATGGCTTGGTTTTTACTTCGAATCCAGCAAGCAGCTATGACGGGTTCAACCACGCCTACGCCGCTACCTGGGTCCTGGGAAATCTCATCGACCCATCCATACCGTCAGGCACCTATATCGGTATGGAAGACTTGCCCGGAGCGCCGTACACGAGTTCACCCTACGGCTCAGCCGATTTTAACTACGCCGACGATCAGGCGGTCTTCACCAATGTGAGCTACAGTGATACGCCGGAGCCGAACAGCCTCTACCTGCTTGGTACGGGCCTCCTGGGTCTGGCCGGAGTGGTGCGCCGCAAGCTCCGCGCATAGTTCGTTTCTTGTCCATTTCAACGCAAAGCAAAGCCCCAATCCGCACAAGAGCGGTTTGGGGCTTCGCTGTATTCAGTTTAACTTTTACGCGGTCACAATCTCGCTGAAATCGGCAATGCCGGAGAAGCCGTTGAGCACCTCTTGAATCAAACCCAGATGCGCCCCGCGAATTGCCGGGTCAGGATCAAGCACCATCACCTTGTCAAAGAATGCATCCACCACAGGCCGCAGCGTGGCGATAGCTTCCAGCGCTTGTCCGTAGAAGCGCAGCTTGCGCAGCGCAGCCACTTCAGGAGCCAGCAGAGTTGCTGCATCAGCAAGTTGCTGCGCTTCGGGTACAAGCGTCACGTCCTTCGGCGAGCCGAGCGCGAATCCCTTTTCTTCGGCCTGGCGCAGAATGTTTTTGATGCGCTTGAAGGCCGCTGAAATCGCTGCGAAATCGTCTGACTCGCGGGCTGCTGTCAGAGCTTTCGCGCGGGCAATCAAGTCGCGGATATCAGGCGCTTTAACCGACACATCTTCCGTCAACACTGCATTCACAATGTCGTATCGGAACCCTCGAGCACTTTCGAGGTAGAATCGAAGACGATCGCGGAATGTGAGTAAGATCGAGTTTCTTAGTACGCTTGGCTTAACGGTGGAATTAGAATTTGCCATTGCTGCGATTAATAAGTCGTCGAAGACTAGTGGCAGTTCCGCTTCAGCTAGAATCTTGATAATTGACATGGTTGCTCTTCGAAGAGCGAAGGGGTCTTTCGAGCCAGTTGGATCGAGACCGATCCCGTACATGGCGGTGATCGTCTGGATGCGATCGGCGAGGCCGAGCAACTGGCCCTCAATGGTTTGCGGAATTGCATCGTCGGTGGAGGCGGGCGTGTATTGCGCGTA
Organism: uncultured Acidobacteriaceae bacterium; assembly: GCA_963787995.1. Classification (GTDB taxonomy): domain Bacteria; phylum Acidobacteriota; class Terriglobia; order Terriglobales; family Acidobacteriaceae; genus Telmatobacter. The sequence continues at coordinate 1,688,130 of CAWBEO010000002.1, forward strand.
GATAGCTTGCGCAACAGTCTCGCCCAATCCCTGCGCATTGGCGTAAAGTCCGCCAATTACTCCCTGTAACTCGGTAAATTCCTTCACTAACTCGGCAGTCAAGTCAGTCTTGGCCAATTCAACAGCTTTGAGTAATGAAGCAACGTCAAAGTCAACGCCTGCGGCCTTCACTTTCTCCGCCAGCGCGCGAGTTACAGCCAGATTTTGCTCCGTCTTCCAGAAATAACTGCCTAACTCCTTCTGGAAAGTAACATTCTTCAAACTCTCCACGCGTTCTTGCAATGAAATCTTCTGATCGAACTCCCAGAAGAAGCGGGCGTCTTTGAAGCGGGCGCTGAGCACCTTCTGGTTTCCGTGGCGGATGACGGCCTCGCCTTCCGCGTCCACCTGAATGTTCAGCACGGTAAGGAAATGCGGCAGAAGCCTTCCGTCTGGACCTTCGACGGCGAAATACTTCTGGTGGTCGCGCATCACCGTAACCAATACTTCTTCGGGAAGATCAAGATACTCGGTCTCGAAGTTGCCCAGAATCACCGTCGGCCACTCCGTCAAATGAACCACCGTTTCCACAAGCGGCTCATCCTCGCGCCAGCGCGCGCCGACAACCGTCCGCGTCGTGGCATCCAGAGCCTTGCGAATTCTTTCTCTTCTTTCTGAAACTTCGACGAGAACCTTGGCGGCGCGCAGCGCCTCAGCATAACTCTTCGGCTGGGCGATCACGACCGGCGCTTCACCATGCAAGATTCTATGGCCGCGGCTGGTGTTGCCCGCCTTGATCCCGGCGATTTCCAGCGGAACAATCTCAAAGTCCAGCAGCGCGACGATCCTGCGAATGGGCCGCACAAAGCGCTCCGGCTTGCCCGCGCGCCAGTACATATTTTTGGCCCAGTAGAGGCCGAGAACTTCCTTCGGCAACTCCGTAGCGAGCAACTCCGCTGTCTTGCGTCCCAGGTGCTTTACAGTCGCCCCAACATACTCGCCCTTGGCGTTAGTCACCTTCTCCAGAGCAGCAACATCAACACCAGCCTTTTTGGCAAAGGCCTCGGCAGCCTTGGTCGGCGCGCCGTCTTTGAAGGCCACATTCCACGATGGGCCGGTCAGTTGCTCTTCGCTGTCGGCCTGGCTCACCAGCACGCCCTCGACCAGCACGGCCAGGCGGCGCGGCGTTGAATACGTGGTCAGCTTGGCTCCATCGGCAAGCAGCCGCTCGCGCACGAGCAAATCATTTACACGGCGGCCCAACTCGGTCTCGGCCCCGGCAATCATACGGGCAGGAACCTCGTCCAGCCCTATCTCCAACAAAAAGTCTGCCATAGCGATAAGTTCTTTCTGCGTATTTGAAAATCGGTAAAGAGCCTTCAGATCTCAGCTATCAGCTTTCAGTTATTTCCACCGCCATCCAGATGTCCACGCCGATAAACGGCCGATAGCTCAAAGCTGATAGCTGAGAGCTAACTCACCTGCTGCACCGCATAAACCTTGGCTGCGCCGACGGCCAGATTACGAATGCGGCCGATCATGCCCACGCGCTCGGTGACGCTGATTGCCCCGCGCGCGTCAAGCAGATTGAAGAGATTCGAGCACTTCAGCGCCAGTTCGTATGTGGACATCAGCGGGAAGCGCTGCTTCTCTTTGGCGCTCTTTTTTTCGTCTGCCAGCAAATCATTTGCCTTCTTCAGCAGAGCCTGCGCCTCGGCTTCGTAGCTGTTGAAATGCTCCCAAAGCCGGGGCACATCGGCGTCCTCGAAGTTATAGACCGAGTATTGCAGTTCTTCACTCAGCCGCACATCGCCATACGTGACCGCCGCGCCAGTATCAGGATCGCGCGCCCAGACCACGTCGTAGACCGAATCCACGTCCTGCATGAAGGCGCACAACCGCTCCAGGCCGTAGGTCAGCTCGGCGCAGATGGGGTCCAAGTCAAGCCCGCCGCACTGCTGGAAGTAAGTGAACTGGGTGATCTCCATCCCGTCCATCATCACCTGCCAGCCGACGCCCCAGGCGCCCACCGTCGGGCCTTCCCAGTTGTCTTCCTCAAACTTGAGGTCGTGCTTGCTGAGGTCGATGCCGATGGCCTCCAGCGATTGCAGATAAAGCTCCTGCACATTGACCGGCGGCGGCTTCAAGATCAACTGAAACTGCGTGTGGCGGAAGAGGCGGTTGGGATTCTCGCCGTAGCGGCCGTCGGCGGGGCGGCGCGAGGGCTGCGCATAGCCCACTTTGTAGGGCTTCGGCCCCTGCACGCGAAGAAAGGTCTCCGGCGCCATGGTGCCCGCGCCCACTTCCACGTCAAAGGGCTGCTGAATTACGCAGCCGCGCTCTGCCCAAAAGCTCTGCAAACGGAACAAAAGCTCCTGAAAGGTGAGCGCGCTGCTCTTTGGTTGGGAGAAAAGCTGGGATGAGGTCACGGCAACTCTCTTTCCATAGGACTGCGTAGATTTTAGCAGCCTCCACCAGGCCAGATCACTCAGCGCTGTTCAGCTCAGTGGCTGCTCCTCTATTCTCCCCTTCGTGCAAACCACCCCGAAGAGCTAAACTTGTACTTTGCCTTCATGATGCGGGAAATACTTGAATTCTGGCTTGTACTGGTCGTGGCGCGCACTCTGGGGCGGATGCCGCGCGGGCTGGCGCGTCTCTTTGCCGGCCCGCTCGCCTGGAGCGTCTTCCGTCTGCACGGTCGCCTGCGCCGAGTAGGGCTGCGCAATCTGGAGTTAGCTTTGCCAGAGCTTTCCGCGCAACAGCGAAACGCAATTCTCCGCGGCGTCTTCCGCCATCTCGGCTGGCAGTTGGTTGAATTTTGCCGCATGACCCGCTACACCGCCGAGAATACCCGGAACTGGATACGCATCGAAGGCCTGGATCATTACCTGGCCGCCAAGGCCCGCGGCAAAGGCGTCCTGGTCGTCACCGGCCACCTGGGCGCATGGGAACTGTCGAGTTTTTATCATTCGCTGATGGGCCATCCGATGAGCATGGTGGCGCGTCCGCTTGACAATCGCCCGCTGGACCGTTTCGTGAACGGAATCCGTTGCCTGCACGGCAATCGTGTCCTCTGTAAGGACGACTTTGCCCGCGGCCTGCTGACTGCCATGCGCCACGGCGAAACGGTGGGCATTCTGATGGACACCAACATGACCCCGCCCCAGGGCGAGTTTGTCGATTTCTTTGGCATCAGGGCCTGCACCGGAACCGGAGTGGCTCGCATCGCGCTGAAGACCGGCGCGGCCGTGCTGCCAGGCTTCATGCTATGGGAAAAGGCTGAGAAGCGCTACGTCCTCCACTTCGGCCCGGAGCTGGCCTTTGCGCGGACCGGAGACGCATGGGCCGACATCCTCGCCACCACCCAGCAATGCACCAGAGCCATCGAGAGCTGGATTCGGCGCTATCCTGATCAGTGGCTGTGGATTCATCGCCGCTGGAAGACGAGACCCGCCGGTGAGCCGGGATTGTACTGATGTTTTCAGTTTGAGAGGCAGAATGTCATGAAACATATTTTTCTTTACCTGATGACAGCATTCTTGTTGGTTTGTAGTCCGATACCCGTAAAAACTGATGAATCAACTGTTCATTACGACTGGGTATTCAAATCGCAATCACTTTCAGGAACGATCAGGGTTGGTGGCAAAGAAATGTCTACTATCCTGAAAGGCGCATTGGTTGATGAAATGACAACTGATTGGAAGGCCGTATTATCATCGGCGCGAACGGATGAGAATGGACACTTCTCATTTCCGAATTCGCTTAATAAAAAGCTGCACTACCTTCGAGTCTCGTATTACGGATGCCATACAACTTATGTAAAAGTACGGATCACACGATGGACCAGAAAAAAGGAACTTACCTTCTTCATCCAAAACTCTTAATACGAATTGTAGGCTACCCTATGAGTTGTGAGACTGTTTCACAGGAGCGCACATGAAGATTAGCGAATTGATCGTTGCCCTTGGCGGCAAATTGGTTTCCGGAGACCCTGAGCGGCAGGTGGAAGGAGTTTACTCGGTCGAGATGGCTGGAGCCTATGAGTTGGTCTTCGCTGAAGACGCCGCTGGAGCTGCCAAAGCCCTGGCCAGCCAAGCCGGCGTGGTGGTTCTGCGGCAGGCCAAACCGGAATACTGCCCAAAGGACAAATGCGTTGTCGAGGCCGATCAGCCACGCCTCTGGTTTGCCCGCGCAGCCAAGCTGCTTGCGCCTGCCCTGCCCGAGGCCGCCGTCCATCCCTCCGCAGTCGTTGGCGAGAACGTAGAATTCGGTGAAGGCGTCAGCGTCGGCCCCTGCACGGTCATTGGCGCCCAAGCCAGCATCGGTGCCAGAACGCGCATCGAAGCCGGCGCTGTCATTGGCGAAGGCGTGCGCATCGGCAACGATTGCCGCATTCATCCCCGCGCCGTCCTCTATCCTGGAACCACGCTGGGCAACCGCGTCGTCGTCCACGCCGGCGTGGTGCTGGGCGCGGACGGTTTCGGCTACGTGCTCGATGCTGCCACCGGTGCCTACACCCAGTTCCCGCAGCAGGGCACGTTGCTCATCGAGGACGACGTAGAGATCGGCGCCAACTCCACCATCGACCGCGGCGCGCTCCAGAAGACAAAGATCGGACGGGGAACAAAGATCGATAATCTGGTCCACGTCGGCCACAACTGCGAGATCGGCGAGGATGTGATTCTGGTGGCTCTGGTCGGCATCAGCGGCTCCAGCAGCGTTGGAAACGGCGCGGTCATCGCCGGTCAGGTGGGCATCGGCGACCACGCTCACATCGGCCCCGGCGTTATTCTCGGAGGTCAGGCCGGCGTCCTGAGCGGCAAGACCATCACCAACGATGGCCTCAAACCGGGAACCGTCCTCTGGGGTACGCCTGCCCGCCCGCTCAAGCAGGTCTTGCGCGAGCTGGCTATCGTGGCGCGGCTGGCAAAAAAGGGAACGGCAAGCCGGGATGCGAGTCCGTCATCCGTCGCGCCATAAACGCCAGATAATAACTTGCGTGTGCCCGGAGGCCGGCTGTACAGCTTCGCTTCCGGACTTCTACTATGCCGCGGGCGCCGAATGGTGAACCGCTCTGATACACATCCTCTGCCGCTCAACAGCAGCAGCCTGTCGTCAATTCTCTGTATCCGCTCTCTGGTTTCCGCTCTCCGCCCCCCATCCGAACTCCGTTCCTCAAGTTGAGGCTCTTCTTACCGATATAGGAGATGAGTACTCGCTGTGCCGGGGGGTGTCATCCTGGCCTGCGGATGAGTGGATACGATGGATGAGCTTACAAGGGAGTTCCTGATCGAGAGCCAGGAGGGGTTGGACCGCATGGAGCGCTGTCTGACTGACCTGGAGGAGAGGCCGCAGGATGCGGGATTGATTGGAGATATCTTCCGGTCTGTACACACGATCAAGGGAACCACTGGATTCCTGGGCTTCAAGCGGCTGGAGAAACTGGCCCACGCTGGAGAAAACCTGCTGGGCATGGTGCGGGAAGGCAAGCTGGCCGCCGGACGCGAGATCATCACCGGCCTGTTGCAACTGCTGGACGGCCTGCGCTCCATTCTCAAGACTATCGAGGCGGAAGACGCTGAAGGTGAAGGCGAAGATACCGTCTTGATTGGCCGTCTGGAAGAACTGCAACTTCCGGCGCAGGCAGAGGTCAAGCAACTGGCCCACGCCAAATCCAGCGCTCATGCTTCGTCCTCTCCTCCTGCTGCCGCGCCCCCGGTGGAAGTCAAGTCGAAGCAGCCCGCGGCCTCGGCTCCCCCGCCGAATGAGCCTGACCCTGTGGCCCCGGCTCCTGCTCAGCCTGCTGAGCCTGAAGCCGTTGCGCCGCCGTCGCCCAAGGCAAATGCCGACGCCGACACTGATTCATCGCGCCAGCGGACTCCTCTCGTCGGAAGCGCGGCGGAGAGTACATTGCGCGTCGATGTGACGCTGCTGAATCGGATGATGAACCTGGTGGGCGAGCTGGTGCTTACGCGCAATCAGGTTCTTCAGGCCACGTCGGCCGATCCCAATATGACCATGCTCAGCCGCCGCCTGGATATGGTGACGGCTGACCTGCGCGAGTCTGTGATGAAGGCTCGCATGCAGCCGGTTTCGAACATCTTCTCCAAGATGCCGCGCATCGTCCGCGACCTCTCTCAATCACTCGGTCGTCGCGTCCGCTTGCAGGTCGAGGGGCAGGATACCGAGCTGGACAAGAGTCTTCTGGAGGCCATTAAAGACCCGCTGACCCATGCGGTAAGGAACTCTCTGGACCATGGCATTGAATTGCCGGACGTGCGCATGGCCGCCGGCAAGAACCCTGAGGGAACCCTCAAGCTGCGGGCCGCGCAGGAAGGCAGTCATGTCATCATCGAGGTCTCCGACGATGGCGCCGGCATTAACGTAGAACGTGTCCGTCAGAAGGCCATCGAGCGAGGCCTGATTACGACCGAGCGCTCAGCCCATCTGGCCGAGCGCGAACTGTTGCAATTGATCTTTCTGCCCGGCTTCTCTACCGCCGCCGCAGTCACCAACGTCAGCGGACGCGGCGTGGGGATGGATGTCGTCCGAACGAATGTGGAAAAGATCGGAGGCAAGGTCGAGATCGACTCCCGTTCCGGCAAGGGCACGACCCTCCGGATGCGCATTCCACTCACTTTAGCCATCATCCCTGCCTTGATCGTCCGCAGCGTCAATCAGAGCTTTGCGCTGCCTCAGGGCGCGCTCTCAGAATTGGTGCATATTCCGCCGGAGCAGGCCGCCGCAGCCATCGAATGGATTGAAAATGCGCCGCTCTATCGACTGCGAGGCAAGTTGCTGCCCCTGGTCTTCCTGGATCGTTTGCTGATGCCCGGAGTCGAGCACAAAATGGCGACCGAAAGAGACAACTTCATTGCCGTTCTGGACCCGGATGGACGCCGTTTTGGCTTGGTAGTGGACGGGCTGGCCGATCCAGAGGAGATCGTCGTCAAGCCACTCTCCGCAGTTCTCAAAGATATTGGCCTCTTTTCCGGCGCAACGGTGCTGGGCAACGCGGATCTGGCGCTGATTCTCGATCCCGGTTCGATTGCCATGAAAGCGGGAGTCGCAATGCGTGAGGAAGGGCTTGTGCAGGCAGCCGAAAGCGAAACCGAATCAGAAGCAGCCAAGAGCCTCGAATATCTGCTGGTTGAAGCGGCCGGCCGTCAAGCGGCTGTGCCCTTGACTGAAGTCCTGCGCATTGAGCAGCTTCCGGTCTCGCGCATCGAGTACATCGGCTATCGCCCAGTGCTCAACTTCGAAGGGCAACTGCTGCCGGTGGAAGATTCGGGTGGTGTTTTGGCCGCTGTTCAAGACAACCCCAAAGCACAAATCATCGTGGTGGTCTGCCGCGAAGGCAATCGTCATGTGGGCATCGCCGTTTCGCACGTATTGGATGTCGCCGCTGGCGGCGACCTCTTCGAGGCCGGTACTACACAGCGCACCGGCGGCGTTACGCTGCTCAAGAATCGCGTGACCGGCGTCGTTGACTTGGGCGGCGTGGCCCCGTTGCCCGCCGGGGAACAGGCATCCGCCGAATGGAGCCAGACTGTGGGGACGATGGCATGAGTACAGTGGCAACAGCGCTCGCATCAACTGTTTCAATCAACCGCAAGGAGAAAGTGGTCGCTGCCTCTCTCGTGGAGATGTGCACCGTGCACCTGGGAAGCACACTCTTCGGTGTTCCGATCACCCACATCTTGGAGATAGTCGGCTCTGCGCGGCCTCAGCCGGTTCCGCTGGCTCCGGTCTTTGTGGGCGGATTGGTGCACTATCGGGGCGATGTGCTCACCACCGTAAGCCTGCGACAGTTACTCGGCCTGCCGCCCAAAGAGGGCCGGCAAGACCTTCTGGTGCTGGAGAGCGCCGGTGGAATCTTCGGTCTCCTGGTGGATTCGGTCGGCGAGGTGCTCACCGTCTCGTCTGCCGACCATGAACCCAACCCTTCGATCCTGGACGAGCGCCGGAGAGTCCTCTTTGCCGGAGCATTCAAACTCAAAGATACGCTGCTGGTGATGCTGGACCCTGAACAACTGGAACCGATGCGATTAAGTGCGGCAAGAGCCGCTTAGTCAGAACAAGCCCAATGCGGCGACTCAATGGAGGTGACCATGCGAGCTTTGATTGTCGATGATTCCCGTTTCGTCAGAGGGTATCTCCGCGGCCTGCTCGAAGAAAAAGGAATCGAGTGCGCGGAGGCGGGCGACGGCCAAGCCGGCATGGATCAACTCAACTCAGGCGTACCCTTTGAACTTGCGTTGGTGGACTGGAATATGCCCGTAATGAACGGGCTGGAGATGCTCAAACAGATGCGCGCCGAGGGATTCAGCGAAGTCAAAGTCATGATGGTGACCACCGAGGCGGAAAACGACTTCATCCTGCGCGCCCTGGACGCAGGCGCAGACGAATACCTGATGAAGCCCTTCGACGATGAGGCGTTGACGGAAAAGCTGGCCATGCTTGGTCTGGTGGAGGCCTGAACGATGGCTCCCGGACGGCGAACCCGGATTTTGGTTGTGGACGACTCGGCAGTCATGCGGAGTCTGCTGCGCTCGGTCGTCTGCGCCGATCCCACACTGGAAGTGGCCGGCACGGCGGGCGATGGGGAAACCGCTTTGAGCGCCATCGAAAGCGTTCGTCCCGATCTGGTGCTGTTGGATGTGGAGATGCCGGTGATGGACGGCTTGGTGACACTCCGCAAGTTGCGCGCAAAGGGACACAAAATGCCAGTCATCATGTGCAGTTCGCTCACCCAGCGCGGTGCCAAGGTGACCATCGAAGCCCTGGCCTGCGGCGCCTCCGATTATGTGGCCAAGCCGACCGGGCAGGCCGACCGCCAGGCGGCAACCAAGGCTCTTGCGCTGGAACTCATTCCCAAGATTCAGGCCCTCACCGGCCAGCAGCAGCAGCTTCCGCCCATCGTCCCGCGTCTGCCCCTCATCGCTTCCCTTGCGCCGCCGCCCAAAGCCCCTCCGATCACCTCCGTACCGGTGGCGCTGGCCATCGGCGTTTCCACCGGCGGCCCAGCCGCTCTGGATATTCTGCTCCCCGCACTGCCTGGAAACTTCCCCCTTCCCGTTCTGATTGTGCAGCATATGCCGGAGCTGTTTACCAAGCTCTTTGCTGAGCGCCTCAATGGCCGTTGTCCCCTGCGGGTGAATGAAGCCGTCGAGGGGATGCCGGTCAGTGCCGGTACCATCTACATTGCCAAAGGAAATTGGCACTTGGAAGTGCTTGCCGCCGCGCGCATCGGTATGCCGAATACGCTGCATTTAACCCAGGGACCGCCGGAAAACCACTGCCGGCCCGCCGTCGATGTACTCTTCCGCTCCGTAGCAGCCGTTTACGGCGCGGGCGCTCTGGCTTTGGTGCTGACGGGAATGGGCTCGGACGGAATGCTAGGCTGCCGCGTCATCCGCGACCATGGAGGCAGCATCCTGGCTCAGGATCAAGCCTCCAGTACGGTTTGGGGAATGCCCGGCGCAGTTACCAATGCGGGGTTAGCGCAAAAGGTTCTGCCACTCAACTCCATCGCCCCGGAGATCCTCCGGCTCGCCAGCCGAACACACATGGAAGCCCGTGAGCTCCGGGAAACGGTGGTCTAGTCATGCAAACTGCCTCCAGCGTCGACTACGGCTATCTTCGCCAGCTCGTCTTCGGACTCTCGCAAAACGTCCTTGACCCTTCACGTGACTACCTCTTCGACACCCGCCTCACAAAAGTTTTGCGCAACCAAGGCATGACCCAGTTGGAAGAGCTCGTTCACCACCTCAAAGTCAGAAAGAACCCGGCCCTCGAACGCTCCATCGCTGAGGCGATGACGATCAACGAGACCAGTTTCTTCCGCGATGGCCGCCCCTTCGAGCTCTTGCGCACCGATTTGCTGCCCAAGTTGATCGAATCCCGCCGTTATGTGCGCAGCCTGCGCTTCTGGAGCGCCGCCTGTTCCACCGGCCAAGAGGCTTACAGCATTGGTATGCTCCTGACGGAGCATTTTCCATTGCTCTCGGGATGGAATATCCGCATCGAAGGCACTGACATCTGCAACGAGGTCGTTGAAAAAGCTCAGGCCGGATGCTACCACCGCATCGAAATCAATCGCGGCCTGCCCGCCCGCTTCGTCGTGCGCTACTTCGACCACGCCGGTGAGGATTGGACTGTCAAACCAGAGATTCGCAAGATGTGCAACTTCCGCCCGGCCAACCTTTGCGCAACACCGCTGCCCTTCAACCGCAGCGATGACCGCTTCGATATCATCTTCCTGCGCAACGTCATGCTCTACTTCTCTCAAGAGAGCCGCAAGATCCTCTTGGCCGGCATTCACAAAGTACTCGCCCCCGACGGCATTCTCTTCCTCGGCTCCAGCGAGCAGCCTGCCGATCCATCCATCTGGACCCCCGTCCTGGCCGGCGGCACCTGCCACTTTCGCCCGCGCCAGCCAAGTTAGAAAAATCTTCATTTATGTTTTGTTGCGCTATGTCCACAGCTTTTTCGTATCGCTCGGGGTGGTGCAGTAGGAGGGTTAACGGAGAAAGCAGGGGCCTTTAGGCCCGGATGCAAAATACTGGCATTTCAAAATCGCAAAAAATGCTCTCAAGAACGTCTCTTACTTCCCTGCCCCGTCCGGCCACGGATCTCTGAGCAGCGAGCAAAGCCCTAGGTCATTCCCGTAGCGCTCGACTTCAACCTCCGCCATGCGAATCGCGCCGTCCATCCCTTTAAATGCTGGAACCGCGTCCGATCCCATGATCTGCGGCGACACAAAGAGATGCACGCGGTCCACCAGCCCGCCAGCCAGCAGTGCGGTGTTCAGCCTCGTGCCGGTCTCGGTAAGCAGAGTTAAAATTCCCTCTTCGCCCAGCTTCTCCAGCACAGTGTTCAGCGGAACCCGCCCGGCCTCTGCCGCCAGCACTTCCACGCGCACGCCGCGTTGCCGCAGCGCATCAGCGCGAGCCGCGTCTGTGGAGACAGTAAAGACCACCACATCGCCTTGCGCCGAGGCCACCATCTTCGCTTCCACCGGCATCCGCAGCGCCGAGTCCAGCACCACCCTCAGCAGCAGCCTCCGCCGTCGCAATCCACTGCGGTCGGTCAGCAGAGGATCGTCGGCCAGCACGGTATCCACGCCAGTCAGCGCGGCGTCGGCCTGGTGGCGCAGCGGCTGCACGGCGGCGCGGGCTTCCTCGCTGGTGATCCAATAGGGCGCGTGCAGCGTGTGCACTCCCGGCGGTGGAGCGATGCGCCCATCCAGCGTCATCGCCACCTTCATCAACACCAGCGGGCGCTTGTGCTGAATCCAGCGCGCAAAGCCCTCATTCAGCCTCCGAGCCTCCGCCTCGCAGACGCCCACAGAGACTTCCAGCCCCGCCGCTCGCAGCCGCTCCATTCCCTGCCCCGCAACGGCGGGATTCGGATCGATCGTCGCCGCCACCACGCGTTTCAGCCCCGCGGCAATCAGCGCCTCCGTGCAAGGCCCGGTACGACCCGTATGGTTGCAAGGCTCCAGCGTCACGTACGCCGTGCCGCCCAGCAGCCGCTCTCCGGCGTGCTGCTGCGCCACCTTCAGGGCAGCAACCTCCGCGTGGTCCAGCAGGTCGTACTCATGCCAGCCCTCGCCCGCCACCTGCCCTGCGCAATCCAGAATCACGCACCCCACCACCGGATTGGGCGAAGTGACGCCAATCCCCCGCCGCGCCAGTTCCAGCGCCCGCTGCATCCAATACCGGTCTTGGTCCATCTTTTGATCCATTTGCGCAAACCGCAACTATCTAGTGTATACGGGGAGCGTTCAGGTAATAGGTAGCAACAACGGCGTTTGCAAGGAGTAAAATCCGAGTAAGTCTCAAAGCATTTTAACAGTTGTTTCAAAATATCGAACAGAGCTGCTTGAAATCGGATGAAGCTGTTGTTCCGCCCCGCGTTCCCGATTGGAGTCTACCATGATCGCTAGGTTTCACATTTTCTTGCCGTTTGATCTATTCATTACCGATGAGGAACAAATCGGAATACAGGGGGAAGTTTCTGATCCGGCTATACCAAATATTCGCATCGTGATTCCTACTGCATGGGGCTACGCAGAACGCCCGGATCCGACGGGCACCATTCACGAGGTAACATCCGCCTGGCTGTTCAGAGTCAAAGATCCTCAATTCAGCAATAACTGTTTATATGACAATTGTCGCGTGGCGCGGGTTAATGTCCTTGTGTTCGAACTCATGGCGGAGGATTTTGATCGCACAAACGATCACCTATTAAAGGACGGCCCGCTAATTAAACCGGTGTACGAGGCTGCAAATGATTTCCTAGCCCGACTTCGCGTGTATGCAAGGCTTCCTCAGATTCGGGCGCTCGTTCCGGCGCACGATCCATGGCACGTTGAATTTTTAACCAACGACCGTCAACTGCTTCCGGAGGAAGACGGGAAATTGCGCATGGTGCGGAACAGTTCGGTGGAACTCGGAGTTTTCGCATTCAAGGCAGACACAATAAAAATAGTAAGTGAAAAATGGACAGCTCACGAACCTTATATTTGGGATCAGCTTTTGCTCGACGCGCACTCGCTATGGCCAAATGTCGGCAGCTCAATTGTAATCGCCTTTGCTGCAATGGAAACATTTATCGCTTGGGCACTGGAGGCTTTACAGTCAACAAACCATTCGTTCCCAGATGATGGCTGGAAATGGATAATGAATCGAGGTAACTTTATGAAGGAACCCTCAGTCGCAGAACAGTATGATGCCCTCCTATCCATACTTGGAGCGAAGTCTCTGAAAAGCGATGAGGGACTTTGGACCACATTCAAGGAGTTAAAAGACGCAAGAAATAGTCTCGCTCACGAAGGGGTCGCTAAATTGCACAACGGAACGCCAGTCGACGCTGCAAAGGCTCGGATGCTAATCGACGGGGCGGCAAGAATAATCGAATGGGTTGAGGCACTTCTACCGGAATCGTCTCGGCGACACAATAAAGGCTTCGCTACGCCGGTGGCTCGCAGATTCGTCACTGAGGAGCAGGCGGTGCTTTATAGGTTGACAACGGATTCTCAAGACTGAATGGTGCCCGATCGGGCGGACGAACCAGGCGTATAGAACCCGTCAGACGGTTTACCGAAGGACAGCTTGCGCTAGCAAATAAACAGATGACCGTGCCTTCGACTCTCGTGTGTAAATTGGTTAGGTTCCGGCATGTCACCATGTGTTTAGCCAAACAAGTCACCCCAGCAGCGAATCCACAAACGCCTCGGGCGCAAACTCCAGCAGGTCGGACCTCTGCTCGCCTACGCCCACAAAGAGCACCGGCAGATTCATCTCCTGCGCGATGGCCACGGCGATGCCGCCCTTGGCCGTGCCGTCGAGCTTGGTGAGGACGATGCCGGTGACGCCCGCGGCTTGGGTGAACTGGCGCGCCTGGTTGAGGCCGTTCTGGCCGGTGGTTGCGTCCATCACCAGCAGCACCTCGTGGGGCGCGCCGGGAATCAGCTTGGCCGCCGTGCGGCGCATCTTTTCCAGCTCGTCCATCAGGCCGGTCTTGGTGTGCAGGCGGCCGGCTGTGTCCACAATCAACTCGTCGATCTTGCGCGCCTTGGCCGCCGAGGCCGCGTCGTAGAGCACCGCAGCCGGATCGCCGCCGTGGCGGGTTTTGATCATCTCCACGCCGGAGCGCGTCGCCCAGATCTCAAGCTGCTCGATGGCCGCCGCGCGAAAAGTGTCTGCCGCGCACAAAAGAACGGAGCGCCCCTGCGTGCGATACCAAGCCGCCAGCTTTCCCGCGGAGGTGGTCTTGCCGGTTCCGTTGACCCCCACCAGAAAAGTGACGCGCGGATCACCCTCGGAAATCTCCGCCGGTATGCGGTTGGCAATAGGCGCTTCCAGGATGCCGCGCAATTGCGCCTTGAGCAGACTGCGCAGTTCTTCGCCTCCCTCAATCGCTTGACGGCGCGCGCGGTCGCGCAGAGATTCGAGAATCGCAGTAGTCGTCTGCACCCCCAGATCACTGGTCAGCAGCGCGGATTCAAGATCCTCAAGCGTCGCTTCATCGACCGTGCGGGTGAGCGCGACGATCGTCTCGATCTTGGCCGAAAGCGTCTCGCGAGTGCGCGAAACCGCCTGCTTCATGCGACTGAAAAGGCTGGTTTTAGGGCTTTCGTCCGAGCTCGAGGCCGGGTCTAACTGCTCCTCTTCGCCGGGGTGAGCCGCGGATATCTCTTTTTTGCCGCCAAAAAACTTCATCATGGAAGGTTCCAGATTCAAGTTTAGAGCATCGGGCAGAGTATGCGACTGGAAGGAGAAAGCGTCGACAGAGCTATCACTTGAACTCTGCACCTGAAACAGACCCGCTATCAGAGTCTGGCAGAGCGGGAAAGCAAGCAGCCAACTCCTCAGGCTCTTCAACAGCCAGCCGTCCAGCCAGAGCAATCATCGCCAGCAGCAGCCATGTCGTGCGATTCTCCTCGACGGTAGCCACCAGCGAAGTGATGAACCAGACCGCAAGCGTCAAGGCCAGCGCACCCTGAAGCGGTCCACGCATCCGGGTGATCGACCAGATCGCAACTGCCACAATCGCCGTGGCCAGAAAAAGCGCGCACAAGCCGCCGGTAACGGCAATGGATAGCCAGGTGTTATGCGCCGTATCCATCGGCGCTGTGCCTGCCGCGCTCACAAAGCTGCCCGCCCCGGTGCCGAAGATCGGCGCACGCGCAAAGGCCTTCCAGCCCGCCTCCCAGATGTTCCAGCGCTGATTCAGATCGCCGCCGTGCAACTGCTCGAGGATGGTGGCCAGCCGCTCCAGGCTGCCGTGGGGAATGATGAACCAAAGCAAGGCAGCAAGCGGCGGCAGAGCAAGAGCGTTAGCCAGAATCCGGCGCGGATGGCCATAAACCAGAAGAACCATTGCGCCCGCAAACCCCACCATAGCCGCCAGAAAGCCTCCGCGCGAGGCTGTAAGCAGAACAGCAATCAGCCCCAGCGGCAGATAGCCGGCCGCGAGCCAACGCCACGGCCAGCGCCGCTCACTGTTCACCAGCAGCGCCGCCAGCGGAAAAGCCAAGTTCAAATAGCGGGCCACATCGTTCGGATCTTGCCCAGTGGCGGCAAAGCGTATTTGCTCGGCGGCCATCGCGCTGGCAGAGGCGAAGGTGGCCAGCGTAAGCAGCGCCAGCACCCACGAACCCGCAACGGCCGCTCTCATGATCGCCCGCAGATCGCCGGCCTTCTCGGCAAACTCCCAGATCAGCCAGACAATCATCAGTTCCTGGATGGACCCGCGCAGCTTGAGTAGCGTTGCATCCGGCTCGATGGTCCAGAAGTACGTACAGCAGAACCAGAGGAAGAAAGCCATCACAAGCCACTGCATCGCTCCCAAAGCGCGCATGCGCCCCGCCTGCAAGATCGCCGGAATCGCGGCCAGAAGCGTCAATAAGCCCAGAATGCGCGCAATATTTCCCAGTGGCTCGCCCAGATCCAGAGAGTACTCCCATGGAATCGCAAAGGCGAAGAGCAGCAGCAGAAGCCAGGTGATGCGGCGCATGCGAAAAACCTCTCAGGAATCCTGATCCTCCGGGATCAATTTCGCGGAGATCCATTCCCGCCGGAGAAAAACGGTTGGAATCTGGAGAGCAGTAAACAAGATCAGCGCCTCGATAAAATGCAACGCCTTGCAATAGAAGAGCATCAGGCAAGGAATCAGTGTGAGCGCGCAGAAGTGCATCGTCCAGCGCAACCGGCCGAGCGCCTTCATCCTTCCCCGAACGCTGAAGAACCAAGGCACGATGAGCAGCCACGATCCAGCATCCAAAGTGAGCCTTAATGCTTTTACGTGTTCAAAGCCGCTCACATCACCGTGCAGAAGATGCAAGACATTCCAAAGGTTGAAGAGCAGAAAAAGGTAGATGGAAAACTCCGCCGCGCCAACTGGCACACCCGGCCGGGACGGCTTTCTTTGCACGGGTGCAACTCCGACGCCGATCTGTGCCGGCGCATGTTGGCTCTGAAAGAGAAAAGCCGGAAGCTGAAGCAGAAGAAAAAGCCCTAACGTCTCCGGGCCGTTGATCTTCTTCAACACGTGCCCGCCAAAGCAAGCTGTGAATACAATCAGGAAGTAAGGCCAGAAGCTCCAGCGAGGCAAACCCGCCTCGGCGAGTCGGCGCTCCAGGCTTCTGATCCAGAAAACGCCCAAGAGAACCAGACTGAATTGCACCAGCAAAAGTCCGCGATGACTCTCCGGATGCGCCCGCAGCAGGAGTACGGCCTCGCCGGTTAGCCCTGCGGTGAAGAGACAGGAGAGCAGAAAAAGAATTCGGCCAAAGTACTTGGACCTAGTGACTCCGGGCAAATCGCAGCTCCTTTGAACGGCAATCTAATTCTTCAAGATCACATGCTGCTATGGTTGAACTACTTGGTCGAGAGGGTAGGAGTGGCGGCAGCGGGCCGATTGAACCACTGCGAATATACCATAACGCCGTAGATAGGGAGCCCAACTGCCGATTGAACCGCCGCCTCCAGAGCTTTGTTCAACAGGTTCTTGGCGGTCGAATCGGGCACAAAAAGAATGTCGCGGTCATGTACCGGCTGGTCGGGATCTTGGCCATGGACCATGCGCTTCAGGTTGAGCGTGGTGATGGTCCGCCCGCTCTTTTGCTCGCGAATCAGCAGGGCCTTGCCGCTGGCGGCGTTCTGCATCGGACCCCAGGCCAGCGAGAGCGCCTGCACCACAGTGAGTCCCTGCGCTGGATCGACCGGGAATCCGCCAGGACGGACGACATCGCCAATCACGTACACGAGCCCGGCGCGGCTGACCTGAACCGTGTCGCCCGGGGCAAGCTCTGGATTATGCTCCCCTGAAGTATCGGTTCCGCTGGGGTCCAATATGACCGGATGCGGCGTCTGCATATCATTACGATGAAAGATGTTGACCAGCCGCCCAGCATTCGGCGCAAGGCCCGAAGCAGCTGAGAGCAGGTCCAGCAACCGATGGTGCAGCGTGTAAGGATAGACACCCGGACGGGCCACCTCGCCCAGCACGCTCACATCCTGCCCGAGATAGGAGGTAACCAGCACGGTCACCTGCGGATGGAGCAGCATTCCACGCTGAACCAGGGCCGCTTCAATAGCGCGCGCGGCGGTTTGTTCATTCAGCCCGCCAAGCTGCACCTCACCGGCCAAGGGCAGCGTCACTGTTCCTGCTGGAGTGACACGCACAGAGGAATGAAACTCCGGCGTATGAACCTCGCTGATCTCCAGAAAATCGCCGGGAGCGATCGGCGCGGGCATCGGCGAAACCAATTGAACCGGCGCAAGCAGCTGCCCGCTCTGGCCTGTGAGGGAGGCAGGATTATCCCAAAGGGTGGGAGCATCTTTGGGATCAGGCAGCTTTTGCGTCGTTGAGTTGTCAGGAAAACGTACAACCCCAGTAGGGATTCCGGAGGTACTGGGCGCAGGAACCTGCGCAAGGGCCGATGCTCCAGCCAATATGACCGCAAGCAGCGCGATAAATGAACGAGAGGGACGAAATGTCTCAAGCATGAGCGCGCCTCCAATTGCCAACCAGAGGCCGACAAATAGCGTAATCGCCATATAGAGGGGAAGATTAGGCGCGACCGGCTTGACGGGCTGGCGCGCCGGGTCCACCACGTAAATGTTGGAGGTCTGGATGCCGGCGGCCAAACCCGCCTCCTGCGCCTTCTCCAGAACGCGCACATACAGCGCATGACCGGCATTGGCCTCGACGCGCATGGCCTCGGCTTGCGTGGCCGCTTCATTGGCCTTCATACCTTCGCTGGTGAGCGCCTCAAGATGCTTATGGACCAATTGCTC
Source organism: uncultured Acidobacteriaceae bacterium (assembly GCA_963787995.1). Lineage (GTDB taxonomy): Bacteria > Acidobacteriota > Terriglobia > Terriglobales > Acidobacteriaceae > Telmatobacter. The sequence continues at coordinate 1,705,919 of CAWBEO010000002.1, forward strand.
GCGGTCAACGGCCGTTTGCCATGCGTCACGAAATCGCTCGACCAGCTTGGCATCTTCGGCCTGCTTCTGCCGCTCCAACTCCTGCAACTGCTGGCGAATCTCGACGATGCGAGGAAAGTTGGGGCCGTGTTCAATGCCGAGCTGCGCCTGTTCTTCTTCCAGTTCGCTGCGATGGGCGTGAATCTGCTGCAGTTGCGCCGTAGCAAAGCTGCCGCTCTCGGCTTGCAGGTGCGGATCGGCCGCAATCACCAGCTCCGGGTCACCATGTTGGGCGGCGCGATACTCCGCCTCGCGCAGAATGCGGTCCGTCGCAACATCAACCAACTGGCGGTTCAGCTCATCCAGCTCCATCAGGGAGGAAGTGTGCTGTGTCTCTCCCTGCTGGCCATTGGCCTGTATTTCCGGCGTGGTCAGCAAGCCGTGCTCCCGTTGAAACGCGGCCAGCCGCTGGTCATCCAACTCCACGCGAGCCTTCAACTGCTTGAGCTGCCCCTGCAACCAATCCGAGGCCCGCGCTGTGGCCAGCATGCGCGCGTCGGTATCCTGCTGGCCATACGCAGCGATCAGAGCATTCACCACACTGGCCGATAAAGCCGCGTCGCGCGAACGAAAGCGAATCTGAATCAGCAGGGTGCGCGGCAAAGTCTCCACGCGCAGCCGTTTCTGAAACCTCTCCAGCAACCACGCCTGGGCTTCGGGGCTAGGCGAATCCGCCCGAAAATCAGGAAATTTGCCTGCAAATCCGTCCATGAAGCCAGGCGCTTGATAGAGTTTGAGTCCGGCAATCACCTTCCAAGCCAGCAAGTCACTGCGAAAGACATTCGCCAGGGTCTCCTGCTGAAGCGGCGCGGAGAGAATCGAAGCCGCCATCATCGGCTCTGCCCCCTCCAGGCTGAGCGTGGAAGAGGGCGAGGTGCGCAACGCCACGCGGGCGCTTGCCTCGTACTGGTTGGGAGCGATGAGGCAATAGAGCAGGCAGGCCAACAGCAATCCCCCTACCACCGATCCAATTAGACCCCGGCGGCCAACCAGCACCAACCAAAGCTCATGCAGAGATCGGGAGTTGCGCGATCCCGCTCCGGGACGGGCGTCCAGCCCGTCAGGCGAATTGTGAGGAGAGAACTGTGCTTCCGGCAAGGGCTGAGAACCTCTGTTTCCATAGCGCACGGCCAAGCAATCGAAACACTTCAAAGCGAGAAACTGCCAAGAAGGAAATCTTCGACAGTTTGATTCATTGGAATCATTCCGTCAATAGATACTCTATTCGAGGAAAATCAGATGTTGAAAAAATTGCCAAACGAAGCGGATTGAACTCGAATGCTTGCGATTTTTTCAGACTTCAGAATCCTGCCTCTACCTGGGCCAACCAGCCGCCGCCAGCGCCGCCAAAAAGACCACTTGAATACCGAGTCGCAGACTCAGTCCAGGAACCGGCCGTCCGCCCAGCGTCAGCCGCTCCCGCGCCGCCTTCACATTCGCGGGGAAGACGCATACCAGCATCACCGCGGCCGACGCCGCGACTACTGACGCCGCGCGTGGAATCTGGAGCCCCACAGCAATCAGAAGTTCGGCGACCCCGGTCAGAGTCACCCACATTCCGGCATCGCCAAAGACGGACGGAACCATGCGCATCAGGTCGGCGCGCAGTTTGCCCCAATGAGCCGAAGCGGTCAGCAGAAACATCACGCCCAATGCCGCTCTTAGAGCATTCTGTGCATCGGCGAAGTAGGCCAAGCCGAATCCGGCCAGCCGGAAGAGTGTGAAGGAAACGACAAGTACAATGACTGGGATCATCGCGCACCTCAAATCAGAGCAGTCTTTTGAAGGAGCGAATCCACCGCACAGAGGATGGATTCAACCATTTTTTAACATTTGATACGACAAGCGCTGCATACAATTTAAATTGGGATGGCAGAAAACCTTTGAAATCACTTTAAGGTTTTCTCTTATTTCATTCATTTTCAAAATCTTCACTTCAAATAGGCGCGCACCAGATCGATCAGGTCTTCAGCCAGATCGGGGGCGATCTGTTCTTTGGCTCCATCCACCAGATGAAAACGAATGTGCGTCTCCAGCACCTCACCCATCAAGCCGTTCACTCCGCCGCGCACCGCTGCCAGCAGCATCAGTTGCCCACCGCAATCCTCATCGGCCGTGAGCGAACGCTCGACCGCGTCCAGTTGCCCGCGCAACTTCCTCAATCGCTGCAACAATTTAGCCTTTTCCCGATCATGTCCTGTCATCATGGAATATCTCCTGTTGACTATACCCACCCCCGGTATGGTATAAAAGCCGGAAGGGCTTGCTTGCGTCTTCATTCTATTCCCTGTTCCCCGCGCTCTGCATCTTGCCAGAAAGGTACTCATCATGCTTCGCTTCTTCGGCCGCTGCTCCGATTCACTCCGCTCTCTGCGCACTGCGTGTCTCCTGATCCTTGGGCTGGCCATGGCATTCGGTATTGCAGTTGCGCAGTCGCCCGATGCGAAGCCGGCCGCCAGCACCGCTCCAGCGGCCTCCGCCTCCACCAGCGATCAGGTACAGACTTGGAACTGGCACATGCAGAGCACCATCATCGGTCAGGGGTATCCTTCCTATAGCGCCAAATACTCGGGCGCAAACAGCCTGCCAACCGCTGGGCAGGCCCGCGAGACCATCTCCCTGGATATCTTCGGCGGCTACCGGTTGTGGCGCGGCGCGGAGTTTCACGCCGACCTATTGACCTGGCAGGGCTTCGGCCTGCACGATACGCTCGGCATTGACGACTTTACCAATGGTGAAGCGTACAAGATAGGCGTTCGCTATCCGCACTCCGATCTCGCTCGCTTCTTCATTCGCCAAACCATCGGCTTCGGCGTCGAGAAGGAAGCCGTGCCTTCCGATCAGCTCGCACTCGCCGGAGATCAGCCGGTTACGCGGCTTACATTCACCGTTGGCCGCTACAGCGTGAAAGACATCTTCGACAGCAACGCTTATGCAAACGACCCGCGCACGCAGTTCATGAATTGGGCGTTCGTTGCCAACGCCGCTTGGGATTATCCCGCTGACGCGCTGGGCTACACAACCGGCATTTCAGCCGAATTGCAGCAGCCGAAGTGGGCGCTGCGCTATGGGTTCTTCCAGTTGGTGAATCAACGAAATGGCTTTACTGCCGAAGACAGGTACCTCATGTGGCCAGGGGATAGCTCAGCCGGCGACGGAAGATTTTTCCACGACTGGGGGATGGTGGCCGAAGGCGAGCGCCGCTTCAGCATCGGCGGCCATCCGGGAGCCGTTCGCCCCTTGGCCTATCTTAATCAGGGGGAATTTGGCAGCTACCAGGCCGCTCTCTCGATTCCGGGCGCGGACATCTCCAAGACCTTCGCCCATCGCCATTCCTATGGTTTCGGCCTGAACGCGGAGCAGGAGCTCACCAAAAACATCGGCGTCTTTTCCCGCCTAGGGTGGAATGACGGCCATAACGAAGCTTGGTTGTATACCGACACGGACCACTCCGGATCGCTAGGAGTGAGCGTAAAGGGAGATGCATGGCGCCGCGCCGGAGATGTAGCCGGCCTGGCCAGCGTGCTAAGCGGCATTACCAAGGTGAACCAGCAATACCTCATAGCTGGCGGCACGGGCATCCTGGACGGCGATGGCGACTTGAACTACGGCCGGGAATTCGCACTGGAAACCTACTACGATCACTCCTTCGCGCGGCAGATTCACTGGTCTTTGGATTATCAATTCGTTACCAATCCAGCCTTCAATCGCGATCGCGGCCCGGTCTCGATCTTCAGCACGCGCTTCCATTGGGAGTTCTAGCTCTGGAAAGAGGGCATACGTGGATTCTTGAGCGGATCAGAGTTCAGAGTCCATTTGCTTTCTCCTTCTCCGCAACCTCCCAAATCAAACTTTGAAGCCGTTCCCGTATCCGGCTACTCATCGCCAGAAACCTCAAACCGAGAATATTTGTTCCGCTCTTTACCTGAATCTTCGCCAGCATCCGTAGCGGATACCCGCAAGAGACAAATTGTACCTCCACCGGCGTATCGATCTCTATGTTGTTCGGAGTCTCGGTAAACACCCGGCATCCCCCCAGACTCAACTCCAGCACTGTACATTCAAGGTTGCTATCGGAATTGACCACCGCCAGCTTTGCGTCCACATCGATATCGTAGCGGTGATGTACCCGCCGTTCCCGCCCTCCGGGAGGTTTTTCATGCCGCACCAGGCGCGCGTGGATCTTGTTTTTCTTGGGTGGCGCCTCCGCATTGGCTTCTGCCTTTTGTGCCTCCGCCTCCTTCGCGGCGAAGATCATCTCAACGTCGGCTGCGTCCAGCAGCCCTGCCTCGCCTAGGTTCTTTCCCAGAATGATAAAGCTCTTCCGCGTCACGGCATCAAACTCAAAGCGAAAGCTGAAATCGGGTTCGCTCAACATCGACATTCCCGTCAGAGCGTAGACGACATCGCCAAACCTGAAAGATACCTTTACGTAAATGCTATTCCATATCAAAATTGGATCATTAGGCATAATGGTAGCCCCAGAGGCCGTCAGTTTCAGCATCCGACCGCGCATGACTTTGCCCAGTGATTCCATTTCAATCAATACCGGACGTTTGGCCTTCTTGTCCAGAGCCGATATGCCGGTTTCTTCAACCCAAAGAGGAACCAGCGCCTCTGCCTTGAAAACCATATCCGCCATGCCGCACCCGCTTCTGTATTGTGCAACGAGAGAGCCGTAATCCCGCCCGCAGCTATACCCTCCCTTCACCTATCGGCTCACTCACTGAATAGATGACAGTTAACAAACAAACTTTCTGATGTCCCATCCTTGAACATTCGGATCAAGATACAGGGAGCTTCTTCGTGGCGACATGAAGCCGCTCGGTCAACAGACCCTGAGCGTGACAGCATCAATTAACTCGTCAGCGCCAGCGATGCCGCCACCGGTGCCCACGGCATGGGCGAGTGGTAAGAAACACATTCCCGAAGAGGACTGATCCGCGTGACCCAATCGAAGTTGGACCGCGTCTAAATACAGCATTCCAAAGAATCACTTGCTCGCACTGAACCGGCGCTTCACGATAACGGCAAGCCCCAGTAGCCCGCTGCCCAACAGTGTCATCGTCCCCGGTTCCGGAGTAGGCGTGATTGAAACATCGTCCAGGCCGGCATCGTTGTCTCCCCCATAGATAGGCTCGGTCGTCGAAAACTCAAGAAGCTCTGAGGTGCTGGCTGCAGTAAATGTGTCGGTGTAGAGGGTCCAGTCTGCAGTGGGATTCGCAATGTAATTGGTCTGCGTTCCACCCACGCTCACGGTTACTGGATCCACGCCGTAACCGGGACGCTGCTCCACGTAGTACGTCAAGTTGTACTGGTCGCCGGCAACCAAGCTAACCGTCTGCGAAATCGAGGCCGTTTCCTGAAGGAACGCAACCTGAACGCCATCAGGTGCCGTTGTGAAACCCCAAAGAGAAGGAACAAGCGAAACGCCGGACGCAAAAGAAAACGTCCAGTCAACGCCCGGATCCGTTGGACTATAGGTGTAGCAGCAACCCAAAGGCCCGGTCCAAGCAACAGGACTCTCAAAGGAGCCATTCGCTACGATTGGATCAGCAAAGGAAGAAGAAACAGCGCCTATCATCAGCAAGCACACGAATACAACGTTGTGAGCAAATCGGGGAATTTGCATATACGATTGAAACCTCCTGAATATGAGTAAGTATCCTCCGGCAATGGGGTACCAGTCTGAAGGTCTGGATAATCAGGCTTGGGAAAACTGCACTCTTTGAGAGAGCCGGGGGAATACCCGCTTGTTTATGGTCAACCTATCATTCTCAAAAGTGGCTTGTCAATAAACAGATGATGAAGAAAATCCATATTCTACGTTAAAGAATGGCCGTGCTGCTTTCGCGCGCGGGAAGATCATGAGTGATTTGGTGATCATTTGCTTACCTGGCCGTTCCCACGTTTTGCGTCTTCTTCTCCGGCGGCAACTGCACATCCACCTCGTTCGGCTTGACGTAGTGCATCTGCTCCCGCGCCACTTGGCCTATCGCATCTGGATTGGATTTGAGCCGTTCGACCCGGTCGCGCAGTCGGGCATTCTCCTGACTCAGATCATCGATTTCTTTGCGCAACTGCCGGTCCTCGGCGCGCTTCTCCAGCCAAACCCGCAAGCCATTCTTGCCATTGACCCCTTGCCAAAGCAGCAGCAATGCCAGCGACACGGCAAGAACGGAAGCCGCCGGCCGCCACGCCCGCCGCATCCAATTCAACGCACGCTCAACCTTAGGTGCGGGAACAACTTCATCCCCGCCCGCCTCAACCTTCTTTCCGGCATTTAAGTTTTTGTCTTGCATGAACTTCCATCCATCTTTATTCGAATACAAATCCTGGGTGCCCCGACCTAGCCGCGTCTTTGCGGCTAGGTCGGGATACCACTAACCCTATTACCGAAATTCTGAAGTTGCCTTTAGTTGAGTACAAACGACTTTGCCGCCATCTGCAGCGCCTCGGAGTCCAACTCGCTGCGCGCCTCCGTATAGGCCCGCACCACCGGCTCGGTCCCGGAGAGCCGGTAGCAGACCCAAGAGCCGTCTTCCAGAATCAGCTTCAGCCCGTCGGTCCGCACCACCTTCGCCACCTTGCGCCCGCTCAACTCCACCGGATCAGTCTTCAACCTCTCAGTGAACGCGGCCATCCCTACCGGGGTCAAGCGGAAGTTCGCCCGAATCGGATAGAAGGAACCAACCTTGGCAAATAGGGCTTTGAGCTGATCGCCCAGGCTCTTGCCCCGCTTGGCCACCATCTCCGCCACCAGCAGGCCGGCCAGCACGCCGTCCTTCTCCGGCACGTGCCCGCGGATCGTCAGCCCCGCCGACTCCTCGCCGCCAATGGCGATCTTGTCCTGGTTAATCAGCTCGCCAATGTACTTGAAGCCCACCGGAGTTTCATAAAGTTGCACTTGATGATATTCCGCCAATGCGTTAATAAGATTGGTGGTTGCCACGCTCTTGGCCACACCGTTCCGCCAGCCGCGCGTCTCCACCAGGTAGTCGAACAGCAGCGCAATGATGTAATTCGGCTGGATAAACGTGCCGTCCGCATCGACAACCCCGAAGCGGTCCGCATCCCCATCCGTTGCTATCCCCAGAGCCGCGCCAGTCTCCTTCATCTTGGCTTTGCAATCGCCCAATAGATGATCATCCGGCTCCGGCGCATGTCCGCCAAACAAAACATCCCTGTAGTCATGAACCGTCTCGACAGCCACGCCCGCCGCTCGCAGAATCTCCGAACTGTAACCGCGCCCCGCGCCCCAGAAGGGATCGTAGACCACCTTGATTCTGGAGTCTGCAATAGCCTTCAAGTCCACCAACTCGGCCAGCCGCTTCAGGAAGGCGGGCTTCACGTCGGCAGTTTCAAAGCCCGCATCGGGCGGATTGGCGGAAGGAATCGCTGCGCCGCTCTTCTGCAACGCAACAATCGCGGCCTCAATCTGCTTGGTAACCTCCGGCAGCGCCGGAGCGCCGTCGTGCGTCGAGAACTTGATGCCGTTGTACCTTGGCGGATTGTGCGAGGCGGTAAAGTTGATGGCCCCAGAGGTCTTTAAGGTGCGCACAGCGTAGGCGATCGCTGGCGTCGGCGCGGCTTCAGGAATCACAATCGGCGTAATACCCGCTCCAGCCAGCACATGCGCCGCAACATTCACGAAGCTCTCGCCCAGAAAGCGCGGGTCGCGTCCCACCAGCACGCGATGCGGCTCGGGTTGCGTTTTCACAAAGGCGGCAATCCCCGCCACCGCCAGCCGTATATTGGCCACAGTAAACCCGTCGGCCACAATGGCCCGCCACCCCGAAGTACCAAATTTGATTGATCCACTCATCGTCTCTTCTTTCGCTCCGTTTTCATAGGCCTCTAGTCCATACTGCCTTATTCCGCCCCACTCGGCAAGCTGTCCTAGCGATCTATATTGGAATGGTCTCCAAGTAACCGATCATGGAGGTGTCAGTGGATACACCCGCAGAGAGATGTGACGACTGGCTGAAGTCCTAGGCTCTTGCCTCGGTGGTGGAAGATTTGAAGTTGACGGCCTTTTTGTTGTTGTGTTACTCTTTATGCGCTTGGTATTTCTTGGCATTAGAATCACGAGTGAACCCAGCGCGGATTGCCGTTTGCAACCGACGTTTTTTTCTTGGGTTAATCGACACCGAAGCCCTACGACACAATAGACCGTTCTGCCCAGATCAGCCCGGAGATCAGCTCGGTCAGTCGTTTCTTTGCATTGAGAGCTGGATCAGGTTTTCTTAAGGGACAAGACTCACTCCTTTGGAGTAAAAGTATGCCATGTGATCGAAAGATGACTCGCTGCTTCATGAACGGTAAAAGCTGTATCTATGAACGTGAAATCGACGAGAGGCTTAACTCTCGTGAAACAGGACGAGAAAGGCGCGCATTTGTCGTTATGCCCTTTGGCGAGAAATTGGACGTTCTCTACCAATGGGAAATCGCGCCCTTCCTCGCGAACGGGGGCGAGAAAGATGGTGAATCGGCCTATCGTTGTACACCGGAGAGGGCGGACGATGTTCGCCAGGTCGGATTCATCATCTGCGAGAAGATCTGCAAGAAACTCCAAGAGGCTGACTACGTTGTTGTCGACGTTACCTTCGACAACCCGAATGTCTTCTATGAGTTTGGTTTAGCCGCCGCCCTAGGAAAAACAATTATTCCAATTTGTGCCAGTGAGAAACTAACTCCTCGTAAAGATTATCTGGATAGGCGCTTTGGCATCAAAAACGTCCTTCCATACCCTGCTTTCGACGTACTTACCGGGCGGCTATCGGGATATTCATGGTCTTCCCACAAATGGTCTACTAACAACGAACACCTTCAATTCGAGCAGATGTCGGGTGATCCGATTACGGTACTCTACGACAGTAGACACAAGCTCTCTGGAACTGGCCGATACAAGGATGAATACGACTTCGGTGCACTATGTCGGTCTGCAGTTGGAACCGCTGTGACATCGATCTTCTCCGCAAACAATGTATCACTTCAACCAGAACTGGGTTTTTATAACGAAGAGAGGATCTTCGCAATTAAGAAACCTCGGTCAGTGGATCTGGCCATCGCACCACTTAGAGAGGTCGTTGACGCGTGCAAAGACGCGGCATGCGCTCTGGTTGACGTTACAAATCAGGAAGCTGTAACAAACTTCTTCTGGCTCGGATATATCCACGGAATCGGAGGAAACGCAATCCCGGTCAACTCATATCGCTCCATAGAGCCTGGAATCAGCCTTACAACTCCAATCGACCATACCACTCCGTTTGACACGACGGCACTTTGGCATGTCGCATTCCGGGAAGACCATCCTATCGACCTCTTGAACTCACTACAGCAGATTCTTGAGTATATTTACGTCCGAAAGGCCAGATACCTGAATCGAGAGGCCTTCTGGAAGAACATTCTAAAGGACAACAAAGTTTCCATCTTCCTTGGTAGTCTCTACCTCCACGACCTTGGCCGCAATACGATCGGCGATTGGGATTACCGCACGGCGGCTGAGATCACCAACTTTCTTTCGACGTCTAAGGAAACCATGAAGGTGACGCTGGAAAGTCCCCTGCCGAAGCGAGAGACTCCTCCGGATAAGGAATACGTCAATTGGTTACAGAGTCTGCTGCACGACGATACCATCATCGTGGGTAGCGCGGATGTGAACGACCTGACCGAGGTTGCTCTGGCGGGGATACTAGGAGAAAAGCCTTTTGAGGAGATACCCGAGACGAAAGTTAGTTTCAAAGGATACATAGCTCACAAGTGCTATGCGGAAGAGACCAAGAAGCAATTTCCGGAGATGGCTTTCTACCTACGACACTTAGCAGAAAAGCCCTCGCGCGGTTTCATGATTCAGGATGGTGGTGCCTTTCGCTTGGATTTGATGGAGGACCATGCCTTTCCCGCGGATCAGCAGGCTCGGGGCGTCCGAAAACTTCTCGGTCAACTGGTTGTTGCGAAAAATCCCTTCGCTCCGGGCAAGTGGATATTGATTATCTCTGGTATTAGTGGCCCCGCAACGCTTGGTATTGCCCAGATGCTTACCGGATGCATGTACGAAGAATTCACCATCAACAGCCCTGAGAGCATTTCCGAAAGTGAGAAGGACACTGTCGATAAATGTGTGAAAAGGTACCGAGAGCTTATACCAGCTGTTTCTCCCTCCGAGAGCGACATCCGTCGCATGCCTTACGGTTCTCTATCTGAGCAGGTTTTGGAGAGGTTGCTCAAGATCTCCGACAAGCACGAAGGGGAAGCGAATGCCATTGTCCAGGTAGATGTGTACTACCCACCACAGACTGGAGTGCGCCACTCAAATGATGATCGAAAGATCATCGGGTGGAGCTTCCCAAGTCTTTCGGACTTCTTGAAAAGAGGCTGGTCAAATCCAAACGATATTCGATGCCATATACAAGATATGTCGTGAGATCTGATCGAATACCCGCAGCAAAGTATTGCTATCGATCAGATACCCCGGGTGGGGTGGCCATCAGTCATGGTCCTGATAAAAACTCTCGCGGGTGAAGGCCTCATGGGGAATTTGCGGAATCTTGTCCGAATATGCTGCCAGCTCTTGAAAAAATGACTCCATATCCATCTTTAGCTTGGCCGGAGGGAGAGGCTTCAGAGACGCGTGCACCGCATTATCGATGAGGCTCTCGACGTAGCTCTCGGGCGTCAAGCTGCGGGCCTGCACCTTCGTGGCAATCTCATCAGGGATGGTGACAGTGATTTGCATAATTAAAGCCTTGCAGGGATGGAAAAGATGTGGTAGTACTTCTCCGGGCAGATCGTTCTCCCTATGCCGTTTTCATCGGCCTCAACTCCAATGATCCGTAATCAAGTGTGACCGGCAAACCGCCCTATCTCCTATCCAAAGAAAAGGCCGCCGCCTGATAATCCCCTCGAAACTCCTGATCCATCTCCAGGCCGTGATTCATCCACCAGGCGCCGCTAGCGGTGAGCGGCGTTCCCGGTTTGGCCTTGCCCGCGATGGTTGTCAGCGCGTAAGCAGCCGCCGGGTCCAGCCCCTTCAACTTCAGCAGCGGAAAGCCGCGTCCCTGCTGGGTGGAACGAATAAAGGCGAAGACAACAGACTGGCTCTTATCCTTGCTCACTGTTTGGGTTGCCGAGGATTCACTTCCCTCGCGCGGAGAGATCAGCCGGAAAAGATCTCCTTGCACAATCGTCGGCTGCACCCTGTGATAGGCCGCGATCAGCCGCTTGGCCATCGCCGCCTCTTCCGGAGACCACGCGGTGATATTCGCGCCGATCCCCAGCGAACCCTGCATCGAGCTGAGCATCCTATACTCTAGCGAAGTCGTGCGCTTGTTCAGCCAATGCGGCGAATCGGTCACCCAGGCCATCATCACCTGCGGCGTATACGCGTACGAAAATCCATCCTGCATCGCCAACCGGTCGAAGGGATCAGTATTATCCGAGGGCCAAACCTCGTCTGTGTAATGCAGAATCCCCAAATCCACCCGCCCGCCGCCGCCGGAGCAGGATTCAATCTCTACATTGGGATGCTTCTGCCGCAACTCCGCCAGAATCCCATACAAATTCCGCGTAAATTCCACGTAAACCCGCTTCTGCTCGCCGGCAGGCAGTTGATCCCATCCCGGCTCGCTCCAGTTGCGGTTGTAGTCCCACTTCAAGAAGGCGATGTCATTCTCGCTCAGCAGCTTATCCAGAAATCCCAACACGTAAGCGCGCACTTCGGGACGGGCCAGGTTCAGCACTAGCTGGTTGCGCTGCTCCGTGCGTAACCGACCAGGAAAATTCAGCACCCACTCAGGATGCCGGCGATAGAGGTCCGAGTCCGGGTTGACCATCTCCGGCTCCACCCACAATCCAAAGTCCATCCCCAGCGCATGAACCTTGTCGATCAACGGCTTCAAGCCATGGGGGAACTTCTGCTGGTTCACGTACCAGTCACCCAGCCCGGCGTGATCGTCCTTGCGCGCGCCAAACCATCCGTCGTCCATCACAAAGCGGTCGATGCCCAGCGCCGAAGCCTTCTCCGCCAATGCCATCTGGCCAGCCTCGGTGACAGCGAAGCCCGTCGCCTCCCACGAGTTATAGATCACCGGCCGCACTTTGGGAAGCGGTTGGCCGCTCGTCGCCTGGGTGCGCGGCAAAATCACCTTCAACTCGAAGCGATGCAGCAGCCTGGAGGCCTCGCCCAACCCATTGGCCGCATATCCTCCGTAGAATACCGGCGTCTCCAGCCGCTCGCCGGCATACAGCGCATAGCCAAAGTCAAATGGATTGAAGCCGCCGGTTACGCGCACTGCATCCAACTGATCCTCTTCGATCGTAATGCGCCAGGAGCCGCTCCAGGCCAGCGCGCCGAACCAGACCTCGCCGTTTTCTTCGTTTGCCTCGCCCGCCTGAATCGCAAACCACGGATTGGCTTGATGTCCGGTCGAACCCCGGCGGCTTTCAATCACCCGTTCTCCGGGGCGAATCGGCTCTTGCGTTAGATTCCACTCGCCCGCCCAGCGCCCTGTGAGGTAGTTCAGCGTATAGTGAGCCGGAGGCAGTGCCCAGGCAGCCGCTGCGGCCTGCTCCACCATCACCGCCTCCGTGCCACGGTTTTCAATCGTCGCGGAGCGCCCCAGAATCCCGCTCTCCGCATCCATCGCATAGTGCAGCGTCACATAGATCGGCCGTGAGATATCCTTGAGCAGCACATCCAACCCACTCTCCGTCTTGGTGTAATTCTCGTAATGCAGCACCAGATCGCGGTTGCCATCGGCGAATGAAACCTTCAGCGCCGGCTCGATAAAAAGTCCGGCTCCCCAACCGGCAAATTCCTGCGGAGTGGTTGTATACGAGCCGTCAAAGGAGGCATGTTCCCGCAGGGGCGCCGCTAGCGGAAAACTGTCCGTGGCCGCCAGCCGCCCGCCCCAATAGAGCTGCTGCAACTCACCGCGGGGGTTCACCCCAAAGACATAACTCACTCCGCCGCCGTCCAGCCGGAAAACTTTGTTGCCTGCGTCAATGCTGGGCACGGCCAAGTGGGGTTTGTCGGCCTGAGCACAAAGCGTCGCGGCAGCAAGCAGCGCCAACAGGCCGGTTGAAAAGGCTTTCACAGTCAGCCACTCCCTCGATCAACGTTCAAACGTATCCCATCTTATCACGCGATGGATCAGGCTTTGCGCCCTGCTGGATGCCATCAATCTCACATTTGCTCACGGCCTTTTTGGCTTCGATCCGCCGCGTGCCTTACACTGGCCGAGGAAGCCGCCAATGCCCGAAGCTGCACTGCACATCCGTCTCGTCCTGACCACCGTCGCCACCCTCGATGAGGCTGCTCGTCTGGGACGCGCGCTGGTCGAGGAGCGGCTGGTCGCCTGCGCCTCGCTGATTCCCGCCGTCCAGTCGATCTACCGCTGGCAGGGCGCGGTCGAATCCGCCTCGGAAACGCTGCTATTGCTCAAGACCGGCACCGAACAACTGGCCGCCCTGGAAGCCCGCCTGCACGAGTTGCACAGCTACCAGACGCCCGAGTTCCTGGTTCTCCCCGTCGAAGCCGTCAGCCAGCCCTATCTTGAATGGCTACAAGCCAGCTTGCGGCTGCCGTGAGTGCACAGAAGCGATAGCCGCCCAGTCTGATATTCTGACGCTGGTTTGTCCTGATGCGCTGGCTACTGTTGATTCTCCTCATCTCGGTGGTGGGGCTGCTCTTTGCGGCATTGAGCTTGGCGCGCTTCATCTGGCAGCAGCGCACCCGGAAAGGTTCGAAGGCTTCGCAAGTAACCGCCAAAACTTCCGGGAAAACCGAGGTAACCGATGTAGAAACAAATCTTTAGGGACATATACCTGCCCTCTAACATTCACTTTTTTGATTGTCTACTGATCACTGGCACCAGATCACAGACCACTGTTTGAAAGGATTATTCTTCCCCATGTGTCTAGAGAATTCCGCTGTTGCCATCCCCCCCGATACCATCGAGATCTCCATCGCTCACAGTCCCGACTCCGACGACGCGTTCATGTTTTATGGACTGGCGACCAACAAGATTCGCGTTCCAGGCTACAAGTTCTCTCATACGCTGTGTGACATTGAGACGCTGAATCTGCGCGCCCAGAATGAGGCCTTCTATGATGTCACAGCCATCAGCTTCCACGCCTATCCCTATTTGCAAGAGAACTATACGCTAATGGGCTGCGGCGGCAGCGTAGGCGAGGGCTACGGCCCGATGATCGTCTCCAGCAAGCCGCTGGCGCTGGAGGATCTGAGCCGCATCAGGATCGCCGTCCCCGGCACCATGACCACCGCATACCTAGCGTTAAAAATCTTCAATCCAGAACTCAAGACCGAGACCGTGCCCTTCGACCAAATTATTCCTGCGATTCAGGCAGGCAAATTCGACGCAGGACTCATCATCCACGAGGGCCAGCTCACCTACGCCACCAGCGGACTGAAGAAGATTCTTGACCTGGGCGTCTGGTGGCGCGAGACCACCGGTATGATGCTGCCCTTGGGCGGCAACGCCATTCGCCGCTCGCTGGGCGCGGAATCGCACAAAATCATCTCCCAGGCGCTGCGCGACAGCATCCAGCACGCCCTCGACCACCGCGAACAGGCGCTGGATTACGCCATGCAGTTCGCCCGCGACCTGGACACTCGCCTCGCCAGCCGCTTCGTCAGTATGTATGTGAACGAGCGCACCCTGGATTACGGTGCCGACGGCCGCCTGGCCATCCGCAAGCTGCTCGACCTGGGCTACGAGCGTGGCATCATTCCCATCGCCCCGCAGGTCGACTTTGTTGATTGAATCCTGATTCCAAGCCGCTTAGACTGATTTCATGCAGAAACTATCGCGCCACGCCCTCGTCCTCAGCCACGTAGCATTTGAAGACCTCGGCTCCCTGGAAGCCCCGCTCCGTGAGCGGGGCTTTCAGATGGAGAACTTCCTTGCCGCCGAGGCGCGCTTCCCCTTGCCGCAGGCCGAGAGTTGCGATCTTCTCATCGTCCTCGGCGGACCCATCGGGGTCTATGACCAGCAGGATTATCCTTTTCTCAAGGATGAGATCGCGCTCATTGGCCAGCGTTTAATCGCATGCAAGCCAATCCTTGGCATCTGCCTGGGCGCGCAGATGATGGCTGCGGCCCTCGGCGCCCGCGTTTACCCAGGCCAGCAAGGCGCGGAGATCGGCTGGTTCCCACTGAAAGCCGCGCCGAATTCCAACCCACCCGCATGGTTTGCGCCCTTGCTCGCCGACGGCCTCTCCGTCTTTCACTGGCATGGAGATACCTTCGACCTCCCCGTCGGCGCACGCCTGTTGGCGAAGTCGGAACGTTATGCGCATCAAGCTTTTACCGTCGGCGATTGCGCGCTGGCCCTGCAATTCCACCCCGAAGTCTCCGCAGAGGGTCTGGAGAGCTGGTATGTCGGCCACGCCTGTGAACTTCACCAGAAGGGCATTGAGGTCCCAGGCCTGCGCGACGCGGCGCTCCATCACTCGCCCGCCCTGCAAGAGGCTTCGGGGCGCTTCTGGAGGCTGTGGCTGGACTCGATTCTGTAGCGTATTGAATAGGTACATTTTAAGGATCACCCCCAGCAATGATCTTCGGTACTCAATTTCACGCCCCAAAGTCATTGAATCCAAGTCAGAAATCCAGGTTCGCCTCTAAATAATTCTTAAGCGTCGCCGATGCATCCGTTAGTGAGGACAAATAGGATGCTCGCCAACTCCACCCCAGTTTACCTTCTTGCATCGGCTGAACCGGAGCTGCTCTCCGCTGTTGAACCCGTGCTGGCCATCGACGGAGCGCGCGTAGAGATCTTTCTCGCCGCCGAGGCGGCTCTACCGGCTCTGACCGCCGCCCATGCGCCCACTCTGGCGCTGATAGACGTCAATCTGCCCGGAATGGAGATTGGTCGATTGCTGGCGGCGGCGCGTGCCGAAGCGACGGGCAGGCGCTTTCCGATCATCCTCATTACGGATTCGATTACCCAGGAGTGGATCGACCGCCTCGCGGAAGGCGTCATTGATGACCTTCTGCCGCGCAAGACCGAGCCGGCCTTCCTGCGTCTGCGCGTGGAAGCCGTACTGCGCGAGCACCGCCGCCTGCGCGAACTCGAACTGCTGCGCGAGGCCGCCCAGCTCAACGCCCAAACCGACCGGTTGACCGGCGTCTACAACCGCGAGACCATGCTCTCGATGGTCTTTCGCGAGACCGATCGCGTGCAGCGCATGAACAGTTCGCTGTGCATGATTCTCTTCGACATCGACGACTTCGGCCATTGGAATTCGCGTCTTGGCACCGATGCCTGCGACGATCTGCTCTGCCAGGTGGTTGCCCGCACCGCCCGCCTGCTGCGCAGTTACGACATTCTGGGCCGCCCCGGCAAGGACGAATTTCTGATCGCCCTGCCCGGCTGCTCCAGCGTCAACGCCGTCATGCTGGCCGAACGTCTGCGCATTGATGTCTTCTGCTCCACCTTCCATGTGAACGGCGACGCGGTTCGCCTCTCGGCTTGCTTTGGCATCGCCGCCAGTATGGGCCGCTCCCCGGTGGTGGTTCTGCGCGAAGCCGAACAGGCGTTACTGGTCGCCAAAGCCACAGGGCCGGAGTCCATCCAATGCGCCGGAGACTTCCCGGAACCTTGCGCCGCTCCAGTCGCATTCCTCTCCGAAGCCTCCGGCGACGAACTGCTGGCCTGGTAACAGTCAGACAAAAGAGCTGTTACTCCCCACTATTGCTGTTGGGTGCCCCCGGTCTCGATATTGAGGCCGGGGATTCCAATCTCAGTTCCCTACTCTTTTGCCGCCGCTTCCATCGCTTTCAGCGACTCGCTGTAAGACGCGAGCAAAACGCCGCGCTCGGTGATGATCGCCGTAATGTACTTGGCCGGGGTCACGTCAAAAGCCGGGTTGCGGATGCAGACGCCGTTGGGCGTCAGTTGCTTGCCGCCGTGGTGGGTCACCTCGACCGCGGGCCGCTCCTCGATGGGAATCAAATCCCCTGTCGCCGTGGCCATGTCGATGGTGGACCAGGGAGCTGCGACATAGAACGGGATGCCGTGCTCCTTGGCCAGAATGGCCACATTGTAGGTGCCGATTTTGTTAGCTGCGTCACCGTTGGCGGCAATCCGGTCCGCGCCCACCACAACCGCCTGAATCTTCCCGGCGCGCATCAAACTGGCCGCCATGTTGTCGCAAATCACCGTGGTGTCGATGCCGTCAGCCATCAACTCCCATGCTGTCAGCCGCGCGCCTTGGAGAAAGGGCCGCGTCTCGTCGGCATAGACGATGATGCGCTTGCCCTGCTCGACGGCCGACCGGATCACACCCAAAGCTGTCCCGTAGCCGCAGGTGGCCAGCGCGCCTGCGTTGCAGTGCGTCAGCACGCCGCCCTCATCGGGCAGCAGCGCGCCGCCGAAAGCCCCCATCGCCTTGCAGGCGGCAATGTCTTCCTCATACATGGCGTGCGCTTCGGCGAGCAGCCTCTCCTTGATTGCAATCATCGAAGAGTCCGCCGCACGCAGTGCCGCAAAGCACCTCTTCATCCGGTCGATGGCCCAGAAGAGATTGACGGCTGTCGGGCGCGTTCCAGCCAGCCGCGCGCAGACGCGCTCGAACTCCGGCGCAAACTCCACCGGGTTGGCAGCCGTCGAGCGCAGCGCGCCCAGCGCCACGCCGTAAGCAGCCGAAACGCCAATGGCCGGAGCGCCGCGGACGACCATGGTGACAATCACGTCCGCAACCTGCTCGTAAGTTGCAGCAAGTACGTAGCTCTCCTCAAGTGGGAGCCGGGTCTGATCAAGGAAGCGAACGCCTTCCGGCGTCCAGGCAAGTGTGGGAATCATGCAACTTCAGTGTAAACGGTGAAGCAGGACTGAGGGATGGGAAATGCCGCGCACTCAAAGCATTTCCAATTTTCGCTGGACTTGCCTTGGTCCCGGTGCGTACAGTGGTTTGGGTACGTTTTGCAGCGATTTTCCCGGTTTGCGATTCTTTCCGGCGCGCGGTTTTTTCCGGTGACGGCTTGGGAAACAACTCTGGAGCAGGGGAAAATCAGCCAAAACCAGCAATTTTTCAAAAAGAAACGGGGAAAATCTTTCATGGCAAAGCAGTCCACAGCTCCGGCGGCTTCCAACGCGCCCAATTACCTTATGCCGTTCATCATCGTCACGGCGCTCTTCGGCATCTTCGGCTTCCTCACCAGCCTCAATAACCAATTGGTGAGCAAGTTGAAAGAGATATTCAATCTACCTTACGGGCCATCCATGCTGGCCACCTCTGCATGGTTCTTTGCATACCTGATCTTTTCGGTTCCCAGCGCCAAGCTGATTGAGAAGATCGGCTACAAGAGCACTATGGTGACCTCGCTCTTCATTATGGTCGTGGGCGCTCTGCTCTTTGTTCCCGCAGCCAATCAGGTCAGTTTTGGCCTGACGCTCTTCGCCATTTTCGTGCTCGCAACCGGCGTCTGCGCCTTGCAGACATCGGCCAATCCTTATGTCGCGATTCTCGGCCCTGAGTCGAGCGCATCAGCCCGGCTGAACCTGGCGCAGGCCTTCAACTCAGGCGCTTCCGCTGTTGCCGGATGGTTTGCCGGACACTTCATCCTCGCCGATACCGCCACGGTTTCCGATTCTACCGCTCAAGCTCATATGCTTGAGATGCCTTACGTCTATATTGCCGCCGGGTTGCTGGTGCTGGGTTTTATAGTGATGTTCCTGCATCTGCCGGCGATTACCTCAGCCCGTCCTTCGGAGGATTCCCCTGCGGAAGGCCGCAGCATCTGGAGCTTTTCCCATACCGTGCTAGGCATGATGGGCATCTTTTTTTACGTAGGCGTTGAAATTGCCCTTGCCGCAATCATCGTCCAATACTGCAAACAGGAAGGAATCAGCAGTCTTGAAACGGCGGGAATCCTGGTTACTGTTTACTACCTGCTCATCATGGCGGGCCGCTTTATTGGCAGTGCGCTGATGAGCAAGATCAAGGCCGAGAAGATGCTTGTTGTTTTGGGTATCTTGGGCGTGATTTTGATGCTGGTCTCCATGGTCACGCACGGACCAGTTGCCATCGGAAGTCTGATTCTCTGCGGATTGGCCAACTCCATTATGTACCCGACAATCTTTACCTTAGGGATTGCGGAATTGGGACATATGACGAGCAAGGGCTCAGGCGTCATCACCATCGGCAATGTGGGCGGCGCTATCGTTCCGCCTCTCTTTGGCTTCCTGGCGGACAAGATCGGGATTCAGTACGCATTCGTCCTGCCGATCATCTGCTATATCTTCATCGCCTACTACGGCCTCTCGGGCTACAAGCCGACGCGGGCGGCATAGACGAAGCATATCGCTGAACACGTTCATGGCCCTCCGGTTTCCCCCGGAGGGCCATCTCATTACGGATGCACCTCGACACTGATGCTGACGCTGCCAGTGTTGCCGGTGACAGCCTGGGCCAGAAGATCCGTGGCTGCGCCGGGAATCGAGACCGGGCTGAAGGAGACGGTTCCGTCCAAAGCGGAGGTTCCTGTCGCGACTTGCGTGGCCAACAGCTCCGCCTGATCGCAGCGGCCATGCGGAGGGCAGGGTGGCGCCCAGGCGTAAAGCGCCTGATAGAGCGTCACTGTTCCGCCGGCCATCGGATTGCCGTCCATATCCAGTACGCGCAGCGTAATCTGATTGGCCGTACCTTGCACGGAAAGGCTCTGCGTGTTTCCAGAGACGGCTTCGAGGGTGGCGTACTCCGGCCGAGCGCCGAAGGCTGTGAAGGTGATGCACTGGCTGGTTCCGTTCAAGCAGGCCTTGGCGGTAACCGTTTGCCCCTCCGTCAGGGGGCCCACAGTCAGTGTCTTGGCGGCGATGCCGTTGGCGTTGGTGGTGACCGAACCGCTCTGAATCGCGATGCCGCTATTGCTCGTCTGCCAGGCTACCGTCTGGCCGCTCGCCGGGAGGCCTTTGTTCAAGACTTGGCTCTGCACCGTCCAGTTGACTGTGGCGCCGGCAGCCAGGGAGAGCATGGGAGAGAGCGAGACTAGCGTCGGCGGCGTTCCACCATAGAACTCGGATTTGATGCTGGAGCTGTTAAGGAGCGATGCAGTCACAATTGACCATGCGCTGCTGGTGGCCGTCACATTCAGGGTGGCGCGGCCATCGCCGGTGGCTGTGACCGTGCAGGTACTCTGCCCGCAGCCCAGCGTCGCCGTTCCGCTGACAAGCGTGAAGATCACCGAGACGCCGCCGGCAGGAGTTAAGTCAGAGCCAAGCGCGATCACCGAGAACGGCTCCGCCACGCCGATGGGCATAGATCCCATGGGCACGGAGACCCCGGTGAGAGCGTCGCTGGTGCCTGCATCATAACTGATCCCGCCGGAGATGATCGCCGCCGCCGTGTAGATAGGTAGATCATCCACCTCAACATCGACCGAGCCGGTTACGCCGTTCGCTGCCGGGGCGATGGCCGTGATTTCATTGGGTGAGATGCTAGTGATCAGGGCCTGCTGGCCGCCCACCTGCACCGTGTCCGAGGGGCGAAAGCCCATACCGTGAATAACGATCCCACCGCCCGAGGCCGGCAGGCGCAGCGGCTGCACAGTGTCGGCGTAAAGTACCCAGCCCTGGTAAGCGTAGTCCGGACGGCCATCGCCGCGCTCATCGGCAATGCCCAAACGCACAATGTCGTCGTCGGATGCGGCAACCTGCAGCCAGCTTTGGCCGGTGGCCAGGCCGTTCAGCCCTGCTCCAAAGCCGATGGCCGCGGAACCCACCGGATCAAAGGCATCCCAGACGCCCAGCGTCGGCATGGCCTTCAGGTTTGTCGGCACTCCACTCTCATCCAGCGCAACCGTGACCACAGTAAAGCTGCGACCGCCCCGCACCGGGAAGCTGAACCAGTCGGTCTGGCCAATCTGGCTGAACCGTCCGCTCCACATTCCGCTGGCCGCAAGCATGCGCGGCGTAGCCTCGCTGCCGATGGCATCCATCGAATCATTCGCCGCCGATTGAACGGCGTTCACGGTGAGGATTTGCGCGCTGCCTGCAGACATTCCCGGCACAGAGATTGCCGCCAGCGTTCCCGATGGCTCCGGCGAGCCGTCTAGATATGGGCCTACCGAGCTGGTCAGAATGTAGTTGGGATTAACGGCCTCGAAGGTGACCTGATAATTGGCCGTACTCAGACCCGGTGGCAGCGGGATTCCGCTCAGATCGAAGAAGCCTTGCATTGAGGTTTGATTTGATCCCCACATGCTCAGCGGATTGCCGTTCGCATCGTTCCAGCCGGTCACCGGGTCGCCGTGATTGCCGCTGAAATAGGAGCCTGAGACAAAGGTGGTGGTGTACTGATAAAGCGGATTCCCATTCGCATCCAGCGGCCGCGCCACCACGTTTACGCCCTGCATCCCCACGCCGTCGCTGAAGGTGATGGTCCCCTGAATGGAAACCGTTTGGGCAGCGGTGATCTGTTTGCCGGGAAAGCCGGATAGGTTGGCGGCGGTGATGGGATAGATGCGATTGAGGGCGGCAATGTCGTCCCAGCGCAGCACTGCGGGATTTGGAATGCAATCTCCGCCGGTGTAGCCGCAAAGGCCGTTCTCCGGTTGCATCACCGGCCAGCCCAGCTTGCCATTCAACTCGCCGTTGGTCTGCGCGCCGGGATTCACCTGCGCATAGTCCAGGCCGAGAATCCGCCCGAAGGCCCGCTCCAGCTCAAAGCTCATCATATCCAACAAGCTGGCGGTGGTGGCGCAGAGGCCGTTGAGCACTATGATCCCATGCGCAATGGTGGCGTCCGGGTTGATCTTATCCAGCCAGGCGTAGACGCCGTTATTCTCGCAACTGTTCGTTTGCTCGGCGACGCTCACGCCAAAGAGCGCGTCAATTACCGAGCCGTCGGCATCGAAGATGATGCCCAGCGGGTAGCCGGCGGCTGAAGGAGCTACGTCGGCCGGCTGAGTGATCACGCCTAACTGGCTGGTCTGCTCATTGGTGATCATGAAGTTTTTACCGCTGACCAAGAGATTCGCGCCGCTCACGTCCTCATTCAGCGCGCCCATGTCGGTGAGCGAAACCCCGGCGGTGGGAACCGCGCTCCACAAGGCCGCCGCCGCATCCACCATCGCCTTGGCTTGCTGATTGCTGACCGCGCTGTTCAACGGTCCTTGGTCGACGTAATAGTGTACCTGCCCGTTGGCCCAATGAACCGGCTGACCTACGACTGCGGGATTAAAGTAGCTGACTCCAGCCACGTACCGAGGTCCGCCCGCCACTGCCGCCGTCGGTGCCAGCCAGAGCAGCAAAGCTGAAAGCCAGGCTGCGATGCGGCGATTGTGGACGGAACGGAAGTAGGACACGACGTGCGCTCCAGGCAGAGACTGCGGGCTTGCCTTGGAGTTTCATCCGCAAACTATGAGCGGACTCTTAGGCGGCCACAGGTCTTTCATCGGCGCAACCGCGACCGGTCAAGAATTCTTTAAGTAACAAGAAAACCTAATGAGTTTTTCTGCATGTTGGTGCAAGATCGCACAAAGATTGAATGATCGTCCCAACAATGAAAGATAGAACCGCTTCTACTCCTCCAGCCCCAAGAACGCCTGAAAGGCCTCGTTGGAAAGAAGTTGCCCTTGAGGTGTCAGCCGAACCGTAGAACCGTCGAAAACAACCAGGCCAGCCTCGGCCAGTCTCTCAACAGCTTTGAGAGCTGGAGCTAGCATTTCCGCTCCAAACTCGCGCTCCAGTGCGGCTACCTCCACGCCCGCATTCAGTCGCAACCCCAGGAACCAGGCCTCTTCGTGCTGCCCGGCGGAGGTGAGCCATGTGCTCTCTGCTGGTTCATGGCCTGCGAGATAGTCCTTCAGGTCGCCACTGGTTGTCGTTCGCAGCACGGGGCCACCTCCTTTGCTGCCTGTCTTGCGAAGCATGGAGGAGGCGTCGAGGCCGATGCCCAGATAAGGCCTTCTCTGCCAGTAGCGCAGGTTGTGTCGCGATTCCATTCCCGGCCTGCAGATGTTGGAGATCTCGTATTGCTCCAGGCCTGCTTGCTTCAGTCTTTCGATAGCCATCGAGTACATCTGAGCAATTGCATCGTCGGTCGGGACAGCATCCGCATGGTAGCGCAGGCCGTGGGCGAGCATCTCCCGGCCCAGGCGGGAGTCCTGATCCACTTCCAGCATATAAATGCTGGCATGAGGGACGCCGGAGCCGGCCAGCACGGCCAGCGACTCCTCCCAGGAAGCAAATGTTTGACCCGCCAACCCGGCAATCAGGTCGATATTCAGATTGTCGATACCAGCCGCGCGCAGTCGGCGCAGATCGTCGAGGACCACGGCCCGGTTATGCAGTCGGCCGCTCTGAGCCGCCTCGCGGTCAATGAACGATTGCACGCCCAGGCTGACGCGGTTCACGCCTGCTGCGGTGAGCGCCTCCAACGCTTCATCGGCTAGCTGGCCCGGAGCGCATTCGACAGTAATCTCCGCGTTGAAATCGAGGTCAAACTCAGTTCGCATCTCAGCGAATAGCCCGGCCAGCAGCTCCGGAGCCAGCAGGCTGGGCGTTCCGCCGCCCAGGTAAACGGTGTCCACGCGGCGTGGAAGCTCTACGCCCATGCGCTGCGCCCAGTCTCCCGCGCTACACATATCCGCAATCAGACGCTCCACATAGTGCGCGTGTTCGCTGGCCGGATAGACCCCCGAAGCAAAGTTGCAATAGGTGCACTTGGACCGGCAGAAGGGGATTGAGATATAAAGTCCGAGCGCGTTGCTATCAGAAGCATCCATTAGTTGATTTTGTCACGTACTTATGCGCATGGACAGTAGGCTCGCTTTCTTGCCTTCTCCTCTAAAAAATCGAATGAACATCGATTGCCGATTATTTCAAGGTTTCATTTACGCTGTATCCAGGTGTTTTTCGTTCAGGTCAATTTTCAAGGAAAATGATACCCCCGGGTGTCATTCCCTGTTTCTTCGCCTTTTACGCTCTTCATGCAAGAATTGAAGAGAAGGAGAAGCAGCTTGAAAGCATGGCCGCTAGTCGGAATCGCGCTGATGCAGGCTCTTCTTCTTGCCGCGCATTGGTTCATCTATCGCACATGGATCGCCTTCTGGCCGCCTCTCAACCCGCTGGCGCAGGCATTGTTAAGGGAAGTAGTGTTGCTGCTGGCCTTCAGTTTTATGATCGCCGCACTGCTTGGCTTCAATCATGCCAACCGGGCCGTCACGCTGTTGTACAGGCTCGCCGCCGTCTGGCTGGGCTTTCTGAACTTCTTCTTTTGGGCCGCTTGCCTGACCCGTCTAACAGCAGACACTTGGACACTCCTTGGACTTACCGTGAACCGGCCTATGCTCGCCGCTGTGCTCTACTGCCTGGCGATCGTGGCTGGAATCTATGGCTTGGTGAACGCGCGTTTCATTCGTATTCGCCGCATTCCCGTTCAATTGTCCGGCCTGCCTGATCTCTGGCGCGGCCGCACTGCTCTGGTCATCAGCGATCTGCATCTCGGCCACGTCAACGGCCCCGCCTTCAGCCGCCGCATAACAGCTTTGGCAAAACGCCTTGACCCGGACATTGTCTTCATCCCTGGAGATCTCTTTGACGGTGGCAAAGCCGACGTGGCCGCCCTGGTCGAGCCTTTTCGCCAGCTAACTCCACCCTTGGGCAGCTACTTCTCAACCGGCAACCATGACGAATTTGGCGACACCGCCCTCTACGCCGAAAACCTCGCGCGCGTCGGCATTCGCGTCCTGGCGAATGAAAAAGTTTCGATAGATGGCATAGACATCATTGGCGTCAGTTACGGCGATTCCAGCTACCCGATCCGTCTTCGCGCCACTTTGGACAGCCTGAGTCTGATTCCCGGCGGGGCGAGCATTTTGCTCAATCACGTGCCCAATCGTCTGCCCATTGTCGAGCAGGCAGGAATCAGCCTCCAGCTTTCCGGTCACACACATAAAGGGCAACTCTTTCCTTTTACTTGGTTTACGCGCCGCATCTTCGGGAATTTCATTTACGGCTTGCATCGGCTCGGCAGGCTGCAAGTGCTCACCTCAAGCGGTGCCGGGACCTGGGGTCCGCCCTTGCGCGTCGGAACCAGTTCTGAGGTAGTACTGCTGAACTTTAAGTAAATGTGCCCGTTTTTTCATTCGTTGAAGAGCTTCCAAACCGAAATACATTGATTTCCCGCATCTGTGACGCACGCAACAAGAGACCGCCAATGCCGAGCGATACCATAAACTCCAGTCACTGATCCGGGCAAAGAATATCCACATCGAAATCTGACTCAGGAGTGTAGCGTAATGAGCGAGGAAATTCATGCAAAGCCTGCAGACGGCATCGTCGTCCAGACCGAACTTCATGGGATCGAGCTGTTGCTGAACTCCCGGCTCAACAAGGGCACGGCCTTTACAGAAGAGGAGCGCACCGCCTTTGGTTTGCATGGACTTTTACCGCCTCACATCGGCACCCTGGAGGACCAGCGCGAGCGCCGCAAGCGGGTGCTGGACGGCCGCGACACGGGCTTTCTTAAATACAGCAATATGCGTGACTTGCAGGATAATTGTGAAACCCTTTTCTACTCCATGATCGAGCATTACACCGAGGAACTTCTACCTATCGTCTACACGCCGACGGTAGGCGAGGGCTGCCAGCGCTTCAGCGAAATCTGGCGTCGGCCCCGCGGCCTCTTCTTGAGCTTTACCCACCGCAATCACATTGAGCAGATACTCGCCGACCCGCGCTTTGACGATGTGCGCTGCATTGTGGTCTCGGATGGCGAGCGCATCCTCGGCCTGGGCGATCAGGGCGCGGGCGGCATGGGCATTCCCATCGGCAAGATGGCCCTCTATACCGCGCTGGGCGGCATTCCTCCGGAGCACTGCCTGCCCATACTGCTGGATGTGGGCACCGACAATGAAGCCCGCCTCGCCGATCCGATTTATATCGGCTGGCAGCACAAGCGCGTCCGCGGCCCGGAGTACGACGAGTTCATTGAGGAGTTTGTCTCCGCCGTGCAGCAACGCTGGCCCAATATTCTTCTCCAGTGGGAGGACTTCGCCGGCGTCAATGCGGCCATCCTGCTCCGGCGCTACCGTGACCAGCTCTGCACCTTCAACGACGACATCCAGGGAACCGCCGCCGTCACCACCGGCACATTGCTGGCAGCCGTGCGCGCCACCGGCCGCCCGCTCAAAGAGCAGAGCATCGCCATGTTTGGTTCCGGTTCAGCAGGCGTCGGAATCTCCGATCTCCTCATTGCCGCAATGATTGAAGAGGGACTAACGGAAGACGAAGCCCGCAAGCGCATCTACTCCTTTAATCGCTATGGTTTGCTAGTCGAGGGATGCCAGGGCATCCGTCCAGGCCAAGAGCCGCTGCTGCGCAAGCGCGTTGATGTCGAAGCTTGGAAGCTGACAAGCTCCTCGACCGGCTCATGCGCAATCAGCCTGCTTGACGTGGTGCGCAACGCCGGGGTCACGGTGCTGGTCGGCGTCTCTGCTCAACCCGGAGCCTTTACCGAAGAGATTGTGCGCGAGATGGCCCGCCACACCGCACGCCCCATCATCTTCCCGCTCTCCAACCCCACATCGAAGGCCGAGGCTGTGCCGGCGGACCTGCTCCGTTGGACCGATGGCCGCGCTCTGGTCGGCACGGGCAGCCCCTTTGATCCTGTCGAGGTCAATGGCAAGCTGGTGCGCATCTCGCAGGTCAATAACTCGTTCATCTTCCCCGGCCTGGCCCTGGGCATTCTCGTCTCGCGTTCAACACGCGTCTCTGACGCGATGATCATGGCCTCCGCCAAGGCGCTTGCCGAGCTTTCACCCATTCTTGCCGATCCTAGCACTCCATTACTGCCGCCCATCGGCGACTGCCGCAAAGTAAGCCTTGTGATTGCCGAAGCCGTGGCCAAGCAGGCCATTCAAGATGGAACTGCCGAAACCGTGGACGATGCAACGCTCCGCGAGCGGATTCGCGCCTACGTATGGGAGCCTGTCTACCAGCCGTACGAGCGTATTTCTTGATTTCGGTATGGATTGGCATCTATAAAGGAAAAGGCAGCGGTATCTGTCTCATTCTGCGGTAGATTTCCACGGCGAGGTCGTTTTTTTCGTTCTCATTTGGCATACGCGGACAAGTATTGCGCCACGGCGTTGGCGACTATCTGATGGCCTTGCGCGTTGAGATGAACCATGTCGAGCGCCACAATCGGCGCGCCGGCAGCGTGCGCTGTCTGAGTTCCGCCAAAGCCTCGCGTCACGGTCAATGTACCGCCGTTGACCGCGGTGACCTGTACGTTTTCAGCATTGGCTCCGTCGTCGATTTTCACAATTGTCGTGACAACCGGAATGCGATTTGGCGGTTTTGTTGCATTCAGAGTGATACTGGTATCCGCCGGACCGATGGCGCTGGCAAGCGTTGACTCCATGAGGATTGCCCGCAGCGATGAAGGCGGCTCGTCGTGCTGGTAATCGGTGACATCTGTTGCCTGCGCAGGATCGTAAGCGTCCACGAGTATCTTCCGGATGTCCATGTAATGCGATCCGTAGATGCTCCCTAGCTGTTCATTAAAGGGAATAAGCCATTGGTACGAAAAATTTCCGGATGCGCCGTACCATTCGACCGGCCTGTTTTCGTTGATAACCGACAAGACCACATAGTCCTGCCCGGGAGCAACGGTCGCCACCTGGCCGGCCAAATCCGATAGGATCTGCCCTGTCCATGCAAAATCATTGCGCCCCTCCCAGAAGACAGGAATGTAGTTGGCATAGGGAGTGTCCACCACAAACGCTGGAGTTCCGGGGGCGCTTACCTCACTCCCCGGAGTTGTTCGTGCAAAGGTAAGAATCGTCCCCGTATTATCAATCGTGACCGTTCCATGGACTCCGAGGATCGTTCCAGAGAGACCCCCGTCCGGTCCGTAGGGAGTAACCGGCGTGTAGATTGGGCAGTTGGAGGCCGAGCAAGTGGGGAAAGTCACGGTAACGCCGCCAGAGGCTGGAATCACCCCGCCATCAATGGAAACGACGGCCGAAACCCCGCCTTCCCGCACACCGATCTGTGTGGATGTCTGTCCGTCAATCCCCAGGTTCACCACCGGCAGCGTAAGCAATTCCTGAAGTTCGCTGGGATAAGGATCCACGTCCAATGAACCGGCTGTGCCTTCGGTCAGTGAATCTCCCCAGGCCGCCACGCCAAAGACGGACGCCGTCATAAGAATGCTGGCCTGCGCCGTGGTGTAGTCGCTCGTGTCGTAAGGCGTGAAGGTGGTCGAAAGAGTCTGCGGCCCGGGCGAAGTAAAGATGGTCCCGGCAGGCGGCGTGTAGACAAAACTGCCGCCCAGCGCTGTTGTACCGCCCGGCGAGATGACAGCTGCATTCAACTGCCCTGGCCCCAAAGGCGATCCAACGGCGAGCTGGGCGGTGGGCGTCCATGCGATCATGGGCGTGGCCGGATTTACCGTCAACGGCACGGAAGCTTGCGTGGTTGTGTAATCAGTTGCGTCAGTTGGGGTGAAGGTCACCGAAAGCATCTGCGTCCCTGCGGTCAGTAATGCTCCCAAAGCGGGCGAATAGGTCAGGGTTCCAGCAACCGTTGAACGGGCGTTGAGTTGCATCCCGCTCAGCGCCGTGCCATACGTGATGGCCGCGGGCGCAGTCCAACTGATCGCCGGCGTGGCCTGATTCACCGTCAATGGCACCAAAGCTTGCGTGGTTGTGTAATCGGCTGCATCCGTTGGGGTAAAGGTCACCGAAAGCGTCTGCGTGCCCGCAGTCAGCACCGCTCCTATCGATGGCGCATAGACGAATGTTCCAGGCAGGTTTGCTGTGGCGTCAAGCTGCGTTGCGTTCAGCGCCGTGCCGTACGTGATGGCCGCGGGCGCAGTCCAACTGATCGCCGGCATGGCTTGATTCACCGTCAAAGGCACAGAAGCTTTTGCGGTTGTGTAATCGGTCGCGTCGGTTGGGGTGAAGGTCACCGAAAGCGTCTGCGTCCCGGCGGTCAGCACCGCTCCCAAAGCAGGCGAATAGGTCAGGGTTCCAGCAACCGTTGAACCGGCGTTGAGTTGCGTCCCGCTCAGCGCCGTGCCGTAAATGATGGCCGCGGGAGCAGCCCAACTGATCGCCGGCGTGGCCTGATTCACCTTCAACTGCACAGAGGCTTGCGCGCTTGTGTAATCAGTTGCGTCGGTTGGGGTGAAGGTCACCGAAAGCGTCTGCGTCCCGGCGGTCAGCACCGTCCCCAAAGCAGGCGAATAGGAGTAACTTCCAGCGATCGTTGAAGCGGCGTTGAGTTGCGTCCCGCTTAGCGCCGTGCCATAAGTAATCGGCGCTGGAGTTGGCCAAGTGATCTGCGGCGCCGCTTGCGTAACAGTAAGCGTCACGCTTGCGGTGGCGGAAGTGTAGTCCCGTGAATCTGAAGGGGTAAAGGTAGCTGAAAGCAGATGCGAGCCGAGCGAGAGTTGCGTGCCGGCAGACGGGGAGTATGCAAAGGCGCCAGGGACGCTGGAAGCTGCGTTGAGTTGCGTCCCGCTCAGCGCCGTGCCATACGGGATGGCCGCGGGAGCAGCCCAGCTCAGCACAGGGGCTGCTTGACTCACGGTAATCGTCACGCTGTCGTTGACCACGGAGTAATTCGGGTCAGTTTGGGGTAAAGGTCACTGAAAGCGTCTGCAAGCCCGCGGTCAGCACCGCTCCCAAAGCAGGCGAATAGGAGTAACTTCCTGCAACTGCCGAACTAGCGTCAAGCTGCGCCCCGCTCAACGCCGTGCTGTAAGTGATGGCTGCGGGTGCAATCCAACTGACTGCCGGCGTGGCCAGATTCACCTTCAACTGAACGGAAGCTCGCGTGGTTGTGTAATCAGTTGCGTCGGTTGGGGTGAAGGTCACCGAAAGCATCTGCGTCCCTGCGCTCAGTAATGCTCCCAAAGCGGGCGAATAGGTCAGGGTTCCAGCAACCGTTGAACTGGCGTTGAGTTGCGTCTCGCTCAGCGCCGTGCCGTACGTGATGGCCGCGAGCGCAGTCCAACTGATCGCCGGCGTTGCTTGATTCACCGTCAACGGCACAGAAGCTTTTGCGGTTGTGTAATCAGTTGCATCGGTTGGAGTAAAGATCACGGAAAGCGTCTGCGTCCCTGCGGTCAGTACTGCTCCCAAAGCAGGCGAATAGGTCAGGGTTCCAGCAACCGTTGAACTGGCGTTGAGTTGCGTCCCGCTCAGCGCCGTGCCATACGTGATGGCTGTGGGAGCAGCCCAACTCAGCACTGGGGCTGCTTGATTCACAGTGATCGTCACACTGTCGTTGACGACAGAGTAATTTGCGTCAGTTGGGGTGAAGGTCACCGAAAGCATCTGCGTCCCTGCGGTCAGTAATGCTCCCAAAGCGGGCGAATAGGTCAGGGTTCCAGCAACCGTTGAACGGGCGTTGAGTTGCATCCCGCTCAGCGCCGTGCCATACGTGATGGCCGCGGGCGCAGTCCAACTGATCGCCGGCGTGGCCTGATTCACCGTCAATGGCACCAAAGCTTGCGTGGTTGTGTAATCGGCTGCATCCGTTGGGGTAAAGGTCACCGAAAGCGTCTGCGTGCCCGCAGTCAGCACCGCTCCTATCGATGGCGCATAGACGAATGTTCCAGGCAGGTTTGCTGTGGCGTCAAGCTGCGTTGCGTTCAGCGCCGTGCCGTACGTGATGGCCGCGGGCGCAGTCCAACTGATCGCCGGCATGGCTTGATTCACCGTCAAAGGCACAGAAGCTTTTGCGGTTGTGTAATCGGTCGCGTCGGTTGGGGTGAAGGTCACCGAAAGCGTCTGCGTCCCGGCGGTCAGCACCGCTCCCAAAGCAGGCGAATAGGTCAGGGTTCCAGCAACCGTTGAACCGGCGTTGAGTTGCGTCCCGCTCAGCGCCGTGCCGTAAATGATGGCCGCGGGAGCAGCCCAACTGATCGCCGGCGTGGCCTGATTCACCTTCAACTGCACAGAGGCTTGCGCGCTTGTGTAATCAGTTGCGTCGGTTGGGGTGAAGGTCACCGAAAGCGTCTGCGTCCCGGCGGTCAGCACCGTCCCCAAAGCAGGCGAATAGGAGTAACTTCCAGCGATCGTTGAAGCGGCGTTGAGTTGCGTCCCGCTTAGCGCCGTGCCATAAGTAATCGGCGCTGGAGTTGGCCAAGTGATCTGCGGCGCCGCTTGCGTAACAGTAAGCGTCACGCTTGCGGTGGCGGAAGTGTAGTCCCGTGAATCTGAAGGGGTAAAGGTAGCTGAAAGCAGATGCGAGCCGAGCGAGAGTTGCGTGCCGGCAGACGGGGAGTATGCAAAGGCGCCAGGGACGCTGGAAGCTGCGTTGAGTTGCGTCCCGCTCAGCGCCGTGCCATACGGGATGGCCGCGGGAGCAGCCCAGCTCAGCACAGGGGCTGCTTGACTCACGGTAATCGTCACGCTGTCGTTGACCACGGAGTAATTCGGGTCAGTTGGGGTAAAGGTCACTGAAAGCGTCTGCAAGCCCGCGGTCAGCACCGCGCTTAAGGAAGGGCTATACACAAAGGCGCCTGGAATGCTCTCCTGGGCGTTCAATTGCGCGGCACTCAACGCCGTGCCATAGGGGATGGCCGCGGGCGCGCTCCAAGTAATGGCGGGTGAGGCAAGAGGCTCTACCTTGAGCGTTACGCTGGCGGTGACGGTTGCGTAGGTTGCTGTATCCGTAGGGGTGAAGTTGACAGAAAGCGTCTGCGATCCGGCGGAGAGCACTGCGCCTAGAGAGGGACTATAGACGTAGGTGCCGGGAACGCTGGTCGTTGCATCCAGTTGCGTCGCACTCAGCGCTGTTCCATAGGAAATTGGGGAAGGATCGGTCCAACTGATCTGCGGAGTGATTTTGCTGCTTCCTCCACAACTGGCCAGCACGAGGCAAATCACCCCGAGTCCAACAATCCAAAACGCGGGCCGGAAGGCGGCATGATGCTTCGCAAACAAAATGAATTCTCCCGGTTGAGACACGTGTCTTTGTGATATATCGCCACTCTACTAAAGTGCCAAGAGGTTCAAGCATGCGTTTTTCTTAACAGCCAACGGTGAAAGTCCGAAATGGGCAAAACCCAATTTGCAACGGTTTGATTGAATCGATATTACAAATCAGATTATTCCGTAGCATCTATATGCCTTGATGGTCTCCGCCAACTCCGTCAGAGTCCAGCAAACCACTGCCTGAGCACCCGTAGAAGGCCTCGCAAAAATCCCAAGTTATAGTGC
This sequence comes from uncultured Acidobacteriaceae bacterium, assembly GCA_963787995.1. Classification (GTDB taxonomy): domain Bacteria; phylum Acidobacteriota; class Terriglobia; order Terriglobales; family Acidobacteriaceae; genus Telmatobacter. Next base: position 1,738,161 of record CAWBEO010000002.1, read on the forward strand.
CATTTCCTTTGCATTACTGCTATAACTTACTTATTCAAAACATCCATATTGAGATAAACGAAAAAATAGACTGACAGGCGAGATCATCCTGGCCATCGCGTATTATGCTGGATGATTTCATTAGAGATTTCTTGACAGATAGCAAACTGGAGGAATCAGCTTGCTCATCGTTGACTCGCCTAATTCTGTACTGAATCTCGCGAATAACGGATCACTTCAACCGAAGAGGCGGCCACCAGCCCCTCCTCGACCATTGAATCCAACCAGGGAGTCAGGCGCGCGATCTGCACTTCAGTATCGATAATGCTCATTTGGATCGGAGCGTCCTTGGAGAGCGGCCAGTGGCTGGCATGGCGGATCCTGCTGGCCGAACCATACCCCTCGATGCCGCGAAAGACAAGCGTCTCCGCAATGCCCAGCTCTATGCATTTGGCCAGGATAGCCTCGTGCAAAGGCTTGTCCTGCCAGCGATCGTCCTCGCCAAAGTGAATGCGCAGCATACGGGCGGTGAACTGTTCTTTCATTGTGCGAGCCTCCACTTATTCGTGCGCGGAAGATGGTTTGGACGCGTCCGCTGTTTCAAGCGCGCGATACGCATACTTGATAATGTCCACATCAGAGAAGACCACCAACCCTTCCGGCCCCATCTGGTCGACGAGTGGCAAAAAGGCGCGCAGCTTTTCCGCGGCGTCGATAGCCGAGAGCATGATCGAGCCATGATGCGGATGCAGCAGCGGTTTGTCTTTATGCATCCGCCGGTGCGCGCCATAGCCGAGAATGCCGCGATAAACGGTAACTCCGGCAATATCGTTGGCGCGCATTGCCTCCACCAGCGCTTCGTAAAGCGGCTTTGTCTTCCAGCGGTCTTCCTCGCTGATAAAGATGCGCATCATCTGCGCCTTGCCCTCAATCTTGAGGTGAGCGGGAGTAAGTCGCTGTTTGGGCTTTGAGAGCTGGGCCGGCTTGGCCACCACTGTCTCCTGCATCTCGATCAGCCCGCTGCCGGCCATTTCTTCCAGTTTGCCTAGCAGCGCATCCACCTTCTCGCGGCTGTCGATGAACTCGATTTTTATGGGCAGCCGGTCGGAAATATCGACCAGGTGCGCGGCGTGCATATGGTGATCGGCGCCGAAACCGGCGATGCCCTTGGTCACCGTAGCACCGGCTACGCCGCGATAAAAAAGAAAATCCAGAATGCTGGAGTAGAGCGGTGCGCCATGATGCGTGGCGCCGTCGCTTAGGTAGATTGTAACTTTGACGGCATTTCCCGGCTGCAACATTTTACTCTCCGCGGATCAGTCAGAATTTTACGCTCAGGAGATGGCTTCGGCCAGAACCGCGCCCAGCCATGTGGCAGCCAGTCCCAGAATCAGGCTGCCAACCGAGTACAGGCCGGCCATCGCAAAGGCCCCGGCGCGCAAAATTGAAAGCGTCTCCCACTCATAGGTGGAAAAGGTGCTGTAAGCGCCAATGAAGCCCACCGGAATCAGAAAACGCCAGGCAGGATTCAAGCCCGCCCGCTTGCCCAGGTAGGTCAGCGAGAAGCCAATGATGATGCAGGCGGTCAGATTGATGACGAAGGTGCCAAAGGGAAAGCGCGTCCCCATGCGCCCGGCAATCGTCGAACTGACCCAGTAGCGGGCAATCGAGCCAAGCGCGCCGCCGAGGGCGATAAGTAAGTACTTTTGCAAGAACACCTCTTTCCTTCTAGATTACCGCGTGAGGGTGGGATTCATGATAGAAGCCGCTTCAGAAGCAACACTTCTAAATAACCAAGAGAACCCAGATAGCTATTTTCCTCCGCCTCGCACTGTGCTTACTTGAAGTGTAGAGATATTGGAATTCCTTTTGGAGGGATTGCGCACAGTCTGCCCGGGTTTTACGGATGCACGGCGCAGTCGGACCCTATGGAACGGTAGGCCCAGGATTGATCCCCGGCAATCAAGCAGCCCTACCGGACAGGTCTCTAGCTCCCCGGTAGGTTTTTCCTCCAATTCCCAGACCCACAACTCGAATTGCAGATAATTATCCTCCGCTGGCGCACAATCGAAATTAAAGGAGAAGCAATGAAAAACCTCACCGTCTCTATTCATGATGAAGTCTACATCGAGGCGCGAATCTGGGCGCTCCGGCGCGGCACCTCGGTCTCCGCGCTCGTCGAGAGATTCCTCGAAACCCTCAACGAAAGCGAAAGCCCCGGTCTCGCTTTCTCCAACCGTAGCCTCGAATCCGCCCTCGCCGCCCTCGACGGTCCCCCCCTATAAACTGTGGAGCCGTGAAGCAGTGAAGCCCAAAAGCGGAGAAGAAAACCAAATGTAACTATCGTTTAATCAATAACATGTAGAGTATTTCAAATAACATCTTGAAATCTTTTGTGCCGCATTGTGAGATATTCCCGATGGCAGAGGTCAGAATTTCCAAGAGACTGGAATCAGGAAACAGGGGGCAGGGATCGGAAATACACACCGGAATCTTTTCGCCGCGCTCCCTCATCTCTTAAGAAGCAAACGACTCAGTAGAAGGCCGGCTGGGGCAATCCCTGGCAGTACACATCGACAACCTCATCAACCTGTAAGGAGTGAATATGCTTTCCGTTGGTTCCATCTTTCCTAGCTTCAAACTCTCAGCAGTCGTCAATAGCGACATGAAATTTCCTACCATCACGGATCAGGACTACGCAGGCAAATGGAAGGTCTACTTCTTCTGGCCCAAGGATTTCACCTTTGTCTGCCCCACGGAGATCTCCGGCTTCGGCCAGCTCAACTCCGAGTTCGCCGCCCGCAACGCGCAGGTCTTCGGCGCCAGCATCGACTCCGAGTTCGTACACTGGGCATGGCGCAATGAGCAACCCTCGTTGAAGGATCTTCCCTTCCCCATGCTTTCTGACATCAAGCGTGAACTCACTACAGCTCTGGGTATTCTCGACCCCAACGCCGGCGTCAGCCAGCGCGCCACCTTCATCGTCGATCCGGAGAACAAGATCCGCTTCGTTTACGTGACCGACCTCAGCGTCGGCCGCGACCCGAAGGAAGTTTTGCGCGTCCTGGACGGCCTGCAAAACGGCGGGCTCATCCCATGCGGCTGGCACAAAGGCGAAGCGACGATCAAGGTCTAGCTGAGTCCACAAGATCCCTCCATTTTTCCGATAGTTCTCACGCCCCATTCTGCGCTTCGCCGCGCAGGGTGGGGCTTTCGCATTGCGCATCGTAACTAAAATCTGCACCTTGCGCGATACAGCTTGCTTTGCTCAGATAGAATGATCTATGGAATGGATACAGGGATCGATCGCAGGGATTGGGTAGGACGCGTCATCGACGGCAGATTTCCCCTCCTCGAATGGTTGGGAGATTCTGAAGGCGGCAGTGTCTTCCTTACCGAGCTGCCCGGAGCTGGGTCCCGCAGGGCCGCCATCAAGCTCATGGGCGCCGATACCTGCGATGCAGAGTCTCGCCTGTATCTCTGGTCGAGAACATCGGCTCTCTCCCATCCCCATCTGATACGCCTCTTTTACGCCGGGCGCTGTGCGACTCATACCGGCGAACTCCTTTATGTTGTGACGGAATTTGCAGAAGAAAACCTCGCGCAAATTCTCCCCAAGCGTCCGCTCTCGACCGCCGAGACGGCCGAGATGCTTCCGCCCGTCCTGGACGCGCTCACGTATCTTCACGATAGAGGCTTTGTACACACCAGCCTGAAGCCGTCGAACCTCCTGGTCGTTGAGGATCAGCTCAAACTCTCCTGTGATCGCCTTCAACGGATAGATACGCGCACCGGTAAAATTCCAGCGCCCAGGATCTACGACGCGCCGGAATGCTCCATCGGAACGATCACCCCGGCCGCGGATCTTTGGGCGCTCGGCGTCACGCTTGTCGAGGCGCTGAGCCAGCATCCACCCGTCTGGGAGAGATCAGGAGAAACTGAGCCAGCAGTGCCGGAAGCTCTTCCCCGGCCATATGGCGGCATCGCGCGCGGGTGCCTGCGCGCCGATCCCAGACGGCGGTGCACTCTTCAGCAATTCAAGAGCCGCCTCAAAGGCAACTGGACTTCCTCGCTAACCATGGCCACTGTCCGCTGGCCGCTTCTGGCCGTCGCGGTTGTTGTCCTGATTACGATGATCTTGGTACTGCATTTGAGGTCGCCCCAGCCGAACTCTTTGCCGTCCGTGATCGATCAGCAACCCTCGCCCGCCATGGCCGCTTCTCCAACTCCAGCGCCTGCTCCAACTCCAACCCCGGTTCCAGAGACGCCAAGCACCCCAAGTGGAACAATGAATGGCAGCGTGGTCGAGCAGGTTTTGCCCGATGTTTCCCCCAAAGCGAGCTCAACCATTCGAGGCAAGGTTGGGGTCAGTGTGCGCGTCACTACCGATAAAAATGGCGAAGTAACGAATGCGGAGCTGGACTCGCCGTCAGGCAGTAAATACTTCTCGAAGCTGGCTCTGCAAGCGGCGCGGCGCTGGCGATTTAAAGCGGCGCAGGTGGACGGACGGGCGGTCTCCAGCGAGTGGATCGTGCGTTTTCAATTCGCACAAACTGAAACCAAAGTTACTTCCGTCGAAGCCGTTCCTTGAGCGACCCTGCGCGCTCGAATAACGATCTTCCACGGGGCAAGTGCCTGTCTGCCGCAAGCTGATTCCCGAGGCGCGCAGTGAAAACAAGATTGTTGAGTTTCTTTAGAGGCTCGTTGAGCATCTAAAATAGTTAAATGACCCCTGCAATCTCTACACGACGCCGCTCCAAGACGCCTCCGCCGGATGAAACCGGCCAGGAATCTCTCTATCTGCGCTCTCTGAGCGATCGCCAGGTGAATGTCCAGATCAAGCTGAGCGATGGCGAGACGGTGCGCGGCTGGATCGAGTACTTTGACGAGGGAATGCTGCGGCTTACCCGCGAGGGCAAGCCTAATCTTTTCATCTACAAGCAGCAGATCAGAACGATCTCTGAGGTGGGCAAAACGGCCCTGCGCCGCGCCAAGAAGGCAAGCCCGGCAGCGAGTGAGGTGGCCTCTTGAGCGGCCTGAATTCAGAATCCCCGGTCTCAAGATCGAGACAAGGGGCACCTGAAGCGTCGGAATTGACATGGGTTCCGGCGGCCTCGGAGATCGCACGAGAGGCCGGCGCTGTTCTGCGCGAGTTCTTTGCAAAGGGTGTGGAGACCGAGTACAAGGGCGATGTGGATTTGGTTACTGTCGCTGACCGCACCTCGGAAAGACTGATCCGTGAGCGGCTGGCAGCGGCTTTTCCGGAGCATGGAATCTTCGGCGAAGAGGGGACGCGCGACCGGTTGGAAGGCGAGTTCCGCTGGTATGTGGATCCGCTGGATGGGACCACCAACTTTGCGCATGGCTTTCCGCAGTTTTGCGTTTCGCTGGGTTTGGAGCAACGTTCGGCCGGGCTTGCGCCGGAGGCAGATGGGAGGCTCGTGGCTGCGGTGATCTATGATCCGCTGCGGGATGAGCTTTTCGCTGCTGAGCGGGGACAGGGCGCGCGGCTGAACGGCAAGCGGCTGCGGGTATCGCGGACGCCGGGGTTGGCCGAGTCATTGCTGGCGACCGGCTTCCCCAGCCACAAGCGGCACCAGAATCCGAATATTCACTTCTATCATGAGTTCACACTGCGCTCGCATGGAGTACGCCGGGCGGGTTCAGCAGCGCTTGATCTGGCATACGTGGCTGCGGGGCGGCTGGACGGCTTCTGGGAGTTCAACCTCAATTCATGGGACACAGCCGCGGGGATTCTGCTGGTGGAAGAGGCCGACGGGCGTGTGACGGATTTCTCTGGCGGACATTTCCGTATGGACAGCCGGGAGGTTCTGGCGTCGAATGGGCTGATTCACACTGAATTGCAGAGCTTTTTTAAAGATTTATTTGCGGGACGGAATCTTTCGCCGATCCCCACACCGAAGGAGTTCGCAGAGCGCCGCGCGGCCCGCTGCTAAGCTCATCACTATCTTTCAAGTTATTGATAGCAGAAGGATTCTTTTATTACGGTCTGCCCGTTGAGATTGAACTAGAATTCACTCCTCTTCTATTGAAATTGCAAAATATCTGGCCAATTTTGAGGCACTTTCGCTTCACCGCTCGCAATGTGAGATAGAAGGAGTTTTCAATTGAATTTATTGTACCTTTGCCCCAGATTCACTTTCAAAAATCACATAAGGCCGTCGCAACAGAATCATTCCCGCCTCTCGGCGAGGAATGACTTCGGTGGCCCAACAAGAGCATTCCGTCTCTGTCGCGGGGCGACGAGCCTGATCCTTGCAATATTTGTCTTCGTCTGCGTCACAGCAGTCACAGCATCTGCCCAGAGCAGCGAATGGACCTGGATGGGCGGAAGTAGCACGATTGGCAGCGACTGTTCCCAACCCGTTGGCCACATCTTCTGTGGACAGCCCGGCGTCTACGGCACACAGGCAGTACCGGCGGCCGGAAATATCCCTGGCTCAGTGCATGGCGCTTCGAGCTGGAAGGACAGCAGTGGCAATTTCTGGATCTTTGGCGGCGGCGGCATCGACGCCAGCGGCTTCGAGGGTTATCTCAACGGACTCTGGAAGTTTAACCCTTCCACGAACGAATGGGCGTGGATGGGAGGAGCGAAGACGATGACGTGTGTAAGCGGGAACGATGGTTTTTGCGCGGAGTCCGCTTCATTAGGCACACTGGGGACATTTGCTCCCAGCAATCTGCCGGGAGGCCGCATCGATGCTTCAAGCTGGATCGACAGCTCGGGCAATCTCTGGGTATTTGGAGGCACCGGCGTGAATGCCGGCGGATTAATCACGGGGTTCAATGATCTTTGGGAGCTCAACACCTCCACAAACGAATGGGCCTGGATGAGCGGAAGCAGCGGCGCTAACTGCACGGTGGCAAATGCTTCAACTTGCAGTACTATCCCTGGAGTGTACGGCACGCAGGGAACGCCATCCGCCGCAAATGTCCCCGGAGCCCGAAGTGGCGCAGCAAGTTGGATGGACAACAGCGGCCATTTGTGGCTCTTCGGGGGCCTGGCGTTCGATTCCACCGGAGTGCAGGACACACTCAATGACCTCTGGCAGTTCAATCCAGCCACCAAAGAGTGGACATGGATGGGAGGAAGCAACATCGGAAACTGCCGGGGACCGGGATCAAACTATCTATGCGATGGGGTTTATGGCACTTTGGGTGTAGCAGCCCCAGGAAATATTCCGCGAGGCCGCTCGAATGCGGTGACCTGGACCGACGGCAGCGGACATATTTGGCTCTTTGGCGGCTGGGGTTACAACGTGGAAAACAGCTTTTTGAACTTCAACGATCTGTGGGAGTTCAATCCTGCCACCAACGAATGGAAGTGGATGAGCGGAAGCAGCAGTGCGTTCAATTATTGCGTGGGAATCAATGGGATCCAGTGCGGGCAAATCGGAGTTTACGGAACAATGGGAACGCCCGACGCAGCCAACGCTCCCGGAGGGCGCACTTACTCCACGAACTGGATCGACAGCAGCGGAAATCTCTGGCTGTATGGCGGTTTAGGACTCGATGTCCGTGGCATGTTTGGCAACCTGGACGATCTCTGGAAGTTCAATCCCTCCACAAACCAGTGGACGTGGATGAGCGGAGGCAATGTACTGATTTACCAGAATGGAGCCAACACAATACCAGGAGTCTACGGCACTCTGGGCACACCCGCTGCAGGCAACGTCCCCGGTGGCCGCACCCAAGCAGCGAGCTGGGTTGACAACGATGGCCGATTCTGGCTCTTTGGTGGCGCGATCTTATTATCCAGCCCTGGTGAGGATTCACTGAACGACCTTTGGGTGTATCAACCGCCCGCTTCCTCCAGCAACCCGCCGGGCTTTGCCTGCCATGTCGCTTACACAGTTAACGGACAGTGGACCGGCGGATTCAATGCCGGAATCACGATCTACAACACAGGAACGGCAGCTATCAACGCATGGACGCTGAACTGGAGCTTCGCTGACGGGCAAACAGTCGGACAGTGGCCATGGAACGGCGCGTTCACTCAAAACGGAACCGATGTGACCGTGACCGGCATGAGCTATAACGCCAGCATTCCGGCGGGTGGTTCTGTCTCTGGGGTGGGATTCAATGGGAGTTGGAACAACGTGGCCAACGCAGTACCCGCCACGTTTGCGATCAACGGGACTGTCTGTCAATAACGCTTGCATGAACGCAGCTCTTGCAGCGCAATAATTTGGGCGAAGCGGGTGTTTCTGCCTGCTTCGCCCGTTTTTTCGCAATGTTTTCCTCCAACTCCAGGGATGTTTTCAATACCGGGAGATGAATTCAGGAGCAGTCTAGGCTGGCGCGGGTTCACTTTCGGAATCTGCATGCAAAGTTTCTGCATCAAATTCCCGCAACGCAAATGTATTGGGAGGGTTGGAGTCAGCCTCCGGCCCATTGTGCTACCATCAGCCTCGAAGCTTTATTTCCCCTGGGAGAAATCAGAATGGCATACGTCATTGCAGAACCCTGTATCGGCACCAAGGACACCGCCTGTGTGGACGCCTGTCCGGTCGATTGCATCCACCCTAAAAAAGACGAAGACGGCCACGCCGAGGCCGATCAGTTGTTCATTGACCCGGTCGAGTGCATCGACTGTGGCGCGTGCGTGCCGGCCTGCCCGGTTTCGGCGATCTTTGCGCAGGACGATCTGCCGGAGAATTGGTCTAGCTTTACCGAGAAGAACGCCAAGCACTTTGGCCGTTAAGCGGCTTCAAATTTGAATCAAGAACGCGCATTCCTATGGCCGGGGTGCGCGTCTTTGTCTTCAGGCTTGCCAGGGGATCATTTCCCTTCCCCGTGCTTCCAGGCGGCAATATAGACCAACTGTATGAGAACTTTGCCGTTTTTTACCTCGATGGCGACAATGTGCTGGCTCTGGTTGGTGCCGGCTTTGAAGACCATAGAGCCATTTTGCGGCGGCTTCTCATCGCAGGTGAGCAGCGCAGTGGGCGAGTCATCATCGGAGTGTCTGACATCCGCCGAGGCGTGGGTGCAATCGAGTACTTTGCCGTAGCGGGCCAATGCTGTACGGTAGAACGCCGCCACCTTCTCCAGAGCATCCTCGGATTCCAGTTTGGCAACGGCGAACTTCATTCCGTTATTGCCGCCCCAAAACCCAAAGTTGGCTGCGCTAGAGTCCTGCGGATCATCTTTATGCAACCGGGAGCCGGGATAGAAAGGAAGACCGACCTCCTGAGAGCTGGCCTCGCCGCTGGCTTCAAAGCCAATTCCCCAGCTCTTGTGGCCGGGCTGCTGGGTGGCCGCGGTATGCGGCGCGCAAAGCGTTGCCATCAACGCGGCCAGCAAACAGAATCCGGCGGACAGCCGGTTTGAACGATGTGCGAGAAAAGACATCTCTTCTCCTCAATCCAAAACAGAATTGCACTCCAACAGTGAACGATACGCAGCGTAGGCAAAAAAGTTCATTCCATTCAGGATCTGGAGTGTGCGCTCTTCTTCCGACGAAAGCAAAGACCAGGAGAATCGCTGCCAGCGCGCCAAACTCCCGCATTCCGTAAAGAAAGATAAACGGAAGATCGTGGCAGCCGAGGAGGATCATGATGGCCGGGCAAAACCATCCGTGACAGTGCAACGCTGCCGCCAGAGCCACCGGAATGGCCAGAGGCAATGTAAATATGATCTGCATGGCCTTAAGCATTCATCGGAGGCCCCTTGGGTAAGCTATGCGGCCCGCACATCAGGCGCAATAACAACTGAGTCAGGGGGAAGATGAAGGCTCCGCTAAAGACCAGAACCGCAACGCCCATGCGGAAGGAACCCCAGGTGAGCGCAGCCGCGGAGGCAAACCAAATCATGCTCGAGACAAGCTGCCCAGCGAATCCGCCCATATACGTATTCCGGACATCTCATTGTGCATCAGCAATTTGCATGGAAATTCACCGACTGGGCACGGGAAATTAGGACGCAAATATCCTCCCCCGTTCACCCATACGCAAACCTGTTCCTCAGTGTTCCATGGGTATTTCAGAGGAGTTGACTTTGCGAAGATCGGTATCCTGATGCAGCTTGTTGCGGCAAGAGATGGCGAAGCGGCCTTGCTCGACTTCAACAAACTCGACGTTGTCGCCGGTCTTCAGTCCAAGGTTTTTACGCACTTGCGGGGGAAGCGTGATGCGGCCGTTGAAGGTGACCATTGCGGTGGGCATGTGGAACCTCTAAGTTCATTCTACACGGGGAGCGTCAGGGGCCAATGAGGAAAACTGCGGGAAAACAGCTATCAGAGTAGTTCCATGCCCGTATTACAGGCGGTAATGCGGTCGAACGTGACGATCTTGCAGCAACCAGCTGCGCGAGCAGAAGCGGCAATCAGCAGTCGCGAAATCCGCCCTGCCTTGCACAAAGTTTGCAAAGCAGCGCGGAGAGTATTGGCATTCTCAACTTCGATTCCTTCGCAATTCAATAAGAGAACCATGATTTTCGAGATATCCTTGCGATCCATTCGATTCTGTTTAAAGAATATCCGCCTCCGCCGTGTGCATCAAGCGCCTCTGCCCGCACTCGCCGGTCTCCTCCAGCCAAAAAGGAGAACTGTTGAAACCGCAGATGAAAATCACTGCAAATAATCATCATTGCTCGGCTCCTTTCCTTCCGAGCCTCATGCTCGTTTTGCCGTAACCAGCGTACACGGATCGAGGGAGCCGACGCTGTCATGCAATCATTCATCGAGGCTTTATCGCGATGAGTGGGCTGGTGGCACCTCCAACTCGGGGCACGGGCTGGAGGTATACCTGAACCTGGCGCGCGGATGAAGCTAGCCGGAATCAACCAGTAAAGGCCCATGCATCCTCCGTGTTCGACGATCTACAACTGAAGTATTCGGCGAAATGTTTCGGGAGGTTTATAGCTTGCTCTTCGACACAACACTCTTTGCCGCCTTGGCACTGGAGCGCTTGGGTTTCCCGGGCTGCTGCTCCGCGCTCGCGTCTGCGCCGGCTTCCTCAACGGACGGCTCCCCTACTGGTGGCTGAACCGTCTCCTGGTCGCGCACGGCCGCAAAGCGCGCCGCTCCCTTGTTCTCGCCCATCACATGCAAGCGGAGGAAGTTGGTCGAGCCGGATTTGGTGCGCGTGCCGGCCACGATGGCGATCACCTCGCGCGTCTTGACGTGTTCGCCTTGCGTGAGCAGGCTCTCGGCGCACTCCACCATTGCCTCATTGGAGTTGAGCTTGGGGCAGAGAATCGGCTTGGTGCCCCAAAGAAGATTGAGGCGGTTGATGGTGACTTCAATCGGGCTGAGCGCAAAGATCGGTGCCGAGGGGTGGTACTTGGAGAGCTTGCGGGCCGTCGATCCTGATTCAGTGAAGAGCGCTATGGCGCGCAGAGCCAGGTCGTCCGAGGCATGCGCGGCGGCCTCGCAGATCGTCTCCGATATGGAGAGATGGCTACGGCGCTGCTTGCGGCGGTCGTTGTACTCATCTTCCTTGATATTGCGCTCCGCATCGGCGACAATCCGGGCCATCATCGCGACGGCCTCGACCGGATACTTGCCGACCGCCGATTCGCCGCTCAGCATCACGGCATCCGTGCCGTCAAAGACCGCATTGGCCACGTCCGATACCTCGGCGCGCGTGGGCCGCGGATTCTCTATCATCGACTCCAGCATCTGCGTCGCGGTAATCACTGGCTTGCGGACCTCTGCCGCGCGGCGGATGATGTGCTTCTGAATGGCCGGAACCTGCTCGGGCGGCAGTTCCACGCCCAGGTCGCCGCGGGCTACCATGATGGCATCCGCAGCTGTCAGAATGGCGTCCAGATCTTCGATGGCCTGAGGCTTCTCCAGCTTGGCAATCAGCCACGTCTCTCCGCCGTAAGCCGCCACGCGATTGCGCACCAGACGCACATCCTCGGCGGTGCGCACAAACGAGACGGCAACCGCGTCCACGCCATTTTTCAGCGCGAATTCCAGATCGTCCGAGTCCTTCTCCGTCAACGACGGCACGCGCACGGGTATGCCCGGCAGATTGATGCCCTTGTTCTCGCCCAGCATTCCGCCGTTGACAATCTCGCAGATCACATCGCCGTCCTCGACCTCGTGGACGCGCAGTTCGATCAGACCATCCGAAAGAAGAATCCGCGAGCCTTGCTCAACATTCTCGGCCAGCGTTTTGAATGTTGTCCCCACCAGGCTGGCTGTTCCCGGAACCTCGCGCGGCGTAATAACCAGCTGTCCGCCGGCCTGCAACAGCACTGGCTGGTGATCCTTCAGCTTCGAGGTGCGAATCTTAGGCCCTTGCAGATCGCCCAGGATGCACAGCGGCTTGCGCTCCTCGCGGCTTACCTTGCGGATCATCTGGATCAGCGCAAGTTTTTCATCGAGCGTTCCATGAGAAAAATTCAGGCGGACCACATCGACGCCGGCGCGGACCAGATTGCGAAAGACAGGTACCGTGTTGGAAGCCGGGCCAAGAGTGGCTACGATTTTTGCGCGGCGTTGGAATGTGGAATCATGCGGGGTATTGAGTGAAAACGGCAAGGTCTATCTCCAGGGAAGGTTGTTTGCGTGATAAAAAATTTGATTGGCGCTGCCAACGGAGCGGCGCGCGGGAGGCCCATCGCGGCTTCCTGTTTTCCATTATGAGGGAATAGCAGTGAAAGAACGGTGAAACAGGTCACAGACACTCATCATCCGGCTCGGATGTTACAGAAACGGTAGTCTGTTCCTCGCGTTCCCGAAAGAGAACACCGTTCAACTCCGCGCCCAGCAGCGCGCTGAATGCAGTGATATACAGCCAGACCAGCGTCGCGATGCCCGCGCCAAAGGAGCCATAAAACATGGAGTAGTCGGCGATCCGCGTCACGTACCAGCCAAAGGCCAGCGTCGCCGGGAACCAGAGCAGCGTGGCGGCCACCGCCCCCGGCCCTACCCAAAGCCAGTGCTCCTTGCGCCGCGTGCCGAAGTGATAAAGCGCGCCCAGGACGCTGATGCTGGTGGCCATCGCAATCGCCCAGCGGGCCATCCGCCAGAAGAACAGCACCAGGTGGCGCAACTGGTGCGTCGATTTCAGCACCATCCACAGCTCAATCTGACGCCCGAAGACCAGCACCAGCGTCGCCAGAGACAGCGGAAGCAGCACAATAAAGACCAGCGCCAGCGCCCGCTTCCGCTTCTTCCAGAAGCCCCAATTGTCGCGCCGCTGCCGGTATGCGCGCCGAAAACCGTCCATCAGCGAGAGCATCACGCCCAGCGCGGCAAAGACCGAAAGGCCGGCGGCCAGGAAGATCAACTGCGTGGAGTGGATGCGGCGGGTCTCCATCGCCGATTGCAGCAATGACATCGAATCGGCAGGCAAAAACTGCTCGTAGGAGGCGCGAATCTCACCCACCAGCGTGGTCCCTTCCGGCACGCGCGCCAGCAGCGCCGTAAAGACCACCAGCGCGGGAAACAAAGCCAGCATCCCGGAATACGCCGCCGCCTTGGCCGTATTCAGAACGTCGTGCTCCAGTGCCAGCCAGAGCGCTTTGCGAAGATGGCGAAAGATCGAGGCCATGGGGTCACTTCTAAGAGTAGAGTATCCAGACGCTTTCGGCGAGCGCCAACGCTCCAATCCTCCATCAACTGCCGCTCTGTGAAAGAAGGAATCAGAGACGGTTGGCGGGTTCGTGTTCCCTTTACCCGAGAAGATGCAGCGCCTTGCTGCCGCCAGCCACGGCATCCGTAACCAGATGGCGGTCAAAGGTGGCCAGTTTGCCCCCATGCGCCGCCGCCAGCGCCAGCAGGTAGGTGTCCGTCACTTGACTTGTATCGAGCAGGCGGTCACTATCGACCATCCGGCTATCGAGCAGGGTGAGATCGTCGGGCCAGAACTCATGCCCCTTCAGTCCGCGTAAGACCCTCAGCATCTCCGCGACGGCTGCAGGCGATCCGGGCGAAGTCGGGTAACGCGCCGCCCCAACGATGCGCAGCACACCATTCTCGGTCAAGGGACAGGTCGCCCAGGCAAGCCCGCCCTCCGCACTGAACCACTCATGCGCTTGATCGTGACGCACATGGGCCGGATCAATCAGCGCAATCAGCACATTCACATCCAGCAGGTAGCAGGTCACGGCAGCTCTTCCTGAAGTTGGCGCACCAGTTCCGAAGTGATACGCTGCGCTCCCGGAGGAACCCTGAGCAGCGGCACGCCGTTGCGCGTGGCGTAAATGGATACCTTGGGGCGCAATGCCTGCCGGGCCAATGCGGTGATTACCTCGCCCACGCTCTTCCGTTCACTTGAGGCCATCTCTCGTGCGGCCGCCAAAACATCATCGTCAATGGCGAGAGTCGTGCGCATGGGGTACTCCCTTTGAATGCATCATACATCAGTCATCATACATCAAATTGGCGAAATCAATCAACTTGCTTTGAAAAAACAAGCGGTTACGACACTGATTCACGAATATTTCCTTATACCATCCTTATCGCACACTGATGACGCTCGTGTTATGATCCGAGCATTCCCTAGAAAATTTTAAGGAGCACCGCCTCATGAAGATCAGATCGATTGCCTGTTCAAGCGCAATTGCCTTTTTCCTTGCTTTTCTTGCCATTCTCTGCGTGCCAGCCATGTCGCAAACCTTCCGGGGAAGCATTCAAGGCACTGTTACGGACAGCACCGGAGCGGCCATACCGGGGGCGCAAGTCACAGTCTACAGCCCTTCCACCGGCCTGTCGCGCACCGTTGCCGCCAATGATCGCGGTGAGTATGTGGCCTCAGAACTTCCGCTCGGAACTTACAGCATTACCGTCGAGAAGGCGGGCTTCCGCACCACCACGCTGAACGAGATTCCAGTGCGCGTGGGATCGCCGACGCGGGCCGACGCCAAGCTCGCCACCGGTACGGTCGAGCAAGTGGTCCAGGTAAATGCTGATGTGCCGCTGGTGGAGACATCTTCCAATACTTCGGGCGGCACCATCGAAGCCTCCGAGGCCGCTGAACTGCCGATCAACGGTCGCGACTACACCAAGCTGCTGGAGCTGGTTCCCGGCGCCAGCAGCGATCCGGTGGGATCGACCGAATCGGCCGGCTCTTATGGGCTCTTCAGTTTGAATGGCAATCGCGGCCGCTCCAATAATTACTTGCTGGACGGCACGGACATGAATGACGGCTACCGCAACCTGCCGTCGGTCAACCAGGCGGGCGTCTGGGGTTGCCCTTCGACCATTCTTCCGGTGGACGCGCTGGCCGAGATTCCGGTTACCGGCAACTCCGAGGCCGAGTTCGGCCGCAGCTCCGGAGCCACGGTTAACATCGTCACCAAGAGCGGCGACAATCAGTTCCATGGCAGCGCGTTTGAATACTACCGCGACGCGGCGATGACCGCGCGCAACTACTTCAATACCGACGCCCAGCCCAAGAACTCTTTCACCAACCACCAATTTGGCGGCTCGGTCTCTGGCCCCATCCTCCGCGATAAGTCCTTCTGGTTTCTCGCCTACGAGGGACAGAGAGAGAACGGTGGACTGCCCCAGTTGGGCACCGTGCCCGTACAGTCCGACATCGACACCTATACGGCGGGAGCAGCCATCAATCCTGTGATACAAAGCCTGCTGAACAGCAAGCCCTGGGGCGCGTTGCCGGCCTCCGGCGGTGGCAGCGAAACCTTCACCACACCCTTCATCAACAATAGCGACAATCTCATCATCAAGGCCGATCAGCATTTGCATCTTTTCAGCGCCGGCGATCTGTTGACCGGGCGCTACTATTACAGCCACGGCATGCAGAGCTTCCCTCTCGGCATGCTCTTTACCGGCTCCAGCGCGCCGGGATACAACACCATCACGCCCACCCACGTAAACATCGTTTCCCTTTCCTATACCTCCGTTCCCCGTTCCGACCTGATCTTCGAGGTTCGCGGCGGCTACAACCGCTTTCTGCAGCAGTTCCTGCCACAGGACATGAGTCTGAATCCGAGCACGGCCTTCGGCCTGGACACTCTGCCTCCGGGCTACTCCTCGGTCGACCTCGGATTGCCGACCATCGACGTCGGCACCTATAGCCCTATCGGCGCGACAGCTAGCGACTCGCGCGGCCGCATCGACACCAACTATCAGCTCTTCGGAAACGTCTCGCTGGTCAAAGGCCGCCACAGTTTCAAGGCGGGCATCGAGTGGCGGCGCACCTTTATTAACAGCTTCATCGACTCCGGCCATCGCGGCAAGCTGAGCTTTAGCGGCCACACTTACACGGACCCGAATACAAACGTGACAACGAATTTTACCGCGCTCGATGATTTCCTCTCCGGCTACATCGACGGCGGCAGTTCAGCCGACGGAAATGGCAAGCGCTACTCCTACCAGAACAGCGGCGGAGCCTATCTGCTGGATTCCTGGCGAGCAAGCAAAAAAATTACCGTCAACTACGGCGTGCGCTGGGATTACTTCGGCGTGATCGGCGCGGAAAACCAGGCATTCAGCATCTTCGATGTAAAGACCGCCGGACTGGAAACCATCGGCGCTAGCGGCGCGCCCTCCTCACTCTATCCCAAGGACTGGACCGATTTTGCGCCGCGCCTCAGCATTGCCAACGACCTGTTGGGCAACGGAAAGCTGGTCATCCGCGCCGGCGCGGGCATCTTCTACGATGGTCCTTCGCAAGACTTCTTTGTGGGCAATCAGGCCTACAACACCAACGCTGGCCAAGCCGGGCCGGCCTTCAACGGCATCGGCTTTGCATCCCCAGTGGTCTCGACGATCTCCGGCGGCACTCCGATCTTCGGCGGCTACACGCCGAGCAGCGTCTTCACCGTGGACCAGAATCTGGTAACTCCTCGCTACGGTTCCTACAACCTCAACATCGAATCGCAGCTCGCCAGCAAGGTCGCGCTCCAGATCGGATATGTGGGATCGCAGGGACGCCATCTCTTCCACTTCCGCGATCTCAACCAGGTCAACAATGTGAACGGCAGCGTGGACAGTTGCGGAAACGGCCAGACGATCACCTACATGGAGCAGTGCTTCCCCGCTTACATGGCGGGCCCGTACTCCGGCGATTCGATCTATTACGTCAACCAGATCGAGACCAGCGCGATCTCCAATTACAACTCCTTGCAAAGCTCGTTGAAGGTGCAGAGCTGGCGCGGCCTGACCTCCACGCTGAACTACACCTGGTCGCATTCCATCGACACGGCCAGCGACGGCCTGGACTTTGTTCCCAACGCCGCCATGCCGGACAACAGCTTCAATCCCCGCGGTGAGCGCGCCAGCTCCAACTTCGATGTCCGCCAGCGCCTGCAGTGGTATTGGACCTACAACCTTCCCAAGATCGAGCAGGTCAAATGGCTCACCAACGGATGGGCGCTCGACGGCATGTTCAACTTCGCCACCGGCCAGCCTTACACCGTCAGTTACCTCTTTGAAGGTGATTTGAACGGCAGCGGCGAGTACTTTGGACGGCCGGACATCATCAGCAATCCCTACGCCGGTGCGAGCGGAATCAACCTGCTGAACGTGGCTGCTTTCGCCGCGCCATGCACCATTGACAACAACCAGAGTGATGCAACCTACGGGCAATGCACCGGCAACTGGCATCCGGGCAACGAAGGACGCAACGCCTTCAACGCGCCGAATTACACCAACTTCGACTTCTCGCTGACCAAGACCACGCAACTGGCGAAATCGGCCAAGATGGAAATTCGCGCCGATTTCTTCAACATCCTCAACCACCCCAACTTCAGCAACCCACTGTTGCCGGGATTTGGTATTGACTACCTGAACACCGGCGGATCGCCGTTCATTCAAACCACGGCAACCCCCGATGTGGGCAGCGGCAATCCCTACCTGGGTGGCGGAGGTCCGCGCAGCGTGCAGTTGGCGGCCCACTTCACGTTCTAGTGGTGCTGGCTTACAGACCGGCAGTTGGCGCGAGCGTCCACGCCCGCGCCAACTGCTCCGCAAGCCTCCTTGATGTAGACTGAAAGAAGCGAGTCCCGCGGCCCTCCAGGCAGGCGAGTGGCCGCGCCGTTGAAGCCGCGCGCAAGCGTGTGTGCAGAGACAACCCCAAGAAGGAGAAACTCCCGACCCATGGCCAAGATAGCCAAAACAGGTGACCGCAAGAAGGTAATGGACACGACGAAGTCGACCGACTGTCCCAAGTGCAGCAAGCCGACGCGCATCGTCAAGCGCGTGAAGGACCGCGAGCGCGGCATCCCCGGCGGCGTCTACATCTCGTGCTCCGCCTGCGATTTCTACGAGAAGCTCTAAGCGCTGAATCCGAACTCGCGCAGCAAAAAGCCCGGTTGCAGCCGGGCTTTTTGCTGCGCGCTATCTCGCATGCCTTCGCCACGGTAGACTGAAAGTGCATGGACCCCAATACTGAACCCTCCGCACCGCAGAGGTCCGCCGATCCCGCCCTGGCTGCGGCCCTATTTGCCGAGTCGGTCAAGATCATGGCCCGGCTGCGCGCTCCGGACGGCTGCCCCTGGGACCGCGAGCAGTCTTTCGACTCCATCCGCAAGTACACGCTGGAAGAGACCTACGAGGTCTTCGATGCCATCGAGCGGCGCGACTGGACGCATCTGGCCGAGGAACTTGGCGACCTGATGCTGCAAGTCTTGTTTTATGCCGAAATGGCTTCGAACGAAGGCCACTTCACCATTGCCGATGTGCTTAATCATTTGAACAGCAAGCTGATTCGTCGCCATCCGCATGTCTTTGGCGAGGAAGCTTCGCGGGCGGCGGGCAATCGCGCCGAGGTGGATGCGGCGGTCGAGGGCTCATCCGCGGCGGTGCTCCGCAACTGGGATGAGATCAAGGCCGCCGAGGCATTCCATGCAGCAGACGCGCCTTCGGCGCAAAGGCTTCCAGCGTCTCGACTGGATTCCGTGCAACGGGCAATGCCGGCGCTGGCCGAGGCCGCCAAGCTGGGAGCCAAGGCGCGCAAGGCTGGCTTCGATTGGCCGGAGTGGCGTGACCTGCTGCCCAAGCTCGTCGAGGAGACTGCGGAGCTGGAGGCCGAAGCTGCTTCGGATGATCCCGCCCGCAAGCCAGCGGTCGAAGCAGAGTTGGGCGACCTGCTCTTTACCGTTGTCAACCTGGGACGGCACTTGGGCGTTGACGCGGAGATGGCTCTGCGCGGCTGCAACCAGCGCTTCCGGCAGCGCTTCCGCCAGATGGAGTTGGCCAGCGAGCGCCCGCTGGAAGAACTTGCTCCAGAGGAGCTGGAAGATCTTTGGGCCAGAGCGAAGCGCAAGCTGGCTGAAGAGTCTCAAGCTCGATGATTCTGCTGAAATCGGAGATGCAACTTCCTGTGAGTATCACTGCGCTCCGCTGGGCGTGCTGGCGCGTTTGTTCCGGCTGAGCACAAATGCCTTCTTGCGGCGGCTGTCCTTGCTGGCGTGATCAATCTTCTTCCAGAAGCCTACAAAATAATCAATCGCGGAGATTGAAGAGACCAGCAGCGTGAAATAGATTGCGGCCACGGCGATCCACTTGACAGGAACCACTAAATAGCCGAACTGCCACTCGTGCCAGCGATGCGCCAGCAGCGCGGAGACCACGGAAATAATCTGTACGACCGTCTTCAGCTTGCCCAAGTCGCTGGCCTCGATGGTAAACCCTTCGGTCGAGGCAATCGAGCGCAGGCCGCTGATCAGGAACTCGCGGCCGATGATGACCACCACGATCCACACCCGGACGACATCGTTGTTATAAGCCACCAACGCTACAAAAGCGCTGGTGACCATGATCTTGTCTGCCAGAGGGTCCAAAAGCATGCCCATGGTGGTGATCTGGCCGCGCTTGCGGGCCAGGTAACCGTCCACGCCGTCGGTGATCGAGGCCAGCACAAAAAGCACCGAGGCGGCGATCTCCTGCGCGCCATACGCGTGCCAGGGAAAGTGCGGCGTCAGAATCCACAGAAGAAGCGGAATCATGAAGATCCGGCTCATCGTGATCGAGTTGGGAAGATTCACTGGTTTTCCCTGATATTCCGTTGTTTCTCGTGGTGATTGAAGCGCGGAAAAAGATTTTACTGAAAGAACGCTGAAGTCATACTATGCCCGCAGGCCTGCCGGAACAAGTTCGATTGCCACTCCTGTAGGCGCGCGCCTTCGCCGCTCTTCCAGTCTATCGAACTTGCCCACCGCACAGGCTATGGCAAAAGTCCAGCGCGTCGAAAAAACACATTCAGCGGCGAATTCTCGTAGATTTTGTCCCATTTACGGAACCCATCTACTTCGCTCAGGGCAAGCGAAAAACCTCGATCGTCCCGACCGGAGTATTCCTCAGGGGTTTACTCAGTCGCAGCCAGCCCGCTGTCCCACTCGCCGCGCTCCCGCAACGCGGCAATTTCCTGCTGCGCCATCTCCTGGGCGCGCTTGTAATCCGGCTTGACTACGCGATTCAGCGGCATCTGGCCAGCATCCAGAATGATCCAGTGGCGCGGGCGCATATAGGATGCCAGCCCGCGCGCCTGCCGTTCCAGCTCCTGCCGGCTCAGCTCCACGCCCGGCCGCTTCTCCACCACCGCAACCACAGCCTCTGAAAGCACGCCGTGGGCCACGCCCACCGCGACGCAGTTGGCCACCTTCTCCGTCAGCCCGCAGATCTGCGCCTCCACATCACCGGGAAAGACCTGGAAGCCCATCGACTTGATCACCCACTTCTCCCGCCCCGTCAAATGCAGTCCCATATCGTTCCAGCAGCCCAGATCGCCGGTATACAAATATCCATCGCGCGAGACGGCCTTCGCAGTCGCCTCCGGGTCGTTGACGTAGCCCAAAAATGTCTGTGGCCCGCGAAAGCAGACGTGGCCGATCTCACCCGGCGGCAGCTCCTCGCCCGCAAAGCCGTTCTCGCGCATTGGCTGGCGAATGGTGCAGGAATAGATCGGCATATCCACGCCCAGCCCGGCAAGGATCGCCTCCTGATCCGATGGATCGCGCTCTGCTGTATTTGCCAGCACATAGGTGCACCAGCCGGCGGCCTCTGTCAGCCCCAGTCCGGTCCCAATCACCGGCGCCATTGTGGCCAGCTTCTCCAGAAACGGCCGCGCCACCGCGTTGCCCCCATAGGCGGCAAACTGCAGACTGGAGAGATCGTGGCGATTAAAGTCTTTCAGCATCCACTCCAGGTTGAACATAGCCGGAATCTGCCCCAGAATCTCCGCGTGATGCTCAGCGATCGCGCGCAGCGAACGGCCCGCGTCGAAGATCTCCAGCAGGATCGCCGTGCCTCCGCCGAAGAGCGTGGTCATCAGCACCTCTGTCTGGCCGCCCACGTGCGAAGCGGGCAGATTGACCAGCGTGCGCGCGCCGCTGTCTCCGCCAAAGAACGCCGCGCAGAGGCACATATTCTGCGCCGTGATGTTGCGGTGAGAAAGCAGCGCCGGCTTGGGCGAGCCGGTCGAGCCGGTGGTGAAGATGACCAGCGCGCCGTCGTTCTCGTGAACCTTCACAGCAGCCGGCTCATCTCCACTCCCGGTAAGCGCCGCCACCTCGGCAAGCGACGCCGCAATCGAAGTCCAGGAGCGCGTGCCTTCAACTGCCTCCATCGAATCCACCACGATGCAATGCTCGATCCATGCGCACTGCGCTCGCACGGCTCTCCACAGTGGCCTAAGATCGATGCTCCCTTTCACTCCCAAGCCAGCAAAGCCATGCGGCCGCAGAGTCTCCAGTGCCCGCAGTATCTCGCCCGGCGTTAACCGCAGATCCAGCGGCGCAACGATCACGCCAATCTTGAAGCAACTGTACTCCAGCAGCACATGATCCACGGACATCGGCAGCAGTGTGATTAGAAAGTCGCCTTTGCGAAAGCCCATCCGCACGAGTTCCGCCGCCCACGCCGTAGTAATGCGGTCAAACGCACTCCAGCTCACCGCGCGCCCGCTCTCCGCGCTCACCAGTGCGGTCGCCTCAGGGCGTTCCTTCGCCCACTTCGCCACAACATCCTGCAGCCTGTGGCGGTCGGCAAAGTTGTGTTCGTAATCGTCCAGGGTCAGTTGAGGCACGTGCATCGGCTCACTCCGTCATCTACCTGAATCAGTCGATCATTCACAGCCGCGCCCGTCAAGGGGTGGGTGTTTGAGGAGGAGAGCAGGAATGTTACGGATCTATTGCGACCAATCCTCTACGATCAAGCCCTTTACTCGGTCAAACTCGCGGGGATTAGCCTTCACCAGAATCAAGTTTCTGCTGAAGGCTTGTCCAGCGATCAGAGTGTCATATTCGCCGATGCGCTGGCCGGTGCGTTCGAGTTCGGCGCGAATCTCTCCCGCAGCCTGAGCGTCCTGTTCAGTGTAGTCGAGGAGCACAACTTTACGGCTTAGAAATGCCTTCAGAGCGTTTGCATTTCGTGCAATCTGTTCACTCTTGGCCACGCCGTACCAAAGCTCATGAGCCACAATCGTAGATGTAGCGAATATCGCGTGAAGGCGAGCGGCCTGCATAAAGTGCCCGCGCACTTTGTTCGATGTTCCGTTTCGCGTTGATTGCGAAATGGATGGGGGGCGATGATCCACGAACCCCAAGCGAGCGGATAGCGAGCAGTTGGCCGCACCGCAGGTGCCTCATTATCAGACAAAGGCGCACCACAGCCGATACTCGGAATTATGGCGAAAAGAGCATACACTGAAATTGCTCTGGATTCTTCGCGCGCCCACTATGCGCCGAATTCCATTTTTATTGATCTCCGTGCTCTTCGCGGCCTTCCTTCTTACCCCGTCTGCCTCTGCGCACCGGGCAGAGGGTCATGCTTTGGCTGCGCCCCTTCGCGCCTCTCACGGCAAGCAGAAGCCGGCGGCTCGCGCATCCGGACGCCACCGCGCAAAGAGCTCTCGCATCAGCAAGCACAGACTCGCCGCGCATCTGCAATCTGCCGTCTTCACGCGCCGCCATCGCATTCAACCGAGGCCTGAAGCTACCGATACTGAAGCTGTCAACGGCGATTCAGTCCTCCATGGCTCAAGTGAATCCACAGACAAGCCCCCCGCCGTCGAGGCCGCTTCCCTTCCCTCCACGCGCAAGCCGATGCCATCCCCACTCCGCGGCAACTA
Source organism: uncultured Acidobacteriaceae bacterium (assembly GCA_963787995.1). Taxonomy (GTDB): domain Bacteria; phylum Acidobacteriota; class Terriglobia; order Terriglobales; family Acidobacteriaceae; genus Telmatobacter. The sequence goes on from CAWBEO010000002.1 coordinate 1,761,152, forward strand.
TGAATCTTTGGTGCGTCAGAACGAGAAGACCGAGGACGACGGCTTGGAGCGGATCGAGGACGACGACGATCTGGCCGACCGCATCGCACGCAAGATGCTGGTCCCGGTTCCCGTCTCTGCGGCGCTCAGCGTGAATCAGAACCTGCCGGAGAACCGCCGCTACTGCCGCCCCTGGACGGCGCGCTTCCTCTCCGACCTGGCACGCGCTCATGCGGCGGCCTTTCACGGTCCCCTCGAAGTCAGTTCGGCGGTGCGAACCGTCGAATACCAGAAGCAGTTGATGAGGGTCAACGGCAACGCGACGGCGGCCGAGGGCGACATCGCCAGCCCGCATCTAACCGGCGCCACCATCGACATCGCCAAAAACGTACTGAACCGCAAGGAAGTCGGCTGGATGCGCGCTTGGCTGCTTCCCCTGCAAACCGCCGGTAAGATCGATGTAGAGGAAGAGTTCAAGCAATCCTGCTTCCACATCACCGTATACAAGAGTTACATCCCTGCCGCTCCTGTGCGCAAGCCGGCGGCACAGGCCAAGGCTAACCAGACTATATCTGCCGGCTCAGGGCTTTGAGTTTTCCTTGAACAAATTTTCACTGTCCAGAGTATAGCCTTTGAGATTACAATCGCGGCCATAGCCCAACTGTGGCTGTGCGAGGCGGAAGCATGAGCGAAACAGTAGTTCAATCTGCGGCCGAGGGCGTTCCCGGCCTTTCCCAGTGGCAGCGCGTCGTCAACACCTTTACCGCGCCGTCTAAGACCTTTGAAGACATCACGCGCGGCAATCGCAGTTGGTGGTTGCCGTTCCTCATCACAATTCTAGCCAGTTATATCCTGGTCGGGGCCATTACACTCAAGATCGGCTGGGCGCAGGTGGCGGAGAATGCCATTCACCTCGACCCAAGTGCGGCGGAAAAGCTCGAGCAAGCACCACCAGCGCAGCGGGAAATGACAATGAAGTTCACTCAGTATGGCATTGAAGGCAGTTTTTTCGCCAGTCCAGTCTTTGTCCTGATCTTTGTTTCGTTCGGTTCGCTTGTGCTGTGGGGAACCATCAACTTTGTCTTTGGCGGCAAGGCAACCTTTGGGAGCATCTTCGTCGTCTGGATGTACGGAAGTCTGCCTGGAATCATCAAAGCCTTGTTGGGGGCCGTTGCGATCTTTGCGGGAACGGCTCCGGAATCCTTCAACCTGAACAACTTTGCCCCTACCAGCGTGGGTGCCTTTTTGAATCAGCCGGAGACCAATGCTGCGCTGTACAAACTGGCTAGCGCTTTGGACGTCACTACGATTTGGTCTATGGTTCTACTGGCCATCGGCATCGCGGCTGTGGCGAAGGTCAAGCGCGGCGCTGGTTACATTGCCGTCTTTGGATGGTGGACGCTCTACCTCCTGATTAGCGTAGGTAAGGCGGCCATCTTCGGCTAATGTAAGAAGAATGTCTGTAAACGCCAACAGCGCGAAACCGGACAGGAGTCGCGCTGTTGGCGTTTTTGGCTGAAAGCTGATAGCTGACGGCTGAAAGCTGTTTTTACTCAATCCAGCGCTTCATCACCAGCGAAGCGTTGATGCCGCCAAAGCCGAAGGAATTCGACAACGCGATATCGAAGCTGTGGGCCACGGCCTTGTTGGGCACATAATCCAGGCGGCATTCGGGATCGACATTCTCCAGGTTGATGGTCGGCGGCAGCATCTGGCTGATCAGCGACAGCACCGTGATGCCGGCCTCCAATCCGCCCGCGCCGCCCAGCAAATGGCCGTGCATGGACTTGGTGCCGCTCACCTTGAGCTTGTGGCTCAATGCGTGCTCGCCAAAGACTCCTTCAATGGCCGCCGACTCATTGCCGTCGCCGGCTGGAGTCGAGGTGGCATGCGCGTTGATGTAGCCCACTTCGTGCGGCTGAATGCCTGCGTCCTTGAGTGCCGCCCTCATGCTGCGCTGCGCGCCCATGCCCTCAGGAGCAATGCTTGTGATGTGATGCGCGTCGGCGCTCATGCCATAGCCGATAATCTCGGCCAGGATCTTTGCGCCGCGCTTCTTGGCGAACTCCAACTCCTCAAGAATGAGGACACCCGAGCCTTCGCCGATCACAAAACCGTCGCGATCTTTGTCAAAGGGGCGGCTGGCGCGTGTAGGATCATCGTTGCGCGTGGAAAGCGCGCGCATGGAGGCGAATCCGCCCACGGAGAGCGGCGTCACCGCTGCCTCCGCGCCGCCGGCAATCATCACATCGGCATCGCCGTGTTCGATGATGCGCGCCGAGTCGCCAATGGCGTTGGCGCTGGTGGCGCAAGCCGTCGCGGTGGCCGAGATCGGTCCTTGGGCTCCATAGCGAATGCTCAAAAAACCCGACGCCATGTTGACGATGGCTGCGGGAATGAAGAAGGGCGAGATCTTGCGCGGGCCGCCCTGCATCAGGTTGGTGTGTTCGCGCTCGATCACTTCAAAGCCGCCGATGCCCGAGCCAATAAAGACGCCCACCCGGTCGGCAATCTCCGGAGTGATTTCGAGGCCGGACTGCGCCATGGCCTCCTGCGTCGCGGCAAAGGCATAGTGGATAAACCGCGCCATCTTGCGCGACTCTTTTTTGTCCACAAAGTTGAGCGGGTCAAAGTTCTTGACCTCGGCGGCAAAGGTGGTCGTGAAGCCAGTGGTATCGAAGCCCTGGATGGGTCCCATGCCGCTGGCGCCGGCCAAAAGCTGTTGCCAAACCTGGGGCGCGGTGTTGCCCACACCGCATAGAAGCCCCAGGCCGGTGATGACGACTCGGCGGCTCAAGGGCTACTTGCCGCCTTTCGCGTTCTTCTCGATGTAATCGATCGCGTCCTTGACGGTCTTGATCTTCTCGGCGCTCTCGTCCGGAATCTCTATGTCAAAGGCCTCTTCGAACTGCATTACCAGCTCGACGACATCCAGCGAATCCGCGCCCAGATCTTCTTGAAAGCTGGCGCCGGGGGTGACTTCGGCCTCGTCGACCTGCAACTGCTCGACGATAATCTGTTTGATCTTATCTGCAACGGCCATGCGTGCTTCTCCTCGTGGTGTGTGAACTTCGGATTCTCTCCGGGGCTCGCCCTTTCAGGCACCGCTTGTTTACCATACCGGCTCAAGGCACATCTGCACAACTGCCCCGTCCAAAATTTGCGCGGCTCCCGTATATTCAGTCTATCGGGAGCGCCAGAGGCATGTAAAGGCAGGGAACGGGGATCAGGAAAAAGGAATAGAAATCTTGCTGAAATTTTCGAGAAAAGCACCGTAAACTGGCGTACATTAGGCGAAGAGGATTTTTTGTGAATAACCCCGTCCTAATAGCCGCCCTGATACCTGCGTTGATCGCTGTCGCCGCTCTCATTATTGGCCTGTTGATTGGCTTATGGATCGGAAGCCGCATGGCCAGTTCCGCTGCCCAGGAGCAGATCGAGAATGAGCGCAAGCTCGCCGAATCGCGCGAGGAGCCGCTGCACGAGCAACTCGAATCCGCTTACGGCGACATGGTGGAGCTGCGTTTCAAGGCTGCGGAGCGCGAGCGCTTCAAGGCGCAATCCGAAGAGCGGGATGCCGTGATCCAGAGCTTGCGCGCGGAAAAGACAGATCTGGATGCCCGCCTTGCCTCGGCCGCTGGAGAGCGGGAGATGCTGGGCCGGCTCCTGGCCACCGCCGAACAGCAATTGCGCGACGGAGAGGCAAAATATGCGCAAATGAAGGCCGATCTGGACACAGCTTTCAAGGGAGCCGCCGCAGAGGCTCTTCGCGCCAACACAGAGTCATTCCTGTCGTTGGCTAAGCTGCAGATAGGCGGGCAAACCGACGAGGCAAAGCTAACCCTGGAAGCCAAGGAACTAGCCATCAAGAATCTTCTCGACCCGTTGGGATCCGCGCTCATGGCCCTCAATGCGCAAGCACAGGAGATGGAGAAATCCCGGGTTGGCGCTTATTCCGAGGTGAAAACACTCATTGAAAATATCCAGAACTCGATCCCTGCCTCGCTGAGCGCCCTGAAAAATGAGACCGCGCAACTGATCACCGCCCTGCGCGCGCCCAAGACGCGCGGCAACTGGGGCGAACTGCAACTGAAGCGCTGCGTCGAGTACGCCGGAATGGTGCAGTACTGCTCCTTCAGTGAGCAGGTGACCGCGCGCGGCGAAGACGACAAGATGCTGCGTCCTGACATGACCATCAAGTTGCCCAACGGGCGTGAGATCGTCGTCGATGCCAAGACGCCGCTGGATGCCTTTCTGGACGCCAGCGGCGCGGCTGACCCGGCCGCGCAGACGTTGCGCTTTGCGGCCCATGCGGCGCGCGTGAAAGCGCACTTGAAGGATCTATCCAGCAAGGCCTACTGGAAGCAATTCGACAATGTTCCGGATTTTGTGGTTTGCTTTTTGCCCAGCGAAGCACTCTTCTCGGCAGCGCTGGAAGCGGATCCATCGCTGATTGAATTCAGTGCGCAGAACCATGTGGTCATGGCCACGCCGACGACGCTGATTGCCCTGCTGCGCGCCGTGGAATTCGGCTGGCAGCAATCAGAGATTACGCAGAACGCCAAAGCCATACATGAGATAGGCCAAAAGATCTACGACAAGCTGGTAACAGCGCAAGGCCATCTCACCCGCCTCGGCAACGCGCTCGGCGCAAGCGTCGATAACTACAACAAATTCATCGGCACCATCGAGGGCAAGGGCGGCGTCTTTTCCTATGGCCGCCAGTTAGGCGAACTGGCCCACTCCGACGGCGAGTTAGCCGAAGTGCGAAAGCTGCAACCCGATCTGCGCGAAATGGAGTCACCCGAGTGGTCGCAAACTGGGCTGGCGCTAGCGGCTGGCGTGGAAGAGAACGGCGAACCTGAGTAACGCACTTTCATACGTGAGATTTTGGCAGGGAGTGGAATCATTGTTGGCCCGATTCGAGGATCTTCTCGACCAATTTGTATACGGTGGTTCCTGTTTTACGAGGCCAATCAGCGCAAGGCGGAATATCCCTCTTCTTTGCCCGATCCGTCGCTGCCTTGATTCTTTCATTGGTAAACTTCAGCACATCTATGTGCTTGTGATAGTTAGGCAGATGTTTTGCAAGTTGCTGTCTGCATTGCTCGCCTGTAACTACGCCCTTGCCATCCTCGAAATGCAGCAACAGCCAATACTCAAACTTCGGGTTGCTGAGTGCGAAACCATAATTGGAATGTCCTTGCGCCCAGTTATGTAGCTCAGATAAATGTTCTTCTGCCCATGAATCTTTATCGACTACAACCCACGCTTCATCGGACTTCTTGAGAGGCTCTTTGTGAATATACTCGCGAACACGTTGCAAAGCGTCTTTGGGAGTAAGATTGCTCCGGTTTTTGAGGCAATTTACGCGAATGATTGATTCATCGTTCAAAAGCTGAAAATACTCCTGCTCCGTAACCGTACCTTCGGCAACGATGACGAACATCCGTTTGTAACGGCGCTGGCCCGTAGGACGACGGAAGCGGGATTTCATCGTGCTGGCGCCTCGTCTTCGCATACTAGAGATGTGCTTCTGATCTTAGGTATGCCTCCAAGCCGTCCCTGCAAATAACTCTTGCGAATGTCCTTATCCTTACGCACATCCTTGAATTCGCTGAATGCCACCAGCTTGGATGCTCCAGACTGGTCGCGCTCTGTAACCCACAATTCGTCTCTACGAAAGATGTCCTGAGTCATCAGTTGAGTGTCATGGGTAGTGAAGACCAACTGGGATTGCGATGATTCCGCTCGCATATCTAAAAAGTGTTCAAGAAGATTCCTGGTCAGATTCGAATGCAAGCTGCGGTCCAGCTCGTCAATAATAAAAACAGGAGGGTTTGGCCTCTCTTCAAGGGATAGAAATGCGGGTAAAACATCAAGTAATCGGCGAGTCCCATCCGACTCATCGGAAAAATTGAAAGGAACCTCTTCTCCGTTCTCGCCATAATGAATCGGCGCGAGTTGACGCGCTATGACTGCTCCATTTCTTTTGTGCAGTGAGGCCGTATCCATTGCCAAATCAGGGCCGACAAAAAGGCTTTGGCCTTCCTTTAAGCTGACCGACGCGCGATCCAGAAGATCTCTTGGAAATATGATCTCCGGCGAAAACTCGACTTGACGTAACAGAGCAATTCCTGAATCAAGCCCCCGTAACCTATCAATCATTTTACTGAAAAGTGGATGAATCTCATTTGTGAGGATCGAAAAATTATTATAACGGGATTCTGGAAGAATAACCTTTATCCCATTCTTGAACCAGTCAAAGAGGGGCTTAAACTCCAACAATTTCTGAGAAACAGAATTGGTTAGATAAAGCTGATTATCATTCGTGCCGCGGAATGCAAAATTCTGCTCATCCTGCTCCTGAATCCTTCCAGATAATACGAAATCACCTTTACCAAAGGCGCGTCGAAAGAGCAATTCTTCGGTAGTTGCGTTAATTCGTTTAAGCTCTTCTTCCAAGACCTTTTCGGCTGTTATCGAGAATCTGTATTCATAAACAGTTTCTTCGATTAAAAATTCAATCCTGAATTTGGTTGGACGCTTGGATGAATCACGGTTCAAAAGGAACGGCTTAAAAATAATCGGTGAGTCGGGCCTTGGAGGATTCGTAATGAACTGCTGGACAAAGCTCAGGGCCTTGACGAGATTGCTTTTGCCAGAAGCATTTGCGCCATAAATTGCGGCAACGGGCAGTACTTTGAAACCGTATTTTTGGATCGCGGCAACATGGCTGGAGTGTTGTTCTTCGCGGGTTGCGACCATATCCAGAGTTGCCTCATCACGGAAGGACATCCAGTTTTCAACGGAAAAGCGCAGCAGCATATCGTCACCTTGGGAGAAAAAACCTCTTGAATCTGTAAATATAGACTTTTTTACGTTAATTGTCTGCAACCTTAGGAGATTTTTTCTCTTGAAGCCTATTTTTGGACTAGAGTGGCCTGAACGCCTCAATCAGGAACCGGTTAAATTCTCTTTGATTTCAATTAGATAGTCAAAACACAGGCGAGGTCACCCCCTTCACATCCGCTACTCCGTAAACGCCTCCCGCATCTGCTTCCAAGTTTTCTACAAATTCTCTGGCAGGATGAGCGTCTCGGCGATCGTTGTCATGAAATGCGGGTAGACAGCCAGACCGGGGAGACCACAAATCTCAATTTTCCTGCCGAACGCCATAGGCCCCACAGCGGGTGCTTGCGTAGAATTTCCTTCCGGCGGCGCACAATAGAAACAGTCAATGGATGGGGAATTTTCTGGTCCCTGTTCTTTGAGTTTGAATGCACCCTCCCCCCCAGGGTCTCGTTCCCCTTTTCTTCGCCTAACGTTAATCGAGACACTCAGAGGGGCCAGCGTGTAAGCTGACTAGCAGACAATTCCTGAGGCTCGACCCGCATGGAAATTTACAAGCAGTTGCCGCCGGAAGCAGTGCAAATTCTTCTGGTTCTCTTTTTGTCCTTTCTGATCGGACTGGAGCGCGAGGAGCGCAAGACGGCTCAGGGCGCTTATTCCTTTGGAGGCGTGCGCACCTTCCCGCTGATTGGCTTGATCGGCTACTCCATTGCCCTGGTGGCAGGAACGCAACTGCTGCCGGTGGCCGTCGGCTTTCTGGTCGTCGCGGGCTTTCTGTTGGTCTCGTATTGGCATAAGATTTCCACCTCGGAAACCGCTGGAGTCACCTCGGAGATGTCCGGTCTGGCCACCTTCCTGGTGGGCGCGCTGGTCTGCTACGGGCATCTGTGGATAGCCACCACGCTGGGTGTTGCCTGTCTGCTGCTGCTGGACCTGAAGGCGGCTTTAGAGAAGATAGCGGCGCGCATTGCGCCCAATGAGATTCTTACTTTCACCAAGTTTCTTGTCCTGAGCGTAGTGGTGCTGCCCATTCTGCCCAATCAAGATTACGGGCCGTTTCACATTAATCCCTTCAAGACATGGCTTGTCGTGGTGGCCATCAGCAGCATCTCCTACGCCAGCTATGTCTTGCAGAAGATGACCAAGGGACAGGGCGGTGTGGTGCTGGCGGCTATCTTGGGCGGCGCTTACTCTTCGACGGTGACTACGGTGGTGATGGCGCGGCGGGCCAAGCGCGAACTGCGTCCGCATCTCTTTGCCGGCGGCATCCTGATCGCTTGCGGCATGATGTATTTGCGGCTAGTGATTCTTCTGGCGCTCTTCAACCGGCAACTGATGCTGCTGCTGTATATCCCATATTTGGCGCTTGCTGTCGCAGCGGTTGGGGTGGGCTGGCTGTGGACGCGCATTGCGGACCAGAACACGCAGGAGGTGCAGCGCGAGGCTGAACCCAAGAATCCGCTGGACCTGATGACGGCGATCCTTTTTGCAGGACTCTTTCTGGTAATGCTGGTAGCCACACAGTTGGCGGTCACGTACCTCGGCCGCGCGGGCGTGAATGTTTTAGCCGCAATCATGGGCATCAGCGACGTAGACCCGTTCATCATGGGCCTGACACAGGCGGCAGGCACGCTTACGCCGTTCAAGGTGGCGGCGGCGGCGGTAGCAATTGCTGCATCGAGCAACAATATCGTGAAGGGCTGCTACGCCTTCAGCCTGGCCGACCGAAAGACTGGTGTGCAGGCACTCGTGATGCTGGTAACTCTGGCGTTATTGGGGCTTCTTCCGTTGTTTTGGCTGGGATGAGGAAGTAGGCATCCAGAGAGCGAATATGAAGCCATTTTTGGTTTAGAACAGATTTTTTTGTGAGGAATCGCCAGGATCACAAGGCCCTCTTCGTATAGCCTTGAATCAATGCTCATCGAAGAAAACAAGCCGCTTGCTTCTTTCACCACTTTCGGTATCGGCGGACCCGCGTGCTGGTTTGCCGAAGCCACCAGCGAAGACGAGATTGTTGAGGCGACAGAATGGGCCAGCCAGCGCGGCGTGCCGCTCTTTGTACTGGGCGGGGGCAGCAATCTGCTTATTGCCGACGCGGGATTCGACGGGCTGGTGCTGCGCGTGGGTTTGCGTGGCATAACGGCGACGGATGAGCCGGGACAGAGAATCTATCGGGCTGCTGCAGGTGAGGTCTGGGACAATTTCGTGACGTTCTCGACCGAAGCTGGAAGCGCTGGGATCGAGTGTTTGGCTGGGATTCCCGGCACAGTGGGCGGAACGCCCGTACAGAACGTCGGCGCCTATGGGCAGGAGGTAGCTTCGGCGATTCTGCGTGTGCGGGCCTTTGATTTACAGACACGCGCTTTCTTGGAGTTTACGGCAGCCGAGTGCGGTTTTGCGTACCGCCGCAGCCGCTTTAACTCTGTGGATCGCGGGCGTTATATTGTGACCCGGGTGGATTACCGGCTCACCCTTGGCGGCGTGCCGACGGTGCGTTACGCCGACCTGCAACGGGCGCTGGCGGAGATTCAAGCCGAGGGCAGAGAAGCGAGCCTGGTCGAGGTGGCGGCGCAGGTCCGCCGGGTACGCCAGTCGAAGGGAATGCTGCTCGTCGAGGGCGATCCAGATTGCCGCAGCGCGGGCAGTTTCTTCAAGAATCCATTGGTCGGTGAGGAGCAGCTTCGGCAGATTGCGGTTGCAAGCGGGAAGGAGCCGCCGCGCTTTCCCGCCGGTCCAGAGCCGGAGAGTCAGGGAAAGGTGAAGCTGCCGGCTGCCTGGCTGATTGAGCAATCCGGCTTCAGCAAGGGCTACGCGCTGGGCAGGACCTCCGTCTCCTCGCGTCACACACTGGCGCTTACCAATCGGGGCGGCGCCACCGCAGCCGAAGTGATGGTGCTGGCTAGGAAGATTACTGCGGCCGTGGAAGAACGCTTCGGAGTTCATCTGGAGATGGAGCCGGTGATGGTGGGTTTTGATCAATCCACATAGCAGATGCCGATCTCAGATCACAAGTCCCATTGGATAAACTTCATTTAACAAATTGTGCGCAGACTCAGCGTGTTGCATGATCAATGACTTCGCGGGCTGCGGCAATCATGAATCTCATGTCATCTGCGCTCAGTGTCGGGTGCACAACAAACATCAAGCTGGTCAGACCAAGCTCTCGCGCACGAGGAAGCGGCTCATGAGGAGGCCCCAGGGAGAGAAATGCGCGCTCCCGATAGATCTCGCTGCAACTGCCAACCGTACATGGCACGCCCCGTTCGCTGATCTCCTGCATAATCCTGTCTCTTGACCAATCAGCGCGCAGCATGGATGGCTCAATAAAGAGATAATATTTGTAATACGAATGGTAAATGTGTTCCGGCGGCTCGGTAATGCGCACGGATTTCAAGTCTTTCAAACCGTCGTGCCACAAGCTGGCGTTGCGCCTTCGTTCGGTAACCCATGCATCCAGTTGGCGCAGCGCCACACGACCCACCGCGGCCTGCACTTCCGTCATGCGCCCATTGCTGCCGAAGCTATCATGAAGCCAGCGGAAGCCGGCGGGATGCGTCCTTCGGTAAACAGCGTCTATGCTCTTGCCGTGGTCCTTGTAGGCCCAGGCCTTCTCCCACAGAGATTCATCGTTCGTGGCGACCAGCCCACCCTCGCCCGCCGTGGAAATGATCTTGTCCTGGCAAAAGGAAAAAGCATTAATCGTCCCGATGGAGCCAACCGGCCTGCCTTTATACCGCGCGCCGTGCGCCTGCGCGCAATCCTCGATGATCGCCAGATGGTTGGCCTTTGCCAATTCCAGAATGGAATCCATCTCGCACGGCCATCCGGCAAGGTGAACGGCAAGGATGGCCTTGGTGCGAACTGTAAGTTTGAGGCGAATGCTTTCAGCCGTAATGTTCTGGCTGATGGGATCCACATCGGCAAAGACAGGGGTTGCGCCGACAGCCACGATAGAACTGGCGGATGCGATAAAGCTCCGGCTCGTCGTAATCACTTCCGCGCCCGGCCCAACTTCGAGCGCCCGCAAGGCCAGTTCCAATGCCACCGTGCCGTTCGCCACCGCGATTGCGTGCTCAACGCCGAGATAGGCAGCATACTCGCGCTCAAACAGAATTCCCTGCTCACCCGTCCAATAGTTCACCGCGCCGGAGCGCAGCACGGCGATGGCTGCTTCTACCTGCTCCTCGGAAAAACTTGGCCAACTGTTGAGTGAGTTCTTCCCTGCCAGATTGGGCGTGATGATCATGAGATCGATTGCCTAGATCGGAGAACGGAAGATGAATCCAGCTTGGAGGCCAGAAAGCACCGCAACTCCATGCTGCTGCTGCATTCAACATTGGGCGCGGCTTCGGGCGTTGGCGGCTCAGTGGCCTCATGCATTTGGTTTCGCACGCGAATGCGCACTCTGCTCTTGGCCGGTTGGGCAGGATCGGATTGACCCGGCAAGGCCGCCTGCAGCAGTTGCGAACTGGGATAGTAGTTGGGTATCAACTCTTTGAGAAACAGGATGAGACGGCCGACATCCTGTTCACTGCTGATCTGCTGCAGTTCGCACAGATGCTCACTCATTTGCTTTGCGTTGATACGAGCCGGACTAATATAACTTCTGATCTGCTTGTGAGAGGTGGCCACCAGGGATTCACTTTGCAGATTGAGTTCTTCAAACAGCTTCTCGCCCGGTCGCAGGCCCGTGAATTGAATCTTGATCTCCCGGCCAGGCTCAAGCCCGGAGAGCAGGATGAGATTTTTTGCCAAGTCCACAATTTTTACCGGCTCCCCCATATCGAGGACAAACACTTCTCCGCCGCAGCCGATCGAGAATGCCTGCAGGACTAACTGCGAGGCCTCTTGGATGGTCATGAAGTAGCGGCTCATCTGCGGGTGTGTAACGGTAACCGGTCCGCCCGACGCAATCTGCTCTTTGAGAATGGGCACAACGCTTCCGTTGCTTCCCAGCACGTTGCCAAAGCGCACGGCGACAAACTTGGTGCTGCTTTCGTACTGGAGGGCGCGAATCACCAGTTCCGCCATTCGCTTGGATGCGCCCATCATGCTGGTCGGACGCACCGCTTTATCGGTGGAAATCAGAACAAAATCCCTGACGTTATGGTGAATCGCCGCCTGGGCGACATGCCAGGTGCCAAAGATATTGTTCTCGACCGCCGCAAAAACATTCCGTTCCATCATCGGAACATGTTTGTAAGCGGCTGCGTGAAAGAGGATGGACGGGTGAAAGCGCTCCATCACTCTCCGCAGCATTTCGGGCTGCGTGATGCTGCCAATCTCCGCATGAAAGGCCAGATGCGGGAAAGTTCTTTGCAATTCACGGTCAATCTGAAAGAGCGGTGTCTCCGCTTCATCGAAACCTATGACCGCCAGGGGACTGAAGCGAGCAATCTGGCGGCAGATCTCCGATCCGATCGATCCCGCGGCGCCGGTTACCATCACCACTCTTCCCTGAATGCGTCCCAGAATGCCATCCTCGTCCAGGTGAACCGGCTTTCTTCCCAGTAAATCCTCCACGGCCACATCTCTGAACTGCTTGCCCAGACCGGCGCCTTCGATCCTATCCCCCAAGCCAGGAACCATCTTGTATTCCACTCCTGCATCGATGGCCAGCTTCAGTATCCGCACCATTTGCGGCCCGGTTGCTGAGGAAATTGCAATGAGGATTTTCTTGATGGCGTGCTTGCGCGCCAGCGCACCCAGATCTTCCCCTCTCCCCAGCACATGCTTTCCCTCCAGGATCAGATGAGCCTTCGATGGATCGTCGTCGATCAAGCCAACCACATCGCACAACAAAGAATCGTTCTGCCGAAGATCCCACAGCAGCGCCAACCCCGCAGAACCAGCTCCGTAAATAAGGGTTCTAATCCGTTCGCCTTCAACCCGATGCTTCAGCAGGCGCGCGCTAATCAACGCACGGACGAAAAACCGGGCTCCTAGAGTGTTCAAGCAGCAGCGCATCCAATCCAGTATAGAGACAATGCGCGGAATGCCCCAAGGAGCAAGCAGGAAGAGAATGATTAATCCGGTTGTATCAGCCCCGGTGTATGAGCCAAGACAACCTGGCGTCGCTCGGCCGGCTGGCAAGCGCCGCAGCGCTCTGCAATGATAAAGTTATGGATGCATATCCATGTTTGCCACCTCCCAGCACGCGCACTTCATCGGCATCGGCGGCATCGGCATGAGCGGCATTGCAGAGATATTGCTCAACCTCGGGATGGAGGTTTCAGGCTCTGATCTGCGCCGCGGGCCGGTGACCGATCGCCTTGCCCGGATGGGCGCGGCGATCCATGAGGGCCACGATGCACAGAACGTCGCCGGCGCAACGGTGGTGGTGACTAGCTCGGCGGTCAGCGCCAGTAATCCCGAAGTCATTGAGGCCCACACCCGCAAGATTCCCGTGATTCAACGCGCCGAGATGCTGGCTGAGCTGATGCGCCTCAAGTACGGCATCGCCATCGCCGGAATGCACGGCAAGACAACAACCACTTCGATGGTTGCCGCGGTGCTGGCGGCGGGCGGACTGGACCCCACGGTAGTCGTCGGCGGACGCGTGGACGCGATGGGTTCAAATGCCCGGCTGGGCAGCTCCCAATACCTGGTGGCCGAGGCGGACGAGAGCGACCGCTCCTTCCTCAAGCTCTCGCCGATTCTGGCCGTGGTGACCAATCTCGACCGCGAACACATGGACTGCTACCGCGATATGGCCGACGTGGAAGAGGCCTTCCTGACCTTCATCAATAAGCTGCCCTTTTACGGCGCGGTGACCGCTTGCGTGGATGACCCGCTGCTGGCTGCGATTCTGCCCCGAGCGCGAAGGCGCGTCTTTACCTATGGAATCACGCCGGACGCCGATTACCGGCTGGAGTTTAGCGAGACAGGAGGCGTGCCGGGAAAAGGCAGTTTTGCTCGCTTTCAGGTGATGACCACGTTGGGGGCGCTTGGACCTTTTGAGTTGAATGTGCCGGGACGCCACAATGTGCTGAACGCCACGGCTGCCGTGGCCATCGCACATCAACTCGGCATGGAATCGGCCAAGATTGCCTTGGGGCTGAGCCACTTCCGCGGCGTGGACCGGCGCTTTCAGCATCGCGGCGTGGCGCGCGGAGTCAGCGTAGTGGACGATTACGGCCACCATCCCACAGAGATTCGCGCCACTCTAGCCGCGTCGCGGGAGTGCGGCTACCAGAAAATTCACGTTGTCTTTCAGCCCCATCGCTTCTCTCGCACGCTGGATCTTCTGGATCAGTTCACGGGTGCATTTGCCGATGCGGACACGGTGATCGTGCTGCCCATCTACGCGGCCAGTGAGGAGCCAATTCCCGGCGTGACGGCGGAGAGGCTGGCGGCAAAGATCCAAGGCCCGCAAGTTCAGTTCGTTCAAGATTTTCCCGCCGCCGTGATCGCTGTCGCCGCTCAAGCACAGGAAGGCGATTTGATTCTGACCTTGGGCGCCGGGAGTGTGAGCCAGTTGGGGCCGCTGATTCTGGCCGCGCTGGGAACTTAATGCGTTCTGCCTGTCCCTAGGCGGAGTTGGCAGGAATGCCAAAAGTCAGCAGAGACCAAAATAATGCGATGATTCAGCGGGTCTCTGCCGATAATTCACTTAATGCGGTTGGATCAGCATTCATACCACATTGCAGTACGACGGCCCTGAATGTGAGGCTCGTCACATCAAGGAGAGCCTTTGCCAACTAGCATTGCAAGTATGAACGCAGCAACTCTCATTCTGATCGCGCCGTGCTCTTTGCTGTTGGGCGCCGCGCTGCAGATTCTCGTCGCAAAGCTCTGTTCCGCAAGGGTTAAAGGGATTCTAGCCTTTCTTGCCTGTCTGCCTGCCGTGGCCTCGGTGATCGGGTTGATCGGCTGCGTGAAGGGCGGCCAGGCCATCGATGTGAACCTGATGGGCTGGGACGGGCCTCTGGCTTTGGTTCTCCACGTGGACGCCCTCAGCGTCCTTTTTGCTTTGATGGGGACTGGCCTGGGCGCATTCGTCCTGCTTTACTCCATCGGCTACATGGCCCACGACAAGTCGGCGACGCGCTTCTTCGCCACCATGCTGGTCTTTATCGGCGGCTTTGTCGGGCTGGTCTATAGCGCCAACCTCTTTATCTTTTACCTTTGCTGGGAGCTGGTCGGCTTGTGCTCCTTCAGTTTGGTGGGCTTTTGGTACACCAACCGCGAGGCCGTCGCCGGCGCCCGCAAAGTGCTGCTGATGACCCACATTGCGGGCTACGGCCTCTTGGCTGCGATTCTGGTGGTCTATCATCGCACCGGCAGCGGGCTCTGGACCGATCCGGGCGTAGCGCAGGCCTTCACCGGCGGCGTCTTTGTGCTGATGCTGGTGGCGCTGGTGGCCAAGAGCGTGCAATTCCCGCTGCACACCTGGATTCCCGAAGCGATGGCCGCGCCGACTCCGGTCAGCGCCCTGTTGCACGCGGCCTGCTACGTGAAGGCTGGCGTCTATCTCGCCTGCCGCATGCACAGCTTTGGCGCGTGGCCGGTCAATGGCGGCTTCGCCTGGGGCAGCGCATCTTTGGTCTGGGTGGGCACGGCGACGATGGCCATCGGCGTGATGTACGCCATGGTGCAGACCGATCTGAAGCGGATGCTGGCCTTCTCGACGGTCAGCCAGATCGGCTACATGATGATGGGCATCGGCATTGGCACGCCGCTGGCGATTGCCGCCGGCCTGCTGCATTGCCTGAATCACGGCTTCTTCAAGGGCGGGCTGTTTTTGACCGCCGGCTCAGTGCAGCACGCGGCCGGCACGCGCGATATGAACAAGCTGGGCGGGTTGGCCGGCAAGATGCCGCAGACGACTTTATCATGGTTAATTGGCGCGGGCAGCATGGCCGGAGTACCGCTGATGAGCGGCTTCGCCAGCAAGTGGATGCTCTATGCGGCGGCGTTGCAGGCCGGGTGGGCCGTTCCGGCGATGGTTGCCTGGGCGGTCAGCCTGGGCACGGTCTTCCTCTGCGCCAAGGCCACCAGCGCGGTCTTCCTCGGCCCCACGACCGAAGCGACAAAGGACGCGCACGAGTCCCCGCCGACGATGATCTGGGGCATGGGCTTCATCGCCGCAGGCAGCATCATTCTGGGCGTTGCGCCGCAGTTGGCGGTCAACTATCTGCTCAACCCGATCCTCGGCGCGCTGCAAATGAGCGCGGTGAATGTGACCTGGCTTGGGCTGTCGACGGATGCGGGCAGTTTCTCCAGCATCGGCGGATTGGTGCTGGCCGTCTTTTCGTTGATTGTGGGCGGAGCGATCTACGCGGTTGCTTACGTCTCGCGGCAGCCTAAGGTAGCGGGCGCGGCGCTGGCGGGCGGAGGAATCTTCACCGGCGGCGAGCCGCTTTCCTCCGAAGGAAGGCTGACGGCGGGGGATTTCTCCGATATCTTCCTGCAAAACTGGCACGAGTTCTTCCGCTGGTCGAATGTGGACGCGGTTTATCTGAGCGTTTGGAAGGGCTTGCAGGCGATCTCGCGCGGGGTGGGCGTGGTGGTTTCTGTGCTGGAACGTAAGGCCACAATTCTCGTCATTGTATTTGCTGCGCTTGTCTTTGTTTTCGTTCGATGGATCGTGCCAGCTCCGCAAAGTTCTTATACAGGCGGTCAACTACCAATCCCGCTAGTATTGATCGCAGCGGTTGGAATCGCGGCGGTCGGATTGTTTTTCACTTCATTTGTCAATGACATAAAGGGCAAGATTTCTCTCTGGCCCTTTATGCTGATCATCGGTTCACTTTCAGTTGCAGGACTTCTTGTTGAGAATCCTTGGATTCGACTTGGACTGCTGGAGTCAGCCGCACTGCTCACGGTGGTTCTTGTTTGGTTTACCGCGCGCACTAAATCGGCCAAGTTTACTTATTTGGCCATTGTGCTAATTTCGGTATTTTGCGCAGTGGGCAGCGAGCTTCTTGCACAAGGCGATATCGCAAACTACTTCCAAGGTGAGAATTGGGCGTGGTCGCGCGCATTGCTTATCACGGGGATTGTCGTCAAACTGGCTGCTGTGCCAATGCTCTTCTGGCTACTCTCACTTGCAGACGAGCTCCCCGCACATGTCCTCGGCCTCATCATTGCGGTTGTCGATATAGCCGCCTTGGTTGAATTCTACGTCGGCGCGATAGATCAGTTCAGTGTCTGTTTCCCGCATTCACTTTGGGTTTGGTTTCCACCGATCACCTCGTTGCTCGCTGCTTTGCTGATGCTCTCGCAGCGTAGCCTCAAACGATTGCTGGTTCTTTCATCGGTTGAGGATATAGGCTTTCTGCTTGTTTGTCTCGCTTATTGGAGCGATATTGGATTCAAAGGCGTAATCTTTGCGGCCGCAACTCATTCGCTTGCCAAAGCTTTGCTCTTCATCTGCCTGAGCGGCCCTGAAGCCGACGGCGCGCTTGAAGGCGAACCGAAGGCCCTTGCCGTACGCTACCCGGTGGCCGCCTTTGGCTTCCTCTTCGGAATGTTGGCGATGCTGGGCATTCCGCCGACGATGGGCTTCCTGGGCCGTTGGAGACTTTACGAAACCGCTCTCCAGATTGGCTGGCCGCTGGCCGCAATCTTCATTCTTTCGTCGATCTTTGCGCTGATCGCCTATGTGCTGGCGCTGACCCGCTATTGGTGGGGTCCGCCAGACGAGGCGAATCCGCCCGCTACCGATGAACATCCAAAGAAGGAGCCATTCATTTTGCAGTCTGTGATTGTTGTTCTGGTTGTGTTGATTCTGGCCGCGGGCATCTGGCCGGATCTGTTGCAGAAGTTGCTGGGAGGCCGGCTATGAATCTCTGGAAAAAGCTGATGTGTTATAGCCGCAGCCACAGCCCTTGGCTCTTTCATATGAACTCGGGCAGTTGCAACGGCTGCGACATTGAGATCATCGCCTCGCTCTCGCCGCGCTACGACGCCGAGCAGTTGGGCGTGCGGCTGGAAGGCAGCCCGCGCCACGCCGACATTCTGGTCGTTACAGGCCCGGTGACGCACAACGCCGCCGCCGCCATCCGCACTGTCTACGGGCAGGTTTGCGGACCCAAGGCGGTCGTCGCCATCGGGTCGTGCCCGGCGACAACCAACGTCTTCATCGAAAGCCGCACGCTGGATGGCCCGCTAGACAAGCATATTCCGGTAGACGTCTTTGTTCCCGGCTGCCCGCCGCGTCCGGACGCGATTATTCTCGGCGTGGCCAAGGCAGCAGAGATTCTAGCTGCGCGCGGCAACAAGCCGCCCGAAGAGTCGCTGATGATACCGATAGCTGAATCGGCCTGCTGCAAAGATGGGTGCGCGTGTGCGGCAAAGACGGATGAGGTGCAGGCATGAACACACTAATTACCTCACTGGCGCGCTTGCTCATCTTTCCCGGAATTTTCTTCGCCGTGCCCTGCGCGTGGTTCTTTCTTTGGGTGGAGCGCAAGGCCGTGGCGCGGATGCAGGGGCGCATTGGGCCACCGTTCATGCAGCCGTTCTTTGACTTCATCAAGCTGTTGGGCAAGACCACGCCGGATCGCACGGGCGTTGCCGGGGCGCTGATGCGGGCATGGCCGCTGATCGCCGTTTCTTCGGCGGCGGGAGCGGTGGGCCTGTTGCCGGTACTGCCGGCTTCGGGCGGCTTTCAGGGTGACTTGATTCTGCTGCTCGCGCTGCTGGAAATGCCGTCCATGTGCATTATCGCGGCGGGCTTCTCTTCGCGCTCCATCTTCGGCGAGATCGGCTCGGCGCGCGAGGCTGTCTTGAGCATCAGCTATAACATTGTTTTTCTGCTGGCCATTCTTTCCATCGCTGCCTCGCAGCACACCTTCAGCCTTTCGGCGTTGGCGCTGCTGCCGTCTTCGCCTCTGCGCTGGCTGGGTATTGTGGCGCTGCTGGTCTGCCTGCCCGCCAAGCTCCACCTGAATCCCTTCTCGCTGCCCAACGCCGAGCAGGAGATCTACTCCGGGCCGATGGTCGAGTACGCCGGTCCAGAGCTGGCCATGTGGGAGCTGTCGCATGGGCTGGAATGGGTTGCGGCAACAGGCCTCGTCGCCACGCTGATGGCTCCTGCCGTCTCCGCAGTCTGGCTGGCGATTCTTATCTTTGTCGGCCTCTCTTTCGCCATTGTGCTGGCACTGTCCGTGACGGCAGCGGCCACGGCGCGCTTGCAGATTGACACAACCGTGCGCTTTTACTGGCAATGCACGCTGATCTTCGCGGTTCTGGCTGTGGCCGCCGTGCTCTTTATGAGGTATCTTGCATGAATATTTTGACCATGCTGTGGAAGAATCTTTGGGGCGGCTCGCGGACGATGCGCTTTCCCTTGCGTCCGGATGTGACTGAGCACTATCGCGGCTTGGTCAAATTCGATCCCGCGCTCTGCTCCGGCTGCGCCATCTGCAAGATGCGCTGCACCGCCAAGGCCATCGAATTCAAGACAGGCAAAGGCGAGTTCACCTGGAGCTACGAACCGGGCCAATGCACCTTTTGCGGGCGCTGCGTCGAGGGCTGCAAAGATCACGCGCTCTCGCAGGAGTCGGCCTGCCCGCCGATCTATCTGACCGTTGGCGAGCTGAAAAAATCCTACACCGTGGCGCGCAAAGTGCCGGTTAAACCGGCAGTAAAGCCTGTTGCAACACCGGCAGCCGTTGCAGCAGTTGAACCTGTTTCTGGAGGCACAAATTGACTTTGTTAGAGAGTATTCCGGAAAAGCTTGGAAGCTCGGAGCCTTTTGTTGAAAAAGGCGGCGTGCATTGGCTCACGCTGGGTGCGATGAGCGTGCGCGAGTTGGCCGTTGCAATGAACGCCCTGCACGCCCGCTTCGTCACCATCACGGCTTATCAACTGCCGAAGGAAGAGGGCTTCCGCCTGGAGTATCACTGGGATCTCGACGGGCAGTTGTTGGGCTTTCCCTTTGTGCTGACCGGCAACTCGATTGAAAGTATCTTCGACCTTTGCGAAGGCGTGGACTGGATCGAGCGCGAGATTCATGAAGAGTATTCCTTGGAGTTTACGGGCCGCGAGTACGAGCCGCTGCTGCTGCGCCAGGGCGATGAAACGGGCGTAAACCTGCGCGACGTCGTAGCAACGAAATAGGAGAAGATATGAGCTACAAGATTCCCATGGGTCCGTATCATCCGGCGCTCGAAGAGCCTTACAAGCTGGACATGATCTGCGAAGGCGAAACGGTGATCGACGCCAAGCTGCATATCGGCTTCAACTTTCGCGGCATCGAACACCTGGCCGAGACGCGCAATCACATTCAGGTGATCGCGCTGATGGAGCGGGTCTGCGGCATTTGCTCGAATATCCATACGCTCACCCTTTGTAACGCCATGGAGAAGCTGACCGACCGAACGCCTCCGCCGCGCGCGCAGTACATTCGCGTCATCATGGCGGAGCTGGAGCGGCTGCATTCACATGTGCTCTGGGCGGGCATCGCGGCCAAGCTGATGGGCTTCAAGACCATGTTCATGACCTGCTTTGAACTGCGCGAAAAGGTCATGGACATCTTGCAAGCCATCAGCGGCAACCGCGTCAACTATTCGATGAATCGCATTGGCGGCGTCAACCGCGACATCACTGATCCGGCGGCGATTCTCAAGATGGTTGAAGCACTGGAAGCCGAGATGGCGCGCACCGTGATTCCTATCTTCACCACCAGCCGAACGGCTCGCTCGCGCTGCGCGGGTGTGGGCGTGCTGAGCAACGAAAAGGCCGTCGCCATGGGCATTGTCGGCCCGGTGGCGCGTGCCTCCGGCGTGCCTCAGGATCTGCGCAAAGCCGCGCCCTATGCGGCCTACGCGGAGATGGAGTTTGACGTGCCAGTGCAACCCGCCGGCGACGTGACGGCGCGTCTTCTGGTGCGCGCGCTGGAGATCATGGAGAGCTGCAAGATTCTCCGCCAAGCGCTCAGCAAACTGCCTCCGGGCGAGATAGCCACCGAGGGAGAGAAGTTTGCTTTTATCACGGGAACAGCTACAGCGCGCGTGGAAGCGCCGCGCGGCGAGGTCATGTACTCGGTCAGTTGGAAGGAAGGCTCGCGCAACCCAGCCCGTGTCCACGTCCGCACGCCAACCTTTGCCGTCATGCCCGCAATTCGCTGGATGATCAAAGGCGCGCGGCTGGCCGACACGCCGCTTATTCAGGCCTCCATCGATCCCTGCTACTCCTGTACCGACCGCTAACTTGGATTCAGTGTGAAGGAGTGTTTGGCGCCGAAGTGGGGATGATCCTAGAAGCCGCAATTGCTTGACAAAGGAGCGCCAACACAAGGCGTTCTCAGGGGCGCGGGGACGATCCTGGCTACGCTTAATGTCTTCCATTGTTCCGCGCTGGCGGCTGCTCCGCAACAGCGCTTACGTAGACGAGACCCTCGCGGATATTCGCGATCAACTGCATCAACGCTACCTTAGCGGGTGCCCCGGGTCCCGCTTTTGGGACCAGGAAACCATGAACCTCAACCGTGCGTACTGTCCACTCTCCGGATAATCCACGAACCCCAAGCGAGCGAGTAGCGAGCCGCCGACCCCACCGCAAGTGGTGAGGAATGCGTCAGGGAAGACGCATTTTATTCCTGCATTTGCGGATGATTAAACTCAAAAGGCGCACAATCCAATCAGATGAACAAGATGCCCATCCCCGCGCGAACCTTAGCCCCGCATTCCCTCAGCCCAAGTTCCGTGCGCCTCGACCCCCACCCCCCTCCTTTATTTTCAAACCGTGCACATTGATTCATCGCCCTAGCCGGAATCCAACGGCAAAAAGGCTAGAATCCCCCGTCATTCCTATACAGAACCCAGCTTTAGAAAAAATTGCCGATGTGCGCGCAAACGCAACTTTTGTCCCGCAATGTGAAAATCCGGCAGAAAGAAAGCCATAATCTTCCTCCCGGATTTCGTTTTTTCTTCTTCTGCAAACGCCGCCTGGCCAGAGATTGAAGATGCGTCTGCCCTCGGAGAATGCCCGGTTGATGAACGCTTTTTCCCTTGGATGGAGTATTCTGGAGGCGCATGGTAAAGGCATTCGATAGCCGGGAGACAAGGCGATGAGCGGCGCGCGCTGGGGTGCGGGCTTTACGGCGACGGGCCGCTTTGTGGCGGAGATTGAAGCTGCGGGCGCGGGCACGGGGCCGCTCAAACCCGGGTACGTGCTGGTGGGCGACGAAAGCTTTCTGCTGGACCGCTGCCGGAAGGCCGTGCTGAAGGCCTTTGTGCCCGATGAGTTGCGCGACTTCTGCCTGTCGGATCTGGACTTGAGCAATGTTTCGATCTTCGAGGTGCTGGACCGGGCGCAATCGCCCTCGCTAATGGCGCCTTTTCAGGCGATCTTTGTGCGCAACGTGAAGCAGCTTTACACGCGCGGGGCCAAGAAGGATGAATTTGCCGCGCTGGAGCGCTACTTCCGCTCGCCCAATCCGCAAGCGCTTCTCATCTTTGCCGCCGACTTTGTGCATATTCCTTCTGACTTGCGGCGCATGGAGATGGATGACAAGAACCGCTTCGAGCGGCTGACCGAGACGCTGGGCCAGCGTTGCGGCATGGTCGAGTTGGCGCACGTGGGTGAGGATGACGCGATGCGCTGGGTGACGGCTACCGCACAGGAAAAGGGCGTGCGCGTGGACTCCGATGCGGCGCGCGAGCTGGTGGATGCGCTGGGTGCGGATATGATGATGATCGCCTCGGAGCTGGAGAAGTTGCTGCTCTTCACGCTAGGGCGCGGGCGGATTACGTTGGGCGACGTGGAGACGATGGTGCTCTCCGCCAAGCAGCGCTCGCTCTATGAACTGACCGACGCTATCAGCGCGCGCAACCGGGCCAAGGCGCTGGCGCTGTTGCAAGGGCTGTTGAATAGCTCGGACGCCGGCGAGGACTCGGCCATCGGCCATCTCTTTATGCTGGCAAAGACCTTCCGCCAGATGCTGGTGATCCAGGAAAAGAATGTGCGCGATTCGCGGGCCATCTGGCAGGCGCTCTGGCAGGGCTTCCGCATGCCGCCCTTTGCCGCCGACGATCTGATCCGCCAGGCGCGCCGCTACAAGAGCCGGCGCGAACTGACGCGGGCGCTGCGGCTGATTGCCCGCGCCGATCTGGAGTTGCGCTCCTCGCCGCCGGACAAGCGGCTGGTGCTGGAGCGGCTGATCTACGATCTGGCCTCCGAGCCGAAGCCAGCCTCCGCGCCGCAGTGGGCTGAAGCGCAATTTTTGTTCGAGGCCTGAAAGCCGAAAGACGGAGGATGTTTATGCAAGATTCCAACGCCTCCTTGCCGGAAGTCAAGACTGCATCGGGCTTCCGTGCGCGTATTGGAAAGGGCGCTCTGGGACTGGGGCCGATCCTACTCTGGGTAACGATTCTCTTCGCCAGTGCGGGACGCCTGGATTGGAAGCGGGGCTGGGCCGTCTTCGCGGTCTATCTACTCTCGATGCTGGCCGCGGTTGCGCTGGCTCGCTGTTTCAATCCGGGCTTGATGAGCGCGCGCGTCAAGCCGAACTTCAAGCAGACGCAAAGCTTCGACAAGCTGTTTTACGGAATATTTCTTCCCTTGACCTATCTGCAGATTGCCGTTGCCGGGTTGGACTCTGTCCGCTTCCACTGGCTGCCGCTGCCGCTTTGGTGCGCGCTGCCGGGGGTGCTTCTTTTTTTGTCGGCAGCGGGATTGATTGGCTGGGTCGTGGCGATGAATCGCTTTGCCGAAGCGACAGTGCGCATCCAATCCGAACGCAGTCACGCCGTTGTTTCTACCGGCCCCTATCGCATGGTGCGCCATCCGATGTATGTGGGCATGATTCTGTTGTATCCCGCCATGGCGCTGATGCTGGGTTCGGGTTGGGCGCTGGTGGTTGCCGCTCTGATCCTGGCGTTGATTCTCTGGCGGACAGCCCGCGAGGACCACTTTCTCTTGCAGAATCTTCAGGGCTATCCTGAGTTCGCCGCGCAAACGCGTTCTCGCTTGATTCCGGGCCTTTGGTAGCCACGATTAGCGGAGGCAGTGTTCGCTGTACCAGAGGCCGAAGTTCTTGTCGACCTCCAGAATGTGCGGAATAAACCAATCACGGATGAAGATGAGCGAATGCTCATTTAGATCAACGCCGCGTCTGTAACGGGCGTCAAAAGCATCGATCTGATCCAGCAGATACTGATGCTTGAGGGCGTGCAGAGTCTTGCCGTTGTACTTGACCCTCTCCATCAATGATTCTTCCGAGGTGAAGTGAGCGCGTGTACCTTCCACCACTCTGATCAGCAGCGAACTGACCGACGCGCGATCTTCATGCCCGATGACCGCAACATGAAGATCATTGATGGCGTCAAACAAATCCTGATGCTCGGTATCGATGACGCCGATGCCAACACCGATCTTTTCGCTCCAGATCATCAGATCTTCATCCCTGAATGGACGACGAGGCCGTTCCGGAAGCGGAGCGCTCAGAGCGGGAGTTGTGCTTGAATCTGCGTAGGTCATAGCGACCTCCAGCGTACGGCTCAATGCACCCCATGCTCATTCATCCAGGGGCTGTACTCTTTGTCCACCTTTTGAATGTGATTGGTGAGCCAGTCGCGCAGAAAGTTGAGCAGGTGCAGATTGATGGTGATCTCACCCTTCTCGTAGCGCTCAACATAATCCTCGACCTGCTTGACCAGATCGCGATGCTTGTTCTTGTGGGCCTCCAGAGCAGGGTACTTGGCGGAGGCCATCATCGCCTCTTCAGCCGAGAAATGGTTGCGCGTGTAGTCGGCCAGCTTCTTCAGCAGCGGCCCGGTCAGGCTCTGCGCCTGGCCCTTCATCATTGCCGCGTGCAACTCATTAATAATGTCAAAGAGGACCTTGTGCTGACTGTCAACCGCCTGCACGCCCACGGAAAAGTTTTGCCCAAACGTCATTAGCGCCATGCGCAACCCCCAGCCGAAAATCTCCGGCAAGGATCATATCGGCTGACCAGGCAGAAAAATGAGCAGCATCTGCCGAGTCACGCAATAACTCAGAAAACGCCGTTCTTATTCAGCCACGGACCATATTCCTTGTCCTCTTTCTGAATGTGGGTGCCGAGCCAGTCGCGTAAAAAGTTCAGCAAATCCGTGCTGAGCGTGATTTCGCCCCGCTCGTAACGCCCGACAAACTCGCCCACCTGCTTGATTAGAGCCTGATGCTTGGAGATATGCTGCACAAGTCCCGGATAGCCGGTTGCCTTCATCAGCTTTTCTTCCGCGGCAAAATGCTCCTGTGTATATTTCACAAGTTTGGTCAGCAGCGGGCCGGTGATGGTTTTCGCCTGCCCCTTCATCATGGCTTCGTGCAGCTTGTTGAGAGTATCCACCAGAGCCTTGTGCTGTTCGTCCAAGGCTTTCACGCCCACCGAGTAGCGGTCATTCCATGTCATCAACGCCATCTGTCTTCTCCTGCCGGAGATTCCCGGCAAAGAGTTCATCGACAAAAAAAATGCCAGGATGAGCGGGCAGTTCAGCGAATGCCATGCTCGTTCAGCCACGCGGTGTACTTTTTGTCCACTTGCAGCATATGCTGAGTCAGCCAGTCGCGCATGAAATTGAGCAATTCCAGGTACACAGCCTTGTCGCCCCGCTTGTGCCGGGCGGCATACTCATCGATCCTGGCGAGCAAGGCTCCGTGTTCGGCGCGCTGCTCCGCTAGACCCGAATACTTTGTGCTTTCCATCAATCGTTCTTCGGTGGAAAAGTGTTCGCGCGCATGGCTCAGCATTTTGGGTAGCAGCGCGCCGGCCGCGCTCTGCGCCTGCCCCTTCAGCATGGCGGCATGCAACTCGTTCAGATATTCGATAAGTTTCTTGTGCTGGTCGTCCAGGTTCTTCACGCCAACGGAGTATTTGCTGCTCCATGAAATCAGGCCCATATCCCCTCTTCTGTCGCAAGATATGCGACACTTCTTCTATCGGCAGAAAGGGGAATCAGCTTAATTGAAACTTTCACAACCTCAGACACCGCCTCCGCAATCCGTCGACAAGCATCATGTATTGTCATTAAAGCCTCTTGAAAACTCCGGTTTTGAACATATATATGCGTGGGGATTCCGAACATTCGCATAGAGTTAGCCGACCAGACCTAACGTAAAAGAACGCCATTCTATATAGCTTGCCCTCTCCGGCCAGTTGAAGCAATTTCTTCTCTTGATGGAAGGTCGTTTGTTCCCCCGGCTGGAAGCGGAGCTTGGGCCTCTAACCGGCAGGCAGCGGCAATTGATCGCGATGCTGGAACGGGTTCAGATCGAATCGTTGGTTGGTCCCTGGCACGCGGCGTGGGCCAGCGCGCCCTGTATGAGCGCGCCATCGCCCGAGCATCCTATTCCTCAGTAAAAGCGACAAGGCTATGCGGAGCAACCTCGATCTCGAAGCGCGCAGTTTTTTGCGGGCGCTGACGCCGGTGCAATCCCTCGACCGGTGCGGGAGCCGTTGCAATTGCCTGCGCCGTCTCTCCCGTCACAAGGTTGCGAAGCTTCGTCATGCCCATGGGCGCAATCACCGTCACCTTCACCGGCTGATCGCGAAAGCTCTCCACTACAAAGCTCTTGTTGTCGTACTCGAAGAGACTCACCTGGCTCGGAGCATCAATCTGCACCGGCAGGCTCTCCAGAATATAGTGCCGGATGGATGTCACCACAGGTTGAGGCAGCTCATACAGGTCATTCGCATTCTCCGGAATGGTCAGCACATAGAGCACGCCCTTTGAATAGCGATCCATCACCAGCAACGGCGCACCGCGCCCATTGGCCGTTCCACGCACCACCGGCCATGCGTCGTTGGTCATGAACTGAATCTCCGGTACGAGCAGATCCTTGGTATTACCCAGACTGGCGCCGGTTCCCGCCCCCGATCCGCCCCAATAATCGTTCACCCGCAGCACATTGCCAGTGTTGGTTATCTCGGCAATCCGGTCGAAGCCTTTGTCCTGGATTGCCTTCAACAACCCGGAGGTGATGATGACGCATCCGCCCCGCTCCAGTTGCGCCTTGATCTTGCTTACGATCTCCTTGTCATACTTGGCGTCTTCGGTAAGCAGCACAGCCTGAGCGTTGACGGGAAACTCCGGGTACGTCTCCACCGGAATCCCGATCATACCCAGTGAGTCGCGTAAAAAATCCTCGCCCGTGGACTGATAAGGCCGGTAGCTGGCGATGCCGATCGGGTTGCCCAGCTTGCCCAGAACCGCATTGACCTTGGAGAGTGAGTAGCCCGCCACGGCAGCAAAATTCGCCGTGCCCGCGGCGCTGCCGCTCCACTTCTCCAGTTCGGCAGCCTTGAAGCTGGTCTCCAACCCGCTCCATGCCTGGCGCTCGCCCATCGGCGCGGCGCGCAGCAGATCGCTATACTGAAAAAGCAGAATCTGCGGCGTCCTGGCCAGCATCGTATCCCACAACTGCTCGGCGTATCGGTCGATGGAGTGGATGCTGTACGTATCCACCCAGCCGCCGCCGTTCCGCCCCGGAGCAACGTTATTGAAGTAGCGGAGAATCTGATAGCTCTCGTACTGTTGCAAGTGCTGATCGGTATCCACCGGATCGCGAGTCTCGGTGCCCGTATAGATGCCGCTGAATATCTTCTGCTCCTGGTCCAAATCGTATCCATTGGCCTGGAGATGCTCATACCAGTTGGGGAACTTGATAATCACCTTTACCTTAGGATTGACCGCCCGCGCCGCGCCCACCACCAATTCGCGCGACACATCGTCCATCAGCTTCACCCGGAATTCGCTCCACGTCTGATCACCCTTGGCCGCTATGTCTGAGTCGCGCTTGGTGTTGTTGAAGAAGAAATCGTCCAGAATAATCTCATCGAAGTGGCGCGCGGTCACCTCCGAGACGTGCTTTACATATGCGCGCTGCTTGGGATCGGTATACGTGAAAGAGACGAATTGGCCGCTGTCGTCGTGCTCACCCTCGAAGCCCACGTAATCCCCGCCTGCCGCAAAGGCGATGCCGCCCGATGCCTCGACTCCATGCTCGGAAAAGAACTTCTTCACCGACTCCAGCACCTCGTCACTAGCCAGCTCCCCACTGCGATAGCTCTCGACGTAGACCTTGTCCACGTGCACCTGGCTGCTGATCTGCTCCCAGCTCTGCTGCCGCCAGACCGGATCCTTCATCTTCTCCACCACTCCAACGGGAATGTAAATTAGTCGATCCTGAAAAAGCCGATTTCAGGCAGATGGCACGGCGATCAGGAAGCTGGTGAAGGTCGATTGGTACAGGAGTCGGCCCAGAATAGCCCTGATTTGGACGACAAGTTTGCCCTCACAGGCTCTCAGCAACTTGTGGAAGTTCATCGCCGCGGCCGAGAGGATGGCGTTGATCGCGTCTCCGGCAACGCCCTTCAACCGGTTACGTTCTAACCGGTGTTCGTTCTTCAGATGTCCGATGCTAGGTTCGACAGCCGCTCTGCGTTTCATTCTTTTCCAGAGCGTCTTTGGCGTTCGGCCTCGCCGTCGTTTGTCCACATAGATCGTGGCATTGCCCACATAGTCGTGGCCGCGATAGCCCATGTCCACATGCACTTCTCTAACTATGTCGCCGATCAAGTTATTAACTTGTTTCATCTGCTCGGCTAGCGTGTGGCCATCGTAGGGATTGCCAGTCAAGCTCTTGGCCCCGACGAACCATCCGCCCCGGCTGCTGACCGCGACGCTGACCTTGTTGCCGAACTCATACGGCTTACCCGCTTTTCCTTTGGCGATGCACTCGGCTTCAGGCTCGTGAACGCTGTACACCTTGTTCTTGTCGTGCCTCTGCTGGCTATGAATGCGACGCGCTGTTTCCAGCAGACCGGATAACTTGCGCGAGGGTTCTGTAACTTGACGATCTATCTCGCGCAGCACCCGGCCCAGTTGAGTCCTTAACTGGCGCGTACAAGCGCGGGCACGCTTCATCTGCCGGGCATGAGCGTAGCGGCTGGATTGCATCAACAGACGCTTGCCCACGTGCTGATAACTCTGCTTGATTTCGAGACCTTCGGCACGTGCTTCTTTCACCAGCCTCTCGCGACAGCGATGATACAAACGCGCATCGGTCGGGAAGCGAATGGCCTTGGTCTGTACCGTGGTATCCACGTTGACACGTTGTAACTCCGCCGGGCGGATCACCTTCATGCGCATGCCAGCTGCAAGGGTCTCGCGCAGCATCTGTTCGGCTCCGGTTTCGCCCAGACGCTTGCGCCAACGCGTCATGCTGGAGGGATCGATCGGCATCGAATGCTGAAAATATCGCATGCCGCTGAAGTGCTGCCAATAGGGATTCTCGACCCACCCCGCGACCACATCTTCATCGCTCAGATCGGTTTGATATTTCAAAAAGTGCAACGCCACCATCAGACGCGTCGGCGTACCGGGGGCTCCCTGGGTGGGATGATAACTGCCGCCTAACAGAAGATCGAACTGTTTCCAATCAATCTTCTGCGCAAGTACTGCCAACGGATGCGTGAGGTCAATCAACTGCTCCAGATCAATCTGGAACAGCTCACGTTGCGGGTGTCTGGACTCACTCTTAGGGCGCATGATTTCCCCGGAAATTGCTGTGTTTTGAACAACTTCTGAGAATATTTTACCACGAAATTCACCCTATATCATTGATTCTTTACTGTGTTATGAGTTTATCAGGATCGACTTCACTAAAAGACCATGTCGAGTTCTTAGTCGTAATCTGTTGACGCTTCTTCTCGACACGGATCAGGAACTCATTGTGACGGTGATCGCAAGAGTTCATGCGTTGTCGGCGATTCGGTCCCTCAGCATTTCAATCGGGACCGGAAGCCGGATCCAGAATTGTTTCTCCAGATGAATCCGCAAGGAGGGAAAGTGATCAAGACAACAAGATTCGCATCAGTGATAGCTTCGGCGATGATCATCTTCGCCGGAATCGCAGTCGCTCAAACCGATCCCGGAGTGCAGAGCGCCAGTCGTGGCACCGGCGCAACGATCATTCCGTCGGGCGACACAACGGGTTTCCTCACCTTTTTCAACGCTGGTCTCGTTCGCTTCCAGCAGGTGGAGTCAGTTTCCACTCCCCCCAACAACGGCCTGGGACCGAGATTCAACTCAAATAGCTGTGTATCCTGCCATGCGCAACCTGCCGCGGGTGGATCGGGGGCTGCCGTCAATCCCCAGTTCGAATTCGCCACGAACGGGGTTGCACCCGGCAATGCCACCCCGTCCTTCATCACCGCCAGCGGCCCCACCCGCGAAGCTCGCTTCGTGTACATGATGAACAGCAACGGGACTGTGGATACGGGCGTTGTCAACGGCGGAGTGGAAGACCTGTTCACTGTTTCCGGCCGCTCCGACAGGGGCGCCTGCACCAGCTTGGCTCAGCCTAATTTCGCCGCTGCCGAGACGGCCGGCAACGTCGTCTTCAGGATTCCTACGCCCACATTTGGCACCGGTTTGGTCGAGAACCTTGACGACTCAACCCTGCTGAATAATCGGACGGCCAATCTTGTCAATAGCTTTGGCATCTCCGGCTCTTTCAACCGCAACACCAATGACGGCACCATCACCAAGTTTGGCTGGAAGGCTCAGAATAAATCGCTGCAGGTCTTTGCTGGTGAGGCCTACAACGTCGAGGTGGGCGTCACCAACGAGTTGTATAACAACGAACGCCCGCTGCCCGAGGAAGACCAACTGGGCAAGGGGCTGCCGGCAAGCTGCCTGAACCTTACGGGAACCGGGTACCCGGAAGACACGTCAAACCCAACACAGACCCCCAACTCGGCGGTTCTCGACGATGTCTCGGCCTTTGCCAACCTCATGCGATTTCTGGCTCCGCCTCCACCCGGCGGGGTCATTCTGAACGGAGAGCCAGTTCCCGCTGCTACGATCGCCGCCGGCAAGGCTATTTTCGTCTCAATCGGCTGCGCAACCTGCCACAATCCGAGTCCGGGTACAACGCAGTCGTCGAATTTCGTTCCCGCATTGAGCAAGCAGCCTGTGCCCGCGTTCTCCGATTTTGAACTCCATCACATGGGTACGGGTTTCGCGGACAACATCTCGCAGGGCAACGCGGGCGGTGATGAGTTCCGCACGGCTCCCCTGTGGGGATTGGGCCAGCGGATCTTCTTCGATCATGACGGCCGCGATCTGACCATCTCCGCATCCATTCAGAATCACTCTTCCAATGGCAGCGAAGCCAACACGGTAATTACCAATTACGACAACCTGAATCAAACGCAGAAGCAGGCGTTGATCGATTTTCTGCGCTCTCTGTAACCTCTCTTCTCTTGCCGGCGAGATACAAAGATGTATCTCGCCGGATGCTTTCTCGTTGGTGTGGATGCACGTCCTGCCGGGCGTAACGCTCGGACTAAATTGCTTGATTTCCGGGAAGTAGATATGCACATTCGATGGATTTATTTTCTGGCTATATGTGCGTGCTCCATGCGTTCGCCTGCCTGGGGGCAAGCGGCGGTGCTGCAAGACTCTCCAATGAATAATTTCAGCGGTTTCAACGACGCGCAAGCGGTGACGAAGGTTCCTAAAGGAGTCATCCTGGTAAAGGGTGCATCGGCGAGCGCGAGCGATTCCATAACGACACTGCCGGAAGACGGGAACGTAACCAACAAAGTCTTTCATGACCAGTATTTTGGAATATCGTGGGCGCTTCCTGCGGATTGGACGGAGAAATACAAAGGGCCGCCTCCGTCGGATAGCGGCCGCTATGTGCTGGCGGAGATCGTACCCGCGGATACTTTCAAAGGACCGGTCCGCGGAAGCATCATGATCACTGCCGACGATTTGTTCTTCACGCCGCTTCCGGTGTCCAACTCAGTGGAACTCATCAATTACACAAAGAAGAATTTGCAGTCCGTTTATAAGGTCGAACGATCACCATCGCAGATTGCGATCGGCGGCCGCTCCTTCACGTTCTTCGCCTATTGGTCTCCTGCAGCTGAGCTGCATTGGTATGTGTTGGCGACTCAAATCCGCTGTCATGCGGTGGAGGTGGTGCTGAGCGGCACCGATATCAAACTCCTGGATAGCCTGATGCAGGAGATGAACAAGATGAAGTTATCGGCGGTGGATAGTCTGACAGGCGAAGATGCTGTGCCTGCATGTATCAAGGATTATGTGAGAGATGAAAACGTTATCGCGCGAGTTAACCCGATTTTCACAGAGCATCGCTTCAATACGGTTCCGGTCCGGATCGTTATCGACAAGGATGGAAAAGTCAAGCACATTCATTTTCTCAGAGCATTTCCCGATCAGGCAAAGGCCGTCACCGATGCTTTGGGACGATGGAAGTTCAGGCCGTACTTGAGAGACGGAAAGCCCGCCGAAGTAGAAACCGCTATTATGTTTGGTTACACGCCGCACCTGGCGACATCTGGCGTAAAAGATACCGTATCCAAGTGATGCACAAGAGAATCAGGACGCCGTAGGCAAGGGAATAATGCGTTGAGAGCTTGTCGGGTGTGTCCAACTTGGATTGAACATTTCAGTCGTCAACAAAAGGAGATCGACGATGCGTAACCGCAGGGAGAAATCCTGGAAACGAAAGGTCGTCTTAGGCGTCGGTATCCTCACCTTGTGTTCTTCGGCCTCCCCTGCAGCCGACTCCATCACACGTGTTGTCCGTAACCAGACCAACAGCCGGCCTGCTGCTGGGGACGAAGTGATACTTTTTGGTGTTGGCCAGGAGGCGCAGGAGGAAGCACGCGCCAAGACCGACTCCCAAGGGTCATTCACCCTCGAATTCCGCCATCTCGATAGGCCGCACCTGGTTCGCGTGATTCATCAAGGCGTCAACTACGATCGGCAGGTTTCAACGGGTAATGCTCTTCCGATTGACGTGGCCGATGCGGCAGCCGAGGTGATGGGCATTACCGGCGGCATCGAAATCATCCGCGTGGGCACCCATGGAAAGCTGCTTCATGTCTCCGACATGATTGAAATCAAAAATGATTCCAAGCCGCCGGTGACTCAAGCAAGCAATCGAACCTTTGAAGTCTACCTACCGGGCGCTGCAAAGATCGATTCAGTTCTGGCTGCCGGTCCGGAAAACATCGGATCGATGATTTCCGCGACGTCTGTCCACGGAGAGCCTGGACATTACACGGTGAGCTTCCCCTTGCGCCCGGGAGCCACTAAATTCGCATTCAACTACGATTTGCCTTATGATGGCCGCGCCACATTTCGTACGAAGAACCTGTATCCACTGCAGCAATTGGCGGTCATGATTCCGCCGACGATGACATTTGAGTCTCGGTCCACAGCCTTCCAGATTCTTCCTTTGGGCAATAATAGATATCATGTAGAGGCGGCCGAGCAAGTGAAAGCGGGAGAGGGACCGGAGTTCGAAATCTCTGGAGTTGTAGCGCTTTCGCCGATGCACGCTCATGTTCATGCTCCACCGAAACTGCCTGCCGGTGCTCTCATTGCTCCATCGTCTTCTATTACAGGCAATTCCAAAACGCGCGTTCAAAGTGCGAACGCGTTGGAAGCTGTTCCTGTTTCAGGGTCTATCGCATCGTCAGGACGATTGCCATCCTGGCTCCTCAGCGCCAGCATCGCTGTGATGCTTGGAACATTTGGATTCCTGGGCTTGCGCAAGCAGCACACGCCCACCAGTGCGATAACAAGGTTCGTGCAAGTAACTGCACCAACCGCGCAGAACTCGGTGGCCTCGGTAGAGGCTTTAAAGGAAGGACTGTTTCAACTTGAAACCGACCGGTTACAAGGTGCTATCTCCAGTGAAGAATATGCATCTGTCAAGTTGTCTCTGGAAGGGACAATCGAGTGGGCCTTGAAACGGCCCAGTAACCGCAGAGGAACCGACCCCAATTGAACGGCACTTACGATGGTATGGAGCTGTATCTCGCGAAAAAAGTGATCCGCTTTGGAACCAGGCAGATGGATTGTGTGTTTACTTTGGTCTGAGTCCATGTAAATTTGGTGTAATGGCGGGTTGTGAAGCGAGGTAAGAAGAGAAAAAATTGTAGAAGCGAAGTGTTCAATACTGCGCTTGCTAGTGACGCAAAAATACAGGTATACTGCGGGCAATTGAGAAAGGAGCACTCCCCATGCTTCGCAAATCTCCCTTGGCGCGTCAAGCCGCCTTGCCTGCGTTTATCGTTTTGACAATGTTGTCTTTGCAAACCGGCGTGAGCCAGTCGGTCAGCGTGCTCACCCAGCACAACGACCTGAGCCGCTCCGGCGCCAATCCGAACGAGACAATCCTCACCACCAGCAACGTCAACGAAACTTCCTTTGGTAAATTGTTTACCATGCCAGTCGACGGCTTTGTTTACGCGCAGCCGCTCTATGATCCCAATGTGGAGATCTCCGGAGGAACGCACAATGTGGTCTATGTCGCCACCGCGCATGACAGCGTATATGCCTTCGACGCGGATTCCGGGACACAGTATTGGCGTGTTTCACTTGGAACACCCGTTCCGAGTTCTGTCATCAATACGCCAAATATTCAGGTTGAGGTTGGCATCATCAGCACGCCGGTCATTGATCCCTCAAGCGGCACCATTTACGTCGCAGCCAAAACCTACGAAAACAGCACGCAGATCTTCCGTCTGCACGCATTGGACATTACCACCGGTACTGAAAAGTTTGGCGGTCCGGTGGAGATTGCGGCGACCTCCAGCGGCTCAGGTGTCGAGGGCAATGGGTCAACGGTTTCGTTTGTCGCGTCGCAGGAAAATCAGAGGGCTGCCGTTTCGCTCATTAATGGAGTCATTTATCTGGCCTTCGCCTCGCACGAAGACCACGATCCATACCATGGATGGCTGTTAGGCTATTCGCCCAGCACCTTGAAGCAAGAGTATGTATTCAACGTGACTCCCAACAGCGGCGAAGGGGCGATCTGGATGGGCGGCCAAGGCCTTCTCGCCGACTCCTCGAACAACATCTATGTGGTTACTGCCAACAGCACGAAGAGCACGGATAATGCCTCCGAGGATTACGGGCAAAGTTTCCTTAAGCTCGCTCCGAGTGGCAGCACTCTGACTGTCCTCGATTACTTCAAGCCCAATTTGTACAACACATGGAACGGCGAAGATATGGACCTCGGTTCGACCGGTGCATTCGCCATACCGGGCACCAGTTACATTGCGGGCGGGAGCAAGGCTGGCACGCTGTATGTTGTCAATACGGACAACATGGGGAAGTTAAACACATCCGCGGATCAAAATGTTCAGGAGTTTCAGGCGACCAATGGGCTATGGGGAAATCCTGCCTTTTGGAACAACAATCTTTATATCTGGGGCGTCAGCGAACCACTCAAGATGTATCATTGGAACGGTGGCGCCTTTAGTACATCTCCTTCGTCGCAAAGCGCATACTCCCCCCCCGGCGGAACCACTAGTGGAACGGTGTCCGTATCCTCCGACGAAACCACTGCAGGCACAGCAATAGTTTGGGCAACTTCTCCTGCCGGCGACCCCGACCATGCAACTGTTCCAGGCAACATGTACGCCTACGACGCCACTAACTTAGGTACGCTGCTTTGGAGCACCTCGCAGAATTCATCGCGGGATGGCTTTGGAAACTACGCAAAGTTCTGTGCGCCGACCATCGCCAATGGCAAAGTATATGTTGGGACAGATTCTGAGCAGGTAGCCGTTTATGGCCTGCTGTCCAGAACACCGAGCTTTACCCTCGCGCGTTCGGCGTCCGCATTGTCAGTTACCCCAGGCGCCAGCGCCACCGACACCATTACGGTGACGGACGAAGGAGGATTTGCCGGCTCGGTAACTCTGACTAACTCGAGCCTGCCCAGCGGCGTAACTGCCGCCTACAGCACTAATCCCACCACCGGCAGCAGCGTGTTGACTTTCACAGCCGCCGCCTCAGCTGCGCTTGGAACCTCTACTGTCACAATCTCCGGAACCTCCGGCACACTGAGCGCATCCACCGCGATCTCACTGACCGTGGGTACTACCACCTGCACATCCACCGCGATCACGCCGTACATTTCGGTAAGCGGAACCTGGACGGAGGAAACCAGCGCCACCGTGAGTTCCACTAGCACGGTGGTAGACCTTGGCCCGCAGCCAGTAACGGGCGGAAGCTGGAGTTGGACCGGCCCCAACGGATTCACTTCCACTGCGCGCCAGATCAACAGTATCGCGCTGAGCACGGGCGCAAATGTGTATGTGGCGACTTATACCAACGCGCAGGGCTGCAAGAGCACTGAGACGTTTACCATCACGGTCACCGGCGGAACGACCAACGCAATCACTCCATATATCTCCGTGAATGGCGGCTCGACCTGGACCGAGGAATCCACCGCAACCGTGGCTTCCACTACTACGGCAGTGGACCTTGGTCCGCAACCGGTAACGGGCGGAAGCTGGAGTTGGACCGGACCCAATGGATTCACCTCCACCGCGCGGCAAATAAACAGTATCGCGTTGAGTACGGGCGCAAACGTATATGTGGCGACGTACACAAGTGCCAGCTCGGTCAAAAGCACGCAGACGTTTACCATCACTGTGGAGTAAAACGTGAGCGTCTTGTGTTTCCACACTAGACACCTACTCGCAGCCTTGCAACGATAAGGACATGGCAACGACTAAGGCGCGCGTACGGCGAACGGTAGCGGAGAAGCGGCGGATAGTGGAACTGACCTTGCGGCCCAGGGCGAGCATGGCGCGAGTGGCGCAGGCCGAAGGAGTGAACTCGCATCAGGTATTTCAGTGGCGGAGAGCTTATCGCGCCGGGAAGCTTGTAGAGTTCGAAGGACACGCATCGGCGCTATTGCCGGTAGTGCTGACAGCAACAGATTCTGCGGCGCAGGCGCAGCGAGAGCAGGCCGTCATTCCAGAGCCGGAGATCGCGACAGGCACGATTCATATTGAGTTCCCAGGCCGCGCCAAGATCACCGTGGAACACGGCGCGGACAGTGCAGTGCTGCAAGCGATTCTGGAGAGCCCGCGCAAGTGATCGAGCTGCGCACAGGCACACGTATTTGGATCGCCGCAGGAGTGACCGATATGCGGCGCGGCTTTCCTGGCTGAGTGCGCAGATGCAGATGATCCTCAAGCACCACCCATTTTCCGGACACGTCTTTGTTTTTCGCGGGCGCAGCGGCGACACGATCAAGATTTTGTGGGCCGATGAAGACGGTCCATGTCTATTTGCGAAACGACTGGAGCGTGAACGATCCGTTTGGCCGCAAGCAAGGGAAGGAACCGTCGCACTGACGCGCGCGCAGTTGTCGATGCTCATGGAAGGCATTGATTGGCGCAGGCCGGAGAGAACCTGGACGCCGCAGATCGCGGTATAAGTGACAAGCATGATTTTCTTGTATTCATGAGCATATTATGGATGACTTATCCATAACTTCTTGGCATACTTATTGCAT
This sequence comes from uncultured Acidobacteriaceae bacterium, assembly GCA_963787995.1. Taxonomy (GTDB): domain Bacteria; phylum Acidobacteriota; class Terriglobia; order Terriglobales; family Acidobacteriaceae; genus Telmatobacter. The sequence goes on from CAWBEO010000002.1 coordinate 1,798,280, forward strand.
GGATGTTGTTGCGCTTCCCGACCTCGATCAGCTCGACATAGAGGCCTTGAAGGCATTGGTCGTTGCGCAGTCCGAGAGCCTCGATTCACACACAACAGGTGGAACATCTGAAGCTGGTCGTCGAGAAGCTGCGCCGCATGATCTTCAGCGCGATGAGCGAAAAGGCCGTTATCCAGGTTGAGCAGTTTGAGTTGCGCCTGGAAAAGACGGAGACGGAACAGGCTGCCGTTGAAGTACAGATAGAAGCCCCGACGTCAGAGGCCAAGTCCAGTTCCAAGTCCCGCCCATCGCGTAAGCCGCTTCCCGCGCATCTTCCCCGCGAGGTTATAACTCATCTTCCAGGTCACGACTGCTGCCCCGATTGCGGCGGCCAGTTGCGCAACTTCGGCGAGGATGTGGCCGAGATGCTGGAGTATATTCCGGCTAACTTCAAGGTGATTCGCCATGTGCGGCCGAAGTTTGCCTGCAAGCAGTGTGAACGCTTGCGCTCTATGGCGTATTAATCGTTCTGCAATGCTCCGCCGACTGTGGCGAGAGCGCGCAACCAAGTAGCAAGGTGAGTACCGCACGAGATCTTGGCTGTATCTTGAGGATCGTCGTTGGGTATCCTGGAGTACCTGCCAGGAGAAGCCGACAGGAAGGAGTAAGACACTGCGAGATGGAAACAGAAGCTAACCGCCGCGCTCTTCGCGAGCGCCCCTACGCCATGAAAAAGCATCATGCAACGCGCCTCCATTACGACCTCAGACTGGAGTGGAACGGAGTGCTGTTGAGTTGGGCTCTTCCAGAGGGGCCAAACAACCGTGCCGGATTCATTCGTGAGGCCATCGAGATGGAGGATCACAACAGGGCGAACGTACTGTTCGAGGGCGTGCATGAGACTGGTCCCATCATGCTCTGGGATCGCGGAACGTGGGAACCACATCTGGAATCGGACGATATCGAAAGCAGCCTGCGCAGGGGCATCCTGCGATTTACACTATATGGAGAAAAGCTGAAAGGAGGCTGGATGCTCGCCAGAATGAACAGCGCGAGAAATGTGCCACGGCCTATCTGGACACTCTGTAAGCAAGCCGATTCGTTTGCTGGAAGCTGCGACGACAAGGGCGTTTTGGAATTATGGCCGAACAGCATCAGTACAGGAAGAACTATGGAAGAAATTGTTCGAGATTGGACAAAATGCAACAATAAACACGAGCGGCAAACAAGACTCTTCGACGAGATATAGTTAGTCGATCCTGATAAACTCATAACACAGTAAAGAATCAATGATATAGGGTGAATTTCGTGGTAAAATATTCTCAGAAGTTGTTCAAAACACAGCAATTTCCGGGGAAATCATGCGCCCTAAGAGTGAGTCCAGACACCCGCAACGTGAGCTGTTCCAGATCGATCTGGAGCAGTTGATTGACCTCACGCATCCGTTGGCAGTACTTGCGCAGAAGATTGATTGGAAACAGTTCGATCTTCTGTTAGGCGGCAGTTATCATCCCACCCAGGGAGCCCCCGGTACGCCGACGCGTCTGATGGTGGCGTTGCACTTTTTGAAATATCAAACCGATCTGAGCGATGAAGATGTGGTCGCGGGGTGGGTCGAGAATCCCTATTGGCAGCACTTCAGCGGCATGCGATATTTTCAGCATTCGATGCCGATCGATCCCTCCAGCATGACGCGTTGGCGCAAGCGTCTGGGCGAAACCGGAGCCGAACAGATGCTGCGCGAGACCCTTGCAGCTGGCATGCGCATGAAGGTGATCCGCCCGGCGGAGTTACAACGTGTCAACGTGGATACCACGGTACAGACCAAGGCCATTCGCTTCCCGACCGATGCGCGTTTGTATCATCGCTGTCGCGAGAGGCTGGTGAAAGAAGCACGTGCCGAAGGTCTCGAAATCAAGCAGAGTTATCAGCACGTGGGCAAGCGTCTGTTGATGCAATCCAGCCGCTACGCTCATGCCCGGCAGATGAAGCGTGCCCGCGCTTGTACGCGCCAGTTAAGGACTCAACTGGGCCGGGTGCTGCGCGAGATAGATCGTCAAGTTACAGAACCCTCGCGCAAGTTATCCGGTCTGCTGGAAACAGCGCGTCGCATTCATAGCCAGCAGAGGCACGACAAGAACAAGGTGTACAGCGTTCACGAGCCTGAAGCCGAGTGCATCGCCAAAGGAAAAGCGGGTAAGCCGTATGAGTTCGGCAACAAGGTCAGCGTCGCGGTCAGCAGCCGGGGCGGATGGTTCGTCGGGGCCAAGAGCTTGACTGGCAATCCCTACGATGGCCACACGCTAGCCGAGCAGATGAAACAAGTTAATAACTTGATCGGCGACATAGTTAGAGAAGTGCATGTGGACATGGGCTATCGCGGCCACGACTATGTGGGCAATGCCACGATCTATGTGGACAAACGACGGCGAGGCCGAACGCCAAAGACGCTCTGGAAAAGAATGAAACGCAGAGCGGCTGTCGAACCTAGCATCGGACATCTGAAGAACGAACACCGGTTAGAACGTAACCGGCTGAAGGGCGCTGCCGGAGATGCGATCAACGCCATCCTCTCGGCCGCGGCGATGAACTTCCACAAGTTGCTGAGAGCCTGTGAGGGCAAACTTGTCGCCCAAACCAGGGCTATTCTGGGCCGACTCCTGTACCAATCGACCTTCACCAGCTTCCTGATCGTCGTGCCATCTGCCTGAAATCGGCTTTTTCAGGATCGACTAATCCTCAACCACCTGACGGACAACCAAGGGAGCCTTGACTTCGAAATCAGACTCACGTTCTGCCTCGGTTTCGGGTGCAAATGCGGGTGGCTGTGGCTTGGCTGTTTCGATGGCTGCGATCCTAGGCTCGGCTCCCTTATTTTCCGGGCTGCACGGGCTGCGTCGGCAAAGTATCCGACGTTCACAGCCTTCCGTTTGGTGGCATAATTGTATCTGTAGAGGTAGTAGGTTGAGCCTTCAGAAAAGACTTCGGGTTTCTGGGAGCTTAGCTGAGTCCAGCTATGGAGCGAGTGTAGAGTGTTGCGGTAGTGTTCGCCATCTTTGGATTCCGTCTGCCTCATGCCGCTTCGAGTTCGTGCATCGTTAAGTTGTGCAGATTTTGCCAAAATATCGTTGGCGTGCAATGACGTGCAATGGTCGACGGCAACCGTGGCATTTATGGCAACCATGGCAATGTAGAATATGTAACTAACTAATTATAAAAGAGGTTAACAAGTTCTACCCCACTAGAACCCCCAAAATATGATAAAGGACTTAGCTAATACTTTTCACTCTAGCATGCAATAGGTATTGGGAAGTCGCCCAAATTCTGGGCTATCAGGAGCCCAACAACAATACCAGCGCCCTAGCTTGATTGCGAGGCAGAAGGCGCTGGAGCAGATGAATCTGCAAATTCAAGCCGTCCTCAGCAATCTCGATGGAAGCACCGGCCTGGCCATTATGGACGCGATCTGCTCAAGCTGGCTCAACTGCGTCACCCGCGCATTCGCGCCCACCAAGAGACCATCATGAAGTCGCTCGTCGGCGACTACAGTGAAGAACATCTGTTCACGCTCCGACAATCCCTCAAAGCCTACCGATATTACCAGGAGCTGATCCAGGAAGTCGATGCGCAGGTGAAGCAAATGCTGCTCACCGAAATCGGTCCGAATCGCGATCGATACCCGACGGGCGCCGCCTTCTGCTCATGGTTGAGGCAATGCCCAGACCCAAAGATCAGTGGCGGACGGGTGTTATCCTCGCGTAGCTGCCCCACCAAAAACTGCGCCGCTCTCGCGCTGCGCGTGGCTGCGCAGTCGTTACACCGCAGCGACGGTTTCCTTGGAGACTACTTCCGCCGCATGAAAGCCCGCATGGGCACACCCAAGGCCATGACCGCTACCGCCCACAAGCTGGCCCGGATCATCTTTCACATGATCGCCACCCAACAACCAAACGACGCCACTGTCTTTCAAAAGCAAGAAGAGCGCCGGCATCACCAGAAATCGGCCAGGCTTCAGGCACAAGCCAGAGAACTCAGGTTCCAGCTCGTGCCCATCAATGTTGTTCCTTAGGAGAGACGGGCGTTTTCCCTTTTTTAATAAGTGATGGTCGCGATGATTGTATCGGTGTAGTTGCCCTGATGTACCCACTCCCCGCCCGGAATCTGGCCATAAACGGTCAGTGACTGGACGGCGCCTGTGCCGGTCCCGGCTAGCGTGCTGACGCCGACATTATTGCCCCAGTTAGAGGTGTGCGCGGCGTTGGAGTACATTGCATATCCTAGAGTGGCCCCGCCTGGACCTGTCATCTTGCGGTTAGTGTCGGTGGCACCGCTGCCCGTTCCCGCACTGAGACCCACGTTGTAAGGGGTTGTATTGGTACAGGTGACCGATATGTTTGATGTGGAATTGAGCACCGATCCGGTGTAGGTGCCGAAGGCCAGATTGCTCGACGAAATCAGGCAGTTAGGCTGAACTGTCGCTGTGACAGGCATGGTCGTTGTAACTGTGCCGGTAAAAATGAATAACCAGGTGTAGTTCACGCTGACGGTGACAGTGTCGGTATACGTGCCGGGAATGACATACTGGTTGGCCGCCACTTCGGGATAGACATTGTAGATCTGATTACCGCCGGTACTTGTGCCGGCAACCGTATCGACCCCTGAATTGTTTCCCCAATTGGTGGAGAGTGAGGAGTTCTGGAAGAGCTGGTAGCTCAGCTCGGCACCGGCAGGACCGGTCATCTCCCGGATGGTCGTGGTTGCGCCGGCCCCCGTTCCTTGGTTGAGGCCGATATTGTAGGTAGTCAAGATGAGGCAATTCACTGTGATGGGGGTTGTACCGGAGGTGATCACCGCGCCGGTGTAGGAACCCAGATTCATTGTGGCGGCGGAGACCGTGCATTGCGCTGCCGCCTGGTGCGCGCCGAGCGCGAGGAACATCAGAAATGCCAGTGCGACTCGTCTTCTCATGGCAATTTCTCCTGGCAGCGCAGCGGTCCGATGGAGGGAATATCTCCGGGCAAAGGCTTGTAATCAAAGGCTACTGTGCAACTATTTCCGTCCGGTCGCACTACGACAAGCTCGTTGTGCGTTTTGAGATCCTCGATATACGCATCACCGTCGTATCCGACGGGGTAAACTGCGCCAGTGGATCTCAGTGTGGCCGTGCTGCCTACCGGCAGTGGTTCACCGGCCTTGTTTACCAGCCGCAGCAAGGCGGCATGACTGAACTTGATGGGGAATTTGACCACCACGCCAGAGCGGTCCTGCGGACGCAGTTCATGTTTGGCCCAGCTAACTGTTACCTCCGGGGGAATGTCTGTGGGATCGATGGCAATGTGGTTCAGATCAAAGGAGCGCAGATCCGGAACCAGCAAACGCCCTGAAGAATTAGTCTTGCCCACGTCGCGATTCTCCTGCTCGACATGCACATGGGGGACGGGGCTGGTATCCACAATGGCAAAACTATCGTAAATTTCGTTGGACGCGAAAAGGCCGTGATCCACATAGGAGAACGCTCCCTGCGTTTCAAGCCGCACAGTTGTTTGCCCGCCGCTCTGGTCCAAACCGGCCGTATACAAACCGAGGTGCGATTTGTATTGCACCTCGCCGAACTCGTGGTTCGTACTGCCAGCAGAGAGGTAGCCTTGGTAGCCCCATTGGCCGATCTGCGACGCCGACTGTTGCAGTTGCACTTGTACTTCATCGTCCGAACTTGCGCTGATGTTTACCGAGCTGCGCCTGCCGAAGGGAATGACCATGCCGGCCTGCAGCCCGCTGCTGCCGCTGCTGCCCACGCCGGCAAAACTTTTGAACTCCGTCGCGTAGAACGAGATGCGGTGAAACTGGCGTGAATAGTTGGCGGAGAGAACATGAGAGCGTTCCGGCGCAGCCGATCCTACTGAGACCGGCGTGGGTGAGGCATCCTGATCGAGCCCGGCATACGCAGCGCCCACGGTGCCCAGACGCTTGTGCGAGAGACTGGCGAAGGCGCTGAGCTGCTTGCGCGGAATCCCTGCTCCGTTCATTACAGCAATATCCCGGTAATTGCGCCCGGCCACAATCGCAGAGGCTCCCACGCTGAAGAGCCGACTGATACGCTGAGCACCGGCGGAGTACTGCGCGGCCAGTTGTCCGTTGCCTGCGCTGGGCGCCACGGAAAAATTGACCACGCCCAAGTGACCGATCTGCACCACGCCGCCCAAGCCCGCCATGAATGCGCCGGGCGTACCTTCAACGCTGCTCTCGATGGTGAACTTACGGGTCAGCCCCCGGCGGTAGATGGCTGCGCCGGCCATCTTGGAGTAGTCATTGCTAAGTAAACCCCATTCGAGCCTGGCCTTTCCAAGCTGCGCGGCATAGGTCTGCAATCCCGGCGCCAGCAGCGCGGAGCTTGCGTAAAAGGGCTGGCTCACGGTCACTTGCTGGCCGAGCGCGTTCGTCACCGTCATGGAGATCGTTCCGGCTCCGGAGATGACCGGCAACTGCGGGATCTCGAAGGGCCCGGCTTCGACTGGGCTCAAAATCGTCTGGTTGCCATTCGCCAGCACACTCACCGTCGAGGGCACCGCTGCCGATCCGCTGAGCATGGGCAAGGGAAAGGTGACAAGATCAGGGCGCATGCTGAAATCCGAGCGGATCTGCGCGCCTCCAATGTGAATCGGGCGGGTCCATGCCAAGCCGCTGGTAATGAAGTCGCCCAGGCTATAGCGTCGTAGCGTATTGACATCGGCGTAGGTGTAGGCCGAATCCAGACGGATCGCGGTGTTTGTACCGGAGGCGCTCAAGGATGCGCCGCCATAGGCAAGCCAATCTGAACTGACAATGCCTTGAGGCGAAAAGATGCGAAAATCCAGCGCGCAGGTGCCTCCGGCCTGACTGCCGGCGAAGGTGCCTGCGGTGTCGTAATTGAGCGTCAGGCCCGTGCCGCTTTCGATGACTCGGCGGGCGGTGGCGCTTTCTCTCCCCTCTGGGAGCAACAGCGTCGGCAGCAGGGCGGCGTCGCTGGCCGTGAGGAGCAGCACCATCTTCGCACGATCGACGGTGAAGGTCACCCCACGCAGCTCGGAAAGGGCGATCAATCCGCCGGGCTGCACAGGGAGCGTGGCGGGAACCCGGAGGCCAAGATCGCGCAGTTCCTCCGGCCGCGCCATTAAAATGCCGTTGCGCAGTGTGAATTCGCCGATTTTCCCGATGGAATGTCCATTGATCTGAATCTCCAAAAGCAGCTTCTGGCTGGCTGCCATCTCCTGGTCTGCCTCTTCGGTAGTATCGACAGCAACCGCAGCAAGCGGGAACGTAGACAGCATAATGAAGATGACCCCCGCAGAGTGGAGCCACCTGGCCATCCGAAAACCCACTTCATCGCGCAGGAACAAAGCGAACCTGTTGATCGATAGCGCCGGCGGTCAAATGGGCAGTCAGCTGCAAGGTTTCACTTTGCGAAGGCAGGGAATCCTGTGCGGCTATACGCCAACGCCTGCTGGCACCGGGAAGTAAATAGGGCGAACCTCCGGATTCCGGCTTCAGCTTATGGCCATCGCTCGTTGAAAGCTCAATATCGCGTACTGTATCGTGGAGATTTCCTTTATTGGTCGCATCAAGATAGATCTGCCCCGCATCGCGCTCCAGATGGAACTGCACATCGGAAAACGAACGGATTGAGGGCTGGACAAAAATCGGAATAGACAAGCGCAAAACAACATGTACAACTCCGGCCTCGGAGGGAGGGGGAATCTGGTCGATAAGAATTCTGTAGGTAGCCTCACTATTTTCCGGCAACTGACGCAAGATAAGGCGAACCACCTGGCTGGCTCCGGGAGCGATCTTGGCCAGCGGCGGACTCAGCACCACCAGGTCCGAAGGCGTGAGCTGATCCTCGCCATCCTTCTGGCTCCAGGCGTAAGCGCGGATCTGAATGGCGGTCTCGGTGGCACCCATGTTGTTCACCGTCAGAGAGGTAGCTCTCTGACCCGGTGTGAAAAAAACATTGACAGGCAGGACAGACAGCGCCTGACCGTTGGCCCAGGCACTGGCCAAAAGGACGAAAAAAACGGCGACGAGCGATTTGCCTGCCGCCGTGAGTCGACATGAGATTGACGAGTTCATTGAGTCCTACATCGGCAAGATCGCCAACAATCAATAGGTGACGGTAGCGGTAATCGTATCGAAATATCCGTCCGCTGCCGGAGCCGTAGCCGCTGGAATCTGGCCGTAAACCGTGAGGGGCTGAGCAACACCGGTGCCGGTTCCGGCTACTGTGTCCGTGCCTACCGTCTGACCCCAGTTTGTGGTCATTCCGGCGTTCGAGAAAAGGCTGTAAGCCAAAGTTCCGTGCAGATACTGGCCTGTCATCTTGCGGGTGGTCACGGTAGCGCCGGTCGAGGTTCCTGGATTGAGGCCGACATTGTAGGTGGTGCCGCCAGTGCAGTTGATCGAGATGGTGCTGGTACCCGGCAATGCCGTCCCCGTATATGCGCCGAAGGACAAGGCGGTAGCAGTGATGGTGCAGGAACCTTGAACCGTCGCCGAAACAACAAAGGTGGTGGTCTGAGTCGTGGCAAAGGCTGAAGTGGATGTCAGGCCCAACGCCAGGAATCCCAGAACAGAGGCGCGGACGGCAGTGTGAATTGCACTTGAAAATTTCATAGAGTAGACTCCTGGTACAACGTGATTTAAAGATGTTAAGTAATTATTGCGCTTTAATATTTCTTACCAACAGATTTATTTCAAAATACAGCCAACCAAAGTGATACTTTCTGCATCGCGTTAGATTGAACCAAAGGTTACCCAAGATTTTCTTGCCTTCACCAATTAATTGTGATTGGAAATGGTTATACGAAAAGGAGTCACTCCAGCTAAATCAGGAGATGATAATCAGGTTACCGCTAGCCATCGAGTAACTTAGCAGCATCGTCTGTGTCTGGTTACTGAAGAGTTGACGATCCTATTGGAAGCGTGATGAATATCTAAATTTGTTGCGTTGATTCATGAAGGTCATTATGGCCGGAACCTTCATCCATTCTGCTTCAATATGTGACTGTAATGGTAATCGAATTGATGCTCCCGTCGGGAGCTTCAATCCGCGCTAGCGCTTTTGGGATAGAGGTAGCCGGTTGCTTGGGACGGTTACTAATGGCGAGTTCCGCTGATGCGGCTAGGTGTACTGAGCGCAGCCAGTTCATAGCCTGCGGGGAGTCGATCGGTAGTTCACCCATCCGCATGATTGGGTCTGGATCGGTCAGTTTCTGGCCGGCAGCATCAGATGGTCCAGTACTCAGAGTTACAGAATAGGGTGTGGGATGGTCGCAGGCCACGGACAAGGTGGAGACGGTATTCACTTCCGCTGCTGTTCCGCTTCTCCAGGCTGCAACCGGGACGGAGACTTGACAGCTTGCCAGAACCACAGCAGAAACGCTAAACGAGGCAGTAGTGGTGGCTGCAAAGGCGGAAGTTGGCGATTGACTCGCCGCCAGCAAACCGAAAACAAATACCATGGGCGCGATTTTCATCGGTCTGCTCGCCTCCTGACCTTGGAGTGATCGTTATGAGTGAACAGATCGGCGTAATTGCTCGAAACTTTAGCGAACCTTTGATCTCCGAAATCGACACCGAGATTCTTCGGCGTATAGAGGCTCGCGCACTGTTGGCCGGTACGTAGTCACCAGCAGCGAATAAAGGAGGCAGTTCAGTAGGGGTGTGAAGGAGGTCAAGGCTGCGGCCAAACCCTGGAAAGCCGCTAAGAGGGCGAAGCGTTACTTCTCCCCGAGGGACTCGACAGAATTACATCAGATGATGAGATGCGGTGGACCACACAGAATAAGGCGCATAGAAGAAGACGCGCGAGGAAGGAGTCGAGCGCAATTGGCCTTCGCGGCAAACGGCAGCCAAATCTGCTGGGCTCCACTCGCAAGGACGACTGCTCTGCTTCTGCGGCAATAAGGCCTGTCGGAAACGCGCAAGCGACTCCGGCGAGACAGCATCATTCAGGTCCTATTCACCCCATGCCGCTTCGAGGGCATACAACGTCGCATTTTACAGGTTTTACCAGATTGCCACTGGCGTACAATAGGATGCAATCGTCGACGGCAACTGTGGCATTTATGGCAGCCATGGCAATGTTAAATTTTCAACTTGCTGATTATAAAGAAGTTAAAAAGTTCGATCCCCACGAACACTCCCAACAAGATAAAGGACTTAGCTTATACTTTTCGCTCGAGCGTGCAATAGGTGTTGGGAAGTCGCCCAAGTTCTGGGCTGTCAGGAGTCCAACAACATTACCAGCGCCCTCGCTTGATTGCGAGGGGATCGTCTAGAAGACACAAGGAGCGGGGAAATCGAGGAGGACGAAGCCGCTGGAAACAGTGCTCCTGCCTCATTCACGCGTCAGGTACTACCGTCGGCCAGTTCAAGCGCCTATCTGGAACTGTCTCAACTTAGGGGCTCACCCCAAGGGAGAAAATCATGCATTTTTGTTCGTATTCCCATCATTTCCACCCGTTTTTGTACGAGATGATCAAAGAAACTTTCGCACAAACAAAAGTGGTCAATCGCTTTTAGAGCGAAATATGCCGAACACCCGTTCCCTCTTTACTGTGAAACAGTGAAGACCGGCGGTACGACTCATTGCTGACGGATCGGCCTCTTCTGCTCAAAGAGCTTCAGCCTCAGGTTCAGCATCGCCGCCAGTAGCGCATCGCCTTGACGCGCGGCCAGACCATAACGCAAGCCTCGGACATCCTGGAAAAAGGTCATCCGAGCATGGGCCACCCTCTATAAATGCCCATCTGTGCTGCAGACACCACTAGAACAGATTTCCCGCAATCTGCTCCGCCGCCGAGTAGATCCTAACCTTGAGCGCTTCGCGAGTAAGGGTTGGATCGGGATTGAGCGTTGTGTAAATGATAATAGTGAAAAGTTGATTGCGAACCCTGCCTACCACTCGCTCCCCGAATCCTGGCTTTGGATCTTTTACCGAGCAAATCAACGCCTCATTGCCGATTGCCTTCAATGAGACAGCATCTATACCGCAGCCCCGTGCAATCGAATCCAGGCTTGGATGATCGTCTGCGCTAACTTCCACGGTCAGCCGTAATATGCGTTTGAATCCCGCGTTCTGTTCGATAAACTCACATACAGTCGTTTTGCCGTCATCTGCACTGGCCACTTGTCCGACGGCATTCCCGCCTAGTAGCCCAGACACCGTGGCTTCATTGATCCACGGACAATTGTTCGCAGCCTGGCAAAGGCTCGGCGAAACAAGTAAGTAGATCCCGATGATAGCCAATGCAATACAACCGAATCCAGACTCGATAACTCTCCATATGCTCCGCATTTTGCTACTGTCCTCCATCCATATCAGAATTGGTATGTAAGTGCCATGGAATGCTTTCGATTGTGATCTCTGGATGTGCGCGAAGATAGTTGAGGGAGTAAGTCGGCGCGCCAGGATCCACCTTCTTGTCGGCAAACATGGCCTGCTGCTCAGCGGCTTCCTTCGGCTTGCCCATGCGGCGATAGAGAATGGAAAGATTATAGTGCGCAGCAAGATCGTCAGGATCGATCTTCTGCAATGCCACAAACTGCTCCAAAGCAGCATCATAATCATGCTGCCGGTAGTAAAAGATGCCCAGTTCGCGTCGTGCGTCGCGCGACTGCGGGAACATCCCGACCACTGCGCTGAAGTCGGCTAACTCTCGGTCAGTGTTCCCAGCCCGCCTCTGCAGCAAGCCATCATAGTACAAAGCGCGTGCGCTTTTCGGGTCAAGAGCGAGCGCTTTGCGTATGGATTTACGCGCCGACTCGAATTTCTCCCACAAAATATCGGTAAGCCCGATGTTGATGTAACCGTCGGCGTATTCTGGCCGCAGTTTGACCACATGGGAAAAGGCCTGTATGGACTCCTGATATTGGAACTGATCAAGAAGGGCGATGCCAAGATTGTTCCAGCGCATCCACTCCGGATTATCGGCTGCATTTTCCGCTTCAGGTTGATTTTCCCCAATCTTTAGAGTGCGCGTCCTTGAGGCAATCTCGACAACCGGATAGGCCGGATGGTCCTTGCCTAGCACATTGTTAAGATAACCCTGACGTAAATGCCTGTAATTTACTCTGGCGATCACAGTATAGGCGCCCTGCACGTCCGGAGGCAGTCGGAACTTGTAACGAACTAAGACCGAGCGGCCCGCCTGCACCGTATTATCGTATGCAACTGAATGGATCGTCCACACCTCGTGGTTGTCAACAAACTCGCCCTGATCGGTAACGGGGCGGTTGGTAAAGCTATGGGCGCGTGAATCAAGCATTCCATCTGGCTTGAGAAATCCACTATGATAGATATCTTTTCCGCTGACATCCTTGACGGTAAACTCAAGCCAGGCTTCATAAAGGTCACGCACCTCGGGAATCAGCGAGTGACCGATGCTCTTGTTCTGCACGACCACAAAGGCTTCGATAGTTTCACTGGGAGCGAGACTATAAGATACTTTACCCAATGGCGCAATCATCTCATCGCTACCTGCTTTTCTAAGTGCGAAGATGTCTACATTCAAATAATTGCCCGAGCGCAGGAAGTCTATAGTCTTGTTGAGTTGTTCTTCAAATCCATAGTAATAGGGAACGGCGGTGTTGCCGGCTAGCCAGCGATGCGAGGCAAAGGTGCCATTTTTTGCGCCATAGTCAGGCAAGGTATTGGCGCTGCGCTTCATATGGCAGTTTTGGCAAGTTGTAAAGTCTGCTGTATAGAAGGTGAGCGGATTGCGCTGCGAGAACTTGGACTGCTGCCACTCATCATACGCCGTGAAGGCACGGACGAACTTATAGTCATTCAGCGTGGCAGGCAGGTTGGCTTTATGACAAGCGGCGCAAAACTCCGGAGTATGCAAGAAGTCATGCATAACTGCCTTGGAATGACGCTCAGGGTGTTTGAGAATCATGTCAAAGGGAACCATTCCTGGAATGCGCTCTCCCTTATCGTCCACAATCACAGAGGGCACTCCCATTTTCACACTGCCATTCCCATTTGTGGAATCCAAATTAACTATCGAATGGCATGTCATGCAGGTCAATCCATCAGAGTCAAACTCGGAGCGATCAACCTTCGAGTCTTCAGTAAGTGCTCCGCTCAACACGCCTATAGGGTTATGGCAACTATCGCAGTGCCGGGCAAAAGCTATTCCACGCGTCTTGTCGCGAATCAACAAATTAACACTGGTGCGATAGAACGGCGTTCGGAAGGCATTCGAGTGAAGCGCCTGGCGCCATTGACTATAGGCCTCCTGGTGGCATGTTCCGCAATACTCGGCGCTAGGATATGCACTCGGCTGGAGGAAACCATTACCCTCAGCAGTCAAATTTCCTGGCGTGTAAGGATTGTTCTTGCCATAGTGAAAGTTATAGCTCGGAGTTACAGACGCGTTGTGCGTATCGCGATCCGTCTCCTGCATCTTTTCTGCGTTCAACCTCCACTTCGCCAGCGCCTCTCGCTGTGCGGGAGAATCCTCGATGGGCTTAGCTCCTTTGGGCAAGGGAGTGTACGCGGGTGGAGGAGCGGGCATGGCTGTGTTCTGCTGAGCCAGGACAGAAACCGCGCTTTGTCCCGCCAGCAACAGGCAGGCCGTGAATAGCAACGCATTCACAATGCTTTTCATGCAACCTCCAGCAACCCAGTCCTTGCAAGGTGCGATTCATCAGGGGAAATCTTATTCACTTAGACGCCCTCTTGACTGTCGATTTGCGTTTGGCCGGCTCAGCGGCAACTCCGTCATAGATGCTGGGCACAATGCCCTTGCCTTCTTCAATCGCAAAGTAGCGGTCCACCTTGGGTAGCGTAAGAGTCTCCTGCTTTCCGTCAGGCCAGTGGATATCCACCTTGTCCACCTTGGTTGTCTGCCCCAGTCCAAAATGGAGGCGCTGGTCGTTCGACGACATATAACTTCCTCCGCTCATCACATCGCCGCGCTGGCGGATACCTCCAGAGGTTAGATAGGCCGTAGCTCCGATTGCGTCGCGCGGACTCTTGGGGCCACCGATGAGAACGAGTCCAACCCAATGGTTGGTGTCGGCATTCACATTGCGCAGCAGCACCGGCGTGTGATCCATGCAGTTGACGACCACGTCGATCTTGCCGTCGTTGAATAAGTCGCCAAAGGCGGCCCCACGCGCGGGAATCACATCGGCCAGTCCTGTACCTTCCACCGCAGGAACTACTTCAAATTTCTGGCCATGATCCAGATTGTGAAAGAGCAGCGGGCGCTCCGCATAACTTGTACCCCAGTTGTAATGGTCTGCCTGCGGCAGTAGGTGGCCGTTCAGGAGCATGATGTCCTTCCAGCCGTCATTGTCATAGTCTATGAACTCTGTCGCCCAACTAAGAAAAGGGTAAGTGATCTCAGCCATGCCCATTTTATTTGTAATTTCCGAGAAGTTGCCCCCACCTTCGTTGCGGAAAAGCGTCTTGTAGTCGTCCGAGAAGGTCGTAGTATACAGATCGACCTGCCCGTTGTTGAGATAATCGCCCACAGCCAAGCCCATATTAGCCGTCTCGCGCGCATCCTGATTCAACGCGAATCCTGAGGCGTAACTATCATCCTCGAAGGTACCGTCGCCCTTGTTGATGTAGAGATAGTTAGGAGAGGCATCGTCGGATACGAGCAAGTCCACCTTTCCATCATTGTTAACATCGACAAAGGTTGAAGAAAATCCATAATAGTGCGCCTTATCGCTTACTCCGGCTTTCTCGCTTACATCGGTGAAGGTGCCGTCACCGTTATTATGAAAAAGGTGGTCGGGCTCGCCGGGAAGGCCACGCGGACCACAGATCGTCGGCACACCGCGATATTGGCAGAAGACAGCGGCTACGCTGTCCTCGCCCGCAAACGGCGGGTGAGCCATATCGTAATGAACATATCCAGGAACAAAAAGATCCAACAATCCATCGCCGTCATAATCGCCGAAGGTCGCCCCATTCGACCAGTTGCCGAGTGTGACTCCCGCCTTTTCCGCGACATCCGTGAATGTACCGTCATGATTGTTGTGATAGAGCCGATTCTTTCCGAAGTTCGATACAAAGATATCCGGCCAGCCATCGTTATCATAGTCGCCTACTGCGACGCCAGTCCCCCATCGGCCGTTCGTTACCCCAGCCTGCTCCGCCACATTGGTGAAGGTTCCATTGTGGTTGTTATGAAAGAGAGCTGCATGTGGCGGCTCAGTCTTTCCACTCATGGCGTCGTAGGTCGATCCATTGACAAGATAAATGTCAAGCCATCCATCATTGTCGTAATCCAGCAGAGCCACGCCGGAACCGTTCACTTCGATGATGAACTTCTTTTCGAGTGTTCCCATGGTGTGATGCCAACTGGTAAGCCCGCCTTTCTCCGAGATGTCTTGAAAAATGATTGGACCCTCTTTGACAAACCCTCCCGCAGTGATAGGGCGCTTCTCGGTGTCGAGAACCGGAGCAAACTCCCCCCCTGTCGCCACTCCACTCTGTCTCTCTGTGTTGGCCGGATCGCCGTACAGCGGCGGTTGTGAAGGCGGTTGTTCCTGCGGAAACGCCCTTCCGCAAAGGGAAAAAAACAGTGCAGAGATACAGAGATGACTCCAGCACCAGGGTGCTGAATCCGAACGGAAAGATATCATCAGGCGACCTCGCAGCGGGAGGGAAGTCCCGCTTTCCGACATTCTCTCACGTTTTTGTTCCGTTGCGAAAGTGTCATACACGCTGGGAACCAGGCCCTTGCCTTCTTCAATTGCGAAATTGCGGTCCACTCCGGTCAATGAAACCCTCTCCTGCTTGCCGTCGGGTCAGTGAATTTCCAGCTAATCCACAGCAGCCGCCGTTCCCAAGCCGAAGTGCAGGCGGAAGTCGTTGGATGATTCAAGACTGCCGCCGCTCATCACGTTGCCACGTTGACGCTGTCCGTTCACCGTCAAATATACAGTGGTTCCAACAGCATGGAGAGGACTCTTCGGCCCTCCAGTCAGAGCCAGTCCAACCCAGTGGTTTTTGTCGTTACTCACATTAAGAAGAAGGATTGCAGCAGAGTGCAAATATGCTCGAACCCGGGCGGAACGATTCAATTGTGACCTCGGAACAGGGAACTGATTTTAACAATTCAATCTTGCTTGGCGATAGGTACGTCTGTTTACGGCAATCAGGATGGGTTTCATCTCAGCATTTAGGTGAAGAAAATACTCTTTCTATATCGCGCGTTGGCGGCCAAGCCGGAACCGATAGGAACAGGAACGATTCAAGACACTTGGGAATTGAACAGGCCCTATTTGGATTCTGCTGCGGCTGGTGCATCAGTCGCTCGCCGGGCTTTCATCTCAGAGTCATGAAGCTTTTTATACAGATCATCTTCTATGGCATTTTTCAATCCGTGAAGCGTGTCAAACTCTGCCTTGGCATCGTCTTTATCCCCCATTAATTGATAGAGGTGTCCCAGACGCCAATGCACATTCTGGTCGCTGGGGTCCATCTGCTCCGCCAGCTTCAGTTCGCGCAGTGCGTCGTCGCGGCGCTCCGCATCACTATACACGATGCCCAGATCTAGATGAGTCAGTGCAATCTCAGAATTAATCTGCATGGCCTTTTCAAGCAGTTGCCGTGCCGCCTCGAACTGGTTTGAATGAATCTCGGCGTCCGCCAAGTAGGTCATCGACTGTGCGTCATCGGGGTTGTTGATCAACTCCGCTTGAAACTCGGCCGCCGCCTCTTTGAACCGGCTTTGCGCCCACAGCAGGTAACCCAGGTTCCAATGAACTCCCGGCTCCTTGGGGTTGGCCTTGACCGCTGCCTGATACTGCTGGATGGCCCCCGCGCGGTCCTTCATCCCGTCCAATGCTTCACCGGCTAACATATACGCCTCTGCCGAATTAGGGTCCAATGCGAGAATCTCGTGATAGACATCCAGCACACACTGATTCTGCTTGCTCCACAGGCAACTATGCGCCAGAACCAACTTCAACTCCTTATTCCGCGCATCGGAGGCCGTGGCATCTTTCAGATAGGGGATGGCCAGCGCATATTCGCCGAGACCATAGTGCGCCATTCCCAGCAGGGTTGTCAGTTGCCGGACCTGCGGCGAATCGGCGGGTTGGTTCTGGATGAGCGCCTCGAAGATTTCTATCGATTGCTTTAGTTCGCCGCCTTTGAAGAGTGCAAGGCCAAGGTTGAGCTGCACGCTCGGAAGCTGCGGACCCAGTTCCAGAGCCTTCCTGTAGAGCGGCACAGCTTCTTTGTAATGTTCCTGTCGCGCTTCGAGCAGTCCCATGTGAGCATACGCTTCGGGGCTGGACGGGTTAGAGTTCAGCACCAGCTTCCATGCGGCCTCAGCTGCTGCATTGTCACCTTGTCTCTCCAGGGCGAGCGCGTTCTCCCGCAGGCTGGCAGAGAGTGCAGGCGTCTGTGAGGCGCTGAATTCAGCGGCCAGCGACAGCACTACCGTCAGTATCAGGCGAAACCACTGCCTCATCGCACCTCTCGCTACTGAACTACCGCGATTCTACTTCTCTTAGATGAATTTCATCGCGAAAAGCGGCAAAACTTGTTGCCGCATCGCCTCCGCCCGCTCAAAGTCATTAGCAGATGGTTCTTGCCAACAAATGGGCTGAAGCCTTCAACTTATATTTCCCCCCGCAATCCTATGCAGATCTATTTATTATCAATCTTTTACAGGCTGCTGAAAAAGAATTTGGTGAGCAGGCTTCGTGTCAGGGCAGGACCTCAGTCGCGCCGATAGTTCAGCAAGAAGATGTTAGGCCTTAGCCCTTGCGTCTCTGTTTTCAGTTGTTGTGCAGTTTCTTACGCGCGCGGCGGTAGTAGTATGCTTGCTTCAAGAAAAGAGGATTGACAATCGATGGCGAAAGAAACTGAGTGTTCACAAGGCTGGAGCCTCTGCCTGATTGGATCCGGTATCCTTGCAATTTTGATCGAACTGACCCTCTTCATACTCGTGCTGGAGCAAATCTTCTCGCACACTCCAATGTCCTTACATCAAGCAACAAACCTTCTTGGGCTGTTTGCCTCGCTTGTTGTTGTGCCAATTCCTTGGTTAGGTATTCGCATGGGTATTAAGAGATTCCGCGTCGTGATGCGTGGTCTGGATACGGATGAAAAAGCGATGTCTTCGCTGGACGCGACGATGGGCAACATCTTGATCTTAAGCTATGTGGCCATTATCGGTTGCGTGATTGCATTGGCTAGACTTACATAGAACTGCTGTGCTTGAGTTGAAGGGATTGAAGGATTGGGTTTCCAGTGCAAATGGCTAACTCCTTGTCAGCTCATTGATTCGTTCCGCCTCCAGCGGCCACTTTGCAACCAACTCCGCATACTCCCCATTCTGAAAATCGGCATCATCGAAGCCGGGAGTCACGGTGCAGCCGAGCAGGGCCACTTGGCCGTCGTAGACCAGCCTGGCACCTTGCCAGACTCCGGCGGGAACAACGAGTTGCACATGCTGACCAGCCTGTAAATCTGGCCCGAGAGTAAAGACAGCGGAGCTGCCATCAGGGAAAAGTTGCAGCATTTCCACTGGATCGCCGAGATAAAAATGGTAGATTTCGTCGGATTCCAACCGGTGGATCGCGGAAAAATCCCCCGCCTCCAGCAGGTAGTAATAGATCGCCGAACCCAGCAGACGCTCACCGCGCGGCAGCTCGACGGTGCTCGCGGAGGCGAAGGTGCGCCGGTAAAAGCCGCCCTCGACCGCAAGCGGTTCCAGCTTCAGCAGCGATTTGATCTCTTCGGCAGTCATTTCTTCTGATGGTAGCAGCGCGGAGGCGGTAGAATGTTCCAATGAATGTGCAAATGTATGGCGTCAGTTGGTGCGGGGACTGCCGCGCGGCGCGGCGCTTCCTCACCAACCACGGCGTCGAGTTCACGGAGATCGACATTGACAAGGACCGCGAGGCCTCGGCCGAGCTGGTGCGCCAAGTGGGCAAGCGCGCCGTGCCGCAACTGGTGATCGACGGCGAATGGTTCCAACCCTACAAGCCAGGGCGCGGACTGCTGGAAGATGAACTCTGCGAGCGATTGAAGATTCCTCGCGGCTGAACCAAGTCTGCTTCATTCCATCCCTCCATTCGCATAGAACGCGAATGGAGGGGGCACCCGGCATTTTTCGTAGCCAGAGGCCTTTCCCTCGTACAATAAAGAGTTGGAGCAGGGCCGCGGAATGCGGCTCAACAAAGGAGCTTTGCTTTGATCGATCGCTACACCCGCCCCGCGATGGGCTGCATCTGGACCGAAGAGAACAAGTACCGCTGCTGGCTTGAAGTCGAGTCGGCGGCCAGCACCGTTCTGGCCGAGGATGGCATGATTCCCGCCGCCGCCGCTGAGGCCATTGCCGCCAAGGCCAGCTTTACCGTCGCCCGCATTGAGGAGATCGAGGCCGAGCGCAAGCACGACGTGCTGGCTTTTACCGAGGCCGTGACCGAGAGCTTAAAGGCGCAGGGACTTGGTGCGGAGTCGCGCTGGCTGCATTACGGGCTGACCTCGACCGACATTGTGGATACAGCCCAAGCCTTGCAAGTCAAAGAGGCATCCACACTGCTGCGAACAGGTCTGAATGGCTTCATGGAAGTGCTCAGGAGGAGGGCGATTGAGTTCAAGCACACGCCGATCATTGGCCGCACGCACGGCATCCACGCCGAGCCGACGACCTTCGGCCTCAAGCTGCTGAACTGGTTCGCCGAGATGCAGCGTAATTTAATCAGATTTGACGCGGCAGCCGAAGATATGCGCGTGGGCAAGCTCAGCGGCGCCGTCGGAACATTTGGCCACCTGAAGCCGGAGCACGAGGAGCGCATCTGCGCGAGGCTCGGTTTGAAGCCCGCGCCGGTGGCCTCGCAGGTGATCCAGCGCGACCGGCACGCGGCGTACATCTCGACGCTGGCCATCATCGGCGGCACGCTGGACAAGATCGCCGTCGAAATTCGCCACTTGCAACGGACCGAAGTGCGCGAGGCGCAGGAGTACTTCAGCGAGAAGCAAAAAGGCTCCTCGGCGATGCCGCATAAAAAGAACCCGATTACCAGCGAACAAATCAGCGGTCTGGCGCGCGTCTTGCGCGGTAATGCACAGGCGGCCTTTGAGGATATTGCGCTGTGGCATGAGCGGGACATTTCCCACTCCTCAGCCGAGCGCATCATCTTCCCGGATTCCACAATTCTGATGGATTATCTGTTGGCCAAGATCACCGATCTGATTGACCGTTTGCTGGTCTATCCGGCGCGGATGATCAAGAACCTGGAGAGCACCGGCGGACTGATCTTCAGCGGGCAACTGCTGCTGGATTTGACCGAAGCCGGAATGATTCGCGAGGACGCGTATCTGCTGGTGCAGCAGCATGCCATGCGCGCCTGGAAGGAAGAACTTGTCTTCCGCGATGAGGTCGCTCGCGATCCCGCGATCACCGCGCTGCTCAACGAGGAAAAGCTGGCGCGCACCTTCGACTACACGCGCCAGTTGGGCAATGTGGATGCTATCTTCCGTAGGGTTTTAGGCGAGTAACGACGATGAGCGATAGGCCGGAAGACGAAGCACCGCGCGTGACCGAGGTGATCCGCGCGGCGGTGGACGCGGAAGCGGAGAACGACCCGGCCTTTGCCGAGCTGATTCTGCGGGCGCTGGTCGAGCAGTTTCCCAGGACGGCGATTGCGCATGGGTATCTTGCGTGGATTTTATCGCGCCGGGACAAGCATCGCGAGGCCATCGAACACGGACGCGTGGCCATTCAGTTGGAGCCAAAGTCGGAACGGGTTTCGCTGCTTTTCTTTCGCGTGCTATGGGCTGCGGGGGAACGCAATGAAGCGCTCAATGAGGTGAAGCGCTTCACGGCTATCGGGCACTCGGAGGAATACTCCAGAATGCTGGAGGAGTGGGCGCAGATCGACGAGTAGCTGTTGGGTTCTCCTCAAATCAGAGACGAGATACTGAAAGCCGAAACTCTTTTACCATGCGAACGACGGCTTGCACGTTCTCCACGGGCGTGGTAGGGACGATGCCGTGGCCGAGGTTGAAGATGTGGCCGGGACGTCCGTTGGCGGCGCGCAGGATTTCATGGACGCGCTGCTCCAAGATTTCCTGCGGTGCAAAGAGCGTGATGGGGTCGAGGTTGCCTTGCACGGCGTGGCCGTGGCCGACGGCGCGCCAGCCCTCGTCGAGCGGCTGCCGCCAATCCAGGCCGATCACATCCGCGCCGGTTGCGGCCATTTGTGTGAGCAGGCCCGCTGTCTCCACGCCAAAGTAGATCACCGGAACGCCCATCTGCTGGACTGCGCGCACGAGGCGCTGCGAGGCTTCGAAGGCGTAGTCGCAGTAGTCGGCGAGGCCAAGCGAGCCGACCCAACTGTCAAAGATTTGGATGACGTCCGCGCCGGCCTCGACCTGCTGGCGGCAGTATTCCGTCAACACCGCGACGATCTTGTCCAGGAGCATCCGCCACGCCGAGGGGTCGCTGTACATCATCTGCTTGGTGTGAATGTAATTGCGCGAGCCTCCACCCTCAATCATGTAACTGGCCAGCGTGTAGGGCGCGCCGCAGAAGCCGATGATGCCAAGCCTGTCGCGGAAGTGCGCGGCAACTTTTTCGATGGCGCGGGCGACGTAAATCAGATCGGCGGCGCGGTCGGTACGGAGGGCGCGCACATCCTCGGCGGTGCGGACGGGGTGATGGACGACCGGGCCTTCGCCCGCCTGGAATTCGAAGTCCAGGCCCATCGGCTCCAGTGGCAGCAGCAGGTCAGCGAAGATGATGGCCGCGTCCACACCGAGTTTTTCCGCGGCGGTGATGGTGACCTCGGCGGCCAGCTCCGGCTGCTTACAGATTTCGACGAGCGTGTGGTGCTTGCGGACTTCGCGATACTCCTGCATATAGCGTCCGGCCTGGCGCAGAAACCAGACCGGTGTGCGGTCCACAGGCTGGCGCAGACAGGCGCTGAGGAAGCGGCTGCCGTTGTGGGTAGCGTAATGGAGCGTGCTAGTTGATTGCATACAGATGTGATTCTAGCCGTCCTGGAGGAGCTGGTCCAATGCGCCGGTCACCGGTTATTGCTGACAGTTCTTGTTCCGCGCCGAGGGCAAGGTCAGAAACGTAATGCTCTCCGGAGCCAGTTCAAGGTCGCCGGCTTGGACGCGCTGACCGCTGATTGCCGGCAGAGAGCCGTCCAGCGCCGCCCGCAGTTCGATCCCGTTCAGCAACACCTGATCGCTGGCGAGATCTAATGCAGTGAGCGTATATCGATCTCCCGCCGCGGGTATCGACAATCTCTGAGCATTTTTTGTATCGGTGTTGAGCGCCATGAGCGTGACTCCACCCTTGGTATCCTTCATGCATTGAGCGTAGATGCGGAGGCTCTGGCCTTTGGGCATGTCTGGGGGCGCGCCTGGATTCAGCACGATCGTCCCCATCGTCCGCTTCCACAGCAAGGCAGCCCAATAATTAGGCCGTGGCTCCAAAGTGGCTTCATTCAACAGGCCGTAGTCACTGGAGGCGAGCGTGTTGTGCATGACCACCTGCACACCCTTCTGCGCAAGCGATCCCAGCTGGTTCAGGAAGCGGAAGCTGTCGGCGAACTGGCCGGCGAAGCGATCCCCGCCGCAGGCTGCTTGAGCGGTTTCCGTCAGCCAGATGGGCTTGCCCGCCAGATAACGGTCGCGCAGCGAAGCATAAAATGCCTCGACGACATCCGTGCGGCCGAGCCACTCGGCGGAGAGAGCTTGATCGATCTTCATGTTTCCCATGCAACGCTGCGAGACGGTCCCGTAGAAATGATAAGAAAAAGCATCGTAGGCTGGTCCTGTGGCTTTCATCAGTTCTTCGGTCCCCAGCATCTTCATCTTCATTCCGGCAGGCAGAAGCGAGATTCCCTCGCCGACTCCGCCAGGGCCAAGAAAGACGGTATTAGGCGACTCCTTGCGCAGAAAGGCGCTGAAGGCCTTGATGTCTTTGGCAAATGTCTCGGCGTCATAACCTTGGGGCGCGCCACCTTGAAGTGGGATGGTTGGTTCATTCATGAACTCGGTTGCGGCAATGCTCGCTCCCAGGCTTTTGGTGTACTCGTAAATTTCCTGTGCTTGAGCAGGCGCCCAGACTCCATCGGCGCCTCGCGCGCCGGGACTGATCGCCACCGAGGTTACGATCTTTGCGTCCACCGCTCTGGAGAAACCGACGACGCCCTTCCATTGTGCGCGGGTCAGCACGCTCTTGAAGCCGGTGGGCGGCTGCTGCAACGCGGGATCATCGTTGTTCTGAAAGTATGTGGAGTTCTGCCAGGTTCCGCTGACCCTGATGTAGGCAGGTCCAAGAGCTGTCGCCAGCTTCCGCAGACGCGGATTGCTCAAATCGATCGGCGAACGATATTGGTAGAGTCCGGGATTGGCGCCGATCTCCTGGTTCGGCTGCGGGGGAGTATCGGCCTTCGCAGCATCCTTGTAGGGCTTCCAGAAGCGTCCGCCGGTCACTTCAACCATCTCCACGTTGTAGGAAAGATAGCGTGAATCCACCGTGGCGAGCTTTGGCATCTTGGCTGGCGCAACTTTGACCACCGGCGCTTGCTGAGTCCAAAGAGACCCAGTACAAGCTGCAAGCACACCAAGACCCAGCACTTTTCCAACTCCGCTTATCCTTTTTCTTGAGTTCATTTGATTTCACCCTTTCCCGCAACGGCTTTCGATCTGTCAACGCTCAATAGGCATTCTACGCCTGCGCTGGCAATCGTCGATGGAAGCTAACAGGCCGCGAAGCAGGATCGGTAAGATGGAAGGAATGGGGCAAGAGAAGGCCAATTGGAGAAGGGAACTCGCTGCGATGGGGTCGCTGGCGGTTCCGGTGGTACTGAGCGAACTGGGCTGGACGGCGCAGGGCATTGTGGACACCATCATGGTGGGCAAGCTGGGGCCGGCGGCCATCGGCGCGGTGGCGCTGGGCAATGCCGTCTACTTTACGCCGGTGCTTTTCTGCTTTGGCCTGTTGTTGGGGCTGGACACGCTAGTCGCGCAGGCATACGGTCGCCGGGATCATGACGAATGCCACCGCTGGCTGGCGCAGGGCGTTTATCTGGCGTGCATTCTGACCGTGCCGCTGATGCTGCTGCTCTTTGTGGCCAGCTACGGCTTTACTCCTTTCGGCATCATCCACGAAGTGGCCGTTCCGGCGGCTTCCTACCTGCGCATTCTTACTTGGGGAACCTTGCCGCTGGTCTTCTACGGAGCGACACGCCGCTACCTGCAAGGCGTGGGCCAGGTGCGGATTATCTCCGTTACCATCGTGGCCGGCAACCTGCTGAACTGGTTTGCCAACTGGGTTCTGATCTACGGCAAGCTAGGCTTTCGGGCTTTGGGTGTGAACGGCTCGGCGCTTTCGACGGTCATCTCGCGCATATTCATTGCTGTGGCGCTGATTGGCTCGGCGTGGCGCTATGAGCGCAGACGCGGCCACCCGCTCTTCCGGCATTGGGCGGGGCCGAGTTGGACGCGGCTGCGGCAATTGACGCAGCTTGGCCTGCCGGCAGGAGGGCAGGTTCTTCTGGAGGTGGGCGCATGGAACCTGGTGACGCTGGCCGCCGGAAGACTGACGCCGGTGGAGTTGGCGACGCACTCGATTGTCTTCAACTACGCCGCTCTGACCTACATGGTGCCGCTGGGGATTGCGTCCGCCGCCGCAGTGAGCGTGGGACACGCCGTGGGAGCAGCGGATGGAGCGCGGGCGCGGCGGGCGGGCTGGTTGGCGCTGGGGATGGGAACCGGCTTCATGTTATTGACGGCAATGATTTATCTGGGAATTCCCGGCCCACTGGTTGCGCTCTATACATGCGACTCGGCGGTACTGGCGCTGGGCAGCAAACTGTTGTTGATTGTGGCGGCCTTTCAGGTCTTCGACGGTATCCAGACGGTCTCGACCGGCGCGTTGCGCGGCTTAGGCGAGACGCGCGCGCCGATGCTGGCGAATCTAGTGGGCTACTGGGTGCTGGGATTGCCGCTGGGATTGACGCTTTGCTTTGCGCTTGGCTGGGGTGTCTTTGGGCTGTGGATCGGGCTGACGCTGGCGCTGATCGTGATTGCACTGACGCTGTTGGCGCGCTGGAGGCGGGATACGGCGCGGCTTGAGCTTCAAATTGATTAATTTTTCGTCGATTTGCCCCGAAAAGGGCGCTTTCCCACTTTACGGCACAGACTTCAATCCCTAGGAATCATTCCGGCCTATCCTCGCATCTGAATAGGGACGAAGAAGTACCGGTGTGACTATAATCACATCTGAGAGAGTATCGAGAACTCTCCAGAAGTTTCGGAAGGGAAGACCGCCAAATGGCGACAGCAGACCTGGCCCTCGGTCAACTTGAGGGCGAACTCAGCGCACGGAAGCACGTGATAAACGACTTTAGCATCAACGTGGCAACGGTGAACGGCTCCGGCTCGCAGTCGGCCAATAGCGTTCTGTTGAAGAGCATCTTCGGCATGGGTGTTCCGGTGAGCGGGAAGAACCTTTTTCCCTCGAACATTGCCGGACAGCCTACTTGGTTCATCATCCGGGCGAGCAAAGACGGCTATGTGGCCCGCAAGCATGAGGCCGAGGTGCTTATTGCGCTGAATCCGGAGACGGCCCAGGCCGACGTGCTGGCCCTGCCTTCGGGCGGAGTGGCCATCTACGAAGAGAATTTGAAGCTCAATCAACTGCGCAGAGATATTGTTTTTTATGAGGTTCCCTTCGACAAAATCACGGCCGCCATCTGTCCGGAGGCCAAGCTGCGCAAGCTGGTCAAGAACATGGTCTACGTGGGGGTAGCCGCGAATCTATTGGCCATCGATCTGGGCGTGGTGGAAGCGGGCCTGCGGCGGCAATTCGCCAAAAAGCAGAAGGTCTTCGATCTGAACTTTGGCGCAGTCAAGGCGGGCTATGACTACGCCCGGGCGAATCTGGTCAAGAGCGACCCCTATTTCATAGAACCGATGAATGAAACGGTGGGCAAAATCATCATCGACGGCAACGCAGCCTGCGGCATGGGCGCGGTCTTTGCCGGGGTGACGGTGGTGGCCTGGTACCCGATTACGCCTTCGACCTCGGTCGTGGAGGCGACGACCGACCTGTTGAAAAAGCTGCGCGTGACGCCGGAGGGCAAGGCGACCTTTGCCGTGATTCAGGCCGAGGACGAGCTAGCCGCCATCGGCATGGTGCTAGGCGCGGGCTGGGCAGGCGCGCGCTCAATGACCGCGACCTCCGGTCCCGGCATCTCGCTAATGGCCGAGTTCAGCGGGCTGGGCTACTTTGCGGAGATTCCCGGCGTGATCTTCGATGTGCAGCGCACCGGGCCTTCCACCGGAATGCCGACACGCACGCAGCAGTCGGACCTGCTCTCGGTGGCTTTCCTTTCGCACGGCGACACTAAACACGTGGTTCTGCTGCCAGGCTCAGTGAAGGAATGCTTCGAGCTGAGTATGGCGGCCTTTGACTTGGCCGAGCGGATGCAGACACCGGTTTTTGTGCTGACGGATTTAGATCTGGGCATGAACAATTGGATGAGCGAGCCTTTCGAGTATCCAGAAAAGCCGCTGGACCGCGGCAAGGTTCTCACTGCCGCCGAACTGGACCGGCTAGGCGGCTTTGCACGCTACCGCGACGTGGACGGCGACGCCATCGGCTGGCGCACGCTGCCCGGCACGCGTCACCCCAAGGCTGCCTACTTTACGCGCGGCACCGGTCACACCGACACCGCGGCTTACACCGAAAAGCCGGACGAATATCAGGCGCTGATGGAGCGGCTGGCGCTGAAGTTTGAAAAGGCGCGGAAGCTGGTTCCGGCGCCGGTTATGGTTCGGAATACGGGCGCGAAGATTGGCTTCCTGGCCTTTGGATCCACCGATTGCGCGCTCACTGAAAGCCTAGACCAGATCAGCAAGCGCTACGGCGTTCAGGCGGATTATCTGCGCATCCGAGCGTACCCGTTCGCGCAGGCCGTTCACGATTTTGTTGCCCAGCACGAGCACGTCTATGTGGTCGAGCAGAACCGCGACGCCCAGTTGGCCAGCCTGCTCAAGCTGGATCTGCCCGCCGATCAGGTGGTCAAGCTGCGCAGCATCCTTCACTACAACGGATTGCCGGTGGACGCCCAATCCATTACCGATGAATTTTCTCGTCAGGAGGGCCTCTAAATGGCGACCGCAGTAGCAACCCCCAAAGTGAACCACATTGGCCTTCCCATCCTTGAATATCGCGGCGGGAAGAGCACGCTCTGCGCTGGATGCGGCCATAACGCAATCTCCGAACGGATTGTTGACGCTCTCTTCGAGATGGGCGTCGAGCCGGAGCGCGTGATGAAGATGAGCGGCATCGGCTGTTCGTCCAAAAGCCCGGCCTACTTTCTGAGCCGCGCGCACAGCTTCAACAGCGTGCATGGACGCATGCCGGCGGTTTCGACCGGGGCCATCCTGGCCAACCACACCATGACTACCATTGGCGTCTCCGGCGACGGCGACACGGCCTCGATCGGCATGGGCCAATTTGTGCATCTGCTGCGCCGCAATCTGCCGATGATCTACATCATTGAGAACAACGGCGTTTACGGTCTGACCAAGGGCCAGTTCTCGGCCACGGCGGACATTGGCTCCAAGCTCAAGACAGGCGTTGTGAACGAACTGCCGGCGATTGACACCTGCGCGATGGCGATTCAATTGGGCGCAACCTTTGTGGCGCGTTCCTTTTCCGGCGACAAGAAGCAGTTGCTCTCGGTGCTCAAGGCGGCCATCGCCCACAAAGGAACGGTGCTGCTGGACGTGATTAGCCCGTGCGTCACCTTCAACGACCATGAGGGCTCAACCAAGAGTTACAAGTTCATGCAGGAGAACGACGAGCCGATCAACGAGATCGGCTTTGTGGCCAGCTTCGACGAAATCGAAGTCGATTACGACTCTGGCGAGATTTATGAAGTGGAGATGCACGACGGCTCCAACTTGCGCCTGCGCAAACTGCTGGAAGATTACGATCCCACCGACAAGCCCAACGCCGTGCGCACGCTGATGGAGGCGCACGATAAGGACGAAATCCTCACCGGCGTCTTCTATATCAACACGGAGAAGCCCACCTTCATCGATCAGCTGGGTTTGGTGGATGAGCCGCTGGGCACGCTGCCGGAGTCGCTTACGCGCCCGCCGAAGCAGGCGCTGGATGCACTGATGTCGGCTTTGAAATGATCGCTTTCGGCTGATATTTCCAAAGTTGGGACTATCGAGTGGCTTTTTCTAAATGAAAAGGCCACTTTTCGCCGCTTTCCTTTCTCTTGAACCTCGAAAGGTGTACCATCACTCCATGGCAAACTATCGCGTCGTTCTCCGCCAATCCGAGGAAGGTTACAGCGTCCACTGCCCCGGTCTGCCCGGCTGCTGGTCGCAGGGAGCAACCGAGGAAGAAGCTCTTGCGAATATCCAGATCGCCATTCAGGAGTATGTGGAAGCGGCTGAGGAATTGGCGCGCGGAGAAGGCAGTCGGCTTGTCGAGGTCGGGATTGGGTAGACTGCGGATTCTATGTCGGTTCGTTTGACCGACAGGTAAGTTCGTTATTATTTTTTGTTGTGATTCCTGTTTTTTTATATATCCAACATGATACAACTTGATACAAGTATAGACAAGTAACTTTATTTATTGCAGCAGTTTAGAATACAAACTGTCTTGACACTTATACCTAAGTGGCGGATGATTTAGTCAGTACCGCTGAGGTAACTCGTGTCCAAGCTTCCAGGGATCAACCATCTTCGAGCAGTTGCCGCTTTGGAAAAAGTAGGCTTCCGCATTTTGCGTCAAGGCGCGCACATTGTCATGACAGATGGGACGCGAATTCTGACGATTCCCCGCCACAATCCAATCAATGCTTTCACCATGGGTGGTATTGTCCGCGATGCCGGATTGAGTTTGGAAAAATTTCGGGATTTACTGTAGAGGAGTTCATTTTGGCCGGTTTGCAACCAGATTCACTAAAGTCCGTTGCGGTCATTGGCGGCGGCGTGGCGGGGATGAGCGCGGCCTGCGCTCTGGCCGAGGCTGGCTTCGGTGTGCAACTTGTCGAGCGGCGTCCCTATTTGGGCGGGCGGGCTTCGTCGTATTGGCATCCGGGCGTCAACGAGACCATCGATAACTGCCAGCACGTGCTCTTCGGCTGCTGCACAAACTTGCAAGGATTCTATCGCCGCATCGGCGTCGCGGAACGCATTCACTGGACCAGCGAGATGACAATGATAGAGCCGGGCGGGCGACGGTCGCGGCTGGGGCCTTTCAAACTGGGGCCGCTCAGGCTGCCCGCGCCGCTGCATGGAGCACCGAGCTTCCTGAATGCGAAGGCCTTCACGCTGGCCGACAAGCTCTCATTGGGCCGCGCGATGCGGGCAATGATAAAGCCCGGCGCAATGGACGATTCACGCGAGTCGCTGGGCGACTGGCTGCGCAGGCACAAGCAGTCCGAGGGCGCTCTGAATCGGTTTTGGCGGCTGGTGATCGCCAGCGCGCTGAATGCGGAGATCGATACGATTGCCGTTCCCTACGCAGCCAAAGTGATTCGCGAGCTCTTCATGAACTCGGCCGAGGCGGGCAGCATGGGAATGAGCACCGTGCCGCTGAGCGAGTTGTACACGCCTGTCACCTCATTCATCACCGAGCGCGGCGGGCGCGTGTTGTTGAATACATATGTCGAGGGCGCGGCCTGGGATGAAGCGTCCAGCAAATGGCTGATCTGCACACGCTCGGGCGAAGTGGTCTCCGACTACATGGTTCTGGCCTTGCCCTTTGAGGCGATGCAAAAGCTGTTGCCGCGTTTGCCTGTCGAGGAGGGCACGGAGAATCTGGCGCGGCAGCTTGAGCGCCATACGCATTGGCCGATCTGCAGCGTACACCTATGGTTCGACCGCGAGATCACGGAACTGGAGCACGCGGTGCTGTTGGACCGCGAGATTCATTGGATGTACAACCAGTCCAAGCTGCAAGGGCGCGGCGGGCATTATATCGAGCTGGTGGTCAGCGCCACGCGGGCCTTTGCGGCGCTGCCGCGCGAGGCGGCGATTCAGCAGGCAGTGGGCGAAGTGGCGGAGTTTTTTCCGTTGGTGAAAGAGGCCAAGCTGCTTAAGGTTGCGCTGATTAAAGAAATGCACGCCACCTTCGGCGTCCCTCCGGGGATTGATTGGGCGCGGCCGCATGGCGCTTCTCCCTGGCCAAACTGCTTTCTCGCTGGCGATTGGATTGACACCGGCTGGCCATCGACGATGGAGAGCGCGGCGCGCTCAGGGCATCTGGCGGCGGAGGAGCTTGGTTTTGAAGCAGAGGAACCGCTCAATTGCTTTGAGCGTGATTTGAAGCCGCAAGGACTGATGCGACTTATTCGGTGACAGCGCGAAGAATTATATTGCTTAGTATGTGCATCTCCCAGGCTCAAACAAAAATCCTGGGAGATGCACGAGATAAATTCAAAGCTTATTGCGTCGTAACTGTGTCAAGGTACAGCGTGTTGGCTTCTGCATTGGGATTGTCAATCTGAATTCCGAAGCCTTTTACAGAGGCAAATCCTGCTGGAATCACATACACGACAGTATTCCAGCCGACAGCCAGTGTAACGGGGCTTCCGAAGGCCGGAATCCAGTTCTGATCGAATGCAAAAGGATAAACTGCCGCTCCCGTTGCTCCGGTGCTATAGACGTGTAAGGTGACAGTCGTGCCGGGATTGAACCCAATCAGGTTTGCCGGGGTCTCGTTGGCAATCGCTGAGTGCGTCTCAGTGGCTAAGACACTCATCCTCAACGAATGCTTGCCGGTATATGCCTCCGCAGTGCTGTTGGCGACGCTGAGAGTGAGTCCCCAGAGTTGTCCCCAGTTACCTAATGTCCCATTTTCCCAGTCAAAGCGCACTACGGGTGGAGCGGTATTGACCACTTGCGAGAGCGCTGCTGACAAACTCGATTCGAATCCCGTCGCGCCGGTATAAGCGGCTGTAATTGTGTGCGTACCCAGTGTCAGAGAAGTGAGAGTGAGCGCTGCAACGCCTGAGCTGTTCAAGGCCGCAGAGCCTAAAGTTGTACCGGAGTCACTGAAGGTCACTGTGCCTGTCGGAGCGCCGTTGCTACTGCTTACAGTTGCGGTCAGAGTGACAGAGTCGCCAACAATGGAAGGATTCTTCGAAGAAACAAGAGTTGTGGTGGTTGAGATTGGGCAGTTAGTTGCACACGCTGTTCCCCCGGCTCCGCGCAAAATCAAATCAACATTGGCGATGACGGCATAATCCGTAGACTGGAACTGGATCGTATTTGTGCCCGGTTGGATATCAGTTAGGTTAACCGGCACTGCGATTGTATTCAAACCGCAGGCAGGGCCATTGTTTTGCGTAGGGCAAGGTCCGAAAGGCCACGGTGCAAGCTGCCAACTCCCGCTATTAATGCGATAACTCAAGAATGGGACCGGAGTTGCGAGATTGGCGGTATTTACATCCACAAAATTGAAGGTCAGCAATGCACCCTCGGCATTGGCAATGTTATAGACGCCAGAAACCGTCAGAGATACAGGTGCGGTTGCCGTGGGTGCAACCAGCCAGCCGTCATTCAGGATGCCGGGATAGCTTGGGCCGACCGGCGTCAGTGCGTCCAGGACATCGAATGCAAGATCGCGCGGCAGCACTGGGCCATCAAAGGCTAGGTTATCCCATGTGAAAGTGTGAATGCCTTGCGGGGGGCCGGCATCAACACCCTTATTGCCGTTGTAGTGGGCATCTTCAAGCCAGACCAAACCACGGGTAAGTCCAAGCGTGAAGTTGGTAATCACGGCTATTTTTTTCAACGGCGCAATGGTGCCGGCATCGGTGCCGTAAACATCGATTTCCGTCGGCGAGACACGCAACTCGAAGTGATTCATATTGCCAGGCCCGGAAGAGGCAACTACGCATCCAACGGGCTGAACGGAGATAGTGCCCCCGTTAAATGAATCGTTGCTGATGTAGTTGTTAATAACAACGGCGGAGTCAACCGTGATGACTGAAACGCTTTCAGGCTCATCAGGGCAAATAAATCGAGTGCCGCATCCGGGTCCGGAGTTTGCCAGACATGCTCCGGCAAATCGCACGCCAAAGCCATTCACCGGCACGGATTGCAATGACCCCTCATGAACAAAGGGAACAGGGACCGGTTGGTCGGTATACCAGAGTTCGGGCCATACGGCATGGTTGCCGTCAGAGTCATCGCTGACATCAAACGCAATCGTTCCAGTGCGGCCGGCAATGTCAAATGGCTGCTTGGGATACATCGCTAGAGAAGTGACACTGGTCTGGTCCCAGACTGAATCAACAAGCTGGCCGTCGCAGATCTGCACGTCATTCGGGGCGATAACCTGCAAACTGGCGCCGCAAAGCTGAATGGTGGTTGGTGCGACATCGAAATACATTCCCTGGCCTAGATTGATAAATCCGAGAAAGCGAGAGACACCCCAAAGCGTCCCATTCAATTGTCCGGAACGGTTACCTGTACCGGCCGGAGCGTCGAAGGTTTCGCAAAATGCAGGGGTTGTTCCGGCAGGGGCGCTCAAAAGCTGACAGCCCGGCGAGGGGGGCGTCACCGTGAATGTTTGGGCGATGGCAGAGATAGAGAAGCTACCAAAGGTAGCTGCCATCGCTAGTGTGAACAAGACGAGTGCGGTAGGGCGAATATTTCTTGAGTTTGACATCGAGCCTCCTTGATGGGGATGGACATTAGGGAAGGTGAACACAGTCCAAGGCAACAAGAATGACTCAAATACGCACAATCAAAAACTGCCCAAAATGAAAAGTTTATTAGAGAATTTTCATCACAATGCGCGTCATTTGATGAAGTAACTCATAAAACAAGATCCGTATTTCCTTATTACAGGAAGATTGTTTTCACTCAGTGAGTTTATTAGCGGGGGGAATTGATACAGCCTGTCGAACAGAACCTCACGCCTGACTTGCAAAATCAGTATATGGACGATCCAAGGCTCGGTCAAGTAAATTCAGCATGAAAAAAACCGACTTAATGGGCGAGAAAATAGACTCCGATGCAAACCAAGATGGCGGCGCTCCAGCGGCGGCGATCCACATTCTCGCGTAAAAAAAACTTGGCGGCAATGGCATTGGTGACTAGCGTCAGCGATGCCGAGGCGGGCGCGACAAAGCTCACCGGCATATGGTTCAGAGAGAAGAGCAGCGAGAAGAAGGCTAGCGCCAGAAAGACGACTCCTGCAAAAAAAAGCGGACAGGTGAGTACTGCGCGGATGGCGCCTTTGATGCCGGAATGGGCGCGAATCTCGTCCAAGTCGCCGATAGACTGCATGGCCGCGGCGGTGAGCACTTCGCCGGCGGTAGAAGTGAGTACGATGGCGGCGATCATAACAGTAGCTGCCCAGATGCCGGGTTGGGGTGCAGGGGAGGGAAGCATCATCACGGCTTCTCCTGTGTTTCCACGGGTGCGTGCCTCACGGTAAGCGATGGCCCGTTCGTGACAAAGCCTACGCCAATAGTGATCAGCACAATTCCCGCCCAGCGCTGAAGCGAGATTGATTCATGAAGCCAAAAGATCGAGAGCAAGGCAAGCACGACGTTGCCGAAGCCGGCGGCTGCGGGCATGACAAAGGTCAGATCGGCCCAGGAAAGAGCGGTGAGGTAGCTGGCGAAGTAGCCGATCAAGAGCGCGATGCCGAGGACGATCCAAGGCGTGAAGACGGCGGTGACGAGCGAGAGGGGATGGGCCAGCGTGATCGATGGCTGCTGGGCCATGCCGCGCCGCAGGCAGGAGTCGCCCAAAGGAGTGCAGACGGATACCAGTCCCAGAATCAGATATTGCCGCGGCGAAAGTCTTGCGTGAGCCATCAGTCGTTTCCAGAGATCAGGGGTCCGTTCGCTGGATGAGGTTCGCCGTTTCCCAAACCCGAAAATCCGGACCTGGGCACCCAGCTAAAACGCACGAACGTCTTGACTCTAAGTATCCCACTCTCTTCACAAAGATTGTGTAAAGGGTGGGATACAGAGTACGTGTACACAGTGAAATCTATGCATTCGCGGTCGCGGCCTGTTTGCTGCGTGCATCCTTCACCATCTTGTTGCGTTGAGCGCGCAGCTTGAGGAAGGACTTGGCCTCGACGTACAGCCGGGGCAGATCGCGATTGACAAAGGCCTTCCATACCACACGGAATGCGGCCTTGGGGCGGAAGTAATACTCGTCGTAGAAGCGGTGGACCATCTCCAGCACGTAATCGACGGGCAGTCCGGGATATTCGATATGCGCCATCTGATGGCCGCCCTCGTCCATGATCGCCGTTGCGTTGAGGATGAAGCCGTTCTGCTTGGCGTAATCAAAGAACTCGGTGCCTGGATAAGCGTGGGCGATGGAGACTTGAATCGTCTCGCAATCGAGCTTCTTGGCGAAGTTGATGGTGTTGCGGATTGACTCCTTGGTCTCTCCCGGCAGGCCGAGGATGAAGTCGGCGTGGATGCACAGGCCCAGATCATGGCAATCCTTGGCAAAGGCGCGAGCGCGCTCAACGGTGGCGCCCTTCTTCACGTTCTTGAGGATCTGCGGGTCGCCGGACTCGAAGCCGACGATAAGCAGCCGGCAGCCGGCCTCCTTCATCGCTTGCAGGGTCTTGCGGTCGGTGGTGACGCGCGAGGTGCAGCTCCAGGTAATGCCCAGCGGCTTGATCTTCTCACAGAGTTCGATCGTCCGTGGCCCCTGAATGTTGAAGGTGTCGTCGTCAAAGAAGAACTCCTTCACTTCAGGGAAGTTCTGCTTGGCCCAGGCCAGCTCGGCAGCCACATCATCTGTAGACCGCGTGCGCCAGCGGTGTCCGCTGAGCGTTTGCGGCCACAGGCAGAAGGTGCATTGCGCCGGGCAGCCGCGCGAGGAGTACAGCGCGATGAAGGGATGCATCAGGAAGGGCACGTTGTAGCGCGTCACGTCCAGATCGCGTTTGTAGATCTTGGTGGCCCAGGGCATTGCGTCCAAGTCTTCGATCTGCGGGCGGTCGGGGTTGTGAACAATTTCGCCGCTCGGTTTCTTGTAGCTGATGCCAAGAATCTCGTGGAGCGGCTTGCCCTGCGCAAACTCGACGACAGAGTAATCGAACTCGCGGCGGCAGATGAAGTCCAACGCCGAACACTCATTGAGCGCCTTTTCCGAGTCGGTCGTCACCGGCGGTCCGACGAAGGTGATGCGGATGGAGGGATTGGCTTTCTTGATGGCTTCAGCCAAGCGCTGATCGCCATCCCAGCCCATTGTCGAGGTGAAGAGGACCAGGAACTCATAGTCCTTGCAGATCTTGATGGTCTCGGCCGCGGTGACATGATGCGGGGAAGCATCCAGCACGCGCGAGCCTTCCAGCAATCCGGCGGGGTAGGTGAGCCAGACTGGGTACCAGTAGGATTCAATCTCGCGCGTCGCCGGCCAGCGCGAACTCGCGCCTCCGTCGAAGTTCTCGAAGGAGGGCGGATTCAGAAACAGTGTCTTCAGGGGCATAGTCATCCCTTTCATTCTAACATTCTGGAAGAATTTTCCGGTTTCGATCTACTTTCCGTGCAGTTCGTTCAGCCAATCTTGCATATGGCCGAGGGCGCGCAAGAGGCCTAATCGTGCCTTGCTGAGATCAAGTCCCGCGTCCAGCGACTCCTGAAATTTCTGCCGTTCATCGATCCGGGCAAGCTGCTCCGCTTTTGGGGAAAGCTGCGGCGGAGCTCCGGGGCCGCTCATCGCGCCGCCTCCGAGTTCCAGTTGCGCCAGCACGGAGTGCAACTGCTCGCTGGCGATCTGCTGTTTTAGACTCGCGATCTCAGCTAGAGTATCCAACTCGCGGAGGCTGCCAGTCAACTCTGAGATGCGCACCTCGTTCTGGCGCTGGGCCTGCTCTGCTTCGACCTTGGAGCGCAGAGCGTCGGCGGCGGACTGCCTGGCCTTAGCGCGCAGTGCAAAGTCGAAGAAAGGGACGTTGATCTGCAAACCAAAGCTGACGTTGTTGGGAGTAAAACTCTTGTAATATGTGCTATAACTGTTCAATTCGTCCGAGTCGTAGTTGTAAACGGCACCAAAGCCGATCTGCGGACGCCGCCATAATAGATCATCGCCTTTGGCTTGAATTAGTTTGGAGCGTGCCAGTGCGCCGGCGGCGTCGATTCCGGGCAGGCTGCGCGGCGCTTCCGTCGCGGTGACGGAAGGAATCTCCGGAATGCTGGCGCGATCGGGCGTAATCGAGCCTGCCGGCAATCCGGTGAGCGCTGCAAGCTGTTGGGCGAGAACTGCGGCGCGGCTCTCCAGATGCAGACGCTTGAGCTTCAACTGGGCAGCGGTCAATTGTGCTTGCAGCAGATCGCTGAGCGGGTCTACGCCGGCCTCGGCACGTTCCTTTTCGATGGCTGTCAGGCGGGCGGCGAAGGCCTCCTGCTGCTGCGCGGCTTCCAATTCGCGGTTGATGGTATCCAACTCAATGTAGGCGGTGGAGGCATCCAAGGCCACTTGCTCGCGGGCATCCTGAAGGCTCAGGTTGGCGGCGTCGATTCCGGCGCGCGCGGCCTTGACGTATTGACGCTGGGCAAAGCTGAGCACCAGCGATTGCATGGTAGCATTGCCCACGGAGGGCTGACCGGTCGGAAATCCGTGCGAGTAGCCAATCGTGGAACCCATCGCAAAATTTGGGATATAGGCGTCATGGGCCTGGGCCAGCGCCGCATCGGCCTTCTGCACATCAGCTTCGGCCATTCTGACGTTGGTCGAATTGCGCTGTGCCATCTCCACAACGGTGGACAGCGACACCTGCGCCGCCAACAGCGCAGGCACAGCCGTCATCGCCGCGCCCATGAGGAGGAATGCCCAGCCCTGCAACGAATTCTGACGCATTTTCATGTTACGGATGACCTTCAGTCTTCTGAGTCCAGTTTCAATGCAAGTCAATGTAAATCCAGAGCTGGCTTGTAATCGTGGGCCAAAGCCAGGGCAGCGGATCGTTCCCGGCAGGCCGCCGCTTTATCGCCGGAGTCGCCCTTCAAGCGGGCTAGCCAGGTGTGCGCCACAAACGCAGGAGCTTTCTCGCTTTTCGAACTGCCGGCAAGATATTCCTCTAGCATTTTGGCGGCTCGGGCCGCATCGCGATGGGTGAGGATCAGCAGTTCCGCTCCATCGTAGAGCGCCGCTCCGGCGTGCTTATCGTGCTCCGCGGCGCTCTGCCCACTGCGCACAGCGGCTTCCATCTCTGCCCAGCGCTCGCGCCCTTGATAGAAGCGGGCCAAGGTGATCCACTGAAAGGCCGGATGCGCCGCAGTCGAGATCGCCAGCTTGTACTCCCGCTCCGCCGCACTGTAATCCTTTTTATGCTCGGCGATGCGGCCTCGCAACTCACGGGCGCGAACGGGATCGATCTTGTCCAGTTGCGCGGCCACTCCCTCCGCCTTGTCGATGCCACCACCCACCACCGCAGGCGCGGTGTAGTAATACTCGCCCAGATTGGCCAGCGCTTCAGCGCCGCGCGGATTCAACCGAACAGCCTCTTCCATCTCGGCGCATACCCTTTTGGCCAGCTTGAAAGCGCTCAGAAAGTTGGCGCGGCTCGCCTTTGCGCCCAACACGCGGGCCAGCCACAGGTGATCGTCCGAGTTCCGCCCGTCCAGTTTGACGGCCTGCTCGCAATCCTCCAAAGCTTGGTCCCAATGCTCAATCGAATATTCCACGCGGCATTTGAGATTAAATGCCTCCGCCGCGCCGCCCGGCTGGGCCAGCGGAAGCAAGAGCGCCAAAGCCTTGTCCGCCTCGCCGGCCTGCAAGGCTGCATTGGCCTGGAAAAGAGGAGTTGGCGTGGAATTCGCGCCAGCGGCCGTAACTGCCAGCAGAATGAGTGCCATCAACATCTTCATTGCACAACCTTGACAGGAACGCCGGCGCGCAAAGGCATACCGCTGAGCGATCCGGTTGCCACAATATCCCCCTCGGAAAGTCCCGTGAGAATGGCCACCTGGGTCAGATTCAGCGTTCCCGTAGTCACCGGAACCTTTTGCAGTTCATTGCCTACAATCTTGAAAACAAAGGCATTGCCATTTTCCGAGCGGAGCGCCTCACGAGGGATGGTCAAGGCGTTCGTTTCGCTTGAGATGGTTGACGTTACGGTCACGTTCGTATCCGGCAGCAGACCATCGTCCAGATCATCAATCTTCACCAGCACCTCGCCTACGCTGCGCGTGCCCAAATTGATGGCCGTCACCGGCGTACGTTCGATGTGCCCGTTCCAGATGCGGCCCGGCTTGGCGTTCCACTTAATCTGAATCTTCTGTCCCACGGCCAGTTTGCCAATCTCCGGCTCGTCAAAATAGGCCCTGATCCGTTCATGATGAAGATCGGCCACTTGAAGCAGCAACTTACCCTCTTCTACAAACTCCGTCGGTTTGGCATCAAGGCTATAGACGGTTCCGGTTACCGGAGCATGAATCTCCGTTTGCGCCACCACCTGGCGCGCCTCGGCGAGATTGGCATCCGCGTCAGCCACGGCGGCCCGCGCGCGCTCAACTTCCGCCGGCGAATAACGATTACTAGCGCCTTGGTCCAAAGCGCGAAGGCTGGCTTCGGCCGCGTCCAGCCGATCCTGGGCTGCCGCTACCTCACTGGCCGAGGCTGCTCCCGTCGTCTTGAGCTTGGTCAACGTCTCCAGACTGCGCCGCGCTTCATCGCACTCCAGCCGCGCACGCGTCTCGTCGGCCGCCGCCATCTGGCGTTCCTGCTGGCTGCCATTGTGGGTTACCGCCTCCAACGCTGCCTGCGCTGTCTTCACACCACTCTCGGCCGAAGCCAGCCGCGCTTGCGCCATTGTGTCGTCCAGCACCATCAATAGCTTTCCCGCAGCCACCACATCGCCTGGTTGCGCGTAGACGGCCTTGACGCTGGTTGCAATCGGGCTGTGGAACTCGAAATTCTCCTCTGGCTCCACGCGGCCGTTCGTGCTGATGGTGCTCAACAGCGGTTGGCGCGCCGCTGGAAAGGCGTGGACTTCCAACCGGTCCCGTGTGAAGGACCGCACCACGAAAAACACGATTACCAGGAGGATAGCCGAGATCCTCCAAAACCATAACCGGACTGACTGCTTTCTTTCTTTTATCATTCAGGCAACCATTGCCAGTATATAGGACGCGCGGAACGCCTACAGAAAGCAAAAAAATCCAGGCAGTACAACGCTGGCCAGAGTCTGCTCCGGCTCGTAAAATCAAAACATGGTTTTTGAACCGCGCTACACCGACACTCACGCCCAAGCCGGCCTCGATTTCGCATTTCCGGCTATCGAAACCTGGCAGAACCAGTTTCCCGGTTACGAAATCCTGATCGACGACCCGGAACTGACCAGCGTCTGCCCCAAGACTGGCCTGCCCGACTTCGGCGTGCTGACCATCCGCTATATGCCGCGCCAGCGCTGCCTGGAATTAAAGTCGTTGAAGGAGTATCTCTTCAGTTACCGCAATCTGGGCATCTTCCAGGAGAACATCGTCAACCAGGTGCTGGAGGATGTGGTCAAGGCATGCGATCCGGTCTGGGCCGAAGTGCGTGGCGTCTTCCGTCCGCGCGGCGGTATCGGGACAACGGTAGAAGCGCGCTGGCCCAGACCGGGGTTGTAGACGGGAAGATCAGTGAGGTGTGGCCCTGATTTTTGGCCATGATTTACCCAATTGAGGGTGCCCCCGGTCCCTCGCATTTGGGGCCGGGGTGGGCACTGAACCGTGGTTTCTCGTAGGAGGACGGACGACCCGATGGCGCTCTCCAGCAAAGGCCGGCAACTGCTTGATCTGTATGCCAAAATGGCCAAAGAAGGGTACCGCACGGTGGACCTCCAGACCATCGAAAGCGCCTTTAACGATATGGAACTGCGCGCCTTTCGCGAGCCCATCAAGCAGGTTCTCACCCAGTTTCGCATCCATACGCTGCTGGACTACGGATGTGGAGGAAGCGACTACGAGGCAGCCGGTTTCGATGAGCAGCTTTCTGCCAGAGAATACTTTAGACTGAGCAAGGTCTTCCGTTACGAACCGGCCCGCAATCTGGATCAGCGGCGCAAGGTGGATGCCGTGCTTTGCTTTGATGTGCTGGAGCATCTTTTTGTGGCCGACGTCGCCCGGACAGTGCGTGAATTGTTTTCGCTCGCTAACCATCTGCTGATCGTCAATGCGGCCTGTTACTCCGCGCGCGCCTTGTTGCCCAACGGTGAAAACGCCCATGTGACGGTGCGGACGCCGCAGTGGTGGAAGGGAGTCTTTGACGCGATCGCCCCCGAATATCCCAAGGTATCGGTTTGGCTGTTGTGCAGCACGGCTTACCGGCAGGCGCAGAACTTTGAAATTTGGTCCGGCGGCGATTGGTTGAAGAGCCCGACCTTTGTGACAACCAAATAACTCCGCGGGGCTTTGACTGTAATAATGAAGAAGCAGGTCAGTAGTCCAGAATCCCATCCATTGCCTATGACGCAGCCAACGCGCCGACCCCGCCTCACCCCCGCCCAGGGGACGCTGCTGTTGTTGATTGCGCTCAACCTGCTCAACTACATTGACCGCTATATCTCGTTCGGTGAAGTCTCTCTGATCCAGAAGGAATTTCACGCAACGGACCATCAGATGGGCGCATTGGCCACCGCGCTGTTCATCTTCTACATGGTCGCCGCGCCGCTGACCGGCTGGCTGGGAGACCGCTTTCCGCGCAAGCCGCTTATCATAGCCGGTGCAGTTCTCTGGAGCATGGCCACACTGGCGACTCTCTGGGTGCACAGCTACTGGGCCTTCTTTGTCCGCCAAGCCTTCGTGGGCATCGGTGAGGCCACATTCGGCATCTTCGCTCCCGCCGTGCTGTCCGACTTTTACCCGGAGCGGGACCGCAACCGCATCCTCTCCGTCTTCTATTTGGCCATCCCCGTCGGCGCGGCTCTCGGGTATTTGGCAGGTGGGCAATTGAGTTTTGGTGGAGACTGGCGCAGACCATTTCTTATTTGCGCGATTCCCGGCCTGGTCGTAGCTGCGCTCTTCGGCGTATGGGGCAGCGAGCCCGAACGCGGCTCCAGCGACCGCGTCAGCGTAAGTATCAATCGTTCCACAGTCCTCGGCCTCTTCCGCAACCCAGCCTTCCTGACAGCGACCTTCGGTCTGGCCGCGCTGACCTTCGCGATGGGAGGCATCTCGGCATGGATTGCTGAGTTTCTCCGGCGTAGCGCGGGGTTCTCTCTTGGCAACGCAAGTCTGGTGGCAGGAGGGAGTCTGGTGGTAAACGGCATCGCCGGAACCCTTGTCGGCGGTTGGATCGCCCAGCGCTGGCTGCGCACCGATCACCGCGCGCTTTATCTGCTCTCCTTCTGGAGTGTTGCGCTCACATTTCCCTGCGGAGTGATGCTCTTCTTCGGTCCCACTTCATGGGCTTTGCCTTCGCTTTTTGCAGCCGAGTTCTTCCTCTTCCTGAATACTGGACCGCTGAACGCCGCCATCGTCAACTCAGTCAGCGCCCCGGTACGCGCCACCGCTGTCTCCATCAATCTTTTCATCATTCACTGCTTCGGCGACACCTTTTCGCCGCAGATCATCGGTGCGATCTCAGACCACACAAAGAGTCTGCGCCTTGGTCTGGGAGCGACGTTAATCATGTTGGTCGTCTCCGGCATCATTCTCCGCGCTGGCGCGCGCTTTGCTCCACCGCTGGAAGAGGTTGGCTGACGTTTTACTGGTTTCTGTGCCGCGTTCTTTAGATGGAACAGCAAATCAACGGATAGGCGATTTCATAGATTCATACCTAGTCTTCTTGGCAGCTGAGGTTGAGAAGATCCTCAGATCTTTGTCCGCTTCGGAAAATTGGAAGCCAATGGATTTCAATCCAGAATATAATCTGGTACTCGTTAATTTTGCCATCTTATGTCAATGTAAGTACAAATTGCGTGAAGAGGCTGAAGCCGATGCCGATCTCTGCCGATATGATCTCCATGTTAGGAGCTTTGCGTGAAAGCCTGCCGGGATCTTCGCCCTATGGCGAACCACGCTTTGCATTGCAGGATTGTTCAACCTGTTTTGTTGATAATAAAATAGATAAATCAAAGAAAGAGCTCCTGGTGGCATGCCTTAACAATTGCGAACGAGTGGTAAATTCCTCTGCGAATTTCGGTTGGGGGCTTCTGTGCGAACTGTTGGTTCTTTTATCTCTTCTTGCGGGACCGGCAGCAACAGCCGAGTCTGCGGGGTCGCCTTCGTCTGTGTTGCCAACGCTGACCACGGCGCACTCTGTCCATAGCCTTTCCTCGGCGGAGGCCGCCCGCGCCTATCCGGTTCATCTGCGGGGTGTTGTGACTTACTACGATCAGACCCCCAGTGACGGAAATGGCGCCATGTTCATTCAGGATGCGACCGGAAGCGTCTTTGTCAAGGTCACGCACCAGCCAATGCTATCGCTTCCGCCCGGAACCATGATCGATCTGCACGGAGTCAGCAACGCGGGCGAATTCGCTCCTATCGTTGCCGAGCCCAAGATGGTAGCAATCGGTACCGGAAGCTTCCCCAAGAACCCTCTCCGGCCCACACTCGGAATACTCTTTGCTGGTCTCGACGACGGCCAATGGGTAGAGGTGGAGGGTGTGATTCATTCGGTCGTCGCGCAGGACCGCTATATCTTTCTGCTCCTAACCATGCCGGACGGAGTGATCTCGATCATCATGGTTAAGGAAGCGGGGATTGATTACTCCAGGCTTGTGGATGCAAAAGTGCGCATCCAAGGCAATCCTGGCCCACTGTTCGATGTCGCGCGCCGGCAGATGATTTCCGTCAACATACATTGCCCCGGCCTTTCTGCCATTCAGGTCGAGGAGGCTCCGCCGAAGGATCCCTTCCTGCTGCCCGTCATTCCAATCAACAAGCTGCTGCAATGGGATATTGCGCCTTTAATTGCTCACCGGGTGCATGTGCAGGGGCGAGTGACGTTGCAATGGCCTGGATTATCGGTTTGCGTACGCGATGCGACAGAGGGGGTCTGTGCGCAGACCGATCAAAACACACCACTTCGAAACGGCGAAATGATAGACATTGTGGGGTTTGCACACGCCGAGGGCATGGCGCCGGTACTGACGGATGCGCTCTTTCGCAGTGTCGGTGAATCTGCCGCCGCGCCGGTGACCGCCGTGCCGGTAACTGCCGAACAAGCATTGCTCGGCGAACACGAATCCCAGCTCATTCAAGTCGATGGCCAACTTATTAGCCGCGATCTGGCCGCGGTCGATACGACGCTGCTGATTTCATCCGGGCAATACCTCTTCAAGGTAATTCTTCCCCGCACTTTCAGCGGACCGGAGGCAAACGGCTGGAAGAACGGCAGTGTTTTGCGGGTGACGGGAATCTGTTCAG
This sequence comes from uncultured Acidobacteriaceae bacterium, assembly GCA_963787995.1. Taxonomy (GTDB): domain Bacteria; phylum Acidobacteriota; class Terriglobia; order Terriglobales; family Acidobacteriaceae; genus Telmatobacter. The sequence continues at coordinate 1,841,615 of CAWBEO010000002.1, forward strand.
TTCAACTGGATACGCAGAAGAGCGCCATGGGATTGGGAACGGCGGTGCCCATTTCATTTCGCTTGTTGATGCGCTCTCCGAGCGATGTGATCGTTCTCCATCCTCCATCCTGGTGGACGCCGTCCCACGCGATTGTTTTGCTGGCTCTGGCGCTGAGCGGAACGCTGGTAGTACTTGCCTGGGTGATGGTACTGAGGAAGCGCATCCACGAGAGCGAAGAGCGTTTCCGCCACATGGCTTTGCACGACGCGCTCACTGGTCTGGCAACCCGCCTGCTACTCAGCGACCGGCTGGAAGCTGCGCTAGAGAGCGCCAAGCGCCATGAAACCGGGCTAGCGCTTCTGATGGTCGATCTGGACAAATTCAAGGACGTGAACGATACATACGGGCATCACGCCGGCGACGAGGTTCTGCGCATTACCGCGAACCGGCTCCTGGATGCCGTGCGCAAGAGCGACACTGTGGCCCGGATGGGAGGGGACGAGTTTGTCGTGCTGCTCGTTGACCTGAATGACCTTCACTTTGCCGAGAAGATCGCCGCAAACATTGTGAATTCTCTGGCACTCCCTATTCCATTCCTGGGCCGCGAGCTGCCAGTCTCCGTCAGCGTCGGGGTCTGCGCAGCTTCGGCTAAGGAACTGGACACGGAGACACTGATGAAGAATGCAGACGCGGCTCTCTATCAAGCAAAGGAGCATGGTCGTGGCCGATACGAGGTCTATACAAACGAATCTCTTGTCGGCCGCTGACGAAGTATTCTGTAGTAACCTCTTTGCACTTCTGCGGCCCGGAGGTTGACGGACGGCAAGATCACCTGTTTTTGCCGAACTTGGTCTCTTGCACCATCTGCCGCAACAATACAATCCTTGGGGGACAGCAATGCCATAGGCCCCATAGATGGTGCTTCCTGCCGGATTGAGTCGGGAATAATACGCAAAAAGCGGGAATCAGACCAGGTTAAAATCCTGTAACTCTCGGAAAACCCTTGAAATGTCCGGTGAAACCGCGCTATATACAAGAGTACCGGCAGGAATGCCGGAATCTTTTCTGGGGCGGCCCCGCTCTGGGAGGCAACTATGCGCAGCAACGTCGTTCGTTCCAACCTGCTGGTCCCCGAAGTGCGCGAGGTTTTGGATATTCGCCAGGCCGCGGACTATCTGGGCATCTCCTCTGACACGCTTTACAAGTATGCCTCCGATGGCTTTGTGCCAGCCTTCAAGCTGGGAAACCGCTGGCGCTTCAAGCGTTCGCGGCTCGACGAGTGGATGGACCGACAGAGCGACCAGCACGCCGCCGGCGTCGATCCTGAGCTGAAAAAGTCCGTCCGTCCCGCATTCTGATTGCAAAGGGTGTGAGCTTGCGCCCCGTGGGCTGGACCTGCTCCGCACGAATCATAGACAAAACCAACGCCTGCCGGATTGAAAAAGAATTAGAATCAGCTTCCACCAGTAACCGTGATGCTGTGCGGCCCCAGAGTGGTCGAGTGCCCGGCTTTGTCGATGGCCACCACGGTAACCGCATGCGTCCCCGCCGAGAGCGTGGTTGCGGACGCCACCAGCACGAAGCCGGAGTTGGCGTAGGAGGGGTTGTTCAGGTTCTTGGCCACATCCGGACGGGCGAGGCCCAGGGTGGGCGTACCGAACAGTGCCCCGTCAATAAAGACCTTGACGTTGCTCATCGGCGAGCCGTCCACCGGATCGGCCACCCATCCGGCGACCAGCAGCGAATCGGCGTGGGATACCGTAGTCGAGCCTGTCGTGCTGTCAATGGCGGCGTCCAGATTGCCGACGGGGGGTCCGGTAACGGTGATGGAGAGCGGCCCGAGGGTGACCGAGTGCCCTGCTTTGTCGATGGCCACCACGGTAACCGCATGCGTCCCCGCCGAGAGCGTGGTTGCGGACGCCACCAGCACGAAGCCGGAGTTGGCGTAGGAGGGGTTGTTCAGGTTCTTGGCCACATCCGGACGGGCAAGGCCCAGGGTCGGCGTGCCGAACAGTGCCCCGTCAATATAGACCTTGACGTTGCTCATCGGCGAGCCTTCCACCGGATCGGCGACCCAGCCGGCGACCAGCAGTGAATCACTCTCTGAAACCATGCTCGAACCCGTGTTAGCGTCCAATGCGGCGTCCAGATTGCCGACAGGGGGTCCGGTAATCGTGATGGTGAGCCGCCCCAGAGTGGTCGAACGCCCGCCGGAGTCGATAGCCACCACGGTAACCGCATGCGTGCCGAGGGTGATCGTGGCCGCCGGCGCCACCAGCACGAAGCCGGAGTTCGCATAAGAGGGGTCGTTCAGGTTGCTGGCCACATCCGGGCGGGCAAAACCCAGGGTGGGTGTGCCGAAGAGGCTTCCGTCGATGTAGACCTTGACGTTGCTCATCGGCGAGCCGTCCACCGGATCGGCAACCCAGCCGGCGACCAGCAGTGAATCACTCTCTGAAACCGTGCTCGAACCCGTGTTAGCGTCCAATGCGGCGTCCAGATTGCCGACAGGTGGTCCAAGAATGGTGACGGTGAGCGGTCCAAGCGTGGTCGAGCGCCCGCCGGAGTCGATAGCCACCACGGTAACCGCATGCGTGCCGAGGGTGATCGTGGCCGCCGGCGCCACCAGCACGAAGCCGGAGTTCGCATAAGAGGGGTCGTTCAGGTTGCTGGCCACATCCGGGCGGGCAAAACCCAAGGTGGGTGTGCCGAAGAGGCTTCCGTCGATGTAGACCTTGACGTTGCTCATCGGCGAGCCGTCCATCGGATCAGCCACCCAGCCTGCGACCAGAAGCGAATCGGAGTGGGATACCGTAGTTGAGCCTGTCGTGCTGTCAATCGCGGCATCCAGATTGCCGACGGGCGGTCCGGTAACGGTGATGGAGATCGGAGTGGTGCTGGTCAATGAGCCTGTGCTTCCAGTGACGGTGGCGGCATAGGTTCCAAAAGGCGCAGTCGGCGACACGTTCAATGTGAGGTTTGAACTCACGGTTCCGTTCGCCGCAGGAGTGACGGAAGTGGGTGAGAAGAGCGCGCTGACCCCGCTGGGCAAACCGGCAACGTTCAGCGAGACGGCTGAGTTGAAGCCGCTTGAACTGGTGACGGTAACCGCGCTCGTTCCGCTATTGCCTTGCATGACCGTTACCGTAGCCGGAGAAGAAGAGAGGGAAAAGGTGGCTGGCGGAGGATAGGATCCATTGATGCGCCATGCTCCAGAGCCGCTGGAGGTGAAGATGTAAAGCCCATAGCTTCCTGCCGTAGCACTGTAACTGAGGGTGATGGTTCCTATACCGCTTTGACTGCTCACCACCTGGTTCTTTGAGACGTTGATCAGTGAAATGCCCCAACTTGTATTGGAAGGCGCAGTGAGCGTTGCCAGAATCGTCCCTTGCGCGCTTGTGAAATCAGAAGTATAAGCGTATTGACCCGGTGACGCAAAATTGCCTGAGTAGCAGATGTTCCCGGTGCAAGGCGTGCCTATGCCTGTGCCGGAAAGGCTAACAGTCTGCGGGCTTGAAGCAGCGTTGTCTGTTACGGTCAGCGTGCCTGTCACCAAACCATCGGCTAGCGGCGTAAAAGTGATGGAGATTGTACAATTGGCGCCGGGAGCCAGTGTCACTCCGCAACCGTTGTTCTGGGAAAATACACCGCTTGCGGCGATGCTGGAGATGGTCAACGTTCCCGTCCCGGTGTTTTGCAGCGTCACCATCTGCGAGGCGCTGGTCGATCCGGTTGCCTGCGCGCCAAACGTGAGGCTGGTTGGGGTTAGCGTTGCCGTATAGCTGGTGGGAACGATGCTGAGCGCAACGGGGGTGTGATTAACCACCGATCCCGCGCTTCCAATCACATTGACAGTAGCCGCGCCGAAGTACGGCGTGGATGAAACAGTCAATGTCAGCAAGGAAGTTGCGGGATTGCTCGCCGTGGGAGTAATTGTGCTGGGAAGAAAGCTCGCAGTAACTCCAGAAGGCAACCCCGTGGCGCTCAAAGTTACCGGAGAATTAAAGCTATTCACGCTAGTTACGGTGATCGTGTTGGTCCAGTTATTACCGGGCGAAAGAGTCACAGCGGGAGGCCATGCCGCGGCGATATCAAAGGTTGTCGCCGTGGTTGCGTTGATCTCGTACGTCACCGAGCCTTCGCAATAGTCGGTGGGACTGATATACGTGGCGGCGTATTCATTCTTTCCCTCGCTCAGTGGGACAGAAGTGACCGCGTCGTAGATTCCTGATGAATAGAAGTATCCATTCGGGCCGGTCCAGTACCATTCTCCGTCCATGAATGGATTGGGGCTCAGATCAAGCTCCACCGATGCAGTAGTGGACACGGTGACGCTGGCCTGCGAGGTCCAGTTTCCTCCATTCACGCTGATGTAGGGAGTTACCGTCAACTGCGGCGAGCAGCCTTGCGCGGCCAGAACATCAAACTCAAAGGGAACGCTCGCCGACTGGTCTCCCGCAGTCGCCGTCATGATTACGATGTAGCTTCCCGGCACCGCCTCCGGACTCACACTTAGCGTAAGAACCGGCATTGCGCTTCCGTTCGCGGTCAGTGCCACCGCGCTCGGTGAAAAGGTCGCGGTCACGCCGTCGGGAACTCCCTGGGCGCTCATCGTCACGTTGCCGCTGAAGCTGTAAAGGCTGCTGACCACCGCTGTATTGCTGCCGCTGCTCCCCAGGGGTACAGCCAATGCCGGCGTCGCCACCATCAGGCCCGGCGAAGGAGCGCTCTGCGCCGTAATGGCAAACGCGAGCGTCGAGGCGCAGTTGTTAGGCTCCACAAACACAGCCTCAAATACATTCAGGCCTGCCGCCAGCGGCACACTGTATACCCCCCGATCAGTCTGCGAGACCGAGGAGTATCCATTCGGCCCCGTCCACACCCAGGTACCGTTGTTGAAGTTGATCGAATCCATGTCCAGGCCCACGGAATCACTCTGTGCCACCGTTTGCGCCATGGAGATAAGCCAGTTTCCGCCGTTCACACTGATATAAGGCTGAGTAACTGGAGAGATTCCCGCGCAACTCGCCGCGCTGTTCACGATCATCAGCGGAATGGTCGTGCTATTGACCAACGATCCAGATGTCCCTGTTACGGTCACGGTATAACTTCCAACCACTGCATCGGCCGAGGCCGTGAATGTCAGCGTTGCCTGCGCGCTTCCATTCGCGGCCGGAGTTACTGTGGCCGTTGAAAACTGTGCGGTAACTCCACTGGGCAGGCCGCTCACACTCAATGTTGTTGTGGAGGAAAAGCCGTTCACGCTCTTCACCAAAATTGGCTCCGGCAAACTGCTGTCGCTCTGCGCGACCACGGCGGTAGCCGGTCCTTGAACATAGAGGCTGGGCGTGGAGTACTCGGTGATCACATACGTCTGCGCGGTCACGCACCCGCTCGTGTTTGTATAAGTAACCACATAAGTATTCGCTCCCATATTCAGTGAAAGCGGGCCGATCCACCGATTGGTCGATGTGAACCCATTAGGTCCGCTCCAGCTCCATGTTCCATTACCAGCGGCGCGCGGAGCAAGATAAACGGTATTGAATCCAGCCGGCAGTGCGGGTACGCTGGCCGAGGTCACCAGCAGCCAGGTTGCCTCGTTGTCGAGTGTGAGGCGCCCGAGGACGGGGGTCTGCGTGCATGTTGACGGGCTGGCAAGGGTGATCGCTGCCGTTCCAGTCAGGCTGCCCGATGTCCCAGTAATGGTGACCACGGCTGGCGTCGTGAGTACATTAGTGGTGGAGAAGGTGACCGTGCTGGAAGTCTTCGGGGTTGCAGTTGTCGGGTTGAACACTGCCGTGACTCCGCTCGGCAATGTTGAGGTGCTCAGCGTAACATTGCCGTTGAAGCCAAAGAATGCTGATACAGAAATTACATCAGACCAGCTTGCTCCTGGGCTGATAGCTGCGCCAGAGCCCGAACTGGTCAGCACGAAGCTTGGCGTATCGGCTCCAACCAGGGCATCAATCAGGTTCTGCCCGGTCGGGCTTCCCCAACCAGTTACTTCATCGTAGCCCGCGCCCGCCGAAAAATCCTGCGGGTCATAACAATCGACCCAATTGCAGTTGTTAATTCCTCTGGTAATATCATGAAAATCACTTGCATAATTAGCGGGAGAACTCTCGGCCAGCGCATAAATGGTTGGATTCAGAAAGCCCATCGGCGCCTTGCCTGCGGATGCAGCTTGTTGATTGACCAGCGCCATAAATCCCGCCCAGCGCGGCGAAGCAAAACTGGTTCCTCCCCAATCCCCGCATCCCCCCATGCTGCAGTTATAACTGTTTGTGTCGGCATCGGCCGCAACGTCAGGCGTGTTGCGAATGGTGGCGGAAAGTCCGGAGTCAGCCGTTGCATAACTTGCCAGCCCGTTCTGATAACTGGGCAGCGCATAGTTGTCGCTTCCCGGCCCGCCTGTGCTTTGACTCCACGCCGTTTCTGAGACCCAGGAACCCATTGGGCCGCTCGTCACCAGGTCGGTTCCGCCTACGGAAGTAATGTATGGATCGTCGCCCGGAAATGCCCACGGTGTTCCATACCAATAAGCTCCGGAATCTCCCGATGCAACGAACATCGTTTGTCCCTGTGCCGCAAATTCCATGAAGATTGGATCGTCGGCCGCGGCGTTGTCACTCCATCCCCAGGATGTGCTGAGTTGTTTTGCTATGTTGTCCACGGCCATCTGGTTGAACATATCCACATCAGATCCACTGCTGATGTAGACAATCACCTGCGAAATTCCCGGAGCTATTCCAATGGGTTGCACAATATCCAGCACGGCTTCGCCATCATCATCTCCCAGCGGAGTGCCGCCATCAATCATCACATTGTTGATGGGTATGGTATACGGACCGCCGCCGCCCTCCGGCGTATAAGTCAATATGTAATTGCCGCCATTTACAGTGGCTGTTGCTTCTCCAAAAAAGCTCAGCACAACATCGTTGATGTCATAGCCTTGATACTCGACCAATCCCACCGCCTGGCCGGATCCAGTTAGCGGACCATTGCCGTAATAGGCAGCTCGAATATCCCTGGCCAGCATCGCCTGATAGGGACCGGAGCCGGTAAAGTCGCTGGTGTTTCCATGCGCCATGCCCGGCGCTGCCTTGCTTGCCTGCGAATGCGGACGCGCAAAGTTGTCCAGGCCGGCAATCTGCAATATTGTCACACCCAGATTGAGAGAGGGCGTGGTATCCGGCGCATAAAAGCTTCGGTCCTCGGTCGGATGCTGATAGCTTCTCATCGTGACGTGAAATGCCTTGTTGACCTGCGCCACGCTTCCGTTGATACCGACAAGCATGCGATTTTTCGGCGTATTGGTGACCGCAAAGCCATTGGCTTTGGCGTACTCGATGACCGCCTGATAATCCTCTTCCGTGGGACCGTATGCTTCTGTAAATTGTTCGACGGTTAGATACTTGTGGTAGTCGGGGCTGGATGGGTTCTGAAGCCTCTCTAAAAAACTTTTCAGCTCGCTCTGGTTGCGCAGCGGCAGCAGCATCGACAACTGCAATTGTTGTCCGGCGGGCATTTCACCGATCGGCGCAACCTGATGCAGCGCGACGTCTGCGCGGAGGCTGTTCTGTACTACTTGCAATCTCTCTTGAGCTTGACAGGAAACTGAAAGATACAGGAAGAATAATGCGCAATAAAACTCGGCAAAGACGCATTTTAACGCGTATTCTCGTCTCATGATTTCCGCCTCTGGCCTGTAAATTCCGCCAACATGCCGATCAATTTGGCTTTGTCGCGCGAACTGATATGGTGCGCCGGGCCGCATTGCGCGCTGTGACCAAGCCTTGAGTTGGCTAGGCAAGGGTCATATTGAACAGCTTCGGCAGTTAAGATTCATCGAAGAGGCCTATGTACAAGCGCGACAACACGAATGTAATGTGACCCTTGCTTGCGGAAGATCACGCTGCAAATTTGCGGCCAGGCAATTTGCGGCTTTTGCGGTTTGGACGCCCTTTGCCGCGTACCTCGATTTTCGCTTCACTCAAGTAAAGTAAAGATAGCTTCATCCGCATCTTGCGAGTGAACCATCTTTCTTTTGACGACTCCCTCCAATCCGCTCAACCTCTTCGAGCTTCTGAGTTCGGTCTTTGGCTTCCCGCGCTTCCGCGCCAATCAAGAAGCGGTCTGCCGCGCGGCCATCGAGGGGCGTGACCTGATTCTGGTGATGCCGACCGGCTTCGGCAAATCGCTCTGTTATCAACTTCCGGCAATCGCGCTGGGAGGAACGGCGCTGGTCATTAGCCCATTGATCGCGCTGATGGAGGATCAGGCGGCCAAGCTCGCGTCGCTCGGCCTGCGCGTAGGCCGGATTCACTCTGGCCTCGACCGGGCGCAAGCACGTCAGACCTGTGTGGATTATCTGCAAGGCGCGCTGCAATTCCTCTTTATTGCGCCGGAACGGTTGCGGGTTCCGGGCTTTGGCGAGATGCTGGCCAAGCGTAAGCCGGCTTTGATCGCCATCGACGAGGCGCATTGCATCTCGCAGTGGGGCCATGACTTCCGCCCCGATTACCGCATGCTGGGCCAATACTTGCCCGCACTGCGCCCAGCGCCGGTGCTGGCGCTTACGGCCACGGCCACGCCGACGGTCCAGGCAGACATTCTTACTCAGTTGGGCATGGTCAAGCCAGCCAAGTTCATCCACGGCTTCCGTCGCAGCGATCTGGCCATCGAAGTCGTCGAGCTTTCGATGCCGGATCGCCCGCAGGCGATCTGCGGCCTGTTGGCCGACCCTGCCCGACGCCCTGCCATTGTCTATGCCACCTCTCGCAAAGGGGCCGAGCAGTACGCCACACAACTCTCGCGCCTGGTTCCGGCGGCGGCCTACCATGCGGGCCTCGATCCGGCGACACGGGAACGCGTGCAAACCGCCTTTCAGTCTGGAGAACTAGAGGTGGTAGTCGCCACTATCGCCTTCGGCATGGGCATCGACAAGGCTGACATTCGAACGGTGATTCATGCTGGGCTGCCTGCGACTCTCGAAGGCTACTACCAGGAGATTGGCCGCGCGGGCCGCGACGGAGCGCCCAGCCGCACCTACCTGATGCACAGCTACGCTGACCAGCGCACGCACGACTTCTTCCTCAGCCGCGATTATCCGCCGGCGGATCATTTACAGCAGGTCTTTCGGAGTCTCGGAGAAGAGCCTAAACCGTTTGAAGAGTTGCGCGCGGCCTCGAAGCTGGGTGAGGAAGAGTTCGACAAGGCGCTGGAAAAGTTGGAGATTCACGGCGGTGCGCGAGTGGACTTCGGCGGCAATGTGACGGCGGGCGGTCCGGGCTGGAAGAAGACTTACACGATTCAAGCGCAGTTCCGCGCGGAGCAAATGGAGAAGGTGCTGCGCTTCACCACCTCCGCCGAGTGCCGTATGGCCGCGCTGGTGCGCCACTTTGGCGATGTAGAGGATGCTAGCCGCCCGTGCGGAATCTGCGATGTTTGCGATCCAGGCGGCGCGGTGCTGAGGCTCTTCCGCCGAGCCACGCCGGTGGAGCGAGAGGTGGCGCAGGCGATTACTGACGAGTTGCGGGCAGTTGACTACAAAGCGGCAGGAATGCTGCAACGGAATCTCGATCTGGCGGGCCGCCTCAGCCGCGACGACTTCGACACGCTTCTTGATTCAATGGTCCGGGCTGGCCTGATCGAGATTGAAGACGCCACGTACGAGAAAGACGGCGAGGTGAAGCGCTACCGCAAGGTGCGGCTGACCGCTGCCGGACTGGAAATGCGTTCGGTTGCTTCGGTCGATCTGCTCCTCAGCGATGGAGTGGTGGAGGAATTTGGCGGACGAGGCGCATCTCCAGCGCGATCCAAGAAACCAAAGGCTGCGGCAAAGGCTGCGGCGACCGAACCGGTTCCTCTCTCGGCCAAAGGCGAGGCGCTGGCGGCGCGGCTGAAAGAGTGGCGCGCGGCGGAGGCCAAGCGCCTGGGTGTGCCGGCCTACCTCATACTTCCAGACCGCACGCTGGCCGCCGTAGCGCATACTCGCCCGGCGAACCCAAGGCAGTTGCTGGAGATCAGCGGCATGGGCCCGGCTAAGGTGGAGCGCTTCGGCGCGGCTATTATCGAGTTATGCGGCACCAATAATTAGCGCGTGACCGGGCAGACGCATCTTCTGAAGGATTGCTGCGTATGGTTCGACAGCGTGCAAACGTACTCCGGCCAAAACATTTGCAGTACGGGTGAAAGAGTACCCGCGGAAAAATTCTGAAGATAACTCTGGCTGACCGGGGTCTTCGCGGTTGGGTCGGCGGCGAATGCGGCGATGAGTTGACTTACAGAGGACGGATCAAACTCCGGCTCTTTATAACTGCGATCAAAATCGTATTCCTCTGACCAGGTAGCATCCATGCCGGTCTGATTCGATGCTGTAAAGACTTTGTAATCCTGGAGCGCGGCTGTTGACGGTTCAATTTGAGCCAGAGTGAAGGATGGACGATTGCCGTTGATCGGCGAGATGGACGGAACCATCTTCATGGCGATTGCCTTTGGCTCGGCGATAGTGCCCTTTGCTTCGACAGTGACGGCTTCGGGCGCTGCCGGATGCGCGTTCGGTGATTCAGATTTCAGCAATTTGATTTCATCCATGTGCGTGTGGGCGAAGACGGCTAACTCGATCACATCGGAAGAGTCGGTCAGAGCGTCCGCGAGTTTCTCCGAAGATAGAAACATCTTTGGTTCCTGACCACCGCAAACATTCACCATTTTGGTCACGGTTGCATGCAGATCAATCCCCGGCGGGATATGACCCATCACCCAAACCTTCTGCTTATTTGCACGGGCTTCGGTTAACTGCTGACGAAGCCATGATATCTGCGTCTCGGCGGCCGCGGGGTCGGGCTTGCCGGAACAGGAGGCATAGCTCTTCGACATGAAAATGTCATCCAGCACTAACAAACGCGCGTTTTGAATGGGCGAGGGAAGGGAAATGCTGTAATAGCCTCCTGCCGCAAAGCTATCTTCCGCGGCTAGACGTTCGGAGGCGGGAAAGTTTTTAGTCACTTCCTTGCCGGCTGTCGCCAGAAACTCGCTGGCTGCGTCGAGCCGGTAGTCGCCGCAGTCGGAGTCATTGTTTCCCAAAGCTATATAAACAGGCACATTCGGGAAGTCTCCGTATAACTCCTCGATGATATAGTTCAATGTTTTTTCGACAAAGGATCGAAAGGCCTCCGGCGTGGAATCCGGAAAAAGCGTGTTGTATTTGCATTGAAAGGCATGGGAGAGCAGATCGCCGCTAACTGTGACGAACTTTGCCTCAGCGCCATTACGGCGCATGGCCTTCAAACTGGAGTCGAAAAGCACATAGGATGTGTCAGCGCCGCGCGCATGGCAACTCTGCTGCAACGACTGAAAGCGTTGCGCTTGATCGGGCGAAGGCGCGGCGGAGAGAATAGCCTTCCAACCGCTCACTGGAGCGGCGGCAAGCTGCGGAACTTTTGCCGGATCCCAGAAAGGCTCGAAGTGAATATCGCTGAGCATGAGCGCGGGAACGGTGGCCTGCACCGGTTGCACGGCGGGCTTTCCACCCTGCGCCAGAGCGGAAATTGCAAATAGAAGGCTGATCGCCAGCGCACATCGCGGCCTAAGAATGGCGCGAAGATTGCGGTCAGCTCGATTTTTACTCATCGAAGCTCCTTGACTGACAAACAATTTACCACAAGTCGTAACTAAGAAGTATAAATGCTGGATTATGAATGGGTTCTTGCATCCTTGAAAGAAATTGGTCCTGAAATCCCAATCAAATTCACTTGACTTCATGCGCGGCAGATGAGAATATGCTTTTGCACGCCAGACCGACGCGCGAAACCATCGAATCTTTCGACTCACATTCCCCCCGAAAGGATTACTATGCCAATCAATTGGAAGATCGCAATTGACTACGCCAACCTTGTCAATATCGCTTACTCGGTAGACCCTCAAACTCCGTATACCCAAAAGCAATATGGCGCGATTAACGCCGCCGGTTACAACTTTCTCCAGCCCCTTTACGGAGATGACATTGCAACCGAAACTGATCCCACGCTGGGAAGAACCGTTACCATTGGCTTCCTGGCCGTTTCACATGCCAGCAAGGAGTTAGTAGCCGCCATCAGGGGAACGGAGGGCGTCTGGGAGTGGATTGACGATGCCCGCTTCCTGATGATTCCTTGCCCTATTGCCGGTGCCAAGGGCTTTACCGAGGACGGTTTCTCCACTGTATACAAGTCCCTGAGGATAGGCTCTGACACCGGAGCAACCCGCGCCAAAGACTCCATCAATAGTTATCTTGAAGAGGGAGTTGCAAGTTCAGTTACCGTCTGCGGCCACAGCCTGGGAGGCGCACTGGCCACCCTTTTGACTCTGGATGTGGCGCTTAACACAACCTGCACCTCTCCGCAGTCGTACACCTACGCCAGTCCCCGAACGGGCGATCACTTCTTTGCCGACGCATACAACGCCAGCGTTCCAGGAACTTATCGCGTCGTCAATCGTAAAGATCTGGTTCCTCAGTTGCCGCCCCCGCTGCCTCTTCCTTACGAACACGTCAACACGCTTGAAGAGTTAACCCCCGCCCAAGGATCGATCAATCCAACCATCGCCTGCATGCACATTCTCACAACATATTTGTGGCTGATGGGGCAACTGCTGCCTGTGCCCAATCCTTATCAACTCAACGGCTGCACTCCGCCGCCCGAAAAAACCACGGTCTGACCGTCTCGGAAAACGGAGTAAAAAATGGCCGGAGTGCATCTTTCGATGCGTCTCCGGCCTTGGATTTTAGACGCGCTCGATCACCACCGATTCCAGCACGACGGGCTTTTTGGGCTTGTCCTGGCCACCGCGCGGAACCAGCGAAATCTTGGTCACGATCTCCTGGCCTTCGACGACTTCGCCAAAGATGGTGTGATTGCCGGTAAGCCACATGGTGGGCGCTACGGTGATGAAGAATTGGCAGCCGTTGGTTCCGGGGCCGGAGTTGGCCATGGCCAGCTTGCCGGGCTTGTCGAATTTGTGCGGAGAGCCTTTGGTCTCGTCTCCAAAGCGATAGCCCGGTCCGCCCATACCGGTTCCGGTGGGGTCGCCGCCCTGGATCATGAAGTTGGGAATGACGCGGTGGAAGATGGTGCCGTCGAAGAGCTTGTCGGTGGACTTTTTGTGGGTGCTGGGGTGAGTCCACTCTTTGCCGCCCTCGGCCAGTTCGATGAAGTTCTTGACGGTGATGGGCGCGTCGGACTCGAATAGACGGACGGTGATCTTGCCTTCAGTGGTCGTGAAGACGGCGTAGGTGCCAGCTGCGAGGGTCATGCAATGCTCCTGAGTTTGAACTGCGCCGCGCCTCCGCAGAGGCTTCGGGCAACCTTACAGAACTATTCTTTCACACCGACGAAGCGCCCATGAGTCGAAGACGCTCGCAAAACCAAACAAGCGTGGCGCAGGCGATGATGATGCAGAGCCCTTCAACCGGGAAGCGAAAGCGCGAGGCTCCATAGAAGATCTCGGCCGTCAGTACGAAATGGAGGATTCCCAGGTGAAGAATCCAGGCTGGGGAGTTGGACTTCACAAAACAGACCGCTGCGGGAAAAACGCCCAGGGTAAAGAGGAACAGTATCGGACCCCATGAAGCCAGCATTCCGGCGCGAAAGAGCAGGGGCGCATTGGGTTGGAGGAACGGTGTCCAGGAGCGGCGGAACTTGGATTCAGCAAAGTACCACCATGTCTCCGGGTGGTTGCGCAGCCACTCGACCGCGATGCGAGTTTCGACGCGGTCGCGAATGTACTCGTTGTTCGGGAGCCTTTAGTTGGTCGCGGTACTCTGAGAGGGTTGGAAGAGGATAAATCCAGTAGCCGTAGAACTCCGGATCATAGGCGGTGACGCGGTTATGGCTTCCCAGCAGCGTATCTCCCCCCTCCGTTTGAAAGGGGATCACAGCATGGAAAATCGAGTAATTCCGGATCGTCCAGGGCACAAGCATCAGCAGAGCTACAAACGAGATGGCCAAGCCGCGCAGGATTAGACGCGGAGTCTTGCGGAACTGCCAGAGGGACCAAGGCATCAGCAGGCCCACCATCAACACCGCATTGCCCCTTGTCAGCATGGCGAGGCCGAGCACAAATCCAGCCGCCAGAGCCCGCACCCAAGTGGAGCCTTCCGCAAAGCGCAACGCCAGCAGAATTGCGCCGCAGAACAAAAGCGTGTACTGCGTCTCCGATGCCAACTGGCTGGCATAGATCAATGCAGTTGGCCAGAGGGCGTAAATCGCGGCTGTCATCAGCGCAACTTTGCGGCCATAGCACTTGAATGCGATAGCGTAGAGAACAAGTATCGTCGCCAGATCGAGAATGCACTGCGAGCTGCGAATAACGATATAGTTATGCCCGAAGATCCTATAGAGAACCGACCAGTAGGCCGAGGTACCCGGCGAGCGATAGGCGGTCCGATGCACCAGAGGCGAGCCGTCGGGCGCGTAGACGTCAGGCGAGATTCCGCTGAAGCCGTGGCCTTGCGCCATATTCCAAGCGTAGCTGTCGAATTCGCCTTCATCCGAGCCCGGCCTCGGAATGGAGTTCCAGCCTTGATGTGTGGTGATGGCAATGCGTGCGAAGAGTCCCACCACCAGCACGAGGATCAGGATTCGCCATGAGTGCCATTGCTGCTTCGATACCTGTGCATCACTGCCGCAGCATTTTTCCCAGGCAGAATTCATAGCTATCTCCTTACCAAAATACATTTTCGATCTGCATGCTCTGGAAGAAATTAGGGTTTGAGCGCAGGCTTGACTGCGGGCTCCGGTGCAGCGCCCGGCGGAGGCGGCAGCGGCTGGCCCTCGCGGACGATGGTCACCTTCTTCAGCACCACCGGCGTCACTGGCTTGTCGTTGCGGTCAGTCTGAACAAGTGCGATGCTCTGGGCGACGAGCAGGCCGGATGCGTCACATTGGCCAAAGATCGTGTGGTGCTGATTGAGGTGCTCGGTGGGAACCGTGGTGATGAAGAACTGGCTGCCGTTGGTGTTGGGGCCGGAGTTGGCCATCGCCAGGCGGCCGGGCTGGTCGAAGCCCAGGTTGGGATCGAACTCGTCCGCGAAGGCGTAGCCGGGGTCGCCGGTGCCGTTGCCTGCGGGGTCGCCGCCCTGGATCATGAAGTTGGGAATGACACGATGAAAGACCGTGCCGTCATAGAGCGGTTTGTTGTGTTGCTTTTTGCCGGTCGCGGGGTCGGTCCAGTCCTTGGTTCCTTCGGCCAGGGCAATGAAATTGGCCACGGCCAGGGGTGCCTGGCGCTGGAAGAATTGACAGGTGATGCGGCCCATCGAGGTGTCCATCACCACGGTGGGGCCGTTGGGACGGGTCAGCGCGGCCGGCGTGGCGGCGGGCGCGTCTGGGATCTCCTCGGAGGGCTTGGAAGAGGTTTGGGCAAATGCCGCGGCGGCAAAGGCCACGGTCAGGGCGGAAAGCAGAAGTGTTCGCTGAAGTTTCATGGCAATTTTGAGGGTAAATCATGCGGCTAATCGAAGACCAGCGATTAAGAACCCTTCTTGCAGCGGGCCATGATGGCGGCGTGTAAGCGTTCCTGAATGCCGGAGGGAAGGTCGTAAATCTCGTGGGAGCGATAGATTTCTATGGTTTTGCGGGTGGTGTTGAAGACGACCTCGCAATGGGGGCAGCGGCCGAGGTGGGCTTCGAGTTCGGCCCGCGTCTCCGCCGGCACCGTGCCGTCGATCAGATCATCGAGAAGGGCGAGAAACTCTTTGCAGGTCACTTGGCAATCCCCGTTTCTCTTGGAGTCTTCTTCCGCCGGAAGTAGCGGCTCAGGCGCTCGCGCAGTTGCAAACGAGCGCGCAGCAGGCGCGACTTGACGGCGGGTATGCTCAACCCCAGCGTCTCTGCCGTTTCCTCGGTCGAAAGCCCTTCCACATCGCGCAGTACAAACACAATACGAAACCCCTGCGGCAGCCCCCGGATCGTCTTGCGCAAAATCTCGCCCAGTTCGGCCTGGTTGTAATTCTGCTCTGGATCGGGCGCCCAATCGGCCAGATCGCGCGGCACGCTGCCCTCTTCGGTCTCGATGTCCTCGTCAATCGAAACCATTTTGCCGGTGCGCCGCTTGCGCAGCCGCATCAGGCTTTCGTTCACCGCAATCCGCACCAGCCACGTGTAAAACTTTGAATTCCCCTGAAACTGCTCAAGCTTTTCATATGCCTTCAGGAAGGCGTCCTGCATCACATCCTCGGCGTCCTCGCGGTTCTGGGTGATGTGCTGGGCGATGCGAAAAAGCTGCCGCTCGTACTTGCGGACCAGCGTATCGTAGGCCGAGATATCCCCCGCGCGCACCTTGGCGATCAGTGCTACGTCTGGATGCTCTTCGAGTTGTCCTGCAATCGATTGGATGGTCGCCATGGCAGTTGGTTGCGGAAATCCTTATTAGCGCGTGCTGCGTCTGTGTTTGGCTCGTTAGTATGAGTGTAGCGGACGGCGGCGCTGCGAGCCAAACGATTCTTCGGTTCTCAATGCGTCAGCCGAGGATTCCGGTTCATATCCCACTTGACTTCTGTATATATCAGCGGTGTAATTTGTAATACAAGGGAGACGGAAGATGGGTAATGCAATCACTTCCATTCGGCTGGATACGAAGCTGGCGGATGAAGCAGTGCGCGTCCTGGGCGTCAAGTCGCGCACTGAGGCTGTGCATCTGGCGCTCCGGGAGATTGTGCAACTGAGGAGTTTCAAAAAGTTGATGAAGGAAAACGAGGGCAAACTTGCCTTCGCCAATTACGAAAAATGAGATGTTGATCTTCGATAGCTCGATATTGATCGATGACCTTCGTACCGGTTGCCATGCCCAGCGCTTCGCCTCTCTCGACGACTTGGTGAGGACTTCTGCCGTTGTTCTCGCGGAACTCCGGCGTGGAGCAACGACGCGGACAGAGCTACTCTTCCTGCAGGCGCTGGAGCGGCGATATCCAATCCTTGCACCAACCGAGAAGAACTGGCTGGAGTCCGGCCAGCTTCTCCTGAAGATACAGCGCGACTGCGGATTCGAGGGGCGCAAGCTGCGCGATCTGCACTTTGATATTCTGATTGCGCTCACCGCCCGCACCCATGGCGCAACGCTGATTACCTCCAACCGCGCTGACTTCGAGCTGATCCGCGAGTATCGAGAATTCAAGATGGAAATCTGGTAGTAAAAAAGGGAGCATCTGCAATACACTGTCTGGAAATCTGGTAAATGGAGTCGCTTGCAATTCTCTATTTGAATTGCGAATCAGTGTCAGGGCACGACTTTAAAGGCTGCGAAAAACTCAATAAAGAGTCCAGAAGTGTCAGGGCACGACTTCAGTCGTGCCGCAAATTCCTGATAATAAAAGTTGGGCTTTAGCCCCTGCGGGATGTATTTCCCGGATTTCACATGGATTCATGCTTTTTTCCGCAGCCTGTTTAGTCATGCCGAGAGAGCCAAATAATGGACCGGGCTTTAGCCCCTGCCGTTCGGCCTTACGCAGAACGCGCTGGCAATGAGAAGCCGCGTCCCCGCCACGCGCATTGGCGACATCATTCATGGCTGCTGCGCGGTCACCTCTGACACAGCCCTGCGCCTTGCCCGCTTCTTCGGCAACAGTCCGGAGTTCTGGCTCAACCTCCAGCAAATGCACGACCTGTCCAAGGCTCGGCTCGAACTGAGCAAGACGATTGAGTGAGACGTTGAGGACTACGCCGGAGCGTGAGTGGATTGAGGAAAAAATCCCAAGTTCCAGAAAAAAGACCTGACACACCCGAGTGCCAGCAATCTCATTTTCGATTCGCTCTGAACCAAAGAGTCTCTAGAAGTGATTCCTCGGACTCGAATAGAGAATAGGCATTTAGGTTGTACTGGTCGAGCAAGCCCATTACCTTCTCCCGCTCTGTCGATAGAATCACGAATTTTCCCAAAAAATCTTGTTTCGGGTTAGGGTTATCAAAGACTTTCTGATGCGAATCAAATTGCCATTTTCCACTGTTTGCGCTTTCGCACACAGTGTAGATTGATTGCTGAAAGAAGTGTCTGCGCGGAGTCCGAGTGTTCCCGATGACCGGCCGTATCGTGGGTTTGCCAACAATCCCGTATTTGGTTCCCTTCGGCCTGTCGCAATAGACAAAAATGGCTCTCTTTTCGACCTTTGGGGCAGCATCACGGAACGCAAAAAATGCAGCGGCATATGGTGATTGCGACCAGTCCAGAAGGGGCGAGGGAAATCCGTGATGCCGTAAATATGCAGCATACTCAAAATGTTCACCTCCGGGAAACACGGCTGGGTCAAATATCGACACTTTGTGCCGAGCATAGTCAGAGATCTCTTCCCACAAGCTTTCATTGAATGACGGCGCTTGCATCGACGAAAAAGCGCTAACATTTGGACCGACTTTTCTAACAATCAGGTCATAATAGTCAGCTATTGGCATGGTCGAATGGCCACTGCGTTCCAATGTCGTCTCAAGCCGCCATTTGGAATCAGCTTGTCCGCGGAAGATCAAACCTCTTCGATATTTCCGGTTCTGAAGCTCCTGCAGCCAGATCTCAAATTCTTGCCAATTTCCTTCACGTGATTCCATCGCTACACTTCCGAGGGGTTGAGATGATCGAACTAAAATCGGTCAGGTTGATAGTGCAGTCCCTGCTTCGTAGTCTACGCCACCTTGATCTCATCGAGCAGATTGGGATGGCAACCCAGCACTTTGACCAGCTTGACCAGGGCCAATGGCGGCTTAGTCCTGCCGTTCTCATTGTGTGAGAAGGTGAGGCCGCCGCTGTCGCATAAAGGAACTAAAGGCCGAAGTTCCGCCGTTCCACGCCTTAACGAAAAGCAAAAGCGAGAATTCCCCCTTGACTTCTGTATCGTTAAGCGATACATTGTTCTAGTGATCAGAAGCTTTGCGCACAAGGGGCTGGAGAAGTTCTTCCGGACCGGATCAAAGGCCGGGATTCAGGCGCAGCACTCCGCGCGGTTGCGCATTCAGTTGGGAATACTCGACGATGCTGGCGCGCCCGAGGATTTGAATGCCCCTGGATGGCGGCTGCATCCCTTGAAAGGCGATTTGGCGGGACACTGGTCGGTCACGGTAAACGGAAACTGGCGTCTGACCTTCCGCTTTGAAGGTGAAGACGCCATCCTAGTCGATTACCAGGATTATCACTGAAAGGAGAGATGTCAATGCGTATGTACAATCCACCGCATCCCGGTGAAGTGATTCGCGAGTATCTGGGCGAGATGACCGTGTCGGCCGCAGCGGAGCATCTGGGCGTGGGCCGGGTCACCTTCTCCCGCGTCCTCAACGGCAAGGCCGCCGTTTCACCAGAGATGGCCGTGCGCCTAGCCGCCGCATTCGGCACTTCCTCCCCGGAGGTCTGGCTGCGTATGCAAGCCAAGTACGACCTTTGGAAGATCGCCAAATGCAGCAAAATACGCGTCTCTCCGCTTCCTCATCTCCAACATTCCTGAAATACTGTTCCGGCACTCTGAGCAGCTTTACCCGTTCAACCTGGAATGTGCGTCCCGCTTTGTGGCCTATGTGGTGACAGTGCTGGTTCCCGCCTGCCGCATTCGGCAGGAAAGCAGCTTAAAGTGGAAGAATGACGGTTTCATCTTCTCCTTCTTTCCATACGCAACTGGCCGCGCGCTGCCAGATGGGTCTGCTCTCCCTTTTAATGGTCGTTCAGCCCGTGGTCGGCCAAACCGTGAACGGAGCGACAGCCAAACCGGCCGCTTCCGCCTCTTCTGCGGCCACGAAGTCTGCGCCGAAAGCGGCCCCGAAGTCAGCTCAAACGGCGAAGAAGCCCGCCCTGGTGAGCAAGAAATCCCCAAAACCTGCGGTCAAGACCGGCAAAAAGGCCAGAAAGCCACTCAGCCCCGCGGCTCGCGCGGCGCGGCGGGCGCACACGGCGCGCATCAAGCTAGCCTTTCAAGCCTCCACCGAGCTGCGCCCGATGGCTCAGCAACTGGCCACCATGCGCACTCCGGCGGCCTATGCGGGGGTGACCAAGTACGCCAAGAGCCATACAGGCGAAGCGGCAGCGGCGGCGTATCTTGCGCTAGGCCATGCCTATCTCGTGGACAAGCGCTATGGAGGGGCGATTGAAGACTTTCGTCTGGCCAGGAAGGCCGGCGCGGAGCTGGCCGATTATGCCGACTTCCTGAATGCCCGCGCCAATCACGAGGTGGGCAACGAGGAGACGGCGGAAGGTTTGCTGCGCGGCTTTGCGGAGCGCTACCCGGAGAGCATTTTTGCGGCAGAGGCACCGGAGCTGGAGGCCCAAACTCTGCTGGCGATGAAGGATGCTGCGGGCGCACAGAAGATACTGATTGCGGCGAGCGGAACGGCAGCGGCCAATCGCACCGGCTACCAGCTTGCGCAGGCCGAGGTGGCCTTTGCGCTGGGCCAGACGCAGCAGGCCGAGAGCCTCTACAAGCGGCTGCTGCTGGCACATCCGCTCAGCTCCGAGGCGGAGATTGCGCGCGCCAAGCTGACGGCGATGGGCGCGGAGAGCAGCCTGACGACGGCTGAGCTGCGCTCGCTGGGCGATGCTTACTACAACGCCGGGCGCTACGAGGATGCGAGTCAGCAGTACCGCACGCTGGCTAGGCAATCGAGCCTGGACGCGACCAGCCGCAACGGATTTGCAGTAGCTGCGGCAAACTGTGATCTGAAGCTGAAGCGCCTGACGACGGCCGAGGCCGAAGCGCTGCCCGACACACAGGGCGAGAACGGCGCGCGGCGGCTTTATTTGCTGATGGAGTTGGCCCGCAACCGCGGCGATCTGGAGGACCAGCGGCGCTATGTCGCGGCGATGGAGTCGATCTTCCCGCAGAGTCCGTGGCTGGCCGAGGCCCTCTACGACAGCGGCAATACCTATCTGTTGCGCCACGAGTATCCTGCGGCGGTCGAGTACTACAGTTCCCTGGCCACACACTTTCCTGACAGCAAACATGCTTCGGCGTCGCACTGGAAGGCCGGATGGCTGAGCTACCGGCAGGGGCTTTTTGCGGATGCGGCGCGGCTCTTCGACGAGCAAATTCGCCTCTATCCAAGCTCGCCGGAAGCGGTGAGCGCGATTTACTGGCGCGCTCGGCTCTACGAATCGCAGGAGCACAAGCCGGCGCTTGCCGCGGCCAACTACCGCGCCATTCTCCGAGCCTATCCGCACTTCTTCTATGCGCAGATGGCCCGCCAGCGGCTGGCCGCGCTGGGCAATACGCAGCCCGCGCCGCAGCCGCAACTGGACATCATGCAGCCGTCGCCCGTTCCAACCCTCCAGGAGAGCTTTCCCGCCGACAGTCCGCACCTGGCCAAAGCGCGCCTGCTGGCCAACGCCGGCTTGAATGATTACATCGCCGAGGAGATCGCCGCCGACCCCGATTCCGCCGACTGGAGCGCGCTGGCCGAAGCACAGATCTACGCTTCTTATGGTGAGGCCTTCCGCGCCCTGCGCTCCCTCAAGCGAGCGCTGCCCAGCACCGCCTCGGCCCAGATCAAATCCATTCCCCTGGCTTACTGGCGCATCCTCTTCCCCGAGCCGTGGTGGGAGACGATCAAGAGCGAGGCGGCCAAAAACAACCTGGACCCGTATCTGGTTGCCGCGCAGATTCGCCAGGAGTCGGAGTTCAACCCTTCAGCAATCTCCTTAGCCAACGCCTGCGGGTTGATGCAGTTGCTGCCTTCGGTGGGCAAATCGCTGGCGCGGGAAGAAGGCATGAGCAACTTCCAGAGCTTTCAACTCTTCGACCCACCCACCAATATCCGTCTTGGAACCCGCTACCTTCGGCAAACATTGAACAAATTCGGTGGTGTCACCGAGTACGCGCTGGCAGCGTACGATGCCGGCGACAGCCGCGTCGAGGATTGGAAGGCCGCCGGACCCTATCAGGGCATCGATGAGTTTGTTGAATCCATCCCCTTCACCGAGACACGCGGATATGTCGAGAGCATCCTGCGCAACATGGAAATGTACAAAGAGATTGATGCCGCCGTTGCCGCGCAGGCCAAATCAGCGGCAACGAGCCGGTAGCTGCTGCGTTCTACTTTTTGACCCACACCTCTACGCGCCGGTTTCTCGCCTGCCCATCGTCGCTTGTGTCGGCAGCGACGGCCAGTCCCCCGCCGTATCCGCGCACAATTGCCGGGTTCATTCCCCGTTGGATGAACTGCTCATCCACGGCCTGAGCACGGCTCAAGGAGATCGCCTGATTGGCCGAGGGCGCGCCTTTGCTGTCTGAGAAGCCAAAGAGCATGATTTTGTCTGCGGGAATCTTGAGGTCCGCAATCAGCGAAACAACTCGGTCCAGATCTGCCTTGGCCTTGTTGTCCAACTCCGTCTGTCCCGACTGGAAACGGAAATCCAGCGAGAGGCGATTCGCGTCCCTGGTTAGAGCTTTATACTCCCCCGGAGCGTTTGCAGCGACGGTTTGCGCCACCTGCGTCACATTCTGCGCCACAAATCCGCTGGTGCCTACCACATCCTGCCCCTTCTTTGAGAGAGCAAACTCCAGGAACTGACGCGTATATTTGTTGCTTGAATTGAAAGAAGTGTAGAGATAGAGCCGTCTGGAAAGCAGATAATCCTCTGTGCCCACGGTAAGCCGTGTCGGCAGCAGCGATAGCGTGCCCTTCTCGGAGATGGCCACCGGTTTTGCGCTTTGAATATAGGGAAGGCCAATGAAACCGATGCCGTAAGGATCAGCAGCCACCGCGTCGGAGAGAGCCTTGCTATCCTCAATGCGTTGCGCACCAGCGGCCAGCGGCTTGCCCCCAAGCACCAGGCTCTTGAAGGTGTCGTAGGTCCCTGATTTGTCGTCCCGGGCATAGATCTTGATCGGACCTCTGAAAGCACCCACTTGCGACCAGTCCGTGATCGCCCCGGTAAAGATGCGCATGACCTTGTCTTTATCAAGCTGGTCAGCGGGATTGGCGGCGTTGACAATCACCGCGATGCCGTCCAGACCGAGAATATGTTCGTTGGCGGCGGAAGCCATATCCCCTAGTGCGGTCAATTTGGCCGCTTCCTCGGGCTTGATCTTCCGCGAGGCCATGCCAATATCGCAACTGGAATCCCCCAGCGAGGTAAACGCCGTCGCCGAACCGTGCGCGGCAATCGTAATGGAAGAAGGAGTGCTGTCGCCGGGCAAAATCCCCTCTACAAACTTCTCCTGCGGGTTGGCGCCAGGAAGAATGCGAACATCTATTGCGCCCTGATCCTTGAAGAATGCCTCTGCCAAAGCCGGTCCCAGCGCGTCACCAATGGTGTTCGAGCCAGCCAGACGCAGAATTGCCCTCGGCGGCACCTTCCCGACCGCCGCATTCGCGCTGTGTAGCCTGCCCCAGGCCGCATATCCGGTCACTCCTGCGATCAATAGAACTGCTGCCGTAATCACAGCAAAACGAGCCGATGATGGCTTGCTTTGGGGAACTTCAAAAGTGTTTTGAGGAACAATGTCATTTTCATCCAGCAATGCTGCCCCACACTCGGGACAAATAAAATCCGCCCCTTGCTGAATCGGAATTTGCTGCTTGCGTTGGGCGTCCTTGCACTTCGTGATGTTAGAGCATCTTCCCCATCGAACGGTCATCCAGGCCCACCTTTCTTGTAACTAACTGAAAATTCGCTTATGCCGAAGTGATCTCCGGGAGTGGCGAGTTTGATACCTCTGAGTCCCCGAGTCGCCGTTTTTCTCTTGGCGCCACTTTGTCGAGCAAGTGAGCGATTGTGTGACTTCTTTCCGTCTTGAGTGAAGGTTACCCAATGAAGGTGACAGAGGTCATTAACGAAATATAAATATCGATTTTGGGTAATGTTAGTCTTATATGACTCGACGATGTCTTCCGCATCGGATGGACTCCTAACTAACCTGTCCGATCCTCCGGTCACACCGCCAAAATCGCCAGTAATGCCGCAATCGCCCGCCCGCGGTGGCTAAGGGTGTGCTTGGTCTCCAGATCAACTTCGGCCATGGTCAGCCCCAGCTCTGGCAGGTAAAAGAGGGGATCGTAACCGAAGCCGCCCGTGCCGCGCGGCGCATCCAGAATCTGCCCCTCGACCGTGCCCTCGGTGGTGTGCTGCACAACGCCGTGGCGCGCCGCTGCCAGCACACAGCGATAACGCGCCGCACGCATCTCTTCCGGAGCGCCGGCCAGTTTCCTCAAAAGCAGGAGATTATTCCATACGTCTGTGTTGTCGTTGGCGTCAGGCGAATCCACAATGCCCGCATCGGCGGCAAAGCGGGCCGAGCGAACGCCAGGCGCGCCGTGAAGTCCGTCCACTTCGAGTCCGGAATCGTCCGCCACCACCCACTCTTCGGGGCAAAAGCGCGAGTAATAGACGGCTTTGAGTCTGGCGTTGTCGGCAAAGGTAAGGCCATCTTCCTCAGGCGCGGAAATGCTTTCGATTCCCGGCAGAGGCTCGATGATGAACGCGTGGGCAACAGAGGCGGTGCGGAAGTCGCGCAGTTTGCCTTGGCTGGTGGTGGCAGCGTAGAGACGAAGACCCATGCAATGAGTGTAATACGCGCAACAAACATTTTGCTTCCCGCAGCCTTTGACAAGGCAAGGCAATCACAGGAATCAATTTGCAGATTATTCTTTGGCATTTTGCTACCCTAAAACTTGTTCTGAAAGTTGACCTACTCTCTTGGAAAGGGCGGCTCGAAAAGAGAAATAAGCCCCCCCCCGGGTGCGTTCACTCTTTCTTCGCTTTTTTGGGAGATGAGAAGGCAGAAGAGTAGATTCACTCTTGATGCATTTGCCCTGCTTTGACAAGCATCTCCCTACCTGCATACTGTCAGTTGGAATAGATTGTCAGTTGAGATCTCGAAGGACGGTGAGAATCATGCATGGAATAGGCTTGCGGGTCACATTGTGCGGATTGCTGTTGGCGGCGGTAGCGGCCAGCACGGCGGGAGCTTCGGGGTCTGAGGTGGGGCCGCGGGGGCTGCGCGTGGACGAGTTGAAGACTCCACTTGGCATCGATGACCCCGTTCCGCGCTTCTCCTGGCAGTTGCAGGACCCAGCACGCGGGGCCAGGCAGAGTGCGTATGAAGTTCAGGTTGCTTCGCGAGAGGATCTGCTTGCCTCCGGCAACGCGGACATTTGGACGAGCAGCCACGTTGCGTCGGCGCAGTCATTAAATGTGCGCTATGCCGGACCGGCTCTCCAGCCCAGCACGCGCTACTACTGGCGCGTCAAAGTGTGGGACGCCGCGGGCAAGCCCTATCCGGTGAGCGCAGTGAGTTGGTGGGAGACAGGCCTGCTGAAGCAGGAGAATTGGCGCGGCCAGTGGATCGGCTACGAGACGCCGGAAGAAGATGCGGTCCGCCACGCGCCGGCGGCCTGGATCACCAACCCCGAAACAGCAGCTCTGGGTGTTGAAAAAAGCTTTGAGGAGCACATAGCCTTCCGGCAGACCATCACATTGACCAAGCCAGTTCGCGGCGCGGCGCTCTTCGCCACCGGGCAGGACACGGTTTCCGCCTGGGTAAATGGCAAACAACTGCTCAAAGCGGATTTATTCCCGCCATGGAAGCAGATGCCGTGGAAGAAGTTTGTACGAGCGGACGCTACCGGCGTGCTGACTTCAGGCTCCAACACCATCGCCATTGAAACGGTGCATTACCTCGCCAACCATGACGGAAGGACAGCGAGCGATGCGCCGCCGATGATCGCCACGCTGGTGGTCGAATACGCCGATGGAAGCGTCGCATCTTTCGCCAGCGGAAACAACTGGAAGACGGCAATTCATGCGGAAGAAGGCTGGCAGCAGAAGGGCTTTGACGATGCGGCTTGGAAGAGCGCGGTCGCATGGAAGCAAGCGCCCGGCCCGCGGAGCACGCCGCTCGGCCATCCGTGGATTCCCGACTCGGTGAAGGCGCTGCGTCACGGTTTTGAGGTGACCAAGCCTGTAAAGTCGGCGCGCATTTATGCCACGGCTTTGGGCGCTTACGAACTCTTTCTTGACGACGAGCGCGTGGGCGACGAAGTGCTTGCGCCGGGATGGACCGATTATCGCGAGCATGTGAAGTACCAGAGCTATGATGTGACTACACTACTCTATCCAGGTGAAAATGCGATTATTGCGTTTCTGGCTCCTGGCTGGTACGCCACGCCGCTCGAATGGTTTCAGC
Source organism: uncultured Acidobacteriaceae bacterium (assembly GCA_963787995.1). Classification (GTDB taxonomy): domain Bacteria; phylum Acidobacteriota; class Terriglobia; order Terriglobales; family Acidobacteriaceae; genus Telmatobacter. Next base: position 1,867,728 of record CAWBEO010000002.1, read on the forward strand.
AGCCTAACAACTATGGCGACACGCCCCCCGCACTGCGCGCCCAATTGCGCATCGAGTACGTGGATGGAAGCGTTGATTGGGTGGCGACGGATGCAAGCTGGCAGGCTGGTAACTCACAGATTCTGCGCGCGGAGATCTATGACGGAGAGAGCCAGGACTACAGTTTGATGCAGCCTTCCAGATATTCCTCGAAGTTCAATCAAAGCGGCTGGAAGAGCGTGATGGTGATTGAGCCGAAGCCGTTGTTAGTGGAAGCGCAGGAGTTTCAGCCAATTCGCGTGGAACAGACTCTGACCGCCAAGTCCATGACGGAGCCCAAGCCCGGCGTCTACATCTACGACTTCGGCCAGAACTTTTCAGGCGTGGAGCGCCTGCGTGTGCAGGGACCGGCTGATGCCGATGTGCGTGTGCGCTTTGCCGAGATTGTCAATGACGACGGAACGCTCTACACGGACAATCTGCGCACGGCCAAAGCGACGGATCACTTCATTTTGATTGGCGGTGGAGGCGGTGGAATCGAAGTGTTGATGCCGCAGTTCACTTTCCATGGCTTCCGCTATCTGGAGATCACGGGGCTGACTGCCGCGCCACCAGTTGAAGATGTGACCGCCGAGGTCTTCCACACTGACGCGCCTTTCACGGCACGGCTCAAGACAGGCAGCCCGATGATTAACCAGCTCTGGAAAAACATCCAATGGGGTCAGCGGTCGAACTTTGTGGGCATTCCCACCGACTGTCCGCAGCGCGATGAGCGCCTGGGCTGGATGGGCGACGCAGAGGTCTTCTGGCGCGCCGCCTCTTACAACATGGACTTGGCGGCCTTCTCGCGGAAGTTTGCGGGGGATATGCGCGGAACGCAGGTGGGCACGCCCTACTACGGCATCTATTCTCCCGGAACCGTCGCGCCGAATGCGGGCTTTGCCGCCGGCTGGAGCGATGCGGGCGTCATCATTCCCTGGACCAGTTGGCTGCAATCGGGCGACACCAGCATCATCGACGAGAACTGGGCGGCGATGGAGAAGTATCTCAACGCAATCAATGAGGCCAACCCCGACGGTTTGTGGAAGCACGACTCCGGAATTCCCTTCGCCGACTGGCTCTCGCCGGAGGGCCGCACGGACTACGTACTCGTCGCGACCGCCTACTGGGCTTACGACGCGACGCTGATGCGGCAGATGGCGCACGCCACAGGCCGCGCGGCTGACGAAGAAAAGTATGCGCGGCTCTTTGAGAAGATCAGCGCCGCATTCCAGAAGCAGTTTGTGCGCGAAGACGGCTTCATCGCTGGAGCGGATAACAGCCCTTCGCCCTTCGGGCAGATCGACAATCCCGACGCCGTCGCGCATGGCGGCGATACGCAAACCGACTACGTGCTGGCGCTGCACATGAATCTTGCGCCGGAGGAACTGCGTTCAGCGGTCGCTCAAAAGTTAGTGAACAAGATAGAGGCCAATCACGGGCTGCTGGGCACCGGCTTTCTGGGCACGCCGTATCTGCTGGAAGAACTTGCCAGGACGGGCCACCCCGATCTGGCTTACAAGCTGCTGCTAAATACCGAGTACCCGTCCTGGGGCTACCTTGTCGGGCACGGCGCAACAACGATGTGGGAGCGCTGGAACGGCGATCAGATGAAGGGCGACCCCAGCATGAACTCCTATAACCACTACGCATACGGCGCGGTGGCCGACTGGCTCTACCGTTACGCCGCGGGCGTGGACGCGTCGCCTCTGGATGCCGGCTTCCACACCGTGATTCTGCATCCCGTTTTCGATGCGCGGCTGGGCAGCGTCAGCTTCGACTATGACTCGCCCTACGGAACGATCCATAGCGAGTGGAAGATCACGGGCAAAACCGTCGTTTGGCATTTGACTCTACCAGCCAACACTCGTGGAAAACTGACATTGACCCCTGCTGAAGCTGCCCACTACAGGCTGAAACCCGAAGCACAAACCAAACAAATCGACTCAGGAACTTCTGTTTTTACCATAGATCTTTGAAAATATTACTTACCAACAGAATAGCCGGAGCACAAGCTCCGGCTATTCTGTCGACTGTTGGATTTCTCAGTCGATGCTCTGCACCAACCGCAGATCGCGCGAGGATGCTCCCACGCTGACTGTCCGCTTTCCGGTCGCGGTCATCCACTTGTGGTCTTTCGTAGACCAGTACTGCAACTGGCGCGGCGCAACATGGAGAGTAACTTCTTTGGCTTCGCCGGCGGTTAGATGGACGCGATCAAAGCCCGCCAGGGCGCGCACTGGGAATTGGACTCCTTCAGGAATCTCGCTGGGTGCGCCGAGGTAAACCTGCGGTACTTCGTCTGAATCCACTCCGCCGGTGTTCTTGACCGTCACTTTCACGTCGAGCCCGCCGTCTGCGGCTTTCTCGATCTTCAGGCCTGAGTATTCGAAGGAGGTGTAGCTGAGGCCGTGTCCGAAGGCGAAGAGAGGATCGATCTTCTCCTTGTCGAACCAGCGGTATCCCACGTTGACGCCTTCACTATAGGTGGTCTTGCCGCCCACACCCTTCATGGAACGCTCCGGATGCTTTGGATCAGTGGCGGCGTAGTCCTCCAGGCGCTTGGCCCAGGTAACGGGCAGGCGACCTGATGGACTGGTTTTGCCAGCAAGCAGGTTGGCCGTCGCCCAGCCGCCTTCATCGCCCGGCCACCACATCTCCAGCACGGCCTTTACCTTGTCGAGCCAAGGCAGTGCCACTGGCTGACTCGTATTCAGCACAACGATGGTGTTAGGGTTGACGGCGGCCACTTCCTCCACCAGCTTGTTCTGCTCGCCGGGCAGGCCGAAGACTGGCGCCTGGCGGGTCCAGAGGAAGACGACCGCAACCTTGGTGCTCTTGGTGGCGGCAATGGCGGCCTCGTGATCAGTCTTGCGCTGATTGGGGGTGTACCAGTTCAGGCGCAGTTGAACCGGAGAGCCAGAGCTATCCGGAGTGGTCTTGATCGCTATCTGATGAGGGCCAGCGGTCAATTCCACAATGCGGCGCACATTGTCCAGGCCATCGGTCGTGGGCACGACGTTATCCTGATTGGCTTGCAGAATGTCGCCGTGGACACATCCCTGGCAGACGCCAGTCCGAGCCAAGCCTTTCCCGTCGATTGAGATCGCAGCGTTGGTTCCGAGGGCCTGGAGATAGAGCCAGTAGGCGCCCGCGTACGGCGCGGTGAGCGTGCCCGTCCAGGTAAGGTTCGAGTTAGGCGGAAGAGCCTTTGTACCGGTAAAGTTGATCTCCGCGTCGGCTTGCTCGACCTTCGCACCAGCGCGTGCCAATCCGGGCTTGCCGTCGTGGCTCAGCGCGCTGGCAGGCACCAGCGTGCCTTCCATGTCGTCGTCCACGGCAAACGTGATTTCGGAATTGCCGGTAACCTTCCGCAGAGCCGCAAGCGGCCCAACCTGCCGTTGCGGCAGCCCCACGGAGCGCTCGCCGTTCAGGCCGATCGAGTCAATCTGGCGTGCGGTAGGTCCGATCAGAACCACGGAGTCCAGATCAGTTGCCTTCAAAGGGAGTACGCCGCCCTCATTCTTCAACAGCACAGCGGCCTCTTCGCCGGTCTTCTCGATGATCTTGGCGTTGGCTTCGATCGATTGCACGGTGACTTCATGCTTGGATTGGCCGTCCAGATAGCCGAAATGGACGATCTCGTAGAGAACGCGGCCGGCAGCGCGGGTAATGGCAGCTTCGTTCACTGTGCCATCCTTGAGGGCGCCGTCCATCTTTTTAGGATCCATCTTCCTGCCGAAGTCACCCATGGCGCCGCGCGCGGGAGCCGGTTCTTCGGGGAGGTGGCCACCAAACATAGCCATCATATCCGCCGCGCCTGCATCGGCGGCCGCGTGGGCCGGAGGCGGGGGAGGAGGCAGCATATCAAAAAATGAGGGTGTTGTCCAACTGCCCATCTTGACTGGTCCGGGCATTTCCATATCCAAGCCGGCGTTGATGAAATTGACTCCGTGAACCGCGCCCCAATCCGAGGTAACGAAGCCCTTGAAGCCGATCTCGTCGCGCAGAATTTTGGTTAGAGTGGAGTCGTTGCCACAGGCAAAGGCGCCGTTGATGCGATTGTAGGAGCACATGATGGAGGAAACGTCCGCTTGCCGGATGGCCGCATCGAAGGGCGCCACATAAACCTCATGCAGCGTCTGGTCGTCGATGATAGTGCTGGGACTGTCGGAGTCGTAGCCCACATAATGCTTGATCTGCGCCATGACGTGTTGCGATTGGATGCCCTTGACCTCGGCCACGCCCATCTCGGCGGTCAGGAAAGGATCTTCGCCGAAGGTGTTATAGGCGCGGCCAAACTCCAAGTCGCGGTCGATATTGACAAAGGGTTGCAGGGAGACATCAATGCCCAGCGCACGGTCTTCGCGGCCAATCACCAGGCCATTTTCCTCGGCCGTCTTGCGGCTGAAGGTGGCGGCCACACCCATGGTGGCCGTCTCGCCTTGCGAGGGATGGCGGGTGAGCACGCCCGGAGGCCCATCTGCAAAGCGCATTCCTGGAATGCCCAAGCGTGGAATCCCAGCCAGGTAGCCGGCCTGACCCTGATAAACCGCAGGATCTTCCGATGCGCCATGAATCAGAGTCATCTTCTCATCGAGCGTCATCTGGCTGAGCAGTCTGTCAACCCGCGGATCTCCGGTAACGACCGGTACGCTCTGGCCATGCGCCAATCCCGCACCCACAACCAAAGCGGTCCCTAGCGCAATCGAAATGGCTGCGCGCAACACGTTTTTATTTTGCAATGCATTCTCCCTTGGATTCCTGACCGTCTCGTTGGACGATTGAGCCGCCCTCAACGACGCTGCCTGTAGATTTTTCCAACTTTCTCATAATAATCCAGCAAGACCTGCTAGCATGCGAACTATATTACGGCCATGGATGGCGACAGTTCGCTTTCAGGCCGGCAGTGGCAACTCGGCATCGAAACCGGCAGCGATCAGGTCAGAGCGCAGTTGCTTGACCGTTGAAAACTCGATGCTCCAAATCCCCAGCGATTGTGCCGCTTCCACATTTTCCCGCTTGTCGTCGATGAAGAGCGTCTCTTCTGGCAGCGTGCCGAGCTGGTCGAGCGTATAGCGATAGATTCCCGGGTCGGGCTTGGCGATACCCAACTGATAGCTCCAGACCAGCACGTTGAAGCGCTGAATCCAGGCGTGCTTGCTCAGTATATGCTCCAGCACGGAGTCGCCCATGTTGGAGAGTATGGCGGTGAGCAGGCCGTGCTGCTGAATCGCTCGTTGCCAGGACACCATGGCCAGAGACTCGCCGCCCCACAAGCGGCCATCCCAGCGGTTCAGCTCTTCCACGTGATCCAGCGGGAGGCCGGCATCTCGCAGCAGCTTTTGCCAGAAGGTGATGCCCGTCAGCTTGCCTTCGTCATACGCCTGCCTGTCTTCCCAAAAGAACGGCGCAAAGCGCTCTTCGGGCAAACCAGTGATACGTTGCATCGCGGCCCAAGCCTCGGCATTCGGCGGTCCGCTGAGTACAATTCCATAGTCGAAGACAACCGCCCGCAGTGCCAATCTTCCTCCCGTTGCCGTCCGTGTAAAGTTGAAAGGACGCCTCTTTCTATTGTGGCACTCACAGCGCGGTAATCACGCACCCATAGCTGATCAGGAATACAAGATGCGCTTTTCACAACGAACCAACTGGAATACGGAAGAGAGTGATCTGGCGCGCGCTCACCGGCTGCGCCTGGCATCGGGTGCGCTAATTGCGGATCTGACGGCCTCCAACCCAACTCGCTGCGGCTTTGCTTACGATCCAGCCTTGCTCGCTGCGCTCACCAATTCCAAAGCGCGCAACTACGATCCGCAGCCGCGCGGCCTGCTCAGTGCGCGGCAGGCCGTTTGCGACTATTACGCGAGCCACGGTGCGGAGGTTGCGCCCGACCAGATCGTCCTCACCACCAGCACCAGCGAGGCCTACAGCTTTCTCTTTCGTCTGTTGTGCGATCCAGGTAGTGAGATCATTGCTCTTCAACCCGGCTATCCGCTCTTCGATTTTTTGGCAGTGCTGGACGACGTCAAGCTGAAAGCCGCGTCGCTCGTTTACGATCACGGCTGGCAGATTGATTCAGAGGGAATACGCCGCGACCTCACGCCGCAGACCAGGGCGATTGTGTTGGTGCATCCCAATAACCCTACCGGCCACTTCACCAAGCCCTGGGAGGCGGCGGAGTTGGCGCGGATCTGCCGGGAGTTTGACCTTGCCTTGATTGTGGATGAGGTCTTTCTCGACTTCAGCATGGGCGCGACGCCGTGGAGCTTTGCCGCGGGCCTGGAAGGCGTGCCTGTCTTTGTCGTCAGCGGACTAAGCAAGATTGCCGGGCTACCGCAGATGAAGGCGGCATGGATTGTTGCGGCTGGGCCCGAGGCCGTCAAGGCGTTGGATCGCCTAGAGGTCATCGCGGATACCTTCCTCTCGATGAACGCTCCCGTGCAATCCGCGCTGCCTGCTTGGCTGGAAGGCCGCTGGGCGCTGCAGCGGCAGATTCAGGAGCGAGTGGCAGCCAATCTGGAAGAGCTCGACCGGCGGTTGCTGCAACGGCCTGAGGTAAACCGGCTGGAGATCGAAGGCGGATGGTACGCGGTGCTGCGCATTCCTGCGCTCACGCCCGACGAGCAGACCGTGCTGGCCCTACTGCAACGCGGAGTCTGGGTCCATCCCGGTTACTTTTTCGGCCTGAAGGAGTCGGGCTGGCTGGTCGTCAGCCTGCTAGCGCCAGCAGAAGAGTTCAAAGCCGGAGTTGTTTTGCTGATTGAGCATCTGGCGCAACTGGCTGGCTAACGGTTTGCGGACAATCTCCTACTCCTATGCGGACATCCCCAATCACGCGCTTGACGCGTTGGAGTTATGTTTGGATAGGCGATGCCCAGTCACCCTGCTACCAGCCGTAGTATCATGCCGTTATGTGGAATACGAACTTTGTGAATTCGCTTTCGTTACGCATCCTTTTCCTTTGCCTCGTCTCTCTCAATTTACTTTGCTTATCATCCCCAGCACAAGAAGCGGTTCCTGGCTCCATGCCTAAAGATCCCAAAAAAATGATGCTTCTTGCAACACAAAGGAACGGCCTCAGCGGCGGTGACATGAAGCCCTGGCACTTGAAAACAACATATAAGTTGTTCGACGAGAAAGGTAATTCTATCGACCAGGGAACTTACGAAGAATTTTGGGTCAGCCAAGCAAAGTACAAGCGCATTCTTACGAGTTCAACCTCCAAACAGACCGACTATGGGACAAATAAAGGGATGCTGCGTTCCGGCGCCCAAGAGCTATACAGCGAATTGCTGAGTGAACTTCGCCGTGAATTGATTGAACCTCTGCCTGTTTCGCACGCTATTTCTATGCAACCCCTTCCTCTGAATCTGCAAATGCGCGAATCGAACGGCGCAGAGTTTGCGTGTGTCAACCTCATTGGCTACGACCAAAAAATTAACCAGACTTGGTGTTTCGATGCCGACAAGCCTGCCTTGCGGATCAGTGCATCAGCGCTGGATGCCGCACAATTTTTTCATAGCAACAATGTCGTATTTCAAAACCATTTCATCGCAGGCGACCTGCGCATTTTGAAAGCGGGCAAACCGGTTCTTGATGCGCATCTTGAAAGCATCGAACAGCTTACAACGATCGATGAAGCCGACTTTACACCGTCGCCCGATGCTGCACCAGTGCACTTGAAGATCGCACTCTCCGAAGATGCAGCTCAAGGACTGCTGATCAGGCACAGCAAGCCAATCTTTCCACCGATCGCACGGGCCGCAAATGTTTCTGGAAGCGTTGTTCTACAGGTGGTTATCGGAACAAACGGCCGCATTGCATCTCTGCATGTGATTAGTGGTCCGGCAATGCTTCAGCAAGCGGCTATCGAATGCGTGAGAAGCTGGATCTACAAGCCGTTTCTGCTGGATGGCCAACCTCTCGAAGTGAGCACCAATATCACCGTCAAATTCTAGCTGATTTCCAAGTTGAGGAAGGCGAAGAAAAAGAGAACGCACCCCCCGGGGGGGTATATTTTTAGGGGTACAGATCGGGCAAAAGCCTGGCATTTTGGATTGGGAAATTACCGGACACTTCATGATCCTTTCTCTTTTTCAGTATGCGCGGACGAATGGTAATTTTGTGCAAGACCAAAAAGAATTTCAAAGAAATGCGGGTTCATCGTCTCCCGGTGACCGTGGTCAGTGAACTTCTAGGCGGGTTCGGCAAGTTCTTCAACTTTATCTTCAATGGGCTCCCGGCGGCGGAGCGGCGTACTTGGCGGGCTTCTTGAAGAGCCAAGCCGCACCCGCGCAGAAGAAGGCCAGCAGCGCCGTCCAGCGGAAGACATCCACATAGGCCATCAGCGCCGATTGCCGCTCCATCATGCCGTAGATCAGACCCATCGAGCCTGGGGGCCCGGCGGGCGGGCCAAGGTTGTGGCCGAGATAGCCGGCAATCAGCTTGGACTTTTCTTGCAAGACAATGTTAGACGCGCCCAGATGCGCACCCAGCTCATTCTGGTGCAGCGCGGCACGCCGAATCAGCGCCGTGGTGGCCATCGAAATTCCGATGGACCCGCCGATATTGCGCAGCATATTGAAGAGGCCCGTGGCGTTGCCCATCTCCTCGCGGGGGATGGTCGAAGTGGCCAGCGTGGCCAGCGGCACAAAGACAAAGCTCAGCGCAAAGCCGGTCACCGTGATAGGAATCAGCAGCGAGTACGGGCCAATATCGAGATTGATGGAGCCGAAGATCAGCGAGCAAACGCCAAAGCCCAGAAACCCGGCGCAGAGCAGTTTGCGCTGGTCGATGCGCGAGCCCAGAATCCCAATCACCGGCGAACCAACGAACGATCCCACGCCGCGCGGGAAGACCACCAGCCCGGCAGTGAAGGCTGTGTAACCCATAACCTCCTGATAATACAGAGGAAGAATGGCAATCGTGATATAGATGCACATGCCCAGCATGGCAATCAGAAAACAGCCTGTGCGGAAGTTGCGGTCCCTCAACACGTGCAGGTCCAGCAGGCCGTCGCGATGCGTCCAGGAGTGCCAGATCCACAGCGCGAGCGCCGTCACCAACGCGGCCACCGCCCAGCGCACCCAGAGAGCGCCGAACCAGTCGTCCTCTTGGCCCTTGTCGAGCACAATCTGCAGCGCGCCGGTCCAGACCATCAGCAGCCCAAAGCCGATGTTGTCAAAGGGGCCGACCTTGGCGTTCTTGATATACGGCGGGTCGTGCACAAAGCGGCTGATCAGGATCACCGCCAGAATGCCGACCGGAATATTGATATAAAAAGCGTAGCGCCAACTAAATGTATCGGTCAGCCAACCGCCCAGCGTCGGACCCAAGACGGGTGCCAGTACAATCCCCAAGCCATAGGCGGCCATGGACATAGATCGCTTCTGGATAGGAAAGCTCTCCAGTAGAATCGATTGCGAAAGCGGTTGCAGCGCGCCGCCGCCCGCCCCCTGCATCACCCGCGCCAGCAGAATCACCCCCAGCGAGGGCGCCGCGCCGCAGAAGAAGGAGGCCAGCGTAAAGATGCAGACGCAGATGAGCAGAAAGCGCTTGCGCCCAAAGCGCCGCGCAAACCAGTTGGAGGCGGGCAAGATCACCGCGTTGGCCACGAGGTAGCTGGTCAGCACCCACGTAGCCTCGGAGTTCGAGGCCGACAAACTGCCGGCGATATACGGCAGTGCAACGGAGGCAATGGCGGTGTCCAGCACCTCCATGAAGGTCGGCAGCATCACCGAGACCGTCACCAGCCACGGGTTCACGCCCTGGGTAAGCGGGTAGCGGGCTTGGGCGGCGGCGTCAGTCATATCAGATGGGACAATCTGAGATTAAACGATTGGAATGAGATTTGGCAGCGGCTATTCCGCAAGACGAGATAAAGCATAGGAATTTTTTGCCAATCAAGAGATGATCTGCCAGTCAAACATCTGGGTCAGGCGAAGACCTTCTTATGCTGCAAGATCTGGCAGCAAGCCACGACCAGCCCAACGATGATTATCCATAACAGAGCGAGGAACAACAGATTGTCGCGCCGCAACAAGGCTACGACAGGCTCCAGGTTGAGCGCCATCGCAATGCGGCCAAAGTTGATGATTACAGTCATGACCACGAAAAGGACGGGGAACGGCACCCACACCGCGTGTTCCGAAGTGAACAGCAGCGAGAGCGCGACAAAAAAGGCATTGTTGAGACAATGGCAGGTGAGACCCACTATCACAAGGTGAATCGACAGGAGAGGCGCAACATCGATCCATCCGAGGGCGCGGCCGACTCCCCAAAGAGCCAGCAGGAGGCTGGTGTTCAGACCCACGAGCAGGAGATTGGCAGCAAACTTGGCGACAACGATTTCCGTGGTAGAAACCGGGAGCGTCTTGACAAACAGCAGGGCGCGGTTCTTCTCCTCGGCAATCATGGTGCGGAAACAGATCAGAAAATCTCCAATGAGTGCAACCCCGTGAAGAAGTCCGAAGGCGACGCCAGGCAGATGGGAAGCCATTTGCAGTGCATAAGCGAGATAGCCTGCAACCTCCAGCATCAGAAGAGGCAAGAAGAAATATCTCTGTAATCGCAGATCTTTGGCAATGAGGCGAAGAATATTCATGACACAAGCTCCAAATAGTATTTTTCCAGGTTCCAGGAATTTGAGGATTGACTGCGCAGGGCAATGAGGGATTCGTTGGCCAGTACGCGGCCATGCTCGACGATAATGACCCGGTCGGCGATCTGCTCTACTTCATGCAAATTGTGCGTCGAAAAGAGCACCGCCGCAGCATCATCACAGGCGGCCCGCTGAAGCAGCTTAAGTGTTTCCACACGGGCACGGGGATCAAGGCTCGAGGTTGGTTCGTCGAGAAGAAGGACGCTCGGCTGATGCGAGAGAGCCACCACGAGACTGACCTTAGTCCGCATTCCCTTCGACAACTCTCCAAGCTTGTTGTCTGTGGATATCTCAAGCGACTGAAACAAACGCTGCGCCAGTGCTTCGTTCCAGTCGCAATAAAAATCCGATACGAAGGCAACAAACTCGGCGATGGTCATCCCGTTGTAGAAGAAGCTCTCCTCCTGGACAAAGCCGATCCTCCTCTTGAACTCCTTTTCATCCAACTGATGATCGAAACCGCTCAGGCTGACAGAGCCCGATTCCTTGCGAACGATTCCCATGATCAAGCGAAGGGTAGTCGTCTTGCCAGCGCCGTTATGGCCGAGCAAGGCAGTGATCTGGCCCGGTTCGAGTTTGAATGAGATCTCTTGCAAGTGAAAATCTCCCAACTGCGCGCTGAGGCGGTCCACAATGAATAAGCCTTGTGCTATGCGGGATGCAGTCATTGAATCTCCTTCCTCTCCAACAAGCTCAGAACGTAATTGTGTTTTAAGGCGAAGCTCCCCTCAGGAGTTGAAGCGCGCTTCAAAACATCGACTTGTTCAAGGGGCCTTAAAGCCCGGCTATGCGCAGCCTGCGGCGCGCGGCGAAATATAGAATCCAAAAAATCACCGCACCAAGCCATGCAATGATTGCCAGCAAGGGCTGGTCACGCACAACCATGAAGATGAGATGATGCTCGTCAGAGACAAAGGAAAAGGGAAAAGCGGTCAGCATGAGAGCCAAAGTCATCAACCACTTCTGGCGCTGCATCAGCAATCTTGTTTGAGTCAGCGTTCGCAATTCATGGTCGGCGGAAGGCGCACAAACACACTGCAGAAGCGCCGGTTGACTGCCGATCTCGCGCTTCTGCGCTTCCACCGCGCTCGCCACTACAGGATCTTGCCGCATAAATTCCTCGATCAATTCGTTCGTATCCGGACTAGCCTCCCCGGACAGGTATAGCGGCACCAAATCCATCACCACGTCTTGAGTGATTCTCATCGTTTCACCTCCGTAGCGGCGCGCCATTGCGCCAGTTTCAATCGAGTCCGGTGAATCTTGACTTTGATCACGGAAAGCGGCAATTGCATCGCTTCCGCGATCTCCTGGTACGACATCTCTTCCTGCACTCTTAATAACAGAGCCGTACGATCTACTTCCGGAAACTGCTGGAGTGCCGCAAGCACGCTGTCCAGTTCGGCACGAGATTCCGCATCCGCGTGGGGACCGGATCTGGGATCTGGAAGTCTCTCGTCAAGCTCTTTCTGCCGAATCCCACGACGTAATCTTTCGAGATAACAGTTGCGCGCAATCGCGAAGAGATACGATTTTGCCGTAGCGGCTCTGATCCGGCCAACCGCGTTCCATGCCAGCACGAACGTCTCCGATGCAATGTCTTCAGCCTCCGCGTAATTGCCGCAAAGGTAGAGCGCAAAGCGGAAGATTTCTTTGCAATAGCGCTTGTAGAGTGCTTCGAAGTCCGTCATTTGCTTTGCCGGTTATAGTATGGAATAAAAATGAAAAAGTTACAGTCGGCAGTAGAATTTCTAGCGGACTCTTCAATCGGGCCGAAAGCCACACGGGAGTCATGCCTTCGGGTTCGGTCGAATGCGAGCATTTATTCTGTCGTGCTGAAACAACCAATCTAGAGCATGGCTCCCGTATCCTGCTTTCTTCATTCCTGGATGGAGCGGAGGTAGGCGGCCAATTGCCAGCGCTGCGCCTCCGGCAAGCTGGACCAGGAGGGCATTCCGTGGCCGAGGTCACCCTGCCGCAGGAACCATTCGATGTCGCCATCGCTGGCGTTGCGCAACTGTGGGCTGCGCAGCGAGGGACGCTTGTGCCCGTCACCCTCGGCGTTGGCCTTGTGGCACTGCTGGCAGTGGTCGCGATAGACAAGAGCGCCGGCATGGATCGCCTCTGCTTGGCCAGCCAATGGATTGACGCGCGCATGGTCCTTGGGCGGAATGTGTTCCCAATGCGATGTTGAAACTGCGCCCACGGCAACCGCGGCGCTTAAAGTCACAAGAAGAATTGCAATGCCAGATCGCATCATTGTACCCCTCCGTTGGAAGTATGAAACCACTGGCCAATCTGCTCAAACTCAAAGGCCAGGCCAACGCGGTAGACTCGCGCAAGGCTTGAGCCGGTGAGGCCAAAGCCCGGCGAAAAGCTCAAGCGCGCCCCCTTGGGCAGTTGCCAGCCGAGAAGCGGGGCAATGTAGTCGGAGGTGTCGCGCATGGTCAGCGCAAAAGTGTCGCCCAAACCACCGTAGGCCTCCGCGCCGGCGATAAACTTCTCCGCGCAGAATGTACACTCCCGGCCACTCGCGGCGCTGCGCAGCGGACGTGTGGCGCCAAGAGCGTAGCCAAACTCCCAGGGCGCATGGCCAAGATTCTTCTCGGAGATGAAGTTCTCACTGACGTTCCAATCGTGGAGGTTGGAGGAGAGAATCAGTTTCAACTCGGCCTCATGCTGATGGTCGCGGCGCAGTGTGCTGTTGGGCGGCGCCAGGTCGGCCTGACTGTCGTGGCCTACGAATTCCAGAATCGTTTTGTCGGCGCCAGACGTGTTTTCATATTCCACATAGAAGACCGGGTTCACGGCATGGTCGCGCATCAACGGGCGAATGCGATTCTCTAGCCGCCAGCCGGTAAAGACCGTCGAATCACTGCCGGTGGCCTGCCCGTCGAGATAGAGTTCCGTCGTCCACCAGGCACGCGTACCGAACTCGAGTTCCATCGCCGTGGCTCCAAAGCGGTTGCCTCCATCGGGCTGGCCAAGGGCCGTCTTGGTTTCGATCTCCAGATTACCCGGCTCCTCCAAATCTTGAGAGTAGGTGACAAAGTAGGGTTTATCCTGTGCGCTTGCAATTGCGGGAAGCAGCATCGCCAGCAGTGCCATCGATCGGTAGCAGCGACGAAAGACCTTCGTGCGAATAGGGAAAGACAACAAAAAACCTCCAAGATATACGACTTAAATAGTCGTATATCTTGAAATAAGACTAATATAGTCCGGTTTCAATTGCAAGGGAACAACAGTCGGGCGGCCTTGCCCCGCAGGTTTCAGAGCGCGCTCCCGTGCAGCAGTTTCGAGAGAGGATTCCTGCCAGAGACTTGCCTTACTTCTGCTCGCCTGTCTCCTTCTGTTGCTCCGCATGGATGGTCTGGACGATGGAGGTCATCAGATCGTCCAGTGTCCGGCCCGGCGCAAGCGTGCAGCCGCTGAAAGTGTCGGTATCGAGCTGCTGTTTGGCGCAGGTCAACAACACGCCATGCAAATCCATCACCGTGAAGTTCAATACCATGTTGGAGGGAACAGGCTTGGCAGGTGCGGTATTGATATTGGCCGCCGGAACAGCCTTGAGCGGCGGCGTGGCGCCCGTGGAGGCGGCCATCTGCGCGGCAGAGAAGGCAAAGACTACGGCGAGGGCCAGATGCGTTGCAGCTCTTTTCATAATGACCTTTCTACTTGCAGTTGCCAGGATTCCGGCGGTAGCTAGGTTATCGGCTGAATGAGCCGTATCGATCACATTATGCGGACATGGAGCCACAAGCCCTTTGGCTTCCCACCGCATGAGCGGCCATCGAGTGAGCAAAAGGATACAAAACAGTGGCACAAAAATCAGCAATATGCAATTGAAACCGAAGTGGTATGGCTCCCACAAGAATGCCGGAAGGGCAGAATATAAAGTTTATGCGAATTGCATCAAATAAACTTGACAATAACTCACTCAATGTGACATCCTAAATGAGTCAGAATTCTATCCAAGGCAGGTTCCTCCATGGCAAAGATTATCGGCATCGATCTGGGCACCACCAACTCGTGCGTCGCGGTCCTCGAAGGCGGCGAGCCCAAAGTGATTGCAAATGAAGAGGGTGCGCGCACTACGCCCTCCGTCGTCGGCTTCAGCAAGAGCGGTGAGCGCCTCGTTGGCCAAGTCGCCAAGCGCCAGGCCATCACCAACCCGGAGAACACTATCTTCTCCATCAAGCGCTTCATGGGCCGTCGCTACAACGAAGTCAACGACGAGATGAAGATGGTGCCCTTCAAGGTGACGCAGCAAGGTGATCACGTGGGCGTGCAGGCGCAGGGCAAGGAGTATACCCCGCCGGAGATCTCGGCGATGATCCTGCAAAAGCTGAAGAAGTCGGCCGAAGCCTACCTGGGCGAGACGGTCACCGAGGCGGTCATTACGGTTCCGGCGTACTTCAATGACGCGCAGCGCCAGGCCACCAAGGACGCGGGCAAGATCGCCGGCCTGGACGTCAAGCGCATCGTCAACGAGCCGACCGCGGCTGCGCTGGCCTATGGCCTGGATAAGAAAAAGGATGAGACCATCGCCGTCTACGACTTCGGCGGCGGCACCTTTGATATTTCGATCCTCGAAGTCGGCGAAGGCGTCATCGAGGTCAAGTCCACCAACGGCGACACCCATCTGGGCGGCGACAACCTCGACCAGCGCGTCGTCGATTGGCTCATCGCTGAATTCAAGCAGGAGAACGGCCTCGACCTCACCTCCAAAGGCAACGAAATGGCCCTGCAGCGCCTCAGGGACGCCGCCGAAAAGGCCAAGATCGAGCTATCGACCACCATCGAAACCGAGATCAACCTGCCCTTTATCACTGCCGACGCCAGCGGCCCCAAGCATCTGGTCCGCAAGCTCACCCGCGCCAAGCTGGAGCAGTTGGTCCAGGACCTGCTCTTCCGCTCGCTCGAGCCCTGCAAGAAGGCTATCGCCGACGCCGGCGTCTCCATCAAGGACATCAATGAGGTCGTCCTCGTTGGCGGCCAGACGCGTATGCCCAAGATTCAGGAGATGGTCAAGGAACTCTTCGGGCGCGAACCGCATCGCGGCGTCAATCCCGATGAGGTCGTCGCCATCGGCGCTGCCGTCCAGGCGGGCGTGCTGGCCGGCGAGGTCAAGGATCTGTTGCTGCTCGATGTGACGCCGCTGACCCTGGCCATCGAGACCCTCGGCGGCGTGGCTACGCCGATGATTCAGCGCAACACCACCATCCCCACCAAGAAGACCGAAACCTTCTCGACAGCCGCCGACTCGCAGACCGAGGTCGAGGTTCACGTCCTCCAGGGCGAGCGTCCGCTCGCCGCGCAGAACCGCACCCTCGGCAAGTTCAAGCTCGGCGGCATCATGCCCGCCCCGAGGGGCGTCCCGCAGATTGAAGTCACCTTTGACATCGACGCCAACGGCATCCTCAACGTCACCGCTAAGGACAACGCCACCGGCAAAGACACGCGCATCACCATCACTTCTAGTTCAGGCCTCAGCAAGGACGAAGTCGAGAAGATGGCCAAGGAGGCCGAGGCCCACGCGAGTGAAGATAAAGAAAAGCGCGAGGAGATTGACGCTCGTAACTCGCTCGACGGTATGGTCTATAACATCGACAAGATGCTGAAGGACTCCGGCGACAAGCTCGGCGGCGCGGATGCTGCTCCGGTCAAGGCCGAGGTCGAGACCATTCTTGCCGAATCCAAGAAGCTCCTCGAAGGCACGCCCAGCTCGAAGGACCTCAAGGCGCAGCACGAGAAGCTCACCCACGCCAGCCACAAACTCGCCGAGATCGTCTACAAGGCGACCGCCGCGCAAGCCGCCGCCGCTCCAGGCGCAGCCCCCGGCGCCACCGAACCCGCCGCCGAAGCCAAGAAAGACGAAGGCGTCATCGACGCCGAGTACGTAGACGTGGACGAAAAGAAGTAAGTTCGGACCATTGAAGATTATCGTGTCCCAGGTCTCAAAAACGTGACCTGGGGCACTTGGTTCAGATCAGATTTCAGTCCGATTCTATTATTAGTAACACTACGCAGTTTTCGCTTTGGTAACTCCATTAAAGGAACATATCTGAAATGTCGATAACAGTCACAGATTACATTGACGTAGAGTCTAAGATGGTTGAATTGGGATGTTCACTTCCAGAATCCGGTGTGACCTTACTCCCTCTTAACTTCGATTCGGCTGCGTCAATTATGGAATTGAGACATGCATCAGAGACATCTACAATCAGAAAACTCCTGTTGCAAGAACACATCCCACTCTGTGATGTGGTGGAGCGTGGCCAAAGACCGCCGTATATTAAAAACAAGTCTGCAGACCTGGTGCTGCCAACATTATATTTGTCAGCGCATTTCCTTTCTCAAAACTCCCCGCTCGTTTCCATTGCACTGAATGTCATTTCAAGCTATATTTATGACCGATTCCGTGTTTCGAAGCCCGGACAGACGGTCAAATTTGACGTTGTTTTTGAGGATAGTAAGAGCGGTAAATATAGACGGATTGCATATGAAGGCACAGAAGAAGGGTTGAAGATGTTGCCTGAAACTATTAGAGAGGCTATCAAATGACGACGTTTCAGGTGGAGTACGTCAAAGACTTAAATAAGGCACTTGAACAGCTCTGTGTCTATCGATTTATCACGCGGAATAGCGAACTGCAAAAAACTGCATGTTTGAATCTGGAAGAAATGCTCACCACTGTTTCGCAAGATAAGGCGGTAGCAATTGCCGGTCGAGATGAACATTTTGCAAATGTGCTCCTGGGTTTTGAGGCTCTACTTTCCTCTTTCGTTGCAGAAATCAAAATGTATTTGTTTCTCAAGGAAGACAAACCCGATGCAGCTTGGACTGAATTGGTGAAGGCACAAGACGGATTTGAAGCCGCATTGAGAGCCGATGATGGCTTTGGTGAAGATATTGTCCGCCAGTTTCAGCGTCTACAGAAGATTGAAAAGCTGGTTTTTCCACCTCAGAGCTTTCTGAGCACCGGATGGATCGTAAAGGACGAAATCTGCTCCATTTGTGGCTCTGATTAGTCGATCCTGATAAACTCATAACACAGTAAAGAATCAATGATATAGGGTGAATTTCGTGGTAAAATATTCTCAGAAGTTGTTCAAAACACAGCAATTTCCGGGGAAATCATGCGCCCTAAGAGTGAGTCCAGACACCCGCAACGTGAGCTGTTCCAGATCGATCTGGAGCAGTTGATTGACCTCACGCATCCGTTGGCAGTACTTGCGCAGAAGATTGATTGGAAACAGTTCGATCTTCTGTTAGGCGGCAGTTATCATCCCACCCAGGGAGCCCCCGGTACGCCGACGCGTCTGATGGTGGCGTTGCACTTTTTGAAATATCAAACCGATCTGAGCGATGAAGATGTGGTCGCGGGGTGGGTCGAGAATCCCTATTGGCAGCACTTCAGCGGCATGCGATATTTTCAGCATTCGATGCCGATCGATCCCTCCAGCATGACGCGTTGGCGCAAGCGTCTGGGCGAAACCGGAGCCGAACAGATGCTGCGCGAGACCCTTGCAGCTGGCATGCGCATGAAGGTGATCCGCCCGGCGGAGTTACAACGTGTCAACGTGGATACCACGGTACAGACCAAGGCCATTCGCTTCCCGACCGATGCGCGTTTGTATCATCGCTGTCGCGAGAGGCTGGTGAAAGAAGCACGTGCCGAAGGTCTCGAAATCAAGCAGAGTTATCAGCACGTGGGCAAGCGTCTGTTGATGCAATCCAGCCGCTACGCTCATGCCCGGCAGATGAAGCGTGCCCGCGCTTGTACGCGCCAGTTAAGGACTCAACTGGGCCGGGTGCTGCGCGAGATAGATCGTCAAGTTACAGAACCCTCGCGCAAGTTATCCGGTCTGCTGGAAACAGCGCGTCGCATTCATAGCCAGCAGAGGCACGACAAGAACAAGGTGTACAGCGTTCACGAGCCTGAAGCCGAGTGCATCGCCAAAGGAAAAGCGGGTAAGCCGTATGAGTTCGGCAACAAGGTCAGCGTCGCGGTCAGCAGCCGGGGCGGATGGTTCGTCGGGGCCAAGAGCTTGACTGGCAATCCCTACGATGGCCACACGCTAGCCGAGCAGATGAAACAAGTTAATAACTTGATCGGCGACATAGTTAGAGAAGTGCATGTGGACATGGGCTATCGCGGCCACGACTATGTGGGCAATGCCACGATCTATGTGGACAAACGACGGCGAGGCCGAACGCCAAAGACGCTCTGGAAAAGAATGAAACGCAGAGCGGCTGTCGAACCTAGCATCGGACATCTGAAGAACGAACACCGGTTAGAACGTAACCGGCTGAAGGGCGCTGCCGGAGATGCGATCAACGCCATCCTCTCGGCCGCGGCGATGAACTTCCACAAGTTGCTGAGAGCCTGTGAGGGCAAACTTGTCGCCCAAACCAGGGCTATTCTGGGCCGACTCCTGTACCAATCGACCTTCACCAGCTTCCTGATCGTCGTGCCATCTGCCTGAAATCGGCTTTTTCAGGATCGACTGGTTATATGAACTATTTCTACATGGAATCGAACACTGGTGGCTACAAAGCCGGCTAGCCGCCAACGAGCGACGGCCTTGCGACACATCTGGACACAACAATGCCGAGAGCAGTCTAGCCCACATTTCCCCAGTTTTCACTTTGAGTGGACAATTCCGACAGCACGCTTCAACCATTCATCAAATCTGCCCATCACAAGTCAATATGGACAGACCGCACGCTTACCGAATAGCGAGGACAGCGGGGCACGATCAAGATCGTGAAGGGAATGCCACTGGGATTGGAGGCGACGACGGCGGAAGGATAGTTGACATAGGTGAATGCTCTTTCTGATGGGCGAAAGGTGCCCTCAGTAGATTTCTAGTATTAGGGCGTGTTAACACTATTTGAGCGCATCGACGATCAGAACGAAGTTGATAAATGCGAGGAAGACCACATCAAGCTTTTCGAATCTGGAGAAGATGCGCCGGAAGCCCTTCAGTCTGCGGAAAAGTCGTTCCACTTCGTTGCGTTTTTTGTAGAGTTCGCGGTCGTATTCCCAGGGATCGAGCCGGTTGGATTTTGGTGGAACCACTGGAATCATGCCCAGATCCAGAACCAATTGCCGCGTTTCATCGCCCTCGTAGGCGCGATCCATCAGCATCGGAAGATTTTCCGGCATTAGGCCAAGATATTCCAACAACGACCGCCCTTGCGGCGCATCGTGCGCGTTGCCGGGCGACAGCGCGAAGACTACTGCCGTTCGAGCATCCGCGGCAACCATATGAATCTTGGTGTTCCATCCGCCGCGCGATTTGCCGATAGCTTGCGGTCCGTTTTTTTTAACGCGCCGGTGCCGTCGGGATGAACCTTGATCGAGGTCGAATCGAGCGAGAAGGCTTCAATCTGGATGCGCACGATCTGCTCGGTTTGCAACTTTGCGAAGACGCGATCCAGAACGCCATTCTTGGCCCAACGATTCATGCGCGTATAGATGCTATGCCAACTGCCAAACCGAGAGGGAAGACCGCGCCATTTGCAACCCTGCTCGGCAACATACAAAATCGCGTTGAGCACTTCAAGGTTCTGAAGCTTTACATTTCCCCGCTGAATCGGCAGACTATCCTTGATCTTTTCGTACTGCTCGACCGTAATCTCCATTAACACCATTATACAGGATTAGTGTTAACACGCCCTAGTTGAGGCCTACGTCCACCGCATCGTGATCGTCTGCGTCAGTGAGGTGATTCCCAACGTCCCGCCATCGTCGTGTGCGGAGTGCCCTGAGCAACTCTAGAATGACAGATTTATGCGGCTGAGGTATTTATGAGACTGGTTCTAGTTTCTTCTCGTCTCCATCGTTCCACAATTTGCGAACAGCCACTATGGAACGGCGACGAGCGCGGCCGCATCCGCCTTTCCTGAAGCATTCAACAGCATTTCCCGGGTTCGCGTCAACAGCCCGTATATTCGCGTTTCCTCGAATTGCCCGATGGGCAAAAGGCGATTCAGATGCATATGCGCAAGGCTCGCGCATATGTTCTCCACAGGGGTACACAGATCGCCGGACTGTTCGAGCTTCCGAAGTTTAAGGCCAAACGGCGCTATCTCTTCGCGCCTCTGTCGGAGAATCGGCCCTAGAGTGACATCTTCTACGCATCGCGTGTTAGCGTAGACGAGCAGCTTAGCCTTAAGGTTGCGATAATCGTCGCCAACCACCTTTCGAGATTTCCCCGAGAGCTTTCTCAGCCACTGGACAGCAGTCTCGGCGTTCGGAGCCAAGGCATGATAGAAGTCATCAACAGTTGCGACAGCGAGAGCAGTCATGTCAATCCGCGCGGGGTCTGCCGCAGACTGATTCAATAACGCAAGGACGGAAAGACTGTCCAAATGAAACAGAGTCTCTATGTCGTCGATTGAGACCGTGCCGCCATATCGTTCCAATTCACGATTGTAAGTGTCGATAGCGATTTGGTCACATATGCCTTCATCGATGAGTGCTTTCCCCCAAGTTAGTAATTCAGGAATCCAGTGCTCATTCAACCAGTCTTTCGGCCCCTTGAACCGCAGCCGTAAATGCGGATCCGGATCTGCGAAGCGGATGAAGAACCACTTGTCAATCTGCGCGTAATTTCCGGCTCGGGCAGTGAGTGCGTGGACCGGGCCGCACAGAGCTTCGTCCTGGACTCCCGCTGGAATGTACACCTTCAGGAAGGCCCAGTCCTCGCCAGGCGGCCTAAGCCGCTGTTCACGCGAGACATAGAAATATCTGGCGGCATTCGCCGGATTGGTTGTGGTGTCGGCCTCGCGCTTAACCAGAGACACGACGACCTCGCTGATATGCGGCCCGTCGGCCCCCTGAACCCAGGCGTGCCGAGTCCCGGGAAGAGCTTCTTCCACGAGAGTGGCGTTCGGCGGTTTAACTGTTCGGAGATCTCGAGCAAGCTCTCGAACGTGGCTTGTATCATCCAAGTTCAGGAGAAGGCGATTATCTCCTGCTGCAAGATAGACTTCTTTCGGGACATTCCAGGATGTTCGCCAAACATCGATAAAACGGCAAATCTCATCCTCCTTCGTCGTTTCTCCTGACGTCTTCAGATGCCATCTCGCTGGAGAAAGGACGATCCCTTTGTACTCCAGTCGTGGAAGCATAGGATATGTTGCGCACGCTCCCCAATCGAACCGCATCAGTTGCGCCACGCCATCCTGACTGGCTTCGAGCAGGAAGTGAATCACCTGGGGGGTAATAGTGGGATTCAGCATACTCCCGGCAGAGAATTTGACATAGCATCCTCCCCGAGGCCACCGTAACAGGAAGCGACCGTGGCGAACCGACACCATAACCTCATCTAAGGAGATGCTCTTGCCGACACAGGCAGGCACAGCGCCGTATGTCGCCTGATACTCGCGAATCGGCGTGGAAATACAGATGTTCCCCGCGCGCGGCTGATTCGGGAGACATACTAGATCCACTATCATTTCGGAGGATCGAGCCTGTTCGCGGTCCGCAGTGGTGCGACGAAGAGCATCGAGGTCGTCGCCTAAAAAATCCGCAAACCGGCCCCAAAACCGGCCCGCGCCCATCGCCCCAACACCAGGCGCGACCGCAATTAGGAATTGCCCCTGATCGATCGCTTTTGTCGTTTCCGCCAGTACAGAAATTTCTAGATCCAACGACAAGGGAACTCTCGCGGCATCATACTGCTCATGTTCCAGCCGGGCCAGCATCTTATCGTCAAGAGTCACACTAAGCTTGCGTTCCTGAAGCGCCCTAATGGCGAGTTCCTCAACAGCTGCCGCACGCCTCGCTCGTGCATCAGCTGCTACGGGCGCGGCACTCGTCTGCGTTGGCGCGTCTAATGGTCCGAGCCCCCAATCGCGGCTCATGAGTTCAAACAGCGGTACTTCCCTGCCCTCGCCATACCGAACGAGGAACACTTGCCGGTATCGCTGAATTCGACTCGGCCCCAACGGTAAATTTCCAAGCCGCAAAAGGAGTTCCGCAGCCAGTGCCGCTCGGTGAGCCACCTTGCGATGGAGTTTGTCACCAGCAAGCGAAAGGGAACAATCGACTTCCAGAGGGATTATTGGTCCGACATTCGATATTAGTTTTGCCTGCGCGGCAGCATACTCATGAAACTCAAGCGCTTTTGATGGGTCCGTGGTGGATTCGCAACGACGAATCGCATCATTTAGGGCGCCCAAACGAAGGACCATTGTCTTGGCTTGTGGTATGGGGCGCAGCTTCTGGATCACGTATTGCAGAGGATCGGTAACAGAAGGCGATGGCATCAAATCGGTCAACATCAGACCTCGCTCCCACAATCGCACGATTAATGCCTCAACCCGGTCACGCCCCGCAGGATTGTCCGCAGAAAGCTGATCGACAAGTGTTGAATAGGGAATCGGCTCACGTGCTGCATCGAGAACTTGCAAAACATTCCCAGTCGCCCGAATTGACCCGTCAGACTGTCCTCCGCGTTTTCGCTCGTCGAGATTTATCCGCCCTCCTCTAACGAAGGTGCACTGGTTGCTCATCCAAGTCAACTGCCGACGAATTTCGTCGCGCTTCTCAAGATTGCGGACCAGCGCCGTCAGCCACTCCATGTCGGGACGAATCCGCGCACGGTCAATGCCGTTCAGCGCGATGTTTGTTTCCTCACTCCAACGCGCAAGTGCGACGCCCGCGAACCGCCCAAAAGGGGTCGATCGGGAGCGCATTCGAATCAAGTATCGCAGCAGTTTTCGACGGACAGTATCGAGTTTTGGTCTGTCCCGGTCGGCCAGCGTACGGTTATACTCCTCTATTAACGACGGACTCGCGATCGTAAGAGCATATTGAACTACAGGATCCCCTACAACTTCGAGATTTGCCGGATCGAGTGTGTCGAATCGGGAGTCAGTAATTGGGAGAAGAGGGGCGCGTAAACAGGCCCCTTCGAGCACCTCATAAAGGGTGAGTCTGGAGTCGCGAGGTTGGTGTAGTTCTCTAACAGTTGTCATAGGATCTGGGAAACAGGAACATGGATTAGGAAAACAGAAATATTTGGTCCCACTCGGGACCGACCGGGGTTGCCGCCGCGAGCAACGCCAACGCTACACCGGGTGTGCCATCCAACAGACCCGGCTGGTCGACTCGTTTGCCATGAAGCTCTACGCTTCTAAATCCGAGCAGGGAATCGGGTTCGAACATTTTCTCAATATCGAGGCAAAGGCTCTCGACCGCGGGCACAAATTCGCCGCCGTCATTAGATTGCGCGAATCGGGTAAAGGTGTGCATCAGCCCCGCGAGTCCGTGACAAAAAGTGGGTGACACAAGTCCGCGTTTAGCAGGCGGCCGCCGTACAACCGCCCGCATGGCTTCACGCGCCACTTCGCTGTAGCTGTTCACACCGAGAGCGTCGCCAGCCAGGCTCAGGCAGGCAGCAATCCCAGCACTGCCGTAACACCACGCACTCTGGGCTGGACTTTCTTTGTTATCCAGTGCAAAGACCATCTCGCCATCATTGTTATCGGCGTTGCTGGGCACTATGCTGATCACGCTCGGCCAATTCAATCCCCACTCATCGTCAGATCGTTGCGCCACAACCCAATCCGCCATCTCCTCAATGGCTCCACGGGTTTCCGGTTCGGAGATGCCAGACAACGACGCAAGCGAAAGAATCGCGATAATACAAGGAAGACCGTGCGCAAGGCCGCAGTTAAGATTGCCGTGCGGATACATTTGTCGATGTTTTAACGAGGGACCAACAAACTGGAACGGAGTGTGCCAGCGGGGCCGACCACCAACACTTTCTCTCAAGCGCCCTAAAGCGGCCAAAACTGGGATCAAGTGTTCGTGATAGTCGGGCCGATCGGATCGAGCCAGAAAATACCTTGTTATGCCTGCCAGCCCAGAGATAACATCGTAGGACTTGAAAGGCATACCGCAGGGCTCGGAATTTACGGTATCCACGAGTTCTCGCAAGCCGTGCAAAATTGCCTCGTCTAAAGATGACAGAAGTTGAACGTAACGCGTCCCTCCCTCAGAGAGACTCCAAGCCGACATTGCGATGCCAGAAAGCCCCCCGAATAGCCCCAGTCCGATATCACGGTACTCATAGGCCGCCAGTTCGAGGCAGTCCTGAGCATTTACTACCCAGCCTTCATCGGGAAAACACCGTTCCATCTGTCCGAAAAGAAGGGCGAGTCCTGAGTATCCCATCGCAATGTCAGCCGGGTGCCATCCGAGCTTGATAGGCAGCGGCGACTGAGCATAAGCTATACTCGCAGCCCTCTCGACATCCGATGGGTCACGCAGCCGCTCGGCGACACAGCGCGCCATGCCAATTGCACGGTGCGCTGTGTCTTCTGACAGGATTTGCTTCCACTCATCGGTCATGAGCATTCCTAGTTACAGTCAACGGAGTTGTGCAAAAAAGGCCTCAATGGCAACCGCATGAGGCGCACATTAATGTATGGCAATCAACAGAAAAATTGTTTCCACTCATCGATCATGATACAGCCCGAATTGCAGTTGACTGAGTTACAGAAACAGCCGCAAAAAAAGACCTCATTAGCAGTTGACGTCTGTATAGCAGACATCCGAGGCATTGCAGCCGTCTGAGAAGCAATTCAGTGTGCATTGGCAGGTAGCGTTACCGCAGCCCGAGTTGCCGCAGCCGATCGTTAGCACACCGCATGAGTTGCCGCATGTTGTCGACCCCGCGTAAATCTTCGGGGTGGAGTTGACCGGATCTAGCACTCCAATCCGGGTTGGTTGACGGAAATCAAGCTCACGGTCGATGCTCGCCATGAACTCATCGGACATGGGCTTCAAACCAGGAATTGACACTGACAAATCAAATGCATGAATAGGTTGAGTAGCCATCTTAATCACCTCCTGAAAAACATAGTGGCACTCAGCTTTTAATGTGTCAAGAAGAAATTAGGGATGAAATGATTAAGATCAGGAAAAATCTTTCTGCTTCATTAAGGAATTCTGTAGGCTGTTTCTGATGCCGAAAGTCTCCCAACTGCTTGACACGAGCCAATTCCATGGCTTTGTGATATGCCTGAACGAACCGCCCCGCGAAATTCGATAGCTTCCGAATTTTCATTCCCCCAGCGACCGCTCGTCGCAATACGCAAATTCCGCAAAGCATTGCAATGATTCAGAATAGTTTCAAAGGGAAGATGGATAGTCTGTTCCCGCCTTTGACTGTTTTGTCTTGATAGGGCCTGTTCACACTACCTCGGGCGGTGGCGACGGCGGCCAATTTTTCCTTGTTCGAGGCGCGAAGAGCGCGCTGTAACTGGTTACTGAAGCGATGAGCAACGAAGAAATGGGGAAAATTGGCTCCGTCCCTTCGGGTTGCGGCGGAAACCCGCCCATAATTTGTTGTCGCCCTTGAGCTTGGAATCACCAAACCCTGCGGGCTCCGCCACGTCTCCACGCCACGGACGAAGACCTGTCCGCGGGGACCCGGTCTGGGCGGATTTTCGCACGCAGCGCCATCCGCCTGAGGTAATGTGAACAGGTCCTAATAAAGACGCCCTTGTGTTAGCGTGCCTGAACTCGATAATATGACTCGGAGGAGTTATATCCTTGTCTGTCGAACATCATGAACACCCACCTGATACAGACGGCGCGGTGCGCGACCATATCGCGATCGCCAGTGCTGGCAAGCTCAAGTTCAGTGAGCTCGACAGCTTCCTTATCCGTTTTATAGGAAAACCGGTGAAACGACAAGATCCAAATGCATCGTATCCAGGGCTCGGGTTCGTAGCGAGGGCGGACGGCGACTTGATTGGCATTGCTCTCTTTTACTTCATCCAGTCTACGGAGCCCGGCGAGGATCTGTGTTTTCTGACAAACTTTGTCGATCCGCTCTATCGGCGTCGTGGTGTGGGCCGACGGTTGATGGATGAAGTACTGAATTTTGTAGAACAAAGAAATGGAAAAGTCTCGATCATTGTCAGCTTGTCGGAGGAGGATACACGAGTCTGCACTGCATTGTTGAGCCGCTTCGGATTCGTAGAGATCGACAGCGAACTCCGTTACGAGCGCAACCTTGTCCGAGTCCAGCCCAGAACCCCGGATCCGAGTTTTAGTCTTCATGAATACAAAGGCGGAGATCCCTCGCTCGATCGAGCTATCCTGGATCTCCATCTGCGTGCCTATCGATTCCATCCCTGCGTAGCGAAAATCACAGAGGATCTTCTCGCGATGCGGCTTGCTGACCCCAACTGGAACTATGAGTTAATGTTTCATGAAGGAAAGTTAGTCGGATATGCTTCATTGTGGTGCGAAAAAGACGGCTGTTACATCGACAACTTGCTGATTTCCCAGCATTATTGGGGTAGTGGCGCCTCCGACAATCTGGTGATTTTGCTCGAGGACATGGCGATCAGGCGTGGATTTGCGACAGCATGGGCGATGTGCAGGAGCAGCAACCGGCCCATCATCAGGTTGATGGAAGCTCATGGCTTCCGAAGCATACGAACTACCAGGCGTTTCTGCAAACGGTTTTCGGGTGCGGCAGCATAACATTGTCCTGTTGCGAAGTGTCCGAATCGCTGGTGACCAACGAGGGGATGGAACAGTTTGCGGCAAGGCTCTGACGCAAGCGAACTTCGATTTGGCGAGACTTAGGGAACCTCTGCGCAGGTGCGTGATTTTGCATCGACAACGCGAGCGCGGTTGATTTTTTGATTTCGAACAGATTTTCTGTCGGAAAAGACAGGGTGCTGCGGGTCTTTTTCGTCTCTGAGAGGCCGTTTTCCGGCCTCCGGAGACACTACGCACTTTGCGGGGCCAGCCGGTTGCGGTGTTGGTACAGATTCACCAGCGCGAAGGCCGCGCACAGCCACTGGTGGTTCTTCCAGATGCCGCGATAGCGCACCTTGGTAAATCCGAAGATGCGTTTCAGAATGCGGAAAGGCCACTCCACCTTCGCTCTAACTCGGGCCTTGGTCGTGTTCTTGCGCTTGGCTTCTTCGTCTACATAATTCTTGAACTTAGTGCGGCGCGAAGTCATGTCCTGTGCCTGGGGCGCGGCCTCATGGATCGCCTCGGTCTGTCCTTGATAGCCAGCGTCTCCCCACACCTTCTTCTCATCGCCGTGCAGTAAGTCGGGCAGCATATGTTTATCAGCCACACTGGCTGCCGATGTTACAACCGTATGCACCACCGTCTCCTTGCTATCCACGCCGATGTGCGCCTTGGCGCCGAAGTACCACTGGTTGCCCTTCTTGGTCTGATGCATCGCGGGGTCGCGTTCCTTCTTGCTGTTCTTGGTCGAGCTGGGCGCGGCGATGTTCGTTGCATCCACGATGGCGCCGGTCGAAATGCGAATGCCCTTGGTCTCCAGATAGCGGTTGACCGCCATTAACATTTCGCCGCCGAGATCGTGCTGCTCCAGCAAGTGGCGGAAGCGCAGGATCGTCGTCTCGTCCGGCGCCGCGGCCACACCGAGATCGACTCCGGCAAAGCGGCGCAACACGGGCGACTCATAGAAGGCTTCTTCCATGCCCGGGTCAGACAAGCTGAACCACTGCTGCAAAAAGTAGGTGCGCAGCATAATCGCCAAACCTACTGGTTGTCGGCCATTGCCCGCCTTGG
This sequence comes from uncultured Acidobacteriaceae bacterium, assembly GCA_963787995.1. Lineage (GTDB taxonomy): Bacteria > Acidobacteriota > Terriglobia > Terriglobales > Acidobacteriaceae > Telmatobacter. The sequence goes on from CAWBEO010000002.1 coordinate 1,896,002, forward strand.
GGTAAAAAGGCTCCACCAGCGCCAGTAACTCGGACCACGGAACCACCTGGTTCATCTGGTCAAGAAACAGCTCCCGCTTGCTCTTGCGGCCATGCTTCTCAAAACTCGCCTGCGATGCCAGTGTCTGCTGAAAACGCGCCATTCGCTTCATACTTATAGTTTATTCAAAGATGACGCGGGTTGCAGACTTGCGCAGAGGTTCCCTAGTGAGCCGCGGAAAGAATCTCGTGGAATTCTGGGTATCATGATCTGACAGTAATACGAGCGCGCATGATTCACACAAAGGAGGCATCAATACGCCACCGATCCAACACAATGCATCAAAACTTATCAAGCCCTGACCCTCTCGTTTCCTACACGATTATGTTTTGCCAAAGGACGGCGACCATACTCGTATGAGTCGCACTAGGGCCTGTTACCACTACTTCCGGTGGTGGCGACGGGTGCCAATTTTCCTCAGTTCGAGGCGCGAGGAGCGCGCTGTAACTGGTGACTGAAGCGACGAGCAACAAAGAAATGGGGAAAATTGGCCCCGTCCCTTCGGGTTGCGGCGAAAATCCGCCCACACTTTGTTGTCGCACTTGTGCTTGGAACCACCAAACCCTGCGGGCTCCGCCGCGTCTGGACGGATTTTCGCATGCAACGCCATCCGCCTGAGATAGTGTGAACAGGCCCTAATTAGCAGAGCCTTGATTTTCCTCGCAAACGGCTATACTGAGCTTGTCGCGTTACACTTTACTATTCATCGGAGGCCATCTCGATGGGAAGCACGATCAGTGTCGGGCGTTTCATGGGGCAGGCTCCTTCGGTATTGAAACAAAAGGTCAAGCCGGGCACTGCGAAGCGCACCATCGCCTTTGCCCTGCCTTATGCTGGCTTGCTTGCCGTGTTTCTTTTCGTTGTAATTGTTGACGCATCCATCACCATCGTCAATCCGCTTCTGTATCGCCAGATCATCAATGACGGCATCCTGAAGGGCAATTCGCGTCTCATTATCCATCTCGCCATCATCGTGGGCTGCCTTGGCCTCTTCGACGGCTTACTCGGTATCGCGCAGACCTTCCTCTCCTCAAAGATCAGTGCGGAGATCGTGCTCTTACTGCGCAATCGCCTGTTCTTACATATCCAGCGAATGCCACTGGCATTCTTCACGCGGACCCAAACCGGAGCTCTTGTTAGCCGTCTCAATACCGATGTTCAGGGCGCGCGTGCAGCATTCACTGACGTCCTCTCCAACGTCATCGGCAATCTCATCACGGTCCTTTTAATTTTGGGTGCGATGTTCGCACTCTCCTGGCGCTTAACGCTCGGCGCGGTCGTTCTCGTACCTATTTTTGGTATCCCGGCCTACTTTTGGGGGTGCAAACTCCAAGCCATCACGCGAGAAACTTATGACCTTGCCAGCGATATGAACAACCTCATGGTCGAACGGTTCAACGTGAGCGGCGCAATGTTGGCCAAACTGTTTGGACGACCGGAAGAAGACGCTCGTGCCTTCCGAGAGAAAGCCTCGCGCGTCTCTGACATCAGCATTCGGGTGGCGATCTATGGCCGCCTGTTCTTTACCGCTCTCGCTGTCGTCGCCACCATTGCCTCTGCGCTCGCATATGGCTGGGGAGGCGTCCTTGCCGTCCGTCACGTTCTCGATGTAGGTACTGTCGTCGCGCTCGTCGCTTACCTAGCCAGTCTCTACGCACCGCTTGTCGGCCTTTCCAACGCCCAAGTCAGCATTATGACAGCTTTGGTCTCGTTCGATAGGGTCTTCGAAGTCCTCGACCTTCCGCCGATGATCCGGGAGAGCACCCAGGCCGTGCCCATTGAACCCGGTCCCGTCTCTATCGAGTTCGATAATGTCGTCTTCCGCTATCCCTCTGCGATCGAAGTGTCCCTGGCATCGCTGGAATCCATCGCCATTCCCGATAAGCACCCGCAGAAAATCGTTCTGCACAACATCAGTTTCCTCATTGCTCCAGGCCAACTGGTAGCGCTGGTCGGACCCTCAGGGGCTGGCAAAACCACCATCACGCATCTTATCCCGCGCCTCTATGACGTGCAAAGCGGCACCGTTCGCATTAGCGGCATTGATGTCCGTAACCTTCAACTAGACTCTATGAACCGGCGTATTGGTGTCGTCACGCAGGATGCCCATCTCTTCCACGACACCATCCGCACCAACCTGCTTTATGCCAAGCCCGACGCGACCGACGAGCAGATCAGCTCCGCGCTTCGCGACGCTCAGATCCTTGACCTCGTCGAAAGCCTGCCGGACAAACTCGACACAATGGTCGGCGAGCGGGGCTACCGCTTCTCTGGAGGTGAGAAACAGCGCATTGCCATCGCCCGCCTGCTTCTGAAGGCACCTGACGTTATCATCCTCGACGAGGCAACCGCCCATCTTGATTCCGAATCCGAAGCCGCCGTCCAGCGGGCGCTCGAAACAGCCCTTGCAGGCCGGACTTCGATTGTCATCGCCCATCGACTTTCCACCATCCTCAAGGCAGACGAGATTCTTGTCGTACAGAATGGGCGTATTGTCCAGCGCGGCACGCACTCCACTCTATTGGCAGAGCCGGGATTTTATACCGACCTCTATCAACGCCAATTCGCTGAAGTCACGGAAAGAAAGAACCCGCAGGTCGTATGACTGGCATAGCGGACCGATAACTGAACCCGAGCGTAGTCCAACTGGTTCTGCTGTGTGAGAAGCTGCTTTTGCTGCGCATCGATCTGCTTGGCCTTCTCAGCCAGTTGTTGTTCCAGTTGCGCAATGATCGCAATGACTGCGGGATCGGAGTGTAGCTAAGAAGAGGATTGCGGCGTCGCACTCCGATGCCGTTCTTATTGTGCTTGTCGCACAGCTTGAGGCACGTGTTGACGCGCAGCAGCGCGAGCTTGACTACGCGCCTTTGAATATCCGCATTCTCGAAGAGCGTCTTCGCAAGCAGCGTATTGAGCGCTATGGCAAGCGCAGCGAGACGCTCAGCGATCTTCAACTCGAACTGCTTGATCTTGAGCCTGGCGTATCAAGCGAAGAGATCGAAGCCGAGAGCCAGCGCGAGCCTCTGGCCGCACTGCCCGAAGACAAGCCGCAAGATCAACCGGAGAGCAAGCTGCGGCGCAAGCATCCGGGCCGCAACGAACTGCCCAGCCATCTCAATCGTGTCGACGAGATCGTCGTCTGCACCGCCGAGCAGTGCGTCTGCAGCCAATGCGGCAAGCAAACCGGCGTCATCGGCTACAAAGAGACCGAGGTGCTCGATGTACGCCCTGCCGAATACTTCGTGCGCGTGATCAAGCGCGAGAATCCTATGGAATTCAAGAAGGAGTAGTCGGTGCGATAAACACATCGCCTCCGTATTTGTGCATGGCGGATTATGCCTTAGGCCAGCGACTCTCATATGAATGGCTTGCACCGACCTTATTGGATCTGGATTTCAAGAGCGTGATAGGGGCCAGACGACTGCGATTGAGAAACAGGCCTGAGGAAGTAACTGAGCAGTACAATAAGGCGCTTGATGCGTTCGCCAGCATTTCTGCACGCTTGCTCCGAAAGGGCGGCTTCTTGGCTGTGGTGCTAGGCCAACCCGTTGCCCAACAATACGGGATGCAAATGTGGTAGAGCGACTTGAGGAGTCGCTCCAACGATTTGGCTTTGAACCACTTTGGCAAATCGATAGACCGATTCATTGGCACCGTAATCACGGATACGCCCGCCTTAAGAAAGAGCGCATGACTATTCATGTAAAAATCTGATACAGCCCCCGTGCAGCAACCGAAAATCGATCATAACAGCGGAAAGAACAGGAAATACGAGGAGTTCCCACATGAAAAATTTAAGAAGCCGCCAGTGGGAAATCGATTTGGAACTCCCCAATTCATTTTTTAGGCGGCGACCGTCTCAATTTCGACTACAGTGCTGAGGTGGAAAAATGCAGATGCGTGACTTGAAACGACAATATCACTTTTATTATCAATGCTTTATGATGGTCGGGGCGGAGGGATTCGAACCCCCGACCCTCTGCTCCCAAAGCAGATGCGCTACCAGGCTGCGCTACGCCCCGACACTCTCTTGATTGTATCGCGAATTAGACTGCCACCGGCAACTCAAGTCGGCGATCCTAGAGCAATTTAGCAAATAGTGCAAACTGGTTTTGGCGGCACTTCGCGACGAAGACAGACATGGGTAAAGCCCTTGGGGATGATTTGCGCCGTAAGTTGCTTTTCGCCTACGATCAGGGCGAAGGAACGCTGGAGGAACTGGCCAGTCGTTTTCTGGTGAGTGTAGGCTGGGCGAAGAAAATTTCCGCCGCGCGCAACCGTACCGGTCAAGCCGAACGTGTGCCACACAAACCGGGGCGTAAGCCGCATGCCGGGATTGAGGCTCAACAACAGGTGAGAGCATGGTTTGTTCAGCAGCCCGATCTTACGCTGGCCGAAGTGCAGCAGAAGTTACTCGGCCAGGCGGGTATTTCACTCAGCTTGCCTCAGGTCTGGAAGCTGCTGCGAAAACTCGGCCTGCGACTTAAAAAAAGCCGCTTCACGCCACTGAGCGAGATAGCGAATCCAATCGCAAGCAGCGCCAGGAATTTATCGCTCAAATCGCGACGATCTCTCCGGAACACCTGATTTTCCTGGACGAAAGCGGAGTCACGACCTCGATGACGCGGCTCTATGCGCGCAGCAGTGGGGGTGGGCGCATCTGTGAAACAACGCCCGGCGGGCACTGGAAAATCATGACTATCTTGGGCGCAATGAGCCTGCGCGGAATGATCGCATCGATGACCATTGAGGAGGCCACCGATGGCGATATCTTTCTGGCCTATGTTGAACACATCTTGTGTCCCGCGCTGAAGCTCGGCGACGTAGTTATGATGGATAACTTGAGTTCACACAAGATCAAGGGGGTGCAGCGTTTGATTGAGAAAGCGGGAGCGAAGGTGCTCTATCTTCCGCCCTACTCGCCTGACCTGAACCCGATCGAAAAAGCCTGGTCCAAGCTCAAACAAATCCTTCGCACCACCAAAGCAAGAAACAAAGAAGCTCTGGAAATAGCCATCACCGAAGCCATCCAGATGATTACTCCAGAAAACGCAAGGGCATGGTTCAATCACTGCATCAACGGTCTACGGTAATTGCTAAAATGCTCTAGGGCGACGATCAGGAGATTTTTTGGGGCTTCTTCAGCATAATCTGTGGACGGTTTGCGGTCCATGCAGTTTTCTATATGTTTGATTAAAGACCTTTCCTCGATTTGAAAATGCGAAAGCCAACGGAATCTCCGGCTGGCGTCTCCTCTTAAATCTTGGGCTTGATTGCCAAGATAGCCCCCAGCTCACTCAATCCCCGCTTAAACCTCATCGATCAGTGAGTCCTGATCCAGACTCTAAAAACTACTTGAATGCAGTTAATTGAATGGAGAAGAAAATGCAAAAAAGCTGAATCTACGCTAGATTTACCTCGATAGGACGCTTGCTCTTCTTGGCCGCGTACATGGCTGCGTCGGCCGCGCTTAACAGGCTATCTTTTGTGGCGCCGTCTTCTGGGTAGAGGGCAAAGCCGAGGCTAGCCGTTCCAAGCAGGGAGAACTGTTCGATATCAAAGGGCGCAGCGAAGCAGTGCTCCAGTCTCAGCGCCACTTCCTCGACCTCGGCGCGGCTCCGCACTGTGGGAACCAGCGCGACGAATTCATCGCCCCCCAGTCGGGCGAGCGTGTCATGCGGGCGTAGCTGACGCTTCATGCGCAACGCCACCTCCTGAAGATAGAGATCGCCTATGTGATGTCCATAAAGGTCGTTGATCTGCTTGAACTTATCCAGGTCGATATAGATCAGGCCAAAGATGCCAGCCAGTTCCCGCTCCTCGCCAATCTGTTTATCCAATCTCTTTTCCAACGAAAAGCGGTTATGAATGTCAGTCAGCAGATCGAACTCCGAACGGCGGCGCAGATCGGTGTAAAGGCGCCGAGTCTCGATGGCCAGCGAGGCCAGGCGCACACCGAAGAGAAGAGCTTCTCTCTCTGCGGTCAGGGCGGGAGATCCGGAATCGAGGGCGGCAAAGAGCTTGCCCAGCGGGGGGCCGCTGCGGGCAGGGACATCTTCATGGATGAGGCGCGTTTTCTCTCCATTGCTTGGACACCTTCCTAGCCTTGCGCCATCGGTGACCTCGCACCAGCAGGGAGCGCCTTTGAGGATGAAGGAGATCATCTCCGTGATCTCTTCCAGAATCTCCGCCAGCGGACGGGAGCTGTTGATGTCTTCAAGAATGCGGCTTCTGCGTTGTTCGACGGCAGCCAACGCCGCAGTTTGGCGGCGCACTTTGCGCTCAAGCGCCCAACTGCGTGCGATGACGGCAAAGACTAGCACCAACAGGAGGCCGACAATAATGACCAAGTTGCGAATATTCAGCAAAGATGGTCCCGCGACAACGGAAATATCATCTGGAACCCGCATTAAAATGCTGAAAGGAACTTCATGGTTAAATGGGTTGGAGCTTTGTTGGATACAGATACCCGCGACGGTAACCTTGGAACCGAGCGGAACCTGCTTTATTGGCAATGGCTCCAAACCCGCCACCTGAGGATGGCGGTAAATGGCGGAGAAGACCTGGCCGTCCGAAAGGAGAACATACTCATCCTGCGCGGCCTCCCGCACTTCCATGATGAGCTGCCCCTGAATAGAAACCAGATCGTAGAGATGCTTGCTGGAAGTAAGCTCTTTGATCGTTGTGGGTAGCGGAACAATCGGAGCGTAAACAGTGCTTTCCTGAAACTCACCGTTGGAAAGGGTCAAAAAATTATCGCGGACATCGGGAAAGCCGGTGGCGTCTATCCGGCTGCCGATGCGGAGGGGCTTTTCATACACCGTCGTTACCCAGAGGCTCTTCGCACCGTTCTGCATCACAACCGCCGATCCAGGCTGATAATATGTGACCGTTCCCTTCACCCGGACTCTTCTGTTGGCAGAATCGGCATGATGAACGGAGATAATCTCATCCATCTGCGTGACCGGCAGCGACCAGGCACTCGTTTTGGCGCGCTTTATTATCTTCAAGTCATCAAAGGAAGTGATCGAGAGCCCGACACCGATCTTTTGCATCTTGCCGTCGAAATGACCCGCGGCCACACCGGAGGCCTCGACTTCAGCGTCCAGCAACCCCGCGACCAGCACGGGATCGGCGGTATTCACATAGGTATCGATCAGCCCGCCGTCAGCCTGCAAAATCAGGTGGGTTGTGAATCTGTCCGCACTCAGAACAATATCGGCGCTGCGCACCATGGCCCTCACGGTGACGCGCAGGCAATCGTACTGGTTACGAATCATTTCATCGAAGGTGGCGGGAATGGCCTCGGGCAAGGCTCCATGAGAAAGAACCGTGACCTGATCCGCAACGGCAATTGGCCGGAAGCTGTCCTCCGCATGACCCGTGATCCGCACACGATCTCCGGGAAGGGGGTCGAAGACGTAACTGGCCCAAACATAGATGCCCTCTTCGCCATCCTGCAGATAAAGTGTGGATTCGCCGACGCGGCGATAGGTGACTGTTGCCTCGAAATCCACCGGATCTTTCCTGGCTGCCTCAGCATGAGTGAGGGAATGAATGGCGTGCAGGGTGGTGAGTACTCCGGGCGAGGCCGCGCTGGCAGCCCATGCCCATCCGAAGATGATCGCGAAGATTGGATTACATCTCTTCATCAAGGAGTGAACCAATGAAACAGCACCAATTCTAGCGGTCACTTATAGGTTTATCGACAAGAATCACCTCAAAGTGAATTTGCCGTGTATTTCAAGTGATACTGGGAGGGGATTAAAGTCTGGATGTTTGCATTTTCTGCTGTGGCATGGCTTTTGCTCTTTTTCACATCATACATGGCGGTATCGGCGGCGCTGAGCAGGCTGTCCTTGGTGGCGCCGTCCTCTGGATAGAGCGCAACGCCAATGCTGGCCTCGCCATGGAGAACGATTCCTTCCACGGCAAACGGTTCGACGAAGCAATCTTCCAGGCGCGAGACGATCTTCTCCAGGTCGGCGCGGCCATGCGGAAGCGAGACCAGGGCGGCGAATTCGTCTCCCCCCAGCCGCGCCAGCATATCTCCGCCCAGCAATTGGCGGCTCATGCGCAGGGCCACGGCCTGAAGGTATAGATCTCCCACGTGATGGCCATAGGTGTCGTTGATGGGCTTGAATTTGTCCAGGTCGATATAAATCAGTCCGAGTATTTTTCCGGAGATACTGGCTTCTTCGATCTTCAACTCAATGAATTTCTCCATGGCGAAGCGGTTGGGCACATCGGTGAGCAGATCGAACTCGGAGCGGCGGCGCAGATCGGAGTAGAGCCGCCTAGTTTCGATGGCCAGCGCGGCCAGACGGGCCCCGTTTTGCAGCGCCTCGGCTTCGCGGAGGGCGGGCAGCGTTTGCGGATCAACTCCGGCAAAGAGTTTTCCCAGCGGCGGGCCAAAGCGGGCAGGAATCTCCGCCTGGACAATGCGCAGGCCGTCGTTAGCATCCCTGCAAGTGCCCAGTGTCGTCCCATCGCTGGCTTTGTACCAGCAAGGCGCGCCCTCCAGAGTAGAAGAAACCATCGCCACAATTTCTTCGAGGATTTCGGCCAAAGGCCGCGATCCATTGATGTCCTCAAGAATGCGGCTGCGCTGCCGTTCCAGTTCCGCTTCGGCCTCGATGCGCGCCGACATTGCGGCGGTCTGGCGGCGCACCTTGCGCTCCAAGGCCCAGCCTCGGACGAGCATGACGAAGACCAGAACCAGCAGCAGTCCGACGGCGATCAGCAGATTGCGCGTGTTCACCGGCGAGGGGTTGGCGATTACTTCGATGTCGTTGAAGCTGCGCAGCAGAATATTGAAGGGAACCCGGCCATAGTATGGGCTGGAGATCTCTGTGATGCAGATTCCGGTGACGCGGACTTTGGAGCCAGCAGAAATCAGCCTCATCGGTGGAAGCGCGTCGCCGTTGGGATGGTGGTAAACGGCTTTGAACGGCTGACCGTCGGCGATCAGATTGAATTCGTCTTGCGATGCGCCTCGATCCGCGGTTTCTAGTATTCCTTCGATCGATACAAGATCGAAGATGTGGGCGTTCCTCGCGAGTTCATCCAGCGTTGCAGGGATAGGCTGGACGGGAGCCAGTATCTGACTACCCCGGATCTCGCCTTGGGTCAAGATAAGGAATCCGTTGCGCACTTCGGGAAAGCCAGTTGCGTCGACGACTTCGCCAACTTTATAAAGATCATTGGTTTGAGTGGACATCCAAATGCTCTTTTCATCATCTTGGAGCACAATGGGAAAGCCGTGTTGGAAGTAGGTGATGGTTCCATGGACTCGAACCCGGCGCGTGTGATTCGTTACATCATAGTTTGCGATCACCTGATCCATGGGTGTGAGCGGGAGGGACCACGGAGATGTACTGGCTCGCTTGAGAATCTTCAGGTAAGCCAGCGATTGAACATGAATCAAGACTCCCGTTTTTTGCCACTTGCCGTCAAAGGTTCCTGATGCGACTCCCGTGATTTCCACTTCGGCATCCAGCAGATCGTCGCGCGCGGGTGGACTGTCGGTGTCGATGTTCACCTGGATGACTCCCCCATCAGTGACCACTTGCATCTCGGTGCTCAATCGGCCGCCAGTGAATACCAGGTCCACTGCGCGAATCACTCCATGGATGACGACCAGCGCCGAATCGTGTTCGGGACCGATCAGCATTTTGAAGCTGGCGAGCAGGGGCTTGGGCAGGGAGCCGTGGCGCAACAAGGAAACGCTGCTGGGTTCAATATACGGAAAAATGCCGGCGCGAGTGCTTCCCTTGACCAGAATGCGGTCTCCCGGAACAAGGCCAAATCTGTTGCTGGGTGAAGCATTGATATAAACCGGAAACTTGCCATCCTGGGCAAAGATGTTGCCCTCATAGTCGCGGTAATAGGTGACCGTGGCTTCAAAGGTTGCGGGCAGTTTTTTACTGGCCTGGGATTTGGGAAGGGCGCGAATCTGGCGCAGCGTGGTCAAGGGTTCGGGCGAGGCTGACCCAGCACCCGATACGCACACTAGCATGACAGCGAAAGCTGGGATCAGTCTCTTCATCGAGGAGTGAACCGGTGAAATTGCGCCCATTATTACAGCAACCTACAACCTAATCGACAAGAATCACCAGAACATGATCTTGCCGAGCATTTCAAGTGATACTGGGAGTAGGGATTAAAGCCGGAATGGTCGCTTTTTCCGCCTTGGCGCGGTTCTTGCTCTTTTTCACATGGTACATGGCGGCGTCGGCGGCGTTTAGCAGCTCATCCCGATTGGCGCCGTTCTCCGGGTAGAGAGCGAAGCCGATGCTGGCCGCGCCTTGAATCGTATGCCCCTCGAGGATAAACGGCTCGGCAAAGCAACTCTTCAGTCTGGCAATGATCTTGTCTAGGTCATAGCGCCCATGATGCAACGAGACAAGTGCGGCAAATTCGTCGCCTCCCAGTCGGGCCAGCATATCGCCGCCCAGCAATTGCTTACTCATGCGCGCGGCCACTTCCTGAAGATAAAGGTCCCCCACATGGTGCCCGTAGGTATCGTTGATGGGCTTGAACTTGTCCAGATCGATATAAATCAGCCCAAAGCTGGCATGGCTTGCCTGTGATTCTTCAATCTTGGCGCCGAGCGCCTTCTCCATCGAAAAACGATTGTGAATCTCTGTCAGCAGATCGAACTCCGAGCGGCGTCGCAGATCGGAGTAGAGGCGCCGGGTTTCAATGGCTAGTGAGGCCAGCCGCGCTGCCACCGTGAGCGCCTCCAATTTTTCAGCACTATGCGAAGCAAGAGGATCAAGGCCGACAATCAGGCTTCCAAGAACAACACCGCCGTGGCCGGCAATCTGCACCTTCGATAGGCGCGTCTCGTCAGGATTCATAGAGTTTTCGCTATCCGTACTTTCACCCGCAATCTCGCAACGGCAGTGTACGCCACCGAGCATGGAGGAGACCATTGAGGTAATCTCGCTCAGAATTTCACCCAAAGGATCGGAACCGTTGATCTTTTCCAATATCTTGCTGCGCCGCTGTTCAAATTGGGCCATCGTTGCCAATGTCGCTGTCTGCTGGCCAACCTTGCGGCGCAGCATCCAGCCCCAACCGCCCACGGCAACTACGACCAACATCAGAAGGCTGACGGCAATGGTCAGATTGCGAGTGTTCACAATGGATGGCTTGGCTACGATTATGATGTCGTCAAAGTCACGCATCAAGATATCGAAGCCTACGGCAGAATCGAATGGATTGGAGTCTTCAGTGATGCAGATGCCGGTGACGCGAACTTTGGCGCCGATGGGAATTGGCTTCATCGTCGGAGGGGCGGCGGTACCGGTCGGATGGCGGTAGATGGCGTTGAAAAGTTGGCCATCGGCGGTCAGTTCGTACTCGTCCTGCGTACCACCGCGGGCCTCGGTCACCACCTGAGCCTCTACGGAGACAAGATCTATAATGTGGTGGCTCTCCGTCAACGCTTTCCTGGTTGTCGGAAAGGGCGTTATCGGCGCTTGGAGACCAGTATCCTGGATCTCGGCGCGGGTCAGGGCCAAAAAACCGTTATGCGCTTCGGGAAAGCCAGTTGCATCCACCACGTCGCCGATCTTCATCGATTGAAAGGTCCATGTGGAGATCCACAGGCTGCTACCCCCGTCCTGTATGACAGCCGATTCGCCGGGATGGTAGTAGGTGACTGTTCCGTGCACCCGCACCCGCTGTGTTTGGTCGCTGACATGGTATCCGGCGATAATCAAGCCCATCGGTGTGAGCGGGAGTGACCACGGACTGGCGCTGGCGCGTTTGAGAATCTTGATATCCGCGGGCGTGGCAACGCTGATGACGATGCCATGCGGCTGCATCTTGCCGTCGAAGAGCCCCCCGGCCACTCCGGTAGCCTCGACTTCAGCATCCAAGAGTCCTTCGATTCCATTTTCCCGGGAGTTGAAGACGCTCAATTGAATGTAACCGCCCTCGGTGAGCAACTGCAGGTTGCCTCCGTAGTTGTCAGCCGAATCCCATTTCAGGTCCGCGGCACGCACTACGCCACGCACGGTGACCATCAAACAGTCGCGTTGGCCCTTGATCAACTGGTCGAAGGTGGCTGGCACGGGCTTGGGCAGTGATCCGTGATGAAGCACCACTATGCTGTCGCTGTACACAACGGGGTGAAAGCTGCCCGCAGTTTTGCCGCGGACCAGAACACGATCCCCGGGGGCCAGATCAGCGTTCTTTGGCGGACTGACATAACTGCCAACATTGCCATCCTGCATGAAAAGCGTATATCCGCCTTTGTGGTAGTAGGTCACGGTGGCTTCAAAGAGCACAGGTAACCCCTTGTCGGCTTCGGAGTTGCTAAGAGCTTGAATTGCGCGCAGCGAGGTCAGAGGGGAGGGCTGCGCAGCCCCAGATACGCCGGCCGGCAGTGCAACCAATAGAAAGCTCCAGATCAGTCTCTTCATCGTAAAATCCCGGATTGGCATCAGTCCATCCGGTCCCTGGATTCTCTATCGGCAGAAATTGGCAAGGAATCAATCTTTTAAACATTTTGGCCTTTCAAGCCAACTGCGCTTCGAAAGAAACCACCATCAAAGTCGTCCACCGGAGCGCGATCATGGCTGCACACCGGTCGCTGGCGGCAGTAAAAGCCTTCCGTCCGAAATCCGGGAAGAAGTTGGAGCGGCGGGAACTACACTGAATGAGTAGTGATTTTCAAATCCTTAGAGCGATCAAATAACCAAATGGCAAAAAAGTTGAAGGTTGGAATTCTTTTTGGCGGGCGAAGCGGCGAGCATGAGGTTTCTCTGCTTTCGGCGGCTTCGATCTTGAAGGCGATTGATCGCCGCAAATTTGACGTGGTGCCGATCGGCATCAACAAGGCCGGCCACTGGCTAACCTCCGGGGCGGCGAATGAGCTGCTGGAAGGTTCCGCGCCAGCCGGTGAAGCCGCGCCCCAAAAGCTGCGGGCAGGCGACCCAGCCGCCACTCCCGGCGCGCGGGTTCTGGCCGACGGGCAGCCCACGCTGCTAGCTCCCGAGTCGTCTGAGTCTGCCGCGCTGGTACCCAGCGGAGTTGCGGCACTGGATAGCCACGCGGCGCTGAGCACCCAGTCGCTCGATGTCGTGTTTCCCGTGCTCCATGGCACCTTTGGCGAGGACGGGACGATTCAGGGGCTCTTCGAGCTGGCCGGGATCGCATATGTCGGCTCCGGCGTTCTAGGCTCCTCGGCGGGCATGGACAAAGACGTGATGAAAAAGCTCTTTGCTCAGGCCAAGCTGCCCATCGTGAAGCACGTAACGCTGCTGCGCGCCGAGTGGGAACGCGCGCCGCAAAAATCCATTGCCCAAGTCGAGGCGGCGCTCAAGTACCCGGTCTTTGTGAAGCCTGCGAATCTCGGCTCGTCGGTGGGCATCAGCAAGGCCCACAACCGCGTCGAGCTGGGACCGGCGTTGACCGAGGCCGCCCGATTTGACCGCAAACTGGTCATCGAGCAGGGCGTTGGTGGCAAGAAGCGCAAAGCCCGAGAGCTGGAGGTTGCCGTGCTGGGCAACGACGACCCGCAGGCCAGCGTCGTCGGCGAGATCATTCCCGGCAAGGAGTTCTACGACTACGAGGCCAAGTACCTCTCCGAGGGTTCGGTGCCGGTGATTCCCGCCAAGCTGACCAAGGCGCAGACCAAACAAATCCGCGAGATGGCCGTCGCCGCCTTCCGCGCCTGTGATCTGGCCGGACTGGCGCGCGTGGACTTCCTGATGGAGCCGGACGGCAAGCGGCGCATCTTTCTCAACGAGGTCAACACCCTGCCCGGCTTCACCAGCATCAGCATGTATCCCAAGCTTTGGGAAGCGACGGGCATCGGGTACACGGATCTGATTACCCGCCTGATCGATCTTGCCCTGGAGCGCCACGCCGAGAAGAGCCGAACGGTATATACGAGGGACTGAGGGACAGAGGAGCTAGGGACCGAGGGAACAGATTGTCCACCGTTGGTGTCTAACTATGTATGCGATGAAAAATTGGATATGCATTGAAGTTTTGTCCGGACAGATGTCCAAGGCTTGTCCCTAGTCACTTATTCCCTTTTGTGTCTTATCCTAGTACCGAGGAACTCCAAGATGACCCTGCTCGACGCGCCAGAATTTGATTACACCCGTGATCGTCGCCGCCGCAAGACTCTCATCACTTCGGCGGCGCTGCTCTTTGTCTTTCTGATTGCCTTTTGGCTGGCTGCCGGACATCCGGTGGATTACCCCTGGTATTGGGGCAGCCATCTGCGGGGCCGGATCGAGGTGAACGCCTTCTTCAAGGCCCTCGAAAAGAACGATATGGCGGCGGCCTATGGCGTTTGGATCCACGATAAAGACTGGCAGAAGCACCCGGATAAGCACTCCGGCTATACCTTCGAACGCTTCCAGAAGGATTGGAGTCCGCAGAGTCCGGACAGCGATTACGGCGCCATTCACAGCCATCGCATCGCGGCGGCAACCATGCACGGCAATGTGCTGCAAGTGGGCATCTTCGTCAACGAGCGCAAGAGCAATGCGATCAATCTGGACTACGACCCCAAAGACCACACCCTGAACTTTTCGCCCGAAGATGTGCAGTTCTTGGAGGGTCCGGGAGGAATTTCATAGACAAAGTCTCTTCCCAATACAGAGATCAGAGACCAGAAAAAGACGCCGGTTGAGGTTCGTGGATTCCCTTATGAAGGCGAAGAAAGAGAGAACGCACCCCCGGGGGGGGGTAGATATGCCTTTGGTGGGAAAAACATTTGTTTAGGGCACGGTTTTCTCCCTTTTCCTTCTTTTTCATCTCTCTCCTTCTTTTCCATAGTCTGCACGAACAGGGCTTAATTCTCTGCAAAGTTCTTGAATAAAAAACGGCGGGTTGACGAGAACCTTGGTATGGAGTATTGGCTGTTGATGGGTGATGCCTTCGCTGTCGAGTGGAGATAAGCTACGAATGTTATAGATGGCATGATAACAATGGCCTTGAATTCATTCCTGAGTCTGACGACATAACCGAGGAAGATATGCAGTGGCTTTCTGAATTGCATATCACAGCCTCGAAGAGCGTTGCTGATCCCCAAGTCAATCTTCGTCAAGAGTCGGAGCCCGATTCTACCAAAAATCCTTAGAATCCAAAACTCTCGCCTCTCGCTGTTCTATCGTCCCAACTCCGTGGATTCCCAGGTCCCAAAAGCTGGACCTGGGGCACCCCGTTCTTTCCGGGATGGTCGGAAACGGGCCACCTGCCGCTGCAAAGTGAAGCCCCACTGGTGCTCAGACGTTGCGCGCGGCGGTGATTCCGGTCAGTGTGGCTTCCAGGCTGGCCGCGTCTTCCACATTCAAGGCAGGCTTCTGCCCCGCATCAATCTGCTTGAGCAGGCCGCAGAGAACCTTGCCGGGAGCCATCTCGATGAAGGTATTCGCGCCTGCTTCGATCAGCGACTTCATGCAATCCACCCAGCGCACGGTGCCGGTGACCTGCCAGGTGAGCGCTTCCAGAACCTCAGCGGCGGTGGTGACCAGCTTGCCGCTGACGTTGGAGGCGACGGGAATCTTCGGATCGGCCAGCGTAAAGCCGCCCAGCACCCGCGCTACCTCCTCCTGTGCCGGCTGCATCAGTGCGCAGTGGAAGGGCGCGCTGACCGGAAGCATCACGGCGCGGCGCGCGCCTTTAGCCTTGGCGATCTCGGAGGCCTTTTCGACAGCCGCCAGAGCGCCGGAGATCACGGTCTGCGAGGGCGAGTTGAAGTTGGCGGCGGAGACGACCAGGCCTGTCTCGGCAGCGGCCTCCTCACAGGCCTCGGCCACCTGCTCCGGGGTGAGGGATAGAATTGCCGCCATACCTCCCTGCCCTGCTGGAAAGGCCAGTTGCATTGCCCGGCCGCGCGCCTGCACAAAGCGCACCGCGTCAGCAAAGCTGTAGGTTCCGGCGGCGACATGGGCAGACCATTCGCCCAGCGAATGGCCTCCAGCCAACTCCGGCACTATGCCGTGAAGGGCCAGCACGCGCAGCGTGGCGATGCTCGCCGTCAGAATGGCCGGCTGGGTGTTCTCGGTCAGCTTGAGATCTTCCGCTGGCCCGTCAAAGCAGAGCCTAGAGAGCGGGAAGCCTGCAGCCTCGTCGGCCTCGGCAAAGGTATCACGGGCTACAGGAAAGCGCTCGGCAAGCTCGCGACCCATACCCACGGTCTGCGAACCCTGCCCCGGGAAGAGAAAGGCGATTTTTATAGTCATTGCAGTCTAATTTTACCGGAAAGGAACGGTCATTTCCCAATAGACGTATATCTTTTCAAAACAAGAGCCTGCCCTGCCCTCAGTTCCAGCGGCTGCGGTCGTTGACGTCATCGTCGTCGAGCTGGCGACCTTGGCCGTCAAAGCGGACATTGCGTCCATGGGCGCGCATGTATACCTCGAATTTACGGGCGGCGCGGTGGCGCTTCCAGCGGTAGTAGCGGTTGCGCGCGCCATACCAAAGTTCGCTGATTCTGGGAGAGATTCCCCTGCGCGGAGCCACGCGGACATAAAGCAGGCCAGCCACGGCGCCGCCCAACTGGGCAAAGGCGTAGCCTTTTTGCGCGCTGAAGAGCATGGCGATGATCACGAGTAGGTAAACAACCACCAGGTAGCGCGCCTTGATGCCGATGGGCAGCGGAAATAGCATAAACTGCACATCACCGTAGAGCGCGCCGATGGCAACCAGCAGGCCGAAGATGCCGCCGAAGCAGCCCATTAGCGGGGCGCCCGCCATCGTATAGCCCAGTGCGTGGCTGCATTCATAGATCACAAAGGAAGCCGCCGCTGTTCCCAGAACCGAGATAAAATAAATCCCGGTCACCCATTCCGGCCGGTGATAGTTTTCCAGAAATCCCGCCAAGAAGAAGAGTGAAAGCAGTTCGAGCAGAGTCCCGCCAATTCCAATGTGAACGAAGCTGTAGGTGAACGGTTGCCAGTACCGGCCATCCAGAAAGGCACCCGGAGCAAAGCCGATTAAATACGGCGCCGCATCTAGAGAAAAATGGAGCGCTACCCCCGCCAGCAGCAGAGCAAAGTAAGCTGCCAGATTCCACAGCACCAGTCGGCGCGTGGCTCCGGTAAAGTCGGGAAAGGCGAACGGGGTTGCTCCTAATCTGGGCATATTCAGTCTAAGCGTAACCCGGAAGGCGGGCTTGTGTCTTGGAGAAAGCGAGCGGGGCGTCTTGTACGGGCAACTGGCGATCTCCCGATTTTAGAAGCCGCTCCCGGAACGGAACCATACGCGAATCTTCAGGCGAGTCAGCTTGCGTCAAATCCATAGCCTATTCTTCGGTTTGGACGATCAAATCCAAAAGAGGAAGACGCCTCTTGACCGGAGGCCGGTAGTTGGCCAAAAATAGCGGGAGTTGCTCTGCAAAGAATCATCATTCTGCAATACGATCGGTTGAGTTCGAGAGGAGGCTGCCATGCCTAGCTGCCCGGAATGCGAAAATAGTCTTGACGTTGAAATGGACGAAGTGGAAGAAGGCGACATTGTCGTCTGCGACGAGTGCGGAACCGAGTTCGAAGTGGTGGGCGTTGAACCGCTGGAGCTGGTGCAGTTGGGCGCCGACCTGGACGACGACGAGGATCTGCTCGAAGAGGATGAGGAGGAAGAGTGAAGTTGAATCGCACGAAGTGGGCGGCCGGAGTGGCACTTACGATTCTGGCCGCTGTATTGATTCCGTTGGGTGCGCCGGGAGGGAGCAGAGGGCCCTTTACCGCAGAGGCGCAGAATTTGGGCATGCGCGTAGTATCAGGCTTTGTTTCAGACACCGACTCCAATCCCGTTGTCGGCGCAACGGTCTTTCTGAAGGATCTGAAGTCCAAGAACATTCGCAGCTTTACATCCGCCGACAAGGGACACTTCCGCTTTGCCTCGGTGAATATGGCCGAGGATCATGAGCTCTGGGCGGAGAAGGACGGCAAGAAAAGCGCCGTCAAGTCCATCAGCTACTGGGATGCGCGCAAGGAGGTTGAGGTCGAGCTGAAGCTTAAATAGGCGCGCGCCGCCCTGCATCCGCTGACTGGCAACCGCATGGAGTGCTATTCTCACATCCGGGATGCACGGTCTTTCACTGCTTGAATTTGTCGCTGTCGGCCTGTTGATTCTGGCCAACGCCTTTTTTGTGGCCGCTGAGTTCGCGCTGGTCTCGATTCGCGACACCCGCATCGAGCAGTTACTGGCCGCCGAGGTTCCCGGCGCGCGCGCCGTCCGCCGACTACAGAGCGATCTGGACGATTTTCTTCCCGCCGTGCAACTGGGCGTGACGCTGTGTTCTCTCGCTCTGGGCTGGATCGGCGAGCCTCTGGCCGCCTCGGTTTTCCTGGGCTGGCTAGCCGCTCTGCCGCAACCCCCGATTCATGCCTTGGCCTATGCTCACGGATACGCGATCCTTGCGGTTGCGCTGGGCTTTGCCTTCATTACTTACTTTCACGTTGTAGTCGGAGAACTGGTTCCAAAGTCGCTGGCGCTACGGCGGGCCGAGGCGCTGGCCGTCGCCGTGGCTCCGCCCATGCTCATCTTTATGACGCTGGCCCGGCCCGCGGTGCGGCTGCTCAAAGGCTCGGCCGCGGTGATTCTGCGCGGCTTTGATATTCCCATGACCGAGCGCGCCCAAGTACATTCGCCCGAGGAACTGAAGCTGATTGCCACGGCCGCCCGGCGGATGGGCGTTCTGCCCCGCTTTCAGGAGACGCTGATTCATCGCGCGCTGGAGTTGGACGACGTGCCGGTGCGCGAG
This sequence comes from uncultured Acidobacteriaceae bacterium, assembly GCA_963787995.1. Classification (GTDB taxonomy): domain Bacteria; phylum Acidobacteriota; class Terriglobia; order Terriglobales; family Acidobacteriaceae; genus Telmatobacter. Next base: position 1,914,777 of record CAWBEO010000002.1, read on the forward strand.
ATCATGACTACGCGGCAGAAGATCTTTTCTCTTCCTGCGAACCTGTCTGTCGAAGCAGCCAGCGCGCAAGTCATAGAATACATGCACTCGCGCGTGCCGGTTTATGACGAGAGCCGGGGGCCGGAACACATCATCGGCGTGGTTTATTCCAAAGATCTGGCGCGCCTGATCTTCTTCCGCTCCACCTCACCCGTAGTTGATCTGCGCCTTCGCCAGGTGATGCGTGATGTGCTGGTGGTTCCGGAGACCAAAACCGTTCTGGACCTGATCCGCGACTTTCAGCAGCGGCGGCGGCAGATGGCAATCGTGGTGGACGAGTATGGCTCGACGGTTGGCCTCGTCACCGCCGAAGACGCCATCGAGCAGCTTACCGGGGAGATCGAAGATGAGTTTGACTCGCCTGCTCTGCCCGTGCTGGCCACCGCCGGAGGCGCATTGCTGATGGACGGCGGCGTGAATCTGCGCGATCTGGAGACGCAGATGCAATGGAAACTGCCGCGCGACGGAGGCGTGGAAACGCTGGCTGGCTTCCTCCTGATGCGTCTGGGTCACATCCCAGTGGTGGGCGAGACTGTGATTCATGATGGGCGCAAGCTGACTGTGGTGGAGATGGAGGCGCGGCGCATCAGCAAGATTCGCGTTGAGCTGGTGGAGGAGGACCCGGTCTCGGGGATTCGGACGGAGAAATTACAATAGGAAAGGAAAATTTTCTGATTGAGGAGCGGTGCATGGAAGCCAAGGGAAAGCTGGCGGTTGTCATCATGGCAGCGGGAAAGGGAACACGGCTGAAGTCTCAGCGGCCCAAAGTGCTGCACGAGATTGGCGGCAAGCCGCTGCTGGCCCATGTTATCGCCGCCGCCGGCAAGATTGTCGCGCCTGCCCAAATCTTCGTCGTGATCGGCCATCAGGCAGAGAAGGTGCGGGCGGCTGTAGCCTCGACCGGCGTTAGCTTTGTCGAGCAGACTGTCCAGCTCGGCACTGGGCACGCCATTCAATGCGCGCGTGATGCCATCGAGGGCTATGAAAACATTCTCGTCCTCTCTGGCGACGTGCCGCTGATTCGCCCGGAGACTCTCTCGCAGCTATGGAGCTTCCATCAGGCCGAGCAGGCGGCGATGACCATTCTGACCGCCGAGCCGAAAGACCCGACCGGCTATGGGCGCATTGTTCGCAAGAAGTCCCTGTGGCCCGACGTGATCCCCTCCGAGGTCGAGGCCATCGTCGAGCAGAAAGCACTGACTGCGGAACAGCGGAAGATCGGCGAGATCAACTCCGGCATCTATGCATTCCAGACCGTGCAGCTACTGAAGCATCTCGGCCAGCTCGACGCAAATAACGCCAACAAGGAAATCATTCTTACGGATATGGCTGGGCTGCTGCAGGCGGCGGGCCTGCGCGTGGTGGCGATTCAGGCTGCCGAGGCGATGGAAGTGCTGGGAGCAAATACGATCGCCGAGTTGGTGGCGTTGGACGTGACGCTGCGCATGAAGACGGCCAACCGGCTGATGGCTGCTGGCGTGACCGTCTTTCGGCCAGAGACGTGCGTGATCGACGCCGATGTCGAGGTAGCAGCCGACACGGTGATCGAACCATTTGTGCAGTTGCTGGGCAAGACGAAGATCGGCGCGAATTGCCTGATCCGGTCGTACGCGGTGATTGAAAACTGCGTGCTGGCCGACAGCGTGCTGGTGCGCCAGAGCTGCATCCTCACCGACAGCACGGTGGGAGTGGGCGCCAAGATCGGTCCATTTGCACATCTGCGCCCGTTGAGCGAGATCGGCGAAGACGCGCACGTGGGCAACTTTGTCGAGACCAAAAAGGCCAAGCTGGGCAAGGGAGCAAAGGCCAACCACCTCAGTTATTTAGGTGACGCCGAGATAGGCGAGAGAAGCAATATCGGCGCGGGTGTCATCACCTGCAACTACGATGGGGTGAACAAGCACAGTACGCGCATCGGCAAGGACGCCTTCATTGGCAGCGATTCGACGCTGGTGGCGCCGGTTGAGGTGGGCGATGGAGCCTACGTCGGCGCAGGCTCTTGCATCACCAAAAACGTGCCCGGCGACTCGCTGGCTGTTAGCCGCGCGCGGCAGGTGGTCAAAGAAGGCTGGGCCACGGTCCGGCGCGCACTCCAGAAGAAGATTTAGAGGTTGCTGCCCGACTTGCATCTTCCCCTTGCTACAAGGCAGCGACTTTCAAAGGTCCCAAACCTGGCGTGTGAGGCAGATGCAAATACTCAACTGCCAGTTGCAGGATCAGCCTATTATCGAAGCCGGCCAGCCCAATCCTGGATCAGCGGAACGGCATCAACAAAGAGGTCGTTGTGGCCATGATTGGGAAGGGAAATGAATTGGCGGGGTTCCTTGGCCATCTCGTAGAGTTTTCTCCCCTGTGAGGGAGAAATAAGCTGATCGTCGCCTCCATTGACAATCAACAGCGGTGCATGAATCCTGTCGATCTTCTTGTCGTTCTCGAAGCGGTCCAGGACGATCCATTTTGCGGGGAAGATCGGGTACTCATCCTGCGCCATCTCGCCGACGGACAGAAACGGGGCCAGCAGAATGAGGCCGCTCACGTGGAATTCCTCGGCCATCTGCGTAGCGACGCCAGTACCCAATGAGTGTCCGAAGAGGATAATGTTCTCGCTTTTGACCCCTCGCGCTCTCAGCGCATAGAGATATGCTCGCGCATCGGCATAAAGGCCGGCTTCGGTCGGCTTGCCTGGAAGTCCGCTGTAACCGCGGTACTCGGCAATCAGAAACCCGTAGCCCGCTCGGATGTATGGGTCGGCGACCGCCGAAGCGGAATACAAAGAGTCGCCATTTCCGTGAAAGAAAACAAAGGTGATCGGCTTGATGGTTGCCGGAGCGTACCATGCCTTCAAGGCGATCCCGTCCGCAGTTTTAACAGAAATCTCCTGGAAGGAACGATTCGCCTGCGCCTCGCTCAAAGGCACGAAGGCATGGCCGGGAAAATATAAAAAACTTCTCTGGAAGACGAATAAATAGATCAAACAGAAAATGTAGAAGCCGACGAGTATCGCAAGCAGCTTTTTGATTCTTGATTTGGCCCCGCCTACCGGCAACGATTGAAATCCTAAACCCATATCTTCCTCTTTTGTCGAAAGTATACCGTGGCGCATCTAGTCGCGTAATCTAGTTCTACAGTGATGCACGACCTCTCAACCACCAATGCGGACCCTTCCGAAGCGCTGGCTCAGGCCTCGGAATCGATGATCTCCTTCAGCCATGTGAGTATCTCATTTGACGGCCGCCCGGTCCTGGAGGACGTGAGCTTTTCCATGAATCGCGGCCAAACTCTCTGCATCCTGGGACGCAGCGGCGTGGGCAAGTCGGTGGCGCTGCGTATGCTGATGGGCTTTCTCAAGCCAGATGCGGGTTACATCCAAGTTGAAGGCCAGGAGATCACGACTCTCAACGAAGAGGAGATGCGGGAGATCCGCAAACGCGTCACCATGGTCTTCCAGAACGGAGCGCTCTTTGACTCGTTAAGCGTGCGCGAGAACGTGGCCTTTCCGCTGCGCGAACGCGGTGGCCTCACGGAGGACCAGATCCAGGAGAAGGTCTCCCAACTGATCAATGTTGTCGGCGCCGAGGACGTGGCGGATGCCTTGCCGGCCAGCCTTTCCACCGGGCGGCGGCGAGCCGTGGCGATTGCGCGCGCTCTAGCCCTTGAGCCGGAGGTGGTGCTCTATGACGAACCCACAACGATGGTGGACCCAATCATCGCCCGCCGGCTCGGCGATTTGATTGAGATTCTCAAGCAGCATCTGGGCAAGACCAGCATCGTGGTGACCCACGATATGCGTTTTGCCGAGCGGCTTGCCGACCTGGTGCTCTTTCTCCATCAGGGCCGGGCTCTGTTTTTCGGACCTCTGCGCGACTTCATGGCAACTTCCGATCCGCATATACAACAATTCCTGGCCCTGGACGCATTTTCATTACCTTCGGAATAAGCGGCGATTCATATCGTAATGGGGGGAAATGAGTTTTTTCTTGCGATGAATTTGCATTCTGAGTAATGCTGTTGATGTCAGCCGGAGAAGAGCGTCCGTAGGTTTTCTAGAAAAATGTACTCGATTAGGGACGACAGCAGAGGAAAAATGCTGTACAATCATTTTTTACTGTTGTTTTCACTTCACCGGTCTATTCCTCGGGTGAAGTTTTCTCCCCTCCCCTTGACCCGAAGACAGAGCGCAAAATCTATTGTGCCGTCGAACATTGTCATTTGCTGTTGGCGGAAGATGACGCAAATTTGAGGCCGCAGCCGGATTTAGGGTTCGACGCACTGTTGTTATCCGCGACAGGAAATCTGGACCTGGAATTGACGCGCACCCTGAAAGGAGACGAACTGCCTGCCGATCTGCGGCAGGATTCATCGTTGCACTTGGCATTCTCTCGCCACAGGGCAGCTCATGGGGAGAGAGTGGTTCACTTCCCCGCTGGAATTTGATTATATGAGGTCTGTGATCGCTTATGGCTACATCGGATTTTTGGCAGAGAGTTTCAGCTTCAGTCTCGTCGCCGCAAGAGCGGCAGAGAACATCAGTTCGTAGAAACGCGCACGCCTCCCAAGGCAGGATCAAGATGTATATGGCCCTGGATGCGGTGACGATTCTTTTTTCAGTTGTGATTGCCACGATTTATAGAAAGCATACGGGGGCGGTGGTCGGCGCGAGAGAGTTCTGGCATGGCACACTGATTCATGGCCGCCCGATGGGAATTCTGTTTGGTCTACTGGGTTTCTTCGCCATCTCCCTGATCGTTACCAGCAAGCGATTGAATCTCTATGTTCCCACTCGGCTGAACAATATCCTCCATGAGCAGCGCCTGAGCCTGCAGGCCTGCCTAACCTCCGGATTGCTGCTCGCCGGCACACTCTATCTGGTACATGCCGAGGACATTTCCCGGACGATCGTGCTGGTCACTATCGGATTGACCACAGTTTTGCTTAGTCTGCGGCGTCTGTTCTCTCGTCTTTTGCTCTACCACAGCTACGAACAGGGAGTCGGAACGAGGAATGTTCTGATCGTTGGCACCGGACCCGAGGCCCAAGCCCTGCGCCATCATCTGGAGAGTATTCGCCACCTGGGATACAGCTTCAAGGGTTTCATTGAGCTGCCTGGCGCCACGCCCTGTATGGCTGCAACCCCCAGTGATGTTGTGGGCTCCATGGATTCACTCTTCCAGCAGGCGCGCAAGCTGTTTGTGGATGAAATCTTCTTCACTACACCTTGCGAACGGAGCCTCATACAGGACTCCCTTTCTCAGGCGAGGACGCAAGGTGTAGACCTGCGCATTGTTCCTGAAATGTACGACGGCCTTACCTGGAACAATCCTATCGAATACATCGGCCAGTTCCCGACCATCCCCTTGCACCGAAGCGAAGTACCCGATGTACAGCTTTTGCTCAAGCGTGTCTTTGATACGATCTTGTCCGCCATAGTGATTTTACTTTTATTGCCTTTGCTCCTGGTCATCGCCATCGCCATCAAGATGGATTCCGCGGGCCCGGTCTTTTATCTTTCCGACCGCCTTGGCAAGAAGGGCCGCATCTTCCGCTGCATCAAATTCCGCACCATGGTGATGGATGCGGATAAGCGGCGAGCGGAGATGATGCACCTGAATGAGCGCGAGGGCATCCTATTCAAGATCTCTGACGATCCACGCATCACCAAGCTTGGGCGCTTTCTGCGCAAGTATTCGTTGGATGAACTGCCCCAGTTCTTCAATGTGCTGCGTGGCGATATGAGCATCGTGGGTCCGCGCCCGCCCCTTGGCAGCGAGGTGCGTGAATATAAGCTGAGCCACCTGCGCCGGTTGGATGTGACTCCGGGAATCACCGGCCTGTGGCAGGTACAGGCCCGCCAGGATCCCTCCTTCGACAGCTATATCTCGCTGGATGTGACCTATATCGAAAACTGGAGCATCTGGCTGGATTTCCAGATCATCTTGCGTACCATTGGCGTAGTCTTCGCCGGAACAGGCACATAGCCGTTCACAACTTTTTATGGCCACCCAAGATATCATCTTGACACGGGCAAGACAAGGATCTACTCCCTTGCAGGCTGGTGCTTGACCGCTGGGGAAGAACACAGTGGCTCGGTAAGAGTTTTGCCGATTGTCCAATCAGCGTCCAGCAAATAAAATACAGTTCATTTCTCGGTAAAACGAGAGTCAAGCAATTCTGCTAGACTGGCGAATCATCCGCCAGTATGTTTTCTTTCCAACAACTCGCGCGGTACTTCCAAGGTGGCAGCGTCAACCGGCGCATCTTCCGCGCGGCGGCGTCCGTGGCAGCGGCGGGGATTCTGGTCAAGATAGTCGCTACTTTCAAGGAGTTCGCGGTCGCGGGGGTCTACGGGCGGTCGGATGCGATGGACGCGTTTCTGGCGGCTTTTCTGATTCCCAATCTATTGATCAACCTGATCTCGGAGTCAATGAATCAGGCGCTTGTGCCTACGCTGATCGGGGTGCGGGAGCACGAAGGACATGAACGGGCGCAGCAGCTTCTGTCGAGTTCGATGCTCTGGGTATGCCTGCTGCTGACTGGGGCGACGGTGGGGATGGCTTTGGGCGCACCGGGGTTCTTTCCGCTCATCGCTTCGCACTTCGGGGCGGAGAAGCTGGCGCTTTCGATCCGGATTTTCTACGCATTGCTGCCGGTGGTGCTGATCACAGGCATCGCCACTAATTGCACGGCTGCGTTGAATACCTTTGACCGCTTTGCCTTGCCGGCGCTAGCTCCGATGGCAACGCCTGCGGCGATCATCCTGGGCGCGCTTATCTGGGGCGGCCGCTACGGAATCTGGGCAATGGTTTATGCGACACTTGCCGGGGCGTTGATTCATGCCGGGCTGGTGGCGTGGATGATGGACCGGCGCGGCTACCGCTTCCGTCTTTGGTGGCACGGGGCGACGGAGGCAACGCGGGAGGTAGCCCGGCAGTACGGGCCGGTACTGCTGAGCGGGGTGGTGGCCTCGGGCGGATTGCTGGTTGACCAGTCGATGGCTGCGATGTTGCCTACGGGGAGCGTCTCTGCGCTGGCCTATGCCAACCGCTTCGTAAGCGTGGTAGTGACCCTGCTGGCCGGGGCTGTCTCCTCGGCGATTGTGCCCCACTTCTCGCGGATGATTGCGCATGAGGATTGGCGTGGCTGCCGCCACACGCTGCGCACCTGGGTCAGGCTGACGGCGCTGGTCTCCACGCCGATCGCACTGGCACTGATCGTCAGTTCGCATTGGTTGATTCGCGCGGCCTTCCAGCATGGCGTCTTTGGGCCGCGGGACACGGCTCTGGTGACACCGGTGCTGGCCATGTATGCGATTCAGATTCCTTTCTTTGTCTCCAGCAGGGTATTTTACCGCTTTCTGATTGCGTTGCGGCGCTCGGATCTGATTTTTTATTGCGGCGCGCTGAACCTCGCGTTGGACATTGTGCTGAATCTGATTCTGATGCGCTGGATGGGCGTGGCAGGGATTGCGCTGGCTACCTCGCTGTGGACTGTGAGCACCTTCATTTTTCTTTGGTATTGGAGCAGGAAGCTGCTGCCCAAGGGTGCTGGCGAGCCAATTGAATCCTGACAAACAAATTCTATGAATGGATTTTCTTTTATGAGGACCGAAAGCCGTTCCAGAGACCTTACACTACATTAGGTTCCTATAAAAAATGACGCGCTTCAATCTTCAGCCCAACCCGCCTAATCCTCTGCGCAAGCGCTCGATTCGCCATGGCCTGCTCGGCAAGATGGCGCTGTTGCCGCTGGTTGCGGCCACGTACTTCATGGTCTGCGGCGGGGCGTATGGGATTGAAGACATATTGGGCGGCGCGGGCTATGGCGTAGCGATCCTGATACTTCTGGTGCTGCCGTTCGTCTGGAGTCTGCCAACGGCGCTGATGGTGGGCGAACTGGCCAGCGCGCTGCCGGTGGATGGCGGGTTTTATGTCTGGGTTCGGCGGGCGATGGGACCCTTCTGGGGCTACCAGGAGGGCTGGCTCTCGCTGGCGGCCAGCATCTTCGACATGGCGATTTATCCGGCAATCTTTGTCAGCTATCTGGGCAAGTTCGACCCGGCGCTCACAGCGGGCTGGGGCCACTATGGGTGGGCGTTGCTGGTGGTAGCTGCCTGCACGGCGTGGAATCTGCTGGGCGCGCCCTCAGTGGGTCATGGCGCGGAGGCTTTTTTTGTGCTGCTGATTGCTCCATTTGTGGCTTTGACTGCGCTGGGCTTCTGGCATGGATTCCATTCGCATCCGACAGTGCACTGGGGCGGGACGCACTCGTCGGCGGGAATTGCATTGGCCATCCAGGTGGCGATGTGGAATTACATGGGTTGGGACAATGCAGCGACAGTGGCCGGCGAGGTGGAGAATCCACCGCGCAACTATCCGCGAGCAATGATCTGGTCAACACTGCTGGTGGCCGTCAGCTATCTTCTACCGTTGTGCGCGATGGCGGTCTCTGGGATTGCGACCTCCAGTTTCTCAACCGGCGACTGGACGGATGTGGCTGTGCTATTGGGCGGACCGCTGCTCGGCCTGGCAATGATTGCCGGCGGAGCGATCAACGGCTTTGGAATGTTCAACGCACTGGTATTGAGTTACACCCGGCTGCCGATGGCCATGGCTGAGGACGGAATGCTGCCCGTCATCTTTGCGCTGCGCAACCGGCGCGATGTGCCCTGGGTTTCGGTGCTCTTGTGCGGCGCGGCGTGGGCGGCGGCGCTCAGTCTGCCCTTTGAGCGGCTGATCTCGATTGACCTGATTCTCTATGGTTCGAGCCTGTTGCTGGAGTTTGTGGCGCTGGTGGTGCTGCGGGTGCGTGAGCCGGAGCTGAAAAGGCCCTTCAAGGCTGGGAATCTGGCCTTTGCCTCTCTGCTGGGAGTGGCGCCTCTGCTGCTAATTCTATTTGCGCTGTACGCGGCGCGGGCGGAGAAGATCGGCTCAATCTCCGCGCTGTTGCTGGCCGCCGTGGTGGCGCTGATGGGACCGATTCTTTATTGGTTTACGGCTTCGCCGCGATGGTTTGGTCAATCAGACGTTCAAACGCCGGAATAGCGCGGTCGAGTCGAAAGAATTCTACGAAAGAATGGGCAAAGCGCTCACCAGGTCGCAGCGCCAGCAGAGCGGAATGCAGGGAAGCAGCCAGCGCTTCAGCGGTGATTTTGGGGGCGAGCCACACTCCAGGCTGACCCTCCAGCAACTCCACCAAGCCTTCGGAGGCCGGCGTAGCCACAAGGGGAAGACCTGCGGCGGCGGCCTCCAGCAGAGCATTGGGCAGTCCTTCATGGCGGGAGGGAAGCACAAAGAGAGTTGCATCTGGGAATCGCGTCCAAGGATTTGCAAAATAGCCCTCAAATCGCACGGCCGAATCCAGACCAAGCGCCATGCATTGAGCCTTCAGAGCCGCTTCTTCCGGGCCGGAACCTGCAATCAGCAAGCTGGCCCCGGAAATCTCCCTCCGGATCATCGCCAGCGCGCACAGCAACAGATCAAAGCCCTTTTCCCTAGAAAGCCTTCCTATCGCCAATAGTTGCGGAGCGCCGGTAGCAGTTTTCCGGGATCGATTGACGGCGACAGAAGTGCATATTCCCTCCACATCCACCGGGTTGGCAAGCACTGTAATCCGATCCATCGAAAGTCCCAGTTCATGCGCCAAATCCTCTGCCATCGATGACGTCTGGCAGATCACGCGATCTGCGCGACGGTAAAGCAGACGGTAGAGAAGGCGGTTAAACCAGGGTAGGTCGCCAAAATCGAGTGCTGCGGAGACGGTTCCGTTCTGACGCACCAGGATTCGGGTTCCAGACGGAAGAATTGGAGACAGCAGAAGAACTAGAAAGTTCGCGTGAAAAATCCCCGATAGAATCAGAGCCGGCTTGATTCGGTGAACCAGGAGCAGCAGGCGAACTGCCCCTTCGCGCACCCGCCGAGCACCCAGGGCATGTATTTGTACCCAGGGCGGAAGATGCACAGCAGTGGGAACTTGCGTTTGCGTGAGCAGAACCAGATGCAGCTCGTACTTCTGTGCGGAGAGGCCAGCCGCCAACTGAGCCATCACCTGCTCGGCGCCGCCACCGCCGAGATGGGGAATCAGCAAAAGAAGCCTAGAAGTCTGATTCATGATCCTATGGAAAACCTCATGGATTGTTGCGAGTATACAGGAAAATAAGCTAATTATCGGCAATTTATGTCCATTTTTCCTAAAGTAATTTTCTTCTTGACAAATTAAACCCATCTAATGTTTCCTGAGAGTACTGAGTTTGATTATCTCCAGCGGGAGTCCGTCTTTTTTCAGGTCTCTTTCTGCGTTGTCACGAGGAAAGCTGCTGAGATTGAAAACAGGGGTGGTGACGCTTAGATTGTGGTTGCCTTGGCCGAGCGCACCGTTAGCATGAACTCCTGAATCCTTCGAGTCCTTTCCATATGCGTCCTCGATGCCGGTTTTGTATCGGGACGCTCAGGTCCTTTTTGGGAGGGTCTCGTGTTCAAACGCAGCATATATATTGCGGTTGCCAATTTTTTGCCCACATTCTGGAGTGTGCGCAACTGTCTTTCTTCCGCCTTCGCTCCTCTGGCACAGAATCCGAGCCAACCCTCGCGCGCGCGAATTGTTGTTGGAATCACCAGCGCACAGACCTGTCTGGTTCTTGGCGGTCGGTTGCGCACTCTGCGCGAGGCCGGTTTCCAGGTGACACTTGTTTCCAGCCCAGGCCCGCTGCTTGCTCACACAGCCGCGCGGGAGGGGGTGGAATACGTTGCCATTCCCATGCACCGCGAGATGGCGGTGTTCTCTGATATTGTGTCGCTGGCGCGCTTGTGGTGGCTGCTCTACCGGCTTAAGCCGGCGATGACGGAGTTCAGCACGCCCAAGGCCGGGTTGCTGGGTTCCATTGCTGCCATCCTCTGCGGCGTACCGACGCGGGTTTACTTTCTGCGCGGACTCAAGCTGGAAGGCTGCGTCGGCATCAAGCGCCGCATTCTGCTAACGGCCGAGAGGCTGGCCTCGGCCTGTTCTCACGCTGTGCTGTGCAATAGTGACAGCCTTCGCAGTGAAGCGCTGGCTTTGGGCATTGCATCGGAGCGCAAGCTGCGACTGCTGGGCAACGGCAGTAGCAACGGTGTGGATGTGGATCGCTTTCAGCCGGGGCCTAGCCGTCTGCGCGTGCGGCTGGGCATTCCTCGCTGTGCGGAGGTTGTTGGTTTTGTGGGACGTTTGACGCGCGACAAAGGCGTGCCAGAGTTGATCGAGGCCTTCTATGCCATCCTAGCCGCAAAGCCCGATGCGCATCTGCTGCTAGTAGGCTGGTTTGATGCCGCGGAAGACGCGCTCGAAAGCGATCTGCGTTCCCGCATCCAGACGAATCCGCGGATTCATATGACCGGTTTTGTCGCTGATACAGCGCCCTACTACCGCATCATGGATGTCATGGTTCTGCCAACATGGCGGGAAGGCTTTCCGAATGTCATTCTGGAGGCGGCGGCGACGGGAATTCCTGTTGTGACCACTTTATCCACTGGCTCCCGCGACTCCGTAGTGCCGGAGGTGACGGGATTGCTGATCCCGCCCGGATATCCAGTGGCCATTGAAGAGTCCGTGCTGCAACTGCTGCGGGACCCCGAGCGTCGATTCCGAATGGGCCGGGCGGCGCGCGCCTGGGTTCTGGACTACTACGTGAACCGCCAGGTTCTGGGCCGCACCGTAAGCTTCTACAAGAGCCTGATGAACAGGAATCTTCCGAAGGCTTCCAGAAGTGGCTCGGTCTCCGGGGATTCCGTGCTTAATCCGGTCTAGGGACTGCCGTCTGTCCGGCTCGAATGCCGAAGTTCTGGCAAGAGAGAGTTGCGATTTGTGAAGCAGAACGCAGGGCAGATTCAAAGTCGGAGGTTAATGCATAAGAATGGCAGAATGAGCCGTGTAAAACGTCGCCCGCGCCCAGTGTGTCGATAGCGTTGATGGAGGCGATCTCGATCTCGAAGCGGCGACCGCGCTCCCAGCCAAGGATAGGCTTGGAGCCGCGCGTGAGGGCGGCGCAGGGAACTCCCTGATCAGCGAACCAAGAGAAAAGCGATTCCGGTGTGCCGTCCAGACCAGGAACGGCGAAGCGCTCGCTGCAGATAGCGGCGGTGAGCAGCGGGGCAAGCTCTGCGGTTCTGGGCTTCCAACTGCCGCCGTCAAGGCAGAGTGCGGCTCCCTCAGCCTTGCAGGCGGCCAGCAGGTGCAAAGTTTCGCCGAGGTGAAAGCCATCCGTAAGTACGACCTGTGGGACCGGTCCCCAATCGGCAGGGACTGCCTTCTCCCAAGAACCGGCCAGTAGTGGAAGTTCGACGGTGGAAAGAGGCGGATTGACGATGGTCCGGCTTGAGTTGCTGGAAGCGAGCAGGACGGTGCTGAGCGGGGTTTCGTAACCTGTGCCGACGGCAAGATCGAGGAGGGCAACATGTTGCCGTTCGAGTTCAGCACGAACCAGTGCGGCCCATGGACCGGCGCCGATTGCGCTGATGAGCAGGGATTCGCCGCCAAGTAGTGAGTTAGTGATGGCGGCGTTAAGCGCTGGGCCACCAGGAGTTGTCTGGAATTGCTTCGCATAGACTTTGGTGTCTTCGGCGGGCAGGAGGTCAAGCCAGAAGAGGGCATCAAGCGTGCTTCGGCCGAGAAAGAGGACGCGGTGCGGGTTCATGGGTTTAGGCTATATTGTACGAGAGACTCCATCTGAAGCGGTTCCCGAAAACTGGTTACTATATCTGAGTTGTTGATGTCGCTGTGAATTGCAAGATAGACAATTCTGCACGGGCAGAATGCCGCTTTCTACCCCGGCTGCGCTATACTTTCCTCTTTAGAATCATTTATTTTCTCAGGGGGTATTCCTGCATGCGAGCGATCCTATCAATCAGCTCTCTTGTCGCGATCATGGGCCTTCTTGAGCCGTGCGCGGCACAAACTCTCACCTCCACGCTCACTCCGGCGCAGATCGTCGACAAGGCCTCGCCAGCGGTCGCCATGGTGTTGGCCACACAATCCGCTGGTGAAACCAACGCGGTCGCAGGGGCGGCCATCGTCGTTTATGCGGATGGTGATCTCCTCCTTCCTTACCACCTGATCCGCAATGCCTATGCCGTGCAGGTGCGTTTCAAGTCAGGCGAAGTCTTCGACCGCGTCAAGCTGCTCGGATACGATGAGCGCCGCGATATCGCCGCTGTCCGTATATCCGCCTCAGGCCTGCCGGTTCTCCCGCTTGCCGCTGCCTCTGAGATCAATCCCGGAGATCCAGTCGTCTCGATCTTTCACCCTGTGGGGCAGCTTTGGTCAACCTCCGTCGGCGTCATCACCGCTTTTCGGCTGGCTGATGAGATTCCCGGCGCGGGTACGGGATTCCGCGTCTTTCAATTCACCGCTCCCGCCTCTCCCGGCCTGAGCAGCGGCGTACTTGTTGATTCCAAGGGACGCGCGCTCGGCTTGATCACCGGGTCGCTCGATGGAGGCCAAAGCCTCAACGTTGCTGTTCCCATCGAGAATGTCCTCGGCTTGGCGGATACGCCTCCGGTCAAGAGCTTCGCCAGCGGCTCGCAACTGCTTCCGCCCCATCCCGGCGCATCGCCCGCGCCTGTCCAGCCCAATCTGCTTCCACCCACTCCAGCCGCTCCAAGCGAAGCTGTGCAGCCAGCCCCGCTGCCAGCGCCCAAGCCGCACGAAGAGCCCGCCGCATCCAAAGACCGCGAGTACCTTCTTCGACACTTCAGCACGATGTACATCGATGCGCGCGACGCAAAATTCTTTGGCGCGGACCGCTTGAAGGCTGATCTGGCTACGAACAAGGACTTTGCTGCTCTCCACGTCAGCGTCGTTGATGATCCCAAAACTGCGGACACCATCCTCATTGTCGGCTATTCCGCGGTCTGGGATTTTCCCTTCGAACTGAAGCACCAAGCCTCGTCGATCATGTTGGTCGCCGGCAAAGGCGTCGGCCCACTCTCAGGAATCCTGGGAGCCAGAGACGTCGCCAGTGAATTAATTAAAGCTCTCAAGCCATACCGCACGCCGAATGGTGAATGAAAATCCGCCCTAAAAAAGAAGGAGCGCCGCCCCAAAGCAGCGCTCCTTCTGTAGCGTAAACAATTAAAAAGAGTTAAATCTCCCAACGCAGTAGCACGGCACCCACCGAGAAGCCCGCGCCCACGGCGGCCATCAGCACCAGGTCGCCCTTCTTTAACTTGCCTTCCTCGACGGCCGTCTCCATCGCCAGAGGAATCGTACCGGCAGAGGTGTTGCCGTACTTTTCAATATTGATGATCACCCTCTCCCGCGCCATGCCCAGGCGGTCGGCTGTAGCGGTAATGATGCGCATATTGGCCTGATGAGGAATGAAACAGCCCAGATCCGCGCCGGTGACTCCGTTGCGCGCCAGCACGCGGCTGGTGGCATCCAGCATCTTCCGCACGGCGAACTTGTAGACCTGCTGGCCGTCCTGGTAGATGTAGTGCCACTTTTTGTCCACGGTCTCGTGGCTGGCCGGATTCAGGCTGCCGCCGGCCTTCAGATTCAGCACATTCGCGCCTGATCCATCCACCTCATGCACATAATCGATGAAGCCGATTTCGCCCTCTTCGCAGGGCTCCAGCAACACACAACCGCCGCCGTCGCCAAAGAGCACGCAGGTCGTACGGTCGGTGTAGTCGGTCATGCGCGTGTTGGCGTCCGCGCCGCAGACCAGCACCTTTTTGTGCGCGCCGCTTTCGATCATCTTCACGCCCGCCTGCAATGCGTAGACAAAGCCCGAGCAGCCGGCTGAAACGTCAAAGCCCCAAGCGCCCTTGGCACCGATCTTGTCCTGCACCAGGCAAGCCGTCGCCGGGAACATCATATCGGGCGTTACCGTGCCTACGATAATCAACTCAATCTCGGTGGCGTCAATCCCTCGCATCGCAAGGCACTTTTTCGCCGCTTCGGCGCAGATGTCGCTCACGCCCAGCCCCTTGGCCAAGACGTGCCGCTCGCGAATCCCAGTGCGCTCCAGAATCCACTGGTCGTTGGTGTCCACCATTTTTTCCAGGTCTTGATTGGTCAGAACTTGCGGAGGAACGTAGGTGCCAAAGGCCGTAATCTTGGCGCGACAGCCCACGACGGGACGAACACTCAGGGTCAATGCAATTCTCCTTGCAGCGATTCAAAACAACGCTCAAAGCGCAAAAAGCGCCGGGTGACCTACTGCGCCCGTACTAGCCCGTTACCGTTGCTTCCTTCCGGACCTGGCGGGGTTGGCGGGATTACGTCGCGTAGGACCCGGCACTTGTTGATTTTATCACTACGAGGCGATAAGCCCTTTCCTTGGACGCGAAGAGTCAATATCGCCTATCAATCCATTTTCCGCCATCTCCTCCAAGGCAATCGCGTGAAGGGTGAACCATTCTTTCAATCTTCACAAATCAGAAAAAGCGAAGAAAAAGAGAACGCACCCCGGGGGGGGGGGGAGGGTATCTTTTTTCCACGTTTAAGCCATCCCTTACACGAGAGTTAGTCAATTTTCTGAGCAGACTGTTTCAGCGTAGCAAATTGCTGAAGAATAGTACGCAAAAACTCCGAGTTATGAACCTCTCAGGCTTGAAAACCCGGTCCTTGAGTGTAATCCAACAATGCAGTGCGTCCAAAATGGACCGGCCGCTCGCCGCGTAATGTTTTGATAATTCTCATATTTTCATGCATTTGCACGATTGGTCCTGGAATCGATCAGCAACTTTTAAGATTCCAGCAGCGCCGGATGATCGAAACTTCAGAATCTCGCCATTTCGGGAACCCAACCTGCTCCCGTGCCGATCTTGGAATGGCTTCCCCTTCTTTCTTCACATCTCCTATTGAGTTCCTCTCTCCAACGCGGGAAGGTTAGAAGGTGCCGACCGTTAGCGCGCGCTAAGCCGGGCGGAGGAATGCCGAGCATAAAAGCGTTGCGAGTTGAGGACGCTGCTCACCGAGAGAAAGGTTGCCATGAGGTTATTGATCGCCGAAGACGACAAAGCGCTGGGATTGTTTTTAAGCCGCGGACTGGAGGCCGACGGGCATCGCGTTCGGCTGGCCTATGATGGGGCGGCCGCGGTGGAGGCGTTTCGCCAGGAGCTGCCCGACCTGACCATTCTCGATTTGAATATGCCGATCAAGGACGGCGAGCAGGTTCTCGATGAGGTCCGGGCGATGGATTCGGATCTGCCAGTGCTGGTGCTCACCGCGCGCCAAGAGGTGGACACGCGGGTCCGCTGCCTGGACAGGGGCGCCGACGATCTGATGATCAAGCCCTTCAGCCTGCATGAGCTGCGGGCTCGCTGCCGCGCTCTCTTGCGCCGCAAGCGAGAGGCGCGCCTCTTGCTGCGCGCCGGCGACCTGGAACTGGACCGGCTAGACCACACCGCCCGCCGCGCCGGGCAGTCGATTCTGCTGACCAACAAGGAGTTCGCTCTGCTGGAGCACCTGATGCTCAATCGCGGCCAATGCGTCTCCCGTGTAGAACTGCTGGATTCGGTCTGGAATCTGGAACCCGCGCAGACCACAAACATTGTGGATGTCTATGTCAATTACCTGCGCCGCAAGCTGAAGGATCCGCCTCCGGGGCTGCTGATTCGCACCGTGCGCGGGCAGGGCTACATGGTGCCTCCGGAAGCCGATCTGGCGCTGGCTGTCATGCCCGCGCTGGGAGTGCCGGCGATTCTTCCCAATATTGCCGCTTCAACGCCTTCTGTTCCGGTCTTTGAAGCGCACTAACTTTTATTGCAGCCTAACCGATCACTCTTCAGGAGAATCTTCATGGCATCCTTTGTTCCTGTTCCATCTCTACCTCTCTCCACTAGCCGCGCTCGCCCCCGCACGGCACTGGTGGCGAGCGCGGACCGCAGCTTTCGCCAGCGGCTCACCGAGACATTGACCGGCCTGCGCTGGCAGGTGCGGGAGGCCGAGGGAGGCGCTCAGGCCTGGGCCGAGGCGGAGTCCTCTCTGCCGGAGGCGGTCATCGTCGACAGCTGGCTGCCCGATCTGGATCTTGCGGAGTTCCTCAAGGACTTTCGTAATCAATTTCCGGATGTGGATCTGGTCACAGCGGGCGGATCGACTGCGCAGGAGAGCCCTCGCGGCCCCTACCGCCAGGAGTTGCTCTATGCGCTGCGCCGCTCGCAGGACAACGATACGGCGATCTGGAATACGGCGCCGGCGTTGAACAAGCCCAATCCGCCGGTGGATCCGGCGCATACTCATGCATGGCCGGTGGGGGCCTCTTCCAATCTGGCGCCTCCTGTCTTTCCGCCGCAGAGCGTGACTTCAGCGGCAATCCATCCGCAACCCAGCCCTTCGCGCGGTGTCTCCGCCGGAGGAGCGCATCCGGCCTCCGGAGCGGAGCAGAGCTCCAGTGAGAGGCTGCCGGAGCTGATCGGCTTTGCGCCTTGCATGCTGGAGGTGAGCCGGCGGGTGCGGCTGGTGGCGCCGCGGTCGACTCCGGTGCTGATCGAAGGGCCGACTGGTTCCGGCAAGGAGTTGGTGGCCGAGGCGCTGCACCGACTCTCCACGCGCAGCCGCAAGCCCTTTGTCGCCATCAATTGCGCGGCCATCCCTGAAGCATTGCTTGAAGCGGAACTCTTCGGCCATACCCGCGGAGCTTTTACCGGCGCGGTGCAGGGGCGCATCGGACGGATCGAGGCTGCCGACGGCGGCACGCTCTTTCTGGATGAGATTGGCGAGATGCCGTTGGGGCTGCAATCGAAGCTGCTGCGCTTTGTCGAGTGCGGCGAGTTGCAGCGAGTGGGCGACAACGAGACCGTCAAGGTGGATGTTCGAATCATCGCAGCCACTCACCAAGCGCTGGCGCAGCAAACGCAGTCTGGACTTTTTCGCTCTGATCTTTACTACCGTTTGGCGGTCTTTTTAATCCGCACTCCGTCCTTGGCCGAGCACGCCGAGGATCTGCCGCTTCTAGTGAACCATTTTCTGGCGCAGATGGGACGCGAAGCGCCGATCAAACGGGTTGAACCGAGCGCCCTGGCCAAACTGGCCGCGCATGACTGGCCGGGCAATGTCCGCGAACTGGAGCATGTGCTGGAGCGGGGCGCTATTCTGGCTGGCGAGGAAGCCGTGCTGACCACCCGGGAGATCGACTTCGGGCTGGCGATGAACTAGAGAAGCAGCCATCAGCTTTCAGCTCACGGCCAAAAGCTGAAAGCTGAATGCTGATGGCTAAGATTTGATAGCGTTGGGAGGGAAAACTGATGCAGATTGAAACCCAACTCAGTGACCAGATTGGCCGTTATCTGGATCTGGCAACCAGCGAGGCCAAGCTGACCGCAACCAATATGGCCAACTTAGACACCCCCGGCTACCGGGCGCTGGGGATGGACTTCGAGTCCGAAATGCGCTCGGCGATGATGCAAGTCGAAGAGGGAGGCGCGGCGCGGCCTGTGCGGCTCACGGCGGTGGACGGGCTGATTGCGCGCCCCGACGGCAACAACGTTTCGATGGACCGCGAGGGCCTGAATCTGGCCGAGGCGCAACTGAAGTTCAGGATCGGCATAACCTTGATGCGCAGCGAAAACCAGCGCGTCTTGGATGCTATCCATGCCGATAGCAAGTAGGTTGGAAGGCCGCGTGCAGGGATTCATCCCAGAGAGGAGGGTCTGAAATGAACCTCTTTGCGATGATGGAAACCTCAGGTGGAGCGATGCAAGCCGAACGGATGCGCGCCGAGGTAGTGGCGGCCAACATGGCCAATGCCGAGACGACGCGCACGGCTTCGGGCGGAGGAGCATATCACCGCCAGCACGTGGTCTTTGCCGCCAATCCGAGCGATCCGGAATTTGCCAATACTTTCAACACAATAACAGGCAATACCTCAATAATCACAGGAACTTCCGCTTCGGGGGGACTTGCCTTGGCTCCCTCTTCTCCGCCTTTGCCTCCGTTGCTTCCACTCAATTTGACGGGATCGGCCTCCGCGCCGCCGGGCGTGCATATTGCGGCGGTGGTCGAGGATACGTCGCCTCCGCTCAAGCGTTACGATCCGGGTCATCCCGACGCTGGACCGGACGGGTATGTCTCATATCCGGACATTAATCCTCTCACAGAGATGGTAGACCTGATGGGGGCGACGCGTGCATATGGTCTGAATAGCTCCGCCGTACAAGCCGAGAAGGGCATGATTACCTCGGCCCTGGAGATTGCTAAGTCGTGAGCACCGCCGGTGAGTTTTTCGATCCGGGAGCGGAGGTAAGCCAGATGGATCGACAGAAGAGGAAACAAAGCAACAGGGAGAAGAGATGATATCTTCAATCAGTCCAATGACATCAGCCGCGCAGGCGCTGCAAGGCCTGATCAACGCGGGGACCTCCGCGAGCGGTTCTCCAGCTGGGTCGTCGAGCGCCTCACCCACGCCATTCTCCGAATTATTGACCGATGCGGTCAGCCAGGTGAACCAGCTTCAAGATCAAGCGCAGACGGCGGTAGCCGGTTTGATGACCGGCTCCGGGGTGGACGTGCATCAGGCGATGATTGCCACCGAAAAAGCCAGCATGGCTTTTGAACTGGCGCTTTCCGTGCGGAACAAGGCGGTGCAGGCCTACCAGTCGGTGATCGGAATGCAGTTTTAAGACTAGCTTTCAGCTATCAGCCGTCAGCTGTCAGCTATCAAAAATGATCAAATGGGCGTTTGGCTGACAGCTGAGAGTTGAAAGCTGACAGCGAATCGCAGCGGGACTGTGAGACAATATGGCCGCCGGAACACAGTTGCAGAAAAGCGCGCAGGCGATGCCTGGACGGCCCCAGTTGGCCGACCGGGTCGCCGGACTGTGGGGCCGGGCGCGGGTGCGCTGGGCGCAGATGTCGTCGGCGCAGCGCGTCTGGTCGCTGGTGGCGGCGCTGCTGATTGCGGCGCTGATCGGCTTTCTGGCCTGGTACGGTCTGCGCACCGACTGGCGCACACTCTACGCGGAGCTCGATCCAGAGGACGCGCGTCAGGTGGGACAGGTTCTGGCCACCGCGCAGATTCCGTATGAACCTGCGGCGAATGGATCAGGAATCATGGTTCCGGCCGCGCAACTGGATAAGGCGCGGCTCGTAACCGCTGCCAAGGGGCTGAAGAGCGGGCGGCTGGGATTTGAAATCTTTGACAAGCCCAACTGGGTAGGATCGGAGTTCGACGAGCAGGTCAACTATCAGCGCGCGCTGGAGGGTGAGCTGGAGCATACAGTGGGCTCGCTCTCCGATGTCGAGTCGGCGCGTGTTCACCTGGTGATGCCGCACGATTCGCTCTTTCGCGAGACGGAGCGGCCGGCCAAGGCCTCGGTGGTGTTGAAGTTGCGCCATCGCACGCTGGCCGACGGCGAGGCGGACGCGGTGCGTAACTTAGTGGCCTCGGCGGTGGATGGGTTGACCCCAGAGCGCGTTGTGCTGGTGGATGCGGCCGGACACCTTCCGCTGGGACCGAAGACCGCCGATGCCCTGCGCCTGAGCGCCGAGGAGGCCTTGGAGCAGAAGCTGATTGCGACCCTTGAACCGGTGACCGGCGCAGGCAACGTGCGCGCCTCCGTGACGCTGGACTATAACCCCGCCGCGACCGAAGAGACGCAGGAGAACTATGACCCGGACCAGACGGTGACGCTCTCGATGCAGCGCACCGAGCAGAGCTCCGGCCCGCAACAGGTGGCGGCTGGTGTTCCTGGCACCGCCTCGAATGCGCCCAATTCGCAGGCTCTGCCCGTCTACCCGACGACAACAACCCTGCCGCAGACCGCCAAAAGCGAGTCTGGAACCTATGGCGCGTCCAAGACGGTGCGGCACATGGTGGAAGGCCCAGGAAGCGTGCGGCGGATGACGGCGGCGATTGTGGTAAATGACCGTCTGATGCAGGCGGCGGGCAAGGGCAAGGCCGCGCAGTGGCAGCCGCGCTCGGCTGACGAGTTGCACAACTTGACCGCGTTGGCGCAGGCGGCGGTGGGTTTTCAGCCCTCGCGCGGGGATCTATTGCAGGTTTCGGATCTGGCCTTTGAGGATAACCGCTTACAGCAGCCGTTGACGATGCCGGGAATGATTCTGGCCACGGCCGAAGGCTCGCCGGTGCTGGTGAAATATGCAGCTCTGCTGGCCGGCGTTCTGGTCGTCGTGGCGTTCGGTGTTCGTCCCGCGGTTCGCCGCGCCCGACCAGGTTCGGCGAGCAAGGAAGCAGCCAAGGGAGGATTCAGAGAGCTGCCAGGAGGCATAGAAACTCCGCCGGTCAAAATTTTAAAACCGCCGGAGCCGGTG
Organism: uncultured Acidobacteriaceae bacterium; assembly: GCA_963787995.1. Lineage (GTDB taxonomy): Bacteria > Acidobacteriota > Terriglobia > Terriglobales > Acidobacteriaceae > Telmatobacter. The sequence continues at coordinate 1,936,059 of CAWBEO010000002.1, forward strand.
GAGCTTGATCCGGAGAGGCTGCGGGCCCAGGAGATCTTCGAGCAGGTCTCCAGCCACTTGAAACGTGAACCCACGCAGAGTTCCCGTCTGTTGCAGAGCTGGATTCACTCCGATTGATCTGGAAGTACGGCGGGAAGATTAGAGCAAGGAAAGGAATCAAATTTTGGCCATCGACGCGAGTCAGCGACGCCAACAGACGGCGAATATGAGCGGAGTGCGCAAGGCGGCGGTTCTGCTGGTGGCCGTTGGCGAAGAATCGGCGAAGGAGATTCTGCGCGCCCTGCCGGAAGTGGATGTGCAGCGGCTTACCGAGGAGCTTGCCGATCTGCGCGGCATTACTCCGGATATGTCAACTTTGATCCTGGAGGAGTTCTGGGAGCTTCTGGAGACGCAGAATTACATGATGCACGGCGGTCTGGATTATGCCAGCCGACTGCTGGAGGAGACCTTTGGCAAGGAGCGCGCCGATGATCTGCTGGCGTTGGTGCGGCGTTCACAGGAGGCGGCGCAGGGCAATCTGGCCAAGTTGCAGCGTACCGATCCGCAGCAGTTGGGCAAGTTGCTGGATAGCGAGCATCCGCAGACGATCGCGCTGGTGCTGGCCCACCTAGACCCGCGCCGCGCCTCGATGGTCCTGGACAATCTAAGCGAAGACCATAAAGTGCTTTCCATCCAGCGGCTGGCCGAGATGCGCCAGTTTTCACCGGAGATGGCGCAGAAGGTGGCGCATATTCTGCACCGGCGGCTGGAGAATGTGGGCGATACGGCGCGCAAGAGCTACTCCGGCTTCAAGGCGGTCGCGGATCTATTGAACCGGCTCAATGCCGAGGAGTCCAAAAAGATTCTGGAAACGATTGAGGATGGGCAGCCGGAGCTGGCTTTGGCGATCCGCAATCTGATGTTTACCTTTGAAGATCTGGTGACGGTGCCGCCGGCCACGATCCGCGAGATTGTCTCAGGGGTGGACAAGCGTCAATTGGCTTTGGCACTGCGCGGGGCGAAGGATGAGTTGCGCGCCCAGATCTTCAAATCGATGAGCTCGCGCGCCGTGGAGATGCTGAAGGAAGATATGGAGGTACTTGGCCCGGTGCGCTCGCGCGAGGTGGCGCAAGCGCAACAAGAGATTCTCACCCTTGCGCGGCGGCTTGAGGCTGAGGGCAAAGTGGTTCTCAAGCTGGAGACGGGCGACGAGATGCTGGCGTAACAGTTCTCAGTTTTCAGTTCTCAGTGAATTTGGCTTTTCCTGACAACTGAGAACTGAAAACTGTTTTGGGGGATTCGTGGCACAGACGGAAGCGGCAGCGCGCAAGGGCGCATTCAAACGCATCGAGGTCTTCGAGTACCCCTCCGGCCCAGGCGCGCCTGCGCTGCCTGAGTGGGGAGGATGGGCAGAGGGTGAGGAGTCTGGGCCCAAGGCACCGGAGGTTTCGTCCGTTGAGAGCGGAGGCGGGGCCGTCGAAGCGCGGATTCGCACCGAGTTCGAGAGGCGTCTGACTGAAGAGACGCACCGTTCCTTTGAGTCAGGGAGGGATCGTGGCCGTCAGGAGGGCCGCCTGACGGAGCACGAGGCGCAGGCTGCCGCCCATGCCGCAGCCGAGCAGGAGCGGGCGCGGCAAGCCGCGCATCTGATCGAGAGCTTCACACGGGAGCGGGACCGTTTTCTCCACGAAGTTGAACACGAGGTGGTGAAGCTGGCGTTGGCGGTGGCGGCGAGGATTCTGCGGCGCGAGGCGCAGATGGACCCGCTGCTTCTGACCGGTGCGGTGCGCGTGGCCTTGGGCCAGCTCTCCGGATCGACCCAGGTGCGGCTGCGCGTTCCTCCAGCGGAGCTCGATCTGTGGAGCGAGGCCATTGCTCTTTTGCCCAATCTGGCTGTGAAACCAAGTGTTCTGGCTGGAGAGGGGATGCGGCTGGGAGATTGCGTGATCGAAACCGAACTGGGCACGGTGGATTTGGGAATTCGCTCGCAACTGGGCGAGATTGAGCGGGGCTTCTTTGATCGCGCCGGTGGAGTTCGATCTGAAAAAGCCAAGATAGAAACAGCCGAAATGGCTGGTGGGGCCGCGGGTTCCGGCCGGGAGAGCCGCGGATGACGCAGATACTGGAGCGTTACTTCAAGCATTTGGAACGTGGCCAGCCTTGGCGCTGGCGTGGGCAGGTGCTTGAATCGGTGGGGCAGACGATCGAGTCATCCGGGCCGTTGGCCTCGGTGGGCGAGTGCTGCGAGATTCAGGATCAATTTGGCCATGGGCATCTGGCGGAGGTGATCGGCTTTCGCGGCTCGAATGTGCTGTCGATGCCAGTCGAGAGCACGGAAGGCATCCGCTACGGGAATCGCGTAGAGGCTCTCGGAGTAACCCCCGAGATCGAGGTCGGTCCGGCGCTGTTGGGGAGGGTTCTGAATGCGTTGGGCGTACCGATCGACGAGGGTCCGCGCCTGTCCGTCTCGCAGACGCTACCTTTGGACGGCGTGGTGCGGCATCCGCTGGACCGGGTGCCAATCCAAACGCCGTTGGGCACGGGAATTCGGGTTTTGGATGCATTGCTGACGGTGGGCCGGGGGCAGCGGGTGGGCATCTTTGGCGGTTCGGGGGTGGGTAAGAGCACGTTGATCGGCATCATGACCCGCAACACCGAGGCGGATGTGACGGTGGTCGGCCTAGTGGGCGAGCGGGGCCGTGAGGTGGTCGAATTTCTTCAGGATTCACTGGGCGTCGCTGGCCGGGCACGGTCTGTGGTCGTGGTCTCGACCTCCGATCAGTCTCCGCTGATGCGCATGAGAGCGGCCCTGTCGGCCACGACGATTGCGGAGTTCTTCGCCGCCCAGGGCAAGCACGTGCTGCTGGTTTTGGACTCGCTGACCCGCTTTGCGATGGCCGCGCGGGAGATAGGCTTGGCGGCAGGCGAGCCGCCTACCAATAAAGGGTACACGCCGTCGGTCTTTACCCGGCTGGCGAAGCTGGTGGAACGCACCGGGCAATTCCGGGTGGGCTCGATCACCGCCTTTTATACGGTGCTGATGGAGGGCGACGACCAGCAAGATCCGCTGGTGGACGCTGTCCGTTCACTGCTAGACGGCCACGTGGTGCTCTCCCGGATGCTGGCGGCCGAGGGCTGGTATCCGCCGATTGAGTTGCTGGACTCGATCAGCAGGCTGATGCCGGCGGTTACGCAGCCGGCGCATCGCGAGCAGGCGGCGCTGATGCGCAAGCTTCTGGCCGTCTACCATCGCAGCGAAGATTTGGTGCGCATCGGGGCGTACAAGCCCGGATCGGACCCGGATCTGGACCGTGCGCTGCGTGCTCGTGGCGCCATGCGGGCTTTCATGACACAGGATTCGAGTGAGCAAGTGCATTTTGGCGATAGTGTGCGCCGGCTCGCCCAGCTGGCGGCGGAGGTTTAATCATGGCTGTCTCGCGCGCACTGCGCCGCCTGCTGCGCATCCGGGAACTCGAAGAGGAGCAGAATCGGCTTGCCCTGGAGTCGGCTTCCGGCGAGTTGAACCGGCTGGAACGTGCGCTGGCGGCGGCCTTTGAGCGAGAGCGCCAAGGGCGGAGGCTGGTGGAGGCCGGTGCCCGGAACAACCAGCTGATGGACCGGCTTGCGGGCATGGAAGAGACGCGTTCGGCTGCCCTCCATGCGACTGCACTGGGACCTAGGATCGACTCCAAGAATGAAGAGGTTGCGGCGCGGCGGCAGGAGTTCCTTGCCAAGAGGGTGGAGCGCCGCCAAGCCGAAACGCTCATAGAGGAGACCGAGGCACGGGAGGCTATCGAGGCCGACCGGCGCGCTCAGCAGTCGCTCGACGACTGGTACAGCTCCCAACAGTTCCGCGAAAGCGCAAATCCCGAACCGAGCCAGCCCCGGACAGTCGAATTTGCCGCGCAGGCGACTGAAGGCTTGGAAGCCTCCGCCGGAATCAAATGAATACGACGGCTCATAAAACTTTAGGGAGAATCCGCATCAGCCGTTGAAGTCTTCCTGAAATGGAATTGCCGGTCCCAATCCTGACAATGCTCTAACCCGCATCTGTCGCGCTTTGGCACACTGTCTGCTTTCTCCTCCTGCATGACCGCTGCAGCAGCAATCGAGATTGGAAGAGGCGTGACCGGCACGCCAGGCTTGGGCAAGGCTCTTGGCGCCGCTCCTGGCATCCTCGCGGAAGGGAGCCCAACGTCCATCTTCTCCTCGTCGGCAGCCTCTGCGGGGCAGGACTTCCGTTCCGGCTGGCAATCGCTGCTCACTGCATTGGGGCCTGTTCCTGGCACGGCTACTGAGCCGGCCAGCGATATGATTTCCGCCTCAATCCCAGAGTCCGTTACAAGCACGAAAGCGGGAAGCTCTCCCCGAATCAATGCAGCGCAGGCGGCGAGCAGCGCTTTGCGCCGAGAACAAGGTTTGGAAGCCGTAAAGGGTGAAGTGGATAAGGAGAGTTTAACTTCTACGCAGACTGGACTTCCGGCGCCAGCCAATCGTCTGGCCACCGTAACGGCTCCAGCGGAGCTGAAGTCCAGTTCGGAAAGCTCGAAAACGGAAGCAAAGAAGCCGCTGTCGAAATCGGCAAGTGAATCCTCTTCGACATCGCAGGCGACATACTCCGTCCCTGCCGTTCCGTCTGTGGGGGGTTCCGTTGAAGCCTTGCAGGTGGTTCCTTTGACCACCCAAGCAAGTTCGCCGTCGATTGAAGCAGCCCCTTCTGTAGCGAGCAAAGCTTCAACCTCTTCGGAAAATGTGGCCCAGATTGCGCCGACTGCCATCGTCCACGCAAATCCATTCATGACCCAGAGCGCTGATTCAACAGAGTCTACTGCGCCCTCTCCGCTGTCGAACCGCGAGGCAAGCGACGGATCGAAGGAAGTGACGGCGATAGTCCCAGGAAATGAGACAGCGCCGGAAAGCTTGTCAGGACAGCAAGAGCAGCCTCAGAGTGCATCAAGTCAGACAACCTCGAGTTTGATTTCTTCCAATCAGAACGGATCCTCCGAAGAAGTTCTGTCCGCAACGGAATTGCCGGGCATCCAGGAGGATGCTTTACCGGTGGTTGCGCAGTTCGCCGTGGACAAAGTGCCAGCCGCGACGACCGGGGCCGGACAGATGCCAGCGCAACTGCTGACGCCTGATCAGAATTCTCCTGAGGCAGTTGCGGCAGAGTCAGTGAATCATCTCGCTCCCGGCAAGCCTGCCCTGGTGATGAATTCAACTCAAGTGGCCGCAACCAGTTTCCCGTCGGATTCGTGGGTCTCACCGGATCTGAACGAGGTGTCGACGGTCATGTCTAGAGGCAGTGAAGCCACAAGAAGCGATTCGGGGCAGCAGTTGACGGTATCTCCCACAGCATTACCAAACACAGATTATAGAAATACGGAAAGCACTAATTCAGCTTTGGAAGATACGAAAAATTCCGGCCTTGCTTTGGCGGTTTCACCTGTCCTGAGCACGGCAACAATTGTTCAGCCGAGCCAGATTGAAGCGGAGAGGGTCATTCCTGGGCCGCAATCGACTGCTTCTTCCACTGCCTCATCAAACACGCGCCTTGGATTTGCGGAAGGCAAGTATCCGGCTTCGTTGGTTGCAGAATACACAAGTCTTGTTGCGCCGGTTTCCTCTGACCAGAGCAAGGTAACTGCTGCTCAGTCGAGCCAGAGCGAGGCAGAGAGGGTAAATCCTGGGCGACAATTGACTGCTTTTCCAGCCGCGTCAGCAAACACGAACCGTGAATTCTCGGAAAGCACGCATTCAGCTCCGGCGATTGCAACAGACTCCAATCCAGTTCCGGCGGTTTCACCGGGACAAAGCGCGCAATCGGCCACGCAGCCCAGCCAAAGTGAGCTCCAGCCGATGGAACGGGAACAGAGCAATTTTCAGCAGACTGCAAATTTGAACGCAACTCCCGGCCTTTCAGAGGTGGAATTCCAAACTCAGACCTCCGTAGCCGATTCAAATTCAATTCCTTTGTCCATGCCGGTAGTGAATGCGGCCTCCGTGATTCCGCTCAGCCAGAATCTCTCCCGGTCCTACGACACGGAGCCGGTCGGGAGGCAGGGTTTTACAGAGAGCGCGTCTCTGGCGGAACAATTAACCTTCGCTTCGAAAGCGACTAGCGGGGCGGTTTCCCGATTCAATCCAGTATCTTTGACAGTTGAATCTCCTCAAAGCACATCTCAGACTACGGCAGTGACTTCGAAGCTGGACCAGAGCGCAGCAACAGCACAGGATCAGAGGGTTGACCCGGCGTTCAGCGAGAGTGCAGCTTCCGTGGCTGCTCCGAATTTGACTCAAACATCCAAAGTGTTTTCCAGACAGGACAATACTCCCGCGTTCGCGTCGAGCCAGAGTGCGGCTCGGAATGTGAATGCGACGCAAAGTGCGTTGCCGACGGCAATCGAGAGTTCAATCACAGCCCAAAGCAGCGTAGTTCACGTGAATCAAGTTGGTCCGCCGGTCAGCAGCTCGAATTTCGTTCAACCGGAAGTTGTTGATTCGCTGCTACGTCCGGCGGTTGAAGGCCGTCAGAATGAACCGCCGAGGAGCAACACGATTTCCAGTGAGGCTTCCGCTGCATCGCTCACTATGAATACGGATCTGAGCAAGACGGTTGCCTTGCCTCCAAGCGAGTCATCGGCAACTGAGCCGAAACCCTTCCAGGTTCAGGCGCTTACCGCAAACCCAATGATTGACCCTGCGGCTAAATCGAAGCAGAGTTCACCCCGGGCGGATATGCTGGCCTCCACTGCTTCTCAGGGGGTTGCGGCTACAGGGCATCCGAGAGGGTTCTCAGACCTCCCATCGAATCCAGAATCCACTGTTGAAGCAAAGCTGCGAGCGGCTTCTACGCCGGCAGAGATTTTGGAGACAGTTCGAAGCAAAGTGAATCCGTCTCCGGTCGGGGAGTCGGTGCATTCTGCTTTCGTTGTGGAGCCATCTGCAATTTCGAAAACGCAGCAAGCAATTCCAAGTCAACCGCAGACAGTCACTTCAGAGTCAGATAAGGCGGTCTCGCCAGGAAGAGAGACTCCTCTACCAACGGCCTCCGGCCAGAGCGCCGATGCAGTCATCGCGGAGCCATTGCAACGGAATGCGCCTCCGGCAGAAACGGGAATCGAGGCAATCAGCTCTCTGTCGGCTTCTGTCAGCGCGGTAGCCTCAGTAACCGGTACTGGGTCGATTCAACTGCCGAATGCAGACAAGGCGGCTGCTTCCAGCGGCGGAAAGACGGCGGTAAGCGGCATAGCGCGACCGGCACTGAGGGCTGGCAGATCGAATACGGTCCAACCGGGAGTGGGTGTTGCTTCCGTAGGGGCTTCTGCTGTCGCGGATTCTGCCGCGCTCCTCCGGCTGCAGACGGAATCGCAGGGAGCGGGAGCGGTGGCGCGTGAAGCTGTAGGCAAGCCATTGATCGCCGTGAAATCCGATGCAGCGGAGACCTTTGCAGCCATGGATGCACAGGAAGCGCCGGGAAGGCCGAGCTGGATACAAGCCGGAAGGCAGCAGGCCGAGGCAGGTTTTCAAGATCCAGAGTTGGGCTGGGTCGGCGTGCGGGCTGACGCCAGCGGAAGCGGAATTCACGCTCAGTTGTTGGCCGGTTCGGCTAATGCGGCACAGGCGTTGAGCGGCCAGATGGCGGGATTGAATGCCTTTCTGGTTGAACACCACACGCCGGTCGAAACACTGACACTGAATACGGCCAGCGGTAGCGGAACGGGGTTTGCCAATGACCCAGGCACGGGCGGGGAGATGCGCCAAGGAACGGGAGAGCAGGCAGGGCAACAGTCGCCTCAGGGCGCAGGGAGTTTGCCTTCCAGTCGCGTGCAGCTCTCTGGGGCGGCATTGCCGGAACCTGTCTGGCCGGCTGGATTGGATGAGAGCGCGCAAAGGGTGCAGTGGGTGGGCGGGCACATTTCGGTGATGGCCTGACCGATTGGAAAAGAAAAGAGAAGAGCAGGGAGGGAATATGGCGGCAATTTCAGGAGTTTTGAATCACAATACGTCGGCGGCGCAGGCTCTTGCGGGCACCAGCGCGACCCCAATGGCGGCGGCAAGCGCCACCAGCAGTTCCAACAGCGCGAGCAGTTCCTCGGCAACAATCTCGGCCAATGACTTTCTGACGCTGCTGGTGACCGAGATGAAGAACCAGGATCCGACGGCGACCACCGATCCCAACGAGTACATCAATCAGTTGGTCAATGTGAACAGCCTGCAGCAGTTGATCGCGATCAACCAGACTCTGACGACCGACCTAGCTCCAGCTAGCGGCGCCAGCGGCACGACTCCAACTCCTGGAGTTACCGGCGCAACCAGTATCTTGAGTGGTTCAGGCGCGAAAACTCAGTCGGCGGCGAATGAAAGCGCATTGACCGCCGCGCAGCCGGCGTCATCCAACAGCGTGACGACGGTTCCGGATGCCATCAGCGCGGCAGCTGCCAAGCTGGCTCCGGGAAATCTGGGCATTCCTACAGTGAACCAATCGGCCCAAGCCGTGGCTCAGTCTCTGAGCGGGCGGCCGCGCGTGCAATGACGATTCGCCGGGCCTGAAGCAGCCCGATACGACCTTTTAACCGCTGGCCCGGTAGGCCCGCGACACATTAGTTGACACTCAGAGGAGAATCACCATGCCCAGTTTTTACATTCCACTTAGCGGACTCAACGCCGATTCAACGGCGCTGAATACCATTGCCAACAACCTGTCGAATATGAATACGACCGGTTTCAAAGCACAGACGACCAACTTCAGCGATTTGTTTTATCAGCAAGTGGGAACGACCGGATCAGGAGATGAGATTCAGGTGGGAACGGGCGTGCAGGTGGCCTCAAACAGTACTGATTTTACCGGCGGTTCGGTCTCGTCTACGGGGGTTGCCACGGATGCGGCAATCGACGGAAGCGGCTTCTTTGTGCTGGACGCGGGCAGCGGCAGCCAGCTCTACACGCGCGACGGCAACTTCCAGGTCAGTTCCACCGGCACTCTGGAGAGCACCCAGGGCCAGGCCGTCATGGGCTATCTAGCAACCAATGGTGTGATCAACGCCAGTAACGGCCTGGCTGATCTGAATATACCCACCGGGCAGGTGATGCAGCCATCGGCGACGACCAGCTTCAGCATGACGCAGAATCTGGACTCCGCCTCCGCCATCGGCGCGACGGCCAGCGGCCAGGTGCAGGTCTATGATTCACTGGGCAAAAGCTATGAAGCCACAGTGACCTACACCAATCTTGGAAACAACAAATGGAGTTACGCGATCACGCTGCCGGATACGTTGACGGCAGCGCCCGCGACCGCTCCGGTGCCCGGGACAACGATGGCGGTGACGGCGGCCCCGTCGGTCCCAACATCCGTAACGGCGGCGACGACGGTCGCGGAGCCGGCTACAACGGTCCCCAGCCCGGTGACCGCTTCCACGCCTGCGATTGTCTCGACGAGTCCGGATCTGACGCCGGTCAAAGTCGACGCGCCCGTCACCACCCCGGCAGTGGGCTTAGTCACCACCGGCCCCACTCTAGGAATAACGACGAATACCTATACCTTCGATGTGAATGGCACCGTCAAAGCCGGCACGAAGCTGGTTCTGGATAATGTTCCCAATGTGGTCGGGGGCGGCACACAGAACATCACTGTAACGCCCTCTGTTGCCGATGAGTCTGTGACTGCATTCTTCACGGATATTACGAATGCGCTGGCAACTGCCAATCCAGCCGTGATTATTGGAGGCAACACCGGCGTTACGGTGACCAACCCGACCCCCAACACGTTAGTGATCGCCGCCCCGGCCGCCGTCACGATTGATGGGACCACTGCTGTGAATCAGGATGTGGCCTTAACCACCCGCACCTTCAACTTCGCCAACAGCAACGGCGCATTGGCTCAGGTAGGGCCCTCGACCGGCGTTCCTCCTACAAATTTGACCATCCAGATCGGAACCGGAGCCGTGATCTCCGCTCCAACCTTTACCACGAATGAAAGTGTGACCGCCTACGCCCAAGCGCTGCAAACTGCTGTAGGCCCGCCAGCAACCTCTGGAGTGACGATAACGCCTGTAACGCTTGCTGGACAGACGGTTCCCAGCCAGATCACCATCACCGGACCGACAAACAACATGACGGTCGGCGGTAATATCGTCCAGAATTTTTCTGGAACGAAGACCAACTTCACTTTGGGTTCTTACACCGACCCCACAACGGGATTGATAACCCAAGCCGGAATTGATGGCTCGACCAGCTTGACCTTTCTCAACGCGCCGACAGTCTCTGGGGGAGTGGCGGGCGCGCTCAATCCGGATGGAACGCATTCGTTTTCGGTTTCTCCCACCACCTCTGGAGAATCGCTGGCCGCCTATGTCACGGACATTCAGGCTGCGCTCACGGCTAAAAACGTCTCTGGCGTGACGGTTGCGGGCGTGAATGGCGTATTGTCCATCGTCGGACCTTCGGGCATGAGCATCACCGGCCCCGGCGGGCTCGGTACGGCTCCTATCTTCAATCAGGACACCCTCGGAACCACTATCGCCAGTTCTGTCACACCGACCAGTCCGGTCACGACAACATCCACAGTCCCGTTGCCGGCTGCGTTAATCACTCCACCGTCCTCCAGCACGACAACACTGAGCCCGCTTGCGCCGACTACTTCGCAAGTCACAGGCATTCTGCCAGTGGGATCAGCTGCAATCAGCCACCCCGCAGTGACGACGCCTGCGGCGGTAATCACAGCAGTTAACAACAGCCCCCTGACGCCTCAAGCGGGCGGCGCTGCCGGCACTCTTACCTACAATTTCGCTGGCTCGGGAGCTAAGGTTGATAACTCGACGAATCTGGTGTTCAGCATTCCGAATGGGGCGGGCGGTACGGTAGACATTACTGCGCCAAACGTCGGCAATCTACTTCCTCAGCCTGTTACTGTGGCCGCTTATGCGACCGCCCTCCAAGGCGCGATAACAACCGCGTATGGCGGCCCTGGCAGCGCTGTATCGGCAACATCGACACCCACCGGCCAATTGTCCATTACCGGCGGGGCCATCTTTGTGAGCGGCAGTGTGAGCCAGGACTACTCGCAAACAGCCTCCAGTTACAACTTCGCTCCGAATGCAACCATCGATTCCGCGACAGCGACGAGTCTGACGCAGGGGCTGACGATTACCGGGCCTTCGGTCACCGGCGGCGCTTATGCAACCACCAGTGTTCCGGTAATCACCGGAAATCCGACAGAGACGGTAAACGCGTATGCAACAGACTTAAATAATGCGCTGACGGCAGCAGGAATCTACGGCGTAACGGTAACCGGCACGAATGCCACCGGAGTACTCTCCATCACCGGACCTTCAACCATGGTGATCAACAATGCTGCTGATTTGAAGCAGAATGAGACGATAACCAACTACAACTTCGTCTCCCTTAACACCGATTCGGCCGCAACCGATCCCGCCAATGTCGATCCCGCCACGACAACTCTGAAAATCGGAGGAACGGGCGCAACGTTTGCCTCAAACACCCCCATATCAGTAGGGGCCTATGCCACATTGTTGCAAAATGCGATTGGTTTGCCCGCTGTCTCCGGCATCACGGTTACCGGCACAAACGGAGTTTTGTCGATCACCGCGCCTACGGGCACGGCGATTACCGGCGTGGTGGGCCAAGAATTCAATGCAACCAATTATGTCTACAACTTCGGCGCGACGGGAACCGTTTCCACTTCGACGGACTTGAAGATTACCGGTCCGAAGATAGACGGCACCACTGGATCGACACTTCTTCCAACATTCAGCGGTACGCCGGAGACGGTGACAGACTATGCCACTGACCTGACTCTGGCGCTCAACAATGCGAAAATTATCGGGGTCACAGTGACGCCGAATGCCGCAACCGGACAGTTGACGATTACCGGTCCGGGAACAATCACCCCCAGTGGCACAATCGCGAAGGATCTGGATCTAGTAACAACCAACTACAATTTTGTCACCAACAACGACGGCTCGCAGGCGATGGTGTCTCCGAATTCAACTCTTGTGATCAGCGAGCCCAATTTGAATCCAGCACTGCCCTCGTTGACAGCCTCTGTGCCTGCCTTTACATCGCCGATGACCGTTGCGAACTACGCTACCGCCTTGCAGAGCGCATTGACGGCCGCCGGCATCACGGACATCACAGTCAATGGCGCGAGCGGCGTTTTGTCCATCACCGGGCCCTCCGGTAACAACAGCGCGGGCGTAGCCGCGATGTCCTCCACAGGCTCAGTAGTGCAGGAATTCAGCGGAGAACAGAGCAGCTTTGACTTTGGCTCCTATACCGATCCGAATACCGGATTGACTCAGCTAGCTACGGTCGCACCCACAACTAGCCTGACAATCACCGCGCCGACCACGGCCGGAACCACGGTTAATGTTACCGTGACTCCCTCCAATCCAGCCGGCGAATCGGTGCAGCAATATCGCGATGAGATTACGGCAAAGCTGGCTACCGCCAATGTTACCGGGGTGAACGTAACCGTCTCGAATGGAACGATGACCATCACCGGACCCGGAACGGCGGTGATTGCCGGCACCGTCAACCAAAACATGCTGGGAACCACCAGCAATTACTCATTTCAAACCGGTTCCACGGTCGATCCGACCACCAATCTGAAGATCACAGGGTTGACAGCAAATGGATCGACGGCGATCATCACCGCGCCTACCGTGACTGCGGGAGAGACTGTGGCGCAATATGCTGCGGCTCTTAACTCGGCAATCACCACGGCAGGCATCCAGAATACAACAGTATCTGCCGCCAATGGCCAACTATCTATTGTCGGCGCCAATCTCTCGACAACCGGCACTCTGAACCAGGGGCTTGCGAATACCACGATCACCTACAACTTCGGATCGAGCGCCACAGTTGATCCAGCAACAGCGCTGACAATCACCGGGCCAACCGTAAGCGGCACGCCACCCACAGCGATTACGGTTGCTCCTCCGGTGACCGCCGGCGAGACAGTTGCTGATTATGCGAAGGCTCTGACCAAAGCGCTCACCACGGCCGGCATCAACACCGGAGCGGATGGTGTTTCAATCACAGTGGACGGCGGACAACTCTCGATCGTCGGGCCGCAAGCCACACTTAAAACCGCTGGGATCGCGAGCCAGGATCTAACAGCAACCACCATCAGCTATAACTTCGGAACCAGCGGTAACTCAATCGCGACGGTCGATCCCAAGACCAACCTGACGATCACCGGATTGACAGCGAGTGGTTCGACGGCAACGACAACCCCTCCGACGGTTACAGCCGGCGAATCGTTGGCCCAGTATGTGAATGATCTGACTACGGCGCTGACCACGGCCGGTATTGCTGGTGTAACGGTCGCCTCTACGGCTGCTGGACAATTGTCCATCACCGGCGCCAACCTCTCGACGGCTGGAACCGTGATACAAGATCCGGTGAGTTCGGCCAACTCGAACGGAACGCTGACCTTTGACGCGAACGGCAGTCTGGTGAACCCAACAACCAATCTCAGCAACATCACTTTTGCAGGGCTCTCCGACAGCGCCGCGACGATGAACATGAACTGGGGACTCTATGGCTCAACCGGGAAGGCGGAGATCAGCCAGACCGCATCCGCCTCCACCCAATCGGCGCAAAACCAGAACGGATATACCAGCGGCTCCTACCAGAGCTTCACCATCGGCTCCAGTGGCACTATCACGGCGGCCTACTCGAATGGACAAAACCAGATTGTCGGCCAGATTGGCCTCGCCTCGATGAGCAATCTCCAAGGCCTCTCCGATGTGGGCTCGACCGAATATCAAACCACAACCGCCTCAGGACTTGCCACCGTGGGCGTGGCGGGGAGCGGCGGGTTAGGCACTCTGGAGGGATCTTCGCTGGAGGCTTCGAACGTCAACATCTCGGCTGAGTTCTCCGACCTGATCATTGCCCAGCGCGCCTTTGAGGCCAATTCAAAGGCGGTGACCACATTCGACACCATCACCCAGGAAACCATCAACATGATCCATTAAGTTGCTTCCATTCCGGCAGCAATCGTTAGGCATTGCCGCCGGATGGTTCTTCACTTCTCTGGCAAACTGAATGGCCCCTGCTTCCGCTCGTCAGCGAGGACAGGGGCCTTTCGATTTGGCGAATCGATACTTGCAATTGCCTGTGCTCTCTCAAATAATTGAGTAGCCCGGAAAGTCCGCACCTAACGCATAACCCGCGAAGATGCCGGAATCGATCGCCGCAGACAGAATCGGTGTTCCACCAAGATTTCTTTAGGCTTAGAGCGGCCCAGAAAAAATGCGGGCAACCACGTCATAGTCGTGGGCTTCGGTGATCTGTGCCCGGTAAAAGCGGCCTGGCTCCAGAGCGGGCAGTTCGCCGAAGTCGTTGATGTAAAGTTTGCCGTCGATCTCCGGGGCGTGGAACTGCGTCCGGCCTTCCCAGAGGAGCGGTGTCTCTTCGCTTTCGCCTTCGGCCAGCACGACCAGCTCCCGGCCAACCCATTGCTGCTTGGCGCGCTTGCTGATCGATTGCTGAAGCTTCATCAGCTTGCGTTTGCGGGCTTCGATGGTGCGCCTGGGTAGCTTCGCGTCGAGTGAAAATGCGCAGGAGCCTTCTTCGTCCGAGTAATTAAATACGCCCAGCCAGTCGAATCTTGCCTCTCCAATAAACTCCTGCAAAATCTCAAAATCGCGCAGCGTTTCGCCGGGGAAGCCGACAATAAAGGAGGTGCGCAGGACGATGCCTGGAATGTTTGCGCGAACTTTTTCCAGCGTCTTGAGAAAAATCTCCGGGCTTCCGCCGCGCTTCATGCTCTTCAAAACCTCTGGCGACGCGTGCTGCAGCGGCAGGTCGAGGTATTTGCAGATATTTTCATGCCGGGCGATCGTTTCCAGCAGGCGGCCCGTGATGCGATTGGGATAGGAATAAAGGAAGCGCAGCCAGCGCACGCCGTCGATTTGCGCGAGCGCGTCGAGCAGGTGTGCAAGGCCGTCTTTGAGGCCCAGGTCTTCGCCGTAGCAAGTGGTGTCCTGACCAATGAGGGTAATCTCCTGAACGCCGCGGGCGACGAGCTGTTGGGCCTCTGCGACAACGGATTCAAACCGGCGCGACCGGAATTTGCCGCGCAGGTTGGGAATGACACAGAAGGAGCAAGGGTGATCGCAGCCCTCGGCTATTTTGATGTAAGCCGAGGATTTCGGTGTGGTCAGGAAGCGCGGGGTCGTCTCATCGTAGAGATATGTGGGAAGCAGGTGGGTTGCGCCCTGCCAATCATCGCGGCGGAAGCGGCCTTGCTGCTCGCGGTGGTCGCCTTCGGGCCTGGAGGATCGCCGTCGATGTGTGCCGGATAGGGATTCCTTGCCGGGGCGAGTTTCGGCTGATGCAATTCCTGTAAGAATATTGAAGGGCGAAGCCGCCACGAGGGGAGCCTGCATACCCGCTGCTTCCAGGATCGCTTCCAACTCGCCGGTCCCGACAACGGCGTCCACTTCAGGAATGCTCTTGCAGATTTCGTCGCGGTAACGCTCCACCAGGCAGCCGGCGACGATGAGCTTCTTCGCCGAGCCAGAAATCTTGTGGCGAGCCATCTCGAGGATTGTGTCCACCGACTCCTGCTTGGCTGTGTCAATAAAGGAGCAGGTGTTGACGATGAGAATTTCAGCCTCTTCGGGGTGAGCGGTTAGGCGAGCGCCGGCACGGTCGAGCAAGCCCATCATCACCTCGGAATCAACAAGGTTTTTAGGGCAGCCCAAGGAAATAAAGCCCACTGTGGGGGGCGGGGATGGGGAGTTTTTGGTCACAGTTTGATTGTACCGGGGATGAAAATTGAATGCTCGATATTTTTGTACTTGCAGAATACGAAACTACTGAACACAACAAGGCCCGCCTCCACCAACGGGGCGGGCCTTGCCAGAAGACTGGATAGCAACGAGCCTTCGATCCTTACGCGCTGAAGCTGGAGCCGCAGCCGCAAGTGCTCTTGACGTTGGGGTTGTCGAACTTGAAGCCGGCGGCTTCAAGATTCTCCACGTAGTCCACTGTGCAGCCATTCAGGTACATCAATGAGGTGGCATCAACGAAGACTTTAATATCTTCGAAGCTGAAGACCTTGTCCATCATCCCGGCCTGATTTTCAAAGGCCATCGAGTACTGAAAGCCGGAGCAGCCGCCGCCGACCACGCCGATGCGCAGCCCAGCGGGCAGGGGATCCTGTGTGGCCATGATCTCGCGGACCTTGGCGATGGCGGTAGGGGACAGATTAAGAGGAGCCTTCTTGACGGCTTCCTGGGTGGGGGTAACGGTTGCTGTGGCCATGAATTCTCCCAAAATGTGAAATACTTGCCGGAATCTTAACTTTACTGCTCTCCGCGCGGGGATTCAAGGCCCCGATCGCGGCTTCCTCTCATTCGATGCAATCGCGAGCGAGAAAGTCGCACCGGATGCCTGTTCCATTCCACGATCTGGCCAGGAGCAGTAAGAATCTGACAACGGAAATATTTCTGGGATGATGCGGCGACAATTCGATTACTTAAAAATCTGCCTAAAATATTTCTCCACAGCAGTACCCTTTCGGGGGTATGATGGTCCACCAGACGGCTCTTTTGCTGAATGGGGCCACGTAATTATTCTGGACCCGTTGACCTTTGGGCCTGAAGAACCTGATGGGGGGGATTACGATGTTTATTCCGGTGATGTTGTCCCTTTGGGGATTAGCGGCTCTGGTTGCGGCGGCGCTCTTCATCTATCGCACCACTTTGACCCGCGACGAAGACGACCAGATTTATCTGGATGAAGCCTTCCAGCATGAGAAGGACGCCCAGGAGGCGATTGTCGCCAAAGTCAACAAGATAGAACCCGCACTGCGCGTCTCTCTTTGGGCGGTTGGAGCGGTGACGGTGATCATCGTTGTGTACTACATCTGGGAGCTTCTCTCTGAATTCATGAAATAGCTGCGGATTGCTTGCACTCCGCACCAGCTGATGCACCGAGCTGCCTTAATCTTGATGCGAGGCATCCAACTCGCTGGATGCCTCGCATTATCGTGCCTTAAGACCCGCGCCAGAGCATTGTAACTGCCCAGCCCGGCGATCAGCGCCTTGTGTTTACTGGCCGAGTTGGCAAACCTGGGAACAGCCTCTCCGCCAAAGCGTGCCTCCACCTCCCGCCTTCATTGAAAAGGATCATGGCGCAAAGATGAGCCGCTCTTGATAAAATGGAATCGTCATGAATAGAAAGTTTTCAGCACTCGTATTTGCGGCAGTCTTTGCGCTCTCCGCCTTGTACGCCCAACAGCCCGCGCCTCCGCCTGCCGCCAAGCCCGCTCAACCAACCGCTGCCCAGCAGCCTGCCGATCAGTCGGCGGACGTAGTTCCATTTAAACTACCCCCAGTAAGCGTCAATGAGGTCAATCTCATCTTCACCGTGACCGACAGGCACGGCCATTACATCCCCAACCTGCATCAAAGCGACTTTGCTCTGCTCGACGACCAGAAGGCGCCCTCCAAGGTGACCTCCTTCCACCAGCAGATTAACCTGCCGCTGCGGGTGGGATTGGTGATTGACTCCAGCACCTCGATCCGGACCCGTTTCGAGTTCGAGCAGCAATCCGCAACCGAGTTCCTTTTGAAGATTCTCAAGGCCAAGAGCGACCGAGCCTTCGTCATGGATTTTGCCGAAGTCGCAAGGGTTGACCAGGACTGGACCAACAATATCGACGCTCTGGAGACGGGCCTCAACCGGGTACGTCCAGCCGGCGGCACGGCGCTCTTTGACGCCGTCTATACCGCCTGCCGCGACAAGCTGCTCACCGAGCGCGGTCCAGACCCGGTACGGAAAGCCATCGTACTGATCTCTGACGGCGACGACAACGTGAGCCGCGTTTACATCGATGAAGCCATCAAGGAATGCCAGCGCGCGGAAACCATCATTTACGCTGTCAGTACGAACTGGACGCCCAGCCGTGGCAAGGGCGACGACGTGTTGACTAAGATGGCCTCTGAGACTGGCGGGCAGGCCTTCTTTCCGCCGTCGGTCGAGGAGATGTCCAACAGCTTCGGCAACATCGAAGAAGAACTGCGCAGCCAGTATGCTCTAACCTACACTCCGGCCGATTTCAAGGAGAATGGCGCCTTCCGCCCGATCTATCTCTTCTGTAATGACCGGCGCTACCAGGTTCGAGCAAAAAAGGGCTACTTCGCGCCCAAATCAGCAACTCCATAGATGCTGGCAAGAATATGGTCAAGGCTGAATTGATCTGGCGCGGCAAGTCTTGCGCCCTTTCATTTGTCAGGTATTTCAAAGAGCATGAAAGCCTCCGGTCACCGACAAACTTCCTTGAAAAATCGATGGAGATTTTTTCGTCCTATTTTTCCACAAAAGCACGCCGCAGTCCCAAATCTGAACTGACAGTCTTCCTGTCGTTCACCTTTGCCTCAATTCTGGATTCTTTCCGTACAGCCCTCACTGATTTCGCCGGAAACACGATGAAATAGATGTAGACGTGCGCTAGCTGCACTCTGCCGGGTTCGTCTACGCGGTTGCACTGGTTTGAAGCCAGGCCATTCAACCGTCAGTTGCTTCGGCAGAACGAAAGACAGGAATCTGCCAGACCGCGATAGGGTTGTGCGAACAGGGGGAAGGTGCGGTGATCCGTCAAGCAATATCGTGCGACATCTGCGGAACGGAGAAAAAGCAGACGAACCACTGGTTTGTAGCCTATGACCAGGGAGGTGAGCTGCGGGTGAGCGGGTGGAACTCGCGCAACCGGCTGCGTCCCGGCTCAAAGCATCTCTGCGGCCAGACCTGCCTGCATAAATTAGTGGATGAGTTTATGGCTAGAGCTCTGACGGTACGTGCGCCGCGGGTGGCAGCTTTGGAGGTTGATGACGAATTCATGGAGCAGGCGATTGCACAAGACACCAGCCTGACTTCGAGCGCCGCCTACCAGGAGATCGACTCCTCCGCGCGGCTAATTCCCACGCCGGTTCCGGTTGCGTCGGCAAGACCGATGGTGCCCTCCACGCCTGTTGCGCCAGCCGCCGCCGCGCCCGTCCGGTCGCCGCTGCGGATGCCCATGGAACTGGTACCTCCCGCGCCGAGACCGCGCATTGAAGAGCTTCCGGTACCCGTCGACGAGGCACCCCGTTATGCCTCGCGCAATTGGCGCGCCGCGGCATGGGAACGGGAGCGTGAACGTGAATCGCGGACCGTCGAGCGGCGTACAGGCATCGCCGCCCGCCGCCGCTTCAGTTAAGACCGGTATCGTGACATTGTGAGGCTGTCATGTGGTTCGACTTGCTGCTGATTCTTTTGGCCATAGCGCCGTTGCTGTACACCGCGAAACTCCATCTGCGCGGGTCTGAGGCACGCGCGGAAAAAGCGAGAATCACCGCATGGGAGCCGTGCCTGCAAGCAGCAATAACAGCCCGGCCTCATCCAGCACGGGAAGCTTGAGTTCCCGCGCTTTCTCCAGCTTCGAGCCAGCCTCTTCGCCTGCCACCACGTAACTGGTCTTTTTGCTCACTGAGCCTGCGGTTTTTCCACCGGCGGCCTCGATCCTGGCCTTGGCTTCCTCACGCGTGAGTGTTGGCAGTGAGCCGGTCAGCACAAAAGTCAGCCCAGCCAACTGCGTCGAGCGCTGCCGCTTCTCCGCCGTCATATCCACCCCGGCTGCTCGAAGAGTTTCAACCAGAGACAGATTGGCCGGTTGCGCAAAAAACTCCAGAATCGCCTGCGAGATGCGCGGACCAACCTCTTCAACACGTTCCAGTTCCTCTGCCGTCGCGGCCCGCAGTGCTTCCATCGAACCAAACTCTTCGGCCAGCAGCTTAGCTGTGCGTTCGCCCACAAAGCGAATGCCTAATCCTCCCAACACGCGCGCCAATCCGGCGTGCTTGGAGGCTTCAATCTCTTCGAGCAGCGACTGCGCGGATTTTTCCGCAAAGCGTTCAAGGCCAATCAATTGCTCGGCGGTAAGGGAATAAAGGTCGGCAACGCTATGCACCAGCCCGCGCTCTAGCAACTGCTGCACCACGGCCTCGCCCAGCCCTTCGATGTTCATCACTTTGCGCTCGCTAAAATGCAGCAGGCTCTCGCGCAGCTTGGCCGGGCAATCGGCGTTCACGCAGCGGAAGTCGACTTCGCCCTCAGCGCGAACAGCGGCGCTTCCACACTCCGGACAAACCGTCGGGAAATCAAAACGAAAGACTCCGCTCGGATGATCAACGTCCTCGAATACTTCAACGACTTTGGGAATCACATCGCCGCCACGCTCGACCTTGACCCAGTCGCCCAGCCGAAGGCCCAGCCGCTCAATGAAGTCGGCATTGTGCAGGGTGGCGCGGCTTACTGTGGTACCGCCGATAAAGACAGGCGAAAGCTCGGCCACCGGGGTCAGCTTGCCGGTCCGGCCCACCTGCACGGTGATCGCGTTGACCTGCGTAACGCCGGAGCGGGCAGTGAACTTGTAGGCAATCGCCCAGCGCGGCGCGCGTCCGGTATAACCAAGCCGCAGCTGCGCGGCGTACGAGCCCACCTTGAGGACCACGCCATCGATCTCATAGCCGAGCGTCGAGCGCGCGGCCTCGGCTTCGTCGATGAAGGCAATCATCTCCTCGACCGAGGAAACCAGTTTGCGATGTGGATTGACGCGGAAGCCGATGGAAGTCAGAGTGTCCAGAGTGATGCGTTGCCCTTGCGGCCAATAGTCGCCATCAACCAGAAGGAAGTACGCGTAAAAATCCAGGCGGCGGCTAGCGACAATGCTCGGCTCCAGCGTGCGTAGCGTACCTGCAGCGGCGTTGCGGGGGTTAACGGCAAGTGCAAGCCCCTCAGCTTCGCGTTCCTCGTTCAGCTTTTCAAAGGCTGCCGTGGGTAAAATCACCTCGCCGCGCACCTCGAAAGCCGACGGGAGACCGGCCTTTGCCAACTTCTCGGCAGAAACCGTCAGCGGCACGCTGCGAATGGTGCGGATATTCGAGGTGACATCCTCGCCGGTTTGGCCGTCGCCGCGCGTCAGACCAGAAACCAGCCGTGCGCCGCCACCCTCCACCAGCTCGTAGCGCAGCGCCACGCTCAGACCATCCATCTTGAGTTCGGCCATGTACTCGACGGCAAGCGAGCCTGCCAGTTCACGGCAGCGTGCATCCCAGGCAGCCAGTTCCTCGACTGAGTAGGCGTTGTCCAGCGAGAGCATGGGCCGCGAGTGGGCAACCTTGCGGAAGCCCTCAGCCGGCTTGCCGCCGACGCGCTGCGTGGGGGAGTCGGGCGTGAGCAGTTCCGGGTGCGCGGCTTCGAGGGCTTTCAGCTCATTCATCAACGCGTCGTAAGCGGCGTCGGAGATCTCCGGCGCATCTAGAACATAGTAGAGGTGCTCATGGCGGCGCAATTCGGCGCGCAGTTCGGCGGCGCGCTTGGCTGGATTTGAATCTGGAATCTCTTGTTCACCCATGAAAAGAATTATAGGAGCCGTTTAGCAGGATAGTATGGTTGGCAGAGCATTTATGGAACCGATCACACATTTTCTTACAGGAGCGTGCATTGGCAGGGCGGGGCTGAACCGCAAGACAGCTTATGCGACGCTGGTCGCCGTGCTGGCTGCCGAGGCTGCGGACATTGACGTGCTGTGGAGCTTGGCCGGGCCGGTCGAGGAACTGAAGCACCATCGCGGCATTACGCATACGTTCCTGGGTACGCCGTTGGTGGCGGCGGCGGCGGTGGGGGCGGTGGGGCTGATTGATCTCAGCCTCCGGGCTTGGCGTGCGCACAGAAGCCATGCGCCGCACCAAGATGTAAAAACGCCCCCGCCGATTCGTTGGGGATGGCTTTACCTTACCGCCCTGCTCTCCGCGCTGAGCCACCTGCTGCTGGACTGGACGAACAACTACGGCTTGCGTCCCTTCTATCCCTTCAATCCACGCTGGTATGCGGGCAGCTTTGTCTTCATTTACGAGCCAGTGTTGTGGGCGGTTTTGATTCTTGCGTTAGTCATGCCCTGGCTTCTGGGTCTGGCCGACTCCGAGATCGGCGCGAAGAGAACGAAGTTTCGTGGCCGCGGCTGGTCGATCTTCGCTCTCACTGCGATGGTTCTGCTGTGGGGCTGGCGGCGCGCCGAGCAGGGGCGGGCGCGGATGCTGCTGGAGAATGCCCAGATCGTCACCGCCCCGGTCAAGCGCGTGGGGCTTGAGCCTTACCCCATCAATCCCTTCCGCTGGCACGCGATAGTGGAGACGCCGGAGTTCTATCAGACAGCCGAGATCAACACACTGACGGGCGAGATCGTGAGCGACTCGCATGCGGCGATCTACAAGCCGCCCGCAACCGCAGCCATTGAAACCGCGAAAGCCACGCTGCTGGGGCAGGTCTTTCTGGACTGGGGCGCGTGGGCCGTGGTGCGCGATGCCGGTCCCGTTGTGGCTCCTGGTTTGGCCCCACCGCAGGTGGCACCGGGCCGCAAGTGGACCACCATCCAATTCACCGATCTGCGTTTTGATTATCTCCACGAAGACGCGGATCGGAACCAGCATCAGTCGCCTCTGGACGGCTGGGTCTATATCGTCGACGGGCGCGAGGAAGCCGGCGAAGCAATGAACGGGCGGGAGCAGCGGTGAGAGCCAGGAAATTTATTCAAGAACTGAAAGAGTTGTTCATTTTGTGAAATACTTGAGTTGACCGAAGGGCGCTTCGCCTTCAAGATTAAAAGAGCGCTAGCGGTTCTTCCTGTGAAGAGTCCAGAATCCAAGAAATCCGAGGTGTACATGCCTGCTTATCTTCTCCTGTTGGTTGCCGTGCTGAGCCGTTTACTGCCCCATGCGGGCTGGATGAACTTTACCGCAGTGGGCGGCGCGCTGCTGTACTTTGGCGCGCGGCGTTCGTGGCGTGAGATGCTGGCTCCGTTGTCGGCGCTGATGGCTACGGATTACCTGCTGACCGTCTATAGCTACCACTATGCCTTCACATGGCAAACTTATCTGCCCACATGGGGCTGGTACGCGATGGCCATGGCTCTGGGGCAGATTCTGCTGAAGAGCCGAACAACTGTGGCGCGCGTGGGCGCAGGCGCGCTGCTGGGGCCGACCTCCTTCTTTATCGTCTCGAACTACGCGGTTTGGGTGAGCGGTTTTGCGGCTCCGTATCCGCATACTCTCGGCGGGCTTGGCGCCTGCTATGCCGCTGCCCTGCCCTTCTATCGCAATGACCTGATCTCGACGGCAATCGTGGCTAGCGCGGCCTTTGGCCTTCCGGTTCTGGTGCGGCGGATGAGTGCGGCGCGGGCGCAAGTGGCGCTGGCCGAGTAGCGGGTGTTCGTGTCCCAAGTCCAAAGATTCGGACCTGGGATACCCAGATTTATAAGATTGATCCTTTCGTAGATGACCACCAAGAGCACAACCCACGGTACTATCCTACAGTTTGCACTCATACTGAAAATGCCCTAATTCTGTGAGGAAGCGCCGAGGGCCTTCAGCCGCGCCTGCGCAAGTACGTAGGTGTCGGTGGGGCCTATGGGGCCATCAGGCTTCTCAACTTTGCGATACGCATCGATGGCTGCGTCGTTAATTCCGTACTTTTCGTAGATGGAGCCGAAACCGAACCAAATCGCCGAGTTGGGCAGAGAAAGCTCGTCAGCCTCCATGGCTTTCAACAGCATCTCACGGGCCTCGTGGGTCTTGCCGCGAACAGCATAGATACAGGCCAGCGTGTGCAACTCGTTATAGCTCGAGTTGCTGGTGAGCATGGTGGATTGCTGTGCGTTTTTCACTACTTCCACGTCCACCTTGCCGTCAAAAAGCGCTGTCCAGGCGTACATGTTGTAGTCGTTGGCGCCGGCCTTTCCCAAATCCATCACTGTCTGTTCGGTGGCGCGCGCCAGGACAAAGTCGCCCTGCAATTCCGCCGCATAGGCCTTCTGGCGCAGTAGGATCTCATCGTCCGGATGCTTGGCAATGTGTTCATCCAACATCTGATACATGGGCTTCCAATCCTTGAGCAGAGCGTCGGCCTTACAGACGAGATCAATTGCTTCATAGGACTCGGGATACTTGGTGAGGATCTCGGAGCTAACAGCCTTGAGCGCGGAGCCGTTCTCCGTCTCTATGTATCCCCAGGCGAGCACCAGGCTCAGGTCAGTGCGCCGAGGATCGACAGCCTTCTCCCAAGCCGCATAAACTGCGGGCAGGAGTTGCCTGATGGTCGGCGTGGAGACGACCAGAGAAGCTGCCGCTAGACGTATCTCCTCCGAGCTTCCGCTTTTGCCGATCGTCCAGAGGCGCGGAAAGACCGGCCCGCTAAGCGGATCGTCGCCACCTCCTCTATGCACATGGCTGCGCATCCAGTCCAGCAGCGACCTCGCCTCGGCTATTCTGCCGGAGCGCAGCAGATACAAAGCTGCATTTCCGGCCTCGGAAAACAGATTGCCGTCGGAGACTACTTTGTAACCTGTATCATCTTTACTTACAAAGTAATGCTTCGGCCAGGATCCACGGCTCTGCAGCGTCACGCGGTATCCGTTCCGGTCGTCTCCGGTAACCGTGAACTTCAAATGACCGGCGATCTTATCCAGCACTAGAAGGGAGGAGCCGCCATCCCGCCTGCTCTCCAGCTTCAATAATCCCTGGCTGTCCAGAATGCTTCGCAGCTTTTTCTTCCATTCCGTCTCCGATCCGCAGATGTGGCGGGATATCAGCTGCGCGGCGCTTTTCTCATCCAACCCGCCAATCAGAGACGCGATGTACAGCCGCTGCACCGGGCTACGCGGATCGCTGGATGGAAAGAACTCACCCTTCCAAGGCACCAGTTGCTGGTATGACTCAATGTCTTGCGAAACATCTGCGGAGTTGTTCTCTCCCTCTGCGCCCACCGATAGAATCCCCACAGCCTCGGAGTAGAGTCGCAGGTGTGCCAGCATGTGGCCGGCTGTTACCAGGGCGGCGCTGCGTTCCTGCGCGCTGCTTTCCAGGTGATCGGCCCGTGAAATCCCTGCCCGGATCCCCGCCGCTCCGCCCAGCCGAGCAACTGCGGCCGCAATACTGAGCGCGTTTCGTGAGGCAGAGGAAGATATCTTGCCTAACTCCGATTCCAGCTCCCAGTAGCGGCCGCCATAGAGAAGGTCATAGAGGAGGTTGTCTTCGTACTCATCCGCGGTCGCTTTGTCCTTCTCTTTCACCGCACGGTATTGGCGGATAGCCTCAGCCATTGATGCATCGGCGGCATAACGCTCGCCGTCATGGCCGTACTCATTCAGAATGGCCAGATTCAGCATGGTGTTTGTGTCGTCCGGATCAAGCTCTAGCGCCTTCGTATAGGCATTGGCCGAGCAATCCCAATCGAAGCCCATTCCCCAACGGACTCCAATGGCGTTGAACTGGCAGACCCAGCCTAACATGCTGAACGCGGCTTTTGAGTTGGAGTCCTTCTGCGCCGCCGTCTGCGCTTCAGCCCGCGCCCTGTCTCCCATGCCCGCATCCAGATAGGCAGAGGCGAACTGCGCATGACGCACCGCTTCTCCGGGATGGCTCACGATCAGCGCGCGGTCAGCGGCCAGTGCCTCGCCAATCCGGCCCGCAGCAATCAGCCGGGCGCCGATCTGATCGAAGCGGACCTCGACCATGTCTTGCTTGTACGCCACCAGCACGGCCTCACGCAGCGCCAGAGCTTCATCCACAGTGTACTTCGGTTTGACCGAATCAAAGCGGAGCACGCCTTTGACCACCCCCTTGTCATCCACTTCATAGTGCGATGTGAATCTAGCCGGACCCATGGCGATCTCTTTATCCTCCGGCAGCGCGCGCAGTATGAAACCGTCGGGCGGCGTAATCGTATAGCGCCATTCGGTGATGAACGGATGCACATCATATGCGCTCGCCCGTGCCGCCTCGGCCTTCTTCCGGTTCTCCTCCTGCTGCGGGGTCAGCTTGTCGTTGTTTGGGTTGGGATCTTCCTTGAACCAATCCGGCAGCCGGTTAAAGACTCCGGAAAAGGGAATCCACGTCGCCGCATCGTCCAGCAGAGTATTGCCGCGCCGCGCCGCGGCCATCTCCAGCTTGAGATGGAATGGCTTGCTGAAATCGTGCCCGTCGCCATGCTCCACGCTGCTCAGCGCCTTGGCCAGATAGTGATTCTTGGCATAGGTCTCCAGATTGACATTCTTCTCCCTCGTCTCCGCACCTCCGAAATCGGCACGATAGATCTCGTCGATCTCCCCGTGCGTCAGCGAGGTCTCGGTGATATGCGCCGGTCCATATTCGGTCAGATCCACATTGCGCAGTTCGGTCAGTTGGTCGCCCCCGGAGGCCGGCTCCGGCGTCATCGTCAGCTCCGTGGTCCGCTCGGCGATCACCAGCGCCAGCCGCCCTTGGTCCATCGATGGCAGCGTACCCACTTCTGCAAACTCCGCCGTGGCGTCGATCCACATCGCCTCATTGCCTTTACCGTCGGCCGGCAGATAGACGATCGCGTGATTGAACTGATTCATCCCTGGCAGTTCCGGGGTCACGTCAACGCCCGTTCCGGCGTCCAGCAGCGCTAGGTAGGCCGCTATCCCATCGGCGCGCAGCATGGCCGCCAGCAGAGCCGCCTTGTCCTTGCAGTCGCCGTAGTGTCGCTTGAGAACTTCGGTCGCCGTCTGCGGCTGCAGCGCTGCCTGGCCAAACTCGAGCCCGGTATAGCGAACCTCCTTGTGCAGACGCGAGACAATGCGCTGGATCCGCTCCATGCGATTGGCAGAAGCTTCGGTTGGAAGCATCGCCTTCACCTTCTCAGGATCAATCTGCGGCTCCGCCAACTGCCGATAAGAGCTGGCCACCGACGCCCAAGAATCCCCGGTGGAAAACTCCACCATCGGCACAGAATAATTGTGCGTAGCCAGCTTGATGTCTGAGTTTACATACGCCTGCTGGAAGCCTTGCGCAAACTTCAGATGGCGCGCTCCGCCCCGCTCCTGGTCGGTGATGACGATGTTGGGAAGCAGATGCGCGCGGTATTGCAGCTTCAATTCTTTAGCCGCGTCCACCACCAGTTCACTATGAACAATCGGCACATTCCGCGAGAAGAAATCGCGATAGATTCCGCCTCCAGTGAAAAAGGGCGACTTGTCTTCCAGAACCGTCTCCTCCTCGACGATTGCGCCAATCGTTAGCCCTGGCAGCGGTGCCTTGCGGATGCGCGCATCGGTATAAGTATCTTCCGCGTCTTCGCTGGCCGGTCCGTCAGTGATCGTCTTCTGGTCCAGTTGGACCACCTTCCCATCCGGCGCAATCACCCGCGCATGAATCTCCGGCCGCTTTTGATACCAGGGCTCCCAGCGCTCCGAGGTCTCCGTCCAATCATCCACCCCAGCCTTGGTCTCAATGCGCCAGATCATCGAATGGCGATACGTCACACGCCCCTGCCCGTCAATCGTATACGCGTCGCGCTCAAAAAGAATCGTGGCCTCAGCGAACCGCTCCGCTGTTACTTTGGCCGCCGCCTTCTGGATCTCATCGGTGGAGGCCCTGAAGGAGGGTCCGTCGAGCGGCCATGTTGGGGCCTGTCCGTGTAGCTGCGCCGACAGCGCCAATAGAGACACCTGTGCTAAGCCAGCCAAAACGCTGTAGCGAAACGGGGAGTATTTCATCCAATCTCCTTCTGAGGAGCGTATACAAGCCCTGAATTCTATTTTGTCAATTCACGCTCATCATAATTGAAAAGCCCCTTGCCCGGAGAAACCTTGACTGTTTCAGGAAGGCTTCGCGCCTGATCGAGCAGCTCCGGCCCCTCATTTGCCTACTTTCGTTTATCCTGATTTATGGACTTCCCCTCCCAGTCGAAAAAGCCATCGCCCGCGACCGCGCAGATGCAGCCGAGCTTGGTTGTGCCATGGAAGCCTCGCGTCAACCCCTGGCTCATCGCCATGACAGTGGCGCTGGCCGCCTTCATGGAGGTGCTGGACACATCGATCGCCAACGTCGCCCTGCCGCATATCGCCGGCTCGCTCGGTGCCAGCACTAATCAGGGCACTTGGGTGCTGACAAGCTACCTGGTCTCGAACGCCGTTGTCCTGCCCATCGGCGCCTGGGCCTCCAGCGTCATGGGCCGGCGCAACTTCTTTCTCTTCTGCGTGGTCATCTTCACCGTCTCCAGCTTTCTTTGCGGCTCGGCGCCCACGCTACCCACTCTGCTCATCTGCCGCGTGTTGCAGGGCGCGGGCGGCGGCGGAATGCAGCCTATGGCTCAGGCCATCATGGCCGACAGCTTTGAGCCACAGAAGCGCGGCCAAGCATTCGCCCTCTACGGCCTGGTCGCCGTCCTCGCGCCGTCCATCGGTCCCACGCTGGGCGGCTGGATTACTGACAACTTCAGTTGGCGCTGGATCTTCTTCATCAACATTCCCGTCGGCATTCTGGCCTTCTATCTGGTCAGCCGCCTGGTCGAAGATCCGCCCTGGATCAAGGCCGACCGCTCACGGCTCTGGAAGATGGATTACCTCGGCCTGGGCTTTCTTGCCCTAGCCATGGGCGGATTGCAGATCATGTTGGACAAGGGCGAAGAGAACGACTGGTTCGCCTCCGGCTTCATCCGCTTCTTTGCATTTCTTTTCGCCGGCGGCATGATCGCATTGATTTGGTGGGAACTGCGTCACAAAAATCCCATCATTAACCTAAGGCTCTTCCGCTATAAAAACTTTGCCATCTGCTGCTTTCTAATGGCGCTGGTGGGCGGCGTGCTGAACGCCAATACCGTCTTGCAGCCGCAGTTCATGCAACAGTTGCTGGGCTGGAACGCCACCACCGCTGGCATCGCGCTTACCGCCGGTGGCCTCGTGCTGCTGGTGGTCATGCCCATCGCCGGCTACGCTACTGGCAAGGTTGCCGCGCGTTATTTGGCAATGACCGGCTTTACGCTTTTCGTCCTTACCTTCCGCTACGCAGCCCAGGTGACTACGCTGGACATGACCTTCAGCGCCGCCTCCTGGCTGCGCGTCATTCAGATGATGCCTATCCCTTTCTGCTTCATCTCCATCACCACGGCGGCTTACGTGGGTATGCCCCGCGAAGAGAGCAACCAGGTGGCCGGACTCATCAATTTTGTGCGCAACATCGGTGGCAGCATTCTGATCGCCGTTACCAATGCCCAGGTAACTAGCCGCGCCCTCTGGCATCAACAGCTTTTGCAAAATAATATGACGTTGGCCAATCCGGAATACCGTCATCAACTGCAAGCGCTCACTGGCTTCTTCGGGGACAGCTTCGGAGGGCCTAACGGCGGAGGTATGGCACTAGCCTCGATCTACAATCAGCTCAACCGCCAGGCGCAGATGCAGGCCTATCAGGATGTCTACATGCAGTTGTCGTGGATGTCGGTTGGATTGGTAGCATTGGCCTTCCTGCTCAGCCGCAACAAGCCCGACGCGGGAGAGGTAGGCTCGACGGCAATTCACTAGAACGAAACTAGAACTATACCCTATTGAGATGCGAGGAAGGTTACCGCTCCCTGTTGGTCACGTCACTTTGAGTGCCACAATTTCGGGGGAACACCCATTCTGTTTCCGCAATTAGGAAGTGTATAGCACTGGATGGCACTGCGGTCTGACCACGGTTCACGCGGCTTTTGGCTCTCATACCACATGAATATGCAGGCGTCTATCTTGTTGAGAATCTTCTTGAGGCTTGGGTTGATTCCCGGAGTTGAGAATAATCCTGGGTGGCTTGCACAAAGCGCGTTGCAGTCACTCGTTAGTAAGGCGGAAACGCCAAGTCCAACGCGAACATAAGCACGCAGCCTATCAGTTCGGCGTATATCTTTTCTGCGGCCATCACATAGCTCCGCAATACTTCGATCACCGGAGCTAGTAACTGACTGCTCCGCCTACACACTTAGCAGCGCGGGGCGCACCAGATCAACGACCTCGCGCGCATAGATATTGAGCTGGCGAAATAACAGCAGATGAATCACAATTATGTGGTACCCCACATAATTGTGATTCATCTCATATTTACTGCACTTTGACAGTCATCGTATAGGGCAATGACATCTGATTCTGACTACCGTATACGATAACCGGACCAGTGCTAGTTTGCACGACCGCACTACCGACTTCCTGCGCGGTAACAATCACCGTATAACTTCCCGACGGGGTAGTAAGAACCTGAGAAGTTCCCAGTGTCGTCGTGTTGCAAGCTGTCAGACTGACGACTGAAGTGGTAAGCATCACCAAACAGAGCAGCATCAGAATGCGCCCTCTGCGGCCGGACTTGCGGCCGAAGGCCAGTCCAGCCAAGCCCACCCCGAAGAGGGCCGCGAACTCAAAGGGAACCGAACGGTTGATTTGACTTGTAGTGGTTCCCGCGGAGATATCCGTCGTCACGGTTACCTTGATGGTTTGCGTTACAGATGGATCTGTGTTGACTGACAACTCATCCGGATGGAAAACATTATTCGAATCCGTATAGTTGCCCCCGCTGAAGGTGCAGATCGCGTACGCCGGCAACCCCTGGCAAGCAAATTGAAGCGGGAGTGTATAGTAGTTCAACAGATTATTGGAGCCTGCCAACGGGAAAGCTGGATTTGTACTCACACTGCCATAGCCCAGCAGCGAAGTAATTGTCAGCGTCGTGCTTCCCGTGCCTCCTGAAACCGTGAGAGAGCCAGGGTTCGGGCTGATTAAAACGCTGGGGTTGCGTAGTTCTTCAAAGAGGATGGGCTTTCCCGAACTTGTGGTTGTCGCTGTCGCGGGCAGATAATTTGCATCGCCGTTGTAGACAATGGAAGTGATGAGCTGCGGGGTGACTACGTTCGGCGAATTGTTGTTTTGCGAAATCTGCAGGCATCCGGGATTGAAGGTTGTCGTGCCAGGAGCATTCTGAACCAGTGCTGCATTCGTTCCGGAACCCAAAAGGAATGAACCTACCGGGGGATTCGCGTTATTGTCCGTTCCGCAAACGATAGTTGTTCCCTGCATGATGGAAACCGTTCCAGTCGGAATCAAACTAGCCACACCCGTTACAGTAACCAGATAATTCGTATCGTATGTCTGTGGGTAAGTACCGTAGGGTGGGTCTCCAGTTTCGGACATGCTGTAAGGCGGCGGATCGGGAAGCAATATCGTTGCCATTCCCTTCGCCACATTGGCGGTGATGGAAGCATTCGAAGAGCCATAAACCCGATCGCCAATATATACAGCACTGAAGACGTGGCTGCCGGCTGGAATACCGGTCGTCACGGTTACGGTAACTGTACCAGACGTCAGAGTCGCTACCGGCAGAGCTACGCCGTCCAAGCTGATAGCAACATTCCCGGTTGGAACGACTGTGCCGCTTGTCTGAGAGACCGTGACGGTAATCGGAACGCTCAGTACATTCGCTGTGCTGCCAACACTAATGACTGTCTTGCTCACCGCCAGTGCTGGAGCAACTCCCGACGCGTTCACGACGACAGGTGAATTCGCCTCGTTGCCCTGAATCGTAATCGCGCTGAAGATCGGGCCTTGAATTCCAGATCCGGGATTCATGCTCACAGCCACTGCGCATGTACCGTTGGGATTCACCGCACTGGTGCAACCCGTCGCTGAGAAATCCTCGGCGTCACTGCTGCCGAAACCTGCGACGGTCAGTGAGGCGTTCCCTATGTTCAGCACATCGGCTGAAGCTGTGCCCAGCACACCTAAAGCGGGAGATCCTGTGCTGACGACTCCATTGACACTCACAACATGCAAGTTATCAGCAGTTCCATCCACCAGATAGACGTTGCCGGCCTTGTCGAGTGCCAAACTCTGGGGATTCGCTACACTCACTGCAAGAACCGTCTGATCACCTGTGTTCAGTGTACCGCTCTCAAGCGGGACGCGCACCGTTCCGCTTGGAGACGAAATATACACTGAGCCTGATGCATCTACCGCCAGACCTGTCGCACCGCTCAATGTGGTGAGCAGTGTTGTCTTTGTGCCACTAGGCGTGATTTCGAAGAGATTGGCGCCATCGATGACGTACAGGTTGCCGCTTCCATCCAACGCAACTGCGGAAGGGGCGGTAAAGCCGGTCAGGGTCTGCATGGCATTGTTTGCCGCAGCAAACCAACTACCAGCATTGGGAAGCTCAACAACCTGTGCATTCGCTGAGTCCGCCACATACAGGTTTCCGAAGACATCGACGGCAAGGTTCAGATTAGAACCTAATCCGCTCATCAGAGTCATCTGATCGACGGCGTCTAGTCCGCCTGGCGAATTCGGAACCTCGAACACCTTCCCGCTATCGCCGATGAAGAGATCGCCTGCGCCATTCACGGCAACTCCTGTCGGCTTGGTCAATCCGGTACCTACAGAGACTCCAGCGGTCGAGCCATTTGATCCGGCCGGATACATAATTACGTTTCCTTGTCCAGAATTAGCCACATAAGTATTGCCCATTGCGTCTACTGCGACCTGACCTGGCATCGCGAGCTTATTGCCGATTACGTATTCCAGAGCAGGAGTCACGGCAATGGCCGGAGCATTCCCTATGCCAGCCAGATCCATCGCGCCTAGAACATTGTTCGAGGCGTCAAGCAGCACTAGCTTGCCGGAAACACCACCGGCGGCATTCGGGCTGAGTTCAACATTTTCCGAGCAAGTGCTCAGAGCCGCGAAGGCCGTTCCTGTCGCACAGGTTCCTCCGCTGGCAATAACGAAATCCGGAGTCGCGACGCCAGCTTCCTCAATCGCAGCCTTGACCGGAGTTACACCCGCACTCAATCCAAAATTGACTGTAGCTGCTGTTCCCTGCATTCCGACAGCGAGTGAACCCAGATTTATATTGTTCATGACGACGGCGTCAATACCGTTCGGTTTACTCGGTGCGGTGGGAACATACATGATTTCGCGTGCTACATCGAAATTGACATTGGCGGCAGCTGGAACCGGGGACAGGACGTAAGCGTCATTCGGATTCGGAGTCCCGTTCTCATTGGGAACCAAGACCACACCAACCACGGAATCGCTGATATATACATTGCCGTTCGCATCCACCGAGACGCCATCAATGTTCGACAGAAGCTGCGTCCCGCCCACCACGGGATCGACCTCGGTCATCGACGCTTCACCGGTCAATCCGCTTTGGCCAGCAGCTACCCTCAGTATCCCAGGCGCGCCTCCGTCCTCATAAAAGTAAATATTACCTGCATTATCAAGCGCTAACGATCTCGGCCTACTCTTCAACCCGGTAGCGATAAGCACGGCGCTGTTTGCTGCCGGCTGCGTTGCGGGCGCAACAGCTGCCGGAACTTCGATGATCCCATCAAAGCCGTTTTCATTCCCAAAGGCAGCAACGCCGCTGGCGTTGAAAGAAATGGGGCCGGGATGACACCACCCTCCCATCGGTGGAGCGTTTAGTGCCGCGCCTCCCCATTGGAAAGCCTTCGTCGCATCCCAGGTCTTTGTTGCGGGATTATACGGAATGTCCCAGTAAAAGCAGCCTGCCCAGTTGTTTCCGGTTAACACATCGTTCGTAAGAGGATTGATCCCGACACCAATCTCCGTCCAGCCGTTAAGCATGCCGCCTGGTGCAACGACCGTGTTCATCGCACCGCCGCCAGCCGGGAACTCATATATGGCACCAGCTTCAAAGTCCATGACAAATAGATCGCCCCAAGGGGAGATGGCGGTATTCCACACCGCCTCGAATGCCTGGGAGGTGAGGGCACTGACCGTACCGGTGGCTATCGAAGGAGTCAAGCCGATGCCAGAGAGCGCCAGCGAAGCCAATACATTGCTATTCGAATCCTGCAATTCAATCGTGCCGGAAACATTGCCAAGTTTCTGCGCATTCAAAGCCACTAATACCGTGCAAGTACTGCCTGCGGCGTAGACCGTCCCGGTCTTGCACGTACCGCTGTTGAGAATAGTGAAGTCCGTGGAGGCTCCTGCTTCAACCACCTCGATATTTCCCAAAGTCGTGCTGGCATCGAACCCAACATTGATTGTTTGAGCTGCCCCTGACAATCCGGTGGCGAAATCACCAAGACTCACACTCGACAAGGCAACTGCGACGAGATCGTCATATACCGTGCCGCCAGGTGATTTCCAGCCACCACCGTCGGCCTTTTCACCGGGCTTGGTTGGAACATACATAATTCCGCGGGCGAGATCAAAATCGACGTTGGCTAAAGCCGGAATCGCCACAACTAGAACCGCATTGCTAGGAGTCGGAGTTCCACCTACACTGGGAACCAAATACACTCCGGCCTTGCTGTCGCTTATATAAGCGTTCCCATTTGTATCGACCATCACTCCATCCGGATTGCCGAGATTGGGATCCACACGTGTAAGAGCCGTGTCCGTAGCATTTGTCGTGCCGGCAGGAGCGAACAGGACTCCGGGAGCGCCCGCCTGTTCTTCAAAATAAATGTTTCCGGTGTGGTCAACGGCAATTGTCTGAGCCTTGTTCGACATTGTGGAAACTACTACGTTTCCACTAAGAACATTTCCCTGATTGTCAAAAACGAAAGAATAGATGGCAGGAGCGTTTGCAGCACACACTGCCATGATTGCCGTCGTACCGCTGGCCGGACTGGGACTAATGGCGAAAACGCTGGGCTGGAACCAGCTAAAAGAAGGATTGACAGTATTAAACGCCTGACTGGCCTGCGGTGCATTCCACGACTGTTGGTAGGAAATAATATTCGGGTCGGACATGCTCCAGGTGCCGTTCGCATAGGGAATCCTCTGCAATTCACCGGTCCAGTTATAACCGATCCACAGGTTGTCCCATGGGTCAAAGGCTACACCGGAATTTGTCCATGAATTGCCTGGAGCGACCAGAGTGACCACCGCCCCGCCACCCGCTGGGAACAGGTACAAGCCGCCGTTCTCGAAATCTTCGGTGATAAGATCGCCCTTGCTGGAGATCGCAGTTTCCCACTGCTGCCCCCAAGTCGCAGGATGAGTCGCGACGGCGCTGATCTGGCCGGTAGCAACCACAGACGAAGTTGTACCCGCCCAGGCTCCCTGGCACAGACATACACTGAAAAGCAGCGCAAGCGCTATTTTGGCGAATCCGCGCAAAGAGATGATCGACTCGGTGGCCATAACAATCCTCCTAAGAACTCATATCCGGCAACATTGCGAGTGGCCTTGTTCCACCCGGGCTTTGAGGCTTTTCACTTGCTGCTCTCTGAGGGGCGGCCTCGCGCCCCTCGAAAGTTCTTCCAGCCTAGTCTGAATTCAGCGGCCTCTAGTTCACGGTTACATTCAATGTGAACGGCAACGAATGCACCGTGCCGTACTGACTAAAAGTGACCACAACAGGATAGGTTCCTGCAGGCGTGGTAACGACAGGGGCGGGCGGAGTGTGCGTATAGCCATTGTTAGTGCAAGCGGTCACACCTCCAGATACTCCTGCAAGCAGCAGAATTAGACAGAAAGCAGTGAGCACACGACCATTGAAGCGGCTCTTTCTGCCAATTACCAAGCCGATCAGGCCAAAACCGAAGAGTCCGGCAAGTGTCCAGGATGCGGGCCTCGGCTGGACATACGCATACACTCCTCCGTTGACCGGAACATTGGTGCTGATGGTCATGTTAACCGTAGCGGTCTGATTAGCAACTATTGGAATAGCTGTGTTGTCAAAGGTACACTCAGCATATTCTGGTACCCCTGAGATGCACGTCGGAGTGAGTGAAACTCTCAATCCACCATATCCAACAAGTGCTTGAAGGTTCAGTGCAACTGTTCCGGGAGTACCCGGTGTGAGAGTGAGCGTTGCCGGCGAGGCCGTCACCAACATGCTCGGATCCACGATTTGGAAGGTCGCTACGGTAAAAGTCGCGGCTGCAAAATTTTGATCGCCTGAATAAACCGCCGTCAGCGTGTAGGTGCAATCCCGGACGCCGAAATTAGGAGCACTGCTATTTGCAGCGCAAGCTAGGCCTGATGTATCAAATGTGGCATTTCCCTGCCCGTCCAGCGTAATCGGTCCCTGATTCGGATCGGCCAGACTGGCGCCGTTATTAAATGTAACCGTGCCTGTTGGTGTTCCAACTACCGAGTTTACATTCGCGGTGATCGTAGTGGTACCTTGGTACACGATGTATTTGACAGGCGCGGGAACACTCAGAACCGGTGTGGCCAGCGCCACGCTGAAGGTGATGCTGCCTACACTCACACCGTAGTCGGGGGCAGTTCCTGCAACGCCAGTCCCCTGGTA
The DNA here is from genome assembly GCA_963787995.1 of uncultured Acidobacteriaceae bacterium. Classification (GTDB taxonomy): domain Bacteria; phylum Acidobacteriota; class Terriglobia; order Terriglobales; family Acidobacteriaceae; genus Telmatobacter. Next base: position 1,972,169 of record CAWBEO010000002.1, read on the forward strand.
GACCGCTTTAACCGTGTAGTTTCCGCCGAAAAGCGCCGCGGGAGAATAGGTAGCAATGCCGTTTTTCAGAGTCAGCGAAATGGTCCCGTGACCAGTCAGGGAGAGATCAACATTTCCGGTCGGTGTACCCGCAGGCGAAGTAACCGTTACGGTGATAGTTGGATTTCCTGGATATACCAGTCCGGTAATCGGCGTAATGACCGTCGTGGTCGCGTTGCGTGTATCGTTGACCGCATCGGCCGAGACCACAAGAGTAGAGGAGGGCTCGTTGGAGGCATTGCTCCCAATGGTCAAAGTTGCGCTCTCAACTACCGGAGGAACACCAAGTGGCGTAACTCCCAAACCCAGGTAGCAGGCTGTTCCACCAGGAACGGAAGTAGTTGTTCCGCAGGCCGGAGTATCTCCCGCCGTCTCCGCATAAAAGTCACTCAAGGTCGAAGCATCACCGGCCGGCGCGGATAGCATGAGCGGCAGGTTGCCAATGTTGTACGCTTGTATTTCCTCATCGGTCTCTACCTTCGGGATCACTTGCCCAAAGTCATAACTACCGTTGACGCTCAATTCGACAACACTTTGCTGAGTTCCACTCGCCGAGACAAACAGATTTCCCACTCGATCCAATGCCACGCCAACCGGCGTGGAACCTGCGGGAAATGCAATCGGTATTGCGCCATTGCTGGTGAGTGTACCTACGTTGCTGGAAGCGGTTGCCTCGGACGGAATCCAAGTCAAACCGCCCGTTTGCGCGACATAAACTGACCCCGAAGCGTCCACTGCCAATCCGGTTACGGAGCCAGCAAGCTTGACGGGGAGCGACGCTTGGAACCCCTCAGGCGTGATTTCATACAGTTGCTCTCCGTCGGCGATGTATAAATCGTTGTTATCGTCAACCGCCAAGGCCGAAGGTGCGGTAAAGCCGGAGCCAACTGTAAGAACGGTATCAGCAAAGAACAAGCCGCGCTCGGCAGCATTTGAAATCTTGACAACCTGCGCATTGTCCTGGTCGGCAACATAGACCTCTCCGGCACCGTCGGCTACCAGATTCAGATGGTTACCAAGTCCGGTCAGCAGGGCAGTTTGCGCGGCCATGTCCAATGCCCCAGAGACATTAGGAACCTCATACACTTTGGCATGATCGCCAACGTAGAGATTGCCAAATCCATCCACGGCCACTCCGGTCGGCTGTGTCGAAGACTGATAGACCACAGTGCCGGCTGTCGCAGGTGTCGAACCCGCAGGAAATTCCTTCACATTCAAATTTCCCAGAGAAAATAGGTTGCCTGAAGAATCGACTGCAACCTGTCCATCTCCAGGATTATCCGTGCCGTTGGAAACGATGGTAGTTGCCACGTTCGAACCCAGAAAGGAGATTTCAGGACCTTCGCCGACTCCGAAAACAGACACCGCACTGTTGCCAATGATTTTGTTGCTCGCGTCCAGCATCTGCAACTGGCCAGAGACCGCCCCGGCGACGCGTGGATTCGCGACAACCCAGAGAGGACATGCCTGCCAAAGCTTGTAAGTCGTGCCCGCTGTGCAGGGAACAACTGTAGTATCGACCGAGGCCGGTGTGGTTTTAGTGGCGGGATTCATCAGAGGATTGGTGTTGGTGATCGCAAAATCCGACCCATTGCCGGGCTGCGATAACACAAAACTACCAGGAGTGGTGCTGGCACTAAAGTTGTAATAGATTGTCCCAGCGTTACCCGCAGTTCCGATCAAGGATGAACCCAGATTGGCGCTACCTACCGCATACGCCGTCCAGTTTTTGGTATAGGGAATAGCTGGCGCGGCCAATTCTGTAGAACCCAGTGAAGTTACGCCGGTGTTTGTGAATGTCGATACCCAAAGGAAGCCGCGAGGATCGATTGCCACTGCGGCACTGGTGGAGAAGGGAACGACCATGGATGCATCGGCCCATGTAGGGCTGAAAGACGGTGCCTTGGGATTCCCGCTCTCATTGGGAACCATCAGCACTCCGCTTTCATTGCCGCCATAACCGTCAGTTGCAGAGGACAAATACAGATTGCCTGCCGCGTCTACAGTGATGCCTTTGAATGCGTAATTGGGCCCCGTTGGATCGATACGCACTATCGGGCTGGCCTCGCCAGCGATTGGAGTACCGCTGACGCCGGCGCTTGTCACCGCGCTGGCGGGGATCATCCACACGCCCTCAGCCACGGAACTGCGCGAACTCCAGCATCCTTCTATGAAATAGATGTTCCCGGCGTGATCGACCGCGATCTTGTCGGCTTCTGCCGTCAAGTCCTTTACTATGACGACCGGACTTCCCGATGCGCCATGCATTCCTGGAGCACCCACCGTGGAGCCGTCGGCGGAGATCGACATCTCGATGATCTCACCGTCAGATTCGGTGCTGAACACCATGTCGCCGTTGTCGGCAAAGGCGATATCGCGCGCGCCATTACTGTTGACGGCGGCGTCGCCGGCCGGCCAATCACTGCTGCCAGTAAGAGGCCAGGTTCCTGTCGCAGCATCATAAGGAACGCGGTAGAAGTACGGAGTGACCCACTCAGTGCCGATATAGAGTGTATCGTTAGAGTCCAGCGCCATTCCGGCATTCCAGGTCTTACCGCCGCCCGCTAAGATTGCTCCCGACGCGCTTATCGTGGTAATACTCGTTGCGCCGGGCGCCAACTGGTAGAGACCGCCGCCGTAGGTGTCAAGAAAGAGCACATTCCCGTTCTTTGCGACCAAAATCTTGTATACCTGGGCGTTGTTGCTCAGGCTGATCTGCGGCATATTCAAAACCGTTCCGGCCGATACCGGAACCTGAGCACGCGCAGCACCGGAAACGCAACCCAAAAAGGTGGCGATCAGAACCAAAGTCTCAATCCGGGCGAACCGGCGAAGAAAAGCTGCGGACACGATGGCCATAATTTCCTCCCAAACTCCACTACAATGCAACTCGCGAGCAACTATCCTGCCGGCAACCATTTCGCCGCCGACCTGCCGCAATGCTTATCACCTTCAATAAAGGAGCAACGGACCTGCTTCGCCGCTCCTCTATTCGATCACGTTGCGGCCTGTTCCGTCCGGTACAGACCACCGGAAAACTGCTAGAACTGGTACTTCACGCTCAACTCGATCAAACGCCCACCGTACTTGATGGCGGCTATGCCGAATCCCTGCGCCGTCAAATCGGACTGCTTGAGCGATTGACCGGCAGTGCCGCCCTGCTGAGACAGTGCCAGGTCGGAAGTCGTATCGTTGTTATTAAACGAAACCAGCGGATGGTTGAGGAAGTTGAAGGCCGCTGCTCGAAGCTGCAAGTTCTTCTTCTCACCCATATTGACGTTCTTCAACATCGTCAGATCATGATTCATAAACGCCGGTCCGCGGAGATACGGCGGCCGCAACTGGCCATTCTGCCCCGGAAGCGGAATCCCAAAGCAAGCCCCATTGATGTACTGATTCTTGGCGGGGCCGCCAGCTGGGTTGCAGGTTATCGTCGGCAACAGTTGAATGTCAGGCGTACCCAGCCAAGTGATGGGGTTCAACTGCGTGACGCAGAAATGGTTTCCATTCGCGTCGGCCGGAACATGGTATACAGTGATGCAAGTCGAATCCGGGCCACCCTGCTGTTTAGTCGCAACCTGCACCGGGCTGATCAGGCCATATCCGAAACCGAAGTTCTCGCCGTTGATGGATGCCAGCGGCGGCCCGCTCTGAAGTGTTGAAATCCCGGATATCTGCCAGCCGTTGACCACTTCATTCAACGGCTTGAAACCAAGGCGATAGTGCGTCCCCAAGTCGATCAGATAATGCACATTAAATACATGCGTGCGATCGAAAGGCACTGGATTATACTCATTGCGCAGATTGAATGGGTCCGCAACATTGTTGTTATACGACGATGCCGTAGCCAGATTCTTGGAGAAGGTATAGTTGGCGCCAAATGTTATCCGGCCCGCCGTCTTGTTCCAGGTGACCTGCGCGCTGTTGTAACTCGAGTAGTAGTTGTGGTTGAGCACATAGATATTGGTGTAAAAGGAGTAGGGCCGGTAGACATCCTGCTCCGCGGTATTCAGGCTGGAGTCGGTCGGGCTAGACCCGTCGCTGCCATTCCAGAGCGTGGCATTATCTTCAACAACTTCGAAGGGGGCATTAAACAACGTTCCGTAAGGCATCAGGTTGATGTTGGAGATCGAGTTGTAACCGTTGTTATACGAACTCAGATGCTTGCCCTCGTTGCCGACATATGCGAACTCCAAGAGAGAACTCCGAAGCCACTTCCAGGTCAACTGCTGCGAGATGGTGAAGTTGTACTCCAGGTGAATCGGCCGGTTTGTGTCGTCCGGCGAAATGGTATAGGCGCTGAAATCAGGCGGGTTAGTCGGCGATGTACTGTCAATCTGGCCGAAGGTAAGCCCGCCCTGGAGAAAGCTGGTTTTGTACCCCTGAGCCGTTGCCGCTGCCATCGCGTAGGGATTGAACTCCTCCTGGCTGCGATAGACGCCCCAGCCACCGCGCAGCACCGTGTTGCCCTTGCCGAAGACATCCCACGAAAGACCGAAACGCGGAGAGAGCACCAGATTCGGGGTCCAATTCACGGAATTATCCACCTCGGAATTGATGCCGTGCCAAGTAAGGCCAGGCATATTGACACCGCCGCAATGCCGCCCCGCCATCAACGTATATCCAGCGCACTCCGAACCATAGAGAGAGGGAGAAAAAGTTGCCAAGCCGTTGCCGTGGCGATCACTCCAGGCACCCAGATGCTCCAAGCGTAGGCCAAGATTGAGCGTAACGCGGCGAATCCTCCAATCGTCTTGAATAAAACCAGAGACTGTAGTGTATTGCATATCGACGGTAGGAGAAAAATTCGTCTGCGTGAAGGAATCCGCATATCCCATATACATCAGGGCGCTGGGATTCATGCACTCTCCCAAGTAGGCGGCACCGGAGAGCCGATCATTGCCAAGCGGATCTGAGCTTTCACAACCTGTGAACTGAGCGGTTGTGCCAATCGAGTCCCCATTACCCTCTTGCGAGTTGACACCACTATACTGAAAATAACCATTGCCGGGATTGAAGGTGAACTCGCCCTGAGGAAAAGCACCGTAGTCAGCCAGGCCGTTCAATATGCCTTTCTTGAAATAGACGCCAGCCTTGAACAAATGCGTTCCTTTGCTCCAAGTCAATATATCCTGAACATCGGGAACCACCTTCTTCATGCGCACCTTATTGGCATAAAAGCCGCCGGGCATCAGCATGTTCGGATAGCCCAGGCCACCGTAACCGGATAGGGCGGGAATGGAGTAATCGCCGCCATTCTTGTACATGCCGAGAAAGCCCATGTCCCCATTGCCGCCATTGTAAGTATTCGTCTCGAAGCGATCCACAGCTGCGGGAGTTCCCATGTTGCCGGGCGACGAGACGAACGACATGGCGGCTGAAGCCTCATTGGTTACCGTCGCGCCGATCGTCCGTGTGTACTGAGCGTGCAGGATGTTGGAGATGTCGCCGGAGGTTACTGAGCCTGGATATAGGATTGAAGAGACGGGAATGTAGCCCAGATTGACCGGGTCTTGCGCAATTTGTGATTGGCGGCCATACCCCATGGTCAATATATTGTTATCGTTGATATGGTATTGAAGGTTCGCGTTAAACTGGTCACCATTCTGGTTCTGCAGGACTTCCTTTACGTAGTTAAAACCATCTATGTTGTTGAATGGATCCGCGTTGGGCTGCGGCAGCCAATTGATCAGCGCCAAGCCATTGGCATCGCTCTGACTCGAAACATTCCCATTGATTACCCCGGTTCCATTGGGCAAAAAATTCTGCGTTTGGCACATGGGCAGGATGGCGTTCGGGTTGGCTGCGCCGTCAGGGCGCGCGCCGCAAAGCTGAGCATTCAGAGAAGCCTGGCTGAAATCACCCTTGCGTTCCGCTTGCGTGGGAACCCAACTCCCAAGTGTTTCCGGCGAGAAGAGCTGATTTGAGTATTCAAGCTGAAGGGAAAAGAACAACTTGTCCCGATTGTGATTGAAATGCGTGAAGGGAAGTAGCAGAGGGCCATTCAATGAGCCGCCGGGATAGTAATAGCGCCCTTCTGGCCGCGTCTGGCGCAGAAAATTGTTGTACCAGTCGTTCGCATTCAGCACGGTGTCGCGGGCATAAAAATAGGCCGATCCGTGAAATTTCGAGGTCCCTGTCTTGCTGACGACGTTTACAAGTGCCGGCCCTTCCGCGCTCTCCGCGCTATAGGCTGAAGTCGAGACCTTGATCTCCTGGACATTATCCATGTTCACATTCTGAACAGTTCCAGAGTTACTGCCAATATCCGTCAGGGAGACGCCGTCGGCAACCACGCTGATGCCATTCGTTCCGCTGCCATTGGCCGAGAAGCTACCGGTGGGTCCGCTCAGTCCGACAACAGCGGTGTTATAACCGGGCTTGTTATTGACCCCTTGGCTGCCTGTTGACATATCGAAGCCTGGTAGCATGCGAACCAATTCTGTTGCATCGCGGCCCACTACCGCAAGAGTCTCAATATCCTTGGCGGTAATGACATCCGCACGCTCGCCGGTATCCAGATCCTTTACCGTGGATGTAGAGGCCTCGACCGTCACCTGCTCAGTTTCCGCACCCACAACCAGCCGGATGTCGGTTAGATTGATGTAATCGCCAGGACGCAGGGCGAACGGTTGCGACTCCCAAGGGCGGAACTTCGCTACCATAACCTTAATTGTGTAACCGATGCTCGGTTCCACGGCGGCAAATGTGAAGGAGCCAACCCCATTGCTGACCGTTTTGCGCGTAATGCCGGTCTGTTGATTGGTCAATTCCACGCTTGCGTGTGGAATCACGGCGCCTGTCGAATCGGCTACGATTCCGGTCACGCTTCCAGTAGTCGCTTGTCCAAAAAGCGGCGATTGCAGAAGCAGGAGCGCAGCGATGAGCAGCGCCAGCAACGAGGCTGTCGGCCTGATCCTAGAAAATAGCTCCATAGTAATTCTCCCCCCGTCGGCTATGTTCCACCTTGTCCACGGCACACGGTTCATCGCGAGCATCGCTCTCAGCAAGCTCTGCCTTCACGAACTCAGTCTTTCCGACTGATCTTGATTTCGATCTGGATTATGAAGTGCACATTCAAGCTTTGTCAAGCAAAAAAAATGCCGCGGCAAATCTGAATGGGAACGGTATCATGGGCAGGTGTCTTATTCGCTCCAATATCAGGCCATAGAGAGTGTCTAATGTGTTGCTGGATCTTACTGTAAAAAATAAAGTTAAATGCACTACTTGAGTCGTTTTATTGGCATGATTGCGTGCTTTTTCGCACCCAGGATAGCCGTCTCATATTTTTATTAAAAAAGTGCAACCTGCGGTTTGTTCGAGACTATTTCCATTCCAAGGGAGCAGTTTCCATTTCCAGAAGCTCCTTCGGGTGGATCTTTTGAACTGCTGAGGATGAATGCGGAGCCGCACGTTTTCCAAGAGCGCTTGAGCGCGAATTTAATGCCTTTGCGGGACCGCGCCATACTGAACAAACCGGGCTCATTCAAAGCTCTGGACCTTGCTTCCCACCGCTATCGCTCAGCCCTTGAAACGCGCCACTGCGCAGCCAACCAGCGGCGCTCGGTCCTGTAGTTCGGAGACCGCCAGCCGGAAGCCGGAACCCACCAAGTGCCTCTGCGCCACTGGCAGAAACAAACCGGCTGCCCGACTGATCCCTCCCCCAAGCACAATCACATCGGGCTCAAAACTGGCCAGCGTTCTCCTGATCATCCATCCTAGATGTTCCCCAAACTCATGAAAGCTTTCCGCGGCCGCTGGATCATGAGGCGCATCCGCAGCCAACTCTATCACATCGCGCTCCATGCCAGTGCGCCGCTTGTAGCTGCCGCTGATAGCCCTGGAAGAAAGAAAATCTTCGACTACCCCGCCCTCGCAGGGAAGATTCCAAATCTCGCCGCCGGGCGGCACGCCCACACCTTCCGTCACCAAATGGCCATCCACTGAAAAAGCAGACCCTGTCCCGGTGCCTAGTGTGATTCCAATGGAACGCGCACATCCACGCGCGGCACCAGCGCCAATCTCTCCCAGCAGGTAGGCGTCCGCATCGTTAAGAAAACCAATCCGGCAAGGCTCCCATCCGAAGAGCCCGGCTAAAGCCTGACGCAAATTCACCCCGTAAAGATAAGGCAATTTGTGGCGCATCAGGCTGATCCCGGCCTCAAAATCAAAGGGGCAGGGGATGGCCAGCATCGCTCCGATTGCCGCTCTATAGCCAACCGCCGCCTCCACGCCGAGAGCATGCAGGAAGCTGATGAACGCTTCGCTCGAATGCTCGGCAGGATGAAGGGCGCGGACAACTGGCCCAAGGCTAAGATCGCCTCCCAGACAGAGAGCGGCGGAAACATGGCTGCCGCCAATGTCATAAACCAGAAACGGTGCCTCTTGAATATCTGCCATCTGCGCCTCGAAAAACAATCTATGATAGCGATCCCATCTTATACCATATTGCTGTGATTCCGCCTGCAAGCGCAATCGCTGAAAGCGACCAAGGGAAAAAAGATCTTCCGAAATGGCAACCGACGCGCCAATTCTGGAATCCAGCCCCTGCGCATTCGTCCACCTTACGGCCCTCTGCAAGTCAGAGATTCAATCTCTTGCAGATTCTCCATGATAACGATATTTGCCAGAGTTGAAAGGTGTTTTCTGGGCAGACGCTTTTACAGTACTTTACGGACTCAATCTTTTACAGCTTAAATTTATTATTCAGGCAGAAAAATCTCTGACTCTTACGCGCCACGGTGTTCATTCAACGATCCTAAAAGGCGAGCTGAGGTTCATGGTTTCTCGCCATTTCCGCGATAAGACTGCGCAAGGCAGGGGGATCCGGCCAAGTTGCAATTTTTCATGGCCGGACAAAAACGCGAGATATCTCGTGCTACTGAGCGAGTCGGAGGTCCCTTTAAGGCATCATCACTACGGCTTGACGCGCACCTTGGGCTCGACCGATAGGCCGGGGCGTAGCTCATGATTTGGATCTTCACTGGCCAGATTGGTGAAATCGATGCGCACTGGGACGCGCTGGACGACCTTCACATAGTTGCCCGTGGCGTTCTCTGGCGGAAAAAGCGAGAGCACTGAGCCGGTGGCGCCGCCAATCTGCGTGACCGTACCGTGGTAGGTCTTGCCGGTCGAGTCCACTTCAATTTCAACGGGCTGCTTGGCGGCCATGGAACGTAGTTGCGTTTCTTTGAAGTTGGCAGTCACCCAGAGGCCTTCCAGAGAGACCAGCATCATCAGGTTCTGCCCTGGCGCTACGTTCTGGTTGATCTCGACGCTCTTGCGGGTAATGATGCCAGCCGTGGGCGCGACGATCCGGGTGTAGCCGAGGTTGAGTTTGGCTTGGTCGAGCTTGGCCTGAGCCTCCTGCACCTGAGCCTCGGCCTGCTTGGCGCGGGCAGACTGCGCGGCTACCTGTTGCGGTCCAGTCTGGGCGAACTTCTGATTTGCCTCGGACTGCGTCTCGCGCTCCTTGGCCTCACTCACGCCGTCTTCGGCGGCTTTCTCAGAGTGGCGGGCGCTGGAAAGCGCGGCCTTGGAAGCGTCCGCGGCGGCCACGGCGGCGTCGAATTGCTGCTTGCTGATCACGTCCTTTTCGACAAGCGGCTTGTAGCGCTCCAAGTCCGCCTGCGCCTTGGTGTTGCTGGCTTTGGCCTGAGCCACCTGAGCGTGAGCGGCCTCAAGCTGCTGCTCGGCCTGCTCGACGGCGGCATGCGCGCTGCTGACGCCGGCATCGGCTGAACGCAGCGTGCTGCCGGTGTTCACGGTAGTGATGGGCACATTCACGTTAGCCGCCACGGCGTTGGCTTGGGCGCTGGCCAATGCGGCCTCGGCGTTCTCGACCGCAACCTGATAGTCGCTGGGATCGAGTTCCGCAATCACGTCGCCCGCCTTGACCTGCTGATTCTCATCGACGTAGACCTTGGCGACCTGGCCGCCAATGCGAGCGCTGACCGGGATCATGTGGCCGTTGACCTGCGCATCGTCCGTGTCTTCGGTGTAGGTGGAGCGCCAATAAAGAACCGCGGCAACCAGCGCAAGGATCACAACCACAGTGATGGCAATGCCCTTGCGGCGCGAATTCGGCGTCACACTCTGCGTATCTTCCTCCGGCTCCGCGGGAACGGGTGTTGGGATTGAATCCGCCACGTCTACTTACCTCCCAGATAATTCTTGTAGTTCTCGCCTGCTCCCAAGGCACGGGCCAAACTAAGCTTGGCGACATTGTGCCGGTAGAGGCTGGTTACATATTGATCGTTGGCCTGCGCCACGGATTGCTGCGCCTGACTGACGGCCAGATTGTCGCTGACGCCGTTGGCGTAACGCTGCTGTGCCTCGCTAAGCGCCTCATTCGCCAGTGCCACAGTCGATTTGGCAACCTCGACCATCTTTTGCGCCGAGGCAATATCCAGCAGCGCGTCGCGCACGTCGGCGTCCACCTGGGCGTTTTTGTCGCTTAGCTTGGCTTGCGCGGTATCAAGCTGCGCCTGAGCCTGTTGTGCCTCGCCACGCAAAGCATACTCCTTGAAGAGCGGAACGCTCAGTGTGCCGTTGGCGTCGCCCGTTCCGTGCGAGTGGGAGAGTGTGGTGCCGATGTCGCCATAATCGCCATTGAATGTAAGTGTGGGCAGCCGGTTGGCGGCGGCAGCCTTGCGCTGCTCTTCAGCTGCCTTTGTTTGCTCCAACATCGCCCCTAAATCTTTGCGGTTGGCGTGTGCTTCACGAATTGCCTGATCCACATCAATCTGGTCAAAAGCCGCGTAAGGCTCCGTGTCGGTCAGCGTGAAGCTCTGCGCCAGGGGCAGGCCGATGGTCCGCGCCAATGCCAACTTGTCCTTCTCCAGCGCATTTTTCGCCGCGATCAACTGCTGATCCAGCGATTGGGCGTCGACGCGGGCGCGCAGTTCATCCAGCAGCGGCGCGGTTCCGGCCCGGTGGTTGGCAGCCGCCTGATCAAGCGAAATCTTCGCCGTAGCCGTCTGTGCCTCCACGCTTGAGACGCGGGTCTCATCGGCCAGCACCAGCAGATAGGCATTGCCCACAACCAGCACCACCAGCTCACGCGCGTCTCTCGCGGACAATTCCGCAGCGGCAAAGTTATGGCGCGCGGCCAGATAGTTGCGCAAGGATGCCACATCGATCAGCGACCAGGTGAGCGAAGCGCGCAGATCGGTAAACCCAAAGGGTCCGATGATCTTCGGAAAGCCGGGTACGCGCAACCCTTGGGCAGGCAGGTCCACTTGCATCACGGATTCCTTTGCGCTCACATCGACGGCAGGCAGCAGGGCTTGCAACTCACTGAGCCGTTCCCCCCGCGCCGCAGCAGCCTGTCTGCTACTGAGAATAAGACCCAGGTTAGCCTTCAGCCCCCGCTGGATGGCATCGTCCAGGGTAAGTTCAATCGATTGCGCGGAGATCTCGCCATGGGTCACGCTGCCCTGAAAGGGAGAGGCGTTCTGCGCGGCCAGTCCACAGGAGAGCGGCCCCGCCAGGGCCAGCGCCAAAGCCGGGAGAGTGCGACGTATCGATCTTTTATTCTTACTCAATAACTTTGAAGGCATCTGAGTCGTTCGATTCTCAACGAAAGCTGCGATTGAACATGCCTCGCACTGGATTGCAGGCGAAAACTTGCAGCAGGCCCGTCTCTCTAGTGTATCGAATGAACCGGTCTATTGACTGGAGTCCATTGCATCTGCTCGATTGAGATCGGAAAAATCCGGAAAAAATCCCGTTTCATTCCGGGGCAGCGCCTTTGCGGTTTGCCGCTGCCATCGGCGAGAATGGAAGAGACGATGCCAGACCTGATACGCACCTTCGAGCCTCCGTTTATTGATGTCCCCGGCGCTGTTGCCGAGATTCGCGCTGGGCGCATGGTCATTGTTGTGGACGACGAGGACCGCGAGAACGAAGGCGACCTGACGCTGGCTGCGGAGTTCGTGACGCCGGAGGCGATCAACTTTATGGCGCGCTACGGGCGCGGGCTGATCTGCCTGACGCTGACCGAGGAACGCGCCGATGCTCTGCGGCTCTTCCCGATGACGCAGCAGAACACATCGCGCTTCGGCACGGCCTTCACCGAGACGATTGAGGCGCGCGAGGGCGTGACGACCGGCATCTCGGCGGCGGACCGCTCACACACCATTCGGACAGCCATCGATGCGCGCTCGACGGCGGCTGATCTGGCGCGGCCTGGGCACATCTTCCCGTTGCGGGCACGCAAAGGTGGGGTGCTGGTGCGGGCTGGGCAGACAGAGGCCTCGGTCGATCTGGCTCGGCTAGCTGGCCTGAATCCTTCGGGCGTCATCTGCGAGATCATGCGCGACGATGGTGAGATGGCGCGCATTCCCGACCTGATCCCCTTTTGCCAAGAGCATGGCTTGCGGATTCTGACTGTCGCCGAGCTGATTCGCTATCGGCTGCGGCATGAGCGGACCATTGCGCGCGCCGGCGAGAGCCGCATCCAGACGCGCTACGGCGAGTTCCGCATGATCGCCTACGAAAGCCAGGTGAATGGCGGCGAAAGCCACATCGCGCTGGTGCGCGGCGATCTGTGCGAGGATTGCCCTGCCTTCCACTGCGGCCCCGCAGTAGTGGATATACCGGAAGAGCTGGTTGTCGCACCATCCGGCGAGGCGGCAGCGCGTCCGCCCTGCGAGCGGGCGGTACTGGTGCGCGTACATACCCGCTGCACGGCAGGGGATCTCTTTGCTGCCGACTGTCGCTGCCGGGAGACGCTGGACCAGTCAATGCGCATGATCGCCGAAGAGGGTTGCGGCGTGGTGGTTTACCTGCACAGCACCTCGCGGGGCTTTGAGATTGATGATCCGCCTGTTGCTGCCAACGCATTTGATTCCAGCGGCGCCGCGGCTGTCCATGAGGCCGCGGAAACGCAGACTGGGCGGTTGGTGCTGCACCAGGAACTGCGTGCGCGGGAAGGCTCGCAGGCCCGGACCGGACGCAATCTGCGCGCCATCGGCCTGGGTGGCCAAATTCTCTCCGACCTGGGAATCCGGCGCATCCGGCTGCTTTCGAATACGCCCATGCACATTCCGGCGTTGGAAGGCTTTGGCCTGGAGATCGTCGAGCAGGTCGCGATTCCGCTGATGTAGTATGTCCAGCAGCAATGCAACCTGAAGAATTACACCTCGATCGAATCTCCCTCGACTGTATCTCCCTCTCCCGGCGCAAGAAATAAATTCGCTTCCAGTCCGTGCTGGCGGGTGTACAGGTCGTAGTAGCGGCCGCGCTGCGCGTACAGTTCCGCGTGGTTGCCGCGCTCGACAATCAGCCCACCCTCTACCACTAATATCTGATCGGCGCGCCGGATGGTCGAAAGCCGGTGGGCAATGACGAAGGTCGTGCGCCCCTGCATCAACTGATTCAATCCAGCCTGAATCATCGCTTCTGACTCGGAGTCGAGTGAGCTGGTGGCCTCGTCCAGAATCAGAATGCGAGGCTCGGCCAACAGTGCGCGAGCAATCGAAAGCCGCTGCCGCTGGCCGCCGGAGAGCTTCACGCCGCGCTCGCCGACAATGGTCTCGTAGGCCTCCTCGTAACGCTCGGCAAACTCGTCCACACGCGCCGTGCGGCAAGCAAAGCGAAACTCTTCTTCCGTTGCATTGGGCCGCGAAAAGAGGATGTTTTCCCTGATCGTCCCGTCAAACAGGAAAGACTCCTGCAAAACCACGCCCAGTTGCGTGCGGAAGGTGTTCAAGTCCACATGGGCCAGGTCCACATCATCCACCACGACGCGGCCCTTGGTGGGCGTGTGGAAGGCGCACAACAAACTGATGATGGTTGACTTGCCTGAGCCGGATGAGCCGACCAGCGCGGTCACCGTCCCCGGCTCGGCCACAAAGCTGATGCCGTGCAGCACGGGCTTGTCCGCGTCGTAGGCGAACTCAACCTCTTCAAAGCGCACCGTGCCTTGAATCGGCGGGATCTTTTCCGTGCGGCCGGGCGTCTGGTTCTCTTCCAATTCAGACATGATCTCATTGGTGCGGTCCAGGCCGGCAAAGGCTTCGGTCAGTTGCGTGCCGATGTTCACAATCTGAATGACCGGCATCACCATGTACGTTAGAAACAGGGTATAGCTCAAGTAGTCGCCGAAGGTCCAACTGTGCGCCATGATGAGATGACCACCGAGGGTCATCACAATCGCCGAAACCAGGCCGATTGCCGTAGTCGATGCCGCTGCAAGCGCGCTCGTCATCGTCAGCGACTTCATCACGTTGGCCAACAACCGGTCCACGCCGAGCGTAAAGACACCGGCCTCGCGCTCTTCCGCATGATATCCCTTGATGACGCGCACGCCGCCCAGCGACTCGGTCAGGCGGCCCGTAACCTCGGCGTTGATCTTGCCGCGCTCGCGGAAGATGGGGCGAATGATGCGGAAGCCGTATTGCAAAACGAAGACGAAGGCCGCGAGCACCGCAAAGACCGTCAGCGTCAGCTCTGCGCTGCGATGCATGAGATAGATGAAAGCCAGCACGGCGGTCAGCAGGCCGCCGGTAAACTCGACCAAGCCCGTGCCAATCAGGTTACGCACACCTTCCACGTCCGTCATGATGCGCGCGACGAGTGTGCCGGTACGGTTTTCGTCATAATAGCTGACCGAGAGAAGGCCCACGTGCCGTTGCACCTGACGACGCATCTCGGCGATCAGCCGTTGGCCGGCCTTGGAGAGCAGTTGCGTCAGAGAGAAGGATGTAATAGCCTGCACCACCGTGGCCCCAAAGACCACCGCGATGAACTTGGGCAGTAGATCAGGACGTGGATGGGCAGGATTCAGCACCACGTCCATGAGTTGCTTGGAGAGAAAGGGCATCACCAGCCCGGAGACGCGATTGACCGACATCAGCGCAAGGCCTGCCATCAGCAGCCCGATGCGCGGGCGAATCAGCGCCTTGATCTGCGGCCACAGCTTCTTCAGGCTTGGCTTTTTCTTGGGCGCATCAGCCGCCCCCGCACGCGCGCTGCGTCCGTGCGGCGTGCGCTCAGCGCGCGCGGCCATGTTCATTCCGCCATGCCCCATGCTGGCCATGCGTTAGACCTTTCCCGCGAGCCGCGCCACGACAAACGAGCGCACGCAAAGCAGCACATAGATCAACATCAGACCGGCCAGCGTGAGTTGCGCGCCAATAGCGATCTGGTCCGGTGGAAGCCCGGCGGCGCTGGCGGCTCGGTAGCCGAGAATCGCTTTAATTGCCCCGCCCAGAAAGCCAAGCAGGCCAATCGTCACGTTGATGTGCATGAAGAGCTTGCGCCGCTTCTCATCGGGACTGATGGCCAGCCAGCCGAAAAGGCCCAGCGCAAGACCAATCCAGACGGGAATCAGCGCGGTGGGATGCGCGCTGCCGGTGCCCAAAAATCCCGCCAGACCCAGGGCAACTAAAAGAACTGCAAATATCAGTGTGGCCTTCGCCATGCGTAACCTCTCTCTGTCATTGTATTGATCCGCCCAGCCGGGGTATCGCCGAGCCTCAGTTCATTGGATTCCTCTCGCAGGGAATGCGATGGAAGAAAAACGGAAGATTCCATTCAGAACGTGAGCTATAAAATCTCCGGCGCCAGCAGGTCGGCCATGGTCTCGCGGCGGCGGATCAGCCTCGCCTTCGCGCCCTCCACCAGTACCTCCGCCGGACGCAGACGCGTGTTGTAATTCGAACTCTGCGCCATGCCGTAAGCTCCGGCGTCGAGAATCGCAATCAGGTCTCCAGGCTCCAGCGGAGGCAGCATGCGATCGTGCGCAAAAAAGTCGCCCGACTCGCAGATCGGCCCCACCACGTCCACCACGCGCGGCTTCCCTTCCCTCACCCGCACCGGCACAATCTCATGATGCGCCTGATAAAGCGCGGGACGGATCAGGTCGTTCATCGCAGCGTCGGTAATCACAAAGGTCTTTTGGCCGTTGCGCTTCACCTGCAAGACACGCGCGATCAGCGCCCCGGCCTGCGCCACGATAAAGCGCCCCGGCTCCATCATCAGTTTGCCTTCGAATCCGCTGATAGCATCTTCAACGGCCGCGGCATACCTGCGCACCGAAGCCGCTGCGTCAAAGCTGCCCGCGTGATAATCAATGCCCAGGCCACCGCCCGCATCCACGGCGCTGAGTTGAATGCCCGCGCGCTTCAGTTGGCGAACTAGCTTCATCACCCGCTCCATCGCCGCGCCAAAGGGAGCGGCCGAGCGGATCTGCGAGCCGATATGAACGCTGACGCTGTGCGCCTCCAGCCATGGATTGCCGGCCGCGCTCTTGTAGATGGCCAGCACTTGACGAATATCGACGCCGAATTTGTGTTCGCGCAGGCCGGTCGAAATATAGGGATGCGTTTCCGCAAAGACATCGGGATTGACGCGCAGCGCAAAGCGCGCCTTCTTCTTGAGTTTGGCCGCGCGCGCGCTCAGTAGCTCCAGTTCCGCCGCGCTCTCCACATTGAATTCAAGAATGCCCAGCTTGAGCGCCTGATCGATCTCTGCCTCGGTCTTGCCCACGCCGGAAAAAACCACACGGCCCACAGCCTCTGGCGCGGCGGCAACCACGCGCTCGAGTTCGCCGCCGGAGACAATATCGAAGCCCGCGCCGGCATCGGCCAGAATCTTCAAAATCGCCAGCGAGGAGTTGGCCTTCACCGCATAACAAACCAGATGCTCGCGCCCCGCAAAGGCCTGCTGAAAGAGTCCGAGCCGCTCAATGATCTGATCGGCGGAGTAGACATACAGCGGTGTGCCATAGCGTTTGGCCAGTGCTTCCATTGAAACTTTACCGCAGTGCAAGGCGCTGCCCGATTGCGAAACGTGAAAGGGACGCGGGGATGTGGGATTTGCAAGAGTCAAAATGATCTTCCCTGAAAAATGAAATCTCTCTTGAGATTACAGTATATTTTGAAGCGGGGAAGTTACTTGTTTGAGATTGAGCGGGAGGCGGCACAGTGCCATCACTGAGGAGCGGCCTGTACGCCGTCCTCCGGCGGCTCGATCAGCACTCCATCATAGAGCGATGCCGCCAGCAACCGCTCGCCAGCCTCCCGTACGCGCGCGATGCGATATCCGGTCTGAGCCCACTTCCAATCCAGCGTCTTGGGATCGATCACGTAGATCTGGTCACTCCCGCGCGAGCTGACAAGCACCTTTCCCAGGTGGGCATCAAAATATAATTCGTCCACATCGTTGAGCGGAAAGCGGTGAACCCACATCCAGGTCTGGCCCAGGTCGGGCGAGAAGTACACTCCCTCCCGCGCGCCCAGCCAGATAGTTCCATCCGCGGAAAAGGCCACGCAATGAATACTGGTCAAAACAGCCGGAATGCCAATCAGTTTCCAGCTCAACCCGGCGTCGGTGGAAAACGCCACTTCTTGCTGCTGCGCCGCCGCCAGCATCGCTCCGTGCGCGGCCACCGAACGAAAATCAACGGACCCCATCACGGGACCGCCTTGCCAGCTCGCGCCCTGGTCCTTGCTGGTGAAGAGGCCTGTAGCGGTTGAGGCCAGCCAGGCGTCGCCAGATATGTCAAGCGCGTAGACGCGGCTGGAGATCTGGAGGGATGTTTCAACCGGTTTTTCCTCCGGAAGTTTCTCCCCTTTCGTTGCTTTGGCAGAGCGGAGGGACTTCACGACCGAAAGCGGCGCAACGAGCGGCGGCGCATCGGAAGCTGCCTTGAACGGCACGTTTTGTATCGTGTTTCGCGGACTCCAGAATAACCCGGCATCGCCGGCCCCCAGCGCAAAGATGCCGTGGTTGGTTCCCGCCAGGATCGTACCATCGGGCGACTCGGCCAAAGCGAAGAGATCCCGTCCCTCCAGCCCGGCGCTGATCTGTTCCCAGCGCGCGCCACCATCGCTGGATACAAAGGCGCCGCCATAACTTTTGTCGTTGACCACTCCGGCAAAGATTCTTTGCGGGGCTCCGCTATCCACCAATAGCGCCTCCACTTTGCGCGCGGAGAAGCCATCGTTGGAGAGAGTAAAGGTGGCTCCAGCGTCCTGGCTGAAAAGAACGCCACCGCGGTCGGTGGCCAGCAGCACACGATCCGAGTTACGCGGATCAATGAAAATATCGTTCACGATCACTTCCGGACCGGTCATCCGTTGAAAGCTCGTTCCTCCATCCACGGACTTGAAGAGACCTTCGGTGGTTCCCGCATAGACGACATTGAATTGCAGTGGATCTTTCTTCAGCACACGCGTTCGCCGCGCCGAGGAGGGAATCCCCTTGATGGCGCTGAACAATCCGCCGGCGTCCAGGCTCTTGTAAATTCCACTGCATGCGCTGGCGAAAACCGTCCGCGGACTTGCCGGATCAATGATGATCGAAAAAACATCGGAGTCGTCTATGATGCCTGCCTTGATGCTTTGCCAGCTCTTGCCGCCGTCGATTGTCTTCCACGGCAGATGCCAAGTGCCCGCGTAGATCACCTCGGGGTCCAGAGGATCAATGGCCAGCGACTCGACTTCGTGGATCTCCTGGCTGCCGGGCGGGCTGATCAGCGTCCAGGTAGCGCCGGAGTCACTGCTCCGGTAGACTCCGTCCAGCGTGCCTGCAAAGAGCATCTCGGGATTCGAGGGCGACTGCGCGAAGGCGCGGATTGACTGGCCGTGCAATCCAACCATTTCGCTCCAGTCTTTGCCCGCATTGTGGCTGACCCACAAACCTCCGTCCGCGTGGTCCAGCCTCCAGGCCGCGACAAAGATGGTCGAGGAATTCACTGGGTCGACGATGATGTGATCGAGGATCAGGTCGTCGAAGGTGTCCAGCTTCGCCAGCCGTTTCCAGTCCGCGCCACCATCCAAGGACTCGTACAGCCAGCTGTTGGTCGAACCCATATACAGATGCTGGGGCTCACCCGGCACTGCCGCAAAGGCGCGCGCGTCGCCGCCTGCTGGTCCGGTTGCATTCCAAAGTTTCTGCGCTGCCAATCCGGGAGGCCATAGAAAACAGAAAAAAAACAGCAGTAGACGTACAATGCGTACAATCCGGGCTGAAAAATCCGGGGTAAATTGCAAGCGGTTCATGCGGAATGTGAACTCCAGAAAGTCAAGATAAAAAAATCCACAACACAAAGAGAGAGGTTGACCGGCTTGCCGGTCAACCTCTAATAATTGCACGAGGATTACCCTAACCTGGCGAATGTCCGGCCCTTTTTGAATTGTACAGGGCCGGACGATCGGTTTTACCGAAGAAGCAGCGTGCCTTACCTACTTGGCGGTCATGGCGGTAGGCTTCTTGCCTTTACCCGCGGCCGGCTTCTTGTGGGCGACTGGCAGGGGCTTGCGCACCTGCACCTTCACTGCGCCCTCGTCTACCGGGGTGACGCTGACCGAGAATGTGGCGCCTGCGGGAACCAGGTAGTCTTCCACGCTCTGGTCGTCGGTCGTGCCAGTAGATACGCTGATGCGAGAAGCGTCAATGCCCTTCTCCTTCACCAGGTAGTCCTTGGTGTTGACGGCTCGCTGGGCGGCGGGATCCTCAACCACGAGGTGCTTGTTGTGCTTCGCCAGCTTCTGATCCTTCTCAATCTTTGCCTTTTCCTTGGCGTTGGATTCGCCTACGATAATCGCCTTGGCGTCCGTCTGCTTCTGCAGATCGAGAGCAATCTCATCCAGGCAGGCCTTGGCTTCGTTGTTTACGCGCGTCGGGCGTTGCTTGTCCTTGGCAAAGCTGATCGCGCAGAGGGTTGAAACGACCGGAGCCGGTGGCACATAAGGCGCCGTGATGGTCAAACCATGAGTGCCGGTTGCGGAGATGGCCACCGTGGCGCTCTGACCTTTGTCATCCGTAACGGTGCAGGTAAAGCTGACTGCGCCGGTGGGCGCTCCCACGGAGGAGTAAGTCGCGGTATTGCCATTTGGGGTGATCGAGCCGACCGAAGCCGTGTAGCTATAGGTCAGCGGGCGGTTCTGCGGGCTGACGCCGACAGCGGTCAAAGTGGCGCTCTCGCCCGGCTTGATGATTGAGGGGCCAACCGTGCAGGTAATCGTCGGCGGTTCAAACTGCTTCACCGTAAAGGTGGCCGACGCGTCGGCCGTCTCCCACGGCTTCAGGCCTTCTTTGCCCGGCTTGCCTTCTTTGACCAATGCCTGAACCGTATAGGAGCCAGGCGCAAGATCTGCCGTGGCGATTGAGGCAGTAGGGCCGTTGCCCGTCAGGCTCTTTCCAGACCAGATGTAAACCGCATTCAACTTCGGATTGAGGTTGCCCGCAGTAGCAGTCGCCGTGACCGACTCGCCGGGAAAGACCGAAGCTGGATTGACCGAAACCGCAAGAGTAACCGGAACAGGCGGCGGGAATGCGCCTTCATGAAAGACAAAGCCGCCGCTTAAACGAATCGCATTGATGCCTACGCTGCCGCCATCGGGATATCCATTGACTAGGCCAAAATTGGGGTTCATGTATTCGTAATCGGCCTGGATCAAGCGAAGCGCCAGATGATGGTTGAAGTAATGTGTCTCATAGTCCAGGCCGCCGCCGAGGGTCAAATCCAAGCCCATGGTGTTGGGATTGTGATACGGGCCCGAAACCTCTGCGCCGCCCACAAGAGCGTGAATAAATGGCGTGATGTTATTTGAAGGATGGCGCAGAATCAATCCCACGGCTCCGGTGGCAAAACCGTCGTCGTCGCCGCCCTGGCCATACGTGCCGCCGTTGTACTCATGAACGCCAATTTCAGCCTGGATGCCTACAAATGGATTTAAATAGCGAGTTACGCTAAAGACTCCTCCGACAATCTGTTCGTCGTAAGAAAATGTCGCTGGATCCCGACCACAACTTTTACCGCATACGGTAGACGAAACTGTCACCTTCCCGCTTGGCGAGAGGTAACTGTAGCCCGCGAAGATGTCCCATTTTGACGCGGGAGCATCGCTCACAGCTGCCTTCGAGGCTGGTTTGGCCGAATCCTGGGCACCAAGGACAAGGGGAATCAATACAGCAAGTGCCAAGGCAAGAAACCGGCTCACAGACTTCAATTCACTAGAGATCATGTGTATTTCCTCCGCAATCAATTGGAATTCAAATGAACAATGCTGCTTGCAGCTACGACTCCAGCTCACTCCGACCCAGTCTTTATACAAGCAGAAACCGTATGAGATTCACACAGTATTATTAAACGTATCATAGGAGGCTTTAATCTGGAGAAGAATTTTTTCATGAGTTTACCGTTTAGGCTCTCCCTCTTAGAGGCCAGAAAAGATCTTTGTTAAGGCGCACTCATCTGCGCCCAGCGGGCCAATTACACTCTCAAGCGCCTGCGCCTTCATGCCCAGATCTTGCAAATAAGAACACCTCAGGGATTTACACAATTCGTCCGAACCACTGAAAAAATGACCGCAAGTTCGAAATCGACATATGCGTGAGACAGGTTCCACGGGACAAAAAAACGTTCAAGAGTAAAAATAAGAGGTTGACCGGCTTGCCGTTCAACCTCCGATAACAACGCAAAGATTACCAAAACCTAGTAAATGGTCCGGCCCAGTTTTGAACGATTCAGGAGCCGGACAATCATCTTTACGCCGAAGAAGACCGAACCGCCTATTGAGCGGGCTTGGCGGCGGCCCTCTTGCCTTTGCCCGCAGCAGACTTCTTGTGGGAGAGTGGCAAGGGCTTGCGCTCTTGAGCCATCACTGCGCTCTCGTCCACAGGTGTGGCGCTGACTTTGTCCTTGAACTTGCCCTCGGCCCCTGCAGGGACCAGATAAACTTCCACGATCTGGCCATCCGTCATACCGGTAAATACGATGATGCGGGAAGCGTCGATGCCCTTCTCCTTCACCAGGTAGTCCTTGGTATTGACACTGCGCTGGGCTGCAACATCCTCAACCTTGAGGTGCTTGTGCTTCTTAGCGGCCGCTGCATCCTTTTCGGCCTTGGCCTTTTCCTTGGCGTCCGATTCGCCGACCAGATATACCTTGGATTCGGAATCCCTCTGCAAATCAAGAGCGATTTCGTCCAAGCCGGCCTTGGCTTCATTGCTTACCCGCGTCGGGCGCTCCTTATCCATACCAAAGGAAACAGGGCTGAGTTCCTTAACGTCCGGAACCGGTGGCACATAGGGTGCCGTGATGGTTACGCCATGGATGCCAGAAGCGGAGATGGCCGCTGTCGCGCTCTGACCCTTGTCATCCGTAACCGTACAAGTAAAGCTTACAGGGCCGGTGGGCGCGCCTACGGAGGAGTAAGTTGCGGTGGGTCCTCCAGTGCTCTGAACAGTGCCGACCGAAGCCGTATAACTATAAGTCAACGGGCGGCCCTGCGGGCTCACGCCGACGGCGGTCAACGTGGCGCTCTCGCCCGGCTTGATGATCGAGGGGCCAACCGAGCAACTGATCGTTGGCGGCTCAAACTGCTTCACCGTAAAGCTGGCCGAGGCCTCGGCAGTCTGTCCAGGCTTCAATCCTTCCTTGCCCGGCTTGCCTTCCTTCGCGGCCGCCTTCACCGTGTAACCGCCCGGTGCCAGTGTTGCCGTGGCCGCTGTGGCCGACGTTCCGTTACCCGTCACGCCGGTTCCAGACCAGCTGTAAACTACATGGTTCTTCTTGTTGGGATCCACGGATCCGGCCGTAGCGGTCACGGTGACCGGCTCACCTGGGAAGATGGCGGGCGGGTTAGCCTCCGCCGTCAGAGTCAAAGGCGGAGCTTTCTTGCATCCCATTGGAGCAAGAGCTAAACACGCCGAAGCCAATACTGAACAAACAAACTTCAATTTCTGTGAGTACATTTAAATCTCCTTCACAATCAATCCGAAAACCGGATGGAATGGTGAGCTGATGCGCGCCATCTCCGGGCCTATTCTAACCGAACGCCGCTAAAACGATGATGCGAAAGAACAAGATACGGCACAATACTACCACAGCAGGAAACAAGTTGAGTAGGGTTTGCCGAAGAATCGCTTTCTTTCTCCCTAGGCCATTCAGGCGCTAGGATAACCCTGAGATTGCAAAAAGACACTCACCTCCGGTGCCCCTCCTTACGCTAAGTTCAGCGTTTTTATCAGACTGCGCGGCTCGCGCTGAATCTTTTCCTGAAGGAGCGTTATTGCGTATATAAGTTGTTCAGGCCGCGGCGGACAGCCCGGAACATATACATCCACGGGAACCACCTGGTTGACGCCCTGCACCACCGCATAGTTGTTGAAAACCCCGCCGGAAGTTGCGCAGGCCCCCATCGAGATCACCCACTTCGGCTCCGGCATCTGGTCGTAGAGCCGCCGCAGCACCGGCGCCATCTTCAGCGAAACCCGCCCCGCCACCACCATCAGGTCACTCTGCCGCGGCGAGGGCCGGAAGACCTCGGCTCCAAAGCGCGCAATGTCGAAGCGCGCGCCGCCGGTCGACATCATCTCGATGGCGCAACAAGCCAGCCCAAAGGTCATCGGCCAGACCGAGCTCTTCCGGATCCAGTTCACCGCATAATCCAGTGAGGTCAGCAAGATGCCCTCCGGCTCCTCAAAGCCGTAGTTCACCTCCTGGAGCTTGGCGCGGTTGCGCCCGCTGCTCTCCATCGCCCCAAAAAGATAACGGTCTCGCTCCGCCGCAACTGCCATATGATCAATATACCTCTCTATCTTGCCGAATGGGATGGTCTATTTTGCTCTAATCAATGTGCACCGTCCAAAGTTCGCAGATTCCATCTTTTGAGATTGACCATCAATCTTGATCTGCCGATCTCTGACGTTCCTTAAAAGTCTGCTTAATACCCCAAGAACTATAAAGAATCCATGAAGAACTTGCCGATTGTCATAAAGATTCTGTAAGATTCCTCCCAACACATCTTGCAGCGGAAACTTGTCGTATCGACTCGGCTGCTGGTGTCACCGGCTGCGGCCTGTCTTCAAAATTCATCCTGGAGTGGAATCCTATGTGTCGTCGCGCAATCGCCTTAATTATGCTCTTCATCTGTATGGGAATCCCGGCCATGGCTCTGGCCGTCGCCCCCAGAATTGGCCCTTCGCCTCCCGCCACCCAGGAAGAGGTCGCCAAGCTCACCCAGGCCATTCATGATGCCCAAACCTCGGGCGACAACGCCTGGGTGCTGGTATCGGCTGCTTTGGTTTTGATGATGACCGCCCCCGGCCTGGTTCTCTTTTATGGCGGCCTGGTCCGCCGCAAAAACATCCTCGGCACCATGATGCAGAGCTTTGCCATGATGGGCCTCATCACCGTTCTCTGGGCCGTGGTGGGCTACTCGCTGGCCTTTGGCGCGGGCAACGGCTTCATTGGCGGCCTGGAGCACAGCTTCCTGCGCGGCGTCAGCCTGGACCCCAATCCCAACTATGGCGGCACCATTCCTGAGCAGAGCTTCATGATCTACCAACTCATGTTCGCCATCATCACCCCTGCATTGATTACCGGAGCCTTCGCCGAGCGCGTCAAGTTCAGCTCCATGGCCGTCTTTCTCTGCCTTTGGTCGCTGGTCGTTTACTGCCCCATGGCGCACATGATTTGGGGCGTCGGCGGCATCCTGAACTTCGCCAACCCCGCCGCCCGCTGGCCGGTCTTCGACTTTGCCGGTGGCACAGTCGTTCACATCACCAGCGGCGTCTCCGCGCTGGTCTGCGCACTCGTTTTAGGCAAGCGCATCGGCTACCCGCAGGAGGATATGCCGCCCCACTCCATGGTGCTCAGCTTCATCGGCGCGGGAATGCTCTGGGTGGGCTGGTTCGGCTTCAACGCCGGCAGCGCGCTGGGAGCCGGCCCCTTGGCCACCAGCGCCTTTGTCAATACGCAATTTGCAGCAGCCGCCGCCGCCATCACCTGGGTCATCACCGAGTGGCTGCAAAACGGCAAGCCCACCGCCCTAGGCGCCATCTCCGGCGCGGTTGCCGGATTGGCTACCATCACCCAAGCCTCCGGTTTCGTTCAGCCTATGTCGGCTCTGGCCATCGGCGGCATCGCTGGCGTGGTCTGCTGCTTCATGGTCTTCCGCGTTAAAAAATTCTTCGGCTACGACGACTCGTTGGATGCCTTTGGCGTGCATGGCGTCGGCGGGACCATGGGCGCTCTGCTGACTGGCCTCTTCGCCGCCGGCTCCATCAACGCCGTCTTCGGCAAGGACGCCGCCGGCAAGGCGCTTCCAGCCGGGGCCATCGACGGCAATTGGCACCAGGTCGCCAATCAGGCTGTTGGCATGGGCATCGGCTGGGCGCTGGCCATCGTTGGCACTCTGGTGCTTTTGTTCTTGGTCGATAAAACAATGGGACTGCGCGTCTCCGCCACGGAGGAAGCCGTTGGCCTCGATCTCAGCCAGCACGGCGAGGAAGGCTATGAACTGAACGCATAATTCAAAAAATCTGGTATCCCAGGTCCCGCTTTTGGGACCTGGGATACTATGAATCCAAACCACAATCAGATCGTAATTTCTAACCGAGGAATCCGCATATGCTCAAGATCGAAGCCATCATCCAGCCGGCCAAGCTGGACATCGTCAAAGAAGCCCTGATCGAAGCCGGCATCGAGGGGATCACCATTCTGGAAGCCCGCGGCCATGGCCGCCAAAAGGGCCACACCGAGTTCTATCGCGGGCGCGAGTACACGGTCGATCTCCTTCCCAAGGTCAAGCTGGAGATCATCATTACCGATGAATTGAAGGACAAAGTCGTCCTGGCCATCCTTGGCGCAGCGCGCACCGGCCACATCGGCGACGGAAAGATCTTCATCAGCCGCGTCGAGGAGGCAATCCGCATCCGCAACGACGAGCGCGGCGACGCAGCCATCTAACGATCACCCACAAAGTTCCGGTTTCCCATCCTTTCGCGCTTTGTACCGAAAGGATGAGAACCCGGAACCTCAACCAGGCCTTTTTCCGGCCGTGCCGTATTGTTTAGAATTTTTCTCTCGTGATTGGTTACTGCTCCAGCCGGCGGACGGTCAGCACCGTGATGTCATCCTCCTGGCCGAAGTCCTTGGCGGCGTCGGCAATGTAGAAGGCGGATTGATTGCTCAGATTGTGAACGCGATCAAAGCCGAAGAGTTCGCCGGAAGGCAGACGAGCCTCGACCACTCCGTCCGACATCAACAGAATCCGGTCGCCGGGATGCAAGTAAAGGTGGACCTCTTCATAGCTCACATCGGCCAGAACGCCCAGCGGCAATCCGCCCGGCAGTGCGACCTCCTGACTGTTCAAGTACGGCGGCAAATGGCCGGCATTGGCCAGAACCAGTTCTCCATTGGCGCTGAACCAGGCGGCCTGGCAGGTGGTAAAGCTGTCGCTGCCCACCAGCACGCGGTTGAGTGAGGCCAAAATCTTAACTGGGCGGCGTTCCGCTGTGCTGCGCAGCGCGCCCATCAGCATGGAGACGTTCATGGCCGCTTTAAGGCCTTTGCCGGCCACGTCGCCAATGACCACCAGAAGGCCGCCATCATAGCTAGGCTGTACATGATAAAAGTCGCCGCCAACTTCGTTCGCCGGATTGTAGATGGACTCGACCTCAAAGCCCGGTGTGACCAGCTTCTCCTGGGGAATCATCAACTCCTGCACGCTGCGGGCGGCGGCCAGTTCGCTGGAGGCGTGTTCCTGTTCGCGCTGCACGCGCAGAAAACGGACAAAGATAATGAGCACAATAACGAAGATGCTGGTGAAATCGGCGAGGGAGGCAATATGGACAGGAATGGGTCCGGCATGAAGCGTGAGTGGCGAGTGGTATGGGCGTCCGCCCAAGTCGCTCATGCCGGCCGTCAGCAAGACCTCAATCCATGCGACCAGACTCAAGATCAAAGGAATCAGCAAAAGGCTGGCTTCCAGATTGCGGCGCATCGTTGCTCGAAGAAGCGTGACAAAGATGAAAACAATCCATCCCAGAATCCATACCAGGCTTCCCAGGACAATCAACCATTGCATAGTCTGCAGGAACCCGTTACGGAAATCGAAGAACAAGAGTAGATCGGGTAGTATTCCCGCCAGGATGGGTGCTGTATAACGAAGCAAAAGGATAGGCCAGCGCTTGCGCAGAGCAAGAAAGACAACCAGAAACTCGAAGTATAAATAGGCCGATGCCGCCAGGAGTTGACAGACCAGCGCGAGAAACCAGACGCGGTCCAGCCGGGCAGAGTTTCCGGCCAGTTCAATAAAACCGAGAGGCGCTTGAAGAAAGACATAGAGCGCCAGCCAGAGATACTCCCTGTGGCCCTTCTGCGTGAAATACAAAGTGAGTAGGAAGAGCGTCAGAACCGCCAACAGAATGGTATTGAGCAGCCGGGGCAGGCGTTCGAAGAGGCTATGGTTGGACCAAAGCTCCAATGCGCGCTCAACTTCGTCCCGCGTTCCCAGGCGTAGTTTTCGATCGGCAAAGAAGCCGGTATAAGCGCCATAGCCGAACGGGACAAAAGGACTGCGCACGACAAGAGTTAAAGAAGATTCCGAGGAACGCCAAGTCCAGGTTGTAGATGCGGGAGATCTGCTGATAGCGTTCGATCGCATCCCCGTGCGGCCCCTCCGGCTGAATCTCGCGCCCGTTGGCGAAGACCGCCACGCTGAGCGATTCCGCGCTGGAGGAGCCGCTCTGGGAGGGCGGCAGCTCAATCAAAAGAAAGACCGGGCGGTGATTCTGTGCCAGCTTGACGTGCAACCGGAACCAGGCGAAAGGGCGCTGATGGTTTCTGGGGTGAGACGAGTCGGAATTCCAAGCCGGAGCACCCGCGGGATGATCCTCGTCTGGTACCTCTTCAAAAGAATCCTTCGCTTCACGGACAGCCCAGGTTGAATCGTTGAAATCAGAATCAGCGACCTTTGGGTTTGCGGTGATGCCGACCCGCCAGCCTTTATCCAGGAGCAGTGGCGAGCCAAGGCTGGTAGCGTCGAAGATGATCTCTGGAGTACTCTGGGCATTGGCTGGCGCGGGGCGAGCGTGGGGCTTGGGAAGCAGCAAATCCACAAGCGGCGGATGCGGGTGCGGCTGCTGGCCAGCAAGCTGCAAGGCTCCGCAAACGGCAAGGACACCCCAAACAAACAGTCGGCGCACGGTATATCTCCCCAGTTACCTGTGTACTCCACTCTAAATCAGACGAACGCCGTCTCCAAGTGGACCGCGAGAAAGTCTCTGAAAAGAAAGATATGGTTGGAACTCACACGAACAGAGCGAGATTCCGCTCCGAAAACGAAATCTTTCCAGCGCTGTTACTGAACGCGCGGAGTGTAGCGACAAAATACCGAAGCTGCATGCCGTCAAGACAGCAAGGCGAAAACCAACCGTGCTCCCTGCTGCAAAGGTGGAACTCTGCGCCGGAGTGAGATCGTGAGGACTATTCGGAGTGCAACCAAGGCCGCGGTACTGGCAGGACTGTCGCTGGCCCTCATCTTTGCCGCCAACTCATGGACGCAGACGACATCACCCAATGCGCCCTAGCCCTGCAGAAGCGCAAGCCGGGCTTGTCTCCAAGGCCTTCAGCGACCACCCTCAGACTCCAGACCGCATTTTGCGCTCGCAGCTGGAGATCGCCCGCATTCTGCCGGCGCGGGACGAATATCGACTAACCACCTCGGAGTTTGACAACGTGAAAGCAAGGCTGGCGCGGATCGAAAATAAGCACCACCTGACCGGCACGAAGAACGGGAAGAAGCCGTCACTGCGCCAGCCGGACTCCAGCACTGGCGATCCGGCAAGCCCGTCCCGTACTGCAGGCACTTCCAGCGACGACGACAAGCCGACGCTGCGCCCCCGCTATGATCAGGAATAGGTCCGTGACCGCAAACCATGAGGTGCAAAATCACACAGTCAGAAACCCGGTTTGGCGAATGAGTCACCTTGATTATCATCTTGTTCTGGATGCATAATTGGTACTTCTTTCTATGAATGCTCGAATACTAATTGGTAATTTCCCACTGCGGCCAATGCGCTCACGGCATATCCGATGCATGCCGGTCACGACCCTGCTGCTGACACTAACGCTCTTCCCGGTATTCGGTTTGGCGTTAGGCCAGCCCCGCTATGTGGAAGCCACACCAGCTTTGAACAGCTTCGGCCTGGTCCGACCAGGGCATTGCAGCAAAGCTCTACGTGGATCGTGGAGACTATGCGGGCGTGGCGCGCGCGGCGCGCGACCTGCAGGCGGACATCTTCCACGTGAGTAGCTGCAATGCGCTGCTCAATGACGACGGAAACTCTCTCTCCGGAGACGTGGTATTCATCGGAACGATTGGGAAAAGCACCATGATCGACAGGCTCATCCGCGAACGAAAGATCGACGTAAGCGCGATAGAGGGCAAGTGGGAATCGACGCTGATTCAGGTGGTTGCCCACCCCTTGCCGGGAGTGGCCCGCGCCTTGGTGATTGCGGGCAGCGATAAGCGCGGAACCATTTATGGCATCTACGATCTCTCCGAGCAGATTGGAGTTTCACCTTGGTATTGGTGGGCGGACGTTCCCGTCGAGCATAAGGACGCGCTCTATGTGAAGGCGGGACGCTGGGTGCAGGGCGAACCAGCGGTCAAGTATCGCGGCATCTTTCTCAATGACGAAGCTCCGGCGCTGAGCGGATGGGCAAAGGAGAAATTCGGTGGACTCAACCACCAGTTTTACGAGAAAGTCTTTGAGTTATTGCTTCGCCTGAAGGCCAACTTTCTCTGGCCGGCGATGTGGGATAACGCCTTCAATGAAGACGATCCCCTTGACCCGAAGCTTGCGGATGAATACGGCATTGTGATGGGCACATCGCACCATGAGCCGATGCTGCGCGCGCAGCAGGAGTGGAAGAGGCACGGCGACGGGCCGTGGAATTACACTACCAACGCCAAGGAACTCGATGCATTTTGGGAAGAGGGCATTGAACGTAACAAAGACTTTGAAAGCGTGATTACGCTCGGCATGAGGGGCGACGGAGATATGCCGATGGCTGATAGCGATGATATTGCGCTGTTGGAAAAAATCGTTGCCGATCAACGAGCGATCATTGCCCGCCACCAGACTCCTACGCTTGCCTCCGATCCCCAGGTTTGGGCTCTATACAAGGAGGTGCAGGGTTATTACGAGAAAGGCATGCGCGTGCCAGACGATATAACTCTGTTGTGGTGCGACGATAACTGGGGAAATATCCGCAGGCTGCCCACCCCTGACGAAAGAAAGCGTGGCGGCGGAGCAGGTATTTATTACCATTTCGACTACGTGGGCGGTCCGCGCTCCTATAAGTGGCTGAATACTTACTCCATTACCAAGATCTGGGAACAGATGAACCTTGCCTCTGCATACGGGGCCAATCGAATCTGGATCGTGAATGTAGGCGATCTGAAACCGATGGAGTTTCCGATAGAATTCTTTCTCAATATGGCGCGCGTTCCCAACCGATGGGAAAAGGATCATCTTCAGGAATTCACCGAACTTTGGGCCGCGCGCGAATTCGGGCCGGAATATGCAGCGGAAATTGCGGACATTGTCTCCAAGTACACGCAATACAATGGGCGGCGCAAGCCTGAACAACTGGAACCGGACACCTTCAGCCTAGTGAATTACAAAGAAGCGGACCGTGTCTATTCCGAGTGGACAGCTCTCACCGAGAGAGCCGAGCGGGTCTATCAGCTAATTTCAGAGGACAAGCGCGATGCGTTCTTTGAACTTGTGCTTTATCCAACCAAGGCCTCGGCCATCGTAAACGAGTTATATATTACGGCCGGAAAGAATCATCTTTATGCCGCGCAAGGAAGAGTCAGCGCGAATGATTTGGCGCAAAAAGCGCGAACTCTTTTTGCCGCGGACGCCGCGCTTTCCTATGAGTATAACCATACACTCGCGCACGGCAAATGGAATCACATGATGGACCAGACTCATATCGGGTACACCTTCTGGAATGAACCGCCGCTCAATGCCATGCCGGCAGTCACGGAGGTGCAACATCTTGCCGGGCCAGTGATGGCAGTCAATGTTGAAGGAACGCCGATTGCCAGTTCGCGCGACTCTGGAGTTATAGCGCTGCCTTCCTTTGATGTTTTTAACCAGCAAACTTACTTTTTCGATGTGTTCAATCGTGGCACTGCGCCATTCGAATTTTTCGCGAGCGCAGATCAGCCTTGGATCAAGCTAAGTGAAACGAGTGGAAAAGTTGTGAAGGAAGAAAGGCTGCTTGTCAGCATCGACTGGGCCGGAGTCTCCGAGGGTGAAAATGACGGCGCGGTGACGCTCACGCAGAAGGACGGTGCGGAGTTTCATCTTCGTGTGAAGGCGCTGAAGCCGTCTGTACCTGCGACAGATTCCGTGCAGGGATTTATCGAAAGCAACCACTGCGTTTCGATGGAGGCGGAGCACTTTACCGGAGCAACAAGCGCTGGAGAAGTTCACTGGGATAAGATTCCCGGCTTTGGCGAGACACTTTCAGGCATGACTATTTTTCCGGTAACTGCTCCAAGCATGGACTTGTCTCAACCCGCGCCGATCCTGGAATATCGGATGTACTTATTTGATGGGGGCGAGTTTCATGTGGAAGCTATTCTGGCGCCCACGCTGAATTTTGTGCCTGGCCGCGGACTCAGGTTCGCGATTTCATTCGACGATCAGTCGCCGCGGATCGTCGATGCGCTGGAAGGTAACTCGGAAACGAACTGGGAACAGGCAGTCAGCGATGGCGTTCGCAAGACCATATCCACGCTTAGCGTGGACCGGCCGGGCTATCACACATTGAAGTTCAGAATGGTCGATCCCGGCGTGGTTCTTGAAAAGCTGGTGGTCAGCCAAGGCGCTCTACCCACGAGTTACCTGGGGCCTCCAGAGAGTTATCGAAGCCTCGTAAAGCTCCAGTAGGAGCGTCCGTTCCCTGCCCTGCCGCCAGCCGACGCTTCAAAATATCTAACTTCCATGCGCGAGAATCGGTCGAATCCGTTTTCCATCCCCGCCCCGGACAAAATAAGATAGGTTCATGAATCTCAAGGGAAAGATCGTTTTTGTTACGGGCGCCTCGGCAGGTATTGGAGC
Source organism: uncultured Acidobacteriaceae bacterium (assembly GCA_963787995.1). GTDB lineage: Bacteria > Acidobacteriota > Terriglobia > Terriglobales > Acidobacteriaceae > Telmatobacter. The sequence continues at coordinate 2,004,092 of CAWBEO010000002.1, forward strand.
AGCCACGGCGCTGGCCTTTGCCGCGGAAGGCACGCGCCTGCTGCTGGCTGCCCGCCGCGTGGAGAAGTTGGCCGCTGTGGCCGCTGAGGCTCTCCAGCGCGGAGCCGAGGCCGCCCATTCTCTCAGCCTCGACGTGCGCAACCGTAAGGCCGTAGAGCAGGCCATCAGCGCGCTGCCTGCGGAGTGGGCGGCAATCGACATTCTCGTTAACAATGCCGGCCTCAGCCGTGGCTTGGAAAAGCTCTACCAAGGCAGCATCGATGATTGGGAAGAGATGCTCGACACCAACGTCAAGGGACTGCTCTACGTGACCCGCGCCGTGGTACCGGGGATGGTGGAGCGGGGGCGCGGCCATGTGGTCAACCTGGGCTCAACGGCGGGTGAGATGACTTACCCCGGCGGCGCGGTTTACTGCGCCAGCAAGGCCGCCGAGCGGGCCATCAACGACGGCCTGAGGCAAGACCTGCTGGGCACGCCGGTCCGCGTCACCACGGTGGACCCCGGCATGGTAGAAACCGAGTTCAGCATCGTCCGCTTCCACGGCGACACCGAGCGCGCCACCAATTTTTACAAGGGGATCAAGCCGCTCACGCCGGAAGACGTGGCGGACGCGATCCTATGGGCTGCAAGCCGCCCTGCGCATGTTAACATTGCGCGGGTAATGCTAACCCCGGTTCAGCAGGCGAACTCGCTGCTGGTTCATCGGGAACCCTGAACGCAGGTGGGAAATAGCCGGAACTCCGGCAAAAAAAATCCCGCTGGTCGCGGGCCGCTCTAGTTGATTGCCTGAATCTGTCTTTCGATCTGTTCCAGCGCCGCCAACAATGCCGCGCGCCGCGACGGATTCGAGGTTTTTTGCGAGAGGATATTGCTTCTCTGCAAATTCAGCGCCTGTTTCTTGCGCTCCAGTTCCGCGCGCGCTTGCTCGGTCAGACGCCGGGTCTCCTCGCTGACGAAACCGCTGCCTGGACCGAAATCCGGGTTCTGTATGGCCGTTGCCATTTGATCCTCCAGAGAAATTATCTTCTAACCTCGTGCCACTCTCTATTCTACGGGTCTTTGCAGACCGCCCGTCCCGTCTGGTGAAGCGGTGCGCGCGGGCCACGCAGGCAAATTGTTTTGCACACCGCGATTGGGCCATCGTTGCTCGTTGATTCTTTGGAGCTTGCCGGGAGGACTGAGCCAGGAAGAATCGGAGAGAGACTTCCTGTTTGCACGGAGCACTCAATCCATTTATTGTGGTTTAGCTGTAGAATTCCAGGTGCAAAATGAATTTCAAGCCCCTTGCCGCCGTTTTTCTTCTCGCCTTCACTACCGTCGCAGCCGCCCAATCCGCGCCCGTCCGGCCCAAAATCACCGGCATCTCGCACCTGGCCGTCTACTCTTCGGACCCCGTCGCCACTGACCACTATTACCGCGAGATCATCGGCGCAGCCAAGTTGCCTGACCCGGAAGATCCGCGCGGCGTGCGCTACGCCATTAACTCGACGCAGTTTATTGAAGTTCTGCCCCTGCCTGCGGGCCAAGGCATCAACCGGCTGGACCACACCGCCTACAACACCAGCAACGCCGAAGGCCTGCTCAAGTACTTGGCCGCCAAAACCTGGAAGACTCCAGCCAAGGTGGAAAAAGGCGCCGACGGCAGCCTCTGGTTTTCCGTGCTCGATCCCGAGGGCAACAAAGTCCAGTTCGTGCAGCCTCCGGATCTGCCCGTGGAGATCAACGCCCCCACTCTCATCGGCCGCCACATCATCCACTTGGGAATCATGGTGCACAGCCGGGCCGTCGAAGACGCTTTTTATAAAGATCTGCTCGGCTTCCGGCCTTATTGGTTTGGCGGCATGGTCGAGAATCGGCTCGACTGGGTCAGCCAGCAGACTCCTGATAGCCATGATTGGCTGGAATATATGCTCACCAGCGGCCCCTCCGGCTCCGGCATTCCGGCCTCCATCTCCCAGCACGACCTGGGCGTCCTTGACCATCTCTCCATCGGCGTGGCATCCGTGGAAGCAGCTCACGCGACGCTCGAAGCCGGCAACCGACTCGGCGGCGTCCATGATGCGCACACACAGATTGGCAAGGACGGCAAAGGCCAGTTCAATCTCTATGATCCGGATGGAATCCGCCTGGAACTGATGAACTTCCACGCATCGGAAAAACCCTGCTGCTCACCCTTTACCGCCGACGACCCGGCGGAGTAGTGCAGGCCCAGCAGCCTGTGACGAAAGTTGATAATGCCGAAAATCCTTCCCTAAGTTGCAATACAGGTTGCGGGAAAACTCGATAAAGAGTCCGGAAGCGTCAGGGCACGACTTGAGTCGTGCCGCTAAAGCCCCTATAGAATCAATAGGGCTTTAGCCCCTGCGGGATGGCTTTCGGAGATTTCATCCTAGGGCCTGTTCACACTCCCTCAGACGGCGGCCTGAGGGAGTGTGAACAGGCCCTAGTATTACAGTTGCAGATAAGTGAGGACGGAGGGAGCAGGGGCCTTTAGGCCCCTGAAAAAGGGCGAATTTGAATGGCCTTTAGGCCCGGGCCTTTGTCTGCCTTTCATCATTTTCGCCAAATACAACTGTAGTACTAGAGCATTTCTCCGAAATTCTGTAACGTGTTTGGTTGCGCCACCCTCGCCGTGTCTTTGTTTTTGCGGCTAGGGTGGAATTCCTATACATCAACAGAAGAAATGCTCTAATTTGAGCCGTTTCCGAAGCCTATTCGGCCCCTGCGAGTAGTTTTAGGAACTTCCCAAATCGCATTAAAAGTGAAACTGCGGCATCCCCTTCAGCAGAAACTCGTAGCGCGGGCGTAGCGTGTCCGGGCTGGTGGTGATGGCGCTGTCCAGATGAATGAGCAAGCCGTCCTTGTCGTACCGAGGCCATTCCGGCAGGCCCGCGCCGTTGGGATCGCCGGTCTTGGCGAAGTTGGTCCAGTAGCTCATCATCTGCTCGCTCAGCGCGCGGTCTTCGGGACGCCAAACTTCTCCGGGGCGCGTGTCGAGAGTTCCGAAGACATACTCGATATCGTCGGAGTGGAAGGCGAAGGAGCCGGGGTGGAATTTGCTGGGCGGGGCAGCCAGCTCAAAGTGATAGCGGTAGATGGGTGATTCGCCCGTCTTCTTGTGCGCTTCAATCCACTGCCATGTTCCAAAAGCGATGAAGTTGTCACCGCCGTAGTCGATAGCCGAACGCACAGCCTGGGCGTCGGTCTCGGCGGGGTAGAGCTTCAGGAACTCCTCGGCGCGCTCTTTGAAGAGGCCACCAATCATGCTCTTGAACAGTTCGGCGGTTACGGGGCGCAGGGCGACGAAGCTTCCCTCGTCGCTATTCCAGCCTGCCAGCAGAGGCACGTGAGCCTGGCGGCCGGCAGCGTAGGTGTCGGGGATCGGCTCAACCAGCAACTTGCCGTCAATCACTGGCGAAAATCCAACCATGCCCTTGCTTTTGGCTGCATCGAGAAGCTTGTCCGTTGGCAGCTTGCGCAACTCGGCGAGTGAGTGAACCCCAAGCGAGTCTACCCACGCTTCGTCCACCTTTTCGCGCACCGCGAGCGGTTCGTAGCCAAGACCGCCAAAGGCCGAGCCGCTTTCGCCAATCGCCTTCTGAAAGAGTCCGCGCGCCATCGGCGAGGCCATCAGCGTGCTGACTGCAAAAGAGCCCGCGCTTTCGCCAAAGATGGTCACGTTGCCGGGGTCGCCGCCAAAGTTCTTGATGTTTTCCTTGACCCATTGGAGCGCTGCCACCTGATCAAGCAGACCGTAGTTGCCCGCCGCGCCATTGCCCTCCTTGGCCAGATCCGCCGTGGCTAGAAAACCAAAAACGCCCAGCCGGTAGTTGATCGTGACCAGCACCACGCCCTTGAGGGGCAGAAAGTCGCCGTTATGGCGCGGCTCGGAGCTGGCCCCGCCCGCGTAACCGCCCCCGTGAATCCAGAACATCACCGGCAGCTTGCTCTTGGCATTGGAGTCAGCAGGCGCATAGACGTTCAGAAAGAGGCAATCCTCGCTGGCCGCTGGGTCCTGGAAGATCATGTCGGCAAAGACCCTGCCCTGGGCGCAATGGGCGCCGAATTGGCTCGCGTCGCGCCCGCCTTTCCACGGGAGGAGCGGCTGAGGCGCCTTCCAGCGCAAGTCTCCCACTGGGGCAGCCGCGTAAGGCAGGCCAAGAAATGCCTTCACTTTACCGTCGTTGATGGCCTTGCCCGCGACTTTGCCTTGCGCAGTCTTTGCCGTCAGTGAATCGGCCCGCCCCACGGTGGGCAATCCCAGCATGAGTCCCGAGATTGCCAGACTACAGATCGTTCTTCTTCCAATGTGCATGGTAATAGCCTTCTTTCAACCCTTTAGCATGACGGATCGGCATCGGCCGGAGTTTCAAGAGAGCGGAACAAAGCGCCTCTTGCGAATTCACATTCGGGGAATAAAAAAGCGTCAGGGCACGACTTCAGTCGTGCCGCAAATGCCTGATAATAAAGGTTGAGATTTAGACCCTGGGGATACTTTTAGGGAGTCATCAATCAATTTAGGCCTTTTTCCGCAGCCTGTGAAGTCGTGCCCTGAAACATATTTCCAATCTAACTGGAGTTCTACAAGAGGCTTCAAAGTCCGAAATACTCTGTAAAACACCCGTAAGACGCCTGTAAGACAAACGGAATCACCTTCCGGTAACATCAATGACCACGGGAATCGTTTTGGGCGGCATACAGGCATTGTTGTCGCAGGCCTGGTAGCGGAGAGTGGCTTCGACGAGATGATTGCCGGGCGCGGCTTTGAGGCTTGCTTGCAGTGTGAATGCGCCGCTGTAGACGCTGAGCTTGGTGGTAGGGGCAAGGGGCAGCGCAAACTCCGCGCCCGGAGGATAGACGATGGAGATGAGTTCGACGCCGGAGCCGGGGGGAATCGTGAACGTGGCGGGAATGAGTTCGAAATCGGTGGGCTTGTGGGAGTTGATGTGCAGCCCCGGTGTGACACGGAAGTGCAGAGTAACCTTGACTGGCTTGCCGGCGGGGAGATTGATCTGCTCGGGATAAAGGTATTCGACGGCCGCGGGCTTGGCGGCTGGGCGCTCCAATCCGTCGATCAGCGGACGCTGCCCGTGCGCCAGCGTGGAAGCCAAAATTAGGACCGCGCAAGCGGCAATCAACAGGATAGATTTCATTTCAAACACCTTCGCAAATATTCATCCTTAGGCTGACTCGCTGGCTCGCTACTTTCCCAACGCTTTCTTGATATTGGCCTCAATCTCGTCCTTGGAGGTCAATCCCAATTGTGCAGCTACCACGACTCCGTTGCGGTCCACATAAAACGATGTGGGCAGCGAATCCAGTCCTCCGTAAGGCTGGCTGATGGAGTCGGCGTCAATCAGCACAGGATAGTCGATCTTCTCCTGTTGGACGAAGCGGGCAATCTGCCGTTTATCCTCACGCAGCTTGAAGGGATCGCTGCGGTCCAGGTCGTCGGCCGAAATGCCCAGCACTTCAAAGCCCTGCGCCGCGTACTGATTCCGCAGTTCAATCAGCCAGGGAGTTTCAATCTTGCAAGGAGCGCACCATGTGGCCCAGAAGTTGATCAGCACGGCCTTGCCTTTGTAGTCGGCAAGCGAGTGTTTCCCTCCGTTGAGGTCTTCGAGGGTAAAGGCCGGCGCGGGCTTGCCTTGGAGAGGAGTCATGTACTGCGGTTCGCCGCCGTTGTCACGGGTGGCCAGAACGCCTTGAGGAGCCGAGGCTAACTGCCTTGCTAGAGCCTGTTTGCGATACTCCCAGTTGGCCCATCCGGCCCAGGCAAAGGCGGCCAGAAGGAAGAGAACGGTTCCTAAGACGAGCGTGTTGCGCTTCATAGGGAAGAACCTCTTTTTCATTGTACGTATTCCACGCCGCTTCTCTGGCGCACGCCAGACGAAAGAAAGGAAATCTTATGAATCCATTTGCGGATGATTATTCAGCATTTTGCTACCCTGAAACTACCTGCTCTGAAAGTCGACCGGCTTTCATGCAGGGCTGACTTGAAAGGAGAAAATATACCTCCCCCCCGGGGTGTCGTTCCCTGTTTTTTCGCCTTTTACTAAAACTGTGAAGACAGTAGAATCGGTTCAGTCTGGGTGCGATTGACCTTCAGTCGGAGGCATTGGGCCGCAACGCGGGCGACGAAGCTGTTACCATCAATAACCGATGAGCAAACAAGGAAATCAACACGATCCAAATGGGCCCGCAGCGTTGGTGCGCACGGAGGCAGCGGCGCTGGAGGCTCTGGCCACGCGGCTGGAGGGGCCGATGGCCGCGGCTTTTGACCGGGCGGTCGAACTGATTCTGCGCTGCGGCCAAGAGCGGGGGCGCGTGGTAGTCACGGGCATGGGCAAGAGCGGGATCATTGCGCAGAAGATTGCCGCGACGCTCAGCTCGACCGGCTCGCCGGCGCTCTTTCTGCACCCGGCCGAGGCGGTGCATGGCGATCTGGGTGTGCTGATGGCCGGCGACGTGGTGGTGGCTCTTTCAGCCAGCGGCGAGACGGAAGAGATTCTGCGCCTTCTGGCCACGCTCAAGCGCAAGGGCGACTCGCTGATCAGCTTTTGCTGCCGGATGGATTCGACGCTGGCGCTGGCGAGCGATGTGGCTCTCGATTGCGGCGTGGAGCGCGAGGCCTGCGGGCTGAATCTGGCGCCGACGGCCTCGACCACCGCGATGCTGGCGCTGGGCGACGCGCTGGCGATTGCGGTGAGCCTGCGCAAAGGCTTCCGGGCGGAGGATTTCGCCCAGCTGCACCCCGGCGGCAAGCTGGGCAAACGCCTGGCCAAGGTGCGCGACCTGATGCACGCGGGCGACGAGGTGCCGGTGGTTGCGCCCGCGACGCCGATGACTGACGTGATTTATGAGATGTCCTCGAAGAAGCTGGGTGTAACAACCGTACAGAAGGAGGGCCGTCTATACGGCGTCATCAGCGATGGCGACCTTAGAAGATTATTGGAGCGCGAGGGCGGCGCGGCGCTCAGCAGGACGGCGGGCGAAGCGATGAACGCGCATCCGCGGACGATTGCTGCCGACGAACTGGCGGCGACGGCGCTGGCGATTTTGGAAGAGCGAAAGATTACTTCGCTGGTGGTGGTGGACGCGGCAGGGAGCGTCGAGGGCGTGCTGCATCTGCACGATCTGTGGGGCGTGGAGTTGATTTAGAAGCAGGGGTCAGGGATCAGGGAACGGGGATCAGAAAGACACTGGTTGGGACTCGTGGCCCCCAGGTCCGAAAATCCAGATATGTGGCACCCGGTCTTAACTCTGGTTGAGTAACTTTTTGGCATCGGCATTGCCTTGTGCGGCGGCCTTGCGAATCCAGGCCATCGCTTCAACATCGTTCTGCGGTACACCCCAGCCGTTGTGATAAAGGACGCCGAGGTTGAATTGTGCGTCGGAATGTCCTTGTGCGGCGGCTTTACGGAACCAAACGGCCGCTTGCCCATAGTCTTGATCTACACCCTGGCCATTTGCGTAAGAAAAGCCAAGATTCCACTGTGCATCTATGTAACCCTGATCAGCCGCCTTGAGATACCATGCCGCAGCTTTTTCTTCATCTTTCGGAACACCTTGACCTTTGTCATAACAAATGCCGAGATTGTATTGGGCCCTCGCATCACCCTGTTCAGCAGCCATCTCAAACCACCAATTCGCGGCATGGTCGTTCTTTTCCATACATTCCCCTCGCATCAGCCTGACTCCGAGATTATTCTGGGCTGCAACGTTCCCTGCGAGAGCCGCCTTTACGTTCCAATATTCCGCTTGCTTAAAATCCTGCTGAATGCCTTTTCCCGCGTAATATAACATGGCAAGCTCATGCGCTGCAGTTGAATTTCCTTGCAAGGCGGACGCGTGGTACCATCTGGCCGCTTCCGTGTAATTCTGCGGAACTCCCTCCCCAGCCCAATACATATAAGCAAATATCATTTGTGCTACCGCGTCGCCTTGCTGGGCTGCTTTTCCCATCCACTTCGCAGCCTTCACTGGATCAGTTCTTAGTCCCCCACCTTGTCGGTAATCCATGGCCAGAAAGAACATAGATTGAGTATCCCCAGCCCTTGCCTTTGACTGTAGATCAATATAAAACTCTCTCATTCCCCCAATACTGTCTGACTTATCGGGTAAGAGATCATGTGTCACATCATCATCTGAAGTAGTGCCACCTAATGCAGTAATGCTGCGCCGAATGCCAGTTGCGAGACCCCTAAATAGGTTAGCCATCAAGGCCTCCGAGAATCTACAATCTTTGCGAGCGTCTCGAATCCCAGCAGATGAAGTTGGTGTGCATTTAAAGTCAATATTCCAACGCATTCCAGACACGAGTTGCGTTTGAGAGCATCATGCAATAGATTGATGGAATCTTCGGCGAGTTTCGCTTGTTTAGAAGCCCCCATTAGGGCATCAGAACTCCCATAGCCCATATGGAATCCTTCGACTAAATTACGAGCTTCCATGTGGCCACTATCAGGATTTTGCGTCAACATCAAAAAGTATTTAGCAGAAAACCCGGGTTTTTGGTCAATTCGAAGCAGTTGCGTTAGGAATTGCATGAATACATTTTACGCCATCTATAGGGGGAGCGGAATTCTGAACGAAATATTTTTTAATCAGCAGGTGGCGGGTGGTCCAGGTCTCGCTTTTGAGATCTAGTATTTGCTAATGATGACCACCCTGGTCCTCGAGCCCTTCACCCCGCACGCCATTGCAGCGGGCAAAACTCATCGAGGCGCGCGTAGACGGCCTGCCGCCCGTCTACAATCAATGAGAGATGTCTGACACGCTTTATCTGAGCCTCTGGTACCCCAATCTGCGCCTTGAAGCGCTGGCCGACAAGCTGACGGCGGTGCTTGCTGCCTTTGCCGCGCATGGCGGCGAGGCACGGGTTTACTCGGCGACGGTCTGGCCGATCAATTGGAATGAGCCGCCGGTCTTTCAGCAGGTGTATGGGCGCAGGGTTGGCGCGGGCGCTGATGGTGCCGCTGCGCTGGGCGCGGAGCCGCGGCTGGCCGTCGAAGAGGCGCTTGAGCTGCTGCACGAGGATTACGCCTACGAGTTTCAGATTGGATGGAGCTTGTGGGAGTTGGAAGACGCGGGTCCTTCGACTGCGTTGGGTGCAAAGAACGCACCCAACTCCGCTCAGGATGACAGCTCAATCAAGGGATTGGATGCACGCTGGGCGCGGGAGCCGCGGCTGGTGCGGGTAACGGGCTTCGGGCCGCTTTTTGACGAAGGAGCTTACGAGGCCGACGGCCACGTCCGCGTTGAGTTCGGTTCGGATGCGCCGTTTCTGGAAGAGGATCTGGAGCTGGATTCTGTGGCGGCGCGGCATGTGGAGGAGAATGTACGGCAGTTGGTCGAGCTGACGGCGGCGATTGAGAAGGCGTCGGGAGCGACGGCGCGTCTCTTATGGAGCGAGTTGGGGGAGAGCCTGGCCGCGCGGTTGGCGGCTCGGCTTGGAGGGGCTAACTAAGCGTGCGATTGTCAATAGAGCGGATGCGGACGCTGGTGCTGGCGGCGGGCGGGCTGCTGCTGGCCGTGCTGGTGGTTTTTCTGGCCGTGGGCCGGTGGAAGAACCCCTTCAATCGCCGGGATTTGCCGCAGAAGCTGGGCATTGAGATCCAGCAAGAGGCCAACGGCGTCACGTATACGCAGGCGCGCGGCGGGCATACGCTCTTCAAGATACATGCCTCGAAGGTGGTCGAGTTGAAGCAGGGCAATGCGCAACTGCATGACGTGAAGATTGAGCTGTACGGCGCGGACGGCAGCCGGGTGGACCGAATTGAGGGCGCGGAGTTCGAGTACGACCAGAAGGCGGGAACGGCCAAGGCTGCGGGGACGGTGGAGATAACGCTGATGCGTCCGGGCGTTGCGCCGGCGATTGCGCCCAAGGCGGCGACAGGGCAGGTGGTGGGGGACAAGCGGAAGGGAGCGCCGGTGGCCACGGCGGCGGAGAAGGCGGCACGTGGGGAGATAGCCGTCAAGACCAGCGGGCTGACCTTTGACCAGAAGAGCGGCAAGGCCACGACCAGCCAGCATGTGGATTTTTCCATGGTGCAAGGGGTGGGCAGCGCGGTGGGCGCGACGTACGACTCCGACCAAGGGCTGCTGGTGCTGGACCGGGCGGTAGAGTTGCGCGTGGTGCGCGGCAGAGAGACGATTGTGATTCATGCGCAGCACGCGGAGTTCGAGCGCGAGAGCCAGCTCTGCCGACTGCGCGCGGCGACGGCGGATTATCAAGGCGGGCAGTCGACGGCAGGAGAGGCGAAGTTTCTCTTTCGCGAGGATGGGTCGGCGGTGCGGCTGGAGGCGACGAGCGGCTTTATGCTGACGACCGCGACGGGCAGCCACCTGGCCGCGCCCACCGGAGTGATGGAGTTCAATGAGCAGAATCAGCCGCGCCATGGACGTCTTACAGGCGGCGTGACGATGGATTCGGCTGGTGAGACAGCGGGGCGGCGACGGCAGTTGCACGGAACAGCGCCCACGGCGGAGCTGGAGTTTTCTGGACAAGGGCAGTTGCACCACGCGCATCTGGAGACCAGCGTGGCGATGGAGAGCGAGGAGCAGGGTTCGCAAGCCGGGCAATCGTTGCGGGTGAGCCGCAAGTGGCGTTCGCCCGTTGCGGATGTGGAGTTCCGCGAATCAGGCCATGGTCAACCCAAGGGCAGAATTGAACCGAAGTCGGTGCATGGGACGGGCGGCGTGGTCTTGACCAGCGAGAGTCAGTTAGGCGGGGGAGCGGTTGCGCCTTCACGGCTTTCGGCGGATGACGTGACGGGCGAGTTCGGACCGGGTTCGGTGCTGACGGGGATGGTCGGCGTGGGGCACGCGAGCGTCGAAGAGACCACGGCGACAGGAGCGCGGCAGGCGACGAGCGGCGATAGGCTCGAAGCGACTTTTGCTACTTCAACCGCGACAGGCACGAAGCTCGGAGCGGATGCGACAGCGCAGTTGCAGTCGGCTGCTGTCGAGGGGCACGTGGTGCTGACGCAGACGCCGGCGGCCAAACCGGGGGCGGCGACACCCGCGACGCTACGGTCTACGGCCGGGCGTGCCGACTACCAGGGACAGGGCGAGTGGCTGCATCTGACCGTGAATCCGCGCGTCGAGGATGGGGCATTGCAACTGACCGCCGACAAGCTGGATGTGTCGCGGGCCTCGGGCGACGCCTTTGCGCATGGGAATGTCAAGGCGAGCTGGACGGACACGAAACTGGATACGAAAGGCGAAAGGCTGGCTGGCGGCGTAGCTCTGGGCGGACAGGGTCCGGCGCACGTGGTTTCTGCCGAGGCGCAACTGCATTCTGCGACGAATGAGGTGACCTTCCGGGGTCAGGCGCGGCTGTGGCAGCAAGCCAATTCAGTAGCCGCGCAGGTGATTGTGCTGGACCGGACGCGTCAGACGCTGACGGCGCAGACGGCCAATGCGGCGGAGCCGGTGCGGGCGGTGCTGGTGAGCGCGGGCGGGGCTGCATCGGGCAAAGATGGTGTGAAGAGCACACAGGCTTCGGTGATCCGGGTGCGTGGGGGCGAACTGCGATACTCCGACGTGGAGCGCAAGGCGGTGATGCGCGCGGGCGTTCTGGGCAGTGTGGTGGCGGAGACGGGAACGGCAACTTCAACCTCGGACGCGGTGGAAGTGTTGCTGCTGCCGGCGGGCAAGGCGGTCGGGCAGACGACGCCGGGGCAGGCGCAGGTGGACCATCTGACGGCGCGGGGGCACGTGGTTCTGACGAGCGAGAGTCGGCGCGGAACCGGCGAACAGTTAGTGTACACCGGCGCAACGGGAGAATACGTTCTGACCGGAACAGCGACTACACCGCCGAAGATGACCGATCCTGCGCGTGGAGCGGTGAGCGGCGAGGCGTTGATCTTCAGCGGCCGCGATGAGAGTGTGCGGGTTGAATCAGGAGGCGGGCGGAAGACGATAACAGAGACGACTGCGCCGAGGTGATTTGGATTGAATCGCTGCGTGAATCGTAAAAGGATGGCAAGATGGAGTTCAGCTACAGGATCAGCGAAGCGGAGTATTTGAGTGCGGCGAAGCTCAAAATCAAGGGGAGTTTTGGCCTTGGACGCATCAAAAAAGTCGTTCTATTTTGGATTTTCATTGCAATTTGTTTTACGCTTTACTTTGCATTCTCTCAACATGGTCAACAACAGCCGCCTCTATCTGATGACGCAGCAGTTCAAGCCGTGGCACCTAATAAGTCAATCAACTTAATTCTCACTAACCTTTTGCCGATTGTTTTGGCTGTGGGGATTTTTTCCTGGGTGATATTCAGGTCGGTTCCTATGCAAATGCGTCGCATATACAGAAAAAGTCCAGCGATGCAGGGGCAATTCACAATTAACCTCACGCCAGAGTCGATCTCAATCCTGAACACAGCGGGAACCTCTTCCGCAACCGGTTGGAATATCTACGATTACTGGCGCGAAGGGAAAGACTTGATCTTGTTGTTTTTTCATTCCGGCGCATTTTTTACAATCAGCTTGGCCGGTCTCTCCGAAGCCCAACGCGACGAGTTGCGCGGCATTCTCACTGCATCCCTTCCGAAAAAATGAGAGCCCTGCCACGACTGCTCTGTTAATGAACAAGGCTGGTAGAGGTTCCTCGTTTCCCATTCATTCCGCAAAATTCGCGGAATGAATGGGAAACGGAAATGTTTTTTCATTTTAGCAGCAAGTCGACTCGGCGAGTCAGGCTGCTCCTAATGATCAAATGCCTGATTAGGCCACGGCTTGCAGCGCATTCTCTTCCGCAGTTGCCGACAGCGCCTCAAGTTGCTTATCCGACTGAACCTTCAGCAGGGGCAGGGCCACAGCCAGTACATCTTCAATGTGACTGGCGTAGTGGATGGTGACGCCGTTAATCAACTCGGGGGTCAGATCCTCTTCCACATCCTGGCGATTTTCCGCGGGAAGAATAATGCTTTCAACGCCTGCCCTGCGCGCGGCCAGGAATTTTTCCTTGATTCCGCCCACCGGCAGGACATTGCCGCTGAGGGTGATCTCGCCGGTCATCGCCGTTTTGGGCAGCACCGGCGTATCGGTGAGCAAGGAGACCAGCACCACGGCCATGGTGACGCCGGCCGAGGGGCCGTCCTTGGGGATGGCTCCAGCAGGCACGTGAATGTGCAAATCAATCTCTTTGGTGAAGTCTTCGGCCAACCCCAGACTGGCAGCATTGGAACGCACCCAGGTGAGCGCGGCCTGCATCGACTCCTGCATGACCTGGCCGATCTGCCCGGTCATCGCGAAGTTGCCCTTGCCCTTCATCTTGTTGGCTTCGATGAAGAGGATGTCGCCACCCGCAGGAGTCCAAGCCAGTCCCACAGCCACACCGGGACGCTTGACGCGCTCGGTAACCTCGGTATCCACACGCACTTGAATGCCGCCAAGGAAATCCTTGACCACCTCGCGGGTGACGATGAGCTTTCCGGTGTTGCCCTCGACGAGGCGGCGGGCCTCCTTGCGGCAGATGGTGCCGATGGTCTGCTCCAGCTTGCGCACGCCCGCCTCGCGCGTATAGTGGCGGATGGTATGCAGCAGCGAGTCTTCGGGGAACTCGATCTGCTCTGGTGTGATGCCGTTCTCCTTGATCTGCCGCGGAATCAGATAACGGATGGCGATGTGCTTCTTTTCTTCCTCGCTGTAGCCTTGCAGGAAGATCAACTCCATGCGGTCCAAGAGAGGCGGCGGAACTGTATCCAGTTGGTTGGCGGTGCAAATGAAGAGGGTCTTCGACAGATCAAAGGGCACGTCGAGATAGTGGTCGCGGAAAGTGTTGTTCTGCTCCGGGTCCAACGTCTCGAGCAGAGCCGAGGCCGGGTCGCCGCGGAAGTCACGGCCCAGCTTGTCGATCTCGTCCAGCATAATGACTGGGTCGCGCGTCTCCGCCCGCCGGATGCTCTGAATGATCTGGCCCGGCAGCGCTCCAATGTACGTCCGGCGATGCCCGCGAATCTCCGCCTCGTCGTGCATTCCGCCCAGCGAAACGCGCTGGAATTTGCGTCCCAATGCCCGCGCAATCGACCGGCCCAGGCTCGTTTTGCCGACGCCCGGAGGCCCGACAAAGCAGAGGATCGGCCCCTTCATGTCAGGCTTCAACTCCAATACGCTCAAGTAGTCCAGTATCCGATCCTTCACCTTCTTCAGTTCATAGTGATCCTCGTCCAGAATCTCTTTGGCCTTGCTGATATCCACCTTGGAGCCGGAGCTCTTGGACCAGGGAAGCACTGCCAGCCAGTCAATATAGTTGCGGGTGAGTGAGTAGTCGGCGGCCATGGGAGACATGCGCGAGAGGCGCGTCAACTCCTTCATCGCATCCTTCTTCACCTCGTCCGGCATTCCGGCGGCTTCAATCTTTTGACGCAGATCTTCGATCTCGCGCTGGCCCTCGTCCTGCTCGCCCAGTTCCTTCTGGATGGCCTTGAGCTGCTCGCGCAGGTAGTAGTCGCGCTGTGATTGCTGCACCTGATCCTGGACCTCGGTCTGGATCTTGGTGCGCAACTGCTGCACCTCGATCTCCTTGGCCAGATGGCTGTTCAGCAGTTGCAGCCGCGTACTGATGCCCGGCGTCTCCAGTAGTTGCTGCTTGTCGTCTGTAGTCAGGAAAGGGAGCGAGGAGGCAACAAAGTCCACCAGCCTGCTTGGCTCCTCAATGTTGGCGGCAATCGTCCGCAGCTCATCGGAGAGCGTCTGCGACTCGCTGACAATCTGCTGGAACTGGCCGATCACGTTGCGCACAAGGGCTTCGGCACCCGAAGTGGTCGCCGGCTCGGTCTCCTCCAGCACCTCGACCTCGGCCACCATGAAGGGCTCGGTCTGCGTGTAGCGCAGCAGCCGGACCCGCTCCACGCCCTCGGTGAAGACAAAGCGGCTTTGGTTAGGCATGCGCACAATCTTGTGCACCGTAGCGAGGGTTCCGACCGGGTGCAGATCACCCGGCTTGGGAGAATCCAGACGCGGGTCTAGTTGCGCCGTGACCACAATGGCCCGTTCCTCGCCCAGCGACTCGATCAATTGAATGGAGCTTTCGCGGCCGACGGTCAGAGGTAAAACAGCATGGGGAAAGAGAACCGTATCGCGGACCGGCAAGACGGCGATACGACGCAGGACGACGGCATCCTTTGCGGGAGGGGCTTTGGAAGAGGGCGGGATGGAAGGCTGGTTCGACATTGAGTATCCTCGTATCAACTTTTCTTCATTAGACGCCGCAACCCTAACAAAGGTTGCAAAAATCGCTCCTCTGCCGACAATCTGCCCTCCACTTGTTCTGTAGCAGACTCATGATCTACGGTCAAGCGCAACTCCTGATTCTGCGGTATTCTCTGGAACAAGTGCCCAATTTGGGAAAGCGCCCCGATCTTTTCTGAACAAGCATCTTGCCGCCCTTAAGCAATTTCTTCATGCAAGAAAAAGTAGCGCTGGCCTCCCCGGCCGGCGGTCACGTGGACCTCCCGGTCCACGCCGTACTCCACCAGCAGGAAAAATGCTCCAAGTGTCGAGCCCCGGGCCAACAACCTCGAAGCGCATCCACTCCCAGGCCATCGTCTGCTAACACGAAATGTCTATCGGCAGAAGCTGGGGGAATGTGAGCAAGGCAATACAGGCCGGAGCAGCATTTCTACCAGTTCGCCACACCAGCATAAACAAATTGGCCAACAAAGGAAGGAAACTTCTCCCGCTGGAAGCTGCGGCCCTCAAAGAAAGCGATTTTTCAGCCCCACAGGTTATCCTGAATAGAGTGCTTCGATCCCCCTTTGAGGTGTCATCTACGTGTCCAATCCCAAGCGTCCTGTTGTTCTGACCATCCTTGACGGATGGGGATATCGTCCAGAAACCGCCAATAACGCCGTAGCACTGGCGCGAAAGCCCACCTACGACCTGCTGCTGCGCGAGTACCCCAACACGCTCATTCAAGCGTCGGAGCATTTTGTCGGCCTGCCAGACGGACAGATGGGCAACAGCGAGGTCGGCCACCTGAATATCGGCGCGGGGCGCATTGTGCAGATGGACATCACGCGCATTGACCTGATGGTACTCAACAACACATTGAAGGACAACCCGCGTATCCAGGCCTCCTTTGAGCACGCCCGCCAGCATGGGCGCGCGCTGCATCTGATCGGGCTGGTTTCGGACGGCGGCGTTCACTCCCATGAGGAGCACCTCTATGCTCTGGTCCGCGCCGCCCGCGAGGCTGGCCTTACGCGCGTCTTCATTCACGCCTTTCTGGACGGCCGTGACACGCCACCCAACTCCGGCCTCGATTACGTCGCCAAGCTCGAACAGAAACTGCGCGAAATTGGCATCGGCAAGATTGCGTCCGTCAGCGGGCGCTACTACGCCATGGACCGCGACAAACGTTGGGAGCGCCAGCGCAAGGCCTTCGACGCCATGGTCATCGGCAAAGGCGAGTGCTCGACGGCTACCGACGCCGTCACCGCCATCCGCGACAGCTACAACTCCGGCGTGCAGGATGAGTTCGTTCTGCCCATTACCATCGTCGATGAGCACAATAGGCCGCTGGCGTTGATTCGCGACGAGGATGCAGTGCTGAACTTCAACTTCCGCGCCGATCGCGCTCGCCAGGTCACCCGCGTGCTCACCCGCGAGAGCGGACTCAATGCCGAGGGGGGACGCAATCTGGACGCCTGGGAGGCCCTCGACCAGGCCATTCCACGCTCGGAGCTGCCCAAAAATCTGTCTTACACCTGTATGACGCAGTATGACGAGAAGTTTGAACTGCCGATCATCAGTCCCCCGCAGTCGATGGAGCATATTTTGGGCAATATGCTCGCCCAGGCCAAACTGCGCAATCTGCGCACCGCCGAGACGGAGAAGTTCGCCCACGTGACCTTCTTCTTCAACGGCGGCGTAGAGAAGCCATTCGGCGGCGAAGAGCGGGTTCTGACGCCTTCGCCCAAGGTAGCCACCTATGACTTGCAGCCGGAGATGAGTTCGGTCAAAGTCGGCGACAGTATTGAGAAGGCGATTCTGGACACCAGCTTCGATGTGGTGATCTCGAACTTTGCCAATCCGGATATGGTCGGGCACACGGGCGTTTTACCAGCGGCTATCCTGGCCGTCGAGGCCGTGGACCGTCAGCTTGCCCGCATCTATGAGGCAGTCAAGCAGCGCAACGCCATCTGGATTGTCACTGCCGATCACGGAAACTGCGAGACCATGGTCGATCCCATCACCGGCGAGCCGCACACTGCGCACACCACCAATCCTGTCCCGCTGATTTATGTTGCCGAGGAAGCCAAAAACTTCCGCCTGCGTCCCGATGGAAGCCTGCGCGACATCGCCCCTACGATGCTTCACCTGCTCAACCTCGGCCTGCCCAAGGAGATGAGTGGCGCGGATCTGCGATTGCCGCTGGCCAAGTAGCTGATCATAGCGTCGGCGCCTGGTCTCCGATCTTGTGATTTCGCACTCTATCGTTTGTGGTTTCCTATCCATTCCGCAAAAAATCGCAGAGTGGATAAGGCGAGGAAGTCTACAGCAAAAACGCTTTTGCGGGTTGTCAGGCTCGATCAGGGAATCCATAATCAGTCATGAAGATACTGAGGCTAGGTTTGGTTTTTGTCTTGACGGCGGCTGCGGCGTATGCGCAGGGGGCGCGGACGGCAAGCTCGGTCACAATACAGGCCGAGGCTTGGCAGCTTATGGAAATGGCCAATCAGGCACGCGCCGCAGCTGGGGCCGGGCCCTTGAAGTGGGATGCAGCGCTGGCCGCGGCGGCGCGGCAGCACTGTCTGCGCATGGCTGCGGAGGGAGCGCTTTCGCATCAGTTTCCCGGCGAGCCAGAGTTGGGCGCACGAGCACAGGTAGCTGGAGCGCACTTCAGCCTGATCGAGGAAAATGTGGCCGTCGCGCCCCATCCGGAGGCGATTCATGATGCGTGGATGCACTCGCCGCACCACCGCGTCAACCTGCTGAATCCTGATGTGAACCGCGTGGGGATTGCCGTGGTGGCTGGCCCTCTGGGGCTATATGCCGTGGCCGACTATGAGCGTGTGGTCGCCGTGCTTTCGCAAACGCAGGTGGAGGCGGTCGTCGCGCAACTTGTACAGGCGGATGGAGTCGCCGTACAGACCGACCCGGCTCTGGCACGCACCGCTTGCGCCATGGACAGCGGATTGCCGCGCGCTTCTTCCGGCCCGCAGCCACGCTTTGTGATGCGCTGGCAAGACGCGGAGCTCAAGCAACTCCCGCAAACCCTAGTGGAACGTATGGCGACGGGAAAGTACCGTCAGGCGGCGGTGGGAAATTGCCCGACACAGGGGCAGGAAAGCTCCTTCACGGCTTACCGGCTGGCGGTGTTGCTGTATTAGCGCGAATGACAAAGACTACGCAATTTCAGATTTCTATCCATTCCCTGCTCTTCCAGTACCAAAATGTGATTGATCTGACTGAAGTTCGAGTCGAGAGCGCCGATGAAGCAAGTACTTGATTTCATACTTGATTCATCAGGAGAGTTGTTCTCATGCCCGACTACAGTGTAATCACAGATAAATGCATCAAGGATCTGCTTTGCATGGATGCATGCCCCACCGGCGCGATACATCCTACACCGGATGAGCCTCACTTTTCAGAAGTAACACAGCTTTACATCAACCCCGAGCTGTGCGGCAGTTGCGGCGCGTGCTACGTTACTTGCGAGTGGAATGCCATTTATGCAGCGGATGACCTGCCGGAGGAGTTCAATGATTGTGTGGAAGTCAACGCGGAGTTTTTTCAGAAAGTAAGTTGACAGCCTGATAAAATCGCCGCATTTTCGATGCCTCCCGAATTTTGAACTATAGGCCCAAAACGGTTTTGCCTCCCATCTTCCGCGAAAGTCAAAGAATGGGAGGCAAAGTTAGAGTGTTCTCTGTCTAGCCGCGATGCCGCTGCGGCACAGGCTCATCGACCGTGGCCAGATAGCGGTCCACAGCGGCGGCGGCTTTGCGGCCCTCGCTGATCGCCCAGACCACAAGCGACTGTCCGCGACGCATATCCCCGGCAGCGAAGATGTTCTCCACCGAGGTCTGGTAGTCGGCGTTGGCAGCGACGTTGCCGCGCGC
The DNA here is from genome assembly GCA_963787995.1 of uncultured Acidobacteriaceae bacterium. Taxonomy (GTDB): domain Bacteria; phylum Acidobacteriota; class Terriglobia; order Terriglobales; family Acidobacteriaceae; genus Telmatobacter. The sequence goes on from CAWBEO010000002.1 coordinate 2,023,164, forward strand.
GTCCAGCGCCACGCCAAGTTGCTCGATCAAGCCCGAACGAACCGGGCCGAGGAAGCCCATGGCCAGCAGGACCAGTTCGACGTCCAGCGTGAACTCCGAGCCTTCCACCGGTGTAAAGGTGGGCGGCGGACCGACGCGGACGGCGTGCAACTGCTTCACATTGCCGTTTTCGTCGCCGGTAAACTTGACGCTATTAATGCTCCAGTCGCGGATGCCGCCCTCTTCGTGCGCGCTTTCGGTGCGCAGTTGCAGGGGCCATAGAGGCCAGGGAGTGGAAGCGGCGCGCTGGGCGGGCGGCTTAGGCATGATCTCGAACTGATGGACGCTGAGCGCCTTCTGGCGGAGGCTGGTGCCCAGGCAATCCGCGCCGGTGTCGCCGCCGCCAATGATGACCACGCGCTTACCCTCGGCGAGAATGTCCAGCGCCGGGTCGAGCTGATCGCCTTCGCAGCGCTTGTTCTGCTGGGGCAAAAACTCCATGGCGAAGTGAATGCCCTTCAGTTCGCGTCCGGGAATCCGCAGGTCGCGCGGCTGCTCGGAGCCGCCAGCCAATAGAATCGCGTCATAGTGTTCGGTCAGTGCCTCGACCGGCACATTCACGCCCACGTGGGCGTTGGTCACAAAGGTGACGCCTTCGGCGCGCATCTGCTCGATGCGGCGGTCAACAACGTGCTTTTCCAGCTTGAAATTGGGAATGCCGTAACGCAGCAGGCCACCGATGCGGTCGGCCTTCTCGTAGACCGTCACGGAATGCCCTGCGCGGCGTAACTGCTGCGCGGCAGCTAAACCAGCCGGCCCGCTGCCGACCACGGCAACGCGCTTACCAGTGTTCTGCTCGGGTGGCTCCGGTTGAATCCAGCCCTCCTCCCAGCCGCGCTCGACGATGCTCTTCTCCATCAACTTGATGGAGACGGCCGGCTGGCTGATGCCCAGCACGCAAGCGGCCTCGCATGGAGCGGGGCAGATGCGGCCGGTGAACTCCGGAAAATTATTGGTCGAGTGCAGGCGGCGGATGGCCGGCTCCCAGCGGTTGTTGTAGGCCAGATCGTTCCAGTCGGGAATTAGATTGTTGACCGGACAGCCGGTGTGGCAGAAGGGAACTCCGCAATCCATGCAGCGCGCCGCCTGCTCCTTCTGCTTCTCTTCGGGAAACGGCTGATAGATCTCCAGCCAATCCTGCACCCGCTCATCGACCGCGCGGCGTGTGGGCTGCTCTCGTTCAATCTCCAGGAAACCTGTCACCTTACCCATGATGCACCTCTACAGCCGCCATCAGAGGCGACGGAATTTTGGGAGAAACGGGATGGGTCGCGGCGGATTCTGCACCCGGCGCTCCTTCGTCGCGCGCAACACCCAGCACGCGCTTGTATTCATGCGGGAAGATCTTGATAAAGCGCGGCTGCGCTTCCTCCCAATTCGATAGAATCCACGCCGCGCGAGGGCTGCCGGTCAAGTCGCGATGGCGTTCCAGCAGGCCGCGCACCCGGGTTAAGTCTTCCGTGAGAACCAATGGTTCCAGATCGACGCTGGTCGTATTGCAGCGGCGCGCGCTGAAGTCACCCCGTTCGTCATAGACGTATGCGTAACCTCCGCTCATGCCAGCGGCAAAGTTGCGCCCCGTTTTGCCGATGATGACCACCGTTCCGTTGGTCATGTACTCGCAGCCGTGGTCGCCCACGCCCTCGACCACCGCCGTCGCGCCGGAGTTCCGTACGCAGAAGCGTTCGCCGGCGATGCCGTTGAGGAAGACCTCGCCGCTTGTCGCGCCGTAAAGCACCACATTGCCTACCAGAATGCTCTCCTCCGGCAGGAAGCTGGAGGCCTTGGGCGGATAGGCGATGATACGCCCGCCGGAGAGACCTTTGCCCAGATAATCGTTGGAGTCGCCTTCCAGTTCGAGCGTCACGCCGTTCGGTACAAAGGCCCCAAAGCTTTGCCCCGCCGAGCCTTTGAAGTTGAAGTGAATCGTCTCATCCGGCAATCCGGCCGAGCCATAACGCATGGCGATCTCGCCGCCCAGCATCGCGCCCACCGTGCGATGGACGTTGCGAATCTCAAAGCTGGCCCTGACCGGCGTTTGCGATTCGAGGGCGGGTGCGGCAGCCTCGATCAGCTTGTGATCAAGCGCCACAGTCAGGCCGTGATCCTGGCACTGCACTTGACGCCTGGCCACGCGCGAAGGCAGCGTCGGCGCATAGAGAATCGACGAAAGATCAATGCCCTTGGCCTTCCAGTGCGCATCTGCAACGGCCGCGTCAATCTTGTCCACCCGGCCCACCATCTCGTTCACCGTGCGGAAGCCCAGCTTGGCCATCTGCTGCCGAACCTGCTCGGCGATGAAGAAGAAGAAATTGACCACGTTCTCCGGAGTACCTTGGAAGCGCGCGCGCAAGACAGGGTCCTGCGTGGCAATACCCACTGAACAAGTATTCAGATGGCACTTGCGCATCATGATGCAGCCCATGGTGATCAGCGGCGCGGTGGCAAAGCCGAACTCTTCGGCGCCCAACAGTGCCGCAATCACCACATCACGCCCGGTGGCCAGCTTGCCGTCGGTCTGCACCTTGATGCGTCCGCGCAGATCGTTCAGCAGCAGCACCTGTTGGGTCTCGGCCAGTCCCAGCTCCCAGGGCAGTCCGGCGTGCTTGATCGAGCTGAGCGGCGATGCGCCCGTCCCGCCGTTGTCGCCGGAGATCAGCACCACGTCGGCGTGCGCCTTGCTTACGCCCGCGGCTACCGTGCCTACGCCTACCTCCGACACCAACTTCACCGCGATGCGCGCCTTGGGATTCACATTCTTCAGGTCGAAGATCAGTTGCGCCAGATCTTCAATCGAATAAATGTCATGGTGCGGCGGCGGCGAGATCAACCCCACGCCGGCAATCGAGTGACGCGTCCGGGCGATGATCGCATCCACCTTGTGCCCGGGCAACTGACCGCCCTCACCCGGCTTAGCGCCCTGCGCCATCTTGATCTGCAACTCGTCGGCGTTGACCAAATAATTCGTCGTCACGCCGAAGCGGCCCGAGGCCACCTGCTTCACCGCCGAACGCCGCGAGTCGCCGTTGGCGTCGGGCTTGAAGCGCTCTTCGTCCTCGCCGCCCTCGCCGGTGTTGGACATTCCGCCCAGCCGGTTCATGGCAATCGCCAGTGTCTCGTGCGCTTCCTTACTGATGGACCCGTAGCTCATCGCGCCGGTCGTGAAGCGCTTGACGATCTCCTTGGCAGGCTCAACCTCATCAATCGAAATCGGCTTCTCGGCGTACTTCAGCTTCATCAATCCGCGCAGCGTGCAGAGATGGCGATTCTGATCGTCCAGCAGATCGGTGTACTCCTGGAAGGTCTTGGGATTGTTCTCTCGGACTGCAATTTGCAGCTTGCTGATTGTCTCCGGATTCTGCAAGTGATACTCGCCGCCGATGCGGAACTGGTACTGTCCGCCGACCACCAGTTCGGTCTCGGAATCGGTCAGCGGCTCGAAGGCGTACTTGTGCTTCATCAGCGCCTCACGCGCCAGCACCTCAATGCCCACGCCCTCGATGCGCGAGGCCGTGCCGGAGAAGTAACCCTCGATCAGCTCCTGATTCAGCCCCACCGCCTCAAAGACCTGCGCGCCGCGATAGCTTTGCAGTGTGCTGATGCCCATCTTCGAGAAGGTCTTCAGCAGCCCCTTGTTGATCGCCTTGATGAAGTTCTTCTCGGCGTGCGCGCCGGTCACGTGGTGTGGCAGCAGGCCCAGGCGCTTCAGATCGTGCAGCGTCTCAAAGGCCAGATACGGATTGATCGCGCTGGCGCCGTAGCCGATCAACAGCGCAAAGTGCATCACCTCGCGCGGTTCGCCGCTCTCGATAATCAGCGCCACCTGTGTGCGCGTCTTGTCCTGCACCAGCCGGTTGTGCACGGCGGCCATCGCCAGCAGGCTGGGGATCGGCGCATAGGTTGCATCCACGCCGCGGTCGGAGAGAATCAGCAGCGTGTAGCCGGAGTCCACAGCGTGCGCCGCGCGGGCGCTCAGATCGTCGAGCGCCTGCTTCAGGGCCTTTTCGCCGTCGGCCGCGCGGAAGAGCGTGGGCAGCGTGGTGGCCAATAAGTCTCCCGAAGAGACGCGCTTCAGCTTATCCAAGTCGCGATTGGTCAAGATCGGATGCGGCAGCTTCAGCGTATGGCAGTTATCCGGCGCTTCGTCCAGAATATTGCGCTCCGTGCCGATGTAGCTGATCAGCGACATCACCATCTCTTCGCGAATCGGATCAATGGGCGGATTGGTCACCTGCGCAAAGAGCTGCTTGAAGTAGTTGAACAGCGGCTGCGGGCGGTCACTCAGGCAAGCCAGCGGCACATCTGTGCCCATGGAGCCAATCGGCTCCGCGGCGTCTTTGCCCATCGGCCCTAGCAAAATCTTCAAATCCTCTTCGCTGTACCCGAAGGCCCGCTGACGGCGCAGCAGAGGTTCGGTCTTGGCAACCACACTGCGCACCGGCGGCTCCGGCAGCATCTCCAGCGTGACCTGCTGCTCTTTGAGCCATTCTGCATAGGGCTGCCGTCCGGCCAGTTGCTTTTTGATCTCGCTGTCAGAGATGATGCGCTGCTGTACGGTATCCACTAGGAACATGCGGCCCGGTTGCAAGCGGCCCTTCTTCAGAACGTCCTTGGCGGGTATGTCCAGCACGCCGGCCTCGGAGGAGAGCACTACCAAGCCATCTTTGGTCACCGTATAGCGCCCAGGCCGCAAACCATTGCGGTCCAGCGTGGCGCCGATCACCTTGCCGTCCGTAAAGCACAGCGCCGCCGGCCCATCCCACGGCTCCATCAGCGAGGCGTGGTACTCATAAAACGCGCGCTTGTCTTCATCCATATCCGGATTGCCCGACCAAGCCTCCGGAACCAGCATAGCCATCACGTGCGGCAGCGAGCGCCCCGACTGCACCAGGAACTCCACAGCATTGTCCAGCGAAGCTGAATCGCTGCCGCCGGGCATAATCACCGGGTAGAGTTTATCGATATCCTCACCGTACAGCGGACTCTCCAGAATCGATTGCCGCGCATTCATCCAACTGATATTGCCCTTGATGGTGTTGATCTCGCCGTTGTGCGCAACGTAACGATACGGATGCGCCAGCTTCCAGCTCGGAAAGGTGTTGGTGGAAAAGCGCTGGTGAATCAGGCAGAGCGCGCTCTTGACCAACGGATTGGCCAACTCGTAATAAAACTTTTCAATCTGCGGCGCCAGCATCAAGCCCTTGTAGACGATGGTGCGGCAGGAGAGCGAGGGAATGTAAAACTCCTCTTTGCCCTCGATCTCCGAGAGCAGCATCTCATTTTCCGTGCGCCGGCGAACCTTGTAGAGCAGGCGCTCGAAGGCGTCTTCCTCCAGTCCTTCCGGCTTGCCCAGGAAAAGCTGCTCGATGTACGGCTGCGATGCGCGCGCCTCGCGGCCAATCACGATGCCGTTGACCGGCGTGTCGCGCCAGCCCAGAACCGTCAGCCCTTCTTCCTGCGCAATCCGTTCCAGCACGCCCTCGCATTGCAGGCGGTTGTGCTTGTCCACTGGCAAAAAGCACATGGCCACGCCGTACGCGCCTGCCGCGGGAAGCGGCGGCATCCCCAGCACGCCGCACTCATGCGCAAAATACTCATGCGGAATCTGGATCAGAATCCCCGCGCCGTCGCCCGTCTCCGGATCGCAGCCCGCCGCGCCGCGGTGCGTCAGGTTGATCAGCACCTCCAGGCCCTTGCGGATAATATCGTGGCTACGAACGCCGCGAATGTTGGCAACCAATCCCATCCCGCACGCATCGTGTTCATTCTGCGGGTGATAAAGTCCTTGTGGCTGTGGTGTGCGGGTACGACAATCCGAAGTCAGCATGGCAACCTTCTCGTTGGATTTTTTCCCTGCGAATTGCAATTCCGGGCCGAAAGACACAGAGGTCGCGCGATTCCATTCAGCGGAAATCGCCTCGTCCTACTTGAACTAGCCTGGCGGAGCAAGCCCGGCCGCGTCTGGGGCTAAGCTGGAGTCTCTAGTATAACGAAATTTTCACATTCTCGCAGAGTGCCGCCTCACAGATGTGGGTGCTCATCCATCGCGTTCTTTGTGATGGGTGGGAAACTATGAACCTCATGCTCGCGAATGGCGAGCTTTTCGCTGTAACGCAGGTGCTTGCGCAACCCACTCTCAGGTGGAACAATAGCCGCAACGCCGATTCCTCCCGCAAGGCCGCTCATGAAACACTGCCCGCAGTGCTCGACAGGCTACCCAGACACGCTCTCCGCCTGTCCCACCCACGGCTTGCCCCTCAACGAAATCCGCGACCTCAAGCCGGGCATGGTCGTCCATCACAGCTACCGCATCGTGCGCAAGCTAGGCCAGGGCGGCATGGGCGCCGTCTATCTCGCCCAGCACACCCTCATGGACGAACCGCGCGCCCTCAAATTCCTCTCCGCCGAGCTGAGCCAGGATGCTGCCTTCACCGCCCGCTTCCTGCGCGAAGTCCGCACCCTCCGCCAGATTCGCCATCCTAACGTTGTCGATTGCGGCGACCTCGAATCCGCCGAAGACGGCTCCCTCTTCTTCTCCATGGAGTTCGTAGACGGCCCCGACCTCCGCGCCTTCCTCCGCGATCCCTCAGATTTTATTGACTGTCATCCTGAGCGGAGCGCAGCGGAACCGGGGTCCCCGGCGACAGGTCTTCGTCGCTGGGGTGGGGAGTCGAAGGACCTGCGTTTGCCCTTCGGCGCATTGAAGGGTACGGGCTTCAGCCCGTACATTGAGGCTCAAAATAAAGTCGGGCCTTTAGGCCCTGAGGGAAGTTTGCCCGTCCCTCTCGCTCTCGCCCTCACCCGCCAAATCGCCGCCGGACTCGCCGCCGCCCACGCCCGCGGCATGGTTCACCGCGACATCAAACCGGAGAACATCCTCCTCGCCCGCGACCCCAGTGGCTGGCAGCCCAAGATCGCCGACTTCGGCATCGTCGCCACCAAGGAAGCCAGCACCGCTTTCACCCGCACCGGCGGCACGCTGCTCACCGTCGCCTACGCCGCCCCCGAGCAGTGGCGCGGAACCCCCGCCGCCCAGCTCGACGGACGCACCGACCTCTACGCCCTCGGCGGACTCCTCTACGAGATGCTCACCGGCCAGACCCCCTTCCACGCCGAAAGCTACGAAGGCTGGGCGCAAGCCCACCAAACCACCCCGCCCCCGTCGCCCAGCGCCCTCCGCCCCGACCTGGCCAACTGGCAGGGCCTCGACGCCATCGTCCAGCGCCTCCTGGCCAAAGACCGCGAAGACCGCCCCAAAGATGTTGCCGAACTGCTTGGCCTGCTCGACGTGGTGAGGTATTTTCCGCCAACTATAGCGAGTACTTTTATCGAACCAATATTGCCAGGAAATTACAATTATAAAAGCAGAAAAGAGAAAATCAGACGAATACCTATTTGGTTGTGGAGTATATTGATTGGCTTGTTGTTGGTTACAGCTTTTGCTGCAGGAACGATCTTCGGGCCAGAGGCTCATAAACAATTACAAAATATTTCGATCGGTTCAACAACGGATACACAGCCGCAATCACAAAGTTCCGGCATGATGAAAAAGTTGAATCAGATACCTTCAACGCCTAAATCGATTATTGTCGGGGAAAAGAAACATAATCTTATTGAGGAACACAATGCGCCTATCATTAATTCGAACATCGATGACATGGAGAAAACGGCTGAAACAATCTATCTACAGAATAACTTCATTGATGCTGCACCGCTTTTCAAACAGACTTGCGCAGCAGGTAATGCGGAAGGATGTGTTTGGCTTGGAGCCTTATATCGTTCAGGTTTGGGAGTGAAAAGGGATTCAGAGAATGCACTTAGGCTATTTTTGAAGGCATGCACATTGGGTTCAAAACGCGGATGTGACGATGTAAAAGCGTTGCAATAGATAGCAAAAATAGAGGCAGGTGGTCCGCTCATGAAATAACGATTAACCGCTATGCCTCATTCATCCATCATGAAAAATGCAGATCCTTCGACTGCGCTCAGGACGGATGAGCGGGAGACCACGCACCTCACCCCGCCGTCTTATTCCGATCCCTGATCCCTGACCACTGGCCGCGCAGCTGGAACCGCGCTATAATCCCCCTATGAGCCGCTCCGCTGCCGAAGTTCTCGAAGATGTGCGTCGCCTCCCTCCCGGCGATCTCGATTGGTTGATCGGAGAACTCTTCTTGTCTAGAGATGGCTCCAGCGAAGCTGAGATCGATGGCTTCTGGAAGGCGGAGGTCGAACGGCGTGTCGCCGAATCTGAGGCCGGAACCGCCGTGACTTATTCCTGGGAAGAAGTGGAAGCGCCGCTTCGCGCCCGGTTAGCCGGATGAAGCGGAAGAGCATTCGCATCCAGTCTCAGGCGCAGGAAGAGATCAACCAGGCCTTCGACTGGTATTTCAAGCAAAATCCCGACGCAGCCAGCGCATTTCTTACGGAAATCGGCGCATCTTTGGCGCAAATTGCCTCTCATCCGCAACTCTACTCAATCTATACAAAGAATACGCGCAGGTGTGTGCTGGCGAAGTTCCCCTATTCTGTGATCTATAAGGAGAAGGACGACGTCATTCTCATCGTTGCGGTTGCCCATGCCAAGCGCCGTCCCGGTTATTGGCGTGGACGAATCTAAATCTGGGCAGGTGGGCAGGTGGCTCGGTCATGAGATAACCAAGAGCCGCTGTGTCCCATACATCCAACCTAAAAAACGCAGATCCTTCGGCTGCGCTCAGGACGGATGAGTGGGAGACCACGAACCTCAACCCGCCGTCTTTTTCTGATCCCTGTTCCCTGGCGTAAGAACATGAACCCTAACCCTCACGGCCGGTGTTGCGCGCCGTGAACGATATGCAGAATCTCCACATCGTCCTCCTTCACGCGATAAACCACGATGTAGGGCAAGCGAGGCAGAACTAACTCACGTGTGCCCTCTTCCCGTCCAACGCGGCCGCGAAAGGGAGTGGAGCGCAAAGTAAGGATCGCCTGATAGATTTCCAGGATTGTGGATTGTGTAAAAGTTGGAAGATGCAGTGCCAGATAATTCCTGATTGATTCCAGATCGTCCGCCGCTGCCGGGGTCCAGCCCAGACGCATCAGAGGCTCAGCATTCGGGAGACGCGGGCATCCATCTCGGCCTCGTCGATAAACAGCCCTTGGTCTGCCTGCTCGATCCCCTTGCGCACACCGGCGCGGAAGCGCTCGTCATCTTCAATCAGCAGCAGCGCGGCTTCCCGCACCAGGCGTGCCGGCGCAATCCCCTCCACGCTGGCGATCTGCCCTAACCGGATTTCCTGCTCGGCTGTGAATTGAACTTCCATACTGAAAGTGTTGCAGTAGACGGATACACTGTCAAGCATCTATAAGGCTATCAAAGACACTTTCGCACATACGAAAGGAAAGAATGGGGCGCGGAAGTCGATCTCCATCGCGAAAACGCACTCAGAATCCCATAACGTTATAGCCGCAATCAACATACATGATCTCGCCGGTGATGGCGCTGGAGAGGTCGCTGGCCAAAAACAGCGCCGCGCCGCCTACCTCCGCCTGGTCGATGTTGCGGCGCAGAGGGGCGCGCTCGGCGTGGGAGCGCATCATCTCGCTCAAGTCGCCGACGCCGCGGGCGGCCAGAGTCTTGACTGGGCCGGCGGAGATGGCGTTGACGCGGATGTTGCGCGAGCCTAGATTCCATGCCAAGTAGCGGACGGTGGATTCCAGGCCGGCTTTGGCGACGGCCATCACGTTGTAATTGGGAACCACCTTTTCGGCGGCGTAGTAGCTGAGAGTCATGATACTGCCACCCTCGGTCATCAGCGGGGCCGCGCCGCGCGAGACGGCGATCAGCGAATAGACGCTGATGTCGTTGGCAATGCGGAAGCCCTCGCGCGTGGTGTTGATGAATTCGCCGCGCAGCTCCTCGGCGGGCGCGTAGGCGATGGCGTGGACAAGAATGTCCAGCTTACCGAATTTTTCCTTGAAGGTGCCAAAGACCGCTTCGATCTCCGCGTCGTTGGCGACGTCGCACTGGTAGCCACTGGCTCCGGGCAGCTCGTCGATGAGGCTCTGCGCCTCCATCTTCATGCGTTCGTTTTGATAGCAGATGGCCAGTGTTGCGCCGGCCGCGTGCAGTTGTTGGGCGATGCCCCAGGCAATGGAACGTTTGTTCGCCAGCCCGAAGACGACGGCTGTCTTACCCGCCAGATTGATCATTCTTGCTTCATTCCTCCAGGGTCCGGGATTTGGGGATACCGGATACCTACCGTCTAAATAGAATATCAGCCTCCGAGGTCAATCAGCTCGACTTTGCCGGTGGGCTGATGAAGAAAGCGCGAACCGAGGCGCTCGAACTTGTCGACGGAGTCAGTGGCGAAGCAACGAATTTGGTCCTGCGCAGACGGCGAAGGCCTTTCGGTATCGTGGTGACCGAAGAGCTGCACGACGGCTTCTGCGGTCGCTTCGGCGGAATCGATCACGCGCATTCCGGCCGGGACGGCGCGCTCGATCAGCGGTCGCAGCAATGGGTAGTGCGTGCAGCCAAGGACCAGCGTGTCTGGGTTCATGCCTTGCGTGGCGGCTTCCTCTATTAGTTCCGCCAGATAGATGCGAATCACTTCGGCGGTGACTGGATGATCGTTCCAGCCTTCCTCGACCAGCGGAACCAGCAGCGGGCAGGCTTTTTCCAGCGTACGCAGCCCCCGCGCGCGGCAGGCGGCGGCGTAAGCATGGCTCTGCACCGTAGCATCTGTGGCGATGACCAGAACATCTCCTGTGCGGGAGGCACCGCGCGCGGCCTCTGCACCTGGCTCGATCACGCCCAGAACCGGCACCGGCACGGCCTCCTGAATGGCATCCAGTGCCAATGCGCTGGCCGTGTTGCAGGCAATCACCAGGAACTCCGCGCCTTGTTCGCGGACCAGGAACTGCGCGCTCTGCGCGGCGTAGCGGGCGATGGTACGGCGCGACTTGGAGCCGTAAGGCAGCCGGGCCGTGTCGCCGAGAAAGGCAAAGCGCGCCCCCGGCAGCCGCGCCACCAGCGCGCGCAGCACGGTGAGGCCGCCAAAGCCGGAATCGAAGACGCCGATGATTGGTTCTGTTTTGACTTCAGAAATATTCATAGATGCGCCCCCTCAGCCAGTGCATTATCGCCCACCAGGTAAGCGCGGGTCAGGTCTGCGTGACCGGCCAGCGTCTCGCGTTGCACGCCATCCACCAGAAAGCGCACCTGCGTCACGCGGGGCAGGTTGGCGTGCAGTGTGCCGCAGATCGAGAGTACGGTGAGCGTCTCGGTGGCAATGCCTGAAGGATGGTTGGCGGCAAAACTGCCGGTCAGATTGACGACTGCCAGTAATGGGCCGGCTGGCGGCTGATTCTGCGGCGCAGAGGGAGTCGTGGCGCTGCTTGGGTCGGATGCGGGCGGCAAGGCTCCGAGAAGAGGCGCGGGTAGTAGAAAGACCTGTAAGACAGAGCTTCCGCCGCCGGGGACAGGATGTGAGGAGTCGGGCGCGGCGTAGAGATCGAGCAACTTTGCCAGCACGGCGCGGGCGCGGGAACCGGGATCGGCGGGCAAGGGCAGCGAGTGAAGCTGCGTCCGCAACGAACCATCGCTGTCGTTCGCCACCATCAGGGTTGAATCTTCCGCCTGAGCGACCACTGGAGCGCTGGTAGGCGCCGAATCCTGCCCGGCGATCAGCCTTAGGTGGGCGCGCTCACGCAACTGCCACAGCAGGATACCCATCACTAGAGAGGCCAGCAGCAGTATACCGAAGAGAAACTTTTGATGGCGAGGGATCATGGCTGTCGGGCCTCCGCGCGCCACTCGACCAACGCCGCAGCCAAGGTTGCAGCCACGCGCGCCTGGTAGTCGGGATTGTCCAACCCGGCAGCCGCATTTTTGTCGGAACCCATCTCCGGCGCTATCTCAACGGCAACCACCGGGCAGGTCATGCTGTCCATGGGGGGTAGGGATGTCCGGCCCAATGTAACGCTCATCCCCGCGTTCTGGAGCGCTGAGTTGAGCACCCCGGCCAAGGCAAGCGAGCGCGTCACCCAGCCGGCCTGCGCGGTCTTCCACGCCGCAAAGCGCTTGGGTGCCGTGGGCGCGAGCGAGGAGGTAAACAGATGCACACCCATACCGCTTTCCGTGGCGTGCAGGCTCAGGCAGGCCTCTGCTTGCGCGTGGTTGGCGATCTCGGCTCTCCGATTCGCCTCGACCGCAAGGTCTGTGTCGCGTGTGGTCACTACTTGAATCCCGCGCGCCGTCAGCAGCGAACGCAGTCTCACGCTCAATGCCAGCGTAAAAGCCTTCTCCAACTGATTGTTAGCGAGATGGCCGCCGGCATCAGCGCCGCCGTGCGCCGCGTCTAACACTACGACAAAACGGGCCTGCGGTGCAGCGGGAGCTTGCTGTGCGCCGACTGACGCACATATCAGTCCGGAAGTAGCGAGAACAGCAAATATCCACTTAATCCAGCGCATAAATCGTCAAACCGCTGAGCAGCTTCGGAAAGAAGTCCGTGGATTTCTGCGGCATCACATCGCCAGCGAAGGCCACTTCCTTCAATTGCTCCATCGAAACCGGGTTGGTCAGGAAGGTTACATCGGCCTCGCCGCGGCGCACCTGTTCGACGGCTTCGGCCGCATCGCGCAGATAGCGGATATTGGTCTGCTCGCGCACCTTCTCCGCGTCCAGGCCAAGCAGCCGGTCGAGGATGATCGAGTGCAGATGGCTCAGATCAAGCTGCCGCTGGCGCTCCGGCAGATCGGCCAGAGCGGCGTTAATCACTTCAGGCTTCGAACGTAGTAGGAATGCTCCGGCACTGGTCACCGCGACAAAAGCCGTTCCCTGCTGGCTGCTCAGCGTATTGATGTAATCCGACGCATCCGCCGCAGGCAATGCGGACACTGTGAAAAACTCTTCGGCGGCGCGCGCGAAGGCGGCTGGGTCAAACTTCGCCAAGCTATGCACTACGCGATGCGTGGGCAAAATCACCAAGCCGTCGGAGTCCATATTGACAAAGCTCATCATTACCGCGGCCTCGGGATAAGCAGGCTGCGGCAATTGGCTGGTGCTCGTCTCCGTGCGTGCCGACGCCGTGGCCGCGTGCTCCTTGGAGTAATTCAGCGCCGTCTCATAGCGATGATGGCCGTCGGCGATAATCAGCTTCTTGTCGTCCATCGCCGTGGTCACCATGCGGATGGCCGCCGGATCGCTGACCTTCCAAAGCCGGTGCAGAACGCCGTACTCGTCCGTGACCTCGACATCGGCCGGTCCCGCGCCGTCGTAAAGAATCTTCTCCACGCTGCCCGCCGGGTCCGAGTAGAGCATGAAGATCTGGCCGAAGTGCGCGTGCGTGGCCTTGAGCAGGTTGAGCCGGTCGCCCTTGGGTTTGCTGAGCGTCTGCTCATGGCGGAAGACGACCTTTTCGGAATAGTCGTGGACTTTGCCGAGAGCAATGAAGCCGCGCCGCTCCTTGACGATCTCGGTTCCGGGCACTTTGAAGCGCTGCGCATAGGCGAAGATGCAGGGATCTTTCTCCTGTGCCAGCACGCCTTGCTCGCGCCAAGCGCTGAAGTCGCGGGCAGCGCGGCTATAAACGCTCTCGCCGCGCTCGGAGTCAAAGAGTTCCGGCAGGCCGAGGATGATGCGCACCAAGTTGTACGGGCTGCGCTGGTAGTAGGCCTGCTGCATCGCCGGGGAGATCTTGTCATAAGGCTGCGTGACTACGTCATCCAAGCGAACAACTGAGGGATTATAGCGCCAAGCGCGGAAGGGATAAATGCGTGCCATGGGGAAGCTCTTGCTCCACGTTCAAACGATTGAATTTGCGCTAACATCCCCCATCCGGCTCACTGCGGGGCAGGTTGTGCGCTTAACGAAATTGTACTCCAGAGGTTGTGAATAGCGCGTCATGCGTCTCTCTGACTCAGTACAATCTCACGATGGAAAAAGCAATTCGTCTGTCTTCGCGGTCCCCAAAAAGCGAAGAAAATGGGAACGACCCCCCGGGGGGGGAGGGTATGTTTTTCCCTGTTTCAAGCCGCCCCCAGCAAACGAGCCAATCAACTTTCAGAACAGATGGGTTCAGTGTAGCAAAACGCTGAAGAATGATCTGCAAATAGATTCATGCAATTGCAGTAGTCTCTGACCGCATCTCCATTGACAAGCTCCCTGCCCCATCCTTTTTGCGTATTCCATGGAATTTTGCAACTGGCTCGTCAGAACGCCGTGCCTGAACGGCCGTATAAAAACGGATTACTCCTGCGCTCTGTGCCGATGGTCGTTTCCGGGCCATGGCCGGTCAGCACGCGGGTTTCATCGGGCAGCGCCATCAGCCTCGTCTGGATCGAGTCGATGATCTGCTGGAAGTTGCCACCGGGAAGATCGGTGCGCCCGATGCTGCCTTCAAAGAGCGTGTCTCCGGCAATGAGCAGCTTGAGCGGTGCAAAGTGAAGGCAGACCGAGCCTTGCGAGTGGCCGGGAGTGTGCAACACCTGAGCTGGATAGCGCGACAATCCGACGATGAGGCCGTCGGCGAGATCATCGTCCGGCGGAGCGGTCTCCGGCGTGGGAAGGCCCAGCCATCCAGCTTGAATCCTCATCATTTCCAGTAGCGGCAGGTCGTTTACATTCAGCAGAATCGGCGCGCCTGTCAGGCGCTTGAGCCGCAGCGCGCCGCCCACGTGGTCGATGTGCGCGTGGGTGACGAGAATCTGCTTGAGTTGGAGGCCGCTGGCCGTCAACCGGCGAGCGATGCGGCTCACCTCGTCTCCGGGATCGATGACGATGGCTTCGCCTGATTCTTCATCGCCAAGGAGGGTGCAATTACAAGCTAGCGGGCCTACGGGAAAGCTCTCCAGAATCATGCTTCCATTCTATAGGCGCACGGCGAGGCGGCGCGGAGGGACGACTCTTCATCCGGCACGATTGCATCGCAACATTGCTGCCGAAGTACAACCCCAGGTCCTTCGACTTCGCTGCGCTCCGCTCAGGATGACAGAGTATTTGTACTGCAATCCTTTCGCACCAAATCACTCAGCGTGATGCGCCTTCAGCCCCAGGCTCTCCATCACTTCCAAGGCAAAGCGCGCGGAGACCGTCGCCGGGCCGCCGCCCATCTCAATGCCCACCTCGATAGCTTCCAGAATTTGCTCGAAGCTGGCTCCATCGGCCGCCGCCTGCTCGATGTGCCATTGCATGCAAGATTCGCAGTCCTTGACAACGGAGATCCCAACTGCGATCAGCTCTTTCTGCTTTTTGGGGAGCGCGCCGTCGCAGTAGGCCGCCTTTTCCATCGCCAAAAAGCTTTCATAGACCTTCGATTTGCTGGCAATCAATTGCGCATGAGCGCGCTTCCGTTTGGCGGTTAGCTCTTCCAGTTTGTTCATCGTGGAAGATTCCTTTCCTTAAAATCCCGGGCCTGAAGGCCCTTCAAATTCACACTGTTTCAGGGGCCTAAAGGCCCCTGCTCCCTCCGTCGTCTCTTCTCTGCAACTGTAGTGCTAGGCCGGAGGAGAAACCCCGGGGCAGCTATCTTACAGAAGTGAAGGGCGATGCAGGCAGTCCCTCTCCGTTGAACAAGTTGCATTGCGGGCTGTTTGCCCAGCCGTAGCGGATTTGAGTGGGTTCGGGAACGGCGGTGCTGGAAGCCATAACGGTCGCGCCTTCGATTTTGGCCGTAGCGGGCGAGAAGTTGCCGTCCGCTCCGGCGACTTCAAAGCCGGTCAGTTCGCCGCCTTTGGCTGTCATCCCCTTGGCGTGATCAAACCAGGCGCGGATCGCGCTGCCCTCCGGCGTTGCCTGACGGAAGAGCGGGCCGGAGTACTCAATATTTTCGCCGTAGCTGACAGCCCGCGCAGCCCGCGCCAGACGCAGGCCAACATCCAGCTTGTCCGTGGGATGCACATTGTCTGGATTGCCGATGTCGATGGTCACGGCCATGGCGGTGTTGGTTACGTCCAGCGTCTTCAACTGCTGATTGCGGAGCGTGGCCCAATCCTCGATGGGCGAAGATTTGAAGTTTGCGATCTGCACATAAAGAAAGGGGAAATCGCTTTCGGCCCATTGGCGACGCCAATCTTCAATCAGGGTGCGGAAGAGGCGATGATAAAGCTCAGGATGGCGCTCGACGATGCTGTTACTCTCACCCTGATACCAGATGACGCCACGAATGGGCATACGCGTGAGCGGCGCGATCATGCCGTTATAAATCTGGCTGGGCGCCCAATTGACCAGCGGAGGCGTCCAGCCAAACTGCGGCTCCGGCTTGCCCGCTGCCTTGGCCTGGTCGCGCAGCTTTTGGCGGCGCGCCTCCTCAAGCAGCGCCGTGGCCTGCCGGTCGTCCATCCTCCCCTGCGAAAAGAAATACGGAGCCAGCGAAGCATCCTCGCCGAGCGCGGCCAGGCGGGTCCACGACTCGGCCATGGTGCCGCCCCAGGAGGAGTCGATGACGCCCACCGGCACCTGCTCGCGCTGCTCGATCTCCCGGGCAAAGTACCAGGCAACGGCGGAAAAGTCCTTGGCGGTCTCCGGCGATGAAGCAGCCCAACCGTCTGTCACCGCATCGTCCTGGGCATACTCGGCGGCGTGCTGCTTGATATGGAGCAGGCGAATGCGCGGATTGGCCGCATGGGGGAGATCGGCAGCGGCTGTACTGGCGTTGCGCAGCTCGAACTCCATGTTGGATTGCCCCGAAGCCAGCCACACATCACCCACCAGCACATCGTCGAGGATTATGGTCTGGGTAGACCCTGCATCCCCATCAGCAATCGCGGGCACGCCCTCGACCATCATCTGAAACGGGCCACCGGCAGTACCCGGACTGAGGTAAAGGCTCCAACGGCCCAACTCGCCGGCTTTGGTGGCTCGGCTCTCGCCACGAAAACTTACACGCACCTCTTCGCCCGGCGTGGCCATGCCCCAGACATGCACCGGCAGGTCGCGCTGGACGACCATGTGACTGGTAAGAATTTTGGGCAGAGTCACTTGCGCGCGAGCAGTGAAAAAGGAAAACAGAAGAAGAGAAAAAAGAGTTTGCAGCTTCAAAGGAGCCTCACAATGGTAAGTTGAATCGATATAAGAGTACATGATTCTGCAAAAAGATAGTTATTTTTTAGATTCCACGCAGCAACTGCCGCAACTATTTTCGGAGAATGGTGTCAAAGTGAGCAAATAAGATCACTTTTTCGCGCCGATTTTTCGGGCGGAAGGGATGCTGTCTGGTTCGCCGGGGCAGCTGAGCGGCAACAAGGATCGCTTGCAGTTCATCTCCCGGTAGCGGGCACACTGAAAGGAAGTCGCAGTAGCTGACCACGGAGGACCGATGCTCTCAACGCGAAAGTTGCGCACAACTGCATTTGCTCTCATCATTTTAGCCCTTATGGTTTTCCAGACTGAACGGAGCCGCGCACAGGCAGCCTTGCTGATGGAAGAGCCGTACGGCTTTTTTGGGTCCGTCAATCCGACGGGGCACAATGCGGTGTACTTTGCGCGCATCTGTGCTGAAACGCCGATTGAGCTGCGCCGTTGCCATCCTGGCGAGTGGGGCGTTGTCCTCTCTCGTTATCAGGGCATCAACGGGTATGACTGGGTGGCGATCCCGCTGCTCCCGTACCTCTATTCGGTTGAAAAAAATTCCGAGGTTCCCACGAGCGTCAACCGTGAGATGGTCCACCGGCTGCGCGACCGCTATCGCGAGGCTCATCTGCTCAGCCTGGGGGACAATTTGCATGCGGGCAGCTTTACGCACGGCGGCTGGACGGAGCTTGTCGGCGTTTCCTATGAGCGTCGCATTTATGCCTTGCGCTTTGCGACAAGCACGGAACAGGATGACGACTTTATTGAACAAATGAACGACAGCGAGAACCGCTCGCGCTTCCGCCTGCTCACCAACAACTGCTCCGATTTCGCGCGCCTCATTCTCAATTTATACTTTCCCGACACCTTTAAGCGGAGCATCTTTCCCGATGCGGGCATGACAACCCCCAAGCAGATCGCCTACAAGCTGGAGCGCTATGCCCGCAAGCATCCCGAAGCGCGACTCGCGATATTTGAGATTCCGCAAATCCCCGGCTATCGCCGCAACAGCCACTCCAACAAAAGCATCTCCGAGTCGTTGGTAACGACCGGATGGGCAATCCCCATCGCATTGGCAAATCCCTACCTGGCCGGAGGCCTGTTTGTGGACTATATGGTGCGCGGCCGCTATCATCTCCTCCCCAAGCATCCGCAACTGCTAGCGCCGGACAATTTATTGCCATTGACAGCAGTAATGGATAACAGGCAGAATCCCCTCAGCGCAGGAATTCAGGCCCCCGGCGCCGCTGACCGAGGCTCCGCCGATGCGGGCAGAACGGAAACAGCCAACTTCGGCCTCACCGAAATGAAGGTCGCGCATGAGTAAATCCTCCGAGCAGAATCTCAAGAATCACGGGCGGCTTGATCCGCCCTTCCACTTTGTGCTGTTCTTCATCCTGGTTGCCAACCTGATCTTCTCTATTGTTCACATGATTCGCCACCGGGAAGATGCCTACTTCGTCGGCCCATGGTTTGTGCTGCTCTCGATAGTGGTATTCATTCCTTTCTTGAAGCTGCGCACTTATCCGCTCAAGGTGCAGGACCGAGTCATCCGGCTGGAAGAGAGGATGCGCCTGCAGGCTCTGGCGCCCACGGAGTGGCACACGCAGATCTACAAGCTGAGCGAGGATCAGTTGATCGGCCTGCGCTTTGCCGCCGATGATGAGGTGGTAGAACTGGCCAAGCAGGCGCTGGAACACAATTTGACCCGCAAGCAGATCAAGGAGCGGATCAAGAGCTGGCGCGCGGATAACTGGCGGATTTGAGCACCTGCGGTGGGGCAGAGGCTCGCTGTTCGCTCGCAGGAGGTTCGTGGTTTCCCAGATCTGTCGCACAGAAAGCGGCAGTTGTGGGGCGCGCAGTTAACGGACGCACTTAATTTGCTGGAGAACCGCTCTAAATCTCTTCTTTTCCGGGACGGAGCATAAGCGCCTTGATTGCTTCGCGAGGGTCTTTGCCCTCGTTGAGGATCAGCTCCATCTGCTCGGCGATGGGCATCTCGATGCCGTGCTGACGGGCGAGGCCGAGAGCGGCACGCGTGGTGAAGACGCCTTCGGCAACTTTTCCACCGAGGCTATCGAGGATTTCGGGAAGCTTGCGGCCCTGACCGAGCGCTTGGCCGACGGTACGGTTGCGGGAGAGTGAGCCTGTACAGGTAAGGACCAGATCTCCCACGCCGGAGAGTCCGGCGAGGGTTTCACGGCGTCCTCCGCAGGCGACCGCCAGGCGGGTGATCTCGGCGATGCCGCGAGTGATGAGTCCGGCGGCGGAGTTATATCCCAGGCCAACTCCGGCGGCGACTCCGGCGGCGATGGCGATGACATTCTTCAGCGCGCCTCCGAGTTCGACGCCAATCAAGTCCGTGCTGGTATAGAGGCGGAGGGTTTCGCCGGAGAATTCGGTCTGAATGCGGGCGGCGACAGCGGGATCGTCGAAGGCCACGGTGAGAGCAGTGGGCTGGCCTTGTGCGACTTCGAGCGCGAAACTGGGGCCGGAAAATGCGCCGATGGGCAAGGTGAGGCCTGCCTCGGCCAGGCTCGAGGCGATGACCTGGGTCATGCGCAGGAAGGTGTGGTCCTCGACGCCTTTGGTGGCGCTAACGATGATCTGACCGGGATGAAGATGCGGCCGGATGCGCGCGAAGGTGGAGCGGAGAAACTCCGAGGGAACGACGGAGACAACAATCTCGGCATCGCGGACTGCGGCGTTGTCGCCGGTGATGGCGATCTCGGCCGGTAGCGGAAAGCCGGGCAGGAAGAGCTTGTTTTCGCCCGCATCCACAATCTCCTGGGCAAATTCCGGGCTGTGCGCCCAGAGCGAGAGCTGATGGCCGCCGCGACGATGAAGCGAAAGAGCAATGGCGGTTCCCCACGCTCCTGATCCCAATACGATAATGCGGCTCATGCGGTCTTCTTTGCTCCCAGGCGGGATTCCGTGCCGGCAACCAAGCGGCGGATGTTCTGATGGTGCTTGACGATGATGAGGAGAGCGACGACAATCTCGACGGCGATGAAAAACGGCGGGCGGTGGTCTTTGACAAGCCACCAGGCAAAGGGCGGAAAGCTGGCCGAGCCAAGAATTGAAGCCAGTGAGACATAGCGGCTGATGGCCAGAACTACAAAGAAGACGGAGATGGCCGCCAACGCGGCCAGAGGCGTAGCGGCCAGAAAGACGCCGAAGCCGGTGGCGACGCCCTTGCCGCCGCGGAAGCGAAGCCAGACCGGAAAGATGTGACCAAGGACGGCAATCAGAGCGGCCAGAGCCTGAGCGTCGTAGCGCGAACATTGTGGCATGAGCAATCCGCCGAGAAAGCCGCCCAGCCAAACCGCCGAGCAGCCCTTGAGCATATCCAGCAGGAAGGTGGCCGCGCCCAAGCCTTTGCCGCCGGAACGGAGGACATTGGTGGCGCCGATGTTGCCGCTGCCGGCCTGGCGGATGTCCTCGTGGCGGAAGAGGCGCATCAGCAGGTAGCCGGTGGGGATGGAGCCGAGCAGGTAAGCGGCAAGCGCGATAAGCAGAATTGCAGTGACCATAACCAGAGTGAGTTTATCAGGTGGAGGCCAGAGCATTTTCGGAAAACGTATGAACTTATTGACAACACAGTGGGTTGTCGCTCCCTTGTGGTTGCGTCAACTTGAGGCCATTCATTTCAGTCAACAGAATTTCCGAAAATGCTAAACGGCGCAGAAGCCTTTCCGCCTCACCGGGAGTCGCGGTTGGAGAGGGCGTGGCGCGCGGATCGGACCTCGGCGGCCAGCACTTCCAGAATCTTCAGCGCCAGGAACGAATCACTCTGCATCAGGCCGGTGAACTTGTCGCGGGAGACAAAGCCGAGCCGCGCGCCTACGCGGGCGATGGCCGTGAGCGTGTAGGGCTGGTTACCAATGACCCCTGGCAGCCCCAGCAGCGAACCGGCCGGCGCCTGGATTTGCATCACCTGTTCGCCCTTGGGTGAGGCCATGGTCAGCATGGTCTCGCCCGCGTTCAGAATGTAAAGACCCTTCGGCAATTCTCCCTGGTGGAAGAGGATTAGATCCCCGTCGCAGAAGATTGCGGTGGAATGTTTTTCAAGCGCCTGGACCAACTCCGGGGCGGCGACGAATGCAGATGGGTCGAGCTTCACTTGCGGCCTCCATGAATGAAAACGGGGATGAACAAGCTCGCTATGAATCGGATGGCCTGTACAGCAATGTTTTCACCGATGGAGGATGGCTCTGCGTGACGGGCGTCACATATTGATGGTCAAACGGGCGAAGCATCCTGATCCCTGTTCCCTGATCCCTGCTTTTTACATCGTTCGCACATAGTTCTTACCGGGCAACTGGCGGATGCGGCCGGTGATCTCCAGCTCAAAGAGGGCCATGAAAACCTCCGAAGAGGTCAGTTGCGTCTCCAGCAGTTCAAGAATTTCATCGATCTGCAAGCTGTCGTCCTGACGCAGAACCTCCAGCACCATGGCCTCTTCCGGGCGCAGAACCGGATCGGGCAGGAGCGAGGCAGTAGTCGGGGACTTGGACTCCTGTGGCGCTTCGGCCTCCAGTTCCAAGCGGACCTGCGAGGGCAGATCCTCCCAGATGTCCTCCCATGTGGCCACCAGCTTTGCCCCCTGCTTGATCAACGTGTTGGGCGTCCACGAACCTTTGCTGGTGACGTTGCCAGGGACGGCGTAGAGGTCGCGATTCTGGTCGGCAGCGCAACGGGCGGTAACGCGCGTGCCGGAGTTCTCCGCCGCCTCCACCACCAGCACGGCCACGCTCAATCCGCTCAAGATGCGATTGCGGCGGGGAAAGTTCTGCGGCGCGGGAAAGGTGCCCATCGGCAGTTCGCTGACGATCGCTCCGCCAAGAGCGAGAATCTCCTCGGCCAGCTTCTTGTTCTCCTTGGGATAGACAACGTCGATTCCCGTGCCCCATACGGCTACCGTCGGCATACGCGCCGCGAGCGCGCCGCGATGTGCACAGGAGTCGATGCCGCGCGCCATGCCGCTGATAATCAGCAGCCGCCGGGCTGCCAGATCGCGCGAGAGCATCTCGGCCATTCCGGAACCATAGGGTGACGGGTGGCGGGTGCCAACAACCGCAATCCCCGGCCGGCTCAGCAGGCTGGCCGCGCCGCGCACCCACAGCACCGGCGGAGGGTCGTAGATCTCTTTGAGCCGCTCCGGATACTCCGGGCAACTGTAAGTCACCAGCGTCGCCCCTTGCGCAGCAATCCGCGCCCACTCCTCTTCAGCCGCTTGGCGCGCCTTGCCATCGAAGATGAACTGCGCCGCCTCGGCGGGAAAGCGCAGCCCTTCCAGCGCGGTCAATGGGAGCTCAAAGATCCGGCTGGGCGTCTTGATTTGCTTGATCGCATCCAGAATCCGCTTAGGTCCCAGTCCCGGCGACAGCACTAGCGCCAACCATGCCAGACGGTTCTCATCCAACGGACCGGCGAGCGGGGGGAGAACGGTTTGAGTGATTGTGGCCACTTGGGGCTCCCGTCCTAGATTTCTACAGATAGTTTCTTCACAGGAAACAAATCCGGCACTCTTTGGTAATGGAGCCTACATTAACGGGCTGATTAGAAGATGTCAAGACGGAAATTTCCTTTATTTGAAAAGTAAAGGAATTCATTCCTCGATATTGATACTCTAGGAGACAGTGACTCCCTCTTCTCCATCCCGTCTGCGCATCGCAGCGATCGGGTTTTTGAACCCTGCGCCTCTCATGTGGGACTTCGAGCATGAACCGCTTCAGTCTCAGCTTGCCTTGCGCTACCAGATTGACCGCATGTCGCCTGCGGAGTGCGCCGACCGGCTGGCGACAGGGGCGGCCGACATTGGTCTTGTGCCCATTGCCGCGCTGGCCTCCAACCCCGGACTGTGCATCTTTCCCGGCTGCATCATCGCATCCAAGGGGCGGGTGCGCTCGCTGCTGCTGGTTCGCAGGGCGAGCCAGAGCCTTCAGGATGTGCGCTCGGTGGCCGCCGATACCGCCAGCCGAACTACTTTGGCCTACACCCGCATCCTCTTCCGGCAGTGGGGCAATACCCGTGTAGACTTTCAGCCCGCCGCCGCCAATCTGGACGCCATGCTAAAGCAGGCCGATGCAGCGATCCTCATCGGTGATCCAGCGCTACTCGCCCTGGAAGAGCGAGCCCGCCGATTGGAGCGAAGCGGAGAACCCCTGATCTATCACGATTTGGCCGCGGAGTGGCACACCCTCACTGGCCTGCCCTTCGTCTCCGCCGTCTGGTGCGGCACTGCGTGCGGCGGATTTTTGGTTGAAAGTGTTGGGAATGATTTCATTCAATCCCGCGACCACGGCCTGCAAAATATAGAGGCACTGGTGGCCGAATGGTCCGGCCGCATTGACATCCCTGAAGCGACGATCCGCTCCTATCTCACCCGGAATATCCATTACATCCTGGACGATGAATGCATCGAAGGGATGAAGGTTTTCTTTCGCATGGGAGCGGAAGCCGGTGTGCTGCCGGAGTACCACTTCTCCGTGCTTTGAAGATACATACTGCTTTTATGAAATCAATCTCCCTCGGCGGCATTCTCCAGCTTCTGCACCTTGCTGTGCTTGATGGAGTAACCGAAGTAGATGAGCAATCCGAAGAGCAGCCAGCCAATCATCACTTCCCAGGTGATGCGCGGCAGGCGGGTCATCAGGTAGAAGGCAGAGCCGATGCCCAGGATCGGCACCAGGGGAACCAGCGGCGTCTTGAAGGGGCGCGGCAACTCAGGATGGCGAACGCGCAGCACCCAAACACCAGCGCAAACGATCATGAAGGCCAAAAGTGTTCCAATATTCACCAGTTTGGCCAGTTGTCCAATGGGAAGGAAGCCGGGCACAATGGCCACAATAGCCCCCACGACCATCGTGGAGATCCAGGGAGTGCGGAACTTAGGATGAATGGCCGAAGCCCACTTGGGTAACAGGCCGTCTCTGGACATCGAGAAGAATACGCGCGATTGGCCCAGCAGCATGACTAGCATCACGGTTCCCAAACCAAAGACAGCGCCAACATTCACCAGCAGCTCGCCCCAACCGATCCCCGTCACTTTAATCCCCAGCGCCACCGGCGCGGCCACATCGAGTTCCTTGTAGTTTTTCAGTCCGGTAAGAATCGTGGAGACGATGATGTAGAGCACTGTGCAGATCGCCAGCGAGCCGAGAATCCCGATCGGCATATCCTTTTGAGGATTCTTTGCCTCCTGGGCGGCGGTCGATACCGCGTCAAAGCCGATGTAAGCAAAGAAAACGGATGCGGCTCCCAGCGCAATGCCATTCAACCCGAAATGCCCCTGCCCATCCGATGGCGGAATGAACGGATGCCAGTTGTGCATGGCCAGCGAGGGATGCAGGATGAGAAAGTAACCACCTAGCACAATGAATATCCCGACAACAGTTAACTTTACAATCACAATTACCGTGTTTAAATTGGCCGATTCCTTGATGCCGATGACCAGCACCGTGGTGATGACTACAATCGCCAGAATGGCAACAAGGTTAAACAGTCCTGTAGCGTGGTGAAGGCCCGCAGCCGATATACCCGTGGGTAGCGCGGTCAACGGCATCCACTGGTCCTGATAAAACACCAGGTCCGTCCCTGGCGTAGCCGTCAACTGCGGAGGAATGCGAATGCCAATCTGAGCCAGAAGACTGATGAGATACCCTGACCAGCCCGACGCTACCGTCGCCGCCCCAAAGCCGTACTCCAGACCCAGATCCCAGCCAATGATCCAGGCCGCCAGCTCGCCCAGCGTGGCGTAACCGTATGTGTAAGCTGAGCCGGCGATGGGAATGATGGAAGCAAACTCTGCGTAGCAGAGACCAGCAAAGGCGCAGGTAACCCCAGCCAGAACAAAGCTCAAAGAGACTGCCGGACCAGCTGCCGTGGCTGCGGCTGTCCCGGTAAGCACAAAGATGCCCGCGCCGATGATGGCGCCGATGCCCAGCGTGATCAGGTTCAGGGCACCCAGCGAGCGCTTGAGCGTGTGTTCGCCTTCTTCACCGGCCTCAAGTGAAAGCATCGACATCGGTTTGATACGCAGCAGTCTGGACATGAATCAGGAACTCCATCCTCAGGGGTTGATTTCATATTAAGTTTGGTTCGCGGAAGCCTGCTTTACCGTGCGCCGCGACCAGAAAAGATAAACCGGAATGCCTAGCAGAACCAGCACGAGGCCCGGCCACGTGTACTGGGGCTTATATCGCAATAATACGATACAGATCCACCCGGCCATCGCGATGTAGAGCGCGGGCAGCAGCGGATAGCCCCAAGCTTTGTAGGGCCGCGGGGCGTCGGGCTGCTTGAAGCGCAGTACGAACAGCCCCACAATAGTGAGGATGTAAAAGACCAGCACCGCGAAGATAATGTAGTCCAGCAACTGCCCGTACGATCCGGATACACACAGCACCACGGCCCAGGCGGCCTGCACTAGCAAGCCCGCGACCGGGGTTTTATAGCGCGGGTGCAGCTTGCCGACAGACTTGAAGAAAAGCCCGTCCTGGCTCATTGCGTAGTAGACACGTGCTCCAGCCAGCGACATTCCATTGGCGCAGCCGAAGGTGGAGATCAGAATCGCCCCGGCCATCAGGTATGCCCCGCCGGAGTGGAAGATCTGCTCCAGCACGGCCGTCGCCACGCGATCCTCGGTCGCGTGCTGAATCCCCCGCGCCAGCACAGTAGCCCCTTTCAAGTCGCCATGCATCGGCAGGACCAGGAGATAGCCGAGCGAGACAAGGAAGTACACCATGAGCACAAATCCCGTGCCAAGAATCAGCGAGAGCGGAAGGTTGCGCTTGGAATTCTTTACCTCGCCGGCCGTGAATGTAATGTTGTTCCATGCGTCGGCTGAGAAGAGCGAACCCACCTGCACTACGGCCAGAATCACCAGCAGGTTCACCAATACCGTCGGGCCACCCACGCCCACCTGGACCGGATGCAATGAAGACCCTCCGGCATTCCGCCAAAACTCGCTCCAGTTGGCGCCGAAGTTTACCTGCATCGCAGTGGCATTCCACCCCACCGTGAAGGCCAGCAAAATGAGCGCCGCCAGCGACAGTGCCTTTGCCGTGGTGAAGACGTTCTGGACTAAAGAGCCCAGCCGGACTCCGAAGATGTTGAGAACAGCCAGGAAGATCACAACCGCAATGCCGGTCAGGTTGGCCGTGTTGACGCCGATCTCCATATTGCCCAGCACCATTGGTCCAACCGCCAGTGCGGGCACGTGCGCGATGTGCCAGAGCCAATGGCTCGTCGAGATTGCCGGGAAAAAGACGCCAAGAAACTTTCCGAAGGCCACCGCGACCGCGGCGATGGTCCCGGTCTGGATGACCAGGAAGAGCGTCCAGCCGTAGAGAAAGCCCCACAGCGGCCCCAGCGACTCGCGCAGGTAAACGTACTGCCCTCCGGCGCGCGGCATCATCGCAGCCAGTTCGCCATAGCTCAGTGCGCCGATCATGGTCAGGATCGCCGTGACCACCCACGCTCCCAAAAAGAGCGCTGGGGAGTTCGTGCCGCGGGCAATGTCGGCATCGACAATGAAGATTCCCGAGCCGATCATTGAACCGACAACCAGCGCGGTCGAACTGAAGAGGCCGAGGCTCTGCACCAGCCGGGGAGCGTCTGTCTGGTTGCTGGAGGAAACGTCAACTCGTCCAGCTATCTCAGTTTTTTGATCGATATTTAGATTCGTCACTTGAAAAAGCATATACCATGGCCGGTTTCGCGCAAAATTTAACTTTTATAGGCACTGATCCAAAGATCTCAGCAAGCCCTTCCCGGCTATCTTCCCTTCCATTTCATTGAAAGCGCGGCCAACTTATCATTCATGGTAGGCTGCTTGGCCGCAATCGGCGCGGGCCTTGCAGCGGGGCGCACTGCAGGCGCGGTCAATTGCTTGATAGAGAGTGCAATTCGCTTGGCTTTTCCATCCACGCTCAGAACTATGACCTTGACGATCTGCCCCGTCTTGACGGCCTCTGAAGGCTCCTTGATAAAACGGTTGGATAACTCGCTGATATGCACCAGGCCATCCTGATGAACGCCTATATCCACAAAAGCCCCAAACTTGGTCACGTTCGTCACAACGCCTTCCAGTACCATACCGGGTTGCACATCGGCGAGTTCACGCACTTCTTCACGAAAGACGGGCGCGACAAACTTATCACGCGGATCACGGCCCGGCTTGCGTAACTCTTCCAGGATGTCATTCAGCGTATAAGTGCCTGCGGTGAGCTGACTGCGGTCAACCTGATCCAGCAGCTTCGGCTGCTGAATGATCTCTTTCACGGACGTCTTGAGCGAAAGAGCGATCTGTTCAACAATCGGGTAGGACTCCGGATGAACAGCAGTTCTATCTAGCAGGTTATCACCATCGCGGATGCGCAGAAAACCCGCCGCTTGTTCATAAGTCTTTGGACCAATACCTGCCACTTCCAGCACCTGCGAGCGCGAGCGGAAGCTGCCCTTTTCGTTACGATAACTCACGATATTCATAGCGGCGCGTTCGGTGATTCCGGCGACAAAGCGCAGCAATGTCCAGGAAGAAGTATTCAGGTCCACGCCAACCTTGTTGACGCAGCTTTCAATCACAGTATCAAGCGACTCCTGCAATTGGCGCTGATCGACGTCGTGCTGATACTGGCCAACACCGATTGACTTGGGATCAACCTTCACTAACTCGGAGAGCGGATCCTGCAAGCGGCGTGCGATCGAGATCGCACCGCGCACCGTCAAATCGAGATCGGGAAACTCCTGCCGTGCAACTGCGGAAGCCGAATAAACGCTGGCGCCGGACTCGCTGACGGTCACCGAAAAGATTCCATCGATCTTATACTCTTGAAGAAACTCGCGCACGAAAGCATCCGTCTCGCGCGAGGCGGTTCCGTTGCCGATGGCGATGGCGCGAACATTGTGCTTGCGCAAAAGCGCTTCCAGTTTGGGCGCAGCCTCGGCATTTCCATGCTTGGAAGTATGAAGATAGAGAACGTCGTGCGCCAGCATTTTTCCGGTCTCATCGACAACGGCAATCTTGCATCCGGTGCGCAGGCCTGGATCGATGCCCAGCACAGAGATCGCTCCGGCAGGAGGCGCCAGCAGCAAGTTATATAAGTTATCGCGAAAGACTCTTATCGCTTCCGTATCCGAGCGCTTCTTTAACTCCAAGCGGATCTCACCTTGAATGGACGAATTCAGCAGACGCTTCCAAGCATCGTCGATGGCTAATTCAAGCTGATGCGTCCATTCGCCCTGTTGACGCAAAACATGCTTCTGAATGATGGAAACTGCCCGCTCCGACGCAATTTCCAGGAGAAAATATAATACATTTTCACCCTCTCCGCGACGAATGGCTAACATCCGATGCGAGGGAATCGTCTTCACCGGCTCGCTATATTCGTAATACATCTTAAACTTTTCCTGTTCATCCACCGCATCGGTAGCCTTGCGGCTGACAACCATGCCTTCGTCAAAGACCAGTAGACGCAGAGCTTTGCGCAAGTCCGCCTCTTCGCTGATCCATTCGGCGACAATGTGGCGAGCGCCTTCCAGAGCCTCATCCACAGTGGCCACACCCAGTTCCGCATTCACAAAAGTGGCGGCAAATGCGTCGAGCGGCTGCTCAGTAACTTGCTGCTGCCAAAGATACTGCGCCAGCGGCTCAAGCCCCTTTTCGCGCGCGATGGTAGCCTTTGTGCGGCGCTTGGGCTTATATGGAAGATAAAGATCCTCCAACTCGCTCTTGTCGAGCGTGGCTTCAATGCGCGCCTTGAGGTCGTCGGTCAGCTTCCCCTGCTCGGCAATGGACGCAAGAATAGTCTCGCGACGGTCGACAAGATCACGAAAGTAGGCCAGCTTATCTTCGCAATCAAGAATCTGCACCTCATCCAGATTTCCAGTGGCCTCTTTGCGATAGCGCGCGATGAATGGCACGGTTCCGCCGTCGTCCAGCAGTTCAATCACTGCGATCAAGCCACGCAAAGGGATCTTCAGCGTTTGCGCAACGTGGACAAGAATTTCGGAGGGAAGACTTTTCAGTTCTTTGATAGGCATACAGTATCTATGATAAATGCTGCGGGAAACTGGCGCGGCGATGAGTTGTGCAAATCGCGCAAAGGCGGAAATGAAATCTACTCGCGCTCAATTGCGACAGAATAGGAACCATTCCCGCCTATGATTCTACAAGCGTTTTCGGACCTTCTTTACGCCAGTTCAACCTTCAGCGTGATTGCCACGTCGGAGATCTTTTCCGCGGGCATCTCAACCTTCAAGCAGGCTTCATCCTGCTTCCACTTGAGATCACTCTTGCAGCCAAGTAACTCCACCTTCTGAATCCTGCCGGGGGTCTGCGGGCTTGCAAGACCAAGCGCGCTGATATTCACCTGTTTATCCGGCCA
This sequence comes from uncultured Acidobacteriaceae bacterium, assembly GCA_963787995.1. Classification (GTDB taxonomy): domain Bacteria; phylum Acidobacteriota; class Terriglobia; order Terriglobales; family Acidobacteriaceae; genus Telmatobacter. Next base: position 2,052,651 of record CAWBEO010000002.1, read on the forward strand.
TCCCATCACGAAGGCATAAAGCGTACTGCCTTTGGCGGTAAAGCGAACGTCCTCAGCTGTGAAGTCTTTCTGCTTGTCTTCATTGAAGTTTCCGGTCTTGATCTCAGTCTTCGTAGAGGGGCCTTCTCCGTAGATCTTCCACGGACGCGTGGCATAAATACCTTCGCTGTTCACTTCCATCCACTTGGTGATGCCATCCAGCACAACTAACTCTTCGTAATCCAGTTCGCCCGAGTTAGGGAGAGGGAAATTCAGCAGAAGATTTCCGTTCTTGCTCACGATATCGGCCAGCAAATCGACTACTTTCTTCGCCGACTTATACTGCTGACCGCGCTTGTAATGCCATTGGCCAATGCAGGTATCCGTCTGCCAAGGGTTCTTCGCGATGCCGTCCGTAACGCCGCGCTCATGATCCAGAAGACAGGTGCCGATCTCGCAGTCCCTTGCCTCTTTGCTGTTATAAACTGCCTCGGTCACGCCGCCATGCAACTGCGCACTCACGTTATAAAGATGAGCCACCATCTTCAAGCCATACTCTTCAAAGGGCAGATGCCCGTCGGAATAAAGCAGGTCGGGTTGATACTTATTAATAAGATCGGTCATGCGATCCAGATAATGCTTCTTCCATGACTCGGGAATTCCATCGTCGTTCCAGCCGAATTCGGTCTGGCTGTCGCTGTAGCGGGCGCAATCGGCATCATGATACAAATCCGCATATTGAGAATCGACGCCATCATAGGGCACGCCAGCCAACGGACCTGTCTTGTCCGCGCCGTGGCTCACCGCAAACCACTTATAACTGATCCAAAGATGCTCACTAACTCCAAAGCGCAAGCCCTGACTGCGCGCCGCCTTCTCCCAGGCTCCAACGACGTCTCGCTTCGGCCCCATCTTGGCGGCATTCCAGCGCGTGAACTTTGAGTCCCATAAATCGAAGTTATCGTGATGAACACCCATGCTGACAAAATACTTGGCGCCCGCCTTCTTATACAGGCCCATCAGTTGGTCAGGCTCCCATTTAGCGGCCTTCCAGTTATTCACCAGATCCTTGTAGCCGACTTTGGTGGGATGGCCGTAGGTCTCCGCATGATAGCGATATTGATTCGATTCCTGGATGTACATATTGCGGGCGTACCAGTCGCCCTCTTCGATCGCGGACTGCGGACCCCAATGCGACCAGATGCCGAATTTCGCATCGCGAAACCACTCAGGAATCCGGTAGCCTTGCAAGGAAGATCTGGTCCCCAGAAAGGGATCTCCCTGCGCCAACTGAGCCTTGGCTAACTTTGAAAATGCAAGAGCGGAACACACTCCGCCCATTGACTTGAGCAACTCACGCCGGTTCAGCGTCATCCGAAGATTCTCCTCATCCCAGTGCAGTCTCTGCTCTGAGCTTTCAGTATCACGGAACGCGGAGAGGTTCTCTATCCGCGCACGGATACCCCCGAAAAGGATAACACTGCCATGCCGGGGATGGGCTGGCCGAAACGCCGGGCCGGCTCAAAACGGGTCCACAACAACATATTCTCAACAGCGGCGCGGGTGGCCGCGTCGGTTGGACCGGAGATAATCCGGTAATCGTACACCTGACCAGATCCATTGACGTATGCCTCAATCACCACCGGGCTGGAGACGGCGTCAATCTGGTTTTCACCCACAACGCTGGAGAGATACAGGAATCGAGGAGCGGTCAGATTTCCTAACGGCTCATCCGCAGAGGCCTGAGCTTTCTCCGGCTGCGCCAGCATACTGACCAGAACGATCACCGTACCCAGCAACAGCACCGCGGAGGCAAAGCCGGTTGCGCCTTGCATCAAAAACGGCCCGACCGTGTTCCTCCAGGCCAGATTCAAGATATGGAAGGGACTCTGTCCGCGGCGAGCACGTTCATGGCTGATCGCCACGCGAATGCGCAACTGCAAATCTTTGGGCGCTGGGACCGGCCCCAGCGAGGCCAGCGAGGACTGCACTTGCGCAATCGACTTCCATTCCGCAGCGCAGTCACAACAAGCCTCCATATGAGCGGTTAGCTCCTGCATCTCGCGCCCGCTCAGCCGGCCATCCAAATACTCGGTATACTTCGTTTGCATTGCATCGCAGCCGTTCATCGCGCCTCCTCTCGCATGGGTGTATCGAATGCCGGACGAACCGGACAAGCCGGGGAAAAGACTTTCTGTGCCGGGGCCATCAGAATCGTCTTTAAAGCTGCGCGTCCGCGCACTAGCCGCGACTTGACCGTTCCCAGGTTCACGCCCTGCATCTCCGCCACATCCTCGTAGATAAATCCTTCTATATCGCGCAGGATGAGAGTAGTGCGGTATGGCTCCGGCACCTGGCTCAGCGCCGCCTCAACCCGTGCTCTGTTCTCCTCACGCGCTGCCAGTTCATAGGGCGACTCCGCCGTGTCCACCAGCAACTCCTTCAACAGCACTGGCTGCCCGTTTTCACTCTCTACCATCTCCTGCTCTATAGGAATCTCCGGCTGCCGGTGACGGGTCCACCAGCGCCGCTGATTGGAGGCCTCGCGCAAGGCTATGCGATAGATCCATGTACGCAGCGAAGATTCACCGTGGAAGCTGCCCACTCCGCGGAAGATCTTCACAAAGACCTCCTGGGTCAAGTCAGCAGCCTCGCTGCTATCCTGCACGGCGCGCGCCAGCAGTGAAAAGATCGGTTGGTGATAGCGCGCAATCAGCCACGCAAATGCCTCCTCAGAGCCGGCCTGAAGTTCCGCGATCAGTGCCGCCTCTTCGGATTGAAACGCCAGCGTGCTGACATAATTGCCCATGGTGAGGTCCGCCTGCATATCAGAATCCTCCCACCCTGCCCCAACACAGCGCAACTAGAATCCGCCTAGGCAAATCTCATGCACTGTTTGCGGTCACTCGTTTCATGCGCCGCCTAAAGCCCAATTCAAGTGTCGAGTAGCGGGAGACGGACACGGGCATCCAGCCGCCGCGTCCACGCCCTCTATTCTCTTAGACACCGGAAGCCCCCTCCAGTGTTCCCGGTCACGCAAGAATATTTTTGCGCTACATGGCTTGGGGCGGCTCCAAGGGCCAATTTCGCGCTGGGGCAAGCCCAAATCATGGAGTTGCTCAGAAAATCAGCAGGCAGCTCGAGAGAGTTCAGATCCAATTTGCGCCCAGTGATGTTTGACGAAATCAGTCAGAGCAGAGACAATAGAAAAGTCGCATCCAGCCTTTGTGGGCCTGTGGCGCAGTTTGGGAGCGCGCTTCCATGGCATGGAAGAGGTCGTCGGTTCGATCCCGACCAGGTCCACCAAATAAATCAATCATTTAGCAGATCCCCTCCCAAACCGTTTGCCCGCATTTTGCCCGCAAATTGCAAAATCATTCCCCGCAATGGCGCTGACGGCTTCTTCTCCTCTCCTTCCTGAGTGTTTTTCTCGTCCATTGCGCGTCCGTGTTCCTGGGCGATGGCTTTCCCGTCAGCGCTACGTTCCAGAACGCGGGAAGACTTCAATGTCGGTTGCTGAGGAGTTGGTCCTTCCGTGCCCGTAGCTACCAACTCGTCGTAAATCGAGTTGATCGCAGAACGCACATCCTTCTCCAGCGACTGCATGTAGATTTCCATCGTCGTCGTCAGCCGGCTGTGCCGCATCAGGCCCTGGATATCCTTTGGATGGCCCTTAGTCTTGCCCAGCGTGGCTATAGTGCGGCGGATGACCTGGAATGTCAGCTTCGACAGTTCCAGTTCCCGTGCCAGTTTGTGCAGGACGCGATGGCGAAAGTTGCTTGAATCCATCGGCCCACCAAAACGCCCCTGAAAAATGAAGGCGTCAGGAGACGTGTCCTTGCCCTTTTTCCTCGATTCCTCTCGATACTCCAGGATTTCGTTCGCCAGGGTGTCGGCGATCGGGACCTTGGTCAGACTCGACTTCGTCTTTCCATAGGGTCGAATCTTCCCCTTGTAGATCGTCTCCTGAATATCCAGAACGCGGCTGTCTTCGAGAAAGCAGCGCCACCGGAGCGGAAACAACTCACTGGGCCGAAGAGCATTCGACATATCGAGTTTCATCAGGATCCAGTCCCGAAGACAGATGTCGCCGAGTTTCTCCAAGGCGGCACGAAGCTGCTCCCAACTCAGTGTCGTCCTGTCCACCTCGCGCAGGTTTGCGGGAGGCCTGACCGTGCGTGCGGGATCTTTCAGGATAAAGTCCTGGTCGACCGCCTCCGCGAAGATGGCCTGCATATAGGATCGCATCTGCAACACCACGTCTCTGGAGCAGGTTTTGGCCAGTTTATTGAGATGGGTCTGCAGGATGACTTTATCGAAGTTTTCCAGCCGGTAATCGCGGAATGCATCGACGAGATTTGCCTGAATCAGGTACTTTTTCACCTTGGCAGTCTCTTCCCTCCAGTCCCCCTCCTTCAATGGCAGGTAACGGTTTTTGACGAACCACTCGAAGGTGACTGCTCCGTTAACAACGGTTTGATCTCCCGTCGAACGTCCGCCCAGTTTGGCGATCTCCTCCTCCAACTTCTCCCGTGCCTGGGATTTCGACATCTCTGTCTTAAGCCCCAGAACAAAAGAATGGGTGACGAGTTTGGGTTCGTTAGTTCCAGGGTCAATCTCGGTGCGGCGAAAACAACCGTGCCATTTTCTCCCCCGTGGCCGGACCCACCCTTTTTGGTATGAAACTCCCATTTGTTCCTCAATTTCTGTGTGGAGAGAACAAGTGGCCGTTCCCATTTTACCGGCGTTTGCGCCTTAAATAGGAGGCCTGTTCGCGCTGTTTTAGAAACTCCTCGATTCCGCTCGCCCGGTAGCGCAGAGCGCCGTCGCTCATACGTATAACCGGCAAATAGGGCAGCCTTCGCGAGGAGTGGTCCCAAACCCAGTCCTTGCTTACCCTTAGCTTTTGAGCAACATCCTCGGCGGTCAAAAGGGGATCGACCGCCTCCACTTCCCGCATGATTAGCGCAGATCCCATAACCTCATTTCCTCCCGCTCTTCGGTATCTGGGCCGGGGTGTCCGGCAAGTGTGGAAATCTTGGTTCGAAACCAGGATTCGGTCAAATCCGCGCCGGCTGATGCCCTCTAACCCGGTTGTCCTTCAACTATCCGCACGCAAATTCCGAGATTTGACCGAGTTTCCGACCAGAGACATTCTGTCTCCGTTCGAGGAAATATATATGCGAACACAAACAAAGCCGCTGGGGATTGAGGCCCTGATGAGCGGGTTGAGGGAGGAAGAAGATGTTTGATTCGCTGGGAGAACTTGCCAGAAAGCTCACTGCAAACGGCTATTTCATCGATCCGGTGATGATCAAGGTCGTGTATCTCGCGGCCAGGATGCAGAAGCCGCTGCTGCTGGAAGGGCCGGCGGGATCGGGCAAGACGCAATTGGCTGTATCTGTCGCCAAAGCCGCCGGGACGCATATCGAGCGGCTGCAGTGCTACCGCGGCGTGACCGAAGATCAGCCTATTGGGCGCTTCGACGAGGGGTTGCAGCGGCTCTATATGGAGTTCGCGCGCGGCGAGCACGCGGACTGGCAGAGCGTGCAGGCGAGCCTCAAGGGGCGCGACTTCTTTCGAGCTGGCCCGCTGATGCGCGCGCTCGAATGCGAGCGGCCGTGCGTGTTGCTGATTGACGAGTTGGACAAGGTAGACGAGGGCTTTGAAGCGATGTTGCTTGAGATCCTGTCCGCCTGGCAGTTGTCGATTCCTGAATTCGGCACGGTAGAAGCCAAGAGTATTCCCTTTGTCGTGTTGACCAGCAACGAGGAACGCCGGTTGGGTGATCCCATCCGCCGGCGCAGCCTCTATGTGCGCGTGGAACACCCGACACCGACCCGCGAAGCCGAGATCATCGCCAGCCGCACGCCTGACGCCGACGAAAAGTTTCACCGGGAGATGGCGGGCATCGCGCTCTCGTTCCGGAATTACTCCCTCGAAAAGCCACCGTCAGTCTCGGAGATGATCGACTTCGCCAACGCACTTCGGTTGCTTGGTGCGGACCACGTGACGGAAGACCTGCGCGACGTGTTGCTGCCGTTTCTGGCAAAGACTGAAAAGGATCGGCGGCATCTGCTGTTGCGTGAAGGATTCAAGAGCCTTCTCGTCGATGGCGCGCGCTTTGCCGCCAGGATTACAACTCCGGAGGCGACGGAATGATAAAGAGAGTCCTTCCGCTCACCCTCCTCCTTCTCTGTGCGCTGCCCTGCGCACGGGCGCAGCCTAACACTTCGCAGGCGGAGCGATGCGTGCGCCGGTATGGGCGGCGTGGTTGCAGAGATCTATGCGGTGCGGATCAAGCACGGAGTCATCGTCGGCGGCACAGGCGCCGGCAAGTCCACCTTCCTTGAAAACATCATCGCCCAGGATCTTACGCGGCGCTTCGGCGCGCGCAAGATGCCGATGATCATCTTCGACGGCAAGGGCGAACGGGAGTTTCTGGACCATCTTCTGCCGCATATTGCCGCTGCCGGGCGCTTGCAGGATCTACGGATTCTTGACCCAACGCATCCCACGGAATCCTGCCGCTACAATCCTTTCTACTCGCTCGATGACGCCTATCAGGAGCACGTGAACTTCATCTTCCGTTCCTTTGGCCTGCGCGAAGACTTCTTCAAGGGCCACCAGGAGGCGTATCTCTCCGATCTCGTCCGTGTTTTGCAGTACACCGGCAAACTTTTCAATGTCTACGATGTGCTGGTCGTGGCGCTCGATGAGGACGTTCTCCAGGAGCAGATCAAGGCAGCGAAAGCGCGCATCGCGACGCTCACTGGCCTCACGCCGGTCTTCTACACCGCGGCCGGCGAGGTGCTCGATCTACCTGAACGATTCAACGAGGCGATTCGCAAGATCACCGGCGCAGTCGCGTGTGTTGGATGTAAACACACGCACATCGCCGTTGCTCCGGCCACGAACAAAGGCGGTGAGCTATGAAGTGCGCCATCGAAATGGGCAAGCCTGACTGGCGACCTCTTGAGAACGCCATTCCGCCCGAGTACTGCGAATCCTACATGTATATGGTCAAGGCTGGCGACATCGTGCTATACAAACACCGCATCACGCGGCGCTATCTGAATATCGATGTGGTGACCGGCAAATTCTACCGCTACACCAATGACGAGTACGTCGAGATCGACCGGCGGCAGGCCTTTGATTCTGTCTACGCAGTCGATCAATGAGAAGGGAGAGAAGCAAATGGGAAAGAGCGTCAGCAAGGTTATTCTTTTGGGTCGCGCAGGCAAGGACCCGACGGTTCATATCCTGCGCACGGGCACTGTCGTCAATCTGTCGCTCGCCACCAGCGAACGCTACAAAGACAATCACGGCGAATGGCAGGATCGGACCGAGTGGCACAACCTGGTCGGCTTCCAGCGCACTGGCGAGATTCTACGCGATTACGTTCGCAAGGGCTCGCTGCTCTATATTGAGGGCACTCTGCGGACGCGCTCCTGGGACGACCGGGAGACCGGCCAGCGCAGGTATCGCAGCGAAATCGTTGTCAACGAGATCAGCCTCTTGTCGCCGCCGCCCGCCGCAGGCAATCGTGACAATGTGGATCACTTCGTAAGCGGACAGGGCTTTACGCAGCCTGAGTTCAATGAGGAACCGGAGATCACACAGGAGGAAGTGCCCTATTGAGCACAAACGCAGAATGCGCTTGCGACAAGAGCAATCAATGTTTTGGTCGCCTCAGAGAATATTGGCGGCAAAGGACGCAAGGCGTCCTTTGATGAGTGGAACTCGCTCGTCATCCAGGACAAATCCAGGAAGAACGTCAAGAAATCTGGGCTCTGCAAGCAGCATCTTAGCGGCATCCGCAAGATACCGTCGAAGCGATTGTGGAGACGCGGCGATCTCTTGTAGCAGCATCTCCCGTCCCTCGACGACAGCAACAAAATCTTCAAGATCGTGGCTGGCCTGAAAGTCCATCTTGCCGCGTCCCCGAAATGCTTCCATCTTTGTTCCCAGGAAGAACGGCGCGGTGATCACCCGGATCGATTGTCCGCTCGACAGCGTGACCGTGAACGCATCTTTGAGCGCAGGCTCATACCAGATGTTCGTGAACCCGAGCACTTCTTTGTTGAGCGCCAGCACATCCAAAGTCAGGCCGCCATTGTGCCACCGGCACGTAAGAGGGTTTTCGCCTTCGTCCTCCGTGAAGTGGGCCTTGCGAAGACGTTCCGAGAAGGCAATGTAATCAGCATACGTGACAATTTCAGCGATTATATCGACATCGTTTGTTCCGCGAATTGGAGCGGCGGCCTTGTCGGTAATCAACAGCCCGAGCGTAATCCCGCCGACGAAAACGATCTCGTCAAGAAAAGGAGCGAGCTTGCGGACTGCATCTTCCAGTAGAGGCAGATTCGGATCAGGCATTGATCTCCTTTCCGAGAAGTTCTACCGCGAGGTTTCGTTCCCGCGTTCTTCCACTGCGAATTGCATCGCAGAGCGCGAGAACACCATAGAATTTTGGATCGAGCAATGCGGCCTTGGGCGCTCCCTTGTAGAGCGGGGCAAGCGACATTCCCCGAACCTTTCCTGCTGCATATGGCCAAACTGCGGGTGGCTCACCGTCCTCCAGTAAACGCGATTTTAGAGGCTCCGCTGCGGCGGCCGTGGGAACGCCACGAACGAGAGATCCCTTGGCGGGTGGAAAGACGTACTTCAATCCGTGCGCCAGAAACTCCATGAGCGCGGATCGGTTTACCCTCTTCTCTCCGCTGGACACGTAGAGCAAGCCTGAATCCGCACAGCGCTTCAGAGCCTTCGATACCTCGGAAGGAGAGATGAACAGGCTCTCCGCCAGGTTTTTCGAGGGCACCTGTGGCTCATTTTGGATGACGAGTTTGAGGAGAAGCGCAACGTCTTGTCCTTGCATATGCCCATTGTAGCCCTATATTTCCAATTTGGAAATTGGAAATATAGCCCAAGAGCGGAATATAACGTCAACAACAACTCGGAAATCTATGGCCTGAACCATAGGGAGCGCCCGCTGAAGCACTTTCAATTATTTGGCCCGAAAACGTAGGCTCTCAGCCGAAGGAGGTGAGGTATGGCCGCAACAAAGTTCATCGAAGCCGAGCGCGAGAAGCTCTTCGCGCAGCTCGAAACGCCATTCGATCCGGCGCAGATCAAATGGCGGGTAATGCGCACCTCTGCGGATGGGCGGAGCGGTGTCATCCTGCCCTTTGCCGATCCGCGCGCCTATACGGGCCGGCTCAACGATATCTTCACGCCATCGGGATGGACGCGCGAGTACACGATCTCGACCGTGCCATCGCTGACACGCGTGGACAGGGGAAAAGTGGTTGTCACCAGTAAAGTGCTGGTGGCGACTGCCGTCACAATCACCCGGCTGGGCAGCCATACCGGAACCGGAGAAGAGTGGGCCGATAAGGAAAACGCCGTAACAGCAGCCGATGCGCAGGCGTTCAAGCGCGCTTGTAGTTGCTTTGGACTGGGGCGGTATCTCTATCGCTTCGAGGAGGCTTGGGTGCATCTGAATCAGCGCGGCGAGCCGGTTGCGATTCCGGTATTGCCAGCGTGGGCGCTACCCCCGGGAGTGACCGTGCAGCCATCCAATAGCCAAGCCGTCGATATGCGCGGCCATGTCGATCACAAGCTGACAGCTGAGATCGAGAATTTCCGCAGTACGCTGGGCGAGTCGATCTATGCGGAGATTCTGCGCCGGTCCGGTCACAGTGCCACCGCGCGGACCATCCCCAATGCGGAGCGGCAGAAACAGACCATCGAGAAAATGCAGGCAGCAGCACGCGGTTTTGAGCGTCTGCGCAACCTGGCTGAGATGGCGGGCGACGCACAGTTCTTTCTCGTCGCGGAGCGCTTCAAGATCGCGTCGGTCACCGAACTGCCGAGCCTGGGGGCGTTGAAGCAACTGATCGGGGATCTCGAATCCCTGGCCAGCGAGCAGGTTGCCTAGCTCGGCGATCCAGCGTCGGGAGGAAATCATGGGAGAGATCAGCATTCTGCGTCCACGGCGCAGCCTCATCAGTATTCCGGTCACGGAAGCCGTCTACTGCGAGAGTTGCGCCTCAGTCTCGAACTCCAGCGGGGGATGTTGCGCCCTGTGTGGCAACATCTCCATTTGGCCTCTTGCCGAGTTGGTGCCGCAGCCGCCGAACACCCCAAGCCCCAAAACCGCACCGACTCCGCAATCCGTTCCTGTCTGGCGTGGAGGACTTCTCAGAGCTGCATAATGGAATCAGCAATATACGGTCAACTTAGCGCATTAAGAAGTCAATTGTTAGATACTCGTGCGTGATTTACATGATATTTAAGATGTAATTGTGCGATAATCTCTGTGGAAGCTCCAAAAGGAGGTCCGTTATGGCTACTTTGGCGACCGCATCTCTCCCCAAACCCGACCTATTAGCTCACCGGGAGGCGCTGCGGCTTCCTGCTGCTAAGGTCGTTGAGAAACTGGTTGAGATTGTCGGGCGAAAACTGACTGCGTATATTGGCGGCGTCAAGGACGCTCGCGCCGTTGATCGTTGGGTCGCTGGAGGGGAGATTTATGGCGATGCCGAGACGCGACTGCGGTTTGCCTTCCAGGTGGCGCGCACTTTGAGCGAACACGATTCGCCCGCTGTCGTGCAGGCTTGGCTAACGGGCGTGAATCCGGAACTGGGAGACAGAGTGCCGTTGCGCCTGATGCGCGAGAATGAGATTGATGCAGTGGCGCCCGCAGTTCTCAGCGCCGCCCGAGCGTTTCTGGCTGGAGGATAGGCCCGTGGAACTTGAAACCCGCCGTCCCGATGAACCTGTTTTTCGTCTTGGCCGACGTCCCGATGCCTGGCAGCCGCCCGACTGGTTCCTGGCACAAAGCGATGGGACATTCGGCAACCGCTTCGACGATCCGGATGGATACTATCGGGTTATATACGCCTCGTCGCAGCGTCTCGCCTGCTTTATCGAGACGCTTGCCCGCTTCCGCCCCGACCTATCCTTGCTCGCTGAACTGGATGAGATCGAAGGCGACAACGATTTTCTCCCGATGGGAATGTTGCCGCGCGAATGGCTCGCAGGCCGGAAGATGGGCAAGGCCATGCTCAATGGCATCTTTGCCGACATCTATGCGACAGCGTGGGTTGGTCATCTGCGTAGAACTTTGGCTGCGGAAGCATTGCGGCTTGGTATACGGGACCACGGCTGTCCGGTAAAAGTTCTGCTCCTGTCTCTCAACCGACATAAAACAAAAGCGTTATAGGCGTATTTCCCTTGCCGCGATTTGAAATGCGTGCCTACCTCCTGCCCGATAGCCCAGAATGAGGCGATGAACGAAGGCAAAACCGTCTTCTCTCAGTTGATCGGCTTTCTTCCTGACCGTGAGTTCCGCCGCTGTGTCGCCCGCTATGGCGGCGACCGCTACACCAAGACGCTCTCCTGCTGGGAGCAGTTTCTCGCCATGGCCTTTGCCCAATTGGCCTATCGCGAGAGCTTGCGCGACATCGAAGCGTGCCTGGGTGCGATTGGACCCAAGTTGTATCACATGGGTTTCAGCTCTTCGGTGGCGCGTTCCACGCTGGCCGACGCCAACGAAAGCCGCGACTGGCGCATCTTTGCTGACTTTGCGCAGGTGCTGATCCACACTGCGGTCAAGCTCTATGACAACGACGTGACCGGCATTCCAGACGTGCGCGATCTGTACGCGCTGGACTCGACCACTATCGATCTTTGTCTCGCGCTGTTTCCCTGGGCTAAGTTCCGCAAACATAAGGGCGCTGTCAAAATGCACACACTGCTCGATCTGCAAGGATCGATCCCCACCTTCATTCACATCACCGACGGCAAGGTGGCAGACGTGAACGTGCTGGACAAAATCAACCTTGAGGCCGGCGCGTTCTACACGATGGATCGCGGCTATATCGATTTCGAGCGGCTATATCGCTTCACGCTGGAATCGGCCTTCTTTGTCGTGCGCACCAAGACGAACGTATTACTTCAGCGGCGCTATTCGCGCCCGGTCGATAAGTCTACTGGCCTGCGCAGCGACCATACGGTGATTCTAACTTCCCTCGCGTCGGCGACGGCGTATCCAGATGCACTGCGCCGAGTCACCTATTGCGATCCGGAGACCGGCAAGCGCCTGAAGTTTTTGACCAACAACTTCACGCTGCCAGCGCTGGCCATCGCCGAAATCTACAAGAAAAGATGGGCTGTGGAGCTATTCTTTCGCTGGATCAAACAGCACCTGCGCATCAAAGCCTTCTATGGAACCAGCGAGAACGCGGTCAAAACGCAGATCTGGATCGCTGTCTCGGTCTATGTTCTGGTGGCCATCGTGCGAAAACGCCTTGGCATTGAAGCCAACCTCTACCAACTTCTACAGATTTTCAGCCTAACTCTGTTCGAGAAAACCCCCATTTTACAAGTACTTCAAAGATTTACATCTCAAGAGGAGTTACAGAATTCTTCCAACCAACTGATTCTGTTCGACTTTTAACCGGACAGCCGTGGTTTTCGATAGCCGCTTTTCACCATAGAGAAAGAGACCGAGAAAGGCCGACTCCATGAAGAAGCTGAAGACGCCTTCCATGGCCAGCGGCTGACCGATGACGCCGCCGGAGAGGCGCGAGAACCGCGCCCAGTTGGTGCCGAACTCGAACTCCATGGGAATGCCTGTGACCACGCCGAAAACGAAGTTGATGGCAAAGATGCGACCCCAAAAGCGCGATGCCCGGTCCCATTCCTCGCTGCCAGTTTTGAGCGCCACGGACTTGAGCACCACGATCAGCAGGCCGAGTCACATGGTGAGTTGGGGAAAGAGATAGTGGAAGGTGATGGTGAAGGCAAAATGCAGGCGATGGATCAATTCTGCGGTCATCGAGAACTCCTGTCCCAGGACGTGCACGGGGAAGCACTGCACAATTCTTGCGCGGTATGAATACCGTGCAGCAGGACTTCCCAAGGATAGTACGCGAGGACGAATGGCGCACATATGGCAATCCACAGCGCACTGCATCCCAGATTGGGAACCATTCAAGTTCCGCCCAGAATTGTAGGTGCACTTTACTACTAGCCAAGCGTACCATATTCTCGTAAGCCCTTAGGAATGAGGCCATGAACGCATCAGGCTGGTAAAACTGAAGGCGAACAGCAACGATCTAGGCGGCTTTGATCGTGGAAATGCCCTGTCAGACCAGTTTGGCTAGCAGAACGATTGGATGAATTTGCGATGTTGCAAAAATAATTTCGCAAATCCTGTAACGAATCGTTCTGTTCATGACTTTATTCTGATGAACGCACAAAAAGGATCGTCAAACAATGAATCTGAACCGAAAACCAGCGAAGTGGCTTTTGATGCTCTGTTGCATCTGGAGCAGTGGAGCCGGAGCGCAAACGGCGCAACTGACGCTGCGTCAGGCTATTGACCGCGCATTGGGGCAAAACCCGGAGGCTGTGGTTGCTGGTGCCGACGAAAAAGCCGCCGGCGCTTCGGCCCGTCTGGCGCGCACCTATCTGTTGCCGCAACTCAGTTTCACAGAAGACATTTCGCGTGGAGACGATCCCGTCTACGCCTTCGGTATGCGTCTGCGTCAGCAGCAGTTCACGCAGGCCGATTTTGCATTGGGCAATCTGAACGAGCCTCGTCCAATCGGCAACTTTTCTTCGCGCATCTCCGGCTCCTGGATGGCCTTCGATTCATTCAAAACGCAAAAGGCGATTCGTAGTGCCGAGCTGATGCACAAGAGTGCCGAATCCAGCGTCAAGGCTGTTGATCAGAAGATCATCCTCGATGTTGTGCAGGCCTACGAGTCAGTGCTTTTTGCTGAGCGCGAGATCGACGTTGCACAGCATGAGCAAGAGACGGCAGCGGCCTTGCTGAACACGGCAGAAGATCACGTTAAGGCCGGGTTGGCGGTTGAGTCGGACCGCATGTCGGCCGAGGTAAATGTGGCAGTACGCAAGCAGGAATTGATCGCCGCTCAAGGAGACCTGGAGATCGCGTGGGCGCAACTGCGGGAGGCGATGGGGGATGCGGAACTCACTGCAAGCGCTTTGCGGCCAATCGAAGCGCATACATTTCCATCTCAGGTGCTTGATCTGGAGTTGGCGACTGCCGCGAAGACTCGGCCCGATCTCGCGGCTTTGATAGACGTGCAATCAGCACAAGCGACGGCGGTAGGTGCGGCAAAGTCGAGTTTTGGTCCGCATGTAAGCGCCTACGGAAATTGGGAAGAAGATCGTGGCTCACTTACCAGTTCGGGTGGCAATAACTGGGTTGCCGGAGTACAGATCGGCATCGACATTATGCCCTTTGGCAAGCGCGCAGAACTGGCGCGAGAGACGGCAAACAAGCAGCGTGTCGATGCGCAGTTGGCCAGTTATCAGCAGCAGGTGCGCCTCGCTGTCAGCCAAGCGCACATTCATCGCAAGACCGCGGAGCTATCGATGGAAACGGCACGAGCGGCGATGGAGCAGGCCGCCGAAAGTCTGCGCATTTTGCGCAATCGCTACACGGCGGGTCTGGCAACCATTACAGATTTGTTGCGCGGCGAAGATGCGTCGCGCGCGAGTCAATCCAACTATTGGCATGCCGTGTATGGAAATGCGGCGGCTTACGCTGAACTGCTTTACGCAACAGGGACACTGACTCCCGATGCGGCGGAGGAATTGCAATGAAAGTGATTTTATCTGGATCTTTGTTGGCTGTTTCTTCGCTCCTCTTCACGGGGTGCCATTCCACCGATTCCGCATCGCCCGCGGCAGTGCAAACTGTTCAGGCTCATCTGGTGGAGAGCCATCAGCAGGTAAATCCACTATTTATGAACGCGACAGGAACGCTTCACGCACGCGAGTCAGCGACAATCTCGGCACAGGTCATGGGACGCATCGAGCAAGTTCTGGTGCATGAGGGCGACAGTGTGCGATCAGGGCAAATACTGCTGGTGCTTGACGACGGCACGTTGCGCGCATCTGTCGATCAGGCGCAGGCCGCGGTCAAGGCCGCCGAGAGCCAGCAGTCAGCCGCGCAGACACAATCCGCGCTCGCCGCAAGTACGCTGGATCGTTACAAGCAACTGCAAGCCGAGAAAAGCGTCAGCCCGCAGGAGATGGATGAAGTGACGCGGCGGGCAGAAGCTGCCGCCGCAAGCCTGGATGCGGTGCGCGCGCAACGGGACGCTGCCAAAGCGCAAGAAGGCGGTGCTCGCGCCATGCTGAGCTATACGCGATTGACGGCGCCCTTTGCGGGAGTGGTGACGGCGCGCATGGCCGATCCGGGAACGATGGCCGCTCCCGGCGTTCCTTTGCTTCAGGTAGAGAGTGCTGGGAACTTGCAGCTACAAGCTGCTGTGGATGAGTCAGCGATAGGCAGCATTCGCAAAGGAATGAAACTGCCCGTGGTGATCGATGGCGCGCCCAACGGCGCAGCGGTCGGCACTGTTGCAGAGATTCTTCCAGCCGCCGATCCATCAAGCCACAGCTTCCTGGTCAAGATCGATCTTGCTCCTTCCGCGCAGCTTCATGCCGGCATGTATGGCAGCGCACAGATCGCGACTGG
Source organism: uncultured Acidobacteriaceae bacterium (assembly GCA_963787995.1). Lineage (GTDB taxonomy): Bacteria > Acidobacteriota > Terriglobia > Terriglobales > Acidobacteriaceae > Telmatobacter. The sequence goes on from CAWBEO010000002.1 coordinate 2,068,156, forward strand.
CTCGCATCAGGCGATTCTGATTCCGCGCTCGGCGGTCGTTCTTCGCGGATCACTCTCCTGCGTTTATCTTCTCGACGCAAACGGCATGGCGCAACTCCGCTCGATCACGCTGGGCACATCGCAAGGCGAACTGGTAGAAGTACTGTCTGGAATTTCATCCAACGAAAAGCTGGTTGATCTTCCCGGCGACCGCGACTTGGCTGGCAAGAGAATCGAGGCGCAGTGATGAACAAGGAACCCATGCAACCTGACCTTGGCATTGCTGGCCGTCTTGCGCATACATTTCTCAACTCCAAACTGACGCCGCTCTTCATCGCCGCGTCATTGGCACTCGGAATCTTCTCGGTAGCCATCATTCCCCGCGAAGAAGAGCCGCAGATTCTCGTTCCCATGCTGGACATTGCCACCGCAATGCCCGGCGCATCTCCTGCTGAGGTTGAGCAGCGCGTCACACTGCCCATCGAAGAGTTGGTGCATCAGATATCCGGCGTCGAATACGTTTATTCCACTTCAATGCCCGGACAGAGCCTGGTGATCGTTCGTTTCCTGGTTGGAACACATCAGGAAGACGCGCTGATCAAGGTCTACAGCAAGCTCTATTCGAACTTTGACCGGATGCCGCCGGGAGTTTCGCAGCCGTTGATCAAGGCGCGATCCATCGATGATGTTCCCATTCTTTCTCTCACTCTGTGGGGAGAGCACTACAACGGCTATCAGCTTCGCGCCATCGCCGACGAGGTGCAACACGACATTCAGCAAGTGGACAACGTTTCGGAGACGGCGATCATCGGCGGACTCCCGCGCACCATGCGCATTGAGCTGAGTACCGCAAAGCTGAATGCCTACGGCCTGTCGCCGATGGCCATCGCCGGACATCTGCAAGCCGCCAATGCCAGCGTTCAGGCCGGGAGCTTTGCAGAGAACAACAGCGAGATTCGCGTCGACGCAGGCAATCTCTTCACGCGCCGCGAAGACCTTGAAGCTGTTGTGGTCGCGGTTGATCATGGCCGTCCAGTTTATCTGCGCGATGTGGCGGACAAGATTGAGGACGGCCCGGCCGATCCTGCAAACTACGTTTTGTTTGGAACCTCCAACGCAAGCGCAGGCGCGCATCAGGCGCCGCAACAGTATCCTGCCGTGACAATCACCGTGGCCAAACGCAAGGGCGCCAACGCCACTGACATTTCCAACACTGTGATGAAGCGTGTTCATGAGATGCAGGGCGTAACCATCCCCGCGGATGTAACCATCACAACTACGCGCAATTACGGCGAGACGGCCAAGGCCAAATCGGATGAGTTGCTGGAACACTTGCTGCTGGCAACACTCTCCGTCACATTCCTGGTCGCGCTCTTTCTTGGCTGGCGCGAGTCGGGTGTGGTTCTGTTGGCGATTCCGGTCACGCTTGCGCTCACCATGTCGGTCTTTTATCTCATGGGCTACACCATCAACCGCGTCACACTTTTTGCATTGATCTTCAGCATCGGCATTCTTGTAGACGATGCCATCGTCGTCGTCGAGAACATGGTGCGCCACTTCCGATTGCCAGAAAACCATGGCCGCCCGATGAGTGAAGTCGCAGTCGAGGCAGTCGCCGAAGTCGGCAATCCAACCATTCTTGCAACTTTTGCCGTCATCGCCGCTGTGCTTCCCATGGCCTTTGTGCGCGGCTTGATGGGCCCTTATATGCGGCCCATTCCCGTGGGAGCTTCAGCCGCCATGCTCTTCTCACTGATGGTGGCCTTCGTTGTTTCTCCCTGGGCCGCTCTGCGGCTTCTCGGCAAGCATCTCCAAGGAACAAAGCTGCTGGAGCCTGAGACCGAGAACTGGCGTACGCGCATCTATCGCCGCGTAATGATGCCTCTGATTACATCGACGCGCAATCGCATTATCTTTTTTGCCGGTGTGATCGTTTTGTTGCTGATCTCTGTAGCGCTGGTTCCTCTTGGACTGGTGCGTGTGAAAATGCTTCCCTTCGACAACAAGAGTGAACTGCAAGTTGTCATCAATATGCCCGATGGCACACCGCTGGAACAGACGACGCGCGTTGCGCAGGCATTGGGAAGCGAACTCGCGCAGCAGCCGGAGGTGCTCAACTATCAGGTCTATGCGGGCACCTCCGGCCCTTATAACTTCAACGGCCTGGTGCGCCACTACTATATGCGCAGTCAGCCAAATCAAGCCGACATTCAGGTCAACCTGCTGCCCGCCAAAGAGCGTAGCGCGCAAAGCCACTCGATTGCCAAGCGGCTGCGTCCGTTGCTTCTCGCCATCGGCAACCAATACGGCGCGCGCATTCAGGTGAGCGAAGTTCCGCCTGGACCGCCCGTTGTTCAAACGCTTGTTGCCGAAGTTTACGGGCCAGATCTGGATGGACAGACGCGTGTCGCCGAGCAGATCAAAAGCATTTTCAGAAGTACGCCCGGCGTTGTCGATTCGGACTGGTATGTCGAAGATCCGCAGCCCAGGCTGGTGATGCGCGTCGATGAGGTCAAGGCCGCGCAGCATGGCATTGCAGTCTCTGATGTAGCTCGCGCGCTGGCGCTGGCTCTTTCGGGAACGCAGGTCGGCTTGCTCCACGATCAGTCAACGCGCGAGCCAGTTCCTGCAATTGTCGAAGTGGATCGCGCCGATCGCTCTTCCGAACAGAATCTGGAAAATATCCGCTTGCCTGGCGCGGATGGCGGCATGGTATCACTGCGCGAGTTGGTGATCGTCGAGCATAAAACAATCGAGCGCAGCATCTATCACAAGAATTTGCGTCGGGTTGTTTACGTGACCGGAGATGTGGCTGGTGCGGAAGAGAGTCCGGTCTACGCGATTCTCAAGATGAACAAGGATCTTGATCATCTCACGCTGCCTGCTGGATACACTCTGGCTCGCTACAATGCCTCGATGCCGGAGTCTACGAATCACTACTCGATGAAGTGGGACGGCGAATGGCATATCACGATCGAAGTCTTTCGAGATATGGGTCTGGCATTCGCCGCGGTGCTCATTCTCATCTACGTTCTTGTGGTGGGCTGGTTCCGCTCCTTCATCGTGCCGCTCATCATCATGGCGCCGATTCCGCTAACCCTGGTGGGCATCATGCCGGCGCACGCGATGTTGGGTGCATTCTTCACCGCAACGTCGATGATCGGCTTCATTGCCGGGGCCGGCATCATCGTGCGCAATTCGATCATTCTCGTTGACTTCATCGAACTGCGAATTCGCCAGGGAATGCCTTTGGCCGAAGCGGTGATTGACGCCGGAGCGACGCGCTTCCGCCCCATGCTGCTGACTGCGGCCGCGGTTGTCGTCGGCGCCAGCGTCATACTCACCGACCCCATCTTTCAGGGGCTTGCAGTGTCACTGATTGCCGGCGCAGTCGCTTCGACATTCCTGTCTTGGCCGACCATTCCCGTGCTCTACTACATGGTTCACGCCGAGCACAAATCACAGCATGAGCCCGAAACCGATTTAGGAGATTCGCAATGACCGTTGACCGCGCCGTACGACTCATGGCAGGATTGATGATTCTGCTTTCACTGGCACTCGCCCACTTCCTTTCGTCCAATTGGCTCTGGCTGACGGCCTTTGTCGGATTAAATCTGTTGCAGTCGGCATTCACTAACTGGTGCCCTGCCATGAACTTCTTTCGTGCTTTGGGACTGAAGGATGCTGGCTGCTGTGGCGGCAAGTGTGAATGATATGAACGATCGACTCATGAATGCATCCCTGGCAGGCAGGCTCGACGATCCAGAGCGTTTGCTCTGGATTCCGCCAGCGATGGCGATTGGCGCTTTGGCAATACATCCTGGTGATGCGATTGCAGACATCGGCGCTGGAACTGGATTCTTTTCACTACCTCTTGCACAAGCGGCAGGATCTCTTGGACTGGTATTTGCGGTTGATTGTCAGGCTGAAATGCTCGGGCACCTGCAGTTCAAGCTGGATACGGGAAGCATATCTAACATCCGCGTGATCACTGCAGATGCGGATTCAACCGGGCTACCAAGCGCATCTTGCGATCTTGTTTTCATGGCGAATGTGTGGCATGAGTTTGCAGACCGCCCTGCCGTATTGCGAGAAGCCCGACGTGTTCTAAATGCCCGAGGAAGAATTGCTGTTCTCGATTGGCGGCCCGATGTAGAACCCCAGCCAGGGCCTCCTCTCCTTCACCGAATCAGTGCCTCAGATGCATTGGAAGATATGCAATCCGCGGGTTTCGCTGGAGTCAAGCAGAGCAACGTCGGGATATACTCCTGGATGGTTCAAGGACTCATGCAACAGGAGATAGAACTATGACTCCGCGCAAGAACATAGCCAAGACCCCAGGTTCGCCATCAAGGCGTTGTGAACGCCTTAAAGATGAAGTCTATCGTCAAATGTATCGGCTGGAGGCACACCGTCCAGGAGCCGAGTTGGCTCTCGCAATTGCTTTGTTGCGTGCTTGGATCGCCTCGGACACTGAAGTGGATATGCCGCAATCACGAGAGTGGCTGATAAAAATTTGTCCTATCTGCCTTCCTATGATCGAAGCCACCCAGAATGTGTGCGAAGCTGAAAAGCAATGTATTCAATGAAATCGTCCACTTTATCAAGCAGCCAACTCTTTGCATGAGCACAGACTCAACGGCAATCTGTGCTCCGGTTTTGCACATCAAACGAATATACTGTACTTGTCCTTGAGAGACCGAATCCATGCGCCCCGAACTGACCCAAGCAGCCGATCTCTTGCGCCTCAATACGCCTGAAGCTGTCGAAGAAGCAATCGGCCTGCTCCAGAGCACGGTCTATTCCTTCAGTATGAAAGTCTGCGGACACACAGAAGACGCCGAGGATACGACACAGGAGGTTCTCTTCAGTTCGCTGGAACACCTGGCCAGGATTCAGGACCCACAGGCTCTTGCGGTCTGGCTCTATACCGTAACTAGAAATCGCTGCTGGAAAATGCGCCGAAAACCAGCGCACGCCCCGAAGCATATTCTCTCACTGGAGGAACTGATTCCGGACGAAGTGGAACTGGAGCGATTGTTGCGGGATGCGGCAGAAAACCCTGAAGGCAATCTTCTATATGCTGAGCAGCACCATCTGATCCATCAAGCCGTCTTACGTATTCCAGTGCAACTGCGCATTGTTCTAGTGCTCCACGACATGGAGGAACTTACAACCGAACAAGTGGCGCAAATTCTCGGCCTGCAACCGGGAACGATTCGGGTTAGGCTTCACCGGGCACGCCTCTCTGTACGCAAGGAGATGAATAGGCGGATTGATTCAGTTCCGGATGAGGTGTCGAATCGCAGTCTTGTCAAAAATAAGCCCCGTTTCAGGCGTGTTAAAGCCAAACCACGCCCTTCCGATTGCCGTGCACTGTTCTCAAATCTCTCGGAGTATCTGGATGGTCGGGTTGAACCAATCTCCTGTGAAGCGATGCGCAAACACATTGAAGCCTGCCCTGCTTGCATCGCATTCGTCCAGCACCTTAGCGAAGCCATTGATCGCTGTCGCTCACTGGAAATTCAATGCGACCCCTCTGTAGCGCTCAGGCTGCGTTCCATCCTAACTCAGGAGTACCTGCGTTTACTAGGAATGTCTGGCACAGAACAGGCTTCCGCTGCGCTGTAAAAGCAAACGTGCGCGACTCGCCTTCATTTATGGAAGCAATGAAGGCGAGTGGTTGCCAAGTTGAAATCGGATTACTTGGCGGCTACGATCTGTTCCGCTCTACTGTAGGAGCCAAGGTTGAAGACATTGGTGTAACCCAAGCCGATCAGCAATTGTGTAGCCTTGGCGCTTCGCATTCCCCCCTGGCAATGCAGCAGCAATACCTGCTTCTTATCCTTCAGCGGCAAAGGCGCTCCAGATTCAATCTGCTGAAGCGGGATGTTCATTGCATTCGGTAGATGGCCTGCGCTGAATTCCTCGGGAGTGCGCACATCAATCACCAGCGCACCGTTCTTGAGATACGCCTGCGCGGCCTCAGGTGAGATCTGGCTAGATTGGCCATGCAAAAGCACGCTTCCTGCAACTACCACTATCGCAAAACCAATGATCCAACTCATTGTGTCAACCTTGATCCAGTTCATGTTTCAATCCTCCATTTTCATTTCAAACAAACACGTATGACTGCCGCAAACCACGCAGAGGAGCCTAAGAGCATCTCTGCGGATCACAAAGTCAGAATGATGATACCATCACACTGATAGCAGCTATTCGGGTAACGGATCAGGTACTAAAAGCACCCTTCTTGCGGATACCAATGCCCATTACGATTGGATATTCCCCGGATATTTCAACGCGAGGAAGGTTGCCCACGCATGTGCAAGTTCAGTTCCATCAGAAGAAGTCAGCACCGCTTCTGTTTTCGTCATGCGTTTGTTTTGACTGTCAATCCATCCCCGAACACAGATCATTTTCCCTGAAGGCACGTGTTGTCGAAAGCGAACACGGAGCTCGGCCGTGAGCGCTTTAACTCCCGACCCGGCTACTGCTTTTGACATGGCCTCATCGAGGACAGTGCTGACGATTCCTCCGTGAACGATGCCTTCAAAGCCTTCAAGCTCTGATTCTGGAATCCACTCTGCGAGCATCTCTCCGGCATCGTTTCCTTGAAAGTGCTGTCGCAAGCCACGGGAATTGTCTGGCCCGCAAGCGAAGCACGATGATTGTGAACGAGCGCTGAGGTGTATCTCCGACTCGTTGCCGACTAGTTCTTGAAGCATAACTCTCCTCAACTTTGAACTGATGCGGCACGCTTGACCAGCCGTTTTGGTGGTCATGGCCATTCTGAACCTACTGGCATCGAAACCTATGAACATCCAGGAAAGTCATGGATGCCAAACACAATACGTGCTATATCCTCCAGATAAATTGCGCGCTTGCAAACCATGCTGAGAGAGAATGCGGCAAGCGTTATAGGCGCGCTGCCCAACGCCGCAGTTGATCCATACCTCTCTGTCTGTGGGCAACTCGCCCAGACGTGCCCGCAGTTGCCCCAGAGGAATATTGACCGAACCTGGAATCGATCCAGCGTCAAACTCGCTCGGCTGACGCACGTCCAAAAGATACGCTTTCGTGGAGTCCAATTCATTCCAAGGCGCAATCTGCGCATCATTGCGAACCACATTGGCCGCGATCATCCCTGCCATATTCACTGGATCTTTCGCTGCGCCGTATTGGGGCGCATAGCAGAGTTCAGCTTCTTCGAGATCGAAGACGGTAGCCTTCATCTGTATTGCCGTTGCGATCACATCGATGCGTCGTGCGACGCCTTCTTCACCCACGGCCTGCGCGCCTAACACAAGGCCATCCGATTTGCGAAAGATCAGTTTTAGATGAATGGCATGCGCGCCCGGATAATAACCAACGTGATTTCCAGGGTGCAGATAGATGCTCTCGAATTCGTTCAACCCGGCTCGGCGCAAAGACTTTTCCGTAGCGCCAGTGAGCGCGACAGTCAGACCGAAAAAGCCGCAAACAGCCGTTGCCTGTACGCTATCAAAATGCGCATCGCGCCCACAGATAGCGTCGGCAGCTACGCGCCCCTGGCGATTGGCCGGTCCCGCCAGAGGGATCAGTTCCCACTGGCCAGTGACACGATTCCTGACTTCAACAGCATCGCCAACGGCCCAGATGCGCGGATCGCCGGTGTGCAGTTGACGATCGACACGGATGCCGCCCCGTTCACCCAATTCAAGACCTGCCGCTCTCGCGAGCGATGTCTCTGGACGGACGCCAATAGCTAGAACCACCAAGTCCGTTTCGTATGCCTTTCCACTTTGTGTATGAACACTCAGGCTACCGCTATTGCCTTGCCCAAACTCAGCCACGGCATCGCCCAACGCAAGTGTGACTCCGCGAGATTCCAGCCGCTGCTTGGCATACTCTGCCATCTCTGGATCAAGCGGGGGCATCACCTGATTGGCCAATTCAACGATCGTCACTGCAATTCCACGATGGGCAAGGTTTTCCGCCATCTCAAGACCGATGAATCCGCCGCCTACGACAACAGCGCTGCGCGGTTTTTTTTTGTCGATCCAGTGCCGGATCTCCCTGCTATCAGGAACCGTGCGTAGCGTAAAGATGCCCGGCAAATCGATTCCCGGCCACGGCGGGCGGATCGGCGACGCGCCCGGAGAAAGCACCAGCGCATCGTAGGGTTCGCTGTACTCGCGCCCGGTCTCCAGATCACGGACCAAGACAGTAGAGGCGGTCCGGTCAATCGCGAGTACTTCGTTCCGCGTCCGCACCTCAATGTTGAAACGCTCGCGGAACAAGGATGGCCAAGCCAGCAAGAGCTTGGACTCTTCCTGAATCACATTGCCGACATAGTACGGTAAGCCGCAGTTGGCAAAGGAGACGTAGGGCCCGCGCTCCAAAACAAGAACTTCCGCGTTTTCGTCTTGCCGCCGAAGACGAGCGGCGCAGGTGGCGCCGCCAGCAACTCCTCCAACGATGATCACTCGCTTGTTCGCCATGCTCACTCCCTGAACCCTATGCTAAATCGGATGACTCAATGACTGCAGACGTGCTCGCAGAGGTGCTCGATTGACACCAGCGTTCCATCCAGAAACTTGCGGACAAGAGTCGCAACACTCTCAGCTGGCGCACCTGTGATGACCTCAATCGAAGCCTTCTGAAACAGCGAAAGAGCGCGTGCTCCCATACCGCCAGCGATAACAACGGTCACGCCGCGCTCCTTGAGCCATACAGGCAATAGTCCAGGTTGATGCTCCGGGGCATTAACTTCCGTTGTGGCCGTGACCTCTTTTGTCTTGGGGTCAACGTCAACAATGGAAAACTTTTCGCAGTGTCCAAAGTGTGGATTCAGACAGTCCCCGGTAGTGGGAATTGCAATTCTCATGTGAACATTTCCTTTCTTCAACAAGTTGGTTATCGTAGAGGAAGAAGAAGTGTGTATTCAATAATTTACCGACAATCCTGCTGGTGGCCACTTCCTGGCATCCGCCGATTTCGCAATGAAACCTCAACACACATCAAACTTCTTGTCCATTTCGAGTACCGTACCCTTAAAGGTGCTAACTACACCTATATACTAACGGTCTTGCCGCTGAACGGCAAGGGGCCAGTGATGACGTCAGGTGTATTTCACATCTATTTTCATTTGTGATAAGGTGAAGCCGTTGGCTTGCGGAAGCGCAAAGCCATATGGAGGATCGGATTGCCACGAAAAATATGTGCGCGTCACGGCAAGGATTATCCTTGTTCCTGCGGCATGGGAAACCTTTACCGTTTTGTGGAGCCGCTCGTTTTGCTCCTGCTGAAGAAGAAGGGCCATGCCTACGGCTACGACCTCTGCGCGGAGCTACAGGAGCACGCCCTCACAGATACGGCAATTGAAAAGGCCGCTCTCTACAGGACTCTTCGGCAGTTGGAGGCAAACGGAAATGTCAAGTCCGAATGGGAGACAAACAAGGCAGGTCCAGCACGCCGCGTGTACAAGCTAACAAAGCAGGGCGAACGGCACCTGGAAGAGTGGGCAGCGGTGCTGGAACACCTTTCACAATCTATGGCCCGCTTCGTCTGCGAGGTCCATGAGACCCTGATCAAGCCGGTTGCAAAGAGATCCAAGTCCGCATGACGCCTACCGCGGTGTTCTAATAGTTCAATGGCGAGTCTCGAAAACTTTCGTGTTGTGGTCTTCCAGGCAGTTGCCGAACATCTCAGCTTCCGCAAAGCGCCGAAGAACTATACCTCACTCAACCTGCGGTGAGCCTTCAGATCAAGGCGCTTGAGGAGGAACTTGGCATTCAAGTGTTTGATCGCGCCGGGGCGCAGATCACGCTGACGCCGGCCGGCAAAGTGCTTCTCCGGTATGCGAAGCAAGTTCATTTGCTTTTCGCTCAGGCAGAGCGCGATATTATTTCTCTCTCCGGTGATCATGCTGGACAACTTGCCCTGGGTGCTTCCACGACCATCGCTCAGTATGTGTTGCCGCGTCTTCTGGGCGAGTTCTGCAAAGAATATCCACGCGTTCATCCCACACTCATCAGTGGCAACACGGAACAAATTGTCGAGTCCCTGGAAAAGCAGAAAATCGAGTTGGGTTTTATTGAAGGCCCCGCGCGTAGCCGCGAGGTCAAGTGCGAGCCTTTTCTTGAGGACGAGTTGGTCTTGATTGCCTCGGTTGCGCATGAATGGGCCGAGCGCGCTTCTGTCTCCGTTTCCGATTTATGCTCTGCTCCGTTGCTCATGCGGGAGCGCGGTTCCGGTACACGCAGAGTGATTGAAATTGCGCTTGAACGCCAAGGCCTCAAGCGCAATAGGATGCATATCGTGATGGAACTCGATTCAACCGAGGCCATCAAATCCGCCGTAGAAGCCGGACTGGGCGTTGGTTTCGTCTCTCGATGGGCTATCGCCAAAGATCTGCGGCTCGACGCAAACTTCAAGATCGTTGAAATCGAAGGTCTACGGATCAAGCGGGAGTTCCTGGTTACATACGTGAAGGGTCCTGAACCACAGGGCCTGGCTCATCAATTCCATCGGTTTCTCATCGCGCGCGCAGGCGTACAGAGAACATTGGTAAAATCCAAACGTTCATAATTGAAACACCCCATAAGATGCGCTTATGGCCAATGAGTACTTCTGCTTGGACACAGGCACTCATATTAGCGACACTTGTTCCATGTCCAAGAACATCTTCTTCATTGGGTTGATTATCGCCGCTAGCGGTTTGGTGTCCCCTCCTGTGGCGCTGGCCGGTGGTCTCATCTACGGATTCTCTTTTCTTCATCCATTTCACATAGAAGCAAAGAAATTGTCAAAACTTCTTCTGCAGGCATCTGTCGTAGGACTTGGGTTTGGTATGGATTTGCAACAGGTCATGCAAGCCGGACGCTCGGGGTTCATCTATACTGCGGGCAGCATCAGTATCGCCTTGCTACTGGGATGGGGGCTGGGCAGACTCCTGCGAGTGAAGCAAAGAATCTCTTATCTCATCTCGTGCGGCACGGCTATCTGCGGCGGCAGCGCCATTGCCGCCATTTCTCCTATCACCAATGCGAGCCAGGAAGAGATTGCCGTCTCGCTGGGAACTGTTTTTGTGCTGAACTCAGTTGCCTTGCTCACCTTCCCTGCAATCGGGTCAACGCTGCACATGACGCAACCGCAGTTTGGCCTTTGGTCAGCGCTCGCCATTCATGACATAAGTTCCGTGGTCGGTGCGACAGCGAAGTATGGGGCGGTGGCTCTTACCGTCGGCACCACCGTCAAGTTAGCCCGCGCTCTATGGATCGTACCGCTTGCGGTCGGAACCGCGATGGCTAACAAGAGTAAAGCGCGCATTCAATGGCCTTGGTTCATTCTCTTCTTTTGTCTGGCGGCGGTTTTCAATACCTATGTACACATTTTTCAATCCGCCTATCCCGTGCTCAAGCATCTTGGAGGCATCGGCCTTACGGTCACGCTTTTTCTGATCGGAACCGGGCTTTCCATGAAGACACTTCGCGAGGTTGGCGTTCGACCGTTCCTTCAGGGAATCCTTCTATGGCTCTTCGTCGCTCTGGGTTCGCTCACTCTCATTCGCGGCGGTTGGATTCACTTGTAGGGTTGCACAAAAGACAGGTCTGACCGCAGATGTAAAGGCATCAGAGATTTTCTATTTGTTTACTGGCCGCGCGGTTCGCCGGTCGGCAGAAATGCGAATCCTGAAATGTCATCTCCTGAAGCAAGCACATTCCGGACCCGCTCAGGGTTGGCCCCACTGCGTACTACCGCCGCTTCAAGCAGGTGCAACGCTGCCACCGGAGTCGTCTCGGGCGGCATCCGGAAGATCCACGGAATGTTAGTTGAAGTGAGCTTCTTGTCGCTGCTCAAGGCAACCACAGGCACAAAGGTCTTGAGCGCCAGTTGCTCGGCCAGATGAGCGGCGTCGCGATCCAGGGCAATAATCGCCAATACGTGCTCGTCCATGGGCGCGTGAACCAATTGGGTTGAAGCAGCCCCCCAATTCTGATCGCTTGCTACGGGCAAAAGCGCCCACGATAGTCCTTTCTTCGCACCGACGGTTAACTCTGCCTGCACCTCCGACAACTGCGCGATCTGGGATGCTTTGGGTCCGAAGAGAATCACGCGCACTGGTCCCGTCGGCACGTCTTCGCGATGTGGACCGGCATAGTCTACGCCATCCTCGCCCACGCGCGCATACGGTGCCTCGACCTTGCAGACAGGCTGAAACACCGAACATCCCCCTCCCTCGCCCACGCTCACAGACGGTGCCTGCGGTGCGACAGGTGGCACTTGCACCGCAGATACAGGGTGCGGGGCGGGAACCTGTTCCTTCTCCATGGTCGCAACGCGATAGGTGATTGCGCCGTTATGCACCGTGCCGAGGTACATCGGAGCCACATTTTTCTGGTTGGGGTCGAAGATCATGTGTCCAGTCACGCCGTCATACTCTTCGATGTCGGCTAGCGCATCGTGAATCCGCGCACGATTCAGACCAGCCTTGCAGATAGAGTCCAGAAGTGCGCTCATTGAATCGTAGGCCAGCGAGGCAAACTGCTCAGGTTTCTCGTGGAAACGTGCTTCGAATCTGCTGTTGAAGTCCAGCCACTTCGGGTTCTTGCTGGTTGGATCGTAGGGAAAAACCGCTTCGAAACCCTCTGCCGCATCGCCTGCTTGGGCCAACATTTCGGGGCCGAGCGTTCGATAGGCGCCAAAGACCCTCTGCTTCATTCCCGCCGCTTTCATTTGCTTCAAAATCCCAGCCGTCTGCTCTTCATCAGCCCACAGCACAATTGAATCGGCTCGTGACGACTTGATCACTTGCAACTGTTTGCTGAAATCCGTATCTCCAGGCATATATTTCTGTTCGATCACGATAGGGTGCCCCAGACGCCGCGACGCATCGCGAAGTTTGATCACACCAAACCGCCCATAACGGCTGTTCACCCTGAGGATTGCCACACGCTTCATCCCCAGTTCGGTGAAGATGCGGCGCGCCAGCGTAAGGCACTGCACACGATCATCCTGCAGGTCGACGAAGAACCACGGAATGTAAGTCTCAGGAATTGTTGGATCGGTGGAAGCAGAGTTCACTACGGGAATCTCCGCCCGCAGAGCCACCCGAAGTGCAATATGCGTGGATTCTGAGCTGATGGAACCAATAATTGCCCAGTCCTGATCGTCATAGACCATCTTCACCGCTTCATTCGATGCCGAGCCCCAAATAGTTGGATCGGTGGAACGATCATCTCCAGATACCGCCTTGGCCTGCCAGTTGTCGTAGTCGTTATGCAGCATCAGTTTGTATGGTTTGCCATTGAAGCCGCCCCGCGCATTGGCATCTTCCAGAGCCAACTGTGCACCATGCAGCATCCGTAAACCGAAGAGTAGTTCCGGACTGTGCTCGATCGGGCCAAAGAAGCCGATCCGCACCTCAGTCACATTCTTCGGATCGGGGATGTCGCGACCCGCACCGGAGTAGATGTTGGGATGTGTATAGTTCAGGTCATAGGGCGCCGCAAACTTTGAATACGGACTCAAGTCGGAAGGCTCGCCCGCATACGGCTCCACCACACGGTCCCGGGGAGGCCCCGGCTGATGAGTGCCACATGCGCACTTACCAACCACCTTGCTTGTAATCTCGCCCACGCTTTTGTATACGCCCTCATTTTGAGTTTGCCCTACCGCCATCACTCCTGTGCCTGAAATCAAAGCGCAAACGCCCACATACATCCATCCCTTGCACATAATTACTCCTTGCTTGCTGCGACTTGATCAGTTTTGAACATTGCCATGGCCTCAATCTCGACCAGAAGCTCCGGGCGGCAGAGATGCGCCTGTATACCGATTGAGGCAGGCACTGGATCAAGTTCCTGGCTCTTATAAAACGCTGTGCGAATCTGGTTGAAAACATCGTAGTCACGATCAATGTCGCGCAGATAACAGCAGGTTTTTACGACATCCTTCCAGGTGGCCCCTTCGCTTTCGAGCAGGCCCGTGATGTTCTCAAAAGTGCGTTTCAGTTGAGCAGGGAAGTCGCCGATGTGGACGCTAACGCCTCGTTCGTCAATAGATGCCGTTCCGGAAATGATCAAGATGGTGAGACCATTCAAATCAATCCACATGCCACGCGAAAAGGAACTTGGTTTGGCATAGTGATAGGCCTCATTCAGTACGCCGAGGTTGGTCATGGCCCGCTTGTTGATCGGTGCCGTCGCAACAGTCTCCAGAATTTCCGCAATTTCATTCATGAGATGAACTCCTTGATTACTTGGGTTGGACATTGCTTATGGTTGATGAATTCCGTGGCTTAGCCCTTTGGCCGTGGCGACCCATATATCGCTGCCCTGAAAGTCAATGCCAAGTACATAGTTGTGCGCAGGCGCGGAGGCGACTGCCACCGGCGTTACATTGCCCTGAGCGTCGCGAACTGTCATCTCCGGCTTCCCGTCTCTGAGCGAAGAGCGATAGACAGCCCAGTTCACGCCGTCGTAATAGGCCAATCCCTTATCGGTGCCAAACCAAGCGCTCTTGGCGTCCACACCTTTTATTGTGTTGGTGAAGTTTGAGGGAAGCCCGCTATCTTTGATCAAGAAATTGTGCCAGTAGCGACCGTCGTAGCGGCTGTCGCCGAAGTACGTTGCTGCCCACGCAGTGTTATCTACATAGCTGACCGAGGTGACGATCTCATGGATCAGCCCTTGATCTTTGAAGAGCACCATCTCCGTCTCTCCATCGGGATCGTCATACTTGTCCCAACGCTCGGTCTTCTGGTCGTACTCTAGAAGGCCGCTACCCCACACTGCGTAATAAACCTTGGAGGGAGTCGCAGAAACCGAGTAGACCCAGATCTCGTTCATAGGCGTGTTGCGTTCGTTGTAGAGCGACCACTGATCGGTACGGAGATCGAGACGGCAAGCGCCAGCGGCCGTGGCTACCCACACATTTTCGCCTTCGACTGCGACGCCATAGACAACGTCGTTACTCAGACCAGAATTCAACTGGGTATAACTGTCGATGCGCCCGCCAGAGATACGACTTAATCCGCCCATGGTTCCAGCCCATATGTCCCCGGTACGCTTGTCCAAGGCGAGAGTGAGCACGGCGCGATGCGCCAGTCCGTCCTTGGTATTATTGGTTTTCCACGTATGATTTTCGTAAACAGCCAGTCCATTCTCTGTGCCAGCCCATATACGATCTCCATCCACCAGCACGGCAAAGGCGTGATTATCTGGAAGTCCATTGGCCGTGGTGAAGTTTTCAAAGCGGAAACGAGGCATCTGCGGTGGCGCGGCAATCGCCAGCGAAGCGGCAGCCAGAAGCATTGCGATCATGCATATCTTTTTCATCTTCATCGCGTCCTCAGGTACTCGATCAAGTCGTTGAATTCATCTTTGGTCAGGTCGTTGGTGCGGCCGTGTTTGTCGTCGGGGTTGTAAACTGTCCAGATTTCTTCCAGAGTGCGCGCCGAACCGTCGTGCAGGTAGGGTGCAGTCAGGGCGATATTGGTCAACTGCGGCGTGTCCAGCAGACCTGAATTGTCCGTGGACTTGCGTGTTCCCACATCGAAGGATTTCTGATTGGTTCCTTTGGGGCCGCTGTGACAGTAGGAGCAGCGGTTGTATTCTGGAATCGGCTTGCCGAACTTGTCTTGAGATCGCGTGAAAAGCGATTGGCCGCGTTCCTGAGCCGGCGTTAGTTCTCCGTGCGGCAACCGCCAGTGATTTGGCCGCGATGGCAGACTTCGAACATAAGTGACCAAATCGGTTAGGGTCCGGCTATCGTAATTCTCTGAGCGCCAGAAGTACTTTTCAGTCCTCGGACCGCACTCGGTGGGAAGATTGGGGTTGCCGCCGTTCCACTTGAAAGGCTCGGTACCCTTAAGATCCTCGATAGGCCGATTGTCCACAATGTCGCGACCAAAGCCGTCAGGCTCCAAATCCCAGGTGAGGCCATCGAAAGTGGAATCGACGTGGCAGGTGGCGCAGCCTATTTGTCCCTGGAATGAGTAGCGTGATATATAGAAAGCCTGTTCGCCGCGGCGTAGCAGGGAGATCTGTTTTGGCCCAGTTGACGCGAGACTTTCAGCAAGATAGCTCTTGTGCGCATCAATCAATTTCGCCAAATCCTTCGGGGTGGGCGCATATTGACTCTGCTTACGGCCATCTATGTGGCAGTTTGTGCAAGTGATCTGTCCTTCTACGGCGCTACTGGCGATGTTGAAATCCCTCTCGTTGAGGGTTTGAACCTGGATTGTAGATGGCCCGTCCAGCGTAATGGTGGAAGCGACGCGATTGGTGTGCGTATCGATCACGCTGATGGTATCTTCAAGCCGGTTGGCCACAAACAGCCTTTGGCCGTCGCGGCTGATGGTCAGGCCGCGCGGATTGTGTCCCACGGGAATGCGGGTCACAATATAATTGGCGCTGGCGGAAAGATCCTGCGTATATGGGCCTGAACGCGTATGGATAAAGCGCAACAGACGAGGCACATCCACCACGGTCACCATCTCCGAACCGCCGCAGGTGATGTAGATGCGCGACTTGTCTGGCGCAATGGCCACACCAAAAGGCTGCGAGGCGTAGCGTTCAAGCTCATCCAGTGGAACTTCGACTGGCTTGCCTACGTCCGCGCCAAACAGCGTAAGCGTGTCGGCAAATGCCCAGCCGTGTTCCAGATGGGCTAGCGGCACTAGATTCTTGGGGTGGTACTCGGCCACCACGCCGAGGCGCCCATCGCCGGAAAGAGCCAGGTGAAAAACACCGGGAATCGCGTGCAGCGGCATGCGATCAACGACAATGGCCCGTATCGTGTCGATAACCGTAATCTCTGACTCCGGAGCGGTGCGATGCGGAGACGGATTAGGATATATATGTGTGGCATAGAGGCGGCTTCCGTCTGGGGAGAGCGCGAGATAACTGGCGCCTCGTCCAGCCCTCAGCCGCTTTTCTTCCGCGCCGGTTTGGGCATCCAGCACCGTCACATTGCCACTGATGCGATTAGCCACAAACAGCTTCTTGCCGGCTCGGTCCTCAACAACACTGGACGGCTCGGCACCCACCGGCCACGTTGCCACCACGGCCAGTGTGCTCGTATCGATGACGGAGAGCGTGTCGTCCCAGGAGTTGGCGACAAATAGCCGAGCGCCATCGTGCGACAGCGAAAAACCGCGCGGTACGCGCCCCACAGCTATGTTCTTGATTACCGCATAGCTCGTCGCATCCAGTACGCGCACTTCTTCGCTTTGCTGGCAGAGAACGTAAAGCCGCGCGCCATCGGGCGACAATAAGACCTCAAGTGGCGAAGCGTAGTCCTGTGTGCCGCTCTCGTCTGCGCGCACTGGATGATTGATGACTGACCAAAATGCAAACGTCAGCACCGCTGCGGCCAAGGCCGCGAGTCCCGCGCTGCTCAAAGTTCGAATGCGCTGATTCATACTTGAACCGCCTCTCGCGAAGGAACTCCCAGGCTGAATCGCCAACGCTCTGGATTGCGCTGCACCATCGCTCGTAACGCAATCCACGGATAGAGATCAAACATCATCTCATCGAATCCCAAAAAGTCTAGCGACTGGTCGCCGTCACTCCACGCCTTGTCCGGGTTGGGATGCACCTCGACGATCATGCCGTCTGCGCCCGCAGCAACCGCGATGCGCGCCAATGCAGGAACCAGATCGCTGTGCCCTGCCGCGTGGCTTGGATCTGCGATCACCGGGAGATGCGAGATTTGTTTGAGCAGCGCAATAGCCGACACATCGAAAGTATTGCGCGTGGCCGTTTCAAAGGTACGGATGCCGCGCTCACAAAGAATGACATTGGGATTGCCGTTGTCGAGAATCAACTGTGCTGAGCGCAACCACTCTGCCAACGTGGCTACCATGCCGCGCTTCAGTAGTATTGGCCTCCCTGATCGCGCTGCCGCCTCCAGCAGTGGATAGTTCTCCATATTGCGTGTACCGATCTGCAGAATGTCAGCATATCTCGCCACCAACGGCACGTCGTCTTTCGATATCATTTCGGTCACAATGGCCAGTCCGGTCGCCTCCCGCGCCTTGGCAAGCATCTTCAGGCCTTTCAGTCCATGACCTTGAAACGCATACGGTGAACTGCGCGGTTTGAAGGCGCCGCCACGCAGAATGCCAGCACCCGCACTACACACTCGATGTGCAGTCGCCATCAGTTGATCTTCCGTCTCTACCGAACAAGGCCCAGCCATGGTGACAAATTCTCCGCCACCGATCTTCAGATGCAACACCGACACCACTGTTTGTTGGCGCCGCGCGCTCTTCAGCACATCGGAGGATTCGGCAAACCGTTCTCTCCAACATTCACGCACGGCGGGACACTCCAATCCAAGAAAAGCAAGTCTATCCTTGAATAGGTGTAGATTGCATCCACCAAAAGATGGAGAGACGAAAGCGCGCTATTGATGCGATATTGTTTTCATATTAAACACTTTAAATGCAATGGAATGCCTTTGTTCAGCCATACACCTCGCTTATGTTTGCGAGAACGGTGTATTTTGCACCTTATTCTCTTAGCGTACGGCAGTCACACTTGGCTTGCTGCAAGCTCATGTCCGAGTCGTCCCGCTGCCATCGGCTTCAGAGTGAGCGATGTTTCCAGCATCAGGTTGGACATCACTCGTGTCGGGATTGCCTTGTTATACCGTGACAATTGCTGACAGGATCGAAAGAACGGTTTCGATACTGAGTTGGTACGGCAGCGTTGACTCAAGGATTTCTTTCCTGAACTGAGTCAACGGATACTTCTTAAGGGCACAACTGAGTATCGCTAGTATATGTTTGTGACTAACCAGCAGCACCGTCTTTCCATCATAAGTCGAGGAGATCTCGCGCAGGCCTTCGAGGATGCGCTGTTGAGCGGAGAGAGCGGTCTCGGAACCTCCCAGAACAAGTACGGATCCGGAGTCTTCCATCCACCGTCTGAATGATGAATTCGGAAGGTTCAAGAGATCTTCGATCCTCTGCCCTTCCCATTCGCCATGATCGAATTCACAAAATCGAGACGAAGACTGGAGCGGTACACCTAGCCCTCGGGCATAGATTGCTGCTGTTTGCATAGCCCGCTTCGCATTACTGCAAACAATTTGCTGAACGCCCAAATCCCGGATTGCATCCAAATTCAATTCAGCATCGCGGATGCCCTCCGGAGAAAGTTCAATATCCTTGGTTCCCTGCACTCGACCTTCACTGTTCCAAGCAGTCTTGCAGTGCCGAGCCAGATAGATAGTCGGCAGCGGACATTTCTGCTGCCTCTGTCGAAGACGGATGAGCGCGACCAGCGCAACGAAAAAGGCGATGCCGGTGCCAATCCCAATCCAGATGAAAAGTGAATTCATGCCAAAGATGTGGGCTGTAATCATTCCAGGCACTCCAGCAAAGGCTACAGTCATAAAGTTCAACAGTACCAGAAAAGAGTCCTCAATTCCCGCGAGAATAATTGATGCCACGGCATTTAGCCAAGCGTTGCGCCGCAATTATACTCGGCTTGCCGCGCGTTTCAAAGCCAAATACTCCGCCGCCAGCCAACACAAGCTGAGCAGCGTGATCAGAGCGATGATGACCTGAGAGATCACACAATAGAGGCACCATACCTGCAATACGTACTCTTCAATGAATGTGAGCCACAAGGCAAAGCCCAACCCGGCCCCTGCGGCCAGAAAGGTCAGTGCGCGCTGCCGCAAGAAGGCCAATCCGGCCAGCACTAGGTAGCCCGCAATACCCATCGCGGCCACCGGGATATGCGCAATTTCGGCGAACGGGCTGTGGTTCACTACGCCGCAATCCCATTTATCGTTGATTGAGCAGGGCTGGGTCTCGGTCGAATAGTGCACATGCAACGCCAGCATGGAAACGACCACGCCAGCTATAGCCAGCATTGCCAACAAATAGCGCATCATCTTCATTCGATCTCCTTTTCAAATCGAGTAATCGGTGCAGTTCGCGAACACTTTCGTGGGAAATATTCGTCTCGCGTACTTCCACGCCTCGGAAGAATCCGGTTCTGTTGTTTCTCGCTCCACGCTTGCCAGCAAGAACGATGGATGACTGGTGTACAACTCGCGCAAGTCGGAATAGGAAAACGTTATTGTCTCTACCGGTCTGGCGTTCAACCCTGGCAACAGACGGCAACTTCGCCTCCGGCGGGCTTGGAGCAACACCTTCCATGATGCGCGCCCTGTCGCGCTGCTTCGCGCGCAGGAGGCACAGGATGTAATTGCCTCTCCCCGAAGATCCGGAGCGCTTCACGTCCGGCAACGGGAGCGGGCACAGCCCAGGCGCGTATATGTGCCGCCTGCAGATGCCCCAGGGCTCCGTCGCCGATGTCCGCGAGAATCACATCGGTGCAACCCAGGCGGATCACAATCTCGACCGTACCCTTGCCGTTCAACGCTTCATTCTTTACGAACTCACGAACCCCACTTTCGGTATCCACGACCATGATCCATGTGGCTTTGCCGAAATGCAAAGACATATTCGAATCAACGCTATCCGCCGACATCATCACTCCAAGTTTCGCCAGTATGTTCCTCATTTCGGTAGACAACACCGGATTCCGCTTCGTGCTGCATAAATGCAGCCGAGCAGCTAGATGCAATATACATCTACAGGGGGAGTTTAAGTCAATGCCGAAAAGGAATAGAACCAGGAAGGACTCTGCTCACTTCAAAAAACGGGGGTAAAGAAACTGCTGAGTGGGGAGCTGGCCGCTTCTATTCTTCAGCTTGGCCTTGAAATTTAATCGCCAAGTCACGGAAGAAGAAGTGGCTTGAACTGTTTTTCAATCAATTTCACGTCAGTTTCGCCGCGAAATTCAGCCAGAACCGTCCCCTCTGCGTCGATCAGATAGGTCAACGGGAGGCCGAGCACTCCTCCGTATAGTTTCCCGAGTTTTTCATCGCCCATCGCTACCGGGTAGTTCAACTTCATTTTCTTGTAAAGTTTTCGTGCCAGCGCCGGGTCGTCGTCCATGGAGATGCCAATGATCTGCAAGCCGCGTGGGCCATACTGAGTTTGCCAGGCAACAAAATCCGGCATTTCAAGCTGGCAAGAAGCACACCAAGTTGCCCAGAAGTCTAGCAATACAACCTTGCCCCGATAGGCGCGGAGATCCAGTTTGCGGTTATCGAGATCGGTGCGCGTGAACTCCGGCGCTTCTTTGTGAAGGAGTGAGAGTTGTGCTACCGAAGATTGCGCGGTGCTCACTCCGACGAAGATGCACAACAGAAGTGACATCGCATATAAGCGGCGGAGCGCGAGCGGCACAATCGATAACGTATTCAAAATTGCGAACATTCCACTCCGCCTCTCATTTCTAGTTGCCCTGTTCAACCGGGTAGCCTTTGTTGGCCCAGTCCGCGCCAAAGTTGTTGGCGAGATATAGAACTTTTACGTTGGTAAAACCCATCTCAGTCAATTTTGCGTATGCTGGTCCGAGATTCGGACAACGGTTCAAGGGACAGCACCCACAATAGAGCACAACGAGCTTCTTGCGCGAAAGCGCATTCACGCGATTCTGCAGTTGCTGGATTCCCGCTGGCTGCGATCCTGGCCCTATGTATTCCGAGCCAGGAATATGCGCCTGGGCAAAAAGCATACGAGATCCAACTTGCAGAATCAGAGGCTTGTCCACTCCTTTGGCCTGCTGCAGGTGAAGCAAAGCCTCCGGCTTCATCCACTGTGCATCGGGAATGGATAACGCGCTTGCCATAGGAGCCGGGGTAAACTGTGCCCGGAGTTGTGAAGAAGAAAGAACAAAAGCAAATGCAAGAACCGCTACAATCCCTGATCGCCCAACACAACCGACTTTCATAGTGTTCCTCCGAAGTGAGTTTACATCAAAGGCTCACACTCGCTCTCGATTTCAAGACAGTCGCCATGCTCTCAATCGAGAACAACATACATAATATCAACAATATAGATGGCATGAGTCTCGTGGGATGTGGCTTTGAGATGCCACACTCTGGCAATCAAGACCCCGTGACTATTCGATGTCCGCTTCTCACTGAGCCAAATGATTCAGACCAGCTTATCGATGGACCCTCAATGCTTTCGGTACCTCGTCTCGCTCTCGTGATTTTTCATACAACTATTGATTGGACAAGATTGAGATACAGGCAAATACTACTTCGTCGGAGGATACGGATATGAGCATCAAGTCGAGACTCTTCAGTGAAGTGATTGCAGCAGCGTTTCTTGGCATGGTGCCTCTCTGGGCTATGGCAGAGGCGCTGGTGGTGTCCCATTCCAGGAATGTTGTCGTTGTCATGCCAGGCAGTTTGCCAGAACTTGCGCAACGGCATGGGATTGCATTTCAACTGTATTCGGAAAGCGGTAATGGTAGTTGTTACCTGTACATCGAGCAGCACAATGGCGAACGTCTCCTTGTACTCGATGTCACCGATCCGGCACATATCAAACAAGTGAAGGCTGTTCCGCTTAGCGTCCCTGGTCCTTTCGATTTTGTACGAACATTGGGAAACGCAGCCATCCTGGTTCAATTCCGGAGCAATCTTGGGATGGCTGTTTTGGATGTGCGCTAGCCAAAAGCGCCAGCGCTCAAACTGGTAAGCGCACTCCAGTATCCCGGACATACAGAATCGCTTGGCGATTCAGCGTTTTTGATGGTGAGGGAACGTCAGGCGGATGTACCGGTTGTGCCACGAGATTACCAAGTGGTCGATACTTCAGACCCTGTGGACCCGGCATTGCTTTTCACCGTAAAGCAAGTGAACAACAAAATCGCGCGCGACGAGACGGGAACAACTTTTCTGCTGGGTGCCGAAGGATTGACCGTCATACGGCGTCCGCGCGTCGAAGAAAAGTACAAGACCGCTCAGGCTTACACCAATTAGCGGTCGTGCAATTCCAACGTCGATTTGTTGACTCTCATGTGTCTAGGTGAGGCGGAATTGCCAAGAACTTGGATTGGGCAGACATTCTGGCGATATGCCGGGACTTCGTGGCACATCTCTGCAAGCCCGAAGCAACGGCAATGCTTGGTACTGCAAAGCATTCTCCCCGTTTGCCTTACTCCGCCTCATCCGGGATGTTCCGCGTCAGTTTTCAGCAATTTGTGTGCTCAGCACAAACAGATCTCGCCTGGTGCCCGCCTGCAAACGGATATGAATGAATAGTTTTCCTTATGAAAGATAAAAACAATCGTGCAACCATTGAGCTGATCAAACAGTCGAATAGATGCTATCCTACAGGCGTGCCGGTGCTTCGACTTCTGGAGCGGCTGGCTCAAATAGGATTCGATCAGGTATGACGACTTTGCATGGTCAGGGCAAAATTCGGGAGTTCGGTCTTTTCGGGATCCTCGCGTTCCTTGGGCTGGCCATGTGCGTTTTCGGATGGGGCTTTGGATACAAGCTGTCTCTCTACGACCAACATCAGGCGCCTTCCCATCAGATCCCTAAAGCCAAGCTTCTGTCAGGCAACGAACAATCCAGCAACACGAAAAGCCCACTGGTCATCCGAACCAAAACCGTCACAAAAGTCATCTACACCGCGCCGACTTCCATATTCTTGATTCTGTTGCTGGCTATCAGCCTCTTGAATGCGCCGGCACTCACAAGAATGAACAAACAGGCGAATAAGCTATTCCATCTGCATCGCGCTATCCTCAATACCCTCTTTGTTCGTCCCCCTCCCGTCCTCGCCTAGAACATTCTTCATCGCAGATTTTGGAACATTCGATAGATCAACCGTCGAATGTAGCACTGCATATTCTCTTTTGGAGAACGTGCCTTGTCGTCGTGAACCGAGCAATCACAACTTCATATAGAGGTGCATTCGACCTATGCGAAAGCGAACCTCCTTGATCGTCGCCGCGGGAATCGCGTTTTCCGTTTTGGCCGGCATCGTTGCGTACATTGTCCTGAACCAACACCCGAAAGCGCATGCGGCTGAGGCACCTACAGCGAAGGTGGCCGTAGCTGCTACCGGAGACATTGCGCATACCCTGAGCCTTGCCGGACAGTTCCAGCCTTATCAAGTTGTTGATGTTCATCCCAAGGTCACCGGATTCATGGTGAAAATCAATGTGGATATTGGCGATAAGGTGCACAAGGGTCAGACTCTAGCGGTGTTGGAAGTTCCAGAGTTGAATGCGCAGTTGAAGGGCACTGTCTTTGAGGTGGAGCGTGCCAAGGACGACCTTCTTCGCGCACAGCATGAGATTAAGAGGGCAGAGGCTGTCCATTCGGCACTTCACGCCGATTACCAGCGCCTTCTTGAAACCTCCAAGGCGCAGCCAGGTCTGATTGCGCAGCAAGAACTGGACGATGCCGAGAGCAAAGACCTGTCATCGTCGTCGCAGGTGGATGCGGCCAAAGCTGCTGCGGCTGCCGCAGAGCAACACATGGAAGTGGCTCACACAGACAACGACCGGGTGCAAGCACTTAAGAACTACACCAATGTGGAGGCTCCGCTGGACGGCGTGATTGTCTGGCGCTATGCGGACACAGGTGCGTTGATTCAAAGCGGCACAAATTCAAACGAGCAAGACATCCCAATCGTAAGACTCTCACAAAGTGGTCTGTTGCGCCTACGGATGCCGATTCCAGAAAACGATGTACAGTTTGTTCATATCGGCGACCCAATGCAGGTTCGCGTAGATGCCATTGGACGGTCATTCACCGGCAAGATTGTTCGATTCACACGCGACGTAAACTTTGAAACGCGGACGATGGAGACCGAGATCGATGTCGACAATCAGGATCTTTCGATCTCCCCAGGTATGTACGCCAATACCCAGATGCAACTTGCGATTGCTGCGAATGTGACCACTATCCCAGTAGAAGCACTAGTGCTCAAAGGAAATCGGGAATCGGTTTACATACTTGATGCCGCCAATCGAGTTCACGTCCGCGATGTTGAAGTTGGGCTGAGTGGATCGAAGCTTGCTGAAATCAAGCGTGGGCTTGAGCCAGGCGACAAAGTGATTCTGGGAGGTCAGGAGAACTACACCGAAGGCGAAGAGGTTTCACCCATTCTCACGCAGACACCATCTTCCGAGGTGATGCGCGAGTCAGGGGGCGTGATCGATATGAAGGCAGAAGCGGATGAGAACAGCGGGGGGGCGAAGTAATGCCAAAGTTTGCTCTCAGGTATCCGTTCTTCATCATCATGCTCTGCCTGATGGTATCGCTTGTCGGTGTAGTGAACACCGCGCGCATGCCGGTCGATCTCTTCCCAAAGATCGATATGCCTGTCGTTGTTGTGGCAACGTTCTACAACGGTATGCCGCCACAACAGATCGAAGCAGACATTACGAATACCTTTGAGCGATTCTTTACTCTGGGTGCAAATATAGATCACAGTGAGTCGCGCTCGCTTACCGGCGTAAGCCTGATCAAGATTTATTTCAAACCTGGCACTGATCCCAATGCAGCGCTGAGTAACATTGCCAATCTGGCCATGGCTGATTTGCGCCGCCTGCCTCCGGGAACATTGCCTCCCGTAGTTCTTGGTATGGATGCTTCAACGCAACCAGTCTGTCTGGTGACATTGAAGGGGCAGGGACTGAATGAGACGAACTTGAAGGACATGGCACAGTTTCAGGTGCGCAACCAGATCTCTAATGTCCAGGGCGCTTCAGTTCCGCAGCCATACGGAGGAACGTACAGACAGATTCAAGTTTATGTCGATCCGGTAAAGATGGAGGCGCGAAATCTCAGCCTGAATGATGTGGTGGAGTCAGTCAACAGTTCGAATCTGATTCTACCGGCTGGTGACGTACGCATTGGCTCGAAGGATTTCAATATTTACGCAAACAGTCAGTTCCCTGATGCGAACGCGATGAACGAGATGCCCCTGAAGTCCGTCGGCAACGCTTCAGTACTGGTTGCTGACATTGGGAGAGCGGTGGACTCAGGTGCGCTCCAGTACAACATCGTGCGCATTGACGGTCAGCGCTCCGTCTACATTCCTGTCTTCAAGCAAGGCGGTAATAGCAACACCATCACCATCGTTAATGGCATGAAAGCGGCCATCCAACATTTGGTAGATATTCCTGCGGCGTTGAAGACGGCCGTGGTGTTTGACCAATCGGTCTTTGTCAAACTCGCCATCAAGAACCTTGTCAAGGAAGCCACCATCGGCTTGGTGCTGACCGGCATTATGATTCTGGTATTCCTCGGCAGCCCACGCGCCACCTTCGCGGTTCTTCTTTCGATTCCGCTTTCTGCTTTGGTCTGTCTGTTGCTAACCAGTGCAATGGGGGGATCGATCAACACCATGATTCTGGGAGGACTGGCGCTGGCCTTCTCGCGCCTGATTGATGACTCAGTAGTGGTGTTGGAAAACATCTTCCGTTACATGGAGATGGGGTTTGCGCCGCGGGAGGCCGCAGAAAAGGGCGGCATGGAAGTATCGCTCGCGGTGCTTGCGGCAACTTCTACCACGTCCATCGTCTTCTTCCCGGTTAGTTTTCTTTCCGGAATCAGCAAGTACATATTTACGCCTCTCGCACTCGGCGTAGTGCTTTCGATCTTCGCTTCGTACTTTTTCGCTATGACTGTAGTGCCGCTCTACTGTGCAAACTTCATTCGCGTCTCAGACGAGGACTCGCGAGAAAAGAACGAGAAACCTAGTTTGTTCCTTCGCTTCGAGAAGAAATTCAACGAGTACTTCCAACGCTTACTTACATGGTATGAAGGCCTCGCGAACCAAGCGATGAAGCGTCCAGGATTTACAGCATCCGTTATTCTTGGTGGCGTCGCGCTGACGATGCTCGTGCTTCTTCCATTTCTGGGCCGCGCCTACTTTCCGCGGACTGACCCCGGTCAATTCGTCATCGACGTGCGGATGCCCAGCGGGACGCGGCTGGAAACGAGCAATGAGTACATCGCGAAGGTTGAAGCCATTGTTCGCAACGTAGTAAAACCGTCCGATCTGGATATGATCGTCTCGAATATTGGTGTTTATCCAGACCTATCAGCAATCTACACGACCAACGCCTCAATGAACACGGCCTTCGTGCAGATTAGTTTGAAAAAGGATCATAGCGTCGCAAGTTACGAGTACATGCGACGAGTACAGGATAGACTCTCCCACGAAATGCCCGAGCTTTCGACCTATTTCCAGGCTGGGGGATTGGTGGATGGCGTGGTCAATCAAGGCCTGCCAGCTCCAATCGATATTCAGGTCAGTTCCATGGACATGGATGGCGCGTACGCCCTAGCCAAGGATCTATCCCAGAAGATCAAAGCGATGCCAAATGTGAGCGGAGTATACATTCCACAGGACATCGACTACCCAGGCATCTCTCTGAACATCGACCGTGAGAAAGCCAACCTGATAGGCCTTTCGGCAAAGGATGTGGTGCAGAACGTGATTACCGCCATGACCTCGGACGGCATGGTGGCCCCGAGCTATTGGATCGATCCGAAGAGCGGCAACAACTATATGGTGACGGTTCAATATGCAAACAATCTGATCAACAATATGTCGATACAAGACCTGGAGAATATTCCTCTGCGCGGAGTTCATCCAGCAGGAGACAACCCGATGCAGGATGCTCAAGATGCCGCCGTACAATCGCGCGAACTTAAGAGCGGGGACCACATTGCTGGATATACACCGTTGAGTTCGGTATCAGAGGTTAAGCAGATCACAACGCCAACCGAAGTTGACCACTATCAGATTCGGCGTGTGATCGACATCTATGTATCCACCAAGACGGAGGCGCTACAGCGGGTGGGCGGAAGCATTAATAAGCTTTTGACGAACACCCGAACCGACAAAAACACGGTTCTTAATTTGCGCGGAGCTGTGATCAGTATGAACAAATCCTTCGAGGAATTCGGAATTGGAATTCTCATTGCGATTTTGATGGTGTATCTGATCCTAATGGCGCAGTTCCGGTCTTTTGTCGATCCATTCATTATTCTTATGGCGATCCCGCCTGGATTGGCGGGGGTTGTGATGATCCTTCTGGTTACTGGCAGCACTCTGAACATCATGTCCTTGATGGGCGTGATCATGATGACCGGCATCGTAGTGTCGAACAGCATTCTAATTGTCGAATTCGCTGGCACACTGCAGAAACAGGGACTTCCGCTGCTTGAAGCAGTTGTTCAATCTTGCAAGATACGGCTGCGCCCGATCCTGATGACGTCGCTGGCAACCTTGCTAGGCATGATTCCGATGGCGCTTGGAATGGAGGCAGGCAGCGAGCAATATGCTCCGCTGGCGCGGGCTGTCATCGGTGGTCTTGGAGTTTCGGTAGTCGTGACCGTCTTTTTGGTTCCGGCTGTTTACCTGATCATTCACGGCAGGCATGAGTCTAAACCAGCGCTTGCGGGGGAGGCATAGAAGATGACCAATCATGCAAAAGGCCAGCGTTTCCGCTCCATGCCGCTTCTCTCTCTTGCAAGGGGATGCTCTGCTTCCTTGGGCAGACTGAAGGAGACAGAATCGTTGAAGGGACGAACAGAAGTGCTAAAGGATGCTGCCAACATCGAAGGATCGCATGAAAACGACAGAAGTTTGCAGATCGAGAGTACAGAGATGACAGATAGCGGAGGTGGTCGGTAATGCCTAAGTTTGCTCTCAGAAATCCGTTTTTTATCATCATGCTGTGCTTGATGGTTTCGCTTGTGGGCGTAGTCAACACAGTCCGCATGCCCGTTGATCTATTTCCAAAAATCGATATGCCAGTGGTGGTTGTGGCGACGTTTTACAACGGAATGCCGCCACAGCAAATTGAAGCCGACATCACGAATACCTTTGAGCGTTTTTTCACGCTGGGTGCCAATATCGACCACAGTGAATCGCGCTCTCTGACGGGCGTCAGCCTAATCAAGATTTACTTTAAACCAGGGACCGATCCAAACTCGGCGCTCAGCAACATTGCCAACCTCGCCATGGCCGATCTGCGCCGTCTACCGCCAGGTACGTTGCCTCCGGTTGTGCTGGGCATGGATGCCTCCACGCAGCCAGTCTGTCTGGTGACATTAAAGGGGCAAGGACTGAATGAAACAAACCTGAAGGACATTGCACAGTTTCAGGTACGTAACCAGATTTCTAATGTGCAGGGCGCTTCGGTTCCGCAGCCGTATGGTGGCACCTATCGGCAGATCCAGGTGTATGTTGATCCGTTGAAGATGGAGGCGCGCAACCTCAGCCTCACCGATGTCGTCACGTCTGTAAACAACTCAAACCTGATTTTGCCTGCTGGCGACGTTCGCGTAGGTTCGAAGGACTTCAACATTTACGCGAACAGCCAGTTTCCCGACGCCAACTCCATGAACTCGATGCCGCTCAAATCAGTGGGCAATGCCTCAGTCCTGGTGGGAGACATCGGCAAGGCAGTGGATGCGGGTGCACTCCAATACAACATCGTCCGCATTGATGGACAACGCTCCGTCTATGTGCCGGTATTCAAACAAGGCGGCAACAGCAACGCCATCACAATTGTGGACGGCATGAAGGCTGCAATCAAGCATCTGGTCGACGTTCCGCAATCGTTAAAAACCGCGGTGGTATTCGATCAGTCGGTCTTTGTGAAACTGGCAATCAGCAATGTAACGAGAGAAGCAGCGATCGGGCTGGTGCTGACTGGAGTGATGATTCTGATTTTTCTCGGCAGCCCGCGCGCCACAATTGCCGTGCTTCTTTCAGTGCCTCTCTCGATGCTGGTTTGCCTGCTGATCTCCAACTACATGGGCGGCTCCATCAATACCATGATCCTCGGCGGACTGGCGCTTGTCTTTTCAAGGCTTATCGACAACGGCGTCATTGTGCTTGAAAACATCTTTCGACACATGGAGATGGGGGAATCCCCGGCCGTTGCTGCGGAGAAGGGTGGTACCGAAGTCTCGATGGCGGTTCTGGCTGCCACGTTCACAACGTCCATAGTGTTTTTCCCGGTAACGTTTTTTAACGGCATCAGCAAATACATCTTCACTCCGTTGGCGCTTGGTGTAGTCCTTTCGATTTTCGCGTCGTACTTCTTTGCCATGACGGTGGTCCCGCTCTACTGCGCCAAGTTTATTCGCCTGCATCCGAAAGGTGAAGATTCGAAACAGTCAAAACCTGGATTCTTTGGTAGGTTTGAGCATACATTCAACGAGAAATACGAAAGGATGTTGAACTGGTACGAACATTTGGCAATGCGGGCAATGCAACGTCCCGGTGTAACTGCAACCGCGATTTGCACTGGCGTCGTGCTGGTGCTTGCGGGAACGTTGCCATTTCTGGGACGCGCGTACTTTCCCCGCACGGATCCTGGGCAATTTGTCATCAACGTACGAATGCCCAGTGGCACACGACTGGAAGTAAGCAACGAATATATCGCAAAAGTAGAGAACATTATCCGAAGCGTTGTTCTTCCTAAAGATCTGGATATGATCGTCTCCAATATCGGTGTTTACCCAGATCTTTCCGCAATCTACACGACCAATGCTTCCATGGACACCGCATTTGTTCAGACCAGCCTTAAGGGAAAGCACAGCGTCGGCAGCTATGAGTATATGAATCGAGTGCAGGAACGGCTCTCACGTGAGATGCCAGAGCTTTCCACCTACTTTCAGGCAGGTGGTCTGGTGGATGGGGTCATCAATCAAGGACTGCCAGCTCCGATCGATGTCCAGGTAAGTTCAATGGATATGGATGGAGCCTATGCATTAGCCAAGACCCTTTCAGAGAAAATCAAAACCATGCCT
Organism: uncultured Acidobacteriaceae bacterium; assembly: GCA_963787995.1. Taxonomy (GTDB): domain Bacteria; phylum Acidobacteriota; class Terriglobia; order Terriglobales; family Acidobacteriaceae; genus Telmatobacter. The sequence goes on from CAWBEO010000002.1 coordinate 2,098,804, forward strand.
AATGTGAGCGGCGTTTACATTCCTCAAGATTTAGACTTCCCAGGAATTGCGCTGAACATCGACCGTGAAAAAGCAAGCCTGATCGGCCTCTCCGCAAAGGATGTTGTGCAGAACGTGATTACCGCCATGACCTCCGATGGCATGGTCGCCCCCAGCTACTGGATCGATCCAAAGACTGGCAACAACTACATGGTCACGGTCCAATATGCGAACCGCTTCCTAAACAATATGTCGATGGAGGACTTCGAGAGTATTCCGCTACGCGGCATTCAACCTGCGGGCTACAACCCCATGCAGCAAGCCCACGGTGCATCCAGCGATGCTCGTGCATTCTGGAAAGGCGATCACACGGCTGGTTATACGCCGCTCAGTTCGGTTGCAAATATCAAGCTAATCAACACGCCGACAGAAGTGGACCACTACCAGATTCGCCGCGTGATCGACATTTATGTCTCGACGAAGACAGAGGCTCTACAGGGAGTTGGTAGCGATATTAACAAGCTGTTGGCCAACACAAAGACTGACAAGAACACCGTACTCAACCTCCGCGGAGCGGTGGTCAGCATGAATAAGTCGTTCGAGGAATTTGGAATCGGTCTCATTCTTGCGGTGCTCATGGTCTACCTGATCCTGATGACCCAGTTCACCTCATTTGTCGATCCGTTCATCATTCTCATGGCTATCCCGCCTGGACTGGCAGGAGTTGTCATGATCCTACTGGTGACTGGAAGCACACTGAACATCATGTCCTTGATGGGCGTGATCATGATGACCGGCATCGTCGTCTCAAACAGCATTTTAATCGTTGAATTTGCCGGCACTTTGCACAAGCAGGGACTGCCGCTGTTGGAAGCGGTTGTCCAGTCGTGCAAAATACGACTGCGGCCAATTCTGATGACCTCGCTGGCTACCTTGCTCGGCATGATTCCAATGGCACTTGGGACGGAAGCCGGCAGCGAGCAATATGCTCCGTTGGCACGTGCGGTCATTGGCGGTCTGGCAGTTTCGGTAGTCGTAACCGTCTTTCTGGTTCCGGCTGTTTACCTGATCATTCACGGCAGGCAGGATAATAAGTCTGCCATTGCCGGGGAGGCGTAAGAAGAATGAAACGACTTCGGAGTCAATGTCATTTTGCACAGACTACGTGTTTACTTGTTGTTATCTGTTCCAGTTCTCTCTTTGGACAGTCAACTAACGCGTCACCCCAGTTGCCTGATGCGCCGCAAGCAGCGCTCGTTGCTCTTGCACAACAGGGAACGACACCGATGGAGCAGGGATCTAGTGATTTTTCATCGACACAAGCGGAGGTCGCAGCTTCCGGTCAGCATCCCCGCCTGACGCAGTCTGACGCCGAGAAACTTGCAATCAAGAACAATCCGCGGGTCAGTGTAGCCCGGTTGCTTGCATTGGCACAACATCAGGTTGTGCGTGAAACAAGGTCCTCTGAGTTGCCAACAGCTACAGCCAACATCACCGCTGAGGATGCAGAAGATGCAAGCCGCATCTCTGCGGGTTCGCTTACGGCCTCGCGTCTCTTTGAGCACGCAGGAGCGGGAGGTGGATTTACCCAACTGCTTACAGACTTTGGAAGAACCGGCAATCTTATAGCCTCTTCGAAACTTCAGGAGAAAGCTCAGAATGCAAATGCTCTTGCCACAGTAGAGGATATTGTCCTAGCTACCGACCAGGCGTTCTTCAACGCGCTTCAGGCTCAAGCTCTACTTAGAGTGGCACAGCAGAATGTCAGCACACGTCAGACTACAGAGACACAGGTCAGTGAGTTGACAAAGAACAAACTCAAATCGACTCTCGACCTGAGCTTTGCAGATGTCAACCTGTCGCAGGCTAAGCTGCTGCTGCTCGATGCCCAAAACAATGTTGATTCGACGATGGCAGCATTAGATGCGGTCTTGGGACTTGACCGCCAGGTGACATATGAACTGATTGGGGACGATGCAACTGTGATAACTCCTCCAACCGATGCAGATCAACTTGTGCAACTCGCATTTCAGCAACGACCAGACCTGCAAGCCTTGACCTATAGCCAACAAGCTGCCATCAAGTACAGCCATGCGCAGCGCGATCAGATGTTGCCAAGCATCAGTGCTGCGGGAACTGTGGGAAGCGTCCCAATTCGTCCCGCTGCGTATTACCTTACGAATTGGTGGGGCGGGATCGGCGTGAACATGAACATTCCGATCTTCAATGGTTTCCTCTACTCAGCCCAGGCAAAGGAGGCGTCTATCCGCGCCCAGGCTGCATCGGAACAAAGCCGCGACTTGCGAGACAGGATTGTCCGGGATGTTCGCGCTGCATGGCTTGCCGCCAATACCGCATATCAGCGAGTCACGGTTTCGGAGGAACTCCTCAAGGAAGCGAATCTTGCTTTGACCTTGGCGCAGACACGCTATCAACTGGGACTCAGCTCGATTGTGGAATTGAGCCAGGCGCAGTATCAACAGACCGACGCCGCAATTGGCAACACCGATGCGCAGTACCAATACCGGCTGTCACTCGCGACGCTGAACTATCAGACAGGAGTAAATCCATGATCGAAAACTTCAAGCTGAAGGTCTTTCGCGTGGTCGCAGACAATTTGAATTATCGCAGGGCTGCGGACGAACTTCATATCACACAGCCTGCGGTCACGGCGCAGATCCGATCGCTCGAGGAGAGCCTTGGAATCGCTCTTTTCGACCGCGTCGGTCGTGAAACCAATCTCACTCAGGCAGGAACGACGCTCTTGCACTATGTGCGACAGATCGAAGCAATTACCAATGACGCTATTTCCGCGCTTGCGCCGTTCGGGGGGCTTGCAGAAGTTGAGTTGAGCATAGGAGCATCACACACCATTGCCGTCTATCATCTGCCAGAACTACTGCCTCATCTCTTACGGGAATGGCCTAAGCTCAGAATCCATGTCACAAGCGGCAGTACAAATGAGGTCTTGCAAGCTTTGGCTTTACACCAGATCGGCATTGCCTTGATTGAGGCACCTGCCCATCGCCCAGATATGAAGATCGAAGCATTCGATGCAGATGAGCTGACCCTCATCGTGAAACCTGATCACCGTTGGGCAAAGAAGCAATCTGTAACAGCTGCCGAACTGGTTCAAGAGCCAATACTTCTGCGAGAAGTAGGGTCTGGCATGCGTCATTTTGTCGAAGAATATCTTGAGCGAAATGGCATTCTAAGGCAGCAACTTCACACATTTCTCGACATAGACTCGACCGAAGGCATTATTTCAGCAGTGGAATCCGGACTAGGCATTGGCTTTGTTCCTCGCCTTGCGCTTGAAAAAGCATTGCGGCTGGAAACAGTCAGGTCAATTCGTCTCGATAACGGTCCGATTAAGCGTGAATTGAGCATTGCACTGCTAAATGGTCCAGACCCTAAAGGACCAATCGGGACGTTGGTTGAACTCCTTCGCAGGCAAAGTGCGGATAGGCAACACCGTCATTCGAAGAGTCATGTGTATGAAGAGTCTGCAAAAGTGGTTGTAATGAGCGATGTGAGTTTGGCTGGGCATGACAAGGCGGCTTCCTGAATGAGTGTCCTCTGGTTTACTGCGGGAGTTTTCTTTACTTCGATACTGGCGGGCCTCCTCGGTGCTCTGACTGGGCTCGGTGGAAGAGTCGTAATTATCCCAGTCCTCTGTTTGCTGTTCAAGGTTGACCTGCACTATGCAATTGGAGCTTCTCTCGTTTCTGTAATTGCAACCTCGTCAGGTGCGGCTGCCGCTTATGTCCGAGAAGGATTTTCGAATATACGGATCGGAATGTTTCTGGAAGTTGCGACCACATCTGGCGCCCTGCTCGGGGCCTATCTGACGGCGATTATTTCTGGAAATTGGATTGGAGTGACCTTCGGCGTAGTCCTTCTTTACTCAGCGTGGGCGACTTTGCATAAGGTGTCGCTGAGGCCGAACAACTTTGCGCCGCCCACCTGGGCGATGCGACTGAAGCTCAGAGGAGACTTTCCTGTTCCGGGCGGTAGGGAAGTTTATGTCGCTGAGCATATTTCTGCTGGATTCGGGATTATGTTTGTTGCCGGAACGTTATCAGGTCTGTTGGGAATCGGATCAGGAGCGGTAAAAGTTCTAGCAATGGATCAAATTATGAACTTGCCGTATAAGGTAGCCACGACGACAAGCAATTTCATGATTGGGGTTACGGCTGCGGCCAGCACAGGCTTCTATTTGAGCCGGGGATATATCCTCCCAGGCGTGGCGATGCCTGTAATGCTAGGCGTCCTCGCCGGTTCTCTTATTGGATCTCGCTTTCTTGTTATTGCACATGTGAAGGTTCTTCGACTGATATTCAGTACAGTCATTGTCGGTCTTGCTGTCCAGATGATTTACAGCGGCGTAAAGGGGAGGCTCTAGTTGAATGTTCAGGGCAATCAGCGACTTGAGTTGGCGATGGGGCAAATGTTGCGAGTTGGTGTAAGTGCCTCTGCACTCGTCGTTCTCATCGGGGGATCCCTCTATCTGCAACAATCCCGCAGTGCAATTGCCAACTACCAAAGATTCAATGGAGCTCCGGCGGCCTATGAGACCGTCCACGGAATCTTAGTCAGTGTTCGGGCGTTTCGACGCCCAAGGCCTAATCGGATTCGGAGTACTGTTGCTAATTGCGACCCCGATCTGTCGAGTCGTCTTTGGCCTAATTGGTTTTTCCCTCTTACGGGACCGCTTCTATGCAGTAGTCAGCGCAATAGTGCTGATCATTTTGTTGTTCAGCTTTTCTGCTGGGAGATAGCCACAATGCCTGAAATTGATGACAAGCCTGTTTTGAATCTGAAATCGGTCGTATATGCGACAGATTTTTCTCCATGTTCCCAGAATGCCGGATTCTACGCCGCTCGAATGGCTGCCGCCTTCTCGGCGAAGCTTTTAGTTGCTCACGCATTCACGCTTTCACAAGCCGCATTGGAGGTTGAGATTGGCGACCGAAAAGCTAGCCAGCAAAGAGCCGATCTGAATAGTCTTTTGTCGAAGGAGGCACATCTCCTCGGAATGGATTCGTTGAAAGCTGTACCTATTCTTTTGGAGGGCGATCCCAAATATGCAATTACACAACTTGCTGACAGCAATGAGCCTTCTATGATTGTCTTAGGGACGCATGGCAGGAGCAGATTCGAGCGGGGAATTATTGGATCTATCGCAGAGAAGATTCTGCGCTCTACTCGTTGGCCGGCGCTTACTGTTGGGCCGCAAGTTCCAGCATTGACCTCAGAGACTTTTCCATTCAAAAAGATTCTCTTTGCTACTGACTTCACCTCAGAGGCTGCCATCGCAGCAGCGTTCGTTGTGAACTTCGCAGAAGCATTCGGATCCGAAATCGATGTTCTCAATGTGGTTCAGGACGACACAATTGATGACCCGACGTTACTAGCAAATGTTCGGAGTCGATTCTTTTCTGTTGTAGATGGTTTAGTGCCGCAGCAGGCTCGCGCATTTTGCGACCCGAAGACCTTTGTGGCAATTGGTGGCGCACATGATCGCATCATTGAACATGTCAGTAACAATTCAATTGACTTGTTGGTGCTAAGTATTCGAAATGCTTCGCATCTGAGGATGGAAATGAGAACATCCGGGGTTTTTCGGATCATAGTGGATGCGAAATGCCCTGTCCTGACTATTAGAAGGTGAAATTGCGAACGGATTTCAAGTGGCACAGATGAGACGACGAAGAAAAGACGATAGCAACGAGTATAACGACACCATGATAACGCTGCTCGTAGCGTTGTTTTGTGGCGCATGCGCGGTTCTCACTGTAGAGAATTACGCCGGGGATGCAAGGGATGCAGGGTGGCTGCATATGGATAGGATACCTGCTTGGCAGTTGCATATGGGGACAGCGTGCGTTGGTTTTGTAACCTTCTTTGTGTTTTTGTGTGTTCTGGAATTCCTGGAGACGAAGTCGCGAATAATAGCATGGAGATCAAGTGCTCCTTGGTTGCCTATTGTCGGACTCACAGCGCTGGCAACTGCTGTTCACATACCAATATATATCGTAATTCCAGTAGGAGGCAGTTATGCCGTATGGGCTTATCGCCGAACGTGCAGTGTGCGTCGCACACCAGCATGCCGCAAAGATACGTAGACTACATCATGTATCCATCGAAACGCGATGCAGCTATTTTCATTCGTGATAGATCAACACAATATCTCTTATGATCCATCACAATAATTGTCAATCAAGGGCAGGTTCAAGGGCAATAAATGCGGTGGTCCCGGTTGTTCGGACAGTTTTTGTTGTTTCTTAAGTGGAAGAACTGTTTTCCGGTTTAGGCTGCCAGGGATTCTGGCAGGCGGTTGAAGTAGACCTGATCGGGAGTGAACGCCTCCAGGCTGGAATGTGGTCTGAAGGAATTATAAAACTTCAGGTAGCGCCCGATGGATTCTCTGGCCTGCTGGACCGACTCGTAGGCGTGCAGATAGACCTCCTCGTACTTGATTGACTTCCACACCCGTTCGACGAAGACATTGTCACGCCAGCGGCCTTTGCCATCCATGCTGATCTTGATGCCTTTTTCTTTTAGCCGCTTGGTGAAAGACTCGCTGGTAAATTGACTGCCTTGATCGGTGTTGAAGATCTCTGGTTTTTCATTCTTGGAAAGGGCTTCTTCGAGCGCTTCTATACAGAAGGAACTCTCCATGGTGATCGACAACTTCCAGGCCAGAACGCGGCGGCTGAACCAATCCACCACTGCGGCCAGGTAGATAAATCCCCGCGCCATGGGGATGTAAGTGATGTCCATGGCCCAGACCTGATTGGGCCGCGTGACCGCAAGAGCGCGCAGAAGATAGGGATAAATCCTGTGTCCTTCAGCGGGTTTCGACGTGTTAGGCCTGCGATAGATAGCCTCGATTCCCATCCTTCTCATCAGCGTTCTTATGTGCCGACGACCCACCACCAATCCTTGTTGCCAGAGTAAGTCGCGCAACATACGGCTGCCAGCAAATGGATAGTTGAGGTGCTACTCGTCGATGCGCCGCATCAGCCATAAGTCCTCGGCTGAGACAGGTCGCGGCTCATAGTAGACCGTGCTGCGACTTATCGAAAGCACCTCGGCCTGTTGCTGGATAGGAAGATCGTGCTCGGGGTCGATCATCGCTTTGCGCTCAGCAATCCCGCCTTGGTGAGCGCCCCTTCTAAAAAATCATTCTCCAGGGTCAGTTGGCCGATCTTGGCGTGCAGCGATTTGAGATCGACTTGTGTAGCGGCTGAATCCGGCTTGGACTCGCCGCCGAAGACGCCGACTGCGCCCTCCAGAAGCTGGGCCTTCCAGCTCGTGATTTGGTTGGCATGTACGTCAAACTGTTCGGCCAACTCAGAAAGTGTCTTTTCGCCCTTGAGGGCGGCCAGGGCCACCTTGGCCTTGAAAGCCGCTGTGTGGTTCCGACGCGGACGTCTGCTCATCTGCTCTCCTCATCTCAGCCATTTTAGGCTGCTGAAGAACAGAACCTCCACTTAACTCCCTGTCCGAATTTGCGGAACCGGCTCTCAATGCGGGGGGCGTGAACTTCGGCACAGGATTCACGTACAAGTTTTCTGATTCTGGCCGTGCAAAACTGTTTGTTGAAGGCAGATACGTGTGGGTCGACAACCAACCGAGCACTAACAGTACATCAAACACAGGCTATGCGCCCGCAAACTACCGCACCGAGTACATTCCTATCACAGTCGGCATTCGGTTTTAGGCGATTCGACATGCACGATGGTATCGCACGAGTGTTTAACACCAGCAGTGACGCATTCAAGTCAATCGTGGCTCGTATGTTCCATTTGCATCGCTCTGGGATGCGGAATCTATGCAGCCCTGTAGCCGGGACGACGAGTTGCGGGCGCAAAGTTTCGATAACTTTTTTCGCTAAAGTAGCAATATTGCGTTTGACTGAGATTGTTTCTTAATGGACAGTCGAACAAAAAGACGTTTGTGTAGCTTTGCGATGAAGAAGTTTATCGAACCGTAGGTGCTGCCGGGCTTTTCGCGGGACTCTATGACGATTCGTTCATTTGGCGGTTCATGATCTATCCATCTTTGCTCAGTGAGCGTCTAAAGACTCAGGATTGGATGGAGGACTGTTTAGTCATGTCCAGGACGTGTTTACTTTGCATCGCTGCGCTCTTCTCATTTTATGATTTGAGAGGCTTTGCCCAACAGATGTATGTGGCTCAACACTCGTTGCCGAATTTGCCAGACGCAGCCTCTCTGCTCGGTGTCGGCACGCAGACTGATACTGGTGTAGATTTCTCTTCGCCGAACCAGCCGTCAGGGGCACAGAGCAAAACATCTTCCTTGCAAAGCGAAGAGCAAGTCGGCCAGACCAAGCGGATTCTTGGGATCATCCCAAACTTTCGTGCGGTCAGTACAAATCAAGTGCTCCCTCCGCAATCTTCGAAGGAGAAGTTCATCACGGCAACGGAAGATTCGTTCGATTACTCTGCGTTGGTCATTCCCGCTGCGTTGGCGGGCTACTCGATGGCAATCAAAGATACCCCAGAGTTCCACCAAGGTGCGGTCGGCTATGGTCGCTATCTCTGGCATATCTTTGCCGACCAGTCGATCGAGAACTACACAGTTGAATTCGTTGTACCTACGCTGACGCATGAAGACATTCGCTACTACACTTTGGGTAAAGGTGGGTTCTTCAAGCGTGCAGGATATGCACTTAGCCGCACCGTTATCACACGATCAGATGCTGGGACCTCAACCTTCAACTATGGCGAGTTAGTTGGAGCCGGTGCGGCTGCCGGCATCTCTAATCTGTACTATCCAGCGCCAGAACGTACCTTTGGAAACACCGCGCAGAAATGGAGCATCAATGTTGGAATCGATGCTGCCACTTTTGTGTTCAAAGAGTTCTGGCCGGACATCAACCGTACGGTCTTCCATACCAAGAACTAGAACCACACATTGTGCGGATTGAATGGTCAGGAGCCTCTTGCCTCCAGAGGCTCCCGAATGTGCGTGACTTCCTCGTTACTTCTCATTGATACCAAAGAATCTCAGCTGATTCGATGGGAACAAATGCCTCGGGGTGAAACGGAATCACCCTGGGTGTGAAGTCGGTCGCCAGTCGATCTGCGCTAACCACCGCCGAGTAACGCCAAGCGCTTTCGCCAACAAGTTGTTCTCCCCGAACCATCGCAAGGCGAACCGGATCGCGGCCGTCGAGAGCGTCTGCGTACAGTTCGACCTGGACGGCATCGGGATTCAGTTCGTCCAGATAAACCTGCACCTGGTAGCGATGCTCCTCTCCTTCGGTCTCCACCTGCACAGCGCCAAACCGCATCTTGGACCAGTGTTCGGCGATCTGGCGTCGCCAATTCAGTAGACTTTCCGCTATTTGGTATTCATCGGAACTGCGCCGCCGATAAGCCGCCGCTAGCGGCACGTAGTACTTATCGGTGTATTCTCGTACGCATCGTGTGGCGGAGAACGCTGGCGTTAGGCGGGCCATACTCTCGCGCATTCGATGGATCCAGGCAAGCGGTACTCCTGTTTCATCGCGGTTATAGAACTCCGGGACAACCTTCTGCTCTAGTAGTGTGTACAACTGCTCGGCCTCCGCGGCGTCCCAAGCAGGATCTTCGTCGTGCTCGCTACCGTCTCCGAGAGCCCAACCCACGTCGGGCGTATAGGCCTCTGCCCACCAGCCATCCAGTTCGGAAAGATTCAGACCGCCGTTCACCAAAACTTTCATGCCGCTGGTTCCGCACGCCTCCCAGGGACGGCGTGGAGTATTCAGCCACACATCGACACCCTGTACTAGATGTTCCGAAAGACGCATATCATAGTCACTCAAGAAGACGGTCTGGGACCGGGCCGGAGTGTGGCGAATGAACTCAATCCACTGTCGAAGCATCTCTTGCCCTTCAGAGTCCTGCGGGTGCGCTTTGCCTGCAATCACAAGCTGCACCGGTCGGGCTTTATTGGTGAGAATTGCCAGCAGACGATCAAGATCATGAAGCAACAAGTTGGGCCTCTTATACGTTGCGAATCGCCGCGCAAATCCAAGAGTAAGAGTATCCGGATCAAAGATATGCTCGACCTCTTCAACCTCCTTGGCCGTTGCGCCATGTCCCGCGACCTGGCGGGCCAGCCGCTTTCGTACAAATTCAACAAGTGATTTGCGGGAGTCCGTACGCATCTGCCACAGGTGCGCATCGGGCACCCGCCGGATGCCTTCTTCAAGTTTGCTCAAATCGCTGTCCCACCGCTGTTGGCCACAGGCTTCAGTCCACAGGTTGTCAGCCTCAGTGGAATCCCATATGGGAACATGCACACCATTTGTGACGTGGCCAATTGGCACTTCCGCCTCGGGCCAGCGCGGAAAGACGTTCTGAAAAATGCGTCGGCTTACTCGGCCATGCAGGCGGCTCACGCCATTCACGGCGCCGCTACCGCGCAATGCGAGCAGCGCCATACTGAACGGCTCCGATGCGTTATCCGCCTGTTGCCGGCCCAGTGCCAGAAGATTTGAGATGGGAATGTGTAGCGCATTCTGCGCGTAATGGCGAAAGTGCCGTTCCACCAGATCAGGAGCAAATCGGTCAAAGCCAGCCTCGACGGGAGTGTGCGTTGTAAAGAGATTGCCGACTCGAGTGATAGTGAGTGCTGTATCGAACGGCACCTGCGCTCTCTCCATATATTCCCGTGCCCGCTCCAAAACCGCAAACGCTGCGTGCCCTTCATTGAGATGACAGACCTCTGGTCGAATTCCGAGTGCCTGGAGTAGCCGCCATCCTCCGATTCCGAGCACTTGCTCCTGACTGATACGCAGTTCCGGTCCGCCTCCATAAAGCTCGCTCGTAATGCCCCTGTATTCTGGCAGGTTTGCCGGATCGTTGGTGTCGAGCAGGAATAGCTTTGCCCGGCCAACCTCAACCTCCCAAGCACGGACCCAAAGACGAAACCCAGGCAGATCAAGCGCAATGCGCAGCCACTCACCATTCGCTTGACGTACCGGCCGGATGGGAAGTTGTCCGGGATCGTTAAAAGGATACAGTGCCAACTGTCGGCCCTCCGCGTCAATGCGCTGGCGGAAGTAACCAACTTGATACAGTAGGCCCACGCCCACTACCGGAACACCAAGATCGCTGGCGGCCTTGAGTTGATCGCCCGCAACGTTGCCCAATCCGCCGGAATAGATTGGAAGGGCATCGCTCAACATGAATTCCATACTGAAATACGCAACGTGTGTGAATGGCGGATCGCTATAGGCTCGCTGAAACCAACTGGAGCGCTCTTCCCGCCGTCGTCTTCTTTGGACAATCTCATCCATCTTTTTTCGAAACGATGCATCAGAGGTCAGCGCCTTTAGCTTTTTTTGCGATACAGTTTGGAGCATTACCCACGGATTTCGTGTCAGTTCCCACAAATCAGGATCAAGTTGGCTCCACAACTCGTCCGCCGCATGGTTCCATGACCATCGCAGGTTAAGCGCAATCTCCGTCAATGTGTCCATTACGGAGGTATCGAGAATGCGGTCTGATTTCATGTGATTCTCCATTGGGGGTGTGGGTTAAGTGGCGAACACCATCGCTGAAATATTCAGATGAACGCAGAGCAAATAAGTCGTATCGCTGATAACAAAATGTGATGGATAATCGCGGAACTATTTGCCCAGACAGGCGTCTATACTGATGAAGTCGCGTTTCATGAAGGCGGAAGGGGTTGTGCGGCATGATGTTATCCCAGGACCCATTAGCGATCATCGCCAGCACAGCGCGAAACACTACTCGCATGAGAGCGCTGATGTTGTTTGGGTGCCCATCTTGGAGACAGCGATTCAGGCCCTATCTTCTTTTGAGACTGAGGCTGTCTGTCGGTTGATCCGCCGGCGATGGCTTCACGCCAGAATTCTTGTTGTATCGGCCGTCGAAAGCAATCTTGAGGATGCACTCTACGATGATCGAGTGGCACCCAGTGTGTCCTCAGACGTTCTGTTCACAACAATTGAGCGGCTTGCCGGAGGGATGCATGCGTGAAAGTCAGGAGATGTTTGCCGGTAGCGCAAAGATTTCAGAGGGACTCGACCCGGTTACTGATTTCTCTAGGGAAAAACGCGGTGGGACAAAGGCTTCTTTTATCTGCAATTCCGATTTCGATAGCACAACTCGGGAACCGCACCACTGGATTTCTAAAGGAGGACGAGGGTGGATTACGTCTCCTAATGGGGGCCGGGTCGAAGATCTGCCGAGTACTATCGCATCGACTAAAGCAGAATCAAACAAGGACATCACGGAAGAAAAGCTTGATCGCTTTTTGCAGATTGTTGAGCAGCGTCGTGCGCAGTTGTTGTGGCAAGCCCAACGCTTTACTAACCGCCGTGATGATGCGGAGGACATTGTGCAGGAGGCCATCTTCAGAGCATTCAAGAACCTACCGCACTTTCGCGGCGAGGCGAAGTTGGATACCTGGCTGCACGTGATTGTGAGGAATGTTGGACGCGAATGGCTGCGAAAGCGAAAGGGCCGCACAGACATACCACTGGAATATGTGCGAAACAGAGACGACGAACCTATCGTGTTCGATTTTCCTGACCCAGGTAGAAATCCAGAACAATGTTGCGAAAGCAAGGAGATGGAGCAAATTCTGCTTTCTGAAATTGACGATCTGAGTTCAGTCTGTATGCGTGCTGTTGTAATGTGCGAATTGAAAGAACTTTCGCATCTTGAGGCTGCCAGGATCCTCGGTACAAACGTCTTCACCATCAAGTCGCGAATCTTTAACGGAAAACGAGTGCTAAGACGAGCAATATGCCAGCGTGTAGGCAAGCGAATACATAAGCGTTTGGGCACCGAGGCGCATTTGTGTCAATGACTATCGAAACGTGCTGGGCTGATTCCACACGATCAGCCCTTTGGCCACTTGGGTAGTAGTTTTGCCCGCATTTTGCCCGCAAATAGCGCCCAGAGGGCCGTTTTTGCCGGTTATGCCGGTTCATAAGTACTGTGCTGTCTGTTATTTGCGGTTTGCATTACATCATGGCATGGAAGAGGTCGTCGGTTCGATCCAGACCAGGTCCACCAATTAAATAAACAACTTAGTGCAATTCTTAAGAAACTTCCACGCCGAGATTGAACCCGATATTCCCCAACGAATCAGAGCGCACTCCCGTTGAGCTGCCGGTTCAGGTTGTCGTATCTGTCGCTGCGTCTGCCAGTGACCCTGGGTGCACATTCCCGCAAAATGAACTCAATTTAAGATTCGCCGTCTCCCGGGTCCTGGAACCCGAACATGGGGCACCTCATCATTTTGCGTCAGTAAGATCTGGCCATCAACATGGCCGGCAGTTATGTGTTTTGCCGGGTTCATCGTTGTACGATGGGCAAGTGGGATTTTTTTGCGGGAGGGTTTCATTGTGATGCTTATCGGATCAGGAAGCTGGAAGGTTTTCGTTGGCGCGGCGTTATTGGTTCTTAGTTTTGGATTAGCGCCGCGCGCAGCTCTGGGGCAGTTAATGATTCCGGATGCGAACGCCCAGGGCGCGCCCAATCCGCTGACCGATGCAACGGTCAAGCCGGGCAAGATTCTGCTCTATGACCTGGAGACGCGCTTTGCTAAGGATGTGCTGGAGCGCGGCGGGGCGGGCTTTGCTGCGTGGTTTGCCGAGGATGGCGTGGCGCTAGGCAATGGAGCGCAGCCTCTGGTGGGCAAGGTGGCCATCACCAAGTCCGCCAACTGGGACCCCAAGGTCTATCAACTAACCTGGACACCGACCGACGCGCTGATGGGCCCCTCGGGCGACATGGGCTATACGTGGGGCCACTTCGAGGGCCACAGCAAGGACGCCAATGGCAATCCGGTGACCACCAAGGGCCGCTATATGAGCATCTGGCGCAAAGAGGCGAACGGCGAGTGGAAGGTGGTTCTGGACGCCGGCGCCAATGAGCCGGTGGAAGCCGGTGACTGCTGCAAGCTGCCTCCCGGAGAACATTGAGGGACTAATCCGGTTAGGGTTCGTGGTTTCCCACCTCTGCCACACAAGACGCGGCAGAAATGGGGCACCCGGACCATCGACCAAACAACCGCGACCGCGAATAGCTGGCCGGCTCAATCGGAGGCTTTTCAGCTTACTTCAAGGGTGGATTCGCGGGTGCAGGTTAGCGTGAAGGGTTGGCTTCCACTAATCCTGACTCGATAGAAGCAATCCGGCTCCGGCGGTGGAAGTTCCGCACCGCTCTCGATGGCTCTGCAGACCATGTCCGGATGGCGGTCCCAGAGAATCTCCGAGGCCTCAGGGAGGCCGGCCTGGGCATTCAGAGCCGCGAACTCCAGTTGCGAGACGGAGCGTACCACGGGATCATCATGCTGCCCAAGCGAACGGAGAAATCCACGACTGAGTTCCTCGATGAAAGGTGAGGTGGCGTTGCGGTTGAAGTAATCCGCGACCAGCGCATCGAAGGATCCCAGACGCTTGAGCAGGCGGGAGGTTTGGCGGCATTGAGCTTCGATCTGGAAGGTACGCCACCAGAGAGCAATCTTGCGCAGCATGGTCAGTTCCTTAGAGCCTTCGACGCGGAGCAGCCAGGGGTCGTCAGGGGGCGTGCCGCGGCATTTAAGAAGATTCAACACGCCGCGCTGCTGGAGTTCCAACTGGCTCATTGCAGCACCGCTTGACGGAGGACCGTTTGCCGCAGTCGCTGGAGTTCGCCGCAGATGGCATCATGGCCCAGCAAGCCGACCGCTTCCTTCAGATATTCGAAGGTGACGGCGCGCAGATTGGGAGCGCGCCTGACAATCTCGGAGGCGAGCGTGAGCGTGCTCTCCCGTACAAGGTTGGTGTGGATATCGAGTTGGAATCCCTCGTACTGAACGCCGCCGGCAAGATGCATCTCGACCACCGCCGCAAGATTCAGCTCATCGAGAAAGGCGGGAATATCCAGTCCTTGGTTATGCGCGTCGCATTCCAGGTTATAAGCATCCAGAACCAGGCCGCATCCAGTGCGCGAAGTGATGGCGTTGAGGAAGCCGGCGGGGGTGAATTCGGCGGGCGCATCGGGCAGCAACTGGATCACGTGCTCGAGCAGAAATGGGACCGGATAAAGCTTCTGGAGAAGCTCGACGCGGCGGCTGACCAAATCGAGCGCCTCCTGCGTGCGGGGCATGGAAAGCATGGTGCCGAGGCTTTCTCCCGCCACCACTGTGCAGGCCAGATGCTCGCTGTGCCATTGGAGATCGAAGCGCGCGAAGAGCTCATCCAGGAGGCGCAGGTAATCGTGATTCCATCGATCGAATGAGCCGATGGACAAGCCGATCCCATGCGCGATCATCCCCACGCGCCCGGAGACGCTGGCGTACTCGTCCAGCACCTCCGGGCGAAGAATGTATTGACCCCGCACCGAGCCGATGATGGTGTCGGGGGGAATCTCAAGGAGATCGACGAGCTCGACCAAACGCTCAAGCAGAACGGGATCGTTCCCCTCATACGTGGTGGCCAGCGCAGGCACGGGCCGACCACCGAAGGCTGCTTCGAAGCCGGGCATAGGCCCCTCCGTGCAGTTTTCAGAAGCGATGATTGAATGCAAAGGCGGAAGCTTCGCAGTCTAAAAAGTTCATTAAGCGGCTTTATCGGCGCTCAAGCGGACATCGACTCCCAGAATGCCGCAGTGGGGATGACCTGTCAGAGTCCCGACGCTTCTGAATATCTCAGTCAATGCTTCGATTTGGATGTTCTCCGTCACGTGAATGTGGAGCGTGCCTTCGATCTTGGGTTGAATCAATTTCTCTGCCATGGTCATACCTACCTTTCCGGGGAGTGAGATGCGGACCCGTTGCGAGCCCGTGGTTTAGCGAGTATCCCTACAAAACCCAATCGATGTCAAGAGAAATTTGCGTGAAGATCAAAATTTCCGAAGACGGCACGGCATAGCGCCCAAATCTCAGAGTGCGTCTTATTGAAGTTTGTGGCCTCGGAGAAAAGCGAAGAAACGAAGAATCGCCCCCTGGGGAGAGAGTATCATTTTGCCGAGGGAAGCTCTGCCGAGGACACGGCTTTCTTCCCTTCTCTTCCCTAGTTTGCACGAACGGGTCATAATTCTCTGCAAGCACCTGCGGTGGGGCCAACTGCTTGCTATGCACTCGCTCAAGGTTCTTAGTCACTTTTCCAAAAATCGAGATGGAAGCCACCCGGATTGATGGACGAATATGATCCACACGTCATTTTTTCTATCCCACTCAATGCACCGGAAACGGAACCTCTTACCCACCTTCCACGTACAATAGAGAGTAATGACAGGCACGCGCCGCGCACCATTCGCCATTACCGTACTGTTGGCAGCTTTTCTCTTCATCTCCGCCGCCGCACGAGCTGAGCGGGTCGAGGATCTGCCCCAGCCCACCGATTACGTCAGTGATTTCGCCCACGTCCTTTCGCCCGAAGCGATTGCGCGGCTGGACCGCCTTTGCGTTCAGCTCGACCACTCGCAGGCCAATGCGCAGGTGGCTGTCGTGACGGTTCATACGTTGGATGGGGATGATCCAACCGACTTTGCTACACGCCTATTCTCCAAGTTGAAACTTGGCCAGAAGGGATCTGATCGTGGTGTTCTGGTTTTCCTGGCTGTTGATGACCACAAGCGTCAGATCATTGTTGGTTACGGTCTAGAAGGTATACTCAACGATGCGAAAGTTGGCGACATTGGCCGAGAAATGATGCCTTTACTGCGCGCTAATGACTTTGATGGCGCTGTGACGCAAGCCGTGGGCGAAGTGGCGCAGATCATCGCCACCGATGCCAAAATTTCTCTGGACAATGAGCCGCTCATGGCCCGCCAACCAGCAAGGCCTCACTTCAACGTTGGAAAATTGATTCTCTTGATTATCGTTTTGCTGTTCTTCGGCTTCCGCGGCTTGCTAGCATTCGGACTCTTTGGAGGCTTACGCGGCGGGCCTTGGATCGGCGGTGGAGGCTTTGGCGGCGGAGGTGGTTTTGGCGGTGGTGACGGAGGCGATTCGAGCGGTGGCGGTTTTGGCGGCTTTGGCGGAGGCGATACTGGCGGCGGCGGAGCCGGCGGCGATTGGTAGATTTTCAGGTTGAACACAAGGGCTTGCCTGATAGCAGGCCGGAGGAGAATAACACAAGATGAGCAAGAGACTTTGGATAGTACTGGGAGTGGTTGGCGTTTTTGTTTTGGCTCTGTTGATGGTCTTTGGCAGTTATGTGAGCGCCAAGAACAAGATGGTGGCCAAGGATGAATTTGTGAAGAATCAATGGTCGGACGTGGACGTGCAGTTGCAGCGGCGGCTGGACCTGATTCCCAACCTCGTGGAGACGGTGAAGGGCTTTACCAAAGAGGAGAGCACCGTCTATGGCGACATCGCCAATGCGCGCGCGGGCATGCTGAACGCGCAGGGTCCGGCGGGCAAGATCGCGGCCAACGGCAAGCTGGATTCGGCGATTGGCCGCCTGCTGCTGCTCACCGAAAATTATCCGCAACTGCGCTCCAGCGAACAGTTCATGCGCTTGCAGGACGAACTGGCGGGAACCGAGAACCGCATCAGCGTGGCGCGCAAACGTTATAACGACGCCTTGCGCGACTACAACACCTACGTGCGCCAGTTCCCCAACAGCATCTGGGCCGGAATCGCCGGCTTCCAGGTGAACAACGCCTTCTTCGAGGCCAGCGAGGCCGCGCGCACGGCTCCCGCGGTCAAGTTCTGATTCATCCAATTTGCTCTAGCAAAATGGCCTCTCGGAACCCTTTTGGGGAAAGTGAGGCCATTTTGTTGTGGGAAATGAACTATTTTGACGGTTTGCTTAAGGTTTATAAACTCCCGAAACAAGGCGAAGAAAGGGAGAACGACCCCCCGGGGGGGGGTATCTTTTGGGTGGGGAAAACCGTTGCCGAGGACGCGGCCCTCTCCTTTTTCCTTCCTGTTCATCTCTTTCTCCTTCTCTTTCCTAGTTTGCAGGAACGGGGCTTAATTTTCGGCAAAGTTTTGGAAGAAAAAGATGGCGGTCAGGGAACAGGGATCAGAAAAAGACGGCGGAGTGAGGTTCGTGGTCTCCCAGGTCCAAAGATCCGGACCGGAGAGACCCGCCGCTTTCTCTATTATTGAGTGCGATTTCCCTCGGGGGCTAAAGCCCTCGCTCTCTATCAGTGCATCTTTGCGGCCCGGCTGAAGCCGTGCCCTTGTTACAAAGCATGCGGGGTGAGGTTCGTGGTCTCCCACTCATCCACGATTGAGAAACACAGAATCCTTCGACTACCCTCAGGAGTGGATGGGCACAGCGGTTCTTAGTTATTTTATGACCGGGCCACCTGCCCAACATTGCAGAACAAACTTACTTTGAATCCAGCCAATCAATACACTGCTTAACGTTTGGGGTTTGAGGTAAACTTTTTGGAACTATCTCGATCCCTCTATATTTATATCCGTATAAAGCTACCACTTTCCCATTGAACGACTGCCAATCACCGTTTAGGTGGCTATTGATTGTTTCCAAAGTACCACATATTTTGATCTTCTCGCCCGTCCCAATTGCAGTCTCAAGGTTTCCAAAGAACACCGCATCTCTCCAGCCTGACCCGGAATCTTGCACGTCAGCCGGCGTAAGATAAAATGGCGATTTTTCGGGTGGTACGTTTGGGAAGAGTCCACTATCACCGAAAGCTGAATACAGTTCGTTGTTGCTCACAAAGGTAATGTGGAATGCTTCCACTATCTTGGTATCATGATTGTCTGTCAACATCTCCTGATATCTCTGGAATGTGATCGGTGTGATTTCCATCCTAACGTCGGATGTTGAACTGTCACGGGCAACGACATCAGTGGGAGCATGAAGTGAATCGACATAATCAGCTTTAACCGAAAAGCCATTATCTACCCCATGATTTTCATTGTCTACGAAGGTTGCATTTTGTCGTGGTTGGACTGTAACAACGTAGCCTGTACCTAATGCTTCCTGGAGGATTGCACGA
Source organism: uncultured Acidobacteriaceae bacterium (assembly GCA_963787995.1). Classification (GTDB taxonomy): domain Bacteria; phylum Acidobacteriota; class Terriglobia; order Terriglobales; family Acidobacteriaceae; genus Telmatobacter. The sequence continues at coordinate 2,117,745 of CAWBEO010000002.1, forward strand.
ACCTCGCTGTGCGCATCATTGTTCCTGATGGTACAGAATTGTCCAGGAACGAAGCTTATGGCTTTTGATGCGTTTCCATAAACCTTAGGCGCTCCGACAATCAAGCAGTTGGCGAAAGCTGGCGTAGCAATTAATCCAGATAAGGCAATTGAGAAGAGAAGAAGAGTGATGTTGTATAAGACTTTGGCAAATCTCATTGGAATAGAACCTCCTCGTTGGATTTCTGAACCATTTCATCGCCGGATGCCACGTCCTTTCGCGTACTTGGCGAAAGGGCGGGAGGTCACGATACTTGGCCGTTGTTCTCCGGTAAATCCACAACTCTCGTACTAATACGCCCGCAAATCCATAATAGCCCTGAGGATCGTCTCCGGCTGGGGGAGGATGGCGTCTTCCAGGATGGGTTGGTAGGCGACGAAAGTGTCCATTGCGCCGATGCGGCGGACGGGGGCGTCGAGGGAGTCGAATAGCTCTTCGCCGATGCGGGCGGCGATCTCCGCGCCGTAGCCCCAACTGAGCATATCTTCATGGACGACCAGCACGCGGTTGGTCTTGCGGACCGAGGCGGCGATGGCTTCCCAGTCATACGGATTGAGTGTCCGCAGGTCGAGAATCTCCACATCAATGTTATGCTCGCGGCGGGCGCGCTCGGCGGCTTGCAAGCTGCGCGGGACCAGCGCGCCATAGGTCACGATGGTCAGGTCAGCGCCTGCGCGGACGAGGCGGGCTTTGCCGAAGGGAATGGCGAAGTCCGGACCGGGATACGGGGCGCGGTCGTGGGTCTCGCGGTAGAGGCGCTTGTGCTCCAGGAAGAGCACCGGATCGTCGCAGCGAATCGCCGTCCGCAGCAGGCCGTTGGCGTCCAAGGCGTTGGACGGAAAGACGACGCGCAGGCCGGGGATGTGCGTGAAGATGCTTTCGCCCGATTGCGAGTGATAGATGGAGCCGCCGGTAAGATAGCCGCCGATGGGCACGCGCAGCACCGCCGGGCATCCCCATTCGCCGTTCGAACGCCAGCGCAGGACGGATAACTCGTTGTGAATCTGATGCATGGCCGGCCAGATGTAATCGAAGAACTGAATCTCGACGACCGGCTTCATGCCGCGGACTGCGTAACCGAGGGCGCGGCCCACGATGTTGGCCTCGGCCAGCGGGGAATTGAAGACGCGCTCCGAGCCGAACTCGGTTTGCAGGCCGGCGGTCAGCTTGAAGACGCCACCCTTGCCTTTGACTTCGGCAAGCGCCTCTTCGCGGCTGGCGTCGGCCACGTCTTCGCCAAAGACGACGATGCGCGGATCGCGGCGCATCTCGTCGTGCAGGCAGGCGTTGATGAGGTCGGCCATCGTCTTGGGCTTGGGGTCGGAGGCAGCGGCGCGCTCGGTGGCGAAATGGGCGCGGGTGGGGTCGAGGACCTCGGAGTATACGTGTTTGGTGATCTCGGAGACCAGCGGCAGCGGAGCGGCCAGGGCGTGCTCGGCGGCGTCGGCAACTTCCTGATCGAGAGAGTGCTCCAGCGCGGTCAGCTCAGCCTCGGTGAGGATCTCTTCGGCAAGCAGGCGGGCGCGCAGGCAGGTGATCGGGTCGCGCAGAGCGTCGGCCTCGCGCTCGGCCTGGGTGCGATAGTGCCGGTCGTCGTCCGAGAGCGAGTGAGAGTAGGCCCTCATGCAGTGGCCGTGGACAAAGGCGGGGCCAAGGCCGGCGCGGCAGTAGGCGGCGGCGGATTGAACGGCGCGGAAGCTGGCCTCCGGGTCGGTGCCGTCCACCTCGGCAAAGTAGAAGTTGGGGAAGTTGGCGACGAGGCGGGAGATGTTGCCGCCGGGCATGCTGACCTCGACCGGCGTGCTGATGGCGTAGCCGTTGTCTTCCACGCAGAAGATGACCGGCAGCTTGCGGTTGGAGGCGGTGTTGAACGCCTCCCAGAACTCGCCCTGGGAGGTGGAGCCTTCGCCGAGCGAGGTCCAGACGACCTCATCGCCGTGGAATTTTACTTCGCGGAAGGCGCGGTAGTCGTCCGGCGCTTGAGCAGCGGCTTCGGGATGGAGGCTGAAGTAGCAGCCGGCCTCGGCGCAACCGACGGCGTGGAGCAGTTGCGAGGCGGTGGCCGAGGAGGTGCTGACGATATTGAGCGCCCGGCTGCTCCAGTGGGTGGGCATCTGACGTCCGCCGCTGGCCGGGTCAGTGGCCGCGCCGACGGCCTGGAGGAGCATTTCGGTAGGCGTGACGCCGAGGGTAAGACAGAGAGCGCGATCCCGGTAGTAGGGGAAGAACCAGTCGTAGCCGGGGCGAAGAGCGAGCGCCGCGCCGACCAAAAGCGCCTCGTGACCAGCGCCGGAGATCTGGAAGAAGGTCTTTTGCTGGCGCTTGAGGAGGATTTCGCGGTCGTCGATGCGGCGCGAGAGCACCATCAGCCGGTAGGCTGCGACCAACTGCCGAGGGCTGAGGAGGCCGGAGCCTGCCGACACGGACTCTTGAGCGCTGGAAACGGCGAATTCCATTCTCTTTACACCTCAACATCTCTTTGATGCACCTGCGGGGAAATTGGACCTGTTCGGTATTATAACAACCTCGGAGACATGATTGGCGCGCAATTAAATGGTGGAGAAAAATACAAAACAGTAAAGTACTATAAGAAACTGTAGTTTCAGGTATCCCACCATAGCGGACCGTGGTGGCAGTCGAAAGCCCAAAAAAATCTTCCCTCAGGGGCTAAAGCCCAGTTGATTCTATGGGCGTTAGCGGCACGACTGAAGTCGTGCCCTGACGCTTATCAGCTTACTAAAGACAATTCTGCAAGCAGCTCATCAGCCGGCCTTTTCCAGCAGGCAGAGCGAGAGATCGCGGCGCTCGACCATGTCCCTGGTGATCTCGATGTCGCGGACGCGCTTGTTGGTGGGCAGGTTATACATCAGGTCGAGCATCAGCTCTTCCAGGATCATGCGCAATCCGCGCGCGCCCACTTTGCGGTTGAGGGCTTCGCGGGCCACTGCGCCGATGGCCTCCTGCGTAAAGTGCAGGCGGACATTCTCGTACTCGAAGAGGCGCTGGTATTGCTTGAGGACGGCGTTGCGCGGCTTGGTGAGAATCTCCGTCAGCGCAGCCTCGTCCAGCTCATCCAGGATGCCCATCACCGGCAGGCGGCCGACAAACTCCGGAATCAGGCCGTACTTGATCAGATCCTGCGGCTCGGTCTTGCGCAGCAGTTCGGTGTCGCGATGCGAACGGCTGGTGGCGGCATCGCCCTCGACCGAGTCAATGGTCTTGAAGCCCAGCGCCTTCTTGCCCACGCGCCGGCCCACCACGCGCTCCAAGCCGACAAAAGCCCCGCCGCAGATGAAGAGGATGTTGGTGGTATCAACCGCCGTGAACTCCTGATGAGGGTGCTTGCGTCCGCCCTGCGGTGGCACATTGGCCACTGTGCCTTCCAGGATCTTCAGCAGCGCCTGCTGAACGCCTTCGCCGCTCACGTCGCGGGTAATTGAAGGATTCTCATCCTTGCGCCCGATCTTGTCGATCTCGTCAATGTAGATGATGCCCTGCTGGGCGCGTGTCACATCTCCCTCGGCGGCTTGCAGCAGCTTGAGGATGATGTTCTCGACATCCTCTCCGACGTAGCCGGCCTCTGTCAGCGTGGTCGCATCCACAATCGCAAAGGGCACGTCGAGCATTTTGGCCAGCGTGTGCGCCAGAAGCGTCTTGCCGGAGCCGGTGGGGCCAATCAGCAGGATGTTCGACTTGCTCAGCTCGACGTCATTGTTGCGCACCTTGTTCATTTGGATGCGCTTGTAGTGGTTATAAACGGCCACGGCCAGCTTTTTCTTGGTCTGGTCCTGGCCGATGACAAAGTCGTCTAGGAAGTTCTTGACCTCCTGCGGCTTAGGCAGATGGCCAGCGGCATTGGCCGGATGGCCCGCGGCTTCCGCGCCGCCGCCTCGGTCATCTTCAAGGATCGAATTGCAGACAGCCACGCACTCGTCGCAGATGTAGGCGCGAGGATAGTCGCTTGGTGAGGAGATCAGCTTGGCCACGGCGTCCTGCGATTTGTGACAGAACGAGCAGCGCAGCGCTTCTTCCGGTCCCCCGCGCGGTTTCATCATTGTAGGGCTCCCTCTTGGACGAGCATAAACTGATTACGATCTAGGCCTGTCGATGATCTCATCGACGATGCCGTATTCCTTGGCCTGTTCGGCGTTCATGATAAAGTCCCGCTCGACATCGCGCTCGATGCGGTCCAGCGGCTGGCCGGTGTGGCGCGCGATCAGGTTGTTGGTAATCTCGCGGATGCGTAGAATCTCCCGCGCGTGAATGTCGATGTCCGTAGCCTGCCCGCTCAATCCGCCCATCGACGGCTGATGAATGAGCACGCGCGAGTTGGGCAGGGCAAAGCGCTTGCCCTTGGTTCCGGCCAAGAGCAGAAACGCGCCCATGCTGGCCGCCTGTCCAATGCAGATCGTTTCCACCTTATTTTTGATGAATTGCATAGTATCGTAGATGGCCAAGCCCGCGGAGATCGAGCCGCCCGGCGAGTTGATGTACAGATGCACATCCTTGTCCGGGTCTTCACCGGAGAGAAAGAGCAACTGCGCCACAATCAGGTTAGCCACCTGGTCGTCGATGGGCGTGCCCAGAAAGATAATATTGTCGCGCAGCAGACGGGAGTAAATGTCGTAGGCGCGCTCGCCCCGGCTCGTCTGCTCAACCACCATGGGAACCAATGCCATAGAGTCTACCCGTTCTCCTGTTGGGAGCCTGTGCTCCCGGTTGACTGCCTGCCGCGCCTTCAGACTTCGGCCGGCGCGGACCACTCTCTAGCTATCCTACGCCGGAAGCCTCTCATAAAGCGCAGATGCGGTCTTCTCGCGTTTAATTTGTTCCCGAATCCGCGCCAGCCCACCGTCCTGGGTCAAGCGCGCCCGCAACGCCTCGACCGGTTCACGCGACTGCAAGGCTGCAAGTTGCAGTTCACGGTCCAATTCCTCGTCGGAGACGGTGATGTTTTCCTCAGCGGCAATGCGATCCAGCAGGAGATTGGTCTTCACCTCGGCCACTGCGCCATCGCGCTGGGCGGCACGCAGGCGGCCAAAGTCCAGCTTGCGCATCTGCTCGGTGTTCATTCCCTGGGCAGCCAGGGCGCGCAGACCCCGATCCAGGCGGGTGTCAATCTGCTCCTGCACCAGCACTTCGGGGACAGCAAAGTTGTAATGCTCAACAAATTTGGCGAAGAGACGATCCTTGGTCTCGCCCTCCACGCTGCGCTTCTTTCGGCTGGCCAAGTGATCGCGTACGCGGCCTTCCAGATCCGCCAGGTTCTCGTAGTGGCCAAGCTCCTGGGCAAAGTCGTCGTTCAACTCCGGCACAATGCGCTTCTTGATAGCCTTCACCGTTACTTCGTAAGACACTGTCTTACCGGCCAGCTTGGGCTCGGCGTAATCGGCCGGATAGATCACCTCGGCCTTTAGCTCCTGGTCTACCTTGGCCCCGCGCAGTACAGCCGAGAAGGCCTCGACCGTATCTTTGCCGCCGATTTCAACCAGCGTATCCTCGCCGGCCACCGGTGGCGCATCGGCCTCGTCCGCGATCAAGCCGCTATAGGTGATCTGTGCCCAGTCGCCATCCACCAATGCCCGGTCTTCTTCCACCGGCTCTATCGTCGCCCTGGACTCGCGCAACTGCTCCAGCTCGGCCTTGAACTCCTCGTCGGTAATCTCCACCGATGGCTTCTCGACGGTCACCGACTGGTAGCCCTCAATGGAAAACTCCGGAATAAACTCGAAGACTGCCTTCACATGCAGCGGCTGGCCATCCTCGACGGTCAGTTCCAGCACGCGCGGCTCGCCCACCGGCTTCACGCCCAGATCAATCACCGCCTTGTTGAAGCGCTCCGGCAGCAGGCCGTCGATTACGTCCTTGCGAATTCCATCGGCAAAGCGGCGGCGCACGACCGACTCCGGCACTTTGCCAGCGCGGAAGCCCGGAATCTTGGCATACTTCTGGTAATTGGAGGTCACCTTTTGATAGGCCTTCGAGACCTCTTCGACGGGAACGTCCAGCACCAGCTCGCGGGTACACTCCGGATTCATCGCCGGCCCGTGAGGGTGACCATGGTCGTGGCCATCGTGGCTATGGTCATGGCCTTCGTGATCGTGATCTTCGTGGCTCTCAATCGTCGCTGTTGTCTCTTCGGATTGGGAATTGCTCTCGACTGTCTCTTTAGAACTCAACGTTTTTACCTTCCATGCGCTCTGTGCGCCGAACCACTGCCAGAATAGGGATAACCTGCCTGTTTTGAGCTGCTAGCAGCTTGGGGATTCGTGCTTTGCAGCCCATAGCCTCCGCTCAATGCAAATCAGCCTCGGCGCGGACAAGGAATGGCCTCATCTCATGGTAAGAGGGTTTGCCGGAAGAATCAAACCGGATGGAGAGGTTTCAGTGCAAAAGGGGACCGGAAAAGTCACTCTTGCTCTATTAGTTGGGGCTTACGAACGTAAGGCAGAAAAGCGGGGATGGGCCGCGCCGCATTGCGCGAAGTGCGCGCGCGCCTCGTTCAGACTCAGATCCCCATTCACTGTCAGCCGCACATCCGCGGCATCCACGTCCTCTTGGCCGTCATCCTCCCACCAGCAGACGGGACACAACGCCAGCGCTCCAGGCGCCTCCAGCGTCCGATAGCCGCAGCACGGACAGCGAAAATGAGTACCCAAGGATCTCCCTCTGCTGTATGGACGGAGAATTGTGTCTACAGGTTTACGCCGCTGCTGCGAGAACCAGGGAGCGCTGGCTGCTCAAACGGCTGCCGCGTGGACCTTCAGGTCTATGCCACACTCTACACAAATAGAAAGAATGCGCTAACCGGCTTCGTCGTAGGCTTTAGCAACATCCGGCATCAGGGCAAAGTAGCAGACGATCACCAGATTCCAGGCGACGGCCGGAAGCATGTACGCTAACGCCGCATTGGAGACCAATCGAGGACCACCGGCAACAACATAATCAGCGGAGATGGTCAGCATGGTTCGGACGACGATGTAGCCGGAGTTGCACATCATGCTCCAGCGGACCATCATGTACGTCGTCTCATCCCGGTCATACAGCTTCCAGCCCATCATGGCGTAAATGATTCCGAAGATCAGAAAGATCACTGGAAGCCCCGGAAGCACGCGATTGATGGTCATCCCGGTCACGGCCATGGACATTGCGGAAGGCTGAGCCATCTTGGGCAACATGCTGAAGACCAGCTTCGGATGAGCGATGAGGGTGGCGGTCAGATCGGAATCCGGGTCGTTCCACGGAACCAGAGCAAGAAGCAGGTAAATGCCGGAATGGACAAAATTATTCAGAATAAAGAGATTAATCAGCCAAGGACGCTTTTTCTCGCGCCACTTCGACTGCGGCAGGCGGTCCTTGGGGATCTCATGGGGCGTGGGCGTGATGCCGTGCATTTGCGGCCTGGGCTTTACCGGTTCTTCTGGCACGCGTCGCTCTCCTTTCCTTGCGTCAAGGGCAGGCTCAGATCAAGGCAAAATTCTCGCGCGATATTTTTCACGGCGCAAGAATTGTTACAAATAATCTTTGCGGAAGTGTAGCACAGCGGAACGTCTGCTGGCTCTTAGAGTTTGTCGCGCAGGAAGCTGATGACGTGATCGGCCTGGACGACGCCCACCATGCGGCCTTGCGCATCAACCACGGCCAGCGCGTGCAGATTGTATTTGTCAAAATATTCGGCCAACTCATTCTGATGCATGCCGACGGGGCAGGAGAGGACGCGCGGCTCGGCCAGCACCGAGAGCCGCGTCTCCGGCTGCGCCATCACCAGCCGCGCCAGCGCGATGGAGCCGCGCAGAATGCGCTTCTCATCCAGCAGGTAGATCTCCGTCACGCTCTCCGGATCGCCGTCGAAGCTACGCAGCGCCTCGACCGCTTGCGCCACCGTGGCGGCCTTGTCCAGAGCCACAAAATCAGTGGTCATGCAGCCCGCGGCGGAGTCTTCATCAAACTCCAGCAGCTCCTCGACATCCTGCCGCTCTTCCGGCTCCATCTCTTCCAGAATGGCGTCGGATTGCTCCTCGGAGAGCTCGGCCAGCAGGTCGGCGGCGGCGGCGGGGTCCATCTCCTCGACAATGTCGGCGATCTTCTCTTCGTCGAGCTTTTCCAGGAGAGCCTTTTGCAGCTTAGGTTCAACCTCTTCCAGCGTCTCGGCGGCCACCTCTTCATCCAACGAGGAAAAGACAGCCTCGCGCTCGGCCGGAGCCAGATCTTCCAGGATGTCGGCCAGATCGGAGGGGTGCATCTCGCCCAGGCGCTCGTACTCAATGCGCAGCTTGACACGGCGGGCGGGATCAACCTCAATCACATCGACAAACTCCCACGGAATGCCGCGGGCGGCGAACTTGCGCGATATGCTCTCCAGAGCGGCGCGCGGTAGCACCCCCTTGAAGACGCGGCGAATGGCTCCGCGCAATCCGACCTCGACCTCGGCTACGCGCAGCAAGTGCGCCGCGCCCTGGCCCATCCATTCCAGATCAACGTCGTTAACGCGCACCACCTTGCGCCCATGAATATCGATGATTTGTCGGTCGATCAGATCCTGTTGCAGATAAAGGTAGTTGCTCTGGTCGTCCAGCGGCGCCAGCGCCTTGATCGAGCGCAGCTCGAGTGTTCCAGCAGGCGTCTCCATCACCTCGTGCGAGGGCACAATGCGCAGCCCGGCCTTGGTCTTCAGCACCAGGCCGGCCACCTTGCCGGCATCCGCGCCGGTAGCCACGGCAATGTCCTTCAGCCGTCCGCGCAGATGGCCCTGCGCATCGGTCACCGGAGTGCCGAGCAGGGCTGTCAAACTGACGCGGGCTGTGGTGCGTGTGGGCATGAAAAGAGTGTATCGCTTTGGGGGCGGGGTGCGCTCATTAGCCTATGGTGTAAATTGAGGCTAAGGCTGATGATAAAGGAAATGTTCATTTTTAAGAGATTGACCACAAAAAAATCAAGGTAATTATCCCAGTACGTCAAGTAGAGGTTACGATGGGATATGCCTCCGCGCAAGAAAATCCTAGATTTGCTAGTCAAAGTCGACAGGGCCAATAAGCACCTCGTCGATCTTCAGCTCGCGTCCGCAAATTTCTTTCACCCACCCAACCCCTACGAAACCATCTCCGAGGATAACGCGCAGACCGGAGAGAGAACATTTTATCTGCGGATTCATAAAGAAATACCGAGCGAGTTTCCTGCACTGATTGGCGACATCGCTCATAATCTGAGAAGTGCTCTTGACCACCTGGCCTGGCACTTGGTACAAATCAGCCCCGTCGTCCCCAAGGCCAAAGACGGAAGTATTTACTTTCCCATCTTCGAGGATGCGAGCGAATACAGGAATGGAAAGATGCGAAAGATACAAGGCATGAGCGATGCTGCAATACAGACCATCGATGACATTAAACCGTACGGAAGGTTGGACAAGAGTAATCCCACGGCTGGGATCGGAAACCTTGCTTTGTATTGGCTGAACGCTTTAGACATCCAAGATAAGCATCGTCTGCTCATTCCCACTTGGGTCGCCGCTCCGGGTCACTCCCTCACCAAAAGTAAGCGAGCAGAGGTCGCAAATGTTTTGCGGGCTGTATTCGGTAGTGAGGACGCCCCTGTCATTGGTCCATCTCTTATCCCCAGCAATCTGCCTCTCGAAGATGGCAGCAAACTTTGCACCCTACCGATCTCCGAGGTGGACGATGATATGAAGTTTAGATTTCAAATAGCCTTCGGAGAACCAGCGTCTATGCGCGGGAAAGAGATTGTCTCCACGTTGAATAATATGCACAGAATCGTTAAAGAAATCATGTTCGACTTCGATTCTAAAGGCTTGTTATGACACACAACCGTCATTTCTTCTATCGTGCCTGTGCCCCATCCATTCCGCAGTATTATCGCGGAATGGGTGGGAAACCACGAACCTCGACCAGCCGTTTTCCAGCCCAGTGGTTTTGCGTAAAATTATCCACTCCGCGCGCATACTAACAAAGGAGAAGAAAGGGAGGACCCTAATGAAAAAAATGAAGACTCTTCCCCTCGGGGGATGCATTCTCCTTACTTCGTCGACCGTCTGGAAGATCAAGTACAAACCGACGCGGTTCCCCCCGGTTTTGCGTGCGAAAATCACGTTTTTTATCTGATTTTCCATCATTTTCAGCCGTTTTTTACCAAGTAATCCAAAAGACTTTCGCACATAATAAAGGAGTTGTACCATCTTTCAGGCGAAAATACGCTAAACACCCACCCCCCTTTTTACTGTGAAACTGTGAGACTGTGAAGACCGGCAAGCTGCTACTTTGATTCATGTCAATCCTTGACATCGTATTCAACCGACGATACGCTTTTGATAACGGATTCGGCTTCCGGGCTGAAGGAGTCTCTCATGAATCAGATGAACGTATCGATCACCGATCACCTTGCGGGATATGTGCGAGACAGGGTGAAGAGCGGGCGCTACAACAATGCCAGCGAGGTGGTGCGCGAGGCTTTGCGCCGCATGGAAGAGGCCGACGAGCGCGCCCTGCGCATTGCCGCTCCCACCGTCGAGGACGTGCTGACTGATTTCACGGCTCTTCAAATGGATCGTATTCGCAGACGGGTTCTGGAAGGCATCGGCGAGATTGAACGCGGTGAATATACGGTCTACGAGGGCCGTGAGGACCTTGCCAAGCTCTCTGCCGGAGTGAAGGCGCGCGGGCGCAAATTGCTTGAGGAAGCCGAAGCAAAATAATGCAATTTCATGTCACCAAAAAGGCCGAGCGCGAGTTGGATGAGATATTTGTTTACTGCGCTCAACTGGCTGGGGTTGATGTAGCGGACACACTTATCGACTCGATTGAAGAGCGATTTGCCTTGCTGGGCGATTACCCGCTCGCAGGTCAAAAGTCCGATGAATTGGCGCCGGGTGTCTTCCGCTTTCCAGCGGGCGAGTACCTGATCTATTACCGCAAAAAGCGGGGAATGATCCATATCCTTCATGTCTTGCACGGAGCGCGGGACCAGAAGCGGGCATTCAAAGACAATTGAGAGCGATTGACCTCACTCCAACGCCGCTGCAATCCTTGGTTATCTCTGCCGGTAATCTGCGGGAATTCACCCGGCTTTAGTAAACTCAAGGTCAGAATGAACTTTTTCTCCCAGCATCTTCGCCGCTCCCGTTTTGTTCTCCGCAACTCCGCGCTGACCGCGGCCGTGATGGCCCTCGCCGCGCCGCTCGCCTCTGCGCAAGGCACGCACCTCTGGACGCAATCGCGCTTGGAAGAGTTCGAAAAAGGCACGCCGCAAGGGGTTGCGCTCACGAGCGATGGCCATCTGACCAAGGGGCCAAGCCTGACCGAAGAGCAGACCACGCCCTCGACTTACGTCTGGTCGGTGGCGACGGGCCAGAAGGCCGGAAGTGTGCCAGCGAGTATTGATTGGTACGGCTCCATAGTCGTAGGAACCGCCTCTCCGGCAACTGTGCTGGGCTACGGTGAGAATGGTTTGACGAGAACATTCTTCGAGAGCAAAGATGTGACCGTGCAAGTCGTCCGGCTGGGGCCGGATGGCTCGCTCTATGCCGCGACCCTGCCCAGCGGCAAAGTCTACAAGCTGAACCCATTGGCGGAGAATAAGCAGGACGAGAGCAACGCGACGGTAGTCTTTGATGCGGCGGCCTTCGACGAGAGCGCTTCCAAAGACAAGGCCGACAAGACAGATAAGAAATCCCATTACATCTGGGAGATGACCTTCGACAAAGCCGGGCGGCTGTATATTGCCACGGGCGGTCCGGGAGCCATCTATCGCGTGGACGTGGGCAAGCCGAGCGCGAAGCCGGAGCTTTTCTTCAAGAGCGATGAGGAGCATATTCGTTCGATGGCTTGGGATGCGAAGGGCAACCTGATCGCCGGTTCGGATGGCAGTGGCCTGGTTTATCGCATCAGTCCAGACGGCAAAGGATATGTGCTTTTTGAAGCTCCACGGCGGGAGATTACTTCGCTCGCCGTCGGCAAGAATGGCACGATCTACGCGGCCAGTGTGGGCGACAAGAGCCGCAATCCGCTGCCGCCTCTGCCGGTGTCGGGCGCAGCGTCCATGACCATGATGATTGTGCAACCCGGTTCGATGCAGGCGGCCAACACCAGCGCCTCCGTGCCTGAAGGCAGCGAGATTTATGCAATTGCCGAGGGACAAGCTCCGCGCAAGCTGTGGAGCAGCAAAGATGAGATTGTCTATGCACTGGCGATATGGGGTAATGACTTGATCACTCTCACCGGCAATCGCGGGCGCGTCTTCTGCATCCATGATGACGGCAGCTATGCGGACATTGCGCATCTGGGCGCGCAGCAAGGGCTGAGTCTGGCATCTTTTCATGATGAAAAAGAAGGGGACCTATTCTACATCGGCACAGGCAACACCGGAAAGATCTACGGTATGCGGCGAGCCGAAGGCAAAAGCGAGTACGCCAGTGACGTGTTGGATACGGGAGCAATGGCCCGTTTTGGACGCGTTGAAGTTGAACCGGGTTCGGCCAATTATGAATTGCTCACGCGCTCGGGCAACGTCGAGCAGCCGGTGCGCGGATGGACCGATTGGCAGCCGCTCAAGGACGGCGTTGTGGCCTCGCCCGCTGGACGCTACCTGCAATGGAAGGCCGAGCTCGGCGAGCACGGAAGGCTAGGCAGCGTGGGCATCAACTATCTGCCGGTGAATGCCGCGCCGGTGGTGGACGATCTGGTGGTTGTGACGGGCGCGCGCTGGAGCGCGCAGATCAGTGCCCCGCAACCGCCGATTATCAATATCAACTTTCCTTCTGCCGGACAGAATGCCGGAATCAGCTTTGATGGCGGAGCAGCCGCGCCGCTGCAGGCGGCCAAGGATAGGACCGCGATCACCGTCCGCTGGGCGGCACACGATGACAACGGCGACGATTTGAGTTATGCGCTTTATCTGCGCGGCGACGGTGAGACGGTCTGGCGGCTGCTCAAGGACGGCATTACCGATAAGGCATACAGCTTCGATGCAGCGCTGATTCCCGACGGCGGCTATCAGGTCAAGGTCGTCGCCTCTGACGCGCCTTCGCACACACCAGCCGATGCGCTTGGCTGCGAAAAAATCAGTGATCGCTTCGAGGTGGACACCACGCCGCCGGTGATCTCCGCGCTTCATGCGACTCTTGCCGATTGTCTCCATCAAAATTGTCATCCTGAGCGAGCGCAGCGAGTCGAAGGACCTGCGTCTTCCTTCATTCGCGTGAGCTTTGACGCTGAGGACGCCTTTTCGCCCATCGCACGCGCCGAATACTCGATGGATGCTGGACCATGGCAGTACATCGAGCCGGAGGGCAAGCTCTCCGATGCGCGGCGCGAACATTACGAAGTGCTGATTCCCGTGCAGGCGGAGGCCAAAACCAGTGAGCATCTTGTCGCAGTTCGAGTCTATGATCGATACGAGAACGCCGGCGTGGCCAAGACTGTGATTACCACGCATTGATCGGAGCACTACGCGAAAGAAAGAAATGATATGGGTGGGGATAGTATCCGTTGTCTCCGTCTCACTGTTAACCATCCTCATCATGAAAACTATGTCGGGATGGTTGTTTTATCCATTGTTTCCTGGCATGGTTTGTTATCTTCTGATAGCTGGGGGAATCTGCGGAGGTTCCAACACCGAGGAAATTGTTGGGACAGTAGTGGGTATTATCGTCAACAGCCTTGTCTACTTTGCAGTGATTGAGCTGTTGATACTGCTGCGCAGGAAGATAGGCCGCTCACGCTCGCAAGCTGATGCCGCAAGCTCACAGTCGTAAGATAGAAAAGATGCGATTCGAGCTTTACATAGCGGCGCGGTACCTGCGGGCCAAGCGGCGGCAGGCGGTGGTGGGCGTGGTCACGGCCATCTCCATCGCCGGGGTCGCGGCGGGCGTGGCGGCGTTGATTATTGCGCTGGCCATCACCAACGGCATGAGGCGCGACTTACAGGACCGGCTGCTGGGGGCCAGCGCGCATATTGACCTGATGCGCGTGCAGTCGGACGGCATCCGCGACTGGCGGCCGCTCGTCGAGCGCTTGCGCGGCGTTCCGCACGTCACCGCCGCAGCGCCGGGCATCTACGGCCAGGTGCTCGTCTCGCGCGGCCCGCGCGCCGGCTTCGCGTTGATCAAAGGAATTCTTCCCACCGAAGAGCGCACCGTCAGCAGCCTGCTCTCCACCATCACCACCGGCTCGGCCAGCGACCTTGAGCCCGAAGCCGCCAGTAATATCTCTGGCCAGCCTGGAATCAACGCGCCTTATCCGCCGCTGGTGCTGGGCAATGACATTGCCGAGACCATCGGCGCGCAGGTGGGCGACACGGTCCTCATCACCAGCCCGCAGGGCGAACTGACGCCGCTCGGCCTTGCGCCCAAATATCAGCGCTTTCGCATCGCGGCCATCTTTCACTCCGGCTTCTATCAATACGACGCGGCGATGGCCTTTATGCGCCTCGGCGACGCGCAGCAGCTCTTCAGCGAGCCGGATCTGCTTTCGGTGATCAGCTTCAAGGTGGACGATCTCTACCGCGCGCCGGAGATCGGCAAGGCCATCGAGCAAGCCGCTGGCAAGGGCTTCATGACCACCAATTGGATGGAGGTGAACCGCGAGCTTTTCCGCGCGCTGAAGCTGGAGCAAGTGGTCACCTTCATCGTCATCGCGCTGATCGTCATCGTTGCCGCGCTCAATATTCTCATCGCGCTCACCATGATGGTGATGGAGAAGACGCGGGACATAGCCGTTATGATGAGCTTCGGCGTTGAGCCGGCGCAGGTCCGCCGCATCTTCCTGCTGCAAGGCTTTCTCATCAGCGTTGTCGGCACAGCTCTGGGCCTGGTGCTAGGCTATCTGGCCGCGTGGGCCGGCGGGCATTATCACTTCATTCACTTGTCAGCTGAAGTCTATTCCATCGACACGCTGCCCTTCGCCCCGCGCCTTCTCGACGGGCTCATCGTCACCGCGGTTTCGATTGGCATTTCGCTGCTGGCCACGCTTTATCCGTCGTCGGCCGCCGCGCGGATTCTGCCGGCTGAGGCGCTGCGCTATGAATAAGAAGCGCGCTGGAGCGGGATCAATCGAGCAGGTAGATGACCTATTTCCGGAAGATCAAAAGATGCACGATCCCGGTGGAAAGGTCCGCCTTGCGCTCTCTGCTGACGTAAAAAGCTCGGCCGACTTCGGCGGCGACAACAAGGAGTATCGTTACACGCTCAAGCGCGTCTGGGATGCTTCGCTCGGCTCGGTTCTCTTTGTCATGATGAACCCCAGCACCGCCGATCCTTATGTGGACGACCCAACGGTGGCCAAGTGCCAGCGTTACGCGCGCGCCTGGGGCTACGGCACGATGCTGGTCGGCAACACCTTCGCCTATCGCGCCACCAACCAGAAGGACTTGCTTCAGGTAGCCGATCCTGTTGGTCCAAAGAATGATAAATATCTGCTCCACATGGCCGCGGAGGCGGGGATGATTGTGCTGGCCTACGGCAAGCCGCATAAAAACCTCTGCCAGCGCGGGCGCGATGTGGCCGCCCTGCTGCGGCGCGCAGGACACAAGCTTCATGTGCTGAAGCTCTGCAACGACGGCACGCCTTCGCACCCACTTTATCTGCGAGGTACGCTCAAGCCCTATCTCTTTGGCGAGGCAGCAAACATTCTCCCCACCGAGGCGCTGCGAGTTGAATAATGTGTTGGACCAAACAGACGGCGGGTTAGATTCGGTATTTCTTTTAAACCTCGTTATGCGTGAACCCATCTTTGACCGGAAGCCCGTCACCCGAGTCCATACTGTCATAGTCTATAATCGCTCGTTATGAGCCAGAGAGCTTTCCGATTCATCGCGCTATTCCTGTGCGACATGTTCTTAACCACCGTACTTGCGCCGCACTTCTTGGGTGCGGAAAAACCTAAGACGATTCCAGTTGCGGAAGTTGATCGATCCGTCATTGCGGCGTTGGCGCATCAGGGAGTCACGAAACCAAAAGTCGTTTCTCATATCAACTTAACGGAACCCTTTGCAACCGTATCGCAATGGACGTTTGTGGCTATCCAGGATGGCGGCCATCCAATAGACGATACAGGGGACCAAGGACCAATAATCCTTTGCCTTGTGAATGCCGTTATCCCGGATTGCTCTCAGCACTTCGATACCCAGGTCAAAAGTGAAATGTTGTGGACTGACACCCCGTACCATCTTTTCGACAGTCGCATTGTGTACGCGGGTAAAAACAAATCAAGCCCATTTCTGCTCGTTGAGGTTTGCGGGGAGGAAGGCCCCAACGGAAACTGCGTAATCGCCACTGCTTTGTATCAATATGACAAGAGGACTGATCACTTCATTCGCGTCTTCCAGAACCTATCAGGACGAAATAACAATCAAGATACGCGTTTTGTTGAAAGCGGTCCGCTGCAAGGAGACGTGATTGTCAACTACCCTACAGAGAACGCGCCCTACTCATACTGGATTGAGGTCTACCGAGCTGAAGATTCAGGTCAGTATCGCCAAATTCTTCGCTATCGCGCTCGCACCGGTTACTCAGATGGTAATCCGTTGGCCGTGGCTGATTCAGAAATGCCCGAAATACTGCATCGCCTTGGGTTGTGGCAACCCGGCGATCTGCTGCCAGTTCCGGCCCACCTGCCTCTGGGATGCAGTCATCTGTTGATGCGGCATGGTGAAGAATGGTGCAAGTGAACTGATGCGGTACATGTCTTTACCAACCTGAAACTGTTCCCTTTGAGCAAAGCTAAGCCCGCTTGACAATGTGTCACAAAATGTGTCACATTGTATCCATGCCTAGCGTAAACATCCGCCAACTCCGCGATACCCGCCAACTGCTGACCTGGCTGGACGCCGGTGAAGTGGTTGAACTCAAGAAGCGCGATCGCGTTGTAGCGCGCATTGTGCCGGAGTCACCGAGAATTCAGCCCGTCGAGTGGCCGGATTTTGAGGCCCGCGCCCGCGCCATCTTTGGCGACCGCATGGTTCCCGCGGTGGAAATGCTGATTGAGGATCGAGAGGATCGGTTTTGAAGATTTACGCCGACTCAAGTTTTCTTGTATCTACCTGCGTTTATGATGTGCACACGGCCGAAACTGCATTGCGCATGGCGAATCATCCCTTCGTTTCGATCACCATTTTCAACCGGACTGAAGTCGCAAATGCGATACACCGGTATGTCTATCGCGGAGCCATTACTGCCGCCGATGCCTTGTCTGCCTGGAATCACTTCGAGCAGGATTGCGCAAATGGAATCTGGACTTTGGTAGGCTTGCCGGAAAGAATCTGGAATACGAGCATCGACCTGGCCAGAAGGCATGGTCCCACCCTCGGCGTGCGTACGCTGGATTCGCTGCACGTGGCCTGCGCGCTGGAGTTGAAGGCGGAGCGCTTCTGGACCTTTGATGACCGGCAGGCTCGGCTGGCTGAGGCGGTTGGGCTGAACACAAGCGCCTGATAAGGCGGATGACCGCCATTGACCTGGATTTTGCAAACGGAACTTCCCCCGCGAAAACACCACTAAAATACCTAGAGCAGTGACGGAGAAATTCATGGGCGTAAAGCGGTCCAGTCAAACTGCCCTGCGCGGCTTCGACAAAGAGCTTGCCGAGTTGGAAGCATTGATCGCTTCTTTCAGAAGCGGAATCGCTTTGGACGAGGGCGGCGTGAAGCACCTGCAGAAGGCGCTCACGCATCGCAATAACTTTCTGGTCTCCAAGGCCGCGCGCCTGATCGCCGATGCGGAGCTGTTCGCGCTGCTCCCGGAGGTTCTTGCCGCCCATGACCGCTTCTTTCTGGACGCAGCCAAAACAGATCCGCAATGCTGGGCGAAGAACGCGCTCGTCAAGACGATGGTCAAGCTGGAGCATCGCCAGAAGGACGCCTATCTGCGCGGCTTGCGCCATCATCAGATGGAAGGATCGTACGGCGGGCTTTCCGATACCGCGGGAGCCTTGCGGGGCGCATGCACGCATGCGCTGGTCAATTGCCCTGGCCTCTCCGACACTGATTTGCTCAGCCTGCTTTTGGAACCGCTCACGGACAGCGACAAAACAGTGCGCATCGAAGCCGCACGCGCCCTCGGCCAGGTCGGCGGCACGAGCGCCGCGCTCGTCCTGCGTCTGCGCGCATTGCTCGGAAAGGATGAGCCGGAGGTGCTGGGCGCGGTCTATTCCGCGCTGCTGGCCGTCGAGGGCACAGCGGCGATTCCTTTGGTCTCCGCAGCGCTAAAGGAAGGCGACGACCTGGCCGCTGAGGCTGCCTTTGCGCTGGCGGATCTTCGAGCGCCGGAGGCTCTGAGCGCTCTCACTACACGTCTGCGCGCTGGAGCGAACGACTGGTTCAGCGGCGTCCTGCTGAGCGCCATAGCCCTCACCCGCCTTCCTGATGCGATGGACTTTCTACTCGCGCTCATCGAAGGGGATACCCGCCAAGCTCCCGTGGCCATTGAAGCAATTGGCCGCATTGCGCCGAATGACGCGTTGCGCGCCCACATCCAGCAAGCCGTAGCCCAAACCGGCAATCCGCGCCTGGAGCAAGCCTTCCGTCAGCACCTTCCCCCGCGCGCTGAATGACGCAAATTTTCTTCTGGCTTTTTTGCGGATAATTATCTTCGATTGTGCGACAGTGAAATACAGCGACAAAGAGAAGCAGTGTGGCCTCCTCGAACGGCCGGGGCGCAATCAGGAAGGGGCGCTCCCGGCCGTTCGTTTTTTCTTTGGAATCCGCGGCGGCACGAACGCTGTCTATCGGACTCGTCCATGAACGGCAAGGCCAAGCCGGATTGGGCGGCTACAGCATTTTCGATTCTGATGTATACAGAATCCATGCAGTCGAGTGGCTTTTTCCTCAAGAAAACGCCAACTCCCATGCTCTCCTGATGTATAGATGTGAATCAAAAATGCTCTATTCAATCAACCCGAAGACCATAAGCTCTCGCCGCAGCTTCGCAATATCGATAGGTTTTACCAGATAGGCGTTGCACTTTGCCAGAAGCGCCCCTGCGATATCCTCCGAATCTGTATGGGCCGTAGTCACAATGATTTTGATGGGTTTCAGAGCTCCGGAAATGACCTCCTGCTTGCGAATCTCGCGGATCGCTACTTGGCCATCCATCTTGGGCATCCTGAGGTCCATGCAGACCAAGTCGTAGCTTTGCTTATTCTGCCGGGCAAGACGAACCGCATTCACAGCTTCTTCCCCGTCTACGGCGATGTCACACTGCCCGTAACGAAGGAGAAAAGTTTGCAACAATTTCCGGTTTGTGGCGTCGTCTTCGGCTACCAGACTCTTCATCGTGCTTCCCCTATACCTGCGCCCATCCATGATGCCCAGCGAAGTTGTTGAATGATTGAATACCGCCCCCCCGCCCGGAATACAGATGGGCATTGATGGCGTGGGCGCGCATCCTTAGAGAACAAGGCCTACCTGCTCATTCATCGGCCAAACTTAGTCAATCTTGAATGAGATCCAAACAGATTTTGCAATTTCGAGTTTATTTTCCCGCTCGTTTAATTTGCAACGTGGCGTCCCACCCATTTCCCGCAAAAGGTGCGGAAATGGATCGGGCACAGGGTTTCAAACTTGATGACACAGCGTTTCAATCCTATAGAACCGGACCAGCATATTCATGAGAAGAGAGAATTGGCCGATGAAAGTAAATGAGATACCTCGATGAAGGGGCTGTGTGCCCGGAAAGAGAGTGCGGTGGCGTATGCTCAGCAGCCGGAAATGAAGAAATGGACGCTCAGCAGAAAAGTGTTCATGATCTGCCTCGGATTGGGAGCTCTTGTGGTGCTCCAGGGATCCTTGTCTCTGGTGAACCTTTACCGCACTCGAACCACCGTAAACCGCCTCAACGACGACACCTTTTCTGCGTTATATTGGGCGGGCAAGCTGAAAGGCGCGGCCAAGGATCAGCGCATCGCCATTGTCTTTTATCTCTACTCGACCAGCAGCGCGGACCTGTCGAAATATGAGAATTTGGTGGAGAAGAGTGAAGGGGATTTGCGCAATATACGGGAAAATTATCCAAAGTTCGATCCCCGCGACCGCCAAGCCATCGCTACAAGCGCCGTCGAGCAGGCCAAATTTTACCGGGCATGGCTGGAGATCAAGGATCTGAAACGGGCGGGAAAGGACAAGGAAGCCAAAGAAGTTTACGACACGAAGCTGATGCAGGCGACTCTGGGCCGTCGCAAGATGGAGGATTATCTTGCCAATGTTGACCAGGAGCGCGGCCAGCGCTTGACCAAAGATGCCCTGCGCGCGGTTTCCTTGGGGGCTCCGGTCGTTTGGTTTGTCCTTTTATTGACCGTCATCCTGGTTACGGGAGTTTCATTTTGGTTTTCAGGATGGATACAGCGCTCCACGCATCAGCTCGAGGAGCAGGCCGGGAAACTTTCTGCGGCCAACACTTCCCTGGTTCTTGCCGTCGAGGCGCAATCTTTGCTGGCGTCGATTGTGGAATCCTCGGAAGACGCTATCTATGGCGTGGATATGGAGGGAACCATCCTCAGTTGGAACCTTGGCGCTGAGGAGCTGTTCGGTTACGCACCCGCGGAGATCGTGGGAAAGCACGCGACGCTCCTTGCCGTCTCCAACCGCCAGGAGCAGATCGCGATGATCCTCAAGACGATCCGCAAGGGCTTTGGCGTCGCGGCTTACGATACGG
The DNA here is from genome assembly GCA_963787995.1 of uncultured Acidobacteriaceae bacterium. Lineage (GTDB taxonomy): Bacteria > Acidobacteriota > Terriglobia > Terriglobales > Acidobacteriaceae > Telmatobacter. The sequence continues at coordinate 2,138,437 of CAWBEO010000002.1, forward strand.
TCTTCCACCACAAGAGCGGGAGAGCGGTCAATATATCTCTCTCGGTCTCCCCTATTCGCAATCTGGCCGGTGAGGTAATTGGCGCCTCGTCGATTGCCCGCGACATCAGCCAGCGATTGCAGGCCGAGGCACAGCTTCTGGAAGTCGATGACCGGCTGGCGCTGGCCGTGCAAGCCGGCGGGGTGGGCATCTGGGACTACGACATCGTGAACGACGCGTTGGTCTGGGACGAGCAGATGTTCCTCCTTTACGGAATCGCTCCCGATGATTTCATCGGAAGTTACCAGACATGGCAGAACGGATTGCACCCGGAGGATAAGGAAAGAGCGGAGGCGGAGTTCGCGGCTGCGCTGCGTGGTGAGAAGGGGTTTGATTCTGAGTTTCGCGTGGTGTGGCCGGATGGCAGCATTCACCACATTCGCGCCATGGCCAGTGTGAAGCGGGATGAAGCCGGCCATGCAATTCATATCGTCGGCACCAACTGGGATATCACAGCTGAAAAACAAGCGGCCTATGCCCTCCAAGAGAGCAACCGGCATCTCGAAGAAGAAACGCATCTCGCTGGCAGGCTGGCGCGCGAGGCGGCTGAAGCCAATGCCGCGAAGAGCGAATTCCTCGCCAATATGAGTCACGAGATCCGCACGCCGATGAATGGCGTCATCGGCATGACTAGCCTGCTTCTGGAAACGGAATTGACTCCGGAGCAGCGCCACTTCGCCGAAACGGTCCAATACAGCGGCACAGCGCTGCTCGGCCTGATTAACGATATTCTCGACTTCTCCAAGATCGAGGCGGGAAAGCTCGAATTGGAGTCGGTGGACTTCAATCTTCAGGATCTGCTGGATCAGCTCGCCTCAACCCTTGCGGTACAGGCCCAGGCTAAGGGTCTCGAGCTGATCTCGACCATCGCTCCGGGCACTCCGGCGCATCTGCGCGGCGACCCAGGAAGACTGCGCCAGATCCTCCTGAATTTGGCCGGCAATGCCATCAAGTTCACTGCCCAGGGCGAAGTCGTTTTGCGAGCCTCTCTCGAGGAGGCCAGTGAAGATGGCCTTCTGCTGCGCTTCTCGGTTCGCGATACCGGCATCGGCATCCCCCAGGACAAGGTGGGAATCGTCTTTGACAAGTTCCGTCAAGTAGATGCCTCGACAACGCGCGAGTTCGGCGGCACAGGGCTTGGACTGGCCATCTCGAAACAGTTGGCTGAGGCCATGAAGGGCGAGATTGGCGTCGTCAGCGAAGAGGGCAAAGGATCGGAGTTCTGGTTTACAGCGTTGCTAAGCAGCGGTAATCAACCCAGCGAACCTCGCATCGAGGCGTCCCCGTCGGCCTCATTCAGCAACGCGCGGATTCTGATTGCCGAAGACAATTTGGTCAACCAGCAGGTGGCCCTTGGCATCCTGAAGAACATCGGGATCTCCGCCGATGCCGTCGCCAATGGCAGCGAAGCGCTCAAATCGCTCGAATCGATTCCTTACGACCTGGTGCTGATGGATATGCGCATGCCGGTGATGGATGGCCTGGAGGCGACGCGCATCATTCGCGATCCGCAGTCTGCCGTCCTCTTCCACAGCATTCCGATCATCGCCATGACCGCCAATGCGATGCAGAGCGACCAGGAAAGCTGCCTTGCGGCTGGCATGAATGGCTTTGTGCCGAAGCCCGTATCAAAGAGTGTCTTGCTGGACGCGCTGAAGAGATGGCTGCGGGCCGGAGATGTGCCTGTCCCTGCAGCGGATAGCCAGCTTGCCCGGCCCCAAGCAATTGAAAGCGCGCCCGCTGTCTTCGACTGGACAAGCGTGCTGGAACGCCTGGAGGGGGACGAAGAACTGGCCCGGATCGTCATCGAGGCGTTTCTTGAAGATGCTCCACACCAGATACAGGAGTTGAAGAATCTTGCCCGGAATGGAGATGCCGCCGCTTCTGGACGCTTGGCCCATTCGATCAAAGGCGCTGCTGCGAATGTTGGAGGTGAACGCGTGCGCAAGGTCGCCGCGGAAATGGAAAAGGCCGCCGACAGCGGGAGCGTGAATGCCGTCAATCAACGCATGAAGGAATTGGAAGCGCAGTTTCATTTACTCCGCGACGCAATCAAGAACGCGCTGTGTCTGGTCGGATAATCAATCAGTAGCCGGAGAAAGAGGACCGTGTGATGACGAGCAAACGTGAGACATATCTCCGTCAGACCCGCAACGGGTTAATCGCCGAGGCGTGGGTTCAATTCATTCTATTTGCGCTTTTCTGGTGCGTTCTCTGCTTTATGCCGGATACTGCCTCCGCCGCAATGCAGCTGCGTTCCGCATATCTGCTCATTCTGTTTGGCCTGCTTCCAGGCTTGATCATTTTGTGGCGGCGCTTTCGTGCGGCACGCCGCACGGCGGCGGATATGTGGGCCTTCGGCACACTGGACACAGAAGAAGTCTCCCGCGCTCTGGCGGCCTATATGGCGGTTAAAGCCGATATGAAGGACGCCACTCCCTACATTGAGGTGATGCATGAACAGATCAGTGGTTCTCTCTCCGAATCCGAGCGTGAAGTCCTGGAAGTGATCAACCAGGTCAGCCAATTGAATGAAATGGACTGCGAACAAAAGATGCGCATCCATCAATCCATACAGAGCGGCAAAAAAATGACAGAGAATACCCAGATTCGGGTAGAGAACAACAAGCAATTCATTGTCGCGGTTGAAGCGCGATTCGAAGAGCAAATCAAAGACATCCGCGATAACTTCGAGCGTATTCAGTCGCTGGGAACTGAAGTGCTTGCGCTGACGCCGATGATCAAAGTGATTACCAGCATCGCTCAGCAGACGCATTTGTTGGCGCTGAACGCGGAGATCGAAGCGGCGCGGGCCGGGGATGCCGGACGCGGATTCTCCGTCGTAGCTCACGAGGTCAGGAAACTGGCGGAGAAATCCACCAAAGCCGCCGCGGACATTGCCGGCAAGATCCATGCTACTTCCGGAAGAGTGAATCAGGAGATGGCAGATGCGCAGGCAATGCTGAGACTGCACGATTCAGCTGATGTCATGACTCATCTGGTGGGCGACGTGGCTGAGATGCAAAATGAATTCGCCAAGAACAGTGAACTGCTGCTCGAAGTTATTACCGAGGTGGATGCGAATTACGCCCAGACCGCGGATCGGCTATCCCAGGTTCTCGGGCATATCCAATTCCAGGACATCATGCGGCAAAGGATGGAACACGTGCAAAGCGCACTGAATGAAATGCGCGACCACCTTCTGCAACTGAGCGAAAAATCCGAAGATCACGGCTGGGATGAGCTTTTCGCCACGAACTTCAAGGATCTTCTTGCCTCCCATGCGGATCGATACAGAATGGCCAGCCAGGCCGCAGCCCACCTTGCCATTACAGGCAGCGCGACAAATGTGGACAACAGCCGGTCGTCGATCGAGCTGTTTTGATCTAGGTCTTCGTTAAACGACTCTATTTCTGATGACCTACACTATTTTCTTGGCGATTGCAGATATTTTTGCGCCTGGAGCGCACAATCGAATCAGGTGAAAAATGTCCAGCCAGAATCCAACCCTAATGAAGCCGCTGTTCCCTAGTCCCTTGGTCCCCTGGTCCCTTAGTCCCCCCCCCCCCCGGGGTGCGTTCTCTTTTTCTTCGCCTTGAATTGTTGCAGATTAATTCATCACCCAAGCGGAATCAGATCGCCAGAAAGCTGGAATCTTCGCGTCAATCCTAAACAGAATTCAGTCTTTAGAATAATCGGTCATGAAGAGAAAACCTAACGTTATACCGCTATGTGAGAATATCTTTTGCGGGAGAAGCACCTTTGTTTTCCCGTATTCCATTCTTTTTCCATCAAAAATACGACCGTTGAGGAGAGTTTAAAGATGCGTTTACCTGATAGGCCAACCGAAGATTTTGGACTTGACTTCGGCCCGCTCGCATACACTGGAAGGTTCCGCGGCTTTTAAGTTGGTTGTCTCTGGCCGCGCTGAGGAAGAGAATGATCAGGATGACCGGGCCGCTGGCCCTTGCTCTTTTGGTCGCGTCCGCGTCGGGCGCGCAGACGCGCTATGACGCGGAAGCGGTGCGACTGAACAATCGCGGCGTGGCCGAGATGAGCCAGCAGTTCACCGATCGCGCCGCGGCCTCTTTTGCAGCGGCCCTTCAAAAAGACCCCAAGCTGGCACAGGCGGCTGTCAACGAGGGCATTGCGCTGCTCTATCTGCAAAAGCCGGCGGATGCGGAGACGTATTTTCAGCAGGCGATTGCGCTGGACCCGGCGAGCGCTCAAGCCTGGTACAACATGGGACTGGCTCGCCACGCGGCCAATGAAGTTGAGCCGGCGCTGGCCAGTTTTCAGCAGGCGGTGAAGATCGATCCGGCGGACGCGGACTCTTATTATTTCGAGGGCGTCTGCTATCAGGAACTGAAGGACTTCGACAAGGCCATCGCGATCTTTCGCAAGGCGCTCACCATCAACCCGCTGCACGCCTCGGCGGAGTTTCAATTGGCGCGCTCGCTGCAACGGTTAGGGCAGAAAGATGCGGCTGGCGAAGCCTTTAAGCGCTTCAAGCATCTGACCGAGACCAAGATCGGCGCGCCTATCGGCCTCTCGTACGGCGAGCAGGGACATTACTCCACAGTGCTGCCAGTAGAAGAGCATGAGACCAGAAAGGAGCCGATGATTCCGGTGAAGCTGGTAGCAGAGCCGTTGCATTCTCAGCTTTCAAAATCGAGTCCAGGGGCGCCCAAAGAGACCTGGACCACCACCGGCGGCGCTTGCATGATCGATGCGACCGGCACAGGAGCGATGGACCTCATGCTGATGCAATCCGGCGCGCAGGCGATTCGCGTGCTGCATAGCAAAGGCAATGGCAACTATGAAGAGTTTGATGCGGCGGCGGCTGGGCTGAAAGCTTCTGGACACGCGGTTGCTTGCGCCGTGGGCGATTATGACGGCGACGGGTTGAATGATCTGGCTGTCGTGCTGGACGATGCGGTGCTGCTCTTCCGCAATTTGGGTAAGGGAAAATTTGAAAATGTAACGGCTGAATCTGGATTAATTCCGAAGAATCGGCCCAGCGGAATCACGTTTATTGATTATGATCACGATGGCAATCTTGATCTCTTCTTGACGGGAGCGCCGTTGAAAGCAGGCGATGAGTCGAATGTTCTGTGGCGCAACAACGGCAACAAGACCTTCACCGAGAAGACCGGGTCAACAGGGTTGGGAGGCAGCGGCAAGACGAATGCTGCGATTCTCACAGACTTCAACAATGATCGCGCGGTGGATATTGCCGTGGCAGGCGATGGAGCAGCGCCGCTTATTTATGTGAATCCACGCGAGGGAAAGTATCCGACGCTGGAGTTGTACGGAGTGCCTCAGCAAGACAGAACACTTCCGCCCACCGTGGGCATTACCGTCCTCGATTACAACAAAGCCGGCTGGATGGATATTGCCTTGACGCATCCAGGCGCGCCGGGGCTTACGCTGTGGCGCAACGTTGAGGGCGAAAATCATATTGGCCGGCGGTTTGAAAGAGTAGAACTCCCGCTGCACGATGCGCTGCGTGGATGGGGCGTGACAGCGGTTGATATTGATAACGACGGGTGGATCGATCTGGCGGCGATTCTCGAAACCAACGCTGGGCCGTGCGTGAAAGTCTTTCGCAATCGCGGCGATGGAAGCTTTGAAGATGTGAGTGTTACGCTCGGCCTGGACAGAGTGAAGCTCACTGCGCCGCGTGGATTGATTGCCGTCGAGGACGATGGCGCGGCGGATTTGATTGTGACGCAAGTGAATGCGCCGCCCGTGTTGCTGCGTAATGTGGGCAGCAACAAAAATCATTCTGTGCGACTCGACTTGACCGGATTTGCGGACAACAAAACGGCGCTCGGTGCGAAGGTGGAAGTCTTCGCGCAAGATCACTGGCAAAAGTGGGAGCTGGCCGGAGCGTCGGGCTATCAGACACAAGGCCCGCCGCAGATTCTAGTTGGCCTGGGCGACGCGGACCACATTGACCTGCTGCGCATCTTGTGGCCGACGGGCGTCTTGCAGGATGAAATCGATCTGCCGCACACGCCGGTGATTGCAATGAAAGAAGCTGACCGCCGCGGCAGTTCGTGCCCGGTTCTCTTTGCGTGGAACGGCCGCAAATACAAGCTGGTCACCGATGTAATTGGCGCGGCGGTGGTGGGCCACTGGTTTACGCCCACGCGGCGCAATACGCCCAGGCCCGGCGAGTGGATCAAGGTGGATGGCGACGCGCTCGCGCCGGTCAATGGCAAGATGAGTCTGCGCTTCATCGAACCGATGGAAGAGGTCAATTATATAGATCAGTTGCGGCTGATAGCGGTCGATCATCCAGAAAATGTTGAGGTAAATCCCGACGAGCGCTTCCTCGACGATCCGCCCTTTGCATCGGGGCGCGTGGTGGCTTCAGAAGGCGTGCGGCTTCCTGCGGGCGCTTGGGATGGCGAAGGGCGCGATGTGCTTGAAGCGTTGAGCAAGCGCGATCATCAATTTGCCAGCGGTTTCACTCCGACGCCTTACGATGGCTTTGCGAATCTCCATGCGCTCACGCTTGATTTAGGCGCAGTAAAGCAAGATGCTCCACTGAGATTGCTGATGACCGGCTACGTGAATTACTTCAGCGCGACGTCGCTTTATGCCGCGTGGCAGGCGGGAGTGAAGCCGCTCTCCCCAACCGTGGAAGCGCAGATGCCAGATGGCTCATGGAAGCGCATCGCCGATGACGCAGGCTTTCCGGCTGGATTGGAGCGCACGATTGTTGTGGACCTCACCGGCAAACTGCCTGCGGGAGCGCGGCGCATTCGTTTGATGAGCAACCTGGAAATTTACTGGGATCAAGTGCTCGTTGATCAGAGCACCGATGCGGAAGCGACGACCGCAGAGCTGCCGCTGGCGCAGGCCGCGCTGCACTTCCGCGGTTACCCAACGCAGATTGAAGGCGCTAGCCCCGGCGATCTGGATTACGACTACGATCGCGTGAGTTTGACGGGACCGTTCCAGCATCAGCGCGGCAACTATACGCACATGGGCGACGTGACGAAGTTGCTCACGAGCATCAGTGATCGTTATGTGATCTTCGGAAGCGGCGAGGAGATTGCAGCGGAGTTTGATGCAACCAAACTGCCCGCACTGCCCGCGCATTGGCAGCGCGATTACTTTTTCTACGCGGATGGATTTGTGAAAGACATGGATTGGTGGGATGCGTCGCCGTTTACCGTTGCGCAACTTCCTTTCCATGCAATGAGCAAGTATCCGTATCCAGCGAGTGAGAAATTTCCCGACGATGCGGATGCTTTGAATTATCAATTGAATTGGAATGATCGTTTTGATTCGGGTGAGCCGAACCGCGTCTATCATTTTGAGTACCGCGACCTGCACACTACGCCGGCCGACGATACGAGGCCGTGAGTACGATGGAAGAATCGGAGATTCAAGAACTGGCGGATAACCCGCGTGCGATTGGCGCGGAGGGCAAAAAGAGCCGTCTTCTGCAGGCGCTCAACATCTCAGGCGTTCTGCTTGTTCTTTGGTTGGCGCGCGATTGGCTGCGGGAAAGCCACTGGCTGAATGGATCTTTTCAAAAAAAGATTGCGCGCATGTTGGGCATCTCCTCCGGCGCGATTGGCACCGCATACTTTCTGGCGCATTCATCCTGGCAGATCTTCCATGTCAATTCGAAGAAAAAGCAGAAGCGCGCCGAAGAAGAGAAGAAACAATTCAATCCGCACTATAACCCCATCGCGGAACGAGATTCGGAAAGTTGGAGTCATGAGCGGCATAACGATTGATTCGGCCACGCGACAATTGGCGATGCTTAGGGCTGGCGAAGTTTCGATTGGTGAGTTGGCTGAGGCGCACATTCAGCAGATTGAGCGGTTGAATCCGCAGCTCAACGCATTCGCCGACTTCGATGCGGGGCGTGTGCGCGCTGAGGCGCGACGGCTTGAGGCACAGACGGAATCGCGCGGGCCGCTACACGGATTGCCGGTCACAGTAAAGTCTTCGATTGCAACGGCGAGTTACAAGTGCGAGATCGGTAGCAGAATTTATGAAGGGGACGTACCACGCGAGGATGCGGTAGTGGTGGCGCGGCTGCGCGCGGCAGGCGCGTTGATTCTGGGCACGACGAACTGCCCAGAGTTTCTGATGGCCTACGAAACAGATAATCTTCTGCATGGGCGCACGAATAACCCGTGGGATTTGGAGCGTACTCCCGGCGGATCGAGCGGTGGGGAATCAGCGGCGATTGCCGCGGGGCTTTCGGCAGCGGGGCTGGGCTCGGACAGCGGTGGATCAGTGCGCGTGCCAGCTCATTTCACCGGCATTTGCTCGCTCAAACCGACGCCGGGGCGCATTCCCGGACGCGGCCATCTGCCGCCTTGCGTGGGGCCGTTTTCGACGCTCGGCGCGATAGGGCCGATGGCGCGCACGATGGCCGATGTTTCGCTGATCTTTCGCACGCTGTGTGGGCAGGACCCGCACGATCCGGTGAGTCCGCTGATTGTGCTTCGTTCGCTCTCCGCGAAGGAGTTGAGCGCGAACACAATTGGTTTTTTCGAGGATGATGGACTGGTGCCTGTGACGCTGGAGACACGCACGGCGGTGCAAGCCGCAGCGGCAGCGCTGCGCGATGCGGGTTTTCGCGTAGAGCCGTTCAGGCCGCGCACGCTGGAGTTGCTTCGCCAGTTGTGGAGCAAATTTTTTGTGCAGTGCGGAGCCATGTTTTATACGCCCACGATTCGTGGACGCGAGCATCAGCTCAGTCCTCTCTTCAGCGAATTTCTCAGCTTCAGCGAGGCATTGCCGCCTTTGACCGCGCAGCAATTACTGGACGCATGGGCGGAGCTTGATTTGATTCGCGCCAAAACTCTTGAAGCTATGAGCGAGCATTCGGTGCTGCTGTGCCCGGTGGCCAGCATTCCCGCTTTTCGCCACGGAGAGCGCGAGTGGATAATCGATGGGCACGTGGTGGAGTACCTTGACGCGGTGCGGCATACGCAGTGGTTCAATGCGCTCGCTGCGCCGGCGGCGGTGATTCCGGTGGGCAGCTCGTCGGAAGGCTTGCCAATAGGCGTGCAGATCGTGGCGCGGCCCTTTGAAGACGAGACGGCACTGGGGGTGGCAGCGGTTGTAGATGCAGCTTTCGGCTATCATCCGCCGCAGATAGCCTTGCAATCAAACTAAGCTCTGACAATCGCGAACTGTAACATGATGCAATCAAACAGGTGGGCCAACGGCCCTGCTGATCTTTTACCCGAATCACTGATCTCTAACTCTCTCCACCTTTCGATGGAGGCGCAGCCTAGTCGATTCCAGTAGCCTGTAATTTCCCCGGAATGGAGCGCGCAAGGTGCGTGAAGATTGGCTTAAGCGATTTGCCGATAGCCCTGATGTCCTGAAGAGCGCGCAACGCCAGCAAACGGTGGTGCCGGTGCTGGACATGGAAATAGGCGGCGGCCAATTTGTCACCATGGCCGGGCCCTGCTCTGTGGAGATAGAGTCTCAGTTGATGGCCACAGCCCACCATGTGCGCCGCGCTGGAGTTCGCATTCTGCGCGGCGGAGCCTTCAAGCCGCGCAGCTCTCCTTACTCATTTCAAGGACTTGGCCTGGAAGGCCTGAAGATGCTTGCGCATGCGCGCAGCGAGACCGGTCTGGCCATTGTCACGGAAGTGATGACGGAAAGCGATGTTTCGCTGGTCGCTGAGTATGCGGACATTCTGCAGATCGGCTCGCGCAACATGGAGAATACCTCGCTGTTGGAAGCCGCTGCACGATCGAGGCGCCCGCTGCTGTTGAAGCGCGGAATGGTGGCCACGATTGCCGATTGGCTGCGTTCCGCGCAGGTGATTCTCGATTACGGCAGTCCCAACGTGATACTCTGCGAGCGTGGTATTCGCACCTTTGAAACGGCTACGCGCAATACCTTCGATGTTTCGGCAATCGCGCTGCTGAAGCAAATCTCCCATCTGCCGGTGATTGCCGACCCCAGCCACGCGGCTGGAGTTCGCGATCTGGTTCCGGCGCTGGCTTGCGTAGCTGTAGCCGCGGGCGCAGACGGAATGATTGTTGAAGTGCATCCCGATCCGGCCAAGGCATGGAGCGATGGTGATCAGTCGCTGGACTTCGCCGGCTTCGACGAGATGATGGCCGCGATGAATCCCTATCTGACCCTGCGGGAGATTGCATCGCGAAGCATGAAGCGCAAGGCATCATTGCAAAAAGCTGAAGAGTTGCAACTCATGGGGGCGGTGCAATGAATATTGCTTCCAGAGCGTTGCAGATCGCCACGTCGATTGTCCTGCTGATTCCGATCTGCGGCTTTAAACCTAACGCGGCGCAGAACTCTCGCGTGGCATTTGGCGCGGACTTCATTGTGACGGCCGCGCCCGTTTATGATTTGCTGGCTGAGTTACGTGGGCAAGAGCGATTTCCCAGCGGTGCGCAACTTCTTCTGGTGCATGAGGGCAAGTCTGAGCTTCTTGTAAAGGGCTTTGCGGCAACGGCGGACGCGTGTGTTTCTTTCGACGGAACAATGGTGCTCTTTGCGGGCAAGCAGTCCGCGAGCGATCTGTGGCAGATCTGGGAGTTGACCGTTGCGAACCGCTCCGTGCGCAAGGTGATTGAAACTCCGACAGACTCTGAGCGTCCGCTCTATCTGCCCGCTGGGCGGATGGTGTGGGCCGAGCGCGCGCCGTGGGGCTTTCAATTGAAGTCCGCCGAAGATGGCCATGCTCCGAAGGCTGTTCCCTTGAATCCGACGGCCGGTCCAGGTATATTACCTCTCACTTATACGCATTCCAGCGCGTTTCCTGCTGATGTGTTGGCGGACGGGCGCATATTATTTGAAGCAGGATTTCCGCTGGGAACGGGCACAACGCCGGAGTTGTTTCTGGTCTATGCGGATGGCTCGGGCTTGGAGGCCTACCGCTGCGATCACGGAAGAGCGCGCTGGGGTGGAAGGCAATTGGCTTCGGGCGACGTGATCTTTACGCATGGAACAACCTTGGCTCGATTTACTTCAGCATTGGCATCTGAAGCGTCAGTTACTGCACCGCGCGCAGAGTACGGTGGCGCGATTGCGGAGACTGCTACGGGCGCATGGCTTGTAAGCGCGCGCGCTACGGTGGGCGCGCATTATGAGATTGAATTATGGAAGCCGGGCTCGACCGCACTGCAATCTATTCTTGCCGTCAGCGGCCAAAATTTAATTGATCCGGTTTTGATTGCGCCGCGACTAACTCCCAATCGCCATCCCTCCGGTCTGCACGATTGGAATTACGCGAATATGCTTGCGCTTGATGCGCGCCAGTCTCGCGTGGGCGACCTTAAGATTGCGCCCGCAAGAGTGCGGCTGGAGACGATGGATACGCGAGGAAACGCAATTGTTTCAGGCACAGCGCCGGTCGAGAGCGATGGTTCCTTTTTTGTGAAGACTCCTGCTGACAAGCCGATTCGCTTTGCGCTGCTGAATGCAAAGGGCGCGGTGGTACGCCAGGAGCACGGGTGGTTCTGGATTCGCCGCGGCGAGCAGCGCATCTGCGTTGGCTGCCACACAGGGCCGGAGCGCGCATCGGAAAATCGCTTGCCAACCGTGCTGCTGCGCACCACAACGCCGGTTGATCTTACAGGCGCGGCGAATGCTAGCGCAGAGCAGCAGAAATCGCCGGGAGGCAATTGATGAAATACTGTTATCTTCTCTTACTCAGCGTTGTCTCCGTGGCCACTGCTCAGACTGCTCTTCCCGTTCCTGCGGTGCCGGTGATTCGCTTTGAAGATGCAAGCGACAAAGCAGGAGTTAACTTTACGCACAGCTTTGGCTCGCGGCAGTTGGGATCGCTTCTGGAAGGCACGGGCGCGGGCTGCATCTGGTTCGACTACGACAACTCCGGGCACCAATCACTCTATGTGGTCAACGGGCGTCCGCTCGATGATTCGATGCATCCGTATCCGCTGAAGGAGAAGCCCGCAACACCGCCACATAATCATCTCTATCGCAACGACGGCAACGGACATTTTACGGATGTGACGGAAAAGTCGGGCCTTGATCCGGATATGTATTCCATGGCCGTCACAGCGGCTGACTATGACAACGACGGCTTTGTTGATCTTCTGGTCACAGGCTATGGCAAGACGATTCTTTATCATAACGACGGCAACGGACACTTCACCGATGTCACCAAGAAGGCCGGCATCAGTGTGGATGGATGGGCAATCAGCTCCACATGGCTTGATTACGATAAGGATGGCTGCGTCGATTTATTTGTTGGACGTTATGTGAAGTTCGATCCGAAGTATCGCGCCTTTTATGCCGCAGACAATTATCCTGGGCCACTTGATTACGAGGGCGAGACCAACAAGCTCTATCATAATAACTGCGATGGAACCTTCACGGACGTGACGGAGAAATCCGGTATCGGCGCTTATGTGGGACGCACGATGGGCGTGACCGCAGCCGATTTTGACAATGACGGATGGGACGATATTTACGTTGCCAATGATCGCACGGAGAATTTTCTTTTTCACAATAAACATGATGGAACTTTTGAAGAAATTGCGAACGATACCGGCACGGCCTTCGGACAAAATGGTGAATCTACTTCATCGATGGGTCCCGTATTCGCTGATCTGGAAGGGCGCGGCTCACTGGATTTGTGGGTGACGGACGGTCACTATAATCGCTTGCTGCACAACACTGGCAAGATGAGTTTTGAAGACATTGGCGCGGAGACAGGAGTCTCACAGACCAACGCACAATACGTGAGCTGGGGCACGGGCGTTTACGATTTTGACAACGATGGGTTGCTGGACATTCTCATCTTTCATGGCGGCCTGATCCATCTGATTCCTCAGGAGCACACGCTCTTTCGCGGGCTCGGTGCAGGAAAATTCGTCGACGTTTCACAGCAGGCTGGCCCCGTCCTTAGCGTGCGCACGACGGCGCGCGGCGCATGCTTTGCCGATTACGACAACGACGGCAAAGTCGACGCATTTGTTGTCAATCTCGGCGGAAAAGGCACGCTGGCTCATAACATCTCCACGGATACCGGCCACTGGATTGCCATCAAGTTGGTGGGCACTAAGAGCAATCGCAACGGTATCGGCGCGAAGGTTGAAGTCTTTGCCGCTGGCAAGCGCCACACGGCGGAACGCGTTGCAGCTTCCGGTTATCTCTCGCAGGACGACAGCCGTTTGCACTTCGGACTTGGTGCTGCAATGGTTATCGACAAGCTTATCGTTCATTGGCCCAGCGGGATCGAGCAGACGCTCGTGGCGCAACCGGTTGATCGCGTTCTCAATGTGCAGGAACCAGGAGAAAGGAAATTGAAGTGAGCGGGCGCTCCCAAATTGCGACGGGCGTGGGGATCGCTGCTTTGGCTGCGGCACTGCTGGCGATTGCATGCTCGACCGAACGTCCAGTGCACGCCGCTGAGAGTGATTCCGCAAGCAACATTCTGGATTACGCTTCGCCGCTTGAGGTTCTGCTCTCGCCCGATGGCGCGAGGCTCTATGTGCTGTGTCAGCAGAGCGAAGAGGTAAGGGTTTTAGATGCGTCCACCTACGCTGTCATCAAGGCGATTGCAGTGGGCCGCGTACCGCGCGGGTTTTCGCTCTCACATGACGGAGCTAGGCTTTTTGTCACCAATGCATGGGCGGATACGCTCTCGGTCATCGACACGCGAACGCTGACGGTGACGGCTACCTGGTCAGTGGGTGCGGAGCCGTCGAGCGTAGTCGAGGATCGCGCCAGCAAGAGGCTCTTTGTGGCGAATCGCATCAGCAATGATGTGGCAGTGCTTGATGCGAAGACCGGCATGGAAGAGAAGAGGCTGTTGGCAGGACGTGGATCGAGTTATCTGACAATTTCGCCGGATGGAAGCCGCATCTATGCGACGCACATTTATCCGAATCCGCCGCGCGTGCACACGGAAATGGACAATCGCACTGCGCCTGAATCGGAGATTTCGGTAATCGATGCGGCGCGCGCGGTAGTGGTTGATCGTATGCCGCTGCATAGCATTGCCGGCGTCTTTCATCTGGCCTTTTCTTCTGATGGACGCCTTGGTGTTGTGGCTGAATATCATCCCAAAAATCTTGTACCGATTGCGCATCTGGAACACGGCGGATACTTTGATTTCACGCTGTCGATTTTTGGCGCGGATGTGGGTAAGACTTCCGTCGAGATTCCGTTAGATGAACTGGAGCGTTACGCATCGCGGCCCTTCGGAGTGGCGATTGCTCCGGACAAATCGCGCATCTATGTGAGCTGCGGAGGCTCGGAGATGGTCACAGTGATTGACGTTCCTAAGCTGCTGCTGTATGCCCGCTCACATCCGGGATCGAATGTACAGGATCTTTCCGCCAGCGCGAATTATGTTGTTGCTCACATTCCGGTGGGGCAAGATCCGCGCGGAATAACATTGAGCCGCGATGGCCGCAGGCTCTTCGTAGCCAATAGGCTAGATGACTCTATTAGCGTCATCGATACACATAGCAACTGCGTCGCGCAGACGATCCGGCTGGACGGACCGAAAGAATTATCCAAGCTGCGCCATGGCGAGCGGACTTTCTACACATCGCGTCAATCGTTTCAAGGACAGATTGGCTGCGCCACCTGCCACATCGATTCCACCTTCGACGGAATCACATGGAATCTGGAACCAAGTGGCTTTGGTCGCGATATTGTTTCCAACAAACTGATCGAGGGGATTAAAGATACTGAGCCATACAAGTGGAACGGCGGCAATCCGAATATCCCTACCGAATGCGGGCCGAGAACAGAAAAATACTTCTGGCGCTCGGAGAATTATGACGATCTCACGCTCGCTGATCTGACGATTTATATTCGCAGTCTTTCGCCACGCCCCAATCGTTGGAAGCTGGCTGGCCGCGAGCAAACGCCTGCGCAGGAGCGCGGCCAGGCTATCTTTGAGCGGTCGGTGGACAAATTCAAGATACCAATTGAAGAATACAACCGCTGCAATTATTGCCATAGCGGCCCCAAGGGAACGAACCATAAATTGTTCGATGTGGGAACGCGCAAACCGACGGATAATTCCGCAATGCTGAAGGCGGCGCAGCTGGCCAGCATTGCGCTGCACGGGCCCTACCTGCATGATGGCTCCGCGCGCACTCTCGAAGAGATTTGGACGGTTTTCAACCCCGACGACAAACACGGCCGCACCAATGACCTGACCAAGGATGAACTCAACGATCTGATTGAATACTTGAGGACCCGATGATGAAGATGGGCTTGAAGTCGCTCATAATCTGCGCTTGGCTTGCGGCCATTACGCCGCACACGCTTCATGCCGCGCAAACGGCGTCTTCCGCACCGCTATCGCCCGCGCCTGCGGTATCTGCTGCTTCACAGTTACCGCGCTTTCGCTTTGAGAATTTCACCACCGCGAACGGCTTGCCTGACAATCATGTTTATTCCGTGCTGGTGGACAGAGAGCGCATCTGGGCAGGCACGGATAACGGCCTTGCTGTCTATGAGAATCATGCATGGAAGACCTATACAACGAAGGATGGCTTAGCACATCGCGCGGTGCTCTCGCTCGCGCTTGATGAAAGTACCGGTGATGTTTGGGCGGGGACAATGGGGGGCCTGAGCCGCATTTCCGGCGGGCGCATTGACAGTTTTACGCAGTTGAACTCTGGGCTGAGCAACGATGTGGTGTATGGCGTCAGCGTGGAAGGCGAGAATGTGTGGGTAGCCACGGCAGCCGGCGGCTGCAAGCTTAATACGCGCACTGGTCAGTGGACGCTGTACAACGAGCGCAACACTCCGATGACGGAGATTTGGGTGTACGGCGTTTCCGCTACACCCACCAAGGTTTATTACGCTGTGTGGGGCAGCGGACTGCTTGAGTACGATCAGAAGACCGGTCGCTGGGACAAGTATGACGATCCCGACGGCGAAAACGAGATGGTGCTCTTCAAGGATCAGGGCTTGATCCACGAGATTGTCACTTCAGTCAGTTTTGTAGACAATATAGTATGGGCAGCAACGTACTTTGGAGACAGCCGGTACGACGGCCGTTATTGGCACAACTTCTTGGCGAAAGACAGCGGACTTCCCTCAAACTTTACCAACACCATAAAAGGTGTGGATGCAACACATTGCTGGTTCGGTACTGACAGGGGTCTGGCTTACTACGACGGCGTGAACTGGGCGGTCTATCGCCCGTCCCTGAAGGACGGCAAGCCAGAGATGACAATACGCGATGCGGCAGGCAAAGTAACGCAGGTCGCCGTCACCACAGCGCCGGCACACAACTACATTCTCGGCATTGATTTTCAAGGCAGCGACATCTGGGTTGCCACAGCCAAGGGATTAAGCCACGGAATACGCGAAAAACAATAAAAGCACAAGGAGCTATCATCATGAATGCATTTGCAGAGATTCTGGAGACCATCACGAAAACACCGGCACACACGCCGATCGAACGGCACGCCATCACTAACCACGGCGTACTCAACGAAGCCTTTCATTACGCAAAGCCGAGTTCTTTTTCGCGCGGCATCCGTCTTGACCTGAACGGCATTGCAGTTCTGATCATCTCTGGAACGGCCTCGATTGACGAGAACGGCGTGAGTGTTCACATCGGTGATTTTCCCGCGCAGCTCCAACGCACCTTCGCCAACATCACGGGCCTCTTGGAGAGCGAAGGAGCCACTTGGAAGGACATCGTGAAGACCAGTTGCTATCTGCGCGACATCGACCGCGATTACGATGTCTTCAACAAGATTCGAACGGCTTTCTACAAGGAGCAGGGGCTTGATCCGGTGCCAGCATCCATCGGCATTCAGGCGCATCTTTGCCGCCCCGAACTGCTCGTTGAAATTGAAGCGCTGGCCATCTTCCGCACGGATCAAGCTGCATCCAACAAGGAGTAGTTATCATGCGCTATGGATGGTTGTTGGAAGCGGCTTGCGTGATGGCTTCAATCCTCGTTACGCAGCTTGGCGCGCAGGAGTCGGGCCAGTACACCGCGCAGGATTCGAAGCTGGCTGCGGATCAGAATGCTGTTCCAGCTACTGTGACGGGCAAAGGAACATGCGCGTGCGGCGCACATCCTCCAGGACCGCCGCACGACCGTGTGGTGACGCCCTATGCGGGCGAGCCGGCCGATCTGAGTCCCTACGCAAAATTTGCCGCCCCTTACGACCTCAACTACACTCATCCGAATATTTACTCCGGCGCGGGCCGCGACATTCCCGAACCTAAAGACGTGAAGGAAGTGCGCATTGGATTCTTCGGGCCCGTGGCGCCGAATCCGGAATCTGTTTTTGGATTGCGCATGTTGCATGGCGCGCAGTTGGCGGTGGAAGAAGCGAATGCGCACGGCGGATATGGTGGCAAGCCTTTCAAACTCATGCTGCACAACGATTACGACAATTGGCAAGCAAATGCGGTTTACGGGGAAGACCGGCCGACGGATCCAGCGATTTGGGGATCGGCTTCGAATGAAGTCGTAAAGATGGTTTACGACGATCAGGATTGGGCGATCTTAGGCTCGATCAGCTCCGAGTCCACGCATATCGCGCTGCGCGTGGCGCTGCGCGCGGAGATTCCCATCGTCAATTCGGCCTCCACCGATCCGACGATCCCGGAGACCTACATACCGTGGTACTTCACTGATCTGCAGGATGATCGCGTTCAGTGCCTGACGCTGGCTCGGCATATCTTCACTGAACTCGGCCTGAAGCGCGTGGGGATTCTGCGCGTGAACAGCCGCTATGGGCGCTTTGGCGTGATGAAGCTCCGTGATGCGGCGCGCAGGCTAGGCCATCCGATTGTCATTGAGCAAAAATATCTTCCCGGCGACACGGACTTCACCAAGCAGTTGCAGGTGATTCGCTCTTCGCGCGCCGATGCAATAGTTCTTTGGGGCAATGAGGAACAAGCTGCGGAGATTCTGAAAGAGATGCGCGCGGCGGGGATGAAGCAGCGCGTCTTTGGCGCTTATCGCACGCTGGGGCCTGAGTTGTTGACGCAAGCAGGTGATGCAGCCGAGGGCTTTGAGGCTGTCTTTCCCTACGATCCAACGCGCAATGATTCAAAGTGGCTGGAGTTCAATAGCAGATTTGTAAAGCGCTTCCATGAAAAGCCGGAGCAGTTTGCTTCACTCGCATATGATGCAATGAACGCGCTGCTCGACTCGATTTGCAAGGCTGGGCTGAATCGCGCGCGCATACACGATGCATTGGCCAATATTGAAGAATATGATGGCGTTACCGGACACATGGTCTTCGATCCAAATCTTAAGAACGTGGCGCCGATGTATCTGGGCACGGTGCACAACAGAGCGATCACTTATCGCGTTGCAACCATGGAGAAGACACCTGTGGTGGGACAGACTTCACTCACTGAACACGCGCCCTATGCGCGCGTTGGCGAGGACGGAGTGGAGTACTTGGGGCCGCATCGACCCGATCAGACAGGTCCGATCCACGTGATTGTCTTTGGACCGCGCGCCGAGGAAGTTGCGCATTCGCGGGAGATGCAGGCTGCGCTCGCGGCGAAGACTGCAAGGTGGACGATTCTTCCGGTGGCGAGTGATCAGAATTGGGGCGCGGCATCCACGCAACTCGTTCATGCGCTGATGGACGAGCACGCGCTTGCTATCATTGCGCTGGATCGCGATGCGGCGCATCTTTCCGAGCAACTGGCGCTCAAGGCATTTGTTCCGGTGATTGCCTTGAGCAGCGACAAGAAGCTGACCTCTGCGAATGTGCCGTGGATCTTTCGTTTGCCTGCTGATACTACTCCAGCAGCGGCGCTCAGTTTGCTTGAGGCAGCTTTCGTAAAGAGCGGCGCAAACCCTGAACGGCTGCGGAATGTGCTGGCTTCTGGAGCAACCATTGCGGGGATTGGGTTTTTACAAACGGGTGAGCCGCGCGCTCGCGACTGATCTTGGCAGGGTTACCCAAGTACGCAATTTGTCACTCACAGAATGAGGTTCCGCTTGATGGGCATCCAAAAACCTTAGCAGCAAGGACGCCTATCGCCCACCCTCCCTTCGTTCCATCCTTTTGCCATTCACCTTGGCCACAATCATCGGCTTGATCGTCCCCAGTTTGCGTAGCGGAACAATAGCGCCGGAACTGGGCGTAGCTTGCTGAAAATGCGAGAGCATCTCAGTACGTACATACTCCACAAAGCTCTGCATCTGCCGGTTCATCTCTTCCATCCGCTCGCGCATTTGCAGGATGATAGCGATGCCAGCAATATTCACGCCCAAGTCGCGCGCTAGGTTCAGAATGAACTCCAGCCGCTCCAGATCTTCGTCGGTGTAGAGGCGCGTGTTGCCCTCGGTGCGTGACGGCAGAAGAAGGCCCTCGCGCTCATAGAGACGCAGCGTCTGCGGATGAATCTCGTACATCTCGGCCACCGCCGAAATCATGTACACGCCCTTCGATTTGCGTTTTGCGGCCATAGGATTTCTTAAATCAGCTTATCTTAATTCCGTCATTTCCCGCGCTATTTCATGGAAAGAACGCTAAAGCTTATCAAAGAGCGCCACACGGGGGTCCTGGTTGTTCAGCTTGGCCAGTTCGCGCATAATCTCGCGGCTACGTTCGTCGGCAAGCGTGGGAACCTGCACCTCGATAGTCACAATCTCGTCGCCGCGCTGGCCGGGATGCTGCGCGTTCTCCACGCCTCGCTCGCGCATCCTCAGCTTCTGCCCGCTCTGCGTCCCAGGCGGAATCTTCAACTGCGCGCGGCCGTCGATCGTCGGGACGTCCACCTTGGCGCCCAGCGAGGCCTCCGGCACGGTCACTGGAACGGTAATGTGGATGTCATCGCCGATGCGCGTAAAGACCGGATGGGTTCCAGTGCGGACGATCAGAAAAAGATCCCCCGCAGCGCCGCCGTTGACTCCTGCGTTGCCTTTTCCTTGCAGGCGAATCCGCTGTCCGTCCCGCGTGCCGCTTTTGATGCGAAAGTCAACGGCCTCTGTGCGGCTGACCGTTCCTTCGCCCCGGCAACTGCTGCACTCATTCGAGGCACGCCCGGTGCCGTTGCAGCGCGGGCACGGGATGTTGAACTTCATCCGCCCGCCCATCTGCGTTACCTGGCCGGAGCCGTTGCACTCCGAGCATTGCGTCGGCCCGCCCATCGCGGCCTGGCCGTGGCAGACGGGGCAGACTTCCTGGCGATGCACCTCGAGCCGCGATTGCCCGCCGCGAATTGCGGTCCAGAAGTCCACGGTGGCCTGGTACTCGAGATCCGTCCCCGGCTGCGGACCGCGCGCCCGCGGCTGCTGCGCTCCTGTAAAAATGCCGGAGAAAATATCCTTGAAGCTGCCCCACGATTGCGATCCAGCCCCAGCCTGCGAACCCGGATGCACTCCCGGCCCGCTCTGAAAGCCGGAAAAGTCAAAGCCGCCAAAGTCCACCGGCGCGCCCCGGCCGCCGCTCTGCCGCGCATGGGCATAAGCCTCGGCCTGGTCCGGGTCGATCTGGTCCGAGTAGAAGCCCACTTGGTCGTAGACCTTGCGCTTCTTCTCGTCGCTCAGCACGTCGTTGGCCTCAGAGATCTCTTTGAACTTCTCTTCAGCCCGCTTGTCTCCGGGGTTCACGTCGGGGTGATAGCGCCGCGCAGCCTTACGGAAGGCCTTGCGAATCTCCTCCGGCGTCGCCGTGTTCTTTACGCCAAGCGTGCCGTAATAATCTTTGTTCGTCGTTGTGGGCATAATCTCTTTGGACTCGATTCCTGATTATAAGATGATCCTGAAGCTGCGATTGTTGCATTTCAGGGCGCATCAAGGCTCACTTCATTGTAGAGACTGCTAATCTTCTGTGCCGATTCAAAAGATATACGGTCTTTATCCCGCTTGTTGGCCGCGTTCCTCCAGCAGATCGCGCACGGAAGCCGCGATGCTCCGCGAGGCCTTCCGGCTGTTTTGTCCCATACGGATGAGCGAGAGCCAATACGATGTCCTGAAGAGCACGAAAAAGATGAAGCAAGCCAAGCGAAACTGACCGTCAGTCGAGATAAAGCGATTGAAATCAGGAAGTTTATCGCTGTACCCGTCGCTGATTCCCTTGATGCAATAGAAGGGAATACCGCGCATTCGGGCAAGACGGGCGATGGCTGAGGCCTCCATCTCCACGAGGGCGGCTTGATAGGTGGAGGCGAGGCGCTGCTTCTCGGCAGCGTCGGCGACTTTGGGGCTGGTGACCAGCCAGTAATCATTGGGCGGACCGGCAGTGACGAAGCGTTCGCCGGTACGCGCGTCGATGATGGTGGAGACATCGTAGGCTTTCCCGGAGACCAACTCCTCGTGCAAAGCACCCGCCCAACCGGTGGAGATCACCCGATCAACTTCCCCGCATTTTTCAACTTCAGCAAAGGCCCGCGCCGCCCGCTCCACGCCCGCACCGGCGCAGGCGGCAATCCACTCGCCGCCGTCAAAGCTCCAGCGCCAGAGATCGACGCCGTTCGAGCGCGTATGCTGCCAGCCGCGCACGAGCGGCTTCAGCTCGGCGGGCATCGCGGCGATGATGGCTGTGCGGGTCATGGCTTGGGCGCGTACTTTTGAATGACCTCGAAAAGACGCGAACGGTGGCAGTTCGTCTCGTCTCCGCAAAAACAACCGATGCTGATTGGAGTCCGTGCTGCAATCTGTGCAATCAACTCGACTGTTTGCCTGCTCTCAGCATTGCCCAAAAGCTCTCGCTCATAGCTGTCAAAGAATGCCTTCCGATCCGCACTGTTACCGATATCACGGTTCTTGAATCGAGCTAGTAACTTTGCGCTTGGCGCTATAGTTGGAAGCCAAACATCAAAATAACCGTCGGACACCCAACGATTCTTTGGCACTCCGCGGGGCGGACGGCGCGTAACGCCTACTCGAAGTCCTTGTCCGCGCTTCGCTGGACTTCCTATCTGAAATGTTGATAACTTCAGTTCCCTTTTCATAAGTGCCACACCCTAACATTTTCCTCAGGGGCTAAAGCCCAGATTCATTATTGCTGTCTTTCGGCACGACTAAAGTCGTGCCCTGATACAAAACATTGCCGAATGGCAAAAAACAATACCTGATTGTACATAATATTGCAAATTGACTCTATGGCGCATACCCATGGGTGCGGAACCACTCAATCGCGGCCTTCATCGCCGGGTTGATGGGCAGGATGCGAAAGCCTAGCTCCTGCTGGGCGCGGGCGCTGCTGGCGTACATCTTCTTGCGGCCCATGCGGACTTCTTCGAGGGTGGCGCGCGGCTCTTTTCCCCGGATGCGGCCGGTGATCCACTCCTCAAAGAATGCATAGGTCGCGGCAACGATAAACGGAATCTCGACAGTGGGCGAGGGAATTCCGGTGAGTGCAGACATCTTGTCGAGGATCTGCTTGAGGGTCAGGTTTTCACCGCCAAGAATGTAGCGGCGGCCAAACTTTCCTTTGGTGAGCGCGGTGACGTGCGTGCGGGCAATCTCAGCCACATCGACCAGATTCAGCCCGGTGTCCATGTAGGCGGGGAATTTGCCGTTCAAAAAGTCCAGGAAGATCTGGCCGGTCGGCGTGGGCTTGCTATCATTCGATCCAATCGGCGAAGTCGGATTGAGAATCACTACGCGCTGGCCGCCTTTCGCCGCTTTGATCGCTTCCTGTTCGGCCAGAAATTTAGACCGCTTGTAGTGGCCGACCATGTCGGCGAGCGAGACCGGCGTGTCCTCATTGACGACCAGCCCGTCGCGGCGGAAGTGCATGGTGGCGACACTGGAGGTGTAAACGAAGCGCTTGACCCTGGCCTCGCGGGCCAACCGCAGCAGCTCGCGCGTGCCGTCCACATTAGCCTTGTACATCGCAGCCGGGTCGGGAATCCAAAGGCGGTAATCGGCGGCGACATGCATCACGGCGTCGCAGGCTTCCAGTCCCGCCCGCAAAGTCTCCGGTTCGGACAAGTCGCCGACGTGCGTTTCGCCGGCAATGCCTTCGAGGTTGGCGAGGTTGCTGGTCTTGCGCACGAGCAGGCGCAGCTTGGCGCCATCCGCGGCCAAAGCCCGTGCCACATGATGGCCGACAAATCCTGTTGCGCCGGTGAGAAATACTTTCATGGTCAGGAATCAGTTTACGACGGATGGCTGATCTTTGCGCAGGCGGCTCCAGTACCACCAGTTTCTCTGCTCGATAGGAAGCTCTGGATCGCGGGCCTGGGCGACGGCGCAGCGAAAGACGTCGAGGGCGCAAATGTCGTGCTGCTGGCCGGTGCGCTGGCAGAGCCGGTTATAGAGATCTTTGCCGTCTTGCAGCGCTAACTCGGCAACCGAATGGATTCCGAGGATGCGCAGGTCGGCTATGGTTGCTGGACCCACGCCAGAAAGATCTTTCAGTTGACGGTTGTCGCGCATACTTTACCTGCCTGATACTACAGTTGCATTTCAGAACAATTATGAAAAAAGACGAAGTCCGGGCCTAACGGCCCTGCGCCCTCCGCAATTTCCGGCCAGCAACTTTAGCTCTTCCAAGAGTCCGTGAGCATTGCACGAAGGAAAGCGTAATCACCAAGCTTCCCAAACCGCGCAGGAAAAGGAGAACAAAAAGAGAACGACACCCCGGGGGGGGTAGAGTATCTTGCTCCCAAACCGTGCTCATCCGCGTAAGTGGAAGAGATCAATTTCAATCTAACAGAATATTTTAAATTATCTGCAAAAGCGCATTGTGGACTTGCCCGGTCTACTCCAGCGCCTCCGGCGCGAGCGCGATGTTCGTTTCGCCAGCGGCCTTTTTTTCGTTGTACTTTTTGACCCAGTCTTCCCAGTGCTTGCCAGCGGCGCGATCCTTGCCGGTGAACTCGATGCGGGCGATCTGGGCGTAGCTGAGCTTGCGCTTGTCGGGAGCGTTGGGCGCGAAGTACTGGAGCCAAGAATCGGCCAGCGATGCGCCGGTGTGGCGATTGAAGATATAGGCATCGATTCTCTCGCCGGATTTGAGAGTCAGAGTTACGTCGCCGCGATAGTCGAGGGCCTTTTCGAGAGCCTCCCGCAGTTCGCCGTCGGTGGCCAGCGTGGGAACCCAGCCCTCCAAATTCTCATGCTCCGCGCCGGGAGCCAGCTCCAGCGCTTCGACCTGTTCCAATGTGTACTTCAGCACTTCAGCGGTCATGCGTATATTTCCTCGAAAAGGTCAATTCAGGTTCGTGGTATCCCACCCATTCCGCAAAAAACGCGGAATGGATGGGGCACCCAACTTCAAAATTTACTTCAGCACTTCAGCGGTCATGCGGGGGTCTCCTCCAGTATGGGGGCGGGTTCGGCGATTTGCACAAGCGGGGCGGACTCACGCGCGAGGCCGTCCTGGTAGATTTTCATGGCCTGCGGATTCGGATAACGCTTGAAGTTGCCGCGGGCCATGGCGATAAAGCCCTTCAGCGTGGTAAAGCCTTCGATGACCGCAGGCGTCTCATAGCCGCAACTGACCATGCAGTTGGCGCACTTGGGGTTGCCGCTGGCGACGCCGTATTCTTTCCACTCGGTGGTTTCAAGCAGTTCCTTGAAGCTTTCCGCGTAGCCCTCTTGCAGCAAATAGCAGGGCTTTTGCCAGCCGAAGATGTTATACGTCGGCATTCCCCAGGGAACGCACTCATAATTGCGGTCGCCCATCAGAAATTCCAGGAACAGCGGCGACATATTGAACTTCCAGGTGGGTTTGCGGTTGGACAAAATGGCGCGGAAGAGGCGGCGCACACGGGCGCGGCCCATGAAGTGGTATTGATCGGGAGCCTTGTCGTAGCTGTAGCCGGGCGAGAGGATGATGCCTTCGACGCCCATGCCCATTACCTCGTCAAAGAAGGCGCGGACGCTGTGGGGGTCCGTGCCGTCAAAGAAGGTGGCGTTGGTGGTGACGCGGAAGCCGCGGCGGACAGCCTCGCGGATGCCCTCGGTGGCGATGTCGTAGCCACCCTCGCGGCAGACTGAAAAGTCGTGGTGCTCACGCTGGCCATCGAGATGCACGGAGAAGGTGAGGTACTTGGACGGCGTGAACTCGGGCAGCTTCTTCTTGAGTTCCAGCGCGTTGGTGCAGAGGTAGATGTACTTCTTGCGAGCGATGAGTCCGTTGACGATCTCGACGATCTGCGGATGGAGCAGCGGTTCGCCGCCGGGGATGGAGACCATGGGCGCGCCGCACTCTTCGACGGCGGCAAAGCATTCTTCCGGGGTGAGTTGCTTTTTGAGAATGTGCGGCGGATATTGCACCTTGCCGCAGCCGGCGCAGGCCAGCGAACAGCGGAAGAGCGGCTCCAGCATCAGCACCAGGG
This sequence comes from uncultured Acidobacteriaceae bacterium, assembly GCA_963787995.1. Lineage (GTDB taxonomy): Bacteria > Acidobacteriota > Terriglobia > Terriglobales > Acidobacteriaceae > Telmatobacter. The sequence goes on from CAWBEO010000002.1 coordinate 2,163,721, forward strand.
GATAGCGCTTGACGCCCATGAGCTTCTTCTTCAGCACGTAACTGGCAACCGTTCCTACCTGGGAGATTGGAATAGCCATCTTGGAATGAACCTCCAGCGCTTAGTGTGCGCGTTTCATTATGCCTTCAAACGACTTGCGAAAATTTGTTTCTGCGTTTCAATCATTCGATGTTTGAATTTCTCTTCTGATTCTAACGGTGGCTCACAACCGCAATTTGCCTTTTGAAGAGCCTCACCGAATTGAACAGTTCCAACCTCTGGGCATCGAAGCACAGCCTGAATAAACTTCTCTGGCGGAAGATAATGGTGCTCTTGGATGTAATGAACAATTCCTCCCGGCGCGACATAAACGGCATCATCTCCTGGAATAAACAGATTCTCTTGCGACCAGATTGGCCCAACCAAATGTATACCATTCGCCTTACAGATCGAACATTCCATGCAGCCGCGAAAATTGTACGTCGCATACACTTTACGGAATTGATTGACCATTAATTCCAGCCGGTCATCAAAACCATCCGGAACCAAGCCTGTTGTGTACGGCTGCGGATGTTCCAACCAACCTACAGCCAAAAGCGGAACCAACCAATTACTTGCGGTGAAGGGACCTGAATGATAGTTGCAAATCTCCAGATCGCGGATTAACATTCAATACACCAAACTTTCGCTTAATCATTTCGCCACACGTTCCATGGTTCGGCGGTATGTGGTGAGGGCCAGCAGAGGGAAGTACTGGCGGTAGAGGGTATAGGCCAGGTAAAAGACTCTGGGGAATCCTGTGCCTGTGATAATGCCTTGACGAGTCATTCCCTGCCCCATCGATTCATCCCAGCTTCCGTCGGCCAACTGGCGCTCCAACAGCCAACGCACGCCTTTGGCGATGGAATCAGAGCGATCGTCGCCCGCGGCCAGCAGACCCAGCAGCGCCCAGGCCGTCTGCGACGGCGTGCTGACGCCTTGGCCGCGCGTATCAGGATCGTCGTAGCTACCGCAGCTCTCACCCCAGCCGCCGTCGCCGTTCTGCACCATGCGCAGCCACTCGGCGGCCGACTGAATCTGCGGTTCCAGGTGATCCATGCCGATGGCGTCCAGCCCGCGCAATACGAGAAAGGTTCCGTAGATGTAATTGACGCCCCAGCGGCCGAACCAGCTTCCGTCCGGTTCCTGCTCGCTGAGGATGAACTTGACGGCTTTCTCGACGCGCTTGTCAGTACGCGTGTAACCGTAGCCGGCCAGCATCTCCAACATGCGCCCGGTAATGTCCACCGTCGGCGGGTCCAGCATGGCGTTGTGATCGGCGAAGGGAATGTACTGGAAGATCATCTTGGTGTTGTCTTTGTCGAAGCTGCCCCAGCCGCCATTCTTGCACTGCATGGCGAATTCCCAGACGATGGCGCGCTGCGCAATCTTGTGCTGATAGCCCTCACGGGGATTGTCGACTTTGCTCAGCGCCATCAACACCTGCGCCGTGTCGTCGGTGTCGGGATAGAACTCATTGTTGAACTCGAAGTACCAGCCGCCCGCCTCGACGTTGGGAACCTTCACCGCCCAGTCGCCTTTGTGACGCACCTCTTTGGAGAGCATCCAATCGACGGCCTTGAGCAAGCGTGGATCATTGCGCGGGACGCCCGCCTCGCCCAGTGCAAAGACGGCCTGCGCGGTGTCCCAAACGGGCGACATACAAGGGGTCATGCGGAAGGTCGGCTCAGGCATGGCCTCACTGGCCGGCTCTTCGATGCCCAGCTTCTCAAACTCGTCGCGCGCGCGAATCACTTGCGGATCGTCCTCGGAGTAGCCGAGGCAGCGCAGAGCAACGATGGCGTTCAGCATGGCCGGATAGATGGCGCCCAGGCCGTCTGTCATCTCCAGCCGCTCCAGCATCCACTTTTCCGCCTTCTTAAGGGCCAGGGTGCGCAGCGGGCGCAGGTGAACTGCCTCGGCAAAATGCAGAATGCGATCGACGACCAGAAAGAAGTTGCGCCAAGAGAGGATGCGTTTGAAGTCCCAGTGCAGGCGCAGATTGGCGTTGGCGCGGCCGCCGACAAAGAGCTCGTCGATGCCCTGCTCCTGCGAGATTCTCTTGAAGGGCTTTTTGGCGTACATGATGGCCAAAGGAACCAGAATCGAGCGCGACCAGGAGGAGATTTCGTAAATATTGAAGTAAAACCAATTGGGAAAAAGGACGATCTCCGGCGGAATTGCCGGAACCGCGTCGTAGTCGTACTCGCCCAGCGCGCTAAGGTACATTTTGGTGAAGGTGTTAGTGGCCACCACGCCGCCATGCTTGAGAACCCACGCGCGGCATTTGGCCAGGCGCGGGTCGTCCGCCGGGATGTCCATGAGCTTGGCGCTGGAGTAGCACTTGACGGAGAGCGAAATGTTGCCTGGGCCTCCAGGATAGATGCTCCAACTGCCGTCCTCGTTCTGATAGCGCATCATCTCAGCGAGCGCGCGCTTGAGCCGGCCCGCATCGCCGCTTTCCAGCAGCGTGTGCAGGAAGATGTAGTCGGCTTCGAGCATCGCGTCGGCTTCCAGCTCCCCGTTCCAGTACCCCTCTGGATGCTGGCGGCTGAAAAGGTAGTCGCAGGAGCGGCGGATCGCCGACTCGACCTCGCCGAGATCCGCATCGATCCGCCCAAAGCGCGGCGCGGCTAATTGCGTCTTACTCTTGTGAATCTTCATGCGATTCAAAGGCCTCAGTCCCTAGTCCCTGTCTTCACCGCACCGGCAAAGCCTCGGAGCGGTCCGCGCTGCCGATGGCCTGCACAATCTCCGGCGGAAGGCCGAAGCGCACATTTTCCGGCATCACCTCTACCTCTTCGACGTTATCATAGCCGTTTTGTTGCAGATAGTTGACCACATCCTCGACCAGAACCTCAGGAGCCGAAGCGCCTGCCGTCACCGCAACCGTACTGACGCCCTCCAGCCACTTGGGATCGATGGCCTGGGAATTGTCGATCAGGTAGCCGATGGTGCCCAGGTTGCGCGAGACCTCGACCAGGCGGTTGGAGTTGGAGCTATTGGTCGAGCCCACCACCAGCACAAGTTGCGCATTGTGCGCCACATTGCGCACCGCAACCTGGCGGTTCTCCGTGGCGTAACAGATGTCCTGGGAGTGCGGGCCGGCAATGTTGGGGTATTTTTCTTTGAGGGCGTGGATGATGTCGCGCGCCTCGTCCAGCGAGAGCGTGGTCTGGGTCAGATAAGCGACGCGGTTGGGATCTGGAACCTGAAGCGCCGCGACCTCGGCGACGTTGGAGACCACCTGGGTCGCCTCCGGCGCTTCTCCCAACGTGCCTTCGATCTCGTCGTGGTCGCGGTGGCCGATCAACACCAGCGAGTAGCCTTGTTTGGCGAATTTGACAGCTTCGATGTGGACCTTGGTCACCAGCGGGCAGGTGGCGTCAATCACGCGCAGACTGCGGCCTTTGCTTAGCTCACGGACCGCAGGCGAAACACCGTGGGCAGAATAAATGACGCGCTGGCCGTCGGGCACATCGTCAATTTCATGAACAAAGATTGCGCCTTTTTCCGCCAACTCATTCACCACATAGCGGTTATGCACAATCTCCCGACGCACGTAGATGGGCGCGCCGAAGGTTTCCAGAGCGATCTTCACAATGTCGATCGCGCGCACCACTCCAGCGCAAAAGCCGCGCGGTTTGAGTAACAACACCCTCTTCTGACTGGGGGAAGTCTCGGAGCGGTTACCGTTCGAGATGGGTTCAAGCAGAGTTGTAGTCACATTGCCAGTATACCAATCTATGAAGGCAGGGACTAGGGAATAGGGATTAGGGGTCAGTGCGCCGCGCTGGGCTTGATGCCCATTCCGTTCAGCTTGGTGCGCGCTTGAGCCGCCTCGGCTGTCTGCGGATGGCGCTGGATCAGCGTGCGCAACTCGTGAATGCCAGCCTCTTTCCGGTTCATTTCCATCAGTGCAAGGCCTTTGCGCAGTTGCGCCGCCGGAGCCTTCGAGTTGCCCGGAAAGCCTTCCAGAACCGCGTTGTAGGACTTCACTGCCTCGGTCAGTTTAAGTTGCTTATAGGCGATCTCGCCCAGATAAAAGTGCGCGCTTCCGGCCAGATCATCCAGCGGATAGTAGTGAATCACATCTTGAAATTCACCGGCGGCCACTTCATACTTGGCCGCGTTATAGTCGCGCAAGCCAGCCTGGAAGGTCTCGGCCAAGGGTGGAGTCTGATTATCGGGCGAAGCGGCTGCGGGAACGGTGCCATCCGCTGCGGGACCATTCGCCGCCGGAAGTTGAACCGGAGACGGAACAGGCGCGGGGGCTGGAGCAGGAGCAGGCGCGGGGGCTGGCGCGGGAACGGGCTGAGCAGCCGGAGCCGTCGGCGTAGTTGAGGTTGCGGCAGGGGGCGGAGGCGCAGTCTGCATGTTTTGCAACTGCGTCTGCAGATCCTGGATGGATTTATCCAGCTTGCTGATGCGCGACTTCAATTCGTCCACAGAGTCGTTCAGCGATTGCGCCTGCCCAGAGGCAACGTCCATCTTGCTGGAAAGCGCGTCGCTCTGCGTAGAGAGCTTCTGCTGTAACGCGGCCACCGACGCGGTCATCCGGTTGGCGTCATCCGCCGTCTGCTCGGCCAGGTGCTGAATCACGCCCAGGCGCGTATCCAGCGTGGACTGGATGCGCTGCACATTGTCCAGCAACTGCTGCACCTGCGCTTGCAGTTCGATGATCTCCTTGGACGCGGCGCGGGCGGGCGCAGAAGCGCAAAGAATGATTGCGGCAAGAACAGCCGCAGCAAGAAGACGATGACGAAGTGTGCGTACTCTCTGCATGGTTCACCTTTACGGTTGACAGTGGACAGTTGACAGTGAAAGACCCGACCGACCGCAGATAACTGATTTGTTTATTTTAACTCTTCCGTTTGATCCATCGCTCAGACATGTAGCGCCAATAGCGCATCAATTTGAATCTAGGGAACGGGACTGAAGATCACCTTCAACAAGAAAAAGAAGCCCCAATGGGCGGTACCGTAAACGATCCCAATGAGTGAGATAGCCCCAAAAGTTAACTGTACCCATGTTGGAAGCTTATCGTAGGCTCTTGAAATAAATCCCATGAAATCACTCCGCAGAAATGAAGCGCCTCAACTCGCAACATAGAGAGCGAAGCGCTTCACTGACCACTATCGACTGTTGACTGTCGACTGACTACTTATCAATCACGAAGCCGCCGCGGCGGTTCTGTTGCCAGCACTCTTCGGTGGACTCGGTGCAAAACGGCTTTTCCTTGCCGTAGCTGACCACGCGAATGCGACTGGCCGACACGCCAGCCGTCACCAACGCGTTTTTGGCGGCATCGGCACGGTTCTGGCCCAGCGCCAAATTGTACTCGTTGGAGCCGCGCTCGTCGCAGTATCCGCCGATTACAATCTTCGCGTCAGGGTGGTTTACAAGGTAAGCGACATCTTTGGAGAGCGCGGCCTGCGCATCGGCGCGAATGTCGTAGGTATCGTAATCGAAGAAGATGTCCTGGACGCTGCTTTTGAATTCCTCTTCCGCAGTCAACGACCGGGTGGGCACCACGACGGCCGGCGCAGCAGCCATTGGAGCAGCGTTGACCGTGACTCGTACCGAGGCATCGGCTGACCCGCCATCCCCGCGCGCCGTAAGGGTATAGACAGTTGAAGAAGTGGGAGTTACGGTCTTCACACCAGAGGTTGGCACATCGCCAATGCCGTCGATGCTGGCTTTATTGGCATCCGTCGTGCGCCAACTGAGCTGAACCTGGTCTCCGGCTGTAATCAGTGTGGGTGTCGCGGTGATCTGCGCGATGGGCGCAGGAGCGGGAGCAGTCACCGGAGCCGTCTCCTCCGAGGAAAGATTCGTCTTCGATTTCTTGGGTCCGCAGCCAGCGACCGCGCCCAATGCAACTACCAGAACAAAAGCTGTCAAAATACGATGAACTCGATTCAATGTGATACTCCTTTCGCAAAATCATGCCTGGATTGAAGAGCGATTCCCGATTATTAATTGGCACAAACCGTTCAAAGTTCAGGTTAACGTACCCATCATAGTCCAAATGGTCAAAACCATACAGGCCCCGGTCCACAGCGCCGTGATTTATTTCCAGCTCCAGTTGGGCATGAAGTTGTTGCCCGTCTCGGTCAATTGATGCTGCTCGGTTCCGTCCGCCAGCATCGTCCAGAGATCAACCCGTTTGCCCATGGTCCGCTCAAAGACAATGTGCCGCCCATCGGGCGCCCAGGAGGGATAGTCATTGCTGCCCGCATCGTGGGTTAGTTGCAGCCATTTCTTGCTGGAGATATCCATCACGTAGATGTCTTGCCCTCCGGGCGCGCCGGGACCATACTTGCGATTCCAACTGAAGGTCAGAAATTGTCCGCTGGGCGACCACGACGGCGAGATGGCATAGCCCGTGTCGGTCATCCGCTGCACATTGGCGCCGTCCTGATCCATGGTGTAAATCTGCGGCTCGCCACTGATTCCTCCCACCCAGGCGATTTGCGCATTGGAGCGCGGATTCCAGGTGGGCGCGACATTGGGCCCGCGGACCGAGGTTACACTGTGGAGATTTGCGCCGTTCGCGTCCGCCACCCAGATCTCGGAATCCCCCGACCGCGAGGACGAAAAGGCGAGCCTTGTCCCATCCCCAGACCACGCCGGAGAAAGGTTGCTGTCTCCGGCCACGCCCGCCGGGAAGCTGACCACGCGGCCCAGATCCAGCGAATACATCCGCACCGCCCAACCGCTCGAATCCAGCGAAGCAAAGGCCAACCGGGAATTGTCCGGCGAGATGCGCGGCGAGAGCGAGACTGTGCCCAGATGCGTAATCTGATGCTGATTCTGCCCGTCGTAGTCCATCGCCCAAATCTCTTTGGTTCCGCTGCGCGAGCTGACAAAGTAGATCTTCGTCTCGGCAACGCCGTTGAGACCTCCTCCCAGGCGCAGAATGATCTCATCGGCAAAGCGATGCGCCACCGTCCGCGCATTCTCCTGGCTAGCCTCTTCGTTGTATTGCTTGCCCAGAATCATGGGGTTGCCGGTGTTGTGCGTATCGTCCAGCCATCCGTAGACGACCAACCGCCCCTTGACGCTGGAGAGCGCGCCAAAGGCCACCATGGCGGCATTCGAGGGGGCGGCGGACCACTGCGCCAGATTGATTTCCTGCTGCGAGCCCGGCGTGGCCTGCGGCGCAAGGCTCTTCGAGACCAGATCAAAGATGCCCGAGCTGCCCAGATCGCCATAAAAGGTCGCGTCGAAGACGGCCTTCAAAGCTAGCATCTGCGGATCGTCGCCCACCGCCTTAAACTCCGCCGCGGCAAGACGAATGCGATCGTTGCCCAGGTTGGTTCCGGTGCGTACCCAATCCTGCGCGCTCGCGCGGAAGGACTGTAGAAAGGCTAGAGCAGCCAAAGCGAGGAGGAAAATCCGGGAGTATGCTTTCATGCGATGAGCAATCCTTCCTGGTGATGAATAGACGTTTGAGCGCTTGTTTTCGCTCAAATTAAGGATACTCGCAATAATAGGAGGCATTCAGGGTACTGTATGAATAACCGGCTGGAAGAGCCCCCAAAGAGTCAACCCGCTGCACGGCGCGCAAGCAGGAGCGGTCCAGCGTCGGGCTGCCGCTGCCCTGGGCGAATTTTACATCTGATATGCTTCCGTCGCGATGAATGGTAAAGATCAGGTAAACGCGCGCCCCATGCGGCGTGGAGGGATTCACCTCCCCGACATACCAGTTTTGGGGGATAACCCGACTCATATTGCTAACATACCAACTAAAACGCGATCCGAAATCGGCATCACTAATCGATATGTGACCAACCGTAACCACCGTCGGCGTTTGAGTGGCGCGGGCAATCGACGACCCCGCTTGTTCGCCGTACTGCGCTGTGTTGGTCTGCTGCGGCTTGATCTGACTCTGCGGCACGCGGGCCACGGCTTGCTGTTGCGGCTTGACCTGCTTGCCGGATATGGCGATGGCGCTCTCGTCCACGGCTTGCTTTTCTTTCGCGGCTGGTTCGGCCGGGGCCTGGCTGGGCGTGTCGGTGGCCAGCACATTGTCATTGGGAGGCTGATCGGAGGGCAAGGGCAGAGCGCTGGTCACCAGGCTCACCTGAATCGCTCCGCTGTTGCCCGCTCCGCCCCACTCATTGTGGTGAAAAAGCCCGCCTAAATAACCGTAGATCAGCAGGATCGTGGCCAGACTGCCGTGCAGAAGCAGCGACCCGGCAGCCGACGCAGCCATCGGCTCCGGCCTCAATTGCCGTCCCAGTCGCCCGCCGCCCTCCAGTTGCATCTCCATTGGCTACTTCTCGCCCGCTTTGGTATCCATTGGTTGCGTCACAATGGAAATGTTGGTGATTCCCGCCTGTTTGACGGCGTCCATCACACTGGCGAAGGCCCCAAACGGAACACGTTCATCGGCCCGCAGGTAAATCACCTTCTTGGCGTCTTCAGTCCCCGGCTGGCGCAACCTCCGAGTTAGATCATGAATGTTGATTGGCTGATCGCCCAGGAAAATCTGCTGCTCGCGGTCGATTGTCACCACCAGCCGCTGCTCAGTAATCTCGCGCACTGTGCGCGTCTTGGGCACGGCCACTTCAATCCCCGACTGCAAGACCGGCGCGGTAATCATGAAGATGATTAGCAGCACCAGCACCACGTCCACCAGCGGCGTGATGTTGATCTCCGCCAGCGAGCTCTGCGTCTTGCCGCTGCTACTTGAAAAGGCCACGGTCTGCCTCCCGTGTGGCTGCTTCGTAGCCGGTCGGAGCTGCCGGACGAGGAGGACCAGAACGCACCGGAATCTCTTCCAGCGAGTTCAACAACTCCCGGCAAAAATCGTCACATGCCGAGGCAAAGACCCTGATCCGCGCAGAAAAAATGTTGTAGGCCACAACCGCAGGCACAGCGACTGCCAAGCCCGCCGCTGTGGTAATCAGCGCCTCGGAGATGCCCGGCGCTACTGCCCGCAGCGTGGCAGCGCCCACCGTTCCCAGCCCGTGGAAGGCGTCCACAATGCCCATCACGGTGCCGAAGAGTCCCACAAATGGGCTCACCGCGGCAATGGTTGCCAGCCAGGTCAGCCGCGATTCCAGAGCAGTCACCGCCTCGCTGGAGGCCGTCTGCGCCGAACGCTCCAGCGGCGTCAGGTTGCGCGGCGGACCCGACCCGCCCGTCTGCCGCTTGTAGGTTTCATAGACCTCTTCAAAAACCCGCGCCAGCGGACTTGCCTTGCACTCGGTGGCCATCTGCGCCATCTCCTGCAAGCGGCTCGCCTGACGGAAGGCGCGCAAAAAGCGGCGGTTCTGGCCGTCTGCCTTGCCGAAGGAGAAGTATTTGCCAATAATCACCGTCCACGAGTAAAAACTGGCGATTAACAGCAAGACCAGCACTGCCATGGCCACCGGCCCGCTGTTCATGACCATCTCAATCAGCGCGCTCGATGCCGTCGCCGGCGTAGCCTGGACCGGGCCTACGTCGGGGGGAAGCTGTAAGAGGAAAGCTGCAATTAAAATCGGCGTGTACCTCTGTATTAACGGTAGCAGACGCCGTGCCCCGCGCCCAAGTAATCATCCGTATGCCCGCTCGCCGTCCCGGTGTCGAATATCCTGGCCATATCATTTCAGATCTTAATTGACTCATGCTAATGAGTCAATTAAACTCATCGCATGACTAAACGGTTGCAAGTCATCATCCAAACACCTGAATACCACGAGATTCAGTTCGCTGCGCGTTTGCGCCGTATGACCGTGGCCGCCTAGGTGAGGAACGCTCTGGTCGAGGCCCGCAGGAACGAGCCCAGCCGCGAAACATCCTCCAAGCTCGAAGTCATCCGATCAGCGGCGCGCAAGGATTTTCCCACCGCCAATATCGACCGAATGCTCGAAGAGATTGAGCTGGGCTACGGATCGGATGTTCAGCCGTGATTTTTATTGACTCGAATATTCCGATGTATCTGGTGGGCACCACCCATCCCCATAAAGCCGGCGCACAACGCTGGCTGGAAGAGTTGGTCAGCGGCCGGGAAAGGCTGGCGACGGACGCCGAAGTGCTGCATGAGATTCTGCATCGTTACGTTTCCATCGAAAGGCCGGATGCCATTCAGCCAGCCTTCGATGCTTTGCTGGGAGTGGTTGATGATGTATTCCCGGTCGACCAGCCGGCTGTCGAACGGGCACGTGAAATCGTGCTGGGCCGGAAGGGGCTTTCAGCGCGAGACGCCATCCACCGGGCAGTCATGCGGGCCCACGGCATCGATCGAATCCTCAGCTTCGATCGTGGGTTCGACAATTATCCCGGAATTACGCGCTTATCTTGACGGCCGTGGTGGAAAAGAATAAAGATATTTTCTTGGAGTTAAACCCGTTTGTGAGGGCTTGAGTACTAATCTACAGTCGGTCTTCGATCCGATGATACAATGCTTTTCATGAGACTCCCCTTCATCGTCTTGCTTCTCTTTACCACGAGTCATGCAGTTCTACCACAAAGGAGCATTGACCGGTGCGCACAGGACGGAGCCTATTTTTACGCTATGAACGATGATCCTGGCAAGCCTGTACAGGTTGAGAGGGACGGTGTGGCAATCCGAATCAAACGCCCTAATTCCAAAAGCACCAGCGCTATACTTACCTTTTCGAAAGGGAACCATGTCCTGGTTCAGAAACACAAGTATTTCGAAGCGGCTTTGGGTTGGTTAGTGGTTTCACCAAGCGGATCGTTCGCTACGACGTGGAAAGTGAATGCTTCCAGCGCAGAAACGCAGCTATTTCGCGTGACACCTGACGGCGGAATTGTCGAGGACACGGAGCTGATTCAATTAGCAGAGAATACATTCAGTACGGATGCCAAACGCATCTGTAAGACTCCTGGGGTAAATACGACGGCTATCAAGTGGATAGATGATGACCACCTGCTGCTTTCAATCGATGCATGGGCGTCAGGCGTCTGCTTTTCAGACTTTACCGAAGGCTTCATTCTTTCGCTGTCAAAGCGAGAAATCGAAAGGAAGCTGTCAGAGATGGAACTCATCAACTTGCCAGCCGTCTGTACATGGAATCTGGTTCCGGTCAAATCGCATTGAACAAATCGAAGATGCTTCGATCCCTCCCAACTGCGAGGCGCACCACAATTCCATCATGTTATGCTGCGCTCGGATTGTCATTGCGTTTTTTTACGCGCGAGACGTGCATGCTGGGTGCCCCAAGTCTAGATTTTGAGACCTGGGATAGGACGAACCAAAAATATTAAGGTAGGTGAGAAGATGTTTGAGGACACAGAGGCAACAGAGAAAAACACAGAGGTTCCCGAACCCATTACCCATGATAAGAACAAACCTCCATTACTGCTTTATCGCTGGGCTCATTTCCCGGCCATACTGGTTTTCGCTATTCTGTTTATCTTGTTCAGTGACAATCCTTGGAGATGGCAAATCGCAATCGCGGGCGGATATACGGTCTACGTATTTTTCTTTGCATTCGGATCAGTCTTGCGAGATGCGGACGATTTTTTTGGAGATGCGCGGGTTCCTCAGTATGCTGCCAAGCTATTGATTCCGCACGCCGTCATTCTTATTCTAATCATTTCAGGAGTTTCCTTGTGGTTTCACCTCATTCCTCTGCTGCCATCCTGGGTAACCCGCGAAGGCCGCAAGGAATCATTGTGGGATCTATTCGGCTGGCTTGTTTTGGCTGGCGCGGGTATAAGACAAGGCTTCTGGATGGCAGGTAAGATCAAGAAACGGTTCGCCGAATCTGAGGTTTAAGCTTGGGAGAATTACTCTCTGTCATCCAGAACGGAGTTTGGCACGTTCTTTGGGCCAAAGGGAGTCGAAGGATCCGCGGTTACTTTTGCTTTTTAGGAGATGAACACTATGCTCGTCGAACTGCGCGCCGACAACTATGCCGTCATCGATCACGCCGTTGCCTCTTTCGGCCCCGGACTCAACCTGCTGACCGGCGAAACCGGCGCGGGAAAATCCATTCTGGTGGATGCGCTGGCCCTGCTGATGGGTGGCAAATCCTCGGCTGAAGTCGTCCGCCACGGGGCCGACAAAGCCGTCGTCTCGTGTGTCTTTGAATCTACAGCGAATGCCGAAAGCATCCTCGAAGAGAACGGCATCGACTCCGGCGGCACAGAGGTGATCCTCCGCCGCGAGATTCTCTCGACAGGCAAGGGCCGCGTCTTTGTCAATAATCAGCCGGCCACCGCCGCCGTCCTCCGCCAGCTCGCTCCGGAGCTGGCCCTGGTCCACGCGCAGAGCGAGAGCCTGAGCAGCTTCGATCAGGCCCAGCAGCGCGCCCTGCTGGACCGATTCGGAGGCATCGATACTGCGTCTGTGTTTGAAGCCCACGCCCGTTGGCGTATTGCGGCCACCAAACTCGACGACCTTTTGCAGGGTGAGCAGGACCGTCTGCGCATGGTCGACCTTTGGAGCTATCAATCCAAGGAAATCAACGCCGCGCATCTCGTAGTCGGCGAAGACGATGCCCTGGAGACCGAGAAGCGCGTCCTGGCCAACGCCAAAAAGCTCTACACCGCCGCGCTGGGTGCCTTCGAGCGGCTCTACGAGAGCAGCGATTCAGCGGAGGCAGCCCTCCGCGCAGCCTTGCGCAACGTCGAGGAGCTGGCTCGCTACGACGACCGCTTTACCGAAGCCGCGCAGCAGCTTGCCTCCACACGAGCAACCATCGGCGATCTTAGCACCAGCCTGCGCGATTATGCCGAGGGCATCAACTCCTCGCCGGAGCGGCTGGCCGAGATCGAAGATCGCCTCGCCCTCCTCGACCGCCTCAAGCGCAAGTACGGACCAACCGTCGCCGAGGTGATTGCCTTCGCTGAAGGCGTAGCACATAAGCTGGCCGAAGTCGAGGACCGCGACGAAATTCTGAAGGCGTTGCGTGCCGGCCTTGATGAAGCGGCAAAGGCGTATCGCACAGCCGCCCAGACCCTCAGCGCGGAGCGCCAAGCAGCAGCCGCCAAGTTGGCCAAGCTGGCCGAAGCCCAAATCAACTCGCTGGCCATGAAGGTCAAATTCGTCGTCGCCGTACACGCTGTCGAAGAACAATCCCACTGGACCTCGACCGGCTGGGATACGGTCGAATACCGGATCTCGACCAACCCCGGCGAACCTCTGAAGCCGCTGCACGAGATTGCGTCGGGCGGCGAAATGTCGCGCGTGATGCTGGCGCTCAAGGTCAGCGTGGAAGAGGGCGCGGTGAAGCCGAAGAAGAAGAATCCCGCACCGCGCACACTGGTCTTCGACGAAATCGACATCGGCATTGGAGGCCGCGCCGCTGAAGCCGTCGGGCAAAAGCTGAAGTCCCTCAGCCGCGGCCAACAGGTCTTGTGCGTGACGCATCTGCCGCAAATTGCCGCCTTCGCCGACCAGCACTTCGTGGTGGAAAAGCACGACTCCGGCGGCCGATCGAAAACAAAGATCAGCCAGCTCGACGATTTGGCCCGCACCCAGGAAGTTGCCCGCATGCTTTCCGGCGCGACGGTGACCGAAACCAGCCTCCAGCACGCCGCCCAGATGATCGCGGGCAGCCGGTAACTTCTAGTTGCATTGCCCTACGGCACAAGGACTTTGTGAAATTAACTGCTTAATTCACAGAAAATATTTTTTGGGACAAGAGAGATTCTCCTCACGACAACGGCCTGGAGCGCGTATGCGCTCCAGGCCGTTGTCGTGAGAATTGCTGCTGTTATTGCGCGGTAAGGTTGATCTGATAGGTCTGTAGTGAGCAAGGGGCCAAGGTTGGATCTGGCTGATTGGTCGTCGCGTTGGTCCCGCAGGGTGCAGTAATGGTCGTACTCATCACGCCTTTGATGATGGCAAACGGGTCAGCCGAGGCATACACAGTCACGGTGCTTTTCCCGCCCGGGGTGGGGTATTGAATGCCGTTGATGCCGCTGCAGGCGGTCATACCTGTTGCTGAGACGCCTAGCAGAATCACACCAGCCAGCAGCGCGAAAGAAGCCAAGCCTTTCCGCATCCAGCGGCGGCGAACAAACAGGAGCGCCAACCCGGTTAGGCCGCCCATCCACCAGACCATCTTACCGGCGGTGGGTGTCTGCGGAGGTTGATCGATAGCAAGGGTCAAAGTGACTGTCGGTTGGAATGCAGCGGTGCCGGGCGTGCTGGGCGCAAGTTCCACCTGCCCAGGAGACCAGACACAGCGCGCATACTCTGGCAGCGACGAGGCAAGGCAGCTATAACCGACGACACCGGTCCAACCGCCGAGCGAAGTTGGAGTAAAGGTGACCGTGCCTCCTCTAGCAACAGTGCTTGTGACCGACGTGCTGCTGGCGGCAAATGAGACAGAGCCGGATGCGGGAGCCAAATTGAATGTTCCTGCTGCCGAGCTTGATCCAGCAAAGTTCGTATCGCCGCTATACGTCGCCACAACCGAGATCACATCATTAACACTTGAAATCGGTGCGGTTGGCGTGTAGGTGGTTGTGGCCACTCCACCATTGGTCGTCCCAATGATGACCGGCAGTGAAACAGGAGTTCCTCCAGCCGTATCCGTAACAACGAATGTGACCGTCCCGATCGGAGTACCGGCAGAGGTTGAAGTAACTGTTGCGGTAAGAGCAACCGGCGTACCCGCCGCCTGACTGGCTGGGTTGATGTAGGTCGTCGCAATGGCGAGCGCGGTGCTGGATGCAACCGTTTGAATTGTGACGTTGAGGGACGATGAACTCTGCGAATAGGCGATATTGGGCAATAAATCTCCCACATAAATCGCTGAAAGAGTATGGCTTCCTCCAGGTAGAAGCGTACCGCCCGGGAAAGTATAGCTTGCAGCTCCAGTACTGTCCAAGATGGCAGTTTGCTTGACACCGCCATCCAGGAGGAATTGCAGTTTGCCGGGTGGGATGCCGTTGGATGAAACCACCGATGCCACGGTAACTTGAACAGTTATAGACTGGTCATACGAGATGGCGCCTGTTGGCGAGGAGATGGTTAAGTTTGTGGTTGTGGCAGCCGTAACAAACCCTGTTCCAGTAAACGTAACCTGCTGACTGGTCGAATTGGTGGCATTGCTGCTCAGCGTATAAATTTCGGAATACCCTGCAAGCGCGGCCGGCGTAAAAGTCACTTCCAGGCTGCAACTCGAACCGCTGGCTACTGATCCGCTGGCACACGCACCATTCGCCGAAGAAAATGGCGTAAAGTCCGTAGTATCTCCGGAAAGGGAGTAGAACGGGGAATTGAGCGTCAAAGCCGAGTTTCCGGAACTTTCCAGGTCTGCGGCTCCTGCAGTACTTGTCGAACCTGGGTTCCAGAAACCGAGGAACTGTGTACCCGCAATGCGATTGACCTGGTAAGCGAGGGCATTCAATTTGTCGCTCACATAGAGGTTGCCAATAGAATCAATCGCCACACCGTAGGGAGCTGCGACAGTCTGCTTCTTGGTCGAGGGGTCAAGCTCACCGACAACATTAATGGCGCTGGCTGGCGTCAGCGAACCGGCTATGTTAGGCACACGCCAGATTGCCTGATTTCCTTGATCGACGACGAAGAGTGCGCCTGAAGCATCAACAGCCAAACCCGATGGCGCGCTGTAGCCAGAAGCGACCGTGAACTGTAGGCCGCTGCTCAGCGGAACCTTCAGTTCGTAGACATTGCCATTGCCCGCATCGGCAACAAACACGTCTCCGGAGGCATCAATGGCAACCGCCGACGGACTGCTCAAGCCGGTGCCGATTGCCGCAGCCTGCGAGAGATCCCATCCGTTGGCATAGGGCACAAAGACAACGCGCTTGTTGCCCGCGTCGGCAATGTACAAATCTCCCAGGCCATCGACTGCAATTCCGGCGGGCTTGCTGAGCGCCGAGCCGGCCAAGACAGTGCTGCTGGAGATCAAAGTTTCCTGAGCGGTGGTGCTGAGTGCTCCATTGACAACAGGAATCTCAACGATCTGGCTGTTTCCTGTATCGGCAACATAAACGTTGCCCACGCTATCGACCGCTACACCTGTGGGAGCATTCAGTCCGCTGCCCAAGGCAACCGATGTCGTTTTTCCGGCCGCCACTTCCAATACCGCATTTTGGCTGGAATCGGCAAAGAAGACATTCCCTTGAGAGTCGACTGCCGCGCCGGTTGGAGCAGTAAAGCCGGCACCATAGGCTGTAATCGTACCAGGATCAACGGTGAGTCCAGCGCTGGTTCCGATTCCGGAGAGATTGGCCGTGGCCAGCACATCGCCCTTCGCATCAGCCAGCGTTAATACGCTCGATGCAGCTCCGGCGATTGTGGGTGCAAAGTTGACGTTCACCGTGCAGGATTCGCCCGCAGTGTACGCAGTGCCTGTGGCGCACGAGCCTCCCGAAACGGAGAACACGCTGCCGGTGACGGCGATAGTAGCCGGAGTTACCGAGGCATTGAAGCCCACATTGATGGTTGTGGTTGAGGAACTGCCCGCCGCTACCGAGCCGACGTTCGCTTTGCCGAGTGTCACTTCGTGGATGGAAGAATCCCAGTTGCCGTAGATGAGGTTGCCCTGCAAATCAATTGCCACGGGGCTTTGCGCGGAAATCCCTGTTGCAAGGATGGATTGATCGGCCGGATTGAGCGCCGCTGATGCCCCCGTGCCCTCGTTCGGAATCTCATAGATTACAGATTGATATCCATAATGATTGGCCGCATCAGTGACATACAAGTTTCCCAAGCTGTCAAGGGTGAGTCCAACCACATCTGCATAGCCACTGGCAAAGGTTACTGCGGTTGCGGCGTAGGCGCCGTTGCTGAAGGCCAGTTTGTAGATGCTGCTGCCGCCCTGGGCATAGAGGATATTGTTTTGGGCGTCGATTGTCATTGCAGTAATGGTCGCGCTCAATTGAGGAGTCAGCAATGTCTCGGTACTGCCGGAGGGATCGGCCGCAAGATTGACCTCAAAGATCGCATTGCCCCAAGATGCCGCGAACAAATTACCCGCAGCATCTACAGCCAGAGCGGTTGGCCCCCAATAATAAATGTTGGCGGCCGACCCAGCCGGCGCACCCCAGATGTTCGTCCAGGCCGAGAAACTGTACGCGGAATTATTGAGAACGCAATTGACGATCGGAATATGGAAGAGGACCTGGTTTCCAGGACTCGCGCTTAGATAGAGAGTATTCCTGGCCGTATCCATAATCAGGATTTGGTTGCTTTCCCAGCCAGCTCCGTGCTCGGATGGAGCGGCGATCATGGTTGCCGCGCCGCCTCCGGCTGGCACTTCAAACAATTCCCCGCCGTACTCAGAATCCATCGCATAGTAGTTGCCGCACTTATCTACAGCCATGTAGACAAGCGAGTCGCCAAAATAGTTGGGTTGACCCAACCCCGTCGTGGGAACCGTCGTTGCATACGATGTAGTCGCCGCGGGCGGCGCCGCCGCAACGGCCTCGACCGAAAACAGCGTCAGCAGCGCGAAAGATACAAATAGCGGCAACAGCCATCCTGTCCGCCGCGTCCAACTCTTCATCCAGTTATTCCTCAACATCTCAAGCCTCCAAAGTGCGGCTCACTGCCGCGTGTTGCTTGTGTTTCCTGTTCCGGCTGCCGGCCTGACCCGCTCCGTCGCCCCGATTCCCTTTGCATCGCATACGGTGGAGAAGGCATGAACCTTCTCCGCCGCCGCAGCTAGAAGCTGTACTTGAAGCTGAGTTCGACAATGCGCTGCCCGTTCCTGTACGCCGCATAGCCGAATACGTTTGCATTCGAAATCTGCAATGCGTTGATCGATGCCGACGGCGTCGTGTAAGTTACGCCAGCCGGATCGCTAACCTGCAACTGCAGCGGATTCTGGCTGCTGTTGTTGAGAAACGAGGTGATCGGGTGATTCAAGAAGTTCTGGCCGAAGAGCGCGAAGTGCAAATTCTGCCGGCTGTTGATCTTGAAGTCCTTGGCGACAGTCAGATCCGACTTGAAGAACGCCGGTCCATGAACATCGGGGAGATTCCACTGGCCTTGGGAACCCTGAGCCGGTATCCCGAAGCAGTTGCCATTCACGTACTGGTCCTTTTGCAGCCCCTTGCTCGGATCGCAGGTCACCGTCGGCTGAAGCGTGTAGTCGTTTGAGCCAAGCCAGACATCCGAGCTCAAGGGGATGTTGACACTTACTGGCCCGGCTTGATAGCCGCCGTTGCCGCCGAAGCCGTAATTCGAGCCATTTGCCCAAACCGAAAGATCGGCGCCGCTCATGAACGAAGTGATTCCCGAAATCTGCCACTGGTTGAGCACCTGACTGAGAATTCCGTTGCCATGGTACTTGTTGCCCTCCTGGTACGAATAGTAGGCATTCAAGACATTTGGACGGTCGAAGGCGAGAATACCATAATCGTTGACCGGGTTGACTGGATCGGAAGTATTGCCTGTGTCCCAGTTTCCGCGCACGCCGAGCGCCTTGGAGCGCGTGTAGTTGACGCCAAAGTTCAACGCCCCGCGCTGCTTGTTCCATGAGGCCTGGAGTGCGTTATAGTCGGACCAGTTGATGTGGCTGATCACATCGATGTACGAGTAGTTCGGGTAGGGGCGGTAATCCGCAATCTGCGGGATTTTATAAGCGGGATTGGTCTGTCCGTAATAAGTTGAATGGATCGCCGGATCAGGCCCCCACTCCGCGCCCAGCGGAATCACGTTCTGATTCTCCAAGCTGCCTAGCGTGGCCAGGTGAGTGCTCTGGTTGCCCACATACGCAATCTCGATCGTCGAGTGCCACGGCGCCTGCTGATCGATCGTGAAGTTGTAGTTGTAGGTCGTCGGCACCTGATCATCCTTTGGATTCATCGCGTACACGGTCTGGAGCGTTCCCGACTGGATGGAGCCTGCGCCCGGGCTGAACTGTCCGCAGGGAGTATAGTTGTTGGTAAAAAGCTGTCCAAAGGTGCATTGCAGATAGAAGTTAGGCGAATAGGTGCTCAGGTTGATCGCGGTATCCAAAGCGCCCATCGCGTTGTTGGCGGGATCGTGCGAGTAATAAACACCCCAGCCACCACGCAGCGTCGTCTTTCCGTTGCCGCGCAGGTCGTAGGCCAGACCGAGGCGCGGTGAAATCAACACCGCCTGGGTCGGCACACCGGCGTTGGGAATGCTGGAATCCAGTTGGTGCCAACTCATTCCCGGCCATGTCTTTGCATTGTTGATATCGACATTTTGATAAATGAGGTTCTTCGTGACTGTCGCGGGGTTCCATACCGCCAAACCGATGCCATGCGCATCGGTCCAAGGACCCAGGTGCGAGAGGCGAAGGCCAAGTGTAAGTGTGAGCTTGGAATTCACCTTCCACTCGTCGGTGGCATAGCCTTCCATGCTGACAAATCGCAGGTTGCTGTTGGGGTCGAAGGCTTGCTGTGAGTAGCCTTGGGCCGCGCAACCTATCAGATAATTGCCGAGAACGTTATCCACAGTGGCCGTTAGGGGGTTGGCGGAATTGTCATAGTCCGCCGGGTAAGACGTTGCGCCCGGAGCCTGATTGACATAGCAGCCTCCCCAACGCGGGATTGTGATCTTGCCGTTTTCGGTGCTTCCGGCCGTTGACTGGTTGTTGACTGTCTGCTCGCCGTAGACGCCGATCTTGAGCGAATGCGTACGATACTGGATCGTCAGGTTGTCGGAGACAGTCCAGGAAACCTTCTTCAGGAACCATCCTCCGGGAGGTATATTCGCTATCGAGTACCAGGGGATGCCCGGATTCTCATAAGTATAGATCTCCGGCAGGAGCTTATTGCCATTCTTGAGGTGGCCACCCGAATAGCCCGCCGCATCCCAGGCTGTGCCCGCTGTGCTGGCCAAGGCACGATTGGCAAACTGTTCCGGCTGGTCGAAGTAAAGCCCCGATCCGATCAACTCGTTCGTCATGTTGCTCTTGATGATCTTGGTCAGATTGAGCGTGAGGTAGTGGGAGAAACCATAGGTGAACTCCGGCGTCGGCAAGGGCGCGCCGGCTCCATTGTAGTTATAATCCAGGGGATTTTCGTCGTTCATCTTCTCCCAGTTGTACGTCACGTAGAGCTTCAAATTGTCCGAGATGTTCTCGTCCACGCGGGTATGGAACTGGAAGCCGTTGTGCGTGGACATGATATTTTTTGCAAAGTTGTAACCATCGGTGACGGAGAGGGTCTGGCCGCCGGCGACGACTGGCTGCGGAGTGCGGTTGGCCGTCGGGAAAAAACTGTTGAAGGTGGCGATGCCCGGATCGATACTGGACTTGGGCAGGATTCCCGTATCGGGTATGGGTATTCCAAATTCATCATATAGACCGCTATGATTGACTCCGTTTTTGCTGAGCGCGGAGTTAGGGGCATTGAGCACGTCCGTGTCGGGAGTAAAGCAGAGCGCTCCGATATTCTTGTAAGTGGGAGTTTGCGAATAATCATAGGGACAGTTCGCCAGCATCGCCGCCGAGCCGCCCGGCACGTTCAAAGCCTGAGCCATCGTGGCGTTGCTCAAATCGCCGGCCAATTGGGCCGCCGAGGGAACAAACAATTCGATCGGTCCGTAACCGCCATTGGCGTTGTTGACCTGCCCATAATATTCAAAGCCGGCAAAGAAAACCATACTCTTGCTCTGGTTGAAATGCGTACCGGGTATTTTCACCGGGCCGCTGATGCTGCCGCCGGGGAAGTTGTAGCGCGACGCCGTCTTGGCTACGCCTTCTTTCTTGGAAATCCAGTCGTTGGTGTTCAATCCGGAATTGCGGAAGTAATCGTGGATGTCGCCGTGATACACATCGCTGCCGGACTTGCCCACGGCATTGATGACGATCGGCCCCTTGGCCTCGTCCGCGCCGAAGTTCGACGTCTGAACCTTGACCTCCTGTACCTGATCCATATTGATGTTCGAAGTCTGCGCTCCCATGTCGCCAGGATCGGTCACATTGGCGCCGTCAGCCGATACGCTCACCAAGCCCTGTTGCGGGGCCGCTCCGTTGGCGCCATAGTTGCTGGTGCCGCCTGAACTGAAGCCCATCTGCTCATAGTCCACTCCCCCGTTCACCATCCCGTTGACGCCAGGCATCAGAGAGAAGCCGGGCAGAATGCTCACCAGTTCCCCCGCGTCGCGACCGGTCGTCGAAAGACGACTGATGTCCGCCGCGGTAATCAGCGTGCTGTGCTCACCAGAGTTGAGCGTAACGCCCGCAGCCTCAGCCGTCACTGTCACGGACTGCGTGACCACGCCGATGGTCAGCTTGATCTTGGGAAGCGCCAAACTGTCTCCCGGATGCACCTCTATGTCGGTCACGCTCCAGGTTTCAAATCCATCCTTGACGATCTCTATGGTGTACGTACCGGTCTGAACAGCGGCAAAGTCGAAGAAGCCGGTGTCATTACTTGTCGCTAAGCGGGTTCCCTTATTGGCTTGGTTGGTCAGCTTAACCTTGGCGTTAGGCACCAAGGCATTGGCGGAATCCAGAACCGTGCCGGAGATGGATGCTGAGGTTTGCGCATAGACTGCCGGGAAAAGCAGCAGCATGATGGCGCTCCAGGTGATGGCGCGCCATAGCCGTCTTTGCGCCCAAGGCTGCCCAACCCGCGTGCGGAGAGAGTGAATCATTGATTTCAACAAAGTAGCCTCCAAATGTGAGAGCCATCGCTTCCGGCTCGAAACCTGAATTCAAATTTTTGCTCAACCTGAAAATGCCCGCCAAAGAGAACTTCAGCAGGCAACTCCAGCTCATTCATACTGAAAACTTGACCATAAACATACAAATACCATAACCGGGCCAATGTAAGGATACAGGATGAATACAAACCGGACTCCAACCTGAATCAGTACTTCCCCTATCCCGATGCCCATTTTGGTCTCTTTTCCCAACAACTATACAGATCAACGACTGCTCATCCTGTTGCGAATTGGCATTGCCATTCATTCCAGCCAGCCAAACCGAACGCAACTTCTCGGTCATCCCAATTGGATTTGCTTCATTAGAACTGTGTAACTACTAATTGAAACACCTTAAGTATTTAATCTGCCATGCGAAAGGTTAATCTTGTACGCTCTTGTTGCCGTTGTTTGGTACGGACTCGGTACAGTGTGTACAAGATTGATAATAAAATAAATAGTGAAAGATGATGTTTCCGGGAGGTTTCTGGTTGCAAAGCTGTACAACGTCCACGTATCATATTGGTGTGTGCATGAGGGGCAGTTGTTCTACAGAGGTTGGAAATCATGCCGGGACACTCCGGGCCGTCAAATCGCGATGAAGAACGCGCTGAACTGGAAGCGGTTGCTGCGGCGCTCTCCCGATCTCCCCGGCTGGTGCGGCTGGTGCGCTACCTCGGCGAAAAATACTTTCTGGGCGAGATTGACCAGCTTCACGAATATAATATCGCTACCGAAGTCTTTGAACGTTCCAAGACGGTCTTCGACGCCGGCGAAGACGCTATTGCTCGCGTTGAGGCGCACCGTCTGCGCAAACGGCTCAAGGAATTCTACGAGAGCGACGGCAAGGACCATCCTGTTCAACTGGTAATTCCGTCAGGTACTTACGTCCCTGTATTTACTCGCCAAGCTGTTCCGTTTCCGCCCTTGACATCCAACCAGACGAACGGACAACCGGGGCCTCCTGCGGACATCGCGATGGATGCTGCGGCTGAACCTTCAGAACACGGGCCTGCCCATCTAAATTCTGGCTTCCTGCGGCGTCTTCAGCGCACCCGCTGGTTCTATCCATTGCTAGCCGCCACACTGCTGATCGCTATCCTATGTATTTACTGGGTCTTCCGAACTAGCCGATTCACCAATGGAACCAGCTCTGGATCGGCAACCGCTCAACCCTCCGCGGTTCTGGCGAGGGCTTCCGCACCCTCCGGCCCTCAGCCGGTCCGCCTGATCGCCGGCTATTCCGGACAGCCTCAGATGGATAGTGCCGGCGCTATTTGGATGCCTGATCAGTACTTTTATGGTGGAGGCAGCTGGTCTCGTCCAGCCGGCTACCTGGCCAGAACCAGCGATCAGCTGCTTTTTGAACAGTGGAGGAGCGGCGAGTTTGCCTACAATATCCCCTTGAAACCCGGTATTTATGAGCTGCATCTCTACTTTGTCACATCAAACCGCGCTTCGGATACTCCAGCCAGCTTTTCCATCTGGATTAATGGAACGATTGTCCTGAGCGGGTTTGATGTCAATTCGGATGCGCTGGGAGAGAATATCGCCGACGAGCGTGTTTTTCGCGATATTTCTCCTGAAGCGGATGGATACCTTCATCTGCAATTCACCGGCGAGAGAGGGACTCCATCCCTCAATGCGATAGCGATCTTGCCAGGAATTCCGCACAAGCAGCTTCCCATCCGCTTGATTGCTCAGACTACGCCTTTTACGGATCATGATGGAAACTTATGGCATCCTGACAACTACTTCATGAACGGGCATCTCTCCGAGCAACGGGTGAAGACCTCAGGATCGCCCGACCCGGATCTCTTCTCCGGCGAGCGCTACGGTCATTTTACCTATGCGATTCCGGTGGATACGCGCGACCGCTACACGTTGGTGCTTCACTTTGCCGAATTTTATTTCGGGCCGCACGCATCCGGCGTCGGAGGAACGGGAAGCCGCCTCTTCAAGGTCATGTGCAATGGCGAAACACTGTTGAACGATTTTGACATCTACAAGGAAGCCGACAGCCTGCACGTCCTCACGAAGACGTTCTACCACCTGAAGCCGTCGGCCCAAGGCAAATTGAATCTCACTTTCGAACCCATTTGGAACAACGCCACCGTCTCCGGCATTGAAGTCCTGGACGAATCGCAGTAATCCGTTCTCACTTTCCCGGAATGAGCAGGACCACTTCCGAGGTCGCAGGCACCGTCACCGAGAAGCTCTTCCCCAACCCATCGATCTTGCTTTCCACCGGCCCGGAGCTTGCCCAGGCGGCGCTGGCGCCGAAGTTGGCGCGGCCAAAGTCGATGCGCTTACCTGAGGTGGCTGCCGGTGCGTCCTGCATCGACACATTGACCAGGTAAGGCTGATTCGGGTGCTTGTTGATGAGCACAATCGCCACGCCGCCGTCCTGGCGCTTCACGGCGTGCACGTTAAGCATCGGCGAACTGGACTCCGCTCCCACCAACGTATCGCCTGGCCGGGCCGCAGTCGAGGCCATCTCCATTCCGTAATAGGCTTCCGCCGGCGTATCGTCCGGAACTTCCTTGGGCACATCAGAGAGGAAGCCCGCGTGCAACTCCAGCCAATCGACGTTGAAAGCCCCTTCCTCAAACCAAGTCAGATACGTATCGGTAGCAAAAATCGCCCGTCCCGCGCCGCTCCCCCCGCCGTTTGTCTCGGTAATCCCCAAGGGGATATTCCTCATCGCCGGTCCAGCAAACTTGGCAAGCTGATCGCGCAGCACCGCCACCTGCGGCTTGATATCCTCTGTCACTGTCAAGTCGGTCGTACTGGCCTTCGGATACCAATGGACAATAATGAAATCGATCTTGTCCCTCACTTCCTTGAACAGCGCTTCGTTGCCGGTTCCGTTTGCAGTGTTGTAGTCGGGCATATCCACGCCCACACCAATCTTGATCGTCGGATCGACCGCCTTCATCGCGCTGATGAACTCCAGCGAATTCTTGCCGTAGGCGGCCATCGAAAGCGCCGGATTCCCTTTGCGGTTGGGACCTTTCGGGTCGGGCGCATGCAGATCGTATTCCCACTCCGGGCCGAAGTAGCCGTTGCCTCCAATCTCGTTGCCGATCTCCCAGTATCGGACCTTCCAACCTTTCTCAATGTTGGCGTAGCGCACCCAATCGGCCGCCTCAGCTGGATCGGCGCCCCCGGTTCCGGCCTGATTCGACCCGTAGTTCACGGTAATGACTGCCTGCGCCCCCAGCGGCAACACGTCCTTGGTCATGAAGTTGTCGAAGGTGTCATTGGGATTGATGTACAGCGTCGTCCCCACGGTTGCTGAATGGGTCTTCCAGTGGTAACAATCCGAATAAGAGCCGCCGGGAAAGCGCAGCGCGGTCGCGCCTGCCGTCTTCAGCTTCTGGGTCAGGTCGGCCGCAGTGAAGTTGTTGTCATAGATGCTGGTGTGAATGCCATAACCGGCTGCGGGGACCACCGCCAACTCTGTCTTCAGGTCGATCTGCACATGCGCCGTTTTTTGTCCCGATAGCGTTGCGGCAGAGAGAAGCAGCGCCAAAAGCGCGCTTGCGGCGCGCAAGTTAAAGAGGTTTGCTGAAAAAAGCGTGTACATCCGAAGTCGTAAGATCATTGCGCATTGTTCCTTGTCAGAAAATAATCGGCCGGAAGCGGCGGAAAGAACGCAGGCATCCCCGATCCTTCATTCAGGATATGCCTTCCAGCGCGTTCGCGGCTCGGAATCCGAAGCTCTTCTGAGGGTAAAGGCAACTTCATCCCAATTATGAACGTGACTGAAAAGGCGAAGAAGAAACGTATGCGCCCCGCAATCGACGACTGTGATTTCCGATATTAAAGGGGCCAATTCCTGCTTTAAATACCCTCTATTGGAGAAAAAGTGAGGGGTTTTGGGGTTAAAAAGGCTGTGTTTGGAAGTTTAAGTTTACGATTTAGGGCAATAATTTACTTGACTCCACCACTGTTTTTTGCTATAGTTTTGACAGTGGGAGACGTTATGAACAACGAACCAAAGAGCCTTCAGGAAGCCATCGTATACTTCGCAAATGCCGACAACTGCGTTGCTCATCTTGTGGCGCAACGCTGGCCAGATGGTGTTGTGAAGTGCCCGATTTGCGGCAACGCAAAGGTCAGCTATCGGGCGAATCGCCGCACCTGGACTTGCTCCAGTCATCATGCGAAGCGGGAATTCTCTATCAAGGTTGGAACCATGATGGAAGATTCGGCCATCGGCCTTGATAAATGGCTCACTGCTACTTGGCTCATCACCAATTGCAAGAATGGCGTCAGTTCCTACGAAATCGCCCGCGATGTGAAGGTTACTCAGAAAACCGCATGGTTCATGCTCCATCGGATTCGGCTGGCCATGCAAGATAAGCACTTTGGAAGCAAGTTCTCTGGCGAAGTCGAAGCAGACGAAACCTTTATCGGCGGCAAGGCCCGCAATATGCACAAGTCCGTCCATGAACGCCGCATTTCTGGAATGGGTCAGAGCGCCAAAGACAAGACTATCGTGATGGGAGTTTTGGAGCGCGGCGGGAAGGTTCGCACTCAGTTGATTCCTGACCGTCAGAAACACACTTTGCAGCCTATCGTCCGCAAGAATGTTGAACCTGGCGCGGCCCTCTACACCGATGAAATGGGCGGATACAAAGGGCTGGGCGAAGAGTATCTGCATCAGATCGTCAACCATGCAGTCGAGTACGTGAGCGGGCGAGTCCACACTAACGGCATGGAGAATTTCTGGAGCCTCTTGAAGCGCGGCCTGTCTGGTACTTACGTGAGTGTTGAGCCGTTCCATCTATTTCGTTACCTCGACGAACAATCCTTCCGATACAACAATCGGAAGAAGTTGGATGATGCTGGCCGCTTCAATCGCGTTCTTTCTCAGATTGTCGGCAAGCGGTTGACCTTCGCCGATCTAACCGGCAAGGGGTTGCAAACGGCTTTCTAATCCTTCGCGGTTGAAGCGGGGTCCGAAGCGATCTCGATTGCCAAAGTAAACCCGTTCGTTTTGTCATTTTCAATGGAAGCTCGGAGCTTGAGCAGAGCTTCCTTAAACTCCAAGAATCTAGCTACAGAGCCAGTAGTGGGAGTCATCCATACTTCATCACACGATGGACATTTAGCAGGTCTCTCGTTTTTAAGATTCGCCGATGCTGGTATAGACAATGAGACCCCGCATTCCTTGCAGGTAAAACAAAAAGCAACTAGGTCTGAAAATTCAATCATTCTTTTTTGTTGAGATGTCATTTGCAGGTTTCCTTCCTCTCTTCCGTCCTTTTTGTTCGCGATTTTTCTTCCATTCATCATCTCTTCTCAGCAGTTCCTCGCGTGGTACGGAGAGAATTTTGCGAAGAACTGTATTAAATTTTTCGAGTTCTGAAGTCATTACAATCTCCTCTCTATTCCTCCATCCATACATATCCGGTCAATAACATCTGGAGTTAATAAATTCAAAGAAAAAGGCATATCCTTAAAGAGCGCCAGAATTGATTTTCTAAATTTACGTTGGCCACTTTTTAATAGATTTAGATCGACCAACGCTTTTCTGTTTTCGTATGCCAAAAAATCAGCAGCTTGGAGGGGGATAATCCCAATTCGACCCTCTGGACATTCTTTAGAAGGTTCCGAATCTCGACTTGGCCTAAAGGAGGGCACGTTGCGTCGAGGAAGATACGATGACATTGCATTAATCAAACTTCCTTTATCTGAGCATCCATCTTCAAAGACAAATTCTATATCTAAAGCTCCTTCAGTTGTGTTCTTACGCCATTCATATGCAGATTCAATACAGCATCTTCCAGCTAACGAATAGGCGGTCTTAAACACTTTCCGAAAGTGATATAATCTGTCGGCTTCCTCAAAAATATCGTGACTGAGGAGTGAAATAAAACCATGTTGAGTATTCATTCTGATTATCTGAGCAGCGTCTCTCAAAAAATAAGATCGGTCTGATTGATTAGATTTCCATTTAGCAAAAGGCCCTTTGAACTGAGCACACTCTTTCATATGGAAATATGGGACATCGTATTTTGCTAGAAGTATTTTCCAGTCAATCTCGAATCTTTCCCATTGAGCGATTGAAGCGACGTATCCGCAAACGTAGGTCCATCTGAGATCATCTCCTCCCGCTTCGTCAAAATAACAAGTCACCATAGAAAATAAGGACTCCGGACCATACCGAGAAAGCAAAAGAGACCGCCCCAGGTGCTCTAGGGAAAATCGTACATTCTCATTCTGCTCCTGTTTTTTGGTGGAGTCAAGTAAATTATTACCCGATTTAGTAAACAGATGATAATCCTAAGTGATTGTTTTATTTGATGTTGGACAATTTTATTATCACAGAAACTGTGATTCACAGGTGGAGGGGGTGGGTGCAAGCTGCCTTTCTGGTAAGATTTTGGACTGCGCCAATGTTGGCGACTTAGTCATCATAACGGTAGCCACCCTCTGTAGTCTCTTTATTGATTGTGCGCCTTGAGGCTGAAATTATCCGCAAGCACTTGCGGTGCTGCCATCGGCTCGCTCTCCGCTCGCTTGTGCTTCGTGGATTCACACGCTTTCCGCAGTTGGAAGCTTATCTTTCGACTGTGCCCATGCGGAGCGCACTAAAAACTTGCCTGACCGGGAGGCCGGCGCTTCAGTTTCATACCACGCGGGCCGGCAACGGCGGTGAGGGACGAACAAGAATGTCGCCTCAGTGCGGCTTGGCTTAAAACGGTGCAGAAATGGTCTTCGTTCCCAAAAACAATAATTCTGGCCGAAAAGTAAGCATTCTCCAAGAGAATGTCTCCGACTAGATCCTCAAGCCGCAGAACAATGAAGAGTGAAGGTTGATGAAATGGCAACTGCCGTGTTGCCGGTCATCGTACCGGAATGAAGCTGAATTTGTTGAACGCTCATAAAAGGCCGACACTAACGGGATCTCTTCCCGGATCGGCTGGCGAGGGCTTCAGGTAAGAAGAGGCCATTGTGGACGTACTCAGGCGTGTAGTTCCACGGTCGAGAAGAGCGCTTCTATGCGCATCGTCGAACGCTGCAAGAGCGATTCTGTATTTTACGAGTTACAAGCCAAGGCCGACCAAGCGCATCCGCGCTCCCTTCAATCCACTCATTCAATTCAAGACGTACAAAGAGGCTTACATGAACTATGTTTTCGCCTTCATTCACAGCTTTGTCCGTTCACTTAAAACACAACACAGTTTGAGTACTCTTGCTGTATACCTGCTTCTTGTTGTCACACATTGCATGCTGGGTTGTGGAAGCGGCATTCGTACTCCGCCTTCCGGTCTTTCTTATAGCCAGATGGTCATCACCGCGACCATCAACCAGGCAATTCCTCCAGATGCTCCGACAATCACAGGAGTGGTCACATCGTATGGAGTCAGTCCGGCACTTCCTGCGGGTTTGAGCATGACCCCATCCACGGGAGTGATCTCCGGCACGCCCACAACCCTTGCGGCCAAGGCGTCTTACACGGTTATCGCTTCCAATTCCGGCGGGTCTACCACGGCATTGATCCAGATCACTGTCAACCCGCAGCCGCCGTCCGACCTCTCCTACAGCCAAAGTTCCATCGCGGGTTTCGTGAACCTGGCCATGACTCCGGATACCCCAACAGTCACGGGAACGGTGACTGCATATACTGTCAGCCCTGCCCTTCCTGTTGGTTTGAGCCTAGACCCCGCAACAGGAATCATTTCGGGCACTCCGACTTCCGAGGCGGGCACATCGATGTACACCGTAACGGCTTCCAATGCAGGAGGATACACCACGGCCGCAGTGCAAATTTCAGTTTATTCGCCCCCGACCATTACGTATCCGCAACCGGTTATTGGCACCTGGGTCGGTCATGAGATTACTCCGGACATTCCCGGCATAACGGGCCAACTGTCCGCCATTACCGTCAGCCCTGGGCTGCCTGCCGGTTTGAATCTGGACCCCGCTACCGGGATCATCACCGGCACTCCTACCGCCGAAGCTTCCCAAGCTTCGTATACCATCAGTGGATCCAGCGCGGTTGGAAGCGCCACCGCGACCAGCAGCGTCACCATCACCGTCGCACCCGCACCGAATGTCTTGCTTCAGCTTGGCAACGAATACCAAATCAATACACTTCGATTTGCGGGCAACAGCGTGCTCAGCGTAGATACGAACAGCGATTGGATCCTGTGGGATTACGAATCGGGCAACCTCCTGGCCCGCGGTCAATCTTTCTGTTATGGCGCCGACATGGCTGGTCCGACTCTGGCAATTGAACTTCCTGGAGGATTTCAGTTCCGGTCATCAACGGATGGGCACGTCCTCAGCACAGTTTCTAATCCGGGGACACTTTCGTGGTGCACCTCGCAATGGAACTTGGCCACCGACGGCAGCTACCTCGCAGTCAAAACCGAGTCGGGACTCTTTGTTTACAACCCCTTCGGACAGCTTCTCTTCTCCTTTGCAAGTAATTACCTTATACATGCTTCTATCTTTGCCGCGCTCGGTCAATTGCAGTTTCCCACTACCAGTTCGGTGGGGTGCGTCGATGGAGATTGCCCTCCTGCCATTGAGACCATTTCAATTCCCGGTGGTGCCTCGACCATCGGCCCCGCATTCCAAGGAAATTTTCTGGCATGGTTTGAGGATGGGACAAAGTTCCTAACCAAGGATGCCAAATTCATTTATACTTACTCGACTTCCGGCGCCCTGCTCGGAACGATTCCCATTCTCAGCAACACCTTTGTGGGAGGCGCAGGCAACTGGATTTGGACGTTTTCTTTCTCCCAGCCCGCGTCTTCAGTTACCGTCTACCCCATCAACAGCGCTACCCCGGCCTTGGCTATCAGCAGCGCAGATATAATGGATATTGCCCCATCCGGATCAAGCTTGGCCATCCTTTACGACGACAGCACGTTCAGCGTAATTGACCTTTCGGGTTCAGCTCCCGCGCAGACGGATTATACGATTCCCCCCGTCAACCATGCATTCGTCAATATCCCACTTGGGGTTGATTCCTTCAGCCCCAGCATTGGCACCTTTGCCGCAGTATCAGCCTCACAGTGGGTGGCAGGAATCATGGGCAACTGGGAAGTCGAGGATGTGAAGGTCGGGACCTCCGGTCTGATTGTCGACGGGGCCAGCCTGCCATCCGCGACGCCGCGGTACCTCGGCGGCGTCGGCGCAGCGCTGAGCATCGCCGGCAGTTCAAACAACGTCGCCATTGCCACAGGCAGCGGGCAGGTCTTGTATTTCGACCCAGCCGACCCGACGCAGCAGGGGTCCTTAAGCCTCACCAGTGGGAATGTTCTGTTCTCCTCCGACGGCAGTTTGCTGGAAGCCTGGTCTCAAGACGGCTCTTTGTTAAACATCTATTCGCTGCCATCTGGAACGGTCACCGATACGTTCAATTTTTCGGCCACAGGAGTGTTGTCGAACTACAACCTTTCAGCCTCCGGAACCACTGTAGGACAGATCGACAACATCGCCGATGAAAACTACCTGGCCTACGATAAATACCTGGAAATCACTCCCGGCTCCGGCAGTTCAACTATCTTATCGCTCCCGATTTACGAGTGGAATTCCCCCTTGATTTCACCCGACGGAACATTGGCCGCCGAAACCACCGGCATGACCGTGACCATCTACAAGAACAGCAAATTGATCGGAACCGTTGGTGGTGCAGGCTCCTTCGTTGGCTGGATCGCCATTGGCTGGATCGACAACAACCGCTTGCTGGTGAATGAATATGCCTTTAGTTCGCCTCTTCCTCCCGCCCTCCCTGCCACGGTCTATGCAGGATGTAACATCGTCAGCCTCACCGGCGAAGTGCTTGCCGCCCCGCCTCTGCGGGAGTTGCATAGCATTCAACCGATAACGTCCGACACGGTCTATGAACCTATCTCCAATGCAATCTACTCTCTCACCACCGGACAGGCCGTTTGGACTAGCCCTTACCCACAGGATCCTTTCTCACCCGGCTCCGTCTGGGCTCACTTTGCTGACCAAGATCGGATTGGCGCGATATCAGGACCCTATGTTGTTTATGAATCCGACGGCGAGATCATCGCGGTGCGGTACTGATGGTGACTGAATGGCTTGTTGGCCCGCTTCAGGGGTCTAAACAGGTTACGGAAAAAGGGCTGAATTTGGATGAAACCCTCGAAAAACATTCCGCAGGGGATAAAGCCCTGTTGATTCTATGGGTGTTATTGGCACGACTGAAGTCGTGCCCTGACACGAAGCATGGCGAATGTCGAGGTTTCTCACAACGACTTGGAGCGCATTTTGAATGCTGAAGCAAGAGCAATCCCCACTTTGGTATGATTTGCTCGGTTGGTCCATGGGCTTTTTGCAGGGCTTGCGGTGAGGATGGAGGAAACAAGGATGGAAGATCAGAGAAAAGAAAAAAGGATGCGAGAGGCAAACCACTCGAAGATTCTTGGAGGATTGCCGGGTATTCTCTGCCTACTGGTCACTCTGCTGGTCGCGGGCACGGCCTTGGGGCAAAACCACTCGAATGTCACGATTGACTTTGGCAAGGGTTTGAGCATTTTGACCGACACATCCCTTGGAGTCCCCTCCCCGACCCACGACGGCAACTCCTTCAATCCGGCCAGCGCGCCGTATCTGCGCACGGCGGGGATCACCGTGGCTCGGTTTCCGGGCAATCACGGCATTGCTGATCTCTATCACTGGTCGACCAAGACCACCACGCGCTACAAGGGGGCCGAGGCCGGCTACTTTGCGCCCGAGGCCAACTTCCCCAACTTCGCGCAAATGGCGGAAAAGCTTGGCCAGGCGATCATCGAAGTGAACTACGGCACTAACTTCGACGGCGACGGCGGGGGTGAGCCCGCGGAAGCGGCGGCCTGGGTCGCGTATGCGAATGGAGACCCGGCCAGCACGCAGGCACTGGGCAAGGACGCGTCCGGGCAGGATTGGCAGACCGCCGGCTACTGGGCCACGCTGCGCGGACAGGCCCCACTGCCGAGCGACGATGGCCTGAACTTTTTGCGCATCCAGCATCCCCGGCCCTTCGGCTTCAAGCTCTGGCAGATCGGCGACGAAGTCTACAACGATGGTTATTACGGCGGCGATCATGTGGGCAACCCCGATCTTCACGGCCCCGCGCCCACCGCGCTGAAGGATTATGGCAAGCTCAAAAACGATCCCAAGCTCTCACCTTCCGCCTACGCGCAAAATTTGATTGCGTTTGCCAAAGCCATGAGGGCCGTCGATCCCTCGATTCAGATTGGAACGGCGCTGACGACACCGCCCGATCCCAATGACCGCACCAAGACCTATTGGGACTCGACCGGCCAACATGACGATACCAAAGCGTGGGCCGCCGACCAGTGGGGGATCGCATGGAACAAGGATGTCTTGAAGGGTGCCTGCGCGAATCTTGACTTTGCCACTCTTGAATGGTCCCTGCAGCCGCTTCTACCGCCCGACTGGAAGACTCTGAACGAGGCCGATCTGCTGGCCAACTCGAAGGGCCAGTTCCACGACATCGTCACCGGGATGCTCACGGACTACAACGCATATTGTCCCAAGGGGCATACACTTCCGCTGGCCTTTGCGCCGGCTGGGATTGCCTCCTGGCCCAAGATCGAGCATCCCGAGGTCAAGGCCCTGTGGATCGCTGATTTTTATGCCACGCTGCTCGAATCCCGCACGTTGAACATCAGTTGGAATGAGATGTACGGCGACTCTATGCTCTCTGGCGACCGCAAGAAATTCGGTCCCGCCTACTATGGCTTTCAGATGCTGCACATTATGGCGCACAACCCCGGCGACGCGCTGCTTGATGTCAGTTCCAGCGGTGGAATGGTCGGCGCTCATGCCAGCTTTCGCCGCGACGGCTATATCGGAATCATGCTCATCAACAAGGATCCCAAGTCGCCAGCAACGGTCAAGGTGACCTTCAAGAATGGAAGCGTCGGCGCGGCGGGCAAGCGCTTTGATTACGGCACGAGCCAGTTTAGCGCGGGCGCGCCTGTGGCGGCGGCTCCGTTCACGGCAACCGGCAATGAACTCAATATCACCGTCCCGCCGTACACCATCACGGACATTGTGTTGCCGCGGCAGAATTAACGTTTGGACAGCGTGAAATGGTATTGAATTATGAACAAAAGCAGGCGGAGACGCCCGCGCTACAGCCGGCCGGGAGGCCGACGCTACGTTTGTGTCATTTGCGCTGCCTTCATGTTATTGCGCTTCTGTGATAACTGAATGATGTGATCGCAGTTGTAGAACTAGATTGGCGATACTTTGGAGAAACCGATTTCAGGAGATTGATTCAAATGCACGGGAGACGAAATACCCAGATCAAAAGTGCTGTCTTCGGGGCAGCCCTGCTTGCGATGAGCGCCGTGCTGGGCGCGCAAACGACTGCCTCACCCGCTGCGCAAGCCGTGAACTGGAAGACATACAGCTACCCGGCGCTTGGGTTGCGCGTCGCGTTTCCTGCAGAACCAAAGCTGGACGAGGAAAAACAGGGGTCGGCGCTGGGAAACATCGTTTTCACATCTTATTGCGCGCAGGTCGGCAATGCGTATTTATGCGCCGCGGTGATCGATCAAGGCCCAGAGGCTACGGGCTTGACGCCGGAGGCATTGATGGACCGCATGATGATGGGCATCGAGTTTGTCGCCAATACGAAAACACTCAACGAGAAAAAGATTGAGTTGGACGGGCACGGAGGCGAGGAAGTGGAGACGATCAGCGACAAAGTACGCATCACCACACGTGTCTATCTGGTTGACAATACCCTTTATCAGACGATGGTCACAGTGCCGGTGACAGAGAAGTATGCTGACACGGCACGCTTTCTGGATTCATTTCGGCTGATCCGGCGGTCCAAGGATTGACGTTTTTCGGGAATTGGATAAACAAATCCAGCATTTTTCTATTCGTGATGGATTGAAAAGAGTATGATAGCCGAACCGAAGCAGGTTCGGAATCAGGAGGTTCCATGATAATGCGCACGATGCACAACAGAACGCCAGCCGGTTTGGCAATATCCGTTCTTCTTCTTTCGTTAGCCCAAGCGCTGGGCGCTCAGAGCACGGCGTGGAAGAGTTACAGTTATCCGGCAGATGGATTCAGTGTTTCCTTTCCCGTCGAGCCGTCCATTCAAAAGGACAACGTTCCCACGGATGCAGGAACATTCGAGTTGCGCGCGTATCTTGCGGAAGTGGGCGAAGCAGCGCTTTACGTCGGAGTTTGCGATTATGGTTCTGCCGCCGCGAACCGGGACACTGACACACTTTTGAATGGCGCTCAACAAGGCGCCATTGACAACGTCAAAGCCCACTTCGTCAACGGGAAGAAAGTCACCCTCGGCACCTATCCAGGCCGGGAGTTTGAAGCCGAAAATGACACGATGCATTTTACCGCTCGCATTTATCTGGTTGGCACTACACTCTATCAGACGCTTACGGCGTCGCCCATCAAGAGTCAGTATGCCGACTCCGTGCGCTTCATGAACTCCTTTCAATTGATTGCGCGGGTCAAGCCGTAAAGGCCGCAAGCTCTAGTCTTCGGCGCGCTGGCCGGCGTCTGGGGTGACCACAAGAATACGGCAGCGGTGCTTGCCGGCCGCGCTCCAGGAGAGTGCCATCTCGCTCTCCATATATGCGCAGTCGCCTGCATCGAGCATTTCATGGAGCCCTCCCGCGTCTAATTGCAGCTTACCTTCCAGCACGTAAACCAGACTGCTAGCGGCGCGGTGGGAACCTGCGGAACCCGCAGTGCCGCCGATAGGAAACTCAATCATCTGCGCCACCAGCCGGGTTCCCTCCGTGAGCACGTTAAGCGGGGTAACCTTGACCGACTCGAGCCCCCGGCTGTTGCCCTGAAGATGGGATTTGCGGGTAATCGAGAGGGTATGCTTACCGGGTTCGGAGAAGAAATAGCTCATGCCGACCCCGTAAACCCGGCAGATGGTGGCCAAGGTGGGCAGGGTGGGAATCATGCGATCCGTCTCGAGTTTGGAGAGCAGCGCGGTGGACAGCTTGGTTTCGGTCGCCAATCGCGCCAGGGTGAGCCGCTTCTGGGTGCGCAGGGTGCGCAGCTTCATCCCTATGCAATACGGCTCAAGGGACCACTGAGCGTAGGAAACAGTTTTTGTCATGGCAAACTCCCTAGTTTCAGTTTGGCACCTTTGAGCAGCGGGAAGGCTGAGGAAACCCTGAAGAATTCCTGACGTTTGCATAGTAGTAACCCGCTTTGGTTACTTCGTGTATTAGAAAAACACAAGTACCGTTCGACTTTCTTCCCGTAAGGCATCCAAAAGCGGATAATCTAGGAATCACAGATCATACTGGGCTCGATGAAGCTCAGAGATTCGCTGGAGATTCTGCTGTATTTTTCCCTGGTCTCAGTTCGGAATATCCCGCGAGTACTGTTTGTGGAAGGCTTTAACAGTTGCCTGGATGGGCAGATGAACGTAAATTCTGTTGCTCAGGATTCGAGGGATTCCGTTGGTTGCGACAAGAAAACTCCATTCCGGCCTGCGCGACGTCGAAGAGGAATCGGCCACGGCGATGGGATATAACCGCCGCCAGGGAGATTTGGGTTCCGCGGACGCCACTCTTGGCCGCCGCCGCGGAGATGTAGGGATCTCAGCGGCGGGACTGGGCCGTCGCGGGAAGATATTGGCCTGCACCTTTGCCGGCTTCCGCCTGGATGCTGACGGCACGCTGTGGCGCGACGAGGAGTTGATTCACCTGCCTCCCAAGGAGCTCACCGCGCTGCGGCTTCTGCTGGCACATGCCGGTCAAGTAGTTTCGCCTCTGCAACTGAAACAGACTCTTTGGGGCGATGTGCATGTGACTGGGGACAGCGTTCTGAAGTGTCTCTCTTCTCTGCGCTCACGATTGGAGCCGGAAGCCTGCATTCAAACAGTTTATAAACGCGGGTACCGCTTTACGGCCGAGGTCGTGCGGCTGACCCCCTCTTTCACCGAAGCGCTTCCGCGGCTGGCCATACTGCCCTTCCAGACTTTGTACTTTGTTCCCAAACATCTGGGACCGGCGCTCGCCGAAGAGACCATTGTCAGATTGACCAACGCACGCTCACCGATCCTCTCCGTACTGGCAAGGGATTCCGTCTTTACACTAGTCAACCGGGGATTCACGGCCCAGCAGATTGGCGAGGCGCTCAAAGCCGACTTGGTCCTAACCGGCAGCCTCCGGGCATATTCCTCGCAATTCCGGCTGCGCGCCGAGATGATCCGCATAGAAGACGGAACGCAAATCTGGGTTGAAGATATCCTGGTGGACCAGAACCGGTTTGCTAAATTGGAGTCGGAGCTGGTGCGACGGATCGCCTGGCGGCTTGGCGTTCGCCTCCCCGCCAGCCGCGCGGCAGCGCCGGAGCGGGAGGGTGAAGCCTTCGGCGGCGGGTCATTGGCGCTGAACTCGGCTGCGTCTGGATTCTCTATCTCTGCTTCCGCCACTCCGGAAGATGGAAAGGCGGCTCCGCGGCGCCGGGAGGCCTACGAATTTTTCCTGCGCGGACGCCATGAG
The DNA here is from genome assembly GCA_963787995.1 of uncultured Acidobacteriaceae bacterium. Taxonomy (GTDB): domain Bacteria; phylum Acidobacteriota; class Terriglobia; order Terriglobales; family Acidobacteriaceae; genus Telmatobacter. Next base: position 2,200,819 of record CAWBEO010000002.1, read on the forward strand.
TGGCAGACGCTCCACCGCCATCGGATGCAGGATGGCATGCAACAGCTTATGCGAGCCATCGAAGTGGATCCATCGCTGATCTCCGCCAAGGTTGATCTGGTTCATCTGTGCGTCGCGCAGACCTTTTTTGGATTCATGTCGGCAGCGGTCGCGGCAAGCCATATTCATCGCACGGCGAAAAGCATTCCTGATATTCCCCGTCAGGCGGAGGGTATTCTGCCCGCGCTGGGCTGGGTACACTTCCACTACGACCGCGATCTTGCCGCAGCGCAAAACGCTTTTTTACTCAGCGCGCATTTGCCCCACGGCCCTTGGACCACGCGCATCCGCACCATGTTCCTGCTTAGCCAAGGCCGTTTTCAAGAAGCAATCGAGCTGTTGCAAGGGGCCATTCAACTGGACCCCTATGCGCCCTGGCTGCAATGCCGTCTGGCATGGGCGCTTCACCTGGATGGCCAGGCAAGCGAAAGCCTGAGGCAAATTCAGATCACTCTCAGCCTATTTCCCGAACACGAATTTTCCAGTCTTTACGGAACGCTGATTCTCGCCTACAACGAAGAAGCAGAGCGTGCCGAGCAGATCGCCAAGGAACTCATGCAGAGGATTCCGTTCTTTGACCCGGCGATTGCGGCGCACGCCTATGCTCTGGCCTGCGGGGGACGCTCCGACGAGGCGCATACCGCCCTTGAGCGGCTTCAGTGGCTCAGCCGCGAACGCTTCCTGATGCGCTCCTTCACTCCAGCCGCCCATGTGGCGCTCGGCGACCTTGATGCGGCTATCGAGGAGCTTCAGGCGGCGAACGAATCCCGCTGCCCGTGGTTTTTCCAGATGCTGGCAGACCCGCGCCTGAAGCCACTCCTGGGCAATCCTGAGTTTGAGAAGATGCGTGCAATCCTGCCTGCGATGGAGGATGAGGCCGCTCAACATAAAGGACTTGACAAGTGAGTTGCGACAGTCATTTCCGCGCAATCCCATAATCTTCCAAGAAGTAATCCCGATTTTTCGGCCCTTTGTTCCGTGATTGAGGCGCTGTTGCACACAGGTGGGTTTATCGTTTACTGTATCGATTACATGGTTGATTGTTGGAATTGTGTAATCGAACCACAGGCTCGCTATAAAGCGTGGCGCAAGAAACGCCAATCATGAGGGGAGTGCTAAATGCAAGAATCTCTAACAGCGTATGCGGAAGCCAACAGTATAGTTAACCCTTCCGCGATCCCGCAAAGAACGCTTTCCAGTGGAGCGCGGATGCCAGCCATCGGCATGGGCACATTTGGCTCCGATCACGTTTCTGCCGATCAGGTCGCTCAGGCTGTACAGGCGGCGGCGCGGTTTGGCTACCGGCACTTTGACTGCGCCTCCGTTTACGGAAATGAAGCTCAGATCGGCAGAGCGCTTGCGGAAGTGATCTCGTCGGGTGTGACGCGCGAGGAGTTATGGATCACATCCAAGGTATGGAACGACAAGCACGCTCCCGAGGATGTAATTGCCTCCTGCATAAAATCACTCGCCGATCTGCAACTCAGTTATCTTGATTTATACCTCGTGCATTGGCCATTTCCGAATTTTCATCCGCCATATTGCGATGTTACCGCGCGCAGCAAGGATTCCAAGCCATACATTCACACCAGCTACATGAAAACCTGGTCGGCAATGGAAGAACTGGTCAAGCAGGGATTGGTTCGGCACATCGGAACCTCCAATATGACTGTTCCAAAGCTCAAACTTGTTCTTCAGGATGCGAAGATTCGTCCGGCCGTCAATGAGATGGAACTGCATCCTCACTTCCAGCAGCCGGAGTTATTCGAGTTCGTGCGCGCCAGCGGCATAGAGCCTATTGGATACTCGCCGCTTGGATCGCCTCATAGGCCGGAGCGGGACCGCACGCCAGAAGATACTTCTCCAACGGAGGATCCTGTGATTCTGCGCATCGCCTCGCATCACGGGATTCATCCCGCGGTTGTCTGCCTTAAGTGGGCAGTGCAGCGTGGACAAACGCCGATTCCCTTCTCCGCTAATCCAAAAAACCTTTTTGCAAATCTTCTCGGAGTTACTGGCGATCCGTTGACCAATGAAGAAATGCTCCAGATCGCTGCTTTGGATAGAAACTGCCGACTTATCAAGGGTCAAGTCTTTCTCTGGAAAGATGGGCAGAGATGGGAAGATCTATGGGATGTTACAGGTGAAATTACTCCGGCCTAACATTTGCTGTCAGAGAAAATATGGTCTTGAATCAAGGGAGACAGAAGAAATGGAACAAACGATGCAAGCGGCATATTTGCCCGGTAACAGCACCGTTCAACTCAAAACTGTTGCCGTGCCCCTCCCAGGTCACGGTGAGGTTTTGATCCGCGTGAAAGCTTCTACGATCTGCGGATCAGACATTCGATGTATTTATCACGAGCATCTCGGCAAAGGACCGGAGGGTTATCAAGGAGTTATCGCGGGGCACGAACCATGCGGCCAGATCATCGAAGCCGGACCGGGATGCAGACTTTTCAAGGTTGGTGATCGCGTCATTGTCTATCATATCTCTGGATGTGGCGTCTGCAATGACTGCAGGCGCGGCTATATGATCTCTTGCACCAGTGAAAAATACCGGCGCGCCTACGGCTGGCAACGCGACGGCGGCATGGCGGATTACATGATCGCCGAGGAAAAAGACCTGATTGCTCTTCCTGATGGGCTTTCTTATTCCGACGGCGCGCAGGTAGCCTGTGGATTTGGAACCGTCTACGAAGGCTTAGAGAAGATTGGAATTAGTGGCAATCATGCCGTGTTAATTACCGGATTGGGGCCTGTTGGGCTTGCCGCTGCCGCGCTGTGCCGCAAACTGGGCGCGCAACGTATTATCGGAATCGATGTTGTGGATGAGCGGCTGAAGCTAGCCAAGACTCTTGGGCTTTGCGATGATGTTTTGGTCTCGGGTTCGGATAATGTCGATGAGGTCAAAGCATTGACCGGCGGCTTTGGGGTGGAGCGTGCCGTCGAGTGCTCGGCCAACGCAGTTGCGCGGAATACGGCGATTCGCGCCACGCGCAAGTGGGGCAAGATGGTGATGCTCGGAGAAGGCGGAGGAATGCAATTGAATCCATCTCCAGATATGATTCACGATCAAAAGACTCTCTATGGATCATGGGTAACTTCCACTTGGCTGATGGAAGAGTTAGTCGAGCGTCTGGTGCGCTGGAATCTTCACCCGGCTGAGATTATCACACATCGCTTTGCGCTAGGTCAGGCCGCGGACGCGTATTCTTTGATGGCTTCCGGCAAGTGCGGCAAGGTCGCGGTCTGCGCGGATGAAGAACTACTCATTGATCCCAAGTGAATAACCAACAATTGATTCTGGAGATGGAGAATGAATCATTGAAACCTCTAACCGATTGGGAAGAAATCCTTGAGAAGCGGCTGATTATGTTTGGACACCGCAATTGGCTAGTTGTTGCCGATGCGGCCTATCCATCCCAATCGCGGCCGGGAATTGAAACCATTGCATCCGGCGAAAGCCAGCAGGTTACCATCGAGCGACTGCTGGCGAATTTTAAGGCCTGCCAGCATATTCGACCTGTGATTCACGTGGATCGCGAACTGGAGTTTGTCTGCGAAAAGGATGCGCCTGGCGTGGATAACTATCGCACATGGCTGCACTCCATCCTAGAAGGGATGACAGTTTATTCCGATCCGCACGATGATATCATCTCCAAGCTGGATCAAGCGGCGCAGATGTTTTCCATACTGGTTGTCAAGTCGACGATGACGATTCCCTATACTACGGTCTTTTTTGAGTTGGACTGCGGCTACTGGAATGCGGAGTCAGAGGCAAGAATGCGCTCGGCCATCTCCAGAGTCAAAAGCGCACGGTAGAATCAATGCATGCGATTCAGGATCGTCAAATCAATCAATGGCTGGAGACTCTATAAAAACGGCCCAAGGATGAATTCATGTTTGTGATGAACTCCACTTCGACAACGAAAACACAGGCCAAGGCCGCGATCTTTCCCGTCGGGCAGATTGGCCTTTTCGTTCTAATTACCGCTCTTTTTTTTCTATGGGCGATTCCGAATAATCTCAACGATGTGCTGATTCGTCAGTTCATGAAATCCTTTGCGATTTCACGCTTTCAAGCGGGACTTGTGCAGTCAGCGTTTTATATGGGCTACTTTCTGCTGGCCATGCCCGCTGCGCTTTTAATGCGCAAATATGGCTATAAGTTCGGCTTCATCACAGGGCTTCTGCTTTACGGCACGGGCACAATTCTCTTTTGGCCGGCGGCGATTGTGGGGCAGTATTGGTTTTTCCTGATGGCGCTTTTTGTAATCGCCACCGGACTTTCATTTCTTGAAACCGCATCCAATCCGTTTATTGCGCAGATGGGATCTCCTGAAACTTCCGCGCAGCGTTTGAATTTCTCTCAGTCGTTCAACCCGCTAGGATCGATTGCAGGCGTTCTTATCGGAAAGATATATATCTTTTCCGGCATTGAATTGCGTCCCGATCAGATAGCCGCGAAGCAGACGGCTGGAACCTATGCAGCCTATCTTAGTTCGGAGACACTGCGCGTCGTCAAGCCGTATCTTTTTCTCGCCCTGGTTGTGCTTGCATGGGCTGTGCTGATTCTGATCAAGAAGTTTCCTGCGATTCGCAGCGAACATGAAGACGGAGGCGATCACGGTCACATCACCGATCTTCTTTCTCAGCGGCATTTTTTACTGGCTGTTCTGGCGCAGTTCATGTATGTCGGCGCGCAGGTGGGCACCTGGAGTTACTTGATTCAGTATGTTCAGGATTATACACATCTTCCAGAAAAGCCTGCCGCAAACTATCTGATTCTGACTCTGGTGGCCTTTGGCGTCGGGCGTTTTGCCTCAACTGCGCTGATGCGTGCAATAAAGCCTAACCTTTTAATGGGAGTGTTTGCCACTGTTAATATATTGTTGTTAATTGTAGGAGTGATGCGTCCTGACCGGATAGGGCAGTTGTTGATTACTAATTTACACCTAGAACACGTCCAATTTGTTCAAATGATACCACATGGAAGGATAGGTATGTGGTTAATAAACAACTTAAATCTTGATTATGTTCATGTGCTTGATCCAGGATGGATTGGTGTGTGGGCAATGGTGCTTACGAGTTTCTTTATGTCGCTGATGTTCCCGACGATCTTTGCGCTGGGACTGAAAGGGCTTGGACCCAATACCAAGATTGGCGGTTCGCTGATCGTGATGGCTATCGTGGGCGGCGCAATTCTTACGCCACTGATGGGATGGATCAACATACAGACAGGAAGCATTGCAATGGCCTACACTGTGCCGCTTGCGGGATATGTAGTTATTGCGCTTTATGCATTCTTTGGCTCGCAGGCGCACGCGAATCTTTCTTCTGGCATTCAATCGGAAGGTGCGTAACATTCGTCAGAGCGCCATGGGCGGATGGTAATTCTCGCATTTTGCCGTTATACACGGGAGCGATCAATGTCTAAAGGATTTGGATCAATGCGGGAAAACGAGAATAGTTTTGGCGGAGTCGTCTCATTTGTTGAGAAATATAGCAAGCTGATTGTACTTGCCGACGATGACGGCGCAACGATTGCTGTGTGGCCTGCCATGCAAGGCCGCGTTCTTACAAGCTCTGTTGCTGGCTCAGGCGGTCTTGGCTTCGGATGGATCAACCGTGAGTTGATCGCATCGGGAGAGATCGCGCAGCACATGAATGCCGTGGGCGGCGAAGATCGCATCTGGCTGGGTCCCGAGGGCGGTCAGTTTTCCATTTTCTTTGCCCCGGGCGTGCCTTTTGACTTAGAGCATTGGTATACACCCGCGCCGCTTGACACAGAAGCTTTTAATATTGTTAGCCAAAGCAAGAACTTCGTTACCTTTCGTAAAGATTTTTCACTTAGTAATTTTTCCGGGACTCAATTTGAATTGCGGATTGACCGAGAGGTGCGTTTGCTTTCTCCCCACGAAGTCTGGGGCGATCTTGGAATTGATGCCGTGGATGGCGTCAAGATGGTTGCTCATGAGTCAGCAAACAGGCTTACCAATCTCTCGAAGGATGCAATGAAGAAGGAATCCGGGTTGCTTTCCTTGTGGGTTTTGAGCCAACTTCAGTCGACTCCGCAGACGACTGTGATCCTGCCGTTCCAGGATGGGCCGGAGTCTGAATTAGGCGCTATAGTTACACGCGATTACTTTGGAGTAGTCCCTGAAGATCGAATTTTTATTAGAGAAGATTCTGTTTTCTTTAAGGCTGATTCCAATCATCGCAGCAAGCTCGGACTTAGCCCGCAGCGCGCCAAGAATATTTTGGGAAGTTACGATGCGCAGCATGGGGTACTGACTGTTGCGCAATACAACAAGCCCTCCGGACCAGAGATGTATGTGAATTCTGCCTGGAAGATACAGGAACATCCTTATAGCGGCGATGTGGTTAACACCTATAATGACGGTCCAGCAGCTCCAGGGCAAGGGCAGATGGGGCAGTTCTACGAGTTAGAGACCTCCTCGCCAGCCCGAGAGCTTCAATCCGGCGAGGCGATTGAGCATACGCATCGCACCATCCACTTTGAAGGTAGCGAGCAGCAACTGAATGTTCTTTGCCAGCATACGCTTGGCGTCCACATCGCGGATGTTCGCAGGTTCAATCCATAGTTTTTCAATTAATTTGCCTTTGGGCAGCGGCATGCGTTGCATGCAAAGTGGGCGCTGCTGCCCGAATTGTAATGATTGGCGTACATTCTTTTGACTGTCTTATAATCACAGTTACATCATGCCTCTGACGAAGCCAATCCGGAAACCTACCGTAAAGAAGCCGTCTCGCCGCGATTTGACGCCGGAACGGATTGCGGCAATTCTCAAGTTACTTGATGAGGCCTATCCCGCCGTTGAATGCGCTCTACTGCACCGCTCTCCGTGGGAGTTGCTGGTGGCGACGATTCTCTCCGCGCAGTGCACGGATGTGCGCGTGAACCTGGTAACTCCGGAGTTATTCCGCCGCTTCCCTACCCCGCAAAAGATGGCCAAGGCGACGCTGCCGCAACTGGAAGCTCTCATTCGTACGACAGGATTTTTTCACAATAAAGCAAAATCGATTCATGGAGCGGCGCGCAGGGTTGTCGAAGAGTTTGGCGGGCAGGTTCCGCAAACTCTGGCGGAGTTAATCACCATACCGGGTGCGGCCAGGAAGACGGCCAACGTGGTTCTCGGCGTTGCTTTTGGCAAGGCGGAAGGCGTGGTGGTGGATACGCACGTTTTTCGCATCGCGCGACGGCTTGGCCTGGCCAAAGGCGAGACTCCGCAAAAGGTCGAGCAGGAGCTGATGCAAATTCTGCCGCCGAGCCGCTGGATTGATTTCTCTCACCAGATCATTCATCATGGGCGGCAGGTTTGCGAGGCGCGGAGGCCGAAGTGTGAGCGCTGCAACTTGGAGCAGCTTTGCAGTTCGAAGGACAAGAGCTGGAGAAGTTAGGGCCTGTCTTGAGTTACATCTATATTCGATGACAAACCTGGACAAAAACACAAAGGCCCGGGCCTGAAGGCCCTTTAGATTCGCTCTCATTCAGGGGCCTAAAGGCCCCTGCTCCCTCCGCTATCTCCGCGTTGCATTGAAAAAGTTATCAACAGCCGCAAGCAGGCCGGGAATGTCGGAGGGGGCTGCTTCGGCGGCGGGCGGCCAGCCTAGCTCGCGCAAGGTTTGGCTGGTGATCGGTCCGATGGAAACTGCTGGGATGGCGGCGAGTGGCCATACAACTCCGGCCATGCGGGCTGCTTCGGCCAGATGCGTTGCGCTGGAGGAACTGGTGAAGGTAGCTGCATCGAGGCCTTCGGCGAGCGCTTGGCGCAGTTGCTGCGGCGCGGCCTCAGGCATCACGTTGCGGTAGGCCTCGACTACATCGACCACGGCACCAGCCGCGCGCAGCGCATCGGGAATCACGTCGCGGGCGACGGTGGCGCGGGGCAAGAGGATGCGCTTGCCGCGAGGCAGCTCACCAAGCGCCGCGATCAAGCTCTCAGCAACATAAGCCTGCGGCACAACCGCTACTTGGAAGCCATAGCCCGCCGCCGTCTCAGCCGTTGCTTGGCCGATTGCGGCGATTTTGAGTCCGGCGGTATGCGCTGGGTTGACGGCAAAACGACGGGCGCGGCTGCAAAATCGCTCGATGGTATTGGCGCTGGTCAGAATCAGCCAGTCATAGCGATCCAGATGTTGCAGAGCGTCATCCAGAGGCTCGAATGACTCCGGCGGGCCGATCTCGATCACGGGAAGCTCAACCGGCTCGGCACCCAGCGCACGCAGGCCTTCACTGAGCCTTCCGGCCTGATGGGCGGCGCGGGTGACCAGAATGCGGCGACCGTTGAGGGAGAGCAGAGTCATTGTGCGCCTCCGGCGGCGGCAAGCAGCGGTCCCGCTCCGGATTCAATCAGCTTTTGCGCGATCAGCTTGCCCAGATCCGCCGCATCGGTCCCATGATGAGGCACGCGATGGTAGACGCGGACGGCCTTGCCGGTTTGCGGATCGGCGACGACGGCATAGATTTCCCACCCATTCTGCAAAGAACGCGTGATGGATGACGCCCCTGTATCCAACGAAGATTGTGGGAATAAATTCAGCAAGTTAGCGTCCGCTTCGCGGACATCGCAAGTTAGCGAGTTAGCAGCGGTAATGGCCTTTACAGGTTCCATTTCCTGTGGGCCGGCGAAAGCGGGAGCGCGACGGCAATGCACGCCGATGGGGACCTGGCAGCCGCCGCCGAGGGCAGCCAGAGCCGCGCGTTCTACGGTAATGGCGAAGCGGGTGGCCGGGTCGTCTAGGAAGGCTACCGCGGCGATGGTCGCCGCGTCGTCTTTGCGGGTTTCGATGCCCAGCGCACCTTGGCCTGCTGCGGGGCAAAACTCCGCCGGCTCCAAGCGCTCACGCACCCACTCGTTTTTTTCCAGGCGGTCCAGGCCGGCGGCGGCGAGCAGGATTGCGTCCACCTGGCCCTCGGCCAGCTTGCGCAGGCGGGTGTCTACATTGCCGCGAAATTCGACTGGCTCGATATCGGGCCGGAGGGCTTTCAACTGCGCGCGGCGGCGCTGACTGCTGGTGCCGATGCGCGCGCCCAGCGGCAATGCGGCAAGATTTTCAAATTTCGCCGAGACGAAGACATCCCTCGGGTCCACGCGCGGCGGCGTGGCGGCCAGCGCGAATGGTTCCGGCAGTTCGGTGGGCAGATCCTTGAGCGAATGAACAGCCAGGTCCACGCGTCCGTCGGCCAGCGCCTCTTCTATTTCTTTGGTGAACATTCCTTTGTCGCCGGTGATGGCTCCGACTTGGGCGAAGGTGATCTCATGCAGGCGGTCGCCGGTGGTTTTGATGATCTCGATTTCGACCGAATGGCCTTGGCCGCGCAGCAAGGCGGCGATGTGATTGGCTTGCCAGAGGGCGAGTTGCGAGCCGCGGCTCCCGATGCGCAAGTTCATGATTTAGCAACTCCTCATAAGCAAAGTATTGACGGTGAAGTTTGATAAATGAAACAGCAAGTTAGCTTCCGCTGCGCGGTAATAGCAAGTTAGCGAGTTAGCGGCGGCATTTGCAATCAATTATTCATCTCCTGATTAGTCGGCGAATCTGATGGACAACAGTTACTTGTTCTCATCCTGCGATTTGTTATCGGCGGCAGGCAGCGACCAGGTTTCGTAAAGCGCAACCAGCCGGGTTTCATCGTTCTCGCGGGCGGCCTGCTTGAGGGCCTGCATGGGCGGGTGAAGGAATTTGTTGACCAGGCCGCGGGTGAGCGCCTCAATCGCCGCAATCTGCTCGGCGCTGAGCGAGCCAAGACGGGCCTGCACACGCTTGAGTTCTGCCTGGCGAATCTCTTCGGCCTGCTGTTGCAGGGCCACAATCGCCGGGGCTACGTTGACGGTAAGCTGACGCTGGTGGAAGCGCTCGACCTCGGCGGCAATCAGCGCCTCGGCGTCAGTGGCCTCACGGCTGCGCTCGGAGAGATGGGCTGCGGCGACGGCTTGCAGGTCGTCGATGTCGTAGACAAAGATGCCCTCCAGCTTGCCCATCTCCGGGTCCACGTCGCGCGGAACGGCGATGTCGATGAAGAACATGGGCCGGTTGCGGCGGCGTTGCAGGAATGCCTGACCGTGCTCGCGGCGGAAGATGGGGTGGGGCGCGCCGGTGGAGCTGATGACAATGTCGGCCTGGCCAGCTGCATCGTGAAGCTGCTCGAAGGGAATGACCTGGCCGTTGAAGGTCTCCGCCATTCGGCGCGCGCGCTCCAGGGTCCGATTGGTGACCAGAATGGCTCCCGCGCCCTGCTGCACCAGATGGCGGGCCGCGAGTTCGCTCATTTTGCCCGCGCCCACCAGGAAGACCGTGCGGCCAGCCAGCGATCCGAAGATTTTGCGCGCCAGTTCGACGGCTACCGAGGCGATGGAAACCGAGTTGGAGCCAATCTCGGTCTCACTACGGACTTTTTTGGCGGCGGCAAAGGTGCATTGAAGCAGATGCTCGAGCTGTCCGCCGACGGTGCCCGAGGCGCGGGCGGTGGCGAAGGCCTCTTTGACCTGGCCGAGGATCTGCGGCTCGCCCACCACCATCGAATCCAGGCTGGCAGCCACGCGGAAGAGATGGCGCACCGCCTCCTGGTCGCGATGTTCGTAGAGGTGCGGTGCCAACAGCGCGGGGTCCAGGTTGAAATGCCGTTGCAGAAAAGAGGTCAGATTGAGACTGGAGCTTTCCACTGCGGCCAGAATCTCGACGCGATTGCAGGTAGAGACAATCATGCACTCGGCGACGCCGGGCACGGCAGCCAAGGCGCGGGTGGTTCCAGGCAGATCGTCGCGCGAGATAGCTATCCGTTCGCGCACCTCGATGGGAGCGGTCTTGTGGTTGACGCCAATCAGGACCAGGCTCATCGCGGACCGTACCTGTGTACATGGCTGAATGCATTGGCCAATAGCACGGCCAGCATGACGAGAAAAACAGCACCGGAGAGATACGCAGCCCGCCGCCCCCGCAGGCCCGCCGAGCGGCGAACAAAGAGCAATGTGACGTAAACCAGCCACAGCAGGTAGGAGAGAATGACCTTGGGATCGAGGAAGTAGCCCGGACCGCCAACCTCCTGCGCCAGCACCGAGCCAATGATCAGTCCAACGGTCATGCAGGGAAAGCCAAACTCCAGCGTGGCGTGAGCAATGCGTTCTAAGGTATCCAAAGATGGAAGCCAGTCCAACGGTCCCCACCAGGAGTCCTCACCGGGCTTGTGCTTGCTCTTCAGGCGGCGCTCCTGGACGAGGTAAAGTACGGAGGCCAGCAGGCTGAAACCCAATGCCACATAAGCCGCCAGCAGCGCGGCAATGTGAGCCACCAGCCAACTGATGCGGACGCCTTCCGAGGGGAAGGTGTAGCGATCCGGCCCCAGAGAAGGCACAAAAACCGCAAAGAACGTGATGGGTAGAACAAAGATACCCAGGGAGATTGCGTCGTAGCGCCACCAGACCAGAAAGAAAAGGCCGACGACGGCAAAGCCCAGCAGCGACTCGACCTCATTGACCCCAACCGGCATCCAGCGGTGCGCCTGGACGAGCATCTCGACGCAAGAGACGAAGTGAAAGAAGAAGCCCAGTCCGGCCAGATGGACGCAGCTCTTGCGCCAGCGGGTCAGCCCGTAGAGGACCGCCGGAAAGATGGCGATTGCGCCCGCCGCATAAAGAATTGCCGCAACTCGGAGCCAGAGTAAATACATTTCGCTTCCCACCTTAATCAGGCCAAGAATCAGTATACTGTGATGCAAATCACTTAGCGGTACTTTGCAAGGCGCCTTTTACTACAATCGCATTTGATAAAAGTCATGGAAATAGCAAAGAGGCCCGGGCCTAAACAGGCTGCAGAAAAAGACCTGGATCCGTGTGAAGTCCCGGAAATACATCCCTCAGGGGCTAAAGCCCAACTTTTATTATCAGTCATTTGCGGCACGACTGAAGTCGTGCCCTGACACTTCTGGACTCTTTATTGAGTTTTTCCGCAGCCTGTAAAGGCCCCTGCTCCCTCCGTTCTCTTCTTAACCCATCCCCACCACCGGTTGAAAGAGCGTCCCGGCCACGCGCTTAGCTATCCCTACCAGCTCACGTTGACCGGCAAAGACCTTGACCAGCGGTGCCTGGGAAAACTCCGGTAGATTGGCCTGCGCGCCGTTGCGCAGGCGACCGAGGGCCAACACATCGCCGGTGACCGAGGGCATCTCCGGCAGCAACGCACGCGGATGGATGCACTGGGCCTCCAAGGCTTCGGCGTTCCCGGCCAACGCTTGCAGCTCGTCCAGAGTGTGCGCATCGGCGAGCGTGAAGTCTCCGGCCTGTGTGCGGCGCAGACTGCTCAGATGCGCTCCACAGCCCAGATCTTGGCCTAGCTCATGAGCCACCGAGCGCACGTAGCCGCCAGCGCTGATGCTCATCGTGAAGCTGGCCTGGACGCCGTCGAGGGCGAGAATCTCAAAGTTGCGGATGAGCACCCGCACGGCCTTCAACTCGACCGGCTTGCCCTCGCGCGCCAGCTTGTAGGCGGGCGTGCCGGCAATCTTCTTGGCGGAGTAAGCAGGCGGCATCTGCTGCATCTCGCCGTGAAAGCGGCGGGCGGCGGCGCGGAGCTGGTCGAGGGTAAGAGTAGGGCTGGAGTCCGGGGTTGCAGGCACGCCTTCAGTGTCGTAGGTGTCGGTGGCATAGCCGAAGCGGATGGTACCCGAATAGCTTTTTTCCGCCGAAGAGAAGTACTGTGCCAAGCGGGTAAACTTGCCCAGCATCAGCGGCAGAACACCGGTGGCCATGGGGTCGAGCGTGCCTAGATGGCCGATGGATTTTTCCCGGGTGATCCGGCGCAGTATGCCCACTACATCATGGCTGGTCATGCCGGCCGGTTTATCGATAACGAGAAGTCCGTTCACCTATCTACTGTAGCTGACAAGATCGATTGAAGTTTGTAGTATTCCACCCTTTCGCATAGAACGCGAAAGGATGGAGTACCCAATTTATATGCCGCCGTTGCCAGGCTGACGGACCAGCGAGAGAAATTCCAGACGGGTCTCTTTCTTGCGGAAGCAGCCGAGCATGGCGCTCGTTACAGTCGATGAGTGTTGCTTCTCAATGCCGCGCATCATCATGCACAGGTGGCGCGCCTCAATGACCACGCCCACGCCCTGCGGCGCAATCGCATCCTGAATGGCATCGGCAATCTGCCGTGTCAGCCGCTCCTGAATCTGCAACCGGCGCGCAAAGACCTCCACCAGCCGGGGAATCTTGCTCAGCCCGATCACCTTACCATTCGGCACATAGGCCACATGAACCTTGCCGAAGAAAGGCAGCATATGGTGCTCGCAAAGCGAGAAAATCTCGATATCCTTGACGATGACCATCTCGTCATAGTCCTCGTCGAAGAGTGCGCCGCGCAGGATTTCGGCCGCATTCTCGTCGTAGCCTTTGGTCAAAAAGGCCATTGACTTCTCGACGCGCCCCGGCGTGGCCACCAAACCGTCGCGACTGGGGTCTTCGCCCAAGCGGAGCAGAATCTCGCGGATGATCTCCTCAGTACTGAAGCCGTTCATGCTTTTATCGATCTCGGCGGAGCGATGAACTCTTTTGCTCAATGCAATTGGCTGTGCCATAATTTTTGTCCTCTGACCCAGGGGAATTGGGCGTCTTACTCGCCTTCACACTCGAAAAAGTTGTTTTCCGTCTCTTCAACGCGTACCCGCTCCAGGCAACCGGCCGGCAGCGCATTCTTCATCAATCCAAAGACCACTCTACAAAGATTCTCCGTCGTCGGCACTCGATTCACAAAGAGCGGATCGAGATTGAGATTGCTGTGGTCGAATCGGTCAACCACCCGCGCCCGCAGCACCTTGTCCAGTGCCGCCAGGTTAATGACCATGCCGGTCTCCGGGTCAACCTCTCCGCCCACCAGCACTTCCACGACGTAATTATGCCCATGTCCATGTGGATTGTTGCACTTGCCGTAGAGTGTGCGGTTCTGTTCCGGCGAGAACCCATCCGCGTGCAGCCTGTGACTCGCGCTTATGGTGTAGCGGCGGCCGAAGTAGGCTCTCATGCTTCCCCTCGGTATTCCGCGAAGATCTCCGGCGTCTCGTAGATGCGCACTCGGCTCAACCGCGCGCCGCCCGCGCCCTGTACAGACGGCTCCAGGCGCTTCCAGGCGGCGATGGCCAGGTTCTCGGTTGTCGGAATCGTTGCGGCCACCTTAGACGCGATAAAATCAGGAACCTCAAGATTCAGGTGGCGATGGTCCCAGGCAGCGAGCACCTCGCGTTCAATGGCATCCCGCAACCATTTCAGATCGACCACAAAGCCAGAGACCGGGTCCGGCTCACCCGCTACGGTGACCTCCAGCGTATAGTTATGCCCATGGCCGTTGCGATTGGAGCAGCGGCCGAAGACCTGCTCGTTCTTCTCCGCATTCCATTTCGGATTCCAGTAGTAGTGCGAAGCGGAGAAGGTGGCCCGCCGCGTCAGATAGATCATTCCGCCCCTCTGAGGAAGAGATGCTTGAAAGCCGGCTCAAGCTTCAATAATACAGATGCAAGCGCATCTTCAAATGTCTGCATCCGGCTTGACATTATTTCCACGGCGAGGTCGTTTTTTTCGTTCTCATTTGGCATACGCGGACAAGTATTGCGCCACGGCGTTGGCGACTATCTGATGGCCTTGCGCGTTGAGATGAACCATGTCGAGCGCCACAATCGGCGCGCCGGCAGCGTGCGCTGTCTGAGTTCCGCCAAAGCCTCGCGTCACGGTCAATGTACCGCCGTTGACCGCGGTGACCTGTACGTTTTCAGCATTGGCTCCGTCGTCGATTTTCACAATTGTCGTGACAACCGGAATGCGATTTGGCGGTTTTGTTGCATTCAGAGTGATACTGGTATCCGCCGGACCGATGGCGCTGGCAAGCGTTGACTCCATGAGGATTGCCCGCAGCGATGAAGGCGGCTCGTCGTGCTGGTAATCGGTGACATCTGTTGCCTGCGCAGGATCGTAAGCGTCCACGAGTATCTTCCGGATGTCCATGTAATGCGATCCGTAGATGCTCCCTAGCTGTTCATTAAAGGGAATAAGCCATTGGTACGAAAAATTTCCGGATGCGCCGTACCATTCGACCGGCCTGTTTTCGTTGATAACCGACAAGACCACATAGTCCTGCCCGGGAGCAACGGTCGCCACCTGGCCGGCCAAATCCGATAGGATCTGCCCTGTCCATGCAAAATCATTGCGCCCCTCCCAGAAGACAGGAATGTAGTTGGCATAGGGAGTGTCCACCACAAACGCTGGAGTTCCGGGGGCGCTTACCTCACTCCCCGGAGTTGTTCGTGCAAAGGTAAGAATCGTCCCCGTATTATCAATCGTGACCGTTCCATGGACTCCGAGGATCGTTCCAGAGAGACCCCCGTCCGGTCCGTAGGGAGTAACCGGCGTGTAGATTGGGCAGTTGGAGGCCGAGCAAGTGGGGAAAGTCACGGTAACGCCGCCAGAGGCTGGAATCACCCCGCCATCAATGGAAACGACGGCCGAAACCCCGCCTTCCCGCACACCGATCTGTGTGGATGTCTGTCCGTCAATCCCCAGGTTCACCACCGGCAGCGTAAGCAATTCCTGAAGTTCGCTGGGATAAGGATCCACGTCCAATGAACCGGCTGTGCCTTCGGTCAGTGAATCTCCCCAGGCCGCCACGCCAAAGACGGACGCCGTCATAAGAATGCTGGCCTGCGCCGTGGTGTAGTCGCTCGTGTCGTAAGGCGTGAAGGTGGTCGAAAGAGTCTGCGGCCCGGGCGAAGTAAAGATGGTCCCGGCAGGCGGCGTGTAGACAAAACTGCCGCCCAGCGCTGTTGTACCGCCCGGCGAGATGACAGCTGCATTCAACTGCCCTGGCCCCAAAGGCGATCCAACGGCGAGCTGGGCGGTGGGCGTCCATGCGATCATGGGCGTGGCCGGATTTACCGTCAACGGCACGGAAGCTTGCGTGGTTGTGTAATCAGTTGCGTCAGTTGGGGTGAAGGTCACCGAAAGCATCTGCGTCCCTGCGGTCAGTAATGCTCCCAAAGCGGGCGAATAGGTCAGGGTTCCAGCAACCGTTGAACGGGCGTTGAGTTGCATCCCGCTCAGCGCCGTGCCATACGTGATGGCCGCGGGCGCAGTCCAACTGATCGCCGGCGTGGCCTGATTCACCGTCAATGGCACCAAAGCTTGCGTGGTTGTGTAATCGGCTGCATCCGTTGGGGTAAAGGTCACCGAAAGCGTCTGCGTGCCCGCAGTCAGCACCGCTCCTATCGATGGCGCATAGACGAATGTTCCAGGCAGGTTTGCTGTGGCGTCAAGCTGCGTTGCGTTCAGCGCCGTGCCGTACGTGATGGCCGCGGGCGCAGTCCAACTGATCGCCGGCATGGCTTGATTCACCGTCAAAGGCACAGAAGCTTTTGCGGTTGTGTAATCGGTCGCGTCGGTTGGGGTGAAGGTCACCGAAAGCGTCTGCGTCCCGGCGGTCAGCACCGCTCCCAAAGCAGGCGAATAGGTCAGGGTTCCAGCAACCGTTGAACCGGCGTTGAGTTGCGTCCCGCTCAGCGCCGTGCCGTAAATGATGGCCGCGGGAGCAGCCCAACTGATCGCCGGCGTGGCCTGATTCACCTTCAACTGCACAGAGGCTTGCGCGCTTGTGTAATCAGTTGCGTCGGTTGGGGTGAAGGTCACCGAAAGCGTCTGCGTCCCGGCGGTCAGCACCGTCCCCAAAGCAGGCGAATAGGAGTAACTTCCAGCGATCGTTGAAGCGGCGTTGAGTTGCGTCCCGCTTAGCGCCGTGCCATAAGTAATCGGCGCTGGAGTTGGCCAAGTGATCTGCGGCGCCGCTTGCGTAACAGTAAGCGTCACGCTTGCGGTGGCGGAAGTGTAGTCCCGTGAATCTGAAGGGGTAAAGGTAGCTGAAAGCAGATGCGAGCCGAGCGAGAGTTGCGTGCCGGCAGACGGGGAGTATGCAAAGGCGCCAGGGACGCTGGAAGCTGCGTTGAGTTGCGTCCCGCTCAGCGCCGTGCCATACGGGATGGCCGCGGGAGCAGCCCAGCTCAGCACAGGGGCTGCTTGACTCACGGTAATCGTCACGCTGTCGTTGACCACGGAGTAATTCGGGTCAGTTGGGGTAAAGGTCACTGAAAGCGTCTGCAAGCCCGCGGTCAGCACCGCGCTTAAGGAAGGGCTATACACAAAGGCGCCTGGAATGCTCTCCTGGGCGTTCAATTGCGCGGCACTCAACGCCGTGCCATAGGGGATGGCCGCGGGCGCGCTCCAAGTAATGGCGGGTGAGGCAAGAGGCTCTACCTTGAGCGTTACGCTGGCGGTGACGGTTGCGTAGGTTGCTGTATCCGTAGGGGTGAAGTTGACAGAAAGCGTCTGCGATCCGGCGGAGAGCACTGCGCCTAGAGAGGGACTATAGACGTAGGTGCCGGGAACGCTGGTCGTTGCATCCAGTTGCGTCGCACTCAGCGCTGTTCCATAGGAAATTGGGGAAGGATCGGTCCAACTGATCTGCGGAGTGATTTTGCTGCTTCCTCCACAACTGGCCAGCACGAGGCAAATCACCCCGAGTCCAACAATCCAAAACGCGGGCCGGAAGGCGGCATGATGCTTCGCAAACAAGTAGTAATCTCCTATATATGGCCCAGATATTTAGACTCATGCTACCTTCTTTCAACCTAAGCCGTCAAGGAATGCGCTTGCCTCTTGATCCGGCATAAAGTTATCCTTCGCCAAGGTTTCGGCGCTTGCAACGGATCGTGAGCGCACCGATGCGATCAGCGTGAGTATTGCGGGAGGCATTGATTCGTCCGATGGGCCACTCTCCGTGCGCCGTCTACATTGGAAGATTTGAAGCAGCCGGTGTGGGGTAAGCCGGTTTGCAATTCCTGGGCCGTTCCGCTATGATTCTTTAATGTGTCCAGGGGAAATCTCTGGGCCGTCACATGGACCACGGTTTCTGGGCTTGAGTGCTTGAGGCGCGGCGACGCAAACGTTGCCCCTCCAGCGAGAAGTTCTCCGCAAAGCGGGGCTGGCAGAGGCGGTGGGAGACGAGGGAAGAATGGCCAGAAAAACCAGCAAGAATATAGTGAAGGCGCGTGCGGCTGTGGTCAAGCCGTCGTATGCCCTGCCCGAGGCGGTCAGCCTGCTCAAGCAGGTGAAGTACGCCAAATTCGATGAAACTGTTGATCTGACAATGCGCCTTGGCGTGGACACGCGCCATGCCGACCAGATGGTGCGCGGAACCGTGGTGCTGCCTCATGGGCTGGGCAAGACCAAGTCTGTCGCTGTGATCTGCACCGGCGACCGCCAGAAGGAAGCGACGGCGGCAGGAGCGGACTTTGTGGGCGGCGAAGAGATGGTGGAGAAGATCCAGAAGGAAAGCTGGACCGACTTTGACGCTCTGATCGCCACACCGGACATGATGAAGGTTGTCGGCCGGTTGGGCAAGATCCTCGGACCCAAGGGTTTGATGCCGAATCCCAAGACCGGAACCGTGACCATGGATGTGGCCGCGGCGGTCAAGGAGATCAAGGCCGGCAAGGTGGAGTATCGCGCCGACAAGACCAGCCTGGTGCATGTGCCCGTGGGCAAGCTGAGCTTTGACCCGCAGAAGCTGATCGACAACGCGACGACGGTGATTGGCGCGGTGGTGCGCAGCAAGCCTTCGGCGGCCAAGGGCAAGTACATCAAGAGCGTGACACTGAGCTCGACGATGGGGCCTGGAGTGCCTCTGGATAACGCTGTCGCGGACGCGGCGGGCAAGCACTAGCTAGTAGACAGTGAACAGTGGACAGTGGACAAATGATGCAGTGAGCCGCTGATCCTTGTTTATGGGCGTGTGGATTCGACAAAAGGGTTGATAACAAAAGGCCCGGTAAGGGCAATCGGCAAGGGGCAATTCCAGCGGGGAGCGCGGAACAGACGGTTTTCAAACTGTTCACTGTCCACTGTTGACTGTCCACTGTCGGAGCGGAGCGACGAGATGGCGATTTCAAGGGCGAAGAAGACAGAGAAGGTTCAACTGCTGGCCAAGGAGCTTGAAGGCTCGACGACGGCGATTATTGGCACATTTGCCAAGCTAACCGTGGCCAAGGATTTTCAATTACGCAAAGTCATTCGCGAGGCAGGCGGCAAATATCGCGTGGTGAAGAACAAGCTGGCGGCGGTATCCGGCCAGGGCACGCAGGTGGAGGCCGCGTTGAAAGGCCTCAAGGGCGTGAATTCGGTGGCCTTCACAGCGGGCGACCCGGTGGCGCTGGCGAAAGTCTTTGCCAAGTGGGCGAGCGACAATGCAGAGTTTCAGTTCAAGCTGGGCATTGTGGATGGCAAGCTGTTGACGGTGGAAGAGGTCAAGGCTCTGGCGACGATGCCGGGCAAGGAAGAACTCTTTGCCAAGCTTCTCTTCCTCATCAATGCTCCGGCGCAGCGCCTGGCAACGGTGATCAACGCCACGGGCAAGAGCGTTGCGGTGGTGCTGGGGCAAGGCGTGGAGAAGGAAAAGTTTTCAGCTGCCGCTTAGGCCGCTAGGGTTCATGGACTCCCCGGTCTCAAAATCGAGACCGGGGGCACCCAGCAGGATTGATCTTAGTACAAGTTTTGGCCGGGAACTGGGCAGGAAGTGCGCGGGTCTGGCGCATCGGAAACTTCCGGTTTGGCTTTGCGGCTCTAGGGAAAACAATTCAAAACAAAGTGTGAATGGAGAAAACAATGGCGGATCTGGCACAGTTGGAAGAGCAAATCGTAGCATTGAGCCTGCTGGAAGCGGCGGCTTTGGTGAAGAAGCTGGAAGAGCGTCTTGGCGTTTCAGCGGCGGCGGCGGCACCAGTTGCAGCGGCGGCAGGCGGCGCGGCGGCTCCTGTAGTTGAGGAGAAGACCGAGTTCCAAGTAATTCTGAAGGACTTTGGCGCGAACAAGATCAACACCATCAAGGCGGTTCGTGAGATCACCTCTCTGGGTCTGAAGGAAGCCAAGGATCTGGTGGACGGCGCACCCAAGGCGCTGAAGGAGAACGCGACCAAGGACGAGGCCGATGCCATCAAAAAGAAGTTTGAAGGCATCGCTACCATCGAAATCAAGTAGGCTGGAACAAGCTGCCCGGCTATGCGGCCGGGCAGCTTGCACGGCGAGCCGGGACGCGCTACGATAATGATTGCGCGTCTTTTCGTTCTATTCCGATTTTTTCAGGGGATGAGCGGAGCTGCACGGCGCGTCTTGACAGAGGTGGACAGGCACGCAAGCGTCCGCATCTCCGGGGCAGAGCCAAGCCCTCTGGCGGCGGAATTTGATTTGCAGTTAAGTGCCTAGTGGTCAACAGTTTATCTAGTCGGCAGGCGGGGTATTCGTTGACGATGCGAGTGGCTGGCGAGCGAGCGGTAGAAGCGAGCTTTGGGATCGGCGAGAGCAGGCAAAAGAATTCGGATGGGAGCACAGGCAGTGGGCCGCGCTCGTGAGGCATTGTGTCCTCGCGAGCTTTTTGTGTCTCCCGTCCGCGCGGGGTGCCCTTTTTGGGAAATACCGCGCGGTGTGTACCAAAATCGTAAACAGGCTTTTTGGTAGCATTTGCTTCCCCGGATGTGCGCAGTGTAGCGCAGATGCCAGATGTGCGGCAATACCCGCGACGTAATTTTTTGATGTTTCTTTTGGAATGCAGTCGTGGGGTCGGATGGCGGTGAGTTTACTGTCTGGGGAACCGAATTACTTGGCGGTTACCGGGTTTTCAGGGATGGGGCTGGAGATTGCAGTGAGGCCAGTCCGGTTTTTTTGACTTAAATACGTAGTTAGCCGGCGCCGATCAGACTCGGGCGCTGGCCCGGGGTCAAGTTTGGCGTCCGGAGCGACCAGGGTCAGGAGTGAACATGCCCAACGAGAAGCGCGCGATTCGCAGCCGGCTCGATTTTTCCAAGATTCCCACCGCAACCCAGATTCCCAACCTGATTGAAGTGCAGCGGCGCTCGTATGAGCGTTTTCTGCAGATGGACAAGCTGCCTAACGAGCGCGATGACGCCGGTTTGCAGTCGGTGTTTGTATCGGTCTTTCCGATCACTGATTTCCGCGGGATCTCGCAACTCGACTTTGTGGATTTTTCGATTGGCAACTGGGAGTGCAAATGCGGCCACTTGAAGGGCCTGCATCATTTGCGCACGGCATGCGTGCATTGCGGAGCGATGGTGATTACCGACCCATTCCATTCCGGCGATGTGCTCTGCCAGAAGTGCGGCACGTATAACAAAAATACGCCCGACTTCTGCAACAAGTGCGGCGATCCGGTGAGCTTGCAGCTGAAGTATGACCAGCAGGAGTGCGAGGAGCGGGGCATGACCTTCTCCGCACCCTTGAAGGTCACCGTGCGCCTGACGATTTACGACAAGGACCCGGAGACTGGCAACAAGTCGATTCGCGATATCAAAGAACAAGAGGTCTTCTTCGGCGATATTCCCTTGATGACGCCGAACGGCACCTTCATTGTGAACGGGACCGAGCGCGTGATTGTCTCGCAGTTGCACCGCTCGCCTGGCGTCTTTTTCGAGACGGCCAACAACCGCACATATTTTCTGGGCAAAATCATTCCCTATCGCGGCTCGTGGGTGGAGTTCGAGTACGACCAAAAAAATATACTTTACGTCCGCATCGACCGCAAGCGCAAGTTCCTGGGGACGATCTTCCTGCGGGCGCTGGGGCTGCGTTCGGACGAAGAGATTTTGAAGACCTTTTACACCGTGGACCGGCTGCACATCGCCGACGGCAAGCTGCAATGGGCGGTTCCCGAAGAGGGTCATGGCACGACGCACCTGGTGGGCGCAAAGCCTGCTCACGCAGTGCTGCATAACGGCGTGGAGATTGCCTTCAGCGGGCGCAAGATTACGCCGCACTCATTGAAGGCGCTGAGAGCCGCAGCCATTGACCGCGTGGAAGTGGAGCAGGCCGAGCTGGATGGGGCGCTGACCGCGGCGGACGTAGTGGATTTGAATACAGGCGAAGTGGTGGTGGAAGCCAACATCGAACTGACGGCCGACCGGCTGCACAAGATTCTGTCGAGCGGCGCGGCCAGCTTCGAGGTCTTCTTCCCGGAGCGCGACGATGTGGGCAACATCATCACCAACACGCTGAAGCGTGATTCGATCCGCAAGCCGGAGGAAGCGCTGATTGAAATCTATCGCAAGCTGCGCCCGGGCGATCCGCCGACGCTGGACACGGCGACGGCTCTGTTTGAAGGCATGTTCTTTGATCAGCGCAAGTATGATTTCTCGCGCGTGGGCCGGTTGAAGTTCAACATCAAGCTCTACGAGAATCAGGATGCGACGCAACTGAACAATCGCACCTTGACGCCGGAGGATTTCTACGCGACGATCCGCTACCTGCTGAAGCTGCGCAAGAACATCGGCATGGTGGACGACATCGATCACCTGGGCAACCGCCGCGTGAGAGCGGTGGGCGAACTGATGGAGAATCAGTTCCGCATCGGCCTGGTGCGCATGGAGCGGGCGATCAAGGAAAAGATGAGCGTTTATCAGGAGCTTTCGACGGCGATGCCGCACGACCTGATCAACGCCAAGCCGGTGATGGCGGCGATTCGCGAGTTCTTCGGAAGTTCGCAGTTGTCGCAGTTCATGGACCAGACCAATCCGCTCTCCGAAATTACGCACAAGCGGCGTCTCTCGGCGCTTGGACCGGGCGGTTTGAGCCGCGAACGCGCGGGCTTTGAAGTGCGCGACGTGCATACAACACACTATGGGCGCATCTGTCCGATTGAAACGCCGGAAGGTCCGAACATCGGACTGATCAGCTCACTGAGCTGCTTTGCGCGCATCAACGAATACGGCTTCATCGAGTCGCCTTATCGCAAAGTGAAGGACTCGCGCATTCTGGATTTTGTGGAGATTGCCAACGCCGGCGAGAGCGGCTTGCGCGTGGGCGACCACATCGAGAAGGAAGAGGCTGCGCGTCTGAACGCGGGGCTCAAGAAGGCGGGCAAGCGGGTCATTGACCACATCCCTTTCAGCTTCTATCTCTCCGCCTGGGAAGAGGACAAGCACACCATTGCGCAGGCCAATATCGAATTCAACGATGAGGGTTTTATCACCGAGGATCTGGTGAATGCGCGGCGGCAAGGCAACTTTGTGCCGGTGAATCGCGGAGATGTGGATTACATCGACGTGAGTCCGAAGCAACTGGTTTCCGTGGCCGCGTCGCTGGTTCCGTTCCTGGAGCATGACGACGCCAACCGCGCACTGATGGGCGCGAATATGCAACGGCAGTCAGTGCCGCTGCTGGTGGCCGAAGCGCCTCTGGTGGGCACGGGAATGGAAGGCGTGACGGCGCGCGACTCCGGCGCTGTGATTCTGGCCAAGCGCAACGGCATTGTGGATTCAGTGGACTCGCAGCGCATCATCGTGCGCGTCGAGGGCGAGCATCACCCGACGCAGTTGTCGCGCGAAGTGGGTTCGGACATCTACACGCTGATCAAGTTCAAGCGCTCGAACCAGAACACCTGCATCAATCAAAAACCGGTCGTCCGCGAGGGCGAGCGGGTGGTCAAGGGGCAGGTGATCGCCGACGGACCGTGCACCGAGCAGGGCGAGTTGGCGCTGGGACGCAATGTGCTGGTGGCCTTCATGCCGTGGCGCGGCTACAACTTCGAGGACGCGATTCTGATCAGCGAGAAGCTGGTGAGAGAGGACTATTACACTTCGGTCCACATTGAAGAGTTCGAGATTGAAGCGCGCGACACCAAGCTGGGACCGGAAGAGATTACGCGTGATATTCCGAACGTGAGCGAACACGCGCTGCGCGATCTAGATGAAAGCGGAGTAATCCGCATCGGCGCGCAGATCAAGCACGGCGATATTCTGGTGGGCAAGGTCACTCCCAAGGGAGAGACGCAGTTGACGCCGGAAGAGAAGCTGCTGCGGGCGATCTTCGGCGAGAAGGCCGGCGATGTGCGCGATGCTTCATTGACTTGCCCTCCAGGGATCGAAGGCACGATTGTGGACGTGCGCATCTTCAGCCGCAAGGGCCAGGAGAAGGACGAGCGAGCCAAGCAGATTGAGGGCGAGTACGTGGCCAAGCTGGAGAAAAATCTGGGCGACGAGATTCGCATTCTGACCGACGAGCGATTGAAGCGTTTGGAAGGAATCCTGGGCGGCAAGGAAGTGCTGGCTGATCTGCACGACGAGCGGACCAACAAGCGATTGCTGACCAAGGCGGCGATTCTGGACCGCGAGACGATCGAGCGCATCTCGACGAAGAATCTCAAGCGCATCCGCTACTCCGACAAGGACCCCCGCGTCAACGAGCAGATCGACGAGATCGAAGAGATGACCTCGCGGCAGATCGAAGTGCTGCGCAAGATCACCAACGAAAAAGTCGCCAAGCTGGCCAAGGGCGATGAACTTCCGCCAGGCGTAATCAAGCTGGTGAAGGTGTATGTGGCGATGAAGCGCAAGTTGAGCGTGGGCGACAAGATGGCCGGCCGCCACGGCAACAAGGGCGTCATCGCGCGCATCCTTCCCGAAGAGGATATGCCTTATCTGCCCGATGGAACCCCTGTGGAGATTGTGTTGAATCCTCTGGGTGTGCCTTCCCGTATGAATGTGGGGCAGATTCTGGAGACGCATTTGGGCTGGGCGGCTCATGTTCTGGGCGAGAAGATCGCCGCTCTGATCAAGGCCAACAGCGACTTGGAAACCACTCGCGCGCTGATGCGGAAAGAGTTTGCCGGCACGGCGACGCTGCGCCAACTGGAGGAGCTGGACGACGAGATGCTTCTTCGCGTGGGCGCGGGCATGAAACGCGGGATCTGGTTCGGCACGGCGGTCTTTGACGGCGCCCGCGAGTCTGAGATCAAGGCTCTGCTGGCTTCGGCGGGTCTGCCTTCATCGGGCAAGACGCCTCTGTTTGACGGCATGACGGGTGAGCAGTTCGAGCAGCCGGTGACGGTGGGCTACATCTACATGCTGAAGCTCTCGCACCTGGTGGACGACAAGATTCACGCGCGTTCGATTGGGCCGTACTCGCTGATTACGCAGCAGCCCTTGGGCGGCAAGGCGCAGTTTGGCGGACAGAGATTCGGCGAGATGGAGGTGTGGGCGCTGGAGGCGTATGGCGCGGCTTACATCCTGCAGGAGTTGCTGACCGCAAAGTCAGACGATGTCTATGGCCGCACCAAGATTTACGAGGCCATTGTGAAGGGCGAAGCGGCGATTGAGCCGGGCGTTCCGGAGTCGTTCAACGTGCTGATCCGCGAGTTGCAGTCGCTGTGCCTGGATGTGGAGCTGATCAAACGCGCGGATCTGATTAAGAAGCTGCCCGCGCCGGATTTGGCAGCGGTGGCGGATTAGTTCCGTGGTATCCCAGGTCTCAAAATCGAGACCTGGGGCACCCATCATGATCAATGAGCAGAGCAGTTGAGCTTAAAACTGACCACTGATCACTGACCACTGTTATTTGGGTTCTTCTTGAAAGCGGGTTACGCCGCTTCCCGGGAAGGAAGAACCTGATAGGAATCCCGGGAAGAGCCGCGGCAGAGGCCATTGAGGTCCGCCAAGGAGGGTCACCTTGTTCCGTTCCAACCCATTTGAGCTTTCCGGTCCTATTACCGATTTTGACGCAATCCGCATCATGCTCGCATCGCCGGAGAAGATCCGCAGCTGGTCGCATGGCGAGGTGACCAAGCCGGAGACGATCAACTACCGCACCTTCAAGCCGGAGCGCGACGGTCTTTTCTGCGCGCGCATCTTTGGACCGGTCACTGACTGGGAGTGCCTGTGCGGCAAGTATAAGCGCATGAAGCACCGCGGCGTCATCTGCGACAAGTGCGGCGTGGAAGTGACGGTGAGCAAGGTGCGCCGTGAGCGCATGGGGCACATTGAGCTGGCCTCGCCCTGTTCGCACGTGTGGTTCTTCAAGGGACTGCCCTCGCGCATCGGCCATCTGCTGGACATTTCGCTGCGCGACCTGGAAGCGATCCTCTACTTCGAGTCGTATGTCGTCGTTGATCCGGGCGACTCTCCGACCAAGGAACGCGAGATCATCAAGGACGAGACGAAGTACCGTGAGCTAGACGCGCAGTACCGTCCTTCGGGCTTCAAGGCTATGATGGGCGCAGAGGCCATCAAGGAGTTGCTCAAGCGCGTGCAGATGGACGAGTTGAGCATTGAACTGCGCGAGCGGATGAAGACGGAGACTTCCGCGCAGAAGAAGCTGAAGTATGCCAAGCGTCTGAAGGTGGTCGAGGCCTTCCGCAAGAGCGACAACAAGCCGCAGTGGATGATTCTGGATGTGCTGCCGGTGATTCCACCCGAGCTGCGCCCTCTGGTGCCTCTCGATGGCGGGCGCTTTGCGACTTCGGATCTGAATGATCTTTATCGCCGCGTCATCAATCGCAACAACCGCTTGAAGAAGCTGATGGACCTTCATGCGCCGGAAGTGATTGTGCGCAATGAGAAGCGCATGTTGCAAGAAGCGGTGGACGCGCTCTTTGATAACGGCCGCCGCGGCCGCGTGCTAAGGGGCGCGAACAATCGCCCGCTGAAGTCGCTTTCTGATACTTTGAAGGGCAAGCAGGGCCGCTTCCGGCAGAATTTGCTGGGTAAGCGCGTGGATTATTCGGGCCGCTCGGTGATCGTTGTGGGTCCGGAGATGAAGCTGCATCAGTGCGGGTTGCCGAAGAAGATGGCGCTCGAGCTCTTCAAACCGTTCATCTATCATCGCCTGGAACAGACGGGCCACTGCACCACCATCAAGCAAGCCAAGGAAATGGTGGAGATGCAGGAGCCGGTGGTGTGGGACATTCTGGAAGAGGTCATCAAGGACCATCCAGTGCTGCTGAACCGCGCGCCTACGCTGCACCGCCTGGGCATTCAAGCCTTTGAGCCGGTGCTGGTGGAAGGCAAGGCGATCAAGATTCACCCGCTGGTCTGCACGGCCTTCAACGCCGACTTTGACGGCGATCAGATGGCGGTGCATATTCCGCTGTCGCCGGAGGCGCAGATCGAAGCCAGCGTACTGATGCTGGCGTCGCATAACATCTTGTCGCCGGCCTCGGGCCAGCCGATCACTGTTCCTTCGCAGGATATGGTACTGGGCCTTTATTACCTGACCAAGGCCAAGAAGAACGCCAAGGGCGAGGGCCGCGTCTTCGCCAATACGGAAGAGATTCTGATGGCGCTGGAGGCCAAGGAAGTGGAGACGCTTTCACCGATCCGGCTGCGCTACACAGGCCAGGTGCTGGATATGACCACGGCCTATGACGATCAGGATCTGACGCACGTGGAGCCGGTGGAGTTCAACAAGCAGTACATTTCAACGACGGTGGGACGCGTGATTCTGAACGACGCGCTGCCGGAGGGAATGCCGTTCATCAACGGCCTGCTGAAGAAGAAGGGCATCGGGCAACTGGTGAACTATTGCAACCAGAACCTGGGCCTGGAAGTTACGGTGGGAATGCTGGACCGCATCAAGGAGATGGGCTTCAAATACGCCACGCGCTCGGGGCTTTCGGTAGGCCTGGACGACATGGTGATCCCGGACAGCAAGTATACCGTCGTGCGCGAGGCCGACCTGAAGGTGATCGAGGTCCAGAAGCAGTACATGGACGGCGCCATCACCAACGGCGAGCGCTCGAACAAGGTCATTCAGATGTGGTCGGCGGTGACCGAGAAGGTGGCCGACGAGATGTTCGACAATATGAAGCGCGCGGACGACGAAGGCGCTTTCAATCCGATCTACATCATGGCCGACTCCGGCGCCAGAGGATCGAAGCAGCAAATTCGCCAGCTTTCCGGTATGCGCGGATTGATGGCCAAACCTTCGGGCGAAGTCATTGAAACGCCCATCACGGCGAACTTCCGCGAGGGATTGACGGTGCTCGAATACTTCATTTCGACGCACGGCGCGCGCAAGGGACTGGCCGATACGGCATTGAAGACGGCCGACTCCGGCTACCTGACCCGCCGTTTGGTGGACGTGGCGCAGGACGTGATTGTAACCGAGTACGATTGCGGCACGGTCGAAGGCATTTACGTTGGTTCCATCGTGGAATCGGGCGAGATCATCGAGCCGTTGAGAGACCGCATCATCGGGCGCGTTTCTCTGGAGCGCATCAAGGATTATGACGGCAATGTTGTTGTCGATTTGAACCAGGGCATTGACGAAGACATTGCCTCGGCGATTCAGGGCGCGGGCGTGGAGAAGGTCAGGATTCGCTCGGTGCTGACCTGCGAATCCAAGCGCGGCGTTTGCGCGCTGTGCTACGGACGCAACCTTGGTTCGGGGCGCATGGTGGAGCTGGGCGAGACCTGCGGCGTGATTGCGGCGCAGTCGATCGGCGAACCCGGCACGCAGTTGACAATGAGAACCTTCCACGTGGGCGGCACGGCTAGCCGCGTCTCCGACAAGTCGCGTTTGGACGCCAAGAACAACGGCTATGTGCGCTTCATCAATTTGAACTTTGTGGAGAGCAAGGACGGCACGCTGGTGGCGATGAACCGCAACGGTTCGCTGGCCATTCAGGATGAGCGTGGCCGTGAGAAAGAACGCTACCAGGTGGTCTACGGCGC
This sequence comes from uncultured Acidobacteriaceae bacterium, assembly GCA_963787995.1. Classification (GTDB taxonomy): domain Bacteria; phylum Acidobacteriota; class Terriglobia; order Terriglobales; family Acidobacteriaceae; genus Telmatobacter. The sequence goes on from CAWBEO010000002.1 coordinate 2,229,431, forward strand.
GCGCCTCAAGGTGAAGGACGGCGAGCACGTGGTGCTGGGCCAATTACTGGCCGAGTGGGATCCGTACACCTATTCGATTCTCACCGAAATCGGCGGCACGGTGACCTTCAAGGACTTGCAGGAAGGCATCACGCTGAACGAGGAAGTGGATGAAGTGACGGGCCTTTCGCGCTGGGTGGTTGCCGACGCCGCGGACGAAAAGCGCCAGCCGACCTTCGTGGTGAAGAACGCCAAGGCGCACAAGCGCTACCTGCTGCCTCGCGGCGCTCACCTGATGGTGGAAGACGGCGCCGAAGTGGGTCCGGGCGATGTGCTGGCCAAGATCCCCAAGGAAAGCACACGCACCAAGGACATCACGGGCGGCCTGCCGCGCGTGGTGGAGCTGTTCGAGGCGCGCAAGCCGCGGGAGACAGCCATTATCAGCGAGATCGACGGCGTCGTTCGCTTTGGCGATGTGGTCAAGGGACAGCGCAAGATCTACGTAACCGCGGACAACGGCGACGAGAAAGAATACTCGGTGCCGCGCGGCATTCACGTCAACGTGCAGGAAGGCGAGCGTTTGAGCGCCGGCGATCCGCTGATGGATGGCCCTCTGAACCCGCACGACATTCTGGATGTGTTGGGCGAGAAGGCGCTGCAGGCCTACCTGGTGAACGAGATTCAGGAGGTCTACCGGCTGCAGGGCGTGGCGATCAGCGACAAGCACATCGAAGTCATTGTGCGTCAGATGCTGCGCTGGGTGCGGATCGACGACATCGGCGACACCAGCTTCCTGCTGGAGCAGCAGGTGGATCGCTTCCGCTTCCGCGAAGAGAACGAGCGCGTGCTGAACAACGGAGGCCGTCCAGCGATTGGGCGTCCGCTGCTGCTCGGCATCACCAAGGCCTCACTCTCGACCGACAGCTTCATTTCGGCGGCCAGCTTCCAGGAGACGACGCGCGTGCTTACCGAGGCCAGCATCAATGGGGCCATCGATAACCTGCGCGGCCTGAAGGAGAACGTGATCGTCGGGCGCTTGATTCCCGCCGGTACAGGACTGGAGTATTATCGGAACGTCAAGCTTTCGCCAGAGCTGGAAGAGGCGGCGGCGCGCGTGCAGCAAGAGGTGACAGCGGAGATGGAAGCTGCCGAACGCGAACTGGAACTGATGCGCCAGGAGGGCGAAGCCGAGGAGATGGCCTCCGAATAATCACTTGCGCCACCTGCTATAGGCCCAATCGCTCGCGGTTCGCTTGCCGGGCTTTTGTGCCTGACCTTAGAACATGGCCTGTGCGGAGGGTTCACCTGCCTTCAGCAGGTTTGCAACTGGCGTTTGACAGAAACGGGAAACCCGGGAAATTCGGGTTTCCCGTTTTTTTTGCTTTCAAGTGATTCAAACGGCGATACCTGCCGATAGGAATAGGAAATGGGGGTCGGGTTATCTGGCTCCGTGTCAACTTGGAACTCCGAATGAAGAAACTGGTTATCGGAATTGCCATACTTCTTGGCTCGGCCACGACTGCTTGGTCAGCGCCTCCCGCGCCGCTGACGAAGTTGCGCCAGATTACCGCGCTCGCCAACGCCGAGGCCGACCGCAAGCTTCCGGTCGCATTTGAAGCGACCGTGACCTCCTATCTGAAACAAAATTCTACCCTTTATGTGCAAGACGATGGAGTTGGCATCTATGTCTTCCCAAAAACGGATGCACAGCTGGTTGCCGGAGATCGCGTCCTGGTTCGAGGAACGACTGCAGGCAGCTTTCATCCCATCGTTGTCAGCGAGAGCATTACCTTCCTTCGTCACGGCTCCCTGCCCGAAGCCGTGCCAGCCACCTTCGACGATCTGATTCACTTCAAGTACGACTGCGTTTTAGTTAAGGTGCGGGGCGTCATCCGCGCCGCGGACAAGCAGTTGTACTCGAAGGCCAATGGAATCGACCTGAAGGTGCTCCTCGATGGCGGTTATTTTGACGTGTTCGTGGACTACAACACGGACGACTCTTTGGAGAATCTGCTGGATGCCGAAGTAGAGATCACCGGAGTTGCCGGCGGAGCGTTCGGCGGCAAGATGCAGGTGATTGGAGTCATGATGGTCGTTCCCTCGCCTTCACTGGTGAGGGTGATCCATCGAGCCAATAACGATCCGTGGTCCCTGCCATTGACGCCTATGGATCAGGTGATCACCGGTTATCACATCACGGATCGCACAAAGAGGGTTCGGGTCCATGGAGTCGTGACTTATTATCAGCCCAACCGATCCGCTGTCTTGCAAGATGGGAAAAAAAGCCTGTGGATTATGACGCAAACCTACCAGCCGATGGCGATTGGCGATATTGTCGATGCAACCGGCTTTCCTGAGGCGCGCAACGGTTTTCTGACCTTGAGCCACGGAGAACTCCGGGATAGCCATGTTCAAGCGCCAATAGCCCCTATGCCGACAACCAGAAAGGATTTGGCCACGAGCGGCCACATTATCGATCTGGTCTCTGTCGAAGGCATTGTGGTGTCGGAGGCGCGTGGAGGCACTCAGGATCAATACAATCTGACCGCCGACGGACAACTCTTCAACGCCATTTACCATCATCCAACGGACAACCAATTATCCCTTCCAATGAAACAGATTCCGATTGGCTCCAAAGTTCGCGTCACCGGCATCTGCGTCACCGAGGACTCGAATCCATTTGATCCAGATGTGGGATTCGATATTCTGATGCGGACTTTCGACGATATTGAGGTGATCGCCGGCCCCTCCATGGTGAACATTCGCAATTTGACGATCGCCGTTGGCTTGCTGCTGGTCCTGGTCTTCTTCGCCATCGCCCGGAGCTGGGCCGTGGAGCGCAAAGTGCGCCACCAAACCGCCGCGTTGGCCGCAACCGAGCAGCGCCGCAGCCGCATCCTTGTGGACATCAATGGTTCCCGGCCGCTAGCGGAGATCATCGAGGAGATTACCGAATTTGTTTCCTTCCAGCTTGGCGGCGCTCCCTGCTGGTGTCAGATCACCGATGGCGCGCGGCTGGGAAAATTCTCGCCGGGGATCGGCACCCAACGCATCGCCTGCGAGGAGATTCCCTCTCGCTCCGGCCTTCCGCATGGGGAGATTTGCGTGGCCTTCGACAAGGCTTCCAAACCCTCCGCGACGGAAGCAGACACTCTCTCCATGACTGCCGGGTTGGCCGCGCTGGCGATAGAAACACGGCGGCTCTACTCGGATCTGCATCGGCGTTCGGAGTTCGACCTGCTGACCGACATCCATAACCGCTTCGCGCTGGAGAAACGGCTGGACATGCAGATTGCAGAAGCGCATCACAAAGCCGGCGTCTTTGGATTGATCTACATCGATTTGGACAAGTTCAAGCCGATCAACGACCACTACGGGCATCACATTGGCGATTTGTACCTTCAGGAGGTGGCGTTGCGGATGAAGAGTCAGTTGCGTGGCGCGGACATTCTGGCCCGAGTGGGCGGTGACGAGTTTGCCGCGCTGATCTCTGAGGCGCGCAGCCGCGACGGTGTGGAGGAGATCGCGCAGCGCCTTGAGCGATGCTTCGATCAGCCCTTTTTCATTGAGGGAATTCGCATTCTTGGCGCGGCCAGCTTCGGAATCGCCTTCTACCCGGAGGATGGCGCGACAAAGGATGAGCTATTGAACGCGGCCGACGGCACCATGTACGCGGTAAAGAACAAAAAAAGGCCGGAGGCTGCCAAGGTAGCATAGTGTATCTTGATGATTCCAAAAGCGCGGATGTGGCGGGTTCCCCTCCAGGTTCGTTTTTATCATTGGACCTGGAATCTCGGTAATTACTTGTTATTATCATTTTTTCCAGACCAATTAAATCAATCGGCGATGGCTGCCGATAAGAGATTTGTGGAGTCAGGTACACTGGCGCCATTTTGGTCTGGATCTGCAATGAAGCGACTCGTCACGTTCATCGCCGTCTTTCTAGCATCCATCTCAGCAGGCTGGGCAACCCCGCCCGCTCCGCTGACCACACTGCGTCAGGTTGCCGACCTCAAAGATACCGAGGCCAGCCAGCGGCTGCCGGTTGCATTTGAAGCGACTGTAACTTACTACGACAAATTAAATAACACCCTCTTTGTGCAGGACGAAGGCACGGCCATCTTCGTTGGCCCCAAGACAGATGCCGAACTGCTTCCAGGGGATCGCGTTCTGGTTCGAGGGACAACCCGAGCCAGCCTCCGCCCCATCGTCATCAGCGAAAGCGTGACCCTCCTCCATCACGGCCACTTGCCCAAGCCCGAGCCGGCCACCTTCAACGAATTGATCCAACTGAAGCACGACTGCATGGTGGTTACTGTGCAGGGCATAGTGCAAGCCGCGGACGTGCGGTTGTTTCCCAAAGGCAGCGCCGACCTGACGCTTTACACCGAAGGCGGATATATTGCGGTGATTGCGTTGAACTATCCTTCAGAAGAATTAGATAAACTGCTGGACGCCGAGGTCGAAATCACCGGAGTTGCCGGAGGGCTATTCGACGGCAAGATGCATGTGGTCGGTGTTTCCCTCAAGGTTTCTTCTCCATCGGATATCAGGATTCTCAAAGGCGCTAGCATTGGACCGTGGTCTCTTCCCCTCACGCCCATGGACCGGGTCATCACCAGATATCACATATCTGATCACACGCAACGGGTGCGTGTGCACGGGATCGTCACCCATTATCAGCCCGGCATCTCAGTGGTGTTGCAGGACGGCGCCAAAAGCCTGTGGGTCGCAACCCGGACCCACCAGCCCATGCGGCTTGGGGATGTTGTAGAAGCAACCGGCTTCCCCGAATCACGCAACGGCTTCTTGGCCCTAACCCGCGGCGAGATCCGGGATAGCCATATCAATACTCCGGTTCAGCCCATTCCAACCACCATCAATGAGCTTGGCAAAAGCCACCATGTTCTCGATCTGGTCACCGTCGAAGCGCAAGTGGTCACGGAGGCCCGCGGAGCCTGGCAAGATGAATACGACCTGAATGCCGATGGCCATCTCTTCACCGCCATCTACCTTCATCCGCCCGATATCGACCTTAAAGAAAATCCGATGAAGCCGATTCCTGTCGGCTCCCGAATTCGCGTCACAGGCATTTGCATCACAGAAGACTCCAATCCTTACCTCGATCAGGTTCCCTTCGACATTCTGATGAGGACTTTCGACGATATTGAAGTGGTCGCCAGCCCCTCCATGGTGAACATTCGCAATTTGACGATCGTCGTTGGCTTGCTTCTCGTCGTGGTCTTCTTCGCTATCGCCCGGAGCTGGGCGGTAGAGCGCAAGGTGCGCCGCCAAACCGCCGCGCTGGCCGCAACCGAGCAGCGCCGCAGCCGCATCCTAGTGGATATCAACGGTTCCCGTCCGTTGGCGGAGATCATCGAGGAGATCACCGAATTTGTTTCCTTCCAGCTTGGCGGCGCGCCCTGCTGGTGTCAGATTGTCGATGGCGCCCGATTGGGTAACTTTCCGCCGCAGATCAGCGCACAACGCATCGCCCAAAAGGAGATTTCCGCACGTTCTGGCCCTCCGCTGGGTGTAATTTACGTGGCCTTCGACAAGGTTTCCAAACCTTCCGCGGCGGAAGAAGACACTCTTTCCATGACTGCCGGACTGACCGCCCTGGCGATAGAAACCCGTCGGCTCTACTCGGATCTGCATCGGCGTTCGGAGTTCGACCTGCTGACCGACATTCATAACCGCTTCGCGTTGGAGAAGCGGCTGGACTTGCAGATTGAAGAAGCGCATCACAAGGCTGGCGTCTTCGGATTGATCTACATCGATCTGGACAAATTCAAGCCCATCAATGATCATTACGGTCATCACATTGGCGACTTGTACCTTCAGGAAGTAGCTCTACGTATGAAGAGTCAGTTGCGCGGCGCGGACATTCTGGCAAGGTTGGGCGGCGACGAGTTTGGCGCGCTGATCGCCGAGGCGCGCAGCCGCGACGGAGTAGAAGAGATTGCATATCGCCTGGAACGATGCTTTGATCAACCCTTTCTCATTGAGGGAATTCGTATTCTTGGCGCAGCCAGCTTCGGCATTGCCCTCTACCCGGAAGACGGCGTCACCAGGGATGAGCTGTTGAACGCAGCCGATACCGCCATGTACGCGGTAAAAAACAAAAAAAAGCCAGAGGCTGCCACTGTGACTTAGAGTATCTTAAAGATTCCAAAGGTGCGGGCCTGGCGGATTCTCGTTCAGGATCGTTTTTGTGATAGGATCGGGAAACTCGGTAATTTTCGGTTTTTTATCATTTTTTCAGGAGCGAGTGAATGAACCGGCAATCGTTGCCGATAGGAAAACTGTGGGGTCAATACTCTAGCGCCGTTTCCGACTGGTTTTCCCAATGAAAAGGCTCATCGCATCCATTGCCGTTCTTCTTGGAACCGCCGCTACGGTTTGGTCGGCCCCGTCCGCTCCACTGACCTCCCTGCACGCCGTTCATGTCCTCACCAAAGCCGAGGCCAGCCGAGGGCTGCCAGTTGCCTTTGAAGGTACAGTAACATTTTTTGATTCTGCTATTTATACACTTTTTGTGCAGGACGGAAGCGAAGGAATCTATGTTTTTCCAAATACGAAATCCAAACTGCAGACTGGAGACCGCGTATTGGTGCGGGGCAAGACACAGGGCAGCAGTGTCTATCCCATCGTCATCAGCGAAAGCATCAAGGTGCTTCGCCACGGTTCACTGCCCAAGTCGATACCGGCTACCTATAACGATCTAATCAATCTTCGGTACGATTGTCTGGTGGTTACAATGCGCGGCGTGGTGCGTACTGCCGACATGCGGGTGGACTCGGACAATGGCTCCGCTGAGATGCTGATGCTGACTTCAGACGGATATATCATGTTGATTGTAGATCGTATTACAGATACCCAACTTCAAAAACTACTGGATGCGGAGGTAGAGATTACCGGAGTCGCCGGTGGCCGATTTGATGGCAAGATGCAAATGCTCGGCGTTCAGCTGAGTGTCGCTTCACCTGCGGGACTGAAGATTCTGAAGCGCGCAAACGCCAGTCCGTGGTCCCTTCCGGTTACGCCGATGGACCGTATCATCGGCGGATATCATGTTACGGATCGCACCAGCAGGATTCGCGTGCATGGAGCTATTACTTACTATCTGCCGGGTGCCTCGCTGGTCTTGCAAGACGGCTCCAAAAGCATTTGGATCGCGACACGAACTCACGTTCCGATGCGAATCGGCGACATCGCGGACGCCTCAGGCTTTCCTGAAGAGCACAATGGTTTTCTGGCTCTGGCGCGCGGCGAAATTCTGGATAGTGGCGTGCAAGCGCCTGTAGCCCCTATGGCTACCAAAAGAGCAGAATTGGCCACCAGCCACCATGTTATTGATTTGGTCTCAGCCGAAGGACAGGTGGTTACGGCGGCCCGTGGAGCATCACAGGATACGTATGAACTGACTGCGGACGGACAGCTCTTTGCCGCCATTTATCGTCATCCACTCAGAGAGGATCCGCTGCCGATGAAGCAGATCCCGGTTGGCTCCAGAGTCCGCGTGACCGGCATCTGCATTACTGAAGACTCGAACCCCTTCAACGCGAATGTAGCCTTCGATATTCTGATGCGCGATTTTGATGACATCACGGTTGTCGCGAAGCCCTCCCCGGTAAACACGCGCAACCTGATTGTGGCAGTCATCCTGCTTCTTCTGACGGTGATTGCGGTAGGCGGCTGGGGTTGGATTTTGACGAAAAAGGTCCACCGGCAAACAATGGCAATGGCAGCCCGAACCGAGGCCGAGGCGGCGATGGAACGGCGGCGCAATAGCATCCTGATCGACATCAACGGCTCTCGGCCGCTGATTGACATCATGGAGCAGATTGTGGAAATGGTTTCCTCTGGCTTGAAGGGCGCGCCCTGCTGGTGCAGCCTTGCCGATGGCTCGACATTTGGCGCGCGCGCACACGATGAGAGCACATTGCGCATTCTTCAGACAAGGATCATTGGACGATCCGGCGCGTCTCTGGGAACGCTCTCTGCCGGACTCGACCCGCTCACTGCGGCCAATGAGAATGACACGGAGGCGCTCAACGCGGGCGTTCGGCTGGCCACGCTGGCTATCGAAACCAGGCGGCTCTACTCCGATCTCCGTCGGCGCTCGGAGTACGATCTTCTCACCGACATTCCCAACCGATTTGCGATGGAAAAGCGCCTCAACAAGTTGATTGAAGAGGCCCGCCAGCACAACAATGTCTTCGGCTTGATTTACATCGATCTGGACAGATTCAAGCCGATTAATGACCATTATGGCCACCACATTGGAGATCTATACCTTCAGGAAGTAGCCGTGCGCATGATGCGGCAGTTGCGCGACGGAGATATGCTGGCTCGACTGGGAGGCGACGAATTTGCCGCTCTGGTTTCAGTGGTGAATCACCGCGCCGATGTGGAAGAAGCCACCAATCGCCTGGAACGCTGCTTCGACGATCCGTTCGTGGTGGAGGAATACTCGTTGACCGGCTCGGCGAGCTTTGGGATTGCTCTTTTCCCGACCGATGGCTCCACCAAAGACAGTCTCCTGAACGCCGCGGACGCCGACATGTACGCCATGAAGAACCGTAAAAAACAGTTGGAATGCTCCGTCGCTTGAGTCCTCGCAGTTGGTTTTGCGATTCGGGCGTTATTGCGCACCAAAAAAAGGCCCCCGTTTCAGCGGGGGCCAAATTGCCTTGGTTCTCTCGTTATTCGAGAGCTTGATTGGCGGCCGGACGGCTGAGAGCCGGCCGACGCGGTAGAGCGCCTCGGGGGAGAGTCTCTGCGGTTGTTATGGCCGCTCCGCGCCGGTCAAGGAAGCCGCATCATGGGGGGATGCAGATGCCTGGGCCGCCAAACTGTTTTCCATCAACCGGATACGCACGCTATTGGCCTTTACGAACTGGCTCTCATTGGAGTCGGCTACGGGAGTATTGCCGAGAGCGATGGTGTGCATACGGTAGACGGGAATCTGATCTTGTGTGACAAAATAGCGCTTGACTGCCTCAGCCAGTCTCCCTGAACACTGGATTCCGGCTGTGCTGGCCAGCGGCGAGCGTCCCTCAATCTCCAGGACATATCCCTGCCGTGTAGCGAACTTGGCGGCAAAGTCGTCCAACTGCTTCCGAGCCGCGGCCGACAGAATCGGCTGGCTGCCGTGAAAGGTGATTTGGATCTCATTCGCCTGACGGTATTGATCTAACCCGGAGACGGTCGAGTTCAACTGATCCACTCGGCCTGTCGCGCCCTGCGCGGTGGCATTGGCTTTCTGTGCCTGCGTGCTGGCGGAAGATGCCGTCTGACCGGCGGCGTCGGCGGTGGACTGGGCCTGGCGAATGCCTGCCTGCGCTCTGCGGTCCACGTCCTGAATATCGCGTCCGTTCTTGCTATTCACTTCATCCAATTCATTGAGCTGGCCCTTCAAGGGATCCACACGATTGTTGACCCATTTCTTGCGCGCAAAGGGATTGACCCGACCCCAGAACCCCTCTTTCGGGGTGGAGGATGAGGAAACTGAAGCCGAGTTGGAGGAGGGCTGCTCTTGCGCAAAAACGGGAATTGCAATTACAGATGCCAGCACAAGAAAAGCAAGCCGACTGGGGAAGAGGATGCGAGTTGTTGCGATGGCGCTAATCATGTGGACCTCTTCTGGGTGAAACCTCCGCCGATGGTGCACGGTGGAGCAATCTTGTCTGCTCGTCCTAATCAATTGCAAGGCTGATACCAAAGTGAGGGGACGCATGGAGATATTGATAATACCACATAGAATGTGTGCTTTATGCGTGAAAGACTGCGTCAGAAAGAGTAGATGGCAGCTTTCGAGAGGCCTGTGGAGTGTGTAAATATTACGCGGATAGGTATTTTCTACCCGGTAATTTCGGGAGGGTTCCCTCTATTTTGCCTCGAAAATCCTATTTCGTTTCGACATGCCTATCTTGTTTCGACATGAAGGACGCGAAGCTCCGGGTAGGCGCCGTCCCAATCTGGCTTGACGGCATCAAAGATCAGCCGGAACTCGTGCGCGTCGCCGGGCTTGAGAGGTGCCGCGGAGACCGGTTCAACATCAATATAAGGTTCGCGCACGCGGATCAGCTTGAGGGACTTGGTCTCGTTCTGCGTGACCTGGTGAGCGAAGTCGCGGAAGAGCACCTGCACGGTGACGGCAGTGACGGTCCGCTGGCCGTGGTTGGCAATTTGGCCGTCGATATAGGTGACCTTGCCCCCGGCCAGATTGCCGGATTCGCTCATCGCGAGATCGCTCAGCGGGAGGCTGGCCGCATAGGGGTCCAGAGGCGTATTGGCCGGCCTCACCGTGATGTTGCCCTGGTTGCCGCCGTTCTGGCTAAGGAGAAGGAGAACGGCCACCACTAGAACGATGGCTCCGGCCATCAGCAGTGGCATCCAGTTGCGTTCTTGCTTCTCGGCGATTGGGGCGACTTCCTGGTCAATGCTCACGAGCGAATTTTACACCAGATGGATGAGAAATTTCCCAACTTCATGCAGGAAGGAATAAAGTAGAGCGGTAAAGCGCTGCTGGATCATCCAGCCAGTTTGCAATTGTTTGCGGGCAGGAGGAGAGAATGGAAGAGCAAAAACCTGCGGCTAAACCATCGGAATACACATTCCAAGCCAGATCCGCCTCTGACGACTGTCTCGGAGTTGCCGAGATCCACCACCGGGAGGCCAAGCAACTCTTTGAAGGGGCGCGGGTGGCCGAGGCCGAGGGCCGGCGCGAAGAGGCCCGACTGTTGAAGGACTTGGCTGAGGCGCGGGAGGCCACAGCCATGGAGTTTGAAAAGACTTCACGGGGCGAGACCAAAGACCCGATTGTGGGAGAGATCCTTGACTGGCAGGAAGACCTAGCCGCGGCCTTTGAGCCGCATAAACTAAATTTTGTCACCGGCGATGAACCCGCGCCGCCGCAACTGGTCGAGGAGTTATGGCAGCCTCCACCGGGCCCCTTTGCCCGCTTTGTTGCCTGGGTCGGCCATTGGTTCGCATGAACGGGCGTGAGCGGAAAGCTCAGGGTTTGCTGGCCTTCATTGGCGGTAAACCGGCACCCGCCTCTGCGCACGGAGCGCCGCTGCACAACGCGCCGGTAATTCCCTTCCCTTCCGCTATCGTATAGATGCGATTCACTGCGGGCAGCTTCACCATTTCCTTCTCGCCGGAGGGCCAGTGAATCTCGGCTGTTCCGGCATCCTGCGCCGCGCCCAGGCCGAAATGCACGCGCGGATCGTTGGAGGAAAGATAACTTCCGCCGCTCAAAACATCATCGCGCATGCGCATTCCGTTGGCGTTCAGATAGACTGTAGCGCCCACCGCGTCGCGCGGACTCTTGGGTCCGCCGATCAGCTTCATCTCAACCCAATTGTTATGGTCGGAATTCACATTGCGCAGCAGCACCGGAACGCCGTCCATGTTATTGATAACCACGCTGATCTTGCCATCGTTGAAGATATCTCCGAAGGCAGCGCCGCGCCCAACGCTGACTACGGCTAGCCCGGTTCCTTCAACAGCAGGAACCGGATCAAACTTGCCATTCTTCAGGTTGTGATAGAGCAGCGGGCGCTCGGCATAACTGGTTCCCCATTCCGGATGCTTATCAACCTCCGGATAGACATGGCCATTGATGATGAGCAAATCCTTCCAGCCGTCATTGTCATAGTCGAGAAATCCGTCGGCGAATTTGACAAATGGAATGGAGGACTCGGCAATTCCCGCTCGATAACTAACATCGGTGAAAAAACCATTTCCATCATTCTGAAATAGAACCGTATAGTCGTCGGAGAAGGTTGTGCTCACAATGGATAAGTGGCCATTGTTCTCGTAATCTCCCGCCGCCAGGCCCATATTCGCAACCTCGCGCCCATCGCTGTTCAGCGCAAAGCCGCTTTCATAACTCTGATCTTCAAAAGTTCCATTCCCCTTGTTGATGTATAAGTAATTCGGAGTGGAATCATTAGCCACCAGAAGATCAGGCTTTCCATCCCCGTTTACATCGGCGAACAACGCTCCCAGGCCATAATATCCTCTCTTATCATCCACGCCCAGCTTCACACTCACATCGGTAAAGGTTCCGTTTCCGTTGTTATGAAAGAGATGATCCTGTTCCCCTTTCAAGCCGCGCGGCCCGCATAGCGTCTGCACTCCACGGTACTGGCAGAAGGCGAAGCCGATCGCCTTGGTTCCGGAGATAGGAGGGTTATCAAGGTCAATGCGCGCATAACCGGCGACAAAAAGGTCTAGATTTCCATCGCCGTCGTAATCGCCGAAGGTTGCGCCTGTCGACCATGTGCCTACAGTAACTTGGGCGGTTTCCGCAACATCCGTAAAGGTTCCGTCATGATTATTCCTGTAAAGCCGGTTCTTCCCATAGTTAGTAACGTAGATGTCGGTCCAGCCATCGTTGTTATAGTCGGCAACCACGCATCCATATCCCCAGCGGAGGTTGGCGACGCCGGCCTTCTCCGTAACATCGGTGAAGGTTCCATCGTGATTGTTGTGAAACAGCGCGGCGCGCGGGGCTGTAACTTTTCCGGCCAATGCGTCATAATTCGATCCATTGACTAGATAGATATCCAGCCAGCCGTCGTTATCATAATCCAGCAGGCAAACTCCAGGACCCTTCTCCTCAAGAATCAGTTTCTTCTCCGGAGTTCCAGCCGAATGATGCCAGCTCGTAAGTCCAGCGGCCTTGGCTGTGTCCTGAAAAACAATAGGTCCGTTTTTGACAAAGCCTCCGGCGGTGATCGGCCGGTGCAGGCTGTCAAACTCCGCTTTCTGCGGGCCGGCATTGGCCATTCCGCTCTGTTCATTTCCGCCTTGAGGCGGCTGCATCGCATCCTGTTGCCCGGACGGCGCAGCACTGGCGGAGGAGGCCGCACAAGCAAGATAAACTACAAGAGCTGAGAGAGTTACCCGCGAACCGGCCCTGTGCATTAAAGAGAATCCTCCACGTGAGAAGTATATCGTAATCGCCCTAGCCGCCCAGACTGGTCCGTTTGGCGCTCAGCGATGAAAACGGTGTTGAAAGGAAAGGACTTTTCCCAACTAGCGGCCAATTAGGCGAAGAATAAATCCGCAACGATTAGAGGCGAACAAAAGGAGAACGCATCCCAGGGGGGGTACTTTGTAGGGATTCCACTTTTTGCTATCCATTTTTTTCACCCAGTTCGATTATGCGCTCCAGGTATTTAATCATCCGCAATCGCCAAGGAATTAGATGCGTTTACCCTTGCAGACTTGCCGCTATCGTTTGCCTCTGCCGTAGCGTCTAGTATTGTATGCAGGGTTCCTCATGAGATTCAGTACAATTCGATCCAATGCCGCTCTTTCGGCCACGCTTAGCTGCCTTCTGGCGCTGTTTGCCTCCACCGCCGCCCCCGCTCAATCCTCCAGCAGTTCTGGGAAATCGTCTGGAGGGGAGCAGAGTTCGTCCTCTGGAGCGATGTACGCGCAGGAAAAAGCGCCCAACACACTTGATCCTGCCGGTCCCACCATCTCTCTGATCAGCGCCGAGCCGGTTTTTTTGATGGCCGCGGCGCTGAACGCCTGCGGGTACAACGAGGGGCTGGAGCGGAGCGCTCCGATTCGCGCGCGGGTTCGCGAGCAAATGAATCAGGCGCTTACACAGAGCGAAGATGCGCGCGCCAAGCGGGACAAGCTGTGCCTTTACATTGAACAGCACCGCATGACCGGTTCAGAGCTTGACGTATCGCAATATATTTCGCTGGCGCTTTATCTGACACCACCGCCGGAACTGGAGAGCGCAACGGACTTGCCCCTGATGCCGCCGGACTCGACGCAGGTGATCGAAGTCCTTCCCCTGCTGCGCGACTTTGTGGCCGCCGTGGACCTGCACGGCATTTGGCTGGCGAGCCATCGCACCTACGACGAATTGGCCAGCCAACTGCACGATCCGCTCTCGGCGATGATTGTCTCCACGAACTTGTACCTGAAGATGCCCGCCTCGACGTATGATGGGCGGCGCTTTATTGTGGTGGTCGAGCCGATGCTCTCGCCCAAGGCAATCAACGCCCGTGTCTACGGCTTGGATTACGCGGTGGTGTTATCGCCCGCGGACGGCAAGGTCCGCATGAGCGATGTGCGGCACATTTACCTGCATTATGTGATTGAGCCGTTGCTTTACGCGCGGGCCACGGCCGTTGACCGGATGCAGCCGATTCTGAAGGAGGTGCGGGATGCGCCTCTTGAGTTCCGCCTGCGGTCCGACTCGATTCCGCTGACGATTGAATGCCTGATCAAGGCGATTGAGGCGCGCACCATGGACACAGGGATTCCCGATTACAAAATTCCGACGAAAGTCGACCGTTCAGAGCTGCCCCGCTATGAGAAAGAACGCATTGCTGTGCAGCAGAAGCAGGAGGTTGTCCGCCAGGCCGCCATGCATCGTGATTTGACGCAGGGATATGTGCTGACGCAGTACTTTTATCAGCAACTGGTTCAATTTGAAAAAGATCCCGCCAGCCTGAAGGACTCCATCGGCGAGATGGTTTACAGCATGGACGTGGATTACATGGTGCATTTTGCACGGAATATCGAATTCGACAAGGAAGCGGACGGCGATGTGCTGACGCGCAGCAAGCCGCGCAAGCTGGAAGGCCTTGATCTGGCAGAGGCGCGGCTTGCGGCGGGCGATGTGGCCACGGCCAGCGCGATGGCCCGTAAGGCGCTCATCGTGCACTCTGATTCGCTTGAATCGGCGGCGGAGACCTCCCGCGCGGAGTTCATTCTGGCCCGGACGGCCATTTTGAGCGGTCATCCCGATCAGGCCATCGAAGGCTTCCAGAAGACGTTGGCGGTCAGCAAGGATCCGCGGCTGCTCTCCTGGTCACACATCTACCTGGGACGGATGCTGGATCTGGATTGCAAGCGCGATCAGGCCATCATGGAGTACCAGGAGGCGTTGAAGACACGCGACGGGCAGCAGGATACGCGCCTCTCCGCCGAGCGCGGGCTGAAGGCGGCTTATTCTGTTCATGGCCACAGTTGCGAAGAGGATGCCGATGAGGATGCTGGCCCGGCCAAGCCGGGGGCGGAGAAGACGCCGTCTGCCCCGACAAACGGGACGATGAAGCCGCAATAGTCTCTATACCTGGATTGAATCGAGGCGCCTGTGGAAGCCGATCACGGAGAATTGGAAGTTGCGCTGGGCCACCGGTTTACACGTCCGGAGCTTTTGGTGCGCGCTCTTACGCATCGGTCACTTGCCAACGAACGGGGGGCGAACGAGCGGGCGGCGAGCGCGCCGGTTCTGGAGAACGTTCAGGCGGAAGGCGCGGACGCCGGAGACAATGAGCGTCTGGAATTCCTGGGCGACGCAGTGCTGGGGCTTGTGGTGGCCGCGGCCTTGTTTGTGCTTCACACAGAGTGGGACGAGGGTGAACTAACGCGTGTCCGCTCCCAGTTGGTCAGCCGGCAGCACATGGCAGAGGTTGGCACAGCGATCGGTTTGGGCAGACATCTGCTTCTCAGCCGCGGCGAGGAGCGAGGCGGCCTGCGGCGCAAGAGCACGGTGCTTTCCAATACCATGGAAGCCGTGCTGGGCGCGCTCTTTCTGGATGGCGGCCTGGAGCCGGTGAGAGCCTTTGTACGCCGATGGGTTATAGGTGAGGCCGTCGAGCAGTTGGCCGAGGAGTTGCGCGCCGGAGCCGCGCTGGGCAACTTCAAATCCGCGCTCCAGGAGCATCTCCAGGCGGCGGGCGCGGGCGCGCCGGTTTATCGGGTCAAGAGCGAAAGCGGACCCGATCACCACAAGCGGTTTCTGGTGGAAGTCCGGCTCAAATCGGATGAAGGAGCGCCCGGAAAGAGCCTGGCGCGCGGCATGGGCGGCACCAAGAAGAATGCCGAGCAGGATGCCGCCCGGCGAGCTCTGGAACGGTTGAAGGCCGCGGAGAAAAAGGCCGGAGATCCGTTTTCAGTGGAGGAGGAAAGCGCGGCGCTTTGAGTAACTCACTCCCAACGTCCGGACAGCTACCGCTCTGGCTCGAGCAGGCGCGTTTCCATCTGCCCGCCGTTCCGGATGCATTAGCTCGCCTTCTTCTTCTTATCGTTGTGGCGCTCTTTCTAAATACCTTTGTGCTGCAACCCTACATCATTCCCTCAGAGAGCATGGAGCATACGCTGCTGGTGGGCGATTTTGTGCTGGTCAACCGGCAGGCCTACGCTCCTTCCAGCGCACTGAGCCGATCCTTCCTTCCCTCGCGCAGTGTGGCGCGGGGAGACATTGTCGTCTTTCATCATCCCCAGCACCCTTACATCGTCAAGCGGGTGATCGGCCTTCCGGGTGACAGGCTGCGCATTGCGGATGGGCGGGTTACGGTGAACGGCGCGCCTCTCACCGAGCCATACGCGGCCTTTGAGCCGGCCCCCCGCAATCCCTGTCGCGATGAATTTCCCGTCACCATTTGTACGGACCCAAACGTCGAGCCGGCCTGGTGGATGCAGATGCAAAGCCTGGTTCATGACGGGGAACTGCTGGTGCCTCCGGGCGAATACTTCGTACTGGGCGACAACCGCAATTACAGCAAGGATTCCCGCTTCTGGGGATTTGTTTCGCGGCAACAGATCATCGCGCGGCCGCTGGTGATCTACTTCTCGCTTTCCCGGCCCTCGAGCACCGACGCGCAGCCCGCGGAGTTGCAAGCCGCTGATGATAAACTCGGACACGGCAGGGAATTTGCGACAAGGTTCCAAGACTTTGCCCGCTGGAAGCGGATCTTTCGTGTGGTGCATTAAGCACTGACTTCTGTTCACTGTCCACTGAAAACGAGCAAACCATGACGAAGAAGAAAACGCCAGCACCCAAAACGCCCGCCGAGGCGCAACCAGCCGTACAGCCCACTGAAGATCCGGTGGAAGAGACGCCCGCCGAAGCGTTGGCCAGTATCCTCTCCGTACTGGTGGTTGGCCTGTTCATTCTCACTTTTCTGGGGCAGAATTACGTGATTCCCTCGGGCTCGATGGAGAAGACGCTGCTGGTGGGCGACCACCTGCTGGTGGACCGCATTACCCTTGCGCCGGCAACCAAATGGATGCCACTGGTGCACCAACGCGAGCCTAAGCGCGGCGACATTATCGTCTTCATCAAGCCGGTGCCTGATCCGGATGCGGAGGGAAATCCGCAATACCTGACGCTGGTAAAGCGGCTGATCGGCGTTCCGGGCGATCATATTCATCTCAGCAATGGCGTGGTGGTGATTAACGGCGTGGCGCAGGATTTGCCCAAGGATGCGGACAATTCGCCCAATCTCGACAATCCATATGATAAGGACTTTCTCGACGAATTTCCTTCTTCGGCGCCTCCCGCCAGTCCTCAGGTTCCCGAATCCTGGTCGCTGGTGGAATTTACCAAGGATGTGGTGAACGGTGAATTGGTGGTCCCGCCCGGCAAGTACTTCATGATGGGCGATCACCGGCACAACAGCCTGGACTCGCGCTATTGGGGCTTTGTGCCGCGCGAGAATATCGTGGGCCGGCCACTCTTCAACTACTGGTCCTTCGAGGCCACTGAAGATCAGATGAGTCAGACTGGCGCCGGCAATGCAATCGCCTGGCTGGGACACGTTGCATTGCACTTTTTCCCCGATACACGCTGGAGCAGAACCTTCCATCGAGTGAAATAGCGACGACGATGACTGAAGAAGAAAAACCAAGGCAAACGAATCGCAAGCGCTGGCTGGTATTGGCCGTGCTGGCCGCTCTTCTGGCACTCCTGATTGTCCCTCCGTTCCTGAGCGTCAGCCGTTACAAGGCCCGCATCACGCAATTGATCAGCGCCTCGTTGGGCCGTCCGGTGCGCCTCTCCTCGGTTGAGGTGCGGATGCTACCTCGGCCGGGCTTTGTTCTCTATGACCTGACCGTAGAGGAAGATCCAGCTTACGGCACGGAGCCGGTGCTTCACGCCGAATCGGTCGCCGCTTCGATTCGCTTGCTTTCGTTGTGGCGGGGACAGATTGAACTGGACTCGATTAGCGTGGATTATGCCAGCCTGAATCTGGTGCGCACCCCGGCTGGCCGCTGGAATCTGGACTCGCTGCTGCGAACGGCCACCGCGCACGCGCAATCCGCGCTGGGCAGCAGCGAAGGCGGCGATGCCACCAATCTGGGCAAACTAGATAAGCCCGTCAAGCTACCCTACCTGCAAGCGACAAACTCCCGCATCAACATCAAAAGCGGAGCGGAAAAGCTGCCGTTCTCCCTGATCGATGCCAAATTCTCCCTGGAACAGCAGAGTCCGGGCGATTGGCGCGTCCAATTGCGCGGCGAACCAGCCCGCACTGACTTGAGCATTGGGCAGGCCGACACCGGCGTTTTACGCCTGACGGCGAATCTGCATCAGGCCCCCGAGTTGCGCCAGATGCCGGTGCGCGCTGATATGGAATGGCGCGAGGCCCAACTCGGCCAGCTGACGCGCCTGCTTCTGGGCTCCGACGCCGGCTGGCGCGGCGACTTGACGGGCCAACTTCACCTGGAAGGCACCGCTGATGCGGCGCAAATCAAGACCCGTCTGCGCGCTACTGGCGTTCACCGCGCCGAGTTTGCCCCGGCCGAGCCAATGGACTTCGACGCCAACTGCGCCTTTGTCGCGCACTTTTCCATCCGCGCCATCGATAATCTGCTTTGTGACTCCCCGCTTGGCTCGGGACGCATTCGCCTCAATGGGAGTCTTCCCGGACAAGGCAGCTTGCCCAGCTTCTCTGTCGAGCTGGAGCGTGTCTCGGTGGCTGCTGCGCTGGATGCATTGCGCTCGGTGCGCAGCGGCTTTGCTCCGGGCCTGGATGCCGCGGGATCGGCCAGCGGCAAACTCAGCTTCTCTCCGCTTGCGCCTCTGAGCGCAGCGCCACTCAAGATTTTGCGCTCCGCAAAAGATCATCCCGCAGTTGTAGGACCGCTCACCGGCAGCTTGGCGGTCACGGGCCTGCAATTCAGCGGAAGCGGCCTCAATCAGCCGGTTGTGATTCCGGAGCTAATTCTGAAACCCGCGCCCGTTTTGCTCGGTCAGCCGCAGACGCTCACGGCCACCGCCGCCGTTGCAGCCGGAGGAGCCGCTCCGCTGACGGTCTCGGCGCGCCTGACGCTCTCCGGCTATCAGATTACGGTGCGCGGTCAGGCATCAATCAGCCGAGGTAGAGAGCTGGCGCGCGCGGCAGGCTTGGCCAATACACTTTCCCTGGACTCAATGGCAGGCGACCCAGTCGCAGTGGACTTGACCGCCCAAGGCCCCTGGATGCAGCTCCCGCCGGCGATTCAAACGCAGCTTCCCCAGCTTCCATCGGAAAGCAGGGCCGCCCTTGCTCCGGCGGACACGCTTGCCGGAACGATGGTCTTCCACAACGCCAACTGGAAGGCAGAGTTCCTGGCTAATTCCATTCTGATCTCTCAAGCCACGCTTCACTTGAGCGCGAGTGAACTGCGCTGGGAGCCGGTCATTTTCGCTTATGGCCCGGTCAAAGGGACGGCTAGCCTTTCGCTGCCGGTGGCCTGCGATTCTCTGAAGCCGTGTTTGCCGAGCTTCCTGGTGCAGTTCGGCGCTCTGGACGCCGCGGTAGTTCAAACCGCTTTTCTGGGCGCGCATGAAAAAGGCACATTGCTTTCCACGCTGATTGATCGCCTTCGCCCCTCGGCAGCTCCGGCATGGCCACAGATGAATGGGACGGTCAAAGCTGAATCCCTACTGCTGGGCCCTGTCACGCTCCGCAATCCTGTGGCAACAGTTTCGACATTGGCCAAAGGCGCGGAGATCACCGCATTTGATGCGGCAATGCTCGGCGGATGCGTCCACGCATCGGGCAGCTATCACGCCGCCGCAACCGCCAAGGACAAGCCTTCGTATGAGCTGGAAGGCTTGTTCGACAAGCTGAGTCCAACGCAGGTGGGCCAGTTGCTGGGCCTGCGCTCGACGGGCGGCACATTTAACGGCAATGGCAAGATTGCGCTCACCGGCTTCACGGGCGACGACCTGGCCTCCTCGGCCAAAGGCAGCCTGCATTTTGAGTGGCAGCGCGGAACAATTGCCGGCACCGCCGGTCTTCCGCCGGCGCTGGCGCGCTTTGATCGCTGGACAGCCGATGCGGCGATTGCCAATGGCGCGCTGACACTTCAGGAGAATCAGGTCAAGCAAGGCGGACGCAGCGCGCAGGTTCAGGCCACGGTCACACTGGCGGTGCCGGCCAAGATTGCCTTTGCGGTTCCCAAAGCCGCTCCTGCGAAGCCCTAAACAGCAAAATACCTTTCATTGGATTGCGGACGGAAGGAGCAGGGGCCTTTAGGCCCGGGCCTTATCTTCTCGTAGATGAACAGGCATGGGGTCCAACGCACGCGCAATTGAACTGAAACGATATTCTTGCGCCGTCGCCACCAGACCTCGCCTTACCGGATTCTCGTGGATATACCGCATACAACTCATGAATTTCTCTTCCGTCGAAATCTGGCTTTCATTGAAGCTGCGTTCCCAGACATCAAGTTTGCTCTTTAAGCGAAAGGAAAATCCACCCTTGATAAACTGCATTGCTTTTTCCAGCGACACATCTGAAGCAGGCGTAATCAGAGTATGAAGATGGTCCGGCATGATGACATAGGCGTGCAAGAGAAACCTACCTTGGTCGCGATAGTCAAGAATGGTTCGTTCCAGAAGTTCAGCCGTAGGCGTAACCCGAAAAAGGCGTCGGCGTTGCACTGTGACTGTAGTGACCATGTAAGTCCGAGTTTCTTGCGGCGCGAAGTGCATTGCAGCAATATACCAAAGGCCCGCGGCTAAAGCCACTTTTTTACAAGTCAGCATTCATGGGCCTGAAGGCCCATGTTCCCTCCGTCGGCTTGTCCGAATGCAATTGTCTCACTGAAAGATATTCTGGGACTGGTATTTTGAAACGAAAGAATGGACTGAGCCCGTGTCACCAACCCTCAGTCCCACGCATCCTTTTCCGGCAGTCATTTGGTCTTTTGTTACAAAGCCCGTTATAGCAATCGGTTGATGGGTGGTCTTGGTCATGTGCGTTCCTTTCGTGTTCTGGGTTAGGTTGATGTTGACACCTAAATTAAATACCAGTGACAGAATAAGGACGACATGGGCTGCGAATTGTTTTGTGACCGGTACCCGGTAAACCGGGCTCAATCCATAGTAGATATTGTACTCGCAAGGTAAGCGAAAGGCCCGCGGCTAAAGCCACGAAATTTGTATGCCAGCATTCAGGAGCCTAAAGGCTCCTGCTCCCTCCGTTGGCTGTTCTGTAGATTCCTCGCGCGATAGGAAAGGCCCACCCTTTTTCATAGGCCTGAAGGCCTCTGCTTCCTCCGTTGGATTTTCTGAGAGCTTCTGGCATGATAAGCAAAAGACCTTGCCCACTCTATTGGCCCAAGCCCAGCATCACGGGCCTTTACCTCTTTGACCTGGCTCCGATAGTATGGGAGAGGTTGGTTGCAGGTTTACGCAGGCCCATCGACACGGTCTTCAGAACTGGACTCCTGTTGAGGGCTATTTTTTTGGGGGGTTGCCCATGTCCCGCGTTGTTGAGATTACCGAACTTGCGCTTCGTGACGCGCACCAGAGTCTGCTGGCCACCCGCATGGGGTTGGACGACATGACTCCGGTCTGCGAAGAGATTGACAATGCAGGCTACTGGTCGGTGGAGTGCTGGGGCGGCGCGACCTACGACGCCTGCATCCGCTTCTTGAATGAAGACCCGTGGGAGCGGCTGCGCACCTTCCGCAAGTTGATGCCCAAGAGCTGCTTGCAGATGCTGCTGCGCGGCCAGAACCTGCTGGGCTACCGGCACTACGAAGACAGCGTGGTCGAGCGCTTTGTGGAGAAATCCGCCGCGAACGGGATCGACGTCTTCCGCATCTTTGATGCGCTGAACGACGTGCGCAACCTGCGGACCAGCGTGGCCGCCGTGAAGCGGACCGGCAAGCACGCGCAGGGGACTATTTCCTATACAGTAAGCCCGCTGCACACTGTGGAGGCTTTCGCCGCGATGGCCGCCGAGTTGAAGGAGATGGGCTGCGATTCGATCTGCATCAAGGATATGGCCGCGCTGCTGCGTCCGCAGCCGGCCTATGATCTGGTCAGGGCCATCAAAGAGAAGTGCGGCGAGGATATGCCGGTCCATGTGCATACGCATGCCACGACCGGCGTGACGCTGGTTTCGCTGATGAAGGCCATCGAAGCGGGCTGCGACATGGTGGACACGGCGGTCAGCTCCCTCTCGCTGGGACCGGGACACAATCCGACCGAGAGCCTGATCGAGATGCTGGAAGGAACCGGCTACGAGACGCGCGTCGATCTGGAGCGGGTGCTGAAGATTTCGCGGCATTTTGCGCAGATTCGCCCGCGCTACAAAGAGTTTTTCAGCGAGAATACCGGCGTGGATACAGAGATATTCAAGAGCCAGATTCCCGGCGGGATGATCTCCAACATGGAAAGCCAGCTCAAGGGGCAAGGCGCGGGAGACAGGCTGCAAGAGGTTCTGGAGGAGGTTCCCAGGGTTCGCAAGGACTCCGGCTATCCGCCGCTGGTGACGCCGACCAGCCAGATCGTTGGCTCGCAGGCCGTCTTTAATGTGCTGATGGGCAAGTACAAGGTGCTTACCGGCGAGTTTGCCGATCTGATGCTGGGCTACTACGGCGCGACGATTGGTCCCAAAGACCCCGAAGTGCTGAAGCTGGCCGAGGCGCACGCCAAGAAGCCGGCGATTACCAAGCGCCCGGCGGATCTGCTGAAGCCGGAGTGGGAGGCGCTGAGTTTGGCGGCCAACGCCTTGAAGGGCGCGAACGGCAGCGACGAGGATGTGCTGACCTACGCGATGTTCCCGCAGGTTGCTCCGAAGTTCTTTGAGACCCGGGCGCAGGGGCGGAAGAATGTGGGCAAGGATCCGGCTGCTGGCAAGGCAGCGGACGCCAAGACGGTGGAGAGCAAAGCGCCCGCAGCGCCTTCTTTGAGCGCCAAGGTGAATTACGTGATTACGCTGAATGGCAAAGAACACCGGGTGAGCGTGGCTCCGGAAAAATAAAAGAAATTCATGCCGACGGAAGCAGGAGCGGGAATGGCAAAGCAAGACGAGAGCAAGAAGAAAAGCATGGCCGGAATGATCGCCAGCCTTGAAGCCAAGCGCGCGGAGCTCAAACTGGGCGGCGGCGCGGAGCGTATTGAGAAGCAGCACTTGAGCGGCAAGCTGACGGCGCGGGAGCGGATTGCGACGCTGGTGGATGCGGGCAGCTTTCAGGAGATTGGGGTCTTCGCGCAGCATCGCTCCACCACCTTTGGAATGGACGGCAAGGAGATGCCTGCCGACGGCGTGGTGACCGGCTGCGCCAAGGTGGACGGGCGGCAAGTGCATTTAGCCAGCCAGGATTTCACCGTGGGCGGCGGCTCGGCGGGCGAAGCGCACAACGACAAGTGCGTGGACATGATGAAACTGGCGCTCAAGACGGGCAGCCCGTTTGTCTTTATCAACGACTCCGGCGGCGCGCGCGTGCAGGAGGGCATTGACAGCCTGGCGGGGTATGGCCGCGTGTTTTATCACAACGTGCTGCTCTCCGGCGTGGTGCCGCAGATTTCGCTGATCTGTGGGCCGTGTGCCGGAGGCGCGGTGTATAGCCCCGCACTGACGGACTTTGTGATTCAGACCAAGCCAGCGCGGATGTTTATCACGGGGCCGAAGGTGATCCGGCAGGTGACGGGCGAAGTAGTGAGCGATGAGGAACTGGGCGGGCCGCACGCGCAGATGAGCTCGGGCGTGGTGCATTTGATTGCCGAGGACGACGAGGAGGCCACGCAACTTTGCCGCCGGTTGCTCAGCTTTTTGCCTTCCAATAATCTGGAAGACGCGCCCCGGCTTGACTACCATCTGCCGACCGAATCCGACGCGGAACTGGGCGGCATTGTTCCGGTGGACAACAAGGCTGTTTACGATGTCAGAGATGTAATCAAGCGCGTGGTGGACTACCAAGATTTCTTTGAGATTCAGCCGGAGTTTGCGGCGAATATCGTGATCGGCTTTGGACGCCTGGAAGGCCGCCCGGTGGGCATCATCGCCAGCCAGCCGAACCATCTTGCCGGGGTGCTGGACATCAACGCTTCGGATAAGTCGGCGCGGTTTGTGCGCTTCTGCAATGCCTTCAATATCCCGCTGGTGACGTTTGTGGATGTGCCGGGATTTTTGCCGGGCGTGGAGCAGGAGCGCGGCGGCATTATCCGCCACGGCGCCAAGCTGCTCTTTGCTTATTCGTCGGCGACGGTGCCGAAGATTACCGTGGTGCTGCGCAAGGCCTACGGCGGCGCGTATATTGCGATGTGCTGCAAGGATCTGGGCGCGGACCGGGTGATTGCCTGGCCGACGGCGGAGATTGCGGTGATGGGCGCTGAGGGCGCGGCGGAGATCGTCTTCCGGCGTGAGATTGATGCGGCTGCGGACAAGGCTGCTCGACGCAAGGAGATGGTGGATGAGTACCGCGAGGCCTTCTCCAACCCCTGGATTGCAGCCGCCCGCCGTTTGGTGGACGACGTCATCGATCCCGCCGAGACGCGCAAGGCTCTGGTGGATGCTTTGGAATCGCTGCACACCAAGCGGGAGTTGCGTCCAGGCAAGAAGCACGGATTGATTCCGCTGTAAGTGAGCGTTGGAACCGCAGGTCCTTCGACTGCGTTTGTCGCCCAGCCACCCCAACGGGCAAAAATCACCCGTCGGGGACCCCGGTCACGCGCCAAACTTCGCTCAGGATGACAGATTATTCAAGGAGTTGCGCGTGGCAGAGGATTTTGCAGAATTGATTCAGCCGGTTTCTGAACGGCAAAAGGCGATGGAAAGCCAACTGAGCGAACTGGCGCAGGCCATCAAGGCTCTGGAGGCTAGGCTGGCTGTGGTTGCTCCAAAGGCGGTGCCGGACGCCTTGCAGCGGGAGCAAGAGCAGGTTACGCCGGAGACGCTGGTGGTGATCGCCGCGGCGGTGACGGCGTTTCTGGGCAAGAAGGTGCGCATCCGCTCGGCGAAATTGCTGCGGAACAGGGCCGTAGTTGCTAGCGCATGGGCGCAGCAGGGGCGCGCCGCGGTGCACGGTTCGCACCATCCGCGCTTGAGGAGCTAAGGCGTTCAGTCGCGGTCTTTGTTTTGAAAGGGCTCGGCTTCAGCCGTGCCACAGAAGTCGCAAAATATGCGTGGGCTTTAGCCCCTGCGGGAATGAAGATTTAGCCCGACAGACTTGAAAGGAAGTTGCAGCTTGAAACTACAGATTGGAATTGACGGAAAGTCGTACGAAGTGGACGTTGAGGTTTTGGAAGACGACGCGAGTCCGCGCCAGACGGCATTTGCACCGCGCGCGCCGCAAGCCGCTGCTGCTGCCGCTCCGGTAGCCAGCGCCCCGGCTCCGGCTGCAACCGTGGAGACCGCCGGCGAAGACAAACTCGTCCGTAGTCCTGTCACCGGCATCGTCATCAAGGTAAATGTTGCGCCCGGCGATGCGGTCAAGGCCAATGATCTGGTCGTTGTTCTGGAAGCCATGAAGATGGAGACCAACGTTACGGCGCAAGGCGCGGGCAAGGTCAAGAATGTGCGCGTGGCGGCGGGTGATTCGGTGAAGGTCGGCCAGGTGATCGTCGAGTTCGAAGCGTAGCACGATCTGTTCCTTACTAGAAAAACGGGCTTGAGGCAAAAACAGTTTCCAAGTGATGTCTGCTGCGTGTATATTTGCTTGAAGCCGTAAACTCATAGAAGCGCCGCGGCTAATTCGTCGTCAGATCGGCAAGCCCATACTATGCTCAAACTCAGAAAATTTCTGTGCGGATGCTTTTTCAATATAGCTCTTTTCAATCTGATCATTTCATTCGGGACACTTCCGATGATTTTGCGTTTCCCGCAGATGACCGGAATGGATGATTTTATCTCCGACTTGTCACCCGGACAGAAATTCTTAGTCATCGCCGCTTCCATTATTGCTAGACTTTTATTTGCGATTCCGCTGGTGGTGGCAGTTTTAAATGGAATGGCTTGGTGGAAGATCAAGAATGGGAAGCCGTCGGGAAGAGGCTGGGCGATTGCAGCCAGTCTATCTCTTATCTTTTCGAGTGTTCTTCTCTTGCTCCCCATGCGAGAAATGTCAAAGTATTCTTCGGTAGGTATCGACTTAGGATTGTTGTTTATTTGCGGGGCCTTGATCGTCATTGGAGTTTTGGGGTTGGTTGCATTCGCGCGTCGTGACGCGATGTCTCAATCTATTGAGGCTTCCACACCTCCTAGAATCGCGGGCGATGGAACCAGAAAATGGCTCGATGTAATGGTCTGGATGCTGGGGATTGCCGGATATTTATGGGTTATCTCGCTTTGGCATACCTGGGGAGTGGAACACCATCTACCGAAGGCGAATGTTGGATTGCTCCAACTATTTGCGATTTTTATTATTGTGATTACCTTGCATGAATTTGGTCACGCAGCTACCGGGCTGGCTTTGGGGATGAGGCTGCGTACGTTTATTGTTGGGCCGTTGCAGTGGCATATTCGCGACGG
Source organism: uncultured Acidobacteriaceae bacterium (assembly GCA_963787995.1). Classification (GTDB taxonomy): domain Bacteria; phylum Acidobacteriota; class Terriglobia; order Terriglobales; family Acidobacteriaceae; genus Telmatobacter. The sequence continues at coordinate 2,255,932 of CAWBEO010000002.1, forward strand.
AAGGTGGACATTTCAATTTCTCCCAGCAAGATTTCTTTCGGCAGGCGGCGGGGCAACGGCCCTGGTGCCGACAAATCCTCATCAAAGCGTTGGGAGCCAGATCTGCATGATTGCGGCTGGACCCGTCGTCAATCTGTTGACTGGCTTGATTGCACTTTATGCAGCATTGTCGGCTCAGGGTCAGTCTTATGAGAAGCATTGGGGGTTCTTTGCTTATTTCGCCACGATAAGCCTGCTTGTCTTTACATCTAATCTAGTTCCCATGCGGCCCGAAGCCCATTACTCCGATGGTGCAAGAATCTATCAGCTCCTTCGAGGCGGACCGCTCAGTGATTATCAACGGGCTTCTACTTTTGCCACGGCATCCAGCGTGACGAATCTGCGGTCTAGGGATTACGATATCGGAGCAATTCAGCGCGCCGCTGGTTATTTTACACAAGGATACACGGCGGTTTTCTTGCACCTTGTCGCTTCAGAGTATTTCCTTGATAACGGCAGGATTTCCGAAGCTCGCGAGGCATTTGAAAAGGCGGAATCGACTGCCGAGAAATTCGTTTCAGAAATCCCTGTTGAAAGCTATCCGGAACTTGTATTTGGCAATGCCTTCTTGTGCCGTGATGCGGCGGCGGCGCGCGTTTGGTGGGATCGTATGGAGACCCACCAAGCCATACATATCAATGTTCCATATTGGTTGGCGATAAGTTCGCTCTTCTGGATTGAAGGGCAGAAGGAAGAAGCGCTGGAGGCCTGGAACAAAGGAAACACTCTGGCGCAGAAATTGCCATCGTTTGGAGGGAATGAGTTTGAGCGTTATCGTCTCTCCTTGCTGCACGATTGTATCGAAAAAGAAGCGGCAAGCACGGCGAATGATTGATCCAAAACGTAAATAATATTTATGAAAGCTGCCGGTTGAGGCTCATGGTTCCCAGGTCCGAAAATCCGGACCTGGGGCACCCGTAATTCTTGACATTTCCAGCCATTCTTATTGCTTGGAAATGTATGATGCACTGTGATGAATACCTACGCCGGTGACGGCGAACCCTCCGGGAAGCTGGGTCCGCTGCGGCTCTCGGGCTTGAGCACCTGCTGCACGTCGGGACCGCCAACGTCGCTTGGCGAAGCGAGAGCCGAGCGCATCGGAGGCAGTTCCTTGCCGTCAATGAGCATCTTCACCTCTTCGGCGTCGATGGTTTCGCGCTCCAAAAGAGCCGCGGCAATGCGGTGCATCGCGTCGCCATTTGCTTCAACCAGCCCGTGCGCTGATTGATACGCCTCGTCGATCAGGCGGCGGACTTCCAGATCGATCTGGCGCGCCGTCTCCTCGCTGAAGTCCCTGTGCTGCGAGATTTCGCGGCCCAGGAAGATCTGCTCCTCTTTCTTGCCGAAGGTGAGCGGCCCCAAGCGGCTCATGCCGTACTCGCAGACCATGCGCCGCGCCAGGTCCGTGGCCGTCTCGATGTCGCTGCCCGCGCCGGTGGACATCTGGTTGAGGAAGATCTCCTCTGCTACGCGCCCGCCGTAAGCGATGGCCAGATTGGCTTCCAGGTACTCCTTGGTGTAGTTGTGCCGGTCGCCGGGAAGAAAGATCGTGACGCCCAGCGCCATGCCGCGCGGAATGATGGTGACCTTGTGGATGGGGTCGGAGTGCTCGCGCTTGAGCGAGACCAGCGCATGGCCGGCCTCGTGATACGCGGTCACCCGCTTCTCCTCCTCGGTCAGCAGCATGGATTTGCGCTCGGCGCCCATCAGCACCTTGTCCTTGGCCAGCTCGAAGTCGTACATGGTGACCTGCTTGCGGTTCATGCGGGCAGCGCTCAGGGCGGCTTCATTGACCATATTGGCCAAATCCGCGCCGCTGAAGCCCGGCGTTCCGCGGGCCAGCACGTTCAAATTGGTGTCTTCGGAGACTGGAACCTTCTTCACGTGAACGGCGAGAATCTCCTCGCGGCCACGCACATCGGGCAGGCCCACCACCACACGGCGGTCAAAGCGGCCGGGACGCAGCAGCGCCGGGTCCAGCACGTCGGGGCGGTTGGTTGCGGCCACCAGAATCACGCCGTCGTTGGATTCAAAGCCATCCATCTCGACCAGGAGCTGATTCAGCGTTTGTTCGCGCTCATCATGCCCGCCGCCCAAGCCAGCGCCGCGATGACGGCCGACCGCGTCGATTTCATCGATGAAGATGATGCAGGGCGCATTCTTCTTGCCCTGTTCAAAGAGATCGCGCACGCGGCTAGCGCCCACGCCGACAAACATCTCCACAAAATCTGAACCGGAGATGGAGAAGAACGGCACATTGGCCTCGCCGGCCACAGCCCGCGCCAGCAGCGTCTTGCCGGTTCCCGGAGGGCCCACCAGCAACACGCCCTTGGGAATGCGTCCGCCAAGCTTCTGAAACTTGGCCGGCTCTTTCAGGTACTCGATGATCTCCTTCAGCTCTTCCTTGGCCTCATCCACGCCGGCCACGTCCTTGAAGGTAATCTTCTTCTGCTGCATGGAAAGCAAGCGCGCGCGGCTCTTGCCGAAGGAGAGCGCCTTGTTGCCGCCCGACTGCATCTGGCGCATGAAAAAGAAAAAGACGAAGGCGATCAGCAGGATCGGCAGCCCATTGACCAGAATGACCGGGATGATATTGCTCTGCTCGGGCTTCTTGGAGAATTGCGCGTTCGCCTTGGGATCCAGAAACGCAGTCTCAAGCGCTTCAAAGTGCTCCCCTACGTGGGTATGGAATTGCTCCTTGAGTGGCTGCTTGGCGTCGGGCGTGGCCCGCAAGTGCCCGTGCAACTCAGTACCCTGTACCTCGGCATCGGCGACCAGCCCCTGCTTCACCTTGTTGTACAGGTCGGAGTAGGAGATTTCCGCATCTTTGCCCCCCATGTTCGCGCCCTTCGACACCACGACCCACAGAAAGATGCCGCAGATACCGATAACGACCCAAAACATGACTGCTCTGACGGTCGAATTCACCAGGATTCCTTTCTTCCGGAGAAGCAAAAGCCCCCTACGGGCTCCGGCAACGTCCAATACCCTTTAGACGCTTGCGCGTTCCTTAAAGTCACAAAAATTCAAGCCCCCTGGCGGCAGACACGGCAACGTCTCCGTCCATGAGGGCAGTCTCTTTAATTGTACTCTCAAGCTCGGAATTCTTGCAGCAGGCCGATCAGACAAGGGTGCACCAGATCCCGATTCCGGACCTGGGATCAACATTCAGGAACGCTTGTACAGGCTGGGCAAGATCAGCCGCTGCTGCATTCGCCCTTCGGCAATTTGAGCAAATGGAAACCATTCACGATCTTTTGGAATTGCTCTTCATCAGCGGCAAGGTTTTCCAGATGTGTCCGAAGTCCAATTCTATATACGATTCCACAACGTACAGTAATGATTGTTTCTTCAACGATCATTCCTTTCGAAGTGGTGTATTCAACTTTTGAAAGAACTGCCTGGCGTCCTGCCAGCTTCGTGGATATGTTCTTTGCGATTTGAGGCTTCCCTCTTCTCTCTTCCGACATCTTCTCTACATCGAACAATGCGCCAGCCAGCGATTGATCATCGATTACGTCGTAGGACGCGCCCGTCCACACATATCGTTCCTCCTCATATACCGAAGCGAAGGTAGTTTTTCCAACATTGGGCAATAAGACAAGAAAACCGTGATTTGGTGCTGGCGAATGTGAACCGTGGCCAACGACTCCGCTGCCGAGCAAGACATAATACCCGTAATCCTCATTGGTATATTGGACCGTCCAGAGGGTCTCCGACTCCGATTCCGCCCAATGACGGCGAAGAGGATGCGTTTGCTGCGAGGCCTGAGAATGGAGTATCAGGCCAGATGTGAGATAGATTGCAGCTAATAACATCATGGAGACAAAGCGTTTCATGACCAACATTCTACCGCGAAATTCTCATCGTGCGCCCTTTCGTCTACAATTCCACTTATGAAGCTAGGCGAGTTGGCAACGAAGCTGGGAGCGGAGCTGCGCGGAGATGCGGAGCTGGAAGTGACGGGAGTCAAAGGGATTGAAGAGGCCGGGCCGACGGAGGTCACCTTCGTCGCCAATCCCAAGTACGCGAGCCTGGCGCGCAAGACGCACGCTGCGGCGGTGCTGGTTGAGCCGGGGTTTCAGGAGATTGAAGCGGCGACGCTGCGGGTGAAAGATCCCTATCTGGCCTTCTCGCGCACGCTGGGCCTCTTCTATCAGCCGCCGGTTTACGCGCCGGGGATTCATCCGACGGCGGTGATTGATCCGACGGCCGAGGTTGGCGCGGGCGCGCACATTGGCGCTTACGTGGTCGTCGGCCCAAATGTAAAGCTAGGCGAGCAGGCCACGCTGCTGCCGCATGTGGTGCTGTATCCGGGCGTGGAGGCAGGCAGTCGCTTCTTTGCGCACGCCCACGCCGTGGTGCGCGAGTTCTGCATTCTGGGCGATGACGTGACGCTGGAGAACGGCGTGGTCATTGGCGCGGACGGCTTCGGCTTTGCCAAAAATGAGCAGGGCCATTGGGAGAAGATTCCGCAATCCGGGCCGGTGCGCATCGGCAATCGCGTCGATGTGCAGGCCAACGCCTGCATTGACCGCGCCACGGTGGGCGAGACGCGCATCGGCGACGGCAGCAAGGTGGACAATCTGGTGCAGATCGGCCACGCCTCGCATGTGGGCGAGAACACGCTGATCTGCGCGCAGACCGGTCTGGCCGGGTCGTCGGTCATCGGCAACAATGTGATTCTGACCGGGCAGACCGGCGTGGCCGGCCACTGCACGGTGGGCGACGGCGTGATCCTGACCGCGCAATCGGCGGTCTCGCACGACATTCCGCCGGGCAAGGTGATCAGCGGCTCACCGGGCTTTGACAATCGCATCTGGCTCCGGGCGGTGACGCTCTTCCAGCGGCTGCCGGAGCTGGCCAAGCGGCTGGACCGTGTGGAGAAGAAGCTGGCCGCGCAGGAGACGAGTGAAGGCCGGGACGGGAGCGAGAAATGAAATTGCCGGCCGCAATTCTTTCTGTCGCGCTGTTCGCTCTCACCGCCTGCCACTCCTATCACATTGACGCAACGGTGGAAAACCGAACCGGCGGAGCGGTCAAACTGTTGGAGGTGGCTTATCCTAGCGCCAGCTTTGGCGCCGACAGCCTCGCAGCGGGCACGGTGCTGCCATATCGCCTCCAGGTGCGCGGCAGCGGCCCGCTCAAGGTGCAATACACCGGCAGCGATGGGCAGCAGAAACAGATTGAAGGCCCAGTGCTCACCGAAGGCCAGGAGGGCAGGATCGAGATCGTACTGCTGCCTGGAGGACGGGCGGAGTTCCATCCTCATCTGAACCCGCGCCCCTGATAAGTTTCTTCCAATGACGAAGAAACGACGGAATCCAGACGAATTCCGTCGTCTATCGGCTATTCTCTCTCCATTTTCTTCCGATAAACAGAGTTGTGAGGAGGATCATGCGCCCAAGCGCTGCATCCGGCAACAGGTGTCATCGGCATCCGTGGTTGCGGAGGCACGGTCATGAACTGCGTCTGGCGAACTGCTTTCTCTCTGTCGCCCTGGCAACGGGAGTCATTCGCTCCATCTCTGAGGGGCGGTTGATTTGGATTGCAAATGGAGTTCTGCTGGCCTTCCTGCTGCTCGCCGCGCGACGGCGCTGGCCTGCCTTCCTCGCCGCCGGATTTGCCGCGCAGTTGGCGGGCAGCGCGCTGGGCGGTCTGCCTTGGCGGATCAACCTGCTGTTGACGGCGCTGAACCTCTTTGAAGTCGCCCTAGCCGCAAAGCTGCTGCGCGGACGATCCACGGAGGCGCCGCAGTTTACCAACCGCAAATCCATCCTTCGCTTTGTCGCCTTCGGCATCGTTGCGGCTCCTCTGGCCGCGGGTTCACTGTACTCGCTCCTCACAGTTCTTTGGCCGCGCTTCGGACCTACGGCAACGCCCTTTGCATGGATGGCCTCGGACAGCCTGGGCCTCGCCATCTCGGCTCCGGTCAGCATCGCCATCTTGCGCGGCGACTTCAAGAATCCGCATACATTCAAGCGTCATTGGGTCTATCTTCTGCTGCTTGTTGCCTTTACGATGGCTGCTTTCTCGCAGAGCAGGATTCCGCTCTTCTTTTTTATCTATCCACTTCTGGCCATGGTCCTGGTCCGCATGGGGCTGGGCTGGGCGGCGATCTCCACGCTCTTTGTCGCCGTGGCCGGAAGCGCGTTCACACTGCATGGTCAGGGTCCCTTTGCGCTAACGCCTTCCATCACCTTCGATGAATCGGTGCTTTTGCTGCAAACCTTCATTGGCTCGTCCGTGCTGCTGCTCTATTGCATCTCCGTGGTGCTGGAGCGGGAGTACGCCGTCGTCCGCCAGTTGGAAAAGATCGCCGCGCTGCACGCGCTGGTCAGCGAGAACTCCCGCGATGCGATCATCCTTGCCGATCTCAGCGGCCAGCGCAGATACGTGTCTTACGCCGGAGAGAACCTTGGATGGAAGCCGGAGGAATTGCTGACGCAAAGCGGCCTGGAGATGATCCATCCCGATGATCAGCAGCGGGCGCAGGCAATCGTCCGTGAGCTGAACGCCGGGACCGAGGGCGCAATGATCGAGTGCCGCGTCAAGAAGCCTGAAGGCGATTACATTTGGGTAGAGGCCAGCCTGCGGCTGGTGCGTGATCCGGAGACTGGCCTTCCCTCAGGAATCCTAAATTTTGTCCGCGATGTCTCCGAGCGCAAACAGGCCGAAAAGAAGCTGCAAGAGGCATACAATGCCGTGGAGGCGCTGGCGGTCACTGATGCGCTGACCGGCCTGGCCAATCGCCGGCGCTTCGATCAGTACCTGGCCATTGAGTGGCGGCGCAGTCAGCGCGACCGCCAGCCGCTTTCTTTGATCATGATTGACGCCGACAAGTTCAAGGTCTACAACGACACCTATGGCCACCAGCGAGGAGATAACTGCCTGAAGCAGATTGCCGAGGCCTGCATGGATGTGGTCTCGCGGCCCGGCGACCTGATTGCGCGCTTCGGCGGCGAAGAGTTTGTGGTGGTGCTGCCGAATACCGAGAGCCATGGCGCCCTGTCTGTCGCGAACGAGATCTGCGAGGCTTTGCGCAGCCGCCGCCTGCCCCACAACGGCAATGCGCCCGGAATCGTCACGGTCTCCGCCGGTTGCGCCACGCTGATTCCCAAGTTTGGCATCCATGCGCCTGACCTGATTGAGATGGCCGACAAGGCGCTCTATAAGGCCAAGTTCAACGGACGCGATCAGGCCTGCGACGGAAACATTACGGAGCCTGCGCAAGAGACCGTGCAGGCGGCAGTTGTGGCCAGTTGAAAGCCGCGCATCAGCGCGTGGCAGTGGCCTGGAGCAGTTGCGAGGCGAGCGAGCAAAGTCCCTGACGGAAGACCTCGCGCGCCACTTCCGGAGTCCAACCGGCGCCTACCGGCCCGCTGTGCGCCTTCAACAGCGCAGCCGTCTCCGTAGCGTTGAAGCCAGCCACGGCGCGCAGCACGAAGACCACGCGCATCCATGCCGGCAGGCTCTCCAGCCACTCCCGCACCCGGTCGCGCTCCGGCCCGGCGATCATGCCCTCCAGCTCTTCACTGGAGATTCCCGCCGCGGCCAGGTCGTCGTCTTCAATGCAGACTGAGACCGGCGCCAGACCTTGCGGCGCGGCCAGACTGGCAGAGTCGCGCAGAGCAAGCACTTCGAGCGCCGCCGCGCACAACCCGCGCCGGCTGCTCTGGCGCGCCACCTGCGGATCCTGGCAGACGGAGACCTCCGCGTTGGCCACCGCCTCCTCCACCAGCCGTACACTTTCCTCGCCTTCGCCCACCAGCATCGAGGCCAGACTGTAGAGTCCCGCGGCGACCAGTTCGAAGATCGCCTCCAGGCCGTCCTCGGCTTCAGGCAGTTGCTGCGGAATCACTTTGAAGAGCGCGGTGTTCGAATCCTGGGGCATGGGGATTGCTCCTTTCGAGAGCCTGCATCACTCCGTGACCGTGCAAGCTGACTCACTCTCTATCCTCAACCCGCCGGGCTGCGCAGGTCAATGTTTGTCTTTGCGCTCTGTCTCACATTTTCCCGGATCAAATGGACCGCGTTATCATGGAGATATATGGCACTTCCTATCAAGACCTGCGTCGTTTGCTCGGAAGAATTCGAGCTGAGGCCGGATAAGCCCGGCTTTGCCAACCGCTGTCCCGCGTGCAGCGAACCGGAGGCTGCCGCGCCGAGCGAGAAAAGTCATCTGGATGCAACCACCCGCAAGGCCCAAAGCGAATTGAACGAGGCCCGCCGCAAAACCATCCGCGACATGCTCTACCGCAAGGAAAGCTGAGAGTTTTCTTTCGCAGGAGTTCATTTCTTGTACGGGCAATTCGCGCAGGTCTCGGCAAAGGACTCGTCGGGCGAACTTACCGGCCAGCCAATCATCACCAAAAAGACATCCAGAACAAAGAGCGCGATGGCAATATCGTTATAAAGAGTTGCCTGTGCTGCGTACGGCCAAAGTTGATTGGCGGCCCAGAAGAGAAAGGCCAGCGCTAGCAGGACAGCTTTGAAGACCTCCTTGCGCGGAGGCCGGTGCGCGGATTGGTAAGCCAGGTAGGCAAGCGCGATCAGAACCAGCGGAAGTGCACCCAGAATGTTATGCGCATTGGCCGGAAAGAACCGGGGAAAGGCATCCCATGCCAGGAGGACTGCAACGCTGGCCAGTGTGACCACGCCAAGGAGTACGGGGAGGAATCGGTGAGCTCGATCAAGACGAGTGTACATAGTTCATTCTGCTCCGATTGACATAAAGGGTTCACGACGATGCGAAGCTGCTCTCGGCGGCCCGCCTACTCGCTGCTGAAGGGATTCCCCTCCTGCGGCTTGAGCGTGGTGGGATCACGCTCGACTGTGGCCTCCGAGCTGGACGGGCTGCCTTCACGCGACGCTGTTTTCATAAAGGTGTTGAAGATCCGGTTAGGATCACCCGGCAGCAGATGGTTCTCTTCCAGAGCCAGCCGCACTCGCCGCCGGAACTCCCGCACCGGCGCATACTGCTGGGTGGCCAGCGTCTTGAAGATCACCGGGAAGATCAGCTCCGAGCCTTTGATGGCATCCACGCCCAATATCTGCGGGTCGGCGACAAAGACCTGCCGGAACTCCTCACTGGTGCGAATCTCCATCGCGATGCCCTTCAATAGCTCCAGCACATGGTCGGGATTGGCGGAGAAATCCACGCTCACATTGACGGTGGCCACCGAGAAGCCCACGCTCTGGTTGGCTACGGTGGTGATCTGCGAGTTGGGAATGATGTACAGCGTACCATCGGCGTCGCGCACCGTCGTCTTACGCAGCGTCATCGCCTCCACCACGCCGGAGAGGCCGGCCAGGCGCACCGTGTCGCCTACGCTGAACTGATCCTCGACCAGGATCAGAATGCCATTGAACATATCGCGCACAATGTTCTGCGCCGCCAGACCGATGGCCACTCCGGCAATGCCCGCCGAGGTGAGCAGCGGAGCCAGATTGATGCCCACCGCGTCCAGAAACTGCAAACCGACAATGGTGCCGATAACCGCGAGGCCGGAGGCGCGAATCACCCCGGAGAGCGTCTTTACCTGTGAGATGCGCACCGGACTGGGAGAGTGCTCCACGGCGATGTGGATCATTCGCGAGGTGATCAGGCGAAGCAATCGGCTCAAGCCAAAGCCAAGCAGCGCCACGATCAACAGATGCGGCAGGCGGAGGCGCACAAACTCTTCCGTATCCGCGCTCCAATGATCCAGCAGACGCCCCAGAAAGCGCTCCTCGGCAAAAATTCCCGTCCGCATCAATAGCAGAAAAACAAGAGAATGCATTCCAAACTCCTACGTATAGACTAATGCAGTCCGTCACAAAGATAGAATTTTGTGCCTTGAAAAGGCTGACTTCAGTCGTGCCGAAATGTAATAGAATGAACGCGGGCTTTAGCCCGTGAGGGAATGCTCCTGCTAAGCAAGGATGGAACAAATGTTACCTCATCACCGTCGCATCTTATTCTTGGCAGGGATCACCACACTTTTGTTCATAACCGCCTGCAGGCAGAAAGCCCATGAAATAAAGGCTATATCTACACATCCTGCGCCCTATAAGGTTTACCAGGGTACCGGCGAATTTGGTGAAGAAAAGGGTGGACGTGTTTGTTTCATCTATGGGAATGCGGAACATTGTTGGAATGCGGGAGATGGTTTCAATGAGGTAAAAGCGAAACCAATCAAGCTACCGTCAGGAGGCAGATTGCTCTTGGTTACCGCGCTATCGATGGGAGGAAGCGATGGAACTCTGGACCTCGCGCTCCTTGACGAACAAAACCAACAGCCGGTGAATCTTCTGCCGCGGATTGAATTGGATTCTGCAAACGCTGGACAATGGGATGATTTGTTGATTGAGGATTTCTCGGCGATGCCGATTATTGTGAGTGCTGATCCGGTGTGGAGCGATGACCATATCACCAATACTGAAGATCGCGGTAGATATCATCAATTCGCGCTCAAGGCCTATTTCTATGACAAGGCAACCGGACGGTACACTGGCCCCATCCGCTATTTGACAAGCAGGAAATACTCAAGCAGCAAAAACGTGATTGCTTTGGAGAAGCCGAATATCTTGGCGGTGCTCAAGGGCGCTGCAATGAAATAGCGCAGAGAAAGAATGGGTGACGGGTGTTCCAGCTTCATGGAACACCCGATTTCGCGAAGCTAAAAGTGAATCGCTAGAAGCCTCTCTACGCAGCCTTTGCGGTGTCGGCTGACCGCACCCGGAAGCGCTTCATCGAGATGGAAAGCGTGCGCTCGATCTTGCGCAGATCATTGCGCTCGGCTGGGCCGGCAAAGGTGGAAGCCACGCCATGCGCCGAGGCGCGCCCCGTGCGGCCGACGCGATGGACAAAATCCTCGGCCATCTTGGGCAGATCGAAGTTGATCACGTGCGCCACATTGGCCACGTCGATGCCGCGCGCGGCTACGTCAGTGGCAACGAGCACGCGATGACGGCCCTCGCTGAAGCTGCGCAGCGCTTGATTGCGCTGGGCCTGCGAGCGGTCGCCGTGAATCTGCGTGGCGGAGTGGCCGGCGCGGGTCAGTCGGCGGGCGACGCGGTCAGCGCCGTGCTTGGTGCGCACAAAGACCAGAAAGCTGCCTTGCTCGGCGCCCAGCAAGTGCTCCAGAAGCTCCTGCTTCTTGTCAGGCTCAACCTCGAAGGTCCGCAGCTCGACGTTTTCAGCGGGCTTCAAGACGGAGCCGATCTCGACACGCACCGGATCGTTCAGGTACTTGCGCGCCACTTCCTTCACCGCGCCTTCCAGCGTGGCCGAATAGCACAGCGTCTGACGTACGGCGGGCAACTCGGCGGCAATGCGCTGAATGGCTGGCTGGAAGCCCATATCGAGCATCCGGTCCACTTCGTCCAGCACAAGAATCTTTACGCCGTCCAGCTTGACCAGGCGGCGCTTGATGTAATCTTCCAGGCGTCCGGGCGTGGCCACGATCAGGCGCGCGCCGCGGCGAATGGCTTGCAGTTGCGCGTGCTCGGCTAGTCCGCCGACCACCAGCGCAACGCTCTGCGAAGGGTTGGAGCGGATGGAGAGAAAGGCCTGCTCGACTTGCATGGCCAGCTCGCGCGTGGGTAGAACGATCAGCGCCTGCGCACCGCGCGACTCCTCTTTCTGGAGGAGTTCGACGATGGGAATTAGAAAGCCGAGCGTCTTGCCGGTTCCGGTCTGCGCGGTGGCCAGTACGTCGCGGCCTTCGAGAGCGGGAGGAATGCAGGCCGACTGCACGGGGGTGGGTGTTTCAAATTTATTGGCATCAAGCCGCGCCATCAAGGCGGGCGAAAGAGAGAATTCAGAGAACTTTGTCAAAATACAGTCATTTCCTATGGCTTCCGGAGCCGCCATAGCGGCCTGCAAACGGAAGCGGACAAAAGAGGCGCACACTCTCACAAGAGCGCAATCCTGCCATTCAATTTTGCGTAAGGGAGAACCGAAAGTCGAGCTAAAACTGGCCGATCAATCAAGAAGGCCCGGAGCTGCCACACGCTACGTCATCGCCCGGCGGCACATTGCCGCGAGGGCACCACGCTCCCAATTGCTCCCGGTTCATGCGCTTGATCTCAATCCCTGATTTCAGGCAAGGATTCAAAAGCGCTTGGCTCTCATCAAAAAGAGCAGAGACCCCGGGCAGGAGACTCAAGTGGTTACGCTCTGTAGGGGCTTGGAAAAAATCTGTGCTGGGCAAACTTGCCTTTAGAAGGGAAACTCGCCGCTCACGGCCAAATCACTGAGCGCAAATACAGTGTAGCACAGATGGCAGTAAGCAGTCTTATTCGCAAGCCTCAAATGGCGAAGTCTCCGGTTTGTCGTCGATATGAACGGAACGAAATCAGGCGACTACATCGCTGCCCACAGTAGGTAGCTTCTTTACGACTTCGAGAATTCGTTTCGTGCCACCAAAGACTCCATCCCAACCGCGTGAACCACCATCGGCAAAGAAAGCTTTGTGATGCAACCCCTCTTCCTCATAATCGATTTTGACCCAGTTGTTAACAAAATCTCGCCCTTGCTTTCCGTAAGATACCCGCCGTATCCTGTCGATCACGATGGTTCGCCGATTACTCTTGAACTCGACATGTGAGTCGCCCACTGTTAACTTACCCACGTCTTGATAGGCAAGTAATCTGAAAATCCTCCAGATACTATCACCAGAGAGATACCAAACCTTATCAAAAGTCTGAGAATCCATCGAATAACCATCCTTTCTGCAATTATCGATATATTCTCTCATAGTCCGCATAGGCAATCCCGATTGGGATCACTCCACTTTCCTTTCAGGTCTTTGGTTCTGATTGGATAGTTTCAGATTCTGAAACTGCACTACTATCCCTGTCGCGCCCAAGTCATTAACTGAAGATCACGCGGAATGCAGTCTACTCACAGCACGTAAAATAGAGACAAGGAAGAACGAATGGCGCAGCCCCCCATCCTCGAACCGGTCGCAGAGGCCGAAACAGACGCAACCGCGCAAGCGAACCAGAGCCTCGACCCTGCCGATTGGGCGGCTTTTCGCGCGCAGGCGCATCGGATGCTGGACGATATGCTCGGCTACGTGGAGACGATTCGCGAGCGGCCCGTCTGGCAGCCGATTCCCGCCGAGGTGCGGGTTCGCTTCCGCTCTGCCGCGCCGCTTGCTGGCGAAGAGCTGGCCGAGGTTCATGCCGAGTTCATGCAGAATGTGCTGCCCTATACGCAGGGCAATGTGCATCCGGGCTTCATGGGCTGGGTCAACGGCGGCGGCACGCCGGTGGGCATGGTGGCGGAGATGCTGGCCGCGGGGCTGAATGCCAACTGCGGCGGACGCGACCATATTCCCGTCGAAGTGGAGCGCCAGGTGACGCGCTGGGTGGCGGAGATCTTCGGCTTTCCGCAGACGGCGACGGGGCTCTTTGTTACCGGAACTTCGATGGCCAATCTGATTGCCGTACTGGTGGCGCGCGACTCTGCTCTTGGCTTCGATGTGCGCGCGACGGGCGTGGCGGCAGAGCGGCGGCTGACGGCCTACACCTCGAAAGCTGTGCACGGCTGCGTGCCCAAAGCGATGGACATTGCCGGGCTGGGCAGCGACGCGCTGCGGCAGATTCCCACCGACAGCAACTTCCACATGGACCTGTCTGCGCTGGCCGAAGCCATCCAGCAAGACCGCGCGGCTGGCCTGACTCCGTTTCTGGTAGTCGGAACGGCGGGAACAGTGAACACCGGCGCGGTGGACGATCTGGCCGCTCTGGCCGATCTCTGCGCGAGAGAAAAGCTTTGGTTCCATGTGGATGGAGCCTTTGGCGCTCTGGCCATGCTGACGCCTGACCTGGCTCCGCTGCTCAACGGCATCGAGCGCGCGGATTCGGTGGCCTTCGACTTTCACAAGTGGGGGCAAGCGCCGTATGACGCGGGCTTTATTCTGGTGCGGGATGGCGAGGCGCACAAGAACGCCTTTGCTCTTCCGGCCGCTTACCTCCAACGCGCCGAGCGAGGTCTGGCCGCCAACTCGCCCTGGCCTTGCGACTTTGGGCCGGACCTCTCGCGCGGCTTTCGCGCCCTGAAGGTTTGGTTCACGCTGAAGGTGCTGGGCACGCAGGCGCTGGGCAAGTCGATCTCCCGCTGCTGCGCGCTGGCCCGCGCTCTGGAGGCACGCGTCAATGCCACTCGGGAGCTGGAACTGATGGCTCCGGTCGAGCTGAATATCGTCTGCTTCCGCTATCGAGCCGAAGAGCCAGAGGGCTCTAATCGCCTGAACGATGCGATTGTTGTGGCCTTGCAGGAGTCGGGCGTGGTGGCGCCGTCTACCACGCGCATCAAGGGCCAGACGGCCATTCGCGCCGCCATTGTCAACCACCGAACCAGCATGGTGGAGATTGACGCGCTGGTAGACGGCGTGCTGGCTCAGGGGCGGGCATTTTGCGGGAAGGCTTGAAAAGAACCTCGCAATTCATCCGAGAGTACAGACCTGTTTTATTCCAAATGAGCTTCGGGGTTCAGCCGCTTCGGCGTTAGAAATCCACCGATATATTCTGATTGAAGCACTCATCGTAATCTGATTCTGCGAATGGTCCAATATTAACCGCAGGTTAAAGACAATAAGACTCATAGAAACAATAGTTTATAGGCCGTTTCCCGGCTGGAAATCCGATGAGGAAATCTCCCGTCAACACGTTACTATTACCTCATTTAGAATAGCGACATTCGTAACTTTACTCGCAGATTGCGCGGTGTTACCTTGGGCACGTTGTTGATCGGTGCACGAGCAACGAAGGCTACGGCATTTTCAGATTCCCCGTTTGTCAATCCGTAGATGCGCCGCCTATAGAACCAGCAAGTTTCATACATCATTCTTATCTTGCGGTTCACGTGCGTCCACACTTCTGAAAATGTCCTGGCAAAGACTCCCCCGCAGTACAACCGGTGAAGCTCCGCTTCACCAACAGGAGGATCAATTCCATGACAACCGCAACTGCTGCCGTCTCAACCACCCAGGATGCCTTAGTGGCCGGTCCGAATCAGAAGTACTGGGATCTCGGACTGAAATGTTTCAATGAGCAGCTATCGGCAACAGCGACCATGCAGGCGCTTTATAACGCCTGGATGCCGCCCTTTAACCTCAATCTGCTAGCCGCCATCGTTGGCGCTCTTTATGGAGACACGTATTGGGCCAGAACCAAGATGGACCGCAATTTGCTGGCCTATAACCTGCAGGCCGCGTTGGGCATGAACCCGGGCGATTGCCAGAAAGCGGCAAACTACGCATTTTCAAATTGGTATGGGCTCCAGGTGCGTGCCAATTTCAGCGACAACGGAAACATTCCCAAGAGCGGGAATGTCACCTGCAGTCCTGACGTGGTTTTGAACGGCCAAACGCCGCTCTCCACGCCGCAGTTGATCAATCTCTGGAATGTCTACAAATGGGATCAGGCTCTAAATCAGATCAACTACGCATACGGGCGCGCCCAGAGCTTGAATATTCAGGTTCCCATCTCTTCGCCGGTTCTCCGGATGTATTACAGCGATCAGGGTTTCAATCCTCCGCCGAGCAGTTGGGTCAAGTTGTATACCTTTGGCAACAATAACGAGACCGCGCCTTTGCAGGGGATGACTCCAGGGCCGATTCTGGTCGGCGAAAGAAGTGCAAACGGGGGCGCTGACAACGAAGCCTTCCAACTGAAGGTGCCAGGCAGCGGCCACTACTGCGCTATTTCGGTTGCAGGGTCGGAGTTCTTCACCAACAACCCATCGGATTCCGGCAGCAATTGGGATTCCTATGAGTGGATCACGAACAATGGGGCCGCGGGTTGGCACAATGTCGACGTCCAATCCGGCAAGGAGCAGACGCTGAAGTTCTATAACCAGGACGCGACTGCTGAGCACTTCATCTTTGAAGCGCACAGCAGCAAAGTGCCGGTTGGAACCACCATCTCATTGGGATTTGAAGACAGCAAGCTGGCGAGCGCTTCACCCATCAAATCGGCGAAGATCACCAGCGCCTACCAAGTGGTGACAACCGAGGCCGAGGTACCGGCAAACTCCTCCGGGAATCTCATCGTTGGCATTGACAAGGCCCTGCCGGCCGGCGCATCCGTTGAGGCGCGCCTGCTTTGGGTACTTCCGTCAACACACAAGAATTATCAGCAGGCGGTGGAACACCTTGGGGTAACCGGCACGGCCAAGAGAAATGACGCGGTCCGGGTGCAACTGGGCAACTTTACCTTTATTGGACGCTGATCTTTCGGGGCTTTTCCGTGCCGATTGGAGGGAATCTTCCTCATTCAAAAGGAGGAAAAACCGCGAGATTGAAGCCAGAACCCTAGTCCCCGGAGATGCATTCTGTCTCCGGGGATTTGCATATGCATGCGCGGATCTTGCTGATTCACGAATGTTTGCAGGCGATATAACATCGAGGATGACTCACTCGGCGTGCGGCGTATCAGCCCTAGAACTCAGGCCGCTGCTCCAGCAGCATCTTGTAGTAGTTGATCGCCAGCATGGCATTGCGAACACACTCTTTCAGCCTGCCGCTCGCCAGATCCTGCTTGGCGCTCCACTCATGGCATTCAGCTTCCAGCTTCAGTGTTTCCTGGTTGGTCTCGGTAATCATCACAGCCTCCTCAGTGTTTGTTCTAACCGAATTCGCAGAAATTATCTGCAAACTCTGCTGCCAGACGACCCACCAGGCATTGGCTACCCCGGTAGCCGGCAAGAACATTCCCCCTGCTTCCTACACTATCGGCCTTTTTCTGCCGTTTGTGTGTCTACTAACGCTCATCGGCAGGTCTTCCCCATCGAATTAGGGCATCGGAGTATTATTTCGTTTGAACGCATCCGGCCTCAAATCTAATCACTCCGGTAATCCCCCCGCTAGCCACTTGCCGGACGAATCAGCCCGTCTGAATCCGCGCATTGGTATACTATCGGTAGGCGAAGAGGAATTGTATGTGACCGGCGTCATGCGCCTGTTGCCGGTTTATCGGGCTCATATTCGGGGAGGAACAAGGATGGGAATATTGCTGGAATCGATTCACTCGCCCGCTGATCTGAAGCGATTGAACTTTGCACAGATGGCGGAGCTGGCTGAGGAGATTCGCGAGTTCCTGATTCAGACGCTCTCCAAGACCGGCGGCCACTTGGGGCCGAATCTGGGCGTGGTCGAGCTGACGCTGGCGCTGCACACGGTCTTTGATACACCCGAAGACAAGCTGCTCTTCGACGTGAGCCATCAGGCTTACATCCATAAAATTCTCACCGGGCGGCTGGATCGCATGGAGACGATTCGCCAGCCCGGAGGCCTCAATGGCTTCATGCTGCGCACCGAGAGCGAGCACGACGCTTTTGGCGCGGGGCACGCGGGAACCGCTCTCTCCGCCGCGCTGGGCATGGCCGTGGCGCGCGATCTGGCTGGCGGCAAGGAGCATGTGATTGCCGTAGCCGGCGACGCTGCTTTTACCAACGGAATTTCCTTCGAGGCGCTCAACAACATTGCCGAGCAGACCAAGCGGCTGATCGTGGTGCTCAACGACAACGAGTGGTCGATTGACCGCAACGTGGGCGCCATTGCCCGCTACTTCCACAAGATCGTCACCAATGAGCACTATAAGCATTTGCACGACTCAGCCCGGCGCATCGTGGAAAAGATCGGCGGCAAGACGGCGGTCGAGGTAGCCCGCCGCGCTGAAGAGGCAGCCAAAAGTATGCTCTGGCCTTCAATTCTCTTTGAAGAGTTCGGGCTGCAATACTTTGGCCCCATCGACGGCCACAATCTGCCGCTGCTGGTGGAGAGCTTCAAGTTCCTCAAGGGGGAGAACCACCCGGTTCTGCTGCACGTGCTGACGCAGAAGGGCCGCGGCTTCCAGCCTGCTCTGGACAAGCAAAAGAAATTTCACGGCCTTGGCCCCTACGACCCGGAGACCGGCGAGACCAAGCCTGTCGGGCAGCTCAGCTTTGCCGAGGTCTTCGCCAAGACTCTGGTGAAGCTGGCCGACAAGGACGAGCGCATCGTGGCCATCACCGCCGCCATGCCCAGCGGCACTGCGCTCGATCTCTTCCGTCCGAACCACCCCAAGCGCTACTTTGATGTGGGCATCGCCGAAGAGCACGCTGTGGTCTTTGCCGCCGGAATGGCCACGCGCGGCTTCCGACCGGTCTGCGCCATCTATTCCACCTTCCTACAGCGAGCCATCGACTGCATCATTCACGACGTGGCGCTGCAAAAGCTGCCCGTTCTCTTCTGCATGGACCGCGCCGGACTCAGCGGCGACGATGGGCCGACGCATCATGGCCTGTTCGACATTGCTTACCTGCGCGGCATTCCGGAGATGGTTCTGATGGCGCCCAAGGACGAGGATGAGCTGGCCGACATGATGGCTACCGCTCTTCAGCTTCCGGGTCCGAGCGCCATCCGCTATCCGCGCGGCGTGGGGCCGGGCACAGCACTCAAGGACGAGCCTCGGTTAATCCCCGTCGGCAAGGCCGAGGTGCTGATAGATGGCTCGGATGTGGCGATCCTGGGGCTGGGTCCGATGACCGAAATGGCGAAGGAACTGGCTGCGCGGCTGGAGCGCGAGGGCTACTCCGCGGCGGTCATCAATCCGCGCTTTGTCAAGCCCATCGACCGCGCGATGCTGGCCGAGTATGCCGCGCGCGTGGCAGCCTTTGTGACCTTCGAGGACCATGTCCGCATGGGCGGCTTCGGCTCAGCGGTGATCGAGGCGCTGGAGGAACTGGGAAGCCTGCTTCCGGTCGTTCGCATTGGCTGGCCCGACCAGTTCATTGAGCACGGCAAGGTGGACGAGCTGCGCACCAAGCATGGCCTCACTGTGGATGCGGCCGAGGCGCAGGTACTGCCCCTTCTTGCGCATCGGCGGCATTCAGAGCTTGTTGCCGGCTGATGCGCCGAATGCCAGGAACCGGCGTCTGGAATTTTCTGAGCTATCGCAAAATCCAGCAGGTATTTTGCAGATCATTATCCGGTCTCCTGCTACTCTGAATCCAGTTGCAATTGAGGTCGAGCGTCTCATCTCGATCTTCCACTTCAAGCAATGGAAACCCTCCCCCCCCCCGGGGGTGCGTTCTCTTTTTGTTCGCCTTGCAATTCACGCGCGAACGCTTCCCGACAACTCGCTTCAAAGCCGCCTGCACGCAAGGTACACTGGAAGTTGACCTATGTTTGAAAACCTAACAGACAAACTGCAACGCGCCTTCAAGTCTCTTCGCGGCCAGGGTACGCTCACCGAAGAGAACATTGCTGAAGCCCTGCGCGAAATCCGTGTCGCCCTGCTGGAAGCCGACGTCAACCTCAACGTCGTCCGCGACTTGATCGAGCAGATTCGCGTCAAGGCCATCGGTACCGAAGTCCTCACCGCGCTCTCGCCCTCCGAGCAAGTCATCAAGATCGTCCGCGACGAGCTGATTACCCTGCTGGGCAAGGACACGGCGAAGTTCAAGTTCGCCTCGCAGCCGCCTTCGGTCATCCTGATGGCCGGCCTGCAAGGCTCCGGTAAGACGACCACCAGCGGCAAACTGGCCGCATGGCTCAAAAAGGGCGGGCATCGGCCGATGCTAGTTTCTGTCGACGTATATCGCCCCGCCGCACGTGAGCAGCTCAGAGTCGTCGCCAAGTCCATTGAAGCAAAGCTCTACGAGGGCGACCAGAAGGGCGAGAAGGCTGGTCCCACGCTTGTCGCCCGCCTGGCTCAGGAGGCTCGTCGCGAGGCCCGCAACATGGGCTGCGACGTGCTCATCGTGGATACCGCCGGCCGCCTGCACGTCGATGAAGAGCTGATGGGCGAGATGGAGCAGCTTAAAAAGCTCCTCAACCCCAGCGAAATCCTCTTCATCGCCGACGCCATGACCGGTCAGGACGCGGTCAACTCGGCGCTCGACTTCCACAAGCGCCTCGGCCTGACCGGCGTCGTGCTGACAAAGATGGACGGCGATGCACGCGGCGGCGCGGCGCTCTCCATCCGCCACGTCACTGGCCAACCGATCAAGTTCATCGGCGTGGGCGAAAAGCCGGACGCCTTCGAGCCATTCCACCCCGACCGCATCGTTGGCCGCATCCTCGGCATGGGCGACATGATGTCGCTCATCGAGAAGGCCGAATCCACCCTCGACCGCAAGAAATCCGAGGATCTGGCCAAGAAAGCACTGCTCGGCGACGGCTTCACCTTGGAGGACTTCCGCGACCAGTTGCGCCAGATCAGCAAGCTCGGCTCCATGGAGTCGATCCTCAAGATGCTGCCCTCGGTCGGCCCATTCGCCGGAATGCAGCAGGCGGCCAAGAACGTGGACGAAAAGCAATTCACCCGCCTGGAGGCCATCATCAATTCAATGACCCCCAAGGAGCGCCGCAACCACGAGATCATCTCCGGCAGCCGGCGCAAGCGCATCGCCAAAGGCAGCGGCACCGACGTGCAAGACGTAAACAATCTCCTCCGCCAATACGCCCAGATGGCCAAAATGTTCAAGCAAATGGGTAAAGGCGGCATGATGAAAAACATGATGCGCGGCGGCATGGGCGGCCTGGGCATGGGCAAGCAGCGCTTCGGGCGGTAAACTGAGTTGTAACGTGGAAAGAAGATACGCAGGGTTGCAACGCTTCGGGCGATAGCTTTTTCTATTTCTTAGATCTGTCATCCTGAGCGGAGCGTTCTTCAGCGGAGTCGAAGGACCTGCGGTTGTACGTTGCCGTCTGGTAAGCTGCTTTGTAACAGGGCAGGCTTTTCAGATTGCCATAAATGCTTTGATGAGTAGGCTTTGTAACAGGGCACGACTTTAGTCGTGCCGCCAGAGCCGCAAAATAAGTCTGGGCTTTAGCCCCTGAGGGTGTATTCAAGACAAAGGAGGACGCGATGCGCAAGCTGACAGTCAAGAACTTCTCGGTCATCAAAGAAGCCGAGTTGGAGTTCGGCAAAATCACCGTCCTCATCGGCCCGCAATCCAGCGGCAAGAGCCTCCTCTGCAAGCTAGTGTATTTCTTGGGTCCGACATTAACTCAGATTATTGCAGAATTTGCAGTGCGACAAAGACCATGGAGCTATCTAGAGGAATTCGCTTCCATTCAATTCAAAAAGAGATTCCCTGAATCACTTTGGGGGACAGCGCCGTTCTTTATCGAGTACAAAGAGGGAAAATTTAGAGTTAATGCGACTTATGTTTCATCGGAAAGTGGTCGGCGTGTTTCAATTGTTTTTTCCGATGAAATAAGATCTTTGTATGCGGAAAAACTCTCTACTCCCTGGGGAAGACCACTAGAGCCTGGGCAGGAGGGTGATTCACTAACAATTTCCTTTCGCAATTGGAACTATCTTGTTGAACTGAATGGATTACGGGGTCATCTTAGGGTTGAAACAAGCGCATTCATTCCGGCAAATAGGGCCTTTTTTTCAAATCTTAATAATGTTTTTGAACTTTTCAAAAACGAAAATATTGACATTACACTCAGGGAATTCGCGGCAATTTTAGATTGGGCAGCCAAACCCACATCTGAGAAGCCTATGAATACCATCAAGGCTGAGATTCTTGCATCAATCGAATCGGTGCAAGGCGGAAAGGTACGCGTTGATGATGGTAATCCCTCCTTTGAGACACCTAATGGCATTATCACACCGATGGGAATGACCTCTTCCGGGACGCAAGAATTGGTTCCATTGTTTATGTTGCTATCGACATTAGTTAAAGACTCTTATGCACAGAACAGCGACGAAGGTTTGGACCCAATTAGAGAGCATTTTTTGGTCGTTGAAGAACCTGAAGGTCATGTATTTCCAAGCACACAGTATGAGCTTGTGCGCTTCTTTTCTTGGCTTCACAACGAAGATTTCTTTCAGTTTTCATGGGCAATCACCACCCACAGCCCCTACATTCTCACCGCATTTAACACTCTCATCGAGGCATGGCGCGCCGGCAACAAAGAAGGAAAGCGCGAGCAAGTGGCGGCGCTCATTCCCGAAAAGTATTGGGTGAATGAAAATGATTTTGCAGCGTACTCCATCCACGACGGAGTGCTGACCTCCATCTTCTCGAAGGAAGAGGAGGGCAAGGAAGGCAGCGGCCTGATCGACGGCGATTTTCTTGATAGTGTCTCCGATCAACTGGGCAGTGAATTCGACAAATTGCTGGACATTGAATATGCCGATTGACCGACGCAATCTTCCCAGCTATATCCGCAGGCCTGTTGGTGAGTGGGCCGTCGTCTCTGAGAACAAGAGATGTGCAAAGTTTCGTAAATCGGGCGCGGATGAAGTCTATATCATCCACGTGGACGGCGGCTTGATTACCGCAGGTGAGCGAGCGGACTACATCGTTGCTCACACAAAGATCGTCGATGTCATTGTCGAATTGAAGGGTAGCGACACATCGAAGGCTATCAATCAAATTCGTACTACGCGGCCAGTCTGGATGAAGCATGAATTGGCCGGAAGTAGATTCGGCGCTTTGATCGTTCGAGGTCAAGGCCTTCATCCCAAGGAGTCGGTGAGTATTGACCGCTGGAAGAGAGAGTTTCGCAAGACATTCAAAATGAAGCTGCTGGTAGAAACCCGCAATCGCGAGTATGAGTTCAGCGAATTCCTCTTGCCGGAGGGTTCTCGTGCCTGACTCTACTCTCCAAGACCAACTTGACGAGATCACCGCGAACACGCGGAAGCTTGTGCCGGCGGAGAGGCTGGCTGTTAGTGAACGGTCCGTCGAAGAGTTATTCGCTACGGGGATCGAGGAGAGGATTCTGCCCGTCGGCGCAGTGGCTCCGGAGTTTTCCTTGCAGGACGCTTCCGGCAAGCTGGTTCGCTCACAGGATATGCTCGCGCTTGGCCCGTTGGTCATTAAGTTTTTTCGCGGACGATGGTGCCCGTATTGCGTTACGGAGTTAGAGGCATGGCGTGACCTCTATCCGCAACTGCGCGAGCGGGGAGTTCTGCTGGTGGCTATAAGCCCACAGACTACGCGGCAGAATGACTTCATGGTGGATCAGCATCGGCTTCCCTTCCCTGTGCTCTCCGATCCCGGCTGCGCAATCGCGGAAAAATTCGGCTTGGCTTATACCGTGCCGGAATACCTGCGCGAAACTTATCTCTCCATCCTTATCAACATTCCCTTTGTGAATGGCGAATCGAGTTGGCGTTTGCCCTTGCCGGCAACGTACGTCCTCTCAAAGGACGGGAAGATCCTCTATGCCGAAGCCCACGCCGACTTTCGCGTGCGTCCCGAGCCGCAAGAGGCGCTGGCTGCCGCAGCTCTTTAGCATGTTATTCCTATTGGCATAGAGTGTGGTGTGGGCGTTGAAGTCCACGCCACAGTCGGCAAATGGCCGTTGCTACACGCGTGCCGGCAATCAAAGCGAAGGCTCAAAAGACCCATCGCGCTGTCAGCACCAGTCCATGATTGTAGCTGTGGAAATGGCTGGTGGCGATCTGCATTCCCGCGCCGAAGGCCAGCCCGGCGCGCGCTTTGGAATCGCCGGGATGCAGAGCGCACTTGCCCACGATGACACCCGGAGTGACGAATTCCTGCATCTTGCCATCATTCGTTCCGCCCTTGTAAAAGGTGGCGTTGCTTTCGATCTCCGGCCAGAAGAGCTTGCCGATGCGGTACTGCGCCACGGTATTCCAGGCCACCGGGCGACCGGACGCGGTGATGGCTGGATAGTTGGTCGGCAGGGTCGCACCCAGCGTCGACTGCACGTCAAAGCGTCCGATGCCCTTGCCTCCTCCCATGCTGGGCGCAATGCTGGCGTCCGTCGATCCATTCTTGTAGCTCCCGGTGGGGATGGTCGCCAGAACCCAGGCACTTAGCGTGTAATTGCCGTGCCGCGCGTTACCGCTCAAGAAGCGGTATTTTCCCAGGAATGAAAGGTCCCCCGCGCCGTCTTTGGCCGTCGAGTTGTGCTGAATGTACGGCGGAAGATTGAAGGCCAGCTCCGTGCGCGCCCAGGGAATGATATTCACTCCTTTACTGTTGTCAAAATTCCATGTGGTGGTGAGCGCAGGCGCAATCTGCCGCACCATGTCGGTGCGCGCCACCTGAATCAGCCCGGTGGTCGTGGTGACCAGAGGAACCGCCCAGGCAGGCTGCCGGGCTTGCGTGGCCGAAGCCCGCGCGAGCCAATGGTTGTAGAAGCCGCTTGGAGCGGCGCTCGCTGAGCCGTCTTGGGCAATCATATTTGCCGTGGTCAGCAGGAAGAACAGGAAAAGGGGAAGCTTTCTCATGTCTGTTCAATGAGCATGAAGGACAGACAAAGTATGAGCAACTGTCTGACGGTGGAGATTTCTCTCCATCGAATGGCGGAGAAAAACAGCGATCAGCTATCAGCTTTTGGCTGACAACTGATCGCTGATATCTGACGGTTTTCTTTACACGCCGATCACATCGCACAACTCCTTGACCGTGGCAGCGCTCTTCCATAGCGCGGCTTGCTCCTCTTCGGTCAGACGCAGTTCGACGATCTGTTCGAGGCCGGCCGCGCCCAGCTTGCAAAGCACGCCGGTGTAGTAGCCGTTGATGCCATATTCGCCTTGCAGGAAGGCTGCGCAGGGCAGAATCTTTTTCTTGTCCTTGAGAATCGCCTCGGCCATCTCAACCGCTGCCGCAGCCGGAGCATAATAAGCGCTGCCCGTCTTGAGCAGCTTTACGATCTCCGCGCCACCGTCGCGCGTGCGCTGAATGATCGCGTCGATGCGCTCCTTGGAGAGCAGTTCGGTAATCGGAATCGATGCAACCGTGGTGAAGCGCACCAGCGGAACCATCGAGTCGCCGTGGCCGCCCAGCACCAAGCAGCTCATATTCTCCACGCTCACCTGCAACTCCTCGGCGATGAAGCTCTTGAAGCGCCCGGAGTCCAGAATGCCGGCCATGCCGATGACCCGCTCGCGGTTGAAGCCGGAGAGCCGATACGCCGCCTGCACCATCGCGTCCAGCGGATTCGAGACCACAATCAGGATCGACTCCGGCGAGTAGGCGACCACCTTGCCCACCACATCGCTCATGATCTTGAAGTTGGTGTGCAGCAGGTCGTCGCGGCTCATCCCCGGCTTGCGGGGAATGCCGGCCGTGATGATCACAATGTCGCTGTTGGCGGTGGCGGCGTAGTCGTTCGAGCCGGTGATGTGTACGTCAGACCGCTCGATGGGCAGCGCTTGCAACAGGTCCAGCGCCTTGCCCTGCGGCAAGCCCTCAGCCACATCCACCAGCACCACATCGGCCAACTCTTTGGCCATGATCCAGTGCGCCGCCGTTGAGCCGACATTGCCGGCGCCGATGATACTGATCTTCTTGCGCATTGCGTTCCTCCTTGGGGTAGTTGAAAAGGGACTAAGGGACCAGGGACCAGGGACCGAGGGACAAGCCCCCAGGGTTGAAAGTCATGTTTTGAAAGGGCATGACTTTAGTCGTGCCGAAAATGCAATGGAATGAACATGGGCTTCAGCCCCTGAGGGAAGGTTTTCACGATTTCCGCCTTTCACCACTGCTGCTAAAACTGATTGACAAAACCGACGGTTCTCCGACCTCCAGCCTGCGCCAATTTACAAACGCGGCGCACTCGATGATTGCCGCGTATAGATCAGGATGACTTTCACGAAAAGGCACAACATTATCCAACTGAAGAGTGAGTGTTTGACCCCGCGCAGCATGAATACAGGTCATTCCATCCTCAGGCTGATCGAGAGATGTCATGCAATCTATCCAGGCATTCATATTTCTGCCGTAGAAATATGGAAATCCGAAGGTTGCGGCAAATTCGTCATGAAATGATTCCCAATCCGTAATTTTCAAGCAATCGACAGAAAACATCTTTGCAAGCATTGCCTTACATCTCCTAAAACCAGATCTTATGGTGAAAGTCGATAATACTGAAAACAATCCCTCAGGGGCTAAAGCCCGTCCTCAAGCGGGGCAATTTGCGGCACGGCTAAAGCCGTGCCCTTTCAAAGCCCGTTGCACCGATGTTTTTCGCAGTCCTTGGTCCCTTGGTCCCTAGTCCCTTGGTCCCTTGGTCCCTGGCATTACAGATTTCCGATAATCCTCGTCGCAAATTCGCTAGTCCCAACCTTGGTGGCCCCCGCCGTCTGCCGCTCGAAATCGTAGGTCACAAATTTTTGCAGGATGGTCTTTTCCAGCAACGCCTCGATCAGCCGCGCCGCTTCCTTCCAGCCGATGTACTCCAGCAACATCACGCCCGAAAGAATCACCGAGCCTGGGTTGATCATGTCCTTGTCTGCGTACTTGGGCGCGGTGCCGTGCGTGGCCTCGAAGACCGCGTAGCCGTCGCCGATATTCGCGCCCGGCGCGATGCCCAGCCCGCCCACCTGCGCCGCCGCCGCGTCGGAGATGTAGTCGCCGTTCAGGTTGGTCGTGGCCAGCACCGAGTAATCCTCCGGGCGGATGATGATCTGCTGGAAGATGGAGTCGGCGATGCGGTCGTTGACGAGGATTTTGTTCTTCCACGCGCCGTTGCCATGCGTCTGGCCGATGGCTGCGAGGACGGCCTTCACCTCGGCAAAAATCGCCTCCTGGTAGGCTTGATTGGCCATCTCCAGGCCCGGCTCAATCAGCGCGGCATTCTGCTCTACGGTGAGCGCGGGGTTGGCGTCCTGATTGCCCAGAATCCAGCTCTCACGCTCGGTCACCGTCTCGGCGCGGAACTCCTGCGTGGCCACCTCGTAGCCCCACTCGCGGAAGGCGCCCTCGGTGAATTTCTGGATGTTGCCCTTGTGGACCAGCGTGACCGTCTTGCGGCCCGATTCCAATGCGTGCTTGATGGCGTAGCGCACCAGTCGCTTGGAGCCAAAGATCGAGATCGGCTTGATCCCCACGCCCGAATCCGTCCGCACCTTTTTCTTGGTCTTGGCCAGCAGATCGTCGTTCAAAAACGCAATCAG
This sequence comes from uncultured Acidobacteriaceae bacterium, assembly GCA_963787995.1. Classification (GTDB taxonomy): domain Bacteria; phylum Acidobacteriota; class Terriglobia; order Terriglobales; family Acidobacteriaceae; genus Telmatobacter. The sequence continues at coordinate 2,282,842 of CAWBEO010000002.1, forward strand.
CCGCGCTGCGTCCGCCGAGCCTTCCTTGAACTCGATGCCCGCGTACACGTCCTCGGTATTCTCGCGGAAGATGATGATGTCCACGCGCTCCGGGTGCTTCACCGGGCTGGGGACGCCCTGATAGTACTTGACCGGTCGCACGCAGGCGTAGAGGTCGAGCAACTGCCTGAGCGCCACATTCAGCGAGCGGATGCCTCCGCCCACAGGGGTCGTCAGCGGCCCTTTGATGGAGACGCGCAGGTCGCGCGCCGCGGCCACCGAGTCGTTGGGCAGCCATTCGCCGAATTGCCGAAAGGCCTTCTCGCCGGCAAAAATCTCAAACCAGCGGATCGCCCGCCGCCCGCCGTAAGCCTTCTCGACCGCGGCGTCGAAGACCCGTTGCGAGGCCTTCCAAATATCGCGCCCCGTGCCGTCGCCTTCAATGAATGGAATGATGGGATGGTCGGGCGTCGTGATCTGTCCATTGCTATACTCAATCGCTTGGCCGTCGTGCGGCAACTTCAATCCGTTGTAGGTGGCTTGCATCCGATTTTTTGTGATCCTCCTCACACGTCTTTATTGTAGAGGCTACCACCTGCAAATTGCGCATGGCAATGGCGGGTGACTGGCGCGGGGTGATTTCGGGGAATTCGTTCCCAAAATGCTGCAACTTCCGGGTGTGGGGTAGTTGTCAAGTAGTCGAATACCTCGACACGTCCATTTGGACGCCGAAGTGTTCGTCAATAACAACCCAAGCTGGTTCGATTTTTGGCCTACCAGTGTGCCGCACCCACTAAGCTATTGACTCTTTTCCTTAGTTTGTTGGGAGGGACACGACAAAGTTCCAGAAATCTTTATCGTTTTTAAGCTTTAGGATCGAATTATCTTGTGTTGGGTCTGGAAGCGTCTCGCCTTTGAGCGCATTATTACGGCGATCATATGCTTGCTGGAGATGCTTGCGGGCGGAATTGGAATCGCCAGCCTCTGCGTCAGCGCATGCAATATTGTAGTAGTAAAGCGGGTAATTTGGATCTTGCTCTATGGCTCTTTCGTTGATTGCACGCGAGCGTTTGAGATCACCAGAAATACCATACGACATACTGGCTAGGTCTGTAGCCATCCGACGCCACTTTGTGGAGTCATCGACAGTGGAGACCATCGAGAGCGCGCTTTCAAAAATCGGTGCGGCGTCCGCAACATTGCCATGCTCGTAGAGTACAGTTGCATATCGGAACTTATCGAAGAAGTCAGGCACATGGTTCTCATCGAATGTGATTGCATTAGAAATTGTGTCGATAACAGAAGGCGCAATGGAGCTATCGCTATCGAAGGAAATATCCGCACAGATGTCCATTGCAGCAACGAAGAACCGAGCAGTAAAACCAAAGCGTCGCGGTATTTTACCAGTTGGTTCGTATTCGACGACTCCCATCTCCAGCCCAGTTTGATTCTTGATCACTCTTTTGGCGCTTATGTTGCGATAATTTGCCTGATCCTGAATCCCTTTAAGCTCAGATTGCAATTGGTTTTGCATACATGAAGCCGAGGTAATTGGTGCCTTTTCAGGTGGAAGATACAGGAAGCCAAGCATATCCACGCCTGTTTTCTTGTCCTTGGCGCGAATTCCGAATTCACCGCCTTTGGGCTTAGCTGAAAGCTCCGTGATTGCATAAGTTGGGAGATCCAATTTGAGATTTCCAGGATGAACGGCAAAAGCGAAAACCAATGGATTGACATTGATTCGTGGAATGTCCGACGTCAATCCATTACCGCCGATCGCCACCGCACGATTGGCGTAGATAGTTGCCAAAGACGGTGACTTGTATTCTATAAGCAAATTCGCCAGGGTCATATAGTCGGATACAGTGGGAGCATAATCCTTCTCATATTCCTCTGTGAAGCGATCTACGAGCAAGTCAAGCTGCTTTTCGTCTGTGGTTTGATATTGCTCTTTAGTTAGGTGAAGGGTTGCGCAGTTGCCAGTGTCGCCTATGTAAGCATGCATATCCATTATAGGCAACGAGTCGGGCTGTTTGCTGTCAACGAAATATGAGGAGACCGGAATAAGACGCCCGGAAGGTGTTTTGTATGCTGACTCCTTGATTTCTGAAATCAATTCGCCATGATTTTTCGCGAATTTCTTTACTACATCAAACGATCCTCGATCCGCATCGCGGCATCCTTCGGCGGTCGGAGATTTGGTGTCATTGGCAAAGAGAATATAGGATGTTTCAATTTTGGTCTCTTTATTGTCAAGCAGCAATACAGGCCTGTATATAGGCGAATTCCCGTGCATGCCATCTATGTAAAGCCTGAAACTCTTTACCTGCCATCCATCGAACAAACCGACAGTAATGCTCCCAGGAGTGTTCGGAAGTACAAGATGCAGTTTCTGCTGGCTCGATTGAGCGAAAGCAGACAGTGCAACAAAGAAAATCAGGGAGATTATTTTTCGCATGCGAAATTATAGCCGAGTGCCCCTCCATACGACAATTTTGTTGTTTGTCGTAAAGGTTGGAAACCACGAACCCCAAACGAGCGGAGAGCGATTCATTGGCCACCGCCGGTTTCGGTGGAGTGCTGGAAGCCGCGTTGCGGGTAAGCCAACTGAGGAGGCCCTGAGCTAATACAACCGGAAGTTGATCTCGATATTGACAGGCACGGCTACCGGCTTGCCTTCCCTCATTGCGGGATGGAACTTGTACTTCATCACCGCCTCGATGGCCTTCTCGTCCAGGCCCATGCCCAGCGCCCGCACGACGCGCGGGTTCTGCGGATTGCCCAGCTTGTCCACAATGATGGCCACCATGACGATGCCCTGATACTTTGCCCTGCGCGCCTCGTCGGAGAACTCGGCCTCCACCTGATTGATCTGATAGGGAGCGGAGACTTTGCCGCCAACGTGCTCCAGCCCGCCGCCCCAATTTCCGCCGGTTCCGTCCCCTACACCTGACCCTTGTCCGTTGCCCATGCCAATACCCCTGCCGTTTCCGCCGGAAGCCAGCTTGACGTTGGAGTTGGCCATGCCGAAGTTTGGCAGCTTGGGATTGTCGGGAAGGTCGTCGATGACGTCAACCGTAGGCGGCGGCGGCTCCAGAAGCTTGGGAGCCACATCCGGTGCCTGCATCTTCGGCGGGGTCTTGCCTTGGACGGGTGGAGCTTTCTCCGGGCTTCCGCCGCCACCGTGAGGACCTTCAATCTTGGGTTCGGTCAGGTCAATCGGCGTCATCGCAACGACCGCCTTCTTCTCGATAAAGGGCTTGACCACGGTGACGACCAAGACCGCGATGATTCCGGCATTGAGCAGGACGGAGGCGGCTACCGCTAGCGGATTGCGCTTGACGGCCATCCGGTCCGGCACCGGAATCGGAGTCGAAGTCAACTCCAGCGGCGGCAGCTTGGGCGGGAAAAAAATGTCGCGCAGCGTCTCGTATAGTTCAGCAAAAATATTTTTATCTTCGACGGGAAAGCCAAAGTTCAAGTCGAGTTCCACGCCGTCGGTCGAGGCCGCTGCCGCTGGGAATTCAGGCTCGGGCTGGATGGGCAAATCGTTTGGCATAATTGCTGCTGCTTCTGTCGCCTCTGAGCGCCAGGTTTGCCCGTCGAACGGCGGAATTTCCGTCTTCGCTCCCGTTCTCTCTTGGCCCACGCTTCTATTATGCTTGACGACGCCCACTTGTGTCTTGTCCGGGAGCGTCTCGCAATCCACAGTCTCATATTCCGGCGATGTCAGTGTTTCCATAAATAATAGACGAAATGAACCGGCGGTTTGTTACCCGGAAAAATCTTTCCCCGGCATTTACACTATTAGATGAATTGATCCGACGAACCAAGGGAGTAACGATGTCCCCAGCACCCGAGTTGAAGGCGACGCTGACCTTGCCCCAGACCGCCTTCCCGATGAAGGCCAATCTGCCACAGAACGAACCGCTTCGGCTGGCCCGCTGGGCGGAGCTTGATCTCTACGCAGAGTTGCGCAAGGCAGGCCAAGGCCGCACCGCATATCTGCTCCACGACGGCCCGCCCTACGCCAACGGACCCATTCACTTGGGCCATGCGCTGAACAAAGGGCTTAAGGATTTCGTCGTCAAGTCGAAGACCATGGCCGGCTTTGACGCGCCGTATGTTCCCGGATACGACTGCCACGGGTTGCCTATCGAGATCAAGGTGGACGAGCAGTTGGGCCGCAAGAAGCTGGAGATGCCCGTGCCGGAGGTGCTTGAAGCCTGCCGCGCCTACGCGCAGAAGTACGTGGACCTGCAAACTGCGCAATTCGAGCGCATCGGCTGCTTTGGCCGCTGGCGTCAGCCGTACCGCACGATGGCGCGCAACTATGAGGCGCGGACGCTGGAGGCTTTTTACGGCTTTCTGGAAAAAGGCTTTGTCTATCGCGGCCTGAAGCCGGTTTACTGGTGCATCCACGACCGCACCGCGCTGGCCGAGGCCGAGGTCGAATATGCGCAGCACACCAGCTCGTCGGTGTATGTGCGCTACCGGCTGACGAGCGATCCGGCGGCGATTGACCCGGCGCTCGCCGGCAAGCAGGTTTCGACGATCATCTGGACGACAACGCCGTGGACGCTGCCCGCGTCGATGGCCGTGGCCTTCCATCCTGACTTTGAGTACGTGGCGCTGGAGGCGGGGGATCAGGTTTATATTGTTCTGGCGGAGCTGGCGGCTTCGGTCGCCACAGCCTGCAAGCTGGGCGAGAGCACGGAGTTGGCGCGCTTCAAAGGCAGCCGGCTGGAGCGCGTCACCTTCCAGCATCCGTTCCTGGAGCGCAGCATACTGGGTGTGAACGCCACCTACGTCACAGCCGACACCGGCACCGGCGCGGTGCACACGGCTCCGGCGCATGGCGCGGACGATTTCTATACTGGCCAGCGCTACGGCATTGATCCGACCTGCCGCGTGGACGCCGTGGGGCGGCTGACCGTGGACCCGAGCGCATGGAATCAAGCCGCGCCGCCAGCCTTTGAGGGGCTGAAGGTGTGGGCGGCGAATCCAGTGATTCTGGCGATGCTGGAAGAGCGCGGCGCGCTGCTGGCGGGGAGCAATCTGGAGCACTCTTACCCGCACTGCTGGCGCTGCCACAAGCCGGTCATCTATCGCGCCACCGAGCAGTGGTTCATCAGCTTGGAAACGCCGGTCAAGGCGGAAAGCGGCGAGGAGAAAACCTTCCGCCAACTGGCGATTGACGAGATCGACAAAGTCATCTGGGACCCGGCCTGGGGCAAAGAACGCATCACCAACATGATCGCCACCCGCCCCGATTGGTGCATCAGCCGCCAACGCATCTGGGGCGTGCCCATCGCCGTTTTCCTCTGCGAAAAATGCGATCAGCCGATCCTCTCCGCGGAGCTGAACAAAAAGATCGTCGCGCAAATGGAGAGCGAGGGCATCGAATCCTGGCACACCAAGCCGCTGGATGAGTTGCTGCCCACTGGAGCCACCTGCGCCCACTGCGGCGGCACGGAGTTCCGCAAAGAGACCGACATTCTGGACGTCTGGTTTGACTCCGGCACAAGCTGGTTTGCCGTCTGCGAATCCGATGAGGAGTTGAAACCCGCGTACAAAAGATTTCAAGAAAAACCGCGCTATCAAGGTCAAAATGCAGATATAGCCCAGACCATTGCCGATCTGGATGCAATCGAGAAATCTCAGGACGTAAAAGTCCTCTACTTAGAAGGCGGCGATCAGCATCGCGGCTGGTTTCACTCGTCGCTGTTGACCTCGGTCGCCCTGCGTGGCCGCGCGCCCTACTCGCACGTGGCCACGGCCGGCTGGACCCTCGACGAACAAGGTCGCGCCATGTCGAAGTCGCTCGGCAACGGCGTCGATCCGGTGGACATTGCCAACCGCATGGGCGGCGAGATTGTGCGCCTCTGGGTTGCCTCCATCGACTTCCGCGAAGACATGGCCGCCAGCGAAAACCTGATGGCCCGCTGCGCCGAAATCTATCGCAAGCTGCGCAATACCTTCCGCTTCTTGCTAGGCAATCTGAACGGCTTTGATCCCGCGCGCGATCGCGTGGCGGAAGCTGATCTGTTGCCACTGGACCGCTATTTGCTAGCCCGCACGCGCGAGCTGACGGAAAACATTCTCGGCTGGTACGAGCGCTTCGAGTTCCATCGCGTCTATCATGCCTTGAATGACTTCGCCGTCGCTGACCTGAGCAACTTCTATCTCGATGTGCTGAAGGACCGCATGTACACCTTTGCGCCGACGAGCCGTGAGCGCCGCTCCGCGCAGACGGTGCTCTGGAAGATTTCTGAAGCGCTGGTGCGGCTGGTTGCGCCGATTTTGAGCTTCACCGCTGACGAAGTTTGGGAGTATCTGCCTGCGGTTGAAGGGCGTGAGAAGAGCGTACATCTGGCGCGGTTTCCGAAGCCGGAGGAGATTTTTTCCGAAGAGCCGGAGAAGCTGCTGGAAGAGTGGAAGCAGATTTTTGCCGTGCGTGACACGGCTTTGCGCGTGTTAGAAACAATGCGTCAGGAGAAAGGCATCGGCAAAGGCATCGAGGCACAATTGAAGATTACCGCATCAGGCGATTTGCTTGCGCTACTCAAGCGTCACGCCAATGGACTCAAGGAAATACTCAACGTGTCCAATGTCAGAATCCTCGAAGGCGCGGAACAGACAATCGCTGCACTTGCTGCCAGCGGCACGAAATGCGCCCGCTGCTGGAACATCATGCCGGAGGTTGCCAACTACGGTATCTGGCAAAATGTCTGCACGCGTTGCAGTGATGCGCTCAAGGAGATGAAGATTGATCCGCCGATTGAGAAGGATGAGGTTATGTAGCGGATTTCGCACCGTCCCTACGGGACGGGGGCTTTTTGTTTGATGCTGACCCAGGACTGCGCTGCGCTTGTCCTGGGCTATTATCGGTTCTCCCTACGGGAGAAAGTTCCTTGCTTCTGGAGAAAAGCTCTCGATACGGGAGGAAGGCTCTCATTAGGAAAAGTCTCTCGATGCTGGAGAAATACTCATGCTGGGTGCCCTACCTTCGCCGCGTTCTTGTTTTTGCGGCTAAGGTGGAGCACTACAAGCCCCAACCCGTTTGTATTGAAAGTTGGGACACATGAAACCGTCCCCCAAGGGCTAAAGCCCGTATCATTTTGGCAGCACATACGGCACGGCTGAAGCCGTGCCCTTGTTACAAAACGTCGCCGTATTGAGTTTTCCGCAGGGGCTAAAGCCCAATGTTTTTCTGACTTTTTTCGGCCCGACTAAAGTCGTGCCCTTGTTACAAAACATGACATTGAACGAAGTCTGTTCACTGTCAACTGTAATCTGACACCTGTTCCCAAGGAAGCCAATGAAAATCACTGTACCTCGCCGCTTGCACTGGCTACTGTTGATCTCCGCTGCGATCATCTTTCTGGACCGGCTGACCAAGACCTGGGTCACGCGGCATATTCATTATGGTGACCACATTCCGGTCATTCCGCGCGTACTCTTCATCTCGCATTGGACCAACGACGGCGCGGCTTTTTCGCTCTTCTCGAACTCCGCCTCGCCGCACGCGGTGCGTTGGGGACTGATCTGTTTTTCGTTGCTTGCGGCGCTGGTGGTGCTTTTTGTGCTGGTCCGCCTGGCCGACCGCTTCACGCTGACCTCGGTGGCTCTGGCGCTGATCTTTGCCGGAGCGCTGGGCAACGTGCATGACCGCATCGCCTACGGCTCGGTGGTGGACTTCATTGAGGTGCACATCTTCAGCTATCACTTCCCCGACTTCAACATCGCCGACTCGTCGGTTTGCATTGGCGCTTGCCTGCTGCTGCTGGACTCCATGCTGCCGAAGAAGAATTTGGGGAACTAAAAGGCTGTCAACTTCGTCTATATTTTGAGGGCGCGGAAGTTGACAACTGCGAGGAAATTCCCCGTTCGGCACTGATAAAAACATTCCTCTGTAGCTGAGGCCCAAACTTTTTGGCCCATCCAGCGGCACGACGGAAGACGTGCCTTGTTACAAAGCCTGCTAGCCATCGAGTTTCGCAGTATGTAAATGATTCAAACCTATGAGGATTCCATGAAGAATCGCCCTTTCGCTCGGCTCTATCTCTCCGCGCTCTTTGCCTCCATCCTGCTCGCCTTCACCGGCCTCGTGAATGCCGAGCGCCTGCCGCAGACCGTGCGCCCTGAGCACTACACGCTCACGCTCACGCCCGATCTAAAGGCCGCCACCTTCACCGGCGTCGAAACCATTGACGTGACGCTGGCCGAGCCAACGGACCGTATCACGCTGAACGCCATCGAGCTTGAATTAAAGAGCGTCACCGTGACTGCCGGCGGCAAGCAGCAGAAGGCCTCTATCTCGTTCGACAAAGACAAAGAGCAGGCCACCTTCACCTTCGCGGAGAAGCTCACTGCGGACAAGGCGGCGCTGTCGATTGTTTACTCCGGAATCCTGAACGATAAGCTGCGCGGCTTTTATCTCTCCAAGACCGAAAAGCGCAACTACGCCGTCACGCAGTTTGAATCCACTGACGCGCGGCGCGCCTTTCCCTGCTTTGACGAGCCTGCCTTCAAGGCCACTTACGATGTAAGCGTTGTCATTGACAGCGCCGACACGGCCATCTCCAACAGCCCCATCGAAAGCGATACGCCCGGCCCCGCCGCGGACAAGCACACGCTCAAGTTCTTCACCACGCCCAAGATGTCCACCTATCTGGTCGCCTTTCTCGTTGGCGATTTTCAATGCACCGCGGGCGAGTCGGACGGTGTAACCATTCGCGTTTGCGCCACGCCGGACAAGGTCGCGCTTACGCCTTACTCGCTCGACGTAGCCAAGTGGGTTCTGCATTATTACAACAACTACTTCGGCATCCCTTATCCGCTGAAGAAGCTGGACTTGATTGCGTTGCCGGACTTCGAGGCTGGCGCAATGGAAAACTTTGGCGCCATCACCTATCGCGAGACCGACCTGCTGCTGGACCCCAAGACGGCTTCGGTGAGCGCGAAGAAAGAAGTGGCCATTGTCGTCGCGCATGAGATGGCCCATCAGTGGTTCGGCGATCTGGTGACGATGCAATGGTGGGACAACATCTGGCTCAACGAGGGCTTCGCCACATGGATGGAAAACAAGTCCGTGGCGCAGATGCACCCGGAGTGGAATATCGACCAGATGGTAGTCTCTCAAGTGGGCTATACGCTGAATTTGGATGCGCAGCCCACCACGCGCTCCATTCGCGCCCACGCCGACACGCGCGAGGAGATCGAGCAGATGTTTGACGGCATCTCCTACGGCAAGGCTGGCGCGGTGCTCGGCATGGTGGAGAATTATCTGGGCGAGGAGACCTTCCGGCAGGGCGTGCATAACTACCTGGCCGCGCACCTTTACGCGAACGCAACGGCGGAAGATTTCTGGGTTGCGCAGACCGCCACCAGCCACAAGCCGGTGGACAAGATCATGGAGAGCCTGGTGGCGCAGCCGGGCGAGCCGCTGCTGACCTTTGACGCTCAAGACAACGGTCGAGTCCGTGTACGTCAGAAGAGGTTTTTTTTGAGCCCAAGCGTCAAGCCTGATCCGGCGCAGAAGTGGACAATACCTGTTTGTTTCAAAACAACGAAGGGCCAGGAATGTCACATTCTGACACCTGATGTTCACTTTTTTGATGTAGCAGACCGCAATTTCTTCGCCAACGCGGGCGGCAAGGGCTTCTATCGCAGCACCTATCCCGCCAGCGTCTATGCGGCTCTTGTGGCGGGCGTAGAGACCAAGCTCACACCTGCAGAGCGCATCAGCTTGATCGGCGACGAGTGGGCGCAAGTAAGCGCCAACACGGCTTCCGTCGGCGACTATCTCGATCTATCGGCGGCTGTGAAGGCCGACCCAGACGCGGATGTGCTGGGCGAGACCCTGGACGGAATCGCTTCCACAACCTCGCGCATCGCGTCCGCAACCGAGGAGCGCAAGCAGCTTTCAGCCTGGATCCACTCCACCTATGGCCCGGTCTACTCCAAGCTCGCTCCGCCGTCGGAGAATGACTCGGCCAACACCCGCGAGCTGCGCGCCGATCTCTTCGGCCTCCTCGGTCGTCGCGGCGCGGACCCCGCAATTCTCGCCCAGGCGCGGGAGATTGCCGCCAAGTTTATCGCCGATCAGGCCTCCGTCGATGCCACCCTTGGACAGAGCGCTGTGGCCATCGCCGCGCGCAACGGCGACGCCGCTCTCTTTGACCAGTTGCAGAAGGTCTACGAAACCTCCACCAATCCGGAGTTTCAGGAGGGCGCGTTGCAGTCACTGGCCATCTTCACTGATCCTGCTCTGGCCACGCGCTCGCTCGATTACGCGCTGAGCGGCAAAGTGCGCAATCAGGACGCGGCCATACAGTTGGGCATCGCTCTGCAGGGCGACGAAACCCGCGATCTGGCCTGGAGCTATATCCAGAGCCATTGGGAGAAAGTTGCGCCGCTGCTGACGCCGGAGCTGGGTTCATTTCTGGTGAGTTCAACCGGCCAATTCTGCTCTACCGAAGCTCGCGCCGATGTGCAGAAGTTTTTCGCCGTGCACAAGGTTCCCTCCGCCGATCAGTCTGTCAAGCACGCGCTGGAGAGCATCGACGGCTGCATTGAGCTGCGCAAGCTGCAAGAGCCGAAGCTGAAGGAGTGGCTGGGTGCACAAGCCAAGTAGTATTCAGGACACTGGTATCCTTAATCTGAAGTTCGCAGCATAATGACGTTGTCATTCTGAGCGAACGGAACCCCAAATGTTTTTCAGTTTGGGGGTGGTAAGTCGAAGAATCTGCGTTTCGTCGCAGAATCCCGAAATGCAACCGCAGGTCCTTCGACTCCCTTCGCTACGCTACGGTCGCTCAAGATGACAGTCATTTGTTGAACGAATTTTAGATTCAGGACGCTATTGCAAAACCACTTCTCTACCTGCGATAAAGACGCGCGGACGGAAGGGAGCGGCAATGTAGTAGGCCAGTTCGCGATAGTCGCCGAGCTCATGAATCAAAAAGTCGGCGTCTTTGCCGGTCTCCAGAGAGCCTTTGCGGTGGCCCAAGCCGAGGCTCCAGGCCGCATTAATCGTCGCCGCCGTGAGCGCCTCGGCTGGCGCGAGGCCCATCTGCAAGCAAGCCAGTGAAAGCACAAACGGCATCGAGGCAATCGGCGAGGAGCCGGGATTGAAGTCCGTGGCTACGACAATCGCCAGACCTGCTTCGATCATCTTTCGCGCGGGTGGATATTGCGTTCGACCGAGTGCAAAGACTGAGCCGGGCAGCAGCACAGGCTGCGTGCCCGCTGTCCACAAGTGATGGAGGTCTTCATCTTCGATGGCTTCAAGGTGATCGGCTGTAGCCGCGCCGAGGATAGAAGCCATCACAGCACCGTTGCCTGACTTGAATTGGTCCGCATGTACGCGCAATCCAAGGCCGTGTCGAACGGCTGCGGTGAGCACGGTATAAGCCTCTTGCACAGTGAATGCGGCTTCGTCACAAAATACATCACAATATTGCGCCAGCTTTGCCGCAGCCACTTCGGGAATCAGATCTTCAGCGATCCATCGCACGTACTCCTCGCGCCGCTCGGCAAACTCCGGCGGAAGGGTATGCGCCGCGAGAAGAGTAGGCACAATTTCGGCCGGACCTTCGGCGTAGAGCCGCGCCATCACGCGTAGCATCTTCAACTCAGCCGCATGGTCCAGCCCATAGCCGGACTTGGCCTCGACGGTCGTCGTGCCTGCGCGGATCATCCAGTCGCGATGCCTGCGCGCCGATGCGAGCAACTCGTCCTCGGTGGCCGCGCGGGTCAACGCAACGGTGCATAAAATCCCGCCGCCCGCCGCCGCTATCTGCTGATAGGTCGCACCCGCGATGCGTTGCTCGAGCTCCGCCGCGCGGTTGCCGGCAAAGACCAGATGCGTGTGCGCATCCACAAAGCCGGGAGTTACGCAGCGGCCTTCGGCATCGATAATCGCGGCGTCCGGTGGAATTTTGTCTTTGAGGTCGGAGTATGGTCCCGCAGCAACGATGCGGCCCTCTTCGACGAGCAGCGCCGCGTCTTCGATCAAGCCGAGTTCACGCAGTTCAGAGCCAATGCGCGGGCGCAGCGGACCGGCGAAGGTCACTAACTGCCCTATATTCATAACCGCCGTAATCATGCCGTCGAGCCCTCATTTTTAGCGCTTTCGTTACTGCTTCTGTTAATGCTTCTCGTCGCGGTCTCCGACCCAATGAGATCCGTCACAGCCAGTGGACAAAACCTCAGATAGGCGATAATCAACATCACCTTTCCGACTTTGGTCCTTCAGATAAATCACATCCTCCACCACTAAGCGGCCGTTTTCCCTCACCAGGATTGCGGCAACGTGCCATGCCCACCAAGAGTCCGTGTGTGGTTTCCCTAAAGTAAGCCCAACATACACGCGAAAGGTGCCATCCTTCTTGGATTCCGTTCTCTCAATGTGAAAGGAGCGTGGTTCGGTGCGTTCGTCACCACCCGAAAAGATTCCGCTCTCATACACACCGAATGGAGGCTTATTGGGGATATGCTCGATCAGCATACGTTTCTGATCCTGCCGATCCCAGTCAGCCGCACAGGCAAGAAATAAATCAATTCTGTGGAGCAGTTTCTTGCTCATGTATGGAGCAAAAATCTTCCAGTCCGCATCCCATGGGATCCCGGAAGGGGGATGAGCCACTACCTTGGTATAGAGACTTCGGACCAGAGCATCGGGTTGATTGGGCAAGCTGTTCCCAACCCAGTGAGAGCCGTCGCACCCTGCGGATAAGTATTCCGATAGCCGCCTGTCAGCCGGTTTGACCTCAAAATCGGGGTAGACAGAATCATTGATATAAATCACATCATCGACGACATAGTGTCCGTTTTCATTCAGCACGACGACTGAAACAGGCCAGGTCTGCTGGCTCTCGCGGGGTGTGAGATTCACAAATACACGAAAGGAGTCATCCTTCTCTGATTGTGTTCGCTTAATTTTGAAAGTCCGCAGGACAGCACCCTCACCGGTGAAGAGTCCATACGAAGAGGCGATTCTTGCCTTCAAGTGGGGTTCCGGGTTCTGCTGGTCCCAATCAGCGGAGCAGGCCTTGGCTGAATCAATTCTATGCAACAATGCCTTGCTGAGATAGGGCGCGAAAAACTTCATCTCCGCGTCATCCGGGATGTCGTGCGGGTGGCGAGCCACCACCTCGGTATAGAGGCTCCTGACCAATGCCTCTGGCTGCGTGAACGGACCAGGCAGCTTGTTCGGTTGAGCAGACTGGCCGATGGCCACAACCGCCACGAACTGGAGTAGAACGACGCACCGCAAAAGTCTCATAACTTCCTCTCGCTTTTCAATCCCTCAGTTCCTAATTCCATAGTTCCGACTTTACTCCATCGGAATCTGAATGCCCTGCTCCCGCGCCGTCGTCTGCGCGCGTTCATACCCCGCATCGGCATGACGCGCGACGCCCAGGCCGGGATCGTTGTTGAGCACGCGGGCGATCTTGCGGGCGGCGATCTCCGAGCCGTCGGCCACCGTCACCTGACCGGCGTGCAGCGAATAGCCCATCCCCACGCCGCCGCCATGATGGAAGCTCACCCAGGTTGCGCCGGAGGCGGTGTTGAGCAGCGCATTCAGAATCGGCCAGTCGGCCACAGCGTCCGAGCCGTCGAGCATCTTCTCGGTCTCGCGGTAGGGGCTGGCCACCGAGCCGGTATCCAGATGGTCGCGGCCAATGGCGATGGGCGAGGAGATTTCGCCTTTGCGGACGAGATCGTTGATCGCGTGGCCCATCCGTGCGCGCTCGCCGTAGCCCAGCCAGCAGATGCGCGCCGGAAGCCCCTGAAAAGCAAAGCGGCCGCGCGCCAGCTTGAGCCAGCGGGTGAGAATTTCATTCTCCGGGAAGAGTTCCAGCGCCAGTTCATCGGTGCGCTCAATGTCGCGCGGATCGCCCGAGAGCGCCACCCAGCGGAATGGCCCCTGGCCAGTGCAGAAGAGCGGGCGAATGTACTCCGGCACAAAGCCGGGAATCAGGAAGGCGTCCGCGCAGCCAGCGTCAAAGGCATACCGGCGAATGTTGTTGCCGTAGTCGAAGGCGATGGCCCCGGCGCGCTGCAAAGCCAGCATCGCATCCACATGAACCACCATCGAGGCCGTCGAACGGCGTACATATTCGATTGCGTCGTGGCGGCGCAACTCGGCTGCCTCAGCTAGTGTCAGCCCCTGAGGTATGTAGCCGTTCAAAGGGTCGTGCGCGCTGGTCTGGTCCGTCACCACGTCCACTGCGACGCCGCGCCGCACCAACTCCGGCAGCGCGTCGGCGCAGTTGCCCACCAGGCCCACGGAGCGAGCGCGGCCCTCGCGCTTGGCTGTCTCGCAGAGGCGCAGCGCTTCGTCCAGGTCTTCGGTGACCGTGTCGCAGTAGCGCGTGGCCACGCGGCGCTCGATGCGGCTGCGATCCACGTCGATGGCCAGCACCACGCCGCCGTTTAGCGTCACGCTCAACGGCTGCGCGCCGCCCATGCCGCCCACGCCGCCAGTGACCACCAGCTTGCCTTTGAGCGAACCGTCGTAATGCTTTTCCGCCAGCGCGGCGAAGGTCTGGAAGGTTCCCTGCAAGATTCCCTGCGTGCCGATATAGATCCAGCTACCGGCCGTCATCTGGCCATACATCATCAGGCCTTTGCGGTCCAGTTCATTGAAGTGCTCCCAGTTGGCCCACTTGCCCACCAGATTGGAGTTGGCGATGAGCACGCGCGGCGCCAGATCGTGCGTGGGAAAGACGGCGACCGGCTTGCCGGATTGGACGAGCAGCGTCTCTTCCCCGCCCAGTTGCTCCAGCTCGCGGACAATCGCGTGGTAGCACTCCCAGTTGCGCGCTGCCTTGCCGATGCCGCCATAGACCACCAGGTCATCAGGCCGCTCGGCCACCTCCGGGTCGAGATTGTTCATCAGGCAGCGCAACGCCGCCTCCTGCTGCCAGCCTTTGCAGCGCAACTGATTGCCGCGCGGCGAGCGAATCACGGGAGCTGTCATGGGTTCATCCCTTCAGAATTTGAAACCGCAACCTCGCGGTCCCCCAAAATCTTTCCAGTAAAGATACTATTCCGAAATATCTCTCTTCAAAAGCCACAGTTGCAGGCAAGCGAGCGCAATGAAAATGGAATCAACGCCCGATTCAGGAAGGATGCTGTGATTCAACGGTATAAGCCAAAATCAGCCATGGAATTCCTGTTGCCGAATTGAACTGCCGATCACTATTCTTTTCTCATGCCCAAGACTCTCGTTGAATGCGTTCCCAATTTCTCTGAAGGCCGCGACCCGGCCAAGGTCGATGCCATTGTCGAAGCCATGAAGCTGCCTGGCGTTTATCTGCTCGACCGCGAGATGGACACCGATCACAACCGCTGCGTCATCACGCTGGTGGGCGAGCGCGAGGCCATCGCGGAGGCGGCGATTCGCGGCGTGGGCAAGGCCGCCGAACTGATTGACCTGACCCAGCACACCGGCGCGCATCCCCGCATGGGCGCGGCTGACGTCATCCCTTTCATCCCGATTGACGGCGTGACGCTGGAAGATTGCGTGGCCATGGCCAAGCACGTGGGCGCGGAGATCGCGCGGCGCTTTGCGATTCCGGTTTATCTTTACGAGGCCGCCGCAGCGACGCCGGAGCGGCAGAATCTGGAGAACATTCGGCGCGGGCAGTTCGAGGGCATCCGCGACGAGATTGCCACGAAGCCAGAGCGCAGGCCCGACTTCGGCGAGCCGCGCGTGCATCCAACGGCAGGAGCGACGGTCGTCGGCGCACGCAAGCCGCTGATCGCCTACAACATTTTTCTGAACACCGCGGACGTCAGCATCGCCAAAAAAATCGCCAAGGCGGTGCGCTTTTCATCGGGTGGGCTGCGCTATGTGAAGGGCGCGGGATTCCTGGTGCGCGGCATGGCCCAGGTCTCAATGAACCTGACGGACTTTGAGCAGACGCCGATCCATCGCGTCTTTGAGTTCGTCAAGCGCGAGGCCGAGCGCTACGGCTGCGTTCCCGTCTCCAGCGAGATCGTCGGGCTGATTCCCAAGCTCGCTTTGGAGCAGGCCGCCGAGTGGTTCCTGCAAGTGGAGAACTTCGATTCCTCGCTGATTCTGGAAAACCGCCTGGACGCCGTCATGAGCGGCAGGATAGCAGTGGGAGGGCTGCGCGCGGGCATCGAACCATTTATCGAGCAACTGGCCTCGCCCACCGCGACTCCGGGCGGCGGCAGCGCGGCGGCGGCGGCGGCGGCCATGGCTGCCGGACTCGGCAGTATGGTCGCGACGATGTCGCGCGGCAAGAAGGCTTATCTGCAATACGAAAGCCAGCTCAGCGAGGCCGTCGCAAGACTCACGCCGCTGCGCGAAGAGTTGAAGACCGCCATCGACGCCGACGCCGAGGCTTACAACCTGGTCATGCGGGCCTACAAAGCCGCGCGGGAATCCGCAGACGGCGGTAAGGCGATCCATGCCGCGCTCCGCCAGGCAACCCAAGTGCCGCTGGGCGTGGCGGAAAAGGCTGTTGAGATTGCGCGGATCGCTACGGACTTGAAGCCGATCAGCAATCCCAACATGAGTTCCGATCTGATCACCGCGATTGCCTTGGCCGGTGCGGCGCTCGAAGGCGCGCTCGCCAACGTGGCCATCAATCTCGATTCCATCCAGCCGGACTCGCCGGACGACGAGGCCTTCGTGAGCGAGACGCGGAAACGCGTGGCGGTACTGAAAGGATGAATTGAGCTAGATCATCTCTCCGAATGGCATAGAGTAGCGCCGACCTCTTGGTCGGCTGTGGCGTGGACCTCCCGGTCCACTCTGAACTCTATAGCAACAAGAGAGATGCTTTAAAGGATAGGTTCTACCCGCCAGCAAGGCGAGCCGGTTTCGAGGCTATGCCTTGTGCATGAAAATAAGCTTCAATAGCGCGGCTTTGTATCAGGGCACGGCTTCAGCCGTGCCGCAAGACGCCCTAAATGAACCTGGGCTTTAGCCCCTGCAAAATTGTCTATCCGGAATCACGGCTTGACGGGTGCGTCGCCGTATTCAAGATGAATCGACGCTCGTATCGGCACTGCCTTTCCATTCACGCTGCCCGGCTTGTACTTCGACTTGAGCAGCGAATCAACTGCGGGCTTTTCCAGCGTTGGCCTTTCGCAGTGAATTACTTGTAGATCGGAGGCATTCCCTTTCGCATTGATCGTGAGCAAAATATCGCAAGGGCTGCTCCCGACGAACGGAAAAGCAACGTCGCCATAGCCCTCATCCTGAAATTTGATAAGGATAGGCTTGGTTGCGAACTTGGTGAGCGGGTATACACCGCTTGCATCTGGCCCAGAGTATGTGGTACCCGGCGGAGTACCGAACCCATAATGAAACAGGTTTCCAGGATCGATATCACCGGGGTACTTCACAAAAATACTTTCAGAGCTTACTACAGCTACAGGCTTGCCTTCCTGAGTTGTTGCCGGTTTGTATCTGAATTTCGCAACCCAATCCATAAAACCTTTGACTAAAAGTGGATCCGAGCAACGGATCAACTGAATATTTTTCGGTATTCCATTCGCATCCACAGTCACCGAGGCCGCACATCGATAATTGATATGTCTAGTCCCAACACTATCGAGAAAATCTGGATCCACTTTATTAATCTCTACGGGCGGATTGATTCCCTTTTCCTTCCATTGAGCTTGCGGAATCGGCGCATCCGCAGGCTGCACCGTCTGCTGTGCCCGGCCAAAGCCTGCCCCAAGCCCTAGCAATAAGGCGATCATCATAAAACACCGCATAAGTCTCTCCGGGAAAACTACGAAGAAATCTATCACAACAACCCCATTGAATCCAAAACATTTTTCAATCTATTTAGAGTACGAAGTGAAAAGTAAGATCCGCCCTACCCCCGCCACTCGTCGAAGGCTCCAGCACGCACTGCCGCGGCCAGGGCTTCGATGTCCCCGGCCAGCACGCGGTCCTCTTCCAGCCGAGGAACCACCCAACGCACCACGCCGTGCGCGCGCTCGATCTCCGGGCTGGCCTTGAGCGGGCGGCGGAACTCCAGCGCCTGCGTGGCGCACATCAGCTCGATAGCCACCACCCGTTCCACCTGCTCGACGATCTGGCGCAGCTTCAGCGCTCCGGTCATGCCCATTGAAACATGATCCTCCTTGCCGCCGTCGGTGGGAATGCTGCCCGTGGACGATGGATGCACGAGCACCTGGCACTCGTTGATGAGCGCCGCCGCCACAATCTGCGCAATCATGAAGCCGGAGGAAAGCCCGGGATTGGGCGAGAGAAAGGCCGGCAATCCCTCGTTGATGTCCGGATTCAGCAGCCGGTCAATGCGCCGCTCGGTGATGCTGGCCAGATCGGTCAGGGCCAGCGCCGCATAGTCAAAGGCATAAGCCAGCGGCGCGCCATGGAAATTCCCGCCGGAAAGGACCGCCGCGCTCAACTGCGTGCCCAGCGCGTTGTCTGGGAAGACCAGCGGATTGTCGGTGGCCGAACCGGCCTCGATCTCCAGCACGCTGCGCACATGATCCAGCACGCTACGCACCGCGCCATGCACCTGCGGCATGCAGCGCAGGCAATAGGCATCCTGCACGCGGGAATCGTGCTCGCGGTGCGCCTCGCGAATCTCCGAGCCTTCCATCAGCCGCAGCAAATGTTCAGCAGCCGCGATCTGCCCTGCGTGCGGACGCGCCAGATGAATGCGCGGATCAAAGGCCGCCGGCGTGCCCATCAGGGCCTCCAGCGAGATGGCTCCGGCCAGGTCGGCAATCTGGGCCAAGCGCAAGCCGCGCGCCACCGCCAGTCCGCCGACCGCGGTCATCGCCTGGGTGCCGTTCAAAAGCGCGAGCCCTTCCTTGGCCGCCAGGACCAGCGACTGCAAAGCGGCTTTGCGCAGAGCTTCGCCTCCGGGCATGCGCACGCCCTGGTAAAAAGCCTCGCCCTCGCCGATGACCACCAGCGCCAGATGAGCCAGCGGCGCAAGGTCGCCGCTCGCGCCCACCGAGCCTTTCTCCGGAATCACCGGATGCACTCCGGCGTTGAGCAGCGCCACCAGCATCTGGACCAGCGCCGGACGGCATCCGCTGAAGCCTTTGGCCAGCACATTGGCGCGCAACAGCAGCATGGCGCGCGATTCGGCCTCGGAGAGCGGCTGGCCCACTCCGCCAGCGTGGCTGCGTACCAGATTCCTCTGCAACTGCGCCAGACTCTCCAGCGGAATGCTCACATCCGACAGCTTGCCGAAGCCGGTATTGACCCCATAGACCTTCTGACCGGTGGTGACAATTTCTTCAATCATCTTCCAACTGGCGGCCACACGGGCCAGAGCGGCGGGTGCTACGCTCACTGGAGCCGCATAGAGCGATACAGCTTCAATCTCGGCCAGGCTCAAAGGCTGGCCGTCCAAAACCAAGCAATCCATAGGGCAAATCATAGGCCGCGGCGGCTGCCCGGTACAGATAGATTTCGCGGTAATCCTTGGCGATTCTGCTTGAATCAACTATGATTCTTAATTATGGCAATGGATTCCACCGGACTTTTGGATCATTTCGGACGAAAACTTCTGGACGAACTGCAAGTCAACGCCCGCCTGAGCCTGGCTGAGTTGGGCCGACGGATCGGCCTGTCGCCCACAGCTACCGCCGAGCGCCTCAAGCAGATGGAAGAGGTCGGCATCCTGCACGGCTACACCGTCGAGATCGACCGCGAAGCGCTGGGATTGGAGGTGCTGGCCTTTATCCGCATGAGCTGCAGCGGCCAGAACTATCATCGCCTGCTCGATTATGTGCAGACCCTGGAAGAGATCCGCGAGTGCCACCACCTGACCGGCGGCGACGACTTTCTTCTCAAGGTCACCACCACGTCCATGGCCGATCTTGAAGCCCTGATCGAGGCCCTGCTGCCCTACGGCAACCCGGTCACCAGCCTGGTTCTCTCCACGCCAGTCGAGCGGCGCAAATTCGCCGTCACCGGCAAGCTCGCCACCGTGACGCGCAAGTCGCCTCCGCGGCGGCGCTAGAGTCCTGACTGCTCAACGGCGGGTGCCCCAGCTCCCGATTTTGGGACCTGGGAAGAGATGAGCGATTCCCAAGCGTGCCTACTTTTGACTTGGCGCTCTCCTTCCGTTTATAAATATTGATGGCATGGAAGTCACTTCCACGTCATGGATGCAGCTTCCGCAGGGAGCTGCGAATCAATCACGGCAATCGCCAGGATGCTCGGGAAGGCGGTGAAACTCCGCCACTGCCCCGCAACTGTAAGCGCCCCTCTTCCGCAGCCTGCTTCATCGGATGCAAAGAGGCATTCAGCCGGGGAGTCAAATCCCCACATGAACCACTGCGGACTATTCTTAGGATGTGTCTGTGGGAAGGTGGCTGGAGAAGGCGCAAGTCAGGAGACCGGTCCTCGCGCCCCCAACCCGCTTGCGTTCCGAGGGGAACGAAGGAGTTTTTTCATGCTTTTCTCCATGCCATTTTTCCGGAGTAGATTTTTCGCGCGCGTTCTTACGTGTCTTTTACTTGCCGCTGCCTCTGTCTGCCATGCTGCCTCGATTCGCGGCGTGGTCACGGACACCGCCGGCGCCAAGGTTGTCGGCGCGCATGTCGTTTTGATCAGCGGCGGACAGAACGTTGGCACGGCCGTCACCGTCGCGGACGGCAGCTTTCAGATTCTCACCGGCATCGAGGGGCGCTTCTTCCTGATCGTCTCCTCAAAGAGCTTTCGCCAGTTGGAGACGCCCAGCTTTTACGCAGGACGGCTCGACTCGGTCGAGCGCACTCTGGTGCTGGAGCCAGAGTGGGTGCGCGAGTCGATTGTGGTCACGGCGACCGGAACTCCCACGCCGCAGGCCCAGACCAGCGAGGCCACCAGCGTTCTGGGACCGCTGGACCTGGCCCTGCGCGACGACCTGACCAGCGCCTTGCGTCTGATGCCCGGCACGACGGTCGTGCAAGAGGGCCAAAAGGGCGCGCAGACCTCGCTCTTCATTCGCGGCGGCAACTCGGACGCCAACAAGATTCTCCTCGATGGCGTGAGCATCGACGATATGGGCGGCAACTTCGACTTTGGCCCGCTCTCAACCACGGCTGTCGAACGCGCCGAAGTCTATCGCGGTCCAGACTCCAGCCTCTACGGCGCGGATGCGGGCAGCGGCGTAGTGAGCCTGACCACTCCGCGCGGAACGACCAGTTTTCCGTCGGTCCTGTTGCAGGCCGACGGCGGCAATCTGACCACCTCGCGCGAAGAGTTGGAGGTGGCCGGCGCGCACGGCAAGCTGGATTATCTGGGAGCCTTCAGTTGGCTGCAAACCGCCAACGACCTGCCTAACGACGAGTACCATGTGGCGACAACGGCGGCCAATCTCGGCTGGCAGATCAGCGGCAACACGCAACTGCGCGCCACTCTGCATAACGGCGTGGACGCCACCGGCGTCCCCAACGCCTGGGATTTTTATCACGTGGCGGACGACGCCACGCAAAAGGATCAGGATCTGTTTATCAGCGGCTCCCTCGATAACCAGACCACGGCGTCGTTGCACAACACGCTTCGCTATGGCGCGACGCGCAAGAGGGAGCAATTCAATCAATGGGCGCAGGAAGGTTCCATTGACGGCAGCGGCGACGGCCTGGGCAACCTGTTGACCATCACCGGAGCCAACGGCTATGCAGTGACCGGCCAGGCCATCCTGGACTTTGGCGGAAGTTATCCAAATGGCTACCAGCAGGTTTCCAATCGCGATCAGATCTCTTACCAGAGCGATTACACCGTCACCCCTCATTTGATTGCGTTGATCGGTTTCCATTATGCAGACGAACGAGCCACGCTGGTCGATCCATCCTATGGAGAGAGCTATGCCGATGAGCGCGCCAACTACGATTACCTGGCCAGCGTGCATGGCGACTTCAAAGGACGATTCTTCTACACACTAGGCGGAAGCCTGGAGCGTAATTCGCTCTTCGGAACCGAGACTTCACCACGCGCCGGGCTTTCCTATCAGCTTCTGCGTCCGCACAAAAAGATCTTCAGCGGAACCCGCATCCTGTTCAACTATGGCGATGGCGTGCGCGAACCCAAACTTACCGATAAGTTCTACTCGCTCTACTACAATCTTCCCCAGATCGCCCAACTACTCCAAATTGGGCCGCTGGCCGCTCCCTCGACAAGAACCTATGAAGGAGGCGTGGCGCAGGCCTTCTTTCGTGAACGGCTGACCATTCGTTCCAGCTACTTTCATAACGAATTCGGCAAGGAGATCGAATCAGTTCCCGCGCCGTTTCTGCCGACCATCTTTCCCAGCGTAACCTGTGCGGGGCTGGGTTCCTTCTGTACAAACGATATTGATCTGACCTTCAACACACAAGCCTTCCGCGCCCAGGGCATCGAAACCACCATCGAGAGCGGCATCGGCAAGCGCCTTTTCTTCCGCGGCGGCTACACCTATTTAGACGCCGTAGTGCAACGCTCTTTCACCAGCGACAATGCGGCTCTGATCGGCGGCTATGCGCCCACCTATCCCTATGGCTGCACTCTCGGCGCGCCCGGTTGCATGGCCATAGGAGCCTACTCGCCGTTGGTGGGCGCTCGTCCCTTCCGCCGCGCGCCGCATACCGGCTTCTTCACCGCCAGCTACACCAGCGGTAAACTCACAGGGATCTTCACTTCCGCCTTCGCCAGCCGCAGCGACGACTCGACGTATCTGCTCGACGCCAACTACTGGGGAACATTGCTCTTGCCCAACCGTAACCTCGATTGGGGCTATGCCAAGCTCGATCTGGGCGGAAGCTACAACCTCTTCTCCTGGTTAAAGATCTACGGGCAAGCGGAGAATCTGACCGACAACCGGCACATCGCCCCCATCGGCTATCCCAGCCTGCCCTTCAATGTCCGCGCCGGTCTGCGCATCGAGTGGACCAAAACCCGTCATCCGTAGCGCCGACCTCCTGGTCGGCTGTAGCGTGGACATCCGGGTCCACGCTGCTCTCTTCAAACCCTGGATGCCACCTTGCCACATCGAAGAAGGGGTTGGCAGCCGCATGGGGTTCTTGGTCTCAGCCGAAGGCTGCATTTGTAGTTTGCGTGAATTGCTGCTGAATTGAATCAAAAAGAATGAGCATTTTTGAACAAAAAGCGCTCATTTTGGAATTTTAATAAAAAATCTATTGAAAATCCTGGGCCGAGAGGATTAGAGTTGTCTTTTCCACCAACTTGTTGTACTTGCTTCACCCTGTAGTGCTTTTCCCAAGGAGCCCCCGTGATCTGTCCAAAATGCCAGTCGTCTTCCTTGTTTGTTGTTCCTGCCGAAATTCGGCTTTATCGCAACTGCCATCGCACGCTAAGCCACCCCCCGATGACTCCGTCACCGGATGTACGGGTTTGCCTGGACTGCGGCTGGTCAGAGTTTTCGATTCCGCGCTCCTGGCTTTCGGCCGGCTGGCTGCGCCCCATGCGCGCGCAAACCGCGCCGGTCGGAGTTTCATCCACGGCCACTTTAGGCTCCGCCAAGGCTGCCACAGTTAGTTCATAGCCGCGCAAGCGCCTATAGACCGGGCCATGAAGATTGAACGCTCAGGCGCAAAGGGGAAGTGTGCGCTCTTGCAAGCCATACAAAACAATACAGATTGAGCGCAAAAGCCCCCAGCCGAAGCTGAGGGCTTTTTGTTGATTGAGGCGAATCTGCAATCGGTGGTCAGCTTCTTACTGATCCCTGACCACTGATCCCTGCCGTTAGTACATGCCGTCCATGCCGCCGCCGTGGCCGCCGCCGGCCGGAGCAGCCTTGGGCTCCGGAATTTCGGCGATCAGGGCTTCGGTGGTCAGCAGCAAGCCGGCGATGGAAGCCGCATTCTGCAACGCCGTCCGCGTAACCTTGGTCGGGTCGATGACGCCGGCCTTGACCAGATCCTCGAAGACCGAGGTCTGTGCGTTGTAGCCGAAGTGCGGATCGGTGGACTCAAGAACCTTGGCCACGACCACCGCGCCCTCTTCGCCGGCATTGGCGACGATCTGCCGCAGAGGCTCTTCGAGTGCGCGGCGCACAATCTGCGCGCCGATCTTCTCATCGCCTTCCAGCGTCTTGAGCAGCGCATCCACCGAAGGAATGGCCCGAACCAGCGCCACACCGCCGCCCGGAACGATGCCTTCCTCGACTGCCGCGCGGGTTGCATGCAGTGCATCCTCGACACGCGCCTTCTTCTCCTTCAGTTCGGTCTCGGTTGCCGCGCCCACCTTGATGATGGCCACGCCGCCCACCAGTTTCGCCAGCCGCTCCTGCAACTTCTCCTTGTCGTAGTCGGAGGTGGTCTTCTCGATCTGCGCACGGATCTCCTTGACCCGGCCTTCGATCTCGCCAGCCTTGCCCTTGCCATCAACGATAGTGGTATTGTCCTTGTCGATGGTGATGCGGGTGGCCTTGCCCAGATCTTCGAGCTTGACGCCTTCCAGCTTGATGCCCAGATCTTCGGTGATGGCCTTGCCGCCAGTCAGAATCGCTACGTCGCCCAGGATCGCCTTGCGGCGGTCGCCAAAGCCCGGAGCCTTGACGGCAGCCACATTCAGTGTGCCGCGCAGCTTGTTCACAACCAGAGTAGCCAGAGCCTCGCCTTCAACATCCTCGGCGATGATCAGCAACGGCTTGCCGCCGCGCGCCACCTGCTCTAGCAGGGGCAACAGGTCCTTCATCGCGCTGATCTTCTTCTCGTAGATCAGGATGTACGGCTCGTCCAGAACCACTTCCTGGCGTTCGGCGTCGGTGACGAAGTAGGGGCTAAGATAGCCGCGGTCAAACTGCATTCCGTCCACTGTCTCCAGACCGGTGTGCATGGTCTTCGACTCTTCGATGGTGATGACACCATCTTTGCCCACAACCTTGACTGCCTCGGCAATAATGTCGCCGATCTCCTGGTCGCCGTTGGCCGAAATCGCGCCCACTTGGGCCACTGAACTGGGGTCAACCGGCTTCGACAACTCACCCAGCGAGCCAGTCGTCAACCACTTGCCGTCCTTGTCGCGCGTGCCGATGATCGTCGCCACGGCCTTGTCGATGCCGCGCTTGAGAGCCGTCGGATTCGCGCCTGCTGCAACCGTCTTCACGCCTTCACGGAAGATCGACTGCGCCAGAACCGTCGCCGTCGTGGTGCCGTCGCCAGCCACGTCCGAGGTCTTGGAAGCGACTTCCTTCACGAGCTGGGCACCGACATTCTCACCCGGATCTTTCAGCTCAATCTCTTTGGCCACCGTGACGCCGTCCTTGGTGATGGTCGGCGAACCGAACTTCTTTTCGATGACCACATTGCGGCCCTTGGGGCCGAGCGTTGCCTTCACTGCGTCCGCCAGCGTGTTCACGCCGCGCAAGATCGCCTGACGGGATTCCTCACCGTGCAAAATCTGCTTTGCCATTGCTGTAAATCTCCTTGATAAGGGTTCAGGGGTCAGGGATCAGGGATCAGTGTCACCGGTCCAACAACCCAAATGCCGATTCAATTTCTTCTGACGGGGAGAGATCGATTCTTCCTTGAGTCAAAAGACGCCGGGCAATCCTGCCTGACCCCTGACCCCTGATCCCTGACCCCTGCTCAGCTACTTCTTCACAATTCCCAAAACTTCCTCTTCGCGCATGATGAGGAACTCTTCGCCATCGATCTTGATCTCGGTGCCGGAGTACTTGCCGAAGAGAATCTTGTCGCCCGCCTTGACGTCCAGGGGGAAGGTTTCGCCCTTGTCATTCGACTTGCCCTTGCCGACGGCAATCACTTCGCCTTCCTGGGGCTTTTCCTTGGCGCTATCGGGGATGATGATGCCCCCGCGGATGGTTTCGCCCTCTTCCAGACGCCGGACGAGGATGCGGTCATGAAGCGGTGTAAACGAGGTTGCTGCTGCCATTGCTGCGCTTCTCCTTCACAGGCGGACAGGGTTGATCCCCGCCGCGAGATTGTTTGTTACCAGTGATAAAGACTTTGAAATCTTCAGGTTGTTGCTCTATCCACCAGAGCGGGGAACCCTGGGCAAGCACTTCCGCCAGCGCGCTGCTAGCACTCTCGCCCTTCAATTGCTAACGATAAGTCAGTTCAGCCGGATCTGTCAAGTGGAAAAATGTAAAATGTGAGTGAATCTCACTCAGAAAGTTTGCCAATAAAGATCGATTAGGCCGTCTCTTGTTACCCGCGGCCTTCCCCAATCCATCACGCATGAATCGGTAGTGCCGACCTCCTGGTCGGCTGTAGCGTGGACCTCCCAGTCCACCCTTGTTTCTTTCCAGCCATCCAGCGACTCATTTGCCGCAGCCCGTTCCTCTTCCCTGCTCACCGCCCCCTGCAATGCGCTATTCTGTCCAAGAGAGTGGAGCGCGCTTCAACCGCGGAACGGCAACGGCAATGGCGATCGACAAAATCGAAAAATCTGCGCAGAACCTGGTTCTCACCGTGCAGGATTACTCCCTGTTCGCCTTTCGCGCGTTCATGAATCTCTTCCGGCCTCCCATCTACTGGTCGGAGTTTGTCGTGCAAGCAGACATTATTGGCGTCGGTTCGATTTCGATCGTCGTGCTCACGGGACTGGCCACCGGCGGAGTGCTGGCACTACAATCGGCGGCGACGCTGTCGGCCTTTGGCGCCACGGCCATCACCGGGCAGTTTGTCTCGCTCACCATGATCCGCGAGCTGGGACCGATACTCACCGGCGTCATGGTCAGCGGCCGCAACGCCAGCTCCATGGCCAGCGAACTGGGCTCGATGGTGGTCACCGAGCAGATCGACGCCATGCGCGCCTTGGGCGTCGATCCCATGCGCAAACTGGTTACGCCGCGCATCGCCGCCTCCATCACCATGCTCTTTTTTCTCACCATTGTCTCCAACGCCTGCGGCATCGCCGGCGGCGGCCTGGTTACCGTCTTCATGAACCACCAGAACGGCATGTTGTACCTCTCCAAGGCGTGGGAGTCTCTGCGCTACCCCGACATCCTCCAAGGACTGATCAAGCCGCTCTTCTTCGGCTATATCCTCAGTTCCATCGGCTGCTTCTACGGAATGCGCACCAGCGGAGGAACGCAGGGTGTGGGCCGGTCAACCATTCAGGCCGTAGTCTGGGCCTCGGTCATCATCATCTTTGTGGATTTCCTGCTCACCCAAGTGCTGCTCACTCTCTTTCCTTTATGAACGAAGCCGACGCTCTACTCCAATCCGGCCCGGAAACGACCAATGCCGCGCCCGTGGTAGTCTTCCGCAATGTCTCGATTGCCTTCAACGGCCCGTTTGTTCTGGACGACGTCAGCTTCTCCATTGCGCCGGGAGAGACGCGCATTCTGCTGGGGCCGGCCGGGGTGGGCAAGAGCGTGGTGATCAAGCTGGTCAACGGCCTGCTGCGCCCCGACGAGGGCAGGATCACGCTCTTTGGCAACGAGATCTCCCGTATGCCCGAGGAGCAGCTCTTCCCCTTGCGCACCCGTGTCGGCATGGTCTTTCAGGAGGGCGCACTCTTTGACTCGCTCACGGTGCGCGACAACGTCGCCTACCAGTTGATTCAGGAGGGCGTAGCCGATGATGAGATCGACCTGCGCGTCCGCGATGCGCTGCGTTTTGTGGAGCTGGAGGATACCTTCGATCTCTTTCCGGCCAGTCTCTCTGGAGGAATGCGCCGCCGCGTGGCCATTGCCCGCGCCTTCATCCGCCAGCCGGAGCTGCTCCTCTACGACTCGCCCACCGGAGGGCTGGACCCGCTCACCTCGACCACCATCATCGAGCTGATCGTCAAAGAGCGCGACGTCTTCCGCACGCCTTCGCTGATGGTGACGCACCGGCTGCAGGATGCCTTTCTGCTCTGCAACCACCGCTTTGATTCGCAAACAGGCCACATGGTTCCGCTGCCCAAAGGCCAGACCGACCCCGGCACCACCTTCCTGATGCTGGAAGAAGGCCGCCTGATCTTCAACGGATCGATCCATGAACTGGTCCAGAGCAAGAATCCCTTTGTGCGGGAGTTCCTGCAGTAAGGCAGGAAAACAGAAATACGTAAGCTCTTCAAGCGAATATTCCGCCGCTGTGATTTCACACCGCCACGATAAAACTATCCTCCGTGCGCGTCACAGCCTTGTAGAGCGTGTCGCGCTCCACGGGAATCCGCCCAGCCTCGGTAATCAACCGGCAAAGTTCCTTGCGCGTCATGCCTTGCGGCGTCGTCGCCCCGGCGTCATGGTAGATCTTCTCTTCCACCACCGTGCCGTCCAGATCGTCCGCGCCAAAGCGCAGCGCGATCTGCGCAATCTTCGCCGTGAGCATCTGCCAATAGGCCTTGATATGCGGGAAGTTGTCCAGCAGCAGGCGGCCGACGGCCACCTGGCGAATGTCGGTCAGGCCTGTCGTCACGGGCAAATGCGCAAGCGCCGTGTTCTCCGGATGAAAGGCCAGCGGAATGAAGGTCTGGAAGCCGCCCGTCTCGTCCTGCAAGGCGCGCAGCCGGAACAGGTGATCGACGCGGTCATGATCATTTTCTATATGCCCGTAGAGCATCGTCGCGTTGGATTTGAAGCCCAGTTGGTGCGCCAGCCGCGCCGTGGTCAGCCACTCCTCGCCGTCGATCTTGTGGTCGCAGATGATCGACCGCACCCGCGCCGCAAAGATCTCCGCGCCGCCGCCCGGCATCGAGTCCACGCCCGCCGCGCGCATCCGCAGGAGCGTCTCTTCGATGGAGAGCTTGGCCCGGCGCGCCAGAAAAGCCACCTCGACCATGGTGAAGGCTTTAATGTGGACCTTGGGAAAGCGCTGCTTCAAGCCGCTGACCAGATCCAGGAAGTATTCCAGCGGCAGGTCGGGATGCAGCCCGCCGACGATGTGGAACTCGGTCACCGCCTCCGAGTAGCCGCTGGCCGCCGCGGCCCACGCCTCTTCCAAAGCCATCGTGTAACCGGCGGCATCGCCCTTCTTGCGACCGAAGGCGCAGAGACGGCAGTTGGCCACGCAGACGTTGGTGGGATTGATGTGCCGGTTGACGTTGAAGTAAGTCACGTCGCCGTGCATCCGCTCGCGCACAAAGTTGGCCAGCCAACCCACGGCCAGCACGTCGGGAGAGCCGTAAAGGATGAGGCCGTCCTGAAAGTCAAGACGCTCACCGGACAGCACCTTGGCGGCAATGGGATCAAGGCGGCGATCATGCGTGCGGAATGCGGCGGTTTGCGGGGAAGCTGGTGTCACGCTCTGCATACTTTCATGATACTGTCTTTCCGCAACCGGAAGATTTTTGTCCTTCAGCCTGCCTAGACTAAAGACGAAGAAAAGGGGAACGACCCCCCGGGGGGGGGGACGTTTTTGTCGGGGAAAACTTTTGCCGAGGACACGGCTTTCTCCCATTTTCTTTCTGTTCATCTCTCACCTTCTCTTCCCTAGTTTGCATGAATAGGGGGTAATTCTACGCAAGGTTCCGGAAGAAAAAGACGATGGACAGAGATCAGGGGCCAGGGGTCAGGGAACAGAAAAAGCCTGCCGGTTGAGGTTCGTGGTTCCCAGATCCGAAAATCCGGATCTCCACCCCGCGGACCTGGGGAACCCAGACTTCAATTATGAGGACCTTCGCCACCCGCCTGTTAAGATCGGATGCAAGAGGAAAGCACGATGCTCGAAACGCTGGCAGGAAGATTGAAGTGGGAACGGATAGACGATGGCATGCGCGTTGAGTTGCCGGCTCCTTTAGACTGGCCGAATGTCCGACGGACTGTTGGATCTTGGATGTTAACTTGGCTTTTTTATTATCTTCTTATAAGTTTCATGAGGGGGATTCGTCACGGGATAGATGATGCTAGGAAAGATTGGGCAATTTTTTTGGCATTTTTACCCTTATATATGGCGGGAGGATTTTATAAAATCCTGGCACGCAGAACGATTCTCACCTTGACTCCAGCAGACATGACCCTTCACAAAGGATTTTTTCAAATCAAGCGATTCAAGCGCGTCTTCGCCAACAGCCGTCTTCATAACCTATGCTTCTGCGCCTCCCGGAAGGAGCAGACGGCTGAGCGGGAAGAGGTCAAGAACTGTCTTCTTATAGATGTGGAAGATAAAACGATCTCCATCTTGAGCGGAATTACCGAGGAAGAAGCAAATGTCCTCATTGCCCGGATGATGGAGATTTACAGATTTCCGAATGAACGAGACGAGACTAAACAAGAATAGTAAAAATTTCTCCTATTTGTGCGGAGTGTAGCGTGGACCGGGAGGTCCACGCTACAGCCGGCCAGGAGGCCGGCGCTACAATTTGACAGTTACAATTTCATCCGAGGTTGCCTAACCCAGCATTCCCAGCTCGCGCAGCAGAAAAGCATAATCGAAGGCAATCTCCTTCAGATAGTCGTAGCGGCCGCTGGAGCCGCCATGGCCGGCTTGCATGTTGGTCACGAGCAGCAAGGGATTCTCATCTGTCTTCAGCGTGCGCAGCTTGGCCACATATTTGGCCGGCTCCCAATACATCACCTGGCTGTCATGCAGGGATGTTTTGACTAACATCGATGGATAACTCGCCTCCTTCAGATTGTCATAAGGCGAGTAACTCAACATATAAGTAAAATACTCTGCTTCGTTCGGGTTTCCCCACTCCTCATACTCCGGCACGGTCAGCGGCAGCGTAGCGTCCAGCATGGTGTTCATCACATCCACAAAGGGCACATGCGAGAGCACGGCGCGGAAGAGATCGGGGTGCAGATTGACAACCGCGCCCATCAGCAGGCCGCCCGCCGAACCGCCTTCGATGGCCACATTGGCGGGATCGCCGTAACCGGCCGCGGTCAGATGCTCGACCGAGGCGATGAAGTCCGTGAAGGTGTTGCGCTTGAGGAGCATCTTACCCGCGTCGTGCCAAGGTTCGCCCAGATCGCCGCCGCCGCGAATGTGCGCGTAGGCCATGACCACACCGCGATCGAGCAGACTCAGGCGATTGGAACTGAAGCCGAGGGGCAGCGCATAGCCGTAAGAGCCGTAGCCATAGACGTACAGGGGATTCTTTCCCGGCTCGCGTTTGTCTTTGCGATAGACCAGCGAAACCGGAATCTGCACGCCGTCGGGCGCGGTGGCGTGGACGCGCTCGCTGGCGTAGAGCGCACGGTCAAAGCCGCCGGGAATCTCCAACTGCTTGAGCAGGGTGGACGCGCCGGTCGCGACATCGTATTCGTATACCGAAGCGGGCGTGACCAGCGATTGATATGAGTAGCGAAAGGTGGGCGTCTGAAAGATGCGGTTGACGTGCGGCTGGGCGTTGTATGCCGGCTCGGGAAAGCTGATCTCGCTCGCCAGCACTGCCTCCGGCCCGTCGCCCGCGAAGCGCCAGACGCGCAGGCGCGGCAGCCCATCCTCGCGTTCGCAGGCGATGAAGAAATCGGCAAAGAGATCGATTTCTTCGATCATCACGCCGTCGCGATGCGCAATCCGCTCCGTCCAATGCGCGCGTTCCGGCGTGGCCACGGGCGCGGTGACCAGGCGAAAGTTGCGGCCTTGATCGTTGGTGCGGATGAACCACAACCCGTTGCGATGATCGATGGAGTATTCGTGATCGTCCTGGCGCGCGCTGATGAGCGTGAATGCGCCTTCGGGCTGATCAGCGGGCAGAACCCAGGATTCACTGGTTATGTGGCTGGCGGATTCCATCACGAGGAAGCTGCCGTCCCGCGTGCGCCCCGCGCCCACGTTGAAGCGCTCGTCGTCCTCTTGATAGACCAACACATCTTCAACGTGCGGCGTACCGAGGGTGTGCCTGAAGAGCTGGAACTGGCGCTTCTGCTCCTCGTCTTCGACGGTGTAAAAGAGGGTGCAATTATCCGTCGCCCAGACGACGGAACCGACGCGCTCGACTTCCTCGGCAAGCGTCTCGCCGGTTTCAAGATCTTTGATGCGCAGCGTGTATTGGCGGAAGCCGGTCAAGTCCGTGGTGTAGGCCAGCCAGCGTCCATCGCTGCTGATGTCGGTGGCGCCGATGGAAAAGAAGGCGTGGCCCTCGGCGAGCTGATTGCCGTCGAGGATGATCTGTTCGGGTGCTTCATCACCGGAAGTGCTGACCTCAGGTCCTTCGACTCGCTTCGCTCGCTCAGGATGACAATCGGAAATTAAAACAGGTTTGCGGCAATGAATGGCGTACTGCTTGCCCTCTTCAGTGCGCGTGTAATACCACCAACTACCCTCGCGATAAGGGACAGAAACGTCAGTCTGCTTTACGTGCGAGAGCATCTCCTGGTAGAACTGCTCGCGCAGGCCGGCAAGCGGAGCCATCCCCTCTTCGGCATAGGCATTCTCGGCTTCAAGATAAGCGGTCACTTCGGGATTCTCTTTGTCGCGCAGCCATGCGTAGTCGTCGACGAGGACGACGCCGTGCAGAGCGGTTTCTTGGCGTTCGATGCGGGCGATGGGCGGGTGCGGTTTCTTGGTCATCTTCTTCAGTTTATGCGCTGGGGTTGCGTCCGGCGCATTCCGGTTAAGGATTCTATGAGGATGGTGGTAACCCGCGCATGATGAGGAGTTTTCAACGGATCGCGTTGATTTTGGCCGCGCAATTGCAGCGGGGGGATTGATTTCCATCTCATTACAGGAAAGAGCGCTCATTCAATTTCAGCGGATCATAGCCGACGCGGCTGAGCACTATGGCCGCGGACGGATGGAGGAAGCCGTTGCGGGCTACCGGCGCGCGCTGGCGCTGCGGCCGGAGTGTGCCGAGTTGGAGAACAATCTGGGGGTGGCGCTGGAGGCGGCGGGCTGCCTGGAGGAGGCGGAGGGCGCGTACGGCCACGCGCTGGCTCTGAAGCCGGAGTACGCCGAGGCGCGCTTCAACCTGGGCAATGTTGCCTGGAAGCGGGGAAATCTTCCGGCGGCCGCCGAGAGTTATCGCCAGGTGTTGGCGGGCAATCCCGCGCACGTGGAAGCGCACTGCAATCTGGGTTCAATCTTGCATGATCAAGGCAGTTTTGAGGCGGCGCTTCAGTGCTATGAGCGGGCGCTGGCCATCGAGCCGGAGTCGGCTTATGCGGCTTGGAACCGCTCGCTGCTGCAATTGCTTCAGGGAGACTTTGCCGCCGGCTGGCGCAACTTTGAAGCGCGGCGGCGCACCAAGAGTTCTCCGCGCCACTTTCCGCAGCCGCTGTGGCGCGGCCTGCCGCTCGATGGCGCGCGCATCCTGCTCCATGCCGAGCAGGGGCTGGGCGACACCATCCAGTTTCTTCGCTATGTGCCAATGGTGCAGGCGGCAGGCGGGTCTGTGGTGCTCTGCCTTCCGGCGCGGCTGCGGCGCATTGCGCGGCTGCTGCCCGGCGTGGAGGCGCTGGTGGCGACGGGAGAGCCGCTGCCGCCTTTTGATTGGCAGATTCCGCTGATGAGCCTGCCGCTGGCCTTTGGCACGACGCTGAAGAGCATCCCCGCGCGCGTGCCTTATCTGGGCATTCCGGAAGCGGCATTGAGGGCAGCTTCGCGGCTGGTTTGGCCGGCGACCGGGCTGCGTGTGGGGTTTGCCTGGGCGGGCAGTCCGAGCCACGCCAAGGATCGTTTTCGCTCTATTCCGTTTTCATTTTTAGCGCCGCTGCTGCGCACGGAGGGCGTTCATTTTTTCTCGTTACAGATGGGACCGGCCTCCCGGCAACTGGGGGCGGCAGCGGGCACCGACCTTGCGCCGGTCACCTCGGATTTGGCGGATACGGCGGCGCAGATGACGCATCTGGATCTGGTCATTACGGTGGACACTTCCATCGCGCATCTGGCGGGCGCGCTGGCCGTGCCGGTGTGGGTGCTGCTGGGCTATGCGGCGGACTGGCGCTGGCTGCTCAACCGCGACGATAGCCCGTGGTATCCGACGATGCGGCTCTTCCGCCAACCCAGCCTGGGCGGCTGGCACGCGGTGGTGGAAGAGGTGCGGGCGGCGCTCGTGGAGCGGGCGGCTGATCCTGTCCACAACCATCGGGGAGCGGCCCGGACCTGCTGAAGCTGGAGGGCGCAGGACGCGAAGGGCGCAGAGCACGGAGGGAACAGAGGCCTTCAGGCCCCTGAATAAAGGCAAATCAATCTGGCCTTTAGGCCCGGGCTTTTGAATTTTTCCTCGAATTTAGAGCAAATACAACTGTAGTACTAATACCATCCGTGAACTCAGCTCTACCTAGTCGCCTGCATCGCGGCGTTCACCGCCGCTTTCATTACGCCGCAGTCGGAGAAGAAGTGTATCCAACTTGAACTGAGCGATTCGGGGACAAGCTGCACGGCAGCCGCCATCTTCACTTCGCCGGAGCCTTGCGCATCGAGAATGAGCGCGGTCAGCTTGCGAGCCAGATCAAGCGGAAAGCTCTCCGCCACAAAGACCTGCTTGCCGCGTACGGTGATCACCACCGGGCCTTCGCTGGTGGAGTAAACCTGCTCCTGGCCGGTCGAGACGGGCGCGGCCTGCGTAGATTCATCGGTCGATGCAGCAGGAGGAGGAAATACTTTGATACCCGAAGAGAGTCTAATACGGGCCGCAGTCTGCTCGCCCGATTCGAGTTGAACGCTCGAATACTTGCGCCGCAGCTGATTGGCATAGAGGCGGGCAAAGGCATGCGCGGAGGCCGCATTCCTCCACGTAGAGAGATAAAAGATGGCCAAGGAATCCGTCTTGGCTTTTGCTTCCGGCGTCTTGGCGCTCAGCAGTTGCCCGGCCCAATAGAGGCCGCCGTCCCAGGCCGGGGTCAGATCGCTGGCCGCCTGTTCGCCCCCGAAGAGCTTGGCCAGAATGCGTAAATCAAGCTGACCGATCTGTCCGATGTCGTAGGGCTTGTAGAGCGGGTCAACAAGAGGATGAATGTTAGGCAACAGAGGCACGGAGGGCGCGTGGCGCTTTTCATACTCGCGCGGATTGAGAATCTCCCAGCTTGAAGTCGGCGGCTGGTCGAGGGTTCCGGTAAAGGCCGCCGACTGCCCCTGATCCATCCACACGTCCTGCTCAAAGCTGAGGCCCTCGCGATAGGGAAAGAGCAGCGACTCAGAGAGCAGCAGTGGCGCGCGCGCCAGCACCGGTGAGCTTCCCGAACCGCTCATCATCTGCTGGACCATCTCCATCACTTCTGGATTCTTCACCAGGCTCTTGCCCATCGGCTTCAAGATGTAATCCATCATGACCGCCGTGGCTTGGCCCTCGACCACGGCCTCCCGCGCGGTGTCGATCTCATCTTTGGCCAGGTGGTCCACGTCCCCGGCGTAGTTGGCCGAGACCTGATCAGGAGTTTGATCTGCCCACTTCTCCAGGTCGGAGTGCTGATCCTGCAATGCATGGGTCAGCTCATGGGCCAGCACCGGCTTCTGCTCCTCAATATCTACCCAATCCAGCATGTTCACCGTTTTGGTCTTGGAGTCGTAGTAAGCCTCGATCTGTTCCTTGAGCAGCGCCAGCAGAAAAGGCTTGAGGGCAAAGTCGCGGTCCAGCAGGCCAAACTTTTTCAGCACAATTTCGCTCTGCTGCATGCGCTTGGCGCTCTCGTCCTCGTCAAACTTCTCCTTGAGATAACTCTCGACGGCATCGCGCGAGGTAATCTGCCGCTTGACCGTGCTCTTGATCGGCAGGCCAGTCTCGTCGGAGGAGAATTGGATCAGCTCATCGACCAGGCTGAAGAGTTGCTTGGCTTGCTCGGCGGTAATCTTGGTTGGCGGCG
The DNA here is from genome assembly GCA_963787995.1 of uncultured Acidobacteriaceae bacterium. Classification (GTDB taxonomy): domain Bacteria; phylum Acidobacteriota; class Terriglobia; order Terriglobales; family Acidobacteriaceae; genus Telmatobacter. The sequence goes on from CAWBEO010000002.1 coordinate 2,318,433, forward strand.
GCACCTGCGGTGCTGCCAACTGCTCGCTCTTCGCTCGCTCAGGGTCTGAAGCGGCTTGCTGGGTCACCGCCTGCGGCGCGGCGGTCTGCGCCACGGCCAAAGCTGCTGAAAAGCATATCGTTACCGCCAGGACCTGTGCGCTCACTATTCTCTCCCGCTTGCTCATCAATGCTCCCTATTCACTTCCAAGGCTATAATCAGAATGCGGGCGGACGCGAACTTTCCCGAGAAATACTGCGCCCAAACCGGCAAAAAACTTTCCTATGACTGAAACCGGCACCCTCCAAACCACTTCGCCCACTCCCCTCGCCCAGCTGCTGCTTGAAGCGGCTCCGGCCGGCACTCGGCCTGAGCTGGTGGAGTGTCACGGCAAGAGGACGCCCAAGAGGTTGGACGCGCCAGAAAAAGAAATAGCGGCGCTGGCCTTTGGAGCAGCCGTCCATGATCTGGGCTGGCTGCGGCGCGTTGCGGTGCGCGGAGAAGATCGCTTCCGCTGGCTCAATGGCATGGTCACCAACGCGGTGAACGATTTGGCCGGAGACGCAGGCGCTTGGAATCTGGTGCTGAACGCGCAGGGACGCATCTTGGGCGATCTGCACGTCTGGCGCGACGGCGAAATGTTGGATCTGGTCATCGCAGCCGATCAATACGAAAAGCTGCTCGCTCACCTGGACCGCTTTATCATCATGGACGATGTGGAGCTGGTTCCAGAGAACGAGACCGCGCTGGGCCTTGCGGGGCCGCAGGCCGCGGAGATGCTGAAGAAGCTCGGCCTGCCCGCGCCAACTGAACTATTAACCAGCATCCGAGCAAGTTGGAACGGCGAGCCACTGCGCATCGCGCGAGCTTACGGCGCGCTTGCCCCGCATTTTGAGTTGTGGATGCAGGCCGATCAGCTTGCAGCGCTATGGCGGGCGCTGGCGGAGGCGGGCGCAACTCCTGTGGGTGCGGATGCGCTGGAAGCCTTTCGCATCGCTGAAGGAATTCCCGCCTATGGAGTCGATATCGCCGAGCGCGACCTGCCGCAGGAGACCTCGCAGATGCGCAGCCTTAGTTTTAGCAAGGGCTGTTACCTGGGCCAGGAGATTGTCGAGCGCATCCGCTCGCGCGGCAGCGTTCACCGCCATCTCCGGCCACTAGAGCTTCTTGGACCTGTTCCAGCCGCGGGAAGTGAACTAACATGGGAAGGGACGGCGGCGGCCGGGCTGATCACCAGCGCGGCGGAACTCCCCCTTACGGCGGGCACGCGCGTCTTCGCTTTGGCCATGATGCGTGGCGAGGCCGAGCTGCGCAGCCAATCTTTTACGTACAAGGCCGGTGAGGTTGCGGGAACTGCAAGGATTCTGACCACTCCGCCCCGGTTGTGAACATCGTTTGGGCATGCAGGCTTTGTATCAGGGCACGACTTGAGTCGTGCCGCAAATGAAGTACAAATGAAGATGGGCTTTAGCTCCTGAGGGATGACCGGTTTCACCCTACATTCCTTCATCGAGCGATAGGCAGCAGAACCAATCAGAAAGCAGAAAAAACATGAGCGATACGCCGAAATTTACCGTGATTGACCGCCGCAAAATCAAAGCGGAAGAAGAGCAGGAAGACCAGCAGAAGCCGGTTGAGCCGGTCGCAGCACCGGCTGAGCCTGCCGCCGCGCCGGAGGCGCCCAGCTCGGGCCCGCGGCTGGTGGTGAATGAGCACAAGACCGCTGCCGCCGAGGCTCCGGCGGAAGTCGATGCGCCCCAGTTGCCCACTGCCAAAGAAAGCCGCGAGCAGAAGGCCGCCTACGACGCATCAGCGCAGCGGATTGAAGACATGGTGCGAGCGCAGAACCCCGCCATGGGCGCGCAGCCCGCCGTCACCTTTGAGCATCTGGTGCAGCAGTTTTACGTCTCCGCGATGATCCAGATGGGCGCGGGCACGCAGGAGGGCCAGCGTCCCAGGGTGGATATTCTGGGCGCGCGGACGACCATTGATCTGCTCGGAGTGCTGGCCGAAAAGACCAAAGGAAACCTGAGCGAATCCGAGAAGAATACGCTGGAGACGGTGCTCTTTGATGTGCGCATGGCCTTCCTGGAGCTAACCAGCATGATCAGTTTGCAGGCCATGCAGCCCCCTCCTCCGCCGCCGCCGGGAAAGAGATAGAGACAAGGGTGTAGCGCCGGTCTCCAGACCGGCTGTCGTGCGGGCATCCCCGCCCGCACTTGTCTGAGAGTGCTTGCTAACTGGTTTTTCCGGAGGCTATGGAAGGAACGCTCACATTTCTCGGCACAGGAACCTCGATGGGCGTTCCCACGCTGGGCTGCGATTGCGCGGTCTGCACTTCGACCGACCCACATGACCGGCGGCTGCGGCCCTCGGTGCTGCTGCGTTGGAGCGAGGGCGAACGCGAGCGCGTCGTCGTCATTGATACCGGCCCGGACTTCCGCGAGCAGGCTCTGCACAACCGGCTTACCCGCGTGGACGCCGTTTTTTACACCCACTCGCACGCCGACCACATTCTGGGCATGGATGATCTGCGCCCTCTCAGCTTTACCGTCTTTCGCGAAGGCGGCCCGATCCCGCTCTACGCCACGCCAGAGACCACAGCGGTGCTGGAGCACATCTTCGATTACACTTTTGCGCCCGGCGCCACCTATCCCAACCGCGCCCGCGTCCAACTACATCCGCTCACGGAATGGACTAGCGTTCACGGTGTCAGCTTTCAGCGCATCCCGGTGATGCACGGCGCGATGGAGATCGCCGGCTTTCGCTTTGGCCGCGCCGCTTACCTTACTGACGTCAGTGACATTCCGGAGGCGAGCTTCGCGCTGCTGGAGGGCCTTGACCATCTGGTCCTCTCCGCGCTGCGCCACAAGCCGCATCCCACGCACGCGACGGTCGCGCAGGCCGTCGGCTGGGCACGGCGCATCGGCGCACGCCACACCTGGCTCACGCATATCGCCCACGAGCTGGGCCACGAAGAGACCAACCGCGCGCTGCCGGAAAACATCCGCCTGGCCCATGACGGCCTCAGCTTGCCGGTGAGTCTTGGAACCGGAACGGGGGCCGAGTGATGCAAGTCTTTCATTCCGTCGCGGAGATTCCGGCAGGCTTTGGTCCCACAGTGGCTGCTATCGGCAACTTCGACGGAGTCCATCTGGGTCATCAAGAGATTCTTTCGGCGGTGGTGCGGGAAGCCCGCAAAAAGGAACCGGGAGAGCAGTTTGCGCGCGCCGTCGCTATCACCTTCGATCCGCATCCGGAGCAGTTTCTGCGCCCAGCGCAAGCGCCGCAACTGCTCACACCGCTGGCCGAGCGCCTGCGCCTGCTGGCTTTCACCGGCATCGATGCAGTGCTCGTGCTGCCCTTCAATGAAGCGCTGTCCGAACTGCCGGCGGAAGAATTTGCGCGCGGAATTCTGGTGGGCGCTCTGGCCGTTTGCAGCCTTCATGAGGGCGGCAACTTCCGCTTTGGCCACCGCGCCGAGGCGGGCATTGCGGAGCTGAAGAGCTTCGGCGCAGAGCTGGGCTTTGCCGTGCACATTCATTCGCCGGTGAAGGTGCGCGGGCTGGAGGTTTCCAGCTCAGCAATCCGCGAATGCGTGGCGGCAGGCGACCTGAAGCGTGCCCGCTGGATGCTGGGCCGACCCTTCCAGGTGCGCTCCCGGCAGGCGCGCGGACGCGGCATTGGCACGCGCCTGCTGGTGCCTACGGTAAATCTGGCGGCTTACGATGGCCTGCTGCCGGCCTTTGGCGTCTATGTCACGCGGCTGTCCATGGGAGAGCGCCGCTTCCAGGCTGTCACCAATGTTGGCAACCGGCCCACCTTCGGCGCAGCCTCTTTCGCCGTGGAGTCGCACATCCTGGACTTTGAGCCCATCGAGCTGACCGAAGAAACTCCCATCAATCTGGAGTTCCTTCTGCGCCTGCGCGGCGAGATCGAGTGGCCCTCACCGGAGGCGCTCAAGGCGCAGATCTTCCGCGATGTCGCCAAGGCCAAGCGCTATTTCCGGCTAGCGATAAGTTCTGAACAAGCCATGAAACAGTTCGAAAGCAATTGCTCTGATGGTGAATAAGCGAAGAAGCGATTTCTGCCGGATTGCACCGAAGATAGTGCGCGGTTTTCCACGGAATGAGTAAAAATATCCATGCTATAAAGTGTTCATTTTCGTTATTTTTCAATCTTCTGTCATAGAATATGAAAAGCATAATGACCGAAGTGTGATTCGTCGAGTAGCGGTCTGCGATCTTTGGATTGTGTTGGACAAGCCATCGCGGTTCTCAGCAAGACCGGCCGGCAATCATTCATCTTCCGCGCAACTGGTGCGGAAGGCGGCGCGTGCTTTGTTGTGCTTTGGTTTCTCATCGCGCCCCCCTATCTCGCGCTAGTTCTGTCCTGTCTACGAGGTTCAGGTATGAGCAGTCTGGCGATCCACGAACAACCGGTTATCCTTTTCGCCGAGGAGTGTGAGCGCCCCGCCAATCGCGAGGAGAGCGAGATCTCTGTCCTCAATGTCCGTCTGGCCTTGGCGGACATGATGTTGGTGGCCGACGGCTCGGGTAGTAACGGAGGAGGCGCAGCCGCATCGCGTATGGTGGTGGAGCACTTTTACGCGCATCTGGCTGGGTTGCCACCCGACTACCCGGTCGACAACGCGATTCGCGCGGCGGCGGCGCGCGCCAATGCGAGCATTCTGGCTGCGGCCTCCACGCCAGGTTCGCAATTGCAGGGCGCGCGCGTTTCGATGGTGGTGGCCCTGCTGCAACAAGAAGGCGAGATCACCTATGCATGGATCGGCCACATCGGCGACAGCCGCGCTTACCTGCAGCGCGCCGGACGCCTGCACCGCCTTACAGTCGATCATACCGCCGTCCAGGAGATGCTCGACCGGAAGATGATCACTCCCTTCGAGGCGCTGCACCATCCGGATGCCAAAGTGCTTTCCCGCAGCCTGGGACAACAGCTTGCCGTGGATATTGAAGTGGAACAGGTTCCGCTCGCCGTCGGCGATACGCTGCTGCTGTGCTCCGACAGCCTGTGGAGATCCGTCCCGGAGGCGGAGATTCAGTCAGCGGCAGACAGCGAGACGGCGGATTCCGCCGCCCACAGTCTTCTTGCGCTGGCTCTGGCCGCCGACGGAAAGGATAGCGTGGGTATTGAGTTAGCGCGGATGATTCTGCCTCCCGATACACGCCCTCAGCGCGCTCATTCCCCATTTGCGCTTGATGTGGTTATTACGGTCTTCCTGATAGCTTTCGCGGGAGTCGCCGCGTTGATCTTGTATCTGATGTAGCGAAATAGCGATGTGAGCCTGCATCAATCGCAGACTTGCATCTCTTCGGGAAACTGCGCCAGACCATCGTCTTCAGCCGCTTCAACAGGCTCCGCGCCGGCGGCAAGCTGGGCCGCGAAGAAGGCGTCCACCTGCTCCAGCACCTCGACCCCGTTACGCGCGTGATAGATGGCCGCCCGGAGCTTGGCGCCGCCCGCAACGCCGTGCGTAAACCAGGTGGCGAACTGCTTCATCTTGCCGGAGGTTTCGCCGAGCCGGGCGGCGCGGGGCAGATCCTTTGTGGCCTCCGCCTCGTCCAGCAGCATCTGAAAGTAGGCACGGATCATACGATAGCGGTCGTCCACCGTGGGCCTGTCATAGCTGCCGGTGGCAGTGTACTGCGCAATCTGCCTAAAAATCCAGGGGTTGGCGGGTGCGGCGCGGCCAATCATCACCGCATCGCAGCCGGTGAGCGCCACCATCGCCGCCGCGTCTTCTGGCGTGCGAATGTCGCCGTTGCCGATGACCGGAATCTGGACCGCCTGCTTGACCCGCGCGATCCACTCCCAGCGCGCTTGGCCTGTGTAGCCCTGTTCGCGCGTGCGGGCATGAAGCGCCAGGGCGTTCAGCCCCTCGTCCTCGGCCATCCGCGCCAGCTCCAGGCATACAATGTCGGCGTCATTCCAGCCCAGGCGGAATTTGACGGTGAAGGGGATTTTGACCGCCTTGCGCACGGCCTTGAATATCTCTTGAATGCGGGGCAGGTCGCGCAGCAGGCCGGAGCCGCCGTTGGAGCCGACGACGCGCTTGGCCGGGCAGCCCAGATTCAGATCTACCTGATCGAAGCCGGTTTCCTCGACGATACGCGCCGCCTCGGCCAGCGTCTCCGGATTGGCACCGAAGAGCTGCGCGCCGATGGGATGCTCGTCGTCATAGAAGGTCAAGTAGCGCAGCCGCTTGGTCTCGCGCATCCGCGCCAGGCCGTCGGCGGAGGTGAACTCGGTCATCAGCAGGCCGCAGCCGGATTGGGTGTTGGTGACTGTGTCATCAACGGTCCCCTGGTCCCTAGTCCCTAGTCCCTCGTCCCTAGTAAACAAACTCGCATGGCGGATGAATCGCCGGAAGACGGTGTCGGTGACCCCGGCCATGGGCGCAAGAACCGTCGCTGGAGCCACCAGCACTGGCCCGATGCGCATCTCGGCCGGAACCCGCGCATTAGCAGGCATGGCGTGCTCGGCTGGGTTGTCCCAATTCTTCTTCACGGTAAAGCCTTTGCCCGCCATATGAACCTCAATCCCGTAATAGCGAGATTAGATTACCCCGGCAGCTCATCCACTTCAAAGATGAACCGCTGGCCTTTCGACTCCGGGTTCCAGCCCGCTTCCATCGCTCGGCGGATGTGCGCTTCCACCTTTGCATGAGAGATGTTCTGCTGGACGAAGTCGGTTCGGGTAAAGCCGACTTTTTGCGTTTTCACCGCCGGATACTCCAGCCATAGCTCCTTGCGCACCTCCTCCGCAACCTTCACGTGGATGGCCACGCCGCGCCATCCTTCGGCGGTGGTCAACTGTTGCTCACGATGCAAATTCCAGATCAGCGAGAAGCCATCGATGGTCGTCGCCACCTGAATCGAGCGTTTTGTGCGAGGCATGGCGGATCCTATCTCCCATTCAAAACCAAACTGGGCGCATTCAGCTGTATCAGCGCAGAGCAACACGACAAGGCCCCCGCCTTGGCGGAGGCCCTCGATGTGCGATATGGGTGCGAACCTATTGCCAGGGCACGGTTACTTAGCTGCTGCGGCTGCCACCGCGCTGTCGCTCTTGGCGTATTTGCGGCGGAAGCGCTCGACGCGGCCGGCGGTATCCACCAGGCGCTGCTTGCCGGTATAAAACGGGTGGCAAACCGCGCAAATTTCCACGTGAATCTCGCCCTTGTGGGTCGAACGGGTCTCAAAATGGCTTCCGCAAGCGCACAAAACCTTCACTGCGGCGTAATTGGGGTGAATCTTTTCCTTGGGCATCGCGATGGACAGACCTTTCCTGCAATTCTTCTCTTTCATTGTAGGGGGAATCGTCGGGAAAGGCAATGCCGGGGAGTGAGGGAGTGAGGGACCAGGGGACCGCGGGACCGGGGAGGTAGAACTCGATACAGTGTGAATGCTCTCATCCACGCTCATACAATGCAGTCACTTCTTGAAGGCGCACTTGAAGCAATTTCGCTTAAGCACTTCTCTTACTTGGTCCCTTGGTCCCTGGTCCCTTCGTCCCCATGTATCCCATTTTCCGCGGCCTGATAAGCTGGAACTGGTATGAAAGATTCTGCTGTTTTGCTGATCGATTGCCCGGACCAAAGGGGCCTGGTGGCTCGCGTTTCCTCGCTGCTTTACCGACATGGCGCCAATATCCTGCACGCTGACCAGCACCAGGACCACGAGCAAGGACTCTTCTTCATGCGCGTGGAGTGGGCGCTTGGTCCTGCGGACGGCAGCCTTTCTTCCGCTGCGGAGAAATTCAATCTGGAACTCTTCCGGGCGGAGTTTGCGCCGCTGGCCGCCGAGCTGCAAATGCGCTGGAAGCTGACGCTGGGCGACCGCCGGCCGCGCATGGCGCTCTTCTGCTCGCAGTACCTGCATTGCATGGCCGACCTGCTGCACCGCTGGCGATCCGGCGAGCTGCACTGCGAGATTCCGGTGATTGTCTCCAACCACCGCGCCGTCGAAAATCTGGCCGCATTTTATGGCATCCCCTTCGAGCACATTCCGGTGACCGCCGCGACGCGCGCCGAGGCCGAGGAGCGGCAGATCGAGGTGCTCACCCGGCATGGCGTCGAACTGGTGGTGCTGGCGCGCTATATGCAGATCCTCTCGCCCAGCTTTGTGGCGCGCTACCCTGCAGCCATCATCAACGTGCACCATTCATTTTTGCCCGCCTTCACCGGGGCCAAGCCCTACCATGCGGCCCACACGCGCGGCGTCAAGCTGATCGGGGCGACCAGCCATTATGTGACCGAGGTGCTGGACGACGGGCCGATCATCGAGCAGGATGTGGCGCGCATCTCGCACCGGGATCAGGTGGAAGATCTGGTAGAGCGAGGACGGGATCTGGAGCGCGTCGTCCTCTCCCGAGCCGTGCGCTGGCATCTGGACCGGCGGATTCTCTGCTATGGGAACAAGACGGTGGTGTTTGATTAATGCAGGGAACAGGGATCAGAAAAACACGATGGAAGGTCTGGTGAAGCTGTCTTTAGAAAGGTTTTTCGCTCAGGAATGGCTCCGGCTTCAATGATCCGTCGCGCTGGCGGACGAGCATCTGCACCTTGCCCTCGGCGGCATCCAGCTCCTGTTTGCAGGCGGCTGACAGGACCACGCCCTCTTCAAAGAGCTTGAGCGAATCCTCCAGGGCCAGGTCCCCCTTCTCCAGTTGATCGACGATGGCTTCCAGCTTTTTCAGCGAATCTTCAAACGAGGGCATGGCGGGACTCCAACAAGTTTTCTAATAGCTTGTGATGAAAGTCTGGTTTTGAAAGGGCACGACTTCAGTCGTGCCGCAACTACTGCAAAAAAATGCGGGCTTTAGCCCCTGAGGGATGGTTTTTGACGCGTCCGACATTGACCACAAACTGCTACGGACTAAGCATAGCAAACCTCAATTGGAAACCTACATAAAAAAGAAAGACTCATCCATCCGTGCGCCGCGCCGTGTACAACCCTGCGATCCCGTAGGTGTATGGCTGCCAGCTGCACTCATCGTACCCCGCCGCGCGCATCAGCGCCAGCATCTGCGGCGGCGCGGGGAAGTTGCCTACCGATGCAGGCAGGTAACTGTACGCGCCCTTTTGGCCGCAGAGCAGGCGGCCAATTGCCGGCAGCACGCGGCGAAAGTAGACCGCGTAGGCCTTGCCGACGAGGCCCCCAGGCTCGCTGAAGTCGAGAATGCCCAACTGCCCGCCGGGTTTCAGCACGCGATGGAACTCGCGCAGACCGGCCTCGTAGTTGGCCAGATTGCGGAAGCCAAAGGCGGAGACGATCAGGTCCAGAGAGGCGGATTCCAGCGGCAGATGCAGCGCATCGGCATGCATTGGCACGGCGCAGGGCTGGCCCTCCTTACGTGCGGCAAACTTCTTTGCTGCGCGGCTCAGCATGGCGGGAGAAAAATCTGCGGCAATGATCGGTCGCGCACCGTGCGGACGCCGCTTCAGGAGAGCCATCGTCATGTCGCCGGTGCCGCAGCAGATGTCGAGAATCGCCGCATCGGGTCTGCTGAGCACCGCGCGAAACCGCCGCGCCGCCCTCCACCACCATACCCGGTCCACATTGGCTGAGAGCACATGATTCAGCAAATCATAGCGCGGCGCAATCGCATCGAACATCTCCCGCACCGCCGCAGCCGCGCTGGCTTCGTCGGTTGCTCCGGGCGGTTTGGCGCCTGTGGTGGTCATTCAAAAAACCTCTGATTAAGTTGAAGTTTTGAAAGAGCGCGACTAAACGCCTGCTCTGACACAACGATTAGTGCAGAACCGCTTCGAATTCAGGCGCACGCAAAACATTGTTTAATCCATGTGCTAATTCTGCTGGACATCTCGCAAGCAAAACATATGATCATCGATTCGCATCGTACCCATTGTCCACGAAAACAAAAAATACCAGGATCCATGCAGAACCGTCCATCCGTGTGACTGAACAACTCGATCTGCTGAGGTAGTAAATCTGAAGGGATTATTTTCGCTCTGGCAAAGGATAAGTGTGCAGGGATGACCACCCCTGCGACCAACTACGCTGTCGAAAATGATTATTGTAGCCCCTTTTTGCTTTCCTTCAATTACGTTCCAGACTTGTCTAATTCGTTCGCCGGAGGGGTAAAAGTGCGAAATCCAACCCGGAAGGGGTGGCTCCCTTTTGAAATGAACTGGATTCCTCAACCAATTTGGAGGAGCGGTAGGACCTATGTATTTGAAACCCCACCTGTCAGCGAATGCGCGCATTGCCCGCGCTCTGAACATGTGGACGACTCGGACCACGCCTAAAATCAGCGCAACCATTGCAACGACGATTAGAAAGTTGTTCGGTATCACAGATGCCATGGTCATTCAGTTGCCTCAATGGAAAATGTCTAGCATGACTCCGGTAGGGTGGGGCGTACTCTTAACCAAACCACAAACTCAAGGCTAACTCTGCTAACCGCGCTAACTCCGCTCCGCTGCTTGCGCCAGCATATACCCCACCGCTGCCTCCAGCTCCGTCGGCTTAACATCCTCGACCACCCCAGTGTCACCGACGCCGACGGGCAGCACAAAGCGCCTCACTCCGCCGACGTTCTTTTTGTCGCCGCCGGTAGCCGCTACCACTTTGGCCGTGCGCAGCTTCAAGGGTGGCAGCGGGCCGTAGAGGTGGACTAAGTTTTCCAGCCGGTCGAACTGCCTGGCGGTGATCGTTCCCCGCTCGCGCGCCAGGTAGAGCGCGGCAATCATTCCCCAGCCCACCGCCTCGCCATGCAGCAGCAGTTTGTACTGCGTGGCCTGCTCCAGAGAGTGGCCCACCGTATGGCCGAAGTTCAAAATCATGCGCAGGCCGTTCTCGCGCTCGTCCAGGTTCACCACCCCGGCCTTCATACGGATGGACGCGGCAATTACCTTTTCCAGAGATTTGGGATCGCGCGATAGCACATCTTCCACATGCTCCTCCATGAAGCGCACGAGCGCCCGGTCGCGGATGATCCCCGCCTTTACGCTCTCCATCAGGCCAGCACGCAGCTCACGGTCGGGCAGCGTGCCGAGCACGCTGATGTCCGCAAAGACAGCGCGCGGATGCCAGAAGCTGCCGACGAGGTTCTTGCCCTCGGGCAGGTTTACGCCGGTCTTGCCGCCGACGGATGAATCCACTTGCGCCAGCAGCGTCGTCGGAACTTGAATGTAAGGGATGCCACGCATGAAGATCGAAGCCAGAAAGCCGCCCACATCGCCGACAATCCCGCCGCCAAAGGCAATCAGCAGGCTGCCGCGATCTCCGCCCGCGCGCGCCATCTGCCGCAACAAGTGTTCCACACTTTTGATCCCCTTGTGTTCTTCACCTGGGGAAAGAAACATGACGATGGGCGGCTCGGCAAAGGAGCTGAGAAACGCCTGCCCCCACAAGCCCCAGATAGGCGCGGAGGTCAGCACAAAAACTCGCCGGGGCAGCTTGCCCACGATCCGCTCGATACGCGGGCCGAGCGTCTCGATAAGCCCGCTGCCCGCAATCACGTCATACTTCGCCGATGGTGTCTCTACTCGAATCGTCTGCACAGTACTCTTATCGTAAAGCACACGCCGGCAGGCGGATCGTGACGGCCTGAGCCCAGAGCGAATTGCATGAATCGATTTGCAGATTATTTTTCAGGATTTGCTACTCTGAATCTACCTGCTCTGAACGTTGACTGGCTCTTGCGGGGATAGTTTGAAATGAAAAGGTGCCCCCCCCCGGGGGTGCGTTCTTTTTTTCTTCGCTTTTCAGGATGCATGAAAACAGAAGAATTGATTTTCCTTTCATGCGATTGCACTGGCCTGCGCCGCTTGCTTCTCTTTTTATCCAGGCGGAGTCGATACTATAAGGAAGGGACTGTAACGATGCGGCCGTTTTCCAGGAATCTCTCGCTGCTTGTGGCTCCGGCGCTGCTTTTAGCGGCCGGCTGCGGCAACGGCCTGGTGAGCGCAAACTCCTCAAATGCCGCCTTTTCCGTCGCTCCCGGCACTTCGGTCATTGACACCAACTGCACTGGCTGCAACGCGCTCAGCTCGTCCGGCGCTCTAGTTCACCAATTCTCCGCCAAGCTCCCCAACGGCAGACCTGCCGAGGTCGTCTGGTCTGTTCTGGGCGGCGACACGACCAGCGGTCCGGGCAGCATTACCGCCAGCGGCCAGTACACGCCGCCCAGCTTTTTAACCGCCGACCGTGTTGAAGTTGTGGTGGTGGCAACTCTTGCGGCAGATCCCGGCCTTCACGCGAGCACCCTTCTGACCGTCACGCCCGGCTTTCTGCAACCGCTGACGCCGGAGAATGTGGCGCTGGGCGCGAAGGACAGCGTCAACGTGACGGGCGTTCTGGCTGAAGCGGGCGGCTCGGCGTCGATCAACTTCGAAGTGGCGAACGGCGGTCAGGGTTCGCTCGGTCCCACCACCTGCCAGCGCGATAGCAAGGCTTTCACCTCCTGCACCGTCACATACTCAGCACCTTCCTCGGTGGCGGCTACCGGCACGGCAATGGTGCTTGCCACGGTCGCTGCTCCGGCCGCTGGGGCCAGCTCGAAAGCCTCCGCCGTCGTGCTGGTCAACTCCGCTGGCGTGAACAGCAATCCAGCTATGCATCAGGGGCAGTTGCCAGCGACGGTCGCGCTGGGCACTTCGGGCGGCAATAACACCGACTACGACACGCGCGGCAGCCAGATTGTGGACTGCTGCAGTGGCACGCTGGGCGCGCTGGTCGAGGATGCGAACAAGCGCAAATACCTGTTGAGCAACAACCACGTGCTGGCTAAGAGCGACCACGCCAGCGTGGGAGACGCGATTGTCCAGCCAGGGCTGATCGACAACAACTGCTCGCCGATGGGAGACGGCGAGGGGCTTCAAGCAGTGGCTCAGTTGACGGGCTGGCTTCCGCTCAGCTCCAAGCAGACCAACGCTGACGCGGCTATTGCCCAACTCTCCTCGCGCACGGTGGACCCAAGCGGCAGCATTCTGGAGCTGGGCGGCAGGCAGGCAGACGGAACTCTGGCCGCCGCGCCTCCCGGCATCAGTTCGACCAACGGACACGGAGAAGCTGCCACGCTCGATTTGAAGGTGGCAAAGAGCGGACGGACGACGGGGCTGACCTGCGGCGGCGTTTCGGCCATCGATCTGGATGTAACGGTCGATTACTACCTGGACTGCGCGGAAACTCGCCCTTATTTGACCAAGACCTTTACGCATCAACTGGGTCTGAGCGGCAATCAATTCAGCGACGCGGGCGACTCCGGCGCGCTGGTCGTGGATGCCGCGAATGCCGAGCCTGTCGGCCTCTACTTTGCCGGCGGAACGGATCTCGCCGGGGTAAGTCAGGGTGTGGCTAATCCTGCTCCCGACGTACTGGCTGAGTTGGATGGTCAGTTCGGCGGGAGCTATACATTCGCGGGCACGGCAGATCATGCGGTCAGTTGCTTGAGTTATGGCGACAGCACCATCTCCTCGGCGCAGAGCCGGACCCTAAGTGATGCGGAGGCAGCGCGCGCGCAGCAAGCACTGAGCCAGGCCCGCGCGCTGATCAGCTCTTCGTCGGGAATCCTGGGTGTTGGGACGAGCAAGAGCATGGACCGCCCCGGTGAAGCAGCGGTGATCCTTTATACGGATGAGAACCGGACGGTCAGCGTTCCGGCGACTGTGGACGGCGTGCGGGTGATTGCGATTCCCACTTCGGCTCATGCGGTGGCCTATGGTGCAGCGCCTGAGAGTCCCTTTGAGTCCGGCCTGCCGCCGCTTCCCACTGCCGTGCTGGCGCAGGCCGTGGCCATTAAAGACCAGGCCGCCGCGGGCTTGATGCATCAGAATCCGGCCTTCTTCGGCGTGGGAGTGGGGCAAAGCCTGGACAATCCACGCGAGGCTGCGCTGATCGTCTATGTGGATCGCAATCGCCTTCCCGCCCAACTGCCCGCGGTGGTGGATGGACTGCGCATTCGCTATGTGGTCATGGATCGGCTGCACGTCACGCGTTCCTATGGCACGCCTGTACCAACCCGCCTCCACTGCGCTCCAAAGCCGGCGGGACTCGATCTCAAACACACAAGGCGCTAGTGTCGTGAAAGTTACATATTGAAAGAATGAAAAGTGAAGAAAAGCGCAGGATTTCACTTGTTCACTCATTCACTCAAAATCTTTTACGATTCTGATCCCAACTCATCACTGGCTGAGTTCGCCGAGCAGCACTTTGGCTTTCACGGCCAGCGTGTGGGCTCCATCGACATCGCCGGAGTTCAAAGCCGCGCGGGCCTGCTTAAGAAACTCTCTGATCTGGGCAGAAGTCTTCATCTCCTGATCGCTGAGCGGGCGATTGATACTGTTCAATCCGCGTTCGGTGGCGGCTATGGAGTCCGAGGTCTGTCTCCACAGATCGGAGGGATCACCAGAGGAGAGCTGGCCGATGGCGCTCACACTGGGGTGGGCGAGAGATGCCTGTTGTGTCGAGTTAGGCGGAGGAGTTGGCTTTCTGTGCCGCACGGGAGGAGTGGGCGCGGGGGGCGTTTGCTCGGCCTGACTAGGTTCAGGCCGTTCTTTGGGAATCGTGATCACCGCGGGAGGCAGATTGGTGGGCGACGGCACGGGCCTGGGCAGAGGTGCGTCCTCGATGGGCGGCGCCAACGGCTCCGGCCGCGCTTTGTGAGAGCACCCGGCTAACAGCATCGGCAACAGGCACACGCCAGCCAGGACAGAAAGACGCCAATTGAGCTTCGTAATCTCCCACCACGGGCGCAAGCAGCGCGCCAGCGGCCGGGTCCCCGGCAACTTCATTCTGCAATCCCCTTTTCCTTCGACTCATTCGCCGGCTGAAGATACCGGCGACCCCATTCAGTGGCGGCGAGGGGAATTCTCAGCTGGAACTCCGCGCCACATCCTATCTTTGATTGTACTTCCACGCTGCCATGATGAAACTGTAAAATGCGGTAGGTCATCGCCAGGCCTATTCCGCTGCCATTACTTTTGGTTGTGAAATAGAGATCGAAGATTTTTTCCCGTATCTCTTCGGGAACGCCCGGCCCCTCATCGGAGACACGCAGAACGGCGGAGCGTCCATCTTCTTCAAGAACCACCTCCAGCTTTCCGCCCTGGGGCATGGCTTGGGTTCCGTTCAACACAACATTCAGTAATGCTTGCTTCAGCAGGTCCACGTCGATCTTGGCGACCATCGGGTTTGCGGGCAAGCGGCTGACCAGATTCACTTGATGTGTGGAAAGCTCGTCGGCGGCCAGCGTCAGCACATCCTGGATGACTAGGCGGAGATCCTGCTCGATGAGCTTCAATTCAACCGGGCGCGAGAAGTCCACCAGCGTCTGGACGACGCGGTCCAGACGATGAATCTCCGCGTCGATCACCTCCAGGTGACGGACGGCGGGAGCGCTGGGGTCGTCCAGCTTGCTCTTCAACAGCTCCAGGTGCACCACGATGGCGTTAATAGGATTCTTGACTTCGTGTCCAACGCCGGAGGTTAGCCGACCGATGGCCGCCATGCGCCGCGACAACTCCAGCTCCGATTCAATCTCCTCGACGGACTCCAGGTCGTGGAGCGTAACCAACGCGCCCAGGCCCTGGCCGTTGCGGTCGTCGTGAATCATGTCCAGCGAGGCCTGAATGCGCCTCCCCGTCTCGGTGCGCACCTCGACCTGGGTTAGAATCTTGTTCTCTTCAAAGGCTTCATGCAAGATTCGGCCCAGCACTGAGGAACGCTCGAAGATCTCCAGTGCATGGCGGCCCAGGATTGCGCCGCCTTCGATGGCCAGAAAGCGCCGCGCCGCCTCGGAGACCAGCACCGCGCGCCCATCGCCAGTAAAAAGCAGGATTCCGTCCTGCAAATTGCCGAGAATCTGATCCAGATTCTCCTTTAATGCGGAAAAAACCTCTTCCACATTGCGCATGCGCTGGCCGATGAAATCGATTTTGGTGGAGACGCGCGCCGCCGTATCCTGGTTGGAAGCTGCTTCCGCCTCGCTAGCCGTCTCACTGGCGGCGGTCCAGAAATCAAGCTGCCGGCTGATCTCTTCCAGCGGTCGCAGAGCCAGGTTGCCGAGCAGGAAGGCCACCACCAAGGCCGCGCCCAAAAAAATCACCATCAGTGTGGCTGTAGCCCTCAGCCATGGCTCATACACGGCGCGCAGAAAGGTGGTGCGCACTCCCACATGCACCGAGGCGAAGAGCTGGCCATTGCGCTCAATGGGCGCAACCACGTCAAAAACTCTGGGCGGACCGAAGACCTCACGGATCAACTGCAAGGGATTGTCGTCGATCAATTCCCCAAAGTTCGGACGCGCCGGCAGCGGCCTGTCCTGGTTTTCGCGGATGCTGCTCAAGAGCGTATTCTGCTGGCTGTCGCCGATGTTGATGTCATAGACGGTGAGCGAATAGCGGTTGGTCGATTCGATCTCTGCATTCAGGGCCTTGTCATTTTGCACCGCTTCCGCTTCCAGGGCGCGCAACTGGGCCGGATTGTTGGGATCGACCATGCGGTCCTTCAGTCCGGCCTCCAGAGCATTCATCAGCGCAAATTGCACCTGTTTGGCCACCATCTTGTTGGTGTCGTACGACTGCTTCACCGCCGCATCGAGCAACTGGATCACATAGACCAGCGAAAGCAGGCCGGCAATTAGAAAGACAAGCAGGGTGATGGCCAGAACGAGTTTGGTCTTCAGGCGCATAAATCAGGCCTCAAGTTCTTCCCGCGGGTGGGTATACTCTCTGAGCTTGTTGTGAAGGGTCTTGGGGCTAATGCCTAGAATCTCGGCGGCGCGGGTCTTGTTCTGCCCGGTGGATTCCAGGGTGTGCAGAATCAGTTGCCGCTCGGCCTCACCCATCGTTGTGCCCACGCGCAACTGCATTGTGCCGGCTTCAATATGCGGCTCGGCTTGGCTCTGCGCCTTGCCGAAGCCCGACGGAAGGTGACTCGCGTACAGCGGCGCTCCATCCGTGCCCAGAATCACCGCCCTCTCGATGACGTTGCGCAGCTCGCGGGCGTTTCCCGGCCAGTCGAAGGCCATCAGACGGTGCAGCATTGATGCGGCCAGGCCGGAGACGCGGCGGCCATGCTTCTGGTTCATCTCTGCCATCATCACTTCGGCCATCGCGGGCAGATCTTCCAAGTGATCGCGCAAGGGAGGCATATGGATATTGAAAACATTCAGGCGATAAAAGAGGTCCGCCCGCAGATGGCCCAAAGCGACGGCCTGTTTGGGGTCGCGGTTGGTTGCGGAAAGAACCCGTACATCCACATCCTGCTCGGTGCGCGCGCCGAGCCTGCGCAGCTTCCGCTCTTCCAGCACGCGCAGCAGCTTGGTCTGCGTGGCCAGAGGCATATCGCCGATCTCGTCCAGCAGCAGCGTGCCGCCGTTGGCCAACTCGAAGCAGCCGATGCGCCGCTCCACAGCGCCAGTATATGCGCCCTTTTCATGGCCGAAGATTTCGCTCTCGATCAGCGTCTCGGGAATCGCCGCGCAGTTGACCGCGACAAAAGGCTGCGCTTTGCGCGGACTCAGATCGTGCAGAGTGCGCGCCACCAGTTCCTTGCCGGTGCCGCTCTCGCCGGTGATGAGCACAGAGACGTTGGAGGGGGCAATCTGTTCGATCAGGCCGAAGATCTCGCGCATGGGCTTGGAGCTGCCCACCAGCGCCCCCAGCACGCCGGTCTCGCGCAGTCGCCGCCGCACCACTTCCAGCTCCAATGTGGTTTCGCGCTGGCGTGTGGCGTTGGCCAGAATCGTCCGCAGCCTCGTAGCGTCCACCGGCTTCTGCAGAAAGTCATAGGCGCCCAGCTTCATGGCCTCTACAGCCAACTGAATCGAACCCATCGCGGTCAGCACGATCACGACCAGATTGGCGTTGAGCGTGGAGCCTTCCTCGGTCAGCTTGGTCAAGAGGCCAATGCCATCCATCCGCGGCATCTTCAGGTCGGTGACAACGATGGCCGGATCCCAGGCCAGAGCCTTCTCCCAGCCTTCGATGCCGTCGCGCGCGGTTTCGGTCCGGTATCCCCAGCCGGAGATCAGCTCGGCCAGCCCCATCAGCGCGTGGGGTTCATCTTCGACAATCAGTACCTTTAGCGGATTTTGCATGGCGCCTTCAAAGTAGCTTTCTTTCAGCTTACCTTTCTACCAGGCAAAACAACAAAGCATCTCCGCGGCAGATGCTGCATTTCATTGCACCGGAGCCGGTTTTGCGAGAGTCACAGCAGGGGCGGCCACAGGTGCGGCGGCAAGGCGATCGCCGGTAGCTTTGCGAATCGCCGCCAGCGGTCCGGCCAGACGCGGATCTTCGCGGGTCAACACCATCGGCGCATGATAGACGGCATTCACCAAATCAACAGTGTTGTGCATCTGGACCCACTCGCTCCAGCACATGAAGTAGGTCCAGCGGGGCTGCTGTTGCAACACCTCCGGGCTGGGCAGTCCGCCCACCTCGGCCAGCGCTATTGGCTTTCCGCCAGCCAGCGCCAGAATATTCGTATAGAACTTTTCCTTGAACTCTCCATAGATATCCATGGTGAGCAGGTCGGCATACGGCGCGCCTGGATAGTAGTCCTCAATCGGCCCGGCATTCAGGCCGTTCGGCGCATTCACGTTCCACACCCACAGCAGATTGTCCAGATGATGCACGTTGACAAAGCGGTCGTAGATCTGGCGATAGAGCGCCTGCGAGCCGTCCTTGCCGGGACGCCCGCCCCACCAGAACCAGTCGCCGTTCATCTCGTGGTAGGGGCGGAAGAGGACCTGCACATGGGCGTCTTGCAGTTGCTTCAGGTAGCCGGCGATCACGTCTACCTGCGCCTGCCAGCGCAGATTGAGCGGGCTGCCGGGGGTGAGCAGTTCCTTCCACTGGGCGTCGGACAAGTGGCCCTGCACGCTCTCTTTGAAGGTGACCGGCTCGTCGTCGGTGGGCCGCACCTCGTGCCAGGTTAGCGTGACCACTGCGCCGTTGCGGTACTGCCGCTCGGCCTCGGCAATCATCGCCGGACGCGAGAGCACGGAGTCCTTGTCCTCGCCGCCTGAGAAGCCAAAGTCGCCGCCAAAGAGCCCAGGATACTTGGCCGTCAGATCATAGGCCATATCCGTCCAGCGCGCGCCCACGTTGGGAAAGTTGTGCTGCCCAGCGATGGTCGCCTTGCCGGAGATCGAGTTCAAGTAAGCAAGCAGTGCCCGCGCCTCGGGCGTCGCGTGGGGGTTAACCGGCTCCAGCGCCGTCTGCGCCCAGCCCGCGGAAGCGAGAACAGCCGCCAATGCTAAAACGAGGAAGTGCCTGAATCGCATGGTGAGATTTCCTTTGCGAGTCGATTATAGCTGATACCGTTATCATTGGGAACCTTCCGAGTCTGAGTTTGACGTAGGCATCAGTTTTATGATGAATCGGATATATTATTGGTTATGCATTCCAGACAAGTTGTTAAGATGCTGAACGCGCTTCTCTGGGTTGCCGTCTTGGCGGCAATTCCGATTTGCTATTCTCAGACGCCAAGTGAATCTGCCGCTCAGGTTCCTGCCGGGGTTCATTACAAAACCGCCAGCGATGCGATCAATTCCTCTGCGAAAGATCGGTTGACTCTAGCGCTTACGAAGAATGCCGAAGTACCGGCAGATTTCTTTGATAGCGCGGTCACTTGCGGACCGGGACTTTGGAAGGTGTTGCAGCCATTTGCCGACAAGGATCTGCTGAACTCAACGAAAATCACTGTCGTTGTAAATTCAGTTCAGGTTGAAGCTCGTGGATTGATTACGGAAGATCAACAGAGATCATTCTGGAAATTGCTTCTTACACATTATCCCTCTCTCTCAACGGCAACCATCAGAAAAGCTCGCGCGGAAGAGATTCGCTATTATTGGGCGACGATTCCATTTGATATCGAAGAACCACTCTTCATCCTTGACGATAGCAAAGTCGCTATTCTCGTAAACTTCACTGCCACCAAGGGAAAGCCCAAGCTTGTTTGGGTGGATCAGATCACCGATTTAAAAGAGTTGACTGCCGGACCTGCCAAAGTGATCAACCTGACTCTGACCACAACGATGGCAGAGAGTGGCGACATCGCTTCCATGGTGCAACTGGGAAAGAGTTACTTAAGCGGCAATGGGGTTCCCGTGGATGTTGAGAAGGCGTTTCAATGGTTGGATAGAGCCTCGCAGAAAGGTTCGCTGGAAGCACAGATGTTTCTTGGCGCAGGGTATATGAGCGGTCAAAAATTGCCGAAAGACTCGGTTCTAGCCTTCAAATACCTATCACTGGTTTCACAACAACAGAATGTGGAACCGGGTTTGCAGAGTTCGCAAGCTCTGGCTCAATACTGGCTCGCGATGCTTTATGAAACTGGCCGTGGTGTTGATAAATCGCATGATATGGCAATTAAGTACTTGATAGAGGCTGCGAATAACGGGAACGGTCCGGCTCAGTTCGACCTGGGATCGTTGTATAACAACGGTCAAGGAGGAATGCCTGTGGACAAGGAGCAGGCTTTTCAGTTGTTCTTGAGGGCCGCCGACCAGGGCCAGGTGAAGGCGATGCACAATGTGGGATATTGCTATCAGAATGGCGTTGGTGTGAAGAAAAACTTGGATAAGGCAGTTTATTACTATACGAAATCTGCAAATACAGATAATGAGAGATCGCAGCATAATTTGGCGATGGTTTATGGAGAACTTGGCGATGCGGGCAAGACATATTTTTGGCTTCGTGTAGCACAGGCGTCTGGTTATGACGAAAAACAGACGCAGATTGATACAGCCAAGTCACATTTGTCCACTGCGCAGGTCGATCAGGAAGAGAAAGAAATTGATACTTGGTTGAATGCGCATAAAGCGAAACAACTTAGTGCTCCTGCACAATAGGAATTCAACTATTTAAGAGGCGAGTCATACAATCACGCTTTTTGGTCAGTTCTACCCATCGGGCGTAGAGCGTGTCACTCTCATAATGCGCGGCGTTTGAACGAAAAACGAGCGTCCAGGATTTACCTCCTGGACGCTCGTTTTTTCAGATTCGGCAGCCGGTAAACGGATACATCGGATCAGACGACTTCTACACAGCGTCTGTATAGATCAGGCGCGCCAGCAGATTCTCGATCTGCTCCTGCTTGCCGGAGCGGGGTTGCGGGTTGATGCCGTTCTTGAGGGCGGCGGCTTCGATCTGATCGAGCGACACCTTGCCACTAAGCATCGCAACCGCTTCGGGCGACTTCCAGCCGGCATAGCGCTCGGCTAGGATCGCGTCGTAGCGGCCGTCTTCGATCAGCTTGGCTGCCGTCAAAAAGGCGCGGGCGCAGATGTCCACTCCGCCGACGTGGGCGTGGACCATATCCTCAGGCGTAAAGCTCTGCCGCCGCACCTTGGCATCAAAGTTGCATCCGCCCTGGTTGAGCCCGCCGGCCTTGATCACGTGATACATGCTCATGGTCAACGACCACAGCTCGTTGGGGAACTGGTCGGTGTCCCAGCCCAGCAGCGCGTCGCCGCGATTGATGTCCAGCGAACCCAGGATGCCCAGGCTGCCCGCGGTGGCGATCTCATGCTCAAAGGTATGCCCGGCCAGCATGGCGTGATTGGCTTCGATATTGACGCGCACTTCCTTCTCCAGGCCAAAGCGCTTCAGGAAGCCGTAGACCGTGGCGACGTCAAAGTCGTACTGATGCGTGGTCGGTTCCTTGGGCTTGGGTTCGATCAGGATCTGGCCGTTAAAGCCGATCTTGTGCTTGTACTCGACCACCAAGGTCAGAAAGCGGCCCATATGGTCGAGTTCCTGCTTCATATCTGTGTTCAGCAGCGTCTCGTAGCCTTCGCGTCCGCCCCAGAGAACGTAATTGGAGCCGCCCAGCCGCTTGGTGGCGTCCATGCAATTCTTCACCGTGGCCGCGCACCAGGCGAAGACATCGGGATCGGGATTGGTGGAAGCGCCGGCCATGAAGCGCGGGTGGGAGAAGAGGTTCGCGGTTCCCCACAGCAGGCGGGTGGCATACTTGCTTTGCTTCTCTTCCAGATAATCCACGATGGTGTGGAAGTTCTTGAGAGTCTCGGCCAGGGTGTCGCCGCCGGGAGCGACGTCGGCGTCATGGAAGCAATAGAAGGGCAGGCCGAGCGTTCTGAAAAGCTCGAAGGCCGCATCGGCTTGCACTTTGGCTTGGGCAATCGGGTCGCCGGGGGCAAACCACGGACGCTGAATGGTGCCGCCGCCAAACGGGTCGCCGCCACGCATGGCAAGCGAGTGCCAGTAGGCGACCGCGAAGCGCAGATGATCCTTGAGGGGCCTGCCGAGCACGACGCGGTCGGCGTTATACCAGCGATAGGCAAGGGCCTTCTGACTGGAAGGACCTTCATACTTGACTGTTTCGAAAGAGCTAAAGACTGTTTCCGCCATGTGAATCTCCAATCATTCAAGTAAAAATCAAAACTGAGTCTGATCCTGTAAACCGCCCGGCTGGACACCATCCATCCAAAAAGGAAACTGCGCATCAATGGCAGCTTCCCGGTCCAGCGTATTCAGAGGTGTTTTTACGGAGCTGTCTCCCGGACACTATCTTGTATCATAACGCAGCCCCGGCAGCGCGGATTGATCCGTTCTTGGCCGTGGAACCCTCATCCTGCTTTTTCCGTCAGTTCCGCCCAGCGGGCATAGAGCGCATCATTCTCGTGCTGCGCAGCGTCCAGTTCCGTGAGCGCCTGCTGAAGCGCGGCGGCGTTGGTGGCTATGGCTGGATCTTCGACGCGCTCGCGGGCGTGAGCCAGCCGCGCATCAGAGACTTCGACCTGCTGCTCGATGGCCGCAAACTCACGGGCCTCCAGGTAGGAGAGCTTTTTCTTCGCCCCGGTCTGGGATGGCAGGGAATTGGCGGAGACGGTGGAGGCGGACGCGGCGCTCAGCGTGCGGCCTGTATTGTTCTGCGCGGCCTCCTCCTGCTCTTCGATCCAATCCTCCCACTGCCCATAGTCGGCAAAGCGCCCAGTGTGGCCGCGGCCGTCCAGGCCCAGCACGGTCGAGGAAACGCGGTTCAGCAGGTATCGATCGTGCGTCACCAGCACCAGCGCGCCGGGAAATTCCAGCAGGTTTTCCTCCAGAGTTTCCAGCGTGGGAATGTCCAGATCGTTGGTCGGCTCGTCCAGCAGCAGCACGTCAGCCGGCTCCAGCATCAGCTTGGCTATCAGCACACGCGCCCTCTCGCCGCCGCTCAGGTTGCGCACCGGCTGGTTGAGCTGTTCGCTGGTGAAGAGAAAGCGCGCCGCCCAACTGGCGACGTGTACCTGGCGTCCTTGATAATTCAGTCCGTCGCCCTCTGGCGCCAGCGCGCGGCGCAGCGTCAGGCTCTCATCCAGCTCGCGCATCTGGCTGAAGTAGACCAAGCGCAGCGCGTCGGCTCGCCGGATGCTGCCCTCGGCCGGCTCAATCTCGCCGCGCAGCAGGCGCAGCAGCGTCGTCTTGCCGCTGCCGTTGGGTCCCACCAGCCCCACCTTCATTCCTGCGGTGAGAATGAAATTCAGCCCCGAGAACAAGCGCCGAGGCTTTAGTTCACCCTCGGAACTAGGCACATCGCAGGCCACATCCTTGAATTCCACCAGCCGTTTGGTTTTCCGCTGACTGGCGTCGAAGTCGATCCCCGCCGTCGAGACCAACGTCCGCGCATTCATCTCCGCCAGTTGGCCAATCATCGCGTTGGCGGTGTCAATGCGCGCCTTGGACTTGGTTGTCCGCGCCTTGGGGCCGCGCCGCAGCCATTCGATCTCCGTCTTCACCACGTTGCGCAAGCTCTCCTGCTGGCGGCTTTGCGACTCCAGATAGGCCTGCTTTTCTTCCAGAAAGCGGCTGAAATTCCCTTTTACGCGCAGCAATCCCTCGGCAAAGACCCGATTTAATTCGATAATTTCGCTCGATGTGGCTTCCAGAAAATAGCGGTCGTGGCTGACCGTGACGGCGGCAAAAGAGGCCGCTCGGAGCATCTCCTCCAGCCATTCGATCCCGCCCAAATCGAGGTGGTTGGTCGGTTCGTCCAGCAGCAGAACCTCCGGCTCGCTGACCAGAGCCTCGGTGATGGCCAGCCGCTTGCGCCAGCCGCCGCTGAGCGCTGCCGCCTCGGCATTGAGGTCGGCAAAGCCCGCCCGCCCGCTCAACTCACGCAGCCGACCTTCGCGCTCGGATTCCAGCACATGCGTGGCGGCCAGCGCGGCATCTAACACCTGACGGACGCTGATGCCGGGAGCAAAGCGCGAGTCCTGCGGCACATACGCCGCGCGGGCCCGTTTGCGCACCGCCAACTCGCCGGAGTCCGGCTCCACCTGACCGGCCAGAATCGCCAGCAGCGTGGACTTGCCCGCGCCATTCGGCCCAATCAGCCCAATGCGGTCGCCTTCCTCGACGGTGAGAGAGATGTTCTGAAAGAGCGGCCTTGCGCCGAACTGCTTGGTCACGGATTGTGCATTGAGAATAGGAGGCATCTCTCTCTAGGATATCCGCTTTGGCTATCTCAGCAGTCAAAGACAAAATGCCCCTATCGCCCAAAGGAGTAGGTGAGCTGAAAGAGGCCGTTGTCGATGCCGGGATTGTCCTGCGCCGTGCCGTGGTTGGAGATGTGGTGAAAGCGGAATTCGGCGCGGACGGAGCGCGTCTTGGATCGGAAGAGTTCAATCCCTGCTCCGAAGTCAAAGGTAAAGTTGAACGATCCGGCATCCGTTATTGGAATTGGCTTCGTCGAATACATGTAGCCGCCATGGCCGAGAAAGAAAGGTTGCAGCTTGCGCTGCGGGAGGAAATTCCACTGAAAGCCAATTGGCGAGAGGCCTTCGCCGATCGTCCAGCGGCGTCCACTGCAGGAAAGGACTGAAGTCCCGGTGTAGACCACACCTTGATAGGTATATTTGAATGGAGTGGACATCGGAGCGCAACTGGTTTCCAGGTATCCGCTCGCGCCGTTGTAAGTTAGTGGAGTCGGAGTCATTTGATGGATCACATAACTGCTCAGCGGATCGCTCTCCAACGCTACCGGCAGGATCTCCCCATTGTACTGCCAGTTCACAATGCGATTCGCAAAGAGCTTGCGACCGTAGCCGACGCCGAATTCCAACAGCCTGCGTTGCTCGGCATTCCCCATCAGAATATGGCTGGAATCATCCGAGTAGGCGCTGAAGAGGCTATAGGTGTTGGTGCGGGCGTAGTACGGGTTCTCTGCAGGAGCCTGTGACCATGCGGACGCAACTCCAGCGATCAAAGCAATCACAGCAACTAGGCAAAGTTGGGCCATACGGCCAAGCAGGCTTGCGCGTTCTGGATGGAGCAAACGATTTTCCTCTCATGCGGCCGGACCGTAGGGCGTCTCAGAGCCAATGTTTCCGTTTTGACTGTGAAATTCAGTATAAGGGAGCAAAGCCATAACAAAGTCTTAACCGTTTGTCTCAGCCCTGAGGACAACCGCAACGCCGGTTGGGTTCTACAATAGAGCCATGTTAATCGAAAGCATCTTTGCCGCTGTTCCTACGCCGTTTTATCCGGACGAGCGAGTCTATTACCGCAAGCTAGAAGCCAATATC
The DNA here is from genome assembly GCA_963787995.1 of uncultured Acidobacteriaceae bacterium. Taxonomy (GTDB): domain Bacteria; phylum Acidobacteriota; class Terriglobia; order Terriglobales; family Acidobacteriaceae; genus Telmatobacter. Next base: position 2,343,942 of record CAWBEO010000002.1, read on the forward strand.
GCGCATTACTCGCGCACGCTGCTCTCGGGAGTGCTGCTGCTGGGCTCGACTGGCGAGGCGGTGATGCTGGACGACGCGGAGAGCCGCGAGGTGCTGCGCGTGGCTGCCGAGGCCGCCGCGCCGGAGAAGGTGCTGATTGCCGGTGTGGCGCGGGAGAGCGCGAAAGGGACGGTCGAGCTGGCCGAGGCGGCGGCGCGGTACGGCTATGATGCCGTGCTGGCGCGGACGCCGACGTACTTTGCCAATCAGATGACGGCGGCGGCGGTTCTGCATTACTTCCGCTCGGTGGCCGATCGCTCCCCGCTGCCGGTTCTGATCTATAACATCCCGCAATTCGCGCCCTATAACATTCCGGTGGAAGTTGTGGCCGAATTGGCCGAGCATCCAAATATCATCGGCATCAAAGACTCGACGGGAAGCGTGGAGCGGATTCGTTCTCTGGTCGAGGGCATGAAGCATGCGCCCCGGAGGACGGTCACCGTGACGCCGATCTTTGAAGCGGTGACGGGGCGGATGCTGGCGTCCCAGGCAGAGAGCGAAGAGGCGCTGGTTTCGATTGGCGGGACAGGTACCGCTGCGCCGCTGAAGACGCGAACCAAGGAAGTGGGTTTTGCAGTGCTGGGCGGCTCGACGACGACGCTGCTGGAGTCGCTGGAGGCCGGAGCGAACGGGGGGATACTGGCCTTTGCCTCCTGCGCGCCGCAGGCTTGCCAGGAGGTTTATCTGGCGTGGAAGGATCGCGACCGGAGGCTGGCCGAGGAAAAGCAGCAGCGGATTGCGGCGGCGAGTACGCGGATTGTGGGCCAGTTGGGGATTCACGGCGTGAAGTACGCCTGCGACTATAACGGCTATTACGGCGGGCGCGGGCGCGCGCCGCTGCTGGCGCTGTCATCAGCCGAGAAGGAGGAGATTGAGGGCCTGCTTGCGGGGATTCGGAATTAGAGTCTGAAATTCCACTGGATTCCAGTTGGTCGGCCATTTCGCGTCTTTTGCGATATTCAGGATAAGGTGCTTACGGTTCTGGTTTTGCAAATTGGCAATCGGCGAGAGGTTTATCGGTGAGCAACGAGACGATGATTGTTGAACTCCTGAATCGGTTCGAGCCTGAGCCAGAGGGATTGCTGCGCGAAATCTCCAAACATATCAGCGACGATATGCTCATGGAGATTGCTGCTGCGGACTACGGACAAGATATGGAGAAGCACCTTGTGGCGCTACGGCAGGTTCGGGATACAGGTATATTTCCAGAGAAGATGTATTGGTGTCCTATGGAGGTTCTGGAGCTTATTCGTTGGTCTGAGCCCGAAGAACCTGATTGGAAACCGGGAAGAACAGGGGAGATCGGGCATTGGATGCGTGCCTTTTCATGCGCCGCCATTTTGCGTGCCAAGCAAGAGCCATTTAACTACGGTGGCGATGGTGGTATTGATTCAACTGTAATTCAATTGATTATGAGCCTGCGTATGTTGCCATTAGATTTCAATATACAGGCGATGAAGCATCTTTCGTGGCAACTCATGTGCTCGGAGCCTGAAGGACGGAATAATCAAGTTCGCATTTATGGAGTTGGGCTTCTTTGGTTTGCGCTTCATGTCGTTCCATCTGTACCAGATAAGACTTTGATCTCCCTTGCAAAATGGGTTGTCAGGAGAGCAGATGAGCTTGACTGGAGGCCAACATCAGGAGGTTGCTCTGGTCTGCGTGAGATGGTTTTAAATTGTCAGAAAAAATTATCTTGGGAGATTTTTGGATGTGTGTTCTGCAATCTGGATTTGGGCGCACGTTCCTCTGATCTGAAGGTATGGGTGAATATGATTGGGGAGCAATTAGCCGGGTAAAGAACATCAATGCAACCGCAAATCCTTCGACTGTGTTTGTTGTAGAGAACGTGACAAACTCCGCTCAGGATAACAGCCTGTTAGCTGTACTTTCGCCTCAAACGAAGCAGACGGCGGAAGTATGATTACTTCCGCCGCTTTCTAACTTTGCTAACTTCGCTCAAATCTCCAAAATCACCGGCATAATCATGGGTCGGCGACCAGTGGATTTCTGGATGAGGCGTTTCAAATCGGCGCGGACTTTTTCCTTGACCATGCCGTAGTCGGCTCTCTGCTCGGTATTGAGGCTGTCGAGGGTTTTGAGGACCAACTCGCGGGCTTGGTCGGTGATGTCCGCGCCGCCGAAGCCGCGCATGACCACTTCGGGCTGCTGCTCGACCTTACCGGTGCGCTTGTTGATGGCCAGGACAATGAGCACTACGCCGTCTTCGGAAAGGATGCGGCGGTCGCGCAGCACCAGCTCCTCGACAACATCGTTGTTGGAGCCGGAGTCGATCAGGATGCGGCCGGTGGTGACCTTGTCTTTTTTGCGGGCGTCGTTTTTGCTCAGCTCCAGCACGTCGCCGTCTTCAATCACGATGGTGTGTTCGACGGCACCGGTGTCCATGGCCAACTGGGCATGCTTGCGCAGGTTGCCATAGTTGCCGTGGACGGGAATGAAGAACTTGGGGCGGACCAGGTTGATGAGCAGGCGCAGCTCCTCCTGCGAGCCATGGCCGCTGACGTGGATCAGGCCGTTGGAGCCATTGTCATAGATGACGTTAGCCTCGCGGCGATAGAGATGGTCGATGACCCGGAAGATGCTCTTCTCATTGCCGGGAATGATGCGCGAGCTAAGAACGACGGTGTCGCCGGCATCGATGTGGGCGTGCTTGTGGTTGTCCACGGCGGCGCGGCTCAGGGCAGACATCGGCTCGCCCTGGGTGCCGCTGATCAGGATCATCAACTGCTCGGGCGGGTAGTCGCGCATCTGGCTGGGATTGATAATGAGGCCCTGCGGAACGTCAATGTAACCCAGATCCTGCGCAATCTCCGCGCTGTCCATCATTGAGCGGCCGATCAGCGCAACCTTGCGGCCATGGGCGCGTGCCAAGTCGAGGGCTATGCGGATGCGGAAGACCGAGGAGGAGAAGCAACTGAAGAAGAGCTTCTTTTTGGTGCGCGAGACGATCTCGTCCAGGCGGGGAATGACGGCCGACTCGCTGGGCGTGTAGCCGGAGCGGTCCACATTGGTCGAGTCCTGCAAAAGGGCCAGGACACCGCGCTTGCCATACTCGGCGAAGGTGTGCAGGTCGAAAGACTTGCCGTCGAGCGGGGCGAGGTCGATCTTGAAGTCGCCGGTGTGGATGACGACGCCGACCGGGGTATCGATGGCCAGCGAGACGGCGTCCACAATCGAATGGGTGACGTGAATCGGCTCGATGGTGAAGGGGCCGATGGTGAACTTTTCCTTGGGGACGATCTCCACCAGATCGGTCTCGTCCAGCAGGCCATGCTCTTCGAGGTTGCCCTCGACGTAGGCCAGGGTGAACTCGGTGGCATAGACGGGAACCTTGATTTCGGAGAGAATCCAGGGCAGGCCGCCGATGTGGTCCATGTGCCCGTGGGTGAGGATGATGGCGCGGACATGCGCTTTGTTTTCAAGCAGGTAGGTGATGTCCGGAACTACAACATCGACGCCCAGCAACTCCGACTCCGGGAACATCAGCCCGGCGTCGATCACGATAATGTCGTCTTCCCAGCGGATGGCGAGGCAGTTCATGCCGAATTCGCCAAGGCCGCCAAGGGGGATAATTTTCAGTTTTTTTGTTTGCATCTGTCAGATTCGATGCTAACACCGATGGGCATTGGGGGATGCCGTATTATGCTCTGTTGGCAAGATCGCGGCGTATAAATATCACGAGATGAGGCTTGGAAGTTCGAATCGGGAAAGAAGCGAATGTTACCAGACACCTTGTTCGATTCTGGTTTCCTGTGTCGGGAGGCGGCGGGGAATCTCGGCGGGAGCCTTCCATCCGGCGAGAACTGCGTCAACGTTGACGGTCTTCAGATGTACGGCAAACTGCTGATCCGAGCCTTGAATGTGCTTGAAGAGCCAAACGCGGAGCTGCTGCATGATCTCCATCTCGACGCCCAACTGAGCAGAGTGGATGAAGCGCATTTGCAGTTCCAACAAATGCTCCAGCATCTGTTCATGCTCCTTTGTGTGCATCGAGGAACTGTGATAGCCGGCCTCGGCAAGGAACTTCTCTTCATTGCCATGGTGAATGCAGGTGTACCTGACCAGACTCTCAAAGATTTTTTCCAGCTCTGTTTTGGATTGGCCCGTCACCAGACCGTCATGCAGGCTGTTAATGAGAATAACGAGCTTCTTATGGTCATTATTGAGAAGCTTCACGCCGACGTTCAACTGAGCAGTCCAGGCTATGAGCGGCATACGCGCGGTCCTTTCCAGAACAATCTGCGTTCTTGAAGTGGCACAATACGATGGAGAAGTGAAATGGTGAGAAGCGGCATTTTGTTCACGGCTTCAAATTTCACTGCTTCTTGGATCTATAGTGCCGGTTGAGAGCAATGCGTTTCATGGCCTTCGATGGGGGATCGAGACCATACTCAACCAAGGTAGCGCTATCAAGTAGAACATCGCTGACAGAGCGAAGGCTTTCTACCGGATATATCGACCAATTGTATTATAGCATGAGCCGAGATTGGGGGCGGCGAGCGCTTATCAGGCTCCCTGCTGGATTCTGAGGCCAATTGCCTGCTTCCTCGGCAACGCGTGCGGCTGGACTTCTCTCGCGGTCAGAATCGCGCCAGCCGTTATTGCATTCAGATGCGGCACATACTCCTGGTCAGAGTATTCAATGTGGTTGAAGATGCAGTTTTTGAGCAGTGTGATGATCTCCAGGGAAGCTTCCTGATCCGAGCAGTTACGGAGGCGCGCTTGCAGGACTCGGAAGCGCTGAATCAAATGGTCGTGCTCGCGCTCATGCGCGGCAGCGCCGGGGAAGGCGGTTTCTGTAAAGAGCTGCTCTTCGTGGGCAAAATGAGCACGCAGAGTTTGAAGGAGAGTTTCAAAAGTCATTTCGAGAATCTGAGGCATGCAGTTGCTGGTCGCGCCGTCGTGCAGTTCGCTCAGTAGAATGAGAAGTTTCTTGTGATCATTGTCCAGCAGCTTTACCTCCACGCTCATGTGGCTGGTCCATGCGACAAACAGCGTCGGTGCTGGATTGCCGGAAACATTCTGTTGCAGGGATTTCAGGCGCGAGATCAACATGAAAGTCTCCTTATGAACAAGGTTATTGGATGAGATGGGTTGTGAACAAAATCTGGAAGGTATCTTCCGCTCTTCGACTACGCTCAGGTTAGGCTTTCGCGGAAATTGCGAGTTTACGAGTTAGTGCAGTTCATTGCAATCGTAACTTGCATGTAAATCCGGTTGCTCTCCAAGCTCAAGCGCGCCTTTGTTGGATCAAGGCGCGCCCGGTGGCCTGGGAGCCGCGTGTACACTGTTTGCGCAAAAGGGGTTCTTTTGAATCCAAGAACAGATAGAAAACTGCACCGAATCAACCAACTTACCGAATTCTCTGGTTCCGATTAAGAGCCTTTCCTTTCATCGTTCATTAGAGAATGCGAGAAGGGAAGGAAAAGTGTGTCAATCCTTCCTGATCGCGGTGGTTAGCTAGCGGCAAGCAGAACGGATGTAAGAGGAAGAGTAGAAAAATGATAGACCTGACGCAGAGAGCGAGAGACCGAGCGCACGGGGGCGGGATTGCAGCCAGCCAAGGGAGTGATCACTTTGCTTTTGGCGAAGTGGAGGGACGGTGAGCCGTCGGCTTTTGAAGAGCTGATGCCTCTAGCTTATTCTCATCTGCGCGAGGTGGCTGCGTCTTACATTCGCCGAGAGCGGAATCCTGATGTCCTACAGACAATCTTGCTGGTTCACGAGCATTATCTCCGCCTGCTGAACCATAAAAGGCCGCGTGGGAGGACTGGCGGCATTTTACACCTTTGCTGCCAAGGTGATGCGATTGATCCTAATCGATCATGCACGGGAGACTCAGGCGCCGATGCAGGGCGGTGGCCATGAGCGCGTTCCATTGAGCGACGACCTGACATGGATCAATATTGACAGCCCGGAGCTTCTGGACTTGAATCGCGTGCTGGAGCATTTGAACCATAGGGCCAAGGACGCTGGGGGCGACCGTCAAACGCAGTTGGATTGAGTGGATGCTTATTCACGGCTGGAGAACCTCCAAGGCAACGATTATTACCAGAATCTGGGAGATGCCGTCTATGCGGTGATCGGTATAGACAAGGCGATTGTCTTGGCAACGCCATTAGCGCCCAAAGATTCGAAAGATCGCGAAGCCCTCTAAGCTCAGGCCAGTGCGCTCCGGTCCCGCAGTGAGATTCTTTTTGGAGAAGCGCAAACGCAGGATGCCATCCCGACCATGCGCAAAGCGGTCGATATTTATGACGGGCTGACTGCGGCTGGCAATGCTCCACCCTCCTTGTACTATTTTGTAGCAGGCGCATACAGCGTTCTGGGGGATGAATTGGCTCAGAGCGGTACAGCCAGCTTCACCGACATTTCCGCGGTTTTGGAGGCCTTTCACAAGTCCATCGCGCTGGATAAAAGCGCATTGGTCATCGACCTTCACTTTCTCCGCGCGCAGCGCGGGCTTTTCATCAACAGGGGCAAGATCGGCAGTTTGGAGACAGAGACGGACCCTCCATAGGCGCAGAAGGAGTTTCAAAAGGGTTTGCGGTAATTAGACTCACTTCCTGAAAACGACCGGAAAAACCTCTCCATAGTGCGCATGAGAGCAATCTTGCGGCGTAAGGAAGAGGCTGCGCTGGTTCAGTTGGGTGAATACTCCGAAGCTCAAGATTCGTTCAAGGAAGCAGTGGAGATCTATCAGAAGTTTGTCGCGGCAGACCCTCGGGATTCGCGCGCAATAACAGACCTGAAAGTCGCATTGAACTTCGAGGCTCTGGGCTTTGAAACAGCGGCCGATGCGGCCTTGGGCGCGTCCAAAGGCGACCGGAGGCGGAACTTGGCTGAAGCGCAAAAGCTCTGGACGCAGATCATGGGCATTATCGGCCAGGCGAGGAAGCAAGAGCCAACGGATGGGGATTGGCTGCTCGCCCGGGCAGACGCGCAGGCGCGCCTGGGAACGATTCAATCTCTGCTGCAATCGGCTGCCGGGTCCGTCGCGATGACCAAACAAGGAATCTGCGGCATGAAGGAGCTGGCCCGCAAACAGCAAACTTCCGCGCGGACTCTCGATTTGACGGCGAGTGATTTATTGATCGTTGAGCCGAAGGCACTTCGAGATTCTCATTTTGCCGTCACCACCGCCGATCGCGCGATGGCGCTCAAACACCGCAAGACGCCGTCGATGCTGCTGACGCTGGCCCAGGCTTACCGAGCCACCGGTCAAATCAGGAAAAGCATCACCGTCGCCAATGAAGGGCTGGCGCTGCGGTCTTCGCTCCCCGAAGGCGCGTGAAGCCGCGCATCCGCAAACTACTGGAAATGCAGGCGGGGAATTAGCGCAACAGATCTTCCAGCGCCGTACTGAGGTCGGTTTTGTCGTCGCGGTACTTGACGATCACCGGCGCGTAGAGACTCAGACCCCACTCCCGGCTGTTTTCGTGGCCCTTGTCCCTGCGGATGGCGCGGGAGCCTGGAACCACCACCGCATTCTCCGGGATGATCAGCGGGGACTCGCCGCGTGCGCGAAGGATTTCCCCGTTAACCAGATCGAAGACTGGGGTGCCGCGCGTAAGGATGGTTCCGGCGGCCAGCACCGCTCCCTTGCGCACGATGGTGCCTTCGTAGACGCCGGAGTTGCCGCCCACCAGCACATCATCCTCAATAATCACCGGGCTGGCGTTGACCGGTTCCAACACGCCGCCGATCTGCGCTGCGGCACTGAGATGGACGCGCTTGCCAACCTGGGCGCAGGAACCTACCAGAGCGTGCGAATCCACCATTGTACCCTCATCCACCCATGCGCCGGCGTTGATGTACATCGGCGGCATGCAAACAACGCTGCGGGCCACGTACGCTCCAGAGCGCACCGCCGAGCCGCCGGGAACCACGCGCACACCATCGGCCACCGTAAAGTGGCGCATCGGAAAGGTACCCTTGTCGACGAAGGAAAAGGCTCCCGAGGGAAACTCCCTCAGCGCGCCCAGACGGAAGCCAAGTAGAATGCCCCGTTTGACCCAGGCGTTCACGCGCCAGCCGGTGTGCGCTGTGGCGTCGGGCGAGGCGGAGCGGATCTCGCCACTCTCCAAAGCCGCTCTAAGCAGAAGAAAGGCCGACAGTGCGGTTGGATCGTCGATGGCGTTGGGGCCTGCGGCGAAGTGGCGATCAATGGTACTTTGCAGTTGTGCGCTGGTCATACTGTTCTGAGTTTATCAAGACAGTTGACAGTGGTCAGGTCAACAGCGCACAACATCATCTGGGCTTCACAGCGATTTTGACGCCGCTCAGCCGATCGCGGAAAGCGCCGTGAATTGGATCAGGCCACGGCCATGGGAATCTTGGTATGTATCTGTCCGTTCATGCGGACCGGCTGCAAGCGGAAGCAATTCTTGCCCTCCGGGATCATCGCCAGCGGCACACTTGCCCGATCCGCCTTGGCGTGCATATGACGGGATTCCAGCCAAGCGCAGAGGCGAGGATCAAAGATCTCCGGCTCACCCTGCCAAAAACCGGGCTTCAAGCCGCACTCGATCTGCAAATGATCCAGTTGCAATTCGATGCTCGAAACCTGCTTGGGAAAATAGCGACGGACGTTATTCGCGCCCACATGAAGCCCGGTGACTCCGCGGCCCTTGCTCTGTGTCTTGACCACCATATGAACCTTCCTATCAATGCCGGATGAGGTCAGTCTAGGGAATGAGGTCAAGGAAAGCCTACACCGGTTCACGAAAACCGCAGTACGGATTCCGCGTTTGATACTCGCCGGCCAGTAGGCCATTTCGGGAAGATAATGCGCCTGAAAATGGGCCCTGTCAATCCTTATTCTATTCCGGTTTTCCACAGGATTTCCTCAATTCATTTCTACGCCAGAATGCATAGGGAAACGATGAAGAATGCAACAAATGACGATAAATCCCGTGGAAAGAAGATTTTTTACTCGGCAGAGTGTGTGCGGGTCCAGCCTTGCGGTGTGTGCGAGAGTTCAAATTTGGTGCCAAAGCCGTGAGAATTGTCGATATAGCGAAAGAACTCCGGTTGTAAGACACATAAGACACTCTGTCTAACGGCCAGACGGAGGACTCTTCCCAGCTTGAATCGCTCGCAAAGCCCCTTCGTGATAGCCGCCCGGCACTGCGGCTCGGTGACGATGCTGACGGGTCCGCGCATTTGCACGCCGCGAATCTCTTGCCAACTTTGCGCGGCGCAGTAGACCGTGGCGGCGGCGCGCGGGGTGCGCAGCAGGTTGCGGCTGTGCAGGCTGGCTGGCGAGGAGAACCAGTAGAGCGAGAGGCTCTCATCGACGAAGTAAAAAAGCGGCGCCACACAGGGCTGGCCGTCGTCGCCGGTTGTGGCCATGGAGAGCGTGGTTTGCTCACCGAGGAACTGGGCAATGCGGTCGAGCTGCTTTTGGGTTTTGTTCATTGTTCCAATTTGCAGGATATTCCATCGGCAGCGCTGGGCGCACACGCAGAAGAGGCAGCCGCATGGGCTGCCTCTTCTGGCGTTCACCGCTGCCGCTGGTTGGCGGATTACGGCAGATAATATCGGAAGCTGGTCCAGAACATATTATCGATGCCCTTGGCGCCGTTCAGCGGGGTGGACAGAGCGCCCGCTGTGCCGGTGCCGCTCCAGCCCTCGCGGACTGAATAGGCATATTGGAAGCCCTGGCGCAGACGGCCCTTGTCTCCCTTGAAGATGTCATACCAGTAACCGGCGGTGACTTCCTGCACGTCGCGGGTGTTGTTGCCGCAGCCGGAGCCGCCGGGCTGGTAGCCCACCGAACCGGAGGCCAGGCCGGGGTTGGCTGGGGCGGCGCAGGTAGCCGAGACGCTGGCATAGCGCGAACCGTAGCCAATTGCCGCGATGGCGGGGGTTGCGGTAAAGTGTGAACCCCAGCTTCCGCCGGTGGCGAACATGGCCGCAGTCGGTTTGGCCGAGCAGTTGGTAGCGGCGTTGGCGACCGTTGTGCCGGTCTCGCAGAAGGTGGCCGTCGGATCTCCGAGAGTGAGGGCGGAGGTGGCATAATCGGCGCGCGCCGCGTAGTCGCCGCCATAGTTGAGGTAGATGACCATGCGCGGGGTGGGTGTGGCTTCCAGGGTGAAGAGGGCCGAGGCGTTGTGGATCGGCTTTAGATTGCCGTTGGCGTCGTTGGTTACGTCGGAGAGAGTGGTGTCTCCGTAGCGGCCCACGCCGGGTCCGTAGAGACCCTTGGCGCCGAAGGTCAGCTTGTCCTTGATGACCGGCACACGGAAGCTGCCGCCGAAGCCGCCCACCTTGATGCTGTTGCCGTAGTAGCCGGCAGTCGTGGACTTGGCCACCACAACCGCGCCTGGAGCAGCGCCTGCGAAGCCTTGGTTGTCGACAATGCCGCCGTACTTGACCGAGTTCTGCGTGACGCCGGGGTAGACCGTCTCGTGCGCAAAGCCGGCGATGCCAAAGATTTCATAGTGTCCCCAGCCGGGATCGAAGGCGGCCTTCGCGATGATATCCGGCGCCTGGTTGAAGGAGATGTTGGCGATGTTGCTGTTGGCGGAGACGGTGTTGTAGTTGCGGACGTAGCTGTAGACCGTATTGCCAGCGCTGTCTTCGGTATTCAAGCCGGTGTAGCTCTGGACATAGGTGGACAGGCCGCTCAAGCCGCTGATGGCCGCGTTATAGTTGCCGCCGTTGGCGCCGGCCGAGCCCAGAATCGCATAGGGCGTGCTGCCGGCAAGAGCCGCCGAATAGAGGAGCTGGGGATTCTCAACCGAGAAGCCGAAGGCCGCCTTGCTGAAGTTCTTCACCACGCGGAAGCCGTACTGGCGGGTCCAGACAAAGCCCGTCACGTAATTCGGGTCGATGGTGAGCGGAGTCAGGACATCGCTAGGGGCGCTTGTGATGCCCTTCTTCTGTTCCGTGGCGAGAGACCAAAGCTGGCCGCCCACAAAGGTCAGGTTGCTGTTGGTCTTGGCCTCGGCGTAGAGGATGCGCTGGCGCAGGACGTAGCTGTTGGACTGATTGTTATTTGATGTGATGCCAGTGCCCAGGAAGTCAGCCTCGTAGTAGCCGCGCAGGGTGCCCCAGTTGGTCTTGCCTTCGGCCAGCAGCGTGATGCGGGACTGGCGGGCCGAGCCGTAGAACTCGCTCAGCGTGTAGGCGTCGGCGCCCTCGTAGGGAATCGAGCTGAAGGCGGTAGGAATGTCGCCGCCGGTAGCCTTCGAGCGGTAAACCGTTTCACCCGCCACGAAGCCGCCGGGAGTGAGGCTGATTCCCTTGTAACGCAGGGTGGCGGGATTATCAAATTCCTTCTTGATCTTGGCGGTTTCGTCGGAGACCGTGGTGGCCAGAGAAGCCTGATTGCCTTTGAGGTCGGTGACCGAGGTTTGAAGCGTTTGGACGGCGGCCGTGTTGTCGATAACCGTTTGCTGCTGGGCTTCGGCCGCGGCTTGCGCCTTGGCGGCGGAGGCCTGGGCTGCTGCTGCGGTCTGCTGCGCCAGCTTCAACTGCTCGTCCTTGTTGGCCAGGTCAGTCTTGAGGCTGTCGATCTGCCCTTCGAGTTCATGCTTCAGCGCTTCAATCTGCTCTTCGACCGAAGGCGGAGCCGGCGCCTTGACCTTCCTGACTTCAACAGGTTCAGGAGCAGCTTCAACCTTCTTGGTTACAACGTGCTTCTTGACCGGCTTCTTGGTATCGGTTGCCTGTCCATAGGAAACAACACAAGACGCTGCCAGCAGGAGTGCGGCAGCGATACTGAGTTTGAAGTTCATGGGGCCTCTCATTGTCCTTTCAATTCGGTTTGAATCTTAGTTGCGCTCGCTAACCAGCACGGGCGCTTTTAACTTTCGCTTTCAGAAAATCCTCAACGTACGACAGAATCGCTTTCTGGCGGATACGGAATATACATCTACATCAGCGGCCGAAAAGTGAGTTGGCACTAGATTTTCTGTCGACCGCTTTTGATTACTAGACTGGCAGAGAATTGTTAATATATGACGAATTCACGCACTTTTAACAATTGGAATTGTCTTGAATACGCGAATAACTCGCTCGGATTAAGGAAGATAGGCGCAATATCTACGGACGGAAAGCCGCTCGCCACGAACGAAGCAGGGGCGTCTACGACCGGTTTTATGACAACGAGCGTATCACACACAGCTTCGAGCCAGCGGAGAATCTTTGAACAAAAGCCGCGAGTCAGCACTCGCTTCGCGGGAGCTGGCAAGTCAGTCCCCCAGCGGCGTTCCCGACCCGCAGGCATGAAACTGGTGTGGGCGAGGACACACACACGGCAGCCGGTCAAACACCCCAACGAGCAACGATCACTCGTTGGGGACCCCGGTCAAACACCCCAACGAGCAACGACCGCTCGTTGGGGACCCCGGTCGGGAGAACAGCGCTACAGGATATTTTTTGAAGCCCTGCAAGCATAGATAAAGTAGGCGATCTGTCGCGCTTGAAGGCGGCAAACGGAAGAATTGGGAGTTATTTCCCAAAAAGGCGGCCTTGCGGGCCGTGAAAACGGCAGCGAAACTCCAACTGGAAGGCTACTAAAAGTGCGCAATAAGGCCTGAAATTTGGCGTTTTTGCATATAATTTTGCCCCTTTTCCTTACATTTGGAGTGAGGCTTGCGCTGCTCGTGGTTGGAAGGCATGAATTGGTAATTGGCAGTGAACAAGCGCGGACGCGGACGTCTGCGATCTAGCCGACCGGGAGGTCGGCGTTCCATTGCGAATCATGCGGACACGGTACTTGAGAGCGGATGAAGCCCCTTCGAGGAGGATGAGACGATGCGGGATCGAGAGCGGCAATTGGCGCGGAAGAAGCTGGACAAGGAAATGAAGTACTACCGGTGGGCGTCCCGGGTGAAGCACTCCACTCCGGGTTTGCTGCGGGCGGTCCGGCTGGCGCTGGGGGTTCCGACGGCAGAGATGTTGAAGGTGCTGGAGGTGAGTCCTTCGGTGCTCTTCCGGCTGGAGCAGAGCGAGATGCGGGGAACGATCTCGGTGAAGGGTCTGGACCGGGTGGCGCACGCCATGGGCTGCAAACTGATTTATTCAATCGTGCCCAGCGACGGGAAGACGCTGGAGGATTTGGCGGAGCGGCGGCTGTGGAGCGAGGTGCTGGGAGGGACTAGGGATCAGGGACCAGGGGACTAGGGACTAGGGGACTAGGGACCAAGGGACCAGGGGACAAGGGAATAAGGAGTAGAAACGTTTGCAGATAATTAAGCCGGTTTCCGCTACGCTCAAAAGAGGCAAACGGAAAATGTGATGAGCGTAGAACGGAGGGCAGGAGAGAGCCTTCCTGAATTTACTTGGGCCACCTCCGCGGCGCAGGTGCGCGGGGGAGGGGAAAGAGACCGGATTCTTGAGCTTTATCGGCGTGAATCCGACGAGATGTTTTCGGGGCGATTCCGGAGCGGGATTGCCGGACATGTTCCTTTTCCGCGGGCGCGAAGGTCCGTGGAGCGTTGGCCGGAAATGGCAGAAAGATGACCGCAAGAAAGCATGTATTGAATGCAGAGAATGCGAGCAGGAAAACAGGAAGCACAAACCCAAACAAAGAACAGCGGGCCGCCAAGACAGGCGGCGAGAAGAGAGCGCACAAGGATGGCGCGGAGCGACTGCGACAGGCAGCGGACAAGCGGGTGGGCCGGGTTTCAGAGAAGCTGGCCGATCTGCTGGAGACGAAGGCGTTGGCCGGAAACCTAAACAGCCTGAAGGTGCTGGTAATGCTTGCGGAGCGCAAGAGACCGCGCCCGGAACCGGTGAAGAAGCCGCGCAGGCCGAGTTTGGCCCAGCAGTTGGCGGCGGAGCCGGCATGGCAGGAAGAACGGGAGGAAAACAGAGAGTAGGGACCCGGGACCAAGGGACTGGATGCCCCAGGGAGCTAAGGCGCTTCCTGGGGCAGGCACCTGCGGTGGGGCTATCCTCCACCTGCGGTGGGGCCAACTGCTCGCTATCCGCTCGCTTGGGGTTCGTGGTTTTGCACTCATTCCGCAGAGAACGCGGCATGGATGGGGCACCTAATCTCGAATTTGATTGATACCCCCAAAAGTAACCCGCAGGGGCTAAAGCCCGCCATTTTTTTGTTGCACTTGCGGCACGACTAAAAGTCGTGCCCTGACGCTTCTGGACTTTTTATTGAGTTTTTCAACGGCCTGTAAAGTCGTGCCCTGACGCTTCTGGACTTTTTTATTGAGTTTTTCAACGGCCTGTGAAGTCGTGCCCTGACGCTTCTGGACTTTTTATTGAGTTTTTCAACGGCCTGTAAAGCCCAACTTTTATTTTGTGGCATTTGCGGAACCCTTCGGCAAGCTCAGGGCAGGCTAAACGCCGTGCCCTGAAACTTCTTGCAGTTCCCATTGATCCGGCCTTTCGACTTGCGAAGCGAAAAAAACCGCAGCTTCTTCGACTCCGCTTCGCTCAGGATGACAATGCTGAAGTGATTAAAGCCGGGTTGACAATGATGAAAATTTTACAATCCGGCAAACTCCGAGCGGTGGCGGCTATAGAGGAAATAAATCAGCAAGCCGATGACCAGCCACGCGAAGAAGGCCATCCAGGTCATCACTTCCAGGCCCATCATGAGCACAATGCAGAAGATGACGCTGAGGACGGGAAAGAGCGGGCCGAGCGGGGTGCGGAAGCTGCGCGGGCGGTCCGGCTCGCGATAGCGCAGGATGAGCACGGCAATGGCCACCAGGACGAAGGCAAAGAGGGTGCCGATATTGGAGAGATTGGAGACCGTGCCGATGTCCAACAGGCCGGCGGGAACGCCCACGACGAAGCCCGCCACCCAGGTGGCCACGGCGGGCGTGCGGAATTTGGCGTGAATCCGTCCGAAGACTTCGGGCAGCAGGCCGTCGCGCGACATGGCGAACCAGACGCGGGCCTGTCCAAGCTGGAAGACCAGGATGGAAGAAATCATACCCAGGAGCGCGCCCACAAGCACAAACAGACGCACCCATTGCAAGTTTCCGCCGCCGGGGAGCAAGGAGAGCTTTTTGAGCGCGTTGACCACCGGGGCGGCGTCGCCCATGACCGACTGCCAGGGCACGATGCCGCTGAGCACAATGGCCACCGCGCCGTAGAGAAGCGTACAGACTACCAGCGTGGCCAGGATGCCGATGGGCAGGTCGCGCTGCGGATTGCGGCACTCTTCGGCGGCCGTGGAAACCGAGTCGAAGCCGATGTAGCTGAAGAAGATGATTGATCCGCCGGTGAGCACGCCGGTCCAGCCGTTGGGCATGAAGGGATGCCAGTAGTGGGGCTTGATGAAGCTGGCCCCGGCAAAGACAAAGACCAGAATGGCGGCCATCTTGACCAGCACCATGATGTTGTTGGCGCGGGCCGACTCGCGGATGCCGCGCACCAGAATTACGGTCAGGATCATCACCACCAAGAAGGCGGGAAAGTTGAAGCCGAAGTGCCAGCCGGATTTGTAGAGATCGTTGCCCGCCAAGTCTTGCAGGCCGGTGGGCAGAAAGGCGGGCGAGATCCAGCGCAGCGGGGGATGCCAGCCAAACCAGTCCATCAGGTCCACGATATGGGCGGCAAAGCCCACGCTGACGCTCATGTTGCTGAAGGCGTATTCCAGAATCAGATCCCAGCCGATGATCCAGGCCACCAGCTCGCCGAGGGTGGCGTAGGTGTAGGTGTAGGCCGAGCCGGCAATGGGAATCATCGACGCCAGCTCCGCGTAACAAAGCCCGGTGAAGACGCAGACGGTAGCCACCAGCACGAGAGAAAGCGCCAGCGCCGGCCCCGCTCCGGGCCGCCCGGCCATCGCCGTATGATGGAGGATGTAATGGAGAAGAGGCGTGTCGCGGATATTCGGCACGTCGAACTTTTGCCCCGCCATGGCCGTGCCAATGACTGTGAAGATGCCGGAACCGATGACGGCACCAATGCCCAGAGCGGTCAGCGACCAGGGACCAAGCGACTTCTTCAGCGCGTACTCCGGCTCAAGCGAGTCGGCCAATAGCTTGTCGATGGACTTACGAGCGCCTAGTTGCTTGAGCAGTGCCGTTCTCCTCATCCCGCCGGAAGGCGGCTAGAGTTAAAAAAACTCCAGACCGGGCGCGCTGAGCGAACCGGCCCAGAGCCCGTTGTTCTTGCGGAATCGTCAACTCTGAAGATAAGCTAGGCATCCCAGGTCCGGATTCTCAGACCTGGGATACCGCGAACGTCAAAGATCCTTCAGCACGGGCTACCCGCGCCTAGCGCTTCGATTGGCCGCGCGCGAGCTTCTTGACCTTCTTCTTTTTTTCGCCGCGCGCACCAGTCCGCGGGGCCTTGGGGGCGGCTGCCTTGCGGGCTGCCCGTTTAACTTTCTTGCGTTCCAGCTTGTCTTCGATTTTGGTGGTATCTGCCACTTAAGTAACCTCTTTCCCTGCAATCTCTTCGGGGTTTCCCGTCCAGCGGGTGGATGTCTCACTTAGAATAACAGGCTTTGCGCCCCGGCGAAAGCGGCGGAGAAATGTGCGCACACAGAATCCAACGCTGAACAAACCAAGGCGAAGTCTGTGAAGCAGAGAACATATTTTCATCTCAAGATTAATCCGGTCAAATGACGAATTCGGGAAATATCAAGGGGAAGATTATCTTGATTTGCTACCCTACAGAATTCTTATGCCGATGTATCCGGCAGGGTGATTATCCCTCCGAGTTTGGCGTATTATGTGCATTCTGCAATTTCAACGTCATGGATTTTGGCTCTCTCTCATGGGTGCGTTCTGCTTTTTCTTTGGCATTTCCTCAACTTCGCCGGCGCAGGTAGCCACCCCGCAATTACCGCCGGTCCCTTCCCTTCCCTCCTTGAACGGAGAAGTCTCTACGGCCGAAGAGACGAGTGGACGCCTTCTCAATTCTTCCTTCAATGAGTTTTCCTTCGCCCTCCCGGCCTCCGCCGAGGCCTCTTCCGCTTACAGCGCGCCCGCCGGCGCGAACCATTCTGCATTCCGCCCCGTGCATACTTACGTGGAGGTCAACGCCAGCGAACAAACGGCCCAGGAGGGCATTTCGGCTCCCTATTCCGTTACGCAAGCTGAAATCCTCGATGCGGCGGGAAGCTATGGCGATGCCGAACGATACCTGCAGATGATGCCCAGCGCGGTGTGGAATTCGGATGAAAGCAACGATCTGATGATCCGCGGCGGCAATCCCGCGGAAAATCTCTTTGTTTTAGACGGCATTGAAGTTCCCAACATCAATCACATCGCGCTGGAGGGCACAACCGGCGGTTTCACCTCCATGATCGACACTTCCACCATCAGCAGCGTTGACATGAAGCCCGGAGTTTACGATGCGCGCTACTCCAGCCGCCTCTCCTCACTGATCGCCCTGCGCACGCTAGAGAACAAGAATGCCGTGCGCGCGGGCGAGGTCGAGGCGGGCATCTCCGGCGCGGGCGGCTTTGTGGATCAGCCAATCCACGAACATGGGAGCTTGCTGCTGACGGCGCATCGCAGCCTGCTGAATCTCTTTACCAATGATGTTGGTCTGAATGGCGTTCCCATTTATACCAATGGCATGGCGCGGCTGGATCTGTCTCCCAGCAAGCGTGACCATATCACCGCGCTCAGCTTGAATGGCGTGGATTCGATTCGCATCACGCCCTGCGCCGGCGATCCGATGGAAACCCTGCTGGTTGACACACAGTACGATGGAATGCAGACCACGGACGGGTTGGTCTGGCAGCATACGCACAATCCAACCGCAATTTCTACGCTCACCACGAGTTATTCGGGGCAGAATCATCACATTGCGCAAGAGGAACAGTCGGCGACCACCAACCATCAAACCTGCCTGCCGCCCACGCTTTCCAACATCTATCAGGAAGAGACCCACGACGGAATCTACAATCTGGGTTACGACCAGCAGCGGCAAATCCACGGTTGGCTCTTCTCTTTTGGGAGCGCCGGCCGGCTGTTGAGCCTGAACGACACTGTCGCCCAGCCCCAAGGGCAGCAATCTCCGTTCAACGCCAATGCGGCGTGGACCGACGCAGACAACTTCACGCGCCGTCTGTTGACCGGCCAGACAGGGAGCTATTTCGAGGTCAACGGCCATCCCGGCAAACGCTGGTCAGCCAGCGCCGGCCTGCGCGAGGAGAGCTTTGCGCTGGCAGGCGGGCAGGCTCTCGAACCCCAAGCCGCTGTCGCCTTTCGCATCAACGGACATCAGACCCTCAACGCGGAGTTTGGCCGCTCCGCCCAACTGGCTCCCACCATCGATATTCTCAGCTATGCGCAAAACGCGCACCTCAAGCCGATTGTGGCCGAGCAGTTCTCCGTGGGAGCGAGCTTGTGGAGCACGGGACCGGCGAGGTTGAACCTTCAGGCGTATCACAAGCGCTATTCGAATGAACCTGCCTCCACCGAGTACCCAAGCCTGATGCTTGCCAATATGGTGGATACGCTGGGCCAGCAGTTCGTCTGGCTGCCGATGCAGAGCGTAGGACGCGGCCAATCCGAGGGCCTGGAGGCGATCCTGCGTCTGCGGACGCCCCACCTCCTTCAGTTAATGGGCACGGCCAGCTACGGACGGACCCGCTATGCGGCGGCCGATGGAGTCATGCGCCCCGGCAACTTCGATGTGCCCCTGCTGGTCAACGCTTTGGCCAGCCTGCATCTGCCCAAGGCGATACAATTGTCCCTGCGCAACACCTTTGCCAGCGGCCGTCCCTATACGCCTTTCAACCTTTCGGCATCCGAACAGCAGAATCGCGGCATCTACGATCTGACCCAGATCAACGCTTTGCGGGGACCGGTGTATAACCGCTTTGACTTCCAGTTCAGCCGCGACTTCCATCTGCGCAGGAGCCAGATCAACGTGCAAGCGGGTCTGGAGAATGCCTTCAATCGCCAGAACTTCCTGGGCTACGCATGGGCAGATCGCTGCTCGGTGAGCGCTTCCTGCCTTGCCAAGTTCGGCGCGTACATCCAAGTCACACAGATGCCGCTCTTTCCCAGCTTCAGCGTCAAGTATGTTTTTTAGCTATTGGCGGCAGGAAAGGCTTCGCGCATTTGCCGCATGAATGCCAGCGCAAGCATCGTTTCCGGGGTACAATGAAAAGAGAGCCGCGTCTCTCAGACCCGCCTTTTGCATGTTCAAGCCTGCTCGGCTGCTGCCGTCCCACCGCTCCTGACGAGCTCCGCACCACACGCAACACCCACCTGTTGACCGGAGTAAAGTCATGCGTTCCGACAAAATCCACCGTGCCCTCTCGCACGGAATGAACCGATTTGAAGTCTGCCAAATGGTTGCCAAAGGGGTCAAGGCCACTCACAAGACCGGCTCCCGCTTTGAGGATTCCATCAATGATGTGCTGCAATACCTGGGATCTCACGCCACAATGAGCGAACAATTGCATCCGGCCATTCCTGGAGTGAGCGTAAAGAGCCTCAAACCGGCGGCATAGAGCGAAACTACCGTTTTTGCCTCTTGAAGACACAAGATATTCTGGTCTCCCACCCATTGTGCAAAAAACGCACAATGGATGGGGCACCAGGCGGAATTCAGTACAAGAAAACGCAGATTCTTCGACTTAACTAATACGTTGTCAATTGCACGCGCAGGAGCAGGTTTTCATCGACCTTCAGATTGAGGCCGTAGTCGGTCTGGTCGCCGTTCCAGATGCGCATCATCTTCCAGTTTCCAGCCGAGTCGTATTTGCCCTCTTCGACTTTGAGCCAGAGGCGCTTTTTCCCAGGCTGGCCGACTGGCACAAAGTCCACCCGCGCGTGATGGCCGGCGATTAAAAACTCATCGGGGCCGAGTTGCACAATCACCACCCCGCCATCGGCCGGCGTGTTGCCTTTGGGCGGAATCCAGTTGCCGAAGGCGTGCAGGCCGTAGCTTACGGTCGCGGTCCAATGATCGAAGGAGAGCGACTGGGTGTGCTGCGCCGGGTCTTCGCTGACACCGCGCAGTTTGCCTTCCAGGTTGGCTTTGGCCAACTGGCGGGCAATCGGCGCCAGCAATTCATACTGGCTCGCAAAGGACTTGAAGGCCTCCGGCTCCATTGCCTCCGGACCCTCGGTTTGGTTGCTGTAGCGCGAAAGGTCAAGCCCGAAGGGCGCCCAGCCGATGGCACCCTGGCCGATGGCCGCAAAGACGTAATGCGCGTAGGCGGGCGTGTTGCCGGTCTCCGGAATGAGCAGAGGATTGTTGGGGCGCTTGTAGAGTTCAATCGACTTCATGTACTTGGCGTACTCCGGCATGTAAATGTCCGGAGCCACCACGTCGATGGACGGTGCGGCAATCTTCCACAGATCGATGTTGTTGTCGGTGGGCGCGCCGGACTCGTAACTGGGCGCATGGCCGGGATTGAAGGGATCGCGCAGCGCCGCGTTTACATAGAGCGGGAGCGCATAGGCGGCCTTGCCCGCCTCGGCCACCTGTTCGATATAGGTCGCGATGCACCAAGCCTGGAAGGTTTCGTCGGCATTGTCGCCGAAGACCTGCCGCCACGTTCCGGGCTGCTTACCGAGGCCCTTGACGAGCTTATCGGGAACCGGCGCGGCAAAGGCTTTTTCCGCCGCCGGGCTGTAGTCGCGCACGCTGCCCCAGACGCCGGCTTCATTTTCCACCTGCACCATGATGACGGTGCGCTGGAGGTCGAACTGGTCAAGATGGTGCATCAAGGCGCGGAAGGCTGCTTTATCGGCATCCAGACGCGCCGGAGAAAAGGTGGAAGGCGAATCGACGGTCTGGCCGTCCTTGCCCACGAGGAAGGGGTACTTGGCCTGATCGAGCTTGATCCACCCCGGCGTGTAGTGCGAACTGCCGTTCTTCCAGGTGCCGAACCAGAGCAGGACCAGACGCAGATGGTGACCGCGCGCCTGACTCAGAATCTGATCGACGA
The DNA here is from genome assembly GCA_963787995.1 of uncultured Acidobacteriaceae bacterium. Lineage (GTDB taxonomy): Bacteria > Acidobacteriota > Terriglobia > Terriglobales > Acidobacteriaceae > Telmatobacter. Next base: position 2,364,850 of record CAWBEO010000002.1, read on the forward strand.
CGGTGAAATCATATTTGCCCGGCGTGGCTTCGAGCTGCTCCCAGTAGATGGGCAGCTCAACGGTGTTGGCATGGAGGGTCTCGGCCGCCGGCCAGACTTTGTTGAGATACTCCGGCCAGGCGCTGGAGTTATTGGCCTGCACACCCAGCATCAGGTAGGGCGCTCCATCGACCATCAGCGCAAAGTGGCCATCTTTCTGGACGATGGAAGGCACAGGTAGATACGCCGGCGTCTCGGCCCAGCCCGCGGACGCGGCAATCCCTGCCATCACGCACACAACCAATCCCGCCAGCTTACACCGTCGCGGCCAAACTCCAACAGCTTTCATCCCATTCTCCTCGCGATGCTCCGCCTGCGCGGCGGGATCACAAGGCATAAGTATACCTGCCCGGAGGCTCGCTTTCACGACGCACTGCGAGTGAAGTTCATGGTTCCCAGGTCCGGGAATCCGGATCCGGGAACCCGGGATTTTGAATTGATCGGACTTGAGCTATCCGCGAAGAACAACCACAGATCCTTCGACTCACCACCCCCAGGCTGAAGAGAACGCCTGGGGGCCCCGTTCGCTCAGGATGACAGTTGATTTTGTGCTGCCTATTTCTGACTCTGGACACTAGTAGGAGGCGGAGGTCAGGGTTGTTCCGGGCGTGAAGGAGACGCCGCGCAGAACCTCGCCGCCGGTGGCGTCGCGCAGATCAACGAAGCTCTCATTGGCGGCGACGGCAGCGGAGGTGTTGGCGAGGCGATCGGTAATCATGTAGAGCTTGTTGGGATCGGCACCCTCATCGCCGTCGCCGCTGACAGTGGAGGAGGTGGCCCAAAGAACCACGCTATAGCCCTGGATGCGGTTGCCTATGACGGTTCCGATGATGCTGCGCAGGCCGTCGGTGGCTGGAGCCCAAGGCAGATTGGTTCCATCCACGAAGGTGTTGTCGCCGGTGGGATAGTCGAAAACGGTGTAGGGAATGCCCAGGTTCAGGCCATTGGTGAGTGTGTAAGCAAGCTGCCAGGTGTGGGTGGTCGCGTTGAAGATCCACTTCTGCAGCCCGCCGGTGTTATACACGCCGAGATTGCTGACTGTTCCGTCCGCATCGGTGTAGGTATTGGAGACGGGGTCATAGGTGTTGACGCCATCGCCTTCATCGGCGACATAAAGGGTGGTCGCATTGGCGAACCAGAGGCCGAAGGGATAGGCGACGGGAGTGCCAACCTTGTTGGAGACGGTGGGGAAGCCGGCAAGAACGCACATGTTGTTGGCCAAACCGGTAGTCGCATTGTAGGACGGGGCCAGGTTCGTGATGGGCAGCGGCGCGTTGGCAACCGGCAATCCGACGCCGGTGGCGGGGCAGGCTGTGCCGGTGGTATCGACAAAATAGACGGTATTGACTCCGTTGCCACCGCTTCCCTTGGTGACATAAAGGACGTTGTTGTAGAGGGTCATGCCGCGGAAGTTGTCATCCTTGCCAACCTTGTCGCCGGCGTCGCCCAGTTGAGTGACGTTGAAGCTGGCCACCGGAGTGGGCAGGCCGGGGGTTTGGGAGGCTTCGCTCTGATTGACCGCCTGAATGATCTGCACGCCGGCCCCGGTGACGACATTCTGTGGTTCGGGGTTGCCGCCGTTGCCGGCGTTGCCGACGGTGTAGAAGTAGTTATTGCCGTTGGTGTTGACGTAGATGGCGGCGCGGCCGTTGTTGCCGCTATAGGCATTGGTCTCCGTAAAGGTGAACTGGCCAGCCGCGTTGACGGTGGCGACGGCGCGATAGTAGGCATTGGGAACCGGGTTGGTGGGATCGATGACCGCGGGCGTATTGGCGTTGGAGACATCAATGGTGTTGACCGGGGCCACGTAATCCATGAATGTCAGGTAGCTGCCGTCGAGGGAGAGATGCAGCGCCTCCTCGGATTTGGAGCTGAAGCTGGTGACCAACTGATCGCCGGAGGTGGTCAGGCTGTTGGGAACCTCCAAGGTGTTGAGGAGCGCGCCGGTGGGGGTCAACTCGTCGAGAAATATAGGGGAGGTGATGCCGAAGCTGCCATCAACCGCGGAGTTGACGTTGTTGAAGACTTGAGGGAATGTACCGTTGAGGGCGGCCGCGCCACAGGTGACCTTGTTTGGCTTGCTGGGGACGCAGTTGGGGGGCAGAACCTCGCCGACGATGACAGAGGCGGCGGTGCCGGCGTAATTCGAGCGGCTGACGACGAGATTGCCGGGGGTGAAGATCGGGGCCTGGGCGGAGACGGCGATGCACGATGCAAGGGCCGCGAGCGCGAGGCAGGTGACGGCACGGCCGAGTATAAGATTGTTCGATACAGAATCGTTCATTGGGGAATGCTCCTTGTGGGGTCGGGGTGGACGAAGAAATTCGGACTTTCGGCGAATGTGGAAGATTTGGAGGAAGCTTTCGCGAGTTAGCTTCCGCTGCGCGGAAGTTAGCAAGTTCGCGGGATCATCGCAGGCTGTAACGCGTCTTGGCGAGCCGTGCTGTTCAGGTTGACAGATTCTTTGTGCACAAACTTCAGAGTCAGGAGATCAGCGACGAATCGGTGGAAGAGGATTGCCCCAGATGCTTTCTTCCGGCCAGCAGGGCGAGGGCCAGGATGCCTGTCAGCATGAGAAGGAGCGATCCGGGTTCGGGAGTTGGGGTCACGGAGGCATCGTCGATGATTACAGAGAAGTTGGGCGATCCGATGGATGGATTGCCGATGGCCGTGAAGCTCAGATCGGTGCTGGTGGTGGTGGCTGTGAAGAGGCCTGAGTAATCGACGAATAGGGCGCTGTTTCCGAGGGGGTCGATCTGATCGGGAAAGCCGTTCTGCGCGATGCTGGTGGGCGCGCCGCTAACGGAAAGTCCATTCTGGGTGAGGGAGAAGGTGTTGCTGATGTCGGCATTGGCCCAGAAGTTGACGGCATACTGCTGGCCAACCACGGTGGTTAGAATCTGATCGATGGAGTTGGGCGCATAGAGATTGGCGCCTGTGAGGTTGAGGGAGTTTGCGCCGTCGTAGACCCATGGATCGAGGTTGTCGATATAGACAGCGCCTTGGGTGACGGTCCAGGAACCTCCATCAATGGTGGAGGTAGCGTAATAAACATTGCCTCCGCCCGCAGCTTCAAAGCCGCCGTCGGCCAGAATGCTGCTGGCGTGCGCGGATGCACTGAGGCTGAAAGCGATAGCCAGGAGAGTTAAGACCAGGGAAAACCTCGGGGAAGAACGGTGGTTTTTAGGGAAGTTTGAAGCTTGAATCATCTTGTTTGTCCTTTTCATGTGCAGAATTGGAAATGCATCTCTGCTTGAAGAACAACACGCGGCGAGCTGAATATTGTTAAATTGGAGTGAAATCATCTTTAACGCCAGATGAATTCGCGGCGGAACGGCAGAGCTGGGTTTCATGAAAGCAATGGCGCGGGAGAGCCGCTTCCCGTTCACGCTTCTCTGCGCGGATTTACACTTGGGTCAGGAGTCACACAGCATTCATGGATAAATTTGTTATACGCGGGGGCAATCCGCTGGTGGGCACGGTGCGCATCTCCGGGGCCAAGAACTCAGCGCTGCCCTGCATGGCGGCGTCCATTCTGACCGAGGATGAGGTCACGCTGGAGAACATTCCGCAGGTGCGGGATATCGAGACCGAGCGCCGTTTGCTGGCTGCAATGGGCGCGGAGGTCGAGTTGGGCTATGGACGGGCGCAGCACCGGACGACGCTGTGCTGCCGCACACTCTCCGAGCCAGAGGCCAAGTACGAGATTGTGAAGACGATGCGGGCCAGTTCGCTGGTGCTGGGTCCGCTGATTGCCCGGGCGGGCATGGCGCGGGTGGCGATGCCGGGGGGATGCGCGATCGGCGGCCGGCCCATTGATTTGCACATCAAATGCCTGGAGAAGATGGGCGCGGTGATTACCCAGGAGCACGGCTACCTGGAGGCGCGGGCGACCAAGCTGCGCGGCGCTCATCTGGTCTTTGACAAGATCACGGTGACCGGGACGGAGGACTTGTTGATGGCCGCGGTGTTGGCCGAGGGCGAGACGCTGATGGAGAACTGCGCGCGCGAGCCTGAGGTGGCCGACCTGGCCGGGCTGCTGACGGCGATGGGCGCGAAGATCAAGGGCGCGGGCACGTCGACGATCCGCGTGCAGGGCGTGAGCAGCCTGCATGGGGCGCGGCATCGCATCCAGCCGGATCGCATTGAGGCGGGAACCTTTCTGGTGGCCGGGGCCATCACCGGCGGGGACCTGATTGTGGCCAATTGCAATCCGGCGCATCTGAGCGCGGTGATCGCCAAGCTGGAAGAGGCGGGTGTGCGCGTGGATGTTCTAGGGACGGATACGGTGCGGGTGCGGGCCGACGGGCGGCTGCGCGGGGCCGACATCTCGACTGAGGAGTATCCGGGCTTTCCCACCGATATGCAGGCGCAGTACATGGCGCTCGCGACGCTGTCGGAGGGGGTGAGCATGGTGCGGGAGAATATCTTTGAGAACCGCTTTATGCATGTGCAAGAACTGGTGCGGATGGGCGCGAATATCAAGGTGGATGGGCGGACGGCCACGGTGCGCGGGACGGCCCGGCTCTCGGCGGCGGCGGTAATGTGCTCGGATCTGCGAGCCTCGGCCTCCCTGGTGCTGGCGGCGCTGGTGGCCGATGGCGAATCGATTTTGGACCGCGTTTATCATATGGATCGCGGCTATGAACACATTGAAGAGAAGCTGCGCGGGGTGGGGGCGCAGATACGCCGCATGGGGAACGTCTTTCCGTCGAGAGAGAACGAAAGCATTGGAGATTGACAGTACTGGACTTCCCGTGTCCAAAAATCCGGACTTGGGGTATTTGGTTACCAAACCGCTTACCCGCAAGTGACTAGAGTTTTGCTTCTTTCAAGAAAAAGTCATAAAATGGGCACGGCACTGCCGATTTGGCTTATAGATTTTTCTTGATTCCCGGAGCAAAATTGATCGACTGGAGCAAATTGCCGGACGTAGGGGCGGTCGCGCTGTTGACGTGCGCCTTTGCGTCTGTTGCTCACCGAAAATACACACCGGTTTCCCGGGTCTGGCTGATGGCCTGGATCATGATAGTACTTCACTTTTGCCTCACCATGTTCCTGCTGGCGCCGGGCATTTGGGGATATCTGGCGAATTTCGGCGCTTTAGCTACTCTGACCTGGACCGGCTCTCTTTTTATGTGGGCCTCGATTCCTTACCGCATGCAACATTCCAGCAGGGGTATGCTGGTGGTTTTGCTGCTGGCGAACTCGATTTACCTTGCGGTTTCTCTTGCCGGACCCGCGATGGCCTGGGCCTTGGATCCCGCCGCTCTTCTTTTCTTCATTCTGCCCGCGGGGCTTACTTTGCTTGCGATGCGAAGGATCAATCACCCGCTGCGCTGGATGGTGGTGCTGCTTTACAGTTGCCTTGCGATTTTCCTGTTAATATTTCAGCATCGCCCGGACAACGGCACGGACCTGGCGCAAAATGCCGTGCTGTTTACCGTCTATTTTGGCTGCTGCGTGCACTTTTTTTGTGTGTATCGGCGCGCCACCGCGGGAGCCTTCATCACCATAGCCGGATTTCTGGCTTGGGCTCTGGTCTTCTTGGTGGGAACGTGGCTGGCCTACGACTTTCCTCAGATTCAAGTCGAATCCGAAGTTTGGAATCTGCCGAAATATATTGTTGCCATCGGCATGATCCTGCTGCTGCTGGAAGACCAGATCGAACACAACAAGCACCTGGCGCTGCATGACGCGCTGACTGGGCTGCCGAATCGCCGCCTCTTTGAAGACCGGCTCACGAGTGCCCTGGACCGCGCCCGCAGGACCGGCACGCAGACCGCTCTGCTGATTGTCGACCTGAACCAATTCAAGGCGGTGAACGACAATTATGGGCATCATGTGGGGGACCTGCTTTTGCAGTGCGTGGGAGCGATCTTTCAGGGCAGGGTGCGCCGCTCAGACACCGTGGCGCGCACCGGCGGCGACGAGTTTTCCATGATTCTGGAAGAGCCAACTAGCCGCGCCGAGGCGATGCACGTCTCCCAGGCATTGCTTGAACTGCTCCATGAGCCGTTTCAACTGGAGAATCACAGCGTGCGGATCGGCGCCAGTATTGGTGTTGCCGTCTTCCCCGAAGACGCCACGGAGATGGATGCCTTGTGCATTGCGGCCGACAAGCGGATGTACAAAGAGAAGCAGCGCCTGGCAGCCCAGAGCCAGCCGCAAACCGCTCCTGTCGCGAATCCCTTGCCGAATTGATCGCGTAATCTGTGAAGCCGTGCTCTGACGGTTCAAGCCTGAATGGAATTTTGAATGAGGTTCCCAGGTCTGAAAATCCAGACCTGAGGCACCCGGCATTTGTCAGACGCTTACTCCGCCGCCGTCACTATGACGACAAGACTCTCGCTCCCGCTGAGCGAAAACTGCACCGGAGCAACTCGCGCCGCATCTGCGCCAGCATCCAAATCCCGGACAATCTTTCCTCCGGCTGCGCCTTGAACCACAATATGCAGCTTCACGGCACCGGGCGCGGCAGGCGTTGCACTCTGCGTTCGCTCGGTAGCGTGACCAGATGACAACGATTTAGCAACCGGCGCAAAGCTTAGCGTATAGTTGCCCTTGGGCCAGACGCCAAAGTCGGCCTTGCCCGTGCTGCCGGTCGTCCGCGCCGCACAGCCTCCTCCGGGATTCTTCCCCAGCTTCACGTCGATTCCCTTCAACGGCGCGCCGGCCAAAGCAATCTGCACGAATAGAAGACAGAATGCAGCCACAAAAATCAATCGAAGACTTGTTTTCATGCGACTCTCCTTTGCCCTTTCCAGTCTTGCTTCAAGGCAGGTCAGATGATACAACATTGAAATCCAAACAGAAAGGCCCGGGAGCATCCGGGCCTTTTCTGTTGACTGCATTAAACTGACGAGCTATCCGCGTCCACCACCCCCACCACCGGGACGGCGGCGGCGGCGGCGATTCTTGTCATTGGGCTTGGGCCGGCCCGCGCCTGCGGGCTGTCCCGCCGCAACAGGAACCGGCGCGCCTTCGACGCGATTGAAGTTGGGCTCGTTCTCTTCGTCGATCTCTTCGCCGTCCACCTGATCGAAGTCGTCTCCGCCTTCGATCAGGATGGTGCTCTGGTTGGACTTGGGCTGACGCTCATCGAACTCATGGCGGGGATTGAAGGGAGCGGCGTAGGCAGGAGCAGGGGCTTCAGAAGCAGAGAGTTCCACCTCTTCCACGGCCACGGGCGCGGAAACGCCCAGCTTGGCCTTCTGTTCGCGGATCAGCGCTTTGCGGCTGAGCTTGATGCGATTGCCTTCGATGGCCAGAACCTTGACCATGATCTGATCGCCCTCGCTCAGCTCGTCCTTGACTTCCTTGACGCGATGCTCGGCAATCTCGGAGATGTGCAGCAGTCCGTCGGTGCCGGGGAAGAGCTCGACAAATGCGCCGAACTCGGCCAAGCGAACCACCTTGCCCAGATAAACCTTGCCGATCTCCGGCACGGCGGTGAGGTTGCCGATGATTTCCAGAGCCTTCTTCAAGCCCTCGGCGTCGCAGGAGGAGACGTTGACGCGGCCGGTGTCGTCCACGTCGATCTTGGCGCCGGTCGACTCGACGATGCCACGAATGGTTGCGCCGCCCTTGCCTATCAGGTCGCGAATCTTGTCGGTAGGAATCATCACGGTTTCGATGCGCGGGGCGTAGGCCGAGCGTTCGGTGCGCGGTCCGTCCAGCACCGCGTCCATTTTGTCCAGCAGGAAGAGCCGGCCGCGCTTGGCCTGCTCCATGGCTTGCTGCAAGATCTCGCGGGTGAGGCCGCCGATCTTGATGTCCATCTGCAATGCAGTGATGCCCTGGCGTGTGCCGGCCACCTTGAAGTCCATGTCGCCATAGTGATCTTCCGCGCCGGCAATGTCGGTAAGGATGGCGTAGTCGTCGCCCTCTTTGACCAGGCCCATCGCGACGCCTGCGACCGCGCCCTTGAGCGCAATGCCGGAGTCAAACAGCGCCAAACTCGCGCCGCAGACAGTAGCCATCGACGAAGATCCGTTGGATTCCAGAATGTCGCTGACGATGCGAATGGCGTAGGGCGACTCTTCGATGCTGGGCAGAACGGCGCTGATGGCGCGCTCGGCCAAGGCTCCGTGGCCCACTTCGCGGCGGCCCGTGCCGCCCATGCGGCCCGTTTCGCCCACGCAGAAGGGCGGGAAGTTGTAGTGCAGCATGAAGGGCTTCTTCTTGTCGCCCTCATAGTTTTCCATGCGCTGGCCTTCGTCGGCGGTGCCGAGCGTGGCCGTGACCAATGCCTGCGTCTCGCCGCGGGTAAACAGGGCCGAGCCGTGCACGCGGGGCAGAACGCTGGTCTCGATGGTGATCTGGCGGATCTCGTCGAAGGCGCGGCGATCGGGGCGAATGCGGTCCTTGGTCACCTGCTGGCGGAAGATCTCTTCGCGCAGCTTCTCATAGTAGTGGGAGAGTTTTTTCTTGGCGTTCGGATCGTCGGCGGGCAGCTCTTTGGCCAGCTCGTCCTTGATGGCCTTGACCAGCTCCTGGCTCTCCAGCTTCTCGTGAATCTTAGTGTCCAGCGCGTCCTTGAGCTTGTCGCTGGCCTTGGCCTTGAGATCGTCAAAGTAGGGCTGATCGAACTCCGGCGCGACGAAGGCCCGCTTGGGCTTGCCGGCCAGCTTGACCAGCTCGTCGATGGCCGCGCAGATCTTCTTGATCTCGGTGTGGCCGAATTCGATGGCCGCCAGAATGGTCTCTTCCGACTCTTCCTTGGCTCCCGATTCGATCATCACGATGCCGTCCTTGTGGCCGACGACCATGATGTTCACCGTGGTTTCATTGCGCTCGTTGTAGGTTGGATTGATGACGAACTCGCCATTTACCCGGCCCACGCGCACCGCGCCCACCGTGGCGCTGAAGGGAATGTCGCTGAGAGCTACGGCGGCGGCGGCGGCGTTGATGCCCACCACATCGGGATCGTTCTCTTTGTCGGCGGAGAAGACCAGCGCAATCAACTGCGTCTCATTGCGGAAGCCGTCGGGAAAGAGCGGGCGCAGCGGACGGTCGATCTGGCGGCAGGTCAGGATCTCTTTTTCACTGGGGCGGCCTTCGCGCTTGATAAAGCCGCCGGGAATGCGCCCGCCAGCGTAGGTGTACTCGCGATAATCCACGGTGAGGGGGAAAAAGTCGATACCTTCCCGTGCATCGGGAGAGGCAACGGCAGTGGCCAGAACCACGGTTTCGCCCGTGGTCACCAGTGCGGCGCCGGAGGCCTGTTTGGCCATGCGCCCGGTCTCAAAGACCAACCGCTTGCCACCGGCAAGCTCGACGGCTACTTCATGCTTGGACATAGAAATCCTCTTTTCATTGTGTTCGCTTGGGAAACTTGTGGGGGGAATGCGCAGGAGGGAACCGGGAAAACGAGGCGAAGGTCATCGAACCGGGAGGCACGCAGCTCAAAGCTGTGCGCCGTCCCTGGCGGCGGGTCGTCTTCGCCAAGGAGACCTTGGCCCCTGGTCCTGTCAGGAATGGGGGCCGCGACCAAGATCCGGTCTGAGCGCTTCCGGGGCAATGCGATGGTCAAGGTTGGCTTTCTGGGTAGCCAGCGGCTACTTGCGAATCCCGAGTTTGCCGATGACGTCGCGGTAGCGATCTGTATCGTGCGTCTTCAGGTAATCCAGAAGGCGGCGGCGCTTGCTGACCAACTGCAAAAGGCCGCGCCGCGAAGCGTGGTCCTTTTTATGCGTCTTGAAGTGTTCGGTCAGTTCGCTGATGCGCGCACTCAGAATCGCGATCTGGACCTCCGGCGAGCCGGTGTCCGTATCATGGGTGCGGAAGCTTTCAATCAGGGTTGTTTTCTTAGCAGTCGCCAGCACGGCGTGTGTTACTCCTCTTGTCTTCTCAGATCCACTCTTCAGTGTCTACAGAGAGACTACCACGAATGGGCACTGCGCGTCATGCGGCGGCTACAACCAAATCCCGCCCCAATGCCGGATAAGAACTCGTTCCGCTCACGACGCACCAGATCGGAGGTGCCGGTTGTCGAGACGCAACCAAAAAATACTTCGAAAATTCTATGAAATCACCCGTGCATTCTGGAGATTCCCATCTACAGTGGAAGTAAGATGATTGAAAATCAGGTGCACGCTCCAGAACCAGTCGGCCCAGCCAAGCTCTTTCTCTGTATCGCCGCCGTCGTGGCTGCGCTCTGCCTGCTGCTTGTGCCTGCCGTTCCGGTAGCCGCGCAGAGTACACCGCCGACCGCGCAAAGCACCCCGACCGCACAGGCCACGCCAGCGGTCATCCCGGATGCGCCTCAGCCGCAGGCCGCCGCGCCGCGCGCCGTTCCGCCCGGAGCTCCTGTTCCGTTTATGTGGGGCCGGCTGCGGACTCCCGGCAAGCCGCTGACGCTTAAACAGAAGTTCAAATTCTATGCCTACACCACCTACGGCCCGCCGGAAGTCGTCATGCCGGCTATCGGAGCGGGCATCCGCATGGCCCATCCAAATAGCGAGTATCCGCCCTCCTGGCAGGATGGCTGGGGCGCCTATGGGCGACTCTACGGCAGCACGCTGGCCGTGCAGACCTCCAAGCATACCGCGGAGTTCGTCACCGAGGCTGCCTTCCGCTACGACGCGCGCTACTTCCCCTCGCACAGCGATTGGACTTACAAGCGCATTCTGCACGCATGGGAGTTTGTAGCGATGGAGAAGACCGACTCCGGCAAGACCCGTCTGGCGGTGCCGCACTTTGCCGGGGCGGCTGCGGGCGGCTTTGTCGGCATGGCTTATATGCCGCCGGGGTACAACACGCTCTCTGAAGCCGGCAAGCGCTCGGCGGTGGAGTTGGCCACCATCTTCCCGCGCAATATGATTCAGGAGTTCGCGCCGGAACTGGCACCCATCTTCCGCCACATTCACATCCCGCAGATCATCCCTGTCTGGTGGACGCCCATCCACAGGCCACAACCCGGCGCGCCGGTACCGGATTTGCAATACCCCCACTGATGTATTTGGGAAGGAGCGGCAAGCAACAGACTATGAGCGAAAGCAATCTTCCAATGGAAGTCAAGCCGGGCGATTCATCTTCTCAGGATCAGATGATCCCGCCTGCCGAGGCGCTGGTTCTGATTGATCGCGTGACCAAGACCTTCGGCTCCAAGATTGCGCTGAAGGATGTTTCTTTTTCAGTGCCGCCGGGACAGATCTGCGGATTGCTCGGCCCTAACGGCGCGGGAAAGACGACGCTCTTCCGGCTGCTGATGGGGATTCTGAAGGCCACCGAGGGTAGGCTGCTGGTGGATGGGCGCGACGCCTTCGAGGAGCGCGTCGAGGTCAAGCGGCTGATCGGATTTCTTCCTGACGAGCCGATCTTTTACTCCTATTTATCCGGCCGGGAGATTCTGGAGTTGAGCGCGGCGATGCATGGGCTGAAGCCAGACGAGACCTTGGAGCGGATTGCGCCGGTGATTGCCAAACTCCGGCTGGCGGAAGATATTGACAGCTATGCCGAGGATTATTCGCGCGGCATGAAGAAGAAGCTGGGGCTGCTGCTGGCGATGCTGCATCAGCCAAAGCTGCTGGTTCTGGATGAGCCGACCAATGGTCTGGATGTCGAATCGACGCATCTCTTTTACGACCTGATCTTTGAGACCGCCGCGCAGGGAACGACGGTTTTATTCTCGACGCACCTGATGGATCATGTGACCCGGCTCTGCTCTCACGCGGTGATTATCAATGAAGGAAAGCTGGCGGCAAATGGCTCGCTGGAGGAGTTGCGCGCTGCCTCCGGGGAAGCCAGCCTTGAAGATATCTTCCTAAAGTTGACGGCACGGGAGGCTCAGGGTGAAGAGCCGCCGCCGGAGTCTGTAGCCTCTGAGACTGAGTGTTCGGCGATCAAGGGACCGAAATTGAAGCGTTTGTCGCGGTGATATTACGACGGGAGCGATGGATTCAGCCGCCAAAGAGATGAAGACTTCCATGCACATTCCCGCGAACTTCTGGAGCACCGTTCGGCTGCTGTTGGGCGCGGTGCGCAAGCGCTCAGCTGGGCGGCGCAAGCGGCAGCAGGAGCTACTGCAAGCGCGTTCCGGCAAGAGTTCCACTGACTGGAGCGTGTTTGGTTACTTCTTTGGGATTCTTTTCATGGCCTTTCTCAATGGGGCCGCGGCGTTTGTGGTCGATCAAGCCGTGCAAGCTGGCCAGCGGATTGATGTTGAGCGGCAGGGAAAGATTGTTGTTAGCCGTTTGTTCCTTTCAGAATTCGAATTAACTGAACTCCAATCCAAACAATTTCCATTAATGGACAAAGATGCGGCGAACCGATCTGCCTTCTCCTCCGAAGCCAAGAGAATTGCGGAACGTTGGGGCGGAAATCAAGCGAATATAGAACAAAAACTATACAAAGCCATGAATGATCGCGGCACTATGGCTTTTGTTGCAAGCAAGGAAGCAACGCCCGGAATCTCCGCGCTGGCCAAATCCGGCCCGCTCGCCGCGCTGGCTGGCTCAATCGTTCTTTTCTGGTGGGTCATAATGCTGGTCTTTCAGGGCGAAGGCCTGGAGATGGACTTGCAGCGGCGCAGGCATCCGATGTGGGAGTGGCTCTTTTCGCATCCCGTGCCGGCAGGCGCGGTCTTTCTGGCTGAGATGCTTTCGCCCATCGCCGCCAATCCGATCTATTGGTGTGCCCCGCTCTTTGTGATCTTTCTATACGGCTTCGCATATGGTCCGCTACTGGGAATTCTGGCTGGATTTTTGATTGGCATTCCTATCGTTGTAGGCGCGGCGTGCATGGGAAAGGCGCTGGAGATCGGCGTGGTTCTGCGCTTTGCTCCACGTTCGCGCGGCGCTGTAATCGGCATCATGAGCTGGCTAGGCTGGGCCTCCATGATGCTGTTTTTCCTGGGGCTGGCGATTGTGCCCAAGCTGATAACCGCGCTGGCGCAGTTGCTTTCCTTCTTCACCATCCTTCCCTGGCCGTGGCTGCGGCTCTTTCTGGGCGGGCAATCGGACGGTTCGTTCTCATTTCTTGTCGGCATGGTTACGTGCTGGATTCTCGCCGTCCTGATGATTGCCAGCGCGGTCTGGTTCAGCGCCTGGGGCGCGCAGCAGGGATTGGCCGGCAACTTTGGCGCAGCCGATACAGGCCCATCCAAGCCGAGATCCGGCGAGCCGCGCTTCGGCAAAGACCCGCTCTATCGCAAGGAGTTTCTGTGGTTCATCCGCGATCGCAGCGCCATTGTGCAAACGATTCTGATACCACTCTCGGTGGCCGGCGTGCAGGTCTTCAACCTGCGCGGCCTGCTGGTTCATGCGCAGGGCGCGTGGAATTATATCTGCGGCGCGGGTATTATCTTTGGCACTTACTTTCTTTGGGTGCTGGGGCCCAAGTCGCTCTCCAGCGAGGGCGCGGCGCTGTGGATTTCCATGACCTGGCCACGAGGGCTGGAGAGCCTGCTGAAGGCCAAGGCATGGCTCTGGTCGATGATCTCGACAGGGCTTGTGGTGCTGGTGCTTTGTTATGCGGTTTATGTTTATCCAGCCGCGCTCTGGAAGATAGTATTGGTTGGCGTGGGATGGTACTTTTTCGGGCGCAGCATGGCGGAGAAGGCTGTCACGCTGGTCACGGTCACCTCCGATTCCGGAGAGACGCAGAAGATTCCGAGTGGACGGCGCTGGGCGGCTCAACTCGGCATGCTGACTTTCTCCATCGGAATTCTCACGCAGCAGTGGAATATCGCCATCATGGGGATCGTCTACTCGTACATTACAGCCGCGGCCATGTAGCAGAACTTTCGCGCTCGCTTGCCTTATCTTTACGATCCATGGGCGGAGAAGATTCCGCCTCCGCCGACGCTGATGCACGCGATGATTTCAATCAGCATTCTGGTCGAGGGCGGGGCCGTGGTTACCGGCATCATTGCAGCGTTCGCGGGCCGCGAGCATCTTGGCGTGGCGCAGGCGATCAGTTATGGCCTCTGCGCGGTGATCGTCTCCTTCGGCGTTGCGAATTTCCTGAGCAATCGCGGTGTGCGCGCGGAGGATGTGTGGTGCTGGCAGGAAAAGAAAAATGAAGATCGGGAGTGGCAGCCGTGGTGGCGAGCGATGGGCTTCGGCGACGCCACTTTGTATTCCTGGCTTCTGGCCGGCGCGGGCTGCGGATTTGTTCTGGGCATGATTGGGCGCGGCTATATCGCCGTCTTGCATCTTATCCCGATGACTGCCGAGATGATCCGCAAAGCGCAGGAGCAGATGGCGAGCGTTCCAGACTTGCGCATCTCCTACGCCGTGATGGCAATTGCTTTTGCTCCTTTTGCCGAGGAGTATCTCTTTCGCGGGCTGCTCTTCAGGGCTTTGGACAAGGAGTGGGGCGGCTGGAAAGCGGTTGTCGGCAGCGCGGCGTTCTTCGCCATCTACCATCCGGCGCTCTCCTGGTTTCCGGTCTTCCTGCTGGGCGTGAGCAACGCTCTGATCTTCAAGAAATCAGGACGTCTGGCTCCCGCAGTGATTCTTCACATGGTCTACAATGCAGTCGTCTTGAGTTGAAGAACCGTTTCGGATTGAAGAGAGTTCCACGCGAATTACCAGCGACCCCCTTGGACCGCTATACTATCGCAATGATTCCCATTGGTTCTCATCCGGGCTGGCATCCAGTGATGGAGACGCTGGCGTATGCCTCGGGGTTCGCGGTCTTCAGATGGCTGCGCGGGCGGCAGGGCGACGTGGTGAACGAGCCGCAGCGGTGGACGGTGCTGGCAGCGGCAGCGGTGGGTGCGCTGATAGGAAGCCGGTTGCTCGGAGTGGCGGAGCAGTGGCCCACAGTGATGGAGGCCTGGAGGAGTGGGAGGCTTTTAGAGCTGCTGCTCTCACCGGGAGGAAAGACGATTGTCGGGGGCCTGTTGGGCGGCTGGCTGGGCGTAGAGGTAGTGAAAAAACTGAGTGGACTGCGGCGGCGGACGGGCGACCTGTTTGTGTTGCCGCTGTGCGTGGGGATTGCGGTGGGACGCGTGGGGTGCCTCGTGGCCGGCCTGGCGGACGACACTTATGGAAAGCCGGCCACGCTGCCTTGGGCTGTGGATCTGGGAGATGGCGTTGGACGGCATCCGGTGCAGGTGTACGAGATTCTTTTTCTATTCTTGCTGGGATTCTTTGTGAGTAGAAGAATGAAGCTCCCGGATGGCGCTC
This sequence comes from uncultured Acidobacteriaceae bacterium, assembly GCA_963787995.1. Classification (GTDB taxonomy): domain Bacteria; phylum Acidobacteriota; class Terriglobia; order Terriglobales; family Acidobacteriaceae; genus Telmatobacter. The sequence continues at coordinate 2,380,026 of CAWBEO010000002.1, forward strand.
GCTTCCGAATCTTTATGGCGAGTTATCTGGGCTGGAGAATTGTGATCGACTTCTGGAAGCCGCAGCCGCTGATTGCCGGAATGGATCTGATTCAGTGGTGCTGTCTTGCGGGAGTTTTGTGGTTGGTTTTGGGAGAGATTATTACGAGAAGGAGCGAAAGTGAAACTTTTCGGGCGTAAATTGGAAGGATTTCTTAGGGCGCTGGTGGTTCTGGCAGCTGTGCTACTGGTCGCTTCGGGGCTGTGCGGGTTGTCCAGTTCGATCGAGGCCCGGCATGGATGGACTATCTTCGGACAGGCTCATGTACCAAACACTGTTTTCGGGAACACTTTGAATACTATTGACTTGGTTAGCTTGTTGGGGATTGTGATTTCAGTGATCGGGATTGCGTTCGTGCTTGTTGCATGGCCGATCAGTTTCATCTATAGGCTGGTTACCAAGCCGGAAAAAGATCGAGTTGAAAGTTTGTTTCATCGGAAGGCCGAAACGAAGCACGACGATGAGCAATAGATTTGCTGCGCGCAGGAAAGGAAGAACATGATCGAGAGGCTGATTGATCGGATACCATTTGCAAAGTTCGTTACGGTGCTGGCGATTGTTCTGGGAATTTCGCTGGGGCTGTGCGGGTTTACGTATTTTATTTCGTCGGGTTTCGACGGCAACTGGATCGGTCTCGGAATTCTGGAGCTGGTGGTAATCGTGCTGTCGGCGGCCGGGCTGGCGCTGACGCTTCTGGTGGTTGTGACACTTTTGATTTTTAGGGGCTTTTCGAAGAAAGTGTCACAATTGGAGATTTTTCCCAAAGAGGAGGATGATACAAAGATCGACAGGAACGAATAATGTTCCTGGAAAGCAAGGAACAAGCAGGGATGGACAGATCCATGGTTAGAAAGAAACTGCTGACGCTGGCTGGTGTGGTGGGGATTCTGGCTTGCGGGGCCTGTTTTTTGGGGCCGCAGCCGGAGCGCACCCCTCCACCAGCGCCTCCGACGATTCACGGCGCGTTCGATGGGATTCAAAACATCCGCGTTGAGGTTGAGAATACTTCGCCTTCGCATCATCTGGATTCAGCCGCCCTTGCGCAGAAGATTGCCGATACCATCAACGAACAATCGTGGACGTTGAAGATCAACGCTCATGTTGGCAAGGATGGAGAAAAACAGGATGCGGTTCTGGCGGTCACTATTTTGAGTGAGACTGTGGAGCCTGCAACCTTGTCGAAGTCCGGAAGTGTGACATTCCACATCAAGGATTCGGCGACGCTGATGAAGTTGCAGAGTGTGTTGCAATGGCGAGAGACGGAAGTTGAGAATCCGTTCATACGTTTTCATGTAAAGGATGCTTCAGCAGATCTTTGGAGTTTACCGGTCCTGTTGGATCAGGTAGACAAAGAGTTGAGCATCAAATTGGTCAACCGTTTGGTGAGCGCTGATAGAGCCGGCAACTTGACAGCATCACATACTGATCGATAACAGAAGATAACTAAGCGACGCGAGAGGATTCGAATGACTGAGAAGCTCCGCCCGTATCTGTTTTATGACGTGGCGATTTCGATCTGCTCGACTTGTTACAGGCGGGTGGACGCGAAGATTGTCTTTGAAGACGGCAAGGTCTGGATGCTGAAGCGCTGCCCGGAGCATGGGAGCCAAAAGGTTTTGGTGGCCGACGATGTGGAGTACTATCGGCGGGCGCGGGAAGTATTTATCAAGACGCCGGAGCAGCCGATGGTCTATAACACGCCGGTGAAGCATGGGTGTCCGTATGACTGCGGGATATGTCCAGACCACGAGCAGCATAGCTGCATTGCGTTGGTGGAGATCTGCGATGCGTGTAACTTGACCTGCCCCATATGTTATGCGGGCAGCGGGCAGCACAGGAACGAATACCGCACGCTCGCGCAGATCGAGGCGATGCTGGATTGCGTGGTGCGCAATGAAAAAAATCCGGACGTGGTGCAGATCTCCGGCGGGGAGCCGACACTGCATCCGGATTTTTTCCGCGTGCTGGAGATGTGCAAGGAGAGGCCCATCCGCCATCTGATGGTGAATACCAACGGGATCAGAATTGCGCAGGACGAGGAGTTTGCCAAGCGCCTCGCCGGGTTCATGCCGGAGTTTGAACTGTATCTGCAATTCGACTCGCTGCAGCGCGAGCCGCTGATGCAGTTGCGCGGCGCGGATCTGCGCGGGATTCGCGAAAAGGCGCTGGAGCGGCTGAACAAGTTAGGGATCTCAACCACGCTGGTGGTGACGGTCGCGCGCGGCGTGAACGACAATGATTTGGGCGCGATTGTGGACTTTGCGCTGACGCAGCCGGCGGTGCGGGGAGTGACCTTTCAGCCGGTACAGCAGGCGGGGCGCTTGCTTGGCTTTGAGAGCGCACATCACCGCTTGACGCTGACTGAGGTGCGGCGGCGCATACTCGAACAGACCAGCGTCTTCAAGCCGGAGGATCTGATTCCGGTTCCCTGCCATCCAGATGCGCTGGCCATGGCCTACGCGATCAAGATGGGCGGCAAGACGATTCCGCTGACCGGTATGGTGCCGCCGGAGGTGCTGATCAACGGGGCTAAAAACACCATTGTCTATGAGCAGGAGGAGGGCTTGCGCGACCATATTTTCAAGCTCTTTGCGACCAATCATTCGCCGATTGCGCAGGCTTCTACGTTGCGCGAACTGCTCTGCTGCCTGCCCCGCGAGTTGCTTTGCTGCCTGCCCAAGGTCTTGCTGCCCAAGGATCTGGGATACAAGGATCTCTTTCGCGTGCTGATTGTCCAGTTCATCGATGCCGAGGCCTTCGATGTGCGCAGCGTGAAGAAGAGCTGCATTCATATTGCGCATCCGGACGGGAAGCGGCTTATTCCCTTCGACACTTACAATATGTTTTATCGCGGCGATCTGGAAACGACGCGCCTCGCCGGCCTGCGCGGCGAAGAAAAGGAAAGCTATCATGCATGATGCAATCCAACGCATGGCGAATCAATCAATGAATCCATTTTTGTTCGTCGCCGGAATGAGCGTCATCTATTTGACTTGCTTGATCCTGTTGGTGGCAGCCGCGTTCAAGTTTCTGGAACACTCCGCACTCTCCACCAAGATTGCAAGAAAAATATTTCACCCATTTTCGACCCGCGAGATGATCGTCTGCATTGCGGCGCTGTTTCCTTTCTGGCTGCGCAGCATCGGGCAAATCAAAATGAATACCCAGCTTCAATCCGTTTATTTTGGAGTCGGCTTGGTTTTGATTCTTTGCGCCATCATCTGGCATATCTGGGCAAAATTCAACATTTGTTTTATGTGGTCCAATGAAATAGAAATCAAGCAGGATCACAGACTGATTTCGACGGGGGCCTATGCGCTGGCGAGGCACCCGATGTATGCATCCCTGCTGCTATGGTGTTGGAGCGCGAGCTTCATCATGTTCAATTGGATCACCCTGACGCTCACGACTCTGGTGATTCTGCCGCTCATGATGGCACGCGCGCGCGCCGAAGAAAGAGAACTCAGCAAGGTTCTGCCGGGTTACGTCTCTTATCAGGAAAACGTTCATATGTTAGCGCCAACCATCAGCGGCTTCTATGCCGTTGCCATCAAGATCATGGCAATATGCCTTCTTGGCTATTACCTTTGGCAAGGCTTGACTTTATCCAGCGTGATTCTCCTTTTTACCATTCATCTGTACCTGGGATACTGTTTGACGCCGGAAAAAGTCGCCTTCTCCTATCGCTCCAAATCCGGGATGATGATTGTATTTTGGAGCCTAAGCTTGATATGGCATCCTATTTATTATCTGCTCTACGTCGTACTGGCAATGTTTATTTACGGGCTGAAATTCAACTGTCCGTGCATGATTGTTTATAACAAATACCAACGATGCCCATGTTTTGACTTGGCGGCAAAGTGCGTTATCAAGAACCGCGCGGTAAGATGAGACCGGCGAGAGATGAATGCCATAGGTCCGCAGGGCAGCAGGCCATTCCATCCAAGAGCTTTTGGTGAATCAACGGAGCGCTGGCCGGGCATTCTAAAAGAAAACGAGCGCGGCATAAGCCGCGCTCGTTTTCTTTGGATCAGAGATGCGGAGCGGGTCCAAACTCCCGTTCCGCTCCCGTTGGCGCGATGAGCTAATTAACCACGCAGGCCATTCCATTGAGTGAGATTGCCGTGGGCACGGCGTTGGTTACGCCATTCCAAGTTCCGTTGAATCCCACGCCGCTGTAACTTGCGCCGGCGGCGATGCTGCCGTTATAACTCTCGTTGGTTACGGTCACGCTGGCTCCGCTCTGGGTTCCCGCACCGTTCCAGAGCTGGGTAATAGTCTGGCCGTTGGCAAAGGCCCAGCTCAGCGTCCAACTGGTCAATGCCGTGGTTCCGGTGTTATTGATGGTGATGTTAGCTCCGAAGGCGCTGGTGTTTTGAGGTTGAATCACGTAGTCGATTGTGCATGTGGAGGGCGGCGGCGCGGTCACGGTAACCGCGATGGTGGTGGATCCGAGCAGTACCTCCAGCGTATTGGATATATTCCCGATAGCGGAAATGGTCACCGTGTAGGCACCGGCCGGGGCCGTGCTGCTGGCCGTCAAAGTTAGCAAGCTGGTGTTGATGGAAGAAGTGGGGCTAAAGGACGCGGTAACTCCGTTGGGCAGGTTTGATGCTTCAAAGGTTACGCCGCTCGGGAATTTGCCGGCGGGAACTCCCGCCACGGCGATGGTGCTGGCGCCCTTGCCTGATTGCGGAATGGTCAGGCTCGCGGGCGAAGCGGAAACGGCGTAAGACACGTCCAACGCGAAGGTAGCGGTTTCGGTCTGGCCGCCGTAGGTTCCGGTGACGGTTACCGTTACGAGTTGCGGCACCGCGGAGCAGCTTGCGGCAATGGTGTAAATGGTCACTCCGACGCGGGTTGGCACGGGGTCGATGGTGGCAGTGACGCCGCTAGGCAAGCCGGTAAAAGTGTAGTTTACGCCTGCCGCCAGATCGGCCTGGGTGAGGGTGACAAGTCCGGAGCCGCACTGAGGCACGGACAAATAGGTTGGCGAGATGGAGAGTGCGAAGGGCGCGGCGGTGATGGCGAGCGCTATGGTTGTACTTGCGGTGCGGCCGCCGGATGTTCCGGTAATGGTGATCGTGGAGTTACCGGTGGCGGCAAATGCGCTGACCGCCAGCGTAAGCACGCTGGTTCCGCTGGTGGGGTTCGGGGAGAATGTGGCCGTTACGCCACTGGGCAATCCGAGAGCGGCAAGAGTTACAGGGCTGGCAGCTCCTGTAACCGTGATGCTAGAGGTTCCAGAACTGCCTTGGGCGATCGTCAGGGACGAGGGAGTGAGCGTAAGGACAAAGCCGCTGCCATTCACTACCTGGCTCAACCCCGCGGCTGTGCTGGATTCAAAGTAGCCGTTGCCTTCCGTGAAGACCGCTCCTATCACGTTCGTCCCGGCTGCCAGGGCGCTGGTTGTGTACGTGGCGGTGACGCCGGCGAAGACGTTGGCAGTGCCGCTACTTACGATAACCGGCGCTCCAGCGGCGACGCCGTTCACGGTGAACTGGACGGTTCCGTAGATTCCAGAAGGCGCGTAAGTGGCCGTACCGGTTGCGGGGGTGCCGATGACACATGCGGGAATAGCCGTGGCCACAACCGTTGCCGTTAGGGTTACAGGCTGGCCCAGCGTGGACGGATTCTGTGAAGAGCTAAGCGTGGTGGCGGTGATTCCAGCGCAATTTCCGGCGACAGACTGGACCAGCGTACCTGTGCTAGCGGTGTACCCTGAGCCGATGGTGGGAATGTAAGTCGCAGTTATGCTGTCGCTGCCGGCGAAGAGCGCGGCGGTTGTGTAAACGGCGTAGATGCCCTTGAGCGGAACCGGGGAACCCATCGCCACGCCGTTGACGCTAAACTGAACCGATCCGGGTGGAACCTCGAATAGGAGCGGGGCCGTAACCATTGCGGTGAAAGTTACGTACTGGCTCACGTTGGACGGATTCGACGAAGAGGTCAGCGAGATGAATGTGGGAATCGCCTCAAGGTTGTAGGTTGCCGAAGCCACCGCGCTGATGGAGTAACCCGGAGCTAGGGCGATGGCTTCGATAGTTACGCTCGAAGTTATTTCAATCGCCCCCGTGTAGACGGGCGAAGCGGTTGTAGGCGCGGTCCCGTTGGTGGTGTAGTAGATGGTCGCCCCAGCCGTCGCATCGGAGATGGTCACCGTTTGCGTCGTAGTAAAAGTTCCGCTCGGCAAACTGAAAGTTGGGGTGGCAGCGGGGGGTAGGTTGATGGTGTAAGTGGCGGTTGCCGCAGCGCTGGTCGAGTGTCCGCTGGCCATTGCAGTCGCCTCGATCGCCTCCGTCGTGTCGACGGCGATCGGTCCGCTATATGCATTCCAAACCGGCGTCTCCGAGGCCGCGTTGGTGCTGTAGTAGAGGTTTGCGCCAGCCGTTGTATCGCTGATCTTTACCGACTGTACCGCGGTATAGGTTCCGCTCGCGACGCTGAATGTTGGTGTGGCGGCAGCCGGTAAAGTTGCGGCGGAGAGCTGGTACTTCCAAAGATCGTTGGGACTGCCGTAGCCGCCAAAGATCCAGAGATTGCCGCTAGCATCGAACCAGCCCGATGCGCCTTGACGACCTCCAGGAATGTTATCGGCCGCCGGTGTTCCGAATGTGCCGTACACCGCGGCCGGGTTGGCGGCGCTGCTTCCATCGATCCATGTCCATTCGTTTGTTGAAGGGTTGAACTTCCAAAGATCGTCGAGATCTCCGTAAGCATCGGTCGAGCTGTAGCCTGTGCCGCCGAAGAGCCAGAAATTCCCGCTGCTGTCGGTCAAGCTAACGGCCTGCATGCGGCTTCCGGGGATGTTTCCAGCGGCAGCCGTTCCCAATGTGCCGTAGACTCCGGGCTGGTTGTCCAAGCTGCTTCCACCCATCCATGTCCATTCCTTCGTGGAGGGACTGAACTCCCACATATCGTTGGAAATGCTCTGGTCCAAAGCGCCGCCAAAGAGCCAAAGGTTGCCGCTGCCGTCGATCCAACTTACCGGGCCCGTAAGCGCTCCGGGGACGTTTCCAACCGCAGGTTTCCCCAACGTGCCATAGACAGCGGACGCGCCGCAATTTGCACCATTGATACCGGGACAGCTCATGGTGCTGCTTCCGCTCATCCATGCCCATTCTTTCGTGGATGGATTGAACTCCCACAGGTCGTTGAGATAGCCCAGTTGCGTGCTGGAAGCGAAGCCCGTGCCGCCAAAGAGCCAGAGATTGCCGCTTTTATCGATCCAGCCGGTGGCGCCCTGGCGGCCTCCGGGAACGTTTCCGGCGGCAAAGGTTCCCTGCGTGCCGAAGACTCCCACCTGGCCGCTACCGCCGGCCGAGTCGCTTCCGCTTATCCACGCCCATTCCTTGGTGGATGGGTTGAACTCCCACAGGTCGTTGAGCCAGCCCGAGCCGCCGACGCCATCGTAACCTAAACCGCCAAAGAGCCAGAAATTCCCGCTCTTATCGATCCAGCTCACGGCCCCATAACGGGTTCCGGGGATGTTTCCGGCGGCAAACGTTCCTAATGTGCCATACACCCCGGGCAGGCCGGAAGTGGCGCCGCTCTCGATGCTGCCGCCGACCCAGGCCCATTCGTTGGTGGAAGGATTGAACTCCCAAAGGTCATTGAGTCCGCTCTCGGACCCGTCGGCATCAATGCCATAGCCGCCGAAGAGCCAGAGGTTCCCGCTGCTGTCGGTCCAACGCGATGCCAAGTAGCGGCTTGCGGGAGTGTTTCCGGCGGCGAATGTTCCCAGCGTGCCGTAGATTCCGGGTTCGCCATCGTAGTTGCTGGGAGAACTACTTCCACTCATCCACGCCCAATCGCCCTTGTCCTGTGGATGGACGGGCATGGCAAACGCGAACAGCAGGCAGCAGCAGAAAAACTGCCCAAAGGGCAGCAGGTTGGGTCCACTTCTGCGGACGGCTGAGAATTCGACCGGAGACGACGGGAGTCTGCGGGAAAATTGGGGGAGGTATGAGTGTCATGTCTGGATTTCTCCTTTGAGGAAGGTAGACCGATTCGCCGCTATTCATTTACGGGATAAGCAGCGGCCCAAAGCAAACTCCAGCTCGCCGGGAGGGGGCGCAATCACCCGGAATCTGCCACCGTTCGAGGACGCCGGAAGCATACCACAGCTCCACTAGAAAAGTCCTCGACAAAATGAAGTCATCGTTGAATAGGTATTACAAGAACGCAGAAAGAGCAATGAGGACTGCCAATTGCCAGATGCAACGCAAGTCATATCGAGGCCAAATAGTGAATGCTGGCAAACCCTTCCGAGACACTTCCGTCCTGGAGTTGCCTTCTACGTTGTGTCTAAAGCATTTCTGGATGGACAGGTTACCTATATTACTTTGGTTACTTGACTTTTCCATGCTTAATCGTTTTAGCTTGGGCTGCGAAGATTCATGTATGCGAGTCTGGCAGATTTTGACGACCACCATGCACACGTTGCTTGGAGGCCGGGTTTGAGATCAGTTGCGATTGTCGTGTCCTCGATGTTTCATCTCGGGAGCGACGCGCCATTGATTGCATTCAAAAACAGAGTGCATCCGTTTGCCGAGTCTGCTGAGAGTCTAAGATTTTCTTCCCATGCAAGAGGAATTCATTTTCTTCATCCTCTTTGATCTTTCTATTCAATACCGGAGTTATTCAATCAAGGCACACTGATCCACGTGGATTTGGGTGGGCAGTTTGGTGCAGTTGATGTAAAGGAGAATCCATGTCTCAGCAGTTCACTCCCTCCCGTGGGCGGGCATTCACTCGCCGCCTGAGCGGGTACCTCCTGGTACTCGCGGCCCTGCTTCTAACTTTTGTTACGCCGTATGCAACAGCTCAAACCGCGTGCAAGGTTGTCTACACAATTTCACCGCAAAACACCAGCGCTTTCGGCGCGGCCCTCACCATCCAAAACACGGGAACGGCCGCCTGGACTAGCTGGACGCTGACCTGGGCCTTCGCCAACGGGCAGACGGTATCGTCGCTTTGGAACGGCATTGAAACCCAGAGCGGCGCAAACGTCACGGTAAAGAACGAGCCTTACAACGGCAGCGTGGCCGCCGGCGGCACTGTCTCTGGCGTTGGATTCAATGGCACTTGGAACGGCACAACGAATGCCGTGCCCGCCTCCTTCGCCGTCAACGGAACGACCTGCGGCGCGACGTTGACCGCCACGACCACCGCGCTGGCCGCATCCACCACAACGCCAACAGTGGGCGCAAGCGTTACGCTCACGGCCACGGTTGCGCCCGCGGCGGCTACGGGCACAGTCACTTTTTATTCGGGCACAACCTCGCTCGGAACCGGCACGCTCAGCGCGGGCAAGGCGACGCTGACAACCTCATTCGCGACGGCGGGAAGCTACTCACTCACCGCTGTCTATGGCGGATCGACGACTTACGCGACCAGCACTTCAAGCGCCGTCACAGTGACGGTCAGTGCAGGGACCAAGACCACCACGACCACCGCGCTGGCCGCATCCACCACAACGCCAACAGTGGGCGCAAGCGTCACGCTGACCGCCACGGTTGCGCCAGCGGCGGCTACGGGCACAGTCACTTTTTATTCGGGCACAACCTCGCTCGGAACCGGAACGCTCAGCGCGGGCAAGGCGACGCTGACAACCTCATTCGCCACAGCGGGAAGCTACTCGCTGACAGCTGTCTACGGCGGGTCGGCGACTTACACGACGAGCACGTCGAGCGCCATCACAGTGACGGTTAGTGCAGGGACCAAGACGGCCACGACCACCGCGCTCGCCGCTTCCACCACCACACCGACGGCGGGCGCAAGCGTCACGCTGACAGCCACGGTTGCGCCCGCGGCGGCTACGGGCACAGTCACTTTCTACTCAGGCACAACCTCGCTCGGAACCGGCACGCTTAGCGCGGGAGTAGCGACGCTCACGACCTCATTCGCCACAGCGGGAAGCTACTCACTGACGGCTGTCTACGGCGGATCGGCGACTTACGCGACCAGCACGTCAAGCGCCGTCACAGTGACGGTCAGTGCGGGGACCAAGACGGCCACGACCACTGCGCTGGCCGCATCCACCACCACACCGACGGCGGGCGCCAGCGTCACGCTGACCGCCACGGTTGCGCCTTCAGCGGCTACGGGCACGGTCACTTTCTATTCAGGAACTACCTCGCTCGGAACCGGCACGCTTAGCGCGGGAGTGGCAACGCTCACGACCTCATTCGCCACAGCGGGAAGCTACTCACTGACGGCTGTCTACGGCGGATCGACGACTTACGCGACCAGCACGTCGAGTGCCGTGAGCATTAACGTCTCTTCCGGAAGCGGCTCTGCCACAGCGTGCAAGGTTGTCTACTCGATTACACCCCAGGGTTCCGACTCTTTCGGCGCCTCCGTCGACATCTACAACACGGGAACAAGCGCGTGGACAAGCTGGACGCTGACCTGGACGTGGGCCAACGGACAGACGATCGCATCCCTCTGGAACGGCATTGAGAGCCAAAGCGGCGCGAACGTGACCGTGAATAGCGAAGGCTACAATGGCGCCATCGCCGCCGGCGCGAGCTATGGCAGCTTGGGATTTAACGGCACTTGGAACGGCATCACCAACGCTCCACCCGCGAACTTTGCCATCAACGGGACAACCTGCGTCGGCAGTGGCAGCGGGTTTACGATGGCGCCTTCGGTGTCACCGCTAACGATCAACCAGGGAAGCAGTAGCACCGACACCCTCACGATAACGGATTTCGGCGGATTCGCCGGAAGCGTGAATCTTACAGCCACCGGCCTGCCTACCGGCATAACTGCCGCCTTCGGCACCAACCCCACAACCGGCTCCAGTGTCATCACCTTCACGGCTGCTGCCGCAGTTCCTGCCGCATCGGCCACGGTCACCATCACTGGAACCTCTGGCAGCACGACGGCGACCAGCACCATCGGACTCAACGTCAACGGGACTACTGCGATATCGGTGAACCAGACGGGCAAAGGCCCAACCGTGACGGACCAGCTTTTGGGAATGAACATGCCTGCATGGTATGACATTGTCACAAACCAAACTGCGATTGTGGATGCCTTCCAGACCGCCGGCATCAAGGCGGTGCGCTGGCCGGGCGGATCGTGGTCGGACGTGTACCACTGGGAGACCAATACCAATTGCCAGAACGCTCCCTATGGCGGCGGCACGCCCGATGCAGATGACATTTTTGCGAATTTCGTAAGCGACCTTGCCATTCCGGCTGGCCTCGACGTGGCGCTTACGGCAGACTACGGCACCAACCCAACCTGCACTGGAGGCGGCTTGCCGAGCGAAGCAGCAGCATGGGCCGCTGCCGCTCTTACGGACGGCATCACGGTGAGCCACATGACCGTGGGCAATGAGGTCTACGGAGCCACCTGGGAAGAAGACCTGCACACCCCAGCAAACAACCCCGCCACTTACGCCGCCGCAGTAGCGGGAAGCAGCGGCTACTATGAGGCGATCAAGGCTGCCTCTCCGAAGACGCTGGTCGGCGTTGTGGTGGACGCGGACAATACGGTCGGCGGTTGGGACAATACAGTGCTCGCCAATGCGAAGGGATCCTACGACTTCGTGGAATACCACTACTATCCCGAGGCGCCGGGATTTGAAAACGACACTACGCTCATCCATCAGGATGCGCAGCAATTAACCACGAACCTCAACACCATCAAGTCGGAATTGGCTGAATGGGGAACGCCGGACACACCCATTTACGTCGGTGAGATGGGCGCAACCTACAGCTCTCCGGGCAAACAAAGCATGTCCATCACGCAGGCATTGTTTGCCGGCCAGGAACTGGGCGAGATGATGAATGACGGGGTCTCGCGCGCAACCTGGTGGATCGGCTTCGGCGGATGCGCGGATAGCACTTACGGCGGGAACTTCTCCAGCTCGCTCTATGGCTGGCAGAGCTTCGGCGGCTACATGGTCTTCTCCGACGGACTGACTGATTATTACGAATGCACTGCCGAGACCTTGGCGCCAGGAGTCTTGCTGCCCACGGCGCGTGCCTTCCAGCTCTTCAGCAACGTGGCCGTCACGGGTGAAAGCGTGCTCACTGCAAGCGTGACCGGCGATACTGCGGATGTGGTTGCGTATGCGGCAACCCATAGCGGCGGCACCGCGTTGGTGCTGTTTAACCGGAACGAAACCACAAGCGAGGCGGTTTCAGTAACGCTTTCGGCGCAGACCAAGGCTACGAGCGTCACGGTCGAAACCTACGACAAGGCCATCTATGACTTGTCGGGCTCGCCGACTGGGACGATTCCGGACCCGGCAGGAACGAACACCTGGGCTCCGCCAACCACCACCACAATCACTTCGCCAACTCTGCCGCTGGCTCTTACTCTCGCTCCGTGGAGCATGAACGTGGTGATTATCCAGTAAGTGAAGCAGAGGTTTCTGATCTCAGTTATCCATCAACAACCGGCTGCCCCAAGTCTCGCATTCGAGGCTTGGGGCAGCTTGATTTACTGGTATCAATGGCACCGGATCGAACTTCGGAGGTACTTCAGTGTCAACGATCTCCAGCAACCATAACCCGTTTGCAATCTGTAATGACCGGAGAGTTCGAATTTCTCCGGACTCACCATATCTATCTTTTTGAATCGAAAGACAAACAATAGATTCCGCCCATTCTTGGTTTTGCCTAACTGCCCCGACCGGTGACGCAGATCACTGTCCAGCGGTTGCCGGAGCGACAATCATTCTCCTGTACGGTTAGCATCCGCGGGCGTGGAGGCATTTCTTGAACCGGTCCAGATTGCCGAAGTTGCGCAGGATTTCTCAGATAGTCTTTTTGCTGCTTTTTCTTGGATTACTGTTTTTTACCTCGTGGAGCCTTTTTCCCACTGCGGGAACAGAGATTCAACTGCGTCCGCCGGTGCGGCTGTTCTTTGAGTGGGATCCGCTGGTGGCGCTGCTGAATGCTCTGGCCGGGCACGCGCTCTATCGCGGGCTGATCTGGTGCCTGCTGATTCTGCTTCCGACGCTTTTTCTGGGGCGGTTTTTCTGCGGCTGGATCTGCCCGATGGGCACACTGCAACACTTCGTGGGCAATCTTCCGAGCGAGGCCAAGCGGGGCAAGCAGCGCATTGAGGCGAATCGCTACAAGCGCTGGCAGACCTGGAAGTACTTGGTCCTGATTGCCGGCCTCGTGGCGGCCTGCTTTGGCTCGGCGGCGCTGGGCTGGCTTGATCCTTTCAGTTTATTGGTGCGATCTTTTGGATTATCTGTTCTGCCGGCGATTAATGTCGTTGCGCGCACCATCTTCACGCCACTGGAACATAGCAACATTCCGGCCATCAAAGCAACGGGCGGAACGATTCACTCGATCCTGCAAGTATTGGTGCTGGATCTGCGCCAGCCGCATTATCAGCAAGGGCTGATCTTGGGCGTGCTGTTCATCGCGATTCTGGCGATGAGCTTACGCGTGACGCGCTGGTGGTGCAGGGCGATCTGCCCGCTGGGGGCTCTCTTGGGCGCGCTTTCGCGCTGGTCGATCCTGGGGCTGCACAAGGACGCAGCGAGCTGCAACAATTGCAACCGCTGCCTACTCAATTGCCAGGGTGGCGACGATCCGATTGGCGGCGTGCCATGGCATAAATCCGAGTGCCTGATGTGCATGAACTGCGTGGGCGCGTGCCCGCATGAGAGCTTGCAGTTCAAACTCTTCCGCAATGAAACGGAGGTTGCCTCGCCTGATTTGGGGCGGCGGCGGGCGCTGACCGGCGTGGCGGCGGGCGCGGCGCTGGTGCCGCTGATGCGCTCGAATGTTGGCCTGGGCAAAGGGCGCAACGAGCGGCTGCTGCGGCCACCGGGATCGCTCGATGAGCCGGAGTTTCTGTCGCGCTGCATTCGCTGTGGCGAGTGCATGAAGGCCTGCCCGAATATCGCGCTGCATCCGACGCTGGAACAAGCGGGGATCGAGGGATTGTGGTCGCCGACGCTGGTGCCGCGCATTGGCTACTGCGAGCCGAGTTGCGTGCAATGCTCGGAAGTCTGCCCGACAGGCGCGATCTGGCAGATCACGCCTAAGCAAAAGGGTTGGGTGGTCGGGGTGGGCGCGCAACAACAGAGCCAGCCGATTCGCCTGGGGACGGCGTTCTATGATCGCGGACGCTGCCTGCCGTGGGCCATGGCCACCGAGTGCATTGTCTGCGAAGAGTGGTGCCCGGTCTCGCCAAAAGCGATTTATGTTGAAGAGGCGCAGGTGATCGACTCGGCGGGCAACACCAAGACGCTGAAGCAGCCGCGCATTGATCCCAGCCGCTGCGTGGGCTGCGGCGCGTGCGAGTACGCCTGTCCGCTGCAAGAGCATCCGGCCGTTTACGTAACCAGCATCGGCGAAAGCCGCTCGCCCAGCAGTCAGATTTTGCTCAACAGAAGATGAAGGAGAATGCTTCGTGAAGTTCAATTCAGTTGGATGGATGTTGCCAATTTGGTGTGGGGTCATCGCGGCATGGATGGGCGCGTTGGTTGCTATCATGGCGTCGAAAAGACGCAAGAAGAAATAGTCCAGGCCAGCATCGGCGAGAGCCGCTCGCCGAGCAGTCAGATTTTACTCAACAGAAGATGAAGGAGAATCATCCGTGAAGTTCAAAACAAAAAGTGTTTTCGCCGCAGTGGCGATTGTTGTGCTTGTTTCGGTTATTTGCGTTGGTTGCAAGAAGAAGAATGCCGATGTCTTTCCGGCTTCGGGTGCGATTGCCGGATGGGAAAAGACCAGCGAGACGCGTACCTTTGCCGCAAAGGATTTGTGGCAGTACATTGACGGCGACGCCGAGCAATACATCAGCGTGGGCGTGGTCAGCACATCGACCTCCGACTACAAGTATCAAGGGCAGTTGGAGGCGACGGTGGACGTGTACACGATGAAGGATGCGACGGGCGCGCGCGCAATCCTTGAGAAGGGTCAGAGCAAGGATGCGCAGACCGTGCAGTTGGGCGATGCGGGCGTGGCCTATGCGCAGAGCGTGATCTTCCGCAAGGGGCAGGCGCTGGTCCGCATTACTGCGTATGAGGCCGCGCCGAATGGGCAAGCCGCGCTGCTGGCGCTGGCGCATGGAGTTGAAGCAAAGCTGTAACGGATTTTTGCTGGTCAACAAAAACGAGAGGATAGCCATGAAAAACCGCAGAGAGTTTCTGAAGGATGCAGCCGCAGGCGCCGTGCTGATCGGCGCGCAAAGCAAGCTGGGATTGGCTGCGACAACAGCGGGCAAATCGAAGGTTGTGGTGGCGCGCGACGCGGCGCTGCATGATGCCAGCGGGCAACTTGACGAGAAGCGCGTGCAGGCGCTGTTGGATCGCGCCATCGCCACATACACCGGGCATGACAAGCCGGTTGCGGCATGGAAGAGCATTGTGCCGGTGGGCAAGGTGATCGGCCTCAAGGTGAACGGGCTGGGCGGCAAGGGAATCTCCACGCACGCTGCGCTGGTGATGGCCGTCTGCGAACGGTTGCAGGAGGCGGGCGTGAAGCCGGGAGAGATCATTGTCTGGGATCGCAACGCGCGCGACATTCAGGCGTGCGGGCTGTCCATTTCGACCGACCCCAACCGCGTTCGTGTCATCGGCAGCGATGTGGCCGGCTATGAAGAGGAGCCAGTCGCCTTCGGCTCGGCTGTGAATGTGAAGCTGGCCAAGATTCTCAGCCGCGAGTGCGCGATGGTGATTAATCTGCCGATTCTCAAGGATCACGAACTGGCCGGCGTCACCTTCTCGATGAAGAATATGTACGGCGTTGTTGCGCGGCCCAATGAACTTCATGCGCATGGCTGCAACCCCAGCGTGGCTGATCTGAACTGCATTCCCGCCATTCGCGAGAAGGTTCGCTTCACGATTGGCGATGCGATGAGTTCGGTCTACGATGGAGGTCCAGGCTTCCATCCAGAGCGGCTCTGGCAGCCCAATGCACTGATCGTCGGCGAAGACCGCGTGGCTGTCGATCACACGGCGTGGCAGATGATCGAACGCAAGCGCGCGGAAGCGGGCATGGCGTCGCTAGAGGCCGCGAACCGTCCGCCGCGCTACATTGCGACTGCTGCTGACAGTACACATAATCTGGGGACAAACGATCCGCAGCGTATTCATTTGCTGGAAGTGTAGCCGGGAGAAAATCATGGCCGATGAAACCGATTGCAAGCCGGAAGTTGCAGCCAGCCCAACGCAGAGCCTGACGCGCCGTGAGGCTCTGCTGCAATTGCTGCGCGTGGGCGGTACAGCCGCGGTTGCGGCAGGCGCGGCGTTCTGGCTCAGCGAGCGCAGCACTCGTCCGCTTCCCGTCAAGGGTGAGCAGGCGCGACGCGATCATCGCATTGGCTCCGATTCTCAATGGCCGCAGATGACTGTGGTTCAGAACGGCGAGCCGCGCGCTCTGGTCGAGAAGGCGCTGGAAAATCTGGGCGGCATCAGCCGCTTCATCAGCCGTCAGGATGTGGTGGTCATCAAGCCGAACATTGCCTGGGACCGCACGCCGGAGCAGGCGGCCAACACCAACCCAGACGTGGTAGCGGAGTTGGTGCGCCAGTGCTGGCAGGCCGGGGCCAAGCGGGTCATCGTCACGGATGTGAGCTGCAACGAAGCGCGCCGCTGTTTTCATCGCTCCGGCATTCAGGCCGCCGCGCTGGCCGAGCACGCCGAAGTCATCCTGCCCGATCCAGAGCTCTTTCGCGAGGTGGAGATGGGCGGCGTGGTGCTGAAGTCGTGGCCCGTCTTCACGCCGTTTCTGGAGGCCGACAAGATCATCAACGTGCCCGTAGCCAAGCATCATGTGCTGACCGGCGCAACGCTGGGCATGAAGAATTGGTACGGCATACTGGGCGGCGAGCGCAACCGGCTGCATCAGCAGATTCATCAGAGCCTCGTCGATCTGGCCAACTTCATGCTGCCCACGCTCACCGTGATGGATTGCTATCGCATCTTGCTGCGCAACGGGCCAACCGGCGGCAACCTCGAAGACGTTGCGGCCAAGAAGACCCTCGTCGCCGGAACCGATCCGGTGGCCATTGACGCGTACGTTGCCAAAGCCTACTGGAACCTCGATCCCGCGCAGATGCCCTATCTGGCCATGGCCGCCGCGCGCGGACTGGGCACTGTGGACTTCGAGAAGTTGCAGGTGAAGGTGAGTCAGTTGGGTTAGCCGCCCTGTGGTGGGGCGCATTGCACGAAGCAGATGCTCACTGTTCGTTCACTTCATCATCCGAAGTCGCGAACCTTCCGCCACAGTTCCTGCCACGACATGCGCGGAGGACCGCAGACGAAGA
Organism: uncultured Acidobacteriaceae bacterium; assembly: GCA_963787995.1. GTDB lineage: Bacteria > Acidobacteriota > Terriglobia > Terriglobales > Acidobacteriaceae > Telmatobacter. The sequence continues at coordinate 2,397,318 of CAWBEO010000002.1, forward strand.
TCTCCCGATGCCACTCGCTCTCTTCATTTTTCACGACCGACGGATTGCCATTCTGTCCGGCCAGACGGCAGTTGGTGAAGATCTCGTCGGCGCGTTCGCGGCTATTGCCCAGCAGGATGATGGTGGTGGGCGGCGGCGTGGGATAGCCACGATACCAGAACGAGTTTACCGTGCTGATGGGCGGAGGCAGATGATAAGCGGCCCCAAGCATTTCGATGGCGCCAGCCTCTCCGTAGTTGCCGACTACGATGCCGAGGTGCGCCTGCTGCTCGGCAGGCAGGGAATCGCGGATTCCAGCGACGGTGCGGACCAGCTCCGTCCATCCAATCTCCTCACGCAGGGCGTCGTTTTTATCCAAAGCGTAGCGCATCAGCGGACCGGAGTCGGCCAGCGGCACAATGGCGGCGCCAATCGCGATTCCGGCAATCACGATTCCCTGGAAGAAAAAGATCTTCACAATCCAGCGCCACACCTTGGAGAGCCGCTCAACCCAGCGCTCGCCTCCAACCGCACCCATAGCAATCAGCATCGGATAAGCGGGCGCGAGGTAGTAAAAGCTCCCCTGGGCGGAGAGAAAATAGGCCGCGGGGATCAGGTACATCCAGGCCAGCGGACGGTAGCGTGGGCTGCGTAAAAAACAGATCAAGCCGCCGATCCACAGCGGCGCAGCATAGATGTTCGCGCACATAAAGAACTGCTTGAAGAGAAAGGTCAGCCGGTCACCGCGCCCCCAGCGGACATCGCGGATGTGAATAAAGTGAAGGAATTGGTACGAGATGAAGTCGTGATGAATCTGCCAAAGAAGATTGGGCAGAAAGATCAACAGCGCAATTGCCACGCCCCCCGTAAACCAGCGGTTCCAGAGCAGTCGGCGCGCGCGGCTGAAGAGCAGGCCGCAGAGCACTGCAAAGGTCAGGAAGAGGATCGTATACTTGGTCTCCAGCCCCATGCCGATGGCTGCGCCGATCCATATCCACCAGTGCGGATTCTCCGTCCTCAAGAGGCGAATGGTGAAGAACGCGACCAGCGCCCACCACAAATAATCAAAAGTGCCGTACTGAAACTCAGTGCCGTTGAAGAGCGCTATCGGCGCCAGCGCCGTGGAGAGCGCCGCCGTGAATTGCGCCAGACGCCCGCCGCCCAGCTCGCGCGCCATCATGCCGGTAAGAACAATGACCGCGGCCTGTGAGAGAACCGAGAAGAGTCGCAAGCCAACCATCGAAAGGCCGAAGATCTCCAGGCTGATGCGCTCCATAAAAGGCGTGAAGGGCGGAAAGGCAACCGTGCCCCAATCCAGATGCTTGGCTTCGCTAAGGAACTGAAGCTCATCGCGATGAAAGCCATAGCGGCCATTGGTGGCCATGTGAATGAGCGCGATGATGGTTGCGATGCCGAGCAGGATGCTCCACTCGGTTCTGGGCAGCGTCTCTGATTCGCCCGCTCGAAACTCCTGAGTGGAGGAAGTCAGAGAGCGTTCAAAGAGATTTAATAAACGATGTTTATTGGCCAAAATAGCCTCCTTTTGCGCAAAATAATGGGCAAAAAAACGGGTTTATCGTTACGAATCAGCGAGTGGTTTCAATAGTCAAGTGGTTGATTTTATGATGGTTGCGTGCGTGTGGAAGACTGAAACTCGGCCGCCGCAGTGTAGGGGGTAGGGGGGCACGAGAAAAATGCAGCCGTGACGGACGAAACTGAGCTTCCGGAGCGGGTGCTCTTCCTTCATATTTCTATTGTGCACGCTGGGAGAGAAATCATCTGCACTCGCAGAGAAAATATTGAGCGGTAACTTCCGGGTTGCAGACGATCCGGCCACTGTACCGTCCGAAAAATAACCTTGGTTCAAACGTTCGATGCAATTGTCGCGTCTATCTTTTCGATCCAGAAAATACTGGAGCGCGCGCCGAAGTTGTGCTATCTGCGCCGCACCCAGTTGGCCAAATCAATTACTATTTTTCCATTCACTCAGAAAGGTGTGTGATCTGAATGAGCATGTTTACCTGTTCCAACCGACTGAGCTATATCGGTGTCCTGTGCGCCGTCACCTGCCTGCTTGCGGCTGGCGCCTCATCCAATTGTCAGCAGCCCTCAAATGCCCCTATGATTCAGGGGCGCGCACCAGCGCCCATGGCCTTTGACAAGGTCATGTTCTATCCCGATACCGCCGCCGATAATGGCGATGGTTTCCTGTGGTGGGGCATCCCCAACTATTGGACCTTTGCTAATGTATCGTCGTTGAACCTGATCGCCAATGCGTACGGCCTCGGCATGCACCAGATAATTGGCTTTCCAGACTGGGCCGAGACCGACCGGTACAACCTGGAGGCCAATATGGACCTGGAAAAATTTGAGGCGTTCAAGACCATGCCCATGAACGAGCAGTTGAGACAACAGCGGTTGATGATGCAAGCGGTTCTTGCCGACCGGTATCAGCTCAGAGCGCATCTCGAAACCCGCGAAATGCCTGTCTACGAGCTGGTCATCGCTCATGGAGGACCAAAGTTGAGGGAGAAGGTATCCGATGGCCGTCCAGGGGCATCTTTCTTTCAGCCTCGAAATTGGTGGGGGAATTACGGCACGATGGAGGATCTCGCCAGCAAGCTTTCGGGACCCACGGGCGGTGTCGTTATCGACAAGACGGGACTGGGAACGAAGACATTCAATTACTTCCTCAAGTGGACTTCGGACAGCCAAAGCGGCGCGGCAGGCGGCGCCCCTTCGATTTTCACGGCTCTCGAAGACCAACTCGGACTGAAGCTGGTCCCCGCCACGGGTCGGGTAGAGGTTCTCGTCATCGATCACATCGAGAAACCGACTCCGATCTTTCAATTCGAAGCCACTTCGGGAGCATCGAAGTGAATTCTCCACCGCCTGCCAGGTGGTAGAGAATTCACGCACTCATCAGGCAAAGCCCCTCAGGGGCTTTGCCTGAGTTGATTATGCGGCAGTTACGGCACGACTAAAGTTGTGCTCTTTCAAAGCATTCACTTAGTTAGAGAATTTCCAGGCATTCAGCCGCGCTCCCAGGGCGGAGCAATCCGGACCGATTTCATACCCGCCGCAGTTGCCGCATTGATCCCCAGATCGGTGTCTTCAAAAGCCAGGCAGTCTTCCGGTGCAACGCCCAAGCGCTCAGCCGCCAGCAGAAACCCGTCCGGCGCGGGCTTGCTGTGGACGTAATCCTCCGAGCTGACGATGGTGGCGAAGCGGTCGGCCAGATGCAGCGCGTCGAGAGCTTTGGTCACCGAGTTGCGCCGCCCGCCGGAGACCACGGCGAAGGGAATGCGGCCTTGCTCAGCTTCAATCAGTTCGATCACTTCAGGAATTCCCTTGAGCTGTGGAAGCAGCGCAAAGTACAGCTCTTCCTTGTGGTCGGCCAGGGCATCAACGGGCATATGGAGGCCGTGCATCTCGTTCAGCGTGGCGACGATCTCGCGCGTTGGCTTGCCGCCCCAGGAGTAAAAAAGGTCTTCCGGGAAGGGGCAGTTCCATTCCGCAAAGGCGGACTTCCAGGCGATGTAATGCAAGGGCATGGAATCGACAATGGTGCCGTCGCAGTCGAAAAGATAGGCGCGGAAGTCGCCGGCGGGCAGTTCAAGTTTCATGCGGAAAGATAACTCCTTGTGAGTGTGGTTATAGTCTTCAATCATTCAAACGCTAACAAGCCTGTCATCCTGAGCGAAGCGCAGCGAAGTCGAAGGGCCTGTGGTTGCTATTTCGGTTGATGGCATTCCAATTTGAATAATGCTGACCCGCCCGCAATAGGCTTCACCGGGTTTGACCGATTCCATTCTGCTAATCTTATCGTATCGTCTGGGGCGGCTAGCGGCACATTTGTCCGCCGCCGGAGGGGAAGAGTTGTCCATTTCGGGCGGTATTTTCCCCCAGCGGCGCGCATCGGACAAAAAGAATGATGCGCAGGTGCGCCGCAACTCCCTATACTGGTGGTGCATCCGAAGCAGTAGATTCACTGCGGGGTTTAGCCCCTGCTGGGTGTGGCGTGGTAGCTTCATTCAAGAGTGCATTGGATTGAATTTGCAGCGGGCAGGGAAATTTGATAGGCTCAGGCCATCTTCAAGCTGAGCGGAAGGAGAGTTTTCATCATGGCAGAAGAAAACAAGATTAACGGTCTGGCGTGGTTTGTGGCTGGATTGGGTGTAGGCGCGCTGGTGGGGATTCTTTATGCTCCCAAGGCAGGGCGCGAGACGCGGGAAGACCTGGTCAACGGCGCGCGCGAGGGAACCGAATTCCTGCGAATCCGCACCCGGCAAGCCGCCGAGCAAGTCAGCGAACTGGTGGACAAAGGCAAGGAGCAGGTGAGCGAGTTTGTGGATCGCGGGCGCGATGTTGTAGACCGCGGGCGCGAGGTCGTCGATCGCGGGCGGGCGCAGTGGGAAGAGTTTGTCGAGCGCGGCAAGAGCCTGGTCTCCGAGCAGGCCGGCCGGGTGAACGCGGCGGTAGACGCCGGACGCGCAGCCTACAAGGTCCCCACGATTCCCGTCGAGCCTACCGAGCTGTAGCTGGAATTTTCCTTGGGCTGCCTCTTTCCCGGTTTTTTGGGCCGGCCCAATGGTCTTCGATCATCCTCAAGAGTTGCGTTCGAGCGGCGGTGGGCGCTCGAACGTGTCCCTTGAGGATTGTGCTCCGGCGTGGATTGCGGAGCGCGGAAGAGAACAGAACCCGAACCCACGGACAGTCTGTACGAGGCCAATCTGATGCATATTCCAAAGTTGGACCAAGAAACTATCCTGCTTGCCTTTGCTTGTGTAACGGGGCTGGCCCTGCTGTTTCAGACGATCCTGCTGCTGATGGTGGCGGTTGCCGTGCGCAAGTCGACCAAGTCCCTTCGGGAAGAGGCTGAGAACCTGCGCACCTCCGTCATGCCGGTCATCTACGATGCGCGGGACACGCTTGCCAATACGCAGATTATTCTTTCCAGCGCGCAGGAGTTTGTGTCGAACGCGCAGAGCGTGCTGGCGCGCATAACGCCCAAGATCGAGTCGGCCACTGGCGATCTGGCGGAGATTGCACAAGGGTTGCGCGTCCAAACCGCGGAGATGCAATTGGCGGCGATGGAGGTTATGGACCGGGTGCGCAAGCAGGGCAACCGGCTCGATGAGATGTGCACCACCATGCTGGATACCCTGGATCGCGCTGGGGGCTTTGTGGCCAATGCCGTCAGCGCGCCGGTGCGGCAGGTCTCGAGGATGCTGGGTACGGTCAAGGCTGTGATGGAGTCGCTGCGGCGGTAGGGACGTCTGCGGAATACTCGACAGAGCCTGAGAAGTTGCTCGCGGCGCAAGGCGAATTGGCGCTGGCCGCGCAAATCAGCGAATTGAATATCGTAAGCCGCTGCTAGTGCGGAGACGATTTCTGCGCCACTTTCTACACGCAGCCCAAGCCGATTGGCAGCTGCGGATCAACTCACAGCAATATTGAAGTTAATCCGAAGCAGGGAATGATGATCTTGGATCTTGCTGAAGGCAAAATCATGTGTGTGGAAGTTCTTTTCCGGGATGAGATCCGTGAACAACTTCATGCAATTCTGCCTTGATTAAGGGAAATTCCAACCGCATGGCTTACAAGACTGTGGAGCAGACGTGAACCTACGCCGATCCAATAAGTTGCACACGATAAAAAATAGTTGAAATTTCGCTTGCCAACGTCGTTCGTGGAGAGTAATCTTCCCATAAGTCGAAAAGGAGCACTCCCCATGCTTCGCAAATCTCCCTTGGCGCGTCAAGCCGCCTTGCCTGCGTTTATCGTTTTGACAATGTTGTCTTTGCAAACCGGCGTGAGCCAGTCGGTCAGCGTGCTCACCCAGCACAACGACCTGAGCCGCTCCGGCGCCAATCCGAACGAGACAATCCTCACCACCAGCAACGTCAACGAAACTTCCTTTGGTAAATTGTTTACCATGCCAGTCGACGGCTTTGTTTACGCGCAGCCGCTCTATGATCCCAATGTGGAGATCTCCGGAGGAACGCACAATGTGGTCTATGTCGCCACCGCGCATGACAGCGTATATGCCTTCGACGCGGATTCCGGGACACAGTATTGGCGTGTTTCACTTGGAACACCCGTTCCGAGTTCTGTCATCAATACGCCAAATATTCAGGTTGAGGTTGGCATCATCAGCACGCCGGTCATTGATCCCTCAAGCGGCACCATTTACGTCGCAGCCAAAACCTACGAAAACAGCACGCAGATCTTCCGTCTGCACGCATTGGACATTACCACCGGTACTGAAAAGTTTGGCGGTCCGGTGGAGATTGCGGCGACCTCCAGCGGCTCAGGTGTCGAGGGCAATGGGTCAACGGTTTCGTTTGTCGCGTCGCAGGAAAATCAGAGGGCTGCCGTTTCGCTCATTAATGGAGTCATTTATCTGGCCTTCGCCTCGCACGAAGACCACGATCCATACCATGGATGGCTGTTAGGCTATTCGCCCAGCACCTTGAAGCAAGAGTATGTATTCAACGTGACTCCCAACAGCGGCGAAGGGGCGATCTGGATGGGCGGCCAAGGCCTTCTCGCCGACTCCTCGAACAACATCTATGTGGTTACTGCCAACAGCACGAAGAGCACGGATAATGCCTCCGAGGATTACGGGCAAAGTTTCCTTAAGCTCGCTCCGAGTGGCAGCACTCTGACTGTCCTCGATTACTTCAAGCCCAATTTGTACAACACATGGAACGGCGAAGATATGGACCTCGGTTCGACCGGTGCATTCGCCATACCGGGCACCAGTTACATTGCGGGCGGGAGCAAGGCTGGCACGCTGTATGTTGTCAATACGGACAACATGGGGAAGTTAAACACATCCGCGGATCAAAATGTTCAGGAGTTTCAGGCGACCAATGGGCTATGGGGAAATCCTGCCTTTTGGAACAACAATCTTTATATCTGGGGCGTCAGCGAACCACTCAAGATGTATCATTGGAACGGTGGCGCCTTTAGTACATCTCCTTCGTCGCAAAGCGCATACTCCCCCCCCGGCGGAACCACTAGTGGAACGGTGTCCGTATCCTCCGACGAAACCACTGCAGGCACAGCAATAGTTTGGGCAACTTCTCCTGCCGGCGACCCCGACCATGCAACTGTTCCAGGCAACATGTACGCCTACGACGCCACTAACTTAGGTACGCTGCTTTGGAGCACCTCGCAGAATTCATCGCGGGATGGCTTTGGAAACTACGCAAAGTTCTGTGCGCCGACCATCGCCAATGGCAAAGTATATGTTGGGACAGATTCTGAGCAGGTAGCCGTTTATGGCCTGCTGTCCAGAACACCGAGCTTTACCCTCGCGCGTTCGGCGTCCGCATTGTCAGTTACCCCAGGCGCCAGCGCCACCGACACCATTACGGTGACGGACGAAGGAGGATTTGCCGGCTCGGTAACTCTGACTAACTCGAGCCTGCCCAGCGGCGTAACTGCCGCCTACAGCACTAATCCCACCACCGGCAGCAGCGTGTTGACTTTCACAGCCGCCGCCTCAGCTGCGCTTGGAACCTCTACTGTCACAATCTCCGGAACCTCCGGCACACTGAGCGCATCCACCGCGATCTCACTGACCGTGGGTACTACCACCTGCACATCCACCGCGATCACGCCGTACATTTCGGTAAGCGGAACCTGGACGGAGGAAACCAGCGCCACCGTGAGTTCCACTAGCACGGTGGTAGACCTTGGCCCGCAGCCAGTAACGGGCGGAAGCTGGAGTTGGACCGGCCCCAACGGATTCACTTCCACTGCGCGCCAGATCAACAGTATCGCGCTGAGCACGGGCGCAAATGTGTATGTGGCGACTTATACCAACGCGCAGGGCTGCAAGAGCACTGAGACGTTTACCATCACGGTCACCGGCGGAACGACCAACGCAATCACTCCATATATCTCCGTGAATGGCGGCTCGACCTGGACCGAGGAATCCACCGCAACCGTGGCTTCCACTACTACGGCAGTGGACCTTGGTCCGCAACCGGTAACGGGCGGAAGCTGGAGTTGGACCGGACCCAATGGATTCACCTCCACCGCGCGGCAAATAAACAGTATCGCGTTGAGTACGGGCGCAAACGTATATGTGGCGACGTACACAAGTGCCAGCTCGGTCAAAAGCACGCAGACGTTTACCATCACTGTGGAGTAAGATTCACATCTGAAAATCCCATCCTTGCGGTCCTCTTGTTTCAGCCGCAAGGATGGGATGGCACTGAATTCTATTGCCGCTTTCGGTTCTTACACGGACAATAAACCAATATCGACGCGTTTCTTACTCTTCATCACGCTATTGGGGCGTCAACAGGAGAAGGTGAATCGGCTCGCCCTTGCGGCGGGCGGAGCAAGTGATCTGTCCTCTATCATTGATGTCGAATGCATTGAGCAGAACCCAATCCGATCCCTTCGGCAAGGCAGCATTCAGATCGGTCATTTGACCATCCCGCCACAAGAAAGCATGACGCTTGGTTCCCGAAATGTTCGATGCTCCTACCACTTCACCGCGGTTGTTGATTCCGGACGCTTCACTCGGCTCGCTGCCCAGCGTGCCGAGATCCCGCATCGTGCCGGCGGCATAAAGAAACGCATGGACTCCGTCGGGCGTATCGCTGAATCCAGCAATCTGATCGTGGTCGTTGATAGCTCTCGCGGTGCTGACAACTCCCTGGGCGAGAGTTCCAAGGTCGACGATCTTTCGATCCGCCCATAAAACCGCATGATAAGATTTGCCGTCGATGTCTGCCTCGCCGACAATCATACCGGCATTGTTGATGGCGAAGGCGGAACTCGATTTACCGGAAGGCAGTGTCCCCAGGTCGACAATACTGGAACCTGAAATCACAAATGCGTGGCGCGCTCCACTGGCAAGATTCGCCGCGCCCACCGCCACGCCCTTGTCGTTCAGCCCGTTCACGCGACTATCTCGCCCACCCAGGGTGGGAACGATCCGGATCTGTCTGCGATATTGGATGAAGCCTCGCGTGGTCGAAAGGCTATCCACAAGATTGCCGCTCGTATTCATCCATCCGGCCAAGTCGCCCTGACGATTGACCGCATGGGCAATGCTGTTCGGATAACCTGGCACGTCATCGATGTTTGTGGCCTGGCCGCTATGCCACAGCGTTGCCTGGACCATACCTTTTGTTTTTGTCCAGTAGGCTACTGCGCCATCACGATTCAAGGAGACAGTAACATCATCGGCAATAGGCGCCAATAGGCCCAGATCGTTAATTGCATAGGTTGTTTGCGCCGGCGGGTTTGCTGCATTTGAAGAATAATTCGCCTGGGAAGTTGCAAAGCCAGCATATGCGAAGACCGAGATCAGACAAATCCTGGAGATGTTGGACAGGTGAAATCGGGATAGCCGATTCATGGAATCGAAGGGCGGAAAGGCGGTTGACGGATGAGGAAGACAAGGTTTCATGCTAATCATCATACCGCAAAATCCGATTTCTCCTAATTCGAAATATGTCTATCAATACACGCGAAGATTGTACTTGACTCGCACACAGAATGTTGTAAGAATGTCAACGTTATCGGAAACGCGCCGTGCAGTGCAGGCGTAAACATCGACACATTTCTCTTGAGCGGATGTGTAAGTACCAGCTCGCGCAGCGACCTCCTTATTCTGTTGAGGCGATCGGTCAACCCGGGCTTCGAACGGAGCCGACTCAATTTGCCTGATCTGAACCAGTCTGCCAATTGTTGCCATGCTTTGAGTGGCGCTGTTTGCGTTCTATTTGAATGCAGACAGCATTCCTTGCTTTGCGGCAAAGCAAAGGCGCACTCTTGTGCGCCTTTGCCTCTTGAAATAACCACTTCCGAGCTTGCCGCGTGCCCGGAACCAGCCCTCCCCGAAAGGAACACCATGCATCTGATTTTCAATCGCCTCAACGCAAGAAGGTTGCAGGAACTCGGTGGTCTATTGCCCCGCAGAATTCCTGTGTTGATGATAGCCATATGCTTGCTGGCTATCCCCACCTTTGCCCAAAGTTACCTCATCGCCAACGGGACCTACACCATTGAGAGCAAGAACAGCGGCCAAGTCATCGATGTAACCGGATCGTCCACAACCGAGGGAACCTACCTTGAGCAAGAGGCGGTGACCGGCGATACCAGTCAGCAATGGAAGCTCACCAACCTAGGCAGCAACTACGTATCGCTGATTAACGTCAATAGCGGTCTGGCGATAGATGTCTATGGTTCATCCACGGCCAACAGCGCAAAAATTGACCAATGGCCCTACAACTCCGGCAAGAACCAGATCTGGCAGGTGGTCAGCGAAGGCAGTGGCTACTATGAACTGCTCAACGAGAACAGCGGCCTGGCATTGGATGTGTACGGGGACTCGACCACCGCGGGAGCGGCTATCGATCAATACACCGCCAGCGGAAACGCTAATCAGTTGTGGTCCTTTACGGCGCTTGGCGGATCGACCGGCTGCACATCCACACCGATTACTCCTTATATCTATGCGAATGGGGCATGGACCGAGGAGGCATCGGCAAGCGTTTCTTCTGTATCCGGGGTAGACCTTGGACCGCAGCCGGCAACCGGCGGATCTTGGAATTGGACCGGTCCCAACGGATACACTTCCACCACGCGTGAACTTGATAACATTGCGCTGAGCTCGGGCGCCAACTCGTATGTCGCGACTTATACCAACGCTGCTGGATGCAAGAGTACAGAGACATTTACGATCACTGTCACTACCAGCGGCGGCGGAGGAGGAGGGGGAGGCTGCACATCCACACCGATTACTCCTTATATCTATGCGAACGGAGCCTGGGCAGAGGAGGCATCGGCAAGCGTTTCTTCTGTATCCGGGGTAGACCTTGGACCGCAGCCGACAACCGGCGGGTCTTGGAACTGGACCGGTCCCAACGGATACACTTCCACCACGCGTGAACTTGATAACATTGCGCTGAGCTCGGGCGCCAACTCGTATGTCGCGACTTATACCAACGCTGCTGGATGCAAGAGTACAGAGACATTTACGATCACTGTCACTACCAGCGGCGGCGGAGGAGGTGGTGGTGGAGGCGGAGGATCCAGCTGCGGATCGCGGTTCTTGCCGGTGAATGGCTCTTGCGGCTACATCAAGGGCGCGAACCTGGCCTGGCTCGATGGAGAATACAACACTTGGCTGGGCGTTGATCCGCACGAACCGAGTTGGGGAGTTGCTTATAACTCCTCCGACATGAATGCAGCCTTGTCGACTATGCACTCGTTAGGCATTAAGGTCGTGCGCGTCTGGATCATGGAAGGCGACATGGGATGCAATCTCGACAGCAACGGGTATGTCACAAGCGTCACTTCGGAATTCTGGAGCAATCTCGACAACGCCGTGCAACTGGCCCAGAACAACGGCATTGCTCTTTACCTGACATTGAATAACGGTCGAGCGGATTTCCAGGAGAATTCAGCCATGCTCACCGCATTCATCAACAATGCGCTGATCCCGCTGGTTGATCGCTACAAGGGCAACCCTGGCGTGTGGGCGATTGACGAGATGAACGAAATCGATGGCACGGTTGCAGGGAGTACGGGCAACTATACCAGCACTGGATCTACTTGGTCGGAGGCCGAGAATTACATCAGAACAGTTTCCACGGCCATCCACAACGCCGATCCAAGCCGCTTGGTATCCTGTTCAACTGGCTGGCACACCTGGACCAACATCGATAACTTCAGAGGACTGGGACTCGATTTCTATGACTTCCACGTCTATGCGGACAATGGATATGTTCCAACTGCTGCCTCGCTCGGTATGGATAAGCCAATCTACATGGGCGAAAGCGGCCAGGGAACTGCTGAGTGGAGCGACACACTCCAAAACCAGGCGGAAGCGAACTTCCTGAGCAATACGGACAGTGGCGGCTACGCCGGTCTCGGTATCTGGGATTATGGCTATGATTCGGGTACCGAAAGCGATATCTACCAGATGCTGGAAACCAATGGTAGCTTGCGCCCTGTCGCCACCACCATTAAGGACTTCAACCCATAACAGAAAGAGCGGGACAGAGTTCGGCGGAAATCGAAAGATGATCTTCCGGCTTGCTCTGTCAACAGCATATCGACGCCGGTGCGCATCAAGATGCGCACCGGCGTCGATGCAACTTCAATCTATCCTGGCAATCTATCCAGAAGTGCCCTCCCCGAATGGGACGCCGTGTGAACGAAATCCAAGATTCGCGATGCAGGAAAGCCGCGGAAACCTTCTAAACTTCTGCCAACTGGCAGCTTTGCGCTGACGAGGGCCCAACTTTCATTGGCTATTCTTTGAAACACAAAAATGAACTATAAGGCAACCTGTCAACAAGATAGCAAGTCGAGTAACAGGAATAATTAGCCATCGACTGTACACTTATCAGTTGGTTCGGGCAGGCCAGGATTTTAACCTAACCTGCCCTATTCACCTGTGATTTACTCGTTGGCAGCCGGCCCCGGCATATTTTGGGGGAAGCTGGTAGACAATCCGTTGGTAAGCGGAACCGCAGTGGATGTGAAACTGACGGTTGCGGAGGTAAGTCCGGAGCGGCTGGCCGTGACGGTCATTGTGCCCGGGGTGAGCGTCGAACGGACGGAAACACGATTGATGCCGCACTCCGTATTCAAGTAAAGATTGTTAGTGGAATCGACAATGCCGCTGTTATAGCCGCCGCGCCAGATTCCGGGGCCGGTGAAAGTGAAGTTGACTTGGGCGTCATCCGTGGGTACGCGGTTTCCATTTGCGTCGATGACTTCTACGTCGATGAAAACTACATCCTCACCGTCGGCGCGCATTCCGCCGGGAGCGGTGTAGGGAGTAAGCCTGATCGCTGTTGCCGCGCCAGCTGTCGTCAAAGTATGCGTGGCCACAATCGTACCCGACGAATTAAGGCCGTTGGCCGTCAGAGTTCCCGCCGCAAATGTCACGTTGGAAAATTCAAAGACAAACTGCCCGGAGACTCCTGCAACCGTTACCGGCGTAGAGTTAGTACCCAAAGATTTTCCATTCAAGAGCAGTTGCACCGACGCCGTGTTGGAAATTACATAAATGTTTTTCACTGTGCCGGCTGGATAACTCCAGTGGCCGATGATATGGATGTCGGGATTAGGGTTGCCCATCACGCGGGTGGCATAATAGAGTTCCTTGGGCAAACGGACTGCATCTACCTTTCCGCTGACCCGCGCCACTTCGCTCGAATCTTGTCTTCCGTCGGCATCGGAATCGGAGAAATAGATAGACGCATAGCCCGACCATTTCGAGTAAGAGGTATTGGTGTAGGCCGCGCCCTTGGGCGTGCCAGTGTCGGGGTTGGAGATCTTGTTGGCGTTGTACCAGTACCAACGCCCCGCGCCGCCGCCTTTTGAATCGGCTGCCGCCGTGCCGCCGCCGACCACAAAAGTTTCCTGGTTCAAATCATACGTATCGTTTGCCCCCTGCTTGAATCCATAGAACGGTGGGGAGTAATTGTCCCAGTAGCGGCGGGCGGCCTCATCCTCCAAGTCCTCCGCTTCCATGAGGGGCGCGGTGTTACGCCGCAGCGCGCTGTAACCCCTGAACATGATGCCCGAGTCCGTTTGGTCGGCCTGCGCTAAGTCCGTATCGGAAAGACCGTCGGTGGAAGCTGACTCGCCGACCTCAACTCCGTAGTACTCGGCGATGTCGTTGAGCGGCGCATCCAAGGTGGCGTTATCGCCATCGCGATAACCCATCGCTCGTCCACCATTCGGATCCCACTGGTTCTTCAGATCGACCATCTGCTGCATCTGGGTGGCTGTTGGGGGATTATTGCCCGCCTCGTAGAAGAGAATGCTGGGGTGGTTACGGAAATAGATAATGCTATCCGTCATCACTGCCACGCGCTGATTCCATTGCACGCCCGTGACATCCTTTTCTGCGTCGCCCGCTGGGCATATCTCGACAATGCCAAAGTGGTCGAACGAAGAGACGTCCACGCGTTGCGGAGAAATGTGCATCCAGCGAATGTAGTTCGAGTTCGAGTCGCGGATCAACTGCGCGTTGTAGTCGTGCATCCAGTCAGGATAAGCCTGCCCCTGTCCTTCCCACTCGTTGGTAGCGCGCTGTGCGTAGCCCTTCAGATAAGTGAATTCGCCATTGATCCAAACGCCGCCAGTTTCGGCGCCGCCCTTGAATTGCACCTCTCGGAATCCGGTTTCCAGGTTGCTGGAATCCACCACTGTGCCATTGACGGAGAGGTTGGTGTACACAGTGTACAAATAGGGATCGCTCGGACTCCACCAATGTAATCCTGAGGTGGTTGCGGATGCAGTAAGAACCTGCGTCACGCCGTTCGCAATCGCGGTCGGTGAACTGGTGAGTGTTGCGACCACAGATCCTTGCTGGTTGACAACCACTGCGGACATGGTGACAGTTGCGCTGGCGCTGGATTGATTCGCCACTTCGGATTGGACCGTGATGGTTGCGGTTCCAGCGGCGATATTGAAGTTAGCGGCATAGACATACGCGCCCTGCGTTCCCAAGCCGTAGTAAAGCGGCAGTGTCTGGTGGATGGTTGGAGTTACATGAAGCCAGACGTGGCGGTTGATGCCGCCATAATCCGGATTAAGATCCTTCCGATTCCACTCAAAACCCGTAGATGTGGCAACTTCCTCATAAGTAGTCGTGTTGTCGATCTTGACTGCCAGAACGTTATCGGCAGTGCCATAATTCAGGTAGTTGGTGATGTCCACGCCGTAAGCCGTGATCCCATTTTCCGAAAGTCCTACTTGAGTTCCATTTAGATAGATTACGCCGGCTTGGCGCATCCCTTCGAATTCGAGATAGATCTTGCTGCCCTGCAGATTAGACGGGATCTGGAAGTGTTTGCGGTACCAGGCTATTCCTGTGTAGGTGCCCACATCTCCACCGCTGTGGCTGATCAGATCGCGAAACGAATCGACATCATTGAAGGTGTGGGGCGTGCTGACCGTGGTCCATGCAGAGTCATTGAATCCCACAGCCTGCGCGCCGGATACATTCTCCTTGATAAAGAGCCAGTCCATATCGAAGTTATATTTCACGCGCGCCGTTGCAGGCGGAGTATATCCGTTGCCGCCGGTCACGGTCAGCAAGATAGATGTGTTTCCAGCCAGGCTTCCGGATACGCCATTGACTGTGACGGTGTAGCTTCCGGCGGCAGCCGCATTGCTCGTTGTCAATGTCAGCACGCTGGTTCCGGTGGTGGAGTTGGAGCTAAGTGAAGCGGTGACTCCGTTGCTGGGCACAACCGATGTAGTCAGTGCCACACTGCCAGTAAATCCATCCTCATCCAGTACGCTGATTGTGTCGGTTCCGCTCGCGCCTTGTCCGAGAGTGAGCGTCGAAGGTGAAGAAGACAGAGTGAAGCCGGGTGTTGTTCCAGTAACTGTAATGGTAAACGTCTCCGTATAGGAAACTGCGTTGAGCGTATAAGTTGCCACATAGGTATCGGTGCTCCCAGGCAACGCAATGGAATTGATTTGTCGCGCTGTGGAGGTGAATCCGTTGGGTCCGGTCCAACTCCATGTTCCGCCGCTGGTCGGCTGTGGGCCAAGGTTCACCGTGGATCCTGAAGCAACCGTCGCCGTGTTAGTCTCCTGCCATGCAGCGCCGTTCACCTGAAGATAGGGAACGATGGGGTTGGGTCCGGTGACCGTGATGGTGAAGGTTTCGGTGCTTGTTGCGCCGCTGTTGGTATAAGTCGCCACAAATGTATTTATGCCGGTGCTCAGTGGAATGGCGTTGATCTGGCGCGCTGTGGAGGTAAATCCGCTTGGTCCGCTCCAACTCCATGTCCCACCGCTGGTCGGCTGCGGACCAAGATCCACTGTCGAACCTGCGGCTACGGTTGCCGCGTTGGTCTCCTGCCATGCAGCGCCGTTCACCTGGAGATAGGGGATGATTGCGGTCGCGGCAAAGGCAGAACCTAGGCCGGAACTGAGTAAGAGTCCTACAGCGAACAGCTGGCGGATTAGGGAGGCAAATCCGCGAGCAACCGGCCGGTGCAATGAAGTGATAGCAATCATCTGGATTCTCCTTGTTGATGTGAATTCGGTTAACGTAAATCGCATCGAAGTATGGAACCTGATTTTCCCCAGCACACCGAGTTGGTGTGCTGGGGATTAGCTAGTGCGATCAATGCTCTGCAATGGGTCTAAGCCAAGTGACTTATTCAACCGTGATGGTAAATGTCTGTTGGCTCACGCATCCGCTCGCGTTGGTATAACTGGCAACATACGAGTCAGTGCCCGCGGTCAACGGAATATCATTGATTTGGCGCGCGGTGGACGTGTACCCATTTGGACCTGTCCAGCTCCATGTTCCAGTAAGTGGCTGGGGACCAAGATCCAAAGCTGCGGACGTGGAAGTGACCGTTACGCTGGATTCCTCAACCCATGCACCATTCACATAGATATACGGAGTGATGGGCGTGGGCGTGCAGCCTCCCCCAGTAACCACCGTTCCCGTGTTGTTGTTGGATACGGAGACATCTTCCGCGGTGTCGGTGCCGCTCGCGTTCATGTACTCGTAGTCATGCCAGCCGGTGACCGAGGGGTTGGCGCCCTTGGCGGAGATTTCCATGCGCAGCGCGTCGTACAAGTTGCCGCCGCCGCCGCTCACGCTCAGGGTCAGTTCGTTGTTACCGCCGGCGGCAACCAGATCCGAGGTCGGCCATTCAAAGACCATCCACTGGTAGTAGCCGGAGAGGCCGCTGCGGGCCTGCGCGTCGGCCTGGTTCTTGGCATGCCAGGTAATCGAGTGGCCATTCAGCGAAGCGGTCAAGTCCGCTTCCGTGGCCGCCAATCCAACTGACAGATCGACATAACTTCCCTGCGCGTTCTGCGCGGCAGTGGTGGCGAAATGAACCTGCCACGCCGGAACCTTGGCGGTAACTCCGCTCACATACGAGGGCAGGATGTACTTATAGCCATCCGTGGTGTCGTCGGAGGAGCTATAGATTCCGGCATACAGTCCGGGATCGAACTCGCCCCACTGCACATAATTCCAATCAAGTGGGTTGTTAGTAGCAGGCGTGGAGCCGACGGCCGTCGCATAATAAACAACAGCGCCGTCATTGGCCTCAAAATCCTTCCAGTAATTCCAGTTGCCGTAAAACTCCTTGTCGTCGCATCCGGGGCAGGAGCCGGTGCTTCCGTAGTTATTCGAGCCGTGCAGGAACTCATGCGCGGAGCGGTCCGGGGTGCCAATGGTCCAGATCGGCGCGGTGCTGAAGTTCTCCGGACTGAAGGTCAGGTTCGCGGTGGTGGTGCTGCCCGCGCTGATTCGGACGCCGTCCTCGCGCAACTGGCCCCACTCGCCCAGCACATAGGCATTCAGGCGATAAGTTCCCGGGGTAACATTGTCGATGGTCGCGCTGCCGCTGGAGTTATTGGCCGCCCAGTACTGCGCGCCCTGAATCGAGTACTGCATATTCGTGTTCTGGTCGCTGAGAACGGTCCACGCGCCGTACTGCGAGTCGGAGCCCGCGCCGGAGATATTCGCTGCCAGCGTTCCGCGCCCGCTGCCATTCGGCACATAGCCGTTGGCGGTCAATTCGGCATCCTTGCCGAAGAGCTCCAGCGCGCTGGGAATGATGCTGATCGCGTCCTGATACATGGCGGGCAGATTCGTGAAGCGGTTGAAGTGGAAGCCCATCGGCCCCCAGATGCGCTGGGTGTTTTCACCCGCGCCCACGCTGTAGCTGATTTCGTTGTCCAAGTGGCCCGAGAGCAATTCGCCCATCAGCACGTTGCCGGTGTAAACCTCGATCTGCTTGGTCGGGCCGCCGGCCAGATGCTCGGTCGTCGGAAAGACGGCCCACGCGCCGAAGTTGGGTCCGTAGTTGCCGTTTGCCTGCAAGAGATATTCATAGGAGGCATAGTCGTACTTGGTGTAGAACTCGCGCCCGAAGCCCGCCGGAAGATCCGTGAAGCCATGCAGATCCTCGACGGCATTCTCCACCGCGCGGCCCGGATCGGAGGAGGAGAGATCGGCTTTGCTGGGCAGGTTGATCGACCAGCCGCCCAGAGCGCCAAGCCCCGAGTTGTACTGGTAGGTGTTGTTGAACTCGGTCTGGTTGATGCGATAGACGTACTGCAATTGGCCCCAGGTCGCCGCGCCGGAGGAAGAGGGGTGATTGGTCACGGTATAGACGTAAAGTGTGGGATCGTTGGGCTGCACGATGAAGTGCTGCGAGTACGCCCATGGGCTGGAAGAGGTGGCGGGCCAAGAGATCCACCAATCCAGATAACTGCCTGCAACCAGGCTGTAGCCGGCGGTTGAGGCCACGCCGCTGGGGGCCGACGTGATGCCGGTGAAGCCGGTGGCGGTGTTATCCATGTAGAGGCCGCTGGGATGGCCGTTGCCGCCGCCGTGGGTGGTATCGACCAGATCGGTCGAATAGCCGGTCAGGTACATGCTCCACACCGAACCGCCGGTCGAGTCCCAATCCAGTGAGATTGCGCCGTTAGAGATCTTCCAGTCAGTGGAACTGGTTTGGGTAATGCTGAGTTGGGCTTGAGCCGGTTTCAACGCGCTGCAGAGCAGAAGAGCAGCAAGAATTGCGAGAGATACGCGGATGTTCATGGGTCACCTCAGGAGGAATGTGGTGGAGCGCGCCGGGCGTCGCTCGGTTACTTACGTCACTCATAGCCGATTCGAGTATTTGTGACAGGTTCTAAACTCAGGATCAATTCGAAACGCCCAGATCTCAAGGAATGACGCGGAAGACTCGTTTTCCGAATCGGTGGAATTCTTCAGGGATCAATCGTTTCAGCAGCACAATTCTTAATTGCAGATAAACGTATATGCTTACAAAGGTACTGTTGTCAATAGGAAAATAAATTACGTAGGTAACTTTTTATTATTGGCGCATTTCTGTCCGGTCTGACGCTCCTAAGAGCGATGATCGCGCAGTCTTTCACAGAAACAGGAATGGCCCTGTGAGGACATATTTTGTGCTTCGGCCAGTTGCTGAGCCCAAAGTTCTTGTAAAGCTGTTGATGCCTCCCGAAAGGCGAGCGGCTAAGTGCCCGTTCGGAGAAGAGTACGAGGGATGCCTGTTTTCTCAAATGGCCCATGAGAACAGGCGGAGCAAGTTCAAGAATCTGCTCCGCCGGCGTTCTGGTTGTGGCAACGGCGCAAGACCGCCGCTCGTTAGTTGACTGTGCAAGCCGCTCCGTTCAGCGTGAAGGCCGTGGGCACCGCATTGGTGACGCCATTCCAAGTGCCGTTGAATCCCATGCCGGCATAACCTCCGCCGGACGGAATACTGCCGTTATAGCTCAAATTGGTAACGGTCACATTGGCGCCGGTTTGCGTCAGATTGCCGTTCCATAGATCCCCCGCCGGAATCGTTTGCCCATTGGCAAAGCTCCAGGTCAGCGTCCAACTGCTCAGAGCGGTGGATCCCGTGTTATTGATGGTGATGGCCGCTCCGAACGAAGTTGAGTTCTGCGGCGTGATGGTGTAGTCGATGGTGCACGCAGAACTAGTCGTCTTGGGGTTGACGGTAAGCATGATCGTGGTGGATGAGTTCACACTGCCGGAGCTTCCGGCAATGGTCACCGTGTAAGTTCCGGAAGCAGCAGTGGCGCTGGCTGTGAACGTAACCGAGCTAGAACCGGTAGTGGGGTTCGTGCCAAAAGCAACAGTCACTCCGCTGGGCTGTCCGGATGCGGCAAGACTCACGCTGCCTGAGAATCCGTTCACTGGAGATACTGTAACAGTGTCAGTTGCGCTGCTGCCTTGCGTTACAGCCAGTGTGGAAGCCGAAGGAGTCAGTGTGAAGCTTGGCGTTCCGCCGCTCACTGTAATGGTGAACGGTTCGGTACTAATGCAAGAACCGGTATTGGTGTAAGTCGCCAGATAGGTGTTTGCACTTGCGGGCAATGCAATGTCCGTAATTTCGCGCGAGGTGGAAGTGAAGCCATTCGGTCCTGACCATGCCCATGTTCCGCCGCTGGTCGGCTGCGGTCCGAGGTTGACCGTGGCTCCGGACGCTACCGTAACGGTATTGGTCTCCTGCCATGCTCCTCCATTCACCTGAATATAAGGAGTGATTGCAGTGGGCGTGCAGCCTGTTCCTGAACCTCCCGTGCCCGTGACGTTGGTAAAGACAGCGGTTCCCAGTGCCGATGAACTGCCGGAAGCAACGATGACGCCCGCCTGAAGCGCGCCGGAAAGCGTAACACTGGCGCTGCCCACCAGCGTGTAAGTCGATCCATTGCTGCTGTAATAGCCGGAGTAAGTGCTTCCGCTGCTGACGATCTTGACCCAGACCGGAGTGCCGGCGCTTCCCAGTTGAACGGTTTGCGCGCTCCCGCCGCCCAGGAACGATAGTGCACCAGCGGCGTTTTTCACCAGCGCGATATTGCCCGATCCCGATCCGTCGATCAGAATGCCACCCTGCGCTGCGGAACCAGAGACGCTGAGGATCTCAGCGATAAATGTTCCGCCGGTTGAAAAGGGTTGTGAGGCAAACTGTCCCTGTGTGATCGACGACGATGAGTTTGTGCCGCTTCCGGCAAGCACCCACTGGCTGTTCAGCGTGTTATAGGAACTCTGGCCTTTAACCGCTGTACCGGCAAGGTCGTTTGCGGTCCAGGGAGTGGGAAGCACAAGGCTGTTCACATAGGCTTCAATGTTGGAGTAGCCGCTTCCGGGAAAGGTCTCCGTCGCCGCGGAGGCATTAGTGGTGCTGATGCCGTTGGCCGTTGCCCAGTAGTCGGGAATGCCATCGCCGCTGCTCTCGGTGAACTGCGTGCCGGAGGCCAAAGTTCCATAGCCGTTGTTGGCGAGTCCAGTAGCAGTTTGCGTCGTCCAGAGAGAGCCTTGCTTGCCCAGCGAGGTTACATTGGCGATTACATTATCGTCGACGGAGTCTCGTGGCATGGCGCCCGTATAGTCGACTAGACTCGCGTAGGCGTCCGCCGCGCTCAACGTGGGTATGGATGACGTCGTCGAAGCCCAGGGCGATGACAGAACCTTGGCGCTCCCAACCGTGTTATAGGCCGACCCATTCAGAACGCCATCTTTGTTATCGTCCAGCATGTTGCCGGCGGCGTAGACGCTCTGGTTGTCATCAATCTGAAAATAAGTATTGGCGGAGTCAGTCGTTGCGGGTCCGGTGATGAAGTAGTTGTTCACAATGTCATGCGTGAAGTCTCCGCCTGTATCTGCGACCGTATAGGCGGCTTGATAGTCGTAGACCACGTTGTTGATGAACTGCGTGTTGTCTTTGGCCAGCGGCTGGCGATTGTGCGCGTTGGCCCACAGGTTGCGGTAGAAGGTGGAGGGGCCGGTTGTCACGTGAGCGCCGAACTGCTGCACGATGGGGTCGGCGATGATCGAGTTTTGCACCGTGAAATTGGCTGTGCCAACGGCATCCACTGTGTCCCATTCGCCAAACTCAAACGAGCAGTGATCCAGGATGATATTGCTTCCGTCTCCTATGTTGATATCACTCTTGCCGGTGTCCGCATCGTCGGTTCCTTGGCGGATGCGCACGTTGCGAATGATGACGTTGGACTGCCCGCTGAGCGAGATCTCGCCTCCCATCAGGCCGATGCCGCCGCCGGGGGCCGTCTGTCCCGCGATGGTGAGATTGCTGCTCACCGAGACGGCGGATTGAAGAACGATATATCCGCCTACATCGAATACTACAATTCGATCTCCTGCGCTGACAGCTTCGCGAAAGGATCCTGCGCCGGAATCGTTCAGATTGGTGACGTGATAGATGGAGCCGCCTCGGCCGCCCGTCGCGGCTGCCCCAAAGCCGTAAGCTCCGGGGAAAGCAATGGTTTGTGCCCCGGCGGTGAATCCTGCAAGGACGATGGTAAGGGCAAGACACGTTGTTCGAATGGAATTTCTCATGGAGGTTAACCTCAGGGGGGTGGGTTAGCCGTAGAGGGAATTTCGGTTCAAATGAGAATCGAGTCATCCCTCCATGGCGATTGCATGGTACAGCATTCAGCATTGGAATGCACAAGGTACTTCTCAAAAAGCAGCTCTTCGCATGAATTCGATTGAGCTGGTTAAACCAGTACGCGGCGGAAATGCTTTTGCGGCGTGAATCCCAAACGTTTGAGATAACCTGGCGAAATGTTGTTGATGAGCGCAAACAGTTCATTGTGCTCGGTGACTTAGGGCCTGTTCGCAGCCATGTTAGCTGCCGTTACGATCAGCGTATCTCTCATCCAACCGTTGCGCAAAACCTTAGTCCAGGCCCGAGAGTCAGCAGTTGTTACACCTACAGATGATTCAAGTTTCGATCGTTCGATGCGGCCACCTGACTCGACAGAACCCAGCCGCCAACAGCTTAGTTGGCGGATGAGGTTGTATAGGTCACCTGCGTGACACTGCCGCAGGAGGTGCCGCAACTGCTCGGTAACGAAAATGAGTAGATGCGCCCGTTGTTGATCAGTTGCCCGTCCACATCGTAGACCTGAATCTGATACTGATTGCCGGCGGTGACGGTGGGCAGAATGATGTAGACGCTGCCGTTGTCGGAGACCATGGTGCCCGTCTTCCAGGCGCCATTGCTGTAATAGTTCACACCGTGCAGGCCGTTGAGAAGGTGTGTCAAAATCACCTGGGTGGCATACGGCCCCGAGCTTTGATTCACGTAGATGTTGATGTCGCCGGTGTAGTTGGGCGCCTCCTCGAAGTACCAGATCAGTTGCCGGTTGCTCCAGTTTTCAAATAGATCGCCGACTGCCGTGCCGTTGAGCAGGAAATCGTCGATCACGTTCTGATTGAGATCCAGATGATACGGATCGTCGCGGCACCAGGAGTTGCCGTCCTGGCAGCTATCTTGCACCACCATGTCCAGCTCAGCGCCGTTGAACTGATCCGCGATCCAGTCGGCTCCGTCGCGGCAGAAAGTCTCGTCTGCTGTGCCGTCGTTTGTGCCCTCGCAAGCGTTGCCGATCTGGACATGCAGGTAGCGGCCACAGTTGAGGCCGTTGTTCCATACGCCGATGTCGCCGAGATAGGGAGCGACGATAGGCCTGGCCAGATTCAGCGAGTAGTTGCCCGGATCGTTCTGCACGTTGAGAGCAACATAATTCTGCGTGTCCTGAATGTTGCCCGGGACGCCGCAGCCGCCTGCATTGTTGCCCGTGCCGCCGAAGTGGGTGGCGTTGCCGTTGTAGACAGTCGGCGAAGGCGTCGCCGCGGTAATGACAAACGGCACCGCGTTGCTGGTGACGCCGTTCACAACCGCGGTAACGTTGACGGTTCCAGCCGCCAGAGTTGGAACGGTGACTTGGATTGAGTTGACGGCCCACGATGTTACTGTTGCCGCGGTTGAGCCAAAGTAGATGGCGCTCGTGCCTTGCGCCGCGCCAAACGAGTCGCCGCTGCCGCCCGGCAGGACGGTCACCGTGGTCCCGGCGGTGGCCGAAATCGGACTGACCCAGGCAATCTTCAGCGGAGAACCGGCGCTCACGTTGAGCGTCACGTTCACCCCAGCTGCAAAGTTGCCGGAGCTTCCCTCGATTGTCAGCGGATAGGAGCCAGGCGTCACCGACGATCCGACGGCTATAGCCAGCAGAGTGTTTGTGGACGTCGTACTGGGATTGAAGTTGGGTGTCACGCCAGAAGGCAATCCGCTGATGTTGAACCCCACACTCCCGCTGAATCCGTTTAGGTCGTGGACCGTGATGATCTCGGAGACGCCGGAGTTCTGCTGCGCGCTCACCGTAGCCGATGACGCAGACAGCGTAAAGCTGCTTGCCGTTGCGTTGGTGACGGACAGCTCAAGACCTACAGTCTGCGAAAGCGCGCCATAGATTCCTGTGATCGAAACATTGTAATTGCCAAGCGCTGTCGTATTGCTCGCAGTCAGAGTCAGAGTGCTCGAAGTCGATGCTGGATTGACACTCCACGAACTGGTTACGCCGCTGGGCAAACCGGCGATGGCTAGCGATACGCTGCCGGTAAATCCGTTCACAGGGCTCACGATTACAGTATCGGTTGCCGTGGAGCCGGCGACGATACTGATGAGGGAGAGCGAAGACGAAATGGTAAAGCTGCCCGGGCTGCCGCCGCCGGTCTTCGTCACATTGACAGTGATCACAGTACTGGCGCTCAATGTGCCGGATGTGCCGGTGACGGTGACCGTCGAGCTTCCCACAGTCGCTGTAGCGCTGGCCGAAATTGTCAGAACGCCGTTGGCTACATTCGCGGTAACGCCCGCGCCGGTCGCCGTCGCGGTATAGGTGATAACGGTTTCGTTGCCTCCGGAGGGGGTGATAACGTCCGTGACGCTCGCGCCTTGGGCGACCGTTACAGAGGCCGATGCCGGTGTCAGCGTCAAGCTGCCGCCGCCGGTTGTCGTTACATTGACGGTAATCACCGTGGACGCGGTCAATGTGCCGGAGCTTCCAGTTACAGTGACTGTCGAGGCTCCCGTAGGGGCTGTGGCGCTGGCCGTAACAGTCAGTACGCCGCCGGCTATGGTCGCGGTAACACCCGTGCCGGTCGCCTTCGCCGTATAGGTTACGGTTCCCGTGGCTCCAGTGGCAGTGATGGCATCCGTAACACTCGCGCCCTCGGCAACATTTACACCCGTCGATGCCGGTGTCAGTGTCAGACTGCCGCCGCCCGGAGCAGTGATGGTGAAGACTTCGGTGCTGGCGCACTTGGCTGCGTTGGTATAAGTCGCGGTATAGACGTTGGCGCCCGCGACCAGCTTGATGGCGTTGATCTGGCGGGCGGTCGATGTGAAGCCATTGGGGCCAACCCATGCCCATGTACCCGTGGTAGGCTGCGGTCCGAGGTTCACCGTGGCTGTAATAGCCGTTACGGTAGCGACGTTGGTCTCCTGCCAGGCCGCGCCGTTAACCTGAAGATAAGGAGTGATCGCAGTCGGTGTGCAGGTGCCGCCACCAGAGCTGGTGACGGTCACCGCAAACGTGGCGGTTTCGGTCAGGTTGCCCGAGCTCCCGGTGATAGTGGCCGTGGAGGTTCCAACGGTCGCCGTGGCGCTGGCGGTCAGCGTAAGCGTGGTGCCGCTGAACGTGCCAGTGACGCCGGCAGGAAGGCCGGAGACAGCCAGAGCGACGGTGCCGGTGAAGCCGTTGATGTCGGTAACCGTGACGGCGTCAGTGGCGGTGGCGCCCTGTTTGACGGAAACTGCGCCCCCCGCAAGCGTGAAGCTGCCGGGATTTATGCTGCCGCCGTTACAGGCAACGCCGTTGACCGCGAAGTTGGTTGGCACGGCGTTGGTGCTTCCATTCCAAGTGCCGTTGAAGCCCATGCCGGTTACGCTGCCGCCGGCGGGAACGCTGCCGTTATAGCTTTGATTCGTCACCGTAACGTTCGAGCCGCTCTGCGTCTCGTTGCCGTTCCACAGAGATGAAATAGTCTGGCCATTGGCGAAGGTCCACGTCAGCGTCCAACTGGTCCAGGCAGTGGTTCCTGTGTTGTTGAGGGTAATGGCCGCGCCGAAGGCGGCGTTGTTCTGCGGCGAAATCGTGTAGACCACGCCGCACTGCGCGAAGGCGCTCGGCGCAACGAGGGCTAAAAGCAGTGCCGCGAGTACCGTAAAGTATCCACTCAGGCGGCGAGCGCATGCCCGCGAACAGGAAATGGTATGTTGATGCAAATTTAAACGCATGGTGTTCCTTTCGAGGGGACTGATTTCACTTTCGCGAAAGTTGGAATCGACTTGCTGGTATCGGAAAGCAATAGCAAATCCAGAGTTGCTGTATCCTGGAGCCTCAACTCTCAAGTCGGTGCATCCAACTGGATGCACCGACTTGCTCTGAAATCTTCCCGACACATCAACTCCGGTCTTGCGTTGCAACAAATTCAGCAGGTTTACGGAACGTCGATTGTTGTGACGCTATACGCGGGCAAGGTCAGCGTCAGCGACGAACCACTCACCGCCATCGTCCCAATGGATACCGGCGTTACCGGGCTCCCAGCTGTGCTTTGTTTCGAAGCTGTGGCCGCCGTCATTTGATACAAACTGGCCGTGCCAGACAGGCTGAGACCGCTGAGCGCCGCCACCTGTGCTGTGTTTGCCCGATTGATGACCACCATCACAACCCGGCCGGGCGTTGTGCTGTCCGTACTAATGTAGGCCATCACGCTGCCGGGGTTGCTGGAGGTCGTTGCAACCGAAGTATCTCCGAAGTTCGATCCGGCGCCATCGAAGTTGCGATAGGCGCGGAAGCCGGCGAGTTCATAATCGTAGGTTCCGCCCGGCGGCCACAGCATCGCTGCGAACAAACCGTTGCTGGCATAGACGCCCAGCTGGTCCGCCTGCGCGACCGTACCCGCAATGTTATTGAATCCGCCTGTCTCGTACTCGCTGATCGAGAGCTTGATCGAAGGGAATTCCGCATTGATCTTTGCTTGCAGCCTGGGCAGGAACTCGATGTTCGCGCCTCCGAGCACGGAGCTGGGCCACGGATTGCTGTTGCCGGGATCGCTGAATGTCGGATCCCAGAGGTTGCGCGGAGCCTGCACGATCAGTTGCATATCCGCATCCGACAACGTTGCGGCGGTCATACTGGTAATCCGGGTGCTTCCCGCATCGTAGTCTTCCGGATACCAGTGGAAGTCATAGACATCGACCAGCGGCTTTCCGAAAGTCGCCGAAGCGGTGGCCAGAGCCTGGAAATACTCGTCAGGGAACCAATTCTCGCCGGTCGGCGTGGCGGTGGTGATTGCTCCCTGCCAGTTGTAGACGCCAAGGAAGCCGTAATGCGACGGTCCAAAGATGGTGATGTTGGGGAACTGAGTCTTCAGAGCTTCTGCCACTGAAATTGTCTTGGCAATATAGGCGGCGGGCGTGATTTCTGTCGGTCCCTGGATCTCTAGATGCGTCGAATTCCAAAGATCAGGTTCGTTGTCGAGATCCACAAAAGCCGGTGTGGACGTCGTGCCGTTGAAAATAGCCTTCGTGGTGGAAAGCTGATTCATTGCCCACACGAACTCGTCGTCGTAAACATTACCAGTGTCCTCGCCACCAACCACAACAACAGGCGGCGTTGTCGTAAACGGAACGGAACTGACGGAACTCTTCTGATAGACGACATTCTGGAACCTTGCCAAATCCGGCGGACTGGTGACGGGGACCGGACCGGACTCATCCGCGGATACCAGCCCCTGTATCGGAATCGTAAAGAGAGTAGCTTGTCCGGCGGCAATGTTGGCATTGATCGTCGGATACACAGCATATCCCGGAATCGTGCTGGAACTCAGGAAGTTGTCGCTCTCGTAGAGATAGTCACTGCCGGCATTCGAGGCATTCGTCGTCCAGTTATAGGCTGTCCAGCGATTGCCGCCCATGCGGAAGATAGTGACATCCGGAACATTGGGAACCGATGAATTGGTGCTTCCGTCAATTCCGTAGATATAGGGCGAAATCTTCTGGGTTTCGGAGGGATTGACGAGGATCGTAACATTGGGAGCCACTGCGCCGGGTTCATCGAATACCTGCGTTGAATTGGCGCCGGTTCCGGCTGTGTTCACCGCCGCAACCACATAGTAATAAACAGTGCCGTTGGTCAGGCCGGTGTCCGTGTAGCTGGTAGTGGCCGAAGTGCCGACCGTAGTGTACGGACCGCCGCTCGTCATCGACCGCTTCACTTGATAACTCGTCGCGGTCAAACTAGGGGTCCATGAAAGCGTGATCTGCTGGTTGCCGGATGCGGCTGTCAGCCCGGTTGGCGCCAGCGGAGGGTTGCCGCTCAAGGGAGCACAAAGGTTTCCGTTGACCGCAAATGCCGTTGGAACCGCATTGCCGCCAACCGTGTTTCCATTGAAGCCTAGGTTGGTCACGCTTCCACCCGCGGCGACGGAGCCGTTGTAGCTCACATTGGTTACCGTGACCAGCGCGCCGCTCTGTGTTTCTACGCCGTTCCAAAGAGACGAGATTGTCTGTCCGTTGGCAAAGATCCACTGCAGCGTCCAGCCGGTCCAGGCCGTCGTTCCCGTGTTGTTGAGGACGACGGTCGCGCCGAAAGCGGCGGAACTCTGCGGCGTGATCGTGTAGACTACGCTGCACGCAAAGCCAGTGCCGGTAGCGGGACTAACTGTAATGCTCACGGCACTCGACGTGCTGGTCGCGTAAGTCGTCGATCCGCCGTAGACAGCCGTCAGTGAGTAGCTTCCCGCCGTGGCGAATGAGGTCGTGAGCGTCGCTACTCCCGCGCTAAGCGTGCCGGTTCCGAGCGAGGTAGTTCCTGAATAGAAAGTGACCGTGCCGGTAGCCGCTGAAGGCGCAACCGTGGCGGTCAGCGTGACGCTTGCGCCCGCTACCGGCGTGGTGGTGGATGCGGCCAGCGCGGTGGTCGTGGCGGTCTTGGTCCCTGCACTGACCGTCACTGTGACGGCGCTAGACGTGCTGGTCGCGTAAGTCGTCGATCCTGCGTAGACAGCGGTGAGCGAGTAGCTTCCCGCTGTGGCGAATGAGGTCGTGAGCGTCGCTACTCCCGCGCTAAGCGTGCCGGTTCCGAGCGAGGTAGTTCCTGAATAGAAAGTGACCGTGCCGGTAGCCGCTGAAGGCGCAACCGTGGCGGTCAGCGTGACGCTTGCGCCCGCTACCGGCGTGGTGGTGGATGCGGCCAGCGCGGTGGTCGTGGCGGTCTTGGTCCCTGCACTGACCGTCACTGTGACGGCGCTAGACGTGCTGGTCGCGTAAGTCGTCGATCCTGCGTAGACAGCGGTGAGCGAGTAGCTTCCCGCTGTGGCGAATGAGGTCGTGAGCGTTGCCACTCCCGCGCTGAGCGTGCCGGTTCCGAGCGAGGTTGTGCCTGAGTAGAAAGTGACTGTGCCCGTAGCCGCTGAAGGCGCAACCGTGGCGGTCAGCGTGACGCTTGCGCCCGCTACCGGCGTGGTGGTGGATGCGGCCAGCGCGGTGGTCGTCGCCGTCTTGGTTGCTGGACTAACCGTCACTGTGACGGCGCTTGAAGTGCTGGTCGCGTAAGTCGCCGATCCGCCGTAGACAGCGGTGAGCGAGTACGTTCCCGCCGTGGCGAATGATGTCGTGAGCGTTGCCACTCCCGCGCTAAGCGTTCCGGTTCCGAGCGAGGTTGTGCCTGAATAAAAAGTGACTGTGCCCGTAGCCGCCGCGGGCGCAACCGTGGCTGTCAGCGTGACGCTGGCGCCCGCCGTCGGCGTGGTGGTGGATGCGGCCAGCGCGGTGGTCGTGGCGGTCTTGGTTGCTGGACTAACCGTCACTGTGACGGCGCTTGAAGTGCTGGTCGCGTAAGTCGCCGATCCGCCGTAGACAGCGGTGAGCGAGTACGTTCCCGCCGTGGCGAATGATGTCGTGAGCGTTGCCACTCCCGCGCTAAGCGTTCCGGTTCCGAGCGAGGTTGTGCCTGAATAAAAAGTGACTGTGCCCGTAGCCGCCGCGGGCGCAACCGTGGCTGTCAGCGTGACGCTGGCGCCCGCCGTCGGCGTGGTGGTGGATGCGGCCAGCGCGGTGGTCGTGGCGGTCTTGGTCCCCGCACTGACCGTCACTGTGACGGCGCTTGAAGTGCTGGTCGCGTAAGTCGTCGATCCGCCATAGACAGCGGTGAGTGAGTAGCTTCCCGCCGTCGCGAATGAGGTTGTCAGCGTCGCCTTGCCCGCGCTGAGCGTTCCGGTTCCGAGCGAGGTTGTGCCCGAATAAAAAGTGACTGTGCCCGTAGCCGCCGCGGGCGCAACCGTGGCCGTCAGCGTGACGCTTGCGCCCGCCGTCGGTGTGGTGGTGGAAGCCGCAAGCGCGGTGGTCGTGGCCGTCAGCGTCGCGCCGCAGGTCGTTCCGTTGATCGCGAAGGACGCGGGCACGGCATTCGTTGCGCCGTTCCAGGTGCCATTGAATCCAACGCCAGAGACAGTGCCGCCGGCGGCCACGCTGCCGTTGTAAGGCTCGTTCTTTACCGTGACGTTTGCGCCGCTCTGGGTTTCAATGCCGTTCCAAAGCGACGATACCGTCTGCCCGTTGGCAAAGGCCCAGGTCAGCGTCCAGCTTGTCCAGGCGGCCGTTCCCGTGTTTTGGATGGTGAGGGCCGCGCCGAAAGCGCTGGTGTTTTGCGGCGAAATTGTGTAGACAACCTTGCACGCGGTTTGAGCTGTTGCAGTGGCGGCCAAAACCATCGCTGCTACGAGGATGATTCCGCACGCACGGAAAACGAGGGACTTCATAGTGAGCTCCTTTTTTACGCTAGCGGCCCAACCTGGGACGAAATGCCCGTCATCGGCGAATCGAGGCGCAGCGTGTCATTGATGTGTTAGGTCGAGGCATGAGGCGTTCAAACTCGCACTCATGAATCAGTCCGGAATCGGAGCGAATCGTCTCCGATTCCGGACTTAGCAAACGGCCCAGTATTACTGCGATGTGGTGTACGTAACCGGGGTAAATGCCGGTGTGCACACACTTCCGCAACTGGCCGGAATCGCGAACGAGTAGATGCGTGCGTTGTTAATCAGCGTGTTGGTGATGTCGTAGACCTGGACCTCAAACTCTGTCCCGCCGGCGACAGTAGGAGAGATCAAGAACGCTTCACCCATGTCGCCATCATTGATGGCCTTCGTCCACACTCCACCGCTGAGGTACTGCAATCCGTGAATGCCGTTCGCCAGATGAGTGACGGAGATTGCCGTCCAGGCCGAAGTGGAGTTCGCCAACATGCCGATGTTGATGTCACCCGTATAACTGGGCGGCAATTCGAAATTCCAGTGAATTTGCCGGTTATTCCAGTAGGTTGGATTCATGTCGCCGACGGCCGCGCCATTCAGAACATATTGGTTCAGCGCCGCTTCCGCTTGATCGAGATGATAGGGATCGTCGCGGCACCAGGCGTTACCGTCCTGGCAACTGTCGGCAACCACAAGATCGAGTTCCGCACCGGTGAACTGGTCGGCAACCCAACCTGTGCCGCCGCGGCAGAAAGGCTCGTCCTGCTCACCGTCGTTCATGCCATCGCAGAAGTCCCCTATCGTCACGTGCACCCAGCGTCCGCAGTTCATTCCGTTGTCCCATAGGCCAATCTCGCTGGCATACTCCGAGGCGATGGGGCGGGAGAGGAAGAGGGTGTAGTCAGCGGGATCATTCTGCACGTTGAGGGCAACGAAGTTTTGCGAGTCCAGGTACTGTTGAGGAACGCCACAGCCGCCATAGGGAGTTCCGAGCGCGCTGAACCAAGTGGAGTTGCCAGTGTATGTTTCGGGGGACGGCGCGGTGCTCGTGACTGTGAAGGGAACCGCCGCGCTGGTCTGGCCATTCACGACCACAGTTACATTCACAGTACCCGCCGCCAAGCTGGGAACCGTAACGGCAACCGAGTTGGCAGCCCATCCGGTTACTGTGGCCG
This sequence comes from uncultured Acidobacteriaceae bacterium, assembly GCA_963787995.1. Taxonomy (GTDB): domain Bacteria; phylum Acidobacteriota; class Terriglobia; order Terriglobales; family Acidobacteriaceae; genus Telmatobacter. The sequence goes on from CAWBEO010000002.1 coordinate 2,428,617, forward strand.
CAGTCGAGCCGAAGTAAACCGCGCTTGTTCCTTGTGTCGCGCCAAACGAGGCATCTCCCAATGCGCCTCCGGGCATGATGGTCACGGAACTGCCAGCGATCCCCGATGCAGGACTTAGCCACGAGATGACGGGCACGGGCAGACTGACGGTGAGGGCGATGGGAGTGGATGAGACCAGAGTGCCGGTGGGATTGGTGCCGGAGATGGTGAGCGTGGAAGTTCCAACCGCGGCTGTACTGCTGGCCGTAAGCGTCAATACGCTGGTCGTGGTGGCGGGGTTGGTGCCGAAGACGGCAGTTACCCCGGCAGGCAGACCGGCTGCGGAGAGAGTCAAGCTGCCGGAGAACGGGCTCACGTCGGTGATGGTGATGGTATCGGTTCCAGAGCCGCCCTGGGTAATGGCCAGACTGGAAGCAGAAGCCGCCAGCGAAAAGCTCCCAGAAGCCTGTGCCGGGGCGCTGCAAACCGTTCCGTTGATCGCAAACGATGTGGGAATTTGGTTGGTGACACCGTTCCAGATTCCGTTGAAGCCGATGTTGGTTGCAAAGGCGCCGGGGGCTACTGCGCCGTTGTAACTCTCGCTGGCCACCGTTACGTTGCCGCCACTCTGAGTTTCCAGGCCGTTCCAGAAGGACGAAATCGTCTGCCCGTTGGCGAAGGCCCAAGTCAGTGTCCAACTGGTCCAGGCGGTCGTTCCGGTATTGCCGATGGTGAAGGCTCCTCCGAAGGTGGTTGGGCTTTGTGCGGTAACCGTGTAGAGGATGCTGCACCCAAAACCGGTTTTTGTCGGAGGAGTGACAGTGAGAGACAATGTGGTGCTTACCGTCAAGGCACCGGAGGTTCCGGTAATGGTGATGTTATAAGTCCCAACGGCGACCGAGCTGGTGGCCTTTAAAGTCATCACACTGCTACCCGTGGTGGGGTTGGCGGAGAATGTCGCAGTTACACCACTCGGCAAGCCGGATACGGCAAGAGTTACAGTGCCCGCGAAACAGGCCGACTCTGTTGGAGTAATGGTGACGGACCCGCTGCTGCCCTCGGTGATGGATAGTACGGCAGGCGAGGCAGTAAGAGTGAAAGTATCCGGCGCCGAAGCAACAACGGTAAGGGCGATGGAAGTCGTTGCCTTCTGGGAGCCGGAAACTCCAGTGATGGTGATCGGATACGTTCCCACAATGGCCGTGCTGCCAGCGGTCAGGGTGAGAACACTGCTGCCGGTGGTGGGATTGGTGCCGAAGGTCGCAGCGACACCGCTGGGAAGGCCCGATGCGGCAAGAGTGACGCTGCCGTTGAATGGACTTATGTCGGTGACTGTAATAGTGTCAGTGACCGCGCAACTGCCCAAGCCGATCGCCAGAATAGAAGCAGAAGGCGTGAGCGTAAAGCCTCCTCCTTGAGTGACGGTAAGAGCAATGGTAGTAGAGACGCTCATGCAGCCAGATTTTCCGGTAATGGTGATTGTAGCCGCGCCGACAGTGGCCGTGCTGCTGGCGGTCAGTGTCAATACACTGTTCGCCGTGGTGGGATTGGCGCTCCAGGACGCGGTCACTCCGCTGGGAAGGCCGGTAGCCGCAAGCGTCACGCTGCCTGTGAATCCAGTCAAGACTGTCGTCGAGATGGTATCGGTGACGTTGCCGCCCTGAGGCAATGTGAGAGTGGAGGCTGAAGGAGCTATGGTGTATCCCGGCACCGGAGCGGTGACAGTAAGTGTGATGGTCGTTGTTGCCGACAGAACGCCGGAGGTTCCGGTGATCGTGATCGTCGAGGCTCCGCCAACAACGCAACTAGTCGAGCTGCCCGCTGTAAGCGTCAGCACACTGCTTCCGGTTGCCGGATTGGTTCCGAAGGTTGCGGTGACACCACTGGGAAGTCCTGACGCAGCCAGTGTAACTGGGCCAGCGAAACTGCCGGAGTCGATCACATTGATGGTGTCAGTGGCGCTGGCACCCTGTGCCAGCGACAGAGTGGACGCCGAAGGCTTGAGCGAGAAGCTCCCTGTCGACGTGCCGCAGGTTGTTCCATTGACCGCGAACGATGTAGGCACAGCATTGGTGGTGCCGTTCCAGGTGCCGTTGAATCCGATGCCGGAGATGTTGCCACCGGCGGGGACGCTGCCGTTGTAGCTCAGGTTCTTTACCGTCACGTTAGCGCCGCTCTGCGTTTCCGTGCCGTTCCAGAGTGATGTGATAGTTTGTCCGTTGGCAAAGGCCCAGGTAAGTGTCCAACTGGTCCAGGCCGTTGTTCCTGTGTTGTCGATGGTGATACCCGCGCCAAAGGCGCTCGAATTCTGCGGTGAAATTGTGTAAACAACTTTGCAGGCTGTTTGCGCTGCTGCAGTGGATGCCAGAACAATCGCTGTTGCCAGGACTGTCCCGCAAGCACGAAGAAAATTGTGCTTCATGGTACGCTCCTTTTATTTGACGCCAGCGTTCAGCAATTTTCACTGCCTGGGGAGGGCCGGGACGCAGCGTGTTTTGTGAGTGATGGTTATGCTTCAGCCCGGAATAGAAGCGAATGCGCTCCTGTTCCGGGCTGAGTAAAGGGTCCATTGCTACTGCGAGGTGGTGTACGTCACCGGCGTCAATGCGGGAGTGCACGAAACTCCGCAGCTTGCCGGATATGAGAAGGAGTAGATGCGCCCGCTGTTGATCAGAGTGTTGGTCACATCGAAGACCTGTATCTCATACTGTGTTCCACCCGGAACAGTTGGAAGAACGATGTAGTCATCACCCAGGTCTGCATCCATCACGGCCGTCGTCCAGACTCCGTTGACAAGGTACTGCACCCCATGAATGCCGTTCGGCAAATGAGTGATGGAAATCGCCGACCAATAAGCACTCGCACCGTTCAGGAAACCGATGTTGATATCGCCCGTATAATTGGGGGACGGCTCGAAATACCAATGGAGTTGGCGGTTATTCCAGTAATTCGGAAACATATCGCCGACTGGCGCGCCGTTCAGGGTATAGTTGCCCAGCGCGGCCTGCGCCTGATCGAGGTGATAAGGATCGTCACGGCACCAGGAGTTTTCATCCTGGCAACTGTCCGCAACTACCAGATCAAGTTCAGCGCCTGTAAATTGATCAGGAACCCATCCCAGGCCTCCGCGGCAGAACGATAGATCCTGATTGCCGTCGTTGGTGCCATTGCAGTTGTCACCCATTGTGATATGCACCCACCGGCCGCAGTTCAGTCCGTTGTTCCATAGCCCGATATCGCCGGCATACTCCCCGGTCGGTGAAATGGGGCGAGAGAGCGTAAGCGTGTAGTTACCGGGATCGTTCTGCACATTGAGCGCAACGAAGTTTTGCGAGTCAATATTCGCTTGCGGCACGCCGCAGCCGCCATACGGACCGCCTAACGCGGTGAACCAGGTCCCGTTGCCGGTATAGACCTCCGGTGACGGTGCAGCGCTGGTGATGGTGAATGGGACCGCATTGCTGGTTACGCCACCTACCACCGCTGTCACGTTGTACGTTCCAACGGGCAGGCTCGGAACCGTGACGGCAATGGAGTCGACGGCCCAAGTAGTAACAGTGGCCGCTGTCGTGCCAAAGTAAATCACGCTTGATCCTTGCGTCTCGGCAAAGGAGGTTCCGGTGCCAGGCATGATGGTGAATGTACTGCCGGCTATCCCGGCGGCCGGGCTAACCCATGCGATTTGCACATCCGGAGTCGAAGAGACGGTGAGGGCGATGCTGGTGGTTGCCAGCAATGTCCCGAACGAAGTCCCGGTGGAGGTTCCTTGGATGGTGATCGTAGCCTTGCCGGTGGTTGCTGAGCTGGTGGCTATGAGCGATAGCACGCTGGAAGTGCTGGTGGGGTTGACGCTCCACGATGCAGTCACTCCGGAGGGCATGCCGGATGCGGTGAGAGTCACTGGGCCGTTGAATCCGCCCACGTCCTTCACATTGATGGTGTCAGTGCCACCGGAGTTCAGATTGATCGTCATCGCCGACGCCGTCGGGGCAATCGTAAAGCTGCCTGTTCCCGAGGCAGGCGTCAAGATACCGGTGATGGGGATGGAATCGCTCATTGCGCCGATGGTTACGGTAAGAACCGCCGTGAAGGCTCCGGGGGTGGCCGTGCTGCTAGCCGTGAAAGTAATCACGTAGGTTGTGAGGGTTGGATGGCTGATAGTGGCTGTCACGCCGGAGGGCAGGCCAGAGACGGAAATAGCTGCTGTGCCAGTGGCTCCCGTAACCGTGAGTGTGCAAGTGGAACTGCTGCCAATTTGTATCGTCAAACCGCCGCCGCAGGACGACGAAACGCTAAGGCCTCCCGTCACCGTGAGCGAGAAGGTGGTGGTTGCGGTGAATGTACCCGAAGTTCCGGTGACAGTGAATACGATAGGCCCAGGAGTGGCCGTGCTGGGAACTGTTATCGTGAGCACGCAACTCCCGTTCCCGATGATGGGGCTGTTGCACCCGGAAACAGTGAGGGGGATGGGGTTGGTCGACTGTCCGGGGTAGCTAATTGTTACGGCGCCGTTGAACGGACTCACGTCTGTTACCGTGATGGTGACGGCGACGGTACCGCCCGGTGCAACGGACGGAGCGGACGGCGAAACCGAAAGCGTGAAGCCGCCCGTCGTCGAAACAACTTTAACCTGGAAGGTGGTAGTCACGGTGATGCTGCCGGAGGTTCCGGTAAGGGTAGCCATGTAACTTCCAACCGGGGCCGTGGCGCTGGCCGTGCAAGTCATCACATCGGTGGTCGTGGTTGCCGGGTTCGGGCTGAAGGTGCAGTTCACTCCGGCAGGCAGGCCTGAAACGGAAAGCGAAACATTGCCGGTGAATCCGCCGACGTCGTTAATGGTGATGGTGTCGGTCGCGTACACGCCCTGCGTAACGGAGAGAGGCGGAACCGTCAGCGTGAAGGTCGATCTGGCCGTAACCGTTAGAGCGATGGTGGTGGATGCGGTCGAATTGCCGGAGGTTCCGGTGATGGTCACGTTATAGGTTCCCACTATCGCCGTGGCGCTGGCTGTAAACGTCAGCACGCTGCTCGTGGTAGTTGGATTCGTACTGTAGGCGACACTTACACCGGTAGGAAGGCCAGTCGCGGCGAGAGTTACAGGGCTGGCGAGCGGACTTGTAGCGGCTACCGTGATCGTGTCGGTGCTGCTCGCGCTCTGAGCAATCGACAAAGATGGCAATGTCGGTTTCAGCGAGAAGCCTCCTGTTGCGCCGCAGGTCGTTCCGTTGACCGCGAAGGAAGTGGGCGCCGTGTTGGTGACTCCATTCCAGGTGCCGTTGAATCCGACGCCTGTTACGCTGCCGCCGGCGGCAACGCTGCCGTTGTATGGCTCATTCTTTACCGTGACGTTTGCGCCGCTCTGGGTTTCAATTCCATTCCAGAGCTGCGATACAGTCTGCCCATTGGCGAAGGACCAGGTGAGAGTCCAACTGCTCCAGGCTGTTGTTCCTGTATTATCGATGGTGATTTGCGCGCCGAAGGCGCTCGTGTTTTGAGGTGAAATTGTGTAAATGACTTTACACGCTGTTTGCGCTGTTGCAACGGATGCCAGAATCATCGCTGCTGCCAGGATGATTCCGCAAGCACGTAGGATGCTGTGCTTCATGGTAAGCTCCTTATCTTCGTCGCCAGCGGACCTCATCCAAGGTTAGTGGATTGCGGGGCGTGGCGTTTCGTTGATGAGTTATAACGATGCATGAGGCGTTCAAACTCATGTTGATCATTCAGCCTGGAATCGGCGCGCATGCGCGCCGATTCCAGGCTGACTAGCTGACAATGCCTACTTTGTGGCTGTATTTGCTACAGAAGTGGCAGTGGCGACAGGTTGAGATGTGGTGTAAGTTACCGGCGTGAAAGGCGGCAGGCAGGCATCCACGGGGCAGCTTGCCGGGAACGAGAACGAGTAGATGCGCCCGTTGTTGATCGGCTGGTCGGTGATATCCAATACTTGGATCTCATACTGCGACCCTCCGGTCACCGTGGGAGAAATGACAAAGTCCTCGCCCAAGTCGCCATCCATCACAGCCGCAACCCATGCACCGTTGGAGTAGTAATTCACTCCGTGAATGCCGTTTTGCAGATGAGTGATGGAGATAGCTCCCCAGGTTGAACTGGCGCTGGTTATAAAACCGATGTTGATGTCGCCCGTGTAAAGAGGAGCTTCTTCGAAATACCAGTGGATTTGCCGGTTTTGCCAGTAGTTGGGGAACATATCTCCGACGGGCACACCGTTAATCTCAAAGAGATTCAGCGAGGGCTGCGCGAGGTCAAGGTGATAGGCATCGTCGCGGCACCAGGCGTTTCCGTCCTGGCAACTGTCGGCAACCACCATATCGAGTTCGGCGCCGGTGAATTGGTCTGTGACCCATCCATCGGCTCCCTGACAGAATGGAAAGTCGGGCGCGCCATTGTTGATGCCTGTACAGAAATCTCCAATGGTCACATGCACATACCGACCGCAGTTATGCCCGTTGTCGAACAAGCCCATAATCGCGAGCCCGGCTCCAGTGATGGGGCGAGGGAGGTAGTCGTCATAGATGCCTGGATCGTTCTGCACATTCAGAGCAACAAAGTTTTGCGTGTCAATGTTTGCTTGCGGCACGCCGCAGCCGCCATACGGCTGGCCCAGAGAGCTGAACCACGTCGAGTTGCCGGTGTACATCACCGGATTGGGTGCAGCCGCGGTGATCGTAAACGGCAGCGGATTGCTGGTTGCACCGCCCGTAGCAACAGTCACTTGATAAGTACCTGGCGCAAGGCTCGGAACAGTAACCACAATGGCATCGGCTACCCATGCCGTTACAGTAGCCGCGGTGGAGCCGAAGAAGACCTGGCCCGTTCCCTGCGATGATCCGACGCTCATACCGATGCCGACCGGCATGATGGTCATGTTGCTGCCGGCGATCCCAGCGGCCGGGCTGACCCAGACGATCTGCAACGGCGATGCGGCGACGGTGAGAGACAGAGTCGTGGTTTCAACCAGCGTGCCAGAGCTTCCGGAGATGGTCACGTTATAGGTTCCGGCTGCAGCAGTGCTGGCAGCTGTCAACGCCAACACGCCGGTCAAAGAGGCCGAGTTGGTATTGAAGGCGGCAGTAACTCCGCTGGGCAATCCGGAGGCGGTCAGAAGAACCGTACCGTTGAACGGACTAATGTCCGTTATATTGATGGTATCGCTGGCCGTGCTGCCCGGAAGAATATTGAGGGTGGCCGGTGAAGGCGTCAGCGTAAAGCTCCCTGCGGTATTGACGGTAAGACCTACGTTGACAGTTGAGGTCAGCGAGCCGGAGGTGCCCGTGATGTTGATAGTGTAGTTTCCGGCTACGGCCGAACTGCTGGCTGTCAGAGTGAGCACGCTGTTCCCGGTGGCGGGGTTGGGACTGAACGCCGCCGTTACGCCGCCCGGCAATCCGTACAATCCCGATGCGGACAGAGTTACATTGCCCGCGAATCCGTTCACGTCGGTTACGGTAATGGTGTCAGTTGCGCTCTTTCCTTGGGCAATCGTCAGATTGGAAGCCGAAGAAGCGAGTGTAAAATTCGGGGTCGTGGCCACGCCGCAAGGCGCGCCGTTGACCGAGAAGGAGGTGGGCACTGAATTGGTGACGCCATTCCAAAGCCCGTCGAATCCCACGCCGGTCAGACTGCCACCGGCTGGGACGCTGCCGTTGTAACTCAAGCTGGTCAGCGTCACCTTGGCCCCGCTCTGTACTTCCGACGCATTCCAGACCGACGAAATCGTCTGCCCGTTCGCAAAGGTCCAGGCGAGAGTCCAATTATTCCATGCGGTCGTGCCCGTGTTGTTGATGGTAATGGCCCCTCCGAAGGCGGTAATGCTTTGCGGAAGGATCGTGTAGACAATGCTGCACGAAGAGCCGGAGGAGGCGGGCGTAATGGTAAGCGCAATGGTTGTTTTTGCTGTTAAAGAACCCGATACACCGGTAATGGTGACCGTAGCCAGACCCACCGTTGCCGTGCTGCTGGCCGTCAGCGTAAGCAGGCTGGTTGCGCTGGCGGGGTTGGTGGCGAAGGCGGCAGTGACACCGCTCGGCAGGCCGGAGGCGGAAAGCGTCACGGCGCCGGTGAATCCGTAAAGATCCGCGACCGAGATGGTAATGGGTGCGCTGAGGCCTTGGGCAATCGACACCGCCGACGATGAGGGTGTCAGCGTAAAGCTCGGCGTAGGCTTGGCGCTGACGGTAACGGAGATGGACGTGGATGCCAAAAGAGAGCCAGAGACTCCGGTGATCGACACCAGAGTCGTACCGACCGTAGCTGTGCTGCTGGCGGTGAGCGTCAGAACGCTTGTGCCCGAAGTGGGGTTGGTGCCGAAAGCCGCTGTCACTCCGCTCGGCAGGCCGGACGCTGTAAGGGCTGCGCTGCCGGTGAAGCAAAATTCAGTCACCGTGATGGTATCGGTTGCAGTGCCTCCCTGAACGATTGCTAGAGTCGTCGACGAAGGAGCAAGGGAGAAGCCTTCTGTACCACAGCCGCTAACAACCAGATTAAAGGTGGTTTTAGCGGTGAGGGAGCCGGAGGTTCCCGTGATGGTCACCAGAGTTGTACCGGATGCGGCCGTGCTGCTGGCCGTCAGGGTCATCAAGCTGCTGCCTGTAGTGGGGTTGGTGGCGAACGTAGCTGCTACGCCGCTCGGTAAGCCGGATGCGGCAAGCGCCACGCTGCCGGTGAATCCGCCCACGCCTGTCACGGTGATCATGTCTGTCGCGCTGCCGCCCTGCGAAAGAGACAGAGTGGACAGCGACGGCGTGAGCGTAAAGCTGGGCGGTGTCTTGGCGACAACAGTGAGGGCCACATTCGCGGTTTCCGTAATGGAGCCGGAAGTTCCGGTGATGGTGATATTGGCGGTGCCAACTGTCGCCGTGCCGCTGGCTGACAGCGTGAGCACGCTGGACCCGGTGGCGGGGTTCGTGCCAAAAGCTGCCGTTACACCGCTGGGCAATCCGGAAGCGGCCAGAGTCACGCTGCCGGAGAACGGACTGATGTCCGTTATCGAGATGCTATCAGTGCCGCTACTGCCCTGGGTAACAGAGAGGGAGGATGCCGAGGGCGCAAGCGTAAAGCTTCCCGTCGTGGTGCTGCCGCAGGTATTTCCATTCACGGCAAACGATGTAGGAATTGCATTGGTGACACCATTCCAGGTGCCGTTGAAACCCAATCCGCTGGTACTGGCGCCGGCGGCAACGCGGCCATTGTATAACTCGCTGGCCACTGTCACGTTCGCGCCGCTCTGGGTTTCGTTACCATTCCAAAAGGAGGTAATCGTCTGTCCATTGGCGAAGGTCCAAGACAGCGTCCAACTGGTCCAGGCAGTTGTTCCCGTGTTATTGATTGTGACGGTCCCTCCGAATGCGCCGGAGTTCTGCGGTGAAATCGTGTAAACAACGCTGCACGCTGTTTGAGCGTGAGCGCGCGGTGCAATAGGGGTCAGAAGCAAAGCTGCGAGTACGGCAAAGTACCCGCATAGCCGGCGAGCGCATGACCGCCCGTGGGAGGGATTGAACTGCTGAGACATGGTTTCTCCTTTTCATCACACAACTCGCTAACTTCACTCAATGCTTGAGTGCTTTTTCGTAGCATGATGCCAGTAAAAAGCCGTACCTTCAGGCCAAAACGATCATCCGCTAACTGATAGCCGTAGTTTGCGCCAGTGATCGAATGCCGAACAATCGTAGATGTAGAAGGAAAAGGAGATGAACTCGGCTCCGCGGGAGCTTATGAACGCGGGCTTATGAAAACAACAGGGAGCATTCCGAATCGAAATTTAATCTTTCAAGTCGGGTCATACCGGGATAAAGAAATGAAAAGAACGGTATCGAGGCATTTGGAAACCTGGAGCCAAAGTCATTGCTTTCCTAGTGACCTATTTCCAAACATCTCATGCTCATTCGTAACAGCAGAAAGGATACTAAATCGATTAAGCACGGATGTCAAGGTGTTGTTTTTAGTGTTACCTTAGTAATTATTCGACGAAGAAACGCGTTCAAGAAGGAAGCACCCCCTCGGTTCTCAAAGCAAACGAGTTACCTGCTTCCGCATCCGTTCGGATCGGCTTCGACACGAAGGCCGGCTAGCTCTGCTCCATCAACGGCGGAGAGGCGGTGGGAAAAAATGCGCTCTGATCTCGATCACCGACACCGCTCCAGAAGAAAAGGCTGGAGAGATTCACGACGAGGCTACAGACTTTGAAGCCAAAATCGCCGCGTCGAAAAGGCCTGCATCAAAGCAACGGGGCGGAACGGCTTCTTCGAACCGTTCCGCCCCGTTGAATCTGTTTGCTAGTTGACAGAGCAGGCGGTTCCATTGATTGCAAAGTTGGTTGGCACTGCATTGGTTGCGCCGTTCCAGGTACCGTTGAATCCAACGCCGGTGAGGGTGGCGCCGGCGGCGATGCTTCCGTTCCAACTCTCGTTGGTTACTGTCACATTCGCGCCGCTCTGCGTTACGTTGCCGTTCCATAGGCTCCCGGCCGGAATCGTTTGCCCATTGGCAAAGCTCCAGGTCAGCGTCCAGTTGGAGATGGCTGTTGTGCCAGTATTCTCAATGTTCAGGCCCGCATTGAAGCCGCCCGGCCATTGGCCGTTGATCGTATATCCGACATGGCAAGCAGGCGCAATATCGTCGGGTGTGATGCGAAGGTTGAAGAATGAGTTGTGAGTGATTGAGCCGGAGCTTCCAGTGACGGTGACGGCATAGAGTCCAGGAGCAGCGTTGGGACTTGCGGTGAGCGATAGCACGCTGGATCCTGTAGTCGAGCCGGTACTGAATACGCCGGTGACGCCGGGAGGCAGCCCCGATACGGAAAGAGCCACACTGCCATTGACGCCGCTCGTATTGGTGGCCTGGTTGGACTTGGTCAATGTTGTACTTTGAGCAGCGGGCACCACCAATGGAGTCACCTGAACGGAAGGCGACAAGGAGCCTGACTTATAGTTGGGTGCGGCGCTTGCTTCGTTGATATTAACCATGACGAACGAGTCAGCAGAATTTTCACCGTCAAATCCTTGAACATAAAGATAGGAACTTGTTCCCACGGGAGCATTGGGACTGGCTGTTACTGTCATATTGCTGGAAGTATTGGTGGGATTGGTGTCAAATGCAACGGAAATTCCGTTGGCCTCGCCGAAAGCGGAGAGTGTTACAGTGCTGGGGACACCTCCCTGTGCCGGATTTACAGAGATTTCAACAGGTTCAGAAGAGCCGGGAGTGATATTCAGGCCGGTCGGAAGGGGCAATAGTCTGAATACGTCGTTAAATCCAGCAGGTTCTCCAATGTTGACAGGAATCAAGAGTGTTGTTCCTTGACCGCCTGAGATTCCGGTGATGAAAAGGCCAAAGTTTCCTACTTCCGCGGTACTGGACGTGATAATTGTCAGCATGGTGGACGAGGTGACTGAATTGGATTGCAAGGAATAACTGACACCGGGAGTCAAATAACCCACGGAAAGTGCAACGCTGCCGGTAAACCCGTTCAGTGGATTGACCGTGATGGCGAATGTTGAGATGCCGTTCTGAGGCATATCCAACTCCGGAACGGAGGAGGACAGCGTGAAATTTGTAGTAGCCGGAATGATAGAGATCATGATCACAGTGGATGCAATTTGCCCGTTGGAGCTTCCGGTAACGGTAATCGAAAAGTCTCCCAATGCAGCATCGGGCGCTACCTTGATATCCATTGGAGTGGAATAGTTGGAGGGACTGAGTGGATTGTACTCAATCGCGTACGTTACACCCTGAGGCAAAGGACCGACGGATAGCGTTACATTTCCGGTGAATCCGTTTATAGGTTCGACCGTAAGAGTGGACGTGGCGATACCGCCCTGGGGGATCTGAAACATAGCTGGATCGGATCCAATCTCGAAGAAACTGGGTCCTCCAATCGTAGGCAAAATGTTAACTAAAATTGTGATGGATGCGCTCAATGTGCCGGAGCTTCCTACGACGGTGATCGGGTAGATTTGAGCCGGAGTAGTCCCCGAGGCAGTTACTGTCAATACACTACTGTCCGAGGTAGGGTTTGTGCTAAACACGGCTGTTATACCATATGCGGAACTGCCCATATCGGGAGATAGTGTGACCGGGCTGGTGAAGCCGTTTATGCCTTTCACCGTAATCGTGATCGAGGTGCTGCTGCCATTAGCCATCGACAAAATGCTCTGAGAAGGCAATAAAGTAAAACCAGGTGCGGATGCTCCATCGTCTGCGACCATGATGAGGTTGGCGCTGGCAATGGAACTGCCCGGAGAAATGGACACGGTCGAATTTAAGGGCGACACTGTGAAATCTGGCGTTGAACTCCCGCCTCCACTGCTGCCCCCGCCGCCCAGCGGATACTGGATGCTCTCCAGCTCGGATTGCTTCAGCGAGCTTGTCTGATTGCCGTTGGTATGCCTGTAGTCTGCGCCCTGTGCCCAGGCAGCAGAGGAAGAGAAAACCAATGCGAGAATAGCCAAGACAGGCAGGTTATGCCGCGTCCGGAAACGAGCGCGTGCCAGTGGGTTCGAGTTACCGAATGTGAATTGCATTGAATATCCTCCATTTGTGGGGTTCAATTGAAGTGAACTGCATTCGTTCGCGGCGTTTCGCGGACAGCATAAGCAAGTTGATCCGGATTTGCACAAGAACAAAATGTGCATCATCCTGGATTACTGCAATCGAATAGATTTCAGAAGGCGGGTTTACATCTCTATGGAGCATTGCGAGCGGCAAAGAGAAAATGCCTCACAATTCAAGAGAAATGTTTTTGGGGTGAGTAAGACCGCAAGTGGTGTTTAATAATATCGTTTCAATGCAAGATAGTACTAAAAATTATCTGCGCTACCTTTTATGTGGAAATATGCGGAGCAGGTTTATGGCCTGCTCCGCTACTGTTAATTGCTAGTTGACGGTGCAGGCCGTTCCGTTGAGCGAGAACGACGCGGGTATGGCGTTGGTGACACCGTTCCAGGTGCCGTTGAAGCCCACTCCGGTCAGGCTGCCGCCGGCGGCGATGCTGCCGTTGTAACTCTGGTTGGTGACCGTGACATTCGCGCCGCTCTGAATTACATTTCCATTCCAGAGTGACGAGACTGTCTGGCCGTTGGCAAAGCTCCAAGTCAGTGTCCAACTGCTTAGCGCAGTGCTGCCGTTGTTGACGATGGTGATGGCCGCGCCGAAGGCAGTCGAGTTCTGCGGCGTGATGGTGTAGTCAACGGTGCACGCCGAGCCGGTTGTCTTCTGATTGACGGTGAGCGCGATGGTGGTGGTTGCGGTCGATGCTCCCGATACTCCGGTAATGGTGACCGTGGAGGTTCCCGTGGCAGCCGCGGCGCTGGCCGTCAGAGTTAGCACGCTGGTCGCATTAGTTGGGTTGGTGGCGAACGAGGCGGTAACTCCGCTGGGCAATCCGGAGGCGGCAAGAGTTACGCTGCCGGTGAATCCGCTCGCTACTGTGACGGTGTCCGTCCCGCTGCTGCCTTGAGTGATCGACAGCGTGGGCGCCGAAACTGAAAGCTGGAGGGGCTGAACCACTTTGGTACTTACCGTCAAAGCGATGGAGGTGGATGCAGTTAGTGTTCCCGAGGTTCCGGTAATGGTGACCGTGGAGTTTCCAGTGGTGGCCGTGGCGCTGGCCGTCAGCGTAAGTATGCTGCTGCCGGTCGCGGGGTTGGTGCCGAAGGTTGCAGTAACTCCGCTGGGCAGGGCGGATGCGGCAAGAGTTACACTGCCGGCAAACGGACTTATATCCGTAACTGTGATGGTGTCGGTCACGCTGCTGCCTTGAGTTACAGACAAAGTGGCCGGCGACGGTGCAAGCGTAAAGCTCCCGGTTCCGTTGGGCGCCGTGATGGTGAAGGGCTCGGTGCTCTTGCAGCCGGCGGCGTTGGTGTAAGTCGCGGTGTAGAGGTTGGCGCCCGCGCTCAGCTTGATGGCGTTGATCTGCCGCGTAGTTGACGTGAATCCGTTGGGGCCAGCCCAGGACCAAGTCCCGCCGCTGGTGGGCTGCGGACCCAGGTTCACGGTGGCTGTGGTGGCAGTTACGGTTGCAACGTTGGTCTGCTGCCAGGCGCCGCCATTCACCTGAAGATAGGGAGTTATGGCGGTTTGCGTGCAGCCGGCGGGGGTCACGGTGAGCGTAATCGGCGTGCTTGCGCTCAAGGTGCCGGAGGTTCCGGAGATTGTAACTGCCGAGGTTCCGGTGGTGGCCGTGCCGCTAGCCGTCAAAGTTAGCAGGCTGGTCGCGGAAGTTGGGTTGGTGGCGAAGGATGCTGTAACTCCGCTGGGCAATCCGGAGGCGGCCAGAGTTACATTTCCGGCGAAGGGAGTTACATCGATCACCGTGATGGCGTCGGTTCCGCTGGCGCCTTGAGCGATCGACAGAGTGGCCGCCGTGGGCTTCAACGAGAAGCTGCCCGTGGACGCGGGGGTGATGGTGAGCGCGAGGGTGGTGGATGCGGTCTGAGTGCCGGAGGTTCCGGTGATGGTGATGGTGGAGCTTCCGGCAGCAGCTGAGGAGCTGGCCGACAGCGTGAGCACGCTTGATCCGGTAGTCGGATTTGTGGCGAATCCAGCAGTGACTCCGCTGGGCAAACCGGAAGCGGAGAGGGTTACGCTGCCGGTGAATCCGCTCACATCGGTTACCTTGATGGTGTCAGTGGCGCTGCTGCCCTGAGTGACCGAAAGAGTAGCAGCCGAGGGCGACAACGTGAAGGTCGGCGGAGGCGGTGTGGTGCCAGTCACCGTCAGGACAAAGGTTGTGGATTCGACCAGCGCGCCGGAGGTTCCGTTGATGGTAATCGTGTAAGTTCCTGGCGCTGCCGTTTGAGTTGCCGAAAGGGTTAGCACGCTCTGCGCGGTGGTGGGGTTGGTGGCGAAGTTGGCGGTTACGCCGCTGGGCAGGCCAGAGGCGGACAATGTCACGCTTCCCGTAAATCCGCCCGCATCGTTGATGGTGACGTAATCGGGACCGCTGACTCCGCCCTGGGCAACTGATAACGATGCTTGGGAATAGATAGAGAAACTCGGTCCGGAAACCGTGATGATGAACGTTACCGAGCTCTGTACGGAGAGGGTATTGGTGTAGGTCACCGTGTAATCGTCGGTGCCTGGAATGAGCGGAATATTGTTGATCCCGCGCTGATTGGAGGTAAACCCGTTGGGGCCGGTCCAGCTCCATTGTCCGTAGCCGCCATCGGCTGCTTGCGGGCCGAGGTTGACAGTGTCTCCTGGATTGGCCGAGACGTAATTGGACTGGTTCCATGCCGCTGCATTCACCTGGGCATACGGAGTGAGCGCGGTGGCTGCGCCGGTTCCGCTGTTCACCGTGAAAACAGCCGCATTGCTGCCTGCGCCGTTTACGTTGACAATGACGTTCGCCGCGCCCGCTGCCAGGGTGCCCGGCACGGTTGCATTGATGGAGGTGTTCGACCACGAACTGACTGTCGCCGCTTTCCCTCCGGCGGTCACGGTGCTCGATCCTTGCGATGCGCCGAAGCCTGTGCCGAGGATGGTGATGGGAACTGCCGTGCCCACGAGCCCGTAAGTCGGGTTGATGCTGGTAACGGTTGCAGCCGCCTTGATGCCGCTGGCTGGAATGACATATCCGATTTCCGTATAGGCCGGGACCGTGACCGTAAAGGTATTTCCCAAACCGCCGACGGTGCTCTGCCCAACGCCCGTGGTAGCGGTGTCGTTTCCGCCGAAGTTGGCGGTGCCGAGGGTATATTCGGTGCCTGAAGTGCCCAGCGTGGCGTTGCTCACATTAACCGTGGCGGTTGTGTTGTTGCTCGGATCCTGATTGATCAGGACAACAGCGAGATTGCCGTCGGTCCGCTTGACCGCGTGAACCCGGAGCAATGGGTTAGTGGAAGCGGCACCAACCATCGTGTCGCCGGGGCGCGCCAGATCACTGGCAAACTGCGTTCCGTACCACGGTCCCTCGGGAACGCCGGGGCCGGCATTGGTAAGGAACCCGTTGTGCAATTCCTGGTACTCGACGTTGGTCGCGGTATTTTCAAACCAGGTCAGGTCGTCGTCGGTGGCAAAAAGGGCGGGCACGATGCCGCCGACCGAGCCGGAGCCGGTTTCTGAAACGATGATCTCAAGGTTGTTGCCATTGCTGAGAGTGTAGTAGTTCGCAATGTCGGAGCGGATCTGGGCAACATTGGCCGCAATTCCGTTCGGCCCGTACTGTGCCGCCAGAACCTGCGCGTCCGTGCCGCTGGGATACCAGTGCACAATCACGAAGTCCAGATTGTAGCCGGTGTTCTTGAGCGCGCTGGAGATAGCGGTCAATACGTCCTGATCCCAAGCGGGATAATAGGTGGCCGCGTTGACGAAGACACCGCACTTGATGCTGGGGTCGACGGCCTTCATCGCCGTAACGAATGCCGCAGCGTTGGTGCCGTAAGCTGTTGGCGAGAGCGCCGCGTTGCCCACGCGATCCGCGGCGACTGTATCCGGGTCGTGCAGATCCTCTTCCCAGTCGAGGTTGGTGCCGTAGTAACCATTGCCGTAGATCTCGTTGCCAATCTCCCAGTACACGACGCCGTAGTTATTGGTCACGTTGGCGTACTGGACCCAGGATGCGGCCTCGCTGGGTTCGCCGCCGCCGTTGTCAGTGAGATTGGAGCCGTAGTTGACGGTGATCAACGCCTTGCCGCCTTCCGGCAAGACCGTGTCGGTCATGAAGTAATTGAAGGTCACGTTGGAAGCCATGTACGCGCCCGGCTGGACGGTCTGGTCGGTTCCGCTGATAAAGTTGAAGATGTCGCCGTAAGAACCGCCGGGGTAGCGGATGGCGTTGATGCCGGCCTGGGTGAGCAAGGTGGAAACGCCAGCGCTCGTCAAGTAGCCATCATAAACCGCGGTATCGATGCCGTAGGCTTCGGGCCCCACCGGCGCCATCGTGGACCCTGCGCTGATGCTGACGGATGCCGTGGTTTGGCACCAGGCGGCAATACTCGACAGGAACAGGATCAACAACAAAACAGGAAATCCGCGTGGCTTGAGACCACGGAGGCGAGACCGTCTTGACGGTCCAGGCTGCTTAGAGATGTTCTTCATGGGGCTCCTTTCGGGTGGAGGGGTGAGATTGCATGGTTCATTCCGTTTCAAGGCAACAGGCTCCCTTACCAAAGCAGGAAGCGTTTTGTCTAAACTTCAAAGAACGAAATATCGCCCGGCGGCAAATCGTAATGCGAGAGTTAGCAAACTCGCAAATTAGCTCAGTCTTGAGAAGTTTCACCAGCCGGCGGTCGGAGCATTTGTTTGCATCATCGAGGGCATGATTGCCGGGCTTCGGGGGCAGATCATTGGATCGCGCTGATGCTTGAACGGAACGAGGCCAGGGAATGTGATGGATGCATCTCTGGCCTCTTCCAATTACCGGTTCCTTCGGTCGAGTCTTTCGGCTCACTAGTTGACGGTGATGGTGAAGGTCTCCGTGGACTTTGCTCCGCTGCTGTTGGTGTAAGTGGCGACATACGTGTCCGTACCCACGGTCAGCTTGATGCCGTCAATCTCGCGCGACGTCGATGTGAAACCGTTGGGGCCTGTCCAGTTCCATGATCCGCCGCTGGTGGGTTGAGGTCCAAGGTTCACCGTGGCCGTGGTCGATGCGACCGTGGCTGTGTTGGTTTGCTGCCAGGCCGCGCCATTCACTTGAATGTAAGGCGTGATAGCCGTCCCGTTTCCTGAGCCGCTGACCGTGATCGTAAATGCCTGCGTGCTCTTGCAGCCCGAGGCATTGGTATAAGTCGCGGTGTAAACGTTGGTCCCCGCACTCAGCTTGATGCCGTCAATCTCGCGCGCTGTGGAGGTGAAGCCATTGGGTCCGGTCCAGCTCCAGCTTCCGCCGCTGATGGGTTGCGGGCCAATATCCACAACCGTGGAGGTGGAAGTGACCGTCGCGCTGGTTTCCTGCGCCCAGGTTCCGCTTACCGAAATGTACGGGACGATCGCGGTGGAGGTGCAGGTGCCGCTGCCCGCAGTCGTCTCGGCAGCTTCAGAGGATGGCGATGAAGTGCCGGCCGCATCAACCGCTTCGATCGCATAGTAGTAGGTGGTCGAAGCCGCCAAGCCGGAGTCGGCATAGCTGGTCGCCGTTACTCCCGATGCGATCTGGTTGCTGGAGGATGGAGTGAATCCATTCGTCGTGCTGCGGTAGACGTTATAGGAGCTGATGGTGCAGTTGGCCGGAGCGGTATCCGCTGTCCAGGCCAAGTTGATGGCGCTCGAGGAAGCTACCGTCCCTGTAAGTCCGCTCGGAGCGGAAGGCGCATTTGTGCATTGGTTGCCGGAGCTGCCGCCCGCTGCGGCGCTGACTGAGAAATTAGTCGCAGTCAGTCCTTGCCCGCCATTCCAGACTTCAAAGCCGTACTCAACATCGATCAGCCACCACGAGGATTCCAACTGCCCTCTTGAAATAGCATCATTGAAAAAGGGAATAAGATTCAGGTTGCTGACGGAGTTAACACCGGGGTTCGCTACATAGGAGGCGATGTTCCAGGATGCCATTCGGCCTGTATACACCTGATAACTCGCGCCATCGATTGTCGCGGTGCCCGCCAAGGTTCCGGCTGGACCAGCGCCTCCTTGGTGATTGATCCAGATCATGATCTCGGTGCCGTTGGGCTGTCCCGAGGTAGTCGATGTCTGGTTAAACCAGATATCGTAAGCCGAATCATTCTCGTAGCCGCTGGGCTGGGTGATGGTGACGCTGCTGGTTGCCGATGCGAGGTTGCTCATCTCAATGGGAAACGGGTTGGAGCTTGTGCAGTTCCCCCAATGGCATCCGCGATAGACAGAGGGATAAGTTGCCGGCGAATAGCTCCCCAGGGCGCTCTGGTCGAAATTCGCCGTGGTGAGCGTGAAGCCGATACCGTCAATGGTGGCGCACTGCTCCAAGGTGGAGTTCCACTCGTTATTTTGAAAGATGTACACACCGCCGTCGAGAGAGATCGTGCCGGTTATGGCACAGGTTGATTGGGCGGCGGCTGGAGCCGACATCCCGAGACAGACAAGGCAAACTGCGCATGCAATCGCCAACATTTGGAATACAGACTGATTCTTCACTGGTTTCTCCTGTTGCAGTTTCAGTTATGATGCCGATTCAATCAACGTTGTTCTGACAAAGTTGAAGCCGGGGAAGGTTAAGCAAACCTGCCCCGGCGTCCTGCATTTGTTCAGCAAGTGCCGCCGAGCCTGGCATCTTGCTAGTTGACGGTGCAGGCCGTTCCGTTGAGCGAGAACGACGCGGGTATGGCGTTGGTGACACCGTTCCAGGTGCCGTTGAAGCCCACTCCGGTCAGGCTGCCGCCGGCGGCGATGCTGCCGTTGTAACTCTGGTTGGTGACCGTGACATTCGCGCCGCTCTGAATTACATTTCCATTCCAGAGTGACGAGACTGTCTGGCCGTTGGCAAAGCTCCAAGTCAGTGTCCAACTGCTTAGCGCAGTGCTGCCGTTGTTGACGATGGTGATGGCCGCGCCGAAGGCAGTCGAGTTCTGCGGCGTGATGGTGTAGTCAACGGTGCACGCCGAGCCGGTTGTCTTCTGATTGACGGTGAGCGCGATGGTGGTGGTTGCGGTCGATGCTCCCGATACTCCGGTAATGGTGACCGTGGAGGTTCCCGTGGCAGCCGCGGCGCTGGCCGTCAGAGTTAGCACGCTGGTCGCATTAGTTGGGTTGGTGGCGAACGAGGCGGTAACTCCGCTGGGCAATCCGGAGGCGGCAAGAGTTACGCTGCCGGTGAATCCGCTCGCTACTGTGACGGTGTCCGTCCCGCTGCTGCCTTGAGTGATCGACAGCGTGGGCGCCGAAACTGAAAGCTGGAGGGGCTGAACCACTTTGGTACTTACCGTCAAAGCGATGGAGGTGGATGCAGTTAGTGTTCCCGAGGTTCCGGTAATGGTGACCGTGGAGTTTCCAGTGGTGGCCGTGGCGCTGGCCGTCAGCGTAAGTATGCTGCTGCCGGTCGCGGGGTTGGTGCCGAAGGTTGCAGTAACTCCGCTGGGCAGGGCGGATGCGGCAAGAGTTACACTGCCGGCAAACGGACTTATATCCGTAACTGTGATGGTGTCGGTCACGCTGCTGCCTTGAGTTACAGACAAAGTGGCCGGCGACGGTGCAAGCGTAAAGCTCCCGGTTCCGTTGGGCGCCGTGATGGTGAAGGGCTCGGTGCTCTTGCAGCCGGCGGCGTTGGTGTAAGTCGCGGTGTAGAGGTTGGCGCCCGCGCTCAGCTTGATGGCGTTGATCTGCCGCGTAGTTGACGTGAATCCGTTGGGGCCAGCCCAGGACCAAGTCCCGCCGCTGGTGGGCTGCGGACCCAGGTTCACGGTGGCTGTGGTGGCAGTTACGGTTGCAACGTTGGTCTGCTGCCAGGCGCCGCCATTCACCTGAAGATAGGGAGTTATGGCGGTTTGCGTGCAGCCGGCGGGGGTCACGGTGAGCGTAATCGGCGTGCTTGCGCTCAAGGTGCCGGAGGTTCCGGAGATTGTAACTGCCGAGGTTCCGGTGGTGGCCGTGCCGCTAGCCGTCAAAGTTAGCAGGCTGGTCGCGGAAGTTGGGTTGGTGGCGAAGGATGCTGTAACTCCGCTGGGCAATCCGGAGGCGGCCAGAGTTACATTTCCGGCGAAGGGAGTTACATCGATCACCGTGATGGCGTCGGTTCCGCTGGCGCCTTGAGCGATCGACAGAGTGGCCGCCGTGGGCTTCAACGAGAAGCTGCCCGTGGACGCGGGGGTGATGGTGAGCGCGAGGGTGGTGGATGCGGTCTGAGTGCCGGAGGTTCCGGTGATGGTAACCGTGGAAGTCCCGGCAGTTGTGGAGCAGGCGACATTTATCGTGATGACGGTCGTCCCGCTGAAGGGGTTCGGGCTGAATCCTAAGGTTACACCGCTGGGCAATCCGGAGGCGGCTACTGTTACAGAGCCTGTGAATCCGTTCTGAGGCGTTTCAGTGAGGGTCACAGTGCCGGAGCCGCACTGGGGTATGGTGATCGTCGGTGGCGAAACGGAGAGCAGGAAGCTCGCCGGACCTGCGGGACTGACCGTAAGCGCGATCTTGGTGGTCGCCGTGACACTTCCGGAGGTACCGGTGATGGTGACATTGACGAGTCCTACAGTCGCTGTTGCGCTCGCCGTAAACTTCAGCACACTGGACCCGGTGGTGGGATTGGTGGCAAACGTCGCCGTGACTCCGCTGGGCAAGCCCGATGCGGCAAGGGTGACGCTGCCGGTAAATCCATTCGCGCCGGCTACTGTGATGGTGTCAGTGGCGCTGGTGCCTTGAGCTACCGAAATAGGGGCAGCCGAGGGCGTCAGTGTAAAGGTCGGCGAAGTGGGCGGAGTGCCGGTCCCCATGATGATGCCACGTCCGTTCGTTGCCAGGTAAACCGTCCCAAAGACCTGTGGATCGCCGGTAATGGCCGCATCCGCGGCCGCATATTCATGCGCAGAGTCGTTGATCTGGGTCCAGCTTGCTCCCTCGTTGGTGGAAGCGAAGATGCCGCGCACACCACCGATCTGAGCGTTGGTAAAGATGGTGGGATACGTGGATCCAGGCGCGGCCTTTCCGAAGCCGATTACGTCGGCTTGCTGAACGTTGGCCAGTTGGGTAAAGCTGGTCCCGCTGTTGGTGGAGTGCCACATGCCGTAGATGCCGTTGGTCGTGCTGCCGCCAACCAGCCAGACATCACCCTCGATTCCTGGCACTGCGTGCATGCTCACGTTGTCCCCCGATACCGGCAAGCCTGTTGCAGGGGATGCGGTAAAGCTTACTCCGCCGTTGACGCTCACATAGAACTGGCCGGCCGCGTAATCGTAGAACTTGAGCGGGTTCACCCGGTCGGAGATCACAATGCCCCCGATAGGCAGGCCTGTGGACGCTGTCCAACTGCTGCCCGTGGTGGTGGAATAAAAAGCACTCATGCCTCCTGGGTTCCATACCACACGGCTGGCGTCCGCGGCCGCTGCAATGGTGCCGCCGCTGCCGGTTGTATATCCGGGCGGGTCCACGCTTCCTGCATACCAGGAGGACTCGGTTGTACCGCCGGAGTAGGTGAATGCGGTGCTTGTCAACACGGGGCTCGAAGTCGGAGTGCCATCCCCGGCCATCGCCATGAATTGCGGCTCCAACTCGGCGAAGTCGATGCTCGTATGCGTTCCGAAAAATGAGGTTGCCCATGGGAAGGTGGGTGCAGTCGTAAGGCTGGTATGCGCGAATCCGCTGACGTCGCCCATGACGCTGTAGAGATGCGCGCCCCCACCCGCAGGAGGACTGACCAAGCCAAGAACAGCCGTTTCTTCGATTCCCATCGAGGCAACAGAAAGGGTGATCTGATTGCCCGCGTCCCAGTTGGTGAGGTTGTTCGTGCCCCACATCGTCATGCCCGTTCCATATAGCATGTGATTGGAGTTGAACGGATCGATCGCCAAGCCGGAGACCATCCAGCCAAGCTCAGGAGCTTCAATGGGGGCGATCGGATTGGTATCTCCCTCATTCACCCATGGTGCGGCCGAGTCGTTCAACGTATACATGAAGGTGCGGCTTGGATAACTCGACCAGCTCCAGATCTGGGACCAAGTTGTGCCGCCATTGGTGCTGCGCCACAGGATGGTGTCAGGCCACCATGAGTTGAACGCCGAAACCATGATGGTGTTGGGCGCTTCCGCATCCACAGCCAGTCCGCAGTAGCCGAAGTAATCGTTGCCTCCCGTTCCGGTTGGAGGATCCGGCGCTACCTCTTTCCACGTACCGGTTGCGGTGTTGTACTGCTCCACGTCGCCCTGCGAGCCGTCGTACGGGCCGGCTCCGTTGCTATAGGTGATATAGAGCATGCCTGTTGTGGGCGCTAGCACTGCGCGGTCAGGAAACATTCCCGGTGCGGGAGCGTAGTCGGTGATCGTCCATGATCCGCCGTTCGTACAGGTTACGCTGCCTGTTTCTTGCGTGCCGGTGAGAGTGCAGGTGGGTTGCCCGGCCAGCGGCGCCCAGGTGGTTCCGCCGTTTTTGCTCACGTAGATATTGTCACCGTCAGGTTGCGCCACGCCCACATAGATGGTCTGTGTTGCGCTGCCCGACGAACCGGTGCGCGGGTCGAAGACCACCCACACCGGCCCAATAATATCGCCTTGAAAAACATCTCCAGGCACGACGGCATAGGTGCCTGGGTTCGGAAAGCTGGTTACCTGACTCCAAGTAACTCCAGAGTTTGTGCTTTTCCATAGTCCGTTTCCGCTTCTGGCCGCAAAATACAAGATGCTATCATCGTTGGGATCGATGGCCAGCCGTTCGCCCATGTTACGGGCGGGCATATTGCCTCCAACTTTGAACGGCATAGGGACCTGAGTAAAGCTGGCTCCCTGGTTGTTCGAAATCAAAAGCGTGCCGTTCTCTGTGGTCCAGGAGTTGGTATAGAGGCCTGCCATGATGTAGAGGTTATTCGGATTCACCGGATCGGTGGCCAGACTTTCAACACCCAGCTCATTCCAATTCGCCCAGGTAACCCAATCCATCAACGGAACCCAAAGGTTCGTCGTTGCGTTCCAGCGGTATGCGCCGCCAATGTCGGTGCGAGCATAGACGAGGTTTTTCTGTGACGGGTTAAAGATGATGTTTGGAATGTATCCACCGCCACCGCCCGTGTAGACGTTGCCCCAGGTATAACCGGCGGCATTCTGTCCGAACGCAGCCGGGACGGACACGGCGATTGCAAGTACAAAGAATGTGATCAGGTGGAGTAGAAATCCTGTTTGAGCTGTTCGCTTGATGCTATGGTTCATTGCATTCCCTCGCTTTCGCACGGTATCTCATGTCGATGCGGAGGCTAAAGCGTCAAAAGTGCCAAGCTCTCCGCATCGAACAAAGGCTGGGTTCAAAGCAACCGGCAGAACGGCTCCTTTGAGCCGTTCTGCCGTGTTGGAACGTTCGTTCGTTAGTTGACGGTGCAAGCCGTTCCATTAAGCGAGAACGACACGGGTATCGCGTTGGTGGCGCCGTTCCAGGTGCCGTTGAAGCCCACGCCGGTCAGGCTGCCGCCGGCGGCGATGCCGCCGTTATAACTCGCGTTGGTTACCGTCACATTCGCGCCGCTCTGGATCACATTTCCATTCCAGAGAGACGAAATAGTCTGGCCGTTGGCAAAGCTCCAGGTCAGCGTCCAACTGGTCAGGGCGGTGCTTCCGTTGTTGACGATGGTGATGGCCGCGCCGAAGGCAGTCGAGTTCTGCGGCGAGATGGTGTAGTCGATGGTGCATCCCGAGCCGGTCGTCTTGGAATTGACTGTAAGCGATATGGTGGTGGTTGCAGTCAGTGTGCCGGAGGTTCCGGTGATGGTGATGTTGGATGTGCCTGCGGTGGCCGAGGCGCTTGCCGTCAGCGTAAGTATGCTGCTGCCGGTCGTGGGGTTAGTTGAAAACGAGGCGGTTACTCCGCTGGGCAGGCCGGTCGCAACAAGATTCACGCTGCCCGTGAATCCGTTCACATCGCTCACCGTGATGGTGTCGTTTACGCTGCTGCCTTGGGTAACCGATGCGCTGCCTGCCAGTGCTCCAAGCGTGAAAGTCGGCGTAGAGCCGGTCACCGTGATGGTGAACGTTTCCGTGCTCGTGCAGGAACCGTTGTTGTATGTGGCCACATATACATTGGTGCCCAAAGTCAACGGAATGGCGCTGAGCTGGCGCGTCGTGGCAGTATAACCGTTAGGACCGGTCCAGCTCCAGGTGCCTCCGGTGGTCGGCTGAGGGCCAAGATTGACGGTTGATCCAGATGCGACCGTTGCCGTATTCGTTTCCATCCAGGTTCCTCCGTTCACCTGGATATAGGGAGTGATCGGGGTGGGTGTGCAGACTCCGGTCCCCGTTACGGTAAGCGAGATAGACGTGGTCTCAGTAAGACTTCCGGAGGTTCCAGTGATCGTGATGGTGGAGGTTCCGGTAGCGGCAGAACTGCTGGCTGTCAGTGTGAGCACGCTGCTCCCGGTGGTGGGGTTAGTTCCAAACGCAGCAGTTACACCGCTGGGCAATCCGGTCGTGGAAAGCTCCACGCTGCCGTTGAATCCGTCGATGTCCGCTACTGTGATGGTGTCCGTGACGCTCGCGCTCTGCGCAACCGTCAGAGTGGATGGCGAAGAAGAAAGCGTGAAGCTCGGGTTCCCTCCCCCAGTAACCACCGTTCCCGTGTTGTTGTTGGATACGGAGACATCTTCCGCGGTGTCGGTGCCGCTCGCGTTCATGTACTCGTAGTCATGCCAGCCGGTGACCGAGGGGTTGGCGCCCTTGGCGGAGATTTCCATGCGCAGCGCGTCGTACAAGTTGCCGCCGCCGCCGCTCACGCTCAGGGTCAGTTCGTTGTTACCGCCGGCGGCAACCAGATCCGAGGTCGGCCATTCAAAGACCATCCACTGGTAGTAGCCGGAGAGGCCGCTGCGGGCCTGCGCGTCGGCCTGGTTCTTGGCATGCCAGGTAATCGAGTGGCCATTCAGCGAAGCGGTCAAGTCCGCTTCCGTGGCCGCCAATCCAACTGACAGATCGACATAACTTCCCTGCGCGTTCTGCGCGGCAGTGGTGGCGAAATGAACCTGCCACGCCGGAACCTTGGCGGTAACTCCGCTCACATACGAGGGCAGGATGTACTTATAGCCATCCGTGGTGTCGTCGGAGGAGCTATAGATTCCGGCATACAGTCCGGGATCGAACTCGCCCCACTGCACATAATTCCAATCAAGTGGGTTGTTAGTAGCAGGCGTGGAGCCGACGGCCGTCGCATAATAAACAACAGCGCCGTCATTGGCCTCAAAATCCTTCCAGTAATTCCAGTTGCCGTAAAACTCCTTGTCGTCGCATCCGGGGCAGGAGCCGGTGCTTCCGTAGTTATTCGAGCCGTGCAGGAACTCATGCGCGGAGCGGTCCGGGGTGCCAATGGTCCAGATCGGCGCGGTGCTGAAGTTCTCCGGACTGAAGGTCAGGTTCGCGGTGGTGGTGCTGCCCGCGCTGATTCGGACGCCGTCCTCGCGCAACTGGCCCCACTCGCCCAGCACATAGGCATTCAGGCGATAAGTTCCCGGGGTAACATTGTCGATGGTCGCGCTGCCGCTGGAGTTATTGGCCGCCCAGTACTGCGCGCCCTGAATCGAGTACTGCATATTCGTGTTCTGGTCGCTGAGAACGGTCCACGCGCCGTACTGCGAGTCGGAGCCCGCGCCGGAGATATTCGCTGCCAGCGTTCCGCGCCCGCTGCCATTCGGCACATAGCCGTTGGCGGTCAATTCGGCATCCTTGCCGAAGAGCTCCAGCGCGCTGGGAATGATGCTGATCGCGTCCTGATACATGGCGGGCAGATTCGTGAAGCGGTTGAAGTGGAAGCCCATCGGCCCCCAGATGCGCTGGGTGTTTTCACCCGCGCCCACGCTGTAGCTGATTTCGTTGTCCAAGTGGCCCGAGAGCAATTCGCCCATCAGCACGTTGCCGGTGTAAACCTCGATCTGCTTGGTCGGGCCGCCGGCCAGATGCTCGGTCGTCGGAAAGACGGCCCACGCGCCGAAGTTGGGTCCGTAGTTGCCGTTTGCCTGCAAGAGATATTCATAGGAGGCATAGTCGTACTTGGTGTAGAACTCGCGCCCGAAGCCCGCCGGAAGATCCGTGAAGCCATGCAGATCCTCGACGGCATTCTCCACCGCGCGGCCCGGATCGGAGGAGGAGAGATCGGCTTTGCTGGGCAGGTTGATCGACCAGCCGCCCAGAGCGCCAAGCCCCGAGTTGTACTGGTAGGTGTTGTTGAACTCGGTCTGGTTGATGCGATAGACGTACTGCAATTGGCCCCAGGTCGCCGCGCCGGAGGAAGAGGGGTGATTGGTCACGGTATAGACGTAAAGTGTGGGATCGTTGGGCTGCACGATGAAGTGCTGCGAGTACGCCCATGGGCTGGAAGAGGTGGCGGGCCAAGAGATCCACCAATCCAGATAACTGCCTGCAACCAGGCTGTAGCCGGCGGTTGAGGCCACGCCGCTGGGGGCCGACGTGATGCCGGTGAAGCCGGTGGCGGTGTTATCCATGTAGAGGCCGCTGGGATGGCCGTTGCCGCCGCCGTGGGTGGTATCGACCAGATCGGTCGAATAGCCGGTCAGGTACATGCTCCACACCGAACCGCCGGTCGAGTCCCAATCCAGTGAGATTGCGCCGTTAGAGATCTTCCAGTCAGTGGAACTGGTTTGGGTAATGCTGAGTTGGGCTTGAGCCGGTTTCAACGCGCTGCAGAGCAGAAGAGCAGCAAGAATATACAACATTTCGCGAATACGCATGAGTCACTCCTTCGGGGGTAAAGTGCATTGACATTGCAAAGCGTAAAGAGGAAGAGTCAGGCTGGAATCTGACAGAAAGTACTCCAATTCCAGCCTGATCGCACCGATTTGCTGCGCTACTTGCAAACCGTTCCATTGACTGCGAACGACGTGGGTACGGCGTTGGTTGCGTTGTTCCAGGTTCCGTTGAATCCCATGCCGGAGTAGCTTCCTCCTGCAGGAATGCTGCCGTTGTAACTCATGTTGGTCACAGTGACATTCGCGCCGCTTTGCACCACGTTGCCATTCCAGACTTGGGAGATCGTCTGACCATTGGCAAAGGACCAGGTCAGCGTCCAGTTGCTGATGGCGGCGGTTCCCGTGTTGTTAATAGTTACAGCGGCTCCAAAGCCTCCGGCCCACTGGCTCGAAATGGCATAGCCAATGTGGCAGGCAAAACCGGAAATGCCCAAAGGACTGACAGTGAGCGTGATCGGAGTGGAAACTGTGATTGTTCCCGATGTTCCGGTGATGCTGACCGTGAAGGTTCCGGTGGTGGCCGTGCTGCTGGCCGCCAGCGTAAGCAGGCTACTGCCCGTGGTGGGATTGGTGCCGAACGTCGCAGTTACTCCGCTGGGCAGACCGGTGGCGACCAGAGTCACACTACCAGTGAAGCTGCCCGTATCGGTCACAGTAATGGTGTCCGTAGCGGTATTGCCTTGCGTGACGGACAAAGCCGACACCGAAGGCGCCAGCGTGAAGCCAGAGCCGGCGACCGTGAGCGCGATCGTGGTGGTTGCCGTCGTGCTGCCGGAGGTTCCAGTAATGGTGACCGTGGACGTTCCCACCGTGGCCGAGGCACTGGCCGTGAAGGTCAGCACGCTGGTCGTGGTAGTGGGGTTAGTTCCGTACGCAACAGTAACTCCGGTAGGAAGCCCCGTTGCAGCCAGAGTTACACTGCCGGTGAATCCGCCCAGATCCGTTACCGTGATGGCGTCTGTTGCGGTCTTGCCTTGAGTGACGGACAGAGCTGTCGGAGAAGCCGCCAGTGTAAAGCCGGTTGCGGCGCTGACATTGAGTGTAAAAGAGGTGGTCGCGGTCGTGCTTCCCGAGGTTCCGGTGATGGTGACCGTAAACGCGCCGGTGGTGGCCGTGCTGGTTGCCGTCAGCGTAAGCACACTTTTTCCAGTGGTGGGATTGGTTCCCCAAACGCCAGTAACTCCGCTGGGCAATCCGGATGCGGCAAGAGTTACCGATCCGGTAAAGGTTCCCACATCGGTGACTGTGATGGTGTCGGTAGCCGTCTTACCCTGAGTCAGTGCCACTGTCGTCGCCGAGGGCGCAAGCGTGAAGCCCGACGTACCGCCGGTGACAGTGATGGTGAACGCCTGAGTAGTCGGGCAACCGGAGGAATTGGTATAAGTCGCCACGAAGGTGTCGACCCCGGTGGTCAACGGAATGCCGTCGATTTCGCGCGAGGTCGAAGTGAATCCGCCGGGACCGGTCCAAGCCCATGTTCCGCTAATGGGTTGCGGACCAATGTTCACAGCATTTCCAGACGCCACGGTTACCGCGGTGACCTCCTGCCATGCCCCTTCGTTCACCTGGATATAGGGAGTGATCGCGGTCTGCGTACAGGGAGAGGGCACGGTCAGCAAAATGGTCGTGGTTGCGGTGACGCTGCCTGATGTGCCGGTAACGGTGATTGTCGATGTTCCGTAGTTGGCAGCGGTGCTTGCCGTGAAGGTGAGCACACTGGTCCCGGCGGTGGGGTTGGTTCCAATCTTCGCTGTAACTCCGCTGGGCAGACCGGATACGGCAAGAGTTACGCTGCCGCTGAATCCGTTCAGGTCCGTCACTGTGATCGTGTCGGTGCCGCTAGCTCCGGGGGCAATCGACAGATTGGATGCCGAAGGCGAAAGCGAAATGCCGGGCGTGGTGGAGGCTGTCCCGACAAACGTGGTGATGCTCTGCGCCGGCAGCGAATAAGTGAATGCGTCGCTTGACAAGCTGATCGCGCTCAACTCCGCCATGCTTTCGGTTGCCGTGGTCTGGTAGGGTGTGAACGAGGTCACCGTCGCGCCTGTGATGGCGACCGGAAGGGAAGTCGCAGACGAATTCGAGTTGATCGCCACGATCACATAATTTCCGCTTCCTTTATATGCCGAGACATATACGCCCGAGGACGGGGTATTTGTGGCGCTGACCATCACATAGCCCGGCCTGACATACTTGGCGAATTGGCCCAGCGCAAGTCCGTAGAATGTAACGTTGTCGTTCACATCCACCATGCCGATGTAAGAGTTCTCGGACGGCTCGTCTTCAATCCACCACCAGACGTAGGCGTTGTATTCGCCCACGGTCATCGAGTTATGAATCTCCTCGGCCATCGTAATCGCGTCGGCCATATCCGGCTCCGCTCCCGTGGATGGATTCAGATAGTGTTCGGTCATCCATACGTCCTTGCCTTTGCTTTCGGCATTGGTGTAATAGGACGGCGAAGCGCCATACAGGTGGCCGCCGACGATGGAGATGTAGTTGACGGCGCTGGGATCGTCCAGTGCCGGATCGGAGTAACTGGTAGTAAAGCTCTCTGACTCCGGCATGATTAGTTTGGTGGTCAGCACCGATGCGTTGCCAGCTATCCAGGTATCCATCTGCGCGCCGGTCCAGACGCAGGAATCGTAAGTGACGTTGGCGTCCGGCTCGTTCTGCATCGAGATAGCATAGAGATCCACGCCCCCCGCCTTCATATAAGCGGTGAAAAGATTCAGATAGTTAGCATAGGCGGCGTAGTCGGCGGGGAGAAGCGACCCCATAATGGTGCTGCCATTGCTCTTCCAGGCGGCCGGTGGGCTCCAGGGAGATGCAAAGACGGTTGCGCCCTGCGCGGAGGCCAACTGGCCATCGCTCAGCGATTGGGCCCAGTTGGAACCGCCTGTCGTCGAGCTGTCATCGATGCGCAGACGCAAAAGGCTGAGGCCCAGCTGTCCGCTGCCGGTGCCGAAGATGGTGGCCGCCTCCGCGCTGGTCAGCGCCGGCTGAAAGCCCGTCGAGCCGCCAAAGCCCCGAATGGTCTGTTCGGTTGTGCCATAGTTGATTGTCGCCGTCTGCGCGCCGGCCACAGCAGCAGCGAGCAGGATTGATGATGCTACGATACAGCTCGTTCGAAATCTCATCATGTGTCTTCTCCTTTGAAAGGTTGCTGGTGGCAGACAATGCTATAAGAAAGCCACACAGATGTGATTCTTGGCTCACACCGATTTCGATTCGGTTCTGGCCGCCATCTGTGTGGAGTCAACTCGTTGTCCTCCACCGTATGACTCAAGAAGGCCTCAGTCATCAACGTGAAACCTTCAGGCGCGGCGCGGAGCACTTGATTACGCTGTGCTCCGCACGCGTTCCAGTCAGGTCAACTATGCCTTGCGGCAACTCATTAGTTGACAGTGCAAGCCGTTCCATTGAGCGAGAACGACGCGGGTATCGCGTTAGTGACGCCGTTCCATGTACCGTTAAATCCGACGCCGGTGAGGCTGGCGCCAGCGGCGATGCTGCCGTTGTAACTCTCGTTGGTTACTGTCACATTCGCGCCGCTTTGAATTTCATTGCCGTTCCAGAGTTCCGCAACTGTCTGTCCGTTGGCGAAGGTCCAGGCCAGCGTCCAACTGCTCAGGGCGGTGCTTCCGTTGTTGACGATGGTGATGGCCGCTCCGAAGGCAGTTGAGTTCTGCGGCGAGATTGTATAGTCGATCGTGCATCCAGAGCCGGTCGTCTTGGGATTGACGGTGAGCGTGAAGGAGGCCGATGCAGTCAGTGTTCCCGATGTTCCTTTAATGGTGACCGTAGAGGTGCCTGCGGTAGCTGTGGCGCTGGCTGTCAGCGTCAACACACTGGAACTCGTGGATGATGCTGGGCTGAACGAAGCAGTCACACCACTCGGTAAGCTGGTTGCGGTAAACAATACACTGCCGTTGAATCCGTTCAGGTCGGTTACCTTGATCGTGTCGGTTGCGGTCGAGCCCTGGGTAACCGATAGAGTGGTTGCTGAAGGCGCCAGAGTGAAGCTCTGCGTCGAGTTGGTGACGGTGAGCACAATGCTGGTCTTCGCTGTGGTGCTCCCGGAGGTTCCAGTGATCGTGACTGTAGCCGGCCCTACCGTGGCCGCGCTGCTGGCCGTGAAAGTAAGGGCGCTGGTCGCCGTGCCGATATTTTGCGCGCTGGTCGCGGTAACGGGGTTGGTTGCGAAGGCAGCAGTTACGCCCGTAGGCAGGCCTGATGCGGCGAAGGTTACGGTGTTGGTGGTGCAGCCCAAATCAGCCACCGTAATCGTGTCGATGCCGCTGCTTCCCTGAGTAACCGACAGAGTGGACGCCGAAGGCGCCAAACTAAAGCCCCCCTCTATCGCGGCGTTGACGGTGACGACGATCGATGCGATTACGGTTGGGACACCAGGGGTGCTGGGAGTGCCGGTGATGGTGATCGTGGACGCGCCGATACTGGCCCCGCAACTGGCCGTGAGCGTGAGGACGCTGCTGCTAGCCGCGGGATTGGTCCCGAACGTGGCAGTTACGCCGCTGGGCAGACCGGATGCGGTAAGAGTTACGGTGCCGGTAAATGTACCCAAATCCGTCACCGTGACGGTGTCGGTGAAGCTGCCGCCTGGGCTGAGCACGACAGTGGACGCCGAAGGTGTGAGCTTAAAGCCCGGCGTCGTTGCAGGAGGACCGACAGTAAGCGCGATGATTGCGGTGGACGGGACCAGTGCGCCCGAGCTTCCTGTAATAGTCACCGAGGCGGTGCCTTGAGGAGCCGAAGTGCTTACGTTAAAAGTCACCACACTGGTCGAAGAGGCAGGGTTGGTGCTGAATGCGGCAGTTACACCGCTGGGCAGGCCGGAAGCAACAAGCGTTACGCCGCCGGTAAATCCGCCCGTATCTGTAACTGTGATGGTGGCGGCGCCGCTGCTGCCTTGGGCGACCGACAGTGCGGACACCGAAGACTTGATCGTGAAGCCCTGCGAAGGAGCGCCGCCCAGCGGGAACTGAATGCTCTCCAACTCGGATTGCTTTAACGAGCTGCCTGGTGTTGCGTCGTAATTTCCATCGAGCAAACCATAAGTGTCCTCACCATTCAGCGCCCAATAAGTCCAGTTGATCGACGGGTTGTTCTGCAAATATCCAACCAGGCTTCCAAACCACTGCCCCTGGCTGCCTGCCGCCGTGCTCTCGATGTCTGCGCTGGTGTTGTCGGTGCCGAATTCCCCCAGCCAAACAGGAGCGGTGCCGTTGGCGCTGATATAACCCCAATACTTATTCCATGTAGCATCCAGGCTAGCGGCAGTCGTGCTGCCATTAAACCAGGTTTGCTGGTACAGGTTCGGTCCGTAATCGTGAGCCGAATAGACTAGCTGATTGGCGACATTCAATTTGACCGGATAGTTAGCCACGCCGATCAAGTTACCTCCCTGCCAGCCGCAAACGCCGCTATAGCAGTCATTACCTTCAACAAAGATGAGCAGTTTGGGATTGATCGCCAAAACAGCGTTGCCAGCGGCTTCCGCAGCCACGGGCCAATTTTGGGAAGTGAGGCTGGTGGGGCAGCCATTCGTTGCTGTATCTCCGGTCCAGCATGAACCGGTTGTCGCGCCGGAGCCGCTTAGGTGAGGCTCGTTGCGAAGATCGAAGCCAATCACGGTCGGATTGCCATTGAAGGTGAACTTGCTGGCACTGTAGCGAGTCGCCATGGTCTGCCAGTCGGCAATCCAACTCGATTGAGGATAGGCGCTGGTGTACCAAAGGCCATTGGCCTCGTTGGTTTCTCCAGCTTCGGAGCGATGGTTGTCGAGGATCACGCGCAAGCCTATCGACCCTGCGTAGCTGACAATCGTGTCGAGATCTGTCAGCGCGGTCTGCCCGTAGAGCGCCTGATTGACCGGGCCACCGTCCGCGTAGGTCGTGTAATTAGTGGCGATAGGGTTGCTCTCCACCATCTGGTTTGAGAATGGGATGCGGATCACGTTATAACCCAAGCTCTTAATGGTGTTCAAAACTGTGTGGTAGTCCTGTGCCCAGAGTCCGTGAACTAGGTAATCTGGGGTCTCAAATCCGTACCAATTGATTCCCGCCATGCGAACCTCGTCTCCGTTCGAGTCGAGAATCTTGCTGCCGCTGGTATGCCAGTATCCCGCGCCTTGCGCCCAAGTCCTTTGAGAGAAGAGAGCTGGTACGAAAGCCAGTAATGCAATGAGGAGATAGCTCATTGGCAGTTGGGAGTGCATCTTTTTCTGCGATCCGGTGAATGCAAAATGCATCAGTCTTCCTCCAAATATCGATTTCAATCACGCTTGATTGCAACCAGTTGCTAGGGGCTGACGGCCGCGAATTCCTTGGCCGTCCATGCGCGGGTGAAAAGTCGCAAGACATCGCGATGGGCGGGTCGGCTGACCCGCCCATCGTGATGCAGTTACTCGCTAGTTGACCGTGCAGGCCGTTCCATTGAGCGAGAAGGCCGTGGGTATCGCGTTGGTGACACCATTCCAGGTGCCGTTGAATCCCACGCCGGTGAGGCTGCCGCCGGCGGCGATGCTGCCGTTGTAGCTCTGGTTGGTTACTGTGACATTCGCGCCGCTCTGGATTACATTTCCGTTCCAGAGTGACGAGACTGTCTGGCCGTTGGCAAAGCTCCATGTCAGTGTCCAACTGGTGATAGCGGTCGGACCGTTGACGATGGTGATGTTCCCGCCGAAGGAACTTGAGTTCTGCGGCGAGATGGTGTAGTCGATGGTGCATCCGCCGCCAACGGTGGTCTTCGTCACTGTTACGTTGACAACCGCGGACGCAGTCAATGTTCCGGATGTGCCGGTCACGGTGACCGTCGAGGATCCCACCGTCGCTGTGGCGCTAGCCGTAACTGTCAGCACGCCGCCGGCTACTGTCGCGGTAACTCCCGCGCCTGTGGCTGTCGCGGTATACGTTACAGTTCCGGTGGCTCCGGTAGCCGTGATGGCGTCCGTGACGCTCGCGCCTTGTGCAACATTCACACTGCTCGAAGCCGGTGTCAGCACCAAGCTGCCGCCGCCGCCGCCAGGCGCGGTAATCGTGAAGGGTTCCGAGTTCTTGCAGCCGGCAGCGTTGGTGTAGGTCGCCGTATACACATTGGCGCCTGCGCTCAGCTTGATGGCGTTGATCTGCCGTGTGGCGGAGGTGAAGCCGTTGGGTCCGACCCAGCTCCATGTCCCTGTGGTCGGTTGCGGCCCAAGGTTCACCGTAGCTGTGGTGGCCGTTACGGTAGCAACGTTGGTCTGCTGCCAAGCTGCTCCATTCACCTGGAGATAGGGCGTGATCACGGGGAGCACGCTGCAGGTGCCGCCGCCGGTGACTGTCAACGTAATCGGCACTGATGCGCTCAAAGCGCCGGAAGCTCCGTTGACGGTGACGGTGAAGGCACCTGTAGTAGCCGTAGAACTAGCCGTAAACGTCATTAGGCTGTTTCCGGTCGTGGGATTCGTGCCGAAGGCAGCAGTTACACCGCTAGGCAAGCCGGAGTCCGTAAGAGTGACGCTGCCGGTGAATCCGTTCAGGTCGTTCACGGTGATGGTTTCGGTTGCGGTCCCGCCCGTGGCGATCGAAAGTGTGGGCGCCGAAGCCGTAAGCGTAAAGCTCGGAGTCTTGCTGACCGTGATGTTCACCAAGACGCTGGTGGTGGCGGTTACTCCGCCTCCGGTTCCGACGACGCTGATGGTGGCTGATCCGGTTGCCGTGGCGCTGGCCTTGATCGTCAGCGTGTCTCCGCTAACCGTGACCGTGACGCCGGAGTTCGAACTGCTGGCGGTCAGAGTGACGGCGCTAGTGAAGCCGCCGCTGTCGGTGACGGTGATGGCGTCGGTGACGCTGGCGCCTGGGGCGAGCGTCTCAGTGGGCGTGACGGGAGTCAGAGTGAAGCTGCCGCCGCCACCGCCGCCCGATGATGCAAGCACCGGAAAGGCGTCTTCAACCAATTGCACGAATTCAGTGATCCAGAATTCGCCGGCGGGCGGCGGGTTCGGAATCGAGTTCGCAATGGTGCCGCTGCCGGCCTGCGGGTTATTGGTCACCGGGTTGCAGTTCGGATCTCCCTTGGTCGAGGTCACGCCATTATAAACGCTGCCGGGGTAGTTGCCGTCCGCTTCTCCCGGAGGCTTGACCCAAACGTAAGCGCTTACACCGGCGGTGGGGTTCACTGTCGGCAACTCGCCGATGCCTGCATTCTCCTGGTTGCACCACTGTCCTGAGGAATTGCGCAGATCGATCTTGCTTTCGTTTACAAAGGTGTCGATGACGGTGCTGGTGCCTGGGCCGGTTGGCCGTACTTGGTAGGCGCTGCTGCCGCCTCCGTTAGCGGCAGAGGTGTTGCCCCAGCCGTTGCGCGAGGTGTCGACCAGGAAGCCAATCGACGTGGGGAAGCCGCCGCCGGGCGTATGCGCCTGGCCACGCGGGTCGGTGTAGCCAGCCGTGGTCGACGCGGTCAGAGCATGCGTGAAGTCGGCGACGTAGTCCAGCTCATCAATCTCTGGATCCCACTGATAGAAATCACCGGTAAAGATCCCACCGGTAAGGCTTGTGCCGCCGCCGCCTGCAACTTCATCCCAAGTCAAATACGGTTCCTTGAGGGGACCATAGTTGGCCGTATTGGTGATGAAGCCGTCAATGGTGGAATATCCATCCGACAGTTGCTGTGCGAAACTGCTGAAGAATTGGACGGCGTAGGCCGTGTTGGAAGTCCAGCCGAGCCAGCCGTGGTGGCCAATGTCCAAATAGTTGTATGCGTTCGGCAACTTGTGGAAGCTGTTAAGCGCGTAGGAAATGCCCTGATAGTACACGCCGGTCGACGGAATATTCTCTGTCGGGGTGGCCGTTTGGGTCCAGTTTGCGGCTCCGCCTGCGTTGCTTACGCCGCCGTTGGCAGCGATGCAGGGGGCATCTGAAAAGCTGATGCCGGTGTTCGTAATCAGGTTTGGCAGCGAGTCGTCTTCGATCACCAGCGCAAAGCGAACATTGGAGGGCGCCGTGGCCAGGATGTTGTAGATGGGAGTAATGTAATCGTTCTTGTACTCCTCAATGCCGGTACCAACAAGCGCAGGTCCGCCGCCGATCGGTACATCGTTACCGGCGATGCTCAATTCGCCGTTGGAGGCCAGGGCGGCGCAGTCGCGCTGGGGCAGGTCGTAAATGACGAGTCCGATGACGATCGGCGAACCGCCAGCTTGGGCAACCGCGGCGTTGATGTGTCCCTGGAGGCTGAGGCGGCCGGTTGCTGTACCATCGCCGTTGACGGCTGTAATGGCTGCAATGTGATCCAACCAAATGAACGTTGGCTGCTTGGCCACTGTATTGATCTTCCCCGCGAGCGAAGGCTCGGCGGTGGCGGCGGCGCCGACTTCAGTAGCGTAGTCCGGGCTGACGTACCACTTTGCGCCTGTGAATGGATTGGCAACGTGCTGCGCGTACGCACACGGCGCAACCAGGGTTAAGAAAAACGCCGCGAGTACCGCAAAGTACCCGCTCAACCGGCGAGCGCGAGCCCGTCTGTGGGAGGAATTGTACTGCTGAGACATGGTTTCTCCTTGAACACAACTCACCTGCTAATGGGATGAGCGCCATTTGCTTACATAAAGCCGGTATTAGCGTGTGATCGCGAACGCGCGCACGAGCGCGGATACAAGCGCCCGTGAAGCTCCTAGTTCGAGTTGTCAAGTGAAAAGAAACAAGAATGAGGGAATAAATGGAAGTACAATCGTTCCCGGTGCCGGGGTAGCTCTATCTTCCATTGGCTGAAGAAGCGATTCTCTTATTGAACCGTGCACGGTCGCAAAAGATCGGCCTCCTCAAGCCAAGGTAAGCGAATCAGATTACTCTCAACGTCAACCGGAAAACAGTCACCAGCATCGCAGTTGAAGAAATGAACAATTATGAGGCAGAATTCCGCGATACGACGACACCACGCGAACTTAAACGTTTGATCAGAACTTGTCAAGTTACCTAAGTACTGTTTCGAGTCCGTCCGAGCAGTACCGCCATTCGTGCATAGGGATTCTGACTCCGTTACCTCCTTGGCATCTACCGGTCACCTCAGTGCGGAACAAGCTTAAGTTGAACAGGCTCTTCATCTTCGCAATCAGCCTGGAAGGCAACATCGCGCGACCACTGAACTCCGAATCGAGACGTCTCGGTGAGCATGAGGTTTCAGCCAATTCCTCGTCCTCCGGGCGCAGGACGGTGCGTTGACAGAAGAAAAGGCCAGCCCCGTGCTCGGCGTGCCTGGGCGACGCACAGGGTACCGCGCTATCATGTCAGGCCAGCAGGCCGCTGAGATCCGTCCAACAGCCGGAATACCCATTTTCAACGTTTGTCCGCCCAATCTGCTCAAAACGGACCGCTATTTCCTGCTTCGAGTCTCCTCTCAGATTCATCGTCCTATCATGCCAACGTCACTTCCAATTCACATCCGTCGGGCATACTGCTGCTATCGAAGCACTGTGATACTCGATTGCAGCGCCGACGTCTCCGTACACAGCCACGCCAGTCGCTCACGGCTGAGCAAGACCAAAGGGAGCACAAAGTGAAGGAAAACCCGGTTCGGGTTGCGCTGTTTCCGGATTCGTTGCACGAGGTGAACGGCGTAGCGAATACGTTCCGTCACTTCGCCGATTACGCACAAATGCGAGGCTTGCCTTTGCTGGTTGTTCATGGCAGCGCTCCAGACGGAATTCGCGAAGCAGGGTCTGTCAGGTTTTTCGGCTTGAAGCGTGGGCGCTTCTCGTTTCCAGTGGAGAAGGACCTGGGCTTCGACATGGCGTTTGCGCGGCACATCGGTCGCGTGCACGAGGAGTTGCGGCGATTTCGGCCCGATGTTGTGCATATCACGGGTCCAAGCGACATAGGATTGATCGGCGCAATCGCAGCGCTTCAACTCGGAATTCCGCTGGCTGCCTCGTGGCACACAAATATCCACGAATACGCAGCGCGGCGAACGGATCGAATTCTGCCCAAGCGGCTGATTCGTGGCGGAGCACGCGCGGGACTGCTGAAGAGGATAGAAGATATTGCTTTTCAGCTTTTGATGCTGCACTTCAAGCTGGCGCGCTTTTACTTTGCGCCGAACTCCGAGCTGATTGAGCGGCTCCAAACGGCGACAAAGAAGCCGTGCTGGCTGATGGAGCGCGGCATTGACTTGGAGCTCTTCGGGCCGCAAAACCGCACACGAAAAGAGGATGGCGAGTTTGTCATCGGTTATGTGGGCAGACTCTCAACGGAAAAAAAGATTCGCAGCTTTGCGCCGCTGGCACAGGCTCTGAGCCAGGCTGGGCATGGGCAAGTTCGCTTCGTCTTTGTGGGGCACGGCAGGGAAGAAAAATGGCTGCAAGAACAGATTCCTGGGGTCCGGCTCACAGGCGTGCTCAAAGGTGAGGCGCTCAGCCGCGCTTATGCCGATCTGGATCTTTTCGTCTTCTTCTCTGAGACCGACACCTTCGGCAATGCAGTGTTGGAAGCATTAGCTTCGGGAGTGCCCGCTCTGGTAAGTGATAAAGGCGGTCCAAAGTTCATTGTCAAGAATGACTGCGGATTTGTTTGCGCAAGCGATGACGAGTTTTTGCAGGCCGCGTTGCTTCTCATTGAAGACCAGAGTCTTCGCCGGACCATGTCATTGGCAGCTCGCAAGCGAGCAGAACTCGCTTCATGGGAAGCGGTTTTCGATTCCGTATATCACACCTACGAATGCGAGTTGCGGGCAAAGGACGGCGCATTCGAAAACAAAACGCTTGCGTCTACCCGCCTCACTCAGAATGTGTAGGGATGGAGGTTATGTGATCATACCGTGCACTCAGGAAAACCGAGTAATCCCTGTCGCAGTAATTGGATCCGGTTACGTTGGACTTGTAGCCGCCTCATGTTTTGCCGAGCTTGGCCATGAGGTTGTTTGCGTTGACATTGATCAAGCGCGCATTGAGTTGCTCCAGTCAGGCGGCGTACCCATCTTTGAAGAAGGACTGGAGGCTTTGCTGGCCCGTCATCGCGGCCAGAAGCTGCGCTTTACCTGCAATTTGGCCGAAGCTGTCCGGTTTGCGCAGGTGATCATCCTCGCCGTCGGCACACCCCAATCACCGACGGGCGAGGCCGATCTATCTCAGGTGGAGAGCGCGGTCATCAGTATTTGCCCTGGTCTCGATTCTTATAAGGTTCTGGTTGAGAAATCAACCGTTCCTGTGCTTACGAGTCATTGGATCGCACGAACCTTGCGCTTGAATGGCGCTTCAGCAAAGAGTTTCGATGTTGTTTCCAATCCGGAATTCTTGCGCGAAGGCTCCGCCATCACCGATTTTCTCTATCCGGATCGCATTGTAGTTGGCGCCGATAACGAACGTTCACGCCAACTGCTCCGTGAACTATATCAGCCACTCATCAATGGAAGTTACTACCGGCGCGCGGACCGAGTTGACGGTCCCGCCGATCTATCCGGCGGCGTCTATTACATCGAGACAAGCACCAATAGCGCCGAGTTAATCAAGCAGGCCTCCAATGCATTCCTTGCCCTGAAGGTTTCGTTCATCAACGCGGTCAGCAACCTCTGCGAGCGCGTTGATACAGACGTTGAAGAAGTTGCTCGAGGCGTCGGCGCGGACAGGCGGATTGGTTCGCGCTTCTTGCGCGCTGGAATTGGTTATGGAGGATCCTGCTTCCCCAAGGATATTCGCGCCTTCGGCAAGGTCGCTGAAGCTGTGGGGTATAACTTCGACTTGCTTAAGTGCATCGAGCAGATTAATGAAGACCAGCAAACCAGCTTTCTTAAAAAGATCCGTGCTGCCCTTTGGTCGCTCAAAGACAAGCGCATCGCTGTCCTTGGTCTTTCCTTCAAGCATGGCACGGACGATATTCGCGAGTCTCCAGCGATCACAATTAT
Source organism: uncultured Acidobacteriaceae bacterium (assembly GCA_963787995.1). Classification (GTDB taxonomy): domain Bacteria; phylum Acidobacteriota; class Terriglobia; order Terriglobales; family Acidobacteriaceae; genus Telmatobacter. The sequence goes on from CAWBEO010000002.1 coordinate 2,468,806, forward strand.
CCGCAAGATATTGGCGGAAGGAAGCTGCGTCTCCATCTTCGATCCCGCCGCCATGCACAACTGCCGGGCAATGCTGCCCGAAAGCCCACAACTCCGCTTTGCATTGGATGAATATGACGCGGTAACGGACGCGCACGCGCTGGTGATACTAACCGAATGGCCGCAATTCTCCAATCTCGATCTCGCGCGCCTTCATCAATGCATGAGGTATCCGATTGTGATCGACGGCCGTAATCTGTACAGCCCGGCGACGATGAGTGCCGCTGGATTTTATTACTACAGTGTCGGCCGTCCGTCTGCCAAGCCACTTCCTGAGCCGCTCGTATATGCTGAAGATCATTCCGCAACAATCGAGACTGGATTGCTAACTCGCTAGGTCTCTGACCGCTTGAATATGTACCAATTCCCTGCCCCATCCATTCCGCGTTTTCTTGCGGAATGGGTGGGAAACCTTCAGCCATGAATTCCGAAATTACACAGTCAGAGACATAGAGGCCAAAGCTGAACGGAAAGGCAGCCGTCTTTTGTAACGGCGCTGTAAAGCAAAGTTGCCTGGAGTTTGCTAATGTTTGGCTATGCATATCACGGGTCGATGGACGGTTTCTTTTGCAGCGATTGTTCTCGGGGCGGGTGTTCTTGCGGCGCAAACGATCAATCTGCCCAGCGGCAAACAGTTGATTGGAGAGATTCCGGGGCACGCACGGCGATTGAACAGCTTGCCGCTCTCCATGGCGGTCTCACCGGCTGGACGCTATGTCGTCATAGTAAATGCCGGCTTCGGAACCTTTGAGTCTCAATACATGCAATCGCTGGCGGTGCTGGACACAGCGACCGGCGTACTGGCCGATTTCCCCGACAGCCGCACACCGTTCAATGCCAAGCAAACACTCTACTCCGGCCTGGCCTTCAGCCGCGACGGAAGCCACATCTATGCCAGCATGGGTTCGCTGACTGATCCGCTCGGCACTGGCAAGCAGGCAACGGGCAGCGGCGTGATTGTTTACAACTTCACCGCCGGCAAGATCTCGCCGGAGCGTTTGATCTCGCTGCCGCTGCAGCAACTCGCTACGGGCCGGAAGACGAAACTGCTGGATGGCGTGGATGGCGACAAAGGAGTTCCTTTTCCAGCCGCGCTTGCGGTCGTGCTTCAGGGTGGAGCAGAAAAACTCCTTGTTGCCGATAATCTCTCCGACGATGTTCTACTGCTCAATGCGGCGAGCGGTAAGATTGAGCGGCGCTTCGATCTGTCCGAGAGCGATGCCGTTCCCTCGACGTATCCCGTGGCGCTGGCGGTCACCGCGAACAGCGCGCGCGCTTTTGTCGCCTTGTGGAACGCCTCGAAGATTGTGGAATTGAATCTGGCCGATGGGACTGTGGGCCGGAAGCTCTCCTTGCTCAAACCCAGTAACCCGATAGCTCCGGGCACTCACCCCTGCGCTCTGGAATTATCGCCGAATGGGAAAACTCTTTACGTTGCGCTGGCCAATCGCGACGCGGTAGCGGCCGTCAATGTTGGCGCAAATCAATTTTCCGTGAAGGGTTATTTCGACACCCGGCTTCCTCACCAGAGCTACTTTGGCGCGGAGCCAGTGGCGCTGGCGATGAACTCAGATGGCAGCCGACTCTATGTTGCCAATATGGCCAGCGATGCCATTGCGGTGATGGATACAAGAAAATCAACCAAGTCCGCCGCCCGCAAGGCAATGGTTGAACCGATCGGCTTTGTACCTACCGAGTGGATGCCGATCTCGATGGCCTTCTACGGTGGCAAGCTCTATCTTGCAACGGACAAAGGCAAAGGAACTGGTCCCAACAACGCTCCGCAACCGCAGACGGAAGAGACAGAGTCGCGGAAGCTGCATCGTTCGACGACTTACATTGGCACGCTGCTCTACGGCTCACTGGCTGCGCTGGATTCGACTGAGATAGAAGCCAGACTGCCGCAGTGGACGCAAGTGGCGCTCGAGTCCAACCGCATGAAGGCGGCTGAAGAACAGATCGCCTTTGCCACTCCCGCGCGGAATCCCATCCATCACGTCATCTATATCATCAAGGAGAACCGCACCTACGACCAGATCTTCGGCGACCTGCAGCAGAGCGGCAAGCCGGTGGGCAACGGCGATCCCAGCCTGACCATGTATGGCGAGGCGATTACTCCCAACCTGCACAAACTGGCTCTGCAATTCGGCGTGCTCGATAACTTCTTCGACTCGGGCGAGGTCTCCGGCGACGGGCACGTTTGGTCGAACGCGGCCATCAGCACAGATTATTTAGAGAAGACTTGGCAACAGAGCTATCGCGGCGACCAGCGCAGTTATGACTACGAGGGCGTGGTGGCCGAGGGTTACCCGCTCTTGCAAGGCATTCCCGATGTGAATGAACCTGCCAGCGGCTATCTCTGGGACAATCTCGCCGAGCATGGAAAGAGCTATTACCATTTCGGTGAGTTTATCTCCAGCACATTCTGTGATGAACTGAAGACCGCGAACCCGCAACAAGGGCCGATGCTCGGCGGCGGCAACTGCGCACGCAAGGCCGTTGCGCCGGGCGAAACTCTGCCCACCGAGTGGGGTGGCGGCGTAAACCTGTGGCCATGGCCCATTCCCTTGATGGCCTCAAATATCGCCACCAAGCCGGAACTAATAGGACATTTTGCCGCCGAATACCCTGACTTTAATCTCTCCGTCCCCGATCAGGTGAGGGTCGAGATCTTTCTCCGTCATCTGAAGAGTTGGGTTGCCGAGCGCGAACAGGGCAAAGACTCCATGCCGGAGTTTGTCATGCTGCGGCTGGGCAACGATCACACCGCGGGCACGCGCCCCGGCGGACCCACGCCCAAATCCTCAGTGGCCGACAATGATCTAGCCGTCGGTCGCGCCGTGGAAGCTATCTCCCACTCGCCCTATTGGGACGACACCGCATTCTTTATCCTGGAAGACGATGCGCAGGATGGCGGCGATCATGTGGACGCACATCGCAGCATCGGTTTGGTCATCAGCAAATTCGCACCGCATGGGCCGGATGGCTCGACCTTCGTTGACAGCCGCTTCTATTCCACGGTCAGCGTAGTCCGCACCATCGAATCGCTGCTCGGCCTGCCTCCCATGAATAACAACGACGCCTTTACCTCGCTGATCTCAACCCTCTTCGCCGGACCCGGCGATCAGCCGTCCTTTACTGCCGACGCCTCCAACCGCGATAACGGACTCATCTACACTGCCAACGCCAAGACGGCTCCTGGCGCGAGCGAAAGCATGAAGATGGACTTCCGCCACGCAGATCGCGCTGACGCGCAGAAGCTTAATATCATTCTCTGGAAAGACGCTATGGGAGAGGCGCCTGTTCCAGCCATGCTGAAAGAGCACCATAAAAAGATCACTCGTGATGACGACGATTAGGGACGCTTAACTTTTACAGTAGACTTCCGTACCCCATACCTTCCGCATTGTTCTGTGGAATTGGGTGGGAAACCAAGTGAATGACAGGCCTCTTGCAAAATTGTCTTCAGTTAGCTGATAAGCGTCAGGGCACGACTTTAGAGACTGCGGATGCTACCGGACTGGGATACGTCTTTCCAGGGTCGGCGCTGTGGACAAAAAATCACCTTGCAGGAACTGTCAGACAAACCAAAGATGAGCGAATAAAAGTGACTTGCACGGATGCAATAGAATATCAAAAAGTGCTGCATTGCCTATTGTTTACGTTTAGAATTAATAAGATAGATATGGTGCGCCCGGAGAGATTCGAACTCCCGACCTAACGCTCCGGAGGCGTTCGCTCTATCCAGCTGAGCTACGGGCGCGCATCTCCAGCATACAGCACTTTGGATTCCCGCGGGTAAAAACCGTGAATGCTCCACGCATGCTGCCGGTTTTATTCGTCGTGCGGCTCATCTTCGAGATTGTCGAAGGCGGCCAGGGTCTCGTCCGGCACATCCCATTGGCGGAGGATTTTGTAAATCACACCGGTGGAAAAGCCTGCCGCCACCAGCCGACGCATGATGCGCGCCGTCTCCTTTTCGTTTTCCGGCTTGCTCAGCCGCTTGCGTTCCAAGTGCTCACGGGCCAGGGTCTCTTCATTGGTCTGGCCGTAGCGGGCATCCAGGGTCTCGGTAATCAACTCACCCGCGATGCCTTTCTGTTGCAAGTCCTGGCGGACGCGGCGTACCCCAAGCTTCTCGTTTTCCTGGCGCAGGCGCGCATAGGTCTCTGCAAAGGCAGCATCGTCCAGGTAACCGTGCTCGCGCAGGCGTGTGACGGTGGCCGCAATGACCGCTTCGCCCTGCTCTCCCGGCTCGACGCGCCTCCGCATCAGCCGCCGCAGCTCAGCCTCCGAGCGCATCGCCCTGCCGAGCGACTTGACGGCATAGTCGTAAAGACCTGCTTCGTTCAGGAAGGCGCGGGGTTGAGCGGATTTGCGTGCGAAGGGCATGAGATCAATCCAGAGGAATCAATATTCGAAACGGGCGGGTCTTCCGCCGGCGGTAATGAACGAAACACTTGTCGAGGGTGAGAATATCACCTGTGTCCAGCTCGTCGGCCATTTGAACAAGACATGCATCGGCAAATGTTTGGGAAATGCCAAAGAATTCTCTTGAAAACCTCCCACGTATTGACCGCGAACGCCGCGCAAACTACCGTGAATGTCACTCCACCACCGCCGGTCGCAGATCCGTATGCCCGAATTCGTCGCCCTTCCAGAGCACCGGCTCACGCTTCTCGCGGGCCAGGGCGTAGGTGAAGCAGTCGCCAAAGTTCAGATTCGCCCGGTGGCCGCTGCCTTTGCCGTAGTTGCGATAGGCCTCCCATGCAATTTTTGCGTGCACCGCCGTTACCGGTTCGATCAAGAGTCCGGGGTTTTCGAGGATCTCCTCCAACCGGGCCATGAGAATGGGATCTTTGTAACGGATTACAACGATTCGCGACTCAAGATAGGATGCAGCGGAGATGCGTACTACCTTTGTCGCCTCTATCGCCTCGGAAAAGGTTTGTGCTTCCGGTTCATTCTTGAGAATTGCGATCAGGGCAGAGGTGTCAACGATCATACAGGCAATCCCGTTTCTGGATCGTAAAGCTCATCCATCAGTTCCTTGGAGGTCTTGCCGTCATTCATCCTGGGCCCAGTCTCACGGCTGATTTCCATAAGCCAATCCGCCATCAGCTTCTTTCTCCGTTGGCTTTGCTTCTCTCTCTCGATTTCGCGCTGCACAGCTTCAGTCACAGCAGTCACAAGGCTCACCCCGCGCAACGCAGCGAGTTCGCGAATATGTCTTTCAACTACGAGATTTTTGATGTTGATTGCCATTACTTCCACCTTTCCACCATTTCATTCCACCATTCTACCATTTTCTCCCACAATCTAAAACCGGGAAGAGAAGACAAGCAGAACCCTCCGCTTTGCCCTAATCTAATACCATGAATGATTCCGGATTTGTAACGTCGGCTTCTGAAGATGTACTCTTTGATCTGTTAGTGGTGGGTGCTGGGCCAACCGGCCTTTCCTGCGCCATTGAGGCGCAGAAGACGGGTTTGCGCGTGGTAGTGGTGGACAAGGGCTGCGTCTGCAACTCGCTCTTCCACTATCCCGCGCACATGACATTCTTCACCACCCCGGAACTTCTGGAGATCGGCGGCATTCCCTTTTCCAGTACCAATGCCAAGCCCAACCGCAATGAGGCGCTGCAGTATTACCGGCATGTGGCCGCTTACTACAAGCTGGACGTGCGGGCGTACCATCGCGTGGAGCGTGTGACCGGCGTCGACGGCGGCTTCACCGCGCATCTGATTGACCGCTTCGGCCGGGGCGGCGTGCTCCAGGCCCGCAAGCTGGCTATCGCGACAGGCTACTACGATCTGCCTAACTACCTTAAGATTCCGGGAGAGTGCCTGAGCAAGGTCCACCACTACTACTTCGATCCCCACCCCTACTTCGGCATGGACGTGGTGGTGATCGGCGGCAAGAATTCGGCAGCCATCGCCGCGCTGGAACTTTTTCGCAGCGGCGCGCGCGTTACGCTGGTTCATCGCGGGCCTGAGATCCAGCCTCACGTGAAGTACTGGATCAAGCCGGACATCGAAAACCGCATCAAGAGCAAGGAGATCCGGGCCTGTTTTCGCTCCGAGGTGATCGAAATCAACCCGGACACAGTAATCATTGAGACACCTCAAGGGCGGGAGACGATCAAGAACGACTTTGTCTTTGCGATGACCGGCTACCATCCGGACTTCGAGTTCCTGGAGCGGCTGGGCGTGCAGACGGAAGGCGAGGACCGGCTGCCGGTCTGCGACCCAAAGACCCACGAGAGTAATATTCCTGGCATTTATCTTGCGGGCGTGATCGTGGCAGGCTCGCGAACCAACGAGATTTTCATTGAGAATGGGCGCTTCCACGGGAAACTGATCGCCGAGGCGCTGGCGGAGAAGCTGAAGAGCGCTCCTCTGGTTTAAGGTAGGAGCCAGCCCCATGAAGCAGATCCTCTCCCGACTCGCGCTCACACTTCCGGTCGTCTGGCTGGTGGTCTCGCTGGTCTTTCTGCTGATTCATTTGGTTCCCGGCGACCCCATCCAACAGATGCTCGGCGAGGGCGCGTCGCCTGTCGATACTGCGACCTTGCGCCATCAATACTTTCTTGATTTGCCGCTCCATCAGCAGTACCTGCGCTACTGGAACGGCGTGCTGCATGGCGACTTGGGCAGCTCGATCCGCCTGCATGAGACTGTCGCCAGCCTGATTGCCGAGCGCTACCCCTACACGCTTGCGTTGACCATGACGGCGCTAATCTTCGGGCTTTTATTGGCCCTGCCCGCTGGGATTCTGGCAGCTGTGCGCCGCGGGCGCTGGCTGGATCAATTGCTCTCCGTGGTCAGCCTCTTCGGACTTTCCATTCCAGGCCTAGCGCTCGGGCCGGTGCTGATACTAGTCTTTTCAGTCCAACTAGGATGGCTGCCCGTCTCCGGGGCGAACTCCGGCGGAAGCGCGGCGATTGACTGGCATTACCTGGTTCTGCCGTCGATTGCCATGGGCGCGTCGCTGGCCGCGATTCTCACCCGCATGGTGCGCACGGCAATGCTGGAAGAGCTGGGCCAGGATTACATCCGCACGGCACGCGCCAAAGGCCTGAGCGAGAGCGCCGTCCTCTGCCGCCACGCGCTTCCCAATGCTCTGATTCCCATCATCACCGTCGTTGGGTTGCAATTCGGCGCACTGCTGGCGGGAGCCATTGTGACCGAGACGATCTTCAGTTGGCCCGGACTTGGACGGCTGACCGTGAGCGCAATTTCCAACCGTGACTATGCGCTGGTGCAAGGCTGCCTGCTGTCGATCGGGCTAACGTATGTGCTGGTCAATTTGCTGACCGATGTAGTCTATCGCTGGGTGAATCCCAGAATGCGGTAAGGCTTTGTGCATGAATAAATCTAAAAATAGCAGTTAATATGCGTTGAAATTGGACCTCTTCTTCAAAGCCCAAGTAGTTGTATCGATTGTTGATTTCATCATTTTGGTGCAATGCGGAACTGTAACAAGTTAGGATAGTGAAGAATCTGAAGTAGTGTTCTTCGCCGCGGAATTCCCACGGTGGCCATAGCCCAACTCTATATTCAGCGCTTCGGCCTGATTCACAACTGCGGCAACGTCGGCTATCATGGCCCAGCGGATTCGCCTTGACAACAACCACAAACTGCAATGAGAATCCTCCCATGTGGTTCCCCGCCCGCACGGTCGCGCTCGCGCCTCCGATCAAGATATTTGTATATTCCATGTTCCTTTTCGCTTGGCCATTGCTGGCGCAAGTCAGGGAAGGCGAACTGCACCTGAAAGTTACCGATCCAACTGGATTGGGACTCAAGGTTTGGGGCACAGTTTCCAGCGAGTCTAGCTCGTATCGTATTCATTTCTCCACGGATGACGAAGGCATGGCTGTCATCAAAAACCTGGCTTATGGCACATACTGTATCCAAGCAGAGCGCCGCGGATTCTCGGCGGCGCAAGATAGTGTGGATGTTCGATCGGCGCTGCCGGTCGAAATCGTTCTTTCTCTTGCTATTGCTCCACTGAAGACATCGGTTGAGGTAACTGATGGCGCCACAACAATCGACCCGCATCGTCCGACCTCCGTTATGCAAATTGACTCGGCGCAGATTGAGAGCCGTTTATCTTCAGTGCCAGGAAGGTCGTTGCAAGATCTGGTTAATTCCCAGCCCGGATGGCTTTATGAAGGTAACGCCGTCCTGCATCCGAGAGGTTCTGAATATCAGACGCAGTTTGTCATTGACGGAATTCCTCTTACGGACAATCGTTCTCCAGGCTCTGGCCCAGAGATCGAAGCCGATGATATTTCCGACCTGAGCATTTATGTTGCCGGCATTCCCGCGGAGTATGGAAGAAAAATGGGGGGGATCGTCGAACTCAGTACCCGGCACGAAGCAGAAAACGGCCTTCACGGGCAGTTGGTACTCTCTGGGGGAAGTTATGACACCGCTACTTCTGATGGAAGATTACAGAATCATTGGGGACAAAATACCTTGGGAGCATCCGCTTCGGGCGGTATGACCGCTCATTATCTGAATCCGGTCGTTCCGGAAAATTACACAAATCGAGGAACGATCGGAGATTTCTCATTAAGTTACCAGCGCGACATGACTGCGAACGACAGTTTAAGTCTCGCTGTACGGCATGAATTGTCCCGTTATGAGATTCCCAATGAGTTAATCCAACAGCAAAATGGGCAGCTACAGACAAGCGATAACTTCGAAACCATTGGCACAATCAATTACCAGCATGTGTTTTCAGAAAATATTCTAGGAACTCTAGCCGGAATGGTGCGTGACAACGCCAATGACCTAAACTCGAATCAAGATTCAACTCCTATCATTGCCTTTCAACATAACGACTTTCGAGAAGGTTACTTCAAAGGATTATTTTCTTTTCATCAATCCCATCAGGAGATCAAGTATGGAGTTGAATCGGACACCTCATTTCTGCATGAGTATTTCAGCTATCTCATTACCAACTCATCATATTTCGACAGCGATACGCCGCTGAATCCTCCGCCACTTGTGGCGAGCCGTCCAGATTTGGAGCAATCGGCATTTGTCGAGGATCTGATCCGTTCGGGCAAATGGACCATCAGTGCTGGAATTCGCTATGACCGCTATCAGTTGCTATTAAGCGAATTCGGATTCAGCCCGCGTGTCTCCGTCGGTTTCGATCTCCCACACTTGAATACGGCGATTCATGCTTCCTATGATCGTGTATTCCAGACGCCTGCCTTTGAAAATATCCTCATCTCAAGCTCCAATCAGATCAATATGCTATCCAGACTCAGCAAACAGTTTCTGGACTTACCTGTTCAACCCTCCAGAGGCAACTACTATGAAGGCGGTCTTAGCAAGAGATTCAGAGATCGGATACGCTTTGATGTCAACTATTACCGCCGGGATGTGAGAAACTATGCCGATGACAACCAGCTTCTCAATACCGGGATTAGTTATCCAATTGCCTTTGATAAGGCGGTTATCTATGGCGCTGAGGGAAAGATCGATCTTCTGCATCTCGGCAAGTTAAACGGCTTTGCCAGCTACTCCTATATGGTTGGCAATGTCTGGTATCCAGTGACAGGAGGCCTTTTTCTTGGCGATAACGCGAGCGCCGCGCTCTCGCAACTCAGTGGGCATTTTCCCGATTCGCAGGATCAGCGCAACACTTTTAGGACGCGTTTTCAGTATCGATTAATGCCTCGCGTTTGGATTGCCGCCGGCGCATCCTATGGCTCCGGCCTACCGTTCGAATATGGAGGCGATGAGGCAACCGCACTGGCAGAGTATGGCCAGCAAGTGATCGACCGCATCAACTTTGCTCGAGGACGCCTCCGTCCTCAACTTGCCGTCAATGCCTCTCTCGGTGCAGATCTTTGCGCGAGGAAAGGACACTCCATTCGTTTGCAGGCTGATGGAGACAATCTGAATAATCGCCTCAATGTTATCGATTTCGGGGGCCTTTTTTCTGGAAACTCCATCGCGCCCATGAGAAGTTATGCGGCTCGCATAAGCTCTAACTTCTGATCGTCTTAGCAAGAAATTGCAAAGTTTCTCCTTTTGCATCGCATACGCGATTTATTCCCCAGTAAGTCATTGAGGACCGAACAAATGCAGAGATTCAAATTCGATGGAATAGTTGCCGTTTTTGCGCTGATCGTCACTATGTGTTTCCAAGCTTGCATAGACGCGCAGGCCGCGAGGACGATCGCCTTGTCCGTGGAGGATAGCAGCGGAGCCATTTTACAAGGAGCAACGGTTTGGAATGCTTCAGGCCGCTTGTTGGGTCGTAGCGATGCAAATGGGAAGTTATTCATTTCATGCGTAACACCGTGCCTGGTGCGTGTGACGGCGGATGGTTTTTCTGAAGCGAGTGTGCTACTCGCAACAGCAACCTCGATCCAATTGAAGCCACGCACTCTCATTGAAGCGACGACAGTCACCGCGTATCGCGCACCGTTGAGCGAGTTGGAGAGCCCAGTCACAACTCGGCTTCTATCGGAGACGGCTTTGGATACGACAGCCTCGGTAACCTTGGATGGCGAGCTACGCCAACTGCCGGGCGTTGAGCTGTTTCGCCGTTCGAGTTCGCTGGTGGCCAATCCTTCGTCACAAGGAATCAGTTTGCGCGCTCTCGGCTCCACATCGGCCAGCCGGACACTCGTGATGCTGGACGATCTTCCGCTCAACGATGTTTTTGGCGGGTGGATTCATTGGCAGGAGCAACCGGAACTGTCCATCAAGAGCATCGAAGTCGAGCGCGGCGGAGCCAGCGATCTTTACGGATCGAGTGCTATCGGCGGAGTTGTCAATATACTATCCGCGCGCCCCACTTCCGACCTAGCCGAGTTTCGATCCAGTTATGGAGCAGAGGGAACCTATGACGACAGTATTCTCGCCCAGGCCAAACGCGGTCCCTGGGGAGTTTTATCCTCGGGTGGGCTTTTAGGAACCGATGGATATATTCAGGAGGCACCATCTCAGCGCGGGCCGGTGGACGTTGCCAGTTTCGTTCACAGCCAGAACGGAGTTTTGCTCGGTGAGTACGAGCGAGGAGCGCTGCGGCTTTTTGTGCGCGGCAGCGCTTTCAACGAGGCACGCGGCAATGGAACGCCGTATCAAACCAACGGCACGCGCCTTTGGCGCTACGCAACGGGAGGCGATTGGAAAGGCCGAGACAGTGGCTTTTTGATTGCGCGGCTTTATGGATCGAGCGAACACTACCGGCAGACCTTTTCAAGCATCTCCAACCTAGCTAACTTCGGCGATGCCAACTGTGGTTATCGATGCGGAGAGATTCCAAGCAAGTTTTCTCTGACGCCGGACAATGAACTGGGAGCGGCAGTCCACTGGAATCAGCCGCTTGGAGCAGGGCTATTCGTGCTTGCAGGAAGCGACGTTCATGATGTGCGCGTATGGGATCACGAACAGACCTACGGCAGTACTGCATCGTTGACTAACCTGCACGACCACCAGCGAGACTCCGCAGCCTACGCAGAGTTGATGTGGGTTCGTCGTGGATGGACACTCATAGCTTCCAGCCGCATGGATTGGTTTCAGAATTACGATGGCCAGAAGCTCGCTTGGAATGGAATTGATTGGGTGATCACTTCCACACAGCCAACACAGCGCGGTGAGCGAGTCTTCGATCCCCGCATGGGCCTTAGTCGTAAGCTGGGAAATCACTGGGCCTTATCCGCTTCGGGCTTTCGCGCTTTTCGCGCTCCCACGCCCAACGAGCTGTATCGCTCCACACAGGTGGGCAACCAGCTCACCAATCCCAACAGTGCGCTGCTCAGTGAACGCGCCACCGGCTGGGAGAGTGGATTGGCCAACCAGAACCGCTGGGGCGCCATCCGCGCCAGTTACTTTCTTACGCAGGTCAATCGACCCATCACCGCTGTAACCATTAATGCAAATTCCTCGCCGAACTTATTGCTGCGAGAGAATCTCGGTCAGATTGAAAGCCGCGGCGCGGCTGTGGACTTTCAACTTGCTCCTCGACGCTGGCTTGCTATTGACGGCGGTTATCAATATGCGCGCGCTACCGTTACGAAAGCCGGCAGCACTCCATATCGGGGTTATTGGATACCTGAAGTAGCTCGCAACCTAGCCACAACCAATCTGCGCGCCTACCGCCCGACGTTCGGGTACTCTGAGTTTACAGGCTCGAATCAGCGGCCGCCAATTTGACGATGCCGCGAATTCCTATCTGCTGCACGGATATTTCCGCTTGGATGCCTATGCCTCGCATGAATTCGGCAAACACTTCCAATTTTTTGCAGCAGGAGAAAATCTGCTTAACCGCCAGATCGAAGTATCCAAAACACCCCCGACACCACCCGCAGTTATACCTACGACGACACTGGCCATGCCGCGGGGCGCGCGAGTGGGATTCCTTGTGCGGTTAGGCAGCACGGGCAATTTGCCGTGAATCTGCCTTTCAGCCACGGCGCGGCAGCAAATGACCATTAAGCCAACGAGCGGAAGCAGAGCCAGCGTGCTGGCGGTAATCTGCGTCTACAGCTTGGCCGTGTCGAGATAGATATGGTTCATGGCCTGAGCACCAGGAGTCCGTCGGCGGGGCGCGCGACCGCTGGGACTACGAAACACCAATCGAGAGCAATAACAAGGTTTAGGGTGTAAGTGAACGTATTCAAGCCGGAAGGAGCGAAGTGATTTTATTTGCCGCCCTATTCGCCGAATTTAGTGGCATCTCTCCTATTGCTGTAGAGCGGCAAAAGGAAGCCTGAACCATGCCTTTGCGTCTTCAGGAGTAATGAGCGGAAGCAATTCTGCGATGGCTTGATCGAGAGCTTCTTTACTCCGAGCCTTTGCCGAATGGAGCAATTGTTTGAGTTTGGACCATGCTTTCTCGATCGGATTCAGGTCCGGCGAATCGAGTGGAAGTTACAGCAGTGTTGCACCGCATCTTTCAATGCGCTGCTGCACTCCATTCACCTTTGAGTTCGCTCGTCTAATTTGGCCCACTTCGCTCATCTAAACTGGCCCACCTGTACAAGCCCGGATGTAAAGATTCGGGGATGGACAGGAGGCAAAAAGTGGAACTATTTGAAGTGATTCGGCGCGGATACGCGGCCGGAGAGACGATCCAGGGACTTTCAACCAAGCATGGTGTACACCGGCGGATGGTGCGGCAGGCGCTCGGCAACGCGATCCCTCCGGCTCGAAAAGCGGTGGTGCGGGAAGCGCCGCGGCTGGGTCCGTTGAAGGAACACATCGAACTGATGCTGGCTGCGGACTTAAAAGCGCCGCGCAAGCAGCGGCATACGGCTCATCGGATCTGGATGCGCCTGTGCCGCGAGCATCCGGATCATCCTGTCGGGGAAGCCACGGTGCGGCGCTATGTGCAGGTGCGGAAGCGCGAACTGGGGCTCAGCGGGCGAGAAGTTTTCGTGCCGCAGAGTTATGAGTTGGGCCAGGAAGCTCAAGTGGACTGGTTCGAGGGTATGGCCAAGCTGGGCGGCGAAGTTGTGAAGTTGCAGTTCTTCGCGATGCGCAGCATGGGTTCTGGCGATGCTTTCCATCGGGCCTATCCGCACGCCACGCAGCAGGCTCTGCTTGAAGCCCACGAACATGCATTCGCCTACTTTGGCGGTGTCTTCAAGACTCTGCGCTACGACAACATGAAATCGGTGGTGAAGAAGATTCTGCGCGGATATCAGCGGGTCGAGACGGATCGGATTATTGCGTTTCGCTCGCACTGGGGCTATCAGAGTGAGTACTGCAACCCGGCCAGCGGCAACGAAAAAGGCGGCGTGGAAGGCGAACTGGGATGGTTCCGGCGCAACCTGCTTGTGCCGGTGCCGGAGGCCGTCGATCTGACTGCATTGAACCAACAAGTCTTGGCCGACTGTGTCGCCACCGGCCTCTGTCTGGCTGCTTGCAGGCAGAAGCGGCGCGTTCGCTTCACCACGGCGGCGGCGCTGGTCAACGAGTTGGTCGAAGCCAAGCAGAACAACCAGGTTCGCAAGCTGATGACGCGCTGGCAGAAGTATGAGCTGATCGCGCTCGACGAGGTCGGATACGTTCCCTTGGCCGACATCGGCGCGGAGTTCCTCTTTCAAGTGATCTCGGAACGGGCCGAGCGGGCGGCCATTATCGTCACAACCAACTTGCCCTTCTCTGAGTGGACGACGGTATTTCCGAATCCGCGGCTCTGCAAGGCGCTGTTGGATAGGATCACGGATCGCGCCCACATCATCGAAACCGGAACCGAGTCCTTCCGTTTCCGGCGCACGTTGGAAAGGAGCAAAAAGCGCTGAATTGGTCGTGTGGCCACCGGCAGAGGTCGTGGAAATGACGGTCTGTGGAAAGCATGGAAAACGATAAAGCTGTTTTCCATTCTTCCCCCAGCCCTTGGAAATCGCGGCGGCGATTCCCACATTCCCACCGCCACGACTACGACGATCATGAATATCTTTCAAAACCCGGAGAAATGATGCACAATATCACTACCCAGGTGGGCCAAATCAGATGGTCAAAGTGGGCCACGCCAGAATAGCGAACTCAAGCCTCAGTTGTCGAAGTTTGCTTGCGGGCCTGCGCTTGCGGCATCGCGCCAACGAGATGGCCTCCAGTTGACGGATGATGCGACCAAACTCGCGCACCAGAGATGTGCATAAACCAGTCTCTGGTGACCACCGGTACAGTTCTTCCAAGCACGAATTGGCTTCTTCCGCTTGTTTCAGCGACAGCCAAGTAATCTGGCGCGAAGATAATCTCGGCGAGGTGGGACAAGGGAATGTTGTTCATCCCGACGTCTTCGCTAACCGAATTGCTTCCTTTGCCGGATTTCTTTCAGACTGGATCAATAGTCTGTAAACGCCTGGCCAACCTACACTGCAGCAGGTGAGAATCTTATTTGCGTGGATCTTGTTTTGACTGCTTGCAGCGCCAATTCCAATTGGCGACTGATCTCCTTGATCGGCCCAGGGTTAGTCATTTCGGTATGTCCGCACTCGACTTCACACACATTGATGGCCTCGGCAAATGGTCCCCAAGCAGTTGATGCCGAACTTCGTTCTGTGCGATCAATTCGGATCGTTTCCTCCTGAGTCGCCGCGAAGAAAAGTAAAGGCCCTTGGAAGTACCTGGGGCGGAAGAGTGGGACTAGATCACGCATCTCGTGAACTAATGCCAAAAAGCGCTCCCCTTGCTCTCCGTCAAGACAGCCGAGAACATGGCCCACACTTTGAGCAGCGGCTAGGAATTCACTCACATTTGAAATTAACTTTGAGTTTTGAAATTCCAGGGCATTTGCCAATCCCAGCATAACTTCCTGCTTATTCCACTCAGGCATTCTGTCGCCGGCGCCGAGAGGATAGCTATCAAGCATCACCAAGAGATCCACGTCTTCGCCTCTGGCCTGCAACTCACAGGCCATGGCGTGCGCTACAAGGCCACCAAACGACCAGCCGAGGAGAAGATACGGGCCAACCGGTTGAATCTCGCAAATGAGGCGAATGTAATCGGCGGCCATGGACTCGATGCTGGCAGGGACCGGCGCGGGTTCAATGATTCCGGCGGCCTGGAGGCCATAGATTGGCCGATCTGGATCGATATGATTCATCAATCCGGCATATGACCAACTGAGACCTCCCACCGGGTGAATGCAGAAGAGCGGGGGCAGGCTGCCTCGAGCTCTGATCGGAAAGACCCTATCAAATGCGGCTTGAACGTCATCGCTTCCTATCTGTTGAGATAACATTCGTACGGTGGGCGATTGAAAGAGGCTCCGTATACTGATGCTTGTGTCGAGAAGAGTGCTGGCACGAGCGATGAATCGCGCGGCGGCAAGGGAATGGCCCCCAAGCTCGAAGAAGTTTTCGTCGATGCCAACCTGGGCTAATCCGAGCACGTCGGCGAAGGCCTGACAGAGCATATTCTCGCGGGGAGTTCTTGGCGCATGATAGTCGACATTGCTGATTTGCTCCGGATCGGGCAAGGCAGCGTGATCCACTTTGCCGTTCGCCGTCAGGGGAAATTCCGGCAAGACGATGAGCGAGGAGGGAAGCATGTAATCGGGAAGCTTCTCCTTGAGGAAACCGGTGACTGAACGATGAATAGCTCCGAACTCGTCCCCGACCCTCGGAACGTTGACCAGATTGTCCCAATCGAAACCCGATTCCAGTTGCGGAGTGCGTGAAGATCTTTGCCACTGGGGGTTGAGAATTACATCGTAATGCCCGTCTGGTGACAGTGGAAACCAGTAGAGCGTCGCAGACTTCTCGCGGGCTAGCTGAAACATAGCATACGGATCCTCGCCCCTGACATCGCTGTAACAACTCCGCAAGGCCCCTACATCGGAATTTGTGAAACCGGTATCCTGCATACTGGCAAGTGCCTTCAGAAACGGCGCGATCCGGCGATCCGGGATGCGCTGGATTCGAATCGAACGGAAGGAACTCTCTGAAGCAGTCGTTCCTATCCTTAGGCGCCAGTTGCCATCGGCATCCCAATTCACCGATTCATCCTCAGATTTCAGCTCTTCCTTAGCACCCAGGTTGAGGGTCACATCATAGCGGAACCGGCTAAGTTCATTGTCGTAGCCAGCTTCTTTTGGAGCTACTTCCACTCGCCCGATCTTCGTCGAGCGGAGGCTATGCTCGATAAACAAGCGCGGATCGATGAGTAATTCTTCCTCGCGCTGCTGAGCATTGAAAACACGCTGCTGCAATGTTCCGACAGGCATCTCGTCTACCGAGTGAAAGAGATGGACGGACAGGTGATAGGCCGCATGAAGAGAATAATTACGCACATCACCGATGAAGATTCTTCCCCCGGTCCTAGTAACTCGCTCTGCTTCCGCCAGTGTCTGTAACAAATAATTCACGTCAGGAAAATATTGAATAACAGAATTCAGGATCACCAGATCAACACTATCGTCTGGAAGAAATGAAAGATCGTCGGCATACCCTTCCCTGAGTTCGACGTTATGGACCGGAGTTTCTTGGTCCAGATATTCTTGAAGTCCCCGCAGAGCTACGGGCGAAATATCCATCCCAATGTATTTCTCGCAGGCAGTATGCAATCGAGAGAGCAAAAGCCCGGTGCCACAACCGATCTCAAGAACCCGCTTCGCTTTGAATGCCCGCAGCCGGGAAACCGTCTCTTCTATCCAACAACGCATCTCATTCGGATCGATCGGCTCGCCCGTGTAACTATTCGTCCAGCCGGCCAAGTTCAGAGAACCGGGCTCGGAGGCGCGATAGACCTGATTAAAGGATGTCTGCCAATGTTCGACGCAGGTTGAGTCAGCTTCGCCGACTCTGGCTTCAGATTCCTGCGGCACAACATAGGCAGCGAGCTTCTTTTGATCCCCCTCGCCCTTTGTAACGACGAGTGCTTGCCGCACCTCGGGATGCAGCAGCAGGGCGGCTTGAATCTCGCCCGGCTCGATGCGGAAGCCGCGGATCTTCACCTGCTGGTCGGCGCGGCCCAGAAACTCCAGCGTCCCATCGGCCAGGCGCCGGGCGCGGTCGCCGGTGGCATACAGACGGCCGCCGGGCGCGTCGGCAAAGGGGTCGGGCAGAAAGCGTTCGGCCGTCAAGCCGGGACGGTTCCAATAGCCGGCCGCCAGGCATTGCCCGCCGATATACAGATCGCCCGGCACCAGCAGAGGCTGCGGCTGCAGGCGCGCGTCCAGCACGTGATAGCTCGCATTCTGGATCGGATAGCCGTAGGGAATGCTCTTCCAGTCCGGGTCGATCTCTCTGATGGGGAAGTAGTTAGACCAGATGGCCGCCTCCGTCGCTCCGCCCAGGCCGATCACCTCAACAGCGGGAAAGGCCTGGCGCAGGCGGGCCGCCAGGGGCAGCGGAATCCAGTCTCCGCTGACAAAAACCAGCCGCAGCGCCGCGGCGCGCTCGGCGCTTTCGGGCAGGAAGGCCGTCAGTTGCTGCAGAAACGCGGGCGCCGAATCCCAGAACGTGATCCCTTCCTCGTAGACGCTGGCCAGCAACTGCGCCGGGTCCAAGAGCTGGCTGGCACTGGCCACATGCACGCTGCCGCCCGCCGCCAGCATCCCGAAGACGTCGTAGACCGACAGATCGAAGCACGGCGAAGTGACAAAGAGCAGGCGGTCGGAGGCGCCGATCTGATGGCTCCGGTTCACCCAATCGATCAGGTTCACCACCGGCTGGTGCTGCATCATCACGCCCTTGGGAAGGCCCGTCGAACCGGATGTAAACAACACATAAGCAAGCGCTTGCGGATCGACCGTCAGGTCGGGGTTGGCGGCCTCGCCGGACTCCAGATCCAACTCATCCAGGCACAGACAGCGCACCTCGTCCAGCTTTTCGCCGCCGCAGAGCAGCAAGCGGACCGCCGTGTCGCGGCACAAAAACTGCCGCCGGGCAGCGGGAAATCCGGGCTCCATCGGCACGTAGGCCGCGCCGGCCTTCAGCACGCCGAGCATCGAAACCACCAGTTCGACCGAGCGCTCCAGGCACAGGCCGACGCGGTCACCCGGCTGGACGCCCTCCGCGATCAGCCGGTGGGCGATGCGATTGGCGCGGCGGTTCAACTCCGCATAGCTCAACTCCACGCGCCCGCCGCGCAGCGATGGGCCGGTTACCGCCAGCGCCGCGCCCGCTCGGGCCGCCTGCTGCTCAAACAAACCGTGCAGCGTGGCCGCGGGAACCCGCCGCTCCGCGCCCCGCGCCAGCGCAAGTACCCGCTCCCGCTCCGCGCCCCGCAGTAACGTTAAATCGCCCAGAACTGACTCCGGGCGCAGCGCAATGTCTTCCATGAGTTGCACAAAGCTGGTGCCCAGCGAATGCGCCAAGGCCGGATCGAGGCGTGAGGGATCGTATTGCAGGCGAAGATGCAGACGTTCGCCCGGCGTCATCAGCAGATTGACTGGATAATGAGTTGCATCATCCGGCTCGGCTCCGGTAATACGAAGGCCAGGCGCCGGCGTTTCCATCTGGGCCTGGTTCATGGGATAATTCTCGACAACTATAAGAGTGTCGAAAAGTTCATCCATTCGGACTGCTTGTTGGATCTCGCTGAGTCCGACGTAGTGGAATGATGCCAGGCACCCTTGAGCGCGCTGCAACCCCGTAAAGAAGGAAGACAGTGATTGGGAAGGTTTAATTTGAATCCGAAACGGAACGGTTGCGATACATAGGCCAATGATCCGTTCGATATCTGGAACTTCGGGGGGCCGGCCTGAGACGGTGATTCCGCAAATCACATCGCTCTTACCTGTCTGCAACGCCATTAGAAGGCCCCAGAGTCCCTGTAAAACAATACTCGGCGTTACGCCCCAACTGTGCGCCAGTGCGTTGATCTTCGCTGTAGTTTCCTTTGGTACCTCAGTCTGCCAACGCTCTGGCCAAACAGAGGTCGCCATCGCATTCGCCGGATGGGCCAACAATGTGGGTTCTGCAATTCCCGCTAGATACTCGCTCCATGCAGCGCACGCGGCTTCCCGGCTCTGCTTTTGAACCCAGTTTAGATAGTTCTTGTATGTTATCCGAACCGGCGACGCTCCATACGAAACTTCATCGCGATAGGCCGTGAAGATCTCCCCAATAAACAGCGGCAGTGACCACCCATCCATGAGGAGGTGATGGTAACTAAGAACAAAAAGATGGCGCGTTTTTTGTTTCGAGGGAAGTTTGGCGAGCAAGAGCCGCAGAAGAGGCGGCTTATCCAGCCGGAATCTTTCATTGCGTTCCGCATAGACGCGTTCCTGCACGCGAAGTTCCGCTTCGTTGCCGGAGTGCATCGAAAGGTCCAAGGTCTTCCACGGCACTTCAATCTCGGCAGCGATCGCCTGTACCGGTCGTTCGCCTCCCACCCGGATAAATGCCGAGCGCAGATTGGGGTGCTTGCTCAGCGCCAGATTGGACGCGTGCCGGAGCCGTGCGGGATTCAGGTCGCCCTCAATTTCGAGGCTGATCTGTACCGTATATAGATCAGGCCCGGAGGTATCGTAGAGCGCGTGGAAGATGATCCCTTCCTGCAAGGGCGACAACGGCAGCACATCTGATAACCGTGGAACGGCAGCTTCAATCTTATCGATTTGCTCTTGCGTGATCCTGACCAGTGGAAAATCCGAGGGAGTGTGGAATCGTGCGCAGGGTAAAACCTTGCAATCATCTGTAATGGTCGACCACAGGCACTTAACAAATGCTTCGAGCGCCTGTTGCCAATAATCCGCAAGGGACGAAACCGCCTCCGCAATCTGCGCATTGCCCCGCCAAATCCAATCCGCAACAAGATGAAGTCCGTCTCCGCGATCGACTGTCATCGCGTTGATCTCAAGCAAATGCAGCAAATTCACGGATGATTCCGGCTCTTGAAGCCAGGACCATGCTTCGTAGTCAATCGACCAATCCAATGTGCTGGACGCATCCACTCTGCCAAGATAGTTAAAGCCAACATCTGGTCCGCGCTTATCGCGACAAAGCGATTCCACCTTAGCCACGTGACGGAGCAAGCCGTAGCCCAGGCCGCGTCCATCATCTTCCGAAGGATGAGCGGATGCTTCATTCGCAAGTAGACAAGGAATTGACCGCAATTGCTCCTTGACCTGTTTCAAACACCTGGCCGTTTCAGATCCACCGTTTAGGACTGCGGCTAAGTCGGATTGTTCGATCCGCAGCAACACGGGGTAGATAGAAGTAAACCAGCCAGTCGTCATGGAGAGGTCCATGGAAGAATCGAGCGAATAGCGGCCATGGCTCTCAATGTCGACGTGTGCTCCCGATGTTTGAATTATCTGATTCTTCTGCCATGCGGCTATGGCAATCGCCAGAGCGGCAAGTAAGATTTCGTCCCCGCGCAACCGGAACATATTCGTGATGCCGGAAAAAAGGGAGGTCGTAAGATCCGCGTTAAATTCCAAGCGCATATGCTGCGCGGATGTCAGTTTGTCCATCGCCGGCTCTAGCTGGCATTCCGGAAAGAGCTTGGAGATGTTATTCGTCGTCGATTCCCAGAAAGGAAGCTCTGCAAATGCTTGGACGCTGCCGGCCATCTCTTTAAGACGCAGGGCGTAGGCGCGAAAGGAGGTGTTGGCCACTCTCTCTTCAGGCAATGGAACGGATGGATTGTCCTCTTGTTCGTCAGAGAGTATCTTAGCCCATGTGTCCGCGAGATCCTCACTCAAGATTCTCCATGAGACGCCATCCACGGCAAGATGGTGAATGACAAAAAGCAACGACGCTGCCGTCTCTTCGCAAATCCATACAACGTGAAGCATATGCCCATCGGCTGGCCTAATCTGGGCGATGGCCACGCGCATTGCTGACTGTACTCGAACTCTGCGTGCCTTAATAGGATCGTCACGATCGTCGCTCTCATCTGATTGGCTGAAGCTCATCCGAGTCAGGCAGTCTTCCGCTCGGATAGCACCTTTAGGCAATATCTGTAGGGTCGGGTTGCCCTCGGCGGCGCGCGTGAACTGGAGCCGCAACGAGTCGTGCCTATCAATCAAGATTTGAAGGACGCGCTGGAGTCGCACATCCGTTAAATCGCGCGGCGCTCGGAGCAGGACCGACTGCACCAAGCCTTCCAGTAAGTCGCTTTGACCCAAGAACCGAGTCATCAACGGAGTGGGTGGAAATTCACCATCGGGTAGCGGTGTTTCAGAATCGCGTTGGGCGCAGGAGGAAAGCTCATGACATACGGATGCAAGTTCCGCGATTGTCGGCTTTTCGTAAACATCGCGTAATGTAATTTCCAGTCCTTCTTTACGAACGCGATTCACGAGTTGAATGGAAAGAATGCTATCCCCACCAAGGTTGAAGAAGTTATCGGAGGTGGAGACGGCGGAGAGATGGAGGATCTGCTGGAGCGCGGAGCAGAGGATCTCTTCCTGCGGTGTGCGGGGTTGCTGGTATTGGCTCGCCGTGCGTGCCGGAGCCGGCAGAGCGTTACGGTCCAGCTTGCCGTTCGCCGTCAGCGGCAGCGCATCCAGATTCACCCAGGCCGCCGGAATCATATATTCGGGCAAGCGGCTGGCCAGGTACGCGCGCAGATCGTCGGCGGCAAGACCGGCGCTGGACTGCGAAACCACATACGCTGCCAGATACTTGCCTCCGGGACCATCGTCGCGCGCCACAACCTCGGCTTGCCGCACCTCGGGATGCAGCAGCAGGGCGGCTTGAATCTCGCCCGGCTCGATGCGGAAGCCGCGGATCTTCACCTGCTGGTCGGCGCGGCCCAGAAACTCCAGCGTCCCATCGGCCAGGCGCCGGGCGCGGTCGCCGGTGGCATACAGACGGCCGCCGGGCGCGTCGGCAAAGGGGTCGGGCAGAAAGCGTTCGGCCGTCAAGCCGGGACGGTTCCAATAGCCGGCCGCCAGGCATTGCCCGCCGATATACAGATCGCCCGGCACCAGCAGAGGCTGCGGCTGCAGGCGCGCGTCCAGCACGTGATAGCTCGCATTCTGGATCGGATAGCCGTAGGGAATGCTCTTCCAGTCCGGGTCGATCTCTCTGATGGGGAAGTAGTTAGACCAGATGGCCGCCTCCGTCGCTCCGCCCAGGCCGATCACCTCAACAGCGGGAAAGGCCTGGCGCAGGCGGGCCGCCAGGGGCAGCGGAATCCAGTCTCCGCTGACAAAAACCAGCCGCAGCGCCGCGGCGCGCTCGGCGCTTTCGGGCAGGAAGGCCGTCAGTTGCTGCAGAAACGCGGGCGCCGAATCCCAGAACGTGATCCCTTCCTCGTAGACGCTGGCCAGCAACTGCGCCGGGTCCAAGAGCTGGCTGGCACTGGCCACATGCACGCTGCCGCCCGCCGCCAGCATCCCGAAGACGTCGTAAACCGACAGATCGAAGCACGGCGAAGTGACAAAGAGCAGGCGGTCGGAGGCGCCGATCTGATGGCTCCGGTTCACCCAATCGATCAGGTTCACCACCGGCTGGTGCTGCATCATCACGCCCTTGGGAAGGCCCGTCGAACCGGATGTAAACAACACATAAGCAAGCGCTTGCGGATCGACCGTCAGGTCGGGGTTGGCGGCCTCGCCGGACTCCAGATCCAACTCATCCAGGCACAGACAGCGCACCTCGTCCAGCTTTTCGCCGCCGCAGAGCAGCAAGCGGACCGCCGTGTCGCGGCACAAAAACTGCCGCCGGGCAGCGGGAAATCCGGGCTCCATCGGCACGTAGGCCGCGCCGGCCTTCAGCACGCCGAGCATCGAAACCACCAGTTCGACCGAGCGCTCCAGGCACAGGCCGACGCGGTCACCCGGCTGGACGCCCTCCGCGATCAGCCGGTGGGCGATGCGATTGGCGCGGCGGTTCAACTCCGCATAGCTCAACTCCACGCGCCCGCCGCGCAGCGATGGGCCGGTTACCGCCAGCGCCGCGCCCGCTCGGGCCGCCTGCTGCTCAAACAAACCGTGCAGCGTGGCCGCGGGAACCCGCCGCTCCGCGCCCCGCGCCAGCGCAAGTACCCGCTCCCGCTCCGCGCCCCGCAGTAACGTTAAATCGCCGACGGGAGTATTGGGTTCTGCAGCGCAGGCTTGGATCATCTCCAATAGTTCGTCCGCGAGTAATTCGATTTGCGAGCTCTCGAATAGATCGTGCCGATATACCCAAACCAAGTCAAGATTTCCATTGAGTTCAATCGCGTGTAATTCCAGATCGAAGCGAGCGCGAAGATGCTGACCGAGGATTGGCTCGATTTTCAGCTCATCCAACTGAGGAAGGGATGGCGTCGCATTCTGCATGGCAAAGATGACCTGGAAGATAGGCGAAGAGTTCAAGCTACGCTCGGGAGCAATCCTTTCGACGAGACGTTCGAAAGGAACATCCTGATGCTGAATTGCATCCACAGAGATGGCTTTAGCTTGTTCCAGAAGTTCAGAAAATGTTTCTTCCAACGAAATGCGCATGCGCATTGGCAAGGGAACGGCAAATAGTCCGACGATATTTTCAAATTCTGCAAACGGCCGGTTTGCAAATGCGGAGCCAATCACAATGTCGTTTTGTCCGCTCCAACGAGCCAGCAATGCCGCGAATGCGGAGAGCAGCACCATAAACGGAGTTACGCCAGATTGACTACGAACAAAGTCGTCCAGAGCGGCGGCCTGCGTCCTTGTCAGGGTTCGCCGACAGGCTCCCGCCTCATACCGTCGTACAGTTGGCCGCGGGTGGCCGCCGGGAAGTTCAAGCTGCCGTGGTATGTTTTCGAGCTGACCTGCCCAATAAGCCATGCTTTGTTCGAGGCGCTCTTCACTGAGGTACGCACGCTGCCAAAGCGCATAATCCGCATAGTCTATCGATGGCGCAACCGCGAGTTCTCCACTGGAACCAAAATTCACAGAACATGCACGGCACTTGTAGAGCGAGAACATCTCCTTATTAAGGATGCCTAGCGACCAGCCATCCGAAACGATGTGATGCACTGTGCGCAGAAAAATGTGTTCAGTCGCCGAAAGTTTTAATAGTTGGACCCGTATCAAAGGACCGGAACGCAGGTCGAAAGGCCGCTCCCACTCAAGTGCCTGTAGCCTGGAAATCTCGTCGTTCTGGTGTTGTTTGTCCAGTTTGCTTAGATCGATCAAGCGAAGATCCAGATTGATTTCCGGTACGACAACTTGGCAGGGCTGTTGTTCGTCATCAAGCGAAAAATGAGTTCTAAGGCTCTCGTGCCGCGAAACAGTTTCGTTGAGAGCCCATGAAAGAGCCTCAACATTCAAGACTCCTCTTAGTCTCATTACCTCAGGTATGTGATATTCAGTGCTTCCATTTTGGATTTGGTCGAGGAACCACAATCTTTGCTGCGCGAACGAGAGTGGTAGATGGGTGGAATCGCTTCTGCGGACTAATCCGAGGTCTAGCATTCTTCCCTGACCTGGAGACGGTAAATGACGGGCGAGTTCCGCAATATCAGCGGCTTGAAAGAGTGACCGGAGTGAAACTTCAATACTGTGCTTGGCCCGCAGATGGGCAACCAGCCGGGCTGCGAGCAGGGAATCCCCACCAAGGTTGAAGAAGTTATCAGAGGTGGAGACGGCGGAGAGATGGAGGATCTGCTGGAGCGCGGAGCAGAGGATCTCTTCCTGCGGTGTGCGGGGTTGCTGGTATTGGCTCGCCGTGCGTGCCGGAGCCGGCAGAGCGTTACGGTCCAGCTTGCCGTTCGCCGTCAGCGGCAGCGCATCCAGATTCACCCAGGCCGCCGGAATCATATATTCGGGCAAGCGGCTGGCCAGGTACGCGCGCAGATCGTCGGCGGCAAGACCGGCGCTGGACTGCGAAACCACATACGCTGCCAGATACTTGCCTCCGGGACCATCGTCGCGCGCCACAACCTCGGCTTGCCGCACCTCGGGATGCAGCAGCAGGGCGGCTTGAATCTCGCCCGGCTCGATGCGGAAGCCGCGGATCTTCACCTGCTGGTCGGCGCGGCCCAGAAACTCCAGCGTCCCATCGGCCAGACGCCGGGCGCGGTCGCCGGTGGCATACAGACGGCCGCCGGGCGCGTCGGCAAAGGGGTCGGGCAGAAAGCGTTCGGCCGTCAAGCCGGGACGGTTCCAATAGCCGGCCGCCAGGCATTGCCCGCCGATATACAGATCGCCCGGCACCAGCAGAGGCTGCGGCTGCAGGCGCGCGTCCAGCACGTGATAGCTCGCATTCTGGATCGGATAGCCGTAGGGAATGCTCTTCCAGTCCGGGTCGATCTCTCTGATGGGGAAGTAGTTAGACCAGATGGCCGCCTCCGTCGCTCCGCCCAGGCCGATCACCTCGACAGCGGGAAAGGCCTGGCGCAGGCGGGCCGCCAGGGGCAGCGGAATCCAGTCTCCGCTGACAAAAACCAGCCGCAGCGCCGCGGCGCGCTCGGCGCTTTCGGGCAGGAAGGCCGTCAGTTGCTGCAGAAACGCGGGCGCCGAATCCCAGAACGTGATCCCTTCCTCGTAGACGCTGGCCAGCAACTGCGCCGGGTCCAAGAGCTGGCTGGCACTGGCCACGTGCACGCTGCCGCCCGCCGCCAGCATCCCGAAGACGTCGTAGACCGACAGATCGAAGCACGGCGAAGTGACAAAGAGCAGGCGGTCGGAGGCGCCGATCTGATGGCTCCGGTTCACCCAATCGATCAGGTTCACCACCGGCTGGTGCTGCATCATCACGCCCTTGGGAAGGCCCGTCGAACCGGATGTAAACAACACATAAGCAAGCGCTTGCGGATCGACCGTCAGGTCGGGGTTGGCGGCCTCGCCGGACTCCAGATCCAACTCATCCAGGCCCAGACAGCGCACCTCGTCCAGCTTTTCGCCGCCGCAGAGCAGCAAGCGGACCGCCGTGTCGCGGCACAAAAACTGCCGCCGGGCAGCGGGAAATCCGGGCTCCATCGGCACGTAGGCCGCGCCCGCCTTCAGCACGCCGAGCATCGAAACCACCAGTTCGACCGAGCGCTCCAGGCACAGGCCGACGCGGTCACCCGGCTGGACGCCCTCCGCGATCAGCCGGTGGGCGATGCGATTGGCGCGGCGGTTCAACTCCGCATAGCTCAACTCCACGCGCCCGCCGCGCAGCGATGGGCCGGTTACCGCCAGCGCCGCGCCCGCTCGGGCCGCCTGCTGCTCAAACAAACCGTGCAGCGTGGCCGCGGGAACCCGCCGCTCCGCGCCCCGCGCCAGCGCAAGTACCCGCTCCCGCTCCGCGCCCCGCAGTAACGTTAAATCGCCCAGAACTGACTCCGGGCGCAGCGCACACCACTCTTTCAAGAGTTCCAGAAAGCGCCGGAGATGTTCCGTTACATCCGATCTATGGTAATGCGAGGGCAGTGCAAAGGCTTTAATAATAACGTCGGATTCATCTTGACGGTCAAAGACAACAATTTGAAAGTCATTCACGGGCCTTGTACCCAAGTTATGAACCTCAACCGGGCTGCCGGCGAAAGACAGGTTGTATGGAAAAGAGTTGACGTTCGCAACCAGCCCGTATAACTCTGGATCGTTCGGGCCCAGTCCAAGATCCTGTCGCAAGTCCTCACGACGGTAACGCTGGTGACGAAAGATCTCCCGCAGTTTCCGGGAGACCTGTTGCATGAATTCGCTTACCGTAGCCTGTGGCTCGACCGAAAGCCTAAGCGGCAAGACATTGGCGGCCAATCCGACAACGTTACGCATGCGAGCGCCGGTTCGCGCAGTCAAAGGAATACCGAGGACGATGTCAGTTTGGCCGGTAGTTTGATGAAGATAGAAGCCGGCTACCGCGATCAGGAGTTGCGTGAAGCTGGCGTCGTAGGTTGCCGCGGCATTTTCCAATTCTCTTGCCAGCGCGCGCGTTAATCGGATCTGCTCTTCAACGCCGGGCTGTGGAGGCTTCGGCAGCTCCCCTGAGAGTGTCGCGGGAGTTCCAACGCCTTGCATGCAACTAACCCAATAGGCACGATCAGTTACACAGCGGTTTGAGGCCGCGTATTGCGCTTCATCTTCAAGAAAATCGTTCCATGAAATCGCGCCGGACGACGCAGCAGGTTTGCCTAGGAGCGTTTCCGTATAAATTTCCGCAAGCCGTTGAGCGAAGATGGCCGCTCCGAATCCATCGTTGCAGATGTGGTGCGACTGTGCGTAGAGAAAATGCAGATCCAACCCGATACGGAAGAGCGCTAAGGCAAAGAGTGGGCCCTGGCTCAGATCAGTTGCCCTCGCCAAGTCTTTCTGCATCCATACCCGAGCAGCCTCTGAAGGATCGCTTGCCGTGCTGTAATCGAAATACAATATTTCACCGGGCCGAAGAGGATCAATATACTGCCGCAACCCATCCTCGGTATTGATAAATCGAAGATGAATTGCATCCGCTTCCACAATGGCCTGACGGCCAGCGCGCCGTAAGACATCCACATCCAGCGGACCGCGGATTTCCATGTACTCGGCAATTTTATAGAAGGGACACAGCGGGTCGAGCATCTGCGCAACCCAGATTGCCTGTTGCGCGGGGAGCAGGGAGTGTAGATCGAACTCAGTCATCGTCGTCATGCATTTACCTCGAGCGGTGAACAATCTATAGATACAGCTAATGCAAGGTGGATGGACGACTAGCGCGATGTTACTGCACGGCGCATACTCAGTGGCCTCATATCAGTCCATACTCTTTCTATCCAGGCGAGACACGCCTCCTTCGTCCCAACCTCACCGGCCGCCTGCCAACCGATTGGAATTTCTCTCCAATCGGGCCATATCGAGTAGTACTCCTCCGCATCGATCACCACAACGTAGTTTTCCGATCTTCTCTCGTTGCATTCCATGAGGAAACTCCTTTGCTTTTTGGACGCAAAGATACGCGAACACCAAAGGTGCTTTAACATGGGCAATGGTTGGAGGCAAGACGATCTGCTGTTACAGAACATCTTGCCGCCACATGCGCCCACACTTACAAGTCAATAGGACTGATATCTACCAGAGAGGTCCGCCAAAACCGAATTTCCTTCTTCTCTTCTTCTCTTTCACGAGAACGATCGTCGGACCAGAGTTGTCATCGGTAACGCCCTTCGCCCTCAGGCCCACCTGGGTATCGGAAACCTTGGCGAATAGAGGACCCCGCCCTTTGCGAAGCTGGCGAATCTTCTTGCGCTTTTGTTTGCCCAGGTCGATGATGACCGGATCGCCCTTGGCAGTTGTGCTGCTGGCCTGTTTCGTTGCGGTCTGTACTTCTGTTGTCATTGCTGTTCGCTCCTTGAATGGGTAGGAATCGGTTAGTTGTCAGGAGAGTGACGCTTTGATTCACCCTCAGGGAAAGCTCACCTCATTGTCGTGCAACAACATCATTGCGGGCTCCGGTAATTCATCTCAGCGAGTACCTGACCAGTAGCGAGCGAGCCCAGCGAATACAAAGAACAATCACTATAGCTATCAGAGCCCAAGCAATTACCGGTAACACGGACAGCCCTTTCTCCAAAGAGTGAAGAATCGGCTGCAGAAACTTCGGCACCCACTGTGGCATGAACGCCTCGATGGCCGCTCCGACGAACAACAACCCCACGAAAATCGTGCCCTGAAGCCAAATGCGAGCGAACGTGCGCCCAACGAATGCGCGAACATCATTCAAATCGCGACCCCAAATCGTACCAGCAATGGTCAAGCCTTCAGCCGCGTTTCGTACTACTTCCTGGCCATTTTCAACGATCGATTCCAGCCGGTCGATCAACTGATGGTGCCGCCCACCGGCCGCAGTTTGAATCCGCCGTGCGCGGGCGCGGAAATATGCCCGGGAGAGTTTCATCGGCTCGATACTGGGATCCAGATTGCGCAGGGACATCTCCAAGACGGTGAATGTGCGCTGCGCGCGCAGGAAATCCCAACTGATCGGAATCTTCGCTTTACCGAGAATTCTGAGTTGCTGACTTGTAGCGTTGGAATAAATGCGCTCCTCATAGGGCAACCCCTTCACAGCCATCATGCGAAGCGAACTCTGGGTAACGCGCGTCAACTGGCGAATAATGCCCGCCATATTGGCGCGCGGCACAGGTGAAGACATATGTGTCAGCACCATCATGGCCTTCGAGATATCGCCTTCGGCCACTTTCTGGTGGTATAGCCTCACCTGCTGCCTAGTCGAAAGATCCAAGGTTCCCACGGCTCCGAAGTCCAACAGGGCGAATCGCCCCTTTCGCAAAAGCATGATGTTGCCTGGATGCAGATCGCCATGAAAAAGATTGTCCTCGAATACCTGCCGTTGACAGCTAAGATAGATCTTTCGCGCCAGCCTCTTAGGCTTGATTTTGTTTTCGTTCTGCCACTCAATCGCGCGAACCGGGTCTTCGGATAAGACTCGCAGGTAATCCGACATTAGCACTCCGTCGATAAACGACATCACCAGCACCTCTCTCGTGCAATACGCGTGAAACACCCTCGGAACCTGAACCTCACGAGGTTTGAGGTTGCGCCGCATATCACGAATAAGAGTTGCCTCCACTCTGAAGTCCAATTCCTCGGTGATCATTTGCTCGAGTTCACCGTACATATCAAGCAGATGAAGGTGACTCAAACTGCCAAACTTGCTGAGGATCGAAGCTACAATCCGAAGAAATGCAAGATCCCGTCCAAAGATTTTTTGAATATCCGGCCTTCTAACTTTGACTGCAACCGGAGTATTGCCGTGATGTAGGCGCGCTCGATAAACCTGCGCAATGGATGCGGCGGCGATCGGCACCTGCGAAAACTCGGAAAAAACATCTTCCAGCCTGCGCCCTAAGCTGCCTTCGATCGCCGCGCGCGCTTCCTCCCAGGGAAATGAATCCGCACTGTCAAACAGTTTTCCCAACTCCTCGCAATAGACCGGAGGAATTGCATCGTGACGGCTCGCCAACGTCTGCGCAATCTTGACCCAAAGCCCTCCCTTTTGTTCGATAAACCGGCGAACAATCGCTGCTTTCTGCAATTCGGTAATTCGGCGAAATTTGAGAGATACAATGAGACTTGCAAAGTGAAGCATCCGCCCAACCGACCGCAGCACACCCGCCTTGCAGGCTGGCCGCGAAGCTCGGACGATCAATCGCTGCGCCTCATCCCTGCGTAATAGGGGAGTCGGAACCCATTTACCCTTCAATGTGTTGTCCCAGTCAAGACGGTTGGTGGGGCGTTCTGCGAACGAAAAACAGCCCAAAAGCGCCAGCCCGGCGGCTTTCTTGTGGACACGAATGCCTTCTCCCAGTAGGCACAATGGGAGGCTGGCGTGCTCAATAAAGCTCACCAAGTATGAATGATAGCGCTAGCCTTTTTCCCTATAGCTCGTCGCTAGCTTTTCTCGGCGGCTTTGGAAAGATTCTTCGGCATATCGCGCAACCAGCCATCCTTCTTCTTCTTGCTGGATTTCCGGTGGGAACTCGCGAGACTTTTTGCTGACGCAAGGTTTGCGTCATTGAAGCGGCGCGTCATGCGTTCGAGCGGCTTCAGTTCTTTGGATTGCTTCTTTTTCTTTTTACCACGATGAACTACAACGACTTCGCCGTTGCTGCGCACGATTGAGACCTTCTGCACAGCCTTATTCAATCCTAAATTTGCCATTTGACAATTCTCCTGTGTTCGACGTTAGGGGGTAAGTTCTACACAGTGTGGAACCAAACCATAAAATATTATGAATTGAAACACAAAGGCATAGGGACCGGAACACAAAACCCTTTTGGGGGATAAAAAATCGTGCAATTGGGGAATCTTTCGTACTGAAATCAAATTTTGACAGTGAACTGCCCTTTCTGTCAAGTACCATTTTCATCTTTTTTTATGCAAGAGTAATCTTTTTGCCTATCTCGCATCGTCAGCGGTACTGCGCATCGAGGATTTTCACAGGAATAGCCGTGTCAGCCGGCCTCAACCGGATAACACCGTGCAAATCAAATCGGCTGGCATGTCGCCGAAAACATATCCGGAGTTTTGGAGCAACAGCAGGGAGAACCGGGGCATCCGATTGGCTGTGTTAGGCGTTGTCTTGCAGTCGTAAAAAGACTCACGAGCACGAAAATGTGTCGTCGATTATGCGGCAATTCGTCGTTGTCAAGGGCGTGGCCGGTTGTAGCATTAAGATACTCGTATGCGAGTCGGATGCTCATTCGAACTATCGGCAAGCGAAGTTCACATCTGGACTTTTCCTACAAGAGCTTCGCAAGCTATAGCTGCAATGTTAGAACAAGTTCTTATCGGGGACGAAATTGGCAGAGCAGAGCAGTTTAGCTTTAACCATCTGCGTGAAGCGTTTGTCATAACGCGGGGCATCCTGCGGTATCTGCTGGGGCGATACCTTAATCTTCACCCAAGCTGTATTCGGTTCATTTACGGCGCGAAAGGGAAACCCTCGGTCGAGTCTTTAACCCCTGTTCAATTCAACATGACACATTCCGGCAATTTGGCCGCTGTTGCAATCACATCTCACTGCTCAATCGGCATCGACTTGGAAAGAATACGCCCAATGCCAGATATCCACCAGATTGCCTCACACTTCTTTTGCTCGGGGGAAACTGCGGAAATCATGTCATTCTCACCAAGTGAGCGTGAACGCGCTTTTTTCCATTGCTGGACGCGCAAGGAGGCGTATATCAAAGCGCTCGGTGAAGGACTGTACACACCGCTCGACAGTTTTCGCGTAACCGTGCAGCCCAACACACCCGCACGTATAGTCCACATCGAACAAGATACATCCGAGGCGGATGAATGGACGCTGCATGATCTTTGTTTGGCCACAGATTACGCGGCAGCCCTTGCCTACCGCGACCGGGAACGCTCGCTCTCTATTTTCCCGATTGTAGACCTAGCAGAGTTTTTCGACACGATGTAGCGTCTCTATGGCCATGCGGAGCAAGAATGCTGGAGAAAATTCGGGAGCGGACTCTTGTATTGGTGGCAGCTTCAACCTGCTTGAGCAAGAGTGAACTGATTGCACTCAAGTGGGGCAACATCGATTTCACCCAAGGCGCGATGAATGTGGCGCGGTCGATCCCATACGGCAATTCATCAAAGGCAGGAGCTGTTGCGGCAAGCGTCTGCACTGGTGACGCTGGACGTATACACAGGCCAAGATGCAGGATAAGCGGAAAGCTCAGCTGAGGGTAGTTGAAGAGATTCATCCTCAGGAAAAGAAGATCGCATAGGGAGGGGGCCAGTTAGTCGATCCTGAAAAAGCCGATTTCAGGCAGATGGCACGACGATCAGAAAGCCGGTGAAGGTCGATTGGTACAGGAGTCGGCCCAGAATAGCCCTGATTTGGACGACAAGTTTGCCCTCACAGGCTCTCAGCAACTTGTGGAAGTTCATCGCCGCGGCCGAGAGGATGGCGTTGATCGCGTCTCCGGCAACGCCCTTCAACCGGTTACGTTCTAACCGGTGTTCGTTCTTCAGATGTCCGATGCTAGGTTCGACAGCCGCTCTGCGTTTCATTCTTTTCCAGAGCGTCTTTGGCGTTCGGCCTCGCCGTCGTTTGTCCACATAGATCGTGGCATTGCCCACATAGTCGTGGCCGCGATAGCCCATGTCCACATGCACTTCTCTAACTATGTCGCCGATCAAGTTATTAACTTGTTTCATCTGCTCGGCTAGCGTGTGGCCATCGTAGGGATTGCCAGTCAAGCTCTTGGCCCCGACGAACCATCCGCCCCGGCTGCTGACCGCGACGCTGACCTTGTTGCCGAACTCATACGGCTTACCCGCTTTTCCTTTGGCGATGCACTCGGCTTCAGGCTCGTGAACGCTGTACACCTTGTTCTTGTCGTGCCTCTGCTGGCTATGAATGCGACGCGCTGTTTCCAGCAGACCGGATAACTTGCGCGAGGGTTCTGTAACTTGACGATCTATCTCGCGCAGCACCCGGCCCAGTTGAGTCCTTAACTGGCGCGTACAAGCGCGGGCACGCTTCATCTGCCGGGCATGAGCGTAGCGGCTGGATTGCATCAACAGACGCTTGCCCACGTGCTGATAACTCTGCTTGATTTCGAGACCTTCGGCACGTGCTTCTTTCACCAGCCTCTCGCGACAGCGATGATACAAACGCGCATCGGTCGGGAAGCGAATGGCCTTGGTCTGTACCGTGGTATCCACGTTGACACGTTGTAACTCCGCCGGGCGGATCACCTTCATGCGCATGCCAGCTGCAAGGGTCTCGCGCAGCATCTGTTCGGCTCCGGTTTCGCCCAGACGCTTGCGCCAACGCGTCATGCTGGAGGGATCGATCGGCATCGAATGCTGAAAATATCGCATGCCGCTGAAGTGCTGCCAATAGGGATTCTCGACCCACCCCGCGACCACATCTTCATCGCTCAGATCGGTTTGATATTTCAAAAAGTGCAACGCCACCATCAGACGCGTCGGCGTACCGGGGGCTCCCTGGGTGGGATGATAACTGCCGCCTAACAGAAGATCGAACTGTTTCCAATCAATCTTCTGCGCAAGTACTGCCAACGGATGCGTGAGGTCAATCAACTGCTCCAGATCGATCTGGAACAGCTCACGTTGCGGGTGTCTGGACTCACTCTTAGGGCGCATGATTTCCCCGGAAATTGCTGTGTTTTGAACAACTTCTGAGAATATTTTACCACGAAATTCGCCCTATATCATTGATTCTTTACTGTGTTATGAGTTTATCAGGATCGACCAGTTAACCGGTTCCAGAGTAGCCCACAAAAATACCCGATAGAAGATTCACCAAAGAGTTTTTTGGAAACCGGATTCGATATAGATGAACGCGTTCTCATTCTCCGCCGTCAGCCAGCTCGGCAATGGCTCCTTTTTTCTCTATCAGCCCACCTTTGGTCAAACCGCAAGGCAGTTTGTCACCAATGACCAGTTGGTTCGAGTTGCATCGGCTGGCCGGCCTTCACCAAATCGGAAACAACGGTTATGACAAAATCTCCGTCTTCTAGCCACCACCCATTGAATGTCTGCTCTTGATAGCATACTTGTAACGAAGACCAAGCCGAGGACGCCATCGAACCATTGGGAGCGTCAACGCTCACGGAGCGAGTATTCAGCCGCAAGCCCGTCAGCAGCGCCTTGAGCGCGCTCTCTTTTGCGCTCCATATCAGGGTTGAAATGCGCGCGCGAGCCGGGGCGGCGCAGGCTGCGACCGCCCGCTGTTCTTCGATTGTAAAGTAGTCCGCGATAAACTCATCGCTGCGCGATTCGATCCTCTCGATGTCGCAACCCAGCGCAACTTTGCCCGGGACGACGGTGCAGATGGCGCGGCCGTAAGAGTGGCTCAAAGAAATCGTCACATCTTGGGGCTGTTCTCCTCTCCAGCCGGCAAGTATGACCTCGGGCGCTCCCGACGGCGCGGCGCGAATTTCGATCCGCGCCAGCTCCGCTGGTGATGGGTCGATGCCGAAAGACAGGGCCACGGCGTGTTTCGCTGTCCGGCGTCCCAGCAACCAATCCGCCCTCCTCTTTTCAAAGCGGAAGCGCTCGAGTTGCCGGGCTTCGGCGGGACTCAGCCAATCAGTGACGGATGGCAAGTCGTCTTTGGTTTGACCGAGCCAGTAGACCCTCGTTAAATCTCGACCGCCTGAGCGCACCAAGTCTTCCGCGATGCGAGTGCTGTTGCCAACGCCCAGCGCTTCTTCCATGCAGCGCTGTCGACCGGCGACAGCGCTCTCGTTAAAGATCAACCGCATTGCGGCCTCATCTCGATTCACGATGGCAATGCGTGGAAGATCCTGCCTCATAAGCGCTCCGAAGAACTGCTCATTGTGAACAGATTGCCATGAATCAAGCAGCACTGACAGCCTGGCCTGTCAGGAGAGACTGCAAGGCCTTCAGAGGCTTTTCCTCTAGTGCCCCGGGAACTGCTATCGTGCCATAGCCTCTCAGTTGCAGATAACAGTTTCCTTTGGTGTCCACGACATCGCCATCGAAACGCCCGTCCGCGGAACGTGGAGTCACAACAGCATACAAATCGTGAGCCGCGCCATTCTCCATCCGATTGAAAGTGACGCGATCGATCTGGCGCGGCAGGCCCATCCGGCCTTGCACACCCATCTCCCAAAGACCGGCGGTCTGGAAGCAAAGCTCGATCAGTTGTGGCGCCAACACCGTCGGCTGTTCAGACGGATGATGGTTGTTGCGCGAGCCTTTGGCCTTCAGGCTGATCATGCGCCTTCCATCCCACCACGCCCGCTTCACAACCTGGTAGGCCGGTCCATGGAAATAGAGACGATAGATTTCTTTTGCCTCGATCACTTTGCCGGTCAGTTGTTCCAAGGCCGGCTGGCTGACGGTCGTTGGCGGGAGTTTCGTTAGTCGAACTCGAGCGCTGAAATGCTCGGTGACTTGCGGCTCGCTTTGGTTGGCAAGCAAGCGGCTGCCCAGCAACCGGCACTCGGCCACCAGGCCGGCTTCCTGGGGACTAATTGCGGCTACGATAGTCACGGTGCGTGGCTCGTTCCGGTAGAACTTGAACGGCGCCAAGTAGTCGACATTCTCCACCGCTTCGACGCGCCAGCCGGGGAGCAGATGCAACGCCGCCTCTGCGAAGGCTTCAAGGCCCATGACGCCCGGCAGCACGGGAATGCCGTCGATCTGATGATCGAAAAGGAAGGACTGCTCTTTCGGGTCCAGCGTTGTCTCAAAGGTGAAGCCGCTATGCACACCCAGACGGACGATCTTGCCAGCCATTGGACCTGGTGTTCGTTTCTCTTGGATACGTTCAGCGGCGGGATCGAACCCGCCGGTTTCGTCCCATTCGTTCAGCAGAACGCCGAGCCGCTCCCCGATCACAATCTCTCCCCGCGTTCCGCCCGCTGTGAGTTCGCGGCGGATGATGGGGATGCCGGCCTGTGGCTGTAGCATATCAATGCCGGCCTCTTCCATGATCTTAGGAATGGAAGCGCGCGTGGCCATTCCGATCCCGCCCCACGCGGTCCAGTCGATCGCTATGGCTGCTGTTTTGGGGTGCGTCCTGCGCATGCTGGAGGTGATCTTGCAAAGCAGGTCATTGGCCGAACTGTAGTCTGCCTGCCCGTGATTGCCGAACCTGCCGACCACCGAACTGAATACCACACTCGCTCCCAGAGGCATATCGCCGATGGCTCGCAGCAGATGATAGAAGCCATCGCTCTTCACGTCGAAGACCAGATCGAACTCGCGCTCATCCTTGGCGGGCAAAGGGTGACTGCGCTCTAGACCGGCGGCGTGCAGAAGCACATCGATGCGTCCATGTTCCTGGCGAATGCGCTCTACGACTTTGCTTACGCCTTCGCCATCGGTGAGGTTCACGCAGCAGTAGTGCGCCGCGCCGCCCGCCGCGCGCACCGCTTCGATGGCGCTCAGCGCGGCCTGCGCCCGCTCCAAAGCGGCCAGCTCCTTTTCAACCAGTGCTGGAGTCGCGCGCTCGCCACGCGCCTGAATTTGCGCGAAGAGATCCCGTTTCAGATTCTCCTTGTCATTGACTAGCCGCTGGATGTTGCGGTTGTTGGGATCAGGCTGGGGCGCCATATCCAGCAGATAGAAGGTGCCTCCAGAGGACGCGGCCAGGTCGGCGGTTATCGCGGAGACAATGCCCCCGGCTGCACCGGTGATCAGGAAGACCGTCTTCCGGTCAAGCGTCAAGCCCGGCTGGCCGTCGTCGGCCGGCAATTCCCGCACTCCAACCGTCCAGCGCAGACCCTCCTTGTAGCCGATCTCGACTGCTCCAGGGTCGCGCAAAGCCTCCTCGATCAAGAGTTCGGCAATGCCGGCGCTGGCACTCTCCGGCTCGAAATCGACGGCCTTTACGAGAGCATTTGGCCGTTCGCGCTTGTAGGTTTTGCAGAACCCGGAGACCGCCCCGCCCAGTGGCGCGCTGGCTCCACTCTCCCCGTAGCCGTGCTGCCCGCCGAAGCGCGTGGCAGAGACGAGAAATGTGCCCGGCTTCTCGATCTGCTCGTACAGATGCTTCATCGTTGTGAAAAGCAGCTTGACGCGCACACGCACGGCTTCCTGCCAGGCGGCTGTGTCCATTGCCGTGATGGGGCCCTCTTCGTCGAGCGCCGGCAGCCAGTAGACTCCGTGGATGGGTCGGCTGGCCAGCCAGCCGTCGAGCCGGTTCACCAGTTCGTCCGCGGGCGGAGCATCTTTGAGGATGAAGACCTCCGCGCCCAGCTTGCGCAGCCGCTCGGCCAGCACTTCGCCGACGCCGCCTTGATCGGGCATTACGACGATGCGGCTTCCCGGCTCGATCCTCACGCCGGTCGGTTTGCAGATGGCCAGCGGAGGACGAAGGATGGGGCCGGGGACACGGCGAGGCACACGGTCCGCCGCGTCCAGGCTGGCCGGTTCCGGCCGCGCAATGTGCGCGGTCTCGCTGACTGCGGACGCGACTTCCGCCGGCCGTTGCGTGGGCGCTGGCAGCACTTCACCGGCCGCGCCCGGTTGGCGCTCCCGGGCCAGCCGCATCACATGGTTCAGCGTGGGGAAGTCGCGCAGCTTGAGGCTCTCATCGCGGGGAATGTTGAATGCCGCGCGCACCGAGGCAAAGATCTCCGCTTGCTTGACCGTGTCGATCCCCAGGTCAGCCTCCAGATCGAGGCCGGGATCCAGCATCTCGCTTGGATAGCCGGTCTTTTCCGCCACAATTGCCAAAATCTTTTCCTGGATGCCATCCACCGGAATCAGTCCCGGAGCAGCCACAGCAGCAAGTGCCTCTGATGGCGCAACCGCAGCAGCAGGAGTTGGCGCTTCCAGTCCCTCCTCGGGAGCCGCAGATTTCTCCGCCGCAGAGCTGCCGGCAAGATCAGGCCGCATCTTTAGCACGAAACGGATCACGTCGCGCAGCGTCGGGTATTCACGCAGCTTGCGGTTCTCGTCGCGCGGAATGTTGTAGATCTCGCGGATGGCCGCGAAGATCTCCGCTTGCTTGACGGTATCGACGCCCAGGTCGGCTTCGAGGTCGAGGTCGAGATCGAGCATATCGGCCGGGTAACCGGTCTTCTCGATCACCATGGCGAGAATGCGCTGCTTGACCGCGTCCTCGCCGTCCGTGGACGCAGTAGCAGAAGCGACTGCCGCCGGTGCCAATACCGCGGCTTGCATTGGCGCCAATGCCTCCGCAGGCTTGCCGCCGAGATCCGGCCGCCGTTCATGTACGAAGCGGATGACATGGGCGAGAGTGGGGAGATCCCGCAGCTTGAGGGATTCGTCGCGCGCAATTCCGTAAACTTCCCGGATGGCCGCGAAGATCTCCGCCTGCTTGACCGTATCGACCCCAAGGTCCGCTTCGAGGTCAAGATCCAAATCCAGCATCTCAGCCGGGTAACCCGTCTTCTCGGCAACCAGCGCGAGCACCTTTTCTTTTACCTCCTCGACTGCCGGGGTCGGCTGGACCGGTGGCGCAGCCGCCAGCGGACCAGAGAAGGTTGTCTGGAAAGCGGCTGTGCCGTCTTCCTTTACCTGCAAAGTGGAACCCTGGTCCCGCACCCGCAGTGTACGATGAACGACTTCGAGATCAGCATCAGTGTGAGCGGAGATTCGCTTAAGCCATGCTTGCCAGGCTTCCCTATCCGCGATGCGATAGGCGTAACCCAGAGCATTGGGACGCGGCCTGGCGCCGTTGCCTTGCGCAGTCAGGCGAAGCAAGGTCAGGCTGATTTGCGAGCCGTATCCAGCGGCCAGGCGCAGTGCATAGTCAACGGGATAGATACCGCCTTTGGACAGATTCAACTGCCCCAACTCCGGATCGACTTCCTTGAAGTTAGTTACCGGGGGAACGCATCCCGTTTCGAGCGCTCGGACGGCCACAACATCTTCGATTCCGCAGCCCATGGTGTGCCCGGTGAGGCCCTTGGTGTTGGCGATCACGATCTTGCCCGCCGCCTCGCCAAAGACCTTGCGCAGCGCGTGGATCTCGGCCGAGGCGCTACCGCCCCGCGCCGGTGTGTAGGTCTCGTGCGAAACGAAGACAGTGCGCGGCGCAATTTCCAGGCGGCGAATGTGGTGGCGCTCTTCCGCTTTTGTGATCAGCTCCTCCATGACCTGCGCGATGTGATGGAGATCTAGACGGGTGCCATGGAATGCGCTATTCGATGTCACGGCACCCAGGACTTCGCAGATCGGCTGAAGGCCGCGTTCCTTGGCCGACTCGGCACTCTCCACCACCAGCGCCGCGGCGCCCATGCCGATGACCAGGCCATGGCGGCGGCGGTCGAAAGGAGTGGCGACGTCCTCTCTGACCTCCTCGGTGGCCGCCGCTCCTGTAGAAAGGAAGCCGGCGCCAAACCACTCGATCATGTTGTTGGAGGTAATGTCGTCGGCAGAGACCACGATGACGCGCTGGCAGCGTCCCGCATGGATCCAATCCTCGGCCAGGACCAGGGCTTGCGTGGCGCTGGCGCAGGCCGCGTTGACCGCGGTGTTGGGGCCGCGCGCGCCGATGAACTCTGCGAACTGCGAGTGCCCCATGGAAAGAACACGGAAGAGGAAGCGCCGGTCGAAGAGATAAGGACTTTTCTCGATGGCGTTGCGCAACTCGTCCATGCGCCGGTCGATCTCCTGGGCCAGTATCGAACTGTTGTCGCCGCTCAATCGCGCCTGCAGGCTCTCCAACATCGTGAGCTGTTCGCGCCGGTTGCGGTCCGCCCAATAACGGCCCATGTCCTCTGCGTACGAGTCGTATCCGGGAAAGGCGGAGGCAAAGACCACGCCCGTGCCGTCGCGCAGGCTCTCGGGCAATACCCAGCGATCCGGTAGATGCGTGCCCTTGCTGGTGGTTATGTAGCGCAGCACCAGCGGAATGCCGGCGTCGCGCAGCGCATCGACTCCCACGGCAATGGCAAGCTGAGTCACGCGGTCAAAGGCCGCAATGCGCTCGGCGGAAACTCCATACTCTTTTTCCAGGTCAAAGGCTCCACCACGCCCAGCCAGCTTGATGACGTCCGCAACACTGTCGATCTTCTCGAAGACCGGCACATCGTTTTCGCTCTTCACCAGCCGGGTGATGTGCTTGTCGGCAATCAGGCGGCGGAAGCGCGACGGAATCAGATCAATGAATTGCTCCCCACTCAAAATGCGGGCAAGGTTCTCCTCGTCGAAGATTCTCGGAGTTCCGGGCAGTCCTAGGGCGACGCCGGTAATAGCTACAGGTGAATTGCCGCGCGGTTTTTCTTTGCCACGATCGATCTGCCCACCGCGTTCAAGCTCATCGGCAAATCTGCTGTCCGGTTGTTCGGAGCGGTTGCCGTACCCGGAGGAGTGAGAGTCAGCCGCGGGAGCCATTTTTGGCGCAACGGCTGCCGCGGCGGGCGACTGGTGCAACGAGGCTTTCACCGCGGCTTCTGTCTTGACAGAGATCTCTTCGAGGCCGTCGAGGATTCCATTTCCCAGTCCCGCGGCATAGAGTCCGCACAGCGCCTGATTGAACGAGGGAAAGTCGCCGGATTTTGGATAGTTCGTAACCAGCGGAACCACATCCGTGTATTTGCCAAGCACATCTTCGACGAATCCTTGCAGTGCTTTCTTGGGACCAACCTCAACGAAAACCCGGGCACCTGCATCGTAAAGTGTGCGCAGCCCTTTCACAAACTGCACCGGAGCGGCCACCTGTGTCGCCAGCAAATCCAGCATCTGGGGCACAACTTCCTCCCCAGTGGGATAAAACTCTCCGGTCACATTGGCCACTATGGGATTGACCGGCGACTGCAGGCGCAGCCGCGCGAGCATTCTGCGCAGCGGTGCACTGGCCGGCGCGACAATCGAAGTATGGAAGGCGTGGCTGACCGGCATGATGGCCACATCGTAACCCTCATGCTGAAAAACTGCCGCCGCCTTCTTGACGGCCTCGCTGGCCCCGCCAATCACGGTTTGGTGTTCGCTGTTGATGTTGGCGATCACCACGTATCCTTCCATGCTTTTCAGTGTGCGCTCAACTTCTACTAGCGGCGCAAAAACTGCGGCCATCATGCCCTTGTCCGCCACGCTCAGATGGGCCATTTCGCGGCCGCGGGTGCTGACCGCTTCCATTGCATCTTCAAACGGAAGAGCGCCGGCGCCGATCAGCGCTCCGTATTCGCCCACGCTGTGTCCCATGGTGAAATCGGGCGTGATGCCATAGGCCGCGAGCAGTTTCGTGATGGCCGCTGCAACGGCCATGACGGCCGGCTGCGTGATCTCCGTCTGTCTAAGGTCTTCCTCCGCCTTGGCGACCGCCTGGCGATCGTCCGGATCCACGAAGATGAATTCCGTGAGGGGCTTGCCGAGCAGCGGAGTCATGATGCGATCGGCCTCGGCAAAGGTCTCCGCGACAATCGGTTCCTGGGCGCGGATGGATCGCAGCATATTCACATACTGCGATCCCTGGCCTGTGTATAGGAAGGCCACCTTGGGCGCGGGGCCGTGGCCGCGGAAGATTCCCTGAGCCCGCAGCACCTTCCATACCGCCGGCTGCTCGGCGGCGAGTCCTTTGAGTGCCGCGGCCGACTTTGCCGCCAGCTCCTTTGCGTCCCCATAGTCGATGGCCAGCCGCTCGTGCGCCAACAGCTCCGATTGTGCCGGGGCGGCGGGCGGCGGCGCGCTGCCCTCTTGCGCGGCCTTCTGTACCGCGCGGGTGCGCTCCGCAAGCTCTGCCGCCGATGCTGCTCCGATCACCAGCGCTCCGCGCAACGGAGTCTTATAGGACCTTTTGGACGGTCCCGGCGACGTATAGCCGTCCCGCGCGTTCTTCGCGTCCGGCTTCGCCTCGGGTGCCGCGAGCGTCGCTATCTCGGGAATCGCGACCATCTTCTTGCCGTTGCCGTTCAGTCGCCCCGGAATGTGTTCTTCGAGCACCGCATGGAAGTTGGTCCCTCCGAATCCAAAGGCGCTCAAACCCGCGCGGCGCACTTCGCCCTCCCGAACGTCCCATGGACGGAGAGAGGTATTCACATACAGAGGAGAGTGGGCGAAGTCGATCTCGGGGTTGGGCCGCTCACAATTCAGGCTGGGCGGCAGTACCTTGTCGCGCAGCGCCAGCGCAACTTTCAGCAGCCCGGCGGCACCGGCGCCGCCTTTGAGGTGGCCAATATTCGACTTGACCGATCCCAAGGCAATCGCGCCTGTGGGAAGATTGAGAGCGCTCAGCATACTGGTCAGACTTTGCACCTCGACAGAGTCGCCCACGCGCGTGGATGTGCCGTGGCCTTCGATCAGCGTTGCCGTCGCTGGCGACAATCCGGCACTCTTCCACGCCCGCTCAATGGCAAATTTCTGGCCGATAGGGTTGGGAGCGGTGATGCCCTTGCCTTTGCCATCGCTCGATCCGCCCAATCCCCGCAACACGGCGTAGACTTTGTCGCCATCCCGCTCCGCATCCGCCAGCCGTTTCATCAGAAAGATCGCGGCGCCTTCGCCCATGACGAATCCGTCGGCTCCGGTGGCGAACGGACGTGAGCCGGTGGCCGACAGCGCTCCGATCTTGCAGAACTTCACGAAGGTGGGCGCGCCCATGTTACGGTCCACTCCCCCGGTGATGACGGCGTCATATTCACCGTGAATCAGTCCTTCCGCGGCGGCGCTGATGGCCGCCATCGCCGAGGCGCAGGCAGCGTCGCAGACATAGTTGGGACCGTGGAAGCCGAAGAGGTTTGCGATGCGCCCGGCGAGGCAGTTGGCCAATTCGCCGGGCATACTGTCTTCCGTCACTTCCGGCAGGTGCTTACCCACGCGCTGGTGCAATTCCCGCCGTATTTCCCGGCGCAACGCCTCCGGCAGGACAGTAAAACTCGACGACTCTTCCAGATGATGCGCGAATTCGGGAAAGAAGATGCGCAGCGAGGTGAGGTAATGCTTCTCCCCAGCCATGGAATTGCCCAGGATCACCGCCGTGCGGTCGAGGTCCAGCGCGCGTTGGGGATGTCCGTAGTCTTGCAAGGCCTCCCGTGTACAGGCGACCGCCCAGCGCTGCGCGTCGTCCATGGCCTGCGCGACGCGCGGCGGGATGGGCAACTTCCACTTCACTGGATCCCAATGGAACTCGCGCACCCAGCCACCGATCTTCGAGTAGGTCTTGTCCGGCGCTTTGGGGTCCGCATCGTAATAGAACTCCGGGTTCCACCGTCCCTGAGGAACCTCCGTGATGCTGTAGCGGCTGGTCTTCACGTTTTCCCAAAAGGCGGCTGTGTTCAGGGCGTCGGGCAACATGGCTCCCGTCCCAACGATCGCGATTGCTCGATGCGCGGTCTCTTCCATGATCCTGCTCCAACTCTTCTGTGAGAGGCGTCCGTACGCCGCGAAGCTGCCGGACGCGGTTGAAAACCTGTCGCCGCTTCAGGCGGCCTTCTGTGCCGGTTTCGACTTGCGGTTGTAGAGTGCGTCCGCGACTTCATCCATGTCGGCCAGCCATCCAGATTGCGAGCGATGAATCGCGGGCAACCCCAGAGCTGCCTCAAAGCCTGCCATGTCGTTGATCACACCGGTTCCGACCGCGATTTTCAGGCCTTCTTCGGCGACTTTCAGCGCCGCCTCGCGCGCGAAGACGCGCGCCATTGCCGTCAGCGCCGGCGCATCGAAGCGCCGATTCGCCTTGTCTCCGAGCTGGTTCTCCACCCGGCGCGCGGCGCGGCGGGAAAAGCTGGCAGCGCACTCGGCAAATGCGATCCATTCCCCGATGCGCAGCAACACATGCTGATTGCGCGTCAACCGTTGCGCCCGCGCCGTTTCCAGCAACTCGGCCAGCGCGTGCAAAACCAGGGCCGCCGTATCCGCTCCGGCATTCGGATGTCTTTGGTGCAGCGCTTCCATCTTGCGCGCCTCATCGTGGTAGTGCTGCCCGCGGGTTTTTAGATGCAGTTGCCAGCGGTCGCGGCTGATAGTCATCTCCATGATTTCGGAGGTGCCTTCGTAGATGCACGTGATGCGAACATCGCGGCTAATCTTCTCCACCATATATTCGTGCGTGTAACCGTAACCGCCCAGCGCTTGAATGCTAGCTTCGGCCGCGGCGTTGCCGGCCTCGGTGCAGATGTATTTGGCGATTGCGCCTTCGGTGTTCAGCGAGCCTTCCTGGCCTGCGTCGATGCGTTCCGCCGTCTCTTCAATGTAGGAGCGGCCCGCTTCCAGGCGAATCGCGTGCGGCACGATCAGCTTGTGCGTGTATCCCTGTTTCTCCGCGAGCGGCCCACCCCCCTGGATGCGCTGGACCGAATAGGGTATGGCGCGATCCAGCGCCGCCCAACCTGCACCCAGCCCAAATGCCGCCACCATCACCCGCGTATAGCCAAAAACCGCTTGCGCCTGGAGCAGGCCTTGGCCCTCGACACCGCCGACCAGCCGGT
This sequence comes from uncultured Acidobacteriaceae bacterium, assembly GCA_963787995.1. GTDB lineage: Bacteria > Acidobacteriota > Terriglobia > Terriglobales > Acidobacteriaceae > Telmatobacter. The sequence continues at coordinate 2,513,523 of CAWBEO010000002.1, forward strand.
CCGCTTCCACCAAGACGTCGCTGAATGCCAGCGCCGCCGTATTGCTGAGACGAATCCCGTGCTTGTTCTCCGGCTCGTCCTGGGTGAAGCCCTTGGCGCCTTTTTCGACAATGAACCAACTCGGCCCACCGGGAGTATTGGCCAGAATTGTGCAGGCTCCGGCGATCCCGCCATTGCTGATCCACTGCTTGCTGCCGTTGATCTTGTACCCGGCCAAGTTGCCGTCCCGCATCACGCGCTCCGCCCTAGTGCGCAGCGCTCCCAGATCGCTGCCGGCATCGGGTTCCGTCGCGCCGTAGGCAAAAATCAGGCCCTCATTGGCGATGCGGCTCAGCCATTGCTTCTTTTGCGCGGGTGTCGCACCGACGGTGATGGGTTCGCTCCCCAGAAAGGTCGCAAAGACAGTCGTGGCCAGTCCCAGGTCGATGCGCGCCATCTCCTCACAGACCAGGGAGTTGTCGAAGGCGCCGCCGCCCATCCCGCCGTACTCTTCCGGGATCAGAAGCAATTGAATTCCCAGCTTCTCCGGATCGCACAATTGCCGCACCACGTCGAGAGGGCATTCGTCGCGCTCATCGAATTCAATCAGCCGTTGGTCGGGGAGCTCTTTCTTGGCAAACTCCCGCAGGGACTTCATACTCAATTTGAGCGTCTTAGCAGAAATCATGGGCAGATCCTCATATCGCGCACGGTCACGCAACGCGGCGCATTTCGAGTACTTTGTTCGTAAGCGCGGGTATGAATTCGAGGATGTCATCGACAATGCCAATATCCGCGGTCTGAAAAATTGGCGCATTTGGATTCTTGTTTACGGCGATAATCAATGGATTTCCTTTTAAGCCGGCGAGGTGCTGGAACGAGCCACTAATGCCGAGCGCGAGGTAAACCTTCGGCTTCACCGTTTTGCCGGATGACCCGACCTGGCGCGAATTCTCCAGCCACTTGGCGTCCACCACCGGGCGCGAACAGCACACTGCCGCGCCCAGCGCCTCGGCCAGCTCCTGCGCCAGATGAATATTCTCCTTATCCTGGATGCCGCGGCCGATCGAGACCAGCACGTTGTGCTTGGCGATGTCGACCTCGCCAGCTTCGGCGACCATCGTCTCCAGGTAGCGCCTCCCTGCTGTCAGCGCGCCAACATCGGCGGACTTATCCACGATCTCTCCCTTCGCGACAGCGCTTTCACTTGGCTTGAACGCTCCCGGGCGAACTGTGATTACGGCACCGGTTGACAGGTCGCATCGCATATGCGCGCTCACCTGCCCGCCAAATTCCTGGCGAACCACCTTGAGTTGGTCGCCCTCCGACCCTTCGATTGCCAGCACGTCTGAAACAAACGCAGCATTCATTTTGATGGAAAGCCCCGGCGCCAGGTCGATGCCGAAGTGCTCGTGTGGGACCAGCACCATGCTTCCCGCAGGCAATACCTGCATCAGCACCTTGCGGATCAACTCGGCGTTGGGGTAGGCCAGCGCCGCCTGCGAAACCTTCCAGACCTCGGCATACGAGGAACAGAGGCCGGTGCAAACCTTGTCCAGATCCGCTCCCGAGCCGATGGCGATGGCAATAGGGGAAGCATTCGCGTCAACCGCCTTGGCGGCTGTGATCAATTCCAGCGCCGTGTCGTCCGCGACACCGGTCCGATGGATGATATAAGCAAAGATGCGATCCATTACTTCAACCCTCCTTGAGCGGCAACCAGCTCGAGTACTTTTTCTATGTTTTCTTCGCGCATGCCTTGCAGCATTTCGGCTCCCTTGCGGGAGGCGGGAACGAAGTAATCCACCCGCTTCACCTTGGCGGCAGCCGCGTCCACCGTAGCCGGGTCGATGCCGAGTTCCGCGGCCGTCCATCTCGGAATGGGAATGGAAGCAACCTGCCGGATGCCCCGCATTCCGACATAACGCGGCTCGTTGATTCCCGTCTGAATCGAAAGCACACAAGGCAAGTCGATTTCGCTGACCTCCCGGTTACCTCCAGCAATCTCGCGGCAGACCTTCAGCTTCATGCCGTCCACCACTTCAATGGCATTCACGAGGGATGCGAAGGGATAGTCGAGCAAAGCCGCCAGCATCCCGCCCACCTGGGCGCTGCCGTCCTCCGCCTGCGCTCCAGTCAGAATCAGGTCGTAGCGGCCCTTCTGCACGAAAGCTTGCAGGATCGTCGCGATGACTTTACCATCGCAGCCTGCGAAGGCATCTTTGGCAAGAAGCATGCCGCGGCTTGCCCCCATGGCCATCTCGCGGCGCAGGATCTCTTCATCGTCCTCACCGCCGGCAGTCACCACCGTTACGCTTCCGCCGGTCTTGGCGGTGATGCGCAGCGCCTCTTCGACCGCATAGTTGTCCCATTCGTTGATCGAATAGATTAGGTCGTCGCGTTCGATATCGTCTCTGGAACGGTTCAAAGCAATCTCGTTCTCCGAGGTGTCCGGCACTCGTTTCACGCAAACCAGTATCTCCACGCTTATCCTCCCTGCACTGCCGGTTTCAGCTCCTTCGCCTCTACATGCACCATCTGCCGCTCCGCCAATTCGGCCAGATCGATGGCCGTCATCTTCCCTTCCAGGCCCGTAACTTTGATCGCGTCTTCCATGTTCACCAGGCAGAAGGGGCACGCAGTTACGATCACATTGGCCCCGGCCTCCGCCGCCATGCGGACTCTTTTCACGCCAATGCGCTCCTCTTCCTTGGGTTCGTAGAAGAGCATCAGCCCACCTCCACCACAGCAGAACGAGCGGTCCCTCGCCCGCTTCATCTCCACGCGCCTCATGCCCGGAATGGCGTCGAGCACCGTGCGCGGATCTTCGTAGATCAAGTTGTGACGGCCCAGATAGCAGGGATCGTGATAGGTGTAGATATGGCCCTCGCTTACAGGCGCAAACGTAATCTTGCCGGATCTGACCTCCCGCGCCATCAACTGGCTGATGTGCTCTACCGGTGGCAAATTATTGTAGTCATTCCGCAGCGCGTTGTAGGTATGTGGATCAGCGGTGACAATGCGCCGCACACCGCAATCTCGAATCGCCACGGTGTTGTCATCGCGCAGCGCCATGAACAGCGTCTCTTCGCCGAAGCGCCGTGCTTCATGCCCGCTGTCTTTCTCGGCCGCGCCCAAAATCCCGAAGTTCACGCCGGCCGCATCCAGAATTGCCGCCGTGGCGCGAGCAATAGACTGTATGCGGTCGTCATAAGAGGTGATGCTGTCGACGAAGTACAAAGTGTCGGCGCGGTTTCTGCCGTCGAGCACCTTGACGTTGTATCTCTCCGGAAAATCCCCGGCCTTCGCCCACTCCGCCTTCTTCTTCTCCATCTTGCCGTAGGGATTCCCGCGGCTCTCCAGCGATTTCAGCGGCTTTTGCAGCGGCTGCGGCACATGGCCTTCATCCACCATTCCCCGCCGCAGATCGACAATCTTGTCTATGTATTCGATCAGCAGCGGACATTCCTCTTCACACGCGCCGCATGTGGTGCACGACCAGACCTCATCTGCGGAGTAAATGCCGCCGATCAGCGCCTTTCCGTTGCCCGTTTGCCCAAAGATCGGATAGTGCTGGAAGGCATAATCCCGCGCTTTGGCGGTGATCAACCGCGGCGACAGCGGCCGGCCGGCGGCATGGGCGGGACAGTTGTCCGTGCAGCGCCCGCAGTCAGCGCAGGAATAAAAATCCAGCATATGTTTCCAAGTAAAGTCTTCAAACGTCTTGACTCCAAAAGACTGCACCTGATCGAGCCGTTCCTCGGGAAGATCCCAGCGGACGGGTTTCAGCTTTTCCCGCTCCAGCTTGGCAAAGAAGACGCTGAATAAAGACGTTTCCACATGAAACTGGGTGCCGAATGGCCGATAGCAAAGCAGGAAGAAGAAGGTCAGATCGTACAGAAGATATGCGGCGAAGTGAAGGTGTTGCAGCGTCACCGGCGACGCCGCGAGAAGTGCGCCCCTGAACGCCCAGGGAAGCGACAGCGCCGCGATGTAGTCTGGGGGCTGGACCATGCGCACCTGAAACGCAACCTTGCTCGCCACCAACAGGCTATCGCTCACCATCAAAACGCCAATCAGGGCCAAGTCAACCACCGGACTCTCGGCGTCTCCGGACGGCTCAGCGTGAAGTGTGGATTGCAAAGCCAGTCGGCGGAAGATCGCCGTCAGCACGCACAGAAAAACCATCGTCGCCGCGTAGTCGTTAACCAAGTCATAGGCGCGCCCCAAGCTCTCCGGCACGGCCACCGCGTCCACCAAACCGAAGACGATCGCGAAGGCCCGCGCCGCGAGGAGAATGAAACCCGCAAAGATCAGGATGTGCATGATCCCAGCGCCCGGATAACGAGGATGCTTCCATTGCCCCAGCCAGAATTTGCCAACCTTTCCCAGCCGCTTCCATGGGCGGTCGAAGCGGCGATCACGCTCCGCTCGAAGCAACGGCGCTAAACGCCTGCCTATGATATACGTGAAACACGTAAAGCCAAGAATGTAGATGAGCCTGAACAGAATCCGCGCATAGACCTGCGTGGCCGTAACTTGCGCAACGGATTTGAGCGCGGATACCATGCAATGTCCTACGATCTGGCGGAACTCGATACGTTTTCAACTTCTACAACTTGGCTGCTATTATTTGTGAAAGTTCGCGACCGGGCCAACGCCCTGGGACTGCCTCGGCTACCACTGCTTTGAATGGTTACTTTAGTAACTGAATGAGTTTGGCGGATTGCTTGAGAAAGCGCAGACTCTGAGAATCTCCTGCTTTCACTTTTCAGCGTCCAAAAAAGGCGGGCAGATCGTACACAGCGCCGGAATCTTGCACTTCCTGTTGGATTCTGCGTGCTGAAAACGCTTTCAGTAAACCAGTGCTCAGAAGGGCTATGACCGGTGCCCATTGCCACTCCGTGAAGCCCGCCTGGGAGAGAGGGGCGGCTATGGTGGCTATGCTCCAAGGGCACCTCCCTTCCGCTGAGCGCGAAGAAAATGGGTGCGTAGATGAAGTGAAAGATTCGACTGTTAAGCGCGGAGGTTCAGGAACCGAGAGTGCTGTGTCGTGCCTCAGTTCCACTCATTCCCTGTATAATTTTTCTCCTTAGAGATTTTCTGTGACCAAGGTCACAATTGTTAGTGACTTTAATCATCACTTCTAAGTTATTTGCGAGCAACAGCTTGAACGGAACTCCGCCAGACTCCTCCATCCATTACAGCGCCCCCGTCCCTTCTCGCATCCTGTGCCGCTGGATCTTGCCCGAAGGCGTCTTGGCGATCTGGTCCACCCTCTGCCACACGCGGGGGATCTTGAACTCTTCTAGCCGTTTGCGGAGCCAGGCCACCAGCTCCTCCTCGGCCACATTCTCCCGCATCACGACACAGGCCTTGACGATCTCGCCGGTGATACCACTGGGATCGGGCACACCGACGCAGGCGGACTCCGCCACGGCGGGATGAAGATTCAAGTGTTGCTCGATCTCCTCCGGGCTAACTTTCAATCCACCCACATTAACCACGTCGCTTTCTCTGCCAGCCAAAAAGAGGTAGCCCTCATCGTCCTGGTAGCCCCAATCTCCCGTGCGGAGCCAGCCGTCGCGGAGCGCTTGACCGGTCAGCTCAGGCTGCTTCCAATACTCCCGCATCACCATACCGCCGAGGACCACAAGTTCTCCCCGCTGGCCAGCCGGGACAGGACGGCCGTCGGCGTCATGAACCGCGATCCTGACGTTCGGGAGCCGCGCGTCCGATCGAGCTCACTTTGTGCCGGTCCGCATGATACTCAATGAACGCCGCCCGCGATCCCTCGGTCAGGCCGTAGTGGTGGCAGATGCGCGTCCGCGGAAGCAATTCCATCAGCTTCTGCCGCGCCTCCGGCCGCATGGCCGCGCTTCCGATCTCGATGTAACGCAAATGCCACCGAGCTTCGGCAAGCTGGTCCTTGGTCATGCTCAGAATGAGATCAAAGCCCGCGGGCACCAGAGCCAAACCGGTGGCCTTCAACTCCAGCACCCGATTGAGCACCCGCGCGGGGTTGCGCATCCCAGCCTCCAGAGCCAGTGTGTGGCCGGCTTGCGCCATGCAGCGAAGCCGGCCCAAACCGAACGAATGGCTCAGGGGAATGGGCACAACCTCGATGTCGGCGGGGGATGGCCGAATGAAGATGTTGATGTTCAAGGCGGCCTGGGCAATGTTGCGTTGCGTCAACACCACCCCTTTCTTGCGTCCTGTCGTGCCGCTGGTGTAGAGAAGATCGGCCATGTCGTCCAGTCCACACACCGGATGGCCATCCTTCCCACCCGCCGGACGGCAGATGGCGCGGAGATCCTCGGTGGGGATGGGCAGCGCGAGGTTGCGCACAGTCAGGGCCAGCCGGGCACCGCTATCCTCGGCAATCCATTGCGCCGCGGCGGGCGGGATGTCGGCGTCCAATGGCACTGCCATGCAGCCGGCGGCATGGACTGCAAAATACACAGCAGCAAGTTCCGGACTGTTCGGCCCGCACAACAGCACCCGTTCCCCGCTCCCCAATCCCCTCCCCCGTATCCGAGCAGCGGCGGCGCGAACCATGCTAGCCAACGTCGCGTAGGAAATGGGTCCGGTCTCGCTCAGCAACGCAGGATGGTGGGGCTGCGCTTCAGCTTGGTCAAGCAAGGAGCAGACCAAGGGTTCCGTGGGGCAAGTCAACTCAAGGGATTGAAACATAAGCATGAATCCATTTGCTAGAACCGCACTTGTGTCACCACTTCCCGGCTCATACAAGTTACCTTTGGGCAGAATATACACTTCCCAGAGGCTACTTAGGCGAATCGAACGGTGTCAAGACTCCAAGCTGCGCCCTCTTATCATCGCTCCGCGGCTTGACGCTGTTCCGTTAAAATTAACATAATTAAGGTTAAACGTAGTGTGAATCAATTTTTAACGGCAAGTTGCTTCCCAAGAACTCGTCATTCGACGGCCTGGCCAAGTTCGCTCCAACTTATTGCTCACAAATAACTTAGATGTGGTAATTAAAGTCACAAACAATTGTGACCTTGGTCACAGAAAATATCTAAGAAAAAAAACTATACAGGAAATGACCGAACGCGGCAGGACGTCGGCATACTCGGTCCTTGAACCTCCACGCTTAACAGAAGAATCTTTCACTTCAACTACCCACCCATTTTCTTCGCGCGCAGCGCAAGGGGAGGTGCACTTGGAGTCAGAAAAGCCACCCTAACAGATAAGCTTTCTGAAAAACACTGGGATCGGCGGCCTTGACGGCATTTCTGCTAGCGTCAGCACGGTCGTAGTGATGTCCTAGATCGCCAAAACCGAAGAGATTCCCCCGTTGTGAACCGTCTCAAAACCCGCCCTTCTTTATCTCAAGAGGGTCAAAGGGCTTTGCAGCGGGGCTCCGCCCCCCATTTACAGAGCGAAGAGCCACGTGAATTTGGCCTAAAGGAAACACCCATGACTGATTTTGCCGAGCGTCTAGTCGGGTTATCTCGCGAGCGTGTTGGTCTGGTCGCTTTGAGTCTTCACGCCCAATTGGAAAAGCTGCAGCAAGCCCGAACCGAACCGATTGCCATCGTTGGCCTTGGCGCAAGGTTCCCGGGAGCGCCCTCACCGGCGGCCTTTTGGGAGTTGCTTCGCGACGGGGTGGACGCCGTGACGGAGTTCCCCGGCAATCGATGGGAGGTCGATCGCTACTACTCTTCGGATCCGGAGATGCCGGGCAAGGCTTATTCGCGTCATGGCGGCTTCATTGCGGGCCACGATCTTTTCGATCCGGGGTTCTTCGGCATCACGCCCCGCGAAGCGGACCACATGGACCCTCAGCAGCGTCTCCTGCTGGAAGTGGTCTGGGAGGCGCTGGAGCATGCCTCCCTGCCGCCGGCCCAACTGGCGACCATTCCAACCGGCGTGTTTGTGGGAATCAGCACCAACGACCAGTTGCAAATGGAATGCCGGCGGGGAAAGCTGGAGGAGATGAATGCCTACACCGGCACGGGAACCACCGCGTGCATGGCCGCAGGGCGCGTCTCGTATGCGCTGGGGCTGCACGGACCGAATCTGGCCGTGGACACGGCCTGCTCCTCTTCGCTGGTGGCGGTGCACCTGGCCTGCCAGAGCCTGCACAACGGCGAGTGCCGCGTCGCCATTGCCGGCGGTGTTGGCATGTTATTGGCCCCCGAATCGTTTGTTTATTTCAGCAAGGTCCGCGCCCTCTCGCTGGGAGGGCGATGCAAGAGTTACGACGCGGCGGCCGACGGCTATGTGCGTGGCGAGGGCTGCGGCGCTATCGTGCTGAAGCGGCTCTCGGATGCGCAACGCGATAATGACCGGATCTTCGCCGTGCTGCTGGGTTCGGCTCTGAACCATGACGGGCGCACCCGCGGCTTGACGGTTCCCAACGGAAAAGCGCAGGAATCGGTCCTTCGCGAGGCTCTGGCCAAGGCGGGCGTAGCCCCGCACGAGATCTCTTATGTCGAAGGGCACGGAACGGGAACCCCGCTGGGCGATCCCATCGAGATGGAAGCCTTGGGCGCGGTGATGGGCGAAGGCCGGCCCAAAGACCAGCCGCTTCTGGTCGGTTCGGTGAAGACGAATATCGGGCATTTGGAGGCGGCTGCCGGCATTGCCGGATTGATCAAAGCCGTCCTTGCCTTGCATCAGGGACAGATCCCTCCCCATCTCCATTTTCAGAGGCCCAATCCTTACATACGCTGGAACGAACTGCCTATCAAGATTCCCACGGTTCTGACTCCTTGGCCGGAGTATGCCGTGCGGCGTCTGGCCGGGGTCAGTTCCTTCGGCTTCAGCGGCACCAACGCTCACATCGTGCTGGAGGCTGCGCCGCGCCTCACCGCAAGCGACCGGAAACCTGTCCGTCCGGTACACCTGCTGTGCCTTTCGGCCAAGGACGACGGGGCACTCAAGAACTTGGCGGAAGAGATGGGAAATCAGCTTGCGCAGAACGGGTCGTTGCGGTTGGCAGACGTGGCGCACACGGCCTCCGCGGGCCGTTCCCATTTTGCCCATCGGCTTACCGTCTCCGCGGAGGACACGGTCCAGGCTGGCGAAGCCCTGCGGGCCTTTGCGGCGGGCCAGCCCGACTCCCGCGTGGGCAGCGGGGCCGTTGAGCAGACCCATGCGGCGAAAGTTGCGTTTCTTTTTACCGGGCAGGGTTCGCATTATGCCGGAATGGGCCGTGTGCTCTACCAGACCCAGCCCACCTTCCGCCGCACCCTGGAAGAGTGCGACAGCCTGTTGCGTCCTTTGCTGAAGAAGGATCTTTTGTCTGTGCTTTTTACCCAACCCGGCGAGCCATCGCTGCTGGGCGAGACTTCGTACTCTCAGCCGGCGCTCTTCTCTTTGCAGTTTGCGCTGGCCAGCCTTTGGCGCAACTGGGGGATCGAGCCGGCGATTGTCATGGGTCACAGCATCGGCGAATATGCGGCCGCCTGCGTGGCCGGAATCCTGTCCTTGCCAGATGCATTGAAGCTGGTCGCCCATCGCGGACGGCTCATGCAGTCGGTCGCCGAGGAAGGCCGCATGATTGCCCTGGACATCGACGAAGGCCAGGCGGCACAGTTCATCGCCCCGTACGGCGACCGGCTTTCGATCGCCGCGGTCAACGCTCCCCGCTCCGTGGTCATCTCCGGCGGCCGTCAAGAGATCGAGTCCCTGGTGACAAAACTCGCCGCCCGCGGCCTGGAAGCCTTCCCGCTGAATGTGAAGACGGCATTCCATTCGCAGTTGATGGAACCGATCCTGGAGGAATTCCTCGGCATCGCCCGCGAAGTCAGCTATGGACCTGCCCGGATCGGTTTTCTATCGACCGTCAGCGGGGAGCCGCTGCGGGAGGGGCAGATGGGGCCGGAGTATTGGCAGCGTCAGATTCGGAAGCCCGTCCGCTTCGCCGATGCCGCCCATTGGATGCTGCAGCGAGAGTATGGAGCGTTCCTGGAGATCGGCCCCAAGCCGGTGCTTCTGGGCCTTGTCCGCAGGTTTTTACCTTCGGGCGGGCCATTGCTGATCCCATCGCTTCTGCCGACCCGCGACGATTGGAAACAGATCATGGATGCCGTCAGCCAGCTTTATCTGCTGGGCACCGAGATTGACTGGCGGCGGTTTGACGCGGACTTTTCCGCCGACTGGGTCACTTTACCGTCCTATCCGTTTCAGCGCAAACGGCACTTCCGCACCTATGGTGCGAGCACACCGGCAAGCACCAGCGAGGCGCGGCCGAGCGAGGAACCGCCGTCGTCTCCCGCCGAATCGGTGGCCGACTGGCTGTACAGTGTGCGCTGGGAACCCAAGCTGCCGCCCAAGTCTCCGCCCGAACATCTGGAGCCGGGCCGGTGGCTGATCTTCGCGGACGACGGTGGCGTGGGCGAGGCTTTGGCCGCACGGCTTAAGGCACTCGGCGAGTCGCCGGTTTGCGTCCTTCCGGGGGCTGAGTTCTCCGCACCGTCAGACGGAGCTTGGCGTCTCAATCCGGCCGACAGAAATCAGTATGCGCGGGTGGTGACCAAGGCCAGTGCGCTTCCGGAACTGCCGCTCAGGGGCGTGGTGCACCTTTGGTCGTTGCACGATGCCTCGCCGTGGGCTGACGAAGACGATGCGATGGGGCAGCAACTTCTGGGGAGCGCCAGCGTACTGGCATTGGCGCAGGCCCTGGTCAAGCAGCACGAACTGAAGGCCCTGCCCCTGTGCCTGGTGACCCGTGGCGCGCAGCCGGCCGGCGAAAAGGCGGCGCTCACCGGCGTCCTCCATGCGCCGATTTGGGGAGTTGCCGGGGCCATCGCCATGGAATGTCCGGCCTTGCGCTGCCTGTCGGTTGATCTTGATCCCATCGAGGGTCAGGCGGGCGGCCCTGCCAAGGAGGCCGCTTCGCTGGTATCGGCCCTCTGGCCCGGCGACAACGAAGACCGCGTCGCTTACCGGCAAGGCCAGCGCTACGTGGCGCGCCTGATCCGCCGGCGCGACTTGGCCGCCTCTTCGCCGACCAGCCAAATAAACCCCGACGCTTCTTACTTGATTACCGGCGGGCTGGGAGGGCTGGGTCTCAGCGTGGCCGGCTGGCTGGTGAAAATGGGAGCGCGGCATCTGGCCCTCATGGGCCGCCGCGGTCCCTCTCTGGAAGCTCAGCAGATCATCGACGAAATCCGCAAATCCGGCGCGACCGTCCGAGTCGTGCAAGGGGATGTCTCGGAGGCGGCGGACGTGCAGCGAGTCTTCGCGGAGATAGCAGAATCGCTGCCTCCCCTCCGTGGCGTGGTCCATGCCGCCGGAGTGATCGAGGACGCCGCGCTGCCCAGCATGGAGCCGTCCGCTTTCGAGGCGGTTTTGCGGCCGAAGCTTGCCGGGGCTTGGAATCTGCATCGCCAGACGGCGGAGATGCCGCTGGAGTTCATGGTCTTCTTCTCCTCGGTGGCCGCGTTGCTGGGGTCGCCCGGTCAAGCCAACTACGTGGCCGCCAACGTGTTTTTGGATGCCTTGGCCCACTATCGGCGCGCTCTCGGCTTGCCCGCCCTTTCGATCAACTGGGGAATGTGGACACATGTGGGCATGGCCAGCCGGCGAGATGCCGCCACAGTCGAGCGCTTTGCGGCGATGGGGGTCTACGGCAGTCTTGCGCCGGAGGTCGCCCTGGAAGCGCTGGGCATGCTTCTATCGTCCGGCGCGGGACAGGCCGGCGTCCTGCAGACCGACTGGAAGAAGCTCTTTCAGATGCTCCCACTCGGGCTTCATCCGCCGCTGCTCAGCGCACTTGCCAAGGAATACTCGCGGGTCCAGGCTTCCTCCCGGCGGTGGCTGGCTTTGCTCGACAAAATCAAAACCGCCGCGGCCACTGAACGGCGCAGGCTGGTGGAGAATTACGTCGAAACCGTGGTCGCCGAAGTCCTCCATCTGGAGCAAGGGGCGATCAGCCGGCAGACCGGCTTCTTCGACCTGGGCATGGACTCGCTGATGAGCCTCGAGTTGCGCAACCGCTTGCAATCCGATGTCGGAAACGACCATGCCTTGCCGATGACGCTGGTCTTTGACCGCAATAGCATCGAGGCGTTGGCCGAGTATCTGCACCGCGAAGTGCTGTCTACCGAGGAAGCGCCTGTGCTGCCCGCCGCCGTTCAGTTCTCGGACGACCCGATCGCGATTGTGGGTATGGCTTGCCGTTTCCCCGGCGGCGCAAGCGACACAGAAGGATTCTGGAAACTGATGCGGCAAGGCGTCGATGCCGTCACCGAAGTGCCGCCGAACCGCTGGAATCTGCAGGATTACTACGACCCCAATCCGGACGCTCCGGGGAAGATGTACGTGCGTCATGGCGCCTTCCTGGAGAACATCGCTGACTTTGATGCCGAGTTCTTCGGCATCTCGCGGCGCGAGGCGCTGTGCATGGACCCACAGCACCGCCTGTTATTGGAGGTCGCCTGGGAGGCGCTGGAAAACGCTCATCAGCCTGCCGACCGGCTGCGGGGAAGCCGGACCGGGATCTTTGTGGGGATCAGCAACAACGACTACGTGCAATTGCTGGCCAAGGCCATGGACCATAAACGGATCGACGCGTATCTGGGCGTGGGGAATGCGTTGAGCATTGCCGCCGGACGGGTCTCCCATGTACTGGCATTGCAAGGGCCCAGCCTAGCCATCGACACCGCCTGCTCATCGTCTCTAGTGGCCGTTCATCAAGCCTGCGAGAGCCTGCGCGCCGGATCCTGCCGGATGGCCTTGGCAGGCGGCGTGAACCTGACATTGGTACCGGAGATTAACGTCAGCCTGTGCAAGGCTCGGATGCTGGCGCCCGACGGCCGGTGCAAGACCTTCGATGCGACGGCCGACGGCTATGTCCGGGGCGAAGGATGCGGTCTGGTCGTGCTCAAACGCCTTTCCGATGCGCACGCTGATGGGGACGAGGTTCTGGCGCTGATTCGCGGCTCGGCGGTCAATCACAATGGCCCTAGCAGCGGGCTAACTGTGCCCAATGGCCAAGCCCAGCAGGAACTCCTGCGCCAGGCGATGGCCGACGCGGGTATTGGTCCCGGCGCGGTCGACTACGTAGAGGCCCACGGCACTGGGACTTCGCTGGGCGATCCCATCGAGATGCAGGCGCTCGGAGAGGTCTTCCGCGACGGAGATCGCAGCGATCGGCCGCTGCTGGTGGGCACGGTCAAGACGAATATCGGGCACTTGGAATCCGCTGCAGGGATCGCCGGGCTGTTGAAAGTCGTGGTGTCACTGCGTCACGGAGAGATCCCGCCCAACCTGCATTTCCGGCAACCTAGTCCGTATATCGCATGGAACGAACTGCCAGTGCAGGTTCCTACCGAAGCGGTCGACTGGCATATGAACTCCCGGCCGCGCGTCGCCGGCGTCAGTTCCTTCGGTTTTAGCGGCACAAATGCCGCCGTTGTGGTCCAGGAACCGCCGCAGAACGGCCTCGTCGTCAAGAACCCGACGGAGCGCTCATGGCACTTGCTTTGCCTTTCCGCCAAAAGCGAGGAGGCGCTGCGCAGTCTGGCGGGCCGGGTGGCAGATCTGGCCGCTAGCCCGAGCGCTCCGCCGATCGGCGACCTTTGCTACTCCGCCGGTGCGGGCCGGGCGCACCTGCGCTGCCGACTGGCGCTGTTGACAAACAGCAATCAGCAAGCCGCATCGACGTTGGCGCGGTTTGTGGAGGGCCAGGAGGCGCCGCTACTCCGCACCAGCAGCGCGCATCGCAGCGGCGCCCCGAAGGTCGCCTTCCTCTTTGGGGGCCAAAGTTCCCAGGCAGTAGGCCTGGGTCGGCAACTCTTCCAGACGCAGCCCTCGTTCCAGCGCACACTCCAGTTGTGCGAGGATATTCTGCGCCCGTTGCTGGAGCGTCCGCTCTTGTCGGTCCTCTACCCAAAAGGGGAGAATGATTCGCTTATCCAGGAGCCGGCGTATGCCCTGCCATCTTTGTTTGCGGTGGAGTACGCGCTGGCCCAGTTGTGGCAGAGCTGGGGCATCGAGCCGGCATTGGTGATGGGATGCGGCACTGGAGAGTTCGCCGCCGCTTCTTTCGCGGGGGTCTTCTCATTGCAAGAGGGTCTGAAACTGGCCGCTGAGTGCGGCCGGCTGATGCAAGGGCAGACGGAGGCCGATGCGATCTTCCATTCCCCGCGGATCGAGTCTATTCTGGATCGATTTGAGGCCGCCACCAAGCAAGTGACGTATTCGCCTCCGCGCTACGGCGTGGTCTCCAGCGTGACCGGCCAACTGATCGGCAATGCGGAAATCTGTGCGCCGAGTTATTGGCGGGATCAGATGCGGCAGGCCGCCCGCCTTGAGGAAACGATGCAATTGCTCGTCGATCGCGGCTGCGATGTATTCCTCGAAATCGGGCGCGACGAGCTAATCTCCACGAGCCGGCCAACTCTCCCCGGCACGGATCAAATCTGGGTGCGGCCGCTGCAACCGGGGGACGATGACTGGAAGGAGATGCTCGGGACGCTGCAGACGCTCTACCTGCATAAAGCTGCGGTCGACTGGCGCGGCTTCGACGCGGACTACGCGCGCCACTGGGTGGATCTTCCGAACTACCCCTTTCAGCGCCAGCGTTTTTGGAACGCGGACGAAGGCGATCGCGGCTCGGATTTCTTGGCAATTGGAGCAGATGCGCCAGATTCCTCTGCAACCCCTCCCCACCCCTACCTGGGCAGCTTGTTATCCGCGTCGGGTGCCGACCAATGGATGTACGAGAACCGGTTCTCGGTGGAGTCGCCAGCGTTTTTGGCCGACCACCACGTCTATTCGCTGGTTGTGGTTCCGGCCTCGAGCCACCTTTCTATGCTCTTTTCGGCCGCCTCGGCGACGCCGGGGGGAATGCCTTTGGAGTTGGCGGAACTTTCCTTCCCCGAGGCGATCATAGTGCCCGAGGAACGGCGCCAGCATCGTGCGGCTGGTCTTCTCGGAAGAGGGCGGCAGCCGCGGCTTCCGCGTAATGAGTCGAGTAGAAGGCGAAGGGGGCGACTCGGAGGATCCCGACTGGACGCTTCATGCCACGGGAACAGTCGTGCGCGGCATCGAAGCGCCACATCGGCCCGGCGCACAAACCGGCCGGGATGTGCATGTGCAAACCGGTGACGCCCCAGCAGCGCCTTCGGTCGAGCAGATATTGGCCCGCTGCGAGAAGCATATGGGCGATTCCGTGCTCTTCTATGACTTGATGGAGCGCCGCGGCATTCAACTGGGCAGCAGCTTCTGCTGGGTCGAGCAGATCTGGCAGGGACAGAGCGAGGTGCTCGGCCGGATGCGCGAACCGCATCCCAGTGACGGGGTCGAGGACTACGTGCTCCATCCGGGGCTGATCGATTCCTGCTTCCAGTTGATGGGCGCCGCGCTGGCCACGCGCACCGTTGAAGGAGACGCCTTCATACCCGTAAGCATTGAGCGGGTCCGGTTTTATGGGCCTACCGGCGCGCGCTTCTGGCACCACATACGGCTGCGTCCGCAGGAAGACGCGAGCGGCAACACTTTCATCGCCGATATGACGCTCTTCGACGATCAAGGGGTGGTACTCGCCAATTTCGACGGCTTGCGGATTCACCGCGCACCGCGCTCCGTGCTTACCCGATTCGCGCAGCGCCGCATCCGCGAGTCGCTTTACAGCATTCATTGGATCGACAAGTCGCTGGTGGGAGCGTCTCCGGAAACGACTGCCGGAGCCGCCATCCAGCCCGGCTGCTGGCTGATTCTGGCCGATCAACGGGGGGTAGGCAAGGCCCTCGCCGGACAATTGACCACTCTCGGCGAGCGGTGTGTGGAGGCCTATTCCGGCAACAGCTATCTCACCGATTCGGACGGCGTCTACCAAATTGACCCGGCCAACCCCGGCGACTTCGAGCGGTTACTGGCTGAGGGACTGCCGGCCGGACATTCGCGCTGGCGTGGCGTGGTACTGCTGTGGAGTGCGGAATCGGACGAGGCACAGTTGAGTGCGGTGCAGAAGGAGCTGACGCTCAGCTGCCAGGCAGGGCTGCATTTGGCCCAAGCCCTGGGCCGCATTCGCGACATCGCTATCCCGCGGCTCTGGCTAGTGACGCGCAACACGCAAGCGGTCGATCAGGATCTCCAGCCCGTCAGCCTTGGCCATGCTCCCCTCTGGGGCTTGGGCCGCGTCCTGGCGTCGGAACAGCCGGCTCTGCGCAGCACATTGATCGACCTGCCCGCCGGGGGAACGGTGGAAGAGGACGCGCAATGGCTGACGCGGGAGTTCCGTGCCGATGTGCGCGAAGACCAATTTGCCTTCCGCAATGGAACGACGTTCGTGCCCCGATTGATGCCCTATACCCACGCATCCGGCGACAACCGCTCGATGGCCATCCCGGAAGGCCCATCCTACCAGTTGGTGCGCTCCGAACATGGCATCATCGACGAACTGCGTCTTAGCTCCGCGGATCGCCGTGAACCCAGGTCCGGAGAAGTGGAGATCAGCCTCCACGCGACCGGCATGAACTTCCGCGACGTGGTCAACGCACTGGGACTCTATCCCGGCGACGCCGGGCCGCTGGGGGGCGAATGTGCCGGCACGATCACGCGAGTGGGCGAGGCCGTGGAAGGCCTGGCCGCCGGGGACCGGGTGATGGCCATCGCACCGGGCTGTTTCGATCGATTCGTAACCATCGATGCCCGCCTGGTCGTTCCCTTGCCGGAGGCCATCTCCTTCGAGGATGGCGCAACCATCTCTGTGGCTTTTGTGACGGCCCACTACGGCCTCGATCATCTGGCTCATATGCAGCGTGGCGACAAGGTGCTGATTCATGCCGCGGCGGGCGGGGTGGGACTGGCGGCGGTACAGCTTGCCCAGCGAGCCGGCGCCGAGATCTACGCGACAGCGGGAAGCCCGGCGAAGCGCGATTTCCTCCGCTCCCTGGGAATCGAGAACGTCTTCGATTCCCGTTCCTTCGAGTATGAGGATGCAATTCGACAGATCGCGCCCGGCGGACTAAGGATCGTTCTCAATTCTCTTGCCGGCGAGTTCATACCTCACACCCTCTCCCTGCTTGGCGAGGGTGGGCACTTCGTGGAACTGGGAAAGGTCGCCATCTGGGATGCCGCGCAGGTGGCCGCCGTCAGAAGCGATGTCACCTACAACGCCATCGCCCTGGACAAGTTGATCGTCGAAGAGAGCGCGTTTGTCGGTGCGATGATGCGCGACTTGATGAACCAGGTGGCGGAAGGTCAGCTCAAACCTCTGCCCCGGACGGTCTTCCCGATCCAAGAGGCCATCCACGCCTTCCGCTTTATGGCCCAGGCCAAACACATCGGCAAGATCGTGGTCGTCCATCCCCAGGCGGCAGACGCTCTCAACGGCCGGACCGGCTCTAAAATCAAGCCGGAGGCGACGTACCTGATCACCGGCGGGCTGGGAGGATTGGGCTTGATCCTCGCGCGCTGGCTGGTGGACAAGGGTGCGCGGCACCTAGTATTGCTAGCCAGAAGCGCCTCGCGTCCCGAGGCTCGAAAGGTGCTGGACGACCTTGCTGCCACTGGAGCGGATGTCCGTGTGGAGCAGGCCGACGTCGCCGATCGCACTGCACTGGCGGGTGTCTTGGGGCGGGTCGCCGCGGAGATGCCGCCGCTGGCCGGCGTCTTTCACCTGGCGGGTGTCCTGGACGATGGAATCCTTCTGGGGCAGGACTGGCCCCGTTTCCGCACAGTATTGGCGCCGAAGGTGCAAGGCGCGCTGCACCTGCACGAATTGACACGCAATCTGCCACTGGATCTATTCGTGCTCTTTTCCTCGGCGGCCTCAATGCTGGGCTTCCCGAGTCAGGGCAACTACGCCGCCGCCAATGCCTTCCTTGACGCGTTGGCCCAGCATCGCCGGGCCAATGGCCTGCCAGCGATGGCGATCAATTGGGGGCCTTGGTCGGAGGCCGGGATGGCGGCAGAAGCTGCCCAAGAAGTCCACCGGCAGTGGGCCGCCGCGGGAATCGGCACGATCGGCACGAAGCAAGGCTTGGAAACGCTGGACCTTCTCCTGCAAGAGGACGCCAACGCCGTGGGTGTGCTGCCCATCGAATGGTCCAAGCTCTCGCAGCGGTTTGCGCCGCCGCTCTTAGCCTATCTTGCGGAACAGCATAAAGCCGCACTGGAACCGACAGCGGAGTGGCTCAGCTTCGTAGCGGCGATGAAGGCCGCCCCGCCCGCGGAGCGCAAAGGGATGCTCGTCCGGTTCATGCTCGAGCAAGCCCGCCTCGTCCTGGGCGCAGATGCCTCGCAGGTGCTTGATCCGTACGCGACGCTCAACGAGTTGGGTGTCGATTCCTTGATGGCCGTGGAACTCGCCAACCGTCTGGGTTCTGCCGCCGGGGTCTCGTTGTCGGCAACTCTGCTCTTCGATTATCCGACCATCGATGACATTGCCGGCTTCTTCTTGCGGGAGATCATCGTGTTGGAGCAGGGCGAAAAGGCGGAAGACAGCTGCTCCCCGCGCGCGGAGGATAACGTCGATGGGGCCGAGTCCCTGCTGGATGCAATCGAGCGCCTTTCGGACCAGGAAGTGGATCGTTTATCCGCGCCACTCGCGCACGGTCCAGAGGGAGTGTAACATGCCGGATTTCTTGACGATATCGCGCGACTTACCTCAGCAACTGGAGCCGACAGCGGAGTGGCTCAACTTAGTTGCGGCGATGAAGGACATGCCGCCCGCGGAGCGCAAGAGGATGCTCATCCGGTTCATGCTCGAGCAGGCCCGCCTTCTCCAGGGCGCCGATGCCTTGGAGGCGCTCGACCCGCGCACGCCGCTCGACGAGTTGGGTCTCGATTCCATGATGGCCGTCAAACTCGCCAGCCGGTTGGGTTCTGCCGCCGGGGTCTCGTTATCGGTCACGCTGCTGTTCAATTATCCGACCATCGATGAGATTGCCGACTACTTCCTGCGTGAAGTCATCGTGTTGGAGCAAGGCGATAAGGCTGGAGACCACCGCTTCTCGCGTAAGGGGAACAGGAGCGATGCGGTGGAGTCCGTGCTGAACGCTATCGAGCAGCTTTCAGACCAGGAAGTGTACCGTTTATCCACGCCACTCGAGCACGTTCCGGAGGAAGTGTAATATGCCGGATTTCTTGACTCGAATATCGAATTATTCCCCCAAGCAATTGACCGTCCTGGCCAGTCAATTATGGGCCAAGCTGGAGGAGAGCGAGAACGCACGCCGAGAGCCGGTGGCGATCATCGGCATGGCCTGCCGATTCCCCGGAGCTCCGAATCTGGACGCCTTCTGGTCCTTGCTCCACGACGGGGTCGATGCCGTCGGCGAAGTGCCGCCCAACCGTTGGAAGATCGATCAGTACTATGACCCCAATCCAGATGTGCCCGGCAAGATGTACACCCGATACGGCGCGTTTCTGGAAAACGTGGACCAGTTCGACGCGCATTTCTTCGGCATCACCCCGCGCGAGGCTCTCAGCATGGACCCGCAGCAAAGGCTCCTGCTGGAAGTGACCTGGGAGGCGCTCGAACATGCCGGCTTGCCGCCCAGCCGCCTGGTGGGCAGCCGCACCGGCGTCTTCATCGGCATCGGCTCCAGCAATTATGCTCATCGACTGGTAGGCGATCCTCGCCAGTTCGACAGTTATAGCGGCACCGGAAACTCTTCCAGCGTGGCCTGCGGAAGAATCTCCTACATTCTCGATCTTCTCGGCCCTAACTTCCCCATCGATACCGCTTGCTCGTCGTCGCTGGTGGCGGTCCATGAGGCGTGCAGCCATCTTCGCAACGATGAATGCCGAGTGGCGATTGCCGGGGGAGTCAATCTCCAGCTCACTCCAGAGCCGACCATCTTCTTTTGCAGGATGGGTGCGCTTTCGCCCGATGGGCGGTGCCGGACCTTCGACGCCGGAGGCAGCGGCTACGGGCGCGGCGAAGGATGCGGAGTCGTGGTGCTCAAGCTGCTTTCCCGCGCCCGCGCCGACGGTGACCGCATCCTGGCCGTGATCAGCGGTTCAGCCGTCAACCACGACGGTCACAGCAACGGTCTGACCGTTCCCAACCCCCAAGCCCAAGAGGCGGTCATCCGGGAAGCTTGGAAGCGGGCCGGCGTACAGGCCGGCCAGGTCGGATATCTCGAGGCCCACGGCACGGGCACTCCGCTAGGCGATCCGGTGGAGATGCGGGCAATCGGCACACTGCTGAATGGGCGGCTCAGAAGCCGACCCTTGCTGGTTGGCTCGGTGAAGACCAATTTCGGTCACTTGGAATGGGCCGCGGGGATTGCCGGCATGATCAAGGTCATTTTAGCCCTGCAGCACGGCGAAATCCCGCCGCATCTCCATTACCGCCATCCCAATCCCTATATCCCTTGGGAGCGGCTGCCGGTCGAGGTCGTCACGGAATTGCGCAGTTGGCCCACCATAGACGAACGGCGGATCGCGGGCGTCAGCTCCTTTGGATTCAGCGGGACCAACGCCCACGTGGTGCTGGAACAAGCCCCCAAGGCGGAAGCTCTTCACGGTCAGACCCCGTGGCCTGCGGATCTGCTTTGCCTCTCCGCCAAGACCGAGAAAGGATTGAGGCAAATCGCCGCGGATCTTGTTGCGCGGCTCTCCGGGGACGATTCTTTGACGCTGCCCAGCGTATGCTATACGGCCAACACGGCGCGCTCCCATTTTGAACACCGTCTGGCTGTGGTGGCTGAAAGCGTCGAGCAGTTCCGCGCGCCCTTGTCGGCCTTCGCCGCCGATCGCCCGGAGAAAAGTCTCACGGCGCGCGTGATCCGCGCCGCCGATACGCCCAAGCTGGCCTTCCTCTTCGACGGTCAAACTTCGGGCTATGTGGGCATGGCGCGGCAGTTGTACGAAATCCAGCCAGGATTCAAGCGCACACTTAAAAAATGCAATGAGATCCTCGGACCCTACCTGCAGACTCCCTTGCTCTCGATCCTTTATCCAGAGGACGGTTCGAGGTCGCTGCTGGACCAGACCAGTAATGGACAGGCGGCGATCTTCGCCTTGGAATATGCGTTGGCGGAACTTTGGATCAGTTGGGGAATCGAGCCGGCAATTGTGCTTGGGCACGGCCTTGGTGAGTACGTGGCGGCCTGTATCGCGGGCGTATTCTCCCTGGAAGACGGCTTGAAGCTGGTCGTCCAGCGCGGGCGCCTGATGCAGTCGCGCCTTCTACCCGGAGCGATGTGTGAGGTGTTGGCCGCGGAATCCGTGGTTGCCGCGATCTTGACCCCTCACGCCGATCAGCTCGCCATCGCCTGCCTGAATGGACCGGAAAACACGGTCATCTCCGGCAGCGAGTCTGCCGCCCAAGCGGCGATGCAAGAGTTTTCCGCACATGGCATTCCATGCCGCAGACTGGCGATCTCCCACGCCTTTCACTCACCCTTGGTCGAGCCAATCCTCGACGAATTCGAAACCCTCGCCCGGCAGATCGGCTACAGCCGCCCGCGGATGGGCCTGTTGTCGAACGTGACCGGCCGATTGGCCGAAGGCGACGAGATGAGCAACGCCGCCTACTGGCGCCGCCAGCTTCGGCAGCCGGTCCGTTTTGCCAATGCCATGCAGACGCTGGCCGAGCGCGGCTACGAACTCTTTGTGGAAATCGGCCCCTCCGCCACCTTATCCGGCATCGCGCGGGCATGTGTGCCGGATGCCCGCCGCCAATGGCTCCCCTCGCTGAGCGGTAACCGCGAGGACTGGAAGCAGATGCTTCAAGCCTTGCAATCCCTCTACCTGCACGGGGCCGGCATCGACTGGCAAGGCTTCTATCGCGACCATCGTCCCGATCGAATTTCCCTGCCGGCTTACCCATTCGAGAGGCAGAGGTACTGGATATCGGTAGCGACGACTGAGGTCGCCGCGAAAGATACAACGTCGCCGCGAAATCTGGATTTAGCAACCGATCTCCCGACAGAGATCGCGGTCTCGGATGAGTGCCGGAGGCTGCGCGAGGCCGTGCTCGAATCTCCAGCCGAGGAGAGGCAGGACTTCCTCGAGTCCTACCTCGCGCGACGGTTGGCGCAGATCACAGGAATCGAAACAGAGGCGGTCGATCACGATCAACCGCTAACAGACATGGGACTCGACTCAATGATGGCCATGGAGTTCCGGAAGGCGATCGAGAGCGGGTTACAGATCTCCCTTCCTTTGGCCACGCTTCTCGAAGGGGTAACCCTTTCAACGTTGACGGCCCGCGTATTGAAGGCGGTCCTCGAATCGCCGGAGGGTCCGGCGGCTCTCTCCTCCATTGTCCAGAACTTGGCTGGCGATGGAGTGGACGGCGGCTGGCTTCTCGACGACGAGGAGATCCAAGGACTTTCGGATGAGGAAGTGGAGATGGAAGTACTCCGAATCCTGAGTGAAAGCGGGGGGAACTCATGAGCCGGGCCGGAGTGGACATCTCGCAAATGTCAGCCGACGAGCGGCGCGATCTGCTGCGTCAAATCGTCCGGGAAAAGAGATCGCGCCAGCACCGCGAATACCCCCTTTCTTACGGGCAGCGGGCGCTCTGGTACTTCCACCAGCGGGCCCCTGCCAGCGCCGCATACAATATCTCCTTCGCCGTCCGGATCTTATCGCGCTTCGAGCCTGAAGCGCTTCGGGAGGCGCTGGAGTCGCTCGTGGACAGGCATCCCTTGTTGCGGGCAACGATCCGCGAGAACAATGGCGAACTCACGCTGATGGTCCATCCCGAGAGTGAATTGTTCCTCCACCAAGTCGATGCCTATGATGACGACGAGGAGCGGTTGTACCGCCGCGTCTCGGACGAGGCCCATCTTCCTTTCAATCTCCAGCGCGGTCCACTCTTTCGCATCACGGTCTTCAACCGCTCCGAGACGGAATGCATCCTGCTGTTCTCGGTCCACCACATCATCGCCGACTTCTGGTCGCTGATCGTTTTGCTCTCCGAGTTTCGCAAGTTCTATTCGGCCCGTTGCCAGGGACTAAGAGAGCAGTTGCCGCCGCCGCGCTTCCAGTACTCCGACTTTGTTCGCTGGCAGCGCGAGTTGGTCGAGGGAGCGAAAGGCGAAGAGCTATGGAACTACTGGAGCAATCGCCTCGCAGGAGAGCTTTCCAGCCTGGCGATGCCCACCGACCGTCTCTGGCCGAGCGTCTGGAGTTTCGCTGGAGCAGGAGTGAGCTTCCTGATCGACGAGGCGACGACAGCGGCGTTGAAGGAGCTAGCTCGGAAAGAACGGACCACTCTATTTGTCGTTTTGCTGGCTGCTTATCAGGTCTTGCTGAGCCGCTATAGCGGGCAGAGCGAGATCCTGGTCGGATCGGTCTGCGCGGGCCGCGGCCGTCCTGAGTTTGAGGGCATTGTGGGCTACTTTGCCAACATGGTCGCCCTGCGCGGCGACCTCTCGGGCGACCCTCCGTTTGCGACGCTCGTCCGACAATTACGGTCCACTGTCCTTGAAGCCCTCGAACATCAAGACTATCCCCTCGCCCTTTTGGTCGAGCGTCTCCGACCGTCCAGAGACTCCCACCGCGCTCCTTTGTTTCAGGCGGCGTTCGTGTTGGAGAACTCCCATTTGCTTGAGGAGAAAGGGGCTGCCTCCGGGTGGCTCGGACGCTCCGACGCCAGTGTCGGGCTGGGTAGCATAACGATGCAGCCCTTCCCCATTGCTCCGCGGGCCACGCCGTTCGAAATCATGCTTCTGGCCGAAGAGGCGGACAACCGTTTATTCGGCCGGCTGGAGTACAGCACGGACTTGTTCGACGAGCCGACTATGCGGGCCTTTATGGACCACTTCCAGGTATTGCTGGCGGCGATTGCCCGCGATCCGAATCGGCCGATCGGTGCGATCAACCTCCTGAACGGCAGGGAGGAGCAAGCCATGGCGATCCCGGCTCCGGTGACCGCCATGGCTCCCGCGACTGAGACATGTCTTCATGGGTTGGTGGAAGCTCAGGCCGAACGCACCCCCGACGCGCCGGCGCTGGTCTGGGGAGAACAAACAGTGACCTACGGCGAATTGAACCAGCGCGCCAGCGCCTTGGCCGAACGCTTGAGGGCTTTGGGCGTAGGGCCAAAGGACGTCGTGGCGGTTTACCTGGAGCGCTCCCCAGAGTTGGTAATTGCACTGCTGGCCGTTCTCAAGGCCGGGGGGGCCTTCCTCCCGCTGCCTCACGAATTTCCGAAAAAGGAACTTTGCCGTATGTTGAAGGCCGCAGGATCTCCTGCGCTGTTGACCCGAAGCGGTATTGCCGAAGCTCTCTCCGATGCGGCAGGGCCAATCCTCTGCCTGGACTCCGCGCAAGAAGCCGCCGTGCAACGAGGCCCCAGCACCCGAAAGGTGGCTGGCGATCACCCGGCCTGCGTGAGCTTCCTCTCTGACAGGCTCGTCAGCACAGCTCACATTGATCTGGTCCGCCGGCTGCGGTGGCTGCAACAAGAGATCGGCTGGACCGCATCCGATCTCTGCCTGCACCACACGTCTTTGGGCTGCAACGCGGCTATCCGCGAGATTTTTGCTTCACTGATCTGTGGCGGGCGCGTGGTCATTCCCCGATGGCCATCGGAATCTAACGCTGAGGAGTTGCATCGGCAGATCACCGAGCATGGTGTCAGCCTTGTGCATTTGACACCGTCGGAGCTCTCGGCTTTGCTCGACTGCTGCCGAGAGCGGCTGGGCGGGCAACTGACGTCGCTGCGCCACGTCGTCTGCGGCGGCGAACAACTCTCCGCCGCGCTGGTGGAAAAGTTCTTCCAGATCTTGTCGTGCAAACTCCTCTATCTTTACGGGCCGCCGGAGACTGGCGGCGAGTTGCTGGCGCAGGTTTTCCAGAGCGGCGGCGAGCGAACTCCGGCCGGCCGGCCAACGACCACGCCAGTCTTAATTCTCGACAAAGACCTGCAAATGGTGCCGCGGGGCGTAGTCGGCGAGATCTGCATTCCCGAGGAAATGCTGCCTCGGCCCTGGAAGAGCGAGCCTGGGCTGCCTGCTCTGCAAGATCCAACCGATGCGGTCGCGCGAACTTCGCCGCCGCGCCTCTTTCGTACCGGCGAAATGGCGCGCCGTTTGCGAGACGGTGCAGTCCAGTTGGTGCGTTCCGTGCCTCGCCAACTCTGGTACAAAGGCTTTTACATTAATTTGGAGGAGATTGAGGCTCTTCTCTTGCAGGATCCGGTGATCGCGGACTGCGCCCTCCTGGCGCGAGAAAGCAATTCCTGCGCCTGGGAGCTGGTGGCATACGTCGTCTCTGACAGTCCTCTTGCAATGGAAAGGCTAAAGGGGCGTCTCGAAGCAGAATTGCCGCCGCATCTGCTCCCATCGCGGTACCTCTCCGTGGCCGCTATTCCGATTGCCGCGAATGGCCAGGTGGACGAAAGGGCCCTGGAACGCTTGGATCTCTTTGATGCTCCTCTGCTGAGGGAATTCGAGATACAACTTGGGTCGCTTCCCGGCGTCGAGGAAGCGTCCGTGCTGGTAATGGAAGTAGCGGAAGCCGTTCCGCCCTTGCATTATTCTGAGTTGCTCCCCCGCGGAAAGGACAATGCGGAAGCCTCTCCCCGCACCGCGCCGCGGAAAAGCGGCCCGGCGAAGCGGCCAGCCTTCTGCGACGGTGGTCCCTTGGTCATCGACGAGCGAGCTCCTCGGATGATCGGTCAGGCGCTTCTTCGCACCGCAGAAGTCTGCGGGGACAAAGGTATCGTGTTGGCGGAGGTCAACGGCTCGCAAGCTTTGCTCTCTTATGCCGCTTTGCGGGAAGAGGCCCTGCGCATTCTAACCGGTCTGCGCAAAGCTGGTTTGAGGAGCCAAGATCGAATGATCTTGCAGTTGGAGACGCCGCGGGCGTTCTTTCCTACCTTTTGGGCATGTATCCTTGGCGGAATTCAGCCCGCTGCGGTCATGGTTGCCTCGGCCTCGGATTCCAGGCGCGCCAGCGCGCGCAAGATCAACGATGTCTGGGAGTTACTGGACCACGAAAACAAATGGATGTTCTGCCGGCGCGAGGATTGGATGGTCAACAACTGGGAGTTGCTGGACCACCCCGCTATCATAACCAGCGGCCATTTGGACGCGGCCCTCACCGAACATTGCAAGCGGATATCGTCGAGCAATCTTCGCGTTCTCTCTTTGGCCAGCCTGCTCGAGAACCCGATCAGTGAGGAGATCC
This sequence comes from uncultured Acidobacteriaceae bacterium, assembly GCA_963787995.1. Classification (GTDB taxonomy): domain Bacteria; phylum Acidobacteriota; class Terriglobia; order Terriglobales; family Acidobacteriaceae; genus Telmatobacter. The sequence goes on from CAWBEO010000002.1 coordinate 2,539,578, forward strand.
ATCAGTGCCGGCCGGAGGAGGTGGCCTTCCTGCAATTGACTCCGAACTCCGATGGTGTGCCCAGGTGTGTTCCCATTACGCATCGCGGCATCGTATGTCATATTCATTCTCTGCGGCAGTTCTGCGGTTACACTGCCGAAGACATCACACTGAACTGGCAGCCGATGGATCACCCGGCGGCTCTGCTGATGGCACACATCAAAGACGTCTACCTGGGATGCCGGCAGATCCACGTGGCCACGGATGACGTGCTGGCCAGCCCATGCCAGTGGATGGAACTCATCGACAGACATCGCGTTACGAAAACATGGTCGCCGTGTTACGGCTACAAGCTCGCTGTGGAGAGCCTTGCGGATACGGGTGCGAGGAGTTGGGATCTCTCGTGTGTCAAGTCGTTTGCAATCGGCAACCATCCGCAGGCCATGCCGATTGCCGAAGAGTTCCTGCGTTCTGTTGCTCCCTACGGAGTGAGGAGCCGCGCCATGCAACCGTTCTATGGCACGGCTGAAGTGTGCTCGGCGATCGCCTGGCAGCGGGAGTTCGAGTTGGAAGAGGAAAGTCCGATCCATTCCCCTGCGCTTGCCTCGGAGAGTGTCTCGATGGCAGAGAGTTGGCAAGGCAAGAAGACGCGCTTTGTCGACCTCGGCCCCCCCGTGCCCGGCGTTCAGATCCGAGTGATCGACGAAGAAAATCAGCCACTTCAGGAAGGGGAATGCGGACGGTTGCAGGTGCGGGGAGATGTCGTTACCCCAGGATTCAACAAGTCTCCGGCTGCAACGCGGAAGGCCTTTGCAGGCGATGGATGGTTCGACACCGGCGACCTGGCAATCGTGCGGGAGGGGCGTCTGACCGTTACCGGGCGGGACGAGATCGTGATCGTCGATGGCGTCCAATATCTTTGCGAGGAGATCGAATGTCTGGTGGACGGCATTCCCGGCGTGGAGCCAACTTACGTTGGGGTGTGCGGCGTCAGCGATGCCCGTCTCGGCGCCAAAGCTCTGGCCATCTTCTTCGCCCCTTCCTCCAGCCTCCTTTGTGATCAGGCCGAGACAGTGCGCGCAGTGAAGGCGAAGCTAGGAGCCGAATTGGGTGTCCAAGTCTCCTACGTAGTTCCCCTGGCCCGGGAGGAGTTCCCCAGAACGACCGCCGGGAAGACGCAGAGGTCCGTGTTGCACAGGCGTTTTGAGGCGGGCGATTTCAAGAAGGCGCTCCAGGATCTTGAGGTTAGTTTGGGCGCGGGCGATACGATGCCGGCCTGGTTCTATCGCCGGGTGTGGCGTTCGAGGACAGCATCGCCGTCCCTCTCCCTCTCAGCTGGGCCATTTCTCTTGCTGCTCGATCAGGCCGGGCTGGGCGAAGGCCTGCAAGACGAGTTGCGCCGTTTGGGCAGGAGGTCCATCACCGTAGAGCCCGGCGAATGGTTTTTTCAAACCTCTCCAGACCGCTTCCAGATTGACCTCAAAAACCCCAGCCACTACCGGCAGCTTCTCTCGCTCCTGGCCGCCGGCAACGATCATCCCACGGTTGTCGTGCATCTTTGCAGCTACGCACAACGTCATGAGGAAATCTCCGCTCCTTGGCAGCTCGCGGAGAGCCAGGAGCGCGGGTTGTACAGTCTCTTGTACCTCGTCCAGGCGTTGGCCGGGCAGGCAGCCCCGGATCGGCAAGTGAGACTGTATGCTATAACCAGTCTCTCGCAGCCGATCCTGCCGCAAGATCAAGTGGCCTGGGAAAACGCGACCATAAGCGGCTTTCTCAAAACCGTCTCCCATGAGCTTCCCTGGCTGCATTGCCGCCTGGTCGATCTCCAGCCAGACCCGCTACAGGCTAATGTTGCGCAACTCATAGGGGAGCTGCTTCTGGCCAGGTGGGATACCGAGGCGGCCTATCGCCAGGGGCGGCGGCTCGTCCCGGCTCTTGACCGAGTGAACCTGGCACGAGAGCCGATGTGCGATTACCCCATCCAGCAAGGCGGGGTCTATCTGCTGACCGGCGGTCTGGGGGAGATCGGAACAGCGCTGGCCGGAGTGCTGATGAAGCGTTACCAGGCCAAGCTGATTCTCCTTGATCGCACCAGCCTGCCGGACAAGAGTGCCTGGGCGGAGCACTTGGAGCGGGAAACCGAAATTTCCAGGCGTATCCGCAACGCGATTGCGCTGGACGCAGCGGGAGGCGAGTACATCTACGAAGCGGCCGACTGCGCGGATTTACCCGCTTTACGGGGCGCGGTGGCTCGTGCCGAGGCGAAGTGGCAGGCACCCCTCGCGGGTGTCTTTCATCTGGCGGAAGAAGATGCCCTGCCGGGCTCCGGGCGCGCATACGGGTGTGCTGTGACGGAAGCGACGCGAGAGACTTTCGAGGCAGCGTTTCACGCGAAGGTGTACGGAACGTGGGCCGTCCAGCAGCTCGTCCGTGATCGCTCCGATGCCCTATTCGTCGCGTTCTCCTCGGTCAATGGGATCTTCGGCGGAGACAATCGTAGCACCTCCGCTGCTGCCAGCAGCTTCCTGGACTCTTTCTGTGTCGATCGTTCTCACCGCGGCTGCCTGGGGGTCCGGTGTCTTGCTTGGAGCAACTGGGATGACGGGCGGATGAGCGAGGCCTCCGCGTGGCCGTCCTTGGACGCCGCTGGAAGCAGTGGTTCTCCCACTATTTCCACACAACAGGCGTTGCACTCGATCCTGGCGGCCCTTCACCGCCGGCAGAGTTGGCTTGCCGTCGGGCTAGACGAAGGCAGACCTGAACTGCGGCGGCAGTTGGCCAACGTACCCGCTCCAGCCCAGAGAATCACGGCGTTTCTGGCTGGCCCGGATGAGGATCTGCTGAGCGCCAGCGGCCACCCAATTCTGCGCGACCGTTTTGGAAGATCGCATCCCTGCCGTTTTCTCCAGGTCGAAGCGATCCCGCGCCGCAGCGATGGGAGCGTGGACTGCGAGGAACTCGGTCGACTCGCTGGCCGCGCGGCCCCAGCTTCGGAGAGGCACGTGCCGCCCCGGACCGAGCTGGAGCGCCAAATCGTGGCGATCTGGCAGGAGTTGCTGCAGGTGCGCGAAGTGGGCATTTACGACAATTTCTTTGAGTTGGGCGGCCACTCCGTGCTGGCGGCGGGCGTACTAGCCCGGCTGGCCGGGCAAACGCGCATGGAGTTGCCTATCGAGCAGTTGTTCGATCAGCCCACTGTGGCGAATCTGGCAGCCCTCATCGAAGCCGGACGGCAACAGGCACCCTCATCCTCCGAGGCGTCGCCTCATCGCATCGATCGGTCTGGAAGCCTGCCCCTTTCCTTTGTGCAGCAGCACTTGCTCACGGCCGGTGATCCACCGGCAGAGGACCCCTATCACAACATTGCGGTGGCGATCCGTATTTTGGGGCCTCTCGATATTAACCTGCTGCAAGCGAGCCTCCAACTCGTCGTTGCGCGGCACGAAACCCTGCGAAGCTCATTCTTCACTGTGGCGGGCCATCCTGAACTCCAGATCCTGCCCGAAGCCGGAGTAGAACTGCCGATCATCGATCTGCCTGACCACGCAGCGACAGACTGGGAGCCGCAGATCGAGAAGGCGATTGCCGAGGAGGCCCAGCGCCCCTTCCAACCCTCCAGCGCTCCCCTGCTGCGCGCCCTTCTTCTTCGACTCGGGGCCACGAATCACATCATCGTGCTGACCACCCACCGGCTGGTGGCCGACGGCTGGTCCATGGCCGTGTTGATCGGCGATCTCGTCGCCTTGTACAACGCGCAAAGGACAGGCAAGCCCGCGCCTTTGAAAGACCTGCCCGTACAGTACGTCGATTATGCCGCCTGGCTCCGCGGCAGACTTTCGGGCGGCTTTCTCAACGAGCACATGGCTTATTGGAAACGGCAACTGGATGCTTTTCCTCTGCGTTTGGAGCTGCCCACCGACCGGCCTCGGCCCGCCGTGCGCAGGTTTGCCGGAGCCTGCCATTCGTTCGTAATCCCGGACGAGCTGGCTCACTCTCTACGGGAAAGGTGCCGACAGGAAAAAGTGACCCTGTTCATGACGCTGTTGGCCGGCCTGCAGGTCTTGCTTGGACGCCTCACCGGACAGGATCGGTTTTGCGTAGGCTCCCCGGTTGGGGCGCGTATGCGGCCGGAGTTCGAGAGCCTCGTCGGCCATTTCATGAACAACATTGTCTTACGCAGCGATCTGTCCGGATCGCCCAGCTTGGCAGAGTTGTTGCAGCGCGCCCGCGAAACGGTGGTGGGGGCATTCGCGCATCAGGATCTGCCCTTTGAACAAGTGGTTGAGCATCTGCAGGCACCGCGAGACCCGGGGAGAAACCCCATCTTTCAGGTGATGCTGGTGCTTGAGAACTTTCCGCTGCCCGAGTTCAAACTGCCCGATTTGACCTTCTTGCCCGTGCGGCGCGAAGCTGCCATCTCCCGGCTGGATATGACGCTGTATGCCATGGAGATTGGCAACCAGCTTACCGGCTGGATCATTTATAACACCGACTTGTTCGACGCTTCGACTATCGAAGGCTGGACGGGCCAATTTATCCGATTGCTTGAGATCATCGCCGCGAACCCGGCAACGTGCGTCGATGCCCTGGCAGCGGATCTCGACAACCATGGCAACACGCAGGCGCGCCCCGCGTGTGAACCGGTGGAGCAATGAAAAATAGATCGCGAGATCGACTCGCGAAAAAGGAGGAAATATGGAGCAAAAGAATGTCACTGCGAGCCAACCTTTGATCACCGTGTTGGGCGGCACCGGACCGATCGGAGCGGCCTATAACGACGAGTTCCTGAAACAGGGAGTTCGCCTGAGGATTTTGGCCCGATCGCCGGAACGCATTCGCGAGCGCTTTCCCCAGGCCGAGGTTATCCCAGGGAGTATGCTCTCCCCGGAAAAAGTGTCGCAGGCCATGGAAGGGGCGGACGCCGCTTTCCTGATCGCCCCGCTGGCAGGCGGCGGCGACACCAGCATCGGTTTCGAGGCGGCCCGCGTGGCCATTGCCGCGGCTCGACAAACACGGCTGCCCCATCTGATCTTCATGTCTTCTTTGGCGCCCACGCAGCGGCCAAGCTATGCCACACTTGACGCCAAGCACGAGATCGAGGCGATGATGGGCGCCAGCGCCGTTCCTTGGACCAGCTTGCGCTGTGGCAGCCTAATGGAGGACTGGCTGGGATACGCCCCGTGGCTGCTCAAGCGGGGTTTCTATTTCCTCCCTCTGGACGGCAATCACATCTCTCACTTTACCTCCCAACAGGATGTGGCGCGTGTCGTTTGCACCCTGGTCCGAAGCAAGCGCGTCATCAATGGCCCCCTGGATGTCATCGACCCCAACCGCCGAAATATGTTCCAAGTGGCGGATGCCGTCGGGAAAGTGCTCAAGCGGAAGGTATTTCATGTCGGCCACGCCCTGCTACCTCTCCTGCGTCTGCTCCGCCCGACCTTGTTCCGGTTCTACTGGCGAACGGTCGGCACCAAGGTGATCATCCTCAATTATTTCGAGAAACACGACTTCGTGGGTGACTCGGAGCAGCTTGGCAAAGTGCTGCCCGACTTCAAAGTGACTACTTTGGAGGCATATCTCGAGAAAGCCTTCAACGCTTGAGATGAACGGTGCCGAATTGGTGCGGACCCGCGCATCGAAACAAGAATCTGAAGGGGGAGACTTGCCATGGCTATCAACACAAAAGGGCGAATCCTGCTGATCTTTCCTGCCTGCCTTCCGTGGTTTCAAGAGTCCAACGAGATCGGCGCTCCAATCGAAGTCGAAAGTCACGAACTCCCGATGACGCCTCCATTGGGGATTCTCTATATCGCCGCTGCCCTCCTGAACGCCGGTTTCGACGTGGAGTTCGTGGACTTCGAAGGGGAGGATTACAGTCCGGAGCGAATGATCTCCTTGGTTGAGAACAAGAATGCGGTCGGCATCAGCGTCGCAACCTTGGCCCGCCCCATGGTGGCGCAGATCGTTCGCGATATTCGATCGGTGAGGCCGGAGATCCCCATCGTGCTGGGTGGGCCGGACATCACCTTGTGCAAGCAACTGACAGAGGGTGCGGACGTGGCCGTGATCGGCGATGCGACCGATCGGGTTGCCGAGGTCTTCTCGAAGGTTCTGGCGCACGAGGATCTCTCCGGCTGCCCTGGGCTGCTCTACCGCTCCGCTCCCGGCGGCCCGGTCTGCAAGAGCGAGGGAGCGATTCCTCCGGAGAATCTCGAAACCCTTCCGCCGGCCGCCTTTCATCTGGTCAATCCAGAGGCATACGCGATCTCCGAGACGCGGCGGGGCAAGCGGCGCTTGCTGGGCGTGCCCCTCATGACCGCCCGCGGATGCCCTTTCCACTGCGCCTTCTGTTGCTGTTGGCAGCTCACCGAGAACTATTATCAGCGCACTGCCGCCTCTGTTCTCGATGAACTCGAGGGCTTGGCGCGTGCAGGTTACGAAGTGGTCTTTATTCTCGACGATACCTTCACGGCGAATCGCAAGCGCGCCGAGGCCATTCTCGATGGGATTGCGGCACGAGGGCTGCGCTTGATCTTCATCATGTACGTGCGGACCGACACCATCGACGAAGCCCTCTGCCGCAAGATGCGCCGAGCCGGCGTCCGGCTGTGTTTGTTCGGGCTTGAATCGGGCACCCAGGAGGTTCTCGATTTCTACAGAAAACGAACCCATGTCGAGCAGAACCGGCGCGCGATCCAATTGGCGAATCGCAGCGGCTTGTACTGCCTAGGATTCTTCATGATGGGCGCTCCCATGGAAACCGAAGAGCAAATTCGCCGCACCATACGCTTTGCTGAGAGCCTTCCCTTGGAGAGCGCGATCTTCCGTCCGCTGTACTATGCCAGTCCAACTCCGTTATGGTGCGACGCCGAGGAAAAGGGCTTGATCGGCCCCGAAGAATTGGTGTGTATCTCCGACAGCAACCGGGGACTAGGAAAGCTTTCAGCGGCTTCCTATATCCAGATTTCTCTCGATGCCACACGAGCCTTCCAGCGCAAGCCGAGCCGGTTTCTGCGTCTTGCTTTCAAAATCCTGTGGTGGCGGGACTGGACCTTCGCGAGGAGGTTCTACCGGGTGAAGCGTGCCAGCCGCCTGACGCGCCAAGTGAGCTTTGGCGTCAGTACGCCGTCCAGTCAACTGATGGAAAAGGCCAGCTAGTGTAGTGAGGCAGTGGTTCATATCATGATTCGAGCTGTCATCCTGAGTGAAAGGAGCCCCAAACGCTCTTCAGTTTTTTGGGGGGGTGAGTCGAAGGATCTGTGGTTTCGCCGTTATAATCTCCAACGAACTTCCGACTCAGGAGACTAGCAAGGTGACTATTAGATTGCGAAACAATCGTGAGTGAAGCAGTGAAAAAGTGAAAAAACACTCTGAACTTACTTCGCTCATTCGCATTTTCACTATCAAACTGCCACGAATCCAATCGGGTGCGGGTTTCTCATGACCGAGCTATTACACATGACCGAGCTATTACAGCAGGCAAGCATTCGCAATCGTTGGCTGCCATTCAGCAAGATCGGCTTGCAGGCGGGAGAAGAGCTGCTGTTGTGTTTTCCCTATGCTGGAGTCTCAGCGGCCATCTATCGGAAGTGGGCGGAACAGCTGCCGGCCTCTTTGGAACTAATGCCGGTCGAACTTCCCGGTCATGGCGGCCGCCTCCGCGAAGCGCCCTTGCACAGCGTGGCGGAGATGGGGGCCTCTGCCGCCGATGCGCTGGCGCACCTCTGCCAAGGTCGATACAGCGTCTTTGGCCACAGCCTTGGCGCCATGGTCGCATTCGAGATGGTGCGAATTCTGGTTGGCCGGGGCCAGCCGCCGGTGCATCTCTTTGTCTCCGGCTGCCGAGCGCCGCACGTGCTCCCCATCCACCGCGGGAGCCACTTACTTCCGCCCCATGCTCTTCGTCAGCGGCTGCGGTCCTGGGGAGGAGCGCCCGAGGAGGTTCTTATGCAGTCCGAGCTGATGACACAGCTCGAACCGGCTCTGCGCGCCGATCTGGAGGCAGTGGAGAACTACCTCTGCGTTTCTTCGCCAGACGTTGGTGTGCCGATCACTGCATTCGCGGGAATGAGCGATCCCCTGGCTCCGCCCGAATCCGTTGCGGAATGGTCGCAATACACAAGCGATTATTTCGCCATGAGGTTGGTGCCGGGGAATCACTTTTTCCTGCATCAGTTCCAGCCGCTATTACTGGGCCTGATCGCGCGCGAGTTCGAGTTTGCCCATCTCTGAAGGGTTATCGCGGAATCAGCGCGGCTGCACCTTGAAGCCACACCGCTCAAGCCGGCGCGGTTGCGGCGCTTCATTCGGCAATGACCTTCTTCTTGAAGCGTTTGGCGGCCAGCAAAATCAATACCAAGCCCATTCCCAGCAGCACCAGCCCGTCCGTCCACAAGTCCATAATTCCAGCGCCCCGCAGGATGATGCCGCGGGTTATTTTGATGTAGTACGTCCCTGGGACGAAGAAGCTGATGATGTAAAACGGCAGAGGCATAGTGTCACGAGGGAAGATATATCCGGAGAAAAAGATGGTAGGCAGGAAGGTCAAGGCGGAAAGCTGGAAGGATTCAGATTGCGAATTCGCCTTGCTCGATACCAGCAGGCCAATGGAGAGGCACACAAACAGATAGGGGAGAGACAAGACCAGCAGCAGCACAACGTTTCCATGAATGGGGACACGAAACGCGGTGACCAGCAGTACGAGTATGAGGCAGAGTTCGCCAAAGCCGACGCCAAGGTAGGGCACGATCTTGCCGAACATCAGTCCGAGAGGCTTTACCGGAGTAATGAAGAGCTGTTCCAGAGTGCCATTGACTTTTTCGTTTACGACGGCTAAAGCGGTCAGAAATGTGGTCACCTGCAGTAGAAGAGCGGCCATCAGTCCCGGCAGGAAGAAATTCGGCGAGCGGGAGTCGGGGTTGAAGAGCAGTTGCGGCCGGACTTCGACCGGCATCGCCTGCCGGTCTCCGAGCAGTCGCTGCAACGAATCGTCGAGGCCGATCGCCGTGGCCACGTTGACCGCATGGCTGGCGACGGAAGAGTCCGCGCCATCGACGAGGACCAGAACCTGCGCACCCTCGTGCTTGAGCAGCCGATCGGAGTAGTCCCATGGAATTTTCACTCCCACCTTGACCCGGCCGGCCACGATGGCATCGTTGAGCTGACGGTCGTTTTGTACGAAAGCAACGACCCGGAAGGTGTCCGAGTTGCGCAGGCGGTCGATAAATTGGCGGCTCTCCAGGCGATGGTCTTCATCCAGGACAGCCGTCTTCACCTGGCGCACGTTTGTATCGATGCCGAAGCCCAGCAAAACCATCTGCAGGAGCGGCATGATGAGGGCAATGAAGAGGGCCGACTGGTCGCGCCGGATATGTAGCACCTCCTTGTAGAGGATGGCGCCGAAGCCGCGAAATGCTTTGCCGAACGGGTTACGCATGGGCCATCTCCAGTTTCTGCCGATGCTTGTAGGTCAGTTCCACAAAAACGTCTTCGAGGCTGGGCTGAAGAGGGCGCAGTTCCTGGACGGCAACCGCACTGCGGGCAAGCTGCACCGTCAGATCGTTGAGGTCTAAATCCGCGTCGATCAGGGCGTGAATCGATTGACCGAAGACGGTGGCGTTGCGGACTTGACGCATCTCCCGCACCACGCGCAGCGCCCGAGTGATTTCGGGAGCGGTGATCTCGACGCGGCGGCTGCCCGGGGGATTCACGTCGGGCAGGGCTTTCAACTCCGCGGGGGTACCGTCGGCGATCAGTTTCGAGTAGTAGATGTAGGCGACGTGGCTGCAGCGCTCGGCCTCATCCACATAGTGAGTGGTCACAAAAAAGGTGATCCCTTGCCCCGAAAGCGCGAAAATCAGATCCCACAGCTCCCGCCGCGCCACCGGGTCGATGCCGGCAGTCGGCTCGTCGAGAAACATGATCTTCGGTTCGTGCAGCGTCGAGCAGGCCAGCGCCAGCCTCTGCTTCCAACCGCCCGACAGTTTGCCCGCCTGCCGGTCGAGATAAGGCTCCAAATTCTGCCCTGCGACGACTTCTTCGATGCGCCTGCGCAATACTTGCGAGCGCAGGCCGTATATGCGACCATGAAATTGCAAATTCTCATTCACCGTCAGATCGTCATAGAGGCTGAATTTCTGCGACATATAGCCGATGCGCTCCCGCACCGCCTCCGAATCGATTCGCACATCGAGCCCATCCACCCAGGCATCGCCGCCAGAGAGAGGCAGCAGTCCGATGAGCATCTTGATCACCGTGGTCTTGCCGCTGCCGTTGGGACCGAGAAATCCGAAGACCTCACCTCGTTCCACGCGCAGATGAACGTCGTCCACCGCCGTGAAATCGCCGAATCGCCGCGTGATGCCTGCGGCGCGGATCGCGGCACTATCGGAAGAGACGCTGCTCACGGGTCACTCCTAGGGGTTCAGTTTCACGTCTGCGGCCATGCCCACGCGGACGCGCCCGCCGGGGTCATGAATGCGCAGCTTGACGCCGAAAACCTGGTGAACGCGCTCCTCTTTTGTCTCCACGTTGCGCGGCAGAAATTCGGCTTGCTCGTTGATCTGTTCGACTTCGGCCTGGAAGACTTCCTTGGGATATGAATCCAGGCGCACTTCGGCCCGCTGACCAATGCGCACGAGGCCGATTTTTGTCTCTGGAACATAGATGCGGACATAGATCTGGTCGCTCTCGATCAGGGTGGCAATGGTTGTGTTCGGGGCGATCAAGTCGCCGGGCCGGATATCCAACACCTCGACGGTTGCGTCCGCCGGCGCCACAATGCTTGCCTCACGGAAACGCGATTGGTCGTAAGCGTATTGAGCACGGGCCGATTCAATGTCCTCGCTGCGATTTCCATTCACCAGCTTGTCCAGAGTGGCTTGCAACTGGCGATAATGAGACTCCGCGGAAGCGATCTCTTCCGGGCGGTAGCCGCGTTGCAGCTCTTCCAGCTTCTGTTGCGCGTTACGCCTCTGTGCCTCGGCTACCTTCCAGCTTGCTTCGCCCGCGTCGTATTGCTGGCGGGAGATCACGCCACTCTGCAACAGATCCTGATCCCTCCGGTAGTCGAGTTGGGTGCGGTGCTCGTCTGCTTCGGTTCGTTCCAGGTCCGCTTGCGCAGCTTCAATGTCTTCACGGCGGTAGCCATTCTTCCGCTCTTCAAGGTCGGCCTTGGCTTGGGCCGCGGCGGCGCGCGCCTCGGCAATCTCCTCCGGCCGCGAACCGCGCTCCATCCTCTCCATATTAGCCTGCGACTGTTCCAAAGTAGCCTTCAGCTCGCGGTCGTCGAAGGTGATGAGAAGCTCTCCGGTTTTGACCGTATCCCCCTCGCGCACCAGTACCTTGTCGATCCGGCCGCCCACCTTTGACCCAATGCGGATGTCTCTGGCTTCGACGGTGCCCGATCCAACGAGCGTGTCATCGTGGCGAAGCCAGGAAGCGCACACCACCCCCACAAGGGCAACCGCTGCGGCTCCGGTGATTCCCATGACAAGCGGTTTCTTCCACATGACCTCTACTCCTTCGGCCTTGCTTCCGCAGATGGGGCGCTCCTTCCGACGGGCGCTGCAATACCCTTCCACAGAAGCTGAATCGAGCTGTCAATCCGCTCCTTGAGCGGCACATCCGGGCGAAGAGACCAGAGCAGCAACGCCCCAAAGATGACATGGCGGAAGGCGCCGGCAATCTCTGCGGCACTATAGTCGGTGCGGATCTCGCCGCGCTGTTGGCCCAACTCGACCAATTGGCTCAACAAGGAGAGGCCTTCTTCCTGATAGGCGCTCATCGCCCTGCGCACCGGTTCTGTCGAGAGGTTCGCCAGCAACATCATCCGCGTAATCTCTGGAGTGCGGCTCGGCTCCGCCGTCATGCGCTCGCTCATCTTTTGCAGCATTTGCGGCGCGGATTCATGTATGCCGGGCGCTTCCTTCACCAGCGCACGCAGTTTGTCGAGCTGCATCTCGGCAAAGGCGGCAAGAATGTGGTCTTTACTCGGGAAGTAGTTGAAAAAAGTGCCTTTGCCCACGTCGGCGGCATTTGTGATGTCCTCGCACGTGGTGGCCGTGAACCCTTTCGCTGTAAAGATGCGAAGCGCCGCCCGCACCAGCCGTTCGCGGATTTCAACGCGACGCCGTTCCCGTCGGCCCGCTGGCACTGAGTCAATCGCAAATTCTGTCAAAGCCATGTCTTGTTGAAGAGCCATCCGATTTAGACCCGCAGACATAAATGAACTTAACTCATATATGGGTGGCGCTCACTATGAGGGAGATCACAGGTCTACGTGACCGCCATCACATTTCCGCGAGCTTGAGGAATACGGCTTCAAAGCGATTGATCGCGCACTGACAAAAACAGAGATGGACTGTTTGCTGGTAAGGGATTCAAAACTGCATGGATTCGGCTCCCACAGCGGCTGCCTCGCCGACACCAACAAGGTTGCAAGCTGTCCCGGTGCCATAATCGCGAGATAAAGTCGAGCCTGTTGGCATCCCATGCAGCAACGCTATAGCAAAAGCAAATAGCGCCTTTGAGCATGAGCGATAGAATCTGATCGTATCGCTCATATTGATGCGGTTTGATGAGTGATAGAGAGGTTCGCTTTCGCTCATGGCCTCGAACTGGCAAAACCTGGATTGGCCGCGACATCGCAGAAAAGGCTCTGGCAAGGAGTTTCGGTCATCCCTAGCTTCTCGCCTTGACTACGACAATTTCAGCCCACCAGAAGAGCTATCTCCATCGACAGGGAGTCGAGCAACGGGTGAAAATTCTTGCGGATGCAAACATACAACGCGCATGCTGCATCATGAAGAAAACATCGGGAGAACCCGAGCATCCCAAGTTATTCTCCGATCTCCGACAATAGCTCCTGCATTTTCAGATAGACGCCATTGGTCCATCCGAATCCGATTACATTTTCCTTGTATCCCGCGGTGACATGGACCTCGGCATCGCTTCTCACAACGTCATACTTCTCGCGAACGGTTGCATCGTTTGCAAAGCCATGGTCAACCGTGGCCATGAAGGCGCGTGCAATGCGACGTGCATCATCGAAGTAGCCATAGGATCTCATTCCCTCGGCTACGATCAAATTACAGGGCGCCCAGCCATAGGGTTCATCCCACTGCATTCCACTGGCTTGCGCACTCATCGCCAGGCCTCCGGATCGTTCAAAGAGGCAAAGATTTCCGCGCAACGATTCGGCCTGTTCCTTGGTCGCGAGGCCTGCCCACATGGGATAGTAAGTGGAGAGATAGCTGTAGCGGGAACTTTGTCCGCTGACGAAGTTGTAGTCCTGAAAAAGCCCTTCGTCCGCTTTCCACAAATACTTCCGGATTGATTTTGCGCGCTGTATTGCTCGCGCATCCCACATCTGCGCATCGCAGGAAAGATGCAGTTCACGAGCAAAGCCGGTCATATCGCGTTCGTAGCGATAGAGTAGGCTATTAAGACATACTGGAGCAAAGTGATGTGTCATGCCACAGAATGGACCAAAGCGAAAGCTGGAATCAAAGCCCGACTCTCGCATGGCTCGGTCTCCTAGATAGAAGTCGTCCGTCAGGAAGTGGCCTTTCACGCTGGCTGCGGCACGCCGAACGCCAGTCCTTGGATTGCAATGAGTGGAAGCGATTGGCAGGTCAGTGTTTGGAACGGAGCGGCGGCAATCCGAGATCAGGAAGCCCGGGTCTTGCTGCGGATGAGCCAGGAGCCAGTCGATCACATCGAAATAGTAGGTCGTGTCATCGGCCAGTTCCGGAACAGGACCGGAATCGATGTCATAGTAACGCGAGAGTCCCGTGTCGCCCGCTCTGTGGTATATCTCCATCCAGATTGCATAGTATCTTGTGGCGACCTGGTATGCGTTTTCCAGCCAGGCGACTCTCGTCTCACGAGCGTCAAAGCATTGTTCGGATTCAAAGATGGAGCGAATCATTGCGGTGAGAAACGGTGGGTGCGAACGAGTAAGACTGTAGGTTCTATTTGAGTTCAAGACCGCGCCGTAGTGTTTGATCTCAAAGAAGAGATTCTCCACCATTCCTCGGGCAAGCTGGTATTTACCACTCGATATCAGCCCCAGAACAATGAAGTAGCTGTCCCAGCCATACATCTCATTGAAACGCCCTCCCGGGACTATATACGGGTTCGGCAGATAAAGCAATCCGGGAGCGGGCAGATCTTCGGGCCTTGCGTCACCCATTTTATTGATGACTTGCGGAAGTGTTCTGACCTTGACGCGACTGCGATCATATAACTCGACTACCTCCTCCGGAATAGTTACATCTGCGGGCAAATAGAGGATTGGATGGGAATCGATCTTTGCATCCACCAGGGAAGCATACTCGCTCATGGAGCGGGTGAGCCTTTCCCAGCTTCGCAGGATATAGGTCGTTACCGGGCGATCCGCGCCTTGAAGATCGCGCACTGCCGGCTGTGCGATCGAACGCGATGCAGATTCTATGATCAGTGGCTCCTCCCGTTTGCGCTCTCAACCAAATAGACTGCTTGGACAAACATAAGGTCTACAGAAAACTTATGCAGAGAAATATTGATTTGCTCCTTGCCGCAGCGCCGTCAGCCAGTCAGCCAGGAAGCGACGGAGTTCTCGCGGCGCGCGCAGCCAAAGATGCGCACTGCTGGGCCGCCATCGAGGGCGCACTAACACGCACAAACCTCTGCCCGAGAGAGCCTGAAAGGCATCCTCGTCGGTGGCATCGTCGCCCAGGTAAGCGACGGGCGTATCGTCAGGAAACTCTTCCAGCAACATGCGAACGGCATCGCCTTTGTTGTGGCGGCTACCAGTCCTCGCACGGCGAACCGGGCGACAAGAAGACCTTGGCCGGTGTTGCCGCCGCACGGGCATTGCTGTGCTCGCCACCAACGTACTGACTTGGCTATGGGGCGTGTACCAACACCGTGAAGATCGCTACAACGGCTCTACAAACCTGCAACACCGTGCAACAACAGTACAACCTTTACCGCCAGATGATGAACTCGCCAAATACGCTTTACCAGCGGTTCCTTTCGCCGCGCTGCGACCTGCTGCTGATGCAGCAAGTTTCCAATACTTACGGCAATTCGATGGGATGGCTCAATGCGTCGAATACCGGCATGGGAGCTTCGGCCTCGAATCAGCAGGCAGTTGTGCCGCGCACAGGACGGTACATCGCGGCGGCAAAGCCTGCACTTCACGATGAATTGCTTTCGTTCGATAATAGGGAATCCGAATGCCATAAAATCAGTATAGGCGAAATAAAGGCGAAAGTATTCCACATTCTTACGATTTGCTCACTACGATATTGGGGTATACCCCAGTTTGGTATTTGTTCCCCATATTGACGATGACGGCTCCCCGTCCTTTTCCACTGACCGGCTAGGGGGTGTGGGGGGCTCAGGCTCTCCGGTAGTGCAACAGAGCGGAGTGAGCGCAAGCGGCTCTCCCGTGCCGTATTGGCGCAGATTGACTCGAATACGTAATTCTGAAGAATAATGTAACTTATTCATTTAGAACGGAAAAATAAGATTCTTCCTTCTGGTTACGCTCCATGCCCTGCTAAGTGGAAGAACGTTTCAGACCACAGCCTCTTACCAGCCATATAAGACGAACGAGGGCAGGGCGCAAAAGATTATCGAGGGGACGCGGTACTTGCCCGGAAGTTTTCCGGCGAATCTGAGAGTTTCGCAGCAAGCCTCATCACCGCTGAACGAACCAGAGGTACACTTGGTGGCCAATGATGACACCCAGGCCGCGCCCAAACTCGGCAATGCACGGTCTCGTACCATGTCCAGTACGATTCGTCCCCACCTATGAAATGCTAAAGCCTTTGTTTGCATGCTGTGCAATCTGGTAAAGGGTACGATTCGGGGGTAATCCCCCCAACGAAAAGGTGCTTTCAAGAACAAAGCGCAATGAAGAAAGCCCTTGCAATTGAGTTCCAAGCCCAGTGTCACCGGCTATTCCTAGCATCAGGTAGTATAACGGCACTATGGCTCTCTCAGTTGCAAAGTGCAGAGAAATACTCGGTGTAGAGGCGGAAGGGAAGACGGACGAGCAACTAGAGAGGGTCCGCGATTCCATCGCCGTTCTTGCCAATCATCTCTACGATCAGGTTCAAGCAGATTGGAAGGTTGACCCTGAATCCGTGCGATGGCTTGCTTATGCACGGGAACACCCGGAGGAGATGTGAGCGGAAGAGCTGTCATTTATACCCGCGTCTCCAGTTCGCGGCAAGTGGAAAACACGAGCCTTGAACAACAAGAGCGAGCGTGCCGTGAATGGTGCGGGGAACGCGGGATTGCGGTTGATTGCCTGTTTGTTGAGGCAGGGGAGTCTGCGAAGACTGCGGACCGAACCGAGTTTCAGAGGATGTCCGCTTATCTAAAGCATCGACATAAAGAGATTAGCCATCTTGTCATCGACAAATATGACCGCTTTTCCAGAGATAGAGATGACGGCGCAATCTACAGGGTGTAACTGAAGCGTTGGGGCATTGATCTGGCATCAGTTAAGGAACCTGTAGACGATACCCCTACAGGCAACTTCGTTGCAAGCCTGTTGCAGTCTGTGGCCCAGCTTGATAACGACGTGAGACGTGAGCGTTCAATGTCAGGAATGAAGGCCGTATTGGCCAACGGAGGCTGGCCGTGGCTGGCCCCGCTCGGATACCTGAATGGCGCCAACGGACAACCTCCACTGATACATGATCCAGGACGCGCACCGCAAATGGCTGCTTTGTTCTCGAAGATCGCAGAGGGTAACAGGCTCCAGCACGCTATCGAATGGATTACCGCTCTGGGTTTGCGCACAGTTGGCGGCAAAGCACTCAGCACGAGTACGGCTTCGCGCTTGCTTCGCAATCCCCTCTACAAAGGTTTGGTAGAGCATTTGAGTTGGGGCGTCTCGACTGAGGGGAAATTTGAGCCTATCGTTGCTCCGGCAGTTTGGGCGACGGTTCAACGGGTACTTGCAGGGAAGGCAATTACCGCAGTGCCGCACGTTGGCGCTAATCCAGCGTACCCGCTCAAGGGCATCATCATTTGCGACAAGTGCGGCAAGCCTGCGACCGCATCCACCAGTGCAGGACGCAATAGCCGATACGCCTACTATCACTGTCACAGAGAGCACAGCCATCTCCGCATCCGCACGACAGGGCAGAACAACAGTTTATTCATGTGCTCGATTCACTAATACCGAACCCGGCACGAATGCGGTTAGTTGAGGCGGTTTTTCATGATGTTTGGGACCAGAGGAACGCATCGCGGAAATCTGAGGCTGTCAGGCTAAAAACGCAGTTTGTCCGTCTTGGCAGCCGTAAAGGGAAGTTGCTGGAGCAGATGCAGGAAGGCGTGCTCACCAAAGAGGATTTCCGAACACTCTATGAAAAGGTCAATTCGGAGATTCTACAAACTGAAATGGCATTTGCCGACATTCAGGGGAAGGAATTAGATGTTGATATTGCTCTCAGTTACCTAAATCACCTACTTTGGAACCTCCATATCCTATTTGAAAACAGCTATATAGAGTCCAAGATGAGTATCGGAAGGGCCATTTTCCCGGAAGGGATTAGGTGCTCTAATAGCGGCTTTGGAACCGCAGTAACCCATTCACTCTACAGTATGTTAGCAGATGAATCTGTGACGGCAGATCATATGGCGTCCCCGACGGGATTTGAACCCGTGTTATCGCCGTGAAAGTGGCTCAGAGCCTGGTAAGTTGTTGAAATCAGGTGGCATGGATAGCGCAGCAAGACACTTTCAGGCATAGTCGGAGCCGCTTATTGGACGCCTATTGGAACAACGCAGTGCGGTGCTCGGGAGCCATGCCTTATGGAACCGATGCACAAGAATATCCTCGAACCTCTCCCTGAAAAACCTCCGCGCTCCAAACTGGAGCCCCACCGTGAACTGATCCGCGAGCTGCGCCGTAAAGGGCGGACCTACCGCGAAGTCGCCCGGCTCTTCCACGAGCGGCTGGGTCTGCATGTCGCACTCAGCACGCTTCACTCTTTTGTGAAGGTCCGTGCAAAGCATCGCAAACGTACGCAATTTGAGCTGCCGCCAACGAGCCTGCCCGTGACGGAGTCGCCGGCGCTCGAACGTGTTGCCGCTCTCAAGGCAAAGCCCGCGGTGCGGGAGGCAAAGCGCGCCCGCTTCGTCTTCCGTGAGAACGAACCACTGACCCTGACAACCAATGGAGGTGAGCAATGACGGCCAATACGAAGCGTGTAGTTTTCACGATGGGCGGTAAGGGCGGTGTCGGCAAAACCGGCGTTATGGTTGCCCTGGCCGAGTGGTTTGAGGCGAATGAGATTCCCGTCACGCTGCTTGATCTCGACACGGAGAACAAAGCGCGTGGCTCCCTGCAACATTTTTTCAATGGGCGGGTCACCAAAGTCAACATCCACACGCCGGCCGGTCTGGACGCTTTCGTCGATCATCTCGACGGCGGCACGGCCATCATCCTTGCCGACATGGGAGCCGGTGCCGGACAGGTCGCGGCCGACTGGTTCGAGTCAATGTACGACGATGTTTCTGCGACCGGCGTCAGCTTTACGGCGGTCGGCGTGGTGACGCCGGACCCGGCCAGCGTCGAAAGCGTCCTTGCCTGGGCAAGCCGTCTTCAGGAACGAGTCGAGTACGTGATTGTCGAAAACGCAACCAGCGCCCTGGCGGACTTCACCTACTGGAAGTCTACGGAGCAGGCAAATCGCTTCCGCGAAGCCTTCTCTCCGGAGATCTTGCAGATGGAGTTCCGGCTGGCCGAACTCGAAAACCCTGTTCGCCAGCATGGTATCCAACTCGGGCAGGTTGCAGACCGCAAAGCTGAGGTGGATGAACTGAAGAGGGCGTCGCTCGTGATGCGCGCGCAGAGCTACCGGCGGCGGCTCTTCTCTGAATTCGACCGGGCAAAGCAGGTGTTCCTGCCATGAACACGGAACCGGAAACGTCCAATACAGTTGCCGTGGTGGGAGAGCCGACTTTGTTCGACTCTCTCGCTCGGCTCGTCCCCGAAGAAATGCAGGCCGCCTATTATCGCGTTCTCGCGCATACTCGCAAGCTCAGCCCCGACGACGAGATGCTGCGCATTCTCGAAGCGATGGGCATCCTGGCCCTGCTCACGCGCCAAACGCCGATGGAAATTGCCGGGGAGCGTGAGCGCTTTCAGGAAATGCTCGACCTTCATCAGCAGTTTTCAGACGATGCACAACAGAAAATGCTCGGCTATGTCTACAAGCTGGAGTCGCGGATTGCTCAACTGCCCGAGAAGATCGAATCCGGGCTTGATGCACAGAAGATTGCAAGATTGCTGAGTGAGAGTCTGCGCCAGAATTTTCTCGAATCCGGCCTGCCCGCTGCGGCCAGATGCCTGCAAGGAACCAGCGAGATGATGACGCGCGCCCAGAAGGAACTCACTGCCGCGCTCGGCACTTTGAGTGATGCAAAGGGCGGAGTCGTCGCTCAGGTTGAGTCCTCAAACAACCGGCTCACGCAGTCTCTGGAGAAGCGGGAGAATGCTCTTGATGCGCTCTTGCATCAACTGAACACCTGGTTGCTGTGTTTCTGGATTCCGCTGATCTCCACTGCGGCCCTGGTAATCGGATTGGTTGCTGGAATGGGGATTCGAGGCTGCATGGATTCGGATTCCGCATCGGCTGCCACGCCGACACCAACCGTGGTGCAAGCTGTTCCAACTCCCAAGCAGCAAGAGAACGGTTGGCCGGTTGGCAGCCCAAAGCAGCAACGCCATATCCAACCAAAGGCAGATAGCAGCCCTGAGCATGAGCGATAGAATCTTCTTGTATCGCTCATGTATATCAGCTAATATGAGCGATAGAGAGGTTCGCTATCGCTCATGGCCTGGAACTGGCAAAACCCGGATTGGCCGAATTTCATGTGGGACCGTTCCAGGATGGCCGCTGCCGAAGAGCAATTTCTCCTGGGCGCGGGTGTTGTCATCGGCACGGCCAAGCACCTGGGCGAAGACGAGCGCAATCAACTTCTCGTGGAAGCGATGAGCGGAGAAGCGCTGACGACCTCCGAGATTGAAGGTGAAATCCTCAATCGGGCCAGCGTACAATCTTCCGTCCAACGCCAGCTTGGACTGGCTGCCGACAAGCGGCGAGCCACGCCAGCGGAACAAGGTATTGCCGAGATGATGGTCGATCTCTTTCGATCATCGGCTGAGCCTCTTTCAAACCAGATGCTGTATCGCTGGCACCAGATGGTTGCTGCTGGCAGAAAAGACCTGATCGACATCGGCAGATACCGCACCGGCAAGGAGCCAATGCAGGTAATTTCCGGCAGGATTGGCGCGCAGAAAGTACATTTTGAAGCTCCTCCATCGAAGTGGGTTCCCTCCGAGATGAAGCGGTTCATCGCATGGTTCAATCAAACGATGCCGAGGGGCGCGGAATCTCTGCCCGCCATTACAAGGGCGGGCATAGCCCATCTCTATTTCGAGTCCATTCACCCATTTGAAGATGGCAATGGCCGGATTGGTCGCGCCATCGCAGAAAAAGCGCTGGCACAGAGTTTCGGTCATCCCCTGCTCGTCGCCTTGGCTACGACAATTCTCGCCCACCAGAAAAGCTATTACGAAGCCCTGGAAAAGGCGAATAAGCAGATGGATGTGTCGGCCTGGCTTTCATGGTTCGCGGAAATCGCGCTGGAAGCACAGCGCCGGACCATCATGCGAGTGGAGTTCCTGATTGCCAAGACGAAGCTGCTTGACCGGCTGCGCGGCCACATCAACGACAGGCAACTGAAGGCGCTCCTGCGAATCTTCCGGGAAGGCCCAGACGGGTTCAAGGGCGGACTGAGCGCGGGCAACTACAGCACGATCACCGGCGCTTCACCCGCAACCACGACCCGCGACTTGGCTGACCTGACCGAGAAGGGCGCGCTTGTCCGCACGGGCGAGCGTAAGCACGCCCGCTATGCGCTGAATCTGGCCAGAGGCTGAAACGCCAAGGCAGTACGGGCGGCAAGCCCGTTGAAGATCAGCGCCCGGCTTCCCCACCTTCTCATCCCCTGAAAAATGTTCTCCTATGTCGCTATCCGTGAATGATATAGCGGCGTATTGCATGTTTTTTACTACCCGACTTGTGTATTATCTATATTATGCTATAATCCTTTTTGTGTCACCATTGTGGAGGGTAGTGATGAATGATGCGTTACGAAAAGAGGATCGCCGTGCGGTGGAGGCTTTGTCTTCAGTTGTCGGCAATGGGGCACGGAACGATCTGTACGCGGCTCTTCCGGGCAAAGACAGATTAACCGTGCGGAGCATTGCGGAGAAAACTCAGCCGGTCGCCGCTGCTGATGCTGAGCCTCCGAAGGCGCGTTTGCAGGCGCTATTGCCAGGTGCATTTTTCCCAGAGCCATTGCTCGACTCGGACCAGGCAGCAGCGATCTTGCAACTCCATCCCAAGACGCTCCAGAGGATGGCGCGGCGCAGGGAGATTCGTGCCTTGCAGATCGGCAAAGTCTGGCGCTTCCGCGCATCCGTACTCGACGAGTGGATACAGCAGAGGCTTGCCGGTTGACTGAAATCACATCAATGCCTTGTCAGGCTGTTGTGACAGAAATCGATCATGCCACGGATAACACCAAGGGAAATTGGTCTCTAGTATCCACTATTTACCCTGCGGGCGTATCACCATCAACCGGTCCGTCATTACCGTTGCCCGTAGGCCGCTCAATAGCGTAGACAATACACCAAACTCAACTATCCACCGGGTTCCAATACCATTACTGTACGCGGGCAAAAAGCTCTCTGGAGTGGGGTATTCAACGTGGATGTCAGTGTGGATTCCTTTTGCAATATAGCACCCGAGCGTCTGCATCTTGCTACCTGTCGGTGCCAAAACAATTCGATAGTCGGTAGCATTACTCCAATAAAGTCCGAGCAGCACTTCGACGGTTTCCGAATAGTCTAGGGTAGACGTTGCGCGTTGGGGCAGCATCCCACCATCTTCCGTCATATTGCAGGGATTATCTCGCTCGGGCCATTCCCGTCGCAACTCCTCGTGAATCCATGACGTTGCGTCTTCTCGCCATGAATGCAGAGGGGGGCGTCCGTTAATAAGGAATAGGCGGCTCGGAGAGATACAGTTGATCAACGCCTGGGTCAACACTTCATTCAAAGACATAAAGGCAATCAGGGCCGTTGGCTCCCCCTGAAGCGCAACGCTAGAAAGCCGCCGCGACCTGACAATTCCACTGAGACCGCTATAAACCTGAACGCTTGGTCGTGGATAAACTCCGGACTTTGCGTGCATGAACTCTTCCTCTGTCGGGCCGTACCGCTCAGCTTCGGCATAAAAGACTGTGACGGCCTTCTTTGCCTCGCGACACACGTCAAGAACTATCATAATCGCAAGCCGCGACATAGTTGAAATATCTAAAAGAACGTGCTGGTAATCGATGTCCCTAATCCAGTTTTTGAGGGCATCTCCAAAGCTGTCAGGGTCATACCGATCATAGTCGAGAAGCGAAATTGCCTGACTCTTAATACCCTTTGCACCATAAGCGATTCTCAAATCATGATCCCGATTATTGTCACCCCAATCTCGATAGACGACTAGGCCAAGCGTACAGTCGACCTGCGCTAACGTCGACACGAGTGCCATCGTGCGGTCTTCAAATCCAGCAGCGGCGATAATCGCGGCGTGCTCAACCACGAGTGTTTTTGGGCAAACCGCGATCTTTGGAAGATCAATTCCGACATCCGTTCGCCCGTTTGAAATATTCGTGTGCATAAGGATCAACCCTCCTCCCCAATGTCATCGTAACTTGGGTCTAGGGCAATTGAAGTTTCGCTAATGCCATCGAAGGCGAAGGTTTTCTGGTTACGGCTCACGGCAAGTTCTGGCCTACGGTGGACTTGCCATTGTTCCATGAATCTATCCGGGGTAAGCAAGAGCTTACGAAACCACTCGCAGGACATCGTGACGCTGTCACGCTTTGACAGCGCGAGTACACAATATGGCAACAGCAAACGGCGGAGGTATAGGCGCGGTACCATTGCACCACGGACACTCTTTCCCCGCGCGTCGCGAAGAAACAGCCCATATCTTATCAGGTCGCGATAGAACTCTGCGGCTAGTCCGTCCAACCTAAATTCGTCTGTTATCTCAATTCTGAACGCCATCTTCGGTACTTCACGGGGACGACCATTTTCTTTCATCACATAGACTGGCCCCAACAGCTCCATTCGAGCAGCGTCCTTAAATGCCTCTACAATGGCCTTTAGATGGCTACCGTACGTTCCGCCAGCAAGCAGGTATGCAGTATCTATACGAGTCAGAGCGTTAAGCAGCGATTTTACAGTCTTAGGATCACTTGGCTGGTTGCGCGTTTGCATATCTAGCCACTGGCTTCCTCGGTTCCTAAAAGCTCTGTCCTGATCCTCGTCATGAATCCGTTCAATCAGAGCGACTCTGTCGCTTGGTCCGCCGGTATCGACAATATCCTGCATTAACTGAATCATCAAACGTGTATCACCGGACCAAAGACAACCAAAGACATCGCTACCATGATAAAGAGCATTCCGCCTTGTCGCTCCACGAAGTGCGCCCGCCTTCATTGATTCAGGCTGCTCCTGCTCAGAGCGTAACATCCTCGCGAACGCTGTCTTCGACATCCCGAGTCTACCCAAAAGCCCGTCTAGCGTACGGCCTGCAGGGGCAATGCGCTGATCGGAACTCAGACGTTTTTCGAATATCTCACTTAAGAACGAGTCCCGCTCGCTATCTCTCATAAAGAGAGCCTCTTCGCCTAAATCGACGAGCCTATAATCGTCTCCTTCCTGCAATACTTTACCCGTAAGGTCTTCGGGCAAAAAGGTAGTGGCTGCCTCAGTAGCAATCTTGAATACAAATTCGTGCGAGCGCTGGAAGAAGATGCGATTCAATGCACGCTGCATACTCAGAGACACACGAGGAGTTGTGTAATCGTCGATGAAGAAGAAAACCATTCTCGCTTCCATCCATGGACACGCTTCACGAACCAATGGCACAAAACGTCGAAGCCAAGCATGATGTCCAAAGTAGCTTCGTCCGGGAAAGTCATCTGTGGTTTTCCGGACGACGAAGGAATGTTTGAGTTGCTCAAGCAAGGCACGATGCCGCTCCAATTGGTTCTCTTCGGCAATTAGCGGAGCGGCACTCCTCGGTTGTCCGAGCCACTCTTTTAGGAGTTGAATTAGCCTTGGCAAGGATTGAATCTCACCAGTTCGTGCCTTTGCCGCCTCAACTGCGAGAATGTCGGACAAGATGCATAGGTGTGTATAGCAGATTAGGTCAGAAATCGCTCGCTCGTCGGGCGTATCTGGAAATACCGAAAAGGCATCAGAGATATCGTTGGCGTTAACA
The DNA here is from genome assembly GCA_963787995.1 of uncultured Acidobacteriaceae bacterium. Taxonomy (GTDB): domain Bacteria; phylum Acidobacteriota; class Terriglobia; order Terriglobales; family Acidobacteriaceae; genus Telmatobacter. The sequence goes on from CAWBEO010000002.1 coordinate 2,563,928, forward strand.
TATATCCCAACAAACGAAGTCAAATTGTCATCGATTGGACCGCACTCGACGGCCAGTCTCTCACTCAATCGTCGAAACAACATTGTTTTGCCACACCCCCGCGGACCAGTTACAACGGAAGTAATATCGCGTTCGAGGATTTTGGATCTGGCAGGGACTGTGGGGACGAATAGAGAGTTCCATAGCGGCCAATCATCCCCTAGCATTTCGCTCACCTGGTATGAGCCGACCGAGATATTACGGTGTCCAGGGCCGCCGACTCGTGTTTTGGACTGTGGAGCACCACCTTTCACTCCCCCCGCTTGACTTCTAACTGCCGAGAGCGCCTCAAGTATGTCCTTTGGGGCTGATCGTTCGCTTTGAGTGTCCTCTGAAAGTACCTTCTGAAGTACAGACTTTGTTCCCAATATTAGCTGCCTATCGCTGCTATTAGCCGTGACCCAGTCTACCTTACCAACCAGCATATCTGCGATTGTTGCTAGGCCGTGGTAATCATCTTTTGGTTTAGGTCCTGCGTAGGTTGCGCCGTAGCCAAAGTCGGAAACAAAGACTGGTTCTACAGCTTGGAGGTTGGAATCAAGCTGTGACTCGTCCTTTTCGCCAATAAGAATGTTGCCAGGGTGAAGATCGCCATGGCGGGGAATGCCCTTACATTGGCAGGCATGGAGAACACGGAGGATCATGTCAACAATAGCAAAAACGAAGCTCGGAGCGATAGACGCAGTATCCTTTAAAATCGCATTTAGATTGCGCCCGGGGTGGATATAATCCCACACCGTGTATTGAACAGGGGCCGAGTTGTTTCCGGATCGAACGGTTTCGGTGCCGAGATTGTGAAAGTGAACGACGTTAGGGACGGTGGATAGTTTCCCAACCTTCCTTAGTTCGGTCTCCCATCCTTCTTTGAGAGCTGGTATCAGCTTGACGGCGTTTTCAATGGCGGGTATATCTCTGCGATGTGCTTTGTAGACAAAGCCAACCTTGCCGCAACCGATATAGTTGTCGAGTATGTACTCGTCGACTTGTTGGCCCTTTAAAGTCTTGAGCCACGAATAGTCCTGTCTTGTGTCGTTTCCACGTTGTTTCATCAATCTTCAACCTTCCGAAACACGATTATCTGCTCTTCCTTCACACCGCGATATTCACGGCGAGATCTCCGAATGTCAGGAATCGAGTCCACGGTTATCTTTTCAAGAACTAGTGATGGTGCCTGTGCCTGAAAAATCGCAATCATCTGCTGGGCCGGATGCATTTTCTTACTTCGACCGACCGACTCTCCAACGACTAGAACACATCGTCCACCTTTGGCCAGGCCGACCTCATTTAGCTGTGCTACGGCAACCATCTGGCGAGTGAATGCGGTCTGACTGCTATTGTGTTGGTCGTTTCTGCCGAAATCTAAATGCTCGTCGAGAAACCACAGGCGCAGCCTGTTATCCCTTGCATAATCGAGGGCATTCATATATGGCGGGCTGGTGATCATGGCGTCAAAGTGCTCGGATAGGGTCAGCGTCTCCACGGAAACTTGGCGGAATACTGCATCAGCAGACGGATTTATCGCTCTCCGGTAGGCGCGGTCCACTTTCGCCAATAGACGTGGACGTAGTGGGCGGTAGGCATACATCTCCGGAAACAGCGAGCGTGGATATTTACGATCTCGAAGGTATGGGACGAGATGACTACTTGGGTAAGACAGAAAGCCTGGCCGCTGGTGATGAAGAATCCCGAGGAGGCACGCCATCAGAAAGTGATTCCCTTCATTGTGGCATATTCTGGAAAATGCAATTGATTCCCTGAGCGTCCTAGGATGAAAATACCCCCTTACCCATTTCGGCACTTTGCGTAGGTCCGCCTGGGGGCTTGCTTCCGCGGCGGACAGTAACATCTCAGCGACGGCGTGTGCTTCTGAAAGAGAAGATGGCGGGGATAACTTAGCTTGCGTTAGTGTAGCCGCATAGCTGCTCACGTCCGAAGCAACTACTCGTCTCCCAGCCTGTACTGCTTCTAGTGGAATCGTGCCGGAGCCAGAGAAGGGATCAACTACAACATCTCCTGGTTTCGAATACTTGTCGATGAGATCTCTTGCAATCGTGCTTTTCAGTTTACCTATATATGGCGCTAATTGGTGTAGAGTAAACTCAGAGGATGTAGCGGACTGCTTCCAGGCAACCGGAGCGAGTTCATGCTCGGCGGAGGCGCGCTGTGGGTCCTTTCGAATGTGCGTTGGGTCTGCAATCATTTTAGTAGGCAGATTATACACCGTCGTTGTTCTATCCTGTCGCCGCACCAGGACGGCTGACGACAAGTCGATCATGTATATGGCCTCGGCCAGCGCCAGCAACCCGGTCTTGGGGCAACGCATAATCCACGCCAATTCAACAAGATCATGGCGATTCCCGAACTGCTGCGCTCGATTGAGTTGAGCGGCGCCACGGTCACCATCGACGCCATCGGTTCTCAACGGGCCATTTCCGGTCAGATCGTTGCGCAAAAGGCGTACTACATCCCGGCAATATTGGCTGACATCAAAGATTCGTTTCAGATGCTGGCGGCCGACTCGGTCGACCAGCAGGTCGATTATAGACACGGGCGCGTGGAAACATGCCGCTGCTCAGTGCTTGCCGATCTGAGCCTGCTCGACAAGCTGGTGGCTTCACGAACGTAATCAAAACGGCAGACCTATGCTGCGACGCGTTTGATGCTCAATCCGAAACCCGAGTGGTGGCCTCGTCCAGGCAGCTTGTGGTCGAAGATAGCGATTTCGTCAGCTTCGCAGACTAAAGGGCCTCACCTGCTCGCAAATGAGCACACAGTCTGGCCATGAGCGGAGTGGAGAGCGAGATCAATTGGAAAAACGAGGAGATTCGGATTTGAAGTCTTAGTGGTCAGGCTTTGAGTACGACGCAATCATGAGTATTCACTCTTTTCTCCTTTCTCCTCCACGGTTCGATTTGCTTCTGTTCATTTGGTTTCAACCTAATGCATCTTCATGCAATAAAACCACTACTTTGCCGGAACTTACATTACGCTAACTTGTTTTGTTACTGCCAGTTAGTGTATGGCCTTCCGGACTCTTACACATATGCTGTATGATACGTATCGACAAGGAGACCATATGCCTGCCGCGAAGAAGGCCACAACCCGACCGAAGCGCAGAATCGTTTCTCCCGCAGAGAAACGCACTCAACTCCGGCTCACCGTCGATTCCAAATTCACCAAGAGTCATTTCAACCAACTTTTTGCCGTGCTCAAAATCCGGCGAAAGAATGCCCTGGCTGAACACATCATCATGAGTTTCAAAACCAAGGCTGCTCAGGCGCAGCTTGTTGCGTTCTACAACAACCAGTGGCTGAACATCCCATTTCAGAGTATCGACACCGCTTTCGTGTTTCCTTTGACGTTCGACATCGCCGATGAACTGGAAAGAGTTGGCGGCGAGATTCTCGGCGGGGTGAATCGGTCCAAGGCATTTCGCGTGATGGTGGCCTATTTTGCCTTCGTCCATAAACTGAAGAATTAAACACAGACGACAGGCGCATAGGCTCTTCCACGCATCTTCTGGGCGAGATGGCGCTGTCGCCTTCGAGCAGCATTCGTTCCCGAATGCCGGTGTTCAGGCACGTGCGGCATATGTGCGGTAAATCGCTGCCGCGCTGCAAGAATGAGCCGTCGAAAGCCCTTCCCGCAGGTTTCTGACTCTCGAACGCAGTGCGAACAATCTTCGATCATCTTCGAACACTGTTCGATGTTGTCCGAATTCCGTTCGATCTCTGTGGATTACGTCACCATCTCTAAGCCGACAGGCTTAGGGATGGTGTCTCTTCCTTCAAAGCGAGCGCAGCGAGAGTGTTTCTCTGCGTGTTTCCACGAATTGATGCTCGCAGAATCTGGCGGCTTTGGAAGATCACGATGTTAGATTGGGTTTTACTACATCTCCATTTATGGCCCCAAGTGCATGAAGAATTGCATGATGCACTCTCCGGGTTCCTGCGTCTGGGTCTTCCACGGCAGGGTATCGTAGCACAGGCTGTTGCATTCGGATTTCGAACAGCGTTACCGTTTGGTTGTGCTGACTTTGCGGGCCATGACGGGTGGTGCTGGATATGCTCAACGGCATCTGGAACACAGCGACTATTACGATGAATGCCGTCGTGTCCAAGGTGAATGGCATGGCCAGGGTGCGGAGTTGCTGGGTCTGCGTGGAGAGGTAACGCGGGAGCAATTTGAAGCAGTTCGAGAGGGGTTGCATCCAGAGACTGGAGAATTCCTCCGCCCTCGCCACAGTGCTGACCGCATTGATGCAAATGGAAGCGAACAAAGCAAAGGCAGATCCCTGTACGATCTGACCTTCTCCGCACCGAAGTCGATTTCGATTCAGGCGCTCGTCGGCGGTGATGAGCGGTTGATTGCGGCACATGACAAAGCTGTCCGGGAGGCTTTGGCTGAGGCAGAAAACTATGCTGCCGCGCGTGTCCGGCTAAATGGTGCGAACGAGGACAGAGCAACGGCAAACTGGATTGTGGCGGCATACCGGCACGACACCAGCCGTGAACTTGACCCGCAACTGCACACTCACGCCGTTACAGCCAATTTGACCTTCGACGGCGTGGAGGGCCGCTGGAAGGCATTGCAAGCATCGGGACTATATGAGCGCCGTGCGTATCTGACGGAGATTTACCGGAACGCACTGGCGCGTGAAGTCTATTGCCTGGGATATGAGATTGAACAGCGCCGCGATTCCAAAGGCAGAGATCACGGCTTCGAGATTCGCGGCGTCTCGGATCAGTTGCTCGAAATGTACAGCGTGCGGAGCGCGCAGCGGGATGCCGCCATCGAACGATTCACGGTGGAGCATGGCCGCAAGCCGACTAATAACGAGGTTGCCGTGCTGGTCCGTGAATCCCGCGCCGACAAACTAGCCGAAATTTCCACGGAGAAATTGAGGAAACAGCAGCAGGCAAGACTATTGCCTGAAGAGAGCCAAGCGCTCAAGCATCTGCGCGAAGAGTCTATTGAGCGTGCCGGAATGATTCCACATGAACACTCACAAGCAGCGGAGTCTCTTCAACACGCGAAAGAGCATCTCTTTGAGCGTTGCTCAGTAGTGCGCGAACATGAGCTGATGACGGAGGCCCTGCGGCACGGGCGCGGAAAGATTGATCGCCGCCAACTGCGCGGTGCCCTAGAGTTGGAACAGTCGCAAGGTGCTCTTATCCGGGCCGGGAACAATCTGGCCACGCGCGAGAGTCTTGAACGCGAGCAGCGCATGATTGCAGCGGTGGACAGCGGCATTGGGCGCTATGAACGCCTGGGCAGAAAACGAGAATTCAGAACATCTGAACGACTGCGAGAGGAACAACTGCGGGCCGTTCATCAGATACTGGACTCGCGGGACTTCGCAGTCAATCTACGCGGAGCCGCCGGGACCGGCAAGACCGCCACGCTCACGGAAATCGCCCGCGGTTTAAGGGAGGCAGGCCGCGAAGTTCTGGCAGTTGCGCCAACGCGAGGCGCGGTAGAGGAGTTGCAAAAGGTCGGCTTCCGCGATGCGATGACGATCTCGCGGTTGCTGGATGACCCAAATGCACAGGCCGCGCTGCACGGCAGAGTTCTGGTTGTGGATGAAGCTGGCATGGTCTCAGGCCGTCAGATGGAAGGCTTGCTCAAGCTGGCGCAGCGCGAAGAGGCGCGGATTCTTTTCTCCGGGGACACGCGGCAACTTCAGAGTGTCGAGGCATCGGACGCCCTGCGCATTCTGGAACAAGAGTCGCGAATGATGAGCGTATCGCTGACGGCTGTGCAACGGCAGACGCAGGCTCAATATCGGGATGCAATACAGACGCTGCGGCAATCGCCAGAGCAAGGGCTTGATAAGCTGGAGCAGCTTGGCGCTGTTCGTGAGGTTCCGTATCTGGAGCGCGCGCAAGCCGTGGCATCTGCCTATCGGGCGCTCTCAGCGGACTCAAATCGCACGGTTCTTGTGGTTGCCGGGACGCATGACGAGATCGGCAAGATCACCGATGCAATCCGTGAGGAGATGAAGCAGCGCGGCGAACTGGATCGCGGCATTGTCTCCGAACGTTATGTGCCTCTGCAATGGACCGATGCGCAAAAGAAAGATCTGGTCAACTATAAGCCGGGACAAGTTCTGCTCTTCCATCGCTCTTCGCATGGCATCGAAAAGCATGAGGCGCTCACTGTCGAGCGAATTGAAAAGTCGGGCATCATTGCCAGGGACCAGCATGGCATGGAGCGCACGGTGAGTCCAACACAGACGCGCTCTTTTTCGGTGCATGAACGCCAACAGATTGAGGTGGCCCCTGGCGACAAGTTGCTGCTGACCGGCAATCGCGGCGGTGCTGGCTTCCGGGCGACCAATGGCGAACTGGTGAAGGTGCGTGATGTCGATGGCGGCCGCATTCATCTTGAAGATGGCCGGACACTGCCAGCGAATTACCACGAGTTCGATCACGGCTATGCGGTCACCGCGCATCGCAGCCAGGGAAAGACGGTGGATGCAGTAATTCTCTCCGCCAATGCGATGAAGCAGGAGTTGTTCTACGTCGGGGCCTCGCGTGGCCGCCAGGAAATCGTCGTGGTCACTAGTGACCGCGAGCAACTGCGCAATATGCTCGGCATCTCCACGGCGCGGCCATCGGCAACTGAACTGGGAAGAGGACAGACGCCTCCTCAACCCGTGCCAAAGCGAAGCCCTGAGCAGCCGCCATTGCAAACCATTGAACCATCGGTGCTGCGGAAAAAGGATGGCCGGAAGCACGATCTGGGAATGAGTCGGTAACCCCTGGCAAGCATTGTATATGAAGTCGTTTTCTGGATTCATGCGCCGCACCACTTGCTCACGAAATCCCATCGATCACGGCTTCAGTGTTGCTATCAACTCCTCCATTTGCTGAAAATCGTCGGACTCTCGACTGTCCCATTCTAGTCGTCCGCCGGCTTCGCCGACCCACGGGAGATGAAACAAGCCTCCATCAGCTTTCCTTTGTTTTGTTAAACTTGAAGTTTTGTTTCTTAGCGGTGGTGCTTGGGTTCCGAACTGTGCTACACTACCGCCGATCAAACTTTCTCCTGGACAATCTGGTTTAGAAGAGGCGTGGATGACCTCCAAGTGTTTGTTCGCTCTTTCTTTCCTTGGTTCGTTGTGTGCCGCCGGTTGCGGCGGCGGTGGCGGTGGGGGTACAACCACAGAGTCCCCGACCATCACATCGGTCAGCGTCTCCTGTACCTCCGCGAGCATACAAACCGGCCAGACTAGCCAGTGCTCTGCCACAGTTTCGGGGACCGGCAGCTACAGCTCCGGGGTTACGTGGTCGGCGACAGATGGAACGGTCACTTCGGTCGGTGTCTTTACTCCCTCCGCAGCCGGAACTGCAACCGTCACAGCGACATCCACAGAAGACTCCACCAAGTCCGGTTCCGCAATAGTCACGGTTTCTCTTCCCAAGACTACGCCAACGGTGACGGTGACCCCCGCCTATCCTGACATCTCGGCGGCCCAGGTGCTGCCAGTCACTGTTGTTGTCAACGGGGGAACTGGTAACCCAACGCCTACCGGCTCGGTGACGCTGACCAGCGGCAGCTACACTTCCGCGGCGACGATTCTGACAGGCGGTAGCGCGAGCATCGGCATCGTCGCCGGATCGCTGGCCACGGGCAGTGACACGCTGAAAGCGAGTTACACACCCGATTCCTCCAGTTCTTCCCTTTACAATCCTGCCACCGGGACATCTTCGACGGTGACCGTAGCGGCAGCGCCAGCGTGCAACTCCACTCTTCTTGGAGATGTGAACGGTGACGGGGTATTGACCGACGCGGACGCCCAGATGATTCTGGACTGGGACTCGGGCGCCATCCCCGTTCTCACCTGCCCTGCCCTGGCGGACGCCAATCAAGATGGCATCGTCAACGGGTGGGATGCCGCGGCATTTGAGGAGCGGGTTGCGGGGACGGATCAACATCTGCTCGTAAGTCTAGAGGGCGGTCTGGCGGGAAAAGTCTACCTTGGCGGGATCGTCACGATTGCCGTATCGGAAGATTTCTTCCCGTTTTATGTGAAATCCGGAACCGTCAGGATCCAGTCGGCAAGCACGGGTTATGACTCCGGGGACCAGACTTTGAACTATCAGATCGATGGACGATCTTTATACTGGCACTGGCCCACAGCCGGGCTTAAACCCGCCACGGACTACCAGGTTTCGGTCTCGCTGAATCAAACGGACATCCTAGCCGCGTTCACTGGCGCGAAGGCGAAACCCCTCGTCTCCACATCGAGTTCCACGAATCCAACTCCGCTCACAGGCACTGTGCCATTGACGCTTCGAGCCTACGAACCGGTCGTGCTCTCTCAGTCGGTCGATGCCTCTGCTCCGGCTCCCGGCATTCCTCTATCCTTTACCCGCTCCTGGTCGCAGGATTCCTATTCCACGCCGGTCCCCGGCCCGTTTGGTCTCGGCTGGATGCACAGTTTTGAAATTAGGCTGAATGAATTTACCGACGGCTCTATCGCCTTTGTTGCCTCCGGTGGCGTCGATCGCGTATTCACGGCCAACGGGGGAGGCGTTTACACGGCTTCGCCCGGAGACTATGGCGTGCTCACCCTGGGAGCTAATGGTTTCCAACTCCGGGAAAAGAATGGCTTTATCTACAGTTTCAACTCGAATTTGCAGTTGGGTTCCGTTCAGGATCGCAATGGAAACACGATCACATGCGGATACGACGACTCGGACAACCTGATCTCGCTGACGCACTCCAGTGGGGCCGCATTCCAGCTTGCCTACAACTCTCTGGGTTTGATCTCCACGCTGACGGATCAGAACGGGCGCAAGACCCAATACACGTACGATCCAGCCGGAACTCATCTCGCCACGGTCACGACGCCCGATGGCGAAGTCACGTCGTATTCGTATGCGTCTGGGTTGGGATCTGCGGTAGATGATCGGCTACAGGTGGTTGCGTATCCCGATGGGACCCATCTGACGATTGGCTACAATTCGACATCCGGGCAAGTCGCTTCCACGCAGAGGGACGGGGGCGCTTCTGAACTGACTTACACCTATCCGGCCAACGGCCAGACCAACATCACGGATGCTGGCGGCGGCGTGACCTCCATCCTGGTTACCCAAAACCTCAGGCCGGTCCAGGTTACAGATCCACTTGGAGATGTCACCACATATCAGTATGACGCTAACTTCAATCTGGTGGGAACGACGGATCCCCTGAAGCGGACACAGACTTTCTCTTACGACAACTACGGCAACTTGATCACATCTGTCGATGCGGCGGGCAATCAGTCGTCGATGACCTACGACTCGACCTTCAATCAGCTTACGTCTTTTCAGGATGCCCGTGGAAATGTGACTAAGTTCGTTCTCGACAGTCTTGGCAATGTGACCAGCCAATCTTATCCCGATGGCTCGTCCCAGTCGTATGCGTATGGCGCGTCCGGGCTGCCAACCAGCCATACCGATGCCAAAGGCCAGAAGACGCTTTACACATACACTTCCTCCGGCCAACTTTCGTCAATCACCTATCCTGACGGCAGCACAGCAAACTACGCTTACAACGCCGAGGGAGACCTCACATCCGCCGCGGACTCTACAGGAACAATTTTGCTTGCTTATGATATCGGCAATCGCTTGATCAGCAAAACATATCCCGGATCTCGCGAACTCCAATATGAATACGACGCGGGCGGGCGTCGCATTCAGATGACCGATGCCGATGGCGTGGCCACGAATTATACCTACGATAATGCCGGCCGGTTGTCTCAGATCACTAACAGCACGGGTCAGGCGATCGCCACTTATCAGTACGACGCAGTGGGCCGTGTCAACCAGAAGACGCTCGCCAACGGGGCCTACGCAAAGTACGCTTACGATCTCGCCAGCCACGTGCAAAAGATCACCAACTATGCATCGTCGGGGAGCACAATCTCGTTCTTTGGATACACCTACGATGCGGGTGGGAATGTCTTGTCCAAGAACACGATTGAAGGTCTTGAGTCTTATGCCTACGATCCGTTGGGCCAGTTGACCGGCGTCACTTATCCCAAAGGAGCGCCCGCTTCCTATAGCTATGATGCCGCCGGAAACCGCACCAGCGCGAGCGAGAATGGAGTGCCGGCTTCCTACACAACGAACAATCTCAATCAGTATCAATCCGTGGGCGCGGCATCGTTCAGCTACGATCTGGACGGCAATATGACCGGCCAGTCGCCGGCGCCGGCAAATGTTTCTAACTCCCTCACCTACGACTTCAACAATCGCCTTACCCAGGCTCGAACATCGTCGGCGTCGATTTCGTACACCTACAATGCACTGGGAGAACGCAGTTCCAGAACTGACTCAACTGGAACAGTGCAGTATCTTTGGGATGGTCTGGAACTGGCGATGGAACAGACTTCCGGCGATCAGACAATCGCAAAGTACACATGGGGCCGGATGCTCGACGAAGCGGTCTCAATGACCCGGAGCGGTAGCAGCTACTATTACACGCAGGATGCGCTGCGTAGCGTCTCCGATCTTCTCAATGTAGCGGGTGGAGTGGCAGAGCACTATACTTATACTGCCTACGGAACGCCGTCCCAGACCAGCACTATCGGCAATCCATGGATGTTTACTGGTGCGCGATTTGATCCGGGTTCCTCGCTCTATTCGTTGCGAGTCAGATGGTATTCGCCTGTCATTGGGAGGTTTGTGACAGAAGATCCGATTGGGCTCTTGGGCGGCGCGAACGAATACAACTACGCAGGAAACAAGTCTACTAAATTTACAGATCCAATTGGCCTCCTGATGGAACCCCCATCTTGTGCTCCAGATTGTTTGACTCCCCCTCCCACAACACCTGATCCCTGTTCCTCAGGGGAGCTGGGCCTGCGATAACCCCACAAACACACTTCCCCCTCCTGTCAACATTCCAATTACTCCCATCAATCCACAGCCCTCCCCTCCACCGCTTTTTCCTGTTTGGTTCTGTTCAGGTGATTCGTGCTCTGAAACACCGGTACCTTCAATATTTTGGGGTGGTCTGTGCCCAACCTTCATCCAGTTAGATCGCGATTCAATTCGTTCCGACCAATCCAAAATACCCAACCCGGCTCTTTTCGGGAAAATCGCCCTGCCCGTCGATCGCGCGCTGCTCCGCTCGGACATCCCCATCTACGGCGTTGCCGGCGGAACTAACTTCAAGGAGTACCGCGTCGAATTCGGCGAAGGCAAGAATCCATCCAAATGGAGTTTGATCCAGACCTCGACGACGCCCCAGCCCACCAACAAAGTTGGCCTGGCCGAGATCCAGCTCATGCAGGGCGACATGGACCTGCGCGGCAATCTGGCCACCTGGAACACGGGCCTGAAAGAATGGGTCCATCTGCCCTGGCATCCGGCGGACGATCCCACCGATTTCCGCGGCGAGTACACCATTCGCCTTGTTGTTACAGGGACCGACGGCAAGACCGTCGAGGATCGCGTCCATGCCGAGGTTGGACGGGTCATCGCTCAGGTCTTGCCGGGCGAAGCCATCAGCACCGACAACAAGGTCACAATGCACTTCGAGGCTCAGTCCATCCAGGCGCCCTTCCGCGTCTACACGATCAAGCCTCTCGTGAACGATCTCCCCTCGGCGCCAGCCGGCATGAAAATGGTCGGGCCAGCCTACACCATCCGCGAGCCCGGAGACCAGTTCCTCAAGCCCGTGATTCTCCGCTTCGACGTGGCCGGAAAGACATTGGGGCGCGATCTGGCCGAGTTTGGCATCTATGCCTATGACGCGAAGGCGCATCAGTGGCTACCGCTGCCGACGACCCACGGCTCACAGCCGAACGCTCTAGAAACCAGCATCATCATGCTTCCGGAACCGGTTACCTACTTCGCCGTTCTTCATGGATCGGGCAGCCGTAGCGCGCTCAAGGCTCAAGTGGCCGTCCCTGTTGCCAAGGCTCCCGTCAACAGTGACGACCCGATCCTTGTCCTCGATACGTTTGAGAACAGCCTGGGTGAATGGGCAGCCCGCGACCGCGCCTTTGGCGGAACAGTCTCGCGCGACCAGACGGCGACTCCGGATGGCACCTACAGCCTTAAGATCACTAATCAGAATGTCGGCGGGGACTTTGCCGTCACCGCTGTCTCCACGCCGTTCAGGGCGGACACCTACACAATGGTGAGCTTCGATTACCGTATTGGACCCGGCGTCAAGACGGACTTCTACGTTCGCATCGGCCAAACTTGGTACCGGATCGGCTTTACCGGAACCGAAGACGATGGCAAATTCCGTAACGCTGATGTGGGAATTTCGCCGATTGGGCGCATTGAGGGCATTGTTACTGACGGGCAGTGGCATTCCGCATCCTTTGATCTGAACCGGATGCTGGCCACCAAGACTGCGCGGCGCAATGTGGAAGAGATGATCATGGCGGACTGGCGCGTGGGCGGCTACATGAAGCTCGAGTTTGGCGACAATCCGCGCGGCGCTTCGTTCAATATCGACAATTTCAAGATACGCAGAGGAGAAGAGATTGCGGGTACAGACGATAAGAGGTCCGAGCCACTGCTGATCGACGACTTCGAAGGCACAACGCGGTTTAACCGTCTGGGTGGAGTTTCCGACGTATTCTCCGATCCCGGCACCCAAAATGTTGTGATGACTCGCGTCGCCGACACTTCGCAGGGGCGTCAGGGGCAAGCGCTATCGTTGAAATACGACGTCACACGGCATGGGGCCTACGGCGGCTATTGGACTCAATTGCGCGACGCTCCAGGTGAGAACTTCGACCAGATTGCTTTGAGGGTGAAGTCTCTAGATAAATGGACTGGGTTTCTGGTCGGGTTAAAGCGAAGGGATGGCATTGAGATTAAGGTGCCTGCTGATATCTACTCGGGATCAGCCGACGCCGGTGGATGGCGTTCAGTCGCCGTGCCTCTGGCGGCATTCGGTACGCCGAAGGAGTTGTCGGCCCTCGATGTCTTCAGCATCTCCTTCACAAATGCATCTGGCAACGGCGCCGGAGAGTTGCTGGTGGACGATATCCGTCTCGAACACGGTCTCAAGTCTGTGCTCATTGCAGATTTTGAGCAGGACCAATACACAAATCGCCTGATGCAAAAGAATTGGATATTCACGCACGGGGCCGCGGCATTGGCCGTTAATCTGGAAAAGCCCGATGCCGAACCAGGCTCGCAATCGCTGCGAATATCCTATGGCGGAACGGTCGGGCTCGACTTGGGCAGTGGAGATTTCTCTTATGCCGGCTGGGTTGCGGGACTGGGGGGCATCGACGCATCTCAGGCACAGAGCTTGCGGTTCAGAGTGAAGGGGCAGACCGGAGGGGAACGATTCAACGTTTATCTTGACGACGGAAACAAGCGCAAACCGGTTGACATCGCCAAGTATGTATCCATTACGCGAGATTGGAAGGACGTCTCAGTGCCACTGGAAGTATTTACCAAGCAGGGAGTTGATCTTTCGCATTTGCAAGAACTGCAACTCGTCTTCGAATGGCAGCAGATGTCAGGCACTGTTTACGTCGATGACATCCGGCTAACGGGAATGACGCCTACAGCAGGCAGGCCCTAGCAGTAACGACGAGAATAAAGTGCTTCGATTGAGCCTGTTTCAATTCACCTGCGATTAGGATGCGGCAGAGTCTGCCAGTGCAGCTTTGACGATGGATTAAGGATGCCTGGCGATAGGGAGAACATGAGCGATCTGGAACTGACGAACGAGATGCATATGCATGATCCCGCCGCGCAACTTGCATCGCCGACCGGCGTCGGCGTGCGGAAGGCTGAGAGCAAGTCATCGCTGATGTTTGTCTCCGTCCTCCTGTTTTACAGTGTATGTGCGGTCACACTGAATCCGCGAATGGCGGCTCTTTTTGCGCCTTCAACGGGGTTACTTGGCGCGCTCGTGCTCACAGTCTTTGTTGTGCAACTCAACCTGTTTTGGTTCTTTGGCGGCTACTACTGCATGTTGGGCGTCTTCACGGCCATCAGTTGGTTGACCAAGGTCGCCAGCCCTGCGCCGGTGGACCAAGGACCTCCCGTTGCCTTGCTGTATGTAACGATGAACGATTTTCAGGAGCGGGCAGCACTCTCCTGTATAAGCCAGAGCTACAAGCCATGCCACCTTTTTATCCTCGATGACAGCGTGGACCGGAGATCCCGCGCCGCCGTGGACGCATTCGCGAATCGTTTCTCCGCGGCTGTGACCGTGATCCGGCGGGAGGGCCACCAGGGTTATAAGGCGGGGAATATTAACTCCGCTTTGCGCAGCCACGTTCACGGCTACAAGTATTTTATCGTGCTCGACTCCGACAGCGTCATCCCGGAAGGATTCACGGGCCAGTTAGTGCCCTATTTCGATCTTGGAGAAGACATCGGGTGGGTACAAGGCGGCCATGCGCCGAATCCAGTCCAGAAGACAGGTTTCGCGGATGACCTCGGATTGGGCATCCTACCTTTGTGGCAGATTTACTATGGCCCGCGCAACCGCTTCGGCAATGTTCTTTTTCTTGGGCACGGGGGAATGGTCCGCTACGACGTCTGGGAGCAGGTTGGGGGATTTCCGGAGATTGTGGCAGAGGACCTTGCCTTCAGCACCGAGGCGGCGCAACTCGGATATCGCGGTTACTTTGCTCATGACGTAGTAAGCTACGAAGATTTCCCCGAGGGCTACAGGCAATTCAGAAAGCAGCAAGCCAAATACGTGACAGGAGGGTGCGAATATCTCCATCGCGCCTGTCTTCCTTTCCTGAAATCATCGAGGGTGAACTGTTTTGAGAAGCTCGACGTGGTGGTTTCATGCGCTACGCTGTTTATCCCTACGCTAGTGCTCTCATTCTTGATCGTAGTCAGTGTCCTGATGCCGTTGATGTTTGGAGTGCAAAGGCCCTTGACGCTGCATTGTTTCGGACGGGATGTCCTAACATTTCCCGTGCTACTGCTAGCAGGACGCTTTCGTAGTATTTGGTCGTGGTGGTATTTCGCTGTAACCCTGGTTTGTACACTTGCGCCTGTGCTAGGGTGGTTTTGCGTAGTGGCACGCAATCCATGGCGCGGTTTGAAACTCTTTTTGTTGTCAGGGATTCCGTATCTATCACTGCTTGTTCTTTCGGCATCGACAATCATCTCCTATCTTCTGTCCCGACAGGCCGTCTTCCGGGTGACGGGAGACCGCTGGGGCGCAGATCCCATAAGTGCTGCGGAAGGAAGTTTGCCTGCTTCGCCGGTTTCTTATCAATTCGGTGCCGAAGAGCGCTTCACCACTATCCTGGAATTCGCGTTGGGCGGAACATTCATGATTGCCTGCGTGTGCACTCTCAACCTGGTCTTGATGGCCTATGCGGTAGCTCTGCTGATCGGGCCATTGCTTCTTCGCGTGCCATGGAACGCAAGGCTTCTCCGTCCGTTTCTTCTCTTGCCATTCATCTTGATCTGTGGTGGCCTGCTGCTCGATGGAGAGAGCATTGAGTCGGTGCAGGGCGCAACAATGTCAATGTTCTACTTTCATTTTTGAGCTGGTGACAGTGCTGTCCTGCCCGCATAGACGGAATTTGTGATGCCGAGTTGCAACATCGCCGTCACTGCTGACACTGCAACGATAGGAACCTGTTCAAGAGTCAGTTGGAAGGAATCAGAGCGTATGATTGCAGAACCCCGACAACCGCTCAGGGCCGCCTGGGCCAAAGTTTTGGTGTTGTTATCAGCCTGGACAGCGGCCAAAGCCCTATTATTTCCTGTGATTGACGTGCTGCCAATTGACAATACGACAAGGCAGTGGGTGGAGTTTGGTATTTACGCGATTCTCGTTCTGATCTCGTTCATGATCTGGATACGGTCTTTTATGGAACCCTTGAAACGTTATTTGACTTCGGCGGTTCCATGGCTTGTTGCCATCGTGCTGGGATTGAACGTAGTCATGCTTGTTATGGTTCGCCTGCTGCGAACGAACCCGCCGCAACTGGATGTGGCCATCGCTTTCGATCTGACCCACGGACAGATATTCAACTCATGGGAAGACCCCGCCTCGCGCCAAACGAAGTACATTTATGCGTTTGGGGCCTTAAACGAACCCCTATTATGGGACATTTCTCGGGACAGTTCCGATGAAGCGAGCTTTTCATACAGCACAGATTCGCAATTGCGACCCTCGGATGGGGCCAGTTCGGGGGGGTATCAGACGTTTTACAACAAACCCTGTGATCGCAGGATTTTTCACAAGATCGTTTTTTCGCTCCAGAGCGCTGAATCGTGCGGAAAAGGTAAGGCGGACGTAGGACTTCGGCTGACTATGGACAACCCGATCGATAAAAGGGAATACTTTACCTACGAATTGCCTTCGCTCAAGAAGAAGGTGCGCATAATTGACGGGAGTTGGAGGCAATACGAGATTCCTATCAGCGAATTGGAGCGAGTGCCGCGAGCTAATGCCATTGGTCCGCTGCCTTTTGGGCTGGATGAAAATACGCTCAATAAGGTCGTGTTCTTCGTAAACAATCCAATTGTGAGTCAGTGTCCAAGAAATACCTTGCGGATCAAAGAGATCAGGTTGCAACCATAGCCTGTCATTGCAGTGGGCCGCTAACCATGATTGGCATATTTGTTTGGACGCGAGGCGCAGGTGGCGATCATATTTCTATTTCATAAAATCAAAACGTCTCTGCGCCAATGGTTCCTCAAAGAGCCTTAGGTTTCCTCCGGCGACCTTCTGCAACTCCGGTTTCCAACAATGCCTCGGCGATTGTCCATCAGGCGAAAATGGCCTCTCTGCGCAACATAGACACGCTCGACGATCCAATGCATCGTGGTAAATAGGAGTGTACGAATGATGTTCGATTCCTGCCAGGTTCTTGAACCCCTACTCGACAGCGACAAGGTTTCGGCCCTCGCGAAGGCGCATCGCAAAGCCCTCCCGCAGTATGCCCGCATCGGCCTTGTGGCTGATTTGCAAGCAGGCAAGCTGTGGCGATTTCTGGCTTTCGACCTCGGCGACTGTCTGCCTCTCGCGGTAAACTCGGAACAGCTATCCGTGCCGCCTCACCACTCTTGAAATGAGGAAGAAATGAGACGGACACGCTATCAACAAGGCAACCTCAAGCTTGCGGAGCGCAAGCGCGGTCCACGCACCTGGGAGTATCGCTGGTACGAATCCCTTGCCGACGGCAGCCGCAAACGCCGCAGCCTGGTTGTCGGAAGTGTCGAACAGTACCCGAACGAGGCAGCGGCAAAGCGGGCCGTTGCGTCGCTTTTGGTCAACATCAACGCCGAGAGTCCGCGCTTCAGTCTCGAAGCGGTCAGTGTCCAAACGCTAGTCGAACACTACCGGGAAAAGGAACTGGGCAAAGACTCGAACAAAACCTTCGCAACCTGCGAAACGTATCAGGGCTACTTCAGGAAGTGGATTCTGCCCCGTTGGGGAAACTACCGGCTGAAGGATGTTAAATCGGTTGCCGTCGAAGAGTGGCTGCGTTCGCTCAATCTTGCCAACGGCAGCAAGGCGAAAATCCGGAACATCATGCACACGGTCTTCAATCACGCAGTTCGCTGGGAGTGGCACGACCGGAATCCCATCACGCATGTGCGTCAGAGCGCCAAGCGCAAGAGCATTCCCACCGTGTTGACGCTGGCCGAGGTGGAGGAATTGCTTCTCTATCTCGAAGAGCCGACGCACACCGCCGTTCTGGTCGATGTGATGACCGGGCTGCGGGTGGGTGAACTGCTGGCGCTCAAATGGATGGACATTGATTTCGAGAAGTTCGAGATCAGTGTTACGCGGTCCATTTCGCTTCAGCACGTGGGCGAATGCAAGACGGAGGCATCGCGCAAGCCGGTTCCATTGGATGCGCGCCTGGCGGAAGCATTGTGGCGCTGGCGCACCCTTTGTGCCTACCCGCAACCGGAGGATTGGGTATTTGCCAGTCCACACGTCAAAGGAACGCAACCGTACTGGCCGGGAACGCTCAACCGCTGGCACTTGCAACCGGCAGTGAAGGCCGCCGGAATCCAGGGCCGGATCGGCTGGCACACCTTCCGGCGCACGTATGCGACTCTTCTCAAGGCGAATGGGGAGGATGTCAAGACTGTGCAGGAATTATTGCGGCACGCAAATAGCCTAGTGACGATGAATCTTTACGCGCAAGCAGTGACGGAAGTGAAGCGTAAAGCGCAGAGCCGCCTGGTGAGCATGTTGCTCGACGACAACCCTCACAACGAGAGCACCGCTGCTATTGGAACAATACGGACGTACGAAAAAATCATCGAAGCGCGTAAGTTGCTGAAATGATTGGCGTCCCCGACGGGATTTGAACCCGTGTTATCGCCGTGAAAGGGCGGTGTCCTAGGCCGGGCTAGACGACGGGGACGCGCGAAGGGCAGCAAACCGCCTTGAATTGGCTTGCTGCCCTAAACAATGCTAACAACTCGGCATGGCCATGTCAAAGCCCACTCTTTTTCAGGTTGTTCATCCAAATGCGAAGACTAAAAAGTTTCTTTTTCGGCATGAAATTGAGTGTGGTCCAGTCCTAAGTTCTGCTCACAAGATAATCGACGCCCAAAGCGCCGGGATCAGTCGGAGTAGTGTCCATGATCGCTCATGCCCTCTCCACAGATTCGAACGAGCGGCAACCTCATCCTCACTGTTTCGGCTTCATGTTGTAAAGAAAGAGTGCTCGCAGTTCCAGATACGGTCCATGGAACTCCTCCGGCAAGGGTGGATAATTCGAGCCGGTAAGCGCGCCCCATGCGGCGCGATCCAAGGCCACGTCCCCGCTGCGGCCCTCCAACACCATTCCCCCCATCTTCAATCGTCCGTTGGGCAGCACCTTGAAACGAATCATCACCTCGCCCGATTTGCTCTTCGGCGGATTGACTTCATCGGGAATCAACGGATCCCAAGTGCGCTCGGTGATATGATGCCAGCGTTCGAGCCAAGGCTTGAAATCCACGCCCAGCGTGTCGGATAGGATTTGAATGCCTCCAGGAGGCGCTTGCAATTTGGCCTTACCAGCCTCGGCTACGGCAGGTCCAGAATCTTTGGAATCAGTTGAAGCGTTTTGCGCCTGTGCAGGACAGAATGCTAGAAAAACAGCCAAAGCGCAGTAAACCACTGGATTTCGCATCGAGTCAACCTCTCAAACAAAGCGGAAGCGCCCTACCGTTGTATTTGACTAAAGTTTTTAAAATGAGACAAATGCCCGTGCCTAAAGGCCGTTCAAATTCATGCTTTTTCAGAGGCCTAAAGGCCCCTGCTCCCTCCGCTATCTACGATCTGCATCTGTAGCATAGACTCCGCTCACTGCTGCTGCGGATCCATGTTATAGAGGAACCAGGCGCGCAGTTCCAGGTACGGTCCATGGAAGTCCCGGGGCAGCGGGGGATAATTCGATCCGGTTAGCGCGCCCCAGGCGGCGCGGTCCAGCGCCACATCGCCGCTGCTGCCCTCCAGCACCATGCTGCCTTCCATCAAACGCCCGTTGGGCAGCACCTTGAAGCGGATCATCAACTGCCCGGATTTGCTGATCGGCGGGTTGACCTCGTCGGGAATCAGTGGATCCCAGGTGCGCTCCGTCTCCCGGTGCCAGTGAATCAG
Source organism: uncultured Acidobacteriaceae bacterium (assembly GCA_963787995.1). GTDB lineage: Bacteria > Acidobacteriota > Terriglobia > Terriglobales > Acidobacteriaceae > Telmatobacter. The sequence continues at coordinate 2,583,530 of CAWBEO010000002.1, forward strand.
CCAGTTATTGAAGTCCACTCCCTGCGTGTCACTGAGGATCTGCACGCCGCCCGTGCCTGCGCCGGGATGCATCGACAGCCCGCCGTGCGAGGGCAGATTGCCGGTGCCCCCACCGTGGTCCCGCGCGGCATTCTTCATCGCGTCGCGCAGCGCGTCGGCGGGATTTTCTGAGTTCATGGCAAAGCTGGGACGCGCCGGAACAGCCGCAGGCGGAGGCGCCTCAATCGGCGACTGCGACTGCTGGCTAGGTGGAATCGGCGACGGAGTTGGCGCGACCGTAGCGGGAGCTGGCGCTGACTCGGAAGCAGGCGGCGAATCCTTCTTCATCTCCTCCAGCGTCTTCTGGTCAATCTGCGGCGGCTTGATTGGAACCGGCTTGATTTCCACCTTGGGTTCAAACTTCGGCGAATCCAGATAGGTGAATTCCTTGTGCTCCTTCAACGCGATGTCCGATTCGACGATGGGAGGGCCTTTGAAATACTTGGGCAGCAGCAAGGCCGCCGTAAAAAGCAGCGCGTGGAAGAGAATGGCGATCCATATGCCCTCGCGCAGCCGCGCCCAGCGCCGCTCATCTTCGAGTTCGCTGATCATCTCCAACAGTTCGTGGGTGTCGTAATCCACCCAGCGTGAGCCGCGCACCACGACCGGAGGAATCTCCACCGAGCGGCTCGGCTCGATCTGCCGGTCAGGCTCTTTCACGTCGATGGGCGCTTCGTCGATGGGCATTCGTTCCTGAAGAGCTACCGCGAGCGCACCCGCGCGCCGCTGCTCATATCTATCCTTTCTTTCTATTCTCTCATCCCGGACAAATCCTTGCCCATCGCCCCGGCCCTTACAATGGTTTCTGATTGTAAGACGGATGATCAGTCGGAAGGAATCTCTCTTTGAAGCACTTTTTTGTTCTTATCAAGGCTAAATGGAATCTCGTTGCACTCTTTCTGGCTCACTTCGGCATCTGGGGCGCCGGAGCGAGTGCGCTTCTGGACTCTTCCACCATTCCCATCCCTATGGACTTTCTACTGGCCGTCTGGATCTGGAACGATAAAGGCCACTTTTGGCTTTATTGCCTGATGGCCTCTCTCGGATCGGCCATCGGCGGCCTCGTACCTTACGGACTAGGCCGGGCTGGCGGAGAACTCTTCCTGCTCAAGCACGTCAACCGCGAGCGCTACGAACGGATGCGCGCCCGCTTCGAGCGCCAGGAGTTCCTGGCTATGATGATCCCCTCCATGCTCCCGCCACCCACCCCCTGGAAGGCATGTGTCTTCGCCGCCGGCGTCTTCGAGATGCGCATCGTGCCCTTCATGCTCTCGGTCTTTTGCGGAAGGCTGCTGCGCTGGCTGATTCTTTCGCTGCTGGTATTCAAGCTGGGTCCGGGCGCGGTTGACCTGGTGGCGCGGCATGGACTTGCCTTGCTGGCCATCGTCGGCGGCCTGACAGTAGCGGTCTTTACCGGGTGGTGGATGCGCCGCAAGCGTGCCTGAAGGAGCGTCCACTACGGGCTTGCTGGTTCATGGAATATGCCCCGGCTGGAGGCCGGATCAATAGAGAAAGCAGGAGCAGCTGCACGAGAAGGTTCTTCGATTGTGTTTGGCGCCCAGCCACCCAAACTTGCAAGGATCGCCCGCCAGGGACCCCGGCCACGCGTAAACTCTGCTCAAGATGAGACCGGAATGCAGAGAGAATTCACGGTTGGCAGTGAGGAGTCGCGACACAAATTCTTGCCGGGAGATGGAAGGGATAACACAAGCTATTGATTTTATGGTGGAGCTGAGCGGGATCGAACCGCTGGCCTCCTCGTTGCGAACGAGGCGCTCTCCCAGCTGAGCTACAGCCCCACGACTCTCTTATCTTATCAGTGAGCGGTCCCTGAGGGAAGGGGCGCTCGGAAAAACCTGATTCAACCTGGTGCGTCGGTTGGATCAGGTTGGTAGATTCACACCCATTTCACAAAACCTGAAATGGATGGGGCACGGATGTTCATTATTCGTTAAACAGGCCGATCGAGGCTAGTGGATTCCCAGGTCCTAAAATCAAGACTTGGGGCGTCCAGATACTTGAGCGGTATACGCCGAAGGCCGTTGGCCCCTCCGCAGGTGGTTATAGTTGATTCATGTTGGCCAGGAACTCGGCGTTGTTGCGAGATTTTTCCAGGCGGCTGATAAGCACTTCCATCGCTTCCACCGGGGAAAGCGGGTTGAGCACCTTGCGCAGAATCCAGGTGCGCGCGAGGTCTTCCTTGGGGATCAGCAGCTCTTCCTTGCGCGTGCCGGAGCGTTGAATGTCGATGGCCGGGAAGACGCGCTTGTCGACAAGCTTGCGGTCGAGGATGATTTCCATGTTGCCGGTGCCCTTGAACTCCTCGAAGATGACTTCGTCCATGCGCGAGCCGGTATCCACGAGAGCCGTCGAAATGATGGTCAACGAACCGCCCTCTTCAATGTTGCGAGCCGCGCCGAAGAATCGCTTGGGGCGCTGCAGCGCATTGGAATCGACACCGCCGGAGAGCACCTTGCCAGAAGGCGGCACAATGGTGTTGTAGGCGCGCGCCAAGCGTGTAATCGAATCCAGCAGAATGACCACGTCGCGCTTGTGCTCGACCAGGCGCTTGGCTTTTTCGATGACCATCTCGGCCACTTGCACGTGGCGGGCGGCCGGCTCGTCAAAAGTCGAACTGATCACCTCGCCCTTCACCGAGCGCTGCATGTCGGTGACTTCTTCGGGGCGCTCGTCGATCAGCAGGACAATCAGCACCACATCGGGGTGATTGGTCGAAATCGAGTTGGCCAGCGATTGCAGCAGCATCGTCTTGCCGGTGCGCGGCGGAGCGACAATCAGGCCGCGCTGGCCCTTGCCGATGGGCGTAAGCAGGTCCATCACCCGGCCGCTGATAGCCTCGCGCACCGTCTCCAGCTTGATGCGTTCCTGAGGATAGAGCGGGGTCAGGTTATCGAAGAGGATCTTGTTGCGCGTCTCCTCGGGCGACTCAAAGTTGATGGCTTCAATCTTGACCAGCGCGAAGTACTTCTCGCCTTCGTGCGGCGGGCGGACATTGCCGCTGATCGAGTCGCCCGTCTTGAGGTCGAATTTGCGAATCTGCGAGGGCGAGACGTAAATGTCGTCGGGGCCGGGCAGATAGTTGTAATCGGGCGAGCGCAGGAATCCGTAGCCGTCGGGCAGGATTTCCAGCACGCCCTCGGCAAAAATATGGCCTTCCTTTTCACTTTGAGCCTGGAGAATCTTGAAGATCAGATCCTGCTTGCGAAGACCGCTGGTGCCTGGAATCTCCAGGGTGCGAGCGATGCGGGTTAATTCGGTGATGTTTTTCTCTTTTAGTTCTGCGATGGTCATATGCACCTGCAATAAGGGAGGATGTTTGTGGGAGGGTCCGGGACGGGGGTGTACCGGAGGAATAGGCGGGAGTTCAACGCGGGCAGCCAATCTTCTCCGAATCGATTGCTTGGCCTGAAATCAGGCCGACATCGAAGACCGGCAAGTTTAACCGCCCTTGCGAGGGTGGCTGACAAAAGCCACCGCCTGAATGAATTATACCTTTCGAGGTGTCCGTCAAGCGGCGCGACGGGTTTCTACCGGGTGCTCCACAGATGCCTCGATAGGCCCCGGAGAGCCTGGATTGGTGGTTTGGAAGCGGCCCAGTACTTCGTTGGTGGTGTCCTGCAGCCGCGTATTCGGCTTGTGCAGCTTGCGGGTTGCCTTGCTCGCCAGTTGGCACAGCTGGTAGCGATTGGAGACGTGAGAGAGAGCCCCAAAGACTAAATCGGAACGCATTGCGAAATTTCTCCTTCAAAAAAATTGGCTCCCGCCGGAACAACTCTTCCGCCAGAGATGCCGCAGGGAAGTCAGCGCCAAGCGGGCTGCCCCAAATAATCCATTCCCAAAGGTATAGACGCACGAGTTGCGCGTACAGTTCAAAATCCTGACGCACTTTCGCAGATTATGGAACAGGCATTCAGCCGTATCAGCGATACAGTTTGCCGCCTTGGGAACCAACCACTTTGAATTCCCGTTCCGGAAGATTAAACGCTCCGGGGCATCAACCAATGAGCCTCAGCTCAAAACTGATGCGGAATACAGCAGGAAAGCGTACAAACGCTTGTGACTCTCTGCCCATTCATGGATGGCATTCATGAATATATACAGAGTTGGCTGCGAGGTCAATAGTTTTTTTAGAGGCAGGGGTTACTATTTTGCCTCCTAGGTTCCGTTGTCGTCGCGGATGATAGCGGCATCGTTGTGGATTGCCCAATGATCGAAGCACTGGAACTTTTCCCGAAGCGCTGCGTATCCATCTCCGTATCCCTGGGCAACAATCAAACCGAAAGGAACTTCCATGGACATCCTCAGCAGCCTCGACCGGCTCTCCACAGCCTCGCCACGCTTCTGGGCCCGCCTTGCCGGCCTCTTCTATCTCATCAACACCGTCACCTCGATCAGCTCATTCTCCGGCATGTTGAGCGGCTCAATCCTGTCTTGGAGCAACTGGATCGCAACCGGCTCCTATGTGACCGTCGTCCTGCTGCTGTATGTTCTGTTTCTACCGGTGAGCAAAAACCTGTCGGCGATTGCGGCGGCATTCGGTCTGCTGGGATGCGCCGACGAGGCGCTGTGGAAGTACCATTGGTTTCCTCTGCACGTCAACAGTCTGGTCTTCTTCGGCTTCTACTGCGGACTGCTGGCGCTTCTTATCCTGCGCTCCAGATTCATGCCCCGCCTGCTTGGGTGGCTGCTCATGCTGGCTTGTTGCGGCTGGCTCACCTTCCTTACGCCATGGTTAGCCAGCGTTTGCTCGCCATACAACTACATTGCCGGCGGCATCGGCGAGATCCCCCTCATGCTTTGGCTGCTGATCATGGGTGTGCGCGAACGACGCTAGTCCCATTCCCTAGTCCCTGCTCCCTCTCATCTGTTACACTCGCTGCGAACCTCTTCGATGCTCTTCAAAGCTCACAGCGCGGCTGTCTACGGAATCGACGCCCACCTCATTGATGTCGAGGTGGACTATAGCGGCGTGGTTGCCGAGAAGGATACATTTCATACCGTCGGCCTGCCGGACGCGGCGGTGCGCGAGAGCCGCGACCGTGTCCGCGCGGCCATCAAGAACTCCGGCTACCTGATTCCACCCACGTTTATCACGATCAATCTGGCCCCAGCTGACCTGAAGAAGGAAGGATCGGGCTTCGATCTGCCTATTGCAGTGGGCATTCTGGGCGCTTACGGCGCCCTGCAGACCAGCGACCTGAGCCGCTTTCTGCTGGTGGGCGAACTGGGCCTGGACGGCAGCGTGCGCGCCGTGCCGGGAATGCTGCCGGTGGCCATCATGGCGCGCGAAAAGGGAATTGCCAACCTGATTCTGCCCGCTGCCAACGCCGCCGAGGCCGCGGTGGTCGAGGGGGTCAATGTCTACCCCGCCGCTTCGCTGCTGGATGTTCTGGACCTGCTGAACAGGCAGCTTGTCGGCGTCATTCAGCGGGAGCCTTATCGCGTCTCTACGGAAAATCTGTTGAGCGAACTGCAGCATTTTCCCGTGGACTTCAAGGATGTGCGTGGGCAGCAGACGGCCAAGCGCGCGCTGGAAGTGGCCGCTGCGGGCAGCCATAACATTCTGATGATCGGCCCTCCCGGCTCCGGCAAAACAATGCTGGCCAAGCGCCTGCCCTCGATCTTGGCGCCGCTGACCTTCGAGGAGGCGTTGGAGACGACCAAGATTCACTCCGTGGCTGGCGTGTTGGACGCGGCGGCCGGCCTCGTTGCGCACCGGCCCTTTCGCAGCCCGCACCATACCATCTCGGATGCCGGACTGATCGGCGGCGGCATCATTCCCCGTCCGGGCGAGGTCTCGCTGGCCCACAACGGGCTGCTCTTCTTGGACGAGCTTCCGGAGTTTCCGCGCAATGTGCTGGAGGTCTTGCGCCAGCCGCTCGAGGACCATATGGTGACCATAGCGCGGGCCTCCATGTCGCTCAGCTTTCCTGCGCGCTTCATGCTGGCGGCGGCCATGAATCCCTGTCCGTGCGGCTTCTTCAATGACAAATCACGCGAGTGCCAGTGCACCCCGCCAGTGATTCAGCGCTACATCGCCAAGATCTCCGGTCCGCTGCTGGACCGGATTGATATCCACATTGAAGTTCCGGCGGTGCAATACAAAGAGCTGCGCGGCGGCGCGGCAGCCGAAGGCTCGGCGGAGATTCGCACTCGCGTACTGGCGGCGCGCGAACGGCAGCAGGTACGCTTCCGCAAGTTCGGCGACAAGATCTACTCGAACGCCCAGATGACCACCCGCCAGATTCGCGTCCATTGCGAGCTGGGCGCCGACGCCGAACGGCTGCTGGAGCGCGCCATGCAGCAGCAGGGACTGACCGCCCGCGCTCACGACCGCATCCTCAAAGTGGCGCGCACCATTGCCGATCTGGAGGGCGTGGAGCACTTGGCCGTCACGCACCTGGCCGAAGCCATACAGTACCGCACGCTCGACCGCAGTTACTGGGCGTAAGTGGTGGCTGGAATTCATTGGCAAACGCACCGGATCTGCCTGCAACTTGCCTTTGCCAAAGGGCTTGCCAAAGCCTGTAAACTTGATAAAATATCTTCGGATTTTAAACTTTACAGGAGATCTCTCTGAAATGAAGACCTTTCAAAGCCATCGACTTCACATGAACCTCTCCCACCGTTTTGCCGCGCTGCTGCTTGGATTGGCAGCGCTGGCCGTTTCCCCTTCAGCCTTCTGCGCTCCCATTCACGATGCCGCCCGCGCCGGTGATCTGGCCAAAGTGAAAGCGCTGGTCAAAGCCGATCCCAGCCTGGTTTCCAGCAAGGACGACCAGTACGGGCAGACTCCTCTGCACATCGCTGCATTCAACGATCACAAGGACGTGGCGGAGTTTCTACTGGCCAGCAAGGCCGACGTCAACGCCAAGGCCAAGAACGGATCGACTCCACTTCATCTGGCTGCGGCCAAAGGCAACAAGGACATAGTGGAATTGCTGCTGGCCAACAAGGCGGATATTAACGCTGTCGACAATGAGGGCTGGTCGCCCTTGCACTCTGCGGTTATCTGGGATCATAAAGACGTTCAGGATTTGCTGGTTGCCAAGGGCGGAACGGATCTGCCCGCGGCAAAGAAGCCGTCCGCTGCCGCTAACGCTGCTCCAGCCGAAAAAGGACCGCCCAAGGAGACCGGCAAGGACGGCCAGTTCACCGCGTACGACGACGGAACGGTGCTGGACACAAAGACCAAGCTGATGTGGATGGCGCGGGACAATGGATCGCCGATGAGCTGGCCGGATGCAAAGAAGTATGCGCAGGATTATCGCGGCGCGGGCTACACGGATTGGCGGTTGCCGACGCTGGCGGAAATATCGGCGTTGTTCGACAAAGCGAAGACGCGCCGGAGTTTTTGTTCGGCCGCCGTGGATGAAATGGGCGCCGCCGCGGATGAAACTCATGTGACGGATTTGATTCGTTTGACCTGCACCCGGTTGTGGACCTCGGAGGAACGCAAGGACAAGCCGGGCTGGGCGACGGTCTTCGATATGCACACCGGCAGCGATGCAGGGCGTCCGGGCACGAAGGAGTTCGTCGATACCGCAAGCCGTGTACTGGAAGTGCGCGTGGTGAAATAATCAGAAGCGCCGCAAGGCGGTTCTGCGAACGGGCGACGGCCGGATCGATGAGCTCCGGCCGTCGACGTCTCTGAAAGAGGCTGCGGCGGATTCGACATTTGTATGCCACGGCTTTAGATTTTCAACCCTTGGATACAGGTCAGGGCAAAGCGGATGTGTGTCCTCAAGCCGTTACTCCCGGAGCGGATTGCGCAGCCTTTTCCGCGCAGTATCGGCGCGTGAGGTATTCGGTCCGGCTTCGATAGCCATCTGGTAATCCCGGACGGCCAATGGACGCTGGCCGTTTAAGTCGTAGCACTCGCCGGCTGCCAGCAGGGACCGAATCTTCAACTCCGGGCTGATGTTTTTTGTCCAGGCGGCCTGCTCGTAGGCCTGCGCCGCCTCGCTGAAATGACGCTGGCCGCGCAAGGCCTCACCCAGGCCAAAGTAGGCCAGCTCCAGCCGCGCCTCGGCAAAGTAGCCCGGCTTGGCGCTTGCGGCGAGCAGTTCCCGGTAAGAATCAACGGCGGCCATCCCCTCGCCCGCATCCTTGCGCAGATTGGCCTCTTCCAGGCAGAAGAGAAAGTCGCGCGGATACTGCTTCCGCAGGCCGCGCACCACCTGGATCGCCTCCTTGTAGCGGGCCTCGCGGCGGAGAAACAGAGCGATCGTCGTGCGCGCTTCGACGCTGGTCACCACTCCGCGATTGGCGGCGTCGTTGAGCAGGGCCAGCCCCTCTGTCTTCGAGCCGGTGATTCCCGCAAAGCCGATCAGCAGCTTGAAGGGCCAGGGCAGCGCGCCCACCACATACTGGTAGACCCCTGCCACCAGTTTGGCGTCCACATAATCCGGGTCCATCTGCAGCACGCGGTTCTCGTCGTCCTTGGCTTTGGTAGCCAGTCGGAAGCCCGCGCCGTAGCCCCGCTCGACCATCGCCAGATAAGTGCATTTGAGACTATAGACCCAGCCGCGGGCATAAAGGGCGTCAATGTCGTTGGAGTTGCGGCTGAGCCGCCAATCGGCCTCGTGGATGGCTTCATCTGCCAGAGACAGGATGCGGTCGCGGGCGTTGGGATCCTCTTCGACGGCGTGGCGGCCGGTGAGAAAGCCGTCATTGGCGTAGAAGGTAGTGTCCAGCAGATCAAGCCGGTAAAGCTCCTGAAAGAGCTCGGCGTCGAGCAGCAGCGCAGTGGCCTGGGGATCGCCGGGATGCGCCGCATGAAAGCGCTGGAAGCGTTCAACCGCGCCGGGATAGTCCAGGTTATAAAAGCGCTCGAATGCTTCGCGCACCAGCGGGTCGCGGTTCAGCGGATTGGTGTGCGCCGGCTTTATCGGAGCGGCCAAGCCCAGGCCGGTCAAGGTCAGCAGTGCAAATCCCCATGCCCATCTCCGCAGCCGTGACAATCCTGTCTTCAATCCTCGCACTCCTTCTTTCTTTGACGATTCTATGCGGCGGGTAAGCCTAGGGCAAAATTGCTGGCTCCAATCCGGCGTTTAACGGAATTTATAGAGTGAATGCGGTTAAGAATGATGGGCGCAAAAAAAATGGGCGGCAAGGTGTGACCCCTGCCGCCGCCCGTCCCTGGGTTGTCTTGAAAGTACTGCAATCTTGCGATACTACTGACTTGATGTTACTGCAAGAGCTTGGTAACTTCTTGCTGAACACTATTAGCTTGCGCTAATGCGGCGATGCCCGTTTGGCTGAGAATCTCATACTTGGACATATTCGCAGTCGCAGAGGCATAATCGGTGGCCTGAATCGCGTTTTGCGCGGAAACCACATTCTCCTGCTGCGTGCTGAGCACCTGGCTGATCGAGTTCAGCGTATTGATTTGCGCGCCGATGTAGCCGTCCTGGGCCGCCACGTCGTTGATGGCCAGGTTGAGGTTGGTGAGTGCATCCTGCGCATCCGACTGATTGACGAGATCGGTTGCGCCCAGGCTCACTCCAGAACCATCCGAGTAGCTGATGGTGGCGATGCCGCTTCCGCCGCTGGCATTGGAGAGGAAGCTGGAGTACACCGTGCCGTAGGGATTGTTCTGCCCGCTGGATTTGTCGTAAAGCGCGGTGTCGGCAAAGGTGGAGTTGCTGAGCCCGGTGCTGTACGCATTGCCCCCGACATAGCTCAGAGTGGCAGATGGTGTCGCGTCGGTGATGGTGGTCCCGCTGGTATTGGTGATGTCACCGGCCGCGCCATAAGTGTTCGAGGTCAGTACCAGGCTTCCGTAGCCCCCCGTATTCATGAAGTTGCTGAGAGCGTAACTGGCGCTCACTCCGAGGCCAGAGTTATCGATCTGCGTGATCACATCGTCGATGCTCTTGTTGGTGAAGGAGATGCTCAGTGGATTGCCCCCATTGACGGCGGTGTTGGACGACAGGCTGATGGTTCCGGAGACTTTGTCGCTCTCGCTGGCAAAGGTTCCCAATGTGGCGGACGATGCCTGGGGAAGAGTTCCAAAGTCCTGGAGCGATCCCGTGCTGGTGATGGCAATGCTGTTGTGGGCATTCGAGGTCAGCACCAGGTTGCCGTCGCTTGCGCCGGCGACGACATTGAGTACTTGATTGATGTCGCTCTCCAGCGTAGAAAGCTGGTTGCCGGAGACATAGTACTGCGAGGCGCTATACCCCGCATTCGAAACACTGTCCTCCGCTAGCTGTGCCGATGTCGCTCCCATGTGGAAGGTTACCGCCTGGCTGTTGTTGACCCCGTTGGCCGCGATGGCGATGGAGCCGGTAACTAAATCCCCGTCGGCCACAGTGCCGCTGGTTGGCGTGAAGGTAGCCGTCGAGCCTTGTCCGGTAACTGCGCCAGACTCGGGTTGCCCATCCGTAAAGGACTGCGCTGTGTTCTCGCTGGTTAACAGCGTCAGCGAGTTGCCGCCAAAGGTGATGGTGGTGTCCGAGACGCTGGACTGCAAATTCAACACGCCGTTGCCGACCGTGGCGCTCAGGTCCAGAGCAGTGTCTGCATTGATCGCCGCCATCAGGCCATTCAGTGTCTCAGCGCCGGTTTGGTAAATTCCACCCGATAAGCCAGCCGTGGTGTTCATGGCGAAGGTGCCTGCCTGGCCGTTGTTGTTGATGACCACTGTGCCGGTGAGTCCAGTGGCGGTGGGGTTGATGTTGCCCACGCCGGTGCCCAGTGTGGCTTCGGCAAAGGTGGACTGCCCCGGAGCCATACCGCCGTTGACGGTCGCGTTCCCGGAATACGAGTCGTTGAGGTTGGTAATGGCAGTGACGGTGGTGGTCGCGTCCAGGGATTCAACCGCCAATCCCGATCCGTTGCTCGCGACGGAAGCGTTCAGGTCAAGGCCGGAGTTTTGGATCGCAGTGGCCAGAGCGCCCAAGGTTGTGCCGCTCACAAGAACATTTGCTGTCCCACCTCCGCTGGCGATTCCGTTTGCATGACCAGCAGCGCCGCCCATCGTGAAGGTCGTGGTGAGGCCGTGCGTGCTGTTGGTCAAAACGATGTCGCCGGTGACGGTATCGTTGGCGCTATTGTCCGTTGTTCCGCTGTTGGCGATGATGACCGTAGCGTTTCCCTGGATGTGCCCCGGCGTGGATGGCGTGGCGTCGGCTCCAAGAGCGTTGAATGTCAGGTTCGTTGTGTCAGTCGCTGGAACACCTGATCCGCCAACATCGGTTAGAAGTGTGTCGGGTGTGACCGCAGTGGCCGAGTTAAGCGCCTGGATAAAGAGGCCGCCCGCAGGATCGGCGCCCGTCGCGCTCACATCAAGAGCGGCCGTGTTCAGGCTGGTCGTTGAGCCTGCATCGTTGATGGCCGCCATCAAGCCCGCGAGGGTGCTGACGCCCGTGTGAATATCCCAAACCTGGCCATTGTCGCCCGCCCCTGCATCCTGGTTCAGGGCGCCGGAGTTGTTCATCACGAAGGTATCGTTCACCTCGTTTCCATTCACGTCCATCGACAGGTACAGGGTGCCGGCCAGCGTGCCTCCCGTGCCGGCGGTGATGCCGCTGATGCTTCCGCCATTGGTCAAATCCAAATTTGCCGACTGAAACTGTGCATTACCGCCATTGGCTGGAGTGGTAAATTTGGTTGCATAGTCGTCCGTCAGCGTGCCCGCGCTGGCCACGGTGATCGATGTGCCATTCGTGCTGGTTGACAACTGCAGGCCAGTGCCCGCGGCGTCGATAGTCGCGGTGATTCCCAGGCCTGAGCCATCGATGGCCGTCTCCAGAGCTTGGAGCGTCAAACCCGCGGTGGAGATGGTGGTGTTGCCGCCGCCCGTGGTCGTGCTGCCCGCGCCATTGGCCATCAGGAAGGTGATCGGGTTGGAGCCGACGAGGCCATTTCCGATGATAATGCTGCCCGCCAGCGTATCAGTTGTCGCGATGGGTGAATTCACGCCGCCCAAGGTAATCGTGCTGTTTCCGCTGGGTGTGCTTGTGGCGTAGCCAATGGCGCTCGCCCCCGTTCCGGCAGTGCCATTGGCGCCCACCTCGGCGACGTCCGTCGTCAGATTGTCTCCAGCGCTCAGAGTCAGGTTGGTGTCTGCGTTATTCAGTGACGAGATTTTGAGGCCGCCTGTTGCGCCATTCGCCGCAGCCGTGACATCCAGCTTGGCTCCTGCAAAGCCGGTCTCGCTGCCTGCATCGATGATGGCTGCCTTCAGTCCTGCGATGGTGCTGGCGGCTGTCGTCAGATCCCAGATATTGCCCGTGTCTCCTGCTCCACCGGCGGCATTCAAGCCGCCTTTCGAGTCCATCACGAAGGTATCGGTGATGGTTTGGCCACCGGTCGTATTGCTGATCACCAGCGAGCCGCCCAGCGTTGCGCCGCCGGGAATGACGCCGGCTGAGGTCATGGCCAGAGTTCCGGAGGTTCCGCCCGCGCCGCCTGCCACGGGGTTTATCAGTGAGGTGGCATAGTTGTCGGTCAGCGTGCCGGTTCCGGTGACGCTGATCTGGCTGCCGTACGCAGTGGCGTTGGCGATCGCCAGGCTGATTCCGATAATGCCGTCTGTCGTCGCGGTGATGCCGAGAGGAGTGTCATTCGAGATGGCGTTCTCCAGGTCGGTCATGGTGTCGCCGTTCACGGTGTAAGTGGTGCCGCCCGCGCCGGAGGCCGCGCCGAAAGCTCCGTTATCCGTTCCGGCCGAGTACGCGTTTGTGCCCATGACAAAGGTTTCCGCGGGTCCGCCCAAACCGTTACTGATGGCGATGCTGCCTCCCAGCGTGTTGAGTGCCCCACTGGTCAATCCAGCAATGGTGATGGCCGCGGTGCCACCTTTGGTTCCTGCCGTCGTGCCCCCTGCGACATCCACGGCCACTTGCGTCAGGTCCGCCAAATTGGAACTCCCGCCCACAGAGATGGTCGTTCCGGCATTGGTCGATCTGAATACAATCTGACCTGCGTTGTTCACCACGGCCGAGTCGATTCCAGTTGCCGTGGCGCCTGGTCCGCTGTCAATCGCTGTCAGCAAAGCGTTGACCGTGGAGTTCTGCCCGGTTCCGCCTACTCCGATCACGTTGGCTGCGTTCGTCCCGCCAATAACAAAGGTGGTTGCGGTGCCGTTCAGGTCGGCGGTGCCGTTCTGCAGCACAAGACTGGTTCCGGCGGCCAGCACATCGTTGCCGTTAAACAAAGTGGGAGCCGCGGGGTTATAGTTGTAGCCGTCGCCGCCACTGCCGGTGGTGTTCTGCATGGTCAACGTGGCGGTTCCGTCCGTGCCGTTGGAAGATGTAATGCCGTTGACAATGGTGGAGACGTTGACCGCCGGCGCGACGCTCAGCGAGGATGACGTCATAGACAGGGTGGTTCCGACGGTATCCGCCGTCATCGTGATGCCGGTGGATGTCACCGTAGCCGTGACTCCGAGATCTGTTTGGATGGCCGTTGCCAGTTGGCCGAGCGTTGTGCCCACATCGCCGCCGCCGCTGCCCATCGTGAAGGTGTCAGTGGTCAAGTTGCCCCCAGTGCCGTTGCTGAGGACGATGGTGCCGGTGAGTACCGTGCTGCTGTTGGTCGTAAAGCCGGAGTTAAAGGTTAATGAGCCTGTGGCATTCGTGCCGGGATTGGTTGCTCCGGCCAGAGCGTCCGCTGTGCCGGTCGAACCATCAGAGCTATCCCAACTCACAGTGGTTGCAGCAGAGGGGCTTGGCGTGGAGGGATTGGAGAGCGATTGCGCGCTCTGTCCGCCGCTCACGTTGACCGCCAGCAATCCGCCGTTTGCCGCATCCGAAAGCGCCACGCTCTGCGAGCCGTCGCCGTTGGTGATGACGCTGGCAGTGACCGATTCCGCCTGGACGCCGTGGCCGAGGCCGCTGGTGATCGCCGCGGCAAGCCCTGCCAGTGTATTGGTGGACGAGCCGATCACAAACGAAGCCGCCGTGGTGCCGCCGGCTGTAACGGTGATCGTCTGACCCAAGTTGAAATTCTCATTGGTGATTCCGCTGGGATTGAGGACGCCGCTGGTGGAGACCGAGCCGGGATCGACGCCTACCGAAACCGCTCCGCCGGTGATCTGAATGCCGGTCTGCGTAGTGCCGCCGGCAACTCCGGCCTGCGCCTCGGTGGTGAAACTGGCCGTCATTCCCAGTCCCTGTGCATTGATCGCGCTGATCAATCCATTGGCCGTGTTGGAGTATGTGGTGTCCCCGCCTACTGTAATCGTTGCGACTGCGGAGGTCTCCGTGTTGCCAGCGCCCTTCACCAGATAGTTCACATTGATCGAGGTGGTGCCGCTCTGGTTCAACGTGTCCGTGGCCTGTGCATTCGCTGAGCTGCTGGACAGATTGATGAACACATTATTCGAGCCGTTGCTGTAGGCCATCTTGCCGCCCGTGTCACCCACACTGGACTCCGACAATGTCCGAATATTGAGCTTGTCGATCGAGGAGCCGGCGGACGAGGAATCGCCCGTGTAGATGGCTACCTCTGAACCGTTGAAGACCTGTTCCTGGTTATAGGTGGTCGTCTGCCCGATATTATTAATCTCGGACAGAATCGACTGGTACTCCTGGTTCGCCGCGCCCTCCTGCGTCGTATTGAGGGTGCCGTTCGAGGCTTCCGTGGCCAGTGTAATAGCGCGGTCCAGCAAACTCGTCACCTGCGACAGAGCGCCGTCGGCCACCTGCAGCAGACCCACGCCTTCCGTGGCGTTGGTCTCCGATTGGGTCAGAGCAGTCTGATTCGCCTCAAGACCGTTGACCAGTGAGAGGCCGGCGGAGTCATCGGCCCCGGAGTTGATGCGCGAACCTGAGGACAACTGCTCCAGCACTTTCTGTAAGCTGGCGCTAGTGTTGTTCAGGTTATTCTCTGCGTAAATCGCTGACAGATTGTTTAATACACCGAGGGCCATGGAATGTACTCCTTTTGGATGCATTGATTCGCGTCCTGCCCGCCTGACCGTTTCTCTGTCGGTAGAGGTTCTTTCAACTTCCGGGAGCGCGTTCTTGCATTCACACCTTTCATCGGTCCAACCCAAAATAACTTTAGTCATAATTTGTGGACAGCTTCAAAACACTCTGTCGCGTCTCGAACCAGGTTGTCCAGCTTTGATTCATTTTGTGTCCCAATGCGAATCATCGACTGTACCGTTGCGCACCAATTGCTGTACCGTTGCGCATCACTTTTTGTCCCGCTTCTGGACAGAAACCCTTGCCTCTCAAGCCTTTCCGAGCCTTAATAGTCCTTTACCCGGCTCCGGGCAATCCCGTGGATACCTCGCCGAGAGGCACAAAAAAAAACGGCGGCGGGAGCTTCCACTCCCACCGCCGGCGATTTCCAAGCAACAATATATTTCTTCCGAACCCGAAAAAGATTTCTACTGCTCGACTCCTGTTCCCGGCGCCGCCGGGGCGGCTGGAGGAGCTGCCGGCGCTTGTGGCCCGTCGCCCTCCGGCGGAGGAAGAGGCGGAAGCTGCTGATGATGCAGCTGTTGATGGAACTGGCCTCCTTGACCCGGACCACCCTGCCGCCATCCGCCCGATCTTTGGCCATCCCGTCCGGGGCCGCGCACCTCTCCTTCATGGCTGGCCCGGTAGGCTTGCACCAGCTTCCACTGCTCCGGCGTCAGTTTGGCGCGGATGGCCAGCAAGAAGCGCGCATTCGCCTTTTCCAGCTCGGCCCGCGCCTGTGCAATCTTGTCGATTTGCGCCAGAATACTGGCTTCGTTGGGAGAATCGTCGCGCATGAGCGGTTCCATAGCCAATTCGGCCTTCTCCAAATTGGCGCGCAGATCGATCAGCTTCTCCCGGTGTGTCAGAAAAATGCCGTCAAAGTTTTTGCGCTGCTCATCAGTCAGCTTCAAGCGCTCGGCTACCATGGGGTTGTTCCACCAACGCCCATGAGCGCCCCCGCCTCCAAAGGCCTTCTCCATCGGTGGCCGATGCTCTCCAAACCCAGGCCCCATGCCGCCGCCCGGCTCCTGCGCCCATGCCGTCCCCGCCAGCAAAACTCCCGCAAAAGCCAATCCTGCAACCCAAAATCCCTTCATTGTGTTCTCCTTAGCCCCGCTTTTGCGAGGAACAGTTTCTGATATCTGATTTCCAACTTACCGTGTCTCATCCCCGGCCATCAGTTGAGCCAGCGGCTCCATGGCACTCGGAACAGATCGTGAAATATCGCTGTCCACCTTGGCCAGCAATTCCTCATCATCTTGCCGCGCCTGCTTCTGACTTTGTTCGGCGGCCAAGCGCTGCTGCTCAACCAAACGCGCTTGGGCTATCTTCATCTGTTGCTGATGATGCTCGAAAACTCCAGCGGTGAGACCGCCCGCAACCAATACACAACCGAGCGCCCAACCCGCCGTCAACCTCCAGACCTGCCTCCGGGGAGCAGCTGCCAGAGCAGGCCGCGGCCGACTCATCGCCGCTTCGCTCCAAGCATGAACGCTCAGGCGAAACTCCCCGATCGCCGCTTCCAAATCCGGGGTCAACTCATCCTCTCTTTTACTCGCTCCGTCCATCCCGCTCTCTCTGCCGGCCTTCTCGTCCAAGCTCATCGCTTCCCTCCCAACTCCGCGCGCACTCTTCCAACCGCCCGCGAAAGGTGCGCCTTCACCGTGCCCTCATTCAGTCCGGTGGCCTGCGCAATCTCGCTCAGTTCCTGCTCTTCTATGTAGCGCAGCAGAAAGATCGTCCTCTGCCGCTCGCTCAGCTTTTCTACCGCTTTGCCCACCTGCGCCACTCGTTCGCGCGCCAGCAACTTCTGCTCCACTGATCTCTCGCCGCTGGGCAGCCAATCGCTCGCCTCGTCCAGTCCAACCGCATTCGTCTGCGTCTTCCGCCAGAACTGCATCCGGCGGTTGCGCCAGTGGTCCTTCTGCAGGTTGATGGCGATGCGCATCAGCCAGGTCATCGCGCTCGATTCGCCGCGAAAGCTCGCCCAGTTCCGGTGCGCCTTCAGGAAACAATCCTGCGTCAGCGTCTCGGCTAGGTCCACGTCGCGCGTCGACGCGAGCAGAAACCGGAAGATCTGCGGACGGTGCTTCGTGACGACAGCCGAAAACTCCTCGGCGGCAATCTGCTCTGTCGTTGCCCTACTCATCGCTCCCAATGTGCCGGCTGCCATCACTCAGGTAGACGCCCGCACTCGCTGCAAGTTTACAACGCTGGGTCATTCTTTTGCGTTTCCTTGCGGATTGACCGGAATCCCAACACATCTTCACTTCTTTCGGTTAGACTCGTATTCGAATTGCGCAACCGGGATCAGAGTGCCATCCAAAGCGGCGTGCCCCATCTTTGCAACTTTTTTTCGGAGCGAGGGTTCCTCTTATTGATGCGGCCCGGAGGTTTTGAAAAGCTGTGACCTGTCCATTCCGCGATTTTTGTGGAATGGAAAGGAGAGAATGTTGTATTTCTTTGGGGACCGATCCGTAATTGCCGGCTTCAATAATGGCAAATGGAGGCATGAGAAAGATCAATGGCGCCCATTCTTCTCTGGCTGATTCTCTTTCTCTGCCTGCTGATCTCGGTCATCAAATATATTGTGGGCCTGATTATGAGGCTCACCTTTCCCAGCGACAAGATTCGCAAGGATTACTCCTGGCAGCCTACAGTCAGCGTCCTGCTGCCCTGCTACAACGAAGGCCGAACCGTCTACAACTCGATGGAGACCATCAGCAAGAGCAACTACCCCAACGACCGCTTCGAGATCATCGCCCAGGACGATTGCTCGGCGGATGACAGTTACGAGTGGATGCTGAAGGCGCAGCGCGACTTCACCAATATTCCCATCCGCGTCAGCCGCAACAACTTCAACTGCGGCAAGTCACGCACCGTCTGCAATGCCTTGCAATTCTCCACGGCGGAGGTGATTATCTCCATCGACTCCGATTGCCTCTTTCATCCCGACGCCATCCGCGAGCTGACCGCCTGCTTCGCGGAGCCGGGGATCGGCTCGGTGGGCGGGCGCGTGGGCGTCAGCAATCCCAACGACAACATCCTCACCGTCATTCAGACCATCGTCTACTACGCAGCCTTCGAGCTGTACAAGATTCCCGAAAACTGGACGCGCAGCGTCTGCTGCATCAGCGGCTGCCTCTTCGCCATCCGCCGTAAACTGCTGCTGGAGATTGAACCCACCCTCCGCGCCCGCCACTGGTTCGGCATTCCCGTCAACCAGGGCGAGGACCGCTTCCTGACCCATCAGACGCTGCTGCGAGGCTACACCACCTACATCAACAACGACGCCCTCTGCTGGACAGCCGTCCCCACCAAGCTCTCCGTGCTCTTCAATCAGCAGCTCCGCTGGCGCTCCAGCATTCTGCGCGACTTCTTTTATACGATGCGCAGCCTGCCGCAGCACGTCTTCAAACTGCATCCCAATACGGTTCTCACGCTGGTGCTGACGCCGCTGGGCGCGGCGGTGGGCCTGTTGATGGTGATCAACCGCATGGTTTGCGATCCTGGCTCCGCCTTCGGCCCCGCGCCGCTGATCGCTTATTTCGGTCTGGCAGCCGCCTTCAGTTGGGCGATCAAGAAATTCAGCGCCAGAGAGACGTTGCGGCACCCCTTCGCCTTCGGCGCGTACATTGCCTGGTCGATTACCAGCTCGCTCTTTATCACCCCGCTCGCGCTTTTCACCTTTGATTCCGGCGACTGGGGCACGCGCAACAAAGAACAACAGGAGACGCAGAATGAATCCCTCCATCCTTGAACCAGCAGTACAAGCGGAACCGGCCGAGACCAAGCGCCCCGCGAAATCCCGCTGGACGCTGCAACCCCTCATTTATCGATTCACGCTTGCTGCCTATCGCATCGTCGCCATTCTAGTGCTGTACGCGGTGCTCATCGGCGTGCTTGCCTATGCCTGGGTGATGGGCTTCTACGCCGTCAACAGCAGTTGGGCCGCGCCGGTCATCTTCTCCGCCTCCGATGAAAAGAGCCTGGACTTCATGCAGAAGCTGGTCATCAGCCGGCAATCCATCGAAGACCTCAAGGTCGATGTCGTTCGCCAGCAAACGACCCTGGCGGAGATGGACAAATACAGAGCCTCCCTTCAGGAGCTTGACCGCGAATTGCAGACGGCCATCGAGAGCAAGCACGCGCACGACAAGCTCACCGGGCCGCAGTTGGCCGCGCTCGACAAGCAGAAGCAGGCCGACAATCGCAAGACGCAAGAGCTGCTCAACCAGATTCATCAGATTGAAGCGCAGATCAAAAGTGATCTCGCCGCCGGCCTCATCACCAAAGGCGATGCCGCCACCGAGCTTGCGCAACTCAGCCAGTCCGAGACGGCCTTTACCGACAGCCGCATCGCCGATGTAATGCTTTCCGACGACATTCTGGACAAGACCACTCTCGGCACAAAATCCCTGGAAGCACTCGAAAAACAGGCCGAATTGCGCTCCGATATTGCCCAGCTCGATGTAACCCTCAGTGTCGCCGAAAAGCAGTTGCAGGAAGACAACCGCCAAGTGGATCGTCTGCACGACGCCATCGCCATCGCCAAGCAAAGCCCCTACTATCTCAACTCAAGCGGCACGCAGAGGCTTTACTTCGCATTTGTTCCTTATGACAACCAGGCCAGCGCCACGGTTGGCGCGCCCATCTACGACTGCTATCTCAATATGATTCTCTGCCGCAAGGTGGGCAGCGTGAAACAAATCTTCCTCGGCGAGCAGGTCATCAATCACCCCATCTTCAAATCCCAGGTGCGCGGCCTGACGATTCTGATGAATCTGTCACACCCTGAGTCGGCCAAATCGCAGACTATCTTTCTGGGACGCAAGCCGCTGTTGTTTTAAGTAACTCCCAAAATCTGGGTGCCCCATCCATTTCGCGTAGTTTGCGAAATGGGTGGGAATCCACCAACCTCAAACAGCTTTTTAGTAATTCCTGAAAACTGGGTGCCCCAGGTCTGGATTTTCAGACCTGGGAAACACCAACCTCAACCTTCTTTCCCTAGGGAGCGCAACCATGTTCCGGCACAACTCAATTCTCGTGTTTTTCCTCCTTCTTCCCGCCATCGCGGCGGCGCAAGAGATTCAGGCCGACCAGAGAAACTACTGCGACTACCTCACCGAACAGGCCAAGGCGCAAAGCGATCTGCTGCGCTCGCCGACGGTTCTCACCGGCATCGCGCAGGCGGAGACCGGGCTGCCCACGCAGTTTGTGGCTGGCGCGCAACTCAGCCTCTCCAATCTGAAGAAAGCCGGCATCACGCTGGACGCGGCGCGCAAAAACTGTACGCTCTATAACGCCTCCAGCGGCGTTCTGATGACTCTGCAGTATGCTCTCAACGGTTATGAGAAAAGCGCGCTCACACACCGGCTGGCGCTCATCGGCGACGCCGCGAAATCGCTGGAGGAGATGATTGGCCAAACGCGGAACCGGGTGGAAGCGCAAGAGATGACCCGCCCCATGCTGCTGGCCATGGAGAGCAACCGCATCAAGCTGGAGGCCGACCGCGCTGATACGCTCTCCAGAATCGCCACGCTCTACGTGCCGCCGCTCCCCGACCAACCACTTAAACAGCAAGTTGACGTCAAGCAAGCCAGCGACATTGAAGAGCAGAAGGCCTTGGCCCGCCTCGCACGCCAGAGCAACTGGGACGTATCGCTGACCGTCGGCACGCACCAGCAGATCGACCCTCCCGCACAGGGACTTCAACCCTACGGCGAGGTCAGCCTCAGCTACAACCTGGGCAGCCACGCCATCAACCAGCACCTTGACCGCTCGGTCGCAGCTTACGGGAGTTGGAAGCGAGTTCAAGAGACGGATGTCTCGCGCGGGATGGAGGTGCTGCGCAATCAAGTCCAACAGAGCATCGCCGCCCAGCAGGAGCGCCTCCAGTCGCTGGCCCGGGAGAGTGTGGAGATTCAGGAAAACCTCAAGGATTTGGGCGACGCCGAAAGCTCGGCCGCGCTCGACTTCCGCAACCAGCTCGCCTCCACCCAACTGCTCTTGGGAATCGAGAACGGCGACGCAGCTTATCGGCTGGAGAAGCTGCGCGCCTTTCTCGACAGTAATTTTTAGAGCGCTGGGGCAGGCGCACCCACCTCGCCGACGATTTCCAGCGCTGTTTACTTGGGCGCGTTCGTTCCAGCTCCCGCAGGCGCCTGCTCCGGCTTCGGTTCGGAATCAGGAGCCACCGGTACTTCTTTCCCATGCTCCGGATCGTACTGGTACTTGATCATCCATTGCTTGAACTTCGCCGCCGGTTCCTCGACCAGCGCGCCATCTTTGCGCCTGGCAAAGGCAATGCCATCCTTCATCTCCACCTTCAGTGTGCAGGTTCCTGCACCCGCCGGCAGCAGCATCTCCAATTCTGTGCCCACTTTCTTCCATCGTGCCCGGAAAGTCTCATTCCCCGCCGAGTTCATCAACCGGTTACTGCAGTTATACCGGAAGTCGAAGCCCCGCGGCTCGCCATTCTCAAAGAGATTTGCCCGGCCCTCCCCATCCACATCATTCAGAGAGCGTATCCCGCCAGGGCCATAATAGTGAGAATAGGAACTGTGATGAAAGATGTTGATCCGCAATGGAAAATCAGCGGGATTATGGCTGGCCAGCGCCACCGTTGAAAGCAGCGCGCAACACGCAAACACGGTCAAACCACACAGTAAAATACGGCGCATCGAAAATACTCCTTCCTAAACTGAATTTAAAAACCTGGACTCCCTCACATATTACACTGAGGAAATCGCATCTGCTACTCCTACACTGTAAAGAGTTTCCCAGCCGGCAAAGCGTTCGCATTCTGGCCCCAATCAAGGATGCGGCTCAACATGAGCGTCTGCCGGTGCGCGGTAAGGAGCATTCATTGGCTCAGAAACGCGGGATGTTTTGCTCCTACAGTTTTCAGTAGGCTAATACCTTTCTCTGTAGGCGTTCTGTCGTTTATAGTATATTTTTGAGGTCCAACGCAGAAACCGGTTAACCTTTCCCGGATCAATACGTCCCTAACTTGCGTAATCTCAATTGATTGCCCTTCTGTTTCCGGTGATCGATTCATCCTTCACTCGTGGCAAGTTGCGTGCTAGGCATCAATAAACGCAGGGAAACGATCAGGTATTCCATCGCATGGAGAAGAATCTCAACAATCGTTTGCAGCTAACCGTGGTGGCCTTGGTCACACTCGGTCTGGTGCTGCTGGCGGGGATGAATCTCTGGCAGGACCATAACTTCCAGCAGCCGGGCGATGGCGTCTGGTGGCGCGAGTCAGCGAACGGCAGCGGCTTGATCGCCGATAAAGTCTTGCCCAACAGCCCCGGCAAACGCGCTGGCATTCACGAAGGCGACTTGCTGACGGGAATCAAGCAGCCTCCAGAGGGCTCTGTTCACCGCAAAGGCCCGGCGAAGAGCGCCCTGCTGAACGAGGCTGGCGCGCCCACGCCCACCGATGAATCGACCGGAGCTGTGGACCAGACGGAGACGCAGTTAGACACGCTCAACAGACAAGGCAAGTTCTTTGATCAGTTCCCCAGTAAACCGATCCGGCGGCTCTCCGATCTGGATCGTGCTCTCTCCCTGACTGGCAGCTACATTAAGGTCGATTACACCATCACCCGCAACGGCGTCTCCACTCCCATCGAGGTCATTCCCGAACCCCCGGACCGCAGTCTGGAGATGGGCCAGCGGGTCATCGGACTGATTTACCTGGCCATCGGCATCTACGTCCTCTTGCGCCGCTGGACAGCGCCCCGCGCAACGCACTTTTTCCTCTTCTGCCTGGTCTCCTTCGCCCTCTATGCGCTCAAATATACCGGCACATTCGATGCCCTGGATTGGAGCGTTTACTGGGTCAATGTGCTGGCCGAATCCCTGCAACCGGCTCTGTTTCTTCATTTTTCTCTCAGCTTTCCTGAGGAGCGCTTCAAGAAAATGCGCCGCCGCTGGCTGCCGTTGATCTACGCGCCGGGCGCTCTGCTGCTCGGGGTGTGGCTCTATGCATTCAACATCTGGCAGGCCACCGGACTTCTCAAGCATCGCCTGGAGCAGGCTGGCACCTTATACGACGCTTTCTACTTTGTTGCTGCCGCCTCGCTTTTCGTGCGCAGCTACAATCTCGCCAACACACCTTTGCAGCGCCAGCAGTTGAAGTGGCTCTATCGCGGCGCATGGCTGGCGGTGGGGCCATTTACCGCTTTTTACGCCATTCCCTTTCTCCTCGACAAGAGTCCGGCCAGCATCTTCACAGATATGGCTGGCTTCTCAATGGTCATACTGCCGCTCACCTTCAGTTGGGCCATCATCCGCTACCGCCTGATGGACACTGACCTGATCTTCAAGCGCGGCGTAGCCTACACGCTGGCCACCAGCCTGATTCTGGGCGGCTACTTCGGCGTCATCGCGCTGATTACTCTGATCGTCCACACCCGTCTGCCGGACAACGTGCGCGAGGCGGGCCTGGTGGTTGCAATCCTGGCGACGGCCGCCCTCTTCGACCCCCTCAAGCGACGCATTCAAAGCTGGGTGGACCGGGTCTTCGACCGCCAGCGCTACGACTATCGCAAGGCGCTCATCGAGTTCGGCAGGGGATTAAGTTCGGAAACCAATCTGGAGCGGCTGCTGGTCTCCATCGTTGAGCAGCTTCCGCATACGCTGCTGGTGGCGAGGGTTGCGGTCTTTCTGGCGCGGGAATCAGGCAGTCTTTATCTGGCGGCAGCCCACGGACTCTCGGCGGAAGCTCAAACGGCGCGGGACAGCAGTGGGCTAAGCATCCTGGACCTAAGCTTTCTGGACTTCGACCACACCCCGGATCACTCGCATATCTTCCTGGAAAACACGCAAGCCGCCTTGCACCTGCCGCCCGCGCAGCAGCGCACTGCCGCCCTGTTGGATCTGAATTACTATCTGCCCTGCCGTGTTGCGCAGGGGCAGATTAGAGACGAGGCCGGTGTCAGCCGCACTATCGCTGTCATCGGCTTGGGTCGCACCCTGGGCGGCGACTTCCTCTCCAGCGAGGATGTCGAATTGCTGGAGTCGCTGGCCAGTTACATCGGCATCGCCTTGCAGAACGCCAGCCTCTACGCCCGCCTGGAGGAGAAGATCGGCGAGTTCGAACGCCTCAAGGAGTTCAACGAAAATATCGTCGAATCCATCAATGTCGGCATTCTGGCCGTCGATCTGGAAGACCGCATCGAGAGCTGGAATGCGCAGATGGAAGCGATGTACGCCCTGAGCCGCGCCGAGGCCCTCGGCCAGGATCTTCGGTCCGTCTTTCCCCTTGAGTTTGTGGACGCTTTGGATAGCTTCCGCTTCGAGCAAGGGGTCCATCATTTCTATAAGTTCCGCCTGACCAGCCGCGCCGGCGAACTGCGCACCGTGAATATCGCCATTGCCCCTCTGCTCTCGCGGGATTTCGTCTCGGTTGGACGCATCATTCTGGTGGATGATATTACCGAGCGCGTCTCGCTGGAGACCCAACTGGCGCAGGCCGACAAGCTCAGCTCCATCGGCTTGCTGGCCGCCGGCGTGGCCCATGAAATCAACACTCCCTTGGCCGTCATCTCCTCCTATGCCCAGATGCTCTCCAAACAGCTCAAGGGCGAGGCCCGGCTGGCTCCGGTGCTGGAAAAGATTATCCAGCAGAGCTTCCGCGCCGCGGAGATTGCCAATGGACTGCTGAACTTCTCCCGCACCTCCACCACCGAGTTCCGCGAAACCAGCCTCAATCAGGTCATCCACGATACGCTTTCCCTCCTCGATCATCAGTTCAAGACCGCGCAGATCACCGTTGATCTGGAACTTCACGAGGAGCTGCCACCGATCTACGGCAACCCCGGCAAGCTCCAACAGGTCTTTCTGAATCTCTTGCTGAACGCCAAAGAGGCGATGCAGAGCGGCGGCTGCCTGCGCGTCGCCACCTCCGTCAACGAAAGCGAACACTGCGTCCAGGCGCTGGTGGCCGACTCCGGCTCCGGCATTGCTCCAGAACACTTGAAGCGCATCTACGATCCATTCTTCACCACCAAAACCACCCCCAAGCCCGGCGACCGCCGCGGAACCGGCTTGGGACTTTCCGTCTCCTACGGCATCATCCAGGAACACGCTGGCAAAATTCACGTCGAAAGCGTGATCGGCGCTGGCACCACCTTTCATCTCGAGTTTCCATTATTGAGGAATTCCATTCATGCCTGAAGTCGAACTGCCTTTGAATCCGTCTCTCTACACTCCCGCTGGCGACTCCTGCCTGGCACGCATCCTGGTCATCGATGACGAGGCCGCCATTCGCGAGTCCTTGGAAGTGCTGCTCACTCTGGAAGGCTACGCGGTCACCATGGCCGTCGATGGCGAAGAGGGACTGCGCACCCTGGAGCAAGACAGCTTCGACCTGCTACTGCTGGATCTGGCCCTGCCCGGCCAAAGCGGCCTGGAGCTGCTGCCGATCATCAAAGAGCGCCATCCCGATCTGCCGGTCATCATGATCACCGCCTACGGAACCGTGGACAACGTTGTCGATGCCGTGCGCGCCGGCGCAGAAAACTTCGTCCAGAAGCCCTGGGACAACGAAAAGCTGCTGGCCGACATCCGCTCCGCCGTTGCCCGCCGCAAGGCCGAGGAAGAAAACCTCCAGCTCAAGCGCGCCCTCAAGCAGCGCTACAACTTCCAGAACATCGTCGGCAAAAGCGAGATCATGCTCAAAGTCTTTGACCTCGTCGCCCAAGTCGCGCCCAGCCGCTCCACCATCCTTATCCAAGGCGAGAGCGGAACCGGCAAGGAGCTGATCGCCAAAGCCATCCACGCCAACTCGCCGCGCAAAGACAAGCCCTTTGTCCCCATCAACACCGGCGCCATGCCCTCCGAGCTGCTCGAATCCAACCTCTTCGGCCATGTCAAAGGCGCATTCACCTCGGCCATCGCCGCCAAAAAAGGCCTCTTCGAAGTGGCCAACGGCGGCACGCTCTTCATGGACGAGATCGCCACCATGGGCATGGATACCCAGGCCAAGATTCTGCGCGTCTTGCAAGACAAGCGCTTCATGCATCTGGGCGGCATTCAGGAGATGCAAGTGGACGTGCGCATCATCGCCGCCACCAACGTCGATCTGCGCACCGAGGTCCGCGAAGGCCGCTTCCGCGAGGATCTCTTCTACCGCCTTAACGTCATCACCGTGGACCTGCCCCCGCTGCGCGCCCGCCGCGAGGATATTCCCCCGCTGGCCCAGCACTTCCTGGACTTCTACGCCAATGAGAACGGCTTCAGCCCCCGCAAGCTCTCCGCCGACGCGCTGCGCTGCCTGGTCGATTACAGTTGGCCCGGCAACGTCCGTGAACTGGAGAACGCCATTGAACGCGGCGTCGTGCTCTCCAGCGGGCCGGTGATCGGCTCCGAGCTGCTCCCCGGCCAAATCACCGGCCGCAGCTTCCAAGACGCCTTGATGGCCCAAAACCCCAACGCCTCGCTCTTCGACATTCTGGAAGACATCGAGCGCCGCATCATCATCGAAAAAATGGAGCGCTGCAACGGCAATCAAACCGACGCCGCCGAGCAGTTCCGCATCCCCCTCTCCACCCTCAACCAGAAGATCAAGCGCCTCAATATCGAGATTCGCAAAAAAGGCCGGGAGTAATGGTAGAGATTCTGATTCGCATGTATTGTTAGCAGAGGAATTGAGATTCCGTCCTCCAATCATGCCACGATGCAGTAGAGTTCGCCCAGGGATAGAAAATGCCAGGGTCGACGCATTAATATTGGAACGAATACCTAGTGTTTGCGGATTTTGATTCAAGGAGCGGAAATGCAAGCGAACTATCTGGATGCTCACCATCGTCACTGGAACGATGCGGAGAGATTGTTCCTGGTTCAACGCTGGGCCAACGCCGATCATCTTTATGGTGTTGCGGTCGAATGCGGTTTGAAGAGGTTAATGCTTGCATTCGGTATGCTCTACGACCCCGCAAAAGACCGACCGACCGATAGAAGTGATCAAAAACATGCCAATATAATCTGGGAGAGGTTCGAAAGCTATCGAGGTGGGCATCCTCTGGGGACTGGGTTTGCTTTGCCTACCGTTGCAAATCCATTTATCGATTGGGATGTGTCAGATCGCTATGCTCATCAATCCAATTTTGATGAAGTACGGACGAAATCCCATCAAATTGGCGCACAAGCTGTTTGCGAATTGATCAAGAAAGCGCAATTGGAGGGGTTAATATGATCACCTTCGACCACATTCTTCCCAATATTTCCGAGGAGTTGAATTCTCACAGCGAAGAGGTTGCTCAATTTGATTGGATGTTGATCAATCGCGACCTTAATGGACGAGTCCGGCTCATTCTGCCTGAGAGTGTCGAAGCAAATCCAAAGCTCCACGATCAAGCAAAAAAGCTTTACCGGAAGCTTGCCGTGCGCATCACTCCGCACGCCTATCCAGTTGAGACAGGCATTCTGTACGAGTCCAGCCGGGAAAAGGTATGTGACGGATCTACCCATTACCTTCTGGAAGGATGCAGCAATGTTTGGGTGGTAGACCGATTGGCGACTGAGGGGAATTGGGCGCAAATCGCCCCGGAAGCCCAAGGCGCGACACGCGTCGTGTTTTTTTCTATCAAGGGTGGAGTCGGTCGCTCCACAGCTTTAGCAGCGACGGCGTGGACTTTAGCGCAAGCAGGAAAGCGTGTACTGATCCTCGATCTCGACTTGGAATCGCCGGGACTCTCCTCCAGCCTGCTGCCTCTGGATCGTCAGCCAGCATATGGCATTACGGATTGGCTGGTTGAGGATTTGGTGAACAACTCTGCCATGGTATTAGATAGCATGATAGCTACAAGTAGCCTTTCTTACGATGGGGAAATCTACGTGGTTCCCGCCCATGGTCAGGACCCCGGGGAGTACATCACGAAACTTGGTCGGGTCTGGATGCCAAAGGTAAAGGACAATGGCGAACGTGAACCTTGGTCTGCACGTTTGGAGCGACTTTTAGGGGAATTGGAAGCGCGCATCCAGCCCGATGTGATTCTTATTGATTCGCGAGCCGGAATCGACGAGGTTGCGTCAAGCTGTGTCACCGACTTGGGTGCGAAATTGGTGCTGCTCTTTGCTTTGGAGGGAAATCAGACTTGGACAGGATACAACATCCTGTTTGAAAACTGGAATCGCGCACAAGTGGCGAAAGAGATTCGTGAACGGCTAAAGATAGTTGCTGCTTTAGTGCCGGATACTGGACAGAAAGTCTCCTACATTGAAGATTTGCGGGAGGACGCTTACAAGGTTTTTGCGAGCTCGCTCTACGATGAAATAGCTCCGTCCACGGATGCTGGCGGGCCATCCCAAGATGGAAAATGGCGTGTAGGAGAACTTGTTGAAGGATGGAATTTCGACGAAGCAGACGAAACCGCGCCACACTCGCCTTGGCCTGTCTATTGGCATAGCGGCTGGGCCAGTCTTCGCTCCTTGCACGGAAGACTCGTGACGGTTGATGCTGAAGAAATAAATCGCCTCTTCGGTTCGCTACTCGAAGGGGTAAGCGCAACGCTTGTTAAGGAAAATAGTCATGACTGAAGCTCAGGTTCTACGTAAAGCCATTCTGGAAGCGAAGCTAGAAACCAGCAATTATGGCGAAGCTCCACAGATTGGCACGCTGTATCTTCCGCCTTCTCATCTCAAGGCGCTTCGCCTCGACGCGTCTGTTGTCGTGGGCGGAAGAGGCGTGGGGAAATCGTTCTGGACCTCTGCTCTACAATCGGTCGAGTTGCGCAGCCTGATTGGGGCTGCGTCGTCGGAACTCGCAAATATCGACGAGGTTCGCGCGGGCTTTGCCACTGCAGAAGCAATTGACAAGTATCCCAATAGCGATGTATTTACCAATTTTTTAGATAATCACGGTGATCCTTACGACCTGTGGCGTGCAGTTGTACTCCGCTGGGTCGCGCAACGCGCAGGACAGACAATTCCTGTTCAGCGCTGGGATACTACGGTCGATTGGTTGAAATCTAGTCCTGAGTCTGCCGCGCGCCTGATGCAGCAGCCGAGGGATTGGAAAGGACTCATCATATTTGATGCACTGGATCGCACGAGCAGTGAATGGCATCGCATGGACGAAATTGTGCGTGGCTTATTGCGTGCTGTGCTTTGGCTCAAGAGTTTTCCAAATCTTTACGCCAAGGTCTTTCTGCGTGAAGATCAAGCAGAAAGAACTGTATTCAACTTTCCCGATGCATCGAAGTTGATCTCTACCAAGGCGGAATTGGCTTGGATGAGACACGATCTGCATGGAATGCTTTGGCAAAGGCTGATTAATGCGCCTGGCCTACACGGAGAGAAACTACGCAATATTTGCAAGGTCGAATATCGAGACAATATTTGGTTTGTCGCACCTGAAATGAAAGTGGAATCGGATACTCAACGCAAGGCATTTGAGATGCTGGCAGGCCCGTGGATGGGACGTGACAAACGGCGTGGAGTGCCCTATACATGGTCAGCCGGTCATCTGGCGGATGGGCGAGGTCTTACCTCTCCGCGATCTTTTCTTGCAGCTATACTTCAAGCAACAGAAGACTCTGACCAGCGCTATTCGCAGCACGAATTTGCATTGCACTATGAAAGCATCAAGCGAGGTATTCAAAAAGCATCGGAAATTCGTGTACAGGAAATTGCTGAGGATTATCCTTGGGCACCTGAAATCCTCTCCGCACTAAAAGGGATGATCGTGCCATGCGAATATGCTACAGTTCTAGGAAAATGGGAGATGAAGTTTCCAGATGGACCTAATAGTATTCGATCCGATAGATTACCAGCGCAGCACGCCGAGCGTGGTTGGGATGGTATTCAGGAAGATTTGCGACGCCTGGGCTTATTGGAAATCAAAAAGGACGGGAGGATTGATATGCCCGATCTCTATCGGGTCGGGTTTGGATTAGGGCGCATGGGTGGTGTGAAACCAAAAACGTAAAAACTGAAGTTGATCCCCTAATCAGGAAGTATGACAAGAGGCGGGTCACCCACCCTTGACCTACCCCATAAGGCGGGTGCCCCATCCAGTGTCTCCCCGATCTCCGTTGAGAAATTGAACTCCAAGGCGCGCAAGCGCCAGTTGGCCGCATCGCAGGTGCTTGCAGATAATTAGCACCGAAGGGAGCACTATGATCTTGGGTGAAGAGAATGCAGAACCGGCAGGCGAGCGCCATAGTTATCAATACGCCAACAGCACACAGCTTTTCCCTTTACCATAAAGGCACCAACAGCCTCCCCCCCCCCCGGGGGTGCGTTCCCCGTTTCTTCGCCTGATTTTTTGCAGATCAATTCTTCTCCGACGAGAAAAAATGCGTCAGAAAGGGAAGAGTATGTCCAGCATCCTTGAATAAACCTTTAATTAATTCCAGGAGATTTCGATGCCGTGCGGAGTTGCACGGATATTGGGCGGCTTGTGGTTGGTGAGAATCCGGATCGCCGAGAAGCCTCCGCCCAGCACGCAGACCGCGCCGCCGCCTACCAGAAGCCCCAGCTTGCTGGTCGGTTCCGGATCAAGGAAGGCCAGAACCACCATCGTCACGCCCACGCCGCTCATCCCCAGCGCTACGCAGACGCCGGCGATCTCCCGCTTGGATAGGCCTGAATCCCTGGCCATCTGCAAAAGTGTCTGGTCCGCGGGACTGATGCCGAGGCCGGCGTCATCCAGAATCACGCCGGCCGTGCGAGCCCGATAAAGGCGCGCCAGCGCTCGCAGCCAATTCGGATCGGAGGTTTTGACAATGGTCTCGACTGAATCACTCATGGGAAAGAGTCTACACCCCGTGACGAGCTTTGAATGGTCAGGCATCATTTCGCCGTCGCGCCGAAAAACTCCTCCGCGTTGGTGACCGTCATTGAACGATTATCAACTTAAAAAAGTTCAGGCAGGTGGTGTGGTAGATTCTCTGTGGATTTGGAGGCCGCCTCGCCGCCGAATACAATCGAACGCAAGCGCCAGAGTTGCCGGCAGCGGCAGGCAAGACCCCTTCGGAGGCCTCGTGAAGAATTGGAAATTCATTTTGATTTCAATGGTGATTACGCTGTCTATCTGCGGCGCGTATCTTTATTCCGTATGGAGGCAGCGCCAGGACCCCGGCGCAATTGCACGCTTGAATGCCCGCCAAGTCCTGAGCCAGGACGAACTCGCCGTGGTGCGCGCTTTCTTTCCCGTGCACTTTGAAGACACGCTGCGCCTGGAAGGCACAACCGTCTGGATGCAGAACGGCTATGTCATGCCCTACTACTCTTACAGCAGCGGTCGGGTGCAGTTCAGCCAGCGCATCGGCTTGATTCCCGCAGCCCAGAGATTGGAGATCAAGAAAATCATCAAGCAGGCCATCCCCGCCGCCGAGGACGACGGCATCAGCCACGGCAGCCGCCAAGCCTTTGCGGTCTTTGCGCTACCGGGCGCCCCGGCGCTCTACGCCACGCCTATCGGCGCCATCGACGGCAATCAGGAAGGCTATTTCTGCGATATGCTTTTCTACTACGACGACCCGCACACCATCTACGATCACTGGCCCAAAGCGGTCTGGGCGGCGGTCGATGCGCATCAGGTCAAGTTGGGCATGAGCGAGTTGGAGACGCGTATGTCCATAGGCCGCAAGACCCGCACCGATAGCAATGAGATAGGCAACCGCACCGTGGCCTACGACCAGGGCGGAAATCACTGGACGGTGACGTATGTGAAGAATCAGGCCACGGAGATCAAACGTGAATAGGGGCTGCGGAGGGAAAGAAAGATCGATTTGCTGGAATGCCCGACGCGGCAATATCCTGCTGGGAAGGGATATTCTCTGAAGATTTGCAATTTCACCTATACACGGAGGATGTTCTTGTCAGATATTTATAAGTGGGAGTGCTGTTCAGAAGCTGCGCGCAAGAAGGCGGCGGCGCAGTCCGGCTCGGATAGCCAGGCAAGAATATGCATAGGATACTCTGCGGTTATTTGCGCGATTCTTTTGCGCTGCGCGTCTCTGCCTTGAGTTGCGCCTTGATTTTATTGCTTTTTACATCCATCGCTTTTTCGCAATCGAGCGAGTCCTCCCCGCATCTGCGCACCTTGCGCACGGTGAGTGATGTCTTCAGTCTCAGCAAGGCGCAGGCTGCTCAAGCGTACCCGATAGAACTGGATGCCGTCGTTCTCTATTCCGATCCGGAGTGGGGCAATTTGTTTTTACAGGATCAAACCGGCGCTACCTTTATCGACGTACACGGCACAAGCACCAAATACCCTGAAGGCGCGCGGGTTCGCGTGGTTGCGATGACGGCCGCGGGAGAGTTGGGCCCGACGATCGCCCATCCGAAGATCGTTGTTCTGGGACGAGGCGTGCTCCCTAGGCCAGAGCCGATCAGCATTGCCGAACTGGACGCCGGAGCGGCAGAGAGCCATCGGGTGATTACCGAAGGAGTTTTGCACACCTGTGACCGCGACTGGTATCGCGTCTGTTTCCGCATCCATGATGGGAAAAAGTTGGCGTGGATCTTCCTGCCTCAGCCGGATAGCCCATCCACGCAAGGCTTGGTGGGGGCTACCGTGCGGGTGACGGGGGTCGTTGCCCGCCATATTGAGGGAGAAAACAAGCGCGCGGCGGCGGAGCTCTATCTCAACAGCCTGGAAGATATTCAAGTTGAAAAGCCCCCGTTGCCAAACGACTTTTCTTCGCCATTCCTGCCTATTCATGAGCTGCGCCCCTCGGATGCGGACGAGCGCTTTGCGGGCCAGATTCATCTTCGCGGTACGGTGATTTGGCAGACTCCCGGACTTTTTTATATGGCGGACAATTCGGGCTCTGTTTTTGTTGAGACAGGAAAGGATATTGTTGTTTCTGTTGGAAAAACCGTGGACGCGATCGGTTTTCCTGGCCAAGGGTCGTTTGGCCCGGAGTTGGCGGAATCTGCAGTGCGCATGCTAGATGCCCAATCAAGCGCCACCGGTATCGCCCCGCTGCCATTGACCACTGCCGCGGAAGTGGTCAAGCGCTCTCTCAACGGAAAGCTTGTGCGCGTGAAGGCGCGCCTGATCAGTCAAAGTGCGAATGCCACGGAAATCGTCTACCAACTGGAAAGTGAAGGACAGCGATTCAACGCGGTTCTGCCCCGCAGTGACGCTACGCGCGAACTTGTTGGCTTGACGCGCGGTTCCGTTCTTGAATTGAACGGCATCGCGCTCATCCAGGGTGGAACCCAGGAGTGGCCCGAATCCCTCATGATTCTGGTCGCTTCACCGACGGATATGGTGGTGATGGGAGAGCCAGGCTGGTTGACGGTGAGGCGCGGGCTGACCATCCTGTCTGTGCTTGGCTGCTGCGTGATGGTGCCGATAGTATGGATTAGGCAACTGCGGCGAACCACGCGCAAGCAGACCGCGATCATTCGCGCGCGGCTGGAAAGCGAAGCGCGCCTGGAGACGAGGTTCCGGCGGCTCTTCGAGCGCAACCTGGCAGCGGTCTATACCTGGCGGCCCGATGGCACGATCATCGAGTGCAATATGGCGTTTGTGAACATGCTTGGGCTCAGCGCGCGCGAGGAGCTGATTGGCCGCTCGTATTGGGATCTGGAGGTCGACGCGGAGCGGCGCGCGCAGTTGAAAAACTCTCTTCGCGAGGAGGCACTCAGCAATTGCGACGCCAGCCTGCGCCGTAACGATGGCGCAGTCATCCGCCTGCTGGAGAATATCACGCCGGTGCTCACACCGGAGGGCGTCGTTTATGAGACAACAGCCATTGACGTGACCCTGCTGAGGGAGAAGCAGGCCGAGTTGCAGAAAGCTCGGGACGCGGCGGTTCATGAGGCCCACAATGATCCGCTCACCGGCTTGCCCAACCGCAGATTCCTAATGGAGAAGATCTCCATTCTGGTGAACCGGACGCGGAGGAAAGAGAGCATTTTCGCGCTGCTCTATATCGATCTGGATGGCTTCAAGCAGGTCAACGACAGCCTTGGGCATCCAGTGGGTGACGCGCTTCTGGTGCAGATGGCCATCTGCCTGCGCTCTTGGATTCGCGAGGGAGACCTGCTGGCGCGGCTGGGCGGCGATGAGTTCCTGGTGATCCTGGACCGGCTCTTTTCCAAGGAGGACGCGGCGCTGGTGGCTGTGAACCTGCTCAAGGCAATCTCCAATCCCGTCCGCGTGAAGGGGCACGAAATCACCATTGGCGCCAGTATCGGCATCAGCATATTTCCTGACAACTCGACCGACGCCGAAGAGCTTTTGCAGCAAGCCGACAGCGCGATGTATGCCGCTAAACGAGAGGGCAAGAACCGGATCGCGCACTATACTCCGGAGATTGGTTTTCCGGTTCACGAACTGCGGGCGCTGGAGAATCTGCCGCACCCCTCGCCTGGAGTTTTACAAAACTGATATTTGTTCATCGACGATCATTCATTGGGAGGAGCTTTTCGGCGCCTCCCGCCGCAATCCATCGCTCCAGAAACTTCTTCAACTCGGCGGGCGGACGCAGCCATAGCTCGGCCGCGGTTGCGCGCGACTGACGGCGCACCAGAATACTCAGCCCGCGCGGTCCGAGGCTGTTCACTGCCTGAAAGGCCGCCTCGTCGTTCAGATCGTCGCCCAGATAAGCCGCTGGAGCTCTGGCGTCGGCTTCAACGAGGATGGCCTCAACGGCTCCGCCCTTGTTGCGGCCCGCGCGCAGTTCCAGGCCGGCATCGAAATCCAGCAGCGTTAGCCCCTTCATCTGCGCCAGCGGCTCAAAGAGAGCGCGGGTTCGCCGCTCGATCTGCTCGGCTTGGCGGCGCGATCTTCCGCGCCAGTGCATCACCACAGCGTTGGCTTTATCCTCGAAGAGGCCGCCGAGCGGGTCGCGCTGGAGCAGCGCGCGCAGCTCCTCCAGCTTGGCTTGCACCGCTGCGGGGGCCTGCTCCAGCTCCCGCCTGCCGTCTGGATAGAGGCGTTCCGCGCCGTGCAGACCCCAGACCTCAAGCTGCTGATCAAGACCGAGCAGCGGGGCAATCTCTTCGGCGGGTCGGCCGGTGATCATTGCCATGCGCGTCATGCCCCGGCGCTGAATCCGCTCCAGCAGCTCACGCACCCCTGCCCAGGGGCGCGCCGTAAAGCGATTCACGCGAAAAGGCGCCAGCGTTCCATCGTAGTCAAGCAGCAGGAGCGGGCGTGCGCCCTCCGTAAAGCTGTTGAAAAATTTATTCAGTCTTTCAGTCTGTTTTAAAGTCAACCGTAACTCTCTTTCCTCATTTCAACCAAATAAAACCACAAGTCCTTCGCCCCCCACCCCACGGACCAAGACCTGTCCGTGAGGACCCCGGTTCCGCTGCGCTACGCTCGGGATGGCAGATTATAAAAATGCAATCGTTTCAGGCCAGATATGTAGGATTTATAACGGTAAGGGCGCAGCCTGAAAAGCTGCGCCCTTACCGTTGTCAAAAACTAAATTAAAACTCTACGCGTAGTTGATTGGATTCTTGGTGAGCCACTTTTCGTCGCGCACCTTGCCGATCTCCTTCAAGGCGCCGCTGGCGACACTGGCGCTGAGATGGCGGCTCTTCCAAGCCAGCCCCGCGGTCAGCCCCACAAAGCAGCCCAGCAAGCCATATGCCAGCGTAGCCGTGATCGTGGAGGACTTCTTGCGGTAGAAGGGATAGGCCGCCAGCGCACCCACGCAAGCGCCAATCGCCGCCGGCGCGATGGAAGCCTTCATTGACTCGCCCAGAAATGGACCGATAGGCTCTCCATTGAAGAACTCTTCCTGGCCGGAGCGCGCTCCATCAATTCCGGAACCCACCAGCCGCTTGCCATAATCAACATTGGATTTTACCCACTCGCCCAATTCCATCGAACCCTCCTTACCTTCCACCAAAGCACACTCAGTTTAGCAGATTCTCGGAGAGTTGCTAGACCGAATCTCCAAGCGCACCACGATGTGGACCAACACACTGCAAACAGAATCGCGGCGCTGCTGATCCGATTCAAATCAGGAAAACGCTCAGCCCAATTCATCCTGTCAATCTGCCTCGTGGCCTTGGTACGATGAGGCAGGTGGGGCTGCAATGCGGATCGCGTATGTACTTCCATCGCTCGGCATGGGCGGAGCGGAACGGCTGGTGGTGGCGCTCAGCGAGCGGATGAAGGCGCGCGGACATGCTGTGGCGCTGGTGGTGCTTCTGGGCCGGCAGGCTGAAGAGTGGCCCTGCAAGGTCGATCTGGTGCGGCTTGAGCTGCGTATTACCCCGGCGGGGATCTTAGGCGCGGTGATCCGTGCGAGCCGCTTCCTGCGCGGCTTCCGCCCTGATCTGATCCATGGCCACGTCTTTCCCGGAAACATGGCCGCGCGGTTTTTCAAGCTGATACTTCCGCGCGCGGTGGTTCTCTCCACGGTTCACAACGTTTATGAAGGCGGTTGGGCGCGCATGCTGGCCTATCGGCTGACGGATTGCTTGAGCCGGCGCACCATCGCCGTCAGCGCGGCGGCGGCGGAGCGTTACGTGCGGCTCAAAGCCATCCCAGCAGGCAAGTCTTTGGTGCTCGCCAACGGGATTGACTGCGCGGAGTTCACGCCGAAGCCGGAGCGACGCGCGAGCTTGCGGGCGCAGATGGGCGTGACGAATGCGTTTGTCTGGCTGACGGCGGGACGCATCGTGCCAGCCAAGGATTATCCCAATCTGCTGCGGGCCTTTGCGCTGGTGGGAAGAGAGTTTCCAGAGACTCAGCTTTGGATTGCCGGTGAGGGCGTTGGGGCCGAAGCCGAAGCCATTCAATCGCGGGCAGGCGAGTTCGGCGCGGCGGTGCGCTGGCTGGGTCTGCGCCGCGATATGCCTGCCCTGCTGGAGGCTGCGGACGGCTTTATGCTGGCTTCAGCCTGGGAGGGAATGCCGTTGGTGATCGGAGAAGCCATGGCCATGGAGAAGCCGGTAGTGGCCACCGATGTGGGCGGAGTGCGCGAACTGATGGGGGATGTGGGAAAGCTTGTGCCTGCCAAGAATCCGGAAAGTCTGGCCGAGGCGATGCGGTCGACGATGAGATGCTCGGAAGAGGAGCGGCATCGGCTGGGCGTCGCGGGGCGGGCGCGCATTGCCTCCTTGTTCAGCATGGAAGCCAATGCCGATCAGTGGGATGCGCTCTACCAGGCGTACTTTGCTTAATGCCTTGGAGGTCAGAAGCGCTCCGGTCGGATGAAGTTCAATAGATAAAATGAAAACTGGGCACAACTCCAACGCCAAAGTTCAGACCGAGCCGAAGCCGTCGTGGAGCCTTGTGGGAAGTGCTCAAAGGTAAACGGGTCTGATGCACGCAATCCGCGCGTCAGACCCGCATCTGTTACCGACCGCGTCCGCGGGAACTTCCGCCGCCACCGCCGCTGCCCTTGCGGGCCGTGTAGCAATCCCGGCAAAAGACCGGGCGGTCGCCACGCGGTTCAAAAGGCACTGTTGTAGGCTGGCCGCAACCGGAACATATCACAGGTGTGCCCTGTGCCGGAGCCGAACGGTAGCCGGATCCCCCTTGATCGTTCTTCTTTGCCTGACGGCAATTCTTGCAACGCTTTGGGGTCGAATAACCACGTTCCTGAAAGAACGTCTGATCAGCAGCGGTGAAGGTGAAGTCCTGCCCGCAATCGCTGCACTGTAATTGAATATCTCCGGCCATGGGTCTCCTCGTGGAAATTGTACAGCGCGATGCTCCATTTGGATACAAATAATCTTCTGAAAAGAAAAAACTTGTTTAAATCGAGTGAACAGGCCACGAAACGAAAGGGTGGCCGATGGCCGTTCAGGGCTGAATCGGGGTGGCGCAATCGAGTAATCTTGTAGCTATGGAACGGATTTGCAGCCATTGCCGCGCCTTGCTGGCGGAAGAGACGATAGCCGACTGGTGCCCTGCTTGCGGCGGTGCGCTGTTGGAATGCGCAGAACTTCAATCCGATCCGCCGCACGCAGTGCCCCCACCGCAGGTGGTGGACCATCGCGGCATTGTGCTGCCCCGGCGACACGCGCTGGGCGGAATCATTACTCCTCAATAGGCGTCCAATTTTGCGCTTGCCCTCATCCGGCAATCAGCGAAGGCGATTCAGGTACATTCACTCCATTGACGCTGGCGACCACGGTTTATTCCACGGAAGCCTAAAAACTACCCAAACCGCCCCTAAGCTACAATGGAAAGACAGGCCAAGGCCAATTTTTTCCGAGCGGAAGCACCGCACAAAGAGCAAGGAGTTTTACCCGTATGTCGATTCCCGCCACGCAAATGCGTCCCGGCATGATTATCAAGCACAAAGATCAACTGCATCTGGTCTTCAAGGTCGAG
Source organism: uncultured Acidobacteriaceae bacterium (assembly GCA_963787995.1). Classification (GTDB taxonomy): domain Bacteria; phylum Acidobacteriota; class Terriglobia; order Terriglobales; family Acidobacteriaceae; genus Telmatobacter. Next base: position 2,621,786 of record CAWBEO010000002.1, read on the forward strand.
CACCGCACCCCCGGCAACCTGCGCGCCTTCATCCAGGCCAAGCTGCGCAACATCCGCACCGGCGCCATGTTCGAGGAGCGCTTCCGCTCGGCTGACGCCATTGAAAAGGTGGTGGTGGACGAGGTCGCGATGGAGTACCTCTATAACGACGGCGACGACTACTACTTCATGAACCCGGTGGATTACGAGCAGACCGTCCTGAAGGGCTCCACCCTGGGCGACGCGATTGAATATTTGACGCCTAACCTGCGCATCGATGTCAGCTATCACGACGGCCAGGCTGTGGGCATCGAACTGCCCACCAACGTTGAGCTGACCGTCATCGAGACCGAACCGGGCCTCAAGTCGGCCACCGCCTCCAGCGTCACCAAGCCCGCCAAGACCGAAACCGGCCTGATTGTGCAGGTTCCTTCCTTCATCAACGAAGGCGAAAAGATCCGCGTGGACACCAGCGAGGGCACTTACATGAGCCGGGCGTAAACGCAATTCAGGTATACCCGTTAGTACAGATGGGATTTCCTTGCCTGCCGTGGAGAGTGTTATCATCCACGGCGAGCAATCTTCTATCGGATAAGCGCTGTACTAAGAGGTGCTATGAGACTTCTTCTCACTCTGTTCATCACTCTCGCCACTTTTTCCTGTAATATCATCGGCCAAACACAAACTCCACCCTTAGCGGCGGAACTTGCGGAGATTGCAACGCGTGGTCAAGCCCTTGCTGAATACGATCAGGCTGCCTGGCACGCTGGCGATGCCGTCGAGGCGCTGCATCCGGTCAGAGCAATGGTGGCGCGTTATGTGGCCCGGAAGACACCCGGTGGATGGATCGTCGCCTATGGAGCCTTCGATCCGGCTCATACCCGTTTTCTCATCAGCTACGAAGCCAAGCAGGACTCGAATCCATCAAAGTACTCTGTGGTCAAGCATGATCCGGTATTGGAAGATAAGGATTTCTACTTCCATGCAGCTTTGGCGCTCGATGCGGTTGTGAAAGATTTCAATGCAAGCCCACATCCAGATCGACCCTACAATATCTCTGTTCTTCCGACCCCATCCGGGGGATGGTACGTCTATGTCATTCCCGGTCAGCAGGATTTAGCGATACTGCCTTATGGCGGAGATCTACGCTATACGATCTCCGGCGACGGCACAAAGATTCTAGACAGGCGACAGATGCATCGCTCCATTCAAGAAGAATCCATGCCTTCCGATGGCAGCCGTCCATATTTTGGCTTCCATACCCACATTCTGAGTGACCTTCCCGAGGATAGCGACATCTTTTACGCCATGACCCGTAAAGCCCAACAGGGCGAGTGGATAGCCACGCAAAAGTATGTCTACGAGATCACTCCCGATTTTTCATATCGATATTTGGGCAAAATAAATGATGCCGCGGCATTTCTAAGCAAGAATGACTGCCATGGTCTTCAAACACGCACGAATCTTTGTGCAGAAGATTTCAATGCCATGAAGTTAATGCTGCTCTCCGCTCTCTGGAGAATGAGCGATCTCCTTCCCGAAGCCTGGCCGCTCGCGCCGAGCGCATCCTTTGAAAATGCAAGTTGCAAAGACAATCAGATTTGGATCACACTCAAACTGAGCCTTCGGAATGTCGGAGACAGTGATCTCATGCTCTCCAGAGCCTTTGCCGGAAACTGGATTCAGGCGCGCTTCGCAAGTAATCCAGCCGATTTGCTCTCAGGCAAGTACGAGAAGCTAGTCTTCGCCGCGTTGGACCCAAATCAAGAACCGTCGAAAGACGATTCCTTTGCCCCTCTTGCCAGAGGAAAATCCATTGAAGTAAGCAAGGAAGTTCCGCTGATCGGTGCAGATCTCAAAGGCAAAACAGTGGCTCAACTGCTCGTCTTCACCTGGTTCCCGGGGGATGAGAAACCTTCCAAACAGCTTGTTGACCGCTATGCGAAAACCGGCACTCTCTTTACGGATTCGGTTCTAACCGGCCTTCTTCCATTCACGCTTGATCCAACGCTGGTGGAGAGTTGCAAAAAGTAGTTTTCCAACTCTGAAGAATGCAAGAAATTGCCTTTCTGAATCGTTTCCCGCAGATCCGATTCCAATGGAAGGAGTGCGTTTCGGCAAGCGGCCGAATCATCTTTCCGGCGTATCTCCTATTTGACCAAATTCTGAGAGACACATTACCACGGAGGTTTCCCTCATGCCCGTTCCTGCCATCATCGCCGGCGCCGCCGGTGAGTTCGCCCAAAACACCGGCTTCCTGCAAAAGGCTGTCGCTGATCTCACGCACGAGCAATGGCTTGACCGTCCCGGCGATCATTCGAATCACATCACCTGGATCGTCGGCCATGTGATCTGGGCTCGCCATGCGCTCATCAACCGCGTCGGCGGCACCTGGTCCTGCCCTGGCCTGGACCCCTTCGCCCGTTCCGCCAAGCTGGGCAAGAGCGCCAGCTATCCATCCCCCGAGCAGCTAATGAGCCTTTGGAGCGAGTCGGCCGCAGCCGTGGACGCCACTTTGACCGCCCTCACCCCCGAAGCGCTGGCAGCCCCCGCGCCTCCCGGACCGCCCAGCCCGGATGGCAAGGTAAGCGGCTTCATCAGTGTGCTGGCATGGCATGAAACCTATCATTTGGGCCAGATCGCTTATCTCCGCACATGGCTCGGCCAATCTGGCGTTTTCGGCTAAGCGCCCCCGTCTCACGAAGCGAAAGACTACCGTCGATAAGCGGTGGTCTTTCGCTTTTTCAGAGGAAAAGAAAAAAGTTCCAAAAAGTTCTTGCATTGTCAATTTCAATATGCTACCGTATGTAACATTATGGATAGTAACACTACCGCTGGTCACGATCCTGTGGAGTTGGGCGAATTGGAGCGGAGCATCCTCTCCATCGTTTGGCGTCACGCTACCATCACCGCCGAGCAGGTGCGCGACGAGCTGGGCCGCCCGCTGAAGGAATCGACCATCCGCACCGTCCTGCGCCGTCTGGAGGAGAAGGGCTATCTGGCTCATTCGGTTGAAAACCGCACCTTCTTCTATCACACGGCGGAGTCGCGGCAGCGCGTTGCCGGCCGGGCCGTCCAACGGATCGTGGACTGGTTCTGCGAGGGTTCGGTCGAGGCTCTGCTGGTGGGCATGGTGGACTCCAAGGTGCTCAACCGCGCCGAGTTGCAGCGGCTGGCCGAGCGGATCGCCGCCGCCCAGCAAAGCCCCGCCGCAAAGGTTGGGGCAGTCAAGGAGGCAAAATGATGCTTTCATTGCTGATTGAAGCCGCATTGCGCACACTGATGGTGGCCCTGGCCGTGGGAGCTGGGCTGCGCCTGCTGCGCGTTTCAAATGTGATGGCGCAGAAGAAGGCGTGGGGCCTGGTGCTGGCCGCTGCGCTTCTGATGCCGCTCCTGATGCGCTGGCAATGGCTGTCGGCCTCCGCGCTGATTCGGGTTCCGGGTTATCCCAAGGCGCAGCGCGTGGATTCCCGGCCAGCCGAAGTGGCTACGGCGCCCACAACCACACATGGGCAAGCGGCTCTCACAAAGGCCGATCCTGCGCCGCTTTCGGCAGGGCATTTCGTAGCTCCAGCCGATTTGTCTACAAATGAACCCGTCCAATCTAACCCAGCGACCTTCGCGCCACGCCAGATTCCAATTGCGACACTACTCTGGCTTCTTTATCTGGGCGTCGCTGCTCTGCTGCTGGCCCGCCTAGCTTATGGACTCGCAGCAGTGTTGCGGCTATGGACGACCTCGGAGCCGGTTTGCCTGACGGTGGATTCTGATTTGGCCGCAGGAATGCGCTTGCGTTCGAGCTGGAGAATCGCCTCGCCGGTCGCGCTTGCCACAGGCGTGGTCTTGCCCTCCGAATATTTGCAATGGGACCGCCATAAGCTGCGCATTGTTCTGGCCCACGAGTGCGCTCATATCCGCCAGGGCGATTTCTTTGTGCAATTGTTTGCCGGGCTCCATGCGGCTCTTTTCTGGTTCACTCCTCTCTCTTGGTGGCTCAAATACAAACTCTCCGATCTGAGCGAGGCGGTCAGCGACCGCGCCGGACTGGAAGCGGCAGCGAGCCGCGCCAGCTATGCCCAGATCCTGCTGGAATTCGCGGCCCTGCCGCGCCCAACCCCTTCCTTAGGAGTAGCCATGGCTCACAAGAACAATCTCTCCGTCCGCATTGAACACTTTCTCAATGAGTCGCTCTTCCATCAAGCCTTTGCTGGCAGCCGCCGTCGCGCGTTTCTGGCAGTCTTGTTGGTTCCAATTGCAATCTTCGCCTTTACAGCGCTGATTCGCGTGGAGGCCGCAGCCGCGCCTGCGGTGGCTGCTCAGGCTCAACCGGGTAAGCAGATGGCGCAGGAAGCACAATCCTCTGATGCGAGTTCGAGTCCTATACCGGCAGCACCGGTTACTCCTCCCACGCTTCCATCCACACCCGAAATAACAAGTTCCAATCACACCACCCAGAAGAATTCCAATGCACGTCATGGCAGTTATAAGGCCTACTCCAGCTCAACCGATTCTGGCTCCTACGCAGCAATCCATCGGGACCAGCCGACTGCCCAGTATGAAGGCGACTGGGCGGAACGTCTGGGGCCTGGTTTCGCCAAAGCGAACAAAATGGCCAAAGGAGATTTCTTCTGGTTTACTCACAAAGGCAACTCCTATCTGTTGGAGGATAAGGCCGTCGTTGCCGAGGTTTTGGCCATGCAGTCCTCTGTTGAAGAACTCGGCAAAGAGCAGGAAGAGCTGGGCCGCCGGCAGGAGTTGCTGGGCAAGCAGATGGAAGAAGAAGGCCGCAAGATGGAAAAGGCCAGCATCCCTACGCCCGACATGAGCAAGGAGATCGACGACCTGGAAAAGCAGATGAGCAAGCTGCGAACCATGCAGGGAAAGACCATGACCACCGAAGAGTGGGCGGATTTGGAAAGCAAGCTGGGCAACCTGCAGGGCAAACTGGGTTTGATCGAAGGAGAAATCGGGGCAAAACAGGGTGCCTTAGGCGGAGAAATGGGAAAGCTCGGCGACCTGATGGGTGAACTGGGCGGCAAGCAAGGTTTGCTTGGCACCAAGCAGGGAAGACTGTCGGAAGAGGCCGAACGCAAAATCAATGCGATCATCGAAAAAGCGTTGAAAGAGGGCAAGGCCCGGCCGGTCGAGTGACCCTTCGATTCATTGAATCATCCGCAATGCGAGAAAAACCACCACTGCCATTGGCGGTGGTTTTTCTTTTGTGGAGCGAGATCCGAGTATGTTCCTGCTTTGGAACCTCGCGCGTGCGCAGTCGAAGGAGACTCGCTGGTTGTAACGCCACGCATCCCCGCATCGGCGCTCAAACAATCTTTCCTAACCGCGCCCGGAAAAATGCTGTCTAATGGTTCGCATGGGCAAGAACGATCACGCCGCGATCCAGGCCATCCTGGCAGGGGACAAAGAGGCCTATGGAACGCTGGTCAAGCTCCATGGCGCAAGCGTCTTCCGGGTCGCCTTCCGCATCACCGGCAATGAGGCCGACGCGGACGACGTGGCGCAAGAGGCCTTTCTGCGCGGCTATCAGAAGCTGGAGAGCTTTGAGGCGCGCTCGAGCTTCGGCACATGGATCTATCGCATCACCGTACGTTGCGCGCTGGACCGGATCAGCCGCCATCGGTCGGCGGAAGCCAGCCGCGTGGCCGAGGCCAACGATCCGGAGCAGGCTGAAGTGCAGGTGGCCGACAGAGCCCCCAGCCCGGAACGGCTGTTGCTGAGCAGCGAGATCGCGGCCCTGCGGGAGCAGGCTCTGCGCAGCCTGTCGCCCATGGAGCAAGCAGCCTTCGTGCTGCGCCACCTGGAGGATTGCTCCACGGAGGAGATTGCCGCGGCGCTGGGCATTGCGCCCAATGCGGCCAAACAAACGGTCTTTCGCGCCGTGCAAAAGATGAGGAGCCGGTTGGCTTCGTTGAGGGTGAACCGATGAAGCACTTGAATGAAGAGGAATTGATCGCGCACTACTATAAAGCGGATAAGGGTGCTGGGAAGCACCTTGCGGCATGCGGCGCGTGCGCCGAGGCCTACGTCGCATTGCAAAGCGATCTGGCTGCGATAGAATTCCCCGCGCCTCCAAAGCGTGACGCCGCCTATGGCGAGCGCATCTGGGCCACGATCTCCACTTCCCTGCCCCGTCTGGAGGCGCGCAAGCGGAGCTGGCTGCATTTGAGTGTGTTGCGCGGCCTAAGTTACGCATCTGCGGCCACGCTATTGCTGGCCTGCGCCTTTTACGCCGGCCGTCAATGGGAGCATCGCCAGCCACGCATTACGGCGGTTCAAGCTCCATCGCAAAACCAGCCGACGCCTCGTCCTCCGGAGCGCGTAGTGGTGGTGGTTCTCAGTGATCACCTCGACCGCTCCGAGCGGTTGCTGGTCGAGCTGAAGCACGCCGACGCCGATAGCGCGGAGATGCTCGCTCCGCTGCAAGAGCAGGCCCGCAGTCTGCTGGCCGCCAATCAGAGCTACCGCCGAGAAGCAAAGAAGCAGGCCGACCCCGCACTGGCCGCAGCGCTGGACCGCCTGGACCTGCTCTTTAATGAATTGGCCAACCATCCGGGCGGATTGGATGGCGAGGCGATCACCCGCCTGCAAGACCAATTGAACTCCGACAGCCTGCTCTTTGAAGTGCGCGTTCTGCGCTCCAGAGCTTTGGACAAAAAACCGGCCGCCCATTCGCGGTCGAATGGAGGCACAATATGAAATCCGCAACCCTGGTCTCTATTGCATTACTTGCCTTGATCTTCTGGGTGCCTGCCGCCGGTCTGGCCCAATTCTCGCCGGGGCAGAGCTTGCTGGGCGGCGTGAAGCCGCCGGGAATGGAAGACGCGCTCCTGGCTGCCAATGCGCCCGACAACGCGGCCTTCGCCGACGGCACGCGAGCCATCAACGAAAGCCGCTGGGCCGACGCCGTGGACCTCTTCACCCGTGTCGCGCAGCAGAAGAGCGTTCATGCCGACGGAGCGCTCTACTGGAAGGCCTACGCCCAAAACAAACTGGGGCAGACCAAGCCGGCGCTGGATACCTGCACGCAATTGCGCCATGATTTCCCTTCCAGCAGTTGGCTGCATGAGTGCGGCGCGCTAGAGATCGAGATGCGCGCCCACGGCGGTCAACCCGCTCAGCCGAAGGACGAGACGGACGAGAGTCTAAGGCTGCTGGCGCTCAACGAAATGATGAAGCACGACGAACCGCGCGCCTTGGCCGGACTGCAAGAAATCCTGAACGGCGACGCAAGCGAGAAGCTCAAAATAGAAGCGCAGTTCATTTTGAGCCAACATTATTCCGACGCCACTTATGCGCAGATCGTGCGCATCAGCTACATGGAAGGTGATGTGCGCGTCGCGCGCGGCCCAGAGAACGAAAAGGCCACCGGCGCAACCTGGGAGAAGGCCGCCGCAAATCTGCCGTTGGAATCCGGCTTCAGCCTGGTGACCGGCTCCGGGCGTGCGGAGATTGAGCTGGAAGACGCATCTACCCTCTATCTCGGCGATCACTCGGTTCTTCTTCTCAATGACCTGCACACCACCAGCGGCATTCCCTACACCGAACTGGCGCTCCTCACAGGTACAGTCACACTCAACATTCAACCGTACGTAGCCGGCGAAGTTTTCATCCTGAAGACCCCCACCGGCAATGTCTCCGTAAAATATCCGGAAAAGACCTATCTCCGCGTCAGCAGTTACGCTGATGGCTATACAATGGCGACGCAAAAAGACATAAATACCGATCAACATGGAGTGGAAAAACTGGCTGCGCCCGCCTCGCAGGCGCCCGTTCATTACTGGGGCAGAGGGATTATCTGGTTGGGTTCAAATGATGCCGGCGCATTTGCCGAGTGGGATAAGTGGGTACGGGATCGCGTAACGCAGCGCACGGCCGCCACCGCCGAAGTAATGCAGGCCTCCGGGCTGACAGAGCCGATTCCCGGCATGGCCGAAATGAGGGGACAGGGCAGATTCTTTGATTGCCAGCCGTATGGAACATGCTGGGAGCCGAACGCCGCCGCCGGCCCGCCGGATGGCGACTCGCAGCCCGCTGCCCGACTCGCAGCCGATCAAGCCGCCGGTCCTAACACCGCTCAATCCGCCTCGAAAAAAGCGAAATCCACCTGGGGCGGCGCAGCCCCCGCGGCTTCGCCCGGGGATGAGGACGAGTTCTTCCCTTGCTTCCCTCTGCACTCCTTTGGCTATTGGTCTTATTCGGATGAAGACCTAAACAGAGCCGGAATCATCGATTCTGCCTATCAGTTGGGTCTATACTTCTACCCCTACAACTGGGCCGTCTGCCACTCCGGCGGCTGGATTCATATGCGCAATCACTACGTCTGGGTTGCGGGGCATAAGCGCCACCATCTCGGCCCAGGCCGCTGGGTCAAATGCGGGCATACCGTGGCTCTGGTCCCCATCCATCCTTGGGACGCCAAAGGTCGGCCCCCCATCAACCGCAAGGAAGAGATCCTGGCGCTCAATCACAAAAACGGCCTGAGCTTTCAACGTGCCAATCTCGATCCAACCAGGTCCATCAAGCTCCTCGATGCGCCTCCCAAGGAGTTCAACAAGGCTATGGTTCCCACCCTCGCCCGCGCAGAGGAGCCGCACATGAAGGTTTTCCTCCTGAAGGATACCTTCCTCGCGAGCAAAACAGGGAATAAGAGCGTGGATGAAATGAAAGCAAACCCCGCCAAACCTGTGGGCATCCCTCTGAATTTCGATCACAAGATGCAAAGCTTCATGGTTAGCCAGCAGGTAATTCAGGGAAACCATACCATGTCACGTTCGGTGCCTTACAACAACCAAGGCGGCACTCTCCAGACGCGGGCCGGAAGTTATAGCGGAGGCAGCGGCTCCCGGAGTGGCGGTTTCAGTGGCGGGGGTGGTGCGCGCAGCTCCAGCGGTGGAAATAACAGCCGTGGTGGCGGAGGCTCAAACAGTGGTTCTCGCAGTGGTGGAGGCAGCAGCGGCTCCAGTGGTGGCGGAGGCTCCCACAGCAGTGGAGGCAGCAGCAGTTCCAGTTCCAGTAGCGGCGCTGCTTCCAGTAGTGGCAGCTCCGGCGGCGGCCACCGCTAAAATTCCGCTGACTCTCAAAACCGCTTCGTGCCCCAACCATTCCGCGTTCTTTCCATCCCGTTTGCTGGATGGATGGGAAACCACTAACCCTGACCAGCGTCTTCCCGACCCCCTGATCCCTGTCCATTGGCCACTGTCCGCTGATCACAGTCCAATGCCCGAATCAGTCCTTTCTAACCTTCGCCTTTCCTGCCGGGCTGGGCAATTGCTAAGCAAAGCAGCGAGATTCCATTCTCTTTAGGTGGCGGTATCGTCGCTGGAAGAGTCGCGTCGGCCCTGCCGAGATGGAATGCAATCCCAGCGAAAGGCTCTCTCCCGCCGATGAAAGCATCCCGCGCCCTTGCCAAGCCGCCGGTCAGGCCACATCGAGACGAAAAAGCGGAGAAGATTCAGCTCCTGATGGCGCTGGTTCTGCGCGAGTATGGCGCCGAGCACATGGCCGATGTCGAGCGGCTCTGCCTGCAAGTTCTGGCCTTGGACGTGCGCCATGCTGATGCCTTGTACATCCTAGGAATGTCCAGCTTCAAGAACGGACGCTTCGAGGTGGCTGAGCGCATGATACGCCGCGCACTGGCCGTCAATCCAAACCAGCCTTTCTATAACTTCAATCTCTCCAACGTGTTGCGGGCGCTGAACAGGAACGAGGAATCAACGGCCAGTCTGGAGCGGGCGCTGGAATTGAAGCCCGATATGGTGGAGGCCCTGTACAACAAGGGCAATCTCCGCATGAACGAGAAGAAGCAGGAGGAAGCCATCGCCCTTTACAAGCGGGCGCTGGAGATCAATCCCGACTACGCGGACGCGCTGTGCAACTTGGGCGGGGCATACCGGCAGTTGAATCGACTCGACGAGGCGGTGGAAGCCTTTCAAAAGGCGCTGCCTCTGGCGCCCCAGAATGCGGACCTCTACTGCAATCTGGGCGACGCTCTTCATGCGCAGGGCAAGGTCGTTGAGGCGGTTGATTTGTACAACCGGACACTGGCTCTGAATCCGAAGCACTTCAAGGCTTGTAATTGCCTCTGCAACGCGAACTTTGATCTGGGCAATCTGGCTGAGTCGGTCACTTGGTGCGAGCGGACGCTGGCCCTCAAGCCGGACTTCGGAGACGCGCTGATGAATCAATGCCTGCTGCAGTTGCTGCTGGGCGATTATGCCAGCGGCTGGCGCAACTACGAGGTGCGCTGGAAGGTCTATCCGCCGCGCGTTTTCAACGAACCATTATGGTTGGGCGCGCCACTCAATGGGGTCGGCATTGTGCTCTATGCCGAACAGGGCTTGGGCGATTCGCTCCAGTTTCTGCGCTATGCACCGATGGTGGCGGCTGCCGGGGGGAGGGTGATCCTGGATCTGCCGGCCAATCTGCGCCGGCTGGCCGCGCAGACTCCTGGAATCTCCGCGCTGGTTGCCACCGGAGAGCCGCTGCCGCCCTTTGTCTGCCGCACTCCGCTGATGAGCCTTCCGTTGGCCTTTGGCACCACGGTCGAAACTATCCCCGGGCGCGTGCCGTACCTCTTTGCTCCCCAGGATGCGCTGCAAACAGCGGCGGCGCTCAACTGGCCCGCCACCGGGCTGCGCGTGGGCGTAGCCTGGACAGGAAATCCTAGCCACCCCAAGAATCGCGCCCGCAGCGTGCCTTTGGATCTGCTGGCCACGCTCTTTGACCTGGAGGACGTTCATTTCTTCTCGTTGCAGATCGGCGCGCCGGAAGCTGAACTGGTTGCCCGCAAGACGCGCGCTGTTGACCTGGAGCCGTTCACCAAAGACATGGCCGATACCGCGGCGCAGATGATGAATATGGACCTGATCCTATCTATCGACACTTCGATGGCTCATTTGGCCGGTGCCTTGGGCCGTCCTCTCTGGGTGATGTTGAACAAGGTGCCGGACTGGCGCTGGCTGCTGGAGCGCGAGGACTGCCCCTGGTATCCCAATGCGCGCCTGCTTCGTCAGCCCTGCCAGGGCGACTGGCCCGCGGTGATCGAAAGAGTGCGGGCCGAGCTGGCCGAATTGGCTGCCCGGAAAAAAGCTGCTGAATCTTCACTGGCAACGGCCACATCCAAGCTTTAATGGTTCTCAGCGGTCTCTCCGCCCTGCCAGATTCCCTTGCCATGAGGTAATTTGAATCCATGAAACTGACCACCCATCTGAACTTTGGCGGCAACTGTGCCGAAGCTCTGCGCTTCTACGAAGACCATCTGGGCGCAAAGATTACATTTTCCATGACTTATGACCAGATGCCCGAGCCGAAAAACATCCCGCCGGGATGCGAGAAAGGCATTCTCCACGCAAGCATTCTGTTTGGAGGGACCAACCTCATGGCTTGTGACGCTCCTCCCGATCACTACCAACCCGTGCGCTCTGCATACCTTGGACTTTCTGTCGATAGCTCTGAAGAGGCAGAGCGCGTCTATGCCCTGCTCTCCGAGGGCGGACAGGTCTCCATGCCCTTGGCTGAGACCTTTTTTGCCCATCGCTTCGCCATGCTGCGCGACAAATTCGGCGTCTTATGGGAGATCATTCACGAGCGGCCCATGCCGCAATGACTCTGAGAACCGAGAACAGTGAACAGTGAACTGGCCAGTTCACTGTTCACTGTTCTCAATGTAATCCCAGAAGGCGTCGGCCAACTCCGCGCCCAGCTCATTCAGCATCCGCCGCGCCGCCCGTTCCACCTCTTCGATCAGCCCGTGCAGGTAGTCGCGGGACCGGGAGATGGCCACCACGCCAATCGTCGCCGACTGCCATGTCACCGCCTCGTCCAGCTCGGCCACGGAGATATTGAAGCCTTGCTTGAGCTGGTCCTTCAGCGATCGCACCACCTGCCGCCGGTCCTTGAGCGACTGGGCGTGCTCAATGCGGATTTCGAGAGTCAGCAGGGCGACGGGCATGGCGTGTCCCGTCTCATTATCTGCCGATCTATCCTGGATTAACAATAGAAAATTCTTATTAAAAATGGCGGAGCTTTTCACCCCGCCACTTTTACCTCAGAATCTCCCAACAACTCTTCAGTGCCCAGCAACCTCCACGATTGCGCCATCCGCTCCGCTCCAGGCAGCCGCGCCCTCGTGGGTCAGCTTCTGCTGTGCTTCATCCCAGTGCAGCTTGGTCACTGATCCAGCGCCCTGTTCGTAGGCGTAGCTCGTGCCGTCATCGCTGAAGAGCGTGAAGTTTGCATCCGCGCCTGGATAGACGCGCACCTTCTCAATGGCCTGCGCCTGATGAGTGTTCTCCACCGCCGCGCCCAGAGGAATGATTGAACCAGCACGCACAAAGAGCGGAAGCGTATCAATGGGCGCGGCAACGCGGACCATCTGCCCGCCCTTCACCCGCTCGTTGGTCCAGTAGTTATACCAGTCCGCGCCGGCCGGCAGATAGACCTCGCGGCTGGTCGCGCCTTGCTCGGTCACCGGGGCCACCAGGAAGGCCGGACCGAACATATATTCGTCGCGCAGATCGGCCACCTTCGGGTCGTCGGGGAAGTCCAATGGCAACGCCCGCATGAACGGCGCGCCGCTCAGCCACGTCTGATAGCCCAGTGAATAGATGTAGGGCATCAGCGTATAGCGCAGCTTCAGATACTTCTCCAGAATCGGCTCGGCCTCTTTGCCGTACGACCAAACCTCGTTGGTGTTGCGGCTCCCATGCGTGCGGAAGACCGGCAAGAAGCTCGCGTACTGGAACCAGCGCGTATACAGCTCAGGAAAATCGTCGTAGCCGCGCACATTGTCCCGCGCGTCCGAGGGGTCCAGCAGCGGCTTATGCGCCGGATGGTGCTCGCTCGGCAGATACTGCCAGCCGCCCGTGTCATTCGACCAGTACGCCAGCCCCGACGCCGCCACATCCAGCCCGGTAGGAATCTGCCGCTTGTACGCATCCCATGTGCCTGTAATATCCGAAGACCAGACAATCGTCCCGTTGCTCTGCTCTCCCAGGTAACCGTCGCGGGAGAGAATCAGCGCCCGCCGGCCCGGTTCGTCCTTGCGGAAACCGTCATAGAGCGCCTTGGTGTGGAAGTATGGATAGACATTAAAGTACTCCGTGCCCGGACCCACCTTGAAGTAAGCTCCATTCGGAGGCAGATCCGGCTCGGTCTCGTCGGCCCAAAGCGAGTCAAAGCCCTGGCTGACAATATCCTCGTGGACCGTCTTCCAGTACCACGCGGCAGCCTCGGGATTGGTCGTGTCGATATCCGATCCGGCGCGGTCATAGGGCAGCCCGTCGATCGGCTTGCCGTCGGCGTAAGAGATCAGCCAGCCCTTTTTCAGCACCTCGTCGTAATAGCGGTCCTCCTTCACAAACCGAGGCCAAACGCTGATCATCGTCTCAAAGCCCATCTCGTGCAGCTTCTTGTTCATCGCCGCCGGATCTGGCCAGAACTTCGGGTCAAAGTCGAATTGCCCCATCTTGGTGTAATAGAACCAGTCCACCACCAGCACATCGGCTGGCAGATGGCGGTCGCGATAGCCCTGCGCCACATCCATCAGCTCCTTTTGGCTGCTGTAGCGTTGCTTGCACTGAATGTACCCATACGCCGCCTTGGGCAGCAGATGCGTTGGCCCGGTCAGCAGCTTGTAGCCCGCAAAGATCTCGTCCGCCGTCGCCCCGGCTATCACAAAGAATGAAACCCGGTCACCTACCTGCGAACTCCACTTCGTCTGCTCGTTGAAGCCCGGCTCAATGGTCGTCTTCGACGGGTTATCCCACAACAGGCCGTAGCCCTTGTTGGTCAGCAGAAAGGGCACGCAGAAGCTTTGCCCTGCCGTGGCCAGATAATCCGCCCAGCAGTGGACCGCATGGCCGCGATGGTCCAGGAAGCCTTCCTGGTTCTGCCCCAACCCGTAATAATGCTCGTCGTCCGGCGAGGCAAAGCTCGCACCCACGGTGTAGAACTCGTCGTCCGTCGCGCGCCGGTCGGCCAGCACTGCCGACGTTCCGTCCTTCTGATTCGGAACCACCTGCGTCCAGCCGGTCATCTCCAGCAGTTTTTTGCCGTCCGGCGTGGTGATGGTGATATGCGCGCCCGGTGTCGAGGACGGAAAGAAGCTCTGGCTGTCGTCCCACGGCGGATGCTGCGGCCGTTCCACGCTGGCCACCATGCGATCCGAGCTGTAAATATCAGCCAAATTGGTCTGGCTCGCGCTCCATCCCGCGGCGGCGGGCGCACCTGTCACGCCGTAACCCGGCCCGGCCAGCGCCCGGTCAGGTTTGATACTCAGCGTCACGCGCAGAATATTCGGAGCGTACGGCTCCAGAACAACCGTTGCTTTTCCGCGCTCCAGAACGACTTTGCCCTCTTGCGCGCTCAGAATCGCGCCGCTCAAGAAAAATGCGGCCACAAAAAGAAAAATGCTGCTCCGCCGAACCATTGAACTCATCACGCAACCTCCTCATCCAGCATACTCAGTTTGCTGACCAGACCTCATCAAAATCGCTGCTTTTTTTGCTTTTTCCAACGGGTGCCGGAGAACCGCCTTAAAGAGGCAGAAACACGGTGAAGACGGTTCCACTTGCCGTTTCTCTTTGCCAACTCCAAACGCGCACGTGGCCGTGGCGGCGCTCAACCAACTGAGCCACCACCCATAAGCCCAGGCCGGTTCCGGTCTCGGTCTTGGTGGTGAAAAATGGCTCGAAGATGCGGCGCATGGTGGCTCGATTCATGCCCATACCGGTGTCGGCAAAGGTCACCCGCATCCCTTGTACACTGATGTCGCGCCAATCGCGCGAGGGGCGCAGCCGCATCACCAAGCGTCCGCTCTGGGGCATCGCGTCAATTGCATTGCCGACGAGGTTGGCGAAGATCTGGTGCATCTCGCTGGGCATGCAGGTGACACCGATCTCGTGCTCGGCGCGCACCACGGTTTCAATTCTGGAGCCGCGCAACCTGGCGCGAAAGAGCGCCAGCACCCCGGTGACCACTTCCGACAGCAGGATGACGGCCGGCGTGCCCGGCTGGCGATGGAATTGCAATGTCTGCTGAGTGATGAGTGAGACGCGCATCAATTCGTCCATCGCCTGGCGGCTGTAGGCGCGGGAGTCCTCCAGGTTGCCGGCTGCGGAAATCAGATAGAGCAGATTACCCACCGCAGTCAACGGATTGTTGATTTCGTGGGCCACCGAAGCCGCCAGACGCCCGGCGACGGCCAGTTTCTCGGTGCGCAGCATGGCCTCTTCGGTCAGCTTGCGATGCGTTACATCGGCCAGCACACCCACCACGCGCGTTGCCCGTCCCTCACTGTCGTGCTGGCATTTGCCCTGCGACTCCATCCAGCGCACCGACCCATCCGGCCACAGAATGCGGTATTGCTGGTGGTAATCCTTGCCAGTGGCGCGGATCCTCGCCAATGCGGTCTTGACTTGCGCGGCGTCGTCGGGATGAAGCAGCCGTAGCCAGTCCTTGGGAAGTTGATTAACAGTGCCCTGCACGCGACCGGTTATCTCGCAAACGGGATCCGAACCATAGGCCGAGTTCTCCAGCAAATCCCAGACCCACATTCCCATTCCATTGACTTCTAAGGCAATCTTGAGCAGTTCGTCGCTCTCTCTCAATTCCTCACTGGCGCGGGCGCGCTCTTCGGCCAGCTTATGCTCGGCTTCCGCCAGGGCCAACTGCTTTTGCAGCTCCTGCGTCTTCAATTGAGCGCTCTGCTGCCCCAGCCGCCTCATTCCCCGGCTGAGAACGATCAGGATCAAGAGGAAAAACGTCAGCCGAAGGGCTTCTTTGGCAGATCCACTGTGATATAAAGCCGTGGTGCGCGCCAGATAAAGTTCAACCAGAACGGCTTCCGTGAAGGCGCAGAGCACGCCACCCAACATTCCCAGGAACAAGGAGCTGAGAACAACGGCGGGAAAGGCCAACAGCATAGGATAGTTGCGCAGCGGGGGAATCGTATAGGTGAGCAAAACGGCGATGCCCGCCGCGCCGCCACCCAGCAGAGCGCGCACCGCCCATGGCCAATTTTCCAGGTTCTGAGCGGTCGGAATGCGAAGGTTCTTCATCGGTTACCTGCTTGCTGAGCCGCGGCACAATCTCGCGGGTAAAAGAAAATTCAGCTTTCAAAATAGCTTTCATCCCGAGCGAAGTTTGGCGCGTTCTTCGCGACAAACGTAGTCGAGGACCTGCGGTTTCACTTCCATATCTTCAACGTACTTCCGATTCATGGTTCTAACCGTTGCTGGTGGTAATGGTCTCCAGGCCGTGCCCGTGCGGCCCCATCTCTCTCTGCCGCAGCAGGAAGGCGAAGAGCATACCGAGCAAGCCCAGAATCGAGAAGATCCACATCCCCATATGGTAGCCGCCGGGATTCGCAGCACTGGCTTGGCCATGATCATTGGCCCAGCCGATAGCCAGATTGAAGCCGAAGAATCCCATGTTCTGTACCACGGTCATCAATCCGTACGCAGTGCCCAGCTTATTCTGGTCCACAATGTAAGCCACCGAAGGCCAAATCACCGCCGGAACCAGCGAGAAAGCGATGCCCATCATCGCCATGGGCAGATAGAGCGATGATTGCGTGTTCGTATAGGCCATCATCAGGTAAACAGGAACCAGCAGCACCGAGCCGATCATCATTAGCAGGGCGCGCTTACCGATCTTATCGACCAGCAGCCCCAGCGCAGGTGTTCCAAACATGGTGGCGATTGTTAGACAGCCGATAATCGTGCCCGCCATCTCCCGTGTGGTGCCGTGCGCATCCATGAAAAATTTATAAGAGAAGGTTTCGAAAGGAAAAATCGCTGAATAGAAGACCACGCAGAGAGCGACAATCCACCAAAAGGATGCGCCGAAGTTGAAAAGATCGCTGAAGACGACCTTGTCGGTGGGCCCGGCCTGAGCCAGCTCATAAGTCTTTTCCGCATAGACCTCCATGATCCAGTAAATGAGCGCTCCGATTACGCAGAAAGTGGCAATGCCCACGGAGATCAAAAGTGGCGAGCGCCAATTAGTGTAGGCGAAGCCGGCCCAACTGGGCGATCTCTGTGCCAGCAAAGTCCCACCGCGTGCGATCATCAGGTTGATGCCAAAGGCGAAGCTCAACTCCTTGCCGCGGAACCATTTAGCGATGGCTGTGGTGACGGCGACGACGAGCGATTCCGCGCCTATCCCGAAGATCAGACGGCCGGAGGCCATCAGCGCCAGATGGCCGGAGAGAACGGTAACAATGGCTCCCACCAGGCAGGTCGACCCGAAAAGGAAGATCGCTCTTCGCGCTCCAATGCGATCCACCAAGTAGCCGCCGATCAATACCATGATCAGATTCGGGAAGCTGTAGATGGCCTGAAGGAGTCCAATATTCGAATCAGAAAAGCCTAGCTGCTTGGTGAGCAGGTCAGCGACAGGGGCAATACAATCATAGACATAGTAGTTTCCGAACATGGCCAAGCTGACGAAGACCAGCATGGCCCAGCGAAAAAAGGGTGAAGGCGGACGGCGAGTGGGATCAGGCATAGTATAGATGGTCCTCGGAGCGCCGTGACTTGAAGTGAACAGGCGCAACCTTTGACGGTAGCAGATTCGGGCGAGGGCTGGCCCGCTCACGCTTCCTGTTATTCTGGAGGGTCACGGCAAATCCCGTCAATCGCGGGCGCTCCAACCTCCAAACCTAACCAGGAAAATCGCCCAAAAAACACACTTTCACCACCGGAAACAGGGACAGATGACTGAAGCAATAACGAGAAAAATCGAAGTTTTCGATACCAGCCTTCGGGACGGGATGCAGCAGCCCAATATCGACATCTCCGTGCCCAACGCCGTCGGGCTGCTGGAGCGCATGGCGGCCTTCGGCATTCATTATGCCGAGATTGGCTTCGCCGGCGCCAATCAATTTGTAGGCGATCTTGCCGTCGCTCTGGAACTGGTCGATACCGGCGCCATGAAGCTGGCTCTCTTTGGCAGAACGCGAGGGCGTGGCGCCAAGGTCCAGGATTGGCCCGATGCCCAGTTCATCCTGCACCATAAGAAGCGCGTTCCCGTGGCGGTTCTTGTGGTCAAATCCCGGCTGCTGGATGTGATGAAGTCCTTGGAGACGACGCCGGAAGAGAACCTGCTGATGGCCCGCGAGACGGTCTCCTATCTTCAAGACAACGGGTTGGAAGTGATTGTTGATTTGGAGCACGCGATGGACGCGGCCTGCGGACGGCGCGAAAATGGCAATGCGTGTGAAAGCGAATTCCATCAGCGTTCCTTAAATTATTTTCATGAGATGATCGCGCAATGCTTCGGCCAGAAGGTAAGTCGCATCATTGTTTGTGACACCACGGGCGGCGCCAATCCGGAGGAGGTTGGCACGGTCATTGCCAGCTTGGCGAAGAGTTATCCCGGCGCAGCCTTTGGCTTTCACGGCCACACCGACCGCGGATTTGGAATTGCCAATACACGCGCGGCGATTCTTGCCGGCGCGGTACAGGTGCAAGGCACTCTCCTGGGAACGGGCGAGCGCTGCGGCAACGTGAATCTGACAACAGTCATCGGCAGTATGCAACTGCGGGGCGAAGCTGAGTTTGTAACTTCCGAATCGCTAACTGGACTTACAGCACTAGCGCATTCGGCCTATGCGGCCTTCGGCCTCGATGCGCCGCACGGCGCTCCGATTGTTGGTCCGGGCGCATTTGGAACATGGGCCGGAATGCACGGCAGCAGCGAGCGCAAAAATCCTGGAGCCTATTTGTGGTGCGATCCTGCCAAAGTGGGTGCTATTCCCATCATTGGCGTCAACGCACAATCAGGCCGGGCTAATATAATTTTGCTCTCAGAATCGCTTGGCATTTCACTTAACTCCGCGCAAGCGCAGGCATTAATGGATACTAACCAGGCAATGATGGAAGGCGATGGATTCACGGCCAGCGAAGTATCCTTCAAGTTAGCTTGCATGAAAGTGCAAGGAACACTCCGCGATAGCTTTTCCGTCAAGAGCTGGAGGGTGATCGACGAATCGGACGTGATTGGCAGCCGCTATGTGCAGGCTTCAATGTTATTGTCGATTGGTGGCTCATCGGTCATGACAACGCGCGCCGAGGGCGCGGGTCCCGTCGATGCGCTCACCAAGGCCATGCGCCGGGAGCTGGAAAAATGGTACCCGTCGATAGCGCGGATGCACTTAGGCAGATTCAGTGTAACGGCAATTGATGTTTCCGCCCAGGACACTGCGGCGCACGTCCGCGTTACGGTCAGTTTTCATGCGGACGGGCACGAATCCTGGACCACTGCGGGAGTCAGCAGTGATTTGAATCAAGCGGCGCTGATGGCCATCGAGGATGGATTTCATTATTGGCTGCTGCTGAGCCACGAGTAACTCAGGTCAAAGAATGGTTCCGCTTGCACGCGGACCGGAAAGGCTTCCCATCATGAACAGCTTCAAGAGCAAAGCGACGATCTATTCCAGTGGACAGAGTTACACCATTTATGGCTTGCCAGTGCTTGCTGCGCGCGGCATTAATCTGAGTCGGCTTCCTTTCAGCCTGAAGATTTTATTGGAAAACCTGCTGCGCCGCGAGGATGGAGTGAATGTTACAGCCGCTGACATTGAGTTTCTGGCTAACTGGGATGCCAAAGCCGAGCCAAGCCGGGAGATAGCTTATATGCCGGCGCGGGTGCTGATGCAGGACTTTACCGGCGTGCCCGCGGTGGTTGATCTGGCGGCGATGCGCGATGCGATCCGTACTCTGGGCGGCGATCCGGAGCGGGTGAATCCGCTGGTTCCCGCCGAGTTAGTCATCGATCACTCCGTGCAGGTGGATGAGTACGGCACAGTGGGCGCTTTTGCGGCTAATACATTGTTGGAGTTTCAAAGAAATCGCGAGCGCTATGCCTTTCTCAAGTGGGGTCAGACCGCCTTCCGCAACTTCAGCGCCGTTCCGCCCGGTATGGGTATCTGCCACCAGGTCAATCTGGAGTACCTGGCGCGCGTCGTTTTCACCGCAGAGTTAGATGGGGAGTTAGTCGCCTACCCGGACACCTTGGTCGGCACGGATTCGCACACGACAATGATTAACGGCCTGGGTGTGCTTGGCTGGGGCGTGGGAGGCATAGAAGCTGAGGCGGCGATGCTCGGTCAGGCTGTATCCATGCTGGTGCCGCAGGTAGTGGGTTTCCGGCTGACCGGTAAACTGCGCGAGGGAGCTACCGCAACAGACTTAGTCTTGACAGTAACTCAGTTGCTGCGCAAACTTGGCGTTGTGGGAAAGTTTGTCGAGTTCTTTGGCCCCGGCGTGACCGCGCTTCCGCTGGCTGACAGGGCGACCATTAGTAACATGGCTCCGGAGTACGGCGCCACCTGCGGCATCTTTCCGGTGGATGAGGAGACTCTGCGCTATCTTCGCCTTACCGGTCGCGCGGATGAGCAGGTTGCACTGGTTGAGAATTATTACAAAGCGCAGGGACTCTTCCATACAGCGGAGACGCCTGAAGCTGAGTACTCGCAAACCATGGAGTTAGACTTGGCCACCGTCGAACCTAGCGTGGCTGGCCCCAAACGTCCGCAGGATCGCGTGCTGCTGAAGGACGCGGCGGCAAATTTTGCCCATCAGTTACCCGCGTTGCTTTCTCCTACAGCCAAACCGCTCGGCGCGCGCACTGCGGAGTTGTGGAAGCGCGCGGCCGTGCCGGATGCAGGGATTCAAGCGGCCACAACAGTTCAAGCACGTTTCGGCGTGAATCCGGACACCTATCTCGATCACGGCTCGGTGGTCATTGCTGCTATCACCAGTTGCACAAATACATCGAATCCTTCCGTGATGATGGCTGCCGGAATTCTGGCCAAGAAAGCGGTTGAAAAAGGACTGACTGTGCCGCCGTGGGTGAAAACTTCCCTGGCGCCCGGTTCACGCGTAGTTACGGATTATTACTCCAAGGCTGGATTGCTGACGTACCTTGAAAGACTTCGTTTCGATGTGGTGGGCTATGGATGTACCACCTGCATTGGTAACTCAGGGCCGCTGCCTACCGATGTTTCCAAGAGCATTGACGAGCATGGATTGGTTGCAGTCAGCGTGCTTAGCGGCAACCGTAACTTTGAAGGTCGCGTAAATGTGGACGTGCGGGCTAACTATCTGATGAGTCCGCCGCTGGTGGTGGCCTATGCTTTGGCGGGTAAAATCAGCCATAACTTCGAAACAGATTCATTGGGCGAGGATAACTCTGGGAAGCCGGTTTATTTGAAAGATATCTGGCCCACGCAGGCGGAGGTGGCTGAAGCGATTGAAAAGGGAGTGTCCAGCGAAGGCTTTCGCCGCGAGTATGCCACGGTGAGCCTTGGAGATACAAACTGGCAGGGGCTCAAGTTTCCAACAGGCGATGTCTATCAGTGGGAACCGGATTCGACTTATATCCGGCAGGCTCCTTATTTTGACGGAATCACAGCGATTCCCGCGCCAGTTACGGAAATTCTGGGCGCGCGCGTACTGGCGGTTTTGGGAGACTCGGTAACGACCGACCATATCTCGCCAGCTGGTTCGATCAAGGCCAATGGGCCTGCCGGCAAGTATCTCGCCGAGCATGGAGTGAAGACAGCGGATTTTAATAGTTATGGATCGCGGCGCGGCAACCATGAAGTAATGGTGCGCGGCACCTTTGCCAATGTCAGGCTACGCAATAAACTCGCTCCAGGAACCGAGGGCGGAGTTACGCGATTGCTGCCGGAAAGCGAGCCTATGTCGATCTTTGACGCCAGCGTAAAGTATGCCGAGCGCGGCGTGCCTCTGGTGATTCTGGCCGGCAAAGAGTATGGCTCCGGAAGTTCGCGTGATTGGGCGGCGAAAGGCCCAAAGTTACTTGGTGTGCGCGCCGTTATCGCCGAAAGCTTTGAGCGTATCCATCGCTCGAATTTAGTGGGAATGGGCATTCTGCCGTTGCAATTTGAGGCGGGTCAGAATGCGGAGTCGCTTGGATTGACCGGCGAAGAGATTTATGACTTCCCTGCCCTGACGGCGCTGCTGGCGGCAAAATTCGCCAACGGCAATACGCTGCGTGTGAAGGCCAATGCTGCTGACGGAACTGTGAAGGAATTCGACGCCAAGGTCCGCATCGACACGCCGCAGGAGATTGCCTACTACGAGCACGGCGGAATTTTGCAGTATGTACTGCGGCAGTTAGCTGCGAAATAAAACTGAAAACGCAATTTCCTCAAATAAGTAAAAACGGCATCCAGCGTAAATTCACGCGGGATGCCGTTTTACTTTTTGCGATTTCCACACTGAAAGCGGCTTGGCCGCACCGCAGGTGCTTACTTGTCCGTCAGCGCTTCCACGCCGGGGAGCTTTTTGCCTTCCAGGAACTCTAGAGAGGCGCCGCCGCCGGTGGAGATGTGAGTAACTTGGTCGGCGTATCCGGCCTTGTTGATGGCGCTGACCGAATCGCCGCCGCCGATGATGGAGATGGCCGCCTTGTTGCTGGCAACGGCCTTGGCGATGGCGTTGGTGCCTACCGCAAAGCGCGGGAACTCGAAGACGCCGGCCGGGCCATTCCAGACGATGGTGCGGGCCGTTGAAACAACCTCTTCGATCGCTGCAATCGACTTGGGACCGATGTCCAGGCCCTGCCAGTCTTCAGGGAAATTCTTGGAGCAATCCCAGGGCTGGGTCTTGGCGTCGGCGGAAAAGGCGTCGGCGAGGATGTTATCGACAGGCAGCAGCAGCTTGACCCCCTTGGCCTTGGCCTTGCCGAGCGCGGCTTTGGCCATGTCGATCTTATCTTCTTCGACGAGCGACTTACCAGTAGTTACACCGAGAGCGCGCTGAAAGGTGTAAGCCATGCCGCCGACGATGACCAGCGTATCAACCTTGTCCAGCAAGTTATCGATGACATCGATCTTGCCGCTAATCTTGGAGCCGCCGATGATGGCGACGAATGGTTTTTCGGGAGCTTCGAGAGCTTTTCCGAGGTACGTAATTTCCTTTTCCATCAGCAGGCCGGCGACGGCGGGCGAGAGGAAGTGCGTAATGCCTTCCGTCGAAGCGTGGGCGCGATGGGCTGAGCCGAAGGCGTCGTTGACGTAAACATCGGCCAGAGAGCCCAGAGCTTTGGAGAAGCCTGGATCATTGGCCTCTTCTTCAGGGTGGTAGCGAAGGTTTTCGAGCAGCAGCACCTGGCCAGTCTCAAGCTGGGCAGCCATCTCGGCGGCCACTTCTCCGATGCAATCGGGCGCGAAGGCCACATTCACTTCCTCGCCAAGCTCCTTGTCGAGCAGGGCGCGCAAGCGGTCAACAACCGGGCGCAGCGAGTACTTGGGATTTGGCTTGCCCTTGGGGCGGCCCAAGTGCGAGGCCAAAATTACGCTAGCCTTGTGCCGGAGGGCGTAAACGATGGTGGGCAGCGTGGCCACAATACGTGTGTCGTCGGTGATCGTCGAGCCGTCTTCCGTGAGCGGCACGTTGAAGTCGACGCGGATGAACAGCCGCTTGTTGGCCAGATCGATGTCGCGGATGGAGAGCTTTGCCATGATTCAAACCTTTCTGATGAGTGAGAAAAAAGAGACAAGAGGTTATGGACTGAGGGACTACAGACTACTCTGAAACGACGGCTTCCATCTCGATCTCAGCGCACCACTTGGGGCTGAGCAGCGTGGCAACGACCATGGTGGAAGCGGGACGGATGGTGCCGAAGAACTCGCCGTGCACGCGGCCTACGGTCTCCCAATCTTCTGCGTGGGCTAGAAAGATGCGGGTGCGGACGACGTCGTTGAAGGTGGCTCCGGCCTCGGCGAGGGCGGTAGCGGCAATCTCGAAAATGCGGCGGGTCTGGTCGGCGGGGTCGAGATCATCCGCGCCAACCGGGCCGGTTCCGGAAAGATGGACAGTGTTGCCGATGCGAACGGCGCGGGAGAAGCCGATGATCGGCTCGTAGGGTGAGGTGCCGGGAATGTTTTTGCGGATCATATTGATTATTTTACATTCGCGCCGCGGCCGGAACCGTGAAATTTGTCTAGCCGAAAACGGCTGAGGTATTTGTCGCACACTGGACATCGATAGATGGTATGGGGCAGAGCAAATGCTTTCGCAGAAAAATGAAATCCCAAAAAGAATCCTTGAGAGGAGTCCGGCAGGCCGGAGCAGATCAAATGACCCGCTCCGGCCTGTGATGCAGTTAGTTGACGGTGATGGTGAAGGGTTCGGTGCTCTTGCAACTGCTGCTGTTGGTGTAAGTGGCGGTGTAGACATCGGCCCCTGTGCTGAGCGGGATTCCGTTGATCTGGCGCGCCGTGGAAGTGTATCCATTGGGACCGGTCCAGCTCCAAGAGCCGCCGCTGGTTGGCTGCGGGCCCAGGTTGACAGTCGATCCAGAAGCGACCGTTGCTACGTTGGTCTGCTGCCAACCGGCTCCATTCACCTGGAGATACGGGGTGATCGCGGTCGGAGTGCAACCGCCGCCACCCGTTACCGTGATAGTGAAGGTCTCGGTACTCTTGACGTTGCTGGAGTTGGTGTACGTGGCCACGTAGGTGTTGGTGCCTACGGATAACGCGATGCCATCCAGCTCACGCGCGGTGGAGGTGAATCCGTTGGGTCCGGTCCAGGACCAGCTTCCGCCGCTGACTGGCTGCGGGCCAAGGTCCACAGTAGCGCCGGAGGCTACGGTTGCCGTGGATTCCTGCACCCACGCGCCGTTGGCGTAGATGTAAGGAGTGATCGCGGTGCCGGTTCCGCCGCCTCCACCTGTACCGGTTGTGGAATAACCAACACTGACGATGTTGCTTTGGACGGAATTCATCGACGAAGCGGACGGCTCTCCGGAGGTCATCACCCCTTCAAAGAAAGATCCGATCGAACCGTCGCTGTTGTCGCCTCCGGTACCGAGGACGATGGCGCCTTCCTGTTTCAAAGGCGAATAGCCCGATGGCAAACCGCCTGAGTAAAAGGTGGTTAGCCCCCCGCTCTGCGCGTTTCCGCCCATCAGTACAAAATTGGTCTGGGCATTGTTCAGCAAGACTGCTGTCACAAAGGGCGAGGTCAAGCCGGTATTACCGGAGTCAGTGCTTTTTCCCGTATTCGAATCGTAGAGCCCATTCTCCAGGTCGGCCTGCACCCAGGGTCCGCTGCCGTAACAGGAGTAATAGCACTCGTTGCTGAAATTGAGGGCATCCATATGCGCGTCGCCGTTGTCCCTCTCGTTGGTTTCGGCGTTGCCGTAATCGAAGCAGCACGATCCGTTGTAGTGCGTCCCCGATGTCACTATGTACATGCCTTCCGGCGCGCCATTGGTCGCAACGCCGCTGGTGCTGTTATTCCGGTAGCCCATGCCTGCCGAGATATACACGCCATAAACCTTATCGCCGCCGGCATAGACAGGCAACGCGGTCGCAGACGCGCCTTTATCTTGACCGGCGCGCTGCCCCGGACCTTCGATGGAGAGATCGTTGTGATAGGAAGTCTGGTCGTAAATCTTCGTTATCGTACAACTGGTATTGGCACAGAAACTATCCTGCGAGGCGGCACTTGCATAACCGCCAGTGGTGAGGGTCTGGACATTGAGGTAGGTGCTGTCGGACGAACGCTGCACCTGATAAAGCGAGCCATAAAAGTTGGCAAACAGGGCGCGCGTCGTGCTGTGCGCCGCCACGCAAGGTGTGCCTGCGCTGGCGAGGATATCGCAAGGCAGCGATGCCGCTGCGGCGGACTTCGCCATTCCACCGGGGATGGAGAGGAAGATGCAGGTGATCAAGAGCGTTTTCGAATGCTGAAGGCATTGATGCAAACAAGCGCACATTAGATCATGCGCCCGCACTGCGGCTTGCATAGAAGCCGCTGGGACAATTGATTTTCTCATTTTTGTGGTTCCTCCTGTTGACTGGAATTTTCATGCGCAGATATGAGGCGGGGGATTTTTACGCGAAAAAGATGCACAGCGGAGTTGATTTGGCATTCCTGATTCGTGCCGTTATTCAGGCTTCGTTGGCCAAGTCACTGTGCCTTCCAGCCAGAGGAACGTATACCGTACTACACTTGGCTGCACACTCTTATATCTCATTGAGTTCAACACTGTCAAAAGATTATTTGTATATGTGACAAGGGAGGCGAATAATTAGTTGGATTGGGCCGGTATCCCCAGTCCCGAAATCGGGACCGGGGATACCCAGATTCAAAAGATAGAATCAGCGGTCAGGGCCATAAAACTGACCACTGATCACTGACCACTATTACAGGCCCTTCTTGACCAGGAAGCCGATCAGATCGACGACGCGGCTGGAGTAGCCCCATTCGTTGTCATACCAGCTGAGCACTTTGACGCTGTTGCCGACCACCTTGGTCAGCGGAGCGTCGACGATGGAGGAGAGCGGGTTGCCCTTGAAGTCGGAACTGACTAACTGATTCTCGTCGTAGCCTAGGATGCCCTTCAGCTCGCCTTCTGCAGCGGCCTTGAGAGCGGCGTTGACCGCCTTGGCGTCGGTCGCCTTCTCACTGATGAAGGTCAGGTCAACGATGGAGACGTTCGGTGTGGGAACGCGGATAGCGAAGCCGTCCAGTTTGCCGGATGTCTCCGGGATAACCAGCTTGAGGGCCTTGGCGGCGCCGGTGGAGCTGGGGATCATGCTGAGAGCAGCAGCACGGGCGCGTCGCAGATCCTTGTGCGGCGTGTCCAGGATGACTTGGTCGTTGGTGTAGCTGTGAATGGTGGTCATGATGCCGCTGACGATGCCGCAGTGGGCGAGCAGGACCTTGACGACCGGCGCCAGGCAGTTCGTGGTGCAGCTGGCGTTGGAAATGACATTGTGCTTGGCCGGATCGTACTTATCCTGATTGACGCCCAGAACGAGAGTGATGTCTTCGTTAGATGCGGGAGCGGAGATGATGACTTTCTTGACGGTTGTGCCGAGGTGAGCCTTCGCCTTGAGCGCGTCGGTGAAGAAGCCGGTTGATTCGACGACGATCTCAGCGCCGACCGAAGCCCAGTCCAGCTTGGCGGGGTCGCGCTCGCTGAAGACCTTGATTTGCTTGCCATCGATGGCGATAAAGCCTTCGCCGGCGGTAACTTCGTTCTTCAGGTTTCCCAGGATCGAGTCGTACTTGAGCAGGTGCGCCAGCGTAGCCGGGCTGGTCAAGTCGTTAACCGCGACGAACTCAATCTCGGGGTTGCCCAGCGCGGCGCGCAAAACGTTGCGGCCAATGCGGCCGAAGCCGTTAATGCCAACCTTTACTGCCATGTGTGTGTTCTCCTTGGTAGCCGTTTGAGGCTGTGGTTTGAGCTAGTTGAGGCTTGTTTCAGCGTGAACTGTTCAGCTTCCGGAAGCGCCCCGCGGGCATTTCCACCAAACAGATGATGGTAACATTTTTGATCTGCATTGGTCTGCGGAGACGAAATCAAAACGAGCTTCATCCCCGTTTTTTGCGGAAGCTCTCGCATCTATAGTGTGCCGTTCCCGATATAGGATCGTATGTGACGGAGTGCACACCAGTTGCGGCACCTGCGGTAACTGTGTTATTCCGGTAACAGAAAGCATCACTGAAGGAAGCATGAGCAGACGGTCTAGGCACACCCCCAACACCTCGGAATCGACCGGAAAAATCGGTCAGGAAATCCCATCGAATCAACTGCGGCCGCTGGTGCCGTTCTATCTGGAGGATGCTCCCGTGGCGCAAAGCCGCGCGCAAAGGCCGCCGGAACCGCGGCAGGCGGGTTTGAATCTGTCGGCGGAGGCGCGCCCGGCGCGGCAGCCAAAGCCCGATACGTCGGCCAAGCAGCAGCGGCCCGTCAAGGCGGAATGGAATGAGCCGGCAGGCTCCGGGCGCTTTGAACTGGAGACGCAGCCGGAGAACTCCTCCGGGATTCCTCAGGAGCCAGAGGCCGCCGAGCGCTCGCCCCAGGCGCCCAAAGGCTTTGTCGTGCTGACCATCGGTTTGCCGGGTTCCGGCAAGACGACTTGGTTTCGGCGACGGGGCGTGACGCCGCTCTCCAGCGATCTGCTGCGCAACATCCTCTTCGACGACGTGGAAGAGCAGCGCTACCAGGGGCTTGTCTTCTCGACGCTGCGCTCGCTGCTGCGGGCAAGGCTGATCGCCAAGATGCCGTTGAATTATGTGGACGCGACCAACCTCAGCAGCCACGAGCGCAGCCAATGGATCAAGATGGCCAAGAGCTTCGGCTACGAGGTGCAGGCGGTCTTCTTCGATGTGCCGCTCGATGTTTGCCTGGAGCGCAACCGCAAGCGCGACCGCTCGGTCAGCGAGGACGTGATGCGCAAGATGGCCGAAAAGCTCAAGCCGCCGGTCTTTGAAGAGGGGTTTGCCAAGATCACCGTGGTCAGGGTGAAGAGCGCGGGATGAAGATACTCTACGCTTTTGAACACGATTTTTGTGCCAAAATCTAAGTGCATCTCGCGTTTGAACCCTGGAACTTGTTCTTGGCACATCAAAGGAAGTCGCCGTGGAAGATTTCAAATACGACGTTGCGCTTTCATTTTTAGTTCAGGATATTTCCCTCGCAACAGCGCTTCGCGACAAATTGAGCGAAAGCCTCAAAGTTTTCTTTTTCTCGCACAACCAGGAGGAACTTGCGGGTACTGATGGACTAGAGTCCATGCGCAATCCTTTCTTGCTGGAGTCCAGACTGAATGTTGTTCTTTTTAGAGAGTCATGGGGGCATACTCAGTGGACAGGCGTTGAAGAAGCAGCAATCCGTGACAGTTGTCTGAAGTGTCATTTTCATAATGTTTTCTTCCTAATGATTGAGCCAAAGGATCCAAAGCCTGTTTGGCTTCCTGATACTCCTGTTCGCTTCAATTTGGGAGAATTCAGTCTTGAACAGGCTGTCGGTGCCATTAAAGCGCGGGTACAAGAACGCGGAGGGCACTTTGAACCCTTAACCCCGTTGAGGAAGGCGGATCAGCTCAAAGCAGAGCAGAAATATCAATGGGCCAAATCCGACATGGGGTCTCAGGAAGGCGTCAAAAGGATTGTAAATGAAGTGAATTTATTAATGAGTGAAATTGAACGTCAGATTCCAGAAGTGAACAATCAGAGCGAAATTGATATTGAATGTGAAATGAATCGCGAAGCATGTGTTCTAAGGCACCAGCGAGTTAGCATGATCGTTCGATGGCATCAGAGATATACGAATTCTCTCGAAGATAGTGGTGTTTCAGTCGAAGAATATAATGGACGCCTACTGTTTAATAGAGAGCTAGGTAAATTTTATCAGCCTATACAACCAGATCAGATCAAGAAATTGGAATATGTGCCAGATATTTCCCGTGCACTTGATTATGGCTGGCGGCGGGCAGTGAACGAGACAAAGGACTTTATCCCTTCCAAGGAATTAGCAAATCAATGCCTAATTCAATTTTTGGATTTGATTCAATGTGACATTATGGGGAAAGTCTATAGAAAATCTCCATATTAGACTGAATCCCTCGTGTAGTCCGGACTTCCGCCCAATTTGGAGGGTATTTGTGAACACTCTCGCACCCACCATCGAACCTTGGCTGCGCGGCACCCACGCCGAGGTTCCTGCGGTGGGCCGCGCAGTGCTGCACGCGCTGGATCTGGCTCTCGAAGACCTGAATAAATGGACCGCCGGAGTGACCGATGCCGAAGCGCACGCCCAGCCGCTTGGCCTGCCCTCCATCGCCTTCCATCTCAAACATATCGCTCGCTCGGTAGACCGCATCCTCACCTACGCGGAAGGCAATCCCCTAAGCGGCGAACAGTTAGCCGCGCTCAAAGCCGAACAGAGCGGTGAGGAAACCCTGGCCGACCTGCTGGCCGAAGTGGAAGCCTCTTTCCACAACGCCGCCAATCGGGTGCGCACGCTGGCCACGGCATACTTCGACACCTTCCGCGGCGTGGGCCGCAAGCAGTTGCCCACCAGCATCGGCGGCGCGCTCGTTCACGTGGCCGATCACACGCAGCGCCACGTGGGTCAGGTGGTGACGACGGCCAAAGTTTTGCGTGACCGCCAGCGCGAGGAAGCGCTGGCGAAGATGCGTGAGCTGCGCTTTACGCTGCCGTCGGACTACAAACAACCGCTAGCAGTGCCATGAGCGTGGCTGGATGAAGAACTTCAAGAAGGAGTAGCGCTGGCCTCCTGGCCGGCTGTCGCGTGGACCTCCCGGTCCACGTCGCACTCTAATAATAGAGAATTGCTCTACGAATCCGCGATGTGACCCATCTTTTCCTGCTTGGTGCGCACGTAGTCGGCAAAAGTATCCTGCGGCTTGACCTCGGCGGAGACACGCTCGGCGACGGTGATGCCGGCCGACTCCAGCGCGGCCACCTTCTCCGGGTTGTTGGTAATCAGGCGGACGGCGGAGACGCCCAGCAGCTTGAGCACCTCGGCGGGCAGTTCGTAGGCTCGACAGTCGGCGGCAAAGCCCAGCTCGACGTTGGCCTCGACGGTGTCCCGGCCTTGGTCTTGCAGTTCGTAGGCGCGCAGTTTGGCCATCAGGCCGATGCCGCGTCCCTCCTGCTGCTCATAGAGCAGGATACCCGCGCCGCCGGTGGCGATCTGGCGCATGGCCAGCTCCAGTTGCAGACGGCAATCACAGCGCAGCGAACCAAAGACATCGCCGGTAAGGCATTGCGAATGAATGCGAACCAGCGGCGGCGCGGAGTGAATGTCGCCCATGACCAGAGCCACTAGCCCTTCGACCTCATTGCTTTTGATCTCGTATGCGCTGGCGCCGTTCGCGGATGAGGCCACCTCGGCGCAGGGGCGCGGCGCGGCCAGAACGCCCTCAAAGCCCAGAATGCGGAAGGCCCCCCAGCGCGTGGGGAAATCCGCCTCGGCAATCTTCTTCACGCTTTCAAATCCCATGAGTCTATTTTACTTGTGCAGCGGGGATGGGGGCGTCTCATGGGCCGGAGAGGCTGATCTGGAATTCACTTCTTGATCGAATTCGCATGGCGCAGCAGTTTGTATTTGCCGTCTGCGAAGTGGTAAATCTCGGTCCAGTTTTCCGGCTTCAGATGCTCACCGTCTTGACTGCTATTGCCTTTCGAAATGACTTCGATGTCGTAATATTTGCTGGAAATGCTGTCAGTGGCGTTGAAAAACTTGAACGTAGCCTTCGTCTCATCCAAGTCTGTATCTACGCCATCATTTTGATCGACCACAATATGCCACACGTCAGAAACAGTTTGTCCAAGGGGTATGAGCAATACTTTGAAAGACGCGTAGTGCCCATGCGTCAGGTCATTGGCCGATAGCAGCAAGCCATGCTTTTCCGGTCCAATCTGCGCCAGTTCAACCGCTCCGGGATCGCCATATCCACTGAAAGCTCCAACTGCAGCATTGGCGCTTTGCAAGACCCAATGCTGCGATTGCCATGCAAAGACGCCCACTCCAATCGCCGGTCGGCAGAGATGGCATTGAAAAGGTTGCAATGCTATGTCATTCGGCGTAGCGCTTGCCGCTATGTAGATCTTTTTGACGCCGTTCTCGATTACTTCCGACTTCAATAAAACTGAAATAGAAACGGTCGAATATTCTTTCGTGCATGGAAATACATATTCTTGATCCTTTGCGCACCCCCACCGCGCGGTCTTTTTCTGCGCGTTGTATTGGCTGTAGATTTGCTTCAGCGCCTCGTCTTGCGCGAAGGGCTGTGGCGCATCGGCAAAAGCACTGCTGGGTTGCTGGCCTGGCGCGACGTTGGCCGGAGGCGCTGCGACCGATTGTGAGGAGGATGAGAATGCGGGATACGGGGTGGAGCGATAGCGTCCTTCGATCGAGGAATCTTGTTGACTGCTGACTGTCGGCTGCGCGGCTAAAGCGCGCTGGGTGGGCGCGGGCGCGCTGGCCGTCTGGTTGGGGGCTGGAGTCTTTGGAGCAATTGGACCTTGATGCAGTGAGACAACGATGACGGCCAGCGTGGCAAAGGCCGCGAGGGCGGGCCATGCGAGCGGACCGGCGGACCACCACGGCTTGCGCTCCGCAGCCGGCGGCGTCGCGGGCGCTTCCAGCGGCGGCAACAAAAGCGCAACCACCACGCGGCACTCCGGGCAGAGAGCGAGATGGCCGAGCATCTGTTCCCGCTCATGCACGGGCAGCGCCTGCTCGACGAATGCGCCGATCAGGTCCGCGTCTGGATGGCCGAATTGGAAAAATTCGCTCATAGGGTTTCACATGCCGCATTCTCCCTGTGATTGGAGAACGCCGGAGTTTGCGAAGTTTGCAGCAACTTGCGCAGGTTTATTTCAATGTCGCGCGGGTCCGCGCCCAGCGCCTCCTCGGCGGCAGCCTTGCTGAGGCCGCTGGAGATCAGGTTGGCGAGCAGCCGCTTGCGGAGATTGCCGGTAAGGCGCTTGAGTTTGCGGCTGATGGTGGCTTCATGAACCGCCAGCGTCCGGGCGATCTGGAGAAGCGTCTGGCGGTCGAGATAATAAGCGGAGAGCAGAAATCGATCCTCCGCTTCCAGGCCCTGAAGGGTGCGCACCGCGGCGGCAGTGAGCTGAGCGAGTTCGATAGGAACGGGCAGGGCAGCCGTCGGCGCGGGGCTGTCCAGATCATCCAGTGGGCTTTCGCGATAGGTGCGGCGGTGGTGGTCTCTGAAGCGCTGCACCAGAGTGGCGCGCAGCCAGGCCAGGAGCGATCCGCGGCCGGAGTAGGAGGCTAGCGGCGAGCGCCGTTCGCCGCCCGCCTGGCGAAGGCCATAGAGCTCGGCATAGAGAGAGTCGGCCAAATCCTGACCGAGAGTGGCCGATCCGGTGATGGAAACGCCAGCGAGTGTGAGTGAAGAACGGAAGCGAGCAAGAAAGATCTCCCATGCGGCTTCACGGCCCAGGGCGCAGGCGTTCGCCAGAGCGAGGTCGCCGAGATGAAGGGAGCGGAAGAAGGCAGCTTTTCTGCGCGGAGCTGGACGCTAGGCCGGGCGCGAGGCCGTGGTTGACTTTCTCGCCAACGAGGGCCAGAACCATGCTGAACTCGTCCAGGCTGAGGCCGCAACTCTCCGGCTCCGCCAAGCGCCAAAGCTCCTGAACAAGACTCGATGGAAGCATGGATTCCGCAGCCCCGTCATGCCCGCTCGCAGGCACAGGCACAGCAATATCTACGGGTTTGGACGAGGCTGTATCCACGCTCCTGAGAATATCGCACCGGCGCAGCCACCAGTGCGGTTGGTTTCTCGGTGAGCCAATCCGCCGTCTGGCGCGTCCATAAATAAACCGGCTTGCGGAACCATGTGGACGGTTTGTTCGTACATTCTCAGGAGAGTTCATGCTGTGCACACCGCAAGCAAGCCCAGTGCGCGAAAAAGTTTGTTGGAAGCAGCACGCCAGCCGGAGTACACTACCGCAGATTAGCGAAACACGATTTCCAACCACCCCAAAACTCAAGTAGAAAGGGAAACGACTTTGATGAAGACCTTCGTTCGTCTCTTGATGTGCCTCACATTGCTGGTCACAGCTGCCGGAGCGCAGGACAAAAAGGCTATCGGAGTTCCGCCGCTCATTGACCGGGAACTGATCTTCGGCAATCCTGAGATTGCGGGAGCCGAGCTGTCACCGAATGGCCAGTACCTTGCCTTCCTCAAGCCGTGGAAAGATACGCGCAACGTCTACGTGAAGGCAGTTGGCGAGCCATTCAGCGCCGCGCGCCTCTTGACCACCGAGAGCAAGCGGCCCGTTCCCGCATTTTTCTGGACGCGGGACAGCAAGTCCATCCTCTACGTCAAAGACCACGATGGTGACGAAAACTTCAACGTCTATGCGGTGGATCCCTCCGCCACGCCCGCCGCTGGCGCGGATGCTCCGCCCTCGCGCGATCTGACCGGGCTCAAAGGCGTGCGCGTGATGCTGTACGAGCTGCCCAAGAGCGATCCGGATGTCGCCTATATCGGACTGAACGACCGCGACAAGGCATGGCATGACCTCTACAAGCTGAAGATCTCCACCGGCGAAAAGACGCTGCTGCGCAAGAACACCGACCGCATCGTCGGATGGGACTTTGACCTGAAGGGGCTGTTGCGGCTGGCCGAGCGCAGCGCGGATAACGGCGACACGGAGATTCTCCGCGTGGACGCCGACACGCTGACCAAAATCTACTCCTGCTCGGTCTTCGAGACCTGCGGCACGCTGCACTTTCTCCCGGATGGGAGCCGCGTTTATATCGAGACCAACAAAGGCACCGATCTGATCCAGCTTGCGCTGATGGACCCGGCAACGGGCAATACCGAGAAGGTGGAATCGGACCCGCTGGGCAAGGTGGACTTCGGCGGAGCGCTCTTCTCCAATGCGACCGATGAACTGGTGGAAACTTGGTACACCGACGCCCGCGTGAAGACGTACTTCAAAGACAAGGCCTTCGGCGCGGACGACCGCTGGCTGCAGGATCATTTCAAGGGGCAATTTGTCAGTGTGGTTTCGCGCACGGCGGATGAAAAGACATGGCTGGTGACGGCGGCCAGCGACACCGAACCCGGCCAGACCATGATCTTTGAACGCAAGAGCCACAAGCTGATTCCCCAGTACAAAATTCGCGAGAAGCTGCCGCGCGAAGACCTCGCTGAGATGAAATCCGTCACCTATAAATCCTCCGACGGGCTGGAGATTCCTGCCTATCTGACGCTGCCCAAGGGTGTCGAGGCCAAAAGCCTGCCCACTCTGATCATCCCGCACGGCGGCCCGTGGGCGCGCGATGTGTGGGGCTACAATACGCTGGCCCAGTTCTTCGCCAATCGCGGTTATGCGGTCCTGGAGCCTAACTTCCGCGGCTCGACTGGCTACGGCAGAAAGTTTCTGGACGCCGGCAACCTGGAGTGGGGCCGAAAGATGCAGGACGACGTGACCTGGGGCGTGAAGTACCTGGTCGCCGAAGGCATCGCCGATCCCAAGCGCGTCGGCATCTTGGGCGGATCCTATGGCGGCTACGCGACTCTGGCCGGAGTCTCCTTTACGCCAGACCTGTATGCGGCGGGAGTCGACATTGTTGGACCGTCCAACCTGATCACCCTGATGGAATCGATTCCGCCCTACTGGGAGGCAGGACGCAAGATGTTTGCCGTGCGCATGGGCGACGTAAGCACGCCGGAGGGTAAGGCGCTCTTGGCCGAGCGCTCGCCGCTGAATTCTGTCGGCAAAATCAAGACCCCGTTGCTGGTGGCGCAGGGTGCCAATGACCCGCGCGTCAACCGCCGCGAGGCCGAGCAGATTGTCGTGGCGCTGCGTGATCGCGGCTTCCCGGTCGAGTACATTCTCGCTCCCGATGAAGGCCACGGCTTTCAACGGCCTGTCAATAATCTCGCGCTCTTCATGGAGTCGGAGAAATTTCTTGCCGCGCATTTGGGCGGCAGATTCCAAGAGGGCGGTTCGGCGGAGTCGGTGGCGCGACTGAAGGAGATCACAGTTGATCCAAAGACAGTCGTGCTGGCGAAAAAGGTGGACCCTGAAGCCGTCGGCCTGCCCAAGACTACTGGCGTTTTGCAGCAAGGCAGTTGGCACTATGCTGTCACGCTGGAGATGGCCGGGCAGCAGATGAGCCTCAAACTCACCACCAAAATCTCTGACGGCGGCGCCAACTGGACGGCCGTCAATGAGATGGAAACGCCGATGGGCACGGCAACCGATACCGCAACCATCGAGAAGGGCACGCTGATTCTGCTCAAGCGGAAGATCGATCAAGGCCCGCTGGCCGTAGACCTGGAATTCAGTGGCGGCAAGGCGGCTGGCAAGATCAGCATGAACGGCCAGGAGACGGCGGTTGCCGTTGACCTGGGCGGATCGCTTCTTGCTGACGGCGCAGGCGGAGATCAGGTGATTGCCTCTCTGCCGTTGGCGGAAGGGTACACGACGACCTACCGCAACTTCGATTTTCAAACGCAGAAGGTCAAGCTGGTGCAGGCGAAGGTCGCCGGCGTCGAAGCGGTCACCGTGCCCGCGGGGAAATTCGATGCGTATCGAGTGGAGATCACCTCAGCCGATGGAGGTTCGGACAAGAAAACTGTTTGGGTCTCCAAGGATACTCATAAGGTTGTGAAGGTCTCCGCGGTGATGGTTTCCATGGGAGGAGCCACGATGACCGAGGAGTTGAGCGAGTAACCCGGTCCGTCCAGAATGCGGATCGCAGCAGAGCCGGCTCGCTTCGAGAGGTGTGAAGCGGGCCGGTTTGCTGTGCATTCTTGTGATAAGCCTTGCGGTCATGCTTGGGCGGCAAGAATCATCCCGAGAAGCTGTGCGTAAAAATGTACATCAACGGTGTGGTATTGTGTCAGGGCACGACTTCAGTCGTGCCGAACCAGGAATGAGGAAAGCCGGGCTTTAGCCCCTGCGGAAAAGGTTGTATTCACAGGGTAACTCCCCAGAACATACCCCAGGCCTAAAGCCCAACATTCAGTTTTACAGCGAGTCCGACACGGCTAATGTCTTGCCCTGACACCATCAACTCAAGCTGATATTTACGTACAGCTCCTCATGGCCGGAACGACTGCCAACTTTGCACAGCTATCCACGGGGTTCAAATCAAATTAGAATCGAATCTTCTATGAAAAAGAAGTTATTCATCGCCTCAGTGCTGCTTGTTCTCGGTGCTTTCGCATACTTGCTCACCGGAAGATTTTCCGCGTCAAAGCTTCTACCCGACCGGCCGCAACTGGCTCCGGGCGTGGCCATGCAAGACCTGACGTTCTTCTCCACGGCTCTTCAACGGCAGATGCCTTACCGGGTCTTTCTGCCGGAGAAGCTGGCTCCCGGCCGGAAACTGCCGGTGGTTTATCTGCTGCATGGCGGCAACGGCGGCTTCCGCGATTGGTCAAACCGCTCCGACGTGGCTCGCTACGCGGCGCAGGGCTTAATTCTGGTGATGCCGGAGGGCGCTTTCTCCTACTACCAAAACGCCGCCTTGAAGCCGGAGGATAAGTACGAAGACTATCTGACCAACGATCTTATTGCCGACGTAGAGAGGCGCTTTCCGGCTGCCACGGGCCGCGAGAATCGAGCCATCATTGGTATTTCGATGGGCGGATTCGCGGTTGCCAGGCTGGCGCTCAGCCGCCCCGATTTGTTAGCATTCGCGGGCGCACTCAGTCCTTCCATCGATGTCTGTCAACGGCGCTTTCATCTGATGCAATGGTGGAGGCTGACCAACATCTTCGGACCCGTGGGAAGCAAAACCCGCACGGCGAGCGATCCATTCGTGCTGGCGCGCTCCGCCGATCCTGCCCACACGCCGTACATCTACCTCACCGCTGGAGAGATGGAGCCCTTGCTCCTGCCAAACCGGAGATTTGCCGCACTGCTCCAGAGCCGCGGTTTCGCTTACGAGTTCCACACCAAGCCCGGCGGCCACGACTGGGGTGAATGGGATGCGCAGATTCCCGGCTGCTTCGAGAGTCTAATGCAGCGAGTTCATGTCCGCTGATTCTTCAGTGCCTTGCGATTCCTTTTCGCCACTTCGGAGCCGGACGAAACGGATGCACTCAAATTGACGTGACCAACAGTAGAGGTTTCAGGATTAGTCCAGCCGGGTCAGAAAGGCTTTACCCTCAGCGGGGTGGAGCTTGCGGGCAATGCGCTCGGCTTGCGCGCGGTCGTCGCCCTGGGGCCGGATGCGCACCCAGTAGCTCGCTTCGCCGGGGAATTCAATTATTTTGGCGTCGGGGTATTTGCGCTCCAGTTGCGACTTGAGCTTGTTGGCTTTGCGCGCACTGGTGAAGGCTCCGATCTGCACGCACCAGCGGCCGCCGGTATCGATGGGCTTGGGCGCGCGATAGACATCCAGGCGCACCTCAGCTGTTCCCATGCGATAGATGCCGGTGGCCTTGGCAGAGGCGATGGTCAGATCGAGAATCCTGCCCTCGACAAAGGGGCCTCGGTCGGTGATGCGCATCGGGCTGGACTGGTTGGATGTCAGGTTGGTGACGACGATCAGCGAACCCATGGGCAGGGTGCGATGCGCGGCGGTCAGGGCGTGGTCGCTGAAGAGCTGTCCGTTAGCGGATTCGCGCCCTTTGGCCGCGGTGTACCAGGTGGCCAAGCCCTCTTCGGTCAGAATCGGTTTGTGCGTTTGGATGTAGTCCAGGTCATCGGCGCTGACGCCACCGGGAGGCGCGGGGGTAGGCGCTATGCGTGCCGGCTGCGCGGGATGCGCCGGAGAGGGTTTGCTCTGCGCCGGGCGATTGGACTGGCTGTGAACCGGCGGCGGAGCGGCCTGCGGTGCCGGCAGCGGCTCAACCTCCACGTGACGGCCGCAACCTGAGGCAAGCCCAAGCAGCATACCAGCGCCCAGCCACACGAGCGCGTTCACGAAGAATGCCGGGTGCCTCTGATCCCCTTTTTGGGACCAGGGAGACCATAAACCCCAAACAGTTTTCTCCATCAAGCGCGCGGCTCCCGGCTTTTTTCAAAGCGGTCGGCCAAATCGCGCAGCTTGTCGGAGACAGTACGCAGTGCGGTGATGGATTCCTTGCGGACCTGCGGAACCACCGCGTCATTGACGTAGGCAATGGTGTGGCGCAACTCCATCTCAATCAGTTCAACGGCCTCTTCAATGCGCGCGCCCAGGCCGCTGAAGGGAGGGCCGGGAGGGGGATAGGAACTCATGCTGCACCTCATTTGAGGAGGCTATCAAAAGCAGCCTCTACCTCAGTCTGCGGCGCGCGGCTGGGCGCGTCAATCGCGGAAGGGTGGAAGGTGCCGCAATCGTCAATATGGGATGCGGATTTACGGCCGTCTCGTTTCCCTTCCCTTTTGCATTTGTTTGTGACCTTTTACGAAAAATTGGCGTCAGATTGATTAACGTAAAGGGATGACGGCCCTACGGATGAAAATTTCCGCCGGTCAAAGCGTTCTGACGCTGCTTACGGTTGTATTGCTCTATGTGGCCATACCGGCGTGGGCGGACGCAGAAGAGATTCACGCGCCGCCGCTGCCCGACGCGCCGCAGCCGCAAGCCTCCGCTCCGGTCGCTGCGCCGAAGACTACCCCTTGTGCGGCAACTCAGCCTGGAGCACCGATAAAGCCCTGTCCGCCTCAACCGCCCAAGAACTGGTTTGAGCGCTTCCTGTCTGGACCGGAGGTGAAGCCGATGACGCCCGCCGAGAAGGCGCGGCTGGCGGCGCGGAATGTGATCGATCCCTTCAACGCACTCACCATTGTTGGCACATCCGCGATTGCCGTTGGCTCGGATGCGGACTCGCCCTACGGCCCCGGCATGAAAGGCCTGGGCCGCAGCGTGGGCGTCAGCTATGCGCAGGATATGACGGGTGAATTTTTTGGCACCTTTCTGATTCCATCGATCGATCACCAAGACCCGCACTACCATCGAATGCCCAAGGCTTCGATTCCCCGCCGGGTTGGAAATGCCATCGAGCAGGTGGTGTGGACGCGTGGCGACAACGGCCTGAACATGGTGAATTACGGCACCATCGTGGGCTTTGCTATCGACGATGAGATCGGCAATCTATACGTCCCCGGCCAGCAAACAAATCTTCCTTCCAGCGCCGAACGTTATGCAACTGGTCTGGCTACAGCGCCGATCGACAACTTCATCACTGAGTTCCTGCCTGATGTGGCCAAGCGCATCCATATCCGCGTGGTTTTGATTCAGAGGATCATCAATCAGGTGGCCCGGACCGAGACGGCGGCGGGGCAGTAACCTGTGTAGCCAGACCTAAAATTTTTGCATAAACCGGGAATGGAATGCGGAGGGCAAGATGCCGGCAAAGAAGAATGAAAAGGCCGCGCCTTTGGCGGATTTCCGCCGCAACTGTCCGGAGAAGCTGGTCAGGGACGGCGCGGCGGAATGGCGCTATCGAGTGATCGGAACGGGACCCCTGACGCTGTTGGCCATTCCCGGCGGCGAACTGGTGAACGATCTAGGCTTTGAGTTTGCACTGCCGATCAGCGATTGCTGCTGGGTGATCTATCCGGCTTATCCGCGCGTTGCTTCGATGGAAGTGCTGGCGAGCGGATTGCGCGCTGTTTTGGATGCGGAGAAGATTGATCGGGCGGCGATTCTGGGCGCGTCTTTCGGGGGCGCGCTGGCCCAGGACTTTGTGCGCCGGCATCTGGAGAGGATCAAGCCATTTGATGCTCTCAAATTGCGGCGTTCCGCTGCGGTCCCTTGTGTTCAATTTGCGAATTTTATATGGGATCTTCCAGATGCTGCCCTGCTCTAATCCAATTGCAAATCCCCCGTCTCTCCTAAGGAACAACATTGATGGGCACGAGCAGGAATCCGAGTTCTCTGGCTTGCGCCAGAAGCCTGGCTGATTTCCGGTAATGCCGGCGCTCTTCTTGCTTTTGAAAGACAGTGGCGTCGTATGATGAAGTCACCCGGCCTTTCGGCTATACCGGATGGCCATAACTCAAAGAACCTCTTGCTCCTGGTGATGGATGGCAGCTTGGTTTCATTTTCCTTGCAGGGCAAGAGGCTGCTGATGCTCTACGCAAGGCTGGAACTTTCTATCTTTGGGAAGGACGCTTTGTCGGTGAAGCCGTTGTAGTCAGTTAAAATCCTGGATAAAATCAACCTATCTCGGAGGGCAAACAATGTCCGAATCCAAATTTGTTTACATCACTTACATCCGCACCACGGCTGAAAAACTTTGGCGTTCGCTCATCGAGCCAGAGTTCACGCGCCAGTATTGGATGGCGACAACGCATGAGTCTGAGTGGAAGCCGGGCGCTTCGTGGCTGATTCGTTTTGCCGATGGACGCGTGGCCGATAGCGGCGAGATTGTCGAGATCGATCCTATGCGGCGGCTGGTTCTCAAGTGGCGGCATGAGACCATTCCCGCATTAACCGCCGAGGGCTACTCGCGCATGAGCTACGATCTTGAAGAACAAGGCGAGGCCGTCAAGCTCACCCTCACGCACACCATGAACGTGCCCGAATCGAAATTCATTCGGGCTGTTTCGCAAGGATGGCCGATCATCCTATCCAGCCTGAAGAGTCTGCTGGAGACCGGCAAATCGCTGGAAGTGACGATGCACTCGCCGAAGGGAATGTAGACAGACTGCTCTTAATGTCCGCAACGCACTACAATCCGCGTTCCCGGCGCGACCGTCGTTCCCGGCGCGGGGGCCTGCTCGCGCACCACTCCGCTGCCGTTGATCTGCACATCGAGACCAGCGGCGGCGGCCTGCTCGATCACCTTGCGCACCGGCAGGCCAATCAGCGAAGGAACGCGCAGCTTCTTGCCGTCGGTGAGGATCACGGTCTGCGTAACAGTCTGCGGCGTGCTCTGCGACTGCGGCGCAGCGGCCTGTTCTGCAGGAGCTTTGCCTGAAGCGGTTGAGCCAGCAGCGTTGGCTGACTGAGCGGCGGGCTGCGTTGCGGGCGCGATCTGGCTTGTGTCGCGCAGCGGATCGTCGTTGGGCAGATCGTTGGCCGCATCATAAAGAGCATGAATGTCCGCCGTCTGCTCGTGCGCGTCGTCCTCGGCCACTTTCACATTCGCCACAGCGCGCGGCCGGCGCAGAGTAATGTCGTGTGGCACGGTCAGATACTCAAGCACCTGCTGCGCCACCTCGGCAAAGACCGGCGCGGAAACCTCCGCTCCGTAATAAGACCCGCCCTTGGGATTGTCCATGATAACGGCCAGGGAGATTACCGGATTGTTGACCGGAGCGAAGCCCGCAAACGACGCGATGTGCATGGTCTTCGAGTACCCATGCGTGGCCGGATCAATTTTCTGCGCCGTGCCGGTCTTGCCGCCGGAGGAGTAGCCGTTGAGTTGCGCTGCCTTGCCCGTGCCGTAAAGCACCACGCCCTCCATCATCTTGCGCATCTCGGCGGAGGTCATCG
Source organism: uncultured Acidobacteriaceae bacterium (assembly GCA_963787995.1). Lineage (GTDB taxonomy): Bacteria > Acidobacteriota > Terriglobia > Terriglobales > Acidobacteriaceae > Telmatobacter. Next base: position 2,663,510 of record CAWBEO010000002.1, read on the forward strand.
TCGAGATCACCCGATGCGAACCCGGCGGCAGCGGATTCGGCAGCTCGCCTCCTGCCTTAAACGGCTGCGGCACCTGCGGTGCGGCAAACGTTTGTCCATTGGCGTTACTATCAACTTGTCCCGGCATCAGCACGCGTGGTGGCAGATAAACGCCTCCATTGGCGATCGTCGAAACCATCGAGACCAACTGTAGCGGTGTCACCCCGACCTCCTGCCCGATAGCAATCGAGCCGATCGAAGTCGCGCCCCATCTGTTCACCGGCCGCAGCAGGCCGCGCGTCTCCCCCGGCAGCTCGGCGCCCGAGCGCTGGCCGAAACCGAAGTCGCGGATGTACTGATAGAAGTGATCCTGGCCCACCTTCAGCGCCAGCTTGACGGCTGCCACGTCGCTCGAGTGCTCCAATGCCTCATGCACTGTAATCACGCCGAAGTGGTCGCCCTTGTCGTCATGAATGATGCGCCCGAAAAGGTTGATCTGCCCGCCTTGGCAATCGATCTTGTCGTCCGGCTTGGCCACGCCCTGTTCCAGCGCCGCCGAATAGGTGACCAGCTTGAAGACCGAGCCAGGCTCGTACACATCGCTGACCGCGTGATTGCGCAGCAGCGCCGGCGTGGTGCGGCGAAAGAGATTGGGATTGAAGGCGGGGCGAATCGCCAGCGCCAGTATCTGCCCGGTGTGCACATCCTGTACCACCACCGTGCCGTTGTCCGCGTGGGTGCGGTCCATCGCATGGTCCAGCGCCCGCTCGGCCAGGAACTGGATATTCGCGTCAAGGGTGAGCGTCAGATTTTGCCCCGGCTGCGGCTCGCTCTCGCTGGAGCCGAGGATGTGGCGGCGTGCATCCATCGCCGTGTACATGCGGCCCGGCTCACCGTGCAGTCGCGGCTCAAACTTCAGTTCCAGCCCGCCCAATCCGTTGTCGTCCAGGCCCACATAGCCCAGCACCTGCGCGGCAATCTCGTTGTCCGGATAAAAGCGCTGAAACTCTTTCTGGAAGTAGATGCCTTTGAGCGCGCCGGAATCTGTCAGCGCATGAACACGGGCAGCTACATCCGGCGTTACCCGCCGCGCCACCCAGGCAAAGCTGTGCCCGGCCAGCAGGCGCGCGCCAATCTGCTCCTCGGTGGACTGCGCGTCGTCGGGATCGGTGTGGACAATCGGCGCGAGCAGATGAGCCGCCGACTGCTTGTCGGCGATCTCGGTGGGCACGGCAAAGATCGAGTCCACCTGCACCGTCATCGCCAAGCCGCGTTGATTGCGGTCATAAAGTACGCCGCGGCGCGGAGCCACCTCAAACGTTCGCTGCTGCTGCTTCTGTGCCCGCTCCGTAAATTCACCGTGGCGCACCACCTGAAGCCAGAAGAGGCGCAGAGCTATCATCACGGCCCAAGAGAGAAAAAGCAGGCAGATCAGCCAGAAGCGCGTCCGCCGCAGAGACTTGGCGCGCGGCGCACGGTTGTCATCGCGGATGGAACGTACCGAGGAAGGCATTGCATTGGCTCCGGAACTGCTTTCAACTATTAGCTATTATTGATTCAGCCTAATAGAATTGCAAAACTAAACTCTGTCATGCTGAGCGAAGCGCAGCGAAGTCGAAGGACCCGCGTTGCTTTTCGGTTGAGATTATGCAATGCAATCGTGCCGAATGAATATTTTTCAGCATTGTTCTCTTCGAGGCTGCTATTAGTATTTGTTATAAAAGCCTGCTTTGTAACAGGGCGACTTTAGTCGTGCCGAAAGGACTGCAAAATGAATGCGGGCTTTAGCCCCTGAGAGGATGCAAGCCCGCAATGAACGAATTCACAGTTCACACAGCAATTTACCTTAGCGTTCTTTGACAGCGAATAGCTAAAAGCTATTCGCCGCATTCGGCGTCGTTACCAGGGCAAGTGCCGGAGCTGAGTTATCAGAAGCAGCAGGCTGAATCATCTGGCCCGGCTGCGGCTCGGCTAGACCCTGCTCACGCGCTAGCCGGTCAATGCGCCCCGGCTCGGTGAGCTGCGCTTCACTCAGGCGCAACTGGCGATTGTCCTCGCGCAACTGCTCCAATGTCTGCTTCTCCGACTCCACGCGGTAGCCGCTCTCGATGGCGCTGAAGTGCTGCAACCCATAGAGCATGGTCAATGTAAAAAGAATCGTAATCGCCGCCGAGAAGAGGCGAATCTGGCGAATGCGCGCTGGATCGGGCGCCTGGATCAGGCGGCTATTATCAAAGCTCTTCGGAAAGTAGAACTCCGGCGTCCGCGCGCCCCGGCGGCGCAGCGCCTGCTGAGCCTGCAATTCCGCGTTGCGTGCTTGAACGCGCGCGCTCCAGCCCAAGCCCGCTTCGTAAGTTGTCGTATATGCCGTCATTGTTACTCCTTCCAGGGACCAAGGGACTAGAATGCATGGGAACCTGTCATTGATGTTTCGCTTGCTTCTGCATTTCGTTCAACGCCCCACAAGGTCACTGACTCCTAGCATCCATAATCATTGCGTTAACCGTTGATGATTCCTAAACTTTGTCCCTTGGTCCCTAATCTTTCCCCTGCTCTCATCTTCGCGCTGCGCGCGCGTGGATTGCGCTGTGTCTCTTCTTCGCCGGCCGTGACCGGCTTCTTGGTAAGAATCTCCCAGATTCCCTGCCTTGCGCCTTCGCGCAAACTATCTTTCGCAATGCGATCTTCCAGCGAGTGAAAGCTGATGACTACCAGTCTTCCGGAGGGCTTAAGCAACTTGGGCGCGGCCTCCAGTAAATCCTTGATTTCATCCAGCTCGCGATTGACATAGATTCGGAGTGCTTGAAAGGTTCTGGTCGCCGGATGTATCTTCTCCTGATTCATTGGCCGGACAGCCGATGCTACAATCCGTGCTAACTGCCCCGTCGTAGTAATCGGCCGTCCGTACACAATGGCTCTGGCGACTCGTCGCGACCTCCTTTCTTCTCCAAATTGGTACACGATATCGGCCAGCTCTCGCTCGCTCAACTCGTTTACCACCTGTGCGGCGGTGGGCCCGGTGCGCTGATCTTGCCGCATATCCAGCGGCCCGTCCGCCTGAAATGAAAAACCTCTCTCCGCCTCGTCCAACTGCATGGAACTGACGCCAAAATCCGCCAGCAATCCATCCACCGAGGCCGGCTGCAAATGGCTGCCGATAAAGCTGAATGCCTCGCCGATCAATGTAACGCGCGGCGCCTGGCTGCCTAACTCGGCTGTAACTTCATCCAGCTTCTCCTTGGCCAGCGCCAACGCCTGCGCGTCGCGATCAAAGCCTATGAGATGTCCTTGCGGCCCTAACTCCCTTGCAATTCCTGCTGCGTGCCCGGCCAGCCCAAGCGTGCAATCCACCACCGTGGCTCCCGGACGCACCCGGAGAAAATCCATCGCTTCTTCAAACAACACCGGCGCGTGACGCTGTTTCGGCTGAGTCATGCGCTCCCCCTTGGGGGTTCTTGCCCATACGAGTTACACATCGTACTTCGTCAATGCTTCGTCATCCTGCGCGTCATAGGAATTATTCCGCACACTCTCGCGCAGACTGGTCAGGCTCTTCACTCTCAACAGCGTGCCTTCGCCTGAAACCTTCACATCCAAATTGACCATGCCCGCTTTGCGTAGCTCTTCCGGCATCAGCAGGCGGCCCTGGGGGTCCATATCCACCCGCTCTCCATAGAGGGCATTGCTGTCCAGCAGCTTCTTGCGCACCGGCAGGCCTTTGGGCATATCGAAAATCTTGCCCTGATATACCTTCCACTCCGGCATCGGATAAATCTCCGCGTCCTTGCCCTCGCGGCTGGTGATGTAAAATGCACTGAAGGCCGGGCCGTACTTTTTTTCGATGAAGCTCTTGAACTCGGCTGGCATCTTCAAGCGTCCACGGTCGTCCAGCTTGGTTTTTGGACTGCCGCTGAAGCCGATTTGCAGATCGTCCCACTCACCCGTGTTCCCGCCCGAAGCCTCCATCAAGGTCTCTGGCTGGCTGGCCGGGTTTTCAGGAATCTCTGCCATCCGCTTCACAGTTCTGGGCCGGATCTTTCCAGTGGCCCTACAAAATGTCCCGTACTGGCCCATCTAGACCCGCATTGACCCAAGTATCTCGCAAATCTCCGCTTTGCGGTAGGTGGAAAACCGGTGTCAATGTGCAGAAGAGGGATGGACTTGGATCAGGCAGAGGCAGTGAAGATAGAAAACTACCACTAATAGCGACTTTAGTTTTATGTACCACCAGTAATAGCGAAAGTTTACTTTCTTGATTCTGAATAATTTTCTTTCGCCTGGAATCGTCTCGCCGCAGCGCCTGCTCTGTGGTATAAGCGAACAAAAAGCGAAAAACTCACTCCTCCACAACAGGCGGCTTCTCTTTGATCCGCTTCCGGTGAAGAACCAACTGCAAAAGATAAATGAATACCAGAACATTCAGCACCAGCAGGCTGACGCGGATCACCGTGACTCGGTGAAAGACCTCGTAGATCTCCAGGGGCAGGAAGGAGGCGGTGATGAGCAAGGTGAGGAACTCGGCCCAGGCCTTTTCCAGATAGAGTCCCGTCCCCTCAATCAGATCAAGACCGGCGTAAATGAAGACCACCACTCCGATGCGGCGCAGCAGATGATCGTTTACCAGCGGCGCATATTTCAGCAGGAAGTTGACGAAGCGGGTTTCGGGCGTGTGATGCATATGCTCTGCTAATTGAGTGAGCACGTCGCCCATATCCTTGTGGACCAGCTTCAGAGCGCCCACGCCGATAGCCGTAAAGAGCAGAGCCTGAAAGAGCTTGAAGGCTGCAATGAGAATGAGCCATTGATTATGCTTTGGCTTGGGAAGCGACGGCAATGGGGAATCGTTCATAGTTTTAGGAGACCTGGTAAAACCGCCTGCTGCATCTACGTTATACGATGCGCGCCGGTTCTACACATTTTGTATCGGCAAAGAAATGTAAAACTGCTAGCGTTTCTGATGCAGCAGCCGTTCTCGATCCACCAGATTGCCGTCCAGGATGAGTCCGGAGATGCGGCGAACATTCCAGATGTTCACCGTCGGGTCGCCGTCGATGACCAGAATGTCCGCGCGGCGTCCAGGGGCGATCAAGCCGAGCTCATTCCAGCCGAATTGTAGACTGTAGTTGTTGGTGGCGGCGGCCAAGGCCTCGCGCGGGCTCAGGCCCAGCCGCACCAGCAGCTCTAGCTCGGTGTGCATCCCGATGCCCGGCAGTGCGCCCCGCACCGGCGCGCCGGAGGCCGCCAGGTAGTGCGGATACGCTGCAAAGAGCGTCTCGTTGATCCGCCACAGCCGGAACGCCGATTGCTCAGCCTTTTTGCGCAGGCCCTCTTCAAAGTATCGCTGCCCCATGGCCGGCAGACGCCGCGTCCAGGCCGAAAGCGGATATTCGAATTCGCCCGTGGCTGGATTGACTGACTCAAAGACTCGCGACGGATCCAGCAGCGCAGCCGCCGGCTCCTTCCAAAGATTGCGATGATCCGGCAAGAGCGGAAAAGAAATACTGAAGGTGGGCATCAGCGCGGCGTGATGCCTGGCCAGAAAGCTCGCATACTCGCGCACTTGCACATGCGTGGGTGGAAGATGCTCGGCGTAGTCATAGGCCGTGAGTGCCGATGCGCCCGCGGAGTCTTCCACCAGTGGCTGCTGAAGCTCGTCAGGAAGGACGCCCAGCTCGTAGCGGCCCATGTGCGGCAGTGCGTCCACGCCGGCATCAATGCCCACCTTGTAAGGGGTAGCGATAAACTCGCCATAAGTCGCCAGGCCCATCTGGTGCGCGCGGGCGATCACCCATTGGGCATTGGCAGCGGTGATGTTGTGGCCCAGCCGGACGGCGCGTGTTCCCAGCCTTGCGGTGTCGTTGAGCTGGCGCAGTGTCTCTTCCGGGCTCAATTCGTGGGGCTGGTCAAGCTCCCGGAGCTTGAGCGCCCACTCCGGTCGCTTGGCCAGCAGGCTCCAATTGTCCGTCGAACCCACCGAATCCATCAGGTACAGATGAGGCGCGGGCGAAGCCGCGAAATCGACCGCGCCGCGTTGCGCATCGTTGACGGCCACCACCGTGGTGACGCCCATTGAGAGATAAGCATCGGCCTGGCCTTGCGAGTTCATTCCCCCAAAGCCGTCGATCAGACCTGGAATGATGAATTTGCCGGCGCAGTCGATCACCCGCGCGCCTTTGGGAATGGTCACCGCCATGCGCGAGCCGACTTCCGTAATGCGGCCGTCCCGCAGAACCACCACCGCATCGGGAAGATCCTTTGCCGAGCCGCCCCACTCGCTCACATCCACCACCGTGCCGCCCGCCAGCACCAGAGACGCCGAGGGTGACAGCTTGGGCGCCAAGGCGGACTGCGCATGCGCTCCGGCCGCAAAAGCAGCCAGGCCCATCCAAAGAGCGCGTGATAAAAAGATTTGAGTGAGTCTCATGAGTGGAAACAGTCTAAAAAGGATTGTCGCACATGAACTTGGAGGAGCACCGGCCCAAGCCTTCCTCCGCGCAGGGTAATGGCATCCCAAATCTCCGCATCAGCATCCAAAATCTACTTGGAGCGGCCAAATGCGGCTTTTCCGTCTGTCGGTTTCAACTCTTTAGAAAATCGCCTCCTTGATCCTGAAATCGAAATCTGCGCCACCTGCCGGACAATATGGATGGCGCATTTTTTAAATAGAAAATGCGCAGTAGAAGATGGGCGCTCGGTCCTCCAAAAAATTCCATGCTCTTCCTCACTCCAATGTCATGCGCATCACATAAGGCTTGATCCAGTTGCGTACTTGATTCGTGTGTTTTTCAAATATCTCATAGACGAGTTGCGCGTAAAGAAGAATAGCGGCCAGCACTCCCATGCCGATCAGAAACATGTGCCAATTTGGAGCGGTTCGTGGCAGATGCAGAATCGCGATACAGAAGACCAGTAGCGGGATATGGACCAGATACAGCGTATAAGAACTGTGTGAAGCCCTCTGCGCTATCTTGACATAAAATGAAGGCAATTTCGCCGTGGCGCAATGCAGTGTCACCCAGATCAGGTATGCCACATTGAGCCCCAGCAGCGCGTCTGCAATCCATCCGAAATGATGGGTTCTGGCTGCAATTGGCAAGCCAACCATAAACAGCGCCAGTGCGGTTCCAGTGGCCATCCCGCGCATCCAGCGTCCATGTGCGGGAAAAGGCGGTAAATAGACAATCAGTACTCCCATCAGCCAGGGAATACCGAGGAATGCAATATAAGATCCTACAAACAACACCCAGGCTACAAGGCCAAGTCCGCAGGTCATGCGGACCCACAATGCACTGCCCTTGGCAAACACAAATACGAGTAATGGAAATGCCAGGTAATACCAGAATTCGTTGCACAAGCTCCACAGCGGGCCGTTAGAACCGTAGACTGGCAGCGAAAAGCCCCCCATGGCGGGCAATTTGATGTTCTGCAGAAAGAGGCAATTGGCCGCCAGCGTCGGCAGCGTCAAGTCAGCCTTCACAAACCTGTCAAGTGTCAGGCTGGCATAATGAGCCTGCGTACCCGTCAAGTGGATTCCAGTGTAATCTAAAATCCCACCCAGCAGAAGAGCTGGAAGCAGCACAATGTAGAGCCGGGTGAGTCGCGTAAATAGATAGCCCCGCCAGGACCAGCGCCCTGTTGCTACTGAACGCAGTACACTGCCGCCCACCAGGTATCCGCTAAGTACAAAGAAGACGATGACCCATTGTTCCCCAAGGCCGCTCATAACATACGCGGCGGCAATCAGCGGGTTGTGGTGCCCAAGTTCTGAATAATCCAGAAACAGAAGTCTGCGCCAATGATAGAGCAAGACCGATAAGGCAGCAAAACCGCGCAAAGCATCCAGATGAACGGAGGGGCTGCCACGCAGAGAATTCAAACCGCAATACCTCCTTCGTCTAAATTCTTTGTTCTTTCATGCTGCTTTCAGCCCCTGAAAGTAATTCGAAATAACAACGGGAAAAAACTGCGATAGCTTGACTGAGTCCTAGTGCGAGTTATTGGTATTGTGAATTTCCTTGCATCCGTGCAGAGAAAAAGTGTCCGACAAAATAGCGGTTAACAACTCACAACGAGATTATACACAGCCATCGTCTGACCGCGCTTTACTGCGGTTTTTTCAGGCCGATGGAAAATCGGAGCGGATCTTTGCCATGCTCCGTTTGCTGAGGCGCTTCCGGCCTGTCGTTTTCACGAATCAACAAGTCCGCTTCCGCCTCGTGGAATTTGCGCCTTGGCAAGTGGACGGCAGCGCATGGCTGGCGTAATTTGTAGGGAGGAGTTCGGCGGATCGGAAAGAAAAATCACTGTGGATTACCTGTCTGGCGTGCATCCCCCGAAGAATCGGCCGGAGGCTGGAACCAACGCGCCCGCCCGCGCGTATCATTCAGCAAGCGCCCTCCCTCGGCGTCCAATCGCTATGCAGAGCTTTGCTGACACTCTCGCCCAGGTCTACCGCGCCATCATGGCCAACAAGCTGCGCTCCTTCCTGACCATGTTCGGCATCGCCTGGGGCGTGGGCTCGCTGCTCGTCTTGGTCGGTCTCGGCGAAGGCTTCCGCAGCGGCCAGCACAAGCAGTTGGAAAGCCTCGGCAACGACCTGGTCATGCAATTCAACGGCACCATTCCGGCGCTCGCCAACCAGCACACTGGGATGCGCCCGTACGAACTGACGCTGGGCGACGAGGAGGCGATGCGCCGTCTGCCCGAACTGCGCGCCGTCACCAACGAGATGAACCGCAACGATCTTTACGAAGTCAGCCAGTGGAGCAACACCTCCAGCCACGTGATGGGCACCGAGCCAAATTACACCGTGGTCCGCTTCATCCCCATGGATCAGGGACGCTTTCTGAACGATCGCGATCTGACCGAACACCGCCGCGTCGCGGTACTCGGCTCAAAGGCCGCCCAGCTTCTCTTTCCCGGAAGGCCCCTGCTGGGCGAGATGATCACCATCAACGACGTCGCCTTCACCATCATCGGCAGCGTGCAGCCCATCGGCCACGGCGACAACAATTACGACAATTCCAAGGTCTACCTTCCTATCACCACCATGCAGGAGCTCTTCGCGATGAAGGGCGACAACATCCCCCGCGACGCGCTGACCTCCATCCAGTACCAGCCCACGACCAAAGGTGAGATTGATGCCGCGGTAGCCGCGGTTCATCGCGTGATCGCCCAGCGCCACGGCTTCGATCCATCGCTCGAAGACGCCTTCAATGAGGAGAACACCATCCAGGATGAGAAGATCATCTCCACCATCTTCAACGCCATGGATGTTTTTCTGGGCGGCGTGGGAATTGTGACGCTGGGCCTGGGCGCGGTAGGCATCATCAACATCATGCTCGTCTCGGTCACGGAGCGAACCCGCGAAATCGGCTTGCTGAAGGCCATCGGCGCCACCCGGAGCAGCATTTTGGCGCAGTTCTTCTGGGAGGGGTTGCTGCTGACCGGTATCAGCGGCTGTATCGGCATCGTGATCTCTTGGGCCTTCATGGCTCTGTTGCAGCAAGTGCTCACCGGCAAGATGCCCGGCTGGGATCCGCCTCGGCTCGTCCCCTGGTCAGCCGCATTGGCGCTGGGATCGCTGGTGCTCAGCGGAGTCGTTGCCGGCCTCTATCCCGCCAGCAAAGCCGCCGCCCTCGACCCGATCGAGGCCTTAAGGAGGGAGTAGCTGTCAGCTCTCAGCTTTCAGCTATCAGTTTGAAAGACGCGGAATGAATGTGCGTTAACTGGTTTTGAAGTGCTAGACCATCTCAGAACCTAAATCTACCAGCCTTTAGCTGAGAGCTGAAAGCTGATAGCTGACAGCTAGGAGCGCAGCGACCATGCTCAAAGACATACTCGGCCAGGCGTGGGAGGCGATGCTTTACAATCGCCGCCGCACGGCCATCACCATGATCGGCATGGCCTGGGGCATCGCCACGGTGGTGCTGCTGCTGGCCTATGGCGCGGGCTTCAGCCACGCCATCGAGGCTATCTTCGCCCAGTGGGGCACCAACACCATCGGCTTCTTTCCCGGCCGCACCAGTGAGCAGGCCGGCGGCGACAAAGCCGGCACACTTGTCCGGCTCACTCTTGACGATGTGGACCGCGTCCAGGCCAGCGTCCCTGGCATCACCCACATCTCTCCTATCGTCTACTACGATGCGACCGTCCGCAACGAACTGCACACCTACACCTGGACCGTCGCCGGCATCCGCACCTCTTACCAGGACATCATCAAGCTGGATGTCGATCAGGGCCGCTTCTTCAACGGCGCCGAAGATCAGCAGCGCGCCCATGTCTGTGTCATCGCCTCCGAGGCCAAGACCAAGCTCTTCAGCGGCGAGTGGGCGGTTGGACAGACCATCCGCCTCAACGGCGTCCTCTTCACCATCGTCGGTGTTCTGCAACCCAAGATGCAGGAGGGGAACGACAACATCAACCGCATGGTCTACGTGCCTCTCAACACCATGAGCGATCTGGTGGATACCAAATACCTCGGCGGAGTTTGGTTCAGTTACCATGGCGATTACATGCTGATCGAGAAGATGATGCGCGAGACGCTGGGCGAGGCCCACCACTTCCGTCCCAGCGATCACAACGCCGTCCACGTGGCCAATCTGATGACCCAGTTACACCAGTTCCAAATTCTCTCCATCGCCTTGCAGGTGCTGCTCTCGCTGGTCGGCGCGCTCACCCTGGGCATCGCCGGCATCGGCCTGATGAATATCATGCTGGTGGCCGTGCAGCAGCGCACCCGCGAGATCGGCATCGAGAAGGCCCTCGGCGCGCGCCGCCATCACATCCTGATCCAATTTCTCGCCGAAGCCCTGGCCATCACCACCGTCGGCGGCGTATCGGGTATCGCGCTGGCTTACACGGTTTCTCTGGCCGTCGGCCGCATTACCTTTTACAGCGCCATGGCCAAGAATGCCGAGGCCGCGGATATTCGCCTGCTTATCTCGCCCTCTTCGGTCATCATCGCCACCGTGATCCTTGCCCTCACCGGCCTCATCAGCGGCATGATCCCCGCCATCCGCGCGGCCAACCTGGACCCCATCGAGGCTCTTAGGTATGAGTAAAACAGGGACTAGGGACTAAGGGGCTTGGGACTAGGGACCAGCCATCCAATGACTGTCACAGACTCGCTGGGGTTGTATCGCACTGTAACGGGACACGGCTTCACAGGCTTTGGAAAAACACGAAAGTTGAAACTGCCCGTGTCAGGGCACGGCTTTAGCCGTGCCGCAAGTGGAATCAATAAATGCGGGGCTTTAGCCCCCGAGGGATGGTTTTCTAAAGAGAATAGGTTCGCTCATAGGATACTTGGCAAAAAAGAAAGAGTACGAAAATGACAGACGGAAACATTCAAGAAACTGAAGTCAACCATTTGAATGCAACGCGCAACAAACTAGCCCGGCGGGCAGGCGCTGTTTACCTCACTTACATTGTATTCATCGCTTCCTTCGGCCTCCTGCAGAGCCATCAAATAGCTTGGAATAATCTGGCCGCCACCGCGCGCAACATTCAGCAATCCCAGATGTTCTTCCGTGTTTCGTTTGTCATCGAGATCGTCGCCACGCTGCTCTTTCTCTGCGCCACCTGGTCCTACTACGCTCTGCTGAAGCCGGTGGGCAAGAATCTGGCCTTGCTGCTGGTTCTGCTCAACCTGACCGGCGTGGCTGTCGAGGCTGCCTCCGCGGCAGTCCGTTTCGGCGCCCTGAAATGCCTGACCGACACTGACCTTGCGCACGGATTCACAACCGATCAGATGCAGGCCATGGCCATGCTGCTGCTGCGGGTCGGCGGCTCGGGCATGGTCGTGGCCAATCTTTTTTATGGCGCTTGGCTCTTTCCTTTTGGCGTGCTGGTTTGGAAGTCGGGCTTCATCCCGCGCTTCTGGGGCGGGCTGCTGATCGCGGACTGCTTCTGTCTGTGGATATGTTTTGCGCAGTCGTGCCTTTATCCGGCCTACGAGAAGTGGACCTATCCGCTCTATCCCATTATGTTTGTGGCCGAGGTGGGCACGGCAGTCTGGCTGGTCATCAAAGGCGCTAGCGTAAAGCCGCAGCCTTCAACTCCCTAGTCCCTAGTCCCTAGTCCCTGTTCCCTGCATTTCTACACCGGCGGCAGCGCATCCACCACCGGCACGCCAGGGGGCGGATCGAAATGAAAAAGCGAGGGTGCAAGCGCCACATTGGCCTGCTCGCCGCTGAAGCGGAAGCGGGTCAGCGCGCCGTCGGCTTCTTCGATCTCAATGCCGGTGATGGTGCCGCCTGCGGTCACGGTCAGCATCAGTCGCGCCACGCGCTTCTCCTGGCCCTTCGGCTGGCCTGTGAGTGTGAACATGCCGCCAGAGGCCGCCGCCAGACTCAGCCCAGTCAGCTCTTTTTCCAGCTCCGTATGTCCCAGAAGAAAGCGCAGGGGTGAGCGCAGATCGTCGAGCTGTTTGGCCGGGATGCGCTGGACTTGAGAGTCGCCGCGGGCGTAGAACCAGGCGAACTTTCCGTCGAGCAGGAAGAGCTTGCCGGCGGGCTGGCTGTACTCCCAGCGCATCCGCCCCGGCTTCAGCAGCAGCAGCGTCCCACTTTCCGTGCGCCGCATCCCCATGCCCTCGTAGCTCTCCGTGAAGCCGGCCTTGAGCGAGCGCAACTGGTTGTAGTGGCGGTCGACGCGCTGGGCGATCTCATGCGCGCTCGGCGAAGGCTGCTGCGCACAAAGCGTGGTTGAAAGCAGAACCAATCCCGGAAGGAAGATCCGCAGAGCGTGGGAAATTTGACGAAAAAGCGGCAGTATTCGGTCATATTGGGGGCTTTTTTGGCCAATAATGGGCCGAAAAACGGGGTTCGCCGTTACTGATTTGTCAACAGATTCAAGATGCAAATGACTGTAATAATTGAAGTTAGAAGGATATGCCAAGCCGGATACAGCCTCAACAGGGTGGGGGAGGGGGGTGGGGGGGAGGCAGAAAAAGGATCCCGGAGGAGTGGTTGTGGCAAGGCGGAGTGGGAGTTTCAGCTTCATTATTTTCATTGTGCGCGCGGAGATGGAAATACTCTGCAATGTTGCGTGAAATTGTCAGGACGAAAACCATCCCGCAGGGGCTAAATCCCAAACCTTTCTATGGCGGCATTTGCAGCACGACTGAATTCGTGCCCTTTCAAAGCAACCCCGCTCCTGCTCATTGAACCAACTGTGTGCAGTTTGTCCCGCCTGTGGGATCGGATTTGATGCCCGTGTCGTCGGCGCAGAAGCCACGATTGCCAGTCTTACCAACAACCTGTGGAACAGCAGTGATGGTATAGCCTGTGATGCGGTCGATCCCTTTGATTGTCACCTTAGTGCAGGTGCGAATTTTGAAGATATAGCCATTCTTGACGCCGGAGGCTAGATCGGGTTGAATCAATTGCGCCGAAATAGCGCTCGGATCGCCGCCCAGAGCCGCCAGGGAACAGGCATAGCCATTCACCGGATATTCTTGCTGAACCATGCTCTCCGCCATTTGGATCGCTTGAATCGACTTGATCGCCGAGAGCTCGTTGGCGTGCTTCTTTGCCGTGTCCAGTGTCGGAATCGCCAAAATCGCAAGTAGAGGAACAATCAGCAAAAAAAACGCGCCCACCCCCACCAGCACCCAAACCCAAACCGGCACGCGCCGCTTAACTGGCGGCTGCACCCAATTCAAAAATGCTGGTGGCGGCACGCCCGCCTCAGCATCCGGCGCATCCACCAGCGCCGCCCCATCCACCTTGCAGAAGGCGTGATTCGGAGAATACACGGCGTTGCAAACGGCGCATCTCTTCACGGCTTACCTCTCGGCTCATTGCACCAGTTGCGTGCAGTTCGTCCCGCCCGTGGGGTCGGACTTGATGCCCGCATCGTCGGCGCAGAAGCCGACATCGCCGGTTCTGCCCAGCGTCTGCGGCACGGCGGTGATGGTGTAGCTCGTCACGCGGTCAGAGCCGCCGGCCGTCACCTTAGTGCAGTTGCCAATCGTAAAGATGTAGCCGTCCTTGTAGCCGGAGGTGAGATCGCTCTTCAAGAGTTGCGCGGCAGCGGGCGTGGGCGCGCCGGCGCTTGGTTCGCCGCCCAAAGCCGGTAGAGAGCAGGTGTAGCCGACGGATCCGTAGTTCTGCATATACATGCTCTCCGCCATCTGGATCGCTTGGATCGACTTCATTGCCGAGATTTTGTTGACGCTCTTGCGGTAGGCGCCGACGGTGGGAATTGCCAGCAGCGTCAGCACCACAATGATCGACATAACGATCAGCAATTCCATCAAGGTGAAGCCATTCGGCGGCATGTTGCGGCGGTTGCGGCACTTCAGACAATTGCGATTCATATTGATTCCCATTCCTCTGCGGGCGGCTTGCATTCCCCACCCCATCCGTGAAAATCCTACAACGTATGGACGCGAAAGGGAAATGGAACGCTCAAAAGGCAGGGCCCAAGGGACCAAGGGACTGAGGGACCAAATTCAGATTCAGCCAAGAATTGTGTAGATTCTATAGAAAAGTCTGCAACATCTAATCACACTTAGCATTAGCCTACGCGATTCGACCGGCTCGCCGAATCCCTCAGTCCGTCGGTCCCTAGTCCCTCGGTCCCTGCTTCTCAGCACTCCATCCGCTCCCGCTTCAACTTGACCCCGTTCAGCCGCCCCAGCAGCGTCACGGCGATACGATCGGCGTCAAAGAGCTGCTGCGCCATCCTCTGCACCTGCTCCGCGGTCACCTCGCCAATCCGCGCAATGATCTCGTCCACGGTGAAGAACTCCTGGAAGTACATCTCCTGCCGGGCCAGGTTGGCCATGCGCGCGTTCGAGCTCTCCAACCCCATCAGGATATTGCCCTTCACTTGGTCCTTGGCGCGCGTCAGCTCCTCGGCGCTCAGCGGTTCCTGCTTCAGCTTGCGGAACTCCGCCAGAATCAGATCCACCACCTCCAGCGCTTTGCCCGCCGACGTACCCGCGTATACGCACAGCGTTCCCGTATCGCGATAAGGGCTCAGGTCGGAGTAGATCGAGTAGGCCATGCCCCGCTCCTCGCGGATCGTCTGGAAGAGCCGCGAGCTCATGCCGCCGCCCAGCACGGTATTCAGAATCAGCGTGGCGTAGCGGTTCTCGTCGGTGATCGGCGGCGCGGGCACGCCCAGGCAGATTTGCACCTGCTCCAGGGATTTCTTATTGCGCTGAACGATGCCCGCCTCGGCTTTTGGCGCGGGCAGCTCATGCAGCGTCGCTCCGCCGGGTAGCGTCAGAAATTTCTGCGTAATCGTCTCGACAAAGGCGTCATGGTCCAGATTCCCAGCCGCCGAAAAAATCATATTCCCGCCGTGGAAGCGGTCGCTGTGATAATCCACCAGGCTGCGCTGCTCCAGCCCCGCCACCGTCGCCGTGGTGCCCAGAATCGGCCAGCCCAGCGGATGATCCTTCCAGAAGGCCTGCGTGAACAGCTCATGCACCAGCACATCCGGGTTGTCCTCGTCGATCTTGATCTCCTCCAGAATCACCCCGCGCTCGCGCTCGATGTCCGTCGGGGCAAAGATCGGATTCAGCACCAGATCGGCCAGGACGTCCAAAGCAATGGGGACATGCTCGGCCAGCGACTTCACGTTGAAGCAGATGGTCTCCTTGCCCGTAAAGGCGTCCAGGTTGCCGCCGATCGAGTCCATCTCGCGGGCAATGTGCTGCGCGGTCCGCGAGCGCGTCCCCTTGAAGAGCATATGCTCCACAAAGTGCGAGATCCCGTTCACGGCCGCCGCCTCGCAGCGCGATCCCGATTTGATCCACACCCCCATCGCCACCGAACGCATGAACTCCATGCGCTCGGTCAGCACGATCAGGCCGTTCGGCAATACAGTGCGGCGAAGATTTCGTTCAGTGCTCATGGTCATCAATTCTTCGATTGTAGGCTAAAACGCTCCACATCGTGCTGCGCGGACTCGCAAAATGCTCTATCCTGAGCCAAGCCATGCGTGAAGACTTCCCCCAGCTTGCCCAAATCGAACCCGCCAGCCCGAAGGCCGAAGGCCCTCCCCGAACGCTCTTTGGCTTGGGCGCGGAAGCGCTGGCGGCGTTGATGGCCGAGACCGGCGAGCCAGCCTTCCGCGCCCGTCAACTGGCCCAAGCCCTCTATCGTCAGCACATCGCCGATCTAGACGCGATTACCACCCTGCCCAAAGCGCTGCGCCAGAGGCTCACCGCCGAAGGCTGGCAGGTGGGCCGCCCCGCCATCGCGCAGGTCTTCCAATCCATCGACGGAACCGAGCGCTACCTGGTCGACTGCCGCGGAGAAGGCGATGCGCTTGAAACCGTGGAGACCGTCTGGATGCCCGAAGGCGACAATGGTGAATCCGGCGACGAAAGCGACACCGATAGTTCAGAAGTCGAAGCCTCTCCAACTACCGCGCAGAATATCGCTAACTCGCCAACTCGCGATTTCCGCGAAGCGGAAGCTAGCTCGCCGCACTTGACGAAAACCTCTCACGTCCACAAAAAGCTGGGTGCCCCCGGTCTCGATTCTGAGACCGGGGAAACCAACGACCCTCAACCCACCTTTCTATCCATCCCAACCAAACTGGGTGCCCCATCCATTCCGCGCACTTCAGCGGAATGGGTGGGAAACCACGAACCCCAACCCGCTCAACAGACAACCCGCCGCGCCACCATCTGCGTCTCCAGCCAGATCGGCTGCGCAGTCAACTGCCAATTCTGCCTCACCGCCCGCCTCGGCCTCCAACGCAACCTCACCGCGGGCGAGATTGCCGGCCAGGTCTTCGCCGTCTTTGACCGTCACGCCGTCGAAGTAGGCCGAGACCGCGTCAATCTGGTCTTCATGGGCATGGGCGAGCCCTTCCTGAACTACGACAGCTTCATGGGAGCCGTCCGCGTGCTGGTGCGCGAAGCCGGCCTCAGCCCGCGCCGCATGACCGTCTCCACCTCCGGCATCGTACCCGGCATTCTGCGCTTTGCCCAGGAGCCGCCGGAGTTCCGCCCCAAGCTCGCCATCAGCCTCAATGCCCCCAACGACGCCCTCCGCTCCCAGATCATGCCCATCAACCGCAAATGGCCCATCGCTACCGTCCTCGACGCCGCGCGCCAAGTCAATCTCCGCCCGCACGAGCGCATCACTTTTGAGTACGTCCTGCTCGGCGGCACAACCGACCGCCCGGAAGACGCCCGCGCGCTGGCCCACCTTATCCGCCGCTCAGGACTCGCCGCCAAGGTCAACCTGATCGCCTGGAATCCCGGCCCAGGCATCCATTACTCCACGCCCCAACCCGAAGCCGTCGAAGCCTTCCGCAGCGCACTCATCAACTCCGGCATTCCCGCCTACCTACGCAAGCCCCGTGGCCGCGATATCTACGCCGCCTGCGGCCAGTTGAAGCGCACGGTGGAGGGATAGGCGCGTAACAAAACGATGCTTTGAACATCAAGCAATTCTCGACGCGGCGGCCCTTCCGCGCTACGGTGAGAATATGAACTTGACCGTCGAAATCCCGGATGATCTGGCCCGCAGCATGAGAAACGCGGCGGCGATCACTCCCGCCGCGTACTGCAGGCGCTGGCTCTGGACGAGTACAGGAGCGGGCGGCTCAGCAAGCCGGCGTTGCGTCACGCGCTGGGTTTTGCAACGGGCTATGAACTGGACGGCTTCCTCAAGCAGCATCAGGTTTGGATCGAATATGACGCGCAAGACTTGGCTCGCGAAAGCGCCAGCCTGGACCAGCTCTGCCTGTGAAGCGTATCGTCGTTGCCGATACCAGCCCCACTCTCTATCTCCATCTGATCGGAGAGATTGAGCTTATTCCGGCTCTCTTCCGCGAAATCCACATTCCTGCTGAAATTGCTGGAGGATTTGCTCGCATGTTTGCGATCAGGCAAATGATCATTGCCCCGTCTGCGGATAGTTGAAGCGTACGGTCGAAGGGTAGTGTTAATCGACATATTGAATCGAGAATATGCGAAGTTACAATAAATTATTGACTATACTTTCCATATTTTCCTTCGACACCAGTGAATCGATCTCCATCAATTTTGCGATAGAAGGCCGTTCCAGTCCACGTCCAATAGTGTTTTCCTGTCCACCAATCACCTAAAATCTGGCCACGTTTATTGGTCTGATTGAAATTGCGATAGATTCGCGATCCAATGCCAGGGCCACGCGCTCTCTGTTTCGCACGTTCAAAGTTGCGCAAATCCCAGCAACCATCTCCTGGGTGATAGTTAGGCGTATAAACCGTGTAATCGAACTTGATTCTATTGATGGCCATATCAGATATTATGCCGTAGCCCGGTCCATCACTTCCAGCACCGTCCCCTTGATCTTCTGCAGATAGGAGACAATCTCAAAGAGGTCCTTCGCCGGCGGATTGCCCATAGCGCTGAACATCCGCATCAACACCTTGGGCGAGCAGCCAAGATCGTCTTCCAGCTTCAACAACCCATTCGTGCGATAGGCGGAAAGTTGGAGCGGATTTGCAGATTATTTCCGCCATCCTGCTACTCTGAATTCAGTTCGACCCTCCGGGAAGGGCTGCTTTGGAAGGAAACGCAATGTACCCCCCCCGGGGGTGCGTTCTCTTTTTCTTCGCTTCAGATCCATGGGAAATCGCTTCACAACCGGTTGATCAGCGAGGCGATGCAGGCCGCGCCAAAGCCGTTGTCGATATTGACCACGGAAACGTTGGGCGAGCAGGTGTTCAGCATGCCCAGCAGCGCTGCCACGCCTCCAAACGACGCGCCGTAGCCGATGCTCGTGGGCACGGCCAGCACCGGCGCGTTCACCAGGCCGCCGACGACGGTGGGCAGCGCGCCCTCCATGCCCGCGCAGACGATCAGCACGCGCGCTGCTTGCAGTCCCTGCTTTTGCGCCAGCAGCCGATGAATGCCGGCGACTCCCACGTCGGCAATCAGCTCGACGGCGTTGCCCATCAGCCGCGCCGTGACCACGGCCTCTTCGGCAACGGGCAGGTCGCTGGTTCCGGCGCAGACCACGGCGATGGTTCCTTTGCCGGGCGTGGCTGCGGCCTGCGTCAGCGTGATGGCGCGGGCGGTTTCGTGGAAGACGGCGCGCGGCTCAATGGCAATCACCGCTTCAAACATCTCCTGCGTAGCGCGCGTGGCCAGCACATTGCCGCCGGCCTTGGCCATGCGCGCAAAGATGCCGGCCACCTGCGCGGCGGTCTTGCCCGCGGCAAAAATCACCTCAGGCATTCCGGTGCGCAGAGCGCGGTGATGGTCGAGCTTGGCAAAGCCGATGTCCTCAAAGGGCAGATCGCGCAGCCGGTCGAGCGCCGCGGAGACTTGCGTGCGGCCTGCCGCAACCTCTTGCAGCAGCGATTCAATGCTTGAGCGATCCATCAGAGCTTCTCCTTTGCCGCCGCGTAGGCCAGCAGCGCCGCTTCCGTCACCTGCTTGAGCGGAACCGAATGCTCAGTGGCGAGGCGGCGGCAATCTTCGTACTCCGGCTGCGCATTGACCTCTTCGCCGTTGGCCAGGCGGGCGATTTTGATGCGCACCTTGCCCCAGCGCGTTTCCACTTGGGCAAACTCGCGCGCCAGGGCGAGCTTCTTCTCCAAACGCCAGCGCAGGCCGATGGTAGAGGTCTCGCGAAAAAGCAACTCTTGCAACGAAGGCACAAGATCGGGCCGGCAAAGCACGGTCATCTGCACGCCGCTGCGGCCTTTCTTCATCTGCACCGAGGCACGGTAAACATCCCACGCGCCCGCTTCGAGCAGCTTTTCGCTGACGTAAGCGAGTACTTGCGGATTGCTGTCGTCGATGACAGTTTCGATCACGGCGATGGATTCTGTGGCGGCGTCCAAACTCTCTTCGCCGACGAGCAAGCGCAGCAGATTCGGCTGCCCATTCGTCTCGCGCCCGCCCGCACCGTATCCGGTCTTCAGGATGCGCATGGCGGGCAGCGGCGCGTATTGCACGTTCAACATGCGCAGCAGCACCGCGCCGGTCGGTGTGACGCGCTCCATCGGTTCACCGGCCGCATAGACAGGCGCGTCGCCCAGCAGAGCGAGCGTGGCCGGCGCGGGAACAGGCAGCGTGCCATGCTGGCAGTGGACGGTTCCGCTGCCCACGTTGAGCGGCGAGGCGAGCCAGCGGGCAACGTCAGGTGTTAGGCCAAGCGCCTCAACTCCCGCGGCGGCGCAGACAATATCAACGATGGTGTCTACCGCGCCAACCTCATGGAAGTGCACCTCTTCAACGGGAACGGAATGGATGGCCGCTTCGGCTTTGCCCAGCAGTTGAAAAGCGCAAATGGAGCGCTGCTTCACGCTCTCCGAGAGCGGTGCCGAGCGAATGATCTCGACAATCGCCGAAAGCGATCGATGCGCAGCATGGGTGTGAGGATGGTGTTCATGCTCGTGAGGATGTTCGTGGTTAGGATGACTATGTCCATCCTCATGGCTGTGTACGTTCCCTGATCCCTCTTCGGTGAGCACGTCCACCTTGGTTGCGGCCAGTCCGCCGCGGCTCACCCTGCGCATCTCCAGGCGCGCGCCAACGTTGAGCGCCGCCGCAGTCTCTTCCAGGCAGGCAAAGGGAAGGCCGGCATCCACCAGCGCGCCCAGCAGCATATCGCCGCTGATTCCAGAAAAGCATTCAAGGTAACCAATTCGCATCGCACTGTGATTCTAAACTGCCGGCGTCGCCCCGCGCCCGGCGAGCACTTCAACGGGCAGAACGGCATTCATTGCGCCGGAGCGGAAGCCCTGGCAATCGAGGGTGACGTACTGGAAACCAGCCGCCTTGATCGCGGCGGTGATCGCGTCAAGCATATCGAGGTTGAGAGCGCGGGGCAGCTCGGTGCGGGCTAGTTCAACGCGGGCCAGCGGGCCGTGATGGCGCACGCGCAGCTCTCGAAAGCCCAACTGGCGCAGGCTCTCTTCGCCGCGCTCCACCTGCTCCAGAACCTCGCGCGTGACGGAGCGCCCATACTCGACGCGCGAAGAGAGGCAGGGCGCGGCGGGGCGGTCCCAGAGCGCAAAGCCGGCCGCTTTAGACAGCGCGCGAATCTCGTTCTTGGTCAGCCCGGCATCGGCCAACGGCGACAGAACCGCGTGCTGCTCAGCAGCGCGCTGGCCAGGGCGGTAATCGCGGGTGTCGTCGGCGTTCATGCCGTAGGCGATGCGTTCGAATCCCAGCTTGGGGCCGAGCGCTTCCATCGCTTGAAAAAGCTCATCCTTGCAGTGAAAGCAGCGATTGGCGTCGTTGCGCTGATACTCGGGCCGGCTCAGCTCTTCAGTGGCGAGAATGTGCAGCGGGATCTTTTGTGCGCTGGCAAACTCGCGGGCCGCATCGAAGTCGCGCCGCGCGAGGCTGTGCGAATCGGCAATCACGGCCAGCATCCGGCTGCCCAGAACGCGATGCGCCGTAGCCGCCAGATACGCCGAGTCCACGCCGCCGGAGTAGGCCACCATCAGGCTGCCCAACTGGGCAAGATGAGCCTCCAGCGCGCGCTGTTTGGAAGTGGTTTGAGCGTCAATCGTCAGGGGGGAAGTTGTCTGCGTCTCTGCCGTCATAAAGCTGATTATATTCCTTTAGCGAATGCGCGTTATGGGCGGCGATAAACGTCGTAGGCGGCGAGTTTGCGGTAAGGAAGAAATATCTGTTGCAGCGCCTGGAGCGTGGCTTCGCGCTGCGGAGTGACGTCTTCCTTGATCTGCAATTTTCGCTTGACGATCAGCCAGCGAATCCGGCGGCGCTCGGCCTCGGCGACCAAAAGCGCAGGCGTGGAGAGTGGGTCGGTGGCGTTGTCGAAGAGAAGCACAGGAAACTGCGGTGTCCGCCCGGTGGCGAAGTAGAACGGGTCTTCACCGGGCATCAGAATCAGCCCGTCGGAAAGAGGAATATCTTTTTCGGAAAATCTCAAAAGCTCTTCGAACTCAGGTAAATATGGGCCTGGGATTGCCATTCCCTTCAGCGAGGGAAACGATGAATGCTGGACGGGGAGATCGGGCAGTTGCGCGTAGGAGAGACGCTCCTCGCTGAGAGTGTAGAAACCGCCACAGATCAGCAGCGTGGCCGCAATGATGACCGCCATGGATGGAGCAAGGAAACGGATTTGCGGCGTGGCCGGACCGGTTTCGATGGACGCGAGAAAGGCGATCATCTCGGCCATCAGCAGCACCAGCAGCGGCCAAATCGCGTACGTTGATCCCCACAACTGCTGTGAGAGAAAGGTCCCATGTATGGCGGCCAGAATGAAGATGGGGATGCACGTTTGAAGGCTGGGCCGGCGGCAGAGATTCCATAGCGAGAGCGCGGCGGAGAGGAGCAGCAGCAGCGGCCACAGGGCGAGTAGCGTGGCGGCGCGGTCCTCGGAATCGGCGGAGAGTGCGAGGCAAATGAGCGTCCATAAAAAAGGCGCGGAGAGGAGGAGCAAAGCGGCAAGTCGGACCCAAAGAGCTTTTGCAATGCGCGTGCGCAGAAGCAATAAAGCTGCGCCGGCGCAAGGCAGACCCCAGAGCAGCGAAGGCTCCGCGTAGAGATCGAGCATCGATTGCAGGCCGGGCAGACGGCGCTCGGATGCAAACTGAATCGTCCAATGCAGGTAGTTGCGCACGCCGGCGGTGAAGTGCAGCAGCAGTGTGGCGATTGTCAGCATTGTAAGCGCTCCGGCCAGAAGTGCGGTCAGAGCAGCGGGGCTTTCCTGCGGAGTCGAGTTGCGGAGTACCCGTTGCAAGAGCAACAACAAAACGATCAGAGCGAATGCGGCGGCGAGAAAGGGAAGGCCGATGTTCTGCTTGAAGAAAAACGGTAGCGGAAGAACCGAGCCCACCAAGAAATTGTGCAAACGGAATTTCGATTTGACATTGGAATCTTCCGGCAAGTGTTGCATGAGAAAAATAACAATGAGAATCGAGAACGCCGTGTCGCAATCGTAAGAAGGAAAGGGAAGTATGCTGTAGACGCCCAGCGGGACGAGCGGCGCCGCCAGCAGCAGCGAGACAAGCCACGCGGCGCGCAGGCGCGGACGCAGAGTGTGCAACGCGATGCGCCATGCCAGCACCGTGGCCATGCCGTTGTCGATTGCGGCGTAGAGAACATGGTGGAAAAAGACGCGCCCGGTGAGGCGCATGATCGCGGCTTGGATGAGAAAAGTCAGCGGTGAGTGCACCAGCGGGAAATCGCGGTAGGGCATCTGGCCGAGCGCAATGCGGAAGCTCGTCTCCAGCGTGTAGCTCGCGTCCCAGAGAACGCAGAGATGCGCGTTCTGCCAAACCACCACGGCGGCGCTGGCTAATAAGAGCGCAGCAGCAGCGAGAAAGTCGCGCAGGCTCCGGCGGCTGAGGGTTGGCGCGGGTTGTCTTGGGTCCGTTTTGGGCTTACGCATGGCCTGATTCACATTGGGTGGCTCAATCCATTGATTTTCAATGGTCATGGCAGGTTTCGCAAGCCGGTGGAGGCGAAATGCTCGGGTGGAACGAGTGTTGCCCGTCACAGCCACTTCGTGCCAGTTGCCGTAGACGTTGATTAGAGCGATACTACCCGCTAGGCAAGGGGGGACGCGGATGAGCGCAGCGCGCAAGGACAGCCGCAGGGATTTCCTCAAGCGATCCCTCTCCGGGGCCGCTTTTTTGTGCGCGGGAGGCGTGGGCGGGTCGCTGGCCGTACAGCCTCTTGCGGTAGAAACTGGAGCCGCGGGCGCGAAGTCAAGAGTTGTGGTGGCGCGGGATGAGATGCTGCGCGGCGCAGGTTCAACGGTCAATGCACAACGGATGCTTGCGTTGCTTGATCGCTCCATGCAGGCTCTCTTTAACCGCGATAATGCGCTTGAGGCTTGGAAGAAAATTGTTCGTCCAGGTGAGAAGGTCAGCCTGAAGGTGAACACGCTGGGCGGGCGCGGAATCTCCACCAATGTGCAACTAGTCGAGGCCGTCTGCGAGCGCTTGCAGCAGGCTGGAATCAAGACCAGCGACATCGTGATCTGGGACCGCGACAGCGCGGAACTGGGGCGCGCAGGCTTTCCTTTGGCCGTCGG
Source organism: uncultured Acidobacteriaceae bacterium (assembly GCA_963787995.1). Classification (GTDB taxonomy): domain Bacteria; phylum Acidobacteriota; class Terriglobia; order Terriglobales; family Acidobacteriaceae; genus Telmatobacter. Next base: position 2,687,473 of record CAWBEO010000002.1, read on the forward strand.
CGGTGAGCGTGTGCAATGCTTTGGCACTGACCGCGTGGGCTACGAGGATGAGCTCTCCGCCTATGGCAGTGTAGGCAGCCGCTTGTCGAAGATTCTGACGCAGCGCACAGACGTTTTAGTCAATCTTCCGGTACTCAAAGATCACGACGGAGCGGGCGTAACGATCGCACTCAAGAACATGTACGGCGTGATTCATAATCCCAACAAGTATCATCCGAATGGCTGCAATCCGTACGTTGCCGATTTGAATATGCTGCCGGAGATTCGCAGCCGGATGCGCCTGACGATCTGCGATGCGACGACCGCGATGTACGAGGGCGGGCCTGCTTACAAGCCGGAGTTCAGTTGGAATTGCAATGCGCTGCTGGTTTCATCGGATCCGGTAGCGCTCGATCACACCGGATGGCAGATGATCGAGCACAAGCGTGCCGATAAAGGATTCAAGACGCTCGCAGCCGAGCAGCGTGCACCGAGTTACATTGTCACTGCTGCTGATGATGAGCATCGGCTGGGGAATATCGATCCCCAAAAAATCTCGATTGTCGAGGTTTAGCTGTACGATTTGCGGAAAGGCTCAAAATGTTTTGTGAATCGAATATGGAAACAGCCGTGAAAACCCCGCTGGATCGCCGCTCATTTCTGCGTTGCGCGCTGGCCTCGGGCGCGGCGCTGGGGATGAGTTCTATTGCGAAGCCCGCGAACGGGGAACCTTCGTCTACGGCTTCCTCAAACGCGGGCGATGCGCGCTACATCGTCGAAGCAAAGTTTTACCAGAAGCTCCCGAACAGCAAAATTAAATGCAAGCTCTGTCCGCGTGAATGCACGGTGGGCGACAAGGAGCGCGGCTACTGCGGAGTGCGCGAGAATCGCGGCGGCACATATTACTCGATGGTCCACTCGCGGGTCTGTGCGGCCCACGTTGATCCCATTGAGAAGAAGCCGCTCTTTCACTATCTGCCGGGGACGGTTGCCTTTTCGCTGGCCACGGCGGGCTGCAACGTCAACTGCAAATTCTGCCAGAACTGGGACATCTCGCAATCGCGCCCGGAAGAGATTCCCGCACAGTTCGCACCGCCGCTTCGCATTGCCGAACTCGCGCGCCAGTATAACTGCCCGACGATTGCCTACACCTACAGCGAGCCGGTGGTGTGGGCGGAGTACCTTATGGACTGCACCAATGCGGGCCACGCGGCGGGCGTGCGCAGCATTGTGGTTTCGAATGGTTACATGCAGGAAGAGGCGTTGAAGGCGGCGTACGAAAAGATGGATGCCGTGAAGATCGACCTGAAGTCCTTTACCGAGTCGTACTACAGGCAAGTGGTTACGGGACAGTTGAAGCCGGTGCTGGAGACGCTGGTCACGCTGCGCAAGATGGGCAAGTGGACGGAGATTGTCTTTCTTGTTTTGCCGACGCTGAATGATAGCGACGCGGAGTTTCGGAACCTCGCGCAGTGGATCAAGGCGAGTCTGGGCGCGGATGTGCCGCTGCACTTTACGCAGTATCATCCCGAATACCTGCTGAAGAATCTGCCCATCACTCCGGTGTCCACTTTGGAACGCGCCAAGGCGATTGCGGACGCGGAGGGGCTGCACTTCGTCTATATTGGCAATGTGCCGGGCCATCCGGCGCAAAACACCTATTGCCCCAAGTGCCGCAAGATGATTGTGGAGCGCGTGGGATTTGTCGCCAACGAGATGCTGATCAAAAATGGCAGCTGCCCATTTTGCCAGCAGCCGATTCCTGGCGTCTGGCACCTGTGAGCGAAGTATGGAGATTGCGCCGATGAATATTCTGATGAACCCGCACACCTATTGGCTGGCAGCGCCGCTACTTGCCCTGCTGGTTTTTACCCCCTTTGCTCATGACCACACGATCAGTGATCAGAAGGTGCGGCAGATGGCCGTCGCGGGCAGCTTTTATCCGTCCGATCCCAAAGAACTTTCCACAATGATGGACGACTATCTGGCGCGCGTCACCGAGCCGCGCATAAGCGATCCAATCCTCGCCGCGGTTGCGCCGCACGCGGGCTACGTCTACTCCGGCCCAGTTGCCGCGTACACCTATGCGCAGTTGAAGGGGCGCGGCTACAAGCGCGTGATCGTGATTGCGCCGACGCATCATGTAGCCTTCGATTACACCAGCATCTATGATGGCGACGCTTACCAGACGCCGCTAGGCAATGTGCCGGTGGACAAGGCCTTCGCGCGCGAGTTGCAGAAGATGAGTGCGACGATGAAGCTCTCCGTCGAGGGACACGATGCCACTTCGGCAGGAGGCGAGCACGCGATTGAAGTGCAATTGCCGTGGCTGCAAAAGGTGCTGGGCAGCTTTGAGGTTGTGCCCATCGTGATGGGCGATCAGAGCTATGAGAGCAGCCGCGCGCTGGGCGTGGCGCTGGCCAAGTTGATCAAGGCCAGCGCTAAGCCGGAAGAGACGCTGGTCCTGGCCAGTTCCGATCTATCCCACTTTCACGTCTACGATGACGCGGTGAAGATCGATCACAAGACGCTCAGCGCCCTCGAATCGTGGGACTACTTCAGCATGTCGCGCAACTTTCAATCGCGCGTCTGGGAGGCCTGCGGCGGCGCGCCGATTGTGGCCGCGATGATCTACGCCGAGCGCATGGGCGCCAACCAGGCACATGTCCTGAAGTATGAGAACTCCGGCGATGTAACCGGCGACCATTCACGCGTGGTCGGCTACAGCGCGGATCTTTTTGTGAAGGCCAGCGGCGCTGGCACGCATGAGAAGCCGTTCTCGCTGACCGATGCGGAGAAGCGTGAACTACTTACGCTGGCGCGCAAGTCGGTGGAGCATGTGGTACAGCAGGGTGACGCGTATGATCCTCCGGCGAGCGCGAGCACGGCGCTGAATCAGGAGCGCGGCGCATTTACCACGCTGCACAAAAACGGCGATCTGCGCGGCTGCATCGGCTACACCTCGGCCATCAAGCCGCTCTACATTACAGTGCGCGACACGGCCACGCTGGCCGCGATGCGCGATCCGCGCTTTTCGCAAGTCGCAGCCGAAGAACTGCCGAGCTTGGATTATGAGATCTCCGTGCTTTCACCGCTGCGGCGCGTAACAGACATTCAGCAAATCCGAATCGGCAAGCATGGTCTGCTGATGAAGAACGGCGACAGCGAGGGCTTGCTTCTGCCGCAGGTGCCGACGGAACAGAAATGGGACCGCCAAACTTTTCTGGAGCAGACCTGCCGCAAAGCCGGGATGAATGCGAACTGCTGGAAGGACGACGATACAGACATCTTCAGCTTTACCGCCGTAGTCTTCAACGAGCATTCGATAGCCGAGAAAGCTCGCTGAAGCGTGCCTTTCTCACAGCAGTGAGTGGTAGCATGGGGTTCAGTTAAGGAGATGGGGATGGATTACAACCAAGACAAGGTGGATGAGATGGTGCTGGCGCTGTTGTGGCTGACGCGGACCAGCGATGGACGAACGTGGAAGGGGCAGGACTGGGACGCCATGGAGCGGCTGCACACCAAAGGGTATATCTCTGACCCGAAGAGCAAGGCCAAGTCGGTCGTGCTGAGCGAAGAGGGCGAGAGGCTGTCGCGGGAACTCTTCGAGCGGCACTTCGCGCGTGAGCGGTGAATTTGGTTTGCTTCTTCAACGAGGTTAGTTGGAGTTCGTAAATTCCCAGGTCCGAAAAACCGGACCTGGGCACCCGATCATTCGTGGACGGTCAGACATAGGCCTGGCGTCCAGAACGAACGCAAATAAAGGCTAACAAAGGGACGATAACCAGTATCAATGTTGGCGGTTCCGGGGTAGAGCTGGGTATGTAGATCTCGCCGCTTAAATCTTCTCCAAAGATGGCTGAAGGCCCGAAGGTTCCTGCCCAGAGTCCGGGCTGATTTTCATAGATTTCTGAAGAATAAGATAGCGCTCCGTTCATGATCGGTCCTTCGCCATAGACCGTAAAAAGGTACGAACCGCCGAGCGAGCTGAAATAATCTGCTCGCAGGCCGCTGACGGTATCGTTATTCTGGTCCAGCGAACTGAAGTCCGTTAGAGGAATTGGTGAGAGAACTGAGGTTCCCGGCGAATCCCATTGAAGAGCCAGAAAATTTGTGCCGGTTTGATTTGCGTAATCGACCGCAAATGTGTGCCAACCGGGTGTGAGGTTGTCCGTAAAAATGATGTTTCCTGCTGATGCTGGATTATCATACGACCCCACCTGGGTTCCATCGATAGCTACTGTCCCGTAGTCATCGACGTAAAAGTTGAAATTAACCGGGGTCGTTTCTGCGAACCCGTACTTAGCCATCAGAACAAAGATGGCTGCCGTCATCAAAACATACTTGTTTCGCATTGAGTTTCTCCCGGCCGGGAGTTAATCCTGTTTCCCGGTCGTAAATAGTATAGTCTCGCTCCTTTTAGAAGGAATAGATTACATCGAACTTAATAGGCGGGTGGCAGGTGAACAACATCTCGATCTACCACCAAGATTGGGTGCCTCATGTCCGGTTTTTCGGAGCTGGGATTCCATCGCTAGAGCGAGACCCACTGCCCCGTGCTGCCAGACCGGAAAACAGCCTCAATAACCTTCATGTTGTTGATGGAGTCTTCCAGCGGCACTGGCACTTCCGTGTCCTCCAGAATCGCCCGTGTGAAGGCGTCGCCTTGGAGCGTGTATTGGTCGCAGGTGGGAAAAACTTCTGCGGTGACGCCCGTGCCGCGCAGGTCGCCGGTCGAGTCGATCAGCAGGCGCGCGGGGCGGTTGGGCAGCGGGTTGAAAGGGATTTCGAAGTCGATGCGGCCCTTGGTCCCGACCATGAGCAGACGCTGCGTGGGCAGCATCTGCGTGCTGCAAGTAAAGATGGTGCGGCCTGCGGGGAATTCGAGGATGGCCGAGGTGAGCCGGTCGACCTGGCTCTCTGGATCGCGCTCGATGCTGGCCACGACGCGGGTAGGCTCGGCCTCGAAGGCAAAGCGCGAGCCGTGGATGAGGTAGCAGCCGATGTCCAGCAATCCGCCGCCGCCGAATTCCAGGTGATTGCGGTAGTCGGCGGGGTTGGTGTTGTGGTAGCTGTATACGCCTGCGATGGAGCGGAGCTGGCCGATGCGGCCTTCGCGGAGCAGTTCGCGCAGGCGAATCCACTGCGGATGGCTCTCGATCATAAAGGCCTCGCCGATTTTGACGCCGGTGCGGGCGCGGACGACTAGCAGTGTCTCAGCCTCGGCAGCGGTCATGCTGAGCGGCTTTTCGCACAGGACGTGCTTGCCTGCCTCGGCGGCCTTGATGGTCCAGGGGACGTGGAGGTGGTTGGGCAGGGGATTGTAAATAGCGTCGATGGTTGGGTCGGCGAGCAGCTCCTCGTAAGAGCCGTAGGTTGTGGGGATGCCGTGTGCCTGGGCCGCTTGACGCGCTTTGGCTAGGTCGCGCGAGGCGATGGCGGCGATGGTGGTGAGCGGGCTTTGCTGCATGGCGGGGATGACGTGACGGAGGCCGATGGCCGCGGTGCTGAGGACTCCCCAGCGGAGTGGAGTAGGCATGGTAGTTATGATAACTCCGCTCCTGCGCTTGCGATTGCGGGCGTGTTAAGGAACCTCTGAAGAAGTCGATGTTTTGAAAGGGCAAGGCTTCAGAGGCTGCGGAAAAACTCCATTGTGGGCATTGTTTTGAAAGGGCGCGGCTTTAGCTGCGCCGTATGTGATTCATACAGAACATCGGCGTTAGCCGCCGAGGGAAAATATTCAGAAATCCTTGATATTCCGAGTTTTTCCGCAGCCTGTTAACTGTGCTGTAATCTTGCCAAGTAAGCTTGTTTTACAAGCTGCGCAAAAAACCAATAGAAGCTCACAAGCGTCAGGGCACGACTTCAGTCGTGCCGATAAAGCCCCCGATATCTCCAGGGCTTTAGCCCTTGCGGAAGGCTCTTAAGGTTTTCGACTTCCACCACATGCTGTTAAAGTTGAATTCCATGGAGGAGCGATGGCGGCGGAGATCCAGCTACCCAGCAGGGCCGAGACGATCGATTTGCAGCAGCAGGTGGCGCGCTTGCAGGCGCTTTTGGAGGCCTCGCGCCAGGTCCACTCGACCGCCCGCGAAGAAGAAGTTCTGGAGCAGGTGCTGCGCATTGTGGTGCGCGAACTGGAGATGGCCGGCGCGGCCTTTCCTGAGGCCGGTCTCGCATATGGCGACGGGGCGGACGGCGCCTCGGTGGCGTATCAGTTGGAAGATCGCGATGGGCGGCGCATGGCGGAGCTGCTAGTGGCCTCGCCGAAGGGGCGCGCGCTGACGCTCTACGAAACGGACTTCATCGAGGGTCTGGTCTTGCAGGCGGCGGTGGCGCTGGAAAATGCGCGCAACCAGAAGCGCAACCTGGAGTTTGCCCGCGTGCAGCAGGATATGGACGCGGCGCGGGCCATTCAGCGCTCGCTGCTGCCGCAGCGTCTGCCGATGATTGACGGCTACTCGCTCGCCTTCCGCTCGGACACATGCTATGAGGTGGGCGGCGATTATCTGGACGTGGTTAACCAGCCGGATGGAAGCATTTTGATGGCCGTGGCTGACGTGGCGGGCAAAGGAATGGCTTCGGCAATGATGTCCACCAGCTTCCGCTCGGCCTTCCGGGCGATGGCCGCCGGCGGGCCGCCGCTGGACGAGCTGGCTGGGCGGATGAATCAGCACCACTGGGCCGAGGGCGAAGAGGCGCGGCGGCGCTACCTGACGGCGATCTTCCTGCGCTTGTATCCTGAGGCGGGCGAGATTGAGGTAGTGAATGCAGGGCACAATCCCGGGTTCCTAATGACGCCAGACAGTGAGCCGCGGCTCTTTGACGCTTCCGGCACGCCACTGGGGATGCTGCCGGGGATGCTCTACGCATCCGAGCGATGCGCCTTCCCGCCGGGGGCGCGGCTGCTCTTCTATACCGATGGGCTGACCGAGGTCTTCAAAGGGGATGAGGAATTTGGGGCGGATCGCCTCTTATCTTCATTTTTAGAATGCCAGGAGAGGAAAGCCGATGATATTCTCGATGCATTGTGGGCGGCGATTGAAGAATTTTCGGAAGGCGGGCCGCAGGGAGACGACATGACCGCACTGGCGCTATGCCGCGAGGGTACGGGGAGGCCGGAATGAGCGACGCGAAAACCACGGCTGCTCCGGTCGCTAAGGCTACGACCGTTGAAGTCCGGCTGCCTTCGCGGATGGGCTTCGAGAAGGTGGCCATGGCTACGGCGTCGTCGGTGGCCAAGCTGATGGGCTTTCGCGAGGACCGCGTGGAAGACCTGAAGACTGCCGTTGCCGAGGCCTGCATCAACGCTATTGAGCACGGCAACCGACTGAACGAAAAGCTGAGCGTCGGCGTAGTGCTGAGCGTGAATGCCGAGTCGCTGGAGGTGAAGGTGATGGACGACGGCACGGGGATGCGCAAGCAGCCGGGCAAGGTTGCCACGCCGGATATTGATCGCAAGATGCACGGCGAGGAAGCCGCGCGCGGCATGGGAATGTTTTTGATTCAGGCGCTGGTGGACGAAGCTGAATGGGTAGCCGCGATGGACGGCCACGGAAGTTATGTCCGACTGGTGATCCGGCTGGATAAAGAGCAGTGAAGCAGGGACCAAGGGACCAGGGACTAAGGGACTGAGAACAGGGAGACGATAAATTATGCAAAGCGAAACCAAGGCGCGCGTTGAGCAGCTCACTTCCCCGGCGGGAGATCCGGTCTCCGTTCTGCGCTTCGAGGGCGACATCGCCAGCACCTCGAAGGATGCGGTTCTGGGCACATACCAAGCGCTGCCCAAAGAGACGGCCAAGCAGGTTCTGCTGGACTTCACCAAGGTGGATTACATAAATTCAAGCGGCATAGCACTGGTGATTCAACTGCTGATCGAAGCCTCGAACCTGGGCCAGAAGGTTGCCGCCTTCGGGCTTTCCGCGCACTTCACCAAGGTCTTCACCATGGTGGGCATCACCAAGTACGCCGGACTCTTTGCCACCCAGGCCGAGGCGCTGGCGGGGCTGTAGAAAGCCTGCTTCCCATCGCACGCGTTATCATCTCCCCTATGGACCTTCAAGCGATTCAATCCGCCATCCGCGAGGCCGGCCTGGACGGCTGGCTCTTCTACGACCATCATCACCGCGACCCTATTGCCCAGCGCATCCTGGGCCTGGACGCAGCCGCGCACGTCACCCGCCGCTGGTACTACTTTGTGCCCGCCCAGGGTGAGCCGCGCAAACTCGTTCATCGCATCGAGCAGGCCCGGCTCGACACGCTGCCCGGCTCGAAGGCGCTCTATTCAAGCTGGCAGGAACTGGCCGCTGGGCTCGAACTCCTGCTGGCCGGTGAGCGGCGGCTGGCCATGCAGTACTCGCCCAACAACGCCATCATGGTCATCTCGATGGTGGACGCGGGGACGGTAGAGTTTCTGCGCGGGCTGGGCAAAGAGATTGTCAGCTCTGCTGACCTTGTCAGCGTCTTCGAGGCGGTTCTGACAGAGGAGCAAATCGCTAGCCACGCCGTGGCGCAGCGGGCCATTGATGCGATTTTGGCTGAGGGCTGGCTGGAGATTGGCCGGCGTTTGCGGCCCAGCACCGGCAACGCAACCGCGTACTCCGAGTACGACCACATGATGTGGCTGAGCGAGGCCATGCGCCGCGAGGGCCTCGTCTGGGACGACGGCCCGAATGTCAGCGTGAACGCAAACTGCTCCGACTCGCACTATGAGCCGACGGCCGAACGGAGCGCGCCCATCCGAGACGGCGATTTTCTGCTCATCGACATCTGGGCCAAGTCGGAGAAGCCTGCGAGCATCTATTACGACATCACCTGGACGGGCGTGGTGGGGCGCGCGCCGACGGCCACCGAGTTGCACGTCTTCAACACCGTCGTGCAGGCGCGCGACGCGGCTATCCATGCCGTCGAGAGCGCATTCTCCGCTGGCAGCCCGATCCGCGGCTTTGAGGCCGACGACGCGGCGCGCGGGGTGATTCAGGCGGCCGGCTTCGGCGAGTTCTTCACCCATCGCACAGGCCACAATATCGCCACCGAGATTCACGGCTCCGGCGCCAATCTGGACAACCTGGAGACGCACGACGAGCGGCTGCTGCTGCCCAATACCTGCTTCTCCGTCGAGCCGGGCATCTATCTGCCGAAGTTCGGCGTGCGCAGCGAGATTGATATGCTGACTGCGCCGGGTAAGGGTTGGGTGACGGGGCGGATTCAGCGAGAGTTGGTGCGGATTTAGGAACTAGGGACTAAGAATGTGCAGTTTGTAGCCTGTAATGAGCGAAAAACCGGCCGTGATTATAGCTAACCGTTTGAAACCACTTTGCGAACAGCCAAAGCCGTCCATCATTCACCTATTCTCTCAGTCCCTGGTCCCTTGGTCCCTGGTCCCTTAGTCCCTACTCTCTGCTTCGTGCGGTATAGTTTATAAGGTATGGCTACTGAAGAAAACAAGAACGCGCAAGGCTTTGTCTACCTGCCTCTGATTGCCGGCTGGCTGGTTCCCGGCGCGGGGCATTTTGTGCTGGGCAAATGGGGTCGCGGGACGCTGCTGGCGGTCGCGATCGTGGGAATGTTCGCGACAGGCCTGGCGATGCACGGCGAGATTGGAAGCGAAGTCCACAGCATTCTGGACATTCTGGGTCTGGTCGGCGGCTTGAGCAACGGGCTGCTGTACATCGTTGCGCGGGCAGCTGGCTGGGGCGTGGCGCAAGCGCAGGTGACCACCGCCGACTGGGGCACACGCTTCATCTGGGTGGCCGGGCTGCTGAATGTGATTGCCGCCGTGGATGCGCACAACCTGCGCACCGGGAGGAAGTCATGACTTACTTTCCCGCGGTGCTGCTCTTTGCGCTTTTCGCCTCGACGGTCTTCGGCATTACTCAGCGCGATATGCCCGTGCGCATGTTCCGCTACGGGCTCTATTGCTTTTCGCTCTTCGTCGGATCGGCGATTGTGCTCAGTTGGGTGATGTGGCTGATCGCGCGGTAACCTAGTGTCCTTAGCCAGAATCAAGAAGTACAAAATCAACTGTCATCCTGAGCGAACGGGGCCCCAGGCGTTCTCTTCAGCCTGGGGGTGGTGAGTCGAAGGATCTGCGGTTTCACAACTCATTTTTCTACGTGCTTCTAACTCAGGACACTGGCAGATCGCCCAACGATAATCCAACACAATGATCCAAACTCTCTATCTCGGGCGCTTGGGCTACGGCGAGGGGCTGAGGCTCCAAGCAGAGATTGCCGCGCTTGTGGCCGAGGGGCGCGCCCCCAATGTGCTGCTGCTCCTGGAGCATCCGCCGGTGCTCACGCTGGGGCGCAATGCGGACCGCAGCAACATTCTGGCTTCCGATGAATTGCTGGCGCGGCGCGGCGTCACGGTGCATGAGATCAACCGCGGCGGCGATGTGACCTATCACGGGCCGGGGCAACTGGTCGGCTACCCCATCTTCGATCTGCGCACGTTGCGCACTCCCAGCGGCAACCGCATGGGTCCGGTGGATTTTGTGCGCGGAATGGAAGAGGCGCTGATCCGCCTCTGCGGCGGCTTTGGCGTGCGCGCCGGGCGCATCCCCGGCCTGACCGGCGTCTGGTGCGGCATCGGCGAGGGCGCGGGCAAGGAAAGAAAGATCGCCGCCATTGGCATTCATGTGGCGCGCGGCATCACCTCGCACGGCTTCGCCTTCAACGTCTCGACCGACCTGCGCGACTTCGAGTTGATCATTCCCTGCGGTATCGCCGATCATGCGGTCACCAGCCTGGAAAAAGAGATCAAGAGTCTGGAAGACTTGCCCGGTCTGGAAGCCATCGCCAATCAAGCGGCGCGCTGCTTCGGCCAGGTCTTTGGCGGGCAAGTGCTTGCGGTGGAGAGTCTGGAAGAATTGCGCGCGCAAGCGGAATCCGCCCAGCCACGGTTTCCAGCGGAAGACACGCCGATGCAGGTGCCAGGTGAGATAGAACGGCTGATGGGCTGCGTGGAGCGGCCGATTCGCGCCTGAGATTCTTTTGCAGATTATTTACAGCCTTCGTTTACCCTGAATTTGGGTTGAGTTTTTCGGTCACTTCCGTTTGAGACTCGAACAAAATCCGCCCCTCCCCCCCCCCCCGGGGGTCGTTCTCCTTTTCTTCGCTTTTTATAATGAGCTGTATCAAGTTGAAGTCTGGGTTTTTCTGAGTGCATTGAGTCTGTTCATCCATTCAAACCATTCGCTCTAAAGCGCCGCAATTTATAATCCGCTTGAAGCGGGTTTGTCCTTGGCCTTCCCTGATGTTTTTTGTAAGGGCTGCCCGCGTACGGAGAGTCCACGATGCCAACCGACGTAGTCATGCCCCAGATGGGCGAATCGATCTTTGAGGGCGCCATCACCAAGTGGCTCAAGCAGGCGGGTGACCGCGTCGAAAAGGACGAGCCGCTCTTTGAAATCTCCACCGACAAAGTGGACGCGGAGATTCCCGCGCCGGTGGCCGGCGTGCTCACCGAGATCAGGGTTCCCGTCGGCGCAACGGTCGATGTGAATACTGTCGTCGCGGTGATTAGTGACACGGCGGCGATCGCTGAACCTGCAATCACTGTTGAACCTGTTTTGTATCAGGGCACGGCTTCCGTCGTGCCGCAAACGCAGGAACAGAATAACGGGGCTATACAGGCTCCAGAAGAACTCAATAAAGAACCAGAAGCGTCAGGGCACGACTTCAGTCGTGCCGTAAACGCCGCAAAACTAATCGGGGCTTTAGCCCCTGAAAACGAATCTCCCGCGCCTACCCGCAAACTGCGCTCCTCGCCGCTGGTGCGCCGCATCGCCAAACAGCACAACCTCGATCTCAGCCGGATCGCCGGCTCTGGCTCCGAAGGGCGCATCACTAAGGAAGATGTGCTGAAGTATTTAAACCAGAACGGTCCAGGCAGCTCCGCGCTGCAGGCACCACTGGCCGCACCGCAGCCGCTAAGCAAGATGCGGGCGATCATCGCGCAGCGCATGGTGGAGAGCGTGCGCATCAGCCCGCACGTGCATACCGTCTACAAGATCGACATGACCCGCATTGCCCGGCTGCGGGAGCGTGAGCGGGCAGGCTTTGAGCAGCGCCACGGCGTCAAGCTCACCTATATGCCGTTCATTGCCGCCGCCGCCGTCGAGGCGCTCCGCAACTTTCCCATCGCCAACTCGTCTCTGGTGGACGGCTTCATCCACTACCACCCCAACATCAATCTGGGCATTGCCGTGGCGCTGGAGTGGGGGCTGATTGTGCCGGTGGTGCGCCAGGCAGAGGGGCTGAGCTTCGCCGCTCTTGCCCGCGCCATCGCCGACCTGGCCGAGCGTGCGCGGACCAAAAAACTTTTACCGGAGGAGGTCCAGGGCGGGACCTTTACACTGACCAACTCCGGCGTCTTTGGCGGTGAGTTCGGCACGCCGATCATCAACCAGCCAGAGGCGGCAATTCTGGCCATCGGCGGCCTGCGCAAAGAGCCGGTGGTGCTCACCGACGCCGAAGGCAACGACGCGATTGCCATTCGCTCCATGCAGCACTTCTGCCTCGGCTTCGACCATCGCCTGATCGACGGCGCAGAAGCCGGCAAGTTCATGAGTGAGATCAAGCGGTCGCTGGAAACGTGGGAGAGGCCGATCGGGTGAGAATGCAAACCCACTTCCTCTCATTCGGATGGAACCTAGTCACGCTTCATTCCGTATCTGCACTCATTGCTTTCTGGGGGCGTCATGTCTGTTAACGGTGATTGGCGGGTCAACGAGCTGTGGGATTCGGCGGCGTCCGTGATTTTCAATGTTTACGACGCTTATGGATGGATTGTGCCGGCGGTTTTTCTCAGCCTGCTCTTTCTCCTCGTGATCGGGTTCATCGCGTGGGCGGCGGAAGACCTTCCGGTTGAGTGTCTCGAAGGCTTTGGCGGTATCTGGCGGTGGGTGCGTAGATGGTGGCGGGAGTAAGACTGCGGCAAATCGCTGACCCGATGAGTTGAAAATCATCGTTCAAAAAAAACATTCACGCAGGGGCTAAAGCCCCCATTGATTTGCGCCTCGGCGGCACGACTGAAGTCGGGCCCTAACACAGGGAGTTTTTGCATTCGACTAGCTCAAAAGTTTGTCAAAGGCATTACACTCGACAATTTGTCAGAGACAATAAGTTGTTAAAGGCAATACCGGAAATCTGCAAATCTACTCGTGCTTGCACCACGGATCGTAGGTTCCGGCGGTCCAGGTGTGGCCTTCGGGGTCTGTCACGGTGAACTCGCGGCTGCCATAAGGGGTGTCCTGGAGCGGGCGCACCACCACCGCTTCAGCAGCTACTGCGCGGGCGTGGGCTGCGTCGGCGTCGGGGACCACCAGGTAGAGGCCGCAGGTCTGCACGCCGCCCAGATCGCCCGGCGACTTGAAGTTGCGGCTATACTCGTCGTCCTTTCCAGTGCCAAGCATAATCATGCCGTTGCCCAGAACGAGTTCGGCGTGATGGACGACGCCATTTTCGCCCTCGTAAACAGCTTTGCGCTCGAAGCCGAAAACCTTTTCGAGCCAATCAATTGCAGCCAGGGCCTTACTGTAGCGAAGCCCTGGAATGAGCGTGCTGGGGAGTGCAGGCATTGGGGAAACCTCCGCCGCTAGAGTAGCGCAAAATTGCGCCGCTGGCAATGAGGTTACCTTCATTAGAATTCCCAAGTACACTGCGGATTCCCACCACGTGACTATCGGTGTTCCTGGATTGATTTTGGGGGCGACGAATGGCAGGCTGATCGGCTATTCTGCCCGATATGCAATTACCTAGTGGGGATTCTTTACTGGTTCAGATTATGAACACAGAGCTGGCCGATGCAGCAAAGCGAGCCGGCGCGTGGCTGACCTGTAAGTTGGGCTGTACGCAGTGTTGTCATGGTGCCTTTGTCCTGAGTCCGCTGGACGTGCTGCGCCTGCAAACCGGCATGGAGGCGCTGCGCGAGACCAATCCTGAACTGGCGGCCGAGGTCGCGCACCGCGCCGATATGTGGATCGTGGAGCACGGGCCGGAGTTTCCCGGCAATCTGGAGACGGGCCTGTTGGGCGACACTGCGGAGGAGCGGGAGCGCTTCGAGACCTTTGCCAATGCGGCGGCCTGCCCGGCGCTGGACCCGTCCACTGGCCGCTGCGATGTCTACGCATGGCGTCCGATGACCTGCCGGGTCTTTGGGCCGCCGGTGCGTATGGGCGACGGAGCGGCGCTGGCGCACTGCGAGCTGAATTTTGTGGGAGCCAGCGAAGAACAGGTGGCTGCCTGCGAGATGCCGCTGGCCTACGACCTGGAAGCCGAGCTGCTGGAGGAGATTCCCTCCAAGGGCGAGACAGTGGTGGCTTTTGCGCTGGTTGGGCTCGGCAAGGGGCCTGTGACCGATTGATCTGGAATAAAAATCGTATCGCGGAATCCCGCCGAAATTATAGAGACAGGAAATAGAAAGCTCGCCGGGTTAGGTTCGTAGTTTTCCAGCTCCGAAAATCCGGATCTCCACCCCACGGACGAAGAGTTGTTCATGGGTGCCACGGACCTGGGGCGCCCAATTGTCGTAAAAACTTTGATTCTTTCGCTTTCTTTGCCGCCCGGCAAGCAGGTTCTCTGGGTGGCAGACTATAATGGCAAAGAATCGCGTTGAGCGACAATTGCGCGACAATTGCGTCAGCAGGCAACACCTGCATCCAGCCCAAGCCGGTCTGGATGCGGCTCAGGTCCGGCTGCGCGTAGAGAGTTGAAGGTCCGAATTCACCCATGATCCGTTTCCTGCAGAGAGACAATCGCTTCACCAAAGCATTCTTTTTTGTCGTCATCGCCGCCGCCTCGGTGGGCATGGTGGTGTACCTGATTCCCGGCCTCACCGGCATGGGAGCCTCCACGGCCGATACGTACGCCATCATCTACCCCCACTGGTACAGCCGCTACTTTTTTTCGGGCGTAACGGTGAGCCAGCAGATGGTCAGCCAGCGGGTGAGCCGGCAGATGCAGAGCAACCCGCAGTACGCTGATAACCCGATGATCGTTCACTACTTCGAGCAGCAGGCCGGTGAGCAACTGGTGGAGCAGCAGGTTCTGCTGATTGAGGCGGAGAAGCTGGGCATCCAGGCCAACGACGCCGATGTGGAGAATTTTCTGCATCAAGGGCAATTCGGCGAGTACCTTTTTCCCGGCGGCCAATTCATCGGCACAGACCGGTACACCGATTTTGTAGCCCGCCAGTTCAATATGTCGGTTCCTGCTTTCGAGCAAGAGGTCAAGCAGGAGGTGGTCGTTCGCCGCATACGCGCGCTGATTACCGCCAGCGCCAAGGTGAGCGATGCCGAGGTGCGCGCCGACTATCTCAAGAAGAATGTTAAGATCAAGTTCGACTACGCGGTCATTGCCTCGGATGCGCTGAAGGATTCGATCAAGCCCACGGATGCCGAACTGGAGGCATTCTTCAAGAAGAATGCCGCGCACTATGCCGCATCGGTGCCGGAGCAACGCCAGGTGACCTACTTTGCCGTCGGCCCCAGCGATCTGCCGGGCGGCCTTCCGCAGGTTAGCCAGCAGGAAGTTCAGCAGTACTTCCAGCAACACCAGAGCGAGTACACGGTTCCCGAGCAGGCCCGTTCGCGGCACATACTGATCAAGGTGCCGCACGGCGCTGACGCCAAGACCGACGCCGCGGCCAAGGCCAAGGCAGAAGCGCTGCTGAAGCAGATTAAGGCTGGCGGCAACTTTGCCGATCTGGCCAAGGCAAACTCCGACGACCCCGGCAGCAAGGACAAGGGCGGAGAACTGGGCTTTGCGCGGCGCGGCATGATGGTGCCGCCCTTCGAGAATGCCATCTTCACGCAGAAGATCGGCGATACGCAGATTGTGAAGAGCGACTTCGGCTACCACATTGTTCAGGCCGAGGAGCGTCAGGAAAAGCATGCCATGACGCTGGCAGAGGTCGCGCCCACGATCCAGATGACGCTGATCCGCAAAAAGGCGGCGGCGGCAGAGGAGAATTTTGCGCAGGCGCTGACTTCTGAGGCGATCAAAAATGGCCTGGAGAAGACGGCAACCGCGCATCATCTCCAATTCACAACGACACCGATGGTCGGTGAGCGGGGCGTGATCTCCGCCTTTGCCGACTCAAGTCAGGTTCTGAGCAAGGCCTTCGCCGCCAAGCGAGGCGATCCGCCCCAGTTTGCCTCGACGGGTGAAGGGTACGCGATCTTCCAGACCACCGGCATCTCTCCAGCGCACGCACCTGCATTTGCCGACTGGAGGGTGGGTGGCGTCAAGGATTATCAGAACGAACAGCTTCCCATCCTGCTAACCCAGAAGACCCAGGAACTGGCCAACAAGGCCAAGGCCGAGGGTGATCTGGCCAAGGCTGCCAAGGAAGTGGGCGCAACCTTCAAGACCAGCGACCTGGTCACCCTGAGTGGCCAGGTTCCGGATCTAGGCGCGGTGGGCCAGGTGGCGCCGCAGCTCTTTGACCTGAAAACCGGCGATCTGAGCGGCCCGATCAACGCGGGGCGCACCGGCGTGGTGGCCAAGTTGGTAGACAAACAAGAGCCTTCCGCTGACGAAGTGGCCAAAAACTTTGACCATACTCGTGATGGGTTGCTGGAGCAGCGCCAAAACGAAGCCTTCTCTCTCTTCATGAACTCGCTGATGGAAGACTACCGGAAGCATAAGCGGATCTTGATTCCCAAGGCCAAGGCCGAAGAGACTCCAGCTTCCTAGGCTGAATGATCACAAAGTACGGCAAATGCTCGCATCCTTGGTCTGGATGCGGGTTTTTTGTTGGATTGTGTCATTCCACCCGATTCTTCAAAGTCAGGACAATCGCATTTGAACTTTGCCAAACTGCCTATCATGATCTCGATTCTGATGCGGACAGCATTCTGGAGGAAGCAGGGGCATAAATGCCCCTGCTTCCTCCAGAGTCTTAAGCAAAATTATTACTCTCTTGCCGAAAATTATTTGAAGACGCCAATTGCGATTGCTCTTTCCTTAAAGTATTAATTCGTTAATGCATCTGTGAAATGCCTTAAAATCAATAAATGCTTTATTTGAATGTGATCGCTCTCCCCTCCGCACTGGAAGTTAGCCACCATCTGCGTGATATTGGCCTCGGCACTCTTCCGCTGCTTCTGATTCTTGCCACTGCTCTTCTTTGGGTGCTCTACAGCCGCAGCCTGAAAAGCGCTCTGAACCTCTGTTCTCCGGACTCCCGGACGATCACTCCGGACGAAATGTGGCTGCTGCTGATTCCAGGCGTGCGCACTCTTTGGCAGTTTTGGACTGTCTCCGGGCTGGCCGCGTCGCTGGGCAACGAATTCAAGAAACGGAATCTGCCCAATACTCCCTCCAAGCCGGGAAAGGCGTTGGGGTTGACGATGTGCATTTTGCCCATTCTCACTGCATTAACTGCGGGAGTGGCCATTCGGATTGCACTGGTAAAGATCAATGCTCCTCTGATCGCATGGCTGGCGTGGATCGGCCTGGCGCTGGCGCTCGCCGGGGTAGTTTTGTGGATCGCCTACTGGGTGAAGATCGCTGGCTACTCCAGGCTGCTGGCCAAGGCGCTTCCTGTGGATGGCGCTGATTCTCCCGCTGTGCCCCTCAAGGCGAACCGCGCCTTCTTTGCGGTTGGAATTGCAGGCCTTTTCATCGCTCTGGCGCTTTCCTTGCCCTCCGCGGTGGGCTTCCTGCTCTTTGTGGCCTCCGGCCGCGCGGTGGAGGCGGCGGATGCGTATGCCGCGGTCTACCCTCATTGGTACAACCATTACTTATTCTCCGGAGTCTATGTGAGCCGGCAAGAGGTAAAGAAGGTCACCCTCATGCAGGTGCGGGCGCGGTATCCGCAGTACGCCGACAACCCCGTGATTTTGCAAGTCTTCGAGCAGCAGGTTGGCATGCAGTTGCTGGAGCAAAAGGTTCTCGTGATCGAGGCCGGCAAGCGCGGCCTTCGCGCCAGCGACAGCGATGTGAATGAATTCTTGCATCAGGGGCAGTTTGGCGCGTTCCTTTACCCTCAGGGCAAGTACATCGGCGACGACCACTTTGAAGTCTTTATTCAACGGCAATTCGGCTTTACTGTGGCGGAGTTCAAGCAGGAGTTGAAGCAGGACCTTGCGATTAAAAAGCTCCAAGACAAGATCACTACCGGGGTTACGGTGAGCGACGAGGAGGTGCGAGCCGCCTATCGCAAGATGAACGCCAAAATCAAATTCGACTACGCGGTGATCGACGCAGGCGATCTGCTCCGCTCCATAAACCCCTCGGAGAGCGATCTGCAGTCCTTCTTTCAGAGCAACGCCGCGCGGTACGCCAATGCAGTTCCGGAGCAGGCCCGTTCGCGCCACATACTGATCGTGGTGGCTCCCGGAGCAGACGCCAATGCCGATGCCGCAGCCAAGGCCAAGGCCGAGGGACTGCTGAAGCAGATTCAAGGGGGCGCGAACTTTGCCGATCTGGCCGCCAAGAATTCCGACGACCCCGGCAGCAAGAATCAAGGCGGCGAACTGGGCTTTGCCCAACGCGGCAGCATGGTTCCAGATTTCGAGAAGGCGCTCTTCACTCAGAAGATCGGTGAAGCGCAGATCGTGAAGAGCCAGTTCGGCTACCACATTGTGCAGGTGGAGGAACGGACCACCGCGCACACGCCTAGTTTTGCCGAATGGAAGGGCCATGTTGCCGACGATTACCGCCGTGAGCAACTCCCCATCCTGGTCAAAGCGAAGGGCGCTGAACTGCTCGCCAAGGCCAAGGCCGGGAACGATCTAGCCAAGGCCGCGAAAGAGTCGGGCGCAAGCTTCCACTCCAACGGCTTGGTGGGAGCGGGCGATCAGGTGCCGGAGATTGGACGGGTGGGGCAGGTGGCTCCACAACTCTTCGATCTCAAGCCGGGTGACCTGAGCGGCCCCATCCTCACCGGGCGGGCAGGTGTGGTGGCCAAACTGGTGGACAAGCAGTTGCCCACCGACGAGGAGATCGCCAAAAACTTCAGCCAGGTGCGGGAAGGACTTTTGGAAGAGCGCAAGGCCGAGGCCTTCAATAACTTTGCGAAGCCGCTGATGGACCAATACAAGAAGCAGGGCCGCATCGTGATCTCCGAGGAGAAGGCCGAGGGAAGTCCGAATTTGTAGGTGAATCGCTGAAAGAAAAGGTAGCGCCTGCCTCCAGGTCAACTGTAGCCTGGACCCCCGGTCCACGCTGCAGTTGACATCAATAGTAAAAACGGTTCTAGTGTCCTGAATTTGAAATTCCTATCATCCATCGAGCTGTCATTCTAATCGAACGGAGCCCCAAACGCTCTTCAGTTTCCGGGCTCCCATGAACAGGTCTTCGTTCGCGGGGTGGAGGTTGGGGGTGGTGAGTCGAAGGATCTGCGTTTTCGTGTGCTGTGTTTTGCGACTGATTTCAGATTCTGGACCCTTTTCGTGCGCGCGCATTCGCACTCTTGACTTTTCGCTGCTTCCGGGGATGTCAATTGTTCCCCGTCTCGCCAAAATCCCAATTTCGGACAATAAATCTCTGATTCTGTACAGTAATGCTCACATGTGGTTTCTTTCTTGGACCTACGCTGAAAGAAATGATCGGCAAGAAGCGAAATCTGTGAAAGAATCCAATCATGATGCAGTTTCCCAAAATCATTCAGGGCGGCATGGGCGTAGGCGTCTCCAACTGGCGCCTAGCCAATGCGGTCGCCAAACTCGGTCAGCTCGGCGTTGTCTCCGGTACAGCGCTCGATTCACTCTTTGTCCGCCGGCTGAATGAAGGAGATCCCGGCGGTAATGTCCGCCGTGGCCTGGACGCCTTCCCCTTTCCGGAGATGGCCCAGCGCGTCTGGGACGAGTACTACATCCCCGGAGGTAAAGCCGCCACAGTACCCTATGCGCTGCCGCCCATGCACCAGCGCCGCGACATCCGCAAGGTGGTCGAGCTGTGCATCGTGAGCAACTTCGTAGAGGTCTATCTGGCCCGCGCGGGCCACAAAAATCCCATCGGCATCAACTTCCTGGAGAAGGTGCAGATGCCTCACCTTGCGTCGATCTTCGGCGCCATGCTGGCGGGCGTCGGCTATGTGCTGATGGGCGCGGGCATTCCGCTGCACATCCCCGGCGTTTTGGATGCCCTGGCTGGCCTGCGCCCCGTCCATTACAATCTCGCGGTCACCGGCGCTACGCAGGATCAGGACACGGCGATGAACTTTGACCCCGCCGACTACGTGCAAGGATCGCTGTCTTCGCTGGATCGTCCCAAATTTCTGGCCATCGTAAGCTCCAACACTCTGGCCACCACCATGCTGCGCCGCGCCACGGGCCGCGTCGACGGCTTGGTCATTGAGACTCCCATTGCCGGCGGCCACAATGCGCCCCCGCGCGGCAAGTTGCAACTGAACGCCAATGGCGAACCCATCTACGGGGAGCGCGACCAAGTCGATATTGCGGGTCTGCGCGCGTTGGGCGTGCCTTTCTGGATGGCTGGCGGCTATGGCAACGCGCAAAGCCTACGCTCGGCCCTCGACCAGGGTGCGGCAGGCGTCCAGGTGGGTACGGCCTTTGCCTTCAGTGAAGAGTCCGGCATGAGGCCTGATCTGAAGAACGAACTGATTGCCCAGGCGGTCACCAACTCCGGGGTGGTCTTCACCGATCCGCTCGCCTCGCCGACTGGTTTCCCCTTTAAGGTGGCCATCCTGCAAGGCTCCTACTCCGACCCAGCTGTTGCCGAGGCGCGAACGCGGGTCTGCGACATCGGCCTGCTGCGCGAATCCTACATTCAGCCCAGCGGCAACATTGGCTATCGCTGCGCCGCAGAGCCGGTGGCCAACTTCGTTGCCAAGGGCGGTAAAGTCGAGGAGACAGTGGGGCGCAAGTGCCTCTGCAACGCGCTGATGGCCAACATCGGCCACGCGCAGACGCGCAAGGACGGCTCGGTCGAACCGCCGCTGGTCACCGTCGGCGACGATCTGAACACCGTAGCGCAATTCCTGGCTCCCGGCCGCACCAGCTATAGCGCTGCGGATGTGGTGCGCGAGCTGTTGAGGCTGAGTCCAGAGAGTGTGGCAGAGGAATCAGCTGAACCGGCTTTTGCGACCACGTAGAACGATCTGGTGGATTATTTCAGCAAATCAAGAGGGTGAATCTTTCCGCAAGGAAAGATTCACCTTTTTCAATCACGCTTATCCTTACCTTTGACCGCTTCAATCGCCCGCTCCAGATGCACCCCGCGCGAGCCTTTCACCAGCGCCACATCGCCCTTGCGCAGGTTAAGCTTCAGCCAGCGCCCAGCGGCCTCCGCGTCCGGCAGAAACAGTGCCGCCACTCCGCGCTTGCAGGCAGCGGAGGCCAGGTGCTCGGCATTACCACCCACGCCAACCACCAGATCGATCCCCGCCTCCGCTGCGGCGCGTCCGCAGGCCGCGTGCAGCGCCGGTCCCTGCTCACCCATCTCCAGCATTTCCCCAGCCACCAGAATCCGCCGCTTGGCCGGCCGCGCAGCCAGTGTACGGATCATTGAGCGCAGCGCCTCAGGGTTGGAGTTATAGCAATCATTCAGAATCGTCACGCCCTTGATGGTGAGCACCTCGCCGCGCTTGTCGCCCGCCTTCAGCGTCTCCAGTGCCGCCGTCGCAGCCTCTAGATCAACGCCAGCCTCCAGAGCCACGGCCAGCCCCGCCAGCGCATTCAACGCGTTGTGCGCGCCCAACAGTTGCAGCGTCAGTTCGTCTTCGCGCTCTCCGGCGCGGTAGCGGACATGCAATCCAGCCAAATCCTCGGTCGCGTTCAGCAGTTGCGGATCAGCGCACGGTCCTGATCCGAAGTACACCGCGCGACCATGAAAGTCCCGCCCAAACTGCGAGACATACGCATCGTCGCAATTGAGAAAGACAACGCCGTTCGTGGGCAGCGCATCCACCAATTCAAACTTGGCGCGCGCAATCCCCGTCTGCCCGCTGGCAAAGTTCTCCACGTGCGCGGTGCCGACGTTGGTGATGACGCCCCAGTCAGGCGATGCAATCCGTGCCAGCGCGGCAATCTCGCCAGAGTGGTTCATGCCCATCTCGATGACCGCAATCTCATGCTCGGCTTTCAGCCGCAGCAGTTGCAGCGGCAACCCGAAGTTGTTATTCATATTGCCCTGCGACTTGAGCACGCAGAACTTTGCGCCCAGCGCCGCAGCAATCGCTTCCTTGGTCGTCGTCTTGCCCGCCGAGCCGGTCACCGCCACCAAGCGCCGTCCCCAGCGGCGGCGCATATGCGTAGCCAATGCCTGCAAGGCAAGCAGCGGGTCTTCGGTAATCAGCAGCGGGACAGAGAGCGCTGCGTCCGGCAGCGTGGCCACTCGCGCATTTGAAACTACAGCAGCCACGGCGCCGCGTTCGATAGCCGCGACAATGTAGTCATGACCATCCAGCCGCTCGCCCCTCACCGCGAAAAACAACTCGCCCTCGGCAACGGTGCGCGAGTCAATCGAGTAGCCGGCAGCAACCAACGCTCCGGCGTTCAGCGCGCTGGAGGGCGCTTCCAGTACCGCCCCCATACTGATGGCCGCTTCCGCAAGTGTAAGTTTCATTGCTCTTTACCATAGCCCATTTCGCCCAACGCGGAAAGAGCGATTTTTACATCGTCGAAGGGAATCGCCGTGAAGCCCATGATCTGCTCCTTCTCGTGGCCCTTGCCGGCGAGGAGTACCACGTCGCCCGTCTTGGCTTCCTGGAGCACAAGTCGAATGGCGGCGGCGCGGTCCGGCTCCACGGTATAGCGGACGCCGCTCGCCTTCAGCCCCGGCTCAATCTCGGCCAGAATCGCCAGCGGTTCCTCGCTGCGGGGGTTGTCACTGGTAGCTACAATGTAATCGCTTCCCTTGCCTGCGGCCAGCCCCATCTTCGGCCGCTTGGTGCGGTCGCGGTCGCCGCCGCAGCCGAAGAGCGTCAGCACCCGCCCGCCCGTCTGCGCCGTCATCTGCCGGGCCAGAGCCGTCAGGTTAACCAGCGCGTCGTCTGTGTGCGCGTAGTCCACAATCACCGTAAACGGCTGCCCCGCATCCACCGATTGAAAGCGCCCCGGAACCGGCCGCAACCGTGGAATGAACTCGACCAGATCGGCTAACGCCACGCCGCGCGCGTGCGCCGCAGCCAGCGCAGCCAACAGGTTGAGGATGTTCACCTCGCCGGCCAGGTGTGAAACCACTGTCGCAGCACCCGCCGGAGTCTCCAGCTCCAGCGCCGTGCCGCTCGGCGTCAGCATGAACTTCACCACGCGCCACTCGCCCGCGTTAATGCCGTACGTCCGCACCTCTGCGCCAGCCTTCGCGGCAGCGTCAGCCAGCTCGCTGGCTTTCGGGTCATGCGCATTGATCACTGCCACGCGCGGAGCCGGATAAAGCGTGCCGTCAAAGAGCAGCCGTTTGGCCGCAAAGTACTTCTCCATCGTTTCGTGATAGTCCAGGTGGTCGCGGGTCAGATTGGTGAAGACGGCCACATCAAAGTTCACCCCAGCGGCGCGTCCCTGATCCAGCGCGTGGCTGGAAACCTCCGTCACCAACTCCGTCGCGCCCTTCGCCACACCCTCAGCCATCAGCTCATACAAATCGCGCGACTCTGGCGTGGTGTGCACCGAGGGCCGCGTCTCGCCCGCCACATGGTACTCAATCGTCCCCACCAGCAACGTCTTGCGCTCCGCCTCATTCAGCAGCGCTTCCATCAGGTAGGCCGTCGTCGTCTTGCCATTGGTCCCAGTGATCCCGGTGGCCGCGAGCTTGCGCTCCGGATGACTGAAGAAGGCCGCCGATGACTCGGCCAGCGCCCGCCGACCATGCTCCACCTCCAGCACCGCCAGTTCTGGCGCAAAGACCAGCAGGTGATCAAAGCTCTGCGCCGAATCGGTAATCACGCCCAGCGCCCCTGCCGCGCGCGCCTTTTCGATGTAGCGGTTGCCGTCCGTCGAGCCGCCCTTCATCGCCACAAAGACCGAGCCGGGCCGCACCTTGCGCGAATCATACTCCACGCCGGTTATCGCCTCTGAAGAGCCGCCGCCCGCCCCCACCGCCGTTACTTCCGCTGCCAATTCTTTCCAGTTCATCACGAGTTCCATTGTAGATTGTTGCGCTCGAATCGAATGGAATTAGGTATAAGATGTTTGCATGGCCGAGGAAAACATTCCATCCATCTACGAAGGATTACACCAAAAATTAGGCAGTTTTCCGGTCGGCGACTTTGTGCGGGCTTACGCGAAAGCGTATTTCGAAGCGGATGTAGAAACCATCAAGAAACTGCGGGAACTGCTCGGTCTCTCTTCGAAATATATTGAGCCAGAAGACCGTGGCGAACCAGACGCAAGGATTGGTGCGCCGATTCTGACGCTTCCAAACTTGAATTCTGGAGCAATTGCCTTCCCGCTACCTAACGACCCTGAACCAGATAATTCCTAGTTCCCCACCGCCGTTGCTGACCCGCGAACTATGAAACAGGCTATATTGGCTCCTATTGGCCAGCTTGCCAAGTGGCAGTCTGTTGTGCGCGCCGTAGGCGCAGTGTTGATTCACTCGTGTCCAAAATAGCTTTTGAGCAGACGGTCAGTGGTGCCCTCCGTGGGCGGTGTATCAGAATGACTTTGTCGAGAAGTCGCTGAAAACCGCTTGGGAGGGCGTCAGTCATGGTACAAGTCGCGAGCCTGTTCAATCAACTATTGCACCATTTTCCCCGTCTGGAGTTTGCTGGCCTAGCCAAAAAGCATCAGGCCGAGCGGGCGGCCAAGGGTTTCGATTGCTGGACACAGTTCGTGGCCATGCTGTTTTGTCAGTTCGGCCATGCCGATTCGTTGCGCGAGATTTGCAATGGGCTGGCCTGTTGCCTGGGAAAACTGGTCCATCTCGGCATTGTCAGGGCACCCAACAAGTCCACCTTGTCCTATGCCAACCAGCATCGTCCGGCCGCGCTCTATCAGGATTTGTTCTATGCCGCGCTGGCGCGCTTCCGCCAGCAGCAGGGGCTGGGCGTGCGCAAGCGGAAATTCCGCTTCCGCAACAAGCTGCTCTCGCTGGACTCGACCACCATTTCGCTGTGCCTGTCGATCTTTCCCTGGGCTCGATGCCGCCACCATAAAGGCGGAGTGAAAGCCCACGTGCTGCTGGATCATGACGATTATCTGCCGCGCTACGTTTTGATCACGGAGGCCCGGGCCGCAGATGTTCGCATGGCGCACGCCCTTGCCTTGCCGACCGGCTCGATTGTCGCCATGGATCGCGGCTACGTCGATTTTCGCCTCTTTGCACGCTGGACCGAAGACGGCATATTCTTCGTCACCCGCCCGCTACAGCACATGGTCTTCGAAGTCATCGCCTCTCGCCCAACGCCCAAAAACAGCACCATACGCTCCGACCAGACCATCCGCTTTAACAGCGAGTGGGCGCAACGCCATGGCTTCAAAATCCCACTGCGCCGCATCGTCGTCTGGAACGAAGAACATCAGCAGGAGATCGTTCTGCTGAGCAATCACTTCGGCTTCGCCGCCTCCACTTTGGCCGCCATTTACAAGGAGCGCTGGGAGATCGAACTGTTCTTCAAAGCGCTCAAGCAGAACCTCAAAATCAAAACTTCGTCGGTACAACCGAGAACGCACTGCACATCCAGATTTGGACAGCCCTGATCGCGATGTTGCTGATCAAATGGCTCCATCACCTTTCCAAAGCCAACTGGTCGCTGTCCAACCTTGCCACCATGCTGCGCCTGAACCTGTTTACCTACCGGGATTTACTCGAATGGTTGCACAACTCGTTCGGTACGCCGCCTACCCTCCCCGCGCCGGAACAACTACAACTCGCCTTAACGTGATTTGGACAGGCGAACGAACACAAAAATGGAGACCTCATCCCCAATCTATGCTCAAACCTTCCCCAAAGCCTTTATTTGCAATCATGCACTCTCAAAGGTTCGGTTATTTTGGACAGCAGTGATGTTGATTAGCCCCGCATTTCAACGCGGGGATGGCACATAACAATATACCCGAAGTC
Source organism: uncultured Acidobacteriaceae bacterium (assembly GCA_963787995.1). Taxonomy (GTDB): domain Bacteria; phylum Acidobacteriota; class Terriglobia; order Terriglobales; family Acidobacteriaceae; genus Telmatobacter. The sequence continues at coordinate 2,713,431 of CAWBEO010000002.1, forward strand.
CCGTAGGGACGGCGCTATCGAATATATGCTGGGCGCGGAGAAACGAATTTCATGCCGAGCGCTGAAACCTTACAAGCCATGTCTCCTCAATTAAATGCCGATGTTTCGCTTTACATTACGGATGAAGGTGGCAAAAAAATATTCCAATGCGGCACCCCCGTCTCTCTCAAGGAACAACATTGATGGGCACGAGCTGGAACCTGAGTTCTCTGGCTTGTGCCTGAAGCCTGGCCGATTTCTGGTGATGCCGGCGCTCTTCTTGCTTTTGAAAGACAGTGGCGTCGTTTGGTTGTTGGGTGGCGATCATGTGAAAGATGATCCGGGCCAGCTTGTGGGCGGTAGCGGTCATGGCCTTGGGTGTGCCCATGCGGGCTTTCATGCGGCGGAAGTAGTCTCCAAGGAAACCGTCGCTGCGGTGTAACGACTGCGCAGCCACGCGCAGCGCGAGAGCGGCGCAGTTTTTGGTGGGGCAGCTACGCGAGGATAACACCCGTCCGCCACTGATCTTTGGGTCTGGGCATTGCCTCAACCATGAGCAGAAGGCGGCGCCCGTCGGGTATCGATCGCGATTCGGACCGATTTCGGTGAGCAGCATTTGCTTCACCTGCGCATCGACTTCCTGGATCAGCTCCTGGTAATATCGGTAGGCTTTGAGGGATTGTCGGAGCGTGAACAGATGTTCTTCACTGTAGTCGCCGACGAGCGACTTCATGATGGTCTCTTGGTGGGCGCGAATGCGCGGGTGACGCAGTTGAGCCAGCTTGAGCAGATCGCGTCCATAATGGCCAGGCCGGTGCTTCCATCGAGATTGCTGAGGACGGCTTGAATTTGCAGATTCATCTGCTCCAGCGCCTTCTGCCTATGCTGGAGGTGAGCCGTGCAAAAAGTTAGTCTCTCAAACGAGATCGTCAGCCTCTCAACGGACAAAAAGCGAGGACGCCATCAATGTACTGAACACGGGGCACAGAACCACACTGCCGGACGAGCTAAAAAAGCATCGGTGAGTCAGCGGTCTTAACTGCCAACACTGGGGACTTCACCAGCTTCAATGCGGCTTATGCCCTTTGTTCCTTGCCTTATTGTCCAGACCATCGGTCTGGTAGACCACTGCCGGGGGATATTGACTTTTGTGCGCTCTTACCCTGGTCTAGGTCAGAATTTCTTGATCCGGCAAGTAACGACCACGCTTCTGGAAGACCTAATCTCCGCGAAATGCTGTCCACTCGAATCATCAAGGCCGATATGCTGGCCAACTTCCGTGTTCAGCGTGATTTTCATCGGCACTATCACTTCACGCCGCGTGATCTGGAGGGATGAATGGGCAAGGTGCTGATCGCCGAATCCGATACGGATGTATTCAGCCCGCAACGACGGCAGGCACTGCGCGCGACTTATCCCAACGCCGAGGTTCTCACCTTTCACAACGGCGGCCATGCAACGATGTTTCTGCGCTTTGACGAGTACCTGGCGATGTTGAAGGGGTTTCTATCAAGCTAACCGATTGCGTAGCCAGACGGTGGCATCAAAGGTGTGGTGGCAGTCGTAGCCCTCAGCGCGGTAGAGGTCGATGGCGTCGGTGTTGGCTTCAGTCACCGTGAGGGAGATTTCGCCTGCTCCCTGGCGCAGGAAGCAGGAGGCGGCCAGGTTGAGCAGGTTGCGGGCCAGGCCGCGGCGGCGATAGCCGGGATGGACACAGAGCTGGGTGATGTGGCCGCTCTGCGGGCTGACGCGTGAGCCGAGAACCAGAGCCACCATCTCTCGCGTGAAGCGGTCGATGACCACATGGGAGACCGGCTGTGAGAAGACGCCGCAACCGGAAAAGCGGACGATGTTGTTGAGAAAGCGCATCGAGCCGTGCAGCGAGTTGTACTGGTCGTTGACCACGCTGTCGGGATGCCCGCGATAGGCTGTGTAAATGAGCTGCGCGGCGGCATTCAGATCCTCGTCGCGCCACGGGCGCAGATCCAGACGGACGGGCAGATGGACACGAGGCGCGGGGAAGAAGCCATCGAGTTTGCGTACCATGAATAGCCGGCGGTAGACCTGAAAGCCCGCATCGAGGAAGACACCCGCGAGAGAGCCGGAGGGATGGAGCAGCAATTGGGATTCGATGCGCTCAACCTGCGGCGAATTCATCATCAGCTCCAGCAGATGCTTGAGCAGCGTCTCTTCAATCTCTTGCGCAGAGCTGCCGTCGGCGCGGAGGCCGGGCAGCGCGAAGGCATCGCCGATGACCGCCTTGGTCTCCTCATAGACGCAGAAGACGTAGCCGATGACCTGGCCGGCTTCCAGAGCCGCATAACCGGGCAGCGTATGCCCGTCCAGGTACTGCATCAGGAGCTTGGAGGAGGCGCTGTAGTTCCAGTGCAGGCGCTCGATCCACAGAGCGCCCTCGGCCTCTAGCACGGGAAGCAGCACCGGCGCAGAGAAGTGCCGCAAGTCGAGAATCTCGATGGACGCGCCGGAAGCCATGGGTTTCCTCTACGACAGTGGATAGTGAACAGTGTACAGAGGATATTAGCCGTCAGCATGGAAAGCAAACGGTTTGTGATTTTTTTGATGTTATCTTTCCCGGAATCAACTGTCCACTGCCGGTTTACCGGCTTCCAACTATGTAAACGACTAGCCCCTGTTCGGGCCAGGTGAAGAGCTGTTCATAGTGGCGATCCTTGAGCAGCACATCAAGGTCGGCCTGGGTGTGCGGGTCAGCGCCACGACCTGAAACACGGATCACCAGCACATGCTGTCCGGCCGGCACGCCCGCCTGCTGATAGTTGACCACCTGCTGATTGCGGTAGAAGGAGAGGCCGTACTCAACGTCGCGGCGAACGCGGAAGACGGCGACCGTCTGCTCGCCGGGAGCCTCTGAGGCAATCTCTTCTGCGAGCGGACGAGCTGAGTACGTGCGGTCCAGCAGATGAACCACTCGCTTGGTCTGTTCAATAGCGGGAATACCAAAGATCGGGCCGACGCCGAAGAGGAACAAGAGCAGAACCACCAGAACTCCGGAAGTGACCAGGCGCAGTTTTGCAACTCCGTAGCCTTTGACCACGATCAGGATCAACAGCGCCGCGCCGAGAGAGGCAACTGCGGCAACAACCAGCGCGCGCCAGGGCGGCATTTGCTCGCCATGGGCCACAAACCAAGGCAACAGCAGCGCGGCCATGGTCATGACGCCGCAGAGTGCCGCATGACCCAGCAGCACCCAGCGGTTCAGCCCGAGCTGGCGGCGGCGGAAGAGATAGTCGCCGGTGAGAATGGTGATGGGCGGAATCGAAGGCAGGACGTAGCCCGGCAGCTTGGACTGCGAGAGCGAGAAGAAGAGGATTGGAACCACTGCCCAGATGACGAGGAACTCCGGAAAAGCATCGCCGGGCCGTCCAGCACAGGGCGCGCATTTGGAGAAGTGGCGCGCCCGCCACTCGCAGACCGAGGTATGAATGCCGTCGGCGAGCGCCCGCACCGCGATCACCGTCCAGGGCATGATGGCCAGCAGCACGACCGCCAGGTAATACCAGAAGGGCTGCTGATGTTCATAGCGGTTGGTGGCGAATCGCTCCAGGTTATGTTCGAGGAAGAACTCGCGGAAGAACGTGGGATTCTTGTACTGCACGGCAATAAACCAGGGCAGCACTATGGCGAAATAAAGCAGTGCGCCAGGCCACCAGAAGGAGCGACGGAGGATGGACCACTCGCGGCGCAGGCCAGCGAAGGCCGCGACAATCACAATGGCCAGAAAGGGTGCCACCGGCCCCTTGGCCAGTGTGGCCACGCCGGTAAAGAAGTAGATGTCGAAGAGCCAGAACTTGGAGTCAGTCTCGTACCAGGCGTACCAGCCGAGAAGGCCGATAGCCAAGGGCGCGGCCATCTGCATATCGGTGGAAGCGCCGCGGGCAAAGCCCATGATGCCGGCGCAGGCAACGGTGATCAGCGCGGCGTCCAGATGGCCGCCAGGACGGAAGCGCCGCATATGCAGGTAGATGAGCACCAGCATGACGAAGGCAAAGCTGGCCGAAGGCAGCCGCGCCACCCAGTCATGCACGCCGAAGTCCTGGAAGACGAACATCGCGCGCCAGTAGTAGAGTGCGGGCTTTTCCAGCCAGGGTTGGCCGTAGAGATAAGGAGTGACGCAGGCGGCCAGCTCGCGCTTCAGTGTGTGAGCCGCATCGAAGCGGTCCAGCATCTCGTGGGCAATCTGCGCATAGCGAGGCTCATCGGCTCCCACCAGGCCCAAACCGGTACCGCCGGTCCACGGAGTCTGGCCATAAAAAAGGAAAAAGACAGTAAAAGCGAGAAAGACAGCGGCCTCGGCGACGGTAGCCCCAGAGGGTAAACGGCGCCATCGCGGACGCAATTTTGAAGCGGATAGATTCTGATTTTTTTCCACTTCCAGCATTTCTCCAACAAATTCAGCGTCCAGATACACCAGACTGCCAGTCCGTTTGATTGGGGAGAGTTGATCGGCTTTGATTCAGGCCCTCACGCTTCCATCCAACGTAAAGACCGTACAGCGCATCGACAGGGTCAAGGCTAACAGATTTGGGCTATTGAACGGAACCCGACTATTGCTCCATGTTCTCGGCAGCTTCGGCCAAACAGGGGCGCAGCAGGGCCAGAAGCTGTTCGCGCGCGCTTTCCAGCGGCCCTTTCATCGAGCAGCCAGCGGCGCTTTCGTGACCTCCTCCGCCCAATTGCCCGGCAATTGCCGCCACATTGATCCTGCCCTTGCTACGCAAGCCGATTTGGATGCGCCCCTCCGGCTGCTCGAAGAGAAAGACTGCGGCCTCCACGCCGGAGACGCACAGGGCAAAGGTGACAATGCCCTCGCAGTCCTCCTCACTGGCGTTGGCTTCCATCATCTCCTGTCGAGTCACCCACAGCCAGGCCAGCTGGCCCTCGTGCTTCAAATTCCTGAGCGCCGCGCCCAGCAACAGCAATTTGGAGGTGGGCGTGGAAAAGTAGATGTTTTGCGCAATGAGCATCGGGTCAGCCCCGGCAAGGACTAGTTCTCGCGCCAGCTCGAAGGTGGAGGCCTGCGTTCCGCCGTAACAGAATCCTCCTGTGTCGGTAAGCACCGTGGTATAGATATAAGTGGCCATCTCTGGCGTGATCTGCACCCCAGCGGCCTTCGCCAGCCGGTAGACCAGCTCGCCAACGCTGGCCGCAGATCGGTCAATCCAGTTGAGTTGACCAAACTCGCAACCGGTGGCGTGGTGATCAATGTTTATCATGAAATACTGATCGAGGCCCAGCAAGCGGGTGCGCTCCATCCCATCGCACTCCAGAAGAATCGCCGCGTCATAGATGCCGCTCACCTGTTGCGCGCAGCGGATCGCCTCTGCTCCGGGCAGCGCGCGATGAATCTTGGGAACACGGTCGGCGCTGACTAGATCGGCCTCTTTGCCCAGCTGCTCCAGGAGCATTCCCATGGCCAGCATGGAGCCGACGGCATCGCCGTCAGGCCGGGCGTGGGAACAGACCAGAAAGCGCTGGCCGCTGCGCAAGGCCTCAAGAATCTCATTGATGCGGCAAGGAGAAGAGGGGCCGGTCGCGATGCTTTTCGGATGAAACGCCAGATTTCGGTTGGAATGATCCATGCGGCTACTCGATCTGCGCTGTTGGCGCAGCGATGGACGCAGGCTCGGAAGGCTTTTTCTGCCGCTTGCGCTGCCTGTCCATCAACTCCATGATGCGCGCCTGGAAGCGCCCGGAGCGGTCGGCCAGAAAGGTGAGCTCAGGCACATGGCGCACACCCATCCGCTCCTTGAGTTCGTAGCGGATGTAGCCTTTGGCCGCTTCCAGTCCTGCGACTGTTTCCTCTTCGGCTTTCTCGATGTCCTTGACGGCGCTATCGACGGCCACGTAGACCCGCGCCGACTTTGCGCCGGGATTCAACGCCACCTCGGTCACATAGCAGAGGTTGATGCGCGGATCGACGAGTTCGCCCTCGATGAGCACGCCGATCTCCTCGCGCAGCGTCTCCGCCACACGGTCCTGATGGTGCTTACGCGCTCTGTGCTCGGGCATGAGTCCCTCCTCGAACTGGCCAAAGTTCAGCATAGCAGAGGCGCTGCGCGGTAAGTCCCCAACCGATGCGCTTTGAAATCGGTCAAGTTGCGTGTTGTCTGGTCGATGCGCATGGTTCATGTCCGCCTCATTCTGTTGCTGATCCCTTGTCTGAAAATCTGAACCTTGGCACCCACTCCGAATCTTCGCGGAACAGGCGAAGAAAAAGGAAACGCACCCCGGGGGGGGGGGTACTTTTCAGCCTCATTCGAGAGTGTTCGGTGCAAAAAACCCTATTCATTTTCAGAGTAGATGGGTTCAGAGTACCACGATGCTGGAGAATGATCTGCAAAAAATCACCCGATTGTATTGAGGTATTCGCCGATGAAAATGCATGAGAATGGCATTGCAGTGGAGATGATTCCGGAAGTGAAGCCTGCAAGGTCTCGATGTGCTATGACGGTGGATAAAACCCCGTCTCCCTCCATTTTGCCTTTTTCGCAATCATTTGATGTCTGTGGTTGAGCTTGGCGGCGCCTCATCCTTTCCGCAAAAAGATACGGAAGGATGAGGCACCCGCCTTAGTTTGGCCTGAGGCACATTGCGTCAGGTTGAGCGATCATCGATTCGATACACAGGGAATCAGAACCCTGAAGGCAATGGACCTAGGCTGTCCCTCTGGGGGAATTCAAGAAAAGCTTGTTCCGGCTGCAGAGGTTGAGACCGTGAGATCGATGGACGTGGTGGCGGTTTGCGTGCCGGAGGTTCCCGTGATTGTGACTGTGGACTCTCCAGCAGTAGCGGCGCCGTCGGTTGATAGCGTCAACATGCTTGTCGAGGTGGTCGGGTTGGTGTCGAAGGAGGCACTGACTCCGCTGGGCAATCCACTGGCGGCGAGAGTGACAGCGCCGGTGAAACCGCTCATATCGTTTATCGTGATGGTCGTGGTGGCGACGGCTCCCGGAACTACTTGCAGGCTGGCCGCTGAGGTTGAGAGCGTGAAGCCGGTGGTTCCACCGCCGCCCGTCGAGTTGGCGGGAGTGTTGGTGACGATGACAACCGTCTGATTGGGGATGTTGCCCGGCGCGACGGTCACCGTATCCGTCCATGTGGCAGGCACGCAGGAGATTTGATCACCTGCCGGAATGGTGGCGCAAGTACTCATTGCATAGCCGACGATGGGAACCTCTTTGATGGTTACAGTTCCAGCAGGCACTTCAATGGCGGGCGAGCAAGCGCCGGCTGGAACAACAACCGGTCCTGAACTTCCCGGAGTGATATCAAAGGTGGCGAACGGTGGGGGCGCAGTTGTTGAGTTGCCTTTGTACTCCTTACATATCTCCAGATAGCCAGTCTCTTCTTTTTGATTTTCGTCGGTATAGGTCACTTCGGTGACGCCGGGTCCGACGGTGACGTTGGCCGTGCCCGCGCTCAAATTTGTGGCTCCCAGACGGCTGGGCGGCGCCGCAGTGATGCTGGAGACGATGTCGCCGAGCGGAAGGACTTCGGCCAAGTGTACCAGCGTGCCTATGGGAGCGCTGCCACTCAGCTTGCAATAGCCGCCGGGGGCGGGGCCAGCGGGGATGGAGGCCGTGCCGGAGCCGCGGATGCTGCTGTAGTTGAAGGTGAAGGGCGTACTGGCCGCAACACCGGGACCGGCCACTTTGCACAGCTTGACATTGCCGCATTGCGCGTTGGCGCAGGTGCTGGTGAGGGTCGCATTCACCTCCAGCCCGGTCCATAACTCCAGGTTTCTCACCCTGATTCTCAATGTATTAACGCCCGCCACAAAGTCGGCCGGATTTGTAAATGAAAAGGGAGTCGGAGTTCCAGCAAAGCAACCGGGATGAAGGTTGCAATACAGCGGATAGCCGGAATTGAATGGCGCGTAAGGGTGGCCGTTCAATGTAATGTCTTGCACGTAATCGTCAACGAGGTAGCTTCCAGTCAGGCTGAGAGTCTCCAGGGCGCACAAAGGAATCCTGAATTGGATTTCATAGATGTAAATGCCTGCCGCTGCGTTTTCATCCGGCAACGGCGAGGGGTTCGGTTGCAGCCAATTCGCGACGGGGGTCCACACAATGCTCGAATACATGCTGGCAACTTGCGCCGCTGTGATGTGATAGGCGGGACCGCCGTTGATTGTCCAATGAGGATCGGTTACGACCGAGTTGGATGTTGTACTCAAGTCGAGGGAGGATCCATAACCGCCATTGGGGCCGCCGTCCGCCGAGCATGGCGGCATAACCGCCGGGGTAACGGACTGCGCGGATGCCGGGGTTGTGAGCAGCATCAGGATGCCGCAGACGATGCTCGCGGTTGCGAGGCTGCGGCACAACACAGAGGCAAACAGGCTAAGGAAATTTCTGAAACTCCTTTTCCGGCTGTTTGCATCGACTGCATCTGCCTTCCGGAAGTGCGACCGGGTTGGCAATGCAGTGAAAGGGAACCGTGAAGGCGAGTGAAGGGAGAGTATCCCTTGCACCAAGACTGTAGCAATTTTCATGGTGATCTCCTTAATTTGGGTTTTAAAGCCAAGGGGAAGGGATTAAGGTATCCCGGCTGAAAATCTACTCCGCAAACCTTTACTTGTCAAGAAATTAATTGATCTTTTTATTTCTTTTTTCAGCGTGTTTTTAATCACTTCTGACTTGTATCGGTCATCCTTCCCTGCTGAAACGGCAGCGCGGTCTTGCCGCTCTTGTAGCGCGAGAAGTCATGCCCGGACGCCGTGAAAAACCATTGCAACACGAATGAAGTCGTGCCCTGATGCTTCCGGACTCTTTATCGAGTTTTTCCGCACTCTATCAAGCCCGATGTTTAAGGTTTATAAGTCATTCATAATAAACGCAATAGAGCCCCCAGTTCAAGCGGGAAAAGGACTATCATGTTATCAGAGGTTCGCCCCATGGACGAAAGCGATTTTGACTATAACTATGTGCCTGAGCATCTGGCGGAGAAGGTGAGCAACTGGAGAAGTCTTTCGGTCGGCGAGCGGATAGAACTGACGCATGAGTTGAGCGTAGCAGCGTGGGCGAAGATAGGCGTTGTCCACGATCCGAGCAGGCCAATGGATAAGACGATCCGAAAGATTCCGTATAGCGATTGGGCCAAATAACAGGTTACGCTGAGCCTCGACGGAGCGCGATGGTTTCTATGGACTGATGACTTAGGATTCCATCCTGAGCTATTCTCATACCCTCCCTCCGGGAGGAGCATACGAAAGACGAAGAGTTGTGAAATCCCATGTCTCAATATCGAGACATGGAGCACCGGCAAATCAGGTGAAGTGTTTTTTCTTGACATCCTCTTTTGTAGAACCCGCCCCGATCGGGGATATATGCAGCTAAGTTCCTCGATAAGGTATATCAGATTTATTTACTGAGACTCCTTTGTATCCTCTTTCGGATAGGAGGATCTTGCAGGCTTCGATTGCCTCCTCTTGATATGCCATCGGCCCTACGATAACTTCTGTAATCGGCAATAGTTCTCGCTGCGCGACTGCCTCCTCTTTCAATTTTCTCTCCTTCATCTGCATTTCTGTTTCTTTGGTCCCTTGCAGGCGATTGTTGCTTTTGATACCGATGAAGAATTTGACGTAGGGGATGAAGCCGTAAAAACTGTGAGGTCTGAAATGAATGGAAAGATCGTCCTCATACATCTCAGGAGTGTTATTGAATCGCCAATTATGATGGGACGTCGCGATGAGTCTTATTTCTTCCTCAGATTTAAAATGCCTGTTTTTATACTTCATCGAAGCGACATACAGAAGATTATATGCAGCATTCATCCTACCTTCGTCAGTGAGGCTGGCCCACTCGGGTTTTGTTTGCTTTTCCTTTATCCATTTCCGGACATCACTGGGGGTATAAAGACATTTATATAAGAATATGTGCCTTTCTCTTGTGAATTTTAGTTTACTTGCATCAAATCGTATACAGAAATTTCCATATGCGCGCCACTGTTCAAGCGAATCCCGTTTTCTACTGAACGAGGCCATATAGTAATCGAATTGTCGATCCTTATTGAAACGATCCCTATCAAACGTTTTACTCCACTCTTCCCTGACGGCGTTATACTTGAAGTCTTCATCCTCTAGTAAATCTGTAGCTTTTCCAAGTTCCGTCAGTTCTGTGGGATCATTCAAAAAGGCGGTATTCGACATCCAGATCTCATGTTTGCCAATAATGCCGGAAATACCTTCAGCCGAGGTATAGTGGAATATTGCGCCCCGGTAAGACTCCGCGAAGGCTTGTATCAGCCTCTTCAGGTGTTCGTAATTGTCCGCTCTCGACATAAAGCTGAATTATTGTACCCATTTTCACTACGTTCATGGTTGCCGAGTGCCCCCAGATCTCTCGCCAATTAGGCCTGGAAACCGCATCCCAGGTCTCAAAATCCAGACCCGGAGTACCCGCTCAGTTTACTGCAACAGCGTAGGCTCGTCCTCTTTCAGCTCCTCCGGCGGGATGATGACGGCGGCGGCTACTTTGTCGTCTACCTCCAGAGTTAACAGGCGGACGCCCTGGGTGGCGCGGCCGGCGGCGCGGATGGTCTTGGTGTCAATGCGGATGATCTTGCCGAATTGGCTGATGACCATCAGCTCGCTGGCGTCGTCCACCAGTTGAATGCTGCTGACCTTGCCGATGCGCGGGGTGACGGCCATGTTCTTGACGCCCTTGCCGCCGCGGGTTTGCAGGCGATAGGCCTCAACATCAGTGCGCTTGCCAAAGCCGTTTTCGGTGATGGCCAGGATGCGATATTCGCCTGGCTCATGCTCCTTCGGAGTGACGGCGACGCCGACGACGTAATCGTTCTTGGCGAGGTCGATGCCGCGCACTCCGTAGGCCGGACGCCCCATGGAGCGGACATCATTTTCGTCGAAGCGAATGGCCATGCCGAGGTGCGTGGCGAGGAAGACAATCTGCGAGCCGTCGGTGATGCAGGCCTTGACCAGCTCGTCATCCTTGTCGATGCCGATGGCAATGATGCCGCGGGACATGACGTTGCTGAAGTCTTTGAGCGGGGTCTTCTTGACGGTGCCTTTCTGCGTGGTGAAGAAGATGAACTTGCCCTCTTCTTCCAGGTCGCGTACGGGCAGAATGGCGCGGACGTTTTCGCCGGGCTGGAGGTCGAGGAGGCTCTGCATCGACTTGCCTTTGCCGGCTGCGCCGACGTCGGGAATCTCGTAGACCTTGAGCCAGTAGACGCGGCCGGTGTTGGTGAAGCACAAGAGGAAGGCGTGGGTGGAATCGACGATGAGCTGGGCGACGAAGTCTTCTTCGCGGGTCTTCATGCCCATGCGGCCTTGGCCGCCGCGGCGCTGCTGGCGATAGATGCTGATGGGCGTCCGCTTGAGGTAGCCCTGATGGCTGACGGTGACGGCAACCTGCTCGTCGGCTATGAGGTCTTCCAGTTGCAACTCGGCGGACTCGTCAAGGATCTGGGTGCGGCGGGCGTCGCCGTATTTCTCGCGAACTTCTTCCAGCTCCTTGACGATGACCGAGCGGAGTTTGATCTCGCTGGCCAGGATGGATTCGTACTCGGCGATGCGCTCGCGGACCTGCTTCAACTCGTTGAGCAATTCGTCGATGGAGAGCTGGGTGAGGCGATAGAGTTGCAGTTCGAGGATGGCGTCGATCTGGCGTAGGGTGAGACCTTTTTCTTCATTGGGCAGGCGGGCACGATCCAGGTTGAGGATGATCGAAGTGCCTTTGCCCCAAGCGTAGAGGTTCTCACGAGCCTCGACGCGCGAGCCGGAACCACGAATGATTTTGATGACTGTGTCGAGGTTGTCGAGTGCGATCTTGAGGCCTTCGAGGACGTGCTCGCGGGCGCGGTCTTTCTTGAGCAGGAAGACGGTGCGGCGCTGCACGACATCGACGCGGTGGTCGATGAAGGCGCGGATGGCCTGATCGAGCGCGAGTTCACGGGGCTGGCCGTTGAGCACCGCAAGGAAGATCATGGAGAAGCTCTCTTGCATCGAGGTGTGCTTGTAGAGCTGATTGAGGACGATCTCCGGCTGCGCGCCGCGCTTGAGTTCGATGACGATGCGCATTCCGTCGCGGTCGGATTCGTCGCGAACGTCGCTGATGTCGTCAATGATCTTGTCGGTGACCAGTTCGGCGATGCGCTCGATGAGCTTGGATTTGTTGACCTGATAGGGGATCTCGGTGACGATGATCGCCTGTTTTTCCTTGGTCAGGGATTCGAGGGCGGTGCGGGCGCGCATGAGGAAGCGGCCGCGGCCGGTGCTATAGGCAGCCGGGATGCCGGATTTGCCGTAGAGGAAGCCGCCAGTGGGGAAGTCGGGGCCCTGGACGTGCTTGAGAACTTCAGCGAGGCCGCCTTGGGGGTTATTGACCAGCGCGATGGTGGCGTTGATGACTTCGGTGAGGTTGTGCGGCGGGATATTGGTGGCCATGCCGACGGCGATGCCGCTGGAGCCATTGACGATCAGCGTGGGAATGCGCGTGGGCAGGACGGTAGGCTCGTCGGTGGTCTCGTCGAAGTTGGGCATCATATCGACGGTTTCCATCTCGATGTCGGCCATCATCGCCTCGGCGATGCGCTCCATACGGCACTCGGTATAACGGTAGGCAGCGGGCGGGTCGCCATCGACGGAGCCGAAGTTGCCCTGACCATCAACCATGGGATAGCGCAGAGACCAAGGCTGGGCCATGCGGACGAGGGCGTCATATACGGAGGAGTCGCCATGGGGGTGGTACTTCTTGAGGCACTCGCCGACGACGCCGGCGCACTTGGAGTAGCGCTTGTTATGCTGCAGGCCCTCGCGGTCCATGGCGGTAAGAATGCGGCGATGGACGGGCTTGAGGCCATCGCGGGCGTCCGGCAGGGCGCGGCCCACGATGACGGACATCGAGTAAGCGAGGTAGGAGCGGCGCATCTCCTCCTCGATGTTCATGGGGAGGTAGTTGGTTCCGCTCTTGGGCAGAGAGCCGCCTTCGAGGGGGAGCATGGGATTCAAATCGTCTGGCATAAGGTCTTTTCTGGCCCGGCGAGAGGCGGCGAACGGGTATCGGTAAAGGCAGGGCCGAAGTCTGCGGGCGTGCTTCTATTTTACCCGTTTCAGGCGGGTTTTAGCAAGGTTAAGATGAGGAAATAAGTCCTTATTTTGGTTGGATTTATAGAGTGATTTTCGGGCTGCTTTCCGCACTCGGTTTTCCTCAAGCCGCGCGGCGGGTTACAGGCTTTGATTTGGCTGTAGTGTGCGCCTTCTTTTTGGCCTTGGTTTCGGCCGTGTTCTCGCCCGCGTTCTCGCCGAATCCCGCCAGAATCACCGGTGGCCCGTCGGGAAATTTGACCATCAGCGTCAACTCTCCACCCACACCCTCCACAAAGCTGCGTAGCGTGGAGAGATAGAGGTCTGCCCGCTTCTCGATGCGCGAGACACCTTCCTGCCCAATCTTGAGCTTCTTCGACAAACGAGTTTGGGTCAACCTCCGATGACGGCGCAACTGGCGCAGATTCAGTTCCTCGGCGATCAACTCCGCTGCCATCTGTTTGATGCGAAGCTGTGATTCTTCAGATTCCCGAGCGATCATCTCTTCCAAAGAGACTGTCATTTTTCTTCCTCTTGTTGGTAAGTTTCAATTGGTGTTGATCGAAACGCCGATCAGCAATTTCGATCAGATTCCGGTGAGACTTGTCCTGAGAAACACCGGACTTATCTCCGCCAACCAGTAAGATAGCGGCCCGTTTCACATCGAATGCGAAGGCAACTCGCCACACGCCGTTATCGGCATCAAATCGAAGCTCCTTCATGTTCGAATGCTTCGATCCATTCAGCGTTTTCACTTTCGTTCCGGCCAGTTGCGGACCGAACACCTTCAGCACTTGGGCCAGAGAAATAATCCTCTGGCGGACAGGTTCAGAAAACTGACTAAACTCCGGCACAAAATCGTCGTGGAAGATGACATTCCAATCTTGCTGAGCCATATCGCTCCTACGCTCGAGGCTCAGTCTCCCGTCTGGCCGGTCCTAACAAATGCAATAACAAATTATGCCTTGGAATGCCTAATGCTGTCAAGTGCCTTTTTGGAGAAGAGGTCTTGTGTAGATGTCTTGATAGCGCCGGAATCAGCTAGCCGCTCAGCACATCGCCTCGCGCGTGAATTTCCGCCGCTACAGCATCTTCTGGCTGATCTGCTCCAATGCCTCTTGAAAGCGATCCACGTCGCTCGCGCTGCAATGCAGATACGGCGCAATGCGGATGGAGTTGGAGCGCTGGCTGACGAAGACACTTCTTACCCTCAACGCCTCCACCAGATTTCCAGGGAAATCTGCCGGCATCCGCGCGCCGAAGAGGTGAGGGGATCGATGCGAGGACGCGGACAGGATGAATCCGTGACGTTCAAGTAATGCGGCAATTTTATGGTTGATCTCTTTCAACGATTCGGCGATGTTGGCCACGCCCCACTTTTCGATCTGTTCCAAAGCAGCGATAGCGCCGGGAAGAATTGTCGGCGTGCAGGTTTCGCCCACGTCAAAGCGGCGCGCGCCGGGAAGATAACTGTCAGAATAGTTCGCCAGTCCCGCAAAGTCGCGGGCGTTGTCGCGGGTCAGCCAAGATTCTTCGAGGGGGCGCGCTGTGCGCCAGCGCTCCGCAACATAGAGAAGGCCAAAGCCATACGGGCAGAGAAGCCACTTGTAGCCGGAGGCGGCCAAAAAGTCCGGTTGCACTTCGTCTAGGGAGAGCGGCATGGCTCCCAGGGACTGGGTTGCATCGACGATCAACGCGCTCCCGACTGCGCGGCATGCTTTGCCAATAGCGACAAGATCGACGGGCGCTCCGTTGGTCCAGTGGCAGGTGGAGGCGGCGACCACCTTGACGCCCTTTTCGATGCGCGCCAGGATCGCCTCGGTCCAGCTTCCCTGCTCCGGAGCGGGAATGGCGATGGGAATTGCGACGCTCTCCTGCGCGGTTCTCATCCAGGGCAATACGCCGCTGGGAAATTCATCTGCCGCGTAGAGAATCTTGTCTCCCTTGCGCAGGTGCGGCTCCAGTGCGCGCGCGGCGGTGCTCAAGCCGTAACTGGCCGCTGGAATGATGGCGTATCCGTCGGCGTCGCCGCCAAAGATCCGTGCGGCCAGAGTGCGGATGGTGTCTGCATCCTCAAAGAAATCGGCCGCCGTTCGACCCCACGGATGGCTCTTCTGGCCAACGCCCACGAGCAGGCGCCGGCGCGATTCATTCAACTGTGGAGAGTAGTAGGCGCAATTGAAGTAAGCAATTTCGTCCGGGATGTCGAAAAGTTGTCTTTGTACTGGGAGAATGGCCATGGAAGATTCCGATTCCGAAAGCTGGGATTCCCGATTATAGCAATGGAAGAGACTGAAACGTTATCTATATCAGCCGCGGCAGGCTCAGAACGCAGAGAACTGCTTGGAGGAGCAGGATGGCCGCAGCAGCACCCATCGCCCACCGCCCGCGCGGCGATTCGTAGGCGTCGGCTAAGACCCCAGAGATGAAGGTGAGCAGGAAGGGCAGCGCCCAGAGGCAGGGGGAGCCGTTCAGTATCAGCGGCAGCAAGGCAACCGCGCAGATCAAAGGAACGGAGTTCCCGAAGTAGCGGGAGCGGCGCGCGTTCAGGTAGAGGAGCAGGGCGGCTGCGGCGGCCACGCTGATTCCTGCGTTGGATGGCGTGGAGAAGAAGCGCATGGCCGGGTCGAGCGAGAGCCCCCATTGACCTACCTGCAAATGGAGGCATGCACCGAAGGCTTGCAGTGAGAAACCGTAACAGGCGAAGAGAAAGGCCAGCGCGCCGGCTGCGACAATCAGCACGATCGGTAGAATTTGCTTCCTGCGCCCTTCGGCCACCCAGAGCATTGCAGCCAACCCCAGCAGCGCCACCAGGAACAGCGCGGACAGGTGCGAGCCAGCCGCCAGCCCAAAGGCTGCCATCAGCAGTAGAATGCGCGGACGCCACTTGCGGCGCGGCCCTTGCATCGCGTGGGCGACGCCGATGCAAGTATAAACGCCACCATAAAGACCCAGCGCAGCCAGCGCCTCCGCGTTGGGCGCAACGCAAGCCTTCAGCACGGCTGGAGAAAAGCAGTAGAGCGTGAGAGCTGTGTAGCCGCCCAGATTACCGTAGAGCCGCCGCGTCACCCACCAGAGGCCACCGCCGAGCATGCATCCTACCGCGAGAAAGGACAGGCGCAGCAGCAGCAGCGTGAGAGTGAGTTGGTGGCGCAACTCCCAGGTGCTTACCCAGCCGCTGGTTTGCACCACGCGATCTTCGGGCTTGCGGAGGTGATCCAGAGCGCGCTCGGCAAGCAGATCAAGCGTCAGCGGCAGCCCGGCCAGGCGGTAGGCGAGGATTCCGTCGGGGATGCCGCCGCAAGGGGGCAATCCGGAGGCGAATTGCGCGGGCTGCTCCCAGCTTCTGCGTCCGCAGTCGGCATAGTGGTAATCGCGATCGGTAAGCGTCTGATGGCCGATGATCCAGAACCCTTGCAGCAGAAACACCGCCAGCAGCCCCGCCGCGATGCGCTGCGGCAGATTGAAGTGAAAGCGGCGAATGCGTGCGAAGCGGTGAGGCATTGTCTTCAAAGGAACTCTACCAGTCTAAACGCTAGCAGCCCCCTCTTTTTTTATGCACGGCGCATTGGCTGTACTCCACGTCCCGCGCGGCACTATACTGGCTTCATCCTGCACACCCGCCGCAGCTTTGTAGCTGTCGGCGAAGCTGTGCTAACCTTACGCATATTGATGCAAGGGGAGGGTGAAATGTCCAATCCAACGCCCCGATTCACGCCCAACTTCATCCAGGTCACTCCCTTTCTGATCGTCGAGGATCTGGAAAAAGCTCTGACTTTCTTTGTCGGCCTTCTCGACTTTGAGGTTCAGTTGCGCTTTTCCGATTACGCCTATGTGCAGCGTGAGAGCGCCGGCTTCCGCATCTGGCAGCAGACCGGCGAGAATGCCCCACCGCCGGGCACAAGGCGCTTTGCGTATTACATTGACGTTCATGACGTGGACCGTCTCTACGCGGAACTCAAGCCGAAACTAGACTTGTTGCCCAGCGGCGATGTTCACGGCCCCGCAGACAAGAGTTACGGCCAGCGCGAGTTGATCCTGCTTGCCCCGGACGGCAACTTGCTGGTTTTTGGACACGCCTTGGACAAGCGTTACACGCCGACTGGCGACTCTCGGATGTGACGCCTGCGTAGGCGCCAACACGCGGTCGAGGTGTTGGCCGATCCGTTGCATAGGATTTGCAATTACGTACTATCCCACGTAAAACTGGCATTCGATAGCCCCCCGGTGGGACGATAGTCGTATGACTCAATCCTGGCGAATGCTGGCGGGCAGCTTACTGCTCTTGGCCGGCACAGTGGCGCCATGCTGCGCCGTAGAACTGAAGGTGAGCCGCGACGTTTTGCAGCACACCCTTAAACAGCAACTCTTCAGCGGTCCGGATGGCCGCTATTACCTCAAGGGCAACGCGCAGTCCGCTTGCTTTGTCTATGCCGACGATGCGCAGCTCAGCTTTGTTGAGGAGCGCGTGGTTGTGGTGCTCAAGGTCCACGCCAAGCTGGGCAAGGCCTTCGGCAGCTCCTGCCTGGGGATTTCATTGAACACCGCTTCCGAGGTCTCGCTGGCTCCGGTCGGCGAAGGCGAGACGATTGGATTTCGCGATGCGCGCCTGGACAAGGTGGTCGATCAAAAAGAGCTGAACTTCCTGCTCACGCCCTTCCTGAGCCGCAAGCTCCCTTCCAGCATGAAGATCAATGCCGCCGATCTGTTGCGCAAATCAATGACCGGGGCGGCTGCCGCCACCGGCTTCAAGGTGACTCTGGACAAGCTGATTGTCCACTCGATGCACACGCAGGGAGACGATCTGGTGGTGGACGTGGATGGGGACATCAGCGTGCGATAACGCGTCTTTGACATAGCGCTTTGTCGGAGCGTTTTACTCGCTATTTGTTTACCTGCGAATTTGGGATACTGGACTCCCTTCCATTGTGCAAAGAACGCGCAATGGAAGGAGAACCCTGCATATTTCCTTCCAAATGCAGCAAAACCGCCCCAAAGGGCGGCTTTGCTGTTGGATGAGTTGAGCTTGCATGAATTAGTTGATTGTGATCCCGCAAGCCGATGCAGCTGAGGCTTGGGTGCCGTTTGCGTCCGTCGCCGTGATGTAGAACGGACCGGGGACAAATGGCGCGCCCGACCCTGATTTAGCCGTTGGCGTACCCGTCACCGAGGCCGTGGTTGCACTCAGCGTATTCAGTGTCAGCCCTGCCGGAAGCGTGCCCACCACCGAGAATGTGTCTGGACCCGTGCCGTTGCTCACCGCAATAGTTCCACTGCTAAATGGTTTGTTCACCGTGCCGCTCGTTGTTGCTGGACAGCTCAGAGAGAGGCTGTAGAAAATCGCTCCGACGGAGATGTTGGTGTCGATAGGCAGGGAACAGGTTGAACTCAGGTCCGGCGTACTCACCACGGTTGTGATTGTGAATGTCCCTGTGGTTGTGTAAGGACCGCCCGGAGTTGCCCCCGGATACGTGATTTGGAAGGAATTTAAAGTTGGATTGGAAACCATAAATTCCAGTCCATTTAAAACAGCCGCATTCCCGGTAAGCCCTTCAAACACTCCAACTTCTCCCCCCGACATCTCATTGTTTGCAATGATAGTTGTTGTGCTCGCGCCAAATGTCACGCTAGTTACTGTGAAGGGGATTTTTGTAACCGTTTCGCCGCAATTCGACGACCAGCCACCAAAGGTATTATCGATCGGAATTTGCTTGCCCGTTGCCGGATCAGCCAACCATGCAGTCAACGTCGCGGTCGATCCCGATGCATACGTTCCTGTGCAGACCGAGTTTCCCAACCCCGCGATCTCCGAACCAGGACCGCAGTGGATCAGATTCGGCTTACCCTGATCGTCGGGAGCGGTGATCAGCCAGCTGGTCTGGTTTTCACCCGTGTCATAGACTGAACCGGAGTTAAATGCGGTCAAAGTTGCCAGCAAAACGGGAGCTGGCGTCGGCTCGCAAATGCCTGCTTCGTCTTTGCACGTGAATGTTACCGCATTGGAAGTTACGACAGTGCCATCCGGATTCATACCAAAAGCATAGATAACGGCATTCCCCGTATAACCCATTGCTGTAGCCACACCACCAGTCTCTCCAGAGGTACCGGAAGATTCGATGGTTGCAACTTCAGAAGATGAGGAATACCAAGTAACCTTATCTGTCAGATCACGAACGGTTGGAGTGGTTGAGTAAGTACCGAAGGCCAAGTATTGCGCGGATTGCCCCACATTGGTGACCGTGATGGAACCTGGTATGACATTGATCGAGATCAGCGGCTCCGGCGCCGCGCCGATGGTCACAGAGTAGCCTACCGATGCGATCACCTGGCCGCTTCCATTGGGGTTGGTATAGATTGCGGTAATGTTTGTACTGCCGGAAGCCAACGCCGTAGCCACACCGGGAGTCGCGGGGTCCAATTCAGGAAGTATAGGAGGTGTTAACATTGGCGCATTGTCGTTGGCGCAATCGGGTGTTGTTGGTATTGTGCTTGTACTGCCAATCGTGGCAATAGTCGGATTGCTGGAGCACCACTGAACCAGGTTGGTCACATCGTAGGTCATGCCGGTGGTGCCTTCTGTGCCCAAAACGATGAATTGGCTCTGCTGGGCTGGCGCGGTGGCGGATTGCGACCCCGGATAGATGGTCAACGCGGTGTAGGTTTCCGTGCTTCCACCCAGCACGGAGAATGTGGTGCTGGCGGGCACGAGCGTGCCGTCCTTATTCGCGGAAATCGCCATAATCACAGAGGATCCCTTATTGACTCCTGTGACCGTGCCAACCGGCGTGACCAGATTCGATGTGGCGCAGTAAATACCTGAGGCGGAAGTGTTTGTACCTGCACAAGTGGTGCAGGTTTCGCCGGTGGAACCTTTGGGGCAAGCAGAGAGAGTGCAGGAGATTGCCCCTTTGACGGGCGCAGGACAGGCGGTGGGCACCGTGGCTACAGTAGCCACTCCAAGATCGCTGGAACTCCAATTGGTAGTAACAACGGGGTTGGCAAGGCCAGTGGTTACATCCTGCGTGGTGGGAGCGGCGGAGAAGCTTCCGATGGCCAGCAATTGGCTGGATTCATTCGGCGTCGAGACCGAGGGACTCGGCGGATAGATGGTTACAGCGGTCAGCGGTTCAGTGGAGGTGGAGGTCGTCGTGACGGTGTAAGGGACGGTTGCAGTCACCTGGGTCTTATCGGGGTTTGTGACGACGGCTGTGATGGCCGTGGCGCCGGCGGCATTCGGCGTAGCCGTGCCAACAGTGCTATTGGCGAAGCTGGCCACCGATGGATTGCTGGAGAGCCAGCTCACCGGATTAATCGTCTGTCCGTTGATTGTCTGTATGGCATTGGACAGCAATACCGTGCCGCCGGATCCCAAGGTGCCGATGGCAATGAAGTTGACGTTGGAAGCCGCGCCGATGGACGTGGAGGTCTGTGCGCTGGGTTGGATAGCGATGGAGACCAACGGCTCCGAGGATGTGGAGCCTGCCACTGTCACTGTGTAGGTTGCGGTGCCTGATACTATGGTTCCGTCGTTGGTATTGGTGGCTACAGCTGTGATTACGGTTACGCCGGCCGCCTTTGATGTGGCGATGCCGGAAACAGGATCGATGGTGGCAACGGATTGATTGCTTGAAGTCCAAGTGGCGGCTTTGATCAATTGACCGTTGACTGTGGCGTTCTGATTGGTCAGATTGACGAATGTTCCGGAGCCGGTGGTGGCAATGGCGAGGAACTGAACGGTTTGACCGACGGCCAAGGACGTTTGCGTGGTCGGAGAGACGGTCACCGAGGTCAGAGGTTCAGGCGAGCCGGCCGGAGCCACGGTGAGGTTTGCGCTTCCGGAGGCTCCGGTGCCGTCCAGTGGGTTGGTATAGGTAGCTGTAATGGTAGTGCTGCCCGCGCCGGCAGTGGTAGCTTGACCCAAGACCGTCGTGCTCATCGCGGCAACAGTCGGAACACTGGAAACCCATGAAATCCCTGGCGCACCCGTCAGAACAACGGTATCGCCGCTGACCGTCTTGCCGAGCGCTACAAACTGCACGGGAACGCCCAGAGAGGCAACGGATTGAGAGCCCGGGAAGATGGTGACCGTGGAGACATCTGTATTGACGCACAACGTGCAAGCGGTCACGTTGAAGGTCGCGGTATTGCTGACGATTTGGCCATTGAATCCGGGCGCGCTGGCGGTGATGCTGGTGGACCCAACCCATCCCAAGCCAGACACGCTATCAAAGCCAGTAGCCGTGGCCAATCCGGTACTATTGATGCCCGCGATCTGGCTCCCGCTGGAAGACCACGTGACTTGGCTGGTAATATCCTGTGTCGCCTGATGACCCGCATGACCGTAGTAGCCGATGGCCGTGAACTGGCTTTGCCCCTGCTTGTAACCCGGTGGCGCCAACTCGACCGTAACCGTGGCGGGACTGATGACGATCGTGGTCAGTCCAGAGGGTGCATCGGTGTTGCAGCCGTTAAAGGACAGAACAAGCCCGGCGAGAAGAAGCACTCCAAGGCAGAGGCGTTTGAACATGAGGGTCTCCTGGCGATTCCAGTCACTTAAGCTCTGCACGAAGGCGGCTCAGCTATGGAACCTCTTCCATCTTCGACTATATGCCTTCAAATTGCCAGAGGGACGGATGTGAAAAAGCGCTCGATTTCTACGGAATCAAGACAGTCAATAAGCAGTGCGGCGCTCTAAATGCATTATCTAGATGGGGTTTGCCTCCGAATTGCCGTTCCAGGCCCCGGCGAGCCGCACTTTGCCCCGCGCGGCCTGGAACGGCTACACTTCACAAGAGTATGGCCATTCGCGACAACAACCCGGAACCGGGGTCCCCGACGACAGATTCTCGTCGTCGGGGTGGGGAACGGCTGGTCAGCGCCTCGCGCGCCGACGAAGAGCAGGGCTTTGAACTCAAGCTCCGCCCGCGCTGGCTGCGCGAGTTCATCGGCCAATCCAAAGCCAAGGAGCAGTTGGCCATTGCGCTGGAAGCAGCAAAATCCCGCGGTGAGGCGTTGGACCATGTGCTGCTCTTCGGCCCGCCCGGCTTGGGAAAAACCACGCTGGCCACCATTATTTCCAATGAGTTGGACGTTGGCTTCCAACAGACCTCCGGTCCCGCCCTTCAGATCCAGGGCGACTTGACGGCGATTCTGACCAACCTGCGCGAGCGGCAGGTGCTCTTCCTGGACGAAATCCACCGCATGCAGCCGGTGCTGGAAGAAAAGCTCTATACCGCCCTGGAAGACTACAAACTGGACATCATGATTGGCCAGGGTCCAGCCGCGCGCACGCATGTGATGGAGATTCGCCCCTTCACTTTTATTGGCGCTACCACACGGCCCGGTCTGCTATCGTCTCCGCTCCGTTCCCGTTTTGGGATTTTGCTGCGGCTGGAGTTTTACACCGAGGACGAACTGCGCTTCATCGTCGAGCGCTCCGCCGAAGTAATGCAGATCCCCATCGATCACGACGGCGCGGCGGAGATCGCCCTGCGCTCCCGGGGAACGCCGCGCATCGCCAACCGCCTGCTGCGCCGCGTCCGCGACTACGCCCAGGTGCGAGCATCCGGCGTCATCGACCGCCCGACAGCCAACGCCGCGCTGACCATGCTGGAAGTCGATGCCCACGGCTTTGACGAGATCGACCGCAAGCTGCTGCTGGCCATCATCCAGAAATACGACGGCGGCCCAGTCGGCCTGAGCACGCTGGCCGCCACGCTCGCCGAGGAGCAGGATGCGCTGGAAGAGGTCTATGAGCCATTCCTCATCCAAATTGGCTTCCTCGACCGCACGCCCCGAGGCCGCGTCGCCACGCGCCTGGCGTATGAGCACTTCGGACTCACCATGCCCGGACGCCAGACGCCGCTGTTTTGAAGTACGCAATTGGAGAGGAGAAAACACTATTATGAGAAAACTTCTGTCGGTTGCAATCATTGCCATACCAATGCTAAGTATGTGTGTTGCATATGCAGAAAAGGGCAGATGCAATGATGCAACACAAATTCCGGGCACGTATTTGAAGTGGATAAAAATTGCAGAACCCGTATTTCAAAAGAACCATCTGAATTTGGATAACTACAATATCGTGATCTATGATGAACCAGACTTCATAACAGTGCTTCTCAGGTCAACAGATGCCACATGTGAAGGATTCGGAAGCACAGGTTCGCACCCTGATTTCGAGGTGCAAATCAGCAAGAAGGACAAGAAGATCATGCACTTCAATTATGAAAGATAAAGACAGTCAAATACTGGTATGAATTCTCATTTTCGGAACCTTTGAAAGCGGAAACTTGCACTAACCGATTGATCATTGATCGAGGAGATTAATATGTCCCTTACCGAATCCACCATGCTCGAACTGGGCACCATCGCCCCCGACTTCACACTCAACGATGTTGTGACTGGCAAGCTGATAAGCCGCGATGACTTCCGCGGAGAAAAGGCCCTGCTGGTCATCTTCATCTGCGCCCACTGCCCGTATGTCAAACATATCAATGAAGGCCTGGCGAAGCTGGGCAAGGACTACGCAAGCCAGCCCATGGCTATTGTTGCCATCAGCAGCAACGATGCCGCTACGCACCCTGCCGACGCGCCCGACGGACTCAAGCGCCAGGCTGAGAGCTATGGCTTCGTCTTTCCATATCTGTATGATGAGACGCAAGCCGTCGCGCATTCCTACAAGGCCGCCTGCACGCCGGATTTCTTTCTCTTCGACGCCGATTTTCGTCTGGTCTACAGAGGCCAATTCGATTCCAGCCGCCCGGGAAATGGAATTCCTGTAACCGGCGAAGATATTCGATTCGCCATCGAGACTGTGCTGGCTGGTAAGCCTGTTCCCGCTGACCAGCGGCCTTCCATCGGCTGTAACATCAAATGGAAGGTGTGATGTTAGCGAAGCTAGCTGAGTTGGCGGAGATAAAACGGCACTGAACTCTGCTAGCTTCACTTTACAACGCCAGTCCCTTTAAATATGCCCTGAACTGCGGCCCAAGATCGTCGCGCTTCAGTGCAAATTCGACTGTCGCTTGCAGCATTCCCAACTTATCTCCCACGTCGTACCGCTTGCCGTCAAAGATGTAGCCAATAACCTTTTCCAACTTAAGCAGAGCCTTGATACCATCGGTAAGTTGTATCTCGCCGCCCGCGCCCGGCTTGGTCTGCTCCAGTAACTCAAAGACGCGCGGGGACAGTATGTAACGTCCAACGATGGCATGCTTCGAGGGTGCATCGGCGAACTTAGGCTTCTCCACCATTCCGTTGCAGTTGAAAATCCGCCAGTGATTCTCGTCCGCCGCCCCAGCCAGCACGCCGTAGGCGCTGATCCCCTCGCCCTCCACGGTCTGCGCGGCCAGCACCGAACCGCCCCGCGCATCGAAGACCTCAATCATTTGTTTCAGGCATGGCACTTCCGACTCAATCACATCGTCGGGCAGAATTACCGCGAAAGGCTCATCACCCACCAGATTCTTGGCGCACAGCACAGCGTGACCCAGGCCTAGCGGTTCTTTCTGCCGCACATAACTGATGCGCGCGAGTGAGGAAACTCCACGCGAAACCGCCAGCAACTCATGCTTTCCGCTCCTCTCCAGCGCCGCATTCAATTCAAAACTATGGTCGAAGTGGTCCTCAATCGCGCCTTTGCCGCGTCCGGTCACAATAATAATATGTTCTATCCCCGATGCAATCGCCTCTTCGACTCCATACTGGATGACAGGTTTATCCACCAGCGCCAGCATCTCCTTGGGAATTACCTTGGTAGCCGGCAAAAACCGCGTTCCTAATCCGCCCGCTGGAAAAACTGCTATTCGAACTTGTTTGCTCATTGCGCCTCCCGCGTCTTGATAAAACCTGAAACTTACAGCGCCGGCGAATCATCCCCTAGCATCGCCTCGCGCACAATTTTGATGGGCGGAAATCCCTGCTTCAAGAAATCATCATGAAATTTTTCCAGTGAAAATGCAGTGCACTGCTTCTTTTTCATGTCTTCGCGTAGCTTCATAATCTCCAGCTTGCCCAGCGTGTAGTATAGATAAGTCGGATCGCCGGCTCCTCGCTTGGTCTCCATCGTCGCAGTCTCCCTGGACTGATAACCTTCCTTTTGAAAAAACTCCACTGCTTCGTCAAAGCTCATCTTGCCGCTGTGCATCTGGATACCCACGATCAGCCGCGCATTTCTAAGCAACGCATCTTGCAACTGGCCCAGCCGCAGAAACTTCGCCTCGCGCTCATCCTTTGCTCCGGCTCCGGGCTGTCCATAGCCTTCGTCGAGCATCATCTGCTCGGTGTAGTGCGCCCATCCTTCAATGTCTGTGTTTGCTCCCAATATCTTGCGCACGCGGCTCGGCGCCTGCGGCAGCCATAAGAACTGAATGTAATGCCCTGGATAAGCTTCATGCACCGCCGTTGAAATCACCGTGCCGATATTGAAGGAATGCATGAATCCTTCCACCTCTTCCGGCTTAAGTGAAGGATCGGGGAGAGTTACATTGAAGTAAGCTTCAGTGGCATGCGTTTCAAACGGCCCCGGCGTGTCCATCGATGCAAAGGTCGTTGCGCGCATGAAAGGCGGCGTCTCTTCCACGATGGGCCGCACATCCGAAGGAATGGTAACTATATGATGCGCGCGAATAAAGCCAATCAGTCCATCGAAGGTGGCGCGAAAGCTGGTCAGCAATTGATCGGGCGCAGGATGCATTTGTCCAAGCTCCTCAAGCACTGCACCCGGTTCCTTGCTCGGTTCCAGTTCCTTGGCTACTTCTTTGAAATGCGCTTGATTCTTGTGCATATCTGCCCAACCTATTTCAAGCAGCTTGTCCAGCGGCAAATCCACCATCTCGTCATACTGAAGTTTCTTCGAGAATGTGTCTGCGCCGATGCGGAAGTCTCCGTTTGACCGAGCAAGTAAATCCATCTTCAGCCAGATGAGATAATCTTTCAGCGCGCCAATCACTGTTGCATTCGATTGTAAAAACTCTGCCTTCAGCGTTGCATCGTTTGCGTCGGCAAAAGCCGGCGGAACATCCCGTTCAAAAAAGCTCACAATGTCCGGCAACTGCTCGATGGCGATCTCCGTAAAAACGCGGGGCGGGTTCTTCAGATTCACGCGCGCTTCAGCCAGCAGCGCCGGCATCTGCTTTTCGCGCGCAACCAGTGAGCGCAACCGCTCATCCGGCGAAGCAAACCTGCGCTCCATCAAAGAGAATGCTCCATTCGCGCAGGTGCTTGAATAATTATCCGCGTTTTTCTCCCATGGCCGAATCACTTCAAGCGTAAGTAGCTGCGAGCGAATGTTGGCGAGCACAATCTCGCGGTCGCTACGCGGGACGAAATCAGCAGTGGAAGCATCTGGGCGAATCGCTTCGATTCGTTTCTCAAAACTCTTAAGCGCCGCAATCTCCGCATCAATATTCTTGCGCGAGTTGTCCTCCAACTGCGCATCGTATTGATGATAACCAACCAGCGTTCCCTGCGTGGGGGCATAGTGGAAGTACAACTGGTCAAAGTACTCGTCCGAAACCCTGGCAAACTCCTGCTGCCAGGTTTCCTTGTTCGCATGGGCGCTGATCGCCGAAGTCATAATCGCTCCAATCGCAAGTAACATGTGAATCTTTTTCATCGCATCTCTTCTCATCTTCAAAAAACCTCAAACATTTACTGGAGCAGGCGCCAAATTCTCAATCAATTCGCGAATCTCAAGCAGAAGTTCGTCACTGCGTATCGCAGACAAAGGATACTTTAAAAGGCCCTGCGGTGTGAACTGCGCTCCACGCTTTGAGTTCCGCGCAACCAATCGCATCAACTGCTGCGGATCGATAGCCGCATTTTCAGTGAAGCGAATCTGCAATTCGGCGCGCTTGCGATCCACCTGGGCAATGCCGATCCGCTCGCATTCCAACCGGATCAACGATGCCTCCAGCAAGTAAACAGTAGCATCCGGCGGCGCGCCGTAGCGGTCTTCCATCTCCGCGCGCACTTCGTTCACCGCTGCTTCGCTCACCGCTCCGGCTATCTTCTTGTACAGCCGCAGCCGCTGGTTCTCTTCCGGCACATAACTCTCATCAATGCGCAACGCGATCCCCAGGTTAAGTTGTGTAGCCGGGCGCTCTTCGCTGCTCTCACCTTTCATCTCCTTCACGGCCGCTTCCAGCATCGACGTATATAACTCGAAGCCAACCGCCTCGATATGCCCGCTCTGTTCGCCTCCGAGCATATTCCCTGCCCCGCGCAACTCCAGGTCCAGAGCCGCAATCTTAAAGCCCGCGCCCAGGTCGCTGAATTCCTTGAGAGCCGCCAGCCTGCGACGGGCGATCTCCGTCAACTCTTGCTCCGGCGGAATCAATAAATATGCATAGGCGCGCCGGTTTGAACGGCCCACTCTTCCGCGCAGTTGGTATAACTCGCTCAACCCATGGCGGTCGGCGCGATTAATAAGCATGGTATTCGCCAGCGGAATGTCCAGACCGTTCTCGATAATTGTCGTAGCGACCAAGACATCGTATTCGTGGCGCATGAAGGCCAGCATCACGCGCTCCAGTTCCGTCTCGCCCATTTGGCCGTGGCCGACCGTAACCCGCGCTGCTGGGACTAACTCCTGAATGCGCGCTGCTATCTCGTAGATCGACTCGACGCGGTTATGCACAAAGTAGACCTGGCCGCCGCGCTCTAATTCGACTTCAACTGCGGAACGAATGATCTTCTCGTCAAATTTGGCCACGACAGTCTGAATCGCCATGCGGTCCTTGGGCGGCGTTTCGATCACGCTCATATCGCGCAGGCCAACTAAGGACATATGCAGCGTGCGCGGAATCGGCGTCGCGCTCATCGCCAGCACGTCAATCTCCTTGCGCATCTGCTTGAGCCGTTCTTTGTGGCGCACGCCGAAGCGCTGTTCCTCATCCACGACCAAGAGACCCAAATCCTGGAACTTGATGTCTTTTGACAAGAGCCGGTGCGTGCCAATCAATATGTCAATCTTTCCTGTCTCCACCCGCGCGACGATTTCTTTTTGTTCTTTGGCTGTGCGGAAGCGAGAGATCATCTCGACGGTAATGGGAAACTGCGAAAACCGCTTTTTGAAGGTTTCAAAATGCTGGAAGCTCAAGATGGTAGTTGGCGTAAGTACCGCGACCTGCTTGCCGTCCTGCACGGCCTTGAAGGCCGCACGCATGGCAACCTCCGTCTTGCCGTACCCCACATCCCCGCAAAGCAACCGATCCATGGGGCGTGTGGATTCCATGTCATATTTAATGGCGCGAATTGCGGATAACTGATCTTCGGTTTCGCTGTAATCAAAGGAGTCCTCAAACTCCCGCTGGAATTCATTATCTTTGGAGAAGGAGGTTCCCTGCGCTGTGGTCCTCTCGGCGTATAACTTGACTAACTCCCCGGTCATGTCTTGCATGGCCTTGCGGACGCGGGCTTTGGTCTTGGCCCACTGCTGCGACCCAAGCCGGTTAAGCGCGGGCGCAGGGCCGGTGTCCGTCGAGCGGTACTTTTGAATCAAATCCAGCCGAGTAAGTGGGACATAGAGCTTGGCCTGTTCGGCAAATTCCAGAATCATAAACTCAACCGAAAGCCCGTCTTGCGTGATTTCTTTCAGGCCCTGATATTGCGCGATTCCGTGCTCGACGTGCACCACGTAATCGTTGACGGCCAAGTCGCGGAAGTCAGAAACAAAGGCCGCTGTCTTGGAGCGCTTCGGCGCTGGCCTAGCCGCAACATCCACGTCGTCCGATAAGTCATTGGCCCCGAAGAGAACCAAATTCGAGTCGAGAAAGTTAACTCCTGAGGCAATCGGCGTGCGCACAATCACCGGCACGCGCAGGTCATTCGCGAGATAACTCGATTCATCGAGTACGGTCTCGCCTGGATGCGGGTTACGGCTTCCCAGGCGGTAGGGAATCTGATACTCCCGCAGGACAGTCGCCAGCCTTTCCACGTCGCCCTGATGCGGCGCGGCGAGAACAATACGCGCCTCGTCCTTCATCAGCGCGCGCAACTGCTCAGTAAGTGCTGGAATTGATCCATGAAAGCGGAGGGTCGGGCGCGTGTTCAGCTCAATCTCTCCCAGAGTGTTATCTTCGTCCAGCACGTCCACCACTCCGAGCTGGTCGAGGTCGAGGCCCATGTGGCCGTCCAGCGCGGCTTGCAGCGCCTCAGGCCGAAGATAAATGTCTTCCGGCGTAATCAGCGAACCCATCGCCGAGCGCTCGTGACGCTGCTCGACTTTATTCCACCAGCGTTCTATCTGATTACGCACCATAGCCGGCTCTTCAATAAAGAGCGCACACCTGGGCAGCAGAGTTAGAAGAGACTTGTTCGCGCCAGCTACTGCGGAGAAGAACTCCCATCCAGGGAAGACACTTACTCCGGCGTCGGCGGCCAATTCATTGACCATTCGCTGCGTTTTTTCAGAGTCATCCTGAGCGCCCTCTAACTCGACGCGCTGGCGGCTGAGGCGCCCATGCACCGCGGCCAGAAGGTGTTCCGTGACCGGCGTCTCAGTCAGTGGCAATAACTGCGTCTCATCGAGACCGCTCTGGGAGCGCTGCGTTTCTGGATCGAATTTACGAATCGTCTCGATCTCGTCGCCAAAGAATTCAATACGGACGGGACGGTCGGACTCGGGAGAATAAACATCCAGAATCCCGCCGCGGCGGGTAAACTGACCGGGCATTTCAACCAGATCCATCTGCATATAACCGACAGCAGCCAGATGAGCGGTGAGCACCTCGACATCCACCTCTTCGCTACGCCTAAGTGTGATGGCCAGGCCCGCATAGTAATCGCGGTCAAAGAGCCGGAGCGCGGCTGATTCAACCGGGGCGATGAGGATGGAGACGGCTCCGGTGGCCAGCTTCCACAAGGCCGCCGCGCGTTGCTCCTGCACATCAGGATGCGGCGAGAGATTTTCAAAGGGAAGAACGTCGTGGGCCGGCAGGCGCACCACAGCGGATGGGTCCACGGCGCCTGTGAGTTCGCAGCCAGCCCGCAGCATCGGCTCCAGCGCCTCGGCGGCCTTGTTGTCAGCCACTACGACGATCACCGGCTGACGCGCGGCCCGCGCCAGCAGCGGCAGATGGATGGCCCGCGCCGTCGCCGTCAGTCCGGAGACACGCCTACGCCCCGCGCCGAGGCTAAGGTGCCTTCGAACGCGCTCGAATCCGGAAGAGTGCTCCAGCTCCGCGAAGATATCGCGGACAAACGGGAGAATCATGTCTTTCAAGTTTACCAGTGCGGAAGCCTGCGAGTGAAAGGCAGGGCGGAAGGAATCGAAGATGGCTCCCGGAATTTGACCCGGAATCTGAAACCGGGGAGAGGCTGATACATAGATGCAAAAGAGTACAGGAGAATCTTCGCGCGCTGTAAGTTAAACAATTTATTGAAAAATGGGCCGAATGGCGTATTGGAGAATAGAATGAAAAATTTTATAACGCACGCAAGCTACAGCAAAACCAAAACTCCTATACCCTATTGAGATCCAAGGACGGTTGCCGCTCCCTGCAGATCGCGTCATTTGAGTCTTACCGCTTCGGAGAAGACCCTTTCTACTTCCACTTTAGCGGATTGCGGCGATGGTGGAGTCTTTGCCAATTCGCCTGAGCAATTGCATTTGATTTGCGAGCAGAAGGTGAAGGGCGCCTGCTTTTAGCAGTGAAAAGTCCTGCTACAAGACCTTACCGAAGCGATGTTTTCCGCTATCTGATTGGCTCGTGACCTTCATAGATTCAAGATACGATTACCTTGGGCTCCACGCAGTTAGAGATGGACGGACGAATGCACAGAGTCAGTCCATTTTCCCAGACTGTGTTTCCCGAATTCGATCATTGACCCGTGAAAGATTGTAATCAATTCTTCATTTGCCGGTTTTTTGACTAGTATTTAGACGGCCTGATTAGGGAATTAGCTTTGGATAAGCGCGGTCGATGACGTCCGTGCTACAGCCGGCCGGGAGGCCTGCGTTACACTCCGACGATTACGAAATAGTACCAGGTCTCTGACTGCGTAGATTCGTAACTTTAACACCAAGCCTTAAACAAACGAGTACGCGACGAGTGTGGGGCGCCCGTTATCCGTACAACAACACATGTTTATAGGCCTAGCTGAAAATGGGAATTCTCGCCCGAATTGATCCTTCTCTGTTGCCAAAAAGGATTCTTCCTGCTTCATCATCGAAGCTCATCATTTGTCAAAGTTCAAACAAATGCGTATTGTAGTTATGAGGCAGTTGGATCCGGCGGCCGCGAGCGTAGTTAGTATTGCGGAGTTTGGGCCATTTGCTAGATACAATCAGGGAGGAAACATGGCAATTTCAGATATTCTGGCAACCATCGATCAGGAGATCGCCCAGTTGCAGCAGGCACGCGCTCTGTTGAGCGGCGGCGTTGTGGCGGCTCCGAAGAAGAAGGTCGGCCGTCCCAAGAAAGTGGTAGCGGCGGTAGTGGTTGCCTCCAAGAAGGCAGCGGCGGTTGCGGCCAAGCCCGAGAAGGCAGCGAAAAAGAAGAAGAGAAACCTTTCACC
This sequence comes from uncultured Acidobacteriaceae bacterium, assembly GCA_963787995.1. Lineage (GTDB taxonomy): Bacteria > Acidobacteriota > Terriglobia > Terriglobales > Acidobacteriaceae > Telmatobacter. The sequence goes on from CAWBEO010000002.1 coordinate 2,745,022, forward strand.
TGAGGGGCGGAAAGCGATCGCGGATGCTGTCAAAAAGCGCTGGGCCGCACAGAAGGCTGCGGAAGCGAAGTAACTCAACAGTTCACGAATAACCAAGCCGGGCTGCGCGGTCCTATCCCGCGCTAGTTCGGCTTTTCGTTTCTGATTTCTTCTTCCGGCCAAAGAGGCGGCTGGACGGCGCGTGTTCTTTCGTATCGGAGATCAGCCAGTATTCTGGTCCAATATTGTATGTTTCTCTCTGTCCGCAAGAGCCGCGTTTGCGCAGCGCGGAGCTTGCCTTCGGCGTGGCGCAGGCGGCGGCGCAGGGCAGGATCAAGTTTAGGAGTCTCTTTCATGCAAAATCCAGGGATTGAAATTCCATGATAAATGGTCGAGGCTCGGATTATTTTGCAGAGTAAACTCTATCCCGCGGAATGCCGTCGAAAGAGAGCTAGATCATTTTGCTTTGCCAGTTTGCTCGATGGTTGCTTCAGCCAATTCCGGTGAGAATAACTGATAGCAGTTACGTCCGCATTCCTTGGCGCGATAGAGGGCGGCATCGGCATTCTTCATGAGCGCATCCACTTCCGTGTCACCTGCCGAGGCAGCGCAAATCCCTATGCTTACGGAGACAGGCATCTCCCGGCCTTCAAAGCAGATGGGAAGCGCCAAAGCCGTCACGATCTGAGCAGCGATTCTCTCGGCAATTTGCGGACCACTCAGGTCGGCGAGCAGCACGATGAACTCGTCTCCGCCAATGCGAGCAACCGTATCGCTGGTCCGCACCGCATTCACAAGGCGTTCGGCAGTGACGCGCAAAACCTCGTCGCCGGCTTGGTGGCCGAAGGTGTCGTTGACCTCCTTGAATTTGTCCAGATCGACCATGAGAAGCGCCAGCCCCGACTGATGGCGCTTGGCGGTCTCCATGGCGGCGTTCAGCCGGTCGTCCAGCAATAGGCGGGTTGCCAGCCCTGTGAGCGTGTCGTGCAGAGCCATATGGCGAAAACGCTCTTCACTCTCGCGCAGGAGTGTGGTCTGATGCTGGACCCGCCTTCTGAGTACCACCACCCAGACCAGCACCGCCAGTGTCCCAGCCAGAGCCAAGGCCAGCACGATCAAAGCATGGGCAGGAGTCCACCAGGTAGGCCGCTCGAGAACGACAACATCCTGCGGGGAGCGCATCAGAACGCGGAAGGATTTCCCCACAGCCACGCCGTCCACCAGCACGCTCCGCTGTGGATCGAATTGGACCGAACAGACCCCGGTAATGCGCAGCTTGCTTCCGAATTTCCATGCATTTGCCTCCGGTTTTGCTAGGCTTCGAGGAAGAATGGCCGTGAAAATGAAATTTCCGGAGGAAAGAATGAGCGTGGTGTCGGAGGAGGCCAGGTCGCGGCCAATCAACGCACCGTCGATTTCGATCACCTCGGAGTTGTATTTGCCTTCTTGCGCCTGCTCTGCGGTCACGGGTACGGCGGCCACCGGTAGCCCGTCTTGCATTTTCCTGAAGATGGCGCTGGCGAGGACGGTCGTGGAATTTTCCGTCCCGGCAAAGCCCACAATATCCGTCTCATCGCCAATCGCAAGACGCGTGTCCTGGTCGGTCTGTGCGCATAACGAACCGCTTGCATCTCGGATGCATAGAGATACACCGGGCCACTGCATGGTCACCGACCCGCGCAGATGAACACGATGGCGCAACACGGAGACCTGATCCCAAAGCAGCAATTTGTCGATAGGAATGACCGGCGACTGGAAAGGGTCAGACGGCGCCGGTTCCACCACCTGCACCGCTGAGAGATTGGGAAAGACAATACGCGCACCGATCCGCAGGCCATTGCTGTTATAGAGGGGAGCCTCATCGCCGCGGATGCGCACCATGGTGTCCATCAGGCGGGAATAGTCTACGCCCGGCTCCCGCACTGTAGTTGCAAAAAGGATTCCGTCCATCATCGCCAGTTGCAGCGTGACTTGATGACTTGTGGCGGTGACCGAGTGAACGACGCCCTCGACTCCGACCCATTGGCCCTCGTAGTCGGCTGCAAAGATCTGCGAGCGGCTAACAAAAGCATCCGCCTTGGGGAGCGGCGCATGACCGATTGGCTGAAATTGCGGCTGGTCAACGATAGGAGCGAAGCCACCTATATTGCTTATGCCTCGCACGTCAATGACTGTGCCGATGGGGAGCGACTTGACCGCGCCTCCGGCAATTTTGACAAAGATGCTTCCAGAGCCGTCGTGTATAAACAAAGCACCGAAGCCTTGGCCGGTGTCGGTGTCGAAGTAAGTGACCACGCCGCGTAGATGGATGGGATAGCCGCAAATTGCCTCGGCGCTGGAAAGGTCGTGCGCTTGACGCGCCGTGGTGATGGTGTGTAACGGGCCTTGCGAAGGGATGGCAACTTGGAACTGTTTTGCCGGCGCAGCTAGAACGCGCATAGAAACAAGGCGTCCGGCGAACAGGGAGACCACCGCCAGCACGCCAAGCCGGAAGACGAGTGCGACGGCCACGCAACTCGCGAAGCGGAGGCTTTTCGGGCAGCCAGCCGAATTCGGATACGGGTTTTGTTTGCAATTAACCATCTTATTGTCAATGGGATAGAAAGAATTTGATGGCAGGCAGCAAAATGAATCGTCTTTGGCTATGCCTTCTGAAGTGATTCCAGTCGATTTTTGTTGCACCAGAGAGATATCGACTGTATATGGAATTGCCTTCACTACAGGCCCAAGCAGGATCGCGCGGACTTGCTTCGCCTACGTTAACATAATAAAAAGATTTCGAGGTGTTCTTTGCATAAAAAGATGAAATTTCTGCTTGCGGCTGGCTTGGCGGCGTTGTTGGCCTGGACGGCCGCAGCGCAGCAGCCGGCGCCAGCGCGCGTGATCGGCTTCATGACGGATTTTGATGTGAAGGACGATGCCGTGGGAATCTGCAAGGCGGTCATGGACGGCATTGCGCCGGGAGTGCGCATTCTGGACATTACCCATCAATCCGAACCCTATAACATCGCGATGGGCGCACGCTTGCTGGCCGGTTCCGCTCCATATTTTCCCAAGGACGCGGTCTTTGTCGTGGTCATCGATCCGGGCGTTGGTTCGACACGCAAAGCGATCATTGCCAAGTCCGGCGTGGGCCAGTTTTTCGTCCTGCCTGACAACGGCCTGCTGACTCTGATTCAGCAGCGTGACGGCATCACGGAGGCGCATGAGATCACCAATCCTACGTGGATGATCGGCTCCGGCATCTCCTCAACCTTTCATGGGCGCGACATTTTTTCGCCGGCTGGCGCGCACCTTGCGCGCGGAGAGGACTTTCGCCAGGCCGGTCCAGCGATTGAGGTGGCTAAACTCGTCCGCCTTGATCTGAAGAATGCATCCGTAGATGCGACCGGGCTGCATGGGCAGGTGATCGGAACGGACGGGCCCTTCGGCAATCTGGTGCTCAACGTGCCTGCGGAAACTTTTGCGCAGCTTGGCTACAAACTTGGCGACCAAGTGCCTGTGACGCTGGCCGCCAAGAGCTACGTCATCCCTTTTGTGAAGACCTTCAGCGATGTACCGGTGGGCAAGGAGCTTTTTTATATTGATTCGCGGGGAAGGCTCTCGCTGGGCATCGATCAGGGCAATTTTTCCGCAGTCTACAAGGTGGGCGAGGGCGCGGAGTTGACGATTCCGAGGAAGTGATTGGAGTGAGCCGTATCAATAAGTGCTGGGTTTCCCATCCATTCCGCGCTCTTTGCAGAATGGATGGGGCACCATGAACCAAAATCAAATACACTCGCGCGCAAACTCACCGGATAATTTCGAACTTTTCCCACGGGCATTTGCAGACCGGGCAGCGCTCATGCTCTTCTTCTGTCTCTGAGGTGTAACCGCAGACCGGGCAAACGTAAAAGTCGCGCGCCTCGCCGATCCAGGAGTCTTTCTTTCCAGCCACCAGCAGGGCGATGGCCTCGCTGTAAAGGCGGGCGTGGGTCTTCTCGGCCTCCAGCGCGCCGGTAAAGGTGCGGATGGCTGCCGTGTTCTTGCGCTCGGTGGCCTCGGCCAGAAAGCCGGGGTACATGGTGTCGATCTCGTACTGCTCGCCGTTCAGCGCGGCCTTCAGGTTTTCTAATGTGCTCTTCACCTCGACCGGGTGAATCTCCGCCTCGGCGCGCGCGCCCAACTGACCGATGACGCGGGCGTGGTTGCCGGCGTGAATCTGCTCGGCGCGGGCGGCGGCGCGGAAGAGGCTGGCAGCGCCGTGCAGCAGCTCCTCGTCGGCCTTCACGGCGAAGGCGGTGTACTTGGCGTGGGCATTCGATTCGCCTTCAAAGGCGGCTAATAAATTTTCGACAGTAACGGCATTCTCTGTTGCGATTCCAGACATGAAATAACCTCCTAGATACCGTACCAGAGCCTACGAGCGGCGGTCGAGGGCGCGCTGTGACGCCGGTTACAGTCGATGGGGAAAATGAAATCCGAATTATCGAGCAGGCGGATTCGCAACTTGGATGAACTGAATTTGTACAGCGCTTCCGGGTTCTAAGCGAACCTTTCGAGGATCGTTGTAACTTAACTCAAAAGTCGCATAAGTCACATCATCCTCGTCTATTGCGCGCACCGTGTATTGGCCTGGAGGAACATTGATGCGAAACTCGCCTTTTTTATCTGTCTCTGCCGCAAAATTTCCGGCAGTTCCATGAGCTTCGACACGAACTTCTGGAATTGGAGACGCCAGGGCTTGGTCGCTCACGATGCCTTGAATCAATCCATCTCTGTACTTCATGGCCTTGATTGCGGATATTTCATGCAATGCTGATCCAGCATTATCAATTAGGCCGGAATTGCCACAACCATCCAATTCCCATGCCTTTTCACTTGTGTCGTAATCTAGAAACAACAAATATCCGCGTTTCAAAACCCAACGAAAAGCGGCTCTGCTAGTAGCGTTTTCTTCATACACACGTATGGTCTTAACCATTTCTCCACGAAATGTTCGGTTTACACGGAGAGTATAAACGCGGGCTATTATTGCTTCGGGATCGCCACCCTCAATGATATTGTGGGTTCGGACGAGTGTAGCTTCAACGACGAGTTCATTATCAAAATACTCCGCGCGGACAAGCCGAGGCTGGGGCTGAGTGCAAAAAGATAGTGCGCGAAGTGGTACAAGAAGTATTACTGCCGCGAATGCCAAATTTGAGACGTATTTCATGGGAGATTCTACCCGCTCCTAACGCCCTTCGCTGCGGGCCTCGGCTTTTTCGGTCAGCACCTTGTGGGCGTTGTCTTCCAGCGCCTGCGCTTCGGGCAGATAGTTGAGCGCCTTCTGAATCTCCGGATCCCATTCGACGTGCGCGCGCAGGGACTTTTGCTGGCCAAACTGGATGGTGAAGATCTTCTCCTTGATGCCAATCTTGACCCAGTCCATCACGCCGTTCAGGTCGGCGTCGGTCCAGGCGATATTCTGCGCGGTGAGGTATTTCTTGAATTCGCCCAGCACCGCCGCATCCACCTGAAAATTCTGGTCCACGGTGCGGTGCGCCAGATAGACCGGCGCAAAGTGGAAGAAGACATCCTTGAAGAGCAGTTCATCCTGGAAGTGATTATTCTTGGGCGTTTCGATTTTTTCATCCGGCGTAATGCCGCCGCCGCCGTAGACGGTGCGGCCGGCGTCGGTTAGCTTGACCTCGCGGCTGGCCGTGTCGCTGGGCGCAGTGCCGCCGTGGCTGTAGTAATCGTAAAGCGAGACGCCGACGTAGTTGCGCTGGATGAGCCGTCCCGAGGGCGTGTAATAGTGATAGGTGGTCAGCGCCAGGCCCATGGTGTTTTCGTCCAGGTTATAGACGGTCTGCACCAAGCCTTTGCCGAAGGTGGTTTCGCCCACAATCAGCGCGCGGTCATGGTCCTGCAATGCGCCGGAGACAATCTCGGCCGCCGAGGCCGTTCCGCGGTTAACCACAACCACAATGGGAAAGCTCTTGCCGCCGTTCCCGTGTGTGGCCACGTAGTTGCGGTCCGGAAAAGCGCGTCCGCGCTGGCTGACGATGGTCTGCCCCTTGCTGAGCAGATGGTCGCAGACGTCCACGGCCTGATCGAGCAGCCCGCCCGGATTGCCGCGCAGGTCAAAGACCAGCCCCTTCAGATTGCTGAAACTGTTGACCGCCTCCGCGACCTCTTGGCCGGTCGTCTCTTGGAATTGCGTCAGATGAATGTAGCCGACACCGGGACGAATCTCAAAGGCCAGGTCCACCGAGGGGTGGGGAATCGAATCGCGGACCAGATTGAAGACCATCGGATTGGGCTGCCCTTCGCGCACCATCGTCGCCTGCACGCTGGTTCCCTTGGGGCCTTTGAGCGCCTTGGCCACCATATCCGAAGAGGTCAACTCGTTGGGGTCCTTGCCATCCACGTTGACGATCTTGCCGTCCACCGCATAGATGATGTCGCCGGGATGAATACCGGCGCGGTAAGAGGGCGTGTTCTCGTAGGGCGTCACCACGTAGACTTTACCGTTCTGCTGCTGGATGAGCATGCCGACGCCGTAGTAGCGGCCGTGCTGCTCCTCGCGCATCTTGGGCCATGCTTTGGGATCGTAGAAGTTGGAGTGCGGGTCCAGCACGCGCAGCATCCCCGGAATGGCTCCGTCGTAGATGGCCGTATCGGCCTTATCGCCCACAATCGGCTCGGCGTAGTTCTGCTCCACCAGCGAGTAGACATCGTAAAATTGCTTGAGATTGTCGCGCACCTGGCCTTCATCGGCCGCGGACTGCGCGCCTACCCTGCGCTGCAAAACGCTGCCCGTGACGGCGCAGACGGCAAAGAAGAGAACCACGGCGAAGAGGGCGCGGCGGGCGCGAGGAGTCATAGGCTGGAAAAACCTCCGGGCTACTGCGCGGCTCACGCTCGAAGATGGGCCAGAAACAGCAGTCTTAGGGCTAAAGTATAGCACTATAGCGTTTGACGATTGGCGGAGCACTTCCGGTAGCGGCGGCATTTGCAGGCGAGCAAGCGCTTTATCGCCAGTTGTCGCTGGTGTGGATGGCTCCATCGCTCATCATGGCGTCAAAGCCGATGTGCTTCTTGATGAAGATTTCGCTGAAGGCGCGGTCTTGCCGCAGAAGGATGGCCTGCATGCGGACCAGCTCCAGCAGCGCCAGAAAGGTGGCGATCAGCGCCCGCTCGCTGCGTGAGTGGCTTAGCAGCCGCCGCAGCGCAATGGGCTTGTCTTCCAGCGCCAGCCGCCGGCCCAGGAACTGAATCATTTGACCCACCGTGACCGAATCCTCCTGCACGTCCAACACCGGGCGAGAGCGGGCGCGCTCCAGAATATCGCGGAAGATGCGCACCAGATCGACCGTATCGGCGGCCACCTCCGGCTCCGCGCCGGCATCCTCCTGGAACTCGCGCACGCCAGGATTGGACCAACTGGCCGCCTCCAGCATCTGCTTTTGTTGCAGCATCTGCGCGGCGTTCTTGAAGCGCTCGTGCTCCAGCAGCCGCTCCACTAACTCGCGGCGGGGATCTTCGGCGGCATCCTCCGGCCCCGCGGCGGTGCGCGGCAGCAGCATCTTGCTCTTGATATGGATCAGCAGCGAAGCGGTGTAAATGAACTCCCCGGCCACGTCCACGTCCGTAGCCTTGAGCTGATTCACATAGGCCAGAAATTGCGCGGTGATCTTGGCAATGGGAATGTCGTAGATATCGATGTCCTGCTTGCGAATCAGATCCAGCAGCAGGTCCAGCGGGCCGTCATAGACCTGGCCCACGAAGACGGAAAACGGCGACTCCTCCGCCTGATCGTCGCGCTGTTTCTGCTTGGCAGCGGCGCGATTGGCGGCTCGTTCACCGGCCTTTTCCTCGGCCGCTTCCTCGGCGCTCGGCTTGGGACGCAACACCAACTCGCCGTCGCCGGAGGCCGGGGGCGCGGAGTTCATTTCGGGTTGGGGCACGGCTTCGGTCAATGCTTTCTTCTTTTGAATACTCTTCCAACGTACTTGATAAAGGCAAGCTCGTCCGGCTATTCCATATGCATAGCGGCGCGCACCTGTTGCATGGTCTGCTCGGCGCGGGCAGCGGCGCGGCGGTTTCCATCCATCAGGATCTCCGCCACCTGCGCCTCAGTGAAGCCTGCGCGGCGCTCTTGAATCGGCAGCAAGACCTGTACCAGGCCATCCGCCGCCCAGCCCTTGCACTCGATGCAGCCAATCCCCGCCGTCCGGCAGCCCTCATTGACCTTGGCCATCGTCTCCGGCGAACTGAAGATCTTATGCAGATCGCCGACGGGGCACTTGTCCGGGTCGCCCGCATCGGTGCGGCGAATGCGCGCCGGATCCGTGACCATTGTCTTCAGCTTCTTGCGAAGCTCCGGCTCCGGATCCGTCAACTGGATCGTGTTTCCATAGCTCTTGGACATCTTGCGCCCGTCGGTGCCTGGCAGCTTGGGCGAGGGCGTCAACAAGCACTTCGGCTCAGGCAAAACCTCCCGGTCGCCGAGCTTGTAAAACTGGTTGAACCGGCGAGCAACCTCGCGCGTCAATTCCACGTGCGCCTGCTGATCCTGCCCCACGGGAACAAACTGCGGCTGATAGAGCAGGATGTCCGCCGCCATCAGCACCGGGTAGCCCAGAAATCCATAGGTGGTCAGGTCTTTATTGGCAAGGTTCTCCTGCATCTCTTTGTAGCTGGGTACGCGCTCCAGCCAGCCGAGAGGCGTAATCATTCCTAATAGAAGCGGCAGCTCACTGTGCTGCTTGACCTTGCTCTGCACAAAAATCGTGCACTTGGCCGGATCAAGCCCCGCGCCCAGAAAGTCCAGCGCCACTTCCAGCGAGTTGGGCGCGATCTTGGAGGTGTCGGCGTAGTCGGTGGTCAGCGCGTGCAGATCGGCGATGAAAAAATAGCACTCGTACTGCTCTTGCAGCTTGACCCAGTTGGCCAGCGCGCCCATGTAGTTGCCCAAGTGCAGCTTGCCGGTGGGGCGCATGCCGCTCAATACACGCGGCCGTGAGACAGGAATTGCGGATTCAGTCATGAGGTCTTCGATTCCGGGATGAAGCGGTAGAATGGCGCCGCCTTCCATGTATCTGGAAAGCGGCTCATTCCATTGTAGCGGGAGGAAGCGTTAGAGAGTGGCGCTACCCCTTCGCTTCCAGCAGCGCATTCACCTTGGCCATTACCTGAAAGGCGTCAGCGACGTAGACCACATCTGCCTTGCCGCGCGTCCAGCCGCAGTTGGGGTCCAGGCTGATCGCCCGCCGCGAGCCGATGAAGCGCCAGCCCACCACGTGCGGCTCTTCGCCGTGGCAGCAGGTCGAGAGGCCCTTGGCGTGGCGCGGCGTTGATCCGGTCTGGCCGATCTGGTTCATGTGCGTGAGGAAAGGCAGCACCGGCTCGCCTTCGCCGCCCTGATCCACCAGCGATTTGCTGCTACCGAGAGATGCGCCGGTCGCGCGTAGAAAGCCGAGAATCAGCTCGCCGGCTTCGGCCGCGTGCGTCTGGCCGTCGGGCTGCTTCTTGGTCCAGCCTGCGCCGGCGACAAAGAGCATCTTGGCATCGGGGCGGATGGTCTGCTCGTCCTGCGCCGGAGCGCGGTAGCCGCTCACCGTAGTGCGCAACGCGGGGAGTTCGACGGCAACCGTCTCAACCTGCGCCGTGCCAGCCGCGCCCGCAAAGGCAGCGTGCGTGCCCGCGTCCAGCAGCAGGAACCAGGGGCGCGTGGTGCGGCTGATGACCGCCTCAATGCGCTGGCGATAGAACCAGCGCGAGGCTTCCATGCCCTCCCCGCCGCTCAGCGCCGTAATGTGCGTATCAATGAATCCGCCCAGCCGATGTGCCACTCCAGCCGCAATGCGCGTAAAGCGCGAAGAACCGGGAGCTAGCACAATCGTGGCCTCCGCCGCGCGGCAAAGCGCTTCAACGGCAGCAGCGTCCGTGCCGTAGCGCGCCTGCGCAAAGGCCTCGCCGGAGACGGCCAGCAGTTTCGCGCCAGTAGATGCCAACGCCCCAGCCGCAGCCGCGTCGGCGGCTACAACTCCAATAGTCAGCGGAGCCGAGAGCCGTGCCGCCAGCTCCAGGCCAGCGGTGACGGCCTCCAACGAGGCCTTGCTGAGCGCGGAGCCGCTTTCGTCTGCGTGCGTCAATACGAGAATCTTTTCCATTATTCGGCTCCAATCCACTCGACCAGCTCGGCCGCTATCTGATCCGGCGACAAATCCTTCACCACGCGCGTCTCGCGCTGTTGCTTGGGCAGGCTCACCGAAACGTAGCTCAGGCCGTTGGCGTCGAGCTTGGCCGCTTTGGCTTTGGCCAGCGCGGGCATAATGGTGCGCATATTACTCATGCCGATTTGCGGATTGTTGCGCGGCTCGGCCAGATTGCCGGTGGCCCAGCCCAGCACGGCGGGCGCTCCAGCGCAGGCCGACACCTGATGCTTGCCGCCCTCGACGCGCTCCAGCACCTCAAAGCTGCCGTCGTCGCAGAGCGAGATTTGATCCACGCCCTGGAACTGGTCGCCAATGCCCAGGCGCTCGCCGACAAGCTGAAGCGTTACGCCCGCCCCGCGCGTCGCCGACTCCCAGCCGCCGAAGAGCAAGAGCTTCGTGCGGTCCAGGCCGGGGATCGCATTGATCGCATCCGCCAGCACCGCCGCCGTGGCGTGCGCATCCGGAAAGCCGCCAATCGGCCCGTCCACAGGAACCAGCTCGAAGGCCACCTTCTGCGCCACGGTCATCATCACCTGTTGCAGCTTGGCCTTGGGGCCGAGCGAGACCAGCCAGAGCTTGCTGCCGGGGTTCTTGGCGGCGAGCGCCGCCGCTTCATAAAGGGAGCTAGCCGCCCAGGGGTCCAGCACCGCGGGCAGAACCATCTCATTCTTCAGCCCCGGACCCGCAGGCCCCGTGACCGGCTCCAAGGTTTGCAGCGGATCAGGCACAATCCCCGCGCAAACCACGATCTGCAAAACATTTGCCATGGAAAGTTTCCTTTATGGCTATTTTAATTGCTCGCCGTGGGTTAGTTTTCCGCCGAGTGCAAGCCGCCGGAACCGGCGCGGAAGGCGATGTTACTGTGTTCGCCGTCGGGTGAGCTGCCGCAGTTCCACAGGCATGCGCCGCAGTGGACGCACTTCTCGCGCTCGAAGGCGGGCAGGCCGTCTTCGCCCTGCGTGATCGCTTGACCGGAGCACATGGCCACACAAGTCTTCTCACCGCACGTCTTGCAGACGGCGAGGTCTTTGAAGAGTACGTGGTCCGCGAAACCGGCCATCGCCTGCACCTTGCCGCCGAGCAGCAGCGCGTCCTGCTGCGTAACGAGCAAACGGCCATCGAGCGGAATCTCCGGCCAGCCGCGCGCGGTGAGCAGCGCATCGTGGAAGGTGCGGCCCTCGGCTGTTGCCAGACTGGTTGCCTGCTTGAGTTGCTGGCCGTCCTTCGACTCCGAGGCGAAGGGGCGAATCTGTTTGTGCGCCGGGGGAATGTGTGCATTGAGCGAGAGCTTGCCGCCGGTGAGTCCGGCCAGCGCCATGCCGATCATGCCTTTCACCAGGCCGTTTTGGAAGCCGTTGCGGGCGTTCTCGGCTTCCTTCGCGCCCCGCTCGACCCAGCTTGCGCGGCGGCGGGTTTCATAGGTGGCGGCGAGATTCTCTTGTGTGAAAGGCTTGCCCGCGCGGAGCAGTTCGATCACCGCCTCGCCCAGTTGCGTGCCTGTCGCCCAAGCCTCGTCCACGCCGGAGCCGGTGAGCATGTTGGTGCTGCCGGAGCCTTCGCCGATGCGCGCATAGCCGTCGCCGCAGAGGTACGGCTCGCCGTGCTTGCCGCTCTCCTCCAGCGACTTTGCGCCCCACGAGCGCAACGTTCCGTCCTTGAGGACTGGCCAGATCGCCGGGTGCTGAATGTAGTGCTGCAAATAGCGATACGCTGTGCGCGAGGGGTCGCTCATCCACGAAGGCACAAAGATGCCTACCGAGACCAGCCGCTCCGGATGCACGTAGAGGAAGCCGAAGATCTCCGGCTCCGGGTAGCCGAAGCTGTGCCAGACAGTTCCGGCTTCGAGTTTGGAGTCTTCGGGAAGTTCAATGACGAACTTCATGCCCAGCGCCCATTCGCGCTTGTGGTGGCCTTCAGGAAGGCCGAACTTGTCGTCCAGAGCCTGACCAACCGCGCCCACCGGGCCATCGCCCACAACGGTAAGCAGCGCCTTCACATCCATTCCGGCCATGAAGCTGTCGGTGGGTACTCCTGATTTGTCTACGCCTTGATCGGCGAGTCTAAGCCCCTCAACCATATTCTCAGAGAAGAGCGGTCCGGCTACCGGACTTCCGGGCCAGATCTGCACCAAGCCGGAGGCCATCAACTGCGAGCCAACCCATTGATTGAACTGGCCGATGGACATCACAAGGCCGCCGTGCTTGTTGAGGAAGGCGGGCGTCCAAGGCAGCGTGAAGGCATAGTCTTTCAAGCCGACCAGCGGGCCAACGAGGCGCAGGGCTTTGTCGGCCAGGCGCAGGGTGAGCGAGCGCCGGCTGGCGCCGATGGGGTCAAGCAGATACATGACGCGCTCGGATTTGACCGGCACGGCCATGGGAATCTCAGCTGGGTTCAGTTCAGGAAAGCTGGCGCGGATGGACTTGGCTTGTGTAACCACGCCGCTGACGCCGGAGGAGATGTCGTCGGCGCGCTCGTAGCATAGGACTTGCAGCGGCATTCCTGGCGCGACTTTGCTCTCGAAGGCCGGATCGGCAGGGTTCTCCGTCCAGGCTTTGGTGAGCGTGGAGAGAAAGCCGCCCGTGGCGGGGCCAAAGCCCGCGCAGGCAATGTCCACTTCCATGGACGCGCGGTCGATCTCTGGGATTTTTGTTTCAATTTCTGTGCTCAAACACACCTCCCAAAAAACAAAATTAAAACAATCCTGTGCAAGCCACCGATATTGAATCTACGAACTCATTTTTCTATACTCTTTCAAGATATTTTGCAACATCGCTGTATCGCATCGCTTGAATGCTGCATTTGCTTCCTTCGTCAATCTCTCCCGTAAGGCTAAATCAAATTCATCTGAGGCGCGATCTGGGTGAATCTGTTTAATTACTTCGAGATAGATCTCCCTCAGTCCCAACAAAGGAGTGAATTCCGCAACACTCGTAACCCTATCATTGACGGCAGAGTTGGATTTCTCCGCACTTCTACTTCCGCTAGGTACTCCACCAAAGCCAATATAGAAATCCATATCCTCTGGATATAATATTGTCCCTCTGGCATCTATAACTACTCCTCCCTTCCCTCTGTTTCCATTTGTGGAAAGCACCACTCCCAAGACAGCGAACGCTATCAATATTCCCAGCACCATTATCCACGGCACAGAATTTCTATAGAAGCTTTCAGATGCCACTCTAAATTCCATCAGGCTATTTAATGATGGATTGGATGGATCATAATATACAACAATATTATTTTTCATTCCCTTTTTTACTTCATCGACATATTGTTGAGGACAATCTCCAAATCCGCTATATGGATCACCTCCAACTTCAAAACTATATGTGCATGTATAGTAGTTAGCTCTTAGCGCATACCACTTCATATACTTCATGCTTATTTCGAGAGTAATTGTTGTTCTTTCGGTTGTGGCTGCTCTATCGAACTTATCTGCTTTATAGATGAACATGAAAATGCAGGCAATATAGACTAGGAATAACCCCCATGTACGAATATCTCCGAGCTTTTTGATTGCCCCCATATGCGGCACCGTTTCTTGACTATAGACAGTTGCAGTGATTCCCTGTTTGCCAAAAGCAGAAAGTTGGCTTTCGCCTTTCGAAAATGGCTAGTTAGCGAGTTGATGCTGCTGGTTTAGGTTCGTGGCATCCCACCCATCTGCAAAGTATGCGGATGGATGGGCACCCAGTTTTATATGCGATGAAGCCAGTGCGAGCGAATAGCGAGCGATTAGCCCCACCGCAGGTGGTTAAGCCGGATAATCCAGTGCCTCCGGGATCATTACTTTGCTGACTGTTTCGGCGGCGCGGTCCTTGGCCAGGCGAGAGCCGCTGAGGCAGTGAACCAGCTTGCCTTGCAGGCGCAGGAAGTCGTTGTTGCCCGCGCAACCGGCGCAGGGTCCAGCCTTGCGCGGATGCGTGCCGTCTTCCGACAACACATCGAGAGCCATCGCCGAAATGCCGGGAATGATCTCTTCCAGCTCCTCCAACTCACTCGTCAGGAAGCAGTTGGTGTGGCCCTCATCGTTCCACGATGGATGGCGGTTATAGCCGAAGACCAGCTCGGCGCAGATGCGGCTGACTTCGCCGGCGGCGGCAGCGGCTTGCGTGTGGCAGAGGTCGCTGAAAAATTGCAGTGTGCCGTCCAGGCCCTCGGCGGCGACCGGATCGCTGGGGCCGTTCTTTTCCAGCTCCAACACGTCGAGAATCTGGTAGCGCGAGGCCAGCAGCCAGCAGAGCGCGTCGGCCAGCGAGAAGGTGACGCCCTGGCGCTGCCCGTGGTAGAGCTTGCCGCCGGAGGGGTCCTTGGTGACTTGCAGATGTTCCAAGGTCCAGAGCCACATCTTCATGGCCGAGGCCAGCGTGCAGGCGCCGGTACCGGGCCGGTCGCTGGCGATGCGCCGCATCTCGGCGATCCAGGAGCGGAAAAGCGCCAAAAAAACCTCCGAAGTCATGGTCACCGTCAACTGGCGGCGCTGCACGGCCTCCGGGCCTTCGTAGGTGGCTTCCAGTTGGGCGTCCATCCACTTGTTGCCGAGGAAGCCGGGGCAATCCTCGGTGATGCCGTAGCCGCCCATCAGGCTGACGGCCTCGCGCAGCATATTGGTGCCGTGGCCGGTATTCCAAAGCTTGGTGGCGGGGCAGATGACGCTGGTTTCGGCGTCCATCAGCACGTATTGAACCAACGGGTCGGCCTCCAACTCGGCGCGGCGGAGATCGTCTTCTTTAAGCGAGAGAATTTCAATGGCGCGGTCGGCGCTCTCTTTGAGCGCCTTCATCTCGGCACGGCCGCCGGTGACGCCACGCTCGGCGAGGATGGACGACTTCTGCTTTTCGAGCGGTTCGTATTCGTCAAAGAGGCGGGCAGTGGCAAAGCCGAGCGAAGCGGCTGCCTCGCCGGTAGCCCAGATATCGACCAGCCGATGCAGCGCGTCTTCGCGCTGCTGGATGCCCTGCTCGTAGCGGACAGAGCCGGGCTTGGCGCCTTCGGCTCCGCGGAAGCGCTGGCGCTGGTAGCGGATGACCGGCTCGACGGCGGAGAGCAGCTTGGCCGCCGACATCAGGCCGACGCCGACGCGCGTGCGCTTGAAGACCGCGTCCAGAACCTCAGCATGACTGAAGTTGGGAACGATGACCCCGTCCTTGACGGTATAGCCGCCAACGATGCGGCTGGCGGGAACCTTGAGATTGAAGATGGGGTCGCCGGTGGAGGAGAGCTGATGGACTAGTTTCTTGGTGGGCGTGCCGTGGTCGAAGACGCCTTCGTCGGTATCTTCCAGAATGATGAAGCAGGTGCCCTTGATGCACTGATCGTCCGAGCCGACGGCGGCGGTGACAAAGTTGGCAAAGGCGATGTTGGTGATGAAGCGGCCGCGCTTGTCTACCTGGAGCCAGGGCTCTTCGCCGTCTTTCCACTCGGCGACGCGCATTTTGCCGCTCAGCATTCCAGTGTCCACGCCGACGTAAGGGATGGGTTCGGTGAGCACGAATGCGCCGCGCCAGGTCTTGCGGTCTTCTCCCGGCTGCGCGGGCGCGGAGAGGCTCTTGTAGTGGTGGACCTGCTCCGGTGTGCCGCGCTCGTGGATCGGGGACAGTGCCAGCGAGCCGGCCAGCGAGGCCGTGGCCGCGCCGCCGTCCACCCAGGCCAGCTCGAAGGCCGCCAGCGAGAGCGCCATATTCTTGGGGCCGGCGATATAGCCGCCCTCTTCCGGCTCCATGAAGGCAGCGGTGATGCCAGCGCTGTCAAAGGCTTCCATCATGCTGGCCTTGCCGGGCGTCCACTCGTGGGTGTTGCGCTCACCGGCGGCGACAAGCTGGGCAACGACACCGCGGGCCACGCCGCGCGCCGATTGCACCAGCATCTGTAGATCGAAACGGTCGGCAAAGCGCCACTGAATTTGGCGAACCGCATCGCCGGGAAGGGTAAGCATGGTTTTCGTTTCGGGTAGAGTATCCGTAGCCATCTATTTTTTCCTCAAGCAGCGGAGCTATTGTGAACGACTGGGAGCCTCTCAGGATGTGACCTGAATCACTTCCGAGAGGGCATTTCACTACTTTCACAGCGCTGTTTCAATCTATTCTAGCCGATTTTCCCACTGCTTCTGAGGGGATGGATAGAGAAGCTCTTCAAGTTCGTGACTACTCGGAGCAGGTTTTGGAATCCGGAAACTCCTCGGCCAAATTCTCCATCAGAAAGGCTCGGCGAATCATTCGCCTGTGCAACCCGTTTGCCAAGAATTTATCGCATTGGGTGTTCGTTCCGGGAATAGTGCCGATAAGAAGGTTAACGCGCTTTAACTTCCGGCAAGCTGCAAAGATAAAACTCTATGACGATCCATCGCGACAACGCGCAGCATGGTTCAAAGATTGCTCATACACCCTTGCGGATTCCGCAAGGGTGTATGCATGACTTGGCGCGTCTGGCAAATAAAAAACGAGTTACGATCTATGCCGGCGACGTGACCACCAGCGCTGAGCCGGTGGTTCTGCAGACGCTCTTGGGTTCGTGCGTGGCGGTTTGCCTGTGGGACCCAGTCCTGCGCGTAGGCGGCATGAACCACATCCTGCTGCCGGGAGGACGGCTGGACTCGGACAACTCGCGTTACGGGGTCAATGCCATGGAGTTGCTCATCAACGGCCTGATGAAGCTGGGTTGCGACCGCTACCGACTGGTGGCCAAGGCTTTCGGCGGCGCCAGCGTGCTCGCCGGCTTGAAGCAACGCTCAACCGGCGACATGAATTCGGCCTTTGTGCGCAAATTCCTCTCTGATGAAGGGATTCCACTCGTAGCGCAACGGCTGGGAGGCGTGCATGGGGTACAGGTGCGCTTCTCAACCGATACGGGCGAGGTTCTGGTGCGCGCCGTCGACGGCTCGAAGCTTCCCAAGATCATCTATGACGAAGCGGCCTACCAGCGCACCCATCGCGAAGAGGTTACCAAGAGCGGCGAGATCACGCTGTTTTGACCAACTTCGTGGGGTTCAGCTCTCGATTCCTAGATCTGGGATCGCTCGAACCATTGCGCTTAGCCCATGCGCTTACGCAAGCCTGTTGCCTGTAATTTGACTGAAGCGAGAGAGGTTTCAAAAGAGGCAAACCGGGAGGAAGCTGAAATCCAGAATGAACTGACTCGCCTGTGTGTGATAGACATCACTTGCTATTGCGCAACGCACGCTGTATGACAAGGTTTGACTGGGAAATTTTCCATCGAACAGCCCGCGCGGCCTCAGGAGCTTGATTTTTCAGTCGGGGAGTGAACCCATGATGCAAGCGATCCGAGCGGCAGCCCTCTTGGTGCTGGCCGCAACCATAGCGGGAGCTGCCATTGCGCAGACGCCCGGAGCCGACACCTATAAAGCCAAGTGCGCGATGTGCCACGGCGCGGACGGCCTGGCCGCAACGCCGATGGGCAAGAGCATGAAGATTCTCTCCTTCAAGGCGCCGGAGATGATCAAGGCCCCCGATGCGCAGTTGATCGCCTCGACCAAGAACGGCAAGGGCAAGATGCCCGCCTACGCCGGCAAGCTGACCGATGCGCAGATCAAAGACGTGATCGCCTTCGTACGGACGCTGCAAAAGTAGCGGCAAGATTGCAGTCTGGGAGAGCCGGTTCAATCCCGCTCTCCCTCCCCGGTATGGGTCTGGTTGAATGGAGTCTTGATGAAGACTACTTCTTCTGTCGCGCTCGTATTTGGGGCGCTGCTGGTTTTTGGAGCGCCGCGGGTTGGCTTGGCGCAGACTGATTGCCTTGCCTGTCATGCGGACGCGGGCGTGCAGGACGCCTCGGGCAAAAGTGTCAGCGTGGACGCGCACACCTTCGGCGAGAGCATCCACGGCAGCCTGAAGTGCGGCGACTGCCACTCGACCATCAAGGAGTATCCGCATCCGGATCAAATCACACCAGTCAAGTGCGAGAGCTGCCATGCGGATCAGGCGGCCGGCCTGGTGGGTAGCGTACACGCCAACCGGGCCGAACATCCCTGCACCAGTTGCCATGGAGACGCGCATAAGATTTTTCCCAAGGACGATGCGCGCTCGGCGGTCTATCCGCTGAATGTGCCGCGCACATGCGGCAATTGCCACGGCAACAGCGACATGGCCAAAAAGCATGGGCTACCGAACGTGTACCCGATGTACCTGGACTCGATCCATGGCTTTGCGCTCAGTAAAGAAGGGCTGCTGGTGGCGGCCAACTGCAATAGTTGCCATGGCTCGCATCATATTCTGAGCCATACGGACCCGCAAAGCCCCACCAACAAGGCGAATATCCCCAAGACCTGCGGCACCTGCCACGCGGGGATCAACGCAAGCTACATGGGCGGGGTGCATGGCAAAGCTGTCGCCGCAGGCAATATGAAGGCTCCGGTCTGCACCGACTGCCACACGGCACACGCGATCTTGCAGCCGACGGCCGACGCCTTCCGTATGCAATCGACGCCCATCTGCGGCTCATGCCATAAGGAAAAGCTATCGACCTATCGCGACACCTTCCACTCACAACTGGGTTCGCTGGGCGGTTATGTGGAGACGGCGCGCTGCTGGGACTGCCACGGAGCGCATGATGTTCTGCCCGTCAGCGATCCCAACTCGCCGGTGGCCAAGGCCAATCTGGTAGCCACCTGCGGCAAGTGCCACACCGGGGCAAATGCCAGCTTTGTGCAGTATCAGCCGCACGCCAACGCGCGCAACCGCAAGCTGAATCCGGCCCTCTACTTTGTGCGCTTGTTCATGAATCTGCTGCTGGCCGGGACCCTGGGCTTTTTTGTGATCCACACCTTACTGTGGCTGATCCGCGCGCGCATTGAACAGATCAGGAAACGCGCCTCGGAAGGAGCGAAAAATGACTGAGCTTGAGCAAGCCGCGGAAGAAGCCCGGATCAAGGACCACCCCGAAAGCCGCCATTTTATGCGCTTTACGCGGGGGCAGCGCTACCTGCACGCTGCGCTCTTCACGAGCTTTCTGGGCCTGGCCGCAACCGGTCTGCCGCTGCGCTTCAGCGAGAGCATCTGGGCGCGCGGTTTGGCCAAAGGAGTCGGCGGCTTCGGCGCGATTCTCTTCTTTCACAAGTTCTGCGCCTTGGTGCTGACCGTGGCCTTTCTGATCCACGTGCGGGATCTCTTCAGCCGGGCTTTTGTGCATCGCGAAAAGGGCATCTTCTGGGGGCCAAACTCGATGGTGGCCAACTGGAAGGATGTGAAGGATCTCTTCGGGCACATGCGCTGGTTCCTGGGACTGGGGCCGAGGCCGCACTTTGATCGTTATGCCTATTGGGAGAAGTTCGATTATTGGGCGGTCTTCTGGGGCATGATCGTCATTGGCTTCTCTGGCTATGCGATGTGGTTCGCGCCCTTCTTCGCGCATTTTCTTCCCGGCTGGGCACTGAACGCGGTGCTGGTGATTCACAGCGAAGAAGGCTTGCTGGCGATCTTGTTCATCTTCTCGATTCACTTCGTCAATACGCATCTGCGCCCGGACAGCTTCCCCATGGATATGGTGGTCTTCACCGGCGTGGAGAGTGAGGAAGAGTTCCAGCACAAGCGGCCGCTGGAGTACGAGCGGTTGAAGGCGCAGGGAAAACTGGAGGCACGGCTGGCGGAAGCGCCGGGAATCTGGCAGATCAATTTTTCCAAAGTCGTAGGCTTCACGGCCATCCTCATCGGCTTGGTGCTGCTGGTGCTAACGTTGAGCGCATATTTCAGGGAGTAGCGAGGCAGAGAATGTCTTTGCGGAGCAGTTTCAGGGGGAATGCCGGTAGCGGCATTCTGGTTCGAGCGGTCATTCTTTGCTTGCTCACCGGGGCATCTCTGGCCCCTGCCGAGCGCAAGCCCAAGGACGCCGACTGCCTCGCCTGCCACTCCGACGCGACGCTGGCCACCGAGGCCAACGGTAAGCAAGTCAGCCTTTTCGTGGATCAAGCCAAGCTAAAGCGCTCGATCCATGGTGGAATGCTCTCCTGCGTGGATTGCCACACGGACGTAAAGGGCCTGATCCACGAGACGACGCCCAAGAAAGTTCTCTGCGCCCAGTGTCATGCCGATGCGCAGGATGCTTATCTGCGCAGTCTGCACTCCAAGGCCATCCGCAACGGCGTGGCGGCGGCCAACTGCCAGGACTGCCACGGCGGCGCGCATGAGATTCTGGGCGCGGAGGACGCTAACTCGCCTGTAAGTCACGCTAACATACCTATAACTTGCGGACGCTGCCATGGGCAGAAATTCCTGGTTGCATCCAACGGCGAGAGCGCGCAGAGTTTTGTCTCTTATCAGCAGAGCGTACATGGGCTGGCCGTCGAGAAAGGCTCGAAGCAGGCCGCCGTCTGCACCGATTGCCACGGCGCGCATGAGATCCTGCCCGCCAACAACGCCAAATCGCCGATTTATAAATTCAATGTTCCGGCCACCTGCGGCAAATGCCATACGGAGATTTCGCAGACCTTCCTGCAAAGCATCCACGGCCAGGGAATCGCCCGCGGCAACAGCCTCTCGCCGGTCTGCACGGACTGCCACGGAATCCACTCGATCAAGGCGCACAAAAATCCTGACTCACCGGTCTCGGAGCAGAACATCTCCAAAGACACCTGCGCGCGCTGCCACGAAGGCGTACGGCTCTCGCAAGAGTTTGGTGTGCCGGGAGGCCGCGTGACCAGTTACATGGACAGTTATCACGGCCTGGCAACCGAGGGCGGCTCTGTCGTCGCGGCCAACTGTTCAAGCTGCCACGGCGTGCATAACATTCTGCCTTCGAGCGACCCGCATTCAACCATCAACCGAGCCAACCTGGACGAGACCTGCGGCAAGTGCCACAAGGGAGTAACGCAGAAGTTTACCTTGACCAAGGTGCATCTGGAGGGCGTCGGGGCACGGGACATAGGATCAATCGCCACGCGCTGGGTACGTTGGATTTATCTGGTGCTGATCTTCACCGTGATTGGCGCGATGTTCCTGCATAACGCGATCATCTGGCGGAGCAAGGCCGTGACGCGGCGGGCGATGCAGAATCCCAGCATGACGCGCATGAGCACGCAGCAACGCTGGCAGCATCTGATTCTGCTGACGAGCTTCGTCGTCCTGGTGATTACCGGATTTGCGCTCAAGTATCCCAACTCCTGGATCGCTGTGGTATTGGGCAACGGCAACGGTGAGAAGCTGCGCGGTCTTGTGCATCGCATCGCTGGAGTGATTCTGATTGGCGCGGGCATCTACCACATTTTTTATATTGCAATGACCCGCGAGGGCCGGCGGCTGATGCGCGACGTTGCGCCGCGCCCGCGGGACGCCTTTGACGCCTGGGGCACAATGCGCTATTACCTCGGCCTCAGCAAGGTCAGGCCCGGCTTTGGCCGCTTCAGTTACGCGGAGAAGGCCGAGTACTGGGCGCTGGTCTGGGGCACGGCGCTGATGGCTGTCACCGGAATCATGATGTGGGCCAAGGTCTGGGTCGGCAACTTGCTGGCGCGCTGGTGGGTGGACGTGGCCACCTCGATCCATTTCTATGAGGCGATTCTGGCCACGCTGGCGATTCTGGTTTGGCACTTCTACCAAGTCTTCCTGGACCCCGATGTCTACCCAATGAACTGGGCCTGGTGGGACGGCAAGATGCCGGTGGAGTACTATCGCCATGAGCATGAACTGGACGCCGAAACGCTGGCCGAGGCCGACGCGCAGTCTCCTTCCGATACCGGTAAATCTGGCAAGCAGCACGGCGGCTGACCAACTCTCCCTCAAAAAAGGTAAAATGAGCGAAACATTTATTGGTGCGTCGTGTCTCTAGGGGTATGGTGTATGAAGGCGCGCGTTTTGAGCAGTGCCGGAGCTTTTAACTATTTGAAGAGAAAGAGGCTTCATATGACGATTCAACTTCTCCGCAAATCGATCCGAATGAGCGCTGTGGCGGCGATTCTCGGTTTGTTTACGGCAATGGGTGGCACGCTTTGCTTTGCGGGGAATAACAAATCCTCTTCCCCTTCCCCCCGATCTGCAGCCCGACCGGCCCCTGCGGCCCGTCCAACACCCCGGCCCGCATCCCGGCCTATGGGAAACCCTGGCGGAGGCGCGATGCGCGCTCCAACAAGCGGCGGATCGGCCTACCGTGAACCAGCCGCCTCCAATCGAGCCGAGCGTCCCGCGGAGTCTTTTTCAGCCGAGCGATCCTCTGAGACCAGGACTCCCGCGAACCGGCCTGGCAACCAACACATTACTAGCAACGGCAGTACGGTTCACACCCGCCCCGACGGCAGAGTGAGTGATGTGCATGACGCCAAGCGTGGGATAGACGTTCACGATGGGCTGAACGGCAATCGGCGAGTTACGGTGGAGCACCCCGACCATGGCCGCATTGTCTCCGAGCGAGGCCGTCCCGGATTCGTGCAGCGCCCGTACAGCTTTCATGGCCATGACTACGCCCGCCGGGCGTACTACTATCATGGCCGGGAGTACAACCGCTACTATCGCGGTTATGGCTATCATGGAGTGTATTTGAATATTTACGCTCCGGGCTTCTATTTCGGCTCCAGCTTCTATGGCTGGGCCTATCACCCGTGGCGCGAGCCCATCCGCTTCGGCTGGGGGTGGTTCGGCAGTCCCTGGTACGGCTACTATGGAGGTTACTTTGCGCCTTATCCGGAATACTATGGAGCATCCTATTGGCTGACCGATTACGTGATCTCTCAGGATCTGGAGGCTGACTATGCAGCCCAGCAAGCCACCGGCGATATGGGCGCCGCACCGCAAGCGCCTGCGGATGGAGTAACCGAATTGACGCCGGAGATCAAGCAGGAGATCGCCGACGAAGTGAAGCAGGAACTGTCGTTGGAAAACAACGAGGCGCAGCAGATCGCCCAGCAGCAGGATGTAGACCCCGGTTCCAGCGGCATTGCGCGCTTGCTGAGCGACGGGCGTCAGCACGTCTTTCTAGCCGCAAGCCCGCTGGACCTGGTGGACTCGAACGGCCAAGAGTGCGCCATCAGTGAAGGCGATGTGCTGCTGCTGAAGACTCCCCCGCCAGCCGATGCCACTGCGGCAAATCTGGTGGTTCTGGCCAGCAAGGGCAGCCAGGAGTGCGCAAAATTCAGCGCCGTCAGCGTGCAGTTGACTGACCTGCAGGAGATGCAGAATCAGATGCGCGCCACCATCGATCAGGGCTTGCAGGAATTGCAGGCCAAGCAGGGCAAGGACGGCTTGCCTCCCGCGCCCCCCGCGGCTCTGGCCAAACCGGTTCAGGCGGAGTATGCCGCCGTTGCGCCTCCGCCCGATCCCCAGGACGCGGCGGCTCTCCAGCAGCAGGGTCAGCAGGCCGATCTGGCGATCAAAGAAGTGGCCTCCGATACTCCGCCGGAGAACGCCGCACCAGTCGACGCCACTCCGGCTCCATCCGTTCCTGCGGCTCCTCCGACCGTCACCCTCGGCCAGAACGTCAGCCAGGTAGAAAGCACTCTCGGCATGCCCTTGCGCGTGGCCCAACTCGGCCCCAAAGTCGTCTTCTATTACAACGGTATGAAGGTTATCTTCATGAACGGCAAGGTGACAGACGTGCAATAGAGCGGCGGCTCCAATTCATCACGCCTTACCGACCGTGCCCTCAAGTGGATTTTCTTCATGAAAAAGCCACTTGAGGGCACTGTTTTGGTGTAATGCAATTGGAAAACAGCTCTATATGCGGTTCAGAATGCCGTACGCCAGATTCATCAACGGATTCATCACCACCCCCAGAATGACGGGACCGATAAAGATAATCAGCAGATAACTGGCTACGCCGGCGATCTTGTCGTAGACCTCGACGGCGTGATAGGGCAGGAATTGGCGCAGCACATGGCTGCCGTCCAGCGGCGGAATCGGAATCAGGTTGAAGATGCACAGCACCAGGTTGAGCCGGAAGCCGATGGTGCAAATCTGCTCCAGCCCTTGCAGGGCGGCAGAGGGATCGACCCCGTCGGGAAGACGGCTCTCGGAAAGATAAATGGCGGCCAAGGCCAGAAATGCCAGCAGCGCGAGCAGCAGATTCGAGGCTGGGCCAGCCATGCTGACCAGAATGTCGTCGCGGCGATAGTTGCGGAAGTTGCGGCTGATGACCGGCACCGGCTTGGCCCATCCGAAGATGAAGCGCCCCAGATAGCCTATTCCGAACAGCGGCCCGAAGATCATCAGCGCGGGAATCAGCAGCGTGCCGATGGGGTCCACGTGGTCCATGGGGTTCAGCGAGACGCGCCCCAGGCTGCGGGCCGTATGATCGCCCAGCCGCGAGGCCACCCAGGCGTGCGCGGATTCATGCACGCTGATCGAAAAGAGAAAAACAACAAACTCGAAGACGCAAAACAGAACATCCGTGGACTGCAAAAGAATTCTCCCTATGGCTGAATTTTCAGGTTAGCATGGAGGGTCGAAGGAATTCGACCGACTTTGGGAACATTCCGGGGCGCGGCGTTGTCTAACAAGTCAGGGAATCCGAACATTCCCAGAGGAAGCCGCTGGTTTGAAAGGGAACGGCTTTACAGGTTGCGGAAAACTCCAGGATGGCCGCTGTTTTGAAAGGGCGCGGCTTTAGCTGCGCCGTAAGTGATTCATACAGAACATCGGCTTTAGCCGCCGAGGGAAGGTTTTCTTCAGAAATACAAGAAATTCCGAGTTTTTCTGCAGCCTGTTTAGCCGTGATAGAAGCACACTTCAAAAATGAACGACTTTACAGGTTGTGGAAGAACTTGATAAAGAGTCCGGAAGTGTCAGGACACGACTTTAGTCGTGCCGAATAGGGCCAAAAATCAGCCGGGCTTTAGCCCCTGAGGGAAGTTTTTGACACGGATGGATTCGTTTCAAAGTTCGACAAGGATTCAGGAATTCTGTAAGTTATGCAGTAAGAAAGGAAACGGGAATGCGCAAGGGTATCGCGGGGATTCTGTTCTGTCTGGCAGTTTTGACGGCTTCGGCGTGGGCGCAGGAGGATGAGGCGGCCAAGGCCAATGCACTGTATCAAGAGCACAAAATGCTCGAAGCTTTGCCTCTCTATGAGGATTTGGCCAAGGCTCACCCCGATCAAAGCCTGTACTTCAAGCGGCTGGCCGACTGTCTGGTCGCGCAGGCCACTCAACTGAGTGATTCATCCGAGACAAAAGCTTTGGTTATTCGGATGCGCGATGCGGCCAAGCGGGCAGTCGAGTTGGGTGAAACCTCCGAGTACGTAAAGATGATGGCCAATACCGATCCTGACAAGCCATTCAATATTGTACCTACCAATGCGGCTACGGCTCTGTTGGCTGAAGCGGAGAAGGCCTATTCGGCGGGAGATTTCAATCTGGCCCTGCAAAAATACGCCGCCGCGGCAGATGCCGATCCCAAGCTCTACGAGGCCGCGCTCTATGCGGGTGACACAGCCTACGCGCAGAAGGATCTGAAGACTGCGTCCGGTTGGTTCGCGCGAGCGATTGCCATTGATCCGAATCGCGAGACGGCTTATCGCTACTGGGGAGACGCGATCATGAAGTACAGCGGCGATCCGCTCTCCGCCAAGGACAAGTTCATTGACGCGATTGTCGCCGAGCCATATAACCGGCTAGCTTGGCAGGGGATCACGCAATGGGCGGAGCTTGAGAAGGCAGTGGTTTTGGCTCCGAGGATCGACCGGCCGGAGGCTCCCAAGGTGGACCCAAAGAATCCCAACACAACCAATATTCAACTCAATATCGGCGACCTCGATGAAAAAAAGAATCCCGGCGGATTCGCCTGGATGATGTACTCCATGATCCGCGGCAGCTACCGCGGCGATACCTTCAAACAAAACTTTCCTGATGAAAAGGAATATCGGCATTCACTCAAGGAAGAAGATGCTGCGTTGAGCATCGTGGCATCAACCGCCGAAGGTAAAGTGGCGACGAATATTAAAGCCGCGAAGACAAAGCCGAAGAAGCTGGACGAGAGCCTGCACAACCTGGTCGAATTGAACGACGCAGGGATGCTCGACTGCTGGATTCTGATCAATGGGGCAGACCAAGGCATTGCGCAGGACTACAACGCCTACCGCAATGAACACCGCCAGCTACTGCACGATTATCTGGACAGGTTTGTCGTTCATGGTGGGGTGAATCCAGCTCAATGAGCCTTGGTGGCGTCGCGCTCTAAGCGCGGCGAAAAGCCTCCTGCCGACAGAAACGGCCGAGCAGCGCAAGAGTCTCAACCAATCGGGATGGACTTGGCGGCCAAGGCCTCGGCCACATCATCCGCGCTGGGGTGGGCCTGGAGCAGGTGCTGGGCGACGCGGAAGCGCTCCTCATCGGAGAGTGTGGGGACGGTGGCCAGAATCCGGCGCAGGGTCACGGCTACATCGTCAATATAGTTCATCAGGCGGATGGCTTCTCCAGAGAGCGGCATGGGGTTCCTTTATCAGTGATCAGTAACAGTGGATAGTGGACAGCCCTCTTTGACTTTGAAGGTCAATAGGCCCGAAACGGTTTGCGCCAAGGGTCAAACGCCCAGCCCGAACTCGCCGGCCTGTTTTTCCTTGCCGACGGCGTGGTCGTAAAAGTCGTAAGGGGTGCGGCGATTGAACTTGTATCGACCGCGGAGCTCGCGTCCCACGTAGACGCCCAAGGCGGCTACCGCGATTCCAATCGACAGCCAGCCAATCACCTTCAATGTGCTGGATTTTTTCTGTCCTTCCGCATTGGCTTCTTCCACGGCTGGCGCTTCCGCGGCGATCTGGTTCTCCGGTTCAGTGGACATGCGCTGGTCTTTCTCCTACCTTCTCATCATAACGCGGTTTGAGCTGGATGGGATCGAAGAGAGTGTTTCGAATGCAGGAACCGAAGGAGGGCGGATATTTTTGGCGCGGAGAGCGCTATAGAGAGGCAAGAGATTTTTTGCTTCACATTAAATATAACTATTATCTTATCAATCACATGATGTTTTATAAATATGCGGATGGGTAATCAATACCCCCTCATGCTTCCATTTTCATGAAGGGATTCCAAATTATCCTGAACTGAGAAATCTTTAAGCCGAAGAATGTGCTTCCCTTCACCAGAAAATCGAGGATTCAAGGAATTGTCTTTTTTATGCCTCGGCACCTCTGCGTACGCCAACAACATTTGTAAGCTATAATCTTTTCGGGCGAGCGATCCGCCTTGATCGATTCTTCTTCTTTGTCAGGTTTATTTTCTTGAATTTCCAACGAAACGAGGGGCTATGGCAGACTGGAATACCGCCTACAATTTCATGATGGACAATGAAGACGGTCCGCGCGCTTGCGCCCAGATTCCCGATGCTCCGGAACAGCTTGATCCGGTGAGCGGAGAGCGCATTGGCGCTTATGCCATCAGCGGCGTCAACAGCGCGGCCTGGCCGGCGGAGTTTGCGGCCATCGCAGCGCTCCCGCAAAACCAGCGTGAGCCGCTGGTCCAACAGTTCTATCAGAATCATGTCTGGAATCAGTGGCTTGCGCAGCTCGTCTCGGACGATGTGTGCAAGCGGGTCTTTGACTTTGCGGTCAATGCTGGGGGCGGTAAAGCGGTGCGCTGCCTGCAACAGGCGGTCAACAGTCTGGCCGCTCCGGGAGTTGCGCTGCTTACCGTGGACGGAGGCTGGGGGCCGATGACGCTCAAGGCGACCAATGCGGCTGATCCGACGGCGCTTACCTTGGCCTTCCAGACCCAGCGGGTTGCGGATTACCAGGCCATCGCGGCCAACAATCCTAATCTGGCCAAGTATTTGCCCGAGTGGACGGCCCGCGCCGAGAGGTAGGCGTGCCGCGTAAACTGGAAGAGGGTCGGCGCAGTTTCCATTACGCGCCCAGACAAGGTAAACATGCTTCACAATTTGATTGCTTCCGCACTTATTCCCACCTCTCCGTTTGAGATCCTCCAAAGGGTTGTTTGGACGCTGACCTTTGCCGCGCTGCTGGTTTTGCTGGTGGTCATCTTGGGCCGTGGGCGCGCGCATCGTTTTCCCTGCTTCACAGCTATCATCGCGCTTACCGCGTTGCGGCTAATGGTGGAGGTTTTGCTCGGCGGCCGGGTGGGGAAGATCCCTTTTAGTTTCACTGTTCTTTCCATGGCCGATCTGGCGGTATTGGTCAACCTGCTGGTGCTGGTGGAGTTGGCGCGGCGGGCTTTTACCGGGCTGCATCGGCCGCTGTGGATCGTCAATTCCGCCGGTCTGGCGCTTGTGGCAAGCGGGGTGGTGGTGGTCTGGGGACCATGGCCGGTGTGGAAAGACCTAGCAGTGGGAACGCTGCTTGGCAAACTGTATCTGATGCAACTGATGATGCAAAAGGGTGAGATGCTGGTGGCCCTGCTAACCGTTGGTTTAGGGGTGCTGGTGTTGCTCTTTGGCCGGCAATTTAAAGTTGGCTGGCGCAGCCATACGCTGATGATTGTTCTTGGACTGGCTATGGTCTCTGCCGTATCTCTTGCATTTCAGGGCGGTTTGCAGATCGCCGTCTTGAGCCGCCACATCCATAGCCAGGCCGATTTCGACAAAATAAGAGTGGTTTTGTCGAGCGCGCAGCAGGTTGTCTTCCTGGCCGCACTACTCTGGTGGATCAGCTGGCTGTGGCTGGATGAGCCGGACGCGGCTGCCTCGCCATCCATCCAGGAGCCGCCGCAAGCCGCGTAACGCACGGCTAGAAACATCCCGCAGCCTGTAAAGCCGGCCGCCTTTACGCCAGCAGGGCGGAGACCTTGGGCATCCACTCGCTGATCGGGATTGCTTGCGGGCATTGTTCTTCGCAAAGGCCGCAGGCAATGCATGCGCTCGCGCGCTGCTCCTCTTTGAGAAAGACCTGGTAGCGGAAGCGCGCCGCGCTCAGATCGTCGAAGAGGTGGGCGTAGTTATAAAACTCGAAGTTGGCCGGAATAAAAACGCCGTTGGGGCAGGGCATGCAGTAGCCGCACTTGCTGCAAGGAATCACCGTGCGCTTGCGGTACATTTCGCTGACCTCGGCGATCAATTCTTGATCCGCTGCGGTGAATGAACCGGCGCGCGACTTATCCGCCAGGAGAAGATTCTCTTCCAACTGCGGAATCGTAGTCATGCCGCTGAGGACGACAGAGACCTCCGGCTGATTCCAGAGCCAGGCGAGCGCCCACTCGACCGGTGAGCGGCGCGTGGGATAGTGATCCATTGCCACGCGAATATCTGCCGGCGGATCGGCCAGCCTGCCGCCCATCAGCGGCTCCATCACAATAACAGCCAAGCCTTTTTGCGCGGCCAGCTTCAGCCCGCGCTCCCCGGCCTGATTCTCCGTATCCATGTAGTTATATTGAATCTGGCAAAAGCTCCATAGCTCGGTGCCGTTGACGATCTCCGCGAAGCTATCGTACTCATCGTGAAAGGAGAAGCCCAAGTGACGGATGCGCCCGTCGGCCAGCGCGCGCTCAGCACTCTCCAGTAACTTGTGCTTCAGAACAACATCGTTCCAGCGCTCGTGGCCCAAAGCGTGCAAGAGGTAGAAATCGATGTAACTCGTTTGCAGCTTGACGAGCTGCTCGTCGAGCAGGCGCTCAAAGTCCGCCTCGCTCTCGACCAGCCAGACGGGCAGTTTGGTGGCCAGGCGCACCCGTTCGCGATAGCCGTCCCGAAGCGCCTTGCCGACGACGATTTCGCTCTGGCCGCCATGGTAGGGATAAGCCGTGTCGAAATAATTTACGCCGCTATCGATGGCTTGGCGCACCATGCGAATGGCCTCAGCCTCGTTCACGTTGGGGCTGAGGCGATCTCCATCGGTGGTGGGAAAGCGCATGCAGCCAAAGCCCAGCGCCGAAGCCTTCCAATCGAGCTTGCCAAAATTGCGGTATTGCATTGGATTCTCCCTTTTTTCTTGCAACCGAGTTGATTTTACTCCCGATGGGGCAGGGCAATGGCACGAAAGGAGAATCAATCCCACTGCCTTCTCAGTGTTCGCAAAAAGCGAACAAAGGGAGAACGCATCCCGGGGGGGGGGGTATCTTTTTCTCTCATTTCATACTGACTCTTTATGTGAACCGATTCACTTTCAGAGCAGACTGGTTCAGCGTAACAAATTGTTGGATAATAATCCGCAAATTGATTTATGCAATTATCCTGCCCGTTGAGTGGCCAGGAATGCGCCGCATTCGCCTTCCCGTTTACAATCGCAGAACACGCTGAGGAACCAGCAAGAATGACTATCACGACAACCGAACCATGCGCGGCGGAGCTGGCCGGGCACCAGGGCTTCTCCATCATCTCCAACGAAAAACTGCGCCAGCTTTATCTTTCCATGGTGAAAGGCCGCCTGGTGGAGGAGTGTTTGGCGGTGCTCGCCCGCCAGGGAAAGCTCGATGCCGCTGCCGGCCATGAGGCGGCCGCGGTGGGCGTGGTCGCAGCCCTGCTGCCAGAGGATGCTATCGCTGCCTCGCCCGGCAACCTGCTTGTCCGCTTCCTGCAGAACGAACTGCAGGGCAAGCCTCTGGATCAACTGCTGGTTCACGCCGCCGATCCGGATTCCGCAGACCCGCTCCAAGCCGCTCTTCGCGCAGCCAAAGCCAACAAGAACGCCGGAAACGGAAAGGTCGCCGTGGTCTTTTCCAGTAAAGATGCGGGCTTTCCCGACAAGGCTCTCCAGCAAGCCAGCGCCGAGTGCTTTCCAATCCTCTTCGTCTCTCCAACCAGCCTCCTCTCTGAGCCGATGACGGGGCGGAGCAACAGCGTTCCCATCATGCCCGTGGATGGCAGCGATGTGGTGGCCGTCTTTCGCGTGGCGACCGAATCGATTACCCACGCCCGCAAAGGCAATGGTCCTACGCTGATCGAGTGCTACTTTGACCCTTCGGAGGCCCACGATCCTATTCTGAAGATGGAGGACTACCTCACCCGCAAGGGTCTCTTCCGCGAAGAGTGGAAGCGGGAGGCTGCATTGGAGTTTACGCGGGAGTTGGAGGCGCTTATTCAAGCGGTCCGTCCTTAGAGTAATTGACTTAGATAGAAAGTGCGATGGATTTGTATCTGCCTTATTCTTTTCTGCATCCAACTAGCGTAAGCCGGTGATAAAGTGAGGAATATGAGTTTGAGCAAAGCAAAGTTCCTAGCCGCTTCTCTTCCCTGCGCGACGATGCTGGCGCTTTCTTTTGTTGCGATCACTTCCCTGGCGGCTCAGCAGCCAGCCTCGCCGATGCCTGCTGCGCCTGCAAAAACTGTTCCAGCCTGCGAGCCATCCAATCTCGGTTCGCCCTACATCCCAGTGGATAGCTGGATTTATCCGGCGGTGTTGCGGCTCTATTCGCTGGGTTATGTGGACACTGTTTACCTGGGCATGCGTCCGTGGACGCGCGCCAGTTTGAGCCATATGATCGAGCAGGCCGGCGCGCGCATTGAAGATGCGGAGGAGAGCGCGGCCAGCAACGAGGCGCAAGGAATCTACGACGCCCTGCTGCATGAACTGCGCGATGATATGGAAGGCCCCTGCAAGGCGCTCAAAGGCAGCTCACGCGTCGAGTCGGTGTACACCGTGGCGCGGGCGATCAGCGGCACTCCACTGCGCGACAGCTTTCATCTCGGCTCGACGATTATCAACGATTACGGCCGCCCGTATGAGAGCGGCTTCAATAATTACACGGGCGCCAGCGGCTATGCCTCCGCCGGGCGCTTTGTGCTGTATGTGCGCGCCGAGTCCAATGCCGCGCCTTCGGCGGACGGCTACAACCTGGCACTGGCAGAGGCACTAGCCACAGTGGACGATACAACCTATACCGACCCCGCCACACTACTGACAAATTATTATATTCCCCAAGCCACCATCCCCATGGGTCCGATCTCCACCACGACGGATGTGCGGTTGATCGAGGCCTTCGCCTCCGCGCACGTTCTCAACCATGAGATTTCTATTGGCCGGCAGGACGACTGGCTCGGACCTGGGCTGGGCGGCGGCATGGCTTATTCGAACAACGCCGCGAATATATACTCCTTCCGCATTAATCGCATTGAGCCTCTGCACGTTCCAGGTCTTAGCAAGATCACCGGCCCCTTCCGCTACGATTTTCTGGTGGGCGGACTACGAGGCCATAACTACATTCCCAATCCCGCATATATTGCCAAACCATCGACGAGCGTGGCGAATGTGATTGCTCCGGGCGACCCTTGGGTTCACGTTGAGAAGATCAGCTTCCGCCCTACGGAAAATCTGGAATTCGGATTTGAACGCACCGTAATCTGGGCAGGCAAGGGGCACGGAGCCGTTAACGTTGACAGCTTTCTGAGAAGCTTTTTCAGCTTGACCTCGCCTAGCGTCGCGGACAAAAACAGCTCCCCGGACCCCGGCGCGCGCTTTGGCGCCTTCGACTTCTCTTACCGGCTGCCCTTCGTCCGCAAATGGCTCACGCTCTACACGGACTCCGAGGTGCATGACGATATCTCCCCCGCCGATGCGCCGCGCCGCGCCTCCTACCGGCCCGGCATCTATCTTTCGCACGTGCCCGGCGTGCCCAAGCTGGATCTGCGCGTTGAAGCCGTCTCCACGGACCCATCCAGTTCCAACAACGCCAAACAATATGGCCAGTTCATGTACTGGGAAGGTATCCAGAAGCAGGGTTATACCAACCAGGGCCAGATGTTTGGCGACTGGATCGGACGTGAGGACAAAGGCGGACAGGCCTGGACGACGTATCACTTGAGCGGCAACGAATGGATTCAGGCGAGCTATCGCAACCAAAAAGCCACCAGCAATTTCATTCCCAGCGCGACTGGCGCTCCTTTTACCGGCGCACCCTGCTCGGTGAGTAAACCATGCCTTCCCCCCGGCGGCACCACATTGAACGATTTCAACTTCCAGGTGGTCAAACGCATCGGCAGAGAGTTTGAGGTTAACGGAAACTTCACCTACGAAAAGTGGAAGGCTCCGATTTACACCCAGGTTGGGGGCCAGCAAACAGTCACAGCCACAACCATTCAGCTCACCTGGTTCCCGGAGCGCAAAGTCAGCTTTTAGTGCGTTTTCCTATTTGGGACGCTCCTGATTCGCCGCTTGCGATGCGCCCTTGCATGCCCCTCTGTTCCTTCCTTTTCATCTCTGAGAATGGCAGCAAGGGTATATCATGGCCGATGATGACACACTTTTCCGTTCTCTCACTCTGCAATCTGCTTCCACTGCTTTTGCTCTCTGGAACTGCCGAACTCACCACTTCAGCCCAGACCAGGCACGTTCCCAACGCCCAACTGGCCTCCAGCGAATTGAATGCGCGTGTAGACGCGCTGCTGAAACAGATGACGCTGGAGGAGAAGATCGGCCAGTTGACCCAGTACTCGGTTGGCTTTGCCACCGGCCCCG
This sequence comes from uncultured Acidobacteriaceae bacterium, assembly GCA_963787995.1. Taxonomy (GTDB): domain Bacteria; phylum Acidobacteriota; class Terriglobia; order Terriglobales; family Acidobacteriaceae; genus Telmatobacter. The sequence goes on from CAWBEO010000002.1 coordinate 2,778,456, forward strand.
GCTCCGGCGCCTCCAACCAGAAGTGGGACGAGATGGCGGCCACCGGCCAGGCGGGCTCCTATCTCAATTTGGCGGACCCGGCGGCCATCAGCCACTATCAGCATCTGGCGGTGGAAAAATCGCGCTTGCATATTCCTATCCTCTTCGGCATGGATGTGATTCACGGCCACCGCACCACCTTTCCCATTCCCCTGGCGATCGCAGCTAGCTGGGACCCATCGGCGGCTGAGACGGTGGCACGCTATGGCGCAGTCGAGGCGCGCGCAGACGGCATCACCTGGGTCTTCTCGCCCATGGTGGACATCAGCCGCGATCCGCGCTGGGGCCGCATCGTCGAATCCAGCGGCGAAGATCCTTACCTCGGTTCGGCGCTGGCTCGCGCCTCGGTCAAAGGCTACCAGCAGGACGATCTCTCCCGGCCCGATTCGGTGGCCGTCAGCGTCAAGCATTATGCTGCCTACGGCGCGGCCGTCGCGGGGCGCGATTACAACGCCGTGGATATGAGCGAGATTCTGCTGCGTCAGGTTTACCTCGAGCCTTACCGGGCCGCGGTCGAAGCCGGCGCGGCTACGATGATGAGTTCCTTCAACACCATCAACGGCGTCCCTGCCAGCGCCAATCCCTTCACACTGACTCAGGTTTTGCGCAAGGAGTGGGGCTTTGACGGCATGGTTGTCTCCGATTGGGGTGCAGTCTCCGAGCTGCTCAACCACGCCATTGGCCCCGACGGCGCAACTGTGGCTCGCAAGGCTCTGGAAGCCGGCGTGGATATGGACATGGAGGGCTACCTTTATGGAAGCGTTCTGGCCCCACAGGTGCGCGCAGGCAAGATCTCCGAGAGTGTGATCGATGAAGCCGTCCGACGCGTGCTGCGCGTCAAATTCGCTCTAGGGCTCTTCGAGCATCCCTACGCGCCGGAAACTCCTGCTTACAATGTAACTCACGAAGGACGCGCCGCCGCTCGCAAGGTGGCTGAAGAGACCTTTGTGCTGTTGAAGAACGATCCCTTACCAGGCGGCGGAGCACTTTTACCGCTATCTTACAAGACCGGGAAGATTGCTCTGATTGGTCCCATGGCTGACAACCAGGGCGAAATGCTGGGCGCTTGGGCGGTCAGCGGTGATCCGCGCAATGTGGTTACGCTACGGACAGCTTTGGCGGAGCGGCTGGGCAGCCGATTGCTTTACGCACCGGGGTGCGAGCTGCTCTCCGGCGAAGACGCCAACGTCCTCAAGCGGGTACACTTCGGCGGCAGCGGTGACACGCCGGATGCTCCTCTCTCCACTCCCGACGACGCCAAGACCATCGCAGAAGCCGTCGAGACGGCCAAACAGGCCGACGTGGCGATTCTGGCGCTGGGCGAGCCGACCGACTGGATGGAAGGCGAAGCCTCCAGCCGCGCGACGCTGGGCTTTACCGGCGCGCAGCAGCAGTTGCTGGAGGCCGTAGTCGCCACCGGCAAGCCGGTGATTCTGGTGGTGCTAGCCGGACGGCCGTTGGAGCTGAAGTGGGCCGCAGCGCACGTGCCGGCGATCCTCCAGGCCTGGAGTCCGGGCATCGAGGCCGGCCCGGCCCTCGCCCGCGTCCTCTCCGGCGAGGCGAATCCCTCCGGCAAGTTGCCCATCAGCCTGCCTCGCTCGGTGGGCCAGGAGCCGCTTTACTACGCGCAACTGCCCTCTGGCCGCCCCGCGCACGGCGATCTGAGCCACTTGCCCCGCAATGGCGGCGAGAAGTTTATGTCGCGCTACATGGATGAGGAGAACTCGGCGCTCTATCCCTTCGGCTGGGGACTGAGTTATGCGCAATTCAGTTACTCGCAGCCCACCGTCAGCCGCGCCGAGCTTCCGCTCAGCGAGCTTCAGGCCGCAGGTCATAATCCGGCGGTTACAGTGGGTGTGGATGTGAAAAACTCGGGTAGCGTTGCAGGGACTGAAGTCGTCCAACTTTACATTCGCAACACGGCCGCGAGCGTCTCGCAGCCGGTGCGCGAGCTCAAAGGCTTTGCCCGCGTCACGCTGGCGTCCGGCGAAACAAAGCACGTGGAATTCCCGCTGGGCTTTGACGAACTCAACTTTTACAACGCCGAAGTCAGGCGCACCATCGAGCCAACCACCTACAAAATCTGGGTCGGCGGCAGCTCTTTGGCCACCGCGGAGACAGAGTTGAAGGTGATTGAATAGACACAAAACAGCCTTTCGGCCATGCTGTTTGTAGAGCGATTCTCCAATTCTTATGCCACGATCCTCTTGCTAAACTTCATGTTGATTTCCGGCTTGTCTCAAAGTTGCCGGCCGCTGCAAGCATAGATAGCGCTGGCCTCCTGGCCGGCTGTCGCGTGGACCTCCCGGTCCACGCAGCACTCGACACAAATCGGAAAATACCCAAAGAAGTTTCAAGATCATTCCCAGTTATTTCTGAGACGGCTCGAACAGGCCCTCCACCTCACCCCTAGCGAATTTGTAAATCTATCTACGCGCTGATTCTATTACTTTAAGCACACCTCCATCGTCGAATCGAGCTTTCCGGGCATTGCGCCATTTCTTTCGAGTGACCAATGGGATTCTTCGCGGCAGGCATCCTGTACCGTTTTGCGGTACGGGCATCCAACTTCGTGACCGCTGTCACTGTCCACAGATCAAGGCCGCCATAGACTCGGTATATGGTTATCGATATGAATTTATCGAATACGGTGCTGATCCGGCGACCGGAGACGCCTTCGATTCCGCAGCCGAGCCTGAGGAGACTGCCTCAATACCACCATTATCTGGTGGAGCTGGAGGCCAGCGGGATCACCCGAATCTCATGCAGCGTGATTGGCCAGGATCTTGGGCTGGTTCCGGTGCAGGTCCGGAAGGATCTTCAATTCACGGGGATCATCGGCAAGCCGAAGACCGGCTACTCGGTGAGCGAACTCATACTGTCCATCGAGAGCTTTCTGGGCTGGAACAACGTGAACGAGGCTTTTCTGGTGGGCGTGGGTAATCTGGGCACGGCACTCCTGGGCCATGAACGCTTTACGCAGTTCGGCTTGAAGATTGTGGCGGCCTTTGATACCGATCCGGCCAAGATCGGCCAATGGATTCACGAGAAGGCTGTACTGTCGCTGGACAAACTAGCTGATCTTGCGCCGCGGATGAGCATTCACTTGGGCATTATCACGACACCCGCTCATGTGGCTCAAGCAGTGGCCGACGAGATGGTGAAGGGCGGAATCAAGGCGATTTGGAACTTTGCCCCGGTCAAACTGAAGCTCCCGGAAGACATTATTGTGCATAACGAAGATCTTTATTCGACGCTGGCGTCGCTTTCCTGGAAGCTGGCGCGGCGATTCCGTGTACCCATTCAAGAGAAGGAGGCTGTTTAGATGGCAACCATGCCGATCACCGTTGATCGCGCGGAGAAGTTTGAGAAGGTGGTCAGCATTCTTGATCGCCACGCGCGCCGCCCGTCAGGATTGATTCCGATCCTGCAAGCGATTCAACACGAGTATTTGTACTTGCCGGAGGAAGTGCTCACCTACGTGGCGACTTCATTGAATGTTCCGCCGGCTCGGGTCTTTGGCGTGGCCACATTCTACGCGCACTTTGCGCTGGAGCCGAAGGGCAAGCACGTGATCCGCATCTGCGACGGAACGGCCTGCCATGTGAAGCAGTCGATCCCCGTGCTGAATGCGCTACGCGAAAAGCTGGGCACCAGCGAGACGCACAAAACCACTCCGGATATGCTGTTCACGCTGGAGACGGTTGCCTGCCTGGGTGCTTGCGGATTGGCCCCGGTGATTGTGGTGGATGAACAGGTGTATGGACAGATTACTCCGGAGCGCGCCGTGGCTCTGGTGGATGAGATCAAGACTCAGGAAGCGATGAATGCAAGCGCTTCCCATGCTGAGCAGCTCTCAGCCGAGGAGTGCCATGAGTAACGCGGAAGCCCTCACAATAATTGCGGGACAAGGGAACGGAATCTCGACGCATGCGCAAGTGCGGCGCGTGATTATCTGCGCCGGAACAGGCTGCATGGCCAACGGAGCGATGAAGGTCTACGAGCAGTTCAAGCGTGCCATGGCAGACTCCGGGCTGCAAGTGATTCTGGAACTGCGCGCCGAGGCCGCCAGCGATGAAGTGCGGCTCTCGAAGAGCGGCTGTCAGGGATTTTGTCAGATGGGACCGCTGGTCTCTGTTGTGCCGGATGGAATTCTTTATACAAAAGTGCGCAGCGAAGATGTGGCTGAGATTGTGCAGCAGACGCTGGTCGGCGGGCAGGTGGTGGAGCGGCTTCTTTATAAAGATCCGGGAACGCGCAAGAGCTGCCGCGGGCTTGAAGACAATCCATTCTATGCGCGCCAGGACAGATTGGTGCTGAGCGAGTGCGGATTCCTTGATCCCGAGGACATTCGCGAGTTCATGCTACATGGCGGTTATGGCGCGGCGCGCAAGGCCTTTGTAGAGATGACGCCGGAAGTGATTTGCAAGACCATTCTTGACTCTGGATTGCGCGGGCGCGGCGGCGGCGGCTTTCCCACGGGGCGCAAGTGGGAGGCGGCGCGCATACAGAACTCAACGAAGAAATACATCATCTGCAACGGCGATGAAGGCGATCCCGGCGCGTTCATGAATCGCTCGGTGATGGAAGGCAATCCGCATAGCGTGATTGAAGGCATGATGATAGCGGCGCGCGCCATTGGCGCCAATGAAGCGCTGGTCTATGTGCGCGCTGAATATCCGCTGGCCGTGGAGCGCATGAGACGCGCCGTGGCTGATGCGGAGCGCGAAGGCATTCTGGGAAAGAACGTCTTTGGCACGGGACTCAGTATGAAATGCGAAGTGATGGAAGGCGCGGGCGCGTTTGTCTGCGGCGAAGAGACGGCCATGATCGCATCCATCGAAGGCCAGCGCGGAATGCCGCGGCCCAAGCCGCCGTTCCCCGCGCAGAGCGGACTGTGGGGCAAGCCGACCATCATCAACAATGTTGAAACGCTGGCGCATGTCTCGCGCATTCTCAACCTGGGACCGGAGGTCTTCAAGCAGATCGGCACAAAGGATTCACCGGGCACCAAGACCTTTGCGCTCACTGGTCACGTGGCCAACACGGGCCTGGTTGAAGTTCCCTTTGGCACGCCGCTGCGCGAGATTGTTTACAACATCGGCGGCGGAATCACCGATGATGCAGGAAAGATTTGGAAGGAAGGCTTCAAGGCCGTGCAGATCGGCGGTCCTTCCGGCGGCTGTTTGACCGTCGATCATCTCGATCTTCCGCTAGCCTATGAATCGCTGCGTTCCGTGGGCGCGATGGTTGGCTCCGGCGGGCTGGTGGCGATGAATCAGAACACATGCATGGTGAGCATCGCGCGCTTCTTCATGGAGTTCACACAGCGCGAATCCTGCGGCAAGTGCCTGCTGTGCAGAGAAGGAACGCGGCAACTGCTGGCGTTGCTGGACGACGTGATCGAAGGACGCGCGGATGCAGGCACGCTGGACCTGCTGGAGAAACTCGGGCACGCTGTACAGATCGGATCATTGTGCGGCCTCGGAAAAACCGCGCCGAATCCGGTGCTCTCCACCATGCGCTACTTCCGCAAGGAGTATGAAGAGCATGTCTTCGAGAAGCGCTGCCGCACCGGCCGCTGCAAGTCGCTGCTCAGCCCGGAGATCAATCAGGTGAAGTGCAAGGGCTGCGGCCTGTGCATCAAGGCGTGCCCGACAGGCGCCATCACCGGAGAGAAGAAGCAGCCTCATCACATCAACGCCGAGCTGTGCATCAAATGCGGAGCCTGCGCAACAGCATGCAAAATTCACGCGGTCGAGGGGATAGAAGCCAGATGAACACAGTCACGCAGCCAACTTTGACGATCGATGGAAAAACGGTAGTGATCGATGGAGAGCGCAACCTGCTCGAACTGGTTCGCAAGGCCAACATCGATCTGCCCACCTTCTGCTATCACTCCGAGCTGAGTGTCTACGGTGCATGCCGCCTGTGTTTGGTGCAGATCGAAGGGCGCGGCATTCAGGGCGCATGCTCAACGCCTCCAGAGCCGGGGCTGAAGGTGCAAACCACCACACCGGAGATTCGCGAGATTCGCAAGATCGCAATCGAACTGCTGCTGGCCAATCACGATCAGAGTTGCCCCACGTGCTCGCGCAGCGCCAACTGCCAGTTGCAGAGCCTTGCGCAACGGCTGGGCGTGAAGAAGGTGCGCTTCAAAAGCGTTCATCAACCGGTTCCGCTGGACGAGTCTTCGGCTTCTTTGGTGCGCGATCCAAACAAGTGCGTACTCTGCGGCGATTGCGTGCGCATGTGCTGGGAGATTCAAGGCATCGGCGCAATTGATTTTGCGCATCGCGGGCACGATGTCTGCGTGCAGCCGGCTTTCGGCAAACTGCTCGGCGATGTCGAGTGCGTCAATTGCGGCCAATGCGCTAGCGTCTGCCCCACCGGCGCGCTGACGGTGAAGTCTGAGGTAGATCAAGTGTGGGATCTGATCGCCGACAAATCAAAGACGGTCATCGTTCAGATTGCTCCAGCCGTGCGCGTAGGTTTAGGCGAGTGCTTCGGATTGAAGCCCGGAGAGATCACTACCGGACGCATTGTTGCCGCGCTGAAGCAGATCGGCTTCGATCAGATTTACGATACATCTTTCGCCGCTGATCTTACGGTGATTGAAGAAGGCACAGAATTCCTGGAGCGCAAGACGCAAGGCGGAACACTGCCGATGTTTACTTCCTGCTGCCCCGGATGGGTCAAGTATGCAGAGCAGTATTTCCCGGAGTTGCTGCCCAATCTCTCCACGTGCCGCTCACCGCAGGCGATGTTTGGCTCACTGGTGAAGGGCATGCTGCCTGACCAGCTCAAGGTTGAACGCAAGGATCTGAAGGTCGTCGCGATCATGCCTTGCACTGCGAAGAAGTATGAAGCGCAGCGCCCGGAGATGGGCGTCGATGGTGATCCTGACGTGGATTATGTGCTGACCACGCAGGAGCTGGCGCACATGATTCAATCCGCCGGCATTCTCTTTGATAGCTTGCAGCCTGAGTCTTTCGATATGCCCTTCGGCTTCTACACCGGCGCGGGCGTGATTTTCGGAAACTCTGGCGGTGTGATGGAAGCCGTATTGCGCTACGCGGCGGAGAAGGTAACCGGCACAAAACTTGAGCAAGTTGAATTCGAGCAGGTGCGCGGCGATTCGGGTCTGCGCGAAGCCAGCATAACGGTGAATGGAACGGAACTCAAGCTGGCCATTGTGCATGGATTGCGCAACGCGCGTGTGGTCGCGGAGCAAGTAAGAGCAGGCAAGAGCCACTACGACGTGATCGAAATCATGGCCTGCCCTGGCGGTTGCGTGGGCGGCGCTGGGCAGCCGGTGACCACTTCCACCAACGCGCGCGCGCTCCGGACCAAAGGCCTCTATCACGCGGACAAGATGCTGCAACTGCACAAGTCGCAGGACAATGTTTTCATCACCGAGTGCTATGCGAAGTTCCTCGGCGAAATCGGCGGGGAGAAGGCGCATCATCTTCTGCATACCAGCTATCAGAGCCGCCGCCGCATCGCGGATGAGTCGCTTCCGCTGATGCAGTCGCAGAGCGAAGACAAGCTGAAAGTCAGCGTCTGCCTGGGGACGAACTGTTTCCTCAAGGGTTCGCAGGAGGTGCTGAATGGAGTGCTGCGTCACGCCGAGCAGAATAATCTGGAAGGCCGCTTGGATGTGCGCGCCGGATTCTGCTTTGAAAAATGCGAGTGCGGTCCAACGGTTATGATCGACGGCCAACATATTCCTCACTGCACGGCCGCGAAAGCAGTTGAAGTCATCAACAGCAAGATCGTGAACGACAACCCGGGCCAAACAGAAACCGCGGATCCAGAACATTTGCGCGGCCACTGAGGGTTCAGCACTGGAGGTTCTTATGATTACGCAGGAGTGTGCAGACTTTATTGTTCCGCAAGAGATTGAAAGCGTCCTGGCGCATCGCTTGAGTCCTGCGCCAGCGCGCGTTCGTGAGTTGCTGGCGAAGGCGCGCGAACAAAAGGGACTCACAATGGAAGAAGTGGCCTGCCTCTCCAGTGCGGAGGATTCCGAGCTTCTGGACGAAATATTTTCAACGGCCAAGCAGATCAAAGAAGAAATCTACGGCAACAGGCTGGTTTTTTTCGCTCCGCTCTACATCTCCAACCGCTGCTCGAATGAGTGTACCTATTGCGCCTTTCGCGCAACAAACACAGAGATCAAGCGCCGCATGCTGACGCAGGATGAGATTGCGGAAGAAACGCGCATCCTCATTCGACAGGGACACAAACGCGTGCTGATGGTAGCGGGCGAAGCGTTGCCGCCGCAAGGTTTCGATTATCTGACCGACTCCATAGCCACCATCTACAACACGCGCATCGGCGCCGGAGAAATCCGCCGCGTCAATGTGAATCTTGCGCCGCAATCAACAGAACGCTTTCGGCAGCTCAAGCAAGCGGAGATCGGAACCTTTCAGCTCTTTCAGGAGACCTATCATCGCCCCACCTATGCAGAGGTGCATTTAAAGGGCCGCAAGCGCGACTATGACTGGCGTGCGACGGCCTTTGACCGCGCAATGGAAGCGGGTATCGACGATATAGGCATGGGCGTTCTCTTCGGACTCTACGATTGGCGCTTCGAGATCATGGCGATGATGCAGCACATTCGCCATTTGGAAGAAGCCTTTGGCGTTGGTCCACACACCATCAGCTTCCCGCGCATCGAGCCGGCGGTTGGCTCTGACGTTGCTTCTCATCCGCCCCATGTGGTCGGCGACAGTGATTTCCTGAAGATGATTGCGATTATGCGCCTCGCCGTGCCTTACACCGGTATGATCATGTCGACGCGAGAAAACGCGAATGTGCGCCGCCAAACACTGGAGCTTGGCATCTCGCAAATCTCCGCCGGCAGCCGCACTGATCCGGGCGGCTACAAAGACGCCGAAGGTGATCTTAACGGTGGCCAATTTCAACTCGGCGATCATCGCACGGTCGAAGAAGTAGTCAGTGATGTTGTTTCTCTCGGCTTTCTGCCATCCTTTTGCACTGCCTGCTATCGCACGGGACGCACTGGGCAGGACTTTATGGACATTGCCAAGCCAGGAGAGATCAAGTATCACTGCACGCCCAACGCGCTTTCAACTTTTCAAGAGTACCTGTGCGACTATGCCAGTCCTGAGGCAAAAGCCGCCGGCGAGAAATTGATCTCAATTGAGCTGCAAAGGATGGACGGACAGCAAACGGCTTGCGCGCTGCCCATGTTGAACAAGGTGCGCGCGGGCGAGCGCGATGTGTTCATTTAGCGAAAGAGAATGGCGAATTCTCCATGTCTTCATTGAATAAACTCGAACTGCTCGAATGGCTGCATGAAATCCGTCCCGCGCGCCTTCAGGATCTGTATGCGCAGGCCGACGCGGTGCGCAAACAGCACGTTGGCAATGCCGTGCACCTTCGCGGCCTGATCGAGGTTTCCAGCCACTGCGTGCGCCAATGCATGTACTGCGGACTGCGGCAAGGCAACCGTGCTCTGCCGCGGTATCGCATGACAAGAGATGAAATTCTCGATTGCGCGCATCAAGCTGAAAAGTTTGGTTTTGGCACTGTGGTTATGCAGGCCGGCGAAGACGATCAGCTCACCGCCGATTGGATCGCTGAAATTATTCGCGAGATCAAGCGCGAGACAACGCTTGCAGTGACGCTCAGCTTGGGTGAGCGCACGCAGGAGGAATTGCAGTTGTGGCGCTCTGCCGGCGCGGATCGTTACCTGCTTCGATTTGAAACCTCTGATCAAAATCTCTTTCGCATCATTCATCCTGCGCGCATTTCCAACAGGCCTGACCGCTTGACGCTATTGAAGCAAATCAAAAGCATGGGATACGAAGCAGGCGGCGGCGTGATGGTGGGAATTCCGGGCCAGTCCTTCGCAAGCCTCGCGGATGACATTCTTGCTTTCATCTATCTCGATCTCGATATGATCGGCATCGGTCCTTACATTTCTCACGCCTCCACGCCGCTGGGCTCGGGCGCGCTGCGTCCTCCGATTGCTTCGGACGATCAAGTTCCCAGCGATGAAGAGATGGTCTATAAGATGATTGCCCTGACTCGCATTGCCTGCCCGGATGCGAATATACCGAGCACGACGGCGCTGGCCACGATCAACAAGACAGACGGGCGAAAGCAGGGACTCAGAGTCGGCGCGAATGTGGTGATGCCGAACCTGACGCCAGTCAAATACCGCAGCTTGTATGAGATCTATCCCGCAAAGGCATGTATCGAAGAAAGCGCAACTGACTGCAATCAATGCCTGCGCGGGCAGATTTTTTCGCTTGGGCGATTTGCCGGGCAGGGACAGGGCGGGCGTGGAGAAATTGAGACTCTTGCAAATGTGTTGCCGGATGTTTCACCACAGTTGGTTAATTTGCAAGCATAAGAGGTGAACGATGCCCCCAGATGAAGGCGTGGTTGAGATTGAAGTCTGCATGGGAAGTTCCTGCTTTGCGCGCGGCAACTTTGAGAATCTGTCCATCATCAATGCGCATGTGTTGAATTCGGGGTTGAAAGCCTCGGTTCGTCTGACCGGTAAACTCTGCCACGATCTGTGCAAGCAGGGGCCCAATTTAGTGATTGATGGACAACTCTATCACGGCGTTACTGCTGCCCGATTGCGTGAACTACTACAGCAGATCAGCCAGGCGCCTCAGGGAGTTTATGGATCGGATTGATTCCATCTACACGCAAGAGCGCGAGTGCCAGGATTGCCACAAGTGCATTCGTGAGTGCCCGGTCAAAGCGATTCGGGTGCAGGACGGATATGCGCGCGTGGTGCCCGATCTATGCATCATGTGCGGCAATTGCGTGCTGGCTTGCCCCAGCAACGCAAAGCGCGTGCGTGATGATCTGCCTCGCGCCAAGGCCCTTCTGGCGAGCGGACGCAAAGTGATCGCATCGCTTGCTCCCTCATTTGTTGCGCAGTATTCCGGCATCGCTCCTGCGCGGCTGATTCATGCTCTCAAAAAAATAGGGTTTCATGCAGTCTCGGAGACAGCGCTGGGCGCGCAGCAAGTATCGGCTAGCGTAAACGCGCTGATGCTCGCCGAGACAAAGCAGATCTGGATCTCTTCTGCTTGCCCCGTCGTCGTGGATTTCATCGGCAAGTATCATCCGGAATGCCAGCCTCATATCTTCGGCGTGCTGTCTCCTTTACTGACGCATTGCAAGATGCTGCGAGCGCATTACGGCAACGATATAGCGATTGTCTTTATCGGACCTTGCATCGCTAAAAAGAAAGAGGCTGAAAAGCATCCTGAACTTCTCGATGCCGTGCTGACCTTCGAGGATTTGGACCGTTGGCTAAGCGAAGAGAACATTCATCTGGAGGAGATTGCCGAGACCATCGCGGATCACTTTGACCCCGAAGAAGCTGAAGAAGGTGCGCTCTATCCCATCGACGGAGGCATGGTGCCTAGCCTTGCGGGAAATAGCGAAACCGATCGCTCGCGCTTCATGTCTTTCTCGGGACTCGCGAATGTTGAGCAGGCATTGAAGGGCATGGCTGAGTGGAAGCCCGAGCACAACATCTTCTTCGAATTAACCGCATGCGCGGGCTCCTGCGTGAATGGCCCCAAAGCTGCGCGCAACACATCTGTTGCGCGCCGCCGCTATGAGATCGTTCACTACACTAAGCCTTCTGCCGAGTTGCCGCGGAAATTGTCCATTGGCATTGAACAGCAGTACTCCTCCGTTCCCATTGCCCGCGACCAATACAGCGAGTTGCAATTGAAAAGCGCGTTGCGCACTGTGGGAAAATATTCCGCAGAAGACGAATTGAATTGCGGTGGATGCGGATACGACTCATGCCGCGACTTTGCCCATGCGCTAATTGCACGCAACGCCGAGCGCATGATGTGCGCGACGTATACTCGCAAGCTGGCGCAAAAAAAAGCAAACGCATTGCTGCAAAAAATGCCCTCCGCTGTGGTGATCGTCGATGAATTCTTGAAGATCATTGAGTGCAACACAAATTTTGTTCGCCTCTTCGCTACGGATATCGAGAGTTCCAAAGACCTGGAAGGCAGCGCTCTTGGAGCAGTGATTCCATTTTCTTCACTGTTCCTGCGCGTGCTGGACACCGATGAGGATATTGTGAGTCATGACATCCGCTACCAGCGCAGCATTCTGAACACAAGCATCTTCACAATAGAACCGCATTCGGTTTTGTGCGGGATTTTTCAGGACATCACCAAGCCGATCTTCCAGAAAGAGCAGATCATCGGGCGCGCCCGCGAAGTCATTCAGAAAAACCTGAAGACTGTGCAGCAGATAGCTTATCTTCTAGGCGAGAATGCCGCCGATTCGGAGATCATACTCAACTCCATTGTGCGCTCCTTCAGCCCGGAGGAACTCGGAGACGACGACGGAGGTGGCAGCAGTGATTAGCGACGAGAGCTACATCGAGGTTGACTCCTGCCAGCGCGCCAAGCACGGCCAGTTGATTTCCGGCGATGTCTTTCTTTCCCAGAAAGTGAAAGAAGATGGCCGAGTGGTTTCCGTACTGACTGACGGACTTGGCAGTGGCGTAAAGGCCAGCGTGCTGGCCACAATGACCGCAACCATGGCCATGAAGTTCACCGCCAGCGCAATGGATATTCGCAGATCGGCAGAGATCATCATGGACACTTTGCCCATTTGCAGCGTGCGGAAGATCAGCTATTCGACCTTCACCGTTGTCGATATGGCGGTGACCGGCGAGACGCGCATTATCGAGCACGGCAATCCTTCGTTTCTGCTGATTCGTCCCCATGGCCAACTGAGCGTCGTAAAAACCGAGGTGCGTCCCAAGCGATGGCAGGATCGCGTAATTAGCTTCTCAAGCTTTGACGTGCAGCGCGAAGACCGCATCATTTTCTTCTCCGACGGCATTACTCAAGCAGGAATGGGCGAGTACCGCACGCCCCTTGGATGGGGTATGGATAGCGTAGGTCACTTTGTTCGCGAGAAGATTGATCGCTATCCATATATCTCCGCGCGCGAATTGTCGCGCCTGCTGGTTGCTAAAGCGGAAGAAGTGGACGGCCTCAGCGCAAAGGATGACATCACCTGCGGTGTAGTTTACTTTCGCAGTCCGCGCCAGTTGCTGGTGATGACGGGAGCTCCTTTTAATCGCGCTCATGATCATGATCTTGCCAAAATGGCCGAACGCACTTCAGGGCGCAAAGTCATCTGCGGAGGAACGACTGCCAACATCGTTGCGCGGTTGCTGAATCGCGCCATTGAGATTGACATGCGCCAGCGTCCCGATCCAAGAGTTCCGCCCGCTGCCCGGATGGAGGGCTTCGATCTGGTGACAGAAGGCACTCTTACTTTGGGAGAAGTTCTTCGCCTGCTTGAGGAGGGATTCGCTCCCGAAGAAATGCGGTCCAATCCGGCTGTACGGCTTGCGACGATGCTGCTGGACAGCGATATTGTACGGTTCGCGGTCGGCACGCGGATCAATGAAGCGCATCAGGATCCCAACATCCCCGTCGAGCTTGACCTGCGCCGCAATATCGTCAAGCGAATTGCCTGGCTGCTGGAGAGCAAGCACATGAAGCAGGTTCTCATCCAGTATCTTTGAAATCGGCTTTGGTGGAGCGCATAAAAATATTTTCGCGCAATCCTCGTGCGTGGTAGTAAAATTCATCTGCTGCGAGGTTCCATGAAAAAAAGATTTCAATTGATTCTAATTTTCTTCGCGACCGTTGCCGTTCTGATTGCAAAAGAGCCGCCGGTAAGCCGAGTGGGAGTTGTTGCTCCGCAAGTCAACCACGACAGTGCGGGGCCGCGTTACGACGTGACCTCTTCAGCCTTTGGCGCGATAGGCGACGGAAGAGTGGACGATACCGCCGCAATTCAAGCCGCATTTTCCGCTTGTGGAAACACTTTCAATAATCCTCCCGTGAATACTCAGGAAAACAGCGGCGTGGTCATGTTTCCAGGTGGGCGCAATTATATCGTATCCAAGACGATCAATACTTACAACTGCCAGATTGAGGGAACAACGGGCAACATTCAAGGCCCATACTCACCTCCTATACTTCAGTGGAATGGACCTGCTGCGGGCGCAGTCGCAAAGATTTCCGGTTTCAGCATTACGTCAAACACCGTCACGTTCACAGCTGCGAATAACTATTCCGCGGGTCAGTTTGTGGACATTGAAGGTCTGTCCTCAGGCTTCTATCTGAACCGGGCGATCATGCAAGTTTCTTCAATCGGACTTTCCTCCACGCAATTTGAGGCTGCGCTTCCCTTCGACTGGCCCAACGTTAGCACCACATCGGACAACGGCACTTCCACCACAGTGAGTGTCTTTATTTCCTTGCCTTCCAATGCGCGCTACCAGCAGTCGATCCACAACATTACGCTTAACAACAAATTATTTACGCAATCCAATAGCTTTGACGTTGGTTTCTACTTTGGCTCTCGCGTCGACACCGGGACTCACATTACAAATACATGGATTAGCGGAGCCCGCAAGTATGGCTTTTATTTCTCCAACGGCGGCATCAATATTGATTTTGACAAAGGATGGAGGACGGGTAGCGTGGGGATTGCCGGAATCTATTGGAGAGTTGCAGGAGGTGATTCCTTTGGAGTGGAAAATGGAACAATCGACAATCGGCTCGGCGCAAATGACTCTTCAAGCGGCGGAGCCGCAATCATGCTGGACAACGCGGCCTGCGTTCCCAACTCCGGCATCCACTTTACTTCCCGGAATGTTAAAATCGAAGTCAACACTTCTCTGACGCCTGGCCTGGGCGTATTCACACTCTATGATTGTCCATCAAACGCCAACGGGGAACAGTTTTTTCTGGACTTTGAGAACACATGGGTTGCTCCCGGATCACAGTCGAGAACCGCGAATTTCCCTTCTTTTGTGATGTCGCCGCCGAATGACAAGGCACTCAATCTGAGTGTATTGAACAGCCAATTCGGCAATGGTTCACTGGGCAACACAACGAAGCGCTGGGTTGGGCTTCCAGAACTTGCAAGGCACGACATTCTGGGGGACAGCGGAATGATTCCAATACTTGCATATGCGCCGTCAATGAACAGTGGCGGAGAGAGGCTTGCGGCAAGCAGATCGCCGATTCAACTCCTGGGTGATGTGAATATCGACCAGATTTGGCAATATGGTATTCAAGCTTCCGACTTTCTGTATGCGGATACAAATTTCAATGCACTCTCGAAAGGAACCACCTTATTTGCAGGGCAGATTCTCGCACCACCGGCGTATTGGAACGGTGTCAGTGGCAAGCGATTTGCCTTTGACGTTGTGTATCAGACAGGCACTACAGGCGCTCCGAACGGCGGGAATACATCTTGTTCTGCAACGATTCACGATCATATGCTGACATGCACGAGCGCAGCCGATCTTTCAGCCGGGCAACACGTCACCATTGGCACGGATGCGAACAATACAATTGAATCCATCGATGCATCAGATGCGGATGCCGTGCGCGTGCATCTCACTGGCAGCCTCGCCGCAGCTCATGTGAGCGAACGGCTTGCCTTTTCCGCTCCGTTGCTGGCGCCGGAGATCCAGATGCCGACAAAGTCATCTGGTGCTCTTCCCTCATTGCAACTCTGGTCGCAGGGTGATACGGAGCAAAACTCCAACGCTGCTGCCAATGGAGTCGCCGCGTGGGTTAACGTTGCAGCGGGCACGCCCGGAAGCTGGGCGGGGATCCCCCTAGGCGATATCAATGGAAAGATCGCGGCCTCTCAATTGTCCGGCACGAGCACCATTGGATCAGGAAAAATTGTTCTTGCAAATCAGCCTACTGTCAACGGACTTACCGGCACAGGCGTCACCACGCTGAACGATCTCACGATCCAGGGACATTGCATCGGATGCGCGGGCACAAGCCTTCGCACAGCACAAGCCTTCTGCGCAGGAACAGCTGGCTCCTCCAGTACGATTCTTCTCTTCGGCGCTGGCGGTTCGCAGACATCCTGCACGCAAAGCCCAGGGCCGCAGACTCTGCAACAAGTTGTCACAGCCACAAGCGGCACAGTCAGCAACCTTGCTGTGCGTTGCGGACATCTAGGCTCGCTTGCATCGAGCGGAAGATTCACGGTGTGGGATCTTCCCTCAGGAACCGCGATGCTCGATGCATCTTCCGGGATAAATACAGGCCTGACCGTCACTGTGGGAAACTCAGCCGCGAATGCAAACAAGACACTCATCGACGGCTCGCACACATTTACTTACGCGGCGGGAGATATGATGCGAGTTCAGTTCACAACGGAAGCTCACGAGACGCTGAGTGATTGCACGGCGAGCTTCAACTATTGACATCGGAACGCAATCGGCGCTCAGGGTAGTGAAATCAGCATCGTGTTCGGATAATAGTGAGATAGAATCTCACGGAATGTTGCTCCATCGAGCGCCATGCCGACAGCTCCATATTGGCACATGCCCACGCCGTGGCCGATGCTATGGCCTTCAAGATGCCATCCATCGACATCCGCAGTTGCATTGAAGTCGCTTCCTGGGATCGCGCTCCATCCCCATTGCCGCGCCTGTGCAATCCTCTTGGCTTCATTGCCTGGATAAGGCACGCGTGCATTAGGCCCGATTCTGCTCTTCCATGTAAATGGATGCTTGATGCATCTTGCGCAAGGCACAGCATAGTATGGATATGCCTCTCCTGGCTCCATGCCGGCATCGCGCAGGCTGCGCGTTTTTCCGCCGCAGCGGCTGGAGTACATCGCCGCCAGCGGCTTACCGCGATAGGCGAGGATCAGCCCTCGCGTGGCCTGGACAGCATGAACAGCACCACTGTTCGGCAGCGGCGGCGACTTGAGGAACTGGCAATGCGTGGTATCGCAAAAATCAAAATCATTATGCCTTGATCCAGCGGAAAGAAAAGAGCGCGTAGCAACGGCTTGCGCCTTTAGTGCTTCGATGGGGGCGTTCTCCACCATCTCTGCGGCAACAATCGAAGCGACTGCCGTCTCGCCATCCATCGCAACTACGGCTAATAATTCGCCTTGATGAGCAGCTACCGTAAGACGGCCCCAATAGGCACGATGAATTCTTCCCGGAACTGTAACCCGAAAAGCAACTGCACCGCCGTCTCGCGCGCCAACTGACCAACTGTTTGCAATGCGCGATCCAGCAATAACCCGGTCGCCCTCGGCGCGAAAAATAATCTCACGGTGGCCTGACTCACCGTTGAGAACCTGACTCCCATGATTCGGAATGCCATCCTCCATCACGGAGAGAATATTTTTACTCTCCGGCTCAAGAAGCAATTCTTGGGGATGAAATAGTCCTAGTACGCCAAAGCGAATCTCCCTCTGTGCCATCGTGTTCGACGCAGTGAACGACAACAGCGCCATCAGTACAATGAACTTGCGCACCGCAGCGCGGATCGCGGTGGATTTCGTGATGGTCATCAATAGAAGTGTGATCACTCGCCTGCTCCAAGAGCGCGCAAAATGGCTCCAGCAACCCTCGCGCTCTCCGCGCCAGTCACGCCATGCACGCGCGCCAAAAGCAACAGACGCGGCTGTGCGGCCGGATACAAAACAACGGTGAATCCATCTGCGGTTGCTCGCGGCGCGTGTGAGCAGACCGCTGTTCCAGTCTTCGCGAGAGCTGCGTTTCTGCCCAGGACCGCATCAATTGCGCGCGCTGTACCACGAGCCGCTGAGCCCAACATTCCCTTCATAATTTTGCTCTGCGTGAGTCGCTGTTGTTCGCGTTCCAGTTGTAGATATGCTTTGGCCAGGGACAGCGGTAACTCCTTCCATGCGCCTCCTAGTCCCACCAAACTTTCAGTTTTTGCCGTCGCGAGAGGGCCGACAAGTCCATAGCGGGCGAAGGTATGCGCCGCACTACTGCGATCCAATACGGAAGCAAGTTGCAGAAAATACGCATTGCAGGATTGAGTGATCGCCTCTTCAAGATGGATAGATCCGTGGCCGCGAGGCAGCCAGCAGCGGCTTCGTGTACCCATGCAGCGCACTGTTGGAAAATTTCCTCCATGCTGTTCTCCGTAGGCGAGGGCTAGAAACGGCTTGACTAAAGAGCCAGGAGAGATGGGTTGTTCATCAGGCCATCGCTCGGCAAGAACATTGCCCGATGCATCCAGAAGCATGTAAGAAAGATTTGCGCTGGGAAAACTGTGCTCGATGATCGCCTTTGCGGATTGCGAGAAGAGCTGTGGCTGACATTGCGAAGGATAGTCAAAACAAAGCAAGAAATAGACAATCAGAATCGCAGTGCGCAAAACCCAACTGCGCGAAAAGATCTTAAGTTCGTAACAAACTTTCATCAGTGAACCCATTGATAGCTGACTGTCTGCGTCACGGTGGCGCCGCGATCCCTCTCTTCAATGCGCTCCGATTCCAGCTTGGAGAAGGCTTGGCTGAAACTCCCCACATCACATGAGAAAAATGCCGGTGTTTCACTGCCAGCTACGTCCTCTTTACAGATTGCGCCGCGATGCCCAGCAAGATCAAGTTGCGCCATCAGATCGCGGAAGTTGCTCTGCTCCTGCGTATGCCGGAAAAGCGCGGCATACGTAACGGCATTTTTTTCTTCGGAAGGAATGGACTTCTGCCTGCGCGCCAGAATTTCTTCCATCAATTTGGTATCATTAGCAAGCAGCAACTGTTTGCCACTCACCGCAATATACAGAGGCACGGCTCCGTCGAGCGCAAGATACTCGCCTGCCTCGCTCCTCCGCTTCTCCCAACCAACACCGAGCCTTCCAGCAGTCAGTCCATTCGGCAGTGCCTGTGTCAATGCCAGGCACACAGCATCTTCATCCCAGCCGCGCGCAGCGGTGAAAACCATTGCAGCCTGCAAGGAAACAAAAACACTATTCTTTGGCGGACGCGTGGAAAACACTTCGATGGATGCATCCGGCTGTTGCGCGATGAACAGCGCGCGCAGCGGAGCAAACGCGTCCGCTTGATGAACTGCAATTGGAGCTTGATCGATGAATGTGTTGAGTTGCTCAGCGCTACCCGCGTTTTCCTCCGCGGCAATGGATGGCGCTGTTTTATATGATGCAACCGGCTGCGCCTGCTTGATCTCCAGCAGATTGTTGCGCAGCGACGCGAGTAAACTGTCCGCATCCGGCGAGGCCTGCGCCGCAAAAAAAGCCGCGTCATCAGGAGTCAAAGCCGTAAGCTCTCGAACATCCCCTTGAGCGGTAGCCGCAAATCCAGCTCTGCGCAACAGGACGCGCTCTTCGCGATAGCTCTGGCGGCTTCTGTACAAGTCACTCACCGCCGATGCATACTGTTTCATCTCCGTGATATTTTGCTGCACCCAATAGCTGCGGAAGTATGGCGTGCTGACAATTTTTTCGAGATTGAGGACCATGCGCAGTTCGCCCCGCCCTGCAGTCGCCTGCTTGACGGCTTCAACAAACCATCCTTCATTGGCAAGGTTTTGCTTTGCCGTTCCGGCAATGCGATCCAAAATTCCTGCCACCAGGTCTTCTCGTGTGCCAAGAATCAGCCAACCATCTTTGCTCGCAAAAGCCGCCACGCGGGAAGATTGCTCATCCTTGCGCACAAAAAATGCGCTTCCCGCTTCGGTGCGCTGCACAAACTTGCTCCGCGTCTGCCACAGCGGAGTGCCTTCTATCGCCCGTTCATCGAGTCGCGTGATGTAAACAAATTCAAGGTTGCCGATGTCGTAAAGAGCAAGGCAGCTTTCCTTGCCGGCAACTCTGTCGAGCAGGTTTTCGTCAGCGGGAAGTCCGGCCGCTGCTGTGAATTCATCCTGCGCCTGCGCGAGGCGTGTGAAGAGTCGCGACGTGTTGAATGCCGCGCGATTGCTGCTCATGATCCACGCGCGTTTCTCCTCTGATGAGTTCCAATCGCGGAGGAGGCTGCTAAAATCGCGCGCTTCAATCGAGAGCAATGCGCCTTCGGGTAGCAGCGAAGGCAACTCGTCCTTCGTCTTGATCGCCTGCTCCAGAGCGCCAACGGCAAAGACCAATCCGCAGCTTACTGTGAGTGACCCAATCAAAATCAAGAGGTGTCGTTTCATTCTGTATCCTCCGCAATATTCGCCTTTTTCTTAGGTACAAATACGTCGCCCGTCAGAAGGCGCGGGCGCACTACTCGATCTTGATCCAACTCATTGTGAATCTGCGGCGCGCGCGCTTCATTTTCCGCAACGCGGTCCGCTTCAGTCTCCAGGATCTTTTTTTCATTTTCTAGCGCATGAAGCCGCGCGGAGTCATGCTCCTCGTTCAACGCGTTTCGCAGCAGCGTCAGCGCTTCAGCGTCCTCGTGACGCTTCTCTCGCGCATGAATCGCATACCAGGTCAGCTTGCTTGCTTCTTCCTGCTTCAGAGTCGGGAAAGCAGGAATCTGTTGTTGACCCTCGTCGCCCTCATCTTCATCTGATCTGTACCTTGGATAGAATTGCTGACCATAGAAGCTCCCGTTCTGAAGAATGGGTTCGGCGGAGACAATCGCTCGAGAGATTTGACCAGTTTCAAACGCAGCAGAAACGTATTGCAAACGCAACACACCATCGCTCGGCGAGCCGGCAATCGCTGCAAACAAGAGCCGCTCCCTCGCATTTTTATCTGGCGCACAAGCTGCCGCATCCAACCGCGCCTGAACAAAAAACGGCTTCCTGGCCTCGTCTTCAGTGGGGCAACTATCACGCGAAAGCAGGTTCAATTCCATGCTGCCTGTCGTTGGAGTCGTAGCACCGTGGCCCTTCAATGCGCGTGCTGCGGCAATCCGTTCAACATAGGTGGCCTTGGAATCAGACGCCACCGCGGTAAGCATTGAAAGAGCTTGCGGCGCTTGCGTATTCGCAGCCAGCATCGCAACCGCAAGCCGCACCTTCAAGGTTGCCTCCCACGGAGAGGATTGAGTGAGCGGCTGAAGAAACTGAATAACCTCAGAGTATTTTTTCCGCGATTCCAGAAGACTGGCAGCTGAGTCCGTATCCGCGAAGGGATTGCCGCTGATAAGAGTCAAACGCTTGAGCAGTGAGATCGCGCCCGTGACATCTCCCTCATCAAGATCGATAGAAGCTAGGCCCAGGAAATTGGGCGCTGTCAACTCGCGCGCATTGAGCGCCCGTTCATAAACGAAGCGCATGACGATTTGTTTGGACTGTTCGCTCAGCAAACCAACTGAATTTTGCAGGATGCTTGAATCGGGCGCAGTGGACGGTTCCTTCTTCCATTGAGAAATCAGTTGCGGCAAATGATGCTCTGCTTCGGCCAAGCGCAAGTTTGAATCTAGCCACTGCATGGATTTCGACTTTTCTTCCGGAATTCGAGCCAGTTCCTCGTGCGCCTCAATATATTTCTTTTCATCAAGCAGAGAATTAATCAGGCTGGATTCAATCTCATCCACAACCCAACTTGATTCGTCAGGGTGCTCCTGCGCCTTGCGGTGTTCCAGTTCTAGTATGTGCTCAAGAATTTTACTCTTCTGGTTCTTGACGATCCAACTCTTTTCTCGAATCGTCTTCAAGATATAGGACGGATCGTTGGCAATTGTAGTAATTTCAAGCAGCCACTCCATCGAATCTCCGTGCGCGTGATAGCCCGCTTCCAGCAATGGCTCGACGCGATACTCGCCGTTGCGCGCGATATAAACACGCATCATCGCATCCACCTGCTCGCTGACTGCCGCATATTGATTGTGTTCGGCAATGTCGCCGAGCACCAAGGCAAAGTCGCCCCAGAAGCTTTCCGGCACATGGCGCGCATCCATCTCCGCTGCCAGCCTCTTTACAGCCAATTGCCACGCAGCCACGGCATCGGCTTGACGGCCCTGCTTCCAATCGATGGCTGCAATGCTATCGAGAACAGCGGGCTGCTCGCTCTTAAGATCGAGCGAATGCTGATAGTCGGCGAGAGCTGAATTACTGCGTCCTGCTTGCACGGAGTAGTCAGCGAGTTCTGCATACGCATTGGCGCTTTCTGGCGTGTGTTCAAGTTCGGACTCCAGATAGCCTTCGGCTTGCGCATCTTTTTCTTCGTCGAGATATTCGCCGTAGCGTGATCCGTAATAGAACCATACTTCGCCCGCCAGTTGCTCATCACGGTCCACTGGATGAGCGATGCGCTCGCCGATGGTTGCGCCTCCGCCGAGCGCGCTGGCGAAATTTTCCCGCACCAGCGGAGTATGCTCGCGCAGATAGAGGCCGGTTAATCCTGTATAGGCCTTCTTCCACACTGGAGGCATTTTGCTCGACCTCGCGGCAATCCCCGCCATAGCCAGATCGGTCTTGCCGTTTGCCACTAAAAATTGCGCCGCTTCATTCGCATTTGAATTTGGCCTGTTGGTGGCCAACCATACTAAATCCAATGGACGCGCAGCCAGCAGCAGTTCCATGTAGCGAGGTCTTCCTCCGCCATTCACGCCGCCATGACCTGCCAATTGATCCAGCACGCGCAACTCCGACTCAGTATCGCCGAGTGTCCGATCAATCTCCGCTGCTTTGTAAAACACGCCCCACTGCTTCATCGGCGGCAGAGTTGCCGCCAAGGCCTCCAATTTCGCGCCAACTCCATCCAACTGCACACGCTGCCGTTGCAGTTGCAGCCACGCGTCCAACTCGCCTCGATTGGGATCGCCGCTTTTTTCGACAAACTCCCAAAGCAAATCAGACTCCATATCCTTGAGTCCAGCGGCCTGTATTGCGGGCAGATACACATCGCGCAATTCGCTTCCATCCGCGGCAGTCGCTCGTTTGCCCTGCAACCACGCGGCAAACTGTGCTTTCTCCTCCGGCGTATCATATTGACTCACGACTTCAGCCATGGTTTTCAGCGCCTGTGCAAAGCCGGATTTCGCCTGCTCGGCGCGCTGGTGAATGCGCTGTTTGCGCCAGTCGTCGCTGGTGATTGCGCTGAAGCCTTCCTTCATCACTTGCCCCGCTACTGCGGTGAGCGGAACAGATTCTGCCTGCTGGCGCGCAATTGCCAAGCGCGTGAAAGCCGCATCGGTTTGGCGCAGACGCGCCATGATCCTCGCGTAGATTGTCACACACGATTGATCTTCTGGATTGACCAAAATATCCACGCCGGCAAGCGTCACGCATTGATCGGAATAGTTGCGCGCTTCATCCAGCAAATCCCATTTCTCCAGCCGCGTTGCCACCTCCGCATAATCTGTTGCATGTGCCGGCCGGCCCATGATCCACGCCTGTTCCAGAGCTTTCACCGCGTCGGCGTTGCGTCCTTGGCGCGCCCGTGCTTCCGCTTCTTTCACCATCCACCGCGGATCACGATAACTCAACTTATAAAGCTGCTCGTAATCTGCGACCGCATCGTCAAGCCTGTGGAGTCGCTCTTCCAGATCCGCCTTCGACTCGTACAAATCCTTCTGCTCTGGCCGCACATGAATCGCCTTCGCATAGGCTTCCATCGCTGCGGGATAATCTTCAAGCGCTGTATCCAGTCGCGCCAGCACAATGCTCCAGCGAGCGTCGCGCGGTGATGCTTCGACTGTCTTGTTGTAAAACGAAATCAGCTTTTTTCCCAGCCCGTGCGCGCCCGCAACCAGCGCTGCCTCCTGCGTCAGAGCTGTGTCATCAGGATAGGCATTAATCAATTCGATATATTGATCCGCGGCATCGTTCCAGTTTCCAAGATGTGACGCTGCCGCAATCACGCCGCGCCGCAACTGCGCAATCCTTTCCGTTTTTTCAGCACGATCAAGAGTTGCGGCTTTCACCACAGCCAACTGCGCGGAATAGAACGAAGCAAACCCCGCCTGATCGCCGGAGCGTGCGTAGTTGTCGGCGAGCGCTGCTTCAATAGTCGCATCCAGCGGCTTTTGGCTCAGCAGCGCCTCCAGCAATTTCTTCGCACGCGGATACTCACCCAGCTCAGTCAGCTTACGCGCGGCCTCCAGTTGGAATTTCTGCTTGAGCTCGGGATAGGCCGCATCGGCGGAGTCCACGAGCACAGTGACTGCCTGCGGTTTGCGTTCATGCGCCCAGTCAAAATCAACTGTTGCCCGGACAACGCCGAGAACCTTGCCATGCTCGCGGTAGATCGCCTCAACCTCCGCCGCTGCCGCTGCGGGATTGTGCTGCTGCAAAAAGTCCACCAACTGATAACGCAGTTCCAAAATATGCACAGGGTCAGTGGTGAGCGCAATCTGACGGCGCAGCGACGCTTGCTCCAACTCCGGCAAGTTATGAATGTGCGCAGCATTCGTCACTGCATCGAGCACGTCAAATGATTCCGTCTGCGCAACAACCTGTTTTAACTCCAGCGGCATGTCCGCACTGCGATGCTCAGCATCGAGCAGGCTCATGCGCAACTCGATCGTCGTGCTTCCCGGATTGGCAGTCTTCAGCAATCCCGCGGTGTATGCTTCAACAATTGCACTCAGCTCTGGTCTGTGCGCCAACGCAATAAGCCGCGTGCGGCTCTCCTCCAAGGGCTTGTCGCCCAATGAACTGGCTACGTATTCCTTGATCGCTCCAGGAAGATTGCTTTGGCTCTCTTCGATTGCGCCAGCCTGATAGCCGAAGAGCGCCGGTTGTGCCAGACGTTCGCGCGCCTTTCGCAATTGCGTCGATGCTGAAGCAAAATCAAAGTAATCCCAAAAAACCGTTGCCGATTGCAAGTAACCATCCGCTTCGCCGGGATGCACCTCCGCCATGCGCGTCCAATAAGGCGCGGCCTCGCTCATGCGTCCGCGATCCGCGTAGATGTCTCCGATGCGCGCCAGCGTCTCCAGATCATCCGGCCTCGCTACCAGCAAATGTTTTTCAATCGCGATGGCCTTATCTGTTTCTTCAGGATGAAAATATGCGAGAGAGCGATGCAGCGACGATGCCTGCCTGCCCAATTCTTCATCAGCGGGATACTCGGCGGCCAGCGCATCGGCAGCGCCCACGCCGTCTTCATAGCGCGATTGCCATAGGCACGACTCCAACCAGAATCGCGCAGCAGCAGGATTGGATTGCGCCAGTGAAGACCAATTCGCTTTGTCGATCTCAGGAGTCTGCTGGTGAAGAGCATCGATCTGCGCATCAAGCCGGTCTGTGCTGCTGAGCAGTTCAAATAGTTGGTTGCGCAGATCGGCAGCTTCTGTCCAGTGCTCCCACAGCAGCTTCTCTGCCTCTGCTGACTGATAGTGTCGATTGCTGCGATAATGCGCGAGCAAATCGCGAACAAAGGTCAGATCGTGTGGAAAGCGATCATGCGCGTAACGATCAACTTCCAATGCAAGCGATGAATCCGGCGCGGGAGCCTGTTCTAGATACTCTTCCAACTCGGTTCCGGAAAAAATTCCTGTCACCTTGCGCGAGAGAGCACTGTAGTCAGCCTTGCGTCTTTCGCGAATGTAAAAGCGCGCTAGCTTGGCGTACCAGCCGGTGCTGAGCGAGTTGTCCTGAAACTGCTCGATGGCCCGCTGATAAACCTCTTCTTCGTGTTCATTCAAGCGATTCTGTTCAAGAAAGTTGGCAAGTTTTTCATAGAGGCCCGGATCTTGCGGATTGCGGTCCAACTCACCGCGCAGCAGCTCGAGCGCATCAGGCAAGCGCTGCAATGCCACCATCCGCGAAAGATAGCGGTCGAGGACTTGCGCGTATTCCGCAGAGCGCGCTTTGCCTGCCGCTTGACCATCAACAGGTTTGTTGTACGCCGCGCCTTCCTCGCCCAACGGAACACCATCGGCCTTGACCGCAAGCTCCTTCAGCAGCGCTTTGTAAAGTGCAAACTCTTTCTCCGACTGATGGGTCTTGCTGTAAAGATCGCCAACCTGCAACGCCACTTCCACACGGCGCGCGTCAGCGGGAAACTGCGTGAGAAAGTTTGTTCCCTCGCGGGTCACCGCATCGTCTTCCGCATAGGCCGCGTAGGCGTTTATCAACTGGAAGTGAAGCTCGGCGCGCTCGGCAGATTGCGGAAAGCGCCGGTCAAACTCCGCCAGAATTTCAGCGGCTTTGGCTCGATGAAAGTAAGGCGCGGCCAACTGATCCTGATTGGCGAACTCTGAAGCCGGTTGTTGCGAATTGAAGAGGAGCGAGAGAATTCCATTCAGGTAACCCGGCCCGCGATCCATTGTGGCGATACTTTTATAGAGCACAAGATTGCCCGCGCCCACGCGCAGCGGTTGCTCCGGAGCAGTGAGCAGAATGCGCGCGAGGCCTGCCAGCCCTTTTTCATTCGCATCGGGCGTCTGCTTGTTCGCGGCCAGCGCGTAGTAGTATCGCGCTGCCTCGGGGAAATCCTGCATCGCCTCCAGCAGCCGCGCAAGTGTGTACAATTCATCCACGCTCCATGCGGCTCCGCGCGCATCCTTGCGCTCACGATAATCGGCTAGCACGGCCTTGGCTGCTTGAAGCTGCCCTTGCTGCTGAAAAATATAAAAGAGCTTCGCCGCATCTCTCAACGCGTCCGCACCGCCGTCCGGATTGGCAGCAAGCTTTGCGCGAAGCGCATCACGAGTCTTCAGCGTCAGGTGTCCGCTGGAGAGCAGACCGTAGTAGCTTTTGACCAGCTCTGGCGGCCACAGCGGCTCAAAGCTGCGATCATAAACTTCCAGTCCATCCTTCGCCGATCCGCGAGCAGCCTCGACCTGCGCCTCTGCGCTCACTGGAAATTGCTTGTCTGTGGGGAAGACTTTGAGGTAGCGAGCAATCAATGCCGACGCAGCGGTGAAGTCCTTGCTCGCCAAGTCGAAGGCCAGTTCACGCTGATAAACAGCAGGCTCCTGCGCATAGCGCTGCTCCCATCCCGCGTACTCGCGCGCCGCAACTGCGCGCGGCAGAGCGAATTGATCCACTACGTTGAGCGTGCGCTCCCATGCCTTCCATGATTGCTGCGACTCCGCCGCCGTCCATCGTTCGCGTGGACTTGCAGCAGCCTGGCCAACCGCTTCCAGCGCGGCCAATTCTTCCTGCGGCTTTAAGCGGCGCTGATAATAATCCGCCAAATCCAGATTGGCCGCGGGCTTGTCGTCGGCCTTCTGCGCCCAGCTCTTCCAATCGCGTTCGGCAGCGTCAAAATCCAGCGCTTTTTCTTCTTCCATCGCACGCAGTGAATAAAGCGCCGCACTGTTCTTGCTGGAGTTGATCAGAGCCGTTAGCTCCGGCCGCGCCTCTCGTGGAGAACGCCGATAGAGAGCCTCGCCTCCGGGCAGCTTCATCCATCGATAAAGCGCGTGCTCCACGCCTGAACCAGCCTCGGCATTTTCCAGCCAGAGCGCCAGATCGTTGCGTGCGCCCAGCAGCAATCCAGGACTCTGCCATGCGATCATCGAAGCCGATGCAGTCAGCGCCGCCGCTCCGAACGCGATCGCGCCGAGAGCAACTCTAACTCTGCTTGCGCCGGTGATTTCTTCCGGAATAATTTTGCGCTCAAGGAACAACTTCAATGTGCACCTCCGCGCTACCCAGGTTGTGCGCCATATCTTCCGCCGTCACTGCAAGCTGGTAATCGCCCGCGGGCAAACCTTGCGGCAAAGTGATTTGCCCCGTGCTCACCTCTTGTTCGCCATTCCAATGCAAACTCACGGGTGCCAATCCTTCCACGCGCGCCGTTAGTGTTCGCGTGCTTTGCGAGGCGCTCACCTTGAGCGGAATCGTCTCGCCCGCTCGAAAGCGCGTTCGATCAAGCCTCACCTTTACCGTGGGTGGAGTCGAGGCAATCACAAAGCTCTTCGCTTCGCGATAGACTTGCCCATTCGCATCGCGCAGCACTAGGCGTATCGGATAGCTGCCGTCCTTCATATCGGTGGGCGCCAGGAAGCGCGTCTGCCAAACATCCTCTCCGGAGAGATAGCGCAGCGGCTTCTCCAGTCCAAAAGGAAAGAGCGCAATCACTGAGACGATGGCCTTGTCGGTATGTACGCGCAACACCGGATCGCCGGGACGAATCACGCGCGGCCGCAGCAACGCGCGCGGCGCAGCCAGGAACGATGTGTAAGGCGTGACGAATTTATATTTGCGCGCCAGGCGAATGATCTCGTTGATCGCGGCTTCAGTTTCGCCGTTGCGTTCAATCTGCTCCAGCAGCGCCTGTACGCGAGCGCCAGCCCACAAGCGCGGTAGTTGATCGTGCTCCATTGCCTGCATGGGCAGATCAGCCTTCGTCACCGCATTCAGTCCGCGCCCATCTCGATTGCCGCTGACCGCAAAGCTCACATCTTTTTGCGGCTTCGTGTATTGCCCTACCCACCGCGCCTCCCCGCCGTCAAAGACAGTTTCTTCCAGCGCATAAACTTTTTCCACCGATGTCTGCGGCGAAATGACCAGGCGCAAATCACCAATTGGCGTGCGACCCACCTTGCCCAGAAAGGCCGCCAGCTTGAAGTCCACCGGCTCAGTCGAAAGCACCTGCTCCATCACGCCGCCGTTGCGGCTCAACATGCGCAGCAGCGGCAGATTCGCATCGTCGCCCACGGCAAAGACATCCGTCTTGGGCCGCCGCTCAACGGGAATCTGCTTCCACTTTGCAGCGTACCAATCCGCCAGCTTGCCGCTCTGAATGATCCCGCGCGTCGTCTCGCCATCGGTCAGCAACACCAGCGCCGCGCCGGGCGATGCTTCGCTGAATTGATTCAGACCGCTCTCCAGCGCCTTCTGCAGATCCGTTCCTCCGCGCAGGTGGCTCTGCCGCAGCCAATCCATCGCCGCCTTCACGCTCGCCGAATCCGCCTTCACCGGCGCAGGCTTGAAGCCGTCGACTCTCGTGTTAAAAAGCAGCAGATTGAAGCGATCCTCCGGCCCCAGATTTTCCAGCAGCTTGGCCGCAGCAGCATAGCTCCGCTCCAGCTTCTCCCACTGCATCGAGAGCGAAGTGTCCATGAGAATCACCACCGTCCTGCTGCCCTGCGCGCTCGGCGCAGCGTTCGCAGGCGGCGAACTCAACTGCGCCATCGCTTCAAAGAATCCCGGCTCCGCTTGCTGCTTTCCTTTCTGCTCAGAGGGTTCAGGCGGCGCCAACTGCATCGACAGAGAAGCCACCGGATTCGGATCGCGAAAAGTAATCACTTCCACGGCATTCTGGCTCTCATTCTCGGTCCAGACCGTCGAAAAATCCTCCGCCAGATCAATGTTTTCCGCATCCATTGTGCCGCGCACCGTGTGCTCATCCTGCTGCTCAATGCGGAAGGGAAGCAGATGTTCCAGCAGTGTGAAATCCTTGATCCGCGCCGCGGAGTGCAAGGTGAAATGAAGGGTGAGCTTGGCCACTTTCTGACTGGCGTAGGCGTCCGGCTTGAGCGGCAGCAGGAAGTAGCTCTTCCGCGCCGCCACCGGAATGTGCTCGTGATATTCAATCTCCAGCCGCTTGGTTCCATACGCGGGAATCGGCACAATGTGCGCGCTGAACAGTGCGCTGCGCCGCGCTTCGTCCTCGGTGCGCTCACCCTGCTCCAGCAACCCAGGATCAATCGCCTGGCTCTTCAACTCCTGATAGATCGCCTTGGCCCGCTTGCGCTCCAGGATCACCGCCGGAATCCGCACCGGCCCATCCCACACTGCGAAATCCGAAACTGTCGTCCCGCTGGGCAGCGCAAATTGATAGTTCCCCTCCTGCTGCCTGTTGGTGTGATTGACAAACACCTGACGCATCCACACACGCGCGTCACCATTATCAATGCTGATCTCCACCTGCATCTCGCCGAGCGACAGCACCGACGGGTCGGGCGCCTGTTTGTCCATTGGAACCAGCACGCCCGTCTCCGCCGCCGCCGCCATCGGCAACAACAACAGCCCCAACGCCCAACGCCTCATCGCAGCCATTCTCATAGCGTTCCTTTTGGTCTGACGAATTAACCACCCAAGTTTTTCAGTTCTTCTACTATTCGTTTTAGCTCTTCTGGATTTTGTTCAAATTCAATGCATCTGAGTCTGATTTCATCTAGTCGGTCATCGGCCATGGGAATCGAAGTAAAGTCATCCCAATCCCATGGCCCTTCTGTTCCGTCAATATGCATCTCAATAGCTTCCGCAACTTCATCGACAGTAGGACGATTGCGCTTTTTGCTTATGTAATTCAATAGCCGAAACAAAGGCACAATTCCGAGTATCACTATAATGAAAGAAATTATGATGCCGTATTTCATGCGCTTAATTCTCCATTCTCTTTGATCTTCATTTTCGCTACAACTTATCCTCGGAAATCTTCACCAGCCCATTTTCCGTGCCCACATAGACCACGCCTTCATGAATCGCCACTGCCGTTACATTTAGCGACGGCAGCCCTGCGGTAATCGTCTTCCAGCGCGTGCCCGTCGCGTCGCTCACCATCAGCCCTCGGCCTAGCGTTCCCGCCAACACCAGCCGGCCGTCCGCCGCCATCGCCGTGGGATTCACCACCACTCCAGCCTGTGTCGCCTCGGTCGCCGTCACGCTGCCATCCGCCGCCAGCCGCAGCACGCCTGCCCCGTATGTGCCCACCAGCCACTCATCACCCACCGCCGCCAACGCGGTAATCCAATTATGTTTCAGCCCGGAGTTCCCGGTATTCAAATTCCTGCGCACTTCGCCGCCCATCAGCAGAGACAGCCCGCCCAGCGTCCCCGCCACCAGCCGGTCGCCGCTTGCGCCCAGCGCATACACATGATTGTTAATCAGCCCCTGAAAGGCGTAAATGCTATGCGCGCCGCTCGCGTCCAGAAACGTAATCCCCGCCGGCGTCGCCAGCGCCATGCCCCCGCCTACCAGCGCCACATCGGTCACGTGATTGGCAATCAGCCCATCCTCGCGCGTCAGCACCTGTTTCTGCCGTCCATCACGGTCGAAGCTCACCAGGCCATTCGCCGTTGCCACAACCACCGCGCCTCGCCGCGCATCCTCCACAATCCGGTTCACACAGAAGACCTGCTCATTCTCTATGTGCTGCACGCTTCCGTTCGGCGAAAGAATGTCCAGCCCGCGGTCGAAGTAGCCCACCCACAGCCGCCCATCAGAGGCCGCCATCAGCGCGGAGACATCCCGGTCCGTCAGTTGCGCTCCGTCGCCGCTCAAAATCTGCCGCCACTCCCCGCCCGGATCCAACCGCAGCAACCCATCCCCGGCCAGTACATAGCGGCTCTCGCCTACCGCCAGAAACTGCTCAATGCTGATGGACGAATTTGTATTGGTTGTTGGCTTGAAGGGTACGGGCTTCAGCGCGTACATTGAATGCTCATAAACATCATGGGCTTTAGCCCTGGAGGAATGCCTCTCAGAATCCTCCACTACCGCCCCGCCCACCGCCACAATCGCCCGCCGCGCCTGCCCATCCCTCTCCGGCCCGTCCAGCGCCACCCGCAGGACCCCCTCTTCCGCCTGCCCCACCAGCAACGCATCCCCATCTGCAATCACTGCCCGCGCATACCGCCCCTTGGCCAGCACCCGCTCGACCTTGCCCGCGCTCACCTCCGCCACGCCCATCGGCGTCGCCGCATACGCCTGCTCTCCGCGGAGCGCAATCTCCTCCACCCGCCGGTCCGGCAGTCCCTGTTCCTCGCCGATCCGCTCCGTCTGACCGCCATGAAAGTACAGCAGCCCATCGTTCAGCGTGCCCACCCACAACTCGGCCTCCGTGCCGGCCAGCGCCGTCACATACACATTGTCCGTTGTCGAATGAAAGCGCTTTAGCGTCTTGCCGTCATAGATCAACAGCCCCAGCTTGGCCGTGCCCATCAGCAGCCGCCCGGAGCCCAGCGGCAGAATCGCCGTCACCGTCCGCGCCTCCTCCTGCCCCGCGCGAATCTGCCGAAAGCGCTCGCCGTCAAAGGCCAGAACCCCCTCGCCCAGCGTCGCAATCAGCAGTTCCGGCTGCCGCGAATCGGTCAGCATCCCCACCGCCATCCGCCCCAGCGGCGCAGCCGGCAGGTCAATCCCCACGCGGTAGATCTGCTCCAGCGCCCCGTCCGCTGTATAAAGAGAAAGCCCCGCCGGGCCCGCCAGACAGATGCGCCCCTGAAAAACCGCCGCGCTCTTGTAAACCGCGGGCGAGCTGATCCCTTCAAAGCCGGGATTCGGCTGCAAGCCCACCGTCCGCTCTTCCACAGCCAGCAACTCCTTCGCCGCCGCCGCCCGCCGCCCTGCCCCCAGCGCTCGTTCCACGCGCCAAACCACGACGCCGGCCATCGTCAGCGCCAAAAGCGCCGCCGCCGCAACCATATATGTCGTCCGCCGCTGGAGTTTCAAAAGGAGTTCCGCGTTCAATTACAATCGCAATGACAATAACCCACCCGCCCGCCAAACGCAAATACTCTTAAAATTCTCAATGAATTACCCGTTTTTTCAATAATTCTTCTGGCGTCGCCTGTGGTTGGGTGGACTGCTTTCAACAGATCAGGTCAAAATAAATTGCGAGAATCAAAAAAGCAGCCGGGGGAAAGGATGGCCACTCCGTTTGATTGCTTGGCGGCACAGCCATTGTAGAAATTCCAGAGGAGCTTCTACGGCGCGCCAATCTTTCCGAGAGTGATCACTTTGGACGGCCTGCTGAGCGACTGGGAAAGCCTCCACGCAGATGCAGTACCCGAGCTAGAAAGGCTCCGGCAGCACCCGCGACCGGCACAACTGCGGTATGCCAGACCAGAACATGCAGAACCTGAAAATTGGGGCAATGAAGCTCCAGCATCGTTACCCCGGCCAGTCCAGCCAGTGTGCCTGCTACGGCTCCAGCAGCAACAGGATTCACCGCAAAGCCGCGCCGCAAGAGCAGCCAACTCAACAACGCTGCTGGGATGGCAAGAGCAACTCCCGCAACCAGACAAGCAATGCCCGCTGAAACAAAGTTCGTCGTGTGGTGGTCCCGGAAAACGAGTGCAAAGACGCCTATTAACGCTAGACAAATCATTGCCATCAATACGCCGGGATGCGCGCGGCGTCTGCTGCCGGGAACCATCGAGGCTGCAAACTCCGCCGAGGATGCCCATAGTAGAAGTACAAGCACCGGAAAGATGAGAACGCGTTCAAAAAAGGTGAGGCGTTCGATTCCGTAAAATCCAGCGCGCGCGGCGCCGGCTAGCGCAACGGTGGCTGCGATCAGAATAAGGCCTGTAGTAAGCAGCCACGCGGCAGGTATGGGGCGGACGAGGCACAACGAATGCTTGATCGATCCAGCAATGCTTTCGAGCATTGCAGGGGGGACCGCGGGCGCATCCTGAGCAGCCCGCGCGAGAACTTCGTCAATCTCTCTCTCTTTCACGAGAGCACTCCCCCGCGGCCACGCGACAGCCCCATCGCTGTCAGCCGCTCCCTCAATCGTTCATATCCGCGATGTGCCTTCTGTTTCACTGATCCTACCGTGGAAGATGTAGCGCGCGCCACCTCTTCCAGGCTCATCCCCGCAACCTTCAACATCAGGATGACCTCGCGCTGGCTTTCGGGCAGCGGTGCAAGAAGCTCCGCCATCTCTGTCGTCGTATCCGATCTCTCAGGAGTTGGCGCGGGCAACTCCGATGGTGCCACCACCTGCTCCTCGTGCCGCGAGACGCGGCTCGTCCTGCGGTAGTGGTTCACGCGCACATGCCTCGCAATCCCGTAAAACCATGGCATCACGGGCTCACCGCAACGATATGTATGGCGAACTTTATGAATAAGCAGCCAAGTCTCCTGCAGCAGGTCGTCGGCGTCTTTGCGGCTGGCAATCTGGCCCACAAAGTACCGGTGCAACTGCGGACTCAGTTGCTCTATAAGCACGGTAGCCGCGCCGAAGTCGCCACCCTGATAAGCAGCCATCAATCTTTCCAAATTGCCGTCCGGCGACATGGCGCAACAGATCCTCAAACAAGTTCTATCACAATGCACCCCATCAGAAACTTGACAATCTCTTCGCCGGCAATCAACACCCTCTTTGATAGTCATTCGCTCCAGAGCGCCAAAAAGTTACGGCGACTGTGTTCTTTCTGCAATTTATGCCCCAGAGAAAGGTTTTTATTTGCGGCCGTAACTTTCTCCTCTTCACGAGCGAATACCCCACCAGTGAAGATGCTCCGCCCCTGGATATCCCAATTTTCTTCACCAGGGCTGAGACACCCCCAACTCAAAGGAGATCAAAATGAATTTTCGCGAAACACGCAAAAGCATACTGCCTGCCCTTGCAACGTTGCTCCTGGGAGCAACCGCAACCCTCCAAGCTCAAACCTCCAAACCCCTTGTCGTAACGGCTACCAACGCCGCCGAGAACCAGCTTCTGGTTTACTCCGCCGATGGCACTCTGCTCCAGACTCTCTCCACAGAAGGCAAAGGCGGCGCCAGCGGCAATGCCGGCGGCATTGAAGCCATGAACGGCTTGGTTGCCGCAGTCAACTATGGTTCGCAGTCCGTCTCGATTTTTGAACGTTGCGAGGATGGGCTCAAACTATCCCAGGTGGTCTCAACTGCCACAAGTCCGCTGAGCGTCGCGTTTGGCAAAGAGCATCTCTATGTTCTCGGCACAACCACAATCGAATCGCATCCAATCTATGGGCGTGAGGTCGGCAACAAAGCCGATGGAGTGGCAACGCTGCTCAAGGCAGATGGCTCTGCCGCCCAAGTGGGTGTCTTGCCCGGTCAACTCATCATCTCTGAGAAGAGCAATGTGATCGAGACCTTTGAGTTGTCCGACGGAGCCGTTACCGGACTTCCAACTTTAGTAAGCAATATTCCCTCCAATGTGAATGCGCCATTTGGACTGGTCACCCGTGGACAGGATGCGTATGTCACCATCGCCCACGCCAATGAGATCAGCCTTGTTCGCCACGATGAGGTGCTGACTGTGACCGGCTCCGGCACGCAGAGCGCGCCTTGCTGGCTCACGCTTGTGGGTCCGTTCCTCTTTTCCAGCAACTCTCCGAGCATGAGTGTTTCGCGCTATGTAGTCTTCGGAGACAATATCATCCAGGACGCAGCAGTTGCCGCATCACTGAATGGTGACCCAACAGATATCTCTTCTGGCGATGGATTAGTTGCTGTGATAGACAGCAATGGCACGGTAAGTCATCTTTCGATCTTCAAGGATGACTTTGAGGGCAATTTAACGCTCAAGATCGCCAACACCATCAACGCAACGATCAATGGGGTTTCCGTGGTTGAAGGCAATGACTGAGTCAGGCCGCCCTCATTCGGAGATTCTCACTTCACAACGCGGGTGGGTTTACTCGAATGATGGCACGTCATTCAATGCTGCTCTGATTCAATTCACGCGGCAAATGTAAAAAGAACGGGTGTCCCAGGTCCGGATTTTCGGACCTGGGAATCCAAGAACCTCAACCATCCGATCTGACAACTGAAAACTGAGAACTAACAATTACCCTACTGCCCCACAAACTCTACCACCTTAGGACCAACCCGCCCTGCGCACTGCATCGGTGTAAGGTGGCCGCAGCCGAAAAAAACTTCCAGCTTCGAGAGTGGAACCAAGGTGTGCATCTTCTCGCCTTGTTCGAGCGGCATAATGCGATCCTCCGCGCCCCACACCAGCAATACCGGCATCCTGAGTCCCGGCAGCAAACTCTCCGACGTGTCATGCCCATCGAGCATCGATGCCACCGCGCGGCGAATCACCCATCCGTTCTTGCGCGTGATGCGCAGAATATCCCGCGTAATAAATCCCGGCACGTGCGCCGGATGCGGATAGAGCAGCGCATTCAGTTGCGCCACCTCGTCCGGCGTCGTAGGCGTGAAAAGCCGCGTATTCCAAGCCGGCTGCTCATGGATGCCCGCGCTGTCAAAGAGCATCAGCCGCCGCACCCGCTCCGGATGCGCGCTGGCTACAATCTGCACAATCCAGCCGCCCATCGAGATGCCGCCCAGATCCACCTGCTTCAATCCCACTGCATCCAGAAAGCCGACAACGACCCCAGCCTCGTCGCGCACCGAATAAGAAAAATCGGCTGGTTGCTCGCTGCGCCCGTAGCCAACCAAATCCGGCAAATAAACGCGATGACCTGCCTTGGCCAAAGCGCGCCCGAGCGTCAGCCACTCCTCCGCGCGCCCGCCCAGCCCGTGCACCAGAACTACCGGCTCACCCGTCGCCGGCCCGAGCGTATCATAATGAACGCGCGCGCCATTCACCATCACCCAGCGGCTCTGGCCACCAGCCAGAAAGAGCCGCACAGGAATCACGCATTGGAAGTAAACGCCGCTGATCGGTCGCTCCCAAACGCCCAGAGCCGCCACGAACGCCAGCATTGCGCACACCAGCCCAACGAGTTTCCTCCTCTTCATCGCACCCCCTTATTGACTGTGAAACTGTGTAGCCTCAGAGGTTGATCCTTCGGCAGATGATCCTGAGCAATCACGTCATTCAATTGCTGAATCCGCTCCGACGTCTGCGGATGCGTGCGAAAGTAGCCCGTCAATCCATCGATGGCCACCTGGCTCAACTCGTCCGCTGGAGTCTCCGCATGAATCACGTACGCGCGGTCCAGCTTGGATAAACTCTCCATCACCTTCACCGCGCCCTGCGGCGAGTACCCGGCCGCAACGGCGATACGCACTCCCTCGCGATCCGCCTCAAACTCCTGATCTTTGCTATACCCTGCCATCCAAAGCGACATCGGAATCTGCGCGATCTCGCTCACAATCTCCAGGTTCACACTCTTCAGCTTCGCATCAATCTGCACGCGCTCCACGGCGTGATAATGATCGATGTGTTCCAGTTCATGGCCGAGAATAAATGCCAACTCATCCTCGCTTGTCATCTGATCCAGAAGTCCCTGGCCGATGAAAACATGTCCTCCAGGAATGGCAAAAGCATTGATGAAACCCTTGTCCTCGATCAGATGAAAGCGATAGTTGATCCTGCGCTTCGCATGCTCCGCCACGCGTCCTCCGACTTCATTCACGTACTGCTCGGTCGCCCGCGCTTCTGCATTCAGTGTTGGCTGCTCAGAGAGATACTCCCGCGCTAGTTCATCGCCGATCTGCGTCTCCTGTTCATCGGAGATGCGCGTGAAGTGCATCGGCGCGCGCGTCACATCCCGCTGCCAATCCGCGGCCATGTCCACCACCGCATCCGCGCTCACCTCATCCGCGCGCTTCTTGTGCTGCGCCAGATAGAGGCCGCCAGCTGCAATCAGCAACACAAAGATCAGTCCAATGATTCTCTTCATAGCAGCCGCCTGACGGTCTCGCGGAATTTGCTGTAGAGAATTGAAACCAGAATCAATGCCATACCAAGAACCATGAGGGTGAGATAGCGATCACGACCATTCAATTGCCAAATGTCAAGAGAGATGATCTTTCCTACGCAAAGCAGCAGCAGAAAAAGTCCCGTGAAGCGATAGCTGCGTTCGCTGGCAAGAATTCCCAGCACAATCACAGCGACTCCCTCAACGCCCCACGACAAAGTCACCATTCCCGGATTCATCTTCACAACAATCATCATGGTAATCAAAACAACGGGAGCGAAGAAGAACCATTGTTCCGGATGTTTCAGCGCAAGAAGCCGGCTGAGCTTCGGCAGTATGGAAAGCTCTGCGTAACGCTTTCGCAATTGGAAGGCAACCGGTAGCACAAGCAGCAGAAGCGCGCACGCAATCGATAGAACTTCAAAATTGCCTCGCCAACCTTCTGAAGTAAAGTAGCTTCCGCCAAAGAGGTTATGCGCCAGCCCGCGCATAACAACTCCAATGGAAAGCAGAATAGCTTGTTGCAAGAAAACCTGCTTGTCGAGCGCCCATTCCGTAATCACCAGCGCCAGCGCCAAAGCGGCCCATGCCACGACGATCCACTCCACTGGCGTTTGGAAGTATGCCAGCGCGACAACGCTGCCCGTGCCGAAGTACGCTATCAAATCGCGCGGCGACCATTGACCAATCTCTGGCGATGCCTGCTCCGATTGCAACCTGGACCACACCCAGAAAAAGATCAGCGCAATCGGAACCACTGTATAAATGCGTGGACTCATCGTCTCTCCGGGCAGAGTCGCCGCCGTCAGATTCACAAAGAAGATGCGCCCAAAGGCCGCTGTCAGCGCCACGTATGCTTGCAAGCGAAGCTGCTTCTGCTTCCACATTGAACCCAGCTCAAAGAGCACAAGCCCAAAGGTCGCCAGACCCACCGCGACGCTGATCGATTGCAACTCGCTCCACATCAGCCACGCGGCAATGCTCGAACTCACCCACGTATAAACATGGCGCGCTTCAGGATCTTTGATTGCCTCCGGCATGCGTACCCAGCGCGCCATCGCGTAGAGAACGGCAATCAAAATAGAAACCGTGATGAGACGAAGGCTGACGCCGCGCCACTGATCGAGCAGATATAGATTGACTGTGACCGCGCGCAGTACAGCAAAAAAAGCAAGCAGGTGCGCCTGATAAGGAAGTTCTTCGATATCGAAGACACGATCCGTCACCGCGAGAGCCAGCGCGAAGACCACCCAGATGGCTGCGAGCCACGGCTGCGGCGACTCGTTCCATGCGAGCGTCGCAATCAATGCCGTCGCAACCCATGTGTGCATCCACGCCGCCGGGCGCCGGTACCGCGCATCCCGCAATGTGCAGAAACGCGAGATCGCATAGAAAGCCGCCGAGCAACCAAGGAAGGGGAGATAACGCTCCATCGCGGTCTGCTCATAAAGGTTGACAGTGATCAACTGCACGCCGACCGCAACCGCCAGCAGATGGCCCTGATACGCAAGGTCTCCAACCTCGATGCGCCGCGCAATCAAAAGCAGTGCAACTGCCAGAGCCATCCACACCGGCGCAACCCACGCCGGAGCCACTTCAAACCATACAAGCAATGCAAGAACAGATGTGCCCGCCCACAGCGCAAACCCGCGTGGATACAGCCCAATGTCCTTGGCTGCGGTAAGCGTCCAGGCTGCGCCATAGAAGATCAGCGCGAGAATCGGCAGCGTGATCAATCGAGTCGCAATGTGACGCGGATAAAAAACGTCGAGGTGGCAATTCACAATAACGGATGTATACCACGCCGCAATAAACAGCACGGCTCCCTGCACCAGCAGATGATTGTCGTCCAGATATTTTTTGGCAAGCGCCGCGCCCAGCATCAGCACCGCCCAACTGATCGCAGTCCAGTCGCCGGTGAAGATGCACCACGCGCCAAGAAAGGCCGTGGCGCAACCGATGTAGCTCTGCACAGTCGCAAGCGGTCCGTCAATCGATTCGAAGAGCGGCCTCCATCTGCGGTGAAAGAAAAGAGCATTTACATAGAACGCCGCACAGCATGTGAGCAGAAGAATGCCATCCTCAACGCGCGGCGCATTGGAACTCTGGCGAAGACCAACAATGTCCCACGCCTCATAGATAACCAGCGCTCCCGTGATGACTCCAGCGAACAAGCCTAGCCGCCGGAAGAGAACTTCCTTCTGCGTGATTCCCGCAATCAACAGCACTTCCGCAGCGATCATCCAGAAGAATGCAATGGAATTGCCGCTGTACTTGAAAGGTACCGACGCAAAGGCGAGCATCGTGCCAATCACCGTAAGGAGGATAAATGCCGGACGGCGACGGCGCGTGATCGGCAGTTGCCCAAAGACGAACTCCATCAAGCCCAAACCAAGTAGCGCAAAGAAGGCGTACTCCGGATGGGTGGACTGGAATTTCATCACCGCAAGCAGCAGCATGGTGTTTGTGAGCGCGGCAATGGTGGAGACGGTTTCATCACGTGGACCGCGAATGTGGCGCGCGACATAAGAGACGCGGAAGATCGCCCAGTAAAAAATCAGTATGATCGCGCTCGGCCAGAACTGCGGAAATGCATGACCCGCAACGCCATCGGGGAAGAACTTGTAGAGCCAATAAAAATGATTCGCGTAGCTGGCCAGAATACCGAAGACTTCCAATTCAAACCAACTCATGCGCAGCGCAATCGCGACGATGCCAGCGGCGAGAATGACTCCTGCCGTGAGCGCGTAAACACTGTCCTGATTGAGAGAGACGGTCCAAAAGGCCAACAAAAATGCTAGTCCGGTGACTACCTGCGACTTATAGCGCAGGGTATGTGCCACCATGGCGATCGCCACGATCAGCATCAATACGCAGTCGAGCGTAACAGATTGCATGATCTGCATTGCGGAAAGATGATTCATCGCGTACGTGACAAAGAAGAGCGTGGCCCATCCTCCGCCGATTCCCGCGCGTCCGACAATGCGGTAGCGCTCCTTCGTTTCAAACCAGATTCCGCCTCCCAGCAAGACGCAAGCGGCTGCATAGATCGATACAACTCTTGCGCCTGCGCTCATTGAAGTGAATGCCAACTGGCCGCCGAACGCAATCCCTATCACGAGCAGGACAATACCGACCTTGGCGAAGAGATTCATGCCCAGCAACTCTTCCAGCGGTAGCGTGGAACGCAACCGTTCCGCAATGCTCTGACGCGGCGGCGCGTCTTCAAAGGGCACATACCGCGTAGCAACCTTCTGCGGAGAAGAATCAATTGGCTGCTTTGCGACGGGAGGCGCTGGCGAAGGAACAGGCGAAGGCGGAGTGACTCGGTCCAGCCACATCGCTTCTTTGGCTGAAGGCTTCGATTCCACCACGGACGCAATTGGAGCAGCAGTCTCAACGAATGGCTTGGAAGGCTGCGCGTCTGACCCTGCTTCAGAGCGCGAATGCGGCTGACTCGGCTCAACTCTCTTCGTGGCAATCGGCGGCGGCATCGTTACTGCCGCTCGATCAACAACAAGCGGGTGCGCTGACAGCTCCGGTAGGGCAAGTTCATGTTGCGGAATCGCCACGGCCGCAACTGATTTACTCGGTGCTGTTGCCGGTTCTGGCGCGAGGATCGGTTCAACTTTTTCCACGGCAGGAGCATGTGGAGTCACTGCATCCTTCCGGTCAACTCGCCGAGTAAGATCCGCAAGCTCCCGCCTCAAACGGGCAACTTCGCCGGTCAAATCTGTAAGCCTGTCGCGAAACTCCAGGGCATATTCGTCAAGATTCCTTCGCAGTGTTCCGGTCCTGACTAACGCCGCAATAGCTGCAATTGGAACTGCAACCAGCAAGCCGCCAACCAGCGCAATCATAAAATCCATTTCGTCCACCCTCGTCCAAAGAAAACACTCACTAAAACTGGAACGGACTCGTCAGCATCTCTTGCAATTTTTTTTGCAAGAAGTTTCCGGTGCGGCGTTCTGACATTGAGAAGTATTGCCTGCGAGTCGATGCCATGCAGTATAACTAATCCAAGCCATGTCACGCTATAATTGTCAACATTCTTATAAAACCTCTGGAAAAGGGACAAAAATGCCAATGAATTCCGATGATTTAACTGCCGCACCTGCACCGTCGCGTAGCGAGCGCGGCTTTTGGGCGCTGATCGTTACGCAATTTCAGGGCGCATACAGCGACAACATCCTGCGCAATCTGCTTCTCGCGATGATCGTCGGAATGGGACTGGCAGGCAACGAGCGCTCCAGCTTCGTCTCCATGGTCACGTTTCTCTTCTCCATGCCCTTTGTGCTCTTCAGCATGACCGGCGGCTGGCTTGCAGATCGCTTCAGCAAGCGGCGGGTCACACTCTGGACCAAAGCGATGGAGATCGGCGCCATGACTGTCGCGACCGTGGGACTCGCCATCCATTCGCAGCCGATGACCTTGCTGGCGCTCGGACTGGTCGCCACGCAGGCCGCTCTCTTTGGCCCATCGAAGTATGGCTTGCTTCCTGAACTGCTGCCCGCCAAGCGCCTCTCCTGGGGAAACGGCGTTATCGAACTGGGAACCTTTCTCGCCATCATTGTTGGCACCATCACTGGCGCGGCATTGGCCGAGCGCTTCCATGGGCGCGAAGTTTACGCTGGCTATTTTCTTCTCTCGCTCGCCGTCGTTGGCTTTCTCACCAGCATCGGCATTGACCGCGTTCCTGCGGCCGCTCCAGAGAAGAAATTTCAGATCAACTTCCTCGGCGACCTCTGGCAACAGATTGGGTTGATGCGCCGCGACAAGGCGCTCTTCCTCGCTGTCATTGGCAATACCTACTTCTGGTTTCTCGGCTCGCTGCTGTTTTCGACAATCGTTGTCTATGGACCCGATGTGCTGCATGTCGGTCAAACAAAAACCGGCTATCTCAATGCCGCGCTGGCCATCGGCATCGGCATTGGCAGCATGATCGCCGGTCTCGTCAGCGGCAACAAAATCGAGTATGGACTGATTCCGCTCGGCTCCATAGGAATGACCTGCACGGGGCTTGCGCTGGGTGGATTGCACTTCGGTCTTGTCGGCTCTGGAGTACTGCTTGCAGTCCTCGGCTTCTGGGCCGGCTTCTATGCGGTCCCGGTAAACGCGCTCATTCAGCATCGGCCCGCAGAGAAGGACAAAGGCGGAATCATCGCGGCCGCAAACCTCTTGTCCTTCGTGGGAATCGCACTTTCATCGGGCGTCTACTATCTCTTCACCGCATTCATTCACCTCAATCCGCGTGGCGTAATTGTCGCCGCATCCTTTATTACCGGCGTGGGCACCGTCTATGTGTTGATATTGCTGCCGGAGTGGTTCGGGCGTTTGATTCTTTTTTTTCTTACGCACTCCGTCTATCGCATCAAGGTTCTTGGGCGTGATAACTTCCCGGACAAAACCGGCGCGCTGCTGGTCTGCAACCATATGTCCTTTGTCGATGCCTTGCTGCTGATCGCCTCAACCGACAGGCCTATCCGGTTTTTGATCTACCAGGGCATCTACAACATCAAGTTCATCAAGCCCTTTGCCAAAGCGATGAAAGTGATTCCCATCTCCAGTGAACAGCGCCCGCGCGAGATGATTCGCTCCCTGCGCACGGCAAGCGATGCGCTGCGCGACGATGAGATTGTCTGTATCTTTGCTGAAGGGCAAATCACGCGCACCGGCCAATTGCTCCCCTTCCGCCGCGGCCTTGAGCGCATCATGAAGGGCGTCGATGTACCCATCATTCCCGTGAATCTTGACGGTGTCTGGGGCAGCATCTTCAGCTTCGCGCGTGGACGCTTCCTGTGGAAGATGCCGCGCAAGATTCCTTATCCTGTCACGGTAAGTTTCGGCCAGCCCATGCCGCCAACCTCCACGGCTATTGAGCTTCGCCGCGCGGTGCAGGAACTGCAAGCCGAAGCCTTCACGCAGCGCAAACGGCGCATGAAAACGCTCGATCGTGCTTTTGTTTATACAGCGCGGCGTTTTCCGCTGCGCTTCATGATGGCCGATGGAAAAACTCCGCGAGTCAGTTTCGGCTCCGCGCTTGTCAAGACAATATACATTGTGCGCAGACTGCGTTCGCAAATCGGTGAGCAGCAGATGGTCGGCCTTTTGCTGCCTCCGTCCGTCGGTGGCGCGCTCACCAACTATGCGCTGATGATACTCGGGCGCATCGCCGTGAATCTGAACTATACCGCATCCAGCGAAGTCATTGCATCGTGCGCCAGTCAGTGCGGCGTGGATGTGGTCATCACGTCAAAAGCATTTGTTGAGCGCTTTCCCAACCTGCGAATCCCTGGACGCACACTCTTTCTTGAAGACGCTTTGCAGACGCCGCGCATCAGCGAGAAGCTTCTTACGCTCGCGTTCGCAGCTCTCACGCCGCAATGGCTTCTTTACCGCGCCATCGGAGTAAGGCGCAGCGCATCGAAGCGCGCCGTGGACGATCTGGCAACAGTGATTTTCTCCAGCGGCAGCACCGGCGATCCAAAGGGTGTCATGCTGACGCACTACAACATTGCATCGAATATCCAGCAGGTCTCGCAGGTCTTTATGCTCGGTGGAAGAGACAAGATTCTCGGCATCCTTCCCTTCTTCCACTCCTTCGGATTCATGGCCGCGCTGTGGATGCCTGCGGTCAATGGCGTCGGCGTGGTTTATCATCCCAACCCGCTGGATGCGAGCACCATCAGCGCGCTTGTTGGCAAATACAAAGTTACATTTTTGATTGCTACTCCAACATTTTTGCAGGCCTATATTCGCCGTTGCTCACCGGAAAATTTCGGAAGCCTTCAATTTGTTCTTGTCGGTGCGGAGAAGCTGCCGGAGCGCGTTGCGCTGGCCTTTGAAGATACCTTCGGCATTCGTCCTCTGGAGGGTTACGGCTGCACCGAATGTTCGCCCGTCGTCACCGTAAATGGCCGCGACTTCCGTGCGCCCGGATTCAGGCAGGTGGGCGCGAGGCGCGGCAGAATCGGTCACCCCCTTCCGGGCGTTTGCGTAAGAGTGGTTGATCTCGATACAGGCCTGCCCGTTGCTCCCGGAACACCGGGGATGCTGCTCGTCAAAGGGCCGAATGTAATGAAAGGCTATCTCGGCAAACCCGATAAGACCGCTGAAGTGCTGCGCGATGGATGGTACTCGACCGGCGATGTCGCAATGATGGAAGAGGATGGATTTCTCACCATCACCGACCGCCTCTCGCGCTTCAGCAAGATCGGCGGCGAGATGGTTCCGCACATTCGCATCGAAGACAAGTTGCAAGAATTGGCTGGAGTCACAGAGCAGGTCTTTGCCGTGACCGCTCTTCCTGATGAGAAAAAAGGCGAGCGCATCGTGGTCGTCTATACGCTCGCCGAGCAGAAACTTCCGCCTGTACTGGAAAAGTTCGCGCAGTGCGATCTGCCCACTCTCTGGAAGCCGCGACCGAATCTCTTCTTCCATGTTGATGCGCTGCCAGTATTGGGCACAGGCAAGATCGATCTGCGCGGAGTGAAGGCACTCGCCGCTGGGTTAGCGGGATAGAAACTTGTGTGCCCCAGGTCTCGATTTTGAGACCTGGGAATCCACAAACCTCAAGGCGCGCAAGCGCCGGTTGGCCGCACCGCAGGTGTCTAACTCTTCAAC
Source organism: uncultured Acidobacteriaceae bacterium (assembly GCA_963787995.1). Classification (GTDB taxonomy): domain Bacteria; phylum Acidobacteriota; class Terriglobia; order Terriglobales; family Acidobacteriaceae; genus Telmatobacter. The sequence goes on from CAWBEO010000002.1 coordinate 2,823,141, forward strand.
GCCACGCGAATATGCAGTTCCTTCAACTGCTGATCGGTCACTGTTGTCGGCGCATCCACCATCAAGTCAATTGCCTTGGCTGTCTTGGGGAAGGCGATCACCTCGCGCAGACTCGGCGCGCCGGCCAGCAGCATCACGATGCGGTCAAGGCCCAATGCAATTCCTCCATGCGGTGGCGTGCCATACTCCAGCGCGTCCAGGAAGAAGCCGAAGCGCGCGTGCGCCTCTTCGTCGCTGATGCCCAACGACTGAAAGATCTGCTGCTGCACATCCTTCCGATGAATACGGATCGATCCCGAACCCAGTTCCAATCCATTCATCGCCAGGTCATAGCAATTCGCGCGCACACTCGCCGGATCCGTCACCAGGTTCTTCATGTCCGCCTCATGCGGCGAGGTAAACGGATGATGCGCCGGCATCCACTTGGCGAGCGCAGCATCGTACTCAAACATTGGAAAGTCGGTGATCCAGATCGGCTGAAAGGCCTGCGCGCCATCGATCATCGCACCTTCATTGCGCGCGGCGGCCTCTTGCACAACCTTCTCGGTCACCGCAAACGCCCCATGCCGGTCAGCATATTTCTTGGCCAATTCGGTGCGGAAGTTGCCCGCAGCCGAGTAGACGTTGATCTCGCGCTCACTCAGACGGCCCTCGAACTTCGTGTCGCTGGCCTTGATGTGATGCGCCGGATCGCCGGCAACGATGATGACGAAATCGGCATCGGTAGCACCCGCCAACTCACGCACCTTGACGGCGGATTCAGGAAAACCCTTGGCCAGCCGTTTGAAGTCGTCAATGAACTTTGCGCCCTTTTTCAAATCAAAGCTCGGATGATTATCCTCGCGTTCCTTGCGGCTCAACTCGCCCACATTCGGAATGCGCAGCGCGACAACAGGCAGCGCCGGATCAATCATCAACGCGGCGAGATTCTCATCCGTGAAAGCCGCGCGTACATCGGTCAACCCAGGCAGCCGCAAGTCCGGCTTGTCCGAGCCAAAGCGCCGCATCGACTCGTCGTAACTGATGCGCGGGAAGGGTGTCAGCAATGTAACTCCCGCCGCTTTGAAGCCCGAAACCAGAAATTTCTCCGCCACATCGAAGACCGTCTCCTGATGCGGAAAGCTCATCTCCAGATCCACCTGTGTGAACTCAAGCTGGCGGTCGGCGCGCAAATCCTCATCGCGGAAGCAGCGAGCGATTTGAAAATACTTGTCGAAGCCGGATATCATCAGAATCTGCTTGAAGATTTGCGGTGACTGCGGCAGCGCATAAAACTCGCCCGCGTGCAGGCGGCTCGGCACCAGAAAATCGCGCGCGCCTTCGGGCGTGCTCTTGGTCAGGATCGGCGTTTCGATCTCCAGAAATCCCTGCTGGCTCAGGTTGTCGCGGATGGCCAGTGTAATGTCGTGCCGTAGGCGGAAGTTTCGCTGCATCTCCGGGCGGCGCAGGTCCACATAGCGATACTTGAGCCGCACTTCTTCGTTCTGGATCGCCTCTTCCGAGGGGGAAAACGGCGCGAGGCGCGTGTCATTCAGCACCAGCAACTCGGTCGCCTCAATCTCGATTTCGCCGGTCGGCATCTTGGGATTGATCGCATCCGAGTCGCGCAGCCGCACCTTGCCCACCGCGGCCACCACGTACTCCGGCCGGACGTGCTCGCCCTTGGCGTGGCCGTCGGGCGTCAACTCCTTATCCAGCACAACCTGGCTGATGCCGGTGCGGTCGCGCAGATCGAGAAAGATCAGGTTGCCGTGATCGCGGCGGCGATTGACCCAGCCCATCAGGACTACGGTTTGCCCAGCGTGCGCGGCGCGTAGATCGCCGCAGTGATGCGTCCGTTCGAGATTGCCTTGAAAATCCAGCACTATTCGTGTCCTTTACTTTCTTTTGATTCCTGGAAACCTGGAATATCCAATCATTTCTGAGCGGTCGAACTTGTGCCACTCAATGAAGCTTGTTTTTTACTGTCAATCCATTCAATGAAAACCCAACTTATGATTCCTCCAACACCTGAAGCGGAAAATAGAATCCATATGTGGGATCGAAACGGCTCACGATCTTGTATAAAAAAAGAAACACACATCACTAAAAGCAGTAATGCCAGTCTCGAAAAACGAGTTCGTAGCAACATCTCGCGTTGTTTGTTTTTCATCTCATCGGAAATCGCAAATTTTGTCATCTGGCAACCTCCACTTATGCTGGGTGCCCCAGGTCCGGATCTTCGGACCTGGGAAACCATGAACCTCTACCATCAAACTCTTAATCAGAAATCATTGCTGGGTGCCCCACCCATTTCGCGCACTCTGCGAAATGGGTGGGAAACCACGAACCCCTTGGCGCGTAAGCGCCGTCTGCCCCACCGCAGGTGGTCAATTGGAAAGAAAAACTGCCAGCTCCCCGCGGGGAACCTTGGTCTGTAGGCCGGTGGAAAAATTCTTCACTGTCAGAATACCGGATTGAAGCTCGTCTTCGCCCAGAATGATGATCTGCCGGGCCGTCTTGTCCGCCGCTTCAAAGGATTTTTTGAGCCGGAAGCCGCCTTCGCCCAACTCAATCCAAAGCCCCTGGTGACGCAGTTCACGCGCCAGAACCAACCCAGCCGCGTTCATCTCCTCGCCCAGCGGCGCGACGAATGCATCTGCCTTGGCCGCCACAGACTCCTGCCCCAACTGCGCCAGCAGCGTCAGCACCAGCCGGTCCTCGCCGATGGCAAAGCCAATCCCGGGCGCGCGCGGCCCGCCCAGCATCTCCGAAAGCCCGTCGTAGCGCCCACCGCCAAGAAGCGCATTCTGCGCGCCCAATACCGGGGTCCCCGCGGAGCTTGCTCCGTGGGGTGGAAGACCGCCATGCGTAAACTCGAAGGTCGTGCGCGTGTAGTAGTCCAGGCCGCGCACCAGGCGATGATTGCGCGTGTACGGCACGCCCGCCGCATCAAGAGCCGCCGTGACGGCTGCGAAATGTTTCTTCGACTCCTCATCCAGCGAGTCGGCGATCACCGGCAGTGCTTCAATAAAAGCCTGGTCGGCGGGAACCTTGCAGTCCAGCACGCGCAGCGGATTGGTCTCCGCCCGCCGCTGGCAATCTGGACACATCTGAGAAACCACAGGAACGAGAGCGGCACGAAGTGCTTCGTTATACCGCGCGCGGTCCGCCGCCGAACCAACAGAATTCAGATGCAGCGTCCAGCCCTGGATGCCCAGCTCGTCGAGCAGCGTGGCTAGCATCTCCAGCACCTCGGCGTCGCGCAGCGGCGATTCGCTGCCGGCGCTGGGTGGCCCGATGACCTCGGCCCCAATCTGCGAGAACTGCCGGTAGCGCCCCTTTTGCGGCCTCTCCCGCCGGAATTGAGGACCAATATAGTAGAGCTTTTGCAAGTCCCCAGTATTGCCAAGCTTATGCTCAATGTAAGCACGAACGACTCCGGCGGTGTTCTCGGGGCGCAGGGTGAGCGATTGCGAGCTCAAATAGAAATCTCCAGCAATCTCTTCCCTCTCTATGCCTGGACATGGTTTCGGCAACCTCCTAGGTTGGGCACCCCTAAGAGCGGGTAGAACCAGCCTTCCTCTTACCTCCGATGTGTGAGCCGTGCTCACCGCATAGGAATCAACGAGTTGCTGGAGTTGCTGGATGGATCGCGTGTCCTCACGGCTCTTGAACTCAATCAATTCGACGGGACCTTCCCGGTAATTCACGAGAAGGTCAATATATCCAGAATCGAGTGGAGCCTTTCGAACCACCTCACGGATCTCGTGGCCGTGGAGATAGAGCCAAGCATCCGCCATCTTCCCTTCATCAAATCTTTCGCCGTCTTCCCACGAGTACAACTCCTTGGAGACGATGTCGGTCTCCGCGCCCACCCCGCGGGCAAAGAGTCCCGTATCCTCAAAGACCGGTGTGCGAATCTCGCCGAAGTTGTAGCGCGCAAAGACCGCCCGCGCCGTAGCCTCAATCCGGTTCCAAAGCGCCGTCTCCGGCGGCAAAAGATCCCGCGTCCCGCGTACTGCTTTCAATGTGCTCATAGCTCTTCTAGTGTAAATGGACTGAGGCTGAACTACCGAAAGGTCACTTCATAGACTCGAAAAGCGCCAGCCTCCTGTCTGAAGACCACTTCTTTGAGTGGACAGGATGCCGGGAACTTTGTCACAGTTCCCGGTTCAGCCTTCGTGTAAACGCGAATCTGATCTTCCACTCCTTTCATTCCAGGACTCAGAGCCAGAATTTCCTTCGCTGCTCGTTGGAGGCAGATAGAAATTCCGCTCTTTGGGTTCAAAAGAACTCCTCTTGCTGGACCAGACTGAAGGCTGTAGACATCATTTGGATGAGAGCACTCAATCTGCCCTGAGGATAGTTCCATTAGCTTGTCGATATCGTGTGCTTGAACTGCTTCAGCAAACAAACGAACTTCCTCGCTGCCCGCAAAGCCAGGAGAATCCTTCCCACTCTGATCCACTATTTGTATGCTGTACAGTTTGTGATCGGGAGTGAATTCCAGGCTATAATTGTTTTTCTCATAATCCCAAAGATCGACATTGACATCGTCTTCATGGCGTATCTCCGTCGGCTTGTCAATTACCGCTTCAACTTTTTCCGCAGAATCACCCAACTGCAATCCGAAAAAGCCTGTGGGACCAGATGGACCAGCCCCCGTGAACTCAAGTTCAATGATCTGGTCTTTGTATACGGGATCTTTCCCCACATAGTAATAAGCAACCAAATAATTATTCTTGGACCCTGATAAATGATATGCAAACCATTGCTTGTCGTCTGTTCTTTCACCCTTACGAAATGGCTGCCCTAAAGCAGCCTCTACAGCCTTTTGGTTTTGGAATAATAGAAAACCATTCAACTCGTGTGCGCGGGTGTGAGCGAAGGTCGCGGCTTTTGCGTGCATTTCCGTCGATTGCCCGTTCAAAGCGATGGGCAAGCTGGACAACACGGCACAGCAAAGAAACAAAATAAATCTTTGAAAATTCATGTAGACAGTTTAGCGCGGAGACTTGTGTTTGTCAGCCGAATCTTCACGGGCAAGTTTCTCCCGCAAAAGCGAGACAAGAGTGCGCCTTTTCAGCTCATCTGGCGAAATGGCCAACGCTTGCCCCTGAAGCGCCTCGATCAATTCCGTCTCCAGCAAGGCGCGTCTCTGTTCCTTGTCCTGACGGATTAGATTGCGGACGAACTCGCTCGGCGTGCCAAAATCACCGGAAGCAACCCGGCCTTCCACATAGGCTTTCAACGGGTCCGGCAGCGAAATGTTAAGTGATGTCATCGGCATACCTTCATTTTATGACAGTTTATAACGATAGAGCAGTATTTGATATGAAATATTCTGGCGATCCAGTTCCAAAGCACCGTCTCCGGCGGCAACAGATCCCGCGCCCCCTGAATGTCTGGCTTATCGTGATAACCTTTCGGAATGGGTTTGATCCTCAAAATTGCGGCTGGCATTGTTTTGGGCGTTCTCGCACTTTTGTGGCTCAACGACTTATTCACAGACGACCCACCTCCGAAGTAGAACCAGACCAGCCCTTAGTCAACATCTTGGGATACAAGGTGAGAGCGATGATTCTCCATGCCGCCTCAATCGCCGCGTTTTATGTGGACCAACTGGCGCAAGCGCCGGTTCAGATTCAGTGCGTTCAACAAACCGCACCGGAATCATGGTTAAAGGAGCTGCTGCCAACAATTGTTCAGACGGTCGTTAGCCTCTTGTCTATATTTGCTGGCGTAGGAATCGCTGTTCGATCTTTTCGTGCAAACAAGAAGTCCGAGCATGAACAGTGGATTCGGAATCAGAAGGCAGGACATGAACAATGGATTCTTGATCAAAGAAAGTCCGAATGGAAAGAGCTTCTTATGACCGTTTCGGGTATTGAGACCGTGATACCTGCTGTTTCGAAGATTCAAGATAGATATGATTCGGTTTCAAAGTGTCTTCCACAGAGGATTGCCCAATTATTGGCAGTCCGAGCAGGAAGCGTGTTTTTAAGCGATATTCTTTATCGGCAAGAATGTGTGGATGCATTTACTGAGTTCATAAACAAGTCGGCCGTGGCAGTGGAGCGCCTGCAAGATTTCGACGCACAAAGAGAAGTCGATCCGGGAGTGAGGCAGCTTTGCCAAACAGACTTTGAGAATATACGTATTGCTTATTTGAAGTTTTGCAATTGGATACGTATTGAAGCGCAAAAGGACTTGGGTGCAAAATGAAAGAATGATGGGGGCGTGTTATCAACTTGGGCTACGACATTTCCATAAAATATGACGAATCCGGCTGGATCGTCGCCGAATGCCCGGAATTGCCCGGCTGTGTAAGCCAAGGCAAGGATGAAGCCGAAGCTCTGGCGAACATCCGAGAGGCAATGGCCGGATGGCTCTGGGCGGAAGAGCAAAAGGCCATAGAGACTCAGGTTTGAGCGCCGCTATGCCCCGCGCTTGATTGACTCCATCAAAGTCGAATCAATCCGTGTCTGCCAACCCCGCCCCGTTGCCTTGAAATGTTCAATCACCTCCGGCGAGAGCCGCAGCGAGACCAGCGTCTTGGTCGGAGCCTTTTGCGGGCCGCGCTTGCTCCGGCGCACCACCTTGCCGTTGCGAATCAGATCGGCCTGTGCCAACCACACCCGCGCCGCCTCGGCGTCGTTCGGATCATAAGGGCCGTCCTCCGGCTCGTAGGGGATTGCATCCCCCTCCTTGAAGGCCAGTACACGCTCCCAATCGGTTTCACTTTGTGTCGCGTTCATATTGTTCGCGCTCCTCTCGGCTCGCGGGCCGGAACGAGATCACCCACACATCGCCCACGTTCGGTATAGATCAGTGTCAGCAACCTGCCCCGAATCACAGCCATGGCAACATCCATCCATCGCTGTTCACCCGCTCGGCTGGAATCATAGGTGCATTTGTCAGGATTGTCATAAACGAGATGCGCGTCGTTGAAGTCGAGTCCGTGTTTGCTCAGATTCGACTTCCGCTTTGCCTCATCCCAGACAAACATAATTTATATTGTAGCTACAATATAAATAAAATGCAAATGAGACAAAGAGAACCCTAGTCAGTCAACGAGTTTCGTCGATGTCAGGTAAATTGCAATAGAAAATTGTGCTCAAGCAAGAATCTTTTGCGAGCGCTGAGCGAGCGTCTGCTCCATGCAATGGCGGAAGGGGAGGGATTTGAACCCCCGGAACCCGTTAAGGTTCGTCGGTTTTCAAGACCGATGCAATCAACCGCTCTGCCACCCTTCCACTCTCTCCAAAATACCATGGGTGAAGCAGCGTATCCAGCGTAAAAGTCAGGGGGACCGCCGGCGCGCTCCCTTGATGGTTATTTCCTGGATATTTTGAGATTCGAAGGTTCAGGCATTGGTCTTCAGGGCCGCGTTCGCCCAGTTAACCGCCTCATTGTGGCAGCGCATGATTTGCTCGGCTTGCAGGTTGTTGGCGCGGATGATCGCATCGCAGCCCTCCCAGTCGCCGTACTCCTGGCAGACAACCCAATGCAGCAGAACGCTCTCCGGCGTCTCCATACCCATCAGCGCTTCACGCGCTTTTTCGCGCAGCGGCAGCAGACGGATCAGATCCTCCATCAAGATTCGCAACATCGCCGGAAAGAGGCTGATCATGCCGATCAGGTATTGTTCACTGGGAGTCAGCCCGCAGAGATGAGCCGCCTGTTCACAGAAGCGTCCGCGCTCGAAGGCCATGCGCAAAATCTCCGCCGGCTGGTCGAGGTTGAAATCGCTGGCGATGGCCAGAATCGCAATCCGCCGGAAGGCATCTTCACCCACCAGCATCAGCGCCGATTGGATCGAGGTCACCTCCTGGCGCACCGCGCAGATCGGAGAGTTCACCAGCCGTAAAAGCCGGTAGGTTAGAGAGGCGTCGCAACTTACCAACTGGCTCATCCGCTGCAAGTCGATGGGATCATTCTGCAGATCCTCTAGAATCTCCAGATGCACCAGCCGGTTGCCGGGAATCTTGTGGCTCTTCAGCGGCTCCGGGCGGCAGAAGTAGTAGCCTTGAAAGAGCTCGAAGCCCTCCTTGCACGCCGTTGCGTACTGCTGCTGCGTCTCCACATTCTGCGCCACCACGCGGGCCTTCATGCCCTCCAGCCAATGCAGCAGATTCCGGCGTCCCAGCGCATCCACCTTTTTGAAATCCACTTTGACGTAATCCGCCAGCTCGGCCAGCGGTCGCGCCGCCAGTTCCCCATTGAAATCCGAAAGCGCCAGCTTGAAGCCCACAACCTTCAACTTACGGCAGGCCGTTAGCAAGCCCGGAGTCAGCTCCGCCGCAAAGGGAAGCTCCAGCACGGTCATCTTCGGCGGCAGCACCTGCACCCAATCCTCGGTCAACGAATCCACTGTACAGTTCACAAAGGCCGGCAGCCCGTGCGCCAGCTCCTCCAACCCGAAGATCACGGTATTATCCAGCATCGTGCAGGTGGCCAGGTCGCTGTCAGTATGCGCCATCGGCTTGCGCCCGTTCCAGAACAGCAACTCGTAGCCATGCACGCGGCTGTGCAGATCCAAAATCGGCTGCCGCGCCACAGAGCGCAGCTCCGCCAACTGCCTCTGATCCTGCCCGACACTGCTTGCTGCATTGGCGCGCATCGCCATGAAGAGTTTCCCTCACTCTATATATCGTTGCTCAGAGGCAAAACGTGAGAGGATAATCTGCGTACAAAAGATTATTATGGACCGAATTTGTATAGGCGCCCATGAAATCTTCCTTGGAAATTGCTAAAATATCTTCGCCGTGGAACCCGGCCTGCGCTGACTGCGTAGTAAACCTGGAGTGGATTATTCAAGGAGGCAGCCATGTTTTGCAGTGGATGCGGTTTGGCTTTGACGAATGGGCAGGCGGTCTGCCCACAATGTGGCCGTCCCGTGGCGGCGCCCGTTCCGCCGATGCCGGGCATCGAATTCGAGTTGCGCAACTATGACGGACGGGTGAGGGTGCTCGGCATTGCCTGGCTCGTTTATGCCGGCATCTCACTGCTCTTCGGGTGGATCGGCATCAATTTCATGAACGCATTCTTTGCCGGCCACTTCGGCCCCTGGATGGGTGTCCCTGGAGGGCGTGAAGGTGTGCCTCCCTTCTGGTTTGGGCCGATGCTGTTGCACTTCACCTGGCTCTTCCTTCTCTTGCGCGCCGGTCTTGCTCTCATCGCCGGATGGGGCTTGATGGAACGCGAGCAGTGGGGCAGAATCATCGCCATCATTGCCGCCTTCTTCAGCCTGCTCAAATTCCCCTTCGGAACCGCCATGGGGATCTGGACCCTGGTTACATTGCTTGGCTATCGCAATCGAACGCTCTACGAACAGCTTTGAAGGCAGTGAATCGCCGCGAGTACAATCAACACCATGAGCTTCCCTGTGACCAGAATGCGCCGCCTGCGGCGCACCGAATCCCTGCGGGCCCTGGTCCGCGAGACCGCCCTCGCCCCCGGCAACCTGATCTACCCGCTCTTCCTCTGCCCCGGCGAGGGCATCCGCCGCCCCGTCACTTCCATGCCCGGCGTCTTCAACCTCTCCCTCGATGAGGCGGTCAAAGAAGCCGAGGAGGCCGCGCGCTTGGGCATCAGCGGACTGCTCCTCTTCGGCCTGCCGGAGGACAAGGACGAGCGCGGCTCCGGCGCGTATGACGATAACGGCATCGTCCAGCAGGGCCTGCGCGCCCTCAAAGAAACCGAGGCCGGCAAAAAGCTGGTCCTCATCGCCGACGTCTGCCTCTGCGAGTACACCAGTCACGGCCACTGCGGCCTGATCTTGGAGACCCGCGACGGCTTCGAGGTGATGAATGACGCGACCCTCGATCTACTCGCCGAAGCCGCCGTCAGCCTGGCCCGCGCCGGTGCGGACATTGTCGCTCCCAGTGACATGATGGACGGCCGCGTCACCGCCATCCGCCACGCCCTGGACGACGAAGGCCTCGAACAGACCCCCATCCTCAGCTACGCCTCCAAATTCGCCTCCGCCTTCTATGGACCCTTCCGCGAAGCCGCCGACTCCGCCCCCCACTTCGGTGACCGCAAAAGCTATCAGATGGACGGCGCCAATCTGCGCGAGGCCCTGCGCGAGATCACCCTCGACTTGGAAGAAGGCGCGGACATGATCCTGATGAAGCCGGCCATGCCCTACCTCGACGTCATCCGCGCCGCCCGCGAACAGACCGGCGTGCCGCTCGGCGCGTACCAGGTCTCCGGCGAGTACTCGATGCTCCACGCCGCCTTTCAGAGAGGCTGGCTCGACCGCGACCGCGCCATTCTAGAGTCGCTCATCAGCATTCGCCGCGCCGGAGCCGACTTCATCGTCACCTACTTCGCCAAAGACGCCGCCAAGCTGCTGGCATAAATGGGATTACTGCGGATCTCCGAAGACCTGCACCCCGGCTGCTCTTGCCGCCGCCGTCAGTTTGCGGTCGAAGCTGGCCAGCGTTGCGGCGCGGCGCATGGCTAATTCGAGGTAGGTTGCGTCGTAGGCGGTTAGTTGGTAGACGCGTCCGAGATGAATGACCTGCGTTTGGCAAAAGGCGGGGAGAACGGAATCCTGCACGATCTCCCAAATCGATAGACTGGAGAGGAATTTGGCGGATTCCTTTGCGGTAATCACGCGCTGGCGTTCTGCCAGCAGAACAGTATTGGCCACCTCAGGGAACCAGAGCGCCGGCACCATTGCGCCAAAAGAACGCACGAAATCCAGAGCTTGTTCAGATTGCACAGCCTCATCCGAATCTCTTCGCTTCAAAAGCCAAGACAGCGCCATCGAAGCATCCAGAATCAGAGTCATGGACGGCCTTCCTCGATCCAAGCGCGGATGGTTTCAGGGGAAATGCCCTCAATGCGCGGATTCCTAAGCAGTTGGTAGGCGGCTTCGATCTCTTCCGGAGTGTGAGCTGGAGAAGTCGGCGCAACCGGAACCAATTGAGCCTTGGCCTCGCCGCGTACGGTGATCGTAAACCGCTCTCCCTGCTCGACCTTGCGCAGAATCTCGGAGAGCTTGGTTTTGGCCTCGAAGGCGCCGATTTCGGTATAAGCAGAGTCGGTAGCTGGCATCATTCCTCCCCACGATTCGTCGGGCAAATCAACTAGTCTACAAACTAGTTTACTCCTGATTTTGGTTAAATCTTCCCTTCACGATGGCGATTGCGTATTTTTTGTTAACCAATCCGGCCTTTGGTGTGTTCTACCGGTGAAATCTAATCTTCAGCCTGGAGGTGAAACATGGAAGACGTACTGGTTCCGATTGCAGTATTCACGATGATTGGATGGGTGGTGTGGGTCATTTTCTCATCCTTGCGGCGCTATAAGACGGCTAAGGTGCAGGGAGAAGTGGCCGAGGCCTTGCTGGCTCGCTTCGACTCGGCGCAGACCATGCTGGCTTACGTGGAGACCGAAGGCGGCAAAAAGCTCCTTTCTTCTCTTGTGCAAGAGTCGGGAACCGCGTACGGCAGTATCCTTGACTGTATCCGGTGGGGGCTGGTCTTTCTCATCGTGGGAGGAACGGTGTGCTGGATGCGCGCGGCCGGGGTCGTTGACCACGATGCGCAGGTATTGGGCATCCTGGGGGTGGCTTTGGGCGTCGGGCTGGAGGCAGCGGCGGCGGTTTCCTACCTGGCTTCTCGCGCGCTGGGACTGATTGGGCAAACGCCAAAGGCGTAAGGACGGAGCGGAATGGAAGATGCGGGCATGACAGCGGCCTGGATTACGCAGGGGCGCGAGCAGACAGCAGCGGGCGAGGAAGGCTTCAGGCGGCTCTATGAAGCGACTTCCCGCCCGCTGTGGGGCTATCTGCATCATGCCAGCGGACGGCCCGACGTGGCCGACGATCTGCTCCAGGAGACTTACTGCAAGTTTCTTTTGCGCCATGCTCCGGGGATGGATGAGGCCGAGAGCCGCTCCTACCTCTTCCGCATTGCCACGAATCTGCTGCACAACCGGGTTCGCAGCCGCGACGCCGCCGCCCTTGATGAACACGCCGACCGTAGTGTAGAAACAGACGAAGAGACACGGCTGGATGTGCAAGCGGCCATGCGCCGGCTGAAGCCGCGCGAGCGGGAGTTGCTTTGGCTGGCGTATGTGGAAGGGATGAGCCACGCGGAGATTGCCGCCGCCACCGGATTGGGCGCAATGAGCATACGGATTCTGCTCTATCGCGCGCGGCAGAAGGCGAGCGGGTTTCTCCGTCCGCAGAGGGGCAAGCAATGAAGAAGATGAGTTGTGAGCACGAAAGCGAAGTTATCCGGGCCTTGCACACGGGCGAGTGGAGCAGTGCATTGCGGCTTCATGCGGCGGCGTGCGAGGATTGCAGCCAAGCGCTGAATCTGGCCGAGGCGCTGTGCGCGGAAGCTCGCCACGCAGAGGCTGCTTTCCATCCGCCCGATGCGCATTGGATCATCGAGCGATCGCGGCGGATGGCGCGTGAGATTGCCATGCGGCGGGTAGCCTTCCTGCTGGCGGCGATGCGGACTCTGGCGGTGGTTTACGTGATAGCAGTCGTGGGGTGGTTGCTGCGTGGCTATGCGGCGATTCCGTATCGCGAACTCGCTTCCGCCATGAGTCGAGAGTCCACTTGGTTTGCATGGATGGGAGCCGTAGTTGGACTGTTAAGCGTGGCAGCCGGACTGTGGCCGATTCTGCGTGACCGTTCTGGACAGAGTTGAGGCAGGTGTCCGGCCCAAGCGCGAGTAGGCGGCTATCCCAACAGCGGCAGAAAGCGCCGCGCCTGCTCGTCGTATTGTTCAATGCGGCCGCTGAGGATGTCGTAATACCAGCCGTAGACGGTCAAGCGGTCCTCGATGACCGCTCGCGCCACCGATGGCTGCGCCCGCAGGTTGAAGAACTGGGTCACCACATTGCCGCGAATCAGTGAGGCCAGCTCGGCGTGCTCACCGTCGGCTGGGTCCAGCGGCTGGCGATGGGTGAAGGCGCCCTCGACGTGGCTCAGCCAGCGGCTCGCCTTGGGCAGGTTCTCCAAGTCCTTGCGGTTCAAAGCGGCCTTCAGCGCTCCGCAGTCGGAGTGGCCGCAGAGGATGGCGTGCTTCACTTTGAGCACCTCGACGGCGTATTCGATCGTCGCAGAGCAGCCGTCCACATCGTTGCCGGAGATGGGTACCACATTGCCGGCGTTGCGCGTGATGAAAAGGTCGCCAGGACCGGTGCCCAGAATCATGTCCGGGACGACGCGGGAGTCCGAGCAGGTAATAAGCAGATACTCCGGCGCCTGACTGTCGGCCAGCAGTTGAAACTGGCTCTTCCTGCCGGGAAAGACATTCTTCAAAAACTTTCGATACCCCGCGATCAACCGATCCATCTATTCTCCCTCTTGCCGCTTTAGCGCCGCGGATAAAGCCCGCCAGACCAGCCTACCGCACCAGACGGCCCGGCTGATACTTTAATCTGCACGGGCAATCGCATGAATCGATTTGCAGATTATTCTTTAGCAGTTTGTTACTCTGAATTCACTTGCTCTGAAAGTTGATCGGTTTTCTTGCAAGGGTTGGCTCGAAATGAGGAAAAAAGATACCCTCCCCCCCGGGGGGTCGTTCTTCTTTTCTTCGCCTTCAATGGAGACTTTGAAGGCGAAGAAATTGGCTTCCTTTTCATGCAATTGTTCTGCATCAATCTGTATTGGTTTCACGCAGGACTGCCCGCTTCCGGTAAACTGCTTAGAACCTCTTCATTTGAGCGAGGAGTTCGCCTGTGTCTCAACTGTACGTCGCTGTGTTGGCAGTCATCGTGGTTGTGCTACTGGCCGTGGCGCTCTATCGCACCTCGCGGGTAAAGACCAAGGCTGATTATCTGGTCGCCGGGCGTTCCCTGCCGGCCTTCGTGCTGGTGCTGACGCTGCTCACTTCTTGGATCGGCGCGGGTTCGCTCTTTGCCGGGGCAGAGAACGCCTACAAGAATGGCTTTGCCGCGCTCTGGCAGCCGGCCGGCGGCTGGCTGGGCCTCTTGCTGATCTACTTCATCGCGCCGCGGGCGCGCAAATTCGCGCAGTTCACGCTGCCGGACCTGCTGGAAGCACGCTATAACCAGACGGCGCGCGTGCTGGGCACCATCGCCATCCTCTTCGCCTACATTGGCATCACCAGCTATCAGTTCAAAGGCGGCGGCGACGTGCTGCACCTGATCTTTCCCGATACGGTCAGTTCACAGCAGGGCACCTTCCTCATCGCCGCCTTCGTCATCCTCACTACGGCGCTGGCGGGCATGTCATCGGTAGCGTACATGGATGTAGCCATCGGCTCGCTGGTCACCGTGATCTGCATTCTCGCCGCGCCTTACCTTTTCTTCCAGGCTGGCGGCTGGGCAGGCCTGCACCATGCGCTGCCCATCGAGTACTTTCAGGTGCTAGGCAACTACCGGCTCAACTCCGAGCACGTAAGGCAATCGGTAGGAATGGGCGTGGTGCGCGGATTGGAATTTCTGGTGCCGACGATGCTGCTGATGCTGGGCAATCAGGTGATGTATCAGAAGTTCTTCTCCGCGCGCAGCGAACGGGATGCGCGCACCTCAGTCATCGGCTGGGTGCTAGGCACGGTGCTGCTGGAGACGCTGATTGTGGCCATCGCCGTCTTCGGCCGGGCTCTCTATCCCACCGGCGAAGTCGCGCTTCATCCGCGCGAGATCATTCCTTACACGGCCCGTCACGGATTGCCCGCGGTGATGGGCGCAGTCTTGCTGGGCGCGGTCTTCGCCAAGGTCATCTCGACCGCCTCCAACTATCTCTTCTCTTCCTCCACCAACCTGATCGAGGACGTTTTTGTTCGCTATATTACGCCGGGAGCCTCGAACAAGCGCGTTCTGATTGTCTCGCGGCTGGTTGTTGTTCTACTCGGTTGTTGGGCGCTCTATCAGGCGACTGGAGATGAAAGCATTCTCAAGAAAATGCTCTGGGCCTATACCATCTACTCCGCCGCGCTTACGCCAGTCGTGTTGGCAGCCTTCTATTCCAAGCGCGCGACGGCCTGGGGCGCGGTGGCGGCCATCGCCAGTGGCACGGTTGTCACTCTGGTCTGGGATCTGCCGGGTGTGAAATCACTCTTCCCGCAAATCCTCGCCGGCCGCGATGCCATCTTTCCAGCCCTCTTCGCCGCCGTCGCCGCCATGATCGTGGTCAGTTTCTTCACTCCCAAGCCCGTGCCGGAGCAACTGGCGCATTTTGAAAACTGAAAACCTATTTCTTTTATCTTTCCGGGATCTTTTTATTCCGGCAGGAACGCAGATAGGCAATTAAATCTTCTAATTCCTTCTTCTGCAAATCATCTCCAAAGGGCGGCATGCGCTTGCTCCCCTCGTCAATCTGTTTACTCATTTGTGCTTTGTTTAATCTTCTGCCAACTCCAGATAGATCTGGCCCTTTCTTTCCGCCTATACCGCTGATGCTATGGCAATGCGCGCATCCACTTGAATTGAATATTGAAGCGCCGCGCGCCCGCTGGCTGCGCGAGGATGCATTCCCATCCAGAGTGCAAACAATCACGATAACCAACATAAATAACTTTGCCTTCATGGAGTGACTGCCTCTCTCTTTGCCGCGGACTCTGTCGAGAATGCGCTGTGCGTATGCCAGGGAACGCTCTCAGAAGTTATCTCCGGATGTTTCCTCAAGTATTCCAGCGCATAAGTGCTTGCGGTGGGATCATCCTTCTGGTCGGCAAAGGCCGCTGCCTCGCGCGCAGCCTGTTCTTTCATGCCCAGCCGGCGATAGACAATGGAAAGAATGTAATGCGCAGCAAGATCATCCGGGTCGATAGATTGAAGTGTCTCATATTCAACTCGCGCCTCTTCATACTTATGCTCCTGATAAAGAGAAAATCCGAGTTCGCGATGCGCATCGCGCGACCTGGGAAACTGCGCTGTCACCTCGCGTAAGTCGCTGATGGCAGCCTCAAGATTGCCTTGGGTGCGATTCACTAAAGCCCGATAATAAAGTGCGCGGGCATTGTGCGGCGCAAGCTGAAGAGCTTTCTCCAGGCTGCTGCCGGCCGCATCATACCTTTCCCATTGAAAGTTTGCGATGGCTATGTTCGTAAAAGCGTCGGCATAATCGGGACGAATTTCTGAGACACGCTCGAAGGCGCGCGCGCTTGAAGCATACTGTTGCGCATCTAGTAAACCTATGCCGTAGTTATTCCAGCGCATCCACTCCTTGTTATCCTGATCGTCAGGTGGCGCTGGCGGATTCAGGCCAATATTCAGTACGCGCGTGCGCGCCGCAATCTCCACCACAGGCATCTCATAGTGCCTGCCCAGGCCGTAATCAATAAATCGCTGATTAAAGCGCCGGTAGTTAATCTTTGCGCTTATAATGATTGGGCTAATAGCACTCTCAGGCACCTGAAATTCGTAGCGCACTATCTGCGAACGGCCTGACTGAATGGTGTTGTTATAGGCGACAACCTTTGTATTCCAAACCTGGTGCAAACCGTTCAATTCACCATCGCTGTTAATTAATCTATTGGTAAAGCTATGCGCGTTCGGGTCCAGAGATCCATTCGGCTGGATAGCTCCGGAATGAAAGATCGTGCGTCCAGCAGAGTCCTTCGCCTCAAACTCAACCCAGCTCTCATAAAAGTCTCGTTGCTCCGGAACAAAGCTATGTGCGATGCCCTTGTTTTGAATCACTACCGATACAGTCAATTTGTCACCCGTGGAAATCTCGACCGGTTGAATGCCCAGCGGCGCGGTAACCGGGCCGCCGTTGCGCTCAATGCCGAAGATGTCCACATTGAAAACTCCATTGCGAAGAAAGGCGAGAGTCTTATCAAATTGTTCACTGTATCCGTAATACTTTGACAGGACGGTATTCGCTCCCAGCCAGCGATGCGATGCCAGCTTTCCGTCCTTGGCGCCATAGTCAGGCAATTGAATCTCTTCCGGCTTCATGTGGCAGCTCTGGCATTTGGAGACCTTGTCCTTAACGTAAAAAGGGAGCGGGGATTCTTTAGCGAATGAAGATAACTGCCACTCGTCGTAAAGGAAGATGGCGCGTTGCCACTTATAATCATTCAGAATTCTTGGCAGCGCAGCTTTATGACAGGCCGCGCAGAATTCGCTTGATCGATAAAAATCCTTCATAACTGCCTTGGAATGCCGATCAAGATGCGCCAGTATCTCTTTGTCCGGAACCTCTCCGCGGATTGGCTTTCCTTGTTCGTCAAGCATTGCGGCCGGTTGGCCCATTACATAACTTCCCGTGCCGCGCGTATCGACCCTTTGAATCGAGTGGCAAACAGAGCAAGTGATTCCATCGGAGTCAAACTTGCGATCTATCGGAGATCCTTTAGTCATCGCGCCGGAGGTAAGCGCGATGGGATTATGGCAGCCTTCGCAGTGGCGGGCGTATTCGGTCCCTTTTGTATTCATCAACACATTTACATTCTTGATGTACCAGGGAGCGCGGAAGGAATTTGCATGAACCGACTGGCGCCACTCCGCGTGCGCCTCCTGATGGCAATGCCCACAGTAAGTAGCAGTGAGAAAGTTGCCGGGACTAATAAACTGCCCCGTCTCCGTATTCGCGTTGGATGGAAGAAACGGCTTGTCCGTTCCAAAGCGAAAATTATAATGCTCGCTGATGGACTGTGAGTAAGGCGTTGGAGGCTTGGGCGGCGCCGTATCGTCAGCCGCGCGGACTATTTCAGCTCTCCAAGCCGCGAAGCATCCGCCGAAGGCAGCCGCAAGCAGGATTCCGCAGGCAATACGAAACATTGAATCTAACTTTGCACAATTAAGTACTCTCCCGGCTTTCCAGTATTTCATAAAGAATGACCTCCAGTCTGGTAAAAATGCTGCCGCAATGAATTTCCCATGAGGCGAATCAATCCGTTTTGGATTTGATTCCTTGGCCTTCAGTGAGAGTAATAATTCGATCAATCTGCGGAGCGGGGAAATGCTCTTTGACGCCGCTGGGCCAATGCACCTCAATATCATCGACCACTGTGGCATCGCCAAGTCCAAAGTGCAATCGAGGATCGCCCGACGACGCGTAACTCCCTCCGGAAAGCACGTCACCGCGCTGACGCATCTTGTTCGCGGTCAAATACACTGTTGCGCCGACGGCATCCCGCGGGCTCTTCGGGCCGCCGATCAGTTTTAACTCAATCCAATGATGCTTGTCAGGCGACACATTGCGCAATAGAGCTGGAACGCCGTCCATGACATTGATGACCACGTCCAGCTTGCCGTCATTGAATAAGTCACCCACGGCCAGGCCGCGGCCAACATAAGTCAAGGCCAGCGCTGTTCCTTCGACTGCGGGGACAAGATCGAACTTTCGGCCTTCGATATTATGAAACAGGAGCGGACGCTCGGCATAACTCGTACCCCATGGCTCTTTGTCGACGACAGGATAGACATGTCCATTGGCGACGATCAGGTCTTTCCATCCATCGTTATCATAGTCAAGAAAGGCATTGCCCCAGCCGAGAAAGGGAACTGTGGGTTCTGCAATTCCGAGCTGATAGCTTATGTCCGTAAAATTGGCGTCCCCGTCATTGCGGTAGAGCGGATTGTAATCGTCAGAGAACGTTGTGTCATAGAGATCGATCAAACCGTTGTTCATGTAATCACCGGCGGCAATTCCCATGGTTGCTGTCTCCCTGCCGTTCTCGTTCAGCGCATAACCGGAGGCATAACTTATGTCATCAAAGGTGCCATCACCTTTATTAAGGTAGAGATAATTCGGAGTCGAATCATTGCCAACAAGCAGGTCAACGCGTCCGTCGTTGTTGACATCGACGAAGAGAGACGTCAGCCCATAGTATCCGCTCTTGTCCGCTACGCCGGCTTTTTCGCTGACATCCGAGAATGTGCCGTCTCCGTTGTTATGAAAGAGATGATCCGGTTCGCCCTTAAGACCGCGCGGGCCGCACATCACATTTTCGCCTCGAAACTGGCAAAAGCTGTAAGCTACTCCCTCGCCACCCGACACCGGAGGATTCGCCAAATCATAATGCACATAGCCAGGGACAAAGAGGTCAAGCCTTCCATCGCCATCATAATCTCCCCAGGTGGCACCGGTGGACCAATTACCCAGCATCACGCCCGCCCTTTCGGCGACATCGGTAAAGGTTCCGTCGTGATTGTTATGATAGAGCCTGTTTTTCCCGAAGTTAGTAACATAAATATCCGGCCAGCCATCCTTGTCATAGTCGGCGACCGCGCAGCCGATGCCCCATCGTCCATTGCCGACTCCAGCTTTATTCGTTACATTCGTGAATGTTCCGTCATGATTGTTATGAAAGAGAGCCGCCTGGGGAGCTGCTGTCTTGCCGGCTTCTGCTTCATACGTCGATCCATTGACAAGATAGATGTCGAGCCAGCCATCATTGTCATAATCCAATAGACAAACGCCTGATCCATTGGCCTCGATAATGAATTTCTTTTCCGGCGTTCCCATGGTATGTTTCCAGGTAGTCAGTCCCGACTGTTTCGCAATATCTTCAAAAAGAACCGGGCCGCCTTTGACAAAGCCCCCGGCGGTGATCGGCCGGTGTTCCTTGTCGAGAACTGCCTGGTGTTCGCCGCCGGTGTTGACGCCGCCAATGGCGGAGGGCTGTCCGCCTTCACGAGGCTTGTCGGATTGCGCATCCGCAGAGTGCGAATCTGGCGTTGTGGATTGTGATGCGGCGCGGCCTGGCAGCGTAGCCAGCGCGATGCAGATAGCCGCAGTCACTAATCGCTGCTTGATTCGCCCGCAGACGAAGTGTTGAAACTCCCTATCCATTAAGCTATTGTCAATGTGCTTCCTGGACGGGAAAGTCGAGAGTTGCCGGGGAAGTGGCAAGGTTATCGATCCTCCATGGGTTGAACTATTCCACCATACAATATGAAGCGGAGAAGCAGACTCAACCTTAAGGTGGAGAGATTGCCGCAGCAGCGCCCAACCGGCTTTCGGTATTTGTGGGATGATTACAAAGATAGTACGATTTTTCAGGAGAATCTCCTTGGCCTACGACGACCTTCGCGATTGGATTAAAGAACTGGAAAAAGCCGGCGAACTCCGGCGTATTGGCGAAGAGGTTTCGCCGGAGTTGGAAATCACCGAGATTACCGACCGCGTTTCAAAAAGTGGCGGTCCGGCATTGCTCTTTGAGAACGTCAAGGGGCACCCCGGCCACAAGGTCCTCATCAACCAATTCGGCAGTGAACGGCGCATGGCACTGGCTCTCGGCGTCGACCGCCTGGACGAGATCGCCGAGCGCATCACAGGACTGCTTAACCTGAAAGCTCCCGAAGGCTTTCTCGACAAGCTCAAGATGCTGCCGCAACTCGGCGCCCTCGCCAGCGCCTTTCCCAAAACCGTCAGCGCCAAAGACGCTCCTTGCAAGGACGTGATTCTGCGCGACGGCTTCGACCTAAACCAGTTCCCGATCCTCAAGTGCTGGCCGCATGACGGTGGGCGCTTCATCACCCTGCCCTGCGTCCACACCAAAGATCCGCGCACCGGCAAGCGCAATATTGGCATGTACCGCATGCAGATCTACGATGGCCAAACCACCGGAATGCACTGGCAGCGGCAGAAGGTTGCGGCCGAGCACTATCGCAACGCGATGCGCAACGCCGCCGCGGCCAACTCCACCGAAAGCGCTCTCACTGCAAGTGTCAGCGCAATGGCCGAATCCGCCGGGGGCGCGGTCTCGATCCCCGACGGTCCGAACGGCGGTCTGCCGCAGGTGGCGCTGGGCAATCTGAAAGGCTCACGGCTGGAAGTTGCCGTGGCCATCGGGACCGATCCGGCGACGACCTTTGCGGCTATCGTTCCAGCACCGCCGGAGGTCGAAGAGTTCATGATCGCCGGTTTCCTGCGCGGCAAGCCGGTCGAGATCGTGCAGTGCGAGACGGTGGATTTGCAGGTTCCCGCGCACGCCGAGACCGTTCTGGAAGGCTACGTCGAGCTGAATGAACTGCGCAGCGAAGGCCCCTTCGGCGACCACACCGGCTTCTATACGATGACCGACGAGTACCCGGTCTTTCATCTCACCTGCATCACGCACCGCAAGAACCCCATCTACGCCGCCACCATCGTCGGCAAGCCGCCGATGGAGGATGCCTGGATGGGCAAGGCCGTCGAGCGCATCTTCCTGCCTGCGATGAAGATGCAGATTCCTGAGATCGTCGACATCAACCTTCCCGTCGAGGGCGTCTTCCACAACCTGATGCTGGTGTCGATCCGCAAGAGTTATCCCGGCCAGGCGCGCAAGGTGATGAACGCCATCTGGTCGCTCGGCCAGGCCATGTTCACCAAGATCATCGTGGTTGTGGACGAGGACTGTGACGTGCAAAACATTCCGGAAGTCGTGCTGCGCGTTGCCAACAACATCGACCCAGAGCGCGACATCCAATTCACGCTCGGCCCGATCGACTCGCTCGACCACGCCAGCCGCCTGCCGAACTACGGGTCAAAGATGGGGATCGACGCCACGCGCAAATGGAAGGCTGAAGGCTTTGACCGCAAGTGGCCCATGATGATCGAGATGGACCGCGAGACTAAAGCCCGCATCGACGCCCTCTGGCCCAAGCTTGGGTTGTGAAGGTTCCACAGAGATGAAGTTCAGTTTAACCCCAGCATTTTTGAAGCAATGACAAGAAGTGCAACTACGCTTCGAGGCGAAGAAAAAAAGAACGACCCCCCGGGGGGGGTAGGTCATGCGGCGGCGGATTTTGGTGAAGCAGACTGCCGGCGATTCGCAGTGCTGGCAACCTGAGCGGCATAGAGGAGTCTGGCTCCGCCCGCGCCATCCACTGCGCCAATGAGCATGCCGTGCGCGACGCAGGCGATGAAATCACAGATATTTTGTTGGCCGGTGAGCGGCGGCAGAGCCTTGCGAAAGGCTTTTATCGCGACAAAGGCAGAATAGATATCGCCTTTTCCCTGGTCTTTGGCCGCCTGCTCGGCAGAAGCATAGACTGCACAACAAAGCGCGACAGCGGGGTTTTCAACGGCTGGGATGAACGCGCCGGCAGCGGGCGGCACGGAGTGAATTGGGGTGATTTTGGCCATGTGACTTTCTCCTCTTTGAGGCTTGATTGCGAGCCTTTTCTTCATTATGCGGAAGGGGAGTGGAATTATATGCAAAGAAGCGCAGAGGAAGTTGAGAATTATTACTGACAGTGGTCAGTGGAGAGTTCGACCGGATTGGAGTTCGCGGAGACGGTCAAGAGACAGAGATGAGGATGGCCTGCAGGTGGAGGTTGGCGGACTCCCAGGTCCGAAAATCTGGATCTGGGGCACCCAATCATTTTGGTTGGATCAAACCGGGGCCACCCACCTGCCATCCCGCCTCTCAGATTTTACGGTCAGACCTACGCGAACCGTCATTGAATAAAAAGTCAAGATTTCAAAAAATTAGTGTGCGCCACCAGTTTAATTTAAGCGAATAATATAAAGAAAGTAAGAGCCGGAGCCGTCTACCAGTCGGAATACTTAGTTCCGTCAAGGGCCGTTCCTGTGGACTTTGAGTACACGTCGAAGACGTTTTGCCCGCCAAACGAATCCGATTTTGGATCATCCTGCATGGAGCGCAAACCCCATTCGGCGCGGCCAGTCATCGGGTCAACCGGAATGCGCCGCAAAAATCTCACCTTCTTGGTTTGCACGTCCACGCCGTTCACCAGCGTCTCCAGATCTGGTGGAAATCCATAACTCTCCACCTTATTCTGAATACTGCCCCCGTCGGCGGCGTCCTTGTAACGGTCAATGGCATTGCGCATCTCCCATAAGTCACGGCGCAGCTCACGCTCTCTAGCCCGCTTCACCTGCATGAGTGTGATCGGCATGGCCGCCGAAGCTAGAATTGTCAAAATGGTTATCGCCACGATCAGTTCTGCAAGCGAAAGGCCGCGCTCCTGCTTCTGGCCGGGTAAAGCCCGCTGATCTGCCTTCATCTCTTCACCTCGGAACCAATAAACCTAGCGGGATCCGGCCGCAGTTCAACTACAAGTGTAGACGGATTGTCTCAGCCAGAACACTCGTTTTTGCTGACTACCTCACAAGCGAGTCAGACCACATAGGCAAAACCGAATCAAATTACGAATGTACTCATTACAATTTTACTTCTCCGCCGATAAATTGCTTGTTGGGCAGTGCGAATTAGCTCCTCATAATTGGAGGCTATGCATAATTCTTCTGTTCGGCTGCAGGGGGCGTTCTATCGTGGGGAATTTATCAAACAGGCGCGGATGGGGAACTGTGCTGGGTTGCGAGAAATTGAGGACTGCTTATTGGAAAAGGTTTGCGCTTCCGCTTACGGCCTTCGCCATTGTGGGCTGCGGTGGGCTATCGGCAGATTATGACTCTGCTCTTTATCGCCCTGCTATCTCAGCCGCATCCAAAACTGCTACTGTAAAATCGGTAGTACCCACGGCGCATTCGGCTGGAGCAACCAGCTTGACCGGCAGTAGCGCGAGAAGCGCAGCAAGCAGCATCCAAAGTAGAACTTCGCAATTCCCGAGTATTGACGAGAATGAAATCTACGAAACGCCTTCCTCTATTGCCTCCACCGGGACAAAGATAGACCTGTCAGACCAAAACGTATCAGCAAACATGTCCGGGTGGGTCGCGCGGCCTCAGATCCCCCCTGCAACCTATGGATCGGGGGTACAGTTCGACGTTATGGATAACATCCAGGTTGCGCAAGGCGACGCTGACTACAGATTTCTCGCTCAATATAGCGGAGTTTTAAAGAGTATTATCTGGTATGACGCTTACAAGGAGGGCGGAAGCTTCCCTGGATGCACCGGCGCTGCTTGCGGCTGTGACGGATATGGCTGCGGAACAGGCGGAAATATCGAGATCTGCATCTATTCGGATGACGAAACGCCCGAACATCTTCCCACCGATCCCCTTACTCAGCAATCAACGGGCCTGGAGGCACAGCCCTTGGCATGTGTTACTCCTGCCGGGCTGCGCAGCGGGAGTTCGATTCGCACGGAGACGTTTCCTGCCCCACCCGAACTTGTAGCGGGAATGATCTATCATTTGCATTGGCATAACAGCTCCCCTGACTCAGCCAATAACTTTGTGTCAGTAGACGATGCGTGTGTCTGGCATTCCACCACGCCGCGTCAGCCCACAATCTCCGATATTAACCTGGGCGCACTGAGCATTTATAATAACGGTGCGGAAGTCGTAACAAATACAATGGCGGGTGACACGCCGATCTTCCAACTAAATTATTCCGATGGAAATACGCAAGGCCAAGGCTATATCGGAAGTTGGATTGGCGATCCGGCTAGTATCTCCGGCACATCCCAGGTTCGCGAGTGGTTTGTGGTCAGCGGCACGAGCCGCACTTTGACAGGCGTCTCGGTCCGGGTCAACCTAGTCAGCGGAGCAAGTCCGCTCACGGTCACATTGGCGACAAGCACAGGCGTCAATATTGAACAAGGAGAGATACCAGCGTCTCAGTTCCCATTTGGCAATGCGCTGACCAGCGACGCGGAAGCAAGCCGGTACGTCACTTCGGCCTGGGGATCTTACACATTCAGCACTTCTCCGGTTCTATCCAGTGGCCAAGACTATCAACTTATTCTGAGCGCGCCGGAAGGCACCTTGTATCAGGGTTATGGAATCGAAAAAGGGAAAGGATATGGCTTTACTGACAGCACATATTTTAGCGATGGATACGGGCAATTCAGCCTTGATAACGGCAGGAGCTGGATGGGCTTCACCCAGCCGGGAGGACCAGCCAATAATAGCAATGCTGATATCCAGTTTTACTTCACGACTCAGTAACAATTTGGCGCAGAACAAAAAAGCCCCCACAATCCCTAAACCGGGAACGGCGGGGGTATGTCATAAGGTGCTGTGAGAATTTTTTTACGGGGGAAGTGGACTCGTAGGGCTTTAGTAGACAATTCTTAGCAGTGTTTTTGCTACGTACTCTAGCATTCCCGCAGTCAGTTCCGGGTAAATTGGTAAAGCCAACACTTCGCGGGATGCGAGTTCAGACTCGCGCAACGTTTCATAGATTCCATACTTTCCGGTAAAGCATTCCTGCAGATGCATCGGAACGGGGTAGTAGATTTCGGCTCCGACGCCTTCCTTCTTAAGAGCCTGAATTACCGCGTTGCGATCGGGAACCCGAACGACGTATTGATTATAGATGCTGACGCAATCATCGCTGATTTTGGGCGATTGCACACGACTTCCCGCGAATGCCCGATTGTAAAACGCAGCGTTGTGGCGGCGCGCTTCGGACCAGCGACTGAGATACGGAAGCTTCACCAAAAGGATCGCAGCCTGTAGCGGATCGAGGCGGAAATTTCCTCCAATCAACTTATGGTAGTACTTCGGTTTTGATCCATGCGCGCGCAGAACGACAAGGCGGTCATGCAACACAGGATCGTTGGTTACAATCATCCCGCCATCGCCCGCTCCACCAAGATTCTTACTGGGGAAAAAGCTGAAGCATCCGGCAATTCCGATGCTTCCGGCCTTGCGCCCCTTATAGGATGCCGAGATTGCTTGCGCCGCGTCCTCGATAACAGGAAGGCCGTATTTTGCAGCTATCGCCATGATTGCATCCATCCCGCACATCTGGCCGAAAAGATGAACTGGGATGATAGCCTTGGTTTTTGCGGAAATTGCATTTTCTATCTTTGCAGCATCAATGTTATAGGTCAGCGGATCAATATCGACAAAGACAGGCAGTGCGCCCAAACGCGCGATGCAACCCGCAGTCGCAAAGAAGGTAAAGGGAGTGGTAATGACTTCATCGCCCGAGCCAATGCCAAGCGCCATAAGACAGGCGAGCAGCGCGTCTGTTCCGCTGGAAACACCCACAGCAAATTGACAGCCGGAGAGTTCTGCGACACGCTCCTCCAAGGCGGCGACCTTAGGGCCAAGAATACAGACCTGGGAATCGAGTACCTCCGAGACAGCGCCGAGTATCTCGTCACGAATCGTGGAATACTGAGCCTTTAGATCGAGAAACGGAATCATCATGAGGGGCTTTCTAAGCAGAATTTCGGCGGCGTGTTTGGCATTGTTATCGACAACTATTGCACCGCACTAGCGGTGCGGCTTGAGGGAGCCAAATACTCGCCGCTCAGTCCGTGCTGGAAGCCCAATGATAACTCAGATAGGCGTTGGTAGCGGTCAAGGCAACGGCAGGAACGAACCACCAGCGATGACCTTTCTTTTTAAGCCTATAAGTCATGTAGGATACGGCCACATCAACGGGCAGTCCGACGCCGTATGTAACGCCGCGCCGATGGAGAGCGGCTCGAACAAACGTGCAGTTATCGCACCGGTACAGGGTTTCCGCGTCCGCAATTGATGCCTCAAACAATGAGCTTGTCACTTCGGCGAATTCCCAGTCCGCAACTCGTCCTTGCGCCGCCGGGGCGGGAATCCCCCCCGTCTTTCCGGCTGGCGCAGGCGCATCTGGCAATGGTGCAGGCGCGCATGACGCAGAAGAATCCTGGGCGGCAGAGCCAGACTTACCCGACTGCGCGTTTAATGGAAGTCCTGCTGTCAATATGATGCATAGAGATACTTTGAAAAATCTTTTCATTTGTTCTCCTTGCCGTTCTGTTGAGATATGCGCGATAGGCGTTCCCACTCATTGAATAGCAACCGAGTTCGGTTGCCCCAGCTATGACTTTGCCAGCGGAGTAGTCACTGAAATTGAGCAGTTATTGTTGTCACCAGTAATCGTCATGGTTGCGCTCAACTGGGATGCGGTTGTCGGGATAGTAATGGGTGGCTGCGAAGAGAACCCTGAATAATTCATAGTTCCATTCGAAGCGCTCGCTATAATATCGACGATGTCGCCCGAGACGTAGCTTTGACTGGGGTCGATAGTCATGTTGGAGGCTCCGGAGACGAAACAATACGAGCTGGTCAGTGTAACCGTTCCACTGAGAGAAAAAGCTGGCAAGCCGTTGATCGGCGAGGAAAATGATGCTTGCTGGATTGAGGCAGTAACAACGACCGGGTAGTCCTTGGAAGTGACGACGCCCCCGCTGTAAACTTGAAGAACATAAGGCGCGGTTCCGCTCCAACTTCCTGTGAGGGACGGGACATTCACGCCGTAGATTGTGCCATTGTCCGCATTCCCCTGTTGGGGGGAGCAATTATATGTACCCAACAAGATGCTTCCAGGTTCAATAGTCGCAGAGATGGCCAGATTCGACTTATCCGAAGGAGGCGCCAATGTTACAGAGCCTCCGCTGACCTCGCCTGAAGGGTCGAAGGGATTCTGGAAACAAGGCAAGCTGACCCCATTATTGACAGCCAGATTTGTTGAAATTGCATTGCCGCTCACGGTGAGGATACCCCGGATAGGCATATTGTGGGGATAAGAAGGCGAGGAATTGGCAGTCACCGAACTATTCGCATACAAGAGCCAGTTTCCAGAATTCAGAGCGATCTGGGTTGAAGCCCCCGTCGAAGGATCTTTGGCGCATCCTGTGACCGTCATCATCACGGCTGCCAGAATCAATGTCATTACTGATAGCTTCATACTTTGTGCCTCCATTTCTTTCAAAGACATATTTGTTCTAGAAGTCCAGCTTCACGCCGAGCTGCATGGTGCGTGGGCGGTGCGCATCCACCGGATGGAGGAAGGAATTTCCTGGATTGCAGGACTGTGCGCCCGCAGAGTAATTGTCGATTGGGCCGCCGTAACATGTGATGGTATTGCTAGGCGTATTTCCCTTTTCAGGGTCGTAGATGCGATATTGCGTGTGATTGAATACGTTAAAAGTTTCCGCTCGGAATTCAAGATGAGTCTCATGCCAAGTTGAAAAATGCCGGTGCAAGGCAAGATCGGTATTCAGCCGGCCGGGATTGTTCATGGAGTTGCGGCCGGCATTTCCGAAGGTCAAGCCGCGTGGCGCCGCAAATTGGCAGCGTGTGGCAAGCAGCGGACCGAGAACAAGGCTGGCGCCGCTACTCGATGAGTAGTCGTTGCATTCCCCTTGCGGCTTCACCCGATCAGGGTACGAGCTGGCTCCCAGGCCGTTGGCCACGCCCGCGTTATCAAGCATAGATATCGTGCTGCTTCCTCCATTGACGACTGTGAAAGGAGAGCCGCTTAGGTAGACAGTCAGACCGGTCAGTTCCCATCCCCCCAGAACCTTCAGCAAATTAGCGGAAGGATGCGCACTTCCCCAGGGATGTGCCTTGCGGCATTCTTCGTCGTCGTCGTTGCATTTTCCTTGATCTTCTATTATCTGAACCAAGTGGGCCAGGGGTAGCTTATAGGAGTAGTTGACGTTGAGTATCTGGCGCTGGTCGAAGTCCGAGCTGGCGCGATTGGATTTTGGATTGAGCGAATTACCCACGGCGGATGAAAAGCGATCCGAGGCCTCGTCGATGGAATGCGAAAATGAGTAACTCAGCCCCAGATCCAATGGACCATGAACATGATGCACGGTCATCTGAATGGCGTTGTAGGAGGAGTTGACGGTATTCTCAACCGAGAGAATGCGTCCATAGCCAAGATATTTGCGGATTGAATTCGGGTTAATACCAACGGAGCAGGCGATTTCCAGGTTTTGATACGCTGGGTCGCCTGGGTAGTAGCGATAGCCATTGGCGGTCACAAATGGTTGCGGAGGCGCAATGAGTGCGCCATTCGGAGCATTGCACACCCCTCGCGGAAGCGTTGGATCCAAGATAGAGTTCGGGCCCAGAATTGGTTCATGCGGCCCGAAGAAGTTGTCTTCCTCAGCAACCGGAGCAAATTGATTGAGCTGACGTACTGTAGTCAGGTGGGTCCCCTGGCTGCCCACATAAGCCAGAGTCGCCACTGTCTCTCTTCCCAACTGCTGCTGAACGCTCAGGCTCCACTGCTGTACATAAGGCCAGACCACTTTTGTAGGTATGGCGGTAACGTCAAGCGGAAACGCCGCTCCGTTCGGGACGGTTGCGGCACATCCAGGAGCTCGACCGTCGATGCATTCCCAGCGAAATTTATTGACCTGCGGAGCATTTTCCGTCATGCTTTGAACCATTGGAGCGCTTCCAGTGAGCGACCCGCTGTTGGCTTCGTCGCCGGTTCCGTGCTCGAAGAAGATGCCATATCCGCCGCGGATGGAGGTATTTTGTTTGCCATTGGGATCCCAGGCAAAGCCGATGCGGGGTGACAGGTTGACGCGATGGGAGGTCATGCAACTGGCCGGTACGCCGTATTTGCCGCATTGCACCAGGCCATTGATGGTTCTTTGATCGGGCGAATCGGCGCTGGCCAGTATTGCCTTGCCGGTGGATGCGTCCTTGAGATAGCCATAAAGGGAATCGACCTGCAGAGTGCTGGCCAAGGCGGTGTCGAATTTGCTAGGCACAAAGTTGTATACCTGGTTTCCGTTGGGGGTCCAGTTGCCAAAGAGGCTCAATCGCAGGCCGAGATCGAGGGTTAGTCGCGGAGTGACGTGCCAGTCGTCCTGAAGATACGGCTCAAGCACAGAGTATTTGTTGGAGTAAACGGCCTGGGCGCTATCCTGCTGATACGAGACGATTTTCCCCCCGGACATGCTTACGTTGGGATTGCTGTTGCTATTGTTATCCGTATTAGCGTAGAGGAAATCCGCGAAGACGTTTCCAGTTGAAACCGTGTTACTAACATTGTTGAAGGTGACCAGGCCCTGCACATTGCCGGTGTTGGCGCCGGTGGCTGAACTTAACTCAGACTGCTGGGCGTCGAGAAAAAGAATGCCGACCTGGAGGAAGTGCTTGCCCATAACCTTGTTCAAGTCGTCCCGCAGGGTGATGGTGGGATCGGCATTCCTCCAGGGCATATACGATGTGTCAACGAGCAGGCCAGAGCCGCCATAGGCCCCGTTTGAGCCGCCGAGGATGATGCCGGGGATCTTTCCGCCCGAGCCAGGAAAGATGGAGCCAATGCCGCAACTACTGATGAGACCGCCGCAAGTGGCATCCAGTTGCGATGGGCGATTGATGCTGGCGCCCGGGCCTGCCACGTCGCTCAACATGACGTGCTGAGTTACATAGCTGACCGAATAATCGTTGACCAGTGACTTGGAGGCCTTGATTGTGGTCAGATGGGCCACTAAACTCAGCCCTGGACCGACAAAGCGATTTAACACCGTGGGAAAGCTGTTGGCGTTCCCGCCATACTGCCATTGCGGATTGGTGGTGGTGGTGTCCCAGGCGTCGTGGATGTAGCGGAAGTACATTTTTACGCTAGAGTTGAGATTATGGTCGATATGGAAGAGTTCTTCGCGCCAGTAGGTGCTGGGCGAAACCGAGAGGACATAGCAAGGCCATGTTGCGGGGTCATTTGTTGGGGCTTCTTCGAGGTTATAGGCACATCCGCTGCTTGAGTTTGCGAGGGGAATCAAGTTAGTTTGCAGTATGGCATAGGCGTTGGGATCGATCGGGATGTTGCCATTATTCGCATTGATGCCATGGGGACAATCGGGCCCATTAGAGTCAGTGGCGCAGACATCACTGAAGTTGCCCTCGCGTTCGTTCAGTGATGGGACAGCCTGAGAATATGAAGTGGGGGTTTTCTCCAGGCGAAACTCCTCTGAGTAGAAGAAAAACGTCTTATCCTTGTTGACGTTATATATTTTGGAAAGGAAGAGTGGCCCGCCCAGGGTAAAGCCAAAATCCTGGCGTCGATAGAGGGGCGCGCCAAGCGTTTTTTGTTTTTGGTATGGAGTGCCTGGCGTGGGAATGTTGGTGTTTAGCCCCGTCGGATCCTTAAAGCCACGGGCGTTCATCATCTCGTTGCGTAGGAACTCATAAGCATTACCGCGCAGCGTTGGCCCGCCCGACTTGGTGGTGACAAGAATGGTTCCGGAGGCGCTACGACCGTATTGCGCCCCATAGTTGGAAGTTAGAACCTTGATCTCCGAGATAGCGTCCAAGCTAGGATAGACGCTTAGCGTCGGATGGCCTCGGCTGGCGGCGATGCCGGTGTTGAGTACGTCGCTGCCGTCAACGTCGAAGGAGTTGTATTCGACGCGCCCGCCGTTGACGCTATACTTGGCGCTGCCCTGAACACCGACCTTGGCCTCGTCTTGCTGCGTTTGGTTGCTGACGCCGGGAGTGAGTGCGATAGTGGCCGCAAAGTTGCGGCCGTTCAGCCCGATGTTGACCACCTGCTGTTCCGAGATCGTGCCAGCTTGCTCCGAAGTCTCTGTCTCAAGCTGCATATTCGACTGGCCGTGAACCTCGACCTGCGATACTTCCTTGGCCAGATGCATTTGCACATCGAGGGTGTTTCCCTCCCAGGCGACCACATTGAAGCCTTGAATTTTGAAGTCCTCGAAACCCGTCACCGAGACAGTGATGTCGTAGGGGCCTACGCCCAATCCATGCAAGACATATGCGCCCATGCCGTCGGTCACCGTGGACAGCTTGACCTCCCCGCCTATGCTGAGCGTAACTGTAGCTCCGCTCACCAGCGCGCCGCTGCTGTCAGTTACCGTTCCTTTCAAGACAGCTTCCCGCTGCTGAGGCGCGTTTCCGGCGGTGTTTGGAGTCTGCGCGCCGCAGCACGCGCTGAACAACAGCAGTGCAAAGAGAATATATCGCATTACTTTCCTTTCACGATGTTATGCATTATTATGCAATTGCGATTAAACATTGAAGTTATCTGCTAGATTTGCGGCGGAGGGTCAGCCTGCGTCATGTTACCCGTGACCTGGTAGTACTGACAGGCACCGCTTGGCACGACATAAAAGAGAGTCCTTTCAGTAGGTCTTGAAGGGTCGACGGCCACCGCACTCATTGAAAACGTGACTCCCGTGTCTGTATTCACAACGAGCTTTGTGACTAGGCCTGAATCGTCATAGCTCTGCGCGGCGTCAATCGTGCCCGTTGAATAGCAGAGGGAGTCTGTATATATGATGTTGCCGCTCAGCGGATAGTGGAAGTTCGCGTCAGGAGTATCGCCTCGCGTAATGTATGCTTCGATGCCAGCGGTGTTTGTATATTTTCCATAGCCGTTAAGAATAGGCTGCTGGTTATCGTCGTAAGAGGCCTCAACTACGGAGCCGCTCCAGTAAGTGGCTCCGGCAGGGAAGGGCGGGAGATAGTAACCGTAGACCGTGCCCGTCGCACCATAGCAATCATCCGATTGTTTAGCTCCTGTGATCTGGTAGGAGCCTGAGAAGTTGGTGCCGTAGAAAACTGTGCCGGTAATTACTATGCCTGTGCTGCTGCCTGCGACCGCCTGCGAGGTTAACGTAACGCTATCGCCGCTTACCGTGCCGGTATACACAAGAGGGTTTGCCGTAGCCACACAATTCACCGGAAAGCTAGCACCGGAAGGGATTACCTGGACATTGAGCGAAGAAGTCAAAGTAACCGTTCCGCTTGAACCCGTCAAGATTCCGGTAAAGCTAGGATTTATATTTCCTTGAAAGACAACTGGGGGAATTTCTGTAACACTTGCAATATACTTCCAATTTCCAGCATTCATGCCTTGGGTCTGAGAGGCCGGTGTTTGCTCACCTCCGCTCACGGAAACGGAGGGGTTGTCGCAGGCTGCCAAGGCAGCCAGGGACGCGGCCAGGGCGACAATTTGCAGGATGCGCTTCATTGCTGTGTTCCTTTCTTTTCTGACGGGGCGGAGGGCTGCGCCGGGGCCGGAGCAACTGGTTGGGCGGCGGGCTTCAATCGTCCGGCGATCCACTGAAACAGTTCGCCGTTTGCAGACGCTGGCCGCAACTCTTCAGCCGAGGAGTAATGGTGAATCTCCGCTTGTGCAGGCGCGGCCTTCTCAATGCTCGTCGCCCACTTGGTTGGCGGCTTCTCGTCCACGAACTGGATGCGCACCGCTTGCGTCTTCAACGACGGCAGATAGTGGACAGGCTCCAGCGGCTCCACTTTTTTGAGGAACTCAGGCTTTAGGTAGTCTGGCCGCTCCTGGGCAGGAATGAGTTTGGAATCGGCAAGAAAGTCGGGCCAGTCGCCCCAGGGGTTGATCAAATCTATAGCCTTGATGCGAGGATCTGCCGCAGCGGCAAGGATGGCGATTGCACCGCCGGAACCTTGCCCCAACATTCCCACATGGCTCATATCCAGATCGCCGCGCGTGTCAAGGTAATTCAGAATCATCTGCACATCGTGCACGGTCGTCCCCAGCGATTCCTGTAATTCGCTGATGAACCACTGTTTCATGGGGCGATGAAAGCGGTCCCCGGTGAGGGCAGAGACAAACCCCACCGCGGCGGCGCCATGGCTCACCAAACGGCGGCAGACATCGGCACTGTAATAACGCTTGATGTCGCTAGGAAAACTGGAAAGATAGAGAACCACAGGGGGATTTTTCACCCCAGCAGGACGAATCACAAATAGATCGATCGGATCCTGCGAACGCCACTGCACCTGATAGAGTTCCCGAATAAAGTCTTTGTTTTCCTCGTGACCTCCGGGAAAGGGCGGCATGGCGACCAATTCGCTTCCAACCAGGCTCAAGGAGGAGAAATCCTCCGGCGTATGATCAGTTTTCATTCCAAGCTGAACGGCCTGAGGCTGCTCAACGGCTGGGGTGGCCGGAGCCGTCTTTTCTTGCGCACGCATCGGAGAGACTAGAATCAAAGAAAGAAATATAGCGATAGAGAGAATAACGCGCATAGGTGTAAAGCTGAACAAGCATCCTCCAGAGAGATGAAACCCGCCCCTGTTCGCGGGGCTAGGAGATTGCCGGCAGGCTGCCCGAAGGCATCCTGCCGGCGGAAGTGAATCCGCGCCCTGGTTGGAGGCGAGATTCAGCAGCAAAGACTAGTTGTGGCGGTTGTAGAGGCCGTTGGCATTGGTGTCTGCGATGAAGTCATAGTCGGCCTGAACTGGGAAGACCTGTCCGCCCACGTCGCCGCCCTGCTCCTGATAGTAGATTGCGGGGGGACCGGCAGAGTACAAGGTGTTGCCATCAGCGCCGCCGATGCTGGCCTCATAGAAGTGGCTGCGGAAGACGTTCAGGTTGGTTGCAGGAATGAAGTCAGAGAAGAGTGTTGAGTTCAGCTGCATATTGCCAACGAGGAGTTTGATCCAAGCGCTGCTAGCTTCTGGAACAGCGACGATGCGGAAGATCGTCCAGATCGGGTAAGATCCGTTCTGGATGTTGGGGAAGCTGAGAACCGGATATGTGCTGCCGGTCTTCAGCGGAAAGACGCCGACGCCGAGCGGGTTGGCGGAGGGGCCGGAGTAGAGAGGATCGACGCCGTCCACGGTCAGGTAGCGGGCAGACGTGCCAGCAACGCCAGAGGCGGTGGTGGCGCCGGAGAAGTTGCTATATCCCCAGAAAGCATAGCCGAGGCTGTCATCATTGTTCAGAACAGTTTTGATTTCCTCGCCGGTTCCGACGGCGCGATAGCGTCCGCCAAAGCCATTCGGATTGGCCAGCGAAAGCGGGTTCATCGTGCTGCCCGCCACAAGCGCGGTAACCGGGCCGCCAGTGACACCTTTTTCCTGCGTGGTGTAGTACCGGTTGGTGTTGGGGATGTTGTACTCGATGACGTTCATGGTTCCGGAGAGAGGCTCACGGAGGAAGGTCGAGACGGGATAGGGGGTCAAAGAGCCGGCGGCATAGTTGGTGAATAAATCGCTTGTGCGAGAGAATGTGCCGTCAAGGAAGCCGGCCAGGACCGAGGGATTGATGTTGGTTAGGTTCGAATCGCCAAGATGACCTGCGCCGGTTTGGTGAGTGTTAGCAAAGACTATAACCGGACCGGCGCCGACCTGATATTCCTGATAGGAAGAAGCAGCGTTGCCGCAGGAGATGGGGTCGGTTCCAAAGAGGGCAAAGTCAACCGGGTTGGCAATGGTCGTGCTCTGCGAACTCTCAATCGGGAAGCCAATGGGGTTGGTGTTGTCGCCGGCGCAGCTGAAGGTATCAGCAGTGTTGGCATAGCCCAGGCCACGAGCGCCAACCAGCGTGTTGAGCAGCGAACCATTCCAGGGAACGGTGCTGACAACGGCGCCTTGAGCGGCCAGCGCACGACCGGTGGCAAACTTGGCGTCTTCCGCGCGGATATCGGCGCCGGCAAAGGTGATCGGCTGGCCGCTCACGGATTGAAGAACGTCCAAGGGAAGCGGAACATCAGCAAGCGTGGTGTTGGAAACTTTGTTCTGCCCTGCAACGCCGGCCAGACTGGAGCTGATGTACGCCGAAGCAGCAGGCGTTCCAGCAGCCGTGCGCGCAAAGGCCGCGCGAACGCCAACGGTGGAGTCAACCTGAAGATAGGCACAAACCTTGGTCAGGCCAGTGGAGCCGTCTGCTGAGCCGTTCCAGGCAACAACGATGGTCGCCGGCTCATTGCCGATAAGCGAGCTGCGCGAGTCATGGATGGAGGTTTCGTAGGTGCCGCCAACAGCGGAGGTCTTGTAGGTCCAGTGGTTGGTGCCGCACAATGCGTAGCCGACTGAGCCAGTCTCAAACGCGGTAAATGCCAGAGTGTTAAACAGCGCCGATGAACCGGCTCCCACTAGAATGGGGGTCACCGGAGCTTGGGCAGAGAGGGTAGTGGACAGCAACGCCGCCGCGCCAAGCGCGAGAGACGCAAAGATCACTTGCACATTCAAATTCTTCATTTTTCCGTTACCTCTGTCAGGAACAGCTTTCTTAGTCCATTCCCAACGGTTAACTTTTAGTGAATAATAGGAGAAGGATGTGTACATCCGCTCCAAGGCGCTCATTCTGAATGGTTCTGGTTATCCGGCAGGATCCAGTACGGTTAAGGGTGATGGTTTTGGCGGAGGTGCACATCCGCCGTTTGACAATCGAACTATCGAACTTCTGACCAGCGCGAAACCGGAAAGCCGACGCCTGATGGATTTTCCTTGTTCGCAACAACCCCAAAGTGCCTCAACCTTACACAAGGCGCTCCTCCTGCATTAACTGGTCTTGGCTTTCCGGCCTCAGTGTATAACACCCATATTTAGGCGCTTGTTTACTCTTCATGAAAATTGGTTACATGCGGCGGTGGATTCATGAATGTTTTACCTTGAAAATGCGACCCTGCCAGGCGCATCAAGCTGAAAGCAAGTTTTCCTGCTTTTCCTCTCCGCGCACTGGATAATCTTCCCCGGACAATTCTCGTTTCGCCGTCGTTATCAGCGGACCCCATTGATATTCTGGGATGATTTGTTTGATCTTCGCCCGAATTAATTCGCTATCCTGACGGTAGGAAATTAGTTGTAGTTCCTGCAGGCGGCGGCTGAAAGCCTCCCACCGCGGCATAATTCCCTGCGCTCGCATCACTTTGGGCAGCGGGGTGGGCAAACGCATCTCCGAGCTATAGAACAGCTCCTCGTGCAACTTCTCGCCCGGACGCATCCCGGTAAACTGAATCTGAACTTCGGTCTCCTTCTTCCCTGAAATACGAATCAAGGTCTTGGCAAGATCAAGTATGCGCACTGGTTCGCCCATGTCTAGAACCAGGATATTGCCGTGCTCACCGACGGCAAACGCTTGCAATACTAAGGAGACCGCCTCAGTGATGGTCATAAAAAACCGGGTCATTTGCGCATGGGTGACAGTAACACAATGGCGGGTGCGAATCTGCTCTTGAAACAATGGAATTACGCTGCCTTGCGATCCGAGAACATTGCCGAATCTGACCGAAACGCAACGCATCTGCGCGGAATCACGCGCGCCAACGATCATCTCGCCTATCCGCTTGGTGCAGCCCATGAGACTTCTTGGGTTGACCGCCTTATCCGTCGAAATCAGCAGAAAATCCTCACAGCCGCATTCCTCTGCCGTCTCCACTAAGTCCAGCAGGCCAAACACATTATTCTGCAGTCCCTCATAAGGATTCGATTCGGTCATCGGCACGTGCTTGTATGCTGCCGCATGAAAAATAACCCCCACTTTGTTTTCAATCAGCAACTGGCGCATTCGCTCGCTATCGGTTATGTCCGTTACCGAATAGACGATTTCTAGGTCGACCGAGGAAAGAGTGTGCTGTTGAAGGTTAAACAGCGGCGTTTCCGCCTGATCAACGCAAATCAATTTTAGCGGATGATAACGAACAATTTGCCTGCACAACTCCGAACCGATTGAACCGGCTGCCCCGGTCACCATCACCACCCTTCTTTGCAGCTTAACGCGTACGTTCTCCGACTCCATCTGCACCGCATCGCGGCCCAGCAGATCTTCCAAATTGACTTTGCGCAGCTCGGAAATTGTCACCTTTCCATCGACCAGATCCGACAAACTTGGAACGGCGCGAAAGGAAAGACCGGATTGCATACAGATATCAATTATCCTGGACATCTCCGTGCCTGTAGCCGAGGGTATTGCTATAAGTACTTTAGACACGCTGAAGCGAGATGCAAAGATGGATAGTTCATCGATAGGCCCCAGAACAGGTACTCCTCCCAGCTTGAGGTTTCGCTTAGACGCATCATCATCAAGCAGCCCAACGGCCTGGAACTTCGTCTCTTTCAGCGCATGTAGCAGTTGCACTGCCGCCGACCCCGCGCCAATGATCAGCACAGGATTACGAACCGCATTGCTGCTCAAGTCTCTGGCTTGTAGAACCATCCGTGCGATCACACGCAGGCCAGCAAGAAATAAAAAAGTGATCAATCCCTCAAGCACATAAATGGATAATGGAAACTCCGTTACTCCGCATACAACGCGCAATACGGAATAATAAAGCAGCGACCCTGTTAATACTGATTGTACAAGATCTGTTAGGTCTCCGATACCGGTGTGACGCCAGTGACCGTGGGTTAGCTTGTAAAATCCCATCACTACCCAGCGAATTACAATCAGCGCCAAGGTATACAAGAGAAACAAAGCGGCCTTGGGTCTGGCGAAATCGAAAAGTAGCAGCCACGACAACAGCAATGCCGCGAAAACCGCGACTGACTGAATCAGAAACAATATCCAATAGCGTCGTTTTTGAATCATTGTCATCCCCCAATCCTGTCTGCGTCATGTCTTTCATTGTTTACAAACCAAAGATTTCTTGCATATCTGCGTGGCCTGGATGCAGCTTCGCTTACAATGCTGAAGTGGTATCGGAGTATAGTAACTCCGCCGCGCCCTTTTGTAGAGTTAATTGGTTAACCGAGCATTCTGAATCATTTCCACTTACAGCACCTACGGAAATGAATTTGCTGAATCGCATAGCCTCTGTGACAACCCGCTCTACTGTCTCGCACGTGCGTTCAATCGCCGTTTCGGACAGCGTTGGGTGAACCAGGAACATCAGGCTTGTATCACGCAGCTCGCGCGCCGCGGGAAATCGATGCGACGGGTGCCATTCAGGTGGAAATGCCTTTTCCATATATACTTCGCCGCAGATGCCTGTCGAGCACGGAACTCCTTTTTCGGCTATCGACCTCGAAATACGATTCCGGTCCCATCCAGTACGTAGCTGATCCGGACGAACAAATGCATAGTATTTGTAGTAACTGTGCTGCAAGTGCTCGTTCGGCTTTGCTACGCGCAGCGCTGGAAGCAAAGACAATCGCTTGGTCAGCATTGCAGCGTATTTGCGCCGGGTTGCAACCCAGTTCGGCAGCTTGCGCAAAGCCACTCTTCCCACCGCTGACTGAACTTCACTAAGTCGCCAATTTGTCCCAAATGAATCGTGCAACCAGCGAAAGCCGAATGAATGCTCACGCTCAAAAACATCTGCATAGCTTTTTCCGTGATCCTTATACGACCACATACGCCGCCACAAATCTTCCGAGTTCGTGGTCACCATACCGCCTTCACCCGCAGTTGTCATGATCTTGTCCTGGCAGAATGAGAATGCGCCAATATCTCCGCAAGATCCAACAGGACGATCTTTGTAGACGGCCCCGTGCGCCTGTGCGCAATCTTCTATAACAAGTAACCCATACTCTTTCGCCACTGCATTGATCTCATCCATCTCGCATGGTAAACCAGCTAAATGCACCGCTATGATCGCTCTTGTGTAAGAACTTATAACGGAACGAATGCTGGTAGCCGTAATGTTCTGCGAATCGAGGTCAACATCGGCAAAGACCGGCCTCGCTCCGACGGCGACAACACAACTCGCTGTAGCAAAATAGGTGCGACTCGGGATTATGACCTGATCACCCGCGCCGATGCCAAGTGCTCGCAATGCCAATTCCAGCGCGACTGTGCCATTAGCAACTGCAACTCCGTACTTGCAACCCGAGAAATGAGCAAACTCGGACTCGAACTGACGGCCTTCTGTTCCAGTCCAGTAATTGACTTTTCCGGAACGCAAAACAGCCGAGGCGGCTTGTATCTCATCCTTCGCAAAATACGGCCACTGCGCAAACGTCCGCGCCCACGGCGAATAACCTGCTGACCCATTAAAAGTGCATCTCACAATAACTCCTCCATGTTGCTTAATCCGTTAAAAATGTGAAAACACCTTCCAGCATGGATTTTGTTATGCATGGACTGAATACCGGTAGCTGGGAAAATACTGTATCGGCTCTTCGTTGAGTGCGTAACGTTCTCGACAGCGCTTCTCCAGAAGGCCGTAGTCGCGCTCTTGATGGATTTTCTTGTAGACGTAAAATGACTTGCGAAAGCGCGAGAATGTAGATTTGAATCGGGCAATTCCGTCGCTTGGCTTATAGCCTCCCCCAAGAACCAGCCGCATTTTACCGGCGCGATGAGCCCAAAGGATTGTTTCCCACACCAGTAGATTTGTTGGGCGGACGTGCTGAAATTCCGCGTCTGCTCCGCCCAGATATGAATAGACATCGCTATCATCATGCAGATAGAGGGTTGCGGCGACAATCCGGCCGCCATATTCCGCCATGGCGAATCTGCAATGATGGGGCATCTCATCGCGAAATGCCTTAAAGTAATCCAGACAAAAATGGTAGGATAGCGATGCTTTATTTCTCAACATGGTCAACTGATAAATCCGATAAAATTCTTGTATGTGCTCGTCGGTAGTGCCCTCAAATACGTTTACGCCATTTCTTTGAGCAGTCCGTATGTTTTTTTGGCATGAATATTCTAGATGCGTGCGCCAGAGTTCTTCCGGACTCATCGTCGTGTCAACCCACACTATCTCGCGATTTAATTCGTTTCCTTCGAATAATCGTGATGCTGTTTCTTTCCAAGGATGAAGATGGGCAAACTCGGCGATGATTCCCTCTTTCTGAAATGTTTTGTCGCGAAAAAGAGAAAATTTTTCGGTTAACGAAGGCTCCGATCCAAACTCCATTGGACCGGTAAACTCTGGAGTCGTCGCATCCCAGGCTCCATCATTTCCGCCAGCGAACTCCAGCTCCGACAGCGGTCGGAGGAGCAGTGGATAGCAAATCGCGGCATGATTCAATTCCACCACATATAGGCGCGGCGAGCATTTGCGGAAGGCCGCGCAGATGCGCGCGTACCCTATGCCACCAAACACACTCTTTCCGGACGGAAGAAGCCTGTTCCATGCATCCGAATCACGAATAGTTAGAAATCTCTCTTGAGCCATTGCCGAATTCCGATTCTCTCGCTTGGCGGAATTATAATGCTTGCCATCCTGCCTCCCTTTAATAGCGGCTAGCCTTCAACGCTAGGTAATATACTCCGCCTCGAAGGGTTCGCAATACTTTGATGTGCCAGTCAAGGTTGAAGCCATTCGTGCGCAGAACTCGCCGGTACGCAGGAATCATTTCCTCAATGGAAATCCGCTCCGGATGATCCGTATCATAAAATTGCGCGCGCATGCTCATGTATCCTGGATAAGTACTATATTGATCGGATTTAGGGCACTGCTTGAGAGGATTGGGAACTGCGTTCAGTACGATAACAACTGAGCGCCGGGCAATTCGAAACAGGTTTTCATTCAACAAATCGAAATGCTCGCAGTGTTCATTTCGCTGGCCGAAAACCTGTCCAGGTTCATCAGAGATCAGCAGATCGTATGTCTTGGACGCGGACTGTAGCTCCTTGAAGGTGTCAGAGATTATGATTTGCGCGCCGGGAAAGTTCTTGCGTAGTTTCGGCAGGTATTTCTCATCCATCTCCCATATATCAAGGCTGCGAACCAGGTGCCAATAATCTAGGGTGTGCCTTAAGCCGTCTGCTCCGAACAGTTCCAGGGCATCCATCTGGCTGAGCGTGACTCCTCGCTTTTTTAATTTGCTCATTAGCCTTTGCATTGGACTAAGCCGCAGTATTCTTCGCAGCGCCCAAATTTTGTTGTACACAGAAGAAGTGTTTCCGTACATATCTTCTCCTCAACCCGTTAGATTGCAATTCGTTATCTTGATTGGCGGAATTCGCACCGATAAAACTTCATTTTTCCTGCGTCCAATCAATCATCTTAGTCTTGTATTCCGGTCATAGTTCAGCTTGCGCTTCTGGTGATTTCGAGAGCCATAGCCTCAAAGCGGTCAATCAGCACAGGGATGCTGTAGTGATCTTTTACAAACTTCCTTCCCAGCCTTCCATATTCCAGCAGCTTTTCGCGCGGCTGGGCGGCGAGTAACTCAATTGCCTTGGCAAGCGCGGCTGGACTTCCCGCCTCCACCGATATTCCCGCCCCAGATTCCACGACAGGATCATTATCCGTATAGCTTCCGAACACCACTGGTCGGCCCGCTGCCAGATAGTCATATAGCTTATTAAAGCTCATCCAATGCTTTGATACATTATCCCTACGATTGTTGATGATAAAGGCGTCGGACTCATGCTGAATTGCACTTACAAGTTTCTTCGCAACCGGGTCTTCGAACCGGATGTTTCGTATATTTTCAACTCTTGCTCGTTCCTCCAATGCCGACTTAGATTCGCCTGCTCCCACGAAGCGGAATAGGATTTTATTTCCAGATTCTTGGAGTAGTTTAGCGGCATCAAGAATAGGATCTAGGCTGTTCCATTCGTTGTGCGCCCCAAGATAGGTAATAGTGAACAGACCATCGTCTGGCGCGGGTCGAGGATCAGGGTTCATTGACAAATCGACGCCGTGCGGTATCCATACGATCTTGCTTGTGTTCGCTCCGCTTTGTTTCATTAGCTCATTTGAATTTTTTGAGAGTATTATAATGCGCGCAGCCCGGACGTATAAATAGCGCTGTGTCCAGTCCACTGCTTGTATAAACGGATGGTATTTCGAGCGACCGGTTACCTCAATGATTGAATACGGCCATAGATCGCGCACCTCGAGGACAAACGGCACGCAATAACGGCTCGCGAGCCTTTCAGCTGCCAAAGCGACAAATGGGTCCGGACTGGACCCAAGAATTAAATCGGGAGGTTTCAGTTTTTTTGCCCAATCGCCTTTCCATGTGCGAAACGCAAACTGCATCATATTCCATATTCGCGCAATATCAAAGTTTGTTTGATACGAACAAGCCTGAATCAGAGTAAATGGAACGCCATCATACAAATTATTTTTCCAGACAAAACCCAACTCCGGCGGATAATGCGCATGCGAAAGGTGATTGTATGTGCAGGCTATAACCCGTACTTCATGCCCGCGGCGCATCAATTCGTTTGCATTGCTAAAATGCCGCGCATCCCCCAGGTCTTGCGGCGGATTTGTGTAGTGATCGATAATCCAGATAATCATAAACCGCTTCCCACGAGTCATATTTTTACAACTACATGCGCATTCTTCGTTAAATCAACTTGAGACGCGTGTTTGTCTTAGTTAGAAAATTTTCCGCGCGGCGGTGGATTCAGTCATATTTTTTGCAACATGTTCGGTTTGCAAATACTGGCCTAAGGCACTTTGCCGGAATGGCAGGGTTCGGATGCCTGTTCCAGAGAGAGTAAATCCAGACTTTTCGGCGACCCGAATGGATGCACTATTATGAGCTTCGACGACGTACCAGCAGGTTCGTGGACCGGAAAAACAGTCGCTGGTAATACTCTCCAGAGCATTTGTCGCTAAACCTTTTCCGCGCTCCTTCGGGTCGGTCCATGTGCCTCCTACCAGAATATCGCTCGCTGCCATGAATGGAAATCTGAAATACCTGGGGGTGACGACGGAGCGGTGAACAACCCTGCCATTGTGCCGAATGAGTAGTAGGCTGTAATTCCTATTTGGAAATATATACAGCATATGAAAGATCCACCACATGACAAAAGGGAGAGAAGGCGTTCCTCTCGCTTTTAAGTTCAGTAACGAAGGACGCCAGACCTCGCGCACATAACCTTCTGGCAGATCAAGAACAGACCGATCAGCCGGGATCGTCAGCGAATAGAACAACCAACTATTCTTGTTCATTTCATGTGCCTGCTGGCCGCTGATTCGATCTGGCAGAAGATTCACTGCATGATGCTAAATCGTCAACAATCTGGGCCTGTTTGTCTGCCGAAGACAGTTGGCGATTTACAAGCCAGATATCCTCGCCTTTTAGCAGCTCGATCACAAATCCATTTTTAAGAAAAAGATTCACTAGCTCTGCTGACTCGCCGTGACATTCCATGCGTATTCTGCCTATACGCTTGAACATCCCCTCGGTCCAAGACGGAACGATGGAAAACTCCGCCCCTTCACAGTCCATTTTGAGAAAATCGATGAAAGGCACATTATGTTCCGCCATGAAATCTTGCAGCGAGATCGTAGGAATATCAACATAGTCAATATCTGATCTGGTCGCCATGGACAGCGCATTGTTATGCAAATCTCCAGAGAAACGATCAACGTGCATTTGACTGCCTGGGACCGCGGTTATCGCAAGGCTGTTGAAAGGACTG
This sequence comes from uncultured Acidobacteriaceae bacterium, assembly GCA_963787995.1. GTDB lineage: Bacteria > Acidobacteriota > Terriglobia > Terriglobales > Acidobacteriaceae > Telmatobacter. Next base: position 2,866,736 of record CAWBEO010000002.1, read on the forward strand.
GAAGAGTAGGGGAACCTAACTACTTCACCTGACCGGTCTGTGACTGCTTTATTGAACAGAATGATTACGGATTGGAGCTGATTAACTTGAACATTTCTGGTTAGAACATTGAATGCTTCAAGGGACGGCTCAAAGGAATATACCTTACTGGCCCCGGACAGACCGGCATATATGGCGAAGGAACCAATGTTGGCGCCGACATCAAATACGACATCTCCCTTATGAATTGTTCCGTACTCCCGCTTCATGAATGCCAAACAGAAACTTACTAAGTCATGAGGATGGCTGGAAAAATAAAATCGATGATCGGAGCGCAGATCGATGTACTCAGGCGACGTCTGGCGAAGATAATGCCAGAGGCACGTAAGTGGGCGCTTTACAATTACCAGTCGTGGCAACAGACGAAGAAAGTCGAAGCCCGAGCTGACCAATCTGGATGGCTTTATGTCTCTGCCGAATAGCATAAGTGATTTATCCCCTACTTGTTTGACGCGCGATCGAACTCTCCGGTTTACATTTGCGCAGTTAACGGCTGGCGCGGTGGAAGCAACTCCTCATAGATGGAGATTAAATTCTTGGCTTCGCTTTCCCAGTTGTATTTCTCGACGACAGCGCGGCGGCCATTGCGTCCCATCTCTGCCGCACGCGATGGATTCCGCATCAACCACAGAATGGCCTCAGCGATAGCGGCAGGATTTTGCGGATCGACCAGAATTCCACAATCAGCGGCTTCAATAATTCTCCGGTAAACAGGAAAATCGGAAGCTATGACCGGAAGCTCGCCTGACATATACTCGAACATCTTGGTCGGCTGCGCATCGATGTAACAATCTAGCGGGAGTATTGTGACCAGTCCCATCCTTGCTTTTGCAATCAGTTCGGCTACATCTGGACGGCTTAAGAAACCAAGGAATTCGATCAACTTATTCGTATTGCTTTCATCAAAAGTTGCAACCGCTCCCGGCTTTAATTTTCCTGCAATAAGCAGGCGCATGGGAAACTCTCTTGCGGCAAGATCGATAGCCTGTCTCATCGACTCTATGCCAGAGTAATCGCCCAGCCACCCGATAAAAATCGCAATCGGCTTGCGCTGTTCATATGCCAAAGCGTTCGGAGAATAAAGTTCATTAAGCAATGGGTAGTTCTGCACCAGGCGCGCCTGCTTGGGAGGAAAATTCCTCGCAATGGTCGGTGTCACGGCGATTACACGGTCGCAGACTCGGCCCATCGTTGTCTCGCAGACTCTCACAGCAAACGCAGCAGGGCGGTGGAGAAATGAAGGGAGCCACTGCTTGCCGTCCATCGTTCGCTTATAGTCCTCATGGACGTCATAAATTACCTTCTTCCCTCTCAACTTTAGCAGCAAGCCGATTGGAAGCAATTCCGGATCGTGAAAGTGGTAAATATCGGCGTCTTCCCGCACTGCCGCCCGGTATACCGCCCAGATTGTGCTTGTCAGACGCTCGCGCCTATCGCGCGGAGGCCGGATCGTCCGCACATTTACTCCTTTAAGTTTCAGATCTCCATTTGCATGTGGCGCAATTAATGTTACATTGTAGCCAGCCAATGCCAATGACTGGCATTCCCGATGAAATATGCGGGTATCGAACGCATAATGAACGGAGGTAAGATGAACAGCGTGATAGGTCATAATCTTTCCAAACGGCAATTTCGCTGCGGCATGTAACTCACGGCATCACCTGCCGACGGGTTGACTATTTACCATCAACTGAGGAAGCATCAACGCTATGCAGAGCAGCGCGTATACAATTCTGTTATCGTTCATGTCCCCGCTCACTAGAGCATTGCAGATCGCGAAGAGAAAGATGGCAAAAAACGAACGAAATGCCGGCTCGTCGGCCGCAGCCCGATAGCTTCTCAGAATGCCAATTGAAGAGACGAACAAAAACAGAATACCCACCATCCAGCCATCCTCGACGGCGATTTCAAGTACAATGTTATGCGGATAAACACGGTCGGTAACACTGCCAAAGTTATAAACTTGCCCAAACCCACCGATACCCAATCCGAGGGGAGATTTGCCAATTTCCTCGATCGCCGCGCGTCCCGCAATTACCCGCTCCTCGGCCGAGCTGTCCCAACGATGCTCGATAATAAATGCGAAGCGTTCAAGCGTGAGTTTCGGCAACACCGAGGCATCTTGGTAAATTACAAAGGTTGCCACTGCAAAGATCGCAATGGTGATGCCAATGCCTCGCAGATTGTAACGCGCCCACAAGACGGTGATTAGGACGATGATGCCCAATGCAAAGAAGGCCGGACCGCGCGATCCGCTTGCAATCAGTACGAGTAGCAAGGGAAGACAGAAGACTCCAAGCCAAATCATTTTCTTGCTTCCGCAGCTCACAAGCGTGTATAGTCCCACTAAAGCGATCCCAGCGTTGCGGCCCAAGCTAACCGTATCAGCGCTGATTCCTGAGATTCTTCCGTTCACATTCGTGCCTGTGATCACCTGGAAGAGACCTGCCAATGAGATCAGAAATCCTGCTGCGACGACAATGGAAATGAATAGACGAACCTCTCTTGGCCTAGTAAATATGAATGCCGGAAGAGTGGCTGAAATGAGCGAAAGAGTGAACAACCGAGTAATCTTTTCAACTGCATATGGAGTCAGTACCGTCCACGTCACCGCACAGGATATAGCAAGAAACAAAGCTATTATCCACTTGATCTGCGTACATATCTTTCCGTCGTTCGCAAAAAAACTGATTGCCGCCACTGCCAAGCCCAGCGAAAAGACTGCGGCTGTGAGATCGATGCCCGAAGCGGAGGGATCCCACTCCGACTGAAAATTACCTTTTAAGTCTCCAACAAAAAACATCAAAGCAAAAACAATCGAGGCTGTGGCCGCAAGTGGCCTTCTTAAAATATGCACGTCGAATATCGCCGAGCCGTTTTCGTTCATTCCTGGTAATATTCCATTTTGCACATATTGCACGCCTGAACCTCTTTGCTTCTAAATCAATCTGAAAATCATCTACAAATTGTTAATGCGCCTCGCTCGAACTAAAAGCGTTCAGATGATATTACGAAGTGCAACAAATGCTTCTGCGGCTTTAAGATGGACCGTTGAGCCACGCATCACAGCCAGGGCGCGCATGGTTTCGAGAGAGCGCTCATGCGGAAACGGGCAAACCTGGCTGGCGTATGCCTGAAAGGCCGCCAGCTTAGTCTCCAGATAGTCTGAGATATCGACATACGTGTTAGGCAGAAATCCCGGAGTTACTGGAGATGCATTCCAGTTTGTCTCCGAGATCGTCTCGTAGGCCAGAACGCTGTGCGGTAAATGGCCGCCTGTCGGACGACACATTACCATAGCTGATTGAAACGCGGCTTGATGATCTAGGTGGACATCTCCAAGGAATGGCACAAAAACAATCGTTGGGCAGATACGCTTATACAATAAACTTAGTGCATAATTCAATTCGCGGTGGGCCACTGTATCAAGTGCGGCGGCAGGAAAATCAAGATAAATGGTCTTCTTCACCTTGAGAATATCATGGGCGCGCACCGCTTCGCGGCGGATGAGATCTTCCTCTTCCTCAGCAAAATCCGGAGGAAAGCCACCCGTCAGCACAATCACGGAGACCTCCGCGCCTTCATCTGTAAAGCGCGCTATCGTTCCCCCGGCACCCAAGACCTCGTCATCCGCGTGCGGAGCAATGACTAGAACTCTCTCACTCATGCAACACTCTTTCCCTGTTATTTTTCAATACATTCAGCTATGGATTTAAGCGGCTTCGTTTTCTCATATTACTTCAATTGCAGAATAGGCACATTGCAGAGATCCGACTGAATGATGTCCGGATGCTGAATCGCATAACATCGCGCTTGTTCAACGGCTTGCAAATTCGGTTTGTGACCACGAAGGATTACAGTCACTGTCTTCCACAGAATCTTCATATCGATAAGAAATGAACGATGATCAACGTACCATACCTCCAAGATTATCCGCTCACTCCATGGAATTTCCGCGCCGCCGTTCACCTGTGCCCATCCGGTCATGCCGGGCAGCATTTCTAAGCGCCGACGCTGAAAAAGAGAGTACTTCTCAACATGCGCCAATACCGTAGGCCTTGGCCCAATCCATGACATCTCCCCGCGCAATACGTTTATTAATTGAGGTAATTCGTCTATCTTGAGCCGGCGAATGATTCTGCCGACAACTGTCACAAGAGGGTCCGCCCCAGAAATTTCGTTGGGGCTGTCAAGGGACCGGTCATTCATACACATACTACGAAACTTTAGCAGTTCGAAAGGACGCCCATGTATTCCTGCTCTAGTCTGCCTATAAAATACCGGACCAAAGTCGGTGAGCCATACCGCTGCTGCTGTCAGCAGAAAAACAGGTAAAGTTAGGACAAGAAGGATAACGCTGCCGACCGCTTCGATAAATCGTTTCAACATAGCATCGAAGTCCTGCAAGTCTTCTCTTTAGATAAGTCCATGCCGATAGCGCCATGGTCCGGGCTGGAAGCGAATTCCACGCTTACGAAGAAACTCTCGCGCTGTTTCTGTAAAAACGCCCCCTTCGCCTAGCATTGTCTTCGCCAGCAGGTTAAACACTGCGCCAGTGGATATTGGACCGTCAAAGGCATCTAATGACCATATTACAATTTCATTATTTGAAGTAAAATCGATCGCGTCAGTAAGACAGGTTTCCATAAAATATAGACGGCAGATTCTGTTCTCGTACTTCAATGTAAAGCCGTCATATTCCGCCTGAGAGACATCATATCCCTTTAGCAATAACAACTCGCGGAAGTCGTATACCATCTGCCGCGCAATTTGTATTTGCTGTTTACGACTCAGAAGCTTAAAAGCATCACGAATAACACTCGCGGGAACACCGAGCGCGAGCTTGCCGGCAGGAATGGAGGTAATCACGTAAGAATTCGATGCAATAATTGCATGGCTTCCGATTCTGCATCCTGCATAAATCGTGCTATTCATGCCCACTTGACAGTAGTCTTCCAAAACCACAGGCTCAAATCGGTTTTCGTAACCATCGAGGATCGAATGTCCGATATTGTGTGTAATTATAATTGACCGCTGAGTAAGGAAAACCTCTTTGCCGATTACAACAGGGCGGCTGATATCCAGAATTACGTCATCGCCAATAAATGTCGTGTCACCGACGTACAGAACGGACCAGGGGTTGCCAGTTCCGCCGCTGATCTCCACTCGACGGCATCCAAATACATTTTCCCCAAATATCACTGTTGTTCCTTCGACGCTGAGTCCATCTCGAAAACTGCTGAGACGGCCCACGATGAATTGTTCGCTGCAGTTCACACTACCACCATCGCCGATCTGCACTCCATCTTCCAGCACGATTTTGGGAGCCACGAGCACAGCGCCTTGTCCGAGCACTACATTCTCTCCTATTATTGCTCCGTGTATCTTATACTCGTCGCACTTTTCATTAGAATTTAACTTACCAAATATTTCCCGTTCATTGCGAACATATTCAAGAAACGCAGGATCGAGCATCCCCTCCATAGGGCCGCGCCGGATCGCGGGCTGTGTAACGCCATTTAGCGACGTTTTGAGTAAGGAAAAATGAAGATCGTTCCTTTTCGTCTTTGCTCGGTTTATTCCATTCAATAGCGCGGTCACATCTGCTTCTCTCACCATCGTTAAAGAGCCAAACCGTTCAACAGACAGTCCATGGCGATTGACTAGCTCTAAAGCTTTTTTGCTAAAACGCGTGTGCGTGTGAGATGAGGCTGAAGAGTTAGCATCCGGTGTACTGTGAATTGCTTTTTTCTGCGTTGCCGTCCCGTCGATCGCAACCTCAGATTGCTGTCTGAACGTACTAATATCCACATAGGCCACAACCGTGCCAATCTTGAGTTCCAGGCCGGATTCAGCTTTAAGCCTAATCACTCCGTCACAGGGCGCAATTAGCTCGATTACGGCTTTGCTCGTCTCCACCTCAGCTAAAGACTGGCCCTCCTGGACCTCTGCACCATCCGCGATCATCCACTGCACTAGTGTTACCGTCTCATCGTTGACGGTTTCCATCGGAATTATCACTGGGATCGCATTAGTCAAGACGTGCCAACTCCTGGATTGCAGCAAGTATCATAGCACAGTTTGGAAGCAATTCTTCCTCCAGGCGACCGCAAGCGGGAATGGGCGTGTGCAACGATCCGATTCGTTTCGCCCGACGCATCACGTCTGGTGCATGTTCTGTGATTTGAGCAATTAATTCTGAACCTACTGCCGCAAAACCGATCCCCTCTTCAACCACCAGAAGCAAGCGGGACTGCTTAAGTGATTCAATTACCGGCCAGGGATTTAGCGGGTAAATCTGTATTGGACAAATCACTTCAACTGTGATCTCGTCATCATCGAAGCAAGCGACGGCCGCCTGTTCCGCATAAGGCATTATTCCTCCATAGCAGAAGACAGTTACTTGTGGTGGCTCAAGCGGGCGAAGACGAGTAGTTGGATATGGCTCATCACTATGATCTAGCGCGAATCCGGCTGGAACCAGCGGCAATAGCCGAGTTGCGTACAATTGCTTATTTTCCACTACAATAGTTGTCCTGTCGATTGAAGAGAGAATCTTGTCATAAATTATTCCAGAATCGTAACAATTATGCAGCGCAAGCACGCGCGTTTGTGGAAGGCCAAGAAAGTGCTTTTCCAGCGATTGACTATGCGTTGGGCCATAGCCGCGGCGTCCGCCCATCGGAGTGCGGATCACCATAGGAACTTGAACCTGCCCGTTGTACATCTGATGAAACTTGGAGGCATGATTGATGATTTGGTCTGCTGCAAGACAGAGAAAATCCCCGAACATAATCTCGCAAACGGGAATAAACCCACCCAACGCAAGACCATTTCCCATTCCAACAATCGTAGCTTCACTGATGGGAGTATTCAGTACGCGTCCGGGAAACTCATCACTTAGGCCTTTAGTAACTTTGAACGCTCCTCCATACGGCGATTCGATGTCTTCGCCAAGCAATAGAATTCGCGGATCTCGTCGCATATTCCGCAATAGAGACTCGCGAATGGCATCTGCGTGACGTTTTTCATCGAAAGGCACAGCCGCAGTCCAATGCGGCGCTGCTTCTGAAGGCAAGGAACGCTTTGATTCATGTAGCTCTCCATAGGTATCCCTTTCGGCGCAGACTACTGCCTCCGCAACGATGCGTCTTGCATATTGCTGCATAATTGCACCTTTTGCCGGGTTTTGGCAAAAAAAAATGTTCAGCGGATCCCGCATTTTATAAGCATCAATCTCACGCGGATCGCGGTCATCATCACCCTTCGAGTGCGCCATTAATCGGTCACAATCAACTTGCAAAAACAGTGGGCGCTGTGTGCGACGAACTTGTTGAACGGATTCTTCGGCGACAACGCAAAGCCGCTCAGTATCCCAAGTGTTACAACGGCTTGTCTGTATTCCAAAGGCCGCGGCGCGCGCTTCGATTTCGCCCGCCAAAGTCTGCACTTGCGGTGTGCTTTGTGCGTATTCATTGTTCTCTAGCACAATCAGGATGGGAAGCTCCCATTTGCTAGCAATATTAAAGGCTTCATAGACAACTCCTTCACCGAGAGTTCCATCCCCAACAAAAATAACAGCGATATGATCGGTCCCCTTCAATTTCAATGACAGGGCAAGCCCAGCGGCAATCGGCATCATGCCGCCTTGAACGCCGTTGCTGAAGAATCCATGCTTTACATCGCACAGATGCTGGCTTCCGCCGCGGCCCCCGCAGACGCCGCTTTGTTTGCCCATGATCTCGGCAATTAATCCGTTGACATTGCCCGTACGTGCCAGAAAATGACCGTGACAGCGATGATTACTGATCATATAGTCGCCATCGCTAAGCGGGCCGGCAACCGCGACACCGACCCATTCCTGGCCAATGCAAGTATGAATCGTTCCGAATAGCTTCCCCTCGGCAAATAATCCGAGCAGCTTCTGTTCAACCTCGCGAATTAAAATAGCAGTTGCTGTCCCTGCTTCAGCGGTGGGGGAGGCTGATAATGTTTCTGATTCTTGCATCATTTGGATATCTCTTGGAGGTAGATTCGAAATGTTGGTTTACAGTTTGTCGAAGCGTTAGTTTCCGCTGCGGCGGTCTATTAATAGATTAACTTCCAATCCGTATCAGGATACTGTTTACGACCGGCAAAGGGCTACGCGGCTTACAAAGTCGAGCCAGGGAGGCCTAGATCTACGCAGCAGCAGTGCCGACAGCGCAATATTGATTAGAAGCACTGTGCAGAATGCGGCTTTTGTAATCTCGAAGTGGAAGGCCATCTGCGCCGCAAGGCTTACAGCAGCGAGCAGCGCCACTATCCACAAGTGACTGATCTGGGGCGTCCCGCTCACTAGTTTGATGGCGCGCAGCGACCTTTCTGTCGCCATCGCCAGAACATAAATGGAAATCGTCATCGCTGTTGAGACTCCGGGCAAAACCCACACGCGTGGAACCGTGTGAATAAGAATGATTGACACGGCGCAAAAAATCACCAGAGCTATCAGAACATTGCGCGTGTTATAGGGATTTGCGCTCGCTGCATCCAACACGCTGCGCATGGTGTAGTAGTACATGAAACCAGGAATCGCAAGCATGATAATGCAAATCACGGTCACGCCGGGCAGATACGAGGCTCCAAGCCACCACAGTATCAAGGGCCTTATAAAGATAAATGACTGCGTCATAGCCAAAATGGACAGTTGCATGACTGCAGAGCGAAGATATTGAACATATTCTCTAACATCCTCGAGTCTTCCCTCACCTAGCATCTTACTGACCTTAGCCAGTAGCATCATCACCACCGGCCAAAATGCCAAGCTTGTCAAATTCAAGCAGGTAATTCCCAACAACAGGTAGGAAAGCTGCTCCATGCTTGTGTAATGCGCCACCATCACCGGGCCTAGCGTCAAAAGAGCGCCGCTCGCTATATCGCCCGGGACCCGGACAATGCCATAATTCAATAATCGGCGGGCATCGGGAGAAAAACTTGACCAGAGATTAGTTGACCTACAGATGATCGGAATACACCAGGCAATTGAAATCGCAACCATTCCAATCCCCGTAACCCCCATCAGCAATGGCGTCGAGTGCCGCGAACGCGAAACTGCAAGTGCGAACAATGGGACTACCACCAATCCAAGAATTTGAACTGTATTTGCAAGGCGCATACGCTGCAAACCCCGATAGTACGCAAACACCAGAGTCTGAAATGCTGAGCCTACAAGAAACAGGATCAAGGCAGGAACCAACTCATGTTTTGATGAGCTAAAACAGAGTCGCGCCACCACTTTAGATGCCAACAATGCAAGCGCGCTAACAATCGCTAGCAGGAAAACAAGCAATGCGAAGGCCACAGTAAAATACTGGCGTGCGCGCGCCTCGGAGTCCTTGCAGACCAATGCAATCTCGCGCGGAAGAGCTACGCCAAGTCCAAGCTGACTGGCAGTCAGCAGCCACGATGAAACTCGCTTCAAAAGAAGATATTCACCCAGTGCTATCAGTCCTAGCCACTTGCTGACAAGACTCACCATGAACAGGCTGGCCGCCAGTATTAGGCCCTGAGTGATACTCGTGAAAAATACATCGGTAAAAAAAGGATGCAACCGGAGTCTGGAATAATAATTTGGCATTCTTTTTACCAGTTTATATTACAGTTGTGATCTCTTGCTATGTCTTTGTTCACTGTAGTGACTTCATTTCTTTGTAGAAAGTATGTCTATGACTCTTGATTATGCTACCTCGATTTAAGAGTGAAATAGAACTGGATATCAGCGTCAGTGTGGTTTCGACTCTCCTCAGTCTGCTTGAAACCGGCCCAGGTCAAACCGTTATCACGGCTGAAATCGCCATGGCCGTGTGCAAAGTATGTTCGCGGGCTGAAACCATATCCCGAGGCCTTTTGAATGGCATATTCCTGGTAGACCGTATCGGCTGGGGCGCTCAGGATTAACTGATAATACTGGTTTGATTTCAAAATAATCGAGGTGGCAAATGTATATGTTCCCCAGGTTGGCGTCACATATTGACTGGCCAGGCTGTTCGCAGTCAGTCTGTTTCCTGCAGGAAAATTAGCTGCTGGAATCCCTCCCTGTTCAATTACCGTTCCGGAAGCGGTTGAGAGTGTAACTGTCAGTGCGCCGTTTCCGCTCACTCGATTGACCCGCACGGATAAGCTTTTCACGGCACGATCCGGTTCGGTGACTAGGATCAATTCTCTCGTTCTTGCAACGCCGGATATATCTTCCGGTATATAGTTCCAAGACTCTTTGTAACCCTGGCCTTGCGTTGTCCCGTTTTCATAGTTTATTTGAAAGATCGGAGTGTCGGTTTCTACGGTTTTCGTACCAGCCATGACGGCCAGGTCGGAGTCAGGAATCGCGGGCTGCCGGGGCTTGGTTGGATGCCAAACACAAATATCATTCACTGAAATAAAGTTTTTCACTGGATTTGCGTCGGTATTATGCCAGTGTAAATGGTAGAGACTGCCTGCGTTCAATCGGAAAGGCACTGGAAAGGTTTCCGTGCGGATTTGCTCTCCGCTGCGCAGGTTCGAGTCGGTCACACACCCCCGGGGTTTTCCGGTCCAAATATGATCGGGCTTGTCGTCGTCGGGATAGATGCAGATATCGACGCTGCCTCCCGTCCCGCAGCCGTAACCGTCGCAAACCTGCGCGCCATTTTTTACCTTGCCATACTTATCCCACCAGATAAAACTATTAACGATGCTTCCAGATGCTGCGCGAAACCGGTAATCGACATCAGTTTCTGCAACTGGCAGGTTATCCAAAACATCCATCTGCATCGCCGGACCATAATATCCAGGATTGTTTTGAGCTGTAGTAGGTCTAGGAAAACACCATGCGCCAATTGCGGCTAGAATCATGAATAGGCACGAATATTGAAATGTCGCAGTCATAATTCACCTTTAGTTTTGCAACAAAAAAACACCTCTTTGCGCGCAAAGCGTGGGCTCATCCGATTCGAATTCGCTGGAAATGCGCTCCGGCCTTGGATAGTAATCCAGGGTATCATTTTTCACCACCTTATAGCCAAGTGACTTGAAAATTCTTTCAAAATCGTAGTGCCTCAACCGGTTTTGATAATGAACCTTGTGATTGTATCTTTTGAATTCCTTGGCGGAGTATTGCAGGAAATTGAGGCGTCCGATTCGTGGATCTGAATTCGCGTAATGATCCGAATAGTCGATTGCAGCTGAAATCAACCCATCCGGCCGGAGGATGCGTCGTAACTCCTGGAAGATGGCGATAATGCTCTCACGCGGTATATGCTCCAGCGTTCTAGTCGAGATACAGGCATCGAAGGCGCTATCGGCGAAGGGAGTCTTGCTGGCATCCATCGGCGTGAGATAGCGGATTCCGTAATGGTGTTCGAGATCCTGGATCGCTGTGATTGCGTGATACGCAACGGAAGGATGATTCTCCGAGATGCGGCGTGCGGCTTGATCGACCAAATCGATTTCAATCATGGGGAACAGATCCACAACAGTCTGCGACGCGAAGTATTGAGACAGGAAGATGTTTTGCGCGAGAATCTTTCCTGCGCCGAACTCGAAGACATTGGGCCGCGTGAGAGTGGAAAGATGTTCTTTATGAACGAACCAGTTCTTATCATTCTTTCCAAGATCACCGCGCGATTCTCGCGTAATATTCTTCTGAATGAAATATAAGGCATTATCGAGCGAAAATGCATCGATGAGGCCGAACATCATGGACTTTATCTTCCAGTTGATATTCATAAATTTCACCGAGTAGCCTCTGTTAGCGCAACAAACTAACGGTTTTTTCGATTATCTGGTAACGGCTTTCGCACGCTGAACAGTGCGCCTTTGAGAACTCTACTTTCAGGCGTAGTCCGCACTGGCAGACCCAGCCAATCCACTTTCCCGGATTCCCCACTATCAGGGCGAAATCTTGAACGTTTTTTGTGATGACCGCTCCGGCACCAATCATTGCATAGTTGCCTATGGTGTGTCCGCAGACAATCACAGCATTAGCTCCAATTGTAGCTCCACGCTTGACAAGCGTCTCTCTATATTCGCTCTTGCGATCTATATGACTGCGCGGATTGATGACATTCGTAAATACCATGCTAGGCCCGCAGAATACATCGTCCTCTAAAACTACGGAGTCATACACCGAAACATTGTTCTGTATCTTGACATTGTTTCCGATGCGCGCCCTGCCAACATAGACATTTTGCCCCAGCGAACAGCCAGTGCCAATCTCCGCCTCTGGACCGATATGAGTCCAGTGCCAGATTCGAGTGCCGTTCCCTATCCGGGCTCCCGGATCGATGATTGCGGTTTCATGCGCGGTATAGGCGATTTTTGTCATAGAAATACTCATCGACTAATGCTCCAAAGGAAGCGAAACCCGGCGTCCGTCACGGGCGGAAATATACATGGCCGTGAGCAGTTCCAGAGAACGAAGCCCCTCGCGGCCATCGGTCTCAGGTTCGCATCTGCCCCGCAGAACTTCAATAACATTATCGTAATAGAGCGAGTGTCCGAAACCATAAACCGATTTGGTTGCATAGCTGCTCCCGCGTGCCTTTTCATCGTCCTGATCAGGTGAATCAAATTCCCAACGTTGAACTTCATTGGCGGCTGTGCCCCCGATTCTGACGGTTCCTTTTTCCCCAAGAACTGTAATCGAACCTTCCAGATTTTTCGGGTATGTCAGCATGGTGACCGATAGCGTGCCCAGTGCCCCGGAGCGCCATTTGATTCCCGCCACGCCTGTATCTTCAACTTCTATGTTGCGGGCCAGTGTACCGGTATAGGCTTGAACGCTCTCTACCGGCCCGCCAATCCAATCGAGCAGATCGACGTAATGGCTGGCTTGATTCATCAGCGCGCCCCCGTCAAACTCCCATCGGCCGCGCCATCCCTCGTTGTCATAATACTGCTGCGGCCTGGTCCAGAAAACATTGACGGTAATCATGAAGATGCGGCCGAAGCGCTTCTGAACCATCGCGCGTTTCAGCATCTGAAGTGTGGCATTGGTGCGATTTTGCTTTACGACAAACAAGCGTTGGCCGGCGCGGTCAAAGGCTTCAACCATTTTCTTGCCGTCTTCCCAGCGTGTCGCCATCGGCTTTTCTGTAACTACGTGCCGCCCAGCAATTGCAGCCTCTATGGCCTGGCGCGCATGCAGACCGCTGGGAGAAGCAAGCACAATCAGGTCGGCGTTGCATTCTTTTAATAGCTCCTCAAGCGATAGATAACCCCGCACGCCGTATTGAGATGCCGCCTCCTCCATGCGAGAAGGATCGACATCGCACACTCCAACGAGCTCCAGATTTTCTCTATGAGTATCCAGCGCCGAGAAGTGGCTCTTCGAAATCCTGCCACATCCAACTATCGCCACGCTAATCTTGCGACCGTTGATCGCTTTCGGCGAGGTCAAGCCTAAGGTCTGTGTTGAAAAGGTTGAAGACATGGATGATTTGTCTCTCTCACCACTCGCAAGCGGTTGAATGATCAATAATAGTGAAGTCTAAAAGTGGCCGGCCGAGTAAATCGCAATACCACTTAGTGTCCCGGAAAGAATGGTCTGGAGCGTCTGCCGTCCCATCCCGCGAAATGTGCTCGGGGGAATGTACAGAATGTCGCCTGACTGTAGTTGCGGGTCAGGACTTTCCGCCTTCAGAACCAGTTTCAAATCCACTGGAATCTCCTGCCGATTACCTCCACTGGCGCGAAGCAGCCGTGTCTTCCTGATAGACGCCGAAGGATTAGTGCCTTCCGCCAATGCGACCGCCTGCGCCACGCTGAGTGTAGTGCGGCGGTCGAGCAGAAATCCGCCAGGACGCGCAACATCGCCCACAACATAAACAATTCCGGCCTGACTTACCGTGATGCTGTCACCCGCCACAATTTCAGGATTGCGTAGATTCTCATCCTTGTCAGATAAGTCAATGACTGCAGATGGTGCCGGGACTCCTTCATGCTTGATGGTGACGGAACTCCCCGCCCTGGCGCTTAATCCGCCGGCAACTGCAATCAGATCTTCAAGATGGTGCGAGCGCAATAGTGGATAAGCTCCAGGACGATTCACCTCGCCGTTAACATACACCATTTGTCCAGCATACTCAGAGACAAATATGGACACCTGCGGATCTTTTACAAAATGCCCAACAATCAACTTCGCGCGTATCTGCCTCCCCAGCGCATCCGGCGATATTCCTTCGACGTCGATTTCTCCTATAAGGGCCAACTCGATCTTTCCTTCGCTGTTGACGCGGACCTTCTGGGTCAACTCCGGAGTGTCAAAAACTGTAACTTCCAGAAGATCTCCCGCGCCAAGCGCGATACGTGCGCCGCTGATCGAAGTGGACAGGGCGTCCGTGCTGTAAGAGACTGCGGAGGGAGAGGCGATTCCGCCCGTCTGCTGCACTGGCTGCGCATCCCTCGCTTGCGTCGTTCCAGGCTCCCTGGTCTGCGCGGAAATAAGCGCTGGAATCACGATGGCGAAACTGAGAAGCAGAACTTTGTTCTTATTCATGCGCGTTCTTTTTCCCCTTTTTCGTCAAAGTAGCTTCCATAAAGCTTTGCACTGTAACCGGACGAATACGAACTGCTCAAGTGAAAATCATTGATAATTGCACCGCATATGTTCGCATCGACGCCGGTTAGAATTTCCTGAGCAAGGTTAAAGTCTTGACGACGGCTTTGATTGGCGCGTAAGACCAAAACTACCGCGTCAGCCATGGTAGCCAGAATGACCGAATCGCTGAGGCCAATCACCGGGGGAGCGTCGATAATCACCCGGTCGAACTCGTTACGCCAGATGGCAAGCAACTCGCGCATCCTATCCGAATCAAGCAAATCAGGGGGCTGCGGAGGCCGATCTCCGGCAGGCAAAATAAAAAGGTTCGGCAGGTCCTTGTGATGTGCGTAGAACTGGCGGTGATCCTGGCCGACCAGCGCCGCGCTCAACCCTCCACCACGAGGCAATCCAAGGCTACTGTAGAGATCAGCCCTGCGCATATCTCCGTCCACTAATAAGACACGCTGTTCCTTTTGGGAAAATACCGCTGCAAGGTTAATGCTGGTCGTCGTCTTGCCCTCGCGCGGAAGAGCGCTCGTAATCAGTAGCGTTTTGGGTGGAGATGTTGCGTTCGAGAGCAACAACGCAGTGCGCAGAGACCGGTAGGCTTCAGCCACTGCGCCGTTCGGCCGCTCCAAGGCCGCGATGCGCGCCGTCCCATCTTTCGATTCGTTCCTTCCCAGCGCATTTTTGTCTGTCAGCCGAGGGACGACGCCGATCACAGGCAGAGTGCTGGCGTCCGATACATCATGCGGACTAAGAATGGTGCTGTTGAGATTCTCCAGCAGAAAGCACATGCCTAGACCCAGCACCAACCCGGCGATCAAGCCAAAGAGAAGATTGATGCGGAGATTCGGTTCAGCCCGCTCCACCGGTACGGTGGCAGGATCGATGACTGTTACATTGGTTGACCTGAGTCCCGCCAGAATGCCGGATTCATTCAGTTGTTTAACAAGCTGCTCATAAAGATCGCGGCTCGCATCCACATCCCGTTTCAGCAGCGCCACCTGAACGGTGGCTTCGCTGGTGTCGTAGGCCTGCTGCTTCTGTTCCTCGAACTCCTTACGTAATAACTGCTCGCTCTGCAAGGCAGCTTCATATTCACTTTGTATGCTTTTCCGGCTGCGTGCGATCTCCGCATTGAGGGAGGCAGTAGCCTTGTCCAACTGCGCCTTCAACTGCTGAACGCGTGGATAGGCCTCGCCGAATTTGCTCTCCAGTTGCGCATACTCGCTCTGAAGAGCGGCTTGTTCCGAGTGGAGCACCAGAAGCGGGCTTCCTGGAGCCATCTCGACTAATGCCTCAGGATCTCCATTCAGCGACTCGCGGTAGCGTGCCTCCCGGACAATGCGCGCCGCCTCGGCAACTACCAGCTGCTGATTGATCGCATCCAGCCTCTCAATCAGCACGTTATGATTTTCGTCCGTGCCGATAATTCCCGTTTGCTTCTGGTAGGCGATGTACTTCTCTTCCGCATTCTCAGCATTACTTTTTACTTCATCAAGCTGACCGGATACCCACTTGGAGGCGCGAAGTGCGGCTCCGTACTTTGCCTGAAAACTGGTTTGCGTATATTCATCCGTGATCGCGTTGACAACCTGCGCAGCCAATTCCCTGGACCTAGATCGGTATCGTATTTCAATAATCTGCGTTCTCGGCAAAGCTTGAACCTTGAAGCGCCGGTGAAACTCATACAGCAACAGATACCGGCAATCCGGGGTGATGCTTTTGATAGGTAGGCTTGTGCTGGAAAGACATTTGACCGGCCCGATGCCCAGCATCCTTGGTGCTGCTTCCGGGCGCTGGTCCAAGCGCAAATTCCGGATCACCTGCCAGACGAGAGAGTCCGTTTCCAGCACCTTCACCTGCGTTTGCAGCTTCAAGTCCGCGCTGTCGGCTCCACCGGACATATTAGCCATTACGTCCTGCAGCGCGTTTGAATCGAAGTCAAGAGTGAGCTTGGCAACTCCTTCGTAACGGACTGGAAGAATCAGCAACGCAAAGATCGCCAACACTACAGCCGCGCTCAAGCAAAGGAAAAATGTTGACTTGCGCTTGAGCAGAATCCTCCACAGCTCAGCCAGCGAAAGCTCGCCTGCTACATGATGTTCAAACGCGCCATTGCCTCGATAGTCGCCAAGTGGAGCGCTACGACGCGGTTTGTGTTTGAAGCCTTTTTCACTCGCAGGAAAGTTCAACTGAATGCCTCGAGGAATTAACTAACAATCTATTCGCAGCGCAAAAAATCGATATAGTGCGGGAAAATGAATCTTCGATGGGAAACCGACCAAACGGACAGAGCCGCCCTGGCCTACCTTCGCTGCGCCTTACTGGCAATATGGCTCCAACTCGTCGGTGGATACATGAACCGCGATGCTTCTCGCTATCGCATCAACGCTTAAAACCACCTTTAGTTGTTTGTTGATGCGAACCACTACGCCCACCATACCTGCAAGTGCTCCTGAGCAGATTCGCGCCCTATCCCCTGCCTTCAGATACGGATAAGGTTCCGCCTGCCTTTCGCGCAATCCCTGCCGCAGCGCCTCCATTTCAAATTCCGGCAGCTCGAGCGCCTCCCGACCATTGCCCACGATTGAATGAACCCGTGGAACTTCAAGAACCCTCGCGCATTGCGTGCGCGCTATCTTGACAAAAACATAGCTCGGAAAAAGGGGCAGCTCCACTTTAACCGTAACGCGATTTTTCCAGCGCTTTGTTACGCTTTGCAGCGGTAGAAAATTCTCAATGCCCTTCAACCGTAGATGTTGGCTGATCGCCTTCTCGTGATTTGAGTAAACATACGCTGCATACCAATTCGCGTCTGAGGCATGCTCCGCGGGTAGCTCTGTCACTAATTGCAGATTCATCACACTCACGCTGCATCCCTCGGCGTACGGCCTGAAAAAGTATTCTGGGTAAACAATCCACGCATGGAATTGGATGCGATTGCCGCTGCATTTCCCCGTGAACTATCCTGCCGCTTTCAATGCGATTTTTCCATGGCTTCGCCATTCCCAATTAGCAACAGGAGTTTTCCACAAGCATGATAAATAGACGCTACATCTTAAATCCGCCAAACATTTTCTGCTGTATTGCGTCTTGTAACCGACTATTAATCCGCCATTAACGAACTATTCAGCAATCCCATCCGTTTTGTGTATCTCAGGGCACATAAAGGGGCGCTGATGGCGCAGTTCGGTACACCGGATCAATAATCATCTTCGGAACATTCTCATCATCTAGCCTCCGTGTTACAGAGGCGTTATTAGCTGATGAATTCTCACTCGCTTGGATGTACGCCTTCAACTACTAAGTTGTAATCATCTGGAAGGAATCGACCCAAAAATATGCGAGGACATTAGTCCCGCATTGGATGCCATTTGCAGCGTCTCTTATCAAGGAACAAATCGCGCCCTATGGGGAGCTGGTTTCGGTCGGATCCTATGGCTGACCTACTGGCCTGATGGTCGCCTCTGCCAGTCTTTTATCTGCAACTGTATTTCTAAAGTTTCAGCGGGTCATGGGGCCTGCGCCTTCATTGAATGGGAAGCGCATACATCAGTCCACCGTCCAGCCACAGCGCATTCACACCACGCGGGAGCTCGAGAGAAGCGCCGACGGTGCGCTGATAGATCTCGCCGTAATTGCCCACCGCTGAGATCACCGTGGCGGCCCAATCCTTATTCGGCAGCCCCAGCGCCTGGCTCGTAACCCAATCGACTCCAAGCAGCCGCTGCACAATAGGGTCTTCGCTCGTCTTTTGCGCGGCTACGTTGGCGCGCGTCACGCCACTCGCCTCGGCTTGGACAAGCGCATGGATCGTCCAGTCGGTCAACAGGCCCCATTGCGCATCGTCGCGCCGGTAAGCGGGAACAACGGGCGAAAGCGTCAACAGTTCCGGTAAAATGCGCGTTTTCACAAGCTCCCGGTATTGCCGGCGCAGCGGCGCCAGCCGCGTTACGTAGGCGCCCACGGCATCGCACCAGTGAGTAGCCATGGCATCGTCCATCTCGCCCTCTTCCTGCCACGTCGAAACCCGCATCTTCAGCGCGCCCGCATGGGCGCGCGCTTGCAGCACGCGATCGTTGTCAGTACCGTCGATTACGCAAAGCTTGCGGCCGGCAAGATCTTTGACGTGCGCCGGCAGCTCTGGCCACACCAGAACGCCGAGACCGTCGTAAAAGACCGGCGGACCAAAGGCCACCTTCCATTTCGCGGCCGCTGAAGCACTCGGCGTCACTCCGACCACCAGCTCGACACGCGATTGACTGAGTCCCTCTTCTGCCTCGGCCTCGGAATTGAATATTTTGATGTCGATCTTTGCGCGCGTGCCAAGGGCTGCGATGCCCACAGCCTTGCAGATCTCGGCATGAAGTGAGCTCAAGTCACCATGCAGGTCGACCTTGTTCCAGTCTTCTCGCGCCACGACCACACCGCAGCGCAGCACCCCAGCCGACTGAATCTGTTGCAGCGTAGTACCGGAGGGGATAGCTGGTGTTTCCGTCGCGCCCGCGCTTGCCGCCAGCGCCAACAGTGCCGCCGCCAATAATCTATTCCACATGGAGTTCAATTTCCTTTTCGTAAAATGGAACCGGGACAGCCTCGCGGCCGTCCCGGTTAAGTTGAGTTACTCGATTACTGGAGCCAGGGGCTGCCAGTGCCTGTAGGAGAGTTCGTGGCGGTGTTATTGCCGGTGTTGTAGTAAGGACTGCCGTTGCTTACCGTCGGACGCGGATTGAAGTCTGCGGGCGGCGGGTCGATGACCGGCACGGCAGTTTGCGCTCCGGTTGGATCGAACGCTGCCGAGCTGTAGACGCCGTTCTTGTAGTCCGTCGGCACGATATTCAGTGCCGAGTTGGAGCAGGCGCCGGCTGCATTGTAGTGCGGCAGCGTTGTGATGGTCGCATTTGGGATCGTCACATAGCTCGCCGGGAGCGGTGAAACGTTGTTAAGCAACCGATCATTATCGAAGGCTTCGGTGAGATCACCCATGCCCGTAAAGACATCCGCAGGCCCGAGGGCTGTCTGCGGTGAGCCGTTGGGAAGGCAGAACGGATTGATGGTCGTTGACGTTGCCTGGCCGCCTGGCTTCACGAGCGTTGGTGCGACAGTCGAGCCGCTATAGGTGGGCGGCGTCGTGCATAGGTTTGCTCCGGCAGTGAACGCTGCGGCCTCGTTCGGCAACTGCCCCAGTGGGACGAGACCTTCGAGCTCCTCAACAAAGCGGATCACAGACGAGTGTTCGCTGTAGGTGTGACTCACGCCGTGGGTGACCGCGAATGGCGAGACCACGATGAGCGGAATGCGCGGGCCGCCTGTCTCAGGCTGCCCGTCCGGACCGTAGGTGCGGAACTGCTCGGGCTGATGATCGAAGAATCCGTCCGACTCATCGTAGGTGATGATGATCGCGCTCTGATTCCAGTAGGGACTGTTTGCGATCGCGTTAATGGTCGTAGCTACCATTGCTTCTGATATCTGGGAGTCCGAGTACGAGCCATGGTCGTCGTTGCCGGCGAAATCTTGCCTAACGAGCGTATTGGGATCCAGCGGAGTTTGGTTGAGGTTGTTGTAATAGCCGCCGCGGATGTAATAGACGCCGCCAGTGGAGGACAAAGCATTGTTGGCGACATCGGTGTAAAACTGCTGCAGGCCATGCATATTGGCCTGCTCCTGGGTGTTATCGCCGAGGTAGCCGAAGTACTGCGGGCCGTTGTGGTGCACGATGTAGGAAGCGTGCTCCGGGATAGCCGTGTAAATGTTTTCGTCGTCTTTAACCGCTGTGCCATCAAAGGGTTCGGCGCCATAGCCCTGCTGATACCATCCCCAGGGTATGTTGGGGTCGCTGGTCATGATGGTTGCCATGTCTTGTTGCACGTCGGCCAGATCGAAAGCAGAGTGCTGGTCCGACGCTGTGATGTTGTCAATCTGATTCCCCATGAACGAGAGCGGCAGCGAGGCGAAGGTAAGCGTTGACTGACTGGCCTTGGGAGTGCCGATGGTGGTTGGCGATTGGCCACTCGTCTCGTCCGGTCCAAATGGCGGTTTGACCGCCGCATTGTCGCTTGCGCTGCCCGCAAACGGCGCAGAATCGGTCTCATTCGGCAGCGTGTACTGGGCGTGAGGCACAGCGCTCGGAGAGCCATAGGTGATGCTGTAGCTGTCGTAGTTGTTCGGATGCAGCACCCACTGCGTGTCGCCGGTCTGTGCGCCGATCATCGCGATCGCATTCGGAGTCGAAGGACCGGTCGCGGTCTGGTGCATATTGTCAAACAGCGTGAACCGATCAGCGTACTGCCACAAGAACGGGATCGTGTCGCAGTCAACGTGACCCATCACGATCTCGCCCTTCTGCTTGGATTGCAGAGTAACCTGGGAGGTAGGCGAAGCGTGGGTGGAGGTGCTGTAGATTGGCGCGCTCGTGCCCGAGGCGTCCGTGTTGAAGTAGAGACCTTCCTGATCGAGTGCGTAGCCGTCGTTCTGCGGTATCGAGCGGGTGGCCTGGTCGGAGTGAAAATCGTTGATATAGCCAGTGTGGCTGTGATCCACCGATAACATATCCTCCGGGTAGATCAGCGTGGTGGCGCCGGACTGATTGACGATCTGGCGTGGAACCAGGAATGGATTCACCGTGGAATAGGTTACGGTGGGGGAGGAGTTGACCGTCTGGATCACGGAGTTGAAGCTCTGGAACGCGTTGCCGGGCAAGGCGGAAGGGTCGCTGGGGTTTGCGTTGGGGTAGGTCGCGAAAAGTCCGTTGGCTCCGGGGAAGGTGCCGAAGTAATGATCGTAGGAGCGATTCTCCTGAAAGATCACGAACACGTACTTGATGTTGTTCTGCAGCAGCGCAAGCTTCTGAGCCGCCGAGAGCGATGTCATGGAACTGACGCTATGAAACTGCGGCGCGGTCGCGCCATAGGAGCTCGAAGAGGCCTGAGTGGGCGCCGCGAAGACTATCTGGCTGAACGTCGTCGCCGATGCCGCAGTGTAGTTGCTGTCGCCGCTGTAGCTGGCGGCAATGGCGTGCGTACCCGACGTCAGCATGGAGGTGTCGAGGGTCCTGTCCGGCGCAGAGATCGCCGCGCCACCGTCTATCTGGAAGGTGACGCCGCCCGTCGCTCCGGGCGGGAGCGTGGCCTTGATCGAAACCAGCTGCCCGGTAAGGGAGGGATTCAGCGAAGACGCGAGGCTCACGCTGCCCGTGGCCTGGTTCACTGTCTGGGTGGAGCTGGCTGAGGCGCTTCCGAAGTCGGTATCGCCTGAATAGGACACAGTGATGGCATGCGAACCTGCCGTCAACCACGCGCTGTCGAGGATCCTGTCCGGCGCAGAGATCGCCGGGCCACCGTCTATCTGGAAGGTAACCCCGCCCGTCGCTCCGGTCGGTAGCGTGGCCTTGATCGCCACCGGCTGTCCATAAGTGGAGGGATTCAGCGAAGATGCGAGGCTCACGCTGCCCGTGGCCTGGTTCACGTACTGGGAGAGGCTAGCTGTGGCGGGTAAGAAGTTGACATCGCCTGCATAGGACGCAGTGATGGTATGCCAACCGGTCGTCAGCCCCGCGCTGTCGAGGGTCCTGTCCGGCGCCGAGATCGCCGGGCCACCGTCTATCTGGAAGGTGACCCCACCCGTCGCTCCGGTCGGGAGAATGGCCTTGATCGCCACCGGCTGTCCATAGGTGGAGGGATTCAGCGAAGAGTTGAGTATGAGGACTGTTGAGCTTTGCGCCCACAGGCCGACCGGCATAAACAATGCTAAAACCATTAAAACAATGGTTAGAAGGAAGAGGCATTTTTGCTTCATGTGATCTCCTTGAGCGGTAACAGGTGGTACAGAAATTAGATGTGCTTCACCCGATGCCCACAGTAGATCGAGATTGTTACCGGTTCATTGCCCCAGGATTAATTTCCTTATATCAGAAGCGGAGTAAACCTAGGCCACTTTTGACCTTGCCCTCAGAATGCGCATCCCTTACTGATCCGGCACACAACGACTGCGGCCATAGTTCTTTCTGCGTCTAAAAAGTATGGAAGAGACAGACGGCAGGAATCTGCAAGTGTGTGGTTGTCCGTATAAATCGCACCAACATTTTGAATAATTTCACTCCGATATAGAGTGTATCGTTTACTGAATTTGAAAAGCGTCCGGTTTCTGTTGGCATTTGATCAGGCTCTTGGCAGCAGTGATGGCGGAGCAATCCTGCTGTCGGCGGCCAATCGGCGCTTTGGCAACGGACTAGGGCGTGTTAACACTAATCCTGTATAATGGTGTTAATGGAGATTACGGTCGAGCAGTACGAAAAGATCAAGGATAGTCTGCCGATTCAGCGGGGAAATGTAAAGCTTCAGAACCTTGAAGTGCTCAACGCGATTTTGTATGTTGCCGAGCAGGGTTGCAAATGGCGCGGTCTTCCCTCTCGGTTTGGCAGTTGGCATAGCATCTATACGCGCATGAATCGTTGGGCCAAGAATGGCGTTCTGGATCGCGTCTTCGCAAAGTTGCAAACCGAGCAGATCGTGCGCATCCAGATTGAAGCCTTCTCGCTCGATTCGACCTCGATCAAGGTTCATCCCGACGGCACCGGCGCGTTAAAAAAAACGGACCGCAAGCTATCGGCAAATCGCGCGGCGGATGGAACACCAAGATTCATATGGTTGCCGCGGATGCTCGAACGGCAGTAGTCTTCGCGCTGTCGCCCGGCAACGCGCACGATGCGCCGCAAGGGCGGTCGTTGTTGGAATATCTTGGCCTAATGCCGGAAAATCTTCCGATGCTGATGGATCGCGCCTACGAGGGCGATGAAACGCGGCAATTGGTTCTGGATCTGGGCATGATTCCAGTGGTTCCACCAAAATCCAACCGGCTCGATCCCTGGGAATACGACCGCGAACTCTACAAAAAACGCAACGAAGTGGAACGACTTTTCCGCAGACTGAAGGGCTTCCGGCGCATCTTCTCCAGATTCGAAAAGCTTGATGTGGTCTTCCTCGCATTTATCAACTTCGTTCTGATCGTCGATGCGCTCAAATAGTGTTAACACGCCCTAATCGAGTTTCTGAGCGCGTCTCTGCCCGATGCCCAACAGCAAGGCGAAGTCGATCACTTGCTTGCCGAGTTAATGCGGCAGCGCATCTACGGTCTGGCTTGCGGTGATGAGGATGCCAACGATGCGGCCCGCATCGGCGCGGACCCGATGCACAAACTGCTTGCCGGACGTGACCCGCTCAAGGCACTTGATCTGGCCTCGCAGCCGGCGCTGTCACGCTTTGAAAAACAGCGTCACGCCGCGTTCGCTCTATGTGATGGGCATGGCGCTGGCCGAGAGCGTAACCGTGCGCCACGGCAAGCGTCGCGCCGGCCAAGCGAAGCATTGCCGGATTCTCCGTCGGCGATACGTCGCGGCGGCAAGCGCCCGGTCGCGCCATTCGTCGTTCCACCAGGATTTGCACTGGCTGCGCCGCGCGGCGGCCAGCTTCTTCTTGCTCTCCCAAATGGTGCTGCCATCGCTAGTAAACAGCACGTGCGATTTGAAAATATACGCAAGCGTGGGATGAACCTGCGGGCGGGCCTGGACGGCATAATGCCAGTAACGCTTTGCGCTCACGCCGGTCGTGGGATTCGTTCGCGTGCTGTATCCGACCATTGCTCGGTAGGTGCGTTCGCCGTCCACTCCTCTGAAGAAAACCTTGTCACCCGGCACACGGTCCTTGGGGAAATAGAAGCATCTAGCCTTGTTTGCCAGCTCGTAAACCGGAAGCTTTCGTTCGTCGAGCATCTGTTCCCAGGCTAGACGCAGAAGTTGGAAAAGATGTTTCCCAAACAACGTCTTGGGTTCCGCCAATAGCGCCGTGACTTCGAGCGGATCGCTGTTCTTGGCAATGTACATCTCCGGGCCAAGTTGTCCGTCGAAGTCCGAGGCTTCGGCGAATGTGATCAGAAACATCCCGTCCTGAACAGCGGGGTATGGAAGCGAGCCGGACACCTCAAGCGCGCCGATGCTTTTTCGCGAGAGTGAGTGGAAATAAATATGCGTGGGCAGCGTTACCGGAAACCAATTGGAGAGATATGCTTCCGGCTCCTGCCGCAATCCCTGCTCGGCGCTGAACTGTGTGCGCCACCAGTCGTTGACTGCCGTCCGGTTGAATTTCGGGTCTTTGGGGAGGCCGTCTTCCTCCAGCTTTTCGAGCAGCTTGGCAAGCCCTGCGCCCCATGAATGTGCGAAAGCCACGGTGTTGATGCGGGTAATTTCGATGGTGATGTCGCCGTGTGGCAGATCGTCGATGTGTAGCGGAATAACAAAGTCCTTCAGTTTTTCTTTCTTGGCTACGATCTGTGCGAAATGCAGCTCCTTGAGCGGGCCGTCCTTGGCGTTCGATGTCCGGGAGAGAACGTACAGCACCTTGGCGGTGCGGGTTTTGATCGCCTCTTCGATATCGTCCCAGAACACCTCGCCGCCCAGCAGCTTGGTGAGATCGCACCATACACGGTAGCCCTCGTTAGCAAGCTGAAGTGCAAGCCACAGGGTAAACTCGTTGTCCTCCGGATTCGCGTGGCTTAACAGCAGGGTGTCCCTGGCTGCTTTGACAGGCGTGGGTTCGGTCATGCATTTTTCAGTTGCGCTTTGAAGACTTATCATATTCTCCAGTACTGGTGCGAGCAGATGAAGTTCTCACATTACTTGGTTTACCTGATGGCCTCATTGTAAAGCTGTTGCGCTTGCGCAGGATCGTTCGCCTACGGCAAAAGCTTTGATACTGAAAGTTTCCGCTTAATCTTCTCGTCTACCTTCTCAATCTTGAATTCGTCTATCACCGCGTTCAAGATCAGTTCTCTCGCTGCATCTCCGTGGATAGTTCCCGTTAACTTCCCCATTTCTCCTCTCTAAACATGCAGGACGCTTTACAACTTCTGCCGAGAACTGGTTACCGACATCAAAGAGAGAGGGGCCACCAAAGCGACCCCAACCCTCGTTACCCCTTACGCCACTGATCGGGTTTGCCTTCAGACGTGTGACGGACCCGCTCCACATCCGGTCGCGTGTTCGGGCTGATTTCTCTCGCCCGTTCGATCGCTTCGGCCTGTGTCGACAGGATCGCACTGGCACGCTCCGAATTTGGCCTCACGACGGCGTACTGCCGTGGCCCACGACGCTCTACGAAGATGTTGCCCCTGCTCATACCGAAACCTCCTTTCTTTGCCATCTATTCCCATTGTGCACATATATTCTATACCAGTCAAGTTTCTTTACTGATAATGTATCTTTATTGACCTGAGGGGCCGGTTGGGTATAAAAACTAAACACATGATGCATTCGCGACCGGACATTCGCTGGGGGATCGAACAACGACTGGAATTCATTGAATTTCAGTTGTTTTGGGAAGGTGGAATCAACCGATCCTCACTGAGACAACAGTTTGGAATATCAATTCCACAGGCATCAAACGATCTCAGGCGTTACGAACAACAGGCGCCTGGAAATCTTCTCTATGACAAGAGCCTGAAGAGGTATTTCGCCTCGCCGACATTTGCACCGAAGTTCTTCGTCCCTGACGCCGAGCAATATCTGAATCGCCTACGCAGCGTCACAGACTATGGAGATGACCAAGTCGGAACCTGGTTTTCCCAAATACCTGCGGCTGAATCCATGCCGCTTCCACATCGAAGAGTTAATGTCGATGTGCTCAGAATGCTGCTAGATTCGATCCGCCAACAACGATCACTTCAAGTTTTATATCAATCGATGAATCCCCAAAGAGCCGAGCCGCTCTGGAGATGGATGAGTCCTCACTCATTCGCGAACGACGGACTTCGTTGGCATGTTAGAGCGTTCTGCCATCTTGATCAAAAATTTAAGGACTTTCTTTTGTCACGTTGCCTCAAGGTAGATGGTAACGGCTCACTGGGAGCTTCCAGTGATTTGGATCGGAATTGGCAGGAGTTTTTTGATGTCGTTCTCGTTCCGAATCCCAAGCTCAGCTCTGGTCAGCAAGAAGTCGTGGCGCAAGACTACTGCATGGATGGGGGACAGATTTCAATATCAGTGCGAAAGTCTCTCCTCTATTACTTCCAGAAAAGGCTTCGACTAGACGTTGCTGAAGTATTGGACGACCCACGTGAAACGCCTGTTGTTGTCCGAAACAAGGAGTCCTTTGATTCTGCCATAGCCAACGCTGACAAGTAGTTTCGGCAGTGGGCAGTAGATTGAGAGGCTTAGCATGCAATCCTGTCGAGCGAATTCGTTCACTGCTGCATAACAACTGTTCCTGATCCCTATTCAAATATTGAAGCGACATTGAGACAACCTGCCATAGCCGTCCCTAGCGGGGCCGCTGAATTCGTTTGCAGGTTGTTCCTTTCATCCCACTACGCGCTCTCGGGTGGACGGCCCAGCGCACGGAGAACGTGTGCTAGACGGGCCTTTTCCGTCCGTTCGGAGCGCGGCTGCGCGCCAAACGATAGGGCGTGTTTGTCACTTGCCGCGCCTCCCCTCCGGACTCCCACCGTCGCCCGCTGCGTTCGTTCTTTTCCGCCAACCGTCTTCGCGCTTCCCAGCCATGGGTGAGAAAGACGCTCAGCCGGTCACGGCGGAAAAGGAGAACAAAAACATGAATTTCAGTAGCAACAACAACGGCAACGGCAACAGCGGCAGCAGCCTCACCGCGCCGCACAGGAAAAATGCGGCGCAGCGTACCGAGCGCAGCACATCGCCTTACCAGCAGCGCACCAGCCAGAGGGACAACCCAACACAGCTAATCATCAAGCAGGCCGTGGACTTTCTCATCCAGCAGCTTGAGGCGGGCAAGAGCGAAACATTGACAGCGTACCTCGGAGCAATGGCGCGGTTCCACAATTACAGCTTTGGCAACATCCTTGCCATCGCGCGGCAGCGCCCAACAGCGACCAGAGTAGCGGGCATTCGCGCATGGAACGAGCTTGGACGTTTCGTGAAGAGGGGCGAGAAGGGTATCAAGGTGCCTCCGTGCTTCATTATTGTCTGCAACAACACCTCCACCTCGAAGCTCGTCTACGACTACATCTCCGGTTTCTTCCGCCCCAATGAAGACGGTTCAACGCAGCTCGAAAACGGGCGATTGGAACTCTTCCGCAACTTTGACCAGCACGGCAATCCCTATCCGTGGGAGCGTTGGGCGGTCTTCTTACATCCGGCGCAGCGACAGATGGTCCAGAAGAATTTCAGCGGTCCTGCCAAGGTCTCTGGGACCGCTGGCACTGGAAAGACAATCGTCGCGCTGCACCGCGCGGCGCACCTTGCGCGGACCCACCGAGAGTCTAGGCTCTTGCTGACAACCTTTTCCGAGACGCTGGCAAATGCGCTGCGAGCAAAACTGCGCCTTTTGCTGCATAACGAGCCGCGTCTTGGAGAGCACATTGAAGTTCATTCAATGGATTCGATTGCGCGCCGACTATACGAGTTGAACATCGGAAAGACGCAGATTGCGTCAACGTCCGTCGTTGACGATCTGCTGAAACAAGCCTCCGCGAAGGTTGGCGGACACAATTTTTCGCAGCGTTTCCTTACCACGGAATGGGAGCAAATCGTCGATGGCTGGCAGTTGGATACATGGGAAGCATATCGCGATGTAGTTCGCCTCGGGCGAAGAGCGCGGCTGAAAGAATCGCAGCGGAAGATCCTTTGGGAGATTTTTGAAAGTGTGCGGTCCGGCTTGAAAGCACAATCACTGATTACCAATTCCGGCCTCTTCAGCATTTTGGCTGACCACTATCGAAATGGCGCAGCATCGCCATTCGACTTTGCCGTTGTCGATGAAGCACAAGACATCAGCATTGCGCAGATTCGGTTCCTTGCTGCGATTGGTGACACACGACCAAATGCACTCTTCTTTGCCGGTGATCTTGGCCAGCGGATTTTCCAACAGCCGTTTTCATGGAAGACCGCCGGAGTTGACATACGAGGGCGCTCGGCCACTCTGAAGGTCAACTACCGGACATCGCATCAAATTCGCTCGCAGTCTGACCGGCTCCTCGGTCCAGAACTCGCCGATGTGGATGGCAATACAGAGTCGAGAAAAGGCACGGTTTCGCTCTTCAATGGACCGCAGCCATGCATCAAGGTGCATGCAACAGTTGAGATGGAGATTCAGGAAGCAAGCCAGTGGCTTACACGCCTGATTGAGACCGGAGTGCCGCCGCACGAGATTGCAATCTTTGTCCGCTCTGTTGCGGAGATCGATAGGCCCAAGGCCGCAGTTAAATATGCGGGACTACCTTTCAACGTACTCGACGAAAACGTCGAGACGACCCTCGGTCACGTATCTATCAGCACAATGCATCTGGCCAAAGGGCTGGAATTCCGCGCCGTTGCTGTGATGGGCTGTGATGACGAAGTCATTCCGCTCCAGGAGCGGATTGAAACAGTTGCCGACGAAGCAGACCTTGAGGACGTTTACAACACCGAGCGCCATTTGCTATATGTCGCTTGCACACGAGCGCGCGACCACTTGCTGGTAACAAGCACTGCACCGGCGTCGGAGTTCTTAGACGATCTGAGTCGCTAGAAATCAGTATGTTTCTTCGCATCTGCCTTCTAGGCACTTCCCTTTGAAAGAGCCACATGAACGTGCGACTGTTTCGGAGTCGTGTGCGGAGCAGGCGGCTTCCCGACCATGTGTTGCGTTGGCAGAATGAATTCAGCGAAAGGGTTCTGTCCTTTCATCAGAGAGCCCGCGAAGTAGCCGAACAATATCATCGCGCTCAGCAAGCCCCAAACAATCACGACGGGCTTCCATGGAATAAGGATCAGCATCGTTTTACCTCCGGCTATCGTTTGTGGCGCAACGTGAATTCGCCGGTTATCGTGCCATCAATCAACCCATCGGTAACGCCAACTGCTCGGGCTGGTCTCGCTTTTCCCAGCACTTCACAAACTTGCGCTCGAATTCGCTAATCAAAGGCGACTGATTGTCGGCGAGGGACACAATGTGTGTTTCGAGGCGAATCTCCTCGTCGATCAACGGGACACAAGTGAATCCTTGATTTACCGCGCATTCAACACCAGCCGGATTCAGCCAACCGACGATCGAATCGTTGGTCACCAGCGTGGCTGCCTGATCCGCGTGATTGCCATAATGAACAATGTTCGCCGGCCGTTGTTCGGCCTCCGCGCGGTGCAGGATCAGATCATGCAAAGCAGGATGGATTGTGCGTTTGAAGAATACCCACGGATATTCGACGACCTCAGAGAACGTAACAGTTTCCTTTTCCGCCAGCGGATGCCCTTTGCGGAAGGCGATCATGAAGGAATCGGTTGCAATGCAAAGCGTCGTGATCGCCGTAGACTTAGTGGGGGACGAGACCAAGGCCAGATCGACATTCTTCTTCTGCACGTCTGTAATCAAATCCGGAGTGATCCCGGTTGCGATTTCAACGACCAGATCGTGGTAGAGCGGCAACTCAATCGAATGAATGATCTCGACCAGGCTCGGGGTCAAGTACTGTGATACCCCGATGCGTAGCTTACTATGCTCGCCGTGTTTGGCCTCTCGCGCGTCATGGACCGCGCGATCAATTACGTGAAGGGCCTGCTCAGCACCAGACACAAAGGATCGACCGGAGTCGGTGATTGAGGCGCCATCGCGGTTTCGATCAAAGAGTCGAGCTCTTATATGCCGCTCGATCAATTGAAGGCGTTTGGTAATCGCCGTCTGGGTAACGCCGACGCGCTTCGCGGCTCGGGTCAAGGTGCCTTCTTCCTGGAGGGCAACGACCATTTCCAGATCGCGTATCTTTAGTTGTGCTGACATCGCTCTTGCTCCTCCTTTCGGGCACTCCTTTGTGATCCCCCCCAAGGCAACCAAAGCGA
The DNA here is from genome assembly GCA_963787995.1 of uncultured Acidobacteriaceae bacterium. Lineage (GTDB taxonomy): Bacteria > Acidobacteriota > Terriglobia > Terriglobales > Acidobacteriaceae > Telmatobacter. Next base: position 2,897,170 of record CAWBEO010000002.1, read on the forward strand.
TACAGTCTTCCAACCGGCCTAGCCGCAAATCATCGTTCTCCCCCCTCTATAAAAACCGTAGTCCAAGTCCACTTTTCAGTCAACATCAACACTGAATAGTAGCGAGCATCCCAGGACGACCGGCGAGAATTCTCCCGGCCTAAAGGGCTGACCTTGCACCGGATGGTCTAAATGATCGCGCGGAGATGCGACATCTATTCCAAACGGTCATAAACGACTTCCAAAAAGTTATTGGACAAATCGCAAGGTCCTGGTGCACGGTTGGCGAAGGGAGCGCAAGCGCGCTTTGCCATGAGCAGCAATGGGAATCAGAAGAGCGAAACGGAGGTGACAGTCATCATGAATGAACGCTACCTGACCGAAATTCAAGTCGCGGAACGTACTCGCATCAGCCTCGCCACCTTACGCCGGTGGCGTCTTGAGAACCGCGGACCGAAATACCGCAAGTTCGGATCGCTGGTCCGTTACGATGAGGACGAATTGAACCGTTGGGAAGAGGCTCAACCATTCGGCGGCGACGATCCCAATCAGCGGATTGAACCCCGCTCCGTGCGCGGAGCTGCTTTGTTAAGACGAACGGGATGAAATACATACGCAGAAGCGCCAGACCGCCATCGCACCGCTGGAGGCATGAGCCAAAGAAGGGTGGAAAATATGAATCGAAATACACTCGAAATCATTCAGAAACAAGAGTATCCTGTATTCAGGAGTACTCCGATGCCTCGAGCGGTCAAGGAAAAATCGAAACGAATGGTGCGACCTCATTCCCAGCCGAAGACGCACAAGACGAAGTTCCAAGCCGATCTTGCGCCAGCGGAAGATCACATGGTCCGCGTACTCAAGGCGGAGTTGCAAATGACCAGCAACTCGGACTTTCTTACCGATGCACTGACGCTCTTTCGTTGGGCGGTCTCAGAACGCAAATGCGGTCATCGCATCGTCAGCGAGAGCGCCTCTGGGGAGAGGAAGGTTTTGCTGTTTCCACGGCTGGAGCGTGTCGCTCCCGAAGTGACGTTGCCGCAGGTCGATATTCGCTGGACAGAGAGAGAACTGGGGAGCCTTGCGGAACTTCTCTCCGGCCAACCTGCCGAACCAACAGAAGCCCTCATTCGGGCGATGAGGCGCTAATATGGCGGTCACGATTCGTCGTCTCGAAGAGTTCGACGAGGTTGCCGCCTTCGATTGCGGAGACGAGCTGCTCAACAATTATCTGACACGCCATGCATGGAAGAATCAACAGAAGATTTCAATCGGCGTGACCTACGTCGCCGTGGACGAATCAGCACCGCACACCGTGCTGGGCTATTTCACGCTGGCAACCTCAGGCATTCCGCGCGACCGGTTTCCAAAAAAGTTCGTGCGCGGCCTGCCGCCTTACGATCTGCCGCTAATCGTGCTGGCGCGCCTGGCCGTGGACAGGCGTTTCAGCGGCCGCGGGCTGGGCCACGCATTGATCTCTGAGGCGCTCACCATTACGCTGCGCGTGGCCGACGAAGTTGGCTGCAGGTGTATCGTCACGGACGCTTATCCTGAAAAAATGGGATGGTACGCACGCTACGGCTTCGTTTCCATCGAAGGAAAAGCCTCCAGCGGCCCGCAAAAAATGTTTCTCGATGTGCGCACAATTCGACGCGCATCGTCGTCTGAATCTTCCCCTGCGGAAAGAGAATAGGCAGGAACAAAGGAGCTATTCTCATGAGCCTCTTTCAACGCGGTGATGTTTGGTGGTACGAATTCTGGTTCGCCGGACGGCGCATTCAGGAGTCGTCAAAATCCCTCTCGAAGACTGTTGCCAAGGCCTCGGAGCAACGGCGGCGCCGTGAACTTGCCGAGGGCTACAACAGCTTTGAGGATGTTCGTCACGAGCGTGTTCGCACCGTCAACGAGATTGCGACCGACTTCCTGGCCAGCTACAAGCTGCGCAATCCGCAGTCGGCAGTATTCGCTACGTATGCTGTGCGGCATCTGCAACGGGTGATCGGCGACCGGATGCTGGTTGAAGTCAGTGTGCAAACGGTTCGAGATTATCAGGACCACCGCCTGCGCGAAAAAGCCTCGCCAAAGACCGTCAACGATGAAGTCGGCTTTTTGTTGCGAGTCATGGAAGACGCTGGCGACCTGTTGCGCATCCGGCTCAAGAAGAAGCATTTGCTCAAGCTCAAGGTGCGCAAGACCGTCGGCAAAGCATACAGCGATCAGGAAAAGACACGTATGCTCGAATGCGCCCGTGTGTCTCGCTCGCCACACATTTATCCGGCATTGATGCTCGCTCTGAACGTAGGCATCCGCGACGCGGAGTTGAAGAATCTGACCTGGAGCCAGCTCGATCTGGAAAAGAACATCCTGACCGTTGGCAGAAGCAAGACGGACGCCGGAGAAGGCCGCACGATCCCTCTCAACTCAGACCTGCGCGAAAGCATCGATCAATACGCCGTTTGGTATCGGGAGCGCTTTGCTGAAATCCGTTCCGAGTGGTACGTCTTTCCATTCGGCAGTCCCCGCCCCTGCGACCCCACTCGGCCGGTAACCACGCTGAAGACATCCTGGACGAGCATTCGAAAGAAAGCCGGTGTCGTAGGCCGTTGGCACGACAACCGGCACACACTCATTACGGAGCTGGCAGAAAGCGGCGCTGGCGACCAGACCATCATGGACATTGCAGGCCACGTCTCGAAGCAGATGCTCTCGCACTACAGCCATATTCGGACCGAAGCGAAGCGGGATGCGCTGGAGACAGTTGCGAGACGTCGGAGGTCCGCGGTTGAGGAATTGCGACAGGAGGGTGCGTCAATGCCCAACAATACGCAGGCTTTTGAGGGAGAGTCCCTACAAAAGTCCCTACAGTCTCGTAATTTTGAGGGTCATCGGGGGGTGGAGAAGGCTCGTAAGTCTAAGATTCTAATTGGCTCCTCAGGTAGGACTCGAACCTACAACCCTTCGGTTAACAGGGGAATCATTAAGCATGGAACCTCAATGCTATCAATGGAGTGGGGAGGAGCCGAGAGGAGCAAATGGAGTCATTTAGGCACGCAATTCGGCGAAGAATTTGGCGAAGAATTGCGTTTGAATTGAGTATTCGGCCAAAAACCGAAGGTTGATTTGGCCCAACCGCTTCTGGAAACCTGGTCGTGGACAGAACGAAATTGAGTGCTTCAAAATGTTAGGCGGAAAGTGCTGGTCTCACTCGCCGTAATGACGCCGAATGGTAGTTCAGACGCTAACCATGTTGCGATAGCTTTCCTTGCTGAGCTGGATGCTCGATTGAAGCTATTGAGTGACAGCCTGACTGACGCTCTTTGCAACCGTCATGATTTGCTCGCCGATCGCCTGGCGCATCTCATCCGGCATCAGGTTTTTTTCATCGAGGTTTTCCCAGGCGGCGACGGTGCGATCGGTCATCTCCGTAACCATCCGCCACAAAGGGCTCGCGGGCAGGCGTGCTGTATCCGCGAATCGCCGCACCTGGTCGGTCGTGATTTCGCTCAGACTGCGGCTGCCGCCGAAACTCAGCGCGAGGGTATCGTTCGGAATGTATGGAAGCGTGGCGACAAAATCATATGCCGGCGAGAGGACGGGCGTACGCCGGTCGGGATAGAGCAGCGACCAGTTCTTGAGGTGCATGTCGCCGTTGCCGATCAGCACGGAAAACACCAGGCGTCGCAAAAATTCGTACGTTCCGGTTTCCCCGGTCTCCGCCCACAGCACCGCCGCAATATTCGCGTAACTGCGCTCGCGGTATTTGTCATCAGGAAAAAGTCCAAACACTTGCGCGAAATCCTCCATGTGAACGGGCTCGCCGCCGGGGCCGCGGTCGAAGCGTTCGACCGCGAGAGCCTGCCCCTTCATGGCGCCGGCGTCCCGCGGCAGGCCACTTATAGCGCCGATGTCGATAAGGCGATTCGCCGGAACCTCGATGCCGACGGCGCGGGCAAGAGCGAGCATGACGTATTCGTTTTCGGGCACGGCGGCAAAGCGGGCCGAGGGCAGCTTGACGATCCACGATCCGCCCATTCCGCTGGCCGGAATGGTCAGGCCCCCAGAAGCTTCCATCACGGCCGAGAATTTAAGCTGGACGCCCGCGAGCGAGAATCTTAGAGAGGTTTCGCCGGCGCGTTGTCCCTCCTGATGATCCTCGCCCTCATGGACGGCGGCGTTTCCATCCATTGGTTCAACCACGAGCGCGCCGGGCAGATCGGCACCGAGCACGGCGAGAAGAAAGAATTCGCGCTGTGGCTTGACGCCCGCGCGCGTGGCCAGATAGTCGCGCAGATGCCCTTCCGGCAGCAGGTTCGAAAAGAAGGTAGGCAGGCGGGTACTGACAGCACGCGTCGGCACAACAAGCCCGCTCGACTGGCCTTTGTAGGAAAGGCTGAGGGTCGGCCTTTCCAGATCGTCGATATAGCTCTGCTCGAAGGAAAACAGGTGGCGATCGCCGCCCAGCCTGTTGATGACGCCGATTGGTCGGCCATGCAGTTTCACGGAGAGTGCATTCAGGGTTTTAGGGTCGAACGTCATCGGGACTCTTTCCCTTCTCCGCTCGAATCCTCATCGCCGTAGGCATAGAGGGATCGCTCTTCGGAGCCTTCCGGCTCCTGTTGTGCGCGGATGAGGGACTGCACAGCGGGCACGAGCGCGCGCGGGACGAGCAGCAGGTCCAGGTTGAGCACGCGGACGAGGTCGAGCAGGGTGTCGAAGCGGGGCACGACCTCCCCGGATTCAATCGCGGAGATATGCGGTTGCGGCAGGCCGACTTGCGCGCCGAGTTCGCGTTGCCCCCAGCCTCGCTTTGCCCGTGCATCCTTTATCTGTTGGCGCAGATCGGCGGGCAGGCCTTTGAGCCGCAGGGATTTGATCTGTTTTGGTGTATGCGTACTCATATTTATATGCTATATCATATCGGATGAGATTTCAAGTGATATGTTTAATAATATTAATACACTCAATATATATTCTTATACATATCAAGCTGGCTGATGAAGTCCAATGCTGGAAGGCACACATCAAGTCGAGGAATGTGATCGATTCTTTGGCGGACCGACGTGCGGCGAGCACCAAGTATAGGCTAATTGCTCCCCCTGAAGGACAGATGTGGGCAGCGCACCGAGTAGGTGATGGACATTGTGGTCGGACCTGAGGTACCCGTTCACTGCAAAGTTTCATGCTCCTAGCGTGCCGTCGTGTTTGCTGGAAACGCGCTGTCACTGCACACCACATCATTTCCCCAAAATTCCATCTAGGCCATGAATGCAGCGATTTCCAGCCGAAGTCAAAACCTCCAGGGGCAGTGCATATCATTGAACTATAATCAGTTCGCAAGACATTCTTAAGCTTGACAGATTGGCAACGTATGCGCCTCGAAGACCTCCAACCAAATGCAGCGGTCCGGGGAGTACTGCTGGATCAACACGTTACCGTGGTCAGTGTTCAGTGGTTCGGCTCTCAAGCTCTGGAGTTGACCTACAAGGGATCCTCAGGCCGAGTTGCCAACGAACTGCTTTATCGCCATGATGAACCACGTTTGGAAGTGGTTGCGCAAGGCCGACCGTGGAGCTTTGACGGGGACGGACGGTTGTTCCGGCTAGTATCGGAGGCGCAGCGCATCCGTTTGGCGCACTTATTCGATCCGGTCCTGGCCGTGCACACCTCTCTTGTCGAACCGCTACCCCACCAGATCACGGCGGTTTACGAGGCCATGCTGCCGCGGCAGCCGCTCCGGTTTCTTCTTGCCGATGATCCGGGCGCAGGCAAAACCATCATGGCCGGCTTGTTCATCAAGGAACTGGTAGCACGCGGTGATTTTCAAAGGTGTCTGATTGTTTGTCCAGGTAGCCGAGATTGAGTTCGCAATCTAATGCTGAATCGCAGTATCCGACTTTGAAGGATTCATCGTGACTTGGGCAGGAGTAGGCAATTGCGAACGATTCCAACCTCCACCGAGAGCCTCAATCAACTGAATCGAGGCGGTCATCTCCTGCACTTGCAGATTGACAAGAGACTGCTGGTTGCCGAGAAGGGTAATTTGTGCTGCGACCACGTCGATGTAGGGATCAATGCCGTTATCGAAACGCACAGATTCGAGCTGCAAAAACTTTTTGGATGATGCAACTACTTCCTTCTGGCGAAGAATCTGCTGGGACAAAATGCGGACCGTCGCTAGCGCGTCTTCAACCTGCTGGAATGCAACCAGCACCGATTGGCGATAGGCGGCAACATCCGCATTGTACGTTGCGATGTATTGATTAACCGTGGCGCGACGCAGGCCGCCATCGTAGACAGTTTCAGAGATCGATGAGCCGACAGACCAGAAGCGGCTGGGCCAGTTGAAGAGGTTCTTGAGGGCTGAACTCTCGATGCCGCCGCTGGCGGAGAGCGTCAGCGATGGATAAAAGGCGGCATAGGCAACCCCGATCTGCGCATTTGCGGCAGCCATGTTTCGCTCCGCGGCAGCGATATCCGGGCGACGCTCGAGCAGTTGGGACGGAACTCCGACCGGTATTGGAGGAGGCGCGCTGGTTTTAGGCTCGACAGGGATGGAGAACGAGGATGCCGACTTGCTGGTGAGCATGGCAATCGCATGTTCAAACTGCGCGCGCGCAATGCCGAGGTTAATTGCCGCCGACTGCGCGCTCTCCAAAGTAGTCTGCGCTTCGACAACCGAAATCTGATCGCCAACTCCGGTGTCATAGGCAGTCCGCACGGCATCGAGAGCTTTCTCGTCGGCTTCAACCGTTTCATTGAGGAGCTTTTGCAGCGCGTCCTGTCCACGAATCTCAAAGAAGTATACGGCAAGAGTGGCTTGTTCTGTCAGTCGCTCATTTTCAAGGTCAGCCGCGGTTAGTTGGGCGGTGTATTGGCTGGCGCGTACTGTGTTGCGGACCTTCTGCCATAGGTCGGGTTCCCACGATATATCGGCGGGCAAGTCAAACAACAGCGACTGTTTCCCGGCTGTGCCGGCGGCGCTGGATGTGGACCCAACATCGGAAGATGTCTGTGATCGCGCGTAGGAACCACCAACGCTAACGGTGGGAAAGTACTGCGAGCGTGCCTCACGCACCAGGGCGCGCGCTTCCATAAAGTTTTCAAAGGCCTGTTGTATATTCTGATTGTCAGCGTTGAGTTGATCTTCGAGCGAATTCAGTTCCGGTTCGTCGTAGATCTCCCACCAGTTGCCGCGAAGAGTTGCGTCCTGGGGTTGCGCAACGGTCCATTCATCGGATTCCTTGAACTGAGTTGGAGCTTCTTTGAAGGCCGCAGGCGCCGTCTCTGTTGGTGGAAGATAGCTTGGTCCCACGTTACAGCCAGCCAGAATGGCACAAAGAACGGCGCATACCGATACGTGCAAGGTTGCGTTCCGGCTTGCGGACAACTTGATCGAGATTTTCATAAGAAGCACTCCAAATCCATCCTTTATTAAGTGGCCTCTGCGCTTGCCTGGCGGAGTGTCACTGGCTGTCTGCTCTTGAAGCGGAGGCGCAAGCGGTCGAAGGCCAGATAGACGACGGGTGTGGTGTAAAGAGTCAGCATCTGACTCACAATCAATCCGCCGACGATTGTGATGCCCAACGGACGCCTGAGTTCGGAACCGGTTCCTGTGCCAAAAGCAAGCGGCAACGCACCGAACAGAGCGGCCATAGTGGTCATCAGGATGGGACGGAAACGAAGCTGACAAGCTTCGAAGATGGCCTCTGTCGGGGTCTTGCCGTGCTCGCGCTCGGCAACCAAGGCAAAGTCAATCATCATGATGGCGTTTTTTTTCACGATACCGATCAGCAGGATGATGCCGATGATCGAGATCACGTTGAGGTCGATTTTGAAAAGCATGAGCGCAAGCATGGCGCCCACGCTTGCCGATGGAAGAGTGGAGATGATGGTGAGAGGATGAATCAGGCTCTCATACAGAATGCCGAGAACAATATAGACCGCCAGTAACGCCGTTCCGATAAGAAGTGGCTCACTATCAAGCGAAGTCTGGTAGGCCGCCGCCGTACCGGCAAAGAAGCCGCGGACCGTTCCCGGCATATTCAGGTGCTGCTGCATCTGCGAAACCGTGCGAGTCGCATCGCTCAACGACATGTTCTCGGCCAGGTTAAACGACATGGTGACGGACGGGAAAGAACTTGTGTGATTGATGACCAGCGGTGTTGTACTGGCTTGCGCCGTGCTGACGGTGGAAAGCGGAATGACGCCGCTGCCTGTGGAGTTGAGATAGATATTCTTCAACCCATCGGGAGTCTGCGAGTAAGGTGGAGCTACCTCCAATACGACGTAATACTGATTCAGTTGCGTGTAAATGATGGACACCTGCGACTGTCCAAAGGCGCTGTAGAGGGATTGATCCAGAGACTGCGGCGTGATGCCAAGCCGCGCCGCGGTAGGGCGATCATAAGCGATCATCTCTTGCAGGCCGCTATTTTGCGCATCGCTGCTGACATCCTGAAAGCCGTGAAGCTTCTGCATTCCCGCTAGCAGGATGGGTCCCCAATGCGCAAGATCTTCGATGCTATCCGATTGAATTGTGTATTGGTACATGGCATTGCTCGATCGCCCTCCGATGCGCAGATCCTGCGCTGCCTGGAGAAAGGCCGAAGCAACCGGAAGCCGGTTGAGCTTGGGGCGAAGGCGATTGATGATCTCTCGCGCTCCAACTTTGCGCACATCAAGCGGCTTCAGTGCGATATAAACAAAGCCGCCATTCGACGAGCCATTGCCGCCGGTGTAGGCAATCACATTATCGACGGCTGGATCTTTCTTGATCACTTTTTCAATTTGCAAGACTGAGTTATTCATCACCGGAAACGATGCGTCCTGCGGTCCCCGCACGCTTCCAGTGATGGCTCCCGTATCCTGCTGGGGGAAGAACCCCTTGGGAATAATATCGATGAGATAAAAATTCAACGCAATGGTCAACAGCAGGAGGATCAGCACTGGCCCCGGATGCTTCAATACCCACGTCAGAGAGCGGCTGTACGCACCATGCACCGATGTAAATCCCTTCTCGCTGAGCCGATATGCGCGCCCGTGCTTGACCGTCTTCTGATCTTTGAGCAGATAGGCGCACATCATAGGCGTAGTGGTGAGCGAGATGACCATCGATACAACAATGGCCGTTGAGAGCGTGATGGCAAACTCGCGGAAAAGTCGTCCGACGATGCCGGACATGAGAAGAATCGGAATGAAGACGGCAATTAGCGACATACTGATCGACAAGATAGTAAAGCCGATCTCTTTTGATCCTTGGAACGCCGCCTTCATGGGCGTCATGCCTTCTTCACGAAGGCGCGAAATGTTTTCCATCACTACGATGGCGTCGTCAACCACGAAGCCCGTCGAGATAGTCAGCGCCATGAGAGAAAGATTATCGATACTGAAGCCAAACAGGTACATGACGGCGAATGTGCCGATAAGCGAGGCGGGAACGGCGACGGTGGGAATGAGGGTGGCTCGCCAATTGCGCAGGAATAGGAAGACGACAAGAATGACCAGGATGACGGAGAGAATGAGTGTGCGTTCCACATCGCTGACAGAAGCGCGGATGGTGGTGGTGCGATCAAGAACTATGGTAGTTTTGATGCCTTGCGGAATGGACGCTTCGATCGCGGGCAATTCGCTGCGAATACGATCGACGGTTTGAATGATGTTGGCGCCCGGCTGGCGAAAGATCATGACGGTGATCGAGGGCGTGCCGTTCAAGTATCCTGCCGCGCGAATATTCTGCGCACCGTCGGATACGTCGGCCACATCGGCGAGCCGGATTGCGGCTCCGCTCTTATAGCCGACAATGAGGGGCTTGTATTCGTCCGCATGGGAGATCTGATCGTTGGTGACAATATCGGCGGTGGTATCTCCGTCGGTGATTTGACCGGCCGGCTCGTGCGCATTCTGCTGGCTCAGCACGGATTGAATATTCTGGAGTGTGAGTCCGTGGCTGTTGAGCAGCGTGGGATTCACTTCCACGCGCACCGATGGTCCAGCGCCACCTCCGACCGACACCTGTCCAACACCCGCGATCTGCGAGAGCTTTTGCGCAATGACCGACGATGCTTCGTCATAGAGCGTCGGCTTGTCATACTTGTCGGAGGTGAGCCCAAGAATCATGATCGGTGAGTCCGCGGGATTCACCTTGCGATAGGTCGGGTTCGAGGGCAGGTTTGCCGGAAGATAACTGCGCGCGGCGTTGATGGCTGCCTCTACGTCTCGCGCCGCGCCATCGATGTCGCGGCTCAGATCGAATTGCAGAGTGATCGAACTGCTGCCGAGCGAACTGGACGAGGTCATCTCAGTGACTCCGGCGATGTGGCTAAATTGGCGCTCCAGTGGGGTTGCAATGGAAGAGGCATTGATCGCCGGACTTCCACCAGGCAAGCTGGCCGAAACCGAGATCGTCGGGAAATCAACCTGGGGCAATGGAGAAACAGGCAGCACGTTGAAAGCGATGGCCCCCGCAAGGATAACGCCCGCCGTCAACAATGTGGTGGCTACTGGCCTGCGAATAAAAGGAGCGGAGATATTCATGCTTCCTCCGCTGGTTGAGGCTGGCTGACCGCGTCAATTGCATTCGGCGCATGGCTGAAGCGATGGCCGATCTGATCGAAGAAAATGTAAATGACCGGCGTGGTGTAAAGGGTAAGCACCTGGCTGAGCAGCAGTCCGCCCACCATGGCGATGCCCAACGGACGCCGCAGCTCGGAGCCCATGCCTTGGCCGACTGCCAGCGGAATGCCCGCCAGCAACGCGGCCATGGTGGTCATCATGATCGGACGGAAGCGCAGCAGGCAGGCATCGTAGATGGCGTCCGTGGCGCTTTTGCCATGTTCTCGCTCGCCCTCCAGGGCAAAGTCAACCATCATGATGCCATTCTTCTTCACAATTCCGATGAGAAGAATAATTCCGATGACGGCGACGACACTGAGGTCTTGTTTGAAAATGATCAGCGCCAGCAATGCACCCACGCCCGCCGACGGCAGCGTGGAGAGAATTGTGATGGGATGAATAAAACTTTCGTAAAGAACGCCGAGCACGATATAGACGGCGGCCAGCGCGGCCAGAATCAGCAGGTCCTCATTGGCCAGCGAGCCTTGAAAGGCGGCCGCGGTTCCCTGGAATCCATACTGGACGCTGGCCGGCATCTTCAGATCTTTCTGCGCCTTGGTGATGGCCGTAATTGCGCCTCCCAGCGCTGCATTGGGGGCCAGGTTGAAGGAAACGGTCACGGCTGGAAACTGGCCCTGATGGTTGATGGAAAGCGGCTCAATGGTCTTTTCGATATGAGTGAAAGCGCTGAGAGGCACGGCATTGGAAGGCGCGGAACTGGTGGCCGAAGCTGCGGTTGAGGCAGTGCTGCCGACACCGGAGTTGATAGCATTTTTTGGCGCGGTGAGCGCAGCCGAAGATGGCGTGTAGGCAACCGCAGTCGTGGTTGCATTCGAGCCGGCTGACGAAGATCCAGAAGATGCGAAGGACGAGGACGCTCCAGGCCCGGAACCGCCCACGGACGCATTGGTCTGAATGTACAAATCCTGTAGTTTGGACGGGCTTTGCTGCGTACTCGGCGAGGTTTCAAGAATCACGTGATACTGGTTTAACTGCGTGTACATGGTGCTGATCTGACGCTGTCCGTAAGCGTCATAAAGCGTGCTGTCGATGGTGGACGGCGAAATCCCAAGCCGCGAAGCAGTGACGCGATCGATCATCAGCGATACCGCCAGGCCCCCGGTTTGCTGGTCTGTAGCCACATCGGCAAGCTGCGGCATCTGCTTCATTTTGTCGACCAGCCGTGCGGTCCACAAATTTAATTCGTCCTGGTTGGAGTCTTCCAGCGTGTACTGGTATTGGGTGCGGCTGACCCGGTCATCCACGGTAATGTTTTGCACCGGCTCCATATAAAGCTCGATGCCATCCACCTGCTTCAGGCCGGCTTGCAACCTGCGAATCACATCGGAGGCATTGATCTTGCGCACGTTCAGCGGCTTCAAATTGATGGACATTCGTCCGCTGTTCAGCGTGGTATTGGTTCCATCCGCGCCGATAAAGGAAGAGATGCTCTCAACCGCCGGGTCCTCAAGCACAACGTGAGCCAGTTGCTGCTGCCTGGCTTCCATCGCTGCAAAGGAGATGGATTCCGGCGCTTGCGAAATGCCCTGAATCTCACCCGTATCCTGAGTGGGGAAGAGCCCCTTGGGAATGATGATGTAGAGCACAATCGTCAGCACCAGCGTGGCTACGGCAACCAGCAGCGTGATGGTTTGATATCCAAGGACAAACTTCAACGTTCGGCCGTAAAAGGCAATCATTCGGTCGAAGACACGTTCCGAGGCCATGAAAAAGCGGCCCTGTTGTTCTTTGGGAGTGTGATGCAGAATGCGCGAACACATCATGGGCGTCAGCGTCAGGGAGACCACGGCCGACAGGATGATGGTGACCGCCAGGGTGACCGCGAATTCCCGAAAGAGGCGGCCCACAACGTCGCCCATGAAAAGCAGTGGAATCAGTACCGCAATCAAGGAGACGGTGAGCGAGATAATGGTGAAGCCAATCTGTTCCGCGCCCTTCATGGCCGCCTGCATGGGTGAGTCCCCGGCTTCGAGATAGCGCGAGATGTTCTCGATCATGACGATGGCATCGTCCACCACAAACCCGGTGGAGATGGTGAGAGCCATCAGCGAAAGGTTGTCCAGGCTATAGCCCAGCGCATACATGACTCCGAAGGTTCCTATCAGTGAGACCGGAACGGCAATGCTGGGGATGATCGTCGCGTACACGTTGCGCAGGAAGAGAAAGATGACCATGACAACCAAGGCAACCGTGAGCATCAACTCAAATTCAACATCGGAGACGGAAGCGTCAATGGCCGTGGTGAGATCGGTAAGCGGCGTGACCTTGATGGAGGCGGGCAGATTCGCCTCAAGCTGCGGGAGAATTGCCTTGATGGATTTCACCACACTGATGGTATTGGCGCCGGGCTGCCGCTGAATGTTGACGATCACCGCCGGGGTTTCGTTCATCCACGCCGCTTGTTTGTTGTTTTCGATGCCATCCACTACCTGCGCAACGTTGCTCAGCAGAATGGGCGCGCCATTGCGATAGGCGACCACAACGTTTCGGTAGTCGTCGCTGGTCACCAACTGGTCGCTGGAGTTGATCTGGTAGTCCTGGTGAGGTCCGTCGAAGTTGCCCTTGGCTGCATTCACGCTTTGCACAGTGAGCGCCGTGCGCAGATCTTCAAGGTTGAGTCCGTACGAGGAGAGCGCCGTCGGATTGGCTTGAATGCGGACTGCCGGCTTTTGCCCACCGTTGATGCTCACCAAGCCAACCCCGCTTAACTGCGAGAGCTTGGGCGCGAGGCGAGTGTCCACCATGTCCTCAACCTGCGAGAGCGGCATGGAGCCGGATGTAATGGCCAGCGTGAGAACAGGAGCATCGGCAGGATTTGTTTTGCTATAGACGGGCGGCGATGGAAGGTTCGAGGGCAAAAGACTCTGTGCGGCGTTAATCGAGGACTGAACCTCTTCTTCCGCGATGTCGATGTTCAGGCTTAGATCGAACTGCAACACAATGACGGAAGATCCGCCGGAACTGGTGGACGTCATCTGGCTCAGTCCCGGTAGCTGGCCGAACTGGCGCTCCAGTGGAGCAGTCACCGTGGTGGCCATCACGCTGGGGCTGGAGCCGGGATAGAAGGTCAGGACCTGGATGGTGGGGTAATCAACTTGCGGCAAGGCAGAGACCGGTAACTGGAAATATGCAACGACACCAACAAGCAGGATCGCCGCCATCAGCAGCGAGGTGGCAACAGGGCGCTGAATGAAAGGCCCGGATGGATTCACGGGGTATTGCCTTCAACGGTGTTGGCTGGAGCCGCCTGCTTCACCACGGCGATCCTGCTCCCGGCCTGCAACTTGTCAAAGCTGCTGGTGGCAATCATTTCGCCCGGATTGATTCCCTTCACGGCAGTCATGCCGCCGTCCGCGACGCTGGTCGTGATATTGCGCACGCTCGCCACGTCATTCGCAATCACATAGAGAAAGGACACCTCTCCATTGTGTTGAATGGCCGCAGTGGGAACCAGCGTAACACCCTCGAGCGTATTCACCAGCAACTTTGTATTCACAAACTGGTTGGGGAAAAGAGCACCGTTCTGGTTATTGAAGAGAGCGCGCAATTTTACCGTTCCCGTCGTGGTGTCAATCTGGTTATCGATGGTGAACAATTTGCCCGTGGCAATTTTTGTGGTCTGAGAGCGGTCCCACGCCTCGACGGGCAATGTATGCATCTGCCGCATCCGCGCCTGCACCTGTCCCAGGCTGTCTTCCGCCATTGTGAAAATCACGGTCGTGGGCTGCACTTGCGTAATGACCACCAGCACGGTGGATGCGCCTGCCTGCACGACGTTTCCTGGGTCAACCAGGCGAAGGCCCACCCGGCCGGCAATCGGCGCGACTATGTGGCAATAGCCGAGTTGGACCTGATTGTAATTCACGGTGCCTTGATCGTTTTTCACCGTGCCCTGGTCCGCAGAGACAATTTTTTCCTGGTCATCCAGCAACTGCTTGGGGATTCCATTTCCAGTCCACGCGGCGCGATAGCGATCCAGATCCATCCGGGCCTGCGCCAGTACATTTGTATCGCGCTCGAGCGCGCCATCGGCTTGCAGCAACTGAGCCTGATAGGGGCGCGGATCAATGTCAATCAACGCGACGCCCTTCTGAACGAATTGTCCTTCGTTGTAATGCACTGCCGTCAGCACACCGTTTGCCTGCGCGGTGATGGAGGAGGTGTAGACCGGAGTTACCGTGCCAATGGCATCGAGGTAGATGCCGATACTACCCTTAGCGGCTGTAGCGATAGTGGCGGAGACAGATGGCTTCGCGGCGGCCAGCGCACGCTTGGCGGCCGCCGCTTTGGCGTCGTTTTCGTGGAGGATGAAGAATAGGATTGCAGCCAGGAGAAGCAGAATAATTAAGCCCAGCCACAAGAACCAGCGCTTTCGATACCAGGGAACGGGCGGAGATAACTGGTGATCTGCGCCAATGTGCCGAATATCCGCGTTGTCTTCGATCTCTGACATGCAGGACTCCGGTCTCAAGCGAATTGGGCAAAGTACCTTTTCCATCATCGTCAAAAATCGGATCGAATGTATGGTCTGTTTTGCTCAATTTGCCGTTCCATTTCATCCTCAGCAGTCTGACCTTGACGCCTTGCGTAAGGCCGGCGCTGAGATGCCAATAGCCAAAGAGGCGTCGAACAATTTCTCAAGCACAAAGCTTGGCAATGGATTGGCTCGGAACTGCCTTCAGTTTGGGTACAAGGCGCGGTTCCTGAGATTCGTGATCGGGAAAGCGATCGAGTAGGACTGCATTGAGGAGTGATTTGTGGACTTGGATACGGCCATTGTAGTCAATGAATCCGAGCTTGCGAAACCGATTCATGAAGAAGCTCACACGAGACCTCGTGGTTCCGATCATCTCCGCCAGAGTTTCTTGTGTGATGGGGGGGATCAGGGGCTCCGGCTCTCCAGGCTGGCCAAACTCCGCCATCAAAAGCAGAATTCGGGCCAGGCGTTTTTCGCTGGAATTGAATAGTTGATCGACCAGATCGGCCTGCGTACGTATGCTGCGCGTGAGCAGAAATTTCATGAACAGGTCGGAGAAGATAGGCTCCGTATGCATCGTGCGGGCCATCTCTTCCCGCGTTATTTTAAGCGAGTCACAGGCGGTGACAGCTGTGGCCGTGGACAGACGCATCCCCGGCACGGCCGCAAGCGCGCCTTCGCCCACAAATTCGCCTGCGCTGACCAGCGTGATTGTGGCTTCCTTTCCCGCTGTAGAGACCACGGTAACTCGCGCCCGACCTCGTTGTAGATAGTAGATTGAGTCGGCGGGATCGCCTTGGCAAAAGAAGGTTTCATGGGGAGCTAGTTGAACAATTCTGCGCCCTAGGCCCGCGTTAGCCAGAAAGGCGGCGGCATCAAAGGGAGGGGAAGTTAAAGTAATCATGGCTAAGCCTCATTCTGGAAACAGATAGATCATGGTAGGAATGAATGAGGATGCGCAACTGAGAAGCACTGCGATCAGAAACAGTTGCGCCGATGAAAGCGGATTCATCGGCAAACATCAGAACCCTTGAGTACCGGGGTGGTAAATCCGCGGCGGAGATACGGCGTTTCAACAGCAGCGATCACCCAAACCGACACTTAAACACATCATAGACCGAGACAGATATTGGCGGTCTGTTCAATTCTGCTCACAATTCGCGTAATCGCGTTCCTGATTCTCGGCTATTGTGAGGGTTCATTTCTCTTGTCGGATCGGTTTGAATGCATGGGAACTCCGCTGATTAAGCCTTGATAGTCTGTTAATCGCTTACCCAGAATAACCACTCCCTTGGAAGTGATTTCATATTCGCGAATATCCTTGGCATGATTCCCGCCTCGCATTTTAATAACCACCATGATCTTGCGAAGCTGGCCATCGATGGATACGTAGCGAAGCCGGAGAATGTCATCACAAAGAAAAGAGATTGAGTAGGTACTAAATGGGAATTCGGTAAAAGACTCATCCACTTCGACCGTGCTTAGGATCGTCACCCCGATTCCCGTCAGCGCAAAGATCATCCGATATAGAGATTCGCGAAAGTCGGCGCGGAAGCCGGGCGACAGAGCCATCTCAAAGCCCGCCAGGGAATCGATCACCAGACGCTTGGCACCGATTTTCTGCACAGCATCGAGAATCGACTGCATGGTTTCATCGACTGAGAGGTCGAGGGGACGGAGATAGAGAATCGTGAGTTTTCCATCTTTCTGCGGTGTTTCCAGATCCAAACCTAAACTGGTGGCCCGCTCAGTGTACGCTTCTGGCCGTTCTTCAAAAACCGCTACGATTCCCGGTTCTCCCTGGCGTATGCCTTCCGCTATAAACTGGGTTGCCAGGACAGATTTCCCGGTTCCCGAAGACCCGGCTATGAGCACGCTGTCGCCTTCGCGCACGCCACCATCCAGCATCTTGTCCAGTTCCGGAACGCCGAAGGAAAGGCGCCGATTGCAAGGCGGCTTCCTCTTGCGAGCGGTCAACCCAAAGGTGCGCGAGAAGGCTTGCACTCCGGCATCGGTAATGCGGAATGTGTGCAACCCCGGCACGGAATCCTGACCGCGTAATTTTACAATCTGTAGCTTTCGAACAATTGAGTTTCGTTCAGCCGTCTGGCGCAGCCAAAAGAGACCATCGGCGACGGTAAAGATGGGGTTATCACGCAACTCTTCCTCTGCATATTCACCAATCAGGAAAGTTGTCGCTTGCCAACTGGCCAGAAACAGCGCCAGCCTTTGAATGAAAGATTGCAGGTCCATGTCACTTTGAGGCTTGAGCACCATGGTGCGGAAGGAGTCTACAACCACGACTGCAGGATTAGCCTTTTCGACTTCTTTAGTGATCTCCTCCAGGACTGCGCCCAGATCCTTCTCTAAAACAACCTGACTCAGGTTGATGAAGCGAATGGAGCCGGACAGCTTGACCGGATCGAAAAATGTGTACTGTTGCTGGTAACGCAGCATCTTGATTGCTGATTCGCCGAGAACGGTGAAATAGAGAGCAGGCCGTTCCGGGCTTGCATTGGCAAACACGATCTGGTGTGCCAGCGTTGTCTTCCCGCTTCCAGGGGCGCCTGCAATGATGTTGAACGAGAATTCAGGAAGACCGCCGCCCACAATCTCGTCGAGGCCCGGAACTCCGGTCGGTAGCTTATTGATCGTCACTCTGTCTTCGGTGCTCATGATTCTCTCCCGTTCTCTGAACTGCGATCGTCAAAGGTTGCACCTGGCCACGCATTGCGCAGCAGGCTCAAAGTCAAGGCTTCGCCAAGGAAGACAAACAGCAGGTTGAGCAAACGGGCGATGAGAGCAATTCCTCCCTCGCCAGCCGGATACTCGCCAGCGTTATCCTTGACCATGTCGGCTTGAGGCTCAAACTCGCCTAAGCCCTGTAAAGATCCATCCTCTGCGACCCGCGCTGCCCAAAGATCGGGAGCTTCCGACTTGGCTTGAGTCAAAGCGCGGAAGGCGAGGGACTGAAAGCAGGCAACTCCAGCAAAGACGCCAAGACTTTGCCGTAGCTTCTCATAGACGCGAAGCGTCACAGACTCCACTGTTTCGGAGGTTTTGTCCACAGCGGCTTCGTACACAAGAAGGCGACGGGCTAAATCTCGCATTTCTGGGGGAGCCGTCATACACAACCCAAAATCGCTCCAAGCGGAAGATTCCGCTATCGGTTCTATCCCGATGGTTAAAGTTTTCTACGCCCCTATGTAAAGACCTTGGAGCGAAATAAAACGCCGGTGAAATTCAGTTCATGTAGCGATTCATTTGTGGGTATGGCCCATCTTCTGAAGGGCCACCCGCCTTGCTCCGTATGAGTGTGAAAACATCCAAAACCGTTGCGATATTGCGAATGCTCCCAGCTGCGCTAAAAAGGCCTTGTTCCATCCCGGGATGATTATCCGCCAGTTTTTCGATCCGTTCGCTCACGCCTCTCAACTGGTCAATCTCCAGTAGCAGGTCTCCGAACGCCGCAGCTCTGAGCAGTGAATCGACCTCTGGGTCGGTCGTGTCCGCTGTGGCTGCGGTCAACTCTGTCGTATCTCCAACCTGAAGGCGCAAATCTTCGATCAAACGCAGCGTTGTTGCCTCGCCAAGAAAGGTCAGAAACAGCCCAAGCAACTGCGCAATCAAAATCACTCCAGCGTCGCCATCCTCGTCCGCGTCCGGCTGAGATTCAGCTTCGCCAAGACCGCACACTCCTCCATTTGCCGTTATCTGCACCACGTTGAGACTGGAAGATTCTGCCTTGGCAAGAGCCAAAGCGCGTGAAGCGAGCGCATAAAATCCGTCAACTCCAACGGGTGAGCCGAGTTGACGACGCAACTTCTCATAGACGCGAATAGATGGGAGTTCGGTCTGCAGGGAGGTCGTACTCGCTTCGGCTTCTCTAGCCACAAGGCCGCGGGCCAAATCACGTTTCTTTTGTTGAAAATCCATCGGTACCGCTCTCTCTTGGCACGCCACGCCTAGCCTTGAACATGAAGCAAAAATCGCGTTGTACTTTCTTGCCAGTTGCTCCAATGGCGGGATAACCGGCTCAACTCATCACATTCATTATTGGCACCACTCGAACAAAGATAGTTGAAATGCTTCCAGATATGTGAACAATAGTGACCAATTTTCCCTCTCCAAGAAGGCGTAATCCTTTTCGAAAGTTGAGAAATGATCGAGTGTCCTTCGTGAGACGGAATCTGGAGGAAGCTATGAGCAAAGTGCTGGCCTCATGAACAACGAGTGGACAGATGCGGCACGGCGGGGTGAGCAGAAGTTTTCTGCAAAGCTCGTACTTGTACGGAACACCGTGACGCATATCCGACAGGGATAAACGTGAAGGTAAGTGCTGAATACCCAGGGAGGTCTGGCGGTTTACTATGCACTCTGAGTCAGCTCTGTCGGCCGAGACGTTTGCAAATCTTCCTATCGGAAAATCCCTAGCAGATAGCACACCAGCAAGATTACCAGCACCGTGCCTAACCCGATTCCTGTGCCTCCGCCCATGCCCCAACGGCCGTAGCCGTAGTATCCTCCGCCCAAGCCGAAAACCAACACCAGAACAATGATGAGTATGAGCATTTCAGATCTCCTTTGATCTTGGGTTATGCCCCAAGGTTATGCAGCCGGTTTGATTGCGCCGAATATGCCCCTTCGCGTCAATGTTATCGAAGAGCGCGCGGTTCTTTCCTAAGCGTAGGCATTTGGGAGTAGGCTCGAAACCATCCTCTCGACCGCCTGGACGGGATAACCTACGTGAGCCGGTTCCATTCGAGTGGAATTCGCTTCTACAAATGACCGCATGTAGGACTGTGCAATACGATTCCAGACCATGGATCGTGCATAAAGATAGGCACGTTCGCGCATTTCTCCGCGCGCCACATCGTCGGCTAGGAGTGCGATTGTCGCTGTCGCGATGGCGGTTGGGTTCTCGAACGGCACCAGCATTCCGCGCCCATGGTCCAACAGTTCCGCGGCGTGCCAGTAAGGGGTCGAGATGATGGCCTTCCCAGCGCCCATGGCATATGCCAGGGTTCCCGATACAGCCTGCGCTTCATGACAGTAGGGCGTGATGTAAATGTCGGCCGAGCAGACCAGCGAAGCCATCTCTCCCGGACTGACGAACCGGTTGACGAACAGGACTTGCCGTTCCACGCCCAGATTCTTTGCCAGTGCCTGCAACTCAATCCTGTAGCGATCTCCTTCACGGGCCCAGATGTGCGGGTGAGTGGCGCCGGCAATCATGTAGACAGCGTTGCTGTGACTTGACAAGATGCGCGGCATGGCTTGAATCACGTTTTCGAACCCTTTGTTCGGAGAGAGCAGTCCAAACGTGAGAAGGACACTCTTGCCTTGGCAAGAGAAAGCTTCTTTGTAAATATCCGACCGCTCAAAAGGCAGGTCTGGGATGCCATGAGGTATCAGTTTGATCTTCTCGGCAGAAACATTGAACACCTCCCGCAAAACACGCGAGGAGTATTGGCTCATCACGAAAAGGCGCTCTGAGAGTGCGGCAATCTTGTACATCACAACTCGTTGGTCAGAATTCGGTTCACGAAGCACCGTGTGCAGAGTTGTCACCACCGGCATTTTAAGGCGTTTCAGCAACTCAATGATGTGGCTTCCGGATTTGCCTCCGTAGATTCCATATTCATGCTGCAAGCACACTAGATCGACATTGCTCCTATTCAAAAAGTCGGCGGCTGCCCTGTAAGACGCTATATCATCTTCGCTGATCTCGAATCGAACCCGCTCCGGGTATGAGTAGGATGATTGCCCGTCATTGACCGCTACGACTGATAGTTGGGCCGTTCCGTATTCGGCAGCGATCGCATCGCACAAGTCAGTGGTGAAAGTTGCAATTCCGCACTGCCTCGGAAGATGATTTCCGATCACCGCTATCCTGACCGGACGCTTGGGACGGGGCACCAACTGAAGAGAGGAAGCTGAATCAACTCCGAATAATCTGTGCCGCGCTTCTGAACGGTTGATACGGTTCGCCTGTGGGTCGAAAGTGCTGCTCGGAGCGGCCATTTTACATGTCTCCCAAATTTCGAGGTTGTAGTTGAAAACAATCTAAGCCCTCATAGGGGCGTGAAGCTGCTGCGCGATCTCAAGTGTCTTCTCAGAAGCTTCGGTCGAGTAGTCGTGAGCCTTTGAGCTCAGTTCCTCCGCGGCTTCGTGATCGCCACGGTGGTGTGCGGCGGCGGCGGCGGTGTGGGCGTGGGCTGCGTAGATGTGCAGGTCCGCCGCATTGTCATAATTGCTCTGGGGCATGGTGTCCTCCATCGTTTAGGAAACACTCTGTCTGTTGCATTTGCAGTTTTCCACTTTGCATTTGATGGCGCTGTGCAATCGTATACATCGCAGGCAAGTTAGCCAACCACGCGCATTCTGGTCCGCGCTGATATCACTGTGATTTTTTGAAGGCTGTGTAATGCCGCAGCCTCGCCGGAGGACGACACGGGTGAGCAAATCTAGGGCCACCTTTGATGATGCCCTGTCCAGTGTTTCGGAAGTTACGTTCAATGAAGCTACGCAACTGCCCCCACCAGCCAGCCGATACCGGAGGTCATGGCCATTGCCAAACCACCCCAGAATGTTACACGAATTGCGCCCATGATAACTTTTGCTCCTCCGGCGTGCGCAGCCAGTCCGCCCATCAGTGCGAGAACTGCCAGCGACGATACAGACACAAACGGAATTAATCGTGCCTGAGGTGCGATTGCAGTGATCAGGAGTGGCATCATAGCCCCGAGAGCAAAACTGCAAGCGGCGGCCAGGGATGCTTGAATCGGGCGGGCGCGGAAGTTTTCGGAGATACCGAGTTCGTCGCGGGCATATGCGCCCAATTCGTCGTATGCAATCAACTGTTGCGCGACCCGAGTCGCGAGCAGCGGTTCAAGCCCGCGAGCAACATAGATTGCCGTCAACGCCTGGCGTTCGCCCTTGTTGTCTTGTTTCAGTTTTGTACGTTCAAGAGCCAGTTCTGCCTCTTCGGTATCGGCCTGCGAGTGCACGGAAACGTACTCACTTGCAGCCATGGACATCCCTCCGGATACCAGACCTGCGATCCCTGCGACCAAGATACTACGGTGAGTTCCATGAGCCGCCGCAACGCCGAGTACCAGACTTGAAGTTGACAGTATGCCGTCATTTGCACCCAAGACTGCAGCCCGAAGAAGCCCGATGCCGCCGGTGCGATGCAGCCTTCTGCTGCGCGTTGGCATATTGAATCGCTTGTGAACGAGGAACTTCTGAAAACGCCGAAATGCATTCTTGTTGATTGGTCGACCTTGGGATTCGATGGAACTGCCCAAAGACGTGGTTGACTTGCCCTGTACTAGATCCATTTCATCCTCAGCAGCCAGACCTTGACCCCTTGCGTAAGGCCTGTGTAGGCAAGTAGCGTTAGCAGTAAAATCGGCCAGTACATTCCCGGCAAGTGTGTCAGGCCCAGCGAAGGGGCCAGCGGTGAATACGGCAGCCAAGCTCCAATGGCCATAATGGTCAATGTTGTGATCAGCAGCGGCCAGCTTGCGCGGCTCTGGAAGAAGGGGATCTTATTTGTGCGAATGATATGGATCACGAGCGTCTGAGTCATGACGGACTCCACGAACCAGCCTGTCTGAAACATATGGGCGCGGGATGGATCCCAGCATTTGAATAGATAGAGCATGACGAAGAAAGTCGTGTAGTCGAAGATCGAGCTAATGGGTCCGATGCAGAGGATGAATCGCCTGATCTCGCCAATATTCCAGGGCCGCGGATGCGCGACCAGTTCGTCGTCCACCGCATCGTTGGGGATCGGAACCTGAGAGAAGTCGTAGAGCATATTGTTTGTCAGAATTTGGATCGGAGCCATGGGGAGGAATGGCAGAAAGGCACTTGCCCCTAGCACGCTGAACATATTTCCAAAGTTGGAACTGGCGCCCATGCGGATGTACTTGATGATGTTGGCGAAAACCTTGCGTCCCTCGATGACGCCTCCTTCGAGCACCATCAGATCCTTCTGCAACAGAATCAGATCGGCCGATTCCTTTGCGATGTCGGCCGCAGTATCCACCGAGATGCCAATGTCCGCGGCACGCAGTGCGGGGGAGTCGTTGATGCCATCGCCCAGAAATCCCACGACGTGTCCCTTTTTGCGCAGGACACGTACGATTCGCTGCTTGTGTGCGGGCGAGAGGCGGGCGAAGAGTGTTGTCTTCTCTGCCGCTTCGGCCAATTCAGTATCCGACATTCTCTCGACTTCATCGCCCAACAGCATTGGGTCGGCCGAAAGTCCGACGTCACGGCAAACCTTGCGGCTTATCAAGTCGTTGTCGCCCGTAAGGATCTTCACAACCACGCCATGCTTGTGCAGTGCTTCGATCGCGGTTGCGGCGGTGGGCTTGGGCGGGTCGAGGAATGCGACATATCCCTTCAGCACAAGATCGTGTTCATCTTCCTTTGCGCAGGAAGTCTTTCCGGCCAACTCCTTTACTGCAACCGCCAAAACACGAAATCCATCGTTGCTCAGACTCGCATACTGGTCCTTTAACCCTTTTATTAGCGTGGGATCCATAGGCGACAACTTTCCGTCAAGCTCAAATTGCGAGCATTGATGGAAGATTTCTTCTGGTGCGCCTTTGGTTAGCAAGATCGCCTTGCCTTCAGGATTTTCGACAAGCACAGACATCATGCGCCGCGTGAAGTCGAAGGGGATCTCGTCAAGTTTCTTGTATTTCTCAATAAGGGCTTTCTCGTGGAAATCGGAGCTATTCAGAATCGCTGTATCAAGCAGGTTCTTCAGACCGGTCTGAAAATGGCTGATGAGGTAGCCGTCGCGGAGCACTTCATCCGTTTCCCGTCCTGCGACATTACAGTGCCGTTGCAGGACGACGCGATCTTCGGTAAGCGTGCCGGTCTTATCGGTGCAGAGCACGTCCATTCCGCCGAAATTCTGAATTGCGTTAAGACGCTTGACGATCACCTTCTTGCGGCTCATGGCAAGTGCACCTTTGGCCAGGCAGACGGAGACGATCATGGGTAGCATCTCCGGGGTCAGGCCAACGGCCACGGCCATCGCGAAGAAAAATGCGCCCTTCCAATCGTGCTTGGTAAACCCGTTAATAAAGAAGACCAGAGGCACCATGACCGCCATGAACTGAATCATGAGCCATGTGAAGCGGCTCAAACCCTGGTCAAAGCTAGTTGGCGTTCCATCCTGCGTGATGGAACTTGCCATGGTGCCGAGATAGGTATGAACTCCTATAACGACAACGACCGCGGTTGCTGTGCCGCTTTGAACGCTGGTACCCATGAAGCATATGTTCTTGAGTTCGACCGGGGAGTTTGTAGGATTCGGATCGGCATCGTGAAACTTCTCGACAGGAAGCGACTCTCCAGTCAGCGTACCCTGGCTCACGAACAGATCTTTCGCAGACAGGACTCGCACGTCACCTGGGATCATGTCTCCGGCAGACAGATTGATGATGTCTCCGGGAACGAGATCGCGAAGCGGGATCTCCTGCGGTTTGCCATCCCGGACCACGGTGGCGGTTACGTGGATCATCGCCTTGAGCTTCGCCGCAGCTGCGCCTGCACGAGCTTCCTGCAAGAATCGGAGAGTGACGCTCAACGCAATCATGCCGACCATAACGCTTCCAGCACGGGGATCTCCAGTGGCAAAGGAGATCGACGACAGGACCGCGAGTAGAATGACAAGCGGGTTTCGAAGGATGATCAGGAGACTGATGAACCAGCCGCGCTGATTCTCTTGCGCAACTTCGTTCGGTCCTGCGGTGCGCATTCGCGAGTCGGCTTCGTTTTGTGTGAGGCCAGCTAAGGCCACCCGCAACGAGCGAAGCAATTCATCCCCGTCTTTTCCAGCCGCATCTATGACTGCAGGGGAGACACGAATGTTATGGTTCTTTGCAATCGCAGGGATTTGAGACTCATTCGGAGCCAGAACAACCGCTTCAGTGCGGGGAGCGCCGGGAGGCACCTTCGCGAGAGCGTTGTCGACGGCATGTTTCAAATCGGGCGCCCCATTTTCTTAGCTTTTGTCGGACTAGGCTTCATACCTCAAATTTCGGATACAAGCTGGTGCCGACGAAGCCTACCGGAACCATCGTCGACTAGATGACTGCGTAGCCCAGCTCAAAATGCTAGGCACTTTTTGGGCGCGGGTGTGTTCGCTGGTTGTTTGAACCCACTCCCTACTGAACAACCTTTTGGCGCAGACTCTATTTGGCCCAATCTCTTTACCATTGAAGCATAGGCAATAAAAGAGTCGGACTCTGTTCATAATTGACCGGACGCCCGGGCGCTTTCTTTTGAATAGTACTCTATAGTAGTTTCGCGTTTGCCTGCCGACATGGGCGCACTGAGGAGTGAACCATGAGCGCAACAGCCGTGAAAAGAATCACGCCTTTGGAAACTGAGCCACCCCATCGAGTACGCCGGGGGCTTCCACCATCCGTCGAATTTCTAGTGAGCAGGCCCTCATGAATTCGCAATTGCTGAAAGATACTGCGCAGTTACTTGTTGCCGATCACAAGGGATTGCTTGCCATGGATGAGAGCAACGGAACCTGCAACAAGAGGTTTTCCAAGCTTGGTATCCCGCAGACCCTTGCGATGCGGCGCGACTTTCGGGAGCTGATCATCACCACTCCAGGACTGGGCGAATGCATCAGTGGAGCAATTCTCTACGACGAAACAATTCGTCAAGAGAAGAGAGATGGTACTCCGTTTGTCAAAGCTCTTGAGGAAGCGGGAATTATCCCCGGAATCAAAGTCGATATTGGTGCAAAAGAATTGGCTAGCCACGCGGGAGAAACAGTCACCGAGGGGCTGGATGGATTGCGTGAACGTCTAGCAGAATACTTTCAGATGGGAGCGCGCTTTGCGAAATGGCGCGCGGTCATTGCAATTGGCCGAGGAATTCCCAGTTGGGGCTGTATGGATGCCAATGCTCATGCCCTCGCTCGCTATGCGGCGCTTTGTCAGGAAGCGGGTCTGGTTCCGATCATCGAGCCGGAGGTTCTGATGGATGGCGAGCATACTTTGGAGCATTGCCGCAAGGTCACAGACGAAGTGCTGCGCACTGTCTTCAGTGCATTGTTTACGCAACGGGTTTTATTGGAAGGAATGATTCTGAAGCCTAACATGGTTCTGCCTGGGACAGATTGCAGCAAGCAAGCGGAGATTGAAGAGGTTGCTGAGGCAACAGTCGCCTGCCTGCTGCGCGCAGTCCCCGCGGCTGTTCCTGCGATTGCATTTCTCTCGGGAGGGCAATCTGCGGAATTGGCCTCAGCTCGCTTGAATGCAATGAATGTGAGATTTAAATCGCGGCTTCCCTGGGCGCTGGCATTTTCGTTTGCTCGCGCCATTCAGCAGCCGGCTTTGGAGATATGGCAGGGGCAGGAGACAAATGTTTGGGCGGCACAGAAGGCCTTGTATCATCGTGCCCGCTGCAATATGGCAGCACGCAACGGAGAATACTCATCGGATATGGAGAAGCAATGACTGGAAGCAAGCACAACTTGGAAGGAAATAGCGGCGACAGGGGTGAGCCCGATCCCGGTCCTTACTGGAGACGAATGCATCGTGACTGGCGCTTCTGGATTGGCGCAATCTTCATGGCTTCGGCACTCGCGATCTACGTGTTGAGTGGCGACCTGGCGTGGGTTCCATGGCACCAACCGCGCTAGCCAGCGTCCGCAATTACCGCGACATGGCAAACCCAATCAGATTTTCCAAATCAATGAGCCTGATGGCGGCGATCTGCCGGTTTGAACAACTTTGGTTGCGCCGCTGAAATCGATCAAACGCCAGCCGCCAGCAATGAGAACAAGGTGATAAACAATGGGTCAAATGCCTTTGTATCCCTTACGCTTTGAGCCTATCTATCAGTATCGGCTGTGGGGCGGCAGGCGGTTATCTGACCTGCTATCTATGCCGCTTCCGGGGGACGAACCCATTGGTGAAGCATGGGTGCTCAGCGACCGCGACGATCATCAAAGCCAGATTGCCAATGGGCCGCTCAAGGGGCAAACCATCGGTGAATTGATGGAGCAGTACCGCAATCAACTGATGGGGCGGTTGGCCTCGCGCTTCAGGCGCTTTCCGCTGCTTCTCAAGTTTCTGGATGCACGCGAAATGCTCTCAGTGCAGGTGCATCCCAGCAATGCGCACCCAGAGCTGATTCCAGCGGGAGAAATGGCAAAGACCGAAGCGTGGGTTGTGATTGAGGCAGAAAGTGGAAGCCGGATCTATGCGGGCCTGAAAACGGGCACGACTGCCGGCGATCTGCGACGCTCACTAGCCACCGGCACAATCGCGGATCACCTCGTGGGCATCGCTCCAAAGCCAGGCGACAGCGTATTCATTCCTGCTGGAACGGTTCACACCTTGGGCGGTGATGTTGTCGTCTTTGAGATTCAGCAGA
Organism: uncultured Acidobacteriaceae bacterium; assembly: GCA_963787995.1. Taxonomy (GTDB): domain Bacteria; phylum Acidobacteriota; class Terriglobia; order Terriglobales; family Acidobacteriaceae; genus Telmatobacter. The sequence goes on from CAWBEO010000002.1 coordinate 2,924,684, forward strand.
ACAGCGATGTGACATTCCGCCTCTACGATTGGGGTCATGTTGACGCAAAGACTGGACAACCACGGCCACTTCAGGTCGATCAGGCGCTTGCCAGTATTGATTTCGCAAACAGCAATGGTGGGCTCGTGACTCCCACTGTGGTGAGCACCATTCCCGCGGAGCGTGAAAGACTCTTTGATTGTGAACATTTTCTGTTGTGGCGCCTGCACGGAGAATCACCGTTTAACGTCGGTGCCGCAGAGATGCCGCGCGCGCTCGTTTGCATTGAGGGCTCGGGGTGGTTCGAAGGCGGAGGCTCCGCGTATGGCGTCAATAAGGGCGAAGTATGGCTCTTGCCTGCGGTGGTCGGCGCGTGTGAATTTCACCCCAACAACGCAGTGACCTTGTTGGAAATCGCGCTGCCCGAATCGTCGAAAGCCTTTCAATGACGAGAGAGTCAGCGTGGCCGGAAATTCCAATTGAAACCGCACGAAGTGAGAGGTGGATGAATGGTGAAGAAGCTAATTGTCTTTGACCTCGACGGAACGCTCGCCGCAAGCAAGTCGGCCCTCGATGCCGAGATGTCGTCGCTTCTGCATGACCTGCTCGGCGTGGTCAAGGTGGCGATCATCTCCGGAGGCGCATGGCTACAGTTTGAAAAGCAGGTGCTCTCCCATCTGCCGCAGGACGACAGCCTGGCAAAGCTATCGATTCTTCCAACCTGCGGAACGGAGTTCTATCAATACACCGGGGAGTGGAACAAGCTCTATTCGGAAGATCTTACTGCGGAGGAAAAACAGAAGATCGTCAGTTCTCTGAAGAAAGCCACAGAAGACGCAGGCTTCTCTGTCAAGAAGACGTGGGGCGAGACCATTGAGGATCGTGGAAGCCAGGTAACGTATTCCGCACTTGGCCAGCAAGCTCCCTTAGAAGAAAAAGAAAAATGGGATGCGGATTTCGCCAAACGGAAGAAGATCAAAACGATCCTTGACACATTAATTCCGGAGTTCTCGGTGCGCCTCGGTGGCGCGACGTCCATTGATGTTACCAAGCCGGGCATCGACAAAGCTTACGGGATCAAAAAGCTGCAAGATACACTTGGCATTTCTGTGAAAGAAATGATTTACGTGGGAGACGCATTGTTTGTGGGAGGAAACGACTACCCGGCTGAACAGGCAGGTGTCATATCTATTCCGGTTCGAGGCCCCAGTGAGACCAAGCGGGTGATCGAGGCGATCATCGCGTGCTTGGACGACGGCGAACAGGCGAGAGTCTTCAAGGTGGCAAATGCAACTCTTTGAGGAGTTGAGATGAACGAATTCAAGTTGCGCCGCCTGGGGATGTTGATGGAGCCGGAACCGGGCAATCCGATGGAGGTGGAAGGCGTACTGAACCCAGCGGCCGTTCGCGGCCCCGATAGCGAACTCTATCTCTTTCCGCGGATGGTAGCGAAAGGCAATTACTCGCGCATCGGGATTGCGCGGGTGCAATTCAATGAAGCCGGCGATCCGGTCGGCGTCGAGAGGCTTGGCATAGCGTTGGAGCCGGACGCGGACTATGAGCGACGGCCCGATGGCAGCGGTGGTTGTGAGGATCCCCGCGTCACCTTCGTGGAACCTCTCCACCGCTACATCATGTCCTACACTGCATTTTCTCCTCAAGGTCCAAGGATCGCTTTAGCCGAATCGCAGGACCTCTTTCACTGGAAACGTCTCGGCCTGGCAACCTACGCTCATTGGCACGACATCGATTTGAGCAGCGTGGACGACAAAGACGCGAGCCTCTTCCCTGTTGCAATCCCTAACTCCTCCGGGAAAATGGAACTGGGTATGCTTCACCGCCCGCTTTTCCCGGGCACTCGTCCAGAGGAGACAGCCTGTCATCCAACGACCCGCGAAGTTGATCTCGATCGGGAGAGTATCTGGATTTCCTATTGCCCGCCGGTCTTGAAAGGCCGTGAACCAGATCGCCTGGGTCGGTTTACCTCTCATCACAGACTGGCGACTCCAGTCTCGCCCTGGGAACGGCTCAAGATCGGCGCTGGAACCCCGCCTGTCCTTACCAAGCACGGCTGGATGATTGTTTACCACGGTGTCAGCGAAGCGGCGAGTACGGATGGCAACGGGCATCACCTATGCTACTCGGCTGGGGTGATGGTGCTCTCAAGGCAACATCCGCGCGTGGTACGTTATCGCTCGGTGGAACCGGTGTTGACGCCAGTGCTCCCGCAAGAGCGCGACGGGATCGTCGCCAACGTTGTGTTTCCGACCGGCATCGACCGGCGCGACGATCTTGAAACTCCAGATCGATTCGACGTCTATTACGGGATGGCCGACAACCGAATTGGTGTGGCGCGCCTTGACTTGCCGGACCAGATACCAGCAGAGGCAGTCGCCGATGCGCCTGAGGCAAAGGTATAAATCGCTTGTTACGGAGGAATCAGAAATTTGACAGAGACCTCTTCGAATAGGCCGACAGAAGGACAGAAGATGAAGAAAGCAACTGGAATCAAATGCGTATTTCTGGATATTGGCGGTGTCCTTCTGACCGATGGCTGGGATCATCTGGCCCGCAGACGGGCGGCGAAGAACTTCACATTGGACTGGGCCGAGATGCAGAATCGACATCAACTCACCTTCGAGATCTTCGAAGAGGGCAAGATCACGCTGGAAGAGTATTTGAGCCTGGTTGTCTTCCACCAAAAGCGGACCTTCACGCGCAATCAGTTTCGAAACTATATGTTCGCGCAGTCCAAGGCAATCCCGGAAATGATCGAGTTTGTTGCTCAACTCAAGCTGAAAATGGGCCTTAAGATCGCAATTGTCAGCAATGAAGCACGCGAGCTGAATGCATATCGGATTAATAAATTCGGACTGGACAGGTTGGCGGACTGCTTCATATCCTCCTGCTTTGTTCACATCCGTAAGCCCGATGCGGCGATCTTCAGGATTGCTCTGGATATAGCGCAAGTGCAGCCCGCAGAAACTGTCTTCATCGACAATACTCCGATGTTCGTCCAGATCGCCGAAGGCCTGGGCATTCGAGGCGTTCTTCATACGGATTGTGAATCAACGCAATCCAAGCTATCAAATCTCGGCCTGAATGCCGAATGAACGATGGAGCATGCGCCGTACACCATCATCAGCGCTGCCAAATAATTCGCTCCGCTTCTAGCGGCACGGATGCGTTGGGATGGCGGGGAATAATGCGCACCGTGTAGTCGCTTGCAGGGCGCGTTGCAGAAACCTGACCTGTATATGTGAACGCGCCTGGCATTTCTGCACAAGGTGCGGACGCGTTCATCGCTTCGATACAAGCACATTTCGGGTGAGTTGTATTTGCGTAAATCTCAACGCTCAGTTGATCTGGAGCAAGGGATCCACAAGCAACATCAGCTTGAAAGAAATGCTGGCTGTCGTGCGTCTCAATTCTCACCGATCCAAATCTCACAGTGCTCCAATGCTGCTCGATATCCTTCTGCCATTGCAGCAGACTTACGCCAAGCGCACTATCTCCGTCTGTACGCTGGCGGTAACCGGTAGCAGCGGGCAGATAGTGATTCTCGGTATACTCGCGGATGGAGCGCGTTGCTGAAAACTCCGATGTGAGCCGCGCCATACTCTCGCGGACACGCGCCAACCACTTCTGCGGAAGACCTTTTTCATTCCGCTCATAGAACTCTGGAATGACTTCGTTCTCCAATGCAGCATAGACGGCTTCAGCCTCGGTACGATCCCAGGCAGGATCGTCGCCATGCTCTTTGCCGTCTCCGATCGCCCATCCAACCTCTGGAGAATAGGCCTCTGCCCACCAGCCATCTAATTCCGATAAGTTCAAACCGCCATTGACAAGAACCTTCATACCACTCGTTCCGCAAGCCTCCCAGGGACGACGCGGTGTATTGATCCATAGATCGATTCCATGAACCATGTGCTGCGCCAGCATCATGTCGTAGTCACTCAAGAAAACGACTCTTGAACGAACCTCCGGACGCCGGATGAAATCCTTCCACTTCTTGATCAACGCCTGCCCCGGCAAATCCTGAGGGTGTGCCTTGCCGGCAATGATCAGTTGTACCGGTCGTTGTGGGTCAGAGAGAAGGCGTACCAGGCGCTCCGGATCAAGCAGGAGAAGATCGGGACGCTTATAAGTTGCAAAGCGCCGCGCGAATCCTAGAGTCAACGCATTTTCGTCGAAGATATTGTTCGCATCCGATGGGTCACCACCTTCCGCAGCTTGCTGGCGGGCATACCGTTTACGCAACCGCTCAATCAGAGTCTTTCGCTCCGTGGACCGCATCTGCCAGATCTGTTCGTCGGTGAGGTTCCGGATGTCATCTTCGACAGTTCGATCTTCGCGCCAGCGTTTTTTGCCGCAAGCTGTGGTCCAAAGCGTATCGGCTTCAACCGAATCCCAGGTCGGCACATGAATGCCGTTGGTCACTGAGCCAATCGGGACCTCTACCTGAGGCCAAGCTGGAAAGAGCGGCTGAAATATCTGCCGGCTCACTTCTCCGTGCAGTTTGCTTACGCCGTTTACACGACCACTTCCACGCAGAGCGAGATAAGCCATGTTGAATGGTTCTGCATTGTCACTGGGTTTTTGCCTGCCAATCTTCAACAATTCGTCAAGCGAGATGTGGAGTTCATCCTTCGCATAGTGGCCAAAATACTGCCGGATGAGTTGCGGATCAAATCGGTCGAATCCTGCGGCAACCGCAGTGTGTGTCGTAAAGATATTTCCGGCACGTGTAACAGCGAGAGCAAGATCAAACGGCTTCTTGTAATCTTCCATATAGCAATGCGCCCGTTCGAGCACCGCAAACGCCGCATGGCCTTCATTGAGATGGCAGACTTCGGGCTGCAATCCAAGCGCGCGCAACAAACGCCATCCACCGATTCCGAGAATGATCTCCTGTTTTAGCCTCATCTCCGCATCGCCGCCATAGAGTTCACTGGTGATTCCACGATGTGCGGCTGTGTTTGCGAAATCATTTGTATCGAGCAGGTATAGCTTTGTTCTGCCAACGGAGACCTCCCAACAGCGAAGCCAAATCTGTGCTCCCGACAGGTGGATCTGCAGCCGCAGCCATTCTCCGTTATTCTGTCGCAGCGGTCGTATGGGCAACTGGCCTGGATCATTGACCGGATAGAGTGCTTGCTGATGACCTTCCGAATCGAAGTCCTGACGGAAGTATCCTTGACCATAGAGCAGCCCAATGCCAACGACTGGAACGCCCAGGTCGCTGGCCGCCTTCATCTGATCGCCGGCCACATTGCCGAGCCCGCCTGAATAGATGGGCAACGCCTCGCTCAGCATAAACTCCATGCTGAAGTAGGCGACTGTCGTGAGAGCCTTGTCTGGATGTTTGTGTTGATACCATGCGTCAGCTTGATAGGATTTCCGATTGCGTTGAAGCAAGCTGACTAGACGGCCGCGGTACTCCGCATCGCTCAATGCAGCGCTGATCTTCTCTTTTGAAACAGTCTGCAAAATAACCCAGGGATTCTGCGTAGCTTCCCAAAGTTCAGCATCGAGTTCTTTCCACAACTCATCCGCGGCATGGTTCCATGACCAGTGTAGATTGAGCGCCAACTCATTCAGTGCATCAACACACTCTTCTTTGGGCATTGTCTTTGCTGTCTCTGATTCGCTCAACCCATCCTCCTTGCACCAAACAAAGAAGCAGAGGTTCCTGTTTTCCGAATGGCCTCTGCTTCTTCGTGCGTTGCTGCTTAACTGTCGGTGAACATTGCTTTCTCAGGATGCCCCTTGGCCATCGGAGCCGGCGCGGCGGAATCGCTGAAGTCCTTCGTCCACCGCCAGTTCCTGATCTCCGGTATATCTTCGAGGTGCTCTCGAATATAGTCGTGGTGACGTTGCAATTGCTGATTGAAGAAGTTGATAGCATTCTCAGCTTGCAGACGAAGACGGGGAATATGCTTCAACGCATCCAGAGCAAGGTGGAACCGGCTCATCTCATTCAGAACCACCATATCGAAGGGCGTTGTGGTTGTTCCTTGATCCATATAACCATGAACGTGGAAACGGGCTTCATCGGCGCGCCCGTGAACCAATGTGTGTATCAGCCAGCGATTATTATGGAAGGCGAAGATGACCGGCGCAGTCTCGGTAAAGAGTGCGTTGAACGACATTTCGTCCATACCGTGCGTGTGTTTGTCGGGAAACATCAGGGTCATCAAATCGACAACGTTGACAACGCGCACCTTGATGCCCGGCACGTATTTCTGCAGCAACCATGAGGCCGCACAGGTCTCGATGGTTGGCACATCGCCAGCGCAGGCCAACACAACATCTGGCTCGCCGCCTTCATCGTTGGTTGCAAACTTCCAAGTGGACGCACCTTTTGAGCAGTGCTCCAATGCTTCGTCCATATTCAACCACTGAAGCTGGGGCTGCTTTCCGCAAGTGACGACATTCACATAATCGCGGCTGCGCAGACAATGGTCGAAGACGCTCAGCAGGCAGTTGGAATCAGGTGGATAGTACACGCGGATAACTTCACTCCTGCGCGCCAGTGCATTGTCTACGTACCCTGTTGCCTGGTGGCTGAAGCCATTGTGATCGTTGCGCCATGCATGACTTGTAAGCAGAACATTGAGAGATGCGAGCGGCCTGCGCCAGGGATACTCGCGGCATTGCTCCAGCCACTTGGCATGCTGGGTAGTCATCGAATCGACCACCTGCGCGAAGGCTTCGTAAGAGGACCACATACCATGACGGCCCGTGAGAAGATAGCCTTCGAGCCATCCCTGACAAAGATGCTCGCTCAACACTTCCATCACGCGGCCATCTGGACCCAGTTCATCGTCAATTGAGACAATCTCGGCCATCGAGCAGCGCTTCGTGGCTTCAAAGATGGAGTTCAATCGATTGGAGTTTGATTCATCGGGGCAGAACATACGAAAATTTGTCAGGTTCATCTTGAAGATGTCGCGGAAGAAATCTCCCAGCTTGCGCGGAGCTTCTGCAAGAACCTGACCCGGCCCTGGTATTTCGAGCGCGTAATCGGTGAAGTCGGGAAGAGCGAGTGTGATCAGGGATCGTCCGCCATTCACATGAGGATTGCCGCCCATGCGGCGATTACCCGTGGGCGCGAGAGCCGCTAGTTCATCAATGAACTTGCCGTTTTTGTCGAAGAGTTCTTCGGCTTTGTAACTCTTCATCCAGGCTTCCAGTATTTTCAGGTGCTCTGGGTTCTCGCGAACTGTCGCGAGCGGAACCTGGTGCGCACGGAATGTGCCCTCGATTGGAATTCCATCCACCTCCTTCGGGCAAGTCCATCCCTTGGGAGTGCGGAAGATAATCATAGGCCAGACTGGCTGCTTCTTGAAGCCGTTCTTGCGAGCCGCCGATTGAATCCCACGAATCTCGGCATAGCAATCATCGAGCGTTTGAGCCAATAATTGGTGCACGACTTCGGGATCGTCTCCCTCTACAAAGTAAGGATTGTAACCACGGCCTACATAGAGAGCTTTCAAGTCGGCGTCGCTTGTTCGCCCCTGTGCGGTCGGACCGGAGATCTTGTATCCATTGAGGTGAAGGATCGGCAGGACAGCGCCATCGCGCACGGGATTGACGAAGTTGACCGACTTCCAGCTTCCCTCCAACGGACAGGTCTCGGACTCGCCATCCCCGATGACGCAGGCGACAATCAGGTCCGGATTGTCAAAGGCCGCGCCGAATGCATGGACCAGTGAATAACCAAGCTCGCCACCCTCGTGCATGGAATTCGGCACGTGCGGCCCGCAATGGCTGGGCACGCCGCCCGGCGTCGAGAATTTGCGGAACATAAGCCGCAGGCCGTCTTCATTGCGCGTGATCTCTGGATGCACCTCGGTATAAGAGCCTTCAAGATAGGAGCAGGCATTCAGAGATGGGCCTCCGTGTCCCGGGCCTGAAATGTAGATGATGTCCGCATCGTGCTCTTTGATCAGCCGATTCAAATGAATGTAGATAAAGTTCTGGCCTGGCGAGGTTCCCCAGTGACCGAGCAATCTGGGCTTGATCTGCTCTGCCTTGAGTGGCGAGCGAAGGAGGGGATTGTCAAAGAGGTAGATCTGGCCGATGCAAAGATAGTTTGCCGCGCGCCAGTAGCGATTCATCTTGTCCAGCATCTCAGCCGAGAGTGGTCCCTTGGGCATTGGGGATCTTTCTTCGTTTTTGCCGTCAGCAGCAATCGCGGTTGACAGACTCACATCGAAGATGAACCCAGATGAATTGCCAAACTGATCGAAGTTCTTGGCGAAGGGTTGAGGCGTATCGTCCTTCTCAACGCTGACGGGGAGTTCGGTGGTAGCCATATTGACTGTTACTTTCCATTTCTCCGCAACTTACATCAGCGCGGTGGGGTTAAGTTCGGTTATCTTGGATCTGCAAGCGATGGGCCTCCGCGTCATTTCGCCAGCAGCTTTTTGATCGATTGCAATTCGATGCGGCGCTTTTCGGTGGTTTTTGGATAGGCCATCTTGAGATCACCTAGCGCATCCAAAACGATTTGCGAGACAATCAACCGCGCGTTCTCCTTGTCGTCGGCGGGGACGACATACCACGGCGCATGATGCGCGCTTGTTGCATGAAAGCAGTCTTCATAGGCTTTCATGTAATGCTTCCAGTACTTCCGCTCGTGAATGTCGGATGTGCTGAACTTCCAGTTCTTGTCCGGTTCATCGATGCGCGCGAGAAATCGCTTCCGTTGTTCCTCATGCGACAGGTGCAGGAATATCTTGACGATTTGCGTGCCGTTTCGATAAAGGTGCTTCTCCAGATCCACGATGGACCCATACCGCTGCTCCCAAATGTTCTTCTCGTCGCGCAATTCTTCAAGAAGTCCCTGACTGCGAAGAATCTCCGGGTGTACTCGAACAACCAGCACTTCCTCGTAATAGGAGCGGTTGAAGATGCCGATTCGGCCGCGCTCCGGAAGTCGGCACGTCGTGCGCCAGAGGAAATCATGCTCCAACTCTTCAGCGCTGGGTTGCTTGAAGCTGAAGACCTCGCAGCCCTCCGGATTGACGCCGGACAGGACGTGCCGGATGGCGCCGTCTTTGCCGGCGCCGTCCATGCCCTGAAAGATGAGCAGTAATGCATACTTGTGGGAGGCGTAATGGAGTTGCTGCAACGCGCTCAGCTTCTCCGTGTGCTGGTGCAGAAGCTCTTCATACTTCTGCTTCGACTTGCAAAAGGGATCGACGACTGTCGGCCACTTGCCGAGGTCGATCTTTTTGTCAGACGGCACTTTGTATTCTTTTGAATTGATGGTCATCCGGCTCCTTCGGTGTTGCCTATGCTGCGGACTTCTTCTTTGCCGCTTCTTCGAGGTGAGTTTCCCGCTCCGCTTCAAGCCAGTCCTGGTCCTGCTGGCTTTCGCCGTGAACGCGCTGCTGATAGATCTCATAAGCCCGGGTGGAGATTGCCTGCGTCTCATCGGCGGGAGTGTTGGTGGCGACGGATGCCTTCTTGATTGGATCGAAGATGCGGTAAGCAAGCAGCTTCACACGATCATTGATGAGTGCCCAGACCAGAGCGTAAGCCCATACGAATCCAGCCCACTTCCATCCGAGCGGCGCCATGAAGATTCCGTACACCGCGATGAGAGTCGCGATTGCCTGCGTGCCCACGACTGCTATCATCAGAATCTTTGCGGGACGTATCGACCAGAATGGACCGCGTGTGCGCGTCAAGAAGATGGTCAAATGGCCGGCCACCGAGAGCTTGAGGTACATCAGTGTCTGGACGGTTAAGCGGTCCATATGGAAGACACGCTCACCCAGATAGAACAGGAAGAATGCGGAGACAACCCCAATCACTCCAAGCACGGTGGAGATCGACAACACAAGCCGCATATTCCACGATTCCGGCTTGTTTCTATATAGGACGTTGTCATAAGCAATCGACAGAATTGCCCCATCGTTAAGCAGCGCAATCATCACAATCATGACTGCCGTCACTGGATAGAAATTGAAGACCAGGATGGATAGCGTCATGAAGAACAGCACACGCAGCGTCTCCGCGATGCGATAGATGGCATAGCTATTCATACGCTGGAAGATGCGGCGACTCTCTTTAATTGCATCGATGATTACGGAGAGACCTGACGTGAGAAGGACGATCGAGGCTGCCGCTCTGGCTGCATCGGTTGCGCCGGAGACGGCGATGCCGCAGTCGGCCTTCTTCAGCGCGGGCGCGTCGTTCACGCCATCGCCGGTCATCCCGACAATGTGGCCGCAACTCTGCAACACGTCCACAATATGAAACTTGTGCTCGGGGAAGACCTGCGCAAAGCCGTCCGCTTTCTCGATCTGCTCAACGACCTCTGGAGACTCTTTCTTCTTTGTGTCGCCAAGCGCGTTGGCGTCCAGGATATTCGAGCCCAGCCCCAGTTGTTTAGAAGTCTCGCGTGCGATGGCCAATTGATCGCCCGTCACCATCTTGATCTTGACGCCCATTTGCACAGCGTTGGCAATGGTCTCTTTGGCATCCGCGCGTGGCGGGTCGGACAAGGGCAGAATGCCGACAAACTTCCATTTGCCTTCTTCATCGGCCTTGGCCACGCCTAGAGAACGGAAGCCACGGCCGGCAAAGTCAAGGATGGCTTTCTCCGCCGCTGTCTTGACATCGCCGGCATTGGTAGCCATCTGCAGAATGACCTGCGGCGCTCCCTTTGCTACAAAGTACTGTTTCCCGTCTGCGCCTTTGACAGTAGCTTCCGTGCGCTTGTGCACCGGATCGAAGGGCATGAAGTGAAGCACTTGGCAACTCTTCAGTTCCTTGTCGTCCTTGACGCCGCCAATTACCGCCAGGTCGATGGTGTCTTTATCCTCGGCGCGCGAGGCCAGCGCGGCCCAGAGAACGACGTTCCCAGCAGCGATTCCGTCGATGCAGAAGGGATCGCCCAGAGTGAGTTTGTTTTGCGTAAGTGTGCCGGTCTTGTCCGAGCAGAGAACATCTACGCCAGCCAGTTCTTCAATGGCCGACAAGCGCGTTACGATCGCTTCCTTCTTGGCAAGCAGGCGTGCTCCGACGGCCATAGTTACCGACAGAACAGTCGGCATGGCAACGGGGATGGCGGCCACCAGAAGCACCAGGCAGAATTCCAGCGTGGTGAGAACCTTGTCTCCGCGGAAAAGGGCGAAGACAAGAATCAAGGCGACCAGCGCTACCGCCAAAACGATCAGGTAGTCGCCGATCTTCATCACAGCCTTCTGGAAGTGACTGACTGTATGAGCCTCCTGCACCAGTTGCGCGGTCTTGCCAAAATAGGTGTTGGTACCAGTGGCATAGACGATTGCGTCAATCTCACCCTGACGTATGATGGAGCCGGAGTAAACAGCGCCGCCGGGCTTGGCGCTGATGGGAAGCGACTCGCCGGTCAGGGCAGATTGATCGACCTCGATGGAGTCGCCGTCGAGCAGTCGCGCATCTGCGGGAACGATGTCTCCCAACCGCAGACGAATGACATCGCCTGGAACCAACTCGCTCGCCTTGGGATCTTCCCACTTGCCATCTCGCTTGACCTTGGCCTTGACCGCCAATCGCGCCTTCAGAGCGGCAATGGCATTCCCCGCCTGGTGTTCTTCCCAGAATCCGACTAGAGCGTTTGACAAAAGAAGCACAAGGATGACAAAGAAGTCGAGCCAGTGTTGGACGACCCCGGAGAGAATCACGGCGACTTCAATCATCCACGGAATCGGACCCCAGAAATAGGAAAGAAATTTCAGGTATTCGTTGGTCTTTTTTTCCTCAATCTGGTTCGGCCCATACTGCGCTTGGCGCTTTATAGCCTCGGCCTGCGTCAGACCGTCCGCCGAAGCGCCGAGCTTTTTCATCAGCTCAGGCATGGCGAGCGTCTTCAGCGAATCTTTGTCATCTTTGGGATCGGCATTCTCTGTTTTCGATTCCATTTGAATTCATTCTCCTGCTCCTGCTCTATTGACCAGGGGTTAATCCCGCAATCCGAGCAAGACGACACCGGAACCTGCGATCCGACCTGATCTTCAGCTTCCAAATCGCGCAGGCCGGTTAGCACATCATCGCTTCCATGAAAGGGATATCCTGTCGAGTGAAGATATCCGGCGATGAACGACAAGCGGGGTGGACAGGGCTGAGCGTGGTCGCTCGGACTAGCGCTGTCGCCAGAGATCAAAAGATGTTGTGTCATTTGACTTTGAAAAGGTCGTTTGATTCATGGTCGTAACTCTGCTCCGCGTGCGAGGCCTTTTCCGCAGCCTTTTCAGCTACGCGCTCAATCCGCTTTTCCGCAGATGTCTCCGAAATGGATTCTTCAAGTTTGGATGCTTCGGGATTCTCAAATTGTTCCGACATAGTTGTTCTCTCCTCTCATCAAGATGAACCGTGTGCCCAAAATAGTTCTGGTCAGTTTTGCTCGCTTTTCCAAGTCGCCGAGACGCTCAAGGCTTGTTTCTCGTGAAGTGGTTCCTTTTGCACAGCGATTCGTCAGTCAGCGATAGAAAACTTGTGTCGAAACAGTTCGCGGTTCCGACGGCAGCCGCGCCAGCTTGCGATGATCCGAGAACCCAAAGCCCCATCAAAGTGTGGATCTCGATGTTCACCAAGCGTTCTTTTCCAAAGGAATGGCCCATGAACGCGCTACTGATCTACCCGGAATTCCCGGATACATTTTGGAGCTTCAAACACGCGCTTAAGTTCCTGGGCAAGCTGGCAGCACAGCCTCCTTTGGGTCTGATGACAGTTGCCGCGTTATTACCCGGAGCCTGGAAGAGACGACTCGTGGACACGAATGTTGAGCGATTGCGAGATCGCGATCTGGCTTGGGCCGATGTGGCTCTTGTAAGCGGCATGCACATCCAGCGAAATTCGCTGGTAGCTATCGTTGAACGATGCCGCGCCCATGGTCTGCGGACAGTTGTAGGCGGACCAATCACGAGCAGCCTTTCGGCCAAAGACCTCAAAGCGGATCATGTGGTCATCGGAGAGGCAGAGGGCATCATTGCCGGTCTTGCGCGAGACCTGGAGCAAGGGACAGCCAAGCCTGCTTATCAGGCTGTGGAAAGACCGGAAATGAGTTCCAGCCCGACGCCGGATTTGAGCCTGATCAAAATGCACAGCTACTCGACGATGGCCGTGCAATATTCACGTGGCTGTCCATTCAACTGTGAATTCTGCGACATCATTGAAATATACGGCAGGCGCCCACGCACAAAGGCAGTAGCGCAGGTGCTGGCCGAACTGGACCAGCTGCGCACGGCGGGCTGGCGAGAAGCAGTGTTCATTGTTGACGACAACTTCATTGGCAATAAGGCGCGCGCCAAAGAGCTATGCGTGGCCCTAGCCGAATGGCGCAGCCATTTCAAAACCAGCTTCGACTTCAATACCGAAGCGTCACTTAACCTTGCTGACGACCCTGAGTTGATGCAGTTGATGAGAGATGCCGGTTTTGTCTCGGTCTTTCTGGGCATCGAGACTCCCGATGAATCCGGTTTGATCGCGGCCAACAAGTTGCAGAATACGCAACGCAGCCTGCTCGACAGCGTTGCCACGATCCAGAGCTATGGCATGCAGGTGATGGGAGGATTCATCCTGGGATTCGATACCGATCGTGAGGATATTTTTGACCGCATGGTGGAATTCATTCAAAAGAGCGGTATCCCCGTTGCAATGGTGGGGCTTTTACAAGCCATGCCCGGAACTCAACTCTTTCGGCGTTTGCGCAAGGAGGGAAGGATACTGGATGCGGGTCACGGGGACAACACAGATGACAAACTCAACTTTCTTCCCGCGATGGACGCGACGCAACTGGTGGAGGGATACCGCTCAGTGTTGAAAAGGATCTATTCTTGCGAGGCCTACTACGAGCGAGTCAAGCTCTACCTAAATCGCACCCAGCCGCGGCCCGGTAAAGACAATCATGGGGCGCGAAGCACCAGGCAAAAATGGTTGACCAAGAGCAATACCCGCGCCTTCGCCATGTCGATTCTTCGCCAGGGGGTCTTTAGCAAGCAACGTCGGAGCTACTGGAAATTCCTTTTGGCAGTGGCGACCCGCTATCGCCATTGCGTCGGTGCAGCGATGACGCTGGCTGTAATGGGGTATCACTTCCAAGTGATGACGAACAAATTGTCAGAGGCTGGGGACGTCACCATCTGAGTGAACACATCTACACCTGATGTGCATGTACAACAAACCTTTGCGGAGCCGCACCTATGAAGTGAAATGGGTAGCAGGTGACAAGCGTAATGGCCGATGCAGCCGAGTAAGCCAGCACGCTAACGTCCTCAGGAGCTACGACCTGTAACTTGTCGACCATATATCTTGACAAGCCTGTTGAGGTTTGAATTCGAATCTCGTCTCCAGAATGAATGTTCTTCAAGGCGCGGAAGTATGTATCCCGGTGCCCGGCGATTCCAATATTTCCCTGCTCTCCTGGAAGAGCTGTACCTTTGATATGTCCAACTCCGACTGCCAACGTTTGCGAGGTGGTTCCTTCAAGAATTGCAACCTTCATTCCCAGTTGTGGAATCTCAAGACGGCCGAGAAGATCACCTTCCTTTGTGGCAGACCCGGGCAGACTTTCCTTGCGCTGTTCTTCCACTTGCATTCTCTGTTCAAGGGTACTATTTGCGACTTCTTGAAATTGTCTTGCATGAACCAGCATGAGACCCACATAAGAGACCGCCAGTGCGCCCAGCAAGAACAAAAGGTTTCGCGTCCAGCGAAGCAATAGGCGGTTATGCACTACGAAACTCTGCCGTTCAGTTACTGGAATCATGGACGATCACCTTTGCTGCACCCACCGGCTTTGCTTGCGGTACCGAGTAGCCGGCCCGAGTTCGAACGGAGAGGCGTCCGCGGCCATGCGCGCTTGCACGTACCTCTACGGTCCGGTAACTTCCGTCTTCCTCAGCAATCGTAGGGACATATGCCAGCGTGTACTGACTCCGAATATCGCGGGCTATCCCCTCGCAGATGGATACAACTTCTTTTGATGACTCTGGAAAGTAGGCTTCGCCGCCTGTCTCCCTGGCCATCCGCCTGAGCACAGATGGGTTTTGATCATCATCCTGCTCATCGAAAATGCCGATTGCGTATATGATTGCCGTGTTCTGCTTGGCCATGCCAAGCACCTGGATTAGATTGTGCTTGCTGGCATTGTCGCCACCATCGCTGATCAGGATCAGCACCTTCTTGTCGCTGTTTCCCTGTTTAAGATGGTCGAGAGCGGCGGCGATCCCATCATAGAGAGAGGTCTGGCCAATCGTCCTGATTCTTGAGAGCGCAAGCTGAAGTTCTTCGTGCTGATTTGTAAACGGCATGCCGGGCGGAAGCCCGAAAGACACACGGTCGTTGAAGTTGACCACAAACATCTGATCTTGGGGATTGCTGGACCGCGCAAAGGCGAGTGCGGCCGCAATGACATCGTCGCGCTTTGGCCCCATGCTCCCGCTATTATCGACGAGAATACCGACCGTTATGGGAATATCGTCGTGGCTGAATTGCTTGATTTGTTGGAGTTTTTTATCTTCATATACCTGAAAATCGCCTTTATCAAGGCCGGAAACAGGTGTATTGTGGCGATCCAGAACCGTTGCGCTGAGAATTACCAAGTTGACTTTCATCTTAAGCGTGAACTCCTCGCCGGAGCCGATCTGTGATGGCGGAGAGTCCTGTGCTGCAGAGACAAATGGGAGTGAAGGTCAGGCCAATCAGAGCAATCAGACAGTGATACACCAAAGTGCCGTTCTTGGTTTGGCGCTTGCGAGTGCTCAAGAGTTCTGGGCCGCTTCTGCTTGTTTCTCTATCGAGTCCTTTCGGCAATACGCTCATCTCTGCCATTTGAACGCGTCCTCGATGTCTTGGGAAACCGGCGCCTTGTATGTGAATAACTTTGACCTAACGGACAATGGAAGCGATACTCGCATACCGCTTCCTTCAACCGATGGTTTCGGGACAGCATGAAAGGTGATTTGTCCACCTCTCCGTTGATCTATGCGCTCAACTTCGAAATGCCAAACAGGCTAAAGCCAGCACCCAATGCAAGAAGACCAATCAGACCAATCAACGGGAGATGACTGGCCGTCTTCGGCAATGAAGCGACAAGCACGGGCTTCGACGAGACCGCAGCCGCCGCGACTGGCGGTGCTTGAACAACCTGAGCAGTCTCGACAGTGTCTCCACTTGGGCTAACAGCCTCAACTGGTGCGGACTTCAACACCTCGACTGGTGCGCCAGTCAGAACGACAGGCGTTGACAGCACAGCTTCATTGTTTTGCTTGGCTAGTTCGATAGCCCTGGGCCTTTCATAGACAAAATGTTCGCCCCATTCGCGGCCCGGATAGAACCATGCCTTTAGCGATTGCGGCTGGCCAGCGGGAGCTTCACGAAAAGTCATTACCGTCTTATCGGTAGCCTTTAACCGATAATTCGGGATAGCAAGAATGGTGGTGAACACATGCGTTTCATCCTGGTTGAAGATCTGGACGATATGGCGGTCCGACATGGAATCCATGAGCTTGAAAACGTAGGTTCCCGCAGGCAGAAGATGTTGGCCCACTCCCGGGACTTCAAAGGGTTCGCTGAAGGTAACCGTGGTCTTCTGGTTCCACTCGTCGGCCTTTGCCTTCGGCGCCACGAGAAAGCAGAGCACGGTGAGGCACAGTGCTGTTCCTAGTCCTTTTACAAGTTTCATTTCTCTCCTTTGGTTGATCCGACTCACTTCCACGGCGGTTGTCATACGGACTCTTTATGCTGTCGGCATCACTAGAGAGCGCACGCCGAAAATCCGGCAGCCTGGGCCGTAGTGTGTTATTCTTGCGCCAGTGTTACGCACCCATGTCCTGATAGATGGCCAGAATTGACCACAGCGATCACTCTTCTTGTTTCAGCAAAAAGGGCGGTTTGTGGGGATTTCCTGTTGACGTCATCCAAAGACGGAAAGAAGGAGCCTCAAGCAGGGGAAGGATGGTCATTAGAGACCATATCTTTTACGTGTCGTATCGCACCATCAGGCAGACCTAGAAACATATTTGACCTGCCGATTTTAGCTTTACCCTTTCCACGCCCTGCCAGCAACCGCAGCACTCTTCAGTCATCAAAAGCGCCTCGGGTCGCCTTTTACATCGCGTTTTCTAACATTCCTGTGATCCGCAATCAGAGTCACGCAGCCACCTATCTTTGTCTCATGTGGCCGTATTGGTCGATGCGGCCGCCGCGAAAGAAGCGGTGCTGTACCATACTTTGGCCGAGCAGGAAAAGAGCGATTACCAATGCGGCCAGCGACAGAAGTCGAAGAATCTGAAACCACGGCGACCTTGGTCCTTGTGGAGCAGCGTCATTCGAATGCATTGCCATCTAAACTGCCCTTCCCGCCTCATGTTATTGGTCTGATCCTTCTGCGCAGTTCGCTACCACCATTCCATAGAACGATTCGTCGGAGTTGCAATGCCGGATTCTGGCTTGGCTGAGCGAAGAAGCAAAAGCGGACACTGCATGAGCTTGATAACTTTCTCTCAATAGAACCAAACACAAGTGGATGCCAGCCGGATATACCATGCGTAGAGATCACTACGAAGTCGACATGCTCACGATCCGCCACATCCATGATGGACCCTACTATGTCATTCGCAACTTCAACACTGGAAGAGGCCTTCACGCCCCTAGAAGTGAGAACAGCTTTTGCCTTCGCCAGATGCTGCTCTGCATGAGTTTTCTCTTCCTGTTGAAACTGCAACTGGGGGGCAGCATATTCGGAAGTGAAAGTGGAGAATAGGGGAATAATATTTACAAGGAATAGTTCTGCATGGAAGTGCAAAGCAAGGTCAGTTGCAACTTCGAGAGCTGTTTTTGATGACGGGCTGAAGTCTATAGGCAACAGGATCTTGGTTGGGATCGACTTCAAAGCATGAATTTCGGACATGACACTCTCCTTGCCGGAACATAGTCGCAGCTAAACCCCATTGTTCTGCTCAGGGAAAGCAAATACTGTGCTCTCTTGCACAGCTACGGTCCAGTGGCCAGACGTTCTTCTGATAGCCTGGCGATTCTCTCTGATGAGCAATAGTGACCTGCACTGTTGAGTTGGGCTGTTCGATACTCACAACGCAACGCGAGAACATATTGCCGGTTTTGAAAAGCGTCATGTCAACAATACCGCAAGATCTGCTTTCGTCTGCGTCCACCGGCGTCTGTTCGCGCAGCCTTTTAGGAGTGAAAGAAGAGGAGTCATGAGAGTCCTAATCGCAGTCGACACTTCAGCGTCTTCTGAAAACCTGATCCACGCTGTCAAAGCTTGGATTCGGCACGAGAATACAGAAGTTCTGGTTTTGCATGTTCTGCAGCCAGTTGAGCCATCGCCTCCGCCTGAGATGGCTCAGGACTACGCTCCCGAGTTGGAAGATGAGAAGCAGCCAGCTCGTGAATTGGTCGTTGAGATTGCGGGCGAACTGCAAAGATCCGGGTTTACGGCACAATCCGAAGTCCGGATTGGTGACGTAACGCAGACCATTCTCCACACAGCAGCAGAATGGCATGCAGACCTAATCGCGATCGGGCCACATGGGCACAAGAGCATCCAAGACTTCCTTCTGGGCAGCGTGGCCGAGTTGGTCGCGCGTCGATCCTGTTGCTCCGTCGCAATCGTTCGTCCTCCTGCATCCAACTGAAGTTCTTTCTGGCGCAGACACAGTATGTATGAGCAAAACGAGGCAGATACGGAAGCGTTCGGCTGCAATGCTTGTCTCGTTGGTGATCCAAGACCTCTGAACAGCGATCGAGCAAAGGTGAAGTGAAGATGACAAAAGGCATTGCATCACTCATTGAAAGCGGGGCATGGAAGGCACTTAACGCCCATGCCGCTAAGAACCGCACTCTCCAGCTTAGAGATCTCTTCGCTCAGGACCCAACACGAGGAGAACGCCTCAAGGTTGAGGATGCGGGCATTTACTTTGATTATTCGAAAAACCGCATCACCGATGAAACTGTAAAACTGCTCTTGCAACTTGCAGAGGAATCTGGACTGCGCCAACGGACTGACGCCATGTTTCGAGGCGAAAAGATTAATGTCACCGAGAAGCGAGCGGTTCTTCATGTGGCATTGCGCGCTCCGATTGGAGACGAGATTCTCGTCGATGGCGTGAACGTTGTGCCTTTGGTACATACCGTTCTAGACAAGATGGCTACCTTCTCCAACAGCGTTCGTAGTGGAGAGTGGAAGGGCTATACCGGAAAGCCGATCCGCAATGTCATCAACATCGGTATTGGCGGCTCCGATCTTGGCCCCGTGATGGCGTATGAAGCTCTGCGCCACTATTCTCAGCGAGATCTGACTTTCCGGTTTGTTTCAAACGTTGACGGTACGGACATCGCCGAGGCGACGCGCGACCTGGATGCCGAGGAGACGGTCTTCATCATATCGTCAAAGACCTTTACGACTCTTGAGACGATGACCAACGCACACACTGCGCGTGTTTGGGCGCTTGAGACGCTGAAACACTCCGCAGCGATAGCCAAACATTTTGTAGCCGTTTCAACCAATACAGAAGAGGTCGAGAAGTTCGGCATCGATACAGCCAATATGTTCGGGTTCTGGGATTGGGTAGGTGGACGGTACTCGATGGACTCGGCGATTGGGCTTTCAACTATGATCGCAATCGGCCCGGACAACTTTCGCAGACTACTCAGCGGCTTCCACGAGATGGACGTTCATTTTCGCACCACCCCCTTTGAGCGCAATATTCCGGTTCTCATGGCGCTGTTGTCGATTTACAACAACAACTTTCTTGGAGCGGAAAGCGTCGCAGTCCTGCCCTATGAACAGTATCTGAAGCGATTCCCAGCGTATTTGCAACAGTTGACGATGGAAAGCAACGGCAAGCACGTGACTGTGGATGGGACGGCGGTTGAATATCAAACCGGACCGATCTATTGGGGCGAGCCAGGCACCAACGGCCAGCACTCCTTTTATCAATTGATCCACCAGGGAACCAGGCTTATCCCTTGCGACTTTATTGCGTTTGGTCAGCCGCTGAATCCGATTGGCCGTCATCACGACATCCTTCTGGCCAACGTCTTCGCACAGGCTGAAGCCTTGGCTTTTGGCAAGACCACGAAGGAGGTCGAGACGGACGGAACGCCACCATGGCTTGCTCCTCATCGCACCTTTGACGGCAATCGACCGTCCAACACGATTCTGCTGGAACGGCTGACTCCTGCGACCCTGGGCAAACTTGTTGCACTCTACGAGCATAGTGTTTTTACCCAGGGTGTTATCTGGAAGATCGATTCCTTTGATCAGTGGGGTGTAGAACTTGGCAAAGTTCTTGCCCAGCGCATCATCCCCGAAATCGAGTCCCAAAAACAAGAGAATCTCAAGCACGATAGTTCCACAAATGCCTTGATCAGGCACTACCGCAGAATCCAGAAAGAATGTGCAAAATGAATGCAACTGCAGTTGAACCGGTTGTAGTTAAGTCATCCCTTCAAGCTCCTATAGCAAGCCAGAGGTACGTCTATATCGCCGCGATCTTCGCTGCAATTGGCGGCCTGCTCTTTGGATACGACACCGGAGTGATCTCTGGCGCACTGATTTTCATCAAGCAGAGTTTTGGGCTGTCCATCTTTCAGCAAGAGCTTGCTGTCAGTTCGGTTCTGGTTGGCGCCGCAGTCCTGGCCATCACCGGAGGCAGCCTGTCGGATCGATTCGGGCGCCGGAGGATGCTGCTCATCACCTCGGTTGTATTCATTGCAGGCGCATTGGTATGCGCGGCAGCAGGGTCAATTCAGATACTGATCCTTGGGCGAGTCATCGTGGGAATGGGCATTGGCCTTGCGAGTTCTGTCGTTCCCCTTTACATCTCCGAGATTTCCCCGGCGAATGCGCGCGGCTGGCAGGTATCGCTTTTTCAGCTGGCAATTACAGTAGGAATTCTGGCTGCATATCTTGCAGATTATGCTTTCACGCCTTCTGCTGCTTGGAGATGGATGTTGGGCCTTGCCGTGATTCCAGGCGCGCTGCTAGGTGCAGGTATGCTCTTCCTGCCTGAGACTCCTCGCTACCTTGCCCGCCATGGTCACTTCGATCTTGCTCATACCGTATTAGTCAAGATTCGCGGCACGGAAAACATCGAAAAGGAATTTCAGCAAATCAAGGCGGCATCACAGGAGTCGGCACTGCGCGGACACGTCTCCGACTTGCTTCTGCCCGCGCTCCGGCCAGCCCTGATGATCGGTATCGGCCTGGCAGTCTTCCAGCAGGTCACGGGAATCAACACCATCATCTACTATGCGCCCTATATCATTCGCACTGCGGGAATCAGTTCGCTTCAAGGTTCGATCCTTGCCACTGCGGGCATCGGAACCGTGAATGTGTTGATGACTCTGGTTTCCATGTGGCTTATCGATCGCGTAGGAAGACGGCCGTTGCTGCTGACGGGGATAGCTGGAATGATAGTCAGTCTTGGAGCGCTTGGTTTCATTTTTCATTTGCATACCAAGGGCGGAGAACTCGCTGGGCTCGCCGTAGTCATTCTGATGTTCTACGTAGCTTCGTTCGCCATTAGTCTGGGACCGATCTTCTGGTTGCTGATTGCCGAGATCTATCCGCAAAAAATTCGCGGTCTTGCGGCAGGAGTCGCGGCCGGAACAAACTGGCTTGCCAACTTTGCAGTTTCGCTTACCTTCCTGACGCTGCTGAAAATGCTCGGACCAAGCCTGACCTTCTGGCTCTATGGCGTTTTAGCGATCGGTTCGTGGCTCTTCTCCTACTATCTTGTCCCCGAAACGAAAGGGCGATCCCTGGAGGAGATCGAATCTCTCTGGCATAAGAAGTCAGGGGAAAGCAAGCTCAACTCGGCCAGCGCGTAGGGCCATTGCTCGGGGCAGAATCTGCGTCATCAACGCAATACACCAGACCGGTCGATTCGGACCCCCTGGGGAGAATCGCAATGAGGATATTTCCGCTGCTGTACTTTGTAGCATTTTGCCTTACGGCTTCCGGTCAGAACGGAAGCACCGATTCTGGTTCCGTCCAGCAGAGCACCCAAGCCAGAGGCTCTGCAACCTATGCCAACCTGGCGCAGGAACCTGATGATCTTCGCCAAGAACTCGATAGGGATGCAGTCGCATTGTCGAAGATACCGGCGGACCCGGTACTCACGACTGATCTTTTTGGCGCCATTCTGGAGCCGTTTGAACGGCTGACTGATCGTATCAACGAGTCCGCAAAACTGAAGATTGGCGCAACCTACACGTTCCTGAGCCAATACGCGACAGCCACGCCGAACGGTGTGCGGCACGATCAAACCAGCGGCCGGGCAGATTTTACGGCGGCCTGGAAGGTCTATGACCATGAGAGCAACGCCGGGACAATTAGTCTTTTGGTTAGGTCGGGAACGAACATCGGCATCAGCCAGCAGTTCAATCTCAGCCAAAGCCTCGGTTCGGGTCTAACCCTCAACTGTCTGCAGGGAGGGGGACCGCAAGAACCGATTATGGTAAACATTCTTTACTGGCGCCAGGATCTGTTCAACGAGCGGCTGTCGCTCTATATCGGCAAAATCCATCCGAACGAGTACATCAGCCTGAGTATGTTCAACAACGACGAACGCGCTCAGTTCCTGAACGGCGGAAGCGATGGCAACCTGACGTTTGCCTCCGATGGAGCATATGCCGGCGGAGCGGCGGTGGAATTCCAGGCCACGCAGCATATTTACATTCATGGACTGGTCATCGATACGGAAGGCTCACCGCAAGGGAACCTCAAAACACTGGCAAATCGCAAGTACATGGAGTCCATCGAAGTCGGTTGGCTAGGCGGTTCACCTGGGAAGCAGTTCAAGGACTATCGCATGAACTTCTGGCGCGACGACACGGCTACGCTTGGCAGCGGGGCGGGCGGGGGCATTGGCTTCGAGCACGAGCTGGGCAGTGGATGGACTCCGTTTGGCAGATTCGGATTCGCCTCGAATACAGGAACTTCGATCAAGCAGGTTGAAGAACTTGGCATCGATCAGGTGAAACCATTTGGCCGTCGTGGAGATATGTTCGGTATCTCTCTGAGTCACTCGGAGCCGGCATCGGGAGCCAGACATCACGAAAGTGTCTTGGAGACTTTCTATCGGCTTCGCTTGACGAAGAGCATTGACCTTGGCCCG
This sequence comes from uncultured Acidobacteriaceae bacterium, assembly GCA_963787995.1. Classification (GTDB taxonomy): domain Bacteria; phylum Acidobacteriota; class Terriglobia; order Terriglobales; family Acidobacteriaceae; genus Telmatobacter. The sequence goes on from CAWBEO010000002.1 coordinate 2,947,810, forward strand.
GACCTGGAGATTTCAAACCACCCAACCTATGCAACCAAAACCTATACGACCGCGCTGCTTGGGATGAGAATGCGGATCATTTTCTAAATAACATAGTCCTCAAAAGGTCGAGGGCATGTTCGGTTAAGAGGAGAGTTTATGACCACCACACAAAAGTGCGAAAACCCTGGCTGTAACTGCCAGCCCACGAGCGGCAAGAAGCATTGCAGTACCGAATGTGCAGACGCAAAGAAGGGACCAAAGACAGCCTGCCAATGCAAGCACCCGGGGTGCGGTGATACAGGCCTAAAGATGTAGCGTGTTTTGACGCTGGATGCAACTTAGGGTCTCGATTGTCTGCGGGATCTTCAACCCACTTCAACCGGGAAAGGTAAAACGCGCTATGGCATCTTCTGCAACAATCGCAACAACAATCGCTCCGCCTGCATTGGATGAGTTGTGTATCAACACGCTCCGTTTCCTGGCGGTTGACATGGTGCAGAAGGCCAACTCGGGCCATCCTGGGCTGCCAATGGGGTCGGCGGCCATGGCGTATGCACTCTGGAATAGATCGCTCAAGTTCAACCCACGCGATCCCCACTGGCCAGACCGCGACCGCTTTATTTTGTCAGCCGGCCACGGATGCGCGTTGCTCTATGCTCTGCTTCACGTCACCGGATTCGACCTGCCTCTCGATGAGTTGAAAAACTTTCGTCAGTGGGGTAGTCGCACGCCGGGTCATCCGGAGTATGGCAAGACGCCAGGCGTCGAAGCTACCACGGGACCATTGGGCCAAGGTCTTGCGAACGGCGTTGGCATGGCTATTGCTGAGATGGCGCTCGGGGCGCGTTTCAATCGACCTGGTCACCAGATCGTGGATCACTTTACGTACGTTCTCGTCAGCGACGGCGATCTTGAGGAAGGAATCTCCTCCGAGGCTGGATCGATTGCCGGTCATCAGCATCTTGGAAAGCTTATCGTTCTTTATGCGGACAACCACATCACGATCGAGGGAAGCACGGAGTTGACATTTACCGAAGATCGCATGGCTCGGTTTGCTGCATTCGGTTGGCACGTACAAAGAGTTGAACAGAGCAATGACGTTGAATCCGTGGCCCGCGCACTGACAATCGCCCGCGAAGAGACAGCGCGGCCATCGCTGATTGCGGTACGCACGCACCTAGGCTTTGGCAGTCCCCATAAACAGGACACTGCGGCGGCCCATGGAGAAGCCCTTGGTGTGGACGAGGTTCGCCTTACCAAAGAGAACATGAACTGGCCGCTATCACCTTCTTTCTATATCCCCGAAGAGGTGCTCGATCATTTTCGAAAAGCAGTGGATCGCGGAAACGTTGCGCAAGAGAATTGGAATTTACGATTCAATGCCTTTGCGCAGGAATACCCGCTCCTTGCCGATGAATTTCAGAGAGTGACTGACGGACTTCTACCAACAGAATGGGACGCAGGCTTGCCTTCTTTTACATCGCTAGACGGACCGATGGCAACGCGGGTCGCATCAGGAAATGTGATAGATGTCCTCGTTTCTCGTTTGCCGGAGATGATGGGAGGGTCAGCAGACCTTGGTCCCAGCACTCATACAAACATTCACGGAGCAGGCAGCTTTGAGCCCGAAGATTGGGCAGGACGCAATATGCACTTTGGCATCCGCGAGAATGCAATGGGCGCCATCTTGAATGGAATGGCATTGCACCGTGGTTTCATTCCATTTGGCGGGACTTTCTTCGTCTTCTGCGACTACATGCGTCCACCGATGCGCCTTGCGGCCATGAATGCGCTGCCGGTGATCTATATCTTTACTCATGACAGCATCGGCATGGGCGAGGACGGACCGACGCATCAGCCTGTCGAGCAGTTAGTCAGCCTGCGATCCATTCCAGGCATGACCGTCCTCCGTCCAGGCGATGCCAATGAGACTGTTGCCGCATGGCGAGTGGCGATTGGCAGAAGACAAGGGCCTGTTGCATTGGTTCTGACGCGGCAGGGTCTTCCAGTACTCGACTTATGTTCCTATCCATCCATTCTTGACGGAGTCTCATCGGGCGGCTATATCCTCGCCGAGTCTCCCTTAGCTGGACGACCGAGCATCATCTTGATCGCGACAGGATCAGAAGTACATCTCGCGCTGGAAGCTCGTGAACGACTTGCGACACAGGGTGTGCACGCGAGAGTGGTGAGCATGCCAAGCACAAACCTGTTCGCATCGCAATCGGACGATTATCGAGAAAAGATATTGCCAGCTGATGTTCCGCTGTTGGTTATTGAGGCCGGTTCTCCTGTGGGATGGCAGTCCTTTGTCGGCGCTAAGATCGCGGTCATTGGCATTGATACCTTCGGCTCGTCGGCACCCGGTCCGGTTGTAATGGAACACTATGGCTTCACTGTGGAGAACGTCTGCAGACAGGCTCATCATGTGCTCGACACAATCAAGGAGAAAACACCATGCGCGTTGGAATTGCCTCAGACCATGGCGGGTTCGTTCTAAAAGAGCGGATCGCGGAATTGCTGCGCGGGGCTGCCCATGAGGTCATAGACTTCGGTGCGGTTCAATCGAGCCCCGGAGATGATTACCCGGATTACGTGATTCCACTGGCCAGAGCCGTTGCCGCCGGCAAAGTTGATCGCGGGATAGCGCTCTGCGGCAGTGGCGTGGGTGCATCCATCTGCGCCAACAAGATTGCTGGTGTGCGCGCCGGGCTCATCCACGATGTGTTCTCCGCTCATCAGGGCGTGGAAGACGACGATATGAATGTATTTTCGCTCGGCGGTCAGGTGATCGGGCCGGCACTGGCATGGGAATTGATTCAAACGTTCTTGAAGGCTCGCTTCAGTGGAGCGGAGCGGCACCAGCGCAGAGTCGATAAAGTGAAGGCGCTCGAAATGCCTGAGGTTGCGCATCGACAGTAATCTTGGACCTGGCCTTATTCTGATGCGAATCAGGAGCGGTCGACAGTTGCGGTTTGCGGGTATCGGGCTTCACCTGGTCAGGATGGCGAAACCTGGATGCATCCGGTATTGACCGTGAATTAGTACTTACGAAGTGCGCAATGAAGGATGTTTCATGATCGAGATTCTGAAAGACTTTCCCGACAATGTTGTTGCGATTTCCTGCGAAGGGCAGGTCACGAAAGAGGATTACGAAGGAATCTTTGTTCCGGCAATTCTCAAGACGCTCAAGCGGCACGACAAGATCCGACTCTTCTACAAGATTTCTGCAAACTTCACCGGCTACGACCCAGGGGCCATCTGGGAAGACATGAAGATTGGCCTCGAACATCCCACGCGCTGGGAGCGAGCCGCTGTAGTCACCGACGTTGACTGGATTGTGCAAACGATGCGCATTTTCAGCTTTCTAATACCTTGCCCATCGAAGGTGTTTCCGCCTTCAGAGGTCGCAGAGGCGCAAAGATGGATCATCGCCTCCAGTTGAGATCGGATGGACACAAGCAACCATTGAATGAAAAGCAGCGCCGGAGGAATGAAATGAAAGCCACACAGAAATTGCATGAAATCGGCCAAAGTATCTGGCTCGACAACATCACCCGCGGCCTGCTGGCCAGTGGGACGCTTCAACGCTACATCAATGAATTCTCTGTCACTGGACTTACTTCAAATCCGACAATCTTCGATCACGCAATCAAGAACAGTCACGACTATGATGGTGCCATCGGCCAGAAAATGGAAGAGGGCAAAACTGGTGAGGAACTCTTCTTTGAGTTGGCGATCGAAGATCTCAGCCAGGCCGCAAAACTCTTCCAGTCGATCCACAACCGGACGGATGGCGTCGATGGTTGGGTATCACTGGAGGTCTCGCCTCTATTGGCCCACGATACGGCTGGAACGCTGATTGCAGCCAAGCAGATTCACGCTCGCGCAGATCTGCCCAATCTTTTCATCAAGATTCCAGGCACTAGCGAAGGACTTCCGGCAATTGAAGAAGCAATCTTCGCCGGCGTGCCCGTCAATGTGACCCTGCTGTTCAGCGGCGCGCAGTATTTAGCTGCCGCTGAGGCATACCTGCGGGGCGTCGAACGCCGTATCGTTGCCGGTTTGAATCCCGATGTTGGGTCAGTGGCTTCTCTGTTCGTCAGTCGATGGGATGTTGCGGTTGCCGACAAAGTCCCTGAGGAACTGCGCAATCAGCTTGGCATCGCCATCGCCAGGGACGCCTATGCGACATACCGCACGCTGCTTGACTCGCCGCGATGGCAGCGCATCTTGAACGCTGGAGCCCGCTCACAACGTCTTCTTTGGGCTAGCACCGGAGCCAAAGATCCAAAAGCCTCCGCGGTGTTATACGTTCAGGAGCTCGCCAAGCCATTCACGGTGAACACAATGCCTGAAGCCACATTGAAAGCCCTCTCCATCCATGAAGAATTCGGCGAGGCCTTGCCAGCGGATGCCAATGAGGTGTTAGCTGAATTTGCCAAGGCCGGCATCGACACGGAAGCTGTTGCCGATCAACTTCTTCGTGAAGGGGTTGAATCGTTCGCAAAGTCCTGGAAAGATCTTTTGGCTTGCATTACATCCAAAGGCAAGATGCTCACTGCCGCACCTGTTTGAGTCCATAGTCTGCCGCGCCCTGATCCGTGTTCGCAATTGCTCAGAATCGCACCCTTCACAATGAAACACTTACTGGGCCAACGATTCGTGGCTTGGCTATGGATCGTTATGCGGGCAAACTGGAGTTTGTTAGATCGGAGCCAACAAAGGCGTTCGCGGTCGCATTACCGTGTGGAACCATTTCGCTCGCGGGAGCAGCCGTGCAAACCAGGTCAAGTCAACCATGGAAAAGGAGAACCATATGAATTCCAAACATTCAGTCGCGGCAATTTATGACACCCACGAGCAGGCGGAAAAGGCTGTCAAGGAACTCGAGCAGGCAGGTGTCGATATGAAGAGCCTGTCGATTGTCGGGCGAGGTACCCACACGGACGAACACGTCGTCGGCTATTACACTGCCGGCGACCGCATGATGTATTGGGGCAAGGTCGGAGGGTTTTGGGGTGGGTTCTGGGGTCTGCTTTTCGGATCGGGTCTCTTCTTCATACCGGGACTCGGACCGATTCTTGCCGCCGGTCCAATCGTAGCCTGGATTGTGGCTGGCCTCGAAGGCGCAGTTGTCGTTGGAGGCATAAGCGCAATTGGGGCGGGCCTGGTCAGCCTCGGCATCCCCAAGGACAGCATTCTGAAGTACGATGTCGCCCTGAAGACAGACAAGTATGTGCTGGTCGTCCATGGAACACCTGAAGAGGTTGAGAAGGCCAAGGACATCATTGCAGGCACGGAGCAAAGCCATTACGCCGTTTATGGCCAGGCAGTACTCGTCTAAGATGCAGTAGGTCTGCGCTGCGGCTGTGGTGGATTCCAAACATCCTTATGGAAGTATCCAGTCGCGGCGTGGTATGTACAGACTTCCGCTAACGACTCAGTGAGAGAAGTAACCCCAAAGGAGATGTGATGCTCATCAAAGCAAATGCACTGCAAGGCTACTCGCTCAAGAGCCTCGATGGAGACATCGGTTCGGCCAGCGAGTTCTTTTTCGACGACCAGTATTGGGCAATTCGTTACCTTGTCGCAAATACAGCAGCCTGGCTTAGCGGCAGGAAGGTATTGATCTCGCCGTATTCACTCGATGGTGTCAATACTGCTGAAGAGAAGGTGTTCGTTCTGTTGAACAAAAAGCAGATCGAGGAGAGTCCGTCCATTGATACCGACGAGCCGGTGTCCCGTCAATATGAAACCTCCTACAACGGATACTATGACCTTCCGAACTATTGGGGTGGGCCATATATGTGGGGAAGCTATGCGCATCTTAAACTCGATCGCACCAGACAGGTCCGGCCTGTCTCGGAAACAATCGAATGGGACCGTCACCTTCGCAGTACCCACGAGGTAACGGGATACCATCTCCTCACGATTGACGGCGAGATTGGCCATGTCGATGACTTCATTATTGATGACGAGACATGGGCAATTCGCTACCTGGTTGTGGCAACAAAGAACTGGTGGCCTGGGAAAAAGGTTCTGATTTCACCAAAATGGATCGAGAAAGTGAGTTGGGAAGAACGGGAAGTCTCAATCGGCCTAACTCGCGAGACCGTCAAGAATGCGCCAGAATACACCGACAAGTCTCTGCTCACGCGGGATTACGAAACAGGCTTGTATGGGCACTACAACCGTGAAGGATACTGGGTCGACGAATTCGCAGCCGTGTGAGTGCAATGTAACAAGCTGCTACTTTTCGCCATGCCTGCATCGGCAAGCGACAGAGCAATGCGGATGACGGACGACTGTGTGCGGCTGGCCGCAAATGCAAGCGGTACCGATCAATCAATACTGTTCTCTTTTGAACGGATTATCGGTTGCCCAAGTGCGAGGCTGACATCATATATGACCATGGCCTCAAACAGTCTCGCGGGCACTCTAGAGTTCGTCTGAGGAGCGACTTGCAAGAATTCGGCACCGATGCGGAGGACAATTCTGTCCTGCTTTCACGTGTCAAACCAGAGATTCGGGAAGGATGGAACTCCAAATCATGACTCTAATGGATGCACCAAAGTACGACGCGGTTCGTGAACGGCGGCACAAGCACATCGTGATGGTCGTCTTTCTGCTGGCAGTTCTAAGCGCCCTAGGCACCTGGTGGTTCTGGAATTGGCCGGAAGAGCACCACGTGAACACATTTGTGTCGACAGTTGAATCCGGCGACCTGACAAAAGCGTACGGCATTTGGACACAGGATCAAGATTGGCAGCAACACCCAGAGCGCTACAAGGCTTATGGCTTTGATCGCTTCCAGCAGGACTGGGGAGTTGGCAGTCAATACGGGACAATTCACAGTTACAAGTTCGTTCTGTCAAGGTCGTGGGGAAATGGTGTCATCACTGGGTTGGATATCAACGACGGCAAGACTCCGGTTTTCTTGTGGGTGGATCGCAAGACCAAAGCGATCAGTTTCTCCCCGGTGGAACTATACCGGCCCATATGGGATACGCGATGGGATCCAGTGACCCATTGAAACCGTAGGAAGGTTGGACAGACTCGCCGATATAGATCGCGCTTCTATAAGCTCTCAATTGAGTAAGCGAACAAGAGGCCACCGAGTTGATCCGCGGTGGCCTCTTGTTGCAATTCATCTAGCCGTTTTGATTGTCCTGATCGGGATGTATCGTGCGGTAACTCGAATTGCCCTTCGACCAGACGAGCATCAGGAGTTCCTTCCCATCCTTGTCCTGGTGCACTGCACTGGAAAATTGGCTGGCAGAGTCGGCCGGCTTCCGGTTGACTTCCAGGATGACATCTCCAGGCTGTAGGCCAGCGTCATCGGCGGGGCTGCCAGAGCGAACATTCTGGACGACGACGCCATGCACCTGCTCCGGCACATTGAACTGCTGCCGTGCTTCCGCCGTCAGGTTGCCAACCTCAATCCCGATCTTACCGTTTGGTTGACCATCCTCACCGCCGTTATCTGCAACTTCTGAATTGCCGTGTAACTGGCCCACTGTGAGGTTCAGTGTTGTGGGCTTGCCCTCGCGAAGAATCCCCAAAGTGATCTTGGTCCCCGGAGCCATTTCGCTGACGGCAACCTGCAAAGCGCTTCCGTCCACGATCTTCTGTCCGTTGAGTTGCGCGATCACGTCACCTGTCTTCACTCCGCCGCTGCTTGCAGGCGAGTCAGGCGTTACCTGGGAGACGATAGCTCCAGTAGCGTCCTGCAGGTTGAAGAAATGAGCGTTGTCCGGGGTGACATCATTCATCCCGATGCCGAGATAACCATGCTCGATCTTGCCGCTCTTGATCAATTGCTCGGTTGTAGCGCGCACAATCTGCGAAGGAATCGCGAAGCCTGCACCGGCGAACGAACCGCTATTCGATATGATGAAGGTGTTGATGCCGACCAGTTCACCATGTGAATTCACCAACGGGCCACCGGAGTTTCCAGGATTGATGGCCGCATCGGTCTGGATATAGCCGCCGGGTTTGCGCGCGTCATCCGAATAGGGATTGGGGCGATTCACGGCGCTGACGATGCCGCGGGTTACCGAGAATTGGAAGTAACCGAAGGGACTGCCGAAGGCAAGAACCGTCTGACCCGGCTCCAGTTTGGTGGAGTCTCCCCAGGCGATGGTGGGAAGGTCGGTTGCATTCACCTTGAGTACCGCAAGGTCGGTCAACTTGTCGACGCCGACAACCTTCGCACTCAATATCCGTCGATCATTGAGTGTCACCTTGATCTGCGTCGCCCCGTCCACCACGTGATTGTTAGTCACAATGTATCCATCCGGCGAGATGATGATGCCGCTTCCCACTCCATGTTGAATCCGCGGCTGGGCTGGCTGCTGAAGCATGGGTCCAAAGAACTGTTGTAGCCCAGGAGGAAGACCCTGCATCTGGCCCTCCGAGGTGGCATACTCGCTGGATCCTTTTGACGTGACGGCGACGTTCACAACGGCCGGGGTAACGCGCGAGGCAACAGCTTCCATCGCGTGATCGAGCGATGTGAGAGCCGCAATACTGTTGTCGTCCATCTTGGTTGTGGCGGCATGAGCACTGTGATTGCCGGCGAAAACGATCCCGCCCAGTGCAAAGACGCCTACAAATGCAGCAGCAGCGCCAAATTGCTTTGCCGTTACAACTAATCGATTAGTTATTGGGGACATGACGACTCCTTTTCTGGTTGAAGTTGCGGTTAAATCTGAACGATCAGCCAGCCATTTGCAACGGCAACGGCGGCATACGAAGGATGGTGATCCTCGGCGACGGCGAAGATAAAGCGTGGAGGGGGAGCGTTGAACTCCCACTCCGTCAGCACGATCAACTCGGGCTGGATCTGAGTAGAACGGTTCTGCCGAAGCCCTTGTTTCAGCGAACTTCCTCGCCGGTCATTCAGGCGAGTCGCTTTCGAGGAGATTCGTTGTGGCATCACTGCCTTGACGAATGTCGGGTGAATGCTTGATTCAGGATTTCTCATCGGCAGAAAGACTGAAGCAGACGAGGAACTTGCAGCCATGGTCGATGGCACCCATGGAGCGAAGCTGACAATCTGCGGAGTGCGAGCCAGAGCAATTGCGCCAGCCAGCACAGCGAGCAACAGGCTCCCTGTCAAAACGGCAGCCGGTCCGCGCTGCATCGTTTCATTGCTGGGTCGCAAGATCCGGAGAACGCGCCGCGCCAGTTCCGGTCTTCGCTCCCAAGCGCCGAGCGCCAGAGAAAGGCCGCGGCTGACGAGCGTGATTTCGGCCAGACGCGTGAGGCAAAGCGCGTAGCTCTTTCTGCCGCAACTGGAGCTCAGAACCCGGTCGTCACAGGCAAACTCCCGTTCAGCACACAGTCGGCGCTCGACCCAGAACAACACTGGATTCAGCGGGAACAGCACAACGGCGGCCTTCTGCAGCAGGTTGAACCAATCGTCCGCACGGCGCAGATGCTCCATCTCGTGCAAGACTACCTGTTCCAAATCAGTCGCACTGAGTTGATGTAGCAAAGCCACGGGAAGGAGGATGCATGGTTGCAAGAAGCCTACCACGCAAGGTCGTTCAACCTCTGTCGATGTACAAAGCTTAGCGGCGCGACGATTCTTTCCCGCCTGAAGAAGTGTCAGTATGGAATCTTCTGGTTGAATGCGAGTCGCCCGCATCGCCAATCCTCGAAGATAGATGGCGCTCGAAATCAACTGCGCGCCACGCCAGAGAGAGAGAACCATCCAGACGCTGGCTATTGCAACACTCCAGAGTGGATCGAGGTGGAAAGGAGAAGCCTGAAATACGCTTCCACTCTCGAGATGGCTGTCCATCGAAGGGAAGAAATGCAAGAGTAGCAGCAGAAGAAAGACACTTGTCCAAACGACCCATCGTGCGGACGCACTGAGTTCAGGAAGAATATGCAGGCATAAGGCAACGCAAAGGACCAGTATGGCTCCCTCACAAATCGCGGAAACCAAACTGCCTGCCATTGCAGCCGACAGAGTTGAGATTGCATGAAGAAGCGGATTCATCTACTTCTCCTCCATCTTTTCGTCCGGTAACTTCGCAATCGCCACTCGCAGACGATTCAACTCCTCGGGCGCAATCTCGATGTCGCCCAACAGCGAGAGCAACAATCGCTCGCGAGAGTTTCCAAAGAACCGCTGCAGAAGATGGCGAACCTCTGACCGGCTCGCCTCAGACTCTGCTACACATGAACTGTAGAGGAACGCGCGGCCTTCTTGCCGGTGGCAGACGTAGCCTTTCTTCTCAAGTATCCGGATGGTCGTGAGGACGGAGTTGTAGGCCAACTCGGTTTCGGCTGCGGTCGCCGTCACCATGTCGGAAACCGCGCTTTCGCCACGCTCCCAAAGGATTTTCATAAGCCTGAGTTCGGCTTGCGTGAGCGTGATGGATCTCTTTGGAGGCATAGGGTTTGCCGATCACGGGAACCAGTTCATTGATCTTCCCTGCTTGATCAGACGCGCAACTAATCATTTAGTTGCTATCCCGACAAAAAAGAGTTTTGGTTTGAAGGGACCGGAATCTGCCTGCAATCGAAGGTGTCTCCGCCAAACGGCAGTATTTCAATCAGTTGACAGCTTTGGCTCTTGATAAACTCTTTGCTCCATCTCGTCTGTATTTTGATCTTGAGTGCAATTCCGGTCAGCCCGCAGTCAACGAGACAACGACGCTTTATCGGGTTCCTACTCCGGTTTGCGATTCAGCCTTGAGTCCGCTCCGGCTGTGATGCAAGTTCACGCGACAGTTGTCCCAAGAAACAGACTCGATCCAGAGTGTGGGAACCAGAACGGTGCGGTCGAGAATCCATTTTCCACCTTTGACTTCCAGGTAACCGATATGCCAGGTAGTGTCGTCCAGAATGAAACTTTCCAGACGGCCGAGTTCACCGTCCGTGCCTCGAATCTCATATCCGTACAAGTCTCGAGCGCTGCGAAGATGCGGATCTTCTTTGGTGTGAACTGGATATTTCCGGCCTGTCGGAATTGGAACTCCGTAGTCCAGGTTACGATGCACCCAGGTGGCAAACTTGCCAAAGTACTCTTCCATCGCAATCTCCTGCTGGCGAGAGACCGGTTGCTCGGTGTCAACATCAGGGCTTTCGCGCACCTGGTCTTTCGTCAGACGAACGCTGAACGTCTTCTTCTCGCTATTGGGTTGCTCGACCGTCGAGATTGCCAGAACCACATTTCGTCGCTCAAGCCAGCTTCCTACATCGACGACAAGATAGCGAACCTCCCAGGTTCTATCGTCGAATATGAAGTTTCTGACACTTCCGATTTCACCGTCTGTCGCTTGTGCGGAATACCCGACTAAATCACTCAGCGTGTGCAGCATACTCCTCCTTGGTTGAAGGCCCTCGGAACCATAAGAGCCTTCGTTTCTCAGAGATCTATAGATTCGATACTTCCCGACTATGACACTTGGCGGATGCAGGAACTGTTCGGTTTTGAACAGAATGGAGAAGCCGTTGCTGGCTAATCTTTCACACAAGCGGGTCTGTATTCTTGCCACAGTTTGAAGATTTATGCCGATCATAAGTCCACATTGGGAGATGTGCTTGAGCGTAATTTCTGCGAGATTCGTAACGTTGTGTGCCGGGATCTAACTACCGCACAATGAGGGAAACGTTAATGAGATCCAGATGGGTAGTGAACGGACCGATCAGGGCCGTGCTTGGTTTCTTGGAGACGCGTGTAAAGTTCTTGTTTACGACACTTCTCACCTTTATGATCTTACCGATGAGCAGATTGCCAGCAGAGACGCAACCAACCGCCACAGCCACGTCTGACCAAGCAGCGGTGGTCGAGGGTAACAACGCCTTCGCCATTGATCTGTACAACCAATTGCGGACTCAAAGCGGCAACCTCTTCTTCTCGCCCGATAGCATTTCCACTGCGCTGGCCATGACCTTCGCCGGAGCGCGTGGCGGCACCGCTACTGAGATGGCGAAGACGCTGCATTTCACGCTCCTGCCACAACGATTGCATCCGGCAATGGGAGGTATTCTTTCCAATCTCAATGCCCCTCATGATGGATACCAGCTTCGCTTGGCCAACGCGCTCTGGGCACAACAAGGCTATACGTTTCTCGATGATTTTCTGAATGTGACCAAAAGTGATTACGGCGCAGGCTTGAAGCAGGTTGATTTCAAAGACGCCCCTGAGACGGCGCGATTGACCATTAACCAATGGGTAGAGCAACAAACCGAAGACAAGATTAAAGATTTGGTTCAACCGGGCATACTTAGCAAAAAAACAAAGCTGGTGCTGACAAACGCCATCTATTTCAAGGGCGATTGGCAGACACAATTCGACAAAGCGCAAACCAGGGATGAAGATTTTCACCTGTCTGCGGTGCAAAATGCGAAAACCTCCATGATGCATCGCGAGGGCGAATTCAACTACTTCGACGGTGGAACATTCCAGATTCTGGAGATCCCATACAAGAGCGGAGGTTTGTCCATGATCGTCTTGCTGCCCAAGGATGTAGGTGGCATGTTTGCTTTGGAACAGTCGCTGATCACGCCCAATATCAAGCAATGGCTTGGCCAACTGCGACAGGTTCCAAAAGTTATTCTGACAATGCCCAGGTTCAAGATGACGCAGCAATTCGAACTGCAAGACTCGCTTGGCGCGATGGGGATGACGCTGGCATTCGATGCGCACGCAGATTTTTCGGGAATGACAGGAAACCGCGACTTGTTCATTTCAGCCGTGATCCATAAGGCCTACATCGACGTCGATGAGGAAGGAACCGAAGCAGCGGCGGCAACGGCGGTCGTGATGCGCTCAATGATGGCCAGAATGCAACAACCGGAGCCACCGGTATTCCGCGCGGACCATCCATTCATCTTCATGATCCGCGACAACCGCTCCGGCGGCATTTTGTTCATGGGACGAGTGGCCGATCCGACAAGGTAAGAGTAAGAGCCCGGCTGCCTTGTGGTCACACCTCTTCTAAATATTGCGGAAACTGAACTGGCTACGGGCTTCGGTCACTCCACATCTGTTAAAGTCGACAGGGATAGAGCGGCCTTATCTTTCGCCATTTCTCATACATATTCAGGCAATATGAAGGCGAGCAAAGACGGGGATCTTTACTACATCCAGGATCGCGCCGAATGTGATCGCCGCAGCAAACTCACCGGCTATGATCGCAATAGGCAATGGCGCCATGGCGATGCCCAGTGCAGCGAGCGTTGAAATAATTGCGACATCGGCAACGGATGAAAGCACGAGCCAGATACTGGGGCGCAGACCCCAGAGATACTGACGTCCGCGAATAACATAGGTTGTGGCCTGGCTGCCAAAGACGATACTGACCACGGTCAGAGTCTGAAGCGCCTCGATTCCGAGATGCAATTGAAACTTGCCAACCACCAGTATCACTGTTGAAAACACAAGGAAGCAGAGTCCTAGCAATACTCCCGCACTCGTAATTCGGCCGATCTGCCAGGAGTTTGGCATCTTTGACGGTCGCACTCTGTCAGTGGTCAAAGACATCGCAAGAAAGTCGCCGGTAATCATCACAATCACGATGAGCATGGGTGTCAGGACTGCGTGACCTGTTACAACCAGACCGACCGCCAGCAGCAGAACCTGAAATATCTTCTTCTGAACCGAATTGACGGTGTAAGTGAGAATGCGCTGAAATGTAACCCTGCCCTCCTGAACAGCCGCCACAATGCCGCCCAGCCCAGCCTCGGTTAGAACAGCGCCGGCGGCCGATTTGGCTACGTCGGTTGCGGTCGAGACGGCAATGCCTATTTGTGCCTGTCGCAGTGCAGGCGCGTCATTGGCGCCGTCCCCGCACATACCAACTGCATGTCCGCTTTTTTGAAAGGCTTTGACGAGATCAAATTTGCCTTCTGGAAGAACACCTGCAAAGACCGAATAATCTTTCAATTGAATGCCGTCCGGAAGTTTGCCGATCGGGCAGATTGCTCCCTGCAATCCAACCGCGTGAGCGACAATTGCCGCTGTGGCCGGAGCATCTCCTGTCACCATGACTGTACGTACGCCGAGACCATTCAACTCCGAGATTAGAGTAATCGAGTCTATCCGTGGCGGATCGCTGAGAGCAATAAGACCGATGATTTGCATGGAATGAGCGGGGCCTTCTGCAACAGCTAAAACTCGGTAGCCTTGTTTCTCTAGTTCGTCGACGATCCCTGCCGCGGCAGGCGATGCCGCGGCGAGGGCTGCAACTGCTGTATAAGCTCCCTTGATGATGTGCAATGCGCCGCCGGCCGGATTCGTTGCCGTGGCCTCGGAGGTTTTCTTGGCGGGGTCAAAAGGCACAAATGCAATCAACTTCGCCAGGCCGGGAGCCAGCTTGTGCGAGGCAGAGACACGTATCGCTGCATCGACAGGATCCTGGCCGCCTTCTGAACTCGCCAGAGAAGCCATATCGAGAACGTGAGCTTCATCAAACCCCGGCAAAGGACGAACGCTGCTTACTGACAGTTCATTGCGCGTCAGGGTTCCGGTTTTGTCCGAGCACAAGATATCGATCGAAGCTGCCTCGTCCACAGCGGAAAGCCGGGTTGGCAACACACCTTGCTTCGCCAGCGCGCCAGCCCCGACCGCAGCAGCAAGAGTAAATGTTGCCGGCAATGCGACGGGGATGATGGCAAGAACCGATGTCAACAACAGTGGAACAATCTCGCTCCATGGCATCGCGTGGGTATAGGCATACGTCCCAATCGCAACGATTACAAGACCATTGAAGATTGCCAGATTGCGCACAATCTTGAGCACGGCCTTCTGTTGAGTGCTGACCGTATGTGCAGTCCGAACGAGTTCCGCTGTACGACCAAATTTGGTGCGCGTCCCCGTAGCCGTCACGATGGCAGTTGCCTCGCCGCGTCGCACCAGAGCCCCTGCGAACGTACCTGTGCCGCGACCGGCCTCAATGGGCAAAGATTCACCTGTGAGCATCGACTGGTCAAGCTCGACTGATCCATCGACCAGACGCACGTCAGCGGCGACGACACCGCCAAGCGACAACTTCACCAGGTCGCCGCATACCAATTCCGCTGCGGGTACAATCTTCCATTCGTCGTCTCGCTTGACCGACGCGTTCAGTGCCAGACGAGACTTGAGGGCTGTAAGAGTTGCCTGGGCACGGCTTTCCTGAAAGTAGGCAAGCGCTGCGTTAAAAAGGAGCAGAGCTGCAATGACAGCAGCTTCGTAATACTTGTGCAGGGCAAACTCAAGTACAACGGAAGCTTCAAGAAGCCATGGCACAGGCGCCCAGAATTTAGCCAATGCATTGCGCAGTGGGTGTGCTGACGTGTCCGGCATTGCATTGGGACCGTCCTTTTCAAGACGGCTTCGCGCCTCATCGCTTGTTAGACCTTGCGGCGCGATATCCGAATTCAGCATTGCATCCTTGTCCAAAGATGCAGGTACGACGGTACCATTTGCACTCACTGATTGCCACCTGATCTGCCGATCTTACTACCACCATTCCATCGAGCGGGTCGAAGGTGTCTTCAGATCCGGACTGGGTTTTGCAGTACGTAGAAGCAAGAGCGGGCACTGCACGAGCTTGACAACCTTTTCGGCAATGGAGCCAAAGATCAGTGGATGCCAGCCAGAGATACCGTGCGTCGAAATTACGACTAGGTCAACATGCTCCCGGTCTACTACTTCCATAATGTTTCCTGCAACATCGTTCCCGACTTCAATACTGGTAGTTGCCTTGATACCTCTTTTGGAAAGCACCGAATGGATTTTGGCCAAATGCCGCTCGGCGTGATTCCGAGCTTCTTGCAGAAACGATTCTTCCGGAACAAAGTCGGGGAAAGTTGTAGTGGGAAAGATCGGAATAACGTTTACCAGATACAGATGCGCATAAAAATGCTCTGCAAGATCAGCCGCCATTTCCAAAGCAGCCTGAGAGGATGAACTGAAGTCGATGGGCAACAGAATCTTTGTTGGAATCGAAGAGAAGGTTCGAACTTCTGACATGATGCACTCCTGTGGAAAATCAGTATGGCCTGCTCTGTTATGCGATAAGCCGCTGAGAAATATCTATGTAGGATACCCCCGATCATGGGGTACATCGCAATCGGTTACGTCTTTTTTGGCGCGAGGGTGCGTGATTCACCTACTGATTGCGACTTGCCGGGAGGTGTGATCAAAAGGCTTGTCCAACATGTGCCTCGCCAGTCGAGCTACTTTGTCGATGCGCCCGCATAAGTGCATACGCTTGCTCAACCACAGCCGTGTGCTGCGCAAACGTCTTTCTCCACCAGATGTCAAAACGATCGGATGCAAGTCCCATTTCAGGATGAAACTGCTTTTCGCACGATTTGTATCGCGCCGCAGTGTGAATAGCGCCTGCTGGGGAGGTTCCTCGATATGCCATCTTGTCCCTGCTCCAATCCTGTGTGTCGTAGCCGCAATCACACTCGCGAAGCTATCTGCGATCTGCCGTCATTCGGCACTGTGCCCCTCGCAGTGTGCTTGCCGTGATCATCCCATCGCTAACTGCATATCAACTGTTCAATTGGATACAGTCATTTCAGTTTGGCCAAATGAGAATCGTACTGGGTGACAGAAACACTTCATGCAAAAGGTCTTTGCGAAGTTTTAGCAGGACCCACCCGGTACAGAGAAAGTGGAAAAAGATGCCTTCGAAGCAATTTGATCCTGATTCAAAAACCTACCTCGTAGGCGGCGGCATCGCCTCCCTTGCCGCTGCGGCCTTTTTGATTCGCGATGGGTTTATCCCAGGGCACACAATAACGATTCTTGAGGAATCATCCCGGATCGGTGGCAGTCTGGATGCAGCCGGGAGTCCCGATCATGGCTACGTGATGAGAGGCGGCCGCATGATCGAAAGCAAGTATCTCTGCACCTTCGATCTTTTCTCATCGATTCCGACTCTCGATGGAACTCGGACCGTGACGCGGGAGATCTTCGACTGGAATGAAACGATGAAGACCGCGTCGAAGTCCCGCCTTTTTCGAAATGGACACAGCATCGATGCGCCCAAGTTCGGCTTGAGCGAGAGTCACATTATGACGCTGGAGCGCCTGGCGCTTGAACCCGAACAACTCCTTGGGCGAAGCGCTATCTCGGATCAGTTCAATCCTGAGTTCTTTGAGACGGACTTCTGGCACATGTGGTGCACGACTTTTGCCTTTCAACCCTGGCATAGCGCGGTGGAGTTCAAGCGTTACCTCGTACGCTTCACTCATATGGTCTCCGGCTTCAATACGCTTTCGGGCATCATGCGAACTGTTTACAACCAGTACGATTCGATGGTGCGGCCACTTCAGAAATGGCTCGAAGAACGTGGCGTGATCTTCATGCTCAAGACGCGCGTTACCGATCTCAGTTTCTACTACGAAGAGGGAAGCTACTATGTTGACCAGATCATCTTCAACGATGGCGACTGTCTCAAAGAGTTAGCCGTCAACGAACAAGACAGAGTCATTGTTACGCTGGGATCCATGACAGAGGCTTCCAGCCTTGGCTCGATGGATTCGCCGCCAGCATTGCTTGGAATGCCTAATGAAGGTTCCTGGGCGCTCTGGGAAAAGATTGCGGAAGATCATTCGCAGTTTGGCCGCCCGAAGAACTTTGCTGACCACATTGAGCAATCAAAGTGGGTATCGTTCACAACCACTCTTCACGACCCAACACTTTTCCAACTCATCCACGATCTCTCTGGCAACGTCCCCGGAGAGGGCGGCCTGATTACATTCCCAAAGTCCAGTTGGCTGGCATCGATCGTTTTGCCGCATCAGCCGCACTTCATCGGACAGCCGGAGGATGTGCAGGTTCTCTGGGGTTATGGTTTGTTTGTCGATGTTCCGGGAAACTTCGTGAAGAAGGCCATGTCGGCATGCACTGGGCGAGAGATTATGACAGAGATCATTGGCCATTTGCGCCTTGAGGCGCACGCCGCAAGGATTCTTGAAGCTGCCATATGTATCCCCTGCATGATGCCCTTTATAACCAGCCAATTTCTGCCGCGGAGCAAAGGAGATCGTCCACAGTTCATACCGGAAGGCTCAAAGAACCTTGCCTTCGTGGGGCAGTATTGCGAACTGCCGGACGATGTGGTATTTACGGTGGAATATTCCGTTCGCTCCGCGCAAACTGCTGTCTACTCCATGCTTGGTTTGGATATAGAGCCACCAGCCGTATACAAGGGGCAATACGTTCCACGAGTTCTGCTGAAAGCATTCATGGCATTGCACGAAATCTGCATCTAGGTCAGACCGATCTGTGGGTGCAGTGTATGGTCGGGTCAACGCCCGTTGTGTGCCGACGGTCTGAAGCAAAAAGTAGGGGGACTGCGTTTGCTGCTCTGGAAGTCGTTTCTTATTGCATTCAGTGTTCTTTTGCCGCTGATCAATCCGCTCGGATCGGCTCTGGTCTTCCTAGGATTAGCGGGCGAAGCGCCAGCAACCGTCTATCGGTCGTTGGCGCGCAAGATCGCAATCAATAACATCATCTTTCTCGCCATCATTGAACTGGTAGGCGCGGCAATTCTCAACTTTTTCGGAATTTCTTTGCCTATTGTCCAACTCTCTGGAGGTATTGTAATAGCGGCCATGGGATGGTCTGTATTGAATGAGAGGGATGCACGAGCGATTGTTAAAAACAAGGAGGAGGAAAGCGAGGTACGAGCCGAAACGCGAAAAGAATATCTTGAGCAAGGAGCTTTCTATCCATTTACCTTTCCGGTGACCTCTGGCCCAGGCACACTTGTCGCGCTGCTGACACTCACTGCTCACATCTCAAATCGCGATATTTCGAGAGATGTTATGGCTCATATTGGAGTCTTTCTCGCTGTTGTCGTTCTCAGCGTCCTCGTCTATTTCTGTTATGCGTATGCGCCAAAGATCACCAAGGTCATTCCGCCATCAACAGCACATGGCATCCTGCGGGTGGTTGCGTTCATTTTGCTGTGCATCGGCGTACAAATCGCATGGAATGGATTGGCGGAGTTGCTTTCCGTGTTGATGCGGCCATAATTGCAAATGATTGGAGTCCATTTATGCTTTGTCTTGGCCGTGTATGTCTTCCGAGAAACTATTTACATCGAATGCCGGGTCTGACAAAACCGAGACAACACAACTGTTTCTATGAGACAAAGGGATAACACTTGACGAATAAGCAGCGCATCATTGACTTTCTGTTCATCGCATTGACCGTCCTGATCCTGATTCCGGCGGTTGGTCACACACAGGCTGCCTTGCTGGTTGAGCAGCCGTACGGATTCTTCGGTCTCGTCAATCCGACGGGACATAACGCGGTCTATTTTGAGCGAATCTGTGCAGAGACTCCGGTCAAACTGCGCCGATGCCAACCTAGCGAGTTGGGCACCGTTCTCTCCCGTTATCAAGGCATATCTGGCTACGACTGGGTGGCAATTCCTCTTGTTCCCTATCTCTATTCCGTCGAAAATGTCACTGCGGTGCAACCTCACGCCGATCAACTTACGGTCCGCAAGCTGCGCAGTCGGTATCATGAAGCCCATCTTCTCGGCTTGGGAGACAACTTGCGCCCTGGCAATCTGATCAAGGGAGGATGGACTCAATTGGTGGGCGCGGCCTATGAACGCCGCATTTATGCTTTTCGCTTCGAAACATCAGAGGAGCAGGACGACGCATTGATTGCACGGCTGAATGCTCAACCGAATCATTCGCATTTCGACCTAATCGTCAACAATTGTGCGGACTTTGTGCGCAAACTTCTCAATTTCTATTATCCGGGAAAGTTCAAGAGGAGCATTCTTCCAGATGCGGGGGTGAGCACCCCTGAGCAACTCGCTCGCAAACTGGAGCGGTGTGCTCGGAAACATCCTGAAATGAACCTTACGGTCTTTGAGATTCCCCAAATTCCAGGCAGTCGCCGCCGAAGCCGCTCCAACAAGGGTGTTGACCAATCCCTTGCAACATCTCTTTATGCAATTCCAATTGCACTGGTCAATCCTTATCTGGCAGGAGGCCTATTTGTGGACTACCTGGTGCGCGGGCGATATCGCATCATTCCAAAGCATCCCATGGTTTTGACGCCAGACGAACTAACGGCATGGGCTCGCCCCACTTCCGCCAAACAAACATTTATCTCGCAATCACCCGCAATAGTTCCCGCTAATGGCGCTGCCTTGGTGATTTCTGACTCTGCGCTTCCTGTCTCACCAGAGACTCCATTGGTGTTGATCGCCGAACCGATTCCATAAAGAGGAAGATATTTAATTCGTGGTTGGATCAGTATTTGCGGCTCCGTAGACTGCCCTTCTTAGAGGACGGTCGGCTCCTGCAATCATGTGCAAAAGAGATCAGAAGATGATTGCAGCAAGGAGTTCAATCACATAGAAGAGCATTTATTCCGAGTTGCATCAAGTATTCATGAAGTGGTGCGGGTGCAATTGCAAACGCAGTTCGACTGTCGAGATCCCCGGAGTTCGTCTCAAGAAAGACTTACGCTAACCCTGCGGGCGTTGAAGCCCGTTATCATGGTGCCGAAATATGAAAGTCATGATCGAGATTACCAAGCAACTTCGACTCGGAACAGTCTACCTTGGATGCGCACTCGCTGCTGGAGTAATTCAAATGGCTGCAGCTCAGCAGCCCCCTACTACTCCGTTGCCTCCAGAACAGTTGCAGCAATTGGTTGCGCCCATCGCACTCTACCCCGATGCGCTGGTTGCGCAGATTCTAGCAGCTTCCACTTATCCAACCCAGATTGTCGAAGCAGAACGGTTCATACAGCAGAATCCAAATTTGACCGGCGCGGCTTTGGGAGCTGAAGTTGACAAACAGGATTGGGACCCAAGCGTGAAGGCCATGACGCAATTTCCATCTGTGCTTGCCGACATGGATAAAAACCTCTCATGGACCTCCGAACTGGGCGACACAAATGTCAACCAGCAAGCGGATATCATGTCCGCTATTCAATTCATGCGGGAGAAAGCACAAGCGGCAGGCCACCTGAGCACCAACGCTCAACAAAGTGTGACGAACCAGGGGGACACGGTCACTATCCAGCCGGAGAATCCGAACATTGTGTACGTGCCAGATTACGACCCTGAATTTGTCTATGGATACCCGGTAGGACTGTGGCCCGGATTCTATCCGTGGTGGGGTGTACAAGGTCCATACCTTTCTTTCGGTATTGGATTTGGCATTGATCCCTTCTTCGGATACGGATGGGGTTGGCATGGGTGGGGATTTGACTGGCATAACCGCGGCCTGATGTATGGTGGTAGCCGATATATCTCCCGCAGTGGAACCTTCTACAATCGCAACGCTTATATGCACGGCAACTTCCGCGGACAATCTTCTTTTGCTCGAGGAAATAGCGGATTGCGTGGCTACGGCGCGGCGGCTTCGCGTGGAAACGGCGGAGTGCGTTCAGGTGCCCTGAGTGGCATCAACCACGGAGGTACCGCGCGCAGCTATTCATCTCGCGGTGCGTCCAGTTTTCGTGGAAGTTCATCAGGCGGTTCGCGCGGTGCCGGTGCCTCACGGGGCGGTGGGGGTGGATCACGCGGTGGCGGTCGTCGTTAGTTTCAAGCAATTGTGCCCAGCACTCTTACCGATTCTCAATGCCAGTTTGCCGCAGTTGAAATGGAGACAGCTATGAAGGTTCTTGAAGGAAGTAACTCTGGTGGAAAATACCTGTTTGGAGTCACCTCTGGAGCATTGATTGCAATTGCTTGTTCGATTGGAATTGTTCCGATCTCTGCTGCGGGACAATCAGTAGGACAACAATCAGGACTCTCACGCCAAGGTTATGCCTTGCAAAAAGCGGCAGTTCACCCCCCT
This sequence comes from uncultured Acidobacteriaceae bacterium, assembly GCA_963787995.1. Taxonomy (GTDB): domain Bacteria; phylum Acidobacteriota; class Terriglobia; order Terriglobales; family Acidobacteriaceae; genus Telmatobacter. The sequence goes on from CAWBEO010000002.1 coordinate 2,969,593, forward strand.
GAAGCCGGGCAGAAAATCTTTTCATCTGCGACAGAAGCCAGCGACGCGCTAGTCTCCGCTCTTCAAAAGGAAGATGAGCAGGCCCTCTTGAGTGTGCTGGGAGCGGACGCAAAGAATATCCTTTCCTCTGGCGACGACGCCGAAGATAAGGAACACAGAGCGCAGTTCTTACAGAAATATCAACAACTCCATCGCCTGGTTACCGATGCAGATGGACTTACGACACTCTACATTGGCGCGGAGAACTGGCCTACCCCGATTCCCCTCGTGCACAATAGGGCTTCGTGGTATTTCGATACAATCGCAGCAAAAAATGAAATTCTGTATCGCAGAGTTGGAGAAAACGAGCTAACTGTTATTCAGGTCTGCGGTGAACTTGTCGATGCGCAGAAGGAATACAACTCCGTGCAGCATGACGGAAGCCAGGAGCGACAGTATGCTCAGAGATTTCTTAGCGATCAGGACAAACACAATGGCTTGTACTGGAAAGCAGCATCCGGCGAAACCGCAAGTCCGCTCGGTCCATTGGTGGCTTCCGCGGAGCGTGAGGGTTATGCGGAAAACGCTGGCCAGCAGCCTGTCCCTTTTCATGGCTACTACTTTCGAGTGTTGAAGGGACAGGGAACGCACGCGCCAGGTGGATCAATAAGTTATATTGTGGACGGAAAAATGACTCGTGGATTTGCCTTTCTAGCCTACCCTGCAGATTACCGTTCGTCTGGAGTGATGACGTTCCTGGTTAGCCAGGATGGAATTGTTTATGAGAAAGATCTCGGCCGCAATACTGTCGACATCGCGAAAGCCGTTGTGCGATACAATCGCGATGCAACTTGGCGCAAAGCGGACTAGATGGCTGTCCGCGTACGCCAAGTGTGTCGACGCTGGTTGTAGAACAGTTGAGTTGCAATAGCAACTCGTTCAGCTTAGGCGCGCACTCAATCAAGTGATACAGGCTCAATCGTGGTGAGTTTCTCCAGGCGTATTCGGAATAATCTTCATGATCAAGGGAAAAGCAAGGGCAACAACAAAATATGCGCCCGTCACCTCCAAAGCGAGCACCGGCAAGCCAGCACCGCAGGCCATGCCGATGGCAGTGACCAGCCAAACAGTTGCGGCCGTAGTAAGGCCATTCACCTTATCTTCCCTCACAAAGATGAGTCCGGCGCCAATAAAGCCGATGCCGGAGACGATTTGACCAGCAACACGAGAGGGATCAAGAACGATGCGGTTGTCAACAAGAACATCCGTGAAACCGTATTTTGAGATCAGGAGAAAGAGAGCAGCGGCTGTGCCGATAATCGTATAAGTGCGTAATCCAGCGCTCTTGTGACGAATCTCGCGCTCCAGCCCAATCACAGCAGACAGGAGAAAGGCCATTCCCAACTCGGCAAGCTGTTTGACGCCTTGACCGGATATTTCTGAAATCATCATGCCAGCATTGTATTCCAGCATCGCAACGCATACTGCTCACATCTCAACAAATTGCGGTTTTTCATGTTGAGCTTGACGATTTAAGGCGCTTTTCTTCAAAGCCCATTAATCTTTACAGGAAAAGCCCACTAACTCAACCTTCAATTTCAATGAGGATTTATTCCATGCCTACTCTTTTAGACCCCATCCAAATCGGCGACATTCCTCTGCCGAATCGTGTGATCATGTCTCCCCTTACTCGCTTGCGCGGCACGTCTGACCACATTCCAACCGAACTGATGATCGAATACTATACACAGCGCGCCACTACCGGACTGATTATCTCCGAGGGCATTCCGGTGATGCCACAAGGCGTAGGCTACGCGAATGTCCCTGGTATTTGGTCGCCGCAGCAGACCGAAGCATGGAAGCCGGTAACGGAGTCCGTTCATCGCGCAGGAGGCCGCATCTTTGCACAGATATGGCATGTAGGCCGTATCTCCGATCCGCTCTTTCTGGAGGGGCTACTTCCCGTTGCACCAAGCGCGATCCGTCCTTCTGGTCATGTCAGCCTCGTACGTCCTATCACTGAGTATGTGACCCCACGCGCACTGAATATCTCGGAGATTCCCACCATCGTCGAGGGATTCCGCAAGGGCGCTGAGAATGCAAAGATTGCTGGTTTCGACGGTGTGGAAATCCACGGAGCCAACGGCTACTTGATCGATCAGTTTCTTCAAGACGGTTCCAATCACCGTACGGATGCGTACGGTGGAACGATCGAGAATCGCGCGCGGCTCATGCTGGAAGTGGCCGATGCAGTGATCACCGTATGGGGTGCCAAGCGCGTAGGCATGCATCTGGCGCCACGCGGCGATTCTCATGATATACACGATTCAAATCCGTCCGCAACCTTTGGCTACGTGGCGCGTGAACTCGGCAAACGCGGGCTAGCTTTTCTTTGCGCGCGTGAGTACTTTGGTCCAGACAGGCTAGGGCCGCAACTGAAGAAAGAGTTCGGCGGAGTCTACATCGCAAACGAGAAATACACTCAGTCGCTCTCTGACCAAGTGATCCATGACGGCGAAGCAGATGCTGTAGCTTTCGGCCAATTGTTCATCGCTAACCCAGATCTTCCCTTGCGCTTTGCGAACAATGCTCCGCTCAACGCGCCGGACTTCAGCACTTTCTTTACTGCTGGGCCACATGGCTACACCGACTATCCTGCATTGGCCGCATCAGAGGAATCAATGGCGCTCTCTGGAAAGAGATTAGCAAGAGTTTGATGACCTCCGCTCAGTTCGAAAAAGAGAGTCGCGATTCCCGTCCGCGGGCGGTTGTCGTTGTTGCTCATCCGGATGACGAAGTTCTATGGTGTGGCGGCTACATACTCACGCACCCGGAATTCCATTGGCGGATTGTGACTTTATGCAGATCAGAGGATGCAGACCGTGCTCCAAAGTTTCGCCGGATTCTGAAGCAATTGGACGCAGAAGGAGAGATGGCAGATCTCGATGATGGCCCCGAACAAATGCCTCTTCCACACGACTTGGTACAAAAGACCATCACAGATCTGCTTGCAGGTCGCAGTTATGACTTGCTTTTGACTCATGGTCCCAGGGGCGAGTACACGCGTCATCGCCGTCATGAGGAATGCTGCCAAGGCGTCGTGGAGCTTTGGCAATCGGGCAACATCGATACAAGACAGTTGTGGCTCTTTGCATATGAAGATGGTGACCGTGCGTATTTGCCTCGCGTTTGTGAAGATGCGGACCGACGAGACACGCTGACAGAGAGTGTCTGGCTTGAAAAACGCAGGTTGATTTCCGATGTTTACGGTTATGCAGCCGACAGTTGGGAAGAGCAGTGTACACCACGAGAAGAGGGCTTCTGGTGCTTTGATTCACCGCAAGGAGCGCTCAATCGCATAGGACTATTGGAGACCCAATCTTGAAAGTACTCGTATTGAGCGAATACCCGGCACCTGCGGCGGGCTTGGCCCTGCAAGGCGAACTGCTGTGCAAAGGTCTGTTCGAAATGGGCGTGGACGTTCACCCAGTGCATCTAGAATCAACGTTGGAAAAGGAGTGGTACTATCGTTGGTTCAAGCCGGACATCGTGGTGGGTGTAGGATTCTGGGGCCATCTTCCCAATCTTGTTCTGCATCCTCACAAGTTTGGAATGAAGGCTGTGCCATGGCTTGTAGCCGATGGGTACATTGCAGAACACCGTGATGTGCTGAATGCTCTGCCATTGATACTGGTCACTTCCAATTGGGTGAAGGAGGTGTACGTCAGAGATGGCATTCGGAGCGACAATATCGTTGTGTTGCCGGTTGGCTGCGGCACAGACCGATATAAGCCGCATAGCCGTGATGATGTGAAGGTCCAATCAATCCGAGAGGAGTTTGGAATATCGCAGGATCAATTAATGATCCTGACCGCTGGCGGCGATGGAGCATCAAAAGGTGCGCAGGAGGTCATGCTGGCGTTGGCGATGATCGATGCTGAGGCGCCTGACTGGAGGTATGTCTGCAAGGTTTGGCCTCAACCCCGCACCGAACAACAGAACCTGATCGACCTTAAACTGGCGGCGGATCTCGGCATCGGCGAGAAAGTCATCTACTCGACCAATGTTGTTTCGCAGAACTTCATGCCTTACTTGCTTTCTGCTTGCGACATCTACGCTGCGCCTTCGCGGCTAGAGGGTTTTGGCATGATTCAGGTGGAGGCGAACGCCTGTGAAAAGCCGGTGATCGCAATCGATGCGATGGCATTTCGCGATACGATGGTCCACGGTGAGACAGCATTCCTCGCAAAGGTGGCAGAGGAGAGAAAGATTACTGAGGCGCTCTACGGAGAAGGTCACGACTACCAGTCCAGTCATCGGATCGTTTTTCCAAATCCACGAACTGTTGAATATCGAGCCAGCGTGCCCGAGATCGCAAAGTATCTTTTGCAACTGATGAAAGACAGCGCACTGCGAAAGCGCATGGGTGAAGCTGGTCGCAAGCGCGTGGTCGAACGATTCGACTATCGTCAGGTTGCAAGGCAATTCGTTGAGATAGTCTCTGATCGACTGGGTATCCAGTAAACAGCTTGACGGCGCTTGTGCTCGCCTCTAAGATCAGCACGCCAGCGAGGCGTCCATGTCCTTCGACGAAAAGTCACGAATCTCTATCGAGCAGGCAAAAGAAGCCGCTCTCAATATCCTGCTGCATAACGCACAGGGACCATTTCAAGGACTTCCTCGAACCGCTGGATGGGGATATCCAGAACCTTACACGCGAGATCTTATGATCTCTTCCCTTGGCTTTTTGGCAACTGGCAACGAGAAGCTTTCGGACGCTCTGGAGCGCACACTGGTCGCGCTTGCAAACAATCAGTCGCCTCACGGCCACATTCCGTCCCTCGCGCACGATTCAGCCAACCGCGGGTCCAGCGATTCGACGCCGCTCTTCCTCTTCGGGCTGGCTCTTTACAGAATATCCACCAATCAACCAGAATTTTTGATCGAAGAAGCAAGCAAGGCGCTGCGTTGGATGCAGTATCAGAGTCCCGACGACAGAGTGATGGTTTCACAGTTGCCCACAAGCGACTGGCGTGATGAGCAATATGTAATGGGGTATGGGCTGTACGTGAACATGATTGTCTATGCCTGTCTTCGCCTGTACGGAGAGCATGATTCTGCCAACCAATTGCGCGGATTGATGAGTCGCCTTGAGGTTAGTTGCGACGAGAAGAACTGCTATGAGCAAGAAGCTCTTGTGGAGCCTTCCGCGCCTTACTACGCTCTTTATGCATATAAAATCATGAGTAGCGACCGCTTCGATCTTCTGGGCAATAGTCTCGCCATTTTGACTGGAATTGCGTCACATGATCGGGCTGCAAAGATGCTGCTTTGGGTAGAAGCCGAGTGCGAAGCCATGCGAGGTCGCGGAGAACTTGCTGTCGATCTGCCGCCTTGCTTGTTCCCGTACATTCTGCCCCATCACGCGGATTGGCTGCCAAGATACGAGCGCTACAACCGGCCTGGAGATTATCACAACGGAGGCGTGTGGCCATTTATTTGTGGCTTCTATGTCGCGGCGTGCGTAGCGGCAGGCCAAATGGATCTGGCGGAGCGCAAGTTGCTTGCACTGACAGAACTGGTCAAGCCCTGGCATGAAGACGCGGCGGAGTGGGGTTTCAACGAATGGATTCACGCGCAAACCGGCAAACCGAGCGGTAGGGATTGGCAAACATGGTCGGCAGCCATGTACCTTTATGCGGCTGAATGTGTGCAGCAAGAGAAAACCCCCTACTTCGACCTGACACGCACAGGCAACCCGGACTCAGCAGATTAGCACTTGCTCTAATTGTCCAAGTAGGTCTCTACTGCTCCTGAACCGCCTTCGAGATATCCGTGGGCCGGTCCTTGCGTCCCTGTTCATATCCCGGCACATTGAGCCGTTTTATCATTTCCAACACTTCAGAGGTCTCGACACTGTTCTTGGCGACAAAGTCCAGCAAATGCATCAATCCATCTGGCCCCAAGAATTCAGAAAGACTCGAATCCATACTCATATATGTAGGGTCGTCGTCGTTGAATTGACACCCGTACATTTCACCGGCCTTTATTGGAAGTGGACTCGCTGAACCAGCATGAACTAGCTGAAGATCACGCCCTAAAGCGCGCTCACCTTTCAACTTGCGAATCTTGGATTCAGCATCGAACTCTCGCCATTGGACCGAAGCATCAGCGGCTCTTTCTATGACGAGGCCGCACTTATCACAAATCCAGCCACGACCAGAGAAACCACGGTCTTCAGCCAATCCGTCATTCTCTAAATTCACGTACGAAGCTCCAATACTTCCGATCATAATCTTATCAAACACCGCCATGTCGCTGATTCTAAGCCCATCCGTGTGCCCTATGGAGTTAACTGACTCAGAATACATATACTTCATAGAAATATTTTGCTAAAAAATCTCTTTACACGGCGTCGCGAACGTTCTGTCTACGCTCAGGAATCTGAGAAAAGCTGTTTCTCAGATACGAGGTTTTCAGGAAAAACCCCACTGACAGGGATCTTAATAATGGGCGGATTCAACAACGAAGTGCAACGGCAATCCGAACGGTAGGTGGATGGGATGGGGTAGCATCCTGGAAGCCCTACCGCCAAGCGAGGTTTGCCAAGAATGCGCTACCGCCATCTCATCCAAGAAGAACGATACCAAATCTCTGCACTCCACGAGGCCGGTTGGTCACAAGCGGCCATCGCAGCCAAGCTGAGGCGGCATCCGTCCAGCATCAGCCGTGAACTAAACCGCAACCGCGTCGTTGGTCCTTACCAGCCGCAGGTGGCAGGCTTGCTGGCTACGGCTCGCAGCCAGCAGAGCGCAGCTAACGCGCGTCGTGTGCCCGCCGCCGCATGGCAGTTTGCCCGCGAGAAGCTGGCCGAGACCTGGAGTCCGCAACAGATTGCCGGTCATCAGCGCGCCGAGCATCTGCCGCGCCTCTCGCACGAAAGCATCTATCAGCGCATCTACGAGGACAAGCGCACCGGCGGCACTCTGCACCTGGCGCTGCGCATCCACAAGCAGCGGCGCAAACGGCGCGGGGTGCGCGAGCGGCGCGGCACCATCCCCAATCAGGTCTCGATTGATCAGCGCCCCGCCATCGTTGATAGCAGACGACGCTACGGCGATTGGGAGGCCGATCTGGTCATCGGCGCGCGGCACTCACAAGCGCTGGTCACCATCAACGAACGCAAGAGCCGTTATGCGCTGATCACGCGCGTTCAGAGCAAGCAGGCGGCGGGCGTGAGCACAGCCCTCATCGAGCAACTGAAGCCTTTTGCGCACATGGCGCATACCCTGCGGTAGGCCCACTTGCGCGCCAAGTTCTCGTTGCCCCCAGCCCCGCTTTGCCCGTGCATCCTTTATCTGTTGGCGCAGATCGGCGGGCAGGCCTTTGAACCGCAGGGGTCTTATATGTTTGGGCATATGCGTACCCATGTTGATATGCTATAGCATATCGAATGAAATTTCAAGTGATGTGTTTTAATATATATATGAAATCAGAATATATGCGTAAATATATCATGTAGGCCGATAATGTCCCGCTGGATTGAACACATGGGGCCGAGGAATGTGATCGATTCTTTGGCAGACCGACGCATGGCGAATACCAAGCGTTGGCTAATTGCTTCCCCTGGCACAGAGCTGATCAGCCGAGATCGCGCCAGCCTGAATGCCAAAGCCGCAACGAATGCAGCTACGGGCACCGTGCAAGTAATTGACTCGTATATGTTCGCTGAGCAAGCAGCCTCTCCATATATGTAGTCAAGCGATGAATGCGTCTGGTACTCTGGCGGGGACTGAAGGATCGATGTCGTTCAACAGACTCTGGCGTGGCAGAAATCACTGGCCATTGATGCCGGGGCCGATGCACAGGAACCAAGTGAAACCTAACACTACGCAAGGAAGGCACGCGATGACTCGGATGATTGGCTATATGGTCCTCTTTCTACATTTGGCTGTGGGGGTGATGGGACAAGGGCAGGGCGGCTCCAATCCCAGAGTTACAGATTCCGGAATGCGTGTGCAGGAGGATAAGGCAAGCGCGCGGTTCGAAGAGGATGGCTTGCGGGTGACGCTTCCGTTCAGTGCGCCTGCGGGTTCCGGCGTTCAGGTTACAGCGTGGCTGGCCGCACCGAACGATGCGCGCAGCGGGGAGAGATCGGTTGCGATCCGGTCGGGAGAACGCGCGGCGACACTCACGCTTGATTGGCCAAGCGACGCCAAGGGGAAGCGCGTGGACGATGTGAGCTGGTATCGCGTTGTATACCACATCAACGCAGACGGCACGGAAACAGCGCATGGGATTCTCTCCGTGGGTGCGATTGCAACCAACTTGATGCGGCTGCGGGTTGTTTATCCCAAACAGATTGCTAGCCGCGAGGCCACCAGCGTACGCGTGATTGCGGCAAATCCGGTGACCGGCAAACTGCTCGGCGGCGTAAAGCTGAAGGCGACGCTAGCGGACCGGTATGAGGCTGCGAAGGCAAAGGATGAGACACGATTAGCCACTACCGGAACCAACGGCGAAGCGATACTGACCTTCGCGGCGATGGGCGATCCCGGAGACAGTCTGGACCTGACCGTAGAAGGGACATTGAGCGGCGGCGACAAAGAGCTGACCAGTGACAAGCTGGAGGTGACTCTCGACCTGCGGGATCAGGAAAGCGTCCACGTGGAAATGGACAAGCCCCTTCATAAGCCCGGCGAAACTGTACATCTGCGCGCGCTGGTGTTGATGGATAAGGATCGCGTGGCGCCGAATGAGTCGGTGAAACTGACGATCAACGATCCTGACAATAAGAAGCTGATTGAGGAGTCGCTCAAGACGAATGCATTCGGAATCGTGGCGTACGACTGGAAGACCAGCGCGCAGACGGCGGTTGGGGAGTACACTGCGACCTTCGACGCGGACAAAATGACCGGCGACAAAAGCAGGGAGGAGCAGACCGTGCGCATCCAAAGGTACGACCTGCCGGAGTTTCACATCATTGCCACGCCGGATCAGCCGTATTTTCTGATTGGGGATCCGGTCTCGGTGAAGATTCACGCGGAATATCTATTCGGCAAACCAGTCGCCGCCGGAAAAGTCCGGGTGGTGCGCTCGGAGAACGCGCATTGGAACGCGAAGACCGGACGCATGGAAGAGCCTGATACTGTCGATGCCAAGGCGGAGTTGGATGCGAATGGCGACGCGACAGTCACTCTGGATGTGAAGCAGGATACCGAAGATTTCAAGAAGTCCGACTACCAGAATTACCAGGATCTCAATTACCGGGCATTGGTGACTGATGCGAGCACAGGCAAGACGGAGCCGGTGAGATTTACCGTGCGGCTCACAAAGGAGCCGGTGCACATCTTCATGAATCGTCTCGGCGGAGACGGGCGCGAGGGCGAATACATGATCCGCACCTCGTACGCCGACGGCGCGCCGGCGAAGTGCGCAGTGACCTTCGATTGGATCGATACCAATGAGCGTGCGGCGCGCGCCGCAAGCGTGACAACAAACCGCTTTGGCCTGGCAAAGGTGCTGCTGCATTATCCAGAGAGAACCGTGCAGCATGACCGGAATCTGCGCATCAGTGCAAGCGATGCGCAGGGAAAGACCGGCCACTTTGACGACACATTATGGATGAATCCGAACGATCAGGACTCGGAATGGATTTCGCTCAAGCGCTCGCTATTGCGCCCGGGCCAGGCAATCGAAGGAACCGTTCACGGCAAAGCGGTTGAAACCGTTGATCTGGACGTAGTCTCGGAGAATGCCGTACTCGCGCACCTGTCAATTCCACTTGCATCGGATGAGAGTACATTCTCCATTCCGGCCAGTCCGGAGTTTCGCGGCTTTGTCACGATCAGTGTCTTCTCAGCGCTGAGTACAATCCCGTATTATCACTATTCTGGTTGGATGCCTGGTTCAGCCCGCACCGTCTTCTATCCGGAAGATCGCGGGTTGAAGGCGAGCGTAGCAGGACTCGAAACGATCTATTCGCCCGGTGCTCCCGTTGATGCGAGTCTCGATCTTGCAGTTGGGAAAAAACCTGTGTCTGGAGTTTTCGGCGTTTCGGTCTACGATACGGCAGTGGAGCAGCGTGCGCAATCGGAGACGGAAGACAACGATCGCGGGAATTGGGGCACTTGGTTCTCACCATTTGATTACGACCAACAAGCCGATACCCGAGCGAGCTTTGACTCAACGGATATCTTGCACCCGATTGCTGACGATCTCGACCTTGCGGCTGAGGCTTCGATGGAAAACTACGACGTCAACAGAATTGAGATGGAGACTGAGGACTATAACGAAGAACGCGGCGCGTACAACACGACGATAACGAAGAACACGAAGCCGCTGAAAGACGCGATTCTTACCGCTGAGCCTGCGTCGCTGCCTGCCACCTTTGACGAGTTGAAGCATTTTGTTGCGACAACAAAGCTGGGCGAGGAGATTCTGCTAGACCCATGGGGAACTCCCTATCGTGTGGAGACTCAAACGGGCTGGCAAGACGACGTTGTGAATTTCGTGAGCGCCGGACCGGACAAGCAGTTCGGCACTGCGGACGACTTCACCGTGAACCTGGTCACACGCAATGTCTTCGAGGTTCCGGGCAAGCGGCTGGAGCGGCTGTTGAAAAAGACAGCCGAGGCAGGGCAGCCGTTGCCTGCGAACGTAGACGAGTTGAAGAAACTGGCGCGCGATGCCGGACTCGATTTGGATGAGGAAGCCAAACGCGGTCTCAAAATGCCGAATTTCGGTAAGGGAGATCCAAAGCCGCTCTCGTACTTGATTCATGTGTTGCGTCAAAATTATTCAGTGCAAGTGCAGAACAATGCTGAAATGGTCATCTGGCAGAGTGGCGCGATCGATTATTTTCATCACACTGAGCAACAGCTTGAAGCATCGCTGACTGCCTGGATGAATGCCGGTCATGCCTTCCCGGAGAACGAAGCCGATGCGCGTCTGGCATTCAAGGCCGCGGGGATCGACTTCGACGCGCTACGCAATCCGCTGGGCAAGCCGTTTTCGCTGCACACATTCCGCGAGTTCTCCTATGCGCGCGTAGACAAGGTGAAGGCCGGCGCGACGGTTACGGGAGATACAGAGAAGGTCACAGTGCTTGGGCAGGTCATCCAGGTGCTTCCCGCAGACAGTACGAGCATTGGTGGAATTCGAGACGAAGTTGCGCGCTTTACGCATTCCATCTCGCAGCAGAGTGGCAGTGATCTGAAGGCCCTCCCGGTGAAATCCGGATTGTTCAAAGGAAATACGGGAGCCATCGGCGGCACGGTGACGGATCAAACCGGCGCAGTCATTGCAGGCGCTAAAGTGACTGCGCTGAACCCCGAGACCAACGGCACTTGGGAGACGCAAACCAAGGAAGCTGGCACCTACATTCTCTCCGAACTTGTGCCCGGTTTGTATAACTTGCGCGTGGATTCAAAAGGCTTCGAAACTTTCGTTCTAACCGCGGTTCATGTCTCCTCCGCAGCATTGACCACGGTGGATGTAAAGCTCTCGTTGGGAGCGGAGACGCAGACCGTATCCGTGGTCGCCGATGCGCTTGCGGTTCAATCCGATTCCAATGTCGTTTCGACGCTGATTTCGAGCGAGCAGATCAGCGAGATTAGCACCGAAAACCGGAATTTTGCGGCGCTTGCGGCTTTGAGTCTTGGCGTATCGAGCGGGCTACCAAAGTCGACGATAAAAGGTCATACCGGCAGCGCCACCATCACGGAGTCGGTGATCACGCCGCGCCTGCGCCATGTCTTCGAAGAGACAGCGTATTGGACGCCATCGCTCGAGACCGATGCCCAGGGCCACGCTGCTTTGAAGTTCACGCTGCCCGATAGCCTGACGACGTGGAAGCTGCATGCAATAGGATCAACGCTGGATGGAAGAGTCACTTCGCTAGACCGCACGTTCATCACCTTCCAGCCTTTCTTCGTCGATCTGGATCCGCCTCAGGTGTTGACTGTAGGCGACGAGATTTCACTCCCAGTGAATCTGCGCAACTACACGCCGCGTGCCGTTACTCTGCCGGTGACCGTGAAGGCGGCCGATTGGTTTACGCTTTCCACGCCGGCCGTGACGCAGATGACGGTTCCTTCGGGTGGATCATCCGCGTTGGTTGTCGGACTGAATGCAAAAGCGCGAACCGATGCTGGAGCGCTCAATGTGAGTGCGGCCAACGCGCACGATGGCGATGCTGTGGAGAAAAAGGTAAAGGTTCATCCCGACGGCGAGCCGAGAATGGTTACGGTTTCGGAACTGGTGCGCGGCGGCAAAAACACCGTTCATTTCGATCTTCCGCCTGAGGCCATTCCGGGATCGGTTCATGCCGAGATGCTTCTTTATCCGAATCTGGGAACAAACGTGTATCAAGCGATGAAGGCCGTTCTAGAGCGTCCTTACGGTTGCGGCGAGCAGACAATCTCCTCCACGTATCCGAGTCTCTTGTTCCTTGAGCTTGCCGCCGCTGCAAAAGCGGAGAGTCCGGCAAAGGCGCAGGCACAGGATTACCTGCAATTGGGATATGACCGGCTCATGGGCTACTTCAACGCAGCGGGTGGGCTGACGTATTGGGGCCATGACTCCGAAGAGGCAGACGTGGCGCTGACCGCATACGCAATCGAATTTCTCACTGAGGCCGAGCCGTACGTTGAAGTGGACCGCTCGCGCACAACGAGCGCGATTGAGTGGCTGCTCAATCAGCAGAGCGCCGATGGCTCTTGGAAGCCGCATTATGGTCAGCCTTCCGCGCTCCAGGTACTCTTCATTGCGAGCGCTCTGGAGACGGCGCTTGAGGCCAAGGACTTCGCCACTCAAGCGAAGGGCGATCTTCCAGGCCGTATGAAACAGGCGATAGCCAAAGCGCAGGCCTATGCGGCAACCTCTGTGGCGTCCCTGCACGATCCATACGCCAATTCGCTGCGATTGACTCTGGCGGCAAAAGTCGGCGATAAAACAGCGACAGCGCGGTTGCGCGATGAACTTGTTGGCGCAGCGGATCACGGTCGCGATGGCGCGCATTGGGAGTTCGACGGTTACTCGCCCTTCTACGGTTGGGGCACGGGAGGCAGGCTGGAAGCCACAGCGATGGCGCTCACAGCGCTTGATGCGGCAGCGAATATTGATGATACAAAACTTGAGGATGACGCGTTGCTTTATCTGCTTGAAAACCGCGATGGCTATGGCGTTTGGCTGAGTGGGCAGGCGACTGTGCGCGTGCTCAAGGCTCTGCTGCCGGTGGCCGTAAAGCAATTGCAGAACCCATCCCCGGCCGACTTTTCGCTTGCGGTCAACGGCCAGCCCTTGAGCGCAGCGCAGGCTCAGAGCATAAAGTTCGACAGCCGTCTGATTGATGCGCCGCGCATACTGGACCTGACAGCCATGGTTCACGCAGGAACGAATACGCTTGAGTTTTCCGGAGCGGGTGACGCGGCAATTGCGAACGCGCAGATCACAACATGGTTCTATCTTCCGTGGGGCGCGGCCGTTCTACACACCACTTCCACCACCGTCCCCGGCAAAAGCTCTGGACTTGACTTTGGCTACTCATGCGATGCGGAGAATGCCAGGGTAGGACAGCCAATTTCATGCAATGTGAGCGCGCGCCGCGTCGGTTCGCAGGGTTACGGCATGATGCTGGCGGAGGTGGGTCTGCCCCCAGGAGCTGATGTGGATCGCGCCGTGCTCGGCAAGCTTTTGGACAAATGGACCATTGACCGCTACGAGATCCAACCCGACAGGATTGTCTTTTACCTCTGGCCGTCATCCGCTGAAGGAGTGAAGTTCTCTTTCAACTTTACTCCCAGATACGCAATCCGGGCAAAGGCCGCGCCGGCAAAACTGACCGACTACTATAACCCTGACCTCAACGCAGTGCTTGCGCCGCAGAGCTTTGTGGTGAGCGCTGCTCCAAACTAGTAGCCGCGGAGGCCCAAGTTGGGTATGAGCCGAGCACTACCGGAATGTCATAACGCGAATCCGAGAGTACTTTGCAGCCATGACAGCGAAGGTGGTAATCTCCGGCGGGCCTTCCAACTGGTGAACCACCGGCGTGTCCCCGGTGAGCACGTCGTCTTGCCCTGACGGGCCATACACAGCGGCCACATGGTTTCCAAAGTGCAGGAGAAGACCCCTTTTCAGGAGTTCAGGAGTGACTTGAATTGGCCCATGCCTGCCGTAGGCAACACCATCCTTGAAGCCTTGAAATTCGTCGATAAGCTCCAAATAGGGCAACAGGTCTTTGGGGTTTACGTAAGGGATATTTGCTCCCTCGCGCCGACGCCCATAAATGATGAAGTGGCTGCAATCGGCGCCTTGGCGCGCGTCCGCGCTGGTTCGCCCGTCGACATTCAACAATGCGCTACCCAACACGTAAGGCAGATTGAATATTTCGGTGAGCTTGCCGAGATAGCCATCGCCCCGGAACCGGGAGATCGTGACCACGTTGGAGATATAGGTATTGGTGCCATCCGTGATTTCGCAAAAAACACGCAGCGTGCCGAGAGCTGTCTTCTTGTCGAAGAACGGCATGAGCTGCTCGTCCGTCAGTACTGCATGATCGTCGGCTGAATCGACCGGCAGATCGCGATCCACAATATACCTGGGAGCGCCGATGGCAAACTCCTTGTTCTCGCCTGTGAGGTTGTATGCGCTGTGCTCAGGGGATAGAACCTTCCATCGGATTTGCGCGCCGTGAGGAAGCTTTCGTGTTCCAATCTTCAGTTGAAACCGCCGCTCCGCTGCAAGCGTGAACTCCGCGCCAGCTTTGGCCGGATGGCGATCGACACTAAGCGTGACGCTGGGAACCGTTTCATCCTGCCGCCACCTTCTCAGCAGCGCTTCCCATCGCGGCGAGTCGTAGCTCACCCGGATGCGCGAGGCGTTTTGCAGGATCAGGGTTTTCAGTCGAGGCGGCGCATCTTCCACGTTGTACCGCGGCACGGGCAATCGTTGCCGGTAGAGTTGCTTTGCTTTCTCTGACCAGTCGGGGCCGGTAGACTCGAAGGGCTCGTAATGTATATCTGCATTCACAATGTGCGTGGTGTAGCGGAGCGCTTCAAAGAGCAGTTGATCGGCCTGTTGTTGCGAGGCAAGGTAGGGGCGCGAGATGGAAAACGTCAGCGCCTGAAGGTCAGGTATTTGCAGCACGGAATCCAGAATCCGGTCGAGCTTCTGCCTGATCTCTTCGGAGGAAGAAAGGCCGGCAAAATAATCCAGATCGACGGTCACAACCACGGGTTCGTCAAGCTTCTTCCACGGGAAGCGATCAAGACCGGCGATCTCGTACTTGTTTGCAAACTCGCCATCCTCGCGCGGCTCAGCCTCCTGGTTCGCATCGATTTCATCGCGAACCTTCTGCTGCCTTTGCGCGACTTCGGAATCGGTCAGAGAGTCAGCAGGTATCCACCACACCTTCGTGATGGGATGAGGAAGAAGAGGCTCAATCCAGTTGTAGCACTGAATGGATCCCTTCTTGCGCCATTGCCGAGCCAGCGACTTCAACTGGCCGCTTCCAGCGGATTCCATAACTCGCCGGCGGATTGCATCGCTGCCCAGAATGGCGCTGGCGTCGCTGTGGGCATCGATCAAAACCAGTTGAAAATCGTGCTGCAGCGAAAGGTGCTGAATCATCCAGTAGTAGCTGCCGTTGTGCGCGTCTTCGATATAGACCGGGAGCGTGGCCGGGCTATGTGCAAGAGCAAATCCGGAAGGGAGAGCCGCAAGAAGCAATGCGGCCCTCAGCAACTTACCGAGCATGTTGCACCATGGGCTTTTTCACCAGACGCTTGCGCAGCAGTATCTCGCTGATGCATGTATCGTTGAAGCGCGTTCCGGGATAAACTTTTCTCACAGTGAGCGTAATGGTTTTGGCAGGGCCAGCATAGGGCGCAAGATCGATGAGATGGTAGCCCTTCTGAGAGTAGGGAGAGAAGGAAATGTACTCATCGGGAAGCGTGACGGTAGAAGGAGGACCGCCGTTCACAGAGACATCCAGTTGCTCGATGCGGTTATTGGCAAAGTAGAGTTGGTGGTTCTTTGCAAAACCGGGAACGATGCCGATCTGGTCGACATGCGATGGCTTGGCCAAGGTGAGCGTGACGCTTTCGCCGATGCCATGATTTTTTCCTGCGACCCACGCGGTATCATTGGAAAAATCAGCCAGGTTTTTAACGGGAAAGTCGGGCTTTTCAGAGGAGGTCTTGGCCGAGTAGCCATGAAAATCGAAGAAGTATGTGTTCTTCTCGAACGAATACCAACTCTTGTTCTCTTCCGATGCGTTGGCATAGTCATAGATCGTCGAAAATGCATTGTTCAGCGAGACTTCGATATTATCGGCGAGGGAAGGTTTGAGGTTGGCGAACTCCCAGACGAAGCTATCTCCCATTCGCTTGAAGCGGTCTTTCGGCTTGATAAGTATCGAATTGAGATCGATGGTGGCCGCTTGAATCGTCACCTTGCCTTTTTGAATGGGGCCTTTCCACGCGCTTGCGGTTGAGAGCAGATAACGGAAGGCATCGCTGTTGTAATCGGAGTCGTCGGAGTATCCGCCGTCGCTGTATTCGTAGTTGGATTCATACTCGATGGTGACCTGTTTGATTTCATTCCTGTCGAAATGGACTGTGGAAGTGAGCCACCAGATGCGGCAGTCTTGACATGCCGAATCGTCCGCACCTCCTGCGCCTTCCACACCGTCTAAATAGGCTGCGTCGAAGAGCGTCTTCCAATTCCCCAATTCACCCCGTTCAGTGCGATAAGGAACATTCTGGCCATTGACCGCCAGGCGATAATCTTCGATTTCAAGGTAATTCGTGTAGCGAGGCTTGACGTCGCCTTCTTCGGGAGTAATCTTCGCGCCCAGGCAGGGAAATCCAGCCTTCACATCCACTGCGTCACCGGTATTCTTCAGCACATATTGAACACGAACCTTCGCATGATCGTGATAGAGCAGGATGTTCAGGTCTTCGCTTTGCATCTCCACCTGGGCTGTGCCGAAGGGCTTGAAGGACCCGGTGCCAACGCTGCCGCCCGCGCTGCCTCCCCAGTTTGCAGAAGCGGGCAGAGCGCACGCTAGCACGGCTGCAATAACGACGATCTGGATCTTCATCTTCACTCCTCATCGGTTCGCACAACCAGCCCGTTTCCGGGAAAGGTCAGCGTAGTCTGTTTCAGATTTTGCAAGGTCAGGTCGCGTATGATGCGGTATGCCTTTTCGCCCCGGTCAGGAACCGGCACTCCGTTGCGCAAGTCGTAACTATCGATACGAGCAGCACGAAAACTACCATCCGCTTTCAGTTGAATCGAAATCGAGAATCCCGGCGCATGCGGATGAATGGCCGCTCCGGGATAATCGAAGGCGAAGTTCCCTAGAGAGTAGACGATCAACCTGCCCTTGTAAAGTTCGATGCCGCGCGGCAGATGAGGCCCATGCCCCAGGACCAGGTCGGCGCCGGCATCGATGCAGCGATGGCTGAAGGCGATCACATCACCTCGCTGTTCATCGCCGAAGTATTCCATTGTGCCCGGAATCCAACTTGCTTGAGGGTTTTCTCCGCCCATGTGCGCTGAGACAATGATGATCTCTCCAGGCTCACGGGGAAAGGAGGCCGGTATCGCCTCGGGACGATTGACGTTGTTGTGCGGCGCGACGAAAGAATAGGCAAAGACGCGCGCCCGACTTCCGTGAAACTCTGCAACCGTACCTTGGGGATCGTCGCCAAAGACCTGGAATCCATCGTGGGAAAGAGTCGAAAGGGTTTTTCTGTAGGCTGTCTCTCCCAGATCCAAGGAGTGATTGTTGGCCAGACTCACCGCGTTGATGCCCATCCGGCGCAAAGTATCCGGCGCATGCGCAGGGACAGAGAACTTCCATGGATCCGAAGCA
Source organism: uncultured Acidobacteriaceae bacterium (assembly GCA_963787995.1). Lineage (GTDB taxonomy): Bacteria > Acidobacteriota > Terriglobia > Terriglobales > Acidobacteriaceae > Telmatobacter. The sequence continues at coordinate 2,987,453 of CAWBEO010000002.1, forward strand.
ATCGGGGCTCCGATGACTCCCTCGAAATTGGCAAAAACGAGGTCGCCTTTCAGGTGAATCTTACTGAGTTGTTCGCTTCCGCCATCCATAAGTCCGGCAGTGATTCTGACATCCCCAACAGCCGTCACCGTTAGATCGCCCTGATTGTTCGTGGCTTTGGCTGAAGGTATGGCTATTCCGTGCAACGAAGACACGAATAGCCCAACGGCCAAGGCCAAATACGATTTGAAGCGGACAGCCTGCAGAAATCCGGCAGTATCTGGAGTGTCAGCCATGGCGACATTGTAGTGGAGGCCAGTCAACAGTGACTTGTAAGCGAATGCAGACTGTCATGGAGACATAGAGCACTGGTCGTCGGACATGGTGATTGAGTTGATAAATATAGTCAATATATTAACTTTTGTGCAGTATAATTTGATTTAAAGGGTGGAATATTGGCTGTTTATCTCAGGACGGTGCAAGAGGTTCAGGCAGGAATTGCTGGGCGGTTCAAGGCCCGGCGTCTTGCTCTGAACCTGACGCAGCGAGAACTGGCGTCGCGCTCGGGCGTGACCTGGAGTTCCCTGAAGAGGTTTGAGCACGAGGGATTGATCGCGCTGGATTCGCTTCTGAAACTAGCCTTGGTGCTGGAATGCCTTGACGACTTCGACAAGCTGGCCGTGGAACGTCAGCCCATCCCAACCGCCCAATCGCTCGACGCCTTGCTGGCGACGCCAGCGTTGCGGCGGAGAGCAACGGGCAGTAAAGGACACAGCCGCCATGGCGTATAGCCCGACAGAGTTGCTGACGGTTTATCTGGACGCGTACAGCCAACGCCGCAAGGTTGGGCGCCTCGCGTTCAAGGTTAGGCAAGTTCTTTTCGAGTATGACGCAGCCTTCATCGCCTCAGGCATTGAGATTTCGCCGATCAAACTTCCTCTCAGCCCCGGCGTATACCTTGCCGACACCACGATCTTCGACGGCCTGCATGGCGTATTCAATGACAGCCTGCCAGACGGATGGGGCCGTCTTCTGCTTGACCGCACGGTGGAAAAACATGGTATCCATCGCGGCCAACTGAATCCGCTCGACCGGCTGGCCTATGTGGGCCGACATGGCATGGGCGCTCTCAGCTATGAGCCAGAATTGGGGCAACAAAGCACCGATGATGCTCCGCTGGCGCTCGACAAACTCGCCGAGAAATCAGCTGCCGTGCTGGCCGGAGAAAACGACGAGGTATTCGAAGAGTTGCTGCGGCTCAATGGCTCCTCATCGGGCGCGCGGCCCAAGATCGTGGCGCAAGTGAGCGCTGACAAGAAGAGGATTATTCACGGCCAGCAGGAATTGCAATCCGGTTTTGCGCACTGGATGATCAAGTTTCCGTCTTCGCAGGACGCGCGGGACGTCGGGGCTATCGAATACGCTTATAGCCTGATGGCCAAGGATGCAGGCGTAGAGATGCCTGAAACCCATCTCTTCCGCACGAAAAGGAACAAATATTTCGGCACGAAACGCTTTGACCGCGATGGCGACGCCCGCATCCATATGCATAGCCTGGGCGGCCTGATCCATGCCGATCATCGCACGCCCAGCCTCGACTACGAGATGGTTCTGCGCGTGACGATGGCGTTGACCAGAAATATCCAAGATGCGGAAAAAGCCTATGCGCTGGCCTGCTTCAACGTCCTTGCTCATAATCGCGACGATCATGTGAAGAATTTTTCGTTTCTGCTGAACGCGAGGAGCGAATGGATTTTCGCGCCCGCCTACGATTTGGTCTTTTCCTATGGCCCGGGCGGCGAACAAAGTATGCTCGTCATGGGCGAGGGGAGGAATCCCGGCATAGCGCAACTTGAGGCGTTGGGTAAAAAGCATGGGATAAAAAACGCGCCGGAGATTTTGGCGAAGGTAAAAGGGGCCGTGGCCAACTGGCCAAGCTATGCCGCGTTGGCTGACGTATCAAAAAAATCTTCCAATGAGATCGCAGATAAGATCACGATGCAGTGATCGTCATTATTCTTTCAGTCCAGGCCACGGACGGATCGTGAAACAAGATATATCGCCAGACGAGGATAATGATAGTTGGTAACTTGCGTTCTTCGGGTAAAATTGCTGGGACTCGGAAATTCATAGAGTGAGGGTGTATTCATGCGGCGATTTCATCTTGCTGTCTGTTTGATTGCGTTCTCGATTCCTGCTATTGCAAAAGACAACCCGTTTGCCGAACGACAAGTTACGATCACGCCGTCGCCCGTTTCCGCGCGTGAACTCAAGCTGGACGCAGGGCAAAAGGTGATCGACTTCGATGTATGGTCCACCGGGGGAGAAGCCGCCGCCCTGGTGCGAGATGCGGATGGTACGAGCAAGTTGCTCAGTTGGAAGCTCGGGGCCTCTGCGGCCGAAGTTCTTGCGGTCTTGCCCGCGAACTTTGAGGCCCACGCTCTGGCGCTGCATCCCGCGGAACGGCGCATCTTCATCTCCGGCCGGGTTGGCCAGCAGTGGCAGATCGTTGCCTTTGAGCCGAAGGGAGGCACCTGGCACTCGCATCTAGTTTATAGCTCTCAGTATCCTATCCGCCGCCTGCTCGTTGGTCCGCGGCCCTTCTCGATTGGTTGGGATCAAAAGTCGGCCACGTCCATCGTCCGCTACCGCCTCTTCTTCGGCGTCAAACTTGGCGACGGTATATTCGGAATACGTTCAGTCACGGAAGAAGGCAAGCGCGAGTACCAAGTGATCGGTCCCAAGATCGCGCTGCCGCCGCCGGTACCGGACTCCGACCAGCCGCAAGAGATTACAGCCGCTTCGGCGCTACCCGCAGCTTTTCATCCGGCCGGCAACATTCTGCTCTGGCAGGACCAGAAAGGTTGCTTTCAACAGCTTCCCTACGCCTTCGATGATTGGGGCAAAGTCGCTTCCATCAAAGTGACACAGTGCAATGGCTCGCTGACCTTTACTCCCAACGGCACGGCGCTTGTTCAATGGGCCAAGGGCAAGCCGGGAGTGACGATTCGCCTCGCTACATCGAAGTCAGAGCAAGCGACAGATTATGAGTTCCTTTCCACGCCTTCCTCCACTCCTGACGGCAAAGGGTTGGTCGGCCTGGTGGAGTCCGCTGAAGGCCGGAAGCTGGTTTTCGTTCCCATTGCTGTTCCACTCGCCGATGTTTCCAACGCATGGATGTTTCTCGACAAAGGCGACGCGCAGACTCGGCTGGAGCGCGACTCTGGACTCCTGCGTCCCTTCCAGGCCAACCAGTTGTACGAACTCTACGATTCGGAACTTTACGGCGACTGCGGTGGCGATGTGAGCACGGGGGCGCGGCCGTACCTGGTGACAACCGATATCTTCTGGGAGCTGTTGGGGGCGGCCTACGATGGAACTTTCATCGTCGAGGAGCGCCATCGCGCCATTCCAGCCTTTTGGAAGTTTGCCGCGGCGGCTCGCGAGAGCCTGCACGCAAAGAACCCCAAGTCTCCGTGGGCCGCAGCCTTCGACGCGATCGCTGCCGTGCATACAGGCGCGGCCGGGGGTAACGCTGAAGCCGAGCGCATCCTTCGCGCCAGTGAGCGCGCAAACTCACCGGTCTTCGGCAAAGAGTTCAACTACGCCGAGCTGACCCCGCGCGGTCACTACACTTCCTCTCCAGAGATGTCCGCCTACTTCAAAGCGATGCACTACCTCACTCAGCTTGGATCGGTACGCGATCCGGCGGAGTTGGCCAGCCTGCCAGCGGATGTAAAAGCCAAAGCCATGGATTGGATCCATGTTTACGCTGGCTTTATCGCGCCCAGTCGCGGCGCTCTGGTTTGGGACCCGACGGCTGCCGCTCTGCCTTCCTACGCGCGTCATCCCGCGGAGCAAGCCAGAATCTTTCCGCTCTCCTGGGGCTTTGATAACGAGATTCTCTTCTCAACGGTCTATCACCGCCACTGGCCTGTTCAGGAGCAAATCATGAACGGCGAGTTGAAGCGCGTGATTCCCTCGGGGCTGGACTTGGCGACTGTACTGGGCAGCGACTTTGCTCGCGCGATGCTGAAAGATGAGTTGGAGCAGCAACCCCATCTTGCGCCAGCTTTAGCGGCCCTGAAGGCTCGCACACCGCTGAAAGGCGGCACCGACACTCTTTATGACCGATGGATCGAAGCGCTGGGAACGCAATGGGCCGAGGATGCGAAATTTCCCGGAGCGCCGGATTCAGCGCTTTGGAAGGCGAAGCGCCTGCAGACCGGACTGGCGAGTTGGGCAACCTTGCGCCACGCCACGGTGCTGGTCAACGAGCAAAGCGCTGCCGAGGCTGGTGAGGGTGGCTTTGAGGAGCTAGTCACGCAGCCACCGCGCGGATACGTAGAGCCCGATCCCGCGACATTCGCGGCCCTTGCGGGTCTCTTCGATGACTTGGCCAAGACGACTGCCAACTCTCCCAGCTTTGCACAGGGGCAGCTGGAAAATGATGAGTCCTATAAGCCGGAACCGCTGCGGCAGGGACTACTGCGCCGGTTGAAAGAGAGCGCCGCGAAGGCTCGGCTCTTCCAGACCATCGCTGAAAAGGAGCTGCGCGGGGAGACTTTGAGCGACTCCGATTACGAGGAGATTCTCTACGTTGGTCGCGTCGCCGAGCACCATTTCCTTGTCTACAAAAGCCTTGCCAATAAGGACCTCGCGCTTTCGATCCCGGACCCGCTGCCCAAGGTCGCCGATGTGGCCAGTGACGGCGCCGGCAAATTGCTGGAGGTAGCCGTGGGCGATCCACTGGAGTGGGACCAGATCGTCCCCTACTTCGGCCGCCGCGAGATCGTCAAAGGCGCCGCATATTCCTATTACGAGTTCACCACGAACTCGCCGATGACCGACGAGGAGTGGCGAAAGAAAGTCGATTCGCAGGCTCGCCCCGCCTGGCTACAACCTTACGTTTCCGGCCCGGGAGGTTCATGTCTTCTCAAAAGCTTGTTCTAGCGATCCTGCTGCTGTCTTCAATCTGCAGAGCGCAGGTCAAGCCGGAGCAACCAGACCTGCGCCTGCTCTTCACGGGAGACATCATGCTCTCTCGCCAGGTGCAGACGCAATATCAGCTTCGCAAGCGCTCACCGTGGATCAATCTGAAGACGCTGTTCGCCGATGCGGACTGGGTAAGCGGCAACTTCGAGGGGGCAATTGGCAACCCCTCAGATTGCCTCTCGCTCAAAAACTGCTTTGCCACTCAAGCCTCCATCCTTCCGATTCTCCGTGATGCGGGGCTGCGTGGGCTAACGATTGAAAACAACCACTCCGGGGATGTTGGCGAGTTCGGCCGAGAGGCCACACGAACGGCTCTCCAGCAGGCTGGACTGATGCCGGTCAGCTTCGACTTCTCTCCGCAGTTCCTGCGCTTGCGAGACACAACCATTGCGCTCGTCGCAATCACGCTGGTTCGCGCCGCGGATGGGCGTGTGCAGACCATCCCTTCGGTCGAAGTGGCCCAAAAGATGCGCATAGCTCGAAAGCTCGCCAACATTGTGATAGTTTCGATTCATTGGGGAGCGGAACTGATCGATTGGCCTACCGAGATGCAGCACCGTCAGGCCGAGTGGCTGGTCGATCACGGCGCGGACCTCGTCGTTGGCCACCATCCTCACGTCGTGCAGGCTCCCGAGTGCGTTCACGGTAGGCCTGTGTTCTTCTCCCTCGGCAACCACGTCTTCGACCAGAAGTACTTGGAGACCAAGGATGGCATGATCGCCGACTGCCGGATTCACGCCGGACGCTTGAGCTGCGATGCCATCCCCACCCACACTGAACCCGGAAGCTATCTCCCGGCTCTTACTGATGGCGACTTGAAATCTGATAACCCACTTGTAGGCTGTTCACCCGCTCAGGCACCAGCTCTGGAAATCAGCGGATATGAGGTCCGGCCAGAACCGTGGTCAGCAGACGCATCGGAAGAGGGAATTGCGTTGACTGGCTGGAAGAACGGAACGCTGCAATGGCGGACGCCCCGGCGCAAGCTGCTCTCCATCGACTTCGGCAGACTCGCCGGCCCCGACGCCGAACCGCTGCTTCTCATCCTTGAGCGCCACTCCTCGTCGCTCGATCACGAAGAAGGTGTGCGTCCGTACGTTTATGCAGTGGGCGAACACGGGCTGATCGCGCGCTGGCGCGGCTCCGCTCTTGCATGGCCGCTTATCGATGCAGTGGTCGATGACACAAACGGAACAATTTGTGCACTGCATCGAGGGGACTCGTTTTTGTCTTTGAACAGGAATTCCGTTACAACTCGCACGGCTGTCTATCGATGGAACGGCTTCGGCTTCAGCGGAGCCGAAGATGTTGGGGAACGCTGCGCACATTCCTGGTAGTGCCTGCCTTCAGGAGATATTCGGCCAATCATCCTCATCTCGAGTTTGAGCCTTCCGAAGATCCTGGAAAGACCAAAAGCCGGGTCGGAGATGGTTATCCGGTTACTCGGGCACTACTCGTTGTCCGTGTCGAATTTCTCAGTCCCCTCTTCAGTGGCTTTGCTTGGTGTGTATGTTTTGCTTACACCAATATCGCCCAGTTCAAACGTCGCCCGTTGGCGGCCAAGCAGTTGCCCTGTGCGAACAGTGAATGAACCGCCTGGGCAGACTGTAGCGCTACGATATCCATATTGTCCGGATTTCTGCGGCAGTGCAGGAACCCAATCGCTGGCCATCAACGAAAAGCTGCGCACCGGATTGGGATCAAAATAGGCAGGAGCGGAAGAACTAAACTCCAATGCATAGGCCGTGTGCCCGACCGGAACCTCCGATTCGCCATCCGGTTCCGTGCATCGATTCCCTTCCGCAGCAATGGTGAGCAAATAGACCGGTGGCAGAGTGAACGGAGCGACGCAATCAAACCCCACATACTTCGCGCTCGTCTCCTTTCGGCAATATCCGATGCCCGGCACTGCGAATCCATAATCGGGGGCACCGGCTTGAACGCGCACCGGCGGATTGAATCGATAAGATTCCCAGGCCACATCAACTTGTGCTGTAACGTGTCCCTGCTTGACCTTCGTGTAAACCCATTTGGGGAGGGAATTCACTAGATTGAAGGCAGGATCATAGAAGACCAGATGGTGCCCCGAGTTTTGCCATACCGATTCCCAGTGCCATCCAGAACCTGCAAGGTGTAAACGATAGCCGTGAACATCAATCACTTCATCGCCTCCAAGCGCCGGATCGACCACCGGAATTTCAATCTCGTTTCCATCTCTCCAGTCGAACTCCCTGACTCCGTTATCAGCCGGCTTGATAGCGAGTTTCATAGAACTGCCAGATCCAGCGCACGGATAAGCGATCCGGCGCGCCAGCCCCGTCGAGGCAAACAAGATAAGCAATGGAATCGACGCCAGCCCAGCAGCCAGTACGATGCGCGCAGGCCACTCGCGCCGCCGTGCGTACTGCCAGAGCAATGCTGCCAACATCGATAGAAGCAGCACCAACGCCATCGCCCAGCTGAACAATTCCCCTTGTCCTGACAATGTCCGTGGTAGCTTGCCCCACGGCAGCCACGAGAAAACGAAAACCGTGAGAACGATCCCCACGGCGGTCATCACCCACTGGACTATGGATGCCGTCACCGAAGCGAGCACTGCGGTGGGAAAGGTAGCGAACAGGAGAAACATGCCTTGCAAAATAATCAGCCTTGGCACAAGCGACCACGGAAGTGGAATCTCGGCATGCGTGAGCAGATACAGTTGCGCTACGAGGAGCGGTCCGTTCAACACCATCACGAACAAGAGCACCTTGGCCACCAGCAACTGCCCCCACCGATACGGCCTGGTTGGCCACCACTCCTTATCGCCCACAAGGCTCTCGCCTTGTATTGCGCGAATCGTGACTAGAATCCACAGACCGAACATCAAGATCGGCAGTAAGTCCCGCTCTCGCAACCACTCGAAGGCAGCGGGATGCACCTCGCGCCACGCCCAGATCACGACTGCGGTGCAGTAGCCCAGGATCTCCAACCGTTGCCGCCGCAGATCTTTCAGCAGAATATGCAGAATGAGTCTCATCGTGCGCCGCCTTTCGCCTTGCGCTCAGCATGTGCGATGGCCAGAAACACTTCGCGCAGACTCAGTGATTTTGCGGTTATCTCTGCCCCTGGATAAAGAACAGCGGCTCTTCGCACACTCTCTATCTCGTCGTATTCGCGCTCCACCCAGCATGCGCCAGTAGCCGTCGACGTGAAGTTCGTCCACTCAGACGGCATCGTCGCGGGCCCCTCAACCGATCGCCCGATGGTCGCCTCGACGCGCCGAAACCTGTGCCGCAGATCCTCCATCGTCGTCGACAACAACAATCGCCCGCCATCCAGGTAGCCGACGTGACTGGCAAAGCTGTCGATCTCAGCCAGATCATGCGACGACAACAGGATGGTCGTCTCGTGCTTCAACTCGTTCAGCCCTTCCAACAATTCATCGCGAACGAGGGGATCGAGCCCGCTCAACGGTTCGTCGAGAATCAAAAGTCGTGGCCGAAAGGCCAGCACACTTGCCAACGCTACCTTCATCCGCAAGCCGCGTGACAGGCGCTTCAATCGCTGCTTGGGCTTCAGTTCGAAGCGCGCCACCAACTGCTGTTCAAGCCCTCGGTCCCATTTGGGATAAAACGGACGGCAGTAGCATAAATACTGCTCAACTGTCATCCACTCTGGAAGTTTTTGGTTCTCCGAAACGTAACCGATCTCCTCCAATCGCCGTCCGCGAAGACTGCTCGACTCCATCCCCAACAGTTGCGCATGGCCGCTCGACGGCGAAATCAGGTTCATCAACAGCTTGATAAAAGTGCTTTTGCCCGCGCCATTTGGACCCATCAGGGCATAGACTGAGCCTTCCTCAATCGCCAGATCCAATTCGCGTAAGGCCTGGATGCGCCCAAAACTGCGCGTCAGTGCTCGCGTTTCCACAGAGACCATCACTGGTTACCTTCACCGCATAAGATCCGCAAAGAACTTAATGCGTCCGTTCGATTCGACTGCAGGATGACTGATAGCATATCACTCTACCGAATCAAGGGTTTTGCAACGCAGCCTGCCACGCCGAGGATTCCGTCATTGGCAGACAAGACAACGACTCTGCCGCCTGCAAGCACTGCGATTTGGTCGTTATCCAGGCGGGTTTCCCCTTCTGGTTCACCGGGTAGTCGGGCGACCTCTTTCAGTTCCCAGCTTCCGTCAGCATTCCGCAAGACTTTGACGGCGTAGCCATAGTTAAACCCCATGTGAGAGAGACCAAATAGGACAATCGCTCCGCCGTCCACATAGTCAAGGCTATGCACATTTTCACGAGCAAGAACGACAGGCGTGCCTTGATAAGGAACCCAGGTCAGCGAACCACCCCATTCGCCATGATCGGTTCCGACGAGTTCTCCAGCAAGCTTTTCGCTCCTGTAATACAACGAATGAGCTTCAATCTCTGACTCTGGGCGTAACGTGAAAGTCTGTCCTTGCCATCTCCATCGATTGCTGGAGCAGGATGATCTCATTCCGCCAACCCCTTCAGTAATCACCCAGGCTGGGTCTCGATGATCCCCTTGATTATTCGTTATCCATGATCCACGCTCAACTTGTCCGTTCGCTGATTGCAGCGCAGCCAACACATATGCGGCCTGCTTTCTGATTTCTACCAACCAATAATCCGCGGCCAACTTGTTCAGTGCAGGTACCGCTTGTTTGTCACCCAACCAGCCGACGCTGGAGATAGCAGCATAGACAATGCGCCAATCTTTGGAAGCGAGCGCAGTTTCGATTCTTGGAGTAGCTGGAGAATAGCCGATAAAGCCCAGGGTCAGGATGCCATAGGCTTGCTCTGTGCTATTCGAAGAGCCCAAGAACGGTATCAAAAATTCACCTGCAGCATGACCAGCGGGCCCGAACTCAGCGATCTCTCTTAGACATAGAGATGAGTTCAGGGCAAGAAAGTCAAATCTCTCGGCAGAAGGTTGGCAGGCTTTGGCTGCATCGACAACGGTAATGGGATCACGCAGGGCACGAAGAGCTTTCCCTGCCTCTGCACGGAGGAGCGGGTCTGTCTCAGTGAGCAGTCCATGAAGTTTCTCACCTTGCGGTTCAGCCTTTGCTCCCAGCGCGGCGAGCGCTCGTAACGCAGCTACTCTTTGCTTGATCGGTCTTTGTGCGTCCAAGGCTGTGGCAACCCATCCAGCCACATAATTGATGGGCAGTGGCTCCATCCCCTCAACGATTCTGGCCGCTTCAACCGAAGCCTTATCATCTTCGAATGCCGCTAACATATTCGGCATGGCCTTGGGTCCCAGGCGCTCTAACGCTGCCTCGGTACAGTTCGCCTCTCCATGTGGGATGTCGTCAACCAGCAGGCGAATTGCATCTGGGGTAGCAATCTTTTCCAGCGCACATGCTGCCCATCCACCCTGATCGATCTGAAGTGCAGTCCGAAGCGCGGGAATATCTGCTGCATCGAAGCCTTTCCAGTCCTCCAGGATGAGTCCCGCCATACGTCTCCATCCAGGATGGGAGCCTGTCGCACGCTTCAGCAATTCGAGCTTTGCAGCGGGACCAAACCTCTCTAATCTGCGGGCGACAACATCGCTGATTTCCCAGCTTCCATCATCCTGAGCAGGAACGACACTATCGAGAATCGCCAAGCAAGAATCGAGAGTGGAACAACGATCAAAGCCGCTTGGCAACTTAATCGCGAGAACCGCAGGCGTCCAAATGGTCAGAAATGTCAGTACGACAACAGCATTTCGAAGCCCAGAACCACGAACGAGGCGAAGCAATATGAGAGTGAGACGCGGCAACCTTTTGTCTTTCACGGAAGTCCACCTCTAATCCTTCAGAAAACTAGCTAGCAAACTCTGCTCTACTGGATTAGACACCGTCTTTCACTCGAATGTTCCTTTCAATGGTTTCTATGGCGAGCATTGATGAACCCGAGCGCGGCGAATGAATGCTGGCTAATGCAAGTTCTAGAGCGTGTGTGGCACCATCGTGCCTCTGAGCCCGGGGCTATCGTTCTTGGTTAGCGCTAATACCGGCGCGATGCTCAAAACAACTGCATCAGCTTCCCGGATTACAGTCTTGGGTCAACCGGTTCGCTTTCCAGGGCCAGCACACCGAAAACACATTCGTGCGTACGGCGCAGAGGTTCGCGGCGGTTGAAGCGCTCCAGCGATTCGATGCCCAGGGCGAACTCGCGGCTGGCCAAAGATCGCTTGGCGCCGACGCCTCTGGCGCGAAGGCGTTCCAGGTTCTCCGGCAACAGGTACTCCGGTCCATAGATGATGCGTAGATACTCCGGCCCGCGGCACTTGACCGCGGGTTGCACTAGACGATGCTTACCCTTGCAGATGAAGTCGAGCGGTTTGACGACCATGCCTTCGTTGCCAAGCGCTGTCAGATCCACCCACCATTGAGTTGCTGCCTCGCAACTGGCCGGATCGTTGAGGTCAACGAGTCGGAACGGCGTGGCCAGTAGCAAAGCGTTGTCGGCTGCACATAGTCTGGACAGCATCTCCATGTGCCAGGTGTGCTGTTTGTCGGTGTGGACCGAGCCCTCTGAGGCGAGCAGATGGAACGGCGCCAGCTTCAAGTCGTTGATGGACGCCACTGGCCAGCAGTAACGGCGATAGGAGTCGCGATACTTTGCCAACGAATCCAATCGCGCAGCGGTCCGATCAGCCAGTTTGTCGAGCCCAGCGATATGCGTCCGCGCTTCATCTAGAACCTGCTTTGAAGCGGCAAGCGCATGAATGCCAGCCGTGCCTGTGGGCGCGTATTGCACACGCAACAACTCCTGCGCTTTGACCGACCACGGCATCAACTCACAGTCCAGGCATAGCCAGTCTGTCTTCAACTCTTCCCAAAGTCCGCTAAGTGTGACCGCCTTCTGCACACGTTCCAGGAACTCGCGCTCTAGCGACGCGTCTGAAAAGAAGCGGCGACCGGTACGCGTATAGACCACGCCCAGCGCAGGCTCGATCACGCCGAATCGCTTTACCGAAACAGACTCGTCGCGGCAAACAATCATCACGGCGCGCGAACCCATGTGCTTCTGCTCGCAGATCACGTGCGGCACTCCCTCGTGCCGGTAATAGGCAAAGGCCTCTTGCGGATGTTCCAGCAAATCCGGCAGCTTCGAGGTTTCAGACGGCGACATCGTCGGCGGAAGATAGATCAGCCACTTGGGATCGACTGCATAACGGCTCATCACTTCGAGAGCGGCGATTGCATTCTCTTCGCGAATCGTAATGCGCGGAATCAGACGCGTATCCACGATGCGCTTGCCAATCACATCTTCAATGTCGAGCACGTCGTCGGCTGTCTGCTGCAGGGCGCGCGGAGCCAGATCCTCCGCGGGAAGAAAAGGCTTGCGCGCTTCGTAGTAGGTTGCCTTCGCAGGCACGTCAACGATCTCGCGCTCTGGATAGCGAAGCGCGGTCAACCGGCCACCATAGACGCAGCCGGTATCGATGTTCACGGTGTTGTTGAGCCAGACAGCCTCAGGCACCGGGGTATGACCGTAGACAACCTGCGCCTTACCGCGATAGTCGGCGGCCCAGTTATAGCGCACCGGCAGGCCGAATTCATCGGTCTCACCTGTGGTCTCGCCGTAGAGCGCAAAGTCACGCACCCTGCCTGAGCCACGCCCCTGCATGGACTCCTTCATGCCCGCATGAGCGATGACCAGTTTGCCATCGTCGAGTACATAGTGACTGATCAGCCCATCGAGAAACTTGCTGGCTTCGGCGCGAAATTCAGCAGACTCACCAGCCAACTGCTCCAGTGATTGCGCCAATCCATGCGCGATCTGCACATTCTTCCCTCTGAGCGCTTTGATCAATTTGATGTCGTGATTGCCAGGAACACAGAGCGCCTGGCCGGCACTCACCATGGTCATCACCAGACGTAGCACGTCGGGGGTTGCGGGACCGCGATCCACGAGATCGCCAACGAAAGCCAACTTGCGGCCATCGGGAGGCGTTACTGTGAATGCTTTTTCGGCGCGCTCCACCTGATATCCGAGCGAAGCCATCAGTTCCAGCAACTCATCCAAACAACCATGAACATCACCAATGATGTCGAAGGGACCATGCTCGTTGCGCTTGTTATTCCACAGCGGCTGGCGCTCGATGGTGACGGCTTCAATCTCCTCCGGCGAAGAGAGTTTGTGCACATAGCGAAAACCTTCGCGCTCCAGCCCGCGCAGCGACCGGCGCAACTGCTGAATCTGATTGCGCACGACGTGCGGTCCAAACTGACGATCCGAGCGCAGAGTATTGCGATCCTGGCAGAGCCGCTCCGACAGATCGAAGACAATTGCCACAGGAAGCACGTGGTATTCGCGCGCAAGTTCAATAATTGACTTGCGCGACTCAGGCTGCACGTTGGTGGCATCGACCACGGCAAGCTTTCCACGGCTCAGGCGCTTGCGCACGATCTCATGCAGCAGGTCGAAGGCATCGCCGGTTGCGGTCTGGTCGTTCTCGTCATCGGAAACCAATGCGCGGCAAACATCCGACGAGACCACTTCGGTGGGAAGAAACTGTTTGCGTGCAAACGTGGATTTGCCGCAGCCGGACGGGCCGATGAGTATGACGAGCGACAATTCGGGAATCGATATTTTCATGCGGCTGCCACCGTCCTTGTAAAGATCCCCATCTGTGTTGGCGCTCCGTGAGTTGCGTCTTCTGTCCCGACTGGTTGAAAGCGCACTGAGTAGCCGAACCTGGCCGCGATGCCCTCCGCCCACTTCGCAAACTTCGCTCGTGTCCACTCGAAGCGATGATCGCGGTGGCGTAACTGGCCTACGGGCAAGGTCGGAAACAAGCAGTTGTATTCCGCATTGGGCGTGGTCAGAACAATGTTGGTCGGCTTTGCGTACTCAAACAAGACGCGCTCGAAGGCCGCAAGCCTCGCTGAATCCAAGTGTTCAATGACCTCGACGACAGCAGCCGCATCGAAGCCTTCCAGGCGCTTGTCGCGATACATCAACGATCCCTGTATCAGCTCAATCCTTGCACGCTGCTTCTCGCCGATCTGTTCAAGCTTTAAGCGTTCGCTGGCAATTTCAATTGAACGCCAGGAGACATCCATGCCCAGAATCTCCTCGAACTGATGATCGGACAAAAGAGAGCGCAGCAACTTGCCTTCACCACATCCGAGGTCCAACACGCGCTTGGCTCCAACTCCGCGAAGAGCCGAGAGAACTGCGCCCATGCGCTGCTCATTCAAGTTCAGTGGCCGCTCGACGTTCTGTTCCTCTTCATCGCGGTCGCTGACCTTTGCCTCTTCTTCAGGCAGAGCATCCTCCGTCAAACGCTCCAAGGCCTCACGGGTCAAGCTGCGCTGGCGTTTCAGATAGCGCTGTACGATCAACTCCTTCTCAGGATGCTGGCTGAGCCAGCCTTCGCCGCGCTTGAGCAACTTTTCGATCTCGTCCTCTCCCACCCAATAATGCTTCTCGTTATCGAGCACTGGGATCAGCACATAAAGATGCGTCAGAAGCGTTTGAAGCTGAATGTTTGCCGATAACTCCAGCGACACATAAGGCGACTCGCCCCACTCCGGGAACTGCTCATCGAGCGGCAGAGTTTCAACGTGAACGGTATATCCCAACGGCTCAAAGAGCCGACGCACAACCGCTTCTCCACCACGTGCCGCGATCACCGGCAGCTTGGCCGTGAGCGGAAGAGACCTTTCCGCAAGCTCAGGCCGTTCCTTGCTCTTGCCGCTCATGGCGGTGGTGAAGAGCCTGCCAATCGCCACGCTTAGGAAGGAGTTTGCCGCGTAGGGACGGTCGTTCACATATTGCTGAAGCTGGCCGCCCTCGCCTGCCGGACCGCGCCGTCCGCGCACCAGACCGACAGGGTCCACATCCAAAAGAACGGAGACGGTGCACAGATTAGCGTTGGCTTCGGGATAAAAGACGTATGCCTTGCCGAAGGAAAACTCTTCGGCCTGCATCCGCGCAGGATTCTTGTGCAACAGATAACCAAGATCCGTCGCCGGCTCATGCGTTGTTGTGACAGAGAGAAGCATTGCACTCCAGTGTAGAGCATCGGGGATTGGTGTGGTTGGGCCAGGAATACCGCATGGAATCGGTCGTGATCTTCGGCTGTGCTTATTCCTTCACGACTTTGATCCGTATTCCTCGACTGGTTTCTTCCATCAAGAAGCTCACTGGTAGAAACCTTTTGATCACGTCCATATTGGTCTGCGCGTGCGAAGTGATTGTGGCCGTGGTAAACGAGCCTCCGCCCGCCAGGGCCATCGGCAGCAAGAGCTGATCGGCCAAGTGCTCGCTCACTGCCGCCTCCGATGCGAGATAGGCGTTGACCTGCTCTGCGGCGTCGGCTCCAACCTTCTCCGCACTTACGCCCATCTTGCCGAAGGAAGTAAAGACCTCGACCAGCGAGGCGCTTTCCACTTCGACCATCACGACATTTCCCGGACCGGGCGAATTGTTCGTAAATGTGATCTGCTGCTCTTCCTCCGCCAGTTGCAGCAAACGAGCAGCGATGGATACTTCTCGCTGAGCGATTTTGCGATTCAGATTGGCGACAATTGCATGCACTTTCGGCTTCTCAGTCGTCCCACGCTCCTCCAGATGAATCTGCGTGAGCGTACTGCAAGGGTGAATCTCGACCCCGAATCGTCCTCCACCGGCGGGATAAAATCCATACTTCTCCAAGTTGACCTGCACACGCGGTCCCATGCGCTCAATCTGAGGAAGAAATGTCTTCGCCAGAAAATCGAAAGGAGGCGCGGCCTGATTGTGTGTGCCACCCTGTATGGTGATGTAGCTTGGTTCATTTGCCGTCATCAGCGCAGGCAGGATGGTTTGCAGCACCAGTGTGCCACTGCCCGCTGTACCGACTGCGAAGTTGTACCTGCCCGGCTTGATTGCGGACGGCTTGAAACTGAGTTGTGTTGAGCCAGCATGGGCGCCTTCCACCTCGGCATCGCCAATCTCGGCCGCTGCCAGCACAGCCGCAAGGTGTTGACGCAGCAAACCGGGACGTTCGCGGCCCGCGCGAATCTTCTCAATGAAAAAAGGCTTGCCCGTCACCACGGAAAGGCTCAGGGCAGTGCGCAGAGTCTGCCCACCGCCCTCACCAATCGAGCCGTCAAGAATTACGCCTTTCGAACCTGTCATCGTACTTTCCTTGAATACATTCTTTAGAGCTTGCACGCCGCAATCGCAAAGTGCAAGCCCGGTTACCGCATCTTTTATGAGTTTCTCATTGAGCGAGTCGGGATGGACGCGTTTACATTGACCCGCCGCACGCGCCTTGCCGTCCTTGCCGATTGCGAGAAGATCGATACCTAGTTGCGTCTGCCCTGGTGTGCCGTAGACCTCTACTTCATAGAATTCTGGCTCCTCCTGCCAGACATCCCGGCACAGCTCCTGAAATTGGAGCGGATCCATTTCAAAGTAATTGGGGGATTTTCCGGGGGCCGATCTTGGAGATACGCTCACTTTTCCCCTTTGCTTTTCGGTCAAAATCATAGCAGCTTTGCCTGCTTGCCGTAACCCAATACGCACAGTGCATGCCTGTATAGGACAGGGTGCACCAAGGCGTTCGGGCGAGATCTAGAAATCCCCAATTATTCTGGCACGTAGGCCTGACTCGCTCTAAACTGTAGATCTAGACCTCTTGGAAGGTAGTAAAGTCGTCGATTTTGAGTCATATGCCGGGTTGCTCAACAACAAATTACACCCCACCTCCGCTCACGCCGAATTGGACACAAATGCCTATCTTTCAACAAACTTAGTATCCAGTGACTGGTACAGATACAGCCACTTTCCATCTGGTGTTAGGAACTTCTCCAACAATCGTGAACTGGCGGAAGTCACCGGACAATATAAGGACATCGTCGTCCTGAGTTACAGGAACAACACTCCTGCTAATATGTCTAACTAATGAATCACGCCGACTTAAGCCCAAGAGCATTCCATATGGATATCCGACATTCAGGTTCGGTTCCTCGGAGCATCCCATTGCAGGTTGATCAAAAGCTGCAAATTCATTCTGCGGCGGAAGAATGCATACGCCATTCGAATCAATCAATAAGAAAGATATCCTCTTCTTCCACAAATCCTCTGCGACTGAAATCGGTTCCTTCCACTGACCCACCTGCGATGCCGAGAACAATAATCCAACCATCTGGTCGTCTCGCAAAATCGGTACGCAGAGGAAGAATGTAGAATGTTTGTTGTAGATGGACTGCGCCGTGTCTGAAACAAAAGCATCGCGAAATGACTTTGCCTGCTTAAAATAAGGCCTATTATTAAAGATCCCTTTTGGTGCTCTCGCGGTTTTATTCAATCCGCTCGGCAATTCTGAGGCGATGACTTCCCCCTGATCGTTCAGAAGAAAAACGCCCTGGCTAGCCAGTGGGCCCAATCTTTCACAAAGCTGTAAAAGCCAAGCAGTGTCAAGATGTTGTTTTGCCCGTAGATATTCCGAGGCAGCATTGGTGAATTCTCGGATTGATGCGAGACCAACACTAATTGGTTTGGCAATCGAACTCGTAGCCTCCTCAAGAGTTTTGTCCAAAGCAACTTTTTCATGTAAGTTATACTGCTTTGCCCCGATCAAATCAATAAGGGATATTGCTAAAGACATTGTCTTCGCGTTTTCTACTGAGATCCCCACAACGGCAGGCGGCGGCGTCAAAGCAACAATTCCCCGAGCCGCGAACACCTCCGGCGTGTGAGCTCTCATATCAAATTGGAGACTGTAAAACTGAGGCTTACCTTTGGTCTGACTAGCCCCCTCGATCCTGTTTTGCTCAAACTGGTAGATTGCGTCCTCTACCAACCGGGAGATCTCCGGATCACGATGACTAAATCCTAGAAAAATCGTGTGCTTCTCCCGTAGATTCTCGCGAACGTTCTCAAACATCACACTGTTTCGTCGATAATGATAACGGTAATCGCGGCGAGTAAGGATCATGTGTTCATCGGGCCTTGAAACGCTGCCATGTATCTTGTAGAGAATGGAATGGCCCCTTTCGAAAGCATGTTGAAAGCTGTCCTTAACTAAATCTGCTTCGTTTGTAACCACGATGAGATCGGTTGGATTTACCTCCCTCCAAGCATGTTCAAATAGACAATCATAGTTGGATGTAATATATACTGGGCACCTCAGAGCCGCTAATGCAACATGATTGATTGAAATTTTCGCCGGGACATTTATCACATCGCGCAGAATTTGCTGCAGCGCCTCATTGCCTAAATACTGGCTTGCGAGTTCAGCTAGAGTAAGCGGATCGCGTGCCAGGTCTTCATCCTCAATAAGCGCTTTCTCGAGCCCGAAGTGATCCCTTAGCAGCTCACCCCAGGACGGTATGCCGCTATCACTTGAAAGGCCGGCACCGAAGAATATCACGGCGTTTCCGTCCCGGAGTGCAGTGACACATCTTGGTGGCCAGAAAACTCTGAAGTCCTGCCATGATGCACCCACATCGGCGAGCTTACGATTAAGGTCTTTCTCAATGTATTCAATTGACCTGTCGATAACGGTCTGATTTGCCAATAGATCCCTCTTGGAGAGGTTCTTCAGCTTCTCTACAAAGTTGTCGAGCTTGAAATTGGTAGCGAGCATAGTCAAACCTTCCTTAGGACAAGATCGTTCAAGACTGAAGCTGAGTTCTTCCGCACGGATTGATGCGCATACCGTCGATTAAAAGCTATTATCCGCGGTGTGTCTGTTGAGCGAGTTGGTTTAGAGCGCATAGAGGCGGCATCCGATATGATGCATTGAAACTACACCGACTGGAACGTAATCGCGCCGATTGTCAGTACTTCGTCTCTGACTTATCGCGAAGCGTCAAAATGCCCCTTTTCGGTCGAGATCCAGTATCTGGACCAGATCAAAGGTGAACCGCGACACGCGCGGAATCCAAAATTGATAGATCGATGGGTCTGTTGGAAATCCAGGGTCAGAGACAATCTCCTCGATCCTAGCTTGGATTTTCGTGATCGCCGGTACGTCCGCGAACTGCGTCGTTAGCGACTGAAGAACAGCAGTTGGATTGTGAAGAGCCAAAGCCTCCTCTCGCAATACAGGGAAAATGGAGCGGCATTCCTTCGCATGACTGATCATCATCGCCAGCAGCGTCATCGGGACCCGAAAATCTCCGGGCAAAACTTCGGTCCCCTCAAAGCTGGCGAGAGCCTCGCTGCGAATGGGCGCCTTCAGGATGCGGTAAATGTTGGAAAACCTCTTTGCCGAGCGAGGTGTAGGAATGAGCGGGAAGAGCCTCTCCGCAAACCGGGTCTCCCAGGCCCGAATGGTCATCGAGTCTTCATGGATCAGCAGAGCCTGTTCGCGTTGTGCGGCAGGCTGCGGGAGTTCCGTCGCCTTTTGCCTATCGGGCACTGGCTCCGGAATTGCCTGAGCGGAAACCTCCTTCGATTCGACGGGTGCGGGGGCTTGTTGACCCTGCGATGAGTCTGTCAATGAAGACGGCGGATTTAATGGGCTAACCACATGAAGGTCGCCATCTTGGGGTTGCCCGGAATACAGTAGCGCGTCAATGAGCTGGTTGTATCCACGCTGGCTCATCGGTTGCAGACTGAATGGTATCTGAAAGATCTTCTCCATGTAGTTCTGCGGAGTTGCGGCCGAGAAGTCGCTTCCTCCCAGCGGCGAGCTTTCCGCGCTCGCGAGCGCCGCAAACGAATGGCGCAGGGAATGAACAAGCCAGCGCGGATCGACTCCCACGACGACAACAAAGATGGGATAGGCGAGAAGCAGGTGAACCGCTTCGAGGACCTCAAGGACCTTCTTCTCCGGACACCTGTCGAGATCATCGATATAGAGAATGATGCGGTCGATTTTGTTAAATTTCTCTCCTGCCTGCGGCGGCGCGCTTAGGCGCTTGGCCAGAGCTTCGAGATCCCGCCGAACGGTCGACATCAGGCCCAGATGCTTACGGTAGTCGTCGGACTTGCTACGGTCGACGATGAACTGAGGAAGAGACTGTCCCCTCCTGGCCGCTTCGATTCGCTCTTCGAGCTCCGCGACGCGCTCGGTCGCCAGCGAGAGACGGCTTGCAGACTCTTGTTCTTTTGCCTTGAGAGCTGCGATTTGATTTTGTATGGCCTTCTCCCTTTCGCTGACTTCCGCGCGTTTTTTCGCGACGAGTTCGTCGACCTTGCCCTTTGCGGCCTGTACGGTGTTCACGGTGGAACGGACCCGGGCGAGAGCGTCCCGCAGAATCTTTACTGCGGCGGCGATAACGGCCAGAATCTCCCCGTTCACGACGGCAACTCGCGAAGCGAGAGGGCTATGAGTCAATTGTTCGATCAAATATGCCAGTAATGGGATAACAAAGAGAATGACCAGAATGAGAGGAATCACGAACCAGCGGCTCTTCTTCTTCCATATCTCGCCGAGCAGGGAGGCGGTCCAGTTCCTCAGGCTCAGCGCGTCGGCGGCAACCATGGCGAGATCCTTCTCGCTCTTGATGACCGTCGAAAATCCCAGCTCTTTCATTGCATCTTCAAGGCTCTTTTTCAATTCGGGATTGGCAGCCATGAGAGCCTGAAAATCTGAGGCCTTCAGATCCTTGAGCGAAATCTCCTTCTGTTCCCGCTCTCTCTTCGCATCCTCGAGATCCTTGGCACGAGCGGTGATCAGTTCCTGGGTGCGCGCCTTCTCTTCCTTCGCGGCGCGCTCGAGAGTTCGTGCGCTTCCGAGTTGCACTACGAACGCCGCGTCCTGCTCTTCGGGCGATGGCTTCGGAGCAACGTAGTCGGATAACTGCTCGAGAATAAAATCCACCATGCTGGCCCACAGATTAGTGTCCGCATAGTGCCAGGCATTGAACTCGATCGACACCACGCTCGAACACAACTTTAATTGTCCCGAATTGGCCAGCCGCCTGGTCATGTTGCGGAGCGAAGACATGAAGAAACTCTTGCCCGATCCCCAATCCCCGAAAAGGCCGATGGCCAGAGGTGGAGGAACCTCCTTTGCCAGCATGATTGCGGCTAACGTCTGCACGTCTTCGCGAATGTCGAGATAGTCGTGGTCGACGTCGTTGGTATCTGGCGAGATCGCGGAGATATTCACCGTGTGGTCATCTTCCGGGCTGGACTCCTTAAGGGCCTGGAGCAGGAAATCCGCGCCCAGGCGGGTTTCCGGGTTGGCGAAAGCGGTATTGACGATTTGCCATACCGGTTCGTGGGGAAATTGCGCAAGCAGAATGGCGAACCGGCGCGTGGCGGCGCGATCCGATCTCCCCGCCTCCCCAACCACGCGCAGAACCGTCGCATCGAGGCCGGGGGTCGCGAGCAGGATCGGCGCCGCAGCTGCGGCCATCTCGGGGCTCGAAAGCGCGGAAAGTGAATCGTAGGCGAGCGGTGTGCCGACCGAAGAACGATTGAATTGGACGCACACATCAGCGGTCAGCGCCACGATGGGAATCGCTCGAAGCATGCGAAGGACGGTCCACGCGATCTCGAAGTTCTCGTCCTTTAACCGTGACCGGCACTCCTCTAGAAATTCAGTATCCCCGGAAGATAGAATGGCGCGGCCCATCAGAGCAATTTCGGCGGAATTGTCGGATCGGACGTATTCAGCCGCCTGATTCAGGTAGGAGACCCTGGCCACATAGAGCTGACACAGCACCCAATAGCGAATCGACGCCTCAGGCTCCTGGGATGCGGAAAGATACCGCAACACAAACTCCCGGTTTTCCGGCGCTTCTGGATCGGTGGCGATCAGGCAGCTCAACATCCAGGAACGTATCGAGGTGATCTTCTTCGGTTCGCGAATCGAGGACGCGAAGTTCGTTGCAGATGCGGCGAAGCTGTTTTCAATATCATTACGAAGGCGGGCGGACAGCACCGTGCGGTCGACATCTCTGGACTGCAGGATTCGGCGCAGCACGCTGAAACGATCGCTTTCGTTGCCATCGATGATCCGGTTGATCAAGGCGTCGAAACTGGACGAGTTCCTACGAGCTTGACGTGCCTCCCGAATGCCACGCACCAGAACCTGGAACGCCTCTGGATCATCGGACTTCATGTCAACATAGCGAAGCCTCTGAAAGAGCTTGTCGACGTGGAGGAAATCGTCAGGCTGCGGATCGCCGATCAGGACGGGGATCAGAGTCTTCCTTTGCAGCAGGGCCGATTGGGCGAGTTTTAAGTGGCTCGGACCCCATCCTGCCGAGCCGAGGAACACCACAATCGCCGCAGCATCCCGGATGTGCTGTGCTTCGATTTTTTCCCATTCCCCACCGGCAGGGATATCCCGGTCCCAGTAATGCGTCGTTACTCCTTGCCCTTTCAATCGCTCGACGATCGTCCCAACACGGCTTTCGCTTTCGTTGAAAAGGACAAAGGCGTCTACGGGTTCTTGGCTATCGCGGTTGGCCATTGGTATTCCCGCCCCCCTTGGACTAGTCTCGCACTTGCGATTCTCCTGCTAGTTTCAATGCAAAGTTACCGATCCCGATCTTTATAGATCGGTTTGTGGAGGCCCCGGAACCAGGAGTGCGGGCCACTTTCCGATCTCCGGTTCCAAACCACCTGGAAGAAGACAGTGACCGCGAATCGGATCTATTCTCGAACAATTCTAACCTCTGAAGCTGTCGAAAGACTTCAGAATTTACCACCCAAGCGGCTTTCGGGACCGACTTTAAAGAGGCGATGGTCTACTGATGTCCTGCAACCTTGAAAGCCGAACAGCCGCGATGATCGACGCGGCAATCACCAGCGTCGAAGCAAGCCGGTCCGTCATGCGCTTCTGCTCTTCCATCGCCTTCGCCCGCTCCTGCTCCTCGCTCGCAATAGCCCGCCTCATTACGCCCACTTCTCACCGCCGATCTGCAATCCACAGTGACTTCGCTAGCAGGTCATTTGAGAGCCGCCCACGAAAGATGTCCGCCGGCAAATACCGGCTTTTCTCGCCGCATAGCGGACAATTCGCCACGATCCACGAGTCCGGTACGGTCTGAACCGGAGCCAGAATGATCTCCTGCCTGCCAATCAGTTTGGCCCAGCATTCCTGAACCCTACACTGAAGTTCAGATGTGGAGAGACCAGGATGGGGCGGATGGAAGAAGACCGGAATCCAGTGATGCGCGCAATATTCCGAAAAAAGGTTGTCGAGGCGAGGGAACAGGCGCACTCCATTTTCCTTATCTAAAGGATCAGGAGGAAGTCAAATTCTCCTTAGTCGTTCTTTGCGATCGAAGTACGACTGACCAAATTGGCGGTAGAGAATTGGGCTGGATTCTGAAGTTTCTGAGCAAGGCGGAGAATATTCTCCAGTCGCACTTCGGGGCAAAAATCTGCGAATTTGCGGGAAAATGCGCACTATTTTGGATGGCGATTCTAGTTAAGTCTATTATTATAAACTAGATGGCGGAGAGGGAGGGATTCTCCATCCTAAGCGATAAAACCCAAGTAAATACCGATATTCTGTGATATTGTCGTGCGGTTGTCGTGCTTTTTTGCTATAATCTCAGTATGGATGGCAAAGCAGTAACACTGATGATCCGCTACAAGGATGCGGACGGTAAGTGGAGACGGTCGCCGGCAGCTCGTGGCGCTAATGGCAGGGTGAAGCCTGGATATGCGCTGGCCAATGGAAAGGCCATCGAGGTTGGAGATTGGACCTACGACCTTCGGCATACAGTGGATCGAAAGACGGTCTACGCGCCTGTTGGCCAGAAGGCGGTGGAAGCCGACGCGAGACGGGTTCGGCTAGAAAACACGAAGGCTGTAGTGGCGCAGGCCGCCAAAAATCCTGATGTAGAGGTCATAGAAAAGCCCGATCGCGCAAGCCTCAAAGACACTGCGGCATCCTACATCAAGGATGCAGTGCGCCGAAAGGCGAATGAGGCGGCGGAACAGGCCCGCCTGGTTACTGCCGAGTTCATTGATTTGATGAGGAAGAGGAAGAAGCTCTACGTCGATCAGATTGATCGAGACGACATCTTCCTGTTTCATGAAGCTCTCCGTGACAGAAAATGTGCGGAACGCACGGTGTCGAACAAACATGCAAGGCTGGCCTCGTGGCTGCGGTTCGCTGGGATCGACAAAGCAATCCTGCCGCCGGTCCCCAGGTATGAGGAGAAACTTCCAACGGTGTATTCGTCCGAACAGACGCGGGCTCTGCTGACGGCAGCGGACCCGTACATGCGCGTTTGCATCCTGCTTGGCATGAAATGCGGACTGCGCGACCAGGAGATGATGCACCTTGAGTTCCGCGACATCAGTTGGACCGACAAGACACTCCGGGTCCAATCCAAGGAGCAGTGGGGATTCCTCCCGAAGACTTGGGAGCAGCGCGAGATCCCTGTCCCGGACGACCTGCTGGCGGAGTTGGCCGCATGGCAGAACAGCCGGGAGGGGCACACCCTTGTACTCGGCACAAAGTACCATAAGCCAAACACGAAGCTCCTGAGAACGCTCAAGCGTATGGCGCACAATGCCGGATTGAATTGCGGGAGATGTGATGGTTGCCGGGAGATCAAAGAGTGCCAAGAATTTACCCTTCACCGTTTCCGGCGGACCTACCTGACCACGCTCCTGCGGAACGGAATCGACCTGAGGACTGTCCAGGCTTACTCAGGGCACAAGGACTTGGCCTCCACGATGCGATACCTCAGACCCGCGGCAGGCACCGAAGCCCAGGCAAGATTGAATGCAGTCCAGTGGTGAAGGGTCATGGCGCCACGGATACGGACTGGGAGCGAAGCCACTCGGCAATGGCCACCGGGTCGAAGCGGACCATACATCCAATTCTGTAGTACGGGAGCCGGTTGGCCGCGGCCATCTCGTAGATGGTCGTCCGGCTCATCCCCAGAAGCGATGCCAGCGCAGGTGCGGTGAGAGCGCCTTTGCAGCGTTCGATGCGGGAGGGCAGGTCGTCCGGCAAATTGTGTAGTAGGCCGCGCATATTCTTGTCGCTCGAAAATCAGGCTTTCAAAGTGAACGATTTCCGAATATCAACAGCTTCGCACGCCTGAGAACCGGGTTCTTTACGGATTGCCGTTGTGCTTCCAAAGCAGGTTTTTCAGGTTGCGACGTTTCTCTACGAACCGGGATTGCCGACGGCTGCTCAACCTGCCTGCTCATTCTCCCCATGTAGGCCGACAGCGCCGATGCTGAGACCCGTATGCCTTTCTCTTCCAGCAGACCAACCAGCATCTTCAATTTGTAGCCCTTTCTGCGCAACTCGCAGAGTTGAGGGAACAGGGACCGTATAACCTCTCCCGTCAAGAACATCTCAGGTTGAGGCGCGGGTTCATTTTGCAATTTCGTGAGGAGCGAACTGATCTTCTCGACGTAGCCTGCCGAGAAGCGTTGTGGTTTGCGGCGAGATTTCTTTTCCATATCTGGCAATGTACTAGACATACATATATTCTGTCAACTATGTAATATGCCGATGGACAGAAAGAGAAAATCCTCGCTTCCACGCTAGGTGGGACGGGGGTCTCCGATTCGAATCCCTGTTTGGGATTATGCCCCCCGTTTCGCTCCACGCGCCGACACCATGGACGACGGTCCGTTCTCGTAGGTCCAGAAGATGTCGAGTGATAAATAAGTCTCATCATTAACCACCCGGAGCGGCAGTCTGACTGCGAACGAAGTCGCCGAGTGGTAAGGGCTGTTGGCAACAGTTGAGGACCTCAATCTCAGGTTCGACTATCATCAACAAATTCAGGTGAAATAGATTCCGTCTCGATTGATCGCTACTATAGCGAATGGATAAACGAATCGAGGTCTGTGACTGGGACTCGATCAAGGCCGAAGCCATCTGGGCGTTCGACCATGCGTGAATAAGCAACGGAACGTACGTCTGTGCGGTCATTGATCGCAGCTTGTACCCGAAGTGCATCGAACTTTGATACTTTCAACCCGAAGACTACTCCAACAATTGCATCACAGGACAGATGCGCAGGATTTTCGGCCAAAAAAGACTCACAGACAACAACGCGTCGCTCCCGCTCATATGACCAAGCTGAGTGTTTCACGTATTCAAAGGTCATACCGCGCATGGGACCACTCGGTAACGGGTCATACATAACCAATCCAGGTATCTGATCTGAGTACAAAACCTTATGTACTGGCAAAGCTGCGATTGTCACTTCCGTTGACACTGTTCGGTTGATGACTTTAATTTGTCCTTCAGCAGACACATTGGTGGACGCCATACCTGCAAAGTTGAAAGAAGAGCGTGCGAAATCCATAAACCAAGTTTCACTTATCTGTTCTGCTTCGAGCACTACACAAATGCCGCGATGTGAATCGGCATAGTGACTCCACATCAAAGTGCTATCGACAATCTCTGAAAGGCAATAAATGCGTATCTTTACCTCGCCCGCTCGATGCTCACGCTCAAATGTGTCCATCATTATGATTGCCAAACGATCCCAATCGGTCCCCTTGGCCCGACGTTCACGCTCGAACTGCTGGTGTTGCGTACCTAAACCTCTGTTGACAAAGCGCGTATCAAATGGGTCGTTAAACTCTCTAGGAGACGCGAAGTACACCGCTCCGGTACGCAGAAAGGAAAGCGTGTAGTCGTTGATTGCGCGATATTTAAACAATTCATGGGTAGGATAAGGGGCTTTACTTGTGGTCAACGTACTCATGCGCACCTCCGACGGTCAAAGTGGCAATTTTCGGTACTCTCAATTCTCGCATAATCGTCGGTTCACTTATTGAGGGCGGTTATTCTCAAAACTCTGGCCGTGTAGCGACTATAGAGGTGATTAGTCCTGCCAAGGGCCACCTGTCGGCCATGACATCTTCCGATACCCCTCGGTCGTCAACCCGGTCAGGAGCGGCATGATGAACCGCTCGATGTCGCTGACGACCCGCGGCAAAGAAACGGCCTGGATGTAGAGCCGGTTCTTGGTGTTGAACGCGGCCCACTGGCGCTGCTTCGATTCATCTTCAAAGAACTCGGAAGTAAACGCTCGTGGCGGCGCTGCGATGGTGGGCAATGCCGTTTTCCGCCGTTCAAATGTCCCCACGATTGCCTCGGCGAGAAGCTGTCCATCGAACGGGAAAAGCTCAGACAGGGCGTGCAGATCGTGGAAGTCCTTCATGCGGCTGTTCGCCATGCCGAGCTTGACCATCGCTTCGAACTTCTCCGCCACCACAGTTTCCTTGGGATAGGCCAGCAACAACGGAGCTGGCCCGTTGAGGATCGTTGGAAACGAAGTCTCAACTGGCGGAGGCGTGATGGTGTCCCCGAACCCAATATCGATTTGCATGGGAATCCGCGCCCGCTCCAAATAGCTCAGGAAGGTGACACGTACCCCTTCATAGTCCGCATCCTCCTTGATGCGCTGCGCCTTGACGCTCGTCGGGTCAAACTGGAGACCGTCTTCATCGACGGCGAGCGCACAGATCTCCTTGAAGATGGTTGCAAAACGGCTCGGATCGTTGTCGCCATTGGAGAGAAAGTCAGCGTCCCGAGTCGGCCGGTGGGCTTGCTCTGTCCAGAGTTCAAAAAGCAGTGCGCCCTTAAGAACGAAAATCTTCTGGTATTCCGACTGGCTGATGCGGAAGAGAAGCCGTTCCAGAGCATACTTCGTGAGTAGTAGCCCGAAATCCTCATTCCGCTGCCGCGCGAGGTTTGCCAGGCGTTGCCGGACAGAAGCCGCGAGATTGGTGACATTCTTGGTCAAGACAGGGACTCCATATAAGGACGCATGATGTTGGCGACCCGGCAAATCTTCGCCGCCTCCCAAAGTTCGTCCATCGATGCCTTCTTCTCGCGGAAGCACTCCCGAAGAGCTTGAATTGCAAGTTCCGTTCCTACCTTCGACCGGAACTTGAAACAGTCGGCAACCGTTTTTGCTGGGCTGTAGACCTTGATCTTGGCGCCTTCGATCGTATGCTCCATTGCACCGAAGGTGAGGGACGGGCCGGAGAAGCGCACCACACGAATCGGAGGATACTCAAAGTTGGGCGTCCAGGCTCCCTGCTTGAGGGCGATCCAAACCTCAAACGGATTCTCGGTCGTGAGTTCATGGAAGCGCAGCGCGGACGAGAGGCAGACGACGGCCTGTGGCACTTTGCGGCAGACCTCCACCAGCGTCCGATTCTCCGTAGGCGGGTTCTCGCCTGAAGAATAGAGTCCCTTGCCAACCCGTTCGAGCTTCCCTGCTCGGACCAAGCGGCCCAGGTAGTTGCGCGGTATGTGCAGCCTGACCAGATCACGCGGCCGTATGACGGGCTGCTGGCCAGCGTACTTCAGTAGGCGATCCATGTTCGTCTCCATGCTGGGAGTGTACCATAACCACTATAAATGTAAATATCTATAGTGGATTTACAACAGGCTGCCGGCCTTTCCGTGATGCACCGGCAGCCGTCTCGAAGATCAACCTGCAAGCGGTTCTGGATGATCGGCGCGAGCGAACTTCCGCAGGTCTGCAACAGGGATCAAGACACGTTTACCAATTCTCCTGCTCGGAAGGCGCTGATTCGCTACCAAGTAGTCCAGCGCACGCTGGCTGATGGAAAGAACCTGAGCAGCATCACGCCGACTCAGGAGAAACTTCTCTCCGGGGCTAATTTCATGTTTCTTGTAGGCATTTAGTTGAGAACGCAGAGACCATTCCATAAATGAGAGATTCACCTTTCCCGTTTGTTGAGTTGCACCAGTTTTACGTCCGGCTTCACCGAACGCGCCAACCATACAGCTTCCCGTCGTCGGCCCTCGGGAAGCAGACACCGGACTCCAATTTCCAGCCGGGCCGGTCGCAGGCGGTCAAATGTTCCAGATCGCCTGCTTTCCATAGCTCGTAGGCCCGCAAGCCATCCGCCGAAAGCGCCCATGACGACACAAGGTGCCCCTCGACGCCGGCATTGAAGCCGCGGGCGCGGCCGTGGTCGAAACCCAGCCAATACCCGCAGACAAAAGCGACGGCGAGGAGAAGTACCCCTGTCCCCGTGGCAATGGAACTCCATTTCAGCAGCTCGCTAAGGCCCTTCCGTGCCGCCACAGACTCGGCCGCACCGACTACGGCATCCGTTAAGGACGCCTGCAAGCGAACCCTGGAAGATTCCGCTTCAGCCGCCGCAGCCGACCGTATTTTCTCCAGGATGCCCTGGACGGTTAGGTTGATCCTTTCTGGAACTGCCTCGTACAGTTCGCTGTAATGACCGAGCACGATCATCAATGCCCACACGGCATCTGTGGGTTCGATCCCGAACTTGTCAGCGTAGGTCCTGACACGCTCGCGCTCGGTCTCAGACAGATCCGCAAGAAAGACGCTGTAGACATCGTCACTTGTTGGGGGCATCGTCGCAGACCTTGTCGAAAATGTTCCGGGCACATTCGCGGCGCCACCGCTCAATCTCCGCGCGACTTCCCAGCGTTGCCGTTTCCCGTGCCTTTTCGAGCGTCAGACGGCTGCTTTGCACGAGATTGGTTACGCGCGTGGCAAGTTGCGGAAGGAACAACGACAGTCCTTGCCTCTCTTCGACCGCCTTGCGCAGAGGCGAGTTGTCGTACAACTCAAACAGCGACGGGGCCAGGCCAAAGAAGCGGTTACGAACCACATGAATCCTGCCGTGTTGCACGACGTTCATGTATTCGGTCAGCATTTCGCAACTGTCGCGCTGCTGGTTTATGAGGAACAGCGAAATGAAGGGCCATCCGAACTCGTTCAGCTTGTCATCGAACATCGACCCGTAGCGGTTCACGCCGTCATTGTTCCTTGCGGCGGTATTGACCACAACCTCATCGTCTTTACTTGCGTCCACTATGTCCAGAAGATCGAGCCAACCTTCGTTCTCGTCGAGGTTTACGAGCGAGAACGACTTCACGGACTTCTGATAGGCTTTGCCAACGTCCGGGTTGGCCGTATCGGTTTCCACCAAAGAGACTTGCCGGTTTCTCATCTCGAAGTAGTCGAGGAGTGCGATCGCGCCCACCGACTTCCCCACGCCACCTTTGCTGCCAGTTACGAAGAAAACTCTTGCCATTTACTTCTCCCCTTTCTTACAGCGTTACGTCCGGTTTCATCTGGAATTGCCCAGGCCTTACTTCAACGGTTGGTGACCCCGCCGTGCCCTTACTGGCCGCTTTTACTGGACCGTGTTCCTTTGGTAGCGCCAGGTTCTTCAGGTAGGTCGAAAGGGCGTGGATTGTGATTGTGACGCCGTTCTCTTCAAAAACACGGACCAGCATCTTCAGCGTGTAGCCGTTCTCCCGCAACCTTTTCACCTGCGGGTATACGCCCCGCACGATCTCCCCCATCATGTAGGACTCGGGTTGCGGAGGAGGTACATTCCCTCTCTCATCCAGGCGAGTGCGAAAGACCTCGAATTGCTCCGCGGTGAGCGTTAGCGGCTTGCGACGCCGTTTTTCCATCTGCCTTCCTCCTTTCCTTGCCAGCAACGAGCCAAAAACAGTGTAGCACAACATTGACAGCAGATGTGTAATACTGTAAAGTGAGAATCGTTAAGAGACACGGCGAGGTAGGCGCTGTAGCCACAAAACCCCTGCGGGGTTTCGCGTCTCCACCACCATTTCTCCAATCCGCCTGCGGCTACTCGGAGAATTGGTTGCGCATCTCGCTCAGGGCTGCGCCCCGAGACCCCCCAAGAAAGGACAATGCACCATGCCACGACCAAAGCGCGCGCAAGGCGTCACATCGGAAATCCACATTCGTGTCACGAGTGACGAAAAGGGAATTCTGCATACCCAAGCGCAGAAAGCCGGACTCACTGTGAGCGAATTCTTGCGAAGATGTTCGCTGAATAAACGACTCCACTCGCGAGTAAGCGACAAGGCTGTCGCCCGCCTGAGCAGCTTGTGCGGCCTGCAAAAACATCTGCTCATGCAAATAACCGGCCACCCCCAGGAGGGCACACTTCGGAGCGAACTGAATTCGGTTCTCGCTGGGATCACCGCAACGCTGCGGACAATTGTCAAGAACGACGAGGATTCAGAATGATCGCCCAACAGGCCAACGCCGGGGAGTGTACGTGATTGCCAAGGTCCAACCGAGCAAGCAGAAGTCGAGAAGCAGTTTTAAGCGACTGCTGAATTACCTCACAAGGGAACGCGACCAGGAAACCGGCAAGACTCTTCTTCGGGGCGATGTCGTAATGTCGCACAACCTCGTCGGTATCGACACGGCCGCCGCCGAAATGAAAGGAGTCGAATCCCTAAACCCACGTTGCAACGACGCGGTTCTCCACTATGAACTCGCATGGCCTCCTGGAGAACGTCCATCGCGCGCCCAGTGGGTCGATTCTGCCTTGTACACGCTGAACCAGCTTGGCTTCAAGGAACACCAGTACGTTGTCGTCGCTCACGACGACAAGAAGCACTTTCATATTCACGTCATGGTAAACAGAGTTCATCCCGAAACATACAAAGCCCATACTCCGTACCGGGATTGGATCACGCTCGATGGCGCAGTACGCCATCTTGAAGCCAAGTATGGCTGGTCCCACACGCCTGGTCCAATGCGCTGGGACGAGGATAGGAAGATGGCCGTGCCGGCATCGAAAGCAGAACGCCATGCGTCACGAACTGCTCAACAACACCCGACGGGCGCCGCCGCAAAGTACGAGCACTATCACGATGAAGAGTCTCTGCAATCCTACATCCGTCGAGAAGTTGCTCCGCAAGTACGAACGCTGCTAACTCGCCAGAGCGCCTCGTGGGAAGCCCTCAGTACACTTCTTGCGAAATCTCATCTCCGTTTGGAAAAAGGGGAAGCGGGCGGATACACGGTCCTCGCAATCGACCACACCATCCGCGTAAAAGCATCCGATGTATTCCGTCATAACTTTGCTGGTAAAGAGAATCGTAAGGCGACCGAGCAGGTTCTTGGTCCGTGGAAAGAACCTTCGACATCGCTTCCGCCTCCCCCGGCAAATACCGGACGTACTTCCGTTCGTAACCAGGCGCAGCGCGAAGAACGAAGAGAGCAACGACTCCTGGACAGAAACGCTCTCATGGCCGAGTACAATCAATACCGCAATCAGCAAAGGGGCGTCTGCAAGGGCATTACTGAGAAGGGCAGAGAGGACCGACAGCAGACCCTCGCCCGGCTGAAGCAACGCAAAAAGGAAATTCGCGCGTCGGCACAACCGTGGCCAGCCAAGAAGATCCTGCTCTCGGAGGCTGTGGCCGCGTCCGTCATAGAGTTGCGAACGCTCAAATCGTCCACCCAGAAGACGCGCCTGGCACAGTTTCCGAAGAACCTGCGCACATGGGTTGCGGAACGCGCCGCCGAAGGCGATGCGCGGGCAGCGGCACAGTTACGCGGATGGCGCTACGCGGATCAGCGAAACCAGCGACGGCTGGAAGCCACGCTTGAAGCCAATGCCCTTCATCTTGGCCCCGCAACGGATGAAGAGAAAACGGACTGGGCCGAGTTCGTGCAACAACGGCTCGCTGCTCAACAGAGGGCGGAAAACCTCGCCGAGCAGGTTGCCACAGCCCGGATATGGACGATCAACCGGACCACAGGGGATGTCTCGTACACGCTCAATGGGAAGCTCTCCGTCATCGACCGCGGGCGGCGCGTGACCGTGCTCAATCAGAACGAGGCCGCAATCGTCTTTGGCCTGGAGATGGCGGTCCAGAAATACGGATCGCGCATCGCCTGCTCTGGAGGCGACGATTGGAAGCGGCAGGTGGTCAAAGTGGCTGTTCAGAACGGCATCTTCGTTGAGTTCACCGACCCGGAGATGCGAGACGCCCTGTACCAGCACCAACTCCTGGCGAATCCTCTCCAAATCAAGGCTACTCGCCTTCATGCCCTTGAAACCAGATTGCAGAATGAGGACACGAGCGGACTGCTCTTCACCAATGAAGCCGAGGTACACCTGCTTCTTTCGTGCCTCCAGCCTGCCGCCCACTCCCAGCAACTTCTCCAAATCCTGAAATCGTCTCAAGAACCAGAACCGAAGGCCAACGTCGGCGGCAATCTGACGGTTGCGGTCATCAAAACCCCGGACGGCCGGCAATCCTTCGTGGTGTCGATTGACGAAGGAAAGCGCACACACGTCCTCGAACGGGTCGAACAGGTTCGCCAGTCGGCAAATTGGGCCTTGCGCGACCGAATCAAAGCACCCAGCTACGAAAGAGAGGGTAGGTAGCGTGACTGGGATGGAGATTCGTGTCAATGAACGATAACTTGCTCCCCCGCCTCAAATCCCTCATTGCAACGTGTGGGGACCGTGATCGGGAAGGCGAGTCGGCACCATTCCAGAATCCATTCTGGCTACATGGGCGTTTCAGGTTACCTATCTTTGGGCGCAGCGTCTAGCAATCTACTTTGCCGCTGCTGAATTCTTCTTTCGCTGTGCTTTTGGCAACGGCACCTCTTCAATAACCTCAAGAATCCGCGGGTAATTAGTGTTGTCGTTCATTCTCACACGAAAACCTCGCTGTCGGTGCAATTGGGCTCCTGTTTCCGGAGTGCAATAGGCGAAGTGTTTGGAAACGTACGTACTCGTGTTCTCATCAAATAGCTCAAAGACAAATCGGTTCTCCCGCGTGGGTCCAACCGCTTTCGAGCCAACGATACGAACCACAAGCACCTGATTCGCCGCGGGAAACATAGTAGCAGTGCCTTTGATCTTGGCGCGTCCGATTTTTCCTACGACGAGTCCTCGGTCAATGCGAGTGTGACTTTTTGCAGCGGCTTTTGCTAACTTGTCCACCAGCTTCAGAAGTGGGGTAGATTTGTTCTGCACTTTGCAAATGTCGATCCGAATTCCCGCCTTTGACTTCGCTGACAAGAACTCTTTCCAGAGTTCCCAGTTGTCAATCGGCCGTCCAGCAGCGGTACGCCATTTAGCTTTCTGCCAAGAAGGAGCTGAGAACTGACCATTAACCACGTACTGTGAGTCACTGAATATCTGCACTCTGCCGTATCGTCGCCCAACTTCCTCTTCTTTCACCCAACTCATGGCAGCGATGCACGCAGAAAGTTCCATCCGGTTGATGGTGCTTTCTTGGAATCCCTGAAAAACCACCTGGTGCTCCGTCGGGTCATCTGGATACACGACTACTCCCGCGTATCCCGATATTCTCCCTTCGTTCGGATAGCATGATCCATCGACCGAGATCTGAATGGCGTGTGGATCGGCTAGATGCATCATGCCTGCCAGCCTAGCAGGTTTTCCACTGTTCTGCACATTAGTGCGCTGTCGGAACAATGCGGCTAAATCGTATGCGACCCAGTGAAGGCTCCAGAAGGCAGTCACAAGCCAGGCCCTCGTTTCTGAGTTCCGGTAGGATGACCGCCAAATGGACTATGATCTCGCAGCTACCTGCCATTGTCAGTCCTGCCGAGGTTCTAGGCGATTAGAAAGTATGGGGATGAGCAACGCGTTGATGATCTTCTATATATCGGCTGCATAAGGATTTGTAATGGCAACTCGGCATCGCTACTGAAATCTGATGGCCCGCCGTCGTGCCAGGATTCCCGAGGCTCTCTGCCCCTGGGGCGTTGTCAGGACTCATTCTGGTCGCAGTCGGTGTGCGGATAACCAAGGCATTTCTTCGGGTTCGGATTGCTAAGCAGCGGCTCGCTTCGCGCTGCTACGCGTCTCGATGCTCGGCCCGGCTTTTGGGTCGAACGAATGCCAGTCGTATCTGATGAAATCGGTCGACAACTCGGCCCAGGAGCTCTGCATCTGACGAGTGATAATCTCCGCGACATTTGCATCCGCCGTGGACATCACCACTTGCCTTGAGAGACCAACCCTCTTAAGTAGGCTCACAAATCCCAGGAAATGGAGATCATCTAGGTGTTGAACCGGCTCGTCCAAACACACGATGCCGATCTTAAGAAGCCGTTGACGGAGCGCAATTCCCATGAAGACTGAGAGCGCCAAAACGTTCGCTTGCCCCGTCGATAGATACATAGTCGGCTCGACTCCGTGGGCAAGCAGCCTGTCGGTGACAAGGATTTCACCGAGCGGATCGTCGCCCATGATTACTTCATTGAGATGTTCATGGGGATACATCGCAGTAAAGCATTCCTGAATCGCCTGCCTCTGATGCCGGAGTGCGCCTGCCGCTTCTAGTTCAGACGTCTTATGAAGCTCATCGGCGATTTGCGAGAAACGTGAATGGGCGTTTAGTAACCCGTCGAGATTACGTTGGGTTGCCGCCAATTCGCGCTCCACGGCGTCAATCTGTAGGCGAATTGCCTTGGATTGCTCTTCAGTTCCGGCCACAACGAGTTCTGACCAAAGGCGCCTCATCATAACTAGACGATCCAAAACCTTTGCGCGCCGCTCTTTCACCCGATCCGCCGCTTCGTCAACGTTGAGCGCCCCTTGAACCTGATTGGCAAGCTGTTCGAGGAGCGTTGCAGTCTCGTTGTCTATTCGTTCGCGCTGAGAAGCTAATTGAGAGCGCAAATCAGCTAAGTGGCCGCTGATCGATTGCAATTTTGTCTGCTGGGCCGATTGGTCCACGATTGCGGCCTCCTCAGCATCGGCAGCCTCTGTGGCTGCGATACGCGATGAATTAACTTCGTCTGTAGCGCTCGCCATCCGTTGTTCTAGGTCTGTGAGGGCAAGAGCGGAATCTCCGATCTGACGAGCCAAGGTTAGCTTTTGCACTGCCGTTTCGCGCCGCACAGATGCTCTGGAAACCTCGTCTTGGGCCACGCCAAGACGGGTCGTTCTGTCGTCGATATCGTTCTTCAGCACCCTCAGCTCTTCATCGATCGACCGGAGTTCCGCGTCAAGACTTTCGAGAACCCCTTCCGCTGGCGCCTCGATCTGCGCAGGGATCGTCGCAATGACATCTCGCACACGTTGAAGACCGGAATCACATTGGCTCTTCTCACTTTCCGTTAACGCAAGCTCCCCATTCGCGTCGCGGAGATTCACTTCAAGCTCGTCAACCACCTGTTGCTGTGAGCGTGATGCTCTCAGAGTTTGACTGAGCGCGTCAGATGTCAGCGCAAAATGTTCTCGCGTTTGCGCAATGTGCAGAAGAAGCTCTTGCTGCGACCCAAAGGAGTTTCCACACAATGGACACTGGCCCAGATCTGGTGGCAACATGGACACCGCCTGCCGAAGCAGTGACTCTAGCGCATCGGAACTTGAAGCCGTCCTCGCCAAAGACTCATATTCTCTGCGCCGTCGGTTCATTTCCTCTCGGGCTTCCTGAAGACGCAATTGCAGTAAGTCTCTTTCACTCGTTTGTTTGCCAATTGCATCCGTCAACGACTGCGCTTTGAGAACAAACTCTGCTTCCTCTCGCTGTCGGTCGTGTAATGTGTGCGATCGATCACGAGCGGCATCTAGCTCTGACCGTTTCACAGCAACTGTGTGCCGACGGTCGAGCGCGACGCCTGATGACTGACGAAGCCGCTCAATATCCACACGTAGAAGCTCGGCAGCATCCAGTGATGCACGAAGGGTTCTATTTGCTTCCTCCTCCTCGGCGATCAATTCGTCGATTCTCCGCTGAGCAGAAATGCGTTCATGTAGACGTGTTTGCAATTCGAGTGCGATGTTTAATGTCTTTCTGCGCTCTTCATTGATTAACCGAACTGACCGCAAGCTCTGATTGGCCTCATCGTTCGCAGAGGCGGCAGCAACTTCTTCCGAGGTACACTGCTGGATCTCCTGCAAAAGCCGATCCACCACCACAGCGTCAGCCTTACGTCTTTCACGAAATGCCGCGATTGATGACACGGCTTCGTCCAGTTGGATGGACTCAACGAACAGTTTGTCCAGTTCCTGACGACTTCTCTGCGCGAGTTCCGCTACCGTAATCGAAGACGGCGCACTGAGCGCCTGGGAGGCCTCCGAAATAACTCGTGCAGTATCGATTGTTTCGCTCGTGGCGTCTTGCAGGGAGGCACTTAGTTCGTCTCTCTTCGAGCGTAGCTGTCCGAGATGCAGACGCATCTCCTGCTCACGCTGACGGAAACGGTCTCCAATTCGCCGTACTCCTGACTGCACTACTGATGCATTCGGAACGCCCAGAAGAGCTTGGTATAGCGACACCCGTTCTGCTGTGCTGTCCGGATGAACAAGCGCTCTGATGTCCTCTTGTGAAAGGTAGACGACGCGCCGAAGTCGACTTTCGACATCCCTTGTATATGGTGCTATGCAACTTGGATCAATCATCAATGTTTCAACGAGATTTCGATCTGATATCTTTGCTCCGTCCAGAAACGCGGACCTGATGGTGCGCTCGATTAGAAGCGTCTTACCCTCTACATGCATTTCCATGCGAACAACTGGATCGAGGTTAGGATGATAAATGTTACGAACTGACTCTGCATCAAAACCGAGTCGCCATGAGGCCCCAAATAGACACCAATCGATCGCATCAAAAACTGTTGTTTTCCCAAGGCCATTCCGGCCAGATAGGAGTGTGACAGCGCCGAACGAGAATGGAATCTCTTCCGAGATCCCACGAAACCCGCTAATGGTAAGGGTTCTTATCATGTGTGTTTGCTCAGTTCTTGCAACAATTCATCTATGTCTTCTTGAGACAAGCGGCTCTTAAAGATGACTTCAAGCGCGTTACGCTCTTCTGAGTTGGCGGCAACACGCTCCAAGGTCTGGCGAAGGGGATCATCACTCGATAGCTTCCATGATTCACGTCCCTCGCCGAGTCGACCGAAATACTCACCCACGGTGCGATCGAACCAAAGGACGAGCTTTCTCGACCCGGTCACGTTCTGTGCGAGCGCGTCAAGCGATTTGACAACATCTGACCCTCGATCAAGCTCCTCCTTCCCAATCGGTACTGAGATCAGCAAAGTCACATTCCAGATATCTTGAACAGAAAGCCTCTCCTGCGGCAGTCCATCAAGAAGAGTATACGCGTGATCAATCAGACGCGAAAGAACGCAGTCTAGTTGCTGTTTCGGCTCGAAGCGAGCTAACTGAACAATCCCGATTATGCCGGGACGCGACCTGACCCACTCGCAGAATTCATCTTCGACAAGTTGCTTCGCTTTGGGATCGAGATGTGCAAGCTCCTTTAACAACCACCCATCGCCGCGCGAAAGGAATGCAAACGTTTTAAGTATCTCGGCGGTGGTAACATTCAGTGCCAAGGTGGGCGCGGACGCAAGCGCCAAATCTTCTGAATCAACGAAGGCAGTCGCATCGCCGATGATGACAGGATGAATGCGTGAGAATCGATGTCGCCACTCATTAAGTTGAGCAACGGCGTTTTCAGCGTTGACCAAACCCACTACTGAGCCGTCCTGGTGAATCCGATCCAGATCTTCCCCGGCCACATGATAACCCGCACTTTCGAGAGCGTGCCTGTAATGTTCTTCGTCTGGCAGCAGACTATTGCCGAGTAGAACAAGCATAAAAGCTCCTCGTCGATCAACTGAATCTTCGCTGAAGTAACTGCGCAAAACTGCCGGTATCCATCGAGGCCGTCAACTCATCATTGTAGACGGCCCTCAGCATCGGATTTGTCGAATTCGCTGCTTGCACAGGCGCATCCGGCCTCACCCTGGCCTGGGAAATGTTTGCCAGGCTTGGGCGACCTGCTCTTCCAGATGTTCCGAGAACAATGTAACCAGGCTCCCCAGTTCCCGGCCTTGAATCACGGATGGCGACTTCCGTATTCTCCGCATCAAAATTGAAGGGATAAACAATACACAAGTCAAACTCGCCAAACGACGCAGAAAGGCGGATGTTTGCCGCCACGTTGCGTTTAGGGATGAAAGTGACGTTCACACCCTGAGCGACGATCTTGGCTAACGCCAGTAGCAGTTGTGCAACAGGTGCAGCCGCGGTGTCAACGTCGCAAAGGAGATCGATGCATTGCCGATGATCCCAGCAATCACATAAACAGTCGCCGCCTTTATGCTGATTTCCAGCTATATGACGATGTTCCTCATCGCGAGGCCGAGGGACAATGGCTCGGTCAAGAAAGTCCTGGAATCTCGGGGTGCCCAATGCAGCGAGCTCGTCCGCCAGTTTCTCGACTCTGATAGTGTGAGTTGTGTCAGTCGCAGCAGCCGTGTCTTTAGCAAGTCGGACTATCTCGACGAGGTGAGTGTTGTCGTCGCTGTCGGCTAGCGCGCCGTTCCGCATCATCATCGGAACAACGGAACTAAAGAGTTGAGAGCGCTGAGTTCTGTCGTTGTCTTCAATCGCAGTCGCCAGTGTCGTCTCAACCCGATTCACGTCGGCGTCATACCGAAGGAGGACGACCCTCGAAAGGGCAGCCGAATCTGGAACGGGTTCGACATAGTGAAACAGTCGAGTGAGAACATTGAAGTGAGTAGGTAAAACGGCCTTCTTGAAGAGTGCTCCCGAAACGCCAAAATTCTTGAGACGTGGTGGGCATTGTTTTCGCGACCCAACGACAAATATCGTTGGTCGATCGAGACGCGTTAACTCCTCTAAACTCTGCGAGAAATCGAGCGATCGAGGATCTGGGTTATGCTGTAGCCAGAACACTGCGCTCAACCGCTGGCCGTCGCCCTCAAGGTTGTCGAGAACGTCACGGATCGTGGTCTTGGTTTGTGCTCGGTTGAGCATTTCTGAACAAATAACCACAACGAATTGAAAGAACGCTCCCTTGAAGTATCGGACAACTATGCCCGGCCAGTGACAATCAAGTTCATCCTTTGACGGAACAACTTTTGGTTGCAGAAAGACTTGGTCCATCCCGCCGCACCCAATAAGTGCGCAATTCGCGTAATGTCCTACGATTGGATCGCCGCAAAGATGGGCACTTGGCTCGATTGAATCTATGCCTGTGGCATCCATGTGTCCGATGCCACAAATCAGCAGCGTATTAGTCCGTGCGGCGCTGATGAGACCTCTCACGTCGGCTACATCGTCAGGACCTATGCTCAGCTCGGGCAGGAGGACGATCGATGGGGCACCTCCAACGGAGGGGCCCATCTGGTCGTCCCGATCAAGAACTGCCCTTAGGATATCGAGGGATTGAACCGCATTGGTGGGTCGAAAGGGCGCTACCGCAGGAAGTTGAACTTGCGGTTGGCAAAACCATATTCGCGCCGACGTTCCCCGCGGCCATTGCAGTCCCTGTAATTGGATGGGTTCAACGTCCATTTACCCCCTCGGCTCCGCCATCATCGTGAGCGACCTTGGATTCATTCGGTCAGGCCTGCTTCTCTTCCGGCATCGGGTCTCCGAGAAAGCATAGCACTGGGCATCAACAGACGGACGCTGTTTGCGGCTGGCGAATGCAACTCCGCAGAATGACATGGCTCGCCGTCTCAGCAGTGCGGGCCAGACAGAATCGGCCAACTTATATCATATCATGTGTTTACGAGTTCAGCCAAAGATCAATCCCCTGAAGCGGCCAGCGTTCGCGAATCGGCCTACGCGGTATTCTCGGCTTACGGTTAACAGCCCTTCGCGCTCAGTAAGAATTCAATCGGTCCCCGGAAGAGTTCCGGAGGGGAATGGACTATTCAAAACTGACCGCTGCCGATCTTTCCGCCAGCCTTGCTGCCCATTGACCGGTTGCTGCTTCGCGCCGGACCCGCCGAAGCCAGCTCGACTGGCTTGAACACCTTGGCCCAGAGCATCTTGGGTGGATTTATGGGTGCTTATGGGTGTATATATGGGTGTGAGGGCCAGATGTTCGAGACCGCCGACATCCCGATTACCCCCGAAGTGCTCACGCTGATCGCTGAGATCGACGAGTTCAAAGGGGCATGGCGCGCGCTGGGAACCCTGGCGCCCGAACGGCTGAGCGCCCTGCGCCGCGTCGCGACCATTGAGAGCATCGGCTCCTCCACCCGCATCGAGGGCAGCAAACTCTCCGACCGCGACGTGGAGCGCCTGCTCTCCAATCTGGAGATCAAGTCCTTCGCAACCCGCGACGAGCAGGAGGTCGCCGGCTACGCCGAGGTCATGGAGACGATCTTCCATGCGTGGCCGGAGATTCCGATCACGGAGAACCACATCAAGCAACTCCACCGCGACCTTCTGCGCTACAGCGAGAAGGACGACCGGCACCGCGGTGAGTACAAGACGCTCCCCAACAGTGTCGCCGCTTTCGACGATGCCGGCCAGCAGATTGCCGTCGTCTTCGAGACCGCCTCGCCCTTCGACACGCCGAGGCTCATGGCCGAACTTGTCGTTTGGCTACGGGAGGCCCAGGAACTAAAGCGGCTGCATCCGCTGCTTGTCATTGGCATCTTTACGGTTGTCTTTCTTGAAATCCACCCCTTCCAGGACGGAAACGGCCGCTTGAGCCGTGTGTTCACCACGCTCCTCTTGCTGAAGGCCGGGTACGCCTATGTGCCATACAGTTCTCTTGAAGGTGTGATCGAGAACAGCAAAGAGAGTTACTACCTGGCGCTGCGCCAGACGCAGGGTACTCTCCGCACCGCCGCGCCGAACTGGCAGCCGTGGCTGATCTTCTTTCTGCGGGCATTGCAGCAGCAGGAACGACGACTGGCAGCCAAGGTCGAGCGCGAGCGGGTAGTGATCGCCGCCCTGCCCGAACTGGACCTCCAGATCCTCGACTACGTTCGCCAGCACGGCCGCGTCACAATGGCCGGCATGGTCGGTGCCACCGGCGCCAGCCGCAACACGCTGAAGGACCATTTCCGCAGCTTGATTGAAAAGGGACATCTCACCCGGCACGGAACAGGCAAGGGTTCTTGGTATGTCTTGCCCTGATAAGCATTGCCGGCCTCGTTCATTTTTGCCCTTCCTCTCGCCCATGGAAATGCTGTCGCTTCGCGCTAGACTTGGTTTAGCCTATCCGCTTGGCTTGAACGCCATGTGCGAGGGAAAATGGTGGTTCCTCTTTGTCGTTATCCACCACATTCAGAAGATTTGAGTTTTGGGAGCACCGGAGTTCTCTGGGCGAAAAGGCGATTTTGCGCATACTCGCGTCGGAAGCTGGATAATCCCTAGGTAGTGACATTCATAATTTCCTAGAGGATAGAATTCTGGCCTAGCTCGATTCACGATTTTGTACTGCTTCCAAAAGCTGGTTAGCGGGGGCATAGTCGGGCATTTTACCAAGGATGTCTGCAAGGATTGCCTCCGCCTCTGGATATTTTTGCTGATTTACAAACATCGCAGCCAAAGCATACTTGACCTCAACAGTTGCTTCACCCAACTTAATGGCTTCTGCAAAAGCAGCTTCCGCGTCTGCCCATCGATTCAGGTTGACGCACAAGTCACCAAGTTCGAGTTGGCGGCGCACCGTATTTTCAATCTGTATGGAGCGCCGAAACTGCGCTATCGCCTCTTCTGGTCTTTGGAGCATCTGCAGCATTCTGCCGGCGTGTTCACAAGCCTCTCCATTATTAGGTGATTTCTTGTAAGCACTCTCGTGGGCGTCCAGGGCTTCCTGGTAACGTCCTTGAATTTCAAAGAGCCATCCTAGCTTGATCAGGTTTTCAATTTCATTTGGCGCCAGTTCTATCGCCCTCTTATAAGACAGAATTGCGTCGTCATATTTCTCATCGGCTCCAAGAGTAAACCCAAGATTAGCATGGTTGCGCCACTTATCCGGATCAAGCCGCACAGCGGCCTGAAGATGCGGTACAGCCGCAGATAGATCACCCAAGTTCGATAGACACGCTCCAAGGTGCCCATGTGCCGCGCCGTTGTCTGGGTCCAATTCAGTTGCTCTTCGAAACTGAGCCGCAGCGTCTTCATATCGACCCAATTCAAAAAAGGATTCGCCAAGGGCTCCGTGTATACTTGTCATCGGCTTGGCATATTTAACGGCCGTTTCCAAACACCTAATGCAGTCCGAAAGACGCCCTTGGAGAGAATAGTAATAAGCCAACTTGCCATAGGGGTTTGGATCTTCCGGCTTTGTGGCGATCAATTCTTCCAACTGCGCTATCTTGTCCGCATCCGGATCCTGTGTTCCAGGAACGGCAACCCTGAACGAGTAGTTGCTTGCCTCTGGGGTATCACAAAAGCCGGGGGGCATATTGGGGTAGAACGCGATCCCCATTCCATCTGGACCTGACAATCCCAGTAAACCGATCCCTTTTCGACGAGTTGTTTGGGTAGGATCAAGCTGTGTCATAAACAGCTCAAGCAATTGGACGCCACTGAAGTTTGCACCAATTGAGGCAACCTTCGCTTCTTTTGCGATCGCATGATGCGATTGCGCCATCTCGTGAAGAAAATCCAGACCGTGATCTGACAATGCAATTGAAAACGCGAAGGTATCGCCGGTCAAATCGACAGTAAATTCTTCCACACCAGGCAAATAGGCGCGCGGCGGAATACTAATTCCAATGTTTGGGAAAGTTGCGAGATCGCCAAGCTTTGAAATGTCAGAAAACTTAAAAGCGGACCACGGTGCGACAACGTCAAATCCAGCAACCGTATTGAACAATCTTGATTCTCGGCTAAGTCGGCGGACCAAGAAGCCAGGGACATGTTCGTAGACTTCCCAGAAGGAGCTGATGAGTTTATCTCGATCGTCAGTCGGCTCATCAATATTAAATCCTCTTGACATATCCAGAAGCGATCCGAGGCTAGGACCTCGATGCTCTTTGTCAAATGTTAACCGCGTTTCATTGAG
Source organism: uncultured Acidobacteriaceae bacterium (assembly GCA_963787995.1). Classification (GTDB taxonomy): domain Bacteria; phylum Acidobacteriota; class Terriglobia; order Terriglobales; family Acidobacteriaceae; genus Telmatobacter. The sequence continues at coordinate 3,030,919 of CAWBEO010000002.1, forward strand.
TACGGCACGAAACCAATCGAAGCCAACTGCGGTCTTTAGTGCGAAGAATATACGAACCTGTCGAATATCGTGGTTCTTAACATAATCCCACTGTCGCTTGGCAGCCTCGACCTTTTCATCTTTTGCCAAGCCATCGAGCTTTGCCTCAATGCGCTTCGTTCTCTCATCAAGCCAACGCGTTCGGCGACGCTGAAACTCCTCACCGGCAACGTCGGACGGGAAGAAGTCTGGTGGAACCGCAAGGTATTGCTCAGCAATCCAGAAGGTATCGGGATCAGCAAGCTGATCGGCGATTGCCATGCCGTCATGAAGGCTCAAGCTCGCATTATGCTCGGAAAGGCATCTCTGTTCTAACTGGTGGCGCTTCGCAATTGGAATATCTGGCTCGCAAAAATAGATCACACCGTCGGGACGTACACCGCAATTGAATATCACAGAGAGATCCTTCATGATTTTTGACGGGGTGTCTTGTCTTTCCAAGGTGCATGCGCCCACGACTACGGTCGGAGAAGCAAGACTCAAAAAGGCAGAATTTGCCAACTCACTGGAGTGCAGATAAGTGTAGAAACTCTCAAAGTCCCGGCCCTGGTCCCCACCAGCTTGGACTGGTCCAGTAGCCGGCTGAAGATTAGAAACATGCCTCAGTCGTGCTAGAGCGAAGCAGAGTTGTTCAAAGTCGTGCGCCCCATTGTGGGCACCCATTTGCGACAGTTGATAACGAATGTAGGCTCTGAGTTCGATCCGATTCATCTGACCTCCGCAAGGACTCCTAGTAAGGTCTGTCCGACCAAAGCAACTTGTGAACAACATCTCTAAACGTGCCTATATTCTGTCACGGATGCTGATTTCGCATAGCGAACGTAGCAAAACGGCCGGAATCCCCCTGAACCGCCTGCCGCGTCCCTCTTATTCTTCGTAGCGAGTGTCCATCGCGCAACCCACAACGCCTGCGTCAGTAGCATGGTTTGACACACATTATATAGCTTCCATGCGGTCGCGCCGATGCGTCGCCACACGATCAGCAATCGTAGTTGCAAAGTGGATGGCTCATCCATGACTGGGCATGAGCAGTCACAGAGAGATGCGGTGCATACGAATCTCCAGCCGCAGTTCTTCCCGGAGCGCCTTGCTCTTCTTGAGGCTCTTGAAGAACTCTTCGAGGAAGCTGACAACCATCGCATTCACGCTGACACCTTCGGATTCGGCCCACTCCTTGAGCGTCAGCCGGGCCTCCACACCGACCTGGAGGAGTTGAGGGTTGGAGAATTCCATGCCGGCCTTGCGGGTCTGCATGATGTTCACTTTTTCGCGGTCAACGTGGTCCAAAGCAAAAAGGACGATTTGGGCAAGATCGCCCTTTACACGCGACTCCTCGGTGATTGCTTCGCGCAGGTCAATGGGGAGGCGTAGTGTCATGCCCGGACGGTCATCCGCCCACCGCTGCCCCTCGCGGTTTACCTTCCGCACCGCCGTCTTTGCCGCCTTCTTCACAGCCACTCGCCCCCCTTCCAGGACTCTGCCTGACACCTAACACCAGCCCAGGGTCCAGCCTGATTTCTCCCGATAATCCCCCCAAGCCACATCTTTTCACAGGATAACCGACGCCCCGTCACACAATCATACAGATATGACATCAATATGGTATTATTGCTCAAAGCAAGACCTGTGCCTGCGGTATTGAGACAAGCCGAGGGCAGGCCGAACTGGTTCAACCTGCTCGACTTTCCATCGAGCACACCGACAACCCAAACCGTGCGCACCAGTCGCGCACAGAAAGCGAAGCCAAGAGTATGGCAACCCAAGTCAATCCTCTCGAAGAACATGCGGCGAGCGCGAAACCAGGGCGACGCAGCTCCAAAACCAAGGAACACCAGCCGGAACAGGTGGCTCCATCCGATACCGACTTCCCTTACGCTGGCCAGGAAGCGGACCCACAACAGGAGCTTGACACTCTGGAGAACCAGGCGGATGCGCCCGTGCGCGGGTCGTATCTGCGTGAGAAAGACGGATACAATGCTCTGTCTCCAGAGCAAAAAGCAGTGTGCGACAAGGATTTCGAGTCCTACCTCGACCGGCTCACGCGCCCAATCGAGGTCAAGGAGGGCGAAACCAGGCAAGACGCCATTCAGAGGGCCAAGGAAGAGTATTGTGCCGCCCGCCAGGAGCACACTGCTCATCACCGAGAAATGGCAAAAGTCATGTTGGCCTCGAAGATCAACTGCCTCAACTCCGACTATCCCAGGAACTCCTTCTCACTGCGGAGTCCCGACGTTGCAAAGGAGTTCCTGGCCACGGCCTTCTACCACAACGCCTCAGCAGCGAAGGGCCTCACATCCTTTGACAAGGACGTGTTTGCGGCCTCGAAGAAGGCGGCTTTGAGGGAGTTCTCCGCACTAGCGGCAAGCGTCGAAAACGGCGGCTCCGCTACCAAGGAGTTCAACAACACGTTCGCCCTGTGCATTGAGCGGCCTCCAGTCGGCGCTCAGAACCAGAACCTTCGCATCGCTGCCGAGCCGCTTCCAGAGAAGCGCCAGGAACTGGCCGCAATCTTTGGCAAGTGTGCCTGGTATCACTCCAACCAGTCCGGCAGAACCCCGGAAGAGCGGGAACAGCGCCGCGCCGCACGAACCAAGACCACGCAAGAACTTGACCGCTGATCGCCGGCTTTTGCGCGTGGGTACTCGCAACTCACAACCTGGGATGGCTGCCACAACTGAGTTGCCGGCCATCCCACTGACTTTCACGCAGGGACAGACAAAGCCGCTCCTCGCGGTCAACGCACCGGAGTAACAACAGGAGGATCGACATGAAGCAAGCTGAAATCTACAACGGACACGCAGGGCGCTTTCAGCGGATGGCTGAACACATCGAACTTTCGATGACGCCACAACACCTGCAAAGACACGGCGGCCCCGATCCAATCACGACCAACGACATCACGCTCGCAACCACGCTCATGAACTCAGTCTATGGATACCCGGCAGGCAAGCAGGCTGTCTTGGAGTTGTCGGCAGGGATGCTCCCCGGCGAAGAGCGATCTCAAACCGTCCGCGGCCTCTTCATGATGACCGCCGGATGTTCGGAGTACGACCAGACAGTAAAATACACGATTCTCCCACTTCCAGGCCGGGAGCTGGAAACAGCAAACTTTCTCAGGGCCACCGCAGCATACAGCCTCGAACGCGCCGAAGCGCACTCCCACACCATTCCCGTGTTTTCCCGGCAACCTGCCCAACTGGAGCGATAAACAATGAGCACAAGCACTCCCCTCTATCGGAAGCCGATGACGCCTGGGTACTTGGGAACCTACAACTGGCGGTCAACCCTGCTCGGCCTGTTTCTCTTCATCGCAACCAACATCATCGCCACGCAACACATCGCCGCGCACTTTGACTACCAGCCTGCTTTGGGCGCCCCTCTCTTTCAGGTCTCGTCCATCAGGATCTATGCACCCTATAAGTGGTTTCTCTGGATACTCCGATTCGGAAACTCGTTGAATCCTGCGATCCGGCAACCTCTCCTGGCCTCGACCCTGATTACGGCGACAGGATTTGCAGCAACACTTTTCGTTGTTGCCCTGCTCAACATACACCAAAACAGAAAGCTCACCCAAAACACCGAAGATCTTCATGGAAGCGCCCGATGGGCGAACGCGACAGAAATAGGACAGTCCGGCCTGACCAATCAAAAGCACGGCGTCTATATCGGGGCGTGGCAGGACGAAAAAACGGAACGCCTCGAATACCTGAAACACGCCGGACCAGAGCACATTCTGGCCTTCGCGCCGACACGATCCGGCAAAGGCGTCGGCCTAGTGATTCCGACACTGTTGGCGTGGCAGGAAAGCGCGGTGATCTTCGACATCAAAGGAGAGAACTGGGACCGCACCGCTGGCTATCGGGTTGCAGCGGGGCAGGTTTGCTTTCGCTTTGCTCCCGTGGAAGAGCATAGCGCGCGCTTCAATCCGCTGGCCGAGGTGCGCATCGGGACGCTACGCGAGGTATCCGACGCGCAGAATATCGCGGAGATGCTGTGCAGAAGCGGCAAAGAAAGCACCCACGACGAGCACTGGATCAAGTCGGCAACCAGCCTTATCACCGGCCTCATTCTGCATCTATGCTATGTCGCAAAACGCAAGAATCGCTTCGCTACGCTTGCGGAGCTATCCAATGCCCTAACGCCGCTCATGTCCGACCTTACAATGCCCCTCGATCTTGAAGGAATGAACGAGCAGCAGGTGAACGTCGCGCGGGAATACTTCTCGCAGGTGATGCGCACACCCCATGTGGAGTCCACCAGTTTTTGGCATCTGCGAGATGGCCAGAAAACACTGGTACATCCTGTCGTTCTCGAAAAGATGCAGGAGATGCTGAACAGGGAAGACAAGGAATTCTCCGGGGTACTATCGACCGCGAAAACCACTCTCATCCTCTACAGCGATCCGCTCGTTCAACGAAGCATCGAGGAAAGCGATTTCACGATCAATGACCTCAAGCATTTCAAATATCCGGTAAGCCTCTATCTGGTTGTGCCGCCGAGCGACATCGAACGCCTGAAACCGCTGTTACGGCTGATCTTCACGATGGCCGTCAACAGACTGACGGAAGAACTCGAAGAAGTCCGCAATTCCAAGATCAAGCAGGCGCTCAAGAAAGATGAGAAGTTTGCCCCGCGCCCAGACCACCGCTTGCTGCTCCTCATAGATGAATTCCCAAGTTTGGGGAAGATGCCGATCTTCGAGACAGCTTTCGCGTACATAGCAGGATACGGAATCAAGGCGTACCTCATTACTCAGGACATCGAGCAGATCAAGGATGCCTACGGAAACCACGAGAGCATCATTTCCAACTGCCATATCCGAATCGCATTTGCGCCGAACAAAACGGAGACCGCCGAAGCTCTCTCAAAGATGGCGGGAACGACGACCATCCTGAGGGCGGCCGTCAGTTACAGCGGATCGCGTACAAGTCCGCTGGCCACCAACGTATCCACGAACGTCGATCACATCTCCAGGCCGCTCATCACAATCGATGAACTCATGAGACTGCCGGGGCCAGTCAAGGAAGGTCAGGGGGAAGCGCAACGCATAGTCTCTCCAGGGGCAATGCTGATCTTCATTGCCGGCCAGTCGCCAATCTTTGGCAAACAGCTCCTCTACTTCCAGGACCCCACTCTCAGCAAACGCTCCTCCATCAGACCGCCAGATAAGCAGTTCACGATTGAACATCATGGAGACATCCTCTCGCCAGGGACACTGCATTACGCCAGCGAAACCACCTCGACACGCGGAATCATTCAAAGTCCTAATCGCGAGAAACAGCCGAAAGAACCTGAAGCATCACCTGCACCCACCGCTACTACCCCCTCGACAACCGCCTCCCCCACCTCTGGCTCATCGCAAAGGATTTCAGACGACGGGCAAATGACCAACGCTCCGGGACTATTCAAGGTGCGACCTGACCCCACCGCAGAAGTGCCAGAAACCAGATCCGGCGACGGCCCGACGACGGCTCCCGCAGACGAGATGAAGGAAGTCTTTGAAGAGCTTGAAGTCGGCATGGAAGACATGGACAAGAACTTCCAACTCCATCACCAGACCAAAACCCACGGAGACATTACCAATGAACGCTAAACGCCGCATCATCGTTCGGATTGCGCTCTCCGCCTGCGCCGCCTTCGCCACTGTTTTTGTACTCGGAGCGATCGTGGGCCTAAGGCTCAACATTGCGTCGAACTCATTGCCCCCTGGACTTTACCGCATCGCGCCGCGCGGGAAAGGCAGCGACCTTCTCATCTGCCCGACAGGAATTGCCGAATCGATCTCGATCAGCAGAGGGTACAGGCCAAAGGGCGCGGGCTGCGGTGACGGGTACGCGCCGCTGCTTAAACCGATCTCCGCACGATACGGCGATACCGTCACCGTCTCCAGCGCCGGCATCGCCATCAATGGCCGGTTGCTGTCCAACTCAAAGCAATACCCGAAAGACGCACTCAGCCGGCCATTGCCTCAAGTGCCAACAGGAACGTACCCGGTCCTACCAGGAACCGTCTGGCTGATCTCTTCTTACAACCGCTTCAGCTTCGACAGCCGATACTTCGGCCCAATACCACTCGACGAAAAGGTGCGCTATGCAAACCCATTCTGGCTCTTCTAAGAGCACTGCGATAACAGCCCTCGCCGCATCTGCTATTGGAGCTGTGGCCTGGTCAGGCCACTTCTTTGCGTTTCTGGCGCTTCTCGCCTTACCAATGGTATTCAAGAACGCCAAAGGCCCGGCACCGCGCCTGGCTGTTCTCGGCTGCTACTACGCAGCATCAATCTGGCCGGTAATGCCTGGAGCATCTCAATTCTTCGGCGACAACGCAGGACTCCACCCGCTCTCCATTCTGATCCTCTGGCTCATTTCATCGCTTGTCCTGACACTCCCTTGGATCTGGCTGCTCCTGACGCCCAGCATTCAAGCCGAATGGGCGCTGCCTGTCGGCCTGTGTCTTACAGCCCTTCTACCGACCGGCGTTGTCAATCCAATCACCGTCGCAGGAGTGCTCTTCCCAGGATTGGGATGGGCCGGGCTGATTGCCACCATCATCCTTTTCGGCGCGCTCTCGCGGTTCAGGCTCTACTCCGTCGCAATTACGGCGATGCTCTCCGCAATCTGCTATGTCTCTCATCCCGGAATTCCCGCCTTACCGTCAACATGGCAAGGCCACGACACCGAACTCGGAGGTTCCGAACTTTCCAAACAAACATCAATGGCGCTCTATAATGCCGTCGTTTACGTTCAGGAGACCGCATTCGACTCAAATGCCCCAATCCAGGTCTTCCCCGAAGGAATCATCAATCACTGGACACCCTCCGCCGAGGGATTCTGGCAATCAACCTATTCCGAATTGCAACAGAACCATCAGTCGATTCTCTTCGGAGCTGAAGAGTATGGACCTCATGGCGGTCAATATCGCAATGAACTTCTCCTGCGTGGCCAATACACTGCAACATTCCAACAGCGGGTTCCAATTCCATACGCCATGTGGAGACCTTGGGACAACATCGGCGTCCCCATTCACTACTTCGGCCCAGCCACGCTTGCAATCGGTCCTCGGCGCGCGGCGCCCATTATCTGCTATGAGCAACTCCTCGTTGCTCCCGTGCTCCTATCCGCCCAGCAAAAGCCCGATGTCTTTCTCGCAATCGCAGACGATTATTGGGCAAAAGACACCTACATCCCCAACATCCAACAGGCGGCAATCACAGCCTGGTCCCGGCTTTTCTGGATTCCTTTGGTGACGGCTACAAACAGATGAAACACCGCATACCCATCTCAACGATTCTCCTCGGCGTGGCCGTGGCCTCCGTGCAAGCACAGGGCCCCACGGCCATCTCCCAAGATGACAACCTCCGCTACTCGCAGAGCCGGATCATCACTCTCATTGAGGGCTGCGCGCCAGGGGCAGCCCCCAACACGATGCTGGCCGTCGCAACAACCGAATCGGCGCTTCATCCTTACGCGGTCAGCGTCAACCGGCCAACACAAATTGCGCAATCGATTGGCCTCGCCAACAGCCAAATTCAACTTGCGCGGCAACCTCGCTCCAGACGGGAAGCCATTCAATGGATGCGCTGGTTGCTCGCTCACGGAGTCACCGTCTCGGTCGGTCTCCTCCAGGTCAACACGGAGAACGCCGGATTGTTTCACCTGCGCCCCGAACAGCTCTTCGACCCATGCACCAATATCGCCGTAGGCAGTGCGCTTCTCGCTCAAGCCTATGCAGCCCGAACGCGGATCGCTCCAAACGATCCAAACGCACTTCTGTACGCGCTGTCGGTCTACAACAGCGGAACCTACAATCTCGGCTTCCAAAACGGCTACGTCGCCGAAGTCCTCAAAAACGCAAAGCCATGAAGGAGGAAATCATGCTCACGCCACAATCGCGGAACCTGCCCGGCATTCTGTCCATGATCGGCTCAAGGGCAGGAATCTTCCAAACCCTGAAACGTCAGACGACCACTGCCGGATTCGTCGCTTACGCCGGCATCATCTCGGCAGCCCTCGGACTCTGGTTATGGCTCTGGCGAGATACCACTTTACAAGACAAGACCCTCGCAAGGACCGTGGGCATCGCCCTGGTCCTCGCCAGCTTCTTCATCTTTCCACACCTGCGGAGAGGCTTCGGCACTTTCTTCCTTATCCTGACATCGACAGGAATCGCCATCGCTGTCCACTATAGCAACCGGCCCCCGATTCTAGGCAACCGGCCCGAAATACCGGCTATCGTTCTTATCGCCATCGGCCTCATTGCTTACTTCGTACAGACTCGCTATCTTCCAGGCTTCCTATTCTTGCTGGCTTCCTGTGTCACGATCATTGGCATTCTGTGGTTCAATCCTGCCTTTTTCTGCCCAATCGTCATGGTCATTGCCGGGGGAGTCCTGATTCTCCTCGGAATGTTGATTCGCTCTTTGGCAATGTTCAACAGCTTTATGTAGGTGCGCCTATGAACGACAACCATAACGGCCATGCAGTTCTTTCGCCTCTCTTCGCGCAGAATCTCGTCCAGCGCCTTGAGCAATTGAACAACGTCGATCAATTCACAGGTGCCTCAAATCTGGCCCTTCCCTTCGCGCTGTTTCAGCTCTTCCAGACCAGTTTGTCGGTTGCTTCATCAAACGAACTTCCTGCTTTGTTGGGAGGGCGCTCCCTCCCTCGCTCCAGCCGCGCGGCGTCTTCCGCTACCCACCCCAGCGGGAAGAAAACCCCGCAACGCCCCCACTCAGATTGAAAGGCGCGCCGTGCGCGGGTTCGTATCTAGTGAAGCCTAACCGTAGGGGGGCGGGGGAAAAGACGCTGGCCAGGGGCGGCATGGCTCCTCAGAGATATAATTCCGGCATGGCTCTGAAAGACATTGTTTCACTCATTGATGCGGAAATTGCGACGCTCAAAGAAGCCCGCGCACTCCTTGCGGCCGGATCAGCGGTCACCGTAGCTAAACGGAAACCTGGCCGGCCACCAAAGGTGCAGCCGGACACTCCGAAGGTCGCAACACGCAAAAGGAAGCGCAAACTCTCACCAGAGGGTCGCGCCCGCATTGCGGAAGCCGCCAGAAAACGCTGGGCTGCGCAGAGAAAGGCCACCAAGTAAGGTTCGGCCTTCCCGGAAGCGAAGCCCGGTTTGTCGGGGTCTGACGTTCCTATGATAGCGTCAAAATATGGAGACAATCTGCTGCATCCTCGGTGCAGGTTACTCGCACGCCGCAGGCGTTCCCCTGACCAGAGAACTCTTTTCGACGCTGAATGTGGCCATCACTTCAGACGCCGCCAACCGCAGATTCCAGACGGTGTGGCGCGACCACAAAGCATGGTTATACGAGAATCCGTCCCGGAACCCAGAGGAATACCTGGCAGACTTGCTTAAACACCGTCAGTCCGTGAATTGGTCCTTGAACAAAGGATATGTGCTCGGTCACAACCCATCGAGAACGTCGGAGGCGACTGAAGCGCAACGTGCAGCTCTCTCATTTCTCGATTTGCCTGTGCCGACTCGCGCCGTCCCGCCGTTTGAGTGGGCCGTGGAGTTGATCGGAGCCGCGCTGGCTACTCCGTTGTCCTCTGACACAACGACAATAAACTTCCGCTATGGAGCACGCGTTACGTTTCCGCTCCACTGCACTTCGCACTCCGCATTTTGGCGCGAGATCACAGGGAAAGCGAGCCACGTCGCAGCAGTAACCACTAACTACGATATCCTCATCGAGCGCGGGCTGCGACACAAAAGAATGAGGCGCGTTTTCGGACCTGGTTTCTATTACGGTGGGATTCCGAAACCCCAGTTTTTACGGGGCACGTTCCTGCCTTGGGCTGATTACGGCAGCCGCCTTGAGTTGGAAGGCGCAATCCCCATCTACAAGTTGCATGGTTCGCTGAATTGGTCCCGCGAGGGGGAAGGGCTTGAGCTGTTTCAGGATCTTCGGCCCGCATTTCGAGGCGGCGGAGACGCAGCGATTATCCCGCCGGTCCCCGAGAAGGAAATACCCCCCTGGTTACAACCGGTTTGGGATGCCGCCGAAGAGGAGCTTGGTAGGGCTACCGTCTGGATAATCTGCGGGTATTCGTTGCCGGCATACGACACCGCCATTGTCGACTTACTGAGGAGGGCCGCGAAGGCCGGGAATCTGAGACGTATTCTGGTTCTCGACCCACACGCCCCTGAAATATGCATCCGCTATTCGGCCATCGTTCAGAATGTTCAGATAATGCCACTGGATGGGCTGCCCGACGGTATCGAAGAGATGGGGCAATTTCTGTAGCCGTCTCGTAGCCCCCAGGGGGATCAATGGGTCCGGAATTTCTGGCATAATGTTCTGTGGATCAGATTGAAGAGCTTGTAGACGAGCGACAAAAGTCCTGGTGCATCCACTGCGGCGGATGCATTGCAGAGCTTGATACCAACCGTGACCACGTGCCTTCGAAGAGCTTACTCCGAGAGCCCTATCCGGCGAATCTCCCGGTTGTGGAAGTATGTACAGGCTGCAACGAGGGGTTTTCGCTGGATGAAGAATACCTTGTTGTTTTCCTCAGTTGCGTACTCGCAGGCTCAACCGATCCGCACCAACAGCGGAATCCCCGAGTCGAGCGCATTTTGCAAAATAACAGCAAGCTCAGGGCGAGAATCGAAGGTTCCAGAAAAGACTATAAAACGCTCGGTGGTAAAACCCGGTCCGTATGGACGCCCGAACTGGAAAGGGTGAATCGTGTGATCGTCAAGAATGCTCGCGGTCATGCCCTCTTTGAGTACGGCGAACCCATGCTCAGAGATCCTCAATCTGTCTGGTCGGCCCCATTGGAAACCTTGACCACAGAACAGCGCAGGGCATTCGAGACGATTGAGATGGGGGACGGCTGGCCTGAAGTCGGCAGCCGCATGCTCACGCGAGTGATGACCGGCCAGGATCTCACAGGCTCGTGGGTGATAGTCCAGGATGGAATATATCGCTACGCTGTGGCCCAGCAAGGCGTCATACTCGTGAAATCGGTGCTTTTTGAATATCTCGCTACCGAGGTATTTTGGGGCGACTAACTGGGGATCACTCCTCTAATGGCGGCCACTGTAGCCAATTCACTCTTCATAATTCATGGGTTCGCTCGTCTGAATTGGCCCACTTCGCTCATCTAAACTGGCAAGAGTGTTCGTTCGTGCGCGGGCTCAACCCCTTCAATATAATGTCCAATCAATCCGTATTTGTCCCAATCTGTCCATACAAAAGTTGACTAATCATGATCGGCGTGCCCATAATCGAAGGTGTACATTCCGCCCAAGGATCTTCCGCTGCCTATCCATGGAAAGGGACCAACTCGATGGCTGAGCGATGGCTTTCGGTAGATGAGATCGCCGATTACCTCGGCGTCAAGCGGGACACCCTCTACAAGTGGATCAAACGCCGCGCGCTGCCTGCTCATAAGGTTGGGCGCCTGTGGAAGTTCCAGAGGGATGAGATCGACCTATGGGTTCGCGACGGCAGCGCCAATAATGACGGGGTTCGTCGGCACAGCCGCGCACCACGAAAGCACAACCATATGAACGAGGAGCCGTGAATTTGCGTCGAGGCACAACACAACACGCTGATGCAAGAACGACCGCAGATGCACTTCGGCAACGGACCTTCATCGACCTCTTTGCGGGTTGTGGAGGGTTGTCGTTGGGCCTCATGCAGGCTGGTTGGGCAGGGCTCTTCGCGGTGGAGCGAAGCCCTGATGCGTTCAAGACGCTACGTCATAATCTGATTGATAAGAATCCCTGCCGTCCAATAAGTGCCAAATTTGCGTGGCCCCATTGGCTTCCCAAGGAGCCCATTGAGATCGGGGAATTTCTTTCACTGCACGCGGAAGAATTGTCTGGTCTGCGAGGAAAAGTGACACTCGTCGCGGGTGGGCCCCCTTGTCAGGGTTTTTCATTTGCGGGCCGCCGCCAAGCCGATGACCCACGAAATCAACTCTTTAGAAAGCATCTAGACCTCGTCGATATTCTGAGACCAGAAGTCGTCTTTCTCGAAAACGTCCAAGGAATCAGTATTGCGCACGGTAGAAAACAGTGGCTCGAAGGTGGTCGGCGCGGTCGCCCCCGAAAGAGCTATGCCGAGAAAATCAAGCAGATGTTGGATCAGCATGGCTACGAACCGCAACAGGTGTTGGTGCGGGCGTGCGACTTCGGCGTTCCCCAATATCGACCAAGGTATTTGACCGTGGGCATCCGGCGAGACCTCCTTGTCGGTCGCCAGGTTCCGAGCTTTCTTGATACGCTGATGGCCCTTCGCAAGGAGTTCTTGAAGGAGCGTGGTCTCCCGATTGATAGTTTCGTCAACGTAGCTGAGGCAATCTCAGATCTTTGCGTGCAGGGGAAAGCGCAAATAGCTTGTCAGGATCCAGAGTCGCCGGCCGGATTTTTCCAAATCTCGTATATTGGCCCTGAATCAGATTATCAGCGGCTTATGCACAGCTCTCTTAATGGTCATCCATTAAACAGCCTTCGCTTGCCAAGACACCGGCCATCCACGGTAAAGATGTTTCAAAGAATACTGGCCACCTGTCGCAAAGGCGTTCAGCTATCAGAAAGCGATCGGAAGCGACTGGGTATTAAGAAGACGGCAATTGTTCCGCTCGACCCAGATCAACCCTCCCACACCCTGACAACGCTCCCCGACGACCTTCTCCACTACGATGAGCCACGCATCCACACGGTACGCGAACACGCACGCCTCCAATCGTTCCCGGATTGGTTTGACTTCAGAGGAAAGTACACTACAGGTGGGGATCGAAGGATTCGGGAATGCCCACGCTACACGCAGGTTGGCAATGCGGTGCCGCCTCTTCTCGCGGAGGCAGTGGGAAAAGCAATTCTCAAACTGATTGCGGATTTGCGTTTGGCTCCGTCCGGCGCAGTACCTGTCCATGGAGGGTAAGTGGCAGACGACCCAAATCGGAATAATCCGTTTCTGCTTGATCTGCTGGGGCTCCAGCAAGATGGCCGTCAGGCGATTAGCGCCCCCACAAACTGGACGCAGTCCAAACCGCTCCTCATGGTGCCGACGGAACTCGACAATGTGGTCAATGGAATTGCCACGTCGTGCATCCTTGGCAAATCCAACACGATTGGCCGATGGCATTTCTTCATAGGATCACCAGGGAATGGAAAGTCAGCCGCAGTGGGTCAGCTGGTGCGCAAGCTCCTTGACGAACTGGACTGCTCGATAGTTGACGATAACGGGAAGGACATCAGTCAGCTTTCTCACGATACTGTTCCTTATTCGCTCGATGTGTTTGAGAAGAGCCGCAAGTTCCCGAGTGTGCGGATTGTTCAGGACGCATCGGTCGTCCGCAAACCGTATGCGGCCGACGTCGATCCCGCCCGTGACTTGCTTGATACATTACGTGAGGCCTGGGACCGCGGAATGTCTTTGGTGGTCTGTACGAATCGTGGCGTGTTGGAGAAAGCGTTTCGCGACACCTATCTGGACCCCGCCATCAATCAACAGGTCTGGCATAAGGCGATTCTGCGCCCTCTTGCGGACTCCGCGAACGGATGTGCCCTGCCGTTGGAGCCAATTCCCCTATCCGGCCGACGCACTGTCTTTGAATCAATAAGAACGACGACAAGTTTCCTCGACAACCGCAGCCTCATCCTTTGTGGTCGTGGCATCTTCGACGGATTGATTCAGCAGGCGGTACACCCTGACAAGTGGGCGGCCTGTGACCATTGTTCCGCTGCTGAATTGTGTCCATTCAAAACAAACCGCGATTGGCTTTCCGACACAACCGGGCGCGCGAATGTCGTCAAGGCGTTCCGCCGCGCCGAAGTATTGTCGTCGCAGGTGATAGTTTTCCGGGAGGCCCTCGCGGCTATCTCGTTCCTGCTTGCGGGATGCGCCCGCGATTATCACGATACGCATCCTTGTGACTGGGTCCGGGGCATAGTCGCGCGAGGAGATTTATTCGCTTTGGCTGCACGCCGGATTTATATGTCGCTGTATTGCTCAGGTTTCCCGCGCGGACTTGAAGTGAGCAATAGGCTGCGAATCTATCAGATTGAATCCCTTGAGGTCCTATGCGAGGTGCTTCCTGAAGGAGAGGTAAAGGAAGCATTGGCTGCCGCAGTCGATGCCAGGTCCGCTCCGTCAACTGATGTTGGGATACCGCGCCTTCTCGGCAGCGATGGGGTATTTGCTCGGTTGGACGCAATCCAGGGGCCGCTTCCATCCTCTTTCTATGATGCCTGGGACGGAAGTTACGATAGGATAAGGGCGCTCGGCCCCCCTTTCATAACCGAGATTGAGCGGCGTTGTGCTGATACTTGGTATGCACTTGAGAATGCCGCAGAGAACATGCCTTCATATGCAGCCTCGGATGCGTTTTGGGCGGTACGGCGCTGGAGTTCGCAGTTCACTCTCCATCTCGGATCGCTTACGGAAGGAATCGCATTCTCCGCAGATCAGATCGATGAATTCGCAGAGTTGCTGGAGTTGCTATGGAAGGACAGAGAAGCTCGAACCGTGAGCGAAAAGCGGCGGCTGAGGGAACTCGGAGAACTCGTGGAATACCTTTTGAATCGCGAGCCTGGTCCCGGCGGCGGTGCCTCCAGTGTGCATCTTGCTGAGAATGTCCAGGTGGAGGGTCCTTGGATTGAGAGAGAAATGCGACCCAACATCGGCGCAAGTCCGGCCTCCGGGAGCCTTACCATCATCGTGCGTTTTGGCAAATCGCACGACTACACGACGCTGGCAGCCCAGATGTACTTATGGCTCCGACAGAGAGCGAGCGGAACAATGGACCCGCGCTGCGTGCCGGGCGATTTGTTGAGCGAGGCGATGGATGCCAAAGGGCGAGCGGTAGCGAAGAGCACATATGCCTTTGTGCCTGACGATCTCTCTCTGATTGTAGATGGTGACCACGAACGCTTTACGCTATCGAGATTCGATGGGGAGGTGGATGTTGACGTCCATAATAAAGCTTGATGACATAGATGTCCACCAGAACGAACCGAGGATGCGTCCAGGTGCGCGCGGCTTCTTGTCGGTCCCCTCAGTAGGAATGCGCCTCGCTCCCGAGGTATTAGTTTTGGAGCTATTTCGGGATGTGTTCTTCTCCAGCAACATAGCTGAACAACTTCAGACGCGGGAGTTGAAACCTGACTTGCGTGACGAAGACAATACGTTGGTCTTCGCCCCGGCGGAAAGGGCGGTCATATCATCACTACGTGGACGGCGCAAGCAAACAAAGAGGTCAAGAGAAGACCCTTTCTACGCGCCAGCATACCCGGCGCTCGCGCGTGACTCATGGTTGAGCAAGAAGCGCGAGCGCGTGATTGTGAGCCTCTTATACAAAGGTGCGTTTTCGCAGCACTTGTGGCCGTCCGGCGACACGACCGAATCGGGCAAACAGGCACAATTGAGTGCCGTGGAGACGATGGTTGACGCATTTCTCAGCACGGGCCAGCACGATCATCGCGACATCTTAGCGGCATCCCTCGGCGTAGGTATGCCCGATCTCGATATTCAGACTGCCCGCGCGAGCCTAATTGGTTTGACGAACCCGTCATCGTCCGTGTTCCAGACTGGCCGGGACGAGTTGGCGGACAGGGTGGTAGGTGATTTTCTTTCTGTCTGTAGTTTGGAACGACAGATACCACGACTTCTTTGGGCGCGGATACTTATGACCTATTTGCGATTTGCGCTTCCAATCTGGCTTCTCGCACAGATGCGGATCACTTGTCTTGTCCATCGGTGGATAGTTGATGCACTTGACGGAGTGATGGTCCCCGATGATGCCGGGATTCTCGCGGCCCTTGCCTCCCGCAATCGAATGCTCATCTCCCCGACACTCACGCCAACGCGTGAGGTCTTCAGTAGGATCAGCGATTACATTCGCTGTCGGGTAGAGTTGAACGTGGTTCTGTTCTGCCTCGAACAGTTGCAACCCAGTGCACTCCAACGTCGAGAGATTACTACTCGGAAGATGGGGGTTGGAGAGATAAGACTATCCGAGGTTCTTGCCATAGCGCGGAATTCGGCAGATGCCCTCAAGAGTGATTCCGCCTACGGACAGTCCCCGAGTACACGGGTTTTTTTGTCGCGCGCGTCAGAACGATTTCGCGCATGGCGCGATCCATTGAACAAAGGGCAAGGCAAGAACATAGATGAATTCCTTCGGGTCCTGTATCGTGCCGAACATGGAGACGAAGCAGGTGGACATCTTCTCGTGCGCGAGGGGCGCGGCGAGAGTACAGGTTTTCGCGTCTTCCCAGGGCAGCTTTTACTCCAAACCGTTACGTTTCTCGCGGCGAGAGCAAAGCAGGGTGGACGCGGAAATGTGGCAGGTGGGGGAAAATTGGTCCTCCAGGACATTGAGGAGCACTTTGCGCAATACGGCATTGACTTTTCGCTCGCGGCTGATGCAAGGCCGCTCTTGATTAACGAATTGCAGGGACTCGGCCTCTTGAATGGTAGCCCTGACGCAGGGAGTAGCGTGGCCGTAGCCTCCCCATTCTAACACTCCCGATTGAGGACGATCAAATGCTGTGGGTATCGCGTATATTGGCCAGCCTCGTAAAGCACTACATTGCCTCGGTGTCACAGGCGGCGGGCGAATACCGTCTTGTCATTCCCGGCTTGACGGCCCAGATTGGCGAGGAACTCCATTCCGAACTCCTGGCAAACGGCATCCACTCATTTTTCGTAATCGCTAAAAACCGTACCCCTGATGAAGCCAAACGATGGCTCCTTCCTGTCAGCCTCACCACGATGCGGATAGGATCGTTCGTTGCTGTCGCTGATCCTGGTGCACTCTCCGACATACGCGATTCAATTCGCGGTTCGGGAGGTGCCATTCGTGGTGCGGCACTCTCGGAGGAGTGGCCCTGGATAGACAATGGAAGCGAGGCATTCCATTTCATAGGGCCATTTCTCTCAAATCTCGTTTCCGCGTGGTCCTCCGATCGCAAAACGCGTTCCTGGTTAGAAACGCTAATTGCTGACGTGCTTCTGGAATGCACACGGCGTGATCATGATCGAACGTCTCTTTTTCTTGAGCGCATACTCGGGACGTTTAATCCTGCGACCCCAATAGAGCTTCGGGACGTTCGAGAGCGATTCCTCTTCCACTGCGGCATTCCGAATCCGGGGGAACCTGATGAGGCCCCTCACAGGCTCGCGAGAGATACTCGAACCCTCGTCAGCCGTATCATTGACCGTGTTCGGACCGAGCCCGAACTCCGAGCGCAGGTGATCGGCAACATCGATATCAATTCTCCCGACTCGTCCATCATACGAACCGCTGTCGATGCCTTTTTCGACGGCTTGGCCAGCACTTCTTCGCTAGACGGCGATGTGCTTGCCTTGCAAAACTGCTGGGGATCAGGCGATGCCAAAGCGAGGAACTGGCAATGCCTCACGTCCAGTAGGCTTCAAGAACTCTTCGAGGTTCAGGAGCTTCGCCCGGTAGAGCTGAGTTGCTCGTTCGCTCCGGGAACGGGCGTTCTGATCTCCGAGGACGGAAAGTGCGCTGTGGGAGCATCGAATGCGGAACTCTTTGTCAATGCGCACTTTGATATACCCGCAGACGAATTCGCAAGCGGCACCTGTCGCTTAGTACTTGCTATCCGCAGGCGAGAAGTTGCAGTCCGAGACCTTTCTGAATCATCGGGTGATGTACAGATCCCACTAAATATTGAGCAGATCGGTGTTTCCTACCGCAGCCGAGTTCCCGTGAGGGTGGCGGTAGTCATTGACAACGAAGTCAGAGGCGAGGGCCGGTTAGTACTCCATTGTTTTGGTGTACAGCGTCCAGCATTTGTGGTGATAACACCGCATTTCTGGGTCGATGATGCTGACATTGCATCAGAGGACGACCCGGCACCGGAACGGCGACACCTTGCTGATGGTCCTGTTCGTCTCCATCTCTTTTCGTTCGAGTCGTCTCAGCCAAGCGTGACCCGCGATGACGGGAGCATAGAGCAGCTTGTTTGTAATAACAACACCTGGGAGACGGCGGAGAGCCTTGATGCGTTCGGCGAACCGGCAGGTCAAGTGACCTGCCGATGCCAGCTTGGTGCGCGATGGGTGAGTCTTACTTTTGAGGCTGAAGACATCGAACGGGGCGAATTCACGCTTGAGGATGAACTGAGACAAATCCTCGTGTCAGCAAAGAAGGACCGTGCTCGTGAGATCCTCGCCATCTACACGGGCCACGCAGTTGATCCGTACTCTCGTCTCGGTGGTCTCAACGAAACGACCCGGAGACGTATCCGGCTCGCAAAGTGCTTTGAGGACCGCGTCGGTTGGAAACCCGTGCTCGCCGACCTCCTTATACAGACAGATGGGACAGAAGAAGCGTGTGGTGATTTCGCGAGGACGATTCGGGGTGCTGATGCCAGTGCGATTCGGACCGTGAAATTACCGGATGACGCTCTGGAGATGCTGCGCCAATACACTGATCGACGCGACTCATTCCGACAGCTCGTGATTGGAACATTGCGCGTATCTGGGGCTAAGCACGAACATCCAGAGTACGCGATCCATCCGTTCTATGTCGCAGAGGAGTCCAACCAACGGCAATCACTTGAGCAAGCATTGTCGGCATACCTTGTCGCACACGGCCGGCTGCAAGTCTACTTGCACGAAAGCCAAAAGCGATTGGACTGGTCGCAGTTATTCGTCTTAACGTACCTCGACTGCGTCGTTCAGTGGAGAGACGACGCATCGAAGAATGCGTTTTTCCTTCTTGGACCTTGGCATCCCCTTGTTGCGGCAAAGAGATTCCTTATTCAACGGGCGCTTGTCTTGCGGGCAAAGAGAATGGTGGATGGAAATGACAAGGAGTTCCACGAGCTCATCGGCCTGCTCTCACAGTATCCGGGATTCCACTGGTACCCAAGCCTGAAAGCAGATGACGTGGCTCTCGAACCAGCATACGCCACACCAACTTCGGACCCCGGCTGGCATTTGGCATTCAAGAGGCACGTGGCCGCCGGTGACCTTGCAGGTTCGCCCGGCAGTTTGCTCGAAGAGATCATGCGATCCATCCGAGACAACATCGGCTTGGAGGCGCGAATCCATCTGCCCGCATCTGGCGCGATGGTTGGGACAGTTTTGAGCAGCTACATGCGGACATTTCCCTCCAAGCGCCACGTGGGCGTTTACTTTCCAGTTGGCTTTCGCGGGGAGGATGAGGTAGTGACGGCAGATCGGTTCCTCCACACGGACGATGGGCCTACTCAGGCAGGCCTGCAATTCACGGGCGGACTCAGCCTGCTATTTGGAAATACACCCGACTTTCCAGAGAGCATAGGTTGGGCGGACCCACCGCTCAAGGTCTTCAGGTATGAGGAACGCAACACGTGTATCGCAGAGCAGCATCCAGATATCCAATTCTGCCAGACGGGGAATAAGCTCGGATTCCTTGAGATGGAGGAAGCACGTACACTGCCGCGCGGAAGGGAATACGAGGCCGTCTTTAGCCAACCAGTATCGAGACTAACCCATGGCCAGACATTCATACCAAAGAGCATTGTCGAAGAATGGGACCTTGTCACAGAGGGAGCCGTGTCTTTGGGTGATTTGTTTGTCCGAAGCTGCGGGTTGGCCTGCGCACTGTGCGGGAGACCCCAAGGGATCGTTCACACCACAAGTCTGCCCTTACGGCTGGAAACGGCATGGACAGTGGTTCCAGGAGCTGTCCTTGATCCTGCGGTATTTGTTAGGTACGTGAGGGATGGCAAGGACCGGCAGTTGGAAGGGCGAGCACTCTGGGACTACCGAGTAAGTCTGTCGCGCGCATATACTTCGTTTTTCGTTCTCTCGACTATACCGGCTGCGTTTCGCAGTGCAGTGAATGGGGTTTTCGGTGTTCCGGCTGATCTTGCGTCCGAGTTTGTAACCGAATTGGGGCAGATTGGGTTGGCAATTGCTGGCGAAGCGATGAAATCCGGACGGCACGCATTGGGTTCTGTTGGTGTCGTTGGCGCTGTACGCCTTTTTTCGGGTCACGCAGACAGCAGCGGTCCGCTTCGCTGGTCTAGAACATCCGTTGGCTTTCTCCTGCCTGTCGATTCCTTCAGAGACGTTCTTGAGGGCGGGGTTGCATCCTTCGGGCAACACGACGAGTCTGAACGACATCGCCGTGCTGACCTTCTCGCTTTTGTGCTACACCTTCCCAACACCCCGGATGAGAAATTGATTATTCAGACGGCATCAGTTGAATGCAAGTTTACCTCTGGCACGTTCTCCGAGAATAACGTTCAGCCGGCGCTGGAACAAGCAAGAGCAACGACCGAAAAGGTTCGACGCCTTTGCAATGCAGCTCAGACACCATCCGGTATGCCAGAGCGGCTCGCATTGCTGCAACTGATGCGTTTTGGACTCAGAATCACGGGAACTCACGATCAGGGCGATGGTCCCAACCGGCTTCAGACGGAACGGCTCATCTACGAATGCGTGCTCCGTGGGGAGTTCGAGTACCGTGCACCAAGAACGAGCGCAGTTCTTGTGAGTACTGAGCTGTCACTTCCCGGAGCGGCAGAGTTTACTCGCACTAACACAGGTCTCTGGATTCGACTGAACCAGCGCAATTGGCCCGGCGTGGCAGAGACGGCAAGCATCGACCCGATCCGTCAAGCAGTCACTGACCTTTTCGATCTTCCCGATGAGCCCCGCTTGGCATCGAGTTCGACCGGCGATAAGTCACCAAGTGGGCCAGAGAGTCAGGTGGCGGTTGCATCGCCCGCGACTTCCCATATTACCCCGGCGGAATCTTCCTGCAATACAGGCGAAGACGATACTACTGGAATTGAGATAGACATTGCGGCTGCTCCATCAATGCAGGGTGTTGAACTGTCATTGGAATCCGAAGTCGCGGCGACGATGGGTATCGTACTTCGGCCGATACTGATGGGAGTGGACACAAGTCGACGGTCAGTCTACTTCGATCCCCACTCGCCAGTTGACCGCCTAGACAATGCAAATGCGATGATTACCGGTTCGTCCGGGAAGGGCAAGACTCAACTGCTGAAGTACGTCATCACTGCCATCCGGGATCAGGGCGCGAATACGCTTGTCCTGGACTTCAAGAATGACTTTGCAAGCGATTCGCATTTCGTAGACAGGGCGCAGCTCTCCTCCATCCTCGTTGCCTTCGATGGGATGCCGTTTAACCCGCTGATTCCCTATCCGATCAAAGACCCGCGTTCTGGTGAACGCTTCATCCAATCTGCGCAGCATATCGCTGGCGTCGCCTCGGTACTTCGCCGTACATATGGCCTTGGACCTCAGCAGGAGGCTGCTGTCAAGAATGCAATTAGGCAGGCATTTGCCGAAGCAGGGGTCAATCCCGCCAGCACCGTTACCTATGACCCTGCGATGTCATTTCCCGATCTCGCACGTGTAGGAGAAATTCTTGAACAGACGAACAGCGCTGCGTACAACCGGCTTGATCCTCTCTTCACGCTAGGCCTTTTCAGGGAGACGTACTCGAAATCCTCGTTCGCAACGATGGTTAATCTGTCGGCTGCCATCGACTTCAGTCAGATTCCGAGCGATGCGTTGAAAAACGCACTTGCCGAACTGGTGGTGCTCTCGGCCCACTCATATTTCAACTCTCAACCACATTCCGGGACTCTTCGACAGGTGTTTGTCGTTGACGAGGCGCATCGCATTCTGACCGCTGATTATCTAGAGCGTTTCGCTCTCGAATGTCGCGCCTACGGCGTCAGTCTGTTCCTCTCATCGCAGTACCCGTCCCATTTCCCGGCAGGAATTTCATCATCCCTGGCAACCAAGATCATCCATGGTAATGATAGGGATGTTGACCGTGTCCGAGACATCGTAAACCTGCTCGGATGCGTAGGTCGTGAAGCGGAAATTGCCGATCTTGGCATGTTTGAGGCAATTTTCTCGAATAAGCACTTCCGCAACGTAATGCTGCGGACGATCACCTATCCACTTTACTTAGTCCTGGACGCCCTCCAACAGCACGGGCAGATGAACCGCAATGAGATAGCCCAAATCGAAGGCGTAGATACTCACAAGCTTTCGGTCGGCAATATTGTGAGACAGCTCGAAAGGCTGGGACTCTGCGAGTCTGTTGAGGATAAGGTGAGGCTTGTCACGCGTGAAGGATGAATTGAGGCAATCATCGGGACGAATTAGCAGTAGCCGCTTGCTTACCTTGCGATCAAGGCTTCTTCGATGGTTTGACCAGCACGGGCGGCAGTTGCCCTGGCGACGGCCTGGTCAGTCGGTTTATAAGATGATCGTTGCCGAAGTGCTGCTTCAGCGGACGCGTGCCGAGGCGGTGGCCAGAGTGTACTCCAGGTTCTTTGGTATGTATCCCTCATGGGCGTCTCTTTCACGAGCGAAGCGGCCCGATCTGGTGTCCATTCTCCGCCCTCTGGGCCTCTGGCGAAGGCGTGTTAATGTGATGATTGCACTGGCAAACTCCGTAAAGGAGAGGCGCGGTCGGCTTCCATTGGATAGGCAGGAAATCGAGAATCTTCCCGGCGTCGGTCAATACATCGCAAATGCAATCGAGTTGATTGGGGCAGGCACTCCCCGCCCATTGCTTGACGTGAATATGGCACGAGTTTTGGAGCGGTACTTTGGTCCAAGAGCCCTCGCAGATATCCGATACGATCCCTATCTGCTGAACTTGGCCCAGCGAGTGGTGGAATGTGACGAGTCGCTATCCCTCAATTGGGCGATACTCGACCTCGGGGCGATGATCTGTCACTTTCGATCACCAGCGTGCCCAGATTGTCCTTTGCGCCACGGTTGCAGATACACGAGAGGTATCAGTTGCGCCAAGGGAGATGAGTGACGACAGTAGTCCCGAGTGCAATTAGCTGGTTATGTACGCCAAGAGACCGGCCGACGTGATCCAGAACTACGTCAAGAAGGGCAATGTGCTTCATGTTGTCGGTCACATTGCCTATCGAACATAAACCGATAACGACAAGGTCAAACACCACCATACCGCAATCGTCACCGATAGCTTCACGCTACTGGGACGACCGACGTGCCAGACCAGCGAATCCGTGCCAGATTCAAACGACGGCGACAGCACGGTCGCCGTGGATGCCGACCAGTGTCCCGAACTCCACGATGACAATCCATTCTAGTTCCCATTCAGCAAGAGCAACCGAGCTGCGGTTCCTTGTCCTTTCGTAACCACACGGCAAGGAACAGTAACTGAATGAGCAGCAGGATCTTGTTCGTAGCGAACCTCTGTATCCAACGCGTCTCAGGGTCCAGTGCGAGCTAACTGTGATATGGATCACCCGGTCAGACTCGATATTCTCTGTTCTCCTGTGCTGATTCACTTTCCCGCACCGACGAACTTAAGCGTGCGAGCATTTCCTTTTCGTGAACCGAACTCCACGAAAAGTTCCTGAGCCGAAAGAAGTTGTGGGTTCTCTGCTATCCGCAGCCATGAACGCTCGTCCAAAGTCTAGTAGCAAATCAGGGAGCACTACATCTACTACAGCAGTTGTGTAGTGCTGTAAAAGTCTGGGAACCGCAGTTGACGAAATGGATTCCTATGCTAACGAGAAGTGACACTTCAGTACCGCAGCAGGGAACACTGATGCGCAACCGGGTGTCTAAACAGATGTACCAGTAGTGTTTTCCTTGGTGAAATCAATCGATTTGGAAAGGGTAAGGGATGACAGTCGCAGAAGCTGAAGAGAGAATCGAAGCACTCACACGAAACCTTGCGTCCAGCGAGATTTCACCAGCCAAGCGGGTCATGTGGGAAGCACAAATGGCCCGCTGCTATCGGATCATTCAAAGAGCACGACAACAAGCACACAGGTCTCTAGCTTCCTTTGCTGGGACTCTCCTCGACATGATCGGCGACACGGTTTTCGATCAGAATCAAAACTCCGCAATCATCACAGCAGCGCATCTCATCCGCAGCGCTTCTATCGAACAACTGGCCGTTGCGGTTCCCGCCGCCATTCGCGAGACTCCAACGTGTGACACTCGGCCTACACGGGCCAAATGCCCTGAATTTACGGAGATTGTTGTCTGTCTGCTCCGCCTGGACAACATTACATTTTCATGCGAGCGCAACATTGCCATTCGGACGGCCCTCCACCTAAGCAATATCGTTGGACGGCACCAAATCTACCGATCGGTGCGCTGCGCACAAGCGGACACCGGCGAGTTGGGACCAAAGGGCATGGTGAAGCGGCTTACGGAGATATGCTCGACGTATCGTCCAAAGAAGTCCGGATCTTCGCCACGTGCGTCCGGCTCCAAGAGAGCCACTACGCTCAGTACGCCATCGACCGCGTAGAGCTTCCAGTGAACAGCGTGCACGGGGAGGCGCTCAAAACCTCTCCCCGTGCAATAAACCCACTACCGTCCCGCCATTCGCCTTTTGAAAACTCCTTTAATTCCCGCAGGTTAGCGTATTATCTTTACACAACCAGATATAAATGCTGTATAATACATCACAGAAAGGCAGCAACATGACACCTCCGAAGAAGGCCGTGACCAGAACGAAGCGCAGAATCGTTTCCCCCGCAGAAAAGCGCACCCAAGTCCGTCTCACCGTCGATTCCAAATTCACCAAGACCCATTTCAACCAGCTTTTTGCCGTGCTGAAAATCCGCAACAAGAACGCCCTGGCCGAACACATCATCATGAATTTCAAAACCAAGGCCGCCCAGGCGCAACTTGTTGGGTTCTACAACGGCCCCTGGCTGAACATTCCATTTCAAACCATCGACACCGCTTTCGTCTTCCCGTTGACCTACGACATTGCAGATGAACTGGAAAGAGTCGGAGGCGAGATTCTTGGGGGAGTGAACCGCTCCAAGACTTTTCGCGTGATGGTGGCTTACTTTGCCTCCGTCTACAAGCTGAAGAGTCCGACACCAGTTTACGTCGCATAATCCGCCGGAACATCGCTGCGCAAGAGGCAACCGCATGAACCTGATGATCGTGGAAAGCCCAAACAAGATAAAGAAGATCAAGGCAATTCTGGGCAGCGGTTGGGATGTTGCCGCCAGCGTTGGGCATATTCGGGATCTCCCGGTGAAGAGCTTGGGTGTCGAGCCGGACACCTACCGGCTTGAATACCAGATCCTCGAACGCAGCGAATCTGTCGTTTCACAACTGCGGCAGCGCGCCGCCCGATCCGAGCAGGTTTTTCTCGCCACGGACCCCGACCGCGAAGGTGAAGCGATTGCGTGGCACCTACAGCAGGTTCTGAATCTCCGCCGATACGCGCGCGTCACCTTCGACGCCATCACCGAAGGCGTGATCCATGCTGCGCTCAAAGCACCGCGACAACTCAACACCAACCTCGTTCATGCGCAGGAAGCCAGACGCGGCGCGGATCGCCTCGTCGGCTATCAGGTCTCGCCTGCTCTCTCGAACCAAACAGGCATCGCGCGGCTCAGTGCCGGTCGCGTCCAAAGCGTTGCTCTCCGTCTGGTCGTAGATCGGCAACGCGAGATCGAGGCATTCAAGGAAACCAAGCATTTCGGCGCTGAGGCGATCTTCGACGACGAGAAATGGCGCGCCCAGTGGGACACGGCCCCCTTTCTCAAGGAGGGCGAGGAATACATCCTCGACGGCGCGCTGGCGGAAGAGGCCGCGAAGTGCAGGCTCTTTGCGGTCACCGTCGCGGCGACGAAGCCGGCGTCCAAGGCCCCTCCGCCGCCCTTCACAACGGCAACGCTGCTTCAGGCAGCGAGCGTGACGCTCGGGTACAAGCCTGAGGAGACCGCCCAAATTGCCCAGCGGCTCTTCGAAGAAGGGTTGATTACCTACCACCGCACCGACAGCCAGAACTTCTCCGCAGAGGCGCTGGCCGAGATTCGGGCCTACGCGGCCAGCAACAACCTTCCCTTGCCGCTCAAGGCGCGAACCTGGAAGTCCAAAGAGAGCGCCCAAGAGGCCCACGAAGCAATCCGCCCCACCCACTTGGAACAACGCAATGCCGGGGCCGACGACGATCAGAAGAAGCTCTACAACCTTATATGGACTCGCGCTGTGGCTTCCCAGCTTGCGGATGCCGAATACAGCGTGAACACTCTCACGCTGGCCGCTCAGGATGGCTCGCAGCCATTCGTCTTCAAAGCGGTGGGCCGAACCCTCATCAAGCCGGGTTGGCGCACTCTGACAGCCAAGGATGCCGCCGAGGAACCCGATCCAAACGACACGGAAGACACGGAGAAACAATCGGACGAGAATGGCCGCGTTCCCGCGCTTGGACGCGGCACCCAGCTTAATGCCGACAGCGCCCGCGTGTTGAACAAGCAGACGCGCCCTCCGAACGGCTACACCCAGGCAAGTCTCATCAAGAAGCTGGAGCATGAAGGAATCGGACGGCCCTCCACCTACCCGGCCATCCTCAAGAACATCATCACCCGCAACTACATCGACGATTCCAAGAAGATTTTGCGCGCTACAGACCTTGGCATCCTGCTTATCGACGCGCTCAAAGGCCACTTCGCCTTTCTTGAGTACGACTACACGCGCTCCCTTGAGCAGCAGCTCGACGATATTGCAGAAGGCAAAGCCCAGTACCTTAACGTGGTTTCCAGCATCGACGGCCAGCTCAAGAAGGAATTGGCGCAGTTGCACATTGCTCCGCAGCCTGCCTTGGCATCGACCCTAACATCGAATAGCCCAGCGCCGACAAAGACAGCTACGGCCCCGCCGCCCGGATCGCTCATGTGCCCGAAATGCAAGCAAGGCATCGTCAAGAAGCCCAATGGACAAAACTTCTACGGTTGCAGCCGCTACCGCGAGGGCTGCAACTTTAGCGTCAGCGAGACCATTGCGAAGAAAACTCTGACCCCGAAGCAGGTCGAGACGCTCTGCACAAAAGGCAAGACCGCCTTGCTCAAGGGATTCATTTCCAAGCAGGGCAAACCCTTCGAGGCACACCTGACATTGGGCGAGGAAACAGACTGGAAAGCGCAATTTCGCTTTGAGCCCAGCAGATGATATAGTTCGTCCACCAGAAGGCCCGCCAGGAATAACACACAGCAAAGGCTTGATTCAAGAATCGTTCACGTCGGAAATGTGTTACGAACAACCGTCCGAGCGATTTATTCCAATATGGATTGTGAAATTGGCGTTTATGGGGAGTAGTTCTGACAACGCCCGTGGGATGCAAGATTGCTGAACAATCTTAAACTTGAGCACAATGAGAATCACGGGCACACTGCTATACTCGTCGAATGCCACTCACGTTTGATGGGAAGGTTACGATTCCTCTTTATCATGGCACAAATCTGCTCTTCTACGATTCGATCAAGCAACATGGTCTAGGTGGTCGAAATCCTATCCAGGAGCTTCGGGTCATTGAGGTGCTTCGGGATTTGATCGCGATTTGCGAAGATTCTTTGGCCGCCGAAGAGGACTGGATACTGCGAATGCAGTGTGCAAAGTATATAGCTTCCCAAGAAGTCACAGGAGGGGGCTTCAACTTTCGCCACGGATCCACATATCTGGCAGCGTCTATCGAAAAGGCTGTGCGTTACGCGGTCTCAACCGAGTTCAGTTCTGAGGCTCTCGCACAGTTCATGATGCTCTGGAAGCGCCTACAGGACAGCCACATCACTCTTCCGCCAACTGTGAAGACCGGCTCCCGACCTATAGTTGAATTTGCGTCGGGTAGAAAAGCCCCATTGGTCTTTCAACTGAGTGACGTGGCTATCGCCAGCCTGACTGCAGAAGATGGTGGAGATCCAAGTGTATTTCTAAACTTTCTCGAACCATGCGAATCGGGGAAGAGGTATATTTATGAGATGCACTTGGGGGGCGCGAATTTTGAATTACATGAACCGATCTCCGTTGCCGACGCGAAAATTTTCAGAGTGCTAAGCGACCCGTCTATTGATTCAGCGTATGCGGAAGGATATTCCCTGGTACTCTATCGCGGCGAATCGTCATTCGATGGCCCGATAAGTGAAGTGGTCCACAGATTACGCCTCCCGTGAACGTAGCCAATCAACGGGCGAAGGACATTGTAAAGTTCTAAAGAACTTCCTATTTAACGCAAAATAGCTCGCGAGCAGAATACTCCCAATAAGTCACCTAGCGGCCGGTCAACTTCCGGGCCGCACGTTATCCGGGTACACGGTCGCCTGCCGCGTTGCGCCAGACCCAAACTCGCATCAGGAACCGGCGTCACGCAGACTCCGGCAGCGAGGCCGGCCACGCTGGCCCGGCCTCGGTGCGCCGAATGCTGCCCAAACCGCGCTATTCACCAACGTATTCAAAGAGCATCCTCGCAGCCGGGCCACCTCGCGGGCGACGACCCACTGAGAGTTGAATACGCCAACTTGCATTGCATGTACCCTGCTGCAATCCAAATCCAGCAGTTCCACATCGAAAAGCTCCACATTTTGCAAAGCCTCGCGGACGCGCATCGACAAATCGCCGTGCATTCTCCAGCGCCGGCGAAGGCAGCGATCAACCTTTGCACTGAAACGAATATTGCGGTACACAATCTGGATTGTCATCTTCTATTCTCCCGCCCTCAAATCTCCATACGGTTCCGTAAACGCTATGTCACGATTCACGCGCACATTAAACCTGTAGCCAGGTCGAATCTTCACCGTGGGCTGGATATTCAGGTTCTTCCGCGTCACCTCCATACCCAACTGGCCAAATTGCTGGCCAAGAGCTTGAGTTGCCTCCGCGCTTGGCGACAGGACTCCTGACGCCGAACTCGTCTGAGGCTGGGACATCTCAACTCCGGCTGTGAAGGCGCTCAGCATCAACGCCATCGAGACGAGACGCACGAAGTGATTGTCCACCTGGTCGTGAAACCCGGCCGCTCCAGAGGCATCGTGCCCTACCATGCCATCGAGATCAACACTGGACCCGTCCGGGAAGATCAGACGCGACCAAACAACGATCGCGCGACTCTGTCCATAGGAAACCCGGTTGTCGTATTGGCCGATTAGGCGGGAGCCTTGCGGGATCAATAAATACTGGCCCGACGCCGTGTCGTAGACGTTCTCGCGCACAACGGCCTTTACCTCGCCGGGCAGATCGGTGTTCACTTCACTCTCCAGCGTCGCCGGAATGTCCCATCCTGACTTGATTTCGTACTTCGATAGGGCTGGCGCTCGCGTCGCGGAGGAATAGTCGCGCTCGTCCCTGGCCTGCCTCGCCTTGTCGATGAAGCTCTCTTTATGCTCCTGGAGGTTCGCGTCGCTCTGATCTCCAGAGCCTGCACTTGCGGACAAGGCCGACGGACTTGGTACTCCAGCATTCCCAGCGGAAACGGATTTCGGATATGCGCCGGCGAGCTGTTGAAGCAGCGAACTCACGCCCTCGACAGGCGCGGCCCCCAGTTCACTCAGAGCACCCAACCCCTTGCCGCTATTCATCCCGCTCGAAATCGAAGTACCCGCCGTGCGCGCTTCAAGATCGCTTTTGTACATCTCCTCACGCAATTCGTCCGCCGCGCTCCGTCCTTGAGGCGCTTCTGCTTGAGTGCCCACCTGCTGCTGATTCAGCGCGACCCTGCCGCTCGTGTTCGTGAGCCTTGCCGGTGAAGGTCGCCCAGAGGCAGCAATCTGACGAGCTTCAAGAGGAGGAACCAGAGCATCTTTCGAGTAACGGGAAGGAGCTACCAGATCAGCCGGAACCCCGGCACTCTGCACATGGTCCTGAATCACGTCCGGCGTACTCGGCGCAGGCTGAGACTGATTCTGCGCTTCCTTCCTTGCGTCAATCTTCCGCTGCTCTTCGAGATCCTTCCAGACCTTCGTCCCGGTCGATTGCGCATCCGAAATCGACTGGTCATCCTTGGCGGCGTCCGCAGCCTTCTTCTTTCCACCCCGAGACATCACCCCATAGACCATCACAACGAGGAATCCCAGGACGACAACAAACAACATCCCCCGCACGGCCGGATTCAAATGCTTTCCGTCCGTGGGCCAGAAGCGCAGCTTCAAAGGCTGCTTGCTGCGCGTTGGGCTCTCGCCCTCAACCTTCGGAGACAACACAACCTCTTCGCGCTCGTTGCCATTGACTTTGTTTTCGTCCGCCATCACTTCACCTCCATGCTTTCCGTCGCCGTATGCGGTGTAAGCGCATCCTTGCGCTCGATCTCGACCAACTCCTGATGCTTGCCCACACCAAGCAGCAAGGCTGCCTTCACAAAGAGACGGTCCACCACGAAGGTCGTGCCCTTCACGCGGAAGTTGACCATCTCATTGCCCTCCGGGCCTTCGACAACCAAAGTCGGCAACTCCTGAAACGCCGTCACGCTCGGCATCTCGATGTAGGTTTTCTCTCCGTCATCCAGAACCCGCACCGGCCTGATCGAGTCCGCGCCAGACTTCACCTTGAAGGTGTAATCGAAGTAGAGCTTGTCCACAGCCGCATTTCCGGTTTGCGAAATGCGCGAGGAATCGACGTGCTCTTTGTGTTCCTTCGCCTGCTGCTCCAGGAAGAGCTTCCACTGCAACGGCTGATCGTCAGGGTAAAGGAACGCGACCCGCGACACGTATTCACCCGGCTTTGAAACGAGCCGCAGATAATACGTTCTTCTGTCCGTGGCGACAATCATGGTCGTATCGAGGCCCGTCACCTTGGGCTTTACGACCAGAATCGGCGTAGCAGCATCGCCGGACCCCGAAGAGATCGGCGTCACCACCCAACGAACCGAGTCTCCAATCTGAGGCTCGCCCAGGATTTTCTCGCCCGCTTGCAACTCAATCGAACTTACGCGAAGCGGTGTGGCAACCAACGTTGGCTGCCCGACCCCGAAGGTATATACCACGCGCCCGTCCGGCCCAGGAACCGGATTGTTCTGCTCATTCGTGAGCTTCGCCGAAAGAGCAACGGCCTCGCGCGCCGTCTCCGACAGCGCCACATCTTTCGACGGCTCCCAGCCCGGAGGAACTTTCACTCCAAGTCCTACGCTCGCGGTAGCCGAGCCAATCTCCGAACTAATCTCAGTTCCGGGACCTTGCTCCAGAGCTTTCTGAAGCGCCGCAAACGGATACTTGTCTGTGGGAACAACCTCTTGTTTCGTCGGCGCGGCCTTCCGATTCAACACCACCGTGCTACCAGCCGGCGCACCTGTACTCGGAGCGCCATCTTGCGCGAACCCGCAAAAGGCGCTCGCACCCATCACAAACAACATCAACACTCGAATCGTTTTCATCGCCTTTTTATCTCCGTGCCTTTCTCGGTTGAATTACAGAACCTTCGACCAGCTCACATTCGTGACATAAATTCCCAGGGGATTCACGCGCGCCAAAGCCTCATCCGCGGGCGGATGAATGGAATAGGTGATGACTCCCTTGTAGTTTTGAGAGCCGGTTTGCTCGCCCTTCAGGTCGAAGGCCGTCTCCGTCCACTCGACCTCATAGCTATCCTTCGAGGACGCATAGAGAGCGCGGACATCGACAGAAACCGTCTCCGTCTGCGCCAGCTTCAACGGCGACCCATCGCGGTACCCATCGCTGATCTTGATAGCAGCGGGAGTTCCGTTGCCGATCTCGGCATACACCCGTTCGACTGCATTCTTCTCGACTGCCGCGTCCGACGAGACCATCCGCCAATCCTGGACCCAGGACCACAACGCCGCCCGTTTCAAACGGTCGTCGGCAACGGAGGCTTGAACCGCCGTTCCCTGGCTCACCACCTTGCCCAGGTTGTCCACCGCGACGATATAGGGAATGACCTTGGGTTTGGTCCCGATCACGATCAAGCCCAAGACGGCCACCAGTGCAACTGCGCTGGTTGTCACCGCCAGAAGCCGCCAATTCCGCGCAGCCACAATCAAATCCCGATACCGCTCGTTCCACTCGTCGCGAGCTGCCAGGTACGGACTCTTGCCCGGACCTTTCTCTTCCACCCTTGCCTGAGATTCACTCATCATTTGCTCCATTTCTCCGTGCGCTCCTACTCTCCGTGTTGAATGTTCAGAGTCGGCGCCGACACAGTCGCCGAATCCTGCGGTAGATGTTGGTGTGCCTGTGCCGCGGCATTGTGAAGTCCAGAGATCTTCTCGCCTAATGAGCGGCCATCCGATCTACTCCTAGCGCTCGACGTTTCCTCCTCAGCAGTACTCACAGCACCGAGAGGAGCTTCCGTCACTACACCCGGCGATGCAGTCGGTGATTCACCCGAAAGACTGGCTTCACCCATAGCTGCGCTGCTACCGTCTTCGCTTACCGGAACCCCGGTCGGCGTTGCACCGCTGCCGGAAACACTTCCATCCGCATCCGGCCCACTCGCGGAATCGCCGCCAGCCGGAATCGCCTCACCAGCATCGGCGACGCCGGTTGTTTTTCCCTGCGTTGGCACGGTTACTGAACTTCCAGTGGTCGCGCTCTCTCCGACGCTCGTGCCGGCAGACGGTCCTTCAGCACTCTGCCCTGGTGTAGGCGAACTGTCAGCCGCCACGGAGATAGGAGGTGGATCGACGGCTACAGCTTGACCGCCTCCACCACCCGCGCTCGGAGCAGGAGGCGGCACACTGTTCATTGCGCCCTCAACACCCGGCGCAGCACCGCTGCCACCACCACCGGCCATCGTGCTTCCCATACCGGGCATTAAGCCCCCAGCGGCTCCGGGCATGAAACTTCCACCCGCTCCAGCGGCTCCGCCCGCCGCGCTACCGCCAGCGGCCGCTCCACCAGCACCCAATGCAGCAGCCCCACCTGCAAGCGCTGCGCCTCCGGTTGCTGCGACCGCAGCGATGGTCCCTGCCGTAACCGCAGCAGACATTGCGGGAGCGATTAAATCCGAACTGCCCATTTGCAGCGAACCTTGCAGGACGCTGCTGGCGAGCTTGGGCACCTGCCACGCGAGCGCCATGAAGACGATGACGCTGGCCAGCAATCCGAAGAGAGACTGAAGCCCAGCCGTGCTCAATGCGATCTGCGAGGCTTCTTGAACCCATGTGGTGGATAGAGTCTGGCCCAGGCCAATAATCATGTAGAGGACCATCAGCCGCACTCCCGTCGATACGACCAGGGAGATGTAGCGTTCCGTATAAGGAACCGTCCAGCGCGACGCGCCGAAGCCGAGAAAGATCAACCCGGCAGACATCACCACATAGCTCTCGACGGTCGCCATGATGAATGTCAATGTAATGACCACATAGGCGAGGAAGATCAACAGTGCGCAGAATAGGGCCACCAGCGCGGGAATCAAGGAAGCAGCTGTAAGAGCGGCCCCCGCGCCAGGAA